>CATOTH010000011.1 GCA_951813065.1 uncultured Bryobacterales bacterium | reverse complement strand
TGGATTCCCTCGGCATCGGCCAGGGCAAGACTCGTGACTGCCTGGACTCCACGGCCAGTCCATCTGCTACCGCGTCAGAATTCAGTTGGATACGTGTAGTTCTGGGTGCGCCTGTGGGTAGTTGGGTGAGTTCGGGGGCGGGCAATGTCGGGCGTCGTCGGCCCACGCCCGGTTCCGTCGGCGCAGTTCCGCATCCCGGTTGTGGCGCTGCAAGCGCGGGGGGCGGGTGGGCTGGTGGCGGTCCAGTTCGGCGAAGGCCCGGGGCAATTGGTCGAGCGTGCCGCACAGGATGCGGACGTAGTCGGGATGCCGCAGGTTCGCGGCCAGGGCGGCTTGGGCCGGCTGGTCCTCCAGGTCGCGCCCCAGTTGAGCGCGGCCCAGGCGGCGGCGCAGGCCCTGCTTGGTGATGGCGAAGGACTGCTCGATGACATTGTTGGTGCGGTCGACGACCGCCACCGCCCGTCCGGCTTGGTCGCGGACCACGGGATGGCCGGTGAGGCCGTCGCCGTAGCGGTCCAGATAGCGGAGGACGATCGAGTCGGGCTGGAACGATCCGGGCCCGTCGGCAGCCGGCGTCCGGACCCGCTGGCGCAGGTCCTGGTGGTAGCGCTGCAGGTCGGCGGCGATGGCGCGCAGCCGGGCGGCGGCCGCCGCCGGGCCGAGCGGGGCGGAGGATGGCGGGCGCGGCCCGCCCGGCAGTTCCTCGTCGGACAGGCGCAGCAGGGCGCGCAATTGGCAGAACACGGCCCAGCCGCGCTGGAGGCGGTCGGCGGCCCAGCCCGGCCGGTCCAGCCGCTGGTAGTCGGCCAAGGCCTCGGCCGCCAGCCGCAGCACGCGGAGTTCGGCCCGGGTGCGCGGCCGGGGCAGTCGGCGGTCGCGCTCCGCGGGGAATTGCGCGCCACGGAGGTGGAAGTCGCGGTGCGGCAGGGAGAAGGGATAGGGCAGGTCCTTGCGGCCCTCGCCCTCCAGGATCCAGAGCAGCAGGGCCGGCAGATCCGCGCGCACGCCCGCGGCCGAGCGGGCCGTTCGCAGCAGCTCCCGCAAACGAGCGCGCACCTTGCTGCGGGTGATCTGGGTGCGCAGCAGGGCGTAGCTGTCATCGAGCAGCTGGTGGCCGACGGCCGCCAGGAAATGGTACTGGCACAGCAGATCGGGGATGCCCCGCTGGCGGCAGTCCGCGACCGCTTTGGCACCGGCCCCGCCCAGGTCGCGCATGACCGCGACCGGATCGCCGAAGGCGGCCAGGGTGCGCTCGACGGCCGGGCGCAGTTCGCGCTCGTTCTCCGAACCGATCCGCACCGCGTGCAGGACCCAGCCGGTCCAGCCGTCCAGGCAGCGGAACGTGCCGCCCTTGCCCTTGTCGCCGGTGGCATCGATGTGCAGGGCATAGCCATGGGGCATGCCAGCGCGCAGGGCCGGGGCCCGCTGCCAGTGCAGCGCTTCCAGCGCCGCCAGGAAGCGATCGCACAGCGCGGAGACGGAACCGGACGAGAGGTGGATGCCCTGGCGGTCCAGGGCAGCGCGGATCTCCTCGCGCTGGAGGTGGCGGTGATAGCGGGCCAGCCCGACCCACACGAGCAGGTCGTAGCCGTAGCGCTGGCCGGGCGGGGCCAGACCGGCCAGTTGCCGGCAGACGGCGGCCGGCTCGGACCGGCAGGCGCGGCAGTGCTTGCGGATCTCGCGCGCCAGGAACGTGCCGGCCGCCAGCGTGGCCACCACCCGGGTCTGGCTCTTCTGCTGGCTCAGGACCCGGCCGCAGCGCCGGCAGTGGCCCTGCTCGGCGACGAAATCGACGCGTGGCGGCGACCCGCCGGCGAGCGTGGCGCGGGCGATCCTCGCGCCGGTCCAGCCCGCCTCGCGGGCCTGTTCCAGCAACAGTGTCAGCTGCGAGTAGACCCCCCTTTTTGGCCGCTCCCGGCGAGCTCGAAGCGATCGAACACGGCCTGCACCTGCGCCCGCCCGATGGGCGGGGAGCGGCCTTGCAGGCGCCGGGCCACCGCCGTCGGCCGGGACCCGGGATAACGGACCAGCACCAGCAGCACCGCGATGATCAGTTCCGGTTCCAGCGTGGCGTCCGGAGCGGCCTCGCCGCTGGCGGCCAGGCGGGCTAGGCGAGCCTGCAGCTGCCGGTCGCCGGCGGGTCCGTTGCGGAGATAGACATACACGCCGCCGAGGCGCTCGCGGCGGGCGCGGTCCTGGCGCACGGCGGCGAGCAGGAAGGGGTGCACGGGCACGTGCAGCAGGGCGCGGAGTTCCCTGTCAGTGCAGCCGTCCTCGGATTCGTCGAGCAGGCGCCGGACGGTGGCGGGGAGCGAACCGTCGCGGGAGAAGTGGACGTCGCCGAGGGAGAGCAGGCCGAAGCGGTCGAAGCGGGCGGGGTCGCGGTCGGTGTAGAAGCGGCCGTTGTGGTTGTAGCTGCGCAGGTGGCGGACCTGGCGCAGGTAGCGGAAGGTGGTGCGGCGGGAGACAGGGCCGAGGGCTTGCTGGAGCTGATCGAGCGTGACGGGGGAGTTGGAAGCCAGCAGCGGGACGAGCAGGTCAGGGGACCGGGCGGGCATGATGTCCTAGTATACACACATATTGGCAATCGAGTCTATACCCTGACAATCTGGGCCGGCGGATCAAGGCTGACGGAAGGGGATTAGCCCGAAATCGGGGTCAGACAGCAGTTCCGTACTGGAAAAATGGCACAGTATGCAGAACTTGAATTCGTCTAACTACATCTATATCAACGATTTCACAATCCCCAACCGAATTCTGACGCGGTAGTCCATCTGTCAGCACATGTTCTGACGCGGCCACTTCATCGACGCTGCAGCGGAGTAACCGTATTCTGCGGTCAGGCAGGCCATCGCCTAGCGGCCCGCAGGGACGTCACCACCGCTCGGATCCAGCCGCCGGGAGGTTTCCGCGTCCAGCATCCGCCTCCGGCTCTGCGCGTGGTCCCACGCGGACTTGCCGTCCCGGTCATTGATTGCCGGATCCGCGCCCGCATCCAGGAGTGCCACGATATTCTCTGCCGAACCGTACCTGGCTGCTAGGTGCAACGGAGGTCGGCCCCCATGGTCCCTCGCGTCCACAGAGGCTCCAGCCTCGACAAGCAGGACGATGCTCTCAGGCTTGCCCGATGCCGCAGCCTCGTGCAGGGGGGTCTTGCCTGCTCGGTCCCCAGCTTTGGGATCCAGTCCCATTTCGAGCAGGAGCGCGACGTTTCGCGGCTCGTCACCGTCCGCCGCGGCATGCAACGGCGAGCTGCCGGACACGTCCCGCGTTGCCAGATCGGCTCCGGCGGCAATCAGCGCGGAAACGGTCTCCGGAGAGCCATAGGTTGCGGCGTCATACACGGGCGTCTGCCCGTGGTTGTCCTCGCCATTCACATCCGCGCCGGCCTCCAGGAGCAGCGCGACCCCCTCGGGCGTCCCGAATGCCGCGGCAAGATGCAGCGGAGTGTTGCCGAACCGGCCTCGGGCATCCGGGGCGGCTCCCGCCCGGAGAAGGCTCGCAATGTGCTCCGTCCCGTACATCGCGGCCGCGTGCAGGGCCGTGCGCCCGTCATTGTTGCTGGCGTCGATGTCAGCCCCTGCCGCGAGGACCGCGGCGATGTTCCCCATCGTCGGCGTCATCGCCGCCAGATGCAGCGGAGTGTCGCCCGCGTCGTCGCCGGCGTGGATGTCCGCCCCGCCCTCGACCATGGCCGCGGAATACGCCGGAGTGCCGCTCACTGCTGCGGCGTGCAGGGGCGTCCACCCGTCCTTGTCGCGTGCCCCGACGTCCGCGCCGGCATCGAGCAGAGCAGCGATATTCGCCAGCCGCCGCGCTGTCTGCCTGTCCCTGGAATCCACATCCGCACCGAAGATGCTCGGCTTCGCGTAAGAGACTGAGTCCTTGGACACCCACTCGTCTATGACGACCCTGTGGAGGGGAGTCCGGGCGAGATCACTTCGCGCTCCGAGATCAGCCCCCGCATCCACCAGCGCGGCGATATACTCCGGCCAGCCGCCCCGGGCGGCGGCTTGGAGCGGGGTGTCGCCGTCTTCGTCCCTCGCGTGCAGGTCCGCGCCCGCCTTGAGCAGGACCGCGATGGTCGACACCGTGAGGTAGGCAGCCTGCAGCCTGCGGATCGTGCCGGCGGCAGCGAGGCCTCGGTCGAACGCCGCCCCGGCTGCATTTGACGCCGCGAAATGGAGGGGAGTCCGGCCCCATCGATCTCGCGCCTCGATGTCGGCGCCGGCATCGAGAAGGGCCGCGACGTGGTCCGGGCGACCGGCTCTCGCCGCCCAGTGCAGCGGTGTCCTGCCTTGGGGTCCCTCGGAGAGGGGGCTGCCCTCGCCGATGCAGCGTGCCACGTCCGCGGGCGCCGCCTGCAAGAAGAAGGCGGTCCGGTTCCATCGCGAGCATTCCGTCGGGGCCGGCTCCGGCGGGCCGGCCGGACGCGATCGGGTTGCCGCCCGGATCCGCTCCAGCAGGGGCAGGTCCGGCTCTCCCAGGGGGACCGTCGCCGGATTCGCGCCGGCCTTGAGGAGAGCGGTCTTGTTCTCCGGCTTGCTCCGTTCCGCGGCTTCGCGCAACGGGGTCCAGCCCAGCCGGAAATCGCGGGTCTCGAGGTCCGCGCCGACCGCGACGAGCGCCGCGATCGTCTCCGGGTTCCCCTGCCCCGCGGCGTCATGGAGCGGCGTGCGGCCGGAACTGTCGCGTGCGTTCGGGTCCGCTCCCGCCGCGGCCAGGGCGGCAACGTTTTCGGGGCGGTACTGGACGGCGGAGTGCATGGGCGTGCAACCGAGATGATCCTCCGCGGTCACTTCCGCGCCGGCCTCGAGCAGGACGGCGATCCCGGCTGGCGTGCCCAGGTGCGCCGCTGCGTGTAGCGGCGTTTCGCCATGCAGCTCTTCGCGTGCGTCGACTTGCGCGCCAGCATCAAGCAGCGGCTTGATGCTGGCGGAGGACCTGCCGTTGCTCGCGGCGGTGTGGAGGGCCGTCCTGCCCCATTCGTCCCGTGCGTCCGGAGCCGCTCCGGCGCGGAGGAGTTCGACGGTGTTCGCCGGTGCTTCGTGGCCGGCCGCCGCGTGGAGGGGTGTCGCGCCGCGGTGGTCCCGCGCATCGAGGGCCGCTCCGGCATGGAGCAAGACCCTGACGCTTGCCAGGGTGCCCTTGCGGGCGGCCGCATGCAGCGGCGTCCGACCGCTCTCGTCTCGCGCATCCACCTGCGCCCCGGCGTCGAGGAGCGTCGTGACGGTCTCTGGGAGGCCCTGCTTCTCTGCCGCCAGGTGGAGGGGCGTCCGGCCTTCGGGATCCAGGGCGAACAGTTCCGCGCCCCTGTCGAGCAGCGCCCGGACCTGCGCCGGCCCGCTGTACGCCGCCGCGTTATGCAAGGGGGTCGAGCCGAGGTAGTCGCGATCCGTCAGGCTCTTCCCGAGGTCGAGGCAGCGGACCACGTCTGCAACTCCCGCCTCCACGAAGAATCCCGGTCCGTTCCACCCCGAGCAGTGCGGTCTAGTCCCCAACGTAGGAGTGGCGAGAGCGAGGGCACCAATGGCAAGGCTGGCCACACGCGCCGCCACCACGCACTTCCGGGGATTCCGGTACAGATCCATGTACAGCCCTGCCGTATGTGATGTACGCCGAACCGCCCGGAATCGTTTCCCGGCATGTCTTGGCGAGACGACCCATGCAGCACGGTGAGTCGTGATCGCGAAGTTGCCGGCCGGTGGGGGCTGGCCCCCGCAGTGCATCGAGGTACTGCGGCGATCGCAGAGTCCCTGAATCGCTTCGTTCAAGGATCTGCCTTTCTGTCGGATTTCACGGTCGCCAGGCAAGGGGCGAGCCACCTTGGCAGAATCCTGTCACCTTGACGCTTGGCGACCGAACCCTCTCAGCCGGAAGTACGCCTAGCAGGTGCTGCTGTTGGAGGAGTTGGCGCGCTGCGGGGTGGCGTGCGAGTTCGTGGAGTCGCCGTCGGCGGAGACTCCGCAGGAGCGTCTGCTGGTCCAGGTGCGGGGCATGATTGCCGAGTACGAGCGATCCTGGGGTGGCAAGGGGATCAAGGCGCGGAACGGGTCTCGGAGCGTGTTCTCGGGAGCGCCCTACGGATACCGCTACGTGAAGCGTGGCGCGGGGCCGAGCCGTGCTACGAGATCCTGGCGGGGGAGGCCGAGGTGGTGCGCCAAGTGTCTGACAGCTTTCCGCGGGACCAGTGCAGCATCGGAGCGATTGCGCGCAACCTGACGGAGCCAGGGATTCGGACTCGCACGGGGAAGCAGTGCTGGGACCGCTCGGTGATTGGAGCCATTCTGCGCAATCCGGCCTGCCGCGGGAGGGCGATTTACGGCAAGACGGGGACGGGTCGGAGGCAGAGGGCCACGCGACCCTTGCGGGGCCGGGGAAGTTCGCGAACCAGCAGGTGAGCGGGCTCGAGCGTCCGCGCGAGGAGTGGATCGAGATCCCGGTGCCGGCCTTGGTCAGCGCGGAGCAGTTCGAGCAAGTCCGAGAGCAGCTGCAGGCAAACAAGCGGCATGCGACGCGGCGGACGAAGGAGCCGCCCCTGTTGCTGGGCATGCTGGCGTGTCGGCGTTGCGGTTATGCCTACTACCGCTGTTCGACGCGGACGACGAAGCGGAAGCTGTACTACGACCGCTGCCCGGGCTCGGACGGATGGCGCTGGGAAGACGGCTTGGGTTGCCCGAGTCGGCCGGTGCGGCAGGACCGTCTGGACTCGCTGGCTTGGCGGCAGCCAGCCGCCCGGCTCCCGATGCAACACCGCCGTCAAGGCGTAGCGGTCCGCTATGCCGGACGGCCGGACCGCTACAGCCGGCACCTTCCCGGGTTATCCTAGGCCCTGGGCGCTGATGTCAGCCAAGTTGCAGCTCGCGGCAAGAATAGCATTCGGAACGTTCCTGGCATTCAGATTCGTCGCTGCCCCGTTTCCAGCTCTCCGCAATATCGGTTTTCCCTACCTCGATTGGTTTGCCGTCTTTGCTCTACCGGCGCTCGTGGTGGTCACCACTTACCGCCCGGGCATTCTCAATGCATTGGGTCGGGGCGACCTGGTAGAACTCAACCTGGGCGGCAGCGATGCGGCAAGGCACCGGTCCTGGCCGGGTGTTCCGACAGGCCAACTGGGGCGAAACTGAACACCAGTGCAGAAAAGACGTCGAGCGTACGGTGCCTCCCGTTGCGGGTCGACTCAAGGAGAGGTGCCGTCTGGAATGGAATCGTGGCTCGCGTGACGGTCTGACTTCGGCGCCGCGAATTCGAAGATGCATCGGGCGATGCCAATCGATATCCCGATTCACACTGTTCCGATCGGACGTCCCGACAAGATCTTCCTACCTCCTGGAGAGTTCTTCTCGGGCCGCCTCAAATGCTTTGTCGATGACCGGCTCCGACCACTCTTCATGCGTCATGTCGACGGGTTTCGAGGCATAGGGTATTGCGAGCAGCTTTTCGGCCGTGAGGCGCATCAACTGCTTCTCCGTCTCACTGGACGCATCGCCTGCCAGTCTCGCCAGCGCCTTCCAGCGTGCCTCCCAATACAGCTGGTCCCGTTCCGCCTGCGACAGGCCCTCACGGGGAATCGCGTCCATCTCGGCATCAATGTGCGACTTTCCGTTCCGGAACGACGTCGCCAATCGCTTCGCTTCATCGCTGATCCGCTGTCCGCGCGACTCAAGGAAGTCGACTACCCGGCCATCGCCTATCGAGTAGGCCCCGAAAAGGGGCGTGAGCATCCGACCATCGTCCAGCGAAGCCCCGAGTTCCGCCCCGTGACGAGCGAGGACCTCCACAGCGGGCACGTTTCCAGAAATCGACGCGTTGTACAGCGGTGTCCCGCCGGTGTCGCACTCCACCTCTGTATCCGCTCCGTGCTGCAGGAGCGCCTGCGTCACATCGAAGGCACCGGCCTCTTCGTCGAGCGTGGCGATGCACAGAGGCATGGCCCCCGAGCCGTTGGGTTCGTCCACATCCTCGCCGATGCGAATCAGGCGCAAGGCCGCGTAGTATCGCTTGGCCCGCAGTGCCTCGTGCAGCCAGTAGACCTTGGAGTGCGCGAGCTTTTCGCTGTCCTTGACATAGTCCCGCGGGATCCTGTTCCGCCCGTCCCGCGCCCTGGAATCCCCCCCTGCATCCAGAAGCGCGGTAAGGACGGCAGGGTTTTCGTTGCTCTCGGCCGCCGTGTGCAGCGGCGTCTTGCCAGCCTTGTCTCTGGCGTTGGGGTCCGCGCCTCCATCCAAGAGCGCAGCCACCACGGCCTCATTCGACTTCAGGGTGTTGACCAGAAAATCTCCCTTGCCCCTCGGCCATATGACTGCGAGATGGAGGGGTGTCTTCCCTTTGCGGTCTCGAGCATTGGGGTCGGCCCCACATTTGAGGAACATGGCGATCACGGCAGAAAAGGGGTTGGCCATCGCGGCCGTATGTAGCGGTGTCATACCGTTTGCATCCCGCGCTTCGAGATCCGCCCATGCATCCAGCAATGCGGAAATGTAGACGGGATTCGGGTTGTGCCAGGCCCCGTAGTGCAACGGAGTCTGGCCCGCTGAGTCCCGCACCCTGGGGTCAGCGCCTGCCTGCAGCAGCGCGGCGAGGATTTCGGGATTATCATTTTCGGCCGCCTCACGCAGGGGAGCAGTGCCCCGCCGGTCGCGAGCGTTCAGGTCTGCGCCGGCTGTCAGCAGCGCGCCGATGACGTCGGGATTATCGTTATACCCAGCCGCCTCGCTAGCACCCTCTCCAAAGCGGCATTGCCTCGCTGATCGCAACAAGCCTCCCCGGCCTCAACCGCTCCGCCCCTTTCCCCTGCTAGAAAATCGCCGCAGTTTGTGCGCCTGGCAGAGATGGGCGAGCAGATTCGCCTGCTGGAGACGGTGCCGGGGATTGTCTGCGGCCGCGCCTGTGCGATCCTGGTCGAGCTGGGCCCGGACCTGTCCGGATTCGGCAGTACGGCCAAAATGGCCGCCTGGGCCGGCGTGGCGCCGGGGAATAACGAAAGCGCCGGCAAGCGACGCTCCGGCCGACTGCGGCGCAGCAACGCCACGCTGTGGGCGACGCTGGCCGAGTGTGCCCACGGCGCGGTGCGCACCCAGAGCTCGCAGTTCCATGGCCACCACCAAGTGCTCAAGGCGCGGATGCCCTACAAGCGAGCCATCCTGGCGCCAGCGCACAAGTTGCTGCGCACGATCGTGGCGATGCTGCGGGACAACCGCCCGTATATCGATCCGGGTATCGACTACGACAAACTACTCGTGGGCCGCAATGCCGCACGCTGGCTGCGCAAGCTGGACGAGCACGGCTATCTGCAGAGCATCCGTGTCGGCGCGGAGCCCGCAGCGACCTGAGCCCGACGCCATTCTTACCCACCTCCGGCGGAGACGCGGTGCCGGTGCGGACACAGATCGGGGCTACCGTGGCGGGCTGACGATCCGGCGACTGGTGGGCAGGCAATGGCTGCCCGCGGAACTTCGGGACCGCGGGCTTGCGTCAGAGGTGTGCCTCCAGCGCGACAATGTTTCTCAGTAAAGAGATGGGAATCAAAGCGGGAGGGATGGCTGGGAGACTGACAGCAAGCCACTGTTTGTCAATTACTTGTCAACATCTTCTTGCGAACGTTGCCACGATGACAGTGTCCCCACGAACGCCAACTCATTGACAATACCGTTCGCCGTCCTCGATCAGCTGGCCTTGTGTTTCGCCATCAGCTCCCGGACTTCTGGAACGAGCTCTACTGGAACTTCGATCGCCGTGTGAGTGGTGCTCTCAAATGCGGCCTCGTCCTCGACCACGGCTTCTTCGTCGCCTTGTGCCTCGTAGTGATCGAGTACCTGCTGGATCCTGCTTTCGTCCCAACCGGCTGGGAAGTGTATCTTGCTCATTGTGTCCTCTTGCGTCTGCGACGAAGAGCTCGCTTCGCCTTCGGTCCGAGTTCGTACGCGGTGATCACGAAGACCGAGTTCGGAATGGGGTCTGGAACATATACGACTCGCAAATAACGGCCTGCGTGCGTTTGCCCGAGCGCGATTCTCACGCCTTCCTCTCCAGGTCGGTCTTCCATCGGACGATTCAAGACCGCCTCGACTTCGTCTTCAGCCACGTCATGACCGTAGATGTGAGGCTGCCCACTCCTAGGATCATCGTAGTAGCGTACCCGCACCGATGCATTGTCTCATGCGGCGGAGAAGCGACTTTGCGAACCACACGTTCTTACTTGGCGGTCGGTCACTGCCTCCTTGGTCTAGCCCGGATATCTCACCAATGGGGGTGACATGGGGCATGAATTTGTTGTAACATGTTTGTTATCAGCAATTTACGTGCTATCAGGAAACACACCCCATGCCCACACACTGTATCACGATCGATCTCCCCAATCACGGCCGCCGCAAAGTCCAAGCCCGCTTTGACGGCGGTCGCATGTCCTCCGATGGCGGTGCCCTCCTGCTGCGGGCCGCCGACCGGTGCAGCGGCCTGTCCCAGCGTTTGGCTGCCTGCTTCGTCGATCACCGCGATCCGCGCCGTTGTGAGCATGCTCTCCAGCACCTGCTCGCCCAGCACCTGTTCGGACTCGTACTCGGCTATGAGGACATCTCTGACCACGATCGCTTGCGCGACGACAGCCTGCTGGCCCTCGCCGTGGGCAGCGACGACGTCACCGGAGCGCGCCGCGCCCGCGAGCGGGGCCGGGGCCATCCGCTGGCCGGTTCCAGCACCCTCAACCGACTGGAGCTGGGCACCCCCGAAAAGGCGGGTCAGGATCGCTACAAGCGGATCGTGGCCGACACCCAGCGGCTCGACGCGCTGCTGGTGGACCTGTTCCTGAACGGCCACCCAAGGCCCCGGAGGAGATCGTGCTGGATGTGGACGCGACCGATGACCCGCTGCACGGCCAGCAGGAGGGGCGCTTCTTCCACGGCTACTACGACTGCTATTGCTATCTCCCCCTGTATGTGACCTGCGGTCCGCACGTGCTGTGCGGGCGGCTGCGGACGGCGAACCGGGACGCGGCCGACGGGACGGTGCAGGAGCTGGAGCGGATTGTGGGGCAGATCCGGCAGCGGTGGCCGCGAGTGCGGGTGATCGTGCGGGGGGACGCGGGTTTCTGCCGGGAGGATCTGATGGCGTGGTGCGAGGGGCAGGAGGGGTTGGACTATGTATTCGGATTGGCCCGCAACTGCCGGCTGCAGCGGGCCTTGGCACGGCAGCAGCGGCGTGGGTTCGGGCACACACGCCCGCCGTCTGGGCAGCGGCTTCCTGGATCGCACCCGCCAACGCCAGGTACAGGCCCAGCCCGGCCGCGCCTAACACCCGGATACGGGTACGTGTGCCTGGCGACTATCAGAATGGCAGACATCGCACGAAGAACGATGAAGGATGCGCGGCATCTGTACGAGGCGGTTATCGGCAACACCCACCTGTGATTCAAGTTGCAAGCCTCGTGTTCTTCGAGGGCGCCGGCGTCCCTCGGCCTGCTTCTGGTGGACCTTGGTTCTTGGTGCCTTCCGGCTTGCTCATTGGTATGGGTAGTGGTGCCAACTGAAGTCTGAACGAGAACGGTCGCCGGCCGGGAAGAGGTTGTCTACTGCTACAGCCTAGTTGTGACGGCGATCGCAGCCGGCTTCGCGGTCGGGACTATTCTCTTTGCTTGCCGCGTCTGGAACTTCATCTTGGCGGTGCTCGACCCGCGAGACTGAACGCCCGACCGCCACTTGCCGATAGGCCGTAGCCTCGCGGAGCGGCAGCCTCTTTCATTCCGAAGGGTGCCGGTCGAAGACCACCACGATATCGCCTCGCCGCACCGGCCCGAACGGCTGAGACCGAGCCTTTCGGCACGGACCCGTGCGGCTGGGAGACCCATAAACGGGTTTTGGGCGCAGCGACAGGCCTCCGCGGCTGACCGGGAGCGCGCCAAGCAGGCCAGCCGCAATCTGCTGGCGCATATTGAGGAGCGTCTCTCTGACCTCAACCGCTCTTGGGAGAACGAGCAGACCAAGGCGGAAATCGAGGTGTTCATTCACGACGAGGTGTACGCCAGTCTGCCTACGCCGCCGTTCACCAGCGAGGAAAAGAAGTCGGCCGCGGCTCAAGTCCATGCTCATGTCTGGCAACAGGCTGTCAGTGGTGTATCTACGGCCGCGACGTGGTGAGCCGGGGAACGATCTGATTGGCTGATGCAAGATGAGGCCGGGAACTGAAAACGGCTATTCTCGTGGTCTCCATTGAGGTCTGGATCGTCCTCCGTTCATCAAGGAAGCGGCACTTGAATTTCTCCTGTCCCATCGGTCTGGTGACGCTCAAGTGCTTGCCCGATTCAGTCTGTCCGATATCGCTGACGGGGGCGATTGCGAGGCACTGGGAAGGCATTGTTGGTGGTGCCTGCAGCCGAGATTCCAAGCCGCCATGTCGAGCATTCAAACGAGGGCTGACTACCCATGTCTCGAGTTCGCCGCAGCTTGTAATGCGTTAACAATGCCTGCCGCTGCCCTTCCGGGTTCTCCTGACGAAGCTACCCTGCCTCCTGTGTTTCCTCAATTCGTCACCAAAGCCTAGCGAACAAGTTTCTTTGATTTCCGTACTTTCACCTCATGGTGAACAATAGCAATTTAATGAAATCGCTTGATTTTTTCACTGTATCTGCTAGTTTCATCATTAGATGAAACACATCGAAAGAATGAGGGAACAGGAGAATCTTGCCGTGGACGCTGTCCAGGAACTGCTTGGTACTGTGCCTAGCATTCAGGTAGGGTCGGTGGAATATCAGCACAGGATCGCGGACAACCTTCAAATCGATGGAAGGGTCGCATTCACTCATGGCGGTGCAAACTATCAACTGATCGTCGAAGTTAAATCCGACGGGGCTCCCCGACATGTTCGTACAGGGGTCTTTCAGCTCAAGGGCTTCGTGGCCCATTTGCATCAATCCGGTCACACTGAGCTGGGCGGGCGTTGGATTCCGATACTTGCCAGCCCGTACCTGTCTCCACAGTCGCGAGCGATCTGCACGGATCATGATGTGGCATATCTTGATCTTGTAGGGAACGCGCATCTCACCTTCGGTGATGTCTACATTGATCGGGCCGTAGCAGGCCAACCGAAGTCCGAGACCCGTGCGCTCCGGTCAATTTTCACTCCGAAGGCTGCCGCCATATTGCGCGTTATGCTCCGTGATCCAGACCGGCCTTGGCGAGTCGTCGATTTGGCCGAGAAGGCCCGAACAAGCCTTGGCCACGCTAGCAATGTCAGAAAAGCCCTACTCTCTCCCGGGAGTTGATTGAGAAACGGGATGAAGGAGTCGTGCTCATCAAACCGGATGGGCTGCTGAGAATGTGGCGTGAGAATTATCGTCAGCCGCGAGGGCATGGCACTAAGGAGTACACGCATCTGCACGGAAGGCAACTAGACAAGCGGCTGCGGGGAGAGCTCAATCCGTATCGACACGCTCCGCGAGTAATCTACTCGTTGAATTCGGCCGCTGGGTGGCTCGCGCCGTTTACTCGGGATGGCACGCATTCTTTCTATGCAGATGAACAGGGGATGCAGTTGCTGCGGGATGTGTTGGAGTTGACGCCCGCAGCCATCGGACCGAATGTCGCGTTGTGTGAACCGTTCGATGACAGTCTGTTCGATGACGCGGTCGAGCCAAGTCCGGGTATCTTCTGCACCAGTCCAGTCGTTACCTATCTCGACCTGTGGAACGGCAATGAGCGGCAGCGTGAAGCCGCGTCACACCTGGCTGAGGAGTTCTTCCCATGGCGCCAATAGAACCCCAACATGCTGCCGACTATGATGACCGGACGACGGCAGCGGTTCGATCTGTGCTGCTCGAGATCGGTCAGATTCTGGGAAGCTTTCACGGAAAGTTTGCGGTGATCGGTGGGGCCGTCCCTTGGCTTCTGCTGGAGGAAGCCGAAATGCCCCATGTCGGCACCGTGGACGTGGATCTCGGCCTCGACGCCGAAGCGCTTGGTGATGGCGAGTACGCCCGGCTTATCGAGTCCCTTCAGATGCACGGCTAGCACCAGCGGGGAAGTCTCCGCCGCTTTCAACTCGTACGGACAGTTGGCGCCCGTGACGGAGGCCCCGACATTCGCGTTGTCGTCGACTTCCTAATGCCACGCGACGCCGACATAGTGAAGAACGCCACGCCGCTCGTCAGTAACTTTGCCGTGCAGCGCGCCGATGGTGCAGATCTTGCTTTGAGGTTCTCCGAGGTCATTCACATTGAAGGAACTATGCCGGACGGTGTGGGGAACCGCGTAAAGATCTTGGTCGCATCAATTCCTGCTCTCTTGGCCATGAAAGGTTACGCGGTGAGAAACCGCCTGAAACATAAGGATGCCTACGACATTTACTACTGCGTCCGCAACTTTCCGGGTAGTCTAGAAGCGCTCGTCCCGGCGACTTCTCCGCTCCTGGATGTAGAAACAGCCAAGAACGGCTACATCGGGATATCGGAAAAATTCCGTCACGTAAATGATTTTGGCCCAACCAGCGTGAGGCGTTTCGTCGAGACTTCCGAATGGCTCGGAGAGCGTACTGCCGATCAATGGCAGCAGGACGCATTCGGACAGGTCGAGGCTTGGCTGACAGCGCTGGGCTTGAGGTGAAGAATGGCCCCGCAGGCAATGGGCAAGATTCGTAGTTCGGACATTCTCGTTATCGACAAAGTGTTCGCTATGGAAGGCGGCTATGTGTTCAATTTTTCCAATCAGTCCTTCGCCGAATTCTTTCGGGAAGAGCTTGGCGTGAACATTGATGATCCTCGTTGGTCAGTCCAAGGTGGCAGCAAGGCAAAGCGTCTGCGGTACTACTTGCGCCACGTAGACCAGCAAATAGCTCGAGATACGCTTAGTGCGCTTTGGCACTATCGGGAAGCGACCCGTATCACTGAAGAGCGTTTTGTTGGCTAGCGGTGCGGGAGAGCGCTGTCGGTGGCCGCCGTGGGGGTGCGGCAGGGAACCGGGCCGTTCGCCGGCACCGGGATCTGCCTGACGGCGGGCGCGCTGCATACCCAGCGCCCCACGGTGGAGAAGCTGCTGGCACTCCAGCTCGACTTTGTCCTGACGGTGAAAGACAATAGATTTGGGTTAGCGTGGAGCGATCGGTAGCCCACGTTTAGCCTGCAGCAAGTATGTGGGTGGTGCAAGATTTTCTATGCGCCAGCCGCTATGCCCATAGGAACCGGCTAGCATTCTTCCTGACCGGAGGATTGTTGGCAGTGGGAGTTAGTGCCTGTGTGATTGTGGCAGGCTCGGCACACGGGCTCCTCTGGGGTGATCTGCCATACCGGGATCCCGCGCGGTTAGTGTACCTGTACGAGGTGTACCCGGGACAGAGCCCCGGCCAAGGAGTCCCAGTCTCGATCCCTACCTTTGAAGACTGGCAAGCTTACAATTCGACGCTCGAAGGAATTGCTCGAGTCCCAATGTCGGAATCCCCGAGCGTCCTGTTGCTAGGGAATCCTGAGCGAGTCCAGAGCTACGGGATATCTTCGGATCTGTTGGAGCTACTAGGCGTCTCACCGATTATGGGTCGGCCGTTTGCTCCAGAAGAGGAGGCTCCGGGCGGAAACCACAAGGTCTTGCTGCTGAGTCATGACTTTTGGAACCGTCGCATGGAGGCTGACTCGAATGCTGTCGGGAAGCGTATCCCACTAGGGGATGGCACGTACATGGTCGTCGGAGTCATGCCCCAAGATTTCAGCTATCCGCCGTTCACCGCCGGTCGCTACAAGGCCGATTTCTGGGTTCCTGCGATTTCGGAACTCAAGGCCTATAGCTCAAGAGAGGAGCGCTGGCAGATCGTAATCGGGCGATTGAATCCTGACGCTACGGTTCCAGAAGCTCGGCGTAACATGCAGGCAGTGGCTGCGAGAATCGGGGAGGAGAACCCAGCAACCAACGCTGGGTGGGGTGTGCTGTTGTCTCCCATTCAGCGCCGATTTATTGAGAGGAGCGAGAGCCGGGAGATCTTTTTTCTTTTGGGAATTGCCGTCATCTCGATACTGATTCTCTCTTGCGCGAACGTAGCGAGTCTGCTTAGCTCACGGGCCGTCAAGCGACAGACCGACATGGCTGTAATGATTGCGCTAGGTGCTGACAAAGCCTTGCTCGTACGTCGCATGCTAGCGGAAGGCATGGTGTTGGCGCTCCTATCCACTGCAGGTAGCTTGCTGCTGGCATGGGCCGGGTTCAACTACGTTGAGCGTTTGATCCCGGCACATGTACCGCAAGTGGGGGAGATCTCGATTCAACCGGCAATCGTCGGCCTAGCAGTCGCACTGGGGCTTCTTACGTCACTATCCTGCAGCGTGTTGCCTGTGCTGGGATTCGGACAGCCTTACCATATCGATGCTCTTCGCGCAGCCGGCCGATTCCCGAGTAGATTGGAACATCGCCTAGGGACTCTGGTGATTTTGCTTCAGGTCACGATTGCCACATTCCTGCTTGCCTTGAGTGTTACCGCAATCATGCGGCTAAATAGGATCCTCGCAAATACCAGTGAATCCATATCGATCGGAAGCGTCGTGACCGTGGAACTGGGTTCATCTACCGCGTTTGAATCGGACAGGCCGCTCCGGCAATTTCACGAAGAGGCGCTCTCGCGAATCCGGTCCCTTGCCGGAGTGGATTCTGCGGCCCTCGTGTCGGAACTACCGCTGAGTCCCCGCCGTTTCCGGCGCGCAGTTTCGCTGACGAACCGCGCCTCGAACGACACGAGGGCCAATCAAGAAGCCATTGCTGATGCGCGAATGATTATCGTTTCACCGGAGTATTTCCGGACCATGGGGGTTTCGCTGCTCCGCGGGCGAGACTTCGACACGCGAGATTCTGCGGAGTCGAAACGCGTCGCAATCGCAAGCCAGTCACTGGCCTCAAATCCTCGCCTTGAGCAGCGGCTAGGCGAAAGAATCCGAATGCCAGGAGATGAGTGGCTCACGATCATTGGAGTCGCTGCCGACGCGCCGCTGGAATTCGGTCGAAATGAGCCGATACTATACGTCCCAGCGACCCAGATTGGTAGCGAGGACCCAAACGCGTTTCAAGAGTACCTGATACTGGCAGGTGACGCCTCGCTAGTGATTCGCACATCGCTGCCAGTCACAGCGATCGCATCCTCCGTCCGGAACGCTATCTGGTCGGTCAACGAACGCCAGCCGGTCGCGGTACAATCCATGACCGCCGTAGTCGCGACATCAAGTGCGTCTGAGCGCCTGATTGCGTTCGTGTTCTCGTGCCTCGCCTGTGTTGGGGCAATTCTTGCCGGAGCGGGAGTCTACGGTGTCCTAGCGAACTTCACCAATCGACGCACGCGAGAAATTGGTCTCCGCAAGAGTCTCGGGGCCGGGTCAAGTTTGGTTGCTTGGTCCATGATCTCGCGCGTCATGAAAGCCAGCGCCGTAGGCGTCGCGGTCGGCACACTTCTGACTCTCGGGGTGCAAAGGCTCCTGTTCTTGGCAGCGGGAATCACGCATTCAGTAACGCTAGCCGAGTGTTTCGCAAGCGGCGTGATTATGTTATCAGTTGCAGTTGCTGCCAGCATTCTCCCGGCGGTGAAGGCCGCGCGACAGCAGCCTGCACAGGCTCTTCGCTAAGGCGGGGCTGTCTGTCACGCTTGAGCGGAGGCACTCATCTTGCGCCTCACCTCATGCGGGTTGTGCAGCCCGTGCGGAGCCTGTACTACCTCGAGTCGCTGCTGAACAAGGTCGGGGAGAAGACGTTCCCGGACTCCTGCTGGCAGCACTTCGGGTTCGACCTCGGACGCTGCGAGCAATACTGCCGCGCCAGGCTAGGCGATTCAGTGCTAATTGCCACTCTCAGCCCAGTGAGTCAATTCGCTTGGACAGACTCCGTACAACTCCGAAAATTCCATTCTTAAACACAGGCTGCATGTCAGCCTCATTAACCGCGTTGATGGACTCGGCCACCGGCATCAGCGGGGCCTCGCGGTTCGCGGGCCTGCCGGCGAACCGCATAAGCGTCTGGAAGAGGCTCACGTTGCGCCCGATGGCCGTCACCGGGCGCGCCGGCAGGCGGTAGCTCTTGGGCAGCAGCTCGCCCAGCTCCTCCAGCGTGTAGGGCCGCCGCCGACCCGCAGGCCGCCGGGCGGCCCGAAAACCCGTCTGTGAGGCTCCCAGCGGAGCGGAGCCCCGCGAAAAGGGCCGTTCTTGGTGTTTAGGGCCGGGTGGCCAGCGACAACCAAAAATCCTGCGCCGGCAATTCTAATCGTCGCCAGGCAGCCGGGTGCGGTCCCAATCCCCACGGATCGCCCAAGAACGCGGGAATGGCCCGTTTCCGCGCCGCGGCGGGGCATTCTGGCGGACATGGCTGCCGGCCCCGCTGCTAGGCTGACAGCGTGAGCGCGGAACTGATCGGAATTCTGTGTAAATGCCTGACACCTCGAAGCCGAGCAGGGCTCTAATCGCTAGCAGTAGTCCTCGTAACACTGATCTTCCATGCAGAGTTCGTACTCGTCCTCGGCTTCCTGCAAGCAGTCGCTATGGTTGTCATAGGCCTCGAGAATGGCAGTACGGGCGGTCATGGCTGAATCCTCGCTGCATTCCGCAGGTATTCCTGCTTCGCGGCTTCCTTGACGGGCGCAAGGACGGGCTGCGGGGGATCGATGGTTGCAGGCATTCCGGTGTCCGGAAACTGCGTGTAATCGAGATCAGCAATCCACTGTTTCATCTTGGGCCGAATCAGTTCTCGATACTCTCGCCGTGACATGCCCTCTGCGGCGGGCGTCTCCAGAATGATCCGGTTCTTGGCCTCGTGGTACATGCGGAGCGGATCGGTAAGCTCAATCCGACCCTGGTCAACCGTGACACGAACCGCGACATCGCCAGTCAGCTCGTTGGTTAAACGGTAGTATTCCTGCGGGTCGAGGGTTTTGTCCAAGAATACGTGTCGGTGCTTGTTGCGCATTTCTCGCCGCGCCTGCGACAAGGCCCCTACGAATTTCGTACTGGAGATCAGATCCTCGTCGAAGTCCTCCGCACCGCGAAACCTGAGGAACTCGGCGATTCGGCTGTTCCCGTACCGGTAGGCGATCAAAAGAGGCGTTGCCGGCACCCGATCCTTTACCTTCTCGTTCACCGCGTCGATCTCGGCCCCGTGATTTGCCAGAATCTCAGCGACTGCCATGTTGCCGCTGTAGGCCGCGTAGTGCAGCGCCGTGTATCCGTGATCGTCAACCACGGTAGTATCCGCACCGTACTGGATGATCAGCGGTTTCACAATGTCAATTGCGTCGGCGGTCTTGCCCTTGGCCGCACGGCCAAGAATCGTCAGCCCGCTTCGCTCGTCGATCGCGTCGATATCCTCAACGGTGGATATCAGGTCAAGCACGCCGTTGTAGTTTCCGCGTACCAGTTCGTCGTGCAGCGCGTGGAGCCCGTGTTGGGCCGTCACGTCCTCGCTGTCTTCTGTTTCTTGTGACAGGCCGACCCGTCCGGCGATGGAAGCCAGCGTGACGGTAAGTAGCGGCACAAGGACCGCATTGGTGGTGATTGCTCGTTTCATTTTCCTCCCCGCCTCATCCAACGCCCCTACCACACCGTGATTAGTAACCACGGTAGGCAGGAAGAAACATCCACGTATCGCCCGTGCGGGAATCGACTAGAAGGGGCAACTGGCCGCCAACGTTCGTCCGCAGTTCATACCGCCCGTCCGGGCAGACCGCACCTCCGCTCAGATAGGAGCCGATCCAGAAGCAACCAGCCCCCGCCGTACAACACAGCGCTGCTTTCAGGAATCTCACGTGTTAGGCTGCCTCCGACACATCGTCTCTGCACTCCCCTGTTGTGGGATCCGGCGGCCACTGGCCGATGCGATTGCGCTCCTGCACAAGGTCGTAGTGGGCTTGCATGCTGTTCCACATATCCGCCTTGCCCCACCCGATCGCTTCCAGCTTCAGGGCAAGCGCGGTCGAGATGCTGGCTCGTCCATTCAGTACACGGGACAGGGCCGGTTGAGAGATGCCCAGCCGGGCGGCGGCCGCGATGACGGTCATGCGGGTTCCGCCCGAGTCCTCCATCCAATCGCTGATGTAGCCGCCAGGATGGGGCGGGTTGCGCCGCAGCCAAGCGTCGTACCTCACATTGCCGTCGCTCTCGCTCATGTTGTCCTCCTAGTGGTAGTCCGTCAGGTCCACGTCAAACACGTGCCCGTCCTCGAGACGGAAGACAATGCGCCAATTGCCAGACACACGCACAGACCAGAGACCCTTACGGTCGCCCTTGAGTGGGTGTAGCCGGAAGGTCGCCGCCGAGAGCACCTCAAGAGCGTCGTCACGGTCGAGGGCAGCAAGGATACGCCCGATGCGTGCCACGTGAGCTGGGTGCAGCCGTCGTGCATCACCTCGGTCGAAGAACTGCTTGATGCCACCGTGCCGGACATTCCGAATCGCCACTAGGCATATCATATCGCATTACGCATAGAAACTGAAATACCTCCGCTGGCAAGGGCAGGGCTTCGCCGTAGACGGCTTGGGCGGCTCCAGAACACAGCCTCCGGACCGAAAACCCGTCTAGGGGCTCCCACGGAACGAGATCCCGCCCGTGCTTGCGATGGGGCTGCGAGCTATCCTATGACCGCGGCGGCCCTGCTGGAGAGCAACCGCCGAGGGATACGTGGGTGATGGTGACCGATGATCGCCCGCCATGCTCTAGGAGCGGTGGTCGGTTGAGAAACAACTGACCACCCCGGTCTTGGGTGCGGCAACGCCACCAGAACGCCCCACCGAGGCGACGGAAACGGCCCTCTCTCGCGTTCCTAGACGATCCGTGCGGGTTGAGGATCGAGAAGGGC
Organism: uncultured Bryobacterales bacterium; assembly: GCA_951813065.1. GTDB lineage: Bacteria > Acidobacteriota > Terriglobia > Bryobacterales > UBA6623 > VXMF01. The sequence goes on along the minus strand of CATOTH010000011.1, from coordinate 209,049 downwards.
ACCGCGCCCTAGACCCAGGCCTGGTAGCCGGGCGAAAAGGCCCTGCCTGCCAACATGCTGACCGGCAAGGCCTACCGCGGGGCAATTCCGTGTCAGGGGTGTGCTGCGCCTTTCTCCCTGGAATTCTCAGAAGAACTCCCGCCACTGTTCTTGCTTCGCAGCAATCGCCGTGCCTCGATCCCACAGAGTATGACGCCAGGAGAAACTGCCACCCACCACACATGGCTCCCCAACACAGCAGCCAAGGCAGTAGCCACAACGGTGGAAGCAATGAGAGCGCCAGCACAGAACTTAGCAAATTCTTGCATGGTCGAAGAGGGAACGCGAGTCATTCAGCAAACCACATTTCGAGTGTTCATAGTCAGCAACTTTTTCGGCAACCTTGCGTCGATCATCTTAGACCAGCCGGTCGCCGTCGTATCTGGAAGCCATCCCTCCAGCTTACGGCCAGCCCATTTCCCGCAGTTTGCGCGTCACGGCCAGCGGTCAGGGCGCAGCAATCGCCTGATCAGAGCTATTGGTTGTCTTGTCGGGATTGGAATTCCAAGATCGCCTTAAGCTGCGATTCGAATTCCCCGGAAGCCAGTTTCTGCTCAAGTAACGCTCTGGTTTGGTGATACCACTGCTCAGCGCTCACGCCTTCCGGTCGCGGCCGCAGGTATATTTCATCTGCGGCCTTGAGCAGCACCTCCATGCCCGGCGCGGCAACCCAGGACTCCCCCTCTTCCACCAGCGCCTGCATGAGGCCTTTCCTGAGCCATTCCTCTTGGCTGTAATGTTCCGGCTTGGGCAGTTCGAGGAGCGCATCGACCCTGTTTCTCATTCTTCCGGCATACTCCAGCATCTCCAGCTTGTCTCCTCTCGGAGCAACTGCGCCGAATGACTCAAGGAACCGTGCGACTCGAAAGTGGCCTTGAATATAGGCAGAATGCACCGGCGGGACAGCACCGTTCTCGGTCGCGTTCACGTCGGCTCCATGCCGTATGAGCAGATCAACCACGCCGAGGTTGCCGGCCATGGCCGCCATATGCAGGGCCGTGGATCCATCACCGCTGTGGCTGTTCGGGTCTGCGCCTAGGCGCAACAGCTCATAGACCACGTCGTATGCATCCGCGGATGCATCGCGGGCCGCAATGACAATCGGCAGCTTGCCGCCGACGCCCGGCTCGTTGGGATCAACCCCCAACCGCAGGATCTCGATTGCCTGCGTGTACTGCCGCCGCTCGAGGGCTTCGTGCAACGACACGCTCCCGTCGGGTGCCTGCCCGAGCAGCCGGAGGCCGATCCAGAAAGCCAGCACAGCCAGCCAGAGGAGCAGGAGCACGGCTCGGGGTTGCTTCACGCGGTGGCGCCCGTTGCTGTCCTTTTGGATCGCTCCGAAGTCGTGGCCTGCCCAGTTCATAGCTAGTCGTAACTCCTGCCTACCAGTCGTAGTCTCCCCACATCCAATGGCAGCTCTCGTTGCGTATCTCCTCCTCGTCGCACGCAACCTGATGACAGTCGTAGCGTTCGGTTCTGCACTCAGCTTTCTGGTTTGCCAACGTTCGGGGAATAAGCCATTCGCTGATAAAGCAGTCGATCCCCTTAACTAGGTCTCCGGTCGCACTCCCGATTGTGTCTAGGTTATAGCAAACGTTATGACGCACGGAAGCGAGATCGTCCGCCGCGAACCCCTGGCGACGGGGCTGTCCGCCACCGATCGGGACCGCGTCCGCCGGGCCCTCGCGGCCGCCCTGGCGCCCAACACCCGGCGCGCCTACCTGGGCACTGGGACGCCTTCCGGGCCCGGGGACGGCTGCAGCGGCCACAGCCCGCGCGTCGGCATGCCAGGACCTCGCGGCCGCCGGATCTGCCCTGCCCGAGTTGATGCAGGCCGGCCGTGGAGCACCAGCGCCATGCCCGCCCTCTATGTTCGCGCCCAGTCCGCCGGCCACGGTGCCGTCGCCAAGTACTACGCCGAATCCACCAACGACAGCCCGGAAACCCGTGAAGCGGCTTCATAGACGGGAGTTGCCGACCCCGGAGGCCGGCCGTCGAGGCCCAAGGCTACGGCCAGCGGGTCGGACCCGGTGCCCGAACCTTCTCATTGTGTATCATGATACACAATGAGAAGGAGGTTGTGGAGCGCAACAGCGGCAGGCTTATCCGGATGCTCCTGCAGGACGCCTAGGTGCATGTCGCCACCAAGGGCAGCGACTGGCAGTTCACGCACCGCACCAAGCCGGGGCGCGTAACCGTGCCACACCCGAACAAGGACATCCCGCGAGGAACGGTGGTGTCGATCTACCGGCAGGCGGGCTGGAACGCGTAAGGAGGACGGACCGATGCGCTACGTATCCTTCATCCACCGGGACGACGCCGGCTACGGCGTCAGCTTCCCCGACTTCCCGGGCTGCGTCTCGGTCGGCGACACGGTTGACGACGCCGTCAGACTGGGCAGCGAGGCCCTCGCGTTCCACGTCGAGGGACTCCTCGACGACGGCGAGCCGATTCCGCCGCCCCGCTCTCTCGACGCCATCAAGGCCGACCCGGACCTTGCCGAGTGGCGGCGCGGCGCCGACTTCGTGCTGGTCCCGCTCCTCCTGGACCGCGGATCCTCGCGGCGGGTCAACATCTCCCTTGACCGCGGCCTGCTCGAGGCCATAGACGACGAGGCGAGGCAGCGGCGGATGACCCGGTCGGCCTTCCTGGCGACCGCGGCCCGCCACGAGATCGAGGGCACCTGACTGGAGGCGACGGCAAAGAACAGGTGCGCGCCAGAGCACAAGCGGGATCCAGGACGGGTGTTCGAGTAAGCCAGTTACGCACCGTGAACTGGTGATGTTGATATGCCCCCGGGGAAACCGAGGCGAGACACGGTATGCCGGTTCCCAAGGGAGAACGGACATCGCACGAAGAACGATGCAGGAGGTGTGGCATCCGTATGAGGCGGTGATCGGCGACGCCCGCCTGAAGTCCAAGTTGCAGGCCTCGTGTTCTTCTTGGGCGCAGCATGCCTGACCTCTAGCCGAAGAGCGAATGCCACCAACGGTGTGCTTTCGTTGGGGCGCCATCCGGAGCCCCAGCGGTGGTCCGGTTTGTTTAGACAGCTGGTCGGTGAATTTACGGTGGACTCCGCTACTACGGCCAGGCCGTGTGCTCGGGAAGCGAAGCCGGTCCGGGAGCCGGGTATGATGGGTGCGAATCGGAATGTGAGTACTACTAGCAGTGGAGCAATCCCGTCCAACCTATTCCTCGCAGCTGCCGCCGCCCGCGTCTCCGCGCCGTGTGGCCGGAATGATGCTGGGGACCTTGGGTATGTTGGTTCTGGCTGCAGCATTCGGGATTTCCGGGCCGCACCCGTTGCATTATGCGGCACGGCTCGGAAGCCCGACCTTGGTCCGTGCGCTAGCGGGAATCTACGACGCAGATGCGACCACCAGGTCCGGTTCCACGGCCCTGCACTTCGCGGCGCGCGAGGGTCACGCGGAAGTGGCCCGCGTTCTGGTCGATGCGGGGGCCGACCTCGATGGCAAGGGGAGAGGGGGCCAATCCGCCCTGTATTGGGCGGCGAGGGGCGGCCACGTGGACGTCGTCCGCGTTCTGGTCGAAGCGGGTGCCGATGTCGATGCGGAGACCCAATATGGGTCGACGGCCCTGAGAGCCGCCCACTCCCGGAATCACCGCGAAGTAGTCGAACTCCTGGAACAGGCAGGAGCCCGCCAGTGATCCGCAATACGGACGGCCCGGTGAGGTCGAGCGGCGGACCCTGGAGCGCGGTGTTGTTTATTGGTTTATTTCGCAAGGTTTGTCTCACATTCAGCCGTCACGGAATGGTTGATAAGTCGGATTGACGTGAAACAGCAGGACGAGACCCAATGGGTGCCAAGTGGCTTATGGCACGTGACTTATGGACGCTAGTGCAGCCATTCCTGTCCTGCAGTAGCGGATGTACTTGAGAAAGTCTTGATGCCTCCGCACGCCCTATTCCGAGAAATTGTTGCGGAATAACATGAAATTCAACAGCGGTGTCCGCTACGGAGAGTCGCTGAAACACGACAGTTCGGGGGCCTGTGGAGAGCCGTGCGGCCACAGCGTGTCGACCGCGACCCGTCCGAGCCTAGAGCCTTGGTTCGTGCGCGGATCTGTCGTATTTCACGGGCGCGATGCCCGAGTACGGAGTCTGGACGATCTCCGGACTCTTCCCCCCCATGGTCGCCGCTGGCGCTGCGGTCCGAGCCGTGTGGGCGACGAGCCTGTAGCGCACAACGTCGAGGTTCGGCCGAGGGTCGACGAGAGCGGAACGGCATAGAATGGAAGGCGCCTGATCGCTCACTCCTGTGCGATGAATCCGTGTATGCCGCCGCAGCTGACCTCGGTCGCGATCACTGGAGGTGGAGCGACTGAAACACTGGCCGTCCGGGAACTCGCACTCCGGTCAATCACCGCCCTGGCGACGCCCACCTCGGCTCGCCGCCCACGCCCCTTCAGATCTGCGGGTACTCCCTTCCGGCTCATGGGTGTTTGTTCCCTCCTGGGACTGGCCCTGACAGCGGTTCCGGGCATCGCGCAACTATCCGACGGCGCACTCGAAAACTGGGGCTCGGTCCTCACAACCGAAGCGGGTCTGGTAGTCGTTCCGCTGCATGTGTACAAGAACCGGAAGTCCGTGGGCGGGCTCGACCAGCCAGCGTTCGAACTGGTCGAGGACGGGGTGGTGCAGGACATCGCGTTTGTGGACGGCCCTGGCCGACGCGAAGATCCGGCCAATGAACGGGTCGTACCGATTGAGATTATCGTGCTCCTCGACGTCGAGCGCACGGTGAGGGTTGACTTGCTCGACACGCGAAAGATTCGGGACAGATTCTTCGAAGGGATCAGCGACAATGTCACGATTTCGGTCTATGGGTTCGCGGACAAGCTCCACCGCTCTATCGGACCGACACGAGACATCGCCAAGGTCCAGCTTGCGATTGAGATGCTGTACTCTTCCGGGGATGGCCGCATCCCCGTTGTCAACGCGGTCGTGTCAGTCGCGCGGGACGCGGCGCACCGAACCAGAAACGCATCCCGACAGCTCGTCGTGTTCTCGGACGACATCAACTTCTGGACCCTTGGCGAGGCAGTACACTCGGCACTGGATTTCGAGATCCCCGTTTATGCCATCGATCTAGGCCTTCAACTACCAGCCCCCATGCCAGGGCAGACTAGGACATCAACTATTCAGTTCTTGGGCACACCTGTATTGCTAGGTCGTCCCAGACTTGCCTCCAAAGGAGCACAGCATGAGCAACTTGACAACCGGAATCAGAAGCAAGGATCGGTGCCCCTTCACAAGTGCTGCCCCTTGGGCATGGAAATGAGCCGAGAAGAAAAGCTGATAGGAATCGACGCTTTGAAGCAGGCCAGCAGTCATCGCCCCGCCTGGAATCACCGCCAGAGCATGATGGCGCGCGCCTACCTGAAGTCCGTTGCCAAAGTGGCACAAAACGAGTACTTCGTAGGCTACTATCCGAGCCGGGAGGGCGACGAACCCGTTGCCCGTCAGGTCGAGGTCCGCTTGAAGTCCAAGCGCATCGGCCAGCTTTTCGGCGGCAGGCGCGTCATCGTCTATTGACCCCTCGCCGCCTTGCGTTCACCCGGCGGTGCTCGACCGCGGACTCAGTTGACGCACGCGTATGGAGTTGATTCCGGGACGCTCACAGTGCCCCGTCCGGCATGACCCACAGGGCTTGTCGAGGCTACCGGTCAACTCCTTCAAGTCCAGTGCGTGCGCCAGAGATTGCTGCACCAGGGTCTGCTTCGCTGACCCGCTTGCGGCCAGGTGAACCCTTCGCGCCCAGGCAACAGCCGTCAGATCGCCGGGCAGGCGGAACGGGCCCGCGGTCCATGGATGGCCGAGCAGTCTCCTGGTTCGCCCTCCCGGAGTGCATGGTCGGAGTACCTGCACCGGGACCACCCCGGATCCAACGCACATGCCGGCCGCGAGGAAACCTCGGTAGCGCGTGCGCGCACGATCAGCGCTTGTGTGGTCGGCGAGCCGTGCCTGGCTAGAGAGATGGCTTCTGATTGGCGGTCGAAGGGGAGTCCGGAACGCCTTGGACGCTTCCCTCCGGTTCCCTGGGTTTGTTCTCCGGCGGTCGACTATCCGTGCCAAACGCTTGGGTGAGGGCCACCTCGGCGACTCCAATCAGGCCCTGAGTCTGCAATCGAGGGCTGACAGCTGTCCTGACGATCCCCTCCAGGCGGCCAAGCTCGAGCCCTGGTGACGCGGAGAGTTGACGAATTGCGTCACGGATGTCTGTCCTGGGCAGGATTGGGGGCACAAGGCGGAAGCGAAAGGATTGGCGTCGTATGCCACTTGCGACTCGCGCGTACACAGAACGACCTGCATCCACTTCGATGCTCAGAACATTGTCGGGTTGCCTCTCGGGTTCTTTCGCAGCGTTGAATTCCTGCACAGCGAGTTCGAGTGTAAGGATGGATTCCTCGAATTGCTCCGTGAGCGCCAGAACGCGTGCGATTCCCAACCGCAGAACGGGGCGAACATGTGCGTTGACGCGCCCCGTCGCCGCACTGGCGAGATGGATGGCCTCGACCGCGGCGCGGACGTCCTCGTCTCTCCGCCCGCCGTCCTCCTCGGACAGGTTCCAGTAGGCAGAGGCCAGACTGAGGGCAGCCAGGGCCAGATGGAGATCGTCGGTCAGCTTCGAAAGTCCGAGGCGAGCGGCTTCCAGGTCACCCTGCGCGATCGTTTCACTGGCATGTTGCAGGTCGATGATGGCGAGCAGGGGCTGTCGGACCCTGTCCTCCAGTCCCGCCGCAATTCCACGTGCCTCTTCCAATTTCCCCATCTGGATCTTCATGGTCGCCCAGTTGAATCGGAGACTGTCCTTGCGAGGCCCATCAGGAGTCGATTCCAAGCGCTTCTCGAGTTCCGCCGCAGAAATGCGCGGATCATCGCGCGCAATGGGAGCCTTTCGCCGAAGGCTCGATTCCACCGCCGCCAGGACCTTGCCTGCGTCCGGCTGTGCGCGCTGGGCGGCCAAGAGGCTCTCGAGGACCGGGACTTGCCGTGGAGCGTTCGACTGCGCCCAGGACGCAAGCTGCTTCGTCATCCCGAATGCAATGGCATTGTCATGTCCCACGGGGGCGTTGCCGGCAACCATCTCGCTCGCGGCTGTGATGAATTGAGTCGCCAGCTCGCCTGGAACGCCGGGCCTGGTCGCCGAATAGTCGAAAATCTCTTTCCTGGGAATCCCAGGAATGGGCAGTCCACCGACCGCGCCCGCATGGTCCTGCCCCTGTGGGCCAAAGACGTAGTTGCCAAGAGTAAAGAGATCTGCAACCGATCCCGAGGATTTGACGTCCCGCAGGATCTGCTGGTACACAGCGTCAGTCTCGGACGGCAGGTCCCGCCTCAACTGGATGAGCACGGCAACGAACGATTGCTGCTCCCGCAAGTCGGAAAAGCCCTCGGTGGCACCCTGCGCGAAGCCGACAGCCGCCTCAGGGTTTGTCGGCCAGGTCAACATCATGGCCCGACTGCTTGCTTGAGGCTCCAGCTCTGAGGAATCTCCGCTGACAGTCGGGAGTCGGAATCCCAGCTCGGGACGACACCTCAGCGACTCCGAGGCAAGCAGCACCAAGGGCCTGATCGAGGACTCCCGGTCCAAGTCGAAATCGATGCCATCGGCAACCGAGTAGGCCCTCTCGAAGATCCGGTTGCCAAGCTCCCGGTCATGCTGGCACGCTGCGGTTCCGAGTCCTGACAGAGCACCAACTACGCTCGGGCTCCACGGCATGCCCTGGATCCGCGCCGAAAGCTGATCAACCCAATCGATCGCCCGTGCCTGGTCGTCGCTGTACTGACTGTCAGTGCGCTCCGACGGATCCTCCGCCCCTTTCAGTTGCACGCCGACCGCAAGGAAGAAGATGCTGATAAAGGCAATGAAACGTGTCATGGTGATTGACCTCCCTGGTTGTCTTCCTCGTTGCTGCATCCCCTGGTTTTCATTAGTGCGCTGTAGGCATGTTCGGGGTCTCCTGTCGGCCCGTCACGAGCCACACGTACTTGCTGACGCTATCCCAGCGTGAACCGTGGAGACCGAACCCACCGTCAACGCAACGGCCACAGATTGCATTACCGCCAGAGAACTGAAGACCTTGCTAGTGCAGTCCAACCTGCCGTGCTGGATCCGCATGATCGGCTTCCAGGGCGGGTGGCTGGCCACGCTCGCCTGAACTCGAAGCCCAGCTGGCACAACCCACCGAGCGCCTCCTGAGCCCGTGGCCATGGACCGAGACCGCAACACTCGTCGGATGGCGCCCGACCCGGGCGCCATGTGGCTCTTATGGTTCCGTTCGCACCACTGTGCGACATGGCCCCATAGCCGTGATTTGCCGTCCCGAAAACGGCGAGCCTTTGGGAACCCCTGACCCCCTGACCAAGATTGGAGATTTCAGCTTGGGGTTGACACTGCGGATCCTTGACTTGCATCCGACACTCTGCTTGGATGAGTTTGGTTCGCGATGATCGCTGCCTACTGTTTGGACAAAGGCGAGAAGATCGAAGACCGTTGGCCATGGAATCTTCGCTGATTGAGAGGTGATCACATGGGACCTGCCCGAATTGCGCGATGGCTGGTCTCGTCGGCCCTGGTCCTCTCCATGATGGGGTACGCCCAGCAGCCCGACGAGGCGGCAAGCTCTCCCCTGGAGAGGATACGGAAACGATCGGCGGCGATCGAAGCGGCGTCGCCCCTCCACTACGCGCTGTACCGCAAGAACTATGACGATGCCCTCGCGGCGATGCCGCTAGCCAAAGACATCGACATGATTGAGGAAACGACCGGAATGACCGCCTTGGGTCTGGCCGCCAAGGACGAATCGGCGGACGCCATCGATATGGTCCAGGCGCTGGTCTTGCGCCTTGGGGCCGATCCAACGTTTGTGGATGCCGACGGAAATACAGCGTTGCACTACGCCGCCGCAGCGGGGAATCTCGCGGTGGTCCAGTTCCTGGTGAGGATGGGCGCGGAGGTGGACGCAGAGAATCCTTCAAGAGGACCCAAGTCCACGCCGTTGGCTATGGCCCTGCAGGGTGGCCGCACACGCGTAGCGGATTACTTGCTACATCACGGGGCTGATGACTTCGATCCTGCGACAAGAGACGATCTTGAGCTGACGTCGAGCATGGTTGAGGCTGCAAAGAAGCTTGCGTCGGAGCTCCGGAGCCGGCCTCGGGAGATTCTGGAATCCGACCCGAGGGAATCGGCTCGGAAGGTTTTTGAAACGCTCTCAGCCGCGACTGAGCAGACCCTGCGAGACCAAGGCAGGACGGAAGACCTCGCGGATTGGCAGCAGTACAAGAACTTATATCTGAAAGCAATCGAAACGACGCCTGTCGAGCCAGGAATGTCACGATCCGACTACGGCAGGAAACTGGATGCCAAAGTGGCGGCCGAGCGCTACGGAATCCCGCAACCATAGAGTTCCCCCACTCACCTCGGGATGTCTTCAATTCACCCAGGTTGGCCGATACACTACGGCATCGGCAGAAACTGGCGCACCTTCCTGGCGGCGTGACCACAAACGTGCAGCTAGGCTACCGCAGGCTCGCAGCTGGCAGCCGACGGGATCGCTAGCTTGCCGGGGCGATGTGTCGCTGCCCAACAGTGGCCAGAGAATGGGCTCCGGATTCCGCGCCGGCCACCCTGTTAGTTGGCAGGGTCTGCGATAGAGCTGGCCGAGCACGCCGAACTGGACCCCATCGCCCTCGCGAAACCGTGACCGTGATGGCTGTTACGGCACGCCCTGGAGGACAGGGCTTGAAGGCTGGGTCGCGGCGAATCACTGCTTCCTGCGCGCCCTTTGCAATTGGCTTGACATGCGTCTGAAAATCGCCTTCGATGAGATTGGTTCGGATGCCGTCAATGCCTACCAGTTGCACAAGGCCGAAGGACACAAGACTGTTGGATCAGAGTCCCAGCCCAGCCGGAGCTGATCACAGGAAGATCCTCCAAATAGCGCTCCGGCTGGTTTCAGTGGCGATGGTGCTGTCCGTCCTTGGCTTTGCCCAGGAGGCCGCCGACGCGGGCGATGAGTCCGACCGGAAGAAGCTGGAGGCTATCAGGGCGACGTCCGAACTGCACTACGCGCTGTACCGCAAGAGCTACGACGAGGCGCTGGCGGCGATGCCTCTGGCTCAAGACATTGACATGGTTGAGCCAACGACGGGCATGACGGCCCTGGGCATAGCCGCAAGAGACGAATCGGCTGACGCCATCGATATGGTCCAGCCGCTAGTGCTGCGGTACGGAGCCGACCCGAGAGCGGTGGATGCCGGGGGACACTCCGCGTTACACTACGCCGCCGCCGCGGGCAATCTTGCGGTGGTCCAGTTTCTTGTGGAGATGGGAGCGGAGGTGGACGCAATGAACCCCTTGAAGGAAGCCCGGGTCACGCCGTTGGCCATGGCTTACCGGAGGGGCCGCTCACGGATCATGGAATTGCTGATCTCGCATGGGGCAGAGGAGTTCGATCCGGAAACCAAGACTTCCTTCGAGCTTGAAGCGGCGCTTGAGGCTGCCGCGAGCAAGTGGTCCGAAAGAAGATTGCACTATCGAAGGGACGACGACCTGCAGCGAGAATACCGGGACGAGGTCAGAGCCAAAACGTCGGTGTACCGGAGGGCTCTGCGGGAGATAGGCCGGATGGACGTGGCAACGTCGATGCAGGAGAGCAACGCCCGATTGCTCAAGGTTATTGAGAGCACACCCGCCGACCCTGGAATGTCAAGATCCGACTACCGCGAAAAAGTGCAGGCGAGAGCGGAAGAGGAGGTTTCCGGAGCCTCAAGACCCTAACAGCCCGTGGAAAAATTCGGGGTCCGAACTGGGATATTGGCTGCGGCGCAGTAAGGCGAATTACGGCCTCTCAGCCGGGATCTCGGTCAGATCGTGCCCGCATCGCCGTGCATTACCCAGAAAGCGGCCCAGAAGCCGCGAAATCGCCGCTCTCAGGGCCGCGAAGAGCGACAATTCTGGCCGTCGCCCCTAGCCTTGCAGGCTCCGCGGCGTACCGGCCCTTGTGAACTCCCGCATCAGGACCCCGAGATTGTGTCCGCAGGCGTGGATGAGCACCCGCTTGCTCACGTTGTCCAGACCCCGCATGCCTGGCGACGATTAGAATTGCGCTGTACTATCGGTTCACCTTGAGCTTCCGCGATTTCGAAGACCTCCTTGCCGAGCGCGGCGTCACCGTCTCCTACGAGGCAATCCGCTTGTGGTGTTGCAAGTCCGGCCCTGCGTATGCGCACAACCTGCGGCGCCTTTCCACGGCGCACTGAGCGATGCGGGCTAGGTCGCAACCGCTACGCCTCCTGCGAAGCCGACGAAGAGCGCGACAAGAATCAATATGATCAACAACCGTGCATAGGCCCTGTGGCTGTCAATTGCGCCGAGCATCTCGGTACGAAGTCTACGCACGTCGTCTCTAGCCTCTCTGAAGGCTCTGGCTTGCTCGTCGCCTAGCTGTTGCAGGTAGTCCTCCAACTCGCGGTGCCGCTGGTCCTGCTGTTGAGCGACGCTTCCGATGAGAGCTGCAATCTGCTCCTGTCGGGATTGCCGGGTTTTCCCCATGTCCATTTGGAGGGTCCGGTCTCGCTTCCTGGACCGGTACTGGAGATAGATCGTCATGATGACGAGTGCTATCACCATTGGTATCTGCAACCACGTGGGAAGCTTCTCGATCAGCTCAACAAAGGGTGCAATGTCGATTGGCATGACAAAACAGCCTGTGGTTTACGGCATAGCATGGGGCATAACTTTACAGGGAACACGAACCCCGAAATGGCTCTCCGCGACCTTCGTCAAGACCGTGACGAGACCCGGGCGCTACGGCGACGGACGGGGCAGACACGGACTCTCGCTGCTGGCCAAGCCGATCAAGCTCGGAGGGCAATCGAGGCCCTGGAGCCAGCGCCTGCGCATCAATGGCAACCCTGTCAGCATCGGGCTCGGCTCGTTTCCGGTCGTCTCGCTGGCCGAGAGCACTCCCTGATGTTACTTCCCGCCTACCTCGAATCTCGTTCACGAATGGTCATCAACCTATCGTTCCTATCTCGGTATATCCGTGCGAAAGCGGAGATGTGCCCACATGGGCGAATGATCGCTGAATCCCCGCTCACGCCACACGTGGAAGTAGCCGCAGGCCAGGACATCGAAATGCCTTGAGACGAAGGTATGGTCGAAACATCTCGGCTTGCTGCCCTTCTTCGTGCGGTACGTGACAGGGGTGGGCTCCTCAGGGTCGCGACGGACTCGATAGGCGTCCCGAAGACGGTGCTGGGACGCAGCGCCGTCGAGGACCGAACGCACGCTGTTGGCCCACTCGATGGACGGACGCTCGTCGCCGAACTGATCAGGCCAGCGCGTGGGCGCTCCCTCTCCATCTCCAAAAACCACGATCTCTTTCAACTTTGGGTACCACTCCGGCTCGTTGAAGTCGCCGGTCAGAATACGCGGCGAATCGATCGCTCGGCTAAGTTCCGCCGACAGGGAGCTAAAGGTGTCGATCTGCCTCCAGCCATTCCCCCCACTGTTGGGGATGTGCGCGGTGAATACGTCGATATCTCCCTCGCCGGGCACAGAGACTGTGGTCCGCCCCAGCGACTCCGGATATGGTGGTTCGCGTGGCCTGACGATGTCGTCGGGCGTCACCTTCCAGCGACTCGCGATGAGGCACTGGTGCGACAAAGCCAGGGCGGTACTACCGCTTCGGTAGTGGTGAACAAGGCCAATCTTCTTGAGGTGATGGGCCCAGTCATCGGCAAGGTTTCGCTTGACTTCCTGCAAGGTAACGATATGCGGTACTACGGATTCAATCTTTGCCGTGAGATCACTGGGGCGGCGAAAGTTGACGTTCCACGAGAGCAGCCGTATGGGAGTCTTCAACACTGACGAAGTGGCCTAGATTCGTGCTTCCCTCAAGAGCGTCGACCAGTGTTTCCATGTTACCGAGAGATTGGTGTGGATGACGGTGAGCGAGTCATGTGCCCACCTGCCAATCTGGTGTCGATGGAGATCGGCCTGCATGTGCAGGTTGACATTCTCGAGGGCGAATGAGGACGCCCCCGGGCACTGGGCGACTCGACACGCTAACCCGCTGAGCTCGCTTACTTGGCCAATGCCGCTCTCGAACTGCTTCGGGTGTGTCCAATGTTCAACCGACGATTCCAGTTCACAGCAGTTGTTCGGACCGCAAAACAAGGGCGGCTTGCTATCCCGATTGGCCGTAACAGTTGGACGCAAACCCGAATCGCGCTGCGCTTGCGGGTCATTCCGGGGCAACCAAGGTTATCGACACCTCTTGATTTGAAGCTGCTGTCGCCGCTTCTTGCAGGCTGCTGTCACCAGCCTTAGCACGGATCGCCACCTTTCCGGTCCGAACGCGGGTGAATCGAGCGGTCCCTGATCCGGACGTTCCCAATCGTTTCCTGAAGCCCATTGGGAACAGCCGGGATCCGTGCGCCGACTGGGCGAAACTCGCGGGAGCGGCAAACAGAACAACCTCAACGCCTTCCAAGGGGTCGCCGTCGGCACCATCACGCCAATCCCGATGACCCTCTTCTTCTATTGCTTGTCCCTCAACTTCCGAAAGCCAAGCGCAATGGCGTCGATCCCGACCCTCGCAATCCCCTCCTCAATCTTGTCCAGGTACTGCTTGGGTTCGTTCATGGCTCATGCAAACTTCAAGTCCTGCATCCATCCCGTCGACCGTCTCGGCGAAGGTTCGCGTGATCCGGGAGTCGGCGTCGATTGCCGGATCCAGCAGCCATGACGCAGGTGCGCAGGGCCCATGCATGCTGCGGATGCAAGGCCAACGTGCAATCGGTTCCATCGGCTCTGAGAGCGTCTTGACGAATGCCGGCAAGTGTTCTCCGCCGGCCTCAATCAGCAGCAACGAAATCGACCTCGCCATGTCCAGAGACTCCTCACGCTGCGACACAGAATGTTCGTTGGCCTGGGGTCAGCAGGGAACGGGTCACTCGATGATGCATCGCCTGACCCGTGAGCAGACCTTCCACACGTGGGGCCTGGCGACGTGCGATAGCTAAAGAGCAGTACACGCATCGATTGTCGAATCAGAACCGCTTCTGTGCCCGTCAACCTGACCACGCCATCAAGGCTCTCACTCTCACCCAAAGTCTCACTCAAAGTCTCACTCGTCCCAGCGCCGAGACCAGTCGCGCCGCGCGCTCTCCTCATCCTTCCAGGGCTCGGACTTCCTGAAAGACTCCCATAAAGACTCCCATTGGGGAGCACGCTTCCTGGCAGCGACCGCCACTACAGCTGTCACGACCCAAAGGGCTGCCAGGACGAAACCATTCTGGATCAACAGATCATCGGGGTCTACCCAACGCTTCATGGTTTCCATGATGCACACCACGAATAGGAAGATGTATAGGAAGTGCAGCCAGTGGCCACGAAAACGACGACGCCTTGGGAACTCGTCAGATTCCCCCTCGTGCGCCGAGGTTTGCTGCCACTCGATCATTCAGCGTCTCTCCGTTGCAATCCTTGGAGGTCGCTCACAGCAGTCATAGCACGAAGCGGCATGCGCAGGCAGTACGCACTCCCTAGCCGGGTGGCCCGAATGCGGCAGCCGTCGCACCGCAGGGGCGGCTGTATTGTCCCAAATCAAGTGTACGCTTACACTGGGACGAATTCGTGTACGCAGGCTGGGAGAGGAGCCAGTTGAGGAACCTTTTCGAGAAAAACTCTGATCGGTTGGCAGCCAAGGAGGCAGAGCGGTTACGGCACTAGTCACCGGCGACTGGTAATCATGGATCTCGCGAAGGGCGGCAGGGGCGTCGGTGGTGTTTTCGCGACTGCCCCCAAAGGGTGCTGGGATCCAATGTGTATTGTGGGCTGGGGAGTTTCGCGCAACCGGAATACCTCAAGTCATTCCGCTTCCAGAGAGGTGCCCCCTCTCGACGCCGAGACCTCGAACACAATGCCCGCGAGTTCCGCTCCGGGCTCCAGCGCGACAAGCGCCGCGTGCCCCCAGCGCCAGGCCCAACCGGGCGCGGTCGTCCGGTCGACCTCGACCGCGTAATCCCCGGACGGCAGCCCGCGAAACGCCCAGGTCCCGTCCTGCCGCGCCGCGGTCCAGCGCCCACCGGGCTCCAGGCGCAGCACGACCTGGTTGAGGCGCAAGTCCGGATCGCCGACGACAACGAGCCCGGCGATTGCGCCGCGCCAAGTCCAGGCGCGCCTCGCGGGTGCCGGTCCAGACGCGACCGGAGATCGAGCCGACAAGGGGAGCGATCGGGGCCCACGCAGGCCCCGCGCTGCCGTTCGCCGCTCCCCAGCGCCAGACGCGGCACGCTTGTACGTGTAGGGTCCACTGGCCGTAGCCGGCTTCGAACGAGTCGAAGGCCAGTGTTAACTTCCGGTTTATTTCGACGGCTGGTCCCCGAACTATTCCGGCAGCAGGATGGCTCGGTTTCTCGCTCTAATCCGCTACTGCCGGAAGAGAGAGTGCCTAGCGGCGGTGGATTCGGTGTGTACCCAAAGGAGTTATGCTCATCTGGCCTGCTCGTTTGTGTTCACAATATTCTGATTTCCAATCATTTTGACGGCAATCTAATGTGAGAAAAAACCCCCGGTTTTCGCCGAAATAAACAGAGAATCAACACCAGCAGGAAATGCGCCGTGCCCGCCGTCAGCTGCTGCGCCCGGGTGAACCGCCCGCCCCGGGCCGACAGCTTCCACTTCCCGATCGCGGCGGTCAGGCCGAATTGCGAGCTCGAGGACAGCCGCCGCGCCAAGAGATGTCGTCGGTGATGTCGCGGCCCCGCTCCGCGCTGGCGTGGGCCGACCAGCGCCCCCCCGAGAACGAGCCGAACGATCGCACGTCCAGCGCCCGCGCCTCCCCGCCCGCCCCGGCCGAGGTCCTCCAGCGCAGCAGTCCGCCCAGCAAGACGCCAGGAAGCGGCCTCCAGGCGTCCTCGATCTCGAGGCTGCGTGCGGGGACCGGTTGGGGGGGCACCCTCAGTTCGCGCCATTCGGCGCGCAGGCCGTGCCGGCCCAGGTTCTTGCGCGCGGACAGCGACGCGAGCCGGGTGTAGAACTGCGCACCCTCGCTCCCGCCGAAACGGAGCCAGTCCAGCCACGATCTCGTGTTTGGCCTCGTTCCGGGCGCGGCCGTGCCCCTTGGCGATCTTGAGCGCTGCCTCCACTGCCTCGGCACGGCTGTTGCAGAAGAACGTACTCGGCAGCCCGCTGAGAGCGGCCAGTCGCTCTGCCACCGCGCCTTGGTGCGGCTGGTAGTAGAGGTTGGAGTAGTGCAACAACGTGCCGAGCTGCTCCTGGAGCGCGGCGACGATGCGCGGATGCGAGTGGAGGTAGACTCCGCGCGCCCGCCGGACGACGAGCGGGTAGCGGCCATAGTTGCGTACCAGGTACCGCTGGTCGCGCGCGACGACCTCCTCGGAATCGACGATTGGGGTGGCGTCGGCCGTTTGGAATCCAGCCTATAATTTGCTGCTGCTGGGTGATCGCTCTACATTTCGCGGTATGGAAACAGGCGGCGAGGTGTCGATTGACACTCGCCCGCAATGGAACCCTTCGATCTGGATCAGGCGTCTGGCTGACTCCGAATCAAGTCGCAGGAACACCCCTCTTGTTGGACGCGTCCGTCCAACCGGCTCTGTCTGGCTTGGTGCGTCGCGTCTTGGCTCGTTGCAGGGTGCCGTGATCGACCTCGTGTTGGCTGAGTTGGTCCGAGGGGATCGATACTCTTGTCGATCCCTTCAGCCACAGAGTGATCTGGCATGTGCAACAGCCTTCGACGTGTCACTCAAGTTGAACGTGTAGGCCACGCTATCCTGCTCCCGACGTACTTTCAATCTCTGATGCTGAATCATCCGATTCAGAAGGTCGTCCGTTCCATTGGCTGGAATAATGTGCCCGGCATATATGTACCGCTCATGAACCTCAGTCGGCTCACCATCGAATCGAAACCATATCTTCCTCGTTGGACCGTCCGGGGACCATTCATGTCTCACGGAATTGCCAATCCAAAACGTCAATCTCATTTCTACTGCATCGGATTCCGGCGCAATGCCGGGACCGTCCCCGCATGGGACAAAAAGAGTGAGAACTGCCTTGATGTTGTTCTTCGAGTCGCTGGTCAGCCGCGCCGATGGATGCGGTTCAAGGGTGTACTGATACGGATTGTTGACTGCCCAATCCCCAAGACTCCCTTGCGCCAGTCCCAAGACGGGCAGCAGGAGAACCGAAATGGCTAGGACGAGAGGCATCATGCGTCTGTCATCAATAGGGCCTAGGAGAACACGCAGCAACCCGTTCACACCAATTCGCGTCGACTTGGTCAAGGCGGTCATTATCGCAGCCGTGCTGAACGGCGTACCCACGGCATCCCGCTGCTCGCCCCGTGGATTACTCAAGCCCGCCTGTAGCGTGATGAGTCCAGCCGCGCGCCCCGCTTGGCGGCTCACAACTCCTCCATTCGAAGGAAGATTGCCGGTATGGCCTCTCGTCTGTGCCTCGATCCCGCTCTGGTGATTCCTGGATCGGAGCATCCATGGGCTTGCGTCAGACCACTCTCCGGGGAGTCTTGTCTATGTAGAGTCGCAAGGATTGCTCATTGGACGGACGAGACCACAGAGGCGCCGATGAGTCCTGGCTCATGATGAGCGCCACAGGGCAAAACTCATGAATGCAAACCGCAGCCATTCCTTGCGGCTGGCAGGCACCTCAATGGCTGCCCCACCGGCCAGTGTCGACCTCGTGGCACAGTAGAACTATCCCAGTTGGAGCGATGTCAACATGGCACTACGGGCCCTCGGAATGATTGGGGATCATGTATATGCTCGGCTTCGGGCCGGGATGCGACTGAAGTCGCATCGGATTGATCGGGTACCGTAACGTGCGTCTTCTATTGCGAATCGGGCTTCAAGTAGCTTTGGCAACCGAATTCTTCATGCTGTTCATGGAGATTCTCAGGAGTATGATGCGGAAATCTCCAAGCTTCGATGAATGGCTTGTCGGAACAGTGGTTTGCGGGGCGTGCAATGGCATTGCCTGCATCGCGGCAGCTTCGGCCGCTCGCAACGTTATCCGGTTCCAGCGTCAGTACCCGTACGGCATTCCCTCCACCCGGATCATGCCGTCATGGACGCGAAAGACTCCCTCTGGATCCTGATTGAACCCGTGCCCGAAGACAAACGTGTCAAAGCTCTCGAGGCCCTTGCCATCGAACAGTTGGACACTCTTGCCAGTTGGCGGGATTTCCGCCGCGAAAGCCGTTGACGCCAAGGCACCGAGAGCTACCAGATGACGGATCGATCCGTGTCGAACCAGGATCACGATTGCCGCTCCTAGCGCAAGCCGTTTACGCCCTCAGGTAAGGCGTCCACGCCACAGCCGGGCGTCAGTATATCCCATTCCGCATCCTGCCCGGGATCTATTGGGACGATGTGTCAAACGGAATTAGAATGAGTACCCCTCTAAATTGTCTTGGTCGGCCCATTAGCCCGTCCGGGGAACTCAATAGGGACTAGCTTCATACTTGACACGGATAGGCAGCCAATCACAGATCCTCGCAAGCGACGCCATCGCTGTCTCCGTCGCGCCCGGACCCGTACAATGGCTCCCCTTCTAGGATCGGATCGACATCGGGGCAGTTCGCCTGGATATTCCCACAAGTTACTGACAGATTCTTCGACTCCAAGACTTGTATGCAGGCATTTTGCACATCGGCGATGCGGGCCGCCCTCGGATCGACAGCCTGGACGCAGGCGATGCTGGACAGGTGCGGAGACGCCACCCCGACAGCTTGTTCCAGGCTTGAGGCGTCCGCGACAGGATCAGAGCATTGCAAAATCGCATGAGCGCCGTCCAACTCAACCAAGAACTCCGCCCTGAACACCCAGTCAGTGCCGGCTGCAAGCTTGGGGCGATAGACCTGCGCCTCGACGCAGTCCTCAAGAATCGAGTTCAAGCTTGATTTTTCGTCTGCATCGACACTCAGCATGTGCTTCTCCTTGACACGTACGGTATGGGCCGCCCACCAGCACCGTCCGTGCTCAGTGAGGTTTTCCCGGAACAGCGAAGTCTCGGCAGTCTCTATATCGTGGGCGTCGCGATCGCCCTTCGAAGCGTTCAGGGAACCGGGCGCGAGCGTCAGATTGAGCAGATCGGCCGCGAATTCCTCGCGCTTCTCTTGCCCTTGGTTGCACAAGCCGGACTCGTCGGCTTCCTTTCGGGCGACGATGTGCTCGATCTGGACATAGTGGTAATTCGGGAATACGATGCCGTCATAGGGAGACAGTGGGCCGTCATGAAGTTCGGCAATCCTGTCTTGCAGTCCAGCCCAAGTGGAGGACTCGACCCCCTCGGCTTCGCACTCGCCTTCCGGAGAAACTTGCAAGCCGCTCAAAGCGGAGAGGATTTCTTGTCTGCTCCACTGCTCGTAGTCGGGCGACGGGCTGCCACCCCCGGAATCGTCTTGGGAAGCATAGGAGGACGGTACAAAGACTAGGAAGGTTGCGGTGAGCCAAACTGTCAGACGGAACATAGCGCACACCCTTCCTTCTTGTACCAACTCCGCCGTGGAAGGCGAATCAATCCACGATTGCCTGGTAGGCGAGGCGCTTGAACTGGCCCCGGCTGTCACTGAAGCGCGGCGGCAGCGCCTGAATCATGTAAAGGCCGACCATCTCTTCCATCGGATCGATCCAGAAGATTGTGCCAGCTAGGCCTCCCCAGTTGTACTCCCCGACGGACCCGTTCAGGCCGCTCTTGGCGCGGTCCATGTGAACGGCGAAATCGAGACCAAAACCATAGCCGGGCGAAAGTACCGACGATGCGCGGCGGACACCCTTGACGTGGTCTGTGGTCATCAGCTCGAGCGTCTTGCGGCTTAGGATGCGGTTCCCGTCCAGCACACCGCCGTTCAGCAACATTTGGCAGAACCGCAGGTAGTCACGGGCTGTCGAAACTAGGCCCCCGCCGCCTGAGTACCACTTGCTTTCGTAATCGAAGTAGCCTGTCGAGCGGCTTGGCGGAGACGGCTCGATTCCCTGCCTGTCTTCGGTCCGGCTGTACATCTGGACAAACCGGTCCTTCTTGGGGGGCGGGACCGTGAAGCTCGTGTCACGCATATCCAGCGGCCCGAAGACACGCTCTTCCAGGAAGCTAGCGAGGTCCTTGCCCGACAGCACCTCGATCAATCTCCCCTGCACGTCAACGGAGACGCTGTATTCCCAGGCCGAGCCGGGATGGTGTTTCAAGGGTAGTTTTGCGAGCTTCTCGATGAAGTCGTCGATCGACCGGTTGTCACCAAGGACATTGAGCTCCCGGAAGAGCTTGTCGGTCGGGTGCTTGCTGTTGGCCGAACCGCCGTACGACATCCCCGCCGTGTGCCGCATCAAGTCCTGCACGGTCATCTCGCGCCGTGCCTCCACCTCGGCCTCGTCTGTCACCACCGGGAGTCTGCCAAGTTCGGGAATGTACTTCCTGACTTGGTCGCCCAGCGCGAACTTGCCCTCTTCGTACAGCGTCATCAGGGCGACCCCGATGATCGGTTTCGTCATGGAATAGATTCTGAAAATCGTGTCATCGCGCATCGGCGCTCCGGCTTCCCGGTCAGCCATGCCTACCGGTTGCCAGTAGGCGATCTTGCCGCGGCGGGCGACAACACCGATCGCGCCCGCTAGATGGCCGCGGTCGACATCGGCTTGCAAGGCCCGGGTGATTCGGTCAAGCCGGTCCTGCGAGAGGCCGACCTCGGACGGGGAAACCCGGGGGATCTCGGCACCCAGGGCAGTGGCGGATAGTGTCAGAGCGAGAAATGATATGCGCAACTTCATGGTGAAACCATTTCGAAATACAGATGGAAAGGACTTGCCAATACGATTGCAACTGCGCTCGATCAATCGACGATCGCTTGGTAGGCGAGCCGCTTGAATTGCGGTCCGCCAGCGCCCAGGCGAGGCGGCAGCACCTGGATCAGGTACAGGCCGATCATCTCCTCTTTGGGATCGATCCAGAAGATCGTGCCGGCCAACCCACCCCAGTTGTACTCGCCGGGGGAGCCGTTGAGCCCGCTCTTGGCGGGGTCGAGGTGGACCGCGAAATCAAGGCCGAAACCGTAGCCCGGGCGAGAAATCGAAGAGGCGCGGGGCAGTTCGGCAATGTGATCAATCGTCATCAGCTCGACTGTCTTGCGGCTGAGAATCCGCTCGCCGTCGAGCACCCCGCCGTTCAGCATCATCTGGCAAAAGCGGAGGTAATCACGTGCGGTGGACACGAGCCCGCCGCCACCCGAATACCAGCGGCTGTCCCGGTTGTAGTACCGCGATGACCGATTCTTGGGGGCGGGCTCGATCCCGGTCCTGTCCCTGGTGCGCAAGTACACCTGCGCGAACCGGTCCTCGTCCTCGGGGCGAATCACGAATGTCGTGTCAGGCATGTCCAGCGGCTCGAACACACGCTCCTTCATGAACGTCGCAAGGTCCTTTCCCGAGAGCACCTCGATCAGCCTGCCTTGCACGTCGACGGAAACGCTGTACTCCCAGGCCGATCCGGGCTGGTGCTTGAGCGGCAGCTTGGACAGCTTCTGGATAAAGTCATCGATCGACTTGTTGCCGCCTAGGACGTTGGCTTTTTCGTACATCTCGTCAACGGCGCTGTCACCGAATAGTCCGTACGTCAGGCCAGAGGTGTGCCGCATGAGGTCCTGGACCGTCATCTCGCGCTCAGACGGAACCTTCTTGCCGCCTTCCCAGACCATCAAGCCCCCGAGTTCGGGAATATGCCTCCTGACCGGGTCGGTGAGCGCGAACTTGCCTTCCTCGTACAAGGTCATCAGGGCGACGCCTACGATCGGCTTGGTCATCGAGTAGATGCGGAAGATCGCATCGTCGCGCATAGGCTCTGCGTTCTCGCGGTCGGCCATGCCGACGTTCTTCCAGTAGGCGATCTTGCCCTTGCGGGCGATGACGCCGATCGCCCCGGCCAATCGGCCCGCCTGAACGTCGGCCTCCAGAGCGCTCGTGATCCTGTCGAGGCGTTCCTGCGAGAGCCCGACCTCGGACGGCTTCGCGCGCGGGATCTCGGCCGCGAGGACGCTCGCGGCGGCCAGGATCGAAACAAGGAGGGTGCGGATGTACATTGTCATACCTCAGGGTGTTTGAACGAGATTAGTCGAATCAGGGAGCGGCTCCCGGAAGGGCGAGAATCGCGGTGGAACTAGGCGAGCCCCAGCAACTCCCGACTGTACGCCAAGTCGGCCTCAACCTCCCGTCGCTCGAGTTCAACAGGATCGCCCTTGGCTTGCACGTAGGGCTCGCCATCGCGGGCCAGTTCCATGAATCCCTGGAAGACCCAAGCCGGCACGTCCCGGTAGTGCTTCCAAAACCCCTTGTCGCGGACAGCAAACTTTCGGGCCGAGCGGAGATTGATGATCTCGAGGGAAAACGCCAGGTCGGGCCTGAGTTCGAAGAAGCGCTGGGCCCATCGCTCCATCCCGATACTGCCCCGGCCCATCGGAACCCACATGACGCTGACCGCGCCGTCCTCGATCCAGATCCGGGAGTCCCGAATGCCCGTCGTCAGGGCAAGCGGCGCCAGCACTTCGAGCGTATGGAAGGGATCCTCGAGCGTCCAGGTGGCGTTGCCTGCGTCAAGCAAGGTGCCGACATAATCGGTACCGGCCTCCTCGACCAGGTCGCGGAGCTGCTGGGCCTGCAGATCGCCGGCATGGTTCTCCACGGCGATCTTGATGCCGTGGCGCCCGTCCTCGTCGCGGACGGACCGGCAGGCGGCGATCGTGTTGTCGATGTGTTGCTCAAGGGGAATCTCGCCCTTGCGCTCTTCCGCACTGCCCAGGTAGCACCGCACGAAGGGAGAGCCCAGGATCCGGGCGATCCCGAACATCCTGAGCAGTTGATCGCGCGCGGAGCCGTCTTCCTTGACGAAACGAGTGGAGGTCGGGCAGATCGACCCGAAACCGACCTCGATCCTCACGCCCAGCGAGTCCGCGTGCTCGCGCACACGCTTGAGATGGTCGGAATCGGTGCTGCCGAGAAATCGGGGTTCGGAGAAATTCACCACGGCCGCGCCGTGGGCGTGGGCGAAGTCCAGAAGCTGGAACGCGGTCCAGCCCTGGGAACGAAGGCTGAACAGGTCAAGGCCGAGTTGTTTGGTTGGCGTGATGGCCTCCAGAGCCGCAGGCGCAGCCGCGCCTGCCAGCAGGAGTTCGCGACGTGTCATGAACAATGCTTTCCCAATGGTAAGCAGCGGCTTGGCGCGTTGCAACTTGCGCCCGCTGGCACGCTTGCTCTCAGCGGGTCAAGCCGACTGGTTAGGCCAAGATCTCCGTCAGTACTCGCCACCTGTATCAGTGAGGCGCTTGTGTCGGCCCCCGTGGAGATAGGTCAGTGCATCCTGATTCAGGCCCATCAAGTGCTGGACCGTGGCATGGATGTCGCACACATGGATCGCCTCTTCTGCGCAACTGACGCTGAACTCGTCGGTGGCACCGACGGTGGAGTCTCCCTTGACTCCCGCGGCGGCGAATCATGTCACCATCGAATGCCGATGGTGGTCACGCCCCACCCGGGACCCGTATGCCTTGCGGGCGATGAACGGCGTCCGGCTCATCTACGTGGTGAAGACCAGAAGTGTCTGGTCGAGCACTCCTCGAGACTTCAAGTCCTGAATCAGTCCCGCGGTCGGCAAATCCACTTCCTGCGCGCGAGGAGGTAGCCACTCGCGGATCTGCTTGTGATGGTCCCAGCTGTACACTCCGTTTTCCCAGCCATGGACCAGCAGTGAGTGGCGGACTCCTCGCTCGACCACCCGCCGCGCGAGCAGGCACTGTCGCCCAAACGGCTCCGTGAAGGGGTCGTCGCGTCCGTCGAGCTTCCGGCCCGAAGCGGGTTCGTCGGCCAGGTCCACGATCCCGGGAGCTTGGGTCTGCATGCGGTACACCAGCCGCGCACCTCGCCACGTCCAGCCAGTCGCGGCCCCTGCGCTCCCCCTTTTATGTTATAGAGGTGCCGGGGAAAGAGGGATGGCCACCGCTTGCCCGGACCCTCTCTGCCCAGTGCCGCAGGTGGCGTAAGCCACCGTTGCGGCAGGTATCAGATCCCTCCTTGCCTCAACGCAGGGAGGCCGCCGGTGGGGCCTGGCCAGGCCCCACCGGCGGCGACGGGTCGGACCGTTCTCCGCCTCGGATTGCAGGTCCGTGCGCTAGCTTGGTCGGCCCGTCGCAGCAGTTCCTGCGCGCCCTGAACGGAAGCGTGGGTGCAGACCCGAATTGCAAAAGGATAGGAACGCAGGAATGACTGACTCTCCCTCTATTGTCGTCGCCGGCATCGATGTCGGCAAGTCGAAGCTCGACGTCCACATTCTTGGCGTTGGCCTTGACCGCCAGTTCGACAACACCAAGACCGGCCGCCGCGCTCTGCGCAACTGGCTACTCAAACTCGGTGTCTACCGCACCGTCTTCGAACCCACCGGCCGCTACCACCGCAACCTCCACCAGTGCCTCTTCGACTCCGGCCTCCAAACCGTCCTGGTCAATCCCGTGCGCTCCCGGCGCTTCGCCGAAGCCATCGGCCAGCTCGCCAAGAACGACCGCGTTGATGCCTCCATGCTCGCCCGCTTCGGCCTCCTCGACGGCCTCGAATCCACCCCGCCCCAGCAGGATATCTTGTGCCGGCTCAGCGACTTGCTCGCCCTCCGCCGCAAGCTCGTCGAGCAGCTTGGTGCCCTGCGCAAGCTCTGTGCTGAACTCGACCCCGAGGCCGCCGCCTGCCCCTCCGCCACGCTCGACGCCCTGCAGGCCGACATCGCCGACTGCGACCGCCGTATGCGCGACTGCATCGCGGCCGACACCGTGCTCTCCCGTCGTGACGCCATCATTCAGTCGATCCCCGGCTTCGGCCCAGTCAACGCCGCTTGCCTCTGTGCCGGCATGCCCGAACTCGGCTCCCTGGGCCGCCGTCAGGCCGCCTCTTTGTTGGGCCTCGCCCCCTTTGACCGCGACTCCGGCCAGCACCGCGGCGCCCGCTCCATCCGTGGCGGCCGGGCCCAGCCCCGCCATCTGCTCTACATGGCGGCCCTGTCCGCGATCCGTTGCGAGCCTTCCGCCCAAGCCTGCTACCAGCGCCTCACCGCCAACGGCAAGCCCCACAAAGTCGCCCTCGTCGCCGTCATGCGCCGTCTCGTCGGCCTGCTCGACACCCTCCTCCGCGAAGACCGCCTGTGGCAGCCCCGGCCGCCAGCCAGACAACTGGAGGCTGCTGCATGATCCCCCTGCCGAGCTGCCATCGACCAACAGCGGACACGGCCGGAGGAACATGCCGCCAGCGCCGCTG
This sequence comes from uncultured Bryobacterales bacterium, assembly GCA_951813065.1. Taxonomy (GTDB): domain Bacteria; phylum Acidobacteriota; class Terriglobia; order Bryobacterales; family UBA6623; genus VXMF01. Next base: position 183,653 of record CATOTH010000011.1, on the reverse strand, counting down.
GTCACCACTTTTCTCCGACCATCCGCTTGACAAGAAACACGGAAGCTAGCGCGAATCCCCGAGCAGTTTTTCAACGAACCTGGCGTGGGCATCCGCGCTCTCATCGGCGAGGAAAGCCTCAACTTCTTCCGGAGTAGGCGGTTCGCCGATCAGGTTGCAGCAGACGCGACGCATCAGGAGACGCCGGTCAGCTTGCGTCGCCGGAACGATCCCTTCCGCCTCCAGGCGAGCGAGGATGAACCGGTCGATAGGATTGCGGATCCATGACTCTTGCGAGATGTCAGGCGGTTCCGGGCGGCCAATCGCCCGAAACGGGCTCCAGACATTGCGATCGACGTGGTTTTGCGCCGGCTTGAACCGTTCGATCCACTTCGCTATCGCCTCGATCTTCCCGTCTGGCAGGGGTTCCGAACCCATCGGCATGGCGGGAGTCAGCTCACCCTCCAGCACCCGTATCAGCACACCCTGTTCGGGGTGGCCGGGTACGATGGCGGGTCCGTGGCGCCCCCCGAGAGCAGTCCCTCGAGCGTGCTGAGGTTGAGGGCGCTCAGTTGACTGTCCGGGCCGTGACAGGCCAGACAGTGCTGGGCCGGAATCGGCTGGATTTCGGACAGGAAGGGATCCGTTGCTCCATCTGATAGCGATGCGAATACAGCGAGAGGGACAAGAGCCCGAAGCCAGCCCCGAACGCATCCGGAAACGGCTGAGGAATGGGGTCCACGAGCCGGCTTTCGACTGCCAAGCGTAGTGCCCTGCATGCGTGACTTGAGGGGCGCCCGCTGGTTCGCCAGCCCGATTGTACCTGCTCCTGTTCGCGAAGCGGCACGAAACAAGGCACTCTCTAGGGGGCTTCCACCTCATCGGCGCCGGACTGCCGTCTATGCGCGAGGAACCACGCGTAGAGATCCCAGCCCTCGTACACGCGGGTCCAGACGTTATGGCCCAAGTCCTCATGAACGGTGAAGCGAACATCGGGATGGCCTGCCGCTTCCAGGGCGGTCACGGTTTCCAGAACGCGCTCCGGACGAACCACGGTATCTCGGCCTCCCTGCAGTACCCACACTGGTGTTTTGGCGTTCGCGATCCTGTCGACCCGGCTCGGGTCTCCAGGACCGCAAATGGGGGCGATCGCGGCCCAGCGATCCGGGTCGGCCATCGCCAGGTGCCACGTCCCGGCACCGCCAAAGCTCAACCCAGTCAAGTAGACTCGATCCTGATCGGTCCGAAACTCGCGAAGAGTGGAATCCACCATCGCCAGCACTTCGCCTTCCATCCTGGTCCAACTGTCCCTGGATGCGGAGGCTGTGTAGGACGGGATACTCATGTCGGTCACTCGCGCCATCGGTTGCTTCGGGCGAGCGCCGTACCGGCGGGGTGGTGGCGGGCCATCCTCAATTCGCCTCGGGGCTGGCTGGTCGGAACCGCGGCGCGGTCGATCGAATACCGGCATCTGCGGCGAGATCATGATGAACGGCAGGTCGCGCCCCTGGATCCACGCCTCCGCAACTGGGCCGTGAACGAGGATCCGGTCGAGATCCTCGATGGCGTCGCCGCGCTCGCCCCCGCCGTGGAGGAAAAGGATCACCGGCCAATGCTTTCCGGGTTCCGTGTGATACCCAGTGGGCAGATATACAAAGTACTCACGGCGTTCACCCGTCACTTGGCTGTCGTACCCTCTTCGCAGTAGCTGGCCCTGGCTGCGGCCCGCTGGCTCAGCGGCTGCCAGACTGCTGGCAAGGGCCAGGTTGACGGTCAGAGCTACGCCGATGGCGACCAGGCCCCGATAGGACGATCGAAGGGACGTTGTGCGGATGGAAAGTTTCATGGATGAGCGTAATCGTCGCACAGGTCGCTAGCACGCCACCGCGTAAAGAGCTGGATCCGATCCCTTGGACGGCACGCAAGGAGCCTCCAATGCCGGCAACCCGGAAGTGTATCGACATGACCGTCGACGGAGTGCCTGCCTCTCTATAGTTCCGCTAGCGATCTTGTGATCGCGCAAGGACCGAATGGGTGACGCGCTTTGCTCGGGATGGATGGTGCCTCTCCCGGCGTATCAGCTACGCACGGACCCGAGCTTCAAGGGTCAATGGGCACGATATGATCGATCGCGGGCCGATTTGGTAAGGAGAACAAGTGATGCGGTGGTTGTGGATTCCCGTCGTTGCAGGGCTGCTAGTCGTGGAGCCCATGGCTGCGGAAGAGCTTGTCGACGGACGACGCTCGATTGTGCTCAAAGGCCGGCAAGCACGCCTTGTCATCGACATCCTCGGCGGTTCGATCGTTGACTTCCACCTGCTCGGCCATGGCTTGAACCCTCTGCGCTGGGCGAACGAGGGACCAAGCGACGAGGCCCGATCGATGAGCCACTTCCTTTGCCTCGACCGCTGGGGACTGCCATCGGAGGCCGAAGCGGCAAACGGCATGCCTGGGCACGGGGAAGCCACCAAGGTGGCCTGGGCAGTCCTCGAACACGAGCCCACAAGTGTCCAGATGTCTGCCGACCTCCCCATGGCGGGCCTCCAAGTGGAACGGCGCCTGGAGCTTGCCCCAGAGGGCGCATGGTTCTACGTCGTCGAGACAGTTACCAACCGCAACAAGCTCGGGCGTGTCTACAACATGGTTCAGCATCCGACCCTCGGGCCGCCCTTTCTGGACGACACAGTGGTGGTCGATTCGAACGCGACCCAGGGGTTCATGCAGGGCGGGTCCATGCCGAATCCGGAACAGCCGTCGGTGGGGTGGCCGAATGCGATCAAGGAAGGTCAACCCGTCAACCTCCGCCACCTCGCGGACGATCACGACCCCAACGTGGTGTCCTATGTGATCGATGACGAAATCGGCTGGGTTACCGCTGTCAACGCGGCCAAGGGACTGCTGATTGGCTACGTGTGGCGGACAGCCGAATACCCTTGGCTCAATATGTGGCGTCGAGTCGAGTCAGGCAAGCCCTTGGCGAGAGGGCTGGAGTTCGGCACGACCGGGCTTCACCGGCCGTTTCCCGACCTGGTCGGAAAGGGCCGGATTTTCGGTCGGCCGATCGTGGAGTTTCTCGATGCTTCGGAAAGCGTTGCGCGGTCGTTCGTAGGATTCCTGGCGGAAATCCCCGACAGCTATCGAGGCGTAGCGGAGGCCAGACTGAACGGGCGAGGGCTGACGCTCGTCGAGCGAGACGGTGGCACCACCATGCACGTAGTGATGCCTCAGGAGTTTCGTTCCCGCTAGGCGAGGCGGTTCGACGGACGAATCCGCCATTGTGGCCGGCACGGATGGAACTGACGATGGGGATCTGGTTGAGTAGCACACCCGACCCTCGACCGCCCTGCTTGGATTGAATGGCCAGACTGCGCAGGTAAGCGCAGCGCCCTCGAATCTCCAATATCAGCGACGAGCGATCAGAGACCGGTCTCGGCTCTGACGACATCGCGCAGGGCCGGATCGAGATCCTCGATCGCCTCGCGCGCGAGGTCGAGATCGCGATAGGCAGCTTCAATGTCCGCCTGGGCCAGCTTCCGCAACTCCAAGATCAGGTTTCGGCCGCTCAGTCTCGCCTGCTGGTCCTGCTCCATGATGTAGGCCAAGCCTGACGCATGAAGCTGGGCCAGCGAATGCCGCATCTCGCGGATGCGATACCGCAGCCACGCGATTTGCCGGTTCGTCCTGAGCCACAGCGCTCCGGGACCCAGGTCCGGGATCGGGTCGCACTCCGCCTGCCAATGCTCGATTAGCCACTGCAGGCGCCGTTCGTCGTTGTTGCGGTAGGCAAGGGTCGCTTCGGACATCACGTCGTGGCGGCGCACCCGCTCCATCTCGTCCGTGGCAAGGTCCGGGTGCACTTGGCGCGCCAGCGCCAGAAACAGCAGCCGCGCGGCGTCACCCGGCCCCGGCGTGACGTCGCGTCCCCACTCGGCAAGTTCAGAGTCGCTGGCACGATCCCCTTCTCCCGCATCATGGCCGTTGGTGACGGCATCCCCTTCGCGCGCCCTCTCGATGAGCTGCCACGCGCCCCGAACCTTTGCCCGCAACCGATCCAGTTCGTCATAGCGCTCGCCAACCGCCGGACGGTAGCGCTGCTCGAACCGCCGCATCTTGTCCACATCCGCCGCATACTCTCGCTCCAGCCGACGCAGGGTGCGTTCCAGCTCCTGCAACAAGCCCATCCGGCTGAACAGCGTTCCGTCCAGGCCGGGCTGGTAAACCACGAGCGCAGTGGTCACGGGTTGGAGCCTCCGTAAGCGGCCTGCACGTCGCTGTGAATCTCCGTCGGGACCAGATGGCGCCAGGGCCTGCCCGCGCTGATCGCTTCGCGAGCCGCCGTGGACGATGCCGCCCCCGATCGACCGTCGATCTCGAACGGCAGGATCCGGTCCGCATGTTCCCGGGGAACGCGATACCCGCCGTTCCTGGAAGCCACGAGCAGCCGATAACGCTGTAGCTGCTCGGCGAAAGACTCGCCATCGCCGTAGTCCCAGCTCGAATAGCGTTCAGCCGCATCACGTCCGGCGATGACGAAGAGTTCGCACTGGTTGCCCAAAACCTTCTGGAACGCCCGCACAATCTCGATCACGAGGCCCGCCCGGCAGGATGCTGCGGCGCGGCACGGCTGGACTGCGGCGAGCGCGGCCAACCAGCTCAGTCGAACCTCGATGCCGGGCCGCTCGATCCGCTTGTGCGGCAACGCCTCCGGCAGGACGTAGACCACTTGGTCAAGCTTGAAGGATCGCTGGGCCTGCTCGGCGAGCGCCATGTGGGCGATGGTCGGTGGATTGAACACAGCGGGTAGCAGGCCTATGCGCCCTGCTTCGAGCAGTCGGCCTGCTACCGTCCGGACCACTAGTCCAGATAGGGCGCGAGCGCGCGGTCCAGGCCTTCGTCGTCCCAACGCTCCACTGCCACGGGGCGATGCAGCGACCAGGTTTCCACGTGCTCCATGGACTCGCCGGGCCGTAGCGTGCGCATCGGGCCCAGCGTTTCGAGTTCCAGGAATCGCTCGTTCGTGAAGACCTCGAAGGACGAGCCCATGTCGGGATACTCCTCGTCCGGCGAAGCGTCGAACTTCTTGACAAACAGCTCGCCATTGAGCAAGTAGGCTCCCCGTGTCGAGGGATTGAAGAGCCCGATCTTCTCTGGGTCCGAATTGCCGGGGTCCTGGCGCAACACGATGTACTTCTCAAGCCAGCTCCAGCGCGAATCGCTCATGTTCGTGAATGCGAACAGGACCACGGGATTCGTCGGTGCCAGGATCTCCGGATGCGTGCCTCGTGGAGGCAGGGTGGTCACAGCGGTTCCGCCGCGGTTCATCATCGTAAGCACCCAGGTAGCAATCCGAAGGGGCCAGATCGTGCGGTTCGCGAGCCCGTACGACACCCTGGCCTCGGTGCCTCGGTCGGCCAGCTCCACGGTGATCCGCTTCTGCACGCCGGTGTTCTCGACGGGCGCGAGCGCGGTGAGCTTGCTGCCGGAAACCTCGATCTCGACCGGCTCGTTGTCGGCGCCGTAACTAAATACCCGATCCTCTGGAGCCACCCAGAGCCGGCTGCCGCCGTACAGTCGCCAGCCGTCGCCTCCCGTCTGGCCGAGATCCTCTTCGAGCTCGACGAACAGGTTCTGGCCGCCCACGTAGCCGTATCGAATGATCCGCGGACCAACGTCCGCCGTGACGACGAGTTCCACCTCTCCGTTCGAGAGGCGGTAGCAGTTGGGCCATCCGGCGTAAGCGGTTTTTTCGACTGTCACGGCAGCAGAAATGGGAACGCAGATCAGGAGCGTCGCAACAAGCAGTTTCGGCACGCGCGGTCGCCCTTCCGTCTCGCGGTTGTCAGGGCCTCAGTACGTGGCCCTGCCGCCGCTGACATCGTAACACTGGCCCGTCACGAACGAGCAGTCCGGACTGGCCAGGAAATGGGCCACGGCCGCCACTTCCTCGACAGTTCCGGTGCGGGCTTTCGGGATTTTCGAAGTCATGTAGGTGACCTGCTCCTCGGTGATCTGATCCAGAATTGGCGTCCGGATCACCGTCGGGCTGATCGCGTTCACACAAATATCGTGCAGCGCCGTTTCCTTGGCTATCGACTTGCTCAGAGCGATGACACCGGCCTTGGACGCGGAGTAGGCGACCATGTTGGGATTGCCTTCCTTGCCCGCGAGCGAGGCAATGTTGACGATCCGCCCGTAGCCGTGCTCAACCATGGAAGGAAGCACGGCCCGGCAGCAATAGAAGACCCCGCTTAGATTGACGTCAATCACCGATTGCCAGTCTTCGTCCGCTTGCTCCCACGTCGGCAATGCCTTGCCCGCGATTCCCGCGTTGCAGACCAGCGTGTGGATGCGCTCTTGGCGCTCCAGAACGGCTTCGGCGGCGTGCCGCACGGACCCGGAATCCGACACGTCCACCTCGACAGCGAAGGCTTGAAGCCCTTCCGACCGCAGTTGCCCGGCGGTCGTCTCCGCACCGCGGAGGTTTGAATCGGCGACCGCCACGCTGGCACCGGCCCGTGCCAGGCGCCGGGCGATCCCGGCGCCAATGCCCCTGGCAGCACCCGTCACCACCGCGGTCTGGCCGGTGAGGTCGAAAAAGTCAGTCGGCAACGGTCGCGCCCTCGGCCGGCTCCTCGGCCAAATCGGCTGAGGCTGCAGGCTCGACGGGGGTTTCGGCAGCCGGGCTGGGAACGGGCTCGGACTCGGCCTCCGAACCAGCCGTAGCGGCGGCAGCACCCTCCTCAGGAGCGGCGTCCGCTTCCACCGGAACATCGGCCTCGCCAGCGGAGGCATCCTCGCCGGCTTCCTGGGCGGATTCCTCACCCTCCTCCTCGCGAACGGGCGCCGGGGCAAACTCGAACTGTTCCGCGGATTGCACGCTCCGAGCCAAGGGCTCGTCCTCGCGGCCCTCCGCGCGGATCTCCACCTTGACTGTCGAGGCCAAGTCCTTGTAGATGTGGACCGGCACTTCGAAATCACCCAGCGTGCGAAACGGCGTCTTGAGCTGGATTCGGTGACGGTTCACCTCGATCCCGAGTCCGGCGAGGCTCGCCGCGATGTCGCGGGCCGTGACCGATCCGTACAGCTGGTTGTTCAGGCTCGCGCGGGCAACAATACGAACCGTCACGCCTTCCAACGCGTCCACCTGCTTTTCGGCGTCGCCCCGCAGCCGGACCGCCTCGCGGTCAGCCGCGGCCCTCATGTCGTCCAGCTGCTTGAGACTGCCCTTGTCGGCGGGGATCGCCAGCCGTTGCGGGTACAAGTAGTTTCTGGCATAGCCGGGCGCGACTCTAACCACCTCGCCGCGGTCACCCAGCTTGTAGATGTCTTTCTTGAGAATCACTTCAACCATCGGTGCTTGCTCCCGGCTTCGTCTTCTCGATGACCCCTGCGAACGGCAGCAAGGCAAGGTTGCGGGCGCGCTTGATGGCGCGGCGCAGTTCTCGCTGGTGCTTCGCACTCAACCCGGTATGACGGCGAGGCTTGATCTTTCCCCGGTCGCCCACAAACTGCTTGAGCATGTTGGCGTCCTTGTAGTCGATATGGTCGATCCGGCTGACGCTGAAGAAGTCGACCCTGCGCCGCCGGAAAAACCGCTTTCCCCCACCGGGCCGTCCACGGCCGTCTGAGCCGCGGTCCCGGCGCGGGTGTCCGCCGCCTGCGCCACCGGAAGATGGCCTGCCGGGGCGGGTCTCCGACGGGGCGGGCGTTGATTTCGCTTCGTTCTCAGCCATGCGTGAATTCCTCTCGTTGCCCGGGCCTACGCGGAGGCGGGGGCCTTGTTGGGCTCGGCAGCATCGGCCGCCGGCAGCGGCTCTTCGGGCTGCGGAGCGCCCGGCGCTACCGGCTGGGCAGGCGGCGCTGCGGCGGCCACCGCAGCAGCTTTCGCAGCCAGTTTCGGCGCACGCTTGGCGCGCAGGCTCTGCATTTTCTTCAGACGCTTCAGATCCTCGTCAATGCGGATCGTCATGTACTTGATGATGTTCTCGGCAACGCGCAACCGGCGCTCGACCTCGCGGGTCAGCCCCTTGGCGTCTTCCACGGAGTACTGGATGAAGACGTAGTGGCCGTTCCAGAACCCCCGCACGCGGTACGACAGGCGGCGCTTGCCCCAGTCGTCAACCTTGTCAATGCTCGCGCCGCCGTCAGTCAACGCCTGCTTGACGGCGTCAATGGCGGCCTGCGCGTCCTGTTCAGGCAGGTCGGGTTTCAGGATGAACCCTAATTCGTAGATTCTCATTCTGCTTTATTCCAATGACTCGGGGTCGCGGCGGTTACACCGCGCCATCGCCTTCTCGGCACCTTCTGCGAGCATGTCGCGAACGGCGTCGGCCGCGCGGCCGACGATTGCTTGAACTTCCTGGACCTCCGCTTGTCCAAACGGACGCAGGACATACTTGGCGCCGTTGGCGACAGGGTGCCCCGGATGGATTCCGATCCGCAGCCGGGGGAACTCACTTGTTCCCAGCGAATCAACGATGGACTGCATACCATTATGCCCCGCCGCCGATCCTTTCTGCTTGAGTCGCAAACTGCCCCACGGAAGATCCAGCTCGTCGTAGATCACAACCAGCCGTTCCGGAAGCAGCTTGTACCGCTGCAAGAGCTGCTTGACCGGCCCACCGCTGCGGTTCATGTACGAGAGCGGTTTGGCCAGGATCGCAGAGCAACCGCAAAGCTCTCCGCGCCCGACAAGCGCGTTCTCCTCTGGCCGGACCACGCGGATGCCTGCGTCCTGCGCCAGGCTTTCCACGGTCAGGAATCCCAGATTGTGGGGCGTCAGCCGGTACTCCTCGCCGGGGTTCCCGAGACCGACAATCAGCCAGTCGGCCTGAAGCTTGGCGGGGCGCCTCCAAAACATGCTGCCCTCTACGTCCGGGCGCAATGCCGGACCGATCCGCTCTCACGTCCCTATTCCGCCGGCTCGCCTTCGGCGGGCTCAACGTCTTCTTCGCCCTCGCCCTCGGCGGCGACGTCCTCGTCGGCACTAGCCCTGGAAGCCATGATATGCAAGAGCAGCTTCTCGCCGTCATCGGCTAGCTTGTACTTGTCGCTGGCCGGAATGTCCTTGGCGCGGATCGACTGGCCAATATGCAGGTCGTCGATTGCAACATCGATGTGCTCGGGGATATCGAGGGGAAGGCACTCGACCCGGACCTCGCGATTGACCATCTCCTCGAAGCCGCCCTCGGTCTTCACCCCGACGGCAGTCCCGACAGCGGAGATGGGTACGGAGACCGTGACCGGCTTGGCAAGGTCGACCCTCCGCAAGTCAACATGCAGCAGGGAGTGCTTGACCGGATCGATCTGATAGTCGACCGCCATGGCGTGCTCGCTCGATCCGTTGCTCTGGAGGTTGAAGACGCGGTTATGGCCTGCCGGGTCCTTGAGGACGTTCGTGATCTCGTGGCAGTCAATGGCCACCGCCTGCGGAGGGGCGCCCAGACCGTAGACAATTGCCGGCACACGGCCGGTACCACGCAGGCGGCGAGCCGCGTTCTTGCCGCGCTCCTCGCGCGCCGCCACTTCCAGTTCGATTTGTTGCTGCATTGCAATCCACTCCTGCCCGCCACCCGTGCGGCTGATTCCGCGCGCCCCGTCCCCGGGACGCAGTCCCCCTAACCGAAGAGCATGCTGATGGACGACTCGCTGTGGATCGAATCGATGCCACGCGCCAGCAGCCGCGCTACGCTCAGTTGGCGGATCTTGTCGCTCGCCTCCGCTTCCCCGGAGAGCGGAATCGAGTCGGTAACGACCAACTCCACGAGGTCGGATGCTTTTATTCTATCGACAGCCGCGCCGGAAAGCACGGCATGGGTGCAGACCGCGTAGACCGCGGTCGCTCCCTGCTCGAGCAGGGCATCAACACAATGTACTAATGTCCCCGCCGTATCGACCAGGTCATCGATGATGACGCAGGTATGGCCGGCGACGTCACCGATGACGTGCATGACCTCCGAGACGTTGGCCTCCTCGCGGCGCTTGTCGATGATGGCGAGCGGCGCGTTGAGGCGCTTGGCGAGCGCGCGAGCGCGCTCGACGCCCCCGGCGTCAGGAGAGACGACCTTCGGGTTTGGAAGGTTAAGCGACTGGAGGTACTCCACGAGCACGGGCCGGCCGTAGAGATGATCGACGGGTATGTCGAAGAACCCCTGGATCTGCGCGGCATGCAAGTCCAGCGTCAGCACGCGATCCGCTCCCGAGGCGACGAGCAGACTGGCGACGAGCTTCGCCGAGATCGGAACCCGCGGCCGGTCCTTGCGATCTTGCCGCGAGTATCCGTAATAGGGCAGGACCGCCGTGATGCGCTTCGCCGAAGCGCGCCGCATCGCATCCAGCATGAGCAGCAACTCCAGCAAGTGACGGTCGACCGGAGTGCACGTCGGCTGCACGACGAAGACATCCGTGCCGCGGACGTTCTCGTCGATCTGCAGGTGGACCTCCCCGTCGGAAAACTGCCGCAACGTGATCTTGCCGAGGTCGCAGCCCAGGTGGCTGCAGATGGCAGCTGCCAGGGCCGGGTTCGCCGAGCCGGTAAACACTTTCAGCCGAGACTGGTTCTCCACTTCCGATTGCCTCTCAAGCGCGCCCGTCCGCGTCCTCGTCCATCGCCAGTTGCATCCCCAGATCAGTACGGGAAACGATTTCCGTGATCTTGACCCGCAATCCGTCCGCCGCGACTTCCGCCGCCGCCGCTTCCGCGAGTTCGTCCAAATCGAAGAGCCCGAACACCGTCGACCCCGAGCCGGAGAGAAGCGCAGGCCGAGCGCCCAGCGCGAGCAGCTTGCCCTTGAGTTCGCCTAGGATCGGAAACCGTTGGAAGACAACGCCCTCGAAGTCATTCAACAACGACCCGGGGCGAACGTCGCGATCCCCGAACTGGAACGGAATGAGACTGCCACCAAACCCCACTATTTTAGAATCCGGGTCAGGGCGTGTCAAACCTTCACGGCTCTCGGCCAGCGCCCGGTACGCCCACGCCGTCGAGACTTCAATGTCGGGAAGAACGAGCACGACCGGCTTCCGAGGCAGATCGGGAACCGGAACAACATCCGTGCCTCGGCCGGTGCCGGAAGCAGTCCCAGCGGTGAGGAAATACGGCACGTCGCTACCGAGTTCGCAGGCGATGTCGTGTATCGCGGACCGGCGCACGCGCTTGCCGAGAATCGCGGACTCGAAGGCCACCAACACGGCGGCGGCGTCACTCGAGCCGCCGCCCAGCCCGGCGCCGGTCGGAATCTGCTTGCGGACCCGAACGCGAACACGGGCCTGGATGTCCAGCCGGCGGAGAGCCATGTCCGCCGCCCTCCAGGCCAGATTCTCGGTGTTGTCAAGGTCCGGGCGATCGCACGAGAACTCCAGCGACCGCGACTCACCATGCCAGAAAGAGATATCAACCTCGTCGGCCAGACCCACTGTTTGGAAGACCGTGCTGATGTTGTGGTAGCCGTCAGGCCGACGGTCCAGGACCCGCAAGCCGAGGTTGATCTTCGCGCAGGCCAAGAAGCGGCAATGCTGTGGCGGATAAGACCTTGGCATCGCGCAGGGTGACCGACAGACCTACTTCTCGTATCGCAGCAGCGAAGAGATATCGTAGCCCGCCAGACGATTCCGACCGTTCAGGAAATCGAGTTCGACGACGAATGACAGGCCAACCACCTCGCCGCCAGCCTGTTCGACAAGCCTGACCGCAGCAGCTGCCGTTCCGCCGGTCGCCAACAGGTCGTCGACAACCAAGACGCGCTGGCCCGGCTGGATGGCATCAGTGTGGATCTCGAGCGAGTCGCTGCCGTACTCAAGCTCGTAGGTGACGCAGACTGTTGTTGCCGGCAGTTTGCCGGGCTTGCGCATCAAGGCAAACCCGGTGCCGAGTTGCAGGGCCAGCGTCGGACCGAACAGGAATCCCCTCGATTCGATCCCGGCAACGAGATCGACGCCCTTGTCCGACGCCGCGTCAGCAAGACCCCGCGAGACCAGGTCAAGCCCTTGAGGATCCTTCAGGGCCGTGGTGATGTCGTAGAAGAGGATGCCCGGCTTTGGAAAATCGGGCACCTCCCGAATCAGGGAGCGAAGTTCTTCCATGCTCCTTGCATGGTAGCGAAGGCCGCGAGAGCCCCGGGGCCTGCCAGGGACGCCGCTTCCCGCTACCCGGAATCGGAGTCCGCGGTGCCCTCGTCCGCCGGATCGGCTTCGGACTCCTCGGGTTCGGGGGGCGCGATCAAGGTCTCCACGGCCCGCTGGATGTCCTGCGCGGCGGATTGCTCGATTGTGTACGTCGACGGCTCCCCATCGCGAGCCGCGTAGGTCGGCACCTCCTCAAGCGAGGACACGAGCACCGTCTCGGCCTCTGCCGCTTCGCCTTGCGGCGTCACGGTGGCTTGGATCGCTGCCTGCCCGAGCCCGTATTTCGCCTTGTCCGATTCACGGTCCGAGGGAAACTCCGTCGCGGTCAGCCCGCGAAGGCGGTCGAGCAGCGTCTGGACGTTTTCCCCGTCCGCTTCCCTGCCCTCATGGGATTCCAATACCCATTTGTCGTCAGCCCGCACAACAGCCACTGTCTCGGCTCCCGCGCGCACGTCGATGCGCGCCGGGTCGTCGAAGCCGAAGTCGAAGAGCTTCTTGTTCCGGAAGTCGGCAACCGGCTTATCGAAGCTTTGCGCCAGCGTCGAGCTGACCTCGTAGACGCCGCTCTGGTCACTGCTGCGGGCATAGTAAGCCTCGCCATCCTTGGCAACAACCAGTTCGTGGCTTCCGGCCTCGTCGTGGACCGTCACAACCGCCAGCGGCGTGTCGAATGCATGGCTCCCGGTCTCCTCGCCCTCCTCCAGCACGGCGGTCATTTCCGCGGTGCGCAAGACGCGTTCCAGGTCGTTCACCGTGAAATCGTCCGCTCGCAGCTCCATTGGCTTGACGATCGCCCAGTCCCCATCGCTTTGAGCGAACTCCAGCTCGTTTCTGCCGGCTCGGACGGTCATCGTCGAAATGGAGTCCTCGTCAAGCCGCAGCAACCGCTTGTCGCGCAGGTCGAAGACCGATTTCTCGAAAGATGTCTTGTTGTAGCTATAGACGGTGAAGAGCCGCGGGTCGCCCTCGAGGCGGGCGAAAACGCCGGATCCGGTCGGCGTTTCCCGACCGAACCGCAACTCGCCGCCACCATCCTCGAGCTTGTAGCTAACAGCCAGTTCAGGCTCGTCGAGCTCGTAGGGCCCCCAATCGACAACGCTCTCCGAAACCATGCGATCGGCATTCAGCGAAGCCAGGCTCGATATCATCAGTCCGATCGAAGAGTCGTCGGCAGCGATCTCCAGGCCGCCCCCGAACTCCCACTCGTCGTCCTCTCCCCGAACCACGGTGAGCGGGTCTTCGCCAGCCCGGAGCAGCGTCACCTCACGAATGCTGTCTTCCTCCAGGTCGATGACCTTTGGAGCCGCGTCGTCGGCAGGGGGAGGGTTTTCGCGGGTATACCAGACCGCGCCTCCAAGCACGGCAAGTAGCGCAACCGCAATGAGCAGGGGTTTCGGTTTCATAGCATTCCGTTGTCTGGTTTCCGTTTCGCAAGCTGCTTCCGAGATCTCGCATGGCGCGCCCGGCACTGCCTGGTCTGTGGCAACCTCACCGTTGCTTGCTTGGCCGGACCCTCTAGCGCCGGCCCCACCATGTCCAAATGCCGGTCACGATGAAGACCAGCGGCAAGAGCAGGATGCTGCCGAAAAAGATCCGGCGCATTTCCGAGCTGGTCATCTCGATCGGTGTCGAATCCGGATCCCTCGGCCGGATCGAGATCAAGTCCTCATCAGAGCTGAGCCAGTTCATCATGTTCAGCAAGAGGTCACGGTTCCCGCCGAGCGACAGGCCGTAGTTGCTGGCGAAGCCGAACGATCCGACTGCCACGATGCGGCCCTCCGGCTCGGCTTCATCCTCCGCTGCGGAAATCTCCTCGCTTTCCGCGCCCTCGTTTTCCCCTGCCTCGGCCTCCTCCGCCTCCGGCACGTCGTAAGTCGCAGCGACTCCGAGCACGACAGGGCCGGGGGTGCGGGCCGATTCCGGACCGAGTTTCACCGCAGCGCCCTCAATCGTGAGGGATGCCGTCGCGAAACTCGAGGTGGTCGTGTCGAACAGTTCGTCTAGCGTCCAGCCTTCCGGTGACTCGTCCGCCTTGCCGACGCTTCGAGCGCGCGGGAACAGGGTCGCAACGTTCTCCATCGGCTCGACGATGGGATGGTACTTGTAACTGCTGACCAACGGAGTGAAGGGCCCGCCGCCAAACAATTGGCCGATCGGCGACTCGTCAATCACAATGTCGTTCTGGGCCTCCACGCCCCAGCTCGCAAGCAGCTCGACCAGCTTGGGACTGGGCTCGTCGCGCCGGCCGCGCTCGTCCGGGAAGGCCGGCCGGAGCATGAACAGCGCTCTTCCGCCACCTTCCACAAAAGCCCTGATAGCCTCGATCTCCGGATCGAAGTACCCAGTGCTGGGACCTGGGATCACCAGCAACGTGCAATCGTCCGGGACTCCGTCAAGCGCCAGGTTGACGTCCTCGTAGGCGTAGTTGGCATCCTCGATCACAGTCTTGGCATTGGCGAAACCGTCGCGGTCCATGTCGGCGCTTGCGGACTCGCCGTGCCCGGTTCCCACGCATGCCGTCTTCTGCTGGCCCTTGAGCGCCATGATGATCGCGTTGGTGATGTCCTGTTCGCTCGTCGAAGACGCTTCCTGGCGAACGGCACCGACGTTCAGGATCAGGGTCCCGTACGTCCGGATGTTCATCGCCTCGGTCTTGACCGGATCCTCGTCCGGGTCGATGTATTCCACCCTGACGCGGTTGGAAGCGTTCTCGTATCGCCGCAGCATGTCGGCCGCCATGTCGAACTGCCCGGTGCGGTCGAAGTACGACATGGTGACGTCGCGATCCAGATTGTCCAGGATCTTGTGGGTCTGGTCCGACAAGCTGTATAGCTTGCGGCTCGTCGCGTCATATGTCTCGTTGTACTGGACACCCAGCCAGTTCACAGCGCTCAGGATCCCTACGAAGACCAACACGTAGAGGGCGGAGTAGCCGCCGGATCGAAACACCCTGGATTGCAAGAAGTTCATCGCTTGCCCCCCTATGCCTTCCAACGGAGCGCTTCGAGCGACCGCTTGCTCAGGAACAACCCCAGAGAGATGGCACTGAGGTAGTAAAGCAGGTCCTTCAACTCGATCACACCCTTGGAGAACTGCTCATAATGCGGCGAGATCGCCAGGTATTCGCACAATCGGCTGAACGTCGAGCTCTCGAACGACGACACCCAGTTGAGAACCCACAGCAGCAATAGGACCCCGAAGGTCAGCGCGCCGGCCACGATCTGGTTGCGGGTCAAGGTCGAGAGGAACGTCCCGAGGGCGATCATCGAACCGCCCATCAGCAGGAGGCCGAGCAAGGAAACCAGCAACGGCTTCCAGTCCGGAGTGGTGTAGATGAACAGGACCGAGATGTTCACGACCGCCACCAGCAGCATGCAGGCGTAGAGCATCAGGGCCCCGGCCCACTTGCCGATAACGATGTGATAGTCCTTCAGCGGCGAAGTCAGCAGCAGTTCGATCGTGCCGCTCCGCTTCTCCTCGGCGAACAACCGCATGGTGATCATCGGCACCATGAAGAGCAGTACGATGCTCATGTTGCCGAGCGACGGCTCGATCACGAACTGGTTGACATTCATCGTCGGCGCGCCCATGCCGCCCTGGGCTGCCATGCTGGCGCTGTAGTCAAGAAAGAAGGCCAGGCCCGTGGCAAAGAAGTAGCCGAAAATGATTGCGAACATAACGAGGACGATATACGCGATTGGCGACGTGAAGTACACCGAGAATTCGCGCATCGCGATGGTGCAGATGTTTCTCATTCGTCGTCAGCCTCCTGCTCTTCCGCAGAGTCTTCCGGGTCCGTTCCGGCCGCTTCGGCTTCGGCAGCAACCTGCTCGTCGCTAGTCAGTTTGAGGAAGATGTCTTCCAGGCTCAGCCGTAGCGGCTGCATGCTGTAAAGGCCCCACCCCGAACTCACCACCGCAGCTGCCAGCCTACGCGGTATTTCGGCGTCCTTCTCGACCTCGATGCGCCAGACAACACGTCCATCGCGGCCATCCTCGCGGGCAATCTGGCGCACTCCTGGCTCGTCGGCGATCCGGTCTTGTACCTGGTCGGCTGGCCCGTCGATTTCAACCAGGAGCGTGCCCGCTCCCTGGAGATTGGCACTCAGGTTTTCGGGAGTGTCGCTCGCCTCGATGCGTCCGTCGTTGATGATGATCACGCGGCCGCAGGTGTCGGACGCTTCCGACAGGATGTGCGTGCTCAGGATGATCGTGTGCTCGCCGGCAAGCGAGCGAATCAGGCGGCGCACCTCGATGATTTGCTTCGGGTCCAGGCCTGATGTCGGCTCGTCGAGGACCAGCACCTCAGGATTGTGAATCAAGGCCTGCGCCAGTCCCAGCCGCTGTCGGAAGCCCTTCGAGAGCTTGCCGATCAAGGTGTCGCGCACGGACCCGGACGCGGTACGTTCCAGGGCACAATCGATACGGCGGGCAATGTCCTTGGCGGGGATTCCCTTGATCCGCGCCACGAAGCGCAGGTAGTCGCCGACTTCCATCTCTGGGTAGAGCGGCGGCATTTCGGGCAGGTATCCGATGCGTCTCTTGACCTCGATCGGATCCTCCCGGACATCGAACCCGCCCACGCTCGCAGTTCCCGATGTCGGCGGCAGGAAGCCGGTCAGGATGCGCATCGTGGTAGTCTTGCCGGCGCCGTTGGGCCCGAGGAACCCAACGATCTCTCCGCGATCGACTTCGAAGCTGATGTTCTTGACGGCGGTCTTAGGACCGTAGCGTTTGGTTACGTCTGCAACCTGAATCATGATTTGGCGCGAGGGGAAGCTGCAAGGATTGAGCGGGGTTCCACTATGCGGGATGTGAGCGGAGCCGACTCGTTCGACGCCCTCATCCATTATCTATCTCACGGGCCGAAAGTGTGTCAAGTGGGTTCGGGCGTAGTTTGAAATGACCCCGTCAAGCAGACTCTGGAGGGCCAGCGAGCGCAACGCCCGGAAACTGTCAGCGACACATAACTTACTGTCAAATCAATGGACTTCGCATCTTGCTTAGTTGGAGACGGAGTTCGCGGTGGCAAGGCTCGGTCGCGATAGCGAGACGGTTGCAATGGCGAGACGGGAGCGCAACATGTCGCACCGGGAACGGGACCGGCCCTTCGGCCGGGGACAATCGTGAAACTGGAGTGACCAACAGCGACGCTCGGTGTGCGCCGCGGTTGGTGCCGGCCGGCTCCCGATCTCTGCAGGAAAGCCTGCCGCGTTCAACCAGCGACGGGAGACGGCTATAATGTGCGCGTCACGGCTGGCGGCCCTTGGGGAAACCGGGAAATCGAGCCACCGGACAGGAGAGTCCCGATGAGTCGTTCCACCTGCTTGCGAGCAATCCTACTGAGTTGCTGCCTGGTGCTCGGTGCCGTGGCGTACCATGGCACGACCGAAGATCTGATGGTCAAGACCGCCAACGCCTGGTTGGCATCGCTGAATGGCAACCAGGTCACTTCCGCGCAGTACAAACTGGATAACCCGGACTACGAGACGTGGCACTTCGTGCCGGACAACAATTTCGTGACTGCGCGCGGCTACAAGCGCAACGGGCTCACGTACAACGAAATGACTCCCGAGCAAGGCGCGCTCGCGGACGCCCTGCTCGCAGCCTCCGTGTCCCGAATCGGGTTCGTATCGGTCAAGACGATCATGAGCTTGGAAGAAGTCCTGCGGATCAAGGAAAAGGACACGGTCGGAAGACGCGACGTCAACGTTTACCACTTCAGCGTGTTTGGTAAGCCGTCCATGACGGGAGATTGGGCCTGGCGCCTCGAGGGCCACCATGTCTCGCTGCACTTCCTCATGAGGGACGGCGAGCTTGTTTCCACGTCGCCGACATTCCTCGGTGCCAACCCTCATGAGGTTCGCGAAGGTCCTCGCAAAGGGGTGCGCCCGCTCGGAGGCAGGGAAGACACAGCACGAAAGCTGATGATGTCTCTGGGCAGCGCCTTGAAGAAACAGGCTCTGGTGAGCGAAGAAGCGTACCGTGACATCCTGACCTCGGCGGACACGCGAGCCAAGATCGAGGACCAGCCGCGAGGGATCCCTGCCGACCAGCTGACCGATGAGCAATACTCGATGCTCTTGGACACGGCCGACCAGTACGCCATTTCCATGCCGTCCGAAGAGGCCGAGAACCGCAAGGCCATGGTGCGTGCCGTGCCTCGCGACAAGCTGTTCTTCGCCTGGGCGGGCTCCGTGGAGCCCGGCGGGGGCGATTACTACCGCATCCAGTCGGCTGACTTCCTGATCGAGTACGACAATACTCAGAACCGCAATAACCACAGCCATTCGGTGTGGCGCGAGTTCAACGGCGACTTCGGGCGCGACATCCTGGCCGCGCACTACCGTGACAACAATCACGGACTTGAACGGGCTCTTGCGACCGTGGAGGCGGACTAGCACCAGCGAGCGCAAGCGCGCCATTCAGCGCCACGGCAAATTGGAACGGCATGGTGTGGGATCAGCAAGGGTCGCCTCCTTTCTTCGGTAGGCACCACGCGCACTCTGCGGTAGGGCTGCCGCCGGAGGCCAAGTGAGGATGAGGGCGGTTCCGGTAGCAACGGCGCTGTTCACGGCCACGGCCGTGGTGCTGGGCGTCGCCGTGGTCGGTGCCGCCGAGCCCGCAACCAAGCGCAAGCCCAAGAACGCCCTGGAGGACATCAACAGGGTCGGGAACCGCGATGTCACCGGAATCCTCAATCTCTTTTCCCTGAGGCAGGAAATCGAGCTCGGGCGGAAGTTCGCCAAGGAGGTCAATGGCCGCATCCGGACCATCGACGACCCGGTGATCTGGGAATACGTCAATCGCCTCGGCCAGAACCTGGGGAGGAACTCCGATGTCAAGGTACCTTTGGAAATCCGGGTTGTGCTTGACGAGACGGTCAATGCGTTTGCCCTACCCGGAGGCTTCTTCTATGTCAACTCCGGCTTGATTCAATTCGCTCGGGACGAGGCCGAACTCGCTGGAGTGATGGCCCATGAAATCGCGCATATCGCGGGCCGCCACGGCACGCGCCAGGTTAGCCGCACGCAGTTGACCAGCATGACGGCTCAGGTCATGCTCGAAGGATTTGGCGGCTACAACTGGGGCACCATGGTCGCCGTGAATGCCGCCAGGCTTGCGCTGCCCCTGACATTCCTGAAGTTTTCGCGAACATTCGAGAAGAAGGCGGACTTCCTGGGCATGCAGTACCTCTACAAGACCGGGTACGACCCGCTGGCCATGGTCGGGTTCTTCGAGCGCCTGAGCGCGCTGGAGAAGAGGCGGAAGGGATCCATCTCTGCCGCGTTCAGCTCCCACCCGCTTTCGCAGCAACGCGTTGCGCTCCTGCAGAAGGCCATCGACGAACTGCTGCCCGATCAGCCGGCCTACGCGCTCTCGGGCAGCGAGTTCGCTGGAATCAAGGCACGGATCTCCGCACTGTATGGGGAAAGCGGCGAAGAACGTGAACGTTCGGACAAACCGCGAATCGTCAGGCGGCCGGCCGATCCCGACAGCGATGGCAAGCAGGACTAGACCCGGCAAATCGGAGACCTACCGCTGCACTAATGCTTGCGAATTGAAGATGGATCGCGACGTGAATGTCGCGATCAACATCGTGGTGGCAGGGGGGTCTCGCCGCCGGAGCGCTAACGTGTGCCGTTGGGCCGTGCGTTGCTCCTGAACCGTATGCGAGGGCGGCCTGACTGGGCACTGTCGTATATAATCCTCATAGAATTGACCGTGGATTCCCGGAAGCGGTTCCCAGCTCAACGGACCTGCTCGATTCCCAACCAGCGACTGGGGACCGTCGGAAACCGTTGCGATTCGCGCTCGGACGCGGATTCGGTTGGGACTCGACGGTCTCGGGTTATTCCTGCTGTAACGCGATAGGGGAATGCCGTGAACAAGCTCCGACTCGCCCTCATGGGCCTGCTGCCGCTGCTCGTCCTCGCCGTTGGAGGCTTCGTGGCAAAGGCGCTGATCGATTCGTACGAGCAGCCGGAACCGATCCCGGCGGTCGCGCAACCCCCTCTGGTGCGCGTGATCCCGGCCGAGAAGACCGCCCTGACTCTCACCGTCCTGGCAGAGGGCACGGTCACCCCGCGTACGGAGTCTCAATTGGTTCCGGAGATTTCCGGGCGAGTGACAAAGGTGTCCCCGTCGCTCGCCGCCGGAGGATTCTTCGACGAGGGCGACGTTCTGCTGGAGATTGACTCGCGCGACTACAATCTGGCCATCGTGCGCGCCCGGGCCGCGATCGACCAGGCCAAATTGCGGTTATTGACCGAGCAGCTGCAGTCCGACATCGCACGCAAGGAATGGGAAGCCCTGGGAGAGGGCGAGCCCTCGCCGCTACTGTTCAGGGAACCGCAGATTGGCGAGGTGCGATCAAGCCTGGCTGCGGCCGAAGCCGCCTTGGAGCAAGCGGAATTTGACTTGGAACGCACTGTGCTGCGCGCACCGTTCGCCGGGCGCGTCCGATCCAAGCAGGTCGATGTGGGCCAGTTCGTGCAGCGCGGAATGGCCCTTGCCACGCTGTATGCGGTAGACGTCGCCGAAGTTCGCCTGCCGATCCCCAATGCCGAGCTCGAGTACTGCCGCCTGCCTCTGGCGTACCGGGACGGGGCTACGAGCGAAAACGGTCCGGCCGTCAAGCTGACGGCTCGCTTCGC
This sequence comes from uncultured Bryobacterales bacterium, assembly GCA_951813065.1. Lineage (GTDB taxonomy): Bacteria > Acidobacteriota > Terriglobia > Bryobacterales > UBA6623 > VXMF01. Next base: position 162,895 of record CATOTH010000011.1, on the reverse strand, counting down.
GGGCAGGGACTACACCTGGCAAGGCCGCATCGTGCGCACGGAGGCGGAGATCGATCCTCGCACGAGAATGGTCATGGCGATCGCGCGCGTGGAGGACCCTTACGCGCGGACGGGCGGTTCCCGTCCCCCGCTGGCGGTGGGCATGTTCGTCAAGGCCGAGATCCAGGGGATCCGCGTGCGCGACGTGATTCGCGCTCCACGCTCCGCTATGCGGAATGATGACACGGTCTTCGTGGTCGATAGCGGCGGACGCCTGCAATTCCGCACGGTCGACATCCTGCGGCGCGAGCGCGAGGTAGTTCTGATCCGGGACGGGATCGAAGAAGGCGAGCAGATCTGTGTGTCTCCGCTCGAGGCCGCGGTCGAGGGGATGGCCGTGCGGGCGGCCGAAGACGAGGCCGTCGAAGGCGGGGAGGCTGGATGATCGTCGCGGACACCCAGGTTGTTCGGAGGGGTGGTGGAGAAGTTGGGGTCCCGGTTCGCCAGCCCGTGCCGGGGCAACGAATCTCTATCCGTATCCGTCAATGGGGTAAATGCCCTGCCGGGCAAGATTGAGAATTCGCTGGCCAGATCGAGGCAGGCCCTTGACGCGCGAAGCGCACCCCGTTTTCCTGCAAGCTAGCCGAACGCGGTGCCGCCGCCGGCACGGTTCTTTCGCCGTGGCATCGCGGCTCGCGGATGCCACGGTGCAGGCTCCCACGGCTGGAGATCGGTTCCCGGCCCTTGACGAATGGTCGCAGGTGTCCATGTGAGGTTGTGGGCGCTATCGGACCTGCATTTGTCGCATCCCCTCAACCGGGAAGCGCTCAGTTCCCTCCCGGCCTACCCGGACGACTGGCTGATCCTGGCGGGAGATCTGGTTGACGGTCTGTTCCAGCTTGATTGGTCTTTTTCTGTTTTGACGAAAAAGTTCAAGCAACTTGTGTGGGTCCCGGGCAACCACGAGCTGTGGACAGTGCCGGGGCGCACGGGCGAACTTCGCGGCGTCGCACTCTACGACAAGCTAGTCGAGGTCGCTCGCTGCCACGGTGTGATCACACCGAAGGATCCGTATCCGGTGTTTCCCCATCCGACCGGAAGCGTGCTGATCGCCCCGCTGTTCCTGCTGTACGACTACAGTTTCCGTCCTAGCAGCGTCGGCGACGACGAGGTGATCGCCTGGGCCCGGCAGGGCCATTCCGTATGCTCTGACGAGTACCTGCTTCACCCGGACCCTTTCCCCGACCGAGCCACCTGGTGCGCCGCCCTGTGTGCGGAAGCTGCGGCACGGCTCGAAGCGCACCCGCCCGGTCTTCCCAAGGTCCTGATCAATCACTACCCTCTCGAAGAGCAGCATGCCGTGCTGCCTCGCGTTCCGCGATTCACACCGTGGTGCGGCACCCGGCGCACACGCGGATGGCACAAGCGCTTCAACGCTCGGGCAGTGATCTTCGGTCATCTCCACATCCGCGGAACTTCGTGGGTCGATGGCGTTCCTTTCCAGGAAGTCTCGCTGGGGTACCCGTCCCAGTGGGACCGGGGCCGCGGGATCGGCGGGTACCTGCGCGAGGTGACCTTGGCACCCACTGGAGGCTGCGGCTCATGACACCCTCTGGGGAGCAGTGGTGGAGTCCATTCAGGGTGGTTGGCGATGTGACCGTCGTCCACGTCGACCTTGCCCCCGATTCCGCTCGCGAGGAGGCAGCCTTCGATTGGCTCGACCTCAACGAGCGAGACCGGTGGCGCCAGTTTCTCGTCGATCGCCCCCGGCGTCAGTTCGCGCTGTGCCGGGCCGCGCTGCGGGCTAACCTTTGCGAACGGCTAGCCTGCACGAACGACCAGCTCGCCTTCGGTTTCCTGGAGCATGGCAAGCCGTTCGCCATCGTGGATGGCACGCCGTCGGTCGCCAGTTTCAATGTCAGCCACAGCGGAATGCACGGGCTGATCGCGTTCGCCCCTCGACGGCAGCTCGGCGTGGACGTGGAAGAGCGCGTTGCTCGTCGAGACCTCGACGGAATCGGCGAAACGGTATTTGGGCCGCGCGAACAGTTGGCCCTCGCGGAATCAGCCGGAAATCGCAAGATCCACCTGTTCTTCACCCTTTGGACGATCAAGGAGGCCCTGATCAAGGCTCTCGGCACGGGCTTCTCCCTCAATCCATCGAGGTTCGAAGTCCCAGCGGGCATGCTGTACGGCACCAAGTCAGAATCGTTCCGGTTCCCCCACGCGCCCCGGGCTCAATGGCAGATCGAGGACCTGGGTGAACCCAGATTCGCTGCCGCCCTCGCTTACAAACTGGAATCCCCGGGCAATTCCGCAGCGAACCGCCCTGCCAAGGAGCCCGTTGCTGGTTCCGACAGCGTGGTGGAAGCAGGTTGAAGTCTTGACCTCCGGCACGCTTGGACTCGCGCTCGGGCGGCAAAGCGCTGGTCCAGAAGGCATCGGGGGGCGTTCCCTTGCGACGCCCCACCCGAGTTCCATCGGATCTGTTGCCGGTTCCGGCTGACGCAGCGCGAGTCGTCCATGCACCTCGACCGCTTCAAACCGCTTGATCGCTGAGAGCAAGTCTCGGTACCATACGTGCTTATGCCTGATCAACCAGAACGCCAACTCGGCTTCCAGACCCGCTCCCTCCATGCCGGCCAGCGACCGGACCCGGCGACGAACGCTCGGGCCGTCCCGATCTACCAGACCACCTCGTATGTCTTCAACGACACCGACCACGCTGCCGCGCTTTTTGGGCTGCAGGAATTCGGCAATATCTACACCCGGATCATGAATCCCACCAATGGGGTGTTCGAGGAGCGCATGGCGTCCCTCGAGGGCGGAATCGGCGCGCTGGCGACCGCCAGCGGCCAAGCCGCCCAGTTGCTCGCCATTTCCAGCCTCTGCCAGACCGGGGATGAAATCGTGTCGTCAGCCACGCTCTATGGCGGCACGTACACGCAGTTCGATACAACCTTCCGCCGCTTGGGATACAACACGATCTTCGTCGACCCTGACGACCTCGACAACTTCCGCAAGGCGATTACGGACCGGACCAAGCTGCTCTATATCGAGACGGTCGCGAACCCCAGGATGAACGTCATTGACATCGAGGGCGTCGCGAAAATCGCGCATGAAGCCGGCGTCCCGCTGATGATCGACAACACCTTCGCAACGCCGTACCTCTGCCGGCCGATCGAGTTCGGAGCGGACATTGTCGTGCACTCCGCAACCAAGTTCATCGGAGGACACGGTACCTCGATCGGCGGAGTGATCGTGGACTCCGGGAAGTTTGACTGGACCAACGGCAAGTTTCCGATGCTCTCCGAGCCCAGCCCGGGCTACCACGGCATGGTGTTCTCCGAGACATTCGGAAATCTCGCGTACATCCTCAAGTGCCGCGTCGAGGGCCTGCGCGACCTAGGTCCGTGCATGTCGCCACACAACGCCTTCCTGTTCCTGCAAGGCCTGGAGACGCTCGCCCTCCGGATGGACAGGCACTGCTCCAACTCCCTTGCCCTCGCTACCTACCTCGAGACGCACGACCTGGTGACGTGGGTCAACCATGCCGACCTGCCCTCAAGCCCCTACCACGCCCTCGCGAAGAAGTACCTTCCCAAGGGCCAAGGCGCGGTGTTCACGTTCGGCATCAAGGGTGGCCTGGAGGCCGGGCGGAAGTTCATCGACGCCCTGGAGATCTTTTCGCATCTGGCCAATGTCGGGGACGCGAAGAGCCTCGTCATTCATCCGGCGACGACAACCCACCAGCAACTCAGCGACTCCGACCATGCGGCTGCCGGCGTGACGAAAGACATGGTGCGCGTCTCGGTCGGTATCGAGGATATCGACGACCTGATCTGGGACATCGATCAGGCTCTGGCCGCGTCGCAAAGCTAGTCCGGAACCCTCGAAAAGAGTCGCGGATTGCGACTCTCAATTCCTGCGATTCGGTTGCCCGAATTGGGTGGCAAAACGTGGAATATTAAATTCCATAATTGGAATCCCAATTTTCATAACATTGTCCCCGTCCGTGATTCGCAACTCTCTTGAAGTCAAAGAGTTAATCCCGCATATTTTCTGTTGGAATTCCGGTTCGAGTTGACATATAGTGGATAGCAAGAGGTACTGTCTCTGCTTATACGTGGGGATAGTTGCCAGACTACATGGTCCGGTCTCGCAGATTATCGAAGCGGTCGGTAGTCGGCGCCGTCGTCTTGATGGCACTGGCTGCAGTTTCGCTTGCCAACTGGGCAGAGCGCGGTCGCTTCGGGGTGCCGGAGGACGGGGTCATGTGGACCGACTCGGAGGACGGAGTCACGGCTTCGTGGGTCGAGTCCGAAAGCCCGGCCGCACTGGTGGGAGTGCGGCCGGGTGACATCTTGATTTCCATCGGCGGACGGCGCGTCGCCGAGGCTCTCGACGCCACCCGAGTCCTGGCCGAGGTCGGGGCCTGGTCTCGCACCCAGTACGAGATGGAGCGGGACGGGCAGCCTCACCTCTTTTCGGTCGTGATTGGCGAGAGCGCAAGCCGCGGTGCTGTAGCCGGATTCCTCCTAGTTCTTGGCTGGGCCTACGCGTTGATCGGGCTGATGGTCTACCAGCGCTGCCAGGTGGATTCCACCACTATCCGGTTCTATGCCTTTTGCCTCGCCTCGCTGGCGGTGTATTCGCTGAGCGCGACGGGCCAGTTCGACATCTTCGACAGGCTGGTGTACTGGATCGACGTCTGGGCGCTGCTGCTGATGCCGCCCCTCTTCCTCGATTTCTGCTCGCGGTACCCGACCGGGACGCCGCGTCAGCGGGTCTTGCCTCGCATTGCGTATGGGCTGGCAGTCGCCGTCGGTTCGGCACACCATGCCGCCGCGGGCAGCTGGGTCGCGGAAGGCAACGGCGATCCCGCCTTGGTCGGGTTCTTCGATTCGGTTCCGCTAGTGCTGCTCGCAGCCAACTTCCTGACGGGCGCGGCGTTGATCTGGACAGCAGAGAGGAGTACGAGAAATCCGGTTCTCCAGCTGCAACTGAAATGGTTGCTGGTCGGCTCGGTCGCGGCAATCGTTCCGTTCGGCGCGTTCTATGCCGTCCCGTTTCTGGCCGGTTTCGCACCGGGACCCAACCAAGCCTTCGCAGTGTTCTCACTCGCGCTCCTGCCGGCCTCGATCGGTGTGGCGCTGGTCCGCTTCAGGCTGATGGACTTCGAACTCGTCTGGCGGCGTTCGCTCGCTTCCGCCCTGACCTGTGGCCTCCTGCTGGCAACCGGTTACGCGGGCCTCTTCGGCGGCGGCTCGACACCGGTCTGGCTGGAACGCTTCGGGCCGCTCGTCTGGCTGGGCTCGCTGACCCTGGCGGCCCTGGTCTTCACTCCAATCCGCGACTGGATCCTGCGCGCGCTTGAGCGGCGTGCGTACCGGGACCGCTACGATGACCGCCGCACGCTGGCAGCCTTCGCTGCAGCGCTGGCGGCCGAATCCGATCTCGCCCGCATGGTGGCGACCGTGAGCGAGCGGCTGGGCCGCACGCTGGCGGTGGACCGGGTCGCGGTGCTCGTGCCGCAGGACAGCTCCGAGGGCGACGGCACAAGATTCGGCGTGCTCTACAGCAGCGGGGCCAGCGAGGCATCCAACGCATCTGACCTGGACCTGGGGCCCGTGGCCAAACTGGCGACGAGCGAGCAGGGATCGATCGTGATTTCGGATCTGTCGGCGGACCTGCCGGAAGCTCTCGCCGAGCTGGGCTGCCGGCACTTCGTGCCGTGCCGCATGCATGGCAAGACCCTGGCGTGGATTGGACTGGGCCTTACCCGCGCCGGCTCCTTTCTCACGAGCGATGACCTGGCCCTGGTCGAAACCGTGGCTGGTCCGTTTGCCATCGCGCTGGAGAACGCCCGCCTGTACGCTTCGCTCGAGGCCAAGGCGACCCAGTACCAGATCCTCAAGGACTACAACGAGAACATCGTCGAGTCGCTTTCCGTCGGCATCCTGGTTCTCGACATGGAAGGGCGCGTGCAGAGCTGGAACACCCATCTCGAACTGGGCTTCCATATCGCTCGTGACCAAGCTGTGGGCCGCGACGTCCGCGAGTTGCTACCTGCCTCGCTGGTCGAGGAGTTCGAGACGTGCCAGGACGAGTCGGGCACGGGCAACGCCTACAAGTTCCGACTGCGGGCCGCCGACTTCCCCGCCGAGTTTCGTCCCAGCGATCCGACTGCGGCGCCGGAGCGCGTGATCAACCTCGCGGTCGCACCGCTGATCGCGAAGGACTTCCGTCGAATCGGCCGCCTGGTGATCCTGGATGACGTCACCGACCGGATCGAACTTGAGGAACGCGTCGTGCGCGCCGACCGGCTGAGTTCCGTCGGGCTGCTCGCGGCCGGGGTGGCTCACGAGGTCAACACGCCGCTCGCCGTGATCTCCAGCTACTCGCAGCTGCTCGCCTCCAAGTTCACGCAGGGAAGCGAGGAGGCCGAGATGCTCGGGAAAATGACCGAGCAGACGTTCCGGGCCAGCGAGATCGTGAGTTCGCTCCTGGATTTCTCGCGCACGTCCGAGTCCAGCATGGCTCCGTGCGACTTGAACGCCGCCATTCGAGGCATCCTCGACCTGATCGCACCACAGCTCCGCCTGGCTGGCGTGACCGTGGAACAGGACCTGGACCGCGATGCCCCCGTGGTGGCTAACCGGCGGAAACTGGAACAGGTGTTCCTGAACCTCTTCCTGAACGCCCGGGACGCGATGCCATCTGGCGGCACGTTGCGGATTGCATGCCGCGTCTCCGCGGACCCGGAGAGCACCCCGCTAGTGGAAGTGCTTGTTTCGGATACGGGCACCGGCATGGACGAGAGCGTCCGCCGGCGCATCTTCGATCCGTTCTACACAACGAAGGACGTGCGTCGCGGGACGGGGCTGGGCCTGGCTGTGAGTTACGGTATTGTCCGGGAGCATTCCGGCTCGATCTCGGTCGAGAGCGCTCCGGGCGAGGGGACAACATTCACCCTCTCGTTCCCGCTAGCCAAGCAGCCTGTTCATGCCTGACGGAGTCGCCGCGACTGAAAGCCACCCACCCGCCAGCCGCATCCTGGTCGTCGATGACGAGCCGGCGATCGTCGAAAGCCTGCGGCTGCTGCTTGAGTCGGAGGGATACCAAGCCAGTTCGGCCGCAACGGCGCGCGAGTGCCTCGAATCAATCGCAAGCGAGCCCCAAGACCTCGTGTTGCTCGACTTGATGTTGCCGGACCGTCCGGGCCTCGAGGTGCTGCATGAAATCCGGAAGATCGATGGGGCCCTCCCGGTGGTGATGCTGACCGCTTTCGGGTCGATCGAAACCGCCGTGGAAGCCACCCGGCTCGGAGCTACGAACTTTCTCACCAAGCCCTGGAACAACAGGCAACTGCTCCTCGAAATCCGACAAATCCTCGAACGCCGCAGCCTCGAAGCGGAGAACGCCCGCCTTCGCAGCCAGCTCGGCAGCTCCGGTTCGGTCGAAAAGCTGGTGCGCAGGTCGCAGGCGATGCAGAATGTTTTCGCGCTGATCGATCGGGTCGCGCCAACGAGTTCCACGGTGCTCATCTCCGGGGAGAGCGGCACCGGAAAGGAACTCGTGGCCAGAGCGGTCCATGAGCGGTCGGCACGCGCGGACAAACCGTTCGTCACGGTCAATTCCGAAACGATCCCGGCCGAGCTCCTCGAATCGACACTCTTCGGCCACGTCAAGGAATCGTTTGTCGGGGCGGCCCGTGATCGCGAGGGATGCTTCGCGATCGCGAACGAGGGCACGATCTTTCTCGACGAGGTGAGCACGCTCACCGCAGAGGCTCAGTCAAAGCTCCTGCACGTGATCGAGGAGCGCGAATTCGTACCAGTCGGATCGCACAATCCGGTCCAGGCGGACGTGCGCATTGTGGCAGCAACCAACGCCGACCTGAAAGCGGCGGTGGACGAGGGCCGATTCAGGGAGGATCTCTACTACCGCTTGAACGTGATCGGGATTGTAGTGCCTCCGCTACGGGATAGGACCGACGATATCGCTCCGCTGGTTGACCAATTCCTCACCCGCTTCTGCCGGCGAGAGAAGCACCATTTCCTGGACCACGAGCGGAATCCCACTCTGCGATTCACCCCGGAGGCGCTGCGCATCCTGCAAGCCCACAGCTGGCCCGGCAACGTGCGGGAGCTCAGGAACGCGGTCGAGCGAGCAGTCGTGCTCGCGAACCGTGAGGAGCTCACGCCCGATGTGCTGCCTCCGTCTGTCCTGAAGGGGAACAGCCAGTCCTCGCACCCCGATCCTGCGGGATTTCAGCGCCGGTCAGGCGCGAGCTTGTCGGAGATAGTCGAGGGCTTCGAGCGCCGTCTCCTGCTGGATGAACTGGAAAAGCACGGATATAACCAAACCGAGACCGCCAAGGGCCTGCAGGTTCCGCTGTCCACTCTGAACCAGAAAATCCGGCGGCTCGGTATCGCCGTGAAGGGTCGGCGCACGGACTAGCGCGCTGAGACAACCGGGGCCGGGACACGCCCGGTGCCGTCGCGGACCGATTCGAACACGCTGGCACGGATCCCTCACCAAAGAGGTGAGCATGGGGTGTGACTCTGCGAGATAGTCGGCGGCGCGGCCGGATTGGGTCTGAGAACAGGCAGGAAGTCTCCGGTCGCGCCGCCCTTGATGCCCAATGTGACATCTCCTTCGCGTGGTTCATTGCAGTTGCTTGCACCATCCAGGACTGGCTCCCTGCCTGCATTGCCACTCCTAGTGGTGGTGGTGGTTGGGAACGCCGTGATCGATACCGGAGACCGTGATCTTCGCAACCGGACCGCGCCAGTCGTACCGGGACGGGGTCACGTCTCCCGTGCCGTGGATCCCACGGTGGATAAGCACGATACCTTCGGCGTCTTCGGTCACGCGGGCGTTACCACTGTCCTCGGCACACGGAGGTCCCGGCAGATCCGTACAGGCCTCGGTGTTGGCCTCACTGCCCGCGTCCCAGGCATGGGCCAAGTAGGTGTTGGTCCCGACCGTCGGAATCTCGGCTCCGTTGTAGGCGACGAAGGCGTCGTTGGTCGACACGAGCATCCCCGCGACCGACACGGCCCTATGGCCGTAGTCGAACACGATGTCGCCGCTGACCGTCTCACCGGGAGGGATGACCGTGGACATGCCAGCCAGATGCGTTGCGAAGAGCACGCTGGAATCGGTGTTCAGCATGACCTGAAGGGCCTGGGGGCTGCCCGTCTCGGCCAGCGTCGCCAATTCACTGCTGGCAGCTTCGCCCGGCACGAAGATCGGCGTCACACCCGTGCGGTGCGTTGCCACGACGATTGGAGCGAGCGTCTGATTGCTCAGGTTGGTAATGGAGATCCGTCCGACCGCCTGGCCGGCGGTTGGGTGGGTCCCCTCATGACTGGGTGTTGCTTGTGCGGCCGCGTGGCCGGCGGTTGCCAGCATTGCGGCTCCGAGAAGTAATTGATTTGTAAATGTGCGTTTCATGTGATTTACAATAACACTCAAGAATCGAAATGCAAGCGGCATTGGAATTTTTATTAAGTTATTTGAAATCAGTTATATCAGATAGCAGATCGGTGTTTCTTCAGGCCACCAAGAATGGTTGATTATTGTAAAGTTCTGCTCTGGAAGCCAACCGCGGGAGTGTGTCCCAATTGCACGAAATGGCTCGGGAGCTGGGTCCGCTTGCGCGACACCTCATCGTCCGGATCGAGGGGGTCAAGCAACAGCCGGCTTGAGGGTGAAGTAGCGACGGATCTCGAAATCAACTGGGTCGCGGGCAACGACTGCACGCACAAGCAAGCGAACGTGCAGGCCGGGGCCGGGGATTGCAATCAGTTACACAAGCACTTCGCGCCGAGCTCGCGGCTGTGGATGACGAGGCCATGGGATCACCAAATCCAGGGGAAGGCAACCACCGGGTCCGATTGAAAACGATCGGCGCCCCGCAGTCGTGCGTTCGTTTGCTAGTCCTCGTGGAATCGATTCGTTCAGAACCTCTTTGAATGACAGTCCCTAGTGCTTCAGTGATCACCTCGACCCGTGCCGCTGTGAGCTTTCCCTGCAGGGCCTGCTCGCCCAACGCCCGTTCGGCCTCGTGCTCGCTGTAGGCGGCGACGACCTCAGCGGCGAGCGCCGCCTGCGGAAGCGCGACCGGGCCATCCGCTGGCCAGCTCCAGCACCCTCATACGGATCGAGCTGGGTGTCCGCGAGCAGCCCCCGCAGGACTGCTAGAACCGCAGGCCCGACTTCAGGACGAACGTCCCATAGAAGCCGAGCTCGGCGTCGAGGGCCCGCTTGATGTTCTCCCCGTCCCGGAATCCGTGCGACTCGCCCTCGAACAGGTAGTACGCGACGGGTACGTTGTTATTCCGCATGGCCGCGACCATCGCGACAGCCTGCGCTTGCGGGACGACTTCGTCCTCGGATCCCTGGAAGAATATCGTGGGGGCCTCGATGTCGGCGGCGGAGCAAAGCGGCGACCGCTCCGAGTAAAGCGATTCCGCCTCTGGCCAGGGACCGACCAGCTTGTCGAGATACCGAGATTCGAACTTGTGGGTATCCTCTGCTAGCGCCCGCAAGTCCCCGATTCCGTAATACGAGGCTCCTGCCGCGAACAGGTCGGAGCACGACAGGCAGCGCAGGACGGTGTAGCCTCCCGCACTGGCTCCCTTCACAATCATTCGGGAGGGATCGGCCAGTCCCAAGGCGGCGAGAGAGCGTGCGGCCTGCACGGTGTCCGCAACCTCACTCACTCCCCACTCGCCGTTGATTCTGTCGCGATACGCACGGCCGAATCCGGTGCTTCCCCCATAGTTGAGATCGACAAAGGCGAAGCCCCTGCTGGTCCAGAACTGGATCGTTAGCTGGAGGGCGCCGCTCGCCGCCCCGGTCGGCCCGCCATGCAGCCGGATGATCAGCGGGGGCCTCTCTCCTGGCGGGGGGACAAAATCCGGGTTCTGCGGAGCATAGTAGAACGCATGCACGTCGCTCTCGTCGGAAGGTACGGAGCAGGAGATCGGCTCGGGCAGTGAGAAGTACTTGCGGATCTCGTCCGGTGGCGCCGATGATCGCCTGAGCACCTCGCTCTCGCCAGATGCCAGGTCAAGACGGACCAGCGAGGACGATTCGCTTGGCGAAGCCGCTCGGAATACCGCGGTGCTGCCCCGCACGATGATGTCGTCGATCTGGCTGTACGGCGTATCAACGGGCGCAAACTCTCCGCCGGGCGTCACAAGGCCCAGACCCCACACTCCCTTCTCGCAATAGGCACAAAGGACCCTCCCGTCCGTAGAGAATCCGAACGTCGACATCCCGAAGACCCACTGCGGCAATCCGAACTCGGCGTCACGCTCGTGCAACGGAAGGACGCGGCTCCTGCGCTGCAAATAGAGATTCCAGAATCCATTGCGGTCCGATACGAAGTGGAGCGTCCCGTCGGGAGACCATTGGGGCTGGAACACCGACTCGCGCGGGCCCCCTGCCACCTTGTAGCGTGCAACCACGTCTCCATCGGCGGCAAACTCGCCCGTCCACAGCTCAGTGCCGTCCCACGGCATGTTGGGATGGTGCCATTCGAGCCAGCAAATCCGGGACCCGTCCGGACTGGGCCGCGGGTTGGAGTAGAAATCGGCCCCAGAGACCAAGACGCGGGGCGCCAGTCCGGGACGCTGCAAGTCGATCGAGACGATCGATTGGACCGCTTCGGACCCGGTCTTCGCATGGTCTTCGCAGACCGCGAGCAATCGGTTCCGCGGGACGTCAACCACGATGTCCGCAAAGCGGGAGGCGCTTTCCGGTGTCAGCGGCTCGGGTGTCCTCCGGGGATGCTTGCGGTACAGCCGCTGATCCCGGTTCTCCGCGAAGTACAGCGTCCCGGCCTCCACGGTGTATGCGCCGCCGCCGTATTCATGGACGCGGGTGCGCACGTTCCACGGAGGAGGCAACACGTCCTCGACCGAGCCGTCCGGACCCCGTCTGACGGGAACTGTGCGGCCACGCTCGTCCGGCCGTCCTTCCAGCCAGTAGATCGCGTCCCCGTCCATGCGCGGCTCGTTCAGCCGAACGGACTCGGCGGCCACGAGATCGGAGGTGATCGGGCTCTTCCAGGAGCCGTGCTCCGCCGTGACTGTCACTCCCGCGCAGCCTCGGCCAGGATCGATTCCGCGTACAGCAATTCGCCGGTCAGGCCGTCGTAGTACTGGAAGACGACCTGTGGGCGAGGGTACGCCACCCAGCGCGGCCGCCCCTCGCGGTCGGGATTGTCAAAGACATTGTTGACCTTCACCACGCAGTAGACGGGCCGATTGCGCGATCCGGAATCATCGAGAAAGAATGTCGACCAGCGAATTTGCGCCGTCCTGCCGCGGGACTGGAAGGCTCCATTCGGCGGCCGGCCAGCTTCCGACGCCAGCGGATGATTGCCTGAACTGTGCGGTCCGGAGGCGAACTCCCAGACGGTGTCGGTAATCCGAATCGCGAAGCTGTTGTGCAAATCACCGGTGAGCACGAAAACGGGCTTGCCGAGCTCGTCCCAGAACTCGATCAACTCCTCACGCTCCGCCGCGAGCGCCGTCCAGGCCTCATCCTTGTTCGGCCCGCCCATGCCCGGGCCGACGTGCGGAATCATCAGGTTGACGGACGAGACGACAAACAGGAAGTCGGCGGGAGACGACGCCATCGATCTCGTGAGCCAGGTCTTTTGCCTGCCACCAAGCATCGAAAGGCCCGGACGGAAAGGGTCGGCCTTGTCATGCACCTGCCTGTGGCTGCGCGTGTCGAGGAAAAAGAACTCGGTATTGCCCACAGTCCGGCTCCAATAGTTGAGTCGCCCGATGGAATACGAGGAGACGCTGTCCTGGGCAGGCGCGGGGCGGATGCGAAGGCGCTGGCTGTCAAGAATCTCCTCGATTCCGTAGACGCCGGCATTCGGATCACCGCCCTGCGTATCCAGCGCCTTCTCATTCACACCGGCGTCGGGCTCCCCCCAATGGACAGTCAGGGTCGCCGCCTCTTCGAGGTTCAGCGATTCGAAGTCGCCCACTTCGTCGTGCAGGACCGGCTCACCCCTCAACAACCGCGCCCGGCCCAGTCGGATTCCCTGGCGCCAGGGCACGAAGTTGGCCCAGCCGAGGTAGTCGTACCAGCCTTGCACCCCGATATCGCGGAACACGGCTCTCCGGCTGCGCAATCCCACGGTGCCGGCACCGTTCACGTCGCCGAGGATCTCATGATCGTCGAAGACGAAGAAGCTGGGAACCTCGCGGTGCCAAGCCGTCAGGTCCGCGCCGCGCTGCAAGTACAGCTTGTAGTTCTGCCAGACCCCTGCGAGCGTCGGGGCGACTCTCAACCGTCGCGGCAGGCTGTCCACGCCGGCAGCCTTCGTCCACTCCGACGCCGGGTAGTCGCGCGCCTCTTCGTAAAGCCAGTCACCGTTCTGGATTGCGAAGTCGATGCGTCCGTCGAGGCGGTTCAGCATCGTTCGAAACGCCGGTTGCCCTCCGCCGTCCTGCTTGTTTCCACACGCGAACTCGAAGCTGAAATTGAACAGCCCTCGCGGATTGTGCTCGGGATGCGCGACGTCGGGTGCCGACGGCAGGGTTCGGAACGAGGCTACAGGAGGAGTCTGCCCGTCCGCTTCGAGGCGATAGAAATACCGCATGCCTGGCGCCAGCCCGGCCAGCCGCACCCAACCCGTGTTGTCACGAAAGGGCTCCGTCCTCGCCGGGTCGGAAACTCGTTCCAGGGAGTCGGGGGCCAAGCCGTACCGCACGCGAAATGTCCCCGGAGCGCCCGTTCGGGCCCAAACCGCGACCCCGCTGGAGGACAGCCGTCCCAAAATCGGACCGTGCGTAACCGGCTGGGCGATCAATTGGGAGGCGCCGGGCAAGGCCAGCACCGCAACAAGGCAAGTGCCTGCCCAAGGGTGCGAGGCCGGCGATCCCTCGCGTAAGGCCACTGTCAGTTGACCCGGGGCTTGGGCAACTGGTCAAGGAAGTCTTCGACCAACTGCCGGTTCTCCTGCTGCCCCAGGTTCCTCTTGAGCAACTGTTCGGCAGCGCTGATGGCGAGGCCTGCGGCTTCCTGGCGAAGATCGGCAATCACGGCGCGACGCTCGACGTCGAGCTGCCGCCGCCCGTCTTCGAGGATCCGCTTGGCTTCGGACCGGGCGTCCTCGCGGGCTTGCGTGCGAACGCGCTCGGCCTCCTGTTGCGCCTGGCCAACGAGCTCCTGCGATTTTCGCAGGGACTTTTCCATGTTGGCCTGATTCTCGGCAATCGCCCGTTCCGCTTCGGCCTGGGCCCGCTCAGCTTTTTCCAAAGACTCGCGGATGCGGCCCTCGCGCTCGTCGAGCATGCCCAAGAGCGGTTTCCAGGCGATCATCCGCAGCGCCACGAACGTCAGCAGGAACGTCACCGCGGTCCAAATCATCAGACCGGGTTCGAACTGGAGCAGGGCGTTGCTGTTTTCGGAGGCCATTGGGTTCTCCCGGGAGCGCTCTAGAACAGAAGGGCGACGAACAGGACGCCGAGGCCGATAACGGCGACACCTTCAAGCAGGAACAAGGGCAGCTGGAACGCGCTCTGGATGTCCTTGGCAGCTTGCGGCTGGCGGGCGATGCTCTCGACAGCGGCGGCGGTGAACCTGCCGATGCCCAGTCCGGCACCGACCACGATGATGCCGGCGCCAACACCGACGAGCCCCCCGCCGACGCTGATGGCGGACTCCTCGGCCGCTTCCTGGCCAGGCGCCTGTGCAGACACCAAGGCCGGCAGCGCCAGCAGGATCGCCGCAGCGAACAGAATGTTGAATGTTTTTCTCATTGCTTGGATTCCTCCGTGGAAAATAGAAAAGATTCGCTGACCTGTCAGTGTTCGTCCGCCACGAGAAGCCCTACGTACAAGGCAGTCAGCAAGGTGAAAACATAGGCCTGGATCAAGGCCACGATCAGTTCCAGCAGCGTGATGGCAACCGCGAGCGGAACCGATATGGCCGAGACAAGCACGCTCTGGAACAGGAATATGAATCCCAGGATGATCAGGATAACGATGTGCCCGGCCGTCATGTTCGCTCCCAGGCGGATCATCAGCGCCGCCGGGCGCACGAGCGTCGAGATCACTTCGAGGATCACCACGACCGGCGCGATCACGAGCGGTGTGCCCTGCGGCACCATGTGCTTGACGTAGCCCACGGGGCCAAGCGCGTAGATACCCGTCACGAGGAACGTGAAGAACGACATGAGCGCCAGCGTGCCAGTCACGTTGAGGTTGCTGGTCGCGGTGAAGCCCCCGGGAACGAGACCCAGCATGTTGCAGGTCAGGATGAAGAAGAACAGCGTAAGCAGGAACGGAGTGAACCGGCGGCCCCACTTCTTGCCCATGTTGCTGATGGCGACCTCGTCCCGCACGAATACCACCATCGCTTCCAGGGCATTCGCCATGCCCCTCGGAGCGGAGTAACCCAGCTTGGGACGCCGCAGGAAGACTCCCATGACCACGATGAGCAGCGTCGATGCAATGAGCATCATCATGACTGCCTTGGTGATGTGCAGTGTATGGAACAGGTCGCCCAAGTACGGTTCCAGCCAAGCCGGGAGGTGGACAGGGCTATTCGCGATGTGATGCATTACCACCTCGGCGATGCCCTCTTCCTCTCCGGTGCCGGAGGCCGCCAGAAAGGCAAACGGAAGCTGAGCGTTCAGCATCGCTCGAAGTACCTCCCGTAGCGGATGCCCTCGAAGACCTGGCCCGTCAGATATCCCACCAGCAGGCCGGGAACGAACGCACGCGGATCGGGCACGCCAGCGCTCAAGGACCAGGCCACCAATGCCAAGACCCAGAGCGTGCGCAGGGCAATGCCCGTAGCCAGCACGCGGAACAGGCTGTGCTGCAGAGCGGGGCCACCAAATCTCAGGATCGCCTCGGAGATCAGCACGGTCGCCAAACCGCAAGCCAAGCCTGCCACAACCGCCCAAGTCATCGCTGAATCCACATCGCTTTGGCCAGGTTGTAGAAGCCCACAACGATCCCGAGGAATAGTCCGATGGCCGCAGCCTTTGGATTGCAATCCCAGCGCACCCCGACTAGCGCTCCGATCAGCAGGCCTCCCAGAACCGTTCCGCTCAGGGACAACGCCGCACCGATTGAGGCGTTGCGCGGTCGGATCGGCACCGGTCTGTCCTGGTCTTGGGTCGAGGTACGCTACGGAGGTTCGAAAACGCTCTGGGCGGCTACCGCAGTCTGCTCTAACCTTAGCAGAATCGAGGGGGTGTCTTCAATGCAATGACGGTCGGATTCGCCGCATCGGACACCCATGCGCGGAGCGCTCGACCGGCTATTTCACGGCAGCAAGGACGGACTCTCCCGCAAGGTCCAGGAACCGCTGCGGGAACAGCCCGATGACGACGGTCAGGACTCCGCAACCTATCAGCGCGACACGCGAGCCGAGACCCATTTCAAGCACGGCCGGCGTATCCGATCCCTGGCTCAGCCAGCACGCCCGAATGACCCGGAAGTAGTAGAAAGCCGCAACCGCAACATACAGCGCGGCGACTACCGCGAGGAAGTAGTGGCCCTCCCCGAGCAGTGCGAGGAAGATGTAGTACTTGCCGTAGAAGCCCGCCATTGGCGGAATGCCGGCCAAGGACAGCATCAAGATCGCCACCAGGATGGTGTACCCCGGCGCGCGGGCGAAAAGGCCGTTCAGGTCGTCAAGTTCCTCCGCCGCCTCCCCATCCCGACGCAAGGCCGCGATTAGGGCGAAAGCGCCGAAGTTCATGAAGACGTAGGCCAGGATGTAGATGGCGATGCCACGCAGACCCGTCTCGTTGCCAGCCACCAGGCCGAGCAGGATGTAGCCGGCGTGAGCAATCGAACTGTATGCCAGCAGGCGCTTGAGATTGGTCTGGGTCACTGCCGCCAGGTTTCCGATCGTCATCGTCACCAGCGCGATCGCGGCCAGCAGCGGCATCCAGGATTCGGCCGCGCTGCCGAACACCTCGATGAACAGCCGGATCATCAAGGCGAACGAAGCCGCCTTGGAGGCCACTGAGACGTAGGCCGTCGTCGGAGTCGGCGCGCCTTCGTAGACATCCGGCGCCCACATGTGAAACGGCACGGCCGAGATCTTGAAGAAGAGTCCGACGGTAATGGTCACCAGCGCCAGGGCGGTAGCCCAATCCTCGGCTTCGCGCGCAGCCACTGCCTCGCCCACCGCCGCCAGGCCAGTCGACCCGCCGATGCCGTACAGAACCGAGAACCCGTAGGCGAGCAAGCCGCTGGAGAAAGCCCCCAGAATCAGGTACTTCATCGCCGCTTCGTTGGACTTGCGCGACCGGCGCAAGAAGCCAACCAGCACATAGAAGCTCAGCGCCATTGTCTCCAGCGCGACGAACAGCACAACCAGGTCCTGCCCGGTGGCCATGAGCGACATTCCGGCCTGGGCGAACAGCAGCAACGCGTAGTACTCGCCCCGGTGCTCGCCCTCGGACTCCATGTATCGCGCGGACAACAGGATCGTCAGCGTCGCCGCCAGGACGAAGATCACATTGAAGAAGACCCCGAAACCGTCTACAACCACCGAGCCGCCGAGACCGCTCAGAGCACCTCCGGCCCGCACCTCCGCCAAGTACCCCAGCACGGAGATCATCACGATGCCCTCGGCGACAAGCGCCGTCACTGCGTTCAGGCCGCGCTTACCGACACGTCGTACAAGGAACGCGTCACTCAGCAGGATCAAGCAGCCGAACAGGCACAGCACGACTACCGGCTCGAGGACGTGGAAGTCGTCGTAGGTGAATGTGAAGCCGTCCATTACTCGCTCGTCGTGGCGTCCTCCGTCCGGGCCTGGGACAGCTCGACCTCACCTTCAATCAATTCCGGCGCGCCAGAGCTGAAATACGCGGGATCGAGGCGCTCGACCAGCTTGTTGGTCGGCGGTTCGAGGATCTCGAAGTAGGGCTTCGGATAAAGGCCGATCCAAAAGCACCCCGCGATCAGCGGCGCCATAACCAGGATCTCCCTCGCGTTCATGTCCTTCAAGCCTTCGTTCTTGGGATTCTTGATCGGCCCCAGCATGACGCGCTGGAAAAGCCAAAGCAGGTAGGCCGCGCCGAGAACGATTCCGAGCACGGCGAAAGCCGTCCAAACGACGCTGACTTCAAGAGCGCCCCTCAGGATGGTGAACTCGCCGATGAACCCGTTCAGCCCGGGCATGCCCATCGACGCAAACATTGCGATCGCAAACAGTACCGTGTAGATCGGCATCCGGTTCGCCAGACCGCCGTAGTCGGCGATCTCGCGTGTGTGGCGCTGGTCATAGACGACGCCGACAGCAAGGAAGAGCAGCGGCGTGGACAGGCCGTGGTTGAAGCCCTGCAGCATGCCACCCGCGATGCCGTTGGGATTCATCGCGATCAGGCCCAGTGTGCAGAACCCGAGGTGGCTGACCGAGGAGTACGCGACTAACCGCTTCCAGTCCGTCTGCATCAGCGACACCAGCGCTCCATACACGATCCCCACGATCGACAGGACAGCGACCAGCGTCACCGTCAAGTCATCCGTCACTCCCTTCGGGAACATCGGCATCGCGAAGCGAACCAGCCCGTACAGGCCCATCTTCAAGAGAATCCCCGCCAGGATGACGGATCCCGCTGTCGGAGCCTCGGTGTGGGCGTCGGGCAGCCAGGTATGGAACGGGAACATCGGAACCTTGACCGCGAACGCAACGAAGAATCCCCAGAACAGCCAGAACTGCATATCCGGCCCGGTGTAGGCCGCGACGCGCATCAGGTCCTCGATCGCGAAGCTGTAGTTACCGAACAATTCGAAGTGCTTGAAGTACACCGTCAGCATCGCCAGCAGCATCAGCACCGATCCGGCGAGCGTGTAGAGGAAGAACTTGATCGCGGCGTACAGGCGCTTGCCGCCGCCCCAGATGCCGATGATGAAATACATCGGCACGAGCATGATTTCCCAGAAAACGTAAAACAGGAAGACGTCCAGCACCATGAAGACGCCCAGCATGCCGGCTTGCAGGAAGAGGAAGAACGCGTAGTATTCCTTGACGCGGTCCTGGATCGAAGCCCACGAGCAGAGGATCGAGAGCCAGCCGACGACCACCGTCAGGATAATCATCAGATAGCCGAATCCGTCGACGCCCAGGTAGTACTGGGCCCCGAGCGCCGGGATCCAGTCAAAGCGCTCGACAAGCTGGAAGTCGCCGTTGGTCTTGTCAAACGCGAGAATCATCGGGATCGTGACCAGCAGGCCCAGCACGGCGAATCCATTGGCCACGATCCGGATCAGGGCCTTGTTCTCCTTCGGCAGGCACATGACGGCGAGCATGCCGATCAGGGGCGTCAGCCAAATGATGCTCAGAATGTGTTCGCTCATGATGTCCCGCGGCACGGGCTGTTCCGACCGCTCTCCCTCACCTGAATAGGTAGTACCCCGCGACGATCCCTACGCCGATCACGAAATGCAGCGCGTAGTTTTGCACCAGGCCCGTCTGGAACATCCGGACGGGATACGAGACAAGTTTCGTCCCGAAGCCGATGACGTTCACAATTCCGTCGATCACCCACTTGTCGAAGAACATGGTTCCGCTCGACGAACCGCGCGTCAACCCGCCCACGCCGTTCACCGCTCCGTCGATCCCGCGACGGTCAAACCGGACCATCAACCCTCCGCCGCCCTTGGCAGCGCCGTCGACAAACGCCCCTCCGTAGATCTCGTCCACGAAGTACTTGTTCAGCAGCAGCCTGTGAACGCCCTGGCCCACGAGTCCGTGCATCGGCTCACCTTCGTACTTGGCAGTGCGGAACAGGCGGGTCGACAACCAGATCGCGAAAAGGGCCAGTCCCACCGACAGGGCCATCAGGCCCCATTCGAGAAGCGCGCTGTGGTGCTCGGCGTCCGCTCCTCCGTGAGCCCCCTCAACAGCCACCGACGAGCTGAGCCAGTGCTCCAAGCTGGGCAAGGCGTCGTGGACGGGCCCGAAAACGGGCGGCGTCCCGATCCAGCCAGCGAGAACGCTGCCGACGGCCAACACGACCAGGGGAAGGGTCATCGACCGCGGCGACTCGTGAACATGCGTGCCGGGAGCCACCCGGTTGTCCCCGAAAAACGTCATGTAGATGAGCCGGAACATGTAGAAGGCTGTCATCATGGCCGTCAGCAGCCCCAACCCGTAAAGCAGGGTGTGGTGCGAGGAGAACGTCTTCCAGAGGATTTCGTCCTTGGAAAAGAAGCCAGCCAGCCCGGGAATTCCGGCGATAGCCATCGCACCAACGAGCATGGTCTTGTACGTGACTGGGATCTTGTCCCTGAGAGCCCCCATCTTGCGCATGTCCTGCTCGCCGCCCACTGCGTGGATGACGGAGCCGGAACCGAGAAAGAGCAGGGCCTTGAAGAATGCGTGCGTGTACAGGTGGAAGATCCCGACCCAAAACGCGCCCACGCCGCACGCGAGGAACATGTAGCCGAGCTGCGAAACAGTCGAATACGCCAGAACCTTCTTGATGTCGTACTGGACCAGCGCAATCGAGGCAGCGAAGATCGCAGTCAGGCCACCAACCACGGCAACAACCAGCATGGCGTTCGGCGCCAGCGTGAAGATCGCGCTGGAACGCGCCACCAGGTACACGCCGGCTGTCACCATCGTGGCGGCATGAATCAGCGCGGAAACCGGGGTCGGGCCCTCCATCGCATCGGGCAACCAGACATGCAGCGGAAGCTGGGCGGACTTGCCTGTCGCCCCGACGAAAAACAGCAGGCCGATTACGGTCAGGGGGCCCCAGGCGCTCTCGGCGTGGAACCCACCGGCCTCGAGTGCCGGGCCGATCTCCGTGAACGTCAAGGTGCCGAGCGCACTGAATGTCAGCAGCATGCCCAGCACAAAGCCGGCGTCCCCGATGCGATTGACAATGAACGCCTTGTTGGCTGCGTTCGAAGCCGACTGCTTGCGGAAATAGAACCCGATCAGGCCGTAGCTGCAGAACCCCACGCCTTCCCAGCCAACGAACAGCAGCACGTAGTTGTTCGCCATGACCAGCACGAGCATGAAGAACAGGAACAGGTTGAGGAACCCGAAGAACCGGTAATAGCCCCCGTCGTGCGCCATGTAGCCCGTCGAGTAGACGTGGATCAGGAATCCGATGCCGGTTATGACCAGCATCATGACCGCGCTCAACGAGTCCAGCAGGAAGCCCCAGTCAGCGGTGAAAGCTCGAATTCCCACCTCCGTCCCGGAGTCCAGCCCAGCCAGCCAGGTCCACTTGACAACCTCGTATCGATGACCATCGACACCCTGGAGCTGGATGATCGCCCCCACCGCAAATAGGAACGACAGCAGCACCATGCCCGGACAGAGCAGGTCGATCAGTTTGCGCCCGGGAGATGGCGCGTGGTGGCTGTCGTGCCCGTCGTCCTCGGGCGGTCCCAAGGGGTGCTGCGGGTCGAGCCGACGGCCGAAAAGCAGCATCAGCACGGCTCCGATAAGCGGGAACATCGGGATGAGCCAGATGCTGTCGAGGAAGAACACCGATCCCACTCCCTTACCAGCGCAACAGGTCGATCTCGTCCGCGTGGACGGTGTGCTTGTTGCGGAACAGCGCGATCAGAATTCCGAGGCCTACCGCGGCCTCGGCCGCGGCCACGGTGATCACGAAAATCGCGAAGACCTGCCCCTCCACCTGTTGATGCGCCGCCGAGAACGCAACCAGGTTGATATTGACGGCGTTCAGGATGAGTTCGACCGACATCAACAGCACCAGAATGTTCCGGCGGGTCAGGATGCCGACCGAGCCGATCACCAGCAGGAGGGTGCTGAGAACGACATAGTGCGAGGTGGTGATTTCCATGGAGATCGCTCGCGGACTAGCTCTCCGTCTCGGTGTTGCGGGTCTTCGACATCACAATGGCTCCGATAATTGCCACGAGCAGCAGCACGGACGCCAACTCAAACGGCAGCAAATAGTCGGAAAACAGCGTGAGCCCCACCTTTTCGGAATTTTCGGTGAGCGCGCCCAACGGCGCGGGCTCGGCCCTGGCGGGCAGGTCCATGGATCCCACGCCGCGCGTGACGACGACCATCAGCATGGCGCTCACCATCGCGATGGCACCGAGGGCGAGCCACTTCTGATTGGCGAAACGCCGCTCCGTCGACTCCTCCTGGACGGGCACGAGCATGATCACGAACAGAAACAGGACCATGATCCCGCCGATGTAGACGATGACCTGAACCCCTGCGAGGAACTCCGCCGCCGAAAGCAGGAATATGCCGGCCACGCCGATCAGGGTACTGATCAGCCAAACCGCCGCGTGCACGACGTTGCGACGGGTGATCGTCATGATCGCGCTGCCCAGGATCTGCGCCGCCAAGACGTAGAAAAATACCGTATCGAACAACATGGAAAGCCAGCGCAGGGCCGACGGGCTATAAACCATACAGCATATCACCAACGCTCCGGCGGAACGCCATTCCGTGGTCGCTCGCGATCGCTCGCGGAGCCGCTGCCAGCGGCAGCTTGTTCCGCACGCAGCACGGTCGCCGCAAGCGGCTGCTTCTGAAGAGGGAAATGCGCCTTCTCAGCGCGTGTAGTGCACCGGAAGCGGGCCTTCCTCGAGCATCTGCCGGTCCCAGATCTGGCCTTCCCGGGTGTAGGTGGCCAGTTCGAAGTCCTGGGTCAGTTCGAGGGCGTCCACCGGGCAGGCATCCTCGCAGAGGCCGCAGAACATGCAGCGCGAGACATCGTATGTGAATGTCGTCAGGTCCTTGCGCTTGGTTTCCGGGTTGCGCTCGGAAGTCACTACGATCAGCTGCTCCGGGCAGGCGAGGGCACAGAGATTGCAGGAGATGCACAGCGTCTCATCCGTCTCCGGGTGAGTGTTCAGACGCGGCGCGCCGCGGTAGCGCTCGGCCACCGGCGGCCTTTGTAGCGGGTACTGCTCGGTCACTACCTTGGACGGCTTCTGGTTCTTGAAGGTCGTCCACAGACCCTTGAGCAGGTCCGTCAGCAAGAAAGTCTTGATGAGCTCGGCCATGCGCTGCTCTTCTTTACTGTACCGTACCGGTCTCGGCAGCCATCACCGAACCCATAGCTAAACCACGCCCCGAACCCATAGCTGCACCACGCCGTTCAGAATCAGGCCAGCCATGCTGATAGGAATCAGCCATTTCCAGCCGACGTCCATCAGCTGGTCGTAGCGGAAGCGCGGGAACGTTCCGCGGTACCAAATGAATAGATAGACCATCGCCGCGAGCTTGAACATGAACCAGAACAGGCCGATCACCAGCTCGTTGACCGCCGGAACCAGGAACACCGCGGCAACGGCTAGGAATGCCCCGGTGAGGGCCAACATGACAATCCGGAAACCGAACACGACTTGCCGTGTCACGCCCTTGAGACAACCCAGGGCGATCGCGCCGAACAGCACCGCCGGGAAGACCACGTTGAGCGGCATTTCGAGGGCCGCGACGTTGGGGAAGGGCCGCAGCCAGCCCCCGAAGAACAGCGTCACGCACAACGCGCTGATCACGACGATGGCCGCGTACTCGGCCAGAAAAAACAGGGCCCAGCGAAAGCCCGAATACTCGGTGTGAAATCCGGCGACGAGTTCGGATTCCGCTTCGGGCAGGTCGAACGGCGACCGGTTGGTCTCGGCAGTGCCGGCGATGATGAACAGCACGGCCGGGATCAGCATCAGGCCGTAGTTGTCGAACGCACCCCACCAGCCGCGCTCGAACTGGGACTGGATCACGCCCTGCATCGAGAGCGTGCCCGCGCACATGATCGCCGTCACCGTAGCAAATCCGAGAGGAACCTCATAGCTGACCATCTGCGCCGCCGCGCGCAGGGAGCCCATCAGCGAGTACTTGGAATTGGCCGACCATCCACCCAGGATCAGTCCCAGCGCGCCGATCGAGGACATCGCCAGGATGAACAGGATTCCGATGTTCACGTCCGCGACGTAGAGCACGTCGCTGAGGGGCAGCACGGCAAAGGCCGAGAGCGCCGTGAACGTGGACAGGACCGGAGCAAGCCAGAAGATCCACTTGTCGGCCTTGGAGGGAATCACATCCTCCTTGAGCATCAGCTTGAGGGCGTCGGCCAGGGGTTGCAAGAGGCCGTACGGGCCGACCCGCATCGGTCCGAGACGGACCTGCAAATCCGCCAGCACCTTGCGCTCGGCGAGCACCAGATAGCCGGCCACGAGCGGGAACACCAGGATGATCGCCGCCGTGAGAAGCAGCGGCGGGACATACGGGAACAGGGGATGGGCGAGTAACTCTTCCATGGCGGGCTCTACCGGTCCACTTCACCCAGCACGATATCAATGGTGCCGATGATCGCCACGACATCGGCGACAAGGGAACCGCGGCACATCTTGTCAAGCGCGCCGAGATTGACGAACGACGGCGGACGGACGCGAAGACGATAGGGCTGCAGCGAACCGTCGCTGACGATATAGTAGCCCAGCTCCCCCTTCGGCGCCTCGATCGAGACGTATGCTTCGCCGGGTGGAGGCTTGATCACCTTCGAGACCTTCCCCTTGATGGGCCCGGACGGCATCGATTCGACCGCCTGGCGAATAATGCGGCAGGACTGCTCCATCTCGATCATCCGGACAATGTACCGGTCGAAAGTGTCACTGTTCTCGGCTGTCGGGATGTCGAAGTCGTAGTTCTCGTAGCCGCAATACGGCTGGGCCTTGCGCAAGTCCCACGCGACACCTGCCGCGCGCAGCACGGGACCGGTCACTCCGTAGTCTTTGCAGTCGGCAGCGTTGAGGACACCGACGCCCTTGGTCCGCTTGACCCAAATGCGATTGCCGGTCAGCAGCGCATGGTATTCCTTGACCCTCTCCAGAATCTCGTCGCAGAAGGCAAGACAATCCTTCTCGAAGGTGTCATAGGTCTCGTACTGCAATCCGCCGATGCGGAAGGCGTGTGTCGTTAGCCGGGCACCACAGTACTTCTCGAAGATGTTCAGCGCCAGCTCGCGTTCCCGGAAGCACAGGAATACCGGAGTGATGGCTCCGATGTCCAGCGCATGCGTACCGAGCCAGAGCAAGTGCGAGGCGACGCGATTGAGCTCGCTGAGGATGACCCGCACTGCCTGTGCACGCGGAGGGATCTCGGCGTCAAGGAGCTTCTCCACCGCCATGCAGTACCCCAGACCGTTGGAGACGGCCGCGACGTAGTCCATGCGGTCAACGTATGGCGCGAATTGCTGGAACGTCCGGTTCTCGGCGATCTTCTCGACCCCCCGGTGGAGGTAGCCGATCACGCAGTCCGTGCCCAGGACGGTCTCGCCGTCCAGCTTCAGGATCACCCGCAAGACACCATGCGTCGAAGGGTGCTGCGGGCCCATGTTGAGCACGAGTTCGTTGCTATCGAGGAGTGTGGCGTCCTCGGTGGGCGGCGGGGCCAGTGTTGTCTCTGCCATCACTGTGCGCTCTCGATCTTGAGGTTCTCCCGAACCCAATCGGTGTCCTGCTGCACGATGCCGTAGTCCTTCCGGAGCGGGAACCCTTCCCACTCGTCGGGCATCAGGATCCGCCGCAGTCCGGGATGGTTCTCAAACTCGATGCCGAACATGTCGTACACCTCGCGCTCGAGCCAGTTAGCGGCGTTGTACAGGCCGGCCGCGCTCGGAACCTTGACCCCTTCGGCCAATGCGGCCTTGACCCGGACACGCTCGTTGGAGTCGAACGAGTAGAGAATCCAGACCATCTCGAACGGCAGTTCCTTCTCCGGCCAGTGAACGGCGGTCACGTCGACCAAGTAGTCGAAACCGTGGTCATCCCTAAGTGAGGCAAGAATGTCAGCCGCGGCACCGAGCCCGACCACCAGCAGTTTCTGGCCGCCCAGAACCACCGCCTTCTCGACGCCCTCGCCGAACCGTTCCCGAATAGCGTCGGGCAGGGGGCCTTCCCAAGTCTCGGAAGGCATCTCCAAGACCCTCTTCCGGGCAGGGGGCCGAGGCCGCGCGGCTGGACGGGCCGGAACTCCCGCTGCGTCAGCCCCGGGAGGCTGGCCACCAGGGGTAGGTGAATCAGGCATGAGGCAGGTTGGATTCCCGCGCACGTAGCGCGCGCTATCAAGACAATCTACTGCAGCATAGCAGCCGCTCGGGACGCAAACGAACGCGAGTCTTGCCCGGTGAAAGACGGGCATGAAATGGCAATCGGTTCCCACCAGAGATGAGCCTGCGCAACTGGCTCGAGGAGGTGTGCGAGCTATTGGAGGATGGTCTTGCAGGTCTAGCTGGAATCTCTCAAGAGGCTAGAACGGAGTCGTCAACTGTTTGTATAATCAAGAGATTGATTTCTGCGTTGCCGGAGCCCTCAATTGAATCGAGTCACGTAACTGCTCAGGCCCCTTCGACTACTTATCTTCTCGCCTAGCATCCCGCGGATCAAGGCTTGCGCTGGTTTCCGGCCAGCTTTCGAATGGTTGTTCGTGTCGGGAACCTGTCGCGGGCCGGAAACGGTCCTGACCGGCAATCGGCTGCCTTGCGGACCCAGCCGGGTGTCGACTTGCCACTCAGAGCAACTTCTCAGGCGTCTTCAGTGGGGGTCGGGCCATAGTGTTGAGTGAGCGTGTCGACAGCGTGCCCGGCGAGCGCGATTTGAATGGCGACGAGAGGATTGTAGCCGAGCGCGGCCATCGACTGCAGGTAGCTGGAGATGCGGGCATAGGCCTCGCCGTAGGCTTGCGTTCGAAAGCAGCCCGAGACTTTGATCTTCACCTTAGCCATGCGCAGTCCGCGCTCTCCGGCATTGTTGGTGAAACTCACCTTCGGATCGTGTAGGAAGCGCAGCACGGAGGCCTCGTGCTTGGCGAGCCGCTCGTGCAGGTTGTGGGCATCGGATTTGGCAAGCCGCCCGCGTTGGCCCTTGGTGCGCGGCGGGATCGCGGGCAATTCCTTGGCACCTTGGGTCAGGATGGTGCGGTAGCGCTTGCGCAAGGCCTTGCAGGCGGCTGCGCTCAAGACCTTGGCCTGGCTGCGATTGACTTTGTGGCAGGCCTCTTGCAGCAGGGCTTTCAGCAGGCGCGCCCAGCGGTACTTGTTGGACTCGACAACGAAGGTCAGTTCGCGGACCAAATGCGCATTGCATAGAGCGTGCGTGCATTGCTCGTAGCTGAGGTACGAGGCCCAGCAGTCGTGCACCAAGGTGCCGCGAAAGCGGGGGATCAGGCCGATCGCCTCGATCGCTGCCTTGCCGCGCCGGCGATGCAGGAACTTGACCGTCAGCGACCCATCGGTGAGGATATGCAGCCAATGGTTCTTGCCGTCCACGCGCAGGCCGGTTTCGTCGGCATGCAAGGCCGGCGAGGCCAGCAGGTGGGCGCTGGCGGCGGCTTCCCAAGCTTGCAGGGACTCATGTAGGCGGCGGATGTAGCCCAGGCAGGTGGCCTCGGACAAGCGCAGGCCGGAGACCGCCTTGACCAGCTCGACGGTGCGCCGCAGGGAGAGCATATGGGCCACCAACAGGTTGATGATGAAAGCCTGCAAGCCGCTGCCATACTGCACCGGCCCGGGCATGTTGGCGGGGAAGGCTGCCTTGCTGCGGGCCTGGCAGTCGGGGCATTGCTTGACCTCGGCCTCGACACGCTGCTCGATGACCTGAAACACGATGTCGTACAGGATGCGGCGTTCCCGGTGCAGCGCAGCGACAGCCGACAGATCGCCGCCACAGCTGTCGCAGGCCTCGACGGTGAGCGTTTCCTCAAGGGTGACTTTCTGCAGATTGGGGCTGGTCAGCTCGTTGGGCTTGGCTGGCTTGCGGCCCGGCTTGGCGCGCTGCGCGGTGGCGTCCTCCGCGTCCATCTGCGAGGGCGGAAGGCTGGAGTTGCGGCTGGTCTTGCGGGTGGTCTTTTCGAGCAAGACCGCCAGCAGCAGGGTCAGCAAGGGCATCAGGACGCGGAACACGGCGTCGGCTTCGGGCGACACTTTGCCGCTCTTGCGCAGATCCTCGATCTGCTCCTTGGCGGCCTGCAGTTCCTCGCGCAGGTACTGGTCGTTGACGGTCGGCATCACTCGGCCTCGACCGCCAGCAGGGCGGCCAGCACCGCCAGCCGCTCGCCCGGCGGCATGGCCGCATAGCGCTTGCCCCAGCTGGCGGCCTTGCGCTGGATGCACTGGCGCTGCGTGAAGTTCTGGCCGGCATAGCGGTGCCAGTGCACGTGGCGCCCCGGCGCGAAGTTGCACCAGACCTTCTCGGTCACCACCCCGGCCTGGTTCATCACCTGCAGCGACAGGCTGTGCCAGTCCGGCAGGGCCCGCTCGTAGAGCTCGCAGGGGTAGCCGGAGAGCATCACCGCGCAGGGCAGGCTCTTGAGCAACGCCAGCAGTGCTTCGTGATCGGCCTGCGTGTAGTCGTAGCGGTAGCGACGCTGCGACTTGCGCGTGCGCTGCAGATAGGGCGGGTCGGAGTAGACCAGCTCGTCGCCGGCAAACGGGAACTCGGACAGGAAGCGGTGGCAGCAGCCGTGCACCAGTTCCACCTCGTAGGGGCCGCGAAACGCCCGG
This sequence comes from uncultured Bryobacterales bacterium, assembly GCA_951813065.1. GTDB lineage: Bacteria > Acidobacteriota > Terriglobia > Bryobacterales > UBA6623 > VXMF01. The sequence goes on along the minus strand of CATOTH010000011.1, from coordinate 134,400 downwards.
ATCGAGCGGGCGTTGCGATCGATGCCAATGTTGCGCAGGGCGGGCGGCTTGCGCTGCATGATCGCGCCGCCGCCGAGATGCGTCTCAATATAGGTGGCATGCGGCGGCATGGCCGCGATCAGCGCTTGGCACAGACCCGAGGTCGCCTTCGATCCGTACCATGCACCCATCGCCGCGGCCACTCCAGAAGGAGTCCTTACTCAGCAGCATAGGCGCTCCCAGCGCGGTTGTCAAGCGGACCATCCGCTGGGTCTGAAATACCGCTGATCGCCGGTCAGGACGGTTCCCGACACGAACCACAGTTCGCAACCTGGCCGGACCCAAGCGCAAGCATTGATCCGCGTGCCGTCAGGCGAAAAGACAAGTAATCAAGAAGGGGCCTGAGCAGTTACCGAGTCACTTCGTCTCTTCACCTTCTGGGCAAGGAATCGCCGGGCGTAACTGCCGCTGAGGAGTGCGCGCAACGCGCGGGGCATCGCAGGCGCCAGAGAAGGCGGTTAACCCGGTGCATGGGACTCAACATGGCTTGCGGGTACGCGTGTCATCGCGGTTGCGGTGTCTGGAGCGGGTCTGCGCCGAAAACGCAATTCCCCAAGGCAAAGAGATCCCGCATTGTTCCAGTGGCTGCCACGCTCGATAGGGCATTTCGAAAGTGTTCGTCAGCGTCGGCGGGAAGTTGCTGTCGAAGTTTCTGCAGAGCTCTCACGAAAAACCTCTGCCTGATACTCGGCTGGGTGTGCACTTGACTTGCCACACCACGAGCGAACTCAGTTGCCTTCTGAGGATCGGTTGAAACACTGTCCAAGGTTGCATCGAGAAGCCCTTGTGCGCGGAGTTCGGCTGCCGGTATCTGAGCAGTAAGGGGTCGTTCGCGAAAGCTGGGATCACAGGTCGGCGCGGCAGCCGCCAATTGCGAAAGAGTACGCGTCGACCAGTCATCGTCCGAGTCAAAGTCAAGGCCAGCAACGACGGAATATGCTGTTTCGAAAGCGCGGACGCCGAGTTCCTGATTGTGAGGACAGGCAGCAGTTCCCAGTGTCGAGAGTGCCTCGACAACCTCGGGCCCCCAAGGCATCGCCTGAAGCCGGCCCACCAATTCGTCGACCCTATCGATCGCGTCCGATTGCTCGACGGTGTAACCGCTGCCAGATCCGTCAGCGTCAGGCTCCTGCCCCTGCATGGGCAGCGACCACGCAAGAAGGACCGCAAGCAGCGATCCCAGGAGCTTGGACGGGCGCTGAGACATCCGTTTTCTCGTTCCACCCTCAATTCGTACAGAAAAAACATCGATAGGAGAATCGGCAAATGGTTGGTTCGCGGGTGGGGTTCGAAGAGAACTGCGCGACCCGTACCGCAGCCCTCCTGCGAACGAGCTGATCGCCTTCGAGAGCGCCGCGCGGCACGCCAACTTCACCCTCGCGGGGCGCGACCGGCGCACCTCGTAGGCCGCCGTGAGCCGCCAGATCGGCAAGCTTGAGACGAGGCTGTCGGCCCGGCTGTTCGAGCGCTCCCGCGCCGGGGCTATTCTTCTCTCCGGCACCTCTTACAAGCCAAGAGGAAAGGCTCGCTCTCCATTGCCACGATGGGCTGGTGTGGTATCGTGCACCATCACACAGAGAGTGGCTTGTTCCTCTGCCGGTCTGACTCCCTCTGTAAATCCCGCTGCCTGGGGGCTTCGCACAGAGTTCAATTGATTCCCTCAGCGGGGGTACCGTCATGCTTGTGACTACCGTTTCATTCCTGGGCTTCACGCTGCTGGTCGCGGTGATTTCCTATGCCTATACCCGGCGCGACCGGATGACGACCTGGGACGCATACTTTCTTGGGGGCCGCAGCCTGGCGGCCTGGGTCATTGCCGGTTCGCTGATGCTCACCAACCTTTCGACCGAGCACCTGATCGGTTTGAACGGGGACGCTTTCAACCACACCATCGCCGTGACCGCCTGGGAGACAACCGCGGCGATCGCGATGGTCGCAACCGCGCTCTTCTTCCTGCCCCGCTACCTGCGCATGAGCCTGTCAACGATACCGGAGTACCTTGCCGCCCGCTACGACAGGACCACCGGCGTGATCGCAGCGGCCGTGTTCCTGTTCTCGTACGTGCTCGCGATCCTGCCCGTGGTGCTGCTGTCCGGGGCCACCGGCATCGACAGCCTGTTCGGCTTGCAGGAGGGGTTCGGCCTGAGCCAAGGGCAGGTGATCTGGCTGCTCGTGTGGGGCGTGGGAACGCTCGGCTCGCTCTACGCGATCCTCGGGGGCCTCAAGGCGGTCGCGATCTCGGACACCATCAATGGCGTCGGGTTTCTCATTGGGGGCCTGATGATTCCGCTGCTGGCGCTGATGCAGATCGGGGACGGGAATCCTTGGGCCGGGCTGGACACCGTCTACGTGGAGGAGCGTCCGAAGTTCGACATCACGGGCGACGAGCCGGGCTCGTTCCTGCCGTTCGGCGCCCTGTTCACCGGGATGGTCGTCAACCAGGTCTTCGCCTGGTGTACCGGCCAGCAATTCATTCAGCGCGGCCTTGGAGCGAGGAACCTCAAGGAAGGGCAGAAGGGAGTGCTGATCGCAGCGGGCTTCAAGCTGGTAGGCCCGCTCGTCGTCGTGCTGCCGGGCGTGATTGCATTCCACATGTTCAAGGACACGCTGGGCCCAGAAGACTACCTGCTGGCGTACCCGACGCTGGTGAAGGCGGTGCTGCCGGATTGGCTGAGCGGGTTCTTCGCCGCAGTCATGGTGGGCGCCGTACTTAGCACCTTCAACAGTGTCCTGAACTCGTCGGCCACGCTGTTCTGCCGCGACATCTACGGATCGGTCATGCGACCGGATGCCTCCCAGCGCGAGTTCGTCTATGCCGGTCGCGCGTGCAGCATCGCACTGGCGCTGGCCGCGATGCTCGTCGCCCCGATGATCGACACGTCCGGCAGCCTGTACAACTACCTGCAGAAGATCAATGCGGCGTTCTTTGGTCCGATGCTTGCCGTGATCCTGCTGGGAATGCTCTCGGTGCGGGTCTCGGCGTTCGCGGCGAAGGCGGGCCTGGTCGGCGGCCCGATCCTGTTCTTCCTGCTGGTCTTCTCGTTCGACGACCCGGTGCAGTCGTTCCTGCAGGGCGTGTTTGGCACTAGCGACGAAATCCACTTCCTGCATTTCCTCGCGATCGTCTTCGTGGTTGTCGCGACGTTCATGCTGGTCTCGGCCAGGCTCCGGCCCGCCCGAAGCCGTGTCGCGGAGCCTGGCCCGGCGCCGGTGGACATGACGCCCTGGAAGCACGCGAAAGCAATGGGGATCTTAGTGAGCGTCTGCTCGGTCGGCTGCTATCTCCTGCTCGCGCAGTGAGCGGGGCGGATTCAGCGGGGCAGGCCGGCTATTGATTCGCGAGCGGATGCAGAGTTGCGGTTTCGTCGTTTCCTCGCCCGATGCAGAAGACGTTTCCACATGACGGGAGCGTTCGACGAACGTGAAACAGAATCGGGAGACAACGTGCCGGGGCGAGGATGACCGCCCAGGGTCGGCCTCCCCTGGTGGCCGGTCAGGCATACCAGCCAAGACCGGTGCCGGGCGTCAGGGTTTGCTATCGCGTACGGACGGGCCGTCCTCCCAGGATTGCAGGGGCGAACAGCATCGGCTCCACGCGGTCGGACAGCGCCGCACCGTTCAAAACGCGGTGCCCCAGCTGTAGTTCAGCCGCAGGTAGTAGTATCCGCCGTCGAATCCGAACGGGGAGAACTGGCTATAGCGGTTTCCCGGACCTGCCGATCCCAGCCTGCTTCGGTCGGTGTACGTGTTGAAGGCGTTCTGCGCGCCTGCAGCAAGCGTCCAGTCCGGGCGCACCCGAAAGGAGACCTCGAAGTCCGCCAGATGCTTGCCCGTGTAGTCCTGGTTGTCGTCATCGTCGAACCAACCGCCGTAGTAACTCACCCGCGCAAGCACGCTGAAGCGCCCGAACTCCCGGTTCACGGCCACGTTCCAGCGCGTCTTCGGAAGGCTCTGCTGCAGTTGCTTGATGCGAAGCGCCGACACGATGTCCGGGTTGAACTGAACGACCTCGGTGGACGTTCGGTTGAACAAGAACGTGATCTCCGTCTCGGGCGTTGGCACCAGTGTGGCGGCAATGTCTAGGCCCCGGGTGAGCGTGTCGAAGTCATTCGTGAAGAACCGGAATTCGTTCAGGTTTCGAGCGCTAGTCACTCCCTCGGCCAGCAGCTTCTGCACTTCGGCGGCGGTCAGGACGAAATCGCTCGCCAGTGCCAGGCGGTCGTTGATCGCGACCCGGAAATAGTCAGCCGTTACCGATAACGGGCCCCCCTGCGCCACCGCACCGACCGTGAAATTGACGGATGTCTCCGGTTCGAGGGCCTTGCCGCCCCGGAGCGCCGCGACAGCGGTGGTCGACGGGATCGTGCCGACATTGACCAGGTCCATCAGGTCGGGGTCCCACTGCGACGACAGGTTGTATGCATTCTGCTGGCCGGGCGTCGGCGCGCGGAAGCCGGTGCTCCAGGCCGAGCGCAGGGCAAGGACCCTGCTCAACTCGACACGGCCAGCAATCTTGCCGTTCACCGTCCCACCGAAGTCTGCGAACCGCTCGGCGCGAATCGCACCGTCCAACGTGTACCTTCCCAGGGCGTCGGAGACCTCAACATCGCCGTACACCGCCCCGTTGGGGCGGTCCCAGCTACCAGCCGCCAACGGGCCGAAGCCCGCAAACCCGTTCGATCCCGCGCTGAATCCCTGGCGCAGGTACGGCCCCAGTTCCCAGGAGGGCTGGTCGCCCTGCGTGATGGAGAATCTTTCGTTGCGGAACTCCCCGCCGGCGGCCACGTGAATCGTGTCGCTCGCTGCGTAGGCGAAGTCGAGGTTCAGGTTGAGCTCTTCCTGGCGGTAGATCCCGGGCCTGAACTCGGTCGGAGACTCCGGGCCGAGGGACGCGTTGACGGTGTCGAATATGAAGAAGTCGACTTCGCTCGAGCCCAGCCCGACGCTGGCATCCCAGGTGACGCCGCCGGCGAACTGGCCGCGCACGCCGCCGACGAGCGAGCTGTCGGTGTAATAGCCGCCGAATTGCGGCGTAAAGCCGCCCGGATAGAGTTCCTGGAACGTGAAGCAGTTGGGGTCCGCGAACACTCGGGAGAGCGCGGCTCGGTCCGGCTCGTGGTCAACGATCGGGACGGTCGGACAGTTCGCGGAACCATCGGCGATTCCGTCTCGCGCATCGAGCACATCGCCCACAAGCAGTGACCTCCCGCGGTCGATGCTGTACACGCCGGCCCTGGTGTTGGGATTCCGGAAGAAGAATCCGCCAGTCGCCTTCCGGCTCGCATGGCTGGCGTGACCATAGAGTTGGGTGAACTCGCTGATCAGCTTCCCGAAGTTGCCGAACAGCTTCACGTCGTCCTTCAATTCGGGCAGGCCCCAGACCTGCACGACCGGCGTGCGGACATGCTGGTTGCCAGCCGCTATCAGCGCCTTCGCGTCGTCACGCTGGATGCTGCGGCTGGTCGGCTGCGAATTGCCGTACTCGACACTGAGATTGGCGAACCCGCCCTCGCCGAGCGGCAGCCCGACGTTGCCCGCGAGGATCAAACGGTTACCGTCGCCCTCGTAGAACTGGCCCGTTCGCATTTCGAGGGAGCCGCCGCTCGGACTGTCCTTCAGCGTGAAGTTCATCACTCCGGCTATGGCGTCCGATCCGTACTGGGCGGAAGCACCATCGCGGAGGACCTCGACCTGTCGTAGCGCGATTGAAGGAATCGGGGAAATATCCGGGCCCTGCGATCCGTCCGAGACGCCGTTGCCGTGCCAGGCGATGAGCGCTGCCCGGTGACGACGCTTGCCGTTGACCAGCACCAGGACATGATCCGGCGCGAGGTTGCGCAGGTTTGCCGGACGGACAATCATCGCTCCACCGCTGATCGGCTGGACATTCACGTTGAAGGACGGAACGACGTTGCGCAGCTGATTGAGCACGTCCGGGTCTCCCTGCTGGGCGAACTCGGAAGCGGGAAGGAGGTCGACAGGCACGATCGATTCGGTAACCGCCCGCGCCTCGGCGCGGCTCCCGACGACGACCAGGTCCTGCGTGAGCGTCTCGATTGCGAGCCTGACCGTAACCGTTCCAGACGGCCCCCCGACTATCAGTTCCGCGACGCTGAAACCAGGAGCCGTGATCAGCAGCGAGTGAGGACCTTCGCCCAGGCCACAGATCGAAGCAACGCCGCTGCTGTCGGTCAGGACCTCCTTCCCGCCTGACGACGCGAGGGCGGTCGGCACAGGGGCTGAGGCCGGGTCGATGACTTTCACGTCGAGACACTGCGACGCGAGCTCCGGAACCCAAGCCAGGACATGCAGCGCCGCGATGGCCAACGCCCCCGCACGCGCCGCGCCGACATGCTCATGCCGCAATCGCACCTCAACACCCCCCAGGCCGAAGTTTCGGCCAGTTTCGCATACAAGCAATTGGCGCAGCGGGATTTCGGGCGGTTCTGTCGAGGCAACGTCGAACAGACAGTCGACCGATGAACTCGTTGCATCGTCGCCACCGCTTGCTGTCCGAGGTCACCAGCCCTGACGTTGTGCCCGACTATTGATTCACGCTGGGCCTCAGTGATGTCGAGGGCTTCCTTGCCGGGCGGGGTGTAACCGTGGCATACCAGTCGGTGCGATTGCGTCAACCACAGAAACATGCATCACAAGCGGGAAGTTCTAAGCACCAACACCGTCGCGTTTGCGATTTGCCCCCCAACGGAGATGTCAGACTGTGTTCTCTGAATCACCGGGCCTGGCATCGGTAAGTCGTCCGAGAACGTCACGCCGGTTACGGCAACTGTACCTCCCGAATCCACGTCGAGCCCTTCTAGGATGTCCCTCCTGGACCCGCCGTGATAGGTGCCAAATTCGAGCTTGCCCAGCCCAGACGAGAAAGCCGCTACGAATCCGTCGGTCGCTCCTCCATAGCCTGCCTGCAAGGCATCACGCACAGGCAGGTCGGCAGACGATGTAAGGCCTGCAAGCCAGACCCTACCGGACGCATCCACTGCAATATCACTTCCATCGAAGCCGCTCGAGTCATCACCTGATCCGCCAAAGTATGTTAACCGGACTGACTTATGTTCACTGCCACCCAGTCTCGCTACGAAAGCGTCCAACCCTCCGCGGGCAGTGCTCTGAAAAGCGTCACGGCTGGTTGCGAGATCGTGGGAGTCAGTAGTTCCGGCCACAATCGGCGCTCCGGCGCCGTCTACTGCGACTCCCCAACCCGAATCATCACCTGAACCGCCAAGGTAGGTCGAGAATTCGATGGCCAGACTGGGCACCCTCAGACGGGTCACAAATGCGTCACTGGCACCACGTAGAGTGGACTGGGCTGCATTCAACACGGGGAAATCACCCGACTTTGTGTATCCAACGGCGAACACCCCTCCCACCCCATCGACTGCGATACCGGTAAGCTTCTCGTCCGCCGAGCCGCCGAAGACTATCGAAGCGAGCGAAGACGCACTCGAAGGCCTCAGGAAGGAGATGAACGCGTCAGCACTCTGATCGCCTTCACGGCTTTGCCCGGGAAAGTCTCCCGAAGTAGTCGTCCCGCCTAGGAGCACACCTCCGCGGCCATCCAGTCCCAGCGCGTTGCCAACATCATCGCCCTCTCCTCCGAGGAACGTCCCATAAACCACTTGTCCGCCGGGAGCGAGCGACACGAAAAACGCGTCACTCGCTCCTCCTCCGTAGCGCGGCTGGACAGCGTTCTCGCTGACGGGAAGTCCGCCTCCCTTCGTCAGACCCGTTACATGCGCACAACCTTCCTCGTCGATCTCAATCCGAAGGGCCGCTGTAAGGGCGTCAGCCTGAACTCTGGTGGCGTACACTAACCGGCCTCGATCCAAATCCAGGCGAAGGACATACGCGGCCATGGTCCCCGAACGGTCCGCTGGTTCCGCCACAGGAATGGGTAAGCGACTCTCTGTTGAATGGCACGCTAGAAACAAGTCTCCCTGCCACAGGGCGGCATCATCGCAGTCCGCTACGCCAAGGTACGTGGTCCAAGTCACGACCGGTCTCGAGGCAACGGCTGGTGTGGTCAGACCTACGCAGCAGAAAGCGATGGTCCACCGCATCATGGTCAGTCCGTCATTCCGATCACATCCGAGCGCGCCCGCTTTAACGGTTCTAGGGAACCGCCAGCAACTGGCAGGCCGCGAGGAGCAGGTGGCGCGCGTCGCCAGCGACAAGTCTGGACCTGATTGATTCTAAGGCACTCAACACATTCTGCTCCGAACCAATGGGAAGATAGGGTATTCCCTCGCTGCCGGCTGGTTTTGGCCCACCAGGCCAAGAGCTACCCGACAGGAACTATACGAGGATCCGATGGACTCATTTTCCACCAAAGAAACCCTTCGCTCAGGAGGGCGTGAGTATAGCTATCACCGTCTCGGCGCGCTACCGGCCTGGTCCGATTCGAAGCTGCCGTACTCGCTGAAGATCCTGCTCGAAAACCTGCTGCGCCATGAAGACGCCAGCAGCGTCACCACGCAGGACATCGAAGCCCTAGTCAACTGGGATCCCAAGGCGGTTCCATCAACTGAAATCGCCTATCGGCCCGCGCGCGTGCTGATGCAAGACTTCACCGGGGTACCGGCCGTTGTGGACTTGGCCGCGATGCGGCAGGCCATTGTGACCATGGGCGGACAAGCTGCCGGGATCAATCCCCTCCAGCCCGTCGACCTGGTGATCGATCATTCCGTCCAGGTCGACAATTTCGCATCGCGGAACGCGCTGTCGCTGAACGGCATCCTGGAGTACCAACGCAACCGCGAACGCTACCAGTTCCTCAAGTGGGGTCAGAACGCGTTTCGCAATTTCAGGGTGGTGCCACCCGAGACAGGCATCGTCCATCAAGTGAACCTCGAGTATCTCGCCAAGGTGGCATTCATTCAGGAGCGCGAGGGCGAAACGTGGGTCTATCCCGACACGCTCGTCGGTACGGACTCGCACACGACGATGATTAACGGACTGGGAGTGCTCGGCTGGGGTGTGGGAGGCATCGAGGCCGAAGCGGGGATGCTGGGGCAGCCCGTCTCGATGCTGATCCCGCAAGTGGTCGGATTCGAACTCAGGGGGCAGCTCGCCGATGGTGCGACCGCGACGGACCTGGTGCTGACTGTCGTGGAGATGCTACGGGCTCGCGGCGTGGTCGGCAAGTTTGTTGAATTCTTCGGCGACGGCCTGGACGAGCTACCGCTGGCCGACCGGGCGACAATCGCCAATATGGCGCCGGAATACGGCGCGACTTGCGGCCTCTTCCCGATCGACTCCGAGACGTTGGCCTATTTGCGGCTGAGCGGTCGCTCCGAAGAGCAGGTCGACCTGGTCGAAACGTACGCCCGGGCACAGGGTTTCTTCCGTTCAAGGGGGGACGCGGCCCCCGTCTACAGTGACACGCTGGCGCTAGACATGGCCGAGGTCGTGCCTTCAATTGCCGGGCCGAAGCGCCCGCAAGACCGGATCGCCCTCCGTGACGCGTCCCGATCGTTCGCGACCATGCTGGGAGAATCGCTGGCCGCCCGGAAGGTGGTGCCTGGTGGCTCCGGGGTGGCCGTCACCGAGGCACGGACCGGGGTGACGGCAATAATCCGCGGCACGGAGTGCGAACTGGCGCACGGAGCCATCGTGATCGCCGCCATCACCAGCTGCACCAACACATCCAACCCCGCTGTGATGATCGCCGCGGGGCTGGTCGCAAGAAAAGCCGTGGAGAAGGGTCTGCAGGTCAAGCCGTGGGTGAAGACCAGTCTGGCGCCCGGGTCCAAGGTCGTCACCGACTACCTGGCGAAGTCGGGACTCGACACCTATCTGGACATGACCGGGTTCAACCTCGTCGGGTACGGCTGCACGACTTGCATCGGCAACTCGGGACCGCTGCCCGCCGAAGTGTCCGCAGCGATACGCGACGGGAACCTGGTCGTCGCCTCCGTCTTATCCGGGAATCGCAATTTCGAGGGACGTGTGCATTCGGAGGTGCGGGCCAACTACCTTGCATCCCCCCCGCTGGTCGTGGCGTACGCGATTGCCGGGAACATGAATGTCGATCTGGCCACGGATTCGATCGGCACGGACCTGGACGGCAATCCCGTCATGCTGCGAGACCTTTGGCCAAGCCGCAAGGAAATCGCGGACACTGTGGCTGCTGTGGTGGACTCGGATATGTTCCGGGGAAGCTACGAGAACGTGTACCAAGGGAGCGATCGCTGGCGCGAACTCGCCGCGACGGAATCCGACCTGTTTGACTGGGATTCCGACTCCACCTACGTGCGGCTCCCGCCGTACTTCGCTGATATGGGCCGCGACCCCGGCAGAGTGGCCGACATCCGTGGCGCCCGCGCGTTGGCCGTCCTGGGCGACAGCGTGACGACAGACCATATTTCTCCTGCCGGCGCGATCAAGGCCGACAGCCCGGCCGGTTCTTACCTTCAGGACAGAGGCATTGCTCCGGCAGACTTCAATTCGTACGGATCGCGGCGAGGTAACCACGAGGTGATGATGCGCGGGACCTTTGCGAACGTCCGGCTGCGCAATTTGCTCGCCCCGGGAACGGAAGGTGGCTGGACGCTGCGTTTGCCCGACGGCGAGATTGAATCGATCTACGACGCCGCGATGCGGTACCGGGAGGAAGGCACACCGCTGGTCGTGCTCGCCGGGCGGGAATACGGAACGGGCTCTTCGCGTGACTGGGCCGCCAAGGGACCGTCGCTGCTCGGCGTCCGCGCGGTGATCGCGGCCAGCTACGAGCGGATCCACCGTTCGAACCTGATCGGAATGGGCATCCTCCCCCTGCAGTTCCGGGAGGGTGAGGACCACCAATCGCTCGGATTGACCGGTCGCGAGACATTTGACATCACGGGCCTGGCCGACGGTTCCGCCAAGACGGTGAGGATCCAGGCAATCCCGGACGGCGGCGCGTCGCCAGTGGCTTTCGATGTACAGGTGCGAATCGACACGCCGATGGAAGTCGAGTACTACAGGCATGGCGGCATCCTGCAGTACGTCCTGCGGCAAATGCTTGGGTCGTGAACGCTCACAAGCCAGACCGTCGCCAGGAGCGGCCGCCGGCCGGGCCCGCCCTGACCGTTCGAGACGCGAACCGCCGCCACACGGGGGCCGTGCAAGCCCGCGCGCTCCGCCAGGGCAGATGAACGAATGCCGGCCTGGCACAACAACCTGAGAATCGTACTGGTCGCTTCTCGCAACTCTCTCAACATCGGCGCCGCGGCCCGGGCGATCAGCAATTTCGGCTTCAGCGACCTGTGGTGCGTCCGGCCCTACGACGTCGCGTTCCGGTCGGCGCGGTCTGCGGCCGGGGCCGTCTCGGTCCTTGAGCGGGCAACCGTGACCGACAGTCTCGCGGAAGCTCTCCACGACATCGATTTGGTCGTCGGTAGCAGCGGGCTCGATGCTCGGCGGCAGCGCCACGTGCAAAGGGTGCTTCCTGCCGGGGCGGACGCGATCCGGACGCATCTTGAAGACCGCAAGGCGGCACTGGTCTTCGGTTCCGAGAAATTCGGACTCTCCAACGACGACCTCAGCTATTGCGATTGGATCCTGTCGATTCCCACAAGCGACGCTGTTCCGTCAATGAACCTAGGCCAGGCGGTGGCGATCTGCTGCTACGAGATCGCAAGGAACGCCGCTCCCCGGTCGAGTTTGCAGACTCCGGCCAGCGTCAGTGCGGGAGTCCGGGAGCGAATTCTCCGGATGCTGGTCCCGATCCTGCGCGCGTCCGGCTTCCTGCACCGCGACGCGACCGAGACCGACACACGCAAGCTGCGACGATTCGTGGGTCGCTTGCGGCTGGCGCCGGAGGACGCCCGATTGCTCCAGGGCATGCTGCATCAAATCGACTGGAGGCTGCACCACCCGGGCGGCAAGTCACCCGTCCCCGCAGGGCACGGCGAAGAGGCCGGGCCGGACTCATAGCAGGTCATCGGAGATGTACTTCATCGTTCGTCGCGGCCGTGGCGGCTCCGGACGGGCGCTCGGCTGTTTCGCCCTGGGCCGCTCCGCATTCCGGTTCGCTCGCGGCTTCGGCGCGGGCCCGCTCGGGAGAGCTGCCTGATCGATGGTGGTTGGCGCGGCGCGCGGAGCGGCTGTGTCCATCCCGGGCTCCGGCGGGGCGACCGAGTCGAAGAGCCTGAGGTATGGACCGTACCGAAACAGCCTGTTCCTGCGTTGACCGGTGGACTCCTCGAGAATGCCGAGGGCTGCAAAGCGGGATGCCAGCTGATTGGCGGCCGCGTACGTAGTGCCAGTAATGCCCATGAGATCGGCGACCGTCACGTCCGGCTGCTCGAACAGGCAGTCCAGCACCCGCAGGCCGCGGCCGACAGCGTGGCCGAGGTTGGCTGCGACCGCGGCCCGGTGCTGTTCCCTCATCGCTGCGAAGCGCCGAACCGCATCGGCCGAATCAGTCGCTGACTGCGCCACTCCCTCCAGGAAGAAAGCGACCCACGGCTGCCAGGAAGCGGCCGACTGCAAGCCTCGAACGCGATCGACGTAGTCAGCGCGGCGGCGGCTCAGAAAGGGAGACAGGCCCAGGGCCAGCGCCCCCGGGATCTTCAGCCTACCGGCAAGTGCAGGAACGAGAAGCCTCCCCAGACGTCCGTTCGCGCCCGGGAAGGGCTGCAGCGCCTCCAGCCGCCCCTGGGCCAGCCCGACTCGAACGACATCAGCCATGTCCCGGCCGCCGTCCAGGCAGCGTTCCAGGTCCAGGGCGAATTGCTCCAGGCTCCCGGTCCCGGCATCGCGGCATGGATCAAGGATTGCGTGCATCTCGGCAAGCGCGGTCGTCCCGAGCGGCTTGTCCCCGGCACCCTCAATCACTGCGCAGATGGCTCGATAGCAGTGCACGGCAGCCTCCCGGGCGTCATCACGACCGGAGCGGGCGCTGCCGGACCCTGCCGCGATCAGGTCCCGCAGCGAGGCTGAAGCTCCGTCGATGAGGCAAGACTGAATGGCCTCGCAACGTCTGTGCATCGCGAGGAAGGCTTCCGGAGCCGGCAGCGTCGCGACAGCCGCGTCCAAGCGCACCAAGGCTCGGTCCGCAGCAACGACAAGGGGTTCCAACTCAGCGCTTGCCTGTGGGGTCGAATCTGGAGGGAAAGGACCATCCTGACCCGGCAAGGTAGCGATTTCTGACTGAGAGCCCGCAGAGTGCATAGCTAACTATAATATGAATAACATATTGACCACGGCGGCAAACTTATATTAGTGTAACTATCTTAATGGATCACTGTTTAGGTGAGGGTCGAATCGATTCCGAAAAGGGGTTTCGACTGTTTAATGTAGTTTGACTATTGCACGTAGCGAAATCAGCGGTATTTTCCGTGAAGGGACAGCAGACCGACGCGCGTGTACAATATGGTTTTCTCATGTCTAGACTTCAGGACACGCCCGCGGAATTGGTGTTTCGGGAGCGCCTCCGCGAATGGCTCGCGGATCACGCTCCCGCCATCGCCAAGCACGACGTGCAAGCCCTCAAGACTTGGCAGAAAGAGTTGTACGAAGGCGGCTGGCTGGGATTGACCTGGCCTTCCGAGTACGGCGGCCAGGGCCTCGGATTCCGCGAGCAAGTAATCTTCAACGAAGAGTCCGCTCGCGCCAAAGTGCCTCCCAGTGTGAACAGCATCGGATTGATGATCGCCGGCCCCACCCTGATCGCGGTCGGCAGCGAGAAGCAGAAGAAGCGTTATCTCAAGCCGATGCTGACAGCCGAGGAGATCTGGTGCCAGGGCTTCTCCGAGCCCAATGCCGGATCGGACCTCGCCGCGCTGCAAACCCGCGCCGTCTCTGACGGCGACGACTATATCGTCACGGGGCAGAAGATCTGGACGTCGAATTCCCTGATTTCGGACTACATCTGGCTCCTGGTGCGCACGGACACGGAGGCGCCGCGTCACCAGGGCATCACCGCGTTGATCGTCGACATGCACAGCCCGGGAGTCTCCGTCAAGCCGCTACGACAGATGACCGGCGAAGCCGAGTTCGGGGAAGTCTTCTTCGATGAGGTGCGTGTACCCAAGTCGAACCGCGTGGGAGCCGAGAACGACGGATGGATCATCGGCATGAAGACGTTCACCCGGGAGCGTGCGAACATCTCGGTTTCGCTCAGCGTCAGGCTCCAGCAGCAGTTCGACAGGCTGCTGGAGTCCGTGCGGGGGCGAAACATCCCCCTTGATCCCCAGCAGGCTCGCGAAGTCGCCCAGGCCTACGTCGACAGCGAGTGCCTCACGATGACCTGCGAACGCCTTGCGGAGCGGCTGTTCGGCTTCGAGTCATCCGTCGTCAAGGTCGCCTGGGCCGAGATGAACCAGCGCCTTCAGGAGATGGGGCTCTCAACACTGGGCCCGGACGCCCCGCTGTTGCCGGGTGGCGGGTTTGACGACGCGGACGATTCCGCCACATGGGGCACGGAAACGCTATCCGACGGCGTCGAGTCCTTCGCGAAGAGTTGGCAGTTCGGCTACCTGCGCTCCCGGGCCAACACGATCGAGGGTGGAACCTCAGAGATACTGCGCAGCGTTATCGCCGAGCGAGTGCTCGGCCTGCCCCGCAAGTAAGGAGCGCGACTGTGGACTTCAGCCTTACCGAAGAACAGATGATGCTGCGGGACTCCGCGCGCGGCTTCCTGGGCACGGAATGGCCTGTGCCGGAACTGCGCCGAATGCTGGATCCGGGTGACGCGCCCAAGGCGGCCAATTCGCTCTGGGGCAAGATTGCCGACCTGGGGTGGCCCGGGTTGCTCGTGGCGGAGGATAACGGCGGCCTGGGGCTCGAACTGTTCGACCTCGTGGTGTTGATGGAAGAGACGGGCCGGCACTTGATTCCCGGCACGCTCCATGCAAGCGGGGTCCTTGCCGCCCTCGCCGTGGAGACCCTTGGGAACGACGGAGCCAAGCAGCGCTACCTGCCCGATGTCGCGGAAGGTTCCTTGAAGGCAACGGCCGGCATCTACGAACCCGGATCGGGCTGGACGGCGATGATGCTTCGGCCGCAACCCGACGGCGCGGTGACAAAGCGGTACGTCCCTGAAGCCGCTGACGCCGGACTGATCTTGTTCGTGAACCGCACCAGCGGCAACGACGTTGAACTGGCGGCTGTAGGCGACCCCGAGGTGACGAACTTGCATTCGATGGACACCACGCGACCGATCTACCAGGTGACTTGCGATCCGGACTCGGCCGAGCGTGTCGGCGGCGGCACCATCGGCGACCTTCAGACTGTCCTCGACAAGGCGGCCATCGCGCTTTCGGCGGAGATGGTGGGCGCCGCGGCGCGGGTTCTTGAAATGACTGTCGAGTACGTCAAGAATCGCAAGCAGTTCGGTCGGTCGGTGGGGACATTCCAGGCCGTGCAGCACAAAGCAGCCGACATGCTGATCGGAATCGAGAAAGCGCGCACCGCTTGCTACTACGCGGCAGCGGTCGCGGACGAGCAGCCCGAGAAGCTCGGGGAGGCAGCCTCGATCGCCAAGGCCGCGGCAAACTCTGCGTTTGTCTTCGCCGCTGAAACGGGCCTTCAATTGCACGGAGGGATCGGCTTCACCTGGGAGCAGGATCTGCACATGTACCTGAAGCGTGCAAAAGCCTCCGAGTTCGCTTACGGCGACTCGAAATGGCATCTTGATCGCATCGCGCACCTGCTCGCTCTGGGCTGACATTCCAACTGGCATCGCGCGAGTTGGTCGCCGCATCCAAGGCCAGCCGTGCTAACCTTTTCGCCGCTATGTCTCGAGAACTTGCTTCCACACTCGCTCTCGCACTTGTGATTTGCGCATGCGGAAGCGGCCCGCCACAGGCTCCCGAGAAACCCAACATTCTTATCGCCATCGCCGACGATGCGTCGTACCCCCACATGGGCGCCTACGGGACAGCCTGGGTTAGTACCCCGCACTTCGATCGGGTGGCCCGAGATGGGGTCCTGTTCCAGAACGCCTACACCCCAAACGCGAAGTGCGCCCCGTCCCGTGCTTCGATCCTGACGGGGCGCAATTCCTGGCAGCTCGGAGCGGCGGGCAACCACATGGCTTTCTTCCCGCCCGAATTCAAGAGCTACCCGGAAGCCCTGGCAGAGAACGGGTACTTCGTCGGAATGACGGCGAAGGGCTGGAGCCCGGGCGTCGCGAACGACGCCGACGGAAATCCCCGCCACCTCGCCGGGACCCCGTTCAGCGATCGCGAGGCCGATCCCCCGACGTCAAGAATGGGCAGGACCGACTACGCCGCGAACTTCGAGGACTTTATGAATGCGGCCCCCGAGGACGAGCCCTGGGCATTCTGGTACGGCGCCTGGGAGCCGCACCGTGCCTACGAGTTCCGGTCGGGGGCGGAGAAGGGTGGAAAGAGCCTGGCCGAAATCGACGAGGTCTATCCGATCTGGCCAGACAGCGAGACCGTAAGGCACGACATTCTCGACTACGCGTTTGAAATTGAGCATTTCGACATGCACCTCGGGCGTATTCTGGCATCCCTCGAAGAGCGCGGCGAACTCGCTAACACCCTGGTGATCGTCACCTCCGACAACGGCATGCCGTTCCCTCGGGCGAAGGCGCAGGAATACGAACTCTCGAACCATCTCCCGCTGGCGATGATGTGGCTGGACGGCGTGCCCCATCCCGGCCGGTCAGTGGACGACTTCGTCAGCTTCGTGGATCTGGCACCGACCATCATGGACGTAGCTGGCGTGGAGTGGGCGGCCACCGGAATGCAGCCGGCAGCGGGCCGCAGCCTGTTGGATATCCTCCGTTCGCCGCGGTCGGGTCAGGTTGATCCGGCTCGCGACCATGTGCTGATCGGCAAGGAGCGGCACGATATCGGCAGGCCCGGTGACGCGGGCTATCCCATCCGCGGCATCGTCAAGGGGAACCTCCTGTACCTGCGGAACTTCGAACCGGACCGCTGGCCCGCGGGCAATCCGGAAACCGGCTACCTGGCGGTGGACGCCAGCCCGACCAAGAGCGAGATTCTCAATCTAAGACGCTCCGGCGGTGAGGACAGGTACTGGCAGCTCGCCTTCGGCAAGCGTGAAGCGGAGGAACTCTACAACCTCGACAACGATCCCGCCTGTGTCCGCAATCTGGCCTCGGACCTCGAGTACGCTCCGGCCAAGGAAAGCCTCGCCGCACAGCTGGTCAAGGAACTGGAGGCTCAAGAGGATCCGCGGATGTTCGGCGACGGAGACATCTTCGACGCATTTCCGGTCGCCACACGCTGGGCGGGCTACTACGAAAAGTTCATGGCAGGCGAGATCCAGGTGGGGACATGGATCCGCGAGAGCGACATCGACCCAGCCATCGACTGAGCTGGGGGCGGAGGCGTCAGACAGGATCAGGGGAACCGAGGTCGTTCTCCGGGGCGCGGGCTGCATCTCGCAACTCTGGAATCTGAACCCGCACTCGAACGCCGCCGCCCGCGCGCGCCTCGAAAGCCAGCTGGAAATCCTGGCCGAACAGCACTTCGAGCCTCTCGCGAGCGTTGCCGAGGCCGATGCCCTTCTGAAACAGGCTGGCCATGTCCTCATGCGGGATTCCGACGCCGTCGTCCTCGATCTCGATCTGGAGCCGACCGGACTTCAGCGAACTGCCGAGCCGCACCGTTCCTGTGCCGACCTTGGGCTCGATGCCGTGCTTGATCGAGTTCTCGACGATCGGCTGGAGAATCATGCTCGGAACCAACGCGTCCATGGATTCCTTGTCGATGATCTTCTCGATCTGCAGGCGGCCGGCGAACCGTACCTGCTCGATTTGCAGGTAGTCGTCAATGACAGAGAGCTCCTCGCTAAGCGGGACGAAAGCCTCCTGCTTGCGGAGTAGTCTTCTCAGGATCGTCGAAAGCCGGTAGATCATCTCGCGCGCCTTGTCGGGGTCCGTCCGGGCCAGTGAGGCCACCGAGTTCAGGGTATTGAAGAGGAAGTGCGGATTCATCTGGCGAGTCAGACTCATCAGCCGGGCTTCCGATAGCAACCGCTGCTGGTTTTCGATCTTCCACTCGTTGCGGGTGTTATTCCAGACCTTGATGGTGAGGCCCACGCCCATGACGGTCGCGCCGCACACGAACGCGACCGGCACCAGACTGAGCTCTTCGCCTGAATCGTAGAGCGAGAAGAGCAATTCCTGTTGGGAGAACGTGCGTGCGATTTGAATCCGCAACAACTCCAGACCGACGCAGGCTGTGAGCATGGTCAACTGAAACGCCCCCTCGGAGCCAGGAATTCGGTTGCGAATCCAGGCAACGAGCGAGAACACGAAGAACGGAGAAAACCGCCAGACATCCTCGGGATCGGGCGCCAGAGATCGCAGCAACCCCCCGCACGAACCGACGCCCACCAGTAGAGGCAGGGTGGCCCATTCGAAATCCGGCCCCAGGACAGCGGGCAATGAGATCAGCGCTCCCGCCACGGCACCCGGCACGTACCCACCGACCAGTCCCGACACGAAGGCACCCTCAAGTCCGACCTCGGCGGCGCGATACCCAAGGACGACCCGTACCAGCGACGCGCTTGCGAAGACGACGCCGAACTGGGCAGCGAGTTCCAGTCGCTGCCGGATCGTGCGCTGCTCGCGCAGGAACAGCCTCTTGGCGAAGTTCCAGCGCAGAGCGATGCTTGCCAAGGAAGCGAATGTCGCGACCTTGACTAGCAGCGTAACGAGCAGGTCGGTGTATGCCATGAAGGGGATCCGCTCACTGAGCAGGCAGTTTCGATGTTCACGGCTTGTGGTGTGGATAGGCGGAGCTGTACTTGAGCACTGACCACGCTGCCCGAAGCATGTAGGAATCTCGGATCAGAGCCGTCTCCACGATTGCCCTCGCCAGCCGAAAAACACTCAGACCCTCTGCCCCACCTCTTGGTCGACCGCTCGAAACGAGTGTACAAGGCTACGCTGCTTCCCGCTCGTTCGCAACTTGACCGCGAGTGTCGCCGTTCCGAGACCGCCCGGGACGCTGGCGGGCAGGATCAGGGCGGTTCGCCTAGAACCGCAATCAGGCTCGACGCCCACGGGCGGAATGCGCGATCATATAAGCCCTCCCGGCGTCAAGACAAGCACGCCGGTGAAGTGGAGGTATGAGGATGGCACAGAATCTTTCGAGACGGTATTTTTTCTTTGGGGGCCTGCTGGCCGGAGCTGTTCCTACCGGACGTTACGGGGCTGTCCCGTCCCTCAAGGCGCTGGGGTACAAGTCCCCCAATGAAAAGCTCAACGTGGCCTCCATCGGCGCTGGCGGCCGGCCAGGCCTCGTGCTGAGGCAATGCGAGACACAAAACATCGTCGCTCTCGCCGACGTGGACTGGGACCGGGGGGCCCAAGGGTTCAGCAACTGGTCCAAAGCCGAGAAATACAAGGACTATCGGGTCATGCTCGACAAGTCCGGGAAGGACATCGACGCCGTCGTGGTTGGCACTCCCGACCACATGCACGCCACTTGCGCGCTGGCCTGCATGCAGGCTGGGAAGCATGTTTACGTCGAAAAGCCGCTGACTCGCACGGCCTGGGAGGCGCGTTTTCTCAGGGAGGCAGCCGCGAAGTACGAGGTCGCGACCCAGATGGGGAACCAGGGCTACTCCCACGACGCAACACGCGTTGCATGCGAGATCATGTGGTCCGGCGAAATCGGCGACGTCACAGAGGTTCACGCTTGGATGAACCCGGCAGTCTGGCCGCAGGGCATGCCCACCGTTGCGGCCCCCAGCGCGATACCAGACACGTTGGACTGGGATCTTTGGCTCGGAGGTGCGGCGGACCGGCCATTCACGGCCGGTGACGACAACTACCGGCAATTCGCGAGGGCGCGTACTGAGCGACTCCGCGGCGCACCTGTTCCGCCCAGGCCAGCGGCGGCCGGAGCGCAGGACTCCTCCGGACAGGGTGACAGGCCGCCGCGACCAAGCGGAGGCGGCTTTGACGCGTCAAGATTCGGCTTCTACCTGCCGTTCAACTGGCGCGGCTTCCACGACTTTGGCTCCGGCCTCATCGGTGACTGGGGTATTCACATCCTGGGTCCTGCGAACTGGGGCCTTAGATTGGGTCCGGAGAGCCTGGTCAGTGTCGAGTGTGTTCACAAGGACTCTTCACCCCCGTTCACATTCCCGGACGAGTTGACACTGCGCTACGATTTCGCGGCGCGACGCAATATGCCGCCTGTCTCGGTGTATTGGCACAACACCCGCGGCGACGCCTATGTGCCGGAGGGGATGACGGCGGAACAGGCCCGCAAGATCAATGGCCAAGGGCCGCAAGTCGGCCCGGCCAGAGCCGGGCGGCGTGGTGGAGGTTTCCGGCCGCCGTCAGGCAGCGGCTACAACTGCATTTTCGCCGGCTCGAAGGGGTACCTCGGCACCAGCGGCCGCGGCGAGGGTGTGGGATTGCTACCGGGTTCCAGGTGGGCCGACTACGAGCTGCCCACGCCGTATCTGACGCGCTCACCCGGCGCTTCCACGGGCAGTAACACCACCGCTCACGTGAACGACTGGATTCGCGCGGCCAAAGGCGGGGCGCCGGCTTGCTCCAACTTTGACCGGGCCGCACCGTTCACGGAATGGCTGGTACTGGGAGCAGCGGCCGTCCACTATGACGGCAAGCTCTTGTGGGACCACGAGAATGGCGAGTTCACGAACAACAAGGACGCGAATCGGTGGGTCAAGCCGCAGTTTCGCAAGGGATGGGAGCTGAGCTTGTAGCGATTCGAATCGGGCGGCGGGATAGCTTGGCGTCTCGTCCGAACGTGCCAGCGTGGCGCCGGAAACCCGGTCGTTGACGGGCGAGGCGAAAGACTCCGCTGAGAGGCCACAGTCGAGAGTTGACTGGACCAGCCGTATCAGCCGAGCGTTTGGACACTGCCTGTCGCTCGCTGGCAGCTTGACCGCGAGTGTCGCCGTCCCGAGCCTGCCCGGACGTCCGCGGGCAGACCGTTACAGATTGGGCTCTCCAGCGTTCACACGGAGCGGGAGCCCCCGGCCGCCCCCGCCACCCTGCTTGGGAGGCGTAACGGGCAACCTATAATGGTTGACTAGGGGCGGGGGAACTTCCAACTGCTCTCCGGTGCTCGGCAGCCCCAATCCGCGGGTGACACTCCCATGCCAGACTGCGTACAGGCGGTCGCGGGCTACAAGGTAGCCAAGGTCGCTGAAGCCGTATTGCCAACGCGGTTCGGCGAATTCCAGGTTTGCGGATTTCGCGGTCAAGGCCCGGACTGCGAGCAGGAACTCGTCGTCCTCGTCCGCGGGAACGTCGCGTCAGGCACGCAGGTTCCGCTGCTGCGCATCCACTCGCAATGCCTGACCGGGGAAGTATTCGGCAGCCTGCGCTGCGACTGCGGCCCGCAGCTGGAACTGGCTTTATCTCAGATCGCCGAGTCTGATTGCGGCTTGCTCATCTACGACCCGCAGGAAGGACGTGGCATCGGTCTCCTGAACAAGCTCATGGCCTATGAGCTCCAGGACGACGGCGCCGACACGGTCGAGGCGAACAATCAACTGGGTTTCGGCGCCGACGAGCGCGAGTACGGGTTTGCCGTGGCGATCCTGCGGTATTTTGGGCTGAACGAGGTACGCCTGCTGTCCAACAATCCGGCAAAGATCGAGGCCCTCGAAAGCGAGGGGATCCGAGTCTCGGAACGCGTGCCTTGCACGCCGGACGCCGGACACAAGGCGCACTCGTACCTGAAGACCAAGAAGGAAAAGCTCGGACACCTCGTGGACGGCGTCTGAACGGCTAGAGATCCCGGTACGAAACGATCTCGATCCCATGCGCCTCCGCCGCTCTCCGAACGGCCGAATCGCAAAGCGCGGACAGTTCCGCCTCGCGGCTGTGCTTGAGCCTTGTCGGCGCGGCCAGCAACTCCGCACCCAGCCGCCCGGGGTGGCACACTAGCTCGCCCGTACCGAAAGGCAATGTCGCGAACAGGCCCCTGAGCCAGGACGCGTCCATGCTGCCTGTGGAGGCGAATCCCGCGAAATAGTCGGTAGTCGAGCAGTTCGCGCGGTCCAATCGCTCTTCGAACGGAATCCGGAAGAGTCGGACCGCCATGGCGATCCCTGACCGGGCGCTGCCGGCCGTGCCGAAGGGGATATCGAACGGCTTGCGGATCCAGCCGATGCCAAACTCGTCGGCGGCGGACACCATCGCGTCCAACACCGGCGGCAGCAGATGCACATGCTTGTGCGTGTCCACATGCGTTGGACGAACGCCGTGCTGCATCAGCTTCTCGATCTGTGCTCGGATTTCCGGCAAGACGGAATCAACCGTCGGGAAACCAGCCAGGAACTCGGAAACCGTAGCCGGCAGCGAAACGCCCGGCCTCGCGACAGACGGCCCCTGCACCAACGTCAAGTGGCACCCCACCGCCAGGCTGGGGTGGCGGGCCGCAAGCTCCACGGCGTGGTCGAAGGCCGCGCCATTCGCCATGAGCGAGGTGGAGCGCACGATCCCCTCAAGGTGGGACTGCAGCACGCCCTCGTTCACGTCCCGCGCAAAACCGAAATCGTCCGCGTTGACGACCAGGCGCTTCACGGGGCGCCGATTGAGGGAGCCGACCATAAAATGAAGCGGCGGGACTTGCGCCCCGCCGCTTGTGTCAACCACAGGTTCACAAGGAGAAGGTACTCGAACCGTAGTCTATTGTCAGCACTAACAAGACGATTCAGCGCCTCGGATTTGTGGCAACAATTCAGGCCACGCCCGAGAATTTGACTCGATCCGGCCCCAAATGCCACGCTTGAAGCTTCCCGAGAGGTGGAAAGCGGCTCCAATTTCGTCTTTTCGTCTCTCCGCGGCGTCTTGTCTAGTGGACGGATGAAGCGTTGATCTTCAGCGAAATCGAAGATCGCGATCTGGTGCTGAGCGCCCAGCAGGGCGACATGCAGGCGTACAACGCCCTGGTGTCCCGCTGGGAGAAAAGGGTCTACAACTACCTTCTGCGCTCTCTGAGCGACCGCGAGGACGCCTTGGACGTCTGTCAGGAGACGTTTCTGAAGGCCTATCGCGGATTGCCCCGGCTGGCCGCAGTCGACCGCTTTCCTCAGTGGCTCTTCCGCATCGCCCACAACGAGGCGGCAAGCCTGCGCCGCCGGCCCAGGCCAGCCTCCGATAGCGACAATCTCGAAGCGGTCGCTGAATTGGCGAGCTTGCCAAGGGCCCGGCTGGGCGGATTCGGATACGGCGGTGCCGAACTCGGGTTCCTTGTCGAGCAGGCATTGAACGCGCTGCCCGCCCGTCAGCGAGAGGTGGTGCTCCTGAAGGTGCATCAAGGGTTCAAGTTCGACGAGATCGCGGAAATCCTGGACTGCCCGGCTTCGACGGTCAAGTCCCGGCTGTATGCCGCCCTGGAATCCCTGCGGGAGGTTCTCGATCCGGTTTCCGCGTGATTCGTCCGGTTGAAGGAGCGCAAGAATGCAGTTTTCGCCCGATGACCTGAAAGACTACTTGCTGGACGAGCTGGCGCCCGACCGCAAGGCTGCAGTCGAGGCCTTCCTGCGCGATTCGGTCGAGGCGCGCGAGGAACTCGAGAAACAGCGGCTTTTGCTGCAGACGCTGCGGGAGTTGCCGGAAGTGGAGCCTTCGCGTCGAATCGAGTTGGTCGCGGCGCCGGCACAAGCCAGTGCCACGGATCGGTGGCGTCGTGCAGGCGTTCTGGCTGGCGCTTTACGCGCCACGGCGGTCGCGGCGTCCGCAGCTCTCGCAATCGTGGGCGGGATGTGGGTGCTTGAGCCGGCCCTCGAGCGGGACGCCACGGGCTGGACGCTCTCGACCGGCGGTCCGCCGGCGCCGCGCCAAACTGCCCCGACGGAGGAGCAACTCCGTGCCTTGATCCGAGAGGAGCTGTCCGGCACCGAGGAGCGCATTAGACAAACGTTGCTGGACGCGGCAAGGACGGCCACAGAGGGCTGGACGAGTTCCGAACTCGCGGCGGTGCGGCGCGAACTCACAGAAGTCCGTGAAGACGCTGTTGCCGGCTACCAGTTCGTGAACGCCAAGCACGAGATGCTCAAGCGGCAGCTCGTCGAGTTCGAGATGGCCGGGGTTCCGGATAGCCAACCATGAGAAGCCCGCTCGTAGCGCTGCTGCTCGCCGCTCCGCTGGCGGCAGACAACATCGAATTGCTCCAACCGGAGCTCATACGGCAGATGGAGGCCGTTGAGAGAGCCGTCGACCGCAGCTTCCGCTCCACGGCCAGTGGCCAGCCGGCGGCGGTCGGCGCGGCGCGGGGGATCTACCTGCCGGGTTACGGCACCGTGTTCTCGATCGAAGTCAACCTCGTGCCGACGACGAACCTGAGCCCGTTCCGGCGCTCGTACTCCGATGACGAGATCCGGGATCTGAACCTTCGCAAGCGCGCCGGCCTTGAACCGCTGCGGCAAAAGATGAGAGATATCCTCGTCGCCGAAGGACCAGGCCTCACCAAACTGGCGCCCGGACTGGAAGTGGCGCTGGCCGTGTCGCTGTTCCATTTCCCCTGGGAAGACCGGACGCAACTTCCGAAACAAATCGTCATCGGCGCCGCGCGGGGCACCCTGTCCGGCGAGACTGTCCTGACAACAAGACACTATTGATCCGACCGCACACGAACCGAATCGCAATGCAGCACTCCAGCCAGCCAGGCGCCCCGAGCCGACCGACAGACCTCGGCGATCTGCTTGTCGAGAAGGGATTCCTTAGCGGCAAGGATCTCGAGAGCGCGCGGAAACTGCAGAGGGATCGCGGCGGCAGGCTCGCCCCCGCCCTGGTGGACCTGGGGTTCGTCAAGCCTGACAATCTCCTCCAGACGCAGGCAGAGCAGCTCGGGCTCCCCATGCTGCGAAGCGCCGAATTCCCGAGCGAGCTGCCCTCGGTCGAAGCCATCCCGCCCAGCTACATGCGCCACTTCCGATTCGTGCCGGTCGGGGGCGATGACTCCTGCCTGCGCGTGGCAATGGCCGACCCCCTCGACCTGGAGACACTCGCAAGCATCCAGGGCTTGGCCGACAGGCCGGTAAGGCCCGTTCTCGCAACGGAACACGACATTCTCGCGGCCATTGAGATGCGATTCGGCGCTCCGGAACACAGGCAGCCCGTCGACGCCGCCACGGCCGACATCGAGCACCTCCGGGACATGGCATCCGAAGCACCGGTGATTCGCTACGTGAATTCCCTGATCTCGCAAGCGCTGTCGGAACGGGCGAGTGATATCCATCTCGAACCCCTGGAGGAAGGGTTCCGTGTGCGGTACAGGATCGACGGGATCCTGGACGGGCGGGCGGCTCCCGCCCGCCCGCTGCGCGCAGCGGTCGTTTCCCGGCTAAAGCTGATGGCCGGTCTGGACATCGCCGAGCGTCGGTTGCCGCAGGACGGTCGTATCCGGACGAAAGTGCTGGGCCGGGATCTGGACATGCGGGTCGCGACCATGCCCACGCTTCACGGCGAGTCGCTTGCGCTTCGGCTCCTGGACGATGCGACCGCCGCAGCCTTTGACCTGCAGTCGCTCGGGCTTGGCGAGAACTTGCTGGGACGGATGGAACGGCTCGCCATGCTGCCTCACGGCCTGTTGCTTGTGACAGGACCGACCGGCAGCGGGAAAACCACTACGCTGCATGCCGCGTTGAAGCGGGTGAACTCAACGGAACGGAAGATCGTCACCATCGAGGATCCGGTCGAGTACCACGTGGAGGGCGTCAACCAGATCCACCTCAACCCTGCCGTCGGGCTGACGTTTGCGACGGGCCTGCGGCACATTGTGCGACAGGACCCGGACGTGATCATGGTCGGGGAGATCCGAGATCGCGAAACCGCCGAGATCGCCGTGCGGGCGGCCCTGACCGGCCATTCCGTGTACTCCACGCTGCACACCAATGACGCCGCCAGTGCGATTACGCGGATGGTCGACATGGGTGTCGAAGACTTTCTTCTGGCGTCGTCCCTGGTGGCCGTCCTGGCACAGCGGTTGGTGCGGTTGCTGTGCACCCAATGCCGCACACCGGGGGACAGCGTGCCCGGACCTGCTGGCCGCGTGGTGCGCACTTGGACGGCAACTGGCTGCGAAGCCTGCCGGGGACGCGGATATCACGGCCGCATCGGCATCTTCGAACTGCTGGAAGTCGATGACTCCATCCGCGGGATCATTGCCCGGAAGGGCTCCGCTCGTAGCGTGGCCGAAGCCGCCCGGTCCGACGGCATGCGCTCGTTGCAGGAGGACGGCTGGGACAAGATCGAACAGGGGCTGACAGGCGTGGAAGAAGTGCTGGCGGCAACGCAGGACTCCTGAGACACGAGGCACGGGCATATGCGGAGCTTTCGTTACCAGGCGGTCAGCGCTGACGGAACGACCCTGAGCGGTTCTGTCATGGCGGAAAGCGTCCAGGCCGCGGCGAGGGAATTGCGGCAACGCGGGCTTGTGGCTACCCGCATCAAGGCCATCACGGCGCTGGAGTCGGCGCGGAATCTGGGAAGATCCATCCGGACCCGCCGGGGAACGCTGCGGTTCACCGAGGAAGTCTCGACGCTCCTGAGTGCGGGAATTACTCTCGAGCGTGCCCTGGAAATCACCGCGGAGGTCGCCGAGACCGAAGTCGATGCCGCCGCCTGCCGCCAGGTCCTGCGCGCGGTGAGGAGCGGGGAGGCCTTCGCGCACGCGCTGGAAAGCCAGCCCGGGCGGTACTCCCGGCTCTATACCAGCATGGTGCGGGCTGGCGAAGCCGCGGGTGCTCTTCCCGCAGTGATGGAGCGCCTGGCAGCGTTCGAACGAAGCCGGGAAGAGACGAGGGGCCAGCTGATCTCCGCGCTCGCATACCCCGCCCTACTGCTGGTTGTCGGGTCGGCTTCCGCGCTGGTTCTGCTTTGGTACGTAGTGCCGAGTTTTGCCGCGTCATTCCGGACGGCAGGCGTCGAGCCCCCGCTCGCGATGGCCATGATGCTGGGCGCCAGCGAATTCGTCCGTGAGTGGTGGGCCACCGTGACAGTGCTGCTTGGCGCAGGCGCCGCCGCTTTCGTTGCCTGGTCACGCACCGAATCGGGGCGCCTTCGCCTCGATTCCATCCTGCTTCGCGCGCCAGTGCTGGGCGCCCTGGTGCGAGGAGCAGAAACTGCGCACTTCGCGCGCGCCATGGCCACCCTGCTCGCCGCCGCCGTGCCCATCCTGGAGGCGCTGGGCATAGCCCGAAACGTGCTATCCAACCGCGCGATCGGGGCTGCCCTTGACGCCGTCCCGCAAGCCGTGAAGGGCGGCGAAGGCATCGCTCGGCCCGTCGCCCGCAGCAGTGCGTTCCCGCAACTTGCCGGCAAGCTGCTGGCGGTGGGAGAGGAGACCGGGGAGATCGGCCGGATGTTCGACCAGCTCGCGGGGATCTACGAACGCCAGACACGAGAGTCCCTCAAGCGGTTCGCCGCGCTGCTCGAGCCCTTGGTGATCCTGTGCCTGGGCTGCTTGATCGGGGCAATGATCCTTGGCATTCTGGTGGCCTTGACCAGCATTCAACGAATGGGGCTGTAAGTGATTCCGTCGAAGCATGGGAGGTCCCGAAGCGCGGGAGTCACGTTGATCGAGGTGCTGGTCACGATCACGATCATCGCCTTGTTCGCAGCGATCGCGTGGCAGCAACTCGCTCCCGTGGGCGATCAGGGCAGGCGCGCCGCCGCCCGGGCACAGATCGAGTCGTTCATGACGGCATTGCAGCGCTACAACCTCGACGAAGCGCGATTCCCTTCCTCGGAAGAGGGGTTGGCGGCGGTCCGGCCCTACCTGAACAAGGAGATCCCGCTGGATCCCTGGGGTTATCCGTACGTCTACCGGTATCCCGGCGAACAGGGGTTTGGCCCTGAAGTGCTCTGCTACGGGGCCGACGGCAAGCCAGGTGGAGAGGGTGCCGCGGGGGACATCGTCAGCTGGCGCTGAGGACAGACGGTGATGAGGGGCGCGGCGTCGGGCGC
Organism: uncultured Bryobacterales bacterium; assembly: GCA_951813065.1. GTDB lineage: Bacteria > Acidobacteriota > Terriglobia > Bryobacterales > UBA6623 > VXMF01. The sequence goes on along the minus strand of CATOTH010000011.1, from coordinate 106,454 downwards.
GACACTGATGGAAGCCGTCATCGCGACGGCGCTCGCGGCGATTGCCCTTGCGATTTCCTATCCGGCACTGGCGAGGGGCCTGGAGGGCATACGGTTACGGACTGCAGCGGAGCAGGCCGGTGAACTCCTGATCAGTGCGCAACTGTACGCGGACCGCCAGCGAGAAGCGGTCCTGTTGCAGATTGATCCTCCGTCGGGACAAGTGCTCGCGACGAGCAAAAGCAGCCGGTGGGAGCGGAATCTCAGTTTCCGCGAGCCGATCCGGATCACCGTACCCGCCGTGAACCGAAACATACTCCTGCATCCGGGAGAGCTGCTCCCGGACCTGGAGATCTCGCTGGCCGCGCGAGGTACGGCTAGCGCCGGTTTTCGAGCCGACCCGCTACAGGGCGCGGTCACGTACTGGAATGCAAGCGAGTGACACGGCAGAACGGATTCTCGCTGCTTGAAGTGGCCGTGGCGACGGGCCTGCTCGGAGTCGCCATGGTCGGGATTCTGGGTTCGATCGGTTCCTCGGTCACAGCGGTCGGAACAGCACGCGAATACGACACGGCCGCGCTGATCGCCCGAAGCAGAATGAACGAACTCCTCACTGCGCGGCCGTTGCCTCTCGGCACAACCATGGGAGACCGGTACTCGGACGGGTCCGGCTGGGAGGCAATCGCCAGACCAACGGAAGGATTCGGTCCGGACGGTTCCGGCCGCCAGCTCGTGCGGATCAGCCTGGCGGTCTGGTGGGATTCCGGAGGAGATCGCAAGGAGATCCACCTGGAGGGCTATCGGAGACCGGAGGGACGCCAATGAGCGGCTTCCCGAGCAGGCATCGGAACAACAAGGCGGTGTCCGCAGGGATGACCTTGATCGAGGTGGTGCTGGCACTGGCGCTCCTGGGCCTCGTTTCGACCGGGCTCCTCGCAGTCACAGGCAACGGGCTGCGAGCATGGCTGGACTCGCGCGAAGCGCTGCGCCAAGACCGACGCCTTTCCAACGCCAGCATCCGCCTGCACGAGACGATCGCTGCGATGGTCCCGATGCCAGCCATGCCTCAATCGGGCAGCCTCGATGCGTTCCCGTTCTTTGAGGGCGAGCAGCGTTTCATGCGTTTCGTCAGCGGCCACTCCCCGACCCGCGGCAGCCGTGCGGGAATGCGCCTGGTCTCATTGAGCGCCCATTCGTTCGAGGGGGCACTCACTCTGCTGCTCACCGAAACTGCGTGCCCCGGTCCCCGCGGCCTCGCTTCGCTATTGCCGGCAGTTCCGGGGAGACAAACGGGTCAGCAGGCTCGCCCATTCATCCCCGCCCGAGAAGCCGGGGAATCGTGGACCGTCGTGGAGAATCTGACCGCATGCGAGTTTTCGTACCTGCGAGGTTCGCGTGTTCCGAATGAAGCGGCGGAATGGGTGCAGCATTGGCAGGACAGGGGTACTGTGCCTCGAGCCGTACGGATCGAGTGGACAGAGAAGAGCGGATGGCATGGAAGCAGCCTCTTTGGGGGCCGCTCGATCACGGCAGCGGTGCTCGCTGAGCCCGAGCCGTCCGGGAGACGATCGGCATGGTGATGAAGACACGGACCCGTGTCGCCGAGGCGGGGTCCGCCCTGCTTGCTGTTCTCGGAAGCGTAGCCGCGCTCTCTGCAATCGCATTCGCGATGACGGCGGCTGCCCACAACGCCCTGGACCGTGCCTCGCTGCGAGCTGACTCCACCAGGGCGTACTTCCTGGCGCGCGGAGGGATCGAGGCCGCGCTGCACGAGATGTCGGCTGGACTCGCCCGAAGCGATACCGCCGCTGGCGCGGAATACCGCCAGTACGTGTTCCAGACAGGTGTCGCGACAGTGTCAATCGCTTCCGAGAACGGCAAGCTGAACGTGAATCGGGCCGGCCGGGAAGCGATAGCGAGTCTCCTGACGAGCGCCGGAAAGACACCACTCGATTCAGGTTCGTTGGCGGAAGGGATCCTCGCCTACCGCCGTGACTTGCTGGCCGGCCGGATCGATCACTTCGCCGCACCTTTTTCGACCGGTCCGGTACGGGTCGCGCGCTCGTCTTTCGAGCGCCGGATTGCGTCTATACAAGTGATCGAGGAATTGTTGGCAGTTCCAGGAATCACTTCCGACCTCCTCTATGGGTCGTACCGCGCGGACACCGCTTCAGGCAGCAGTCCGGGAGCATTCGGGCGTGTCGAAGGCTTACGGCGCTTCCTCCGGACAGACGGTCCTGCAACCATCGACATCAATGCTGCTCCCAGGGCAGTGCTGCTAGCCGCCGGACTGGACGAATCCCTCGCAAACCAACTCGTCGAAGCCCGCGAGTCAGGACCGCTTTCACTCAGCGATTCTCTGGTCGGCAGGGCCATTCGGGAGAGCACCAGGACGCCGCTGGTCGCAAACAGCGTGCCTACGGGATGGACGATCACTTCCACCGGAGTCCTGGAAGGGCGTCGAGCGATTCGGACCGTGTCCACACTTGTCGATGCCGGCGATTCATCCAGGCAGTTGCGGATCAGGCAATGGTACGAGCATCCGCTCTAGAACGCAGCAACGGCGCCGGCACATGATCCGAGAACTCCATCGATGGGCCGCAGGCTGTGGTATCGCGGTACGTGGCGATGACCTGGTGGTGGTCGCCGTGCGCCTGCGCGCAGGGGGGCCGGTCGTGCTGGGCCGTACGCGGATACCACGCTTTCGCCAACGCCCCCCGCTCGAGTGGGGATCGGAGCACGCCGCGTTCCTCCGGAGTCTTGGTCTGCAGCACCTCGCGGCCACGCTTTGCATTCCTCGGGACGAGACAGTCTTTCGCACCTTGAGCTTGCCTTCCATGTCGCGAAGGGACGTGAGATCGGCGATCGGCTGGCAGCTCGACGACCTCCATCCGTACGGAGACAAGCCGATCCTTCACGCATGGGCACCGCTGGACCAGCAGCGGGAGCCGTCCGGGCAGCGAAGCGTGGCTGCGCTTGTCGCCCCGGCCGAAACCATAGAGAACTACTCCCGACTGTTCGCTGCAGCCGGGATCCGGCTGGCCTCATGCACAACCTCCCCGTCGGCGCTACGCGCCGCCATCCGCGTGGAGAGCGGGAGTCCGGGAAAACCCTTCGTGATAGCGGACACCGAGGGTTCGCATCTCGAACTCTATGGCGAATCCCAGGCAGCTCCAGCGTGGTGCACGGCACTGGACCTCCGTGGGGTGTCCCTTTGCGAAGCTCTCCGCCTCGCCCTCGAGAACCTCGCCCCCCCGGGATACGAAGCTCCGCGACTTGCCCTGGCGGGCGAGACGGCGCCATTGGACAGCCCGCCGGGGTTGGTGCCGCGGCCCGTTGGGGAAATCATTGCCATCCCGGTTCGTAGTCCGGACGAATTCGATCTGGCCCGGGACGCGGTAGTGTACGGCACGGCGATCGCAGCCGCCCGGCCTGGTCTCGGCCTGGGCCTGAACCTGCTTCCGCCGGAGCTGCGGCGTTCGAATGCCGCGCGCGCATACGCGCCGACCCTGGCCCTCGTGGCAGCCCTCGTCGTCGTCGCGGGTGCTTCGCATGTGACGCGAGGCATCCAGGATCGCCGCTATGCGGACAAACTGGCGCAGGAGACAGCCAGGCTCGAGGCCGCGGCAGGCTCGGCCGCGCCCAGCGCGTCGACCGAACTGGTCTTGCGCGAAAGAATGGAGTGGCTGCTGGACCGCCAAGAGCGGACGAAGTCAGACCTGGCAGCGCTAAGAGAGATCTCGCAGCTGCTCCCAGTGTCTGCCTGGCTGTCCGCCTTGAGGCTCGACGACAATTCGGCGCGGCTCACCGGGAACGCCCAGAACGCCGGTCCGCTGCTCGCAATCCTGGACCGGGCGTTCAGCATCGAGGAACCGCGTTTCGAGCGAGCTCCATCCAGGGGCGAGGGGGGAGAATCCTTCCAGATCGAGGCACGCCGGCGATGAACTTCCGCAAGGGGCTCAGCGAGCGAGACAAACGCGCACTCCGTGTACTGGCCGCAGCCGTGGCGCTCGTAGCGGCCTGGCAGATCGGGGCCGTCGTGCCGGCCACCAGCCGGGGATCGACGGAACCGTCGATCGAGGCTCTCGAGCAGCGCTACCTGCTGGCAAGGGAGCGTTTCGCGCGGCAACCCGCCAAGCAGCGCGAGGCGCGGCAGCTCGCCCAGTCGGTGGAGCGGCTGGAGAATCGCTTGCTTCGCTCCTCGACACCGGCTCTGGCACAGGCCGAGATTCGAACTCTCGTCTCCGAATTGCTGCACTCCGAAGGCATCGATCTTGAGCGCTCGTCATTCGAGGCCGCCGGCTCGGACGCGCCGTATGTCGCAATCCCGCTCGGACTGGAATTCACCTGCTCGATCGAGCAATTCATTGGCTTCATGGTCGCCTTGTCCAATGCCCCTCCGATCCTTGCGACGCGGGACCTGGAGATCGCCGCCGCCCGCCCAGAGGCGAAATCGATCCGCGTTCAACTCACGGTGGAAGGCTACCTTGCGGAGCGCCCGGCGGCTTCAGCAGAAGGAGCGACGCCGTGAGAAGCCGATTGCGATGGCTGGATCTGGCATTGCTGGGGCTGCTGGGATGGGGCGCCTGGGCGGCTCTGCTGGATTACCGGGAAGCAGCCGCTCGCCACGACATCTTCGAAACCAGTCTGGTCGGAAGCGCCCCCGCCTCGCGCGCGGACATGCCGGCAGCAGAGCCGGCCCGGGCGGATGCCTACCGCACGGTCGCCGACCGGCTGTTGTTCTCGGCGGACCGGACCGCAGCGGTCCAGGCCGTCGCGCGCGACACTGCCGGAAGCACGGCGGACGCTCTTCCGGTCCTGAACGGAATAGCTGACCTGGGGGAAGGGCCCTCCGCGCTGCTCGCGGAGAGACCGGGGATGCGGGCACGGTGGGTGCGCCCGGGCGAGGCAGTCGGACCCTTCCTGCTGGAATCCATCGGCAGGGACTCCTTGGTGTTGTCTCGCAACGGACGTCGCATCGAAGCCACGGCGACCGAACTGCGGAATCCAGCATCGCGCGCCGCGCGAGCCCGCCAGCTCGGAGCCCGTTCAGGGCAGGCATTCACCCCGGTCCGCGCTGTCACCAGGCAGCCGCCCGCGCGTCCGGCCGGTGGCAGATACAGAATCGGAACCGAATTCCGCCCGGGTCGATTCGCGGCCGACGCCAGCGACGGCGCGGTCGATGGAACCGAATACAACGGCTATGTCCGACGGGTGCAGCAGTCCCCGTTTGGTGCGCAGCACTGGTGGGAGAAACAGGAGCCCTGATCGACCATGTCTCACAGCTTGTTTCGGCAAATACAGCCCAATTCCGTCGTGGCGGGACGACGGGTCTCACGAAGATGTTCCCGCTGGCTGGCCGCCGGTCTGCTGGCTGCCTTGGTAACAACAGCCGACCTGGCCAATGCCCAGGCCGTTCCGCCCGAACCGGGCACCGCGAGCATCTCGTTCAGCAACTTCCGTGACGCCAGCCTGTTCGATGTGGTCGACATTCTGGCCCGCCGATTGGGGATCAACTACGTCGTTGACCCGGCAGTTCCCGACGGAACCGTCACCGTGAACAGCTACGGGCAGCTTGGCGAAGCCGATCTGTTCCCATTGCTCGAGACCATTCTCAGGATGAACGGAGCGGCCGCCATGCAGGTCGGGAACACCTACCAGATCGTCCCCCTGGACGGGATCATGAACATGGCGATCAATCCGCTTGAAGCCGGTGCGGAACTCCCGGAAGACGAACGTCCGGTTCTCAACGCGGTCCGCCTGCGGCATTCGTCCGCGGAGCAGCTCGCCGACATCCTCGAGCCCTTCCTCGGGCCCGGCGGCCGGCTGGCGGTCGAAGGCTCCACGAACACATTGCTAGTGCTCGACAACGGCCGCAACATGCGCCGGACGATGGAACTCATCGAGCTTTTCGACACCTCCGAACTCGTTGATTACAAGATGCGGCTGTTCGAAATCGAGAACAGTCTGGCAACGACTCTGGCGGCGGAACTCGAGGAGGTATTCCGCGCTCTGCCGCCATCCGACCGGCGGGAGGAGACCCGCTTCGTGCCACTGCCGAGAATCGGGGCGGTGCTGGCGGTGAGCGCCAGTGACGGCGCCCTGGAGAAGGCCGCGACCTGGGTCCGCGAGCTGGACCGCGGCGCTACGACAGGAGGCAGGCGAAATTTCGTCTACCGCGCGCAATACGGAGAAGCCACCAATTTGGCCGCAACCGTCCAGCAACTCTACAGCTCGACGGCAGTGCCGGCCGGTGCCACGCCCGCTCCCGACGGAACCCTGCCCCTGGGCGCGGCACGGGCCTCGGAAGCCGAGCCGACCATTCGGATCGTCGCCGACCCCATCAACAACCTCGTGCTGGTGCAAGCAACCCAGCAGGAATGGGACGCCGTGCGCGGAACTCTCCTAGAGCTGGACGCCCCTCCGCGCCAAGTGCTCATCGATGCCAAGATCTACGAGGTCAACTTGAGCGGATCCTTGGCAAGCGGGGTCTCCGCCTACCTCCGCAAGCGCGGTGCCGACGGAGCGGCGAGAAGACTGGCCGGCAGCCTCACGGGCGCGGGCGTAACGAACCTCAGCATCGGCATGCTGGTGGGCAGCACGCGGGAGCTGGCCCTCTTCCTCGAAGCCAGCGCAACGGAGGGCAAGACCAGGGTGATCTCCGCGCCGTCCCTGATCGCGACCGACAACATCCCGGCGGAGATTGTCGTCGGCCAGACCATTCCGACGCTTTCGTCCCAGGCAGTGGTAGGCGGGGCATTCTCGGAAGGATCGTCGCTGTTCACGAACACGGTAAGCAATGTACAGACAGGAGTGAGCCTCTCGGTGACAGCGCGGGTGAACGCCTCCGGGATCGTAACGCTCAGGATCCAGCAGGAAGTGTCAACTCCGACCGGGATCACCGGATCAATCCAGTCTCCGACCATCGACCGCCGCAACGTCAACACCCAGGTGACCGTCAATGACGGCGACACCGTCGCGATCGGCGGGATCATCCAGGAATCCAGCATCTATTCTTCGGCCCGGGTGCCGGTCCTCGGGCGAATTCCGATTATCGGCCGGGCTTTCGGCAGCACGGAGGAGACGACGAGCAAGACCGAGTTGATCGTGCTGCTCGAGCCCCATGTGATCTATGACCAGAACCAGATCTCCAGCGCGACGGACGAACTCAGGGCCCGTCTGCAGGCGCTGCGACGGATCGTCCGCGAATCAGAACCTGTCGGCGAAGATCCCGTAGCTGAATAGCAGGCCCAGGAGGCCGGCCGCGATCACGTAGTACAGCATCGGATAGATCGTCCGTCGAATCAGCAGGCCCTCCCTGCCCACGAGACCGACGGTCGCGCTGGCAGCGACGACATTGTGCACGGTGATCATGTTCCCCGCTGCGCCGCCCAACGCCTGCAGGCCGAGAATCACCAGATGGGAGACATTGATGCGGTCGGCGACTCCGTACTGGAACAGGCTGAACATGAGGTCGCTCACCGTGTTCGAACCGGCGACGAAGGCGCCTAGCGCCCCGATCATCGCGGCGAAGAAGGGCCATGTCGCCCCGGCTACGGACGCCGCGAATCCGGCCAGTTCGAGCGGCATGCTCTGCAGTCCCGAGGCATTCGCATCGGAGTCGATGAACACGCGGACCAAGGCCACCGCGAACAGGAGCGCCAGTGCCGGGCCCGCCAGCATCCGGGCGGACGCGCTCCAGGCGTTGCGCACCTGGCTGCCAGACATCCCGTGAAGTAGAGCGGTTGCCAGCGACACGACGAGGAAGATCGTGCCCGGCAAGTAGAGCGGCTGGATGCCTTGCGAGAGTCCCGTGCCCAGGATGTTGTCCCAGCCGATCTGGACGGACGCGAGCCATGCCTTCAGCGGCAGAGCCGGAAGGCGGGTCAGCACGAGCAAAGCGGCGATGAGCACGTATGGCAGCCAAGCCATCCCCAGCGTCATGGGCTTGCTCGCGACCTTGGCCTCTCCACTGAATGTGCCGATCCAATCGGGCTGCCATCGCTCTCGCGGCGGGAAATCCCAGGACTCGACTCCTGACAGAAACAGGCGTCGACGGGCGGCCATGACCACGATCGCCAGGCCGAGCAGGCCCCCCAGGAGCGAGGGAAATTCCGGCCCCAAGAAGATGGCTACGAGCAGGTACGGCACGGTGAAGCTCAACCCCGCGAAGAGAGCGAACTTCCAGATGCCGAGGCCGTCGCGGAAGGATCGGTTGGCGCCGAAAAAGCGAGTCAGCATCCCGCAGATGATCAGTGGTATCAGCGTTCCGACAATGGCGTGCGGAATCGCTGCGAACACGCCGATCTGGTAAATGAATTCGGCGTACGGGATTCCGGCTTCCGCTATCGCTGTCTCTACAGTCGCTACATTCAGCGATTCAGCCATGCCCACCAAGATCGGTGTGCCCACGGCACCGAACGTCACCGGTGTGCTTTGGATGATGAGCGTGCACATCACCGCGGCCAATGCGGGGAAGCCAAGTGCCAGGAGCAACGGCCCGGCGACAGCTGCAGGCGTGCCGAAGCCGGACGCGCCCTCGATGAAGGCGCCGAACATCCATGCCACGATGATCAGCTGGACGCGGCGGTCGCGCGACACGTTCATGAAGCCTTGGCGGATCGCCGCCGCGGCGCCGCTCTCGGAAAGGGTTTGCAGAAGCAGGATCGCTCCAAAGATGATCCAGAGCAGCGATATAGCGATGAGTGCGCCGCGAATTGAGGCCGCCAGAACGTGAACCGTCGAGACCTTCCAGAAGAACAGCGCCGAACACGCGGTCATGACGTACGCAACTGGCATGGCACGGGTGGCGGGCCAGCGCAGCACGACAAGGAAGAACATCACCGCCACGATCGGCAGCAGGGCAATGAAGGCATATAGAGCAGAGACTTCAGGCACGGGTGGTACCCAAGGCTAGACGGGGGCGGATTCAAGTGTCAAGCGTCAGCTTGCGTCAGTACGTCAAGGGATAATCCCCGAGGAGACTGGCGCCTCGCCGGACTTGCTACCACACCGTCCGGACGGGATACATCCTAATCAGACGGTCCGGCGTCACAATCGCCATGCCGCCCAAGATCGCTTGAGAGATCAGGATTCGGTCAAACGGATCTCGATGCACGTTGGGCAGTTTGGCGGACTGAAGTGCGGCCGCCTCGTCGATTGACAACGACTCGATGCGGTGCAACTGTCTCTGCTGCCATACGTACTCGTCTGGCGGCATGCGCAAATCGAGGCGACCAAGCTCGTGCTTGATCGCGATCTCCCACGCCGATGCCGCACTCAAGAAGAGCTCATTCGAAGCGTCTGCGATCAGCGATCGGGCAGCGACACTCAACTTGGTGTGCCCTTCCGCCGTCCAAATAAAGGTAGCGGAATCCAGAAGCAGGCGCATCGTCTCGTCTCGCATCCCTTCAGCGCAGCTTGCCTTCAAACCGATCTAGGATCTCGTCCGGTAGTGGTTCGAAGAAAGAATCCGGGATTTCCGCGAGTCCTTTGCCCAAGCCAATCGGACGCGGTTCGTCGGTAGGCTCCACAATCGGGCGAATCTCCGCGATCTCACGGTTCCGGCGACAGAGAACAATCCGGTCACCGGACTTGAGCTTCGCGACGTATCTCGAGAGGTGCGTCTTCGCCTCGTGCATATTCAACCGAACCACCGACATAACTTAATAGTAAACTATGTTCTTAGTCCTAATAGCTTCTTCTGCACCTTTCACTCAATCGCCCCAGGCAGTGAGAAATGCTAACTTAGCCGACAACATGGAGATTTTCGCTTTCGGGAAATACTGCGCCTAGTGGACTTCATTCGACCATCCGACATAGAATTCCCATTGCAAGCGTAAGTTAGTCGCGTGATCCTCTTCCTAATTGGCCTCAGCCTGCTCGCAGTCCCCGAGGCACTCGGTCAAGACCGCATCGACTTCTTCGAAAACAAGATCCGTCCGGTGCTGGCGGAGCAATGCTATCAGTGTCACTCGGCGGAAGCCGCCCGCACGGGGATTCTGATGGGAAGGCTGCAGCTGGATACTCGGGAGGGTGTCCAGCTGGGCGGGTCCCGGGGCCCGGCCGTCGTGCCGGGGCAACCCGATCAGTCGATGCTGATCGAGGCCCTGGAGTACACCAACCGCAACCTCCAAATGCCGCCCGGCGGCAAACTGCCCGACTTGGTCATTGCTGATTTCGTCCAATGGGTGACCCTCGGCGCGCCCGATCCGAGAGACGCGAAGGCTGTCGATACGGCAGCGATGGATCTGGAATCAGGACGTCGCCACTGGGCTTTCCGTCCCCTGCGCCCAGTCGACCCGCCTGAGGTATCGGCGGCACGTCCAGACGAGGCCGCGTGGACGGACTCGCCGATTGATCGTTTCGTCTTCGCCAAGCTGCGCGAGATGCAGTTTCTCCCTTCAAAGGAGGCAGATCGCCCCACCCTGATTCGCCGCGCCTACTTCGATCTGATCGGCCTGCCGCCGGAGCCTGACGAAGTCGAGGCATTCGTTCGAGATCCCTCTGCGGGAGCGTTTCGCCAGCTAGTTGACCGGTTGCTCACCAGCCCGCACTACGGCGAACGGTGGGGACGGCACTGGTTGGATGCTGCTCGGTTTGGCGAGAGTCTTGGAGCACACGAGCAGGACAACGCAATTCGAGAGGGTGCATATCAATACCGCGACGCCGTGATTCGCGCATTCAATGACGACCTGCCTTACCACGAATTTGTCCGCTACCAAGTCGCTGGCGCACCGGAGAGTCTTCCCGCCATTCGGCGGGACCTGGGCATGTTCGTTCAACTTGGAACCAACCTGAGCAAGACTGACAACCCGAACGATCGCAAGTTTCACCGCCTCGACGACATGGTATCGGCGACCGGCCAAGCGTTCCTAGCCCTCACGGTCGGATGTGCGCGTTGCCACGACCACAAGATCGACCCGATCACGGCCGAAGAGTATTACCAGTTGACGGCTGTGTTCTTCGACGAAGCCGAGGTCAAACCAGACGCAGGCGGCAAGTACGTCCCTCTGGAGGTGACTACACCCCATCTTCTGGCTGGCGGTAGTTGGCAACGCCCGGTCAAGCCGGTCGAGCCGGGCTTCCTGCGCGTTTTGATGCGGGACGATCGCAGCCCGACGGATTGGCGGCCCCGGCCTGAGACCTCCAACGTCCTCGAGGCGCAGTCTGAGTCATCGAAGCTTGGGATGCTTGCGAATTGGCTCACCGATGTCGAGCATGGCGCCGGTGCGTTGCTGGCCCGGGTGATCGTCAATCGTCTCTGGCAACATCATTTCGGGCGCGGCATCGTCAGCACCCCGAATGATTTCGGCAAACTCGGGACCGAGCCCACGCACCCCGCACTGCTTGATTGGCTAGCGTCCCAGCTCATCCGGGAGGGCTGGCAATTGAAACCGATCCACCGGCTGATCATGAATTCCGCCGTGTACAAACAGGCGGCCAGCACGAATTTGGCTCAAGCCCGGCACGATGCTTACAACGAGTACCTGTGGCACCGCAGGCCCTTGCGCATGGAGGCGGAAGTCATCCGCGATCACATCTTGAGCGTCTCCGGCTCTCTGCGCACGAACATGTACGGGCCGAGTACGCCCATTGGAAACCGCAAGCAACCTTTCAAGGACACGCCCGACACCTGGCGCCGGTCCGTCTACCTGATGTCGCCGCGCTTCCACCTCCATCCGGTTCTCAAGATCTTCGACCCGCCGGACAACACGCAAAGCATCGGCCTTCGTGACGTGAGCACGACACCGACTAGCACCGCGTTTATGCTGAATGCGCCGTTCGTGTGGGAGCAAGCGGAGCGCTTTGCACAACGGGTGCGGGACAGAGTCGGAGGCGATCCTAGCCTACAGATCGAGTTGGTATACCGGATTGCTCTTTCTCGGCCACCGACCGTGGCAGAACACGAGATCGGCCTGTCGTTTCTGGGTCAACTGCGCACGGGAGGGTTGGAGGCAGTTAAGGAGCCGGGGTCCTTGGATGCCCCGAGCCCGTTGCTGCAATACTGCCACGCCGTCATGAGTCTGAACGAGTTCATCTATGTTCACTGACGCAGCTTGCGGAACTCGACCGGTTCGTCGAGGCCGCTGTAGATTCCTCGAGAAACTCGACTTGGCAGGACCTGCAGGAGGGGCGCGCCTAGCATGTATCGTGTCAGGACATCCTTTACACCTCAGGGTGAACAGTAGCCTCCTCCTCACGGGAAGCAGTGAGGGATACCCCTAGTAGGTGCCCTCTTTGGCCCAAACTCCGGACCAGATCCATCAAGAAAAAGGGACAGATACCTCCTATCTCTTGTAAAATGCTGCCAAGCCCTCACCGGCTTGAGCGAGTTCATGTATGTCTACTGACGCAGGCTATGCAACTCGACCAGTCGGCTGGGAGCGCCGCGGGTTCCTCAAGGAGTTCGGGCTGGGCGGCATCGCTCTGGCCAGCCTGCTCTCGGACCAGACAGTGAGTGGTGCGGCGGCCGCACCGGCGGCTGGCCTCAGAGAGCCGCTTGCGCCCGGAAAGCCACACTTCGCTCCCAAGGCGAGAAACGTCATCTTCCTCTTCATGGTCGGCGGCGCGAGTCAGCTTGAGACGTTCGATCACAAGCCGCTTCTGAAGAAATACGCCGGAAAACTGGCACGAGAGATCTTCTCTAACGAAGATCTGGAAGGACTTAACCCGGAGAAGACCTACACCCATACACGCATCGTTCCGCCGGTGTTCTCGTTCCAGCGCTACGGCCAGAGCGGTGCGTGGGTTAGCGAGATCTTCCCGAACCTGGCACAAGTGGTCGACGACATCGCGTTCATCAACTCGATGCACACCGATTCGGCCATTCACTCCACCGCCCAGATCCTCATGCACACGGGTTACTCCAGACAGGGCCACCCCAGTCTTGGCTCGTGGGTGACCTACGGACTGGGTACGGAGAACCGGAACATGCCGGGCTTCGTGGCGATGACGGACGGCCGACCGTCCGGCGGGCGCGCGCTTCACGATGCCGGTTTCCTGCCGGGTATCCACCAGGCCACGCTGGCGGACGTCAAGCCCGGCAATCCACCGGTAGCACACATCACAGCGCCGGCATTTCTCAGCCGAGACCAGCAAGCCCAGCAATTGGATCTGGTGCGGAAGTTGAATCACCTCCATAGCGGCATACACCGCACGCAGCCCGAACTTGACGCACGCATCGCTGCATTTGAAACGGCCTTTCGCATGCAGATGGAAGCGCCCGAACTCTTCGATATCCGTACCGAGCCGGACTCGGTGAAGGCGCTCTATGGCAACACCGAATTCGGGAGGAAGTGCCTCACAGCGAGACGGCTGGTGGAGGGCGGAGTCCGATTCGTGGAGATTCTTGACGGTGCCACCGGGCGGCGATGGGACGCGCACGGCAACCGCGGCGGGCTCATCAACAACCACCGCACGAACGCGGCCCGCACCGATCAAGGCATCGCGGCCCTCATCATGGATCTGAAGTCACGCGGTCTGCTGGACGAAACTCTCGTCGTCTGGGCTACAGAATTCGGTCGCACCCCAATGGAGGAGTCGCGGAAGGAGGAATCCCTCGGCCGCGGCCATCAACACTTCGGCTTCTCCATGTGGGTGGCAGGTGGCGGCGTCAAGCCAGGGATCACGCACGGCGCTACCGACGAGCTCGGCATGCACGCCGTAAAGGACCGCGTCTCGCATCACGACCTCCATGCCACCATCCTCCACCTGTTGGGCCTGGATCACGAGCGGCTCACCTTCCGCCACAATAGCCGCGACTTCCGCCTGACCGACGTCTACGGCGATGTCGTGCACGAGCTCATTGCTTAATCGGGTTCTGCCAAGTTGATGCTGGCCTGACGATACCGGGCTGGCTCCCGCCGCAGCTCATCCTCACGCAGAAAGTCCGCTTGCCGGTCGATCGGCTGAACCGCGAAACACAAGGTCGAACTCGGCTCGGATGTTCTCTGGCGCCAAGAGCCAAACACAAGCCTTCAGGTCATTTGCGTCCAAGAGCGCCAGAAAGACACGCATGGCCGACGCGGCCCGGAAAGCCGCAGCAAGACCGGTCTCGGAAACAATCGCGAACTTCGACTGCAGCTAGATCACTGTTGCCGACGCTCGGCAGTTCGTCGAGCAGACGCCAGGCCAGCGGTCACATTTTCTTGAGCAGCTCCCGCACCTCGTATCTCGGATCCGGGTTAGGCTCTCGGTCCGGCGTCGCAAGATATCGTTCAACCAGCTTACGCGCTTCCGGATAGCGGGATTTCCGTTTCGCGAGGACCCACGCCATCGCGGCGGCCCGCCAGACCTTGGGCTCGTCCGGGTCGCGCGAGAATGCCAAGTCGAAGAGCTCGTCGCTTTCCTCATGCTTGCCGCGCCGGGCGAGGAAAGCGGCCTTCTTCAACAAGGGCCTCATGCCGTCCGGGTCGAGTCTCCTTGCCTCGTCGAACTGCTCGGCAGCGGCGACGAACTCACCCATGGCCTCGTAATAGGTGCCCAGAGCCTCCGTGCCTCGCACTGCATCGATGGCACGCATCCGAATCGCAATTTCCTTGGCTTCGGCCTTGCTGCCCCCGACGAGCGCGGGGGCCCCCAGATGGAAGCCCTGGAGCACGTCGTAGGCGTCAAGGTTGGTTTCATCCAACTCGATGGAGCGCTCCACTTCGCGGCGCATCCGACGCACAAGAGGCGCCGCGGCAAGCTTCCGCAATCCGGTCATCCTCTCAGCGCGCCGCCCCATGGCCAATGCCAACCAAAGCGAGAATCTCGCGCTTTCGGGATCCTGCGCGACGGCTCGCTCGAATGCCTCCTGGGCCTGCCGGAAATCCTCCGCCGAGAAGTGTCGAACACCTTCCCTCCAGTCGTCTTCGCCGGGACCGCTGGCGGCGAGCACGAGGGCGCCTGCCATCGAGAGCAGAGCGATTCTTCGAGTCATGAGTGCTGAGCGACCGCCGGCTTGATTCCAATCCGCCGTGATACGAGTAGCAGGCTTCCTGTTAGTTGGACGGGGAGAACGCATGGGATAGTTTGGTGTACACACTGTGCCACAGGCAAGCCCTCGTGGCCAAGGCCGTGGTCTTTCAACTCCTGGCGTGCGCTCAGTCATGGTTGCGGTCGCTTGGTGAATCGTCTGCCTGCCTCGGCGGCCTCTCGGCTGCGCGTCGCTCCGATTCGCGTGCCTTCGCGCAGGCGTTCTTCAACGTTTTCAAGAGTTACAACATCCAAGAACGCAATCCCGGCCTCCTGCGTCGCCTTGAACACCCTTTGGCGCGCCTGCTCGACTATGCGCGGATACGGTGGGTCGTGGATCTCCGGATAGCCGAGAGAGAGACCCATGTCTCCAGGGCCCCATTCCGCGTACCCAACACCGGGCACGCTCGCCGAATCCTCGGCAGCGGCCAATGCGTATTTGTCCTCGATCTTCAGGCCGATCAGAATCTCTCCTTCCGGATTCAATGGCCAGACATCCGCCCGGCGCATGTACTCCTGGGGAGACAGCCCCCATATTTGGGCAGCATTGGCTTGACCGCCGTTACCGCGCAAGCCCTCATCGAGCGGCCCTTCGTCCACACCTTGTCGGTGATGGGGAAAGCGGGCCGCCCGAACAAACTCTCGAACAGCGGCCGGGTCGCGCGCGTGGCAGAGAGTGATCCCGTGGACGCCAGCGGCAAGAATCTGCTGCACGACCCAGTGATTCGAACGGACCGTCGCGGCATCATACCCGCTAAACGGAACGACGACTTGTACGGCCGGCGTGCGGTGTCCGCTGGATGTTGGGCCGCCTTGAACCAGCCCGGCCATGAACTCGCGCAGCTCAGTCACATCGTAGGGGCCAAACTCCATCTCGTAGATGATTAGGTCCGCCCAGGTCTGCGCCAAGCGCAGCCCCTCCTTGAACCCGCCTTGGCTGCCGCCACGGCCTTCGGTGAAGTAGTAGATCGGCTGTTCTTGAGCGAGCAGTTCGATCGCTTTGTTGATACGGCTCGGCTGCGGGTCCGGGGGATCGTTCGCTGCGAACAAGAATGCTGTTCCGGCGACAAGCAGCAGTACCCAACCACCCCGCAAGACCAAGGTTGCTCTACTCATCTTCTTTGCCTCCATGACTTCGCGAGTGACTTAACTTTACCGACCTACGCCTTCGGTCTCGATCAGCCGTAGCGGTTCGCTAGGGACGTTGGAATCACCGACGACTTGGTGTACTCCCGCCATGGTGACGGCCGCGTCAATGGTCTTCGCTGTAAAGCATCCACCATTCGACGGGCTAGTGGCAACGCGTGCCAAGCCGACTTGCCCGCCGGGTGTCCGTAGCGCGATTCGACTTCGGTACAAATCCAAGCGCTGTACGATAGAGCCGGATTCGGCTCGGCCCCGACCAAGCCACCATGAGGAACCGTCATGAACAAGATCGACCGCCGAACGTTTGTGGGTGCCGCCGCCGCTGTTGCCGCAGCTGAGACACGGGCTGCCGAGACGCCTGTTCGGGTGGGGATGATTGGTGCCGGCCTGCGTGGGTCATCGCTGTTGCGGCCGTTGCTCGACCTCCCTGGTGTGGAGGTCGTGGCGATCTGCGACATGGACGACAATGCGGCAGCGAAGGCGCGCAAGACCTGCGTGGATGCCGGAAAACCGCAGCCCACGATCTACGCGAGCGGCCCCGAGGATTATCGCCGCCTCCTCGACGTCGAAGATCTGGATGGCGTGATTGTCGCGACGCCGTGGGAATGGCACGCGACCATGGCTGTCGCGGCCCTCGAAGCAGGAAAAGCCGCTGCTATCGAAGTCCCGGTGGCCACCACGGTCGACGAGTGCTGGCAGCTTGTTGAAACGGCCGGGCGGACGGGCGTGTCCGCCACGATGCTCGAGAACTGGGTGTACCGCCGCGAACCGCTGGCAGTGCTGAACATTGCGCGCGCTGGCCTTCTGGGAGAGATCGTATATTGCGAATCCGGCTACGGTCACGACGTGCGGGGCACAAAGTTCGACTCGCGGTTTGCGGACACTGGTGATCTTAGGTGGCGCGGAGAGCACACGGTGACCCGTAACGGAAACCTGTATCCCACTCACCAGTTCGCCCCCGTCGCGATGTTGATGGATATCAACCACGGGACTCGCATTGAGTCCTTGATCGCGATGGGCGGGGTCTCTCAGGGAATGAACCAATACGCCGTGGACCGGTGGGGGCCCGATCACCCGAACGCAAATCGGGTCTACGCCAACTCCGATCGCACGAACGTTCTATTGCAACTGGAAGACGGCCGAACGGCACTGAACTTCCACGACACCCAAAGCTGGCATCCCCGCGATGACGGACACAAATATCAGGGGACCAAGGGCATGGTCCGCTGGCCGTTCCCCGCAGCGGGCTCAATCTGGGTGCAGGAGCGGCATTGGGATGGCAAGGCGGTGGACGCCCGTCGGTGGCACTCGCTAAACCCCTTCCTTGACGAATTCGACCATCCCATCTGGAAGATGTACGGCGAACGGGCGCTGCAGTTCGGACACAACGGCGCGGATTGGATGGAATTGCGCGGATGGACCGAGAGCTTGCGGCATGGGACGCCGCCGCCGGTTTCGATCGTTGACGCGGTGACCTGGAGCGCGATCGGACCCCTGAGCGAGGAGTCGATCATCGGCAAGTCCAAATCCGTGGACATGCCGGATTTTTCCAAGGGCAAGTGGAAGACGAATTCGAAGTTCGAGTTGCGCTGGCAGTGGGGATAGTAAGAAAGCCTCCCGGATCGACAGCATTCGGCCCGCTTGACCTCTCGCAGATTCTTGTGGGCGGTAGTTCAGTCCGAGCGATCGAAACTCGGCACGGCAAGTTGCTCGCCGTTCTTGAGCGACGACTGGTGCGCGACGATCCCCGGCACTGTCATCGCCAGAGATTCGTATACGTCGATCACCGGCTCCCGATCGTCGATGAGGGCGTTGACGAATTCCGCCGCAAGGAACGGGTGGCTGCCGTCGTGGCCGCTCCCGTGCCGCATCGCAGGAGGCAGCATCTCGCTTTTCCAGTAATCTGGAATCTTGAGTATTTCGGTGTCTTCGCGCCGGTCGAGGACCGTCGAACGCGGCACCCAGGCATCGTCGTGAAGTCCTCTCACCGACATGAGCAGGGACCCTTTCTCGCCGAACCAGCGGGCCCTTTCCCCGTGGCCTCCCACCATCCAGAAAACATTGCAGCGCGTCATGTTGCCGCGGTTGGTCTGCATCAGCGCCGACTGGCTCCAAAACGGATTGTCGTAGGGATTGTCCTCGAGCCACTCATGCTTGCCTCCCCAGCCAAGGCACGAAACGCGGTCGATGCGTTCTCGTGTCACGCCGACCAAGAAACCCAAGCAGTGGGTGGGGTAGTGCATGGGCGGCAGGCCCCAGCGCCAGGAGCGTGACCCATCGGGCTCGTAGTGGCGAGAGGTCTTGTTGGTGAGGAGCGCATCAAGGTCACCACGGTCGTGGTAGTACTCGAGTTCCGAATAGAATATCTCCCCGAAACCGCCCTCGCCATGCAGGTTGCGTGCGTAGATGGCGGGCTGTCTGTAGTAGCTGGTTTCAGCCATCATGTACCGCAACCCGGTCCGCTCCTTCAGATCCCGGAGCCCATCAGCCTCCTCGAGCGTCATCACCGCAGGTACGGCAGAGATAACGTGGAGCCCGCGCTCCATGCACATCGAGACATGGCGGAAATGGTCTGGCGCTCCGCTGAAGACTGCGACAGCGTCGAGGGCTTCGGGGCGCTGGAGCATCTCTTCCAGAGAGTTGTATACGGTGTCACACCGATAGGTCGTCTGAAGCTTGTCGCGCCGGTCCGCCCTCAAGTCGGTGACGGCTGCGACGGTGCAGTTTGGATGCTCGTGCCAGGAGAAGTATGTGCCGAAGCCCCCTCCGACCACTCCGACACGAATCTGGCGAGACGGTTCGGTTTGCGCGGCGAGTCCAGCCGGCAAGGCCGCTGCGGCAGCGAGGGCAGCACTGTCAAGCAGGCGATGGCCCAAGAACTCCCGTCTTGACTCCATGGTCGAACCTCCGATCATCGGGCTGCCGAACAGGCTAGTCCCGGCTCTAGAATAGCCGGGACTAGCCTACCGACAAGTTGCGTATCGTCGAGCAGACTCGCCGCGACCAAGATCGGGCTTCGGGGCAAGAGGATCAGCTCCACTGCTCCGCCGTTCTGGACTGCGGATCGAAGCACCCCTGCGACAGTCCTCGTTTCAGGCCGCTCCGCCGTCAAACCAGCCAATTGAGAAGCGCGCCAAGTGGATGGCTTCGTATGGACCCTCTGTGCCTGCTTCGTAGAGCAATCCCACTGAACCATCGGGCAGCCGGGCCAGGCTCGAATACGCTGCGGGACCTTCATGGATCAACCGCCTTATGGGCCAAGTGCGGCCATCGTCCAGACTCGAACGCACGGTCATGCGAATCCGCTGGCCGCGTTCCCGCGAAACTGCGGGAGCGGGATTCGAAAACAGGAGTCGGCCCGGGCCACCCTCGCCTGGCCAGGAATACCGAATCAGGCTGGCCTGGACTTGGGGATCGCCGAGATGCGCATCCGGCCGCGGGGGAGTCCAAGTCTCGCCACCGTCAGAACTGAACGCAATCGCCCGGTAGCCCGTGCGCTCGTCGTTCGTGAAAGACTGGTTTCGGCTGTTCATCATCAACCGCCCGTCAGACAGCTCCACGACCTGGCTCTCGTTACAGGCCGGAGCAATGACGGAACTCATCCCCCAATTCTCGCCGCCGTCATCGGAAAGGATGGCGTACGCAGCGTATCCGTCCATCCCCGAAGTGTGATTGGCCGGTACAACGATTCTGCCCGCGTGTTCGCCGTTCCGGATCTGGATGGCTACGCCCGGGCCGGTGGCATACCACCACCAGTCGGGCCGCTTCGCCTGGCCCGTGAATTCGCGTGCCGACGACCAACTCCCTCCCTCGTCATCGGAGTGGGCCAAGTACACTCGGCGCGTACCTGTGCCGGTCCCGCGGTGCAGTTCACGCCCGTGGTCCTCTCCGGCGTTCCAGGTCATGGGCAGCAGGATCCGGCCGGTTCGACTGTCGACGACCGGGCAGGGATTCCCGCATGTATTGGATCCGTCACTCCAGACGACTTGGAGGTCAGACTAACTCGTGCCGGAGTCGGTCGAGCGCTTCAAGACAAGATCGATAGCGCCGCTGTCACCCCGGCCGACACGACGGCCCTCGGCGAACGCCAACAGCGCTCCGTTACCGGTCGGCAGGAGCGCCGGAATACGGAGCGTGTGGTATCCGTCTTCGCCCGCTGAGAACACTGGCCGTTGGTCTATGCTCCGATCCTGGGCAGCAGCCAAGCCCGTCAGCAAGCCGATGGAGAATGTAGGACGACTCAGGCCCATGTCCGCTCGACATGCTACCAATTCTCAGCCCTGCCGCACGGTCACGGCCCCCGCCGGTCAGGTGCCCCACTTGCTGCTACAGGTCATGCGATCCCGAGCGGTACCGCATCCACACTCCGCTGCAGCTGTCCAGCGTGCGTGACCAATCGTCGCGAGGCTGACTCGGCCCGCTCCGCCCTGTGAGCCTGAATCGACGGCAGGCGATCCCGCGTTCGACAAGCCTTGCGCTCATCGCAAAGAGGCTCGGAAAGAGCGTGCATTCGAGGCAACCCCTACGCCCAGTTCGGCACTCGTGCCGATCAAGGGTGCGCAGGAATCCCCTCTGCGCTCATCCCGACGGAGGGCAGAAGCGCAAACGGGAAAGCGTCTACCCCCGGGAGGATCGTGCCCCTATGCCAAGAGTTTCTCCACGACCTGCCCGCTGACGTCGGTCAACCGGAAGTCGCGTCCCATGTGCCGATAGGTGAGTTGCTCGTGATCAAACCCCAGCAGATGCAGGACCGTCGCCTGAAGGTCATGGACGTGCACGGGATCCTCGACAACGTTGAGACACAGGTCGTCGGTCTTGCCAACAACTTGGCCGCCCCTCAGGCCGCCACCGACCATCCACATGCTGTAGGCGTTCGGGTGGTGATCGCGACCGGCGCTATCAGCATCGTCAGGCCGACGAAGCTCCACCATGGGAGTCCTGCCAAACTCCCCGCCCCAGATCACTAGTGTCTCGTCCAGAAGTCCGCGCTGCTTGAGGTCTTGGATGAGGTAGGCGTTCGACTGATCGACCTTCTGGCATCGCTTCGGTAGGTTCTCGTTCAACCCGCTGTGGTCATCCCAACTTGCGTCCATCATCAGGACGAAACGCACTCCCCGTTCGACCATCCGCCGGGCCAGCAAGCAGTTGGTCGCGTACTGCTTCTGGCCTTCGTCGTCGCTGTTGACGCCGTAGCCTTCGAGAACGTGGCCAGGCTCTTCGGAGAAGTCCAGCAGTTCCGGAGCTGACATCTGCATGCGGTACGCAAGTTCGTAAGACGAAATGCGCGAGGCGATCTCCAGATCGCCGGTCGCCTCGAACCGCATTTCATTCAGCCTGCGAACGGAGGTCAGCGTCTCCTCCTGAAGCGTGTCGCTGACGCCATCCGGATTCGATAGGTACAGGATTGGCTCTCCGCTGTTCCGAAACACGGTGCCCTGATAGTGGGACGGCAGGAAACCGCTCGAAAAATTGCTCGAGCCGCCGCTGGTGCCGCGCCCGGAAGTCAGCACAACGAATCCCGGCAGGTTTTGCGATTCGCTGCCGAGCCCGTAGACCGACCAAGCGCCCATCGTCGGCCTGCCGAACTGCGTATGGCCAGTGAAGAGCAGCAATTGCCCCGGATGATGATTGAAAGCGTCCGTGTGCACCGAACGCACAAGGCTGATGTCGTCCGCGACAGTCCCGAGCTTCGGCATCAACTCGGACAGTTCCATGCCGCTCTGGCCGTGTCGGTGGAAGGCAAATTTGCTCGCCATGACCTTCGCCGAGGGCTTGATGAAGGCAAGCTTCAGGTCCTTGGTCATGGACTCCGGCAAGGCCTGGCCATGATGCTTCTCGAGCGCGGGTTTCGGATCGAAGAGTTCGTACTGGCTCGGCCCTCCCTCCATGAACATGAAGATGACGTGCTTCGCCTTGGCCTCGAAGTGCGGCTGCTTGGGGGACAGTGGGTTGACATCGGGCAAGTTGGCCGCCGTGACGCCGTCGCTCGCAAGCAGGTCGCCGAGTGCCGCCATGCCGATCCCCGAAGCAATGTTCTTGAGAAAGTCCCGCCGTAGCTGGATCGCACGGAATTGCTGCAGGGTCATCGTATTACTCCCGCGTGATGAATTCATCCGTGTTCATCAAGATCCGTCCTATGCCGACCCACGCTGCGACCTCGGTGGTCTCGTGACCACGCAGATCGATCAGCGCCAGTCTCTTCGCTTCGTCCGGTGCTTGCGCCAGAATCCGCTCCTGGCGGTGGAAGGACTCGGCGAGTTGTGCAGATTCGTCACCGCGGGGCGTCCGGCCCAACGTCATCCGGAACATCCGGTCCAGACGTCCGCTCCAGTCGGGCGGGGACTCGGTCAGCACCCGGATCGCCAGCGCGCGCGCCGACTCGACGAATACCTCGTCGTTCAAGAGGTTTAGGGCCTGCAAGGGCGTGTTCGAGCGCCGTCGCCTGCTTGCCGTGCGATTCGAGTCCGGAGCATCAAAGTTCATCAACTGGGGATACGGGGCGGTCCTCTGGAAGAACGTGTACAAGCCTCGCCGGTAGCGGTCCGGTCCTTCACTGTCCGCCCAGCGGTCAGTGTCCCAGCCGTAGGTCAGGTCCACAACGCCTGCGGGCTGCGGCGGGTAAACGCTGGGGCCGCCGATCTTTGGGTACAGTAGACCGCTGACCCACAAGGCTGAGTCCCGCAGGATCTCAGCGGGCAGCCGGATCCGGTCTTGGCGGGCCAGCCAAGCATTGTCCGGGTCCCTTTCCGCGATGTCCGGTCGGGCGTGCGAAGACTGCCGATAGGTGGCGGACATGACGATCGACTTGTGCATCCGCTTCATGCTCCAACCGTTCGACCGGAACTCCGAGGCCAGCCAGTCGAGCAGCGCCGGGTGCGACGGCGTCTCGCCCTGGAGTCCGAAGTCCTCGGATGTCCGAACCAGACCGCGCCCGAAGAATTCCTGCCACTTCCGGTTGACGGCGACGCGCGCCGTGAGCGGGTTGTCCTCCGACAGGATCCATTCAGCAAGGTCGAGACGTGTCGCCGGTCCAACCGCGGCAGAACTGGGCAAGAAGGACGGAGGCCGCGGCACAACCTCAACACCCTTGCGGTCCCACTGCCCTCGAACTCGCAGGAAGGTCTTGCCGGGCCTCTCCCGCTCGCGGATGATGCGGGCCTCGCTCGGTTGAGGATAGCTGGACTTGAGCTCCTTGAGCTTCGTCCGCAGTTGCTTGAACCCCAGTTCCTCGATGCGCTCCTTGGAAACAACCGTGTTGTACCAGTCGATGAAGTAGTCGGTCAGCACTTCGCGTTCCCGGAAGGTCCGCTCCGCTGGCTCTTTGCTCAGAACCTCCCAGCCGTTGTCAGTCATCTGGAACAGGACGTCATAGCAGAGGTCCCAGTCCGTGCGTTCGCCCGGATTCGCTCCGGCGATCTTCATCTGGCGTTCCCACTCGGGCTGCAATTCCGGAACATGATGCTCTTCGAGCAGTTCCTGGCGCTTCCGGAGGTACTCGGCTCGCTTGCTCAGGTACGGCCCCATCTCGCCCGGCAGTGGTGCGTCTATGTGCGCATCCTCCACGTTGTCGAAGTACGCATAGAACGAACAAAAGTCCTCCTGCGTGATCGGGTCGTACTTGTGGTCATGGCACTGCGCGCACTCCACAGTCAGCCCTAGCCAAGTCGTTGCCACCGTGTTGACCCGGTCCAGCGTTTCCTCGAACCGGGACTGGTCGTGGATCGTACCGCCCTCGCGGTTTCGCAAGGTGTTGCGGTGGAAGCCAGTCGCTGCGAGCTGGTCGGGCGTCGAGTTCTCCAGCAGGTCGGCGGCAAGCTGGAGCCTGGTGAACTCATCGAACGGCATGTCCCGGTTCAAGGCTTCAATGACCCATTCACGCCAGCGCCATGCATATGGCCGTGCGAGATCCTTCTCGTATCCGTCAGAATCGGCGTAGCGAGCGAGGTCGAGCCAGTGGCGGGCCCACTTCTCGCCGTAGTGCTTCGAATCCAATAGCGTGTCGACCAAACGCTCGTACGCTGCCGGGCTGGAATCACCGAGAAACGCTTCGGCCTGCTCCCATGTTGGCGGCAACCCGATCAGGTCCAGGCTAAGGCGGCGCAGAATGGTCAGTTTGCCCGTCGCAGGCGAAGGATCGATCTTTTCCGATTCGAGCTTCGCGAGCACGAACCGGTCAATCGGGTTGCGCACCCACTCGTCACCGCGCACCTGTGGAGGCTCTGGACGGCTGATCGGCCGGAAGCTCCAATGCTCATTCGCCGATGCGCTTGACACAGGGGCATCGTCGTCGGAGTCCTCGGGCCAAGATGCACCTTGATCGATCCAAGCACGTAGGACCCCCACCTCCTCGCGAGTGAGACGCGGATCTACGGGAGGCATCCTGAAGCCTTCCTTCGGACTGGCGGTCCGAAGCAACAGAGTGCTGCTGGCGCTGTCGTGCGGCAGTATGGCCGACCCGCTGTGCCCTCCTTTGAGCGCCGCATCGCGCCGATCAAGACGAAGCCCGTTCATCTGAACGGACGGACCGTGACACGCGTAGCAACGGGTATGCAGGATCGGCTGGACATCGGCGGCGAAGTCGACCAGCCGGTTCACCGCGGGCGGCATCTCCACAGCGGCAGCCACGGCCACGGAACCGGCTCCTGTCGCAAACACAGCCAGCAAGGCCGCAATCGGGAATGACGAGTGCATGTCGGTGCGTTTCGCCACCGCCTCCATTCTAGGCCGAGATCCAAGTGCGCGATCCAACCCCGATGTAGTCCGACCAGACTGCCTACGGAAATCGGTGGCATTTCCGCTACGTTCGCGTAGTATCTTCTGCAGGCTCGGACCAAGGCACGGCATGCGTGTTGCGCTCTTTGCGATCCTCTGCGCCGTAACTTCCGCGGTGGCACGCGAGCCAAGCACGGGCTGAGCAAGCATCGCCCATATGAAGAAGAGGCTTTCGTTCGAATTGCGAGCGGCCGACCTCGCTTGCGGGTACGGGAGAACAAATCGGGGAGGATAATTGGTGCCATGCCGATCGGTCGCCGCACTTTCTTCGGATCTGTGTCAGCTCTTGCCGCTTCCCAGGCCGCGCCCTCAGCTGCGCCTGAACTCGCAACCGAACTGCTGGAGGCCATCGACGAGATCCCACTGGTCAACACCCACGAGCACATCATCCCCGAACAGGAACGGACGTCCTCTCGGATCGACTTCTTCACGCTAGCCGGGCACTACGCCATCAGTGACGTGATATCTGCTGGCCTCCCGGGGGACGATCTCTCAGTCGTGAGGGACCCCCCGCCCCGGTAGAGCAGCGCTGGCGGGCGTTCGAACCGTTCTGGAAGTCGGCCCGCATGACCGGATACGGCCAGGCGCTGCGCATCGCCATCCAAGACATCTACGGAGTCGATCAGATCTCGGGCGCTACCCTGCCCGAAATCAATCGCAGGATCGAGGAGGCGAATCAACCGGGCTTGTACGAGGAGATCCTCATCCGGCGCTCGAACATCGCCTATTCGGTGCTGGACGACTACTGGAATGCAGCGCCGGTAAGGCCCGACCCGAGATTCTTCGTGTGCGCCCGGAAGTTCGACCGATTCGTCGCCCCGCAGTCCGTCTCCGACATCCGGAACCTAGAAGAACTAACCGACGTTTCCATAACGGGCCTCGCCGGGCTCAAGCGGGCGATGGAGACCAGTTTCCAGCAGAGCCTCGACATCGGAATGGTCACGGTCAAGTCGACACTGGCGTACAACCGCGAAATCCACTACGCAGAGGTTGCGGAGCGCGACGCGGAATCCAGCCTGTAGTCGCTTCTGGGGTCGAACCGCACCCCGCCCGCAGCCTTCCGGTCTCGTGTGCAGCGTCCGTTCCGCCCGCTGGAATATCACATGTTTCACCACCTGATTGGCTTGGCAGCGGCGCATGGCGTGCCGGTCCAGGTCCATACCGGTCTGCACGCGGGGAACGGCAACTTTATTGAGAACTCCAAGCCGACCCACCTGACGAACCTCTTCTTCCTATTCCCGCAAGTGCAGTTCGACCTTTTCCACATGAGCTATCCCTACCAGGGAGAGGCAGCGGCGATCGCGAAGGTCTTCCCCAACGTGTATATCGACTTTTGCTGGGCTCACATCATCTCGCCCAGTGCCTCCAGACGCGCCCTTCACGAAATGCTGGACACCGTTCCTTCCAACAAGATCTTCGGCTACGGCGGAGACTACCGGTACCCCGAGCTCAGCTACGCGCACGCAAAGATCGCGCGGCGCAATGTCGCACAAGTCCTGGCGGAAAAGGTCAGCGAGGGCTCTTGCTCGGAGGGGGAGGCGCTGGAACTCGGTGGCAAGCTCCTGCATGACAATCCTGATGCACTGTTCGGAGATCAACCACCTCCGCAAACAGCTCTCCGGTATCCACCTCCAAGGCTGGGATAGCCGAGCGAAACTCCCTTGGCCTGCGGATCGGCTGTGGCCGGCAGACGTAACGTTGGCACACACGCAAAGTCGAACTCGGGGTGCGCCCATCCATGGTTGGCGTGTACGGACCTGCGAAATCGACTCGACCATGGACCTTGCAACGGGCACGCAATCCATCCCCCTCCAAATCAGCCCACCTGGACATTCGCGGTAGAATTCAGGCACAACGGAGGAGGATTCCCGCAATGACCAGACTGCTTGCGGCCGCGCTCTTGGTCGCGTCGGTGACCATCAGCGCAGCGGCCGAAAAGAAGATCGTCTACCCCACGGAATTCCGGGAGGGCATGCCTTTCAGCCCTGGAGTGCTGGTCGGCGACACGCTGTACTGCGCAGGCCAGACTGGCTCGGACCTCAAGACGGGGGAGTACCCGGAGGACTTCGAGCAGGAGGTCCACCAGACTTTCAAACGCATCGGGATCATTCTCAAGGCGGCCGGATACGACTATTCGGACGCGGTGGACGTCAAAGTCTACTTGACGGACATCTCCACGTTCCAGAAGATGAACTCTGTCTACACGCAGTACTTCAAGAAGGAACGGCCTGCCAGGACAACCGTGGCAGTTGCAAGCCTCGTGGGCAAGGCTCGCATAGAGATCACCGTAACCGCCCGAAAGTAGGAGCATCTCCGACGTGGACACGCCGCTAGGCCGCCGCCGGTTCCTCCGGGAAGGCAGCATCGCTGCCGCCGCTCTGGCCGGTTTGCACAGCGTTCGTCTCCCAGGAGCCGCCCAGCAGCGGATTTCCCGTTACGAGTTGATCCGGACCCGTGTTCCCATGGACGAGCGCGTACGGGAGGCGTGGCAGAGGAGCTTTTTCCGGCAGGGCCGCTTCCAGACGCACTACGAGCCCGTGATCGTCAAGCTGTTCACGGAAGACGGCTTGGTAGGGATCGGCGACGCGGATATGGTGGCTGGATCAGCCCGCGAAATCCTCGAATCGTTG
This sequence comes from uncultured Bryobacterales bacterium, assembly GCA_951813065.1. Classification (GTDB taxonomy): domain Bacteria; phylum Acidobacteriota; class Terriglobia; order Bryobacterales; family UBA6623; genus VXMF01. The sequence continues at coordinate 78,969 of CATOTH010000011.1, read as the reverse complement.
GTCGGTTCGTCTCCGTGGGAGCACATGCTGGACGACCGTCTGGGAGGAATCCTGGTCGCAATCTACGACCTGATCGGCAAGGCAACCGGCCTGCCAGTGTCGAAGCTCTTCGCGGCGCGGACCAAGACCCGTATCCAGCAGACCTGGTGGAGCCAGTGCTTCCCTCCGGAGTTGATGGCTTCGGAGGCGAAGCGGGGAGCGGACCTCGGCTACCGGGTTCATAAGGTCAAGGCCCGGCCGTGGGAGGACCCGATAGCGCAGGCGGAGGCGATTTGCGATGTGATCCCAAGGGACATGCGGGTCTGGGTGGATGCGAATGCCTGGTGGGGCTCGGTCGGGCGCACGCTGCACTTTTGTGAACGGCTCTCCAAGTTCCATCAGTACTTCGCGATCGAGTCTCCGTTCGCCCGCGAGCGGATCGATGACTACCGTCTGCTGAAAGGCAAGACCGCGCTCCAAGTGACCGAGCACATCCCGGCCGACCCGATGCCGTTCGTCCGGGAAGGCTTGGTCGACGCCTTCGTCGTCGGCAAGCCAATGGGCCGAACGCTGGTCCAGAGAGCCCTGATGGCAGAGGAAACCCGCATTCCGCTGTGGGTCGAACACAGCATCTCGAGTGGCATCAATCAGGTCTTCCAGGCACATCAGGCGGCGGCGTTCCCGGGGATCGAATACGCCATCAGCGTGACGCACGTCTTGGAGGACGACTTGATGCTCGAGCCGTTCGAGATGAAGGAAGGCTTCTACGAAGTGCCCCGCAATCCGGGTCTCGGAGTGTCGCTCGACATGGACGCAATCGAGAAATACCGGGTCGGCTGAGACCCGGGTCCAACAGGACCGCACCGTACTCCGACGAACCGGCTACGTGCCATGGCGGAGCAGGCCCAGGTACCGGTGGCAGTAATCGAATCCCCGCTGCGGCGCCAAGCGTCGGCGTTGCTGCAACGCTTGCAGAATCCGTAGAGCCGGTACAGTGGCAGCAATCATATCTAACATAATTATTGAATGCTAACACGGACTGTGTTACTGTTTAGGAATGGCGTTATCATACCGGCAAGCTCCTTCCGATAGCAGCCAGTACCGGGAGCGGCTCGAAGGCTATCTCGAAGCCATCCTTCAGAGCGATGTTCCCTTGCACGAATGGGACGGGCACAAGAGGCTGCCGGTCTTTCTGGCCCGCCTGTACCGGTTCTTCAAGACTCGCATCGGTCATACGCCGCTCCTCTTCATGGCTGCAAGACAAGCTGGCAACCACACGCCGGCAGAAATCAGGAAACACGTTGATATCGCGAATCCGGAGTTCGACGGAGTAGTCGTGTATTCGGCCGAACGACTCACAGCAAGCTCTCGTGCACGGCTGATCGCAAGTGGAATCGCCTTCGCCATCCCAGGCAACCAGCTTTATATTCCGCAACTCGCTGCGGACTTGCGCGAACATTTCAGGGGGCCGAGACCGGAGCGGCTCGACAAGTTATCGCCCTCGGCGCAGCTGGTTCTGTTCTTCCATCTCCTGAGAGACGAGAGGGAACAGCCTCGGACTCCGACTGAGTTGGCAGAACTACTTCCGTATTCGCCTATGACCGTGGGCCGGGCATTCGATGAGCTTGCCGCCGCCGGACTTGCCCATGTCAAGCGACATGGCCGCAAGAAACTCTTGTCGTTCCGCGCCGAGGGGCGCTTGCTGCTTGACACGGCCAAGACATTCTTGATTCGTCCGGAACGTCGGCTGGACCATGTCCGCTGGCTTCAGGAACCGCCCGAATTGCCGCTGGCGGGCGAGCATGCCCTTGCGCAACTGAGTGATCTCAACCCGCCAGCGACGGCGCCGGTTTTCGCAGTGACACCAATACAGATGCGAGAATTCCTCGCCATCGGCAGGGCGGAATCGAGTGAGGCAGCCCATGACGCGGATGGAACGCTTGAGACTTGGCGATACGACCCGAGCGTATTGGCACGGAACCACATCGTCGATCCACTCTCTCTCTTCGCGCAGTTCTGGGATGCCCCTGACGAGCGATTGTCCATGGCCGTCGATCGACTCTTGGAGCAATGGGCGTGATACAAGGGCTCCGCCGGTTCCGCGAACATTTCGCCGGGCATGACGCAAGTTACGCCCTAATCGGCGGTGCTGCCTGCGATGTCCTGTTCGGGACGGGCCACGAGAGACTTCGACATTGTGTTGTGCGTCGAGGTGGTCAGTTCCGAATTCGCTATGGTCTTTGCAGGCTTCCTAGAAGCGGGCGGCTATCAGGCTGGGGAGCGTTCGACTGGCCGACGGGAATTCTACCGTTTTCATCGTCCCACCGATAACTCGTTCCCGGCAATGATCAAACCCTTCGCCCGGCGTCCGGAGACGCTGAGGCTGGCCTGCGGCGGCAGGCTGTCGCCGATACCCGTTGAAGAAGATCTGATCAGCCATTCGGCGATTCTTCTGGATGACACCTACTTCGAAGCGCTCCAGAAAGCACGGTGCGTCATCGACAATGGAAGCCTGATCGACGAGAGGATCTTGATCCCGTTCAAGGCGCGCGCATTTCTCGATCTTTCCGGGCGCAACGCACATGGAGCAAGCGTCGACGCCCGACACATCCGAGAGCACCGTGCCGATGTGTTCCGGCTCGTCCAATTGCTACCGGGCGAGGGCAGTTTCGCTCTCGCCGCCCCCATACGCTCTGACCTCGCCAATTCGTCAAACAGGGCTTGAGCGATCCAGGTTTCGATTACGCAGCGTTGAAGGTCCAGCTTCCGCCGGAAGATGCGACGGCAATCCTCAGTAGGTACTGTCAGCTCGACATCTCTGGCTAAGCTCAAGGGACCGAAACACTTGGAAGCCAAGTTCTCGCGCTAACCCAGGCTTCCGCGCTCCGCGACGTGCTTGAACGATGCAAGGGACAGGCCCGGTTGCCGGACCGACGAAAGGTCTCCGGAAAACTGCTTCCCGTCCCACTACGGAGGCTGACGGTCTACTGCGGGCCTATGATGCTTCAGGCATGAAACTCTTGGTCTCGCGACTCGGGCTGTTCGCGCTTTCCTTTCCCTTCCAAGTAGCCGCTCTGCAAGAGCCGTCGCCGGAACAGCTGCGGGACCCGGTGACAGGTCGGGAGATCCTGCGCTACGTGAGTCCGCATCACGAGACACACCACTACTATCGTCAGCCCTTCGGCTGCCGCATCCACTAGGACAGGGACGCCGTGCTCGTGCGCCAGTTTGGCAATGGGTTCCAAGCCGAATTCGCCAGTGTCGCTGGGCGACGCCAGAACCATGACCATCGCGGTCCTCGGCCCGATCGCGGCCGCCATCTCCTCCAGGCTCCGAACCGTGATCATTCGTGCTCCGACCATGCGGATCGCGTGATCGTACACGTTCCGGGAATAGTCAGGCGCAATCACTTCGTTGGGCAGTCCATCCATGTCCGGCAGGCGCCGGATCTTCTCCGGGTCGCCTCCCGCGATGACGCCAGCCGTCGCATGAGCCAGCGCGGCCGCACAGCCTGTCGTCACGATCGCGGACTCCGCTCCCGTGATCTCGGCGATCCGCGCTCCCACCGCGTCCATCAGCTCGTCGATGTGCACGAAGTGCTTGGAAGCCTCGGCCATCGCCTGCAGGACCTCGGGCAGGACCAAGGAACCGCTGATGACGGTGAAGGTGCCTTTGCAGTTGATGACCGGCTTGACGCCGATCGACTCGTAGAGCCCGGGGCCGACCTCAAGGGCGGCACGGGCCTTCCCGGCCCCTCCGCTGGCACCGAGCAGGGCAGCCAGCCCCCCGCTCTGGAACAGTCCCCGCCTAGTCAAGTCAGTGCGTGAATCCCGAATCCCTTCCAGCAGTCCGCTCGTTGGTGTCGTTCCTTCTCTCTCGGTGCAACCGTAGTATGGGCCGCTGCCGAGAGATCCAAGTCCAATCAGCTCCGCGCAAATGGGGCAGAAAAAACCGCTCGAACGCCACTGCCGTGGCCGGGCGCACGGAAGCTGCCAAGGATGGCCTAGGCAAACCAGTCCTGGATGACGGTGCCGTGCACATCGGTCAGGCGGAAGTCCCTCCCGCTGTACCGATAGGTCAGCTTGGTGTGATCCAAGCCCAGCAGGTGCAGCGCTGTCGCGTGAAGGTCATGGGGCGTGACCGGTTGCACGGCGGCCTCGTAGCCGAAGTCGTCGGTGGCCCCGTAGGCCTGCCCGCCGCGGATCCCACCGCCAGCCAGCAGAATCGAGTAGCCGGGAGGATTGTGGTCCCTGCCCCGCCCCACTTTTTCCGTTCCGGAATTCTGGATCATCGGCGTCCGACCGAACTCGCTGCCAACGATCACCAGTGTCTCGTCCAGCATTCCGCGCAGCTTCAGGTCCTCGATCAGGGACGCGATCGGGCCATCGGAACGCTCCGCATGATCCTTCTGGGTCATGATGTCGTCGTGGCTGTCCCACGGCTGCCCGTCCCCGTAATAGACCTGGACCACCCGCACGCCCGCTTGGGCCAGGCGCAAGGCCATCAGGCACCCGCGACCGAATTCCCCGTCGCCGTAGCGCTCGCGCACGTGTGCCGGCTCGCTGCCGAGATCGAAGATGCCCGGGGCTTCGGACTGCATCCGAAACGCGGTTTCCATTGCCTCGATGTTCGATTCGAGGCGCGGGTCGAAGCCGACCCGCCGCACAAAGGACGTGTCGATCTGGTCGAGCAGATCCAGCTGCCTGCGCTGCTGATCGCGCGTGTACGTTGAATTGGCGATGTTCTGGATGACCTTGTCAGGCGTCTCCGCGTTGTTGCGGAGCAGGGCACCCTGGAGCTCGGTCGGCAGAAATGAGGACGACCAGTTCCTCGCGGCACCGACCGGAGTGCCGGGGCACAGCACGACGAACCCGGGAAGGCTCCGGTTCTCCGAGCCCAAGCCGTATACGACCCAGGAGCCGAACGAGGGCCTGGAGCCCCCGCGCAGGGCATGCCCGGTGTTCATCATCAGCATCGAGGGCAGGTGGTTGACGCTCTCCGACCTCATCGAACGCACCACAAGGATGTCGTCGATGCAGGAGCCGATCCGCGGGAAGATGTCACTGACCTCGACGCCGCTCTCGCCGTAGGGCCGGAACTCAAACGGCGACTTCATGAGTCCGCCGGAGGCCCTGTCCGTCTTGACCTTCGGCCCGGGCATCGGCTGTCCATCAAACCTGGCAAGAGCCGGTTTCGGGTCGAACGTGTCGACATGCGACAGCCCGCCGTTGAGATACAGGAAAATGACGCGTTTCGCCCGCGGGGCGAAATGCGGGGTGTTCCCGCTCGCCGACATCAGGCCGTCCGCCAGGCCGACGGTTCCGAAGCCGGCCCCGAGGATTCGAAGCGTGTCTCTGCGAGAAAGCAGCATGAGTCTCACCTCACCGTCAGGAATTCGCTGGACGCGAGCAGGACCTGGCAGTACCGCTCCCACGTGTCGGTTCCCAGGTATTCGCTCCCGGTGGCGAGTTCGGCACTGTCCGGCTGGCGGCTGAACAGCAGTTGATACGCCCGCCGGATGCGGGCGTCGGGGCCGCTCCCGGCATCCTCGGCCAGCCGCTTGGCGAGGGCGGTCGACTGCTGGATGAAGAACGGATTGTTCAAGTAATAGAGGCGTTGCAGAGGACCCACCGTCACGTCCCGTTCCGGCGAGTGGGTCTTCGAGTCCGGGAAATCGAAGAGAGCAAGGCTCGGGTCGGGATTCGTCCGATCCACCCTGCCGTACAGAGTGCGTCGCACATTCCCGTCCGCCAGATCTTGTGGTGGTCCGCCACCGGAGAGGTCGATGCGGCCGGACACCGCCAAGAGCGCATCGCGCAACGTCTCGGCATCGAGGCGCCGCACGGGATTGAAACGCCAAAGCAGCCTGTTGTCCGGATCCGCCTCGAAGTTGGCCGCCAGGACCCTTGAGCTGCGACGGTAGGCGTCCGACATGAGGATCGCCTTGTCGAGTTGCTTGATCGACCACCCCGAGTCGACAAACTCCGACGCCAGCCAGTCCAGCAGTTCCGGATGCGTCGGGCGCTCCCCGAGCTGGCCGAAGTTGCTGGGGGTGGTTACGATGCCCCTGCCGAGGCGCCACTGCCACAGGCGGTTAGCGAAGACGCGGGCGGTGAGCGGGTTCTCGGGAGACACGATGGCGCGGGCCAGTTCAAGCCTTCCGCTGCCTTGCTGGAACGGTTTGGGAGGGTCTGCGCTCAGGACGGAGAGAAAACGCCGCGGCACGGCAGGGCCGAGGTTCTTTCTGTCGCCGCGGATTGCGAGCCGGGCGTCTTTCGGATCCTTCGCGTCCCGGTAGGCGTGGAGGAAAGGGTACGGCGGCGGTACCGCATTCTTGAGCCGCGCAAGTTCGGCTTTCTGGGCCTCGAGATGGTTGAGCCAGACCCCGCCGAGAAATCGCTCGATCTGGCCCGGGCCGTAGTGATAGACGCCTCCCACGAATGGCAAGCCGCGCTTCTTCGCGGGTGGAGCGGTCATGTCCCGCCACAGGTAGTAGCGCACCGGCTCGATGAATTCGAGGTTGGTGTTGAGCAGCGTGCGCTGCGTCCGGGCACCCTCCGCACCGCCGAGCTTGACGTAGTTCCTGTCATCCACGGCCCGCTTCTCGAGATGGATGGAGAGCTGCTGCTGCTGGACGTCCGACGCTGCCTCCCGGGCCTCTTCCAGCGAGGCCCCCCGGTCCATCAGTGCGTACCAATTGTCTAGGAACGGATGCTCGTGGGGACGGGTCTTCAAGTACGCTAGCCAGCGATCGAGGGTCTTTTTGTCGAGGCCGGCTTCATCGGCAACCTGTTGGGGGTTCCCCCCTCGATAGGCCACTCTGTAACTGGCGACAAGGAAGTCGGCCGTGCGCTTCATCAAGACGTCGATCAGCTGGTCGCGTTCCTTTTCCAGGAACAGGTCGATGCCGAGCTTCTGCTCTGCGACTTTCCTGTTCGCGGCATCGTAGGCTTCCACCTCTTCAACTGGCGCTAAAGGGTAGCGATGGTCCTCTGTGCTGCTGAACACGCCCTGCAGAGCGTAGAAATCGGTCTGGGGGATCGGATCGAACTTGTGATCGTGGCATTGCGCACAGCCGATAGTGAGACCTAGGAAAGTCCTTCCCGTCACATCGACGCGGTCGTCGTCGCGGTCCCTCAAGGCATGGAATCCCAGTGCCGCGAGATTCTCGCCCCGCTCGGCCTCCGGCAGAAGGTCGGCAGCAAGCTGCAGCACGACGAACTGGTCGTACGGAAGATCACGGTTGAACGCGTTGATCACCCAGTCCCGGTACCGCCAAGCGTTCGGCAGAGGCGTGTCGGCGTAAGCAGCTGACTGCCCGTCTGCATAGCGGGCCAGGTCGAGCCAGTGCCTGGCCAAGCGCTCCCCGTACTGGGGTGATCCGAGCAAGCGATCAACCAGCCGTTCGTAGGCGTCGGCCGAGTTGTCCGCCAAGAACGCAGCTGTTTTCTCTGGCGTCGGCGGAAGGCCGAGCAAGTCGAAGCTCAGGCGTCGGATCAAGGTCGCCTTGTCGGCAGCCGGGGCTGGTTCCAGCCCGGCTTTGCGAAGACGCTCGCTGACAAACCCGTCGATCGGCTTGGCAGGGTCGCCACCTGCTGCCGCTGGCCGCCGGATCTCCTTGAACGCCCAGAAGTCTCGCACCTGGGACGAGATTTGCGGTGCGGCGGCAACAGAATCGGCTGTCGTGGGCCATTCCGCCCCGTCCGCGATCCACTCTTCCAGAACGGCAATTTCCGGATCCGACAGCACCTCCGTCGGCGGCATCTTGAGCTCATCGTGCGTGCGACGCACGGCGGCGAGGAGCAGGCTCGAAGACGGTTGCCCGGGAACCAACGCTGGGCCACGGGTGCCTCCCTGCAGGACTCGCTCGAAGGAATCGAGGCGCAAGCCGCCCATCTCCGAGTCCGCATGACAGGAGTAGCACTTTTCCGCGAGGAGCGGACGCACCTTGGACTCGAAGAAATCGGGGCTGCCTGCGGACAGCGAACTGACCGCCAACAGCACCGCTGCAGCCGGACGTTTCATGCAGAAAACCTAATAGCGCGCAAACAGCGCCTAGACACAGGCTACAGCAACCCGTAGCTCGCAGTGGTGCCAAATCCAGCCGGATTCTCCACTCTGACCAAGCAGTCCGAGCGCTTGCAGCTGCTCACACCCGGCGGGCCTCCATTCTTTTTTCGCGGTCTAAACCACAATGACCCTGCAAGTCTCCGGTACCCAGAGAACCTTCATATCTGGAAGGAAGAGTATAGGGGCAGCACGACAAGATGGATCCGATCCAGGGGCGGTCACCGCGAACTGCTCTACGGCGCATTTACTGAGGCGACCGGCTGGGGAACTTCCAAACAATGCAGTAGCCCGTTCCTCGTGCCGTCCCTGCCGGGAGCCAATACGCCCCGAGACCGCGTGTCTAGGGGTATGAGGCCTGGCCGCACTCCGGATGGACGGGTAACGAGCAGTTCAAGAAACTCCACCGCGGAGCATGTGGTAGCCACAGCACACTTCTGAGACTCGCAGCGGAAGTTCGACCTAGCGAATTGACTTATTTAAGTCGACCTGCTATTCTAGGTTTCGATGGATAGCTTGCGCACGAGCGTGGACATTCCCCGCGACTTGCACCGGAGACTGCACGAGGCTGCGAGGTTGCGAGGCTGCTCGGCCCGCCAGTTGATTCTCGAGAGCGTCGAAAGGATAGTCTTGGAGGCGTCTCCGAAGCGACCTAGGCGGCGGCTTTCGCTTGATAGAGCACCGGTGTCATCACGCGGTCACGTATTCGACCTCTCGTCGGAACAGATCCATGAACTTATTGAGTTTCCCTGATATCAATGTTTGGCTGGCTTTGCTCGTCGACGACCACATCCACAGGCCGGCAGCCCTCGCATGGTGGCGTGCAGACCGTTCTCATCAGGTAGCATTCTCGCGGCTTACCCAAGTCGGTGTGCTGCGCTTGCTGACTACATCCGCCGCGATGAACGGTCAGCCGCTGTCCATGGCAGAGGCCTGGTCTGCCCACGACTACCTCTACTTGGACGACCGGGTGGTGTTCCTGACTGAGCCGCCAATGCTGGAGCGAGCGTTTCGTAACGCGGCTGCCAACGATCAAGTCTCTCCAAAGCTCTGGGCGGACGCCTACATCACAGCATTCGCCGAGGTGTCACAGGCACAGGTGGTGACCTTCGACCGAGCATTGGCGCGTCGGTGTCAGGGGAGTCGCTTGCTACCTGCCTAGCGCGGTCGTGCCCGGACTCTGCCACCTAGGCTCTCTCCTGAACATTCCCCGCACCAAGCGCAATGCTCTCGCGTGGCACACGTGCGCGACATTTCTGTGACCGAGGCCTAGAATCATTGGTTGAGCCGTGCAAGTCTCTGCGTAAATATTACGCACGGATGGAGCACCCCCTATTTCAGACTCCCTGGCGACCTTCGAAGAGCGCCGCTCTCGGATCATCCTTGAGATTGCCCAGCTCGGCGCGGATTCCGGTGAATGTGTACACGTGATCCGTAGGATTGTGAACGCTTGTTCCGAGTTATTGTGAACACCTCGGAGCACAGCGACGCAACCGCCTTCAGGATGACAACTCGATGGCGCCTTCGTCGATTGGATCCCTGTCTGATTTCGAGTCCTTACGGGCACCACAGAGTCCGGCGCACTGGCTTCGATGGGAAGTAGAAGCGCCGCACCCCATGAGATCAACGCAGTTCGACCAACCGCGGAGGAGATGGAAGCCTTCTTGGCCCTGGACCACGACGGCTCCATCGTGATGGTGAATCTGCTCAAGTTCAAGCCCAATGCGATCGATGAACACTACACGAGATACGCGGCAGGATCTAAGCGACCCTCGAGAAAATTGGAGCACGAGTGGTCTTCGCGAGTCGGGCAGTCTTCCCTCTTCTAGTCGACCTGAAGTGGGATGCCATTGCTTCGGTACAATACCCAACGAAGGAGACCTTGACCGAAATGCCGGGATCAGCCGAGGATCTGGCGATTGTCATCCTCGCAAGAGCTGGTCTAGAAGGACAGGTGCTCTATGCGGCCATTCAGACTGGCGTGCGTGAGATGGCGACTTGATCTATGAGCTTGGAGAAGGTGTTCGAGTGGCCAGTGGGCTCGGGGCCCAATCCTGCTCTGAACCAACTCAACGGCGGCCCCGTTTCGGCGGATGCACAGCTGGCAGAAGCAGGACGGCAAGTGAACACACCCCAAGATCGTTGAATCACAGCCGTGGTTCCGCGATCTTCGGTGCAGTCGGCGGACCAAAGCAGAAATCTCAGTCTCCATCATGATGAAGTCCTCCTGCTGCGCTCCATGGCGTGCCACCGTGGTCCTGGCAGCTGCGAGCTTGGCGGCGGTGCCGTGCGGTTCGCAGGAGCCACGGCCAACCGCAACAACGACCGCGCGCCTGCTGTCCGCCTTCTACGGACTGGACAACGGCCTAGGGGTCGGGATCAATCGCATCTGCCCGGGCGCGTCCGGGCAGGACGGTATGCCGGTCGTGCTGTCTCATACGATCGACCCGGAAACCCTCCAGCACGAGGACTTCCGGGTTCTCACGCGGTCGGGGGCTGAACGTACGCCCTCCTGCGTGACGCTCGCGCCGGCCCGCGATCCCGGCGAGCTCAGAACCGTGCTCCTCATCGGTGAACTCGGCGACGCCGCCAACGACCCTCCCGTGAAGGTGCTCGTCGTCGATGACCTGGTCTCGGACGGGATGACGGGCCGTCCGGTGAATTTTCGCGGTACGGAGACGCATGTCATTCCGCTTGAGGACGGGCCCACCCTCGTGCTGGCGGAAATCGTCCCCGAGGACGAATGGTCGATGTCGGGCCGAGGGTCCGCCTGCTCGCCACGCGCCCGACAGGTGGTCCGGGTGACCTGGGCCGGCGGCGTGCGGCTGCCGAACGGCGACGACCCCGGCGATGCCGAGCGCGCGCTCTATCGCGTGACGGTGCAGCGCCCGGACGGCTCACGCGCCGAGATCGCCCCGGCGGCGCTCGCCGAACTCGGCGACAGTGACAACAACCACCTTCTGTGCCTCGACACGGCCGACACGGCCGTCTCCGTCGCCTTCCCGGCCGGCCATCTTGTCGACCCGAATCGGGACCTGAATCCTGACACGCAAGTCGCAGTCGTAACCGTCCGCCGGCCGGGGCCGCACGAGGCACCGGCCGTCACCCGCGATCGCCGCAGGCAGTAGCCTAGCGAGCCCGTCGTGAATCGGGTCGGTTAGCTCCGAATCCACGAGCACCCGCCTTTCGCGGGACTCGCCCACACGAAAAGTCACGCCACCGAGAAACTCGAGGTTCGGTTTGCTCGCGGTGACTTCTCGTTCTGACCTTCGCGAGAGCTCAAACAGGCCGGGCACAGCCCCGCCTCGGCTGGCACTTCCTAAACGTGATCACACACGCTCCTCAGGATCGATCATCGCCCCGCTTGCCGCGGGGTGCCCGCGAGGCCCTGCCATGCTCGGCTGCTAGCATTTCTTCATCGGGATGAACGACGGTAGTTGCTGGGAAAGCCCAAACGCCATAACCTGCTAAGCCGCTCAGAGAATCTGACCCGAGAAAGAGCGCACCTACCGCCCTGCAAGGAGGATAGACGATGGATCCGACGCTCGACCACCAAGATGTGCGCTACGAACCGGACGAGCGCCCGCCGCTCCCCATCACAATTGGACTCGGGATTCAGTACGCCATTCTTTGCGTCGCGACCGTCGTTCTGACGCCCACCATCATGATTACGGTGGCAGGTGCGGGCGACGCCTACCTGTCCTGGGCAGTCTTCGCGGCTCTCGTCATCAGCGGGGTGACTACTGCTATTCAGGCGCGCAAGGTGGGTCGCATCGGTGCCGGCTACATCCTCGTCATGGGGAGCACGGGCGCGTTCCTGGCCGTGAGCGTAACGGCTCTCGAGCAGGGCGGACCGGCCATGCTCGCGACGCTGATCATCGCATCGTCGCTGGTTCAGTTCGTCCTAGCCACAAGGATGGCTCTTTTGCGGCGGTTCTTCACGCCCGCGGTCGCCGGAACTGTGCTGATGCTGATCCCCGTGACCCTCGCTCCGGTCATTCTGCGCAAGCTGGCCGACGTGCCTCCGGATGCCTCACCGGCCGCGGGACCGATCATCGCGGGGGTGACGCTGCTGGTCATGATCCTGGTCCCGCTTCGTTTCTCTGGGGCGCTCCGCCTGTGGGCGCCGGCCATTGGCATCGTAGCAGGGTGCCTGACCGCCGACCTTGGGTTCGGGCTCTACGACACGTCCATGGTTGCGGAGGCTGCCTGGGTCGGGCTGCCGGCACTCGCCTACCCGGGTGTGGACCTGAGCTTCCAGCCTGCATTCTGGGCGCTGCTGCCTTCCTTCATCATGGTGACGCTGGTGGGCGCGCTGGACACGCTCGGGGACGCCATCGCAATTCAGCGGGTTTCGTGGCGCAGGCCGCGCGCCATCGACTTCCGCTCCATACAAGGGGCGCTTTCTGCCGATGGCCTCGGCAATCTGCTGTCCGGCCTCTCGGGGACCGTCCCGAACACAACCTACGGCATGAGCATAAGCGTCGCCGAACTCACCGGCATTGCCGCGCGCCGCATCGGGGTCTGCGTCGGCATAGTCTTCGTGGCGCTAGCGTTCTTGCCGAAGGTCATCGGCCTCATCGTCGCGATACCGGGGCCAGTCGCCGCGGCATACTTCATCGTGATCGTGGCTCTCATCTTCGTCTTCGGGATGAAGATTTTGGTCCAGGAAGGGCTGGACTTCAGGAAAGGCCTGGTGGTCGGGGTCGCCTTCTGGATCGGGCTCGCCTTCCAACTTGACTGGATCTACCCGGAGTATCTTGAAGGCGTCTGGGCCGACCTTCTCGGAAACGGCATGACCGTCGGCGGTTTCACCGTCATCCTGCTCGCAATGTTAGAAGAGGCAGTCGGGGGGCGCAGGTCGCGCCTGAAGACCCGGCTGACGCCGGAGATCTGGTCGGAGGTCGACGATTTCATGGTGAAGTTCGTCGCGCGCAAGCGCCTGGGCAAGGAGATGGAGCGACGTCTGCGTGCCGTGGGCGAAGAGACTGCGCACGTCCTCATGCGCGGCGACGAGGGAACGCCGGGTTCGGGGCGGCGGCTACTCGTCATCGCCGGTAACAAGGGGGGCGTGGCCGACCTGGAGTTCATAGCGACAACAGACGAAACGAACATCGAGGATCAGCTGGCGATGCTCAGCGAGAAAGCCCCGAACTTTGGAGAGGAGACCCCGCTGAGGCTGCTCCGCCACTACGCAACATCTATACGACACCAGCAGTATCACGACATCGATATTCTGTCGGTACGGGTCGAGAGCGCCGCTCAGCCTATGGCGGGGATAAACTAAACGGGCCGCCGGTAGGGTCACTGTCGTCTTGATGGTTCGGCTCGCGCATTTGGATCTAGATCGGCGACTCCAAGTTGGGGCCCTGTGGCTTGGCCACAATCATGCCTGTCAAAAACTTATGTTGTGGCTAACATAAGTCTTTCACCGTCAGGACAAAGTCGAGCTGGAGTGCCAGCAGCTTCTCCACCGTTGGGCGCTGGGTGTGCAGCGCATCCGCCGTCATACAGATCCCGGTGCCGGCGAACTGCTCGACCAACTGGCGCAGCGCCGCCCCTTCGGCATCGTCCTTCTGGCCCGTGAAGCCGAGTTGGCCGACCACCGTGCCCGAGTGGATCTCCAGCGCCGACAGCTGTTGCTGGGGGGCCTTATCGCGGGGCTGGCCATCCGCGTCCAAGTCCCGGTCATAGGACCCGCGCAGCACCTTCCCATCGATCGCAATCACCTGTAGCGGCGCCTCGGAACCCCCGCTGTCCGCTGTCTCGTCCTCTGCGCAATCTTCCTCCTCATCAAAGACTTGCTCGGCTGTCCAGGCTGCCAACAGACGCTCTGCCTCGGCGGCGTCAATGCGCTTGAGAATGTAGTGCCAACTACTGATGCCGGGCGCCTCGTAGCGCCCGGTCTGGGGCCGCAAACGGGAGCCAATCGCCGCCAGGGTCGCCTGGCTGAGGGCCCGTCCGAAGTCGCACAGTTCGGTCAGGTTCTGCTGGCCGGCCAGGCGCGCGGCGATCAGGATCGTCAGCACCGTGCGCAACGGATAGCGCAGCCCACGCCGCCCGCGGGTTTCGGGAATCTGGTCGAGATAGGCGAACAGGGATCGCCATTGGGAGAGTTGCAGCATGATACAAGGTCGATGGGGTTGCCAGTGAGGATCCGGCTGGGTCGCCGCAAGCTGCTGCCGCGCGTCGCGCCGCAGAGGGTAGACGAACACGCGCTTGGCCACGCCGTGGGAGTGATAGCCGATCGCGCCGCCGCGGACCCGGCCGAACCCTTGTGTGTTGCCGACCTCGATCCAGTTGGCGGCGCGATAGCACGTGCCGGAGAAGAAACTGGGGTCAACAAACGTTTCCGCGAGCAACACGGGAGCCGCGTGCAGGCGCAACCACTCGCGGGGCAGTTGGCGCAGGCTGAGGCCAAGCACGCGGGAGGCGAGATGGGGGCAGGAGCCCGCCTCGCATAACAGTAAGAAGCGGGACTGATTGGCGACCAGGAAGAGCCGCTGGCGGCGCTGCAAGGAGGTCCAGCCGATCCAGCGGTCGCGGGCGGCACAGTGCAGGGCGGCGGCATGCCAGCCGATCAAGGCGAGCCACTGATCGCCGAGCACGGCGACCTGCCGCAGGCGCTTGCCACAGAAGTTGCGGAAGCCGAGATAGTGGTGTTGGCGCATCAGGTCGTTCCAACGCGGCTCCTCGTCGGGCCGCACGGTCCGGACACGCACTTCTCGCAAGGGGATCTCGGTCGGGATCACTCTGCGAGTGATCGCATAACCAAGGCGTGTTTGTCCAGCCTTCCGCCTAAGCCCTTTGTCATTCAGCCGTTGCTACCGAACATTGAAAAGTCCTGGATCTACTACTACCAGGACGGACACTAGGAGCTCTACAATCTGAATGACGACATTGGAGAATCCGAAGATCTTGCGGGGCGTCTCCCTTAGAAGGCGGCTGCATTGAAGGCGCGATTGGATGCAATGCTGATAGAGCAGGGCGGGAAGATTCCCTTTCGCGAATTCTATTCCCAGCGAGCACACTCATTTCCACAAAGACCACCGACCTCTAAGAATTCGTCAATAGGTTCCCGATTACCTGGCGTATCTTCGAAGAGGCGCGGGATCGTCCCAGCGGATCGGCGGGTGCGGACGGCACGGCGGGGCAGCACGACATCCCGCTGGACCGGCCATGGATTGGCGGGTGGTTCCCGGGGCGCCGCATCGGGGGCAAACCTTACACGCGGGGGCTTTCTCAGCATCCTCGGCGATGGGAGGGCGAGATCCATGAAGCCCTGGCACTCCATATAATGGGGATCGTGACAGAATGCCGATGGGCAAAGCTGGCTGTGCTGGCGGCATGCGCTGTCTCGTTGCTCTGCGCTGACAAGGCATTTCCGGCGAGTACGGACGGGTACTGGGCTTTCCGGCCCGCTGAAGCTCCCACTGAACCGGAAGGCTTGGCGTCATGGTCAAGGACGACAGTTGACGCGTTCGTGTGGCAGGCGCTCGAGCGCGAGGGGCTTCATCCCGCGCCGGAGGCACGGCGGGAGCGATTGCTCCGCCGTCTCTACCTTGACCTGACCGGCCTGCCGCCAACACCCGAGCAGGTCGCCGCCTTCCTCGAGGACGAGTCCCCGCATGCCTATGGAAGGCTGGTCGAAACGCTCCTCGCGTCTCCGCACTACGGCGAGCGGTGGGCGCAGAAATGGCTCGACGTGGTCCGCTATGCGGACACGAACGGGTTCGAGTTGGATGGCTATCGCGAGCACGGCTGGAGGTACCGCGACTACGTAGTGCAGTCCTTCAACGGCGACAAGCCCTACGACGTGTTCGTACGGGAGCAGGTCGCTGGAGACGAACTCTTTCCGGGCGACCGGCAGGCGCTGGTAGCAACAGGATTTCACGGCGCCGGACCGCGCCATGTCGTGGGCGGCAATCAAGACAAGGAGGAAGCGCGTCAAGAGGTCTTGATGGAGATGACGCTCGGCGTGGGTCAGGCACTGCTCGGACTGACGGTCCAGTGCGCCCGATGTCACGACCACAAGTTCGACCCGATCAGCCAGGAGGACTACTATCGACTGGAGTCGTTCTTCGGCGCGACCGACATCAAGGAAGTGCCAACGGCAGGAGCGGACGAGACATCGGCGTACGAGGCGGCGATCAAGGCGTTCGAGCAGCTGGTCGAACCAATCAAGGAACAGCTCGAGGAAATCGAAGCGCCGTACAAGGCACGCGTGAAGGAACGCAAGCGGGCCGCGCTCGAACCTCGACACGCGGCCGCGCTAGAGCTGGTGGAAGACCTGCGCGACGAGGAACAGAAGCGGCTTGCGAAGGAAGCGGCGGCGCAGATCAAGCCCGTGTGGTACGAAATCGTGCCCTTGATGTCGAGCGAAGTGAAAGCGCGCCGGGCGAAAATTAGGCAGTCGCTGCACAAGCTCGAGCTGAGCAAGCCCAACCCTCCCTCGGCGGCCTTCGCGGCGGCAAGTCTCGACGATGCGCCCGAAACCTACATCCTGCAAGGCGGGGACCACCGCCGCAAGGGCAACCCGGTCAAGCCCGGCTTCCCGACAGCTCTCGGGAAGTTCGAAGTCGAAGTGCCGGAGGGACAGTCGGGGCGGCGAGCCGTCTTGGCCGAATGGCTGACGGACCCCAGTCACCCTCTGACGGCACGGGTGATGGTGAATCGCATCTGGGAATTCCGGATGGGCCGCGGGCTCATGCCGGACCCGAACAACTTCGGAATCCTTGGCGGCACGCCGACGCATCCTGAGTTGCTCGATTGGCTGGCTGTCCGATTCGTCCGGGACGGATGGAGCGTCAAGGCGATCGACCGACTGATCGTGCTCTCGAGCGTATACCGGCTCTCGTCCGCCATCGACCCGCAACTGGCAGCAGCGGATCCCGACAACAAGTGGTATTGGAGAGCTCATCGCCGCCGGCTCTCCGGGGAGGTGATCCGCGATAGCGCCCTCGCGGTGTCAGGCAGGCTGAACCGCTCGCTCGAAGGCAAACCCGTCCGGGTCCCGATCGAGCCCGAGGTGTATGACCTGATCTTCACGGAAGCGGAACCAGACAATCTCTGGCCCGTTACCCCGGACAAGTTCCAGCATGACCGGCGCAGCATCTACCTGCTGAACAAGCGGACTGTCCGCCTACCCTTCCTGGCGAACTTCGACCAGCCCGACACGATGACCTCGTGCTCGGTGCGCCAGACATCGACCCATGCGTTGCAATCCCTGAGCCTGCTCAACAGCGACTTCATGCAGGACCAGTCGCGTTCTCTCGCCAATCGCGTTCTGCAGCGTTGCGGAGATGCCAACACCGCTTGCCAGACTGAGCAGGCCTTCCTGCTGACCCTGGCCCGCCCGCCGACTCCGGACGAGCGGCGGCTTGCCGGCGACTTCCTCGAATCCGGATCGGAGTCGCTCCGAGACTTGTCCCTAGCCTTGCTGAACCGCAATGAATTCGTTTACAGACCCTAGCAATGGTGCCACTGGCGCTGCGGTGACCCGCCGGGACATGCTGTGCCGGGCGGCGAACGGATTCGGTGCGATCGCCTTACAGCATCTGCTAGCCCGGGACGCCCGAGCGGCTAGCGCCGCAGTGAACCCCCTCCGTGCCAAGCCCCCGCATTTTCCCGCCTCGGCGGAGTCGGTGATATTCGTCTTCAACGTCGGCGCACCGAGTTCGATGGACACGTTCGACCCCAAGCCAATGCTTGAGCAGCGCGCGGGAGAGCCGATGCCCGAGAGCTTCGGTAGCGTGGGCGGCCAATTCACCGACGGGAGCACCCCGATTCTGGGCAGTCCGTGGACATTCCGGCAGTACGGCGAGAGCGGACTTCCGGTATCGGAGCTGTTCCCGAATGTCGCACGCCACGTCGACGAGATTTGTTTCGTCCGATCGTTCGTGACACGCAGTGTCGTGCATGCCCCGGCAATGTACGAGGTGCATAACGGGCGATTGTTCGCAACTCATCCCAGCATCGGTTCCTGGGTGACCTATGGCCTCGGATCGGAGTCCGACAATCTACCCGCTTACGTCGTGATGCCTCAACCGGAGGGCACACCGGAGGGAGGGACGTCGTGTTGGAGCCAGGGCTTCCTGCCCTCGGTCTACCAAGGCACCCTGCTGCGTCCCGGGCCGAACCCCATCCTCCACCTGAGGCCTCCGGAGGGCATGACACGCGAGCGCCAGCGGGCGATGCTGGACTTGTTGCAAGACATGAACGAACTCGACGCGGGCGAATTCGACAATGAAATGCAAGCCCGCATTGCCGCCTACGAACTGGCCTTCCGCATGCAGTCCCACGCGCCGGAAGCGGTCGACCTGACCAAGGAGTCATCTGCCACGAAACGCATGTACGGGCTCGATCAGGACCGGAGCCGCGAGTTTGGAACGCGGCTGCTACTGGCGCGACGGCTCGTAGAGCGCGGCGTGCGTTTCGTGCAAGTCTACTCGGGAGGTGGTCCCATCAGCATGCAATGGGACGCCCACAAGCACTTGAAGGCGAATCACGAGAAGATGGCGGGACACAGCGACCAACCGGTCGCGGCGCTCCTCGAGGATCTCAAGCAGCGTGGGCTCCTGGACAAGACGCTGGTGATTTGGGGGGCCGAATTCGGCCGCCTGCCAACCTCGGAAAGCGGGAATGGCCGCGACCACAATCCCCACGGCTACACCATGTGGTTTGCTGGCGGGGGCGTTCGCGGCGGGCAGGCCATTGGTTCGACCGACGAATTCGGACTGCGGGCTGTCGACCAGCCGTACAACATGCGCGACTTTCACGCCACGATCCTGCACGCGCTCGGACTCGATCAGGAGCGGCTTTCGTATCTGCACAACGGCCGGTACGAAAAGCTCACCGACTTCGGCGGCAACGTGATCGAATCGATGTTTGCGTGATGCGCCCGATCCTCGCTGCCCTGTGCTGGCTGGCTTGCTCGGGTCTCCTGCTCGCAGCGGACCGACCGCCCAACTTCGTCATCCTGCTCTGCGACAACCTCGGCTACGGGGACACGCAGCCATTCGGCTCGGCGTTGCATCGGACGCCGAATCTGAACCGCATGGCCCAAGAAGGCCGCAAGCTGACCCATTTCTACTCGAGCGCCGGTGTCTGCACGCCGTCGCGGGCAAGCCTGATGACCGGCTGTTACGCCCAGCGCGTCGGACTGCACACAACACCGCGCGACGGTCAAGTGCTGCGCCCGGTCTCCCCGTTCGGAATCCACCAAGACGAGACAACGATCGCCGAATTGCTACGCGGGCGCGGCTACGCAACCACCATCATCGGGAAGTGGCATCTGGGCGACCAGCCCGAGTTCTTGCCTACCCGCCATGGTTTCGACTCGTTCTTCGGGATTCCGTACAGCGACGACATGACTCGAGACCGGGGTCGGGGTCGGATCGAATTCGACGGGGACCGCTGGCCTCCGTTGCCGTTGATGGAAGATGAAACCGTCCTCGAGGCGCCGGTGGACCGGAACCTCTTGACGAAGCGCTACACGGAGCGTGCGCTCGACTATATCGAAGCGAATGCGGATCGGCCATTCTTCCTGTACCTGCCCCATGCGATGCCCGGGAGCGAAAGAGAGCCGTTCGCCAGCGAGGCCTACCTCGGGAAGAGCCGCAACGGGCCGTGGGGCGATGCCGTAGAGGAGCTTGACTGGTCGACCGGACGCATCCTAGACAAGCTCGTGGAGACCGGGCTCGACCAGCGCACGCTGGTGCTTTGGACTTCTGACAACGGTGCGCCACTGGCAGCAGACGTCGAGAGCCCCGTGAGAGGCAGCAACCAGCCGTTGCACGGACGAGGCTACACAACTGCGGAGGGCGCGTTTCGCGTCCCGGCAATCGTGTGGTGGCCTGGAACGATTCCCGCTGGCTCGGTCTCGGACGAGTTGGTGAGCATGATCGACCTGCTGCCAACGCTGGCGGCGCTGAGCGGCACTCCCGTGACGGTGGATCGTGCCATCGATGGATTGGATGTGAGCGACGCGCTGATCGGCAGGGGCTCAGCCCGCTCTCCGCGCGAGACTCTCTACTACTACCAGCAAGACGAGTTGCAGGCGGTCCGCTCCGGACCGTGGAAGCTATTCCTCCCGCTTGAGAGCCCTGGTGGCCGGCATCCGCACTTCGGCGAGCGTCCCTCGGACCAGCCGCTGCTCTTCAATCTTGCGGAGGGTCCAGGCAGCAGAAAGAACCTGGCAACCGAGCGGTCCGATATCGCCGAAAGGCTGCTGGAAGTGGCCAGACAAGCTAGGTCGGAACTCGGAGACCGTGGCGTGCAGGGCAGCGGACAGCGCCCTCCGGGCCGAGTCGATTCACCACTGCCAGCAGTCCTAAGCGAGTAGAGCTGGAGCGAGCACGTCCGCAAGACCCACCAAGAAAACCGGAGCAGCAGGAATGGTGCTGAGTACAAGTGCGCCATGGAGGCGCTGCCGATGGTGCGGCCGAAGTGGTGGGGTCCGCTGCCCGTCGACTCGCTCGGACTCGCTCCTTCGCTGCGGAAAGCGCCCTGTATGAGACACTATGGCCGCCATGCGTATGATTGCTGTCTCTACAGTCTCGCTGCTATCCCTCGCATTCGTTCTGGACGGTCAACAGGCAGCGAAATCAGACCCGATGCGTCCCGATCCGGAAATGGAGCGCCCAATCGATGCCCTTGATTCTGTCTTTCTTGAGGAATTGACTTGGATCGAGGTCCGCGACGCCCTACGTGCGGGCAAACGAACTGTCATCGTGGCCACTGGCGGAATCGAGCAGAACGGCCCGTATCTCGCTCTGGGGAAACACAACTACATTCTCCAAGCGACAACCGAGGCAATTGCCCGCAAACTCGGTAACGCCCTGGTGGCCCCGATCGTGCCGTTCGTTCCGGAAGGGGACATCGACCCGCCTTCTGGTCACATGCTGTATCCCGGTTCGATCTCGGTACGAGAGGAAACTTTCCGGGCGCTGCTGACGGACATCGCCGAGAGCTTACGGGTTCACGGCTTCCACCACGTTCTCTTCATTTCCGACAGTGGCGGCAACGTTACGGGCATGAAGGCCGTCGCCGAAGAACTCGGCAGGAAATGGGTGGGTAGCAAGACAACGATTCACTACATTGCCGAGTACTACGACTACAAGGGCGTGGGAGAGTTCCTCATTTCCCAGGGCATCCGTCAAGTCGACGAGGGCTATCACGATGACGTGGGTATCTCGTCGCAAATGATGGTGGTTGACCCCAATACCGTGCGGATGAATCAACGGATGGCGGTCGGCAAGATGTCGATCAATGGGGTCAGTCTTGCTCCGCCCAAGGGTGTCGAGATCGGCAAGGCTGTCATCGAGTATCGCGCCAACACTACGGTCGCCGCGGCCCAGAAGGCGATCGAGTCGCAGTAGCCGACGGATGGTTCTGCCGCCCTCAGAAACAAACTCAGTGAACCCTGCACACTCCCGACCATGAACCTCACGCTTGGCACTGTGCTCATTCCAGACTCCAACGTTGATCCCGCCAATGCTCAATCCCCGTCACTGATTACAGACGGGTGCCGCGAGTCGGAGGGCGGCAGGCCCCTGCGCATAGCCTTGGTCGTGGCGGCCGCCATGCTCACAGCATGCGGCAGCCAACCGAAGCCTCAGTCGCGACCTCCCAACATCGTGCTTATCTTGACCGACGACCTAGGATATGGCGACATTTCAATCCAAGGGCATCCCCTGATCCGGACACCCAACATCGACCGGATGGCCCGGGAAGGCCAGCGCTGGACATCGTTCTATGCCTCCGCGCCGCTGTGCAATCCCAGTCGGGTCGCGCTGGTTACCGGACGCATGCCGATTCGCATCCACGGAAGTGATAAGAACTCGTGGGCCAACCTGCCCGACGAGGAGATTACGCTCGCCGAAATGCTCAAGGAGCGCGGCTATGCCACCGCTTACGTGGGCAAGTGGGGTCTCAGTGGCCGGTTCGACTACCCGGGATCGCATCCTGGAGATCAAGGTTTCGACGACTTTTTTGGACTCGTCGGAAGCAACGACGCGCCGTTGCGGGAGGGCTTCGAGCGAACCTACGAGAACATCAAGAACTCCACGAGCGAAGACTTCCCGATTTCGCTGTACAGGCAGCGCAAAGCAGTCGAGACGCCTGCATACCAGCCAACCCTCACGAAACGGTACACAGAGGAATCCGTGCGATGGATCGGCGGGCACAGCGAGGAACCATTCTTTCTGTTTCTCGGACACAGCATGCCCCACGTACCGATATTCCGCTCCCCGGAATTCGAGGGACATAGCAACGCCGGACTCTACGGCGATGTGATCGAGGAGATTGACTGGTCCGTCGGCCAAGTGATCCGAGCGCTGGAAGAGGCGGGCGTGGCCGACAATACGCTTGTCTGGTTCAGCAGTGACAACGGACCGTGGCGGACGTATTTCGATCTCGGCGGATCTTCTGGGCACCTCAGGGACGGCAAGATCACTTCGTGGGAGGGCGACTTTCGGGTTCCCGGCATTTTCTGGTGGCCCGGAACGATCGCCCCGGCCGTGGTCGATGGAATCGGAGTGAACGTCGACCTGATGGCGACAATCGCGACGCTCACCGGCACGGAGCTGCCCGGAGGCCGAGTCTTCGACTCGATGGACTTGTCGCCTACTTTGCTGAACGGCGATCCAAGTCCTCGCTCGGAATGGTTCTACTATGGCCAATCCGGCAACCTTTGGGCCGCTCGTGAGGGGAATTTCAAGCTCGTTTTCGAATCGTGGGAGTCTTTGGGCACGGAGAAACAGATCGGCTGGCGGGGTTATGGCAACCATCAGACACACGATCCTCCACTACTGTTCGACCTGAGCACCGACCCGGCCGAGCGCTGGGACATTGCGAAGCGCAAACCTGACGCCGTGGAGCAGGTCCATCAGGCAATCGAGCGCCACCGCCAGCACCTCGCGCAGTCGCGCGGTCAATGATCCCATCGCGCCTCCGTGTCAGTGCGGTCGGCCCGCGGGCCCAAAGCCTAATGAGGCCTGAAAGGCGTGTGGTAGCCAAGTGGTAAGGCAGAGGTCTGCAAAACCTTTATTCGTGGGTTCGATTCCCACCCGCGCCTCCAGTTCCAAACTCGTTGACTAGGCGTTGATTAGCTCTATTTTCAAGCACTTTCGAGAACAAGGTCACATTCTCCACGCCTTGCCGTCGAGAGCAGTCAGGAGCAGTCGAAGCCATTCGAGACCCCCTGAAACGAAAAAAATGATCCCAATATGGTCCCGCTGCTCAAGGTCGCGTCCGGCTGTGCAACTAGGATGCTTAGGCGAGTCCAAGTGCATACGTCCAAAGACTGCTTGTCGACGCGGAGGTAGCCCAAGGAAACTTCTGAGCCCCTCCCGGCGCCGCCAGTGCATCGAGAATGTCCGCAGTCGGTTCAGGACTTCGGAACTGCGAGCCTGCCGGGTGGTGGGGCAGCACCGCTCCACTCAGCGCTACATCCCTCGCGGCCGTGATGATGAGGCCCCCCGATGACGGACACGACTGGACTGGCGTGTCGGTGCGGTCGTTTCAGCTGCCAGAGGACTGCAACCCTCTTGGGCTAGGAGCGATCGGAGGTCAACGACGAGCGGATGAAGCGCCTGTGGCGGCGCGAGCGGCGTCCGGGTACTGGAATATATGGTTCGCTCCCGAGTCGTCTTCCGAAGCCAACCGGATGGACGGTGGTCTGGGGCGGCGGGGGAGTGTTCGCCTTGATTCCAGTGATCAAAGAGCAGCTATATGTGGTAGAGAAAGATCAATTCGGCACCTTTCTCACCTTGGTGCTTGTTCTCCTCGATGTCGCTACGATCGCCGGTTTCCTGCCGCTTGGAATGTGTTCAAGCTCAATCCCATCAGTGTACTGCGCGACGAGTAGCATCGCCCAGCCAGCACGCATCTGCGTTTAAGGCATGAAGCGCGGCCAGCCAGTGAATGAGTTGCTCGTGGCTCCGAGCAATAAGGGGGAATTTCATGGCTTGCGGCACTGTTTGAGACAGTACCATCACGCCTGCCAGTGTCCAATGCGCCCAGGGGCTGTCCAACGGCTGGACCCTCGACTACCTCATAGTCGAATAGCCGGACGATTCTTTGGGCGTAGCTCTCGAAGCGCTGGTCGTGCGTCACGATGCAAATCGTAGCTCCACTTTCATGCACCGTGTGCAAGAGTTCCATGACCGCCTCCCCGTTCTTGGAATCGAGATTCCCGGTTGGCTCGTCTGCGAGCAGAACTGATGGATCGCCGCCAAGCGCCCGTGCCACCGCCACCCTCTGCTGCAGCCCGCCCGACAACTTAGACGGATAGTGTTTCATCCGGTTGGCCATTCCGACCCGCTCCAAGGCCTGCTCGACCCGGTTCTTGCGCTCGGAGGCTGGCATGCCCCGGTACGTCAGCGGCAATTCGACATTCTCAAATACTGTCAGGTCGCCGATCAAGTTGAACGCCTGGAAGATGAAGCCGATCTGCCGGAGGTGTCGTCGGCGTTCTTGAGCCGGAAGATCTTTGCGCATCGCTCGTCGATCTGCCATCCGAGACGAGCTCGTCGATGTACCCGCCTGCCACGAAATTGGGATTGATCTGGATCATTGGTGCTGGCCAGAAACGCCCGCCGGCGTAGGTTGCATCGATGGTCTGGCGGATGTCATCTGCCCGGATGGTCGTGAAGCTCCGGGAGAAGCGTTCATAGTCCGCGACGAGTTCATTGCGGAACGCGAAGACGTCTATCGGACTGGACGCACAGAACTGGCTCGTACAAGACGAGTCGATGAAAGGTGGCCGCATGAAGTTGGTCAGTCAATGTTATGCACCGCCCTGCAAGACAGAATTCGAGGCTGCTTCCGGCCATTGGTTCAGGTTCCATTGACTGCAGCTTCGGCAACTTGAAGCTGATCCGTCACCCATCCGAAGTCCGGGGCCTCACCCAAAATCATTCCCTGCATTGCCCGGTAATCCCGTTCGATCACTGAACGCAGTTCTGCTTGAGGAACCAATCTCACCGATCCGGGAACGGCTTCTTCAAACCGCTTCCAAGCCTGACGGAACGCGACCAAGTTGTGGTTGCGGACCAAGTCCAGCACATGGGTGTCGGCCATAGCCGAACGACCGAGTTCCGTCGCCGTGATCATCGCAACATCATAGTAGTGACGGGCAATCCGGTCCTTGTCAGCGGGCAGGCGCCCGCTGTCCCGGTATCCGCAATGCGCACCATGCAGGATTAGCAGCTTTTCCCAATAGGTGCGCTCCGGCGAGATCACCCGAATGCCCTCCGACGCGAACGACCAGTCCGGGAGTTCGAAAGCGATGAAGGGCGCGACCCCGCAGCCTTGGATGGGTTCGAGCCCCGACCTCGCTCCCGCCTCGATCTTCACGCGTGGCACCACATAGGTTAAGCCGTCGCTTGGAAAGAGAGTGGGGTACTCAACGAAGAGGGTCTGTCCGTCGACGTCGCCTTGATCGGGTACGATCTGACAGTTTTCCGAGAGTTCGTCGATCCGACTCGACAGGGCGGTCTGTAGGGCTCCATTGATGTAACCACTACACGCCGACCTGAGTTCGTTGAACAGCGCGGTCCGCTTCTTATTCGACAGCTGGCTCGCGACGGTCGGATCGCGCTCGCCGACGAAGCCAAGATCGGCTCGGGACACCACTAGGTCGATGTCCTCGGAAAACCGTCTGATGAGCCCAAAGGCCTTGGACAGAGACGTCCCTCCCTTGAAGAGCAGCCTCGGATGCTCCCCGGAACGCTGATTGAACAGCGCATCGAGCACTAGGCAGACCCAATAGTCCTTCTCCACGTAGCCCGGCAACGTATCAAGACGGGACGCCGCGGCTTCTAAGACATCCCGCCGGTCACGCTCTGGCAGGGCAAGGAACGAGTCGAAGCCTCCGGTCATACGGCAACAGCCTGATCTCCCGTAATGCTGCGCGCCAACGGCAATGCCCACCCAGGGAGATCGCGGCTGTTGTGCAACAGGTCGAACTTCACGTGGTCGGGAAGATAACGCTTCAGCGTCGAGACGACCTCTCTGTCTGCGGCTGCGCGGGGACCCAGCCAACGCAGCGCCTGAACCACGGGCCCGGCGGGCCTACCTGCCCACAGCATGACGCTCGGACCGGCGTGCCGGAACCGGACGGTTCTTCCGTCGATCTTGAGTGTCCGCGAGTGACCATCCGTCACATAACTGGCCTTCGCAGGCACCGCGTTGGTGAGGCCCAGCCGATTCGCGGCTACCAGACCGTCCGGCATGATCCGCACGCCATCGCGCCGTGCCAGCGCCGCTATCGCGGCGTCCAGATGGACAGGAGCGGAGCGATTTAGCACATTGCTGAACCTCGGCGCGTCGTACAAGCCATGGCCAACCCGGCGCAGCCGTCCCGCCTTGGCGAGACGCGACATGGCCTGGTCGACCGCCTCGCGACTGCCAAGATCTAGGAAGTCCTTTGGCGTGCAGACCCAGCCATCGCTATCGTGGATGGACACCCTTCGCATGATCTTGTCGGCAATTCCGATCATTGGACAGTATCCCTCGCGGTCGAACGGATCTCGACTCTTACGTCAGAAATCTACACTATTTACCTTACAGCGTCAAGGAGGTCTTTCCGGGAGGGTGCGCGACATTGTTTTTCACGCCCGGCAAGATATTGGGGGGGTGGTATGAAGCAGACTGAAACCGCACGTTCGATCCAAGCGCGGGGAGCCGGAGTGGGCCAAGCTACGTCCAAGCATCGTTGAGATCGAAAAATGCCTGGTTTGCCGGGAAGGCTTGACGGTCTTTCTGTTACTGAGAGACGTTGTGGTGGTGGAGGCACACCTCTGCCGCACCCGGCGGCAGGCCTTTTCACGCCCTGCCGCCTGCGGTCTCGGCTTGCGCGCGTTCCTGCATTCGCTTCCCTTCGCTTTCGCATGCGGTGGTTCTAGCCCTTTCGAACTCAATGCCGGGGTCCTAGGCCATGCCACTCCCGGTGTCCTTCGCGCTTGCACTCACCTCTCCTCACCTGAGGTCCCTTCCCTCCGCTGGCGCTACCCGGCCGCTCCGGTAGTCCGGACCTCTCCACCACCCTGACCGGCCCGGCCTGTCCCTTGCGGGATTCCGGTTTGGCGCGTGCACGCCACCGGCAGGGCTTCCCGTGTTGCTGTTCCCTTCCTCTTCCATGCCTGCCAGCGCCAATACCCCGGCCGAGACGACCGGTGCTTGTGTCGCTCGCTTCCCAGTCGCTGGCAGCCTTCCCCGATACCTCGGCGGGTCGGCCTCCGCATCATGCTTCTCGAGGCCTGCTCGGCGTTTAATGCGCGTTCTCGCCCGCATGGTCAATGAACCGCAGCAGCCCTTTGACGCCAGAATGATTCAGTCCACTTCGTTGCCTCCACGAACCGCCCTGGCTGCTACCAACCGGAGCGACAGTTGTTGCGCGCAGTTCGCACCCGCTAGAAGAAAACGCCTTTCCACGGAGCACAATGTAAAGGCCATTAAGACAGCGGAGCCGAGATGAGCGTCCACCGCATCTGGCATCGTTGCTGCTGATCTAGCCCCAGATCCGTCACAGCAGCTCGGAGGCCTCGTTCAAGGGTGGTTTCGAAGCGAGCGTCACCCGGCGAGCGCAACCACATCGACGACAGTCGCTGTACAGCGCGGCTCCGGCACTGGCTCATGATGTTCGCGCAAGCTCTCGATGTGAAACCGGATGGCCTCGCGGATCTCGCGGACCGCCTCTGCCTCGGAAGCGCCGGTGGCGACGCACCCTGGCAGGTCCGGAACGTAGGCGGCGTAGTTCCTCGGCGATCCTTCGATGACGATCGTGTAGCGCATTGGTCTGGCCACTCCCCTTTCAGCCCGGTGTTGTTTTTG
This sequence comes from uncultured Bryobacterales bacterium, assembly GCA_951813065.1. Taxonomy (GTDB): domain Bacteria; phylum Acidobacteriota; class Terriglobia; order Bryobacterales; family UBA6623; genus VXMF01. The sequence continues at coordinate 51,087 of CATOTH010000011.1, read as the reverse complement.
GGTTTATTTCGCAAGGTTTGTCTCACATTCAGCCATCACGGAATGGTTGATGAATCGGATTGACGTGAAACAGCAGGACGAGACCCAATGGGTGCCAAGTGGCTTATGGCACGTGACTTATGGACGCTAGTGCAGCCATTCCTGTCCTGCAGTAGCGGATGTACTTGAGAAAGTCTTGATGCCTCCGCACGCCCTATTCCGAGAAATTGTTGCGGAATAACATGAAATTCAACACCCGGCCTGCTTCATGATGCTGGCCCAAGTGCACCGCGTCAGGTCGTCGCCCAGCTTGCCGGCAATGGTCACGGTGCCCGGCTTCTCCGGATGCCGGTACTGACGGTGGCTCCCTTTGGTGCGAACGAGCGACCAACCGCCCTGCCGCACCAAGCGAATTGCGTCCCGGACCTTCGGCGTGGCCGGTCATTGTCGTCGCAGATCCAGCTCGAACCGAGGTAGGGTCGGGTGTACCACGGGCGGCGGGGCAAGAACCGGGCAGCTGTCCCGGCTGCCATGAGTGGGACAACCACCTCGCCCCAGATCGGGGGAGCCAGAGCCTGTTGCGCGCAAAACAGCCTATCAAGGTGGCCGGAGAAGCCCTCGTAAACCCTCTCTTTGTCTGATAACGTTTTGGGACATGGAGGGGACGGCTCTCGGAGGCCTTCCGCCTGCCATCCAGAAGGCTTGGGTTGGATAGGGCATGAGTGCGACGGGGCTGGCCCCAGTTTGTACTCGGCAAACGGAGTCCGAGGGGACCGCCGCAGTCGAAACCCCTGACGATTAAGCTCTGGACTTCGACTCGAACCGCGCACGCGGCGAGCGATGTATGACAGCCGGAATGCTTGGGGCGGACGCCTCCGCGGTCCTTTGGGGGCAACCCGCCATCTCAGCCATTTGCGGCGGCTTCCTACACCAGTTCGATGTTCACGCGGCATCCGACTACAGCTGCCGCTCGTTGCAGGCTCCCGAGCGTAATGTCATTCTGGGGGTCGAGCAGGCGGTCTACCTGCGAACGGCTCGTCTTAAGCAACGCTGCCATCTTGCTCTTCGAGATCTTTCTCGTCTTCATCGCCTCGGCAAGCTGCCACGCGACGACTTCCTTGACCACCAAGGTCTGCGCCTCCTCAAGGATGCCCTCCTCTTGGAGGAAGTCATCAATGCTCGATCCCATATGCTCTTGGCTCATCTCTCCAACTCCTTCTGGCGTTTGCGTGCCGTTGCGAGGTCCGATTCCGGCGTAGCTGGCGTCTTCTTGATGAATCCATGCAGCGCCACGAGGTGCTCGCAGTAAAGGCCGAGCAAGACGCGGGCCGTGCGCTGCGTCGGCAGGTCCGTCCGGATCTCCCAAAGTCCCTGGCCGATCGGCCGGCATAGCGGCATGCCTACCGGCCACCGCCATTGCGCCCTCAGCAGGTCCATCCCTATCGATTGACGCTCAGCCTTGTCCAACCCTTTCAGCCATTCCCTGACGGGCTCCCTTCCCGCCAGCGTGCGGAAGAAGACCAGCGGGATCTATCGTGGTTTCGCGGGCTCTGCCACTCCGCACCTTCCAAGATGAAGTGTACCAAATAATGTGCATTCTCGCGAGCTGGAGGATCTCTGGATAGGTTCTTGCAAGAATTGATCCAGATCGTGAAGGCAAGGCCAACACCCGCTCAGGACCGTATGGATGGCGTCGTGGATCAACCTAAGCGGTCCTGAATCGCAGACTCTATCTCCACCACGATCTGGTAGTGACGAATGATTCCCTGAGACTCCGGGAAAATGCCAATCCGGGCGAAATTCGCGCCGAGGACCGGATCTTTCGAACCGCTGGTTGGGCTCGCAAGGTCATCAATGCGCAGACTGGCGAAGGACGTGCATGATCGTCAGGCATCGCCAAGAGGGTCCAAGCCCGGGTTCTATGGCCTCACGACGCGCTCCCATGTCCCTTGAGATCACCGAGTTGCAACTATTCGCCTGAAGGTCTGCAAACCCTTTATTCGTGGGTTCGATTCCCACCGCAGCCACCGCAGAACGCAGCCCGGCGATTTGCTGTAATACGGCAACCTCACCACTCTGCTTGGCGGCGCGGCGACTCGCCCGCTATTGCTTCCACCGCACCCGCCTTCGACTGCTCACTTGCTGCTCTCCTTCAGCGCTTGTTCAAAGTCTGCGATCAGATCGTTCACGTCCTCGATCCCGATGGAAAGGCGCAGCAGGGTCGGGTCCACGACGCTATTGGGACCTTCGACCGACCTGCGATGCTCGATAAGGCTCTCCACACCGCCAAGCGACGTCGCTGGCAGGAACACGCGGGTTCTGGCGGCGACTCTCTTAGCCGTCTCGGCGTCTCCCGCAACGCAGACCGACACCATCGCGCCGAAGCCTCCCTGCATTTGCTTCCGGGCAATCTCGTGGTTCGGATGATCCGGCAGCCCTGGATAGTGCACCTGGGCAACCCCAGGGTGACCCTGAATTCGCTGTGCAAAGCGCAATGCGTTCTCGCAGGCTGCGCCGAAACGTAGCGCGAACGTCCTCAAACCGCGCAGCGCCAGCCAACTGGAAAACGGATCCAGAATCCCGCCTGTCAACGTACGGACTGTTTGTATTTCTGTCCAGCGCTTGTCCCGAACGCGGGTAATCAGGGCACCGCCGAGCAAGTCGCTGTGCCCGTTGAGGTACTTGGAGGCGGAATGGAAGACGATGTCGGCACCATGATCCAGCGCGCGTGTTGTCAGGGCCGGGGCCAATGTCCCGTCGACGACCAGAACGGCCCCTGAGTTGTGTGCAGCCTCGGCAACCGCCGCAATATCCAGGACCGTCAGGGTCGGATTGATCGGCGTTTCGATCCAGACAAGATCCGTTTCTCCTGGCAGGATCCCCGCGCCCACCGCCATGGGGTCGGTCTGGTCGAACAGGGACAGGGCGATCCGGCCCTTCGACTTCAACCGGCGCAGCCAGTCCTGCCCGCCGTGGTACATGACACGCGGCGCCAGAACATGGCTGCCGTGAGGCACGGTGTCAAGCAAGCAATGCATCGCGGCAAGCCCCGCGCCGAAAACCAGGGCGTCGGAGCCTCCCTCCAGTTCCGCCAATATCTTCTCGAGGATGTTCTGCGACGGATGACCCTCGCGAGAGTAGGCGTACGATCCTATGAGGTCGTAGTTCTGGTCTCGAGCGAACGTGGTTGAGAGGTGGAGTGGGGGTGAAACCGCACCGGTGGTGTCATCGAGATAGTGGCCAAGCTGGGCCAGAAGCGTCCGCGGATTTCTAGGTGTTCCCATTGATCAAGCTCGAATCTGCGCGGCGTCAACAAGACACGCCGAGACGTTGCAGAATCTTGCCTTGATGATCTCACCACTCTAGACCTCGGGCGTGGGTGATGCGATGGCTCCCAATCGGGAACTGCAAGACGAGACCTGCTTACCGGGTCGTTTGCCTGCGTCCTCACACTTGCGACCTCGCCGCGCGGACCCAGCCTTTCACCAGAGGTCAGATAGACCGCGCAGACCAGAATCTGAGCCGTCAGGCCGCGGCAATTGGCCGCCGCGCCGCCACACGGCACGACCGTTTCGCCCCACAACGCCGACAGGGCGGCGAGCGCCTTGCTGACACGGGGCGCCCGAAGGCCGAAGCGGGTCTCGATCAGGCGCATGTAGACGCCTTGGCAGATTCCAATGCTCAACGATGGCTGTGAGTGGAACCGGTCTCTGGAAAGTCCGCAGCCTGCCGCGACCGGTCAGGGCACCGGACGGAACCTGGGTCTGTTGGCAAAGAGATGCATGCCGACCTCCACCATGCCGCCGGCACCGGGGGCCAATAGGACCTCGAAGCGGTCGCCATCTACTCTCGACTCGACGGATCCCGCGCGAGCTTCGGTGAACCGGTGCTCTCCATAGGCCCCGGCTTGCACAACTACTCGACGGTCATTCACGGGATCGAGATTGACAAGGCGAAACCTGACACTATCCGGGGTCAGCCCTTCGACCAACGCGGCAACTCCGTCAGGAAGGCCCGGTCGCGATCGCACCGGGTCGTAGTAGAACAGGCGCGCGTGAAGGACATTTCCCGCCCTGCCCGGGGGGTTCCCCCCGAGCATCAGCTTCACCAGCGAATCCGTGACGGCCGGATTGAATCGCTGCGAGTAGTCCGAGGGTCGCTGATAGTCGATTGACGCGTCTTTGCGGATGCCTTCCAACCGACTTCGAACGGTCTCGATATCGGCATGGAGCGCGTCGAGGGGATACCCGGAATTGTCCCCCTCGAGATAGCGGATCCACGGGTCTCGCGCCAGCCCGTCAAGACCGCTACGGTCCGCGGTGAACAGGTACACATCACGCTGGACGTCGAGATGTTCGTCAGCGGTGTAGCCGTAGAACCCGGTGTCCCCGTGCTTGCGTGGTAGCAGTACCCGGCCGCCCTCGATTCTCTTGGCCGCATAAAGGTTGGCGATCTGGCGGCGCAACGGCTCCATGAAGCTCCGGTCGCCCGTCAGCAAGACCCCGATTCCGAAGGCGATTCGCGGCCCTCGGATGAAGTAGTTCCGCCCGTCGGACTGAGGCCAGAAATCCCACCCGAAGACGCCCCCGTACCACTTGCCGCCCCACTCGCCCCCGATCGATCCGTCCAGGCCGATGTTGGTCGGAATGTTCCCGTCGTTCTCCAGCACTCGGTCGCGCCAAGCAGTGGCATACTCCAGCACCCAGTCTCGAAACCGCTCTTCACCTGAGAGCGCGTACGCGTTGAGGCCCAAGGCAGTCGCGCACAGATTGAGCGGGTGGTCTCCTCGGATGTTCGATGCCGTCGCATAGCGGGTGAGTCGTTCCGGATTCCCTTCGACCGGCAAGCCGCCCCAGTCCATCTCGCTGGCGGGCGTCAGCTTCGCACCGCGGCTTCCGTTGTGTAGGCTCTTGACTATCTTTCGATCCGCATCGTAGTTGTCGGCAAGTGGGTCCTGACCCGTGTAGAAGTCGGCGAAGCGCCTGGCGCGGTTCCGGTAGATGGTGTCGTCGGGCAGCGCAAGACCGTACAGGTAGAACGCGGCAAGCGCTTCCCCCGTGTGCTCCCAATCGAAGGACGTGACAAACTCCCGCCAGTACATGCCGTGTTCGGCCATCTCGATCCCGGGCGCGCGGGCTTCGGTGTATTGGCGTATGTGGCCTTCCCACGCCCGCTTGTAGAGCGTCAGCACATCCTCGCTGCCTCCGAGGGAATGCAGCAGGGTCCATCCGCCGAAATTCTCCATGGCGTCGTCTGCCCCGTCGTTGCCGCCCCAACGCTCAACGCACTTCAGGTACCCCAGTTCGTTCACATACTTTGCAAAGAACGCCTGCGTACCCTCGGACGCCGTGTCCAGCAAGAGCCGCTCCGCCAATGCCCATGGCGGCGGAGCGGCAGGTTCATCCAATGTCACAGTCGGCTGCGCGCTCGCCGAGGACACAATCGCTATCGAGAATGCGACCAGCCGGATCGTGCGGAAGGCGCCGGCGAGCCGCGGGCGGATCGATTCCAGGCACTGGGGTCCGCCGACATACCCAGGAGAGTCAGGGCTGGCATGCCCTGCAATGGATGGCCAATCCCTGCCGTCAGTCATGCCTACCACGGTACACACGCGAATCCGCGTTTGTCCCGCCGCTCTTGGCTATCAGGCCAACTAGCGCGAAGCAACCCGGCCCCGGAGGCGGTCCCACTCCGTCAGGTACTCGCCCAAGTGCTCGTGGTCCGGCTCAGACGACCTCTCGACGAGCAGCGATCGAAGCTGGTCTTGTTCTTCGCGGTACGTCTGGGGTGGAATGAGTCCTGCGACATGTGCCATCCGGAGCCACAGCAGGTACGTCGTGAGGGCGTCGTGTTCGTTGTACTTCACGATCCGCGTGACGTCCCCCTGGAGCCACGCATCCGCTGTCCTGCTGCCGTCAAACCCCAACTTGCCGGGGACCCCGGACAAGGTTGCGATCTGATTCAAGGTTGGGGCCGAGTTCCATCGAGGGCTGGCAGCGTTCATCAGATCGATGTGCCACTGGTTGTCCCGGGCAAAGTAGTCCCGGCCCTCCCAAGGCTTGTTTGGCCGTTCGCAGAAGCCCGGGGCCCGGACCCCGTTCACGATGGCACGCTGGATCAGCATCGGCAGGTCGGCACCGGACGAGTTGTAGCCGACCAGTTGCGGGGACCGCTGCTCGATCGATCCCAGGAACCTGTCCAGGATCGCAGCCTCCTCGCAATCTTCCAAGAGGGTCGGATCCTTGGGCCGGGACCTCAGATCCAGCGTGACCTCGTTGGTGCTTGGATTGCGGATGCGGATTACCATCGCGATGGAAACGAGCCGGCAGAGTACAGTCTTGAGGTAAGGTTTGGGGTCCTCCGCGGTGGCTCCGTTCCGCTTCCACATCTCGTCCATGACCTCACGGTCAGGAAGGTCGTCAGACAAGTCGTACAGGAGCCGGCCTGCGTTGGGGTCAGGTACCCATTCGGCGTCGAATGCCCACAGTTCGTCCTTGATTTCCTTGAACATCGGCCCATCTTATCGGAGCCGGACTCACCTTCGACAGCTTGATTTTCGAGCTTGAATGAGCCGAATCAGTTCAATGACTTAGGATCGGGAGAAACAGTCGCGGCACTACCGTGCGGCACGAAGGTGACCCAACCGGGATCGTAGCGACGCCGAACACGGGGCCAGCAATGGCGCTGGGCTGCGTCGAGGGCCTTCACATGCGTCACGAGCAGCCGCTACAAGTTCCGGCTCCTGCTGGGCGAAAATGGGCGACGGTCACAGAGGCTCAAGATGTCACTTCCCGTAAACAGCGTCTCCACTGCAGATCTTGTCGCCGCTGCGCGGGCAATGCACATGCGCGATCCGACACCGATATTCGAGGACCCGTACGCACATGTTCTCTGTGGATGGTTCTTCGGCCTTGTGCTGAAGTTCCGCCCCTTGGAATACCTTCTCAACAAGCTCGTCCTCGATGCCGTCAAACCAACCGCGATGTGCGTCGTGATGCGAGCTCGCTACGCCGAGCAAACCCTTGAGCGGGCTGTCCAACAAGGGATCCGGCAATACGTCATCATCGGTGCCGGGATGGACTCGTTCGCATTCCGTCGGGCCGACTTGCTGGAGCATATCGATTCGTTCGAGATCGACCATCCGGTCACACAAGGGAAGAAACTGCATCGTATTCGCCGAGCCGGGCTGGCAGTCCCACCGCACCACCACTTCGTCGAGGCGGACCTGACCCAGGTCTCGCCAGTCGCGGCGCTCTCCGGATCCTCGTTCGACATGGGGCGACTTTCGTTCATGTCGCTCCTCGGTATGGCGTACTATTTGACGCGGGCGACACTCTCGGCGACCGCAAGGTCCCTCTCGGACGGCCTGCCGACAGGAACCTATCTCGTCTTCGACTACCTGCTAGACGAGGAGTCGTCCGATTCGGCGGCGCTACCTCTCCGGACGAAGATGTTGGATTTCGTCGAGAAGCGAGGCGAACCCATGCGAGCTTCATATTCGCTCGACCAGATGAACGACCTAATGGTTGATGCTGGCTTCGAGACTGTCGAAAACTTCAAGATCACGGACGTCGAGGACAGCTACCGAGCGGAGTTCGGCACCCTGCCGTTCGATATCCCTGGGCTATTCGCCTTTGGCTTGTTTCGGGTCGCGCGCCGGACTTCGTGACGGTTGTCCGCGAGGCACTCTCCGAATCTGCGAATCCTGGGTCGGGTCGCATTGATTCTGGCAGTCCACAAAACCAGGATCTTGCAACGTGGCAGACTCCCGATCTGGGTGTCCGCCCGTTCAGCCATGGGCGGGAGCTGCAATGGAATGGAGCCGCACTCAACATCGGCCGAGGCGTGAACGCTGGAAAGACGCCGACCCTGTCGGCACCCCAGGCCCAGAGAAGCGCTGGACCCAGACGTTGCGGACACGACGCTGCGGACCTGCCGATGAGCAAGTACGTCTCAAGGCCCGAGTATCTGGGACAATGGTCCGCATGGCGAAGGCGGAGTGCAGTACGTTTGAAGATCTAGTGCTGATCGCGCGCGAACCGCTTCGACCCATCATGAAGAGCCTTCGCGAGATCATCTTGGAAATCCATCCGGAGGCTTGCGAATTGGTGCGCCTCGGCCACCGGGCAGCGACCTATGGAGTGGGACCCAGAAAGATGGCCGAGGGCTACGCCTATGTCCTGCCTTGCCGCTCCTGGGTCAATCTGGGTTTCTTCAGGGGAACGACCCTGGAGGATCCGGACGGCTTGCTGAGGGGCACGGGCGCCAGGATGCGTCACGTGCGAATGCGGACAATCGAGGATACTGCGGCTCCCGCTGTACGGGGACTGATCGAAACGGCCCTTGCAGAGCGCAGACAGTCGCTCGGTGTCTAGCAGGCAAAGCGATAAGGGTCTCGATCTTCGGGACTTAGGGGCCCTTGGCCGAGTTCGGAACGCGAGTCGAGCTGATCAATCCCCGCGCAGGGCTGACAGCTCTTGGCAACGCCTGGCGCCCGGGTGCCCGAGCGCCTCTTGAGCGATTGATAGCGGTTGGACGGGGCCTGGCGAATGCTGCGGTGTTGTCCGGGTCCAGTCAAGCGACAGGCCGGCCAAATCGCCAGTAGACCGCCGGCACAACGATCATGTTCAGCGCGGTCGAGCTGATCAGGCCGCACACAACCACCAATGCAAGCGGAGCGTGGAGTTCGCTTCCGGTTTCGCCCAGACCCAAGCTGACCGGGAGAAGTGCGATGCCTGTTGACAGGGCGGTCATCAGGATTGGGGCCAGGCGCTCCGATGCACCGCGGGTCACGGCCGTACGGAAGTCCGTCACTCCTTCCGCGCTCACCAAGTGCTTGATGTGCGAAATCAGCATGATCCCATTACGAGTCGCAACGCCGAACAACGTGATGAAGCCGATCAGGGAAGCCACGGTTAGCGTGCCGCCTGCCAGAAAGACCCCGACGACACCCCCGATCAGCGCCAAGGGGAGGTTGCACATGATGATGATTGCGTCGGTTCTTGACCGGAAGGCCGTTGCCAGCAAGGCCAGGATGGCTACAAGGACAAGCGCGCCGATTAGCAGAATCCGCCGGGTAGTCTGCTCCTCGCTCTCAAACTGTCCCCCGTACTCGATGCGATATTGCCTTGGCAGGACGACATCCCTCTCAACACTGCGCTGGATTCTGTTGACGACGCCCCGCAAGTCGCCTCCAGTGACGTTGCACGAGACCACGATCTTGCGCTGGCCGTTCTCCCGGGTTACGAGGTTGGGACTTCGGTTTTCGCGAATCTCTGCAATCGCCGACAGCGGCACGCGCGGTCCCGCAGGGGTGTCGATCATCGTTTCCAGGATCGTCTCCAGCTGCTCGGGCCGGCCGACCTGATAGCGCATCACTAGCGGGAACGCAATCTCCCCTTCGAGCACAGTCCCGACCTTCAATCCGAGGAAGACTGTCTGCAGCGCCCTCGCGGCTGCACCGGCCTGCATTCCGTAACGCGCCAGTTCGTCCCGGCGGAATCGAACCGAGACGGTCGGGATGTCAGTCTGCTGTTCTGATGCCAGATCAACTACCCCTGGGACCCCCTGGATCGCTTGCTCGACTTGCGCGGCCACTTCCCGTAGCGTTCTCAAGTCATCGCCGAAGATCTTGATCGCCACGTTTGAGCGCGTCCCCGACAGCATGTGGTCTATCCGGTGAGAGATCGGCTGGCCGATGCTGATGTTCGTACCTGGAATCAGGGTGGCGCGGTCCCGGATTTCCGCGAGTACCTGCTCTTTGGGGCGATCCAGAGTTTCCAGACCCACGTCGATCTCTGCGGACTCCACCCCTTGCAAGTGCTCGTCGAGTTCGGCGCGTCCCGTCCGGCGGGTAGTTGAAGAAACTTCCGGCACAGCAAGAAGAATCTCCTCCAATGCCGTGCCCAAGCGATCCGATTCGTCCAGGCTGGTGCCCGGAACCGTGACCGCGCTGATCGTCAGGCTCCCTTCATTGAATTCGGGCAGGAACGCCCTCCCCATCCACCCGAAGCTTGCAAGCGCGGCCAGCAGCGCGATGCACGCGGCCGCCATCACCACCGCGTTGTAGTCCAGGCTCCATCGCAAGATCGGTCTGTAGATCGCTTTGAGAAAGCGAGTCAGAAACGGATCGCGAGGCTTGATCACTGATTTCGAGCGCGTCAACAGATATGAACAAAGGACAGGCGTGACCGTCAAAGCAACGACGAGAGATGCAAACAGCGCAGTGACGTAGGCGATTCCCAAGGGACGCAGCAACAGGCCCTGGACGCTCTCCAAGGCGAACAGCGGCAGGAAGAGCAGCATGACAATCAGGGTCGCGAAGACCACCGAACGCCGGATCTCGCTGCTCGCCCGGAACACGACCTGGAGGCCGGAGAGGCGCTGATCAGACGGCAACTCGGCGTTCTGGCGCCAGCGCCTGACGACGTTCTCGACATCAATGACCGCATCATCCACAAGTTCTCCGATTGCAATCGCCAGACCGCCCAGGGTCATGCCATTGATCGAGAGTCCGAGGATCTTCAGCCCCAGGAAGGCGGCCACGAGTGAAAACGGAATCGCAAAGAGGGTGATTATGCTGGCCCGGGCATTCGCAAGGAACAGCACCACTACGGCGACAACGAGCAGGCCGCCGTAGCCAAGGGCTTCCTCGAGATTGGCGATTGCAGTTTCGATGAAATCAGCCTGGCGAAACAGGCCGGAATGCACTTGTATGCCCGTCGGTAAATCGCTTGCGAGACCAGCAAGCGTTGCATCGAGCGTGCTGGTCAGGTCCAGTGTGTTCACTCCGGGCTGCTTGCGAATACCGATAACGACAGCAGCGGCTCCGTTCACCGACCCGGCCCCGCGCTTGAGGGCCTGACCCACCTGGACCTCGCCGAGATCCTTGATCTGAACCGGGATTACACCCGTCACCCGTACCACCGTTTCGCGGATCTCGTCAAGCGTGCCGAACCGACCCAGGCCCTGAATCAGGTACTCCTGCCCCCCTTGCGTCCGGAAACCCGCCGAAGTGTTGGCGCTTGCGTCAGAAAGCGCAGCTTCAACCTCGGTCAGCGAGATCTGGTAAGCCTTGAGCTTGCTTGGGGACAGCAGAACCTGGTATTGCTTCTGGCCGCCCCCTATCGGCGTGACCTGCGCAACCCCGGACACGGAAAGGAGCCGGCGGCGGACGATCGTGTCTGCAATCGTCCGAAGCTCGACCTCACTATGGAGATCCGAAGTCATGGCGACAAACAGGATCTCGCCCATAATCGACGAGACCGGGCCCAACACCGGTTGACCCGTACCCGGAGGCAGGGAGCGCGCCGCCGCTCCCAGACGTTCAGTCACCGTCTGCCGAGCGCGGTAGATGTCTTCGCCCCAGTCGAACTCGACCCATATGATCGTCACGCCAACGGCGGTTGCTGACCGAACTCTGCGGACGGCGGCCCCGCCACTCAGCGCCGTCTCGAGCGGATACGTCACGAGGCGCTCCATATCCGTGGGCGCCGTGCCGGGGTGCTCAACGATGACGGTGACCGTCGGCGCTGTGAAGTCGGGCAGCACGTCAACCGGAAGTTGCGTGATCGCGTATCCGCCCCATGCAAGCAAGGCGGCGGTGATCGTCAGCACCAAGGCGCGGTTGTCGAGTGACCACCGAATGAGCGAGTTCAACATGCCTAGTGAACGTGTCCGTGAGCCGGCGCTTGCGTTGTCATCGAGGCAAGACGCAGCAGATACGCGCCCCGGGTGACCACCCTTTCGCCTTCCTGCAGCCCCGCCGCGATCTGAACCTGCCCGCCCTGACGGTTGCCGACTGTGACCGTCCTGTCCTCGAATGACTCGCCGCCGACCTGCACGTAGACCAGTGTCCGACCGCTGTCCTCAATCACCGCCGAGCTGGGAACTGTCGGCGCGTCAACCGATCCGGCCGTGAATAGCCTGAGAAACAGGGACTGGCCGATCGCCAAATGATGGCGTCGGTTGTCCACCAGGTAGGCAGCCTTCACTGTCCTTGTCGCGGGGTCCACGACACGCGCGACCGAGACGAGCTTCTGAACCGGAAATGCGGTTTCCGATCCAGGCAGCTGGATCTCCGCACCCTTGATCTCGCGAAGCACACTCGACTGCGATTCCGGTACCGCAGCGGATGCGTGCACCGAGTCGATGGCGGCGATCTCCAGGAGCACGTCGCCTTCCTTGACGTGCGCTCCGTTGGTCACGTGCCGGGCGGTGACCACCCCAGCGAGGTGCGAGCGTATCGAGAACGAATTCCGGGAGTCCACGTGTGGGGCGTCGCGCCTGGTCGTGTCGAAGTACGCCATGCGAGCCTCAGCCGCCCTCTTGTTCGCCTCGGCGACACTCTCCCGTGCCTTGGCCTCGTGAACGCGACGGGCCGGAACGGCCCCCACGGCAAGCAGTCTCTCCAGGCGTTCTCGATCCCTCGTTGCAGACTCCACCGCAACCGTCGTCTCGTCGAGAGCAAGCTGCAAGGAACTCCGATCCGGAGGGCCCGACCATAGAGGAACAACAACTCCGATTTCCGCTCCGTGCTCGACCAGTGCCCCGACGGCGGGTAACTGGACTGACGGCAGCAGGAGTCCTGAGACCGGCGCGGGAAGCACCATCCGACCTCCACTGTGCGGTTCGACTATGGCGGGCACTAGGATGCTCTCCTGCATGGACTGAATCCCAACAGGCTCGGTCGCGAATTCCAAAGTCCATTGCTGCTCTTTCAAATAGGAGATTCCTCCGCTCTCCGGCTGCGGTTCCGATTCGCTCTCGGAACTGACACCGCCGTCCTGGGGATCCCGAACCAGCGAAGGTCCCAGATCATGAACATCTTCAATCGAGGAAGACTTTACCCGGATTGCCATGGCTGGCGATCCCGGTCGCGAGGGGATGACATCGACCCCGAAGATCCCGGGCCTTGAAGGGCCGTCGGCCCCGAACTCCTCGACACGGCCGCCGCCGTAGTCCAGGCTGACGACAACACGGCCTTCTAGCAGAGGCTCAAACGAGCCCAGGTCCGTGAGATGGATCGCAAATCGAGACCCGATGCCCACCCGAAGCGCCGGGTACTCCATGAACAACTCGGTCGAATCCGTCCATCGAGTGACCACGACTTGATCGACGGTCTCGGTTGTGGACGCGGCCTCCTGCTGCGGCGGCGGGTCGCTGCAACCCCAACCGAGCAATGCGCAGGCCAGTAGGCGGGCTCTCATTGCAGCACCTCCTTCGCCACGCTTCTGTCGAACTCGATCTCGGCCATCTTGGCGGCAGCCTGCAGCTCCAGCTGCCTCAATCTGGTTTGCTGGTCAACCCTGAGGGCGTTGAGCAACTCCGGAATGTCCAGCTCGCCTTCGCGATAGGCGACCCTCGCAATCTCGAGCAGCTCGCGAGCGAGGCCTCCGGATTGCGTGCGGTGCGCCTCCGCGATCTGCCGGCGAAGGCGAAGACTGTCGTGGGATGCGCGCACATCGGCCAGGATCTGACTCTCCAGGACCCGGCGCTGGGCGCGAGCGCGGTCCGCCTTCGCCTCCGCGAGGCCCTTGTCGATCTGTCCCTTCGCAAATAGAGGCAAGTCAACCGAGACGGAGATCACGGGTCCGTTCAGGTAGCGGTCGCCGACCACTGCCCTCTTCAAGCCGCCTGCCACGACGGGGTTTGGGATGCGGAGGCGGCCGGCGGCCTCGCCTTCCAGGCGGAGCTGCTCCAACCGCTCGGACTCGACCTTGTAGTCGCTGCGAGCCGCGAGACCGTCGAGGAGGGCTTGTGAAAGGGCTGGCAGATCGAATCCAGGATCGAGAGTTCCACGAACAGCCAGGGCGTCCGGGTTCACCCGTTCACCCAGCAACCCGGCCAAGACGGCTCGCATTTCGACAACCACCGCGTCCGCTTCGGCGGACTCGATCTTGCGTTCGACGACTTCACGTTCCGCACGCAGCCGGTCGAACTTTGATCCTTCTCCCGCCTCTTCGCGGTCGCGCAGTTGGCGGATCAGCTGCTCCAGTTCACCGACGCTGAGGTCGATGGCTTCTTTTTGCATCTGCGAGTAAATGAGTTGAAAGAAAGCGCGGCGCACGCGAGCCTCCCCTTGGTGCAACGCATGCTCCGCGACGGCCTCCGCGACCCTTACAGTCGAATTCCCGGCCTGTCGCAACAAGGTCCGCCGCCCGTTCAGCATCAGCTCCTGCTCGAGGACGAAGAAATCGGTCCGACCCGCTCCTTCGAACGTGGCGCTTACTGACGGATTCGGATAGATCCCGTGCCGTTGGGCCTCGACCCTGACAATGTCCACCTCGGCCTGCAATTGAAGGTAGTACGGGCTCTCGCGAAACAGTTGCAGAACCTGCCGCTCATGAAGCTCCTGGGCGAAAGCGCAGGTCGCCAACATGCTGACCACCAGTGGAATCTTCAATGGCATCCGAGCCCTCGCAGTCATGATGAACCTTCAGAATCGCGGCCTACAGCCGAATGCAGAGTAGCAGCCTTGAACCCACTCCCGACGCGCAGCGCCGAGCTCAGCCGGAGATTTCCACGGCCGGAGCTTCCGATGGGTGAGAATTGCACATTGTCGGCAATCGCTGATCGCACGCATCCAGGAGCAGGACCTCCGGAGGGCGCGCGCAAACGATTTCTCCTCGGAGATGTGTGATGAAATGCTGACGGCCAAGCGCGTCTTACCCTGCCACAAGGCCTATCCGCCCGGACGAGGCACCGTCCCTGACGGTCTCATCGCCAACCCGAGGCTTGGGCTGAAGAAGGCTTCAGCGCTCGATGCCAAAGCAGTACAGATAGCCGTCGTAGGTCCCGATGTAGACCCGGCCATTCGCAATCGAAATGCCACCCCAGTGATTCCAGCTTGCAATCTGGTCCCCGCTGGACCAGAGTTCCTTGCCGCTACGTGCGTCCAGAGCGTAGAGCACCGCGTTGGTCGATCCCGCAATGCGCTCTTCGGCCGTATTGGTGAGGCCGACGTCGGGCATCGCCTGGTGCGTGTCTTCCCCATTCCCGTAAGCGAAAACGATGCCGTTCGCAACCACTGGCGGTTCCGCCCTGTTCATTTCACGGGAAATCCAGGCGGGCTCAAGCCACAGCCCGCCATCCTCGGTCTCTGCCACGGTGAACGCGACAATCGCTCCCTCGGTAACCTCGCCATGTTCGACCTTCGCGTGAAACTGGGAATGCTTGGGCCCCCAGATCGGAGCCAGCACCCAGACGGTTTCGTCGGAGTCCTCCCAGCTCGCCATCGCGCCCCAAACGCCGGCCGAGGCGAAATTGACTTCCTCGTTGCAGACAAGCGGAGACCGATACAGCGGCGTGCGATGGTCGTCGCCACCGATCGACTCAAGGTCCATCAAGTAGATCACGCACTCCTTGCCCGCGTCGACCATCAGCTCGCGGCCTTTGTAGTAAAAGATTGCGGGCGTCACCTGCATGTCCAAATCACGCTTGAACAGCCACTCGGCGTTGGTGGGCCCGTAGTAGTCGTACAGTTCCAGCGACCCGGTGTCGGGGTCCATTTGCATCCCGATGATGCCGTTGCCAAAGACGCCGTTCTCCGGGTCCCAGACTCCGTCTCCCGTCCCGGTGTACATCACCTTCTTGGAACTAATGGCGGGGCCCGTGCGTCCCCACATTCCCCCGCCAGCCGGACCCCAGCTGCCCACCTTGTCCGTGCTGAGGTCGTAGACGTAGCCCATATTTGGGTTTCCGCCGCAGCGCTGGGCTGAATGGGTATAGATCACGTTGTCTACCAGGTTCAGCGCGTAAGGCTTCCCATTGGGCGGCATGAACTTAGCCGGAGGCGCGAGGTCTTCGCCATTGGAGAGGTCAAGCCGTCGCAATCTGCCGTCCCATGAAGCGGCATAGACGATGTATTCGCCTTCGCTGCCTCCGGGGCCGATGACCGGCGTTGCTGTCATCCCCCCGGGACAGAGCAAATAGTGAGGACGCGTTCCGGGGCTGGGCTCCCAGTCCAGGTCGAACTGCCTGGACCAAAGCAGTTCACCTTGTTCGACGTCGATTGCGAAAAGGTTGTCAGAAACCCCCGCGACCAGGACGATTTCCTTCTTGCCTTGCGCCGTTTCCACGTTCTCCGCAATGAGGGCGGGAAGCAACGCGTGCATCTGCCGGGGCTCATTGTCGAGCTTGATCTTCCAGAGAAGCTTCGTGTCGTGGACGTTTTCCAGCGTGAAGATGGTTTCGTCTTTCTGCCAGGCGGTTCGCTGCGGATTGCCCCCATCCGTAAGCCAGTCCGCCCCCCACCCAGCGACACAGCCAACGAAAAACGGAATCAGCAGTCTTTCGAGTCTCATGTGGTGGCGGTCCGATGAACCATTCTAGTCCGCAACGATATGATTGATCGGTTGAGGGGATTCTCGTACCCTGCTCGATACCGGTCCAATGCTCAACTCCAGATCTCTTCTCATCTGTTTGCTCGCAGCTCTCCCGTCGCTCGTGGGAGACGCCCGCGCGGACGACTGGACAACAGTCGGATCGGACGCGCAGAGATCTTCATGGGTGCGTGCCAGCCCGAAGACCTCGCCCACGACCGTTAGCGATCCCGACTTCCGGTTCCTCTGGAAGCTGGAAGTCGCCAACAAGTCTCGAAGCGGGTACGCACTGACAGCGCCGGCTCTGCTTGACTTCCTGATCAGTCACCGCGGATTCCGTTCCCTGGCGTTTGTCGGCGGCAGTTCGGGGGGTGTCTTCGCGATTGACACCGACCTTGCCCGAATGGAGTGGGAACGGCGCTTCTTGCCAGGTCCGAGCATGAGCTCACCCGAATGCCCCGGGGGCATGACGGCGAACCTCACGAGGCCGACTGCGGCGGCCATGCCTTCCCCACTTGGGTTCACAGCCCGCGGCAGACGCGCGCCGGCGAGCAGCGGCGTGGGCCCGCCCGGAGAGGGTGCGGTAACGCTCCAGACGGCCATCAACAGGCCGGCCCAGCCCCGGGGCGGCCGAAACAGGTCGGCCCGGGTCCGCCCGCCAGCGCAGAGAAGCTTGCGCGGCGTGACCCTCGTTTACGCGCTGTCGGCGGACGGCATGTTGCACACGCTCTACGTGTCAAACGGCCGCGACCGCGTGCCGCCGATTCCGTTCCTGCCTGCCAACGCCAACGCCCGAGGATTGATCGTCGTGGATGACGTCGCCTACGTATCAACGCGAGGCGGGTGCGGCGGCGCCGCGGACGGCGTATGGAGCCTGGCTCTGGAGAGCGGCGAAGTCGCGACGTGGGAATCCGACGGAGGGGCCGTAACGGGATCAGGCGGAGTTGCGTTCGACCCGGACGGCACAGTCTACGCGGCAACAGAAGACGGGTCCCTGGTGGCGCTCAAAGCCAGGTCGCTTGAGCTGCTGGCCGCGAGCGAACCGGTCGGTTTCCGGTCGTCCCCACTGGTCTTCGACTACAGGGGCACGGACCACATCGCGGCGATCGCGCAGGACGGTTCCCTCCAGGTGTACGCCGCGAGCGATCTCGGGCAGGCGGTCGCAACCGCTCCCGTAGGCGCCCGAACTGGAGACCCGGAAGGAGCCCTGGCCGCCTGGAAAGACGCAAGCGGCACCCACTGGATTCTCGTACCGACGGCAGAGTCAATCGCCGCGTGGAAGCTGACGGGCGAAGGCAACGCGATGCGCCTGGCCGCGGGCTGGGAATCGTCCCGAATGGACTCTCCCTTGCCGCCGATCATCGTGAACGGTGTCGTCTTCGCCCTGGACGGAGGGAGCGCCTCCGGCAAGGCGAAGCTCCACGCCTTGGAAGGTGCGACAGGAAACGTTCTCTGGGACAGCGCGGATTCGATCGAGGCCACGGCCACGGGACATGCGCTGTCTTCCGGCCCCGGCCAAGTCTACGTGACGGCGACGGACAGCGCCCTCTACGCCTTCGGTTTTCCAATGGAGCACTAGATGCACCTTCGCCCACTAGCGATGGCGTCATTGCTCCTGGCGACCGTGCCCCTATACGCGAACTTGCCAGATGGTCCAGGCCGGCAGGATGCCGAGAAGCTCTGCGTAGGCTGCCATGACATGGCCCAGTCGGTGTCGTTAAGGCAGGACCGAAACGGCTGGGCGGCAACGGTGCTGAAAATGGTCGGGCTCGGCGTCAAGGGCACTGACGATGAGCTGTTGAGGCTCGTCGACTACCTCGCAAAGCACTTCCCGGCTGGCCAGCTCCCGCCAATCGACGTCAACACCGCGCGGGCAATCCAATTGGAGAGCCGCCTGTCGCTCAAGCGCTCCGAGGCCGCAGCGATCTTGCGCTACCGGAAGGAGCACGGAAAGTTCGAGTCCCTCGAAGAGCTGCTAAGCGTGCCTGGCGTCGACACGGCGAAGATCGAAGCCAAGAGGAACAGCCTCGTTTTCAAGTAGCAGGGCCCGTTGAGTAGGAGGGTGGTTGGAGTTGAAGCTGCCCCGGGTTTCTGGACCGGATGCCATCGGTATGCATCACAACGCGCGGATCGCGACCACGCCGGCTTGGTGTGGCGAGCCGTGGACAAACGCGGACCGAAGTGATTCTGCCCTCGTCACAGGGCCTGATCGCAGGCGAGGCGCTCTTGTGAAAGTTGGTTGATGGAGCGGGGCTGGCCGAAGCGTGTGGTTTCTGCGAAATCGACACGATACTTCATAAATGCATGATATTCTGAAGTAGATGTTCAAGCGTCGACTATCGCTACCGGATGCGGGCACCGAGACGTTTTTCCTCTGGGGACCCCGGCAATCCGGGAAGAGCACCCTGCTCCGGCACTGTTACCCGGACGGTCGCTGGATTGACCTCCTCAAGAGTGACGAATTCCGGCGCTACGCCACGCGGCCCGAACTCCTCAGGCTTGAGATCGAGGCGGATCAGATAGGCCGCGACCAACAGGTCGTCATTGACGAGATCCAGAAGGTTCCCTCCCTTCTAGACGAAGTGCATTGGTTGATGGAGAACCGCGGTCTCAGCTTCGCTCTTTGCGGTTCCAGCGCCCGCAAGGTCCGCCGCGGGGCGGCAAACCTGCTCGGCGGACGCGCAGTGCGATACGAACTGCGTGGTCTGACCGCGGGTGAATTGGGGGCTGATTTCGACTTGGACCGAGTGTTGAATCGAGGGTACCTGCCGAGAGTGTACGAGTCGAGTCGATCTGAGAGGCTCTTACGCGCCTATACCGCCGACTACCTGAGGGAAGAAATCGCAGCCGAGGGCCTGGTCCGCAATCTGCCCGCCTTTTCCAGCTTCCTCGACGCCGCCGCCCTGAGTGACGGAGGCATGGTCAGCTATACGAACATCGCTCGCGATTGTGGAGTATCGAATAACTCCGTCAAGGGGTACTTTGAAATCCTCGTGGACACGTTGATTGGACACTGGCTCCCTGCGTTCCGCAAGCGCGTCAAACGACGACTGATCTTGGCGCCGAAGTTCTATTTCTCGGATGTCGGTGTCGTCAATCACCTCGCCCGGCGCGGTACTTTGCAGCGTGGATCGGAGCTATATGGCAAGGCGTTGGAAAACTGGGTTTTCCACGAACTCAATAGCTTTCTCGCCTATACCGAGATTGACAAGGAACTCACATACTGGCGGCTTCCCAGTGGTATCGAGGTCGACTTCGTTCTCCGCGACATGGAGGTTGCAGTCGAGGTCAAGGCTAGTGCCAGGGTCCGAACGGGGCATCTCAAAGGGCTGAGGTCCTTGGCAGAAGAGCATCCGCAGGCCCAGAACCGTATTCTCGTCTGCCTTGAACCAAGGGCGTGGCGGACAGAAGACGGCATTGACATCCTTCCGGCCGAGGACTTCGCCCGGCGCCTTTGGGAGGGGGAATTGACGCGCGGGATAGCTTGATTCGGCGACTCGACACAGCAGCAAGCTGGCGCATTCGAGTCGTACCTGGGAGAGCGTGCTTGGGTACTTGCCGTGGGGTCCTGGCCGAGGTTGCCGACCAATCCATTCCCACTAGAGTCTGGGATGCCGGATCACTCCAGTGGGGGCTCGATTTCGGCGTTGATCTGATTCCACTGCTTGCGGAACTCGGTCACGTCCGGCAGATCGGCGTCAATGACACCGTGGAGTTCCTTCCCGCTCAGCACGAGGGGCGCCTCTTTCGCAGGTAGCCATGCAGCTAGTTTCCTTTTCTGCTTAGCCATGGATGGGTCGCCCGACAGGTTCTCCCATTCCTGGGGGTCCCTGTCATGACGGTAGAGTTCTTCGCTGCCGTCGAAATAACGGATGTACCGCCAGTTGCGGGTGCGAATCGCGTAGTTACCCCGCCCCCAAGTCGTGATGGCCGGGCTGGTTTTCTTGTGCGCGGGATCCTCGAGAAGCGGTGCAAGACTGGCCCCGTCGACGTACGCCGGTTTTTCAAGGCCCGCAAGATCGGCAAGAGTCGGGTAGATGTCTATCAAAGAAACGGCTTCGTCGCTGTGGCGTCCTTCGGGGGAAGCCTTGCGCGCATCCCAAATGATGAACGGAACGCGGGTCGACTCCTCCCAGAGTGAGAACTTCCTGAAGCTACGCTTCTCTCCCAGGTGGTAGCCGTGGTCAGACCACAGCACAACAATTGTGTTGTCCTGGTAAGGGCTCGCTTCAAGAGCATCCAAGACGAGGCCGACATTCCAGTCGGTCCATGAGATGGACGCCAGGTAGGCTCGCCGGACGTCTTCCCATGCGCCAGCCTTGCGGTACCGGAGGTCGTCGGCGAGCCGAACGTTGCGTCGGGCCGGCCATGAGATGTCCGTCAAGTCATCGGCCTTGATCGGCGGCGCTTCGATGCCGTCTTGATACAGCTCGAAGAAGCGTTTCGGGGCAATGAACGGCAGGTGCGGCTTATGGAAGCCTACTGCCAGAAAAAACGGCTTGTCGTGATCGCGACTCAGGATCTCCACGCCAAACTGAGCCGTGACGTAGTCCCTGTGATGTTCCAGCGGGGAGGTCGTAGGGCAGAACGCCATTTTCCGGCTGGTGCCCTGGACGTAGCCGGCTTCGGGTTCGTAAACGAGCGGGGGGAGCGACGCTAACCTCTCGCCATTGTGTTCGGTCCATTCGCGGCTGCCGCCGTCGTTCTCGTACGTCCAGACTGTTCCATGGTGGATTTTTCCCGATGCATACGTGCGGTAATCGTTTTCCTTGAAGAACTGCGGCAGGCTCGTGTACTGGTCCAGAACGGATGGCTCAATCTTGTCAGTTGCATAGAACGGATAAAGCCCCGAATTGAATGGCTGCACCCCGAAGAGTAGTGCGTTCCTGCTGGGGGAGCAGCCAGGTGCAACGGTGTGAGCATTGCGGAAGTTGACGCCATGACGGGCGAGTCGATCCATGTTGGGTGTCTTGGCCTGGGGGTGACCACCCAGAAAGCCCGTCCAGTCGTTCAGGTCATCGATCGCTACGAAAAGGACGTTCGGGCGTTCGGCCGCGGCGACGGCCTGGATCAAAGCCGCAACGATGAGGAATCTTGCCAGAAGTAACATCTCGAACCATCTGAAGGTACCAAGTTGCTCCGACGGCTACGCGGCATCAACGAACTATCCTGGCCTGGATTCATCCTGGCCCTGGCCTTGAACTGCGGCGCACCCAGCCCTCCACATCTCTGTTCAATGCGGGCGGATCTGGCCGATCTTGGAGCCGCTATTGCAATAGACGCACGGTTAGGTTCTTCAGTCGCCACTCACCAGAGGACTCGTTGCCGTAGTGTGGGCCGCTGTCGAAGCGGAGCTCCTCACCCTTCTTGAGCAATCCGATATCGCTGAGGATTCCGCTCTGATCCCGGTCGTCTATATCCCCGTCGACACAGTAGATGGCCAACGGCGCACGTGATCCGACTCGATAGGAGCCACCTACTGCACCCTCGCCAACGACGATGGCCGCCGACTCGACAAGGACATCCGTGTTGAAGCTGATCAGGATCGCCTCGCCCCCGTCAACTGCATCCGACTGTCCGCCGGATATCCCCAGGCCGTTGTCGCTAAGTGCGAGCTCACCGCCAACTGCGGAAACGGACAACTCCAGCCCCTCGATGCGAGGGGGCTCGCCGTGGGTCCAATCAATCGTTTCTCTTCGCCGCGATGCAATCTCTGCCAGCCGATGTCCGCCCGCGTTCCGGTGGAGCAGCGCCAGTGCGGTCATGTGGTCGATCAACGGCTTCAGGCCGGGAGTCGAGATGAGGTTGGACCGTTCTTGCGGGTCTTCGGCCAGGTTGAACAGTTCGTACGGCTTGGCCTCGCCAGCCCGCAACAGCGACGCATCCAAGAAGAGCTTCCACTGGCCTGGAACGACCGTTTCGCCGACTCGCGGAGAGTCGATACGAATGGCCACCGCGGCAGGGTCCGATTTCGCCTCTTTGTGATCGTTGAAGATAAGCGGCGGGCGGTCCTTCAAAGTGTTCCCGCGCAAGGCACTCAATACGCTGAAACTGTCCTCGCCGCCCTTCTCCCCCGCCCTCGCGTCCGGCAGTTCCGCGCCGATGATCTCGGCAAACGTGGCGTAGATGTCCGTCAAGCTGATTGGCGCTGGACTGCTCGCTCCGGAATTGGACGAGTCGCCGGCGCCAACGCCGCCTTGGGGCCACGAGACGATGAACGGCACGCGATGCCCGCCTTCGTACGCCGATCCCTTGTTCGAGCGGAATGGACCAGTCGCGATATCGCTGTTTTTCTCGGCGCCGTTGTCCGATGTGAAGATCACGAGAGTTGTCTCGATAAGCTGCGAGGCCGGCTGTCGCGGATCGGCGGTCTTCTCCAGCCAATCGAGCATGCGACCGAGGGCAACGTCGTTCTCAAATATGTAGTCGTGTCTCGCGTCCATCGGCTGGCCCGACTTCGTGCGGGCCGCACCGGCAACCGCCACGCCGCCGATTGTCTCGTCGGGTGTGTAGGGGCCGTGGTTGGCATTGGCCGGGTAGTAGAGGAAGAATGGCCTGGACTTGGTCGTTGCTTCGCTGACGTGGCTGGACAGGAATTGCATTGCGTTGTCCGAATGACGGCCGCCGAGTCGGTGCAGTAAATACGCGTCGCTGCCGGTGACGGCGATTCGCTTGCCGTCGCCGGTGGCTGCGACGACTGTCCGGCCATGGACGTGGCCTGGACCCCTGCCGCTCGACTCCTCGGGCGCGTTTGGGCCCGAGGTGCCGTGTGAGCGCGAGGTGAACCTCGCGTGATCGAAGCCATGGTCGAGCGGTGAGGTGTGCAGAGGCTTGGTGAGGTCTGCATCCTCCCAGCCGGCAGCGGGAGAACCGTCCGCACGCCGGTATCGAAGGCCAACGTGCCACTTGCCGTACATGGCCGTCGCGTACCCATGGTCGCGCAGCATGGAAGCGATCGTCGGTCGGTCGGGCTCGATCATGGGATCGCCCTGTGCTCCAAACAGCACCCAGTGCTTCAACCGGCTCCGCCAGGCATAGCGGCCCGTGAGCAGGCTGTAGCGGGTCGGCGAACACCGAGATGATGGCGTGTGGGCGTCGGTAAAGCGGACTCCCATGTGCGCCAAGCGCTCCATGTGCGGGGTGTAGAGCTGGACCTCGTCGGCATTGCCGGTGAAGTCCTGATACGCGCTGGTATCTCCCATTCCCATGTCATCAGCCATCATCAGGATGATGTTGGGCTGCGCGGCGGCGCGACCCAGGGAGGGAATCGCGGCGAGTCCAAGAATCGCCGTAAGGAGGACGGATGGTCTGCTCATTACTCCAATACCTTATCGAGTTGAGTATTGAGAAACACAATGCCAATGCTTCTCGGGGAGAGATGGAAGCTCCGCTGGCTCTCGGAGGCGGGCCTCCAAAGCGCGGATGTGCATTGGTCAAAGGGCGGAATGAGCCTGTTCAGCGCTATCTCTTCCAGATCGCTCCCGTTGCGGAGCGAGGCCGAGGGCCGATGTCATCCCAACACTGTGCTTTGGCTTTGACAGGCACACTTGACAGGACTTGCAACTCCGCTCGGCAATGAGCTTCTGTTCTCGGCAACCGGGCGTGGAGCGAGCTCGAGTTGGCAGTCACTGTGCCGGCGGCTCCGCGCCCAAATGCAGATCGAGGAACTCGACATACGCATTGGACGCGACGATACGGTTGGCCTTCTTTCGAAAACCGTGACCTTCATCGGGGAAGAGGACGTACTCGACGGGAACACCGGTATTCCGGACTGCCTCCACAAGCTCGTCGCTCTCCACCTGCAAGACCCGGGGATCGTTGGCACCCTGAACGACCAGGAGTGGTTTCGCGATATTGCTGGCGTGGAAGAGTGGAGAGATGGCCTGGAGCCGCTCTTCATCTATGGCCGGATCACCCATCTCCGCGTACAGCGATTCCTTCTGAGCTTCCCACCAAGGAGGAATACTCTTGAGCGTCCGAAGCCAGTTGGTCACACCGAAGATATTGATGCCGACATCAAAGACGTCAGGCTCAAATGCGAGCGCGGCCGCGACCATATAGCCGCCGTAACTGCCTCCGATGATGCCGACCCTGGAGGAGTCCACCCATTCCAACGACTCCAGGAATCTCCGTGCCCATACGCAGTCCTTCAAGTCGACATCGCCGTGTTTCCGGTCGTCCATGTGGTAGAAGGTCTTGCCATAACCCGAAGAGCCTCGATTGTTCACGGCAAGGACCGCGTATCCATGGTTGACCAGGTGCTGGAGCGTGGGGGAGTACCCCTTGCGGCTCTGCCCTCCGGGTCCGCCGTGGACCCAGACCAAGGCAGGCACCGGTCTGGACCCGGATGCGGATTTCGGCTTGTAGAGGAGAGCTGGAATCTCCAAGCCGTCGTAGCTCTGGTAGCGAACCACTTCCGACTCCACGAGATGCTCGGCAGCGATCACAGGGTTGAGGCTGTCGGTCAATTGCCTCGCCTGGAGGTCGTCGACTTCAAGAACATGCAGGTTCGGCGGAGACGCATCGCTGCTCAGGTAGAAGGCCATCCTCGATTCGCTTCGAGAAAAGCCGACCCTGCTGATGTTCCCTGGCGGAAGTCCGGGTATTTGCAACTCCTTTCCGGTTTCCGTTTCGAGGATGGTGACGAGGGTCCGGGCGTCCTGATTGATTCCAGTGACGCGATAGCGGCCCGTCTCGGAGAAGGATAGGAACACGACATCCCAGTCAGCCTCCACCACAGCCGCGTGCGCTTGGGTTTCGAGGTCATATGACCAGACCTGCCGGAATTCGCCCCGGCCGTCGGTCGCGTAGTAGAATCTCGTACTGTCCGGCGAAAACGTCACCGATGAATGCTGCACGTTTCCCTCGTGCGGGGTTATGTGGACCGGGGCGTTGTCGGGAGTCTGAGCGTCCCACATATAGATGTCGCTATCGGCATTCGTCCGGGGCTTGGTAAGAGCGACCCATCGTCCATCGCGGCTGACGCCGCCCAGCATCCAACCTTCCTCATTTCTCATCACGAGTTCCCGTTCGTAGCCATCGGTCTGGTATCGGTACAGGTCGAAGAAGCGAGGGTCGCGCTCGTTAGTCAGGACCCAGAAGGAATCCCGATCACCGCTCCAACCGCCAAACATCGCCTTTGATTGATCGCCAGGCGTCAGATCCCGGACGGAGCCGTCGTTCTCGTGCACGTAAAGATGATTCAGCTCGTTTCCGCCCTGGTCCGCCGTATAGAGAAATCGGTCATCGTTTGGAAACCAGCTGATAGCGAATATCGCTTCGCTCTCCGAGCGGGTCAGTTGGTGGGGAAGTCCCCCGTCAAATGGCTGGCTGTACGCGTTGAAGACTCCGGTGGCATCAGTCGAGATCAGGATCCGTTCCTCGTCGTGCGAGAAGGACGCTCCGGTGATTGCGGTGGTCTCGAAAAACGTCCTGGCGTCGTAGCGCGGAATCGGGTCCGTTGCGGTCGGCCCCGTGCAGGAGGGTATCGCGAATGCCATCCCGATCGTGATGACTGCGGTGCCAATACGGATGTTCTTCATTGGACTGTTCTCCTGAGTGAATTTAGGCTCCTGCGGACCATTACGAGTTCCGAGGGGCTCCCCGTCCAGAGCCCAATCCAATACGTTGCCGTGGGATGCGCGAGGCGCCAATCCGTGCCTTCGATCCCTTCGACACAGACGATGAAACCTCCAGCGACCAGGAAACCAAGGAATCCTACCGGGGACCAGCGACTGGCCGCTACGGATGAAAGAGTGAGTCAACTCGTCGACCGCAGTCGCAGTCATTGTAGTGGAGAAGCAAGAATTGGGCTTGCAGTCTTGGATATCCGCACGGCGAGAGGGATCAGTGTCGACTTGCGGGTGAGGATTTTCTTGCGGGGCCGTTGTGCTTCCCCTGAGCCCTGGTCCGGGCAACCCACCAGAATAGGTTTCTAGAAGCTGGCTATTCACGTGTGGCCTCGTATAATCCAGTCTCCATGCACCGTAGAGACTTGCTGCAATCCTCATTCTTCGGAGCGGCTGCCACACTAGCCACCCAATCTGCGCAGGCCGCGATTCCCAAGGCCAAGGTAACGAGGGTGCGCTTCTATCGGGTCTCCGACTCGCGGCCGATCTTCAACCAGAGCGGGCACATCGTGACGGTGGAAACGGACGCAGGCATCACAGGCATCGGAGAAGGTGGGTCACCGGACACTGTCAGGCAGCTCGGCGCGATGATCATCGGCGAGAACCCGTTTCGGATCGAACATCTGTGGCAGCTGATGTACCGCGGCTACTTCTACCCGCCGGGCCGCGAGAAAATCCACGCGCTCGGAGCGGTCAATCTCGCGTTGTGGGACATCAAGGGGAAAGCATTGGACGTGCCGGTCTGGAATCTCCTGGGCGGGCTGACTCGGAACTATGTGGAATGCTATTCGACCGGGTTTCCCAGCCAGGGCTCGATTCGGGAAACGGCGCGGGCCTGCATCGAGGCCGGCTTCCGGGCGTTCCGGACGGGGAGCGCCGGATCCAGAGGCGAAGCGCCATATCGGCATCGGCAAGCAGTGGACGAGACCTATCGCCAGTGCCAGGAGATTCGGGAGGGCGTCGGCGAGGATGGCGACTGGGCCATCGACTATCACACTCGCTTCGACCTTGCTGACGCGGTACGGCTGTCATCCTTGCTGGAACCGTTGCGCCCCATCTTCTGCGAGGATCTGGTGCGCTCCGAGAACCCAGAGGTCTACCGGACACTGCGTCCGATGGTCAACGTGCCGATCGCCGTCGGCGAGCACTTCGGCGACCGCTGGGACGCGAACGTCCTGATCGAGAACCGCCTGATCGACTACTCTCGCGTTTCGATCCCGAACTGCGGCGGCATCACGGAATTCATGAAGCTCGCCGCCCTGTGCGAAACACACTACATTGGCTTGATACCGCACTTCACCGGCCCTGTCTCGGAAGCGGCGCTCGTCCATTGCTGTGCCTCGCTTCCCGGTCCGACGATCATGGAGATGACCGGGTCGGGCGCCAAGCAGCACGCGCATCTCCCGGTGCACTACGACTTTCGAGACGGGAAGATGTGGCCGAATGATCGGGTTGGCTTGGGCGTGGAGTTTGATCCGGACCGGGCCGAACTCGTCCTCGAAGTTACGGAGGTCGACAGGCCGATCCCGCTACTGTCCCGACCAGACGGGTCGATTACGAACTGGTGAATGGCCGGGGGATCCAATACTATGCTGGGGCCATTACAAACACTGAGTGGCGAATACTCAGCACCCTCCGCACACGACTGTAGTCGTGGGTTGTAGCACCAAGCCGCCAGTGAGATGTTTTGGTACAGCCTTCGTGCACCTAGCAAGGTGGGCGCTCCCCACAAGGATTGAGAAGAGAGCCACTCGCTGCGGGAACGAAAGCTATCGGCTTCCTCTAAGTTACACTTGCATTGTTCATTCAGCATGACTCGACGTGGTTTCCTGGGCTCAGGCATCGGCTGCGCCGCGTTCGCGGCAGATCGCCGAGCACCAATGCGTCTCGGTTTCAACACCTACTGCCTGCGCTCGATGGGATGGGACGACGCAACGGCGCTGCAATACGGGGCCGATCATGAGCTGGACGCAATCTTCCTGCAGGACTCCAAGGATCCACGGGCGATGGACCCCGCTCATTGGCCGCAAGTGAGGGCCCGCGCCGCTGACCTGGGTTTACATCTTGAAACGGGCGGGGGAGCCGTCTTGCCGCGGACGGCCAATGAATTCTCTTCCAAGATCGAAACGCTCCGAACAAATATCACTAGGGCCAAAGCGCTTGGCTCTCCCTTGGTTCGCTGCCTGATCGCTTCCAATCGCGCTTCGCTGCCACCCGGACCGATCGAAAAGCACATCGAAACAATGGTGCGCCTGCTGAACGCTGTCCGCTCGCAGGTGCTGGACGCCGAAATGAAGCTGGCAGTTGAGGTGCACAAGGATCTGCAGGCATGGGAGTTCAAGGTGTTTCTTGACGAGGTCGGTACCGACTTCGTGGGGATTTATCTTGACACCGGCAATCCGGTGTTCGTCTTGGAGCATCCATTGACGACAGTCGAGACCCTGGCACCCTATGCGGTAACGCTGCATTTGAGGGATTCCGTCGTCTATAAGCACCCTCGCGGGGTAGCTGTGCATTGGGTTCCCCTCGGCGAGGGAGTGGTCGACTTTCACGAGATCATGGCGCGCGCCCGCGAACTGTGCCCCGATGTCTATGTCTATGCGAAACCGATCACAGGGCGCCCGGCGGAAGTGCTTCCGTACCTTGAGCGGGATTTCTGGAAATCCTACCCGATGGCTCGTGCGGCCGATTTCGCCCGGTTTCTGACCTTGGCCGAAAAAGGCGTGCCTTACGACAAGCCCATCGTGAACGAGGACTTGCGGGGACGCAAACTGCCCGACCACCTCCTCCCTGCGATCCAGGTTCAGCAGCGCGATCACATGGAAAGGAGTCTCAAGTACGCCAAGGAAATACTTGACCTCGGCGTACGCTGGAGGGGCTAGACAGCTCTCGGACAGAACAATTCCCAGGCAGAACTGCAGCGAATCGCGATGCGCCGACTCGATTCCCAGTCTCCGCTTGAGGCGACGTCAGTTGAGTTCGTCTATAGGAAGGCGGCACGAACCCGTGCCAGGAAAGCCGAGACTCTTTCGGTGGGCGTGCCAACACGGCCCAGCGCTTCGACCGGCAGGAAACCCCGGTATCCGGTTCGTTCGATAACGGCCCGCAGTCTGGGCAGATCGATCGGCAAGGCTTGCTCTCCGTACCAGACCTGCTCCTTGATTTGCCAGGTGCAGGCATAAGGCACGAGCTTTTCGATCTCTTCGTAGACGTCTCGTTGACGCAAGCTGCCAACGTCCAGGATCACGCTGAACCAGTCAGAGCTAACTCTCTCCACCAACTCGATGGTTTCGTCTGCAGTCTTGAGGAAATCATCGTGATGTTGCAGGCCGAGGATGATGCCGTGCTCGCCCGCGTACTCGGCGCACTCCTGGAACGCAGGGACCATCCACTCAAGCGTTGCTTCGAAGGTCGAGCCGGCGGCGATGCCCCGTCCGGAGAAGACACGCAGCACATCCGCACCGAGCTTCTGCGTGACGTCTACCCAGTTCTTTACCAATTGGACATGTCCCGCGCGGCTGACAGGGTTGTCAAGAGCAAAGTCGTTACGGACGCCAGTGCCGCTGACAGTGACTCCATTGAGAAAGGCCTTGCGCTTGAAGTCGTAAATGAATTCGTCGTTCGGTACTTTCGGGTAGCCGGGGAAGTAATATCCGGTTGCGTCGACAGCGTCGACATTCTCCGCCGCACAGAAATCGATCATGTCGTCGAGTGTCATCGATCCGTCCCGCAAGGGGGCATTGAACGAATACGCGTTGAGACCGATCTTGATCCGGGTTCCGGCGCGACGGTCGATTGCCCCGGTCGCTGCCGCCGCTGGCGAGGCCGATGCCGCGGACATCGCGGCCAGTCCCATCGCCTGATTCAGAAAGTTTCGGCGTCTCATGGTCTCTCCTGAATCGACAATCCGGTCCGAGCTTAGATTCGGTTCTGAACGCGCTTGCTCTCGGCTAGGATCTCGTGCACGACACGATTCTGCTGGACTCCGGTGAGCGTCTCGGCACGGCCCTCGTACTCGTAGGTCAGCTTGTTAACGTCGAGACCGAGGAGATGCAGGATCGTGGCGTGTACATCGTGGTGGCTGACTTTGACATCTTCAATGGCCTGCCAGCCTAGCTCGTCCGTGTCACCGTAGTCCGCTCCCGCACGAACGCCACCGCCCGCCATCCAGATGGTGAAGCCGTACGGATTGTGATCCCGACCCGGTTTTTCTTGCCGGGCCTCGATCGTGGGCAGCCTTCCGAACTCTCCGGCCCAGACGACCAGTGTTTCCTCGAGGAGTCCGCGTGCCTTGAGGTCGGCGAGCAGCCCGGCTACTCCCTGGTCGGTCCGCTTGCACAGTTCCTCGATCTTTTCCTTGATGTTGGAGTGATGGTCCCATTGGCCGTTGATGACTGTCACGAATCGGACACCGCTCTCGACCAGCCGACGCGCCGTGAGGCAACGCGCGCCATAGGGACCGGATACCGGATCGTCTACTCCGTAGAGTTCCCTCGTTGCCTTGCTTTCCTTCGAGATGTCAGCGACCTCGGAAGCTTCCAGCTGCATCCGAGCCGCCAATTCGAAGTTTGCGATGCGGGATTCGAAATCAGCATCAAGTGGGTAGTCTCGCTGGTGGAGCTTGTTAAGGCCATTCACAATCCTCAGGAAATCCTGCTGGTCTTCCGCGCTGACTCCATCGGCCCTCTTCAAGTTCGGGATCGGGGCGTTTTCCACGTTCATCAGGGTTCCCTGATGGATGGGGGGCAGCCAAGCTGAGCCAAAAGCTCTCCGCTTGATTGTGGTCGGACTATCCTCCATGGCAATGAATGCAGGGAGATTCTGGTTTTCAGTGCCAAGCCCGTACGAGGCCCAAGACCCGAGACTGGGGAAACCAGCGACTCCGCGACCACTCGCGAACGTGAACTGGGCAGTCGAATGATCAATTCGATCAGTCCACATCGAACGGATAAAGGCAACTTCATCGACCACTTTCGTGAAGTGCGGCAAGAGATTGGAGATGTTGCGGCCAGTCTCGCCGTACTGCTTGAACTCGAACGGGCTGGCCATCACCTCCTGGGAGCCGCCCAAGCGCCGCCCCTTGATCAAGAAAGGCGAATCCTTGCCGTCATACTTCCGCAGGTTGGGCTTGTAATCGAACATGTCGATCGTGCTCGGCGCACCGCCCATGTAGATGAAGATGCATGATCTGGCTTTCGGGGCGAAATGCGGCTCACGAGGGACCAAGGTGGGCTGCGACCGCGAGCCGCTTGATGCGTACATAGCGTCTTGTTGCAGCAGCCAACTGGCGGCCACCGCGCCTAGGCCTCCGGCTGTCTCTTGGAGGGCCTGCCGTCTTGTCAATGGGCTGCGCATTGCGATTCTCCCACTCGATACCATCAAAAGCTGTACAGGAACTGGTTGGATCCGAAAACGGCCTGGCAGAACGTACGCCAGGCTCCGACCTCACTGGGCCGCGCCTCCAGATAGCCGTGAGCCAAGGATCGCTCATCCTCGCTCGGAGGCCGTCCGTAGGCTAGCCGGAACACTCTTTCAATCCGCCCGTCAAAAGTAGCACGTTCCTTGAATACCCTTCGGGCAAATGCTCTGGCCATGTTCACTATGAACGGGCTGTTCATCTGCGCCAGCGACTGTGCGGGCAGGGCAGCACGGAACCTCTGCGGCATGTTGCTGTTGTCCATCGGCGGAGCATCGAAGGCTTGGAGCAACCCGTGATAGCCGCTGCGACGGTTCAAGATATACAGGCTGCGCCGGTGCTTTCCGCCGTTGGCCATATCAACGACCCACTCGCCATCCGGCGCGCGAGTGAGCGGTTCATACTTGCCGTACATGGCGGGTTCGAGCTGTCCGCTGATGGCCAGGATCGAGTCCCGAATCACCTCGCCCTCGAGCCGCAGAGGGGTCTTGCGCCAATACAGCTTGTTGGATGGATCGGCAGCGAGCTTGCCCCTATCTTCCGCCGACGACTGCCGGTAGACCGATGACATCAAGACTTGACGCTGGAGCCACTTCAGGCTCCAGCCGTTCTTCACGAAATTCACCGCGAGCCAGTCGAGCAACTCTGGATGGGTCGGCCGGGCTCCCATCTCGCCGAAGTCATCGGGAGTCCTGACGATGCCTTCACCGAAGTGGTACAGCCAGACGCGATTGACGATCAGCCTTGCCGTAAGCGGGTGATCGGGTCGGGTGAGCCAGCGCGCCAACGTGAGCCGACGGCCAGTGTGGTTCCATTCCGTCTCCGGTTCCGGGAAATGGAGAGGTTCTTTCGGGTCATCGAGGACCGCCAAGACACCAGGTTCGACCTCCGGTCCCGGAGTGAGGTAATTCCCGCGAAGCAGCAGGTATGTCGGAGAGGGCTTCTTGGAAAGATCCCAGGCTGCCCAAATGCGTCGGGGCATCAGATCGTCGACCACCTTCACCTTCGCCCTGACATCAGCCGCTTGCTTTGCGAGTTCCGGATAGAGCGCCTCTAGCTGCTCATCGCTGATCTCAGCGTCGTCGTTTGTTGCTTCGCTGTCTCCGGCACCAATCTCGGCTGTAAGTTCGTCGGACCGTCGGGTGCGATATTCCTGGTATGCGGCTTCAAGGGCTCGCCGGTCATTGCGCAGGGCGCGATACCGCTCGCTATCCGTAACCGCGTCGATCCAAGCGTCGCGCTGCCCTTTGTCCGCGTCGAGAATATAGCGCGTAGGCCATTCGCCAAACCCGATCGCCGCGGGCAGCCAATTCTCAGGATCCCAGACGGACTGATAAATGGCAGTGAGGCGGTAGTAGTCCTCCTGGAGGATCGGGTCGAACTTGTGATCGTGGCATCTTGCGCAACCGACCGTTAGGCCCAACAGGGCCTTCGCCGATGTCTCAACCGTCGTTTGCAACGCGTCATACCATTTGTCGACTTGGTATATCGACTGGGTGTCGGTGATGTCAGGTGGCAGGCGCAGAAAACCAGTTGCGATAAGAGCGTCGATCTGCTCGGGTCTAGGTCTCGTCCCCGGTTCGTAGTTGACGAGTTGGTCACCGGCGAGCTGCTCAACAAGAAACTCGTCGTAAGGCTTGTCTTCGTTTAGGGCTCGAATGACCCAATCGCGATACTCCCAGCTATTCGGGCGAAGTTCATCGGCAGCGTTTCCTACCGAGTCAGAGTATCCCGCCACGTCGAGCCAGTGACGGGCCCACCGCTCGCCGTATTGAGGTGAGTCGAGCAGCTGATCTATCAAGCGCTCGTAGGATCCGGGCGAGACGTCGCCAACAAACGTCTCAATGTCCTCGGGCGTTGGCGGCAGTCCGACTAAATCGAAGTAGACGCGTCGGATCAAGGTCGCCCGGTCGGTGTCAGGACTGAGCTTCCAGCCCTTCTCCTCCAACCCGCGCAGAATGAAGGCATCTATCGGAGTTCGGACTTGATCGGTGTTCTTCAGGACAGGAACAGCCCCCTCTACCGGTTTCCTGAATGACCAAAAGTTCCGTGACTCCTCTGTGATCTTTGCGTCCTGGTTCTCCTCGCGGGCAGCGTCAAGGGCAGGGAAACGGCCTCTCTCGATCCAATAGCGAATCAATTGCTTCTCAGCGGGCTCAAACCCCTCGCCACTCATCGGCATCTTGCCGCTGTCGATCATTTGCCAAAGGATGCTCGACTCGGGACTGCCCGGCGACACGGCGGGACCGCCCACTCCTCCAGCCATGATGCTCGCCAATGATCGAAGGTCCAAATCGCCCAGTTGCTGTGCCTCACCGTGACACGTGTGACAGCGTGTCTTGAAGAGGGGAAGGATCTCGTGCTGAAAGGTCGGCGGGGCCTGGGCGTCAGCAGGCGGCGAGCCTCCGAGACTGGCAATCAGGATGGCCGCTAGCCCGACGCACGGGTGCGGCTGCCCCAAGACACCGCGGCGGGAAAACTGCATCAGAATCTAGACGACCGATCCGACGGTACTACGTCCCAGCTGGGCTGTCAATGCAGGCGTCCGCAAGGGGTGCGCGACATCATTTTGATTTCTCGGATTTCTGGGGGTTCGAAGTGGGTCAGTTTTGCGTGTGGCGATTTGCGGTGGAACGACGGGTGCCGCTGGGGTCCGGGATCGGGTAGCAAGTCGCTGTCTCGATCCAGGGCAGTTGGTTCGACCTGGATGGAGGGGCGGCTCAGCGCTGGCAAGCACGCGGTTTGCCGTCACGCGGCTGCCGTGACCCGTGACTCTGTTCGCCAAGCCCAGAAATCCTCGTAGCGTCCGCCCAGGATGCAGGTGCGCAGGGCGAGGATCCCTTCGGCTCCGTCCTTGGTCCAGTGCATGCCGGACTGCTTGAGGCGGCCCACGACCGTCTTGCAGCCCCCCTCGACCACGCCGGAGCCGATCTGCAGGCCTTGGGCGCGGAACTCGGCGTAGCGCAT
This sequence comes from uncultured Bryobacterales bacterium, assembly GCA_951813065.1. Classification (GTDB taxonomy): domain Bacteria; phylum Acidobacteriota; class Terriglobia; order Bryobacterales; family UBA6623; genus VXMF01. Next base: position 16,774 of record CATOTH010000011.1, on the reverse strand, counting down.
GCGCTCGCGGTTGGTGGCGATGTAGTGCACGGCCTTGGCGGCTTCCTCGCAGTGGTCCGCATGCGCACGCAGGGTCGCCAGCACCCCGTCCAGAGCGCCGGTCTTGAGTTCCTCGCAGCGCGCATCGGCCCACGCCTGGGCGTTGTCGCGGTCGGCGGGGAAGAGGGCCCGGGCGACGTCCCACAGCTTCTCCGAGACGTGGAAGAAGTCCACGATCTGAATCGCGTCGGGGACCATCTCCGTCGCCGCGCCCCAAATCCATTTCGCGCCGTCGCCGAGGAAGACCTGGCAGGCCGCATCCGGGAAGCCGCGCCGCTCGGCCTCGCGTCGCAAGCGCAGGGTGAAGGCGGCCGGGGTCGCATCGGTGTCGCGCGCGGCGGCGCTGTCAATCGCCGCCGAATAGGTGACCGAGCCCTCGTCGCAGACCGGCAGACCGTCCTGGTCGCACTGTTCTGCGGTCCAGATCACGACCAGCTTCGCCTCGCGCGTGGAGGCCGAGCCGTCGCTGCGCTTGCCGGGCCGGCCCACCACCTCCGGCGGGCGCATCGGCACGCCCGTGCCGTCCACCCCCAGATACATGGTGGGAGCAGCCGGGGGTTCGGGGGCGAACACGGCGGCCTGCTCGGCAGCGGCCACCTCGTGCCCCAGAGCCTCGGCGACCCGTTCGACGCGCTTGGCATTCACGCGCACGGCGGCCAACTCGTGCAGCAAGTTGGCAGCGGTCGCGAAGCTCGCCACCGCGGCAGCCGAGCCCGTCATGCGGGTCACGGCCGGAGACAGGCTGGTGCCGGCCATGCCCAGCGCCTGGTCGCGCGGAAACCAGCCCTGCCCGCAGGGGCGGCAATGGTAGTAGGCGCGCTCGATGGTCACCGGCCCGAGGGCGGTCTCGAAGGTCTTGGGATGGCGGCCGGCGAAGCGCGCCGCGCGCCCGCAGGAGCAGGGCTGCGTGCGGGCCGTGCCGTCGGAACGGTCGGCGTTGAGACGCCGCTCGACCGCCCGGGCGGCCAACTGCAGGGCGCGCCGCCGGACACCGGTCTCGACCGCCTCGAAGTCGAGCTGATCGACCGCCCCGGGGGCTACGAGGCGGGCGATTTCGGCTTCCAGCGCCGGGGCGAACTCTTGCTGGCAGGCTTTTTTTTTACCGCGCTGGTGCTGGGCTTGAGCCGCGCTTGGCACAAGTCGTCGCTGACCGCGATCAGGTCCGCGACGAGGCGTCGCAGACGCTGGCACTCGGCGATCTGCGCCTGGGTCGCAGCGACCTGCACAGCGGGGATCGAGCGGCTGCGGGTCTTGCCGGCGACCGCCCAAGTGAGCAGCCAGTAGGGGCCGTGGCCGCGGTGCTGCTTGTCGGCACAGAAGCAATCGGGTCGGCCGCAGCGGCGGTAGTTCTGCACGAGGGAGCCGGGGCGCAAATCGCCGATGGCGGCCAGTTGTCGACGGAGTTCGTCGCGGCGGGCGGACAGGGCGGAGGGATCAGGGGAATCGGGCATGGAGCGGCTCCTCTATTGTTAGTGTACATAACTAACAACTAGACCGTCAAGCCAGCGCGGAACACCAGGCAATACTCGATCTCAAGGGTGCTTGAGAGTAGCTTAGACCCCTCAGGCTCCCCGCGCTTGGATCGAACCCGCAACCTCAGCCTGCTTCATGCCACCAACCCTCGCTATCTTCCCGGGCATGCAAAACGATGTCGTGCACCCGTCCGCAAGGACTTTCGGCAAGCGAATTGATAGAGCCGAGGTGGGCCGAGCGGCCTGGAATGTCGGAGGGAGTGGGAAACGGAATCCCGCGCAACTGAATCGAGGTGAGAGAGCGACGGTCGCAGCGCGCCGTACCATCCCCGCAGAAGGCGGTAAGGCGGCGTGGCCGTCAAGGGGCGCTGATCCGCGAAACTGCCCACTGTGGAGGGAGCCTTGTCGGGGATGATCATCGCCAACCTCATGTCGTCAGAACGAGTCGATCGCCGAGGGCAGCTTGTCGCCAAACTTCGGCACGATGAATCGCTGCGTGAATTCGTCATGCTGCCGAAGTGCCTCCATCGCTTCAGGAAGCCGCATTCTCTTGACGACCCCGATGATCTGCTCCTTGCCTTGTCTGCCCCACTCCTCTCGCTCGGCTGCCGTAGCCGGCAAAGTGGGCGCCCTTCCGTGTGCCATCACGTCGGCAATCCACGACCCGAGGGTCAAACTGCCGGAATACCTCAGTTCGGTCAGCGTGGCAAGACCGGGGTTCTCCGGAACCTCGCCCAAAGCCCGGGATTCTTTCGACCCGTAGTCTCCGAGTAGAGGAATGTCCTCGATTCTGCCGGTCATCAGGTGTGCTCCATAGACCGCCTTCGATACGTCTTCCCGCGGAATGCCCAGTTTTGCCAAGTGATCGCCCATCTCTATGTAGAGGATCGGTACATGGGTTTCTTCAAAGAACTCACGAACAAGTGTCCCGGCCGTCAAAGGCGCGGGCCCGTGGCCTGACGAAACTAGTACCTGCCTCCGAAAGCCCTGTCGAAGCAACGACCTCGCCACGACTTTCAAGAATGCTGCTCCCTGCGTGGGCGTCATGCGGACACTGGACGAGCCCATCACCGTCGTGCCAGGGAACGAATGCACCAGGCCAGGCATGTATAGCCCGCCGGTTTCCTCGGCCATAGCCATTGCGTAGCCCAATGCGGAGACGTAGTCACGATCACTGGGCATGACACCGTTCGTCTCTACGGACCCAACAGGAATAAACACGACGTCGCTTCGTTTGAGTTGATCACTGACTTGGACCTCGCTGAGTCGAGTGGCATCGCGCGTCTGCAACTTTCGAACTTGGCTCCACGCGGAGTTCTCCATTGATAAAACGCAGCAGCTTACGCCAATAGCTAAGGCGATTGTTGGCTTCCAGTGCGCACGTTTGGGCAGCTCCTGTGTGGCATCCATCGAGTTTTCCATGTTTTACGGACCCGGTCTCCTCGCGGAACGGGTCAAAGTTGATTTCACCCCTAGCCGGAGGGTTCCATCCTACGCTACTGTCATCAGGACCCGCTGAAACGTGAGCGCCCTACGCGTATGTCTGGAGTCAGCTCGTTTCGGCGAATCTGATCGGCTGGCCGGGTCAGCGTTTAGACTTCCGCGTTCGCCCGCGGACGGTCTCACGTTGCGGAGGCTCAGCCTCTGGCACTCCAAGTCCGCTCGAGAACGCGGCGATGACAAATGCGAGGAGCACACACAGTGCACCGATGGGGACCAGGTAAATCCCGATTCCCGGATCCGCCCCGTACAAGCCGAAACCTCCCAGGAAGAAGCCGGCAGGTAGCAACACAGTGCCCACCAAAAGCAGACGCGAGACTTGCCGGAGTCTCGGAAGATTTCCTCCGAGCACCGCAGATGCCACGCCGAAAACAATGTTGATCAGAGCGAGGAGAGCGCCGTGGGCGTGCCCGAGAGTGAACAGGAGCCGGCGGGTCTCGTAGGCGTCTTCGAGGTACCACCCGGTCTTGAAACTGTGAAACCCCTCCAATGTGATGCCCACGATGGCAAACACTGCGAGCATCAGCCAACCGAAACGCACATGTTTTCTAGCGAGGAGTGCGGTTGGTTGTGACATTGTCGGTGACACGCAGTTTGACCTATTCGACCAAGTGAATCGGACGGTCGTCCCTTTCCGCAAGCAGTTCGCGGATCAACTCCGTGTTAGGACTGCCGTCAGTGGCGAAGAATCGCGGCGGCAACTCCCGGGAATTCGGCCTCCAGGACTGGATGAGTTGAGCCGCCGCCGCTCGCCTCCGGTTCGGAGGGTCCAGGAAGTCGTACGTGACGGCATTACTGCCGAGCAACCTCCGCATCGACCGACCGGCGATGAACCGCACCGCATCGTAAGGGTCGTCCAACAAGGGGGCAATCAACGGCGCCTGCCAGTCTGAGCCCGAGGCCTCGAGGGCAGGCTCCCAACCGAAGTGCCAAGCCGCGAGTGCACGGACCCCGGCATCTCCCCGCAACAACCAAACGGGCATGGCGGCCAGTTCCCTTTGCTGTGCATCCAATGCCGGTACACCGATGCCGTACCACTCGTCCAGATACCCCGCCGTCCATCCCAGGGAGCGGTCTAGATGGCAAAGGTTGCATGCGTTCGGACGTCCGACAGAGACATCGACCACGACAGACGGGCTCGAAACACGGTGACTGCGAGATGCCTTGAGGAGCCCGTAGCTCGTGTGCGGGAGGTGGCAATTCTGGCAACGGCTGCCTTCGGATGAGACCTCGTGGTGGGTGTGGGCGGTCGGATTCGCACCGAATTCGGCATGGCACTGGGTGCAGGCAGCATCACCTCGCATGTCGGCCTTGAGGCGATCATCCGGTTCGCTGTCGTGAATCGAATGGCAAGACAGGCAGGAAAACTCGCCCCCCTTGAAACAAGGTGACTCGATCAGGCCGTTGTACTCCCGGCCGACGACCCGGATCTCGCCGTCTCGCCAGAACCATTCGTCCATCAAACCCGGCCGCTCCCGCACGAACTGCTCCATCAGCGGCGACTTCGCAAGGGTCTCGGACTGCACGACGTAAGTAGTCTCGGAAAGGTCGTGACCGGGTCGGTAGGGCGTGCCGTCTACGAATGAGGCCGCCCAGTCTTCGCCGTTGTACTGCGTGTTGAGCGAATGGCACTGCCCGCACACCTCTCCCGCCCGCATCGCGTCAAGCGAGCGAGGCTGAGTGACGCTGTCATCGGGCTGGCCACCGACGTAGTGACTGTAACGCTTGAACGGATTGCGGTTCAGGGCGGCGTGTTCCGCCGATGGACCATGACAAGCCTCGCAAGCTATGCCGATCTCTGCCAGCCACGTGTCAGGCGCACCTTGCCCACCCGGCTCGTACAGCGGGCGACCTCCGGTGGCATGGCACGGCAGACAGTCGCGGTTCCAGACCTTCCGGGGCTCAAGCATGTTTGGCGGCGTCAAGAAAACGGACACTCTCGGCACCCAGCGCTGTTCTTCGATCAGATAAGCGAAGGGCAACATGTAAAGCTCGCGGCCCTTGCCGGAGGGGTACCAGTAGAGCTGGTAGTGGTGCGACCCGGTGGACATCACGATTGGGCGGATTACCCGCGGAATTGTGCTGGCGAATCGCTGGGCCTGTTCGATGTCCCCTTGCTGGGCTAGAACAAGGGCTTGGTCGACCATATCCGGGTCGGACAATTCAACCTGGAAAGATTCGTTCGAACGAAATAGCCGATAGGGTCGGCCGTCAAAGTAGAGCGTCAAGTCACCAAAATCCGCCACGACAGTCTCGTCAGTGACGACCTGGGTCATGGTGCGGTGGAAGCCTTCGTGCCAGCTCGCGTGCTGGCGCGGGTGACACGGGAGGCAGCTGTCGGAAGAAGCGTATTCGGTCTTGCTGCGAGAACCTGCGTCGCGAAGCTCCAGGGGCCTTTGCGGAAGGGGGTTGGCCGCGGGCGGGTCCCAATAAGCCACTCCCGCTGCGACAGCCGCCACCAGCGCAATCGACAGGGCGAGCGATGCGTAACCGGGAGCCAGGCGGTTCACAACGTAGATCGCCAGTCCGCAGGCGGCGAAGACCAGTGCGACCTCAAGCATTCGAAATCCTCATGGCGCCCGCCTTCGAGTAGTCGGCGGCGGCGAGATAGGGAACAATCCAAGCCTGCGCAGCAGGCGCCCCACCGCTTTCGCATCACAATCCATGACGAACCACTCCCTGAACCGCACGCCGAACCAGATACGCCATATCGACGACCTGTCTCATTTGAACATGCAGGAATGAAATCACTCCCTGAGCTCATGACCCGCGGCTCCCGGAATCCTTGTCTCTTGCCCAGAGAGTGCTAGGATTAGAGAGAGTTCTTGGTATTAGGGGGCCGGGAATTCGGGGGTGTAATCCTTTTACATTCCGGCGAGAAGTTGAACCATTTGGAGGAGTGTGCACAATGCACAAGACCGTACGAAAATTTCTGAGCGTGTTCGCTGTGACGGCACTGCTGGCATGCACCGCTGTGACGCGACTTGACGCACAGGTCCTCAAGGGCCAAATCCTCGGAACCATCACCGATCCATCGGGTGCGGTGATCCCCGGGGCATCCATCACGCTGATGGAAACGAACACGAATGTGGCACGCGACGGCGAGACCAACGAGAGCGGCCTGTATGTCTTTCCGAATCTTGATCCGGGTCTGTACCAGGTCGAAGTTGCTTCGGATGGATTCAGCACCTCAGTGCGGGGCGGCGTTGATTTGCAGCCAAACTCAACCGTGCGAGTCGACCTTGAGCTGACGCCTGGGGCGGTCACCGAGACCGTCACGGTGACCGGCGCACCGCCGGTGCTGCAGACCGACCGCGCCGACACCGGTGTCAAGATTGAAACCCAGCAACTGAAAGATCTTCCGCTGCTCTTCAATCGCAACTACCAGGGCCTGCTGGCCACAGTGCCCGGCGTGGGCCGTCTGACCCGCCCTCACTCGCAGTTCTACAACTCGCAGGACTCGCTGGCAGTGCGTGTCAACGGTCAGGGTCGCCAGTACAACAACTTCCAGATTGAGGGGATCGAGAACAAGATCGACAACGGCAACCTGACGGCGCTGGTACCGCCGGCTGAAGCGATCCAAACGGTCGACATTTCAACTTCCAACTTCGATCCGGAGTTCGGCAACGCCGGCGGATCAGTTGTGAATGTCACGCTGCGCTCGGGGACGAACGACTTCCACGGAAGCGTGTTCGCCTTCCACCGGAACGAGAACGCTCAGGCAACGCAAGTCTTCGCGACGAGCAAAGCGCATACGGTATACAACCAGTTCGGGTTCACAGCAGGCGGTCCTATCATCCGGAACAAGATGTTCATTTTTGGCGACTACCAAGGCAGCCGTGACCACTTGGGCCAGGTCGAGTTGGACCGCATTCCAACCACACCGTTCCGTACCGGCGACTTCTCGGGCGAAGCCGCTAGTATCTATGATCCCCTGACGGGCGACAGTGCGGGCAACGGGCGCACCGCTTTCATGGGCAACACGCTGCCGGCGAGTCGCATCAGCCCGATCGCGTCCGCCATGGTAGGCTTCATCCCGCAGCCAAACCGTCCAGGGGAGATCGGTTCTCGGAACCAAGAGCTCCCGGTCGTACGAATCAAGGACATCAATGCCTTCGACGTGAAGTACGACTACGTAGTGAGCGACAGCGGAAGACTGACGGTTCGCTACAGCCTACAGAAGGCGACGGTGACCGACTGCGGACTCTACGGTCCAAACTGCGGGATCTACGGAGGTCCGCGCAACAACGGCTTTTCGGGCAGTGGTCCGGCAAGGACGCAGAGTCCTATGATTTCTTACTCGCATGTGTTCTCTCCAACATTCGTGTGGGAAGGGCGCTTTGGCATCGTCCGCAATCGCAACGACGCCATCAACGCCGACACCGGCCTACGGACGGCCGAGGAGATCGGCATTCCTGGCGTCAACGTCAACGAGTGGACAAGCGGCCTCTCCGAGGTTCGCATCGATGGCTTGGACCGGCCCTTGGTGGGATTCTCACCGTCACTACCGTGGGCTCGGTCGGTAACGTTCTTCGGTATCGTCAACAACTTCACCAAGACCCACGGCAATCACGTCACGCGTTTCGGCTTCGAAGTGCGGCGGGAACGCAACGACCTGTTGCAGACGCAGACGTTCAATCCTCGAGGCCGGTTCACATTCTCCCAGGGCCAGACGCGCTGCGCGGCGGATTGTACGGGACCGAACACAACCTCGGGTATCGCCAACGCCTTTGCGGCTTTCCTGCTCGACCAACCAGGCGCTCACGGGCGCGACCTGGACGTCCAGTTCCCGACTCGACGTGAGCTGATCTTCGCCGGATATATCCAAGACAAGTGGCAGGTCAGCCCGAAACTCACACTCGACCTCGGATTGCGAATCGAGCGCGAGAATCCCTCCAAGCCACGATTCGCCGGGAGCTACTCGAACTACAACGTGGCCACCAATTCATTGGAACTGAGCGGTATCGGCGGCCGGCCGGACGACAACGGCATTCGCGCGGACCTCGGGTGGGGGCCACGGATGGGAGTTGCATACCGCCTGAACGACAAGACCGTGTTGCGCACGGGCTACGGCATCAGCTTCATCAACCGCATCATGGGGCAGCAAAACTTCCCGGTGAAGCAGAACAATGCCTTCGTGGCTCCAAACTCCTTCACCGCATCGGGTGCGATGGCGGAAGGATTTCCCGCGTTCCAGGAGTTCAACGTCCCCCAGGACGGACTGATCAACCTGAGCTTGCCCGAGAATTCACTCTTCTCGCGACAGACCCTTACCTGGGTCAACCCAGACATGCGCCGGCCTTACGTCCAGAGTTGGAATTTCGCGATCCAGCGAACGCTGGTTCACGATTTCACGTTGGACCTCGCGTATGTGGGAAACCATGGCGTGAACAATCAGAGCCGCCTAGAGTACAACGCGGCGACGACTCCCGGCACCGGAAATTCGACCCGTCCGCTCAACATACTCTTCGGCCGCACGCAAAGCACCCGCACGCGCATCGGCACGCATACCTATTACAACTCTCTGCAAATGAAGATCAATCGCCGATTCAGCAGGGGCTTTTCGATGACGAACGCCTACACCTGGAGCAAGGGACTGAACTTCAGCGACGATACTGGCGGCCTTCAAATTAGTGGCATCGTCGGCGCGTTCCTGTCGAACAAGGGCCGTACGAACCAAGACCGCCGGCACACGTGGGTGTCGAGCTACACCTACGAGCTGCCGTTTGGCAAGAACAAGGCACTCCTAAAGAACGGGCCTGGCCGCTGGATACTCGGCGATTGGCAAGTGCAGGGCATAGTGAGCGCCATGACCGGTGAGCCCTTCACGGTCACGGCTCCCGGATCGACACTGAACGCAGGTGGCAACAGCCAGCGCGCCGATGTTGTGGGAACTCCGAGTCGGATTGGCGACATCGCGGGCCCGGGCGGGACTGCTCTATGGTTCACGACCGACGCCTTTGCGGTTCCGCAGCAGGGCTCCCTCGGCAATGCCGGACGGGAAATACTCGACGGTCCGGGACTGTTCAACTGGGACTTCTCGCTCTTCCGCCGTTTTCCGGTCTCGGCATTGGGCGAGAGCGCGGCTCTGACCTTCCGGCTCGAATCGTTCAACTTCACCAACACGCCGCACTTCAACAATCCCAACTCGAATGTGGCCAATTCCAACTTCGGCCGCGTGCAGAGTGCCAGCAACGATCAGCGGCAATTCCAGTTCGGACTGACGTTGCGGTTCTAGCTCGAGGAGCAACAAGCGATCCATTCACGGGGCGGCGCTTTGCCGCCCCGTTCGTATGGGCAATCCAGCAACCTGCCTACCATGGCAGTTGAGCGCCCCCAGAGCCCGCTCCTTGAGGCCATTTGGCGCTGTAAGCTATGACGGCAAGCGGCAATTCGACCAGGGGGCACTTGCGTCGGTCTCGTTCGCGCAGCATCTGAGATCCCGCGCTCGGCCATCTTTGCGCTCCGGAAATGAGGGTTGCTCCCTTTCGGTCTTGAGTTGACGAACTCGAATCGATTGACGGGGCGAGTTCGACCTCGCCCCACTTCATCGAAGCTGTTTCAACAGGATGTCCCTGAATTGAACGACCGTTCCCTTCTCGTGGATCTGGAGTGCGATGAGACCGCTATCGAGGCGCCCTTCTCGAATGCCGTCGACAAACTCGGAAGACAGGGTTCCGTTGATCGAGAATCGCAAGTGGTTGCCCCTAGCCACGATGTGACAGCGGTTCCAGTCGCGCTTCTTGATGTCGACGAGTCGAACGTGGTTCTCGAGCCGCTCAGCATGTGCCGTGCCGTCCTCCTCGATCACGAGGCGTGTTCCCCGTGCGCAGGGAAACTCCCTCCGCGTCGCAAAGTGAAAGTCCCAAGCGCCCAAGATCAGAGGGCCGATCCCAACGTGTCCGAGGTCGGCATGGTAGCCCTCAAACACACGCTTGCCGGTCGTGTCCACGCGGGCTCTCAGCTCCACGCCGGTGTTTCCGTCCGTCAGCATCCGATAGCTGAACTTGAGCTCGAAGTCGCTCAAGACCTCGTTGGCGGAGTAGACGAGGTAGGCCTGACGATTCTCTATTCCCTTGCCCTGAATCGCACCGTCCTTCACCGACCAACCCGCGGCCAGGCTTTCCGGATTGGCACGCCAGCCGCTGAGTGTCGCTCCATCGAAGATCGGTACCCACCCATCGTCTCCCCGGGCTGTGCCATAGGCACCCAGAACCAGGAGACTCAAACCAGCCACGATTGCTATGAATCGCCGCTGCTTCTGCGTCGGAGACATGGCTTCCCTACTATAGGACGCCCCTTCTCATCCTGTTCCGGCGCGATTGCGATCCAAGATCCGGAGACAGGGCCTTGGCACAATCCTGAATCTGGGTCCCCCCGGGGGCAGAGGGCTGACCATTCGCAGTGCAACGTTGATACTTCTGTCGGAGCCGCGAGGCTGGCAGTGCCCGCCAGGAACTCGACCTGTCGGCTATCCGCCGAACCGGGCAGTACTGCGACAACCGGGTCGAGGTGTCCCACCAGCACACCAGGGAACGAGAGCGCCGAGTGCGGCGATCCAGGTCGGAAGCGCTGGCGCAGGGTTTTCTCACGGTCCACGCCGCCATTCAGAACACGTTCCGGGTCGCTCGCCATCGTCTTGAGGCAATTCAGCATCGACTGTGTCAGGAGCAGGCGTTCCAACCCGAAAACGGGCAACGAACGTGGGCTGAGAGAGCTCACCCGCAACGAATCTTGGATTGGAACCACTCCTAGACAAGCAACTTGAGAAAGCCGACCGTTAACCGGTCGGTAAGCAGCGAGCTGCCAACAGGACCCACGGGCGGGTCCGGGCAATCCGTAGTAGCGGTCAACCCACCGTCGGGAACTTCCCAGTCTCGCCAATGTATGATCGCGGATATGCGGATTGCGACTTGGTGTGTCGGTAGTATCAATGCCCGCTTGAAGTATCTCTGCCACTGGCTAGGAAGGCGCAATCCCGATGTCGTCGCTCTGCAGAAGACGCTTGCACGAAGTGATCGCTTCCCCCAGGAAGCACTCCAGCAAGCTGGCTACGAATCCGTTTTCTACAGCCGGGACGGGGAATCCCACAATGGATGGGGAGTCGCCGTGTTGAGTCGCAAGACGCTTCCGAAGCCTCGGATCTTGCAGATTGGCTTGCCTGGACAAGAGGATCCCGGCGCCCGGTTTCTGACCGTAGGCGTGGGAGAGCTGGAGTTTTCGTCGATCTATGCACTCTACGGGGATCCCACGACCAACGGAATCGATGGAGCCATCCGACGCAAGATCGCTTGGATGAAGGGCTTGCGTGACCATGTTGAGAAGCGATTTACGCGATCAGGGCCATGTGTGTTGGCCGGTGATTTCAATGTCGTTTCGGACGGGCCGCCCCAAAAGAGAACCGTTAACTGCACGAGAGAGGAAAGGGATGAGTTGAACTCTCTGCTTGACCTGGGATTCGTCGACCTGTACCGCCGCCGTCATCCCGACAGCCGAACGGGCAGGAATTACGAGTTCAATATTCACAAACCAGTCTGCGCGAGACTTCACCGCATCCTTGGCACAGAAACCTTGGCGAGTCAGATCAACGACGCTTGGGTCGATCTGGACTATCGAAAAGAGATTCAGGAGTTAAGGGGCTGCCTGTGGGCCCAGTCAGCTCCTGTGATCGTGGACCTCGCCAGCAGGGCATGACCGTCGACCGTTAGGGTTGCGAGGGGTAATCCGCATCTTCCCCAACAAGGCCAGCTGTCTACGGCTGATCCGTGCCTTGGCGGTGGAGACCCACGAGGGCTGGCGGGAGGGCCGCCGGCAGGACCTGCGCCAGGCGGCCTGAGGGGCACGGCCCACGCGGCCAGGCCGGACTCGCCAGACCCCAATCGATCCACCAAGCCCGTCCGGGCCCGGAGGCCTGCGTCCCGCCACCGGCCATCCGCACCGCCTGCACTGCACTTGGGCCAGACATTCCCCTATATGTCGCTCTCCAACAGCGCCAGGGCTCCCCAGCAGGGAACAGTGCAATAGTGTCCCTGGCTACGTAAACCAAGCGAGATTGCAGAATTCTGTTGACACAACTCCGATCCGTTAGGAACTGCGGCCTCCTTGGCTGATTGGCAACCCGCTGTTCCCTACGGTTGCTCAAGGCACAATATATGGTTAGTTGGGATATACCTGACCACGAGGGTCTGCTCCGCCCGTGATCCGCATTCAACTCATCGTCTATTTCTTGCTCGGCTGCGTTGCGCTCCAAGCCGCCGCGGGAGACGAGTTTTTCGAGACCGAGATTCGGCCGCTGCTGCACGACAGGTGCTCCCAATGCCACGGCGAAGAACTCCAGACGGCCGGCATCGATTTCCGCGATCCGGCGACAGTGCTCGGCTCGGCTGTCGTTAGCGGCGACGAATCCAGCCCCCTGATTCGAGCTGTCCGGTACGAGAGCACCTTGAAGATGCCTCCGGACTCGAAGCTGTCCGAAGGCGAAATCAACGCGCTGGTCCTATGGGTGCGGATGGGTGCTCCCTGGCCGGGCTACGAACCCGTGGCAGCGGAGACTGCGGAAGTGCGCGAGGATCCTGTTGAGAGCGACCACTGGGCATTCCAGCCCCTTTCCGTCCCGGAGGTTCCAGGTCCATTCCAGCCGGGTTGGGTCCGCAACGACATCGACCGGTTCATCCTGGCCAGACTGCGGGCGTCGGATCTGGATCCCGCGCCGCGAGCATCCAAGTTGGCCTTGCTGCGACGGGCAAAGTTCGACCTCCTCGGCCTGCCGCCTACGGAAACGGAGATCCAGGAGTTCCTGGCCGATACCGACGAGCTGGCGTTCGCTCGCGTTGTCGAGCAATTCCTGGGCTCGCCCCACTATGGCGAGCGTTGGGGTAGGCACTGGCTGGATGTCGCCCGCTACGCCGATTCCACGGGCGTCGACGAAGACCATCCTTTCGGGGATTCCTGGCGCTACCGCGACTATGTCGTGGACGCCTTCAACGAGGATCTTCCGTACGATCAGTTCGTACGCGAGCAAATCGCCGGCGACCTGCTGCCTGCGGCTGACGGCAGCTCCATCAATCGGCGGGGCATTATCGCGACTGGATTCCTGGCGCTTGGCCCGATGGCGCTCGCCCAACGGGATCCGATCCAGAAGAAATACGACGTGGTCGACGAGCAGGTCGACACGACGTCAAAGGCGTTCCTGGGATTGACGATAGCCTGCGCGCGCTGCCACGACCACAAGTTCGACCCGATCCTGACCTCGGACTACTATGCCTTGGCGGGCATCTTCGCGAGCACGAGAACCTTCGACAACTGGAGCAAGAACGGTTCACGGTACTACAAGTACCCACTGGTCGAGGCCGACGTCTACGCGACGTACAGCAAGCAGGCCGAAGCTCTTGGGAGACTCGAATCCCTGTGGAGAATCGCGCGCAGAGTCGCGGTTCAGCGGTACATCCGGGACGGGCCCGGCCAGCTCATCGCGGCCGCGATGCTGGCCAGCGCGGGTCTCGGTCCCGCAGATGGCCTGGAAGCCGCCACGGTTGAATGGTTCCGTGAGTACCTGGCCCCGCGGGCGAGCGCCAGGGCTCACCTAGAGCCTTGGCACGCGGGCGAAGGCAACAAGGCCGCGGTCGCAGCGGCGTACCAAGCCGAGTTCCTAGGGGCGTTGGGAGAGACGATCGAGCGGACCGACTCATGGTTCGAACGGGCTCTGGAGGCGATCGAAGCGGAAACTGAAATCCCCAACCTGCCCAGCCAGCAGCCGGACTCGCTGTTCTATCGGGACCTGCGCGCGGACGGTGCCGTGTTCGACTTGGCAGCCGACACGCACCAAGGCAACTTCGCCTCCCGCGACCGCAAGCGAGTCACCGGTCTGAAGGGGCGGATCGAGAGCGCCAAGGCAACCTTGCCGGCGAAGCCCTCGATGGCAAACGCTGTTACCGAGGACGACACTGTCCGCCAGAGGATCTTCAGGCGAGGCCAGCACAAGAATCCAGGAACCGAAGTGCCCAAGCGCTTCCCACTGGTCTTGGCCGGCACCGACCAACCGGAGGTCGAGACCGGCAGCGGGCGTCGGGAGTTGGCAGCGTGGCTCGGGTCCGAAGAGAATCCGCTGACCGCGCGGGTCCTGGTCAACCGCGTCTGGGTGTGGCACTTCGGCGAGGGTCTGGTCCGAACGCCGAACAACTACGGGATGCGGGGCGAGCCGCCGACCCATCCGTTGCTGCTGGACTGGCTCGCGCAGCAATTCATCGACAGTGGTTGGTCCATCAAGAGCTTGCACCGCCTGATCATGAATTCGGCGACTTACCAGATGAGTAGTGCGATCTCCGAAAACGCGTATCGAGTCGATTCCGAAAACCGCCTCTGGTCCCGGTTCGAGAGGCGGCGGCTGACGATCGAGGAACTGCGGGACAGCTACCTGCTGATCAGCGGGCGCCTCGATCCCGCTGTCGGGGGCGACACCGACCTGGGCTCGGGCACGCTGGCGGAGTTCGACCGCAACAACCGCCGCATCAACCCAGACGATTCCGCGCGCCGGAGCATCTACCTGCCCCTGATGCGCAACAAGCTGCCGAACCTGCTCGGGCTGTTCGACTTTGGCGACGCAACCACCGCAAACGGCAAACGCTCCGTAACGAACGTAGCGCCGCAAGCTCTCTACCTCATGAACAGCGGATTCGCCCTGAGCACCGCTGGCAGCATGGCTGCGGGTTTGGACGGACCTGCCGCCGAGCGCGTAAGGCAAGCGTACCTTCTCGCGCTGGGTCGCCCACCGAGCTCGGAGGAAAGCAAGCTGGCGATGCAATACGTCGGGGTTCGTAGCGACGCCGGCCCAGCGTGGGCAAGCCTCTGCAAAATGCTCCTGGCCTCGAACGAGTTTCATTACGTCGAGTAGCGGGGGGTCGATCATTCCGGAAGCGCTCCCCGTCATCAATTCCGGTGCTAGGCTGTTGCTAGCAATGGCGCCGAAAACCTCGCTGTCGCGACGCGCGATGCTGGGCCGAACGGCACTGGGCTTCGGTTCGCTGGGGCTCTACTCGCTACTGAGCGAGGCCAGCCTCCTGGCAGAATCCCCCGCCGGCCCGCTCGCTGCAAGAAAGCCGCACTTTGCGGCCCGCGCGAAGCGAATCATCTTCCTGTTCATGCATGGAGGCGTCTCGCATGTCGACACCTTCGATCCGAAGCCGCGGCTGGACCAGGACAATGGCAAGCCTCTGCCGATCAAGCGTTCGCTGACGTTCAACGCCAAGGACGCGGGTGGGCTGATGCGTTCACCGTGGACCTTTCATCCGCGCGGCGAAAGCGGCATACCCGTCAGCGACCTGTTCCCGGAAATCGCCGGTTGTGCGGACGACCTGTGCGTGATCCGGTCGATGGTCGGAGAGGGCGTCGACCATGGTGCGGCGATGCTGCAGCTCTTCACGGGCACCTTCTCTTTCTCGCGCCCGAGCATGGGGGCTTGGACGTTGTACGGGCTCGGTACGGAGAATCAGAATCTGCCGGGGTTCATCACGATCAAGCCGACGCAGTGGCAGGGCGGGGACAAGCTCTTCGCCACCAGCTTCCTCCCCGGTGCCTACCAGGGCACTCCGATCGGGTCGTCGCCAATGAAGGTCGACGACATCATCGAGAGCCCGATAGACCATGTCCTGCCGTCAGGCAGCACTACCGAAGAGCAAAGGCTCGAACTGGAGTTCCTGCGACAAATGAACCGGCGGCACGCGGATGTCCGGCGGCTCGATCCCGACTTGGAAGCCCGCATCCAGGCGTTCGAGCTTGCGTTCCGGATGCAGGCAGAAGCTCCGGAAGCCTTCGACGTATCGAGGGAGACGGAAGCGACCCGCAGGCTCTACGGCCTGGACCAGGAATCGACGCGTGACTTCGGGTGGCAGTGCCTGCTGGCAAGACGACTCAGTGAGCGGGGAGTTCGCGTGGTCCAGGCGACGCACTCGGGAGCCGAGGAGAAGTGGGATCACCACTCCGACATCGTGAGGCTGCATCCGATCCGGGCCCGTGAAGTCGACCGACCCATCGCAGGCCTGATCAAGGATTTGAAATCCAGGGGCCTGCTTGACGACACGCTCGTCGTGTGGGGCGGGGAGTTCGGACGGACACCATTCTCGGAAGGGGCTGACGGACGGGACCACAATCCGTATGGCTTTTCGATCTTCATGGCTGGAGGCGGCGTCAAGGCGGGATCGATTTATGGCGCCACAGACGAGTTTGGTTACCACGCGGTCGAGGACAGGATGCACATCCATGACCTGCACGCAACGGTTCTGCACCTCATGGGTCTGGACCACGAACGCCTTACGTACCGTCATGGGGGACGGGACTTCCGATTGACCGACGTGGCCGGCACGGTGGCGACCAAGATCCTTGCCTGACCGGGAGCCGCCGGACCCGCGAGTCATCGACCGTTCGAGAGTGCCACGAGCGTTGCGGCCCGGATGCGGCGTTTCGCGAATTTCCCGGTTGCGATCCTTGGGAGGGGGCTGTCCTGGAACAAGATCCGCGACGGCACTTCGAACGCTCCGACGTGCTGCTCCATCGCATCACGAAGGTCATCCGCGTTGAGCCGCGCCCCGCTTCGCGGAACCACCACCGCCGCCAGTTCCTCGCCCAGGCGGTTATGGGGTATCCCGAACGCAACGGCTTCCTCAACTCCGCTGCACTGGTAGAGCGCATCCTCGACCTTTAGGCAGCTGATGTTCTCGCCCCCGCGGATCACGATGTCCTTGAGGCGATCGACAAAGTGGACGAATTCC
>CATOTH010000010.1 GCA_951813065.1 uncultured Bryobacterales bacterium | reverse complement strand
CGCTCGCCCTGGCGCCGCAGCCTCGCGATTCACTGGGCGGGGCGGATCCCGCCCGCCTCACCTCTTGGGCGCTGGAGCGGGAGGCGGCCGCGGAGGAGGCGGCGGAGGAGGAGCGGGCGAAGGCCTGACCGGCGGCCAGCTGCCCTTGATCACTCCGTCGGTTCCGGGCGCGCCGCATCCTTCCCGCCCAATTCGGAATCGACGAATTGCTCCCAGCGGGCTACCGCTTTCTTGTCCCAGGGGGCTCCGGCGCTGGCCAGCATCCCCAGATCGTTGGCGCGCCGTTGCAGCGCCGCAAACCGGCTGGGCGCACCGTCCTCGTACCATTTCGACCAGAGGTCTCCGTACTCGATCCGCAGATCCTCCCAGGAGGTTCTCAAGGTCGCAAGCGTTAACAGTGTCTGGTCCAGGTTGGTCGAGATCGCCCAGGCGTTCGCGATTGCCACGACCGCCGCCAGCGCGGCCGTCACGGCCGGCCATGGCTCCCTGACCACTGTGACCACGGCAGCCGAGGAAAACCCCAATGACAGTCCCTGGACCCACTGCTTTCGCTTCGTGTAACGAGACAGCATCTCACCAAAGTAGAGCGACCTGACCCGCGCCTCGCGCATTGCCGTCCAGACCTGCCCGGCCTCGCTCTCGGAAATGCCTGCCACCACTTGGATTGTAGTGCATGCCGGCCGCAGCCCTCGACAGGGCGCGCCCGCTGGGGCACATTCAGGATTGTGCTGACTCGCAGTATCGGCATGCCCGGCCCCCGGGCCCTGCAATGCGCCCTCTGTCTCCTGCTGCCCCTGTGGCCGTCCGGGGCGGAGGGCCGTTCCGCCCGGCGCGTCGCGGTCAAGCAGGACACCGTGGTGCGGCTCGCGACGCAGGTCCGCTACACGACGCTGGTCGTGGTGCCGGCGGACGAGCGCATCCTGGAGTTCGTGCTCGGCGACGCCGAGCGCTGGGACCTCGTCGGCGCGGCCAACATCGCCCTGCTCAAGCCGCTGGCGCGCGGCGCGCGGACTTCCGTGACGCTGATCACGGACGCCGGCCGGATCTACGCCTTCACGGCCGCGGAGGGGCCGGGGCCGCCCGACGTAATGGTCCACGTCCGGCACGCGCTCCCGTTCCCGCTCCCGCCGGTCAAGACGACCCCTCCGGTTCCGGTCAGCGCGGCCGCGTTTCCGCCTGCCCCCGTCCTGGGCGGCGGGCCGGGACCCGGCCCGGCGGCCCTCGTCCGGCCTGCCGTTCCGGTGCTGCTCCCGGCGTGGGCCCCGGCCGCTCCCGTTCCGGAGCCGGTTTCCGTTCCCGCACCTGTCCCGGTTCCCGTGGCGCCCCCTGCTGCCGAGCCCCCTGGCGTACCCCCGGCCTCGAGTTCGGCAATTGGCGAGGATGCCGCCCTCGTGGAGCAGGCGGCTCCGGCGCCCGTTCCCCGCGGCACGATGCGCTTCGAGTACGCGCTCGACGCGGCGGCCCGCGGGGATCCCTTCCAGGTCGTCGCGATGTGGAACGACGGGGAGCGCACCTGGTTCCGGTCCCCGGCGGCCGGGCAGTGGGGTGTCTACGCCG
The DNA here is from genome assembly GCA_951813065.1 of uncultured Bryobacterales bacterium. Taxonomy (GTDB): domain Bacteria; phylum Acidobacteriota; class Terriglobia; order Bryobacterales; family UBA6623; genus VXMF01. The sequence goes on along the minus strand of CATOTH010000010.1, from coordinate 364,555 downwards.
CCGGGGACGGTTTCGACCTTGCGCGGCTCGCGTGCGAGCCGGTCGAGGCAGGACTGTGCGCGGTGCGCGGGGTGCTGGGGGACGGCGCGCTGCGGATGGGCGGCCGGGAGGCCCGCTGGAGATTGCTCCAGGTCCGGGACCCGCGCTAGCATCGCGGCATGGCTAGAACGCTACTGATCGCTCTCCTGCTGCCGGTCTGCGCCGCGGCGCAGACGACGGCCACCACCACCCTCTCGGTCACCGTGGCGACCGCCGCGACCATCTCGATCGACAACCCGACCACCGCGCTGACCTCGTCCACCACCTGGGGCGACTACACCGGCACCACCACCGGCAGCGTGCAGATGCGGACCAGCAAGACCGGCGGAGCCGGCAGCGTGACGGTGCAGATCACCTCGGCGTTCGCCAGCGGGGGGCCCTCCGTGAGCGACCTGACGTACACCTGCACGGTGGCCGAGGACTCCGACGCGACGGCCTGCTCCGGCTCGGTCGCGGCGAGCGACACCAGCGGGACGAGCGTGCTGACGATGGGCGCGGACGGGCACACCGCCGACAGCGGCGACAGCTTCTCGGTCGACTGGAGCCTGGACAACCTGCCCTCCTACACCCCGGGTTCCTACTCGGCGACCGCCACCTTCACGGTGAGCGCGACGTGACGCTGGCCGGACCCTCCCGCTGCTGCTGGCCGCCGCGGCGGCCCTCGCCGGGCAGGAGCAGTGCCTGACAGGGCCGGCCCCCGGCGGACTGGCGGTGGTGTGCCCCAGCGGCAGCCCGGACCTCGAGTGCAGGGCGCAGGCGACGGAGGCGTTCCTCGAGTGGCGCAGGGCCAACTACGACTGCTGCGACACCCACCGCGCGGAAACCCAGTGCACGACCTTCAACGGCCAATGGCAGTGCGAGGGGCTGTGCACGCTGACGGCCGTGCCGCCCGCCACGGCCGTCAGCGTGGGGGCCTCGTCGGTGACGCTGACGCTGGACCAGGCGTGGGGCCAGTACTCCGGCACCACGGCGCTGACCTGGGAGGGCGGCTCGGGCGCGTCGGTGACGCTGGTGATGGCGGAGTTCGCGCCCGCCAGCGGACCCGCCCTGTCCTCCGGCGACCTCCGGGCCCGGACCACGGCGGGCCTGTCGAGCTGGACCGTGCTGGCGGCCGCGACCAGCTACACCGTGGTGCCGGCCGCGTCCACGCCGGGCACGGAAACCGTCAGCTGGGCCGTGCGGGACCTGCCCAGCTACTCGACCGGGACCTATTCGGCGACCGCCACCTTCACGATCTCGGAGCCCTGAAGGCATGCGAATCCCGACAATCCTGCTGGCGCTCCCCTGCCTGCTCACGCCTGTGGCGCGGGGCCAGCCGCGCATCGAGCTGGGCATGCGCCCGCTGCGCTTCGAGGCGGCCATCGGCCCGGGGCGGGCCTGGACCGGGGCCGCGCTGGTGACCAACGGCGGGGCGGCGCCCGGCCGGATCCGTGCCGAGGCGCTCGACTTCGCGCTCGACGGCGACGGCCAGCCGGTGTTCGGGGAGCTCGCGTCGGAGCGCCGCTGGAGCTGCCGGGACTGGCTGGTGCTGAATCCCTGGGAGGCCCGTCTGGCCGCCGAGGCCTCGGCCCTGGCGCGGTTGACCGTGCGGGTCCCGGACGAAACTGAAGAGGGCGGCTACCACTGCGCCGCGGCGTACCGCCTCGAACCCCCCTTGCCGTCCCCCGGCGTCGGGCTGCGGGCCGCCGTGCGCGTGGCCGCCGCGGTCTACGTGGTGGTCGGGGATCCCCCCGTCGCCGAGCTGTCGGTCACGGCAATGGAGCTGGAGCGCGACGCCGGCGGCGCGTGCGCCGGGATCGCGGTGACCTTTCTCAACGACGGCCGCCGGCACTACCGGGCGACCGGCGCGGTGCTTGTGGTCGACGCCACGGGCGGGACGGTCGCGGAGCTGCCCGTCCCGCGGCGGCCCGTGCTGCCCGGACGGAGGCAAAGGTTCAGGTTGCGCTGGCCCGCCGGGCTGGACCCGCGCGCGGACTACGCGCTGCGATTCGATCCCGCCGCGGAGTCCGTCCAGTGAGGCTCGCCCTGGCGCTGCTGGCGGCCGCCGCAAGCGTGCCGGCGGCTCCGGAAGGCGGCGGCGTGGACGTGTCCCTCGAGGGCGGGCGGGTCGGCGGCAGCGGCCCCGAGACCGGGCTGGGCGGCGGCGCGCGCTTCCATGCCTTCTACCCCCGCCTGGGCACCCTGCGCGGGTCGCTGGACGCGGCCGGAGGCCGCTGGACCGGCTGGCGCGACACGCACCTGACGCTGCAGGACGCTCCCTGGCGCGGAGCCCACTGGACGCTCAGGGCCGGGGACTTCCGCGTCCGCACGGGCCCGGACTCCCTGGCCGGGGGCCTGTACCGTCCGCTGCTGCCGGCCCGCGGAGCCCGCGTCGAGGCGCGGCGGGGCAACCTGGCCTGGGAGGCCTACTGCGGCGCGGGTGCGCTCCGCGGCGGGCGCCTGACGGCGTTCCGCATCTCGACGGGACAGCGGCTCTGCGGAGCTTCTGCGACGCTCGGTCTGAGCGAATCCTGGACGGTGGGCACCCGGTTCATCCGGCTCGACGGGGAGCCCCGGGACCGGCGGGGCGTGTGGAACGCCCCCCTGCCGGTGCGCTTCCGCGCGGCGACGACCGCGGCGGCGTGGGCCGCGTACCACTTCAACGGCGTGCGCCTGTTCTTCGAGGGCGCGGCGGCGGGGGCGAAACCGGCCGGAGCGGGCGGCGTTGCGGGGAAACGCTTGCACGGCACGGCCGCGGCCGAATGGAACCACGCGAGGGCCGGCGCCACGCTGGTCGCCGAATCCCAGGGAGCGGACTACCTGCCGATCGCCGGGGCCTACCTCGGGGACCGCGCCACCGGCCGGGCCAGCGCGCGGGCACGGCCGCTGGCCGCCCTGGAGGTCGGGCTGAGCGCCTCCGCCACCCGCGGCAACCTGGAGCGGGACCCGCTGCGGCCGACGTTCCGGAGCCACCTGCGGGGGGCGCGGGCGTCCTGGAGCCTGCCCGGCAACGCCAGCGTCAGCGGCTCCCTGGACTGGCTGCGCTTCGCCGGGAGCGCGGGCGCGGACTTGGACACCCGGCTGGCGTCGGTGTCCGCCCGCAAGGAGCTCGGCCGCCACGGCCTGCGCGCCGAATGGCGCGAACTGCGCATGGGCGCGCAACCGATCCCCGCGCGCAGCCTCGAGATCGAGGACGCCTGGCGACCGCTGCCGGGCGTCGGCCTGGGAGGGCTGCTGCGCTGGCGGACCTCGGCCGGGTCCGGCGGAGAGGCCCGCGCGCTGGACGTGCGGGCGTTCGGCTCGTTCTCCCGCGGCCGCTGGTCGGCCCACGCGAGCGTGGAGCGCGGCCGCGACGTCGCCGACGACACGCTGCTGGCGCGGCGGCTGTACTCGAGCTCGCAGTTCGGCCTGACCGCCGCGATCGGGAAGTGGAAGCTGTCGGCGCGGGGCGGCCGCTTCAACCGGACCCAGGAGCTGACCTACGGCTCGGCGCACCTCCTCAGGGGCTTCGATCCCTACGAGGCCGGCTACGGGCAGTGGACCCTGCACGTGCGCGCGTCCCGCGCCTGGCGCTGGGGCGCGGCGAACGGCAGCGCTGGCCCCGCGTGGGCTCCGATCGCCCCCCTCGTGGGATCCATCTCGGGGCGCATCTGGACAGGCCACGCCGATGCAGCCATCCCCATGGAGGGGGTATGGGTGCTGGTCGGCGACCGCGAGGCGGTCACCGACGCCGACGGCCGCTGGCACCTGGAGCGGGTACCGGCCGGCACCCGCGACGCCCGGCTGGACCTGGCGCGGCTGCCGGCCGATCTGGACCCGGCGGGCACCGCCGTGGTCACTGTGGCCGTGCGCCCCGGCCAGGAGGCCAGCGCCGACTTTCCGCTGCGGCGGCTCGGCGCGATCGCCGGCCGCGTCGTCGGCGGCGATCCGGACCTGCAGCTCGACCGGGTCGTACTGCGCCTCGAGCCGGGCGGCCGCTGGACCGCGACGCGGCGGGACGGAAGTTGGGCGTTCCGGGGGTTGCCGTCCGGGGACTACGCGGTCGAGGTCGACCGCACGACCACCCCTGGCCGGGCCTGGCGCTGGGGCCACGCGGCGCTTGTCGCGCTAGAGCCCGGCGTGGAGCTTGCGGGGATCGTGTTCGAGGTCTCCGGAGGCCGCTGAAATGGGTCTTGCGTTCGTTGCGGCCAGACACAAGATGTGGGGGTGGTTCGTGGCGAGTTCGGATGGATCCCACCTCTGCGAGCGGTTTCTACCACAACATGTAGGACTCGTCGGTCTTGGCGGGCCACGTCGTCTCTGCCTGGATGTCGCCAGGCAGGGCGGGACTTGACGGGCCGCAGGTAGACCGGGACGCTGGAGCGATGCTGACGATCTGCGAACGCCGGCAGGAGATTGCCTCCGATCTGGCGCACCTGCTCCACCCCGGCATCGGTCCGCGGCTGATCGGGTGCTGGCCGCACCGCGAGGGCGTGGCCTGGACTTGGGATCTGGCGAATCGCGACTGAGGACTACCCCGGTGCGATCCAGATTGTCGATCTCTGGCACGCCAAGCAGAAACTGTGGGACGTGGCTAAGGTGCTCTTCGCCCACGACAAGGCGCAGCTGGAGGCTTGGGCGGATGCCCGCTGCGACGACTTGGAACAAGGCCGTGTGGATGGCTTGCTCGCCACCTTGCGCGCTCACGCTGGCACCTGCGAGGAAGCTGCCAAGTGCGTTAATTATATCGACAACAACCGCAGCCGCATGCGCTACCCGGAGTTCCGCCAGGGCTTTTCAATGTTCGGTAGCAATGGCTGAATGACAAAGGACTAAGGCGGAAGGCTGGACAAACACGCCTGGGTTATGCGATAACTCGCAGAGTGATCCCGAACGAGATTCCCTTGCGAGAAGTGCGTGTCCGGACCGTGCGGCCCGACGAGGAGCCGCGCTGGAACGAGCTGATGCGCCAACACCACTATCTCGGCTTCCGCAACTTCTGTGGCAAGCGCCTGCGGCAGGTCGCCGTGCTCGGCGATCAGTGGCTCGCCCTGATCGGCTGGCATGCCGCCGCCCTGCACTGTGCCGCCCGCGACCGCTGGATCGGCTGGACCTCCTTGCAGCGCCGCCAGCGGCTCTTCCTGGTCGCCAATCAGTCCCGCTTCTTGCTGTTATGCGAGGCGGGCTCCTGCCCTCATCTCGCCTCCCGCGTGCTCGGCCTCAGCCTGCGCCAACTGCCCCGCGAGTGGCTGCGCCTGCACGCGGCGCCCTTGTTGTGCGCGGAAACGTTCGTTGATCCCAGCCACTTTGAGGGCACGTGCTATCGCGCCGCCAACTGGATCGAGGTCGGCAGCACACAAGGGTTCGGCCGGGTCCGTGGCGGCGCGATCGGCTATCACTCCCACGGCGTGCCCAAGCGCGTGTTCGTCTACCCGCTGCGGCGCAACGCGCGGCAGCAGCTCGCGGCGACCCAGCCGCATCCCCACTGGCAACCCCATCGACCCTGTATCATGCTGCAACCCTCCCAATGGCGGTCCCTGTTCGCCTATCTCGACCAGATTCCCGAAACCCGCAAGCGGCGGGGCCTGCGCTATCCGTTGCGCACCGCGCTGACGATCCTGATCGCCGCGCGCCTGGCCGGCCAGCAGAACCTGACCGAACTGTGCGACTTCGGCCGGGCCCTGAGCCAGGCGACCCTGGCGGCGATCGGCTCCCGCCGGCGCCCCCAGACCGGGCGCTACGAGGCGCCCGGCATCAGTAGCTGGCACTACATTCTCAAGCGCATTGACGCCGCCGAGGTGGAGCGTCTGCTGGCGGTCTGGACAGCCGAGCAAGTCTTTGATGAGGAGGAAGATAGCGCCGAGGGCGAGGCAGCAGACAGCGGCGATTCCGAGGCGCCGCTACAGGCGCTTGCGATCGATGGGAAGGTGCTGCGCGGGTCCTATGACCGGGACTTGGACGCGGCTGGCCAGCCCCGCGACAAGGCCCCCCAGCAACAGCTGTCGGCACTGGAGATCCACTCGGGCACGGTGGTCGGCCAACTCGGCTTCACGGGCCAGAAAGACGATGCCGAAGGGGCGGCGCTGCGCCAGTTGGTCGAGCGGTTCGCCGGCACCGGGATCTGTATGACGGCGGACGCGCTGCACACCCAGCGCCCCACGGTGGAGAAGCTGCTGGCACTCCAGCTCAACTTTGTCCTGACGGTGAAAGACAACCAGCCCACCCTGCTCGAGGAGGTGCGCGATGGCTTTCACTGGGACTGCATGCCGGCGTACACGACCACCGATGGCGATCACGGACGGATCGAAACCCGCTCGATCCGGGTCTCGGACGAACTCGACCCCGCGGTCCCGTACGTGCACTTTCCCGGTGTCCGCCTCGTCGCGCAGGTACGGCGGGAGGTGACCTACAAGAAGACCGGCAAGCAGCGCCAGCCCGAGACCGTCTACCTGGTGACCAGCTTGGGGCCGGACCAGGTGACACCGCAGCAGTTGCTGCATTTGAACCGCAGTCACTGGGGCATCGAGAATCGGGTTCACTACGTGCGGGACGTGGCCGTCGGCGAGGACAAATGCCGCATCCGCAAGGGCCCGCTGCCGCGTTTGATGGCGGCGGTTTCGAATCTCGCGATCTCGATCCTGCGGCTGCTGGAGACGAAGAACATCCAGCGTCGCATGAGCCAACTGTCGCTGGACCCGGACGGGGCCGTTGCCCTCCTGCTCAGCTAACTCCCCCCAGCACGATTCGTCCGACTCTCAGCCCCACCCCCGCTGTGGCGCCCACCACCGCTGCGCCTCAATGCGAGCGTGTGGAGACCGTGTTTCTGCTTTCAGGCCCCAGCCATACCGTGATCGGGCAAATGTCGCCTTTCTGCGCGACTCAGAATGCCTTGCCTACGCGCCTAACCCGATCCCCGTACCGAACTTTGAATTTGCCTGGGAGTTCCGCGCCCAAGACCTGTGCGTGGGATCGGGCGTTGTAGAAGCTGGCTGCCGTCCGGTCGTCGGCCGCCTCAAGCGCTCGGGCATGTTCTGGACCGTCAACGGTGCCAACGAGATCCTAGCCCTACGCTCCTGTGTCCTCAGCGGCAACTACGAGAACTTCTGGGCTCAGCGGGCCGAGAACCCATGCCTCCAAGCCGAAATCCAAACATAGTGTTACCTGATTACACATAAGACTCATCCAGGATTACAGCCAGTCCCGAAGAGCAAATAAGCTGCGTTCCAGCATTGCATTTTCTCTATTTATTCGCTATCATGGAATGTGCAGATATCTGATTTGTAAGGAGTTACATTATGCAACGCAATCGAGTTCAATTCCAGAAAGGCCTCAGTCTGGGAGCCTTCCTGCAACGCTACGGTAGCGAGCCGCAGTGCGCCGAAGCCATCTTCAAGGCGCGCTGGCCTCGCGGCTATCGTTGCCGCGCCTGCGGATCCCGGAGCCACTGTCGCCTACGTACCCGCAAGCTCTTCCAGTGCAACAGCTGCAAGCACCAGGTCTCCCTCACCGCCGGCACGCTCTTTGCCAGCACGCGGCTCCCGCTCACCACCTGGTTCCTGGCAATCCATCTGCTGACGCAATCCAAGCACGGCATCTCCTCGCTCGAGCTGGCGCGCCAGCTCGGCGTCAGCCAGAACACCGCCTGGCAGCTGAAGCACAAGCTGATGCAGGCGATGCGTGAGCGCGACGAGCGCGTCCCGCTGGCGGGCATCGTGCAAGTCGACGACGCCTATTGGGGCGGGCAGCGCCGTGGCCAACGCGGCCGTGGCGCGGCCGGCAAGACGCCGTTCGTCGCCGCGGTCGAAGTCACCGCGGACGGTCGGCCCCACAAGCTCCGCATGAGCTGCGTCAAGGGCTTCCGCAAGGCCGTCCTGCGAGGCTGGGCCGCACGCCACCTCCGACCGGGAACCCGGGTGCACTCCGATGGCCTGGCCTGCTTTCGGGGTGTCGCCGAGGCCGGCTGCGAGCACCTCGCGACTGTCACCGGCGGGGGCCCGGCCAGTTGCGAGCAGCCCCGCCTGCGGTGGGTCAACACAATGCTCGGGAATGTCAAGCGCTCCATCGACGGCACCTACCACGCGATCGACGCCAAGCACGTGCCGCGCTATCTGGGGGCGTTCTCCTACCGCTTCAACCGCCGCTACCAGCTCGCCGATCTTGTCCCCCGCCTCGTGTACGCCTCGGCAAACACTCCACCGATGCCGGGCCGCCTTCTAAAGTTGGATGAGTCTTATGTGTAATCAGGTAGTGTTATGCACCCGATTGGATTGACAAAAAGATGTTGACAAAAAGGGGGAAATCATTATACTGATCAAGAGGGTTTTCGCACTTCTACTCTCAATCTATCTTGGAGGCGTCATGGCTGGTTCGAATTCGGCACGGAAAGAGTCTGCGGCAGATAGACACTTTATTGGGCATGCGGGAAGAACATACAGCATCGGTCGGGGGATCAACGTAGTCAGCAAGATATGTGTAAGGATGTATGACCAGCGCGGCGGTCAGGCGTCTGCGCGTTTTTGGGTGTGGAAATACCTCGGTCTCAAGAAGAAGAACTTAGGCACTCATACTGGGAAGGTGTGTTTCGATGTGGGCGGACCTACGTTTAATCTGAAGGTTGGACACTTGAAGTCGACTACCTATTTTTATGTTTTTTATGGGGAAACGGAAGTATTTCATTCACATAGATTCGATTTGGATCACTTTCCTTGAGGTTCGACTTGGCGAGGACCAAGTATACGCAGGGTGGGGTGGTCCGGGTTGTTTGGACTCATCCGAACAGCAGCGCGAGCACATCCTCGGCGAACTCGCCGCGCTCGGCAACATGCGTCCTGGTTTCCTCGTGCACCGCTACATGAAGTGCAGCACCCCCTCCTGCCGTTGCCGCCAGGAGGGCGACCCCCGGACACGGTGTTGGCGCTCACATTATTCCGATTGAGAATTCTCAGAGTATTCCTGCACCACTGGCGGAGTTTTCTCGAACAGATTCACTTCTGCAAGGGGGAGCAGGGCGCTTAGTGGCTTGTGAAGCCTACAGATCGATCTGCCGCATCCTTGCTAGGGTCCTCGGACTATTCCGCTTTCCAACCGATCCACCGGCGAAATTGTAGCGTTGTAAAATCACCCGATTCTCACGATCTAATCTGATTCCGAACAGCGGCCAGCGCCGCTCCTGCGCCTGGCCTCGCGGTCGCGGAGGCTCAGCTCGGGGCATGCCGCTCCGTCCAGAAGCGGTCCGCCTCCCGCTCGCTGCGCCTCGCCAGCGACTTCGACAGGGGTAACTCGAACGGGGCGCGCTCGATGATGGCCGCCTGGCGCCGCACCAGCGCGCGCAATTGCGCACGCAGCTCCGCGTCGTCGCGGGCGGACACGTCTGACCAGAGCTCCTCCCAGTCCGTGCCGACCTCCCCGAGCTTCCGGCGGATGTCGGCGCTCCGGGCCGCCTTGTCCTGGTACCGGCCAATCACCAGCACCAGACTCGCCAGCGCCGCGGCCGCCGCGGCCGCCGCGGGAACCCATTCCGGGAACCGCGACAACAGGGTCAGGACGGCGCCCGATGCCGCGCCGGCGGTTCCAATCGCCAGCACTTGGCTCACGCCGCTGAGGCGCTGGGCCAGATACCCGTAGTAGCGGCACATGCGATCCGAGTCGACGACCTCTTCCCAGATCAGGCGCACCGTGTCGTCCGTCGCCTGCATCGTCGGCATCTCGGTACCTCCATCATACTGCGGGTGTCCCGAAATCCCGCCTTGCACGACCTTGTGGAAGGGTCGTCGATCCACTAGGGGCGTCGCGGCCTCTAGCCCTATAGGAATCTATGACTCTAGGAATCGACAATCAGCCCCCGGAAACCTACCATGCGGGATATGTACACGATCACGCTGATTGCCCAGAAGGGCGGGACCGGGAAGACCACCCTTGCGATCAACCTGTCGGTCGCCGCCGAGCTCGCCGGCTGGCGGACGGCGATCCTCGATCTCGATCCGCAGGCCTCCGCCACTGGCTGGAGTGACCACCGGGAGCCGGACCACCCTGCCGTGGCCGCGGTCCCCGCTGCGCGCCTGGGCGACGCGCTCGAGGCGGCCTGTAGCCACGGGGCGGACTTGGCCGTCATCGATACCGCGCCGCATTCCCAGGCATCTGCGCTGGCCGCGGTCCGGGCGGCGGATCTCGCCCTCGTGCCGCTACGGCCGGGAGTGCTCGACCTGCGTGCGCTGGGAACGACCGCCGACATCTGCGCGCTGGCCAAGGCGCGCACCGCCGTGGCGCTGAACGCGACCCCGGCGCGCGGACCGCTGGCCGACCAGGCGGCGGAGGCGATCGAGGAGGCCGGCCTGGCGGTCGCCCCGTGCCGCATCGGAGCGCGTGTCGCATTCCAGCATTCGATCACCCGCGGGCTCGGCGTGCTCGAGCACGAACCGGACGGGAAGGCCGCCGCAGAGGTCCGCGCACTGTGGGGGTGGGCCCGGGCTCGCCTCGAGAGCTAGCCGGCGGAAAGGAGGATCGCTCCATGCCTGATACGAATCCCCTGTCCGACGCGCTCCGCCTGAGCGCCAGGCGGGCGCAGGCCGCCCCGGCGGAAACGCGGCCAGCAGCCCGGGACCGCGGCGAAGGAACACGCCTCGTTGGCGCCCATTTTCCAGCGCCTGTGCACCGCCAGCTGCGCCAGCTGGCCGCGAACGAGGACCGCACCATGCAGTCCCTGCTGGCCGAGGCGTTCAATGACCTGTTCACCAAGCGGCGCCTGCCGCCGATTGCCTAGCCGGGAAGTCTGCCGGTGGGCGGGGCGCGGGCACGGAGCCCACCCTCGCCACGCGCGAGCCCGACACGACCCGGGTCTTCGCCCTGCTGCTGGCGCTTGGTCTCGAGCCGGCGGACGCCTATGCTTTCGTCCAGGAGGTGCCGAGCATGGCCTCAGAGAAACTGATTGCGCGCTTCGAGTCCAAGCTGGACGCCCGGGCCACGCAATTGGAGGCGGAACTTGGGAAGATACGGACCGAGATTGGAGGCTTCACGCGGACGCTCATCGCCGTGGCCATTGTCGCGGCTGCCCAAGCTCGAACGCCCGCAATTGGAATCAGTGTTCTGAGCCTTCCCAGTCCTCACCAGTCTATTCTTGAGCAGTTGCTTCATCTTCCGGCAATGATAGGCCCCAATAGTTCACTGGAGACAGCTTCGAACCTTGGGCGCGAACGTAGAGATGCAGAGCTAGTGGCGTAGGTGTCAAGTGTGCCTGTTCAGTGAACATTTCGATCCCACCCCGGAATGCTCCGGCAAGATGAGGACTGCCAATGAGGCCAAGATCACTAAGGTGGTCCAATTCACGGTCAATGCGCTGTATGTCCTCAATTCCGGACAAGCTTGACAGCTTCTTGATCGGGGCAACGACGAGAGGTCCGGGATAAACAAGGCCGTGGCGCGAGACGTGCTTGCTGGAGTTTTCGACTGCAAACTTCAGGAATGACACCTCAACCGAAGAGAGCTGTTTCAAGAGGCTCATGAATATCAAGTTTTCGTCGGACCTCCCATCTGGAGACGTCGATGACGCCAGTAGCCCGGACCACATGGCTTGAACCTGTTCGTCGTCAATCCAGGACGCCGCTTCGATCGCGATCTGTGCCAAGCGCGGACTCACCCGGTCAGCTGAGCCTGGACCATTTGCAAGAAAAATCGTGTTCGCCTTATCCAGCATCCGGACCAGGTTTCGCGCCCGCCAGACGGAAACTCGGTCTCGAAACGCAAAGCCAAGTTCCTCCGCAGCTGGAAGGCACACACGGGAGAGGAAAGCGGCCGCTCCATCGATCCCGCCTTGAGTAGCGATCCTTAGAGAGTCAGTAAGCCCCTCGAGTCCAAGGAGTTGTAGCGCGTTCTTTTCGCTCACAGAGGCTCTTCCCCCATAGCCCTTCCTCCGAGTCGCAACCCCCATTGAGTGCGTTCGGCGGCATCCGTTTCGGGTTCTCTCTGGCAGTGAAACGCCAGACTGCCAACAACCCATCGTAGCGTGTCCTCGAAACGGCCGTTTCAGCAATGCGGCGCTAGAGCCCGGTCGAGTTCCGCGGCTCCACCGAAGAGACAGCACTAGGCACCCGAGCCCCCGCAAGGCGACCCGCGCCAACTGAGCGGACTACCATCCGGATTGAGAGCGTCTCTCAGATCGGGCGGGTCGCCGGGATCGGCACAAGCTTTGTTGAGTTGATCTTGCGTGAGCCTTCGCACTGGACCTTGATCCGTAAGGGGATGGCTGGCACCTAGGATATCGGCGCCGGACAGGTTCGCCCTGGACAGGTTCGCGTCGGACAGGTCCGCCTCGTACAGGTCCGCGCCGGACAGGTTCGCCCTGGACAAGTCCGCCTCGGACAGGTTCGCCTTGGACAGGTTCGCCTTGGGCAGGTTCGCGTCGGACAGGTTCGCGTCGGACAGGTCCGCGACGTGCAGGTTCGCGTCGGACAGGTTCGCGTGGGACAGGTTCGCGAAGTGCAGGTTCGCCCCGGACAGGATCGCCCCGGACAGGTTCGCGAAGTACAGGTTCGCCCCGGACAGGTTCGCGAAGTACAAGAGCGCGCCGGACAGGTTCGCTACGGACAAGTTCGCCTTGGGCAGGTTCGCGCCGGACAGGTCCGCGACGTGCAGGTTTGCCCCGGACAGGTTCACCCCGGACAGGTCCGCCTCGTACAAGATCACGCCGGACAGGTTCGCCCCGGACAGGTCGAGCGATAGCCCCATAATCTCCTTGCGGGTCTTGGGATCGCGGCCGAGATCAACAATTGCCTCCATGGCGGCACGCACATCTTCCCTCAGGGTCTTGGAATCCCCCTCTGGCGCGGGTCTTCTGCCACCAGTTTCCCCATCGTTGCTTTCGAATGGATGGCGGACGAATGCGCAGTATTGGCTCACAACCAGAGGAAGGAATGGCTCCGGGTGCTCCGTGGCCAATTGCTGCAGCGCGTATATCCCACCAAGTCTGACAGCAGGAAGCCTGCCCCCAAGCATCTCGGCGCTTTTTTGGTATCGGTCATATAACAGGCTCTGCTGGGCGGTCTCAGCTTGGCGATCAGCAACCTTGATGCGCCTCACGGTGAGTACCCAGGCCACGACGGCGCCGATGACGAGGCCTACGTTACGGATAGTTGTTGACCCAGACTCGTCTTGCGTTAACCAGGACCAAAACGACACCACCCAATCGCATGAACCATCAAGAACGCAGAGTGTGATGAGTGTGAACATGGCCGCGGCGGCCCCGGGGACGACCAGCCAGCGTAGCAGCCACGTCAGTTGCCTCATACTCAAACCCTAGCGGGTTTGGTTGGAAGCTCCCACCCCCTGCGGCGCCGTCCCCACCGCATGGAGGACACCTACGGGCCTGTACCGCACTCCGATCGACGCCAGCGAACTGCGTGCGGGTGTTTCCCAGGCCCGAAAACGGCCCTTTCTGAGGCTTGCGGGGAATTGCGCAAGCCGCGCCAGCGGCCTACGGTGGAGTCCTATGGTACACCTCACGGCCGCCGACCTTGTCGAATCCGGCGCATTGCCGCCGCGGGCGCTGGAGGCCTGCATCGAGTGCCTGCGCGACCGCGGCAACCTCCTTGTCACCGGCGTCGCCGGCGCGGGCAAGACCGTCCTGATGCATGCGCTGGCGGACCTGCTCCCGGCGGACGAGCGGCTGCTCGCCTTGGACGCTGCCGACGAGTTGCGCCTCGAGCGCCCGCAGTGGGAGCGGATAACACTCCGGCGTGACGATCCCGCGGAGTCACCGCAGCAGGCCGCCGCACGCGCCCTCCAAGCTGCGCCCTGCCGCCTCGTCGTCGGCAATCTTTGCCCCCCCGAAACCGGGGAGATCCTGCGGGCCATGCTTTGCCGCTGGCAGGCCGGAAGCCTCATCGCGGTGGCCGCGGGCTCGCCCGACGAGGCACTCCGCCGCCTCTCTGCCTGGGCCCTGCTGGATGGCTTCACGATGGAATCGGCACCACGAACGCTGGCCGAGCTGATCGATCTCGCAGTGTGCGTCCAGCGCGAACCGGACGGCTCTCGGCGGACCGAAGCTGCGCTCGTGGCGCCGACCGCATCCGCCGGCTGGTGCTGCCGCCCGGCCTGACCCGCCAGCGCCGCCCGTAACCGTCAGGCGTAAGGCAACGCCTTACGCGCCATGGCGATGCACTCCCTGACCTTTCGTCTCGCTGACCACGACAAGAAGCATCTCGCCGCGCTCGTCACAGAGATGCAGCAGTCGACCCCGTGCGAGGTGACTGCCAGCGACGCCCTGCGGATGCTGCTCCGTGATGACAGCCGGCGGCGCTAGCGGTACGGACGGCACCTTCTCTGCGACGTGGTGTGCAAGCGCGACGCACGCGGGATCACCATCGTCACAGGGGTCCGCCATGATCTCGTGGACCTGTCGCCTACCGGCTTCGAATGGGGCTATCTCGGAGCCGGCCCCAACGATCTGGCCCTCAACATCCTCTTGCACGCTACCGGGGGGCGCAGCTTCGCCTACCGGCACGGGCGTCGGTACCGCGACGAGGTTGTGGCCCGGATCCCGCACGCAGGAGGCACGCTGTCGTCCGCCAAGATCCTGGCGTGGGTCGAAGCTCGCCAAAACGAGATCGGGTAGCCGACGCATTGTTGTGCCAAGAGCCGCGTTCGTCCGATTAGCCGCAAATCCCTGGCAGCGGGCCGTCCACCATCCCACAGGGGGCCGAGAGCCCAGCGACGGGGCTTGGCTTTCCCCTGTCCACAAAACGGCCATTTTGGCGTCCGTCGCCAAGAAAACAGGCCCTAGGAAGCCGCTGACGGCCTCGGCGAGGAGCGGGGAGGGCCTGGGGCACCCCCGGAATCGGGGCTAGCGTCCGGGGAAGTCGACGACGTTGGAGGCGCGCTCGGCGAGGTCGGCGGCACGCGAGAGCTGCGCAGCGCGGCGCTGCGACCGACACGGCGGAACAGGGTCGCCACGCTCCGCACGGCCCCGACCGTCGGATCCGGCCAGCGGCCCGAGTGCTCGCACCAGCGACAGCCACGCCCGGCGCACTCGGGGCAGGGCAGCGCGGCCAGCAACTCGGCCTCGCTCGGACTCTCGGGGCGTGAGGTCATACGCCTAGGATACACCCGTCTCGAAAACGGCCGTTTTCGGGATGTCCTGCACGACGGCCCGGATCCGCTCCGAACACCACCAGGAAGCGCATCCAAAAGGCTCCTTGAAACGTAATTGTTAAACTTGTTGTCGAGGAGGAATTTAGTGCTCGTCGGCTACGCACGCGTTTCCACCCCCGACCAGGACCCCAGCTACCAGCTCAGGGCGCTGGAGGAAAGGGGCTGCCAGCGGATCTTCACGGACCGCGGCAGCGGCAGGATCACCGAACGGCCCCAGCTGGCCGCCGCGCTGGAGTTCCTCCGGGATGGGGACACGCTGGTCGTGTGGAAGTTCGACAGGTTGGCGCGGAACCTGCGCCACCTGATCGGGCTGGGAGTCGAGTTCGAGCGCCGGGGGTGCCAGCTGGTCTCGCTGACCGAGGCGATCGACACAGCCTCGCCCGGCGGCAAGCTGGTGTTTGCGGTGTTCGGCGCGATGGCGGAGTTCGAGGCGGATCTCAACCGGGAGCGGACCGCAGCGTCCGCTCGGGCCCACAAGGCTGCCGGCCGGCGCTGGGGCCGGCCGAGCCCATTCCACGATCCGAAGAACGTCCGGATCGCGAAGGCCATGCTGGCCGATCCCAGCATCCCGCGGACCGAGGTCGCGAAGCGGTTCGGCGTGGGCACTACGGCGCTCTACCGCTGGTTCCCCGGCGGCGACCCTGACACCTTCACCGGCGCGGCGCGCCGCCCAGGGAGAG
This sequence comes from uncultured Bryobacterales bacterium, assembly GCA_951813065.1. Lineage (GTDB taxonomy): Bacteria > Acidobacteriota > Terriglobia > Bryobacterales > UBA6623 > VXMF01. Next base: position 348,737 of record CATOTH010000010.1, on the reverse strand, counting down.
CTGTATGACCGTCAGGAAAGCCTGCGAGGCCTACCTCCGCGATCTCAACGCCCGGAACCTCCGTCCCCGCACCATCGAGAGCTACGAGTGCCTACTGCGCCTGCTGGAGTCGTTCGCCCTCGACGCCTCCATCAAGTCCCTGGCAGAAATCGACACGCGCGCGATCCGCGACTGGCGCGAAAGCTGGAGCTGCACCCCGACTACACACCGGAAGCGCCTGACCCAGCTCGGGGCATTCTTCACACACGCCACGCAAGCGGGTTGGATCGCCTCCTCACCCATAAAGGGCCTCCGCGCCCCGAAGGCGCAGGCCGCGCCGACCATGCCGCTGTCCGTGGCTGAAGTGCGCGGCCTCCTCGCCGCCTCGCGCCACAAACCGAAGGAAGAGGCGCTGATCCTCCTCCTGCGCTACTCCGGCCTCTCGATCGTGGACGCGGTAACGCTCCGGCGCTCCGCGGTTCAGAGCACCGGCGAGGTGGTCCTGCGCCGTGCAAAAAGCGGGGAGCTGGTCACCGTGCTGCTTCCCCCCGCCGCGCTTGCGGCGCTCGACGCCTTGCCGCAGCGGCCGCACTACTTCTGGACGGGTCAGTCCCAACCGACGACCGTCGCGAAGTACTGGCGTGATCGCCTCAAGAAGGTGGCCGTCGCCGCCAGGGTCGAGGGGTTCCACCCGCATCGGCTGCGGAATACGTTCGCGGTCGAGCTGCTGCTCACCGGCATGGCCATGCACGATGTCAGCACGCTGCTCGGACACGGGAGCGTGCGCACCACGGAGCTGTACTACGCACCGTGGAATCAAGCCCGACGAGGTCGCCTATTGCTGCTCGTTGGGGAAGTCCACCTACAGGATCCCATCCTGCGGGAATACACACCGAGAAAGCCCGCGGGGGCCGCACAGACGGCCCCCGCGGAGGCTGGCCTGGCAACACCCTCCAAGTCAGCCCTGCTCACCTATGGTAGCACATGATGTGGCCTGTACAATCGAATCAGGGGAGAGGTACGGCGGACGAGCCGAACGCCGGACGAGCCTTCCGCTGCTTCATGAACCCTTCCCGGATTCGCAATTTTTCGATCATCGCCCACATCGATCACGGCAAGTCGACCCTGGCCGACCGTCTACTCGAGAGTACCGGCGCGCTGACGACCCGGGAGATGCAGGAGCAGGTGCTCGACACCATGGATCTCGAGCGCGAGCGCGGGATCACCATCAAGGCCCAGGCGGTCCGCCTTGATTACGCGGCGAAGGACGGGAACAGCTACCAACTGAACCTGATCGACACTCCCGGCCATGTCGATTTCGCCTACGAGGTTTCGCGCAGCCTCGCGGCTTGCGAGGGGGCCTTGCTGGTTGTGGACGCCGCGCAGGGGGTCGAGGCGCAGACAATGGCGAACACCTACCTCGCCCTGGAACACGACCTGGAGATTCTTCCCATTCTCAACAAGATCGATCTTCCGGCCGCGGAGCCGGACCGGGTTCTGGAAGAGATCGAGAGCACGATCGGGCTCGAGACCGACGGCGCGTTACGGATCAGCGCCAAGACCGGAGCGGGCATCGATGCTGTTCTCGAAGCCATTGTCGATGCCATCCCCGCACCGTCTTTCACGGCTGGCGTCCCGTTGCGGGCGCTGCTGTTCGACTCCTGGTACGACCCCTATCGCGGCGTCGTGATGCTGGCCCGCGTGGTGGACGGAGTATTGGCGAAGGGCATGAAGATCCGGCTCTGGACCACCGGCCGGACGTACGAGATCGAAGATCTTGGATACCGTGCGCCGAAACCGGTGTCGTGCGACGAACTGACAGCCGGGGAGGTTGGTTGGGTCATCGCCAACATCAAGAACGTGACCGAGACCCGGATCGGAGACACGATCTGCGAGGAGCGCAACCTTCCCGCCGAGCCGCTGCCGGGATTCGAGGAGTCCAAGCCGATGGTGTTCGCGGGGCTCTACCCCGTCGAGTCGCATCAGCACGACGCCCTGCGGGAGGCGCTGGAGAAGCTCCAGCTCAACGACCGCTCGTTCCGGTTCGAGCCGGAGAGCTCGGTCGCTCTGGGCTTCGGCTTCCGTTGCGGATTCCTGGGCCTGCTGCACCTGGAAATCGTGCAGGAGAGGCTGGAACGAGAATTTGATCTGCGACTGATCACGACGGCGCCGGGAGTGCGGTATCGCGTCGAGAAAACGGACGGCGAAGTCGTGTATGTTGACAACGCCAGCCGCTGGCCGCCGCAACCCTCGATCCGCCGGATCGACGAGCCGGTGTTCGCGGTGACAGTGATCACCCAGGGCGACTATCTTGGCGGGATTCTCAAGCTCTTCGAGGAGAAGCGCGGAATCCAGAAGAGCTTCGAGTACGCTGCCGCCAACCGGGTCGTCCTCACTTACGAAGTGCCCCTGAACGAGATCGTGCTGGATTTCTACGATCGTCTCAAGACCGTTTCCAGAGGGTACGCCTCAATCGACTACCACTTCTCCGGCTACTGGACATCTCCGATGGTCAAGCTCGACATCCTGGTGGCCGGGGACCCGATCGACGCGCTGTCAATCATCGTGCATCGAGACCAGGCCTTCGAGCGCGGCAAGTCGCTGATCCAGAAGTTTCGCAAGCTCATCCCGCGGCAGCAATTCGAAGTCGCCCTGCAGGCCGCGATCGGAACGAAGATCGTGGCCCGGGACAATATCGCGCCGCTCCGCAAGAACGTGACGGCGAAATGCTACGGAGGCGACATCAGCCGCAAGAGGAAACTGCTCGACCGCCAGCGGGAAGGCAAGCGCAGGATGAAGCGGGTCGGGCGTGTCGACATCCCCCAAGAAGCGTTTCTCGCGGTCCTGAGCGTCAGTGACGAATGAGGGCGCTTGGACCAAGCTCACGGGCCAAGGCTCGGCTGCCGCGATCTCCGCGCTGCCGCCCGACGGGCCAGCCAACGCCAAGGCTGGGCAGCGCAACCAGCACCGATACCGCCACCGCGTTCTCGCCAGTGTCGCCAATGGGCTCGCGCGGGCGCGGATGATGGAACGGCGCGGGCCTCGCGCGAAGCGCCTTGCGGCGCTCGGCTTTGCATTGTGCTGCACGGCGGCGGGTGCGGCCCGCGCGTCGGCGCAAGGGGCAACGGCTGGCAGCGATCCCGGACGTCCTCGGTACGACTTCACTGCGGAAATCAGGTTCCGAGCGGAAGGACGTAGCGGTGCGGGCGCCTACCCGGCCGTCGAAGACGCGTTTGGAACCTCGCGCTTGCGGCTTAACTTCACCGGGCGGGCGGCCAAGCACTTGAACGTCTTCGTGCAATTGCAAGACTCTCAGGTCGGCGGCCTGGCGGAAGGGAGGAACAACCGGTCCTTCCGCAATACGGTGGATTTCCGTCAGGCCTACGCCAGCATTGGCAGCGGGGATGGACCCTTGACGCTCGACGTTGGCAGGCGTGAACTCGGATTCTTCGGCAATCGCCTGCTGGGAGGCAGGGACTGGAGCAACACGTCGCCAACGTGGGACGGTTCCATGCTGACCCTGCGACGAGGCGATGACAGGGTGTTCCTGCTTGCTTTCTCCCAAGTTGACCTGCGCGACGGTCTCGACGTGGCCTCGCGCACACGTTTCGTCTATGGTGCGATCGGATCGCTCCGGTCGCTGGCGAAAGAACATGCCGTGGAGCCCTTCTTGCTATCGACGCGCCGCCCGCGGTCATTCGTTTCGCATCTCGGCGGACTCGTGCGGACAGCTGGCTCGCGATTCACCGGCAAAGTCGCCGAATCCTGGGACTACGAGGTGATCGTAGCGGCACAGGGCGGCGGCGGGGCGGCCTCCTTGCACCGTGCGTGGATGGGCCACTGGGCGGTTCACAAGACGATCTCCCAAGCTCGCGGGCAACCCAAGCTGATCGGTGAATACAGCTATGCAAGCGGCGATGACGATCCCCTGGACGGCCGCAACAACACGTTCGACCAGCTGGCCCCGTCGCCACACAGGATTTATGGCGAGGCGGACGTCACCGGCTTCCGCAACCTGAAGGCGTTCAAGGCGGGTGTGCAGTTCCATCCTCACCGGGAGCTGCGGATGAACGTGGACTTCTTCGACTTCCGGCTGGCGAGCCAGCGTGACGGACTGTACAGGACGAACAACACCCTGGGCGTCGGGCCGCCTCCCGCAGGTGCATCCAGCAGCGCAGTCGGCTCGGAACTGGACGTAGTTCTCCGCTACTCGCCGACCAAGAAGATCGAGCTGCGGCTCGGCGTCTCGCGTTTCTTCGCCGGTGAGTTTGTCACCGCAAACGTGGCCAATGGCGAATCGCAGACGTTTCTGAGCGCCACGATCAGGATCAGGCTGTAACCACCAGATGGCCCGAGGGATCCGGCGGCAGACATCGTGCGAAATCACGAAGGACGCCACTGGCAACAATGGTTCAGTTTGGCGGGAAGTGAGGAACTCGATGCGGGGGTTCGCAAGCGGCTCGTCCATGTCGGATCCGCGCCGGTTTCCCCCAATCAGCCTCTCGACGCCCTGCGGAAGCTGCTCTTCTTGGGCGTGGTTGGTCGCGTACCCGTGGGCGCGGGAAGGTTCGTCCATCGCGGGAGTCGCAGGGTAGGAACTCCCACTCACCGCCTGGGCTGTCTTCGACTGCTAGTCGGCCAAGATCATCAGCATGTTGCGGCGACCGGTCTGAGCTTGAGCCGGGTGGTGCGGAACGCAATCGTTGGCCTGGAGTGCGTGTCGCGTCAGGATAGCGATAAGAACAACCCGGGCAAGGGTGCTGCGCTACAGTGGGGCGGATGAAGACCAATCGAACCAGGCAGCGGCTCGCGGCTGGCAAGGTAGCAGTTGGCATCGCCCACACTTTGGTTCCGTCGACCGAGGTGTCGAAAATGATGGGGGCCGCGAACCTCGACTGGGTGTTCCTCGACTCCGAGCACAGCCCCTTTTCGACGGACGCCTTGCACGAATTGATCCGCGCTTACCGCATGGTGGGCGTCACCGCCGTGGTGCGTGTGTGCGATTTCCAGTACGACTTGGTATCGCGAGCGCTCGACTCGGGTGCCGAAGGCATCATCTTCCCGCGCTGTGAGGAACCGGACCAGCTGGCACACGCCGTGCGCGGCGCGAAATTTCCGCCGGAAGGCCACCGCGGATTCGGTCTCGGGCCGCCCCAAATCGACTACCAGCAAGCTTCGTTCGACGAAATCACCGCCCACTGCAATCGCGAGACGCTGCTGATCGCCCAGATCGAGTCGACGCGCGCATTGGCGCGGCTGCCCGAACTGGCCGCGGTCGAGGGACTGGACTCGCTCATGGTCGGGCCGGCCGACCTTTCCGGTTCCCTCGGCGTCGGAGGACAGTGGGAGCATCCCAAACTGGTCGAAGCGATCGACCGAGTCATCGCGGCTTGCGCCGAGCACGGCCTCTGGCCGGCGATCCAGGTCCGGGACGGCGATCTGGCCCAGTTCTGGATTAGTCGCGGCATGAAGCTGATCGGCTGCTCCACGGAATCGGTGCTGTTGTGGGACGCGCTGTCCAGCTTGGCACACAGACTCCGCGCGAGCGCTTCCGGGGCCTGACCCTTCGCCGCCGCCTTCCGAATTCAGGTCCCGTTGATACAATGCGGCCATGCCCGGGGCCGAAACTCGCCGGCGGACCCCAGAGCCGTCGCATGTTCGGGTTGTGATGCTGAGCTTGTTTGCGCAAGGCATGGGCTTGGGGTTCCTGGGGATTCTGGTCTCGCGGGAGGCCCTGTCCGCCCAAGATGCGGGGTTCGGCTATGCAGCGGCCACAGGCGGAGCATTGCTCGGGACGTTGCCGGGCCCGCGGTTCGTGCGCCGCTACGCCGCTGGCCATGCGACTTGGGCGGTCTTGGCCTCGTGCGGCACCGTTTCCGCGGTCGGCTTGATCGCACTCGCCTCGGTCCGCTCGCAGGCGTGGGAAGCGGCTCCGCTCGTGTTGCTGGGCTTGGCAGCAGGAGCGAGCCTGCGACTCTCCGTCAGCGTGGTGCTGCGGATCCTTCCTGCTCGGCCAGCAAGTTCGCTGTTGGCTCTCGCCGGCGTGAGCTTCGGCCTGGGCGGCTTGGCCGCCTGCCTCGCCGCAACCAATGAATTCCGGATTCTTGGCTTGGCCTCGTTCCCGCTTTGGGCCGCTGCGGCGCCGGCAACGATGGCGTTCGCCGCATTGCGAGCCATTTACTTGAACCCCGGACCACCCGAAGGGCTCCGGCGGGCAGAGCAACTGCAGCCGCGCACCACCCCTCGGAGCATCCTGCTGGCGGCGAGCCTTGTCCTGCAAGCCTCAGGCTGCGGGATCGCGGCATGCTGGCTCGCCGTATACTTGTCGCGAACGTCGGGTTTCTCGGGGAGTGAGGGCACGCTCACCCTCGGCGTCTTGTGGCTGGCGCTGTCCGCGGGCTGGGCTGTTTCCAGGCGCCTGCCACGAGTCCGCGACAGTCTGATGGTTCTGGGACTGCCCACCGCCATGGTGGCCGTCGGGGTCATCCTGCTGCTCTGGCCTCCCGCCCCCCTCAGCGTGGTCCTCGGGGCCGCTCTGCTCGGTGTCGGCATGGGAGCGCTAGCCCCGCTCACGCTCAGTCTGGCAAGTTGGCCGTCCGCTCTCCACCGGTGCCGGTGGATCACTCGTTCGCTGCACTTGACCCTGCCGGCCGCCCTGCTCGCCAGTTGGGCTGTCGGGGAACTGTCCTACGCAATCGCCACCGACGCCGTGATCTGGGGAATGCTGGCGTGCTTCGCGGGTGCCCTAATCGCAATCGTTGCGCTTGTCGGCGACTATCGCGTCTCCGGGGACGCAGTGGTAATTTGATCGCGTTGCGGGAAGCCGAATGCCTTCAAGGACCAACAACCCCAAGTACCTCGCCATCCTGGCGCTGGCCAGCTTGGCCATCCTGGTGGTCGGCGCCCTTAGCAGGCCGAGGGGTCAACCAGAAACGTCGCCCGCCAGCGTAACTGCAGAGCTGCTCAGCCTGGAGCGGATCAGCCAGCGGCGCGAGGTCGAGAATATCGCGGATTTCTTCTCGTACGTCGCCTCGCAGGTGGAAGAGAGCGTTGTCCTGTTGAGTGCCACAAGACACAGCGGCGTAGTCTGGCAGGCCGGCGAAGTGGTGACCTCGGCGCGACTCGGCCCCTTCCCGCCCCGGGATCGGACGGCGCTCGGGAGCCAGGAAGTCGAACTGACCACGCTGGCGGCAGCCCCGGACCTGCCGTACGTACTGCTGCAGGCCCCGCTAGAGGCGACAGTGAGCGACCGGGCACCGGTCAGGCTCTACGGGCGAGGCTCGTGGCTGCTGGCGGTCTGGCGCTCACGGGACGGAAGCCTGCGCTACTCGGACGGCAACCTGTTCGGAATCATCGCCAGGCGCTGCGGGGAAATCGAACTCGACGAAGTGCAAACCAACCTCGACCTCCGTGCGATCCAACCGGGGGCCGGCGTGTTCTCGCTCGACGGCGGACTGATCGCCGTTGTGCTGGACTGCGCCGGCACGCCGATCGCAGCGGAGGCCACAGCCCTGGAGTTGCAGGCACGGTCGACGAGAACGCTCGAGGACCAGCTGATCGAACGCTACGGCATGCGGGCCGGACAGGCTGACGAGACGGAACAGAGCTACTTCGGCCGCGACGAGGGCGTGCTCATCCGCGAGCTGTGGTGGGGCTATCGGGCACACCAAGCGGGCCTGATGCCCGGCGACTTCGTACTGGCCCTCGACGGTGCGCCCGTCAACTCGGTGGAGGACCTGCGGCCCCTGCTCCTGCCGATCTCGCGCGAAGTCCATGACCTCAGCGTGTGGCGGGCCAAGCGCCGCCGAACGTTTGGCTTGCTGTCCCGTGCGGCAACCGAGGCGGCCGCCTCGACCCATGGTTTCGTCGGCAAGGAGGGACTGCCAGTGGAGTCTGTCATCCCCGGATCGCTAGCCGAGCGCGCGGGCGCCAGCCCCGGAGACCGCCTGCTGGCGGTCAACCAAGAGACACCGGAATCGTTCAGGGATCTGGAAACAGCCTTGCGCCTAGGAAAGGGCGACTCAGCATACCTCGCGCTCGAGCGACGCGGAAGGATCTGGGGCACGCTGGTCCAAGCCAATGAATGAACTCTCCTCGCTGGGGCTGATCCTGCTGCTCGCCCTGCTCTCCGGCCATTTGGTGCGCGTGCTGCGGATCCCCGAGGTCACCGGATACATCCTGGCAGGCATGGCGCTCGGGCCTTCCGTCCTGGGGTGGGTGAGCCATGAGAACGTCCAGGCCCTCGAAGCGCTCAGCGAAGTCGCACTCGGGCTGATCCTGTTCTCGATCGGCTCGGTGTTCGAAGTCAGCCTCGTGCGCCGGATCGGGCGCAAGATCGTGCGCCTGACGATGGTGGAATCGGCGCTGGCAGCGGGTCTGGTGCTGGTCAGCATGCTGCTGGTCGGGATGCAATGGCAGGTCGCCTTGCTGCTCGCGGCGGTGTCGATCGCCACCGCGCCCGCCTCAACACTGATGGTGCTCCGAGAGTGCAACGCGCACGGGCCACTCAGTGACGCGCTGATGGGAATCATCGCCGTCAACAACATCGTCTGCCTGATCGCGTACCTGTCCTGCGCCGCCTTCGTCAACTTGATCGGAAGCTGGGGACAGCAAACCCTTGGGGAAACCATTTTCCTGGCAGGATTCCCGCTCGTATGGCAGCTGGCCGGCTCGATCGCCCTGGGCTTCCTGACAGGGCTGATGCTGGCTGGCTGGGCCAGACAGGTGACCGAGACAGGCGAGATGCTGATCCTGCTGGCCGGTTCCGTCCTGCTATGCGTGGGCGTGGCAAGAATTGCGGACCTCTCACCCCTGATCGCGAGCCTGGCTGTCGGCGCGACGATGGTCAATCTCTCCCGCCGGAGCCGGCGGCTGTTCAAGACGCTGGCCCGAACCGACCCGCCCTTCTACGCGATCTTCTTCGTTCTGGCCGGCGCGGAGTTGGACACGGGCCGGCTGGCCACGATCGGCGTGGCGGGAGTCCTGTACGTTGTCGCGCGCGGAAGTGGCAAGTTTCTGGGGGCATGGCTGGGAAGCCGTCGCGTGGGGATGGACTCGCGCGTGCAGAACTACCTGGGCTTCGGGCTGCTCACGCAGGCCGGTCTGGCGGTCGGGCTGGTGATGACAGTTTCGCGCCAGTTCCCCGAGTACTACGGGACCATTTCGACAGTCGTGCTCTCGGCCATCGTGATCTACGAAATCATCGGGCCGATCGGGACGAAGTTCGCGATCGTGCGCAGCGGGGAAGCCCACGTGGGCCGGGAGACCACTCAATCGATCTGGGCTTGACCCGCGTTTTCGGGCCAAAGTTAAGACTCATTGAGAATTAATTTCGCATGCCAGAACTGGCCCCTCCAGGTCGTGCTGCCGCTAAGTGCTTGCACGCTAAGGGATTCTGTTCCGGATCCCGGTTCCTGGCCGTTTCCGGGACGTGCTTGGCGCTGGCGGGCAATGATGCTAGAATCACGGGGCCGACAGGTCGCGCACGACATTTTAGGGGTAGCTCCGTGCCCAGCGCTATATGTTGTGCTGTGATCGCACGAATGACCGATATGGCATGCTTCCAGTTGATCGGCGGGACATGCAGGGAAGGAAGGGACTGAACGGTGAGTACTGCTAAGACAAACACACGCGCTGCCGCGAAAGAGGGCGTTCCCGCGAACGGGTCGGCAGCCGGCGTGTCGCTTGCGCCGGCGTCTCCCGAAGCGGCAGTGGGCAGATCGGCCCCTGCCGGCAAGTCAACGGTTCCCACGGGAAACGGCATTCGCTTCGAACGCTTCTTCACGCGTCACCTGGCGGAAGGCCAAACACCCTACAGCGTCATCAACTGGGAGCAGCGCACCGCCGTGATTACGGATGCGCAGGGAAACACCGTGTTCCAGCAGAACGACGTGGAAATGCCCGTCGAGTGGTCTCAAACGGCGACGAACATCGTGGCCAGCAAGTATTTCCACGGCACGCTTGGCTCAAGCGGCCGCGAGAGCAGCTTGGCGGACCTCGTACACCGAGTGGTCGACACGATCGCCGATTGGGGGGCGGAAGGCGGGTATCTCGCATCGGCAGACGACGTCGAGAGCTTCCGCGACGACTTGGCCCACCTGATGCTCACGCAAAAGGCTGCATTCAATTCGCCGGTCTGGTTTAATGTCGGCGTCCGCAAGGAGTCGCGCGGCTACGGGTGGGCCTGGGACAAGGCTTCGGGCCGTGTCACCGCCCTGAACCCGGACGAGCACCGACCGCAATGCTCGGCGTGCTTCATCAACTCGGTGGATGATTCGCTGGAATCGATTTTGGACCTGGCGAAGACCGAAGGCATGCTCTTCAAGTGGGGATCGGGGGCGGGCACGAACCTGTCCACGATTCGCGAGAGCGACTCGGGATTGAAGGGCGGCGGGCGAGCGTCCGGCCCGGTTTCATTCATGAAGGGATTCGACGCGTTCGCGGGAGTCATCAAGTCCGGCGGCAAGACCCGTCGGGCCGCCAAGATGGTGATCCTGGATGTGGACCATCCGGATATCCGGGACTTCATCTGGTGCAAGGCGAAGGAAGAGAAGAAAGCGCACGTGTTGATCCAGAACGGCTACGACGCCGCGATTGACGGGGACGCCTACTCGACGATCTCGTTCCAGAATGCGAACAATTCCGTGCGCGTCACGGACGACTTCATGCGCGCGGCGGAGCAGGACGAAGACTGGTGGACCCGCTCCGTCCTGAGCAAGCAGCCGAAAGAGCGCTCCCAGGCCAAGGCAATCCTGCATGACATCGCCGAGGCGACGCACCAGTGCGGCGATCCCGGGATGCAGTTCGATACCACTATCAACGATTGGAACCCGGTCAAGAACACGGACCGCATCTACGCCTCGAATCCTTGCTCGGAGTACATGTTCCTGAACGATTCGGCCTGCAACCTGGCCTCGCTGAATCTGAAAGAATTCCTCAGTCGCGACGGTGAGTTCGAGGTGGCAGCATTCCGGCGAGCGGTTGAAACAGTGATCCTGGCCCAGGAGATCCTGGTCGACAACGCCGCTTACCCGACGGAAAGGATCGGGCGCAATTCTCACGACTTCCGCCCGCTCGGGCTGGGCTTCGCCAATCTTGGCGCCCTGCTGATGTCGCTCGGCGTGCCCTACGACTCAGATCGGGGGCGGACGATCGCCGGGGCGATCTCGGCCAACATGTGCGGGCAGGCGTATTTGACAAGCGCCAAGATCGCCCAGTCGCTGGCGCCATTCCCGGGCTATCCCGACAACGCCGACCCCTTCGTGGAAGTGATCCGGAAGCACCGCGCGGCAGCCAAGGCGCTGGATAGCGAAGGCGTCCAGTCCGACCTGCGAGAGAGTGCGGAAGCGGTGTGGAACGAGGCGCTCGAACTCGGGCAGGAGCACGGGTACCGCAACGGACAAGTGACCGTCATCGCGCCCACCGGAACAATTGGGTTCATGATGGACTGCGACACGACGGGCATCGAGCCGGAACTGGCCCTGGTCAAGTACAAGAAACTCGTTGGCGGCGGCTTGATCAAGATCGTCAACAACACGGTTGCCGAAGCGCTGACGCGCCTCGGCTACGACGCCGACCTCGTCAACAAGATCGTCAACCATATCGACTCGACCGAAACGATCGAAGGCGCGCCCGGGCTGAGAGACGGCGACTTGCCAGTCTTCGACTGCAGCTTCAAGGCACAGAATGGCGAGCGCTCCATTCACTACTACGGCCACTTGCGCATGATGGCGGCTGTACAGCCTTTCGTGTCGGGAGCGATCTCGAAGACGATCAACATGCCGGAAGAATCCAGCGTTGACGCGATTGCGGGCGCCTACATGGAAGCGTGGCGACTCGGGCTCAAGGCTGTGGCGGTGTACCGGGACGGTTCCAAGGTCGCCCAGCCGCTGAACACCGGCAGTGCGGAAAACAAGGACGGGGCGTCCGCCCAGGCTGCCGCTGTCGACTGGCCGAGGCGTCACAGACTGCCCGACGAAAGGCGCTCGGTGACCCACAAGTTCTCGGTCGGAGGCCACGAGGGCTACATCACGGCCGGGCTCTACGATGACTCCGATCAACCGGGCGAGATCTTCATTCGAATGTCGAAGGAAGGTTCGACGATCAGCGGCCTGATGGACAACTTCGCCACCGCGATATCGCTATCGCTGCAATACGGAGTGCCACTCAAGACGCTGGTTGAGAAGTTCCAGCATGTGCGCTTCGAGCCGAGCGGATGGACGAACAACCCGGACATCCACTACGCGAAGTCCATCACCGACTACATTTTCCGGTGGTTGGGAGCGAAGTTCGTATCCACGGAATACGCGATCAGCGAGGCCGGAGAGACTTCCGCCCTCAAGCCTACCGAGAAAGACCCCCAGCAGCAGCTCCCCTTCCAGGAGGTTCCGGTGGACGGGCCGCTGTGCGCCGAGTGCGGGTCAATCATGACCGTGAACGGAAACTGCTATCGCTGCCCGAATTGCGGTTCGACTTCGGGCTGCAGCTGATCGGCAACCGGATCGCGGGATCGGAACCGGCCCGGCAGGCGGGCAGCACTGGCTGCCCGCAGATCAGGGTACATCCCGAGCAGTCTCCGTGGCCGCACGCTCCGAGGCGCGGGCACCGCCCAGGATGAGTTCGACTGCCCTGTTGCCCTCGTGGCAGGCGTACTCGTAGAGGTCATACCCTGGATCCCGGGTCAACGGCATCGCGATCTTCCACGGTCGCGTATAGATCGGTGGGTCTTCGACAGTGACTTCGTATTCGATCGTATCGGCGCTGACCCGCCTGAAGCGCTCCACAACCAGCAGATCCTCGGTCTGGGGAATGCCCTTGATGCGCCGGGATGCGGAATTGGACGCAATCCAGCCCTTGTCGGTGAAGTTGCGCACCTCGACCACAAGCGTGTCACCCTCCCAGCGCCCACGCGAGTCGCCCATCCAGAGGCGGATCTCCTCGTCCACGTGGCCGCCGCTCCTGAGCGGGATGATGCGAGCGTCGTGAATCATTTCGTAGAGGATCGCGACATGGTGGGGAGTTTGCAGGATGCGGTACGCGTTGTTGTAGCCGGCCGGAAAGATCGATCCGGGAACCCCGCGGGATATGCAGCGGTCCCACACGCTCATGTACTCGTAGGAATCGCCTTGGCGGGCACGGTTGTAGTCCCGCTTTTCCTCGGCCGACGGCCGGGTCGGCACTCGGCCGTTCGGCGGATCGACCACGAGAGAGGTTTGGCGGGTCGAAAGGAACCTGGTCCCGGAATCCAGCCAGACCTGGTTGTACCCGCCCACCGTTCCGGGCGGCGAGGTGCCGTCCGATGCGATGCGCCTCTGAGCAACGCCTGTCTCGATCGCAGCGGCCTCGTCCTCGGACAAGACCGTCTTGTCCTCTTGGTGTGCAGGCCGCTCGAAAGGCGTGATCGTCTCGTTCGTCCAGACTCCTTGCAAATCGGGATCCCCCCAAGGCGTCCGCGGCAAGACCCAACCGGCGTCCTGCGCAACTGCAACAGGTCCGAGGAAGCCGGCAACCGCCGTGATGGCACCTACGATCAGGTATCGGCTTGACATCATGCTCGATCTCCTTCCCACTCGTGTAGCGTGGCCTCAAACCTCCGCACGGTCGCAGCAGCCAGTTTCAAGCGACAAGCGGTTTCCATCACCGTGGCTCATCATACGGCGCTCCGGTACCGGAGGATCCGGCGAAGAGCCGGGTGCCGTCGGGCAGTGTGACATCGCGACCGTTCGCCTTGTTGCTGCCGTCAATCGCGCGGTAACCCTCGACGAGCACCTCGACTCCCGGTTTGACCGAGTCCTTGCGCCAGCCCCGCCGGACCAACGCGCCCGGCGGGCCCGCCTCAATCATCCAGTTCTCGGCAACCCCCTTGTCGTCCGTGACCTCGATGTGAATCCAAGCGTGCGGGTTGATCCACTCCATCTTGGTGATCTTTCCGCGCAACCGGACCGGTTTCGTGGCATCGAACTCGGACGAGAACGCATGATGCGCAACCGCCGGGCCTAGCAAGACGAATGCTCCAAGGCAAGTTCCGGCGCAAGCGATCGCTACTGCCTTCCGCATCAAGACTCCCTCCTTCAGCGACCGGTCGCCGCCCTATCCTTGGCTCGAGCGCCACTGAGAATGTTGAACATGCCGTAGTTGCCTTCGTGGCACGCGTACTCCACGAGTTCGTACTGCTCGTCGTCCAGATCGAATGCGAACGCCGCGGTCCAGGGCTGCACCCAGACGGTCGGATCGTCAACGGTGAACTCGTAAGCCAGCTTGGTCGGACCAACCCGTGTGAAGCGCTCCGTCAGCTTCATGGCAGCGCTTGAGCCGCGAACAGGGCTGCGACCGTTGAAGCGATGAGTCTCGACAACCAGCGTGTCGCCTTCCCAGCGACCCTGAGGGTCGCCGAGCCAGGAAGTGAGTTCCGGACCGACCGGATCTCTTGGCTCAGTCGGGACCACGCGAGCCTCGTGAATCATCTCCTTGAGAATCACCACGTTTCCCGGCCCCTGGGAAATCTGCAGCCCGTTGTTGTATATCCCCGGAAACATCATCCCCGGCAATCCACGCGTGATGCAGCGGACATACGGCGTGAGGTCTTCGGGGCCTGCCGGGGGCCGCGCTAGAACCCTCCTCCGGGCCACCTGGGCCTGCGCTGCCAGGCGCTTGCCTTCGGGGGTCATCGCGGGAAGCCTGCCGTCGGGCGGGTCGACGATCATCGCGACCTGGGTGGACGGCGCCATCTTGTCATATCCCAGGGTCGTGTCCCGCCACTCGCGCTCGTAGCCCCATATGCTGCCAAGGGTGCCGCGCTCGCGACGCGCTGCTGCCTGCTCGGCGGTCAGCGACTCGACGCCCTCCAAGTTGGCCGGCCGTTCCAGGGGAATGCCATGCGCGGCGTTTCCGGTCCAAACGCCTTGGAGATCCGGCTCGCCCCACGGCGTCCTCGGAGGCTCGTACGGTTCCCTCCGGGTCTCGACACCCCCGGAGGCGCTCCGCGCGGCCTCGACACCGGCGTATCCGGGCTCCACAAAGGCAACCGTCACGTTGTCGGGTCCCTGGGCGAACGCTCGCTTCGCCGAGGTGCGCCCGTTGGGAGGCGCGGCCGGCTCGCCCTCGAACTCGACCCCGCCGCGGCGCATTCGCACCGCTTCGGTGCCAAGGTCCGGTACGGAGAATGCGACGTGGGTAATCGCTCTCCCCCGGGTAGCGGCGGGCGCTCCGTCGAGGTGCCGAGACGCCAGTAGCCAGCGGCCCTCGAGCCGCAGACCGCCGTCCGCGCCGTGAAGCGGATCCGGATCGCCGCCCAGCACTTGCCGGTACCAGCGCAATGTTGCGGCCGGATCGGAGGCACTGAGATGCACGTGGTGAAATCCGAGGCGCGCGGGATCCTCCACCAGCTCGATGCGCGTGCCCCACGGGTCGAACAGGAAGCCGTGCTTGAACATCCCGGCGACATCACGCAAGGTGGACCCGTCGTCGGAGCGCTGGAGGCGGACGCCCGAGCCGCGGACGCCGACGGCTTCGAGTTCGGCCATCTTGGACGCGAGATCGGCGTACGAGAACGCAACGTGGTTCACTCCGGTTCCCTGCGTGCTGCCCATCGTCGGCATCGCGACAAAAATCAGTTCGATGCCGCTGCAGGCGACCGCGTCAGTTCGGTCCGGCACCTCATCGCAGTCCAAGTGCCGTGCATACCAGGCCACGGCTTCTAACGGACTGGGGGAGATGATGCGAAGGTGGTGGAAGCTGGCAGCCCCAGCGGACGTGGCGCCCAAGAGGCCGATCGCGGCCCACACGGCCAACCTAGAGGCGGAACTCATACGCGTCCTCCCTGGCCATGCCATCTCAACGGGTCGGCTCCCTGCGCAGGTGGCCGTAAACCAGGTCTTCGGCAAACTCAACGCACTTGAACTCCAACACTCTGGCATTCTCCTCAAGGCGCCTGTACAGCGGAAGACGAATCGTCCATGGTCGGCTGAACACCGTCGGATCCTCGATCGTCGCCTCGTAGAGGATGGCGTTTCTCCCGAACGGAGTATACCGTTCCCGCACCTTGAGGGAGGAACTGGCAAAGTTGCCCGCTCGGTCTAACCAAGCCTCCCCGTTGAAGCCTTCCACGTCGACGACGAGGGTGTCTCCGTCCCACCGGCCGTGCGAACGGCCCATCCAGCTATCCAGAGGCGGGGACTCTGGATTCTCCTTGTCCATGTGGATCGTCCGATTGGCTTCGGCGAAGCCGTAGACGATCATGATCTTCCTGTCGCCTTGGACGATTTGGAAGGGATACGGCAAGTAGGTGGCGCGCGGCACCCCGGGCAGAAAACACTTTGCCTCGGGATCGTTGGTCATCCGGGTCTCGAAATTTTGCTCTCGCTGCTCCCGGGCCGCATCGAGATAGGGAATCGGACCTCCCAGGACAACTCCCTGGCCGGGAGGGATCGCGCCGATCGCGCCCAAGTCGGGGTGACCCGGAGCAGCCGGGTGATCTTCCAGGTTCCAGTGGGCCGTGCCGATCGCCTGCCAGATTCCGTTCAAGTCGGGCCTGCCGTCCCAGGTCCGATTTGCTCCGCCGTCCTGAGCTGGGCCAAGGACGGGAACCACCAGCGAAACGAAGCCCGCCGCGACCACAAGGCGGACGCGATTGCTGCCAACCCGCCCAGACAGGGACTCGGAATCCAGGGTTCGGGCGAGCGCGCGGTGCGCGGTCATTCGGCCAACCATGACGGTACGATTCTACCCGCATCCGTGCCGCTGAGCGCGGCTGGCCGGGCGGAGAAACACACTCGCCAGCCCGGACTATGTGGAGAACCGACGCTTGCGTGCTTCATCGAGAGCCACGGCAAGAATGATGATGGCGCCGATGATCACCTGCTGCCAGTAAGGGTTGACACCCAGCAGATCGCTGCCGTTCGACAGCAAGCCCATTATGAAGGCCCCAATCAAGGTGCCAATGACGGTACCAGCACCTCCGGTCAGGCTGCCGCCCCCGATCACCACCGCCGCGATCACCTGCAGTTCGTACGACACGCCGGCGGTAGGCTGGCCAGTCATCAGACGCGATGTTTCGATCATTCCGGCGACACCCGTGAGCAAGCCGCAAATCGCGTAAATCGCAACCTTGTAGCGGGCGACCGGGATGCCAGCGTACACGGCCGCGGCTTCGTTGCTGCCGATCGCGTACGTGTAACGCCCGAGCTTGGTGCCGTGCAATGCGAAGTGGGTCAGTACTGCGCAGCCCACCAGCACGACCAGGACGAACGGCGCCGGACCGATCGTGCCTTCGCCGAGGAATCCATGCTCCTTGGGCAGGCCCACGACCGGCAATCCGCCAGAGATCACGAGCGTGAGCCCGCGCACGATGCCAAGCGTTCCCAGGGTCACGATGAAGGGAGGGATCCGTAACATCGAGATCATCAGGCCATTCGCGCACCCCCACAGCGTTCCACAGACGATTCCGACACCGATGCCCAGCGGCACTGAGCCGGTTCCGACCATGGTCATCGTGCCGATCACTCCGGAAAAGGCGAGAATCGAGCCCACCGAAAGGTCTATGCCGCCGGAAACGATCACCAGCGTCATGCCCAAGGCCATGATGTTGATGACAGCGGTCTGTCGGATCACGCTCGAAAGATTGGTGGCCGTCAGGAAGTACGGCGATGCGATCGAGAGCACCACGAATAGCAGCGCCAAGCTGATGAACGGCAGCAGCCGTTGAATCGCTTGAGATCGATTTCGCATGAACTCGTCGCCCCCGTCAGTGCCCCACGGCCGCATGGTGCATGATTTCCTGCTGCGTGGTTTCGCGCGGCAACTCCGCGACGACCGACCCTTCGCGCATCACGAGGATGCGGTCCGCCACTTGCAGCAGTTCGGGCAATTCGGAACTCACCATCACAATGGCCTTACCCTCGCGGGCCATCTCGTCCATCAGCGCGAACACCTCGGCCTTCGCGCCGACATCGATACCCCGCGTCGGCTCGTCGAATAGCACGATGTCGGTATCACGGAACAGCCACTTGGCAATGACGACCTTTTGCTGGTTGCCCCCGCTCAACTGCCATGCGCTCTGCTCCACGTTGTCGACCTGCATCCTTAGCCGCGTTTGGTAGTCCTCTGCCACGCGCCGCTCCTTGCCGGCCTGCACGACGCCGCCCGTGCAGACCGCTTCCATATTGGCCAGGGTGACGTTGGTGCGAACGGGTAGCTTGATCGCCAGTCCGGTTCGCTGCCGGTCCTCAGTCACGAGCGCGATACCCGCCTCGACGGCGCCGTGCGGCGACTGGATGTTGCGCTCCACACCATTCACGGCGATCGATCCTTCCTTGGCCGGCGTGATGCCGAATATCGTCTCGCATACCTCGGTCCGGCCCGCGCCCATCAAACCCGCGATGCCAACGATCTCGCCCGCCCGCACCTCCAAGGCCACGCCGGGAACGTCGACCTTGAGCCGCACTTCTCCTGGTGCGAGCTTGTCCCGGTCATAGATCGCCGCAACGTCGCGTCCGACCATGTGATGCACGATCTCCCGGGTCGACACCTCGTCGGCTGGACAACTGTGGACCGTCTCGCCGTCCCTCAGGACGGTGACGTCATCCGCAATCTCGTCGAGCTCTCCAAGCCTGTGCGTGATGTAGACGATGCCGATCCCGCGGTCGCGGAGCTCACGCACGGTTCGGAAGACCTCGGCCGCTTCGGTGTCCGAAAGGGACGACGTCGGCTCGTCGAAGATCAGCATCGAAGGCTCGCCGTGCAGTGCCCGGCAAATCTCGACGATCTGCTTCTGGGCGGGACTCAGCTTCTCCACCGTCCAGTTCGCTTGTAGCGGGAAGTGATGCGATTCCAGAATCCGAGCCGTCGCGCGCTCCATGCCAACCCTGTCGAGCAGCGCTCCGCGGCGTGTCTCGCGGCCGAGAAAGACATTCTCGGATACGGTCAGGTGCGGCGCGAGCAGGGATTCCTGATGCACCATGTGGATCCCGAGAGCGTGGGCTTCAGCGGGCCGGGCGAAATCGACAACGCGTCCCTTCCAAAGCATGTCGCCGCCGTCGCGGCGCAGCATGCCGGCGACGATCTTCATCAACGTGGACTTGCCCGCCCCGTTCTCACCGACCAGGGCATGGACCTGCCTGGGCGCGACGGACAAGTTTCCGTCCCGTAACGCACGGACTCCACCGAAGCTCTTGCGGATCGAGGAAAGCTCTAGGAGCATGCGGGTGCCGGGGCAGCACCGGCGAGAAGAGGAAGATTAGCACATTCGGGGCCAGGCCGGACTCGACCGTCGGCAATGCTATCGATCCGGCTTTACCAGTTCCACAGGCGGTCCGTCATTCGGGTCCACGGCCGGTGATCTGCCGGTGTTGCGGTAGATTGTGCGGAAGTTGCGCGGGCCGAGGACAAGCATCAAGGACGGCGCGGCAACAAATGCCGTCGAGACATAGACTAGTGGGATTGTCAAGAAGGAGACAGCGTACCAGGCCCTGTTCGCGGATCGCCGTCCGACTCCAACCCGTTTGATCGACTGCTTGCTGATGCTGAGCCTGTTGCGCGGTTTGTCAGCATCGATGATGAGTGTGTCCGGGGTAACTCCTACGAAGCTCCCTGTGAATTTCTTCTCGCCGTCCGTTTGATCCGGGAAGAGCCACACTTTGATCCGGCTGTGTCCGTAGATGTTGTCGACCTCGGTCCAGTCGTTCTTCAACGCGGAACAATTCGGAACAACCAGCAATGTAACGATGAGGGCAAAGAGCGGCCTGCGCCAAGCCGTGGGGTGTTGCACGATGTCTCCCTTGAGGGCAAAGGTAGCATTATTGAAGGGGATGTCAAGCGCCAGCCCGGATTTCTCAAGAAGGGTTGAGTACAGGGCCGTGCCTTGTTGTGGAATTACTTCATCATCAACACTTACAACGAGTTGAGACGCTGGTCTCATGAGTGCTCGGAGTAACCCGAAACGACTGGAATTCGGGGGTTGGGAAGGCCTCGACCGTCGGCAATGCAGCTTGGCGCGAAGAGCGCACCCGCCTGCGGCGAGACAGAACCCTCGTAGCTGCCGGCTACTCCCACGCCGAGCGAAGTTTCCATGCGTTCAGGCTGACAATTCTGGCCTCGCCTCCTCTCGAATAGAGCGAGAGCCCGTCGCTGCTGGGCTGCGGGAAGACCCGGTCGGTGATCACCGCCCTGCCGCGGCCGGCAAAGACCTCGACAACCGAGCGATCGACTAGGATCCGCAGTTCCACGATCCCGTTGTCCGGCTTCAGCCTGGCCGAGTGCCGGCCGGGAAATGATTCGTGAAAGGCGGCCTCGCCGGACTTCGTGCGATCCACGTAGACCTCGGCCGGCGCGGCTGTGAACCCAACCAGGGTTTCTCCGGCACCACGCAAGATTCGGAAGCCCACATCCGAGGAGTCTCGCACTTCAATCTCAGCGTGGAGCTCCAGTACATCGCCACGGAATCCCGCGTCGTCGATGGCGCGGTTGGCTTCGGGAACCGACAGGTCGTCCAGACGCAGGGCACGGCCCCTCAAGCCTTCGATTTCGCTTGCGGGTTGCTGCAGCAGCCGCAGCCCTTCGGGAAATCGCTTCAACTGCAGCTGGCGCGGGACCGATTGCGCTCCGCGCCACGGGGATGTAGGCGTCCGGTTCGCATACATCCAGTTGTTGATCCAGCCGATGACAATGCGCCTCCCGTCGTTCGTTGGCACGCCTGCAAACGACTGCGCTGCGTAGAAATCGCGTCCCCAATCCAGCCAGAGTGCGGTCTCGGGCGGATTGTCGTTCGTGAACCGAACTCCGTCGAACTCACCCACGAAGTACTGGCAGCCGGACCCAGTCCACGGATGCCCCCGGCCCGAATCCACCTGGAGAATCCACTTCGATGCGCCGGGCTCGCCTTCCACCGGGAGCTCGAACAGGTCCGGGCACTCCCAGTTACTGACGGGATGCGCCCCCTCGGGGCCGAAGTCGCTCAGATGCGTCCACGCCTTCAGATCTGGCGATCCATACAGGCTGACCTTCCGCTGGTTCGCGAGCACGACCGCCATGATCCAGCGCTGTGTCCCCTCGTGCCAGAAGACCTTCGGGTCGCGAAACGCGGGATCTTCCACGTCCAGCACGGGATTGCCTTCGTACTGGGTCCATGTCCGGCCCCGGTCCAGGCTGAAAGCGATCGATTGCGTCTGGTCCTCGCTAGTCCGGCTGGTATAGATCGCGACCATCGGAGGTCTGCCGGCTCGGCCCAAACCGGATGTGTTCCGGCTGTCGACGACGGCGCTGCCTGAGAATGCCATGACCTCTTCGGCTTCGGGAATGGCAACCGCCAGGTGCCGCCAGCGAAACAGGTCCGGACTCACCGCGTGGCCCCAACTCATGTGTCCCCACCGGTCACCGAAGGGGTTGTATTGGTAGAAGAGATGCCACTCGCCGTCGTGATACACAAGCCCGTTCGGATCGTTGGTCCAATTGGTCGGGGGAGTGAAGTGGAACTGGGGCCGGTGAGGTTCCTTGTAGGTCGCCGTCTGGCCGAATGCCACGGCCGCCAGAGCCAGGGCCGAACCCAGGGCGATTGCTGTTCTCATGGGAATAGGATCGCAGCCCGATGCCGTTCTGGCGGTCCGGACTGCTACGGAAGCAATTCGACAAGCCTGTCGATCTCCGCGTCCGAATTGTAGACATGCGGAGCCACGCGCATCCAGCCCATCCGCTCGGCAGTCGAAACCCGTTCCTCGCGGAGGTCCAGCACGGCCTTCGCCGGGTCAACGCCCGGCTTGCGAAGGGAGACGATTCCGGACCCGTTCTCTCGATCCCGCTCCGCAGCCGGCTCGTAGCCCCTGCCTCGTGCTCCATCAAGTAGGCGCTCGGCCAGCGCGTGGATCGCGGTCGAGCCGGCATTCGGACCGATCTCGTTGAGCAACTCAATGGATGCACGCAATCCGACGCAACCGACCGTGTTGAGCGTGCCGCACTCGAAGCGTCTGGCCCCGGGCTGAAGGCCGCCGTCGCTGCGGTACGACTCGAAACCCTCAAGGCTCGCCCACCCGAACTCGACTGGCTGGACGGAAGGCATCCAGGAGCGGTCCACATAGAAGATGGCGCATCCTTCGGGCCCCAGCAGCCACTTGTGAGCGCCTGCCGAGAGAGCGTGAATCCCGCAAGCCTTGACATCGATCTCGAACGCTCCCATGCCCTGCACGGCATCCACGACCAGCAGGCAGTCCCGCCTGCGGCAAATCTCTCCTACGGCCCTCAAGCTCCAGCGAAACCCCGTCAAGAAGTGGACATAGCTGAGCGCCGCCAGCCTGGCCCCCCTGCACGCCTGGTCCAACTCCTCCAAGTCGAGCGCTCCGTTCCGGAGCCGGAGGCTGCGGAATCGAACGCCGCGGCGGACCTGCAGTTCCCTCCAGGGCACGTAGTTCGCCGGGAAGTCGCTGTCCAGGCCAACAATCGTGTCTCCGGGCCGCCAGTCAATGCCGTTGGCGACGGCAGACAGGCCTTCCGATGTGTTCTTGGTGATCGCGATCTCGTCCGCATCGCAGCGCAGCATGCGCGCGGCCGCGCATCGCAGCAACTCGTACTCCCGCACCCATCCGGAAAAGGCGTGGATGCCTTGGAGGGTGGCGTCCTCGACCTGGCGTTGCATCGCCTCCGCCGCGCAACGCGGTAGCGGCGAGATCGCGGCGTGGTTGAAGTAAGCGTAAGACTCGGCGATTGGAAATTGGTCGCGAATGGCGGTGGCGTGCATGACCGGACCTGGGTAGAGCCTGGAGCTGTCAGTTCGAACCCATGTAGAGATCTCGGCCGGAAACCAGAGCCCGCATCTTGCGGTCCGCAACGCTCCTGGACAGCATCCAGAACCCGCAATCGGGATTCACGAACTGGATCCGATCTTCCCCGAGCTTCTTCGCGGCGTGCTCGATCCTTGACGCGATCAGGTCGGGGCTCTCGACTTGGTTGTCCTTGATGTCGATCACGCTGAGCCCGAGACCGATGGCCGGGTTGAGATCCTGCAATTCGTCCAGCGCCTCATAGCCCATGCGGGCAATCTCCAAGAGCACAATGTCGCAGTGCAACGCGTTGAGATACGGCAGCAACCCTTGCCATGTGCCCGACTGGATGCGCTGGCCCCCGTAATTGCCGAAACACAGATGCACTGCGCGGGTGGTCTTGATTCCGTCCAGTACGTGATTGATCGCGGTTGCCGCCCACGTCGATTCTTCAGGATGCCCCGTGATGTTCGCTTCGTCCAGTTGAACCACATCGGCCCGCACGTCGGCCAGCTGGCACCGGAGCACCTCCGCGACCGCCATGCAGAGATCCTCGTGGCTGGAGTAGTGCCGGTCCGTCAGCGTCTTGGAGAGCATGTGCGGTCCCGTACAGGTGAATTTGATGGGACGGTCGGTGAGATCCTTCACGAAATCGTAGTCCGCCGGCAGATTCAGCGTTCCTGCACCGATAGCTTCCCTTACGACGCCGGCGGGAGCTGCGCGAAACGCCATTCCGCTATCGCTCTGAAACGCGACCATGTCGCTCATGCTGTAATCCGTCTGGACTCCCGACAGCTGGCGGACGAAATAGTCGATCATTCCGTTGGTTTCGGGGTGCGACGGGTCGAACCGATTGAGTTCTCCATCCGCTACGAGATCGATCCCGGCTAGCTCCTGAGTCTGGAGCACGACCGCAATCGCGTCTCGAAGCGTTTGCTTGGAGGTGTCGCCGTAGAGCCATCGAGGGATGGGATAGCTCCCTACGACAGTGGTGCGGATTGCCATAGGGCGATTATATGGCTAGGGCCGCGACGGAGCCGGAACCTCTCTGCCGTCAGTTTCCGAGTCATGACCCACTGTGCGCTTGAGCTGCCCGCACGCCGCGAAGATGTCCCTTCCGCGTGGCTTGCGAACGAAGCAGGGAATCCCCCGGTGCACGATAGAGCGAAACGATTCCACCCGTCCTGCATCCGGGGTCTCGTAGGGGATTCCCGGTCCGGGGTTGAACGGGATCAGGTTGACCGAGCACCGCAGGCGCGCCAGCATTCCGAGCACGCTGCTGGCATCGCGATCCGAATCGTTGATCCCCCGCAGAAGGACATATTCGAATGTCAGCCGTTCCCACGGCCGGAGCGGATACTGCCGACAGGCCTGGAGCAACTCCTCAAGCCCGTACCTGGCGGTGATCGGCATCAGTTCAGTTCGCTGCTCCGGGTTGGAAGCGTTCAGGGAGATCGCAAGCTTTCCGCGGACGTCGTGCTCGCCGTATTCGCGGATCTTGGGCACGATCCCGGCGGTTGACACCGTGATCCGCCGCTGCGGAATGGCTATGCCGTCGGGATCGGCCAGCAGGCGTGTCGCCTTCATCACCGCCTCTAGATTCAGCAGCGGTTCGCCCATGCCCATCATCACGACATTCAGCTGGCGCCGACGGGAATCGAGTCCCTGCTCGCGCGCAAGAGCGAGCACCTGGCCAACGATCTCTCCGGCGGTCAGATTCCGCTCCAATCCCATCAACGCCGTCAGGCAAAACTTGCAGTCGACCGGGCATCCGACCTGCGTGGAGATGCAAAGCGTGTCGCGGGCAGCGTCCGGAATGAACACAGACTCGACCAGTCGACTGTCGTCCAGGCGCATCAAGTACCGCGCCGTGCCGTCGGCAGACACGAACCTGGCGTCGACCGCAGGCAAGCCTCCGCCGTGCTCGCGCTCGAGTATCTCCCTGACCCGGCGGGGGAGCGGCGTGATCCCCTCCGGGCCCGAACACCGATCCCGGTACAGGCCTCGATAGACCTGTTCCCCGCGATAGCGCGGCTCGCCCATCGAAACCAGCAGAGCTGTCAGCTCTTCGCGGTCGCGACCGATCAGAGGGCTGCTCACTGGCTTCGAACGCTCAACTTCCAGACTCGGCCCCCGCTCTCAGACGGGCCTCATCACGACGTGAACCCGCTCCCCGTCGATCTCGAAATCGCGCGAGTCGCCGGACACGCTTTCCGCACCAGCCTCCAGAAGGCTCGTGCAAAGAGTCTCCGCCATCAGATGGCTGCGGTGCCGGCCGACAATCCTTGCGGTCCGTTCCGAACCCCCGATGCGGAGCTCGATCCGGCGAGTGTACTCAATGTCGGTCTCCTTACGCAGGTTCTGGATGCGATGCAGCAATTCGCGATAGAATCCCTCGTCCCGCAATTCGTCGTCAAGCTCGGTGCTCAACACGGTGACGATCGCCGAATCCCCGGCCGCCGCGAAGTGCTCTTCGGCCTCGACGCTGATCTCCACGTCCTCGCTGTCCAGCCGGACCGACTCGCCGTCGAAGTCGATGACAGCGCACTCTGCGTCGGCGAGACTGGACCGAAGCTCGGCGGCATCCAGCTCGGCGAAGACCTGCTTGGCCCGCCGCATCTTTTTTCCGAGCCGCGGCCCCAGCCTACGGAAATTGGGTTTCACGATGTACCGCGCGTGGGCTCGGCTGCCATCCACGAACTCCACTTCATGAACGTTCAGTTCGTCTTCAATGAGTCGCGCGTGATGAGCGACTCGGTTCCGCAGCCCGGGATCGGCGATCACAACCTCGGCGCGGCGCAGCGGCTGGCGGACCTTGAGCTGGTGCTCCGTACGCACCCGCAGCCCGAGGGAGACGGCCCGCCGCACAGCCGACATCTCCTCGGACAGGCACTGCTCGAAACGGCCCGCATCGGCCGGCAGGTCGCAAAGGTGGACGCTTTCCGGCCCCGCCACGCCTGCGCCGTACACAACATTTCGGTAGATCTCCTCTGCCATGAACGGGGTGAAGGGCGCGCAAAGCTTCGCCAAGCTGACGAGACACTCGTATAGGGTGGCGTAGGCGTCCAGCTTGTCGTCATCGACCTCGCTCTTCCAGAAGCGGCTGCGGCTCCGTCGCAGGTACCAATTCGAAAGCCCGTCGACGAATCGATTGAGCTCGCCGGCCGCTTCGTAGGCAAGGAACGCGTCCATGGACGTGCGGACCCGGCTCGCCAAGAGGTCAAGCTCGGACAGAATCCAGCGGTCGAGCAATCCGCGGCTGGCAAACGGACGACCCGGGGTCACATTCGGATCGAACCTGTCGATCTCGGCGTAGATCGTGAAGAACGAGTAGACGTTCCGCAGTTTGAGGGGGAACTCCTTCTGGATCGTCCGGACGTTCGCGAGCGAGTGACGGGTGGGGGACCATGGCGGATTCCCGGCCAGGAAAAACCACCTGAACGCATCCGCTCCCGGAGCGGGAGAGAGCACTTCCAGGGTCACTCGCTCCCCGTCGGGCAGGCGGGGCACGTCGATCGGGGAAACCTCGCCGCCGCCGCGCGCCGGCACGGCGCCGACCCCTTCCCGGTCGTGGGCGGAAAGCTGGATCGCTCGACGGGGAATTCCCTTTGCGGCAGAAACCGAGAGCCGGATGGGCGGCTTCCCTGCTCCCGGCACGAAGATCTTGACGATCTCCCCGGGCTTGAGGGCAAGAGCTTCGAGATCGTCCCTGGAAATCAAGGCGCGCCCCGGTTCAGCCGTTTGCGCACCGTCCAGGTCGCCGCGAACGGCGAAGTCCTGGGCAACGAGATCGAAGATCACTTCGGGCGGTGTGTAGTTGCCGAGGGATTTGGACTCCTTCTTGCCGCTGGGATCCGCTACGTGTCCCAGCACAATGCAATTGCGAAATGGATGGGGGTAGTCCGGGGGCGTGAGCCCGAGGTCATCGCTGCATTCCTTGTCGAAGACCAGAGTCGAGACCATTAGCTGCGAGTAGAACCACCCGCGTGTCTGGTCGATCGCCTCCGTGATGTAGTCAGCGGGGAATCGCGACTCGAACTCGTTCCGGCCCTGGTGGGGATAGCCATACTGGGCGAACGGCATGCAGCCCGAGTCGAACCAGCAATCGATGACTTCGGAAACCCGGCGGTAGACTCCGGCCTCGCCCGGCTCGACCCAGGTCACCTCGTCGATCCAGGGCTTGTGCACCATGAGGTGGTCCGACAGTGACGGGTCCACCTCCTTGGCCCGCGCGAAGTGGTCGAACGCCGCCGGGTTCTTCTCCAGGATCTCGGCGCACGAGGCCGGCACAGCCATGGCCCCTGTCACGTCATTGACCCAGACGTTGAGCGGCGTCCCCCAGTACCGTTCCCGCGACAGGGCCCAGTCGACGTTGTTGCGCAAGAAGTCGCCGAATCGACCCGACCCGATGCTCTCGGGCAGCCAGTTGATCCGGGCGTTGTTCGCCAGGACCTCCCTGTTGCGCGCCGTCGTACGGACAAACCAAGCCGGGCGGGCATATTGGATCAGCGGATCGCTGTCAGCCCTCCAGCAAAAGGGGTAGTCGTGGCGGTAGTTCTCGCGGTGAACCAGCCCGCCACTGCGCTCGAGCAACTGAATCAGCCGTTTGTCGGCTTGTTTCACCCATTGGCCGGCAACGTCCGCGATGCAGTCTTCGAAGGTCCCGTCGGGCTGGACCGGGCAGAGCAAGGGCACGTCGCCAGGCGAAGCGTAACGGCTGGCGACCGTCTTGTGCAGGTCGTAGTCCACTTCGCCAAACGCGGGTGCTTCGTGGACCAGGCCGGTACCGGTGTCAAGCGTCACGAAGTCGCCGGCAAGGACTTTCCAAAGGTACGGCTCGCGGCCACCTTCCAGCAGTTCCCCATCCCGGTCCCAGTACGCCGCCCGGTAATAGTCAAACGGCGGGTGGTAGCGCCTTCCCAGCAATCTCTCGCCCTTGAACTCCCGCTCGACCTCCAACGACTGGCCGAGTTTCTGCTCTAACTCCCCGACCAGCGCAGCCGCCAGAATCAGCCGCCACCCGTTCGAGCGGACCTGAACGTAATCGAACTCCGGGCGCACCGCGACGTACTGGTTCGCCGGGAGCGTCCAGGGAGTGGTCGTCCACACGAGCAGCGCCGTCCCGGGCTCGTCCGCCAGCTCGAGCGCGACATACACGGACGGATCCTCGACGGTCTTGTAGCCGAGTCCAACCTCCCCCGCCGAAAGGGCCGTGCCGCCCTGCGGCCACCACCAGACGATCTTGTGCCCTTGGTACAGCAGTCCCTGCCGGAACAGCCGCGCCAACGCCCACCACACGCTCTCGATGTAGGACTTGTGATAGGTCACGTAGGCGTCGGACAAGTCGACCCAGAAACCCACCCGGCGGGTCATCTTCTCCCATTCCTCGGTGTACCGGAAGACCGAGTCCATGCACTTGCGGACGAATCCCTCGACGCCGTATTCCTCGATCGCCTGCTTGCCGTGGATACCAAGCTCCTTCTCGACCTCGACCTCGACGGGAAGGCCGTGCGTGTCCCAGCCGGCCTTGCGCGGGACGTAGCGGCCGGCCATCGTGCGATAGCGCAGGAACACATCCTTGAAGACCCGCGTCAGCACGTGCCCGTTGTGCGGCAGGCCGTTCGCGGTCGGCGGCCCCTCGTTGAAAATGAAGCGCTCCGCCCCCTCGCGAAACGTCAGGCTTTTTTCGAACACGCCGCCCTCGTCCCAGAACCGGCTGACCTCATGCTCCGAAGCAGGGAAGTCTACGATTGGCTTGGCGCGCTGGAATCTCGGTTCGCTCATGACGCTACGGCGCTTGGTCTACGGGTTGGTCCCGCAAGCGCGATCAGAACAAGGGGCGAGACCTGCACGGCGGGGGCTGGAGGAACCACTCGAACAAAGGGGCAATCTTTGCTCACTTCCTTCCGATTCGATACCGGCTGCTCTCACCCACGACAGGATTTCTCGGACAGCCTCTGCAGTTCACCACCGGATGCCGGGAGAGCCCTGAATGAATCTCAGTTGCGGAAGCCCAGGCCCGGGACTTGCATTCCGTTCGGCCGGCTTCCGGGCGCGAGGCGGTCAGGCCGCGGGAGTCGGTCGGCTTGACCGCAACCAATAGTGAAAGTGTAGCATCTCGGCCCCTATCCGGCCTTGCGAAGAAAGGCCGCGCCGCCAGTATTCACCTTTACCGCGAGTCGGCAAACAGCCCGCTGATCGGCACCGCTGACGCATCGAACTGCGTGGCAGGGCGCAGGCCCAGGAGCCACTGAACGGTGCGCACGACCGACGACACGGACACGAAGCCATCCGGGGCCGAACCGGAAACGACAGGCCCGCCGGCCGCTAGCGCTCCCTCCGCACCTCCAATCGGCACGGCGAACACGACCGTCGAGGCGTAGGAAGGATGCTCCCGCAGGGCCTCCGTCAACCGACCGAACTCAGAATCTTGTGCCGCGGGAGAACCCAGGAGCCTTACCACGGTCAGATCGGCCAGCGAACCTCCGAGGTCCACCTTGTCAAGGAATACCTCGACAGGGCGACCGCCTCCGATCCCGTAAGTCTCCGCACGCCGCGACGCATCGCTGGTGTTGGACCAAAGAGTGCCCGCGGGCGCGGTCGCGGCCCGGCCCGCCGCCGCAAGGTCCCTGGCCGTTACACGTCCCGCTTCGACCGCAGGTCCCAGTTTGGCGAAGAAATCGCTCTCGATGCCACTCGTAATCCAAGCCATCTGGCCCAGCTCGCCGCGGGCCGCCGGAACATACCCGGCCAGCAACGCCGCGTCGTGGGACAGGCGCGTCCATGACTCGCCTCTGGCATCGGTCAAAAGCAGCACAACCTGCCTGACCGAGTCGGGTGGAGGAGTTGCTGCAAGGGTCGGCCCGGACAGGTTCTCGACAGCCGCCGCGGTCAGGAACTCGAGCTGTTCGGAAGTCAGCGCGGGCAGGATGGACACGGACCCGGCCTGCTGTCCGTCACCTTTTCCGTTCAGGTAGGCAATCCCACCGTCGGCCAGCCCTTCGACTCCAATCGGGTACCATCCGGTGGGCAATGCCCCGCTGGATTCGGGCAGCGCCTCCGCGATGTCCGCGAAGATGATCGTGTTGTTGCCTGCGTTGGCGATAAACAGCGTATCGCCGTCCAGACTCAACCCAAGGGCCGACGGGATGGAACCGACGGCCGACTCAGGCAGTGGCGCGACGGACCGGATGTCGAGCAACTCGTAACGATTCCGCTCGGTGATTCCGAAGGTCCATAGATTGTCGGAATGAGTACAAGCCGCGAACAACCTGGCTCGATATCGAGCGACTCCGTCTTGCCCTGAATCGCTCGACGGCACCTCCACGCTGCCTTCGGCCACCACGATGTCAGCTGGATGCCCGCCCACCGACAGCCGTTCCACCAACCGGCGGTCGGACAGTCGGTACAACCCTAGAGACGCCTCGCCCCAGTGGCTGATGATCAAGTGCTCGCGATCAGGAGCCAGTCTTGCCCTGTACGGAGCCGCCCCCGTCGGGAATTCGCCGAGCACCAATCCAGACTGGGTGTTGATCACGACCACGCTGTCGCGGAGCAGGTCCAGCGCATAGAGGATCCGACCATCCGCGTCCATCCTCACATCCCCGATCAGCGACGCACAGCTGTCGCCACATTGATTCGGAATGGAGAACTCCCGCTCCAGAGCGAGCGCACCGTCGCGAAAAGACAGCTCCCAGACGCTGCCGCGCCGGCCCCCGCCGACATACACCTTGTCGCCAGCACGATTGAACTCCAGACCCAGCCAGGCGTCGGGAAGCTCGACGCTCGAAAGCTCGATGCGCTTTGAGATGTCGATAACGCTCACTGTCGGCGTGTCGTATCCCGCTTGCAGGACGAGCAGCTGGCGGCGGTCCGCCGACAGCTGTGCAGCCATGGGCAAGCTCCTCATCGGAACCTGGGCGCCTGCGGGCGAGATCCGTTGTCCCGTCGGAAGCAGAATCCTCGGATCCGCTGGCACGCCCGGCGGGGTCTGGCTCCAAGCCGATTGCGCAAACCCGCCGAGGGCAAGCAGGCCAGCGACGGTCAGGGCCGTCGCGCGATCAGGGCCGCGGTGGCTTCGGATTCGCATGCTTCGCGATAGACCAGGTGATCGAACCCTGCGAAGAGTTCGAGGAGTTCGCGCTCGTGCAAGAGATACGCAGGATTCCGGGGTCCCGCGTCGAACTTGCGCTGCTCTTGAGTGTACGTCTTGTAAACAACGATGCCGCCAGGACGAACGCAACGCTTCAACGCCGGGACCAGTGGACGGTGCAAGTAGTTGAAGACGGAGACGAGATCGTAGGCGCCATCGCCGAGATCAGTGGCGGGATCTTCGAGGTCGAGGCACCGGGTCGCCAGGCCGCAACCTGCCGCCGCCGCCCGGCTTGCGGCAATTCGAAGCGCGACGTCGGAGTAGTCGACGGCAAGGGTCTCGATGCCCCAACTGGCCATCTCGACAGCATGACGGCCAGCGCCGCTGGCCACATCCACGCCCCGTAGGCATTGCGGTCCCACCGCAGCTAAAGCAAGGTAGGGCCGGGCTTCGGCAAGGAACGGGTCCGGCCCTGGCAAGAGCCCTTCCACAACCCGGTGCTTGGCGTCCCAGTCCGCTCGCGATGCCACTCAACCTCCCGCGGAATCGCGAGAGCAGATGCGAGTCAGCGCCAGGCTACGCGCTGAACGAACTGCCGCAACCGCACGTCGAAGTGACGTTCGGGTTCTCGAACTTGAATCCGGCACCTTCCATCGTCTCGACATAGTCGACGCGGCAGTTGTCAAGGTACAGCAGGCTGGCCTGATCCACGTAGATCTGCAGGCCGTCGTAGTTGTAGACCTTGTCAAGCGGCAACTGCTGGTTCTCGAAGGCCATTGAATACTGGAAGCCGGAGCAGCCGCCGCCGACTACTGACAGGCGCAGGCCCTTCGGCTTGGGCTCCTGTTGCGCAAGGATCTCGTTGACCTTCGCAACGGCTGTGTCAGTGATCTGAATCATCGTCGGCCACCTCCTGGATCGCGTCCGAGATTTCATTATACGCGGTTCTGGCGCTCGACAAGCACCAGAACCTAGCGACCGGACATAGTTGATGCTGGAGGTTTCGAGCCAATGGGGGCTGCGGCTCACATTCGGTCTTGATGGTGCCGGATGGGCCTCCCGGAGACTGGGGGGCGAAAGGAGGGCGCACCAGCGCAGCACGACAGACGCGCGCATCGGCTGGAACCCGGTTGGGCCGTACGGCCAGAGTTGCCATTCCGGTCAGGGCGTTGCGAAGGGGTGCCATTCCGCCGTTGCGCCAGGGTTGGCAAGACGGATCAGCGGCGACCAGCGGGCAGGCTTCGGGCTGCGCCCCGGGGATTTCCCGACGTAGCCCGCCTGCGGCCCGGCCGAAAGGATTCCCGACCCACGACAGTGCCTCCGGGAGAGTGTTCTGCGCTCCCCCTGACGGTCCCCTACAGCGGCCCCCGCAGGGACTGCCGGTAGCGCACTATCGCTTGCAGTTGCCGGTACGCCTGCCACAGCACCCCGTTCCCCGGCAGTTCCCGGTATTGCTTCGGACGCCAGCCCCGCGTGCGCGCCAGCAGCATGACCCAGCTGCGAATGTCCGGTCCCACCGGCTGGCCCCGCTCCCGCGGCGGCCGCAACCGCTCCGCCTCCGTGACGCCCTCGATCACCGCCAGCTCGTCCGCCGTGAGCACTGATGCCACCGCTTCACCGTCCTCCCGAAGAAACCTCGGTGCGGACTGGGTGAAAGCGCGGTATATGGGATTCTGGCGGGGAAGGGGCACTCCGCTCGCAGCTTGCAGTGCGAGCGGAGCTGGCAGATCCGCGCCGAGAATCCGCTCCGAAGCGCGTTGCGGGCACTCTCTCGCGTAGCGGCTGTGGCCGGGCTGGCGTCTAGCGTGACCACTTGTAGCCGCGCCGCGGTCCCCTACGGATAATCTCGTAGTCCCTGTCCAAGGCGGCGTTCAGCGCCGCCGCGACGCCGGGGGGCCGGACCTCGTTGCGCGGCACCTTGTCTCGCTTGGGGTCGTAGGGGCAGACATGCTCGACCAGGTACGGGCAGTTTTCGGGCAGCTGCGCGTCCGCGGCTCGCTGATAGGGCTTGGGGCTGCCCTTCCCCGCCGCCCGCGCCGCATACTTGGCCAGACGCCTGACCGCATCGCGGCGCCCGATCTTCCAAGCCATCGCCAGGATCTCGTCGTACTCGCGTTGCAGGCTGTGGCTAGCATTGATCGCGTCCGTAATCTCGCCCCGGAATGCTTCGATGTCCGCCTCCCAGTCCTCCAGATCCGCCGAAGTCGAGGTCTTGCAGTGCTCGATCGACAGCATGTACTCCAGCGCCCGGGCGCAATTCGACACCCACGGATTCCGCTCGACACGCCCAATGGACTCAATCTCCTCGATCACGTTCTCCCACTCGACGCGCTCGTAGTCCCGGCAGCGTAGCGCCGCCGCCTGTTGCTTCGCCCGGGCGTAGCCGTCCCGACGGTAGAGCTTGGATGCATCGGCACGCGAGGCGGGCGGCTCGGTGGTCAGCGTGGGCATTGTCAGCTCCGCCCGCATTGTGGCTCCGGCCCGTCGCGCGGGTGCGCTCCACTGGCCGTCACGAACGAGCGAGAACCTCACCGCTCGACTGACAATGAATAGCCGATCCGCAAGTTGCCCCCAGCGTCCTCGGCGTTCTTTGCCCGCTCCCGGTAGCTCAGCCGCGAGGCGACCCGCTATCGTCGCAGGGCTCGAATGTCACTTCCACGTGGGCAACACACGACAGGGAGCAACCCTCCCGGCAACTCCGGGGCGTGATGGTGCGTGGTCCTGAAGAGGGTTGCACAAGGCGAGTCCTCGTTTGAACTCCGATCAAGGCGCTGCCCGGTGCGAGAAACCATGACTCGAAGAGCGAATCGCTAAGCCTCGTTCTTGATGTCTTACGTGCGCACCAAATTCGTTCCACGCGGCGCTGAACGGGCGATTGGAGGGGACGGCTTGCTCGGAACTGGCAGACTGAATTGGCCAGAAATCTCCATTGATGGCACCGTCTCTCAAGGCGATCCTTTGTGATGCCGTACGTTGAGGGCCTTCCATTTGAGCAGCGGCTGGGCTTGGATGCGTTCCTGAATAGCAGGGTCACATGTTAAGAGCGACGCGTCGATTTCCCCTTGGTCCAGCAGTAGGTCCAAAAAAGCGCGCTCGGTGTCGGTGAACGGCAACACCGCCGACAACCCTTGCCGGCATTCCTCGACCAGGGTCTTTCCATACGCGGTCGCCGCGTCCGGCCCTCCCAGACCACCGATATGAAGCGATGGGACAAGTTGGTTGACCAGTTCTGCGACGTCCACGCCCACATCCGCGACCGATACTGTCCGCCAGTCCTTACGATCCATCGCGCCGTAGACGACGAACGCGAGACGGAGCCGCTGGAGGTCGAGAGAGTCCATGGCGAGGATCAACCGGCTGTCGAATAGGTCCCTTGCCTTGCAGCGTGACAGCAGTGCCGAGAGCTTGCCGGCTGCGAGTTCATGAAGGTCCACCACGGGAATGCCGGTGGCGCGCCCTGCCGTTTACACACAAATCATGGTGATCGCATCTTCTGATACAGTTTGCTGGCTTTATTCAGGCGACGAGCGCGTTCGATGGCTTGCCTAATTGCCGCCAGGCGTATGTAGCCTTCCCACATGACCTTGTGGCCCGGGTGGGCATAGCGCTTGCGTTTGAAGTTGAGATACCCGCCCAGCATCGCCAGTGTCAGCACCGCCCGTCCGAGATTGTCCGGCGGTGCTTGCCGACGATCCTTGGCGAAATCCTCCAACGCCGCGATCTCGATCTCCGAGAAGCACGTCTCCGGCGGCAGTTCCGGCGTGTCCCGCCCCATCAGCGTCATCGCCGCCAGACGCCACGCGATCACCGCGTTGATCGTCACCGCCCGCTCGATCCGCTCCCCCCGCCGATGCCCCAGGTACTCCACCTTGCAGCCCGACTTCAGCACCCGGTGCCAGTCCTCGATCCGCCACCGCAGCCGGTACCACTCCAGCATCCGCTCCGCGTCCTGCCGCGTCTGTACCGGCAAACTCGTCAGCAGGAACCACTCCAGCCGTGCCACCCCCTCCGGCGCGTTCTCCTCCCGCACGTGCACCACGTTCAGCGGCACCGCGGCCCCCTGCCGGTCCGGATCCCGCAACTGCACCGCCTGCCTGTTGAATTCCGGGGTCTTCCGGCGGCAGATTTTCGGATTATTCCGGCAGCAGGAGGGGGCGGTTTCCCGGATTATTTGTGATGTGTGACAGGCAGGAGGGGGGCTGCCGAGAGGAGGTTTGACGGCAGGGTCGGGACGTTTGCGGAGAGGCCGGAACAGTCGCGATGGTTGCGCTTCGGCCGGGTTGGATGGGGCCTAGCGGGGAGCGGGCAGGCGCAACAGGTCGTTCCAATCCTTGGCGCCGAGGGGGCGGAGGCGTTGCAGGCGGGGATGCTGGTGGAGCAGGGCGCGGGCGGCCTGGTCGCCAGCGGGATCGGCGTCGTAGCCGCACAGCAGAGGGAGGTGCTGGCAGGCGTGGAGCCAGCCGGGCAGGCGTCGAGCTGTGCCGGCGGTGGAAGCGACGAGGCAGTCGGAGGGCAGGCCGGGTGCGGGCAGCAGGACGGCGGAGAGGGCATCCACAGCACTCTCGACGATCAGGACGGCGGCGGGCGGGGCGGACCCGGTCGTCAGCCAGAAGCCGCCGCGGTCGCGGCGGGAGCCGGGGGCGAGGCCCTTGAAGGTGGAGCCATCGGGGAGCGTGCCGATCCCAACGAGTTCGGCGCCGGTGGTCTTGGAGGAGCGGTCACGGCAGGTAAAGACGGCATTGCGGCGACGGTCGGCGAAGAGGGAGCCGGAGCGCCGGCAGCGTTCCAGCAGGGCGGGGTCGAGGCCGCGGGCCTGGACCAGGAAGTCGCGCACGGGGGGCCAGAGCGAGTCGACGGGGTCGGGCAGGCGCAGGGCGGGGGCGGCCGGAGCCAGCGGGGCGGCCGGGACGGCCGGGAGCGGTTGGTCGGAGAGGAAGTCGACGGCTTGGCGGAAGCCGCAGCGGTGGGTGTGCATGACGAGATCAATGGCACCGCCGCCGCCGTGGCCACAGGCGTGGTCGAAGAACTGGGTCCCGCGGATGCTGAGCACCGCGCCGTCGCGCCGCCAGCGATGGCGATGGCGCGGGTCGCGCACGTAGCCGAGCCGCGCGGCGAGCGGCTCGAGGGGGCAGTCGCGGACACGGTCGGCGTTTGCGCGCAGGCGGTGCCGGGGCAGGCCAGTCACGGACGCAGCTCGTCGCAGGCCCGGCGGACATGCTCGGCGCTGACCAAGCGGGCCTTTTCGAGGGCGGCCGCGACCAGCGCGTAATGGGCCAGTGCGCTGACCTGGCGGGGCAGGCCGTGGGAGGCCTGGAACAGCGCCTGGCAGGCGGCGGGCTCGAACAGGTCCAACTCGCAGCCGGCCCGGGCGAGAGCGTGCCGCAGGTAGGGCGCGAGTTCCTCGCGGCGCAGGCCGTTGAGGTGGTAGCGCATCACGATGCGCTGGGCGAAGGCCTCGTGATGGGCCAGTCCCAGCCGCCGCCGCAACTCGCTCTGGCCGACCAGCAGCAGGCACAGCAGGCGCTGCGAGTCGAGGCCGAAGTTGACCAGCAGGCGGAGTTCGTCGAGCACGTCGTGGCGCAGGTAGTGGGCCTCGTCGATGATCAGCAGGGGGAGCTTGCCGGCCTCGCCGAGGCGCTCGATCTCGCGCCGGATCAGTTGGCAGGCCGGAGCGCGGTAGCGCGGCGTTTCCAGCCCCAGGGCCCAGCCGACCGCCTGGTACGTGTCGATCACCGTGCCGGTCGTGAGTCGCACATAGCCGACGCTGTAGAGGCTGTCATGCAGGCTGTCGGCGAAACGCCGGCAGGCGCTGGTCTTGCCGCAGCCGGGCTCGCCGGTGAGCAGGCCGATGCCGCGCAACTCGAGCAAGTGCCGCAGGCGGGACTCGGTTTCGGTCGCGTCCTCGGAGGCGAACAGCTCGGCGCTGTCAGCGGGCGCTTCGAAGGGCAGGCCGGTGAGGCCGAAATGCGGGCGGTACATCAGGGTTTGTCCTTGGGGTCGGCAGCGGGGCCGGCCAGCTGGCGCAACCGGAGTTGCTGTTTGGCCGGAGCGGGGCGCTGGTCCCGGTCGGGAGTTGCGGGCCGGGCGGGGGGCTTCGGCGGGTCCCCAGCGGGCGGCTGGCTGCGCCGTGCGCGGGCGTTGACCTGGAGATCGACCAGGGTGGCCTGGCTGCTCTCGCCGTCCTCGTGCAGGACCGTCAGGGCCCGCTCGGGCGGGGCGTCGGGCTCGACCACCAAGGTGACCTTCTGGCCGGCCAGCCCAGCTACGGTCTCGTACTGGCGGCCGTGCAGGTTGACCGTGCGGGCGCGGCTGACGCGGCGCACGAAGCGGTAGCTGAAGATCCACCGCAGGTCGATGCCGGGGCCGGCAAAGCGCACGTGGTCACCGACCTGTGCCCAGCGATCCAAGGGCGTGTCACCGGCGAGGCCGTGGTGGGGAGCATGGTGACATGTTGCGGTGCGGGGAATGTTGCGATGCGCCGGAATGCGCTTGTCTCTCAGCGGTGAAGCCGGACTCTCCGCAACATTCCTTTCTGCGCTCAGAGTGACCGGAGGAACGCCATCACCCCTCGATCCTCCTTCCACGGCCGCGTCGGTCCCTCCTCGACCGCATCGCAGAGTGCCATCGCCCGCGCCTTCATCTCGAGGTCGATCTCGGCGTAGATGTTGGTTGTATCGAGACTGACATGGCCGAGCCAGGCACGGATGGTATTGAGATCGACTCCGGCGCGTACGAGGCTGCAAGCAGCCGTGTGTCGAAGCACATGCGGGGTTGTCGTCTTCCCGGACAGTTCCGGCACTGCCGCTGCACAGCGCTCGACCACGCGATAGATGCCGAAGCGGGTATAGGCCCTGCCGTAGCGGCTGGAGAACACGGGGTCGCCGTTTGAGCGCCCTGCTGTCTGTTCCGCCACCACCCGTTCGGTTTCCTTCCACAGCGGGCATTGGCGGACTTTGCCGCCCTTGCCATGGAGAGTGGCAAGGGCAGAGCCTCCGTTTCTTTGGCTGAACGCAATGTCGGCGATCCGGAGCCCGGAGGCCTCCGAGACGCGGGCACCGGTGTTCACGAGGAAGATCAGGATGGCGTGTTCGGTGCGGCCCCTTGGCGTTTTCCTGTCGGGGGCGGCAAGGAGGGCGTCCGTCTCCGCCCGGGTCAGCCAGGCGACCGGCTTCGGCGCTGCCCGCTTCACCGGGATGGCGCGGATGTGGCCGCACCAGGCGACCAGGGCGGGGTCGCGGCTGGCCACGAAGCGGGCGAAGGCGCGAACGGCGGTCAGGCGCCGGTTCCGGGTTTCCACGGAGCAGCCACGCTCCGTCTCGACATGGTCGAGGAAGGCGCGCAGCCTTTCGGCGGTGAGATCGTCGATGACCAGCCGGTCGATCGGTTTCCGGGCTCCTGCGCTGATGAATGGCAGCAAGAGGGTGAACGTATCCCGATAGCTCTGTCGGGTGTTCTCCGCCAGGTTCCGTTCACTGACGATGTGCTCTTCGAGGTAGCGCCGGAGCCACGCCCCCATTGTCCTGCAATCACGCATCTTGATCTCCCTTCATGTAGTGTTCATAGCGGAGCGATGCCTGAACGAGCCTTTCCGGGGTCATGCTCAGGTAGACTTGGGTTCCGGCCGGGTTCCTGTGACCGAGGTAGGTGGAGAGCACCGGCAACAGTCGCTGCACGTCGGCGCCCTGCCGGTACCAGGCGTTCAGCCGTCCGACGGCGAATCCGTGCCGGAACGAATGCAGGCAGGGACCCCGGCACCTGCTGTCCCCGCCGCCGATCCCGGCATCGCGGAGCAGCTTGGCGAAGACATTCCTGACGACTCCCGCCAACAGGGGTGTTCCGTCACGGTTCGCGAGGAAGGCCGAATCCCGTCCCTCCGGCTGCGGGCGCCGCAGGCGCCTGGCGGCGTGGTCGCGCAACACATGGGCGAGCCGTTCCCCGACCGGAACCAGGCGCGACTTGTAGAACTTCGAATCGCGAACGGTGAGCACCGCGTCATCAAGGTCGACATCCGCGAGCGTGAGTCGGAGCGCTTCGCCGCTGCGCAGTCCGGATCCGTGCAGCAGCAGGATCAAGGTCCTTAGGGTGTCGCCGTCCAGTTGCCTTGCACGGGCGCGGGAGGCTGCGGTCGAGCCGAGAAGACGCCGAACTTCGTCCCCAGTGTAAATGTAGGGCGGCAGGGGCGCCGATGCCCTCGGCTCGCTCTCCCGTTCGGGCAGCGGAAACCGGGTCGCGTGGCCGCGACTGATGGCAAAGCGGTACAATCCAGACAGAGCAGTGTACTTGGCATTCCGGTAGCTGGTCGGCGGTCGGGTCCCTGCGAGGAAGGTACGGACCGCGTCCCTCGTGACCGCATCGCAGGGGGCATCCGCATCGACCCCCTTCAGGAACCGACGCAGTATCCTGGCACCGTCGTCGAACTTCGTGCCGTGGGATCGCCGCCAGAGGATGTACGTGTCGATGGCCTCGCCCAGAGTCATGACAGGTCTCCCGGATCGCAATCCGCAACCTCGCGCAGGGCCTTGAGATCGATTCTTGCGTAGATCGCCGTGGTGGAGGGGCTGCGGTGGCCGAGATAGTCTCCGATCACCTTCATCGACATCCCCTGGTCGAGAAGGTGCTGGGCTGCCGCATGGCGCAGCGCATGCGCCCCGCGACACGGTGCCCGTATGCCGAGGCGGTCTGCGCGACGCCTGACGACACCGGAGCAAGCACGACTGTCGATCGCCTGGAACGGGGCCTTGAGGGTGAGGAACAGGGTCCGGTCAGGATGTCGGGGACGGACCTCGCGAAGATAGCGCAGGAGCGCGTGTCCGGCAGCGGGCGAGAGCGGAAGGAGACGCGTGGTTCCCGGCTTCGGGCAGCGGACGCGAAGCGTCTCCTCCAGCCAGTCGACATCGTCAAGCCGCAGGC
Source organism: uncultured Bryobacterales bacterium (assembly GCA_951813065.1). Taxonomy (GTDB): domain Bacteria; phylum Acidobacteriota; class Terriglobia; order Bryobacterales; family UBA6623; genus VXMF01. Next base: position 309,014 of record CATOTH010000010.1, on the reverse strand, counting down.
CGGCGACCTCGCCGGACCGGAGACCGTAGGTGATCAACAGCATCAGCATGGCCCGGTCGCGGATATCGGACGGCTGGTCGCCCTCGGTCGTGGCCAGCAGGCGAAGGACATCGCCGCGGGCGAACCCGCGCGGGATCCCGGTCTCCGCATACACCCGGGGCGGCACGATCGCCACGGACAGGTCCGGTGTGCACAAGCCGCGGGATTCTGCGAAGAGGAAGAAAGCGCGAAGACGCCGCGCGTAGATGTTCCGCGTCCTCCGGCCGAGCTGTCTCTCGGCGTACCATGCGGCGCATGTTCGGTCGATGTCGGAGATGGTGATTGCAGACAGGACGGTGCCGCTCGGAGCAAGCCGGTCGAAGAAGTCTTCGACGACCCGACGTAGAGCACCGACGGTTGTCTGCGAGAGCCCGCGGTCTCGGCGCATCCAGTCCACCCAGACATCGAGTTCGACGGCATGGGAGTGGCGCACCGCTCCCGGCTCTTCCAGCCGACCGAGGAACCGCATCCACCGCACGGCGTTAGCAACAAAAACCTTGATGACACTGGCCGACGCCTGTCGGGGAAATCCTGATCCGCCCCCAGCCGAACGGACCGCGGCCTCGATCCGGACAACGCTGACCGACTGGTCGTCGGTCAGTTCCAGGAGCCGAACCAGGCGTAGCTGGCTGCACGCATGATGCCGCAGGGAGGTTGTCCCGGATCCGGATTCCCGTAGATGGTGCAGAAAGCTCAGCCGCTCATCGGCAAGCGGCGCCGAGCTGTACGCCTCAATCGTATCGGGACATTTGAACAGATTGTCGAACATGATCGTCTCTCCTTGGAATTCAAAACGACGATCATCGGTCACTCTGAGCGCAGAAAGGAATGTTGCGGAGAGTCCGGCTTCACCGCTGAGAGACAAGCGCATTCCGGCGCGTCGCAACATTCCCCGCACCGCAACATGTCACCGCAAATGTTGCGCGCAACATTTATGGTGGTACTCGCCTTCGATCCAGGCGGCGAGACGGCGGTTCAAGGCCGCCAGGCTGGCATAGTCCTCGGGACGCAAGGTGGGCAACAACTCGGCGCGGACTCGACGAAAAAATCTTTCGATCTTGCCCTTATCAAAAGTTCCCGAAAGCGGGCCAGCCCGAACAAGCGGGGAGTCCGGATGAGGTGGTCATCACCCATCCGCACCATCCGCTGCGCGGGCGATCGTTTCCGTTCTACTCCCGATTGACGACCGGCGGCGTGCGCCTGGTGCGCTGCGTGCGGGAGGACGAAACCCTGCTTACGCTTCCGCTTGCATGGACGAGCTACCGGCTGGCGGACGATTTCGAACGCGCCTCGGCGGGGCGCTCGCCGTGGCGTGTCGACGATCTGCTCGAGTTGCGGGCGGTTGTGGATGCGTTGCTGCAGAGGGGGGCATCGTATGATCATAAATAAGTATGGTTATTTTTCAGAAATTAGGGCGCTATCTGCCGCTAATAGCCAAATTACAGGGGATTTCTGCCCAGACTGGCCCCTGTGGTGCGTTATAATTTATGAAATTCCTCCCTGCCCATCTACCCATGCCAGCCATGCCAGACTCCGCGCCCCCACCCTCCGACAAGGACGCACGCCTCCGCCAAGCCGGCCTGCTCAACCCGCATCCCGAACGTGTCCGCGATCCGCGCTTCGACCAAAGCGAGTTCTTCGATCCTCGCGACATCCTGCAGGTGCGCTACGAAATGGTCCGTCGCGTCCACTTCGACAAGCTCACGCTGGCCAAGGCCGCCGAGCGCTTCGGCGTCTCCCTGCCGACCTGCTTCCGGGCCGTCAAGGCCTTCGCCCGGGACGGCCTGCGGGGCCTCATCCCCGAGCGGCGCGGCCCCCGCGGCCCGCACAAGATCACGCCCGCGATGCTGGACTTTGTCGACGACTACCGGGCCGCGCACGGCCGCACCTCCAGTGCCACGCTGGTTGCGCTGATCGAACAGCGCTTCGGCGTCCGGCTGCACCCGCGCGGCCTCGAGAAGGCGCTTGCGCGCCGCGAAAAAAAACGCTCGGAGCGCCCCTGATGAACTGGGGTGCCGATGCCAGCGGGCGCTACGAGCGCTGGCGCTGGCAGTGGCTGGCCAGCCACGACAGCCGGGCGCTGGCCACGTTCCGCTGGCACGGTCTGGCGGCGACCTTGGCCCTGACCGCCGCGCGCCCCGCGCCGGCCCCGGCTGCCGAGCCCCGCTCGGATGGCGCGGCACGGGCCGCCTCGGCCCCGACCGCCGTGGCCGAGGCGGCCCGCCAGATCCGCGCACTGCTGTGCGCCCCGCAAGGAGACTCCCATGCTTGAAACCGCCGCCGGCAAGGTCAAGCCGCGCCACCTCGCCCGCGAGGCCTGCCTGTACATCCGCCAGTCCTCACTCAAGCAAGTCGCCTGCAACACCGAGAGCACGCACCGCCAGTACGACCTGCGCCGCTCGGCGATCGCGCTGGGCTGGAGCGAGGACCGCATTCGCCTGATCGACGACGACCAGGGCCTGTCGGGGGCGTATGCCGCCAACCGCAGCGGCTTCCGCGACTTGACCGCCCGCATCGCCGCCGGAGAGATCGGCATCGTGCTCTGCCTGGAGGTTTCGCGGCTGGCCCGCGACAACTGCGACTGGGCCCAGCTGGTGCAGTTCGCCCGCCTCGCCGACACGCTGATCCTCGACGAGTACGGCGTGCACGACCCCAACGACAGTTCGGACAAGCTGCTGCTCGACATCAAGGGCAGTCTCAGTGAATTCGAGCTGGCGGGCATCCGCGCCCGCCTGCTGGGCGGGCAGCGCAGCAAGGCGGCCCGCGGCGAGCTGCGCGTGCCGCTGCCGCTGGGGCTGGTCTACGACGAGGACGGCCAGGTCGTGTTCGACCCCGACCGCCAGGTGGTCGCGGCGATCCGCCGCGTGTTCACGGCCTTCCGTGACAAGGGCTCGGCGATGCAAGTCGTGAAGTGGTTCCGCGACGAGAACATCCTGCTGCCGCACCGCGCCCGCACCGGGCCCTGCCGCGGCGTGCTGCGCTGGAACCTGCCCGACCACCCCAAGATCCGGCGCATTCTCAGGAATCCCGCCTACGCGGGGGCCTTCGCCTACGGCCAGACCCGCACCCTGCGCCAGGCCGACGGCAGCGTCCGCTACCGGACGCTGCCGCTGGACGAGTGGGAGGTGTGCATCCCCGGCCACCATGTCGGCTTCATCGACTGGGAGGAGTACGGCCGCAACCTCGCGACTCTGGCCCGCAACGGGAGCTGCTTCGCCGCCAACCCGGCCCGCCTCAGCGCGCCGCGGAACGGGGCGGCGTTGTTGCAGGGCATCGCGCTGTGCGGCCAGTGCGGTGGCCGCCTGAACGTGAAATACAGCCGGGCGCGGCCGGATCGGAACCAGCCTGCGCAAGTGCACTACACCTGCAAGGAGGCGACCGTGCGGAAGGGCGAGAAGGGCTGCCTGTGGATCCGCGCGGAGGCCGTCGACGCCGCGGTCGGGCGGTTCGCGGTCGGGGCGATGAACGGCGAGAACATTGCGCTCGCGCTGGCCGTGCAGGAGCAAGTGCGGGCTGACTTCGCCGAGGCGGACGCGCAGCGCGCCCTGCGCATCGAGCGGCTGGTCTATGAGGCCGAGCTGGCCCAGAGGCGCTACTATGCGGCGGACCCGGTCAACCGCCTGGTGGCGGCCCCGCTGGAGGCCGCCTGGAACGAGCGCCTGCGGGAGCTGGAGGAGGCCGGGCGGGAACGCGAGGAGCGGCAGGCGGCCCGCGACGCGGAGATGTCAGCCGAACAGCTGCGGCGCATCGAGGAGCTGGCCCGCGACTTCGCTCAGGTGTGGGACGCGCCGACAACCGACCACGCCGACCGCAAGCGGCTGCTGCGGCTGCTGGTCGAGGACGCCACGCTGACTCGCGCGGGCTACGAGGTCCGCGTCGACCTGCGCCTGCGCGGCGGCAAGGCGCTGACGCTCGATCAGGTCCAGCTGAACCGGCCGCGGCAGCTGAAGTACCCTCTCTGTCCCGCTGCGGTGGCCGCCTTGGACGCGGCCCTGGACACGCATTCCGACGCCGAGGCTGCCGAACTGCTCAACCAGGCCGGGCACCGCCTGTGGAACGGGGCGCCGTACACCCTGCGGCATGTCTACCGGCTACGCCAGCGGGTCGCGATGAAGGGGCATCTGCAGCGCCGCCGGGAGCAGCTGCGCGCGCAGGGCTACGTGACCGTCAGCGAACTCGCCAGCCAACTCGGGCTGCCCTGCTGGAGCGTGCAAGCGCTCGCTCGGCAGGGCCGGATTCTTTGCGACCAAATCAAGGCCGCGAAGAAGCCCCGCAGCATGTACAAGCTGCCGGCAGGTTACGATCAGCGAGGGGCGGAGCCGACGGACGCCGCACAACAGTTCGGAAGGGACGCATCATGAAACCACTGACTTCCCCGATGGGTGATACACCCGCGCATGCACCAAACTGGTGCCCAGCTGGGCGCAGACCAGCTCCAGCTGCTTGCTGCGGAAGGTCGATCCGTTGTCGCAATACAGGCGTTGCGGCACACCCCGTTTGAGCACCGCCTGCCGGAAGACGGCAGGAAGTTGTCGGCGTTCTCGGAGTAGGCGAAGGCCGCGTGCGGCACGACCCGGGTGGCGTCATCCAGCGTGGCCAGCAAGTAGACCTTGGCCTGCCTGCGCCCCGGCTCCGCCGCCGCGATCTTCGGGCCGTGCAGTGCATCCGCTTGCCATAGGTCGTTGGCAAACCGCCATTGGTAGCGCCGCAGGTCCCCTCCCGCCGGCTGCTCGGCGGGCCGCTCCATCAGGCCAGCCTGCTTGAGCAGCCGGTTGACGGTCGAGGGAGCCAGGCGCAGTCCGTCCGGCACCCGGCCCGAATCGTGCGCCTGGCGGATGACGGCCTTCACCGTCAGCCGCGGCTCGCGCTCCTTGATCGCGGTCAGCAGGGCGGCCACCTCCGGCGGCAGGCGCCGCGGTTGGTTCCTGTCGCTACGCCGCTTCGGGTGCAGCGCCTGGAACCCGCCCTGCTGGTGCCGCCGCCGCCAAGTCTGCAGTGTGGAGACCGCGACACGCCGCCGCCGGCTGCCGGGAATCGCGTGCTCGCGGTCGGCGATCTGCTGCAGGGCGGCCGCTCGCTCGGGCCCGGGCGCCAGATGCAGCACGGGTGCAATCAGGCCGAACCGGAACAGGGCCACGGCCTCTCGTGGATCCTTTGCGTCTGCTGGCATCGCTGGGGGGCCTCCGTGGGCGGCCCAATCGCCGTTGGGCCCCACGCTAGCCGCTGCCAGGCGGTGGAGACAGTCCAGAGGCTTGTTTTGTTGCCGCCCGGGGCCCTGTTCTCAGCGTCACACTCACGCGGCGGAATCCCACCGGAGCTGGCAGATTCCCCAACTGCGCCTCCGCCACCTCCCGCAGCGTTCGCAGCACCGTCTCGCTGCCCAACTGCTGCCCGAATCCAGCCAACGTCGGCTCCACCCCCGTGAACCGCTCCGGGTACAGCCCCTTGACCGCCACCAGCAGGACCCCCACCCACCGCATCCGCCGCTGCAGCCAGCGCTGTGCGCTCGCCAGACTGCACTCCCCGGGTGGCCGCACCTGCTCCACCGCCGCCGCCTGCGTCGCGGCCCTCTCCGCCACCCGCACCGGCTCTTCCTGCTCCTCCAGAGTTCCCTGGACCCACGCCGCGAAACAGTCCGGCAACAGGCTCACTGTGCGCTTCACCGTCCGGCAGATGAAGCGCCGGATCCAGGCCCCCTGCGGCTTCACGCGCGGGTAAAACCCGTGCGGGGCCAGTTCGCACGTGCCCGGCTTGCACCACGGACACGGCGGAGCGCTGACAGTATTCCAGGCCCGTCGGCTAACATATTCCTTGTCGGTCAGGTTAGTTGCGAAACGCATCTGCACGGCAGGACCGACCACGGCCCGGCGGCTGCAACCGTGCGGGCCACACCCTGTGTCTTACCCCATCCCTGAGCCGCGGCGCCACCCTGCCCACCTCAAAACTGGCCTGACCGGCTGACTGCTCCACAGGCCGGCCCATCGGGGCCCTACAGCGACGGGCCCTGTTCCATCCGGACCCGCTCGCTGGCCACAACTACTGCCAGAAGAATCCGGGTCCCTCCAACCGGTCCCGCTGCTCCTCCTGCACCTGCCTCACTGCCCCATCAACGCCCCTCTCGGATTTCCGCTCTACAACTGATTTCCAAGCATTTCAGCGTCAAACTAATACGAGAAAAACCCCCCTCCTACTGCCGAAATAAATAGGGATTCAACACTGCCATCTCAGATCCACCTCCGCCACGCGTTCCTCGCGCGCCGGCCGGCCCGGCTGCCCGCGGCTCGACCGCCGCGCGCTCTGCCGCGCCACGTGAATCTCCAAACGCCCCTGCGCGGCCTCCTGCCGCACCGCCTCGAACAGCTTCGGCACCCCCTTGCCCAGCACCCGGTCGTGCTGCGCCCGCACCAGCAGGTCCACCGTCCCCAACCGCCGCTGCTCGGCGAAGATCGCGTACACGTCCCCTTCCCGGTCCAGCACCGCTACCGGCCGCACCCCTTGTAACTGCTCCGCCAGTTCCGCACACTCCCGCAACCCCCGGATCCAGCGCATCGTCTTGCGCTCCTCCAGCGGCTTGCCCTGCTCCGCCTGCCCGTCCGGGGCCTCGTACTGGATCTGCGGCACCCCCAACGGGATCCCCTCCCCGTTGACCACCAGCGTCGAGTGCATGTGGATCCCCAGCGTCCCCGCCGAGCCCTTGTTCTTGCTGATCAGGCCCAGTCCCACGCAGCCCGGATGCTCCGCGAAATTCAGGTCCGTCCCGTCCTGGATGCACAGCACTGCCGACTGGCCCTGCATGCGCTGCAGCGTGCGCTCCCGGTGCGGCGCCAGGATGTGCTCCGGCGTCACCTCCGAATCCGCCGGCTGGTCGATCATCCGGTAGTAGCCCCGCACTGCCGCCAAGTCCTTCTGCGCCGCTCCGGGAAACGACTTGGTGGGCGCTGCCGCCTGGATCTCCACGCTCTGCACCAGCCTCCGAGTCAAGCGTACATCGCCCAGCGGCGCGGTCCCGAACTCGTTGTGCGCCCACTCGCCGGAGGCCAGGCCCGCCCCCAGTGCCAGCGCCGGCACGCCCGGCGCTGGCAGGCCCAGTTGCGCGCGCCAGTTGCGCGCCAGCGGATACAGCCAGATGGCCTTCACGTCCACCTGCGTGCCGGCGGCCGCCAAGCGGCCCCGCCCGGCGGTCACGCCGATGCGCTGCCAGTTGGCGGCCGCCAGCGAGGTGCCCGCTTGGTCTTGAGAGACAAAGGTTTCCACCAGCAGGGGGCGGTAGCCGTAGCGCCGCAGGCAGTCGTCGGGCAGCCGGCGCAGGGCCAGCGAGAGGGCCTTGGAGGCGAGATTGCGGCAGGCGGCGGAGGGTCGGATCAGGAAGCGGCTCAGGCCGAGCACGCGATGCAGGTGGCGCGAGCGGGTGGCGGGGTCCCAGCCGATGAAGGCGTCGCGGGCGGCCAGCGTGAGAGCGGCCGCGGCGAAGCCGAGCGCGCCGAGCACGCCATGTTCGCAGACCAGCAGGTAGCGCAACTGGGCTCCGGCGTGGAGGACAGCTCCGCGGGGATGCTCGCGGGCGATGAGTTCGTTCCAGACGCGGCGCTGGTGCTCGTCGCGGACCGCGACGAGTTGCAGGTCGCGCACCCGGTCGACCCGGGCGGGCAGGCCGACGGGCGGGGGCACGGGACGGTCCAGGCGGCGCGGGCGGCCACGCTGGCGGTTGTGCCGGGGCGCGGGCAAGTCGATCTGGCGGGCGGCTGCGAGAGCGCGCAAGGCCTGCATGCAACTGGCGACCTGCGGCTTGCCGTGGGCATCGAGGAATCCGAACCGGGCGCAGACCTGCCGGCCAATTTCGGTGCGGCTGGCGTCGCCCGCGTCGGCCACGAGTTTGCGGACCTGGATCAGCGCAGGGCCCCGCGCCAATGTGGTCGGGATCCGATGTTGCTCATACATGCTCCAGAAATGGCACAGAGCGATGTCAAAAGTCAAGTGTCAACTTGTGTGGCATCGGCAGGGCGCGCCAACTTCCGAGCGGGCGCGAATCCATGGTCGTGACCGGCCACAAGGGGACGCGGTACATGAAATTCAGATCCACGTCGAGCCGGCCGCTGTGCCCTGACGCGCCAGCATAGCGGATCGACCACTTCCCTCCAGCATGTTCTTCGGGCATCCGTCGAACCGCGAAGTCCTCGCGGCGAAACACGGCCTGGATCGCGGCTTCGATCTTGGGGCGCTCTTCCAGCATGTCGTCCCGGCTTGCGGCACCCACGTAGTTCAGATCGATGTCCACGGACAATCTCGGGACATTGAACACGAACAGGTTCAGAGCCGTTCCGCCCTTGAGCGCAAGCTTCCCGTCAAGCAGGGGATGATCGCGAATGGCGTCGAGCAGGGCCAGCATCCGGACCGACTTCTCCAGCATCTCGGCCCTGAATCCGGTTGCCTCGGCTTCCACCGTCAGGATCTCGGGAGAAATCCTCACAGGACCTTCCCCCACGACCGTTCGAGCACGTCGTTCGGAACCACGAGGTTCCAATCCGCCATCAGGCATCCGGGCTTTCGCCCGTTACGGTCCAGGTAGTGCGGTTGTCGCGGTCGGCGCTCGCGAAGCGGCCGGAGATGGCACTCCTCGACCATCAGGCCATCGCGGTGTTGCTCGAGGAAAAACCCCACCTTTGCGGCCGTCGTCGCGTTACCGAGCAGAAGCACATACTCCACTACCCGGTCGAAGTTGAAGAACTCGACCGATTCCAGGGAACGCCAGATCTCCTCCCAGCCTCCCGACAGATTCGGGCGATGCAGGACGTCCACCAGCGTCCTTTCCAGGCTGGCAACTCGCACACCCACACCTGAGCGCTCACGGCCCAGCACGTCAAAGTGTTCCGTCCCGGAGCGGCGAAGCGCCTCGGGAAATTTGGCGCCTCGGAACCCGTGCGAGCGGAACGTGAGGGATCCGATCGGCCGGGATGCGGAGTAGATCAGTTGATTCCAGGCCGACTAGGCCCGGCCATGAAACTCGAGTGCGGTGTGATGGGAAAGCACCGCATCCGGGGTCAGCTTCGCGGCAATGAGATACGGGTCGACCGGATAGGACTCGGGTTCGGCTCCCGAAGGAACTACGGCATAAAGCCCACGCCGCACGCGGATGACGCGGCTGGCCTTGGTGTAGTAAGCCAGAAGTGCTTCCTGGCCTCGGCACCCGACTGCACCACGGGACGCAAGATGGGCGGCCAGATCCTCCGCGGTGAAAACCGGATGCTGACGGAAGAACGGCTCATGCTTCACGACGGGCACACTTGACTTCCTGTCGTATTTCCCAGAATTAAGTTATGGGTCTTCCGTGCTGTTGTCCCGGGGAACCGAGGACATGTGCGTTTGCAGTTCTCACAGAAATCCCATAGTTATAATATGGTTTTCCGGTTCGTTTGTCAAGTAACGCTGACGAATGAGCACGAAGCCCACCGCTTAACTTACACTGAATCGCCGATCCGCGATGTCCCACTCCTCCAGCGCCCCCGGCGCTCGATGCCCGCTTCCGATTGGTAACTAGTTAGGCGAGCCGCTCTCGTCACAGGGCGCGAACGTAATGCCAACGCGGGCGACACCCGACAGAGAGGAACCTTCTTGGAAACGCCGACCGAACCACCCTCAGGCGACACCGGCACGGCCACGCCTAACGACGCTGAGACGCTCGTGGCCGTGCCGGTGTGATCGTGTCGCTGTTCACGGCCCTCGCCCCTCCACATTCCACCGAGGCGGTGCCTATGCTCGGGGACGTGATGGTGAGTGGTTATGAAGACGGTCGCACAAGGGGAGCCGTGGCTTGAGCTGTGATCATGCACCAGCTCCGGGTACTGCCCCAGCGTCTGCTCCGGCTGCTGGCACAGCTTTTGCTGCCAGTCCGGCTCCAAACCCCGCAGCCAGACCGTCTTCGCCTCCACCGCTCCGCCCGCTCCCGGCGGCCGCCCCCGCGTGGCTCCCACGCACTGCCAGCCGGCCGCCTTGTAACTCGTGCCCGGCCGCGAACTTTGCACACAGGTCTCCACCATCCAGGGCCGCACGCCGTGTGCCCGCTGCCAGTCCCGGGCCAGTCTCTGGAGCGTCTTGCCCCACACGTGCGAGGCCAGGTTCTTGACCTGCACGCCCGCGACCAGCACAAAGCGGTCGTGGCTCAGGATCCGCTCGATGTGCGCTCCGCGCGTGCGGTCGTCCCACCCCAGGAAGGCATCGCGCGGCCCCAGCCGGAACGGCGCCGCCACGAACGAGAGCACACCCAGCGGCCCGCCAGCGGCTGCCAGCAGATAGCTCAGCCGACAGCCGTGGGCCCGGGTCGGACCCAGCGGATGGTGCTGGCCGAGCAGTGCGGCGCACAGCCGCCGCTGCGCCGCGGTGCGGGCCCAGTGCACGCTGACCTCGCCGAGTTCCGCCAGCGAGCCGGTGAAGCCGGTCGACGGCCCCGGCGGGTCCGGGCTGGACCGCGGGCGACAGGCGGGTGGACCCGGCTGGGCCTCAGGCAGTGGCAGGTCCAGTTGGGCGGCCAGCGTAGGCAGCACCGTGCGCGCCGAGGCCGTGCAATACTCGCCTTTGGGATTGCGCCAGTCCTCCCGCTCGCAGATCCCGCGACCCAGGGCCGCGCGCGACAGCTGGCCTCGCTGCAAGGCCTCTCGCAGCCAAGCGATCGTCTGCGGACGGAAAATACGGAGGCCTACCCGCACTAACCCCGTTCTACACAGAACACCGTGCCTGCGTTAAGTGTGTCCGGTCGCTAGGCACCAGAACTTGCTGAGCACTGATTCCGTCAGAGCTCCGCACGGCCTACGATGGCGGCCCGGTCGGGGTTTCGCGCGAGAATCGCCCGAGGGTGTCATCCCCACGAACAGCTGCGACTAGGCCGAACTGGTGGCCCGTACGGCGGTCGAGTCGGTCCCAACCGGCGCAGGGTCCGGGCAGGGTCAACGAGTGTCGGGAAGCGGCAGTTCCGCCTCGAGCCGTCGCAGGGCGTCGGCGACGACAGCCCTCACCGGCGAGTCGGGATGCAGACGCAAGATCTCCTCGAGTTCCGCGCGCGCCTCCGACAGATCTCCCTGTTTCGTGTAGATCTCGGCGAGGAAGAGTTGCGGAATGCTGAAATGCGATGGATCGACTTCCTTGGCTCGAAGCAGAAACTCGCGCGCCTTCTGGTACTGTCCCTTGTAGAAGAAGTTCATGCCGAGCTGTGAATTGGCCAGAGCGTCCTCGGGTTGCATGCTGCGGGCCATCAGGTTGAAGCTGAGCGCGTCGTCGAACCGATTCTGGGAGAGCAGCGCACCCCCCATGTTCACCATGGGTGCGTAGGCGAGCGGGTCGTACTCAAGGGCCTTGTGGAATCGCTCCTCGGCTTCCACGTATCGGCCGGCCTTGTATGAGATCGTGCCCAGCTCGTTCCAGACCTCCGAATAGGAGGGCGAGATCTCGACCGCCCTGAGCAGCAGTTCGACTCCACCGGCCTCGTCACCTCGCCGAAGCCTGGCCTGCGCCTTGCGCCGAGCCTCCTTCGCCTTCGCCGAGACCTTCAGGGCCCCGACCGAGACCGTTCCCTCTTGCTGTATCCGTCTCGACCGCGCGGCGTCCGACCGTTCCAGGTCGACTTCGATCCGAACCCTCCCGCTGCCGTCGGCAAACGACGGCGTGACCTGCACGGTCTTGCGGGTGACTCCCCATTCGGGATCCATGACGGTCAGCGCGTACGCTCCCGGCGCGAGCCTGCGAAACACGAACTGGCTGCTTCGGACCGCAACCTCGTCGTAATACGGGCTGTTGACCGCGGAAATCGCCGCGAGGCCCCGATCCAACCGCGGTTCGACGGTGCCGTGGAGCGAAAGCGACTCGGCGTCCGCCAGCATGCAGACCAGCGCCGCGACGGCCATCAAGCGGAACAGCCCGGAAATCACCGCAGCCTCAGTTTCGCACGGCGGCCGATGTAGCTTCCCGGTACCGACCTACCAATGCTGCTGCCGGATCGCCATCAGTTCCGGGTACTTCTCGTCGGTATCGCCGATTTCGGCCTTGATGCGTAACAGTTCGTGCTTCAGTCTCCGGGTCTCTTCCGCGTAGGCCGGATCCCCGTAGACGTTCCGCGCTTCGCGAGGGTCCCTTCTCAGGTCGTAGAGTTCCCATCCGGGCGTGGTCGTCGACTCCCTGGCTCCGGGCGCGTCTAGCGGCAGGCCGTAGAAGAAGATCAACTTGAATTCCTTGGTGCGGATCCCGTAGTGAGCGGGCACGTCATGGTGGGCATAGTTCATCCAGTACCGGTAGTAGGTGGCCTCGCGCCAGTCCTCCAGCCGCCGCCCCTTCAGCAACGGCACAACACTGCGGCCCTGCATGAACGACGGCGGTGTCACGCCGGCGAGTTCGAGGAGGGTCGGGGCCAGATCGGTGTTGTTTACCAAGTCGTCGTTGCGCGAGCCGGCCGCGACGGCTCCCGGGTACCGGACTAACAGAGGGATACGCTGCGACTCTTCGTACATCCAGCGCTTGTCGATGTAGTCATGCTCTCCCAGCATGAACCCCTGGTCGGAGGTGTACAGCACCACGGTGTTGTCCAGCACGCCATCCTCCTCCAGGAACGCCAGCAGCCGCGCAACGCCGTCATCGACTCCCCGCACGGTGCGGAGGTATTTCTTCAGGTAGCGCTGATACGCTGTCCGCTTGTACGCCTCGGCTCCGAGTTCGGGATCGACGAACATGTGATGGCCCATGTTGCGCCGGGCATTGCGCTTGCCGATCGACGTACCCGCTCCGTCTGTCGAGACGGAGCCGTGGTTGGGCACCTTCCAGAGGCTGGCCGGCTCCGGGACCGAGGCGTCTTCGTACAGGAAATCGTACCTCTCGGCATTTTCGAAATTGTCGTGCGGCGCCTTGAAATGGTGCATCAGGAAGAACGGGCGTTTCCTGTCCCTCCTTGCGAGCCACTCGATCGACGCCTTGACGATCGCGTCCGATGAGTGTGATGAGTCGTATCCGGAAAACCGCCGCAAGTTGTCCGGCCACGGCCGGCCCGACTCTCGCATCACGGGGTTGAAGTACGATCCCTGGCCCGGCAGAACGCAGTAGTAGTCGAACGACGGCTCCCGCTTCAGGTGCCACTTGCCGATCATCGCGGTCTGGTAACCGGCATCACGAATCAGGTTGGCGACGTACTGGCGGTCCCCTTCCAGGTGGCCGCTCAACGTTGTCACCCGATTCACGTGGCTGTACTGTCCGGTCAGTAGCGTCGCCCGGCTCGGCGTGCAGATCGAGTTGGTGCAGAAAGCATTCTCGAAGAGCATCCCGTCCCGTGCGAGGCCGTCCAGAGCTGGGGTCGGATCCAGTTTCGCCAGGCGCCCGTCGTACGCACCGAGCGCGTGCGCAGCGTGGTCGTCGGACATCAGGAACAGGATGTTCGGCCGGTCCGCGGCCGAACCCGCGACAGGGACCGCAGCCAGTGCCGCAACGTACATCAATATCCGCATGTCGGCTACGAGTATACTGGGCGGCAATTCCCATGAAACTCTGGCATCTGATTCTGCCGCTGGCCTGCGCTTGCGCCATCCAGGCCCAGACACCGAATATCCTCCTGCTGTTCGCCGACGACCAGCGTCCCGACACGATCGGCGCCCACGGCAACCCCTACATCCGCACGCCCAACATTGACCGGCTCGTCGCCGAGGGCTTCAGTTTCCGGCGCACGTACTGCCTGGGTTCCCGAGGAGGGGCAGTTTGCGTTCCCAGCCGCGCGATGCTGAACACGGGCAAGAGCTATTTCCGCATCCCAATGGACATGGAGGGCGAGACGACCCTGGGTCAGCTGCTCGGTCGTAACGGCTTCGCGACCTTCGCCACCGGAAAGTGGCACAACGGCCGGGAGTCGTGGCTCAAGAGTTTCCAGCAGGGCCGCAACATCATGATCGGGGGCATGTCGGACCACCTCAAGGTCCCGCTCGTCGACCTCGGCCAGGACGGCGAGCTCACGGAGGAGCGCGAGGGCGTCCGATTCTCGAGCACGCTGTTCGCGGACGCCGCGATCGATTTCCTGCGCAACTACAGGGAGGAGCAGCCGTTCTTCGCGTACGTCGCTTTCACCGCGCCGCACGACCCGCGCAACCCGCCGCCCAAATACCGGCGGATGTACTACCGAAACCCGCCTCCGCTGCCGCCGAATTTCGCGCCCCAGCATCCGTTCAACAACGGGCACATGACCCTGCGCGACGAGAGCCTCGGCCCCTGGCCGCGCACCAGGACCGTGGTCCAGGACCAGCTGTCCGAGTACTACGGGCTGATCACGCAGCTTGACCGGCAGGTCGGGCGAATCCTCCGCGAACTCGCGGCCGGGCCGCACGCCGACAACACGATCATCGTGTACACGGCCGACCACGGCCTGGCAGTCGGAAGCCATGGCCTGCTCGGAAAGCAGAACCTCTACGAGCACTCGATGGGGGCGCCGTTGGTGTTCTCGGGTCCGGGGGTGCCGCAAGGTGACGAGTCGGACGCGTTGTGCTATCTGCTGGACATCTTCCCGACGCTTTGCGCACTGGCCGGGGTGGAAGTTCCGGACGGCACGGACGGGTACGACCTGGCGCCTGTTTGGCGTGGAGAGACGGACTCCGTGCGGGACTCGATCTTCACATCATTCCGCGACGTGATGAGGGCCGTTCGCGACGACCGCTGGAAGCTGATTCGATACCCCAAGACCGACTATACGCAGCTGTTCGACCTGGCGACGGATCCGCACGAAATGCGAAACCTCGCGTCGGACCCAGCCCACGCCGGCCGGATAGCAGCGATGATGGAATCGATGCGGAGCTGGCAGCAGAAAGTCGGCGACAACGACCCCCTGCAGGTACCCGAGCCGGAATCAAAGGAAATCGACCTGACCGGCAGGGAGCGAAACCCGGACCGATGGCAACCCGAGTGGATCATCGAGAAGTACTTCGAGCCACCCTACGGGCGGCTCTCGTCGCGGTAGGGGGCCGCCGGAAGCCGCGACCTTAGAGCGCTTCGAAGCACTTGCGGGACATCGAGCAAGTGTCTTCGTCGACGATGTCCCCGTCGGGGCCAATCGGCTTCTGCGTCTGGTCGCACCAGTAGATGCGCGTGTTCGACAACTGTACCGACGGGTCGTCGTCCGCGTCGATGTACATTCCTTTCCAACGCAGATCCGAACAGCGATGGACCAGGGCCTTCAAGCCGGCGCCTCTGTTGCGGGACATTTCGTGCCTCGTTCGTTCCAAGTCACGGAGCCGCCAACGGGGACTGGCTGCCCAGCCCTAGCGTCCGCGGCCCCGGGTTTCGGCGCAGTCCGCCCGGAAGCGGGCTACGCAACCATTGCGACCGCCCGCTTCACCGCCACGCTGGCCAGCTGCACCTTGGCCTGGTTCTGGCTCAAGGGCGTAGCGGCCGCAACGGCAGCCTTGCCAGCGGCTTCTCCGGCACTCTCGCCGAGAGCCTGACCCTTCAGGGCGGTTTCGGCCTCCGACGAGCGCCACGGAATCGGGGCGACGTGGCCCATCACGACGCGAGCGTCCGCGATCTTGCCGCCACGTAACCTGACGGCTACCGAAGCGGTCACGAGCGGCCAGTCCAGGAGCTGGCGCTGACGCACTTCGTAAGTTGCCGTGCGCCAGCCGGACGCGCTCGGAACCATGATCTCGGTCACGATCTCGTTCGGCATCAGGGTGTTCTCCCGCTCCGATTCCGAGGCCGGGATCCTGAACAGATCGGCCAGCGGCATCTCGCGCTCGCCCTCGGGTCCGGCCACTGTAACCGACGCGCCCAGCGAGATCAACGCGGGAGCGAAGCTCGACGCGTTGACGAAGTACGCCGGACCCTTGTTCCCGAGGATCGCGTGATAGCGGTTCTCACCGTTGGGCACCAGCGACTTGCCCTCGTGCATTGCCAGCAGGCCGTACCCGTTGCGGTAGTACCAGCAGCGGGGCCGCTGCAGTAGATCACCGACGACGGTGCCCATCGCGCGAACTTGCGGCGCGGTGATTCCGCGGCCCGCTTGCAGGAGCGACTTGTACGAGGACGCGCCGCTGGATCCGAGCACCCCCTCGACGGACGCCATCGCGCCGATGCGCAGCGCGCCGCCCGTGCCGTGCACGCCGCGAAGCGCGCGGATGTTCCGGAGACTGACGACTCGGGTAGGCGTCTCGATCCGTTCCTTCATCAGGCTGAGAAGGTCGGTGCCACCCGCCAGCACGGCTGTCACGCCATCGTGCGGGCTCAGCGCCTGCGCGGCGGTAATCGTTTCGGTAGGAGCGATGTATTCGAAATTCTGCATGGTTCCTGACCTCCTTATGCGCTCGCAAGTGCAGCCAGAACACGATCTGGCGTTAGTGGCAAGGTGGGCACTCGAACGCCGATGGCATTCGCCACGGCGTTCGAAATCGCCGCGCCAGGCGAGATAGCGGGCGGCTCACCGATCCCGATCACGCCTCGATCGTCGTACTTGTTCTGGACCATGTGGACTTCCATCTCGCCGATGTCGCCCGCCCCGGGGAGCTTGTAGAACTCCATATCCGGGTTGAGCATCTTGCCAGTCGCCTGGTCGTAGATGGATTCCTCGTAAAGCGCCCAGGCCACCCCTTGGATCATGGCTCCGTAAACCTGGCTCTCGGATTGCTCCAGGCACAGCACCAAGCCCACGTCCTGGACGGCGGCGAGCTTGTTGATCGACACGACGCCGGTCTCGACATCGACCGAGACATCGGCCATCTGGACGCCGCCCACGCCGGAATCGTTCAGCTTCCCGCCGTCGCGGTCCGGCTGCTTGCCCTGCCCGGTGATCGTGCGGTTGCCGAGCTTCCTGCAGGCATCCGCCCACGACAGCGACTTCGAGGGATCGGACTTCGCGAAGACCTTCCCGTCCTTGGCCACCAAGTCATCCGCGCCGACCCCGAGCGAACCGGCCACGACGCCCTTGAGTTCCTCCAAGGCGTTCACCGTGGCGCGGCGTGTCGAGGCTGAAGTCCCGCCAACGGTGGTGGAACCTCCCGAAGCCCCCGAAATGGGGAGCTTGGAGTTGCCGATGTTGATCTTGACGTCGGGAATCTGCAGCCCAAGCGTCTCCGCGGCCACGACCGAAAGGGTCGTGTACGTTCCGACTCCCAGATCCTGGCTGGCCAGGTTCACCGAAACGCCGCCATCCGGCTGGATGCGGACCTCGCAGGTCGAGTCGTGCGGACGTCCGCCCCAAGTGTGGAGCGACAGGCCGAGACCGCGCTTGACCGGGCCGGGGCCGGAGTCTCCTCGCTTGTGCCATTTCTCCTTCCAGCCGATCATCTCCGCGCACTTGTCGATCTCGTAGCGATAGACTTCGGGGCGGGCCGTCAGGTCGGCGTTCTTCTTGAAGAATTCCACCGGGTCCATGTCGAGCTTGGCGGCTAGGTCGTCCATCGGGCACATCGTCAGGACGGCGGCCTGCGGATGGTTCGGCGCGCGCCAGGCGCGGGCCGGACCGATATTGGTCGCCACGTTGAGGTGGCGGGCCTTTTGGGCCAGGCGCTCCTCGTTGTTGTAAACGTAGGGCAGCGGGGGACTTCCGCGGCCCGCGATGCCGCCGGTCGACCACGTCTCGGATTCGTAGGCGACCAGAGTACCGTCCCTCTTGGCCCCGATCTTGACGTTGCCGTAGTCGGAAGGACGGCCACCCGCGACCATCAGTTCCTCGTCACGGTCCAGCATCAGCTTGACCGGCCGGCCGGTCTTCTTGGAGAGCTTGGCGCAAGCGATTCCCCAAGTGTCGATGTTGAACTTGGAACCAAACCCCCCACCCATGTACGGCGTGATCACCTCGACGCTGTCCGCCTCAACCGTGCCGATGGACTCGTCGCGAGAGAGCCCTCTGGCAAGGTCCGCGGGAATGCGGGCCACGGCCTGCGTGGAGGCATACACCTTGATGTCGTCACCAGTCCAGTCCACGACCTGGCCGTGCGGCTCGAGGCAGCAGTGGGTGATGATGCCAAGGCCGTAGTAGCCTTCCACCGTCTCATCCGCGCTGTCCCAGGCGGCAGCGAAATCCGGCCCCTTCGTGTCGTCCTTGGCCGGCTGGACACGATTCGCCTCGCCCGCCTTCTTGACGTCTTCGTCTTTCACCCAGTGGGGAAGAATCTCGAAATGAAGATTCACAGCGGCCGCTGCATCCCGGGCATGCTCCTCGGTGTCGGCGCAGATCGCGAGGACCTCCGTGCCGACCCACTGGACCTCGTCGCCAACATTCATGATGTTGACGTGTCCCTTGTAGCCCTCGACCTTCTCCGCCACCGAGGTGTCGATGCTGATGATCCGCCCATGCGGGACCGGTGAGGTCACCAGGCGAGCGACCAGCATTCCGTCGAGGTTGCGGTCGTAGGAATATTTCGCCGCGCCACGGGCCTTGGCGGGCCCATCGACGCGATTGTGCCGCTTGCCGATCAGGCTGCGGTCCTCGGCTGCCGGCCAATCGTACTTGGTCGCCATCACGCACCTCCCTGCCTGGCCGCTTCGTAGACGGCCTTGCGAACTCCAACGTACGTACCGCAACGGCAGATGTTGCCGCTCAGGGCACTCTCGACGTCCGCCATCGAGGGGGGCGGGTTGCGATCCGCGACCACCTTGCCGGCCATCACCAGACCTGGCGTGCAGAAGCCGCACTGCTGAGCGTCGTTCTCAACGAACTGCACTTGCACTGGGTGCATGGAATCCTCGGTCGAGATCCCTTCGATGGTCTCGATCCTACGGCCCTGGGCCTCGATCGCAAGCAGCGTGCAGGAATACACCGGGCTGCCGTCCACGATTACGGTGCAGGCACCGCATGTCGCCCGGTCACAGACCTTCTTGGCTCCCGTGTGGTCGAGCTGGTTTCGCAAGGCATCAATCAGCGTCACCCGCGGCTCGACTTTCAGGTCAACGCTTTTTCCATTGATGTTCAATGTGATGGGAACTGGGCTCGGCCCCATCAGTTCGGAGCTATCGGCACGCGCCTCGGGCGCCATCCCGACCGCGCCGACCGCGCCAGCTCCGATGCCGACACCTTCGATAAACGTGCGCCGCGAAAAGCCTTTGCGTGGCTCGTGCTGAGGCCCCTTGACGGGGCCGTCACAGGGTTTATTGGAACTCACCTGGCGGTCTCCTTTCCAGAATTGTCCGGTCGAGCGCTAGCCCAGACCAGCTTTGCATTGAGACTATAGCAGAGAACGCGCAAGGCAACCGCCCCGAATCGCAATATGTGCCGAATCTGAAGGTCGAGTCTGTTCACGGGTGATTCGCAGGCAGCAGTCGCCCACGTCAAGGGATCTGCCGGATCGAATGGACGGCCATTCCGGCGGCTATGCTGTCCATGCGGCTGTCGCCCGACACCAGCCGGCCGAAGTTCACGTAGCGGCCATCCGCTAGCGGGAGCGCCGTCAGGCACACGAAGAACCCGCCTCCCGACGCCTCTCCCTGGCGCAGCAGACCGAGACTGCCTCGCAAGAACGGCTTGGGATTGAGTTCGGAGCGAATCGGATCCAAGCGCGCTACCGCGACAGCGTAGCCGTTGGGCCGCACGGCGGTGAAGACGCTCGAGTCGAGCGCGCCCCGCAACGCGAGCTTCCGGAAGTGCTCCGCCGTGAGAGGGGCTTGATCGTAGTCCAGTTCGATGTCGAAGTCCCCGAGCGCCGTGCGCATGCGCAGGCGCGCCCCGATCGTCTTCGCGACCCGCTGGTACTCGTTCGCTTCCAGCAGCGAGCCTGGTGGAGAGGCAAGACGCTCCAGATCGAGCAGCGGCTCTCCGGAAGGGAGCGGGCTGGACTGTGCAGAGCCCTCGAAAGCGGCCAGACCGACCGCGGCTTCGTACCGCACCTTCGGATCCGAATTGTCGAGATTGCCCCGCACGACCGCGATCAGGCCGGGATCGGACGGCCCGAGAGCGATGGCGCGGAGCGCGGCGGCCCGAACGAACGCGTTTGCGTCCGAGAGCAGCGGGCGCAGGCGCTCCGACACCACGGGGCGGGACGCCAGTCGCAGGTCAGCCGCCGCCAGTGCCGCGGCCCAGCGGCTGTCCTGGTCGTCCGAGTCCAAGTACTCGGCAACGAAGTCGGCCTGGTCTGCCGCGTCCATGCGCATCAGGGCGGTCATGGTCGTCGTGATGGGCGCCGCGGTCCGGGTGAGCTCGGCCGCCGTGTCCCGGCGCCCGAGCTTGCCCAAGGCAGCAACCGCGCGAGTTCCGACTAGACGATTCTCGTCCACGAGAAGTGCGCGCAGGACGGATTCGACATATTCGGGCACGGGAGCGCCGCTGGCGCGGCTGTCCAGCACGTTTCCCACGGCAAACGCGGCGCTGGCCCGGACGGATGGGGCGGAATCTCGCATCGCCTCGACGAGCAGGCCAAGCGCATCGCCGCCTTGAATGCGCGAAATCGCCAGGACGGCGCGGGCCCGGATTTCAGCGACCGGATTGCGTAGCTGCTCGAGGAGCCAGGTGTCGGTCACGAGGCGGTCTTCCCGCTCCAGAAAATCGCCCTCGATACGGTGCACGGGCCGAGTCAGGACCAACCACGCCGCCGCGACCCCGAGCAACAGCATGCAGACGGCGATGAGCCGTCCAGCTGCAGGGGTCCAGCCGTCGGCAGCGGAGTCGGATCGATCAGCCTCCGCGTCGAGCCAACCCGTCATCGCACACCCGCCGGTCGCCGAGGGGAAATCCGATAGCCGCTGCTATGCTTGCCGGATATGGGCGGCAATCCGGAGGCGCTGGCCGCCGTGCGCAAGGAACTGGAAAAATACGCGCACCCGCTGCTGCGGTTCGATGTGCGCGAATCGCCGGGCGGACGGATCGAACTCGTCATTGATCTCCGGAACAAGCCCGCCAATATTCATACATACTACTTGGAGGTCCATCCGAGGGACCTGGCGCACCCGCAGTTTCGCTGGATCCTCCAGCGGATGATCTTCGAGGGCTTGCACGACTACTTCGTGGAAATGTTCGAATACACGCCGCAAAGCCTCGACAACCCTGCGGGGCCATACGAACTCGAGCGCTGAGGAGGGCTCCTTGGAACTCGCGGAAATCATGGCATCCGAAATCCGCGCAAACGGCCCGATGCCGTTCCATCGGTTCATGGAGTTGGCGCTGTACCATCCGCGGTTCGGGTACTACGCGGGGACCCGGGATCCCTTCGGGCACGAGGGCGACTTCTACACCAACGCGCAACTGCAGCCGGTGTTCGGCCGACTGGTAGCGCAGCAACTGGACCGCTGGAGGCGCGCCATGGGCTCGCCGGACTCCTTCACCGTGCTGGAGCTCGGGCCCGGCCGCGGAGAGACCGGAGACGAGATCCGGCGCTGTATGCCGGACGTCAACTGGATTCCTGTAGAGCATGACGGGTGCTGGCCCGACCGTCCGGTGGTAGGCGCCGTTTTCTGCAACGAGTTCTTCGACGCCCTGCCAGTCGACCTTGTCGAACGGCGCGGCAACGGATGGATCGAGTGGCGGGTGGGGCTCTCCGAGAGCGGTTTCGCCTGGCAGCCCGGGGGGTGTCACGTGACACGGCGCGGGCTGCCTCGAATCGGCGAGGGCCGTCGGATCGAAACCTGCGAGCGACAAGTCGCGGCAATGGAGCGCATCGACTCCGTCCTCGCGCAGGGCTGGGTCTTGGCGATCGACTATGGCTACACACACGATGAGGTTGAACGGGCAGGCCGCTTCCCTGACGGCTCTCTGATGGGCTACTACAGGCACAGGGCGGATCCCGATGTGCTCGTCGAGCCTGGCCGGCGCGACATCACAGCGCATGTGAACTTCAGCGCCCTGGAGGACTGCGGGCGGGCCGCAGGGCTCGAGGTCTTCCCGCTGCAGACGCAGCAGGCGTTCCTGCTTGGCGTGGGCGAGCCGGACAGCTTCGCCTACGCGCTGGCAGCCGGCACGGAAATGCGAAGAACGGCGCTGCGCATGCTACTCAAATCGCTCCTGTTCGGCCTCGGCGAGACGTTCCGCGCGCTCGTGATGCGCAAGGGGTAGAGATATACTTACCTGCGAGGGAACCGAGTTCCGCGTGTCTCAATTGACCCTAGACTCTCTGCGCGACCGGCGGTTCTCGTTTTATCCCGCGATTCACGGCGTCGATCACAACGAGTGGACGCTGACGGAGTCGACCTGGGCGGAGATCCAGGTCCGCAATTCGGGGTCGGGCCAGGAGTTCTGGATCCCCAAGAACCATCTGGGCACCGTGAGCAGCACGGACTCCCCGGTGCTCATCCTGGGTTTGGAGCGCGAGCTCGAAGCCAAGGCCGGCGGAGTGTTTCCGCGCCGGATGGTCGTTACCGAGATACCAACCACCGCGGCAGGCCGCTCGTCGCAGCGCTCGACCGACGCCGCAACGCCGCCCAAGCCCAGCAGGATCAGCAGATCGGACGCCACGATGCTACGGCTCCTCGTGGTCGCGATCAGCGTCGCCCTGATGGCAGGGCTCGTTGGATTCCTGGGCGTGGTGGGCGGTCTGCACAATCCTCTGGAGGTGCTGTTCGCGCCCGACACCTCGACCGCCGACCAGCGCTATCTGGGTCTGCAAAGAAACGACTCCTATTTTGAAGTCGTGAACAGGTTGTCGGCGCCAGAGGAGGAGCAGTGGATTAGCGGCGAAGAGGACGAGCTCCAGTTCCAGGCCCTCCACTATGGCTCGCGAGGCTACATCATCGTCATGATGGGCGGCAGCCGGGCCGAGATGCGCTATCTGGGAACGTTGCACGACCCTTCACGCCGGGTGCTCGACTCGGCCCAGTTCGCCAGAGGCGGCGACACGTCTTCGATGATGCGGAACCTGCCCGAGTTCTAGGGCGGAATCGAATGCAACGCACCGGTCAGCGGCCGTTGCGGATCTGATTCCGCAGGGTGAGGACTGCATCCAGCAGCAGGTCGACTTCTGCATCGGTGTTGTAGTGCGCGAGCCCGATCCGGACCAGCCCTCCGGACTGTTCCAGACCCAGATCGTCCGTTACGTTGAGCGCATAGAAGTTCCCGTCCCACACGAAGATTCCGCGGTCGCCCAGGAATTCGGCGACTTGGCGCGGCCTCCTCCCGCCCAGTCTCACGGCCACGGTCGGAACGCGCCATTCGAAACGGTCTTCGTCGCGAATCCCGTAGAACTCCAGTCCATCGATTCGCAGCAGTTCCCGAACCAGGCGTCTCGCCAGTCCGCGCTCGTACGTCCTGATCGCGTTCATGGCCGCTAGTAGGCATTCCCGGCGAGCATCTCCGGCTCTCGCCCCGCAGCGTCGCCCGAGAGCAGCCAGATACTCGATGGCAGCGGTCGTCCCGGCCATGCATTCGTGGTTCTGCGTGCCGGTCTCGAAGCGCCCGGGCAAGCTCTCCTCGGCCGGGCGCACCTTGTATGCACGCAGGCGCTCCAAGTGCTCCGCCTTGCCATAGAGCAGGCCTTGGTGCGGGCCGAAGAACTTGTATGCCGAACAGGCCAGGAAGTCGCAGCCGATATGCCGCACGTCGATAGGGCCGTGCGGCGCATAATGCACTGCATCTACGAAGACGCTCGCCCCGACGGAGTGCGCATCCCGGGTGATCGCCCTGATGTCATTGACCGTGCCGACGGCGTTCGAGGCGTAGCCGACCGCGACTAGCTTGGTTCTCGAAGTCAGCTTGTTCCGCAGATCGGCAAGATCGAGCGTGCAATCGTCAGGGTTGAAGCGCGCCTCGCGAACCTTCAGCCCGTGCTCCTCCAAGCTCTTCCACGGGGCATGGTTCGCGTCATGGTCAAGCCGGGTCACCACGATCTCGTCGCCGGGCTCGAAGTCCCTCGAGAGCGCGCGGCTGAGCCAGAACGTGAGCGTCGTCATGTTCGGGCCGAACACGACTTCCCGTTCCGAGCAACCGAGCAGGTCGGCAACCGCTCGGTGCGCTTCTTCCACGACCCGGTCGCTCTCGCGGCTGGTGCGGAAGGGGCCGTGGAGATTGGCGTTGGAACCCGCCAGGTAAGCTGAAACCGCCTGGATCACCTGGTCGGGCACTTGCGTGCCGCCCGGACCGTCGAAGAAAACCTCCGAGCCAGCACGGGGCCCGCGCGTGAGTGCCGGAAACTGTTGGCGGACCCAAGAGATGTCGAAGGCTGGCTCCATTCCTGCGGCAAGCGGCCGAGCCCGTCGGGCAGTCCGCGATCCCCTTAGGTAAGGATATAGGTTAGTAGCGGATGGTTCCCGCACCCTTCGCGACCTCAGCGATGACCGTGTCCGTGGTAATTCCGCACCTCAATCGCGCCGACCTGCTGGGGCCAGCGCTGAGGTCCGTCAACTCGCTGCGCATGCCGCCGGGCTCGGAACTCGAGGTCATCGTCGTTGACAACGGTTCCGCAGACGACTCGACAGCGACCGCCCGCGAACTCGGCGCCCGAGTGATCGAACTCGGTTCCAACCACGGGGTCAGCCTGGCACTCAATCGCGGCATCAAGGAGGCCCGCGGCGAGTGGATCGTGCTGCTCAACAACGACGTCCGGTTGAAGGGGGACTGGCTGGCTCTGCTGCTGAACGGAGCGCTCCGCTCGAGCGCTTGGTTCGCCACCGGGAAGATCTACGACGCTAACCGGGAGAGTCTGCTTGACGGAGCCGGCGACGCAGTTTGCAGGGGCGGGGCGGCCTGGCGGCTGGGACACGGCAAGGCAGACGGGCCTGCATTCTCGAACCAGCGGACAACCCACTTCCCATCGGCCACGGCCGTGCTGTTCCGCCGTGAATTCTTCGAGCGGACGGGACTGTATGACGAAGCGTTCTTCGCGTATCTCGAAGACGTGGACCTGGGTATGCGCGCCGCCGCCCTTGGCCTCCAAGGCGTCTACCTGCCCGAGGCGGAGGCGTGGCACCTTGGCAGCGAGACCGGTGGCCAGTGGAGCGCCCGCAGCGTGACCTGGATCACCCGCCACCAGATTCTGCTGATCGCCAAGCACTATTCGCAACCGATGCTGCTGAGGTTCGCCATGCCCATCGTTGCCGCCCAGCTACTGTGGGCGACCATGGCCGTCTCGCGAGGCCGGTTCAGGCCATGGCTCAGGGGCCTGAAGCTGGGGCTGGCGGACTGCAAGACCCGGTGGTCCGCGGCATCGCGGGCCGGTCGGGCTCCGCTCGCGGCGGCGCTTTGCGCCAGTGAGGCCGAGATCGCCAGGTACCAGCAGGCAGCCGGCTGGGATCGCTTTTGGAAGTGGTACTTCCGCCTGGCGTGGCCAGCCGAAAGCGGGCGCGGATGAACCCGGAGGTCGCCGCGGTCATCGTGGCATACCGTTCGAACGCGGAGTTGCCCGGGTGCCTGGGAGCGCTCCGCGGCATGGTCGGCGAGGCCGTCGTCGTAGACAACGGCGCGGGCTCCTCGGCTCCGCCGACGTTGCGTCAGGCGCACCCGTGGGTGAGATGGGTCGACAACCAGGAAAACCGCGGCTTCGCTGCAGCGGTGAACCAAGGGGTCGACACGACCAGTGCGCCGCTCGTGCTGCTTCTGAACCCGGACTGCCAGATCCTTTCCGGTGTGGAAGCCCTTGTGGAGGCTTGCGGACCATCCGATGTCGCCGGTGCCGGGGGATTGCTTGTCAACATGGATGGTTCACCCCAGACCGGCTTCTTCGCCCGGTCGCTGCCGTCAGCCTGGACGCTGGCATTTGAAGCAGTGGGACTGAACGGCATCTGGAAACGCAACCCGATCAACCGGCGCTACCGGCTCACGGAAATGGACCCCGCGACGGGACAGGATGTCGAGCAACCGGCAGGCGCATTCCTCTTGCTGAGGCGCCAAGCGCTGGAAGCAGTGGGCGGCCTGGACGAGTGCTTCTACCCCGCGTGGTGGGAGGACGTAGACCTGTGCCGCAGATTGCGCGACTCCGGGTACAGGCTCCGCTTCGCTCCGCGCGCGACCGCCCGGCACATCGGCGGTCATTCCTTCCGGGAGCTTCCGCTGCAAGAGCGCCTCGAGGCTTGGTATGGTGGGATGCTGCGTTATGCTAATAAGCACTACCCGCATCGCACATATCGTCGAGTGCGACTAGGTGTGCTAGCGGGATTGGCACTGAGAAGTATCTACTCGTGCTCAAGGAGATTGAGCTGCGCTGAGGCGGGAACCTACTATTCCGTCCTCCGTCTGGCGAGATCTGGATTCCCGATCCGGAACAGGCCCTAGCAGGCTCGACGCATTACTCGATCCCACCAGTCCTAGGCTCGGACGACACGGCATGTTAGGCAAGCCCCTCGTATCGGTAACAGTTGTCACTTACAACAGCGGGCGCTTCATTCGCCGCTGCCTGGAATCGGTCCTTGACCAGCTTCACGAGCCGCTGGAAGTGATCGTGATCGACAACGCCTCGACCGACGGCACCTGCGACATCCTGGAGCCGTTCGAGAGCCGTTGCCGCGTGATTTACAACGAGGAGAATGTCGGATTCGCGGCCGCCCAGAACCAGGCGATCGCGATTGCCCGCGGCGAATGGGTGCTGACGCTCAACCCCGACATGTTCCTGCTCTCGAATTTCGTCGCAAACCTGATCGCGACCGCCGAGACCGATCCGCGGATCGGCACTGTGTGCGGCAAGCTTCTCCTGGCCGACGCCTCGTTCGGTCTGGAATGCGGCCGGCAGCTGGATTCAACGGGATTGTACTTCACGCCCACGTTGCGCCACAAGGACCGGGGCTGCCTTGAGACCAACAACGGTCACTACAGGCGGCACGAGTACGTGTTCGGGGCAACAGCTGCGGCGGCTTGCTACCGACGGGAGATGATCGAGGACATCTCTGTCGACGGCGAGTTCTTCGACCCGGCATTCTTCGCCTACCGCGAGGACGCCGACGTCGCCTGGCGGGCCCAGCTGCTGGGCTGGAAGTGCCTGTTCGATCCGCACGCCTGCGCGTACCATGTACGCAGGTTGAGACCGGGCATGCGGAACCAGCTGCCCGCCGAAATCAACATGCACTCGGTGAAGAACCGCTTCCTGATGCGGATCAAGAACATCACGCCGGCACTGTACTTGCGCAACCTCGTGCCGATCACAATCCGCGATCTGGGCATCGTCGCGTACTGCCTGGTGGTCGAGCGCACCTCGCTACGCGCGTTCTACTACCTGGCTCGGGATATCGAAGACACGTGGCGCAAACGTCGTCAGATCCAGGCGCGACGGCGCGTGAGCGAATCGTACATGGCAAGTTGGTTCCGGTACCGCCCCGTCAGCTTCCCGTTCCGCGGCGAAGCCGGAGGCGCCATCGGGCACGCGACGGAGTTCCTCTCACAACGGCTCGGCCGGCCGGCAGCATGAGAATCGCCCTGCTGGGCACACGCGGCATACCTGCCAGCTACGGCGGCTTCGAGACATTCGCGGAGGAGCTGTCCGCCCGCCTGGTCAAGCGCGGGCACCAGGTCACGGTCTACTGTCGATCGCATTACGCGATGGAAGGACTCAGCGAGTTCCGCGGGGCCCAGTTGGTCGTCCTCCCTACAATCCGGACCAAGCACTTGGACACACCGGTTCATTCGGCGCTGTCGTGCCTGCACCTGTGGACGCAAGGAGCGGACGCAGCGATCTTCTGCAACGGCGCCAATGCGGTGTTCACGTACTGGCCGCGGCTGCTGGGGATTCCGACGGTGCTCAACGTGGACGGCCTGGAACGAAAACGCAAGAAGTGGGGGAAGGCCGCTCGGGCCTGGTACCGCTTCTCGGAACGGCTTGCGACTCTCTGCCCGGACGCCGTCGTGACGGACGCCCGAGTGATCCAGCAATACTACAGCGAGCGCCACGGATTGGATACGCAGTTCATCGCGTACGGCGCCTCGCGCGGAACCACGGCCTCGATGGCGAAGGTTGCCGAACTCGGACTGCAAGAGCAGGGTTACTTCCTTTACGTCAGCCGCTTCGAACCGGAAAACAACGCCCTGCTGGTGGTGAAGGAATTCGAGCAGAGCACGACGGACTGCAAGCTCGTCATGGTCGGTGACGCGCCCTACTCGGCCTCCTATATCGAGAGGGTGAAGTCCACCCAAGACACCCGGATCCTGTTCCCCGGGGCCGTCTACGGCACAGGCTATAGGGAGCTGCAATCCCATTGCCTCGGATACGTCCACGCCACCGAGGTGGGAGGGACGCATCCAGCGCTCGTGGAGGCAATGGCCAGGGGCTGCCCCGTGCTCTACCTCGACACGCCAGAGAACCGCGAAGTGGCGGGCGGGCCCGGCCTGCCGTTCACTTCCGGACGCGGATCGCTGTGCGCGCGAATCGAGGAGCTGGCCGCGGCCGACTCGCAGAGCCTCCAAGACTTGCGCGACGCGGGAGTTCGCGAAGCAAAGATCCGCTATGACTGGGAGACGGTCGCGGACGCGTACGAGCGCATCCTGGAAGACATCGCGCGGATCCCTGCAAGGACCCGCCGGCCGCGTACAGTAGTAATTCCAACCGGTCGTTGAGGGCGGGGCGTGCGAGTGCCGGGCTCGGGCTCCCCGGCCCTGACGGTGGATCCGGACGGGGCGCATGACGGGATGAGAACAGCTGGGGACAGAGTCCGGAAACGGGCCCTCGAAGAGCGGGACCGCACTCCCGATCCCGACCCATATGGCCGGGACCACGATGAGTGGAATCCAGGGCAGGGACCGAATCCGGGTCCAGCCCAATCTGATCTGACCGTCGATAAATTCTTCCAGCCAGGCGGAATCCTGTCAGGACGCATGGAGAGCTGGGAAGATCGCCCCGGCCAGTGGGAGATGGCGAGCGGTGTGGCGGCCGCCATCGGAAGCAGGAGGCACCTGATCGTCGAGGCCGGAACCGGCACGGGCAAGACCCTGGCGTACCTGGTTCCGCTGGTATTGGCAGGCATTCGCGCCGTGATTTCCACCGGCACCAAGAACCTGCAAGAGCAGTTGCTTCGAAAGGACGTGCCCTTGCTGGAAAGCCTGCTGGGCCACAAGCTGCATGTCGCATTGATGAAGGGGCGCGGCAACTTCCTATGCCTACAGAAATGGGAGGAACGGGTCCGCAAGCCGATGCTGGAAGGCACTGCCGACCTCACGGACTTCGGCCTCATCCACGATTGGGCGAGTGGCACGGAGACGGGCGATCGGTCCGAGCTGCAAACCTTACGCACTGACAGCAGGCTGTGGCCGCAGATCGATGCGCGCCGAGAGACGTGTTCCGGAAAGCAGTGCGAATTCTTCGACCGCTGCTACGTGACCCGGATGCACCAGCGGGCCCGGGAGGCCGACCTGATTGTCGTCAACCACCACCTCTTTTTCGCCGACCTCGCTTTGAGCAAGGACGACTTCGGAGCGATCATCCCCCATCACCAGGCCGTTGTCTTCGACGAGGCGCACGAGATCGAGAGCGTCATCGGACAATTCTTCGGTGTTAGCCTGGGCAATTCGCAACTCGACGAACTTTCCCGCGATGTCCAAGGCGTCGCCTCCAAGGCCAAGTTCGGCTCCAAGCAGCTGGACCGATTGCTGAAGGGCCTGAGGACAGCGGGAAAGAATTTCTTCGATCTGTTCAGCGACATGGAATCGCGCACAACGTTGCGAGAGCGGAGCGAGTTCCGCCGCCGCCACGGGAAGCAGTACGACTCCCTGGCCTCTGCGCTTGAGGGACTCCATTCGCACATCAGCCTTGTCGCCGGCCATTCGGAGGAAGCCGAACCGTTCTCGAACAGGGCCCAGTCGCTGCTCGTGACGCTTCGCGCACTGATGGATGACATCGATTCGGACCTGGCGGACGCCGCGGCCGGGCACCCGGCATTGAGCCTGATGATCGATGATCGGCGGGAAAACTTCGTCCACTGGGTCGAAAAGCGGGGCAAGGCCGTGCACCTTCGGGCGACGCCGATCGACGTGGCCCCCATCCTGGCGGAAACCCTCTTCCAGCGGGAAGGCAGCGCGCTGCTGACATCGGCGACGCTGGCGGTTGACGACACCTTCGACTACGTCCGCGGACGGCTGGGTATGGGCAACTCGAACGAATTGATCGTGGCCGGCCACTTCGACTACCGCCGCCAATGCCTGCTGTATATCCCCGACAACATGCCCGACCCGAGGGCCAACACGTACAGCGAACGCGCCGCCGAAGAGATCACCCGGCTCCTGGACCTTTCGCGGGGTCGGGCTTTCGTGCTCTTCACGAGCTATCGCCAGATGACAGACATCCACAAGCGGGTGTCGTCCTTCCTGCCGTATCCCTGCCTGATGCAGGGGCAAGGCTCGAACGCGGCGCTGCTGGACAGGTTCCGCGCGACCAAGAACTGCGTGCTCTTCGCGACGATGAGCTTCTGGCAGGGCGTCGATGTGCCTGGGGACCAGCTCAGCTGCGTGATCGTGGACAAGCTGCCCTTCGCGGTGCCGTCAGATCCGGTGGTCGGAGCGCGGATCGAGCAGATTCGCGCCGAGGGAGGCAATCCGTTCCAGCAATATCAGATCCCCTCGGCGGTGCTCACGCTGAAGCAGGGCTTCGGGCGCCTGATCCGGACTGCCTCGGATCGTGGCGTGCTAGCGCTTCTGGACAGCCGAGTCGTCACCAAGGGCTACGGGCGCATCTTCCTCAAGAGCCTGCCGGACTACCCCAGGACTAGCAGCCTGGATGATGTGGCGAACTTCTTCCAGCGTCCGGCCTGACCCCACGGCCACCTCAGGCGAGCAGGTCGGCGATCGCCTCGTCGGCGAATAGCAGTCCGCGATCCGTCAGGCGCAGCGACGGCCCGTCCGCCACTAGCCACCCCTGTGCCACTAGCGGCTCCGCGCGCGGTCCGACCTTGCGCCACTCCCTCGAATCGAACCGGACCCCGGCCCTCGTGCGCAGCCCGGTGAGCACCTTGTCCTCAAGCAGCTGTTCCGGGCCGAGCTCTTCGAACGTCGCGCGCGCCGACCCCGCGGTCTTCATCCGCTCCACGTACTCCGGGGCCGTGGAAACGTTCGACCACCTCCGATGTCCGTCGAAGGAGTGCGCGTCGCTGCCGAATCCGAGGTAGGGCTGCAGCGTCCAGTACCTGAGATTGTGCCGGCTACGCTTGCCGCGGCGGGCGAAATTGGACACCTCGTAACGTTCGAAGCCGATTGCCACCAACCGTTCGACCGCTTCCAGGTAGAGGTCCAGGATCAGGTCCTCAGACGGCACGTCCGGCGCGCCGTAGCGCGTTCCACCCGAACGCAGCTCCCGTCCCAGCCGGCTGTCGTCGTCTGTCTCCAGCATGTAGACGGAGACGTGATCGACAGCCAGCCGCTCGACCCATTCAAGCGATCGGCTCCATGTTGCCGGCGTCTGGTGTGCTAGCCCCGCGATCAGGTCAACCGAGATTGTGCGGATTCCGGCTGCCACCAGCCGGTCGATCTCGGCCTCCACGGTCTCGGGACCGTGTTTCCGCCCCGCGGCCCGCGCGACTGCCCGATCGAACGACTGTACGCCGAGGCTCGCTCGGTCAATGCCACAAGCGGCCCACGCACGGACTCTGTCGGGAGTCGCCTCTCCGGGAGCGATTTCCAAGGTCGCCTCGTCCCAACCCCCGTCCGGAAGGTTCGACGAAACGACCGAGAACTCCTGGGGTTCCAGCAAGCTGGGGCTGCCTCCGCCGAAGTAGAGCGTGCCGCCGGGCGCAATCTCGGCGCGGCAGAGCTCCCGTGCAAGTTGATTCAGGTACTCGGACCGCAGAGGGCGCGAGTAGACGTCCGAGCGAAAGTTGCAGTAGGTGCATTTCTGCGCGCAGAACGGAATCGAAACATAAACGCCTGGACCAGACAAGACCTAGCGTCCCCAGTCCACATCAGAGTCGCAGGCACCCGTCCAAAGCGCGACTGACCTGCATCTGCCAGGATTCGCCGTCACGCCTCGGAATCCGTTTTCGGCGCGGCTCGAGATTCCTTGATCTCCCGCTTCACGCGTTGCGCAATATTGGCCGCACCCTTGGCGGCCCGCTTCTTCGCCGCCTCTACCTCTGGCTTGGCTTTCTCCCAAGCCGCCTCGATCTCGGGCTGGGCCTGCTCCCAGGCGTTCTTGGCCCTCGGCTTGATCTCTTTCTCGATGATATCCCTGGCTTTTTCGCGGACACGAGGATCCTGGGCCACGCGCCGCACGGCTTGCCCGACCAAACTCTTGAGAAATGGCATGCCGTCAGTATCCCACCCGGAAAGGCGACGCGGCTAGCGATGGCCGGATTTCACCTTGCCCAGGAACAGTTCGTGCAGCCTGGTGTCGTCGGTCAACTCGGCGTGGAAGGTGGCCGCCAAATGCCGCCCTTGCTCCACCAGGATCGGATTTCCGGCGTCACGCAACAGCACATCGACGGACGGCCCCACAGAACGGATGATGGGCGCTCGGATGAAGACGGCCTCCAGCGCATCCCCGGACGCACGCCGCGCGAACATCGGTTCGGGTTCGACCACTCGGATCGAACTGTCGGATTGCCTTCCGTAGGCGTTCCGCTCGATGCGCATGTCGATCGCGGCCAGCGACGGTTGGGACGGGTTCTCCACCTCCCTGGCAAGCAGGATCGCCCCGGCGCACGTCCCCAGAATCGGCTTCTCCGCCGCGAACGAATGGAGGGGGCACCACAAGCCCTCCTCCTCCAAGAGGATCAGGTTCGTCGTGCTCTCCCCGCCCGGCAAGACCAAGCCCTGAACGCGGTCAAGCTGCTCGCCGTAACGCACTTCGACCGGGTCGGCACCCAACTGAGCGAGCCGCTTTGCATGGGCGTCGAAATCGCCCTGCAGGGAAAGCACCCCAATCTTCATGACGCTTCGCCGAAGCAATTGGCGGGCGGGCTGGCGGTCGTCGCGGACTACCAGCCGCGAGTCTGGAGGAGTTCGCTCTCGTCGAGGGTCGCGACATCCAGCCCCGGCATCGGCTCGCCCAAGTCCCGGCACGCCTCCAACAGCTTCTCGGGATCACTGAAGAAAGTCGTCGCCTTGACGACGGCAGCCGCCCTGCGCTCGGGGTCCTCGGACTTGAATATCCCGGAGCCGACGAACACGGCCTCCGCTCCGAGGCTCATCACGAGTGCCGCATCGGCTGGAGTGGCAATGCCCCCGGCCGAGAAGTTCGGAACCGGAAGCTTGCCCTCGTGCGCAACCGACTCGACGAGTTCTAACGGCGCTTGCAACTCCTTGGCAATGCCCGCGAGCTCGTCCCGGCTGGCCACCTTCAGCTGCCGCATCTGCCGCTGGATCGCGCGCATATGGCGGACGGCCTCCACGACATTGCCCGAACCGGCCTCGCCCTTGGTCCGGATCATTGCCGCACCTTCAGCGATCCGGCGCAACGCCTCCCCCAAGTTCCGAGCGC
This sequence comes from uncultured Bryobacterales bacterium, assembly GCA_951813065.1. GTDB lineage: Bacteria > Acidobacteriota > Terriglobia > Bryobacterales > UBA6623 > VXMF01. Next base: position 275,733 of record CATOTH010000010.1, on the reverse strand, counting down.
CGCAAACAAAGGGAGTCCGGAAACCGTGCTTGTCGATGTGATGCTCCTCATCTGCGGGGGTCAGCACTTCGCTCTCGTCGATGTAGTCCACCTTGAGAGCCTGCAGCACCATCGCCTCGGCGAAATGGCCGATGCGGGTCTTGGCCATGACGGGGATCGTCACGGTCGCCATGATTTCCCGGATCTTCTCGATGTTGGCCATCCGGGCCACGCCGCCTTCCTTGCGAATGTCGGCGGGAACGCGCTCCAGCGCCATCACGGCCACAGCACCGGCTTGCTCGGCGACTTTGGCCTGATCGGCATCGGTGACGTCCATGATCACGCCGCCCTTCAACTGCTCGGCCAAGCCAACCTTGAGCCTGAATTCGTCCGTCAGGAACATCCCTTGCCTTCCAATGGAGAAGCCGAAACGCCGCTACGCATCGGCCCGTGACAACGACTCCAACTCCCATCCTAACCCTGCAGGACCGATCCTTCAAGGAAGACACGCGCTCAGGGGGCGCGGATCCCCGGGATCGGAGCAAATCCCTGCCGATTCGAAAGCGCTCCCGGCAGAATGGCCACGGTGAAGCCGTGCGGCTGTCGCGCCGACGACGGTAGTATCCTGCTAGGTCATGCCGTCTGGATCCGAGCTATTCGTCCGCAGCCTTGCGAGGCAGGGCGTCGACAGGATCTTCACGCTCGTAGGCGACCACCTCAACGATGTGCTTCAAGTTGCCGCTCGGGAGGGGATCTCCGTCTATGACACGCGTCACGAGTCGGCGGCTGTTCACATGGCCGACGGCTGGACCCGCCTAACCCGGACGCCGGGGGTGTCGATGGTGACGGGGGCGCCGGGCCACACCAACTCGATCACAGGCATCGCCACGGCAAACGCAACCGCCGTTCCCATGCTGTCGGTCAGCGGGATGAGCGATTCGAGCTTGCGGGACCGCTTTGCATTCCAGGACATGGACCAGCTCAAGCTGGTGCAGGGCATTAGCAAGTACGCAGCAGTTCCAGCCCGTTCGAGCCAGCTGCCGTTCTATGTCAAGCGCTCCTACCAAGCGATGCTGCATGGCCGTCCAGGCGTCGCTCACCTGAGCATTCCTGTCGACTTGTTCACCGAACGCAATGACAGCCACTACCCGATTCCTACCGAGCCGGTCGGGATCCTTCGCAATGCCCCCTCGAACAGCGATGTCGACAGCGTGATGGACCTGCTCTTGGCGGCCGAGCGGCCCGTCATCGTCGCCGGGTCAGGTGCGTATTGGTCCGGGGCGGAGACCGAGCTGCAAGCGTTCGTCGAAAGTGTCGGCGCGCCGCTGTTCACGACAAACCTTGCGCGGGGCATGGTGTCGGACGAGCACCCGCTCTGCTTCGGTTACGCGGACGGAACAATCAACCGAGGCGCGGAAACCGCGCTACGACAGTCCGACCTGGTGATCGTCGTGGGTAAGCGCCTGGACTACGGCCTTCGAATGGGAGGCCCGCAACTGTTCAACGAGCGGGCGAAGACTGTCCAGATCGACGTTTGCGGGACGGAACTGGGCCTCAACCGATCGCTGGAAGTCGGCATCCAGGCGGACGCCAGGACGACATTGGAAGTGCTCAATGCGGAACTGGCGAACCGGACGCCCGTGGATCGGTCAAGTTGGATCGGGGAGGTGCGACACGGCTGCGACACATACGCCGCCGAAGTCGCTCGGCTGACCGCCACGCCCCGGTCGCCGATGCACTCGGTCCATGTCTACGACGCGCTCCGGCGCTCGATCCCTTCCGACGCCACGATCTGCTGGGACGGCGGCGATTTCGTCCACTGGGGTCGGTTCATGCTCCAAGCGCGCCATGTGGGCCGCTGGATGCGACTGGGTTCGCTCGCGGGTCTCGGAGTCGGCCTGCCTATCGGCCTCAGCGCCCAGATCCTGCGCCCGGACTCGAAGTCGGTCGTGATCACCGGAGACGGGTCGCTAGGGTTCTACATCGGCGAACTCGACACCGCCGTGCGCCTCGGCCTGCCGCTCGTCGTGATCGTCGGCAACGACGGCGGATGGGGCGTCGAGCGCGAGTTGCAGCGAGGGTTTTATCCCGAGTCGGATACCGTAGCGTGCGAACTGCGCAGGACCCGCTACGACCTGGTGATGAAGGGCTTTGGCGGCGACGGGGCGCATGTCACGTCACGGGAGCAGCTTCCCGACGCATTCAAACGGGCATTCCGGAGCGAGAGGCCATTCTTGGTGAATGTCGAAATCGACGGCGCCGGCTCGCCCTTCACGCAATACCAGATCGACCGGCGGGCCCGGTAGCCGCCCGATGACGTGGCGACGAAAGCTCGGGGCGTCGCTATTGCCGGCAGCGCTATGGGCCCAGGCGACTTACGAACCCCCTCCTGAGCAGTTGCCCCGGGTAGTTCCCGCGCAACCGGTTGCGTTCAGTCACAAAGCGCATATGGATCAACGCATGGCCTGCACCGACTGCCACCCCGGGGCGGCACGAGCCGAGCGTGCCGGTGTTCCGCAACGAGACGATTGCATGGTCTGCCACCAAGCCATTGCAACGGACAATCCGGCAGTCCGCGAGCTCGCAGCCATGGCGCCCGGTAGCAGGATTCGCTGGGAGCGCGTCTACCAAGTGCCTGACTACGTCTTCTTCAGCCACGGGGAGCATTCAAAGGCGGGGTTGGATTGCGTCACCTGCCACGGACCGGTGGCTTCGCGCACGGTGTTGGACCAAGAGATTTCGACCAATATGGTGGCCTGCATGAACTGCCATGCGGAACGCAAGGCTTCCGTCGAATGCTTTCTGTGTCATGACCTCGGCCAGTAGTGCCGGGCCTCCTCTCCGGCGTGAGGCGGCGAGACTGCGATGATGTGAATGGAACCAGCCTTGCGGCACGACTGAGGCCGGATGCCCCCGACCATGGATCCAACGACCTCGACACGTGCGGGCGCCCCGCTTGCAATCACTATTGTTGGAGTGCTTTCCAGCCTGGCCCGGCACCCGGTGCAACTGGTGCTCCGGCGCTGGAATTGGAAGGCGGCAGTCTTGAGCGCCGCGATGAGATCTTCGATCTTCTTCGCCGTGAATCTGACCTCTAGCCTGGACAGCGCGATCAGCGCGGTTCTCACCGAACTCTTTTACCGCGCACCGATGGTGGGCACGTTGGCGGCCGTCTCGCAGACGTTTCGCCGCGTGCAACCGGCTTGGAAGGCCAGCCTGATGATCATGGTCGCGCTGCCGGCATTGGCGCATGGAATCGAGTTCGCCATTCACTCCCTGCGGGGTACGGCGAAGCTCTACGAAAGCGTGGCCGCGTCAGTAGGGTTTTCCATGTTCACGTGCGTGCTCAGCTACTTGCTTCATCGACGCGACGTCCTGATCGTGGGCGAGGGATCCAGGCCGTTGCTGGTTGATATTTTCCAGCTTCCCGGCGAGCTGTTCGACATCCTGGTAACGAAGCCGATTCGGTTGCTGCGTGGCACGGCCTCGTCGCGCGACAAGGCCTGAGGGACAGCGGACAGCGACCTGCGGTCCCGTGGATGCCACGATGGGAGGCAGGCTTCGGCAGTCACCCGGTGACGGCTGGGCGGGCCGTTCCCAGACGAATCCGACAACACGTCCCATTGGATATGCCCTACTGGTATACTGATTACATTGGAGGCGAACAATGGGTGAAAGTAAGTGTGATCTTACGATTCCCGAATCCGTCTCCAACGAGGACCTGAAGAAGATCGCGTGGGGCCTTGCCCAAGGATGAGGGAATCTTCTCCAGCATCCGAGACTCTTGGGCCTTTCGAAGGAACGCTGGGAGAGGTTTATCGCGTGGCTGGATTCCCGAGTGCAACTCCGGGAGCCGGACCGGAGGCATCCTGTACTGATCCCGGAGACCAGCCCAACTTCCTAACATTTCCTTCAAACGTGCCCTCAACCTCCGGCTTCCGGGAGAAATGACCGGAGACTGGCGCTTTGAAGTGAGCTTCTTCGGCTATCCGGCACGCTCGTACGCCAGGCTCGCAGGCAGGAATGGCTTGGTTGATACAACGCTAACTCTGGGGTCCCGCGGGGTACGAGACATGGGTCACCAGATCGCAAACCGCGGCATCAAACCGTACGACGGACCGGTATGGGTGGCCAATCACTACCGGGCGATCGCTGACATGGCGATGAGCATGCTGCAAGGTCGGTGTTCGGCCGAAGTACTGCCAGCCTGCCAGATTAACGACTGGATGTGGACCCAAGAGGACATCGATGTCCTGGTGGAAGACTATCTGAAGCCGTTGCGAGGACAGACTCGAGGACCTCGCAGGGAGGCGTTCGACCAGTGGCTCCCCACGGTCGTATACGGCGTGATGTACGACTAACTCCGCACCAAGAGTTACATGAGCGCTTGATGCGGGATGTCGTGACACGTGTCCAAGACTTGGGCTTGGTCCTGAATGGAGGCACTGGGCTCGCAGTCACTCGCGGTTTCAACCGCCATTCAACCGACCTCTTATCTTGAAGAAGTGCCGGAGAGAGGTATGGCCCCCTGAACGACAGCCCTATAATCACGAAGGAAGGACGCTGGCGCGGATTGGGATCCGGGATGTCGCTCAAGACCCATACACCGACTGCACTTGCCGCCGCGGCCAACTCGGCCGCCGAGGCGGCGGGGGAACCCGACGCCGTCGAGTACCCGGAACGGCAATGGATCGCGCAGAGCGTCTGGCACGGGGACGCGGTCCTGCTGGCCACGGCCGCATTACGCAACCGCTTCCGGGACCGCGAGGACGTGCTGGTGGCCATGGAACTGGTGGTGTACTACGAGCGCGGAGACAACGCGGCCTGGCTGCACCCGGACGTGCAGGTGGTGTTCGGTGTCGGGCGCGGGGGGAACCGCAGCACGTACAGGGTCTGGGCCGAAGGCAAGGCGCCGGACTTCGTGCTGGAAGTGGCGTCGCCGTCGACGGTGAAACACGACGCCCGCTACAAGGCGGGCGAGTACGCCCGAATCGGAGTGCGCGAGTACTGGCGGCTGGACCCGGAAGGAGCGCTGATGGGGACAGCCCTGGAGGGCTATGCGGCGACCGGGGGGCGGTACGAGCCGGTGGAGTCCGTCGAGCGCCCGGGCCGTGGCCGGCACCTGCGGAGCCGGGTACTGGGGCTGGATCTGCGCAGCCGCAAGCGGGACGGAGCGACGGTGCTGGTGTTCGCCGACCCGCGGACGGGCGAGGAGTTCGACGGGGCGCTGGAGGAAGCGGAGCGTCGGCGGCGGATTGCCGAGGACCGGGCGACCGCCGAGCGGGACCGGGCCGATGCGGAGCGGAACCGGGCGGCCGCCGAGCGGGACCGGGCGACCGCCGAGCGGGACCGGGCCGATGCGGAGCGGGACCGGGCCGATGCGGAGCGGGACCGGGCTCTCGCCGCCGAGAATCGAGTGACCGCCGAGCGGGACCGGGCTCTCGCCGCCGAGGATCGAGTGCAGAAACTGGAGGAGCGACTCCGGAGCGTCGCGAGTCGTTCCCGCCCCTCGGGGCTAGATTCCTAGGGACGAGCCCTCCAGTCCATGAGACAGCCGACCGGTCACACTGGGACCGAGCCAGGCACTGGCACCCGGTAGAGCGCCGACTGATTCCCATGAATCCCCATCCAGGCCCGAGAGTCCCTTGTCCGACCAGTCTGCCTGCCTTGGCGCGATGCTGATCGTTGCGTTACGTTCTGGGGTTCAACGGCTGCCCTCGTTGGCCTGAGCGAAACCTCGCTAGACTTCGATACGAACGGCGCTGTCGAACTCAGGGATCAAATCGATAGCGCCGCGCGAGCGGCCGGGGTGAGCCTTGGACCGACAGAACGGACGGACTGGTCTGGCCGTCAACGATTCCTGGCTCCCTACCTGAATCCCCCCGTGACCGAAAGAAGCAATGCTCTTCAAGGTCAACGTCCGGTTCCGGCACCCGCCGAAGTTCGAGGATCTTGAAGTGGTGCAAGGTATCGTTTGCTACTCTCCCTGCGGGATACACCACGCTAGCGCGCAAGGGAAAGGGATGTGGATCTTGATTGGCCGATTTCACGTTGAATCGCCGACCGCCAACTGCACACCCCCAAACCCCGAGGATGGCACCCTGCGCTGTGTGTGGGCAAGCAACGTGGGCGAGGGAGTCGACAGCGCGGTTGATATTCTTGTCGATTGTCGGTCCTGCGCTTTGCAAACGTCTCGAAGCTCTACGGACTGTCTGGTCAATCCGTGACGGCGTTGAGTGACGTCACGGTCGAGATCGATCCTGGCGAATTCGTTGCCTTGATCGGCCGTAGCGGTTGCGGCAAGAGCACGTTCCTCAACCTCGCGGGGGCTATGGACCTGCCCACCCATGGCGAAGTCCACATCGGCGGGGTCTCAACGGCTCGGATGGGCGATGCGGAGCTGACTGCCGTCCGTCGTGAGCAAGTCGGTTTCATCTTCCAGTTCTTCCAGCTGCTACCGACACTGAGCGCCGTAGAAAACGTCGAACTTCCGCTGCAGCTGGCGTCGCAGCCGCGCCCAAGACATCGGGCTCTGGAACTGATGGAACTCGTCGGCCTGAACGGCTTGGGGGACCGCCTCCCCTACCAGCTCTCGGGAGGCCAGATGCAACGCGTTGCCGTTGCGCGCGCCCTGGTGCATTCCCCGGCTGTGCTGCTTGCCGACGAACCGATCGGAAACCTGGACACCGAAACCTCAAGTGGCATTCTGGATCTCCTCCAGCACATCAACACGGATCTAGGCACCACCATCGTGATGGCGACTCATAGCCGGGATTCGGCCGCGCGGGCCGGACGCATCCTGAGGCTGAGCGACGGCCGCCTGTCCCCCGAATCACCCACCAGGCCGGTCTGATAAACCGATGCGTCACGCTCAACTCCTGTACCGCCTGATCGTACGGCCTCTTCTTCGGGAGAAGGCACGAACGACCCTCACGGTCCTGGCGGTCGCCTTGGGCGTCTCCGTGGTGGTGGCAATCGACCTGGCCGGAGAGGCGTCGACGAATTCGTTCCGGTCCTCGATCGAGACGTTGCAGGGTTCCGCGAGTTACGAAATCCATCAAGTGGGCGGGATCCCGGAGGCCGTGTTCGGTGAATTGGTGCGAATGCCCGGACCATTGCGGTTTTCCGCCCGGATCGAGGGTTTCGGCACAGTGCTCGGGAGGGGCGAGCGCGTACCGGTGTTTGGCGTGGACCTGATCGGTGATGCGCTGCTAAGCGAGCGCGGCGACCTGCCGGCTCCGGCACTGAGCGACATCATGGACTCAGACGCCGTTTGGGTCACCCCGTCGCTCGGCGTCGCCGAGGGCGAAGAAGTCCAGCTCCTTGTCAACGATCGCACCGAGACCTTCACCGTGGGTGGCGTTATCGACACCTCGCAGGCCGATGGCGGCCCGGTCGGGGCGATGGTCGTGATGGACCTGTCCGAGGCACAAAGAGCGCTCGACCGAGTCGGTCGACTCGACAGGATCTACGTCCACGAGCCGGACGGCGAGGAACGTGACCGATCCGAGGCGATCCGGCAGCACCTGCCGCCCGGCGCAGTGCTCAGCGCCGCGGGAGTCCGCTCGCAACAGAGCCGAGCAATGCTGCGAGCGTTCCGCTGGAACGTCCGTGTGCTCAGCTATATCGCACTGATTGTCGGGGCGTTCCTCATCTACAACACGGTATCGGTGTCCGTCGTTCGACGACGGCCGCAGATCGGCGTAGTGCGGGCGCTCGGAGCGTCTCGAAGCATGGTCCGCGTGGCTTTCCTGGCTGAAGGCTGCCTGCTTGGCGCCGCCGGGGCGGCGCTGGGGCTACCGCTGGGGCGGGCCCTGGCGATCGGGGCGGTCGAGACGATGGGTCGGACAGTGCAGGCGCTGTATGTGAGCAGCGCTCCAGGGGAAATCGGCATCCGGCCCCTGACAGGCGCGCTCGCAGCATGCGTTGGTATCGGCATCGCGCTGGCGGCATCGTGGTGGCCCGCGCGCGAAGCCGCAGGAGCAACCCCCTCCGAGGCGATGGCGAGGGCCAGGCTTGAGTACGATGCGGCAACCACCCGCGGCAAGTGGGCCTGGCGAGCCCTCGGCTGCGCGATCGTGTCCGCCGGACTATGCTTGCTGCCCGCGTGGGAACGTATCCCGTTTGCGGGATACGTCGGCGCCTTGGGGCTCGTCGCTTCAGCGGCCATGCTGACGCCCCGGGTTTCAGCGGCTTGCCTTAAGGCCTCCGAGCGTCTCTTCACCCTGCCATTCGGGGTCGCCGGGATGCTTGGCGCGCGGAGCCTCGCGGCCTCGCTGGCGCGCACCTCCGTGATTGTGGCTGCGATGTCGATCGCTACCGCCATGATGATCAGCGTCGGAATCATGGTCGGCAGCTTCCGCGAGACCGTTGACCTGTGGATCCAGGAGGAGCTACGCGCGGACCTCTATCTGCGGCCCGAAGGAGTCGAGGGGTCCAATGACAGGGCCACACTGAGCCCAGCGGTCGTGACCAAGGTCGAAGGTTCGCGGCACGTCGCTGCCGTGGACCGGTTCCGCACCTACGACATCAGCTACGGGGGTCTGCCGGCGACTCTCGCCAGCCGAGACATCCGACTCCACGCCGCCCGTTCCACTACACGTTTCCTGGAGGGCCCGGAGCCCGACACGATCTGGGACCAGCTGGCGACCAGCGACAGCCTGATCGTCAGTGAGCCGTTCAATCGAAAGCATGACGTCCATGTCGGCGACACGATCGAGCTTCGATTGGGCTCGAACCGCGTCGGATTCACGGTCGCGGCAGTGAACTACAGCTACGCTCGGGAAGAGGGCCTGCTGATGTGCGACCGGTCGATTCTCCAGCGGTACATCCCCGACTCCAGGCCTTCGAGCATCGCAATCTACCTGAAGCCCGGCGCCGACATCGTTCAGGCCCAGGAGGAAATTGCCAGGTCCGTCGCGATGCACAATGTCCAGATCGTTCGCAACCGCGAGGTGCGAGAGCGCTCGCTGGTCGTTTTCGACCGAACCTTCGCGATCGCCTACGCATTGGAAGCAGTCGCCATCGTCGTGGCAATCCTGGGCATGGCCGGAGCGTTGCTGACCCTTGTGCTGGACCGTCGCGCCGAGTTGGGAGTGCTGCGGGTCCTGGGAGCGACCAAGGCCCAGGTGCGATCCCTCGTGCTGGCGCAGTCCGGCATGCTGGGATTGGTCTCGAACCTGATCGGATGCCTGCTGGGCGGCGCACTGTCGCTGGTGTTGATCAAGGTGATCAACAAGCAGTCCTTTGGCTGGACAATCCAGTTCCACTGGCCCGTCGGGTTCCTGCTCGCCGCGCTGACGGCGGTGTATGGGGCCAGTCTGGTGGCCGGTGTCTACCCGGCCCGGATCGCAGCGGCCCGTGATCCAATCGAGGTACTGCACGAAGAATGAGGCCCTGGAAAATGGTACTGCCGCTCCTGGCGGCAATCGGACTGAGCGCCTTCGAACCGGTCGTACCGGGCTACGAGTTCGCCTTTCCGCGCGATCACTTCGAGCATCCCCGTTTCGAGCACGAATGGTGGTACTACACAGGCAATCTAAGGGATTCGAGCGGCCGGCCCTTCGGATTCGAGCTCACGTTCTTCCGGCTCGCTGTCGAGCCCGGCAAACCTCCTGAAACCGCTTGGGACGTCAGCCAGGTCTACCTGGCGCACCTTGCGGTGAGCGACGTTGCCTCGGGAAAGTTCCACCGCGCCGAGCGCATCAATCGGAGAGGCCCCGGGCTGGCCGGTGCCTCGGAGACGGAGAAGGTGATCTGGAACGGCAACTGGAGTGCGACGTGGGAGTTCGATCGTCCCGGCAGGCCAGCCCAGCGACTGCAAGCCGCCGCTGCGGGTATGTCCATCGACCTGCAACTGGATCCATCCAGACCGTTCGTCATCCACGGCGAGGACGGCATCGCGCGCAAACAGGCCGACGGCGGCACGGCATCGCACTACGTCTCATTCACCCGGCTGCGCGCGACCGGCAGACTAGGCCTGGACGGAGAGCTATACGACGTTGAAGGGTCGGCTTGGATGGATCACGAATTCTCGACTGGCGGACTGGCCGAAGGGCAGACCGGCTGGACCTGGCTGAGCATCCAACTGGACGACGGCAACGACCTGATGGTGTACGGGATGCGCGACGCGCAGGGCAATCACGACGCGTTCACGTTCGGCACGTTCGTTGACCGGGACGGTCAGAAAGTCAGTCTAGCCGGATCGGAGTTCACTCTGAGCCCGGGGCGCACTTGGCGCAGCAGCGAAACAGGCGCGGAATACCCCGTTGAGTGGTCATTGGAGATTCCCAAGCTTGGCTACCGACTTGCCTGCCAGCCGCTCATGGACAGACAGGAGGTGGTCAGTCCCAGAAACGCCGCCCCGGTCTACTGGGAAGGCGCCGTGCGGTATCGGGGAGACCGGCGTGGAGAGCCAGTCAAAGGGGTCGGTTATCTCGAGATGACCGGCTACGATAAGCCGGTCGAGCTCGGCGTGCGGGACAGCCCCCCGGAGGGCCGGTAGCGCGCCTGTCTGGCCGGCTTGACGTTCGTCGCTCGCTACCGGTCTACTAGGATCAATGCCAGCAATTCCCCGAGACCAGCAACGGTCTCTTACGGACCGCCTCATGCAACTCGCGGGAGGCAGCTACACGCCCGAGCAACGACGGCGGTACTTCATCAGCGGGCCGCAGTGGGCAGGGGCCTACGAAGGCCAGGCGCTGTTCCACGCTCCGACACGCGAGCCGGTGGGATTCGAAGAAGTCATCCGGAATCTCGGCGAGATCGGAATCCCGTGCTGGGCAACCCACGACAGCGACGTGATCGCCACGGACGATCTCCTGTCGGACAGACAATGGGGGGTTGTCGAGCGGATCAACACGTCCCTCCGCGAGAACGGCGTGCGCTGCTCGATGGTCACTTGTGAGACCTTCTTCCATCCGGTCTTTGCCGCCAGCGCGGCGGCAGAAGCTCCCGAAGTCCGGCAGTACGCCGCCAGGCGCCTGCAGAACACCGTCGAGATCGGCCACGAACTGGGTGCCCAGTTCGCCGTGTACTGGCCCGGCACGCTGGGCTACATGGTCCAAGGGGCGATCGACGAGACCGACACGTTGCGGTGGTTTGCGGACGGTCTGAACGCAGCCTGCGCCCGTGATCTGGAACTGGCCGAGGAAAAAGGCCGTTCGACCCTGAAACACTGCCTTGAGGCCAAGCCCTTCGAGCCGCAGGCGCAAATCCTCCTGCCGAGCAGCGACGCCATGCTGGCGTTTATTTCAAGCGGCCTGCTCGACCACCCCGAGATGGTGGGTCTCAATCCCGAGTACCTCCACGAACTCATGTGGGGCGGGGCGACTCGTGCGGTGCTCGCCCGCGCCTTGATCTGCAAGAAGCTGTTCCACTTCGACATCAACGACGGCTACCCCCTCAAGCACGACGTCGACCTGGGGGTCGGCGTCGTCAATCCGCTCGATTGGCTGAACGTGCTGGTCCTGCTGCGGTCACACGGATACGAAGGCCCGTTCAACCTTGACTTCAAGCCGCCCCGCACGACATCGAACTACGGCGTCTGGAAGGTCAGCTTCCCCTCCGCGGTGGACCGCTTCATCACCCTTTGGAACATTGCGGGCGAGGTCCTCGAGGATCCCGTGATGCGCGAGGCCACGGAAGCACTCAAGGGCGGGGGGGGCGGCTCGGACAACGTGGATGACATCGTCGATGCCAACAAGGAGCTGCTCACGCTCCACGAGTTAATGGCGCACCGACTGTTCCAGTTGTTGGTCGGCCAGCACCGGGGACGGGTGTTCGCCGGCTGAGCACTGCTCCAGAGTCGGAGCGTGAAATCACCGCGCCTGTGTCCGGTGAGCGTGGCGCGCGCGGGATTTTCCAATGCGAGGTTTTCGGTTGTTTCAACTGGTCTCGTACAGCCAAAAGTTACTGATAATAAATTTGTTCGTGGTATCAATATGTTTCGTTAGTTTCCACGCGGACTCCTTCCATCGCGCGCCTTGTGTGGGACAGAATGAGGGCGAATCTGATACCGACGCGATACCCCAACAAGAAGCGTTTTTTCAGCACGCTATCGGCACCTCAGCAGAGTCACTGTCGCCACGGACCAACTACCGGAACCTTGCCGCCTACGAGTTCGCCCTGCCGCCGCTGGACGAACAGCACAGGATGGCCGAGCTGTTGATGCGCGTCGAAGCCACCTCCCAGGCGCTCCTGGACGTTCGCGCTGAGTCAACAACGCTTCGCAAGCGCGCGCCGATGCGCGGTTTCGGACAGCTGCTGGAAGATGCAGCCGTGCGGCGAGTCCCGTCGGTATGTGCTCCGAGATGGCGACATCCTGCTGAATGAAGGGCACAGCCGCGAACTTGTGGGACGGAGCGCCATTTTCCGAGGCGAGGTGCGGGGCGCTTGCTTTCAGACGCTCGTCCGTTTTCGGTTGGCGCCGTCGAACCTCTCTGCGTTCGCCCAACGGTATTTTCAGTACTGTCTGAATTCTGGCACCTTCGCGGCCATAGCCAAGCAAACGACCTCCATCGCTCACCTGGGGGCGCAGAGCTTGGCGGACCTGCCAATACCCATTCCCAACAAGGACCGACAGCTTGCACTCTCCAGGCGCCTAATCCGCGATTGACGCTGTCATGCCAGCAACTGTGGACCGGGAGAAGCGTCTACGACATTGAAGGCGCTTGTCTGCGAGCCGTTTCGCCGCGAGACCGCCAGCAGATCCCCAATAGGGGGTTGACCGGTACGCACATGCCTCCGCATGAATCACGGCGGCACACCGACTAGCAGAATCGCTCCCGTGAGTGAGCGCAACGCGAGGTTGCCAGGGGCCGGGTCATTATAGCTGGCCGGTGCTCAGGTGCTTGACCGATGGTGGGACGTTGCGTAACCTGAGTTCGATGGGGCATTCGGACCGGATCTCGATCGAGCCGGGAAAGCGGAGCGGCAAGCCCTGCATCCGTGGTCTGCGCATCACGGTCGCCGACGTGCTCGACTACTTGGCGTCCGGAATGTCCGAGGAGGATGTGCTCCGGGACTTTCCGGACCTGAGCGCCGAAGACATCCGAGCCTGCCTCGCGTTTGCCGCTGATCGCGAACGCCGTCTGGTGGCGATCGGCGAAAGGTGAAGCTGCTCCTCGACCAGAATCTGTCACCGCGACTCTGCGACCGCCTTGGTGACATCTGGAGCGATGTTGTTCACGTTCGAGCGGTCGGTCTGGCGGCGGCGGACGACTCGACCGTTTGGACCTATGCGAGGGAGCACGGCTTCACCATCGTGTCGAAGGACGGGGACTTCAGCGGTCGTTCCTCCCTCTTCGGTGCTCCACCGAAGGTCATCTGGCTGGCGCTCGGGAACTGTTCGACCAGCGAGATCGAACGCCGTCTCCGTGGTCACCGCGAGGAGATCGGGACGTTTGCCAGCGAACCGGGGACGGCACTGCTCGTGATTGAGCCGGGCCAGAACTTCGGCACGTCGTAACACGACGCAGACGCAGTCGCCGCCATGACCTTGACTGAGTCGAACACCGTGGAGGCGCTGGTCCGGGACGTTCTTTGCGGGGGCGTCACCTACAGTACGATCGTCGGCCCCGGCGTCGGGCGGATCTTGCTCTGCTGGTGAACGGCCTTCCGGTGGTCGTCATCGAGGCGAAGACGTCGGTGCGGCCGGGCCAGAGTCGGTTCGACGGGGCGACGCAGATCCACTACGACTACGAGCGCAACGCGCCGCGGCTGTTCGTGCCAAGCCTCTGCTCGGTCACCACCGAGGGGAAGGATCAACGGTCCAGATTGATCGGCCTGCCTGTCGCGCTCTGGGGCCGTAGCGGGCGGACGACTACTCGGACACGCCGACGCCCGAACGGATCAGGCGGACGATCTCGTCGATGCTTCACCCAAACGCGGATCTGGATCTGTTGGCAGCTACACAGCCTACGCCACGGGCAAGGGAAAACGGCGAGCTAAGACCGTTACACGCTACGAGCAGGTCGAGGCGGCGAACCGCATTCTCAAGCGGATCGTCAACGGGCGTCCCAAGAAGGGCTTGGTCTGGCACTTTCAGGGTTCGGGCAATTCACTCCTGGTGCTGTTCGCAGCGCGCAAGCTGCGGCTGCACCCCTCGTTGGGGAACCGGACGGTGATCGACGTGGTCGACAGAATCGACCTCGACACGCAGTTCTCCAGCACATTCCACACGGCCGACGCGCCAAACCTAGGGCACTCTCATAAACTCTTTGTTGTCAACCACTTGAACCAATAAAATGGCGCGCTCGGGAGGATTCGAACCCCCGGCCTTCTGGTCCGTAGCCAGACGCTCTATCCAGCTGAGCTACGAGCGCGCTCCAGACCTAATCTTACAACACCGCCACCGCGCCCGGTAAGCGGCCGGAAGCCCCTTCAGGCGGGCTCGCTTCGGATCTCGTGCTTATCATGAGGCGTGGACCTGGCTGGCCATCGCAAGCGATCCGTCATCTTCTGGATCATCCTCGGAGTGTGCCTAGTCACCCTGGCGGCCGTCTTGAACATCGGCTGGCTGGTAGCCAACTGGCGCAGCGGCGTGCTGCTTGTGCTGGGCATCGGCGCGGGGCTGCTGCTGATCACAGGTCTGGTGTTGATCACCGTCTTCCTCGTGCGGGAAATCCGTCGCAACGAGAGACACGACGCATTCATCAATGCCGTGACGCATGAACTCAAGACTCCTGTCGCGTCGCTCCGGCTGTATCTCGAAACGCTGCAATCCCGCAATCTCGACGAGGATCGCAAGCGGGAATTCTACGAGACCATGCTGCTGGACATGAACCGATTGCAGGGCACAATCGAGCAGGTGCTAATGGCCGGAGCGGTTCGCTCCCGGCGCAAGCCCCAGCGCCTGCCTGTCAATGTCCGCGACCTGGTTCGGGATTGCGCCGACCGCCTCCAGCGAACCTACGGCCTGGAGAAGGGCGCCATGCAGATCCGCTGCGACATCCCCGAGGGCGAGGCAGCCGTGGTGATGGGGAACGGCGAAGAACTGCGAGCCGCCGTGTCGAACCTGATTGACAACTCCATCAAGTACTCGGGCGAGCGAGCGCGCGTCTGGATCGAGATCGCCAGGCTGGGCGCCGCCGGCGTCTCGATCAAGATCCGGGACGAAGGGATTGGAATCGATCCCGATGAGCTGAAACGTGTCTTCCGGCGCTTCTACCGAAGCCACGGGTCGCTGCGAGCGAAAGGCACAGGCCTCGGCTTGTACATCGTGCGGCTGGTCGCCAAGAAGCACGGAGGGCGGGCCTTCGGCGAAAGCGGCGGCAAGGGCCTGGGCAGCACGTTCACGATCGAGCTCCCTTTGGCGGAGCAAACATGAAGCGAGTCTTGATCGTCGAGGACGAAGAACACCTCGCCAGGGGCCTGCAGTTCAACCTGGAGGCGGAGGGCTTCGCAACGCAAGTCGAGGAAAGCGGCGAGGCTGCCTTGAAGACGGTCCGGGATGGCCCGCCATGCGATGCTCTGCTCGTGGATGTCATGCTACCGGGAATTGACGGATTCGAGGTGGTCCGCAGACTCCGATCGGAGGGATGTTTCGTCCCGGTTATGATGCTCACCGCCCGGAAGCGGCCCGAGGACATCGTCGAGGGGCTCTCGGCGGGAGCGGACGACTACTTGCCCAAGCCCTTCGACCTGGCCGTCCTGATGGCAAGGCTCCGCGGCTTGCTGCGGCGCCAGCGGTGGATCACGGACAGTCCGCAGCAGCCGGTGTCGGACACGTACGAATTCGCGGGGCTATCGGTCAACTTCACGCGGCAGCAGCTCACTGTCGGTGACGAAACCCACTACCTAACGCTGACAGAGGCGAAACTGCTGCATTACCTGATCGCGAACGAAGGGCTCAACGTGAGCCGCCAGAGCTTGCTGCGCGACGTGTGGGGCGTGAGGGAAGACACCGATACCCGGGCGATTGACAATTTCATCGTCCGGCTTCGCAGGATGATCGAACCGGACCCCGGCAAGCCGCGCCACCTGCTCACAGTGCGGGGAGTCGGCTACCGCTTCGTCACCGAGCCGGAACCGAGCCTCAGTCGCCGTCTGTCGGGAGCGGCAGCGAGGCGGTTTCGCCGTCGGTGATGCCGACGGCCCAGCGGAAGGCCTCCAACCACATCTTCTGGATCCCCGAGTTGTCCCAAACCTCGTTGCGGTGGCCCAGCACGCAGGTGAATACGCGACCCTTGCCGAACTCGCGCACCCAGGCGATCGCAAAGTCCTTGTCATCCCGTTGCACGCCCCTCTTGGTCAAGTCGACGCTGGACGGGTCCAAGCTCATCAACACCCGCACTTTCTCGCGGGAGTAGCGATTGACCTGGTAGATCTCGTCGGCGAGGACAACGCTTTCCGGGAAGTGTTTGGTGATCGGATGGGAGCGGTCCTCCACGCGAACGCGGACCTCCTGGTTCCACGGATGATTGACAAACGCCCCGCCGACCATGTCGATGTACTCGGGCCAGCTCTCGCGAAAGGAATCCACTCCGCTGTGCGCCACGAGAATGGCCTTGCCATCCTCCTTGACGAAACGGATCAGATCGGCCTTCTGCTCGTCTGAGAGGGCGATGTCCCCCTGGGTGTAGAACATCACCGCATCGAAGTAATCGAGATTCTTGCGATTCCCTCTGAGCCGGCCCTTGGTGACGAGTTCCATGTCCGTGCGGAACCTCACGTCGAACAGTTCCGTCCGCTCGCCGATCTTGGCCATGGTGTACATGGCATGAGACACAGAGTCGTGGGCGAAGAATGCGGACCCTCCCAGCACGAGCAAGTGTTTTTTCTCTCCGGAGTCGGCGCGGGCGGCCGAAGCCGTGACAAGCAGGCACGCGGCGACGAGCGCCAGCATCGGGGTGGACCGGATTGCATTCATAGCAGACAGTCTCGCACAGGGAGATCTACAGCCGGTTGATGAGGGTCGCGACGTAGGCAGCACCGAAACCGTTGTCGATATTAACCACGGAGACGTTGCTGGCGCATGAGTTCAGCATGCCGAGCAGCGCGGAAAGCCCGTTGAAGCTCGCGCCGTAACCGACGCTGGTGGGGACGGCGATAACCGGCACCGAAACCAGTCCGCCGAGCGCGCTCGGAAGCGCCCCTTCCATCCCGGCGCAGCAGATCACCACACGCGCCGCTTCGATTCGATCGATCTTCGAGAACAGCCGATGAATCCCGGCGACACCGACATCGTAAATGGCGTCCACCTCGTTGCCCATCACTTCGGCGGTGACACGCGCCTCCTCGGCCACCGGTATGTCGCTGGTGCCGGCGCAAACGACCGCGATCTTGGCCTTGCCGAGAACCTTGCGCTCGCCCCAGGCCCGCACAACGCCGGAACGCGGGAAGAACTCCGCATCCGGGGTCAGTTCGCTCACCGCCTCGTGCATTGCCTCGCTTGCCCGCGTCACCAGCAGGTTGGGCGAGCGGTCAAGCAGTTTCTCGGAAATCGCCCGCACTTCGGCAACGGTCTTGCCCTGTCCGAGGATCACTTCCGGCATCCCGTGCCGCAATTCACGGTGATGGTCGACCTTGGCGAAACCGAGGTCTTCGTACGGCATGTGCCGCAGCTCCCCGACAGCCCGGTCGATGTCGCAGTCGCCCTGCTGCACGTCCTGGAGGAGCTCTCGCAGTCGCTTGTCGTTCATTGGCGGTCCTTGGGGGGCACGTACGTTCCGATTTCCAGCACCGGGTCCGGCCCCATCCCCGGCGGGGTGTCGATTACTTGCACGACCCTTCGCTCGGGGACGGAAACGATCCAGATCTGGTCGCCGTCCTGCACACCGGCGAATGCGTGGCGGTCATCCCTCGACAACGAGATCGAGAGGGGCGGTCCGCCCAAGGGTATCTGTGCGACCTCCTTCCCGCCAGCCGCGTCAGCGATGCCCACGGCTTCCCCGCTCTGCAGGGAATACACCAGCAGCTTCTCGTCCTTCGTGGCAGCCACCCGATTCACGCCCAGGCCGGTCTTGATCGAGCCGACCCTGGCCTTGGCGGCCGTATCGATGATGTCGATCCGGCCCTCGTCGCGGCAGGTGACCCACAGCCTGGACCCGTCTTGGGAGAGCAGGCTGCCCTGGGGCCCCTTGCCCACGTCGATCAGATGCAGTTCACCCGTGACGGCATGCACCGCACCCACGGTGGCGCTCCCGGTATTGGAGACGTAGCCCCAGCGGCCACGCGAGCCGAAAGTAACCATGTGGGGATCGACGCCACCGTTGTCGAAGTCGGTGATCACGGCCCGAGCATCAAGGTCCACCAAGACCAGTCGATCCGGGTTCTCGGAAGTCACGAAAGCCCGGCTCGAGCGGGGGGCCAGGGCAATGCCGTGCGGGCGGTGAAACTTGCCAAGGGGTACGATGCCGACGCGTCGGCGCTTGTCGAGATCGACAATCGAAACCGTGTTGCCCCCGGGTCCATCGTAGTCCATCCACAGGACGCCGTTGTCGGAGACATACGCGTACCGGCCATCGGGCGACAGGCTCATCTCATGCGGAGTCTCGCCAACGAGGACCCCCGCCACGCGATTTCCCGAGGAGGCGTAGAACCCCACGGAGTTGTTCTTCTTCTCGACAACCACGAGGTCGGCGCGCTCCGCGGCTGCCAGCGCGGAAACCAGTAAGAGCGAGAGGACGATTGCGGGCATCGAGCTTGTAATCGGCAGCCCCTTGATTGTATCGTGGGGCGATGCCCTCAAGCCTGAACAAAGTCCTGTTGATCGGCAACCTTGGCAAGGACGCCGAGACGCGCCATACGCCGAGCGGGGTCGCCGTAACCAACTTCAGCGTCGCCACGACCTTCCGAACCAAGGATCCGCAATCAGGGGAGTGGCGTGAAAGCACGGATTGGCACGACGTGGTCATGTGGCGGGGCGAAAACATCGCCAAATACCTGACCAAAGGCAAGAAAGTTGGCATCGAGGGCCGCCTCAAGACGCGCTCCTGGGATGATCAGAATGGGCAGAAGCGCTATCGGACCGAAGTCGTTTGCGAGACGATGGGCGTGATCCTCCTGGGAGGTCGCGACGCTGCCCCGGGCGGCGGGGGCCTAGGCCAAGGCCCTTCGGGCGGCTACGGCCAGGGCGGAGAGTCCAGTTCGAGCACCCCGAGCGGCGGCGAGCCGAGCGGCTCGCCATCCATGGACGACGACATCCCGTTCTAGGACCGGCAGCGCGAACCGTTCACCAAGCGCTGGGAGCGCTCACGCGGGGGAGGGGTGGCCTTCCTCCAAGCCCGGCAACGCCGGCGGAGTTTCGGGTTGCTCGGGCGTCGGCGCGTCGGGCCCGCCAGCATCCTCGTTGGTTGCCGCGGGCGCGACCACAAGAGGCTCAAGCTCGCGGCCTTCGAGAAGCGCCGCGACCTCACTTCCGTCCAGCACTTCCCGCTCCAGCAGTGCCTCGGCGATCCGCACGAGTCCGTCGGAGTTGTCCTGAATCAGCTTCTTGGCCGCGTCGTAGCTCTTGGAGACGAGGGTCTGAACTTCCTTGTCGATGCGAATCGCGGTCGCCTCGGAGTAGTTCCGGCCCTGGGTGATCTCGCGTCCGAGGAAAACCTCCTCGTTCTTGCCCCCGAATGTCAGCGGCCCGATGCCGCTCATGCCCCACTCGCAAACCATCTGCCGTGCCAGTGCAGTGGCCCGCTCGAGATCGTTGCCCGCGCCGGTGGTCATGTGCTCCATGAACAGCTCTTCCGCAATCCGGCCGCCCATCAGGATGGCCAGTTGGCCGCACAGGTAATCACGGGTATAGGTGTGCTTGTCATCCAGCGGCAATTGCATCGTGACACCCAGTGCCTGGCCGCGCGGGATGATCGTCACCTTGTGCAGGGGGTCAGCCTGGTCGATGAGCGCGGCCACGACCGCGTGGCCGGCTTCGTGGTAGGCCGTGTTCTTTTTCTCGTCGTCGCGAAGGATCATCGAGCGGCGCTCGGCACCCATCATGACCTTGTCCTTGGCCAGTTCGAAGTCGACCATGGTGACGACCTTGCGGTTCTGGCGCGCCGCAAACAGCGCGGCCTCGTTGGCGAGGTTCGCCAGGTCGGCGCCGGAAAAGCCCGGGGTGCCTCTGGCCAGAACCATCAGATCCACGTCGTTCGCCAGCGGCACCTTGACCGTGTGCACCTGCAGGATGCCTTGGCGTCCACGCACATCCGGACGGGAAACCACGACCCGGCGGTCGAAGCGCCCTGGGCGCAGCAGCGCCGGGTCGAGCACGTCCGGACGGTTTGTCGCCGCCATCAGAATGACGCCCTCGTTGGAGTCGAACCCGTCCATCTCGACGAGCAACTGGTTCAAGGTCTGCTCGCGCTCGTCGTGGCCGCCGCCGACACCGGCTCCCCGGTGACGACCCACGGCGTCGATCTCGTCGATGAAGACGATGCATGGCGAACTCTTCTTGCCCTGCTCAAACAGGTCGCGCACGCGGCTGGCGCCGACCCCGACGAACATCTCGACGAAGTCCGACCCGGAAATCGAGAAGAACGGCACGTTGGCCTCGCCGGCCACCGCCCTCGCTAGCAGCGTCTTGCCTGTACCCGGAGAGCCAATCAGGAGGACGCCCTTGGGAATGCGCCCCCCGAGATTCTGGAACTTCTGCGGCTCCTTCAGGAACTCGATGATCTCCAGGAGTTCCTCCTTGGCCTCGTTCACGCCGGCGACGTCCTTGAAGGTCACCTTCTTTTGCTGCGCCGTGAGCAGCCGCGCGCGGCTCTTGCCGAAACTCAGCGCGCGATTGCCGCCGGCCTGCAACTGGCGCATCATGAAGATCCAGAAGAAGACGATCAGAATGATCGGCGAAACGCGCCAGAAGACCGACCAGAACCCGAGCGACCCCTGGTCCTTGACATCGACCGTCACTCCCTTCTCCCTGATCCGCTCGATGATCGTCTCTGAGTTCTGGGGAATTGTGGTCTTGAACTCGCCAGAACTGGACTGTCCTTCGACCTGCTGGTTCGCCACGGTCACTTCCGAGATGTTCCCATCCTCGACCTCGTTCATGAAGTCGCTGTAGTTCAGAACTTCGACCTTCTCCCCGCTCTTCGTGTTGACCGCCTTCCACAGCAGCACGGCCGTGCAAAGCATCACGATCCAAAAAACTGCGGTCTTGAATGTGGCGTTCACGTCCGTTTTTCCTTCGCTGCGATGGACCCGCTACCAAATAAGACGCATCCCGAGGCGATTCCGATACCAAGCATCAGCCCGCCACGCTCGATTCGTCCACCGCCAGCAGCCGCCGAGAGCCGGGTCGAGAAGCGAAATCCGCCGCCGGGCCGAACTTCCGGACCCAGACGATCCGATCCAATGACGTCACCACGGGCCATCCCCTGCGCCTCCAGGCTTTGACACGGCCGCGCTGAAATAGTTCCTTGATCTTCCGCGGCGAACGCTGCCCGGAAGGCCAATACTGATCGCCAGCCCGCCAGTTCCGGAGACGCAACGGCCCGGGGACACGATCCCAGTCAAGCAAGTCTAACCCTGCTTCAGTATACAGCGGTTTCGACACGGACTCAGCAACAAGACGCGTGCGGACAGCAGTTTCCGCCCCTCCCGGCAGCCTGACCCGACCGGGGACGGGCAATGGAAGATCGTACTCGAGGCGGCAGGCGGTATCCCGGGAACGCAACAGGACCGCGCCGAACGATCGCTCTGCCCGCACGCCGCGGAGATCGGCGGAACCATTTCCACGCCGGGCCAGGACCAGGGCCCGCACGGCCTCAATGTGGCCGAAGTCGGCGGACCTCGCCCCCAGCAGGGGGGAGGCCATGACCGATCCGATCAGCCGGCGCTGTTCCGCCACGTGGAGGGAGCGCACCGCATCGACATCCAACTCGAGCCCGCCGGCCTCCTCACGGACGCAACCGCTACGGAGTTCGGCTGTGCGCAGGCGCCAGAAGCGTTCCTCCTCGACGGCCCAGTCGGCGGTGTTCGCAAGCGCCGTCTCGACACCGGGGTTCCAGTCGCGCCGCAACGCAGGAAGAAGCTCGTGCCGCAGGCGGTTGCGGGCAAATACTTGGCTGGCGTTGCTGGCGTCCTCCCTCCAGGCGATGCCACCACCACGCAGATATTCCAGCACCTCCGCTCGAGACACATCCAGCATCGGCCGGACAACCCGCCCCTCGTGAACCGGCCAAATCCCGCTCAGGCCGGCACCCGCGGCGCCGCGCAACAAACGGAATAGAACAGTCTCGGCCTGGTCGGAGCGAGTGTGCCCGGTTGCGACCACGGCGCAGGTGCCCGCCGCAACAACCTCCCGAAAAAACCCATAGCGACAGCGGCGCCCTTCCTGCTCAAGGTTGCCGCGGCCGCCCTTGCCGGCAGGCGACAGGTCACATCGCCGGACGTGAAACCCGCACCCGAGACTCGCCGCCAGGCGGCGGACGAATTCCTCGTCCGAATCGGAATCGGCCCCCCGCAAGCAGTGGTTGACATGCAGGACGGCGAACGGGCGCGCACCGAACAAGTCGCGGAGAACGTGCAGCAATGCGACCGAGTCCGGCCCGCCAGAGACAGCGACGCCGACAGGGCCGTCCTCGGCGAACATGCCCTCGCGGTCGATTCGTTCCGCGACCTTTTGCAGCACAACCTCACTGTAGGCGAATCAGTCCGCGCCGGGAGCGATTGTGTGGCCGCGCCAGCGAAGCCTCGCAATCCGGTTTATGCTTTTCTTGTATGCGGTCGCTTCTTTCAGCAGTGGCGTTGCTCGCCGCCGCGCCAGGTTTAGCCCAAGAGATTTCCGGATGCGGGTCCGTCCCGGTCTACGACCCGTGCGAAATCAGGATCGAGCTTTCCCAGGCAGACGCGGCCGAGCATTCCAACCCGTACGCCAGCGTGACCCTTCGGGCGGAGTTTCGCTCGCCAAAGGGCGGGCGCACGAAGGTCCTGCCGGCCTTCTGGGACGGCGGATCGCGATTCGTTCTCCGGTACGCCCCGGACTTCGAAGGCCGGTGGGATTTCCGGATCATCTCGAACATCCGGTCGCTGGACAAGCAGACTGGCAGCTTTGAAGCTATCGCCGCTCGGACGCCCGGCTTCATCGAGGTCTTCAACCAGCGGTACTTCAAGTACCCCTTGAGCAACACTGCGCACTTCTGGCTCGGAGACACCGTGCTCGACATGGCGGCCGTGCCGTGGGACGAGTTTCGGGCGATCGCCGACAAGCGTGCCGAGCAAGGGTTCACGCACATGCGGGCAATGGTGCTCGGGCCGGCCGGCCAGGGCTCCAGGGTGTTCGCCGAGCCGGACCAGCCGCAGATCGATCACTTTCGCGAGTTGGACAGGCGGGTCGCCCATCTGCATGGCTTGGGACTGGTCACCGACCTGGTTCTGGCCGGGTCAGGCGGCGAACTGGAACGGCTCTTCCCCCGTCGCACCCAACGTGACGCCTACGTGCGGTACATTTGCGCGCGCTACGCCGGCTACAGCGTCACCTGGCAGTCGCTCTTGGAGTGGGAGAGCCACCCGTCAGGTGCGGCTCTCGCCGAGGAGGTCGGCAAGTCCGTCGCAAAGCACGACCCGTACAAGCATCCCAAGTCGACCGGGGCCACGGTCACCTCGGCTCCCTTGTTCGAGGACGGGTGGCAGGACTATCTCATTCAGAACCGCGTCGATCCCGCTCTCGCGGCGATCGAATACGAATCACACCCGTCCCCGTTCGTAAATACCGGCGTCGGTGTCGGAGCGACCACCGAGATCGCGCGCAAGCAGGCTTGGGGTGCCGCCATGCGCGGACACTACGTCACGCTTTCCGACTCCGGCGCGTCGGCAGAGTCGCCTGCCGCCGAGCAAATGGCTGTCCTGGAGAGATTCTTCGCGCAGTCGCGCTATTTCGACCTCCAACCTCACTACAGGGTCGTCGGAGGGGCCGCTCTGGCCCTGCAGCGGGTACCACGCTGGGCCGAAAATCCGATGGGGGTCGAATACATCGTCTATGCCGAACAGCCCGGGCAGATCGAACTCGTGATGCCCAAGCACGAGTACAAGGTCAGTTGGTACGACCCGTCAAACGGGGCTTGGTTCGACCAGAAGAAGAAATTCAAGGGCGACCGCTACCGGTCGCATACGCCGGACAACGAACGCGACTGGGTGCTGTACGTCCGTCGCGAAGGCAAGAAAGAGGGCCACAACAAGTCATTCGTGCTGGAATCCAAGAAGCCGCTGATCCGCGAAGTCGAACACTCGCCGTCCGAACTCCCGTTCGAAATCGAGCTGCCGTCCGGGAACGAGATCCAAGCGGGTCGCGATCACGAGTTCAACGCCACGCTGCGCAAGAACACCATCGCAGCGAGGCGAATGCTCTGGCTCTGGACGGGAGAAGTGGCCGGAACCGATCGAGGGCCGCGCGTGCTGGGCACCGTCCAGTCGGGCCGATTCGCGGTTCCCGGCGACCTTACCCCGCGATATCCCGCCACGCTTTCGGTACGTCTTGTCGGGATAGACGGGGCGGGACGACTCTTCGAAGCGTTCCGCCCGTACGCGCTGCAGGCTCCGGAATAGACGCAGGGGATCACGCCCCTAACGGCGCGGTCTACCATGAGACAAGCGGGCGGCACCGACCGGTTCTGTCGGATCGGGATGGATTCCCCTCGCGGGAACGTCCCCGGACAAGCACCGGATCGGTGCCCTTGCTACACCCCCGGGGCTCCTACGCGAGACGGCTCGGTGAGCCAATGCGCGGATCCCGCCGAGTCGCCGGCAGCGCGCTACATTCCGCAATAGAGAGCAAGATGACCGACACACCACAGCCGGCAGGTATCCGCAAGACCGTGTTGCCAAATGGCCTGAAAATTCTCAGCGAGTCCATCCCGTCGGTGCGATCCGTCTCGCTGGGCATCTGGCTGGACGCCGGTTCGCGCCACGAATCCGAGCCCGACAGCGGGATCACGCATTTCACGGAGCACATGGTTTTCAAGGGGACGGAACGCTTCACGGCCCGGGATATCGCATACGCGATCGACGGCCTCGGGGGCAACCTCGACGCATTTACGTCGAAAGAAACCACCGCGTTTACCGCCAAGGTGCTGGACGATCACTGGCCGCAGGCCCTGGACATCCTCGCGGACATGGTCCGGAACCCGACGTTTGCCGAGGACGACATTGAGCGCGAAAAGGGAGTCGTGCTCGAGGAGCTGAAAATGGACGAGGACAACCCGGAATACCTGCTCGGCACGATCTTCGCGCGCAGCTTCTGGAAAGGCCATGGAATGGGTCGCCCTGTCATCGGCAACCAGGGATCGATCCGCGCCTTCGACCGACCACAGCTGCGGCGCTTCTTTGGCGGCACGTTCCGTGCGCCGAACCTCCTGGTGACCGCTGCGGGCAATTTGGAGCACGACTCG
This sequence comes from uncultured Bryobacterales bacterium, assembly GCA_951813065.1. GTDB lineage: Bacteria > Acidobacteriota > Terriglobia > Bryobacterales > UBA6623 > VXMF01. The sequence continues at coordinate 250,429 of CATOTH010000010.1, read as the reverse complement.
CTCGTGCGAGAGACGGAACGCCGTCTCGGGGGCGTCAATGGCGCGGGACGGGCAGAGCGCACGCCCCCGCCAGCCTTCAGTCCGGAGATCGTCCTGCACGACAAGCCGTCATTGGAGCAGGTCCATCTCACCCTCGGCGTCGGTACGTTTTCCGCCACAGACTCCAGGCGATTCGCGGGGTTCGTGCTCAGCACGCTTCTCGGCGGGGGATTCAGTTCCCGGCTGTTCCAGAAAATCCGCGAGGAAGCCGGCCTGGCATACAGCATTTACTCCGATCTCGGACTGTACTCGGACACCGGCTGCCTCGTTATCGGCGCCGGCACGGCGCTCGAAGCGCTCCCGCTAGTGCTGGAGTACACGCTGCGCGAATTCCGTGACCTCAAGGAGAGACCGGCGCCAGTGGAGGAGATCCGCCGAGCCAAGAACTACCTCAAAGGCAGCTTGATGCTCAGTCTGGAATCCCCCGGCAGCCGCATGGCGAACCTTGCGCGACAAGAGATGTACCACGGGCGCCTCCGGTTCCTTGACGAGATCTGTGAGCAGGTCGAGGGCGTCACGGCCGAGCAGGTGCATGCGCTCTCGAACGAGTGGTTCAGCCCGGAGCGGATCGCATTGAGCGTGCTCGGGAACCTGGGCGACACGCGGATCGAGCGCGAGCAGCTAGCCTGCTGACGGCCCTTGGCCGGCCTCGCGGGAGGTACAATCGGGCGAATCCGCGCCTGCCCGGATCCTTCCGGGCGCGCCAAAGCAACACGCGATGCCACCGGACCCGCTCCTTGACGCGCTTTGGCGGCGCGGCCTGATTCTACTGGGCGACCGCGTGCGTGAGCAGTACGCGCTGAATACCCCAATCTTCATCGACCTGCGACACGGCCTGTACGACGATCTCGATCTGCTGTGGGATCTCGGCCGGGCACTGCACCGCAAGATCATGGATCTGGCGGCGGGCTCGAGCCAAGCGCAAGAAGTCGTCGGCATTCCAGACACCGCCACGCCGCTCGCCCTGACCGCGGCGCTATTCTCGCGGGGAACGGACGAGCCGCTCGCTTACGGCCAGCTGCGCAAGCAGCCTGCCGCCTATCCCGGCGGCGACGCAGGCACGAGCGCGTACATGGGCACGTGCGACCCGGCACGGGAAATCACGCTGGTGGATGACGTGATTGCGTCCGGTGGGACGAAGATCTGGTCGGCACGCTACTTGCGCGAAGCTGGCCTCGACGTGACGCGGGTACTGGTCGTGGTGGACCGGGAGCAGGGCGGCGATCGGGTCGTCCGGGCGGAAGGCTATCCGGTGCACAGCCTGTATCGCATCAGCGACGTCGTCTCGTACTACCGGGAACGGGGCATGGTCAGCGAGGAAACGGCGCGGCTTGCCCTCGCGCACGTCTACCGGAAGCGGCCGGACGGCTGAGGTCTCAGCCCCCGAAGAAGCCTGCCAGTGCGATCAAGCACATATAGAACGAGAACACGACCGTGACACAGAGCCCCGCGTTGAGCGCCAGGGTCGGTCGCAAGTCGCCCACAACTCCCTTCTTGTTCAGGAGAATCAGGACGAAGAGCGCCAGCAACGGCATCGCGACTGGACTCACGGCCTGCGACGCGATCATGATCTGAACGGGGCTGCCCCCAAGAACCGGGACGACCAAACCGAACAGGGAGGCTCCCACGACCATCGCCCGGAAGGCTCGGCGGCCCATATCGCGCGGCAGTCCCAGGAAGTCGGCCGCCATCCAGGGCCCGAGAAGGTAGTTGGGAAACAGGGACGAGAGGCCCGCGGCCACGATGCCGATCACGAACCCGCCCGCCGCCAGCCCGCCTGCAAGAGGCTCCAGTGTCTTCACCATGTCGATCGCCGCGTCGATCTCCATCCCCTGGCGGTGCAGGGTCCCGGCGGCGCAGGCCATGATGGCGGCATTGATGAAGAAGAGCACGGTCATCGAGAACGCCGAGTCTCGGGTGACGTGCGGCAGTTGCCGAACCTGCCAGCCCTCCTCCTTGACCAGCACGCTCCGGGTGAACAAGACCACCGAGGCCATCGTCGTGCCGACCATCCCCGCAATCAGGAGTCGTGGGTTGCCGCTGTCGGGAATGCTGGGGACGAATCCAGCCGCCAGTTCGCGGAAGTCCGGCAGCACTGTACCGGCCGTGAAGAAGAAGGCCAAGCCCATCACGCCCACCAGGGAGGCCAGAACCTTGAGAAAGAACGCGTGCCTTCCGACCCAGTACAGGGACAGCAGCAACACCGTGAAGCCAACGGCCGCGCCCAGCGGGTCGATTGAAATCCCCAGGGCATTCGCGCTCCACTCCCGTAGAACATCCACCACGATCGCCATCACGCCGATGATCGACGTGAGTTGGGTCGCCGCCAGCGAGACGACAATCAGCACCGTGACCGGGATCCCGAAATGCCGTCGAAAGAGGTGCAGCAGAGTCTCGCCTGAAATGATCGTCAGGCGGCTGATGCCGACGATCATCAGATGTGTGAACATCGAAGCCAGCGCAAGCGTCCAGGTCAAGGACATGCCGTAGCTGGCACCGGCCGAGCTCATCGTCGTCACACTGCCGGTCCCCACGACGTAGCCGATGATGAAGATCCCGGGAGTCAGGCTGGCCGCTGTCCGCTTGATCAGGTTCCAGTCCATCGTGGCGCAAGCATATCACCGGGCAGCTGTTCAAGCCTGTGTCGCGCCAGTCTGCAATACTTCGGAGAGCACACCATGGCGCGTCGGATTGCACTTCTCCTACTGAGCCTCCCGCTCCTCGTCGCATCGCTTGCTGGCCAACGGGTCGAGGTCGAGGAGTTCACCCTCGACAACGGGATGAAGTTTCTGCTCCTGCCCCGTGAGGGCGATCCCAACGTCGCCGCGGGCTGGATTTCGAAGTTCGGGTCCGTCAACGAGCGGCCAGGCGTTACCGGGGTAGCGCATCTGTTCGAGCACATGATGTTCAAGGGCACCCGCACGATCGGGTCCAAGGACATCGAGCGCGACCTTGCAATCATCGAGGAACTCGACGCCCTGCGGGCCGAGATCGAGTCCGAGCGAGCTGGCTTGCTCGAGAAGCAGCGGCGCGGGTTGATCGACGATCCGGACGACCCGGCTAACCGGAGCGCCGAGCACAATGCCCTGCTGGCCCGCTTCGAGAAGTTGATCGAAGAACAGCACGAGCTTCTCGTCAAGGACGAGTTCTCGCAGATCTACACCACGAACGGCGGCTCCGGCATGAACGCCGGCACGAGCAACGACTACACGATCTACTTCATCAACGTGCCTTCGAACAAGCTCGAGCTGTGGTTTTGGATGGAATCCGACCGGCTCGCCGACCCGGTCTTCCGAGAATTCTACGCCGAGCGCGACGTTGTCCGAGAGGAACGCCGCCTGCGTACCGACTCGACGCCGACAGGCAAGCTAGACGAGCAATTCGAGTCCATGTTCTGGCAGTCCTCCCCGTATGGGTGGCCAGTCATCGGCTGGCCGAGCGACCTGAATGCGATCACACGGGCCGAGGCGATGGAGTACTTCGACCTGTACTACGCGCCGAACAACCTTGTCGCGGCGCTGGTCGGGGACTTTGAGCTGGACGAGGTCAAGACTTTGGCCCGGAGATACTTCGGACGTCTCGAGCGGGGCGATCGGCCGCCGGGCGCAGTGCGCACGCGCGAAGTCGAACAGCAAGCGGAGCAACGCTTGATCGGCAAGGCCGAGACGCGCCCGCAGGCGTCAATCCGGTTCCATACCGTGCCGGACGCCCATGTCGACGAGCCGGCTCTCATCGTCCTGTCCGCCCTGCTGAACGGACGTACCGGCAGGCTCTACAAGTCGCTAGTGCTGGAGCAGAAGGTCGCCGTGCAGGCTTACGCCGGGGTCGACGGGCGCAAGTACGACGGATCCTTCATGCTGGGCGGCGTGGCCGCCCCGGGCTCGACACCCGAAAAGGTCGAATCGGCCCTGCTCGCCGAGATCGACCTGCTGGGGCGCGAGCCGGTTGGTGAGCGCGAACTGCAGAAAGTCAAGAACCAGCAGCTCGCCGGCGACTTCCGCAAGCTGGAATCCAAGTTCGGCCTCATGGTCCAGTTACTTACGTACGAGGCGCTCGGCGACTGGGCCAACATCAATGCCTTCTCGGACCGCATCCAGGCGGTCACGCCGGAAGATGTCCAGCGCGTCGCCACGCAATACTTCACCGAAACAAACCGGACGGTGGCGCTCTACTACACGAAAGAGGGCGTGGGCCCGCCAGGACGGATGCCCCAAGGAGGCCCTCGCCCGCCGCAAGGAGGCCCGCGATGAGACGGCGCACATGGTTCAAGGCCGCCGCGGGCGGTGCTCTGGCGACGGTCGCCCGCGCCCAGGAAGAGCTGCCCAAGCATCCCAGCGACTTGGTCTTCGCCAAGCTCGCATACGATCCGCCAGATCCGGCGGACTACCGGCACGAACTCGATTGCGGGGCCGTGGCGTACCTCGTCGAGGACCATCAACTGCCGCTCGCCACGATCTCGATGACCCTGCGGGCGGGCTCGTATCAGATTCCGGCTGAGAGCGCCGGCCTGGCTTCCTTCACTGGCGGCCAGATGCGCTCCGGCGGAACGGCCACCCGTAGCGCGCGCGACTTCGATGAAGAGGCTGCGTTCCTGGCAACCCGGCTCTCGTCGAGCGTCGGCAGCACGTCCGGAGGGGCATCCGTCAACTGCCTGGTCCAGAATCTCGACGCCTCGCTGGCAATGTTCTTCGACATGCTCAAGAACCCGGGATTCGACGTGGAACGGCTCGAGGTCTCGCGAGCCCAAACGCTGCAGGGACTCGCCCGGCGCAACGACCGGCTCGACCGAATCCTGTCGCGAGAGTTCTCCCGGTTGATGCGGGGGACGCATTTCACGACAGTTCAGTCGACCCAAGCCTCGATCCAATCGATCACGCGAGAAGGGATGCAGGCGTTCCATGCGGAACGCTACGACCCGAGCCGCATGTTCTTCACGGTGTCGGGCGATTTCGACACAGCGGACATGCTGCGGCGGCTGAATGAAGGGCTAGCCGACGGCTGGCCGGCGGAAACTGTCGAACCCAGCGAGATCCCGGCCCCCACCCACCAGCCCGAGCCGGGCGTCTACATGGTGAACAAGACCAGCCGCGACGTGAACCAGTCGCATGTCGCCATCGGCCATCTGGGCATCCAGCGGTCGCACCCCGACGCGTTCAAGGTGCGGATCATGAACTCCGTGCTGGGCGGAGGCGGCTTCACCTCCCGCATCATGGTGCGAGTCCGCTCCGACGAGGGCCTGGCGTACAGCGCCTATTCCCAGTTCCAGCCCGGCACCTACTACCCGGGCCTGTTCCGCGCGGGCTTCCAGTCCCGCAACGCCACCTGCGCCCAGGCGGCGGCGATCGTGATCGAGGAAATCGACCGCATTCGGAACGGGAAAGTCACGGCCCAGGAACTCGACACTGCCAAGAACTACCTGGTCGAGATCTTCCCGCGGTTCTTCGCCACGGCGGGACAGGTTGCCGGTACGTTTGCGAACGACGAGTTTACGAACCGTGAGAAGGACCATTGGAAGCACTACCGTGATCGGGTATCGGATGTCAGCGCAGACGACGTGCTGGAGGCGGCACAACAGCACCTGCACCCCGACAAGCTGGTCGTACTCGCTGTCGGCGACAAGGAAGCCATGCTCGCTGGAAATGCCGACCGTCCCGAGTTCAGCTTCGAATCGCTGGCGGGCAGCGCGGGCATCCGCTCGATACCGCTGCCAGACCCGGTGACAATGGAATACCCCGACGCCTGAGGGGAAACTGCATCAAGCACCGAGCAGACCGCGAATCTCCCGGCAAATGGCTCGAGTTTCCGTGGAATGGTTCAGCGTGTAGAAGTGCAATCCAGCCACACCCTCACCGAGCAGCTGGCGGCACTGGAGCGTGGCGTGCTCAACTCCGATTGCGCGAACCGCTGCCGGATCGTCGCGCACGGCATCCATCCGGCGCAGTAGCCCGGCGGGTATCTGCGCCCCACACATGCTCGCGAATCGCTGCGTCTGCGCCAGGCTGCGGACCGGCATGATACCGGCCAGGATCGGCACGCCAATGCCAGCCTGGCTGGCACGTTCCCTGAATCGCAGGAAGTCGCGGTTGTCGAAGAACAGTTGGGTGATGAGGAACTCCGCACCGGCATCGACCTTGCGCTTGAGGTTGACAATGTCGATCTCCGGGCTCGGAGCCTCCGGATGAGTCTCCGGATAGCACGCTCCGCCCAAGCAGAAGTCATAGTTGGCGCGGATGAACGCGACAAGTTCGCTGGCGTAGCGAAAACCGTCCGCGACCGGTTCGAAGCTCTCCTGGCCGCGGGGTGGGTCACCCCGCAACGGCAACACATTATCCATGCCCCCGGTCTCCAAAGCGTCAAGCACGCTGGCGATTTCCGCGCGATTCGCGCCCACGCACGTGAGATGCGCCATCGACTCGATGCCGATCTCGCGCTTGATGCGCTGGACCAAGTCGACCGTCTTGCGACGGGTGGAGCCGCCGGCACCGTAGGTCACCGAGACGTAGCTGGGACACAACGAGCGCAGGGCGCCAATCGTCTCGAAGAGCCGTTCGAAGCCGGCGTCGTCCTTGGGCGGGAAGAACTCGAAGGAAACCGTCGGCGAACCAGCGGCGAGCATCTGGCTGATTCTCATCGCCGAAAGACCCCAGACTATCACGGGCCAGCCAGGTTTCAGTCAGGGCAGGTCGAGGCTGTTGGTAACCTGTAGCGATGCGGGCGCCCGCGGAACTGCTGGGCAGGGAGACGCTCGAACGGCTCGAACGGCTCACGATCCGCTGGAGCCAGTCCTTCGAGGGCCGGATCGGCGGCGACATCGTCTCACGCTACCCAGGCGTCGGACACGAGTTCCTGGACCACCGCCACTTTCAGCCCGGCGACGATCTGCGGGCCGTGAACTGGCGAGCCTTCATGCGCCTTGAACGGATGTTCCTGAAGCTCTTCCGGGCCGAACCGCGGATTCCTGTGAGGATCCTGATCGACACCAGCGAGTCCATGGCATGCGGCGCGCCTCAGGAAGCCGATTCGAAGTTCGCCTTCGCGTGCCGCTTGGCCGCGGCGCTGTGCTACGTAGGATTGGTGCGGCTCGAGACGATCGTGCTCCAGCCGTTCTCCCAGTCCTTGTCCGAATCGTTCGCGGCCCACGGAGGGCGCCTGCGGTACGCCCAGGCCGCGCGGTACATTTCCACTCTCGAGACCGGCGGGGGAACGGCATTTCAAAGGCCCATACGGGACTACCTGATGAAGTATCGCGTGCCCGGCCTCACCTTCGTGCTCAGCGACTTCCTGGATCCGAGCGGACTGGACCTGCCGCTGGACCATCTCGCGAACGAAGGGCACGAGGTGTACCTGCTGCACATCGCCGGGCCTGACGACCGGGAGCCGCCATGGCGGGGCGAGTTGGAACTGCACGATCCGGAATCGGACGAGGTACTGCGAGTCAGCCTTAATGACGAATCGGCGAGAGAGTATCGCGAAGCGTACGACGAGTTTTGCCGGTCGCTCGAACGGCACGCTCAGCGATCCCGTGCGGAGTACCTCCACATATCGACGGGCGAGGCCCTTGAAACCGTGCTGTTCCGGCAGATGTCGGCAACAAGCATGACCGTCGGCAAGACATTCGATATGAGGGGCGTGTAGCCGATGGGCCTGCTCAACCTCGCGCTCGGGCAACTACTCGGTCTGTTCCTGCCACTGGCGGCCGGGCTGGTCGCCCTGTACTTCTACGACCGGTCCCGCCGAAGGGTGCTGGTCTCGACTCTGCGGTTCTGGCCGCGGCGGCCGGCACCCGCAGTGCGGCAGAGGCACAAGCGGATCCAGCATCCGCTCTCCCTGGCTCTGCAACTGATCGCGCTGATGCTGTTGCTGCTGGCGATCGCCGACCCCAGGCCGGACGCTGTTGGAGCGGCCTCGCAGAGCCGCGCCATCCTGCTCGACACGTCCTCATCGATGGAGTTGTCTGACGAGAACGGGCAACAGCTCATCGATCAGGCCAAGGCACTGGCGCTGGCCTACCTCGATTCGGTGCCGAGCCGCGACCGGGTCGTCCTGATCGGGGCAGATGGCGCGCCAAGCGTCCGCGTGCCCTTTACTGCAGATCGACGCCAGGTGAGAGAGTCGATACTCGCGGCGGTGCCGGGCCCGACAGCGCTTGACCTGGCCGCTGCGTTCGATCTAGCCGCGGGCACGCTGCGACTGGCCCTGGATGCCGGCGGTGAGGCCTTGCCTGCTGGTCGTCAGACCGGCGAGGCCGTCTATATCGGACCCGGCCTTTTCGCCGGACAGCCCGTACGTTCGGGCGTAGCGTCGTCAGTGCGTTTCCTGCAGACGGGCCAGCCGAGCGACTCCCTGGGACTGATCGCCTTACGAGCTTCGGCCGACCCGTCCGAGCAGGGAAAATGGAACGTCGAACTTGTTGCCCGCAACTACGAGAACGAGGCACTGACCGCGAGCATCGAGTTTTTCTTCGACGAGCAGCGGCTCGGCCACCGTCCTCTGTCCATCCCGGCCGGCGAGGACGCCTCACTGCAATTCACGCTTCGGACCGGGCGGCCGGGAAGCTTGCTGGCGCGGGCGATCGTGGAGGACGGCAATGCGGAGAACAACGAAGCCCTGCTGGAGATCCCGGGATCGAGGCGGACGCGGCTCCAGGTTGTCGGCGCCTCGGAAGCAGCGTTCGAACCGCTTCTAGCATCCGGAGCCTGGGTCGATCCGGCCTTCGTGGAATCGCCGGACGAACTCGTGGAGAGTGCCATTCACGTGTGGGCGAGCGGCGCCCAGAACGCAGGGTCGCGCCGTGCGATCTACTTCTCGCCCCCGGGTATGGACTCCCCTTCCGGCGAGGCGTCGGCAGTTCGAGACCAGCCGGTCGGAGAGTGGTCTCCGTCGCACCCATTGGCCCAGGGCGTGCGAGACCCCGAATTCACGCCGAGCCGTATGCGGGTCTTCGAGGCCCTCGCAGGCGACGAGGTCGTCGCGAGCACGGCAGAAGGCCCCGTGATCCTGGCGAGAGCGACCCCCGAAGCCCGCTCGGTAACATTCGGCTTCGATCTCGCGGACGACTCCGTCCGGAACCGGCTGGCCGCTCCCCTCCTGTTCGCGAACGCGGTCGCATGGCTGGACGCGGGCGCATTCCGGCCTGAATCGGTCGAAGCGCGTTCTCCCGGCGCCGTCGCGATTGAGGCTCCGAACTCATCATTCGAACAGGTCGTCGTCCGCAACGCGGGCGGGGAATCGATTCCTTGGCTTCTCTCCGACGGAGTCGTCCGGTTCTACGCCGGCCAGCCGGGAACGTACCGCGTGGCCACGGCAGACCGCAACGTCACCCTCCATCTCAACCAGCCGCAAGTCCCGGCCGGCGAATGGGATCCCGATGACGCCCTGCGGAGCCTGCCCCCGAAGACGGCCGGGGCCGGCGAGCCGTGGGCTCCATGGCCATGGCTGGCCGCTCTGGCAGGCTTGATCCTGCTGTACGACTGGATCCGCTTCGGCCGTGGGCGGCGCCTGAGCACCGCCGTGTTCCAGGCCGCCGCCCAAGAAACCGAGACGCCATGACACTGCAATCGGCTTGGCCTCTCCTCCTGCTGATCCCGCTTCTGGCGTGGTGTGGATGGGAGTGGCAGCACAGCCCCCGGCGACTCGGCCTGCTCCTCAAGACACTGGCTCTGGCTGCAGTGTGCCTCGCGCTCGCCCGCCCGCAATGGAACATACGGGAGACGTACTCGGCCGTGGCGGTTCTCAGCGACGCGTCGCAAAGCATCCCGGAAGACCAGCGCCTCCAGCAGGAGTCCTATGTCCGGCGTGCGCGCGCAGCGTCGGGCGGACATGTGCTGCGCGAGCTGGAGTTCGGCGCGTTCCCGCTACGCGAGCTGAGAGAGCCAAGTACGGGCCAGTCCACGAATCTCGAAGCCGCGATCCGCAACGCCCTGAGCGCCCTGCCATCGGACCGGATTCCGCGCCTCGTGGTGCTAAGCGACGGGCTGGCCAACGAGGGCGCGGTCGAGCGAGCCGTTTACCAGGCATGGGACCGGAAGGTGCCGGTGGACACGGTCACCCTGGCGGGCCGTCCCGATCCCAGCCTGAGTGTCGGGAGCGTCCGGTTCCCGCGCGAGGCGTTCGTCGGCGAGCAGTTCCCGGTCGAGTTCGAGGTCGAGAATCCCGCGCCCAGAGGGGCGACCCTGGAATTGCGCGCCGAGGGCCGCCCGATCGGCAGCCAGGCCGTGCAACTGCCCACTGGCACGAGCTCGGTCACGGCACGAGCCAGGATCGAGCTACCCGGCGCGACCCTCGTCGAGGGAATATTGACTGCAGAAGACGGCAGCGAAACCCGGTTCGCCGGAGCGGTTTCCATCCGCCTGCCGCGAGCCTTGCTGATCTCGTCGGACACGGCCGAGGAAAACGCCCCGCTGGAGAGCGTCATGCAGGCGGCCGGCTTCGAGCTGGTTCGCGCCCGGGCTTCCGCGGCACTGATGGCGGATGACAAGACGGGCTACGACATAGTCGCCTGCTCCAACGAAGACTTCGAAGCCTGGCCCGCAGCGCTGAAGGAGCGGCTGGCCGCGTTCGTCCAGGACGGAGGGGGCTTCCTGTTCATAGCCGGCGAACGGAACTTGTATCGCGAGCGAACCGAAGGACTGGACGCATTCCAAGCCATGCTGCCGGCAGAGCTGGCGCCGCCGAGGACGCCCGAGGGGACGGCGGTCGTCCTCGTCGTCGACAAGTCCTCTTCGATGGAGGGCAAGAAGATGCAGTTGGCGAGGCAGTCCGCGATTGGGGTCGTGGAGAACCTGCGTTCCATCGATAGTGTGGGAGTGCTGGCCTTCGACAATTCGTTCGAGTGGGCGGCCCCGCTGCAGCGCAACGAATTCCCTGCAGAAACCCAACGGCTGATTAGCGGAATCGTCGCCGATGGTGGCACGCAGATCGCGCCAGCGCTGGGCGAGGCTTACCGGATAATCAAGCCGCGGGAGGCCGTCTACAAGCACATCCTGCTCCTCACGGACGGAATTTCCGAAGAAGGCGACAGTATCGCGCTAGCGAGGGAGGCCACTTCCAACGAGGTCACCATTTCCACGATCGGGCTGGGCCAGGACGTGAATCGCTCCTACCTCGAGCGGGTGGCTCGCAGCGCCGAGGGCCAGTCGTACTTCCTGATCGATATCTCGGCACTGGAGCAGATCGTGCTGAAAGATGTCATGGAGCACACAGGAACGTCGGTAACCGAAAGGGAATTCGTGCCGACGGCCGAGCGTGACTTCGAAATCCTGCGCGGACTGGACCTGTCCGAACCCGGACCGCTGCTGGGATGGGTCAAGTTCGAGGCCAAACCCGAAGCCGAGACGATCTTGTGGGCCGCCGACGAAGACCCGCTATTCGTGCGCTGGCAGTACGGCCTGGGCCGAGCAGCCGTGTTCGCATCCGACGCCAAGGACCGGTGGGCGACGAACTGGGTTGCCTGGGACGGATTCGACACCTTCTGGGCCAACACACTGCGCGACATCCTGCCGCGCTCCCCGGTGACAGCAACGGAAACCGAGTACGAGCAGGCGCACGACGAAATCGTGGTGCGCTACCTCCCGTCGGCCAGAGACGACATTACCGACCCGCCGGAAGTCTTCGCAGTCGGTCCCGAAGGCTACCGCCACGTCGCGACACCGAAGCCTTCCGGGGATGGGTACGAGGTGCGCTTCCCGGCTGAGGGCAGGCATGGCCTGTTCCGCATCCGCCCGTCGGAGGAGTCGCGGGACTTCCCTGAAACAGCCCACTACCGGGAAAACTCCGAGCTCTTCCGGTACGGCGCGAACGAGGACTTGATGCGCTCCATCGCTGCCGCGACCGGGGGCCGGTCCAATCCCGCTCCAGAGGAGGTGTTCGCCTCGGACGGACGGACAATCGGGCGGTGGATGGATCTGTGGCCGCTTCTGCTGGTACTGGCGATCGTGCTCAACCTGGTCGAGCTACTGGCTCGCAAGGGCTGGCTACCGGTTCTCGGCCGCTGGGCGTGAGTCCGCCACCTCCGGGGAGTGGCCGCTGGTATTCTAAGTACGTCGGCCATGCGGATCCAGATGTACACGACGCAATGGTGCCCGGACTGCTGGAGGGCGAAGCGTTTTCTCCGGGACAACCAGGTGCAGTTCGACGAGATTGACATCGAACAGGATGCGCAGGCCGTGCAGCTCGTCATGGAGCAGAACGGCGGCAAGCGGAGAGTCCCCACCTTCGACATCGATGGAACGTTCTACGGCAATCCCAGCATTCCCGAGCTTGCGCGCATCGTCGGCATCTCGATCTAGGCAGACCCCTCGCTCTGACCCCGTGAGGCTTGATCGGCACGGGCCAGGCCACACGCTTCGACCGTAGACCGTACCGTTCGCATCCATGGCCACCTCCGAGAGCGACTTCCTCGCCTTCGTCGCGCGCTCGACCGCCGCGCGCGTCGCGGCGGCGGAGACAGAGCTGGAGCGAGCCCGGAAAGACCGGGGGCCGGATGCTGTCCATGACCTGCGGGTTGCTTTCCGACGCCTGCTCAGCGTGCTGATCTGCTTCGAGCGGACCCTGGGCCGAGCCCGCACGAAGCGCCTGCGCAAGGTGGCAAGGACCGTCCTGGCCGCGGGCAGAGCAGTTCGGGATCGGGACATTGCCCTCGACCTCGCCCTCGAGGCGGGTCTGGATCCTGATGCGGACCTGTACCGCACCCTCGAGCGCCAGCGCACCCTTCGCAACAAGGATTTGGGGAGGCTGGCAGACGAGCTGGAATCACGTGATCTGGCGGGACTCTGGAACGAGATCGAGGGCGGTATCAGGGGCAACCAAAGCTCTCTCGGCGAAACCGAAGGACGGATCGACGATTGACCCGAAGGCGACAGTCCGAGGCGGCAAGGCACCCGGAATGGTCCGCAACGGAATCCTGCGCCGAAAACACGCGGCGGGTCCTGCCCGGCCTGGTGGCGGAGTACTTCGCCCTCGGGAGAGCACTGTGCGGCGGTGAGCCAAGTCTGAGCGATCTACACGACTTCCGGTTGGCGGGAAAGCGCCTGCGATATTCGCTGGAACTGTTTCGGGATCACTACGATCCGGCCCTGACAGAATTCCTCGCGGATCTCAGGTCGGTGCAGAGGAGGCTGGGGGCGATCAGCGATTGCACGGCGACCGTGGCCCTGCTGGAAGAGGAGGGCCTCGCCAATGGCAACGACGGCCGTCGTCTGATTGGATTCCTTATGGCGCGGGAACGAGCGCATGTCGCCGAGTTCCTCGGTCACTGGAAAACCAAGTTCGACTCCCCTGGGAAGGCAGCGGCGTGGGCGAGATACCTGCGTCGCGACGCAGGCGGGTCCGCCGAGCCAGATCAGGTCGACCGGAAGCCGCGCTCCGCATGAACGCTCAGGGACCGCAAACCGTGTTCAGAAAGAGATCGTGGAATCTCTCGCCGTCAACTTCGGTCGCGGCCCGGACGGGCACGGCACTTGAGCACCCGCCTTCTCGTTCCGCGACCAGCCTGCCTCGCGTGATGCCCTGGCTGACAACCACGTCACACGGAATCCGCTTCGTTCGCACAACCCCCGGATCCACCGCAGCCGCAACAGCAAGTGGGTCGTGCAGGGCGCAGGCATCACGACCTTGCTCCTTCTTGCAGAAATCGAAGTACGGTCCGGCCACGTCCCGGAGGAATTGACGCCGTAGTCCCTTCGTCATGGCAGTGACCCGAGCGTCGAAGCGTGCCCTTGGGAGCAACGCGCATTCAGTCACGTTGAGGCCCACGAGAGTGACCGGAAGGCCAGATCGCACGACCTCACGGGCAGCGATGGGATCGGAGTAGAAATTGAACTCGGCATGCGGGGTGGCATTGCCCGTACCATCAATGGAGCCGCCCATAACGACGAGCTCGTGAATTCCCTGCATCGCCTCCGGATCCCGCCCTAGCGCCACGGCCACGTTGGTGAGAGGTCCCAGAGCAATCAGGACCAGGTTTCCGTGGTAGCGTCGCGCGAGCTCGATCGTCGCCGCAACGGCATGACCGTCCTCGGGCCGCAACCGGCGAATCGGATAGGCGCCCGAGACACCGCCAATGCCGTCGGCCGCATGCACGTGTTCCGCTCGGCACACCCGCGGACTGAGGGGTTCCGCGCAGCCCTCGTAGACGGGCGGCGGGCTGTCGGCCGCAAAGACTTCCAGCACGCGCAGAGCATTCGCCGTGCAGACCGACAGAGGCACATTGCCGGCCACGACGGTGATCGCGTGAACCTCCAGCGCCGACGACTGCAGCGCGAACGCCAGAGCCAGGACATCGTCGAGGCCAGGATCGGTGTCAATCAGAGCGGGCCGCGGACCGTTTGTCAATGTCTTTCCCCTGCACGACCATGGAGCGCCTCATCGCGGAAGGAGCACGCTGCCGAGTCCGCGAGGATTGCGGGCGAACGGAAAACCCATTCGCCCGGCAGCTCGTGATTCCACCTAGAGGGTAGCGATCGAAACGAAGCGGGCCAGTCGCGGTATTCAACGGCTCGGCGAGCGCGAAGAGCTCGTGCTCGACCGGCTGGACGACGAAGGCGACGAGGACGAGGACGAGGACCGGCTCGAACTAGAAGAGCTCCGACTGCTGGAGGACGACCCGATCGAGGAAGAACTCCGCGACGACGAGGAGGAACTCCGCGATGACGAGGAAGACCCGGACGATGGCGACGAGCTCCTCGACGAAGAAGAACCATAGGACGGCGATGAGCTCCGTGACGAGGACGACCCGTAGGACGGCGACGATCTATACGTTGGCGATGAACTCCGCGACGACGAAGACCCGTACGATGGCGACGATCTATAGGACGGCGATGAGCTCCTCGACGAGGAAGACCCGTAGGACGGCGACGATCTCCGCGATGAGGACGACCCGGACGATGGGGACCGAGTCGTGCTTTGGGACCGGGTCCGCTGCGAGTATGACGGCGACGAACTCCGAGTCCCGGGCCGGATACTCGTTGGAGAAGATCCGGAGACCGGAGACCGCGTTGTCAGCCTTGACCGGCTCCGCGGCATGAAGACCGGCGACGATGCGCTGGAACCAGCCTGAGCTTGCGAAGCAGAGGACCGAGAGGTTGGAACTCGGGCGGTGGGTCCCGAAGAAGCGCTACGCCGCTGGGAAGCCGCGGGCGCTGCCGTCGCGGCGCGGGGCGTACCGTCGCGCGCCGCCTGGGATACGGCTGCGCGGGTCCGCTCCGCTACGGGAGCGCGGGTTGCTGAAGCAGGGGCAGTCGCAGACTGAGTCCTCCGCGTAGTCGATAGTGCGCCGACGCGGGGCGCGGAGGCTGGTTCGGCCGTCGGAACACGAGCCGCCGGGCCGGACGCACTCCGGGCGGTGGGATTTCCGGCAGTTCCCCCGCCAGCCGGGCTGATCCGACCGCCGACCAATTCGGGCGCGTTGGCGCTATCCGCAACTCGGTTGGTGGTGGGAGACTCGGTTGCCCGGCGGAAGGATTGCACCGACCTTCTCACGCGCTCCTGCTGCGAGTCGAAAGGAACCCGCGCGGTACCGTCTCGCAGGGCCGTCACGGAGGCTCTCAAGGGGTTCTGCAAAGCTCGGGCGCGATCCGATCCCGAAGCGACGACAATTCGCCCTTGGCTGGCACGGTACGGAACAACGGGCAACGGTCCCCGGATCGCCGTGGCCTGCTGGACCTCACCTGTGCGGATCGCGCGGGGCGTTTGCCGCGCGCTGCTGCCCAGATCGCGCGAATCGACGTACGAGACGCCCTGGAGATTCCGGGCATTGCGATAGTTGTTGACAACGATAACTCTGTTATCGAGCACGGTCGTGCTATTTCCCGAGTAGTACCGCTGTCCGTACCAGGGCAAGAAGCGCTCGCCGGGGGCAAGCGGGGCCCAGCCGATACCGCCATATACCGACCCCGCGAAGACCCTGCCGGGCGTGACGGTTGAGTACCCGAAGAACGCAACCAATGCGGGTCGCCAGGTGTGTCGCAGGCGGGGAGAACCCGGGAACCAGCCCCAGCCGTGGGCCGAGTGCCGATGCCAACGGCCCCAATGGTAGGGAGCCCATCCCCACGGCTCATTGCCAACCCAGTTCCAGCCGTAATAGTCGATCCACATCCAATGGCCATTTCGGTATGGCACCCAAGAGCTGCTCGCGTCCGGGAACCAGCAGTGCCCGACGCCGTCGATATAACGCCAGCGCCCATGGTCGTCAAGGTCGTGTCCCCCGTAGATGTCGCGACTCAGATACTTGTTCGAAACGACTCGGCGCATGTTCTTGTCGCGAGCGGCGGCCCACTTGTCGAGCTCGGAGGGAGGAGCCAGCTCGACAGTTTCGAAGTGGATTCCGGCAGCGCTCTTGCGGACGATCATCGTCTTCCCGCTTGGAAGCTGCCCCGTGCTGGCCTCAAAGGCAACTTCCGCATGGCCCTCGCGGACCTCGACTGCCACTTCCTCGGGATACACGATGACCGTATATCGGCCCTCCATCATCGGACGAACCACGGCAAGAGGCGTCTCAATGTCGGTGTCGGCGTCGCTATCTGCCAGTTCGCTATATACAGCTGTGCCTTCGATAACCCGGATCCGAAAGCGCTTGGAAGCCAATTCGATGAACTGCACCTCGCTGTTGTCCCCCAGCCGCACGAAGTTCCCTTGATCCATCTGGATCTCGACCTTCGCGATGCCGGCGGCACGGACCGTGTCCCCTTCGACGACCGGCATGTTCACTTTCGTGGCGATCCAGTCCCCTGAATTGCCGCGCATGGTGGTTACATTCCCGCTGACATAGCTAACCCGGGCAACGCCGAGCCCAGGGTCAGTAGAGCCGGTGTTGCCCTCGATCGACCCCGGAACGAGAAGGATCGAGAACGTCAAGCCAAGAAAGTGAATCGCTGCTCGCATGAAAGTGGACCTCCCGCCAAGACAGGTTTGCGCGCCAGTAGGACGAGCCAGCCAGCAGAATCGTTCCATTGAATTGAAAATTGTTGGCAATACCGTCAGTTTCCAAGCGCCTAGCCAGGGCTTGCCAACACAGTACGAGAATACCAGCCTCTTGCCGGCAGTCCAGCACCGCGCGAACGGGGTCGGAAGGCAGCGGACGGCCACTCCCCGGGGAGCTGCGCCCGGAGATCGTTTCGAGGCGCGCTTTGCCGAGATTCTCGGTGTCACCGTGGGGGCTCGGATAGCCAACCCTGATTTGACCCCGGAGCCAGTCTTGGCGGGCGGGTTTGAACTCAACCTCTAGCCAACGGGTATAGTACGAATGCGGAATCGAGGCTTTCAGGGTGCTTGCCCGGGCCCATTGCGCCAGGATCGTAACCATGACTGCTACGCAAGCTTCCAGGCGAGGGTTTCTCGCAAATGCCGTCGCGGCGCCGGCTCTAGCTGCCGCTCCCGCCGCTACCAGAACGCTCGGCGCCAACGACAGGATCAACATCGGCATGATCGGAGTCGGCGGGAAGGGTCGCGGCCACCTGCGACTGCTCCTGGGACGCGCCCGAGATCAGGGCGACGTCCACATAGCGGCGATCAGCGATATCTACGACAAGCGCCGCGATGGAGCCCTGGAATCCGCCGGGCTCGAGGCGAAGCACGGCTTCGTCGACTACCGGGAATTGCTGCAACGCACCGATATCGATGCGGTGTGGATCGCCACACCGGACCATTGGCACGCGACGATGGCACTGGACGCGTTGGCCGCGGGCAAGGACGTCTACCTCGAGAAGCCGATGACCTACACGGTCGAGGAGGCCCGCCGGATCGCAGATGTCGTCGAGCGGACCGGACGCGTTCTCCAGGTCGGAAGCCAGCATGTGTCCGACCGGCGCTACCACGAGGCGCTGAAGGTGATTGAGCGCGGCTGGATCGGACCGGTCCTCTGGGCTCAGAACACCTACTGCCGGAATTCGCTGTACGGCGAATGGAATTACACGATCGACACCGAGGGGACTCCCGGCACTATCGATTGGAACCGCTTCCTCGGCACGGCTCCGGCGCGAGCCTTCAGCGCCGAACGTTTCTTCCGCTGGCGCAAGTACTGGGATTACTCCGGTGGCATCGCCACCGATCTTTTCTACCACCGGCTCGCGCCGCTCATGCTGATGATGGGCAAGGAGTTTCCGCGGCGCGTCAGCGGCCACGGCGGCATCTACGTTCACCGCGAGCGCGAGGTGCCCGACACGTACGCCACCGTCATCGAGTACGGCAGCCACTACGTCAATCTCTCAGCCTCGATGGCATCCTCCGCCGGCAATACCGGAATGCCCACCACCGTCTACGGGCACGAGGGGGCCATCTCGTTCCTGCCAGGAGGGATCAGCGTCAAGCCCGAGTACCAATTCGCCTCCAAGTTCCGGGAGGCAACGGGCGAGGACGTGTTGCATGTCGAGATCGAGCCAGGAAACATCAGCGCGGACCATGTCGCGGACTTCCTCGACTGTATGCGCAGCCGCAGCAAGCCGGCGTTCGACGCCCGGTTCGGCTACCAGGTGATGACTGCTATCCGGCTCGGGGTCGACTCGTACCGAACGGGCCGGATGATCGCCTATGATCCACACGGACAGCGGGTGATCCCCGTCCCCGAGCCGCGCCCGCTCTACGAGGGCTCGGGCAAGAACTACGAGGAGCCACCTCGCAGGCCGCCGCGGAACCTGCGTAGCGCTTGACGGCAATACACTTCCGGCCATGATGTAGCGAACGGATCGCTGCATCCTCCCACGCTCCTGAAACAGCCAGCTCAAGTCAAGTGCAAAACCTATGCAAATTGTTGTTTGCCGATGGCCGCATGCGCTGGTGGAAAAGAACGGAAAACCAATCCAGGTCACACTCTAAAACATTTGAAATCAATAAGTTACCGAAAACAGATCTCCGGTTGCGGCGCTGTGCACGGCACTCGGCAATCGTAACGCGACCGTAACACACCCACCCGGCGCTACGTCCATTCGCCTAGATGCCGCTGACCCGGCCTAGGTTGCCTTCGTTCGATATGCAGCACCCGCGTTTTGAGGTCCTTGAAGGCCACCGCCGCAAGAACGGCGGCTCCGAGGATGGCTGCATGGAAAGCGTTCCCAAAGGGCTGCGGACGGAACGAGCGCCCGCCCGAGTCTTCCGTCCCGCGATCGTCTCGATGCCCTGTCGTGAGCCCGAGCCCGCGGACAATTGCTCGGAGGCATTTCCAAGCGCCATTCGCGTGTGTCTCAAGCGCTTCGATCCGGTCGGACTGCGCTGCATGAGCGCGACTGCAACAGCAAACCGGGTCGACACGAAATTCCTCCTGACTCCGGACCAGCTGTTGACTTCCCTGGATTCCCTTCGGGATTCCTACCGAGTCCTCGAAATCGATTCCGTCCGCCTGCACCGCTATCGAACCCTGTACTTCGATACAGGCGGGTTTGATCTCTACCTGCGTCACCACAATGGCGGCAGGAACTCGTACAAGGTGCGCAGCCGAGAGTACCTGGACTCAGGACGCTCCTTCCTGGAGATCAAGAAGAAGATCAGCTCGAACCGCTCGGTCAAGACGCGAACCGAAACACCCGGATTCGTGACCGAACTGACGCAGGACTCGGACCGCTTCGTTGCAACCCACTCCCCGATCGAATCCCGGTCGCTCGAACCGATGCTCTGGAACAGCTTCGATCGAATCACCTTGCTGAGCAAGACAGCGCCGGAACGCCTGACGCTCGACATTCGGCTGACATACAACAATGCGGTCGATCACGCCGCTCTACCGGAGATCGCAGTCGCAGAGCTCAAGCAGGAAGAGATTGATCGCACCTCGATCGTGTTCCGGCACATGTCCTCGCTGGGAGTACGCCCCACAGGATTCAGCAAGTACTGCATCGGCGTGCCGATGCTGTATCCGAACGTGAGGCACAACCGCATCAAGCCGAAGCTCAGAATGATCCGTCGGCTGGCGGAGGAAGGTTCCGATGCATCCTGAACTCCTCACCCACCTGGCAGGAGCCGGCTTCAACCTCGCGGTTGCACTGCTGGTTGTCCGGCTGATCTATTACCCGTCCACCCAGGACAAGCAGTATGTCCTGACATTCCTGACCTTCAGCACGGTCACCTATTTCGTTCTGGGGCTCCTGACCAGCGTCGACCTCAGCATCGGAGTGGGATTCGGGCTGTTCGCGATCTTCTCCGTGCTGCGGTACAGGACGGACACGATCGCCGCCAGGGAGATGACCTACCTGTTTGTTCTGATCGCTGTCGCAGTGATGAACTCCGTCCTGGCGTCCAACGGCGATTTCACGAGAATGATGGTCTCGAACGGCATCATCGTCGCATTGCTCTTCGTGCTTGAGAACGAATGGGGATTCCATTTCGAGGCGAGCAAGGGCATCACCTACGACAAGCTGGAGCTGGTCGTCCCGGACCGGCGCGACCTGCTGCTCGCCGATCTTCGAGAGCGAACCGGCCTCCCCGTGCGGCACGTGAACGTCGGTCGCATGGACTTCGTTCGCGACACGGCCGAGATCGTGTTGTTCTACGACGACCGTAACCTGCCCAAGCCGGGCCGGAACGAATAGCAGACCCGCAACAACAGACAGGAAGAATCAAGACATGACTACGAGAATGCAATGGCTGGCAATCGCTGCCCTGGTAGCTTTGGCGGGCCCGGGTCCCGCCCAGATGCCACCGGACATGCTCAGAATGATTCCGCTGGTCAGCGCTCTGGACGCGGATGCGGACGGGTCTCTTTCCGCGGACGAGATCGAGCGCGCTCCGGCGGTGCTACCCACCCTGGACGCCGACGGCAACGGTGTCCTGACGAGCGACGAACTCGCACAGCCGGCCGGCGAGTTCGGACGCGGGCGTGGGGGGGGAATGCTCCAGCGGCTTCCGGTCATGACCGCGCTGGACAGGGACGGAAACGGCGAAATCTCCGCCGAAGAAATCCGCTCCGCGACAGCCGCCCTCCTCGCACTGGATGCCGACGGCACTGGAACGCTTGCGACCAGCGAACTGACCCCAGGTCAAGGCGGCCGGGGACGAGGTGGGACGGGAAGGGGCCAAGGGCCCCCGCTGGCGGCGCTCCCGATCATGGCCGCACTCGACCGCGACGGCACGGGGGAGATCTCCGCGGATGAACTCTCGGAGGCTTCCCGCGCGTTGCGGACTCTCGATGCAGATGGCGACGGAACCCTGCGGCAAGGGGAACTGGCACCAAGAGGCGGTCGCGGAGAAGAACCTCCGGGCAGGCCCGCTCGCGGCCCCGGAGGAGGCCCGGGGGGCATGCTGGCGATGCTGCCACTGGTCACGTCCCTGGACGCAGACCGAAGTGGCGAGATCGAGGCCAATGAAATCGACTCGGCCTCCGACTCCCTCGCGACGCTTGACACCGACGGCAGCGGCAATCTGACCGAGAACGAATTGATGCCGCGCTTCGGTCGATTCGGCGGGGCCGGAGGCGGGCCGGGAGGCGGGGGACGCGGGGGAGCCCGGGGCGGAGGCGGGTTTGGCGGGGAAACCGCTGCGGAATTGAAGCAGCCCGACGAAGTCGCCCGCGAAGACGGGGCAGCCACGATTCCTGACCGCGAGACGTTCGAAGAGCTCACCTACCGGGGTGCCGAAGTCATGAGGGACACCGGGTTGAGAGGGCTTCAGTTCGTCAAGTTCGTCATCACTGGAGCCGGCACCGACGCGCCGAAGATCTACTTCCAGAACACGAACAAATACCGCGCCCACCCGCAATTCATGAGAGCCGTGGGGGTGCTCGGCGGTAGGGGCGCGGGCGGTGGGGGGGTGCTCCGGGGAGCAGTCGTCTACCGCCCCCTGCTGACATCGCCGAGCGGCCAACCAGGCCTGTACACCTTCGAGTTCCAGCCGCGAGACTCCTTCCCCTTCGAAACAATCCAACTTTCGCTGGAACTGCTTGAATCGCACTCCACCCTGATGGCAGGCAACCTCGCTTACCATGCGCGTCCAGCCGCGGTGGCACGCTACGAGCAAGAGCGGGACCAATACGAGAACGCCGGGCTGCCGGTCTTTACGGAAGACGAGTTGTTCTCCGACATCGCCTACCTGCCGCTTAACTTCGCTGAGGGTTTCGGGCGATTGAGGTTGATGTCTCTGGACGAGCGGCCAAGCCCGCGGGACATCGTGCTCTACAAGAGCCTTCCGAACGAGATGCCGCGAGTCGCCGGTATCATCACGGGGGTCCGGCAGACACCGCTGTCGCATGTCAATCTGCGCGCGGTCCAGGACGGAGTGCCGAACGCATACATTCGCGGTGCTGCCGAGGATGCGAGAATCGCCGGCCTCATTGGGAAATACGTCCACTACAAAGTCGAGGCGGGCGGATACGAGATCCGAGAAGCCCCGATCCGGGAGGTCGAGCGCCACTTTGAGGACTTGCGCCCGTCGGAGCCCCAAGCACCGGCCCGCGACCTTTCAGTACGGAGCATCCGGCCCCTCACCGAGATCGCATTCGGGGACTCGTCAAGTGTGGGCGTCAAGGTCGCGAACGTCGCAACGCTGGGAAAGCTCGGATTCCCGAGCGGAACCGTGCCGGAGGGCTTCGCAGTGCCGTTTCACTTTTATCACGAATTCATGCGCTTCAACGATCTCTACGCTGAGGCCTTGGCCATGCTAGAGGAACCGCGGTTCGCGACCGATACCGACGAGCGCGAGAGTAGGCTGAAGGAATACAGGCGCAAGGTCCGCGAGGGGGCGATGCCGGATTGGATGATGGCGGCGCTGTCGGAACTGCAGGAAAGTTTTGCGGGCAGCCAGCCGATCCGTCTCCGCTCCAGCACCAACAACGAAGACCTGCCGGGATTCAGCGGCGCGGGCCTTTACGACTCCTACACCCACCACCCCGACGAGGGTCACATCTCGAAATCGGTCAAGCAAGTCTACGCGAGCCTGTGGAACTTCCGGGCCTTCGAGGAGCGGGCGTTCTATCGAATCGA
Source organism: uncultured Bryobacterales bacterium (assembly GCA_951813065.1). Classification (GTDB taxonomy): domain Bacteria; phylum Acidobacteriota; class Terriglobia; order Bryobacterales; family UBA6623; genus VXMF01. The sequence continues at coordinate 227,495 of CATOTH010000010.1, read as the reverse complement.
CCACGTGGCGGCGGCCATGGGAGTCCTCGTTCACCCCAACTACTCTGACGAGCGAGCCAACGGAGTCGCGGTGAGCGAAGACATCGTGTACCAGACCGGGGGCCATGGGCGGCCGCGGAACTACTACGTGAACACGCAAGTCGGGGAAGATCTGGTCACGAATCCAGAGGGGGAATCCATCCCGGAGGAACTGCTGCTCGGCTCAGGCGGGCCCGGCGACGATCGCCACATCCGCAGCTCGAATCGAGCCGCCAACGGCGAGGAGCTCCTGAGCGCGGCGCAACGGAACGAATTGCGCGCCTACCTCCGCACCATCCACAACCGCTTCGGAGAGCTCTACGGCGTGTCCCCGAACGAGCAGTTCGCGATGGAAATCGAGTTCAAGGTGACCGCCGAAGGGCAGCTTGCGGTGAAGCAGGCGAGACCCTGGGTGTTCAACTGAGGCGCGGCCAGCCGTTGATCCCCTGCGGGCAGGACAAGTCTCAAGTGGTGAGGCGGCCGGGACTCGAACCCGGGACCCACGGCTTAAAAGGCCGTTGCTCTACCAACTGAGCTACCGCCCCAACCTTCAGAACGCAGCCCGAAACGAACCAACGCCCGATTGCTCGATGCGATCGACCGGGCAGTGCCGGCCGGGGTCCGAGAAGCGTGTGGATGGCGGTCCAACTGAACCGGTCTGCGATCTCAGGGTAGCAGCATCCCCAAGCATGATCAGACAAAGAGCAGCCGGACCGGCTCGATCCCGCCTCACTCGTCCAGCGGCAATCCGTTGGCCGGCACCGAGGGAAGACTGTTCGCGACTCGCTCGTAGATCTCCGACATCGCGTCGATGAAGGAACTCTCCCGCTGCCAAAACGCCGGGTAGTCTCCCTCCTTGCGCAACAGCAGAGCCGGCACGGGCGGGAGCCGCCTGTCAGCGGCGACGCCGCGCGGCAGCGGCAGGCCGCGCCAGAAGGCGCGTGGGTCCAAGGCGGCGGCCTCGCCGGGAACGGCCGTCACTGCGGGCAGGCGTGCAGCGCGCGTGGCAGCTTCGAGGTCCGGACCGCCAACGCTCTCGCCGTCCAGCAACGCCGCGCCGAACTCGGACTTCGACATCGCCTTGAGCAGCTCGCCACGATCCATTCCGCGAAACTCGAACAGCAGCAACGGATCCTGCTCCAGCATCGCCGCTACCGTGAAATAGACGCCTGCCACGTGCTTGCAAGGGTTCGCGTAGTCGGGACACGAGCAACTCGAATGGATCTCGGTCCTCGACCGAGGCAGGAGCTTGACCTTCGAACCCTCAAACGCCTCCTCGATCGTGGAGGGCACCTCCCCCAGCACAAGGTGGGTCACCCAGTTGGCGTTGGAGCCCAATCTGCGGAGGATCTTGGCCCAGCTCCCTGCCGGGATCTTGCGGAACTGGATTTCGACATCGTAATAGGGCGTCCGGTGAACACCGAAATACGGGTTCTTGTTGCCGACAATCTCGGCTTCGATCTTGCCGTCGGCTACGTCGCAGTAGACTTGGCGACTGGGATGGGCATAGCTCCGGCCACGCTGCAAACGCCCGGGGTCCATGCAACTCTCGAGGGCCCTGACGAATTCGGCCCCCCACCAAGTCTTGCTTCGTCCAGCCATGCTTCGCCCTCCTTTCAACCCACTACCGCGTCACTGCGGTCCAGCGCGATCAGCTCCCGGAAGGCTTGGTTGTCGAGATTCGCCAGCCAAGATTCGTCGGTCCCAACGATCTCCTCCGCCAGGCTCTTCTTGCTCTCGATCAGTTCATCAATGCGCTCTTCAAGGGTGCCCATGGTCACCATCTTGTGGACAAACACGGTCTTGTCCTGCCCGATCCGGAAGGCACGATCGGTCGCTTGGTTCTCGACGGCCGGGTTCCACCACCGATCGAAGTGAATGACGTGGTTCGCCCGGGTCAGCGTGATGCCGGTTCCGCCCGCGCGCAACGACAGCACGAAAATCGCCCGTTCGGTGTCGGGATTCTGGAATTCTTCCACCATGTGCTCGCGCCGGGCCCTCGGAGTCGCGCCGTGCAGGTAGTAGACCGCTCCGCCGTAGCGTCGGCGAAACAACGTCTCCAAAGACTTGCCAACCTCGGCGAATTGTGTGAAGACCAACGCGCTGTCGCCCTCCGCCTCGATCTCGTCAAGCATTTCGCAAACACGGGCCAGCTTATGCGAACGCGACTCGGAGAACTCGCTGGCGTCCTGGAGATACTGCGCGGGATGATTGCAGATCTGCTTGAGTCGCATCAGCGTCGCGAACATCAGGCCTTGGCGCTCGATTCCTGAATCGGCCTGCAGCTTCGCTTCAAGATCACGGACAACCGCTTCGTAGAGCGTGGCCTGTTCCGGCGTCAGATTGCAGAACGAGTTCTGCTCGACCTTCGCCGGAAGATCCTTGATGATCGCCTTATCTGTCTTCATGCGCCGAAGAATGAACGGCCGCACCATACCCCGCAATTGCAGCGCGGCCGCACGGTCGCGGCCCTGCATGATCGGCCGCTCGATATTCTTCCTGAATTCCGTCATGTTCCCCAGGTATCCCGGGTTCAGCATGCTGAAGAGCGACCAAAGGTCCATCAGCCGGTTCTCGACCGGTGTGCCTGTCAGGGCGATGCGCCGGTCCGCCCTGATGCCGCGAATGGCTTTGGTCACGGCCGCGGAGGGGTTCTTGATGTTCTGGGACTCATCGACAACCAGCCGACGCCACCCCGTCGCTCTCAAGACGGCGGCATCCGACCTGGCCACCCCGAAAGAGACGATCACTATGTCAGCCTGCCGTGTCGCGGCAGCCAGCGCCGTGGCGGTCTTGGCGCGCTGCGGCCCATGGTGAATGAACGTCGAAAGAGTCGGCGCGAAGCGCCGCGTCTCGCGCTGCCAGTTCCCGAGAACCGATGTCGGAGCGACCAACAACGTGGGGCTGGCATCCGGGTTCCGCGTCTTGTCCTCCAAGACAGTCGCGAGGACCTGGATGGTCTTGCCCAGGCCCATGTCATCGGCCAGGCAGGCTCCAAAACCGAGCTGCTCCAGGTATGTAAGCCACGAGAACCCCCGCACTTGGTACTCCCGCAACTGGCCCTCGAAACCCGTCGGCTGATCAAGGATCTCAAGACCGCCAGTTCCGCGAAGCGCTGAGAGCATCCGGCCAAGCTCGGCGTCGCAGGCAACTTCGACACTGTCCTGGCCGGTACCGGCCTCGGCGCGGATCAATTCGCCGACGGTCATCTCACGCGGCGAATCGCCGGCGTCCCAGTACTCCTCAAGGCGGGAAACCTCGTCTGCGCGCAATTCCATCCACTGGCCCCGGACTTGGATCAGGCCTTCCTTGGCGGCCACGATCCGGTCCCACTCCTTTCGGGAAAGGACTTCCCCGTCCAGAACGACACGGGGCTCGTACTCGACTAGGCGGTCTAGCCCGAGCAACCCCGAGCCCTCGCTACCTGCCCCGTCGGCTTGCACCGGTTTCCGCGCTGTCAGCCGCAGGCGCATGCGGCGCTGGCCAGTCATCGTCCACCATGCGGGCACGATTACGCGGAATCCGGCGCCTTGCAGGATGGGGCCTTGAAGCCGTAGAAACGCCAGTGCCTCGTCCCGGTCCAGAATGACTCCGGAGGGCGCGTCGCTGTCCATGCCATCCCAGAGCCGGTCGTACAGCCGAGCGGCCTGGCCAAGCTGGAGCAGCACCTCCCGCACAACTCTCGGCGGAGTCCGGTCGCTCTTCCGGTTCGCCCAGAAGTCCTCCAGCGGAAAGAGAATTGACGGGTCGCGACGGGACGAGAGGAGCCACTCCAGGCGCCAGGCATCGGGCGAGGCCGGATTCGCGTCCTCCAGGCGGAAACAGATGCGTTCGTCCGCGTCACGAGCCGATCGCTGGATTCGGTCGCGCCAACGCTTCCATTGCTCCCAGGTCTGCGTGCCGATGCGGCTCGCCGAATCGGCACGGGCTGAATCGGGCGGTTCGGTCAGGGCGGCTCGGACGAACGTCCCATCGAAGCGCTTGATCACGGCTTGCGAAAACCTCGTGTCCCGGACCGTGCTCTCGAGTTGCACCCCGAGAAAGTGACGCACCATTTGGACTGAGTCGCGCACCGGGATACCGCCTTCGGCCTTTCGAGGATCTTCCGTCCACAGCGCGCCGCATACTGACGCCATCGCACCGGAGAATCCGGCGACGATTTGGTCCTCCGCGAATTCCGCCAGCTCCCAGCTGGATTCGAACTGCACATCCGACTCGATTGCTTTCTTGCCCTTGCGCTTCGGGCTCCTGCCGATTCCTGGCGGCAGGGCCGCGATCGAGGGTAGGTACTCGTGCCTCCGGACGGACCACAGCAATCGCTCGGCCAGTTGCTGCCAAAAGCGCAAGTCATGGCCGCAACGGATCGACCGTGCCGAATCAGAAGACCCGGAATTGAACAAGCTCAGCAGCACGGGCAATCGGGTGATCTCGACCGTGTCAATCCGCCAGACTCCCAGGCGCGTTGGCGGAGCCGTGCCTTGATCCTGCAGCTCGGCCTGCAATTCCAGCGATGGAGCTGGTCCGGTGCCGTTTCCCGGCAAGACAGCCCAGGCCTTGTTCGGGATTCGGCGGCGCTCTTCCCGGTCGTCTGCGACGACAGCCCCGGCTGCGCAGATCACAGCCGCGAGTTCGTCCCGCCGCAATTGAAACGGATGCTCGTCCTTTCGAGGCCGGGGTAGTTCCCGCGCCGATTCGCCCCAAATCAGGAGCCTCCCGCCAGACCCTGCGGGAAGCCAGCCACCATGCAGCACGCACGCGTCGGCCCGATCGTGCGACGAGGAGGGAGGCGAAACGTTGCTTGAAACCTTGGACCGCGGCATTTGGTCGGGTGGGTTGCTGCGCGGCAGAACTGCCGCGTTCCAATGGCGTCTGTTGATGCTACCACGCGCCTTGGGCACGTCCGGCAATCACAGCCGGGTGAGGGCAGCTGCCATTCATCTCGAGCGGAGGCGGGCAAAGGTGCTACCCTGCTCCAGGCAATCGCCGCAGGAGACCAACGTGGAAGGGATGCAACGCAGGCTGGGCCTGCTCAACGCCACGACCATCAACATGTCCAACATGGTTGGGATCGGGCCGTTCATCGCGATCGCCCTGATTCTCCAGACCCTGGCGGGCCCGCAGGCATACCTGGCGTGGATCGTGGGTACCGTGATCGCGCTCGCCGACGGCCTGGTCGTCGCCGAACTGGGCGCTGCCAACCCCGCTGCCGGAGGCACCTACGTCTTTCTGAAAAAGGGGTTTGGCTCGCGGACCTGGGGCCGCATGCTGGCGTTCCTGTTCGTCTGGCAGATCCTGTTCGCCGGCCCGCTCGAGATCGCGAGCGGAAACATCGGACTGGTCCAGTACCTGCGGGTATTCCTGCCAGACCTGTCCGCGATGGAAGGCAAGCTGCTCGCGGCAGGGATCTGCGTGGTGCTCATCTTCGCTCTCTATCGACGGATCGATGACATCGCGAAGCTGATGCTCGGGCTCTGGTCGGTGATGCTGCTGACGACTGGGTGGGTCATCGTCACGGGAATCCTGCATTTCGATCCCGCCCTGGCGTTCGACTTGCCCGAAGATGCGTTCCGCTTCGACCTGGCGTTCCTACAGGGTCTCGGGGAAGGATCCGCGGAAGTGCTGTACCTGTTCTTGGGCTACTACCAGGTCTGCTATCTCGGAGCAGAAGTCAAGGATCCGGGCCGCACGATCCCCCGTGCGGTCCTGTACTCAGTCCTCGGCGTGGCGGTGATCGACATCGCGATCTCGTTCAGCTTCATTGGCGTTGTGCCGTGGCGGCAGGCAATGGAATCCCCGTTCCTCGGAGCCCTGTTCGTCGAGCAGGTATACGGCCCGTGGGCCGCCAACCTGCTTGCCGGAATGATTGTGATTACGGCGTTCGGCTCGATCTTCGCGCTGTTGCTGGGTTATTCGCGGGTGCCGTACGCCGCGGCCCGGGACGGGATCTTCTTCCGCCAGCTTGGGGAGTTGCACCCCACCAAGGGATTCCCTCACCGTTCCCTGCTGCTGATCGGGGCGGGCACGATCGCGGCAAGCTTCTTCAGCCTGGACAACGTGATCAAGGCGCTGATGGCGGCCCGTATCCTGATCCAGTTCATTGGCCATACGATCGCCCTGTTCCTGATCCGGGCGCGCAAGGACGACGTCGAGCGGCCCTTCAGCATGTGGGGCTACCCCCTGCCAGCGATCATCTCGCTCGTCGGGTACACCTACGTGTTTCTGTCGCTGGGCGGTTGGTTTATCCTGTTTGGTGTCGGCACGCTTCTGCTCGGTACAGTCGTCTACCTCGGAATCGCGAGCCGGCAGAAGGAGTGGCCGTTCGCTCGTAGCGGCACCAGCGGTCAATGACATGACGAATCCCCCGCGCGTAGCGTTCCTCCCCCTCATCCTGCTCATGGCACTCGCAGTTGCACCCTCCACCGCAGAACCAATCCAAGTTATCGCCATCGGCGCCCACCCCGATGACTGCGACATCAAGGCCGGGGGCATCGCGGCCAAATACGCAGCCGCCGGACACAACGTCAAGTTCGTCTCGGTGACGAACGGCGATGCCGGACACCAGTCCGAAGGGGGTGGAATGCTCGCGGCCCGTCGGCGGGCGGAGGCCCAGGAATCAGGCCGCCGGCTCGGGATCGAGTACGAGGTGCTCGACAATCACGACGGCGAACTCGTGCCCAGCCTAGAGGTCCGCATGCAGATCATCCGGCGGATCCGGGAGTGGGACGCGGACATCGTGATCGCACCCCGGCCCAACGACTACCATCCGGACCATCGGTATACCGGCATCCTGGTGCAGGACGCGTCCTACATGGTCACCGTCCCCAACCTCGCCAGCGACACACCGCCGACGAACAAGAACCCGCTGTTCCTGTATTTCTCGGACCGCTTCACGCGGCCCCAGCCGTTCCGGCCCGATATTGTCGTTTCGATCGACGACGTGGTCGAGAAGAAGTACGCCGCGCTCGATGCTCATGTCTCGCAGTTCTACGAGTGGTTGCCATGGCACGCCGGCAGGCTGGACGAGGTGCCGAAAGATCCCAAGGGGCGCCTCGCGTGGCTCAAGGCGGCGCGCAGTCTCGGGATATCCGACGCGTGGCGCGAAGCGGCGCGGGCCCGGTACGGCGCGGCCGCCGATTCGATCGAGCGGGCGGAAGCCTTCGAGATCACGGAGTACGGCCTGCAGCCTACCGAGGCACAGATCCGTCGGCTCATGCCGTTCTTCCCCGACTGAGCCATTCCAAGACCTGGCACGATCCGTCGAACTGATGGCAGTAGTGGTAGGTACAATGTGATTGCCATGCTTGGCCGGGCTCTCGTAGCGACGCTGGTCGCGACCGCAGCCACAGCAGTCGCCCCCGCTGCGGTCGACTTCCAGGCCGACGTGCGGCCGATCCTCTCGGATCGGTGCTACGCCTGCCACGGCCCGGACAAGGAGACGCGGCTGTCGCCCTTGCGCCTTGACAACGAGGAAGGCGCATTCGCCCCGCTTGCCGGTGGCGGCTTCGCAGTCGTCCGCGGAAAGCCGGAGCAGAGCGAGCTGATTCGGCGCGTGGAAGATGCCGATCCAAGCCGCCGGATGCCACCGGCCTCGATGGGCCATGCGGAACTGACCTCAGCGCAGATCGCAACACTGAGGGCCTGGGTGCAAGAGGGCGCTTCGTGGTCCGGCCACTGGGCATTCGAGCCACCGAGAAAGGCTGACGTCGGTAGCCCGGGCAGTGATTCCGGGGCAGTCAACCCAGTGGATCGCTTCGTGCTCGCGCGGCTTCGCGAAGAGGGTATCGAGCCCTCCGAGCCAGCGGACAAGGCAACGCTGCTGCGGAGAGTCACCTTGGATCTCACCGGTCTGCCTCCCGCGCCGGCCGAGGTGGGCGAGTTTCTCGGCAACCCGTCCCCCGCGGCGTACGAGCAGGTGGTCGAGCGCCTGCTCGCGTCACCCCGCTTCGGCGAGCGCATGGCTTTCCGCTGGCTGGAGGCCGCTCGCTACGCCGACACGAACGGCTACCAGAACGATCAGGAGCGCGACATGTGGCGGTGGCGCGACTGGGTGATCGAAGCCTTCAACGCCAACATGCCTTTCGACCGCTTCACGGTCGAGCAACTCGCCGGCGACCTGTTGCCGAATCCCACGCTGTCGCAGCGGATTGCGACCGGTTTCAACCGCAACCACCGGGGCAACGCGGAAAACGGCACGGACCCGGACGAATACCAGGTCGAGTACGCCGTCGACCGTCTCGAAACGACGTCCACCGTTTGGCTCGGCCTGACGATGGGCTGCGCCCGGTGCCACGATCACAAGTACGACCCGATCTCGCAGAGGGAGTTCTATCAGTTCTTCGCATTCTTCAACAACGTTTCCGACCGCGGCCGCTATTACAAGTTCGGGAACACGCCGCCGATCGTGCGCGCGCCGACGCGCGAGCAACGAGCGCACCTTGACGCGCTCGGCGGGCGGATCGCGCGGCTGGAAGAGGCGTTGGAGGGTCGGCAGCAAGAAATCGACGCAGCCATGACTGTGGACAGTGTCCAGGCCAGTCCCGAGCCGTGGACATTTTCCGAGCGGCTGGTCGCGCGGCGGACGTTCGAGGCCTCCCATAGCGGCGCGGAGGGTCGGCATGGCCGGGCGGCAAAGCTGGACGGAAACCGCTTCTTCGACCTCGGAAACATCGCCAATTTCGATTTCTACGACCCGTTCACCCTGTCGGCATGGATCCGGCCGGCCGCGAAGACCGGCGGCATCCTGGCCCGGTACAACGCTGCCGGTCCCAAGGGCTACGGGCTGTTCCTGGTCGACAGCAAGCTGCAGTTCCGGATCGACACGTCCAGCATCTCGGACCGCATGCGGGTCGAGTCCGAAGCGTCCATCCCGCTCGACAAATGGACCCATGTCGCGGGTGTCTACGACGGCACGCGCACGACGGCAGGAATGCTGCTCTATGTCAATGGCCGCCAGGTCGCGACACGCTCGCTCATCGACGAATCCCTGAATTCGACGAAGATCGCCGAGCCTCTGCGCATCGGCCACGGCCCGGGCCCGGATGACCGTTTCGAAGGCCTGATCGACGACGCCCGAGTCTATTCGCGCGCGCTCAGCGCCGAGGAGGCGGGCGTCATCGCGGTCGCCGAGACCCCCTCCCAGATCGCCGCGCTCCCTCGCGAGCGCCGCACGGCCGCACAGCAGCGGAAACTGCGCCGGGCATTCCTGGAGACGCCGGCGGCCGGCGCGGCCACCGCAACCTGGACCGAGCTCCGCGATCTCCGCCTGGAGCGGGAGGACTTCCTCGCGTCGCTTCCGACCGTGATGGTGATGGAGGAGCGGCGCGACTTGCGTCCCACACATTTCCTGTTCCGCGGATCCTTCGACGCGCCGCGGGAACAGGTCGGTCCCGGCCTGCCGGCCACCCTGCCGCCGCTGCCGGCAGGCGTCCCGAACAATCGGCTGGGCCTGGCCCAGTGGCTCACGGACCCCTCTCATCCGCTAACGGCACGAGTCACGGTGAACCGCTTCTGGCAACAACTCTTCGGACGTGGAATCGTCGCAACCGTGGAGGATTTCGGTTCGCAGGGCGCAGCCCCCACGCACCCGGAACTGCTCGACTGGTTGGCCCGAGACTTCATCGAGAGCGGCTGGGACGTCAAGGCGCTGCTGCGGACCATCGTGACCAGCGCCACCTACCGGCAGTCGTCGAAAGTGAGGCCCGACCTGCTCCAACGCGATCCCGAGAACCTTCTGCTGGCGCGCGCGCCACGGCAGCGATTGGCCGCCGAGTCAATCCGGGACCAGGCCCTGGCCATCGCGGGCCTGCTCTCGGCTGAGTCGGGCGGCCCGTCCGTCAAGCCCTACCAACCGAGCGGGCTGTGGAAGGAGCTGTCGAACTGGAAGGCCTACGAGAACGATCACGGCAACGATCTCTACCGGCGAAGCCTGTACACGTTCTGGAAGCGCACGCTGGGACCGCCGGCCATGCTCGCTTTCGACGCAGCCCCCCGCGAGACCTGCGTCGTGCATGAAGTCCGCACGAACACACCGATCCAGGCCCTCAACCTGATGAACGACCCCACCTACACGGAGGCGGCGCGCCTGTACGCGGAGAGGATGATCCGCGAGGGAGGCGCGAGCGACGACGATCGCTTGCAATACGGGTTCCTGCTCGCCACGGCGCGGGAGCCCGGCGATGCCGAGGCCGAGATCCTCCGCGCCAGCCTGAACCGCTACCGCGACCGCTACCAGACCGACCCGGAAGACGCCGAGAAGTATCTGACAGCAGGAGAACAAGAGCGGGACGAGTCGATCGAAGCGCCCGAACTCGCTGCCTACACGGCAGTCGCCAGCATGCTGCTGAATCTGGACGAGACAATCACCCGGGAGTAGCCAATGACGCATGAACCGAATCTCGACCTGACTCGGAGGCACTTCTTCTCGCGGTCGGCTGCGGGCCTTGGGATCGCGACGCTCTCGAACCTGCTGGCAAGCGATCTCGGAGCGGCGGACGGTCAGGATGGTTTCCCGAGGGTCCCGCATTTCGCGCCGCGTGCCAAGCGGGTGATCTACCTGTTCCAGTCAGGCGGCCCGTCGCAAATGGATCTCTTCGATCCCAAGCCGGGACTCCTCGAGCACCAGGGGACCGAACTGCCCGACTCGATCCGCGGCAACCAACGCCTGACTGGCATGACGGCGGCGCAAGTCAGCTTCCCGGTTGCCCCGTCGAAGTTCGCTTTCTCCCGTCACGGAGAGTCAGGGCAGGAGATCAGTGAGCTGCTCCCATACACCGCGTCGATCGCGGACAAGATCGCAATCGTCCGGTCAATGCACACCGAGCAGATCAATCACGATCCTGCCATCACGTACCTGCAGACCGGGCACCAACTGGCCGGACGGCCAAGCCTGGGGTCGTGGCTCTCGTACGGTCTCGGGAGCGAGAGCAGCAGTCTGCCAGCCTTCGTCGTGATGGTTTCGCAGGGCAGCGGCGGGCAGCCACTGTATTCGCGACTCTGGGGCAGCGGGTTCCTGCCGACGAGGCACCAAGCCGTCAAGTTCCGTGCCGGACGAGAGCCCGTGCTGTACCTGAACGATCCCGAGGGCTTCTCGCGCGAAGACCGGCGCCGGTATCTCGAGGACCTGTCGGCGCTGAATCGGGTCCGCTTCGACGAGTACGGCGACCCCGAGATCGAAAACCGTATCGCGCAGTACGAAATGGCGTACCGCATGCAAGCATCCGTGCCGGAACTGACGGATCTCTCGTCCGAGCCCGAAGGCATCTTCGAGATGTACGGCAAAGACTCGCGCACACCGGGGTCCTACGCCAGCAACTGCCTGCTCGCCCGGCGCCTCGTCGAACGCGGGGTGCGCTGCGTGCAACTGTTCCATCGCGGCTGGGACCATCACGGAAACCTTCCCAATCGTCTCGCTCAGAAGTGCTCCCAGACGGACCAGGCCTCGGCCGCCCTGGTCAAGGACCTCGAGCAGCGTGGCCTGCTCGACGACACGCTGGTGGTCTGGGGAGGCGAATTCGGACGGACAGTGTACTGCCAGGGCAAGCTCACCGCACAGGACTATGGGCGCGACCACCACCCGCGGTGCTTTTCCATCTGGCTGGCCGGCGGAGGGATCCAGGGCGGGGTGACACATGGGGCAACCGACGATTACTCCTACAACCTCGCCGCCGACCCGGTGAGCGTGCACGACCTGCACGCCACCATGCTGCACCTGCTGGGCGTGGACCACAAGAGACTGACATTCAAGTACCAAGGCCGGCACTTCCGACTCACGGACGTGCATGGCGAGGTCGTGCAGCCGGTGCTCGCCTAGAAGCGCAACCCGTCCGGCTATCCGTACGGCGGCAGCAGGTCGGCCCACGGAATAACTCTGAGCAATGCAGACAAAGAAACCAATCGCTGTTGTGACGGGCGCGAGCCGCGGGATCGGTCGCGCTGTCGCTATCGAACTGGCCAGAACCCATCGAGTGATCGGCACGTACCGCGGCAATCTCGCTGCCGCCGAGAGCCTGGCTCGCGAATGCGGCGCCGCGATCGTCCAGATGGATTCCGCGTCCCGGTCGGACCGGGAGTCGCTGGTGGACTATGTGCGGACCGAGTACGGGCGGGTCGAGCTTCTCGTGAACAACGCCGGCATGGCTCCGCGCGAGCGGAACGACATCCTGGACGCCACCGAGGAGAGCTTCGAGGAAGTGCTGGACGCCAATCTGCGGGGACCATATTTCCTCACGCAGTCCGTGGCGAGGCTCATGCGAGAGGCCGGCACAGGCCGGATCGTGTTCGTCACCTCGATTTCCTCCTACACCGCGTCCGTGAACCGGGGCGAGTACTGCGTGTCGAAGGCGGGACTCAGCATGGCAGCGCAGTTGTACGCGAGCCGGCTGGCCGGCGAGGGCATCGGCGTGTTCGAGATCCGGCCGGGGATCATCGCAACGGACATGGTCGCGCCTGTATTGGCCAAGTACGAGAAGCTGGCGGCGGACGGATTACTCCCCCAGGGGCGGCTCGGGCGGCCGGAGGACATCGCCAAAGCGGTTCGGGCAATTGCCGACGGCGCTCTTGACTACGCGGCTGGCCAAGTGCTTGACGTCGACGGAGGCTTCCACCTGCGCACGCTCTAGCGTTTCCCCGCCCCGGCGCAGCCGCCAGGGCGCGTTCGGCCTAGCGGAAGTTGAACCACAGCGCCAGCACGGCCACCGCTATAGCCGTCGAGAATCCGAGCAGCAGCTTGTCGGTCACGCCTTCCCCGCCGGTCCGCGCCCGCTCGCCGAAGGCGATGGTCAACTGCGCCACCTGGGCAGCCACCGGCTTCTCGCTCACCTTGCTGACAGCCCAGAAGAGAACCAGGCAGCCGACGAACACCCCGCAGCTGTAGTTGAGAAACGGGATCTCCACGACCGCGTTAAGCGCGCCGAGGTCCATGCCGTAGGCCTTGTGCAGGATGTCGAGGGCGAAGCGGCCGGCACCGGCCAGACCGCCCACGATCAACGTCATCAGCGCGGCCCGGGACGTGCCGCCTTTCCACAGGATGCCGAGTACGAAGGTCGCCGTGATGGGAGCGCCGATGTAGGCCTGGACGCTCTGCATGTATTGATACACCTCCCCGCTGAGGTAACGGATCATCGGAATCCAGAGAATTCCGACGAGGACGACCAGGGCCGTCATCAGTCGCCCGACATACACCAGGCGCCTCTCGCTGGCCTCTGGGTGCAGCTTCTTGTAGATGTCCATGGTCACCAGCGTCGAGCACGAATTCAAGACGCCACTGAGCGACGACATCAGTGCTGCCAGCAGCGCGGCCACCATCAACCCGGACATTCCCGGCGGCAGGAGCCGCTGCACCATCAGGGGAAAGGCGGTGTCGCCCGTGGCTTCGCCGGGCCAGAGCGCCCGCGCGATCAGACCGGGCAGCACGAGGATGAAGACGGGGAGGATCTTGAGGCTGGATGCGAAAATCGCGCCGCCTTGCGCCTGGGGCAGGTTGCGGGCGCAAAGCGCCTTCTGGACAATCACCTGGTCCGTGCACCAGTACCAGGTACCGAGAATGATGGTTCCCAGCGTAGTTCCCAGCCAGGGATACTCGGCGTGGTTGATGTCCTTGACGATATGGAAGAAGTCATCCGGGAGCGCTTCCCGCAGCCCTGCGAACCCACCGGCCTCGCTCAGGCCGATCCAGGTCAGCAACGCCGAGCCGCCGATCATGATGAAAGCCTGCAGCAGGTCCGTGTAGATGACGGCGGACAAGCCTCCCGTGATGGTGTAGATGCCGGTCGCAATCACGAGGAGCACGGCGGTCGTCATGTAATCCCAGCCGAAGATTTCCCGCGTCAGAATCCCCGCAGCAAACAATGCGACCGAAATCTTGGTCAGCACGTAGGCGAGCAGGGAGACAGTCGTCAGGTACCAGCGGCAGCCCGGGCTGAAGCGCTTCTCCAGGAATTCGGGCATCGTGAAGACTCCGCTCCGCAGGTACTGCGGAAGGAACACCCAGGCCAGCAGGAGGAGGCAGAAGCTCGCCGACCACTCGTACGTGCCCACTGCCAAGCCGCTCGAGGCTCCCGAGCCAGCCAGGCCAATCACGTGCTCGCTGCCGATGTTGGTCGCGAACAGCGTGGCGCCAACAGCAAACCAGCCGATGTGCTTGCCCGCGAGGAAGTAGTCCGTCGTCGTTTTCTTGTTGCGGGAGTGATAGAAGCCTATGCCGAAAACGGCGAGGAAGTAGGCAGTGATAATGAAGGCATCCATTGGAATCGAGAGTATAGCTTGCCGGACAGCGAAAACATCGGGCTCGTCGTGTTCGCGCACGGCTCGCGCGTGACGGCGGCTAACAATGCGGTTCGGGCCGTGGCTCGGGAAGCCTCCCGTCGGGCCGGCATGCCATCGTACCGCGCTGCATTTCTGGAACTGTCGGAACCGACGCTGGCCGAGGCCGTCTCGCAACTCGCGGCCGAGGGCATCAGCCACGTCCTGGTCACACCGTACTTCCTCACCATGGGGCGACATCTCACCGAGGACCTGCCGCGCCTGCTGGCCGATGTGAGGTCCGAGCATCCCGGCATGACCGTGGAAGCGTCGCCGCCGCTGGACGGGCATCCGGATCTTGCCGGCATCCTCGCTTCCCGCGCCCGCGCCATGCTGCGGTCTGGCGAAGACGAATTGGCCGACGCCGCTGGCCGCTAAGCGGCAACGGCCCGCGGACTGGTCGACAATTGGACGAGTCGATGCCGACCCTACGCCTGATCGAATCCCGGGCCCTGACCGGACGCAACAAGCACTTCGCCTTCGAGGCGCCGTTCGCTCACGAGGCCGGCCAGTACGTGGCGCTCTCGGCGGAGGTCGACGGCGCCCCGATCCAACGCTACTACTCGATCGCGTCGCCACCCCGCCCAGACCAGCGCGTCGAGTTCTGCATCCACCCGGCGGGCGAGTTCGGCAACTTGCTGTGCGCCTTGCAGCCGGGCGACGCAATCGAGTGCAGCGAGCCGGCAGGGAAAATGCGCCTCTATGACGCGGGGAGGGCCGCGGTGTACTTCGCGGCAGGCACGGGCGTTGCGCCGATTCGGGCCATCCTGCTTGCGCACCTGGCGGCCAATCCCCGGGCCGACGCGACCCTGGTGCTCGGCGCTCGGACGGCCGACGAGCTTGCCTACCTCCGCGAGTTCGACGCCCTACGAGACCGCCATCCGCGATTCCGTCTCATGCCAACCGTCAGCCGGGACGATCCCGAATGGAACGGGAGGCGCGGCCGCGTCACCTCGCACGTCGAAGAGGCGACCGCGGGAAGGTGCGATCTCGATGGGTACTTCTGCGGGCCTCCCGAGATGGTTTCAGACCTGCGCGAGCGCCTCGCGGCGGCCGGCATTCCCGACGAGCGCCAGTGCTTCGAGAGATACTGAAATCTTGAAGCGGTCCGCCGCCGCATCCGCGCACGGCGACTCGCCCGACCCAGCCATGCCGAACATCTCAGTCACGCTCCCCGACGGCACACAGATGGGATTCGAATCGGGCACGACCGCGTTCGAGGTGGCCGAACGGATCAGCCCGGGCCTGGCACGCGCCGCGCTGGTGGCCGAAGTCGACGGGCAGCTAACCGACCTCGCGGCCCCGCTGTCGAGCGACGCCAGCATCCGATTCCTGACCGACCGCAACGAGGAGGCCCTGGAAGTCTACCGGCATTCGGCGGCCCACCTGCTGGCGGCGGCCACCCTGGAACTGTATCCGGAGACGAAGCTGGGTGTCGGCCCTCCGACCGAGCAGGGCTTCTTCTACGACATGTACCGGGAACAGCCCTTCACTCCCGACGACCTGGAGAAGATCGAAGCCCGCATGCACGAGATCGCCAAGCGTGATCCCAAGAATGAGCGCGTCTGGATCCCCCGCGACGAGGCCCTGGCGGAGTACCGCGAGCATGGCGAGTTCATGAAGTGCGAACTGATCGAGGAGAAGACCGACGAACCCCGGGTGTCGGTGTACAGGACTGGCAACCTATTCACGGACTTCTGCCGCGGCCCACACGTGCCCTCGATGGGACGGATCAAGGCGTTCAAGCTGCTCTCGGTGGCGGGCGCCTACTGGAAGGGCGACGAGAAGAGAGAGCGCCTGCAGCGCGTCTACGGAACCGCGTTCTTTTCCAAGCGGGACCTGAAGGCGCACCTGAACCGGCTCGAGGAGGCCAAGAAACGCGACCACCGCAAGATCGGCAAGCAGCTCGATCTATTCAGCATCCAGGACGAGGCCGGGCCGGGCCTGATCTTCTGGCATCCCAAGGGGGGCACCATCCGGCGCGTGATGGAAGACTGGCTGCGCGAGCAACTCGTGGAGCGCGGGTACGGCCTGGTAGCGACGCCGCATGTCGCCAGGCACGGGCTCTGGGAGACCTCCGGACATGCCGAGTTCTACCAGGACGACATGTTCAAGCCGATGGAGCTGGACGACTCGTTGTACCAGCTCAAGCCGATGAACTGCCCGTTCCACATCCTGATCTACAAGAACCACAAGCGCAGCTACAGGGATCTGCCGGTGCGGCTCGCGGAACTGGGCACGGTGTACCGCTACGAGCGGTCCGGAGTGATGCACGGGCTGCTGCGGGTCCGAGGGTTCACGCAAGACGACGCGCACATCTTCTGCACTCCAGAGCAGGTCGAGTCCGAAGTGATCGGCTGCGTCGACTTCGCGATGGAGGTGCTGCGGGTCTTCGGGTTCGCGGAGTTCGTAGTCGAGCTCTCCACCTGGGACGGCGGCGAGAGCAGCAAGTACGCCGGCACTGCCGATGAATGGAACCTGGCGGAGACCAGCCTGTTCGAAGCGCTCCGGAAGCGCGATATCGAAGCCAAGGTGATGCCGGACGAAGCCGCGTTCTACGGGCCCAAGATCGACATCAAGCTGGTGGACGCGATCGGGCGTTCATGGCAGCTCTCCACGGTCCAGTTCGATTTCAACCTGCCGCGGCGATTCGGGCTCGAGTACATCGGAACCGACGGAAAGGCACACCAGCCGATGATGGTTCACCGGGCCCTGTGGGGCTCGGTGGAGCGTTTCTTCGGGGTGCTGATCGAGCATTACGCCGGGGCGTTCCCGCTTTGGCTGGCACCGGTCCAGACCGTCGTCCTGCCAATCACGGACGATCAGAACGGCTACGCGAACGAGGTCGCGGAACAGGTGCGCGCCACCGGGCTGCGCACGGAGGTCGACACGCGGACCGAGAAGATTGGCTACAAGATCCGCGAAGCGCAGTTGCAGAAGGTGCCCTACATGCTCGTGGTCGGAAAGCGCGAGGCCCAATCAGGTCAAGTCTCCGTGCGCCATCGTCGGGCAGGCAACATCGGCACGAAGACTCCCGCCCAGTTCCTGGCTGAGATTGCACCGCTGATCGAGTCGCGCGACGCGGCAGCGTAGGCCGGTCCGGACGCGCAAGACAGCGCCGAACGAAGGCACTCATGGCGGACCTTCCGGCATGTCCGGTGCAATTGCGGCAAGATCCGAAGCCGCCAGCCTGGACTGACTCGCGCGGTTGACCGCGGCGTCGCGGCTATCGCCGCCATTCGGCCAGCAGGACGGTAGCGACCGGGCCGAGAGTCGATCCCGCGGAATGGAGTCAAGCGACAGGGCGCGTCCCAGCCGCAGGTTCCATCTTGGGATTCACGGCGAATTGATGCAGCCACCGGATCGTCTCCGGCGCGCGCGCCTCGGATACGATGATGGCACGAGCGACTTCGTAGACCGAAAGATGGGCCCTGCTGAGCAAGCGGGGAAGGTCAATTGGCCAGATCGTCTCGAAAACGTTGTAAAAGGCCATTCCCTTGCGCGAGCTACGGGCAGGGGAGCGCAGCCAACGAGAGAATTCCTCAGCCGTCGGCCTGTTCGGGAAGCCCGCAAGATGCGCGCTGATCAGCCGATCGAGAAAATCGATCTCGTCTTCGACGGGCCCGCTCCACGCGCGTCGCGCCTCTGGGTAGTCAAACCACTCCAGGGGCATTGGCTCTAGGCGCAATAACCGTTCGACGGGTCTGTGGATGATCGTCAGGGGCTTGGCAGGACCGCCGATCAGCGATCCGTGTTCGCCGACGCCCGCGGCAACGGGGTCGAGTCCAAGGTCAAGCCTGCACCGTACGCGAATGCGCTCGTGCTCAGCCAGCAGTTCCTCTTGCGTCGGCAGGTGGTCCGGCGGGCTGGCCAATGGCGGGCCGTGGAAGGCCCTGCGCACAGCATCGAAATCAAGTGCCATCAATGTTGTCTCCGGCGATCTGGTGAAAGGCTAGGAAAACGCCCTAGGACGTCATCGAGCATGCCCTTGACCGCGTGTGCCTCGAGTTCCGGATAGCGTGCCCCCAGAACGGTTTCCTCCTGGCGATCCATCCAACCGGGAGCAAAGCTGCCGAGCGCAGCCACCAAGGAGTCGGCGTCGACAACTCTCTGTGCATTCCAAGCGGCTTGCATCGATTCTGGTTCGAATCGCCTCGCGAAAGCAAAATCGTACAAATCGCGAGGTACGATTTGCCCGTGGCCGAGAATCCGCCGATGCAGCTTCTTCGCCAATACCTCGCTGTTCGTCTCCAAAGCTATTCCGGTGCCCGCTACGAAGTCCCTCGAACGGCTATCGGGAGTGAGCGGAAAACATCCTACGATATCGACCTTGCCAGCACGATGGGAGATGTGGCAGCCATGCTCGTCAAGCGTTGCGAGGCGACCGAAGCCAAGCCTGGCAAGACGATCCTCGCATTCAGCCGCATGGTGGTAGATGTTTGCGTTAAATATGACAGGGTCAACGAACAAGTCCACGTCAAGACTCTCCCGGTGCTGCCAGCGCGCAGCCAGCGCCGTTCCGCCGCCAAATACGATTCGTTCCGCAGGAATGAAATCGAGCACAACTGGAAGAAGTTCGCTGAGGATTCCCCGCGGTCCTGCGGGTATTTCCAGTTCTCCGTGAATCACGGTAACTTCATGTTAGCGGCCCAGAAAGCGGCATTTCTGCGGATAACCGGTCATGCCGAACATCTCAGTCACGGTCCCCGACGGCATCTGGATGGGAGTTGAGCCGGGCTCGGCTGTTGCCCGTACCCTTGATCCCCCTGCCGGTGGCGACAGTCCTCAACGTGTCGCAATACACTGGTGACTGCCATGAAGCCCGCATCTCCCAGCCGTCGCGCCTTTGTCCAGTCCAGCCTGCTCGGATTCCCAGCCATCGTCCCGGCCCGTGTGCTGTCGCAAGACGCTCCGAGCAACCGGCTCTCGATTGCCTTCATCGGAACCGGCAATAACGGTACGAACTGGCTCAAGCCATTCCTGCAGGACCAGCGAGTGCGAGTGCTTGCGGTCTGCGACGTGAACCGCGAGGGCGGCGGGTATTGGAGCGGATCCGTGCGGGGCCGCGAACCGGCACGCCGCCTGGTCAACGAGCACTACGGTGACAACTCATGCGTGGCACTCAGTGACTTTCGCGACGTGCTCTCGCGCGAAGACATCGACTCGATCTACATCGGCACGCCTGACCATTGGCACGCGCTGATCGCGATCGCCGCAGCCCGCGCGCGAAAGCACATCTACGGCCAGAAGCCGCTCTCCCTCACAGTGCGGGAAGGCCGCGCCATGGCAGACGCCGTGAAGACCGCGGGAATCGTGTGGCAGACGGGCAGCCAGCAGCGCTCCGACAGCAACTTCCGCAAGGTATGCGAACTGGTGAGGAACAACCGCCTGGGCAGGGTCCACACGGTGCGGGTCGGGCTCCCCCGCGGCAGGCCCGATTTCGGCAAGACCGCGCACCTGACGGAGACACAACCCGTGCCGGACGGGTTCGACTACGACATGTGGCTAGGCCCCGCCCCGGAAAAGCCGTTCGCGCCGGCCCGGGTCGGAGTCAATTTCCGCTGGGTGTCGGACTATTCCGGTGGCCAGATGACCGACTGGGGCGCGCACCACCTGGATATCGCGCAATGGGGCCTGGGAATGGACAACTCGGGGCCGGTCGCGATCGAGTCACCACGAGGGGAGTTCGAGGAACACCCGATCTATGACACGGCAACCGAGTTCTCGTTCGAGTGCAAGTACCGCAACGGCGTGACGCTGGTCTGCTCCAACGAGGAGCGCGCAGGCGTCTTGTTCGAGGGCCGGGACGGCTGGGCCTGGGCGAACAGGGGAACTCACGAAGCCAGCGCGAGAGGCCTGCTGACCGAACCCCTCGGCAGCAACGAGAAGCGTCTGTACCGCAGCGACAACCACGTCAAGAACTTCATTGACAGCTGTTTCTCCGGCAGGCCCACGGTCGCGCCGATCGAAGCCGCCCACCGATCAGTCACGGTCGCCCACCTCGCCAACATTGCGGTGAAACTCGGGCGCGGGCTGCGCTGGGATCCCAGGTCGGAGCGGATCCTGGGCGATGCAAGCGCTTCCGCAATGCTGCAGCGGCCTTACCGCGGCAGCTGGACATTGTCGTGACGATCGCGCCAGGCCCGGAGACACCCTGAAGCGCGGCAAACCGTACGGCTCAGACTTCGAGCTTCCAGGGCTTGCGATATTCACGCTTGTACATGAAGGCTGCGGCTTCTGGGTCATCCACGACGTGCTCGTTCTCGACGTCCCAGTAGACCCGCCGACCGGTCCTGACCGCAGCGTTGCCCAGATGGCAGCCGATCATGGAATCGTGGCTGATCTCCACGTCCGAGCGCGGACGCTCCCGGGTCCGCATGCACTCCAGGAAGTTCTTGACATGGTCCAGGTGCATGTTTTCGCGGTCCGGACGATAGAGTTGCCGTGGCACGCCGGCGCCTTTGTACACGCGGGCGGGCTTGTCGATCCGATCCGTCTCAGGCAAGACTTCCCATCCCTGGCGGTCAACGATCAGAATCCCGTTCTCGCCATGCAGCATCACACCGTGCTCGCGGTCCGCCGGCCCCCTGCCTACGCCGAGGGCGTGCTCCCAGACCATCGAGAATTCAGGAAACTCGTACAGTACCTGCTGGGTGTCCGGAGTCTCCATGGCGTCCTTGGGGTAGGCGAACTTGCCGCCCACGGACATGGCTGATGTCGGAGACTTGATACCCATGTACCAATTCGCAATGTCAATCATGTGGGCCCCCCAGTCGGTCATCAAGCCTCCGGAATAGTCCCAGTACCATCGGAAACTGAAATGGAAGCGATTCTGGTTGTACGGACGCTTTGCCGTGGGACCCAGCCACATGTCGTAGTCCACGCCGTCCGGCGCCGGTCCGTCCGGCATGTGCGGGGTCTCGCCCTTCCAGTCGAGATAGGCCCAGCACCGCACTAACCGAACTCGGCCCAGTTTGCCGCTGTCGACGTACTCCTTGGCATCCCGATACTGGGCGCCCGAGCGCTGCTGGGTGCCCATCTGGACGACCCGGTCATACTTGCGCGCGGCGTCGACCATCTGGCGGCCCTCCCAGACGGTCATCGCCAGCGGTTTCTCGACATACACGTCCATTCCGGCCTTGCAGGCCTCGACCGTCGGAATGGCGTGCCAGTGGTCAGGCGTCGCAACGATCACGGCATCGATGTCGTTGCGCTCCAGCACGCGCCGGAAATCCTGCGTCTGCAGTTCAGCCGTTTGATCGAACGGAGCAACAACTCGCTCCTGGGTCCGAGCCATCTGCGACTTGTCGATATCGCAAAGCGCGACGGCTTCGGTCTTGCCAGCCCGCAGCATGTCGGTGAGATCGCCCCTTCCCATTCCGCCGCAGCCGATGAGGCCGAGGCGAATCCGGTCGTTTGCGCCCAGGACCCGGCTGGCGGAAGCTGCGGACATAGGCACTGCAGTGCCAACCGCAGCGGAAGCGAGGAAGGAACGGCGTGACGTAGTCATGGATTCTGAAAGCCTTTCGCGGACGCAACGCGACCGATAGTGTTCAATCCAATATAACCAAGGGACCTTCTGACAGCGCATGTCGGCGCACAGTTTGGTCGCACTCAGCGCGGGCGCCATTGCTATGGGTCGACTGTCGAGGAGGCTCGGTATGCTCGCGTCACGCGGACTGTCGCCTGTGGTGGGCGGTCTCCGGATCAAGCATGCGGAGCCCCGTTCTGGATGCCGACGCGGCACACCCGATGCCGGACGCAATGGCTGCGAATGGACCGGTGCAAGGGGCCCTTGCACGTTGTTGCCCTTCTTCCATTGGGGGAACCAACACACTGCAATAACCGTCTCACGGGCAGTAGTTGGACGCGAACGTCCGGAGAGAACATCGAATCAAGGGAGGGCGCGGCATGACGAAAGCAAGGGCAGGGCTCGTCGCAGGGTTGGCAACAGCGACTTGCATGATTCCGGCAGCAGCTTGGGCGTCCCCGGTCGTCGTGATCCGATGCGAAGCGCAAGCAGAAGGGTATATATCGGTCACTCACTGGACTTATTCAAGTGACGCCTACGTGGACCTCGGGGATGGACTCGAATGCGCCGAGTCGATCTCGAGACTGCTCGAAGCCGGGTTTCGATTGCCGTTCGCGCCGACGACGACTGTTTCCGGCCCTAATCGTGAACGCATAAGCTTCAGCTTCGTTTTCATCGCTGGTTCTGGCTCTCAAATCGGCTCGAGTGGGAATCCCAAGGACGTTCTTCCGGCAATCGGGGAGCATCCTCAACTTGCTGCCTTGCTGTACAAGGCAGTCGGCGGATTCAAGGAGGCGCGGGAAGAGACCTCGACAAGAAGATCAGCTGAATTCGATCTGAAGAAACCATCGGTGGCGGGCGAGAGAATCATCGACAAATGACGAGACCAGGTCGGAGCCGGGCAACACCGACTGCCAGCCCGCTCCGGCCCTGAGAATTGCCGCTGCCAAGCGACAGTTGGGCTACCTCTCTTCGGCTACCTGGCCACCACGCAGAATCTCGCCGGCGAGTTCCGACAGGCAATCGACGGCAATGCACGCCGATGCGGCGTCAATGCACTGGAGGGCGTGACCCAAGTATGGATGGTACTTCTCGCGCTCCAGGTTGCGCATCAGCGCGGCCAGCGACACGGCATCGGGCAGCTTCCCAACTGCGACTTCTCGCAGTGCCCGCCGGACCGAAGTCTCGCTGGCGTCGACCTCGACGACCACGTGGTCCCGGGGGGACGCCCGTAGACCCTTCGCGATCAGAGCAAGAGCCAGTGTCTCGGTCACAATCGTGCCACGCCACGGCGTGATCAGGGTCTGCTTCGTGCCAATCTGCAGGACAGGCGCCACGTCGAGGCCGAAGCGCGCATAGTTCGATCGGGCTTCCGCGAGCAACATCCGGGCGGCTGCGTCCAGGTACGCGGGCACGGAGCGTTCCAGGTACACCTCTCGCATCCTCTCCGCTACACGGTCGTCGAGGGAGCCGGGGCTCCCCGAAAACTTCGGGGGAGTCCCGGTCGGATCGGGCGTGACCTCCAGGACCTTGGCCGCGGTATCCACGGCGGAAATCCGCCAGCGCTTGCCAGCGAAGATAATCGGCGAACCGACCACGAAGAGCACTGCCACAGGCAGCGATCCAAGGGTGCGGCCCTCGGCTACCACGCGATACTCCTCAGGCGTCCCGAAGGCGGCGTAAAACGTGTAGTGCTCGACGAGCGTTTCGCCCCGGGCGGCCAACAGCAGCGTACCGTCGGGGGCTTGCTCGATCAGCGGCTTCTTGCCCGTAGCGAGTGCCCTGAGCACCTGCTTGAAGAGCGACGCGCTCACAGCTGAGAACGCCCCCCGCCGACACAGCGTGTCAAACAACGTGCTGGCCGTGGCACCGCCGCGCTCGGCGATCACCGACAAGACCTGTTGCACGAACGTCGACAAATGCAGCGCGCCCGGTCCGGGCGGCTCGCACCAGCCTTCAACGAGCAGTTCGATGATCGCGATCGAGCGCACCAGGCGAATTCGCAAGGCATCCACCGGATGGCTCTCAGATCCGAGCGCCGACTCCTGGATATAGGTCCGCATCACTGCCGCCTTGCCCTGCCTGCGTCCGGAGCGGCCCAGCCTCTGGCGGGTGCTCGATACGGAGAACGGCGGGCCGATCTGCGCGATGCTCTCAACCTCCCCGATGTCAATCCCGAGTTCGAGCGTCGAGGTGCAAACCGCCGTCGTCGGCTCGTAAGCGCCCCGTAGCCGGCCCTCCACGAATTCGCGATGCTGGCGCGCGAGGCTGGCGTGATGAGCGAAGAACTCGTTGGGCAGGTGAGCCTTCTCGGATAGTTCCCGAAGACGGTCAGCGTAGATCTCAACCTGCTCGCGGGAATCGGCGAAGACCAGGTTCCGTTTCCCTCTGAGTGACCTGAAGAGATGCGCCGCGATGGAGCGCTCGCTGACCTCCCGGTCATCGGCAGGCCCCGAGCCGCTCTCGCCCTCGGAGTCCCAGAGCTCCTCGCGGGGGCCGCCGACCACATACCCCTTGAGCAGCAACTTAATCTCCTGCCCCCCGGAATCGCTGCGGACGACTTCGACTTCGTCCGGCTCGCCCGGTCGAAGGTACGCACAGGCCAAGCCCATGTCCCCCAAAGTGGCCGACAGGCCGACTCGCCGGACTCTCCTGCGAACAGCGATCTCGATCCGGTTCAGCAACGATCGCAGCTGCACGCCCCGTTCGGTGTCCAGCATGGAGTGCAGTTCGTCGACCACGACGTTGCTGACCGGCGCGAAGAGGCGCGGGACATCGCGGCCGCGGCGGACAAACAGGGCTTCCAATGACTCCGGGGTTATCAGCAGAACGCCCTGGGGCGCGCGCATGGCTCGAGCCTTCGCTCCCGAGCTGACGTCGCCGTGCCACTTGTGGACGGGGACTTCAAGAGCCTCGCAGAGCTCCTCAAGACGGCGGAACTGATCGTTGATGAGTGCCTTGAGGGGACTCACGTAAACGATTTCGAAGCCCCGAGCCTGGCGATCGGCCGACACAAGGCGCGACAGGAGCGGGACGAA
This sequence comes from uncultured Bryobacterales bacterium, assembly GCA_951813065.1. Taxonomy (GTDB): domain Bacteria; phylum Acidobacteriota; class Terriglobia; order Bryobacterales; family UBA6623; genus VXMF01. The sequence goes on along the minus strand of CATOTH010000010.1, from coordinate 202,610 downwards.
TGCCGCCTCGGTCTTGCCCGACGCAGTCGGGGCGGCAATGACCAAGTCCCTGTCGCCACCCAGAAGCAAAGGAATCGCACGCTCCTGAATGTCGCGGAGTTCGCCCCAGCCTCTCCTCCAGATCCACTGCTGGACCGGTTGCGCCAGCAGCTCGAAACCTCGTGACCCGCCTACGCCGGCAACGTCTGGGATTGGTTGCGGATCGTTCGGCACACGCGCGCTGCGAAGCTATGCGGGAATACTGGCGACAGGGCCCGAGCCAGCCGGCCAGGTGCTATTTGGGCTCAAGGTATCTTGCCGACCAGCGAAACCTTGTTGCTGGCAGGAGTATAACAAGCCGGCACACTGGCGGGAATAGGCGGGCCGCACAGGCTGTCAAGGAGCCGCGGATCAGGGCGCGGCAGGCAGTACCACGCAGGAACCACACCTGGCAGCGCTCGCGAGCTTCCGGTCGGACGTTCAAGGCACATGCAATCTCCCATTGGCCCAGCTGAGTCTCCCCGACCCGTCGGCCCTGAATACCAGCCATCACCTTCCGATAATCCAAAGCATCTGACATGGCTTGTAATACAATGCAACCGACATCGACGAGACATGACGCGCCGGCTCGCGTTACCCCGTCCAGGTGACGCTGACAAGTTGTTGGATGAGGATGTTCCAAGCATCGCAACAGACCGCGGCAATTGGCCCGCCGGACTGGAAGGCTGGCGGGGTCCGACGCTCCCGAGGCCGGATCTCGGAGATGGTCTCTTCGACACGCAACTCCGTAGCCTTCACTGACGGCGACCGGACCGAAGAATGCGGGGGCGTGCCGTGTTCCGGATGACAAGACGAGATGCGCTCCGCGCAACTCTGGGGGGAAGCCTGGCTGCGCCATGGCTGGCGTCTCCCGGAGAGGCCGAGGAGACAACAGGAGTAACAGCAATGGAAATCGTTCTTGGTATGTCGGCGGCGTTCTCTGGCCCGTCCAGAGGCCTCGGCATCGAGTTGTATCGAGGCGCTCAAGCCTACTTCGAGCACATTAACCGGGCCGGTGGCGTCCACGGCCGCAAGGTGGTGCTCAAGACCTACGACGACGGGTACCAGCCGGATCCATCCGTACAGAACACGATGGCCCTGATGCTGGAAGACCAGGTGTTCGCGCTGTTCGGCTACGTCGGCACTCCCACGGTGACGCGGGTGCTTCCGATGCTGAAGAAGTTTCAGGACAAGACCGTGTACATGTTTTTCCCGTTCACCGGCGCCCAGCCGCAACGGGAGCCCCCGTACGGCGAGTTCGCCTTCAACCTCCGCGCGTCCTATGGCCAGGAAACGGAGGGGCTGGTCGACAATTTCGTCTCCATCGGCAAGAGACGCATCGGCGTGTTCTACCAAGCCGACGCCTATGGGCGTAGCGGCTGGGCGGGTGTGCGCCAGGCCCTGAGTAAATACGGGGAGAAGATCGTCGGCGAGGCCACCTATCGGCGAGGCCAGCAGTTCACCGGCAGCATGCGCCGCCAGGTTGAAATCCTTGAGGAGTCGCAGCCCGATGCCGTGATCTGCATTGGCGCGTATGCCGCGTGCGCGGCGTTCCTGCGCGAGGCTGTCGATCTGGGGCTCGAGGTCCCGATCGCCAACCTCTCCTTCGTTGGCAGCGAGAACCTGCTTGAGCTGATCTCGGAAGGGAGAGAAGACAGCCAGCGCTACACCAGGCTGCTGGTCAACTCGCAGGTTGTGCCCAGCTACGAGGACACCTCGATTCCGGCGGTCCGGGAATACCGCGACCTGATGAAGCGCTACAGTCCCGAAGCTCCGGCCGAGTTGGTGAAGGAAAGCTACACGCCATTTGCGCACAGTTTCGTCAGCCTGGAAGGATTCCTCGATGCCAAGCTGATGGTGGAAATCCTGAACCGGCTCGGGGAAGACCCGCAGCGAACCAACCTTGAAGACGCCGTGTTCTCGGTCAAGGATTACGATCTGGGCATCGGCGAGATGGTTTCCTTCAGCGAGTCCCGCAGACAGGGTTTGCAACAGGTCTACTACACCATCGTCCAGGACGACCGGTTCGTGACCTTGGACAGTTGGGAAGACAGGTTCTCATGACATGAAAATCCATAAACTCTTTCAGAAAACGCTATTCGGGATTTTCTTGCTGTTCGGCCTGATTGGCGTGTCCACATCCATTCTGTGCGTGTACACGGTCGACACGCACTTGTCGAACGAATACGAAAGCAACAGCAAGGGCATCGCCAAGACGATCGCCGACGCCAGCGTCGACATCATCCTGAACCGCGATCTCTCAGCGCTGCAATCTCTGATCGACCAGTTCGTCGAGATCCAGGGAATCAGCTACATCTACATCACGAACGAGTCGGGTGAGTTCCTCGCGCACACGTTCGTGCCGGGAATCCCGGCGGAAATCCGGAATGGCGACCCATTCAACCTGGAAACCATCGAACGGCGGCTTCCGGGGATGGGGGATTTCGTGGAAGTCAGCAGCCCGATTCTGGCGAGCGTTGCGGGTGCCGTTCACATCGGGATGGACATGGGCTTGATCACACTCAAGATCCAGGGGGCGATCGGCCAGCAGGTCTATCTCATTTCAAGCATTTTCATTGCAGGCGTGCTCGCCACCATCTGGTTCGTCAGTCTCGTCGGCAGGAAAATCGAACTGCTCACCGCCTATGCCGTGCGGCTCGCACGTGACCGTGACGAAGCCATCGTTGCGCATGACGACCTCCTTGTTCGCGACGACGAAATCGGGCAGCTGGCCCGACTGTTCCGCTACTTCGCAGAGGTGATGGACGACAAGAAGGCCCGACGAACTTCGATGACAGGTCTCGGAGGGCCCGATTCCGGGGCCATGGGCCTGGGCTAGCAATGATCTTTCCCACGACCGTCCTGCCGCGCAGCGTCACAGCGCTGATCTGCACCTTGTTGCAGATCTGTTTCGGGACGGTCTATGCCTGGAGCTTTTTTCAGACGCTCCTGGTCAAACAGTTGGGATGGTCGTTCCTGGACACCGCCTGGGCGTTCAGCATCGCGATCTTCTCGCTAGGCATTTCGGCGGCCTGGGCCGGCCAGGCATTGCCGCGACTCGGCCCGCGAAAACTGGCCACTGCCGGCAGCGTGATGTTCGCGGGCGGCTATATCATCGCCGGCCTGGCGCTTCACCTGGAGGTTCTCTGGCTGTTCTATCTCGGCTACGGCGTCATTGGCGGCGCCGGGATCGGACTCGGCTACGTGACCCCGGTGGCGACGGTGGCGAAATGGTTCCCCGACCGCAAGGGACTGGCGACCGGCATCGTCGTGATGGGATTCGGCCTCGGCGCATTCTTGTTGAGCAAGGTGCTCGCGCCGTTCCTGGTCGTCCGCATGGACGGAAACCTGCCACTCATCTTCATGTGGCTGGGTATCGTGTTCGCCTGCATCCTGCTCCCGTCGAGCCTGGTCTTGAGCAACCCTCCGACAGCTTCACCCGCGAAGCCGGCAAGCGCCCAAGGCAGCCCGGGCCCGGAAGATCCCGATGCCCCCGGCTCGATCCGGCTGTGCCTCCGCTCCGCCAAGTTCCTGACAATGTGGCTTGTCTTCTTCTTCAACATCGCAGCCGGAATCTCCGTCATCAGCTTTCAGTCACCATTGCTGCAAGACGTTTGGGGACTCGCCGATCCCTCGATCGAGCCGGAAACCCTTGCGGAATACGGTGCCACGCTGATCGCGGTCAGCTCCTTGTTCAACGGAGCGGGGAGGCTGTTTTGGGGGTCGCTTTCCGACCGCATCGGCCGCACGCGCACGTTCAGGATCTTGCTGGGCAGCCAGATGATCGTTTTCGGCGCCTTGATGACCGAACGCGATCCGTGGATCTTTTGCACGCTCGTCTGCTACGTGCTGCTTTGCTTCGGAGGCGGATTCGCAACCATGCCGTCTTTCGTGCTGGATGTCTTCGGAGCCAAGAGAATGTCCGCAATATATGGAGCGATACTCACGGCCTGGGCGGCGGCAGGGGTTTTCGGCCCGCTTTACGTGGCGCACCTGAAGGATCAGTTTCCCGACCGCGTCATCATCTACTGCTTCCTGATCGGGGTCCTGCTCCTCGGAATCGGCTACGTCTTTTCCTATCTTCTGACCGACGACCGAATCCGGCTCAAACCGCCGACGGTGGCGAGCACCCTGCGCGATTTCGGTATCGCGCCGCTGCACCGCGACTAGCCGCATCGGATCGGCGGGAATAACGGCAGGAGCGGTACGGCGGAACGTTCTCTGCCGCCCGAAGGCTCATTCAACTCGGGGTCACAGCCTGAACGTGGCGAGCTCGTCATCGGCGCTGTCGTCAATGGACAGGCCCTGGTCCGGGCCGTCTGCGCGGTCGCCGTCGATCTCCACTCCGCCGACCAGTTGCTGCCAGTCGGCGCCCGGGTTCTGCTCGATGACCGAGAGCAAGTTCACGAACGCCTTCACCGTGTTCCGGGGCGTCCGGAAGTACGCATCTCCGATGCGTTTCGAGCAGTGCTGCATGAACGCAGTGAGGCACTCCTTGGGAACGGACTCATTACCGTTGGCACAGGACGCGAACACACCCCGGATGTTGTCCAACAGCACATACATGTCCTCGGGTGAGAGGTTCTGAAGCTGGATCACCGGACCGGACAGGTCCACCAACCCGTCCCTGGCGAACGTGTTCTCGGCCAGGCGGGACTGCAAGGCCTGGTAGCTGTAGAGTCCTCGCCGCGTGTCCATTAGGAACTCCGGCGTGCCGCCCATGACGAACCCAAGGTGCGAGGCGCTGCCTTGCAGGACATCGTTCAATATGCGCAGGATTTGCTCGTAGTTGACGTTGCGGGCACGGCTGTTGACGAGCTTGTAGAGATTCACCATCTCGTCGAGAACGACCACCAAGCCGCCATATCCCGCCTCACGGACGAACGCGGAGTACAGCTTCAGGTGGTCGTAGACGCTGGCGTCGTCGATGAACGTGCGCACACCGAGCGCGGCGCGGGCGTCGGTGCGTGTGGCGAACTCCGCCCGAAGCCAGCGCAAGGCGTTCGATTTCAATTGCTCGTCACCCTCTTCGTGGCCCTGCCAGTACCGCGACAGAACGGTCGCGAAATCGAAGCCGCCAACGTACTCCTCGAGGTGCGCGAGCCGGCTGCGGATGACTGCGTTCACATCCCCGCCTTCACCCGCCTCCTTCGCCGCCAGAGACACGAATCGCTCCACAACGCTGGGGAGGGCCCCTCCGTCCTGCTTGGTGCGAGTCGACAGGTTCCGCGTCATCTCGGCGAACAGCGAGCGAGCCTGCCCGCCGCTCGCGTGGAGGCGCCGATCAGGCGCCAGGTCCGCCGACATCGTCACCAGGCCCTTTTCAAGTGCGATCAGGCGCACGAGGTTCAAGAAAAATGTCTTCCCCGATCCGTATTCGCCGATCACGAAGCGGATTGTCGCGCCCGAGTCCTGAATGCGTGCGACATCCCGCACCATCTCCTCGATCTCGCGTGCCCGACCGACCTGAATGTGCTGCAGCCCGAGCCGGGGAACGACTCCAGCTCGCAGGGCCTGGATGATGACGTCGCGCTCGCGACGCCGGATACTACACTGCGGCATTCGAGACGGCCCTTGATTCGCTCCCCATCGCCCGGAGCACTTCGTCGTTGATCGTGAGTTCCAGATCGTCCACTAGCAGAGCGTCCCCGAAACATTCGAACGACCACTCATTGATCGATTCCAGGGCGCCGCCAGGCATCAGGCCGAAACCGCTGGCAAGCTGCGAGAATTCACTCTCGCTCCAAGACGGTTTCTCCAGCAGGTTCCGGACGAGCGCACTGTGCGCCTCGTCCAGACCGTCCAGACCGGCCGGCGCCTGCGGAGCCTTCCCACGCTCGGCAGCCTGCTCACCGTCAATCTCTCCGTCCTCGGTGAACACTTCCGACAACACCCTGGAAACCTTCTGGGTGTCCTCGATGATGCGCGAGATGCGCCCGGCATCCAGGACGTCCTCGGCCGATTCCAACTCCGCCCCCGTTCCATTGCGTCCCTCGGCGTTCGGGGCAGGAGGCGCGCATTGAGGCCGGAACTCGGCGACATCCTCGGCGTGCGCGTCGGCCGACATCCTGTGGAGGCTGGCGTAGGCTTCGTCGTCGGGCATGCCCGTCGCACGGTAGAGTTTCTGAACAGCCTCTACCGCGACAGGGTCAGCCAGCCCGTCCGCCAGGGCGACCGCGACAGCGAGTTCGAGAATCGCCAGCAGGTAGACCGTCGGGTAGCGCTCGCAGCGCCGCCTCAAAGCGAGCAGGCTCTGCCGCTTCCTGACCACCCAGCGAACATCCGCCCGGAGCCGCACCTGATCCTCGGGTTTGACCCACTTGCTATGCTCCACCATCGCGTTCAGGACTCGCCGCTCGCGGCTCGACACCCGGCCGCCAGCCTGCGCCACGAACGCGCCGCAACGCAGTGCAGTCAAGATCGGCTCGTACCTCGGAGACGCGTTCCTCCAGCGCTCGGCCATGCCGGGATCCCTGTACAGCACGATCGGATCTCCAAGCTTCAGCGCCAGGTACGTCCAGCGCGGATGCGGAGCCAGCCCCACACCCATGCCCTTGAGCGCACGCGTGACCCGCTCCAGACGCTGGTGCCGGACGCTCGACGGCCTCTCGCCATCGAACAGCTTCAACAGTTCGTCAATCAACGCCTCTCCGTCGCGCTCGCGAATGCATTCGTTCACCCAAGCGTCTAGCGTCTGCAAGCCGCTGTTCTGGCGGCTCGCCGCGAGGTCGGCCGGAAGCAGCATCTGGGCGGCGACCGTCTCCCTTTCCCTGGGCCGCCGCTGGACGAACCGGATATACGGGCCAAGGGCGGCCATGCATTCAGCCACGAGGTTGGCAGCCAGTTTCGGAGGCCTGGTGAGCCGCGAGACATCGGGACACCAGGCCAGCTCGGAGCGAAGGTCCCGACGGTACTCGTTGCTGGCGGAACAGTATTCCACCTGAAGCCGCCGCCCGGGGCTGCGCACGGTGTATCCCTTGGGGAAGGCCGCAGCGAGGCGGATGGAGAACAGCGCAGCAAGCTCGTCCAGGAAATCTCGATGCGGCGCCCGCACCTTCGTTTGGGGGCTTGTCAGCCACCAGCTGAACAGCCAGCGACCGTCGATGGCCTGCTCATGCGCCAGCTTGCGTCCGAGGCTGACCGCCAGCGGCAACGGCAACTCGTTCCAGTTGCGTTCGGCCAGTTTCCTCAGGTTCGGAACATAGCCCAAGGCGTCGAAGATCGGCGCTAGATCAAGGAACCGGTCCAATTCCTCTGCAATGTTCTCGTCGTCGTCATAGATGTTGCGCAGGCGCTCGACCTCGGCAAACAGCTCGGCTCGCTCCTCGGGATCGGGATCGTCCAGCAACGCGCGGCGTTCCAGGCCGAGAAAGTAGAGCCGGACACAAGGGGTCTCGATGTGCGGGTCCGACCGGCCCGTGGCCAGCCATCGCAAATAGACCCGGCGCTCGCTCGGGGTGAGCGTCTCGTACGTCGGATCGTAGGAGTAAAACCTCGCCGTGTCCGACGGGGCGTTCGCCGCAACTTGGAGGGAGGCATCGATTACGGAACCCTTCGGCTCCCCTTCCGGAAGGCAATCCGAGCCCGCGCTCACGTATACCATCCCACCGATGTTGATACCGCCAACCCGGGACGACCGGTCGGAAGGCACCCAGCACGCCGCGACGCTGGATTCGGCAGCAGGACCGGCAGGGCCAGCCGCGCGTCCTGCTTCTCCGTCGCCCCCCTCGAGCGCGGCCGCACCTTGGGTCAAGGTCTTGTCAGGTCCATTCATTCCGAATCACCTGATACCCGGTCGCTGGTTCCTGGCACTGCCGGATCCATTGCAGCGGGTTCGCCGAGCCGGCTGGCGGCACGGCTCTGGCAATGTTGAACGGTCCGTGCGCAGAGACAGTGCACGGGATGTTGCGTCAGAACTACCGTCTGCATTCGGGAGAATCGTACCTTCTCTAGATTCGAGGAATTAGCGGCCGCCGACACTTACACGGTGTAGCTGTCGATCAGCAAGACCGCAGTCTTGCTTAGCCGATCAGGCCAACCCAGCGGACCTTATCCCTTACAGCAAGGGGATTGTCTCTTAGATAGTACTACAAACCGAAGATGCATGTCGCGCAGGTAAGGGATTGCGGGTGTGCGTCCAAGACTTGTTTTCCCGATAGGGGCGAAGCGATCCGCAGGACACGGAAGGAATTCGGCCAGGTTTTCTTGCAGTGTGCTGGGAGCGTCGCGCCTCCGAATTCTGCTGCCGGAATCGCTAGTCTGACATGCACGCACGCGATACCTGCGCACAAGCAGAGGCTGGCTCTTTCGGGGGTGACCTAGGGTGACGCTCCGCTGGCCAATCCGGTCAGAGGCGGAACGTAGACCGGGATGTCGCCATTCTCCGGCGGGTCGATGACCAGCAGCCGTTGCCACTCATACAGGGTTCGCAAGAGCCTTCTGGCCGTCACGCTCTCGGAGTCGTGATTCAGATACTCGCGGAACAGCGCGGCCGCTTGCTTGAATTCGCTACGGCTTTCGTGGACCAAACCGGCCACAACGTAACTGATTGGCCAACGACGGGACTCGTCCCGATCGGCCATGATCTGGGTAAGCTCGGAGGCGCGTTCGTACTTTTCCAGACGGACCGCCGCCTCGGCACTCATGGCCCGAATCTGGGAGGCTTCTGGGTGCAGCTTGAGGTAGATCTCTCCCAGCGAGTCCACCGTAGTCCAATCCCGTCGGTCGAAGGAGGCGCTGATGAAGGGTTCATACGGCTTGAGGTACTTTGGGTCCGCCTCGATCGACTTCAGGAATGCTTCACGGGCACCGCCCCAGTCTCCGGATGACATGCGCGCTTCCGCCAGCGATGCCCAGGCAGCCGCATAGTCCGAGTACTCCGCGACCGCTCTTTCCAGGTGCTTGATGCTCAGCTTGTAGTTCGGGTTCTCGATGTACAGCTCCTTAAGCCCCTTGCGGTACGCCTTGGTTGCGCTCGACGGCGCCATCAATGTGGTCGCGCTCACTGTCTCGCCGGTGACTCCCTTGAGACCGTAGAGGACTATCGTTCCAACCCGGTGAATGCCGAACGAGGGGACATGGGCCAACCGCGAGATGCTCGACCGATATCCGGGAAGCTCCGCCAGCAATTCACAGTTCCTCACGCTTGTGCTCCCGCTCCCACGCGCACGCCCGCCGGCCGACATCCCTCCTCCCCGAACACTCGCGTCCGTCACTAGTAGCGACGGATCTCCCCCTGGTAGGATGCTGAATCTTCCCTTGACGTCGGTCAGTCCCTGTGGGACTGTTCGCCCCCCACACCTCATCTTCACCACTGCAGGTTCACGCGGCACCTCTCCGGTATCCGTCACCACCAGTCCCTGCAGGTAGAGGATCCGCGGAATCTGCCTTTGATCCGTACTGCTCCGGGAACTGCTTTGGCGATCCGGTATGTCTCGGTCCTCAATCGTCGGAGTAGTAGTGCCCTGCCCTGGCGTCGAAGTGCCACCGGGTGTCGCGCTGCCGGACTGACTATCTGCGCCAGGGGTGGAGGTGCCACCCGGCGTACTGGACCCGGGGGACTCGGTTTGGGGCTGCGCCCATAGTGCGGTCGCCACCAGCAAACCGGAGGCCACAGTGCAGGCGAGTCGGGGTACGTTCATGGCCGCACCAATCGAACGCTTGTCATTGTTGGCAAACGCACTGCTCGCAGGCTAACACGCGAAAAGGGAATTCGGCCACGATAGAAAGCCTGTCCACGATACGGCTGGAGTCGACCGACACTTCCCAATCCTGGCCGGGCTTGGTCGGTGCCCGACGGTCAACAGCACTCGGAAAGGCTCGCACGTTCGGCTTGCCAATAGGGCGGCGAATCCGAAATAGTAGGCGTGGGCACGCCGATGAGCCCTCAGCGCAATCTCTTTCGCTACGCGCCATTCGTAGCCGTCGCCAGCCTGGCCGTGCTGGCATGCTTCCCGGCGGCTGGCAGCAGCGCATCGCCCGAAGAGATCGAATTCTTCGAGAGCGAGATCCGCCCGCTACTGGCCGATCACTGCTACGCATGCCACAGCGACCGGATCGAGGTGCCCTTCGGGGGGCTCCGGCTTGACAGCCGCGAAGCGGCAATCATGGGCGGGGATTCGGGATCGGCCGTGTCGCCGGGAAAGCCCGGCAAGAGCAGATTGATGGCGATGCTCCGCGGGGAGCCGGTCCTGATGCCGCCCACGGGACGCCTGACCACCGATCAGATCGCGTCAATTGGCGAGTGGATTCGGGTCGGAGCGCCTTGGCCCGAAGAGCCCAAAGCCAGCCCGAGCCCGTCGGAATCGTTCGACCTCGAAGCTCGCAAGGCAGGCCATTGGGCCTGGCATCCGGTCCAACGTGGCAAATTCCCTGAAGTCAGCAACGAAGATTGGCCCGCCAATCCGATTGACCACTTTCTCTTGGCCAGGCTGGACAATGCAGGGCTGCAACCGGCTGAACCCGCCGACCGGCGCACGCTCATTCGTCGACTCTCGTTCGACCTGACTGGTCTGCCGCCAGCCCCCGGGGAGATTGAGGCCTTCGTGACCGACGACTCTCCCGACGCCTATCGTCAGTTGGTGCGGCGCCTGCTGGACTCAGACCGGTTCGGAGAGCGCTGGGCTCGGCACTGGATGGACTGGGTGCGCTACGCGGACTCGCACGGCAGCGAAGGAGACCCGTCGGTTCCCGAGGCATGGCAGTACCGCGACTATCTCATTCGCGCGCTCAACACGGACACCTCGTACGACCAACTCGTGAGGGAGCATCTGGCGGGCGACCTCATCGAGCGCCCCCGCCTCGGAGTCGGCGGAACGGTGAACGAATCGATCCTGGGAACGGCGCACCTGCGGGTGGGAGAACTCGGCTACCAGCCGGTAGACCCCTGGGAAGAGCGCGTCAAGTGGGCCGACAACCAAATCGACGTGTTTTCCAAGGCCTTCCAGGGCCTGACGGTCGCTTGCGCCAGATGCCACGACCACAAGTTCGACGCGATCAGCCAGGCCGACTACTACGCGCTCTTTGGAGTGCTTTACGGAGCACGACCGACGATGCGCGCAATCGATTCCCCCGAGGTGCTGCGGCTGCACGAGGACACGCTGGGGAATCTGAAAGCGCAGATCCGCAACGCGGTCGGGACCGAGTGGATCGCCGTCGCCGAGACCATGCCCGCGCGCCTCCGCGATGCCGGCGATGACGCAGTCGGACGGACCGTCGAGGAGGCCGCCTGCGACGAGTCGAGCCCTCTCGGCCCATGGCTGGGAATGCACGGTCTGGAAGCCGCCGAATTCCGGGATTCCTGGCAGCAGCTGCAAGCCGACTGGCATAGAGAGATCGCCGCACGCAAGGCGTTCAACAAGCGGCGTTTCACGCGGCTCTGGGACTTGACCGGCGAGGAATACGCCGGATGGGTCAGACACGGCACAGGGGCGAGCGAGACGCCCTCGGCTCCCGGCGAGTTTGCGATTCTCCACGAAGGGGAGAAAGCGTTCGAGGGCATCTACCCAGGGGGCGCGTACACGCACCTGCTCTCGACCAAGCACGCGGGCGTCATGCAGTCCCCGCGGTTTGAAGTCGACACGGACTACATCAGCGTGAAGGTTCTCGGCGGCAACCTGAGCTTCGCCCGCCTGATCATCGAGAACTACCCCCTGCCGGGCGGCGGGATCTACCACCAGCGCTACAGCCCGCGGAGCGACACGATGAAGTGGTGGACCTGGGACACGAAGTTCTGGAAGGGATTCACGGCATACGTCGAATTCGCCACGCTCGACGACGCCACCAACTTCCGCTACGATCCGGTCGATTCAGCCAAGGCAAAGCGCCCTGAGCGCCCCACGGACGGGCGATCGGCGATCGGCGCGGCCGCTGTTGCGTTCCACAACGGCAAGCACGAGCCGAAAGAGACCACGGAGCCGATTCTGTACTTGCTGGAGGGGCCTGTGCCGGACTCTCCTGCTGCCCTGCCCGGGCTCATCGCGAGCAAGCTGGTCGCGGCCGCCAGGGCCTGGCGGGACGGCCGGATCACCGAGAAGCAGGCGGCTTACCTGGACTACTTCGTCCGGCGCGGATTGCTTCCCACATCTCTCGAATCCCTGGAAGGCGTCAGGCCGCTGGTCGCGAAATACCGGCGACTGGAGGCTGAAATCGGAATTCCAATGCGGTTCCCGGGAGTCATCGAGGAGGGCGCTCCGGACCAGCCCCTGCTCGTTCGCGGGGACCCGAAGAAGCCGGGCGAGACCGTACCCAGGCGATACCTCTCGGCCATGGGAGGCGCTGCCTACGACGAGCCCGGAGCGGTCCGCCTGCGGCTGGCCGAAGAGGTATCCAGCCCGGCGAATCCGCTGACGGCGCGGGTGATGGCCAACAGGGTCTGGCAGCAGCTGTTCGGGCGCGGGATCGTGGCCACGCCGGACAACTTCGGATTCCTCGGCGAGCGACCGTCCCACCCCGAACTCCTGGACTACATTGCCAGCCGCTTTGTCGAGGACGGGTGGTCGATCAAGGGCTTGGTGGAACTGCTGGTCACGACCCGGGCGTACCGCATGAGCAGCGTTCCGTCGGCCAAGGCGCTCCAGGCCGACCCTACCAACGCACTGCTGCAGCACATGCCGGTGCGGCGCCTTGAGGCGGAAGCCATCCGCGACTCCCTGCTGGCGATCTCCGGAAAGCTGGACAGGTCCATGTACGGGGCGGAGCCGCCGTCCCGGTCGATGTACGCGGAGAATGAGAGCGCAGATGACTCTGTCTACGGCGACAACCGCCGCGGCGTCTACCAGGAGATTCGGAGGAACCGGAGAGATCCGTTCCTCGAGGTCTTCGACCAGCCGACCCCGTCGACGACGCGCGGAAAGCGCGACGTGACGAACGTGCCGGCCCAAGCCCTGGCGCTGATGAACAGCCCGTTCGTGTTGGGAGCGGCCCGCGAATGGGGCCGCAGGCTTGCCGGCGGCGAGGGCCATAGCGTCGAATCCAGGGTGAACTACATGTTTGCGAAGACGCTTGGGCGCCCCCCGACTCGCGCCCAGCGGGAGTCCATGGCGGCGTTCGTCGCCGGATTGGCCGAAGAAGAGGGCGCGAACTCCCACGATGTGCTCGGCAACCCCGACGTCTGGAGCCGGCTGGCGCACACGCTCTTCAACTTCAAGGAGTTCCTCTATGTCCGATGAGTCCCGGTCGCGGCTCTTCCCACGCACTGGCCGGCTCAGCCGCAGGGGAATGCTCCGGATGACGTCGAACGGTTTCGGCATGCTGGCCGCAACAGCGATGCTGGCCGAGGAATCCCGCGGCGCGACGACGGACACGGCGGCGGGAAGGCCGCAGGCTGCCAAGTCCCCACATTTCCAGCCGAAGGTAAAGAGCGTCATCTTCTGCTACATGTCCGGCGGGATGTCGCAAGTGGACTCGTTCGACCCCAAGCCTCGACTCGCAAAAGAGGCGGGGCAACCGATGCCGTTCAAGACAGAACGGACGATGTTCAACAAGGACGGCGACATTTTCCCGAGCCCGTGGGAGTTCAGCCGTCGCGGCGAGAGCGGCATCCCGGTCAGCGAACTGTTCCCCCATGTCGGCACCATGGCCGACGACCTCTGCGTGATCCGTTCGATGACGGCGAAGTTCATGGAACACGCGCAGGGGAACTACTACTTCCATTGCGGGCTGCCGTTCGCCGGATTCCCCAGCATGGGAGCCTGGGTGACCTACGGCCTGGGCACGGAGAACCAGAACCTCCCCGGATTCGTCGTCACCGGCGGGGGCGGCATCCCGCACGGCGGCATCAGCATGATGGGCAACGGGTTCCTGCCGTCGGTCCATCAGGCCTCGCTGATTCATCCCGGCCGAGACGAGCCGCTGCGAAACATCGTGCCGTCCGCGGCCGACGCGCGCCAACGAAGGCAGCTCGATCTCGTCCGGAGAATGGACGAAGAATTCGTGGTCAGCCTGGGTAGGAACGAACCCGTCGAGGCGGCGATCTCCAACTACGAAACGGCCTACCGCATGCAGAGCGCCGTTCCGGAACTGGTCGACCTCGCCAGCGAGACCGAAGCCACGCGCAGACTGTACGGCACGGACTCGCCGAATCCCTCCACCGCGGCCTACGCGAAACAGTGTTTGCTCGCGCGCCGGCTCGTCGAGCGCGGGGTGCGGTTCGTGGAGCTCACCATGGTCAACACCCCTGGCAAATCAGACGGCATGGGGAACCCGTGGGACCAGCACAACAAGCTGGAAATCGGTCACGGAGCGAACGCCCTGACCGTGGACCAGCCAGTGGCGGCACTGCTGAAAGACCTCAAGGCGCGTGGTCTGCTGGACGAAACGCTGGTGATCTTCTCGGGCGAGTTCGGCCGTACTCCGTTCGCGCAAGGCACGATCGGCCGCGATCACAATCCCTTCGGATTCAGCATGTGGCTAGCCGGAGGCGGCGTGAAGAAGGGGTTCGTCTATGGGGAAACGGATGAGTACGGTTATCGGGTGGTGGAAAACCGGTGCACCGTGCACGACCTGCACGCCACGGTCCTGCACCTGCTGGGCCTCGACCACGCAAGCCTGAGCTACCGCTTCGGGGGTCGCGACTACCGCCTGACGGACGTGCACGGGCACGTGATCGGGGGAATCCTGACGTAGGCGAACCAGCCCGACCATACGATGAACTGGCAGTCCTTCGGCTGCCTCGTGGGAGTCCTGTCACTTGCGGTCGTTCCCTCGATCCGAGCCAGTCCAGGGACACCCTGCTTGCACCGCGAGTTGAATTGTGAAACATCGATGGACGCGCAGAGAATCTGTAACTCGAGGACTCGGAAGAACCGATGTGGTAAGTCTGGATTGCTGGGAGCCACGGGTGGGTGAACGGCGTGGAGTCCGACGCAACTGCAGTTCACTCCTCTCGCAAATTGAAGTGGATCTTGGCGGTGGCGGCGCGGCAAACGGAGCAGCAGCAGGGAAGACGCAGGCTGGTGGCTGGACTCGATCCGTGCCATTCGCTGAATTCCGGGCTCCGGGAACGCACCGAGGAAGAGCCCTAGCTTGGCGCCGGACCTGCTCGGCCTCAAGCGGGAGCGCGAACCGATCCCGACCACCCCGCGCATCCGCCTGATGTTGAGTTCGCATACGTACTGCCGTGGAGCCGGACGCCCGCTTCAGAAGTAGTTGGCGGAAAGTCGTTCGGATGTGCTGGCACAATATCTCTTTGCATCGGTCGCATCGTTGAGCCCGCGCCGACTGTCTCTCTCGAAGGCTCGCCGGATTGGTCATGAATACGAGTCAGCCCCTTGTCAACACACTGCTAGCAACCTTCTCATCGCTGACCTTGAACGAGCAGATCGTGCTCGAACTGCTGTCGGTCTACTACAATCCCGTGCATTCCTCCGAGGTGCTAGAACTCGTGAGGCGTGCCAGCGGACGGAGCCAATCCGTCAAGCCACTCACTCTAGCCGGATGGAGGCAACTCGCCAAGAAGTTGCGGTCCGGCGGGTTGTTGCAAGGGACAATCAACAGTCTTCAGTGCAGTCCAGACATCGTTGAAGCGATCACAAGGAACGCCGAACGGGAGGGACGCCTGGGCAGCCACTTGCGGATCTTGTATGAGCGCCGCCCGGGAATGGACCCGGACAGCAGTTCCTATGGCGTTCACTACACCTACGAGAGCATCTACGGGAGTCTTCGTATCGCAGTTTACTGCAACGATGTCCAGAGCTTCGCCATGCTTCGGGACGAGTGGGCCCGTCGAAGCTGGCACTACGGCGGCGCGCCGTTCGCCTGGGAAACACGCCTCTTCGGCCAGCCATTGGATTTGGACTGGCTCCAATCCAGAGATCCGCTAATTCGGGACGCAGCAGTATACAGGCTGGTCCGGGATGCCCACGACGGACTGTTACCGGTTGATCAGCTGTCAGGTCTCCTAAACGATGCTGCTAGTCAACTTGAGTCGGATCATCCGTTGTGCAGCCTGGCCATCGAGCACGCTCTGCTGTGCGGGAACCTGGAAGCGGCGGAGAAGTGGTTGCACGGCAACACGAACTCAGTGCGCGAGCTGTACCGGGGATGGCTCTTCTCGGTTCGAGGACAACGCGAAGCCGCGATCACCCACTTCGAAGACGCACTTGCCACACTCAGGAAGCTCGAGCGCAAACGGGATCTAGTGCTGGCAGGGTTGTTTGGTCCCCTCTATGTGTTCGCGCTAATCAGCACCGGGGACAGATCTCGCCTGGCAGTCGCGACCAAGTACGTCGACAGAGCGTTGCGGGAAGAAGTGGCCACGCCGCTGCACAAGGCGCTGCGGTGCGCGATTCACCTAGCCGAGGGCAAAGTCGAGATCGCGAAGTCGACGGTCGGCGACATCGACAGATTGAGAGTTTCCGAGTTGGCCCCCCTGGATGCACTCGTGGTCTACATCGTTTTCTGTTGGTGCGATGATGCGGCCGCGCGAGATTCCTATCAGGAGATCAGAGCGCTGGAGACCCGTGCCAGCCGTGCCGGGTACAGATGGGTGGCCTTGGAGTTTCGTCGCATTGGTCGGCGGGTGGTGCCAGCCAGCCAGAACCTCTTCCCTGATGACGAACCGGTCGACGCCTTGGGCACGGATGCACTGCTGAACTCTCTGGAGACAGTCAGTTCGTGGGAACGAGGTCTGGCTGCGCTGGAGCGCATGACAGCCGAATCCTTTGCCGCCAAACCCAAGCGCGTCTCCGAGTCGAGGTTGGTTTGGCGCGTCTCGCTGTCGGACGCAGGACCGGCTATCGAACCGGTTGAACAGAAGTTGAGCAAGACGGGAAAGTGGTCCAAGGGAAGGTCGGTCGGGCTCAAGCGCCTCCACACGCGGACGAACGTGGAGTTTCTATCGCCGCAGGACTTCAAGGTCTGCGCGGCGATTCAGTCCGAGCAGTACCTGCGATACGCCCCGGTATACTACCTCGACTACAATGCGGCGTTCCAAGCTCTCGTCGGGCACCCCCAAGTCTATCGACAAGACACCCCTACGAAGAAGGTGGAAATCGTTCGGTCTGACCCGCAACTGCGGGTGACGACCGACGGGGGCGTAGTTCGCATGAGGCTCGTCCCGGAGCCGCCGGATTCCGGGGATACCGTGATTGAATTCCAATCGGAGACGCGCCTGGCTGTCTCCGTCTTCGAACGCCAGCACTGGGAGATTGCGGAGGTGCTCGGATCGGATGGGCTGGGTGTCCCGTCGGACATGAGCCACAAGATCGGCCCGGCCATCCATTCTGTCAGCAGCCTCCTGACCGTGCATTCCGACCTCGCCGCCGCCGACACTGGATCGACCGAGGTGGCCGCGGACACCACACCCCAGTTTCGCCTCACCCCTTTCGAGGACGGCCTTCAGGTCGAGCCGGCTGTGCGGCCACTGGGAGACGAGGGTCCATCGTTGTCCCCGGGCCACGGCGGCGTGACGGTTTTCGCATACGTCGACGGCAAAGGTGCGCGGGCACAGCGCGATTTGGCGGACGAGACACGACGGTTTGAAGCCGCAGCATCCGCTTGTCCGTCTCTCTCCGCGTCGGGCTGGAATGGCACGGCTTGGATTCTTCCGGATCCCCAATCGAGCCTAGAGTTGCTGGAGGAGTTGCGCTTGCTGGGCGATGCCGTCAAGGTGTCGTGGCCCGAAGGCGAGAAGCTGAAGGTTCATGACAGTGCGAACACGGACCGGCTCGCGCTAAGAATCCGTCGCCACCGGGACTGGTTCGGCATCGAAGGGAAGGTCGAGCTGGACTCGGGACTGGTCCTGACGTTGCGACAGGTGCTGGATCTGATGGAAAGCGCCACCGGGCGTTTCCTGCCTCTCAAAGGCAACGAGTTCCTCGCGCTTACAGACCGGTTCCGGCAGCGCGTCGAGGACTTGACCGCTCTCGTCGACCGACAGGGGAAGCAATTGCGGTTACACGCTTCGCGGGCCCATGCACTGGAGTCCATCGTCGAAGATGCGGGCTCCGTGGATTCCGACGCCGCCTGGGCCAAGCAGATCCAGCGCTTTCGCGATGCTCAGTCGCTGGACCCGGACGTTCCCTCCACTCTCCAAGCCGACCTGCGGGAGTACCAGGTCGAAGGATTCAAGTGGGCGACCCGTCTCGCCGGATGGGGTGCCGGAGCATGTCTGGCGGACGACATGGGTCTTGGCAAGACGCTTCAAGCGCTGGCCGTGGCGCTGTCGAGGGCTCCATCCGGACCGACGCTGGTTGTCGCGCCTACGTCCGTCTGCCCGAACTGGATCGACGAAGCGCACCGCTTCTCCCCCACGCTCAACTGTCGGCTGTTCGGGCCCGGCAACCGTCAGCGGATGCTGGAGCTCGCGGGCCCCTTCGATGTCGTTGTCTGCAGTTACGGCTTGCTGCACCAGGAAGCGGATGACCTGGCTGGTGTCCAGTGGTCCACGATCGTCCTCGACGAGGCCCAGGCCATCAAGAACCGCGAGACCATGCGCTCGCGGGCGGCGATGAGGTTGGTGGGCGACTTCCGCATGATTACCACGGGAACTCCGATCGAGAACCATCTTGGCGAACTCCACAACCTGTTCAACTTCATCAACCCAGGATTGCTGGGGACTGCTGATTCCTTCGCGAAGAATTTCGCGAGCCCGATCCACCAGTCGGGCAGCCAGTCCGCGAAGGCTCGGCTGAGGCGCTTGATCCAACCGTTCATCCTGCGTCGGACGAAGTCGGCCGTACTAGACGAGCTTCCCGCCAGGACTGAGATCACACTGCGGATCGAGATGAGTCGTGAGGAGAGGGCGCTCTATGAGGCGATGAGGCAGCGGGCCGTTGAGAAGCTGGAGTCGGATTCGGACGCCGAGGCCAAGACTCCGCAGCACTTGAAGGTCCTCGCCGAGATCACAAGGCTACGCCGGGCTTGCTGCCATCCAAGGCTCGTCATGCCTGAGGCGAAGATCGAGGGTTCCAAGCTGGAGACGTTCCTCGAAACCGTCGAAGAGCTGATGGAGAACCGGCACAAGGCCCTGGTGTTCAGCCAGTTCGTCAGCCACTTGGAGATCGTGCGAGGGGAGTTGGATCGGCGCAAGATCGATTACCGCTACCTGGACGGAAGCACTCCATCCAAGAAGCGGAAGCAAGAAGTCGATGCCTTCCAGGCAGGCAGCGGCAGCTTGTTTCTCATTAGCCTGCGGGCGGGAGGACAGGGCCTGAACTTAACCGCAGCCGACTATGTCGTTCACCTGGATCCGTGGTGGAATCCCGCAGTCGAAGATCAGGCGTCCGACCGCGCCCACCGCATCGGCCAGACCCGGCCCGTGACCATCTACCGGTTGGTGATGAAAGACAGCATCGAGGAGAAGATCGTCGATTTGCACCGCTCGAAGCGGGATCTTGCCGACAATCTCCTTGCGGGGACGGACCTGAGCGGAAAGATGTCCGCTGACGAGCTGCTCGGGCTCCTGCGGGACAACTGAGTACCTCTTGACTGTTTGGAGGACACCAGATCTTCGCAGGGGGCCGGGAGTCGGGCAGCGCCACTGGCTGCTGTGGCCGACACCACGACTTGAACTGGTTCGGTTAGTCTCCGGGCTGCTTGAGTCCGGGTGTCACTGTAGCGCGGCCCCCACCATCACGAACCCATGCGAGCTTCATTCCTGTAGCCTTGATGGCGAAGCGTTCTCTCTCTCCTTCATCCCGATCGACCTCGATATCGCCGGTGCTGGCTTTGACAGTTCCCCAGACTGCGGCACGGCCGGGCACCTCGAACCGGTCAGCCGCTCCGCGGTATGACCAGGTCAAGGCGCTCTCACCGGCACCGCAACGCGGCGACTGTCTCGACATGGTAGGTCTGGGGAAATAGATCGACCAGCGCCAAGGTCTCCACCTCGTAGCCGCCAGCGAGGAGCCCTTTCAAGTCTCGCGCCAAGGTCGCCGGATCGCAGGAAACCAGCCGAAGCCGGGGCGCACCGATGCGCTGGAGCTGTTCAACCACGCCGTCTCCCAACCCCGCGCGAGGCGGATCGGCCACGATCAAGTCAGGTGTTTCGCCGAACCCGCGCAGGAATTCCAAGACATCCATTTGCACAGCGCGCACCGGCAGGCCCGCCTTCTGAGCGTTTGCGTGCAGGTCGCGTGACGCCGAAGGGCCGGAATCAACTCCCACGACCGCGGAAAAGCGGCGGGCGAGCGGTACCGTCAGCAGCCCCACGCCGCAATAGAGATCCAACGCAAGCGCACCCATGGCCTCGCCGATCGCTTGTTCGGCCAGGCTCCCGACAAGGTGGCGGTTCACCTGGAAGAACGAGCGCCCGCTGACACGGAAACGATCTCCGCGGGACTCGAAGGTGATCGGCGCTCCAGGCCGATCCACTCCGAGGCGCTCGGAGCACCACCGCCAGAACCGTCCCGGCATCGGGCCTGGACGCCTCGGCAGGTTGATCTGCAACTGGCTCTCGTTCGTGACGAGCTCGAGCTGTCGCAGCGCCCTCGGAAATCTGCGGTCGGCCGCCATCTCGGCGAGGACCCGGTGTGCCCGGCTCAGGGCCGGGGAATTGACGGCGCACTCGTCCGCGGCGACCAGGCGATGGGACCCGGCAGCGAAGAAACCTGTTTGCACCGTTCCGTTCAGCGAGGCGAAGCGGAGCTGCGACCGATTCCGATAGCCCCAGGGCTCGGCGGAAACGACGGGAATATCGTCGTTCCACTGCAATCCACCGATCCTGCGCAGGGTCTCGCGCAATATCTCCTGTTTGAACTCGCCCTGATGCTCGTACGGAATGTGCTGGTAGTGGCACCCTCCGCAGCGCGCAAACACCGGGCAGGGCGGCTCCGCGCGTTCGGGGGACCGCTCCACCCAGGCAGCGGGTGCGCTCCGCGACACCGCTTTGCCGGCGGAAACGTCGACCTCGACCTGCTCTCCAGGCAGGACAAACGGCACGAACATGGTCTGCCCCTCGTGCCGGGCCAACCCAGCTCCGCCGTAGACGAGCTTCTCGATCCGGACAGTCGTGCGCATTGCTCCGATTCTCGCACCCCCTCGGTCGCGCGAAGCGCTGGGCGGCCTGTTGGTACACTCGAATCTTGGCGGCCCGCCCATGCCCGTGACCGCGTTCTTGTTTCCCGGACAGGGCTCGCAGGCACCCGGCATGGGCCGCGAACTGGCGGAGCGGAATCCCGCGGCACGGGCGGTCTTCGACCAAGCCGACGAAGCCCTCGGCTTCCCGCTGTCACAGCTCTGCTTCGAAGGGCCAGCCGACGCTCTGAAGCTGACGGAGAACACCCAGCCGGCGATCCTGACGGTATCGATCGCTACCTTTGAAGTACTGCGCGAGAAAGGGATTCAGCCGGACTATGTCGCCGGGCACAGCCTCGGGGAGTACTCAGCCTTGGTGGCGGCCGGTTCCATGGGATTTCAAGACGCGGTGCGTCTGGTGCGCAAGCGGGGCCGGTGCATGCAAGAGGCCGTTCCCGCGGGAGTGGGCGCGATGGCGGCGCTTCTGGGCATCAGCGCGGAGACAGCCGAGCAGGTGTGCAATTCCGTGGCGCAAGGCCAGGTGGTCTCACCGGCCAACCTCAACTCTCCGATGCAGATCGTCATAGCCGGTCATGCCGAAGCCGTCGGTAGGGCTGTCCAGGCCGCAAAGGCGGCGGGAGCGCGGCGGGCGGTCCTGCTCGAAGTGAGCGCGCCGTTCCATTGCGCCTTGATGGAACCCGCCCGCGACGCGATGGCCGCGGACCTGGACGGCGCGGATTTCAAGGACCTGCAAGTCCCTCTCGTCAACAATTGGGAGGCCCGCGAGATCACCACCGGCGCGGAAGCGCGGGAAGGGCTCAAGCAGCAGATTCCGAACCCGGTACTCTGGGCGCGCAGCGTGCAGCGTCTGGCGTCCCGCAACGTCTCGCGGTTTGTGGAAGTCGGCCCGGGACGCGTGCTTACCGGCTTGCTGCGAGCTATCGACCGCACGCTCCCAGGTAGTAGCACGCATGATGTCAAGAGCGTGGAGGAGATCGCAGCATGACGGATCGTGTCGCCCTCGTTACCGGCGCAAGCCAAGGGATAGGCAGGGCCTGCGCCAAGGCGCTGGCTTCCAGGGGAGCGCACGTAGTCGCGGGAGCGCGCCAGGCCGACAAGCTGGCCGCGCTGGTCGAGGAGATCCGCGCCGACGGAGGGAATGCCGACGCGGTGCAGCTTGACGTGCAAGACCAGGCCTCGATCGACGCGGTCGCGGCCAGCCACGGCAAGTCCATCGATATCCTCGTCAACAACGCCGGAATTACCGGCGACGGCTTGGCGATGCGCATGCGGGACGATGATTGGCAACGCGTTCTCGACACCAATCTCACCGGGAGTTTCCGCTGCGCCCGGGCCTTCATGCGGAACATGGTCCGCAAGCGCTGGGGCCGGATTGTCAATGTCGCCTCCGTCGTCGCGCTGTCCGGCAACCCCGGCCAGGTGAACTACGTAGCTTCCAAGGCGGGCATCATCGGACTGACCAAGTCGCTCGCGCTTGAGCTCGCCGCCCGCAGCGTCACGGTCAACGCTGTGGCGCCGGGATTCGTGGACACCGCCATGACGGGAGAGCTGGATGAGGAGGCGCGGGCGAGGATCCTCTCCCAAGTGCCTCTGGGCCGCATGGGGCAACTCGACGAGATCGCGGGGGCTGTCTGCTTCCTGGCGAGCGAGGAGTCCGGCTACATCACCGGGCACGTGCTCAACGTCAGCGGCGGATTGTACATGTGATGCCAGCACGCGACTTGACGGTCCTGGAGCAGATCGTCGTGCGAAAGCGGGCGGAACTGGTCTCGGAGCGCACGCTGGTCAAGCAGGAGGACCTGGAGCGCAGATCCCTTCCGGTGCGCCGCGGCTTCCGGGAGGCGGTCGGGTCCAAGAGGCCGGCAGTCATCGCGGAAATCAAGAAGGCCTCACCGTCGGCAGGTCTGATCGCGAACGACTTCGACCCGGCGGCAATTGCCAGGGGCTATCAAAAAGCAGGGGCGGCGGGTCTGTCCGTCTTGACAGACAAGCAGTTCTTCCAGGGCTCGCTCGACCACTTGGTCGCGGCGCGGACGGCCACTTCCCTGCCGGTGCTGCGAAAGGACTTCACGCTGGACCGCTACCACCTCCTGCAGGCCTCGGCCCACTCGGCGGACTGCGTCTTGCTGATCGTGGCGGTGCTCGAGGACACGGAGTTGTCCGAACTGCTCGCGGCAGCCGGCGAGTTGAGCCTCGATGCCTTGGTGGAAGTGCACGACGCCGACGAGCTCGAACGGGCGCTAAGGGCCGGCGCGGACTTCGTGGGGGTCAACAACCGCAATCTCAAGACCATGGAAGTATCCCTGGACACCTCGCTGGACCTGGCCGGTCGATTTCCGGAAGGAATCCTGCGCATCAGCGAGAGCGGAATCCACGCGCCGGACGACCTAGCGAAGCTGATGGACGCGGGCTACCAGGGATTCCTGGTCGGGGAAAGCCTCATGCGCCAGCCGGACCGGGGTCGGGCGCTGTCGGCCCTGCTCGGAATCGATCAATGAACGGCCTGGTCCGGCAGACAGGGCAAGTCCTCGAAGCGATCAAGTTCCAGCATTCGATCTTCGCGCTGCCGTTCGCGCTGACGGGCGCGTTGCTCGCGTTGCGGGGCACTGAGCCGCAATCCGGCGAGATCGCCTGGAAGTTCGGTTGGATCATCGTCGCCATGGTGGCGGCGCGATCGGCGGCAATGGCTTTCAACAGGCTGCTCGACGCACCGATCGACGCCAGGAATCCGCGGACATCCGGTCGGGCGCTGCCGGCCGGGGCGCTCTCGAAGCGGTTCGCCGCCGCGTTTGTGGCACTGGCATCGGTGGCGTTCGTCGCGGCAGCGGCACAGCTCAACCCGCTCTGCCTGAAGTTGAGCCCACTGGCCCTCGCCATCGCCCTCGGCTATTCCTTCACCAAACGCTTCACGGCGCTTTCGCATCTCGTGCTGGGAGCGGTTCTCGGAATTGCGCCCGCGGCGGCGTGGATCGCGATTCGCGGCACGATCGATCCGGCCATCTTGCTGCTCTCGGCGGCCGTGACGCTGTGGACGGCCGGATTCGACATCATCTATTCGTGCCAGGATGTCGAGTTCGACCGATCGGCCGGTCTGCATTCCCTTCCTGCCCGGTTTGGCATCGCGAAAGCCCTGCTGGTATCACGGATCTTCCACGCCGGCATGATCGCTCTACTTGCGGCCGCCTGGCGGGCAATGGGCCTCGGCCTCGTGGCCATGGCCGGGATCGCGGTGGTGGCGGCCTTGCTGGTCTACGAGCAATCACTCGTGCGCTCGGACGACATGTCCCGGGTCGACGCGGCGTTCTTCGCGATCAACGGCTGGGTGAGCGTACTTTTCTTCGCGTCCTGGGCCGCGGACCTGTGGTTGGTGTCCTGACGCGGATGACCACCAGGGTGACCGGCGGGTCCAACGATAGCCCGGGCGGAAACCAGCAGCCTTCGATAGGAAAATCGCGATACTAGACAGCATGCGCGCTTTGGCCACAGCCTGCCTTCTTGCCGTTTCAGTCCTGCCACTCGGAGCGCAGCCGGAAGGCTGGACGCGACCGTTTCCCGCTCATCGCGTAGTCGGCAACCTCTACGCCGTCGGCACGTACGACCTGGGAGTGTTCCTGGTCACTTCCGAAGCCGGCCACATCCTGATCAATACCGCGCTGGAGGACTCGACAACGTCAATCCGTGACAACATCGAGTCGCTCGGATTCCGGCTCGAAGACATCAAGATCCTGCTCACGATGCAAGCGCACTGGGACCACACCGCGGCGCTCGCCGAAATCAAGCAAATCGCCGGAGCCGAGATGTGGGCCACCGCCGGTGACGCCCCGGTGCTGGAGGACGGCGGCTTCAGCGACCCCCACTTCGGGGGCAGGGTGTCTTTTCAGCCCGTGGCCGTGGACAGGGTCCTCTCTGACGGCGAGGTGATCGAGCTCGGATCGACCCGGCTGACCGTGATCGAGACGCCGGGCCACACAGCCGGAAGCTCCAGCTACTCCATGACGGTACGTGAGGACGACCGGGAATTCAGGGTCGTGATCGCGAACATGGGAACGATCAACCGGGGCAAGAAGCTGGTCGTCGATCCAACCTATCCAGGGGTCGCCGAAGACTTTGCGAAGACGTTCCGGCGGCAGAAGGCGATGCAGATCGACATCTGGGTGTCTGCCCATGGCTCGCAGTACGGGCTGCACGAAAAATACCACCCGGGCCAGGCGTACGACCCCGACACGTTCGTCGACCCGGAAGGCTTCCTGGCGGCGGTGGAGAGACTGGAATCGCTGTACCTGAGGCAACTCGAGGAGGAGCGGCGGTAGGTCCGGGTCGCTCCCGGACGGGTGCTCCCGCATGCTCCCGGGCGGTCTCGAGGAGCATGCGGCATGCCCCGAAAGCACTCGCAGCGTAGAATTCCGGGCCCGTTCGGCATGGTATCTTGGGATCCGGAGGAGCCCTTGGTTCCGCGGATCGCCGATACGAAACTGGCCCCGATCGCCGATAAGGTATTGGCGGGCCAGAGGCTGTCCTTCGAGGACGGCGTCGCCCTGTATCGCACGAGCGACCTGCTGACGCTGGGCTACCTCGCCAACGCCGTGCGCGAGCGCCTCAACGGCAACAAGACCTATTTCAACGTCAACCGCCACCTCAATCCAACCGACGTCTGCGTGGCGGCCTGCAAGCTTTGCGCCTTCGGGAAGCAGAAGCGCAACCCGTCGGCGTACACGATGTCGCTGGAGCAGGTCTGGCATACGGCGGGAGTGGGCTATACCGAAGAGGTCTCTGAGTTCCATGTCGTCGGCGGGCTCCACCCGGAACTCGGAATCGACTGGTTCGCCCAGATGTTTCGCGGGCTGAAAGAGAGATTCCCCAAGGTTCACCTCAAGGCGCTGACGATGGTCGAGATCGGCTACCTAGCCCGGCGCGAGAAGCTGTCGATCCGCGAGACTCTCGAACAGCTCCGCGATGCCGGCGTGGATTCACTGCCCGGCGGCGGCGCGGAGATCTTCTCGGAGCGGGTGCGGCGCATCATCTGCGATCACAAGATTGACGGGAACGAGTGGATCGAGACCGCTCGCACGGCACACCAGCTCGGGCTGAAGTCCAACGCCACGATGCTGTACGGGCACATCGAAACCCATGAGGACCGCGTCGACCACCTGATGCGTCTGCGGGCACTGCAGGACGACACGGGCGGTTTCCAGACCTACATCCCCCTGGCGTTCCATCCAGAGAACACGCCGATGAGCCACTTGCCCATGACCTCGGGATTCCAGGACATCAAGGCTGTCGCCGTCGCCCGGCTGCTGCTCGACAATTTCCCCCACATCAAGGCGTACTGGGTCATGATGACGCCCAAGATCGCCCAGGTCGCCCAGCGCTTCGGGGCGGATGACCTTGACGGGACAGTCGTGGAGGAGAAGATCTACCACGACGCGGGCGCCAAGACGCCCCAGGCGCTCCGACGGGACCAACTGATCCGACTCATCCGCCACGCGGGACGGGAGCCGGTGGAACGCGACACCCACTATCGCGAGGTGTCGCGAGACGAAGCGTTGATGACGCTGGCCGTTTGAGCCGCGGACGCCTTCAGCGCGAGGGCCCCAGCAGTTCCAGGATCTGCGTCAGCTTCGCGCGGATCTCCTGGAGAGCGTCCGGCGATGCCGTCGGGGCGCGCTCAGCCGGGCCAGCGGAGCTCTGGTCCTTCAAGGCTTGGTCGCTGGGCTCGCGCTTCGAACGGAGCGCTCGGCGGGCTCCGGCAATCGTGTAGCCCTCGTCATAGAGCAGCCGCTTGATGGCGATCACAGTTTCGACATCCTTGCGCCGGTACTGACGCTGGCCGCTGTTCGTCTTGCGGGGGGTGAGAGACGGGAACTCACTTTCCCAGAATCGCAGCACGTGGGATTCCACGCCCACCAGTGCGCTGACGTCCCCGATCCGAAAGAACATCCGGTCCGGAATCACCGGATCCTGACGCCCGCCGCTACGTTCCCCGGCCATGAGCGAAACATCATCCTACCGCAATACCGAGGATCCGAATCGGTCCGCTTGCCGTCCAACCCGCCGCCGCGGAAACGGAACGTCCTGTACACTCGCCTTGACACCGCAGTGAAGACCGTCGCCCTCGTCACGCTCGCACTGGTTGCCCTTTCGCCGGCTTGCGCCGCGAACCGCCCGAACGTACTCGTGATCCTCGCCGACGACCTCAATGACTGGGTGGGGGCACTTGGCACTTGGCCAACGGCCCGCACGCCGCGAATCGACCGGCTGGCTCTAGGAGGGGCGCTCTTTCGGGAAGCGTACGCGGCCTCGCCGAAGTGCAACCCCTCCCGCACGGCGATCCTGCTAGGGCTGCGTCCCTCGACAACCGGAATCTACGACAACGGTCACTGGTGGCGGCCCCACCTGCCCGATGCCGTGACGCTGCCGGAGGCATTCCGCCTGGCCGGCTACACGGTCGCAGGTGCCGGCAAGGTGTTCCATCACACTGCCGGATTCAATCCGCCGGACCTCTGGGACGAGTACTTCCCGCTCCAGTTCGACGATCCGTGGGACCGCCGGGGAAGCGCCTACCCCGGTATCGACCCGAGCTCCGCCCCGCCCGGGCATCCGCTGGCTGGCGTCGAACCGTTTCGCCACGAGCTGGACTGGGGAACGCTTGCCATCGCGGAGCAGGAATACGGGGACGTTCTGTCCGTTGCCCGCGCCGAGGCGTTCCTGCATGAGGCGCATTCCCGGCCGTTCTTCCTAGTCGTGGGACTCTTCCACCCCCATTTGCCGTGGTACGCCCCAGCTCCCTACTTCGAGCAGTTCCCTGTCGAAGAAGCCATGCTGCCGATTGTGCCGTCGGACGACCTGGACGATATCCCGGCGGAAGGGCGCCGCCTGGCCGACCGGGGGGCCGAGGTCTTCCAGTTGCTGCGCGAGACCGGGAAATGGCGGGAGGCCGTGGCGGCTTACGCAGCCAACATCGCGTTCGCCGACGGGCTCGTGGGGCGCTTGGTCGACGCGCTCGACGCCAGCGCCCATGCCGACAACACCGTCGTCCTGTTCGCTTCCGACCACGGCTTCCACCTCGGCGAGAAGAATCATTGGTACAAGTCGACGCTGTGGGAGCGCTCGACGCATGTGCCGCTCATCGTCCGCGGTCCCGGAATCGAAGCCGGCACGATATGCGACCGTCCTGTCAGCCTGCTGGACGTATATCCTACGCTGCTCGACCTCGCGGGACTCCCGCAGCGCCCGGAACTGGAAGGCACGAGCCTGCGGGGGCTGCTGGAAGACCCAAAATCGGAACCGGCCCGCCACGCGGGAATGACGTACCTTGAGGGCAACCACGCCGTTCGCCGCGGGAAATGGCTGTACATCCGCTACCGGGACGGCACTGAAGAGCTCTACGACCGGGAGTCCGACCCGGCCGAACACGTGAACCTCGCCTCCTCGGACAGCCTGCGGGCGGTCAAGCGGACGCTGCGCCAGCTGCTGCCGACCCACGACGCCTCCCCGGCTCCGCTCAAGTCGGCCTACCGGTTCGATCCGGCCGAGTACTCCTGGACGCGCAAGGACTGACGGGGGGCGACTCGGCCAGCGATCCGGAATCCAGCGGAGGCGGTTCTACCTATAATGGAATTTCCGCCTTCGGAGGCCGATGGCTGCCCATCCCCAGATTCGTTCGACAACCGTGCTGTGCGTTCGCCGCAATGGCAAGGTCACGATGGCAGGCGACGGCCAAGTCACGATGGGCTCGGAGGTAATGAAGTCCTCCGCGAGAAAGGTCCGCCTCCTGCATGACGGAAAGGTGCTGGCGGGCTTTGCCGGTTCCACGGCGGACGCAATCTCCCTGTTCACCCGCTTCGAGGAAAAGCTGCAGGCCTACAGCGGCAATCTCAGTCGCGCGGCCGTCGAACTGTCAAAGGACTGGCGCATGGACAAGACAATCAGGCACCTCGAGGCCCTGCTGCTGGTCGCCGACACGAACGCGACCCTGCTCCTGAGCGGGACCGGAGACGTGATCGAACCGGACGACAATGTCGCCGCGGTGGGGTCTGGCGGCTCCTACGCCGTCGCCGCCGCGAGTGCCTTGCTGCAGCACACGGAACTCGGCGCCCGGGAAGTGGCCGAGGCCGCCATGAAGGTCGCCTCAGATATCTGCATTTACACCAACTCGAACATCGCCTTCGAAGAACTGGACTGACCCCATGGTGATCTACCTGCCGGGCAACTCCGACACCGATTCCCCAGCGCTCGATGAGCTCACACCGCGCGAAATCGTGGAAGAGCTCGACAAGCATGTCGTCGGACAGGGCGAGGCAAAGCGGGCTGTCGCCGTGGCGCTGCGCAACCGCGTCCGCCGCCAGCGGCTGAATCCGGAAATGGCCGAGGAGGTCATGCCCAAGAACATCCTGATGATGGGCCCAACCGGCGTCGGCAAGACAGAAGTGGCCCGTCGCCTGGCCAGACTGTCCAACTCGCCATTCGTCAAGATCGAGGCGACCAAGTTCACCGAGGTCGGCTACGTCGGACGGGACGTGGACTCGATGATCAGGGACCTCGTCGAGATGGCGATCGAGATGCTTCGCGAAGAGAAGATCTTGCTGGTCGGGGAACGGGCCGAGGAGAACGCCGAGGAACGTCTTCTCGAAATCCTGATGCCTCCCCAGAAGACCGATGAGGAAGGCTCCCAGGACACGACCGCCAAGACCCGCGAAAAGCTGCGCAAGCAACTGCGCGACGGCAAGCTCGACGACCGCATGGTTGAAATCGAGACGCAAAACCGGGGCAACCCGATCGAGATCATCACCAATCAGGGCGTCGAGGAGATGGACATCAACATCAAGGAGATGTTGCCCGGGATCTTCGGCGGCCAGAAGCGACGGCGCAAGATGACGGTTTTCGAAGCGCTGGACACCTTGACGCAGGAAGAGGAACACAAGCTCGTCGACCTGGAGCAGATCACTCGCATGGCGGTGGAACGGACCGAGCAGTCCGGAATCGTGTTTCTCGACGAGATGGACAAGATCTCCGGGCGGGAGGTCGCGCGCGGCGGCCCCGAGGTGAGCCGCGAAGGCGTGCAGCGGGACCTGCTACCCATCGTGGAGGGCACGACGGTCAACACCCGCCACGGAATGGTCCGCACCGACCACATCCTCTTCATCGCCGCCGGGGCGTTCCATGTCTCCAAGCCGAGCGACATGATCCCGGAAATGCAGGGCCGCTTCCCGATCCGCGTCGAGCTCAAGTCCCTGACCAAGGATGATTTCATCCGGATCCTGACCGAGCCAAAGAACGCACTCACGAAGCAATATGTCGCACTGCTTGAAACCGAGGGCGTGCGACTGGACTTCACCCAGGACGCGGTGGAGGAAATCGCCAGGACAGCAATGCTGGTCAACGAGCAAACGGAGGACATCGGAGCCCGCCGATTGCACACTGTCATGGAGAAGCTGCTCGACAAGATCTCCTTCGATGCGCCGGACATGAACGTGAAGACGGTCAAGGTCGACGCCGGCTACGTGAGTGAGCAGCTCGCGTCAATCGTCAAGGACCAGGATCTCAGCCGCTACATCCTTTAAAGGCATGCCCGACAGGGAGAGAGATACGCGAGGTTTCCATCGCGGCGCTACTCTCTGCGGGCTGGCGGCGGCTCTCTGTGCCTGCGGGGCGATCGGCGATCCGCGCCCGCCTCTTGAGAATCTGCCGAATCCGGTTCACGACCTGTCCGCTCGACAGGTCAGCGACGGGATTGATCTCTCCTGGACCTGGCCGGTGACAACGACAGAAGGCGAGATCGCCCGGGACATGAGCGGCTTCACGCTATGGGCTGTGGACGTGCCGAGTATTCCCGCGGAACTCGGGCGCGACACGATCGACGATCACCGCCGGCAGGTCGCGACCCTGGAGGCGCCGGCCTTCGCCGACAGCGAGCCCGGCGACCGCCTGGAACTGCGCTCTCCACTGAACGCCTGGAAACTGGGACAGCCAGCGATCCTGGTGATCACGGCCTGGAACCGGGCCGGTCGCGACGGCGGCTATTCGAACCAGGTCCCGATCCAGCCGTTGCAGCCCCCGGGCGCACCTCGCCTGCGGGAACCCGCCGTGACCGCGCAGGGCGTGGCTCTCACGTGGCATCCGGCCGACCTTGCCGAGGAGTACGCGATCGAGCGGGCAGGTTCCGAGGAAGGCGCGTTCGAGACTCTCGGGCGGTTGGCCTCCGAGTCGTTTCTGGACCGTACGGCCGCGTGGGGCGATCTTCACCGATATCGACTGCGACCGTACAGGATGTCGGACGCCGGGTGGATCGAGGGCCCGCTCTCGGAAACGGTTTCCGTCACACCCATCGACACGTTTCCGCCGCCTCCGCCAAGTGGCTTGCGGGCTGTGCGCACGGCGGACACCGTGGAACTGTCGTGGCTCCCCGTCGATGAAAACGGTGTTGCCGGATACCGCGTTTTCCGCAGCGGGACCGCACTCGGGCCGCTCGTGACGGGAACCTCGTTCAGCGATGGCACCGCAGCCTCGGGCACGGCGTACGAATACGAGGTAACGGCCATTGATGCGAACGGAAACGAGAGCCCGCCGGGAGGGCTGCTCGCTGTCCCACCCTTCGTACCCTGACTTACCCTCGCCTGTCCTGCCAAGACGACGGATCCAGCGCTTGAAGGCGGAGACGCCAGCCGGTTGGCCGCATTACTCCGGCGCTGCGGACCCGCTCTCCGGATCCAACAAGTAGGGATTGAAGGTGTAGCGCAGGGAAACGGGGCCCGGAAGGGTCAGATTGCGGGATACGGCGTACGCGGGATCAAGCGCCCACTGGCCGGTCGCTAGTACCTTCTTGTCCCGGGTTTCGTTGTCGTGCCACCCCCAGAACGGCTTGGCCATGTCCTCTCCGTGCATCCGCCCGTGGAACGCACCGGCGATGGAAGGGTACCGCGCCGCAGGGCGATCGCCGTACGGTCGGTAGGAATAGTAGGAGCTGAATGTGCCTTGCTGCCTACCCTGTCCCTCGTGGGCGAGCAACCACCAGTGGTCATAGATCGGGAGCAGATCGTAGCCGACCATCCGGTCCGCAGGATGCCGGGGCCGTTCCGCGACGCCCTTGTAGACATAGGTCACCCCCGTCCCTTCCAGGAACCGGTCGTCCGGAAACACGTAGCCGGAATGCCGACCCGGTCCGTAGACGCCGTGGCCGCCCGCATGCACGAACACGACCGGATGCGAACCGTCAAAGAACTGCACCTCGCCCTCGAGATCGTGGAAGTTCCCCGTGACGTCGGAGGACGCGCGGTACGAATAGACCTTGTTGTGCGCAAGGGTTTCCATGGCGACGGGCCGCCCCGTGGGGGTCCCATCCCTTTCCACTGTCAGGATCATGCCCTCGTTGTCGTTTTCGTGACAGGCCCCGACGACACATTTGTCCGAGTAGTCCCGAGGATGGAAAAAGTTGTAGATCAGGAACCAGTGGGTGTGGGTCTCGATCACGGCGTAGTACACATAGGCTTGGGTGCTGCCCTGCGGCGCGTTGACCCAGTTGTTGTCGCCGCGCCAGTCGCCGTCCATGTCAAATCTTGTGATGTAGTCGGACTTGGGCTGGTACCAGGTCCCCTGGGCGATGAACGGGGCGTAGTGCTCGGCCAACGGGCGGTACGGATCCGTGGACCGCGGTTCGGGGCCGAACGTGACCCGTTCTTCCTGCATGACCCGGGGGGCGTCCGAATCGACCCGGATGGTCAGCGAGGCGGTCACTCCTTCGAGGGTCGCGGACAGCACTGCCACGCCTTCCTTGCCTGCCGCGGTGAAGAGAACGGCGTCTTGCAGGCGCGACTGGCGGTCGGCCATGGTAAAGAGCGGTGCCTCGAAGCCGGATTGGGGGCGCTCGCGAACCGGCCGACCCGGGGAACCCTGGAATCGAAAAGGCTTCGACAGCCAGCCCAGGGAGGCATCGCGCAAGTGCATTGCAGCCGGCCCACGCCGGAGGCCTACCCTGACGGGCCCGGCGGGTTGGTCCGTGGCGAGGCCGTACGCGACGATTCGAACGACGATGCTCTCGTACGGGCGAATGCGTGGATTCATGGGATCGGTAACAAACTCAATCTCGCGGACTTGATCGGGAGTCTGGGCACCCAGCCCCGCGAAGGCAATCGCAACCCCCAGAGCAAGAACGGCGACCCGGCGGAGCGGCTCGAGCCCGCGCTTGCTGGGAGGCGGCTCGCTCGTGGACCGGAGCATCGGCACGGCCGACATCGCATTCAGCTTGGCACAAGGGCGCAGTGGCGCGAAGCACCGCCTCCCGCAAACCGGTCGCTGCCATGTGGAGGCCAGCGAGCGGCGCACGCGGCGGGACGGATCGAGATCAGTTGGCAGTTCAGGACGGAGGACGGATGGATCAAGCTGCAAAGCCTATATCCGACAAGATAGATGATGATGGACGCTAGCGATTGAGAAGCTCGTATCCTGGTAACGGGCCGTGGGCGCTCAACTCGGTAATCGAAGTGAAGTATGTTGGGCTGCTGCGCCAGTGAGCCGTTCCTCCGGCGTCTCCGATGATGCGAACCGCCGTCGTTGTCACCGGTCGAAAGGCCAACAGGTATTCGACAAAGTGAGGCTTGTTGAAGGGAAGTGAGCCCGGAGGCAAGGGGGGGCTGATCAACAAGCCTTCCGCCGCCTTCCAATTCCCGTCGGTGTCTCGATGCTCGACGTTCAGGGACGTGAACCAGCCGCCGGTCTCCTCGACGGCTCCCGTGTGGTACGCCAATAGGCCGACGAGTTGTGGCTGGCTCCACTCGAATCCGAAGAAGTCCTGCTTCGGGCTTCCGTGGTCTTCAATGCTGTAGAACGTTGACCCGTCGCCAAGGCGTTTCCCATCTCGAATGATTTCGACCTCTCCGGCGTAGAGCGAACGCGGAACGGTCAACCACATCGCATCCCGTCGGGCAGTATCCGTGTTCCGAACACTGCTCAGGATGCTCACCGCGGCCCGAGCCAGATTTGGCCCCCGGACGACCAGCTTCACTCTCTTGGAGATCTCTTGGCGATCGCTCGCGGACAATTTCAAGGTAATCGGGAAAACACCGGTCGATGAAGCCACGCCGGTCAGTTTCCCGTCTGAAATCCCAAGACCCTCGGGGAGGTCGCCACTCCGCAAGGTCCAGCGGAACGGCGCCTGGCCGCCGAACGCGGGCAACTCGTGTTCAATCTCCTGACCGATCTCGATGTACGGGGGTGGGCCCGCCGGAAACTCAAGCGGAAGCATGAAAGACGCTTCCGTGTTGACGAGATATGACTCCTTTCCGTCTTCGATGATCCGCCGTCCGCCGTTCCCGAGAACAATCCTCTCTCCCTGCTCTGCCACCCGATTCGCAATGTCCTTCAGCCCGGCATCGGGCATGTCGTAGCGACTCACGTTCTTGTAGAAGTCGTTGAACGGCTGGCTCCAGTTCAATTCAGGAACGGGAAACAGCAGGTCCTCTGGCAGGCCCTCACTACCGAGTATCACGCCAAGCAAGCCTGCCAAAGTCGCTGCCTGGTTGTCAGCGTCGAAACCCATCGCGCAACTCAGGTCCAGCGTCTTCCGAAAGTCCCCTCCGCCGTAAAGTTGCGCGAGAACGCCCGCGGCCGCATTCAGGTTTGCATTCCAGATCGTTTTCGACTCGGGCGGCTCGCGGTGGTAGTACTTCTCTGCCATATCGCGGCGGGCAGGCTTCCAATCGTCGGGGTATTTCCGGAACAGAGCCTTCATGTCCTCGACTGTCCGGGCGAAACGGCTGCCTTCGGGCAGCGCAGCGACCCCGATGTCGATGAGTTCGTAGACGTCTGGTTCGAAGAATGCAGCCGCATACATCGCACCGTAGTAGACAGTCGGCTCGATTCCCCAGTCGTCATCCATGATTCTCGCCGCCCACCCTGATTTCGAGGCCGCATAGCGCACCATGCCAGGCGCTGTGACAGCCCAGATTTCGTTGATCAGTTGCGGGTCGATCTGGAACCAGTGCGGATTCAGCTTCTTGTTGCCAGTGACCGGAGGGGTGAAGCCGTGGTTGATCGCTGCGACTGCAGCTCGATTTGCCAGCCATACGCGGTTCCGCACGTGATACCTCCACATCGCGGCGAGCTGGGCCAGGGTTGGCTCGGGCCCGTGCTTTTCCATGGCCAGGAGGTACATGTATTCGATGTCTGTGTCGTCATCCGAAAAGACCCCGTTCGTCCGCTTGAGCGCCTCGAGATTTCGGCGATAGCCGTAGGGAAACGTCTCGGGTCCTGGCTCGTCGATGTATCGGTTCTCATGGGGCAGCCCATAGATGTTCCCGATGCACTGAGCCAACCACGAGCCGTATACTTTGTCTCGATATTCCTCGACCGATATCTTCTTGAATTCAGGGCCCTCCGAAGAAACAACGCATGCAGAGAGGATCACCGGGATCCATAGAACTGTTGACAGGCTTCGTTGCATTCGAGCATTCCTCCTTACGCCCAATCGTCACGAAGATTCTTCATCACAGCCTCACTTCATCCGAATCTCGGGAATCAAGCACAGCCAGAGCGAACCCAATCTCTGGGTCCGAAGCGAGTGGGGCGAGTCATGGGATCAGCATCGATTCCTGCAGAGCGTAGCCGACCCTCGGAATCGCAGTCAATCTGAAAGGGTTTCTTTCCCTTGCATGGATCAAGCGATTTGCAGCACCGTCGCAGTTTCCTGTAGTGCCGGGCATACCTATTCCTGTCCTCCTCATTGAGGCGGGCACGATCAAAAGGCCTTGCACACCGAATCGGACTTCGGCATGCGGTCCGGTATCTGTCCTCAACGCAACCTGTTTGCCACATTGTTCAGGGCGTGGCATATCCTCGCAATCTACGGCTTGCATCGCGACCCTTTTCGCCTCCCAAGTGATACGGTTTCGCACGTGAAATGCTCCATCGCCATGTCGCTCGAGTCCGTGGACCGCCCTCTAGCAGGCGATGGCTGGCCAATTTTCCCAATATCCCATGTTGGGATATACTAGATTGCAGGTGTGCGGATTGTCGCGAAGCGAACTTTGCGCACGTTTTGGGAAACCGAACACCGAGCAGAACAACCGCTCAAGTCTTGGTATGCGGTCGCGTCGAAGGCCGAGTGGCCATCACCAAGTTCCGTGAAGGCGGACTACAGAAATGCAAGCATCGTTGGCAAGGACCGGGTCGTATTCAATATCGGCGGGAACAGGTACCGGCTTGTCGTACGCTTCGACTACCAGAGGCGTATCGGATTTGTCAGGTTCGTGGGGACGCATGCCCAATACGACGGAATCGATGCCTCCCGGGTCTGAGGGCTCAGCATGAGGATCAAGCCCATCAAGTGCGACGCGGACTACGAAGCGGCTTTGACTGCTATCGATGGACTGATGTGCGCTCCCCCAGACACACCCGAGGGCGATGAACTCGAGGTTCTCGTCACGCTCGTCGAAGCTTACGAATCCGAGCGCTGGCCAATCGAGTCACCGGATCCTATTTCAGCGATCGAACATGTGATGGAAGCCCGCGGTCTGCGACAGAGGGACCTTGCCGCCCTGATTGGATCCCAGCCCCACGCCTCCGAGGTGCTAAACCGCCACCGCCCCCTGACACTGGCGATGATCCGCGCTTTGTCAGGCAACTGGAACCTCCCGGCCGATGTGTTGGTTCGTGAGTACGACCTCACGAAGGCTCCGTCTGATTGATTGCCGCTGGGACCGAAACAAAGGCCAGCGAACGGGACAGCTTTTCCGCTTGATGTCGTGGTGCAATTGACCCGGGGAGATTGGGTCTAGTCGCTACTCTCAAACAACGCTGCTGACCGCTAGGATTTCCAAATGTACGGTTCCGATTGTGCCACCAGGTCTGTGCTCTTACCGCGCTCCGACGGGCGTTCAATCAGAAATGTCAGCGGCGGCTGGGCGGGCGCACCTGGCAGCGGGGCCTTGGCAATGTCAACGAGAATTGCTTACTTCTGACAAACGAAACATCATGAGCGGGGAGCCGCCCACCCCGACGGCATGAAACGTTCCAATGCTTGTAGCGTCGTTCGAGAGAGCGACAGTGCCTGAATCGTCAAGCGTTGAGGAGTCCGAGACGTGGAGCCATGGGCCATCGATCGGGGTTGCCCTTTAGCTCCGTTGGATTCGGCACGCTCGCGACGGGCACGACGGTTCGCCCCCGCTGGGGCACCTTTGGATCGCGGGGCAGGTTATTCGTGCGCAGATTGGTCGATCGATCCCTCTGTTTCACAACAAATTGCACACATCTGAGGGGAGATCAACGGCTGGTTTCGCAGACTTCCCCCTTCGTAGCGATAGGACTTGATCCTGCCGGGGACGCCGACCCGACGGGAACCGTCTCAGAGCTTTCCGAACCTGCCGCACGGCAACGCGGAGAACCAGATGGAGGCGGGGCTCCCGATCAGCTCGACGAGGAGCGCGAGCACGATCGAGAAGAGGGTCATGGTGAGCATAAGTCCAAAGGTGAGGAAGCGGGGGCATACATCCGACACGGGGACGTTCGGTACGAGACTCGGCGTGGAGCACGGCTCATCCTGGCGTTCGACCCGGCCCGAAGCGCCTTCGGCGGCACGGTCGAGAACACGACGTGACAGACGCTCTGCGCCGTTCGTGTCTAGGTGCACTTGTCGACCGGCACGGAACTGGGCCTGACACAGTGAAGCGACCTCGCCCCCGGGGAGTCTGTTGCCGTGCACCTGCCCTCAGGGGGAGAACCATTCGCTCCGTGGACAGCGCACTTCGGGCCCACCCGATGCGGAGCAGGAGATTACTCCTACTCTATATCGCTTGATCGATCAGCCTCGTCAGAACTGAGAGGTGCCGCTTCAGTGTGGTCCGACCGCTCTCGCTGAGCCGGTACCAAGTTACCGGCCGCCGGTCGCGGTACGTCTTCTCCACAGCCAGGTAACCGGACTCCTCGAGCTTGCGGAGATGCGCGCCGAGATTGCCGTCCGTCTCGCCAAGCACCTGTTTGAGACTGGTGAAGGACATCGCGTCGTGCTTGGAAAGCAGGACGCAAGCCGCCAGCCGAACGCGATGCTCAAGAAGGCCGTTGAGCAGGTCGAGCTCGTCAAGAGCTGGCACCTCGGGGTCAGCTGGCCGTTTCACGCTTCGGTGCTCCGAGAAAGGCTCCGGTCACGAGCGCGATAGCGAGCACCGCACCTGCAGTAGTCCAGCCGAAGCTCGGAACCCATACCGTTACTAGGTACGCGCCGCCCATCAGGACACCGATAGACATCATCCGCCGCTCGAGATACAGGCCCGCGTGAAAATAGGTCAGGCCGAGCAGCAGAACCCACAGAGACCCGAAACCAGCCCACGTCAGCTGCCCAGCCTGGACGAGTGCCAGTCCAAGCACGCCTGCAGCCATGAACGCCAGCCAGTGCAGGCCCTGGCGTACCCCAGTCTGGCGATCCCTAAAGCCGGCGCTGCGGCTCGCGCGAATGCCGAACCAAACCGAGAGCACGAATCCGGTTGGCCCCGCAAAGAGCCAGTAGGTGCCAATCCACGAAAGGTCGTCGACAAAATCGACCAGTGCGAAGCCAACGCCTCCGAGCAACGCCCACAAGAGATAGATTGCAGGAACGGACGGCGCCTCCGACCGCTCGGTCGCGGCACGAACGAACGCGATGTCTTCCTTGAGTTGAGTATTGTCGGTCATCGAGTCCTCCTTGACTCTGGATTACTTATGTACTCTGTATATCAGAGTAACTCTATGTTACAGAGTGAATGCGGCAGCTGTCAACCCCGTCGGCAAGAAACTTTTCGGCGTTGGTTGGCAACTTGAGACACCGTCGATTCAACAGGCTACGATGCATGGACGGAAAACAGTTTCAACCATGCTAGGTTTCAGCTCTCCTCGTACCGGGCGATTGATGCGCCGCATCGCGACAGGCCTTGCCATTGTCGGAGTCCATGTGGCCCTGGTCGCCACCTCGGAGGCACAACCGCAGGAGATTTCGAGTCCGGATCAACATGCCGACTGGCCGTCGGCTGCAGTCGCTCCCGATGGAGACCTCTGGGTGGCGTGGGCGGAATACGACGGCCGCGGCTCTGACGAGATCATGATCCGGAGGATGTCGGGCGAGATCTGGCAGGAGCCCATGGTCGCGAGCCCCAGAGTCGGCGACTATCTCAAGACAGCACTCGCGATTCAGCCCAACGGACGGGTTTGGGTCGCATGGAGCGCGCAAGTCAGCGGCAAAGTGGACATCTACGCCCGCAGTTGGCACGAGGGCCGCTGGAATCCGGTCGAGCGCTTGACGAGAGATCCCCAACCGGACCTGCATCACCGGCTGCTCGCCGACGCGACTGGCCGCCTGCACCTCGTTTGGCAATCATTCAGGACAGGCGACGCCAACATTTACCTCAAGAGCTTCGACGGGAACCGCTGGTCGGCCGCCACCGCGGTCACGACGCACGAGGCGAACGACTGGGAACCAGACGCCGCACTGGACGGGCAGGGCCGGCTGTTCATCGTGTACGACAGCTACCGCCACGGGGACTACGACGTCTACCTGCGTGTGCTCGAGGAGGGGGTACTCTCGCCGGAACACCCGATCACCAACTCTCCGAACTTTGAGGCCCGTGCGACCGTGGCCGTCGATCGCGAGGGCCGGGCGTGGATCGCCTGGGACGACCAGGGTCCGAACTGGGGGCTCGACATGCCCTATTGGAATCGCGAGAGCGAACGAGGCGACTGGGGAACGCCCGCGCCGTGGAGCGTGGAACGGTCGGTCGGTCAACTGGTCAGCCTGCGGTACTCCCAGAAAATCGGCGTAGCGGCATTTTCCGGCGGGCAGCGATGGAAACCGAAGGGCTCTCTCGAGACCGCGATGACGGACGAATTCGCCCTGTCGTACGAGATACCGCAGATGACCATCGATCCGAACGGGTCGCCGCGCCTATTCCTCCGCCGCTGGGTCCCACGCAACGACGGCGGGGGGATGAAAGAGCGCCCAGCTGCGTGGAACATTCACGCAATGACATACTCGGGCGAGCAGTGGTCGGCCCCTGAACGACTGGACGGCAGCGCCGGAAGCAATGACCAGCGACTTTCGACGGCCGTTGCTCCAGATGGTGCGACGTGGATCGCGTACCCGTCAGACGATCGTTGGGAGCCGGGCGGAGCCGTGACTACGCACGACGAGCGGACGGTCGGGAAGATTCGCGTAGCACGGATCAATCCGGCCGAAGCCACACGGGCCGAACTCGCCCCTGTCGCTCCGTCGCGAGCGGCCCGGCCGTACAAGAAGACGGCCTGGACCGACCGGCGGCAGTCAATCGCTGCCGGCGAGAAGCGCTACCAGCTCTATTGGGGCGACTTGCACCGTCATACCGAGATCAGCGGAGACGGTGGCTTTGACGGCACGTTGTGGGATATGTACCGCTACGCCCTCGACGCAGCGGAACTCGACTTCATCGCTTCTACGGATCACTTCTACGGTGGTAGCGGCGCGCTGCGCCGGCCGGAGAACCGCAGCTACGACTGGTGGCGAACGCAGAAACTCGCCGATGTCTTTTACGTACCGGGGGAATTCTCTCCGCTATTCGGATACGAGCGGAGCCTCCGATGGCCTTACGGACATCGCAACATCATCAACCTTGAGCGGGGTACCCTGGCATTCAATAAGACAATCGAGAGCAGCATGGAGAACGAGGACTCTCCGCGACAGCCCGAGGAGTTGCGGCTCTGGGAGCACCTTCGTGGCCAGGACGCGATCAGTATCCCGCACACAATAGCCGCAGGCGGCGGCACGAACTTCGCGTTCAACGATCCGGCCATGGAGCCGTTGCTGGAGATCTATCAGGGATGTCGGATGAGCTACGAGGCAGATGGCGCTCCAAGGGTCAATTCGGGAGAGCGGTTCGCTGATGGATTCGCTCAGAGCGCGCTCGCCAAGGGGTACAAGATCGGATTCATCGCGTCTTCCGACCATCGCTCGACTCACATCTCCTACGCAGCGGTTTACGCCGAGGAACCAACTCGTGAAGGGATCTTCCGCGCGCTCCAGCAGCGCCACGCATACGCCGCGACCGACAATATCGTGGTGGACGTGCGAATCGGAGACGCCATCATGGGCGATTCGACACGGACTCGTCAAAAGCCCCAGGTGCAGATTGCGGTACGAGGCACCGGCCCGATTCATGAGATCCAGATCATCAAGGACAACACCTATCTCTACTCGGCCCGGCCCGGAGTCAGGGAGGTGTCGTTTGCGTTTCGCGATGCCGACGCGACCCCTGGGGAAAGCTACTACTACGTCCGAGTCCAGCAGGAAGACGGGCAGATGGCCTGGGCCTCCCCCATCTGGGTCGAGTACCGTCCCGAGTAGGTGCCACGACCCTCGGCCGGAACCGGCCCCGGAACGCCCCACTCACCTATAGTGGGAGCGATGGGACGGCCGCACGAACCGGTCCCCAGCTTGCACGGAGAAGGCCCCGTGACTGGTTTGCGCCAACCCTTAAAGCTCGATCGGGCCCGACGATGAAAAGAACCGTCTGTCTTGGCAACGCAATTGTGCTGTGCAGCGCGCTGGCCCTCAGTTCATGCGCCACCAGGCTAGGTCCTCGCACCATTCCCGCAGCCCGGTTCGATTACAACCAACGCATCGCACGGTCGCAGAACGACCAGTTACTCCTGAACCTGGTCCGATTGCGATACAGGGACACCCCCGTGTTCCTCGATGTCGGGACAGTCATTGCGCAGTATACGCTGGACGCCAGGGCGGGCGTCCTGCCGCGAATCCATGTGGACGGTGTCGCCGGGACAGAGGTCGGAGTCGACCTCGGGGCGCGCTACAGCGAGCAGCCCACGATCACCTACGAGCCGATTTCAGGAGCCGAATTCACCCAGCGGTTGCTGACTCCGATTTCTCCCCACACCCTCATCCTGCTGTCACAGTCCGGGTGGAGCGTCGAGCGCCTGTTGATGTGCTGCGTCGACAGCATCAACAACCTCGCCAATGCTCCGGTCGCCAGCGGGCCGACACCGTCCAGAATCCCGGACAACAGTCAATTCAGGGAAGCGGCCCGGTTGCTGCGGGAACTGCAGATCTCCGGGGCACTGTATTTCCTCGCGGCCCGCGACCAGCAAACCGGAGAGACCTTCCTGAAGATCGACAGCCCCGAGGAGGACAGCCCACTGGCTGACACGTTGCGGTCCCTGCGCGCGTTGTTGCGGCTGGCTCCCGAAGTCGAGACATTCCGGTTGACAGCGCGGGGCGCGGAGCGCGCTGCAGACGAAATCGTTCTGACCGGCCGGTCGCTGCTAGGAGCCTTGTTCTTCCTCTCGCACAGCGTCGATGCGCCCCCGACGCACAAGACGCGGGGCCTGGTCACCGTCGCAAAGGGAGGCGACAACCAGGAATTCGACTGGAACAGCGTGTCCGGCAACCTGCTGCGAGTCTCTTCCCAGGATTCCGAGCCGACCAGTGCGTTCGTGCGCATCCGATACCGTGACCACTGGTTCTACATCGATGACGCAGACCTGAATTCGAAAGCGACGTTCAACTTGCTGACGTA
Organism: uncultured Bryobacterales bacterium; assembly: GCA_951813065.1. Lineage (GTDB taxonomy): Bacteria > Acidobacteriota > Terriglobia > Bryobacterales > UBA6623 > VXMF01. The sequence goes on along the minus strand of CATOTH010000010.1, from coordinate 160,098 downwards.
CCTGCTGTCGTTGCAGTCCGCAGGACGCGAGGGCATCAACGCAATGCTCACGGTTCCCGTCGGCCAGTAGCGTCCCGGGATTGGGTTGCTGCCGGGCGGTGATTCCCGCCACGGGCCTGAACGAACGGCTAGTCGCCTTCAACTGGCGTGGGCTCGCCGACGAAGGGCTTGCGGCGCCGATGGGCCAAACGGTCGGCGAACTCCTCGAGCGTGGCATACACGACCGGGATAAACACCAGGGTGATTAGCGTCGACGTCAGCAACCCGCCGATCACCACCCGCGCCATCGGCACCTGCAGCTCCGAGCCCTCGCCGATGCCCAGTGCCATGGGCGTCAAGCCAAGAATTGTCGTGACCGTCGTCATCAGGATCGGGCGCAGACGGCGGCGGCCAGATGTCACCACCGCTTCGATGATCCCGTGCCCGTGGTTGCGGCGGAGCTGGTTCGTGTAGTCGATCAGGACGATGGCATTGTTCACGACAATGCCCACCAGCACAATGACACCGAGGAAGCCTTGCATGTTGAAGGTTGTCTCGGTGATCACCAGCATCGTCACGACGCCGATCGCCGCTAACGGAACCGAGAACAGGATGATGAACGGATCGCGTAGCGACTCGAACTGCGCGGCCATGACCATATAGACGAGCAGGAGAGCCAGGATCGCGGCGAACGTCAACTCACGGAACGACTCCTGCTGGTCCTCCCATTCACCGCCGAAGCGGATTTCGTAGCCGTCCGGGCGGGAGATCTTCGCGATTTCACCCCGCAGGTCCGTCATGATGTCTCCAAGGTTGCGGTCAGCGATCGTTCCCGAAACATAGACAATCCGCTCCTGGTCGACCCGGCTGATCTCGACCGGACCCTCCTGGCGCCTCAGCTGGACGACATCATCCGCGTAGATCAGCTCCCCGCCGGGGGTACGCAATGGGATGCGGCCGACCTGCGACAAGTCCAGTCGATCCTCTTCGCGGAGGCGCACGACGATGTCATATTCGTCACCCTCTTCCCGGTAGAAACTGGAACGGCGCCCGCCGACGGCCGTCTCCAGTGTTTCAGCCACTTCCGATACAGACATGCCCAGGCTGGCCGCCTTGATTCGGTCGACCCGGACCACCATCTCCGGCTGGCCCGGGCGACGGCTGACTGAAGCCTCCGCGACTCCCTCGACTGAACTCATGGCGTCTCGAACCTGCACTGCAAGGTCCTGCGTCACGTCCGGAGAGTACCCGCGAATGGTGAGCAGCAGACGGTCGTCGGAATCCCCTCCCCCGCCGCGCCGCCGGCCGAAGTTTCCGCTCGAGATGCGCATTCGCATCTGCAGTCCCGGGGCCACGGCCGCCAGCCGCGGCCTCAGAGAGTTGGAGATCTCGCGCGCGGAAACGGTCCGCTGGGCCTGGTCCACCAGGGTGATCCGCAGCTCGCCGATGTGCGTGGCGATTGAACGGAACGGGCTGTCGCTGCCCGCCTCGGTCATGATGTACTCGACCTCGTCCGGATACTGCTCCATGACGATGGACTCCATGCGGTCGACGATCTCCTTCGACACCTCGGCTCGCGTGCCCGGCTCCGACTCGAAGCTGATGCGGATCTGGCCCTCGTCCACCTGCGGCTCGAGTTCCACGCCGATGTAGCCGGTCAGCCAGAGCGAGCACACGAACAGCCCGACCGCGAGCGCCGTAACGACGGTCCGGTTCCGGAGCGACCAGCGGATGGTCTCCGAATACGTGGTGGACATCGAGTCCATCACCCGCTCGGCATACGCCAGGATCGGCATGCCCTGCCGGCTCGTGCCCTTCCGACGCGAGCAAAGGGCCGGCACAACGGTGAGCGCCACCAGTAGCGAGCACAGAAGCGAAAAGCTGACGACGTACGCCAGCTGCTGGAATGTCTGCGCCGAGTACCCCCCGATGAACAGTACGGGCACGAATACTGCGATCGTGGTCAGGGTGGACGCACTGATCGCCATCGCCACCTCGCGGCTGCCGGTCAGGGCCGCTTCCTTGGACGGTTTGCCTTCCTCCCGGTGGCGATAGATGTTCTCCAGCACGACGATCGCGTTGTCGACGAGCATCCCGACACCCAGCGCCAAGCCGCCGAAGGAAACGGTGTTCAGGGTGAAGCCGTTGAAGTACATCAAGGAGAAGGTCGAGATCACGGATATGGGGATCGCGGCCCCGATGATGAGGGTGCTGGACAGGCTGCGCAGGAACAGAATCAGTACCAGCACCGCGAGAACGCCGCCGACCGCAGCTGCCGTTTCCACGTTGCGGATGGCAGCAGTGATGAAGTCCGCCGTATCCATGGTTTTCTCGATCCGGATGTGCGGATAGTCCGCGTGGATCTCGCCGACTTCCTCCCAAACGGCTTCCGACACCTTGACCGTGTTCGACCCGGCCTGCTTGAACATGATCAGCCTCAAGGCCTGTTGACCGTTCACGCCGACGTAGTGGCGCACGTCGGGATGCGAATCGGCAACGTCCGCGATGTCGCGGACATAAATCGGGATCCCTTCGCGCGACGTCAGGGCGACATTCAGAATCTGGTCGACGCTGTCAAACTCGCCGCTCGTGCGCAGCAGGACGTCGAAGCGCCCCTCGCGCACCGGGCCGACCGGCCGGTTGAGGTTTTCTGCCCGAATGGTGTTCACTACCTGCGCGACAGACAGGTCCAGCGCGCGCAGCTTCTCCAGATTCAAGTCGACGTGGATCTCTCTTCGCAGGCCGCCCCCGACACGCACCTGCCCGACTCCCTTGATGCGCTCGAAACGGTACAGGATGTTCTTCTCGGTGAACATCCGCAGCTCCCTCGGGTCCATTTCCGGGGTCGCCACGGTAACGAACATGATCGGGAACTGGGTGACGTCGAACTTGAAGATGGTGGGTGGCTCGATGTCGTCCGGAAGCGACCGCCGGCCCCGGTCCAGCCGGGATCGCACCTCATCCGCGGCGACTTCGATGTCCGTCCCATAGACGAACTCGATGCGCACGGACGAGCGGCCCTCGCTCGATGTCGAAGTCACGCGCTCGACCCCGGGGGCAGCCGAAACGATCTGCTCAAGCGGCCGGCTGATCAGCGTCTCGATCTCCTCCGGGCCCACTCCCTCGTAGTCGGTCGTGATGCTGAGCGTCGGAGAGTTGATCTCCGGCATCAGGTCCACGGGGATTTCCGTGAACGCGATGAAGCCGAGCAGGAGGCTGACCATCACGGCCATGAGCACCGTTACGGGACGCTTGATCGAAAACTCAGGAAGGCTCATTTATTGGATCCTTGGCGCCTGGACCGGGCTACGCATCTGACCGCATCTGCTAGGGCGTCCCAGAACACCAAAGAATAAGGCGTAATTCCGGCTATCTACGGTTACCCGGAGTAACGGCGAAGGGTCCGGGAACATCCCGGGCGCGAACTTCAGTCGCCGGCAACAGGCTCAAGCGCCTCCGGCACGGGGCGTCGAACGCGGCGCGGGGCGCCAAGTTCCTCGAAGGCCACGTACATCACGGGGATGAAGACCAGTGTGATGAGGGTCGAGGTCGCCAGACCGCCGATCACAACCCGCGCCATCGGCGCCTGCAATTCGGAACCCTCCCCGATGCCCAAGGCCATCGGCGCCAGACCCAGGATGGTCGTGATCGTGGTCATCAGGATCGGACGCATCCGGCGCATTCCGGCGGTCACGACCGCGCGATGCAACCCAATCCCATGCTCCCGCCTTAGCAGGTTGGTGTAGTCCACGAGCACGATGGCATTGTTCACGACGATGCCAACCAACACGATGACGCCAAGGAACGCCTGTTGGCTGAATGTCGTGTCCGTGGCCAGCAGAATCACCACCACGCCGATTGCCGCCATCGGGACCGAGAACAGGATCAGGAAGGGATCGCGCAGGGACTCGAACTGCGCTGCCATGACCATGTACACCAGGATCAGGGCCAGGATCGAGGAAAGCAGCAGCGCCTGGAAGGTCTCCTGCTGCTCTTCGTACTCTCCGCCGTACTCGATCGCAAAGCCCTCGGGCAAGGCCATGCCGGCCAGCCGCCGGTCCAGGTCGTTGACCACGCTGCCCAGGTCCCGGTCGTTGAGAACGGCGCTCACGAACATGCGGCGCTCCTGGTTGGCACGGCTGATGTAGGTGGGGCCTTCACGCCGGCTCAACGAGATCACGCTCTCAGCCGGGATCGTCCTGCCCAGTGGCGTGGTGAGCGGGATCTGTCCGACATTCCCCAAGTCGAGCCGATCCGCCTCCCGCAAGCGAACCAGGATGTTGAACTCGTCGCCCTCCTTGCGGTACATCGAGCTGCGCGTACCGCCGATCGCAGTCTCGAGCGTCGATGCGACGTCCGAGACATTCAACCCCATGTTGGCAGCCCGCATTCGGTCGACCTCGACGAGCATTTCCGGCATGCCGGGACGCTGGCTGATCGTGGGCTCGGCAATTCCAGCAATACCGCTCATCGTTTCGCGGATCGTCTCCGCCAGCAGGGCCGAAGTCTCCATGTTGTGACCCCGAATCTCGACCGTGAGGCGGTCTTCGTCGTCGCTACTGCTGAAGCGCCGGAACATGCCAGAGGAAACGCGCGTCCTGACGAGCATCCCCGCCCGCTCTCCAAAAACCTCCCGGAGCGAGTTGGCGACCTCCCGGGCGGAGCGATCGCGCTGTTTCCGCGGAACGAGATTCAGGCGCAACTCGCCCAAATGCGTCCCAGACCCGCTACTGCGACTGGACCCGCCCGCCGTGACCATCGAGGTTTGGATCTCGGGGACCTGCTCGTCCGCCAAGCGCCGCAGCTCCTGCATTATCCCGTCCGTCACTTCAATCCTGGTGCCGGGCTCCAGCTCGACGTTGACCCGGACCTCGCCCTCATCCGTCTCAGGCTGGAGTTCCACACCGAGATACGGCGCGAGATACATGGCCAAGCCGCAAAGCAGGAACGCGGTCAGGATCACAGGGGATTTGTTGGCGAGGGACCACTGCAGCATCCCGCCATAGCCGGCTGCGAGATTGCGCAACCATCTGCGAGCGATCTGGTTCAGTCTCGCTGTGCGTCCGCCGGACTCCTTGCTACGCCGGAGGCCGACGCACAGCCCGGGCACCACGGTCAACGCGACCGCGAGCGAGCACAGCAAGGCGAAACTGACCACGTACGCCAGCTGCTTGAAGCTCTGACCCGAGATGCCGCCCACGAAGAGCACCGGCACGAAGACGGCAACCGTAGTCAGCGTCGAGGCCGTAATCGCCGTCGACACCTCCCTGCTGCCAACCACCGCCGACTCGTAGGCGGTCTTGCCGTCCTCGCGGTGGCGCTGGACATTCTCGAGCACCACGATCGCGTTATCGACGAGCATGCCCACACCCAGAGCGAGCCCACCGATAGAGATCGTGTTCAGGGTGAACCCGTTGAAAAACATCAGGGCGAACGTCGAAATCACGGAAATCGGAATCGCGATGGCGATGATCAACGTGCTGGAGACGCTGCGCAAGAAGAAGAGCAGGACCACAACCGCAAGCGCTGCCCCCTGCAACACTGCCCCCTGAACGTTGTTGATCGAGGCGCGGATGAAGTCCGCGCTATCTCGCGTCTTCTCGATTTGGACGTGGGGAAATGCCTTGTGGATCCGGTCGACTTCCTCCCAAAGCTGTTCCGAGACCTGGACGGTGTTGGCCCCGGCCTGCTTGTAGACGTACATGCGCACGCCCGCCTGTCCGTCGACGCTGACCAGGTAATCTGCTTCCTCGTGGCTGTCCTCCACCTCGGCGATGTCCCGCACGTACACCGGCACGCCATTGCGGGTCGCCAGGACAACGTTGCGGATCTCGTCCAAGCTCTGGAATTCGCCCCGCGTGCGCAGGAGCACGTCGAAACGTCCCTCCTCGACGGGCCCGACCGGGCGGTTCATGTTCTCCTGGCGCAGGATCTGGACAACTTGGGGAATTGACAGTTCCAGCGCCCGCAGCTTCTTCAGATCCAGATCGACGTGGATTTCCCTGCGCAATCCGCCGCGCACGCTGAAGGCAGCCACTCCCGGCACGCGCTCGAGACGGTACTGGAGTTGCTTCTCGACGTAGTGACGCAGTTCCTTGGCGTCCAGCCCCTGGGCGGAGACTGTCAAGTACATGATCGGGTACTGCGACGAGTCGTACTTGTACATGCTGGGAGGATCCATGTCTTCCGGCAGGTAGCGGCGGCGACGGTCGAGACGGGCGCGCAGTTCGTTGGCCGCCTCGTCGATGTCGACACCGTAGTCGAAGCCGACCCGCACATAGGCCTGGCCTTCGTATACCGAACTGGAGATTTCCTTGACATTCGGGGCGGCCGCAAAGGCCTCTTCGAGCGGCCGGACCACCAAGGTCTCCATCTCTTCCGGCGCCACGCCCTCGTAGTCGGCCCGGACGCTGATCGTCGGATAGACAATCTCCGGCATCAGGTCAACGGGGATATTGACGAACGCAACCGCCCCCAGCAAGATGGCGACGAGGCAGAGCATCAAGACAGTCACCGGCCGGTGAATCGATGCCGTCGCGAGATTCATTGAGGCTGCTTTCCGGACCCCCGCAGCTCAATCATAGCGCCAAGACCACAGGGCTTGAGGCTCGATTCTCGCCGAACCGCCCGAAAACGCGGGAACCTAGCTCGCGTTTTTTGTGGGTGCTGTCTTTGTCGCACCGCCACCACTGTTCCCGCCGGCTCCGCCACCCTGGCCCTGGCCACCGGCGCCTCCGCGCCCAGGTGGAGGTCCAGTGCTGATCCGATCCCCGTCGCGCAGCATCGTCGCCCCGCGTCCGACAATCCGCGTCCCGGCGTCCAGGTTTCCGAGGACCTCGATCTGTCCCTCCCGGGTCATGCCAGTCTCGATAACACGGAATATTGGTCGATTGCCATCACCCTCAACGATGTAAACCCCGGGGTCCTGGCCGCGGTAGACAAGGCCGTCCCTGGGAATCAGCGTCGCGTCCCGCAAAGAACCGAGATCCAGGGAAATGCGAGCGAACATCTCCGCCTTGAGGACCATCTCGCGGTTCGGGATATCAATCTCGATCAGGGCGCTGCGCGTAGCGGCGTCCAGGACTGGAGCGATGCGCGCGACGACCCCCTCGAAACCGCGACCGGGCACCGCATCGACCATGACGTTGGCGGGATTGCCGATCGTCAGTCTCGCAATGTTGCGCTCGGGGACGTTGCCCTGCGTCACCATGGTCGCCAGATTGACGATCTGCAGGATCGGCTGGTTCGGGCTGACCAAAGCTCCCGGATCGATGTAGCGCTGGGACACAACGCCGCTCATCGGGGCGTAGATCTTGGACTGGTCGAGACGGATGCGGAGTTCGGTGAGTTCCGCCATCGACTGCTGCGCCTGCGCTTCTGCGAGTTGCAGTTGCGCCTGCATGACTTCCAGGGATGTCTGTTCCTGCTGGTATTCCTGCGGGGACAGCAATTCCTCGTCGAACAGCAGTTTGGCGCGCTCGAGGCTGGCCATGGAGTTGGCGAGTTCGGCCTCCCGCGAAGAGATGTTGGCCTGGCTCACCGCGAGGGCGGCCTCCGAGCGCCTCACTTGCTGCTGGAGTTCGTCGTCCTCCATTTCCGCGACCAGTGCGCCGCCCGTTACCCGGTCTCCGACCAGGAAGTGGATGCGCTCGATGCGGCCCGTGTTCTTCGGGTTGACGTCGACAACTTCCTTGGGCTTGAGCGACCCCGTCAGCAACAGCTCCTCGCGGATCTGGCCAGTCCTTGCTTCCGTCAGCTCCACGTTGATGATCCGGCCAGCCTGCTTCTTGGCCGGGGCAGCGGCCTGCTGGGTCGCGTCGTATACTCTAGAGCCGACCAGGTACACGAGCATGATGCCGATCAGGACGGCTATGATTCGTTTCATAGAGGTTGACTGGGAAGCAGGCGGGACGCGCACACCTTCCCCTTTGTTCAAGGCGCGGCGAATGCCTCTGCGGTTACGCTCAAAACTCCAGCCGGTCCCCTAGCTTGAGACCTTGCGCAGCCGCCTGACCGGCCGCCAGTTCCAGGACATAGACGGAATTCGCCGTGCCGCCGTAAGACGGGCAGCGCCCCGGGTCGGAGTCGCGACAAGGCGGAGCGTCGTGGACGATCTCAACGATCCTGCGCCCCCCGTCCAGCCAGATCATGTCGAGAGGTATGAGGCACTGGTACATCCAGAACGATCTGGGCGTCGCGCGATCGCCCACGAACAGCATTCCTTTGTCGGGAGGCAAGTCGGAGCGAAACATCATTCCCATCGCCTGTTCCTCGGGAGTCATGGCCAGTTCCGCCTCGACCTGGCTGCCGTTCGGCAGCACGACGGTGGTCGTCGGCAATCGCGGCTGGGCCGAACTCGCTGCCGGCCTGGACGCGGGGCCGGCGCAGCCCAACAGCAGCGCCACAGCCAACTGGGCCGCGAAGACGCGCAACGGCAAACGGGATACAGATGAATTCGCGTGGGCCAGCGTTCGTTCCGGCACGGCCGCGACAGGGTCCTAGTACTTGAGCAATCGCTCGATCGCAAGTCTCACCGAATCCTCGGACGGGAGGACCTGCCGTTCCAGGTTCACGGCGGACGGGACGAAGCAATCCTCGGCACCCACGCGCGCAACGGGCGCGTCGAGGTGGTCGAAGCAATGCTGGGAGATCTCGGCTGCCACTTCGGCTCCGAAGCCCATGGTCAGGGAGTCCTCGTGGGCCACTACGACGCGGTTGGTCCGGCGCACGCTCTCGAAGACAGCCTGCTTGTCCCAGGGGATGATCGAGCGCAAGTCGATCACTTCGACCGATCCCTTGCCTTCCGCCTCCAGGGCGTTCGCGACAGCCTCGGCCTGGTGGACCGTGTAGCCCCACGTCACGACCGTGAGGTCCGTGCCGCTCCGCCGGGTCTTGGCCTTGCCGAACGGGATCAGGTAGTTCTCGTCAGGTTCGGGCGTGCGCGCGGGCATGGCGCGGTACAGGCCCTTGTGCTCCAGGAAGATCACCGGATCCTTCATCCGGGCAGCGGTCTTGAACAGCCCCTTGGCGTCCTGCGCGCACGACGGATACACGACGTACCAGCCCGGGATGTTCGCAAAGAATCCCTCGATGTTGGCCGAATGCCACGGTCCGCCCTTGATATAGCCGCCGCAGGCTACCCGGCAGACCATGGGGCAGCCCCACACTCCGGCACTGCGCCAGCGCATCGGCGCGATCTCGTCGCGCATCTGCATGAACGCCGGCCAGATGTAGTCGGCGAACTGAATCTCGATCACGGGCATGTAGCCTGCCGTGCCCATGCCGCCCGCGATGCCGAGGATTGAAGCCTCGGCCAGCGCGGAATTGACGCAGCGGGCTTCTCCGAACTCGTCAGTCAGCCCCTTGGTCACCCCGAAGACCCCGCCCTTGGGATCCTGGATGTCCTCGCCCCACATGACGATCTTGGGATTGCGCTGCATCTCTTCCCGGATGCCGGCGTTGATGGCCTGGACCATCGAAACGCGTTCGTTCACGAACGTCGGCTCCGACTCCTCCTCGACCGGAAGGTCCTTGGAGAAGACATGCTGCATGACGTCGTAGTTCTGCGGGTACGGGTGGGAATCGGCCTCTTCGGCGGCGCGGTCGACCTCGTCCTTGATCTTGGCGCGCAGGTCCTCGATTTGCGGCTCGGTCAACAATCCGGAACTCAGGACCTGGGCCTCGGCGCGGAGAATCGGATCGCGCATGGCAACTTCGTCCAGTTCCTCCGCGCTGCGGTACTTGCGGTGGTCGTCGGACGAGGAGTGGTGGTCGAGACGCACCACATTGAACTCGATCAGGGCCGGGCCCTTTCCATCGCGAATGTCCTGGATCAGTCCGGGTAACAACTGGTACATCGTCTCGAACGACCCAGTGCCGTCTAGGTTGTACGCGGGTAACCCGAAGCCTTCCGCGATGTCGTGGATCTTGGACGCGGTCTGGTACTTCTGCGGGACGCTGATCGCGTAGCCGTTGTTCTGGACGACAAACAGGACAGGCAGCTTCTCGCGAGCTGCCCAGTTCAGTGATTCGAAGAATTCGCCCTCGCTCGTGGCACCTTCACCGGAGGAGGCGTACACGATGGCGTCGGAGCCGTCGTACCGCAAGGCGCGAGCCGCGCCGACGGCCGGCAGGTACTGCGTGCCGGTACAGGCGCTCTGGGCCACCAGTTTGAGCTCTTCCGAGGACCACTGCTCGGGCATGTTCACGCCCTCGGAGTTCGGGTCTCCCTCGCGATTGAGCAAGCCCAGGAAAATGTCCTTGTACGACATGCCGAGCGTTACGGCGACGCTCTTCTCGCGGTAGTAGGTGTAGAACCAGTCATGCCCGGTCCGCATCAGCATGGGCACACCGACCTGCACCTGCTCGTGACCCCGGGTGGACGCGTAGAAGGCAAGCTTGCCCTGCTTCACGAAGACCTTGGCACGCTCCTCGACGTAGTAGCACTGAAGGAGCTTCTCGTAGAATTCCCTGACTACCTTGTCGGGAACGATCGCCTCGGTTACGTCCATCACTTGGGTTGCCATAGCCGGTTTGGGTCCGCGAGTCCGCACAGCGGTCTGACGAGCGCAGAAATCACCTTCAACTTCCCGGCCCCTGATAAGCGGGGAAGGCGTGACCTGAAGGGGAGAAGCGGCCGCGGCGCTGCTCGTTCTTTGTCTACCCGATTATACGCGAACGAGCAAATTCCCGGATCAGGCCGGTGGCTATCGGAATCATGTCGAATGGTCAAGCTGCCGCGTTCCCTCCCAATCGAACAGTGAAGATCTGCGGTGACATTGTTGTGTCAATGCGGCTGGCGTGATGGTCATCGTAATCAGGAACGGGTCGTTCAGGGGGGCTTAGACACCCGGAGAGCCAGTTGGAGCTCTTCGAGAACTTCCACTCTGTTGAGACCAATGTGAACATCTTGCTGGAGTTCCCGGAAGTGAGGTTTCCGGGGGTGCCGTGCAACAAGATCCGGGCACGCTACATCGCGGCACGCACGCAGGGCCTACCCCAATGGGAATGCCTCGAAGAGTTGCCGGAAGTGGCCATCGAGCACCAGAACGTGCGACTGGAGCAGGGAGGACAGGATGACCTGGTCAAGTCTGCTACACCTGCTCATTTTGAGCACGTTGAGTGAGCCGAGGCTTGGCGAGTCAGTCCCGGTCTCCCTGGATTCCGGTTCAGCCAAGCTGCAGGTGGAGGGACAGCGTGGAATCGAACCTGGACCCGTGCGTGCAACGGCAATGTTCTCTCCATAGAGCTACGGCCCCTTCAATCAGGGGCATCGGGCGGCTTCGCTTCTTGTTGCCCAAGTCGCCAAGGGCGAAGACTGTCAAGGGGAACCATTTGCTCTTGAGTGCTAATGGTCGGAGGTGGTTGATTCTCCCGCTCATTCAGTCCCAGAGCCGGGACACCGCGCCGGCGGTGAAGGCGAGTTCATAGTGCCTGGTATAGCGGAAGCCTGCGTGGACTCCAATGCGTGGAGCCAGCATGATCCGTGCGACGCCGCCCCCGCCATAGTTCAAGTCGGGTGCTGAGAAGCAGTTTGTGTCGATACAGAACCGTATGTTGGTGAAGCCGACGATCGGTGCCGGAATCAGAGAGACAGTCTTGCTGACCCGGATCGGGATACCGAGCGATAGGTCCAGTCCGCTCAATTCGAGTCCGAGTCCGAAGTTGGTTCCGGTCAGATCCTCGAAGAGGTTCAATACGGTCTGTACCTGTGGGGGTGTTCTGAGGGAGTGCCCGTCTGCTGCAACGAAGAACCACTTCCGCTCCACCCCGCCGCCTGCGAGGAATCCGCTGTAGCCCTTGTTGGAACTGCTAATCAGGCTGCCGCCGTAGCCATGGATATGAGTCTGGGCATTGGCGGCTGCGGAGGTCAGTGTGAGTGCCACGCAGAGTGTCAGGACTCTGGCTAGGACTCGCATTCTAGAGGCTGAGTGTGAGCCTACCGGAGTCTTGGGATGGTGTCAAGGTGGATGGCGGGAAGCGGCTGCGGCACAAGGATGATCTTCTGTGGAGGGGTTGAAGCAAGATGTTGCAGCGGCTAGGTGCCTACCGGAAACGATTCCCGAGGCTGTGGGCATTGGCACGGATGGTCAAGCGGGGCCGGCTATCTTCGAAAGACAGCAGTACTGCCGAGAGTCTCCAGGCCGGCAAGCCAGGTTTCCGTGACATCCAAGCGCCTGAAACACGGTTATCTACCATAGTGCGGACGGTCAGGTCGGGATTCGTTCCCGAGACAACCGCAAATGGCGCTTGGGGAGGTAAAGGCATGAAGATTTCGCGGGTTGCGCTGGGCTTGGCGCTTGGCATCTTGTGGGGAGTATCGATGTGCGGAATCACGATTGTTAACGCGATCTTCCCGGACTACGGGTCGGAATACTTCCAACTGATCGGGTCGATCTATCCGGGAATCTCGGGATCCGACCCGGTTGTGGATTTGGGGCTGAGTGCCGTTTACGGAGTAGTGGACGGTTTTGTCTTTGGATTCGTCATTGCCTGGCTCTACAACTTCGTCCTAACCAGGATCGTCCAGCGCCAATAGTTGACCGCTGGGCCCGAGCATCGGCCCTTGACAGGCAATGCCCTGGGAATTGCCCTCACCAGCGAGTGCCTATAATGTCGGCCAACATGCAACAACGCTCCCGACGCACGTTCCTGGCGTCACTCGCGGGCGCCTCGGTTCCCGCCTGGCTGGCGAGCTACCACCGACTCAGCGCGACCACCCACAACAAGGTCAAGATCACCGACATCAAGACGATGATCCTGCAGGGGCCTCGGACGTACACGCTGGTCCGAGTCGACACGGATGCGGGCGTGCATGGCATCGCCGAGGCCTACGGTTCCCCCGGCTTGGGAATCAAGGAGGAAATTCACGGCTTGCGCGAGTTGTTCATCGGGAAGGACCCGCTGCAGATCGATCGGCTGTATACCGGATACCGCTACACCGACGGGAGCGCGCACGCCCAGCAGAGGGCGATGAGCGGCATCGAAATGGCCCTTTGGGACCTGGCCGGCAAGCTGCTTGACGTACCGACGTACAAGCTGCTGGGCGGGAAGTTTCGCGACAAGGTGCGTCTGTACGACCACTCCCGGCCGGACGACTTCTTCGACAAGGCCGTTCTCCGGGACTGGGCGCAGCAGGTGAAGGAGAGCCCTTTCGGGATCAACATGCACAAGTTTGGCCCCTTGCGGAACAGTCCGGGCATGGACCCAGGCCGCGATCCCTCCAATCGCATGCTCTCGAGCGACGAACTGCGTAGGTTGCGCCTGGGGTTCGAGAACTGCCGGGAGGCACTCGGCTTCGAGCACGACATCCTGATCGGCTGCCACTGGGAGTTCGACCTGCGCAGCGCCATAGACATGGCGGTCGCCCTGACGGACGTCAAGCCGCTCTTCCTGGAGGACCCTCTGCCAGTCGCCTACTCCGAGAGCTGGAAGCGGCTGGCGGAGATGTCGCCGGTACCGATCTGCACCGGCGAGAACTGGATGCGCCGCGCCGAGGCGCTACCTTTCGTGGTCAACGCGGCGATCGACATCCTTCACCCCGACCTTCGCAACTCGGGCGGATTCCTCGAGAACAAGCGCATGGCAGACCTCGCGGACCTGTACTTCCTGCCTATGGCCAACCACAACACCGGGAGCATCGTGAACGGCATGGCGACCGTCCATTGGGGATCAACCGTCCGAGACTACTTCGCTTGCGAGACAGTTTTCTTCGACGGTGGCTGGATGGACGACGTCATTGTGCATGACGGGCCGCTGGCAAAGGCCGGCTTCGTCGAAGTTCCGGACGAGCCGGGCCTTGGGATCGAGCTCGACCCCGACGTGGTCAAGGCGCACCTCGCAGACGGGGAAACCTGGTGGAGCTAGAGCGGAGGCCGACTCTAACTGGGAAGTCGGTCTGATGCATAATCCCCAACTCACGGCGCGCTTGAAGCTGCGGTTCCGTTGAGAAGTCTTCGGTGTCACGAAACATCCGTCATATCCGATTCTCAACACCAGCTTCCAGAGCCCGGATGTCGATCAGGGCCAATCCACGCGCCAGCACCCTGGGCCAGCCGCGGCGGCAGCGATTCGGATTGCCGTTCAATTGGTCCATCGATACCCGCTGGCGCCAAGCCGGCCCAGGTCCGGTGGCATCTGGCCTCCAGCACCTTAAGAGAGGCTCTCCATATCGTCCCGAGTTCCGGATCGTGTAACCCTTCGGGCAGACCGTGTGCGGCGTGAAGGCGCCTGCCGGGGAACGCGGCTTTGCAGCGACCCAGCGGTCCGCCAGCTCTTTCGTTCCAAGAGGGAGATGGGCATGAAGGGTGTCAGCCTGCCTGTTATGCTGAGCGTCGGCAAGACTGCCGCCGCCAGCCTGATGGCAAGAACCTCAGCACGTCCCGCAGAGCGATCCGCAGCCGCCATCGAGTACCCGTACTCGGACGGCAAGGCAATGGCGGAGAGCCCGCGGCATGTGGACGCGATCCTGTATGCGCTCGCCATGCTGCGCAACCGGTTCGCAGAATCCAGCCTGGTCCAGGTCGGGGCGAACATGAACCTGTACTACCAGGAAGGCGACGTCGAGAAGAAGCTGGTCCCGGACCTGTTCGTGGTGCGGGGCCTGGCGGCGTTGCCGGAGACCTCCTACCGGGTATGGGAGGCTGGCCGCCCGCCGGGCTTCGTGCTGGAGGTGGCCTCGCCGGCGAGCGCGGGGCGGGACCGGGGCGTGAAGCGGGTCCTGTACGCGTCGATCGGGGTGACGGAGTATTGGCGGTTCAATCCGGTCGGGGCGCTGGAGGGCGCGTCACGGCCGGGGCAGCGGCTGGAGGGGAGTACGCTGGCGGGCCTGGGGTATGAGCCGCTGGGACTGGCAGCGGACGGATCGATTCGCAGCGAGGTGCTGGAGCTGGATCTGCGGGTGGACAGCCGGCCGGGCATGGAGCACCTGCTGCGCTTCCGCGACCCGGGTACCGGCGAGGACCTGCTGACGTTCCGGGAATCGGAGCAGGGCCGGACCGAGGCGGAACGGGCCAAGGCCGAGGCGGAGCAGGCCAGAGCCCAGGCGGAGCAGGCCAGAGCCCAGGCGGACCGGGCCAGAGCCGAGGCGGAGACGACGCTGAATGCGGAGGTTGTGGCAAGGCGGGCCGCCGAATCGGAAATCGCTCGCCTCAAAGCGCGGATCACCGAGCTGCAGGCCGGTCACAGGACACCGGGAACGGACGGAGGCTCGTAGCGTCGAGCCCTTTGGCACGAACCGCGCGGTGGAGGCGCGCCCAAGTTTGCGACAGCCGACGAGCCCACAACACGAGGCTTCCCGCACAGTCAACCAGTTCGAGATCATTCCGCTTCTTCGGTGCCATTTGCTTTGTTCTCGCTTCACATCGGGCCTTCAATTCAGAATCATGACGGACTCATCAAGCCCGAGTCTCGAGCCTGGTGACTTCGCCGACAATCACGGCCGGCCGGCGCATTCGTAGGCCACGCCAAACAAGAGGTAGTCTCTAACGCTACGTCCGTAGCAACTCCCGCGGACGAAACCGGGGGACTCTTGAGGCCCGCAGAGCCACCACCCTGTTCCGGGGTCAGGGCTTTTCAATGTTCGGTAGCAATGGCTGAATGACAAAGGACTAAGGCGGAAGGCTGGACAAACACGCCTGGGTTATGCGATAACTCGCAGAATGATCCCGAACGAGATTCCCTTGCGGGAAGTGCAGGTCCGGACCGTGCGGCCCGACGAGGAGCCGCGCTGGAACGACCTGATGCGCCAGCACCACTATCTCGGGTTCCGCAACTTCTGTGGCAAGCGCCTGCGGCAGGTCGCCGTGCTCGGCGATCAGTGGCTCGCCTTGATCGGCTGGCATGCCGCCGCCCTGCACTGTGCCGCCCGCGACCGCTGGATCGGCTGGACCTCCTTGCAGCGTCGCCAGCGGCTCTTCCTGGTCGCCAATCAGTCCCGCTTCTTGCTGTTATGCGAGGCGGGCTCCTGCCCTCATCTCGCCTCCCGCGTGCTCGGCCTCAGCCTGCGCCAACTGCCCCGCGAGTGGCTGCGCCTGCACGCGGCTCCCTTGTTGCTCGCGGAAACGTTCGTTGATCCCAGCCACTTCGCGGGCACGTGCTATCGCGCCGCCAACTGGATCGAGGTCGGCAGCACACAAGGGTTCGGCCGGGTCCGTGGCGGCGCGATCGGCTATCACTCCCACGGCGTGCCCAAGCGCGTGTTCGTCTACCCGCTGCGGCGCAACGCGCGGCAGCAGCTCGCGGCGACCCAGCCGCATCCCCACTGGCAACCCCATCGACCCTGTATCATGCTGCAACCCTCCCAATGGCGGTCCCTGTTCGCCTATCTCGACCAGATTCCCGAAACCCGCAAGCGGCGGGGCCTGCGCTATCCGTTGCGCACCGCGCTGACGATCCTGATCGCCGCGCGCCTGGCCGGCCAGCAGGACCTGACCGAACTGTGCGACTTCGGCCGGGCCCTGAGCCAGGCGACCCTGGCGGCGATCGGCTCCCGCCGGCGCCCCCAGACGGGGCGCTACGAGGCGCCCGGCATCAGTAGCTGGCACTACATTCTCAAGCGCATTGACGCCGCCGAGGTGGAGCGTCTGTTGGCAGCCTGGACAGCCGAGCAAGTCTTTGATGAGGAGGAAGATAGCGCCGAGGGCGAGGCAGCTGACAGCGGCGATTCCGAGGCGCCGCTACAGGCGATTGCGATCGATGGGAAGGTGCTGCGCGGATCCTATGACCGGGACTTGGACGCGGCTGGCCAGCCCCGCGACAAGGCCCCCCAGCAACAGCTGTCGGCGCTGGAGATCCACTCCGGCACGGTGGTCGGCCAACTCGGCTTCACGGGCCAGAAGGACGATGCCGAAGGGGCGGCGCTGCGCCAGTTGGTCGAGCAGTTCGCCGGCACCGGGATCTGTATGACGGCGGATGCGCTGCACACCCAGCGCCCCACGGTGGAGAAGCTGCTGGCACTCCAGCTCAACTTTGCCCTGACGGTGAAAGACAACCAGCCCACCCTGCTCGAGGAGGTGCGCGATGGCTTTCACTGGGACTGCATGCCGGCGTACACGACCACCGATGGCGATCACGGACGGATCGAAACCCGCTCGATCCGGGTCTCGGACGAACTCGACCCCGCGGTCCCGTACGTGCACTTTCCCGGTGTCCGTCTCGTCGCGCAGGTACGGCGGGAGGTGACCTACAAGAAGACCGGCAAGCAGCGCCAGCCCGAGACCGTCTACTTGGTGACCAGCTTGGGGCCGGAGCAGGTGACACCGCAGCAGTTGCTGCATTTGAACCGCAGTCACTGGGGCATCGAGAATCGGGTCCACTACGTGCGGGACGTGGCCGTCGGCGAGGACAAATGCCGCATCCGCAAGGGCCCGCTGCCGCGTTTGATGGCGGCGGTTTCGAATCTCGCGATCTCGATCCTGCGGCTGCTGGAGACGAAGAACATCCAGCGTCGCATGAGCCAACTGTCGCTGGACCCGAACGGGGCCGTCGCCCTCCTGCTCAGCTAACTCCCCCCAGCCCGATTCGTCCGACTCTCAGCCCCACCCCCGCTGTGGAGCCCACCACCGCTGCGCCTCAATGCGCGCGTATGGAGGCCGTGTTTCTGCTTCTGGCCCCAGCCGTCCCGTGATCGGGCACAATGTCGCCTTTCTGCGCAATTCAGAATGCCCTACCTACCCGCCTAACCCGATCCCCGTACCGAACTTTGAATTTGCCTGGTTCCGGGGTGGATCAATCAGGATGAAGCTGATCTCTTCCACTACAATTGAGGTCCGGCTCGGGCTAGCCAGCCACGCTCCTTTGCGTCAGTGGATCATATCCTTCCAGGCCAATTTGGGTCGGCACAGGCGAACATTGATTGGCAAGAATTCCGCGAAAGTCCTCCTCCGTGTCAGAGTCCGCACTCAATGCCACCTCGGGCCGGAGCCACCCGTCCCCGAGCGCGCTCGCGAACAGTTCTCACGTCCGCCGCAGCACTCCACGGCTCGTTGGTTGGGCGCCTATTGTCGGGAGGGCCTCCGAAGCATCAAGTGCCGGTCAGGTCAGTTGCCTTTCGACCACGGCGTCCCGGTGGATCTCGCAATTCTGGCCTGAGCTTACGGAAATCCACGACCCATATTGCGCCCTTTGAGGAGAATCAGAAATGCTGATCGAGGAACAGATCCACGCACGTCAGGAACGTGCGAAAGAGGCCATCAAGCGCATCCTCTCGAGGCCAAAGGGCAAGCCGTTCGGCGATTATCATCTGCTTTCCACCAGCGGGCAGGAGTACCGGGTGGCGATGCGCGGCCCTGGCCTGTTCGACAACTATTGCTCCTGCCCTGACTTCTCCCGCAACACGCTGGGGACGTGCAAGCACATCGAGAGCATCCTGGAGCGGCTGCGCAAACGCTACCGCTCCCAGCTGGAACGCAAGCGATACGAGCGAGAGAGGGCATCGCTGTCCCTGCTATACGGCGAGAGCCTTGATGTGCAGTTGAAACTTCCGGAAACCCCGGAGCCCTCGCTCAAATCCGTCGCGGCCGAGTACTTCGACAGTTCGGGAGTCCTGATGCGCGGGAAATACGCCCAATTCGCGACTGTCCTGGGAGAGTTGCGACGAGCCGACAGCGCTGCTGTGGTGTACAGCGACGTCCTCGACCATGTAGACCGCGTCAACGAACTCGATAAGGGTCTCGCTTGGGAGCGGGAGCAATTGAAGAAGATCGAGGATGGCAAGCGGATCCTGCGCGGCTTGGTCAAGGTTTCGCTGTTCCCTTACCAGCTGCGAGGCGTCCTGTTCGCGGCGAGCCGGGGCCGCGTCGTGCTGGCCGATGACATGGGGCTGGGCAAGACTGTCCAAGCCATCGCCGCAGCCGCGCTGCTGAAACGGCGCAGCGGCATTGAGCGGGTACTGGTGATCTCGCCCGCTTCCGTGAAGTACCAGTGGCGGACCGAGATCGAACGTTTCAGCGATCTGTCCGTACAGGTTATTGACGGCGACAAGCAACGCAGGAAGAAGAGATACGCAAGCCCGAAGTTCTTCAATTTGATCAACTACGAGCTCGTCCGGTGGGACATTGAGGAGCTACGGGCGCTGGGTGCCGACCTGATCATCCTCGACGAGGCGCAGCGCATCCGGAACTGGGCCACCAAGACGGCACGCACTGTCAAGGAGTTGAAGAGCCGCTATGCTTTCGTGCTCACCGGAACTCCCCTCGAGAACAAGATCGAAGAACTGTATTCGGTCGTCGAGTTCGTGGACGGACGCGTGCTGGGGCCTGCCTTCCGTTTCCTGCACGAGCATGTCGAGACGAGTGACACAGGCAAGCTGCTTGGCTACCGGGGATTGAAGCGGATTCACGAGCAGTTGAAGCCGATTCTGTTGCGTCGAAAACGCGACGAGGTTCTCAAGCAACTCCCGGAGCGAACCGACCAGACGTTCAGAGTGCCGTTGACCAAGCAGCAAGCTGAGCCGTACTGGGAGCAGAACGAGATCCTGGGCCGGCTCATGCACAAGTGGAAGCGGCAGGGATGGCTATCGGAAGTGGATTTCCGACGGATCACCTGCTGCCTGCAAAACATGCGGATGCTATGCAACTCGACGTTCCTTTTCGACAAGGAGACCAACCACTCCCCGAAGCTGGACGAGTTCAGGGAGATCATCCGCGAACTCGCTATCGAGGAAGGGAGAAAGACCGTTGTCTTCAGCGAGTACGAGCGAATGACCCGCTTGGCAGCAACGGAACTGTCAAAGCTCGGGATTGAATTCGTGTCGTTGCACGGGGGCGTCCCCACACCCAAGCGGGGCGAGCTGATGGACCGTTTCCGCACGGACTCGAATTGCAGGGTGTTCCTCTCCACCGATGCAGGCGGCGTCGGTCTGAACCTGCAGTCCGCATCGGCGGTGATCAACTTCGAGCCCCCGTGGAATCCGGCACGGCTGGAGCAGCGCATCGGGCGGGTCCACCGCATGGGACAAGCCAATCCCGTCCAAGTGATTCACATGCTCACCGAGGACAGCATTGAAGAACGGGTCTGGGAAACGATGCAACTCAAGAAGGCGCTCTTCTCTGGTCTCTTCGATGCAACCGCCGACGAGGTCAGCTTCGAGAATCTCGGTCGCTCGACCATGCTCAAGGTCGTCGAGGAGATTGTGGACGACGTCCCGGCACTAACGGCCGACACCGAGACGGAGTCGGAGCCCCGTCCAGATGCGCCTCTCGAAGCCGCTGAGATCGAGGACAGCCCGGCAGGCACACCCGCTACACCCGAACCGGTTCCCCCCGGAGAAACTCGTCCGCCCACGACTTCCGCGGCCACGCGGCTACCGGCAGCCGAGCCGAGCCCGTCGGGCCCGTCCCCGGCTTCCGAGATGGAAACGGCCGTGGCAGGGCTTCTTGAGGCCGGAGTGAGATTCATGGAGGCGTTTGCCACTGCGCCGGCCCCAGCTGCCGGGCAGTCGGAACGACAGGTTCCGGAGGAGATGCCGCCCCGGGGGAATGGACTCTTGGCAGGCCTGGTTCACACAGATCCGCAAACAAGCCGACGGGTGATGGCCATCCCCTTGCCTGAGGGCATGGATGCGGCACGGATCGAGCACGCGGTGGGTGGCCTTCTGCGGAAGCTCTCTGGCACGTCCTAAGCGACAACCCAAGTGATGCCACATGACCTAGCTTGCGGCCATTGAGGAACCGAGGCCTGCACAGCCAACCGGATCCTCGACGCTCGTCAGCATCCCCGTGCTGCTCGCGCATCCCAACCTGACCCTCGAGGTCGTGATTACGGTCGAAGAAGAGGTTCGAGCAGTCAGCGAGAGCCGGAAGCGGCGGCGGCGCAACTGGGTCAGCCTGGACCGCCGGATCGTGGATGTCGTCGCCACCCATTCCAGCGCGTCAATGGCCGACCTGTTCGCCATGGTCGACGCCGAGCGGTTTATCACTAACGACATTGCAAGGGCCATGAGGTCGTCGCACCGCCTCGGGCAACAGGCCGCGTTCTGCTTGCGTGAAGCGGGCGTCAGCGAGATCTGCGGCAAGGATGGCAACGCATTGGTGTATCGACGCATGCCGGGACCGTCCCTTTCCTGACACGGCATCCAGGGCAAACCCGCGTCGACAATAGGTATGCGGATGCAGCCTGAGGGACCGACAACGGCGGGTCTGATGTACTCGGACACCGCTGGCGATGGACCGGTGATCGTTTTCCTGCATGGGGTGCTCATGAACCAGACCCTGTGGGACGAGGTCGTTGACGGTCTACGGGATCATTACCGCTGCATCGTTCCGGTGCTGCCCTTCGGAGCACACCGAACGCCAATGCCCGATGACGCCGACCTCTCCCTACAGTCAATCGCGACCATGCTGGCGGAGTTCCTCGTGGAACTCGACCTGCACAACGTCACGCTGGTGTGCAACGACTGGGGCGGCGCACAACTGGCCATCAGTCCGGGAGGGTCCGATCGTGTCGCGAATCTCGTCCTGGTTTCTTGCGAAGCCTTCGACAACTACCCGCCCGGCCTCCCCGGACGGCTGCTTTGCCTCAACGCAATCCTGCCAGGCGGTACGTTCCTGTCTGTCCAACTTTTGCGTCCTCGTTGGCTCCGTCATCTTCCTTTCACGTTCGGCGGCATGTCGAAGAAGCGGGTTCCGAACAACCAATTCTTGAGCTGGATCCACCCCGCGTGCCACGACCCAATGGTCCGTCGCGACCTGACCAAGTATCTTCGAAGCGTCCCGACGAAGAAGCTACTCCTTCAGTGGGCCGAGCAACAGCGATCGTTCCAAGGGCCGACCCTCATCGTCTGGGCACGCGAGGACAAGCTGATGCCGCCCGCCCATGCGAAACGCCTGGCGGCGCATTTCGAGAACTCGCAACTGGTGTGGGTCGACGACAGCCGGACCCTCATCCCAATCGACCAGCCGGCGATCCTGACGGAACATCTCCGTGCGTTCCTTGCTGCGCACGCATCCTGACTGCAGACTTGCTTCGGAAAAGCGAGGCCTACTGATAGAAGGGATCGGCTTCAAGCCACCGTGGTCCGTATCGAGGAAGCGGCCGACCCACTTCGAGAGCGCCCAGATCCGGGGCATCTCCGGTGAATTGATCATTGACGGTGGGAATACGGACCCCGGCATCGACAGCCTTGCCTCCAGGCCTGAGCCGGAAGTTCAGGTCCTTGGCGTGGTAGACGGCGTGGCGCTTCGACGGATCGGGAGGCGCCATGTCCTCGAAGATGTCGAAATCGATCTCGATTCCGTGCTCCTCCTGGCCGGTGGCGGTCCTGAATTCCGCAAGAGTGGCAAACACCTGGGACTGTGCCGCTCCTTGCGAGCCCTGCGCCGCGCCCTCGCGAGGGGCGAGCCAGCGATATTGCGCGGCGACACCGCGATTGGGGCGGAAGCCGTTGTAATCCGAGCTGTACGCCGTGGTGGCGTTTGACCACCTCATTACTCCGCGATCCGGTGTGTCCCGACCCAAGAAGAGGTTATTGCGGTAGTGCATGTTCGACGTGGTATCGCCCGCCACCTGCTCGCCGATGATCGTGTTGTGGTACGCGAACAGTCCCGCTGCCTTGGCTGAGAACTTGAACGCAACGCCGCTTGGGACGTGGTAGAGCAGATTGCGGATGAAGTAGGCCGGGCCCCCGAAGACGGGCTGCGCGCTGTAGCCGCCATGCGCGGCGTTGACGCCGCGGTTGTTGTAGACCCGGATGTTGTGGACGCCGCCATCGGTCTCGATGAAATCGTCGCCGGACAGGTGGATGTCGTTGTTGTAGATGTCGATCGACGAGGCGCGCCGGTGGGGATCGGACTCTGGAGTGCCGTAGGTCGATATACCGATTCCGTCGTGGAAGTAGGCGACGGCGTTATGGGCGATCACGTGGCCGGGGCCGTAAACCTTCACGGCGTAGTAGCTGCGGACCTCGTGGGAGCCGTAGGGGCCCGCACTGCGCCAGAGCGGACCGGTCCACCCTACGAGCAGGTTGCGTTGCTCAGCCCGGCCCAGAAAGACGTTGTCGGCGATGTAGAAGTCGCTCGACCCTTCGTACTCGGTCCAGACGCCGAAGCCAATATCTTCGAAACGGCAGTTCCTGACAGTCAGGCCGACCGCTCCCGTTACGTTCTTGAATCCGGCGAAGATCGCGACGTCCGTGTTGCGAAACGTGATTCCGTCGAAGATGTGGTGCGCTGAGGCCGTGACGTCAAAGAGCCGGTGGTTGCCGGCCCCGTCGAAGACGACATCCCCGTCCCCGGCGGCCCGGATCGTGATCGGCCGTTCCGCCGTTGCCTTGATGGTCAGCCAGTTCGTACCGTCAAATGGCGTCATCATGGGATCGACATAGTTGAGCCGGTCATTCCGGTAGAGCCCAGCGTGTACCAGGATCGTGTCACCGGGTTCGACGGGGCGCTCCCACACGACGCTCCAGTCGCCGAGCCCGGCGCCGTAGTAGGCCTGCAGCAGGCTCGTGAAGCTCGGTTCCTCCTTCTCCCCGTCGTGATACGGGGGATAGACGTGGCGGACATTGCCGCCCTCGTACGGTTGTGGCTCGGACCGGGTATTGACCCGAACGGTTTGCGTGATGTCACCGATTGTGCCGTCGGGATCCCTAAGCGTAAAACGGCATTCATATTCGGTTCCGGAATCGAGATTGAGGATGCTGCCCGCGAAACCATCGGGCACGGTGTAGTCGAGATGCTCGCGATTGCGGAAGACACGCTCGCCGCCGATGCGGACCAGTGGAAGGGCCTCGCGCCAGGAAGAGTCGCCCACCTTGCGGAATTCAACGGCGACGGAGGCGTTGCGGTTGTCGTCGCCGGAGATGGGCCATTCGAAGCCGAGATTGTGGAGTGTCGGATGCTCGACGGTAAAGCGGCCCGCCTGGGTGGTGTCCTGGGCATGGGCGGTGACCCCAAGCAGGCAAAGCAAGGGCAGTAGCGTGCGCATATGGCACGATTCTAGCTTCCGTGTCTTGGGCCGTCCTCCCGCCAGGAGTCGGCAATTGGTCGACCCTGTGCCAGATTCGAGGAGTTGGGAGCACTCCTCGCAACCGTGCTCACGCCGCGCACCGACAGATTCCTGAATGCGGCCCTATGAGGAGGGCCACCCCGGACACCCTTCTGCCACGCCGTTGGCAAGAATCGCTCGTCAATACGCAGCGACTCCAACAGGAGGTGAAACGATGCTCTTGGTGGCTGCAATGTCGAGCCCGGGTCCATATCTCTTGAGGGCCCTGGCGGCCTTCCGGCTGCTGCGGCGCGGCTTCACCTTCAACCAGTTCACCGAGACGGAGGGGGTGGGCAACCGGGAGCGCTTCGTGTGCAGAATCCGATCGAGTCCAGCGATTACCTACTGCCGACCGGGGCTATTCGACGGTGCGGGGCCTACGGCAAGTGGTGCAGGCGAGCGGGCTCGTGACCGTTCGACTCAATACGGGGACGCTGGTGGTTGGAGACGGCCGAGGGGCAGCCGTTTGACCTGCTGGCGACAGTCGGGACGCTGCGGCGTGCCGGCAGGATCGGTTCGTAGGATGTGTAGGTGGTGGATGCGGCTGGCGTGGCGGCCGCGAGGCAGGCCTGCGCGCTGCTCAAGACCCGGGAGGCGATCTGGACCACGTACGAGAGCCTGCGTCGGCAGGCATCGAAGAAGGGCCAGCAACTTCAGCCGGAAACGCTCGAGCACACCGGTTCCTCACCGTCCGGACGCAGGCTGCTCTGAGTGCTTGGATCCGCCGCGGCAGTGTGGACGGCTACCCACCTCACGAGGGTTCCGTCCGCCCCGCCCACGGGCTGGAACTGCCTGTAGCCCGCCCTAAGCTGGGAGCGATGTCCGCACCCCACCCCCTCACTGCGACCCAGAGACCCCGAATCTCCGCCGCCACCAGGTCAAAGCACCGCCTGCTCGACGACTTCACGATGGCAGTCAAGCGCAAGACGGCCACCAGGCCGAAGGCTGGGGGTCCTCCCACGATGAGGGCAAGGCCCCGAGGTCTGGTTCTGGACGCTCAGCTACCTGGCCGACAAGGCCCTGTGGGCCGACACGGGGCAACTCGGCGCGGACCCCCGCCGCCAAAGCGACTGCGACTGCAAGATTTAAATTCCCGGCACCCCCCGCGGAGAGGCCACTCAGCGCAACTGTCCGGGTTCGCGTTCCACTTCGCGGAATCGGACGGGGTAGTCCGTCCCCAGCTCCTCGTTCAGAGTTCGCGCCACCGGCGCGGGCCAGACGTCGTCGCGCGGCTCGGCATCCTTGTCGTATGGGTCGTAGCCGGCGATGGCCTCAAGGGCGTAAGGACACTCGACCGGCAGCCGGAGCCGCCAGTTGCGGCGCAAGCTCTTCTCGGCCGCCGCATCACGCGGAGCATCGTGCCTAGTCAGCTCCCTGACGGCGTCCTTCCGGCCAAGCATCCACGCCTTGGCGAGCAGGTCGGGGATCCGGTGCTTCATACCCGGATTGCCGGAGAGCACGCCAAACATGTCGTCACGCCACGCCTCGATCTCGCCCCTCCAGTGGCGGACGCTTTCTCGCGCAGCGCTGTACTCGATCTTTAGCAGGTGCGAGATGACGTTCTTACAGTACGAGGTCCAGGAATGCTCTTCGCTTCGCCCCAAGGTCTCGATCTCCTCGATCACGTTCTCCCAGTCGATCGCGTCGGCGTCCCGCCGCCGCACCGCGTCCGCCTGCTCACGCGTCCAGGACCAGAAGTCCGCGCGGTAGAGCCGCTGGGCCCGGGTCTCGCCTCCGGCCCCGGCGGCCAACTCGCGAAGTGGCGTCGCCCCGGCCATGCCCGCATTGTAAGCGATCCGGGAGGTAGAGCGAGAAGCGTATTATGCCCGGCCCGGCCCAGCTCATAGCGACACTTGGCCACGGCGCGGGAGCAACGAAGGCTGGCTGCACGGAGAGCAGCAGATCCGAATCACCCCCACCTGCCGGAACCCCAACCATGCGCATCTGCTCGTGGGGGCTCGTGAGATTCTCGGAACCGC
Organism: uncultured Bryobacterales bacterium; assembly: GCA_951813065.1. Taxonomy (GTDB): domain Bacteria; phylum Acidobacteriota; class Terriglobia; order Bryobacterales; family UBA6623; genus VXMF01. The sequence goes on along the minus strand of CATOTH010000010.1, from coordinate 134,158 downwards.
CGTGCGACGCGGTCCACAGATGACCTTCCATCAACCTTACAAGAGGCCTGGATCGAGGACCTCCGAAGTAGCAACTTGCAAGGCTGCCTACGGCGTTGAAGCCGGAGACGCCAGAGTGATTGTGCGCCCGCTGGAGGCGGAAGTCACCCGCACCAAGATTCCGGCACCTGACGGGACAAATCAGTAGGTGCCGGCCAGTCGCACCTTAGCAACTCAATTGATCGCCTTCAGCTCATGACACGTGTTTCGTTAATTGTCTGGTTTAGTGCGGTCGCCTTAGTGAGCAGCGCCACAGCGCAACCCCGGGTAGGGGAATCGCGGGTGTTCGACGGAATGCAGGTCGCGTGGGTCCCGGCGCGGGAGTTCCTGATAGGTTCGGCGGTCCCCCCGAAATCCTTGGGTTTGGAGCCGGCGCGGATGCGGATTGGCCGGAGGTTTTGGCTAGGCAAACACGAGGTGACGCAGTCGGAATGCATGGCGGTCATGGGGACCGAGCCGCAGCCACGGCAAGAGCCATTGGAGCGGCTGCTGGTGTCGAGCGAGGAGAGCCGACGGAGGGGTGGACGGAGCGGATCGTGGGCTGGTACGAGGCGCACAGGGGGATCGAGGAGTAATTCCGGGTGCCGAAGACGGAGACGCGGATCGAGGACACCGGCGACTGCGGGGGCGGACGCGCTGGTGAACTGCCTAGCGTTCGACGCGATCACGTGGCAGGTGTTCAGCCTGACGCGCCAAGCGCGGGACGCGCCGGAGACGCCGGCGGAGGGTTTGCGGAGCACGGACGAGCGGACAATGATCGGGGCGTTCCTCGAGCGCCGCCAGCTGCTGCCCCTGGCGGAACGAGGCAAGCCCTTCGGGACGGACATCCGCAGTTGGGTGCTGTTGCTAGCTCGCATGGTGGGCTGGCGCCTGAGCAACCGGCATCCATTCCCTTGCAATAGAGTGCTCTGGCATGCGTACGTGCGTCTGCTGATGATTGTCCTGGTGTGCAAACGCTAGGGCCTCCCTGACCGAGATGGCGTTGGGTGCAGAACACCGGGCCGTTCTACGCTTTGCACCTGCGTCAACTGTGACGGATCGCTAGCGGTGCCGGACCAACCCGGTTACGGCGCCAGAGCAAGACCGCTGCCCGCAGCACGCTGATCCTCACGCGATCCGACTTGCAATCTTTCCAGTTATTATGTACTGTGTACTACACAGTACTCATGCCATTCGGATCGTACATACGCGACCTCCGTGAGTGTCGGCACAGCGACGACCGCTCGTACTCATTGCGCCAAGTCGCGCAGCGGGTCGGTATTGAACCTGCCTACCTGAGCAAGATTGAGCGTGAAGTGGCGTCTCCGCCTTCCGAGGCAACCATCCGCCGGATCGCCGACGACCTCGGCGAGAACCCTGACCTCCTGCTCGCAATGGCGGGCAAGGTTTCCAAGGATTTGCAGGAGATCATCATCCGACGGGCGCCGCTTTTCGCGGATCTGCTCCGAAACCTTAGGGAGGCCCCCGACCATGCGGTCCTGCGGATAGTGCGAGAAGTTCGAGATGGCGATTGGTAGTGAATCCGATCGAACTAGATCACGAAGGCCCAAGGAGGAATGAAAGACAACAATCATGATTGAACTAGACAGCAACACTCTCCGTTTCAGATTCCCGGAGGTTCACCAAGATGCCCGTTGCGAGGTCAGCTTCTGCAGAACCCTCAGGATTCCCGACGACAACCGCGAGTATCCGCTTCCGCCAGGATTCTCGAGATTCCCGCTCAAGCATGTCGATGACTACGCAAGCAACGCCCCGGAATCCTGGGGCCGCCACGGGGGAGTCTTCATGCCAATGCACCAGGCAGAGGCCATGTGGATCTCATTCTCCGGCCACTATCCGATGGCATTGAAGATTGCCGCCGGAAAGGTCTCCGCCCTGACTGGCGAGCCTTGGCATGACGACCTCGCCGAGAGCCAAGACCAAGACTATGTGGTGATTTCCGAACAACCCTGGCTGGACGGTTTCTTCGCAGGCAAGGGTCTGATCCGGCAGTTTGTTGCAATGCCGCTCGGAGAGGGCTACACGGCTGAGGAGCAGCTCACAGGGAGGGGAGAGCACGGTGGGCTACAGATCGTGGCCTACCCAATGAAGGCTGCGGAGTACGAACGGCTGATGCGGCATGAGACCCACTTCGAAGAGCACACAGTGATGTGTGCGGCATCGCCAAGCGAGCTGGAGATGGGGCTTGCGCCGGGTGGCATGATGCGGCAGGAGATCTACGAAGATCCGTACGGATTCAATGTTTGGGATCGGTCCGAGAGTTCGCGCTGCTTCGTGCATATTCTCAACAGCTTGCAGTACTTCTCAGTAACCAGCGAAAAGCCTCCAACTCGACCACCGACCGCGCAGGAGTATACCGACGCAGGCCTTCCGTGGTTTGATTACTACGACGCTGACCTCAAGGCCTTGGCTTCGACCACCAAGCTCTCGAAGCTGAATAGTGTCGCAACCATGAAGTCAAAGCAGCGGCGGGATGACTTGCCGGACAACGAACCTCTATTTCCGGAAAAGGTGATCAAGCTGTCCAAGCACGGTCCGGTTGTTAGGGAAGGCAACTTCTAGGTCGCGAGGCCACGCACGGCAAGACCCTCATTGGCAAACACCAAGAGTGTCCCGGCACCGTTTGCCAAATCGCTGGCTATCCCCTCGGCTCCTCGCCGCCGGGCATCAATAGCTGTCGACGCGCTGGCGCATCTCTGCAACGAAAGCAGGATCAAGCAACGGGTCGCTCGTCGTGCGACGCCAGTCGTCCAACGCCGCCTGCAATCGTTCCAATGTCGCTGTGTGTTCCGGATCACCGGCGAGATTGCGGAACTCCCAGGGATCCTCATCCAGATCGTACAGCTCAAACTCGGGAGGATCGGCAAGGATGTCGAAGGCGCGCCGGACCGGGGTCCCCTCGTAGCGTTGCTCTCTTGCCGTCACGTAGCCCAGGTCACCATCAATGCCGATTCTGGCAGTCCCGGTCCCCGCCAGCAGATTGTGAATCAGCTTGTACCGGTCGTCCCGAATAGCGCGCCGGGGAAACCATGGCGGGCCGTGCATATGAAACTCCCCGACAAGGTATTCGCGCCAAGGCGCTTCAGGATCCTCAAGAACCGGCCTCAGTGACATCCCTTGCATTTCGACAGGAGCGATCGCTCCTGTTGCATCCAGGATCGTAGGCAGGATATCGACGGTCGAGACCATCGCCTCGCTTCGAGCGGGCTGCGAGACGCCCGGCCAGCGCACAAGGAAAGGAACACGCAAGCCGCCCTCGTAGACCGTTGTCTTGCCGCGGTCAAACGGCGGCCCGTGGTCGCCAGTGAAGATCACCAGCGTGTCGCCAGAGTGTCCCTTTCGCTCGAGCGCGTCAAGAAGCAGGCCGACGCCGATATCGACGCGCCGGACTTCGTTGTAGTAGCCGGCCACTCGCTCGCGCTGCTCCGGCGTATCAATCCTTTGGAATGGAAACACCGTCTTCTCGCTTGGCTCGACCAGGGTTGGAGGAATGCCGTTGACTTGGTCCATGAAAGTCCAGTCACCAATCACCTCCCTCGTCTGCGGATCTCGCTCGCGGGAGGCGTGAGGATCGGTGTAGTTCACCATCAAGAAGAAGGGGGCATCCTCCCCGCTGCCAATGAACTCTTTCGCGCCCTCGGCTATCCCCTTCACGTCGCGGCCGTTCACCCTCAAACGGGCGTCCCACTGGAACTTCTCTTCCGGGGCGACGTGCAGCTTCCCGATGATGCCGGTTCGATAGCCGGATCGCTTGAGGATGTTTGGAATCGTGGCGTCGTGCAAGTGCGGGTGCAGGCTGAAGTCCGAGGCGTTGGTCAGCCCGAACTGCCCATTGCTGTGCACATAGAGACCCGTGAACATGGCGCTGCGGGACGGGCTGCACGACGCTTGCGCCACGTAGGCGACCTCGAACTGGACGCCGCTGGCAGCAAGGGCGTCCACGTTTGGGGTATTGATGACGCTGTCGCCGTAAGCGCTCAATTGCAGGCCGAGATCATCGGCCGTGATGAGCAAGACGTTGAGCCGCGACGGTGCTTCGGCTGGCTCGTGCGAGCAACCGATCGATCCCAGCAGCAAGATCGCCAGCGCAATTCGCCGTGTCGCTGCCAGAGTTCCCGAAGACCATTGATTCCGCACTTCAATACACCCGTCAGACGCTAGGGCGTGCCTTGCCGGGTCGGACCACTGGCCCGCCTGACCCATATCCTATACGGGTTCATTGTCGCTCCGCTGGTGCGGACTGGACAGACAGATCACCGAGCGAGAGTTCGGCGGGCCCTCATGTGCCCGTCGGTGTCATCAGAGTTCCAGCCAACCCCTGGCCCGCGCCTTCATTGCGGAACACAACGTGTTCTTCCTGGTAGGGGTAGGGGCGCTTGGGTCCCTGCAAACGTGCTTGGCCAGGGTCTGTTTCCTGGCGCTTGATCGTTAGCGGGATCGAACGACCGCTCTGCATCCACTTGCCGACGATCTCCGACCCATCCTCGCTCAAGGTGCCCTCAAACGAAGCTGCCGGGGAGTTGAGTTTGAATCGGACTTTCTGTTCTTCTACCAGAATTTCAGCAATCTTCAGACCTGTGGCGCCCTGATCCAAACTGTCCAGCGTCCCTGTCAGGGTGCCTGATTCGTCAGCCTTGATTCTGAAGAGCAGCCTGAGTCTTGTCGCTCCAGCTTCAAGGCGCCCAAGCCAGAAACCACCCAACCCATCACCCTCGACTCCAATCAGCGGAAGAGGAGACGCCTGCCTGGCAACCAGTGCCGGATCGACGTCCCCTGAGCGATTGAGGCTGAACCTGAGCGAACCACCCCCTTGGGTGAAGTTACCACTGAGCCGCTCAGCATCCTTTGATAGCTTGCCGTGGAACTGCGGCAATCCTGGAATCCCTTGCATCGAGAATGCAACACGACTGCCCTCGACTTCGATGTTCGAAAGTGCGAAGTCCCGAAGTCCCTGGGCTGGAATGCTGATTTCGCCGACCCAGGAGCCTTGCGATGTCTGAGCGAGTCCAACGGAGATCCCCAGATTGATTTCGGGCCCGTTGATACTGCCTTCCCAGTGCCCCTGGGGTGCAGCGTCCTGTGCGTTCGCGAATAGGCTAGTCGCGAGGATCGCACCGAGCACCTGGCCGGCCGCCAGTACTGAAGCATTCATCATTGTTTATCTACCCTGGCTGGGCCTTTCCGACTTCCCGATCTATCCTTCCGAGGTATTCTAACAAGGCTCGCCGCAGGCTCGTCATCCGGGTCTCGGGCGCGCCAAGGGCGGGCTTTTCGCACCGGCACAGTGAGACTGAAAGTAGTGCCAGAGCAGGGCGCTCATTCCTAGCAGGAGACATAATTTGAGCCGTTACGTTGGGGCGAGGCGCATCATCGGTCCCGCCGCTATAAGTGGAAGGTAGCTGGCATGTGCTGGAGGAATGCGGCCAGCCCGAACGACAGACCTGCGGCGATGATCAGGATCGTCGGCACGAGCACCGCGATAAGCCAGACTACGATCGCTGCGCCCGTTGTGATCCTGGCCAGGTCGCGGATGACTATGACATTCAGCACGACCATGTAAATGCCCCCCGCTAGGCCACCGATGATGGGGACGATCCCCAAGGCTGAGGGAGCCATGGCAAACAGGAGCGCACGGAACCAATTGGAATATGCCGGCACTTCGCTTGCGAAGAGGCGCGAGAACAAGCAATAAAGTCCCGCGTTGATCGCAATGTAGATGATCGAGAACGGGATCGTGACCACGATAATCGGCAAGAGCAATAGGAATGCCGCGGCGTTTGCGACGCCCAGGACCAATAGGCCTTGTTTCGTGCTGTTCGGATCCGATGCGATCTCATCCGAAATCCCGGGTTCGAGTTTCAACATGGCGACGACACGAGCCCACGTCGTACTTCCCCTGGCTTCCTGTCGAGCCTCGCGACGCACATCCTCCCGATACCTCTGCTCTTCCGCAGAGTGGATCTCCTCGGATCGGATTCGCTCCTTTTCGGCCTCGTTCAGCACGTTCCCGGCAGGAGCCTGCGACCCGGCATCGGATCCCTGCCCTCCGTCGCCAAGTCCTTCGCGTTCTTCGCTCACTTCATGTTCTCCTAGCTCCCAAGCTGACACGCCTCCAGAGACCGTCTGCCAAGGCCGTCCTATTCTGTCACACGGGGATTCCCACCTTGCTCCCCGGCTCATGACCGCGAGTCGCCGACCCAGGTGTTAGCCGTCTGAGCGAGAACCCGTCTATGGAGCAATCAGCGAGGGGGATCCGCACCAGAATCGCCAATCCTGGCGATTCTTCCGTTGCAGGCCGGTTGCCGGGCGTCTTGGGGCGACCTCTCCTAAGGCGGAACTGCCAGCAGCGCATCCACCGCGCTGAGATGCCCGCCGCCAGCACAGAAGCTGTAGATCAGCGACAGCATCGTTTGCTCGGCGACAACAAACCAGATCCTCACACACAGTCATCAACCTGTCCAAACGTGTTCCCGCTGTCAGGAAAGGCGACTTCCAGATCGCTAGGTCACGCGCGGCATGACCCTGATTGCCGGAAACAAGACAGGAGCCTTCTCGCGGCACGCCATATCACATTTGGTCTCAGTCAGAGGCCGGACGCGGACCAACGGAGGAAGTGGCGCTTGGCTGATCGTAGACCTCCATCAGTGCCTTGTTCTCAACGGTGATCCTCATACGAATCAAGAGCAGGTTCAGCGCGGATGCGACCAACGCCAGAGTCCACGCTCCGAAGATCAGCGGCACGACGGCGATTTCGCCACAGACGATCAGATAGTTGGGGTGATTGACGAACCGGTATGGCCCGCTACGAATGCGCGTGGCGCCGGGAAGCACCATGACACGGGTCGTCCATCGTGTACCCAAGGTCACGATCACCCAGAGTCGCCCGCATTGCAGCAGGCCAAAGAAGGCGAGCAACGGAATCGAGACCGCGGCTCGGGCGTCAATCGTGACAAGGAGCGCCAGCAGCCATCCGGCGTGCAGGGAGACGAAGATGAAGTAGTGCCGCTCGCCAACTTCGATCGCACCCCGAGCCAGTAGCGCCCTGTGGTTCCGGCGCGCCAAGACGAGTTCCGCCAGCCGCTGGGCCACAAGGAAACCGACGACCGCATAGAGCGGGCTGATGACGGTCACGTTGATTGCAGGACCAGAAACGCAGCCGAAAAACCCGGTCCCAGGCTAGTCAGCAAGTGGCGTTTCGGCGCCCTGTCTCCGAGGGCGCGCTTGAGAACGAACAGCACCGTTGCGGCGGACATGTTGCCGTAGTCGCGGAGAACGGCCCGGGACTCCTCGAGGCCGCCGGGCTGAAGGTCGAACGCAGCTTCGAGAGCCTCCAGCACCTTGGCTCCGCCGGGATGGCAGATGAAGCTGTCGATATCACGCAGCCCAAGGCCCTCGGAGGCCAGGAACTCTTCCGTCACACCGCGCATCCGCGTGCGGACCAGGTCGGGAATGCTTCGAGAGAACACCACCGCCAGCCCGTCGTCCGCGACGTCCCATCCCATGATGTCGAGCGAGTCTGGCCACGTGTATTCGCCCCATGCCGAAACCTCTGGTCCCGGTCCGTGGTCCGTTAGCACAGCCGCGGCGGCACCGTCGCGGAAGAGGGCCGTCGCCACCAGGTTTCGAACGGATCGATCGCGAGATCGAAACGTGAGTGTGCAGAGTTCGACGACAAGTAACAGAACGCGACTGCCCGGGCGGGCACCCACGCATGCGGCGGCACGCGCCAGTCCCAGCACACCCCCAGCGCATCCCAGCCCGAAGATCGGCAATCTTTGCACATCGCGGCGGAAGGGCAGTTCGGCCATCAGCCTGGCGTCCAGGCTGGGCGTGGCGATGCCAGTCGTCGAAACGGTGACGATCAGGTCGATGTCTTCAGGTTCGAGATCTCCGGCAGCCAGGCATTCGACGGCGGCCTCCTTCAGCAGGGGAATCGCATTCTCGAGGTAGAGACGGTTCTTTTCCTCAAAGCCATGCTCGCCGCTTTCGTACCAGCTCCGGGGGGCGCAGACATATCCCGCCCCGATCGCGGCGTTGCTGAAGATGTCCAAGAGACTTCGGAGACCCGAAACGGCACCGGCAAAGAACGAGGCGCTGAAGTTCTTGACCTCGTCCTGGGTCATCCGGTTGCCCGGCACCGCCGTGGCGACCGACCTGATTCTAGGAATCGGTTTAGAGGCCATGGATCATAGTCACCTTCGAAGATGCCAACTGCAATGCGGTTGCAGTCCGAACGAGGCGAAGCCCATACGGACGCGGGTGGTTCATGCTGATTGAATCACAAACCCCAGGATCGAGTGTCTTGGTGCGGCGCGGCACGACCGCGCTCCATTGGACTGCGGTATCGATCGCCTGAACCATGAGAAACCAGTGAACCGCGAACAGCTTCATGGAATTTCGAGGTATGCACTGGGCCGGGCACCGATGGCTGGATGGCCGTCAGTCAATCTGCAGGGGCCTACCAGGAAGAATCGGCTCGGAGATTTCATCAGCGAGAAGGATCTTGGGGCCGAACAGTGGCACCCGCGCCAGGTTAGAGAGACTTTCGGTCCGGTTTGGCAACGCCATGAGGATCGTGGGGACGGCTCCGCTGGACTAGAATGATCCCAGACCTGCTGGGACTCCGTGATGCTCCGAGTGATTCGATTCCCGTCGCTCCTCGCCGGACTGCTGCTCTTCAGTAGCACCGCCGAACTCGGTGCCCAATTCCCTGACCAGGGACCAAGACTGCCCGGTGACACCGGAGGCAACGCCCCACTCCGCAGCGGTCTTCCCCAACCGGGCGCCAACATCGCTGCGACTGTGCGCACCGCGTTGTTCTCAAGGAGCGGCGCAGACCGGGACCGAGCGCTTCGTTTCCTGGTCGAGCGAGGCAAGAAGGACGTGATCCCGGCTTTCATCGCCGTGCTGCGTCTGCTGCCCCCCGAACAGGCCGGCCCGGTGTTCAACGTGCTCCAACGCCTCGCCGGAGCCGAGATCCCGCGCAACTGGGAGGCATGGATCGAGTGGCAGGAGGAGCACGCCGAAATCCGTCCCTACCGGGGGTTCGACTCCCTCAAGGCGGAAATCCTCGCCCAGATCGACCCTAGATTCCGAAGCTTCCTCTACCAGGGGGTGCGGCACAAGATTCGCATCGAGGAGATCGTCTGGGGAGGCGTCAAGAAGGATGGGATCCCAGCGCTGGTGAACGCCAAACAGATCCCCGCAGCGGAAGCGACCTACCTGACCGACCGGGAACTGGTCTTCGGGGTCAGCATCAACGGCGATTCGCGCGCCTATCCGCTCCGCATCCTCGACTGGCACGAGATGTTCAACGACGTTGTGGGCGGCGTCCCGGTGTCCCTCGCCTATTGCACGCTCTGCGGGTCGGGCATCCTCTTCGACACCCGGGTCCGCGGCCGCCGGAAGCCGTTCGTCTTCGGCTCGTCCGGGCTTCTCTACCGGTCGAACAAGCTCATGTACGACACCCAAACGAATTCGCTCTGGAATCAATTCACCGGGATGCCGGTGGTAGGGAAGCTCACCGGATCCAAGATCGAACTCAAGATCCTGCCGGTGGTGATCACGAGCTGGCAGGACTGGCTCGCCGCCCATTCCGACACCACCGTGCTCTCCCTCGACACCGGCTTCGAGCGAGACTACCAGCCCGGCCGACCCTACGGCGCGTACTTCGCCAGCCCCGATCTCATGTTTCCCGTGGTGATCCGGGACCGCCGTCTCGCGCCGAAGGACCGTATCTTCGTTCTGCGGGACGGCGACAACGAAATGGCCTGGGCCCTCGCTCTCTTCGAAGGAGGCGCCGTCCTCCACGACCGGGTCGGACCGCGTGATGTAGTCCTCGTCGGGAACGCCGAGACGGAAACCGTGCGCGCCTACGAATCAGGAGGACGGACGTTCGTCGCCACCGAGGAGGATCCGTCTCGCCTGGCGAGCGAAGGATCGCTATGGACCGTCACCGAGGACGCGCTCGCCGGACCGGCCGGCGAGAACCTAGCCCGACTCCCCGGGCATGTCGCCTACTGGTTCGCCTGGCAGAGCTACAAGGCAGGAAAGCCGGTGCGGGTGGAATAGCAGCCCATCAGGACCGAGCCGGATCGCCAGCTACGCCAGGACAGTCCGGCGCTCGGACGGTGCTCTCGACTGTCTTGAGGTCGACCTGACTCAAGAGGTTCTGATCGGCTGCCATGACTGTAAGAGATAGAGATTTATTGATTGCCGGATATAGCTGAGCAAGCACGCCCTTCGATGCAGGCAGTGGGAGAAAAGGCTGCTTGAGCCTAAGACCATCAGCAGCCGGGATGTAAGTCTTCGGGTTCTACCGGGACCGTAGCATTGCCGACCAGAACAAGGCGAGCAGGATCAGGACGAACAGTGATCCAGTGACGATGATGAGTATGTTGATTCCGGATCGGGAGGATGGCTTCAGGAAGGAAGGATTGGAGTCCCATGGAACGAGCCAGCCATTCCGTACTCCAAGAATTCGAAGTCCGATAGAAGTGAGAATGACCACTGCAGGAGCGCATGCTCGCACCCATCCGATCTCGGACACGAACAGGAACGGGCCGACGACGAAGGCAACAAGCAAGGCTCGCATTGGCAACGAGGTGGGCCAGTGCTTGGTCCTCCCTGGCAGATTCCCTCGTCCTGGCATTGCGTCCAGCCCCATTCAACTCCATAGCTCGACAGTATCGGTCCGTCTCTGTTCCCAGGAATCGCAGCCAAACCTCACACGGCACAAGGCACGAAGGAAGATCAATCTCCACCTGCCGCGAGCAAATGGAACAGGCTGCCTGCTGAGAACACGGGTTTGAATCAATCGAGTTCCCTGACCTGTAGATTCCGATAGAAGACAGGCCATCCTTCTGACTGGAGGCAGATGTTGCCTTCAGTGGGTTCGAAATCGTGCCCTTCGTTCATCTTCTTGCCGTTGAGAGTTACGGTGACGATTCCACCGAGAGACTGGATCTCGATGCTTTCCCAATCTCCGAACGGCTTGCGGTTCTCGTGGACTGGGCCCCGGTGAGCGCCGCTCACCCTGCCTCCACGCACACCGAACAAGCTGCCCGCTTCACCGTAGTGACCCTGGATTTCCAGGGATCGTGGCCAAGTCTCTTCAATCGTGCCCGCGTGAATGAAGTAGCCAGCGTTGGGATACCGAGGAGGCTGGTCCTTCCAGCCCTCCTTCTGGAAGCGCCATTCGGCGCGGAAGATGAAGTTGCGGTACACCTTCTTGCTCCGCAGAAAGCCGTTAGGCTTGCCTGTGCAAACAATGACACGGTCCTTGACAGACCATGTGTCCGGGGCCGACCCTTCCACGGTCCAATGCTCGCTCACATGGGTAACGGGCGAAAGTGACACAAACCGTTCAGACTGAGCGGACAAGAGCGCAACGGAGCCAGCCAGAACACCTGTGGCCAAACCGAAACGCATCACATCGCTCGCATGCATCCAAAACCTCTAGCTTCGAGTTGCCCAACCCTCGCGGAATCCCGTAGCGGCACGAAGATCCGGTCTGGCTCTACCCAGCGCGATGGTAAGCTGAGCAGCGACTGAATGCAAGCCGCAGGTTTCTTTCAGCAGAGACCGGAGTGAATTCCAGCAGCATCGTCCGCCGTCGTTTCCTGCAAGGGGTCGCCGCCGCTACGGCGGTGACATCCGTTCGAGCCCAGGACGATCCGCTACGCTTCGGCATGATCGGGGTCGGCAAGCGGGGCACTGCGCATCTGGGCCAGTTAGTCGAACGTTCCGACATCACGGTCCAGGCAGTTTGCGATATCGACTCCGCCGCCCGCGATGCCGCGCAGAGCGCAGCACAGGGCGACAACCCTCGTTCCTACAGCGACTACAGGGAGCTGCTCCGCCAGAGCGACGTCGACGCCGTGCTGATTGCCACGCCATGCTACCTGCACGCCGAAATGGCAGCAGCGGCGCTCGACGCAGGCAAGCACGTGTTCTGCGAGAAGCCGCTTGCGATCTCGGCGGACCAGGTCCAACTCGTACTGAATGCCGCGCGCAACTCGAAGGCCGTGTTCCAGATCGGGCAGCAGTCGCGCAACTCCCCACACATGCAGGACGTCGTGCGCCAGATCCACGAGACGGGGCTCATCGGCACGCCGCTCGTCATCAAGGCCCAGCGACACAGCACCCCTTCGAGACCGGGGACGCGGCGTGAAGGCGGCACCGGCCAACAGCGGCGCTTCCCGGGCTGGTACAACGACGTCAAGCTCTCGGGGGACCTGATCGTCGAAAACGCCATTCATAACCTCGACGTCTGCAACTGGCTGACCGGCAGCCGTCCGGTCAGCGTCTACGGACACGGCAAGCGATACCTTCCCGAGCCGATGCCCGCCGGCACGGTCATGATGGACGGCTTCAGCGTCGAATACATCTACCGGAACGACATGCATCTTGACTACAGCCAGCTCTACCTGCACCCCCGAGCACTCAAGAAACTCCCAAACGGCATGTGGTTCGTCGTCTACGGCGAGAAGGGCACAATCGAACTGGACTACAGTTCCTGGACTTTCTACGACATTTACGGGGACTCCGCGCCCGTCGAGCATCAAGCCCCGGAGGGCATCGACCTGACCGAAGCGGCCCACAACGACTTCGTGCGGGCAATCCGCGAAAACCATAGGCCGGTCGCTGACATCGATGTTGCCGCCACGGCGGCACTCACCAGCATCATGGGGAGGGAAGCCATCTACCAGCGCCGGATGGTCACGTGGGACGAGATGGGCGTCTCAATCTAGAAATCACCTACCAGACTTGGCCTCGGATCGCCGGACTCTACTGATGCACCCATGCTGGCGTACAACGGCTTGAATCTTGGAACGGCGGCTCGGACAATGATGCGGGGCGCAATGAAACCAAACCTGAGTTTCTGGCTGATCTGCTGGCTCGCTGTGGGGTCAGTGAGCTGGTGCCAACCGGTCCAACTCCCATCTCAGGAGAGCAGGCCACTGCCGCAACTGGAGGAATTCCTCGAGCATGTCAAGCAAAACTTGAGCGGAGATCGCATGCTGCAGAGTCAGTATACTTTCAGCCGCCACGAAACCACCGAACAGATTGATCCTCAAGGGGAAGTGAAGAGCAGCTCGTCAAAGGAATGGGAAGTCTTCCCATCTGTCGATCCGAAGCTTTCTTATCAGCGCCTGATCGAGAAAGATGGAGTACCAATCAAGCCCTCGCAACTCGAGAGCCAAGACCAGAAGCATCGCAGGAAGGTAGAAGAAAGCAAGCAACTCACGCCTGAGCTGGTCGAGAAGAAACGCCGGGAGGCAAGACAAGAAGAACAGCGCGAGATCGAGGAACTCTTTCGACTCTTTCGGTTCCGGATGCTGGACCGGGATACGGTTGAAGGAGTCTCCACCATCGTCGTCTCGTTTGAGCCTCGGCCCAGCTACCGGCCCGCCCTCAGATCCATTCGTCCACTGCGAAAGATGCGAGGACAAGCCTGGATCTGTGAAGACGACCATCAAGTAGTTAAGGTCGAGATCGAGACCATTGAGTCTCTGTCCTTAGCGTGGGGTGTGGTCGCGCGCTTACACAAAGGGGCCCGTTTGCGATTCATGCGGCGAAAGGTCAACGACGAGGTCTGGCTGCCGGCCGAGTCCCATTTCCTGGTTTCGGGAAGGGTCCTGTTGGTAAAGAAGTTTCGCGTCGAGATACGCAACCGCTATTCCGACTACCGCAAGTTCACCGTGGAGGACTCGGTCAACTATCTCCCGGATCCAACGTCTCCGGTTCCCAAATGAATCACTCCTGCTATGGGTGCTTTGGCCAGGGCTCATTGCACCGGAAGCAACTCTAGTCGGTTGCTGGGTCCGGGAAGCACTCCTCCCCAATCTGACGCACGAACTATCGAGACGTTGACAAGGCGGTTACCGTGACGACTGATTGAGCTATGAATCTGCTTCAGAATCAGATTGGCCCGGATCGCTCGACGAGCAATTTCGCGCTTGGATCATAGGACCGCACCATCGTCTCCATTCCAAAGATCCTGAACAAGGGAATCGGCAGCGAGTGCAAACCTGGTTTCGGTGCAACGGTCTGAAGGGATTCATTCGCACGTTAGTTTCAGGCCTCGCTCAGGCTACGACCGAGTGCATCGTGGCGGGTCCCAGTGGGCGGGAGAGACGAAAAGAGTTTACCGGCGACATGCGCCTGGCGCTCGAACCGAGTCGGTCGAAGCCAGTCTTGATCGACCCAGTGCAGTTGGCACAGACTCTGCGGGGAATCAGGGAACTTCGCACTGGTCATGCCTATCTCAGACTGCACTGACTCGCCTGAGACCTCGTGAAGAACCGGATACTACATTATTGAGGTCGCAACCGATCCTGCCCGTCTGGAGTCCAAGGTTATTGCTGTTATGCATCTGAGAAAATCGCCCCTCGTCCTCTTTGCCTCCGAGACTGCGCGCCGCTCGCTTCAAGTGGTTCGTGGTCGCGCGACGAACTCCGTAAGCTGCGGCGCCGCGGCGTCGGAAATTCCGCTGCGATTCATCCGCTCGGTTGTTCGTTTTGCGCGTTTGGCTTGCATTGCGCTGCTCATTGCGGGAACCGCGGTTTCGCAGAGCTTCATAACCCTTCCTCTCGGCGAGAACGGCAATCCCGTTCTGCCACCTCGCACCGTACTCGAAGCAGCCTACAGCATCGACACCATTGGAGGAACCGGATACGAGGGTTACGGCGGTGACGGTGGACCCGCCACCGAGGCGATTTTTTTCACTCCATCCAGTCTCGCCGTCGATACAGTCGGGAACGTGTACGTGGCCGACCGGAACAACAACCGGGTGCGTAGAATCGACGTCTCCGGAACGGTCTCGACGGTCGCGGGCACGGGGCGCCAGGGCACGTCCGGGGATGGCGGGCCGGCTACTGATGCGCAGCTCTTCAGTCCCAGGGCGATCGCTCTAGACGCTGATGGCAACATTCTTTTCGCCAGTTCCAGCGGACACTGTGTTCGCAAGATCGACGAAGGAGGCACAATCACAACGATCGCGGGCACCGGTGAGCAAGGGTCGAGTGGAGATGGTGGACCAGCAATCGAGGCGAAGCTTGACCGGCCCAATGCGATCGCCGTTGATGGCGAGGGCAACGTCTACGTTGCCGAACACGGCTCGCACCGAGTGCGAAAGATTAGTGCCGTTGGTGTCATCACAACGTTTGCGGGAAACGGGGTGAGGGGCCACGGAGGGGACGGTGGGCCTGCCACAGACGCGCAGCTGGATTTCGTGAACGGCCTGGCGGTTGACGCGGCTGGCAACGTCTACATGGCGGACATGAATCAGGCAAGAGTTCGCAGAGTAGACCCTTCAGGGATGATCACCACAGTCGTCGGGACGGGAATCAGAGGATGGTCCGGCGATGGCGGTCCCGCCACCGAGGCCCGAATCGCTACCCCGGCGGGCATCGCAGTAGACTCGGAGGGAAATCTCTTCGTGACCGAGTACTGGGTGGGCCGGATTCGGAAGGTTGATCCGGACGGAATCATTACGACAATCGCAGGAACAAGCCAGCAGCAGTCTTCAGGGGACATGGGCCCGGCATCCAGAGCTGGTATCGACCGGCCCAGCGCAATCGCAGTTGGTCCCTCCGGGAATCTCTATATCACCGAAGCCTTCGGCAACAAGATTCGAATCCTGAGGCCTGTTGCCCAGCAATCGGCGTTTACGCTGACCCTTGGTTCGAGTGGGGATGAGGTATTGCTCGCGGTGGCCAAGATCGGGGTCGTCAAAATCGGTGATCAGCCGCTCCTGAACGGATTCGAGGTCACGGCGCGTGATGGCACGAAGTACTTGATTTCGCAGAACCCCGCCGGCGTGATTGTTGCCACTCACGTCCCGGAGCAAATCGTTGCTGTTGAGGATCGAGGCGGCAATCCCATTCTGCCCGCAGTGGGCGCACCGGACGGAGCCTACATCATTGACGTCATCGGGGGGACTGGACACCACGGTGTCGGTGGTGACGGCGGCCCCGCGACCAAAGCAGTATTCCGCACTCCAGACGGTGTGGCTGTAGATGCGGGAGGAAACGTGTACGTGGTAGACCGCAACAATAGCCGGGTGCGTAGAATCGACGTCTCTGGACTGGTCTCTACGATCGCTGGCACCGGGCGCCAAGGCACGTCCGGGGATGGCGGGCCGGCTATAGATGCGCAGCTCTTCAATCCCAGCGCGATTGCTCTAGACGCTGATGGCAACATTCTTGTCGCCAGTTCCAGCGGACACTGTGTTCGGAAGATCGACGGAGCGGGCATAATCACGACGGTCGCTGGCACCGGCGAGCAAGGGTCGAGTGGAGATGGTGGACCAGCAATCGAGGCGAAACTTGACCGGCCCGATGCGATCGCCGTTGATGGCGAGGGCAACGTCTACGTTGCCGAATACGGCTCGCACAGAGTGCGAAAGATTGATACTGCCGGCATCATTACTGCGTTTGCTGGAACCGGAGTGAAGGGTCATGGAGGGGACGGTGGGCCCGCTACCGACGCAAAGCTGGACTACGTGAGGGGCTTGGCGGTCGATTCGGCTGGTAATGTCTACCTGACAGACATGAATCAGGCCCGAGTTCGAAGGGTTGATTCTGGCGGGACAATTGACACAGTCGTAGGGACTGGGACAAGTGGATGGTCGGGCGATGATGGTCCAGCCACTAAGGCCCGGATCGCCACTCCCGCGGGAATAGCCGTGGATTCTGAGGGGAGTCTCTTCCTGACCGAGTTCTGGGCGGGTCGGATTCGAAAGGTCGATCCGGACGGAATCATCACGACGGTCGCAGGCACGGGTCGCCAGGAATCTACCGGAGACATGGGCCTGGCAGTCGAAGCCAGCCTGGACCGGCCCAGTGGAATTGCCATAGACTCGGCGGGGAATCTCTACGTCACTGAAGCCTACGGAAACCGAGTGCGGAAACTCAGGCCTGCTGGTAGCAAGGACGGGACTCGGTGATGCTGTATGCAAGCCAGAGCACAGAAGCGCACCTGCTTGCCGCCAAGGTCGGAGAACCGCGAAGAGCGGCTCGCATAAGATCGCGACCAAGTCCGTGCAAGCTGCTTCCCGCTAGCGCCCCATCGCATTGGGGTTGACCGTTCAGCTTGCGACTGGCGGCGGCCCCGGATCCACGACGATGCGCTTGTCCTACCCTTCCACGCGCAGCTGTTCCTGGGAGGTCCTGATCACTTGGGCCAGCTGCTTGCACGGAGTTCTTGCGGCAATAATGCGGAGGCCGGTGTGAAGCCTACCTGCACCTTGAGCGACGGGTGGCCCTCCCGTATCCTGATTCGACTTGGCTCTCTGAGCAAGGCTGGTCTTGCCGTTGCTCTGAATTCTCCGTGCCCGCGACAGGGGAGCCGACCGATACCTTCTCGAGTTCGTGGCTTCCAGACGAAACCCATTCAGTCGAATTGCAGGCGGGCGAACCTTTGGTCCGAATGAGTGGATCCATGGATAAGAGCTGTTCCCACCATTGCCGGGCAGATCGCGCTCTTGCGGCAGCCATCCGTCGTGCCAAACGTTGATCAAGGGTCCGGTCGTGGGGTTAGACCGGAAAACCCCATTCGGGGCACGCAGCGCAACATGAAAAGACGAGCCTCAACCGTGCTCAAAGAAATCTGTCGCGAGATCAAGGCACTACACTGGAACTTATGGAGACTCATCTCACCAATGCCCGACGCCGGCGCGTTGGGCTCGGAGTCGCGGTGCTACTATTCGCAAGCCCTTGGCTGGCAGGCGCCCAGACGCCGACTGCCGGGCCAGAGCGCGGCGCTGTGGTACCCGAATTCGAAGCCGAAGACCAATCGGGCCAGTCCCGAGCATTCAAGGACCTCACGGGCGAGAACGGGCTCCTGCTACTGTTCTTCCGCTCGGCCGACTGGTGACCGTTCTGCAAGGGCCAGCTCGTGCAGCTGGAGCGCAAGCGTCAGGCATTCGAAGACAAAGGGGTCCGAATTGCTGGCATTAGCAACGACCGCGTCGGTGCCCTCAAGGCCTTCTCCGACAGAGCGGGCATCGGCTTTCCGCTACTCTCCGATCCGGATTCCGCGATCATCCGCGAGTTTGGTGTGCTCAACGAAGAAGTACCGAAAGACCATCAGTTCTACGGGATCCCCCACCCGGTCGAGTTTCTCCTGGGTCCCGACCGCGTCGTCCGCGAGAAATTTCACGAAGCCAGCTACAGGGACCGTTTCACGGCCGGTCGAGTTCTGGTCCGGCAACTTGGCAGCGATTCAGGAGCAGCACGATCGACCGCGCGAACATCGCACTTGAAGCTCACGACGTGGGCAAGCGACGCCGCCGTACGCGGCGGCAACCGCTTCGCACTGGTGGTCGACGTCGATCTCAATCAGAAGATGCATGTCTATTCACCCGAAGTGGAGGGCTATATTCCTATCGACTGGCGCATGGAGGAAGCTGCTGGCGTGACGGTTTACGATGCCGAGTACCCGGAGTCCAAGTCGCTGCACTTGCCAGCGATCGACGAGACAGTGCCCGTGTACGAGGGTTCGTTCCGCTTGGTCAGGGACGTAATGATCGGCCAAGACAGACAACTCGGTGACCTGCTAAAGGATGGCAAGCTAACGATTCGCGGCAGCCTGCGGTATCAGGCTTGCGACGACAAGATGTGCTACCTGCCCACCTCCGTACCGCTCGAATGGACTGTCGACTTCGAGCAACACGACCGACAGAGAGTCAGCGAAGACCTCCGGCGATAAGCGCAACAGTGTCCTAACAAGAAGTCGGAATCCGGACGCGGTGGCTGGGGGACGTTGCCGACGCAGGTAGTCGGAACGGCCGTTTCGGCCCATCGCAGACGAGTGCCCGCACAGACAGGGTCCATACTTAGATACGATCGCCTAAGGGCAGGAACTAGCCATGCCAGAGTCCACTCCAGCTACGATCGAAGGCGGATTGACCGCTCAAGGGCTGCGATTCGGCTGCGTGGTGGCGCGTTTCAACAGCTTCATCACGGACCGGCTCTTGGCGGGAGCGCTAGACGCCATCAATCGGCACGGCGGCGACCTGGACAACGTCACTGTTGCCCGCGTCCCTGGATCCCTTGAGCTCGCAACAGCGGCGAGCGCCATGGCGGCAAGCGGAAACTACGACGCCCTGATTTGTCTCGGCGCGGTCATCCAGGGCGAGACGGACCACTACGACCACGTCGCCTCTGGAGCGGCCAGCAGCATCGCGCGGATCGGGCCGGAGAGCGGTGTGCCGACCATCTTCGGCGTGCTCACTTGCGAGAACGCCGAGCAAGCGATCGACCGGGCGGGGGGCAAGAGCGGCAACGCCGGCTTCAACGCAGCAACAGCGGCGATCGAGATGGCCAACCTAGTCGGCAAGCTCAAAGCCAAGTAGCCCGGCCAGATCTACGTCATGCCGTCCCGCCGCCGTTCGCGCGAGAGTGCGTTGCAGATGATCTACCAGTGGGGAATCGGCGGCGGATCACCGGAGAAGGTCGTGGAGGACTTCTTTGGCGGCCTGGCTGGGGATGGACCGCGCCCGGTCGATCCCTTCGCCGAGCGGCTCTTCCTGGGCGTAACCCAGGAAGTCAGGGAGCTGGATGCAATTATCCAGCGACACTCGAGCCGGTGGTCGCCGGAGCGCATGTCCACAGTCATCCGCGACCTGTTACGGCTCGCTATCGCCGAGTTGCGGTGGGCGAAGACGCCGCCGCGGGTGGTGATCGACGAGGCATTGGAAATCGGAAGGCGCTTCGCAGGTGACGACGCCACGGCATTCCTAAACGGCGTTCTCGACGCCGCCCGCCGGGAAGCCGAATCTCAACCGAAGGCACAACGTTCAGCGACAACCTGACCCGCCGCCGACTCCCGCAACTCGTAGAGCGAGGTGCTCAGGGCCTCACGATCCGCACCCGGTGGTTTTCGCTATCCCCGATGTACACGTTACTCGCGGTGTCGACGTAGACGCCGTGGGGCCGCGCCAAGCCGCACTTCAAGGGATCGCCGTCCGGTCCGTCATGCCGAGTTCCGTCGCCAGCGACTGTCGAGATCGTCCCCGTTTCCAGGTCAATCCGGCGGATTGCCTGATTCTCGGTGTCGGCGAGGTAGATTGCCGAGTCCGGACCCACTTCGATGCCCTTGGGACCGGCAAGGGTCGCCTTGACCGCGGGGCCTCCATCGCCGGTATATCCCTTCTCGCCTGTTCCGGCCACGTGGTGAAGGCGCATTGCCTGCATGTCCAAGCGGTAGACCGCGTTGCCCTCGCGCAGGGCAATGTACATGTCTCCGTTTGGCGCAAAGGCCAAGGCCCGGGGCCCGTTCAGAGGGGTTCCATCCACGGGAGCACCGTCGGGTGTCGGCGCCTTTGCCCCGGTGCCGGCGAAGGTCGTGACGATTCCGGTCGTGAGATCAACCCGGCGGATCCGGTGGTTGCCGATGTCGGCGATATACATCGATCCCTTACCGTCCAGAGCGATCGAATGGGGGCGGTTGAACTGCGCCTTGATGGCAGGGCCTCCATCTCCGGAGAATCCACGCTCACCTGTGCCGGCCACGGTCGAGATCACTCCGGTCGATGCATCAACCCGCCGGACTACAGCGTTCAGCATTTCGACGAAGTACATGTTGCCCGAGGCGTCGAAGCGGACTTCATAGGGGTCATTGAGCATCGCCTCTCGGGCCGGACCTCCGTCGCCGGAATAACCGACTTTCCCGGTACCAGCGACAGTCGAGATCGTACCGTCCGCCATGTCGATCCGCCGGATCCGCTCGGTGTCGATCTCGCACACGTAGAGCGCCCCGTCGGGACCGAGGGTGAGACCGTATGGGTTGCCGACCTGCGCTGCGGTCGCGGGACCGCCATCCCCCGTCGCGCCAGATTCCCCAGTCCCGGCCAAGGTTTCCGTTGTCGCCGCAGACAAACAGGGCACAGCCAAGATGGCCGCAAGGAGCAATCGCATGCGGACAGGTTAGCTCACCCGTACTGATAACGGGGCTAACACGCATGGAAGTCCTGCGGACCCAAGAAAGAAGCCGCGCCCCGAGGAATGAAGATTCCGCTGGCTCCGATAGAAGTTTCTCTCGACCCTTAAGATTCAATCCTCGACTTCACAAACATCTCGGTCTCCTTGTCCATGAAGTGCACGAAGCAGCCCTTTAGACCACGCGACAGCAGCACCCGGTAAGAGTTCTTGACAAGGTCTACAAAGGTCTTTCTTGACCGTCGCACGACGGTGTCGCATGACGCTTCCGGATACCCTCCCCAGCTCTGGCTGTCGAAGCAGTAGCGCAGATCCGGCCCGAATATCACGCCGACGTAGTCGAATTCGAATCCCTGAGCTGTGTAAATACAGCCGATCTGCTCTATCCCGCAAGGGTCATATGCCCAGACGGATGCTTTCGGAATGCCCTTCGCGAGTCGTCCGCTGTCCGGCTTTGCGTTCCAGGGTCGAAGATACTCCCCGATCACGACATCCTCGACAAGCGTCCCGTCATGATTCGGCTTAGACCATGGCCAACAGAATCCTGCGGTCATTCGTGCTGAATGCCCTTCAGTGGCTTTCTGCCGGATTGCGGTCTCAAGCTCCTCGGCCGACCCGAAGATCCGAAAATCGAAGGCGTCCGAAGAATCCCAAAGGACATTTGCCGTCCGAGCGATCCCGAGGGTGTTGTTGACCCAGTTCACGAATCCATCGGACCCGGCGCAACGGAACTGGGCCTGGAGCTCAAAATCGAGAGTCTTGCACCCTCGCTCCTTTGCAGCGCGGACAAGCAGGTCAGCCGATCCGACCTCGTTTGGGCGCACTACCTGTTTGTCGTCCACAAAACACACAAGTACTTGCGAGGCATCCATTAGTTCATCCACTTGACGGCGAGAAGATTTCTTGGCCTTTGGGGTGAACCGGTGATTGCTGGTTTCACGGATCCGGTGAGCCTCGTCACAGATCAGGACATCCACGACGGGCGAGTCGACCGCCATGTAGCTATTGAAGTACTTGAACTGGATGCCCCCGCGCGATCCGATGATCGTGCGCAGAGTCTCTGTAAAGGCTTTGGAGCCCGTAGCGTACTGCGCGTTGACACCCTGCAGAAGCAAGTCGCTCATCAAATTGAGGGCAATGACCGACTTACCCGTTCCCGGCCCCCCTCGCACGACCAGCACCGTTTTCTTGCGGTCATGGAATCCCTTCCTAGCGATCGCCAAGACCTTCTCGTAAACAACTTGCTGTTCATCGAGAAGCACATAGGACGGAAGGCCCTTGATGACTTGTCCCACATGATCCATGAGCTTCTTGCTCGGCCGGTACTGGCTCTGCTCGACCCGTTCCAGAACATCCAGACCCTCGCCGATCTCAAGCCGTCGCCTCAAATAGTTGGCCAGCCGGTCCACATCGTCCGCTGTGAATGCCGGGAAACGCTCGAAAATTCTGCGGTATTTCTCGGCGAATAGCGCATCGCCAGCCTCGGCGTAGTAGTTATGAAGATAGGCGCAGGAGCCAAGACGAATGGGGGCGGGACCGTCGTAGAACGCCGTGTGGGCATCCTCCAAGTACCGCTGATATTGCCCGACCTGCGCGGACGGGTGTAGCACGTCGCGCTCGGCGCCGCCGACCCAGGTCGATACTAGGTTCTCGCCGTCCGACTGCTGACACTTACTCCACTGCTTGAGCTCAACGATGACGGCGTTATCCTCTTGCTTGCCATCCCGTCCGCAGACCAGGCAATCGAGACGCCTGGACGTCAACGGAAGCTGGTACTCCAATGCAACCCCGTGGTCCATCAGCTCTGCGAGCTGGAACACGTGAGCCATGGCGCTGAGCGAGGCACGCCAGGAATTCACCTCTGCCGGGGAGGGTTTGAAACGGTAGTGGCTGAAGAACGAATCCTTCAGCTTTTCTGAAATCTGGTTCCGCGCGGTGTCGGCGACGAACTGCTTGGAACTGCCGGAGTAGAGGCGCATGGCTAGAGTTCGGAATACTTTCGGTTCGATCCACGAGCTTTGTCCACCGGATAGCGTTCAGCGTTCTTGGCCATCTTCCGTTCGAAGGCAGCCGCGAGATCGATATTGAAGCGGTCGGACAGTCGAAGCACGAAAAAAAGCACGTCCGCCACCTCGTTCTCGATCCGCTCACGACTCTCAGGATTGTCGAGGGATCGTAGGCAGTCCTCGTCCGACAGGAATCGAAATCGCTCGAGCAATTCTGCTGCTTCGGTGACAATCCCGACAGCAAGGTCCTTGGGGCCGTGGAACTGGTCCCAATCCCGCTCTTCGCAAAAGCGTCGGACGGCGAGCGATAAAGAGTCCAGATTGGTGCTAGCGTCGCTCATCCATTGAATGCCGGCCCGCGTTACCACCAGCAACAGATCGTCCCTGCATAATACCCGAGAACATCGGAAACGCAGGCTGTTCGGTCGCTCTTCGGTTCGGCTATTCCCCTGCGATGGATGATGGACGATGCTTCTTCAGGTTTTCGTAACAAAGTGGATTCCTATTCAGTTGTAGCTTCCAAATCAGAACAAGGACGCTCGCACAAGCGCATTTGGTTCAACCTGGGCCCTGGGCGATATCGAGCGCCCGCTCGGCGAGTGAGACGTAGGGCATTCCGGCGCCATCGGCCCGTGCCAGTCTCGACCCTTCTGTAGCGCTGTGGTGAACTGAGCATCGTGAGCGATCTCATTGGGGCCGTCCGCCACGATTCCGGGTAGATCCAGTCCTAGCGTGGGCTAGAATCGGGCGATGCGCGCGTGGGTTCCAGCCTTTCTAGTAGTCGTGCTTCAGGGCTGCGCAGGCCCACAGGGGAATGTGTCGGGCGATGTCCAGGTCTGGCACACGGTCACAATTGCTTTCGACGGACCCGAGTCGTCCGAGACAGCCGAGCCGAATCCATTCACCGACTATCGACTGGATGTGACCTTCACCGGGCCCGGCGGCGATTTCGTGGTGCCGGGCTTCTTTGCCGCCGATGGCCGCTCGGCGGAGACGTCGGCTGACTCGGGTTCGACATGGCTGGTACGGTTCTCGCCCAACGCCGAAGGCAGCTGGCGCTATCGCGCGTCGTTTCGAGCGGGCCCCGGCGTTGCAGTCGCCGACGATCCCGCCGCCGGCCAGCCCGCGGCCTTAGATGGAGCATCAGGGGAGTTCGTGGTCGAGGGGTCCGACAAGCAACCTCCTGACTTCCGCTCCCGTGGACGCCTCGAATACGTCGGCGAGCGCTACCCGAGGTTCGCCGGAGACGGCACATACTTTCTCAAGGGCGGCGCCGACAGCCCGGAGAACCTGCTGGCCTACGTGGACTTCGACGGGACTCGCGACCACGACGCCGAGTCGGGCCGCCGAGAAGCATTCCTGCATCGCTTCGAGCCACACATCCAAGACTGGCGTGAAGGCGATCCGACGTGGCAGGACGGCAAGGGCAAAGGATTGATTGGGGGCCTCAACTACTTAGCATCTGAACGCGTGAATTCGATCTACTTCCTGCCGAATAACGTCGAAGGCGACGGAGACGACACCTGGCCCTGGGTCGACCGCACGGCTTTCGATCGCTTCGACGTGAGCAAGCTCGAGCAGTGGGAAATCGTCTTCTCACACGCCGACCGCCTGGGGATTCTGCTGCATGTCGTCACAGCCGAGACGGAGAACGACCACCTGCTCGACGACGGCGACCTTGGCCCCCATCGCAAGCTCTACTACCGAGAGCTTGTCGCGCGCTTCGCCCACCATCCCGCTCTGATCTGGAATCTTGGCGAAGAGAACACCAATTCCACCGAGCAGCGCAAAGCCCACGCATCGGCCCTGCATCGGCTCGATCCGTACGACCACCCCGTCGTGATGCATACTCACGCGACCGTCGAGCGCCACGAACAGCACTACGCTCCCTTGCTTGGCTTCGAGGACTTCGAAGGCGCGTCCATGCAGATCCGGGACGACCCTGTCGTCCACTCGGCGCTCATCGAATGGATGCGCAGGTCGCGCGAGGCCGGCCGCCCGTGGATCGTGGCCTTCGACGAGCAGCGCACGGGGCGCGACGGCGTCGCACCGGACTCGGAGGACGACTCCCGCCACGACGAGCGGCGCGACCATCTATGGGCAACCCTGATGGCAGGGAGTTGGGGGATCGAATGGTATTTCGGATACATGTATCCGCATAACGATCTCAACCTCGAAGACTTCCGTTCGCGATCTCAGATCTGGTCTATGACGCGCCATGCGCTCGAGTTTTTCCACGAGCATCTACCGTTTCAAGAAATGACGCCGGACGATCAACTGGCGCCGGACGGCGGCACCTTCGTGCTTGCCAAGCCGGGTGAAATCTACGCCGTCTATATCCCTTCCGGGGGAAGCGCGCGCCTGGACCTGGAACACACCGAGGGTGAGTTCAAGGTCTCCTGGTTCAATCCGGCCGATGGGGGGGATCTGGCCGAAGGCGTCGCCGTATCTGGTCCGGGGATGGTGCGACTTGGGCCAGCACCAGGTGACACCGCTCAAGACTGGGTGGCACTTGTGCGCCTCGCCAAGGACTGACCGCATGCTCTCCCCGACCCGGCTCCCGAGTTGAGACTAGGACTTGAGGATTGCATGCACTCCAAGCCCCTCTAATTCGATGATTATGTGTGGTTCATTCTCTTTCATTTTGGAATCGGCCGCATTCACGCGTAGTGCGGCGCGCGTCGCTTGACACTGATCACGAGCGTTGGCGAAGAGCGGCTTTCAATTCATTTGGAGGGGGAAGGCAGCGCTCGACTTCTGTCCTGAGGTCCTCGAACCGGCAGGGATTCGCAAGATCAGCAAGTCTATTGAGGCTGATGCTCTTCTGAATTGGTGGCAAAGTGTTTTCGTTCACAACGAAGAACTGCCACTGGCTGGCGACACGGTGATCGGCAACGTCTTCGCGGATCTCGTCATGCCATGCGAACACATAGACGTCGGCTTGCCTGCCGGGTGCATGCACTTTGGTCCACTTGCCGTTGCTGGATAACCAGTAGCCTTCACGCGGCCCGATATCAAACGTGGGCCTTCGTTTCGGATTCTGGCCGCTTTGATCCCATGATTGGCGAGCTGCAGAGTTCTTGACTTCCAACCGAGACCCGGACGGGTGCTCCAAGTCCCATGCGGCCCAATCATCGCCGGTTGCCGAAGTCAGGGACCACTCGGGTTCAAGCGCAGTGCTCACGAGAAACTCGATGTAGTCTCCACGATAGGTGTTGCTGATCAGGGGTGTGTTGATGCGCTCCAGCATCATTCGCTGGATGCGGTGATGGAGTTCTAGATCCCTCTCTGTGTGGCACATTGGTGTTCTCTCTTCACCACACCCGACAGAAGCCGGGCCATCATCTCGGGAGACTACGTTAGGCGGCGCGAGGAAGGGCTTCGCCGGTCTTCTCGCGGGCATCCGCCGCAAGGTCGGCCAAGTTCGGTGCATACACCGCCTTGGCAATTCCAAGCTTTTCTAGCAGGAGGATCTGCAGGTAGCTGATGTCAATCTCGTACCAAGCCATCCCGTGCCTCGCGGAAACCGGGTGAGCGTGGTGGTTGTTGTGCCAGCCTTCGCCGAAGGTGATCAACGCGACCCACCAAAGGTTGCGGGAATCGTCCTTGGTCGAAAACCTGCGACGGCCCCACATGTGCGTGGCGGAATTGACGAGCCAAGTGGTGTGGAGCCCTACAACGACCCGAAGGGGCACGAGCCAGAGCATCATGCCGATCCCGCCGACGATCAACGCCACGATCCCCAGGACAGTCAGAGGCACCCAATGCCATTCGCTCAGCACGCGATAGTACCGATCCTTGAGCAGGTCCGGAGCGTACTTGCCGTTCCGCTCGGTGTCGCTATGCATCGAATTCCCGAAAATGATCCAACCCATGTGCGACCAGAATCCCCCATGACGAGGAGTATGCGGGTCCAGGTCGGTGTCGGAATTCTGATGGTGCCGGCGGTGCGTCGCGACCCAGTAGATTGGACCCCCCTCAAGCGCCAGCGTGCCGCAAAACGCCAGGAAGTACTCCAGCCATTTCGGAACCCGGTATCCGCGATGCGTGTGAAGCCGGTGGTAGCCCATGCCGATACCCCAACTCACGGCCATCCAGTACACGATGGCGGTGACGATCAGGTTCGTCCACGAGAAAAAGAACAGCGCCGCTATCGCACCCGCGTGGAACAGGGCAAGCGCCGTGACGGTCTGCCAGTTCAGCCGGCTCCTATCGCCGAAATCAAGTTCATCCATTTCAGTAGCGTTCATGCCCACAAGTCCCTTCAATACAGCTCATCCAAGAGTTCGGGAGGGGTTCCGAGACGGCTCACAGCGGGGCCGTCCTATCCCCGAATAGTCACCGTATCAAGCGACCTCTGGCTGCAACGAGCGCCAATGTAATTGTTCAGTAACAACCGCTGCCAGCCGCCAAAGAGCGGGTCATGGGCGGAGGGATTTTGCGAGCGCAGCGTTGCCGACACGGTCGCGCACACGCAAGACGACCAGGTGCTCGCCCGGCTCGAGGTCTTCGAGCGGCAGTGTGAATGTTTCCTGCCGGGAATCAAGGATTCCGTCGTCTGACAGCACCGGTCCCCAGTCTCCCGCATCCACCGAGAATTCGGCAGAGCGGATCTCCGAGACCTCGTCCTCAACTTCGAACCGAAGCTCTCCTCCGGAACCGTCCGGGAGTTGACGAACGCGCGGCGGCGTTTGGTCGACGAGCACGGGGCGGCTGATCCGCTCGGCTTCCAGTGCTCTCTCCGGCGAATTCGCCTGACCGTCATCGACCTTCACTCGAAACTCGTAATGCCCGTCGGCGAGGGTGTCACTCTCAATCGAGAGGCGGGAACCGGATACGTCGTCACGAATGGTCTTCCAGTTGGTCTCGCCTTCCCCACGGAATGACACCTCGGCGCGTAGCTTGTCGCCATCCGGATCCTCGGCACTCCAAACGATCGCCAGCTTGCGGAGCGATGTCGTGGCCGTTGACTGCTGGCCCGTCTGGCGGGGCGCAGACGACGATCCGGAAGCCGAGACCGTGATGCTATAGCTGTTCGAAGTGCTGGAGGACTGGGAACTGGAAGAGTCGGACGCCTTTACTGTCTCCGGAACGATGTTGACGGATTTCACCACGGGTGCCGAGTTCTGCGGAAGGTAGTGCACCCGCAGCGAGTCCAGGCGTGCCGTGCCCTTCAGTGTCACGCGCCACTGGAGAAAGCGGGCCGGTGGCGAAGGCACGGGCGAGCCGGCCATTGCGTCTAGCGGATCTGACCACCCGCTCCAGGTGGTATCGGGCCGGTAGGTGTTTCCGCTCCTTGTCTGGATCTCGATAGCGGCCCCTTCCAGAGCGTCCCCGCGCCACGACAACCGGCCCCACCGCGAAACTCCGCTGGTATCGAACGGAACCGAGTCGTAATGACCGGAATCCGCAGCCGCTTCACCAAGGCGATAGAGTGCCCCCCCGTGGGCCGATCCGACAAGAATCCCGTCCCCGGACTGCGACAGCACTGTCATCTGGGCCCTGCCGGTCTGCGAGATAAGGCTCAGCTGGCGATCCTTGCCGGTCGCATAGATGCGGCCTTCCTGATCCGTCGCGAACAGCGCGCCAGGGTCGGTTCCGTCACGAACTACCAAGCCCAAAATGTTTTCCTCGTTGGACGACCAGAGCTTCTCGACGGCCTGGCCGTCTCGAAGCCGCATCAACGCAGCGCGCTCGCCAGCGTAAGTGACCTGGGGCTGGGCATACGAAACCGTGGAACCAACTCGGGTAGTCGCGGCCGTGGATGTCGCCGCGCCACCCGCCACCTGGACCGACATGACAGCCTGGCCGGCAGGAATGGCCTGGAGCAATCGATCCATCCCGCCACCCATGGCAGCGAAGTAGATCGAACCGTCGCCAGTGACCGCCACGGACCGGATTTCGGGCAGATCCGAGTCGAACAGCCCAAACGCGGTGCCATCTTCCGCCACCCGATAGAGAATCCCTTCCGGGTCCGTGCCAGCCAGCACGTGGCCGGAAGAGTCAAGTGCCAGGCTCATGACGTGGCGCTGTCCAGACTCGAACCACGCAGCCCCTTTGCCGTCAGTCCCGACACGGTAGACCTTACCGCCATCGCCGGTACCGACAATCAAGTGACCCTTGGAATCGAACAGCAAGGACCAGATGTACTTCTCACCGGGATCGAAGAACACTTCGGATTCTCCGTCCGAGGACACCTTGTAGACCTTGCCTTCGGGTGATGTGCCGACATAGAGGAATCCGTCCGGCCCGGCAGCCAGGGCGAACACCTCGATCTCGGGTGCCTTCCAGAGCTGTTCCCCCTGGCCGTCAGGTGAGACCTTGAAGACCGCACCCTGATGGCCCGTACCGAAATAGACGGTGCCGTCAGCAGCCCACGCGATAGACCACAACACGGCTTGCTCTGAGTCGTGCACCGTGTCCAGCGACGGCGCCACCCGCAGGCTCCCTTCTCGATCAAGCGCCACGTTCTGGAAGGTCCCAGCGAGGAAATCGCCGTAGCGCGACAGCTCCCAGCTACGGGTACCTGCCCCAGGCAGGACCGCGACCTGTACAAAGGTCGCCAAGAAAATCGCCAAGCAGCGCATTGTGGACTCGCTTAATTCCCAGTAACTACAAACCGCAGATCGATCCGCCCACGCACGACGCCATCGAAACCGCCGATCCTTTGATCTGCCAAGGTCGTGGTGAGCTCCGCGGTTGCACCGCTGGCCCGGCCTTCCGCGGTCGACAACACAGCGTGCAGCGAGGCGGGAGGAGCCGGCAGCTTGTCAGAATGCAGCCAAAGCGACCGCTTGCGCCGCCAAACCCGGAGATAGGCGTCGTCACTGCCTCGCAAGTTGTTCAGGAAGCGAATGGTGTCGGCGGCATCGCGCACTTTCCGTCCGCCCAGCAGCCCTCTCCACTCCGCGAGATTCGCGGTGACGGCGTCGCCGATGGTGACCTCAACCGTGCCAGCGGGCATTGAGACAGGCACTTCGTAGGGCAGAGTGCGAATCTCTTCCTGGCCGTCAGGGCCCTTTGCGGCGAAATGGATCTGAACGGTCTCCCCCGGCCTCACCTGGGTCTTGGAGAGCCACGCCCGGACCAGATCCGTGTACCGGTCAGCAGGCACGGGTTCAACCTCCAAGTCAACCGACTCGATTTCGACACCGGCATGGCCGGTCTCCAGCAAGTATGCGAGCGGCGCGACTGTAGACAATGCCGCTATCTGGCCGACGGCAGCCGCCCCGGTGTAGATGTCGTCCAGGACCAAGCGGGGCAGGCCGTCCGTGAACGCTGCACTGCCGCGAACACGGATCGTGAGGGGCCCCAGCGACCGCTCGGTGACGCTGATCGACGAGAACAGCGCGGTCTCCAAGAGCATCGGAGTGAGCAAGTTGTCACGGACGACCTCGAAAGAGTACTCCTCTATCGGACCGGCGGGCGAAACGATGCGGACCTTGCAGGGCACCATGGCCGGCCCGGGGCCGAGACGGCCGGCGATGCCGGCCTGCCTGTCCATGGATACTTCGCCGATCAAGGGCCCGATTCCGCTCAGCTTGAACGATGCGTTGAGATTGGGCACCAACGTCATCACAGACGCCCGCATCATTGGCATCTGGGTATCGCCTGCCGACATGAACCGGTGGCCGAAGGCGAGCACGCGATCGCCATCGATGTGCGTGATCGTCCCCGAAGCACTCATGGTCATGTCGCCTCGAATCAAGCCGACGCTGATCATGGAGCCCGGCTCCAAGGGGCCACCCGCGTCGTCGCGGAGGCTACCACCTGCACCCTGCAAGGGGCGCAAACCGAGACGCTTGAACCGCTCGCCAAACACTTCCAGCGTCCGCTCACTAAACCCTCCGAACGAAACGGGAGTTGCAATCGGCTGGAACTGGGAGGCTGACTCAGATGCCTCGGGAAGCGCGACGCGGGGCATCCCGGCAAGCTCCCGCCAGTCATCCAAGGGGCCGGCGGCGAGTGGAGAACTGCTTGGAGTGCCTTCCTCGAACCCCGCAACCATCTCGCCGATCGGCCGGATGCCAGCCAGTGGCTCCTTCGAGAACGGAAACATCAACGCCACGGCCCCCGCCAGTCGGCCGTCGATGTAGACGGGACTGCCGCTCATGCCGGACATCACTCCGGTCCGCGCGAGCGGGCCGCCGGACAGCTTCCCAAAGATCACCGACGATTTCGGACCCGCAAAGTTCTCCAGCACGCCGAGGATCTCGATCTCGAACTCCTCGACCTCGGTGCCCTGGAACACCGTCTTCCCGATGGCGAGCTGCCCGGCCCGCACTTGATCGACCGGAAAGAACTCCTGGCCGAGCATCGGCACGGCCAGGCACAGCAATAGCGCAAGGCGAATCAACAACGCTCATTCTAGCCGCACAGAGCCGATGGCGGGGCTCTCTTATGCCTCGATGACACCAACCGGTACAGTCGAGCGTCATCTCTAGTACGATTGGCTTCATGGTGTTTAGTGGGTTAGGTCGCTATTCCCTGTTGACGCTGCTCGCTGCCGGAATCGGTTTGGCGCAGCAGATAGACGGACGTATCCAAGGCCAGGTGCTCGACCCGACCGGTGCGGTGGTCGAGGGTGTCGAGGTCATTGCGGAGCAGACCGACACCGGCACTGTTCGCCGGGCGGACAGCGGACCCGAGGGTCTCTATGCGATCCCCGCGCTCGCTCCCGGCGCGTACACCGTCAGCGTCTCCGCGGAAGGCTTCAAGACGGTCCAGGCCGGGCCGATAGCCTTGGCAATTGGCGACCGGATCAACGCTGATTTCGTGCTGGAGATTGGTCCAGCATCCGAAACGGTGATCGTGTCTGCATCAGCCTGGGCCACTGAGGCTTCGGACGCTGCCGTCGGCACGGTGATCCCTAACCGGTTTGTTACCAGCCTGCCGTTGAACGGCCGCAATTTCCTGCACCTGTCGCTGTTGACGCCAGGTAGCGTGCCGGCAGCAGTCGGCTCGCCGGGCAGCGAGCGCGGCCGCTTCGCGTTCCAGGCGAACGGGGCGCGGGAATCAGCGAATTCGTTTGTCTACGACGGTGTGTACGCGATCGACCCGATCCTGAACAGCTTCAGCATTGTCCCGCCGGTAGACGCGGTGCGGGAGTTTCGCATCCAGACATCCAACTCGGAAGCCGGGCTTGGCCGCAACAGCGGGGGGCAGGTAGTGGTCGCGACCAAACGGGGCACGAACGAGTGGCACGGCACTGCGTACGAGTTTCTGCGTAACGATCGATTGGATGCCCGGAACTTCTTCAGTCGTCCGGACGACCCCGTGCCTGCGCTCCGGCGTAACCAGTACGGCGCGTCACTAGGCGGGCCGGTCGCGGAGAGCGGGACGTTTTTCTTCGCCAACTTCGAGGGCCTGCGCGAGACCCGGGCAACGACGCGCACGACGAATGTGCCGACGGCGGCCGAGCGGCAGGGCGACTTCTCGGCCAGCCCCGGACAGCCGCCGATCAATTTCTACACAGGCCAGCCCTACCCCAACAACAGGCTGCCGTTTATGCACCCGATCGGGCAGGGAGTCGCGGGCCTCTACCCGGAGGCGAACCGGGCGGCTGTCGGCCAGAACTTCGTGGCAGCGCCAGAGGGCGAGGATCGAACGGACAGGCTCGACGCGAGACTGGACCGGCGAATCGGGAACCGCGGACAGTTTGCGGGCCGCTACAGCCTGGCCGACAGCCAGCGCAGCGAGCCCTACGCTGCGAATCAATTCTCGTCGGTGCCTGGGTACGGCAACGACCTGGATGAGCGGGCACAGAACCTGATGATCTCCGAGACGCACACGCTAGGGTCAAATCTCGTCAACGAGGTGCGCTTCGGATACAACCGGATCTCGAACAGTACGCTGCACGAGAACAGCGGCTCGAGCCTGAACCGCCAACTGGGCCTACCGGACTTCGCGACCCGGGATATCGATCTCGGGCTGAGCTTTTTCCAGGTCACGGGCTTCTCCTCGCTGGGAGGGGAGTTCAACAACCCGCAGGTCAGCACCGTGCGGTCCTGGCAACTCTCGGACTCGCTGAGCTATTCGAAGGGCAGGCACCTGGCGCAGTTCGGGTTTGAGATCCGGCGCATCGGCCAGGATGGATTCCGGAACGTGCTGTCGCGCGGGAGCATCTACTTTACGGACCGGGCCTACACCCAAAACGCGCTCGCGGACTTGCTGTTCGGGCTGCCCAGCTACACCGTCGCGGCCCGAAGCGACAACCTGCAAGCCGCTCGGACGGGGGCGACGAATGTCTTCGCCACCGACACTTGGCGACTGACACGCAACCTGACGCTTTCCCTCGGGCTGCGCTACGAGTACAACGTGCCGGCCTACGACGAGGAGGACGCCGCTTCGCTGTTTGATCCAGCCAGCGTCCAGATCGTACGGCTGGGGGAATCCGGCGTGCCGCGCAGCGGATTCCTTGCCGACCGCAACAACCTCGCGCCGCGTCTGAGCCTAGCTTTCCGCCCGGCGTCATCCGACCGGCTCGTGTTTCGGGCCGGGTGGGGCCTGTATTACAACTTCTCGGACCTCGCGGCCGGCCAGGGCATTTACTTCAATCCTCCGTACTTCCAGTCGCTGCTCTTCTTCCCGTCGCAGTTTGCACCGATAACGATTGACCAGCCATGGCCGGAAGGCCAAGCCGCTCCGGTGCCTCCCAGCGTGACCACCTACGACCGGGAATTGAGGACAAGCTACGCACAGCAGTGGAACTTCACTGTACAAACCGAGCCTGTTGAAGACGCGGTGCTCAGCGTCACCTATAGCGGCTCGCGCGGCACGAAGCTGATCGGCGCCCGGGACATTAACCAGCCCGCAGCGTCTCCGGCACAGCCAAACTACCGTCCACTACCGATGTTTTCCGACATCAACCTGATTGCGTCGGCATTCGATTCGATCTATCACAGCCTACAGAGCCAATTCCAATGCCGATTTCAGAGCGGACTGACCGGGCTGTTTTCCTATACATGGTCAAAGTCGATCGACAACGCGTCGAACTTCTTCGCATCGGCGGGGGACGCAAATTACCCGCAGGACAGCAACAACGTGGCGGCCGAGAGGGCCCGTTCGAGCTTCGACACGCCGCACCGGTTTACGGGAAGCTTCGTTTACGAGCTGCCAATCGGCGCGGACAAGAAATGGGGTTCCGGATGGCGAGGCGGCACGGCCGCGTTGCTGGCAAACTGGCAGCTGAACGGAATCGTCACCATGCAAACGGGGCAGCCCTACACGATCGCGCTGCCAGGGGAATTCGACAATTCCAATACCGGGCGATCCAGCTACGGGTTCGGCGCGGGTGACCGGCCCGATGTCACGGGCGATCCGCACCTGGCGCGGCCCGATCCGCAGTTGTGGTTTGACCCGACGGCGTTCTCGCTGCCGGCGTACGGAACGTTTGGCAATGCCGGACGCAACATCGTGGGCGGTCCGGGACTCGCGAATGTCGATTTCTCCGTGCTCAAGAACGCCGAACTCGGGGAAACCACGACGTTGCAGTTTCGGGCTGAGTTCTTCAACCTCCTCAACACCCCGAACTTCCTGAACCCGAACGTATTCTTCGGCACGCCCGGCTTCGGCCGGATGCTGGCGGCGCACAACGGCCGGGAAGTGCAGTTCGGAATCAAGCTGATCTTCTGAGGCGGGCCGCCTCAGCCGAGGCGATCCCAGATCTTCGAGAATTCGTGGACACCCTTGTTGCCCATGATCCATCGGGCCGCCTTCAGCGCTCCGTGCGCGAAGCCAAGGCGGTTTCGGGCTGAGTGGCTTACGCGGATGGTATCCGCTTCCGAGTCGAATCCGATTTCGTGAATCCCGGGGAACTGCCCGCTCCGCTGGGTGGCAACGTCGACGGGACGCGAGTACCCGGCGTCCCGCATGGCATCGAGAAGCCGCAGGGCCGTGCCTGAAGGAGCGTCCTTCTTGTACTTGTGGTGGGCCTCGTACATAAAGGCGTCGTATTCTTCCTGGGCGGCTAGAGCCTTTGACGCGGCTTCGACGACGCGATAGAAGGCATTGACACCGATTGAGAAGTTTGCTCCGTACACAAGGGCCGAATCGTGCCGGGCGACCGCTTCCCGGACCCGCTCGAGCTGGTCCAGCCAGCCGGTCGTGCCAATTGCCAGAGGTACACGGAACTCGGCAAGCCTGACCGCATTGTCCGCCACGACTTCGGGGATCGAGAAATCGACCGCCACGTCGATTCCTGCGAAGTTTTCCGCTGTCAAGCCTTCGCCGTCGGGATTGTTGAACTCATCGAGGCGTAGGGCCACCTCGAATCCGTGAGATGGAGCCAGCTGCTCTAGCAGGCGGCCCATGCGACCGTAGCCGACCAATGCCAGCCTGTCTGGTTTGGCGCTCACTGCAATTGTCCTTTCCGCAGGCGCGGCTCATCGAAGAAGGTGGCGTGAAGGCGCCGCACCGCCACCTCAAGATCGTTTTCGTCGATAACGAATCCCACGTTTACTCTCGAGGCACCCAGCGAGATCATGCGAATCCGAATGCCCTCAAGCGAATTGAAGACCTTGGCCGCGATGCCCGGAGTATACCGGATGCCCTCGCCGACCACGCAGACAATTGCCTTGCCTGGAGTCGCTTCAGCATCGGAGATTTCGGAAAGATCCTCAAGGATGTCGGGCAGGCTCTCGGTCCGGTCGACAGTCATGGAAACACTCACTTCGGAGGTCGACACCATGTCAACAGGCGTCTCGTGCTTCTCGAAGATCGCAAAGACCTGGGCGAGGAATCCATGAGCCATCAGCATGCGGGTCGAGTAGATGTCGATTAGAGTGATGTTTTCCTTGTAGACGACCGACTTGACCACGGTTTCCGATTCCGATGGCTCGGCGACGATGAGAGTGCCCTCAGCTTCGGAGTGCCGTGAATTGAGTACGCGGATGGGGATGTCGCTCTCGATCGCCGGTAGCATGGTCGACGGATGCAGCACACGCCCGCCGAAGTAGGCAAGTTCGGAGGCTTCCCGTATTGAGAGCAACGGCAGGCTGCGAGCCGACTCGACTAGAGACGGGTCAGCGGTCATGACGCCATCCACGTCCGTCCAGATCTGCACCTCCTCGGCACCTAGTGCGGCACCGGCTAACGATGCCGTGTAGTCCGAACCACCCCGCCCCAGCGTGGTCGGAGAGCCATCCTCACCGGTCGCGATGAACCCTCCGATAACGGGGACCTTGCCTTCAGAGACGATCGGAGGGACGGTCTGTCGCAAGCGTTCTCCAGTCGGCTCAATCAGAGGGCTGGCACCGCCGTGCCGTGCCTCGCTGATGAACAGCTTCCTGGAGTCGAGGTTGCAAGCTGCGAGGCCTCGGTGGACTAGCGCGAGTGTCACGAGGCGGCTGGAGATCCGCTCGCCGATGCCAAGCAGGGCGTCCAACTCGGCTGAAGGGGAAGCCCCGTCAGAGCTGGAATCGAGCGTCCGGAGCAGGTCGCTCGCCTCGGCCATCGCCTGATCGAGAAACAGAACCATTTCGGAAGCGGCACCTCCAGATACCAGTGCCCGGGTGATTGATTCCGTCCGGTCGCGGATCCCCATGAGGACTTCGGCACCCGCGACAGGGCCCACTTCCGCCGCCCCTACCAATCGGTCCGTCGTGTCGCCAATTGCCGAGACTACGACGAGAGGATGCCGGTCGGCTCTGCTCTGGATGATGGAGCAGGCCCGTTCGATCGCACTGGGACTGCCGACGGAAGTCCCTCCGAATTTCATGACAATCATTGCTTGTTCTTCAGCTCGGGTCCCGAAGCTATAGATGCCATGCGCCTCCGAGGCGGCAGTGCCGCTCATAGATCTCTGATCGGGGCGGAACGAGGTGGGCCCTCGCTAGCGAGACTGTGTCGCAAGAAGGTCGGAGCGGCGCTCAGGCAGGAACTGGACTACACACTTTGATTCTGACAGGCTTGTGCGAACGGTGTATGCAGGTATCCAGAGAACCGGATCCCTTCGAGAAGCGTGAGCTGATCGCTGGAGTTGTTGACCGGCCTGTTACCATATGGGTACGCGCTGAGCTAAGCGGAGAGGTGGCCGAGCGGCTTAAGGCAGCGGTTTGCTAAACCGTCGTAGGGTTATAGAGCTCTACCGAGGGTTCGAATCCCTCCCTCTCCGCCATACAGATTCTATAACATACTGATAATAAAGTTGTTATATGATAATTAACCCGACGCGTTCCACAATATACCCCGCAATTGGATTCAGACAGAAGGGCGCTGCGGCAACGTCCTAAGTTCATGCGACACACAGCACTGACTTTGCCGTTTGAGCCGCCTCAGTGCTAACCCCGGCCATGGAGTGCGCTTGGGCACCGCCTCTGAGATACAATTGCCGATAACCAGAGTCGGTCCTGAGGCGATCGCGTTGGACAGACTGGATCGGTGAGCGCCCAATCGGAGCGTGCCAAGGTGACAGTCGAGATCAGTGCAGTATCGGATCAGGCCCCCGATGAACGTGCAATTTCCATGAGGCGGGTGCAAACGGTGCCGAAGGTGGCAGTCGCGAACCGCTACCAACCTCCGCAGCAGGAAAGCCCAGCCGCAGCTTACTGTCTCCGCTATCGTTCAAAGAGGCACAGCGAACTTCCGCACATTGTGAAGTTCTCGGGGGGGCGCTCAAGCGGCATGCTCCTCTTCGCCCTCCTTGAGAACCGGCTACTCGACCCGGACCGGGGAGACGTCATCGTTTTCAACAATACGGCTGCCGAACACCCCGGGACGTATCGGTTCGCGCGGGATTGCAAGGCAGCGTCCAGCCGATACGGCGTTCCGTTTTTCTGGGTCGAGTTCCAAACGTACGAAGATTCCCGAGGCGGCGAGTGGACACGCCTTCCGTCGTACCGCCTCGTTAATGACCAGCCAAGATCGGAGGCCAACCCGGAGGGTTTCCATTGGCGCGGTGAGGTCTTTGAAGAGCTTCTTTCCTGGTCTGGGTACGTTCCAAACCAGTTCAGTCGGATTTGCACCAAGAGAATGAAACTCGAGGTGACACGCATGTTCCTGAAAGACTGGCTGGCGTGCACCGAGACCATACCGCGACTAGGCCATTACGGAAGCGAATCCCGGATGAACTTGAAGTCAATGTACCGCCGCCACCGCCGTAGCCAAGGTGCGGTGCCCGAGGAGATCTTCTTTCGAAAAAGGGCTTATGCGCTGTCTCGCCCCTACATTCGCCCCGAACAACTGTATAGGGACTTCTCTTCGGTTTGGAGACCATTCCAAAATCCGGCTCTGGAGGGTCGGGTCTTCGGGAACCAAGCCTCATTCGGAACAGGTGGCGTCGAGTACGTCGCGTTCGTGGGTCTTCGTGGAGACGAGCAGGTTCGCGTCCATCGCGTCGCGGCCCGAAATGCGGGACCGGGTGCGTCCGGCTACTCCGGCGAGCACGTCTACATGCCTCTCGCGGACATGGGAATAACGAGAAACGACGTGAACGCGTTCTGGGACCAGCAATCCTGGGACCTTTCCCTACCCAAGCAAGGAAGCCTTTCGAACTGTGTGTACTGCTTTCTAAAGGGTGCGGCGAATCTAAGGAGCGTCCGCGACACGATGGAAAAGGAGAAGCACTCCGAAGAACCCGATTTTGGATCGCTCCTTGATACGCCTTCGGATGTCGCATGGTGGACGCGCATTGAGCAGACTTACGGGCGGGACCTGAAGGCCGAAGGGAGACCGATCACCGGCAATCCGGCGAGCACCGTGATTGGCTTCTTCGGCACCAAGACCGACTTCTCCTACGAACGCCTAGCGCAAGCCGCTGACTCCGATTTCGATTGCTACTCGGCAGCCCTTCTTCCGTGCGACTGCACGGAATGATCCGACGCATGAACTCGCGACCGGCGTATCTGGACTACCAGGCAACTACTCCGGTAGATCTCCGAGTGCGAGACGCGATGTTGCCGTATCTCGGGGAGCACTTCGGGAACCCGCACTCGATCAACCACGCCTATGGATGGCAAGCAGCCGATGCTGTAAAGATCGCGCGCGGCCAGGTGGCAGAGTTCATCGGGGCCGACGACGATGAGATCGTGTTCACCTCCGGTGCTACCGAGTCCTGTAATCTAGCCCTTCGCGGCGCTGCCAAGGCATCCACAAGCGGCAGAAACAGGGTCATCACCGTTGCAACGGAACATCCTGCAGTCCTCGAAACAGCTCGGGATCTCGGTTGCGCAGGACATGAGGTGATCATCCTGCCGGTCGGAGAGGATGGTTTACTTGACCTTGCAGACCTCGAGCGGACACTCGATGGTCGCACTGTTCTGGTCTCGATCATGGCAGCAAACAACGAGATTGGCGTCCTTCAACCGCTAGCGGAGATTGCTCGATTGTGCCGCGCCTCGGGAGCGCTGTTTCATACGGACGCGACTCAAGCGGCAGGACGGATTGGCATCGATGTTGATTCATGGGACGTCGATCTCCTCAGTCTATCGGCGCACAAGGTCTACGGACCTAAGGGGATCGGCACTCTGTACGTACGGAATGGCGTACCTGTCCAGCCCGTGGTCACCGGAGGGGGGCAGGAACATGGTCTGAGGCCAGGTACCGTTCCGGCTCCGCTGGTGGTGGGTTTCGGCAGGGCTTGCCAGGTCGCATCCGAGCAATTGGGAGAAGATGCGGGCCGGATGTCACAACTGACCATGCGTCTCAAACATGGCATCCAGAGGACCTGCCCTAGCGTCCGGTTCTTCGGCCATCCTGAGCAACGCCTGCCGGGAAATCTGAGCATGGGGTTTCCCGGCGTTTCGGCAGACGAGGTCATCGAACTCGTCTCGAACCGCATCGCTATCTCTACTGGTTCTGCGTGTTCGTCTGGAACAGCCGAGCCATCCAAGGTACTTCTCGCCCTGGGTTTGGATCCAGAAACCGCCGCTACCGGTGTTCGGATCAGTCTCGGGCGCTTCACGATAGAAGGGGACATTGACACTGCGGTTGAGGCCTTATCGGACGTAGCCGCCATTGCCAGCAGGGCATGATGCCATGATCGATGACAGTCTAGAATTACGATTCGGACCAGGATCCCCAAGTGGCTTCACCCCGTCCGGTATTGCCAGTTTCAGTGACTTGCGTCCGGCAGCAGTCGTACGGGAACTGATTCAAAATTCGCTTGACGCGGCGGTCGAAGCCGAGGTACCAACGGCAATCGTTCGGTTCCGGCTCACCCGAGCGAGGACGCGGGATATTCCTGGCATGAAGGCCTACCGCAAGGCATTCTATGCTGCCGTCAGGACGCACGAAGACATGGGTGGCGGGACCCTCTCGAGTCAGGCGGAGAGGGTTGTCCAAGTCATGGACGATGCTGTTAACAAGGATGAGCAGGACATTCTAGCCGTACTTGACAACGGCATCGGTCTTGACAGAGCAAGAATGACCGCACTGCTCAGCGACGGTGTCAGCGCCAAGGGCGGGGCGGCAACCGGCACGTTTGGCAACGGCCATTCCGTAGCCATTCCTGCATCAGACCTGCGCTACGTCCTCTACGGAGGCATCACTGCGAATGGAGAACGAATTGGCTCGGGCCATGCTGTGCTCGCGTCTTCGGTCCAATACAACCAGCAATACCAGACATCTGGAGATGGCTTTCTAGTCAAGAATTTCAAGAGGGGATCGTACGAATACGCCAAGGGGTCTTCGCTACCCGATCCGATCGCGGAGAACCTAGATGACATCCAACACCACTCCGGGCATGGAACGGCCATTATTATCGCGGGATTCAACAACTTCCGAGAGACTATTTCTTTGTGGAATATGGTTTCCAAGGCGGCGGCGTCCAATTTCTTCCAAGCTATCGAAGAGGGCAAACTCGTCGTGAAGGTCGAGGATTGCCGCCCGGGCCAGTCGAGCGCACCTAACCTGCTCAACCGCTCAACTCTCAGCACCGTTCTTGACAGGAACCGGGAGGAGAAGCGCTCTCAAGCGTTCCTGAGCGGTCAACGGGCATTCGACGCTCATGATGCTCTCAGATTCGGAAAGCCTCATTCCGTTGAAACCACGCTCGGCAAGATCGGGATCCGGATCCGTGAGCGATCCTCAGGAACCACGCGCGTCGATCTGTGCAGAAACGGCATGTGGATAACTGACGACAAGAATATTCCGGGATTTTACTACCGGTTCCAGGATCGGAAACCCTTCCATGCCCTTCTGCTGCTCGACTCCCAGTCGGGAGGGCGGTTGCACGAACTGGTTCGAAACGCAGAAGGCCCGCTGCACGACAAGTTGGACGCCAGGCAGCGCCTGTCAAAACGCGAGGCACAGGCTCTGCGCAATGCACTTGGCGAAGTGCGCGAGTGGTTGCGGTCCAAAGTCCCAGAAATCGGAAGCGAGTCATACAGCCCGGATGACTTCCTCGCGCTCGATTTCGGCCAGAACGGCGCTGGGGGCAGGGCGAGACGATCTTTCTGGGGGAACCCAGTAGCAGTTAGCCGGCGAGAGCCTAGCTTTCCATACGACGATCGAGTTCCGGGCGGCTCAGGGACTGAGAAAGGTGGCAACACGAAAGCTGGTCAGCAGATTCCGTCCAAGAACCGGCGGCCTCGACCAGTACTGCGTCCGTTCTTTCAAGCGGCATCTGTGCCGCTAGGATTCAACCATCGGCTAATCCGCTTGGAGTGCCAAGAGGGCTGCAAGAAGGCCGAGCTTCGGCTGTGCATAGACGAAAACGTAGATGCGACCTGCGATAGCCTACGGCGGGATGAGATTGAGACCGTTGGTCTGAAGCGAGTGACTGTCGGCGGCCAGCGCGTCAATGGCAGAGATC
This sequence comes from uncultured Bryobacterales bacterium, assembly GCA_951813065.1. Classification (GTDB taxonomy): domain Bacteria; phylum Acidobacteriota; class Terriglobia; order Bryobacterales; family UBA6623; genus VXMF01. Next base: position 92,417 of record CATOTH010000010.1, on the reverse strand, counting down.
TCGTCCGGCAGAACGGGCGGACAATCGGAGTTCGCTTGGGAGATATTTCAGCCAACACCTCGCTCGAAATCGACGTGCGTTACGAGCTTCCCAGTAGTCTCCTCGTGCTGCCGGGCAAGGAATTGGCCCTGAGGATCGAAGTCTTCAGAGCAGCACCGACGGACGACGAGGGGGTGACATGAGCGAAATCGTCACCCTCGCGCAGGCCCCTTCTAACGCCATCCGATCGCACAGCTTCCCTGTATTGGAAGCCGGCAACATTTCGTTTCCGAATGGGCGGTACACTCTTGAGTTCGAACCGGGCAGCGACCAAACGTCCTTCGTCCTCAGCCATCGGATCGAGGGCGCTCCCCTGATCTCGCGCCTGCTCAGCGAGGGCAAGGCCCGCTACGTCTGTGCTGTTTCGTCCCCAATCTCGTCGTATCGTCGCACTCATATCTCGAGGATGCCGTCGCAGCGGATCGAGTGGAACACGCAGGACCTCGGTGAGGCACCGCTGTTCACTCCGATGATCGTAAGCGTGAAATCCTGCACTCTCCTGCTGAGAGAGCAACAGGACGGCGTTCACGGGATCTGGGATCGGCAGTTCGTAAACATCACGACAGGGAGCCGATTAGCACTCGGACACGTAGTTCAGCTCCGATCCTCGATCCTCCAGTTATTGTCGCTGCACGCCAACCAGGATCTCTCGGATGGTGAGTTCTATGTTGACCCCGAGGCCGAGCAGGGGTTCCAATTCCGCGTGAACCTCAATCCCGATCTCCATTCCTTCCTCCAGTTCGATGGCAAGGACGGTGTTCGTGGGCACATCATGACGCACATCGTCACAGCGTGCATGGCGCTGCTACAGAGAGACTATGCAAAGGACAGCGAGGATGAAGGGGGGTGGAGAACGCATCGAAATCTCTGTGCACTAGCCGACTTCCTGGAGAGCAAGAATCTGCCTCATTGGAGCGACGATGGTTTTCAGCCGGAACGGGTCGCCACCAAGCTGTATCCCCACGCACTCCGGAAGAAGCCGGAGGAAGAGGAATCGTGACCGGCGAAGACTTCCGGGAATTCGACGACGCCTCCTTTACCCGCTTCCGGCGCAAGTTGCTCCGGACGAAAGGGGGCTCCGAGCAACGAGGTTTTCTTCGAGCGGTCCGCGACGACGATGAATTCCTTCGATTTGTCCGGAAGACCGTAGGTACGGACGGCTCACGTGACCCTTTGCTCTGCCCTGACGAGCTAACCGAGAGCGAGTTCAAGCAACCGCCGGCAAGCACAGAGGCTGACCTGTACCGGGCGTGGTCAAGCCTGACGCCGCGGGTTGCATGCCGCACGACGTTTTGGGCAAACCTCACCTGTCTTCACATCGAGAATGGGCGTATCCGAGCGGCGTACCTCGCTGCAAACGGCAATTCCGGAGCCAGTGGCGCAGAGCGGATTGATCGAGTGCTGAGAGATGAAAACGAAAGCGCAGCCAAGCCAATCGACGGCTGTGTGCGGACCGTGCTTCGCCGGCTCGGCGGCCTGCCGGACCGTGGAAACAGGAGCGTTTACGCAGACTGTCCGTTCGCCAGGGCTTGGTGGCGTGAACGTCTGGTCAACGATGTTTCAAATGGCGATGCAGGTCGGGCCGAGGATATTCGGGAAGTTACCCGGGTGAACCAGACCTACTGGGAAGAACTAGTGGTGCTTGTTGTATCTCGCAACTCCGTCCTGGGCTCCCACGAGGTCCGTAACACATTCATTCGCAGCTTGGCAGACTTGTTCGTGAGAGAGAATGAAACTCCATTGCGTAAGGCAACGAGGCTCAGGGCCGCCTGCCGAATGGTCGGCACCATTCAAGCGTCTCGGGAGCTGAGCGTGCTGGAAGCAGGAGAGCTTCGCGCACTAATGGATGAGGTGGTTCAGGTGCAGCACGAGGCATAGAGATGCAGACGGTGGCGATGGCTGAGTGTTCCAAACCGCTTTGCCATGAGCGACACGGAAACGAATCCAGTTCGCAAGAATCGTTCATTTCATGATTTGACTTGCGATTCAGGGAAGTGAGTTGCTGTGGAGGCGATCTAGCACTCGGGACGGTCTTCTACGCCCATTCGCTCAGCCTGGTGTTGGATTTCTTGGCACTCCACAAAGCTCCATTTCTGGGCATGATGCGACTGGACTAGCGGTATCGATGAGAATCCGTCTGCTACGGTTTACGAGTCTAGACTTCCCACATTCCAACCTTGAAGCACTCAGGACGAAGTCATTTGCTTGGGGCCGAGACCAGCGTCGCCGACGGTGGCTGACTCTATCGCCCTTGCAAGGCATAGGCGGCGAAAACCTGAGTGGGATCAGCTTATTGGGTGCTGTCGATGAATGCACTCATGAGTTTCGAACTCACCTATAGTGAGCTGGCAGTCGAAACCCTAGAACACTCCCGTGACTTGTGCGAATCTAGATTCACTTGCCGGAGGTCGCCATACCCTTCGGGTGCACAGTTCATTCCCTCGATTTAGAACGCAGACCGAATCCCCGAACGACCGACTGCACGCTCTTGGATCGGAGAATTCTGACAGATGTTTGGGACTGATTCTCGTCTCCAAGCCAACCGGGCTCTGACGGCGATCAGTCGAACAGACCTTTCTCGCCCCCTCAAATGCGCAATCGTTGACGGCCTGCTTGGTAAAGGGAGCTACGTCTTTGACTACGGCTGTGGCCGGGGCGACGACGTACGACGGCTTGTTGCGATGGGCTACAGAGCGAGTGGCTGGGATCCAGTCCATCGACCAGACAGCGAATGCAACCGGTCGTCGGTAGTCAACCTTGGTTACGTGGTCAATGTAATTGAGGACGCCCAAGAGCGCTCGGAGGCCCTGCGGCAGGCGTGGGCACTTGCGGAAGATCTCTTGATCGTGAGTGCGCGCCTTGGTCTAGACGGCCGGGCACTGCAGGGCACCTGCGCATTCGCGGACGGATGGCTCACCAGCCGGGGGACGTTTCAAAAATTTTATGAGCAGCAAGAACTCCGTCACTGGATCGAGCAAGTCCTGCGAGTCAATGCAGTTCCCGCCGCGCCGGGCATCTATTACATTTTTAGAGATGAGCAGACCCGTTCCGACTTTGTTGCAGCTCGTTACCGCCGCCGTAGAGCGGCACCGCGCCTCACCAAGTCCGAGGCGCTGTTCACCGCTCACCGTGACCACCTGGAGCCTCTCATGCAATTTGTCAGCGAGCGGGGACGCCTTCCATTCGATGACGAGCTATCCAACACAAGGGCGATCCTCGATGTTTTTGGGTCCCTTCGCAGGGCGTTCAGGACGGTCCTAGCGGTTACGGAGAGCGAACGATGGAACGAAATCAAGCAGGAGCGCAGCCAAGATCTATTGGTCTACCTAGCGCTCTCGCAGTTCGAAGGCCGCACTCCATTCGGCCGTCTACCGTTGTCGCTGCAACGCGATGTCAAAGCCTTCTTCGGAGCTTACACGAGAGCCTGCGCAACGGCAGATGAATTGCTGTTCTCTCTTGGCAGCCCGGACGTTGTTGACACCGCCTGCAGACAGTCCCCCATCGGCAAGCTCACGCCAAGCGCGCTCTATCTTCATGAGAGCGCACTCGCCGAGACTTCGCCGGTATTGCGGCTCTATGAAGGATGTGCCCGGGGATATCTAGGCCGTGTCGAAGGAGCGAACATCATCAAGCTGCACCGGGGAGAGCCGACGGTTTCCTACCTCAGCTATCCAGAGTTCGATCGAAACCCTCATCCGCCACTCGCATCGGCTCTGACTGTCCACCTACAGACTTTCCGCGTACGGTGGAGGGACTACACCTCCAGTGGAAATCGCCCTATACTCCACCGCAAGGAGCTGTTCGTCTCCCGGGACCATCCAGCATACGGGAAGTTTGCTCGACTAACTCGCATCGAGGAAGGCAAGGGGCTCTATCGCGACACAAACCGTATAGGGTTTGAGGCAGGATGGAACGAAGCATTGGCGCGAACGGGCCTATATCTCAGGGGGCACCGGCTTCTGGCTCGGGGCGGATTGAGATCAATTCCGTGACACGTGCGCTGCACACTCTTGCTCTGACAGCCGACGGCTGTCTAATGGACGACAACGCCGGGAATCCCGCCTCACAATGCCCGGCGGTGGCCCCGGAACCAACCAGTCCCAGTCCTACTGCGCCCCGGACGTCGGCTTTATTGAGGGTGTATCTGGTTCGAGCCGTCAGGGCTTCTAAAGACATTTCTCAAGTGCCAGTCAAGGAATACTGGGTCGGGCCTGGAATCAGGCTTCAACGCCGTCGAGAGGGGTTGTCCTGCGAAGCGCCACAGCCACTCGTTGGAACCTGTTCCACGTGTTGACTCCGCCACGACCACTGTCAAGCGGTGTGAGAGCGTGAAGGCGCCGTAGTCGAACAATCTGTGGTGCAGGGCGCAGAGAGCTATACCGTTCTGAACCCGCGCTGGCCCCCGAGCTTGATGCCACCGAATATGTGCGGCGTCAAGCGCAATTGGAGGTACGCTCCGCCGGGCATCGTCTTCGAGGTGAACGGCGAAACCGCAGACGGCACACCCGAAGTTGTAGGCCGTTAGGACTGCGCGGCGAAAATTCGAGTCTCGAGCGTACTGGCAGGACTTACGCACTGGTGCCAGCTTAGGTGCGATTCCTGTGGCCTCCAAGACCTCTTCTTGGCGGGTTGGTGGGAAATGAGCTCTCGCCAGGGAGTACCCAATTTCCTCTGCTAGTGATGTGTCGGCGCAGAGTGCGAGGTAGATGCCTTCAACGAAACCACCCAACACGTTAGGGCTGAACAGATCTCGTCTGTGAGCATCGCCGCTCGACGTCACTCCTACAGTGTCTGCGCACGTAACCTCCCAGATGCCGTCGTTCCTCAATCGCCAGAACGGATACTCCGGGCGGATGTGAACACCAGGGTGGCCGAACTCCCGAATGAGCTCACCAACCTCCCGGTCCACTTGCCGAAAGGGCACTAGGCGCACTTGACCATTGATGCATCGCCCGATGGACCACAGGGCGAGAAGGGGTTTGTTCGGGGCCCGTTGCTCGAATCGCTTCCACACATGTAGCCCCTTGAAGAGCCCTCGCACTACATCTGGCTCAGTCGGAAACAATTGAATTCCTCATGCCTCGGTGTCGGCGGTCATCGTCCTGGATTCGTGTCTCATCCCAAGGTGCATCAGCTCCTAGGATCACCATGGAGGGTTCGGGGCATTCAATTACAGTTAGCACAAGACCGGGCGGAATCCCTCTAGAACGGAGGACTGTGGATTCGGCGCTGCATCTCTATGCCGATAACTATGAACTCGCTGCTAATGTCGAGCGAGTTCGACGGCAGTTCCACGGCGAAAAGGGCAGCCCGGGTCGCGGTCTGGTAGGGGCCGTGCAGGGGAACGAGGAGTACTCCTCGTATTGCAGACGGACCCCAGTCGACGACCTGAGGGAATTGGGCAAGAACGTTCCGGCTAAGCACCTAGGCTTCCGCGATGTCAGGGTTCAGGAGTTCAGTTTGGAATGCGAGGTGCGAGAGGTGCCGCGGGAAGACTGCGCGCATTTGCCGCCGGAGGCCGAGCGGTATGTGATCGGGGTAGTCTTGCAAACCACGCAACCGCTGGATGAGCGCCACCGGCCGCACCTGCCAGCCGCTCCATGTGGTGCCTGGCGCTGGGGCGTGGCTCGCAAGCGGCTACCCAAGCCGCGGCCATTCCCGGGCAGAGGCGTTTCAACACCCTCGCGCACGACTTCAGGTCAGCTCCCTTACCGCTAGCGGCACGTAGGTAGGGATCGACGCGCGCGGTGCTCAGGAGCCTTGAGATCAAACTACACCGACCGGACGCCGTCCGTAAATGATCTCGACAGCTCAATCACTCGATCCATCGGAGTTGTCCGTAACTTGTCTTCCGATAGCCTCTTCAACACGATCGGGCATCCCGCACCTGCAAGACGGTTTGCGAGATCAATGATCCGGCTCGGATCCATCGCATCAGGGTTGTCACTTCCCAGCTTCGCCACTGCGATCACGGCAAGGAGCGAACACAAATCTTCATTCAATATGCCTTGTGATGTGTAAATGAATGTTGTGCCCCATTTTGAGACAGGACCCTGAAGCGGACTCACTCCTGATGCCAACGCCGCCGCAATGCTGAACGCCCAAAAGTCAACCTGTCGACGAAAGGGGACGCGTTCAACACTTGCAGTGCTGCTTGTGGTTTGCTTTGCGATATATCGTTCAAATTGGGGCTTGTCGTTTGTCGGCAATACCAAAGCAAAGCCGCGCGCCGTGAATTGACTTGCGAAGTCGTTCATTTTCGGTTCTCTCCGTTGTCACGATGCAGCCACCCGTGGCTTTGCGATTGCCCCTGCCGCTCGCACACTGTACAGAACTCACGGGGGCCGCACCGGCAAATGAGGGACACTTGCCTAGCATCCGTCTGGTTCACGACATCACCCCCGTGGTCTACATGCTGCCACTGTCCTGTAAGGGTATACGTCGCGCCAGCGTGGCGTTGCACCAGATCCACCTCTCTGAAGGACTCCAAGTCTGATCCGGTCAGCAGCAGGATTGGCTGGCTCGCAGTTTCAGATGTCACTTGGAGCGTGTTCGTCCGAACCGTGCCAGACATGAAGTTCAATAACGAATCCGCCACAAGCGGTGCGAGAGTGCGGCTTAGCTTGCAAAGAGCAAGAACGAACGACAACGCAAGAATCCTGCGCGATGCGCCATTGATTTCGGTTGGGGGCATGGATCTTCCGCGACTGTTCATGGCGAAGATCTCAAATTCTCCGAGATCACCGTCCAACGGTCTCAGCCCAACACTTGCGATCATTCTGAGCGTTGTCTTATGCCCGCTGCTGTCAGTACTATCAACAGCCTCATCTTCAGGAACATTCGCTATCATCTTGCCGAAGAGACGATTCATTTCGCTACTGAGCTCTCTCACCTGTTCATCGCGGATTGTTGCGTAAGCTTGGTTCAAAATCCGCATGAGTACGCCAGCAGTTTCTTGACACGATCCCAAGTACTTAGCCTCCCGTTTCTTTCTCTGCCAATCCCGAATGATGCCATCTATCTTGTTAATGTCGCGGCGATATTTTTCGAGATTCAAGCCTTCGCTTATTAGATCTCGCTCAATAGTTCGCAAGTTGGTGTCCAGCATGTCAACCTCATCCCGAGTGTTCTGGACTTGCTCTTCGTCAATATTTCCGATCTTGGCTTTGATATCACGTATTTCGGTATCAATGTCGGAGATCTCATTGTCGTATTGAGCGATGATCTCTTCAATCTGGCTACATTGATCTTGCCACTCGACTCCATCCTTATATCGATCCATTATATTAGCGGCGTGCAGTACTTGAGCCAGGTAATCTGCTTTCTCCTGCCTGCTATCGGATTGCGCGACAGTATTTTCTACATGCCTCCTGTGGCGATCGTCTGAAACCAGATCTTGCCCACAAACACAAGTCCCTGTTTCAAGGAGACTCTTGACAAACTCCAAATGTCGAATAGGAATCGAGCCATTGTCATACAACGGTTGCAAGGCATTACGCACTTGTCCAATCTCACGCACCACCAATGATCCAAGGAGTTCAATTGTGACAAGTGATTTTGAAAGTGCGACAGTTGCGTCTTGTCTCTCCTCAACGCACTTGGAGCGACGCTCCCGATTCTTTTTCCATCTCTTGCTTAGTTCGTCATGAGCTCCGATATTCTCGAGTAAAGATTCCAGCCTTTCCCGTGCCCGCTCAAGACGACCTTGAAGGTCGGCTTTCGCGTGATTCTTGTCCTCCACTTGAAGCCTTAGCTTTTCTTCTTCCTTCCGCAATCGCTCCAATTGGCGTTGTTTTTCGTTCAGCTCCTCATTGTTAATTGCCTTCGTGGCTGCTCGGCCGAAGTCTTTGGCAATGCCATCGACTCGGCTGGTTGCTTTCTTGAACACGTCGAGACCGAGCAGAGCTCGCACGGCGGAGGAGGTCTTGGTGATGACTTCCTGGCGTGAAATTATCTTGTTTTCGCTCCCTCCAACGTAGTCCGCAGCCTCGTCGGCATCCATGACGAAGAAATCTTGCAGATTCAGAGGCAACAGCTCGGCAATCACACTGTCGGCGCCCGCGTCGTGGGACAGCCATGATCCATCCGGCTCCTCGACCATGAGTTGGGCTTGTTCGTCAATACGATGGAAATCCGGTTCCCCAGGTCGTGCTGGTTTTTTGGACACGGTAGTGACGCACCGACGCAGCTCGTAAGCTGTATTTCTCGGATTTCCTTCCAAGTTGTCTCGACTGGAACCATCGGTTTCAAACAGGATTGAGACGGAAGTCTGGATCCCGTTCGCATCAGGGCGCCATTCGGCTGGATGAAGTGAGAATTGACCGCGGACCCCCGGGAGTCCTAGCTCGCCATACATTCCCCAGCGAATCGCACGTAAGAGAGTAGTCTTTCCAGAGCCGTTTTCGGCACGGATCACTGTGAGGGGCTTCTTAGGGTTTATCGATGGTTCGATCTCAATATGATCGAAACATGCGAAGTTCGTTATCTCGATGCGACGAATCAGTAACATTAGCTAATCTCCACGGGGTGTTTCTGCAGGAGTCACTTCCTCGATCATTCCTCTGACTTTCTGCGTGATCCTCGTTACTGGCTTGATACGGTTTTGATCCTCAAGGTCGACAATTCCCATGACTAGTTCAACAACAGATTCGGGCCGCAATCCATGATTCGGTGCGATCAGATCCGCTTCCCTTCGTATTTCGACAAGAATTCGATCGAAGTTACTTACCATGGTTTTCCTTTCGGCATGCCACTAGCAATGACATGCTCGCTTGCGTGCTGAAGAATTGATGCCGGAGCTCCGCCGTCGGGCCAGTAAGCCGCCCGGAGCCGGTCCAGATGAGCGTGGACTCCGTTGGCGCCAGAGGCGTTCCGAGCATGGGCACCAAATGTGTAGGCACGACGGAGTTCGGTGGTGACAATCCCTTTCACTCCTCCGGCATCAGAGCGTCTCACTAGGTCTGGGGGAGGCAGGGTGAGGAAGTCGTGAACGAAGGCCCACGGCTTTCCAGAGTAAACGCGCAGGACCCGCCCACGACGTTGAACCCACTCCCTTTCTACTGTTGAAGAAGCAACAATGAAGGCTTCCCGGATACTTGGGATATCGACGCCCTCGTCGAGTACTTTCTTGGCCAGCAAAACCTGGCAGGCACCGCTGGTGAACGATTGCAAGATGCGGTTCAGCAGTCGCGGATTCGCAGTAGTCTCCTGAGTAACCGGAGCCCACTTGATTCGCAAATCGCTCAACAGCCTGCCAATCGCGTCAAATTGCTCTGGGTTCTTCGCGGATGCATAGACCAGTGCCTGCTGGAACTCGCGAGGGCCACGCTGCTTCAACACAGCCTCCAGCAACGGGATCTTGCTCTGGCCTGTCTCAATGATTCGCCGACGCGCGATGAGGAGTCGTTGGAGGCCAGAGTCCTTGTCAGTCGCGCCGGCGGCCATGGCGACGCCGATCCTGCGAGACAATCGCGTGAATTCATCCAGTTCGTCGGTCATGAGCGTGGATGCATGAACGTAGTAGTTATACGGAACCAGGCAGAACCCAATGGCTCGATCCAAGCCGAACTGGTATACCGGGGGGCCGAAGAAGCCGAAGATCTCTTCGGTACCGTCCGGATCGTACTGTCTCTCCGGCGTTGCGGACAGAGCCAGTCGCTTGGCGAAGAACTCGGGCTTATTCCGAATGAAGGATTCGGCACCGAGTGTGTGGGCTTCGTCTGCGATCAGCATGGTCGAAATGCTTCCATCACCTCGGCGGATCTTCTCTTCGACGGTGGTCTGGAAACTTGCCGAGCAGAGGAGGTGGTTGGTGACGATGGCAACGTGTGTGCCACCAGCCCGAAGAGAGCGGAAGAGTCGCGTAAGCGCCCTGTCCGTGTTGGCCTCCAGGCTCGGCGTGGATGGACGAACTCCGAATCTCTCGACTTCCTCGCGCCATTGCATGATGAGCGGAATGGAAGGTGCGGAGACGACGATGAGAAACGGCTGATCACCTAGGCGGTCCTGAGTCCGAGCTGCACAAATCAGCGCAGTGAGGGTCTTGCCAGCTCCTGTCGCCATGGCGATCACTCCGCGTTCGGGAGGCTGGGCATCTTCCCAGCTCCTGACAGCTTCGCCTTGATGGGCATAGGGGCCTGTGGTCCATTGCAGGTCGGTGGGGATCCGCAACCGCTGCTCTCGGTATGGCCTGGACCGGGCATTCGCGCCATTCTTTCGTGCCGCAGTGGCGTAGTCCATTGGCTGTGGCGGTTGTTCCGGCGCAGTCTTGATTATTTCTCTTGCCACTGCCTCCGGCAATTCAATCACTTCCCTAATTCCAACACTCACTCCTCTCGACCAGTCATCCAGCATGGAGACACCGTCCCTGACTCGCGACTGGCTCTCCGGCAGCCACGATACGTCGACGTCGATGTGCTCAACTCCGCTGGCAATCCCGCGATGGGTTGCGTTGCCGGACCCTCGCGCTAGAACGCAATTCACGCCATCCTCGAAAAGCCAAATCTTTGGGTGGTAATTCGATTCCGGCTCGGGGACGGCAATCCGCAGTCGTAAGCGCTGCGTGGCAATCATCCAAGCCAAACAGTCCAGCGCATGCCGGCCCAATGCCGATGCATCGGGCCGCCCCTTGACGAACACACTCGCAACAAGCTCAGCCGCTTCTTCACTTGTCAGCCTTGCAGCGCGCTCAACAGCGGCCCGTTCTGGTGCGAACAGGGCGGGTGCGACGGTGAAGTCAATGGGATCTGCGTGTTCGCGATTCAGGTACACGGCTAGGCCTGGGGCAAGTCGCTCGACCCACCCGGCTGTGAACCAGCCGAAGGCTCCCCGGACGCGTCCGGAGGCGCGGAATCCGGGGATGAGAACCTTCGAAGCAATCGGCTGGTCAGGGAGGCGGAACAAGCCCGGCCGCAGTGTCGGTTCGTCGCGTAGCATGGCTACAGGGCCCGTCGCCGGTTCTTCATCCGTGCGAGTATGGCATCAGCTTGACTGGTTGTCGATTCTTGCAAGCCGCTGTCCTGTGCGCTGACGTCCACCAACGCATGTCCCTTGATCGTGACCCTGGCACTCTGGCCAGACCGAAGTCCGAGTTTCTTGAGCGGGTCTGACACGTATCCAAGCGTCGCCCCTGAAGGCGATGAGAGCAGCCACCGAATCGAGAGATCGCGACAGCCAGCTGGATCCGCAATTCGGACGACCGCGCTGTCATCAGGCTCGCAGCCGAGTTCCTTGGCGAACTCCGGGGGAACACCTGTCAGACTGTAACCGTCGAAGTACCGTTCTTCGACGATGAATGTCCAGTAGGGTGCGCCGTTCGGATCTCGTCCGTCAATGACGTCATCAAGATGCCGTAGGCGGACGGAGGACGGGCTGGCAAGGCTGATGCATCCGTCTTGGACTTTGAACTTCGGCGTTTGCATGTAGGCACGTACACTGACAGCGCTGACGCCGAACTGTTCCGGCAACTCCCGCAAGATCCGCTCAGTCGTAGTAACGCCACCGTCTTCGGTGATCCTCTGTATGATCTCTGCCACAATTCCTTCGTACACGTCATCAATCCAGTCCTCAAGCCCCCAGCGATCCTTGTCCGCCCTGACGATGCTGGGGATGTTGGATAGTTGCCCCCCTACCCTACCTTCCTCTATTCCGGAGAGGGCTGCGATTTCCTCTCGGCTAGCAGGGCGCCCGATTGCAATCACGGCCGCCTTCAACCGCGCCTTAGCGGTGTTGCGAATCGCAGTTGATCCGTGAAGGTCTGAGAGCTTGCAATGCTTGCGGAACCATGGCCAGAACGAATGCCAGCTCTCCCTAGGCAGACATTCAATGAGGGTCTCCTCATCCACAAGACCGGCATCGTCAGCGATTCTGTTAGCGGCCAGCCGAATCTCATGAGCGACTCGCTTAGCTTCCTCGTCGAAGAAAAAGCCATCTTCGAGTGTGAATCCCAGGCTTGCGATTAGCTTGTTGAGAAGATGGTCACGGGCGCCCCCTTGTTTGTCTGGTAATAAGCCTTCAAGTTGAGACTGCATTTCGTTCTCTGGAACCAGGTGGTCCAACTTGTCTTTCAGCACTGCCGAGAGAACGGAAAACTCATTTCCAAATGCGGTCTCCAGTCTCCGTTCCAACTTGACCTGAATCTGGCGAACGCGCTCTCGGGTAACTCCGAGCGTCGTTCCGACTTCTTCGAGAGTCTGCGGCGGCACGCCGAGAAGTCGGCTCTCAATGATGATCTGTTCATCTGCTGTTGAGTCCTCGATTTCCTTTTCCAATCGGTCGACTATCGTGGCTGCAAGTCCAGAGGTATTGCCGATGATGGAGTCGATACTGACATCCGCGAGCTCAGATGCGATGCCCATTCTAGACGCCAGAAACATACATTCGGGACTGAGTGCATCAGCAAGCGTGCGGGTTCCGTGCAGTTCACCCATCGCCGCGAGTAGCGGTGCAAGCAGTTCTCCAGCGCGCCCCCAGGGAGATTGGGGCAAGGCCACTGGAATGGCCGGAATGGCACCCTCCTGATCTATGCGCGGGAGCGAGGATAGTGTGCCTTGACGAGTCGGGGCGGGCAAACCCACCTCGGCGGAAGAGGAGTCCCCTGTCTGCGATAGCTCTGCGTCTGAGGAGAAACCAGCGCCTTCATCGCGGATGCAGCTTTCGAGGAATTGTTCGGTTTCAAGCAGCAGGTCTTCCAGTGACCTGCGCCCGAAATGCGGCAGCGCGAGAAGCTCTCGGACGGTGAGGGGGTTGATCCCCCTAAGAAGACGTGCGCTCTGAAGGCAGTTCCATGTTCGAACCCGGAGGGGCAGTTCCTCGAGATTAGCCCGATCAAGTCCCGCGGGCCAGACCAAGCAGCCATTGGGTGGCATGAGACCTTCATGGATTGCGTTCAGTGCATCCTGAATGCTCAGCAGATGGAACTCCGCTACGCGAGGGGACGGGCGTTCAGGAGGAGCCGGATATCCGTCCAGAGACTCCAGATTTGAGTGAGGCATCAGTAGTCTATGCGTGGCCTGGTTGGCGGGACTAGAGTCATGCTTTGCGGGAAGCGGAACGATATTGTAGCGTGTTGGGTCCGCTTATTCTGGCGGGTCGGAGGTTCGCGGTCGGCCTCGCGATCGCTTAGGCTTGCCTACCTGTTTCTTCATGGTGCTTCTACCCTGAACGATGTCCTCGACAGTAATTGATCACTTATTGATTCGCGTGTCCTTACCTGCGTCCACCTCTTCCGGAGCGGGTTTGTTGCACCCGTTGGGCCCGGAGGCGCTCCAGCTGGCCGTGAATTTGAGTGGCGTGGCTGCCGCGACCCCTAGACAAGGCCAGACCTGGGAGCGTTTCCCGTGTTCTGGCTGTTCGATTGCGGCATTGATGCAGGGAGGTGGGGCAGAACGGTAACGCCACCGAGCCAATCCATGAAACCTGACGAACGTGAGCGGATTGCCAAGGGCTCTGAAGCTGGGGCCAGACGCCGGAGCTGAACAAGGGCTCAGAGGCGTTCGCGAACTGATTCGTGAAATCCGGCTAGGCCGACCCGATTGCGCGCCATAGGCGATCTGCAGCTGCCCCCCCTAGATCACAATTGCAACGGCCCAGTACTGGCTTGACGGCTTCCAGACACTAACTTGGTAATTGGCAGTGATGATCCCTGGCCGTGGATGAGCTAGTGCGAAGCCGCAAATCGAAATTGGAGCCAAAGCCGTACTGCAGTCATAGCGCGTTCGAAGCCGGAGGTCTCAGTTCCCACCGTCGAACGATCTGGCTCCCCACGGCGGCTAATATAGTGGCGGAACTGCAAATCCCGGTTCGAGGTGACAGTGGCCGATCCATTTACCATCCGCATCTTCGTGCCTGACGGCAATCCTGAAGGTATTCGCTTGATCGATCGTATGAACTGGACAGGTCTCGGGCTTGTCTTTCCACGGGCGAACTGGCCAGCAGTTCAGAAGCGTGCAGAAATGCAGCGAACCGGGATCTATGTCCTTGTCGGCTACCGCAATGAGAATGATGACCTGCCAACTCTATATGTCGGACAGGCTGATGGTGTGCGTGGGCGCATCGACTCGCATTACAAGAACAAGGATTTCTGGGATTGGGCAGCGGTATTCGTCTCGACCAGCGGCGGGCTGAACCGGGCGCATGTGACTTGGTTGGAATATGCTCTTGTCAAGCAAGCAGTTGATGCAAATCGCTGTTACTTGGACAACGGCAATGTCCCGCAAGAGCCCGCCCTCAGCGAAGCCGAAAGAGCCGACACTCAAGCCTTCCTGAAAGAAATCCTCCAAATCCTTCCGCTCGTGGGTCTGAGAGCATTCGAAATCCCAAAAGCAGTCGCGGTACCGGTCGCGATCGATCCTTCAGCGAGCGGAGCATCGAAGAGCAAGAAGCCTGACACGATCATCGTCCCGGCCCAGAAGGAAGGCTTCGAGCGTGTCTTCCTTGGGGAAGATTGCTGGTATGCGATCCGCATCTCCGGCGGCATGATCGAGAGAATCAAGTACGTCGCCGCGTATCAGACGCTGCCAACATCTGCGATCACGCACTACGCGCCGGTTGCCCGCATCGAGCCCTATGGAGAAGGAGGCAAGTACAAGATCGTATTCTCCGAGGGAGCCAAGGCGATCGGCCCAATACCGTACGGCGATGCCACACCAGGAGCTATGCAAGGACCGCGCTACACCTCGTTTGCGCGATTGAGGAAGGCGAAGCAACTGACCGACGTTCTGATCAAGGGCTGATACATCTAAAATGGATCGCGTCCCCGCGGGACAGCCTGCGATGTCTACCACTCAACGCGCCCTATTGGGACACGAATGGATTTAGCGTCAAGTCCTAGCGTTCGGCACAAGCAGGGCGATCAGCACGAGGTGATACTACGAAGTCTACCGAATGGTATGCTACTTGCGATTGATATCGCTTCGGCTCCAGATAGGTCCGCTGAGTCCCCGCCACGATGCGGGACGGGGTCAAGCCGATTCACGGCTTCCACGCGCTAACCCCCGCAGATGTCTTCCGCACCGCTACGTGTTTTCCGCATGTCTGGCGGAGACCAACCACCACCTAGACGAGAGGTAACATCGGAGGAGTTCGATCCGCGAAAGGCTACACCCTAGGAGCGGCGCAATCTCGGCCGCTTGGGGGCTGAGCAAACTATGAAGGAAATCTATAGCTGGGTGCCGTGGTTTAGGGAACTGTCACACAAGATTGCGGATGGCGGCGAGGAATTCCTAGCCGATCGCGCCCGGCAGGTTCCATGGAAAGAGGACGGCAGCGAACCAGCCCTCTTGAGATTCGGGGATGAGCACATTGATCCCTTCTCGTTCATCTGCTGCGTCGGGTCGCTCGCCCGGTTCCAACCGGGGCGGACGCGCGTCTACAAGGGCATCGAGGAAGTGTTCGGAGTAGCTTGCCCGTTCGATCTGGGCGCGGACGAGCAGTTTATCTTCCCGCAGTCTCAACCGAACGCCGCGTTGTTCAACAACAGCGGTCAGGGCAACCCAGAAGTCCTGTGGCGCCTGTTCCGCAGCGCCGTCGACGGAGTCGATTCCGTTCAAGCCGCAGACTTCAACTCGGCCCTTCAAATCGATTACGTAGCCATAAGGAAGCTCACGCAGACCCTATGCCTCGTTAACGCCCACGAATTCTTGCCGTATGATGACGCGATTCTTTCCCTTGGGATCACCAACCCGAGTCCGGCCAAGGCTGTGAAGTGGGAAGCTTACCAGAACGACCTCATGAAGATTCGAGAGGCATTTCCCGGTTGTAGGCCCTACGAGATCGGCCTTTTCGCCTACGAGTCCAGCAAGACCAGCAACCCATTGATGGTGAACCCAGACCGGTGCTTCCAAATAAGTTCAAACGTCTACAACGATCACAGGGACATGTGGGAGGATTTCTCCTCGAACAACTGGGCCTATACGGGCGGACCTGGGGAAGGGAGTTGGAGCGACTATGAGCCAGACGCCAGCCAACGGCGGTATCACCTAGACAAACCTCAATCGGGTGACATCCTGCTCGTTCGTTACACCAATACGGGGCATGGTATCGGCGTGGTGTACCGCAACGACTATGCACAGAAGTTTGCAGATGACGCAAGGTTGCATGTCCTGTGGCTGAACAAGACCGACACGGCACTCCCCACTAGCCCGCTCGCAATCGGATTCGGGTACGGCCACGGCAAGATTGGAGACGCCTTTCGACAGGCTTACGCCGAGACATTTCAGATGCTCGATCAAATGAAGAAACGCGAGAACGGCCCCGGCCGCCCCGTCGGACCTAGAGAACCTCCCAGGGGCAGTCCCCCACCGGCCCCTAAGTCGCAAGGGTACGCGCTGAACACGATTCTGTACGGACCGCCGGGGACGGGCAAGACCTATGCGACCGTCCAACGTTGCGTTGAAATCTGTGACGGAAGCAAGCCGCCAGGAGGCGTAGAGGAACTCCGAGCCCGGTACGGCAAATTGATGGATGAAGGGCGCATTGAGTTCGTTACATTTCACCAGTCCTACGGCTATGAAGAGTTCGTAGAAGGGTTTCGTCCCTCCGACGACAAAGCGGAGGGTAACGGGCTGCAAGTCTCGTTGGTCCGAGGCGTCCTAAGGCGCATTGCTGAAAGGGCAAGGAAGGTCCCAAAGGTCGGTGCTCGCCGCATCTTCAAGATGTCCCTCGGCGATCCAAAGTCTTGGGGCGGAAGACCGGAAGGCGACGCGGTATTCGGAGAATGCATCGAGAGTGGTTGCGTGTTGCTGGAGTACGGCGGTGACATTGACTGGTCGGACCCAGGCTATGACAACTGGAAACGAATCAGAGATCGCTGGCGCAAGGAAAGGAATCCAGACGCAACGATGTATGACACGGACATCCAGGCGATGTTGCGCTTTCGCACAGAGATGAGAAAGGGGGACCTTGTGGTGGCATCGGACGGCTATTGGCACTTCCGAGCGGTAGGCGAGATTACGGGAGACTATGAGTTCGAGCGGCGTCAAGACGGCTTCCACCACCGGCGGCCCGTCCAATGGCATTGGCATGTCAGTAACCGCAATGGCGACCCAGTTTCTGTGTTCAAGAGCGGCTCCTTCCAGTGGCGTCCAATCAACCTAATGAAGCCAGCTAATCCTGGGGGCCTCGTACCATACCTCGATGGAGTTGGCGAAATCGGCGACGCGCGTCCTCACGTTCTGGTTATCGACGAAATCAACCGCGCCAATATCTCCAAGGTCATGGGTGAACTAATCACTCTGCTTGAAGAGGACAAGCGCGAAGGCGCAGAGAACGAAGTGGCTGTAACGCTCGCTTACTCGGGTGACCAGTTTACCCTGCCCGCGAACCTCCACGTCCTCGGGACGATGAACACCGCCGACCGGTCGATCGCTCTGCTCGACAAGGCGCTGCGGCGCCGTTTTCGCTTCGAGGAGATGCCTCCTCGGCCGGAGTTGCTGACGGATTCCGCAAAGCTAACGGGTGTGGATCTGGGGCGTGCTCTCCGGGCCATGAACGGGCGTCTTGAATACTTCGTAGACCGCGACCACCAGATCGGGCACGCCTGGTTCATGGATACCAGGCGGCGTGAAGACGTGGACGCCGTGATGCGCCACAAGATCATCCCGCTCATTGCCGAGTACTTCTACGATGACTGGAGCAAGGTGCGCGCCGTCTTGGGTGGAACGGACGACTTCGTGAAGGCACAAGCCCTAAGCGCGCCGCCCGGCCTCGAGGCCGATACGGAAGAAGGTCGCTACCGTTGGACTGTACTGGGGGAGTTTGCTGACGACGCGTACGAACACCTGATCGGAGCGGCAAGAAGAAGCGAAGACGGCGAGTGATTGCCAAGACAGAGACAGCGACTATACGCGAGTGGGGCGATCTGCTGATCGGAAGAGACGGGGTGTCGCCTACCGTGGCCGGACGGCTTCATGTGCTGGCTGAGAGTGCAACTCGGCGACTACGTGTGCCGCAACCGGTTCTGGCTCGGACTGCCTTACCAAGTCTGCGAGCTGGACAAGTTGTGGGCGTTCTGAACGTGCCAGGCTCAAGTGTCGAAATACTTCCCAAGATTGGCAACAAAGGGGACGATGCAGTCCGTCGGGCACTGGTGCACATGCTCGCAGTCGCGTGGGGGATCCCAGTCGCTGACAGCGAAGCTGCATTGCTGACGACCCAGCGGAAGAATCTGCTTGAAATCCTCGTACGCTTGTTCGCAGATACCCTGTTCGCCGCAGTGCGGCGCGGACTGCCGCATCGTTACCGCCTCCGAGAAGACGATTTGCCATTGCTGCGTGGCAAGCTTGATATCCGGCGCCAACTCGCTCGCCACTCGTTCCGCGCTGATCGACTGGCTTGCAGCTTCGACGAACTATCGGTAGATACGCCTTTGAACCGCGTGCTCAAGGCAGCCGTGGTGCGACTTGCATCGACCACCCGCTCCGCGGCGAACGCGCGCAAGCTAGCCGAACTCGCTGCTAGATTCGAATTCGTCGGCGACAGTTCGAATCCGATGAGGGAACGGGTGCGTCTTGACCGAACTAATAGCGCGTACCATCGACTTCACGAACTAGCGTGCCGTTTCCTGGCAGGAGATTGGCAGAGTACAACCTCAGGTACGACCGAGGGCATTGCACTGTTGTTCCCAATGAACGACCTCTTTGAAGAATTCATTGGGCGGAGGATGAAGGTCGCCTTGGCTCCGAGATCCGTCCGGCTTCAAGACTCAGGCCGCTATGCGCTGGTTGAGGAGCAACGCCGTCTGTTCGCCTTGCGGCCGGACATCGTAGTGGATGGCGACATCGTCATCGACACGAAGTGGAAGGACCTCAATCCCGACGAACCGAACCTCGGCGTGGACCAAGCCGACGTGTACCAGATGCTGGCGTATGCGCGTGCTTACGAGGCTCGGCGTCTTGTGCTCGTCTATCCCTGGCACGAGCACTTAGGCTCACCAGGAATCTGCCGGAGTTGGAGCATCGCCACGACATCAACCATCTTCGACATAGCAACGGTTGATATCGGCAAACCTGATTCGGTCCGAACCATCCTTCGACAAATCGTGGGTGATCCAAGCCAATGAGGGTCCGACGGACAAGTTGGCTCGCAAGCCTGAGGGTGCCTCCGCGATGAAGTATCCAACAAATGTAGCTTGATTTGCGCTAGGGCACTCAAAGAATTGCATCGCCCTCTATGGGGCCCCGGTCTCGGGTCTCGCGGAGGGCAATGGTCGTAGCCAAGTACCTGCCCTGCTCTCCAGTACGACCTTCTCGCTTATCTCAGAGGCGTCGACGTGGCATTCACCACCGAGGAGATGGAAGCCCTCCAGATCCGCCTTGAACTGAGAATGCCGTCACCGAGCGGCCAGGCGCCCTTGTCGGTAGAATGCAACTGTGCCAGAGATCAGTCGGTTCTTTGGCATCGTCATCCGCATGTTCGTGGAGGTTGGGGGTCCGCACCATACGCCGCACTTCCACGCTTACTATCAGGACGAGGTCGGAATATTCGCGATCGATCCGATCGAGCTGCTCGCGGGGGGCCTACCCAGAAGGCAGCGCCGATTGGTCGAAGCATGGGCGGAACTGCATCACGCTGAATTGAAGGATGATTGGAGTACATTGCAGGAAGGACGCTCTCCGAAGCCTATCGAGCCGCTGAGGTAATGCAATGAGACACGCAATTCATCGCGTCACGGAAGTGCGGATTGTCGGAGATTACACGCTTGAGGTGGAATTTGCTGATGGCACGCAGCGGAGAATAGACTTTCGGCCCCTGATGGAGGGCGAGATTTACGGCCCCCTACTAGATCGCTCTTTGTTCGACAAGGTGAAGGTAGATCCTGAAGTTCACACGCTTGTGTGGCCGAACGGAGCTGACTTCGATCCAGCGACACTCCACGACTGGCCAGTTTACGAGGAAGCCTTCCGTGAACGGGCCAAGCAATGGCACGCGGTTCCACCAGTAAGAATCGGTTCCTGAAACTGAGATTCTCGACAAGTTCTTTTTGCAGAATCGTCTCTGATCTCACTGTCATCTCGTGCATCTCCTGTTGGCGAACTCACGTCAGCTCTTCCTCCTGTTGGCGATCACGGTAGCTGAGATCTCCAATGGATTCGCAAATCTGAAACGACGGGCAACACCGGCGGACCCTACGTCAGGCCAATCCTGATCAACGACTTCACTGCTGGGGTCCTTTTCCCAAGTAACTCCGATTGGTCAGGTGACAGCGGGCTCAGTGGTCCAAACAGCCGTCGTCATCTTCCTTCCAGTTATCAGTGGGATCTCGCCGTGATTCGCCGGGCGACTCGACTTTCCTCATGGTCGAATGCTGGTTGATAGCGTTTGATCTCCTCGGCCGTCATTCCGGCTGCGAGACAATGCGCCCGCCATCCCTCGTCGATGGTCGAGACCATCCGCGACAGCGCTCCAGTTGCCGTGTCCCTAGCCACACCAAAGAACGGACTCGCCTCCACTGCGGCCTCGATAGAGGCTACATTGCCGCTCAGGTCGCTGATGCCGGTCTCCAGTTGCCGGCGTCGGTACGGCTGCGGATTGATGTCGAAAGCCGGGGAGAGCATCCATTGGCCTCCACCAACATGCAGAAGGCCGTGATTCTTCAGGTGGTCGTCGGTGTTGGAGACCAGAATCGTGAACAGGATGCGTCGAAACAATTCGTCCATCTGCTGCCTGAGGTCGGACGCATGGGCGCGCAATCCATCCGCAATGTCCGTGTAGAAGCCACCGGTTGCGGCTCCCGCCCCGAGGAACGACTGGGCAGAGAGGTAACTGATACGTTCACCTCGCCTGCGGTCGAACCGTTTGATCAAGGCGACTGGCCGATTCGAGTCTTTGAGTTCCAGCTGTGCTAGAGCAGCGTCTATGCCTGCCGCTCGAGCGAGCTTTAGCGTTGCGACTTCCGCTCGTTCGATCGGCATGGTGTCGTTTTCGGACGTGAACTTCGCGATCGCCAATTCGCCATTTTCGTCACGAACGCTCGCCTTGGGCCGGGTGCCGCCGAGGGAGCCTGCACTACCCAACAGCCGGTCCCGGTCTGACGCAGTCATTTCGACCCCCATTCCCGCGGCGCTAGCCAGGTCCCTGAGTTCCCTGAGTTCATTCAGGCGGGGAATCGGAGGATAGGAACGAGCCAGCGGCGTTCCGTCTTCGTCGAAGTAGCGCAACGAACCTAGCCGGGCAAGGTCGTCCACCGCGAGCAAGTAGTCGAGTTCCGTGAGGTCGCCGCTCCGTGCCTTTCGGATCAGTCCGCGCCCCCAGGAATCAGGCGAGCTGTCACTAACCGGCCCAGGCAATGCGTTTCGGGGACTAGTTCGGGACCCAGACTCATAGAACGGAGATTCGCCAAGCGGCATCGAGGGCGCGATTGCGAATCGTTCGGGATTGTCGAGCCATTCGACCGCATAGCGGAATACACTTGCCTGACGCCGGCCATCCGCCTCAAGAACGATCTCGCCAACCGGTTGTGGCGGTTCGCCATGTGCCACCTGAACTCGGTTCGTTCTCTTGCTCATGACTTGCCTTCGGCTGGGCCCTTGCCTCCTATGACTAAGGGCTTTGGTTTACGAATGCGTTGCGGCAAACTATCGATGTCCAGCATCAAGCCGGTATCATCCTTGGAGACATCGAGAACATCCCCGAGGCGACGCAGTTCGCCGAGCGCCAATAGCGCCATCGCCACTGCTCCCACAGCGACACCGGGATCACCCTTCTCAAGCCGAACAAGGGTTCCTTGGGAAACGCCCATTCTCTCGGCGAAGTCCGCCACCGGCATACGTCGCTTCTTTCGCGCAATCCGAATGTTTCGACCGAACTCTCTCAATGAGCGCTGGACGGACGGCGGATAGAGTTTCAGGCTCATAACAACCAATTTATCAGTTCTTACGAATTATTACTACATATATTTAGAAACATAATCTGTCCAACAGGCACCCTTGAATCAAACAGTCCCGGCGCAACCACCCCTGCTTTGTCCCTCGAAGAGATACAGTTCATTGCGATCATCGGCGCTCACCGTCCCTGCGATCACTCACGAACTCCTCCCAGGGGCAGTAGCATCTTTGTGAGGACGGTGGGTAGTGTTCGGAAACGACGCAACACGATCCCAAGGGCTGGTAGAACGCATTCCGGAAACTTGTGCGAGAGGCACCTTCGGAGTTGGATGCGACTCGACCTGGAGCACCGTGCTCTGGATGAACCCGGCAGCGCCTATTGCGGAGACTTCGACCGCGACGATTCTTGACTGTTGTGCCTCTGCCTCAACAGCGGATGCCAGCTAATCCACGATCGCCTGATAAGCGAGCCGTTTGAACTCACGCCCATACGACAATCCGCGGTACGGGAGAATCTGCACCATGAAGATAGTGACCATCTCTTCCTTCGGGTCGATCCAGAAGCGCGTCCCCGCGGCGCCTCCCCAGCGATACTCACCCTTGGTGCCGATCATCCCGGTGCGCCCGGGTCCGCGATTCACGGCAAACGTCAGACCAAATCCCCAACCGCGCGATATAGCCCCTCCTGCGCGGGGCATGTCGAGGGGCATGTGATCGGCGCGCATCAGCTCCACTGACTTTCGGCTCAGGATCCTGACGCCGTCCAACTCGCCGTCGTTCGCCAGCATTTGGCAGAAGCGGGCGTAATCCATCGTGGTTGAAACGAGGCCCGAGCCACCACCAAGCTTTGTCGTGGGTTGCTTGTAGCTGTCTTGAGCCGTAGCGGTCGAGCGGCGCACTGTCTTCTTGCCTTGGTTGAGAGAGTAGAGAACGGTGAAGCGATCCCATTTCGACTTGGGGACGTAATAGCCCGTGTCACTCATCCCGAGCGGCTCGAAAATGTGCTTGCTGAAGAATTCATCGATCGGCATCCCGGAGACTGCTTCGACATACCTCGCAAGAACATCAGTCGAGTAACCGTATCGCCAGGTCGTTCCCGGCTGGTCGACCAGGGGAGCCTTCGCGATGCGCTTGACCATCTCTTCGAGAGTCGTGGCGCTGCTAACGCCTGTCTTTGCGAAATACCTCTCCCCATCCGGCGCCATGGGCCCTTGGTAGCTCAGCCCGGCTGTGTGCATGAACAAGTCTCGAACCGTGATCTGACGGTCGGCTGGCACGGTGGGGGAATCTCGGCGATCCGACACCGGGTTGGTTTCGTCAACCGCTACGTGCATGGTCTTGAACTCGGGCAGATAGTTCGAGATCGGATCGCTGAGCGCGAAGTGACCATGCTCGTACAGAATCATCGCCGCGACGCCCGTCACCGCCTTGGTCATCGAATACATCCGGAAGATCGCGTCCTCGGACATTCTTGTGCCGGACTCTTTGTCCATGTCTCCCCAAGCCTTGAAGTAGCCGATCTTGCCCCGGCGAACGATCATGCCGATAGCCCCGGAAAAATGGCCGTCACCGACATGACCCTCCATGGCCCGGTCTATGCGAGCCAGTCGCTCACTTGAGAGGCCGACCTGCTCGGGCTCCGCGGTCTGCAGAGCATCTGTCGACCAAGCGGAGGGCGCCAGAACGAGAAGGGCAGCGACCGAGACGATCAGGTGTTTCATGAAATCCTCCTGGGGCGGGTGATCGATTCTCACCCGTTCTGTTGACTGACGGCCGAATCGACCAAGACGGTGAAATCGTATCATCAAACGGCGCGAAGACCTCGGGTTCCGTTCGCTCATTCAGCCACAGGGGAATTTTCAACACCTATCCGCAGGCGCCCCATCAAGTTGGTCTCCGCAGACCGATCCTAACCGTTCCCCGAAACCCACAGGGGTCCCCCTATGCCTTGAGAGATTAGGTGGCCCGTAATACCAGGTTGAACGCAACCAGATAGACTCACGTTCGCATGAAGGCCCCTGCAAGTTGCAAGGGCTGCTCCCAGGAGCAACCTTTGAGCCGCAAGCACTCGATGTTGAACTCCGAGCACCCCCCGGTGAGGAGGTGCTCCACTGCAAGGTTCAATACGGGGCAAGTATCTCGGAGCTTCCAGGTCGTGCCCCTACTCCCTCCGTCATTCCCACGATTTCCGGTATGAGCGGGCTACGATTAGCGGACCCAATATCGACCGGATAGCCGACGCCGAGGCTGAGGCATAAGTGCGCCTGAACCTCACCAGCCAATACAGAATCGCGGCTGTACCGGCCAACTGAACGGTCCAGGCGAGGGTCCCGGGAAGGGGGTAAGTGGTGCGAGCAGGCCTATCGCGACGATTACGACCCGGAATTCTCCGACTCGGCTTCGATCTCTCGTAATGACCTCCGCTCCTCTCGCCAAGAGCACTGGCACGCTCCACCCGGTGCGAAAGAACCCCCTGCAACGGGCGCATCACTTTCCTCGCTACGGTCTCGAATGTGTCAGCACCGGGAATTGGGATATCGGCTCCACTCGGGTCCGTTGTGTAGGCAAGAAGAGTATTCATAGGTCTCTCTCCGTCTGTGTCTGTGGCCGTGCCTATTCCGAGTCTCCGCCCGTGAGCACAGATTCTCTGATCAGCGACTTCGCTTGCTAGGCTGGATCGCTCTTTGTTCGACAAAGTGAAGGTGGACCCTGAAGTTCACACGCTTGTGTGGCCCAACCGAGCTGACTTCGATTCAGCGACACTCCACGACTGGCCAGTTTACGAGGACGCCTTCCGTGAAGGGGCCAAGCAGTGGGACGCAGTTCAACATTTGGGAACTCGTTCCTGAAACGGACGGGCAACACCGGCGGCCCCTACGTCAGACCAACCCTGATCAACGGTTTCTCTTCCAGGAGTCCGTCCCCGTAATCTCGGATTGGCCACACGACGGCGGGCTCGATGGTCCAAACAGCCATCGCCTTCCTGCTCCCAGCCATGAGTGGAATCGTGTCTTGATTCGTCGGGCAACACGGCTTTCCTCATGGTCGAAAGCTGGTTCGCAGAGTTTCATTTCCTCGGCTGTCATACCGGCTGCCAGGCGGTGCGCCCGCCGTTCCTCGTCAATGGTCGAGATGACCCGCGACAGCGCTCGAGCCGCCGAGTCCCAGGCCACTCCAAAGAACGGACTCGCCTCCAACGCGGCCTCGATGGAGGCCCCGTTGCCGCTGAGGTCACTGATGCCGGTTTCCGGTTGTCGGCGTCGGAAAGGCTGCGGATTAATATCGAAGGCCGGGGAGAGCATCCAGCGGCCCCAGCGACATGCAGAATGCCGTGGTTCTTCAGGTGGTCGTCGGTGCTCGAGACCAGGATTGTAAACAGGATGCGTCAATTCAATCCGCTCATCTGCTCCCTGGGGTTGGATGCATGGGCTCGCAAACCGTCAGCAATGTCCGTGGAGTAGCCTCCGGTAGCGGCTCCGGCGCCTGGAAACGACTGGGCAGAGCGGTAACTGACGCGTTCCCCTTGACTGCGGTCGAACCGCTTGATCAATGCGGCTGGCCGATTCGTGTCGTTGACTTCCAGCCGTGTCGATGCAGCGTCTATG
This sequence comes from uncultured Bryobacterales bacterium, assembly GCA_951813065.1. Taxonomy (GTDB): domain Bacteria; phylum Acidobacteriota; class Terriglobia; order Bryobacterales; family UBA6623; genus VXMF01. The sequence continues at coordinate 66,952 of CATOTH010000010.1, read as the reverse complement.
CCTGCGGCGCGAGCGAGGTTCAGCGTTGCGACCTCGGCTCGTTCGACCGGCATGGTGTGGCCGTCCGAAGTGAACTTCGCGATCGCCACTTCACAGTTTTCTTCACGAATGCTCGCCTTGGGCCGGGTGTCGCCGAGAGATCCTGCACTACCCAACAGCCGGTCCCGGTCTGACGCCGTCAATTGCCGACCCGTTCCCGCAGCGCTCGCCAAGCCTCTGCGTTCCCTGAGTTCGTTCAGACGGGGAGTCGGAGGATAGGTACGAGCTAGGAGCATTCCGTCGTCGTCGCAGTAGCGCAACGAACCCTCCCTGGCAATGTCATCCACCGCGAGCAGGTAGTCAAGTTCCGTAAGCTCGCCGCTCCATGCCTTTCGGATCAGTCCGCAACCCCAAGAATCAGGGGAGCTATCACCAATCGGTCCAGGCAACGCGTCTCGGGGATTCGTTCGTGACGCAGGCACATGGAAAGGAGATTCTCCAAGCGGCATAGAGCATGCGATGGCGAATCGTTCCGGATTCTCGAGCCATTCGACCGCGTAGCGGAATACGCTCGCCTGACCCCTGTCATCAGCCTCAATTACGACCTCGCCGACCGGTTGTGGCCTTTCGCCAGGTGCCACATGAACTCGGTTCGTTCCGTGGCTCATGGCTTGCCTTCGTCTAGGCCGTTGCCGGCGAGGACCAAGGGCTTTGGTCTACGAATGCGTTGCGGCAAAGCATCGTCGTCCAGCATCAGGCCGGTATCGTCCTTGGAGACATCGAGAATATCCCCAAGCCGACGCAGTTCGCCGAGCGCCAGGAGCGCCATCGCCACTGCTCCGACAGCGACACCGGGATCACCCTTCTCAAGACGAACTACGGTTCCCTGGGAAACACCCATTCGCTCGGCGAATTCGGCCACAGGCATGCGTCTTTTTTTCGCGCGATTCGAATGTTGCGACCGAACTCTCGCAATGTGCGCGGAACGGACGGCGGATACAGTCTCTGGCTCATAAGAATCAAAATATCGGTTTTTAAAACTTAATTCAAACTATATTTAGAAGGTTAACTCGCACGACCCGTATTCAATGCCCGGGGCCACCAGTTCGTTCTCGAAACCCCAGGAGATCGATTGCGCGAATCATTGCTCGAGCCCGTTCGAAGGCCAGCCGTCGCATGTTGCTGATCAACGGTTCGCGGTCGAGATCCTTCTCAGGAGAGAGCGGAAGCCGAGCGTTGCCAGCAACTTCAGGCTGTGGAGACGCTGGCCAACGAGCGGACGGAGTCTGGCTAGCGGATTGCCAGGGACGCCCGACCCATTCCCATTCTGGCCGGCTTTGGATGAATCTGGCAGGGGATAAGGAAAGACGTGCCTGACCGAGATGCGCCCGGCGAGCCGGACGGGGAACACCGGCAGTAGAATGTCTTGATGGCTGGTAGGGCGCTGACATGAGTCTTCGGCGACGCGAAGCACGGAGACATCGCCGTGCGCGTCGCGCACGGCCGGTCCGCGAGTGGGTCGGTGGCGTGCTCTGGCCGCCGATCGTAATCGAGACTCCGGAGCCCACCCACGCAGGCTGGGTGGTCTGGCTTGAGTTGCCGGACAATCTCATCGTCGGTCAAGACGTAGTGGTGCCCGGCAAAGTGGCGGGTGCCCTCACGAGTACGTTGCGCGAGGCCCTGGCGAAGCCTTTGATCGGAGCGCCGCGCATGCCCGGGATGATCCGTGTCGCCGACAACGACGACGCCGCCGAGGTGCGCGCAGAATTCGGGGAAACGATACCTGTCAGAATCGCCCCGACCCCAGAGCTCGAGGACGTCCTCAAAGACCTGATAGAGTCCCTGCCGGATTCCATCGATGACGAAGCGAGCTACTTCGCCAACGGGAAGATATCGGCAGACGCGGTAGCGGATCTGTTCTCGGCCAGCAGCTCTCTCCTCGAAATCGCGCCATGGAAGTCCGCCGCTGACACCCAGTTTCTTCGGATGAACATACCGGATCTCGGCGTCGATGGCGCCTGTATCTCGATCATCGGCAAGCTGGGCGCGATCCGAGGTGTTATGGTCTTCCCGTCGAGGGAATCCGTCGACGCTTTCGTCGCCGCCTGTGCGCCAGGCGCATCCCCGCGCGAGCCCTTCAGCTTGGGCACGGGTTACCTGTCACTCACGTTCGTTCCCGTCGCTGAACTGTCTCGATTGATGCAGACCGAGGCCGCGCACTGCGGATGGCCGGTTGAGGATGGGGTTCTCTGTCCGGTGGTTGATCGCTTCGGCGGGGATGGCCTGCCAATCCCCCTTGAAGAGCGGGATGTCGCGATCGCGGTCTCCTGCGCGCGGGCGCTCACCGCCTTTTTCGTCAAGCACGCTGACAGATTCGACTCGAACACGATCACGCCCGTCTTCGAGTCGTTCCATGACGGCCACGATCGGGAGGTGCAGCTCAAAGTACCTTACGAAGCCTTCGAGAGATTCGAGTTGACCGAACCGACGAGAAGCGCCCGGCCGTCGTCGCCACTCGGAACCGCATCGCGGAGTCCGTCTAAGGGGCGAGTCGGCCGCAACGACCCCTGTCCGTGCGGCAGCGGGCGCAAGTACAAGAGATGCCATCTGGCGGCCGACGAGGGCAGGTCTGCCGGTGTTCACACCACGGCCCGGTTGCACACAATGGACTACGGGCTAATGAGACGCCTCATCCGGTTCGCCAAGCAGGAATTCGGACCTGCCTGGGAAGGGTTCAAGAACGACTTTGCGGACACCGAGCTGAATATCCAACTTTCGCTGCCTTGGTCGGTCTACTGCTTTGAAGTGAACGGGAGAACGGTCGCAGGCGCTTATTTGGACCACCACGAACACCGCTGCACCGTCGAGGAACGGAGATGGCTGAACGCTCAGCGCACGGCATGGCTCTCCGTGTGGGAAGTGGAAGCCGTCGACTATGGGAAGAGCTTGACTCTGCACGATCTCCTGTCGCACGAGCGTCGCACGGTCCAGGAAAAGTCCGGGTCGGAGACGTTGGTTTGGCGCGATTGTCTGCTGTGCCGCGTCGTCGACTATGGCGACATCTCGCTTGTGAGCGGCATCCACGTCCACCCGCTGCCGCCCCGCGAGGCTGCCGGTGTCGTCAGGCGCGCTCGATCCCGACGGCCTGCCAAGCGTCCCGTGCCGATCGAGCGCCTTCGGAAGGCCGCTTTCGGCCGCCGCCTGATCCGGAACTGGGAGCGGGCTATTGAATCGCAGGAAGATAGGCGGATCGAATTGCGCAACAGCGATCACCACCGCTTCGTGCACACCGTGGACCACTTCGACATCCAGCCGGGGGCAGGGCGGGAACTCGACGCCCGTATTGCTGATCTCGAGGGATCGGAGTGGGACGACTCCGATCCGGATTCGCCGCGATTCGCAATCTCTCGGCCAAGCGATCCGGCAGAGCCCGAGGGCAGGAGGATCCTCCTCGGCCGGGTCTACCTGGAAACTGCGGAGCTCTGGATCGAGACCGATTCGACGGAGCGGGCGGATGCCTTGCGCCAACGGGTCGAGGCCGCCTGCGGCTCGCTTATCCGTCACCGGCAGCGCGAGAAGAGGGACCAGATGACGTTTGCCATGAAGCGTCCGGACGGACCGCTGAAGCGGGCGAAGCCGCCCACTCCCATCGACGCGCAGGCGCTGGCCGAATTCAAAGTGCGCCACTACGCGGATTGGCCCGACCGGCCTGTGCCACTGCTCGACCAGATGACGCCGCGAGAATGCGCGAGGACTGCTGCCGGACGGGAAAAGGTCGATCTGCTCGTGAAGGATATGGAAAACCTTGAGAGTCGCGTTCAGGGTCCGCGGTTCGATTTCTCCGGGATCCGGCGCGAGTTGGGTCTGGCGCCCAAGTGAGATTGCGACCTGCGCAGAGATCTGCGCGGCGTCGATCGGTTTCGAATCTCGATCGCTTTCCCGTACCCGTGTACTCCCGTTTACCTACAACTCTAGACTCCGTGCCTCGGCTCAAGGTTCACGATTGAGTTTGCGCGCCTATGAGCCGCTCTTGTCGGCGGAGCCTCGCGAGGTTCCTTGTCTCGGCGTATGGTTGACGATTGAGCCAAGTTTCGATGCCGAAGTGCCACTCTCATCCGTTTGAGGCGAATCGTGCCCAGACTCCTTGCTGCGCTGCAACGTGGACGCTTGCTTCAAGCCTCGGTGCCGAGGTGCCGCCAGCGGGCGGGTGAGGCTGAGCATAGCTGGCAACACGATCGTGGCACCTGCTCGGCGGTTCCGGCCTGGTCCCGCGGCTGTATAATCGGGAGTACGGGCGTTCACGCGCATTCGCGTAGTGCATGTCGACGATGGGCACCACAGAGACGGAACTTCCCGCACGTTCATCGCCCAGTGCCACCGCGGTGGCGCCAGAGCGCGACGAAGTCGAGTACCCGGAAGGGCATTGGATCGCGCAGAGCGTTGGGCACGGGGACGCCGTGCGGCAGGCCGCGACCGCCCTGCACTACTACTTCCGGGAGCGCGCCGACGTGCTGGTGGCCATGGAGCTGGTGGTGTACTACCAGCGCGGCAACAACAAGGTTTGGCTGCAGCCGGATGTGCAAGTGGTGTTCGGGGTGGAGCACTGCGGGAGTCGCGGTTCGTTCCGGGTCTGGGAGGAAGGCAAGGCACCGGACTTCGTGCTCGAGGTGGCGTCGCCGTCGACGGCGGAGAAGGATGCCCTGCACAAGGCGCGGGAATACGCCCGGATCGGGGTGCGCGAGTACTGGCGGCTGGATCCGGCCGGGTCCTTGATGGAGACCCCCCTGGAGGGCTACGTGGCCAGCGCGGGACAGTATGAGCAGGTGCAGCCGGTCGAGGGCGCGGGCCGGGGCGGTGCGTTGCGGAGCCGGGTGCTGGGGCTGGACCTGCGCAGCCAGAGGCAGGCCGGGGTGACGGTACTGGTGTTCATTGACCCGAGCACGGGGGAAGAGATCGATGGCACGCTGGAAGCAGCCGAGCGGCGGCGGCGGACCGCAGAGCGTGAAAAGCAGGCAGCAGAGCGCGAAAAGCAGGCAGCAGAGCAGCGAGCGAATGTGGCGGACGAGAGAGCGCGGGCACTGGAGGAGCGACTCCGGGCTCTGACGGCCCATGCCCCTCCGCCGGAACGTGACCCCTAGAGTCGAGGCGCCGTCCCGCAAAATCGTCCTTCTATCGTGAGGATGAGGGTCGGTGCCTCAATATGCCTCGGCTCATACCCTCAATCTTCCATCCAGACCCGCAATCCACAAGTCTCGTGGTCATGGCGTTGATGATCGACGTCGGGTTCCGAGCATTCCATGTCTCCCCTTGTTGGTCTGTGGCGTAGCCTCGCCAGTAGGTAGTCAAGTGATTCCAAGTGGAAACCCTGTTGCTCAGCGACAATATTCTTGCCGCCTCCAAATCCAGATGCTCCCATAGACGTCCAAGGCCACTAGGCGCAGTTGATCAGCAAGTAGTGCGGAACGTGGCGTGTTTGGCGTGGAACGGGCCAATACGCCTAGTAGTCAGCTCATGTGACGCTGGAGTTGTCAGCGCCCGTGGTCAGCCAGAAGTACAGCATCCTCTGCGCTTGCGCATGGTTAGACCACAGCACCTCGTCACCCGGGTGAGAGGCTTCTCAACGGCCGCTGCCAAGAATTCGTCCCAGCTGCGGGTAGGGCTGCGTGAGCGGTTGCCGAACGTGGCGGGGACATTCTGAGTGACCGGACACACTGCGTGTGGCGATCTGAAGAATTCGGGGCACAGCATGTCGTGGCGGCCACCACGGGTAACTCGTACTATGTCCCGGAGCCCCTGGCAGGCGCCTTGCCCGAGACGAACCGCTACGAGCGGGTTCTTTGCACCGCTATCACAACGAAACTCGCTCAAAATTTCAATTAGCCGATATGAAACCTTTCATTTGGACGCTACTCACGCTTACAATGAGACGGTGCCCGGGACACACTTCTATCCACGATCGATTGAGCGTCGTCTTGGCGAAGCACTAGAGGACTCGCCGGTTGTGCTGATTCACGGACCGCGTCAGTGCGGCAAGACGACTCTGGCGCAGTTCACTTGCGCTCCACGGCACCTTACCTGGCGAGGCTCACACATGACATGGCGAGGCAATCGGCTGAGTTGGAGGTATTCCCAAGAACACCGAGACTACCAGTACGTCAGTTTTGACGACCTGGCGGCCAAAGACGGCGCCCGGGATGACCCAATGGGATTTGTGGCCGCTTTGCCCGAGCGTGTCATCTTGGACGAGGTCCAGCGTGTTCCGGAGTTGTTTGGGGCCATTAAGCTCGCCGTGGATCGTCGCCGGGTGCCGGGACGCTTTCTCATGACAGGCTCCTCCAACGTGCTGTTGGTTCCACAGTTGTCGGAATCGCTGGCGGGACGCCTGCAGATCGTTCGATTGCACCCGTTGGCGCAGGTCGAGCTAGAGGGGCAATCGCTTACTCCGAATCAGCCGTCCGGCTTCCTCGGCGCTCTGTTCGGCGACGGGTTTCGAGTGTCACAGTCCGAACGGCTTGGATTGCGTCTCATTGAGAAAGTCGTCGCCGGTGGCTTCCCTCCGGCCCTTGCAGCACCAACCGAGAGGCGTCGGGCCAACTGGTATCGCAACTACATCGAGACTCTCATTCAGCAAAACGTGCGCGATATGAGCCGGATTCGCTCGCTCGACGTCTTGCCAAGACTCTTGAGCGCTGCTGCATCGCAGACCGCTCAACTGTTCAACCTAAGCGACCTCGCCTCTCACTTCGAACTCACCAGACCGGCTATCGGCACCTACGTGACGCTTCTCGAGAGGCTCTTCTTGCTGGAGAGACTGCCGGCATGGCGCAGCAATCGCGTGAAGCGAATCGTCAAACGCCCGAAGTTGCATTTGGTCGATGCAGGGATCTGCGCTGCACTGCTGGGTGCCGACACCTCGACATTGGCGGCCAACAAACCGCTGCTTGGACAGCTTCTGGAAACGTTCGTGTACCAAGAAGTGCGCCGACAGGCGAGCTGGTACGACCAACCCGCCGAATTCTTTCACTTTCGCAACAAGGACGGCGCCGAGGTCGACATTGTGATCGAGCAACCCGCCGGTGCCGTCGCCGGAGTGGAAGTCAAGGCGTCCGGCACGGTGCGGCACGGTGACTTCACGGGCTTGCGAAAACTCCAAACTGCTGTCGGCGACCGCTTTGCTCGAGGGGTCGTCCTCTATGACGGCGAAACCTGTACCCCGTTCGGCGATCGACTGTACGCTGTGCCAATCCGCTGGCTATGGGAATCGCCCTGATCGACAGCGACCGCTCATCGGGTGACGCAGGTCTTTGTCGATCAGGGCCATTGCAACAGTTGGCGGCAACCCGCCGCGGCACTTGCGGGCGGCGCCGAAGGTGTCTCAGCGTCACTTGCCTGCTCAGCGACAATATATTCTTGCCGGCGCGTTCTAACTGTCGCTGGACACCCTGTGTCCAATTGCGTTTGGAAACGCAAGACAAGAGCCTCCGGCACCAGCGAAACCGTGTCCTCTGGGATCGGCTCGGCGACAAGGCCGACTGACTTGGTCAACAGTCCAAGGCACCCCATCCATGCCTAGGCGCAACAACAAACACCGATGCCCGGATCACTGCTTTCGCAACCGATCCCGCAAAGATCGGCCCGCGATGGTCAGCCGGTATTGCTGCTTGCTACTCCGGGGCTTGTTTGGCAGGGTCATCTCGACCAGCCCGTCGGCAATCGCCGGTGCCAGGTAATTCGTAGCGAGATTAGTCCGATCGCGAAGGTCGAGGATCTGTTGGATTTCCGATCTCGTCCGCTCCCCATCGAGTGCGCGGACGAGGCTTGCGACTTGCGGGGTGCATGCGGGTGACATGGTGGGTACATGATGGGTACATGATGGGTCCCCCTTAGGCACTTGCTGCGCTGCCTGAAGCGCTTTCCTGTCTATCGCCTCGCTAGGCGGACTCAGGCGCCCTTTCAGCGCCCGGCCCTTGTCCGTTAGCCGGTACTTCTGCTTGCGGCTCCTAGGGCTGTCCGGATGAGTCATTTCAACGAGGCCTCCGGCCAGAGCAGGCCTCAGGTAATGCGACGCTAGATGCAACCGATCCTTCAACCCCAGGTCCGCCAGGATTTCCGCTCTCGTCCGCTCGCCGTCGAGTGCTCTGACAAGGGCCTTGACTTGCGGTGCTACTTGCGGGGTTCCCTCATCCCCCTTGGGGGATTCGCCAGATACGGGATAATTGCTGCCCGTGCCGCTTGCGGATTCTACGGATCGGATGAACGTCGTCGAAAACCAATGCTCGGAGACTTCGATCATCGGCTCGGGGGCGTCGTAGTCGCGGCATAGCTGACGGATTCGCCGGATGCCGCTTCCGATCTGTTCGACCAGCCCCATCCGGTAGAGCACGCCGAAGAGCAGCGGGTTCCGGGGGACACTCCTCGTGCCCAGATCCTCTTCGCGCATCCCGGCCGGCAAGCCGCCCGGGCTCACGATCTCCAGGCGATCATGGAAGATGTAGGTCTGCACGCTCGCCGTCGATCTGTAGTCTCGATGCGCAATGGCGTTGACTAGCGCTTCCCGCAATGCGTCTTCGGGAAGCTCCAGCCGCTCGTCCCTTCCCAGAGCGTTCGGTATTAGGGCCGTGTTCAGCTTCGCTTGCAGGTATGCCATCGAGTCTTCGAAATTCGAAACAAGGTCACGCGTGAACTCCTTGCGGTCGAGAATGTGGGTCTTTGTCGTTCCGCGAAAGACTGCGCAGGTCATACCCGCCTGCAAGCGAAATCGCCCGATATCGTCGGCGAGAAGCCATGCCCCTGCGTTCGTCATTTTCCCGTCGTTCAACAAATGCAGATTCCGCAGAGCACTGATCGCGTCCATGCCCCCGGGAATCCTCGCGCGTTGCGAGAACTGCGTCCAGTTCTTGGAGGAGAGATCGCCCTCGAAGCTGAATTCCCGGCAGGGCGCTTCGTCGAATCGGACAAGGCCCTCCTGGAAAAAGAACTCGCGAATCTCGTCTCTCGACATCTGCTGGGAAGTGGCACCGACCCGCAAGAAAAATCTGCCGCCAAAAGAATAGGGCTTGCTGTGCTGCTCCGGGACCGTCGCGCACAACACCTCGTTGACCGAGCTCACATCGATGGCGATCGGCGGATCGGCCGACCGGGCGACTGATTGGACCTTAGACTTCAACGCATTGTGATCACCAACTCCCACAATCTCTCCGCGGTCGGTGACACCGATCAGAATCACGCCCCCCGTTGCATTCGCGAACGCGCAGATCTCCCGTCCGAGGCTGGATGCGTCTGCCCGCTTGAACTCGGTTGTGAAGCCCTCGCCAAGAGCGATCAGGGCTTCGAGCTCATCTGCGTTCGCAACTACCTCTCCGCTTCTTCGGCTCCGGGTCATGAATCGACCTCCGTTGGGTGCCCGTCCGATCGAGCCCGATCTCTCCACTGCCGACGGCGCGCCACCCGAGTCGGCCATCCGGGGAATCAGCATTCGCCGACTGCTCCAGCGTGGCCTTGTCTCACCTTAGTAAAAGTCATTCTGCCCTGCGGGTCGCACGATGTACACGGTGCCAGTTTCCTTGCTGTTTCACGATCCCTGGCACAGACCGGCGAGGAGCGAGCGCCAAGGCGTCGAGGCCTTTGAGATACGGCAAAATGTCACCCTAGACTCCCGACTGGATCTCCTGGCCCCCGTAGTTGCCGTTGCACCGCCGGGCACCAATGGCGCTGATTACCGGTCGCTGTTCGACCAGCACCGGAGCCTGGCGCAGGGCCTACGGGCGTGCCGTGCGACGGCGGAGCCTTCCGTGATTGATGTCAAGCGTGTTCCCCGCCGATCGAGGGGCTGGTAGCGGAATCTTGCAGATGTCCGTACGGTTTGCGTCGCCGCTTCTCTTCGGCGGCGCGGGCGAGGTCGCGCGCGAGTTCGTTCCAGCCTGCAGTTCGGCGACCATCTTCGCCGTCCATCGGCGCCGTCTCAGGAAGGTGATGCCCATCGAGTCCGGCCGCGATGGGTTGATAGGTGGTCAGCCCCGCCGCACCAACGATTCGCTTCGAACACTGCCCGGCAGTTGGACGCGGGTGGCGGCTAGAATCAGTGATGTCCATGCAACGGTGCTCCCTGGCTTTACCTGTTGCGATGATCATTTCTTCCTACGGTCCAATTGCGCTTGATGCAAGAACAATCGTCGTACGAGCAGGCTGGGGAGAAACCAGCACGATGCTGGCTCAGCCTGATTTTCGCCCCAAGCTCCAGATCCAGTTGAAATCGAACAAGAAGATGAAGGGACATGTGTCCGGAACGACTACCGCCGGACTCACGCTCGAACGGAATGGAACAGCAACTCTCATCGACCGAACCGCGATTCATTCGATCCGCCTCGTGCCTCGCAAGGCACGCGGCCACCGGCATCGAGTGCTTGCCCTGGCGGGAGGCGTTCCGGCCGGGCTCGGCGTTGCCTTAGGATCCTGGTACATCGGTTGCAGTGTTGCGGGTGGTTGCGGGGAGCCGCCCCACCCTGTCGGTTCCGCAGGCTTCTATGCAGTTCTTGTGGCTGTTCCGGTTTTGCTGTACAGGCTCGCAGCGCGGGCTGATCGTGGAGCATTGTTGATCGTTCTGGATGAGAGTGTTGCGCATACCTCTCTGGCTCGTCCCGCTCCGCATCCTGCAATAGATGCTCGCCTTGCTCAATAGGGTGAGCCGCTCGACCTCCCGGCGGCGGAGGATCCACGCTTCGGTCAGCGACCTCCTTGACAACCGCGAAACCTCATGGACATCAACCCTCGGAATCGATGTAAGACAAACCTTGGTCTTGTTTTGTTGCTTACCGGGTGACTGTTAAACATGGTCTCCAGTTTCATCGAAATACCTTGGGGAGGGCCCATGATCGAAGTGGGCGGAAGTGCCGTCCAATGGACTGCATAATGCCGCATAGGCCAAAGCAGTGCTATTGCATGGATGAGCAGCAAACTGATGTCCCTGATCGATACCCCGGCTAGCAGCCGCCGATTGTCGACATGCGAGTTCCGTTGGGGTGGTCGTCGCGCAGGATGGCATAGATCGTGCGCGACAGCGTGTGGGCCGTGTGGGCGGCGCGTTCTTGGCCTAGGCGGGCGGTGTGGGCGCGGTGGAACTGTCCCCTACAGTTGCGAATCGGCAGCTGAGCTACGGATGGCGGCGAGGGACGGTCGGCGCCGTTCATCGCCACGTCACTCGTGCGACGCTTGCCATGTGGCCACGTCGGTCCGCTGCTACTATCACGGATGGGCTAGGGGTAGAAGCTGTGCCTAGCGACCGGACACACTTGACACAGGCACGGTGTTCTGTGTAGAACGGGGGTAGTGCGGGTAGGCCTCCGTATTTTCCGTCCGCAGACGATCGCTTGGCTGCGAGAGGCCTTGCAGCGAGGCCAGCTGTCGCGCGCGGCCCTGGGTCGCGGGATCTGCGAGCGGGAGGACTGGCGCAATCCCAAAGGCGAGTATTGCACGGCCTCGGCGCGCAAGGTGCTGCCTACGCTGGCCGCCCAACTGGACCTGCCACTGCCTGAGGCCCAGCCGGGTCCACCCGCCTGTCGCCCGCGGTCCAGCCCGGACCCGCCGGGGCCGTCGACCGGCTTCACCGGCTCGCTGGCGGAACTCGGCGAGGTCAGCGTGCACTGGGCCCGCACCGCGGCGCAGCGGCGGCTGTGCGCCGCACTGCTCGACCAGCACCATCCGCTGGGTCCGGCCCGGGCCCCCGGCTGTCGGCTGAGCTATCTGCTGGCAGCCGCTGGCGGGACGCTGGGTGTGCTCTCGTTCGTGGCGGCGCCGTTCCGGCTGGGGCCGCGCGATGCCTTCCTGGGGTGGGACGACCGCACGCGCGGAGCGCACATCGAGCGGATCCTGAGCAACGACCGCTTTGTGCTGGTCGCGGGCGTGCAGGTCAAGAACCTGGCCTCGCACGTGTTGGGCAAGACGCTCCAGAGACTGGCCCGGGACTGGCAGCAAGCACACGGCGTGCGGCCCTGGATGGTGGAGACCTGTGTGCAAAGTTCGCGGCCGGGCACGAGTTACAAGGCGGCCGGCTGGCAGTGCGTGGGAGCCACGCGGGGGCGGCCGCCGGGAGCGGGCGGAGCGGTGGAGGCGAAGACGGTCTGGCTGCGGGGTTTGGAGCCGGACTGGCAGCAAAAGCTGTGCCAGCAGCCGGAGCAGACGCTGGGGCAGTACCCGGAGTTGGTGTTGGACGCGGAGGCGAGCTGGGCCCGGCGGGAGTACCTGCGCTCGGACCTGCCGGACGGGCGGCTGCGGGAGCGGCTGGAGCAGATGGGGCAGAGCTGGGAGCGGCATCCGGGGGAGGATCTGCCGGCGATCTTCCCGCACCCGGCGGCACTGCGGGCGGCGACGCGCCTCTTGCACAATGGCAGGATGAGCGCGGCGGACATTCTGCAACCACACCGGGAGGCGTTGCTGGAGCGGGTGCAGGTGGAGTCGACGGTCTTGCTGGTGCAGGACACGACGACGCTGAACTACACGAATCTGCGGGGGGTGACGCGCGGGTTGGGGCCGTTGCAGGACCGAGCGAGCAGTTCCCGGGGGCTGTTCGTGCACGCGGCGGTGGGGTTCACCGAAGGCGGGCGTCCGCTGGGGGTGAGCGGGCTGGAGCGCTGGGCGCGGCCGGAGCAGGATCCGGGCCAGGCGGCGGAGCGGGAGAAGGAGAGCCGACGCTGGTTCCGGGGGTTCGAGCAGGGCCAGCAGCTGGGGCGCTGCAGCCCGCAGACGCGGGTGGTAGTGGTGGGGGACCGCGAGAGCGACATCTTCGAGTTGTTCGAACGGCAGGCGGAGCGGGCCGCGGAGGCCGGGCTGCTGGTGCGGGTGCACCTGGGGCGGCAGCGCAAGGTGCGGGTGTGGGACGCGGCGGTCCGGTCGGAAATGATCCGGCCGATCGAGGCGCAGCCGGACTTCGAGCAGGCGCTGGTGACGGGCCGCAAGGTGGAGATCGAGTCGCAAGGGGGGGCGCGGGCGCGGGAGAAGCGCACGGCGGTGACGGAGATCCGGATTGGGCCGGTGGCGGTGCTGCCGCCGAAGGAGCGGGCCGGGGAGGTGGCGCCGTTGCCGGCGTGGCTGGTGCGGGTGCTGGAGCCGGACCCGCCTCCCGGGGAGGAGGGTTTGGAGTGGCTGCTGCTGTCGAGCGAGGGGGCGGCGACAGCGCAGTGGGCGGAGCGCATCGTGAGCTGGTACGAGCGGCGCTGGGGGATTGAGGAGTATTTTCGGCTGCTCAAGACGGGCACGCGGATCGAGGACCGGCGGCTGCGGGACGCGGAGGCACTGGGCAAGTGCCTGGTGTTCGACGTGATCACGGCCTGGCGGGTGTTCAGCCTGGACCGCTACGCGCGGGACGCGCCGGAGACGCCGGCGGAGACGGTGCTCACGGCGGACGAGCTGGCGGTGATCGAGGGCGTCACGGAGGCGGAGCGGTTGCGGCCGCCGCGGGAGCGGGGCCAGCCGGTGGGACCGGACATTCGCAGTTGGGTCGTGCTGCTGGCGCGCATGCGGGGCTGGCGTCCGAAGAAACACCGGGAACTGCCGGGGAACGAGGTGCTGTGGCAGGCGTACCGGCAACTGCAAACGATGGTGCGCTACCGGCAGTCCCTGCGGGGGCCGCCGTAGGGGACCGTCAGGGGGAGCGCAGAACACTCTCCCGGAGGCACTGTCGTGGGTCGGGAATCCTCTCGGCCGGGCCGCAGGCGGGCTCCGTCGGGAAATCCCTGAGCGCAGCCCGAAGCCTGCCCGCTGGTCGCCGCTGATCCGTCTTGCCAACCCTGGCGCAACGGCGGAATGGCACCCCTTCGCAACGCCCTGACCGGAATGGCAACTCTGGCCGTACGGACCAACCGGGTTCCAGCCGATGCGCGCGTCTGTCGTGCTGCGCTGGTACGCCCTCCTCTCGCCCCCCAGTCTCCGGGAGGCCCATCCGGCACCATCAAGACCGAATGTGAGCCGCAGCCCCCATTGGCTCGAAACCTCCAGCATCAACTATGTCCGGTCGCTAGAAGCTGTGCCATGGCCCGCCGGCCGTGACGGCCGCACAGGTAAATGAGTAGTGAATGCACCCGCTGATCGAATCTCACCGTGCCGAAATCCGTGCTCTTGCTGAGCGCCACGGCTTCCACGACGTACGCGTGTTCGGTTCCATGGCGCGTGGCGACGTGGATGAACGTAGCGACGTTGATCTGCTGGTGACCTTGCCGTCCGGCAAGACGGGCCTGGCCCTCGGCGCATTGCTGATGGACGTTCAGGATCTACTGGGACGACGGGTCGATGTCGTTACCGAGAATTGCCTGCATCCCGCCTTTCGAAACCGCGTGCTGCGAGAGGCGCAGATCCTGTGAAGATGGACCCTGAGGCCGACTTGGCCCTCTTGGAGCACATCCGAGAACGCATCGCCCGCATCGATCAGTACACCAACGGGGAAAGATCAAGATTCTGCGATTCGCACGTAGTGCAGGACGCCGTGATACGCAATCTTGCAGATCATCGCGGAATCTACGCAGCGCCTCAGTGATGGTCTCAGGGCAACCGAGCCTGAAGTACCCTGGCGTGCGATCGCCGGCTTTCGCAACGTGCTCGTACATGACTACTTCGAGATCGACCTCGAGGTAGTCTGGAGTGTCGTGGATCAAGACCTTCCAAGATTGGTTGTTGCAATCAACCGTATGACCCACGTCGCAAGGACTCGCCAGCCGTAATGGAGATCAACCATTTCGGGGAGGTGGTACTGATCATTGCCTCACTTCAAACTCGAAACAGCCGACAAACCCGAACCACCTGAGTCAGCGGGACGGGATTGAGCCCCTTGAACGGTGTTCCCCGTAACGGCCCGCAGCAGTGGACGTTGAACGCGTCCGCATAGACTCTCGCTCTCATGCAGGTCCGTGTGAATCGGGATAGGGAGAAGCCTCGCGGTTCCACCCCTCCCACACCACCGTACGTACGGGTCCGTATTCGGCGGTTCGAACGGTTCATCTATTGTCGAACTTGGAGGCTTGGCAGGCCCAACACGGCGAAGTAGGCGTTGGGTAAATCAATGGCGAGTGCGGGGCTGTTCGCCAAGCGCCAGGGACCGTGCGCGCTGCCCGCCGCTTGGGCGGCCAGCTCCACGTCCACGCCCCGTCGGCGTAGCTCGGTATGCCGCAGTCTACCTCGTTTCCATTGCTTCCAAATCGCCGACCGTAGCAGGCGCCGGGTCCAACCTTCCAAGCGAGTCAGCACTGAGGGCGTCCCACACATGCCGAAATAGCCGAGCCATCCCCGCCAGTAGCGGGCCAAGTCCTCAACCATCCGCTCGTTGCTCACGCCCCGAGTCCGTCGCGTCAGTTTCCGCACTCGCCGCCGGAACCGCTGCACCGTCTGCGGCGCGAGCCGCTGCTTCGAATTGCAGCCTGCCGTGAGGCTGAATCCAAGGGACTTCCGTTCCCATTGCTGTGCCACCACGCTCTCGCTCTGGTTCACCCGCAAGCGGAGCGTCCCGGTGATGAATCGTGTCAAGCTGTCCATCACTCATTCCCCGGCTCGGTGCCCGACCCGGCAGGGTCCTCCCGGTTTCCCGGTTGCCCCGCCGAGCCATGCCGGTTGAGGTGGCCCCTTCGCTCTGGCCCCATTGCAGGTGTTGAATTTCAGATAGATCCGTGCGGGATTTTTCAGATTGGTACAAGATCACATACGCGTGCAAGGACGAGGTCAACCGTGGGAGATCCCGACCGTCGATGACCTTCGGACTACTCCGGATAGGCCTTGTGTCGCCTCTGGTTTGTGACCGGGGCATGCGTGAGAATGAGCCTTCACCCGTCGGTGCTCTCGAAACCGAACCTCAGCCGCATGCCCGTTGCTTCGGCATAGCGGCGCAGGGTCCTGACCGATGGCGACCGCTCCGCAGCGCTTGCTGCGGTAGCGGACGCCCCACCGTCCGGGTCACCGGCGGAAGCGTAGAGCGGTGGGATTGACGCCATATGATGGTCACATGCAGGTCGAATCACGTTCGGTCGTGCACAGCGATCCAGAGATTTCCGGAGGCACACCGGTCTTCCGCGGCACACGGGTTCCAGTCCAGTCGCTCTTCGACTACCTGGAAGGAGGTGAAACGATCGAGCAGTTCCTGGATCAGTTCCCCTCGGTTTCGAAGAAACAGGCGCTCGCTGCTCTGGATTTGGCCCGCGACTCCATCTTGGCGCGTGCGCGTTCTGCTTGACGAGACTCTGCCGCGTACCTTCGCCGAGGAGTTGAACGGACACCGAGTTAGCACCGTCCAAGCCGAGGGTCGGTCAGGCACGAAGAACGGCGAGTTGCTATGGAGGCCGACCGCCGTTTCGATGCTCTGCTGACAATAGGGCGAGGTCTTCATTTCCAGCAGAATCTGAGTGGACTTGGCGTTCGCATTGTGGTCATTCACGCGCATACCAATCGAATGGCTCATCTGAGGCCGCTAATCGGTAGCACGCTGAAGGCCTTGGACGGCTTGCCGCCCGGGAAGGTACGCGAGGTCGGGGCCTGAGCTGCCACCGCCTTACGCTCGACGCTCGCCAATGACTGGGAGCCGTGCCGACCAGTACCCGTCTGCGCCACCGCTCTTGAGACGTGTGACGCCCGAGAATTGTCAGAACAGAAGATCGCAGAGCTCTGAAAGCACAAGGTCGAAATAGTGGGAATCTCAAGTGCCGATGATTATTGGACTACTCCAGATAGGCAGTATGCCGCCTCAATTCATAGGCCCGCGCGCTCGAACTGAATCTCTTCACGCGGACCGGGCAGGGGTCTTGAGCGGGCGAGCAGGGCAAGCTGCAAGTCAACTGCGGCATGCTGGAGCGGGTCCGCATCGGCGAGCTGCGCAACGTGGAGGGCATCGACCGAATCTCGGCGCTGCGTAGCGGCGCGATCCGCAAGCTGGAGCGCGCCGGCAAGTTGGACGGCTCCGATGAGGTCAGCCTGTTCGAGATCCTGCGCCATCCGGACTATCCCGGCGAGTGGCTGGTGGCCTGCCGCAACCCGCGCCTGGCGGTCAAGCGGGCCAATATGCGGGAATCGCTGGCGCAAGCCACCGTACATTTACTCGCGTAGCGAGCGCGAACGCGGGATCCGGTCGCGTCGGCGGAGCCGTTCGCCAGCGCAAAGCGGCAAAGAGTCACGCGCGCCTGAACGCTGCACAGGCCCGCGCCCTGGAGTTGCCGAAACGAATTCGGGCCAAACGCACACGATCGCCGCTTGTAGACACTAAACGCGAATTCTGCTCAAGCACATCTGCTTGGAAAACAAGAGGTTGCGCCCAAATTCCCCTCAGAACTTCACGTTACGGCCTGCGAGTTCCCACCCCGCGCACGAGCTTGTCGAGGATGACGGCCTAAAGAAAGGGAAAGGCTCAGCACGTACGTGGTGAAAGCGACCCGCTGCCCCGGATGTGTTTCGACAAGGTCGACCGCCGTCAGTCCCAATGGAAGTTCTTCGTCGCTTTGTGGCCACTATCTGCTCCGTTGTATACCGACAGCTCTAACAGCGCCTCGACTTGGTGACAGGGCATGATGGGCGCAGTTTAGATTCACGAGCTACTGTGTCCGTCTGTCCGCTCGATACCTAACTCCTGCCAGATCCAGCCCGTGTCGTATGCCTTGTGTCCCTGATCCGCTGCGCGGCGGTATTCCATGTTCTCCAACTGTTTGAGCCAGTCGACAGCCTCCTTACGGCCCTTTCTCGTCTTCACTGCCTGGCGCAACGTCTTGCCGCCTAGAAAGGGAAGCGGCTCATCTAGCGTGTTCCGGTAATGCGCGTCGAGGTACGAATGCATCGCCTGCACCGCTTCCGCGCTCAAAGACACAGTGTCGGTCTGTTTCGGCTCGGCCTGATGTGCACGTAGCGCCTGATAGGGATCCTGACTCGATGTCAGGGCTGGCCCTACGAGATCGCCCAGTCGCGAGGACAACAACTTCTGTCCTCGCTCGGCCCGTTCCCTCGAGTTCACGCTCAGCATCAACGCGCCCCCCGTGATTCCGGCAATCCCGAGATTCGTCGTGGCGGTCGCGTTCTCCGATGCTGCAACCGGATCTCCTTCGCGAACTCGCGCCAGCCGGTGCGTCGGCGATCCGGGAGCGCACCACCTCCAGTGGGCTGCGCCGTCCGCGGCCCGTTCGAACCCCTCGATTCCGTCCAGCAAGGCTGAAATCCTTTCCTTATCTCCGATAATCGGAAACCGCACTTCGCATAAGAGCATCGCCTCATCGTCAGTGTTTCGCAGCTCCGGCAAAGGGGCCAATGCCCGTGACAGGCGGTCAAGAATCCAGAAATGCGTGAATACCTGTGCGCACGGCAGACTGCGGATGATCTGTTCTCTGAGCTGCGGCGGTACCGCCGTGGACCTCCGGCCTCGCTTTCTGCCTGTCGCGGCCGCACGCCGGGACTTCTTGCGGAATTCCTTCGTCTTCGCCTTGACCATTGTGTCGAATGCCAACAACAAGTCATCCGTGGCGTCGGGGCGAAAAGCAAGGATGGCACCGGTGAAGGCCTTCTCCTCGTTCACGGTCACGATGCGCGCTGCCAGGCGGTCCCACGGTGACGCCGCCTTTGAGCCCAGTTTCTCCTTTACGGTCATCTCCTCGCCGGGCACAAGCAGGTCCCGCACAGTCAGGCTCCGTCCAGGATCGATATCGACCACCTCGTACAGCGAGGGAGTGGAGTCTCGCAGCGCTTCAAGGTAGCGCCGTGCCGAATCCGACTCGCGCCAGCCGCGCCGCTTGAGGTAGTCGTCGATCGCGTTCAATTCACCGTCCTCGCCGAACCGTGCCGTGAAGAAATCCTCGAGGATGAACGGGTTCAGCATCTCGGCTGCATCACCGAGCATTTCCATCACTTCATGCTCGTCGACATCCAAGACGTCGGCAGCCACGTCGAGATGATCCATGTGGACTTCAAAGAGCCGCGGTGCCCATTCGTCTGTGTCGGTCCAGTCCAGAAGATTCTTGGTAGCTTTTTCGATATCGGTCATACGCATCTTGGGGAATCCGTTCACGATCTTGATGATATTGGCCCTTGGCCTGCTTCCCGGGCCCTCCTAGTGTCGCCATCCTGCCAGGCGAACATCCAGCGACCGGTCGAATTGATCCGGTGTGAATACCAGTGATTCTGTCAGGTTTGCAGGATGAAGCCAAGAACCAGCAAGTGCCGAGTGAGATGTCTTCGACCTGAAGATATATTGGCGAACCGAGGCACCTGCACAAGGCCTGCAAGTTCTGCCTTCCGTGCCGAAACGCTAGGACCAGACCGCATACGCAAGTCGTGCCGCAAATGGGCAGGGAGCCGACAACGCCAGCCTGACCCACAGGGCGCAGGGATTCGGGCGTGCTCTCAGACGACTCGGAAGCATCCCGCACGCGCATGCTTCCAGGGCTGTACGAACTCGACCCCTTCCCGCGCAATAGAATCGAGCTTAGCGGCTGGCTGTCTTCGTGGCCCCTGCGCCGTGCCGCACCGAACAGGCAACTGGTAGGGATCGATTTGGATAATCGCGTGCCTTCCCTCGCCGGTCGGCCGAGTGCGATGGGTCGAGCCAGGGAATCGGACCGTGCCCGCAACCACGCTGCCATTCACCACAAACGCTACAGTGCCCCCTGCGATACCCGCCAATTGGCCCGTGAGCGCGTAGCCGCCCGAGTAGGTTGGTGTCCGCCGCTCGATGAGCCCCGTCAACGTGCGATCCTCAAATAGGTTCAGCGGCAGGGGCGTTGTCCTTGCGGCGGATACTCGTGCCAGCATCCCGATGTCAATGCTGACCTCGCTGCGCCGTAGGGTCTTGGGATCGGACGAGGTGACCGCCCGGGGCGAGACGGCGACGGGGGCGGACTCGTACGTGGCGGTGCCGGAAGGGCCGGAGCGCAACTGGAAGGGCAAGCAGGAGCAGCGGCGACGGTACGCAGAGAACGAAGAGCGGGCGGGTAGCGAGCGTGGCAAGCAGTTGTCGAAGCTGCGGACGGAGAAGGCGGAGCGCTCGATGGCGCACATATACGAGACGGGCGGGATGCGGCGGCTATGGCTACGGGGTCTGGACTGCGTGAGCAAGCGGGTGCTCATCCACGCCTGCGGACACAATCTCGGGGCCCTGATGCGGGAGCTCACGGGGACCGGTACGCCGCAGAGCCTGCAAGGACAGGGGCGACGGCCACGAATTGCGTGCTTCGCGGCGTTGAGAGCGGCGATGTAGCGGCTTCTAGGCCGCTTTCCGGGTATCGCACGGCGATGGGGGTACGATCTGACCGAGATCTCGGCTGAGAGGCCGTAGTCCGCCTTGCCGCGCCGCAGCCACTACCCCAGTTCGGACCCCAAACTTATCCACGGACTGTTAGGTCGCTGCATCGTGATAACTGCTCCTCAATCTCGGCTAGCTCGGCACTTACCGCCCTGGCAGCCGTCGGATGAATGGCCTTGGAAAGGTCCCTGTGGCGCCGTATCCGGTTGCCCCAGAAGTTGACGATGGCAACGGTGCAGGAGGCGGTCCAGCAAGGCAGCCGCCATGACCTCGTGTTGCAGGATCTCCCCCCACTCCCCGAATGCCTTGTTCGAGGTCAGCACCGTCGGGGCGCGTCCGTACCGGCTTTTGATCAACTGGAAGAATAGCCTCGCCCCGTTCGTGGTGACCGTGAGGTATCCGATCGCGTTGACATATGTTGACGAAGTCGGATACCACTCCCACGGACCCGACGCCACCAACGTCCTCTTCCATCTCGTCGACGAGCGCTGTCGCCGCCGTCGCTCCATGGTCTTCACCACCAACAAGTCGCTTGAGCGGTGGGCCGCGCCCGGAACGATCTCGACCTCGCCGGAGCGATCCTCGACCGCATCCTCGAGCGCGGCCGCATCGTCACGCTCGAAGGACCCTCCATGCGCACGCGCCACCTCGACCCTGTGCCGGGCCTATCGGACCAGGAGACTGCCTCATGAATCGCCTTCCCAGCCCTTCTCCGGACCGTTCTCTGGGTGGACCAGGATTCCCGGAACAAACCTGCCAGAATAACTGGAACACCCCAAGTACAAGGAGTGGGAAATCGTAGTGGAATCCGACGAACTCGGGCGGTGGCGGCAATCTTCAGTGCCCCCCTGCGAGGGGCTGTCGACAGTTTGGAGCTTGAACGATTACTCAATGGGCTAATGGGGGACGAGGATGCCAAAGACGAAAGAGTCCGACGGGCGGATAGAGATGGCCAGCGAAGACATCATTCAAGAGTGGAAAGAGAGCTGCCGAGCGATTTCTGAAATCGCCAGCAAACTCGCCGCCGACCCTAGGCAGTTGGAGTACCTGAACGACTTACAGCTTCAGACGGCCACCCTGGGGAAACTCCGAGGCTCCTTAGCCAGCGCCTTATGGAGGGAGGACCACGAGAGTTTGCTGAGGGGCTTTGCTCAGCGAATGACGGCGACCGCCGGCAAATTTAGTCAATCGCCTATAGGACAGTGCGCGGAGCAAATACATGCGCAGTGGAGGTTGGCCTACCCGATTGATGGCGACCAGACGATTGAAGCGCTCCGAGAGGACGTTGCACGCGCTAAACGCGAGTTGACCGAAGCACTCGAATACTGGAGTTCCACGCGTGACCGCAAAGCCGATCTTGACAAGAAGTTGGAGGAGGTCAAGAAGCAGCTAAGGGATGCTCGTGGGCTAGGGGACCGCATCAGCGCGGAAGATCGTGAAGTAGAGCTCCAAGGCAAGATCGCCGAGGTGGTCAAAGAGATGCGAAATGCACGTGACCGGGTCTTCTCTGTCGCTGGCCCTTTCGGAAACAGCTTCGATCCGACTGAGGACTACAGACGAGATGGCCAAGAGTCTCGTGTTGAGAATCCCCCTGACCACGAAGGCGATCGGGAACCGCCGAGGCAGGAGGCTACAGTTGGCGGCGAGGATGGCGCTGACTCCGCTGACAAGCAGGCAGCCGTGGATAACGCGCAGAGCGCGGTAGAAGAATCCACTGCTAAGTACCAACATGCTGCAGCAGCCGATGGATCTGAGACCGAGACCGGGACCGACACAGCTGAACGCGAACCAGCGTCAGAAGGTGCAGGGGAGGCAGGGAACTACACTCCTAGAACGGGGACGGACAGTGTTGAGAGTCTGGGAGCTGCAGGGGTAGTCGAGAGCGCTGAGTCCGAACCGGTTGAAGAGGTCGACGGGGAATTCGACGATGACGAGTCGCCCCTCGTGAAAGCCTCGGCCCTGCGTTCCATATGGCGCTTTCTGGAAATTGGGCGCCCCGGCATCGCCTGCCACGTTGCTCGGCTCCAACGAGGCTCTAACTGCGCCAGTCTAGCCGAACTCGCAAAAGTGATTGCGGCATCGACGCTCGCGAGGCACATAAGTGCCGACCATGGAGAGGTCGTGAACGCGCTTAGCGACCTCATTAGCGATATCAATCCTGATGATCTGTTATCCGACGACTGGGGGGCCCACGAAAGGGATGCCGTCAACGTGTTGCTGTTCTGCGCCTCGTTGAGACCCGCATTGTTCGCACCCTCCACGGGTGCCGCGTCACTGCTCGATCGCGTCAGCTTCGTGGATGGCTTGACACCAATGAAAGAGTTAGCGAGGACCGTCGCACAACAAGGGGAATGGTTGCGCCAGCGGGGCGTTCGACTCAGCGCCTCGACATTCAAGGCTACGCCCAGCGGCACCTGGCAGGAAGCATTCAAATCCTTTGTTAAGCGTCTAAGCGACTGGCAGAGTCGGGCGCAAGCAAAGCGTAACGTCTTCTCAGGGGCGGATCGCGTATGGCATGACCTGTTGCGTGACGACGGATGTTTGAAGGAGTTATGCGAACTCCTTTCCCGGGACGAGGATGCCGCCAAGGACCGCGTCGAGGAGATCTGTAGACAGATCTCTGATCGCAAGCTGTTCTATGACCTAGTCCGAAGAACCGACCGCGGAAGCAAGAGTAATCGGATCGAGGGCTTGGCGCTCAAGCAATTGTGGAACGACGTGCAGGCAACTCGTGAGTTCGGTGCCGAATGGCAGCGCCTAATGGACACGAAGCCCCCTCCAACTGATTTCTTGGGTCAGCGGATTACTGCATTTCGGGGTGATCTCGGTAGGTGTAGTTCTGACGCTGCCGATGCGATTGAAGGTGCTCTCAATGGAGAGATGTCCGTAGCCTTGTTGGCGACTCTGAGACAAGCCCAGACGGCTGTCAACGAACTGCGGGAGATTCTCGATGGCGAGAACGATCGCAGTGATTCCAGCGAACACCCCACCGTCATTCGATCGCGTGATCTGGCGTTTGTGACGGATTTGGATCTCGACGCCAGATTCAACCCTCGCTGTTCGGCCGCTCGCGTACTGGCGATATTGCTAAATAGCGACTCCCACGCGGACTCGTTGCGCACCGCATTCGACGCCCGGCTGGATCGGGGAGACTTGGTTGGCGCCCGTCTCACCCTAGATCTCATCACTACCGAAGACACCTCGGAATTCGACCAACTCCGTGAAGCTCTCCTAGAAAACGTTGATCGGCAACAAAGGGATCTGAGGAAGACGTTGGCAGCCCGCGAGAGCCAGGTTGAACACGCGTTTTGCCGCGGACAGATCGACGCAGACCAGCGCCAGGACCTTTCTGCCAAGCTTTCCGCGATGCGCAAGATGGAGTTGACAGCGCTCCCTGAGCATCCGACACCCGATGGGCTGGAGGGCTTGGCTGATGCAATTTCGATGCTCTCCGAGATCAATCGCATGATCGAGGCCACCCGCAAGGAAAGCGTCGCGAGGGCGCGGACCCGATTGCAAAGCGTGCCCACGCGCACAGTGGATGACGATGCGAGGTCGGTCGTAGTGAGCGCAATAGAAGCGGGTGACCTCTTGACGGCCAACGAGCAGATCGCTCGCCTTGAAGCGGGCGAGTCTGTTGTGCCCCCGCCAGTGGAGGACGACCCGTTCCGGGATTTCTTGGCAATTGTGAAGGAAGTCGAACGTGAAGCAGCGGACATGACCCGACCAGAGATCAGACGGCGCATAGTGCACCGAGAAGGCATCGCTAACCTCACTTTCAAACATCTGGCGGAAGCAGAGGTAAGCGGTGCTGCCAGCCTGCTGGACGCTTGGTACGGGGTGGAACGAGCAAGACGCCTTGAGAGGAAGACCCTGAGTCACCTGTTTCGCCACCTCGGATTCAAGGTGGTTGACATCTCGGCTGACCAGCTTGGACGTGGGTGGCCGTGCGCGACCGTTAAGACGGCGTTGTTGGAAGACCGTGCCGTTTGTCCGTCACGTCAATTCGGTTCGGAGGCCGCGGGCCAGTATCGTGTGTTATTGAACTGGGATAGGCCAGCCGACGAGGCGATTCTCAGGCCACTGGAGGATGGCGGGCTAGTGCCCACCGTGGTTCTGCACTTCGGATGCTTGGGTGCCAGCAGGGAGAAACTACGTGCCCGGGCGGTCCAGACGCACCGACTATTCCTAGTGGTGGACGAGGTGCTCATGCTGTTCTTGGCCACCCGTCCAGCAGGTCGACTGGCAGCATTGTTTCATTGTTCGCTTCCGTTCAGTTCCGTGGAGCCATATGCAACAACGTCCGGTGTCGTACCGCCGGAACTGTTCTACGGTCGGAAACGAGAACGACAGGCGGTCATGGACCAATCAGGAGCATGCTTCATCTACGGAGGGCGTCAGCTCGGCAAGACGGCGCTGTTGCGGAGCGTTGAGCGCGACTTCAATCGTTCTGGCACACCGCAGACGCGCGTTGCCAAGTGGATCGATCTGAAGGCCAACGAGATTGGCGATCAATTGGGGCCGAGCGACATTTGGCCCCTGTTGCAGCGCGAGCTGCGCCGTCTCAACCTGACGGACATGGGACGGCCGGAATTGGATCCCGGAGCAAACAGACAGGTCAAGGCGTTCTTAGACCGGATCCGCAAATGGCTGGATGAGCAGAAGGACCGCAGGATACTACTGCTCTTGGATGAGGCTGATATGTTTCTGAATCGGGACGCGGAGACGGACTTCAGAGAATCAGCCCGTCTCAAGTTGCTGATGGACGAAACGGAGCGGCGGTTCAAAGTCGTCTTTGCGGGCCTGCACAATGTGCTCCGCACGACCCAGCAGGCGAATCACCCATTAGCCCATCTTGGTGATCCGATTCGTGTCGGCGCGATGCTGTCCAACGGAGAATGGAAAGAGGCGCAGGCGCTGGTACGGGAACCGCTGCGGGCGATCGGTTGCCGGTTCAAACGTCACGACCTGAGCACAAGAGTGCTGGCGCAAACCAACTACTATCCGTCACTGATTCAGCTCTATGGCGCTGCACTCGTGCGTCGGCTGCGCGACTCCTCGAAGACCTTTCCTTATGAAATCGATGACGATGACATCGATGGCGCCTACGCGAGTCGCGAACTTCGGAGCGCGATTCGCGAGCGCTTTCTCCTCACCTTGCAACTCGACCCACGTTACGAGGTGATCGCGTACGCGTTGGCGTTTGAGTTGCACGAAGGCGATCTCAGCCAAGGGATTGGCCGAGGTGCGTTACTGGAAAAGGCTCAGGATTGGTGGCCGAAAGGCTTCGATGCACTTCCGGACGTGGAGTTCAACATGCTGCTGCATGAGATGGAAGGCTTGGGTGTACTACAGGAGCTTGATCAGCACCGATACACGCTTCGGAATCCCAACATACTCCTGCTCCTCGGCAACAGTCAGGACATCGAGAATGCACTGATCAGGCCGCGGAAACTGGCAACGGTGTTTGAAGCCAAGTCGTTTCGAGCGCGATACCCCGAGGATGTACCGTCGAGGACAAGACGCGGTCCCCTCACATATTTGCAGGAATCCGACCTGCGGAAGGGTGGTGTGGCCGTAATCTCGGGCTGCAACGCCGCGGGGCTCGATAGAGTGCAGGAATTCCTGTCGCAACGGATTGGGGGCAAGTTGTTCCAACAACTCGCGCCTGTTGGCGACATAGCTGACTTTGAGGCGCAACTGAAGGAGCAGCGACCGGCCCGGAATGAGGTGACCGTCTACCTCCTGCCGTCGGACATCGATTGGGACGCAAATTGGCTGGCGCGCGCGCACGGGATTCTGAGGAAGAAAGCTGGAGGCGGGAGATGGTGGAGCCGCGTCGCATTCATCGCAGAACCGGAGAGACTCTGGAAGGTACTAAACGACTCCAAATCCGACCTGTCCGGCGTGGATTGGATTGGCTTGGGCCCGAGTGACGACACGTTCCTGCGCCGTTGGCTCGACGATATCGATGCCACGGCTGATGACCACCATGTGTCAAAGCTTATCGAGACCACGGGCAGGTGGCCGCGTGCGCTCGAACACTTTAGAGCAAACAAGAGGATAGAGACTAGGCCATGGTTGACCCAAATGGAGAAAACCTACAAGTCAATTCAAAGGCATGCCCAGACGTGGATACGGCAAGAGTTTGGCCTGTCCGAGGGGGTCGAGAGAATGTTCTCGAAGCTCGCTGACGCGGACGATCCGTTCGACGAAGCAAGTGTCGAATTGGTCGGGGGTGAGCACGACCTGGACTACGAGGAATTGCAGCGGCGTGTCGAATGGGGTGAGCGCCTGGGACTGCTGGAGCGGATGGGGTCGGACGGTTGGACCTTCAATCCGCTGGTCAAGCGACTGCTCAAACCCGAGAATCCAGAGTGATGAATCTGTGGTTGCTGCCTGGCCCCGCCAGATTCCTGCGACGAGTCGAACGCTCGTTGAGGGAAGGGGTCAGCGTTGTAGTGCGGTTTCCGGGGAGCAAGCTGGCTGGTTTTAGGGAGCAGGTCCTGGCGCTCTTGCATGGGTCCCTGCAATGCACGGTGTTCCGCCCGGAGTCAGCGAGGCTTCCGTTCGATTGCCTTCGTGACCGGTTTGTCCCGCAACTCTCAACCGAGTGGGGCCCTAGGCCTCTGGATCTCTGCGACCAGCACGAGTTCCAAGGCCGCCTGATTTGGGTCGATGGCCTCGATGCCCTAGACCCAGACGACTGGTCCAATTGGAAGCAATTCCTTGTCGATTACGCCCAAGCCAGCCGTAGCGTCAGAGAATTCGAGCGCACGCTGTTCGTCGTGGTCCTAGCAGGCAGCCCCCCTGCCGATCCACCGGAGCGAGACGTAACGCTGACGACGCATGATTGGCGTGATGTGGTCGACGAGATGGATCTGCTATTTCTGTCATACGAGCGATTGGGTCAGCGGGACCTTTCCCCCACCATGCATTCCCTGCTCGCGACCGCCGTGGCACGGGTGGCGACCTGGGACCTAGAGACAGCGGAGCGATTGCTCGACGAACAGCACGACGTGATTCTCGACCCAGTTCCTATGCTAAGGTCTGTCGCGCGGGACAAGGGATGGACCACCGACACTCCAGTCGGTTGGGGGGTTGGCACGGCCTCGGGAAACGGCTCGCGGAACGCAGTTCTCGCGGCCCTGGATCACCCACCGCGCGAAATCCGCCGACGAGTCTGGAGCGCGCAGGCATCGGTGATGCTCCCAGCCATAGATCGGTTTCGACTTGAGATCATCAGGGAACACTATGCGCAACTCGCAACGTATTTGGAATCCGAGGGAAACGCCATCGACCCATTGGATTTGGACATTGGCGGATTGACCGGCATGATCCACCGTCCCGGATTCGATGACTCGGTGCAGCGTCGGGTACGGCGACTAAACGGATGGCGAAACGATCTCGCGCACCTTAATCTGCTTAGCGGTAGCGCCGTGCGGGTTCTGGCCGCTTCGTGATGGCTTGGCACCGTCTCTAACGGAATACAACGGCAGTTGCGCCCGGGCCACCTCTTGAGTTCGTGCTGGCACTGACCCACATCGACCATGCTGCGGCTGCGTGGAGGTCGGGGAGAGGTGAGTCTCCTGGGTCTGCGGCAGCAACGGCCGCAAGCTGGCGGAATCTGGGGCCTTTTGAGCCTGTCAGGCTTGATCGAAGAGAAACGCTCTTCCTTGATCTTCTCGACCAATCCGTCGATGTCATCTTCATCCACGACGTTGGTCGCAATGGGCAATCCAGAATCTCCTTCGTGCTCTCATGAGCCGAAACAAGCGATTCGTTCTGGGGACGGCCGATAAGAAAACATAATCCCACCCTTCCCCGAGCCCCCTCTTCGACCGCAGAGAGATGACCTAGCGGCGACAATTCTTGCCGTCGCAATCGTCAAGACGCTCTGAATCCTGAGCCCTCCGGGACGATGCGGGTCGTGCTCCCCCCCCACACTTTGTACGCTTGCTGAAACGGCCATCAGCGAACAAACCCGCAACAACCGCCGACATCATCGTACAGTTGATTGTCATTCCACGATTTCCGTTCCGCCCTTACTGCCATGAAAGGGCACTTTTCCCAGCATCGACCCCTCCCCAGGCAACCCCTTATGCATTCGACGGTGCTCGGCAGCCTCCTCGGCAGTCTCGATGCGGATGACGCCAGCCTCTCCCTTGGCTACACAGGCCCTACTCATGGCGAGAAGACGGATTTCGCCACTCACGACGCAATCGACCTGGTCTTCCAATCCCCCGCACTCTTCCTTGTGCTTCGCAAACTCCACGCATGCATTACGCCGGCACTCCGTCGGTTCTACCGAACACACACGGAATCGAATGTAGGGTCGCCACCAGGCACGATTCGGTGTGACACGCTTCGCCAGCTTGCCGTCAAGATACACATCTCCTTCTCGTATATCGGGAGGCGAGAAGCCTCCCGTCCCGTAGATGTGTGGCAGTGGATGGACGTGGACACCAGGGTTCGCGGGATCCTCAATCTGATAGCCGCCGGTATACCTAACGTACTTCCCGTTGATACACGCACCACACTGTTCTTCGTAGCACTGCCACTGACGAACCCAGCGCCCGTGACGCTCCTTCGAACCGATCTCGCTCCAGTCTCTTGCGAAGCTCTTGGTCGTGCGAGCGCAATGGTCCCAGCAAGCACCGCACGTCAAATCGATTGAGCGGGCGGGCTCAGGCACTGAAAGGGCAAGGGAAAAGGATATTGCAACAATCGCAGGAGAGTGCAATCTGTCTGGCACCAAGCCCATCCTAAGCCTGATACCGCAAAGCGTCAACTGTCGTTTGATCGATCCTACGACAAGCCCCGGAAGAACCCGCAAGCGCCATCTCCGGTTGCGTGGACGCCGGAAACCCCTTGCACTGAAGCCGGGACAACTCATATGCCAGTAGCATGTTGGGAATTGCGCGCCAACTTCAATTGGCCTAACCTAACGAACAACTTGTGTTAAACGGAGTCGGTCTACCAATGACCCGCCGCGATCTCCTCGGACTGAGTTCGCTCGGCTTCGGCCAGATTGCGCTCTCGCATCTGCTGGCTCGGACTTCCAAAGCCGCGCCGGTGCCCATCTACAACGACCTGCGTGCCCGCAAAGGCCACTTCCCTGCCCGTGCGAAAGCCGTCATTCAACTGGTCCAGAACGGCGGTCCCAGCCAGATGGATCTCTTCGATCCGAAGCCGATGCTGGCGAAGTACGCCGGGCAACCCCATCCGGACGGCGTTGAGATCCACCAGCCCGGCAACACCAACACGTTGCTGCCGACGCCGTTCGAATTCAAGAAGTACGGCGAGTGCGGGATGGACATCTCGGAAGTTTTGCCGCACCAGGCCGAGATCGTCGACAAGCTCTGCTTCATCCGCTCGATGCACACGGAGCACAACAACCACTCCGAGGGCTTGAATATGCTGCTGACCTGCAAGATCTTTGCAGGTCGGCCGGTGATGGGCGCCTGGATCAGCTACGCGCTGGGCACGGAAAACCAGAACCTGCCCGCGTACGTCGTCCTGCGCGACCCCAAAGGCTACACGGTCGGCGGAAAACAGCTCTGGGCCAACGGATTCTTGCCTGCCCTCTACCAGGGCACTGAATTCAACATGAGCGGCTCGCCCGTTCACCATCTCAAGCCTGCCGAGGATCTGCCCCCGGGTGTGCAGGAACAGGGTTTGGACTACCTGTCGCGGATCAACCGGCTGCACCTCGACGCGCGGCCCGGCGAGACCGAACTCGAGTCGCGTATCCGAAATTTCGAGCTGGCGGCCCGCATGCAGGTCGAGGCGATGGATGTCCTCGACATCGAGAGCGAGTCGCCAGCCACCAGGAAGTTATACGGTGTCGACGACAAGGTCCGAGGCCCGTACGGGCTGCGTTGCCTCATGGCGAGGAGGCTGGTCGAGGCCGGCGTGCGGTTCGTGCAGGTAACGACGAGTCCGGGCCAGCCGTGGGATCACCACGACAAGCTTGACGAACGGATGCCACAAATCTCGACGGCAACAGACCAGGGAGCCGCCGCGCTGGTGAAAGACCTGGACCAAAGAGGCATGCTCGACGAAACCATTGTGATGTGGGCCGGCGAGTTTGGCCGCTTGCCGACGACGCAGCGAAACAACGGCCGCGACCACAACCGCAACGCATTCACCATCTGGTTCGCTGGCGGCGGATTCCGGCCGGGCTTGATCTATGGCGAGACGGATGACTTTGGCTACAGGTCGGTCATCGATCGCGTCAGCGTCCCCGAGATGAACGCGACGGTCCTGCATCAGCTCGGCCTTGACCATCGCAAGACGACCTACCCGCACGCAGGACGGCTGGAGACTCCGGCCGACGTCACAGTAACTGGGGCCCGCGTCATCGGAGACTTGTTGGAGAACGAGGTTCGAGCAATATGAGGCCCCGGCTGCTCGTGGGCATTCTGGCCGCGGCCGTTGGGAGCGGCGCGCCCACAGCCGGAGACGCTCCGATATTCGAGCAAGACGTCCAGCCAATCCTCTCGGCGTATTGCCTGACATGTCATGGCAAGAGTTCTCCCGAGCAGGGAGTCGATCTTCGGACGGCTCGAACCGTTCTGCGAGGAGGCTCCAACGGACCGGTAGTCAAGAGAGGCTCTCCCGACGAAAGCCTGCTGTACCAGAAGCTCTCGCAAGGCAAGATGCCTCCGAAGGCTTTCAAGAGCCAGGTCCCGGAGGCTGACGTCGAAACGATCCGGCACTGGATCGAGGCCGGGGCTCGCACGGAGCAGGACGACGATCTTCCCGAGCAGGCCCGACTCCAGATCGCTCGATTCGAACACGAGATCCAACCGCTCCTGAACGAACGTTGCGTCGTCTGCCACGGTGGGAGTTCGCCTCAGTCCGGTCTGGACCTTCGGACACTGGCCTCAACCCTGCGAGGTGGCAAGCACGGTCCCGTTGTGCTGGAAGGTTTCTCGGAAAAGAGCATCCTGGTCCGGCAGCTGGTAAACGGGGTCATGCCGCCGGAAGGAGCAAGCGAGACTCTCAGCGCCGCCGAGGTCGAACTCATCCGGGATTGGATCGACGAAGGCCACTTCTCCGACTACGTCGATCTCGGCAACCCACTCGACCGGGCCTTCACGGAAGCTGAGGCACCGCCTGTCACCGGATCTGACCGCCAGCACTGGGCGTTCCAGGCACCCCTCGCATCCGAACCGCCGGAAGTCAAGGATCACAGCAAGGTCCAGACCCCCATCGATGCCTTCCTTCTCGAAAGGCTTGAACAGCAGAGCTTGACGTACTCCACGGAGGCACCCCGACAGACCCTGTTGCGGCGAGCGTACTTCGACCTCTGGGGCCTGCCTCCCACTCCCGAGCAGGCAGCGGAGTTTCTTTCGGACGACCGACCGGATGCCTACGAGAGGCTGCTCGACCGCTTGCTCGAGTCTCACCGCTACGGCCAGCGGTGGGGCCGTTTCTGGCTTGATGCTGCCGGGTACGTCGACACAAAAGGCAAAGATTTTCAAGCCGACAGGGCGAGTTTGTCACCGGGAATGTGGCGGTATCGGGACTATGTCATCGATTCATTCAACGCCGACAAGCCTTGGGACCGCTTTCTCACCGAGCAACTGGCCGGGGACGAACTCTACGACTGGCGCATCGCCGAGCAATTCACGCCTGAGATGCTCGAGAATCTGATCGCCACTGGCTACTTGCGAACGGTTCTTGACGCGACGGACGAGGATATCTCGGACCGGCCTGCCGACCGGTACGACACCCTGTTCGCATTGATCGACAAGGTGTCTCGCAGTGCAGTCGGCCTGACGCTCTCGTGCGCCCGCTGCCATAGCCACAAGTTCGATCCGATCCCCCAGCGTGACTACTACCGCTTCCTGACCCTGCTTTCAGCTGCCTATAACCCATCGGATTGGATTCAGCCCAAGAAACGCCTGCTCTACACGGTTTCCCCGGCCGAGAAAGAACGGATCGACAGGCACAACAAGACTGTCGACTCCAAGATCAAGGACCTGACAGAGCAGGTGGAGGACATCAGCAAACCGTACCGGGACGCTCTGTTCGATACCAAGCTTCAGCAAGTGCCGAGCGCAGTCCGCGAGGATGTCCGGCTCGCATTCGCTGCCATCGCGAAAGACCGCATCGATGCCCAGAAGGCCTTTGTCAAGGAGTTCGGTTCGACTGTCGAGGTCAGCAACAGGGAGATCGTGGACAAGGCGTCTCCAGAGCACAAGGAGCGCTTGGCACAACTTCGCCGCGATATCGCGGAATGGAAGGGCTACCGGACCGAACTGGAGCGCGTGCAGGCACTCTGGGACGGCGAGACGCTTCCGACAATCCGGCTCCTCCAACGTGGCAGCGTCGAATCTCCCGGGCCAGCCGTCAAGCCGGGGTTTCTCTCGGTCTTGTGTGGTGCCGAGGAAGATTGCCTCGCGACGCCCTCGCCGAATCGGGCCGGGAAAACCACCGGGTACCGGCTGGCGCTGGCCGAGTGGCTGACCGATCCCGAGCATCCTCTCACCGCCAGGGTCATCGTGAACCGAATCTGGCAGCATCACTTCGGCACGGGGATCGTCGCGACGCCGGACAACTTCGGGACCAACGGCTCGCCACCCTCTCATCCGGAACTGCTCGACTGGCTGGCTGTCGACTTCGTCAGGCACGGCTGGAAGGTCAAGCGGCTGCACAAGATGATCATGCTCTCGGCGGTCTACCGGCAGTCAGCGAGTCGTGGAGAGAATGCGGCTAGCGAGCGCGCCGCAATCGAAGATCCCGACAACCGGCTGCTTTGGAGGATGCCGTTGCGGCGGCTGGAAGCCGAGGCGCTTCGCGACTCGATTCTCGCCGTCGGCGGCAAGCTCGACGACGCTCTGGGAGGACCACCCGTCAAGCTCGACTCTCGCCCCGATGGTTTGCAGGTTCCCACCGAGCAAGGCGCTTACCGTCGGAGCGTCTACCTGACGTCTCGCCGAGCGTGGTCGTCGACTTTCATGGGAACGTTTGACTTCCCGAATATCGATACCACTTGCACTCGACGCGCGCCGTCAGCGACTCCGTTGCAATCGCTGACTCTGATGAACAGCGGCTTCGTGTTCGAAAACGCGGCAGCGGTTGCACGGCGGGTCCTGGACTCCCAATCCGGCCGCCCGGTGAGCCTGGATGCACTAGCCCGCTTGGCCTACCGCTTGGTTCTCGCCAGGGAACCCAGCAGCAAAGAGATCGACCTGGCTCGGGAGCATCTGGAGAAGCAGCAGGAGCTGTACGTTCGCGCCGATGCATCGAGAGCGACGGCTCTCGCAAAATCCGTCGAGAGCCTAACGCACATGTTGATCAGCTCGAACGAGTTCCTTTACGTGGACTAAGGCAACTCTCCGGGCTCCGTGAGCGCGAAGGATCGAAACCGAGGCGCGGCTGCATGCCCTGTGGCTACATGAGGGACTCAACGTGTTGGCCGCGGGCCTTGTCGGCGAATCGTTGGGGGATTCCGAGGAGGCTGTCGGGAAGAACGTCCTGCGGTAGAGCGGCGATTCCTCGGGGAGTTCTCCGCCCTGAGATGGACGCGATCAGCGACGAGTCGCCTTCCAGCCAGCATTGACGCTGGTCGACTTCCCCGCTTCGCCCGCGCCAATCTGGCCTCACGCCATGGGACTCGGCTGCTTCCCCGAGTCTCCGTGGTTTCACTCGGCAGTTCTAAGCGCACGACCTGACATGGTGCCTCGATACTCGAGAGTCTCGTGCAATGCGAGCCCGAGTTCTCACTCGCCGCTTCGGAAGCTCGCGGGGACTACTTGCGCAGGGTCGCCAGGGTGATCGGAGCCGGCAGGAGCCCTAGCGGCGTCGAGGGCACTCTTGATGCACTGATTGCGGCTGAACGCCTTGCCGCGGCGCAGATGACGGTCAGACTAGGCCCGCTTTCGCCTTGGCGTTCCAGATGAATTCTAGACCCGATGAGCATTCTGCCTTTCATGGCTGACGGCAACACTCTTCCCGGTTGCTGCTTCTGCAGCCCAATCGACAAAGGGCGAAGTGGAGTTCTTCGACTCTTCAAGTGTGGAGATTGTGATGCGCTACGCTCCGATTTGACCGTGGGTCCCGCGCGGCCATGATCGGTGGCTATTCCACGCGCAACGGCCGCCCTTCCTTGTAGCTCTGCCAGGCGAACCAGAAGGCGACGTGCCCGGGGAGCCGGGCGAGGCTCTCGCCGCGCGGTCCGGTGAGGGCGTCCTCGGTGACGGTCCAGAGCGCCGCTTCGTTTGCCACCCGAGACCGATCCTCCTCCACGGCGACAAATGTCCGTGCGCCCGATTCGTAGGCGCGGACCGTCTCCGTCTCGGCGTACCCGATGAGGACCACATCCCGCAGTCCTACCCGGTCGTGGATGACGGCGCCGCCACCGAAGAGCGAGAGCGCCCAAGCCATTTCGTTGGCTCCGTCCCGCAGAACGAAGATGCGGTCCTTCGGCGCGAGACGGCGGTCCCCGACGACCACGGGAAACATGAGATCGGGACTTGTGAAGTACGCGCCGTTAGGTAGTCCTGACAGGTAGTCCCGTAGGAAGCCGGTGTCGAGGGAGAGCACGGTGGTGTCCGGATGGGCGGTGAGCCAGTCCCGCCAACTCGTGACCACCACCGGCAGGATCTTGAGTTCGATTCCGGACCCAGTGAGCTTCCCCACAACCGGCCGCCCGGTGAATTGGTTCCAGAGCGACTTCGTCTGGGTGTCGTATATGAGCTTGTTCGACCGGTATAGAAGTCCGGAAGAGCCAAAGACAAAAGGCTCCCGACGGCCGCTGACCCGGGTGTCGAAGAGGATGCCCGACCCGCTGAGCGTGCAGTAGGCGAGGGACACGGGGACGCCGCCCACCACGTCGTTGAACATCTCGTGCCAGCCGAGGATGCTGAGCGGATAGGCGCGCGAGTCGCCGTTGATGCTGACCCCGAAGACCAGTTCCCGGTCGGTCAGGTAGGTCGCTTCGGCTGCGGGGATCTGTTTGGCGTTCCCCAGTGCAGGGATCCCATCCTTCTCGACCCCGCCCCAGACGATCTCCTCGATACGGATCTCGTGCCGCACCCCCGCGTAGAGGAAGGCGCGGAAGTTGGGGTCGATCTCGGCGAGGACGTCCGCCTTCAGGGAGTCGAACCCCCGGTAGGGACGGATCTCGTCGTGCTCCTCCTGCCACTCGACCCATGCCTCCCAGTCGCCCGGGATCTTGGTTCGGGCGAGGCCTTGAAGCGCGTTGAGGATCCAGCCGTCCTCGTCGGGCAGCAGACCTAGCGCCGTGATCAAAGCCGGGATCACGTCATCTTTATCCCGCCTGACCAAGAGGCTCAGCAATCGGTCCCGCTCTGCGGCGCTCCTTGAGAACAGCGCGGCACGCACGGTCGCAGAGATGTCGACGCCCATTTGGGAAATACGGTCGCGGAAGACGCTCTTGCCTGTGTGGTCTCCGGGCGGCTGGTTAGGGATTTGGCCACCGAGTTCAGGGGCAATGCCAAAGACCAGCAGTCCGGCGAGCAGCGACGGGAATCGAACCATTCGGGGCATCACCGAATCGCTGCGGTTCCGAGGCCGGGAGCCCGAAACAATGCGGCCTCATTGTAACGGGTCCGTCCTCGCGCCGTATGTTCACGCAAGGCTTCAGCGGCAATCCCGGGATCAGCCGCCAGGGCCTTTACAATCGCTGACTATGATCAATAGTGACTTCGTCTTGGAAAACACGGCAGCGGTTGCACGGCGGGTACTGGACTCCCAAGCCGGCGGCCCGGCTAGCTGCCCGTCACGAGCCATGTAGGGAGTCTCCGATATCGACTGGCATGGGCGCATGACGCCTGCGCGGCTCTCGCTACGAGCGAGCCTAGAGATTACCCCGCGGTCGAGGCGTCAGTATCCCGTCTGGTTCCGATGGGTCGGCACGATGAACCGTCGGCGTCTGAAGGACGGCCTTCTAGTCCTTGATGTCCACAGTGAGCGGTCGATGATCACTCTTTGGCCAGTCCGCAAAATTGCCTATCTCCATCCCGGCGAGACGGTCCAGCCAACTCTCGGGAACAAAGCAGTAGTCGATGTGGAATGGCTTGGACTCTTTGAACAGGTGGTAGTAACTGGCACGCGTCTCATCGCCTGGTTCCTCGCCGTAGAAATGATGGTAGGCGCTGACTAGGCCGAGTTCGTCCTGCATTCGCTTCAGGAATCGCAAGGAGGTGAGCTCTTGGCCAATCACGCCTGGCGAGCTATTGAAGTCGCCAGACGCGACCACGGGCAGCCCGTCCGCCGCGGCGAAGCAGGCGGACATCGCCTTCCACGCCACTGGGTTGAAAGGCTTATGGGTCCAGACTCCAACGAACATGAACGGCTTCGGAGCATGGACGATCACGGGCACGACCGTGGGGTGAAGTGAGGGAATGTCGACGGGCTCCAGCCGTAGCTCCGGCTGGGTGCTGACCACCGCCACACCCTGAAGCGGATATTTGCCGCGCCAAATGACCGAGGTGCTTTCGCCGTCTGGACGGCAACACTCCTGCAGGGGGACCAAGTCTGCGCGAAGCGGCGCCAATAGCCCCACGGAGCTATCCACGCGCTTCCCCTTGTAGCAGTTCCAGCTTGTAACGCGCATCGAATGGTGGGCCACGCGGTTGCGACCGTAGCTCTCAGGGTATCTATGTGGGCGAGCGTGGCCACGGAAGGCGTGATCTGCCGAGGCCTGAAGAGCCGGCGAATTGGCAGCCGGGGCGCACTGTGCTCCATGACCGACCGCTTGCGCTGCCGAAACCTTAGCGATCTGCACCATCTGAAGCACGGCGTGTGCTGGCTGTCGGCTCGCACCCGCCCTCGGAACTGGCACTTCGCCCTGCCCTGTTGACGGGTCTCACACCGAGGCGAATGTCCTGGCTCCACTCGCGATTGGCGCTGGAAGACTTCGCGTTCTCTCCTCCAAAGCCATGATGAACGCCGCCCATGCCGCCACACGTTCGGAGTCAATCACCGACCCCACTATCCATACCGTCCCTGTCGACGGGGCAAGGCGGAATTCAAGGGTAGACACGCTTGATCCCGTCACCTTACCAAGTTACGATTTTGGTAAGGTGCAGCAAATGGTAGTCAAGATCACGTCAAAGCGGCAGGTCACTTTCCCGGCCCGGGTGCTGAAGGCGTTAGGAGTGGAGCCCGGCGACCATCTTGAGTTGATCGAGGGTCCCGACGGATTCGTTCTCCGACCGCGTCGGATCGACCCGAGCCGCCTTGCGCCATTGCGCTCCAAGCTCTCACCCGCACACCGCCCATTCGATCTCGAAGCGTTTCGCGAGGAAATGTATGACCCAGCGCTTCGGGATTGACACGTCCGTGCTCGTGCGATTGCTAACGGGAGAGCCTGAGGCAAGCTTCGAGTTCTGCGTCGCCAAGCTGAGCGCCTTGGTTGAGGATGAAGCCGCCGAGATCTTCGCGTCAAACCAAGTCATTGGCGAAGCTCACATCGCCGTTCAACATCATTACGGAGTATCCAGGGACGATGCTCGCGAAGGGTTGCTCGAGGTTCTGCGGAGCGGGCTGGTCGCGCCGTTGAACGGCGAGACGGTCCTGGCAGCCCTGGAAGAGTTTGGCGGTGCCGGTCTGTTCGACCGCCTCATTGCTGACGAATACTCTCGTCGGGGCCTGCAGGTTCTGACACTCGACAACCGTATGGCTGCCCTGGCTGATTTGCGGCAACTACAAGAGGGTCCGGGCCGACGGCTCTGATCTCGGAGAAGCCGGAATTCTCTCGGGTCGTCGGATGACTGGAAGACGCACGATCGCTGCCACCCAAGTCATTTCCGTTCGAGGTGAGGTGTCAGCAAATGTCCAGACCCATCTCCGGTTGGTGTACGCCGTAGCCAAACAAGCCGCCCAGGTCCTCGTCTTTCCCGAACTCTCACTGACAGGCTACGAATTGGATCTCGCCGCAGGCCTTGCCTTCGCCGAGTCCGATTCGCGTCTGGGCCCACTCCTCGATGCAGCCATTGAAACGGAAATGATTCTTGTCGTTGGTGCGCCGGTGAGGCTCGGACCGCGTTTAGATGTCGGAGCACTTGCGTTGTGCCCGAACGGTTCGATACTCCTCACGACCAAACGGCACCTCGGAATGTTCCGACCGGAGGTGAACCCGGGCGGTCCAGTGCCACCACCGGAATCAAGTGTTCTTGATTTGGGGGACGGCAGTCCGCTCCTGAAGTTTGGCAACAACACAGCAACTGTAGGGATCTGTGCGGACATCAAGCAGCCTCGCTAGCGTTAGAGCAGGCGCGGACGGTGGAGCGGAGAACTACCCGGCGAGCATGTTCATCACACCCGAAGAAGTCGGGCACCACACCACGATGTTGAGTAGGCACCCTGCAGATCTTTCCTTGGCAGTGGCGATGGCCGACTACGGCGGACCGACCGGAGGCATATCGAGTGGTGGAAGAAG
The DNA here is from genome assembly GCA_951813065.1 of uncultured Bryobacterales bacterium. Classification (GTDB taxonomy): domain Bacteria; phylum Acidobacteriota; class Terriglobia; order Bryobacterales; family UBA6623; genus VXMF01. Next base: position 28,310 of record CATOTH010000010.1, on the reverse strand, counting down.
CATGGTCTGCTCGCAGACCGGCGAGATCCTAATTCGACTCGAGAACAGCGGAGTTGGCATCGCGGTTGCGACGGACAGTCCGGTCGGCTGGCATGCCAAGGCCATAATGCTCCAAAGCATTCGATGCTCGGACAGAATTTGTCACTGGCTCCACAATTGGCCGTCATGTTGAATCCGCTATCGGCAAGCGAGCGTATTGACACTAGACCGCACTGGGTGCGGCTGAGACGCTAATCGAAAATGCCATCCGGAAGACCCCGCAGGTGCTTTGAAATCAGATCGCACTCTCTGCCCGGACTGATATTCCCCGATGCCTCCATCAGACCAAGTCGGTTCGGCGGCAAGTCGAATGGACCTGGAGTTCGATGAGCACCCTCGTCCCGCGCTTCGTTGCAACTCTTCTTTCGATTGCTGTTTGTGCGGCCCAGCCGACGATAGGCGCCATCGATTTCTTTGCGTACGCAAGCGTAGACATCGATGCGCTACGCAGCGATCTCACCATTCAACCTGGAGACCCGTGGACCAGCGAAGCCAATAAACTCCTCACGTCGGAAATCGAGGAGTTGCTCGGCAGAAGCCCTTCCGGCGTCAATGTTGTCTGCTGCGACGAAGCCGGCAACCGGATTATCTACGTCGGTCTGGCGGACGGCTCTGGATCGCGCGTCCAGATGAATCCTCAACCTGCAGGTGTGCACCAACTGGACGCCGATTTCCTGATCGTCTACGAACAATACGAGGAGGCGGTTCGGCAAGCCGTCTCACGCGGAGATGGTCTGGTCCTGGAAGATCACTCCCGGGGCTATTCGCTCTCGCACGACCCGGGCATCCGAGCACTCCAGCAGCGCATCCGGGAATACGCCTCGAGCAAGTCTGTGCGACTATTCGCAGTCTCTCGAGAATCCTCCAACGCTCGCCATCGAGCGATCGCCATTGATGCAATCGGGTACGGCCTCCATTCAGCCGATCAGATCGAAGCCCTGGCTTACAGTGCCCTCGATCCAGACCGGACCGTCCGGAATAACGCCATCAGGGCTCTGTGGGTCCTGGCATCCTCGAAGGTCGAACTGCAAGCTCCCATTCCGTACGACCCGTTTGTGGACTTGCTGAATTCTGACGTGCGCACGGACCGAGGGAAGTCGACCGCATTGCTGGAAAGGCTCACAGAGGATCGCGGTCCCGGTGTCATGGCTGCGATCTTGCAGAGATCACTCGCGCCCCTGGTTGAATGCGCTCGCTGGTCTTGGAGCGGCCACGCGTACCGCGCTCGCGTCATCCTTGGAAGAATCGGCGGAATGGACGAGGCTACGGTCTTGGACCAAGCATGGGACCCGGGATTTGTGGATGTCGCGCTCGATGCGATCCAGCATTCGAGGGCACAGGAACAATGAACTGGGCTCGTCGAAGTCGAACAAGCCCTCACGGTGGATTGGTCCTGTGAGCGCTCTCACTGCATGCCGCACTGAACAGTGGTCTCGCACGCTTCCCAAAATATCGAGAGACGTTATGCCGGGAGCCCAACAACCGACCGGACCCTATAGCGGCTCTTGCCACGCCGGTCCACTTCAAGCGGCACCACCTGGCGCTTACACAGCCATGTGCCACCACGCCTCGAGCACCCGCAGCGTAGATCGCACGGCCAATGATCCCATGGCACCTACGAAGTCGCACCTGATGCAGTCAGATTGCAGGATGTATATCACCGGGACCCACAAGTCTTGCGATCTCAGTGGCTATGGCTAGATCTTCTTCACCGATCCCAACAATTCCGGCGTGGGAGTCATCGTCGTCAAGCGGCAGGTGCTCAAACTCGATTTGACTTTGGATTTCAGTAACAGACTCCCTAGAGCGACCAACGTTCAAGACTGCGAATCTACCGTTCGGCCTGAGACGGTATTTTCTGCTTTGAAATCTGGTGCGGACTTCCTCAACGGCAGTGGCTAAGTCCTTGGAATCGAGATACTTAATCCAATTAGCAGACACATATTCCTCGCTTGGCCTTGGGAGCAAAGCCCCGACAAGCGGCAAGCCATCTTGCACCGCGCATGGCTTGCAGTAGCGCGAAACGTGATCAGAATCGGGAATCGCCTGACCTCTCACCGCCACCCCACTAAGTGCCCGGCGAAGTCACGAATGGCGCTCATGGCTCTATGCTTTTCTAACATCCCGCTAATTCTTCGTCGCTGATCAGGAGGTCGAGGACTGATGCCAATCCCCGCGAATCGAATCCAGTCGTGAGCGTGGAACTCGATGGCAAGAATGCCATCCGGGGGCATTCTCCACTGGCCAACCGCAAGGCCGCGAGGTGTCAGACCGATTTCGGGGTTTGGCAACTGTCCTTCGCTCAAGACGACGCTACCAAGAGTTCGAAGCGACTCGAATTCTGGCAACGGTTCATCGGGATCGTCATGATGCAACCCTCGAAGATAGTCGAGTCGGTCCGCAATGGAAATCCGTCCAAATCCGCGCAACAGATCGGTTATCTCTCGACAGGTTGTCGCATTGCTAAGGAAGCGACGCCAAGAGACCTTCTCCGCTAGGCTTGAAGTCTCGTGATCAGTACGTTCGGCTAGGCCGCTCTCGACTGGCAACAGACAGCGCACGGCAGTTGCTTGCGTCGGATGGACAATCCGCCATCTCGCCATCTCCAGATTGCTCGCTCTAGTGGCCGCGCGGAGCCCTAGCCCAACGACGATGTCGTGCAGTTGCTCAGCTCCACCGGCCCATTCAAACAGCTCACCACCATCAGGGGAAATCAAATCGGCATCCATACTGGCCGGAACTCGTAGCGTGACGGGTAAATGACTACTGGTCGGGAGAGAACGCATCAACCCGGACTGGACCGGTGTGACCCTAGTGCTTCCTTCCGTTGTGCTGCTCAACATTGCGCCCACTCTCACGTCTGTGCGCTCCTTAGTAGTCGATCAAGCGCCGCCATTGCGAATTCCTGACGTTGGGGCCAACGACCGACCGCATCACAAATGCCATTTGCATCAAGCGGCCCCTCGTGATGCAAGTTGCAATTCGCAATGACTGCGGGCACCGGTTGGTGATTGCCTCGTTTCGAGTCGCCCGCATCCAGAGACAAAAGACACAGTACTCCTTCATCCGTCTCAAAGGTGAATTTGGGAACCATGCTGCGTACGGTTGGCTCACCATGCAACCAGACCCCATCCTTCAGGTACTGCTTGGTTAGCCACTCTTGCGGGTCATCCGTCGTAGCGGCCACGACGTAATTCAGGCCAAGGCTCCGGCAGGGGACATGCGGAAGTCGCTCTATGTACGAGACAACCAAGTCGTAGGCAAGATCCCTTGGGACTTTAGGAAGTCGGGATTCAGGATCGACGGATTGTGGAATTCCGCTGTAGCAACAACACTTACTGAATGCAGCCAGTAGTGTCCTTCGTTAGGCAAATTGCACTGCTGGCCTAAGTGCGGCATATGTCCGCTGATGAGTACCCGCGAATCGTCACCGTTCCGCTTGCACCCCTGGCCGGAGCCGATGATTGGACGAGCGCAGACAACTGGCGCGCAAACCGAAGCGGTTGACATCTCCGGTTGCGAGAGAGCGCGCAACAGGTGCATACAAGCTCAGTCTGGAGGTTTTCCAGTCCGATTCGCGACCCACCGTCTCTTGCGACAGGCTTTTTCCACAAGTGTGCAAGAGGCTCGCGATTCAAGTCCCGGGCTTCTCGATCGGTTCGATTCCCCTGCGAGCATGCCCGCGCGCCCCTGGAGAGGAGAATGCAGGAATGCCAATCGAAATCGGGGTCTGGCGTCAAGGGAGTGTACCGAAACAGGTTCCCATTTCATCCATGGACAGTGAGTCAAGGCTCGAGGAGGCGCTTGCCAAGGACATCTCGATCCACTCGCCGGAACTCATGCTGGTTGGCTGCCAAGTTCCAACAGCCTACGGGAATCTTATCGACATGCTTGCTGTCGACGCGGACGGGAACCTACACGTCATCGAGTTGAAGAGAGACCGGACGCCGAGAGACGTTGTCGCACAAGTGCTCGAATCCGCTTCCTGGGTAAAAAGCCTTTCCTACGATCAGATCGCCCAGATTTTCATGGAGAAGAACGGCGGCAGCGAGCTTGAGAAGGCATTCGCGGAATCTTTCGGCACCAGCTCTCCCCGAACCAGGCAAGCGTTGCCTCTTCTCTCGGGGCCGCGGTCAGATTGCCTTCAATCGCGGAAGTGCGAGAACTGAGCTGATACCTGTACACGTTTATACTTGTAGGCCGAAAACCTGCCCGCTCGGAATCGTGAACGGCGAGCTGGAATTGCCCCCAACTATCAGCGAGGACGGATCAAATGCACTCTCGAAACAAGGCGGTCATCGCCTAAAGCAACTACAATTCTCAAGGAAGGCGAAGATACCCGACAGCAACGGTCGGCAGAGCAGGGGGCAATGATGGCGCCCGGTCCTTTCGAAGCACTCCGTTGCGCCAGGAGCGGGCTTTCACTCTCCTGCTGGCCCTAGCGTCGATCGACGGTTCCGTCGATCCCCGGCCTAACCGATAGAGCTGCCGCCCAGAGCCCGGATCCACTCCGGGCGTATCTCGGGTTTTTCGAGAAGAAGCCCAAAGCAGATCTCCTTGCGCAACATGGATTGCAGGTGGATCACACGGCGGGAACTGTCTTGTATGCGATCAGCGCCCCTCGCAGCGCCACAGGAATCACGCTGGTCGCATTGGGCGACTCTTCGTCCAAGGCCACCGCGAAGCGGTACACCGCGCCGGACGGGAACAAGCTGAAGCGTAAGGCTTGGTCCACGAAGGTGCGCGACAAACGACTGCATATACAGTCTTTCGACGGCCTGGGGTTCGGCGAGAACGCAATCTGGGTTACGGTGAGCGTGCCCAAGAAGCCCGAGCTGGCGAAGACCTATGAAGTGGCGGTTACCCGTGCTGAGACATTGGGGAGCGACCCGACCTTGACTTCTCTGCGACTGACCGAATCCAGCCTGAGTCCCGCCTTCTCAAGTGACACGAAATCCTACGCTGCAGACGTACCGTACCGGGTGACCGATCTCGGCATATCGGTCCAGCGAAAGGAGGCAGGTACTGCCATTCAAGTAAGCGGGACTGGCTCTGACGGTACGGGTCTAGAGGTGAGCGACCTGACCGTCTCGGGCTTGGCGGTAGGTCGGAACGTAATCGAGGTCTTGGCGACGGCCGAGGACGCCTCAAGAACAGAGAACTACACCGTTGCGGTGGTCCGGCAGGCACCCAGCAAGGAGACGAAGCTGAGGGACTTGTCGCTGGAGGAAGGAGCGGCCGGCTTCTTCGGTCTTGACATAGCGACGGGAGGCGGCATCCTGCGGCCGGCCTTTGGTCCGGAAACCACATCCTACGAGGCAAGCGTGCCTGCGGAGGTCACTGCGGTCAAGATGGCGATTCTGACCCAGACCATTGCGAAGCTTAGACAGAGCGGCAGAGCAGCGGACGGCACCGCACTGGCGGTTCGCTCAACCGACCTCACCTTTGAACGCATGCAGCTCGGAGACATCACGGTGCGCGACCTGCGGCGGCGAATCGTTACGTTTGCCGGCCTTCAGACGGGAAGGAACACGATAGAGATCGAAGTAACAGCAGAAGACGGGGTGACAACAGGGACCTACGTGGTGACGGTAGCGCGCGGCGATACACCCTGACTCAGGTGTGTCGCTAGTGACCGCCATGAGCTGATGAGCTCTCAACAATCCGGAAGGGGTCCGCTCGTCTCTCGCCGAGATCCCGAGGATGGATTCCAATTGAAATTGCAAAGCGGCCCGCCCGCTCGAGCAGTGTCGCTACTCATAAGGCTACGAGCAAGACCAGTCAACTCGTGGGGCAATTGAGTAGCCCGGTAGAAGCCCACCCGCGGCACGGAATTGCCGACACGAGATCATCGAGTTCGATCGCATATAGGCATTGATTTACATTGATTTGATGAATGAATGGGTTTGATCCCATTCTCCGCCCGGTCTCCCATCGGAGTGCCGGTGACGCACTCGGAAGAGTATGTCTAGCCGCTTTCGTTCCAATACCTTAGACTGACCCGACATTTTGGCCAGCTTCCAAGTATTTTGGCCAGCTTCCAAGTTAATGCTTCTATGATATAGGCAATGCGATAGTATACTCTTGAAACCATGACAGTCTCGAGGAAGCCATACAATCGCGTAATTTGGGCCCGCACTGCATCGCTAGCCATGTTGTTTGCATTGCTTTCTGGGCCTGCTTTGTTTGGGCAATCGAGCGGCCTTAGCGGGGTGGTCACCGACGAAACCGGCGGTGTGGTCCCCGGCGCGGAAATCGACATCATGAACGAAGCCAATGGCTTCCAGCGCTCCGTGGAGTCCAACGAAGAGGGGAACTACACGTTCGCCCAGGTGCCGCCCGGGTCGTATACGCTGTCGGCGGTCCGGGAGGGCTTCGCACCGGTGATCGTCGAGGGCGTCTCGCTGCTCGTCAACACCAACGTTTCGCTCCCAGTGGTGTTCGGCACGGTCGAGGCGGTTGAGGAAGCTGTCACGGTTTCCGCCTCGGCGGCGCAGGTCAACACGACTGACGCTTCGGTCGGGAACGCGTTCGGAACCAAGCCTATCCAGCAGCTCCCGCTAAACGCCCGCAATCCGGCAGGCTTGCTTTCGCTCCAGGCAGGCGTCACGTTTCTGAGCGCCGATCCTCTGGACTCGAAGAAGGCTGGCGACATCCGGAACGGCACCGTGAACGGCGCCCGTAGTGACCAGTCGAATGTGACGCTTGACGGTGTCGACGTCAACGATCAGAACGGACGCCTGCCGTTCACGAGCGTGCTGCGCAACACGCTGGACTCTATCCAGGAGTTCCGTGTCGTCACAACCACTGCGAACGCTGATCAAGGCCGTTCCGCCGGGGCGCAGGTCGCGTTGGTGACCCGAAGCGGAACGAATGACATCCATGGGTCGCTCTACGAATTCCACCGCAATACCGCAACCGCGGCCAACGACTTCTTCAACAATCGGGCCGGTGTCGACCGCGCGAAGCTGATCCGCAACGTTTTTGGCGCCTCTGTCGGCGGCCCCGTCCGGGAGGGGCGCCTGTTCTACTTCGCCAACTACGAAGGGCGGCGGGATGCCAGTGAGGGCAGCGCAGTGCGGACGGTGCCGAATGACTCCCTGCGCCAGGGATTCGTGAAATACAGGGGTGCCGGGGGAGCCGTCCAGGAACTCGACCCGGCGTTCATCCGCTCCCAGATCGATCCCCTGAAAGTCGGTCCCAGCCCGGCCGCGCTGCAGTACTTCAGTGCCTTCCCCACCCCGAATGACTCCACCGTCGGCGACGGACTGAACACCGCCGGGTACAGGTTCACTGCCTCGACCCCGCTGGTCTGGAACACGGTCATTTCGAAGGTGGACTGGAACGCCGACGAGAACGGCGCCCACCGCATGTTCGTGCGCGGGAATTTCCAGCACGACCATATCGGCAGCGTGCCGCAGTTCCCCGGCCAGGATCCGAACAGGGAGACGGACGACAGAAGTCGCGGACTGGCAGTCGGATACACGGGCTTGATCGGTAGCGGCACCGTCAGCAACTTCCGGTACGGCTTCACGGGCCAGCAGGTAAAGCTGTCCGGAGTCCAGACCGCGTCCAGGGTGAGCTTGGGCGACAGCATCATCGATGATTCCACCGGCACGACGACACCCGAGTCAAACTACCTGCCGGCGCACACCGTGGCGGAAGACATCTCGATTGTGCGGGGCCAGCACACCTGGCAATTCGGCGGAGTATTCCGCTCCATCCGAAATCGCCGGATGAACTCCGGCAATAGCTTTCACTTCGCGAAGCAAGCCGCTTGGGCGTTGACGGACGGCCCCTCGTTGTTCGACACGCCGCTCGCTGTCGCCCCTGCGAGTCCCGGATCCTACCGGGAGACCATGGCCACAGTTCTGGGCCTCGTCAACTACTACGACGCGAACTACAACTACGACATCCAGGGCAACCCTCTCTCCGTGGGGGACCCGGTCAGCCGGACGTTTGGCATGGAAGAGTTGGAGTTGTACTTCCAGGACACTTGGCGCGCCCGGCCGGGTCTGACCATTACGGCGGGACTGCGCTGGTCGTTCATGCCTCCTGTGAGAGAGGTCAACGGGGTGCAGGTCCGCATTACCCCAAGGCTGGACAACTACATTGCGACCCGCATGGAACTGGCCGAGAGCGGCCGGCCGACCCATGAAGCGGGGCCTATCGGTTTCGTGGGAGTAGACGACCCCAACGGAGGACCGCTGTGGGCAACACACTCGAAGAACTTCTCGCCGCGGCTCGCCATCGCGTTCTCGCCACAGGCTCGCGACGGATTCCTGGCCAAGCTCTTCGGCGGTCCGGGCAAGACATCGATTCGGGCAGGCGCGGGGCTCTTCTACGACATCTTCGGCATGGGCATGATCCAGATGATCGACCGTAACGCGTTCGGCCTGAGCAGCAAGGTGACGACACAGAACTTCACGGTCGGGAACTCGCCCCGCTTCGAAGGGCCGACAAACCTTCCTGCCGCTGGGGTCGCACCGCCGCCGCCAGGCGGTCCCGGCACGCCCAACCCCAGCGGACTGGCTTGGAGCCAGGGAGTCGATTCGAGTGTGCTCCCGCCATACAGCATCAACCCCACCGTGACCGTTTCCCGAGAGTTGGGCGGCGGGTTCCTGATGGAGGTCGGCTATATCGGCAGGCTCAGCCGCAGGCAGCTGATCAACGACACGGCCGTTGCCCAGTACACCAACTTCAAGGATCCCGGATCCGGCCAGTACCTGCTTGACGCGCTCCAGGAACTCGAACTCATGGTGCGCGGTGGCTGGCCGACCCAGTCCGTGCCAACGGTCCCGTTCTTCGAGAACCAGTTTTCCGCTTCGGCGACGCGGGACCTTACCGCGACCCAGCGAGTGTACGACGTCATCCGATCAAATAGCCCCGACACGGGAACCGCGATGTACTACCTGGACTACTCCTGTGCTCCCGTCTGCCCCGATTCGGGTCCTGGGCTGTCGATGAATCCTCAGTTCTGGGGCTTCGACGCGTTGCGCTCGTACGGGACAGCGACTTACCACTCGATGCAGATTTCGCTGCGCAAGGGATTCACCAGGGGGTACCGGTTTGACCTGAATTACACCCTGTCCGAATCCAGGGACCTGGCGTCGGTCGGCACCCGACGCAGCCAGGGAGAGCGATTCGGCCAGATCCCGGGTGACACCTACTGGTCCACGTTTGGCGTCATCAACGCCTGGGACAGAGAGTCGCAGAGGGCACTCTCCGATTTCGACATGCGCCACCAGTTCAACGCCAACTGGGTGCTGGAAATGCCCTTCGGGCGGGGCAAGCCATACCTGGCGGGCATGGGCCCGGCCGGGCAGGCAGTGCTTGGCGGCTGGCAGATCAGTGGCCTGTGGCGCTACACCTCGGGCATGCCGCTCAGTGTCCTGAACGGACTCGCCTGGCCGACGTGCTACTGCTACCAGCACTTCGGCGAGCCGATCGGACCGATACCGGAACAGACCAACACGGCAAACGCCTCTCTGATCGGAGGCGGCACCGGTCCGAACGTGTTCAGCAACCCGGCGACCGCCCTGTCGTCGTTCCGGCAAGTCGTGGTCGGCGGCGTCGGGCAGCGGAACAACCTCCGCGGCCACGGCATCTTCTCGGTGGACATGGCCATCGGCAAGCGCTTTCAGCTGCCTTCCGAAGGACACAGCCTCCAGTTGCGAGCCGAGGCGTTCAACTTGACGAACAGCGTACGATTCAATGCAGACGCTTGGGAGACGCTGTCCTTTACATTTACGGGGAGTTTCGGGAACTACTCTAGGGTCCTGATTCCACCCAGGGTTTTACAGTTTGGCTTGCGGTACGAGTTCTAGGCGGGTGCCCGGGGCCAATCGCTGCGGCGACCTGTCGCCTACAGGCAAAGTCGCCCGCTTTCGCAGCCTCGCCCACCGATTGAGGCCGCCCCCTGAATCCGCCGACCCTCGGCCCTTTCTGCGCCTCCTCCGAGCGCCATATTTTCCGGAGATTCCCCACACGGGTGCGCGACAATTCTGTGAAACCTACGCTGCGGCCCGGTCTTCCCAGTAGTCGTCGAAGCGGTTGGAGAGATGGGCGCAGCGGAGGGCAGTGATCGCATTGGCTCCGTCCACGGTCCAGAACATCCCCGAGCGCTTCAGACGGCCGCCCACTGTCCGGCAGCCCGCCTCAATCACTCCCGAGCCGACAAAGAGACCTTGGCGGCGGAACTCGGCGTAGCGCATGCGCTCGGCATGCCCCTCGAAGTAGGCGGCCTGGATCCGCAGCGTCTCGGCCAGTTCGGGTGTCTCGGCCTGGATGCCTCGTAGTGAGCGGACCAAATGCTCGATGCGACCCTCGTCGAGCTGCTTCTGGCGTCGGCGCACCCAGTGCCGGCGCTGCTTGCGGTCCAGCGGGAACAGCTGGCGGCTCAGCTCCCACAGATGCTCGCGGGCGTGGTAAATGTCGACGATCTCGATGGCGTCGGGGAAGTAGCTGTGGCTCACATTCCAGATCCATGCCGCGCCGTCCCCGATCACGACGTGGCGCTCGGCGCGGTGCAGGCCGCGCCGCCAGGCCTCGTGGTAGATGCGCCGCCCGAAGGCCTCGGCGTTCTCGATCGCGCCCGTGTAGGTGGTCGAGCGCGCGTCCCGGACCGGTCGGCCCGCGGCGTCCAGAGCGGTCTGCGTGAAGACACAGCCCAGCTTGACCTCGCGGGTGCGCGCCGGGGCGCCGTCTTTGCCGGGGCGGCCAGCGGAGGTTGCGGCGGTGACCGGAATGCCGGTGCCGTCCATTTCGATGTAGAGCGTGCCCAGGGGCTCGCCCGGCTGGGGCGGGAAGCCCCGCAGGGCCGCTTGGAGGCGGTCCGACTCAGCCCGCGCCGCCACGTCGGCGCCGATCGCGCGGGCCTGCCGCTCGACCGCCTTGACGGTCACCTCGACGCCCGTCAGCTCTGCCAGCAGCACGCGACCACGCGCGAACGCGGTTTCGCCGCCGACCACGGCGAGCAGACGGCGCACGCCCGGGGAGTACTGCGTGCCCTCGATGTCGAGGTCACGGTCGAGCGGGGCCACGCCCCGCCAGCAGTGCCGGCAGTGATAGTAGGGCCGTCGCAGGCTCACTGTGCCGAGCAGGCTGACCAATTGCTTGGGGCGTGGCCCCTCGCAGCGCATGGGGTTGCCACAGGTGCACAGCGGCGGCTGGTGCTCGTCGGCGGTGTCCTCCAGCAGCGCCTCCAGCAGCCGTGCCCCGGCCCTGTGCAGGGCTGTGCGGGTCGCCAGTTCCAGGGCTTCGAGGTCGACCGCGCCGAGCTTGCGCCGGGCGTTGACGATCACTCTCAGCAAGCTCGCGACCTCGGCCTGGACGGCGTTCTGGATCGCGCGTAGCGTTTTTTTTCGGCGCTGCGGAGGCTGGCTCCAGATCGTGGGTCGCCGGCGGGCGCAGCTGGCAGATGCGCTCATTGACCGCGACCAGTTCGGCGCTGAGCTGCTGGAAGCTGCGGAAGGCGGCCACCTCGCGCTCGGCCTTGCGGATCTGGGCGGGGTCGGAGAGCGTCTGCTGGACGGTCTTGCCGTGGCGCTTGAAGGAGAGGCGGACCTGGGGACCGTGGCCGGGATGGTCGTCGCTGGCGCAGGCGCAGTTGGGCTTGCCGCAGCGGCGGAAGGCGGCATGCACCGAACCGCGCCGGAAGTCGCCGAGGTGGGCGATTTCGAGCAGGATCTGGGAACGGCGCGATTCGAGGTCGGGCAGGGGTTCGGACATAGGCGCTCCTTTGTCTGAGTGTATTACAGACACTCAGGCATGGCAGGCCCGCTCAGAAGCGTAGCGCCGTATTCACAGAAATGTCGCGCACCCTCCCCACACAGCTGGATTGCGATTCCAGCAATTGTGCTTTACAATGTGACGTGGAAACTTTTTCTTACTGCACACGAAACACTTGACTTCCGGTTTCGGTCGTGTGCGATAGTTAATGTTCACTCAACACATGGTTCGTTGATTTTCGAGGAGGTGCCGAATGTTCACACGAATGCCTGTCGAGAGTCTCATGCTGGCGGTGCTCCTGGGACTTGCTCCCGGAGTTGCATACGCTCAGGACGCCGCAACCTTAAGCGGCGAGGTAACCGATGATTCCGGACTGGTGATCGCTGGCGCGACCATCACGGCGAGCAACAACGCAACAGGAGCCGAGGTGGCCGGTTCGACCGGCGCCACCGGCGCGTACGAATTGAGTCTGGAGGCCGGGACGTACACAGTTACGGCCGAGACGCCAGGCTTCGAGATCGGTATCGTCGACAACGTTGAAGTGGCGGCTGGCGGATCGGTTGTCCGAGACTTCCGCCTCGAAGTGGCCGCCGTCACACAGTCCGTGGTGGTCGTCGGCAGCCGTGCCGCGCCGCGGTCGGTGACCGAATCCACCGTGCCTGTAGACGTCATTGGCGTCTCGGAGCTTGCGCGCCAGGGCAGCCGGGACTTGGTCAGTCAGCTCCGGACGGTAGTTCCGTCATTCAACATCAACACTCAGCCAATCAGCGATGCCGCGACCGTGGTCCGTCCGGCAAACCTGCGCAACTTGGCCCCCGACCACACGCTCATCTTGGTCAACGGAAAGCGCCGCCACCGGGCGGCGGTCATCACTTGGCTGGGCAATGGCATCGCGGACGGCTCGCAAGGACCCGACATTTCGGTCATACCCTCGATCGCCATTCGGCAGGCGGAGGTCCTGCGCGACGGCGCAGCGGCCCAGTATGGATCGGACGCGATCGCTGGAGTCATGAACTTCCAGCTCAAGAACGATCCCTCGGGGGGGAGTTTCGAAATCCAGACCGGAGGCTTCCGCGATTCCAATCCAGGGGATCCGTCAACCTGCGGCAGCAACGTCGGCGACATCAAGCATTCCTGTAACGGAATCGGTGGCAATGGCAGGACATTCTCCGTGGCGGGGAATATCGGCGTGCCGCTAGGTTCCAACGGGTTCGGCAACTTCAGCATGGAATACGGCACTGCAGAGCCTACCAGCCGCTCGATCCAGCGCTTGGACGCACAGGCCATCATCGACGCGGGCAACGGCAATATCCGCAACACCGCTCAAGTTTGGGGGTCCCCCCGCGTCAATCACGATCTCAAGCTCTTCGGAAACTTCGGATACCAGATCTCCGACAGCTTGCAGTTCTACGGTCACACCAACTACCTCACTCGCAAGGTGACGGGCGGCTTTTATTTCAGGAACCCTCACACTCGCGGGGGCGTCTTCCGCGGCCCGGTGCTCGAGGACGGAACGCCATCGTTGCTCGTTGGAGACCGGCTTCAGGCGCAGACCGGCGAAGTCGGCGCCGGTGGCTGCCCGCCGATCCCGATCTACAATCATGTCCCTGACGCGGGAGCGTTAAGCGCAGTCGAGTCCAACCCGAACTGTTTCACCCTTTACAGCCGGTTCCCTGGAGGGTTCACGCCGCAGTTCGGCGGGGACCTGATCGACTACTCGATCGTCGGCGGCCTGCGTGGCTTCGCTCAGAACGGCTTCACTTGGGACGTCAGCCTGAGCAGGGGCACCAGCGAGATCGACCAATTCATCAACGACACGGTCAATGCCTCGCTCGGCTTCGATACGCCGACACAGTTCCGGCCCGGAATCTACCGGCAAGATGAGACCAACTTCAACTTTGATGTTTCTTATCCCGTTAGCGACATAGTCCACGTCGCTGCCGGCGCAGAGTGGCGCAGGGAAGAGTTCACCGTTGGAGCTGGCGATGATGCATCGTGGACGATCGGTCCCTATGCAGCACAGGGCTTCAGTTCCGGTTCTAACGGGTTCAACGGGTATCGGGCCGACACTACGGCCGGGTCTTGGGGCCGCAACAACATTGCCGCCTACGGGGATGTCGAATTCTCCCAAGCAGGACGCTGGACGTTCGGCACAGCTCTCCGCTTCGAGAATTTCGACGATTTCGGGAGCACGCTGAACGGTAAGGTCTCGGGACGCGTCAAGGTGGCCGGCCCGCTGGCCGTGCGCGGCGCGGTCAGCACGGGCTTCCGTGCGCCAACGCCCGGGCAACAGAACGCGTTCAACGTGACAACGGCGTTCATCGGCGGACAGTTGACCAACAACGGCGTTGTCCCCGCGACATCGTCCGTTGCCATGGCTCGCGGAGGCGGCCAGTTGCAGCCCGAAAAATCGTTCAACATGAGCGGCGGTGCAGTTGTGGAGAAGGGTAACTTCACCTTCACGGCTGATTTCTTCCGCGTCAACATTGATGATCGACTCGCTCTGTCGCAGGAAGTCGCCCTGAGCGAATCCGAGATTGAAACCTTGCTGGCGGAAGGGATTCCAGAGGCGCGGAACTTCCCGGTGTTCCGCTTCTTCCTCAACGACTTCTCGACACTGACACAGGGCATCGACCTGATCTCGACGTATGTGGCGGGGCGGACCACAATCAATGCAGTCTTCAACTTCACGGACACGGAGGTGCACAACCTTCAGACGTCCGTGATCGACCAGTTCCGAATCACCACGCTGGAAGATGGGTTGCCGCGGACACGTTGGAATTTCACTGTCACACATGATGCCCGGCGTTGGAATTTCATGGGCCGAGTCAACTACTTCGGCCAGTTCTGGGACAGCGAGGACGGCCGGAACTCCGTCGGTCTCCCGGGCGGGCCCAGTCAGTCATGGATGTATCCCCACTACGGGGGCAAGGCTCTGGTGGACCTCGAGCTCGGCATACCGCTGGGCTCGAACACGCAGGTGGCCGTTGGCGGGGAGAACATATTCAATGTGTACCCCGACGTGAACCAGTTTGGCGCCATGACGGTCGGCAACTTGTACGGCCAGTTCTCGCCGTTCGGGTTCAATGGCGCCAACTTCTACATTCGCCTCAACTACGGTTGGGGCAGCGGCCGCCCGGCGCAGAGAGCGTCTCAGGATCAAGCACATCCGGAACTTGATCGACACCGGGTCCGGCAAGAGGTCGTCGCGCAAATCGAGGAGCTTGACGCGCTGCACGATGAGTTGATCGGCGAGCTAAAGGCGATCCAGGAGGCTCATACCGATCTGTGGCTGAAGCGCTGGGCCGGAGAGAAAGTGGCCAAGGCGGAGATGGCGAAAGAGCGAGAGATGGAGCTGTTGCGGGCAGGACTGGCTCGCAGAGCCGTGACCGAAGACGTCGAACCTCTCGGAAGAATCGCCGAATCGAAGCAGTTGCAAGTCAGGGATCAAATCGCCGCTGCCAATCGGCAAAAGACCTGACGACGTGACGTAAACCGGCCGGCTGCACAGGACGCTTGTGTGTCGTGCGGCCGTGCCGGTCCGGCAGGGTTACCCCGCAGAGCGGGGCAATGCAGGCTTTCTGCTTTGGCGGGAGAGCGAGACCCCGCTCCGCAGGAGACTCTCGCCTGCCACCCACCGGCCCATCGACCACATCCAGACGCGTCTCTCCTGGGAGGAGGCGATCCCTTCCCCCATGCACCTCAAAGGGCTCGCTTCTATTTGTCCGCACGACAGTAACGAGAATCTTCACCGGTACGTTACACAAATAGGTTCATACTTAAGTGTCAGTCATGCAGTCCGATTGCACGCATCCGAAACGATCTTCCATGACAGTTCCCACGCAGCGCGGCACCTTCCTGGTCGCCGCGCTTCTCGCCTCGGCCTCGCTGCCGGCTCAAGCGCAGCAAATCCCCGTATTCGAGGCCGAGGCCAACCTGATGGAGATCGAAGTCCGGGTAACGGATGGGCGGGGCCAATCAGTGGCAGGCCTTTCGAAGGAAGACTTCGAACTACTTGAAGCCGGCGAGCCCCAAGAGATCGCAACCTTCGAGTTCGTGACGCGTCCCGTCCCGAAGAGCCAGTCCGCCGATCCGGGCACTGCGCCGAGCCCAGTGGTGACCGATCCCCACGCGGCCGCCAACGAACTCCGCAGGAGCACGTTCATCTACATCGCCACTCGCGGCCGCCGCGAAGACAAGCTGCGACTCGTGAACGCGATCAGGGAATTCATCGACGAGCAATTGGCTCCGGGCGTGTTCGTGTCGCTGGAGGGGGCTCCGTTCACCCAGTCGGAAAGCGAACTCAACGCGCGCCTCGACGAGATGCTCGAGGGAGGAATGGGTGGAACGGGCACGGGCTTGGTCGACACGGTCGCAGTGGACCTGTCCCGCGAGTTCGAGCATTCCAGCGCCTTTGACGAACTCCTCGCAGAGTCGAACGAGGAATTCGGCGAGCAGATGGAAGCAATCACGGACAACGCCGCATATTATCGCCGGCTGCGGATGTACGAATACATCGACTTGATCAAGGCCATGAGCATCTATCCCGGGCGGAAGCTTGTCGTGATGTTCGCAAGCGGGTTGAAGATCGACGAGGAAAACATGGACATGATGGAGTTGCTCGAGCACGAGGCGACCAAGAACCGCGTCCGGTTCTACGTGTCCGATGTTGCCGGGCTCAGCGCGGCCGCGCCCGGCGGCACCGCCGAAACCAGCGGTAGCTTCAGTTCCTTGATGGGCGATCCCCTAAACAATGGGTTCATGGCGCAAATGGAAAGCCGTCAGGACAACCAGGACGGATTGTGGGAACTGGCGCGCCGCACAGGAGGCCGCGCCGTACTGAACAGCAACGACTTTGGCGAAGTATTCGACGTCGTCAATCGCGAGAGTGGCGACTACTACCTGCTCGGCTACTACACCGAGGATCGGGAGCAGCGCGGTCGGTTCCGCCGGCTGCGCGTGAAGGTCCGGCAAAGCGGGCTGAGGGTCAGCCACCAACGTGGCTTCTACGAGGAGCGGCCGTTCAAACAGTTGAGCAAGGACGAGCGCAACCTCCGCATGCATCAGGCTCTGACGTTCGACACGCCCTACTTGGACCTCCCTCTCGAAGTTGACCACGAGTTCTTCCGGGACTCCTCCGGCTCGGCCACCCTGGTATACAGCGTGGGACTGCATACGGCCGACATCCCATCGATATCCACGAAGAAAGGTGAAGAGGTCAAGCTCACGATCATCGCCCAGGCATCCGTGGTGGACCCCCGGATTGAGGCCAATGAAGATCCCGGGGTCACGACTGACGGAGAGGCCGAGGCACAGGTCCCGGGCCAGCGCTACCTCGACGAGAAGCGCTTCGAAATGACAGTGGATGCGGCGTCACACGAACAGCTGAGCACGGATCCAAACTCGTGGCTGCACTACGGCTCGCAGATGCGATTGCCGCCAGGACTGTACGACTGGAAAGTGATCGTCCGAGACGATCTCTCGGGCACGCTCGGAAGCTACCAGACCCAGCTCCGCATCCCGGAAACCAGCCAGAACCTGGGGGCAAGCACGCTGCTCCTGACAGGCCGCATCGATGATGTCAGCGGATCGTCCGCGAGCAAGAAGAAGGACAAGCAGCCTGTCGAAGACGTCCTCGTGGTTGCTGGAAGCCGCTTCTACGCGATCTCGGCCAAGACGTTCCGGCAAGGCGACCCGTTCTTCCTGCTTTACGACGTCTATAATCCCGACGAATCCTCGCTGACCGAGCCGCCTAGCCCGAAGATCGCGCTCTACCGCGAGCGCGAGCGGGTCCCGGAACTGCCAGTCACAGGCTATCAGTCGGTTGTCGAACCCGAAGCCAATCGGCTTCGGCAACTGGCGGCGCTGAACACGGGAGAACTGGAGGCCGGAGAGTACACGATTGTCGCGATGCTGCCTTCTGAATCGACCTCCCGCCCCGTCATCTTCCGGAAATTCACTCTCCTACCGGCGATGACGGAATAATCGGTCGCCATTGGAACTGGGCCGAGCCCGGAGTTGGGTTCATTCCCGAGATTGTGGGACACCCGGCGCTTTCAGTTGATAACCCCAGGGAGCAGTGGAACTTGCATGGCTGATCAGCTTCTCGACAAGCAAGGCCACCAGCAGCTTGCCGTAGAGCCATGCTTTGGCGCCCTCGTCGTCGCGCTTTGGCAAATGACCTAGCTGCGCGATGGACTTGAAGCGCCTGAAAGCCAGCTCGACCTGCCATCCGATCCGGTACCACTCCAGGATGTCCACGTCCGTGAAACTCGCGACGGGAAACGTCGAGAAGACGGTCACGTGCTTGCCGAACTCGAAGGATTCCGGCTGGAGCGGCTGGTCCCGGCGTAGACCCTCCATCCGCAAAGTCTGGTGTGCAAGCCATATTCCCGCCTCGGATTTGCGCAGCGCGCAAACCCGACCCTCAACTGCTCCGCCCTTCTGATCGACGGCCTTTGCTCTCCAGGACTGGACCGTCCCCGCACTGCGGACTAACTGCAAGGCCGTGAGTATGTCAAATGGCCGGCCTTCGTGCGTGCGCAAGGTCAACATTTCGGCGTCCAGGGGCACTATGACTCGCCCCCCCGCGGTGGCTACGTAATGGATGTCGGCTGCGGTCGAGTATGGCCAGCTGGCCAGCACATGGTCGCCCTCCTTGATGGAGAGGCTCGAGAGCGACTCGCCCGTGTCCCTCCCGGCCATTTCGGTCACCCTGAAGGAATCGCAATCCAGGGAGGGTAGCCGCAAGCTGTAGTGAATGCGCCACTGTGACCCCGTCTTGCCGGCCTCCTTGACCGTCGCCGTATCGACCGCCCGGACCTGAAAACCACTGGTCTTCGACAGATCGATTCCGCGCTCCCGCATCAGGTCAATACAGAGCGCCCGCAACCACTCCTTCGACTTCTTCAGCCGCTTCCACAGGGCCACTGCGGACAGATCAGCGAGCTTCGAGTCCTTGGCTTGCGCCGCGGCCTCACGTAACGAGTGCTCGGATCCGAGATAAAGCAGGAGGACCCTCAGCAGGGTCTCTTCCGACTTGTCCTTCCGGAGACCCTTCAACGCCCCAGTCTCCGCGGCCAACGCCCGCCAATCAGCGGGCAGGAACGACACCAGCAGGCGCCAATCCTCTGTCACAGGCTTCCACTTTCGCAACTCATCGTGTTCCCACTATACGCTCATTCCTCGAACAAGTTAACAGTCAATTGGATTTGATGCAACTAATTCAAATGGGACGCTCCTTGCGACCATTCGACATCTGGCTCTCCGACTGCGCGGCGGGGGGCTTATGGACCCCACCTCGATGAGCAAGCTCGGGGTGCTGGCAAGAGGGACAAGTGGTCAACGAGTCGCCGCTTCCGGGAGATCCCAGTGGTGGTTTCGAACGAAGTTACGCTAGCCCGAAGATCACACCCTATCGCGAACACGCACGAATCCAGCAACTGCCGGTCAAGGGCTGATGGGCGGTTGTCGAGGCCGAAGCCAACCGGCTTCAGCAGTTGGTGGCGCTAGACCCGGAAGAAGTGGAGGCCGGCGAATATACGATTGTCGCGATGCTGCCATCCAACTCAAGCACGCGCCCCATCACCTTCCGGAAGTTCCCTCTCCTCCCAGCGAGTGCGGAATGATCGGTCGCCGTCGGAACCGGGCTCAACCGTCGAGACACTCGAAGACCCGGCGGTAGAACTGCGGGTGCGACTCCCAAGTCTGGGCGCTGACGATGTTCCCGTCGCGCACGGCCTGCTTCGTCGAGTACGTGGCTCCTGCCCGCTCCGCCTCCGATCGCACATGCTCGTAGCAGGTCACGGTTCGTCCCTGTAGGAGGTTGGCAGCCACGAGGATCTGGATGCCGTGGCAGATTGAGAAGACAGGCTTTCGCTGGCTCGCGAACTCGCGCACAATCTCGATCACGCGCGGTATGTGCCGCAGGAACTCGGGAGCCCGGCCCCCGAGCAGCAGCACCGCGTCGTACTCGTCGACGGAAACATCGTCGAACGCGATGTCCGCCGACACGCCGTATCCCTGCCGCTCGATATACGTGTCCCATCCCGGTTCGAAGTCATGCATCACGAGGTGCAACCGACGCGCCGAGGGTGCCGCGACCACGGGTTCGTGACCGGCCTCCTCGAAGCGATGCAGTGCATACAGGGTCTCGTAGCTCTCGCCCGAATCCCCGGTAACCAGTAATATTTTCTTCGACATACCTGACGATTCTAGCTTCCCGGCGGGCGACGGGCTCAGAGTCCGCGCAGGAACATATTTTGTTCCCGTTCCCTGCCGATCGTCGTGCCCGGGCCGTGGCCGCAGACAACTTCCACGGAATCGTCCAGGGCCAGTAACTTGGTCTTGATCGAACTCAGGATCTGGTGGTGGTCCCCTCCCGGAAGATCAGTGCGGCCGATCGAGTCGCGGAACAGGGTATCCCCAGCCAGGAGCCTGTTCACTGACGGAATCAGCAGGCTCACGCTGCCTTGGGTGTGGCCCGGCGTGTGGAGCACGTCGAACCGCGTTCCCGCAAGATCGAGCGTATCTCCGTCCTTGAGCGTGGCATCGATTTCAACGCCTTCCGGCTCCGGCATGCCGACCCATGCGGCCTGCCGGTCCAGGTAGCCAACCAGAGCTAAATCGTTTTCGTTCATTAGCACGGGGGCGCCAGTCTTGGCGCGCAGCTTGCCGGCACCGCCGATGTGATCGATATGAGCGTGCGTGACAACGATCCACTTGACCGTCAGGCCATGCTCCTCGAGCACGGACTCGATGCGCTCGATTTCAGCACCCGGATCGATCACGATCGCTTCGCGCGTCTCCTCGTCGCCAATCACGGAGCAATTGCACTGCAACGGCCCGACCGGAAAAACCTCGTGAATCATCGTTGGTATGCTAGCAATCGCAGGTGCGGGGCTACGAAGCACTGAGGCAAGCCGCCGCATGGCGTGATCTTTCCTCGCGGGGCAGGCTCAAGGCGACAGGGGCCGATCGCGCCCGCCTCATTCATGCTATCGCGAGCAATGCCGTCGAGAGTCTTGCTCCGGGGCAGGGCGTGTATTCCTTCTTCCTGGACGCCCAGGGGCACATCCAGGCAGACAGCAACATTTTCGTTCACGATGACCATCTCGTCATCGACTCCGAGCCTGACGCCGCTGGCTCCCTTCTCACCCACATCGAGAGCTACATCATCATGGACGACGTGACGCTGGAGGACATCGGTCCCTCGACCGCGTTGCTGGAAGTTGCCGGACCCTCCTCTCGGGACATCGTGGCAAGCCTCAGCCAGCAGCTTCCCGATGCGCCCCTGGCGTTCGTCAAGGCCAACTCGTTCACCATCTACCGGGCTCCAATCGGCGCGGTCGAGGGATTTCGAATCTCCGCCCCGCTCTCGGATCGCGATCGGCTGATCGACAAACTGGAATCGCGCGGCGCCGCCCCCGCCTCGGAAGAGTCTGGGGAAGCGCTGCGAGTGCTCCACGGAATCCCGCGGTTTGGCGTGGACTTCGGTCCCAGAAACATCCCCCATGAGACTCAGCAGCTTCAGGCTGTCTCGTTCACCAAGGGATGCTACACGGGCCAGGAAATCGTCGAGCGTGTGCGCTCCCAGGGCAGGGTCAGGCGTCTGCTGGTGGGTGTCGAATTGGATTCCGCGAAACTACCCCAGGACCTGACTGTCCGCTACGACGGTGCCGAGGTGGGAGTCCTGACCTCGCCGACGCCCGGAACGGCGAACGGTGACAATGGCCGCGGATTTGCGATCGTGAAGAGACTGGCCGCCGTGCCTGACACGGTGGTGCGAGTAGGCGAGACTACGGGAACGGTAACAGATGTCGCAAGAAGGTAACCATCAGGGGGTCTGGTTCATACAGGCGCTAACTGAGAGGCACTGAACAGTGGTCTTGCCGCGATTCAGAGGGCGATGAAGGACTCGGTCGCCTGGTACAACAAGCACGCGAGTGCAGTTACGCCAAAGTACGAATCGGTGAATCCGGATTCCTTGCATGACTGGATGACGGACCTGCTGCCGGAGCCGCCAGCCCTCGTGCTGGATGTCGGATCGGGGACCGGGCGAGACGCAGCTTGGTTCGCAAGCAAGGGCTTTGACGTGTTCGCCGTGGAGCCTTCCAGGGCAATGCGTGAGATCGCCTGCAGGCTCCACCCCTCGGCCTCCGTGTGCTGGATGAACGACTCGCTTCCCGAACTGGACAGTACGTACCGAAAGGGCGTGTCGTTCGACATGATTCTGGTGAACGCGGTGTGGATGCATCTCCCACCCGGCCAACGTCAGAGAGCATTTCGGAAGCTCGTCAACCTTCTCAAACCAGGAGGCATCGTCGTCATTTCTCTGCGGATCGGCCCGACAGACGCGGATCGCGAAATGTACCCAATCGATGGTAACGAGATCCCATCACTTGCCAGGAATCACGGAACGATCGTCCAACGCGAGACTAGTCGCAGCGATTTGCTGGGCAGGGAAAGCGTTCATTGGACAAACTACGCGCTACGGCTCCCGGACGACGGAACTGACGCACTTCCTCTGTTGCGGCATGTGATCCTGAATGACAGCAAGAGTTCTACCTACAAGCTTGGTCTGCTCCGCTCGGTCTGCCGCATTGCCGACGGTGCCGCTGGACTGACCCGACGGTTGGACGATGACTGGGTCTCTGTTCCCCTCGGATTGGTCGCGCTGACCTGGCTCCGACTGTACAAGCCGCTGCTCGATAACGACTTTCCGCAGAGCCCCCAGAATCTCAAGGGTGGGCTACGGCTGGGGTTCGCGGGATCGGCCTTCGAGAAGCTCGCGGCTTTCTCAAACCTCGATCTGCGAGTTGGGATGCGGGTCGGCGGGTCTAGCGTGGGCTCCCTTCATCATGCACTCCGTGACGTCGCCAAGACGATCCAAAAGATGCCTGCGAAACACATGACGTTTCCGGACGGCACGCCGATTCTCCAAGTGAGGCCCACCGGGTCCGGGCTCCACGCCCCCAATACCTTGGTCCTGGACGAAGACTATCTTCGAAGCTTTGGAGAGATGCGGGTCCCATGGAGGATCTGGCAGTCTCTCCAACGATTTACGGTTTGGGTCGAACCGGCTCTCGTCGAGGAGTGGATTCGGTTGATGCAGCGATACGGCAAACGCCAGGACCGGGTCCTTCCGAAGGACCGCTTGGCGGCCGCGATGACCTGGGCCGACCCGACGAGAGATGTGGGTCTTGCCAGGCAGCGCGCTGGGCAACTGCTCGGCTCAAGGAAGCTGTACTGCGTTTGGAGCGGCAAGGCGCTGTCACGGAACTCTCTCAACATGGACCATTGCTTCCCGTGGTCGGCATGGCCATGTTCAGACTTGTGGAATCTGATGCCGACGAACCATATCGTCAATATGCGCGAGAAGAAAGCGCAATTGCCCAGCGCTCACCTGATGGTGGCAGCCCGAGATCGAATCATGTCATGGTGGGAAGCCGCGTATGGCTCCTCAGACCCAGCGATTCACGAGAGATTCGTGATCGAGGCGACCTCAAGTCTACCCGGTATCGAACAACCTTCCTCGACCGATCTAGACAAACTCTTCGGCGGTGCGCTCGCACAACGGGCGCGACTCCGGAACGATCAGAAAATACCCGAATGGACTGGAGACAAGTACCTCTAATGCTCATTGGCGTATGTCGTAGCGAGCCCTTGGCCAGGACAGATACTTCACGCTGCATGGCTGTCAAACTGCGAGACTGATCCTTGCCGGGATACACGAAAGTGATTACCTTCGGATGCAACCGGTGGAAGCCGTTTCGAACAGTTCGTCAACGGCCGCGCCCTGTGCTAATCTCATGCCTCCCGCAATGATCGAATCCTGGGGACAGACCCACGTAGGGCTGGTTCGGCGGAACAACGAGGATTCGTATGACTGCGTGCCGGAAATCGGCTTCTTCGTGGTCGCCGACGGCATGGGTGGCGCCAATGCCGGCGAGAGGGCTTCGGCGATCGCGGTTCGCACGCTGGCGGACCGCGCGCGGGCTGCCGGAAACGCCCTGGACGCTGGCACAGTGGTCGAGGCGATCGAACTCGCCAACCGCTGCATCCGTAGGGAAGCCCAGAACGATCCCGCACTGGAGGGCATGGGAACAACCGTCACGGCCGCGCTCGTGCGCGAAGGCAAGGCATGGATCGTTAACGCCGGAGACAGCCGGGCCTACCGGCTGTCGGGCGGCCAGCTGGAATGCCTGACGGAAGATCACACCTGGGTCCGCGAATACGCGAAATCCCTCAGCCCGGAGCAGGTGAAGCACCATCCGTACCGGCATGTGCTGACCAAGGCTGTCGGTGCCGAGAGCACGGTAAATGCCGACACGGTCGAGGCGGACTTCACGGCGGGCGACATCCTGCTGCTATGTAGCGACGGCCTGCATGGTGAGGTTTCGGCCGAGGCGATTTCCGAGGCTCTTGCCAGTGATGCGAGTCTGGAAAGCAAGGCAGCCGCGTTAATCCAATCCGTGCTGAGCTGCGGTGCCCCGGATAACCTCACAATCGTTCTGGTCCGTGAGCCCGAGGACGAGACAACGGGATAAGAGCGCCTGGCAGTCCGGCCTAGGTCAGATCCTCACAACGCTCCGTCAAGGCGTCAATGCGATCCATGTCGAGGGCATAGCCGAGCCCGGCCTGATCGCGCATCCCGATTCTGCCATCAGGGGAGACCTCGACCGCTGGCTCGATGATGTCTTGCTTCCAATAGCGCTTGGACGCGGACACGTCCCCGGGCAGCGTGAAGTTCTCCAGCGACGATAGGGCGATATTGTGAGCCCGGCCGATTCCGGACTCGAGCATGCCCCCGCACCAGACTGGCACGCCGGCGTCTCGGCAAGTGTCGTGGATGCGGATTGCCTCGGCATACCCCCCGACTCGCCCCAGCTTGATATTGACGATGCGGCACGCGCCGAGCCGAATCGCCTGGGCTGCCTGATGGTCGGTGCGTATGCACTCGTCAAGGCAGATCGGAGTCCGGAGTTCCCGCTGAAGGGCCGCGTGATCGAAGATCTCGTCATGCCCCAGCGGCTGCTCGAGCATCATCAGGTCAAATTCGTCAAGGGCCTTGAGTACCTGCAGGTCATCCAGGGTGTACGCCGAGTTCGCATCCGCCATCAACGGCACCTCTGGAAATCGCTCACGTACGGCTCTGACGACCTCCACGTCCCATCCCGGTTTGATCTTGATCTTGATCCGCTGGTAGCCCGCTTCCACCTCGATTGCGATGAGATCGAGCAACGCAGGTACAGTGTCCTGAATGCCGATGGACACGCCGGAGGACGTCTCGTCCCGCGTACCCCCGATGAGCTGCCACAGGGGTTGCCCGGTCCTGCGGGCTTCCAATTCCCAGCAAGCGGCCTCCACGCCTCCGCGCGCCATGCGGTGACCCCGGACAACCGCCATCAGGCTCCCGATCTGGTCAGCCGAAGAGAATTCGGTGCCCAGAACACGGGGACCGGCGAAATCCCGCAGCACGAGCCATGCCGCGTCCACCCACTCTTCGTTGTAGAAAGGCGCTTCCCCGCAGGTGACCTCTCCCCACCCGACGGCACCATCCCCATCCTCGACCTCGACGAGAACGATGCGGCGTTCATGGGTGCGCCCGAAGCTGGTCTCGAAATGGTGGACCAGCGGCATGCGAATCTGTCGCAGGCGGATCCTCTTCAACCGCATCGGCCCCTCCCGTTAGCGCCGCTGGCAGCGCGGGCAGTAGTGAGTGCTGCGCTGCGCCACCAGAATGCGTCGCACCGGTGTCGCGCAGGTCGGGCACGGCTGGCCGGTCTTGCGGTAGACCTTGACCTGCAACTGGAAGTACCCGCGGCTTCCCTGCCCGTCAACGAAGTTGTCTATGGTGGTGCCTCCCGCCTGGATGGCGTCGCGCAATACCGCCTGGATCGCGCCGTGCAGGTCGCGTGCCTTCCTCCGGCTCAGCGACGCGCCGAGACGCTCTGGGTGCAAGCGAGCGCGGAACAGCGCCTCGTCCGCGTAGATGTTGCCGAGCCCCCGGAGGAAGTCCTGGTCCAGAAGCAACGCCTTGAGCCGTTTCCTGCGCTCCGATAGGCTCGCCGCGAACTCGTCGAAATTGATTTCCAGTGGTTCCGGGCCTAGCTGGGCAAGGCGGGGCGGCAGTTCCTCGGACCACTGCCAGCGCCCGAATTTGCGCATGTCGTGGAATACCAGCGTCGTGCCCCCTTCCAATTGCATTTCGGCCCGGGTGAAGCGGTCGGGCATTGCATTCAACAGCAGGTTCCCGGTCATCCGCAGGTGAATCACGAGCACTGACGGACGCCCGTGCTTGCGGAGCCGGAACACCAGGTACTTGCCGTGGCGGTCGAGCCGCTCGATCTCTTGGCCAGCCAGTATCGCCGCGGTCTGGTCCGCGTCGCCTGCGCAGGTGCGCGTCCAGTAAAACCGGACAGCTGCGATGCAACCGCCTTCGACGGCGGGCGCGAGCGTCCGCCGCACCGTCTCGACTTCAGGCAGTTCAGGCATAGGGTGCTCGGTTGCAATGGCGCTCAGCGAGGAGGATCAACCCTTGAGACCGTTCAGGGATCACGCGACAGCACCCACCAACGCTGGCAGGATTGTGCCGATCTCTCCCCTCAGAACAGCGTCCGCTATGGGATCGAGCGGAGTTGGGTCGCGGTTAACGATTACCAGGCGCGCACCGGCGTGCTTAGCCACGCGCGGAATGGATGCCGCCGGCTCGACAACCAGCGACGAGCCGACCGCCAATAGCAACTCGCAGTTCTCGGCGGCGTCCTGGGCCTGCTGCATCACATCCCATGGCATGGACTGGCCGAAGGAGATCGTTGCGGGCTTGAGCAGCCCTTCACAAGCCTTGCAGCGAGGCGCTCGCTCTCCGCCCAGCACGCGCTCGCAAGCCTCGTCGGAGGTGATCCGGTCCCCGCATTCAAGGCAGACCGCCTCGGTCGTCGTGCCGTGCAGCTCGAGCACCGTTTCCGGCGGCAGCCCGGCCCGCTGATGCAAGCGCTCTATGTTCTGGGTGACCAGCGCCACGAGCTTGCCGCTACGATGCAACTGGACAAACGCGTGATGCCCGGCGTTCGGGCGAGCCTCGCGCATGGCCGGCCAGGCAGCGACCTTCTGGCGCCAGTACTCGATCCGATCCTCCTCGCTCGAGAGGAACGACTGGAAATCAACGATTCGGTTCGTGGCCCAGACGCCATTCGGGCTGCGAAAGTCGGGGACACCGGACTCAGTCGAGATGCCGGCGCCTGTGAACCCGACAATCCGGGTCGCGCCGAAAACCCACCCGCGGACGGTATCGACATCCATTCCGCGCATCCTAGCACGCAGGGGATATTCCGATTCGGGGAGCAACGGCCAATCGCAGGGGCCATGCGAGGTATCCCCGGAAAACGGACATCCACCCATGGCGGCCCGCGCTACGATGGGCTTTCGAGGAGCATATGTTTGAGTTTCGAGGCGTTGACTTCATGGAGTTCGATTCGCTGCTTAGCGAAGAGGAGTTGATGGTGCGGCAGACGGCCCGCCAGTTCGTCGAAGACCGGTTCATCCCCCAGATCACGCAGCACTTCCGAGACGGCACGT
Source organism: uncultured Bryobacterales bacterium (assembly GCA_951813065.1). GTDB lineage: Bacteria > Acidobacteriota > Terriglobia > Bryobacterales > UBA6623 > VXMF01. The sequence goes on along the minus strand of CATOTH010000010.1, from coordinate 962 downwards.
TCCCAAACGAACTGACCGCGCCAATCGCTGAACTGGGCTTCTTTGGAGCCAATCTGGAGGGCTACGGCTGCGCGGGACTGAGCAATGTCGAGTACGGGCTCGTCATGCAAGAGCTCGAGCGAGGCGACACCGCGCTGCGCAGCTTCGTCTCGGTGCAGAGCAGCCTCGCGATGTACGCCATCTACTCCTGCGGATCGGACGAGCAGAAGGAGCGCTGGCTCCCCAAGATGCAGCAAGGCCAGGTGATGGGGTGCTTTGCGCTGACCGAGCCCAACTTCGGATCCAATCCAAGCGGCATGCTGACACGTGCCGTGCGGGACGGCCACAGCTACGTGCTCAACGGCGAGAAGACCTGGATCACGAACGGCTCTCTGGCGGACCTGGCGGTCGTCTGGGCAAAGCTCGAAGACAGCGACCACATCCAAGGGTTTCTCGTGGAAACGGACACGCCGGGGTTCACGGCCGTGGACCTGCACAACAAGCTTTCGATGCGTGCCTCGACAACGTCGAGCGTGGGACTGAGCAACGTCCGGATCCCGGCCGGGAACATCCTGCCCAACGGCAAGGGCCTGAAGGCCGCCCTGGGTTGCCTGACCAACGCCAGGCTGGGAATCGCCTGGGGCACGATTGGGGCGGCCATGGCCTGCTACGACTGCGCGCGGCAGTACACGATCCTGCGAACCCAGTTTGATGATCGGCCGATCGCCTCTCACCAACTAGTTCAGAACGAACTCGCCTGGATGATCACCGAAATCACCAAGGCGCAATTCATCACGCTGCAGGTCACGCGCCTGAAGGACAAGGGCCGGCAACACCACGCCCACGTCTCGATGATCAAACGCAATACGCCGCGATAGCGCTGGAGGTCGCGCGCCGGGCCCGTGATCTGCTGGGGGGCCAATGGCATCACCGACGAGTACCCGATCTTTCGGCACATGTGCAACCTCGAGACGGTCAAGACC
>CATOTH010000009.1 GCA_951813065.1 uncultured Bryobacterales bacterium | reverse complement strand
AGGCCGCCGAACTCGGTGCGCAAGCGGCGGGGGGCTAGGTCCAGGGCGCGGTGGTCGGCGACGGGGGCGAGCACGGGAGCGGGTCCGGCGGTGCGCTGCGCCGCTGTGCGCCGCCACAGCTTGGGCAGGCCAGCGCGCTTGAGCACGCGCGCGACGGTGGTGGCGCTGACCGGCAGGGCCTCCTGCGTGGTGAGGTGCGCGGCGATCTCGGCGGCCGAGAGATTGCGCTCGTTGCGCAGCGCGAGAATGCGCTCGTCGCGGTCCGGGCCGGGAAGCGGCTTGCGCTTGCCGCGGCGGTCGGGGAGGAAGAACGGCTGGTGGGGCTGGTGCAGGAACGCGGCGCGCAGGTTGCGCAAGGTGCCGGCTGCGTAGCCGAAGCGGCTGGCGGCCTCCTCGAGCGAGGCGTGGTCGACGAAGAGTGCGCGCAAGGCTTCGTAACGGCGGTGGGTGCTGTTTTCGGGGGTGCTGAAGCGCTGGGCGGGGTCTTGCATGTATTTATGCATGTTAGCATGAATACGCCACACTAGTTACTATGCAATCAGCGACTAGCCGTCAAGGGGCGCTGGGGCAGCGAACCGGGCCTGCCCACAAGGCCTGCGGAGAGGCCTTGGCGAGCCCGCAGCTGCCCATCCGCGCAGGGGCGGCAGAGCCCATCTGCCTGCCGGACCCTCCGCATAACTGGCATCAATACAAGAGCTTACCTCGTTCCAGTGGAAATCTCTCTTGGCGGTCTCGGTAGAGAATGCCATGTGGGAAACGCGGTGAATGCAGCCATGCCTGGAAGGCCACCTGTTCCGGTAGACGTTTTCCTGGTTCTTGTTGTACGAATGTGGTTATTGATGGCAAACTGCTATAAATAAATGTCAATGATCCTGAGAAAGCACTTATCGCCCATGGGCTTCACGCCGGAAAACCCGCTAATCTCTCACATGAACAACTTCAGTTGGGAATCGAGGCTAGAGAGCGAATTCGGGGTTTCCAGCGCGAGCGCCGGACAATCCAATCGTCGGGCCAGACGACAATTGAGCGCTCCGGGCGCTTCGCCAATCGGCTGCCTTGGATTCCGTACCCGCTAGTCCCGTGGGGCGGCGCTCCTCAGGGCTTCAACCTGCTCTACCAGCGCGGAAGCGTATACGCCGATATCCGTGCTGTACGAGATCATGTTGAACCCGAGTCCCATCCAGTCCCTGGCCTGCTGCAGGTCTCCCGGTTGGATCCCGGCCAGCAATCCCCGCGCCCTTGCCGCAGCCGTGACCTTGCGCAGGGCCGCCAGGAAGGCCGGGTGTTGCAACTGCCCGACGATCCCCATGGACTGAGTCAGATCCATGTGGCCCACCCAGAGGCAGTCCACGCCTCGTACGGCTGCGATTTCCTCCAGGTTGCTGAGGGCGGTCTCGCTCTCGATTTGGCAGAGCAACACATTGCGGGCATTTGCCGCCTTCATGTATGAAACTGGATCGGGCCGCTGGAAGTCGTTGTGAGCAGTGCCCAGCCCCAAGCCGCGGTTGCCGATTGGGGCGTAGCGCATCGCTTCGTTGAGACGGTGCGCTTGCTCAGCCGTGCGGACATTCGGTGCCATGATCCCGTGGGCTCCGGCATCCATAACTCGAGCGACGAAGTGATACTCCAAAGCCGGAACTCGAACCACGGGAGCAATGTCTGTTGCCTTTAGTCGAGAGATCAAGCGTGCCACTTGTGGGATCTCGAGTGGGCCGTGCTCCATGTCTATCAATACGAAGTCCAGTTCCGCCAGACTGCATAGCTTGGCGATTCCGGGCGTGTCGAACTCCATCAGCATGTGACCAACCGCCACACGCCCCTCGAGGGCGGCTTGCCGAATTCGGTTCAATCTCATTGCGAACTCCAGCGTGCAAGTTTCTTGCGGACTCCGTGGCGATTCTCGGCACCTGGATTTGCCAAGCAGGCAGGAACCTGCCCCGACGCCACACAAAGCAGGTTGCGGCAGGCGTCACGGCTGTTCCCGGCCAGGCCTTGCTGTGTCCACGCCATGCTGTGCGGGGATACGATTGCGTTTTCCATTGCAAGCAACGGGTTGTCCGGGGATGGCGGTTCCTGCTCAAAAACATCCAGGCCCGCACCTGCGATGCGGTCAGTCCGGAGGGCATCAATTAGCGCCGATTCTTGAGCAATGGGCCCTCGTGCGGTGTTGATGAAGTACGCCGTGGGCTTCATCAACGCGAACTCCCGGGCGCCAATCATGCCCCGGGTCGACGAGTTGAGAGGGGTATTCAGGGTGACAAAGTCACCCTGCGAGATTGCGGTGTCAAGGTCAACCAATTCGACGTCCAGCGCTCGAGCCCGCGACGCCGGACAATACGGATCGCACGCGAGCAGCCGCTCGAAGCCGATTCCACGTGCGATCCGAAACATTTCAGCCCCGATGCGCCCAAGGCCAATCGAAGAGAGTGTCTTGCCCACGATATCGATGCCCAGAATGGGCAGGTTCTGCTGCCACAACCCCGCCCTAGTGCGCCTATCGAGGTCAGCAAGTCGCTTTGCTAGTGCCAGGATCAGTGTGATCTGCGTTTCTGCCACTGCGCGCGTGATCGCCACGGGAGTGAGCGCGACAATGACGTCTGCGCCGGTAGCCGCTTCAATGTCGATAGCGTCGAAACCGACGCCCCAGCGAGCAATGCAGATCAGCCTTTCCACGCCCCGGAAACTGGTGGAATCGAAGGGCATGGCACGAATGAGTAGTCCGTCGTACGTGTCGATTACTTCGGGCCTTGCGACTTCATCCGCCGGGGCCGGGATAAACTCCCACCGCAGATCCTCCCTCGGATCGATAAGGCCGCGAACAAAACGGCCTAGGTGGGCCTCGAAGTTCTCTCCCCAGCCCGGGTCGATACCGATGCGAAAGGGGGTTGGCATTGGGGATTCCCAAACAATTGTAGTCTGACTTGTACATCCGATCTGAGCGGAGCGGTCACTGGTCTTGGCATACAGGCCCGAAGTCCAACAAGCAACCCCTCTGGGCTAGACTCAAGAGTTCCCGCTCGGGCACCGCGGACCTCGCTGGGACTGCCATGAAACAACAAGCCGTCATTTCCGAATTCACGCTCAGGGCATTGCTCATGGGACTGGTGATTGGAACGGTTCTGACCGCGGCGAACACCTATCTCGGCCTCTATGCGGGTATGACAGTGTCAGGAAGCATTCCGGCGGCAATCATTTCAATGGGCGTTCTGCGAGGCATGTTCGGCGGCGGCACTGTTCGCGAGAACAACATCGTTCAGACGATTGCATCAGCCGGTGAGGCCGTAGCGGCCGGAATCATCTTTACCGTTCCGGCCTTGATCATCACTGGTGTATGGACCGACTTCCCGTTTTGGCAGGTCTCGCTGATTGGCCTTCTTGGGGGCTTGCTAGGGATCCTGTTCATGATTCCGCTGCGGCGCGTCCTGATCGTAGAGGACAAGGATCTGATTTATCCCGAGGGCGTCGCGTGCGCGCGAGTGCTCGAAGCCGGCCAAGCTGGCGGAAGTCCCTTGCGGATGGTCATCGCTTCCCTTGGCGGAGGCTTGGTGTTCAAGTCTCTCTCGGGCTTGGTCAGCGTGTTTCGGGCCACGGCCGAATACGCTTGGCGCTTGGGTGGGACGGTTCTGTACGCCGGCACGGACGTTTCCGTGGCGCTTCTTGGCGTCGGCGTCATCGTCGGTATCGAGATTGGGGTGGCCGCGCTGGCCGGAAGCCTCATCGCGTGGACAATTTGCATCCCGGTCTACTACCTGCAAAACCCAATGCCCGAGGGCTCGGTGCTCGATGCAGCGTGGGCTGCCTGGAGCGGACAGATTCGCTACATGGGTGTAGGGGCCATGATCGTGGGCGGGCTCTCCTCGATGTGGAAGATCCGGAAGGGCATCGCAAGAGCGGTGAAACAGCTTCTCGGGAGCATCGGAAAGGCTCACCAAGCCACGGCCCGGACCGACCTGGATATGCCGAAGACGGCGGTCGGAGCACTGCTCGCTTTTGTGGCTGTCGGGACGTTCGTTGTCTACAAGATGGTGACTGGCTCGATGACCATCGCCATCACAGCGGGCATCGTGATGATCATCGCCTCGCTCTTTTTTGCGGCCGTTTCCAGCTATATCTGCGGATTGGTGGGTTCATCGAATAACCCGATTTCGGGGATGACGATCTGTGCCCTCATGTTCTCGTCGGTCGTGTTGCTCATCTTGGGAATGTCCGGAAGCGCGGGAATCCTCGGAGCGTTGGGGGTGGCCAGCATCGTGTGTTGTGCCGCTGCCACCGCTGGAGACACATCCCAAGACCTGAAGACAGGTCACCTGGTTGGCGCCACGCCCGCCAAACAGCAACTCGCCCAGATCGTGGGCGTGGTCATTCCAATCTTCGCAATCGCTCCGGTGCTGACCCTGCTGCACAACGCTTACGGCATCGGAACGGATGCACCCGGCTCCCTACGCGCCCCGCAGGCGACTCTGTTTGCTTCTATCGCGGACGGACTCTTCGGTGACGCCGCTCTGCCGTGGAGCCTAGTCTGGATCGGGGCGGCAATTGCCGTAGGACTCTTAGTCCTAGACGGGTTCCTTGAGCGCGCGGGGAGTCGTTTCAGGGCGCATGTGATGCCGGTGGCAGTGGGGATCTACCTGCCGATTTCATTGATGGTTCCGATCTTCCTTGGGGGATTGATCTCGTCGCAACTGAAGAAGCGTTCCGAGAGGGCTAGCCAGAATGGCGTGCTGATTTCTTCAGGCCTGATCGCCGGCGAAGCGATCGCGGGAATCCTGATCGCAATTCCGAAGACGGTTGCGACGGATACGGAGATTCCAATCGTTCTCGCGGACAGCATGGGTCTTTCACTCGCGGGAGTCGTACTCGCGATGTACTTGATTCATCACTTCTCAACGAAGCTTGCCGGTCCCAACTAACGATGGTAGACATCCGCTTGAGGTGCGACCGAGACCCACATGCCGAGTTTTCCACAGGAAATCACAAGGTTTTTCCACAACAGCTGTGGAAAACTTGTGCTGCCGTTCCATCTTCGCGGTTCAGCCGCCTCCAGTGACAGGGGACCGGATGGTCCGGATTCCAGCCCCTAGGAGCTGGCTTGGGCGGCATACCGCTTACGTTTTGCCCTCAGCGCGAGATACTCCCGGGCTTCCTTCGCCAGCCGCCGACGTTCTTTTCCGTCAAAGATGGACTTACGGACGATCCGCCAAGCGGCGCGCGGACGGAAGTAGTACTCATCGTAGAACCGTTCGACCCATTGCAGGATTTCCCGCTGCTCAAGATCGGCATAGCGAATGTTCGGCAGTTGGTGGCCCGCCTCGTCAGTCATCGAGTCCGACGTGAGCCAGCCGTTCGCCACGGCTTGATCGTAGAACGATGTACCTGGATACGGATGGGCGAGCGAGACCTGGATCGTTTCCGTGTCGAGTCTCTTGGCGAATTCCAGGGAGCGACGGATCGTCTCTCGAGTCTCCCCGGGCAAGCCGATGATGAAGTCACCATGGATCGTAAGGCCGAGTTTGTGCGCGTCTCGCGTGAAGTGCAACGCCCTCTCCACCGTGGCGCCCTTCTTGATGTTGCGCAGGATCCCCGGGTCTCCGGACTCGTAGCCCACAATGAGCAATCTGCATCCCGCATCCCGCATTGCTTTGAGTGTCTCGTAGTCGACGTTCACACGGGAGGTACATGACCATGTGAAGTCGAGAGGCTTGAGCTTGGCACAAAGTTCGATCACTCGGTCTTTGCGGATGTTGAACGTATCGTCGTCGAAGAAGATTTCCGCGATTCCCGGGATGTTCTCCAGCGTCCATTTCACTTCCGCCGCGACGTTCTCGGCCGAACGGGTACGCCACCTGTGACCCGAAATCGTCTGTGGCCACAGGCAGAAAGAACACAGCGCGGGACAGCCACGGGCTGTATAAAACGACACGAATGGATGTTTTAGGAAGGGGACGTTGTATCGCTCGACGTCAAGATTCTGCTTGTAGACCGGAGCGACCCAAGGAAGGGCGTCGAGATCTTCGATCTGCGGAATGTCGGGGTTGTGGGCGATCCGGCCGTCCAGCGTTCTGTAGCTGACGCCGCCCAGCTCGGGATAGGGCTTGCCGTTCGCGAACTCGACAACTTGGTAGTCAAATTCCTTGCGCACAACGAAATCGATTGCTGGGCAATTCCGTAAGCTCTCCTCCGGTCGGGCTCCGACATGTGGACCGACGAAGCAAATTTCGAGGTCCGGATTGGATGCCTTCATTGTCTCGGCGAGAGCGCAGTCGTTGGCGAATCCGGGTGTCGATGTGAAGAGCACCAAGAATTCGTATTCATCCGCCATTCCAGTCACCTGGTCGGGCGTGACCCCGTGAGGCGGAGCGTCGAGGACCCTGCTGTCAGGAATCATTCCAGCGGGGTAGCAAAGCCAGACCGGGTACCAATAGGACTCGATCTCGCGCGTGGCGGGCCAACGGGAGCTGGCGCCGCCATCGAAGCCCTCGTACGACGGCGGGTTTAGGAAGAGCGTCCGTTTCGGCATGCGAGCGTTGGATTCCTCCGCTGCCCGGGAAGCGCTTCGCAGAGTCGGGAGGCGGAAGTATAAGGCGTATTGGTCCCACTGTAGCGCGGGGGCGGCTATGGAACCGCAGTCCCTGCGCTTGAACGGCACGGAATAGACAACCAGTCCGAGTCACTGCGTGGTCGCACGGGTTGCCTTCCGCGCTGCTTCGCTCGAGTTCGCTGGAAGCGGATGGTGCCCCTTATGACTTGGGATGGGCGGAATCGTAGACTCTCATCAAGTGTTCAATTGAGAGTTGCGTGTACTTTTGTGTAGTAGAGAGATTTGCGTGTCCCAGCAACTCTTGAATCGCACGCAGGTCAGCCCCTTCCGAAAGCAAGTGGGTCGCGAATGCGTGACGCAACGAATGCGGGTGCAGGGCGGGATCACCGTTGAAGGCCGTGGCGTATTTCTTCAGGATCAAACCGACGCTGCGTGCGGTCAGTCGCCGAAACCTGCGTCCCCATCGGTGCACGAACAGGGCCCTGATCTCGCGAGGGGCCTTCAGTCTGGCGCGGTCCTCTAGATAACGGTCGAGCGCGGCGCCGGCTTTTTCACCGAACGGCACCTGCCGCTCCTTGCGCCCCTTGCCCCTCACGTTGATCCACCGCTCCCTCCGGTCGATGTCATCAACGTCCAGCCCCACGAGTTCGCTGACACGCAGTCCTGTGCCGTAGAGCAGTTCCAAGATGAGCCGGTCGCGCACGACCTTGTCCTGTGATTGGACCCGATTGCCGTCGCACTTCACACTGTCAACGAACTGGTTCGCTTCCTCCGGTGTCATGACCGAGGGCAGTTTCTTGGGGATCTTCGGCGAGGCGACGCTTCGTGCCGGATTCCTCGGCAGGCCCTCCTCTTGAACCAGGAAGTCAAAGAACGCGCGCAAGGCCGAGAGGCGCCGCGCTACGGTCGCCCGTGTCAGTCCTCGACCCAGGCCCTCGGACATGAATTCGCGGATCGTGTGCCCGGTAACATCGTCGATTGAGAAATCGGGGTTACCACCGGCAACGAAGTGCTCGGCAAACAGCGCTAGGTCCTTGCCGTAACTGAGGACGGTGTTCTCCGAGGCATTGCGGCGGCGTAGCGATTGCAGGAATCGCTCGGCCATCGGGGCCACGGCGCGTTCAGGCTGCTGCTCGACTGGCATTCAGGAATTCCGTGAGGGCTGCGAGGCCCATCTCGCATTGATGCATGCGACGCTCCCGCTTCCTCTTTCCGTACTTGCGGCGCAGTTGGGGCGATGGCGCTGGCAGGAGGTCGAACGTGATATTGGCGGGCTGGTAGTTCTCCGGACTAGCACCCGAAACATACCGGCACAACGATCCGTGGGCCGTTTGGCGGGGCCATTCGAGGGGGTCCTCCCCGATTGCCAGCCGGGCAGCGTTCCAGCCTGCAACCAAGCCCGTCGCGATCGATTCGACATAGCCTTCGACACCCGAGATCTGGCCCGCGAACAGGATGTGCAGATGCTCTTTCCATTGGAGGGTGGGGAGAATTAATGCCGGTGCGTTGATGTAGGTGTTGCGGTGAATCTGTCCGTATCGGAGGAACTCGGCCCGTTCCAGGCCGGGGACCATGCGCAGCAGCTTCTTCTGCTCTCCGTACTTGAGATGGTTTTGAAATCCGACGATATTGTAGGAGCCGGCCCGGGCATCTTCCTGGCGGAGTTGGACAACCGCGTACGCCCCTTGCCCCGTTCGCGGATCACGCAAGCCGACTGGCTTCATCGGTCCGAACCGCAGGGTGTCCGGCCCACGCCTAGCGAGTTCCTCGATTGGCAGGCAGCCCTCGAAATAGTTCGGGTTGTCAAAATCCTGGGAACGATGCTGCTCGGCCGCGAGGAGCGCATGAAGAAAGCTTTCATACTGCTCGCGCGAGAACGGACAGTTGATGTAGTCGTCGGTGCCATCGAGCGATTGGCCATAGCGCGACCCCCTGTATACGACCGAGTGATCGATTGTCTCGGCGTCGACGATCGGACTGATCGCGTCATGGAAGAAGAGCCGTTCCTGGCCGGTGTGCCTGACGATCGAATCTGCAAGGGCGTCGCTTGTCAATGGCCCCGTCGCCACGACCCAGAGCTCGTCACCCGTTTCTGGCAACTCGGTAATCTCTTCGCGCTCGACCTGGATCAGCCCCTCGTCGTTCACGGCGGTCGTGAGGGCCGTGGCAAAGGCGACGCGATCAACAGTCAGGGCAGTGCCGCCTGGTATTCTCGAAACCTCCGCAACCTGTATCGAAACAGATCCCATCCGCCGCAACTCTTCCTTCAGCAGCCAAGGGGCGCTGCCGGCCGTCTCGGTCTTTAGCGAATTGCTGCAAACTAGCTCCCCTAAATTGTCTGTTTGGTGCGCAGGGGTCCGCCGGTGAGGACGCATCTCATGCAGCGTCACTGGCAATCCGTGCCTGGCGACCTGCAGCGCGGCTTCAGGTCCAGCCAGCCCCCCTCCGATTACATGGATGGGTCTCGGGATCACTTGCGTGCCATCCTTTGGCGACGGCCATTTCGGCCGACCGCCCCTTCCAGTGGCGTGGAGCGCCTGCTCGGAGCGAACTCCCCGCTACGGAAACATTCTAGCGCCAATCCGTTTCATTGGCGCACTACGGACTTCTTGTGCGCGCGACACGCATGGGAAGCTAGAGCCCAAGGCCGCGAGACGACCAGTAGCCCGTACCGGCCGGTCATGCGACCCCCGCCGGGAGGTTGGAGTCAGGAACCCTTGGCGGCGTCGTCGGCTTTGGCGGTAGCCGGCTCTTCGTCCTCGCCCTTGAGCGAAGACTTGAACTGCCGGATGCCATCGCCAAGCCCGCGTCCGAGCTCGGGAATTTTCTTGCCACCGAAGATCAGTACCGCGATCACGAGCACGATCAGCAGTTCTTGCATGCCAATCGGGCCGAAGATCATGGCCGGGAGCGGTTCTAGGTTTTCCATTGCGGTACCCCTTGGATTGTACTATCAAGCGTCCGGGTAGTCAAAGCACCCGGAAACCCTACCAGGCACTACGGTCGACGTGGATCGGCAACTCCACCATGCCCCGGACTGAACGCAGGTCACTGCACCCAAGGATCGTTGTCGTCGTCGCGTTTACGCATGTAGACTTCGAATTTCTGCCGAGCCCTCCGGAGCTTTCGTTCACGCCTGCGGGCTTCGAAATCCCAGGAGGGGAGGCTTGGCAGACCGGCCCGGCGACGCACGAAGTAGAATCCGAGGGCCATTCCCGCCAAATGGACGGTGAACGCCGTCCCAGACGGATCCCCTCCGCGGGAAAAGTCTTGGACCGCGCCCAGGAGGTTGATGGCGGCATATCCCACCGCGATGACCCAAGCTGGAACTGGCAAGATGAACGAGACGAGTATCGGAGTATTCGGATATGTGACAGCAAAAGCCGTGACGACCGCAAGGACAGCCCCAGAAGCGCCGATGGTCGGCACGTGGGCCGATCCGGTCATTATCCGTGCAACAACGTCCGCCAAGCCAGCCCCGGCCCCACAAATCAAGTAGAAGTGCAGGAAACGCTTATCACCCCAGTCGCGGGCGAGCGTGCCCCCGAACATCCATAGCGCGAAAAGGTTGAGCCCCACATGCCACAATCCGCCGGGATCGTGCAGGAACATGTAGCTGACGGGCTGCCAGATCGCGCCTCGCAAGAACACTGCCGGTGCGAGGCTGAGCCAGCGAAAGATCGAGACTCCTGCAGCGGACCGCGTGGCAATCGCGACCGCGAAGACAAACCAGAGGATGAAATTGATCCAGAGGAGCCGCTTGATCACCAAGGGCGTCCGCGGCAGCATGTCGAAACCCGAAGACATCCCCCGCTGGTATATCCCGCGCATCGGCTATCTTCGAGTCTACCGGACTATTGAGACGCAGGCGGCGGCGCTTCCTTCCAGGCACTTGCGAGTTCTCAAGTGTTCCCAGTCGCGATCTTCCACGCAATGTTTGCGGTGGACTCGACCTCGTGGCCGAGTTCGAGGGCGGTGGCGGAGCTAGCGTTGCCGTCGAGACCCCGCTTGTACACGCCCTGCCCGATCGCCGCCGAACGGAACATCGAAAACGCGAGGTAGAAATTCCAGTGCTCGATTCCATCCCTGCCGGTCAGGCGACAGTAGCTGTCCAGCTGGGCCTCGCTGGACGGGATTCCCGATATAACAGCGTCATTGCCTAGTAGTGTCGGATTGCGCCTGCTGGGCAGGTAATACGTCATCTGGTTGTATGCCAGGTCGGCGAGAGGATCCCCCAAGGTGGCCAGTTCCCAGTCAAGCAAGGCTTCGATTCGCGGCCTAGTTGGGTGCAGGATCACGTTGCCGAGACGATAGTCGCCGTGCACGACCCGCGTTTCCTCGGTTATCGGGATGTTGGCAGGAAGCCACGCAGCCAATCGATCCATGGCGGGAATCGATTGCGTCTTGGATGCGGCGTACTGCCGAGACCAACGGCTGACCTGTCGAGCATAGTAGTTTCCCGGCTTCCCAAACCCTTCCAAGCCAACATCTTCAGGGCGGACCAAATGCAAGGCAGCGAGCACCTCGTTCATGTGCTGGTAAATTGCGGCGCGGTCCTGTGGGCTCACTCCGGGCAGGGTCGGGTCGTGAAACACCCTGCCCCGGACGTGTTCCATGACAATGAACGGCGTTCCGATAACGCTGCTGTCATCGCATTGCAGCAGCATCGAACAGACCGGCACATCGGTTTCGTAAAGAGCTCTCATCACGCGATACTCGCGTTCGACCGCATGCGCCGAGGGCAGTAGGTCGCCGGGCGGCTTCTTGCGAAGGACGTATCGCCCGGCCCCGCTCTCGATCAGGAATGTCGGATTGGACTGGCCCCCTTCGAATTGGCTCAAGGAACACGGCCGGCGGAATCCTCCCAAGCGGCCCTCGAGGTACTCCTCCAGTGCGCGCACGTCAAAGCGATGCGCCTCGCGGACAGGTGTAGTGACTGGTGCCGGGTCCATTGGCTCGGTCCGCGCGGTGAAGCGATTGTAACGCCTGCCCGCCAGTGTCTTCCTCGGTTGACCATCCACTGCCCTGTTGAGAATTGACGGAATTGTTGCGCGATACTGTGGAATTCTTTCGAAAGGGGATAGCTGCCATGGGTTTCAGCTTGGAGGGCAAGGTCGCGCTCGTCACCGGTGGGGGTCGGGGAATCGGCAAGGAGATCGCGAGACGATTTGTCGAAGCCGGTGCGGATGTCGTCATTGCAAGCAGGAAACTGGAGAACCTCAAGGCGACCGCCCAGGAGTTCGAATCCCTGCCCGGGCGCGTCCTGCCAATCGGATGCAACATCGGAAAACTGGACCAGATCGAGGCAGCCGTGGCGCAAACGGAAAAGCGCTTTGGAGAGATCGACATCATGGTCAATAACGGGGCCACGAATCTCGAACAAGGGCCGTCGCTTGAGGTCTCTGATGCCGCGGTGTTGAAGATGGTCGAGATCAACGTGCTCTCAGCGGTGCGCTTCCTGAGACTGATCGTGCCCAAGATGATCGAGAAGGGTGGCGGCTCGCTCATCAACATCGCCTCTATCGCTGGCCTTCGGCCACAGAAACAGGGTTTGCTCTACAGCTTCACGAAATCGGGCCTGATCATGATGACGCGGACATGGGCCGACGAGTGGGGCCAACACGGGGTGCGCGTAAACGCGATCGCACCAGGGTTGGTTCGAACGGATTTCAGCTCTTACTTCTGGAAGAATCTGGACGAGAACGCCCAGTATCCTCCGACGCAGCCGATCAGGCGATTGGGCGAAACAAGCGACATCGGCGGCATCGCGCTCTATTTGGCCTCGGATGAGTCGACCTGGGTCACCGGTCAGGTGATGGTGGTCGACGGCGGTGCAACGGCTCGCTAGCCAGCACCCTGGCGCGTTCGTCGGATGGGCCCTGGACCCGTTGATCGAGAGTGCGCGGGCTGTCGGATCCGGAAACAAGTGACTCAAAGAACGGCGTTTCCGGCTGGCCTCAGCGTGAGCCGGACAACAATCGCGCGAAGCGACACTGTCACGATGCCCCGATAGCTCGTTCCGTTTGCCAGCTGCCCCGTTGCATGCGAAGATGGAACTCCGTTCAAATCATTTCCGGCAGCCCACTTGGGCTGCCTGGCTCCCCGAATCCCTTGCGGGGCAGAGCGGACCGGTGAATTGGATCTTTAGTCTGTCACAACGTGCACCATGGGCAAGCACTTGTTCCTAATCTGGAAGAACCTGCGCAGGAATGCCAGGAGATCCATACTGACCGTCATCAGCACTTCAATCTCAGTGTTCCTGATCGGATCGCTGCTCTCGGTTTACGGAATGCTGTACGGCAGTGAGGTACGGGAAGAGTCAGCCCTGCGGTTGGTCACGCGCCACAAGGTTTCCCTGACCCAGGCCCTTCCCTACCACTACCGCTCAAAGATCGCGGCGATTGACGGCGTGGAGAATCTTCTACCAATGAACTGGTTCGGCGGCGTGTACATCGACCAGAAGCCGGAGCACATGTTTCCGCGTTTCGCGGTCGATCAAGAAGAGCTCTTCGATATCTACCGGGAATACGAGGTTCCGGCCGAGCAACTGGAAGCGTTCCAGCGTGACCGCCAAGGAATGGCAATTGGGAAATCAATCGCCGATCGCCTTGGCCTGAGGCTGGGCCAGAGAATCACAATCAAGGGCGACATCTATCCGTTTGATCCAGAGTTCACCATTCGAGCAATCTTCGAAGGACCGGACGACTTCAATTCCTTCTTCCATTTCAAGTATCTGGAAGAGGGCTTGGGCCCGGAAGCGGGTTCGCATGTCGGTGTCTTTACAATCCGTCTGCGCTCTGTTGAGGATGCGTCGTCCGTGGCTCGGGCAGTGGATGAAATGTTTCGGAATGCCCCCGAGCCGACGAAGACCGAGACAGAAGCGGCGTTTGCGCTGGCGTTCGTCAGCCAAATTGGAAATGTAAAGCTCTTCCTGCTGTCGATCGGAACCGCGATCGTGTTCACAATGCTCATGGTTTCCGCCAACACCATGGCGATGTCTGTCCGCGAGCGTACTCGTGAAATTGGGGTTCTCAAGACACTTGGGTTCCCGTCCGGCTCGGTCCTGGGACTCGTGCTGGGCGAAGCGGCGGTGATATCACTTCTGGGAGGGGTCTTGGGCGTGGTGCTGACTCTCGGCGTGACGACCGCAATGGCTGGCGTGATGGTGCAGTTCTTCACCGGATTCACTCTGCCTAGCTGGGGAGTGGTCGCGTGCTTTGCCGTTGCGCTTGGAGTGGGTCTCGGGAGTTCAGCGGTGCCAGCCGCCGTGGCGGCCCGAACGCGCATCGTCGACGCCCTGCGTCACACGGGTTGAAGCAGGTCAGGCATTCATGGCGATTCCGATTTCCTATAACGTACGGAATCTGCGAGTCCGGAAGGGTACGACCCTAATGACAGCGCTCGGCATCGCCCTGACGGTGGCGGTGCTGCTCGGCATCGGAACCCTGGTCGAGGGATTGAGAAACGCCTTCGAGTTGAGCGGCAATCCCTTGCACTTGATCGTGATGCGGCAGGGATCCACCTCGGAGCTGGTCAGTATTGTTGGCAAGGCCAGCTTTGATGTGATCAAGTTCGAAGACGGAATCGCCGAAATCGATGGCGAGCCAATGGTTTCCCACGAGGTCGTGTCTGTAGTGAATCTCGGCCTTCGCGGCAATCCCGAAGAGGTTGCAAACGTCAGTGTTCGCGGCCTGTCGCAGGTTGGCATCAAGATGCGCGACGACGTGCAGTTGCTGGAAGGCCGGTGGTTCGATCCCGGCAAGCGCGAAATGGTCGTTGGCAAGGGCGTCCATGCGGTTCGCGAGGGAACCTCGATCGGGGAGAAAATCTTCTATGGGCGAGGGGACTGGGAGGTTGTCGGGGTGTTCTCGGCCGGGCGTTCCGCATTCAACAGCGAGATCTGGGTCGATGCCAATTTGGCTGGCTCCGACCTGGGGCGCGGAAGTGGGCGGAGCAGCATACTCGTTCGGGCCAAGACCGAAGCAGACGCAGTTGCCCTGACAAACCGGCTGTCCGATGACCAGCGCTTGGGCCTCGAGGCAGAGCGGGAAAGCGACTACTACGCCAAGCAGATGTCTACCGCAAGACCGATCGAGGTTCTAGGCGTCTTCGTCGCCGTCATCATGGCAATTGGCAGTTGCTTCGCTGCCATGAACACGATGTTCGCCGCCATCGCAAACCGCTCCCGAGAAATCGCTGTGTTACGGCTGCTCGGGTTCTCTCGCCTGAGCGTCTTGGGTTCCTTCATGATCGAGGCACTCTTGCTATCCCTATTGGGCGGGGTGCTTGGATGCCTACTCGTCCTCCCCCTCAACGGCCTCGAAGGGCGCATCGGGAACGCCGTCACATTCGCTGAGACGACATTCCAGTTCCGGGTCACGCCATTCTACATAGGAATTGGTCTGACGTTTTCCGTGATCATGGGAGTCCTGGGTGGCTTTTTGCCGGCCAGACTGGCCGCTCGCAGAGATGTCCTGCAGTCGCTTGGCAGTAACTGAGGACATTTCCAATGGCCGGCGACTCAGGATACAAACGCGAGCTCGATGGCTTACGCATCGATCGCTCGAAGCGGGCCACTCCACCCGCACCTCGTTTGTCTAGGCTCTGGATCTTCGTGGGAGTTGCGGTGCTGGTTGCGGTTGGTGCGTGGCGAATTGCCGGGTCCTCGTTCGGCGCCACGGAAGTGGCTGTCCACCGGGTAACGATTCCTCGATCCAGCTCCGCCGGGAGCGCCATTGTGCTCCAAGCGGCCGGCTACGTGGTGCCACACTACCGCATCGAGGTCGCTTCCAAGGTTATGGGGCGCGTGAAGTGGATGGGGGTGGAAAAGGGAGACAAGGTAGTTGGCGGGCAAGAGATCGTACGACTGGAAGACGACGAATACCGCGCACGACTGATCGAATCCCTCGGAGCCCTGGGATCGCTGAAAGCCCGCTTGGCGGAACTGCACGCGGGGTCGCGACCCGAAGAGATCCAAAGAGCCGAAGCCGACTTAGCGGAAGCCGATGCCCAGTTCCGGCAGGCCAAGATCGACTTCGATCGCGCCAAGCAGCTCTGGGCGGATGGAGTGATTGCCGAATCGGAATACGATCAGAGCCGGTACCGGTTGGACGCGATGGTCAATCGCGTTGCATCCCTCCGCAAGACGCTCGAACTGCTGCGCCTCGGTCCACGGCAAGAGGACATCGATTCGGCGGCCGAAGAGGTCAGGCGGGCCGAGGGCATGGTGGCGTACAACCAGACGATCGTCGACGCGACGGTGATCAGGGCACCCGTAACAGGTACTGTGCTTGAGCGCAATGTCGAGGTTGGGGAACTGGTCACAACTGGATTCGTTGGCGAGCGGGGTGCGAAGGGCTATGCCGTCGCCATGGCGGACCTGAACGACATTCAGGTCGAACTCGACATCAGCCAAGACGACTTCTCGAGGGTGTTCATGAAACAGAAGGCGATTGTCGCGACCGACGCGTACCGGGATCGGGAGTATCGCGGTGAGGTGGTGGAGATTTCCCCGGAAGCCGACCGCCAGAAAGCGACGGTCCAAGTCAAGGTCCAAATTCTTGAACCCGACGAACTCATCCGGCCTGAAATGAATGCCAATGTCTCGTTTTTGGCCGCTACCGAAGGCAGGGAGAGCTTGGATGACCGGACCACAGCTCCCCGTGTCATCATTCCTTCCGAAGCCTTGATCGAAGGAAAGAGCGTCTTCTTGATTGTGGACGGTAAGGCCGTCATGCGGCCCGTCCGGATCGTGCGAAGTACTACGGATGGTGTCGAGATCGAGGAAGGCCTGGCCGGCGGCGAAGACATCATATTGGCCCCACCGGAGGATCTCAAGGATGGTGACCGGGTCACGAGAGAAGGGTCATGAACAGCGGCATAGCTATCTCGATGCGCAACCTCTGCAAAGAGTACACAAGAGAGGAGTTCAAGGTTGTCGCACTCGACGACATCACGCTGGACATTGCGGAGGGGGAGTTCTTCTGCCTGATGGGCCCTTCAGGATCAGGGAAGTCGACTCTCTTGCATCTTGTGGCCGGCATCGACCGACCGACGTCCGGTAGCCTTGGCGTTCTTGGTGCCGACATCGCCGACATGACCGACCGTGAACTGGCAAGATGGCGCAGCGAGAACATCGGCTATGTCTTCCAGACATTCAACCTGATCCCGGTTCTCACCGCCTGGGAGAACGTCGAACTACCTTTACAGCTCACACACTTGAAGAGACCGGACCGTTTGGAGCGGGCCAGGACTGCTCTTGAGATTGTGGGATTGGGGGACCGCCTGGACCACCTTCCGAAGCAGCTCTCAGGAGGGCAGGAACAACGGGTAGCCATCGCCCGAGCGCTCGTCACGGACCCAGCAATCATTCTGGCCGACGAGCCGACTGGCGAGTTGGACGCGGCCTCCGCGAACGAGGTC
This sequence comes from uncultured Bryobacterales bacterium, assembly GCA_951813065.1. Classification (GTDB taxonomy): domain Bacteria; phylum Acidobacteriota; class Terriglobia; order Bryobacterales; family UBA6623; genus VXMF01. Next base: position 713,961 of record CATOTH010000009.1, on the reverse strand, counting down.
CTGTCGATCCTGACAACTTTGAACCGTGATCATGGGAAAACCATCATCATGGTCACGCACGATCCGCGCGCAGCGCGCTTTGCTCGGACGAGCCGCTATCTTGACAAGGGCCGGATGATGGAAATGCAGACTCCGTCGGTCATGGACTAGCGGTGGCCAATGGCATTGGCCACTTGACCCTCGCGAGACGCGACACCTCCCTGCCCGCCCGAGTCCCAGCGTCGCGAGAGTGATCAAGCATGCGTGATCGAGTGGTTGGGCCGATTGCGAGTAGCAGGCGCAACCGATAGTGACCTCATGACAGTTCGCTATCGGACGCTCGGATTTCTGTTCGTGCTGATGCTGATCACCTATCTGGACAGGGTTTGCTTCAGCACGACGGCGAGCGCCATGTCTCGCGAGCTTGGGCTCTCGCTGGAGCAGATCGGGCTCGCCGGTTCGTGTTTCGTTCTCGGCTACGTGCTCTTCGAGATTCCGGGAGGGTGGCTTGCCGATCGATTCGGCGCACGTATGATGCTGACCCGCATCGTGATTTGGTGGTCCGCATTCACCGCACTCACGGGCGTTGCCTGGAACCTCGGCTCGCTGGTCTTGATCCGATTCCTCTTCGGTTGCGGCGAGGCAGGGGCATTCCCGGGAGCCACATCGGCGATCGCCAGGTGGTTTCCTCGCATGGAGTTCGCCAGGGCGCAGTCAATCGTGATGCTCGGAAGCCGAATAGGATTCGCGATGACATCGTGGATCGTCATCGCGCTCATGTCAACATACGGCTGGCGTGCGGTTTACTGGATCTTCGCGGTGCTTGGAGTGATTTGGGCGGCGGGTTGGGGGGTGTGGTACAGGGACCTTCCAGAACAGCACAGGTCGGTTCGGACCGACGAGCTGGCCTTGATTCGCGACCAGCGCGCTGAACCTGCCAGTAGCAGTCATTTCCGGTGGAGGGAGATTCTATCGAATCGCAGCCTCCTGGCACTGTGCGGGATGTACTCTGGCTATACATGGGGCCTGTATTTCTACATTCAGTGGTTGCCAACCTACCTAGAGCAAGCCCGAGGGCTTGCTCTCCCGGATGTCGGCCCGATCGCCGCCGCCGTATTGCTGTCCGGTGCCGTGGCGAATGTGGTCGGGGGCTGGGCGAGCGACCGTCTCGTGACGCGTTTCGGGTTACGGTCCGCACGACGAATTCCGGCGATGACAGGCCTGGTTGCGGCGGGCGTGTTGCTTGCGCTGGCGGCCACGCTGGAGGACAACACCTTGGCCTTGATTTGCCTCGGCACAAGCTTCGGTTCGGCGGAATTGATCCTGGCGGTGACATGGGCGACAGCACTAGATATGGGAGGGTCCGCCGCTGGTGTGGTGTCTGGCACGATGAATTCTCTGGGACAAGTCGGCGGCGCTTTGGCGCCTTGGCTGATTGGCATGATGGTTGACAGGACCGGTAGCTGGGAGGTCCCGCTGCTGGTTTCGGCTGCATATTACGTGGTCAGCGCCCTGCTGTGGCTTGCGATCGACCCGCAACGGCGGGTCCGGATGGAGCATGCAGACTGAACGCTTTGAAGACGCACCGTATGCGCACCCCCCGGATGAAACCGACGTTAACCTCCGGGCGTATTTTGACCGCTTCGAGGACTCCAAGCTCAACAGCGTCGATCTGCGTTGGAGCGATGACGAACTTCGCCAATGGGACGGAAACTTTCGCTGTGATGGAGTGTTGATGATGGTTTGCTGCGACCGTGACGTCGAGATCGCGGAGTATCGTCGAGTGCTGAGGCAGTTCCTCGACTTCAGGCACTCGCGGCGCGTGGATTCGGCGGGCCGATCCCCCCTGAAAGCGGTTCAGGAGCTTCGGACGGGCAAGGGGGCAGATTAGGTGCAGGGTTAAACTGGAACCAGGCTGGCGCGCCAAGAGAGTCATGGGTTGCAACGGCTGGAGCCGCTGATGGGTGTCGCCGACCATCCCATGGCCCCGCTCGGAGGAAGGGACCGGCCCCGACGCCGACAATACTTGAAATGAACATGTTGCGACTCTTCCCGCGATCCCGACTGGCACGGTTTTCGGGCGTTCTCCTCGTGCTCTGCACGGCGGCTAGCGCGCAGATCTACGATCCCGTGCAGTGGAAGCTTGAATTCGAGCGTAGTGTGGCCGCCCCGGGCTCCACGGTCCAGGCGCGCCTGACGGCGACAATTCAAGCGGGGTGGCACATCTATTCCACGACCACCCCCGAGGGTATCCCTCTTGACTTGCAGATCGCCGAATCGGATGCGATCGAGATCTGGGAGGCTTACCAGCCCGAACCGGAAGTGGTCTACGATCCCAACTTTGAAGCGAATGTCGAGTGGTACACGTCCGAGGCCGAGTTCGTTCTCGAGTTGACCCTCGCGCCCGAGGCTGCAGGCAGACAGATCATCGAAGCTCACGTACGATACGGAGCCTGTGACGACCGCCAGTGCTTGCCTCCGAAACGAAAGAGCGCGAGCGCCGCCGTCAACATCATTCCTGGAACGGCCGCCGAACGCCTGGAAGTGCCGGCGGGCTACCAAGTTGCAAAGCGGAATTCGCGGGGCCCACCGGCCACGGGCTCCGGCGACTCCGCGTTGGCGCCGGCGACGCCCGTGCCCGAATACGGTTCCGACGACCAAGGATTGGTTGGCTTTTCCCTGCTGGCTCTCGTTTACGGCTTCGCTGCGATCCTGACCCCCTGCGTGTTTCCGATGATTCCGATCTACATGGGAAGCTTTATGAGCGATGGAGAACGACCCTGGGGTGTCGTGCTTCGGCAGGCTGGGACGTTTTGCCTCGGAGTCATCGCGCTCTTCACAGCGCTCGGGGGAGCGCTGGCTGCGTCCCTCGGACCATTCGGCTTGAGCCAGATCGGCTCGAACGCATGGGTGAACCTGTTAATCGCCAGCGTCATGGTCTTCTTTGCGCTGAGCATGCTGGGAGCATTCGAACTCACCTTACCCAGTAGCTGGACAACGGGGGCGAGCGAGCGCTCAGCGGGTAGCGGAACAGCCGCCACGCTCATGCTCAGCCTAGTCTTTACCTTGGCTTCGTTTGCCTGCACCGGGCCCTTCATCGGTACACTCTTGGCCGGTTCGATTTCCAGTGGCGGTGTGGCTTTTCCAGTCTTTGGCATGGCGATGTTCGCGACAGGACTCTCCACTCCATTTTTTGCCCTAGCACTGTTCCCTACCCTGCTGAACCGACTCCCACGAAGCGGGGGTTGGCTGTCAGTGACCAAGCGCACGGTAGGGTTCGTGATCTTAGCCGTGGGATTGAAGTATCTGGGCAATGTCGACCAAGTGTTCGGTTGGGAGGTACTCACAAGAGAGCGGTTCCTATCGATTTGGATCGTGGTGTTCCTGGCTGGGGCGCTCTACCTGTGGGGAGTGCTGCGGTTTCAGGACGAGGGCGAGACTGGTGGCGTCGGCCTGGGCCGGATCGGAGTAGGAGCGGTGTTCCTGGCGGTGGCCATCAGCTTGGTGCCTGGCATGTTCGGGGGACGGCTCGGAGAGCTAGACGCCCACGTGCCAGAAGCAACCACCGCCGGCCTGGCGTCCGGAGAGGCCGCTGGAATCGACTGGATCAAGGACGACTACGAAGGGGCCATGGCAGCGTCCAAAGCGCAGGGCAAGCCCTTGTTGGTAAGCTTCACGGGCTACGCCTGCTCGAACTGCAAGTGGATGAAGGCAAACATGTTCACGAAGCCTGAGGTCCGCGAACTGGTTCAAGACATGGTCCTAGTCGAACTGTATACCGACGGCTTTGATGAGATCAGCGAACGCCACCAGCGATTGCAGGTAGAAACTTATCGCTCATCGAGCATCCCTTACTATGCCCTCCTGGGGCCCGACGGCTCGGTAGTTGCGACATACTCCGGTCAAACTCGCAATGTGGAGGAATTTCGCAGCTTCCTCCGAAGCGTTTCGTGACAGGTTCACGGGCATCGCCAGCCGTCATCCGACCGATTGATTCGCGATCTGTCTCAATGCCCGGCAGCCACTCGCCACCCCGAATCGTGGTGTTAGCGAAACCCGCTCGCATTCTCCCCAGATCCCTTCTGGCGGCCCTCATCGCTCTCGGTATAGGAGACGTGCCCGCGCAAGATCGTTCAAGCCACCAGGGGCAGCGTTTGTTCGACAGCTACTGCTCGGCTTGCCATCAATACGACGATCAAGGGATGGGCGAAGCCCCGCCGCTGGATGGCGCTCCATGGGTGGTCGGTCCTGCTGAACGACTCATTCGCATTGTGTTGCATGGCGTGAAGGGGCGCATGGTGGTTGCCGGAAAGGAATACGACCGCGAGATGCCGGGTTTCGGCAGGGTGCTGTCCAACAGCGAGGTCTCAGCCGTCGCGACGTATGTACGGGCTCGGTTCGGCTCGTCGACGGCACCTGTATCCGAGGCTGAGGTCCAGCGTGTTCGCGAAGAGCATTTAGGTCGAACCTCGTACTGGCAAGCAGACGAACTGCTGGAGCTGCGCTAGTCCGCGTATTTTCGCCCTAGTCCGAATTCATGGCCCATGCGGACCACCTTACCGTCTTGCATGTGGACCTCGATGAACTTCGATCCGCTGATGGGCTGGCCAGTCTCGTCCCTGAGGGTTGCGACCAGCTTTTTCGTCTTGACATCAAAGACATCAGGTGTGTGGCTCCACGCGTACTTCCCATCCAGGCTGAAAGCCACCCATCCGTGGCCGCCTTGTGAGAGTTCAACGTGCCCCTTCGGGGCAGGCGGCATCTTGGTGGCATCGAAGATGAACAGCTTCTGGCCCTTTTGGTCGCTGATCCAGAGTTCCGTCTCGTCCGGCGTCATGCCGGCGCCGTGAGTGCGGTGCGGAATCTTTTCCGGTCCGGCGAACACTCGGTGGATCGCCTTGCCAGCCTCTAAGTCGACCACGTCGAAGCCGACGTGATTGCCTAGACAGACATAGGCGTATCGCTCGCGGCTGTCAATCGTATAGGGGAAGATCCCGCGCTCGCCAACGTCCTTGACCTGCATGATCATTTCGTCAGTCACGGTATCGAACACGGAAAGCGTTGTGGTCGTCCCGAGGTAAACCTTTGTACCCGACAGATTCACGATGCTGTTGTGTGCCTGGGGTCCCACCTTCAACCGTTTGAGCAATTTGCCTGTCTCGCCGTCAATGACAAGAAACCCGCTGTCCTCGCCCTTGTACCACCAGCCGGTCGGCACGTAGATCTTCTTCCCGTCAAGCGTGACAGAGGAGCGGTCACAGCCGGCGTCAAAGACTGATTCCCAGACCGTCTCTTCGCTCTCGATATCGAAACGGCCCAGCCGGTGATTAGTGGAAGAGTAGTAGACACTATGGTTCTTGAGGTTTCCAGCAAACCCTCGTAGGCCCTCTTCGAATATCGGCACGTCAATTCGCCGGACGAACTTGTGGCCGTTGTCGATGTCGAAGATTAGAATGCCGGCCTTGGAGCGCCCCTCCTTCTGGGCGCCGTCGGGCATGCTCATGTACAGCAGACGCTGAACGTCGTTCGATTCCGCCAGAGCGAATGCCGGAAGGCACAGAATCAAGGCGAGAATATGCTGAATGGTTCTCATGCAGTGCATCGTACAGGCAGGGTCCCGGCGCGTCAACCGGATTCGCCCCGGACCAATTGGCTCGGGTCCGGCCTGGAATCAAAGCTCTCAGGCGGGGTCCGACTCGGGCACAGCGACCTCGTTCGCGGCGGATTCCGGGCTCGGAGCCATGGGCAACGGGTTCCTGGCGAAGACGTACTCTTCGACTGGCCGGCCATCCCGCAAATGCTCAGTTACGATTCGCTCGAGGACTTCGCCGCTAACGGAGTGGTACCAAGTCCCTTCGGGATAGACCACCGCGATCGGTCCTCGGTCACACACACGCAGGCAATTTACCTTGGACCGATAAACGCAGTCCTCCCCTCGTGCCAAGCCGAGTTCGTCAAGGCGGTCCTTTAAGGCGGTCCACGCCGGCACAGTGATTTCCCGAGGGGCGCATTTCGGCTTGGATTGGTCGGCGCACAACAAGATGTGGCGGCCATACCGGCCGGTCGGGATGACAAGCCTCCTCAGCATCATCCTACGCCGATCAGCCCGTGTAGGGCCGCTGTCAGGCGTGCCACCTCGCTTGGGACTCGCGAGGCGAGGTTCGTGTTCTCCAACGGGTCCTCCACGATGTCGAACAGCATCGGTCCTGCGGCACTGTCTCCTGCGGGATAGACGGGAAGATCGCGGCCGCTTGGAGCCCGTCCACCTGCATAGCCACGAATGAGTTTCAGATTCCCGTCAGTGATGCAACGCCAAGGATCGAGCCCGCTCAACAGGAACTCTCTATGAGATCTCGACGAGCCGTTGAGAACAGGCCTGAGGGATTTGCTGTCCATCGAATCCGGTACCGAAATGCCGGCGTAGTCGAGAAACGTTGCAGCTAGGTCGATGAGGCTCACGAGCGCATGCGAGGAGGCGCCCTCTTGTACGCCGGGTCCCGCTATGACAAGTGGGATTCCGACGGACGGCTGCTGAGGGAGGCGTTTCATCCAGAGATCGTGGTCTCCGAGCATTTCGCCATGGTCGCTCGAGAAGACCACGAGCGTGTTGTCAAGTTCTCCCCGTGCGCCCACCGCATCAAGGAATGAGCCGAGCCATGAATCGATGTTCTCGATCATCGCCGCATAGTTTCGACGTATCTCAGCATGCTTTCCAGGTGGATGCTGCGTGTTTCGATTGGGCTGCGGGAAATCAACATCGCGATAGAGGGCATCCATCTCTCTGGTGATGTCCACGGGCTCGTGTGGGCCAGCGAAATTTACCACCAGATGCCAAGGCTTGTCCCGCGGCGCCTCCTGCAGCAGGCGCAAGCCTTGGGCTGCGATCCAGTTGTCACAATACGACTCTGCAGGCAGCGGCGTTGAGAAAGTCGCCGTGAAGGTACCGATCTCTCGACGTTTCTCAAAGTCTGACTGGTGAGTGCCCACGCGGCCCGTTGAATGAAGGTGTGCGGTGTATGGATCGCATGGCTCGTCCATGCCCCAGCGGATCGCGTCCCACTTTCCTGCGCTATCGATCCCTGCTGAGAATCCCCATTCCGGCAATAGGTGCTGGCCTTCCACTCCCCAGCTGGGTTCCGGCTTGTGCAAGTCGAACTTGCCGCAGCCCATCACGTGATATCCGGCCTCGCGGAGAAGCTGATAGTAGGTGACCTGGTCAACGGGATAGTTGAGGCTGTTGTCCGGCACGCCGCAGTTCTGATACTCGACGCCCGCCGCAAGACATGCGCGCGACGGCGCGCACAGGGGCGATGCGCAGTAGCAGTTCTCAAACTGCATTCCTCGTGCTGCGACCTCGTTGAGGCGAGGAGTGCGAACCGGAATGAGCGGGTTCAGGCCGGTCCAGTCATAACGCAGTTGGTCTGGCACGACGAACAGAACATTCGGAGGTCTGCTCGGTACACTTTCCTCGTTCGCTCCGCAAGCCGCGACGAAAGCCGCGGCGGAACCCGACAGGAACTCTCGACGATTGACATCAGGCATCGCTTACGAGTGTAGCGGCCCGCGATGTGCGCGATGAGGGGGGACGCGAGTTGCTCCGGTCTTGCTCCGCAGCTGGCATAACTCGTTCAAGATCACCTGCCGAACGAGGCGCGTGCCCCGATCAGACATGGTGAGAATGACCTGCCCGCCGCATACTTGCTTGAATCTGGGAAATGCAGTAGAGTCGAGTTCCTGGGAGAGCATCGGGCAGGTGGACGAGTCGACGACTCGCCGTGACCCTCACTCCCACGGGAGGCTGCGAATCCAAACTCTCCAGCATCGCACCAACATTTATGCCGAGCGCTCGGCTTTGGGGGGGGATGAATGTGCCCTTAGCGCAGTCACTGCCGGAACCCTGCCAGCGCAAATCGCTAGTAGCCAGCAATCGACTAGGCTATCCCTAGCCCTAGCCGTGACAACTGGCGCCCTGCCGGCTTGGGGGCGCCCCCGATTCAAAAGGCTAGACTTGGCGCTATGCCGCTTCGATTGCTGCCGCTTTTCCTACTGCTTCTTGCGTCGGGACTCGCGAGCGACAAGCCGAACGTCCTGTTCATTGCGGTTGACGACCTCAATGATTGGGTTGGCTGCCTCGGAGGTCATCCCCAAGCGAAGACGCCCAATATCGACGCATTGGCACGGGATGGCGTGCTGTTCGCGAACGCTCACTGCGCGGCTCCTCTATGCAATCCGTCTCGAACGGCATTGTTGTTCGGCAAGCGGCCGACCACAACCGGGGTCGTCGGTAATGGCGACGACTGGCGCACGTTCGAGACCCTTCAGAGCTCCGAGTCCCTGCCTGAGCTCTTCCGAAGGAATGGCTATTTCACGGCGGCGGCCGGCAAGATATTCCATGCCAACCACGGCGGATGGCGAGGCGCTCTCACTCGTGAGGAGGGTGCACCTTACGCTGGCCGCAGCGGCTTTGGGCAACCTTCTGCCTGGGACGAACGATTTCCAGCCAAGACCATCCAGCTGCCGATGGCACCGGTCTTGATCGGCACCCATCGCAACGGCATTGACCATCACTGGGACTGGGGCCCGATTGACTTCAAGGCCGACGTCACCGAAGACGGACAGATTTCACGCTGGGCCGTGCGGCAGTTGCGGGCGACTCATGACCGACCCTTCTTTCTGGCGGTAGGGATCTACCGTCCCCACGATCCCCAGTATGCGCCCAGCGAGTTTTTTGACGAGCATCCGCTTGAGACCGTGGAACTGCCCACGATCCTGAGCACAGACCTGGAGGACATTCCGTCAGTAGCGAGGCGGCACGTGAGCGCCGCCAACAGCTACGAAGCGATGATCCGACAGCACGGGGCACTGCGATCCGCCACCAGAGGCTATTTGGCGTCTGTCACCTTTGCCGACGCAATGGTCGGTCGCGTGCTGGAAGCCCTGGAGAGCAGTCAGTATGCGGCCAACACGATTGTCGTGCTTTTCTCCGACCATGGTTATCACATCGGAGAGAAGCAGAAGTACCACAAGAGCACGTTGTGGGAAGAGTCAACTCGCGTTCCGTTGATTGTATCTGCCCCCGGGGCGATGAGTCCTGGAGTCGTCTCGCGCCGCGCCGTAAGCCTGATCGACGTCTACCCAACCCTTGCCGAACTCGCAGGCCTCGAACCGCCGGCCGACCTCGATGGGGAAAGCCTTGTTCCGCTACTCGTCGATCCCGCCGCTGCGCGAAGCTCTCCGGCGTTGACATCGCGCCAGGGGCGGCATCATGCGATCCGGACAGACCGGTGGCGGTACATCCGCTACGCCGATGGCGCCGAAGAGCTTTATGACCATGAGTCGGATCCAACTGAATGGCGCAATCTGGCAGCCAACCCGGCACACGCCGAGACAAGACAGCGGTTGTCCGCCGCGATGGACCAGCTGCTCGAATAAACCAACCCGGCCCACCTGGCCACGAGCGCAGCGTCAAGGCAGATTGGCAAATCCTTGCACCAGTGAGTCAGCGAATCTCGATATCCGAGTCGCCTTCCGAGCGGTACGGGCGCTCCGATTCCCGCTGCTTCTTCGCAATCCAGGCAGCAATGGCAACGATGGCGAGTGCGCCTACGACGACGCCGATGTCTTTGATTCCCCTCAGGGCGAGGAACATGCTCCCCAGCAGGGAAAACAGGAGCGCAGCGGCCACGAATCGGATCACGACCGTACGGATTGTCTGTCTCTCGTCACCTGCCAAGTCGTCGTCATGGCGACGGTACTCGTCCCAATCACTCATCGTGGGCGAGTCGAGGCGGCCCAAAGTCCCACGGACTCTCCGGGGACGGCGCTCAGTACTCCTTACCGGTGTACAGCTCCGCGACGAAAGCCTCGTAGCCGTTGTACATCAGGGTCGGGCGTCGCTGGCCTGACGGAATGATCTGCTCCTCCGCCTGCGACCAGCGCGGATGCGGCTTCTGCGGGTTTACGTTGGAGTACCAGCCGTACTCAGTCGGTGCAGCCTTGTTCCACAGCGTGGGAGGCCGCTTCTTAGTGAATTCGATCTCAACGATCGACTTGATGTTCTTGAGTCCGTATTTCCACGGGATGATCGCTCGAAACGGGGCTCCGTTCTGCTTCGGAAGCGGCTTGCCATAAATACCGGTACCGAACAGGGCCAATTCATTCATGGCCTCCTCGATTGTCATGGCCTCCTGATACGGCCAGTCGTAGTGAGGCTGCGAGCCGATTCCGGGCATTTCCTTAGGGCGGTACGCCGTGACCATCCGCATGTACTTCGCCGAAGGCAGCGGATCGACTTCCCGGATCAACGCGGACATCGGAAACCCAGTCCAAGGTACGGCCATGGCCCACGCTTCGACGCACCGGAAGCGGTACAGCCGTTCTTCAAGTGGAAAACGGCGAACCAAATCGTCGAAGTCGTAAACTCTAGGGTTGTTTACCAAGCCCTTGACGTTGACTGTCCAAGGATCCGTTGTGAACCGATAGACTTCATCGCGGACCCGCTGCTTGTCGAGGGTGAACTCGTAGAAGTTGTTGAAGCCAGTCGCAACGACTTCAGGAGTCAGGGGCCTGTCCAGGGTGTATTTCGGATTCCGTTTCGCTGGATACAGCGCCGCACCTTCGGTCGCGGCTAGCGCATTGCCTCCTAGCAGACCGCCTATACCCGCGAACCCCATCGACCGAACGATGCCCCGTCTCGAGAAGTACAGGCTCTCCGGCGTTGCCTCGCGTTCAGGCAACTCCCAACCTCGGGGGAATCGAATGAGCATGTCTGCCTCCTACCGCAAACACTCCGTCAAGTCGCCGCCTAGTGTCGGCGAAGCACGGCACGTCCAGACTATCACACATGCCCCTATCGAAGGGGTGTGCTTGCGGGTAGCCGCATGCGCTGCAGGGCTGGGCATTCGTCTAGAACAGGCATGTGCGGATCGGGCTCCGCGTGTTGAATCCAGATTCAGTGAAGTTTGTGCGAGCAGAATTGCAGGGGTGAGGATCTGTCGATGGTCTCGCGATCGGAACGGATTGCCCATCTCCAGCTCGAGGCGTCGTGATACTATCCACGGCGTGGCTATCATTCAGTTTTCGGAGGCTCCGGCATCAAAGTTTGACCGGCGTGAGCTGATTCGCGGCTTGATGACCGTGGGGGCGCTCAGCGCCTCTTCCTTGCGAGGAGGCGATCAAGGTAGAAGTGTGGAGATTTTGCCGTTCGGGGACAGAGGCGGGATCAAGATGCTCTACGACGTCAGGCAGAGGCCACAGGCGGTCTTTCTCAGTGGAACGGTATTCATCGCGTTCAAGGCTGGTGGTCCCGAGAGCTTTTCGGCCAAGCCGAAAACGAGCCCCATGTTGATCACCTACGACCCTCGGAGTCGGCGCTTCTCCGAGACGCTGACGGTGGGCCCCAAGACCAGTGACCATCATCATGGCCCGATCATTTGGGCTGATGAAGAGGAGTATCTGCACGTCCTCTTCGGTTGCCACAAGACTCCGGGCACGCATCTTGTCGCCAATCGGCCAGCGGACATGGGACGAGACATGTCGGCTTGGACTCCAGCACCGGCAATAGCCCCGAAGCTCTCCTACCCGACGGTGTTCAGGATCCATGGCGGCAAGGAACTGGTCTACTACCGCACCGATGGCCACGCCAGCTCATGGACCTACCGGATTAGCGATGACAATGGCAAGACCTGGACCGGGCCTGCAACTGACGTAACCGATCTGGACAGCAGTGGTCGATCCGAATGGTCCTCCTACCAAACGAAGCTTCCGAGCGAAGATGGCAAGTTCTTGCACGTGGTTTTCACCGACTATGACGACGCCAAGTCCAATGACCCGCAGCGACTCTTCAACCAACGTTACAAGCGACCCGTGAGCAATGCGTGGAAGTACAATCTCTCCTACCTAAACACCCATGGCCGCATCCAGCCACCCCATAAGCATGAAACAGGCGCGGCGCTGCAAGCGGCGAGCATGCCTGCTGGCGGTAGGATTGTAGTTAGCGGAGGCGGGTGCAAGATCGGACTTCAAAGTGGTGGAGGGGGCCTCGTCCCCTACCTCGTTTTCTAAACTGACGCCGCTGAGCCCTTTCGAGCCCCGCAATGTACCGGGCCCATGCCCAGGACGCACAGTAAATCGAGCCCCGGCTTCCCAGCCGAGGGACTTCCAACGGGCCAGTTCTGTCCGCCTCCGCTGCAAGGAGGATATAGGTTGACAACCACAGTCGGCAGCAGCAACGCCATGCACCTCGACGCGACGCACGGCTATCGGAAGAGCATTCGATCCGGCACGGAGCCGCCGCCGGCCTGAGCCCGACGCCATTTCTTCTCACCTCCGGCGGTGGCGCGGTACCGGTGCGGACACAGATCGGGGCTACCGTGGCGGGCTGACGATCCGGCGGCTGGTGGGCAGGCAATGGCTGCCCGCGGAACTTCGGGACCGCGGGGTTGGGGGATAGGTGTGCCTCCGCTGCGACAATGTTTCACAGTAAACACCCATGGCCGCATCCAGCCACCCCATAAGCATGAAACAGGCGCGGCGCTGCAAGCGGCGAGCATGCCTGCTGGCGGTAGGATTGTAGTTAGCGGAGGCGGGTGCAAGATCGGACTTCAAAGTGGTGGAGGGGGCCTCGTCCCCTACCTCGTTTTCTAAACTGACGCCGCTGAGCCCTTTCGAGCCCCGCAATGTACCGGGCCCATGCCCAGGACGCACAGTAAATCGAGCCCCGGCTTCCCAGCCGAGGGACTTCCAACGGGCCAGTTCTGTCCGCCTCCGCTGCAAGGAGGATATAGGTTGACAACCACAGTCGGCAGCAGCAACGCCATGCACCTCGACGCGACGCACGGCTATCGGAAGAGCATTCGATCCGGCACGGAGCCGCCGCCGGCCTGAGCCCGACGCCATTTCTTCTCACCTCCGGCGGTGGCGCGGTACCGGTGCGGACACAGATCGGGGCTACCGTGGCGGGCTGACGATCCGGCGGCTGGTGGGCAGGCAATGGCTGCCCGCGGAACTTCGGGACCGCGGGGTTGGGGGATAGGTGTGCCTCCGCTGCGACAATGTTTCACAGTAAACACCCATGGCCGCATCCAGCCACCCCATAAGCATGAAACAGGCGCGGCGCTGCAAGCGGCGAGCATGCCTGCTGGCGGTAGGATTGTAGTTAGCGGAGGCGGGTGCAAGATCGGACTTCAAAGTGGTGGAGGGGGCCTCGTCCCCTACCTCGTTTTCTAAACTGACGCCGCTGAGCCCTTTCGAGCCCCGCAATGTACCGGGCCCATGCCCAGGACGCACAGTAAATCGAGCCCCGGCTTCCCAGCCGAGGGACTTCCAACGGGCCAGTTCTGTCCGCCTCCGCTGCAAGGAGGATATAGGTTGACAACCACAGTCGGCAGCAGCAACGCCATGCACCTCGACGCGACGCACGGCTATCGGAAGAGCATTCGATCCGGCACGGAGCCGCCGCCGGCCTGAGCCCGACGCCATTTCTTCTCACCTCCGGCGGTGGCGCGGTACCGGTGCGGACACAGATCGGGGCTACCGTGGCGGGCTGACGATCCGGCGGCTGGTGGGCAGGCAATGGCTGCCCGCGGAACTTCGGGACCGCGGGGTTGGGGGATAGGTGTGCCTCCGCTGCGACAATGTTTCACAGTAAAGATTGGCTTAGAGGAAAACGTCGTCCGTAATGCTGACGGACAGGTTCTGAAGACGCCTGTCGACATCGCTCAAGTGGAGGAGAAAGCCCGGATCTGGGACACTGGCGGGCGCGGGTCCGGCGTCCCACCTGCGATAGCCCTTGATGAATCGGGCGAGCCCACGTTTCTGCACGTCCTGTCAGAAGACGACTTGAAGACCCACACCTACTATTACGTCAGACGTGAGAGCGGTCAATGGACGCAGACCGCCATCTGCGGATCGAATCATCAGTGGAACAGCGGCCACCTTGCTAGAGATGGGCTTGGCGTGCTGCATGCCTACATCATCGCCGGGGAGGGATACTTGGAGTCGTCGGGCGAAATGGACAGACATGGCGGCGGTCGCATCGAAGAGTGGATCTCCTCGGACAGAGGGAAGAGTTGGACGAAACGTCGAGACCTGGCTCCGAAAGGGATGCTGTACGCCGGTTGGCGCTTCAACAACGTCCAGCCTGTGACCCGTCCCGACGGCACCGCTATCGAGGGAATGCTGCTCTTCTACGGCTGGAAAGACGAGCACTCTGCCAGTGCGAAGGCCTTCCTCCTGCACGAAGTCCAACCATAGGCAAACCACGGCGTATTCGCGAGAGGCGTGCTGACTTGGTTCAAGTCGCGTAGGAGTGTTCGGGAAATGCTCCTCGAACAAGAACGATTAGAGCGGCAACCTACCTCACGGTGTCCTGTGCCGGGTCTCTGCCTAGCCAGTCCGGCATGCCCTCCGTGCGGAGCCTCTCGACCTTCCGCCCGAATGAGTCCAACCCCCCGTTCTTGATCGAACTTGGCACGGCGTTCTCTTTCGGCAGATAGGCGGCCAACCTCTTCTTGACCTGTGCGTATTTCGGGTCCGCAGCCAGGCTGTGGTGTTCGCCAGGATCCGACCGGTGATCGTAGAGCTCCTCCGCTCCATCACGGTATCGGATGTATCGGAAGTTCAGGTCACGGACTGAGTGATTGTTGTAGTACCAGGTCGTGATGGCCGGTTCGCTTCGACGGGCGGCCGGGTGTTGCAGTTGCGGTAGCAGGCTTGTTCCCTCTAGCCCATTGACGTGGGGAAGGTCGATGAGTTCGAGCAAGGTCGGATAGATATCGAGCAAGCTCGCCGGCTGGTCGGAGGCGTCACCACCGTTGACTGATTTCGGCAAGCGGATCGCCAGTGGCACGCGAGTCGATTCCTCCCACAGGGCCTGCTTGCGCCAGTGTCTCTTCTCACCCAGGTGTTGGCCATGGTCTGACCAGAAGACGACGATCGTATTGTCGGCGTACGGGCTGTCCGCGAGTGCGCGCAGCACCTTGCCTGCTTGCTCGTCCACGAATGTGACGCAGGCGAGATAGGCCCGAACCATCTCCCTCCAGTAGTCCGGTCCAACGTCGAGCACGTTTCGGTGATCTCCGCCCTCGATCGTTCCGTAAGCCATACCCTTGCCGAGAAGCGGAATATCGTCCATTTCATCGGAAGGCACGTCCGGCATGACGATATCGTCAAGCGGATAAATGTCAAAGAACTTCTTCGGGGCCGTGTATGGCACATGAGGCCGGACGAATCCCACAGCAAGAAAGAACGGCTTGTCGTGCTCCTGCCGGAGTCGCTGGACCGCCCAATCTGCCACCTGTTCGTCCGGCATGCCTTCCGGCGGCATGTCGACCTCCTCGAGCGCTCCCCAACAAAGGGACTGACCGCTGACACCTTCCTGATACTTTTGGTAGATTGCTCCACCGTCCCGGGGGAAAGGATGGAAATGTCCGCCGCTCTCGCCTTGATAGCCATGGCCGCGTTCAGCTAGCCAGCTAGGCCATTTGTACTTTGGGCGCGCTTCATCCCAATAGTCGTAACCCTCGATGTCGCTGGTTCCCTTGTGGTAGATCTTTCCAGCGGCCATCGTCTTGTAGCCGTTCCGCTTGAAATGGGTCGGCATGGGAACGGTGCTGCCCAAGATTCCCGTGTACTCTTCCCTGGTCTTCGATGAGTTCGAGTACCACCCGGTGCTAGAGGGACGCAGGCCACTCAGCAACGCATGCCTTGAGGCACTGCAGACAGGAGCGGCGGTGTGGGCGTTTCGAAAAAAGACGCTCTGGGAAATCAAGCGGTCGAGGTTGGGTGTCCTCGCTTGCGGATGGCCGCCCGCCGCGCCAATCCAGTCATTCAGGTCGTCAATCGCCAAGAACAGGACATTGGGGCGGTAGCCGGCCTTGGCCTTGAGGTCGGGCGGTGGGCTGGCGGATTGCGCCCGTTCTGGCCCTATTCCGCTCGCGACCGCGATGAAGATCACGAGCAGAAATAGTCGGCGGAACTTCATGGCGTTCTCGATCGAATCGGGTTCTCTCGTACTTCGTTCAGACTCTTCGACGCGGATCGATGTGATTGTACCTCCAGCTGACCCGGCTCGCGAAGCGGCCCAATTGGAACGGGTGGCACCAAAACCGAGGTAGTGGCGGATGTCGGCGGGCACAGCCGGGACAAGGTCACAGTGATCCAGATACAGTTGGAGGCCGGATTGAAGACGACGTAGGAGCACCGTCGATCGCGGATACCGCCCACGCCCTCGCAGGGGGCGCACTTCAATCCTCCCCGCATAGGCCGTCGCCTCCTGACAGCCCGCAACCGCGCTCGATGAACCTGTCGAGCTCGGGCTGGCAATCATTGAACCGGACTGGGATGGCGGAAGAATGGTCAGGGCTTTCGCCGGTGTGGGCCCGGATCCAGCAAACGAGCCCAGATTCCTAGTCCCGGTACTGGCGGTGGTAACCACGGGTCAACAATCGAATGCGATAGAGGCTCTGATCGACCGTCACATAGAGCGAATTGCTGTCCTCGCCTTTGCCAAACTCTACATTGCTGGGCAAACCCGTAGCGATCGCCGGGGGCGTTTCCAGCTGCTTTGCCTCGGCTTCGGTGAACAGAACCTCTTCAACGTGCACTCCGACACCGGTTGGCAGGAACCCAACTTGATCCCCGTCGGGATCGAGCACCAACACCCCTGGCTTGGAGGGCTCGCGGATCGTGAGATACAAATTGCCCTGTTCATCGACTGTCATCCCATCGCAACCGAATTGGGAGCCAAAATCGAGGAATACCCTTCGCGGGCCGGAAACGAGCCCGTTCTCTCCGAGCACAAAGGCGTAGATCTTCATCGGTCCTCGGTTTCCCGGCTCCACGCCTGGAATGCCGTCGCTGCCGTTGTTGGTCTCCGCAACGTACAAGGTCGTATCGTCTGGGCTCAGGACTAGGCCATTGGGTTTCGTGACGTCGCGGGTGACTTCGGTCAATTCCCCCGTTCGGGTTACCCGATAAACGGCCCGATCTTCTAATTCACGCGGCTCATGTCCAACGTACCGCGGATCCGTGAAATAGAGGTTGCCACGACTATCGATGGCAACATCATTCGGCGAATTGAAGCGCTTGCCTCCGTAGCCATCGACCACGACGGTGCGCTCCTTGGTCTTGACATCCCACCGCGAAATCCGCCGCCCTCCGTAGTCGGCCCCTTCTGCGGCAAACAAGTAACCTTCGGGGCCGAACACCAAGCCGTTGGCCTTATGGCTGTTTGCGGCAAACATCTCGACCTTCCGTGACTCCGGGTCGAAGCGATGGATACGTCCGTGATTCTCGCCACGCAGGATGTCGGAAAAATAGATCGAGCTATCCGGAGCCACCGCAGGGCCCTCGGTGAGGCCGCCCTTGGCTGTCTCAGGCCTTGTGTAGAGAACTTCGAAACGAGCGTCCGGAGCCACGATCGTCTCTCCGCTCGGCGCAGGAAGTTCTTCCTGGCCCCAGCTGGGGGTGAGAAACACCAGCGCCAAGGCTGTCGACCGCCGAATCATAGGCCTACCGCGTATAGAACCTGTAGACGGTCGTCGTTGAGTAGGCATCGTCTGGGCGGAGGACCGTCGACGGGAATTCCGCCTGGTTCGGCGAGTTCGGGAAGTGCTGCGTTTCCAGGCATAGGCCGGAGCGATGTTCATATACAATGCCGCCCTTGCCCACTAGGTGGCCGTCCAAGAAATTCCCACTGTAGAACTGCACTCCGGGTTCGCGGGTTAGGACTTCCATGGCGCGACCGGTCTCGGGTTCGTATACAGTGGCAGCAAGTGTCAGGCCTTCCGGGGCCGCATTCAGAACATAGTTGTGGTCATAGCCTGACCCGAACGCGAGCTGCTCGGAGGCGTCCTCGATGCGGGCTCCAATCTCGGTGGGCTCGCGGAAGTCGAGGGGCGTGCCCGCCAAGGGTGCGATCTCGCCAGTAGGAATCAGAGTCGCGTCGATGGGGGTGTAGCTGTCGGCGTTGATCGTCAACTGGTGACCCAGGATTGGACTGGCCCCACCGTCCTTTAAGTTGAAATAGGAATGGTTTGTAAGGTTCACCACCGTCGGTTTGTCAGTGCTGGCGATGTAGTCGATTCGCAATTCGTTCCTGTCGGTCCAGGTGTACGTGACCTTGGATTCGAGTGTGCCAGGGTAACCCTCCTCGCCGTCGGCACTGACGTAGCTGAACGCGATGCCATCGCCGGATTCTGTTGGCTTCGCGCGCCAAATGACTTTATCAAAGCCCTTGAGTCCGCCGTGCAGGGAGTTGGGCCCGTTGTTCAGGGGTAGTTCGTAGCCTGTTCCGTCAATCTCGAAACGACCGCCGGCAATGCGATTCGCGTACCGTCCGGTGATCGCACCGAAATACGGTGTGTCGGCAATGTATGAATCCAGATCCTCAAACCCTAAGACTACGTCTCCTAGGTTGCCATCGCGATCGGGAACCATGAGGCTGACCACGATCCCTCCGTATTCGGTGATTGCGACTTCCGCACCCGAGTCGTTCGTCAATGTGAACAGCTTGACCGATTGGCCGTCAAGGGGACCGAATTCCGATTCCTCAAGAGAGCGCATTCCAGGCGCCTCAGGTTCGGCTGGGCTGCAGGAACCCATTACCAAGGCGAGAACCAGCGCTCCCGCAGCTCCAATTCTGAAGATCTCGATACCCGCTAGGTTGAACTTCATAATGGGAGGTCCCTCCCCACACCAGTGTACTGTTGGCGGCGATCTTTTCCGAGGGAGACGATGATGACGCTTGTCACGGGCTCAACCGGTTTCATAGGCAATCACGTTGCCCACTTCCTTGCGAAACGGGGCGAGCGCTTGAGGCTGCTGGTCCGGAGAGACAGCGACAGGGAGGGACTAGCTGCTCTTGACCAAGAAGTGTGTCTCGGCGATCTGAGGGACAAAGCGGCCCTTAGGCGTGCTCTGAGTGGTTGTCGATCCGTGTATCACGTCGCTGCCGCCTACAAGCTGTGGTCGAGAGACCCTCGGGAACTGTATTCCTCGAACGTGGCCGGCACCCGGAACCTCTTAGAAGTAGCGCGGCAAGCCGGCGTTGATCGCGTTGTTTACACGAGTTCGGTGGGCGCCATCGCGACACCCCGTGACGGCACCCCCGTAACCGAGCAAACCCCTTCAAGCCTTGACCGGATGACAGGGCACTATAAGCGGTCCAAGTATCTGGCCGAGCAGGAGGCCCTACGGTACGCCGCCGCCGGGTTGCCGGTTGTGATCGTCTGCCCGACTGCTCCAGTTGGTGAGGGCGACTTCAAGCCAACTCCGACGGGCAAGATCATCAAGGATTTCTTAGCCGGCAAGATGCCGGCGTATCTCGACACAGGATTGAATCTCGTTGACGTCCGTGACGTGGCGCGAGGGCATTGGCTTGCAGCGGAGCACGCAGGTCGGGGCGAGCGCTATCTCCTCGGCAGTGAGAACCTGAGCCTTCACCAGATCCTGGAACGGCTCGCGTGCGTTTCGGGGCGCAAGGCACCTCGATTGCGCCTGCCCTATTCCGTCGCTTGGACTGCCGGGACTGCCTGCGAGGCTTGGTCGAGGCTGACGGGGAAGGCTCCGGCCATTCCGCTCGATAGTGTCCGAATGGCGCGCTACGCGATGTTCGCGGACTGCTCCAAAGCGAGACGGGACCTCGGCTTTGATCCCGGGCCAGTCGATTTGGCGCTGGCGCGCGCCGTCAGCTGGTTCACACAGAGAGGACGCAGCTAGGCCTCAGTTCGAAGAGGCTGATCATGGCCGCTACTGTGAGAGCCGGCGTGGAATATAGTAACCGTTCTCGAATCGCTCGAAGAAATACGCGATACCGGGATGCGAAATCGGCGTCTGGAGAGTGTCCCTCTCAAGGTTGCGTTCCGCGACATAGGTTACGTGCTCGGCACCGCTGACCAGCACGCGGTACCAAGGCCGGTCCCTGGGTGGGGCGGATCGCGCCACCTGCCGGTACCATTCCTCACTGCCGCAGAACACCGGATCTACGTCATACACAACACCTCGGTAGTCGAAGAGCAAATGGTGTATCAATTCGCCGATCCCAAAGCGGGCCTGAGCGCAATCCTCGTCCACGTTTCTAAGCCTCAGGCGCCGTTTCTTGAACCGCCCGGATCATCACGCCCTCCAGCGCCTTGTTAAAGGAGCCTGGATCTTTCATCTCGGCGCCTTCCGCTAACAGTGCGTAGCCGTAGAGCAGTTCAGCGTATGATTTTAGCGCCGGATCAGCCTTGTCCTTCTCGAACCGCGCTCGAAGCCCTCGCAAGACCTCGTGAGAAGCGTTCACCTCCAAGATCCGCTTCTGCTTTGGGGCGTCGGGATCGGCCATCCTGAGCATTCGCTCCATCTGCGGGCTCATGTCGTCGTTGTCGATGGTCAGGCATGCCGGAGATGTCGTTAGCCGGCTCGAGAGGCGCACTTGCTTGACGCTTTCTTCAAGGAGTTTGCCGAGCAAGTTGAAGAGGTCGTTGAACTGCTGCTCCTGGTCCTTGCGTTTGGCCTTCTCGCCTTCCTCGCCCTCGGTTCCTTCGAGATCCACCTCGCCCTGCCCTGCAGATCGGAGGTTCTTGCCTTCGAACACCGACAGGCGATCGACCACGAACTCATCGATGGGATCCGTCAAGAAGAGAACCTCGTAGCCCTTTCGGTTGAAGCCTTCCATCAATGGTGAATTCTCCACGATCGAGCGTGATTCGCCCGTGATGTAGTAGATGGTGTCTTGGCCGTCCTTCATGCGGGAGACATAGTCCTTCAATGTTGTCAGTCGTTCCGAGTCGGCAGAGGACTCGAAGAGCAGAAGAGGCACGATCCGATCCTGCTCATCGGCGCCGACTCCGACGCCTTCCTTCAACGCGATCCCAAACTGCTTCCAGAAGTCCAGGTACTTCGCCTGGTCTTCACGGTATAGGTCGGAGAGCATGCCTAACACCTTCTTGGTAAGGAATTTCTGAATCCGGGCGAGGTGCCGGTTTTCCTGCAGTGTCTGGCGAGAAATATTGAGCGGCAGATCGGAGGAGTCCACAACGCCGCGAACGAATCTCAGGAATTCCGGCAGCACAGCATCGCACTTGTCCATGACCATTACACGGCGGGCATACAGTTGCAATCCGTACTTCGCGCCCCATGTGTGCAAGTCGCGAGGACGTTCCGCAGGAATGAACAGGAGGGACTCGTACTCGGAAATCCCCTCGGCCTTGAAGCGCAGCCGGAGCATCGGGTCCTTCCAGTCAGATGCGATGTGCTTGTAGAACTCGTTGTACTCCTCGTTCTCGACTTCCGACTCCGGACGGGTCCAGATTGGTTTCATCGAGTTGAGTGTCTTGTCCTCGAAGACAATCGTCGATTTGCCGTCTGGCTTGACGATTCCCTTCTCGTCCGCTTCCGGCTTTTCCATGCGGACCTTGTGGCGGATCGGATAGCCGATGAAGTTGGAGTACCGCTTAACGACACTGCTCAGTGTCCATTCGCGGGTGTAGTCCTCGATTCCCCCATCACGGTCAACGGGTTTCAGGTGCAACGTCACGCTGGTTCCGTGGCTTCGCTTCCTTCCCTCTGAAATCGTATAGGTCCCGCCGGCATCCGATTCCCAGTGGACTGCGGTCTTCGCTCCGGCCTTGAGTGTGTCGAGTTCGACCTTCTCGGCGACCATGAATGCCGAATAGAACCCCACCCCGAAGCGACCGATCAGCTCCGGCATGGACTCCTTGCCGCCTTTCTTCCTGAGCCTCTCGATCTGTTCTTGGGTTCCAGACCGTGCGATCGATCCAATGTTGTCGATGACCTCCTTCCTGCCCATGCCGATGCCGTTGTCGTGGATCGTCAGGGTCCGCTTGTCGCTATCCGGCTCAAGGCGGATCTCAAGTTCTTCGCCAGCCTTCATCAATTCCGGATTGGTCAACGCGCTGAAACGCAACTTGTCGAGGGCGTCGGATGCGTTCGAGATGAGTTCGCGCAGGAAGATCTCCTTGTTTGTGTACAAGGAGTGAATCATCAAGTCCAGCAGCTGCTTCGTCTCTGCTTCGAACTTTCGTGTTTCACGTGAGATTGCCATGGTCAGAATTGGGCGACCCCTTCCGGCAGCGGAAGCGGTCTGGGAAAGTGATCCCCCCCCTTTGAATTTATTGACTGCCAGCCCGGCCGTCAAGTGACCTCAGACGCCGTGACGGGTCATCTCGACCGCGTGTCCGATGCAGCGGTTCACGAGCAGGCAATTAGTTTGTCGCGCGGGTGGCCCCACGACCCTCCACTGGACAAGGCGCTAGGAGAAGCCAACCGGAGCGCTGTTAGCCCTTGGCCATGCCCCATGGTCCGCGCAAGTAGAACGTATTGCTGCAACGGTTGCAAACCAGGATCCGCCTGAACGAAGCCGGGAGGATTGACCGGTGGTCGTCTGCATCAGGTTTTCGGCCCCGGGGCATCTCGCTCCTTCGCCAAAACCTGAGGCCGGACGGGGCGTAATGAAACCCGGTACCGCAAGAGCACGATCGCCCACTATCCCTAGCTCTCATTGGCGCGCCCACAGCACCCAACGTCGTGCGCGGGCGCGGGGCCTTCGCCGGGACAAACCGGATGCAATACAGTCATCTCTTCCGGATTCGGCCATCGTTTGACCTTCGTCGGCAGAGGCTGGTAGGTTGGAAGCTTGAGCGAGTTCAACGGCGAGGCGCAATTTCATGAGTAGACAAACCACCTTGAAGGGCAATCCGTTCCACTTGCAGGGCAACGCCTTGGCGGCCGGAAGCGCCGCGCCCGGATTCACACTTGTGGCGAACGACCTGAGTTCTGTCTCTCTAGCCGACACTGGCGGGGTGCGCATCATCAATGCAGTTCCATCGCTCGACACTCCGGTTTGCGACTTACAGATGAAACGGTTCAATGAAGAGGCGGCCGGCCTTGATGGCGTATCGGTCTACTGCGTCAGCTGCGACTTGCCGTTCGCGCAGAAGCGCTGGTGCGCCGAGTCCAATGCGGAAAACGTTACCGCACTCTCCGACTATAAGGACGGAAACTTCGGTGCGGCTTGGGGCACGATGATCAAGGAACTCAAGATCGAGTCACGGGCGGTCTTCGTCGTGAACGCGCACAACACTGTCGTGCATGCCGAATACGTGCCCGAGGTAGCGGATCATCCAGACTACGACGCCGCCCTTTCCGCGGCTCGTGGCGCGCTCTAGCGCGTTCGCTGCGACACTGAACTGCAGGCTACAGAACCAGTTGTTGCTGTCAATCCGGTTTCCGGCAGTTCCCGCTTCTCGACGGGCGATGGATTTCCGGACTGTCGCAACGAGCGGGTCAGGCCGGGTCTGCGTCATCGCAAGCTGTTCCACTTGCGCCACGCCAGTAGCAGTAACCTTGGCGTTGAGTCGCATTGTGTCAACTGAAGTTCATCCAGTACCGACTCAGGGGTTTCACAAGTAATTGGAACTCTCGTCCAGTCGGCGGGCCCGTTCCACCGTCCGCGTGATCGTAGCCCACCTCGTGAAGCCTTTCTGGCGGCGCTCAACCGTCCAGTGATGGGCAAATGGCCTAGGACGGTGCGACCTAGCGTCACAGGACAGCCTCTACACGTGACGAGCGGGCCCCCGTGATCGTCGCTCTCTTGCGTCCCTCGATTGCCTGCTAGGCAACACAGGGGGGCAAGTTGTCCGCGAAGAACCGGACCCAATTGTCACCCAGTACGGCGCGCACCTCCGTCTCTTTGTAGCCTCTCTGTGCGAGGATGTCCCCGAGGCGCTGAAGGTCTGCAATCGTGTGGAGGTCAACCGGGGTTTGCTCGGTGCCGAAGCCGCCGTCGAGATCACTTCCGATTCCGACATGGTCTACGTTTCCCAAGAGAGTGCAGATGTGGTCGACGTGGTGTGCGACGATCTCCAGGGTCGCCCGGTCGCGGCCCTCCTCACCGCGAACGTAACCGGGAAGAATCATCCATTCGTCCATCACGACGCCGATGACACCTCCCCGCTCTGCGATTCGTCGGATCTGGCCGTCGCTCATCTGCCGGTCGTGAGGCACGAGAGTGCGACAATTGCCATGGCTCACGAAGACCGCGCCACCAAATGTTTCTAGGGCTTGATCTAGAGCCGTGTCTGCGGTATGGACCAAATCCAGAATCAGCCCCAGGCGATCGAATTCCACTAGCAATTCCCTGCCCTTGGCGGTGAGAGGACCGTCACCTCCAGTACCCATGGCGTACGCGCTCGGACCGTAGTGCGCCAAACAGGCAGTTCGCAATCCTTGCTCAAACCACCACGCTGCTTGGTCTGGATCGACGATTGGGTCGCAGCCTTCCATGCTCAGGATGATCCCGATCGGAGATTTGAAGGTTGTATCGTTCCAAACCGCGAGCAGGTCATTCCGTGAGAGAACAAATCGAATACGGCCCTGCCTCTCCAACAACTGGTAGTAAGCGAGCTGACCCTGCGCCGCTGCGCACGCAATCGTTTGGTTTGCATAGTCGAGGTCCTCGCGCAGGATCACCTCGCCACGACTGCGATCACCGATTTCTCCGATATCAGCCCTCAGCTCGGGCAACTTGCGTGGCCGCGCCCTTGACAGCAAGGTGGCGAGACAGACCCGCACGTTGGCTCGCCGCAATTCAGGCAGGCTGACGGTGCAGTTTCCTCGGGAGGCTCCTCGGAGACCGCTTTCGCGTGCTCGGAGTTCGTCAAGGTCGAGCAGTTGATCGCGATCAAACGAGAGGGCGTTCCACGCGATGTCGAGATGAGCGTCTAGGATCGGCCGCATAGAGACTTCTACATTAGCTTAGGGATCGATTGCCACCATTCGCGCAGTGCATCACCGAGCCTTCTTGCGACTTCTCGATTGGCCTCCGCGACGTTCCGAGTCTCGTCGAACCCGTTCGCAAAGTCGTATAGCTCCACTCCGGTACCATCGGTGTTCATGAACAGCTTCCAGTCCTTATCGCGGATAGCCAGGGCCGGGCTGCGATCCGACTCAAGGCCTGGCCGGAGATAGCTGGGATCTCTGCCGTACTCCCAGAACATCGGGCGATCCCGCACCGGCCGCTCACCGCGGAACGCCGCGCTCATGTCCACTCCGTCAAATGACGCGTTCGGAAGAGGCACGCCAGCTAAGCGGCAGAAAGTCGGGAAGAAGTCGACAGAGTTGACGACTGTGTCGGTATTGGTCATGCCGGCCGGCGCCTGGCCCACCCAACGCACAAGCAATGGTTCGCGAATGCCACCTTCGTAGAGGCTCCACTTGCGTCCACGCAGGCCATTTGTCTTTCCGGGTGGATCGTATCCTTCGTCGTAATAGCGCTTCCAGGCAGTCGGGCCATTGTCGGCCGCCAGCACGACGAGTGTCTCTTCCGCGAGACCGAGTCTGTCGATCTCGTCAAACAGCCGGCCCAGTTGGCGGTCCATTTCATCGATCACGGCAAAGTACTGCTGACGGTAGGGATTGGAAGAGAACCTGTCGAATCTTGCGAGAAGGGCGGGCTTGGGAAAGTAGCGGTCATGCACGTCGTTCAGCCACACGTGCAAATAGAACGGCGTTTCTTGGTTCCGCCGGATGAAATCGACCGCTCGGTTGACATAGATTTCGGTCATTTCGTGTTTCTCGACGTCGGTGACAGCTCCGTGTCCGAGATCCTTGCTTTGCCGTGAGAGCCCGCCCGGAGGGAGAATCCGATCTCCCAGCCCCTCGAATGACACGAGCGACTCGTCAAACCCGTACGCCTGCGGCAACGGAGCGTCGTCCACGTCGCGGCCACCGCCCATGTGCCACTTTCCAAAGTGGGAAGTAGCGTAACCCGAATCCCGGAACGCTCGCGCCAGAGATGGTGCGGATGGATCGAGGAAATCCCGCATGCCGCGCTCGCGATTGCGCTTGCGGGAATTGAGGAAAGAGTGAATCATGTGACGGGCCGGGTACTGGCCTGTCGTGATGGCGACGCGAGATGGGGAGCAGATCGGCGAGGCTACATAGAACTGCTCGAACCGAATGCCTTGCTCGGCAAGTCGATCGATGTTGGCGGTACGGATGTCATTGTTGCCATAGCAACTCAGGTCACCGATCCCCATGTCGTCAATGAATACGAATACGAAATTCGGACGGTCAGAAGCGTTTAGCGCTGCTGCCAAGACAAGGGCCGCGAGAGTTCGAAACAGCATGATTGGGATCTGGACAGTTGCCGAGGGTCAGATATTGCAGAATCCGCATGATACCCCGCCCGCCTGATCGGTTTCACGGTGACACCCAGAAGCGCTTTGTGAGGTCCCGAGCAACATACCGGGCGCAGCCTGTTGCACGACGGCCGCTGGCCGGAACCGCCATCGATCGAGGCCCTGGCAGCCGCTGATGGCGTCACCACCTGGCACCCGCTTGGAGTCCAGACTTCGATAGTCGGGGCCAACTTATCGGCGGTCGTCGGCGATCGGCAACCTGCCCCTGGATCCTGACGATTCTCTCCAGCAGGGTGGACGCCGTAGTGCGGCCCTCATACCGGTACCCCTCTCGGCTTCGAATCCGTCGTAACATCTAGACTTGGGCAGGCGCGGGCAACCACGCTGGTTGCGCCGCCTCGTTCCCAGAAGGCCCGAACCAATGAAATCACACCGTCCGCTCCTGATCCGCCTGAGCTTCTATTGCATCGCGTCAATACTGATGAACGGGGTGTCCAGCGCTGCGGTTTCTGTGCTGGGGGTGATGGAGCACGAACTCGATCGCTCCGTCAAGAAGCTGGCCCAACAGCCGACACCGCTGTATTTCCTCAGCTACGAGATCACCGAGGAGAAGAGTTCCTACGTGCGAGCGTCATTCGGAACCATCTCTGCCAGCTCTGACAGCGAGCGCCGTCTGCTTGATATCGATCTCCGGGTCGGCGACTACAGCCTCGACAACACCCACCCGATTCGCGAGCGGTTCGGATCAGGTTCGAGGCGATTCTCTCAACTGGAAATCCCGGTTTCGGGCATCGATGCTCTTCGAAACATCCTTTGGTACCAGACCGACAGGAAATTCAAGGATGCAATCGAGCGGCTCACCATGGTCAAGGCGAACGTCCAGGTGAAAGTCAAGGAAGAGGACCGGGCCGCCGACTTTTCAGCCGAACCCCCTGAGCAAGCTCTCGAGGACCCCCATTCCCTCTCGCTTGACCGATCGATCTGGGAAGACAAGTTGAAGCAGTACACCTCTCCGTTCTCCCAATCCAGCCACATCTACGCGGCTGACGCTGCGTTGTCGGCCTCGGTCGTAACGCGGTGGTACGTAAACAGCGAAGGGAGCAAGATCCGCACTGCCGAATCTCGCGCGAGGTTGATGATCTCTGCGTTGACCAAAGCCGAAGACGGGATGGAGCTACCGCGTTACGAATCTTTCTTCTCGTTTGACTTGAACGGCCTGCCTGACGACAGCGAAGTGATGGAGAAAGTTCATGCCATGATTCGCGACCTGGAAGCGTTGCGAGTTGCTCCCATCGCAGACCCCTATACCGGTCCGGCAATCCTCTCTGGCCGGGCTAGCGGTGTCTTCTTCCACGAGATCTTGGGTCACAGGGTAGAGGGACACAGGCAAAAGAGCGAGCAGGATTCCCAGACCTTCAAGAAAATGCTCGGCCAGCGGGTGCTTCCAGAAACCTTTACCGTGGTCTTCGATCCGACCGTGAGGCGGATTGGGCCGACCGACCTTGCGGGCTCGTACCGATTCGACAACCAAGGCGTCAAGGCGCAGCGGGTTGCAGTGATCGAGGACGGCACGTTGAAGCGGTTCCTCATGTCACGCACCCCCATCGACAGTTTCTCGCAGTCCAACGGACACGGACGCAAACAGGCTGGCTACGCCCCAGTCTCGCGTCAGTCCAACCTGTTTGTGGAGGTCAGCAAACCCCACTCGAGTGAAGCCCTGAAGGCGATGTTGATTGAGCGTTTGAACGCGGAGAACAAGGAATTCGGACTGTTCTTCGAAGACATTCAAGGCGGGTTCACGACGACGGGCCGAATGCTGCCGAACGCCTTCAATGTGCTTCCAATCATGGTCTATCGAATCTACGCGGATGGCCGGGAAGAGTTGGTGCGTGGCGTGGACCTCATCGGCACTCCGCTAACGACCTTCAGCAAGGTTGCCGCAGCTAGCGACCAGATCGAGGTATTCAACGGCACGTGTGGCGCGGAGTCCGGAGGCGTGCCGGTGTCGGCCGCCTCGCCCGCGGTCCTTGTCTCGCAGATCGAGGTCCAAAAGAAGGAGAAGTCCATTGAGCGGCTCCCCCTGCTTCCCGCCCCGCCCGGCGCTCCGCACTCGTTGCGAGTCGCCGCCGAAGGAGGTGCCCGGTGATGCGGTTTCGGATGAGCGCTCTCCCGCTGCTAGTCCTGCTCTGGTGGCTCCCTGCGCTGGCCCAGGAGACCGTCCTTTTGAAGGCAATGCGTGATGAGATGACGCGCGCGATGGAAGACCTGCAACTTGGCGGCATGGACAAGCCCTATTTCGTGTCATACACCGTCTTGGAGTCGACCAGTTCCCGGGCTTCCGCCGTGCTCGGAGCAATTGCGAGCCGTCGCGAAGGCTCGAGCAGGCTCTTGGCCGTAGAGGTTAGGGTCGGTGACAAGGATCTGGACAACACCAACTTCTCGACACGTCCGGACTTCGGATCGGCACTCGCTTCGGCCGCATTCCCTAGCCTGCTTCCACTAGAAGACGACTACCACGAACTCAGGCGAAAGATTTGGCTCGCGACCGACAGCGCTTACAAGCAAGCTCTGGACCATCTCTCCAAGAAGCGTGCAGCTCTCCAAAACGCGACCCGCGTCGAAGAGGTTCCTGACTTTAGCGAGCAGGAGCCGTACCAATACTCCGACGATCGGTCCGTTCCAAGACCCGATCCCCAGGAAGTGGAGACTCTGGCTCTCGACGTCTCAAAGGCTTTCGACGGAATGCCGCATGTCTTCGTCTCCGAAGTCCGGGCCGAAGTGCAGCTCGAGCGTCTCACATACCTGAACAGCGAAGGATCTTCGTTCACCCGACTGGACCCTTCAGCCTCGGTTCGTATTCTTGCCGGAACGCAAGCCGAAGACGGCACAGCACTGGAGGATTCCATCAGCGCGTACGGGCGATCCTGGGACGAACTCCCAGACACTGAAACCCTGAAAAGCCGGGCGCAAAGGCTCTCCGAGAGATTGCGGGAATTGCGAGCAGCTAACTATCTGGACCGCTATTCCGGACCGGTGCTTTTCGAGAGGCAGGCTGCAGCGGCAATCGTACGGAGAGTACTGCTGCCCAGACTGCTTGCCTCAAAGGCTCCTGTTGTCGATGACCCGCGGTCCTCACGGTCGGCCGGCCGCGGGGGAAATCCATTCTTCGACAAGTTGGGTGCACGGGTCCTGCCAAGGTTCCTGGGGGTCGTAAACGACCCGACTCTAGAGCAACACGATCAGACGCCTCTGCTCGGGGGCTACCCTGTGGATGACGAGGGGGTGCCAGCCCAAAAGACCGTGCTGGTACAGCGGGGCATCCTCAAGACGCTGCTGGCAACACGAAATCCCGTGCCGGGCGTGCCTGCAAGCACCGCGAGTCGAAGGTCGGCCGGACCGGGGCCGTCCAATGTGCTCATCGTTCCACAACAAGGCCTCGAACCGGACGAACTCCGGAGTGAACTCCTGGCCTTGGTTCAGGAGCGGGATCTCGAATTCGGAATTCTCGTGCGCCATATTGGCAGTCCCCAAGGGCGGATCGCCTCAGCGAGGCGGGGTCCGCGGGGGTCTGGCGGTCAGGGGCTAGTCGGCGCCGTCGTCGCCTACAAGGTATTCCCGGACGGTCGGGAGGAGCTGATTCGGGAGGCCGAATTGGTCGGCGTGACCGAGTCCAGTTTCCGGGATATAGTCGCGGCCTCTGATGACACCTTCGTCTACACCACGACCTTCGTGGCTGGAAGCAATTCGTTCTCTGGGCTCACCAGCCTGAGACGGTCTGCCATGACCTCCCTGGTGGTCCCATCGCTGCTGTTTGAAGACCTCACGCTCAGGAGGCCGCGCGGAAACATCCCCCGGCTGCCGGTAGTACCGCATCCGCTGGCGGGCCCCTAGGTGATCGATCCGGTGGCACGGCGGAATGGCGGCGCACATCAATGGGGTGCCAGATTCTTGCCGGAGGGTCGCCCGAATCTGAACCAAGCCTGAAGAGGTAGCGTCCGACGATGCATTATC
Source organism: uncultured Bryobacterales bacterium (assembly GCA_951813065.1). Lineage (GTDB taxonomy): Bacteria > Acidobacteriota > Terriglobia > Bryobacterales > UBA6623 > VXMF01. The sequence continues at coordinate 683,827 of CATOTH010000009.1, read as the reverse complement.
GGCGACGGGCGTCCCTCTCTCTCGAAGGTGACTCTTGAGCCTTGCCAGGAGCCTAGTGCCAGCGCCTTCGCTCGCTCCCAGAATCCTCATGTGTCCGACAAGTGAATCGGGCCTCGCGGTGGACGTGCTCGCGAGTATGCGCCTGAGCCGCGGCACCCGGAATTGTTTCGTGGCAAGCCGCTGCGCGTCAAGGCTAATCTTTGCCTACCATTTGCTATGGACAGGCCAACCGCCTTGTACAATGCCAATCTATGAACCACTCACCCTCCGGCCCATATGCTGCCCGGCTTGATGTGGATTACCCAGAGGCACTCAGCCGCCTCACAACGTGCTTCCGCCTAGTGATGGCTATACCGATCGTCGTCATCCTCAGGCTGGTCCTGTCGCCAGAGATTGAACTGGACACTGGGGATGCCGAGGAAACCGGTCGAGCCGTCCGGGTGGCGACTCTGTATCTCGCATTTGTGGCTGCCGGCGCCGGCCACCTTCCCCTGGCGACGGCCCTGATGATTGTATTCCGCCGCCGGTATCCGCGGTGGTGGTTTGATTTTGCGCGCGAGGGCGCGCGTTTCGGGGGCCGCGTCTTTGCCTACCTCGTCCTGCTCACTGACCGGTATCCATCCACCGTTGAAGAGCAAGCGGTGCATCTCGAGATTGACTATCCAAACGTCGAGCGGGACCTGAACCGGTGGCTTCCATTGATCAAATGGATACTGGCGATACCGCACTACTTGGTGCTCGTGTTTCTTTGCCTGATGACTGTTCCAGTGCTCGTAATCGCTTGGTTCGCGATCCTGATCACGGGGCGATATCCACGTGTGCTGTTCGACTTCGTTGTCGGAGTTTGGCGCTGGACACTGCGGGTCGGCGCTTATGTTGGCTTGCTGGTGACCGACAAATACCCGCCGTTCGCGCTCAACTAGGCCTCCTGAAGGACGCGCCGTTAGATCGGCGTGACCACGAGTTCATCGCCAACTCTGCACGCAAGGTGTCTCGGCGGTGGCGCGGGTAGCCATCTTTACGTGTCGGGCATCCAACGATGCCAACGTGAATGCGAACTGCTGCGAATGGCCAGCTATGCAAACCGCTCTTGCGGAAACCGGTAGCTGATTCCGGCCAGGGTTTCAACTGGATCCCGCTGGGCAGTCCGTGCCTGCGTCACGCCCTCCGAGGCTCCATGGAGTACGATGCTAGAGGCCCTCGGGAGCGGGGAATCCGAGGCGACCACCATGAATCGTAGGAACTTGCTGACTGTGGCCGCGGCAACAGCGGCGTCTTACAAGAGAATCCAGGGCGCCAATGACCGGCTCAGCCTGGGAATCATTGGGACGGGGAATCGGGGCGGTCAGATCTGGGAGCAGGCTATCGCAATGGAGGACGCCCAGCCTGTCGCGGCATGTGACGTCTACGAGCCTCATCTTGAGAAAGCCCTCAGCACGGCGGGCGGCCAGGCCAAGGCATACCGGGACTTCAGGGATCTCCTAGAGCACAGGCCCATGGACGCGGTCTTGATCGCAACTCCCGACCACTGGCACGCCATTCAGACCATCATGGCCTGCAGGTCGGGCCTTGACGTCTACGTGGAAAAGCCTCTTTCCCTCACCGTCGAGGAGGGCCGCAAGATGACCGAGGCGGCTCGCAGGTACGACCGGGTGGTGCAAACCGGCAGTCAGCAACGCTCCGGCCCGCACTACATTGAAGCGGTGCAATTGGTCCATGACGGTGAAATCGGCGCCGTGCACCACGTAGAAGCCGGTATGGAACGCAACTCGATGCCTGGATTCGGAACTCCGGGCGATACGGATCCCCCGGCAGACTTCAACTACGACATGTGGCTTGGACCCGCCACCGCGCGCGCCCACAATCCCTTACGGGGCCACTATCACTTCAGGTGGTTCTGGGACTATTCCGGTGGGCAGATGACGAACTGGGGCGCCCACAACATCGACATCGCCCGATGGGGCCTCGGAGTGGAGGCGCCGAACGTTGTTTCGGGATGTGGCGGGCGCTACGCGATCCGGGACAACGGAGAGACGCCGGATGTACAAGAGGTGCTCTACGAGCTAGATTCCGGGGTCTTGAAATGGTCGGTTCGCGAACTCAACGGTACGCGGGGTTCCTACCTAGTCTTCCACGGCACCAAGGGGGATCTCGAGGTCACTCGCAGGGGCTATTCGATCAGAGGCCAGCAGTGGCAGCGGAATGACCCGCTGATGACCGAGAATCGCGAGTCCTTCCCCGAGGGCGCCCAACGGAGCTTGAACGCCCATCACATGCGGAACTTCTTCGACTGCGTCAGGAGCCGGAAGCGTCCGAACGCGGACGTCGAGATCGGTCATCGCACCGCGGTCTTCTGCCACTTGGGCAACATCGCGACACGGCTCACGCGCTCGATTCAATGGGATGCAGCCACCGAATCCATCCCCTCCGATGACGACGCGAACGGATGGCTCTCGAAACCCAATAGAGACCCTTGGACGCTGGATCTGTGACCCCCTCCCCAGCGCGGCCGGGCCGTTACCACGGCAGCAAGTGGCCGACTTGCTGGTAGAAAGCGATCCCCGAGATTCCCAGGAAGAACACGAAGCAAGCGACCTGGCTGGCCTGCATTAGAAGCGGAGGCCTCAGAGGCTCGGGAAGCAGTTTCCGGTTGACATAGAGGGCGTGCAAGGCGGTAGCGCTTAATCCCAGGTTCCGCAAGGCCCCTGTCACAACAGCCAAGAACAATGGATTCGGCGTCAATCGCAGAGCAATTAGGCCCCACAGGAAATAGAGGCCCATGATCGAGTAGTAGATGTACTTCACTTGGTTGCCATCCATGTGGCGTACATGCCGGCTGCCCGTCCAGATCAACTCCGTCCACCGGCGGACGATGTTGTCAATGTCTGAGATCTGACCAGGCGCCAGTACGATGAAGCCGCAAAGCAGAGTAAGGAACCAGAACACCTCCCCATACTGGTCGGCAATCCCGCGGGCCGTCATCGCCGCAGCCGCATGACCCTGGACTTCGGCCCCGGCGACGTACTCGAGAGAGAGCATCGAAGGCAGCGCCATTCCGATTACGCAGGCGCCCAGCCAGATGCCTAGCTGGTCCCTCAGCAGGTGCCGCATCCAACCGTTCCAACGCCGCAAGGACTCGGGGCTGATCGGAAAGACCTTGCCGACGTGAGCCAGTTCAACCCGCTTGCCGCCAACCATGCTGGGGATCGCACCGACTGACGGGCCCATCCCCCAGCCCTTGTCGCGGGCGTAGTTCGAAAAGCTGGTATTGGAAATCCCGCCCATTCCGGCGATCGCGGCGAAGGCTGCCAGGGTCGGCCAATCGACTTCCTGGTCGGGAAACGATCCCACCCGCAGGAATCCCGTGAAAACGGCTACCCAAGTGTCCCAGCTGACGAGGAACACACACACGAAACCGAGGTACCCCAAGACCAAGAAGATCTTGGTGACCATGACCTTCTCGACAGTGTTGTAGATCTTCCCGCCGAAGATCAGCGGAATGAACGCAATGGAAAAGACGCCATAGGAAACCCACCTCAACACATCCTCGTGCTCTGGTCCAGGCAAGTGCCCAAGAAAGGCCGCGACCAAGGGAACGGCCGCGTTTGATGCCAAGTAGGGCCAAATCCCGCCGAGGTCAAGCAGCAGGTAGAAGAACACCCAGAACACCGGGCCCGGAGACATTCGGAAGAAGCCAACTAGAATCGGCTCCCCGGTATAGAGCGTGTACCGCATCATGCAGAGGTTGTGACTCACCTGCAGCAGAATGCTGATTGCGGCGATCCACATCAACTGGCCGCCGTACCGAGCAGTGACGATGGGGCCGAAGAGCCATTCCCCACCGCCGATGGCACTGCCGGCGAGCAACAGCCCCGGACCGATCAGGAGCCTCCATTGGCGGCGGGAGAATTCCGGTGCCGGCGGAAGGTCCGCTGATTCCCAATGCGGGAAAAAGCGGCCGGCACGCGAGCGGACCTCCCCAGAGTCGTCTTTGGCCATGGCGAAGATCATACCGAAGGACCCTGGACTTGACGCTGGAAACAGCCGAAATTATCGAGCTAGCGCGCCAATTGTGCTGCGATCGCTGACTCGCTCAATTTGGACGTCAACCAATTCGCCAGGCCTCACTTCGGCCCCCGGCAGGGTTACTTCAATGAAATTGTCGGTAAGAGCCCTGGCCCCGGTCTCGCCGGAAAACAATGCGACTGCCGACACGCTCGTGCCAAGCAGGCGTTGACGAAATGCCAGGTTCTTCTTCTCGACAAGCTCCCGCAGAACTCGATTACGCTGGCGCTTGATTGCCTTGGGGAGGTGGCCGCCAAGACTGGCAGCCTGTGTTCCATCCCTGGAGGAGTAGGAGAACACATGCAGGTAAGTGAACGGCATCCGCTCCACGAACGATCGAGTCTCCTCAAACTCGGAATCCGTCTCGCCAGGAAACCCGACCATGACATCCGCCCCAATCGCGGCAGCGGGCAGGAGCCGGCTCGCCAATGCAACACGGCCCTCGTAGTGCCGGACTCGGTAGCGCCGGCGCATTCTCCTAAGGACTGCATCCGAGCCCGATTGCAATGGCATGTGGACATGCCTGGCAATCCGCCCTGACGAGGCCATCAGGCCGAGGAGCCGTTCGCTCCAGTCCATCGGCTCGATCGAACTCAATCGAATTCTGCGCACGGATGTCTCGGCGAGCAATGCCTCGATCAATTGAGGGAAACGAGGCCTCCCATCAAGGTCCCGGCCCCACCGGCCCAAATTGATTCCCGTCAGCACGACTTCCGGGTACGACCGCTCCAATCTGCGCACGTCGCGGATCACGGCTGCCGTCGCCGCGCTGCGGCCTTTGCCCCGCACCGAAGGAATCACGCAGAAGGAGCAGCGATTGTCGCAGCCATCCTGAACCTTGACGTTAGGCCGGCTGCGTCCGATCGGATCACCGGCTGGGATTGAGGCGAGCCCGGAGTGCTGCGTGAGATCCCCGACTAGCGTGCCGCCGGCTTGGATTCCTCCGTGATAGCTCAGCGGCTGCGGTCCGGCACCGTCTATTTGCACCAAGTCCGGGGCGACAACCTGACCGATCTTGTGCTTGTGCGAGTTGCCAACGACCCACTTGACGCCGCCAAGGAGGGACAACTCCTCGGGCCGGCGTTGCGCGTAGCAGCCGGTCACCAGGATTTCGGCTGCGGGGTTCTCGCGATGAATCCGGTTGATCGACTGGCGCGCATCCCTGTCAGCCTCGGCCGTTACCGTGCAAGTGTTAACAACCACTAGGTCGGAATCGCTCGGATTGTGCTCAAGCTGCAGACCGCGCCTGGCCAGTTCGGCGGCGATGGCTGCGCCATCAGCCTGGGTGGCGCGGCACCCGAAGTTCTTGATGCTGAACGAGCGCGGCACGGAAACCCTCATTGAAGCACGAGCAGCCTCCAGGCTAGAGACGCACGCGAGCCCATTTCTTGCCGAACTTGACGACCAGCTCCAACACTCCGTCGGGCACCGCGTAGCTCATCTCCCGGTGCTTGACTCCGTTCACGCTCACGGCATTTTCCCGGAGCTTGCGGTTCGCCTCGGCTCCCGAATTGGCCAGCCCGATTGCTCGCAGCAGCTTGTCTATCCGCAGCACGTCATGTCCGCGCATCTCCTGGGGGATGTCCATTTCCGGCATGTCGTCCGGGACTTCCTTGTTTTGGACCACGCGGCGGAAGGCGTCCCCTCCACGAAGTGCCGCTCTCTCGCTGTGAAAGTCTTTGACGATCCGGTCGGCGAGGGCGTGCTTGACTTCCATTGGATGCTTTGCGCCCTTGGCAACATCTCGCTTGAGCTGGTCAATCTCCTTGATCGACAGGTCCGTCAGCAACTCGTAGTACCGGAACATCAGGTCATCGGACACCTGCATGACCTTGCGGTACATGATCTCCGCGGGTTCGTTGATCCCGATGTAGTTGTCGAGGGATTTCGACATCTTCTGAACTCCGTCCAGCCCTTCGAGGATCGGCATCGTGGCCACCACCTGGCGCGCCTGCCCATGATCAGCTTGCAGCTCGCGACCGAGCAGCAGGTTGAATTTCTGGTCCGTTCCTCCTAGTTCGACGTCCGCGCGCAAGGCTACCGAATCCTGCGCCTGGGTGAGCGGGTACAGGAACTCGTGCAACGAGATTGGCTTTCCCTGCTTGTAGCGCTTGCTGAAATCCTCCCGTTCGAGCAGTTGGGCGACGGTCGCGCTCGAACAGAGTTTGATCATTCCGAGCGTTCCCAGCTCGAGCAACCACTCGCTGTTGAAACGAATCTCCGTCTTGTCCCGATCAAGGACCTTAAACACTTGCTGCTTGTAGGTTTCGGCGTTCTCGAGAATCTGCTCCCGGGTCATCCGGGGCCGTGTGCTGTTCCGGCCGCTGGGGTCGCCGATGAGGCCCGTCACGTCGCCGATCAGGAAAATCGCAGTGTGCCCAAGGTCCTGGAAATGCTTCATCTTGCGAATAAGCACCGTATGTCCCAGGTGCAGGTCCGAGGCCGTGGGGTCGAATCCTGCTTTGACCCGCAGGGGACGCCCATCCTTGGTGCAGTCCTTGAGCTTCGCTCCAAGCTCCTCCTCGGAGATAACCTCCGCGCAGCCCTTGCGGAGGTACTCGATCTGCTGCTCGATGGTCATTGCGTTGGCAACACGCGCCGTCCATCGATACGGTACTTGCCGCTAAGGACCAATCGAATTGCTTCCGTGTAGATGCGGTGCTCCTCCCTCAGGATTCGCGCTGCCAAAGCCCCCTCGTCGTCCGAATCGAGCACCGGCACGGTGGCCTGCGCGATGATCGGCCCAGCGTCCAGCTTCTCATCCACAAAATGCACGGTGCAACCGGAGTGCTTCACGCCGTGCTCGAGAGCTTGCAACTGGGCCTCAAGCCCGGGGAATGCTGGCAGCAGCGACGGATGGATATTGAGAATTCTCTGCGGAAACTCCCCCACGAAGTAGGCGCTCAGCAGGCGCATGAATCCGGCTAGGCACACCAGGTCCACCCTTTCCGCCCGGAGCTTCTCGACCACGAGACGGTCGTACGCTTCCCGCTCCATGGCCCGAGAGCGAACGCAAACAGCCCTGAGCCCTCGCTGCTGGGCCCGTCGTAGACCCTCGGCGTTCGGGTTGTTGCTGATGACGATGGCGATCTCGGCGTCGAGCTTACCAGCGCCGATGCTATCAGCAATCGCTTCGAAGTTCGATCCGCGCCCGGAAATCAGGATGCCAAGCCGATTCATGCCGTGTACACCACGCCGTCGCTTCCCTGCTCGACCGAGCCAATCACGCAGGCTTCTTCGCCCGCTTCTGCGAGAGCCCTCACAGCCAAGCGTCCTGTTCCGGCCGGGACGCAGGCGACCATGCCGATCCCCATGTTGAACGTGCGTCGCATCTCCGAGTCGGAAAGGTCGCCGATTTCCTGAAGCAGGCGAAAGACAGCCGGAACCTCCCAGGTTCCGGTCTGGATTCGGGCCCGCATCCCATCAGGAAGCATCCGCGGGACGTTGTCGGTAATCCCGCCGCCTGTGATGTGGGCGGCTGCTTGTAGCAAGCCCTCGCCGTCGAGAGTACGCAAGTGCTTCAGGTAGCTCCTATGCACGGCGAGCAATTCTTCGCCCACAGTCGTGCCCAAGACTTCTAGCTCTTGGTCGAGCCGGAAACCGGCCACGTCGAAGAACACTTTCCGCGCGAGCGAGTAACCGTTGGTATGCAGACCGCTCGAGGACAGACCTATCAATTCGCTGCCCGCCTTGACTCTCGACCCAAGCAGCAGCCGGTCCCGTTCGGTCGCTCCGACGATGAAGCCCGCAAGGTCGTACTCGCCTTCGGCGTAAAGGCCCGGCATCTCGGCGGTCTCGCCACCGATCAGAGCCACGCCATTCTGGCGGCACGCGAGGCTGATCCCGCTCACCACCTGGCCAGCGATCTCCGGGTCGAGCCGACCGACGGAAAAATAGTCCAAGAAGAACAGCGGGGAGGCACCTTGGACGGCGATATCGTTGACGCAGTGGTTGACCAGACACTGGCCCACCGTATCGTGGCGGTTCGCGGCGAATGCGATCTTCAACTTTGTTCCCACGCCGTCGGCGGAGCTGACAAGGACCGGATCCGCCAGACCCTTCCCAGCAAGGGAGTACACCGCGCCGAATGACCCAATTCCGGTGAGCACGTTGCCGTCAAACGTCCGACGGGCAAGATCCCGGATACGATCCGTGGCGGCGACAGCCGCATCGATATCGACACCGGCGTCGGCGTAAGTCAGGGGCTTCTCCGCCATCGAAAGATTCCCATTATCGCAGTTGCTGGCAGGTTAGAATGGGCAGTCCCGCATGCCAGAGAATCTCCTGTTTGAATTGCGCGGCGGCGTCGCCGTGCTCACCTTCAACCGACCCGAACGCAACAACGCGCTGACACCGGCAATGCGGGATCACTACTTCGATCTCTTGGAGCAGTGTCGCGACGATTCGGCAGTGCGAGCCATCGTGCTGACAGGTGCCGGGAAATCTTTCAGCGTTGGGGCCGACGTGGCAGGGCTCAAGGCTTCGGGACCGCAGACTGTTGAGAGAATCTTGCAGCCAAGTCGTCCGGTCCATTACGCACTGTCGATCCCGAAACCGCTCATAGCGGCAATCAATGGCGGTTGCGCCGGAGTGTCTCTTGTCCACGCGTTGTGCTGCGATGTCCGCTTCGCGGCTTCGGGCGCCAAGTTGACGACTGCATTTGCTCGCAGAGGTCTGGTTGCCGAATACGGAGTCTCATGGCTCTTGCCGCGCTTGGTCGGTCAGGCCAGAGCCCTCGACCTATTGCTTTCGGCGCGTGTCATCCAAGCCGAAGAAGCCGAGCGAATGGGCTTGGTGAATGCCGTTTTCCCTCCCGCTGAACTGCTCGACAAGGCGGTGGACTATGCAAGCGACCTCGCGCAGAGCTGTTCGCCGGCATCAATGGCGGCAATCAAGCGCCAAGTCTATGGGGACCTTGAGCGCGGTATCGATGAGGCGAGCGCCAGGGCACTCGAGGAAATGGTCGAGTCCTTCCGAAGACCCGATGTCAAGGAGGGGGCGGCCAGCTTCCTTGAACGTCGGAAGCCGGAATTCGAGCCCCTCTCTCCTAGCTGGCAATCATAGTGCCGGACACTGATCCAGCATGCTCGCGAATCGCTTCAAGACATGGATGAGCCCCTGTGACAGTCGACAACCCTCAACAGCCCATCGAGCATTGCCTGAATGCGATTCGGGACACGTTTGACTGTTGGGTCCGCACCGGCAAGGCCGCGGGAATGGAACGCCGGCACAAGCGTCTCGCCGAGCTGATGCTCGCGCGAATTGACATGCCATCGACAGCACGCGTGCTGGATGTTGGCTGTGGTGACGGGTGGGTTGCGCGACTTCTGGCCGAGCAGCTTGAGGACGGCGCTTTCGTCGGGATCGACATCTCGAACGAGATAATCCGAGCTGCTCGAAGCACTTGTGATCACTTGGACAACGCCCTGTTCGCCCCGGCTCCAGCCGAGCAAATCCCGTGGGCCGAGGATTACTTCACTCATGTTCTGAGTATTGAGTCCGCATACTACTGGCCAGACATCAGTTTGGCTTCCACAGAGATTTATAGAGTCACGGCCTATGGTGGGTCATTTCACGTCCTGATCAACTACTACTCGGAGAACCCGTTCTCGGAAGGATGGGACACAGAGGCGGGTCTGGCGATGCATCGGCTCAGTCGCGACGAGTGGGCCGGAGTGTTTCGCGAGTCTGGCTTCCACGATGTCTCAACCGCGCAGATTCCCGACGATTCCCAGATCTCGCCGGACAAGTCGCCGGAGGAGCGCGCTACTCGCGAGGGCCTGCAGCGTCTGGGCGCTCTCTATGTGACCGGGAGGAAGCCCGCACTGCCGCCAACGACCGAGCCCGCGCCCGATCCATTCCGCGTGATTCGCTAGCGATCCTCAGGCAGGGACTCGTCCGTGCTGCGCTACAGTGGAGCGGTGCGCTGGGTAGCGGCAGGACTGGCCATTGCCTGGCTTGTTAGTTGCGGCCTCTCCGAAACAGGGTCGGACATGCCGGAATTGGACTACCGTGCGATGGTTGACGATTACGTGCCTGTGAAGCTTGAGGCCGATCTGAATGACCTGACAGACAATCAACGTGCGATGCTGCCGCTCTTGGTGTCGGCCGCGCGGGTGATGGACAGCCTGTTCTGGCAACAGGCGTACGGCGACAAGAATCAATTGCTGGACGGGATTGACGATCCGAACGCTCGCCGGTTCGCCGAAATCAACTATGGGCCATGGGACCGCCTGGGGGACAATCGTCCCTTTCTGCCCGGAATTGGGCCCAAACCGCCGGGGGCCAATTACTATCCCGCGGACCTCACGAAGGAAGAATTGGAACAGGCTGCCGCCTCCGAACCAGATCTCACCAGCCAATATACCCTCGTGCGACGAGACAACAGCCGCGACCTGATCGCAGTTCCCTACAACAGGGCATTCGCGAATGAACTCTCCGAGGCCGCGTCGCTGCTCCGCCAGGCAGCAGAGTTGGCTGAAGATCCCGGGTTTCGACGCTACCTCGGGATGCGCGCGACGGCGCTTGAGACCAACGTCTACCAGCAAAGTGATTTCGCGTGGATGGACATGCGGGACAACGTGCTGGACCTGGTGATCGGCCCGATCGAGTCCTACGAAGACAAGTTGATGGGCACGAAGACGGCTTTCGAGGCTTATGTCCTTGTGAAGGACAGGGACTGGAGCGCCCGGCTGGAGCGGTACTCAGCCATGCTTCCAATGCTTCAGGACGGTTTGCCTGTTCCGGCCGCGTACAAGGCTGAGGAGCCCGGAGGCGAATCTCAGCTCAACGCATACGATGTGCTGTTCTACGCGGGAGACTGCAACGCAGGTGCCAAGACCATTGCGATCAATCTCCCGAACGACGAACAAGTGCAACTCGAGAAGGGATCCCGCCGACTGCAGCTCAAGAACGCGATGCGCGCCAAGTTTGACAAGATTCTGATACCCATTGCCGACGTGCTGGTGGCGGAAGACCAGCGAGACGATGTGAACTTCGAGGCATTCTTCGCGAACATAATGTTCCACGAGGTGGCGCACGGCCTTGGTATCAAGAAGACCCTCGACGGAAGAGGCACAGTCCGGGATGCGTTGAAGGAAGCATCCTCCGCTCTCGAAGAAGCCAAGGCCGACATTCTGGGACTGCACTTGCTCGCCAGTCTTACCGACTCGGGTGCGATTCCAGCTGGCCGGCTGGACAGCAACTACATCACGTTTCTGGCCGGAATCTTCCGTTCGGTCCGATTTGGGGCGTCGAGCGCTCACGGGACAGCGAACCTGCTCAGCTTCAATTACTTCGAGAAGGCCCAGGCGTTCTCGCGTGACAGGGACACGGGCACATACCGTGTCAACATCGAGAACATGAGATCCGCCGTTGACGCGCTGTCAGGAGAGATCCTTCGCCTGCAAGGGGATGGAGACTATGGACGAGCGACGCGATTCCTCGCAGACCTTGGGCGCATGGGCGATTCGCTTGAAAACGACCTCGCGAGGCTTGAAGACTTGGACATACCCGTAGACATTGTGTTCGAGCAGGAATTCGTGGGCGCCGTGCAATAGGCTTCGATTCCGCTGGCCGCAACACCATTGGAATTCCTGCGTGGCAATACAAGGCATGAACTCTAAGAAGGCAACCTTTGGAGCCCAACTCGTCCACGGCCTGCTAGACGCTCCGCGGCGTGTCCTGCTCGTGTATGTGGGCTTGACCGTGCTGATGACCTTTCCTCTCGCATGGCAGTGGCGCGACGGACTGCCTGGTGGATCGGGGGACATCTGGCAGAACTACTGGAATCTATGGTGGTGGAAGCAGTGTTTGCTCGATGGGCTGAACCCCCTGCATACCTCACAGCTTTTCTTCCCCGGCGGTGCGGACCTGGCCTTCCACACGCACTCGCCCTTCAATCAAGTGCTCGCAATGCCGGTCAACCTCTTGTTCGGTGAGGCCGCGGCCTATAACTTCTGTGTTTTCTTTGCCTTGACACTTGCGGGATTTGGAGCGTACCTGCTTGTACGCGAACTGACGGCAAGCTCTTCAGCCGGATTCCTGGCAGGCATAGTGTTCGCCTACTTCCCGCAGACAATCGAACAGACACTAGAGCACCTCAATCTGTTCTCGGTGCAGTTCATACCACTGACACTCTACTTCTTGCTTCGATGGAGCCGCTCAATGGGTTCCCTTGATGCGCTTGCCTTTGGGGCGTGCTTCGGGTTGAACGCACTCTGCAGTTGGCATCTGGGCCTCAAGCTAGCCATGGTAGTCACTCCGTGGCTCACATGGCTTGCGTGGCGCCGACGCGACTCCTGGTCCGCTTTCGCCAAGGGCATCGGAGCTGCCGCGACACTGGCGGTGCTGATGGTCTTGCCACTCTTGGCGCCAATGCTGGTGACGATCGGAGACGGCCAAGACTTCTTCCTGAAGGCACCGACAAACCGGGGTATTGATTTGAGCTATTTGCTCACTCCCCAGTTCGCGAATCCCCTCTTCGGTGAGTGGAGCCAGACCCGGTACTTGGATCGCCGCTATCAGGCTGCCGGGTTCATCTGTTATCTGGGCTTCATTCCCGTGGCTCTGGCACTTCTCGGGGCTGTCCGTCTGGGCCGACGCTGCTGGCCATGGCTCGGCCTGTTTGCCTTCGGGCTCACGCTGGCTCTCGGAGCCCACCTTCTCTGGAATGGCACATTGTACGGTTCGATCACCCTTCCCTTCGCTGTGTTGCGAGATATTCCATTTCTGGCAAACCTCAGAGTGGCAAATCGCTTCTTGATCCTGTCAAGCATTGCTCTGGCTGTATTAGTGGGCTACGGGTGGGTCGCAATCCGCGCCAGGCCGGTTTGGGCGATGCCTGTAGCCGCGGCCCTCATCCTCGTCGAGTACAGCTGGATGCCATTCCCGATTCAGAGGATCGAACTGTCGCCGCTTCTGGCACAACTCGCCCAGCGTCCAGGCGCCGTATTGGACATTCCGTTTCACCAGAGAAACCGCGGGGTCCTCAACATGGTCGCGCAAACGGTCCATGGCAAGCCGATCTCCGGCGGCTACCTTGCCAGCTATCCCCCAGCGATTCAGGACGCCATTGACCAAGAATCCGCGCTGCGGCAGCTTGCCGGAATCCCCGAGCCAGACGCCGTCGTTGAGATTGACAGGCTCCGTGCAATCGGATTCAGGACAATCGTGATCCACAAGTACCGAATGGATAGCGTTCGCGACGAACAACTCTCGTCGATCCCCCCGGAAGCCCTTCTGGAGCGCAAGCGCGCCGCTCGACTCGGAGGAGTCCCGGACGCCACGATCAGGGCAATTCGAGAACAACTTGACGACGCTCTGGGCGGTGCCGCGCTGGAAGACGAACAAATGGCGATCTATTACCTTTGACGGGGCCAGTACTGAAGTGGGCAACATGCTTGGACCTGCCAGCAGAGACCTCGTCACAATTCATCCAGCGACCTGGAAGGATACTACGGGCGCACTGCGATCATTGCCTCGATCCATTGCCGTAGGTCGTGTTCCGCGAATGCCACATCGGCGGTCAGCACGGTCAAGCCCGAGGCTTCCTCGTCTGGCGTGACACGAAACAGGGTCCGGCCTTCTTCGTGCGCTCCCACGTGCAGTTCCGCGAACGTGGGAATGCACTTCCATCCCTTGGGAACGTTGGGGCGAATGCGGAACGTCTCAGCCTCCGGCAGATGGTTCAGAACCACGCCATAGAGATCAAATTCTTCTGCCGGGCTTGCCTCCAGCCCGTACGGATAGAACCGGGACCACTGTTCGTCGATGCCGAAGTTGGGATCTTCCCAAGGCACCATCTCAGCGATCGCGCGCTTCTTCTCCGCCAGAACTTCGGCCATCGTCAAGAGTTGCTCGTCGCTGTAACGGAAGACCTCGTCGATGTGCTGATTCACGAGCCAGTACTCGCCTTCCATTCCGCGAAGCTTATCGAGGCATCGGAAGTGGCCCAGCGAGGTATGCAGCAGGTGGCGGTTTAGTAGGCAATAGTCATCGAGTCCGGAGGGGCTGAACGAGTCGCCAACGAAGAAGTAACGTTCACCGTTTTCCCTTCGGACATCGAGCCCGCCGTGGTAGATAGCCTGTCCCGGAAAGTAGGTGTACTCGAATTCGAATTCGTGCCAGCGAAGTTTCTGCCCCTCCGAAAGCGGATGAACCGGACGGATCGGCTTGAACGTCATCGCCGGCATGCGATAGGCGTCCGGGTTCTGCAGGATGTCCTGAAGTTCCCTGCCGGCGTAGACCGGGACATCGTGCTCGGAGGCCATCGCCTGCACGAACTCGGTATGGTCGTCGTGAAAGTGGGTAACGAAGATTCCCTCGAGCCGGTCGAACACGCGACGCCGCTGAAGGCGGCTTATCTGCTCCATCGCGCTTTCGCTTCCGCAATCGATCAAGAAAGCGGCCTTCGAATCGGACACGAGGAGCCTCGAAGTGCCGAACTTGTGCCACCAGCGCGGTGGCGTCTGCCGGATTCTCACGGCCATCGGCATCCAGTCCACCGGCGTATCTCCCAAGATCCGTCGAGCGCGCTTCGCCAAGTTCTCCTCGCCCCAGTACCACCGGAGCGCGTCCGTCCGGAAATACGCGAGGAAGAGTCGCTGGATCCTGCCGAGCAGCAGGTCAATGTCGGCAGCCGGATTCTCGATCACCGGTCCGCGCGCCGGAACGATGATGTCGGGCTCGGCCGCCGACAGCTTGCGAAGGCTTGCAATCACGTCCGCTGCCCGAGCGGCATATCCGTGGTAGCCTCGCGTCTCAGTCTCCTCGATCGAGTCCTGAAGGCTGTACAGATCCAGGATCTTGCCGCCCCGAAAGAGCAGATCACCGGTGAACGCGACACGCCGCCCGCCCATCTCGACCATGTAGGAAACAGCTCCGCGAGTGTACCCGGGAGTGTCGAGAACATCGATCGTGAGTCCCTTCCAATCGATGGAGCGACCGCCGCTAGCAAGCTCCTGGACGTCTAGGTTTCTGGTCAGCACTTTGGTGGATTGCTGCGCGTAGTCGTGGAACCGAGTGCCTTGGAACTCGCTCCAGAAACCCTCGGCTTGGGCCAAGTACGGGAGTTCCACGGCGGGAGCGACGACCCGAGCGCCTCCGGAGGCGAGATCTAGCGCAGCCCACACAGCGTCCCGACGGTGATGCGTGAGAAAGACCTTGTCAACGTTGCCCAGTTCGCCGACCGGGTCTCCGTAGAAGGCTATGGTATGGCCATCACGCTCGATTGCGGCTCCATTCACCGCGCCGGGAAGGAACGTGAGTCCGCTGGGCAACTTGGATTGCGGACCGCAGCCGGCTGCAATACCCAGCAGGAGCACTCCGGCGAGGCGTCGCCTGCAATCCCGGAGGCTTCGCTTTCGCTTGGCCTCTTGTCTACGGATCCAACACCCCCAAATCGACTCTCGGCAGCCAAGTCCCATCGATTGAATGCTATCAAGTGACAGGCCGCGCCTCCCGTACCGCATCTGCGGTCTCGGAAGTTTAGCCGCACCCGTCCTATCATTGGGTCAGTATCCTGTTTCGAGCCGGATGGAACCGAGCGATCCACGTGCCAGCGCTGTTCCTGGACTCGTTTGCGGAAAGGATGGCCTGACTCGCTGCTTCTGGGGCTCCAAGCATCCCGACTACGCAACCTATCACGATCGGGAATGGGGCCTTCCGGTCGCAGATGACCGCTTGTTGTTCGAGAAGATCTGCTTGGAGGGCTTCCAGTCGGGCCTGTCGTGGCTGACGATCCTCCGAAAACGCGAGAGCTTTCGCGAGGCCTTCTGCGGCTTTGATTTCGACCGGATCGCAAGCTTTTCCAAGCAAGATGTGGGACGATTGCTGGCGAATCCAGGAATCGTCAGGCACCGGGGCAAGATCGAAGCCACGATCAACAACGCCAGACGGGCTCGTGAAATGGCGTCACAATACGGCTCGCTGGCAGCGTTCTTCTGGCAGTGGGAGCCAAAAACTTCGGCTCGCCCTAGTCGCCTAGATTATTCGACGCTGCTCACTCTTACGTCATCACCCGAGTCGACTTCAATGTCGAGGGCACTCAAGCGCAGGGGCTGGCGATTCGTCGGTCCCACGACGGCGTACGCCTTCATGCAGGCGATGGGGATGGTGAACGATCATATCGAGGGCTGTCACGCCCGCCCTCGGGTGGAAGAACGCCGCCGACTCTTCATCCGCCCCGCCTCTGTCGCAAGTTCATGAAGAACGCCGCCCGGCGGCGGGGCGCGGACGAATTCAACTGATGGGAATTAGCTGAGTTGTGCTGCGCTTGCGCGCGCAGGCATAGTGTCCTGTGTCGCGACCTGTCGAAATCCTGATAGTCCTGCCCGCCGAGAGAGGCACTCAACCGCCGGGTCCGCACGGCCACCACCTTGAGGTGCGGCCAGGCAGAGCCTGAATCGCCCTGGTGCAGGACATGGCGTGCGGCAGGCGGACGTCGCCGAACAGGTGGGCGTCAGTGTCGGGTACGTCAAGCGTTGGGACCAGCGCGTCGATGTCGACGGAATCGCCGGTCTGCGCGACTGCCCCGGTCACGGGCAGCGTCGGTCGATCCCCCTGAGAACACTCGAGGACGATCCTAGTGAAACGGCTCTACTCCAACCTGACCGAGGACCGCGTTCGGGACGGCAGTTTCGCGAGCGTGAAGGAGTTCACGGACTCGATCGTGGGCCATCTTGAGAAGTGCAACTGCGCGGCGAAGCTGTATCGCTGGAAAGCGAGCGGAGCGGAGATTCAGGCCAAGATCCAACGGGACCGCCAAGCCTCGTGGCAGAGAGAAGGTCAATTAGAAT
Source organism: uncultured Bryobacterales bacterium (assembly GCA_951813065.1). Taxonomy (GTDB): domain Bacteria; phylum Acidobacteriota; class Terriglobia; order Bryobacterales; family UBA6623; genus VXMF01. The sequence continues at coordinate 666,965 of CATOTH010000009.1, read as the reverse complement.
CACTTGCGATTCACTACACTGGGATCCTCCACACAAGGTCATTCCATGGCGAACCGTGTAGTCTACTTCAACGGCGAATTCATTCCCGAGCTTGAAGCTCGCATCTCGATTTTCGACTGTGCCTTGATGTTCGGCGACATGGTGTTCGAGGTGACTCGAACTTTCAACCTAAAGCCGTTTCGCCTGCGCGAGCACCTCGACCGTCTCTTTGCCTCCATGCATTACGCCGAAATCGAGTGTGGACTGACGATTGAGGAGATGGAGGCCGCCACGCACACAACGATCGAGCGTAACTTGCCGGCACTCGACGGGTTGGACGTCCAGATCATGCATGACGTGACCCGTGGAGCGCTGCCGTTCTACACAGGCATCGTTAAGGAGGGCACAGCTCCCATCGTCTCCATTAACGTTTTTCCTCTTGTCCGCCATGCCCGGTCAATCGCGGAGAAGTACGAGAATGGCGCTCATTTGGTGATCACGCCACAGCAGTCCGTGCCATCCCGCTACATCGACCCCAAAGCGAAGAATCGCAGTCGCATTTACTACAAGCTGGCCGAACTTCAGGCCACGCGGATGGAACAAGGAGCCATGCCTCTGCTCACAGACGAACACGGATTCATCACCGAGGGTAGCGGCAGCAACTTTTTCGTCGCCCGACACGGCGAGATCTTGACGCCAAAACCGAATGACATTCTCCGCGGCGTTTCGCGCCATGCCTGCATCGAACTGGCGGGGAAACTAGGAATCCCCGTAATGGAAACTGATATCGAGCCCTACGATGTACGCGAAGCAGACGAAGCCTGGATTACCAGTACCCCGTTCAGCATGATTCCGGTGACCCGGTTCAACTTCCAGGCCGTCGGCGACGGCAAGCCGGGCAGCATCTACCGTCGGCTACTGACTGCGTGGGGTGACGAAGTAGGGGTCGACATAGCCGGCCAAGCCAGAGAGTATGAGGCGCTCGCCAGGACCTGGCACCCGTAGCGGATCACCGCAACCTCTAGAATGACGTGCAGCCGCTAGCGCGTGGACACCGTGCCTATGGGCAGCCCGGTCATCTGGCCGACCTCGGCGGGCGAGGGATTCCCTCCACCCAAGGGATGCGCGAAGTGGCAGGCATGATCGACGAGCAGGGCGCAGGTAGTCGGACACTCCAAACTTCCAGAATGGTGTAACTCAATCAAGCGAAATCAACTAGGCATTTGCGCTGCAGCACACTATCGTCCCGCGAATCTTGCCTCGCGCTTCTCCAGGAATGATTGGACACCTTCCTTGGCGTCGTCTGTGCGCACAGCGTTGGCTATCGCCCGTGTCTCCAGTTCCATTTGTGTCTCGAGCGATTCGGACAAGCCCCGATGGAGCAGATCCTTGGTCGCTCCATAGGCCCAGGTTGGTCCGTGAGCTAGCTTGCGGGCGAGCCCTTCCGCTTCCTCCGCAAGGTCATCCTCTCCGACGACCCGAGACACCAGTCCCCAAGAGTGAGCCTCGCTCGCTGTCAGGATGCGATTCGTCAGCGCCATATCCATTGCTCGCCGCAACCCAATCAACCGGCCCAGGAAATACGTCGAAGAGCCATCCGGAGTCAGTCCTGCCTTGGTGTAGGCCATCGTGAACTTGGCCGATTCGGCGGCAACCACAAGATCGCTCGCAATTGCGAGGCTGAATCCTCCTCCGGCTGCAAATCCATGAACCGCGCAGACCGTCGGGGCCGATTGCCGGACAAACCTCGAAATCGCCCCATGCAAGTAGGTCGTTGTTTCCTTGAGGTACGCCGGCAGTTCCCCGCCCTTGGCAGCAAAGGCTTTCAGATCACCGCCTCCGCTAAACATGGGCCCTTCGCCACGGATCAAGATCGACCTGACTGCCGGATCTTCGTCGCATCGGATTGCCGCCATCATCAGGTCCTTGGCGATCTCGACGTTGATCGTGTTCGCGGCCTTGGGGCGGTTCAGGACGACATATGCCACATGCTCCCGCACTTGGAACTTGATCCCGTGATAACTCATGGCCCGAGTTTACTTGAGTGGGGCGAGTGCCTGCGCCTTGCCAGGCTAGGCCGCCAACTGAACGATCATCCACCGTTACGGCAGATCAATGGCGCAGACTTGCTATTCATAGATTCACCCCTAGCGAAACAATCTATGCCTATACTGTTTAGCAGGCCATGCCGGGTCCGGATATCATCGGCGCCATTCAGGAAGCGCTGAAGCGCAAGGGCACGAATCCCAGCCGCTTGGCGAAGGACAACGGCCTCTCCGTCAACGCGATCCGTTACATCCTCGAGGGGCGGCCGCCGAGCAGCCGGCGTCTGGCGGAGGTTTGCGACGCGCTGGATCTGGAGTTTTACGTGGGCCCGCCCCGGATCCCTGCCGGAACGCAACCTGACGCCATGCAATTGGCAGATGAACTAGAGCGGTTGGCCGCTCAGGCACGTCGGCTGGCGGAAGAGTCCGAGCGCAAATCAACCGAGATCGATCAGGGCACCCTGTACGTTTCGGCTCCGCGTTTCGAGGTGCTGGCCGCAGCCGGTGGCGGTGCCGCCGTTGACCAGGAGGTCGTCAAGGGGTATCTGGGCTTTACCAAGAAGTGGCTGAGGGACCAGCGCCTCATGGCTGATCAACTGGCCGTGATCGAGGTGCAAGGCGACTCGATGGAACCCACGCTGGGAAGCGGCGACATCGTGCTACTCGACATGCGCCCATCCGAGTTGCGGGATGGAGAGATCTACACGTTGCGGCGGGACGAAGAGTTGCTTGTCAAGAGGCTCCGGCGCCAGAGCGAGAACTGGCTCATCGTAAGCGACAACATCGCTTATCCGGTGGAACCGCTTGGCTCGACGGCTCAGGTCGTAGGACGAGTTGTGTGGCTTGGAAGAACCATCAAGCGCTAGGGATGGGTAGATAGGCTCTGCTGCAGCACGGACTGTCCGCCTAGGTAGACAGTATTGATGTCTCTGAGGTTCCGGATGTTTCCTAGCGGGTTGCTGTCCAGAAGGATCATATCTGCGATTTTTCCCTCCGCGAGAGTTCCGAAATCTCGATCGATGCCGAGGGCCTCGGAAGCTGTCTTGGAGAATGAAACGATCACCTGCATGGGCGTCAGGCCAGCCTGGACCATTAGCTCCGCCTCCCAGTGCTCGAAGTAACCCGGAAACCGGCCGGGGGGGCCAGTGTCGGTGGCGAACCCGATCTTGACTCCAGCGTCGGCCAGACGCTTTAGGTTTCGCATCGCGACACGGAAGTTCTTTCTGTTGATTGCCTGCTCCGCATCCTTGGATTGCGTTTCGCGCATCGATGTTCGCAACCCCTGCACCACGGACGGAGACACGCTCCTTGCGAAGAAAGCCTCGTCGAGCCAGTCAGGTAGGTCAGCGTAGACGAAAGTGGATTGCTCTCTCGTGAGCGTCGGGGCATACGTGACGTCGCGTGCAAGCAGCCTGCGAATCAGATCCCTGTCAACAGCTCCATCTCTAACGCTGTGAGCGATGATGTCCAAGCCCGCATTGGCCAAGTGCTTGGCATCGGCCAGTTCGTAGAGATGCGCGGCGGCAATCAGTCCGCGCTTGTGAGCCTGGTCAATGATCGCGCGGGAGATGTTCGGGTGGAGCTTCTCGAAGTTGCCGTGGTGACTGTCAACCCACATTTTGACCAAGTCCGCGCCTGAATCGGCGAGTCGATCGACCTGCGCACGCGCCTCCGCCGGGTCCGACACCTCCAAGGCCAGGCCTTTGACCCCGGGCGCTTGTGTCGGATAGCCGTTTGCTGTGGTGAACCCCTGCAGTGCTGTCAGAACGCGCGCAACGCCACGAAGCTCGCCCCGGTTGATGGCGTCGCGGACATCAATGACCGGATTCAGGTCCGTCCCCAGGCTCGTTGTCGTGGTGACGCCATAGGAGGCGTAGGTTCTCAGGTTCTCAATCACGTTGTCGCGCGTGTAGTTTTCTTGCGCCTGGACTAGACCGTTCGTCATGCCGACATGACCGTGAAGATTGATCATCCCGGGAATCAGCGTCTTTCCCCTCCCGTCGACAACTGTCGCGTTATCTGACACTTGGAGAGTGCCCCCTTCCCCGATCAACACAATTCGGTCGCCCGCGACGACGACCGTCGCGTTGAGTGTGGGAGGCCCCCCGCTGCCATCAATGAGCGTTACACCTCGAATCGCGAGGGTGCCTTGCGCAAGACCCACCACGGTCGAAGAGAGTAGGAGAGCTGCCAGCGAAAACCTCATCGCCGTTCGATACTACCACTCACGATGGTTGCAAGGCTCGACCCAAAGCACTCGAAGTCCTGCCGTAGCGTGACGAAGGCCCCCGTGAGGTCCCGGGTCCCATGAGATGTCTCCATCGACGCTCGGCTGTTCCGCGTCCTGGGGCCTGGATTTGGCCGTCTTGGTAAGCTACACCCCAGAGTCTCGCGACTTGCAGTGTTCTCCAGCTAGGGTTCCGAGCCGAATTTCTTGAAATGCTGATTGACCCCGAAAAATGCGTTGCCTGCGCCAACTGCGTACCAGTCTGCCCGATGGGGGCGATCTATGTGGACCCTGAGATTCAACGTGCCACGATCAACCAAGACGAGTGCGTGGAGTGCGGTACATGTTTTCGGGGCATGAGCCAAGAGCAACTGAACCCGACCTTGGTGAGGACGGTTAGGAAGGTCGCGCGTTTCTTCCGTTTCCGTTTCGAGCCTGAACCCGACGTTTGTCCGACATCGGCGTTCGTGATGAACGAATTGGAAATGCCTCGCCTAGTCCGGCAGGTGTTTTCGGACCCCGTCGTGGAACACAAATCGACTGGCATCAAAGGGCGAGGGACTGAAGAGGTAAAGACGAACGACGTCAACCCCAGAGTCGGTGTCGGGGAAGTCGGCTACACAATCGAGTTCGGGCGGCCAGGCGTCGGCGTGCGCTTCAGGGACATTCAGGCGATGACTTCCGCACTTGCCGGGTTGGGTGTGCAGTTCGAAGAGAAGAACCCGATCAGCCACTTGATGACGGACAAATCGAACGGGGACCTACGTGAGGGCATCTTGGACGAAAAGATTCTGTCGGGCATTGTTGAGATCAAGACTAGCCTTGACCAGGTTGAATCCGTTCTGACGGCCGTGGAGGACGTCAACCGCCAGATCGATACCGTGACAGCGGTCGGAATCTCGACCCGCTGCGACGCTGACGGCGAGGAGGAGCGCCTGTCAGAAGTCCTCGAGGAGCTGGGATACGATGCCGAAAGGGCCAAGACCAACCTGGGGCTGGGTCGGCTTACGAACACAGAGGCGGCATGACGAACACACTCCATCGATACGGAAAAGCCAGTTCGTTCCGGGACGACTTCATCCTTTTTTGCATCCCCTCGCCGGGCAGGAACGACACGGGTGCCGTGGAGAAACAGAAGGCCTTCCTTCGCATCTGCGCCCGACACAAGCCTGTCAACATGGGCAACGGGAACCGCGGGAGCTTCAAGCCCGAGAGGCGCCTGGATCCGAGGTCACACTGGAGCCGCGATCACACTCCCGACTGGGACGGCGTGATCGAAGGCGTTGCCAGGCCGGGCACAGTGGCCGCTGTATTCGACACGAAGGAGAAGGCAGAAGACTGCCTTCGGGAGGTAATCGAAGCAGATCTGGGCCTGTCGGTCAATCTGAGCACTTCGGTGGGCGGAGCCAAGGAGGTAGCTGCCTGTTGCGGGATCCCCCGCCACAGCGTGGAGTACTCGCTGGGATTCACCGATCCTCACGATCACTTGCCGAACAGTCAAGTACTCGAGCTTTCGACCATGTGCGGCCACGGGATGGTTTCTTTCAACATGGCCCGCAAGATGCTCGATATGGTCCGGGAGGGACGTAGGACCACCGAGCAAGCGGTTGCAACGCTTGCGCGCTTCTGCCCGTGTGGCGTCTACAACCCAGCCCGCGCGCGGCGTCTGCTTGAAGAAGCGCGGAAGCAAACTGCGTGATTCCCGGGATCGGCGGGCTCACGTCACAGCCCTGGCATTGGTCGGCGTCCGATAGGAAATCGCACCTTCTGTCCGCAGCACGCGGGTGAACCGCGTTTGATCGCCAGCGACGCCCGCTCGGATGGGCCACACCGGACGGACCATTGTGGCGGTGGCGTAGACGGCGCAGGCGCGTTGACAGCAATGGTGGTTGGTGGTACGTTTCAGGCCACATGGTGCACGCACCTTCCCGTCGTGAGATGATCCGCCAGTTCGCGGCCTTCCTGCTCGCGTCGCCTCTAATGGCGGAGATCGAGAAGCCGGACCTCAAGGACTCGACCAAACTCGCAAACGTCTTTGATTTTCGGGAGTTAGCTCGCAGGCTTATCGACCCGGTCGCGTTCGACTACATGGACGAGGGCGGGAAGGACGAGATCTCCCTTGCCGAGAACCGCTTGGCATTCCGCCGCCTGATCCTGCGCCCGAGATTCCTGACCGATGTCCACCAAATCGATGTGTCGACGGATTTGCTGGGTCGCAAGCTGGACTCACCTGTCTATATCTGCCCGGCCGGTGGCAAGAACTGCTTTCGGCTCGCCGGCGAGGAGGAGACAGCACGCGGAGCAGCCTTGGCAAATGCCATGTACATCAGTAACGGCGGCGTCGAGGAGTACTTGGCGAGCAGCGAAGCCCCCGCGCACTGGTGGCGGTATACGACCGGCGGGCAATTCCACACGCCGGACGCGATGCTGGACTTCGTCGAGCGTCTCGAGGATTCCAGTTGCACGGGCATCTGCTTCACCGTAGATAGCATGCTGGTATCGCATCGCGAGCGCTCCATCCACAACGGGCTGGTCCGGTCGTGGTGCAATCTCGGCTCTATTCCCCGGGATGAGGACGGCGAACTGGTTTCCAATCCGAATGACAGGCCCTGGGTGACCGGGGAGTATCCTGGCCGCCTGTTCCCGACACCGACGTGGGAGACCGTGAAACAGCTGCGTGACATCACCGAGTTGAAAATCATGCTCAAGGGTCTGATGACCGCAGAGGATGTCGAAATGGCGGTCCAAGTCGGTGCCGACACAGTCGTTGTTTCGAATCACGGTGCACGCCAGTTGGACCACACCGGATCGACGATTGAGGCACTGCCGGAATGCGTCCGGGCCGCGGCTGGCCGGATTCCCGTGCTGGTGGATGGAGGATTCCGGCGAGGAACGGATATCCTGAAGGCGCTGGCGATCGGCGCGACGGCCGTGGGAATTGCGAGACCGTACCTTTGGGGCTTGGCATGCTACGGTCGCGACGGCGTGGCCAGGGTGCTGGAATTGCTGAAGACGGAGCTGGCTCTGGACATGGGAATGTCCGGAGTCGCCCGGATGTCTGACATCAAACCAAGCCTGGTGCGATGGAGGAACTGGTCTTACGAAGGAGGGTTGCAGCGGTGACAAGACGCGAATTTTCTGGGGCTTGCGGCGCCGGCGTCGCTTCGTTGCTCGGCGCCTGGAAGGCTCGCGCAGACGGGTCCGGCGAGTATCCGGTCCGGCGACGCAAGAAGGTCGAGATTCTCTACCAATCACCTGACGGGAACCCGAACGGACTGGAGGCGACGGCCGATGGCCTCTGGGTCGGCGAGCAGATCACAGACCGCGCTTACCTGCTCGAGTGGGAAACGGGACGCGAGCTTGCGAAGTACGAGACCCAGTCATCCAATACGAGTGGTATCGCAGCGGGAGGCGGGTTTGTCTTCATGGGGGCGAACGGCCCAGCGAAACTCCGTCCCCGCCGGCTCCACGATGTGGCTAGTGGAGGTCGGGTTGTCAAACTTGACATGGCCACGGGCAAGCACATCATGAACTACCAGACCCCTAGCGGCGGCGGGCTTCACGGGCTGCTATGGGCGAAGGATTCCCTGTGGATCACACAATTCCAGCCATTCAAGGTCGTACAGGCCGATGCGAACCTGAACACATTCCACGACTTCGACTTGCCGCTAAACCGGCCCCATGGACTCGGTTGGGACGGCGAGCATATCTGGTGCATGTTCTCCAACGACTACCGCGCCTTGAAGTTCGACATCCGGACCGGCCAGGTACTTGACGGCGTTCAGCTGGAACGAACCGATCCAGACCCGCATGGAATGACTTGGTGGGACGGCGCGCTCTACTACTGCGACGCCGGGATCGCGCCGGGACACAAGGACAACAGCAGCCGGTATGCCGGGACGATTTGCCGCATCCACGTGTAGCTGGCTGCTGGCATTCACCTTGCTGGCCCTTTCGACGGAACCGCTCGCCGGCGAAGACTCGGGCGGGATCGTAAAGCCCCGGAACGGCGCTTGGGTGCCGGAGGTTGAAATCGATTTGATCGCCAAGGCCGAGGAGGGCCATCTGCTGCTTAATGGCGAGCCCGTGGAGACGGACCGGCCGTTTCCCGGAGTCCTACACGCCCGCGTGCATGTGACAACCGGTAAGCACTCCCTGCGCCTGGACACGCCCGGGGGCAGCGATGAAATCATCTTCTTCGCCGGCCCAAGCCCGCCCTTCCCCTCGGCCGCGCCATTCGTGGACCATCCGCCGGCACGGATTGATTGCACTCACTGCCACGCGGTGAGCCGCAGGGGCCGATTCCGTTTCAACGGCGGATGTCAGTCTTGCCACACCGAAGGGCAATTCATTCGGACGCATAGCCATGCACCCCATGAATTGAGCAGTTGCGGCATGTGTCATGACGCGCATGGATCGACGGTTGCAAAGCTCTTGATTGTGCCAAAGGAAACGGCTTGCAAGCAGTGTCACAACTAGACCGCTACATCACGGACGGCCTGTCTAGCGGTAGAAGAACTCCACCAGCAACATCGGAATCGCTGGAAGGTACGTGACCATCAAGAGCACCACTAGCAGCACTGCAACAAAGATCGCGTTGGCGCGGCTCACCTCCCAGATGCTCGCCTTGGCGATCGAGCACGCCGTCAGCAGAACGCTGGCCACCGGAGGGGTTTGCTGGCCTATTCCCAGATTCAATGTAAGCACGAGCCCGAAGTGCACCGGGTCGATGCCTGCTTGGTGCACCAAGGGCATCACGACCGGCACGACCAAAATGATTGCCGCTGCCGAGTGCAGGAACAAGCCGACAACCAGGAAGAAAACATTCAACAAGGCCAGCACCGCCCATTTGCTCTCTGTAAACGCCAACAGGTGTTCTGCGAACTGCTGGGGAACCTGCATTGCCGTCAGGTATTCGCCAAGCAGCGCCGATGTGGAAACCAAGAGCATCACAACGGCTGTCTGGATACCGCCTTCCACCGTCGCCTGCCGCAGGACCTTCCAATCAAGTTCCCGGTAAACCAGTCCGCCGATCAAGGCCGCCGCCAAGACAGCAAGGCCGGCTCCTTCAGTGGCTGTCACCCAGCCCGAGAATATCCCTCCCAGAATGATGACGGGAAGGGTCAACGCCCAAACGGCCTCCCGAAACGCACTGACAACCCTGTGCCAATGGAAGGAGGAGTCGGACGGAAAGCCGCGCCGAACAGCGACTCGATAGGCGGCAGCCATCAGAAGCAGGCCCCCTAGGAGGCCCGGAATGATGCCTGCGACGAAGAGCTCGACGACGGATGTGCCCGCCATCACCGCGTAGAGAATCATCGGGATCGAGGGCGGGATGATCACCGCGAGCGTCGATGCGGAGGATGTCACCGCCGCCGCGAATTCCTTGGAATACCCCGCCCTCTTCATTGACGGGATCAAGACCGATCCCAAAGCCGCCACATCCGCAACGGCAGACCCGGAGATCTCGGCGAAGAACAATGACGTGCCGATCGTCACCATCGACAAGCCCCCTCGGACCCAGCCGATCAACGCCGACGTCAGTGCGATCAGGCGGCGCGAGATGCCGCTGGCGTTCATGATGGCTCCGGCCAAGATGAACAGCGGGACGGCAATCAGGGAGAATTTGACCGCTCCGTCGAATAGCGTGAGCGGGATATTCGGGATGTCCCGCAGCCCCGTTTCCACGGCCATCGCGGCCACGGCCGCGATGCCCAGCGCCACGGCAATGGGCACATTGGCCAGCGCTAGCAGCAGCAGCCCTAGCAGGATCAACAGCAACGTCACCGGTCAATGCCCCGGTTCCAGTCTTCGACGGCCGTAATGAGTTCCGCAGCGATGAAGAGCATGGCACCAACCGGAATCGCCGAGTAGACAACCGCCGCCGGAAGCCAAGGCAGGCTCACCAAGAATGTACCGCCCAGCACTGACAACAGGTCCAACCCCAGGTAGGCAGTGAGGCCGAAGAACAGGAAAATCGCCAGTTCACGCAGGACCACCAGGCCGAAGCGAAGATCACGCGGCGCGAGTTGCACAAGATTCGGAAAGCCCAGGTGTGCCCGATGGAGCGCGGCAAGAGCAGCTCCGTAGTAGGTCAGCCAAGCCAGCAAAATCGCCGCCACTTCGTCATACCAGACAAGCGAGAAGCCAGCCTTACGGCTCGCGACGCCAACGATCACCAGCAGGGCCAGCGCGGCAATGATTGCGATGACAGCAGCTTCTAAGCAGCGGTTCAGGACCGCGCGCGGACGGCTTGAGTTCAAGGCGCTAGGGTATCATCGCCCGTCCTACCCGAGTCCAAGGCGAGAGTGCGCGCGATCAATTCCCCGCCCTTGGGGACGCCGGCAGCGAATTGGTCAAAGATCGGCTGACCCGCTTCCAAGAACCGCTCGCGATTGCATTCATTGACAGCAATTCCTTCGCTCGACAGCTCCGCAAGCAGTCGTTGGTCCAGGTCCCCGGCCTGACGATAGACAAAAGCTTGGACTTCCCGAGCCGTCTGACTGATCACTTCTTGCACGGATTCGGGAAGGGATTGCCACCGATCCAGTCCGGCCATCAGGTAAGCGGGAGTGTACACATGACCTGTCAGGGTGAGATATTTTTGAACTTCGTGGAACTTTTGGCTGTGGATCTGACTTAGCGGGTTCTCCTGTCCGTCGATCACGCCGGTTTGCAGAGCCATGAATGTCTCTGCCAAGGACATCGGAGTTGGATTCGCTCCAAACGTCTGAAATAGTCTCACGCGCCAGCGACCCCGCGGAGTGCGGAGCTTGATTCCCCCGAGGTCTTCAGGATTCTCCACAGGACGCTGGTTGTTTGTAATGTGTCGAAAGCCGTTTTCCCAGACGGCCACAAGCTTGAACCCCCTGGACGCAGCGTCAGGTGCGAGGTGCGGCCAAACGACTTCTCGCTCGATCCTTGCCATGTGCTCGCGATCGCGGACCAAATACGGCATCTCGAACAGACCGAATGATTCCACTGCGGAAGACATGATCGTGGAAGGCACCGAGAAATCGACCGTTCCGAGCTTGAGTTTGATCAGCAGTGTCTCGTCGTCGCCAAGCTGGCTCGACCCGAAGACCGTGATGCGAGCCCCTCCCGGGAGGCGCTCATTGGCCCGCCTGGCGAATTCGTCAGCGGAAATCGCGGTGAGCGAGCCGGGCGAGGCTACGTGAGCCAAGCGAAGATTCAGCGGTCCATCCGCTTGGTTGCACCCGGCAAGGGCTGCCGCGAGGATCGTCGCTACCGCCAGGAGCCGCTCTACCACGGCATCGTGCGACCCGTGTACTTGCGGCCCTTGGCCATCGTCGCCTCGTTCGCTCCGGCACCGATCCTCACACCCTCGTCGATCATCTCGATGACATCGCTCTCTCGAACGGTGTTCAGGAATGCGAGGTTGTTATTCTTGCAGGCTGCCATCACCTTGGCTCGGGCCTCCCGCATCTTCGGATGCAGAGAGCGGTTCGGGCCGTGACCGTCAGGCAGATTTAGGGAGATCCCCATGTCGCCGGGCCCCCACTCGGCGAAACCGATGCCCGGAACCGCTGCGACCTTCTCAGCATTGGCCAAAGCGTGCTTGTCCTCGATCTTGAGACCTAGCAGGAACTCGCCGTCAGGATTCAGTGGCCACGGATCCGCCCGGCGCATGTATTCGTCTCGCGACACACCCCATATTTCCGAGGGGTAGCCCTGGCTACCGTTGCCGAGCAGGCCCTCGCCGAGCTCCTTGACAGCAGGCTCGGCGTGGGGGTACCGCGCAGCCCGCACCATCCATTTCACGGCTTCCGGGTCGCGTGCGTGGCACAGAAGTATGCCATGGATTCCGCATAGCAGGGCTTGCTGCACAACCCAGAAATTGGCCCGCATGTGCATCTCGTCGATGCCGAGGACGGGTAGGGTTGCGATCACAGCCGGCGTGCGGTGCCCACTTCGAGTCGGCCCGCCATCGACAAGGCCTCGCATGAAGGCCCTGAGCGCGCTGAAGTCGAGCGCACCGTGCTCCATTTCATAGTTGATGTAGTCGTGCAGCGTTCCGGCAGACCGGAGTCCTTCCTCGTAACCTCCGTGACCGCCGGTGTAGTAAATTGTCTGGCCAGCCTCAAGCAATTCAATTGCTCGGTTGATGCGCTTGCCTTTCTCCGTTGCTCCCTTCGCGGCCGATGCCGCTCCGGCAGCTGCCAGAGGCGCGACGAGAAATTCCTTCCGTGTCATGACGGAACGATAGCTGTCACGCCGTGTGCAAGTCAAGACAAGCGTCCGAGTCGCAGGCAGATTCCCAGGGGCACTTCCCCCATGCGATATCAGGTCAGACAGTCGTTTTCTTGAGAGGAAGGCCAACGACTAAGGAGATATGGTCGGGGCGCCGAGATTTGAACTCGGGACCTCTTGCTCCCGAAGCAAGCGCGCTACCAGCCTGCGCCACGCCCCGACTACCGCTTCAGTGTAACCAAGACCCGCGCTAGCTGTCGGCGGAAGGGCTCGCTTCGGGGGCAGCAGAGGCCTCTGCGTTCGGCGAAAGGTCTGCCAGTGCTTTCTTACCCCGGTCAATCACTTCCTTGCCCGTCTCTTTGGCGCTGTCGGCCAAGTCACGTCCCTGCGTGTACGCGTCACGACCGAACTCTACGACCTCACGGGTCTTGCGCTCCGCGAGATCCTTGCCTCGAGACGCAGCTTCTGAGATCGACTGGCGCGTCTCCTGACCCGACTTAGGTGCGAACAGAACCGCCACCGCGGCACCCACTGTCATGCCAGCCAGGAACCAAGCTATGCTACTGCCGTCATTGCTCTTTGCCATTGCGAGTGCGACTCCTGTTTCGACTATATCACGTGCGGTACGCCGCCCGGCCGCGCTCGTCTCCGTGCATGGTCACTGGTGGTCCGGTATCAGTCCGAGACCTGCTGCCTAGCGTACTCGGCAGCACCCGTGAGGCCTGCAGCCGCACCGAGCTTGGAAAGCTCTAGGCGGAACGACTCGCGTGAAGTCGTGGGCAGGATGCCTCGCGCCGATTCCATCAGAGGATCTTGGAACAGCGACAGTCTCTGGCTGATCGATCCCCCGAGCACGACTGTGGTTGGATCGACAACGCAGCACACCGTGGCAATCGCCGTGCCGACATTGCGACCATAGGTCTCCCACGCGCGAAGGGCCGCCGGGTCTCCTTGCTCCGCGAGGTCGCCCACCTCCTTCGCGGTCAGGCCCTCACCCGGTCGGGACTCCACATTTCGCCGGTACTGCCGAACCACGCCGTGCCCTGAGCACGCATGGTCGAAATCCGATCCCCCGACTCGGCAATACGCGACTTCGCCCGCGTTGTTCGTTGCTCCTGTGTAGATCTTGCTGCCAATGGTGAGCCCACATCCGAATCCCGTACCGAGCGTCACCCCCAAGACGATCTCCTTCGACTTCCCGGCCCCGTGGATCGCCTCTCCGAGGGCAAAACAGGCCGCGTCGTTCTCAAGGTACAGGGGCGCGCCGAACTCCTCTAGGCTGAACTTCCCGATGTTGAACCCGACCAGATTGGGAAGCGAGTCACGGTCGTGAAGGACTCGATTTTTTTGGTCAAGCGGGCCGGAACTGCCCATGCCGACGGCCTTGGGAGCGCCTGCAACACCAGCGCTCAACTTGGCCTGCTTGACGACCCGCTTCATGTTGGTCAGGGTCACCGCCGGCTGCATGCGCGCCATGGTCGGCAGCCGCACGACCTTGCCACGTTGCTTGCCGTCGATGCCAAAGGCAGCGGCGGCGATCTTGGTTCCACCTAAATCTATGCCAATCAAGAAATCATCCGGCATACTTCAAGCCTTCAATGAATCTATGAAACCGGATTCCGCCGATCTTCTAGACAGCTCCAAGAACAGCCTAGGGGACGCAGGGCACCCGAACGGAACACGTTCCTGCTCAACACACGCGTCTGCCCGTTTGGAGAGAGTAGCACACGCTGAGAGTTGCTTCTTGGCGTTTTGGGGCAGATCTGATCGCGGAGAGGTGGAAGGGCTGACCATGAAGTTGGGTCTTGCTCTCGATTCCCTGCCAAACATGTTGGAGAGCAGGGGAACAAATCACGGGCCGACGGTGTCTGCAGGGCCAAGAAAGGCAATTCAATCAGCCAGCCGCAGTCACCTGGTGCTAGGCTGATGTTGGCCGACCAGTTCAATGAGTCGCGGAACTCGCCTTCGATCACTGCCGGCGGTGACGGATCCAGACGCCGCTTTGGTACGCGGCCTCAAGTGTGAAGCCCCGGAGAGTTACCGCGAGCTTCTGGATCGCTATCAAGGGCCGGTGTTCGCCTACGTCTGGAGGCTGGTCGACGATCCATCGGAGGCGGAAGACGTCACCCAAGACATCTTCGTGAAGGTCTTCCGGAAGATCGGGGATTTCCGAGAGGACTGCACCCTCAAGACCTGGATCTATCGGATCGCGGCGCACGAGTCGTCCAACCGGCGCCGATGGTTCTCTCGACATCGGTTACGCGAGGTGGCCGCATCAGTGCGGGATGGCCAGGCGATTGCGTATGTTGACCAATTGGCGCATCCCGGCAGGGGGCCATTCGAACATACCGAAGCGCGTGAGCATCGCGACATCTTGAGTGTCGCGTTGCGCGAGATCGATCCTCGGTTCAGAGAAGCGGTTGTGCTCCGCGATATCTCGGGCTTCAGCTACAACGAGATCGCCGAGACGCTAGGCATCTCTCTCGGAACGGTAAAGTCCCGGATCATGCGCGGGCGCGAGGCCTTGAAGCGCCAGCTGCTGCGACATGCACCGGCACTTGTCCCGGGCAACAACGGCTGGCAAACGGAGTAGAAAAATGCACTGCAATTGGGCAAGACAGCGAATTGGTCGGTACATCGACTTCGAGCTCGGCTTTCTGGAGAAGACTCTCCTGCGCCTTCACCTTTCGTATTGTGCCGCGTGCCACGCTCACTACGAGGAATCGGAGTCGCTGGGCGGGTGGCTCTGTGCGGTACCTGACCCGGCCCCTCCTGCAAGCCTGGAATTCCGGATTCTGAGTGCGTTTTCGATCGAAGCCCAGAAACGTCGGGACCCAGGCATCGCTTTGCGAAAACTGAATATTCGGCTATCGAACTTGGTGCGGCCTGTCGCGGTCCCGGCTGTTGGGGGAGTGCTCCTCGCCTTGGTACTCGTGCCGGCAATGCTGTCCGCATTCTGGGCGGAGCCGACGGCGAGCGCCGACGACGTTCCGCTACGTTTCCTGGCCCGGCCACTGGTCACCGCACCATTCATGACTCTGCCCTCGCCGTATCCAGTCGCGAGAGACTACACCGTACTGGCATATATCGATGATCGAGGGGGAGTCTACGATTTCCTCGTCGCCGACGGCGAGCCGGTGGAGGGACGAATGCGCGGCGAACTGGCCAGCGCCCTGCTAACAAGCAAGTTTGAGCCAGCCCAGCGCTTTGGGCAGCCGATGATGGGCCAAAGGGTCATCGTGTTCCAACGGATCGACAGCAAGTCCTAGCGGCTCACCCGCTCTGCCTGTTCGCGGGGATGGCAGGGTCCATCGAACTGGTAGTGCCACCACAGCGCCTGAGCTGATCGGACTCCCGCAGTGACGAAAACGGCTTGCACCATTGCAATCGGCAATCTCTGTCCGCCCGTTGCTCAACGTGGCGACCCCTAACAGAAGCGGCTGGAGGGCGACCGCTCGGTGCGGGCTTGGCGTGCCCGCCAAGGCGCTGCTATATCCACGGATCCCTTGAAACACTGGCCAGCCCGGTCGTGCCGCTGTTGCATTCCCGCTGCAGTCAGCCCAAGATGAAAGATCGCCCATGTCAAAGCCGCGAATGTGCCCGCATTGCAGGGCGTTCATCGACAGCAAGGACAAGACCTGCCAGTATTGCGGAAACGCACTCCCGATGACCGCGGCCAGCCGACTCCGTCGAGAAGAGCGGATGAGCATGGCTGGCTCACAAGTCGGCTTCACCACCATCATTCTCCTGCTGATCAATGCGGCGCTGTTCGTTACGTCCCTGATTCTGACGATCCGATTGGCCGGCGAGACTGGCATGCTCGCCAACATCGACGGGCAGGTGTTGCTGATGATGGGAGGCAAGTTCAGGCTCTCGATCCTGCTCTACGGGGAATGGTGGAGGCTGCTGACGGCAAACTTCCTCCACGGCGGTCTGATGCACCTCGCGTTCAACATGATGTCTCTGTACAATCTGGGGCCAATCGCCGAGGACATGTTCGGAACCTCGAGATTCCTGGTGTTCTACTTGGCAACGGGCGTTTGCGGATTCGCCGCCAGCACAATGTGGTCGGACGGGCTGTCCATCGGGGCGTCGGCATCAATTTGCGGCCTCATCGGCGCGATGTACGGTTTCAGCCGCAGGAACTTCAACTCGCACCTGCAGTCGGTGGCAAAGCGTTGGATCATCGCGATCGCGATTTTTGGGTTTCTCTTCCCAAACATCGACAATGCTGCCCACTTGGGAGGGCTGGCGGCAGGATTAGCATTCGGCTACTTCTGCGGTACGCCCGGCCAAGACCCGGGAAGAGAATCGGTTTGGAAGGGTGCCTCGATCGGCGTGGCCACCCTTACCGTCGCAGCGTTTTACTTCGCCTACCGCAACTTGGCTCCTGCCATCGGTTGACTTGTTGATGGCGTGGCGGATCGCTCTTAAGCGCGAAGTTCGGTGCCCGCCCCGGTTCCATTGAGGGTGCGAGCGAGAATGTCGGCCTCGTGGCCATTGACGATCGAGACTCGGTGAATGCCCTGGCGGATCGCATCGATCGCTGCCGTTAGCTTGGCTTCCATGCCGCCTATCGCGATCTTGCCGTCGATCAGGGACCGAGCGTCTGCGGACTCCAGCCTCTTGATCACCTGGCCGCCGACGTCGAGAACGCCACCGACATCGGTCAGAAACACGAGACGGTCCACTCCCAGGGCAGCCGCACAAGCAGCAGCCATCTGGTCGGCGTTGACGTTGTAGATTGCCCCTGAATCACCCCCTGCGACGCACGCGACCGTGGGCAGATATCCGTCTCTCGAAAGGCGATTGAGTAATGTGGGATCGACACGCTCGACCTTGCCCACTTGGCCAAGCCGTGGATCGAGCTGAGAGGCCTGCACGCAGCCGGCATCAATGCCAGTCAGGCCCACGGCCTGTAGGCCGGAGGCTTGGAAATCGGCGACAAGCTGCCGATTAACCGATCCGGCCAGGACACGCAGCACTGCGTCGAGAATCTCGGGAGGTGTTACCCGAAGGCCCCGAATGAATTCGCTTTCGTGCTCCAAGCCCGCAAGGTACCGGCTGAGCCGCTTCCCTCCGCCGTGAACCACCACGACCTCGTGCCCTTCACCGAACAGCCTTTTCAGTTGAACTCCGAGCGAAGTACGGCGCTCGGCAGTCTCGAGGAGCGTTCCGCCGAGCTTGACTAGGAGTCTCATTCAGAGGCCTCACCATCCAGCAAGCCGGCAGTTTCCGGATACTCCAGCAACAGATTCATGTTCTGCACAGCTTGCCCGGCTGCGCCTTTCACTAAGTTGTCGATTGCAGCGACGATGACGACCCGCCTGCTCGGCGGATCGACGTGGAAGCCGATGTCACAGAAATTTGTACCGCACACGCCGCGCAGGTCTGGAAGACGCCCTTCCGGATACAAGCGCACGAACGGCTCATCGCGGTAGTACTTTTCGTAGACGGCCAAGAGATCTGACCACTGGATCGAGCCCTCAGTTCGCACATAGATCGTCTCGAGAATGCCTCGATGCACGGGAAGAAGCTGCGCGGTAAAGCTCAATTCGTGCTCGTCAACGTCCGTCGTGTGGAGGATCTCGGGAACGTGTCGATGGAACAGCACCCCGTACGCCGACAAATTCTCAGTGACCTCACAAAAGTGAGTCTTTAGCGCAGGCTTGCGACCCGCACCGCTCACTCCGGACTTGGCATCACAGATCACCCCCGCGGACCTGTCAAGGATGGCTTCCACGATCAAAGGCCGAACGGCGAGATTTGCGGCAGTGGGATAGCAGCCCGGATTTGCCACGAGCGTGGAAATCTTGACCACTTGGCGAAAGAATTCCGGAAGTCCGTACGCGGCGTCCGCTAGGAGTTCTGGACAGGTGTGCTCGACCCTGTACCAGCGGTTGTAGTTTGCGGTGGTGCGCAATCGAAACGCGGCGCTTAGGTCAATGCAACGGGCATTGGCTTCAAGCACCATGGGGGCAGCTTCCATTGACACCTGGAGGGACGTCGCAAGGAACACCACCTTGATGCCTTCGTCCCGCAAGCTCTCAGGCCGAAAAGGAACGCGAGGAGCGTTCTCCCCGAGCGGCAATTCCGTGTCGGCGACAGAGCGATGCTCAAGCAGCACCGGCTCGGCACGTGGATGGGTCTTCAGGATCCGCAGAAGCTCTGCGCCGCTGTATCCCGTGAAGCCGACGATGCCGACCCTAGTCTTGGTGGCCATTGCGATGCGAACCCGTTCCTCCGATGGTAGCGAGTATCGTAACGGCCGTCACAAAGGCGATTGAACGCGCCGCGCTCTCAAACGTCGCAGAGTCTAACTGCTCGTGCCAGGGAGTCGAGTGGGTCCTGCGTCGGGATAAACTCTTGGCCAACGAACCCCTCGTACCCAACCTCAACAAGCGCATCCATCACGGACGGATAGTGAATCTCCTGCTTCAAGTGCAGTTCGTTCCTTCCGGGGTTACCTGCGGTGTGAACGTGGCCAATCAAATCGTGCATCGAACGGATACGCCGAATGACGTCCCCATTCATGATTTGAACGTGATAGATGTCGAAGAGCAGTTTGGCTCGGGGGGATCCGACCTCCCTGATGATGTCCGCACAATAGTCGATATCATCCCCCTGGTAGCCGGGATGGCCCTTCATCGGATGAGTGCCATCTCGGGTGTTGAGCATTTCCAAACACACCGTGACACCCTTTTCCTCCCCATACGCTGCCAGTTCCTTCAGACCAGCGATCGTGTTGCGAGCCCCCTCCTCCCGTGAGATCTCGCCGCTTTGCGGATCTTCGGCATCGGTCCACTTGTAACCAGTGAAAGCGATCACGCTTGGGATGCCCTCTTGAGCGCAAGCATCCATGGTCGCCTTCGTAGCTTCAATGACATCTGCTTGATAGCGAGGATTGTTTAACCCCTTCACGAATGGCGGGGCCGGGACTCCGTTTCCAGCAATGGCACATGTCAAGCCGTGATTCTTGACGGTTGGCCACTGATCCGGTGCAAGCAGTTCGACGCTCTCAATCCCGAGCGAGGCAGCATTCGCGGCAAGCGTGTCTAGATCCCACGCCCACTCCGAACTCTCGAAGCACCAGAAGCATACCGACTGGCGAATCCGGCCGTTGACCGCCCGGGTCCACTCCTCTTGCACTTCTGTCCCGGTCGGGCTGCATCCAGCGAGAGTTGCCGCTGCTACGCCTCCGCAGCCGAGAATCTCCCTACGAGTGTGCACGCTGGCCGATTCCCTAGTGTCCATTTGCTGTTGCCTCCACGATGCGCGACCTGCCGGGATGGCAGCCCTGTCAGTCAGTCTGACGGGACGGGAGACTCAAGCGCAAGCGCCGCGCCCAGCGAACAGCCCGCGTTCTCAGCATGGCGATGACTGCGGCCATGTCCAGCCCGTGCTCAAGCAGCATCACGCTTGGCCGTGATAGCGCAGGTCCCAGTAGCTGATCGGACTTGCGAATCGAAGGTTGAGATTGAATGGAAACAGCAGCAGTGGTCCGTCGCGGTGATGCGTAACGATGTCGATAACGGAGTGGATCCCACACCCGACCGCGAACCAGGAGAGAACCGTCCAAGCTCTTCCACCTGAGGATTCCCCGAGTGTCCAGCCCAACGCCAATGCCATCAGGATCAGGATGGGTGCATGCATCAGATTGTGTCCAACGATCCATACCGGGTCTCCAAAGAAGAGGGCGTCGTACTCTGGTCCAAACAATGGCTGTCCGGCCCCGCTCTCGGAGCGCCCGGCCACCGCATACCAGGCGGTGAGCAGGATCAGCGGTACGTCGGGCATGAACGAACCGAGAACAACCGAGAACGAAGCGCCCCTGCCACGCTCATTGAGCGCTCGCCACAGCCAAGCCGTTTGGATTGCGTGCGAGTACGTACGCATACAGCGGCCTGCGAGACTACGAACCGGAGAGTTGCGGAGGTCGATTCGGATCGCCCGTCATGCCAAGAGCTCCAGCCCCGTGCCTGAGCACGGATCAAGGTTCGGGCCGGGATCACGGAGCCAAGTTGGCGTTGCTGGCGGGAATAGCCAGTCTGCACTGCCAGGGTAACTGGCTCCAAGCGCCATCACTGGGGCTCGCCGACGAATGTCTCGAGCCACGGTCGCGCATTGCGGTGCAGACCGACCGTTGGCACGTCGTTGCGCAGGGCAGGTCCCGGCGTGCTGCGCCCTCTCTCGACGGTTGCATCGAGGATGTGCGCTAGCCGTTCTGCAATTTCCGGTCGCTCGAAGGCGAGGTTCGTTGATTCCCTCACGTCCGACTCCAGATCGAACAACTGCACGAACGGCGCCTTGCGGAGATCGGTTTCGGATGGCCGTGACCCGAATTTCTCAAGCGCACCTTTCCATGCCTGCTCAGGTTCGGGCCGAGTTCCCCATAGCCCGCGAGATCCGCTGGCTGGGGTTAGAGCGAGCTTCCACCGCTCGTGCCGCAGGGCAAATGCGAGGGGCGATTGCATAACGAGACTCACTCTTGGCGCGGCGCCCCTCGGGTCTTCCAGCAGCGCCGCGAAACTGATTGAGTCGGGAGCCTCGTCGGTATTCAACTCGACGCCCGTGATGTCAGCAAGAGTCGCTGATATGTCGATCAGCCCAACAAGTCGATCGCAGCGCGAGCCGGCGTCCACGGTTCCGGGCCAGCGTACAAGGAGCGGCACGCGAAGGCCCCCTTCGAAAACGGTGAACTTGTACCCGCGGTAAATCCCACTGGAATAGTGGCCAAGTTTCTCGAGTTCGCGGATCAGCCCCGGTATCGCAGCCCGCTTGTTGCCGGCGTAAGGAGCCGCCCCGTGATCGGACGTGGCAATCACGAGAGTGCTCTCGGTCAAGCCATTGGCATCGATGGCGTCTAGGACTCGTCCGACCGTCGCGTCCGTCTCCCGCACGAAGTCTCCGTATAGGCCCAGATCACTTGTCCCCTCAAACGCCGGGCTCGGGCTGGTCGGGGTATGCGGGGAGGTAAGCGCGACATACAAGAAAAACGGCTTGCCATTCCGCGCCTGTTCGGCATTGCGCTCGATGAACCCCTCTGCCTCCCGCGCGAAATCGCCCAAGACCTTGTAGTCCTCGAAGTCTTCTGCCGCCGGGCCGACGCGGTTAAATGCGCTCCAGCCTTTCCGCGCCGTGACCTTGCCTTGGAAGTGTCCGTTCTTGGCGAACACGTAAGGGTACATGTCGAGTGAGCCCGGAAGGACAAATGAATAATCGAACCCGTAGTCATTGGGGCCGATTTCTAGAGGAAGGTCGTAATTGACGTTGTCCGGACCTTGGTTCAGGCGGTCGGTCGTCCGCATCACGGTTCCGAGATGCCACTTGCCGACATAGCCTGTCCGGTATCCGGCGCCCTGCAGCATTGATCCGACTGTGAATGTGCCGACAGGCAATTGCGGATTGAGGAAGCCCCACGGCCCGCTCTTTGCGGGTTTAGCGAAACGCCACGCATATCGCCCAGTCATGATGCCGATACGGGATGGGACACAGACCGAGGCAACCGCGTGGGCGTCAGTGAATAGCATGCCGTCTCGGGCCAGTGAGTCGAGCGCCGGAGTCTCAATCTTGCAGCGATCACCGCCATAGCACTTGACGTCTCCGATCCCGAGATCGTCGGCCATGATGTACACGATGTTCGGAGAATTCGCCCAAACAAGACCGAAAGGTAACAGCAGTAGGGTGATTGTGCGCGTTAGACGATGCATAGCTGCCGCGTGGAGGGCCTTGGCAACATGAGAAGCCGGCGACAGTATCTCACAGCAATTCCAGCACCCTTCTTGCCGCCGTGCTCGCACAGGTGTCTCATCGTCGGTGAGCCCGCATAGAACCAGATGAATGCGTTTCGAGAAGAATAGTCCAGGTAGCGCAGAGTTACCTCGGCTCACGGATGACTGTGAGTTGGTTCAATGGAACGGACTCGACCGTCTGACCCTGCCCGCTGGGCCAGACGACCTCGACGGTCACTGGCGCTGTGCGGTCTCTGAGGCCGAAGTGTATTGGCCTCAGGCTGGACGAGGCGTAGCCCGCGGCGCTCTTCATCCAGCGGGTTTGGTCTCGGACTTTCACCCGGGCCCCGAGTCCGTCGCGGTTGGAGACTTTGCCAACGAGGTCCAGGGCAATCCAGTTCCCGGCCGGTTCCGAGACGTTGCGGAAGAGGGATGCGGGAGCGCCAAGCGCACTCACCACCACGTCGAGCCGACCATCGCCGTCGAAGTCAGCGACCGCCGCCCCTCTGTACGTACCCGGCTCCCCGATCTCCAGGGCGCCGGCAAACTGGCCTCCAAGATTGCGAAACACTGTGTTGGGCTGCCTGTAAGGGAATGGCTCGAATTCCTCGACGATGTCGTTTACGTGCGAATTGGCAGTGAAGAGGTCCACTTGGCCGTCGTTGTCGAAGTCGGCGAAGACGTTGCCCCATCCTGCATAGGTCCGGGACGCCTTCGCCATCCCGCTCGGTATCGTCGCATCGCGGAACGAACCTTGGCCCTCGTCGCGAAAGAGCGGGAAGGTTTCGTTGCTCAGTGCCGTCACGGACAGATCCGGGTGTCCGTCGCCGTCATAGTCTCCGATGTCCACGCCCATCGATGCGACGGGCTTCCCATGGTCCAGCAACGCCACGCCGGCCAAGAGAGCGTCTTCGATGAAGGAGGTTCCGTCCTGATTCAAGAACAGGAAATTCGGAAGGTTGTCGTTGGTGACAAACGCATCCTGCCAGCCGTTGCCGTCGAAGTCAGCGAACGCTACGCTCATGCCGCGACCACGGAACCGGGACACACCGACCTGGCCACTCACGTCTTCGAACTCTCCGTTCCCAAGATTGCGGTACAAGCGGTTGGCAATCGGCGTAAGGTACTTCGGATGGCAGTAAACGCGCAGGCCCCGAGCCCTGTCGCCGCAATACCGGTCGAAGTCCAATGACCAATCCGCGTAGTTGATAATCATGAGATCGAGGAGCCCGTCGCTGTCGTAGTCGAACCAGCCCGCTGCAACGGCCCATTCGGACTCGTCAATTGCTGCGCGTTCGGTCACATCCTCGAACGTGCCGTCACCCCGATTGCGATAGAGGAAGCTTCGGAACACGCCCGCGACGAACAGGTCGACATCCCCGTCGTTGTCGTAGTCCGCGACCGCTGCGCCCATCGAGTACCCCTCTCCAGCGACACCGGCCTTACCAGTGACATCCACGAACCGTAGTCCACCAGTATTCTCAAAGAGGCGATTGCGATACTTCGGCAAACTCTTAAGCATCGAACCGGGAGAAGCCCCGTTAGCGAAGAAGATGTCGGGCATGCCGTCCCCGTTGTAATCAAGAACGGCGAGTCCGCCTGCCATTGTCTCGATCAGACGCTTGGAAGGCGTGGCCGCGTTTTCCAGGCTGAACAGAAGGCCGGAGGCGTTGACGCGATCCAGTCGAATCTCGGCCGGGCACAGCGCACTTAGAGACAGGGCACATAGCGGCAACCAAGGCGTTGGCATTCGAGCCACAAGATACGGCAAGCGTGTTGCCAAGCTCCAGATTAAACCTTGAAGCGTGTTGGCAGCATCTTCCGTGACACACTGCATCTCGCGATTCGCTCAGCTAGACCACACGCCTAGGAGATATACAGCCGCGAGATTGCGCTAGCAACCGAGGACTCGAATGACCCGGCTGGCCTTTCGAGCCGGAATCGAGACATCCGGGCGCAGTCACGCCGGTGGCCGTCGATGCCCTTGACGAAAAATTGACAAAAAATTTGACGACGACATATTCCTGTGCGACACTTGACTGCGAGGCATCTGGAGAGATGCCCCGGTCTATTTGAGGTTCCGTGTGACCCGTGGGGAACAGGGGACTGCATCTTACATTTAGGAGGAATTCATGTTTAACTCCCGCTCCGAAACTCGGAAATGGGCAATTCTGGGTGCTGTGCTGGCCCTGACTTGGGCCGCGCCAGCCTCAGCACAAGTTCTCTACGGTTCGCTGGTAGGGACAGTTTCTGATGCTACCGGCGCTGTCGTGCCGGGAGCGCAGGTATCCGCGGTGAATCTTGCGACTGGCCTCGAACTGGAATCGTCGTCCGGTGGAGACGGTCTCTTTCGATTGGTCAATGTCCCGCTTGGGAATTACGATGTCTCGATCACATCGGACGGGTTCCGAACTCACACCGAGGCGGGTGTTGCCGTAACGGCCAATGCCGTGACGCGCGTCGATGTGGGCCTAGTGCTCGGCCAAGTCACCGAACAGGTCACAGTCGAAGCGTCCGCCGCGCAATTGCAGACGGAGAAGGCCGACACTCGATCGGAGATCTCCCAGCAGGCGATCACGAATTTCCCATTGCCGAACTTCCGGAACTACCAAAGCCTGGTCAACCTCGTACCCGGAGCAACGCCGGCACGGTTCCAGAACTCGATTCTGGACACGCCCGCTCGTGCACTGAGCACGAACGTCAACGGCACCAACCGGAACAACAACGTGACCCGGATCGACGGAGCGGCCAGCATCAACGTCTGGCTGCCTCATCACGCCGGCTATATCGCACCGGCCGAGACCATCGAGACGGTGAGCATCACAACCGGTTCCGGTGACGCCGAGCAGGGGCTGTCGGGCGGAGCCTCCACAACCGTCATCACCAAGTCCGGTACCAACGATCTCCATGGATCAGGCTTCTGGTTCTACAACAACCAAAGCATGCGTGCCCGGAATTACTTCGCCCAAGGAAAGCCCGACAGCTTCTTTAAGAACTACGGCGGCACCATCGGCGGACCGATGGTCAGGAACCGGCTGTTCTTTTTCTTCAGCTATGACAAGACCGCGCAGGCAGTCTCCGGTGTTCGAACCGGGGACGAAGTCCCGACCGCCGACCAGCGTATGGGGGATTTCAGCGCTTACGACGATACCATTTTTGATCCTCGCACGGGCAACAAGGATGGGACAGAGCGGATCCCATTCCAAAACAAGATGATCCCGCTGAGCAGGCAGAGCCCGATTGCCTTGAACATCCAGAACTACATTCCGGATCCGAACCAGCCGGGCACTAACAACAACTTCCATTCCAGCGGGTCGCCACCATTTGATCGCGCTTATTACGACTCGAAACTCAACTTCACGGTCAACCAGAACTATTCCTTCTGGGCCAAGCATGGCTTCATGGATGCGCCCGTTTCCGGAACGCCGATCTTCGGGGATGCGGGCGGCCCGGCCCCGGGCGGGAGCCCTGGCGACGCCGAAACCTATGTCAACCTTGGCACGTTCGGACACACTTACACCTTCTCGCCCACCCTCCTCTACGACGGCGTCTTCGGCTATTGGCGGCAGGACCAGTTCGTGAACCCCACAGACCTCGGCAAGGATTTCGGCCTCGGCATCCCGGGGCTTGGCGGGTCGGACCCCCGCCAGATCGGGTTCCCCCGGATCCAGCCAGGACCCTACACGCGGCTGGGTGCGCCAGGTTGGCAGCCGCTTTCCCGAGTGGAGGAGAACTGGACAACCAGTCAGAACTTCACCTGGATCAAGAACACCCACCAGATTCGGTTCGGGTTTGACGGGATCCTGCTCAAGCTTGCCCATTGGCAACCCGAACTGGGAGGGGGCCCCCGAGGCACAATCGACTTCAATGGCGACACCACTTCCCTGAACGGCGGCGATGCTCCCGGCCAATACAACCACTTTGCTTCTTTCCTTCTGGGGGAGACATCCAGAATGCGAAAAGCCATCCAGCACGTGCTTGCGACTGGCAACGAGTGGCAGTTCGCGTGGTACGTCACTGATCGTTGGCAGCTCAACCCACGAATGACAGTGAACCTCGGCTTGCGGTACGAATACTACCCGCTAATGTCTCGGGCTGGAGGAAAGGGAATCGAACGATATGATCCCCAGACTAACCAGATGTATCTCGGTGGTCGTGGAAGCACCCCAAAGAACGCGGGTATCGACGTCAGCAAAGCTCTGTTCTCGCCCCGCGCCGGAATCGCATACCGCGTTGATGACCTAACGGTGATCCGCACCGGGTTTGGCCTGAACTACAGCCCAATGCCGTTTTCAAGGCCGATGCGCGGCCAATACCCGATCACCGTTGCTCTTGACTTCCAGCGCCCGAACACCTTCGAGCTCTTCCGCTCTCTGGCGGACGGGATTCCGCCGGTCGTAGGGCCGGATCTCGACACGGGTGTGATTGACGTGCCCGTCACTGCCGGATTCCGCAGCCCCTACGAGGGCACGTTGAACCGGGGCTATATCGCGTCTTGGAATTTCACCGTGGAGCGGCGCCTGCCCGGCGATCTCATAACCTCCGTGGGGTACGTGGCGACCCGCTCGGTCGACATGCTCGGCGACCGAGACATCAATGCATCCAGGCCTGGAGAAGGCAATGCCGGACGGCCGTTCGCTGCGGCCTTTGGCCGTCAGACAAATATCAACATGTGGGACAGCTATCTCGCCTCGGACTACCACTCGCTCCAGATCGCCCTGAACCGCAGTCTCTCGAACGGTCTGATGCTGAAGGGTGCGTACACCTGGTCCAAGGCGTTGGGTATGGCTGATGATGAGGGCTGGGCTGGAGTCGCATGGGACCATCTGGACGTATGGCACCGGAACCGCGCCCGGGCCGGTTACGATCGAACTCACATGTTCCAAATGGGATTTGTCTACGACCTGCCCTTCTTGAAGAACACGAACAGCGCAGCTGGAAGAATCCTCGGAAACTGGCAGGTCAGCGGTATCGCTGCCCTGTTTACGGGAACGCCGCGGTCGATCCGCGCGTCCGGCAGTTCCTTAAACGCGGCCAGCGCTTTTCAAACTGCGGACCAAGTAGGAGAGGTCAGGAAGCTCGGCGGCGTGGGGCCCGGCCAGCACTACTACGATCCCTCATCCTTCGCGCCAGTCACAGAGCAGCGCTTTGGAAACTCAGGACGCAACATCTTGGACACCCCAGGTGTTACAAACCTCGATTTGAGCATCTTCAAGAAGTTCCCGATCGGGGAGCAGGTTGAAGCTCAGTTCCGTGCCGAGTTCTTCAACTTCACCAATACCCCACAGTTCGGCAGGTTCAACGACAGCGTGGCAAGCGGTGCGTTCATGACGATCACTTCCGCGGGCGGCGAACGGGTGGCCAGAATCGGATTGAGGTTCAGCTTCTAACGACCGCGCCAATAAGCCAGCGTCGGGGCCTGTCTTCGGACAGGCCCCTTTTTGGTTTTGCGAGCATGTCTTGCAATGGGATGGTGAAACGCCCCTCGACAACCTGATCGAGATGAAGTCCTGGCGCAGCACACGAAATCCCATTTACCCCCCGCGGGCCACTCGCCACCATTTCCTTGGGGCGCCACAATGTTTCATTGGTCAGGTGCACGGCATGCGCCTCGCAACCGACTGACCCAGTCCGTCAATCTGTCTGGCCCGTCGTCTTCCGGTGTGCCAAGATGGATTCGAGCAGGTGATTCGTGCTGCGATATGGCAAGGCTAGGTTCCGAGGTTCGTGCCAAGCGATGGTTGGTGCCATCCTCTTGACGTCGGCGGCCGTCGGCGTCAGTGCCCAGGTCGATCCAAACGCTCTCGCCGAATCCGCCCGGAATGCGATGGCCGAGAGGAGATTCAGCGAAGCTGCGGAGATTTATTCAGACTTAGCCGCCAAGTTCCCGAACGAACCGACACTGCAGGCCAATCTTGGAATGGCCTTGCATTTCAGCAACCGAGACACGGAAGCGATCGCACCCCTCCAAGAGGCAGCGCTCGCTTTGCCGTCATCATTTCCGGCCCAATTCGCGCTAGGGGCCAGCCTGTCTCGCCTCGGCCGATACGCAGAGGCAGTCGATCCTCTCCGGAAATCGACGCAAATCAATCCGCAGCACCCGTTCGCCCACGCGTTGCTCGGCGAAGCTCTGGAAGCGGTCAAGGAGTACCCTCAGGCCGCGAGGGCTTGGCGTGCACTCAGGGACATTGACCCGACAAACGCCTATGCTCACGCAGGGCTGATCCGGTGCAACGAGGAACTGGTCGCCACGGCTGTCGAGCAGCTGAGGCAGCTCGATCCGGAGTCCCCGTATATGTTGCGATTCCTTGGCCATATGAGGCTGGCGACCGCTCAATACCCGAGTGCGCTATACCTGTTCCGGACCGCTCTTGAAAGGCAGCCCGGCGTCCGAGCCGTCCACGAGGCGGTGGCTTCGGTCTATGAGGGTGCGGGGCAACCCGAATGGGCGAAGGTTGAGAGGCTGAAGGCCGAGTCCTTACCAGCCACCGACTGCGCCGAATCACAGTCCGCGGAGTGCAATTTCCTCGGCGGCCGGTTCGATCTTGCCCCGTCGCTATCGGGAGAATTGCCGTCGTCGGACCTATTCTGGGCAGCTCGGTCATATGCCAGCCTCGCCGAACAATCGTTCAAGGAATTGGCTTCTCTTCCCGAATCGGTCGAAAAGCTCACTCTCGTTGCGGACATCTTCGCTTCCCAAGAGCAGTTCTCCAGGGCAGCAGATGCCTGTCGTCGAGCGCTTGAGATCGGAGAAGGATCTGGAGAGCTGGAGCGACAGATGGCGGAACTGCTGTATCTCGCCAAGCGCGTAGAGGAAGCGCGACCACTGCTGGAGCGGTTCTACCGCTCGGATCCCGACGATGCCCGGTGGGCCGCGATGTTGGGCAACTTGCTAGCCGGAGAGCAGGATTATGAGAAGGCGGTACCCCTGCTGGAATCCGCAGTTGCTCGACCAGGCGCCCCGGTCACCGCTCGACTTGATCTGGGACGTTCCTACCTGGCACTCGACAAGCCCCAAGAAGCCGCAGAGCACCTTAGTGCATCACTCGGTCTTGACGGGGATGGCAGCATCCACTACCAGTTGGCTCAGGCGTATCAACGCTTGGGAATGCGCGAGCAGGCGCGCGAGGCGCTTGCCCAATATCAGGCACTGGATGCCCGGACGCGAGAGCAAACAGAAGCCTCGGCGTCCTTGGAAATCACAGCACCGGAATAGCGAAG
The DNA here is from genome assembly GCA_951813065.1 of uncultured Bryobacterales bacterium. Taxonomy (GTDB): domain Bacteria; phylum Acidobacteriota; class Terriglobia; order Bryobacterales; family UBA6623; genus VXMF01. The sequence goes on along the minus strand of CATOTH010000009.1, from coordinate 637,551 downwards.
TCACCCGGTGATGATCGGCTTGCCAAGCGGCTGTCCGGTATGTCTCTGGCCCGTGCTGCCCGCTCTCCGGTGAGGAATCGTCAGCACGAGAAGACTACCAAGAGGCTTCTTGATGTGTTCTCCCAAGAGCCCCAGGGGGACTGGAATCCATGTGCTGTCAGGAGGGGCGCGGCAAGGATCAGCGGCTCACTGGCGGCCCCCGGACGGAACGGCAGTTGAGATATCATTGGATGGTTCTAACCATGAGTTCTGCCGACAATTTCCCCAAATTGCACAACGCCGCATGGCCCGGAGTCGTCGGCAAGGGTCCAGACTCGGAACCTCCGATTGACCTTGACACAATGCTTGATCTTACGGCTGGCGCCGAGGTCGACGGGCAGAAGTTTGACGGGGTTGACCTGTTCCTGTTCGACCCGCACATTAGCATCGACATTTCCGACGATGACCTGAAGGCTTGGGCTGACAAATTCTCCGATCGCGGGCTTGCGATCGGTTCCGTTGTGGCGCCGATATGGGGCCCCACTGGCGGCGGAGCGGCAATCGATCCCGAAGAAGGGCGAGCCTCCTTCCTCCAGGCCGTCAGGAAGGGTTGCCGTATCGCTCGGAAGCTCCGCGAATGGGGCATTCGCCCCTCGGGCGTTGTGCGCATCGATTCCGCGAGTGGCGTCGAGGATTGGTCTCGGGATCCCGAATCCAACACGGCAAACGTAATCGAGACATTCCGGCAAGCTACAGCCATTGCACAGGACAACGGCGAGACGTTGTCGGCAGAGGGGGAGATCTGTTGGGGAGCGATGCACAGCTGGAAGCACATGCTGGAGGTGCTTGAAGGCGTCAACAGCCCCGCGTTGGGTTTCCAGGCCGACATGGCACACACACTGTTGTATACGCTCGGTTTCAACGCGCCCGAGCACGCACTGCTCCCACAGGACTTTGCGTGGAACGACGACGCTAGGCTTGACGGCGCATTGCGACAATTGACGGATTCGTTGCGGCCTTGGACAAACGATTTCCATGTTGCTCAGAACGACGGAACAGTGTTTGGTAGCGGCAGCCACGACCGTACTGGCCGGCATTGCCAGGCCAACGATCCCGATGGCAGGCTCGACATCGTGCGGCACTCGGGTTTCTGGCTCCGCGACGGCAATGGAGATCTCACCAAGACCTGCCGGCACATTTGCTGGGACGGATGCATGTTCCCCAACAATGTGATGCTGGACCCCCAAACATGGAACGACATTCTGGGGGTTATGGTGGCGGTGCGCGACGCGCACGGATGGTCCGAATGAGCTATCTCGGGGGCATGTCGGACTGCTGGCTGGCTCCCCGGTAGAGCATCCAGGTTCCGACCATCTGCACGACATGGTAAAGGTCGTTGTGATTGAAGTACGGATGTGGCGCGATTCCGGCTGCTTGGATCCCTGCCGCGAAGAATGACACGACTACACCGGCAGTCACCCAGGCCGAGGGGGAATCCCTCCGGCGCAACCACGCCCTGGCGTGCATGGCCAGCACGAATCCAAACGCGATCGAGTAGTTGACGATAGCTATAAGGAACGCGTCGGTCAGCATTGCGCCGACGCTGTAGAGCATCAATTGCAGTGCGGCGACAGTCCGGCACACACGCCCTGCCGGCTCGGATAGATGGATTCGAATCGTCGCCATCGAAACCCCATAGGCTGCGCATCCGATTGACAGGAGGGTTGCCTTCCAAAGCAGCGTTGCGATACGCGTGTCAAGCCATGGCAGAAATCCGTGGTAGGTGCCTCCGAGCAACGCCGCTGCAGCGGCCGCAGCCAGCGCAAAGACCCAGGATGAACGACCGCTCCTTGCGCCTCTACGGCGCATCCGGATCGACAATGCAAGAGCGAGCAGACCCAGCGCGTAGTCGGTCGCGAGGGTCATCGGCTCGTTCGGAAACACTCTGCCATATGATAGGGCATGAGTTCGCCGGAGATTGCAGACCCCTCGGCGAGACCGGTATCGAGGGTCTGGACCGTCGTCGCGTTAGGCGTCTTGGCGGGCCTTGTCGCAATAGTATGGCAGCGCGGCTGGCTTGGGCGGCTGGTCGACCACGAAGAGCTTGTCGCTTGGATGCGCGAGGATGGACCGGCAGGCCCTTTGATCTGCATTGGACTCCAGTTTCTGCAAGTCGTGATATTCGCGATTCCCGGGGAATTCACCCAGATCGCTGCCGGCTATGTGTTCGGGACATGGTGGGGCTTCCTGTACTCGACAATCGGGATTCTGCTCGGATCGGCCTTCGATTTCGGTTTTGCCAAAGCTGTGGGGCGCCCAGTGATTGAGCGAATTCTCGGACCGAAGAGGCTCGCGCGCATCGACAGGAGCCTCCAGTCTCGCAAGGGCCTCGTTGCAATGTTTGTGCTCTTCCTTGTACCGGGCATGCCCAAGGATGCAGCGTCTTATGCTGCCGGTCTCACCGCGTTGCGGTTCCCGGTCTTCGTGGTTGTCTCCACCTTCGCCCGAATGCCGGCATTGCTGTTGAGCACCATGTTCGGGGCGGTGGCGTACGATGGAGACTACGAGTCGATGGCCTGGATCGCTGCCGCGGCCGCGGCTTGGCTGGCCGTGGCAGCCTATTACTATCGAACGCGGCGAACCGGATGACTTGGTGTGCCGGGCAACCTCCGCCACTACCTCAATCGCATCAGAATTGGCCAACCGAGGCATAGCGAATGGCGTTTCAACGCACCAAGGCATTGTGGCGGATAGGAGACGAAGAGGTCACTCTCGGCATTCGCACGCTCCTTGCCGGGCGGATTGAGATCTTCAGGGGCCCGCACCACGACAGGACTGACCCTTACGAGGCAGCCGACACGGCGAGAAAGGTGGAGGAGTCTGGAGCGGACATCGTGGAGATCAACCCCGGCCCCCGAAACCTGAAAAGGGGTCTGCCATCGGCTGATCACGAGCTGTCCGCTCTCGTGCCCGTCCTGAAGAAGCTCATGCCATTCGTTACACGACCAATCAGCGTGGTCACGCCCAACGCCGAAACAGCACGGCGTGCTGTTGAACTCGGAGCCTCCATCATCCATGATCCCAGCGGACTCGCGTTCGACAAGAAGCTGGCGCCAACAGTCAACGAGAGCAAGGCGGCGTTGATTCTCGGACACATGCGCGGGACCCCCGAGCAGTGGGCTCGCATGGAGCCCCTTACGCGTCTTTCGGAAACCGTCCGGGTCGATCTGCGTGCTTCCTTGATTCGGGCGCGGCAATCCGGTATTGAGCCGAGGCGCATCGTGCTTGACGCCGGTCTTGAGCATGGTAAGCGCAGCCACGAAAACTTTACTTTGCTAAGGTCCTTGGGTAGCCTATGCCCAAGAGGACAGGGTATACAGGCGAATCTCGCGAGCAAGTCCTTCCTGGTCGGGTCGGTTCGCGGAGATGCTGGCGAGCGGGCCGCATCGCTAGCCGTTGCAGCCACGTTGGCGCTCGAATCGGGCGCGCACATGCTGACCGTAGAGCACCCCGGATCCGTACGAGACTTCGTCGCTGTGGTGGATCGAATCTATCGCGAAGATGAACAGGCCGACCTCGCCGAGTGACGGCTTGCGTGTCAGGCTATTTTGAGCAGGATTCAAGCAACTCTTCCCGCAACGACTCACACTTGTCGTGGGGCAGCTTTCCCTGCCCTTGCCTGACGTAGAAGACATCCGTGGCTTGGTGGCCTTGCGTGTTGCAAAGGACGACATCGATGTTGCACTCGTGCTGGGAAAATACGATAGCCAAGTCGAACAGCAACTTGTTGCGGTCCGGCGCTTGGACATAGAAGATCGTTGCCTTGGCCGAGGTTCCGTTGTCGAACGACACATGGGGCGGCGTGTGGCCCCTGCGGCGAACAGGTCGAGTCGTCCGGGCCTGGGCCAGATCACCCGGATCGACTCTACCTTCTGCAACACGACGAAGTTTCAATTCAAGACGGTCTTGGGCGGGCCCCGGACCATCAGCGCCAGTTGAGACCCGAAAAGAGTCCAGCACCATTCCGGCTTCGTTCGAAAACGCCTCGGCGTGTTCGATGTTCAAGTTGAAGCTAGCGATCGCAGCGCAAAGCGAAGCGAACAAGAACGGTCTGTCCCAGGCCAGCACCACGATGTCCCAGTGCCCCTCGGTTCGCTCCGCCTTGACTGTCGCTTTCCGCTCGCGCAGTGCCTCCGCAATCTTGAAGTGCTTGTAAACTTGCGGGGCTTCGTGGGTTCGCAGGTAACGCTGCGGGAAACCGGCGAGGAACTCGCTCATTCGCCTCCTTTCATCGGTGTCGGTGGCAAGTTCAAGGCACTTCGTTGAAGCTCCCTCCTCGATCCGCTTGTCTTCGTGATCGCGCTGAAAAATTGCGTCCGTACCGCAGTACAGTCTCCAGAGCAATTCCTTCCGCCAGCTCGTCACCGCAGTCGGATTGACCGCGACGCTGTCGGCATACGTCAACAAGGTCAGGAGCTTGAGGCGTTCGACCGTCCCAACCTCCACCTTGAAGTCTTCCAGAACAGCGGTCTCGCTTAAGTCGCGCTTTGTCATCACTTCCGACATCGTTAGGTGATCGCGCACAAGATACAGAACCGTTTCGCGGTCTGCTGAATCGGCTAGGCCAATTCTGCTCATTGCTTCGTCTGCCAGTTGTGCGCTGGCCTCGTGGTGGTGCTTGCCGGGAACGCCCTTCCCAAGATCGTGGAACAGGATTGCGAAGTAGAGCAGGTCGGCACGCTCCACCTCGTTCAAGAGGCGTGCATAGCGCTGGTCGAGTGGGTCAGACGCGGTCGGTAGGTCCTTTAGGACGCGGATAGTCACAAGCGTGTGCTCGTCGACCGTATAGCGGTGGTAGAAGTCTCGAATCACGAGACAGTCGACCAACTCAAACTCGGGGAACAGGCTATAGAGCACCCCGCTTTCCCGCATTGCCCCGAGGGCGCGGTACGCGTGGGGGAGCAAGAGAATCTCCCGCACGCTGGGCCAATGCGATGCGCTAGCGGCAAAGTGAGCGCGAACAGATGCGAGGTGCTCTCGGATGCGAAGCTCGGCTTGGGCGGCCAAGGGGAGTCCGTGCCGGGCTTGGAACTGGAAAATCCTGAGCGACAGTTCAGGACGCCTTGCCAGGGCATTTGGGTCCTGGAAATAAATCTTGCCATTCGTCACGCTGAAATCGCTGTTCGAAAGGCGTGAGATGCGCCGGCGGAACATCGTCAGCAGCGCATTCGACGGAGCGGTCGACTCTTCAACCAAACGGAGCGCCAGGCGATGGACCAACCGCGTGTTCTTGAAGAAGATCCGCATCATGTCGGCCACACTCCCCTCCCCGGGATAGAGATGGCCCGCCCCCGCGTGCGCGATGGTTTCTTGCATGTCGTAGCTTAGAAGGTTCTTGTCCCTGCCGTGGTAATAATGCAGAAAACAGCGGAGCGCGAAGAGGAATCGCTTAGCCTCGCCGATGTCCCAGTCGCGCTGTCTTGGCAAGAACTCCTCGCTTCGCGGAATCCGGCCGGGCTGGACGTTTTCGAGTTGGGCTGTCCAGCAAGCGAGGTGATAGTCCCGTAGTCCTCCGGGTCCTTCCTTGATGTCGGGCTCCAAGTGGTAGAGTGTTCCGTCGAACGAGCGATGCCTCTTTTGCGCGGTTTCGGCCAGCGACCGAATCAACGCTTTCTGCTCGCGCAGGTAAAACCTCGGCAGCGTGTTACGGCGAAATTCGTCGAAGAATCCGCCGTCGCCCGCGACAAACCGAGTGTCCAGCAGACTAATGTGTAGTTCCGTGTTGTTGGGTGCCAGCCGAGCGCATTCCGCGGGATCCCGAACAGAGTGCGAAACCCGCAGCTTCGAGTCCCACAGCGAGGCAATCAGCCCCGCAATCCGATCCTTGTGCTCCTCGACGTCCCGCGCCCGCCGGAACAGCAGCAGCAAGTCAATATCCGAGAAAGGAAACAGCTCGCTGCGACCATATCCGCCAACCGCTACCGCGGCTATCCCGTTCCCCTGGCTCGCGAATGCCCCGTCGAAGTGCCCACGGACAATATCGTCAACAAACTCTGTGCGCCTCGCGACAGCCCGTAATCCATCACCATCCTCGAAGAAGTCGGAGCCAAGGCGCTCCATTTGCTGGATGTGGTAGGTCGAGAGGCTAGACATTGCAATGCTCTAGCGCAGCCATCGCTTCGGCGCTTCGGTGATGCGTGTCCGCCAGCTGGGCATATGCCCAGCTGGCGGTAGGCCGCCCACGTGTGCGCGAGCGCGAAAACACATTGAGCGTCAGAGGGCTTCGTCGTCGTGCTCACTATTACGAATCCGGACGGCTTCGGCGATGTCCGAAATAAAGACCTTGCCGTCGCCGATCTTTCCGGTCCGAGCCGACTCAACGATCGTGTTCACCGTCTCGTCCACGCGATCGCTCGAGACGATGGCCTCGATCTTGACCTTCGGTAGCAGGTCGACCTCGTACTCCTGGCCGCGATAGACCTCTTTGTGGCCCTTTTGGCGGCCATGACCACGCACGTCGTAGATTGTCATGCCGTCGATCCCGATCCCCTTCAGCGCTTCACGGACATCGTCCAGCTTGAATGGCTGGATCACAGCTTCGATTTTCTTCATGTCAGTTCCTCCTGTGTTTTCCCGGCTACGCTTCTTCGCCGTGCTGCGAGATGTCAAGGCCTTCAATCTCGTCGGCTTCGCTCACCCGCAGTCCCATCATCGCATCGACAATCTTCAGAATGACGAATGTCGCGACTGCTGCGAACACCCATGTCAACAACGCTCCTCCGGTGTTGTTAACGAATTGCATTGGGTTCCCTTCCACTAGGCCCCCGGTGCCGCCGATGGCGACGCGCGCAAAAACGCCAGTCAGGAGCGCTCCGACCGTGCCGCCGACGCCATGAACGCCGAAGGCATCGAGCGAATCGTCGTAACCGAACTTCGCTTTGACGACGGCGATCGAGAGGTAGCACACAATACCGGCCACGAAACCGATCACCAATGAGTCCATCGGTCCCACAAAGCCGGATGCGGGAGTCACCGCAACCAAGCCAGCGACCGCGCCGGTCACTCCGCCGAGCATGCTGGGTTTGCCATCCCGGATCCATTCGATCAACAGCCAGCCGAGCACGGCAGCCGCTGCACCGAATTGGGTGTTGACGAACGCCACGGCAGCCAGGCCGTCAGCGGCCAATGCACTGCCGGAGTTGAAGCCGAACCAACCAACCCAGAGAAGGCATGCGCCGACGAATGAAAAGGTCAGGTTCTGCGGTCGCATGACTTCGGATGGAAATCCGATCCGCTTGCCCAGGTACAGCGCCATAACGAGCGCCGAAACACCGGACGAGATGTGGACCACAGTGCCGCCAGCGAAGTCGAGGCACGGGAGGGCTCCGTCAGGGCTCATGAACCCGCCACCCCAGACCATGTGGACCATCGGGAAGTAAACGACCGTTCCCCAAAGAGCCATGAAGAGCAGCAGGGACGAGAATTTCATGCGCTCGGCGAAGGCTCCAGTGATAAGCGCTGGGGTAATGATGGCGAACATCAACTGGAAGACCATGAAGGTCAGATGGGGAATCGACCCGTTCGGCTCCATCCCGACGCCGTTCAAGAAGACGTGTCCAAATCCGCCGACGAATGTCCCTAGGGGGCCGCTGCCTTCAGCGAATGCCAGGCTGTATCCGTAGATCGCCCACAGCACGGTCATCAGGGCCATCATGATGAACGACTGCATCATGGTCGCGAGAATGTTCTTCTTGCGAACGAGGCCTCCGTAGAAGAGGGCCAGACCGGGCCCCGTCATCATCAACACCAGCGCCGAGCTTGTGAGAATCCAAGCGTTGTCGCCCGTGTCTATGCCGTCCTGGGCGACCGCCGCCACGGGGGTAGCGAGCAGTCCCAGCAGGACTAAACAATATATTGTGGTCTTTCGCATCGTACTCTCCTTTCGAGTCACCGAATCCGGAAGCACAGCGCCGCAGCACCCTACGGTCCGGAGGAAATGCACCAGACCGGAGCCAGGAACCGATAGTGCGGCAAACTCCCAGCCAACCCGTCTCGAACCTCCGAACGTGGGAATGGCCCTTCAGGACTTCCGAGAGCCATTATCCGAATCGAATGTCTGGATTGGGTCGCACAATTGTGCCGATAAGAGATTCTTATGAGACGTCGCATCGTGCCGCGAATAGAGCGCCATCGGAAGCACTTCACGCGGCTTTGCTTCGCCGCAGGAATCACGGCAAAGCTAGATCGTGTTCGTGTCGGTGTATTGAGTCCGAACTACTTTCCAACTGGCCGCAACCACCTTCTTCCTGTCACCGATTCTTCCGGTTTCTGTCGCCGTTGGGATTGCCGCCAGCGTCTCATCGCAATCGCTAGCTGCAACAAACGATTCCAGCCGGATCGGCGTGGTGACGGGCACCCTGCTCTCGCCCGCCCAACTGCCGGGAATGGAGCATCGACGACCCCATGACTCGCCAGCTTGCGCCCTGGCTCGAAATACGGCTCTCACTCGCGGAGATGATTGCACTCGCCCCCAGGCAGTTGGCCGAACCCTCGGTCGAGATGCCGGACGGCTTCAGGCGGCCACATCCACCATGTTGATTGGTGGGATATGCAAGTGGGAGACAGTGGGTATGCGTCCCAGGAAAGACTGTGCCATAGCCAAGGCTTCATCCATGGAGTCCGCACACTCCCAGCCCATTACGCTCGCGGACTCCCTATCCTCCGCTCCCACGACGATCACAAGGCCACAGTGGTTGGCGCCGTTCTCCGCCCAATACCACATATAAAACGGATGGACGCCATGGTACCCATGCCCGCTGCTGTACATCTCGCGGTATTGCAGGTCGTGTGCGAACTCGGCCTCGTACTTGCGCTGCAGTGCCGCAGAGTCTCTCGTCTCCGTCAAACAGCGATGGAAGAACTCGTGGTAAGCGGCGTGGTGCGCGGGGCTGAACTCGTTGTATAGCGGGTGCGTGAGGATAAAGACTCCGCCCATCTTCAAGATGGGCGCCCCCCTGTACATGTTGAAGAAGTAGCCCAGTGCCAAGCAGCGCACGAGCAACGGGTTCATCGGTGCGTTCACGTTGTACGGGCAGATGAACGGCACTCCGAACACCGCCACATCGGACTGCCCTTCAACGGGAACGCAGTACTGCTGATAGTTGTAGGCCAAGGTCTTCTCGTGGACCGCGTCCGTTTTTCCGGCATGGACAGCAATCATTTCGTAAGGCGCGGGAATCGAAAACAGCAACTTGCGTTTCGTTTTCCGTGGAAGCGCGCTGAGGCCCACCTGCGCGATTCGAAACGAGGCCTTGTCAAGGGCATTCCATTGATCCTCGGGTTTGATGAAAAACTCCATTCGAGGATCGAACATCTGGTTGTTCACCACAGTCTCGATGTGGAAGACGTTGAGCTTTTCGTTTACGACCCGTCCCATGCGATTGCACGAATCGGTCAGGGGCGATCGCGTGTGGTCAAAGTACGAGTTCGACGCCCGGATCGTCTCCGGGTTGTGATGCGCCTGCAAGGATACGTAGTCGCACAGCCCAACGCTGACCGACTTGTGCCCCCCGTCCATGGGAACCAGGTTGACGTTGACGTAAATGAGCAGGTCCGATTCTGCAGCCCTGCGATTGATCCGGACCTTTTCCCCAAGTTCTGTCTCCCCAAGCTCGACCATTCCACCGGGGGCTTCGCCGTCATGGCAGTAGAGCCTGTGCGGGAAACAGGCATCGAAGATCTTGGTGCCGACCGACCACCGGATTTCAAACGGTTCCATTTTCCGGTGGAACGAGTTGGCGATCACGATCTCCAGATCACGTATACCCGCAGCCTCGATCAGCTCAATCAGTTCCGTCAACACAGTCTGGCGGATGTCAGGCCGATTCATTTTCGGCAATGGCAGCGAAATGTCGTCAATCGCGATCGTGACCTTCGTCCCGGAGAGCAACTGCGAACGCAGTGGCTCCGCTTCCTCGGGGTGCTCCAGCGCGTAGCGGATCGCTGCTCCGCGATCCGGCAACCCCTTGATAGAGGGTTTCGGATATACGATCCTCGTACCGGCGGGCAGCTTGACCCGGATCAAGTCCTCGCCATACCAAAGAAGGCGCTCGGCAGAGGACTCCTCGAGTTCGCGCACGCAGCCGTCCGACGGAACCAGTGCCGCCCGTCCGACAGCGTTCGGGCGAGGTTCGCCAAGAACAGAAAGGTCCGGACTGGCTGGAGATTGCGACGTGTCATTCATTGCTGCACCAGAGTCTAGCGTGTTGCCGGAGTCAGCCCCGACTACCGGGGATTGGGTGGAGGGAGCACGCCAAGTCGAGGACCGCCCAATTCTTCTCCAACGCGGTCTTGCGAAGCCGGGTGTCGGGATTCGTGGCGATTGGCTCGCCAACAGCCTGCAACATCGGAAGGTCGGAGAAGCTGTCGGAGTACGCCCTTGAGACCCCCAGGTCGAAACCGCGATGATCCGCGAATGCCTGGATGGCCTTGACCTTCTCCAGACCCGCCAAGAGCGGTGGGGCGACCCGGCCCGTTGCTACACCGTCTTCGAAGACCAAGCGGTTTGCAAGGATAGCGTCGAACCCGAAGTAGGCGGCTGCCGGGCCTATCGCGAAGTCAAGTCCTCCTGTGACAAGGATTGTGTGGTAGCCCGCCGTCTTGTCCAGTGCGACGCGTTCTTTCGCGAATTGGAATTGCTGGCGCTTGATCTCCAATTCCAGGAGCGCCTGTCCTTGTGATCGCAACCACTCCTCCGTCAAACCTCGATATTGCCTGAAGAAAACGACATTGAATAGGCGTCTGGAGACGGCATCCAGCGATAGCCACAGCGGGATGCCCGCGACGGCCTTTGCGAACCTCCATGTCGCCACGGCTGTGCTGGGGTGCCGGCGGGCCAACCAGGCGTAACGACTGACAACATTACCCGTTACCAACGTCCCGTCGAAGTCGTAAAAGGCGGCTCGGGCAGCAGATTCCTGAATGGATGGCTGCACTGTTTTCTTCCTGCTAGGCAGCACGAGCGGAAATCACCACAATCCTGCGCGGCGACGTCCGTTGTGGCTGATCGCTGCTATCCGTGCCCAATGCGCATCAGCCATCCCAGAACGAAGACTGCCCCGATGAAATAGCCGAAACAGTAGAGCCCGTACCGCACGCGGGCGCGATCGGATGATCGTCCCACAACACCCATCACTATCGAAGCGAGCAGCGCAAACAGGATCGCCACCTGAAGGTGTGACAGTTCCAACATCAGCTCTCCGCCTTTTCCCCTGAGACAATCTCAAAAACATCCACCACTGCCAGCAGGTTCAGGAGGCCAGAGCAAACAATGAATTTCGTACCGTAGTCATGGAGGGCTCCTGGCAGGGTCTCCTGTTCGTATCCCAATCCGACGGTCAGGACGTACAGCAACCCGTTGCAAAGATCGCCGATGTATCCTCCGTAGGTCATGATCGTGGTATAGATGTTGCCGCTCGTGGGGACGAACATTCGGCCCTGCATCAGGATCCCGCAAAAAAACATGCCGGAAATCGCCGCCAGCAGCGCAAGGCCATGCCAGTGACGTTTCAAGTAGACATGTCCCGCGCCCGGGATCAAGTAGGCAAGGACCAAGGGGAGGACGATGGGAGACTTCCGGGCAGTGCCGGAGGACTTCCGCTCTGTTTCCTCTCTGCCCTTGCTTGAGCCGCGTTTCGGCACCATCTAGCTTCCTTTCCGGGGGGCGGCCTCCCCTCGCGTAGACGCTAAGGGCATGGCGGTTCACCACCGAACCTACGCGCATTCTCGCACGGCATTTCGGATTGCCGCAACGAGCGGGCGATCCTGCCAGTGCCAACCTCGGCGCAGCGGGAGCCGGATGCCTACGACACGGAGGCCGCACCGAGACGCTCGTAGACCCTCCATGTTTCTCTCGCACACCGCTGCCAGGTCACGCCCTGGACCCGCGCCACCCCCCTAGAGCGGAGGTCCGCTCTGAGCGCCGAGCACCGCAGCACCCGGTGAATAGCTTCCGTGATTCCGGCAGGCCGGAGAGGATCGACCAACATCGCAGCTCCTCCCGCGACTTCCGGCAGGGCAGAAACGTTGGAGGCGATCACCGGCAGGCCAGCCGCAAAGGCTTCAATCACGGGAAGCCCAAACCCCTCTTCGAGTGAAGGAAACACCAAGGCCTCGGCTCTGGCGTAGAGGCACGCACGCACCACATCTCCTACATGCCCGACCACATGAATGCGGGCCCGGGCCGGGCTGTTCCGAACCCGCTCGACAATTCGATCGGCGCCATACCCACGAGCACCGGCAAGGACAAGATCGACCGGCTCCTCGACGATCTCGAAGGCTTCGACGAGACGGGTGACATTCTTGCGGACCTGCAACGAACCGACATGCAGCAAGTAAGGTCGATTCACTCCCATGCGTTGCATGATGGCGTCGCATTGGTCCGGGCTCGGCGCAATCAATGCTTCCGCGCCGTGGTGGACGACAGAGATTCGGGATCGAGGAAACCCGAGGAACTTTACGATTTGTTCAGCCGTGTGTTCAGAAACCGCGATTATGTGGTCTGCCCGGCTCGCCGTCTCTCGGGCCAAGCCGGCAAATCGGTCTCGGAACTCCGGCGTTGAGTAGTCTCCCGTGATGACGAACAAGTCGTGAAACGTGGCCACTTTAATCGTGTCGAGGCTCTTGGGCAGGCGCTGGTTCAGGCCGTGGAATAGCGATGGCTGGCTTGGCCTCAGGCGTAGGACAGCCTCTTCGAGCAATCGCCGCGAGACATTCGAGGGCAGTTTCGTTCCAAAGGACCGTAAGTACCGGTTGCTCCGGTAGTACCAGCCGAACCGCTGATCCGGGTGCGCCAGGGCAAGTTCGCGTATCACGTTGCGGGCATACACGGCCACTCCAGTGGGATGTCGGTCGAGGCTGTTTCCCGCGTCAATTCCAATCATTTCCGGAGGTCATTCGTCCCATTTTGCGCTGTGCCTGAGTGGCGGTCTTGGCTTGAAGCGGCGCAGTTGCAGCGTAGCCGATCTCGGGTTCCCCTCGTCCCCTGCCCGTGTTCAGTGTCCCCGGAATATCCTCATTTGTCTGGCATCATCTAGGTGCCGCGCAATAAGGCCTAGCACTGCGGGGACATCGGACGGCCCGTCCGCCGGAATTACCCATGTCTGGCTGTTCCCGCTGGGCGTCCAGCGCTTCCGCATCAGCTCGGAAGGTGCTCCCGCGAAAATCTCGATCACGGGCACGGCCAACGCCGCGGCCAAGTGCGCGGCAGCGGAGTCGTACCCAATGAACACATCCGCTCCGCCCACCCAGCGACCGAAGCCGGGGAGAGACCCCTTCCAGGTATTGAGAACCGCAGGCCCCTTGCGCCAGTCCGCGAGTTCGCGGAGGGTCCCGACAGAGCCCGCGAATGCTCGGACACGATCGTTCGTCAGCCGCTCCTCGTCATCGCCGGCACCGTAGTCGAGAATGATGCGAAAACCTGTATGCCGGAGCAACTCGAGTAGGTCGTCCTCGAACTGACCGCCGAGCCGCTTGGACTCTCTTCCACCGACTCCGAAGCTAACGGCTGCGACAGGTCCAAGGCTGGCCGGACCCAGTTCGTGGGCGACCGCCGGCGACTTGCCGTTGACTGCCACTCGCCCAAGGGATTGAGGGTCGCTCAAGTGCGGCCCCGAAAGGGCTGGTCTGCCTAGCGACCACTGCAGCGCCAATTCGCTCAACGGAGCGGGATTGTCGACGGGTAAGGAACGGCTCTCAAAGTGGTAGTACGCTTCGTCAGGCGCCACGGGCAAGAGACCGAGCTGCGTGAGGCGGCTGTCGGGATCGAGTACCACCCACTCCTGATCTGACAACCCGGCGATACACTCGTTCACCAACTGGCGGACGACAGGCCACGTCGCCAACCGGCTTGCAAGCGTGTACTCACGACCGTATGAAATGATCTTTGATTCCACGCTCCGGCAGCGCGCAAGCAGGTCGGCATTCTTTCCAGGCCCGATGAAGCTCACGCTGGCGCGCGGGCAAAGACTCCCAACAGCATCGATCACAGTGCCCGTGACGGCAATATCCGCACCGAGGGTAACTCTTGAGAGCACGACAACCCTGCGAACAGCATCGGGGTCGAAAGACGGCCCGAAGGGAAATCGGCGGACTCGCTGGTATCGCCGACGCAACTCGCCCGGCGTCCGCAAACCGAGTTCCGTCAGGTTGGATACAATCGGCGATCCCGGGGCGTACACCGTCTCGGACATGAACGCGACGTAACGCTGGGCCAGATCGGGCTCGAAGGAGTCCGCCCAAGGTTCGACGATTTCTCCGAAAATCGCGTTGGTTGCATCCTTCGCGACTCGATGGTCCTGGGAAAATGCCCTCTCCGCGAGGGCCCGCGTGAGGTCGGCAAATTCGCTGGAACCGGGTGACGACTCTCGCACTCCTCGGACAAGCTCTGCGACCCGCATCCCATACCAGCATGACGAATGGGCGATCGCCGTTCAATCGCAGCCCGTCGGTATAATCGGGGCTCGGCCGCGTGGCCAGCGCCAAAAAATGAAGGTTTCCAGAATCCACGAGTGCGGAGGACCGGACGTGATCCGCTATGAAGACGCTCCGGTTCCCCGCGTGAAGGCAAACGAAGTACTGGTGCGGGTTCGTGCCTGCTCCCTCAACCACCTCGATCTCTGGGTGCGCGGAGGCCTACCGACTCTGAGATTGGATTTCCCGTGGGTCCTCGGCAGCGATGCGTCCGGGGAGATCGTGGAAGTGGGTGAGCTGTGCAACCGTGCCAAGCCGGGCGACCGCGTCTTGGTGGCCCCGGGCCGGACCCTCTCGCCGGGTTACCAAACGGCTCACGGCTTGGACAACTGGGCCCCGGACTATGGCCTCTTCGGCGCGGTTTACCCCGGGCTGAATGCCGAGTACGTTGCGATCCCAGAAGCCAACGTCCTACCGGTCCCGGGCACTCTAACCTACGAGGAGGCTGCCTCGGTTCCGCTGGTGTTCTTGACCGCTTGGCACATGCTCGTGGGGATCGCCAAGATCGGCATGCTGGAAGACGTCCTCGTAATCGGCGGGTCAAGCGGCGTAGGCATCGCAGCGATTCAAATCGCGAAACTGCATCACTGCAATGTCATCGCGACCGCCGGCGGCGACGAGAAGATGGCGAAGGCCAAGGAGCTTGGCGCCGATCACGTCATCGACCACTACAAACAGTCGATCAAGGAAGAGGTCAAGACAATCACCGGGCGGCGCGGGGTGGACCTGGTCTTCGAGCATGTGGGTCGCGCTACGTTCGGGCACTCGACTGCAGCCCTGGCGCGGCAGGGCCGGCTGGTTACGTGCGGGGCAACCACGGGATTCGAAACCCAATTGAACCTGGGCCATCTCTTCTCCAAGCATCTCAGCATCCACGGTTCGTACATGGGCACGATGGGCGAACTCTATGACCTGCTGCGATTCTTTGAGCGCGGCCTGCTGAGGCCAGTCTTGGACCAGGTATTTCCTCTCAGCGACGTCCAGGGCGCTCATGAACGGATGGCTGCCAAGCAGCATTTCGGCAAGATCGTGATAGTTCCGGAATAGCCCACTCGCTAAGCAGATATACTGGCGGAAGCGCCGCTCGAAAGGCATCCACCCGCCGCCGGCGCGCACTGTCCCTCCTATGAACCGGGTTCGGTTTGCGCCCTCGCCGACTGGATTGCTGCATATCGGCGGCGCCCGGACGTATGTCTTTTGCTGGCTCTTCGCGCGGTCCACAGGTGGCCAGCTCGTACTGCGGATCGATGACACCGACGCTGGACGCAATACCCAGGAATCACTCCGTTCGATCCTCGACGGATTGGAGTGGCTCGAATTGCCGTGGGACGAACAGCACTACCAATCGGAGCGCCGCCCGATCCATGTGAGAGCTGCAGAAGCGCTCCTCGCAAAGGGAGTGGCATATCGCGACTTCACGGCAGAGGGCGCGGCGGAGGCTGAACGGGGTGAAGGTGGCCCTTGGCTGTTCAACCCCGGGATGCGCGACCTCGGCGCAATCGAGAGCGACCGCCGAGCGTCTTCCGGCGAACCGTTTGTGATTCGGTTCCGTGTCCCACGCGAACAGCCGGGCGGCGTGGGGTTCAAGGACCTTGTCTTCCGCAAGCACTTTCGGAGATTCGCGGACATTGAGGACTTTGCTCTGCTCCGCGCCAACGGCCACCCGACGTATCACCTGGCGTCTACGGTCGATGACGGCGAAATGGGGATCACCCACGTGATTCGGGGTCAAGATCACCTGACGAACACGTTCAAGCACATTCTGCTGCTGCAGGCAATGGGATTCGATCGGCCCTCTTTCGCGCACCTGCCGCTGTTGCTCGGACCAGACGGGTCAAAGCTGTCCAAACGTCGGCACGGGCCGATCGTTAGCGTCACGAACTACCGTGACATGGGTTTCCTGCCAGCGGGCTTCATGAACTACCTGAGCTTGCTCGGCTGGTCCCCCAAGGACAACCGGGAGGTCTTGACGGTAGAGCAACTCGTCGATGCCTTTCGGATCGAACATGTCCTGCGCACAAATGCGGTGGTACAGGTTGGAGAGAAACCCGGCGAGACGCAAGTGGATCCTAAGGCAGTGTGGCTCAATGGCCAGCACCTGCGATCGATGCCGCCGGCTCAACTCCTGCCATACGTGGAAGCCTACTTCCGCGGGTCCGGATGGTGGCGCGACGAGTTTTCGGGGGCCCGTCGCGAATGGTTCCTCGAAGCAATTGACGCCCTGCGGTCGCGGCTCAATCTCCTGAGCGAGTTTCCAGTCCGCTGCCGCGCCTACTTTCACGATGATTTCGGCTTCGAGCCCAAGGCCCTCGCGAATCTGGACAGGGACGGCGTGCGTGACATGCTCCGTGAATTGGCTGCCAGGATCGAGAGGGCGCCGGACTTCACCGAGCAGTCGGTCGAGCATGAACTTCGCATGCTCTCCGCGGAGCGCGAGGTGAAGGCTGGCTTGCTGATCAACGGATCCCGGGCGGCCCTCACAGGCCAGCCTGTGGGGCCGAGCGCATTTCGGGTGTTCACCCTGCTTGGAAAGGATCGCGTTGTCGCCCGCTTGCGAGCGGTCTAGCGAAGGAGAAGCGATTCGGAACGATGCTGTTGCTAGGAATCGGAGGATGGCTCCATGACGGGGCCGCTGCAATCATGCGAGACGGCCGCATTCTCGCGGCGGTGGAGGAGGAGAAGGTCTCCCGCGAGCCGCATCGAGGCGGGCTGCCGTCCCGCGCCATTGACGCTTGCCTGAAACAAGTTGCCGCAAGGCCGACCGAAATCGATTGCGTTGCGCTTGTGCGACCTTTGGGTTCACGGACCGACAACAGTTTCCACTTGCACCTCAAGACCCTCTTCACGAATGCCCGGATCGTCGTGACCGATCACCACGACGCTCACGCCGCAAGCGCGTACTTCGCCTCGCCGTTCAACGACGCGAGAGTGCTAACTCTCGACCGGTTCGGCGACATGCGTTGCGGTGCTGTCTGGCAAGGCAATGGCGCCACCCTGGAAGCCGTGGAGGAGTTGTACGCGCCAGATTCGCCCGCTGTGGTCTACAGCCGGGTCACTGAACTGCTCGGCTTTCAATCCGGGCGCGAAGAGCACAAAGTCCAGTGGCTTTCGCTTGCCGGCCGGCCGCTCTATCGGGACTTGTTTTTCACCATCATGGGTGGCGCTGGCGCCCGGCTTCCGAACTTGGACCATAGCTACTTCGATCCATCCCGGCAAGTGCGCGGGGCGTTCAGCGACAAGTTCTATCGGGAGTTGGGTCTGGACCCGTCGGAAGAATTCGATTCACAGACGCAGCGTGACTTGGCGGCAAGTGCCCACCAGGCCGTCGCAGATACGGTACTCAGGCTCGCGGGCGAGGCAAACAGCCTTTGCCTTGCGGGGGGGATCGCGATGAATGCACTGCTCGTCCATGCCCTCGAAGAAAGCGGCCGTTTCGGCGAGGTGTTCGTTCAGCCGGCAGCCGGAAACGCCGGCACTGCCATCGGAAGCGTCTATCACGCTTGGCACGTCGTCTTCAAGCGGCAGGAGCGGGTCCCGATGAGCGACATGTTCCTCGGGCCAATGCACGATAGCGAGGAAATCAAGCAGGTCCTGGAGAACTGCAAGCTCCGGTTCAAGTACCTTCTCACTGACGCCGAACTCGTTGATTCGGCTGTCCAGCGGCTGTCGGACAACCAGATCGTCGCGTGGTTCCAGGGCAGGACCGAGTTTGGCCCTCGCGCTCTCGGCAATCGCAGCATCCTAGCATCACCACTAAACCCTTACTCCACTGAAAATTTGAACGTATATATCAAGCGTCGCGAGAAGTTTCGAAAATTTGCTGCGTCAGTCCCTGAAGAAGCCGCAGACGAATACTTTGTGAGCCGGCAGGCGTCTCGGTACTTGGCGACGGTCGCCCGGGTCAAGCCCGCCCATAGGAAGACGTTCGCCTCGGCGTTGCTGGACGATGAGCGCATCCGGCTGCACGTCGTCCGCCGGAGCGACAATAGTCTTTACTGGGAGCTGCTTCAGGAGGCAGGCAGGGCGAGCGGGCTACCGGTTCTGTACAACACGTCCTTCAATCTCTTCGGCGAACCGCTGGTGAACGATCCGCGCTCCGCAGTTCGAAGCTTTTATGCTTCTGGGATCGACGCGCTCTACGTCGGCAATTTCGTTCTGGAGAAGTAGCCGCCGCCTCCAGGTGTTTCGATCCTCAGACGGTCGCCACGCCGAACGAAGAAATTCCCCTTGGCCGGAATCTTCTCGCCATTGAGGAAGTTGCGTCCGGATGCTCCCGGCCCTCCGCCTTCAGAACCAGTCGGTTGTGTTGCACGCCTCTCCGAAAGGATGGCCAAGGACGCATCGGACAAGAATTCATACTCCCGGACGACACCCTCCCCGCCTTCCTTACGGCCTGCCCCGCCGGTCCCTGAGCGCAGCGCGTATTGCCGGATTCGCACTGGATATTGCTGCTCGAAGGCTTCGATCGGGGTATTGAGGCTATTCGTCATGTGGGTGTGAACGCCACTGATGCCGTGCGAGTCGCTGGATGCGCCCATGCCTCCGGCTATCGTTTCGTAGTAACTGAATGCCTGTCCATTCTCTTTGGCACCACCGAAGCTGATGTTGTTCATGGTTCCGGAGCTGCCCGCCGGTATCTCGTCCGGAAGGGCTTGCCGTAAGGCGCCAAGCAGGGCGTCTACGATGCGTTGGGACGTCTCGACGTTTCCCGCCGCGGTGCTCGCAGGCAGGAGTGCGTCGCACACGCTACCCGGCTGGCTCCGGATCTTCACTGGGCGCATGATCCCCGAGTTGTATGGGGTCCCGGCGGAAACCAAGCAGCGGAAGCCATACATCACCGCCGATGTCGTGACGGCCCGATTTGCGTTGATCCCGCCCCTGGTTTGCGCCGCCGACTCTCGAAAGTCGACCTCCGCTCCGGACCCGCGAATCGTCAGCTTGCAGTGGATCGGTATCGCCTCGGCGCCGAATCCGTCGTCATCGATGTAATCGGTGAAGCACCACTCACCGTCCGGCACTGCCTGGAGCCTTGCCCGCATGACCGATTCGGCATAATCCTGCAAGACCCCCATCTGCCGGATGATTCGTTCTCTGCCATGCCGCGCAAGCGCTTCGCGCAGCCGCCGCTCGCCCACTCGGTGCGCCGCGACCTGGGCGCTCAGGTCCCCCAAGCGTTCATCGGGCGTGCGTACATTGGCCAGAATCAGCGACAGGAGCGCGGTATCGAACTGCCCTTCCCGGACCAATCGGACGGGAGGTATTCGCAGTCCTTCCTGAAAGATCTCCTGCGCCAGCGGCATCGATCCGGGTGCCATGCCGCCCACATCGGCATGATGCGCTCGGGTAGCCAAATAGAAATCAGGCCTCACCGAGTTCTCGGGACAGACCGCAGAAACGGAAGTGATGTCAGGCAGGTGGGTGCCGCCGCGGAATGGATCGTTCAGAAAATAGATCTCGCCGGGTAGCGGGTCGCACTCATCCGTAACCGCCCTGACGGACGCCGGCATCGCCCCTAGGTGAGCGGGCATGTGATCGCCCATCGCCACGGTCTGGCCGGACCCGTCATAGACCGCGCACGAATAGTCGCGTCGCTCCTTGATGTTTGGTGAAAAGGACGTGCGGCGCAGCACGATGCCCATCTCTTCGGCAATCGAGGTGAACAGGCTACGGAAGACTTCGAGATCGAGGTTCACAGTTGTGTTGAGGGCGGACGGTCGCGCCACCACGATGCCAGCGCGGAACCAGTCACATTCATAAAGGTACCGAAGATGGCCGGTGCCAGCGCCGCAGCTGGACTCCTCAGAACCGTGGCGGCCAGCCCAACGGCCGTGCCGCCGTTTTGCATGCCGACTTCGAAGGCCACCGTTCGACAGTCAATCTCTCGAAGCCTGCACATCCGGGCAGCGAAATAACCCAGTCCATAGCCCGCGGTGTTGTGCAGCAGCGCGGCCGCAAGCAACAGTGCTCCGCTGCGCAGCAATTCTTCTCGTGCTCCGGCTGCGATGATCGCCAGGATGAAACAGATGGCTGCCATCGAGATACTTCGAAGCCACGCCGCCGGAGCAGGAGCCTATCAGAATGACCCCGGCCGCAATCTCCGCGGGAAAGCCGAACGACAGGGCGATACTCCAGCCAAGCAAGGGCATGACCGTGAACTGAAGCAGCATCCCCGCCAGCACGGCGTGCGGCATGCGCAGCACACGAGCGAAGTCGCCTAGGCTGAGGGTGGCGCCCATCCCCAGCATGATCAACTGGATCAGTGGCGTGCTCAGTCCCGCGAGCTCGAAATCACCCCAGGGTCGTGAAGTGGGCGGGGAACCAGAGCGCCCAGCATGTCATCGTGAACACCCAGAACGTAAACGCGATAATGTTGAGCTTGGGATGGCGTTGGAAGTAGAGCGCCAGCAGGGCAAGACCCGCAACAGCGGCAACGCCCGCGGTCCTGCTCTGGCCAGCGGACAGGGCGAGCAGGGATCCGAGCAGCGCAGCCTGCCCTCCGTACGGGATCGCCTTCGGGAGGGCCTTCACGAGGACGGCATCGTAGCACGCCAGGTAAAGTTCTGGCGATCAAGGTTCGCGGACAAACCCCTGTTTGCGGCGTTATTGCTCGCAGTCATGATGTCCGGAGCGTGCGGTGGGTCCAAGGCCCGTAAGGGGGTCAAGCTCCCTCCTCCAATCAACCCTCGCCTGGGCTGGAGTGAGGTCGGAATCGCCAGTTGGTACGGCAATCCCTATCACGGCCGCAAGACGGCGAATGGCGAGACGTACAACATGAACGAAATGACGGCCGCCCACAAGCGGCTGCCATTTGACACTTGGCTCACCGTCAGGAACTTGGCAAACGGAAAGACCACGCGGGTCCGCATCAACGACCGCGGACCCTTTGTCGGCAATCGAATCATCGACCTCTCTCGATCAGCCGCAACCGAGATTCAGATGATCGGAACGGGTACGGCCCGCGTTCGTCTGACGGTGATTCGGCCCCCGGCCCAGGTTCGGCGCGCGCGCCTGCCCGCTCCGGCAAGCGGGCGACAGGAAGGGCAATTCGACATTCAGGTTGGTGTCTTCGCCAGCGAGGCCAATGCCCGCGCGCTAGCAAAAAGAGCCAACGGAAAGGGACACCGCGCCGTTGTGCGGGAGTTCTTCCAAGACGGCTCGAAGCGATTCCGCGTCTTGGTTCTGGGCGGCAGTCGACAGCAGGCTACTTCCCGCATTGCAAAGCTCAAGAGCCAAGGCTTCGCGACGATTCTGCGGCCGAGGCGCGGTACCTAGGTCCGCTTCCGAATTTGACCTAATTCCCGGGCATCCGCCAGTCCGGGGGTGCCTTGAAGTTGGGGTCGCCCCGGCCATCGGCGTACGGGGCCACCGCATCCTCGGGCTGCAGGGAACGGAACTGCCTGATCTTTTCGAACATCGCTGCGGCCCGGGTGGGCTGGGAATCAATCAGGTTCCGCTCTTCCGAGGTGTCCTTGGAAATGTTAAACAGGAATCGTTGCCTGGCTCCATCTCCGGCGCTGACATCCGTTACGTCCCGACCGTAGACGATCATTTTCCAGTCATTCGTCATGTACGAGACCTGCTCTCGGTCCAAGCCGTCCTGCCCGATGTAGTTGAACAGCTCTCGCTCCAAAGACTGCTGCCTCCCTGTGAGGACATCCAGCACGTCGAGTCCGTCCATGGGCTCACCGGCAGGATCCTGCACTCCAGCGATCCGCATCAGAGTCGGCAGGATGTCGATGTTGGCAAGGGGGGCGTCGATCTTCCGTCCGCGCGGAATCTTCCCTGGCCACCGGGCGGCTGCCACAACTCGAATGCCCCCTTCGAAGACAGTCGCCTTACCGCCCCGTAAGGGCGTGTTCTCACCTACCCCGCGCACCCCGCCGTTGTCGGACGTAAAGAGGACGAACGTGTTGTCGTAAATGCCCTCATCGTGGATTGCGTTCAGGATTCTTCCAACGCCCCGGTCGAGGGCATGAATCATTGCTCCTAGAATCCGTCGATTGCGCTCCCTGGCCTCGGCGTTGCTGGCCATGCTTCCATTCTCGAAGCCCTCGAAGAAACCGCGCGCAGGAGGCAGGGTCTCGTACAGCGGGATGTCTTGATCCTTGGCTTGGAAGGGGCTGTGCGGGGCATTGAAGGGCACGTAGCAAAGGAATGGCTCGGCTTCCCCGGCGTGGTCACGAATGAAGCGAACGGCCGCTTCGGCGATCAAGTCTGTGGCGTAGCCTTGATCCTTGCTCGGCTCGAACCCGGAATGCCAGTCCACCTCTCCCTCGCGTTCGTGAGTGAAGTAGTCAATTGCCCCGTTGTAGTGGCCGTAGAATTCTGTGAAGCCCCGGCGTAACGGATGATATTTCTTGTGCGAGTGCCCCAAGTGCCACTTGCCGAAGATTCCACGATGCCTATAGCCAGCCAGAGCGAGAACATCGGCGAGAGTCCGTTCGGAGACATCCATGCCGCCATCACGCCACGGAGGGAAAACAGCCCGCATCGCGCCGTAGCGGATCGGGTAGCGTCCGGTCAGCAGGCCGGCCCGGGTTGGAGAGCAGACAGGAGCAACGTAATAGCGTGCCAGTTCCGCCCCTTCTGCCGCGATGCTGTCGATGTTCGGCGTGGCGATGTTCCCACCGTGGAAGCTCACATCGGTCCAGCCGAGGTCATCGGCCAAGAGGATAACTATGTTCGGACCGGCGGCATTCGGCTCGTCGTCACGCTCCGGGGGAGACGAGCAGCTCGCTGCCGCCGCAACAATTGCCACCACGATTCCAAGGCGCATGGCGAATATCGTACCGCCTGAGTCGGCCCTGACCGTCTTCCGAATGCGACGATGATCCGGGCGGCTTGGCCCGAGAGCCGCGTTTGCAGGCCAAGATGTTAGAATTCAGCTTGCCTATAGAGCTTCCCGTGGCCCTGACGATCGCGGGATCGGACCCGTCAGGCGGCGCGGGATTGCAGGCCGACCTGAAGACCTTTCACCAGTTCGGCGTTTACGGAATGGCGATTCCGACGCTAGTCACCGTGCAGAATACGCGATCTGTTGAGGCTGTTGTGCCGCTGGACGCAGGCCTCGTTCGGAATCAGCTTGATTGCGTCCAGCGCGACATTCCTCCTTCAGCTGCAAAGATCGGCGCGATTCCGGACACTATCGTGCTGGAAGCCATTGCCGAATGGGCGTCTGATTTCGACGCGCCGCTTGTCGTCGACCCCGTCATCAAGAGCACCCACGGCCAGACACTCACATCGCACGATGCCGTCACAGCAATGATCGAAGTACTCTTGCCATCCTGTCTGCTGGTAACACCAAACCTCCACGAAGCGAGCCTTATGTCGGGGGTAGCCGTGCACGATCCGTCGACAATGCGGGACGCAGCAGAGCGTATCGCCGCATGCGGTGTGCGCCATGTGCTCGTGAAAGGCGGGCACCTTGAGGGCCCTGCCGTGGACCTGCTCTGGAGCGACGGAGATGCACTCGAATTCAGCTCCGCCCGAATTCACTCGAGGCACACGCACGGGACGGGCTGCACATATTCGGCGGCAATCACAGCGCTGCTGGCGCAGAGCGTGGCATTGGTCGACGCAGTCGTAGCCGCGAAGCGATTCGTCACCGAGGCGATTCGCACCGCACCCGGACTGGGCCAAGGTAGCGGACCGGTCAACCACCACGCCCCAACGGGTCTCGGACGGGGCTGATGCGGGCTCGATTGGGACGGAGGGACGAAGATGCAAGAGCGGCAGCGAAGCCGGCGTTGGATGTACGCAGTTCTCACTGCCGTGCTATTTCCGGTCGTAGTGTTCCACGCTACCTGCATCGCTGTAATGGGTCCAGGCACATGGGGTTCCGGAATGGAGGAAATCCTACCCGAGTTCCACAAGCCCACTCCTGACTTGCGACAGCTGGGACTCGCATTGAGGGCAGCGAACGCGGCAACGCCTGGCGGCTCCAATGAGGTGACGGCACCGGGTCAGGCAGGCTTGCCGGGACGGCTTCGATGGACGAGTGAAGACGGGGGTCGTTGGGCGTACCTCACGGAAGAGGGCGGCGGAGAACACGACCGGCAGCGTCTCTTCGCGGACAGCGGAAACGGCCTGCGTGAAATCGAGCTGCCCGGCAGCCTGATTGTGTCCCGGCCGCAATGGCTGGGATCCAGGATCGTCGCCGAGTGCTGGAACCCTTGGGCCATCCCCCCCACGCGCAAACTCGCGCGGTACTTGGCGAGTTGGGCGGATCCTACGCGCCGCCCCGAGGTCGCAATCTACGAGTCGGAGGATGCTTCCGGCGATTGGCACTACCTAATGCCGGGTCACACATTGAGGGTCGCGCCCGATGGCAAGCACGCAAGTCTGCTTCGATCGGGAGCGCTCCTCGCCGGCTACTACAGCATCCACCTATGGGAAGTTGAATCGGGAATCGCTCCCGC
Source organism: uncultured Bryobacterales bacterium (assembly GCA_951813065.1). Classification (GTDB taxonomy): domain Bacteria; phylum Acidobacteriota; class Terriglobia; order Bryobacterales; family UBA6623; genus VXMF01. Next base: position 612,625 of record CATOTH010000009.1, on the reverse strand, counting down.
GATCCTGAGCCTTCGCGAGCATGCGGACATGGGCAGCCAGTCGTTCTCTTTCCACTGGGCTGAGGACTCGAGCGCATTTCAAATCCTTGGCAGGACCGACGGTTTCGATCGGCGCTCTTCTCAACGTGGCGCCGGCCCGGACGGCATCACCATCAACCTGTTGTACGTGCTCGAAGACCGAAAGCTGTACGATCTAGGCCCCGGTGGGTGAACACGTTGGCTAAAGCCATTGTCTGCATGCAAGATTCCCGCAAACGCTTCCTGATCGCCATAGCGGCCGTGCTGCTCTCAGGAGCCCGGTGCTCCGAACTCCCGGACCACTATCGATTCCGCTACGCAAATTCCCAGCCGGCCCAGCATCCCCGGAGCATTTCGATGACGTACTTCGAGAACATCGTCGAGAAACGTACCAATGGTCGAATCCAGGTCGAGAACCATTTCGGAGGAACACTCGGCAGAGAGCGCGAGCTCATGGACATGGTCGCCCTGAACGTTTTGCAGGGAACCCGGGGCGGACTCTTTTTCGATGTCACGCCAAAATACACGCTGTTCTTGCTGCCGTTCCTTGTTGATGATTGGGACCAGGCGCTGCGGCTGGTGAACAGCGAGTTCACGGCCCGAATCAACGCCGAAGGCCGTCGCAACGGATACCACGTGCCGGCTTGCGGAATTTCGCAGGGGTTCCGCGCGCATACAACGAGCGTCCGTCCAATCCGTGGCCCAGAGGACTTCCGCGGCCTGAAAATGCGGGTTCCCCCGCAAGAACCGAACATCATCGCCACCTCGGCCCTAGGGGCCAATCCACAGGAAATCCCGTTTTCAGAGGTCTACCAAGCCGCTCGCACCGGGGTCATTGACGGACAGGACAACGCACCATCGAATCTTTGGGAAATGCGCGTCCACGAAGTCCAGAAATACCTCAGCATCTCGAATTACATGACCGGTCCGGATCCCTTCATCGTCAACGCCGCTTGGTTCGATTCCCTTCCCGTCGAACTCCAGATGGAGTTCGACTCCGCAGCCCGGGAAGCGATCGCCTACAGCGATCGCATGAACCGCGATAGCGAGGTGGACTACATTGCCAAGCTCTCGGAAGTGCTGGAAACGAACTGGATCAAAGGCGAGGCCCGGGAGCGATTCCGCCAGGCCGTGGAGCCAGTCTATGACGCTCTTGTGGCAAAAGGGTACTTCACCTGGGAGGACGTCGAGGCCGCTCGGAGTGCGGCCCGGGCCGAGTAACGCACGTGCGGCTACTTGATTTCGAGCGCCGATTGACAAGAGTCCTTGAAGCGGCTCTTGCCGGCGGCATGCTTTGCATGTTCGGCATCATCGTCGTTCTGGTGATGATGCGGTACCTCCTCCAAGCGGGCCTCGTGGGCGCCAACGAACTTGCAACCGTCCTCTTCGTCCATCTATCTGCAATTGGCGCGGCGGTCGCAATCGGGCGTGAGGAGCACATACGCCTGGACTTGGTGCATCGCAAGTTAGGGGTGCGCGGGAAACGCTTCTCGGAGATCGCGTCTCTCATGGTTGTTGGCGGTCTGAACTTGGTACTCGCCGAAAGAAGCCTCGCCTGGATCGCCGTCACCGGGCACACGGTCATGCCCGCCACCCAAGCGCCACGTGTGCTCGCCCAGGTCGCCGTTCCCGTCGGTTGCGCTCTGGCGGCCATCTACTGCTGCACTCGGATCGCCGCTAAATTGCGTGAGGAGCCCGAACGGTGATTCTGTTGGGGCTCCTGCTGCTGAGCCTGCTGGTGTTTATCGCGGCAGGCGTGCCAATTGCCTACTCCCTAGGTCTTGCAGTCCTGGTCTACATCCTCTCCGGCGATCCGCAATTGCTCCTCGTGCTCCCGTTACGCCTCTTCGCTGGGCTTGATTCGTACGCGCTGATGAGTCTCCCGCTGTTCATCCTGATGGGCCAGGTGATGAATTCGGCGCAGATCACGTCCCGGTTGATCGACTTCAGCATGCTGGTAGCGGGCCGGCTCCGCAGCGGACTCGGTTTGGTGAATGTCCTGGCCAGCATGCTATTTGGCGGAATCTCGGGCTCCTCGGCTTCCGACACGGCTTCGATCGGATCCGTGCTGATCCCTGAAATGCAAGCGCGTGGCTTCCGAAAGGAAGTCGCGGCCGGAATCACAGTGGCATCGTCGACCATGGGTATGATCATCCCGCCCAGCATTCCGATGGTGCTCTATGCCGTGGTCGCCCAAGAATCGGTGGGGAAACTCTTCCTCGGTGGGGTGTTTCCGGGAATCCTCGTGGGATTGCTGCAGATGCTGCTCGTGCTGCTGCTAGCCCGAGGCAGCATTGAGCCTGACAGCCAGCCGGTGACACTGGCGTCCGCCATGACCCGCACGGTTCGCTCCGTACCGGTACTCGTGATGCCGGTGTTCGTTGTCGGCTCGGTTGTTCTTGGCGTCGCAACAGCTACCGAATCGGCAGCCTTGGGTGTCCTCTACGCCGCGTTGACCGGCTTCGTCCTGACCCGAGCGCTGAGTGTGCGATCTGGGTGGGAATGCCTACGCTCCGCCGCCATGACCAGCGCCAAGATCATGATCGTGATCGCACTCTCCCAGGCTTTTATTTGGGTCTTGGCGCTTGAGCGGGTTCCGGAAGGCGTGGCCGGATTCGTTGTCAACCTCGGTCTCGGGGCAACGGGCACCCTGCTGATCGTAAACCTGATCGTGCTTGCGGCCGGCACGGTGATCGATGTCAGTCCCGCAATCCTGCTCCTGACGCCTGTGTTTGCACCGGCACTGCAGGAGCTCGGAGTGTCCCCAGTACTCTTCGGAGTGCTCTTGGTATCGGGCCTCGCGGTCGGCGCGTGCACACCTCCGGTAGGCACCTGCCTGAACGTCGGGGCGGCAGTGGCAAATCTGGACATCAGCCGGATCTTCCGCGGGGCGGCGCCCTTCTTGGCCGCGAACGCAATCACGCTGTTCTTGGCGACGATCTTTCCGCAGATCGTGCTGTGGCTGCCGAACCAGTTGATGCCGTGAGCGTCGAACCCAAGGCACCCATGCCGAGTGCCGGAGACCAAACGCTAGTGCTGCGACCGAATCAGCCGTCTGGAATCCTACAGCCGGTCGATCGCAGAGTAGCCCATCATGAGTGCCATGAGCACCGCCGAAACCCAAAGCGCCACGGTGATCCAAGGCTTCGGCAAAATGCTCGACGGCATCCGCTTGTATCGCAGATAGAGTGCGAATCCGCCAATGACCGGGAGCATGATCGCTTGGGCGATTCCGCCGATCTTGACCATCAGTACCGGTTCCTTGATCCACATGAAGTAAAGGCAGGGAACCACGAGGAGGATCACGACGAACGCCCGGGTGGCACGCAGACGGAGCTTGTAGTTGTTGCGGTCGTAAATGCCGACCATACCGATCAGGTCGGCCCAGACACGGCAGTGGGCCGCAGTGGAAGCGAAGACCGTCGAATACAGGACTGCGAACGCCCCGACCATAAAGAGCCCGAACGACCAGCCTCCCAGTGTCTCGGTGTAAATACTCGAGAGTACCCGCACCATCTCGGACCCTTCCGGAATCAGTCCCATCCCCTTGAGAACGCCTGCACCCAGGAAATAGAAGGCAATCGTCGCGAAGGTGTATACCACCATCGAAAACAGGACATCAAAGCCCATCACGCGGATCCATCCGAGCGCGCGCTTTGACCACCCGGGCGAGTCGTCACGGCGGCCCGCGTACCTTGCGTAGCCCTTCTCGATGCACCAATACGGATACATCACGAGTTCTGTAGCCCCAACCCCCGTGATGCCGAAGGCCGCCACGGCGGTAGCCATCCCTCCCGCAGGTGGCTGAAATGTAAGTCCGTTCAAGACCTCACCCCAGCTGAAGTACTGCGGGAGCTTCAGGAGGAGAAAGCAGCAACTCACAGTCAGTAAAGTGAAGCTCACGACCAGGCCCATCGCGATCCGCTCCACCAAGACGTACTTGCCCACGATGAGCAGAACCATGGTGAGTCCGGCCAACAACCAGACGAAGGCGGTGATCGGCACAGCAGGGAACGCGCGGTTGAGGATCTCCGAAATGCCGCCAAGCATCGCACCGACCTGGAACAATGTGGCCGTGACCATGGCGCACCACATCCAAACCAGCCAGGAGACCTTCAGGCGTGGGCCCGGAACGCTGTTGAACGCTTCTAGGGTCGTCTTGCCGGTGCCGATCGCGTAGCGGCCGAGCTCGTTCTGCACGACCGTCTTGACGAGGCAGCTCACGATGATGAGCCAGAGCAGGATGTAGCCGTTCTCAGCCCCCAGGACCGTCGTCGCGATCAATTCGCCCGATCCGACGATCGAACTCGCGAGAATCAGTCCCGGGCCGACCAGCCGGATGATTCCACGGAAAGCACTTGGCGGATCCGCAATGTGGCCCGGGTGGAGGGCGTATGGGTCCTGGTGCTGTGCTCCGGGCATCGCGTCCCGCAATGCTAGCACAGGACACGCGGTCCCCTACCGAGTTCTAACGCGGACTACCAACGCCAGCCTGTCGCTGAATGTGCGCCCTATTGCGCGTTGCGGTGAATGGGCTCGTCAAGCACCATCACTGAAGGAAAGTCTGCCGCCTCCGAACCGCCCCGGCCCCGCAGGCGCTTGTTCTGCGAACTGCCGCGTGGCGCGTTCAGCGGAATCGTCATTCCGCCGAGGTCCGCCATCATCTGGTAGAGGCTGGCCTCCATTTCCTTGGCAGTCCTTGCGTGCTCCTCTTCGTGGAGCAGGTTCCGAGTCTCTCCGGGATCCTCCTGAAGGTCATAGAGTTCGTCTGAGTCCCAGAGCCCGTAGTAGGTGATGTACTTGAATCGATCTCCGCGCAGGGCGAACTGCGTTGGTGTGTGGGGAAAGTTCTTCTCCCAGTAGTAGACGTACAGGAAATAGTCCCTCCATGGAATGTCCTTTCCCATTCCAAGCGGCAGGAAGCTCTGCCCGTCCATGTGGGGCGGTTTCGCCAGCCCCATCGCCTCGAGCACGGTTGGCGCGACATCGATGTTGGCAACCACTCGCTCGACAACGGTCCCGCCCCGGAATAGTTCCGGACATTGCATTAGCATCGGAACGCGGATGGACGTCTCATAAGCAACGCGCTTGTCGATCAGTCCGTGCTCTCCAAACATGAAGCCGTTGTCGCCCATGTAGATCACAAGCGTCTCGTCGGCAATGCCCATCTCACCCAGCTGCTTCATGATGCGCCCCAAGCTGTCGTCCACCGCCATCAGGGCTTCGTTGTACTGCTTGTAGTAGCGTTCGACGTCAAGCGCACTGTGGTATGGGAAATCGACGCCGTGCCAGCTGTTCCGCTGGTCCCTGAGCCAGCGAGGCTTGCCACGGTAGTTCTCGGCAGTGTCCGCTTCACTCGCCGGGCGCTTGAAGGGTGCGTCATCCAGGCTGCCCTTGTGTCGCTCCGCGGGGGTGAAGTTGGCATGTACGGCCTTGTGCGAAAGGTACAGGAAGAACGGCTTCCCTGCCGGGTCCTGCTCATCAAGCCAGTCGATTGCGTAATCTGTGAGCTCATCGGTGATGTAGCCCTTCTGCTTGACCCGCTCTCCGTCAACGTTCAGCGTGTAGTTTGGATTGGGCGGCAGGTAGTGCCCTTGGCCCCGGAAGCTGACCCAGCGATCGAATCCCGGCCGGGGCGCGTCGTCAGCCGCACCCATATGCCACTTGCCGACGAATGCCGTCGCGTATCCGGCAGCCTGAAGGTATTGAGGGAAGAACAATGTGCCTTCCGGAACCATTCGGTTGTTGTCTATCACCCTGTGGCGGAACGTGTACAGGCCGGTCAGGATCGAAGCCCGGCTGGGTGAACACAGGGAAGTGCCGACAAAGGCATTCTTGAGATGCACGCCATTGTTCGCCATTGCGTCCATGTGCGGCGTCCGCGCGAACTGATGATTCAAGAAGGACATCGCGTCATAGCGATGGTCGTCTGCGAGGATGAAGACGACGTTTCGAGGCTGCGCCCCATCGATTCTTTCCGGCACTACCGAGTCGGGGACTGGGTTTACCGCCGCAATCGCTGTGAGCGAGACCGAGAGCGAAAGGAAGACGTTCCGCAAGAGCATCCAAACCATCGTACCGGAGCGCCCCCGGCGCTGTCGAAGCTCTCGTGGCGCGACCAGGATCCAGAGAGCAAACAGTTGAAGAAATTTCAGTTGCGCAACATTTGCTCCCTTGCGGCCGTCTGTACAATAGCGAGTAACCTGCCATGCGAGTCCCTCCTGCCGCGTTCTTGGTTTTCTTGGCGGCCTGCCTTGTCGTCGCTGCACCGCCTTCAAGGGCGGCGGTTGTCGAGCCCGATGTTCCGGTTGAAGAGATCATCGAGCGCTTCATCGACAAGGAAACCGAGTTCTCGCAGGCGCGCGAGGCTTACATCTATCGCCATTCGGTGAAGATTCTCGAGTACAGCAATTCCGGAAGCGTGCGGGGCCGCTGGGAGATGGTTCAGGACGTTCTCTTCGATGCCGATAGCAAGCGTGTCGAGAAAGTGATCTTTGCACCGCCCTCATCGCTGAAGAACATCGTGCTGACTCCAGAGGACCTGGAAGACCTCCGCAGTGTCCAGCCGTTCGTTATGACACGGGAAAACGCCCACGAATACCGAATCGACTACCTCGGGGAACAAAGGGTCGACGAGATCGACACCTACATGTTCTCGGTCAAGCCGAAGCAACTCGTCAAGGGCAAGCGCTATTTCGAGGGCCAGATCTGGGTCGACCAAATCGGATTGCAAATCGTGAAGACGTACGGCAAGGGCGTTGGCAAGACCGACGCGAAGAAGGACCACCAGTTTCCGCGTTTCGAGACGTACCGCGACCAGATCGACGGCGAATACTGGTTTCCCGTCTACACGCGGGCGGACGACACGCTGCCATTCAGGTCGGGTCCGCAAAAGATTCGCATGATCATCAAGTACGAGAACTACAAGAAGTTCCTGGGCACGTCAACGATCACCTTCGGCGACGTCGTCGAGGAAGACGGGCAGCCTGGCGGCGAGCAGCCGCAACCCTGACCCCTAGTTTGTTGATGGGGCGGTGACAGTGGTTGGCCCCAATCACCTTCACGACCTCCGCCGCGCTTCTCGCGCTTTCTGTCCTTTATTGCGCCGCCATTCCCGATGAGCCTGAAGATCTCGAGAATTGGAGTCCTCAACGGACGGCTCGCTATCGTCCTCGCCTGCATCCTCGCGACCGGCTCGGCGCGGGCGGAACCCGAACCAACGGATCAACCCGCGAGAGGAGTTTTCTCGAAAGTCGAGTCGATCTTGGACGAACTGCGAGAAATCATGGGCTTCGGCCCGCGGCGACCGGTGTCGCTGAAAACCATCACCAAGCCTGCATTCCGCAAGCTCTACCAAGAGCAGATGCGCAAGGAAAACAACTCGCGCCAGATGCGTCGGGAAGTCTTGTTCCTGCGGCTCTTCGGCTTGGTCCCGGCGGACTTCGACTACGAAGAGACGGTCCTTGATTTGCTCAGCGAGCAAGCCTGGGCCCTCTACGATTTCAAACGACGCAACCTCTACCTCGCGGATTGGGCACCACGGGACGCGCTCGAATACGCGCTGGTTCACGAACTCGTCCATGCGGTGGATGATCAGAACTTCAACCTGCTCAAGTACATGCAATCCACCCGCGAGGCCGAGTCGCAAGTTGCAAGGCTTGCCGCCGTGGAGGGGCAGGCATCTTGGGTCATGACCGAGTGGGCGATGCGGCAGTCCGGAAAGTCGCTGGAAGGAAACCGGATTCTCGCGATCGCAACCGCCAGTGCCACTCGATTCGAGGCCCAGCAATTCCCTGTCTACGACAGCACTCCGACGTACTTCCGCGAAGTGCTGATTTTCCCTTACACCGACGGACTGCTGTTTCAGCACGATATGGTCGAGCGTTTCGGACAAGACGGGTTTAAGCGGGTCTTCCAAACCCCGCCCGCAACTACGCAGCAAATACTGCAACCCGAACTCTATCTGACAGGCACGGTCCCGGAACCGCCCGCGCTGCCCCGGATCTCAGTCCCGAAGGGGTACAAGCGGGTCTTTGACGGAACGTTCGGCCAACTTGACCACAAGATCCTGATCCAGCACCACTTGGGGAGTGAAGACTTCGGCGAATTGCTCGACAAGTGGCGGGGATCTCAATTCGAAATTCTGGAGCGGGCGCGTACTGGCGACGCAATCCTTCGCTATGCCGTGAGGTGGGAAGATGTGGAGGCCGCAAGCGAGTACTATCATCTCTATCGGCAAATCTGTGAGAAGAAGCGTGCCGGACTGAAGCTTCTCGACAGCGGCGAGTCCCGTTGCGAAGGCGTTGTTGGTCAGCATCGCGTGGTGCTCGAACAGGTGGGCACGGTTGTGCAGGGTGTCGAAGGATTGCCCGCATCATGAGAAAGGGGAAACCTAGAATGCTGAGAAATCTGGCTTTGCTTGCGGTCGCGACCGCTCTGGCGACCAATGCCATTGCCGCTCCGGGTCCCGCGCAGCCATTCGAGGTTGTGGCGTTCGACGGGCGTCGCGTTTCGCTCGAGTCATTACGTGGGAACGCGGCCGTGCTGATGTTCTTCTCGACAGAATGCCCTCATTGTCAGCAGACCTCCGTCCAGGTCGATCCGATCTACCGCGAATTGCAGAAATCGGGGTTCAAGATGATTGGCCTGTCCCTCAACGCAACGGACGAGGCCGGATTGCGCAACTTCGCGGCTAGGTTCCAAGCCAGCTTTCCGCTCGCACTCTCCTCGCGAGAGCAGTTCTCCAGGATTACCGGCACCTCGGTGATGACCAGGATTTACTACCCGTATCTGGTCTTCCTCGACAAGGACGGGATCATTCGAGAAGAACACCAGGGATCCGAGCAGGCTTGGTTCGACAGCTTTGAGGCCAACTTCAGAAAGATTGTTGAACCGCTTCTCCAGTGATCCTGCGGCGTGTTGCGCTCTGTGCCATCACACTCCCCGGTGCGAGTGCGCATCCGGCGATCTGGGACCCGTGTTCCACCTTGGAGCATTGCCCGCAGCGGCGCACGCTACCCGACTACGGCTGGTTCCCCGTTTCCGGTACATTCTTGTGGATGACACCTGCGTCATCGGACTCCGGCTCCGTTTCCAACCCTATTCCGGGGCGATGCCAGAAGGCCATGAAGTAGTCGACCATCGACCAGAGCGTGACCAAAATTGCCAGCCAGAGCACGATATATCCGGCTTGCTCGATGACCGGTGAGCGAGGGGCCAGAAGCAGCAGTGACACGGCAGTGACTTGGGCGACCATCTTGGCCTTCCCGAAGTCGCTTGCCGAAATCGTGATCCCTTGGTCGAGGGCGACGTTGCGCAGCGCGGAAACCGCAAATTCCCGACTCACGATCAACACAACCATCCACGCTTCGACTCGGCCCAGCTCCACCAAGGAGATCAATGCGGCCGAAACGAGCAATTTGTCGGCGATCGGGTCGAGCAGCTTCCCGACAGCGGTGACCTGCCGTCTTCGTCGGGCGATATACCCGTCCAACAGATCGGTCAGAGCCGCGGCGAGGAAGATGCTCAGGGCGATCACCTCGCGGGTCAACACAACTAGCCCGGCGTCCAACTCGACCGCATCGCTGCGAAGCAAGACCGCTACGAGCAGAGGAACCAAGAAGATCCTCGACAGAGTTAGTATGTTGGGCAAATTCACTGGCAATGCTCCGCCCGCCACGGATTCCTTGGCTAGCGTTAGCGTACTATACTGCGAACCGGTTTCGCGGCCCCAGGAGGGCACGTTTTTGGGTCGGTGACGGCAAATTCTGTCATCCGGGCTCGCGGTGCCGAACTGCGTGTCAAGCGGTGATCAGTTGCGTTTTCGCCAAAGCAGCACTGCGGCCAAAGACTTGATCACACCCAGCCACGGAACGGTTTGCCGAGGCAGGCCGAGAGGGAGATAATGCGAATTGACACGCATTGATGGAAGACGGCTCGATCAGGGTCGCCAAACTAGAATTCAGCCTGGGATCCTTGCCTGCGCGGAGGGTTCCGCGCTTATCGAGACCGGGCACACGAAGGTCATTTGCGCCGCGACGGTGGAGGACTCCGTCCCACGCTTCCTCCGAGGCACCGGACGCGGTTGGGTTACGGCGGAGTATGCAATGCTGCCTCGATCCACATCGACCCGAACGCCTCGAGAGGTGGAACGCGGACGCCCGTCCGGTCGGACATCCGAAATCCAACGCTTGATCGGTCGTTCGCTCAGAACATCGGTCGATATGGCTCGCTTGGGAGAACGCACGGTCATCGTCGACTGCGATGTCATGCAAGCTGACGGCGGCACGCGCACGGCGGCAGTCACGGGCGGCTGGGTCGCGATGGCGATGGCCATCAAGGCGCTGGTCGAATTCGAAGCCATTCCCGAGATGCCATTGCGGCACTACGTTGCGGCCACAAGCGTTGGAATTGTCGATGGCAGGACACTGCTCGACCTCTGCTATGAGGAGGACTCGCGGGCGGACGTGGACATGAACGTCGTGATGACTTCCACCGGGGAGTTCATAGAATTGCAGGCCAGCGCCGAAGGACAGACGTATTCGAAGAACCAGTTGGACGCGCTAGTAGCGCTGGCAGAAACCGGGATAGCGCCTTTGATTTCCGCTCAGCAAGAACTGGTCAATATTTCAGAGAATGCTTGAACTGGTCTGTGCTACCTCCAATCAGCACAAGCTCTTGGAGTTTCGGAATGCGGCCGGAGCGGATGTTCTCTTACGAGGCTGCCTCAGCCGGGACTGCCCCGAGACCGGTGATACTTTCGAGGCGAACGCGCTGGAGAAGGCCATGTGCTACGCCTCTGCCGAGGGGGCGGAATGGCTGTTCGCCGACGACTCCGGGATCGAGGTCGACGCGCTGGGGGGAGCGCCCGGCGTGTTGTCGGCGCGGTTTGCTGGTCCCGAATGCGACGACCTCGCCAACAATCGCCTGCTGTTGCAAAGACTGGATGACGTCCCGACCCACGAACGCACCGCTCGGTTCGTGTGCTCCATCGCGCTCGTCAAGGACGGCAATCCAGTTGCGACGTTTCGCGGTCAGGTTGACGGGCGGATATTGAGGAGACACTCCGGCTGCCGCGGATTTGGCTATGATCCGTTGTTCCACTATCCGCCGCTTCGCAAGAGTTTCGGTCGCTTGAGCAGCGAAGCCAAGTGGAAGCACAGTCATCGCGGGAAGGCTTACCGGGCCATGCTCGCTTGGATTCGGGAGCACCAATGAACGCCGAACCGCACTTTCTTGCATTCGAGACCGGTGGAACCAAGCTCGTTGCCGGAATCGCGGGGCGCGATGCCCGTCTTTCGCGAATGGCAGTGGTCCGCCGGATGAAAGGTGACAAGGCCGCCGAGAGCTTTCGAAGCGTCCTTGAGGTAGCCGAAGACCTGCTCGCAGACGAAGGGATCAGGACCAGCCAACTGCACGCGATTGGATTTGGATTCGGTGGAACGGTGCAGCGGTCCACGAACCGTCCTGACCTGTGCCTGCACGAAGAAGGTTGGGAGGATGTGGATGTCGCTAGCGAACTGAAACTGCGCTTTCAGGTACCGGTGCATGTCGAGAATGACTGCAAGCTGGCCGCGCTCGCGGAAGCTCATTTCGGGGCCGGGAAGGATGCGAGATCGGTCTTCTACATCACCCTCGGAACCGGAGTGGGCGGAGGATTTGTACTTGACGGGCAGATCCTGGCGCTGGGAGACCTCGGGGAAACCGAGATCGGTCATATCGTTGTGGACCCCGACGGACCCGAATGCTGCTGCGGCAACCGGGGCTGTGTCGAAGCGATGTGTTCCGGACCGGGCTTGAGCAACTTCTGCCGCGTTCTGGCGGAACGACATCCATCGGAGTGGAGCCGCTCGGCCTTGGCGGAAGCCGGCCACGGGGCCATGCCGGTCGGAAGCGAACGGATTATCCGCAGCTGGGAGGCCGGCGATCGTTTTGCAGAGCGAGTCGTCGTGCAGGCACTGCAGCGGCTGGCGGTGGCCCTAGCGGCGACGATCAACCTGCTCGTGCCCGAGCGCGTGGTAGTGGGTGGCGGCTTGGGCACTTCGAGCCCCAAGCTACTAAGTCTGCTCGGAGAACTCATCAAGCCCATGGTGGTGCCCTATTTTCGACAGAACTATTCGCTTGTCGGATCGACGTTGCGAGAGGGTGCCGTAACACAGGGCGCGGCGATTCTCGCGTCGCAGAGAGCCGGACAACCGCTTTCCTGACCTCCCCGGGCTGCGATCCTTGTGTGGGCAGCGTCGGGGATCCGCCAGCGAGCTCCGGTCACCAAGACCTGAGCGCATCGGCAAACATCGTCGAAAGGTCATGCTCCGAGAACGGACGCGGAGACAGCTTTGTTACCCGGTGCTGGGGCAAGGTGGCTTGGACAAGCGCCGGAATGTCCGTCTTGGTGTAACCCAATTCTTCCAGGCCGCTCGGCGTCCCTAGGCGGCGCATGAATCCAACAATGGAACTTGCGAGTGCCTCACCTGCATCCTCGCTTCGGACCCCCTCGACAGCCCCTCCGAGGGCCGCGGCTGCGGCCAGATGCCGGTGCGGGCCGGCGGCAGCAGTGAAGCGGAAGACAGCCGGAGCGTTGAGAATGACCGAAATGCCGTGCGGCACCATCGGATGCTCGGTCGGATACCCGGGCATGCGGAAGGTCTTGACCATGCCAGATACCGGATAGGACATGCCATGGGGCAGGTGCACTCCGGCGTTGCCGAAGCCGATTCCGGCATAGGATGCGGCCAGAAGCATCATTCCGCGCGCCTCATCGTCCGACGGGTCTTCCACCGCGCGCGGCAAATAGCTCCTGACCATTCGAAGGGCTTCCAGCGACCAAACGTCGCTGATTGGGTTTGCGCCCTGGTAGGCTGGCCGATACTTCGGGCGATCGGGCGCGACCCGCTCGCGATAGTCTGCCGCGGTGTAGGATTCGATTGCGTGAGACAGCACGTCAAGCCCTGTTGACGCGGCCACGGCCGGAGGAAGAGTGCGGGTGTTGTCGGGATCCAGCAGTCCGAGGGTGGGTTTCAGGCCTCGGTCCGCAATGCCGGTCTTTGCGCGCATTTCCACAAGATCGAATATCGCGACACCGGTTGTCTCGCTGCCTGTCCCCGCAGTCGTGGGCACAGCAAACAACGGCTTCAACGGGCCGGGAACGGGCCTGCCGAGACCGATGGGAGGATTGACGTAGTCGAGGAAGTCGGCGGGATACGTCGAATACAGATTGGCGGCTTTCGCAGTGTCGATCGTCGAGCCGCCGCCGACTGCGACGAATACGTCCGGAGAACAGCGCTCTGCCGCTCGAATCGCGTCGCGGAAGGAAGCATCGGTCGGCTCCACAGCAACATCGCGATACACGGTTGCCCGGATCCCGGCATCCTCAAGTGACGCAAGCGCTACTTGGACAGGGGGGAGGTCTGTCAAATATCGATCAGTGAGCACAAAGGCATTCGTGAGCCCGCGATCGGCGAGATCCGGCCCAAGCTCCCTCGTAACTCCCGGACCGAATCGGATGTTTGAGGTCGCAAGCTCGACGGCTCGCTCCAAGGGTTCTTTGGCGTCGCTCATGGCTTTCTAGCTGGCGCGGATCGTCTCGATACAAGCTGGGTCGAATCGATGCCGGAAAAGCTCGCGTCCATCTGCGACCGCCACCGGCACATCGTATCCATAGCGGGCCCGAAGTTGTGGATCGCAGTCAACATCGATCTCCTCAACCGTGATGTGCTTGACGGCAGCCTCCAATTCCCGTCGGGCGGTTTCGCACAATCGGCAACCGGGACGGCTGTACAGGGTGACGCGCAACATGCCCGTCCCTCCAGTATGCCAGCGGTCCGTCGGGCGCCTTGAGCGGCGCGGCATCGTGTTCTAGCCGATAGGCGGCGACTCCCACTCATTGACTTCCACGGCGGGATCGATATCGGGTCCGGGTTCGTATGAGCAGAAACGCCATCCCCGCCAGAAATCCGCCGATATGCGCCCACCAAGCGACCCCGCCGCTCGCGGCGCCTGTGCCACTCAGGACCTGGATCACAAGCCAGATCGAAAGCATCACAAATGCCGGCACCTCGAAGGTGGTCCAGAAGACAATAATCGGGACGAGCACTGTAATGCGTGCTCGTGGGAATCGGATGAGATAGGCTCCCATCACACCTGCAATCGCCCCGCTCGCTCCGACCATCGGAATGCTGGAGCCCGGATCCGCTAGGACTTGCGTGCTCGCCGCCACGACCCCGCAGCCGACGTAGAAGACCAAGAAGACTCCATGCCCGAGCGCGTCCTCGACGTTGTCACCGAAGATCCAGAGGAACCAGAGGTTCCCGATCAGATGCATCCATCCCCCGTGAAGGAACATCGACGTAATCATGGACAACACCACCGCAAGCTCCGGCTGAGTCCCGGTTGCCGCCGCCCACACACGCTCTGGTACAACCCCAAGCGAGTAGATCAAGGCTCGTTCAAGCTGCGGGGCCTCGGCGGCCAGAACGACTTGGTACAAAAACACCGCTGCATTCGCGGCTATCAGTGCCCAAGTGACAAATGGGACCCCCGTTCGAGTCGGGCCGTGGTCTCGCAGAGGAATCATTTTCTGGGCGCGCCATCAGAGGCGTGCTCGTTGGCTGCTGAAATCGGGATTCGCGCGCCGCTCGCCCGTCGCAATCAGATTGCGGGCCGCATCAAGGCTTTGGATTCCTCCTTGGGCGCCAAGGGCCTTGCAGTTCAGAGCGGCCATGGCGTTCGAGAAATCCAACGCGTCATCGATCGAGTACCCCTTGATCACCGCATACCCGAATGCGCCGTGGAAGACGTCGCCAGCCCCGGTGGTGTCTTGGCAATTCACAACAAATGCAGGGGAATAATGGAACTGCCCCTCGGCGAGGGCCATGGCCCCGTACGGCCCGAGCGTCATCGACGCGACCTTCATGCCATATTCCTTCTGGATCAGCTCAAGCGCGAGGAACGGATCGCGCTGGCTGGTCCATTCGGTAGGAAAGTTGGTGCTCGCGATCAGGTAGTCCACATAGGGCAAAACGCGATCAAACCCGTGATAGATCGTGTCAACATCGACCGTGACTGGAATGCCTCCTGTCTTGGCGATTCGCGCGGCGTGCTCGACAGCTGTGGTGTCATGGCCATCAATATGCAGTAGCCTCGCGCAATGGATTTGGTCGGGAGTGATCTGCTCCGGCACGATCCTGAGGCAATCAGGACGCTGCCAGAGGATTGTGCGCTCCCCAGTCGTCTGATCGATCACGATGTACGCGGACTGATTCGGGCAGTCGCGGCGCAGCTGGACGTGGGAGATGTCGATCCCCGAGCCCTCAAGCGTCTGCATCAAGATCCTTCCCCGCTCGTCGTCTCCTACGCTGCCTATGTACTTGGTCCTGAGCCCGAGCTTGACGCAGGTCACCATGGCGCTGGCAACCTGCCCGCCAGGGGACAGGATCTCCCGGACGAAGGGAGCCTTGCCACCGTACGCCGGAAAGTGTGGGACCAGCAAGAGGGTGTCGGTAGCGTTGAGCCCCACGCCGACAACATCAAATGTCTTCTTCACGGTCAGTCTTTCTGGCCACTTGCGGCGTGGCCTGACGAGAACAACGCCGTGGCTACCAGGATGATCCTCCGAGAGAAACGACCGGCCAATTCATTGCGGACCGCGCCCGAGCAAACAAGACTCATCCCTGAAACTTAGCATGCCCTCAATGGGGCAAACCCGCAATTGAGACGAGCATGATGAGCCCAATCATGCGATGCCCGGCGAAAGAGGGAGGACTCCTCGTTCCGAAGCACTGACCTGGGTCGCCCTTGACCCAAGCCATCAGCGTCTGGGATCGAAGCCCTCGCAGCAACTGCTAGCAGCAGTCGCCAAGCCACCTGCAGTGCTTCATCTGGGGCTGCCTTGTACCGGGACTCGAAGTCCTCCGACCCTTGTGCAACAAGAAGGGCCCGGCCACTTCGCTAGCCGTCTGTACACCCGCGCCGAGACGATTGCCGACCGGAGAAGGCCATTCCCAGCAATTCCCGAACGAGCGATCGTCCCGAAATGGCATGCCCATCCTGATGCCGGGCGCAGCCGCCAACGCGGCCCCATGGGACTTCAGTCAATACACTGGTCGCGCGTCAATCCAGTGATTCCCGCCTCTGCTGCGGATTGCCGTTTCGATTATCCCGCTGACGCATTGCTAAACTCCCAAGTGTGGTGACGAGTTCGCATCACCGGTCTGCGACCGAACCTCCGGTGACACCCGACTGGAGCAGGCGAATCGCTTCCGCAGCGGCCCTTGCCACAGTTCGGCGGTTATGTGGGCAGGCTGTGCGCGACCAACAATGGCTGAATCGGCAACATGTCGCCCTTTGCCGGATCCCAGCGCCTACGTTCCGCGAAGGCCGGCGAGCTGAGCATCTGCAAAGCGTCTTCGCCGATCTTGGGCATCAGCCTCGCATTGATGCCGCGGGGAATGTCGTGGTCCCGATCGTGTATTCCAAGAGGCTGCCTTACCTTGCCGTCACTGCGCACATGGACACGATCTTGGCTCCATCCCGACCAGAGGACATTCGCGTCGATCCGAGCGGAATGATCCGCGGGCCCGGGGTCACAGACAACGGCACTGGCCTTACGGCCCTGCTTGCCTTAGCGAAGCTACTTGGGAAACCGCCCGTCAACGATCCTGTTCGCAACACGTTGCTCGTCGCAAATGTCGCCGAAGAGGGTGAAGGCAACCTGCACGGTATGCGGTATGTGGCCGAACACTCGGCATTTGCCGGTAGCATCGACCGGTACTTGGTCGTGGATGGAGCATCCTTAGGTCACATCACGGCGGCGGCGTTGGGGAGCAAGCGGTTCGAACTCGTGATCGAGGGCCACGGCGGGCATAGCTGGAACGATTTCGGAAGAGCGAACCCTATCCACGCGATGGCGCGGGCCATTAGTCTGATGACCCAGTCGCCGCTTCCTACGCAGCCTCGAACCACACTCAGCGTAGGTGTCGTGCAGGGCGGTACAGGCGTCAATGCAATCCCCTGCACCGCGCGGGCAAAGATCGACATCAGGTCAACTGACGAACTGGAGATCTGGAAGGCTTCCAGGGTGGTCGAGGATGCGGGGCGTATGGCCGTGCTTGCCGAAAATCAAAGAGCAACGGACCGGTTAAAGGGCTATCGGGTGCGAGAGATTGGCAGTCGGCCAGCAGCGCGGGCACTTCCAGAGAACCCTGTTGCGGACTGCTTCCAAGCCGTAGACGCTTACCTTGGCATTTCGTCGAGTCTGGAATGCGCTTCCACCGACGCCAATATCCCTCTCGCGGCGGGCGTGCCAACGGTCGCTCTCGGCTCTGGCGGGCGGGGAGGGAACGCACATGCGCCGGGAGAGTGGTACGACCCCCAGGGTAGAGAACTGGGCCTGCGCCGGCTGCTCCTAGGGATCGCTTGCCTCCAGCAGCAATGACGCCCAAGAGCCCTCTGGTTGATGCCCAAACCCCTTCCCCGTCCCATATAGCCGCAAGACCGGCCCCAGCAACGGCCAGGATGGACGGCAAGTTACGCGAACCAGGGGGTTCTCAAGCCGAGTGTAGTATAGGGTGCGTGTATTGGCTCGGCGCTCGTACGGCCGTTATTTTCGCCGTGGCTACTGCGATCCCCTGCGCAATGCAATCGGCACGCGCCGAATCGCAGCCAATCTTGATCGGGGAGTCGATCCACGTGGAAGACGGCACCACGCTGGACCACGTAACGTGCGTCGCTTGTTCCATCCGGGTGGACGGCGAGGTCAAGGACGGGGCAACCGTAGTCTTTGGATCGCTGGTCAACCATGGAATGATTCACGGCGATGCGATTGTTCTAGGCGGCTCGATCGAGTCTGAGGGGCAGATCGGTGGCAATGCCGTCATCGTTTTGGGTGCAATGAGATTGCTGGACAGAGTGGGACGCGACGCATTCACGGTCATGGGTACGATCGAGATGGACGGGCCTCGGGCGATGGTTGCCGGCAACCTCGTAAGCGTGCTGGGGAGCCCCTCCAATGTGCGGCCGAACTCGGTTTCGGGGCAAATCCAAGAATACGGCGCAAGGCAGATCGGCTTGCTCGCGATGTCGGGAGTGCTCGGCGCGTCGATCCTGGCGGCACTAGGAATATTTGGAATACTGATGGCCCTGACGGGTTTGGGCTACATCACACTCGGACTAAGGCGCCTTGAGACAATCGCGAATGCATTCACCGGAAACATCGTGGCGTGCTTCCTGATAGGCCTCGGTACTTGCGCGGCACTCATCGTTACCTTCTTGGTCGCCGCCATGTTGGTGCCGGTGGCAATCCCACTCCTGCTTCTTTTCGTGGTGCTCTCGGCTGTGGGATATTGCGGCGTGATATTTGGAATTGGTCGCAACCTGTTCGGCGGACTCAAGCCCTTCTTGGCAACCATGTTTGCAGCAGCGGTGACCATCGTCATCCAAATGGTTCCGCTCGTTGGCTGGCTAACGCTGCTCGTGATATGGAATGTCGCTGTAGGGGCGGCGATCATGAGCGGCTTCGGCAAGACCGCCGATTGGCTGGCGATGCGCGCAGAGGGCGGCTCATGGCAGGACCGCCAACCTGCGTGAACATCCATTTATCGCCTAGCTTGAGGGCTATTCTGGCGCGGTGCGCCCGATTCGTCTCGGCGATGTCCAAGGCGCGCCTGGTTCATTAGTCGTTCGGGATTGCCGTGACGCTGTCGACCAGCCACGCGGCGACCCTGCACCAGTAACGATGTAGGTCATGGTCGGTCACCGTCGATCGCAAGGACTTCACCGAACGGTAACCCGCTTGCAACGCTACTGCAACAGTACCGAAATGACCGTGCGCTTGCTGCTTGCAACGAGGCTTCAAGATGAATGAGTTGTTCATCCTGGTGCTGGGATTCGCAGTCACAACCTTGTACTGGTGGGCATTCAAGGCCCTGCCGAGCGAGGTCTGGCAGTTCATCGGATCAGTCCCGGAGCGGCCGTCCGCGAACTGTTGGTCGGGTATCAACTTAACCTGGTACGGCTTTTGCTCAGCTACCGCCTATACCACCGGCTCAGACATGTTCATTTTGCTGATGGGCTCGGTTGGTATGCCCCTGAGGGGCAGTTTGATCGCAGCAACCGTGATCCTCTGCGTATGCGTTCCCTTATCCACCCTGATGGTGCGCTGGGTCGAAGGCCCGCGCTACGGATTCAGGCTGGGAGGGGCGTCGTTCGCGGGCTCCTGCGATGCTCCAGCAAGATTACAGAGCTTGAACTCAATGGTTCCGGCAGTGGGCTTCGAATTGCCGATTGCCCGGACTTGGCGGCACTGTCAGTCACATATATCTTAGGCGAGGGCATCGGCAGACTCAGCTGGTTCCGAGAGCGGGTGTCGCGACCGCTGTTTGTGTATTTGGCCAGCTGCCACCGGCAGGCACTTTCGGACCCTCGCGGAAAAGCGCTTCCCCGGCGGTCGCGAGCATCTCAGGCTCACCACCTCAGTGATGTCCCTCAAACCCTTAGAGATCTATCGGCGACATTGCTACAATCTAGTGCCAGTCGGCAAGGAGGTTCCGTAATGGCCCGTTCTCTGGATTCAGAACGCTCTGCGCTCTCCGGGGTGGCCCTGGGCTTGGCTGTCTTGCTCGCCTGCGGCACGACCCTGCAGGCTCAAACCAACTCCGGAAGCATCCGTGGTTTCGTGTACGACGAAACGATGGCGATCATTCCGGGTGTATCTATTACAGCGGTCGATGAAAACCGCGGTGTCAAGAGGAATTCGTCAGCGTCCGAACTGGGTGAGTTCGTATTCACCCTCGTGGACCCAGGGATCTACTCGTTGCGTTTCGAAGTCGAGAACTTTACCCCCCTCACGGTGGAGGGTCTCGAAGTCCGGGTCGGAGAAACCGCCAGCATCTCTGCCCAACTCGCGGTGGCTGTGGCCGAGGATCAGGTGGTGGTTTCAGCAGAAACCGCTCGGTCGACCATAGAGCCCCAGCGAGTTCACCAGGCAGACCACATTGACTCTGTGCGAATCCAGAATCTTCCGATCAATCGCCGCGACTACCTCGACTTGGCGCTGTTGACGCCGGGGGTCGTTGACACGAATTATGTCGCCAACGCGACCGATCGCCGGATCGTGCCCACACCTACCTCCGGGTTGGGCATTGGCGGCACGAACGGACGCGGCAACACGTTCATGATCGACGGCTTGGACAACGTGCTCAACACTGGCAGTGTGCGGGCGTCGATCAGTCAAGAGGCCGTGCATGAGTTCCAAGTCAATAGGAACTCGTTTTCGACGGAACAGGGTGGGGCACCTGGCGGCGCGATCAACATCGTGACGAAGGGTGGCACGAACGAACTACACGGATCTCTTTTCGGCGTGGTGCGAAATCGCCGTTTTCAGGCCCGCAACTACTTTGACCCGGGCAAGGGAGCCTATACGAGGGCACAGAGCGGCGCATCGGCAGGTGGTCCCATAGAACGTAACAAGACGTTCCTCTACTCGGCGTACGAACGCTTAGACCGCCACGAATCGATCATCGTGCCGTTGCTCTCCGACAGATCATTTCTGACTTCTCTACCGTCATCGCAGCAACAGTTGATCAATGTCCTGGGCGCCGCTGGACCGCCACAGTTCCGGCCTCTGATAAACCAGCTAGCCGGGGCGCTCGTGCCGGCCAACTATCCGGGAATCGTCTCTCGATTTGACCGGAACAGCGGAGTCTTCCCTTTCTCAGAGGAACGACAACAGTTTCTAGCCCGCGTCGATCACACGGTCCGTGACGGCCACAATCTTTTCTTCCGCGGGAATGCAACGTTACGCTCCAACCAAAACACCAGTTTTGGCGCGCTGACGGCTTTTGATCGCGGCCACAATTCGGAGGCCAAGGACTATTCGCTCGTTCTGGGTGACACGTATGTGATTAGCCCTCAGTGGGTGAGCGAGACGCGCTTCGGCTTCGGTTATCACGATGAAGGCTCATACCCTGTCGATCCCCACGGGCCCGGCATAGACATCAACGGATTCGGCAACTTCGGACGGGACTTCATTCTTCCGGCACGCGTAGTCGAGCGAGTCTACCAGGTGCGTCAGAATTTCATGCGTATCTCCGGTCGGCAGACGCTCAAGTTCGGAGCCGACGTCAACCCGTTGCGCGACTGGGTGCGATCGGAGACATTCATGGGTGGTCGATTCGTGTTCGGCGAAGCGGTGCCGCTTGGGAGCATCATCGACAACGCTGCCGGCCCGGGAACATCGCAACTGCTCAAGGGCTTGCTAGCGCAGGCCGGGGCAGGTGCGCTAGCTGGCGCAGTGGACGCTCCGATCTCGTCGTTGCAGGCGTTCGCCCTAGGATTGCCCACGATTTACCAGCAAGGCTTCGGTGACCCCTATTGGCTGGGCTGGACAAACCGTATCAACTTCTTCGTCGAGGACGCTATTCGCGTTACGCCAAAGTTCATGCTGACTCTCGGCATTCGCCACGAACTCGAACTGAAGACTCGCTTTCCGCGTGACTACAACAACATCGGCCCCCGGGCCGGATTCGCATGGAGCCCAGATTCGAAAACTGTCGTTCGAGGTGGCTTCGGGTTCTTCTATGCACGGATCGACGGGCAAACCGTGTATGTCAACGACCTCCTCGGCGACAAACAGCAGATCTACCAAGTCTTCATACCCCTGACGGGACTGCCGGGCATTCAAAGCACGCTTAGTGGGCAACCGTTGACGTCTGCCGAGATCTTCCAAACAGCTCAGGCGAGGGGGATCCTCGGTCAGCGCGCGATACAGCGTGAGGACTTGGCCGTACACGGCATCCATCCCAGTCCCGGCTATCCCTTGCGGGTTGGATTCAGATTGGCAGAAGACACCGTGAACCCCTACTCGCAGCAAGGAAGTCTCGAGGTGCAGCGCGAAATCAGCGGCTATGCACTCTCGGTGGGTTACAACTACAACCGCGGCATTCACATCATACGGCCGCTAGACCTAAATGTTTACCAGGCCGGGGCGAACGAAGCCGGCAGACCGATCGTGGGTTTCCACAACCCTCTGATCCTCCAAGACAACGTCTACGGCAGCTGGGCCCGGTCGTACTACCACGCGATGATCGTGCAATTGAAGAAACGGTTCTCACGTGGCTTCACGGTCTCGGCCCACCACACGTGGAGCAAGCACATCGATGAGAACACGGACTACAATTCGTCCTTTGAGCCTCACGTGCAGTGGGATGCTCGCGGCGAACTGGCTCTATCCCATTTTCATCGCAAGCACCGTTTTGTCGCCCATGCGGTGGCACAATCTCCGTGGAAGACGACCAGCGGGCAGGGTTTCGGGAAGAACCTGCTTGCCGATTTCACGCTTTCCGGAATCATGCTTGCGCGATCCGGAGCACCGTTCAATCTAAACGCGGGATTCGACACGATCGGCGATCGCCACAACGACACACACCGGCCTTGGGGGCTCGGTCGGAATGTCGGTGTTGGACCGAGCTACTTGGGCCTCGACATGCGCTTGGCGAGGACGTTCACATTGAGTGAGCGCATGAGCGTGGAGACGATCGGGGAAATGTTCAACATCCTGAACAAGACCAATTTCAGGGGGGTGAACGGGGTCGTCGGCAATGCGTCGCTCGACGATCTGCCAGCCAGGCTGGTCGGCCGTCGCGGGCCAGTCACAGAGCCTTTCTCATTTGCGTCTGCCTTCGACCCGCGACAGTTTCAGTTCACAGTGCGCCTCTCGTTCTAGCTCGGGCAGCGCACCGGAGACCGTTTCGCCGTCATGGCTCGTGGCAATTTCAGTCGGGAACTCGCTGGGACCGGGTTTCGAGCGCGATTACCCGAACCATTCGACGTCCCATGACACGCAACAACAGCATCACGCGCTCCGATCTGTGAATCGTCGGCCGGTGGGCGATCGTATCCCAGCCTTGCGCTCGAATCTTCTCCAAGACCGCCATTCCCGCTCGAGCAAACAGTTCAATCTCGAAAGCCAACCGGCCCTCGAGGCGGTCTGCGAGAGGCAGGCCTGAGGTGAAAAGAGCCGCCGCACGCTCGGTCAATTCACGCACGGTATTCTTGCAGTCGTCCGACGCTGTGCCGGAAGCCATGTCATCTGCAAGCATCTCGAGGCTGTAGCCATTTGATTCCATGACCTCTATCGGCATGTAGACACGGTCCATTCCCCAGTCGCGCCTGATGTCCTGCCAGTGGTTGGCCATCTGCAGTGCGGTGCAGATCCTATCCGAGAGGTTAAACAGGCCTTCATCAACGCAATCGTTGACCCTCAACACCAATCTTCCGACTGGATTTGCCGAGAAGCGACAGTATTCGAGCAAGTCCCCATACGTGCCGTAGCGTTGGATCGATTGGTCTTGCTCGAATGCGTGCAGCAGGTCCTCGAAGTCCTGTGGCGGCAACCCGTGCCTCACAACGGTGTCGCGGAGCGCAACGAAGACCGGATGAATGGCTTGTCCGGAGTACATTGACAGGAGTTCGCTCCGCCACCAGCCGAGCAGGTCCAAGCTCTTGGCAGGATCACCAGTTTCATCCCCGAGGTCGTCAGCCCAGCGGCAGTATGCGTAAATGTTGCAATAGTCTTGACGGAGGCGTTTCGGAACTAGCATGCTCGCGACGGAGAAGTTCTCGTAGTGCGCTCGGGTCAACGCGCGCGTGTAACGTCGCGAGTCATCCAGCCCCCAAGCCGGGAAACTTCTGCCATGCTCCTCGAGGAATTCGATCGGGAAGATCACTTGAACGATCTCCAGGCAAGCGATTCCGAAAGATCGCCAGGACTGGGTGCGAGCCGAATGGACCTCCAGACTTGGGAGCCGGGGAGGGCCGGGAGCGATCCCGCCACGAATTCCACGGGCCTCGGGACTAGTGCGGATCGCGACAAGAGCCCCAGTGTTCCACGTGTACGATCCGGCCCAACATGACCGGGGAGCAGAACGCCGGAGAGGCCGCGGGCCCTATCGGTCCGGCCACCTGATTTCGCACACTTTCGAGGCCCGCACGAATCCCGCCGCATCCAGTTCTCCCTCAGCTCGATTGGCCGCATACCCACAACAGCGCCGATGCTGTTGATCTCCTCTATCGTAAGCGGGCTGTCGCGTCCTCCGCCGGAGTGAGAGAATGCCGATTTCCGACCGAGCACCCAATCGATCCGTCATGTGGCATTCCACCGAAGCGCTTCGACGCTTCCAATCGCCATCACTGAGACTGTTGGAGACACCTTGCCAACTGGCTCATGGCCTCGAACGCCCCTCCCCGGCGCGGATGACATGCGATGGTATCCTAAGATTTAGGCTGTACTGAACCTAACCGATATTTTTGGCATCTTCCAAGAACAATTCAACCTCAAACAAGATCCTGTATGTCGACACTCCTGGCCAACTCGGCGCCTTAGGGCGTGAATTGGCACAACAGGACGCGATAGCATTCGATACGGAATTCCTTTGGGAACGGACTTACTCTCCGCGCTTGGGACTTATCCAGGTCGCGGACGCCGAGCGGACCTGGCTAGTCGATCCTCTGGCTCTTTCCCCTCGGGAGATGAAGCCCTTGATGGACGTGTTTGTGTCGCCACGCACTCTCAAGGTGGCACATGCTGTCGACCAAGACCAAATGTGCCTCCACCAATCCTATGGTGTAGTTGCCGAGCCCGTGCTCGATACCTCGGTTGCGGCAGCGATGACCGGGATGGGCGACCAGGTTGGACTCTCCACGCTCCTGCACAAGCTACTCCGCGTCGATATAGACAAGGGGCACAGTCGTACCAATTGGCTGAAGCGCCCGCTGCCTCCGGAAATGGTCCGATACGCGGCAGCCGATGTCGCCCACCTGACGAAGGCCGCAGACATTCTGCGGAAGCGGCTCGTCGAATTGAAGCGCGAGGAATGGGCATTCGATTTGTCCGCTAAGGCTGGCGACTACGCGAAGGCTCACTTCGAGCCGCTCTTGATCGCCCGAAAGATCGCCGACGGAAAGAGACTGGATGCGACGGCGTTCGGAGTGCTCGGGGAATTGATCGCGTGGAGGGAGGACGAAGCCCGGCGCCGTGACCTTCCGCGCCGTTGGTTGGCGGAAGACAAGATCCTGCTCAAGCTCTCGATGGCCCGCCCTGGAAGCGCGGCGCAGCTCGAGGATTTTCGCGGTCTTGGGATTTCAAAGCGGCCCGGCGGCGCAAGCAGAGTGCTGGCTGCTATTCAGCGAGGAGCGCAATCGCCACCTCGCGACTATGTCAGGGAGAATCCGAAACGGGGGCCCACAACGAAGGAATCAGCCGCGCTAGTCGTGCTCCGGTGCTTCCTGAACGCGTTAGCGGCAGACCACAAGCTACCGCTTCGACTGCTCGTCAAGAATGACTCAATGGTGGAATTGCTTCGCGGAAATTTCAAAGACACCGAGGCGTTGGCCAAGTCAGGCATTCTCGAGCCTAGGGCCGTGGAACTCGTCGGCGAGGATCTAGTCGCAATCCTGAACGGGCGCCGGGGATTGCGGCTAGTCAAGGGCATTGCGACCCAGCAGGAAGCGTGAATCCGCTTGGGCGAGCACCCAGCGACCTGGTAAGGTCTCCCTGGATCAAGGGGCGCCACTCACCTGCGAGCGGCAGAGTACTAGATTGTCCTGGTCTAGATTGTGTGACCAGATGAAGTCCGCGTTTCCGAATTTTTCTGCATAGTCGCGGTAGGCACGCTGATTGGTGACATCGCTCGCAGGATATGTCGAAGCCCCGTGCCAATCCGAATCATCGAAATTCGGAGACGCCCAATCCTCCGGCACCGGGTAGTGCAGCGCCCGGCACGTCGCGGGATTGTTCTCCACGCAGGGCGGCCTCTCCGGACATGCCGAGGTGTCCGGTCCTGGCTTCACGCACGAGACGTCCTCGATCGGGCTGATATAGTATGCTCGGCACTTCCAGTCGGCCCCCGTTTCCGTGCCGTCGCTGAACCGGGCGATAAACCCTCCGTCTCCGACGTTCCAGCGGTCATACTCCATTCCGACACCCAGGTGCGTGCCCCAGTCCACCAGCTTGACCGCATATGTCAGTGGCCCCCTCGCCTTGAAGCGCACGACGCCCGAGTTGAATGGAATAAAGCCGACGGGGTCCCGGGCCACGATCGTCCCGTTGACATACAACTCGTAGTAGTTGTCTCCGAAGACGTAGCCTGTGATCTCTTCACCATCCTGATCGATCAATACGGTCTCCAACTGCTCGAGATGGTCCGGATTGGCTCCCGGCCCACTGCAATCGTTGTACAGGTCTACCGGGTCCGGCCCCGTCGCCGGCTCGGTAGGAACCTGAAGGCGTGCACCGTTCGGGGATTCGACAATCCCGCAGCGGGCCTCAACGAAGCGGCGGGTCCGGCCAGTGCATTCCCGTGCTAGGTCGCCGCAAGAAAACGTCTCGACAGCGAGGCCTTGGGTGACAATTCCGCCGGCCGGGGGCTCCTGGGCCAGAACGGCCGACGCGGCCAAGAAGAAGGTCCAAGCGATGCGCATAGCTTCTAGAGTGCCAGATCCCAACCGTTCGGGGGGCTGGACACCAAGGCTGGGCAACAGAGCCCGCCCTTCTAGTCCTGGACTGGATAGGCTTCAGCGACTCGAGTGTTCAGTTTGTCCTTCCAAGAGGTAGTCGCCCCGAGCGATGATTCTGACCGGCCCCGTCAGGCCGATTCCATCGTCCCAGTCAACCAGCATCTCACCACCCTGCGTATGGATTTCCGCGCTGCGTCGAATCCAACCATGGTGTCGAGCGGCGACTGCTGCTCCCAGCGAGCCTGTTCCGGAGCTCAACGTGGCCCCAGCACCGCGCTCCCAGAACCGCAGTTCCAGCTTCGGGATACCCCCGCGGCCCACCCCGACTCTGACAAACGAGACATTGGTTCGATTGGGGAAGTGAGGATGGCATTCCAGTGCCGCGCCGAGCGCCTGCCAATCGAAACCGAAAGATTCGACGAGACATACGCACTGCGGGTTCCCCACATCGACGGTCGTGACGGTTTGGCGGTCCGCTCCCAGCTTCAATTCCACAGCAGCTCCCATCACGCGGCACTCCGCTTCGTCCGTTCTCATCCGGAATTCAAAGCCCGGAGGGCTGGCGAGCACCAATTCGACATCCCTGACCCCAGCGTCCGTCTCAATCGAGAAACGCCCCGACACGAGCCGCTGCTCCGTCAAGTACGCTGCGACGCAGCGAGTTCCGTTTCCCGAGATCTCGGCAGGACTTCCATCACTGTTCCAGAGTCGGGCGCCGAAGTCGGCGTTGAGAGCTTTTGACGCGCTGACAACTTCCAAGCCATCCGCCCCGACGCCGAACCGGCGACTGCAGATCCGGGCGGCGAACCGCGCGTGATCTTCATCGCTGATGCCCGCTTCAGCGATCCTAGCGGCATCGACGACCAGGAAGTCGTTGCCCGCCGCCTGAGCCTTGACGAATCCAAGAGAACGCATTCCCCCTAGTTTGCGTCACCGCGGTGGGCAGATCCGGATGCAATCTCCTCGGAGCACCGCAGCCCAATACCACTGCCAGGAACCAGACCGAACGGTCGCTGGTACGCTGGAGCTTTGCAATGCCCGTAGTGAATCCGTTGACCGCCATCCGGTTTGACGTTCCGTTCGAAACCATCCGTGCCGAGCATGTCGAACCCGCTATCGATCAATTGATCGCGGAAGCGCAAGCCTCTCTAGATTCCCTGATCGCCAGTCGGGAGACGCCTAGCTACGCCAACACCCTGGCAGCATTGGAAGCTCTAGGCGAGAAGCTCGGCTACGCAATGGGGGTAGTCGGTCATCTCGAGAGTGTAGCGACGTACCCCGAATTGCGCGCTGCCTTCAACAAGGTGCAGCCAAAGGTGAGCGCTTTCTTCTCCAGCATTCCCATCAACGAAGGCGTCTGGACGCGCGTTCGAGCGTTCGCGGATACCGACGAGGCAGCCTGCCTCAGGCCGACGCAACGGCGCTTCCTGGAGAAGACCATTGACGATTTCAGGCGCAGCGGAGCTGAACTCGGAGACCTCGACAAGCAGCGGCAGCTAGAGATCGATGTCGAACTTGCGCAGGTCACCACCAGGTTCGCCGAGAACGTTCTGGACGCCACCAATGCGTTCGAACTCTACATCGAGACCGAGGAGGGCCTAGCCGGGCTACCGCCCAGCGCGATCGCAGCCGCTCGCGACAGTGCTAGCTCCAAGGCCCGCGAGGGCTGGCGTTTTACCCTACAGGCTCCAAGCTACCTCGCGGTCATGACCTATCTGGACGATCCATCAGTCCGGGAGAGGATGTACCGGGCCTTCAATACGCGAGCAGCGGAGGGAGAATTCGATAACCGCGACGTCATCCGCCGAATTCTTGCCCTGCGCGGGGAAAAGGCGCAGTTGCTCGGATACGAGGATTTCGCGGATCTCGTCCTCGAAGACCGGATGGCCAAGGCGGGCGCAAATGCCTGGCGATTCGTGAACGATCTCAGGCGTCGCACCAAAGCTGCATTTGACCGTGAGAACGAAGAGCTCAATGCCTTCTCCGGGGGGGGATTGCAGCCTTGGGATGTCGCCTACCAGGCGGAGAAGCTGCGCAGGGATAGATACGACTTCGACGAGGAAGATTTGCGCCCTTACTTCCCTTATGCAGGTGTGCTGGGCGGGCTATTTGAGATTGCCCAGCGCCTGTTCGGGATCCGCATTCGGAAGCGGAAAGGAGCCCAGGTTTGGGACGAGTCCGTCGATGCGTACGATATCGACGATGGCGACGGAAGCCGTCTTGGATCGTTCTACGTCGACTACTTCCCGCGCGAAAACAAGCGCGGCGGCGCATGGATGGACTCACTAATCACGGGCGAGCCTACCGCAAACGGATTCTCCCCGCACCTAGGGCTGAACTGCGGCAATCTTACCCCACCCACTTCGGAGCGCCCTTCGCTCCTAACCCACCGAGAGGTCGAAACCATCTTTCACGAGTTCGGACACCTGCTCCACCACATGCTCAGCCGAGTGGAGGTCAAGAGCCTGTCGGGAACGAGCGTGGCTTGGGACTGGGTCGAGTTGCCGTCGCAAATCATGGAGAACTGGTGCTGGGAACGGGATGCCCTGGACCTGTTCGCTCGGCACCACGAGACCGGCGCTCCAATTCCGGAAGATCTCTTCAGCAAGATGAGGCAGGCGAAGAACTTCCGCAGTGCCAACGCCCAGATGCGCCAAGTCGGCTTTGCGACGCTCGACCTAACGCTGCACCGGAGGACCGGCCTGGAACGCGAGGAGTCCGGGACTTCCGGTGTGTCCGAGCCTGGCTGCGACGTCATCTCGCTCTCGCGCGCAATCCTGCAGGAGCACTCGCCCGTCAAACTGCCATCCGACTACTCGATGATCGCTGGATTCACGCACCTTTTCGCCAGTCCTGTCGGGTACGGGGCGGGTTACTACTCGTACAAGTGGTCCGAGATGCTTGACGCCGACGCGTTCACCCGGTTCGCTAGCGAAGGGATCTTCAGCAAAGAAGTAGGAACCGCATTCCGCGAGAACGTTCTTGCGCGGGGGAACAGCGCGGAGCCCGAAGAACTTTTTCGGGCGTTCATGGGAAGGGACCCTGATCCGGAGGCCCTGCTCAGGCGTCTGGGTCTGGCCGCTTGAGGAGACCGCCGTACCGCGGGGGGGGGTGGGAATCCGTGAATGCTCACGAACTCAAGCTGTCGACCCACTTGCCCGTGCGGGCCTTCTACGCCCGTCCCACGGTCGAGGTAGCGAAGGATCTTCTGGGTGCCGTCCTGATCAACCGTACGGATGAAGGCCTTGCAGCTGGACGAATCGTAGAGACCGAGGCATATCTGGGCCAAGCTGACCATGCCGCCCATAGCGCTGCTGGCCGGACACCTCGAACCCAAGTAATCTATGGACCGCCCGGGCACGCATACGTCTACAGGATCTACGGGCTGCATCACTGCCTTAACGTTGTAGCCGAGCCCGACGGCCAACCCGGCTGCGTGCTGATCCGCGCTCTGGAACCCTTGTGCGGAATCGAGGCAATGAGGCAGCGCCGAGCAACCGCGCGCAAGGTTGAGGATATTGCCAGCGGCCCTGCAAAGCTGACTGCCGCCATGGCGATCCAGATGGGCCTCTACGGCACCGACTTACTCATGGGTCCATTGACAGTGCGCCTCTTCAACCGTGCCCAGCGAATCGAGGTACGGCGATCGAAACGGATTGGCATCTCAAGATCCCGGGAGCTTGACCTTCGCTTTTTTATCGCTCACAATGACTTCGTCAGCCGACGATGATGGACTCTACCGAAAGGAAGCGTGTGGTGTTCCATCTTGACATGGACGCTTTCTTCGTCTCCGTTGAAGAACTTGCGGATCCATCCCTGAAGGAAAAGCCGGTCGTTGTTGGTGGAAAGCCCGGCGAACGCGGCGTCGTGGCGGCTGCTTCGTATGCCGCTCGCAAGTTCGGCGTGCGGTCTGCGATGCCATTGCGAGAAGCGTACCGGCGCTGTCCGCAGGCAATCTTCCTGGAGGGGAATCCGCACAAGTACCTGCATTACTCGCGTCGCATCCGGAACACGCTAGACCGCTTCTCGCCGCGCGTCGAGATGGCATCGATCGATGAAGCCTATCTCGACCTCACAGGGACTCAGAGATTGCTGGGACCGCCACTGCGGGCAGCCCATGCCCTGCACGAAGCTGTTCGCAGCGATACCTCCCTGCCCTGCTCGATCGGAATCGGAACTTCCCGCCTCATGGCAAAGATCGGCTCGGGATTCGCCAAGCCCAACGGAGTGCTCTTCGTAGAACCAGGATCCGAGGCGGCGTTTCTTGCCCCTCTGGACATCGGCCGGATTCCGGGTGTAGGGAAAGTGATGCAAGCCAGATTGAGGAAGGCGGGGATCGAGACGATCGGACAAGCGGCGGAGCGCGGGGAGGCATTCCTCGAACGAAACTTCGGCCGTGCAGGGGTTGCCCTCGCGGGCAAGTCGCTCGGACGTGATGCCGGAGCCTGGTTTTCCCCGGGAGTCTCTGAGAACACGAGCCCGAAGTCAATCAGCCACGAAACTACATTCCCGGTGGACTCCCGCGACCCGGTACTAATCGATGCCACCCTGGCGAAGTTATCCCAGCTAGTGGCGAGACGCCTCCGCGAACACCACCTGTGGGCGAAGACGATTCAGGTCAAGATCCGTGACCAGGACTTCGTCACGCAGACCCGTTCCAAGACATTGTCCGAGGCGACCCAAATTGACGGAGTGATACTGAGCACGGTTCGGTTTCTCTACAATCAACATCACAAGCCGAACCGAGCGATCCGATTGCTTGGCGTGCACGCAGGCTCGCTACAAGGCAGCCCACAGCACCAAGTGGGCCTTTTCGACTCCGATGGCGCAGAAAAATGGTCTCGTGCTCTCCGGGCGGTGGATGATCTCCGGAACCGTTTCGGAGAGTCGTCGGTCGGCTTGGCATCCGCGCTCGGGCACGGTCGCAGGGAGCGCGTGCACGAGAACCCTTCGGGCCTACCCGGACACGACGTTCAAACTGAAGAGGAAGCTCCGGACCGGAGCTAGTTGCGTGACCCTCAACCAGGCCGGAACGGGAGCACGTCCTCCCCTGGCTCGAACGGCGGACTGAGATTCAACTTGCGGGCGATCTCCTCTACGTCCGCCTTGGACCAGCTCACCATGGTGTGCGCGATTCGTCCGTCCTGTGCAATGAGAAACGTCGACGGCACATTGGTGAGCCCGTACGCGTCGGAAACAGGAAACCCCGAATCCTCCGCGTCAAAGACTTGGCGGGTCGAGAATCCGTACTCAGCGGAAAAACGCTCAGATTCGAAGGGCGTGTCCTGAGACACAGCGACAGCCGTCGCGCCACTGCCGTCAAACCCGCCGGCAAGCCGGTCCAAGAACGGAAGCCCGTACTGACAGGTTGGGCAGTCCGTCTTGTAGAAGGTCACTAGCACGGGGCCGGACCGCAGCGCGGATGAGAGGCGGAACTGCGTGCCATCGGCATCCGGCAACGCGAAATCGGGCGCTCTTGAACCCTGCAGTAATGCCGCCATCCATCCATGGTACAGCCACCCGGTTCACGACCGCTGCCAGCGCAGCTCTCATGTGCATTCCAGATGCGCCAGAAGCTATTCGGCGCGACAACGTTGGCGCCGAGCACAAGATCTCACCTCGAACGTCGCCTGTACAATGAGCTGGAAGATGTCGAAACCTATCTTGGCGGCAATTGTTTTTATCGCCCTAGTGATCGGTGCCCTGGTGTATTCGACCTTGGGCCTCAACCAGTTCACATGCGAAGTCTGCATGGAATACAAGGGTCGGACAAATTGCGCCACGGCATCGGGAACAACCCAAGAGGAAGCTGTTCGGACCGCGACGGACACGGCGTGCGCTACGATCTCGGCGGGCATGACCGAAAGCATTCAATGCAGTCGCACGCCACCAGTCAGCGTGACGTGGCAGTGAACGACGATCCGTTTCGGGATCGGTGCCAAAAGAACGACACCGCTAGAAGCAGCCCCACAAAGCCTGCAACGAGGGCGGTGACGCGCCAATCCACGGTTTGGATCTCGATCGGTCGTTCAAGCGCCACGGCTACGGGGATGAGCAACAATGCGCTGAGATGCGATATCGCTGCGAACCGCAGCGCAGCCGCAGAACTCTTGTCAAACCACCCGCAGAGAGCCAGGGAGCCGACCACGAGGACATAGGCCGTTCCCATCACAAGGCCGACCGCAACCCCTGTCAGTCCATCAACATGGGTCAGCGCGAGCCGCCCAACCGCTATCATTCCGACACTCCAGACTGGCGCCGGCAAGATTGCGAGCCAATCGGCACTCCGGCCCAGTCGACCTCGTCTTTCCGACCAGTACGAGAGCACCACATGGATTGAGGCGGCGGGCAGCCAGAACCGCACGTCGCGTAGCCAAGCATCCGCTTCAGAAGCGGACAGGGTTTCGGCAAACATGCCGCAACCAACCGTCGTCCCAAGCAAAATCGGAACATATGCGATTGACAGCCGGGGCCGGGAGGCAAGCAGGCGCGCGTCCCGAATGCAAAGAATCAAAACGACCGCTCCGAACAAGAGGCTACGATCCATGGGTTGATCCCAAGCCTAGCATTGCCTCGGCTCGTCAGAGTGGCCGCTCCCCGAAGCGCCGAACTCCAATTGGCGCGCCGCTCAGTCCGTGGCGCTCGAAAAGCCGCGGCCTACCGCCGCCAAGAACCGGTGCTAGTTCCGCCGGTTCGCTATTCGGATCGCTCGAGCGCAGGGACACCATGATCAGTACTCCGAACTTCAAGGCCTCTTGGAACTGACCATGAGTCTGTAGGGGCCAGTTCAGTGACGGGTGCCAGCCTGAATCCCCACCAGCATCTGGGATATGACAGAGTCTTGTAGAGTCGCGCTGTAGTTTGCAGGTATCAGACGGGTCATCCTCTCAGGAATCACAATCATTCGCACTCGATTCACTGATTTCCACACAGATATCTGCACTGTTTCTGCGGTCAGAACCCGCATCGACCCCGGTCTCCTGCCCCGCTTCGCCACCGCCAGGCTTGACGCCTCCCGCTCCGTCGGCCTCCCCTATGGCTCCTCCTTCAAACTCGACTTCCATACCGCCCCCCACGACAAGGAGGCCTTCCTCAAGAAGCACTTCGTATCCGGACGCCCCCGCCGCCAGCGCGGCGTGCTCGCCATCCTCACCCGTGACGCCGAGCACGATGTTTCTTGCTGCGCCGACGCCACCGTCCGCAAGACCGCCCAGAACGAGGCCCCCTGCGCTTCGCCAAGGCCTTCCGCGACCGCACCGGCTCCCTCCCCCGTGAGCTCGTCTTCAACTCCCGCCACATGGTCATCGAGAACGCCATTGCCGAGTCGATTGACTTCTTCCACATGGACGCGCTCTCTTCGGCCGTGCCGCTGAAGATCGACGCTGACCTGCAGTTCTCCCTGATGGCTTTTACCCTGTACCGCCTACCGGCCGCCGCCTGGGCGAGGGCCGCGAGCGCGCCCGTCAGCTCTTCGACCGCTTCGAGCGCACCGCCGCCCAAGCGCGCATCGGCGAGCACAGCGCTCTGGTGCGGCCGGGGCGTCGAGCCCATTACACCCTGCTGATCGCCGCCGGATTCGGCGAGGACCGCCCGCCCATTCCATAGCTCGGCAACAAAGTCCGGAAGCTCGTGATGGCCTCGACGAGGCGAAACAATCACATCCCAATCCGTAGTGGGGATTTCGGGCTAGTCGACCGAATTGCCGAGAGCTTCGGCCTCCAATATCCGCGCACCGCGAAGAACGCCGCCGAACGAGTATTTCGCTTCGTGGCACACGTACTCGCAAACCCGGCTGTCTGTGGACGGCCACATGTACTCCCCGCTCCAGGGCTCCGTCCAAACGGTCGGATCCTATACGGTAAATCGGTAGAGCAGGGTGTCAGCGTCAATCCGACTGATTCGCTCGACGACATGCAAGTTGCGCGAGGCACCGGACGGCGCAGGGCTGTCATTGAAGTTGGTCGTGTCGATCACGAGGATATCGGCTTCCCAGCGCCCCACGGAATCCCCTAGCTAGTTGCGGATGTCGGACGGGGCGTGTTCGGCATTCATACGAATAATGAACACGTCGTGGAGCATCTCGACCAAGATCATGACGTGGTCTTCCGTCTGAACGATCCACTTGAGGTTGTTGTAGGCGAAGGGCAGCATCGGAGGTCCTCCGGTTGCGCCGGGCCCTAGCAAGCAGCGTTCCTCTAGCGGCCTGATCTCGGGATCGTCGTACGGACCCGGGTCGAGCCCTTTCTCGAGCCACCAAGCGGTTCCCGTGTTCGGGTGATCGCGATTGGCACGGGCATCGGCTCGCTCCTGCGCGGCTTGCGTCATCGGGGGCCGACGCCCGTTCTTCGGCTCAGTGATGATTGAGGTACGCCACTTGCCGTCCATTTTGAACGCGCCGCTGCTGCGGTCGAGCCAAAAAGCGTTGTATCCGCCAACATTGCCAGCAGACCCCGGAGAGCCGTCACCCCCTTGGGGCGGCGCCCCAAGATTGGGGTCTGAGGTGGCGTTCCGCCTACGCCTCAAGAACAGTGCTACTTCTCATTCATGGTCTCGAGCGGCGCTACGACCGGAAGACTGACGACGGCAACGACACCGGGCTGGACGAGGCCGCGAGACACCTAGCCCCGATCTCCAACATCAATAACTTGGTTGGGTATCGAGGCTGGTCGAGCGTCGTGCCTCGCGGCGCGCAACTGCATTCCGCGACGGATGGCCATTGCTGGCGCAAGGGCCTCTCGCTCCCGCCGGCTCAGTTAACCCGCGTCGCACCAGTAGAATGGTAGCTTGATGGACACCCGTATCGGAATCATCGGCGGCAGCGGGCTCTACGACATGGACGCGCTGGAGGAGCGGCGAGAAGTCCGAGTCGACACCCCGTGGGGCGAGCCTTCCGATGCATTCGTCGTCGGCCGACTGGCAGGGCGGGACGTTGCATTCCTGGCTCGTCACGGAAGGGGACACCGCATAATGCCGTCGAACCTGAATTTCCGAGCCAACATCTACGGCCTGAAGAAGCTGGGTGTCGAATACGTCTTGTCCTTCAGTGCTGTCGGGTCGTTACGGCAGGAACTCGAACCGATCCATTTCGTTCTGCCGGACCAATTCTTCGACCGAACACGGGGACGGGTTTCGACCTTCTTCGATGACGGTATCGTCGCTCACGTGACTTTCTCTCACCCGATCTGTTCGCGCCTTGCGGATGTTGCCGAAGAGGCTTGCCGAGCGGTCGGGGTCAGAGTGCACCGAGGCGGCACGTACTGCTGCATGGAGGGCCCGGCCTTCTCGACTCTGGCGGAGTCCAACACATATCGGAATTGGGGCTTCGATGTCATCGGAATGACCAATCTTCAGGAAGCCAAGCTGGCGCGTGAGGCGGAAATGTCCTATTGCACCATCGCGATGGTCACTGACTATGACTGCTGGCATCCGGACCACGACGCCGTGACCGTCGAGACCGTTATCGAATACCTCACCAGGAACGCGTCTAACGCGGAAAGGGTTGCCATCGAGGCGGTCAAGCGTATCCCGGACTCTCCGAGCCCATACCGATCGGCTCTAAAGAATGCGATCATCACGAATCGCGAAGCGATCCCGGCTCGCGTCCGCGAGAAGTACGCTCTGCTAGCTGGTAGATACCTCTAGCACGGGCAGCCCGGTGGTCGACTCTGCCATGTCCTTACTCGTAGTTGGATCTGTCGCCTATGACGGTATCGAGACCCCACGCGGAAAGGTTGATCGCGTCTTGGGTGGTGCCGGCACCTACATCGCTCTTGCCGCAAGCCACTTCACGAAGGTTCGCCTGATCGCCGTGGTTGGAGACGATTTCGATCCGGAGGACGAAGCGATCCTTCACCGCCGCAACATCGATCTCGAAGGGCTCGAACGAGTGCGAGGCAAGACGTTCTATTGGAAGGGCGTGTATTCACGCGACATGAACCAGCGTCAGACACTCGCAACGGAGTTGAATGTTTTTGCGGACTTCAAGCCACGGATCCCGGCGTCGTATCGTGCAACGCCCCACATCTTGCTGGGCAACATTCATCCCAATCTTCAGGCAGGAGTGTTGCGGCAGGCGCCCGACCGGCAATTCGTCGCGGGCGACACGATGAACTACTGGATCGAGCGCACGCCCGACGAACTCGCCCAGACGATTCGCCAATGGGACTCGATCCTGATCAATGACGAGGAAGCCCGGCAGATCTCCGGGCACGACAACTTGAAGTCTGCGGCCAGGGAGATCCACGCAATGGGCCCCAGGACAGTTGTCGTCAAGCGCGGGGAGCACGGCGCGACTCTTTTCCGAGACGACCACTGCTTCATCGCCCCGGGCTATCCGCTAGAGGACTTGGTCGATCCGACCGGCGCGGGTGATGCTTTCGCCGGAGGTTTCACCGGTTACCTGGCCTCGCGCGGATATCGAGATGCCGGCGAATCCGGAATCGCGGACCTGCGCCGAGCCGTGGTATTCGGCTCGGTGATGGGGAGCTTCTGCTGCGAGGACTTCGGTGTCGGCGGCCTGCGTGGCCTCAAACAACGGCGGATCGAAGACCGCTACCAAGAGTTCCACGACCTAACCGCTCACTAGCCGCCTGTCGTCAATCCATTTCGCCCCTTCGACAATCCGGAACGAGTCTGGATGGAAATCACGGCTGGTACTGGATCCAGATCGGGCTGGCCCACGCCATGGCGGCATTGCGTTGCTCAAGTCGCACGTAGTACATGTTCCATTCGCCGACCACGGCGGCCGGGTCCGACCAGTCTAGATCCACCTCCCCGCGCCTTGGTTCCATTGAGGCAACTACTTTGGGTTGTTCAAGACCCACTTGCCGGATGATATCCACTTTGTCAATCGACGCAGTGCCCTTGGCGACAATCCTCAATCTGGGGACCGAGGATGAAGTGAACTCGTCGCCCATCAGGTGGTTTCCGGAGCTCACCAGCAGCACGATGTTGTCATGAGCTGCATAGGAATGTCGCTGCTTGAAGGCTTCCATGATGCCGTCCCGGGAGTTCTCTTCAGCGAGAACCATGCCATAGCTGATGTGGGTCGAGACATGGTCACTGCTTGCCTGGAAACCCAACCGCCGACCCTTCTTGAACGCCTCCCAGACGAATCCCAGCGGCCGGTACCCCTGGATTGTGTCCTCGGGACCTGTTGCAGCACGAGGGCCGCCCGCCAATTCATAGCTCTGTCGATGCCCTTGGAATAGCTCCACAACAGGCTCGACCTCGCTATCCCCATCGCGCCAGTCGGTCCCCATATTTGTCGCAGACGTGTGAGACGAGCAGATCGCCCCGAAGTGGCGAAGGTAGGCGAAGAGGTTCTTGATATCTGGCGATCCCTCCTCTTCGGTGCCGAATACGAGGTTCCTGCCCTGCATTCGGGGCAGCGGTCGAATGCCGCGACGAGGAAGCATCACGTTGCGGTGGCCGCTTGGGTAGCCCACATTCCGCTCGTAGGTGTACATCGCGCTAAACCTGCCAGGATCGTGGTACATGTCGCTTGCCTTCTGCTGGAGCCACCACATGTAGTCCTGGCCGACCGCATAATCGTGGTCTCCTGGGCCGATCCAATCCAAATCGGCAACATCAAGACCGTACCGCCAAACCTCTTCGAAGGGACCGTCCCAGTCTCGATGTGCGGAGAACTCCGTGTGCCGGTGGAATTCACCTCGAAGAATCCAAAACTCCCTCCCCCCGACCCGCACTCTCTCAGAGCGAATCCGCGCGATTTGATCCGTCTCATCTGGATGCACGGGGTCCTGGACTCGAGACGGCTCTGCTGGATCGACTGGAACCAGTCTTATGTCAGATTGATCGCCCTCCGCGACAAGAAGGGCCTCGAAAAGGTCGCTGTCCTCGCGATCGCGCACATTCGCCTTTCGCTTGTCTCCAGCGCAGACAGCGAGCACGCTCCCGTCGGGCATGACCGCGAGCCCTGGGTACCTGTCCAGCAAATGATCCGACTCACGCAATGGAATCGGAGCAGTCCATTCTCCACTTGCGTAGTATGCGGCATAGCTCCGCCAGCGCTCGCCGCTACCCGTTTGCAGGGGGTGCTTGCGAAAGAACACCCACGGCCGACCGACCTTGTCCAATGCAATCCGGGGAATGCTGATCCTGTGCTTTTGGCTCGTCGCGACTCGCGGATCGTCGTGAACGGAATCGAGGGTCGCGGCCGTCGGCGGCGTGGCTGTTCTCCTCAAGGAGCCATCCCAGACTCGAACCAGCACGTTCTTGGTGACGTACAGTGGGGTAGCCTGCTTACCGGTCCAACGATCACCTGCATCCTTGCCCCAGCCCTCGTCCGAATCCTCGAAAGCGATCCAGACCCGGTCGCGTGCGTCGACCGCCACTGACGGGCGAGCCTCGAAGCGGGGAGACTCAGCGACGGCAATCGGCTCCTCGACTTCTTCGCCGTCGAAACGCCGGAGGAGTACGTCGTAGTTGCCCGCGTCGTAGGTGTCCCACGCAATCCAGGCACCCCCCTTTGAATCGGTTGCGATCGACGGTCTCCAGTCGTTCGCATCGCTGGACGAGACTCGCACGGGCTCGCCCTCCAAACGACTGGCGAAAATGTCGAATCCCTTCCCCCGCCTGCCCTGCCACGCGAAATAGCCATCGCTGGCAACCACGTTGATGTCGCTGCCTGGATCGGAAGTGATGCGCATCTCCGCCCCGAGCGTTCCATCGACTGGCGAATACCTCCGCGCGAAAATGTCCCAGTTCCCGTTCCGCTGCTCGGACCACAGTACTGTCGCGCCCCCACCGGGAAGAGCCATCACGGCGGGGCGCCAGATGTCACGGCCGCTAGGTGTTGCATAGATCGGATCGCCCCAGCCCGTACCTTCACGACGTATCAACACGATCCGGTCGCCGTTGCCCTCGAACTCGATCGAATCGAAGTCTCCCGCCAGAGCCGCAGCCTCGTCGACGGGCCTGCCCGGCGCGTACTCCACGTACGTGCAAACAACTGAACGATCCCCCAGCACCGCACAATCGGGGAAATCTTCCTCCGTGTCCGCGCTCGCAATCGGAGTTCCCGCCGGAACCCTCGCGATCTCAACGCGCCCACCGAGCGCCTGAACCGGATTGCCCAAACGTACCCTGAGCGGAGCAAACTCGAACGCGCCCTGGGCGCTATCGATTCGAATCTCGCTATCAAGATCCAATTCGCTTCCACAGGCCACCGAGGGCAAGGCCAACTCAACCACAGCGGGAAGAATCCGATGTGCCCGCTGTCCGCCAGCTAGCTTGGTCGGGCTGGCGCTTGAGTCGATCTTCCACGATGAACCTCCGACAACCCAGCCCGATGCAGTGCCGCTCCAGTCTGTTTCTTCGACATCTCCGATGCCCAATCGCAGCATCATGCGAGTCTGCGAAGGGCATTCCCCCCTCGCAACAGTCTGTGCGACAGCGTTGGTTGGCACAGCGTGATCAGGACCAATTGCGCGCTGAAGCGTTGGTAGTCCGACCAGTGCGAGCAACCCGACGGCTGCAATGAAAGCTCTTGCCATGCCCCGATTGTACTTGCGTGGGGGGCACAGGGGATTGCCGGCTTGCGGATGGCTGCCTTTGGCCGCCCCCCTCCGGAGCGACCCATGCATCGGTCTTCAGAGGGCCTCAGCCCGCCTCCAGCGTGCGAGAGCCCTGCGAGAGGCGGATACCGACAATCCGCTACCAAGGCTGCTGCGAACCGGCACTTCGTCTCCCTGAATAGGAGGGCCTAGCACTCGAGGACGCTCTCGCGGAGTCCGATATAGACGCAGCGCCCCCTAGTGGCGCGCGAGCACGGGGAAGACGCCAGCAAACCTGCTAGACTCCCGTACTCGCATGTGCTGCAAGATCCTTAGTACCCTTACGTCAATCCCCTCTCCGTTCCGGGCAATCCGCGGGACATGAGACCGTAATAGCTGGCAGCATGTCCTTGCTCGCGATCAAACTCGGCGCCGCCGTGTCCATCCTCGCCATCGGCATCGTCGGAGGTGTGATTCCATTCGTCGTGCTACGCCGCAGTGCGAGCCACCGTTTCCTGTCGCTGGGAAATTCGCTTGCCGGCGGCATATTTCTCGGCGCGGGTTTCATTCACCTTCTGCCGGAAGCAGACGAGGCCCTCCAGGAATTCATTGAGTATCCCCTTGCTCCGCTGCTGGCCGCTGTCGGCGTCGGCGTGCTGCTGCTCATTGATCGGGTACTGTTCGAGGTGCGTTCGCACGCGGGTCGCCTCGAGGGATCCCACCAACCGATTTATCCCGTGGTGTTGCTCGTTGTTCTGTCGATGCATTCGCTTGTCGCAGGTACGGCCCTGGGGCTTGAGTCCACCGTAGCGACCTCGGTGCTGGTCATGATCGGAATCCTGTTCCACAAAGGGTCCGCCGCCTTCGCTCTCATGGTCAGCGTGCTTGCCTCCGGCACCAGCAGGAGATACCAGTGGGTCGTGCTCTCGATCTTCGTCTCGATGACACCGTTGGGAATCGCGCTCGGCACCGTTGCCTCAAGCCTTGTGGAGAGCAGAACTGCCGAGCTGATCGAGGGGGGCTTCAATGCCCTGGCAGCCGGTACGTTCATTTACGTGGCCATTCTGGATGTCATCAATGCCGAGATGTCCAGGCTTGACGATCGCGTCGCGCGCTTCATACGGAGCGCGTTGACCGGAAAGGACGATGTGCCAATGCCGGCAGCGGACACAGACCGTGTCTTGAAGTTCATTCTGGTACTCACTGGCCTCGCTAGCATGGCAGTGCTTGGTGCCTGGGTGTAGCACGCGGAGCCCGATGGCTCCGGACGCGGGTTGGAAGCCCACACCCACGCAATCAGGAGTTGGGAAGAGTTTCCGGGGGGGTAGAACTGGTGGTCGTGAGGTCTCAGCCATCACCGTCCCAGTCCTGCACGAGCCGCAGGGTGTCTCGCTCCCGCAAGACCCCGACAATCTGGCCCTGCCGGTCTGATTCCAGGTTCGTCGCTGAAGGGACAGGAGGAGCGGCTGGCCCGGATTCAGGATCGCGAACGACACTGCCGCGACAGCTGGAAAGGGTCCCCATGCCCAATCTGCGGGAGCCGGCAACGGCGGTCCGGAACGACCTGTCTCGGGCGGTCCGGCCTCGACGATGGGTAACTGCATCCGCGCAAGCGAAACGAGCGATGCGGAACGGACCTAGCGCTCCCGGCTATTCGTCATCCCCTCCACTTGGCGTGACGGCATCACCGTCCGGAGAGTGTCCCTGAACGAACTGCCAGCCGAACCTACCCTTGATACACAGGTTTCCGGTGGTAACGGTTTGATCGAGAGGCGAACTGGCCTTGACGATGCGGTTGTCCTGCGTATGCAGGGTCAACGTGCATCCGACTCCGCAGTACGGACAGATTGTGTCCGTAGTGTCCTGCTTGGATTCGTCCCATCGTCCCGCTGCGCGGAGATCATGCTCGCTCTTGAACATCAGGGCCCCTGTAGGGCACACACCGATACAGTTTCCGCAGTACACGCAAGCGGAGTCCGGAAGGGGGACATCGAACTCAGTCGCGATCTGCGCGTCGAATCCACGGCCGGCCACGGCAATCGCGAATGTGTTTTGCGCATCAACGCCGCAGGCCTCGACGCACTTGTAGCAGAGAATACATTTTGAGTAGTCGCGAATATACAGGTCGTTGTCGATCTTGACGGGCTGCTCCTGCGTTGCGGCACGATTGTTGCCATCGCTATATCGGTTAGGGTCAGCGCCGTAGCATTCCATGTACCTGAGCAATTCGGGCGCAGTCGAGACATCCGTGCTGGACGCCAGGAATTCCAGCACCATGCGCCGACTGAGCCTCACACGCTCGGAGTCCGTTTGGATCGCCATGCCGCTCTCGGCTTTTCTGGAGCATGCGGGGACCAGCGTCCTGGAACCCTCGAGTTCGACAACGCAGACTCGACACGCATTCACGGGGGAGAGGGTCTCGAGATAGCAGAGCGTGGGAGTGTCCACTCCGGCGCGACGACATGCATCCAAGAGCGTGGAGCCTTCGGGCACAGCGATGCCCGCACCATCGACCGTGATCTCCACGGGAGTGCCGGCATCCCGGCCCGGCACTTTCGGAACGGGTCCTCGGGGGACGGGAATCCTCAGATCGGGTGCATCGGCACCGTGATGCTTGCTCATCGGGCACTCCTCGGGAACAAGGGGAATCGTGCGAGCGCGGAATCCACTGCGCTTGCCGCAGTGTGTCCCAGGCCGCAGATCGAAGCGTCACGCATCACCTGGGAGATGTCGTTGAGAAGCAACCGCTCCTGCTCCATGGAACCGATCGGCTGACCGGCTCGCAGACGCTCAATAAGTTCATGCTGCCGCACCGTCCCGACTCGGCATGGGACGCATTGCCCGCAACTCTCGTCGCGGAAGAAATCGGCGATCCGCAACAGGACGCGGCCTAGGTCCACGCTGGTGTCAAATGGCATGACGACCGCAGACCCCACTGAGGCGCCGATGGACCGCATGCCCTCGAACGTGAACGGGACATCAATCTCCTCGGGCCCGAGGAAGGTGCCGGCTGCACCACCCACAAGCACTGCTTGCAATTCGCCGGTGCCGGCAACTCCGCCCGCCAGGTTGATCAGTGCCCGCACCGTTGCGCCGAACGGAGCCTCGTATACGCCGGGACGACAGACGTGGCCGGAGAGGCAGAAGAGCTTGGGCCCGGAAGAACGACTAGTGCCCACAGCGGAAAACGTACTTCCCCCATCGAGCAAGATGCGGGGAACGCTCGCAAATGTCTCCACGTTATTCACGAGCGTCGGTCTCCCGAACAACCCGGATTCGGTCGGATATGGAGGCTTGTTGCGCGGCTCGCCTCGGTAGCCCTCGATCGAGTTGAACAGAGCCGTCTCCTCACCGCATATATATGCTCCCGCGCCGCGCCGGATCTCAATCGGGCAAGCGTGCGCCAGCAGACCTGCGGACTCCACCTCATGGATTGCGGACCGCATTCGGTCGGTGGCCCTGGGGTACTCGCCTCGAATGTAGACATAGGCGCGCTCGCAACCCACAGCGTAGGCGGCGATCGCCATGGCCTCCACAATGGCATGAGGGTCGCCTTCCATGAGAACCCGGTCCTTGAATGTCCCCGGCTCGGACTCGTCCGCATTGCAGATCAAGTACTTGGGAGCGGCGGCCAATGAGACCGCACGCCACTTGCGTCCAGTAGGAAACGCGGCGCCGCCCCTCCCTAGCAGGTTGGACTCCTCCACTTGGCTGATCACCCAGTCGGGCCCCTTCTTGAGTGCCAGTTCGAAGGCCTTGAATCCGTCACGGCCGCGGTAGTCATCCAATCGATGGGTGCCAGCCGAGCGGACTCTCTGCAAGAGCTTCAGCGAAGGATTGCCGGCTTGAGGAACAGAGACTTCCACGGGATGCGGGTCATTAGTGCCGGCGCTACCGTTTGCAGGGACTGCGGCGACTTCGTTTGCCGTGGCCGGGGCTAGGACGCGATTCCAAGGGCCCGTACCTGCGCCTGTTACCAGAACCGCTGGGGCTCGCTCGCAGAGGCCGAGGCAGGAACTGCGAACCCACTTCATGGGTCTGGCGCCGTCCTTGCCCGAGGCCGGGCCGAAGGCGGTCTCGAATGCTGCGCATAGGGTGTCCGCGCCCTTGACTTGGCATGCAATGTCATCGCATACGCGCGCCACCACTGGCGGCTGCTTAGAAAGCGAGAACATTTCGTAGAAGTCCGCCACACCAAATGCTTCGGCGGGCGGCACCTCGAGCCTCTGACAGAGGTAGTTCAGGGCACCCGGACTGATCCAGCCGACCCGGGAATGAATTGCGTGCAGCAATGGCAAAAGTAGGTGGCGCAGCTTTGAGACGCTCTGGCCGCTTGACGAAGTCTGCTCTTCAGAACGATCTGAGCGGTCTCCACCGCCCCAGCGCGATCTCGCAGGTCCCAG
This sequence comes from uncultured Bryobacterales bacterium, assembly GCA_951813065.1. Classification (GTDB taxonomy): domain Bacteria; phylum Acidobacteriota; class Terriglobia; order Bryobacterales; family UBA6623; genus VXMF01. Next base: position 568,179 of record CATOTH010000009.1, on the reverse strand, counting down.
GACCTCATCGATCGCTGACCGCTCCCGCTCGTCCGCAGTGTCCGACGTGAAATGAAGATCCACAACAACCTACATAGCCTGCGACGCAGGTCCCAAGCGCGTCGTCGACGGTCACCAATTCATCTGAAACGTTGGCCCGCTCAATCGCCGCTCGGAGCGGCTCTCATCTTATCAATGCGAACTGCGCAAGCCTTGAACTCGGCGGTTCCCGATTTCGGATCGATCGCATCTATTGTCAGCACGTTCGCATCCGCATGATCCGGGGAATGAGGTGTCATGAATGCCAAACCGGGACGCAGCCCGGCATCGAATCGTACGGGAATGACCAGGGATCCTCGCCTCGACGTCACTCGGACTCTCTCGAACTCCTCCAATCCGTACGCTTCGCCGTCCTCCGGCGATATGTCAAGCGTCTCGCGCCTGCGCAACGGAGACGAATAGCTGTCGGACTGAACTCCGGTGTTGAATGCATCGAGGCGCCGTCCAGTCGTCAGGCGCACGGGAAACTCATCGTCAAGCTGCTCAACGGGCGGGTCGTGCGGCACGGGACTGAATGGCGCGCGCGGTCCAATCATGGGATCGGCCCACAGGCGCCCGTGCAGAAACAACTCTCCAGGGTGCATTTCGTCGTAGCACGGCCAGCGAATGCCTCCAAGACGGTCCAGTCGAGCGTAACTCATCCCGGCGTGCATCGGACTCAGACCACGCAACTCGTCCCAGATCTCCTCCGCCACCGGTTCGCCCCAGTCATGTCCCAGCCGACGGGCCAGGTCGAAGAGAATGCGCATGTCGTCGCGCGCGCCTCCAGGCGGAATCACGGCACGTCTGACCCTCTGCACGCGTCTCTCGCTGCTGGTCACAGTCCCTTCCGATTCGGCCCATCCCGCTTGCGCGGGCAGCACAACATCCGCGATCTCGGCTGTCTGGGTCATGACGATGTCCTGGACGACCAGGAACTCCAAGGCCTTCATGCGTCTCATCGTGCTGCGGCTATCGGGCTCGGAACCAATTGGATTTTCTCCCAACACGTAGAGCGTATTCGGTTCCCCGGTGTCCATCGCATGGAGCATTTCACTCAAATTCCAGCCCTTCTCGGGAGGAACACTGCAGCCCCAGGCGGCTTCGAACTTGGCTCGCAGGCCACTGTTCTCGACATGCTGGAATCCCGGCAGGCGATCGGGCAACGCACCCATGTCCCCGCCACCCTGAACGTTGTTTTGCCCGCGAAGAGGACACAGCCCCGATCCGTATCGTCCGACATGGCCGGTCAACAGCGCGAGGTTGATCAGGGCCAGCACATTGTCGACGGCGTTGTGGTGTTCGGTAATCCCCAGGGTCCAACACAACTGCGCCGTCGGAGCTGTGGCATACGCATGCGCCAGTTCCCGAATGGCCTCTCTCGGGACGCCCGTCGTCTTCTCCGCGAAATCGAGAGTGCAATGCTGAACCGCTTCGCGATATGCATCCAGGCCGCTGGTAGCGTGCTCGATGAAATGCCGGTTCTCGAGGCCTTGGGCCAGAATCTCTCGACCGACTGCATGAGCGAGAACGATGTCCGTGCCAACATCCAGACCTAGCCAACGGTCCGCCCATTGGGCGGAACTTGTGCGGCGCGGGTCGATCACATAAAGGGATGCACCATTCCGGATGCCCTTGAGCACATGGTGAAAATAGATCGGATGGGTATCGCGGGCGTTGGACCCCCAGAGGACGATCAGGTCCGTCTCCTCTACCTCCTGGTACGAACTCGTGCCCCCGCCCGCCCCGAACACTGTCGCCAGACCGACGACGCTCGGTGCGTGTCAAGTGCGGTTGCAACTGTCGATATTGTTCGAGCCGATGACGGTCCGAACAAATTTCTGCGCAGTGTAGTTGAGTTCGTTCGTTGTCTTCGAACAACTAAACATGCCGAACGACCGGGTGGGGTTTCTGTCAATCGCGTGCTGAAACGCGCCCGCGGCTACGTCCAATGCATGATCCCAGGTCGTCGGCTGCAGAGACCCGTTCCGCCGCACAAGCGGCTGCGTGAGCCTGGCCCTTCGGTTCGAACTGCGAGGCATGAGGATATCATCTTAACCCGGTTCTCGCCCCAGCAAGAAACCGAAACAGTCCTGAGCCGCCGGACAGCCGGCCGGCAAGTCGGGCCCAAGCTGCCGAGGCGGTACCGTACAATAGAGGATTCACCGAACTCCGCGGCTCTCTGTCCGGGGTGCAGAGTCTCAACGCGGCATTCGGTAAGCCTTTCCTCTAGCCCCGTGTATACCTCCAAGCGGGTGCTTAATACCGCGCTTCCACCAAGGAACAACTCCAATGGCAAAAGACAACTTCGCAGTCGCCGGCCTTGGCGTCATGGGCCGTAACGTTGCACTGAACATTGAACGCAACGGATTCCCAGTCATCGCGTACAACCGCGGGAACGAGAACGCCCAGCGTATGCGCGCCGAGTCTGCCGGCAAGAACGTCACCGTTACCCAGTCCATCGAAGAACTGGCCTCCCTGCTCAATCGTCCGAGGCGGGTACTGTTGATGGTAACCGCCGGGTCTGCGACGGATCGTGTGATTGACGCGTTGCTCGATCACCTCGAACCAGAAGACGTGATCATCGACGGAGGAAACGCCCACTTCCCCGACACGGACAGAAGGGCCATGCGGCTCCAGGATGCCGGCATCCACTTCGTCGGCTGCGGAATTTCCGGCGGAGAGGAGGGCGCTCTGTGGGGTCCCTCAATCATGCCTGGCGGCGACCGAGCGGCCTACGAGCGGATCGCCCCAGTACTCGAGAGAATCGCCGCCAAGACCGAGGATGACGGCGCTTGCGTCACCTATTGCGGGCGTCACTCCGCGGGGCACTACGTGAAGATGGTCCACAACGGCATCGAGTACGGAATCATGCAGCTGATTTGCGAGGTGTACGACGTGTTGCGCCGCGCTGCGCGCATGGAGACGTCGGAGATCCAAGCAGTATTCCAGCGTTGGACCGATTCGCCAGCTGTAGGCGGTTTCCTTGTTGACATCACGGCCCAGTGCCTCAGCAAGATCGACGAGAACACCGGCGACCCGTTGGTTGAAAAGATTCTCGACACTGCGGGCCAGAAGGGTACTGGAAAGTGGACCGCGCAAAGCGCTTTGGATCTAGGTGTTCCAATTCCAACTCTCACGCAATCCGTTAATGCCCGCATCCTATCTGGACTGAAACAGGCGCGGGTTGAGGCTTCCGGCATCCTCGGGAGGTCCGAGGTCTCGTACGACGGCGACACGGCCGATCTCGTCAGCGTGCTGCACGACGCTCTGTACCTCGCAATGATCGCTTCCTACGCACAGGGCCTGCACCTCATTCAGGTCGCTTCCAGGGAGTACGACTTCGGGACCGATCTCGCCGAGGTCTCCCGTATCTGGAAACAAGGCTGCATCATCCGTTCGCGGCTCCTGGATCCGATCAAGCAGGCGTACCTGGAACGACCGGACATGGAAAACATGCTGGTGTATCCGGCATTCGCCTCCATCGTCAACGCTTCCCTGCCCGCGCTCAGGACAGCAGTGGAAGTTGCGAATCGTAGCGGAGTCGCCACCACCTGCCTTGGCGCCACGCTCGCTTACCTGGACAGCTACCGCTCGGAGTTCTTGCCGGCAAACCTGCTGCAGGCGTTACGCGACAACTTCGGCGCTCACACCTACCGGCGCCTCGACAAGGACGGCGTGTTCCATACCCAGTGGAGCCGCTAGTGTTTCGAGGGCTTTTCCATCGGCCATTCCAAGCCAGCCATGAAGACATTGCAAGACTTCAGCCCCTCCCACGAGTATTTCGTCGGTCTCGATTCGGACGGATGCGTGTTCGACTCGATGGAGATCAAGCACAAGGAATGCTTCACGCCGATGTTTATCAAGCATTGGCGCCTGCAAGCGGCGTCGAAGTACGCCAGGCGTGCTTGGGAGTTTGCCAATCTGTACTCCAAGACGCGGGGCATGAACCGCTTTCCGGTGTGCGTACGGTCACTCCGCCTCGTTTCAGAATGGCCGGAAGCCGCCGCGAGAGGGATCGACGTGCCCGATCTCGGGCCCCTTCAGGCCTTTATCGATTCCGAGTTTCCACCGAGCAACGCAGGGCTTGAAGCGTACCGCAAGCAATCCCCTCACCCACTGCTGGACTTGACGATGGATTGGAGCCTTGCTGTCAATGTGTTGGTCAAGGACATTGTCTTTGGCGTGCCGCCTTTCCCGAGGGTCGTCGACACACTGAACAGGATTGTGTCCAACGCCGATCTGGTTGTGGTTTCGGGCACTCCCGCAGAAGCGTTGCAGCGCGAGTGGGACGAGAATGCCATCGCTCACTACCCCCAAGTCATCGCTGGCCAGGAACTCGGCAAGAAGACCGAACACCTCCGGGCGATGGCCGGAGGAGATCGCTACGCCCCCGACAAGCGGTTGATGATTGGCGATGCGCCCGGAGACAGGAAGGCAGCCGAGGCAACAGGCTGCTTGTTTTACCCGGTCAACCCTGGACACGAAGAGCAGTCTTGGGAACGCCTGAACAGCGAGGCCCTGGAACGCTTCTTCGGCGGCTCTTTCGCGGGAGCGTACCAAGCCCAACTAATTGCCGAATTCGAAGCGCTCCTTCCCGAGCGGCCTCCGTGGGCCTGCTAGAACCGACCCGACCCCTTCCGTCCGAATGACACGGAATCACCTTCCGATGAGGGCGAAAGCCCTACGCCGCAATCTTGAATAGCGTCGAGTAAGCCCGGATCAACAAGCCGCCGGGAACGATTGCAGGCGTCGCCATGCACATCTCAGCCAACGCATTGGTGCCGATCAACTTGAATTCCGGCCCCGTCTTGACAACGAACGTCGTGCCAGCTTCGTCAAGGCAGAACAACTTGCCATCGTAAGCCCATGGCGAAGCGGTGAAATTGGCGCTGTCGCGTGAGATCCGGGTCTTGCCGTAGGTTTCTGCGCCCGTGAGCGCGTCGTGGCAGGTCAAGAATCCTCGATCGTGAAGCGTGTAGTAATGGCCCTGGTAGACCAAGCCTGACGGATGGTACGGCCCGCCCTGCGGCACAGACCAAGCAATGTAGTCATTGGATGTCACTCCATCTCGGAGGGTGATGTCTCCAGATGCCCCCGGCCGAATTGCGTAGATCGGACGCTCCTGGCTCCCTACATATCCGGAGGTGACATAGAGCAGGTCTCCCGAGGCAAACGGTGTCGGTATGGCTAGGGACGAAAGGCCGCGCAACTCCCATAGCACCCTGCCGTCCAAGTCGTACGAACGCACTCTCTCCCGGCCGACGGTGACAATCTCCGTTCTGGAGGCGGTCTCCCAGACAAACGGCGTTGACCAGGTCGTCGGCTCGTCTCGCTCGACGCGCCAGATCTCCGCGCCAGTGGCTTTGTCCAAGGCTACTAGATACGACTGCTCCTCGTTGTCGTTCACGATGTAGAGGCGTCCGCCATGCAACCTTGGGGACGACGCCGTGCCATACCCCCACCGCGTCCTTACCGGAAGCCACGGTCGGTGCCACAAGATCTTGCCTTGATAGTCCAGGCACCATGTGCCGAGATCACCGACGTGTGCGTATAGATGCTCGCCGTCAGTGACGGCGGTCTCCGAAGCATATGTATTCTTCCGGTGACGGCCTACGGATGGCACGGAGCGATGCAATTCCGTCCGCCACGTAGTGTCACCGGTCTGGAGATCCAGACAATGCGCGAACCACCGGTGCTCATCTTCTGGGCGCGGGCTCTCGACGGCGCCTTGGTAGAACCCTCCCTCCGGCTCGGATCCCAGTGTTGCGCCGCGAGCCGATGTCACAAAGACGTTGTCGCCCCAGACAATGGGAGATGACCACCCGCTTCCGCCGATGGCGGCCTTCCAGGCGACGTTTTCCGTGGCACTCCAACTGTGGGGGAGACCGGACTCGTCATTCGGCACTCCTGTCGAGTCCGCGCCCCGAAACCCCGGCCAATTGGCGACACCTCGCCGCCCGGCCAGCGGCAAGGCGGCAATCGCAATGAACCCTCTCCGTGTCAGCATGTCTTCACCATCATCGTATTTGTCCCTGACTGCACGACTTCGTCGCGTTGATTCAGCACCTCGTATTCAACCGTGACGGCCCCCCGGTCCGGCTTCGATCGAGAAGCCTTCTTGTCCGACACCCGCAGCCGGGCACGAATCGTATCGCCGACGAGGATTGGCGCCCGGAAGTCCCACGACCAGTGAAGCGAGGCGATCGCCTCCACCTGGAAAGTCGAGCGATGCTTCAGCCCGTCGGCCAACGCGAGCCCCAACAACCCGTGAGCGACTCGACGCCCGAATTGCGTACGACGCGCGTACTCATCATTCGTGTGCAATTCGAAGAAGTCCATCGAGACCGCCGCAAAGCCCATCACGTGCCATTCCGTCACGGTAATTCCCGGAGTCTCGTGGGTCTCACCAACTTCAATCTCATCAAACAGCTTCTTGCGCATCGGGGCAATGCGAGTATACGAGATTGCGAAGAGTTCCGGAAATCCCGGGTTACATGGCTCGGCGGGGCATCAAGTCGTGTCCACGATGAAATCGCGCAACAACCCATGCGGAACTCTCGCAACCCGCTGAAGGCGCTGAAGCCTAGCATGCTGCAGCAAGGACCCGGTCTGGGACCGGGCCACACTTCCACACCGGGGGTCCGGCCCAGATCAGCCCGCTAGCGGTTACCTCGAAGTGACCGTCGCCAAACCGTACCGTCACTGCGCCGGCAGGTCCGAAACCGCCTGATCCATGAATTCGACGATTGCCCGCACGACCTCGGGATTGTCCCCGGCCACGTTGTTCTGCTCGCCAGCGTCATTCGTCACGTCGAAGATCTCCAGCGGTTCCTCGGGACTCTCCCGAACAGCCTTCCAGCGCCCCCACCTCACAGCTTCAGCGTTACCGCGAGTACCGCCCCAATACATGAATCTGTCGTCTCGCGGTCGATCCTCGCCCAACAATGTTGGTAGCACGCTTCGGCCATCCACGTCATCGGGCACTTCGAATCCGACCAACTCCGCGACAGTCGGGAGGAAGTCCGCGAAATACCACGACAAGTCGCTAACGGTGCCGGGGGCCACCTGGCCCGGCCAGCGAACGATCATCGGCACACGGATCCCGCCGTCGTGAAGCGAGCGTTTATACCCCTGAAGCGGACCGCTGGAGTTGAAAAACCGGGGGTCGTTGCCGCCCTCGGCATGCGGTCCGTTGTCCGAAGTGAAAAACACCAAGGTTCTCTCGTCGATGCCGAGACGTCGTAGTGTCTCGAACAATTGCCCCACGCCGCCGTCCATGCGGGTGATCATTGCCGCCGTTCCCTTTTGAGGCCCTGGCCACTCCTTGTCCGCGTAGATGCCGGCATCCGGAACTTCCATGCCGATTCGCTCCCGATGGTCACCCAAATCGTCGAGTATGCTGTCGATGCCCGGATCCCCGCCGCCATTCCTCGAACCGGCCTCATTATTCGCGTGTGGAATGGTTAGGGCCAGATACAGGAAGAATGGACCTTCCCTTTGGGACTCAACCCATTCCAGAGCGTCAGCCATCAGCAAGTCGTGGGAGTAATCGACGCGGTCCGTGGCCACGCCGCTCATACCCTGATACCGGCTGGAGCGCACAACAACGTTTCGTAGCGGGGTGCGTTCCGCGTTTCGCATCAGGAACTCCGGATAGAAGTTGTGCGCATGCCCTTGGCTCAAGTACCCGAAGAAATGATCGAAGCCCTGTCTCCAGGGAGCCCCGGGAGAATCCTCCATTCCCAAGCCCCACTTGCCGATCAGCGCCGTCGCATAGCCCATCGAGCGGAGCAGTTCTGCAACTGTGACGTCTTCGTCCAGCAGACCTTTCGAGCCATTGCGCCGCACTCTCGTGTGCCCGGTGTGCTGGCCGGTCATGAGGACGCTGCGGGACGGAGCGCAAACCGTGAATCCTGCATAGGCGTGCGTGAAGCGCATGCCTTCGTCCGCCATTGCGTCCAGGTTCGGCGTCTTGATCCGCTCCTGCCCGTAAGATCCCAGGTCCCCGTATCCTAAGTCATCGGCCATGATCCAAATGATGTTCGGGCTCCCGGTTTGATCGTTATTCTGGGCGCTACCGCCACAGCAAACAGTCAGGAACACAACCGCGCAGCCAACGCCCCACGATTGTCCTGGATGACGCCAGCGCGCCAGCGATTCAATCCAACCCATCCGCTTACCGCAATTGACGGTTGCAGACTCGCTTAATCTCGGTCCCATTGTCACCTGCTCTCTCGAACCTCGACCAGACCATCCAGCTTGGACATCGACCCGTCGACGAGTTCGACATCAACAATACCAATTGCTCGCACCAGCCCTGCCAGCAGGTGACCTGGCATGGACACTCGGCGCGCTCCGGCTGGTACAATACCGCCGCGATGAGCGATCCATTCAATCGCAGGAGATTCCTGCAGGCTGCGGCGGCGACCACTATTTCGGCCGTCGCCGTTCCACGACTGCCAGCGCGCGAGGCATTGTTCGAAGGACCGGACTCCCTCTATCACGGAGACGACTGGGAGACGCTCAATCCGGGCTACTGGCAGATCAAGGACGGGGCTCTCCGCAGGAGAATTCACAACTTGGGAGACCGCGCCCGCAGGACGGGCTTCCCGTACCACTACGAGACGCACGGCCGGGACGGCGAGCGCAGTATGCCTGTCGACTACGACCCGTCCCTGCCCCCGGGCCTGATTTGGCATCGCCGTTGGCGTTTGCAGGGCGAATACGGACTGCAAGCGGAAGGGCAGATCCTGGCGAAGGCCCATGGTCCGCGGGAAGGCGACTCTCCGGAATGGAAGATTTACCAACAAGGCTATGGGCTCATTGGGCTGGCGTTCGGTTCTGCGACGCTTTTCGAGTCCTTCGGAATGTCAGGCCAGAACGGCAAGGCTGCCTGGATCGCTGCCTGGACCGACGACGGCTACTTCGGCATTCGCGAGCATGGTTCTGACAGGGTCGTAGCCACAAAGCGTGTTCCGGCACCATCCCCGGGAGACCGTTTCCTCATCACCGTCACGATCTCCGACCTTCGCGCGAACACGGCCAGCGCGGTCGTGAGCCTCGAGATCAACGGTCGCCGTGTGGCCGAAATCCAAGTCGACGACATCGCCGCTACAAAGCACTTGGCAGGTTTCGCAGGCATCGCCGGACGAGGCCTCTTGGACTTTGAAATCGCCAAATTCAGCGTCGTCCCCAAAGAGAACATCCCACTCGAACCCGTGCTCAATGAGTGCCATTCCTGCTACGCCCTCGGCGACACTTTGAGACCCGTCGACGACGCATGGCAAGTACGCTTCATCGCGCTTTTTCGCAGCGACGGCGAGACCGCGGAGATCCGGGTCGCGGACTCTCCCGATCCCGCCGGAGGATGGCAGTCGGTGGCCCCGGCCGGGTCCGCCCCCATTGTCAACAACGACTTCCGGCGTAACACGGCGGTAGTTGACGCCAGACTTCCATCGAGTCCGGCCAATCAAGACCTCTATTACACCGTGTGGAAAGACGGCCGCGATGTGACCGCCGATCCGCGGCTGGGAACTGACGCGGTGGGCATCGGCACTGGGCAGGTTGGCGAAGTTCCTTCGACTGGCTCTTACGTTGGGCGCTTGCCCAGACTGACCGCCCCGTACAAGCTCTGCGGGCTCTCCTGCCACGCCATCCACGGGGGCGGGCCGAAGCTTCCTGATGCAGGGGCGGGCGGCGGATTCTTCGTCCACGACCAGCCTACAGGCAAAGCCTACCAGCACCTCGAGGAATTCGGCTTCCAAGTGATGATGTGGGAGGACGACGTATGGTACATGGAACTGCTCCTTTACCCGCCCTCTCCCGACGACGCATACAAGATTGTCACTACCACCCTCTGCGGGCCGACTACGCGCTGGCAGATGATGAGGCACTGGAACACCATCAACCCGGGCGACCACGACTACGGCATGGACGACGTCAAGGGACCGGAGCAACTCGCGATCAGGACGTTCGACGATCTCGGCCAAGACCGAGACTATATGCGCCGGAATTTTCAGATCGTACATCACTTGGTCACAGGCGACGACGCGCCATCGGGAACGGCCAATCCCAAGAAATGGCGCCGCTGGAAGATGCCAAATCGAGACTTCAGCCTCCTGATACTCGATTCGCGACTGTGGCGTTCCAGCCAGGACACCAACATCTGGGACGACCAAGGCTGGGGGGCCAGGGAGAGCCTCTATTCGCGCTCTGATGTCACCCGAAGCCTGCTAGGGGAAGAGCAATTCGCGTGGCTGAGCGAAACGATACGATCCGATTCATCGCCCCTGATCTGCCTGACTGGCATCAACGGAATGCATACGATCTGGACGGGTAGCGGTCGTCGAGAGGACGCCAAGACCGTGCTCGGCGAACGCGACCGCGTCGCCGCCGACTATGCCGGATGGGTGATGGCCGGTGCCGACAGGGTCCTTGAAGTGCTCGGATCTCGAGACGGCGTGGTGACGGTGTACGGAGACGTCCATGTCGGCATGATCTTACAGAATTTGGAGCACCGGGTCTTCGAATGCTCCTTCGGGCCGATCGGACGCAGCGGCGGACGCGGCGTCAAGGAAGGATTCGGCCCGCTAATGCAGGATTTCGACGGACGGAACGTGGAGATCAAGGCTCTCTACCACCAGAGATACGACACGCCTGACCTGAAGAAGCTCGATGGGCCATTCTACTGGAATTTCCTAGAAATGGAATTCGATCCTCGGGGCGCGGATCCGACGATAGCACTGCGGGTCCGGAACTTGGTCGACAGCGCGGCCGAAGATCCTCGCGGAGGGGGCTCCGTTCGGGCGAAGGCGTCCGCCACCGGCCGACCCCCATCTTGCGCCTTGCCGCCGGTCAAACTCTTGCCGAACGCCGACGTCCTGCTTTCCGCCGAGGATGGCAGGCCGTTGCGAGGCTCCCGCACGCTAGCCGACGGGACGCTGTCAATTCGTGGACTAGTCGGTGTCAAGCCCGGAGAAGCGGTCCTCGCAACGGCAAGAGCGGGCGACAAAGTCGTCGCCCGCCGCTTGATTACAGGAAGCTGGGTCGGCTGACCCGGCTTGCCGAGGCCCGCCGGGTTCCGGCAAGCGCCTGCTTGGAAACGAACGCGGTCAACCAAGGCGCGAGGGCGGACGCGTTGCACCAGAATTCGCCTCGGTCCGGTCCGGTCCGGCCTCGGCTCGCAGCAGTCGCTCCACCTTGGGATTGATGTCAGGGATCATGATGGCCGACGCTTCTCGAGGGAATGCAATAGGACCCCCAATCCGAATTCGACTCGTTCGGGAGAGCGCTGGCCACTGCAACCGGATTCGGCCAGAGCCGCTCCGGTCAGGCCGCAGCGGTTTCTCCGCGAGTGCCTGTTTGGTCCGGCTGCCCGCTCGGAGGCACTGCGTCCTGGGTCAATCCTTCGTCAGCTGAGCTCTTGCCGGACTTGGCGACCTTGCGCGGTCCGATCATCATACTCATCGTGCGGCCTTCGATCCGCGGCTGGGTTTCGGGGTTTCCAAACTCGCTCAAGTCATCGGCGAGCTCTCGCAGGATTCGCTCGCCAATATTGGCGTGCGTGATCTCCCGGCCCCGAAAAAAAATTGTCGCCTTGACCTTGTTGCCGTCCTTCAAAAAGCGGATCGCATGGTTCCTCTTGAAAGCATAGTCGTGTTGGTCAGTGTTTGGTCGGAACTTGACTTCCTTGACCTCGATCCTGTGCTGCTTCTTCTTGGCCTCGTTGTTCTTCTTTTTTTCCAGGTACGAATATTCGCCGTAGTCAATGACCTTGGCGACCGGAGGCTGTGCGTTGGGTGACACGAGAACCAAGTCCAAGCCGAGTTCCTTGGCACGCCGTATCCCTTCGTTGGTCGACATGACCGTTGTCCGGCCATCCGGGAAAACAACCCGTACTTCGCGGGCTCGAATGGTCTCGTTTACATTTTGGCGTCTGACCCTTCGAATTGGGCGGTGGCGTCTACGAAAAATAACGATTCTCCTTTGATCCAAAGCTTCCTTGAAACCCATAGCGACAAAAAGGGACCGGTGCGCCTCGCGACGCCCAATCCCTCGCAATCGTTAAGTCTCTCAGAAGAGTCCCTGCATCGACCTGCCCGGAATCCAGGCAAGCGTCTTGCTTTTTGTCAAGCGTGGCTATGGTAGCACGAATTGACCCGCACCGCTCCAAGCTTGCCCTTGGGCGAGGCTCTTCCGGCCAGCCGGCATGATTCAGGTATGTGCCACTCCAGCCGAGCGGTTGCCCGCCCCCCTTGTCCCACGCGAATCCGGGGTGGCACGGCGAGTTCTCCGACCGATAACCAAGTGCAGCAGGCACCGCAGGATCCCGCCCCGGCAGGTCCTTCTTGCACCCGCAATCGTAGAGCGGTCTTCCTACTCATCGGCGAGTGAACTGGAGGGGCGCCAACAGTGCGGCACGACGCACGACCCAAAGTCGGACTTACCCGGGCGGAGAGGGCGGAGGGCATCCAGTCCAATGTCCATATGCTTGAAGTGGTTGGGGTTGGCCCGTGACCACTGACGCGGAAAGTAACAGAAACCCCCGCGTGTCAAGAAGGCTTGCACTCCTCACCGCCCTGGTGCCACGGCACTGCGCCGATGTGCCAGTTGACATTCGGCGAACCCTTCCCTAGCATTAGTCCACACACCCTAGGGGACGCCTTTCTCATGATCAAGCAAGACCTCGTCAATCGCTTGCTCGCCAGTACCGGCCTCACTCAAGCTCAATCGCGGATCGCGGTCGAGACAATCTTGGACATGATCAAGGACTCGCTGATTCGAGGGGAGCGCATTGAGTTGCGGGGATTCGGTGTGTTCGAAATACGCCCACGCAAGACAGGCATCGGACGCAATCCGCGGACAGGTGAAGTTGTGCCTCTGAGGCCAGGCAAGGCCGTCCGGTTCAAGCCCGGCAAATCGCTGCGATCAATCTAGCGCGTTTCGCCGGGACTTGGCTGGGACCTGTCTCGGACCCGGCCACTTCAGGCAAACGACTGCACTGTGGGTGTGATTATGAGTTCGGGAATACACGCCCTAGGATGCAGCGTAGCGACCAAGAGCGCCGCATCAGCCACATCCTCCGGCTGAAGCATCAGGGCGCGCTTGTCGTCTCCGGGCACAACGGGCCGATTATCCAGGATCGGTGTGTTCACTTCCCCAGGGCAGATAACGCACGACCGGATGCCCCGTGGACCCTCCTCCAAATGGGCCGCAAGACTCAGCGAACGCACTCCATGCTTGCTGGCACTATAGCTTGCGCCCCCCAGTACCGAAGTACGCACACCAGCGATCGAGGAAACCGTAATCAATACGCCGTCGCCCCGCTCGCGCATGCCTGGCAGGACCGCCTGCATCAGATAAAACGCTCCGTTGAGATTGACGCGGACCACGGTATCGAAATCTTCTCGACTCAGATCCTCCAGCGCTCGCCGCTGCACATTGGTGCCGGCGTTGTTGACCAAGATGTCGATTTGCGGCAGTGTGTCCGCAGCCCACGCGGTCAAAGTGTCAACCGCCTGGGCATCGGACACGTCCAAGGGATACGGATGAAGCCGAGCACCGCAGTCACCCGCATCCACCACCGCCTGCTGAAGCTTCGACCGAGTCCGGCCGACCGTGACGACCTCGGCCCCTTCCTGAGCGAAGCACCTGGCAACAGCCTCACCAATGCCACTGCCAGCACCCGTGACGATCGCTCCTTTGCCCTTGAGTCTCATGTCCCGCATTTGGCCCGCCAGTCAGTGGTGCGCTCATCCATGGTAGCTAGTCGGATACTCGTCGCCCCTGCCTGCGACATTTGGGAATGCGGCGGGATCTCACGAGTTGCGCATACCGACCCGCTCGGCCAACTCCCGCTCGACAGAGGCAGCGCGCGTTGGGCCCTGCCGGAATCGCGCCCGTCCGGAAACAGCAGGCTGGCGCGGATGCCAGATATGTCCTGATAGAACCCATCGGAAAAACCAGCACGCGAGCACTCGACAGTTCGCACCCGCCCGTCTCTTGCGGACATCCTATAATGTCCGTGGATCAGCATGCGACAGACGATTGTCGTGGTCGAAGATGACCAGGATCTTTGCGCGCTCTTGGAATACAACCTGGGCAACAGCGGTTACGACGTCGTAACCGCCCATCGCCTCGATGGCGCTGACCAACTGATTCGAGATCACCGTCCCGACCTGATCATCCTCGACGTGATGCTGCCGGACGGTGACGGCTTCGAGTTCTGCCGCGGACTCCGGGCAAATGCCGTGACCGCCAGCATTCCAGTCCTCTTTCTCACGGCTCGCTCCCAGGAGGTTGACAGGGTGCTCGGGCTCGAAATCGGTGGCGATGATTACATAACCAAGCCGTTCAGTCCAAGAGAACTGCTTGCCCGGATCAAGGCTCATCTGAGACGAGGTCCAAACCAAGAGCCGCGAAAGTCTCTGGAGGCCCAGGGGCTTGAGATAAACTATGACGCCCGGAGAGCCCAATTGAACGGGAAAGCGCTCGACTTGACAGCAACGGAGTTCGAACTGCTTGGGTTTCTCGCCGCAAACCCGGGCAAGGCATTCACCAGGCAGCAACTGATCACGCGAATCTGGAACGGCCGATCCCACGTTGTGCCCAGGAACATCGACGTGCATGTTCGGCGAATTCGCGAGCAAATCGAGGAAGTGCCGAAACGGCCACGCTGGATTCAGACCGTTCGCGGATTCGGCTACAGGTTCGAGATCCCCTAAATGACCGCTAGGATCCTGCTCAAGCTCGGGCTCGTCACGATCCTGCCGCTGATTCTCACGGCAGGGGCAGTTGCAGTCTTGGTGACACAGATCACAGTCGAGAACCTCGAAAGCGGATTGGAAGAGAGCCTCTCGGAGAAGGCACGCCTAGTGGAGAGCACCTTGCTCCTTCTACCAACAGAGGAGTACCAATCACGCATCGAGGATCTAGCCAATCAAGCCCAAGCCCGCGTTACGGTCATCGATGCGTCTGGGGCAGTACTTGCTGATTCAGAAGCCGATCCCGCGAGGATGGAAAACCACGCCGATCGGCCAGAATTCATCGAATCCATCCACGGTGGGCGGACCGCCGTCAGCCGGCGCCTCAGCAGTACCGTCGGCGCAGAATTTCTGTACGTAGCGATTCCAAGGATCGGAGGAGGAGCCGTGAGGCTCGCTCTGCCGCTCGAGGAGGTCAATGCACTGGTATCGTCGAGCCGTGACCGTATTACATCAATCATTATGCTGATTGTCGTTCCGGTGGTCCTGGCAACGGCGTGGTTCGCCCGCAGAATCTCGAAGCAGTTCTCAGGCATCGTCCGTCTATCGAGTGAGATCGCCGACGGCAATTTCGAGGTCACACCGCACATCCCCAAACGGGGGGACCTGCGGGAATTGGATGACTTGGCCAACAGCCTAAGAACAACAGCAAGCAAGCTTCGCTCAACCTTCAACCAGCTTCAAGAAGAGCGCTCCCGCTTTGCGGCCGCAGTGAACTCGATTGGCGAAGGGCTGCTGGTGTCCGACCGGAGACAGCGGATCGTGTTGGTCAATCCTGCTGTCGAGCACATGTTCCCGAACGAGCCCCTGCATGCCGATGCGTCACTGTTGCATTGGGAAAACAAGGAGGTCGCAAAGATCTTCAACGACGCAATTGAGAGCGGTAGGCCGTGTTCAGTCGAGCTGTCCGTGCAGGAGCCGGCCCTGCGCTCATGGAGGGTCTCGTGCGCTCCAATCCTCAACCGCAAGGGCAAGATCCAAGCAGTCGCAGGGGTTTTCCACGACATCACCGAGCTCGAGCGTGTGGAGCGGATGCGCCGCGACTTCGTGATCAACGTCTCCCACGAACTGCGCACCCCGCTGGCCTCGATCATTGGCTACGCGGAAACCCTCATGGACGGCGCCATTCACGACCCCTCGAACAACGAGCGCTTCATCCGGATCCTCTGGCAGAACGCCCAACGCCTATCCCAGCTGACGTCAGACCTGATGACACTGTCTCAGATTGAATTCAAATCCCTGGAATTCGAATTCGGAAAGCAGTCGATTGCCAAGCTATTTCGCTTGGCAATCGAAGGAATGAGGCCTGTGGCGGAGAGAAACTCACTGCAACTCTCGATGCAACCTGTGAGTAGCCAAGTCACCGTCGAGTGCGACCCGAGCGCGATCCATCAAGTCTTGGCGAACTTGCTCGACAATGCTGTCAAGTACACACCCGCCGGAGGCAGCGTGATTGTCGGCGTCGTGGAACGAGAGACCAAGCTCGCGGTGTACGTCCGGGACACGGGAATCGGAATCCATGCGGACCACATCCCTAGGCTCTTCGAGAGGTTCTATCGAGTCGACAAAGCGCGGTCACGTGAACTCGGCGGGACCGGTCTCGGCCTGGCGATCGTAAAGCACTTGGTACAAGCGCACGAGGGCACCATTTGGGTCGAAAGCGAGCTTGGCAAGGGCTCTACGTTTTGGTTTGCCTTGCCGTACGTGCGGGCGAAGGAGTTAGCACCTCCGCCCATACCGGATGTTCACGCAGCGCTCTCAGTTTCCTGAAGAAAACAAGTCCGCCGCCGCATTTTCGCAAGCGAGACAGAAAGACACGACAACGATGCCATCACTCCACTCCAAACTCCTTGTTGCAGCCCTAGCGGGCTCGCTCACGCTATCGGCTGCGGAGTCAGCCGGGCGTTTCGTGCCGATCTTCGACGGCGTCTCCCTCAAGGGCTGGGAGGGCAATCCCAAGCTTTGGAGCGTCGAGGAAGGAGCGATCGTCGGCCGCACGACTGAGAACGACCCCATTCCCGCGAATTCATTCCTGATCTGGCGCGAGGGTGTCGTGGACGACTTCGAGCTCAGGTTCGAGTTCATGATCAAAGGGGGCAATTCCGGTGTTCAGTACCGCAGTATCGAGAAGCCCCGCGAGTGGGGCCCCCACATCCTGGGCGGCCTGCAAGCTGATTTCGAGGCCGGCGAGCGGCACACCGGCGGTCTCTACGGAGAACGCTCCCGGCGGATCCTCGCGCGCCGTGGCGAGAAGGCACAGGTCGGCACCGACGGGAAACCGACTGTCACCGGTAGCCTTGGCGATCCAGCCGAACTCCAGTCCCTGATCGATGTGGATGGATGGAACAGCTTTGCTGTCCTCGCCCGGGGGAACCGCTACATCCACAAGATCAACGGGCACGTCATGGTCGATGTCACCGACAACGACCCGAACGCGCCGGTCTCCGGACTGCTGGGATTGCAAGTCCACCGCGGACCGCCGATGACGGTGAAGTTTCGCAAGATTGAACTGAAGCGACTGAAGATGGCTGGCCGCCACAAAGTCGTATTCATTGGCGGGGTGAAGAGTCACGGGTTCGCCTCGCACGAACACACCGCCGGAATCAAGTTGCTGATGCACGCGCTGAACGAGAACTTCCCGGAGGTCCATTCCGTCGCGTACTTCGACGGTCACCCGACCGATCCGACGGCGCTCGACAATGCGGATGCCGTCGTCCTTTACAGCAATGGCGGCCTCGGGCATCCGTGGCTGCACGCTCTCCGGCAGGTTGACGCGCTGGCTGCGCGCAAGGCAGGGATCGGCGCGATCCATTTCGCGGTGGAACTCCCGCAAGGCGATCCCGGGGCCAAGTTTCTGGACTGGATCGGCGGGTACTTCGAACGCTGGTGGTCGGTCAATCCACACTGGACCATCAAGAACCCAAAGCTAGCGGAAGGGCATCCGATTACGAACGGGGTGGAGCCCTTTGAAATCAATGACGAGTGGTATTTCCACATGCGCTTCCGCCAGGGGATGCAGGGCGTGACGCCGATTCTCCAAGCGATCCCCCCGAGAGAGTCGATGAACCGCCCTGACGGGCCCGCCTCCGGCAACCCCTACGCACGCGCCGCGGTGAACCGACGCGAGCCACAGACCCTGATGTGGGCAAGCGAGCGTCCGCAAGGCGGCCGTGGCTTTGGATTCACCGGCGGGCACGTTCACTGGAACTGGGCCCACCCCGGCTATCGCAAGCTCGTCCTGAACGCCATTGCTTGGATCGCGGGCGCGGATGTTCCCTCGGACGGCATCGACTCCGGTCCCTACAGCATGGAGGACATGCTGAAGAACCAAGACTTCGTGCCGTCCGGACGCTACGATCTGGCGACGGTAGAGAAGATGATCGAGGACTGGTCCAACTAAACGTACGGCGGCCTTGGGGAATGCATGTTTCCCAACCGGTGAGCACTGTCTCCATCATGCCCACGCCGCTTGAGCTGCTCGGGCACGGTGCCCCGGATATGCTTTCCGGTGATAGCCTGTATGGCGTGTGCCGCGGCGGGCCGTTGCTTGAAGGCCATGTATTCATCCAACGGTTCAGCCCCCTGGACGGGATCGAGGGCAGGAGGGTGATCAGCCCCGACGGTTGGAGACTGGCCCGCTGCAGCGATGACGACAGCCTGCTCTTCGATCGCCGCCGAGACCCACTGGAGATGAACAATCTCTACTACTTGGATAGCTCGTCCGCCTCAATTGCGAGCCATCGCAAGAGATTGGAGAAATGGCAGCCCCACTCAGGACACCCGTTCATTCGGGCTCGTGATCTGCGTTTCGGCCAGCGTGGTTCTTCGCCGCCTCGTGCGGGAGATGACTTCGAAGACGATTGCTCGGCCGAGCGCTGGGCTCAATCCCCGCTACACTCATAGGCTCCCACTCGGTCGGTCAAGAGCCGCTCCGGAATCCAACACTCGATGCCCACCATCGTGCAGCGCGACCGGGGACGGCCCTGATTGGCCGCTGGGGTAGGTGCCTTGCTGGGATCATGGACCGTCTAGCTGAAATCACCAGCAGCTTCGCAGTTTTCGCCTGGGGACCGTGGCTGCTGGTACTCCTGCTCGGAGGCGGCTGCTACTTCTTCGCTTATTCGCGAATGCTGCCATTCCGGCACTTGCTCCACGCAGTGCAAGTTCTCTTGGGCCGTTACGATGACCCGAACGACACAGGCCAGATCCCCCACTTCCAAGCCTTGAGCAGCGCTCTGGCCGGCACAATCGGAATGGGTAACATCGCCGGAGTTGCCGTCGCGATACAAACCGGAGGGCCAGGCGCTGTCCTCTGGATGTGGGTTTGCGCGATTACTGGTATCGCTACCAAGTTCTTTACCTGCACTCTAGCGATCCAGTTCCGCGGCCCGGACAGTCGAGGCGTCATCCAGGGCGGTCCCATGTACGCCATCGAGAACGGTCTCGGCCACTCATGGAAGCTGCTCGCCATGTTCTTCTCGGTATGCGCTCTATTCGGCACCCTTCCGATGTTTCAGGTGAACCAACTCGTCCAGATACTGCGCGACACGGTCGCAAGTCCGCTCGGCTGGATCTCAGTCCCAGGCGATGCCTGGAGATTCAACTTGGCACTCGGCCTGACCGTGGCCGCCACAGCTGGCTGGACGTTGCTGGGAGGTATCCGGCGAATCGGTCTTGTCGCCTCTAGATTGGTGCCCGCGATGGTCGTGCTCTACCTCGGCTCGGCCCTTGCTATCCTCCTCGTCCAAATTGAGAGCATCCCTTCGCTGCTCAAGATGATCGTTTCCGACGCATTCAGTGGCAGCGCCGTCGCGGGCGGTGCGATTGGAACAGTCATTGTCACGGGCGTCCGCCGCGCCGCATTCTCCAACGAGGCAGGCATCGGCTCGGAGGCCCTCGCGCATGGGGCAGCCAAGACCAACGAGCCGGTCCGTGAGGGCCTTGTTGCCATGCTCGGGCCCATCATCGACACCCTCATCGTGTGCAGCTCTACGGCCCTGATCATTCTCTCCACCGGAACCTGGGAGGACACCTCCAGCAGTGGCGTGACAGTGACGGCGGCAGCCTTCGAGCAAGCCCTACCGGGCATCGGAACCTACATCCTGGTTCTCTGTGTGGTGATTTTCGCCATTACAACGGTCCTGTCATGCGGATACTACGGCGAGAAATCGCTGGGGTACCTGATCGGCGCAGAGCGCCAACACCTGTACAAGTACATCTACGTCACCGCCATCGTTGTGGGTTCGATGACATCCCTGACCGCCGTGCTCGATTTCATTGACGGGATGTATGGATTCATGGCCATTCCAACCATGACATCTTCCCTCCTGCTATCGCCGCATGTGATGCGGGAGGCCCGGCGCTATTTCCACTCTACCGGCTCGAATGACCGCAAGCCATCATGTTGCTAGCGGGTTCGCCACGGATTTCATGACTGTGCAGGCAGCATCCATAGCTCTCCGACACGCCGTCGCAAATCGGGCATTGTTGGTAACGGCCCACGTTGTCATCCTGACGCTGCTTCCGAGGCAACTGTCGGCGGACGTCAAGCTGATTCCCGAGACGATCGCGGCATTCGATCAATACTCCGAGACTGCTGACAAGCAGTTCGCATCACGCCTCGACGGCACGGAGGCGTTTCTCTGGAGCCTCTCTGAGGAGGCCACGTCCGGGGCGCTGTTGAACGGCGAGGTGGTCATTGAACCTGTAGCGAATGCCGCAGGACTGAACGTGCGGGGAGGTCTGATCCACGATTGGGTCGCCGCCGTGTTCGTGCCCGGCGTTGACGTCTCTGACGTCGTGCGAGTCGTGACCGACTACGACTCGCACGAGATCACCTATTCCTTCTCGATTCTGCGGTCTGACATTGTAGAGGGGGACGGTTCCAACTACCACGTCGCCATGAGGGTGATGTACAACGCACTTCGGAGGGTGGTACTTGAAGTAGAGCATCGAGCCAGGTATGCCCGCCTGGATAATCAACGGTGGTGGGGGCGGTCACGGGCCGTGCGCGTTCAGGAGGTCCGCAACCCGGGAAAACCGGGTGAATCGCTGCGCCCGCCGGGACACGACAGCGGGTACCTCTGGCGCCTGCACACCTACTGGCGCTTCGGGGAAATTGACGGAGGCGTCGTAGCTGAGTACCGCACCGTGTCCCTAACGCGTGCCATCCCGTCGGGACTGGGATGGATGCTTCGGCGATTGGCGTCCCGCAACACCCGCACCCAGCTTCGCACAGTGATGAGCCTGACTCGAGACAAGGCCCTGAGTCGATAGCAGTGATTCCCGTGCCACTGCGACATCATCCCGTGATTGCAATGCAGGCGACCACTTGTCGGTTGGCGATCCTGCTGAGTCTCGCCTACGCCCCGCTCCTAGCATGGCAGTCCAACATCCTGTTGATCGTCTCGGACGATCAAGGGTACATGGACCTCGGGTCCATGGGCAGCCCTGATATCCGGACACCGCGGCTCGACCAACTCGCATCTGAGGGCGTGCGCCTGACCAGCTACTACGCAGCGTTTCCGGTCTGCACCCCCTCGCGAGGGGCCTTGCTCACTGGCCGCTACCCCCAGCGCAACGGAACATATGACAATTTCCGCAACGACCGGGTGAACGACAACTACCTCTACCCGCAGCACGAATACCAGCTGAGCCCCGAGCGCATCCTCGGCATGGACACCCGTGAAGTACTGCTGTCGAACATCCTGTCCGAAGCCGGTTACGCCACAGGAGTATTCGGCAAGTGGGACCTCGGTTCCCTGCGACGCTTCCTGCCAATGCAGAGGGGGTTCGATGACTTCTACGGGTTCGTCAACACCGGCATTGACTACTGGACTCACGAGCGCTATGGCATCCCCTCGATGTACCGGGGTAATGTCCCGACCGAGGAAGACAGCGGCACCTACGCAACATATATCTTCGAGCGCGAGGCGCTTCGCTTCATCACCAATCACAAGGGCCAGCCCTTCTTCATCTACCTCTCCTACAATGCCCCCCATGGTGCGTCCAACCTTGACCGGAACATCCGCGGGTTCGCACAGGCTCCGGGCAGATGTCTCGACCGCTACCCGTCGCCTGATCGGATCGAGGGGGAACACCGCCGGAAGTTCATGGCAGCCGTGACGTGCATGGACGACTCGATCGGGCGAATCCTTGACAGGCTGGACGAGTACGGGCTCACAGAGGATACGATCGTAATTTTCGTCTCAGACAACGGTGCGGGGTCTGGCGGCGATTCCGGCCCACTGCGCGGCCGCAAGGGGAGGATGTTTGAAGGGGGCGTGCGAGTTCCATTCCTGATGCGGTGGCCTGGGCAGATCGCCCCCGGAACGGTGTCGAACGAATTCGTCACCGCCCTCGAGGTCTTCCCAACGCTTGCCGCAGCGGCCGGGGCCGAGCTTCCGCAAGACGTCGTGCTGGATGGATTCGACATGCTGCCGGTCCTGCAAGGACGCGCAAAGTCGCCTCGCGAAGTCATGTTCTGGGAACGCCAGGGCGAATACGGCGCTCGCGTGGGCAAGTGGAAGCTCGTTGACTCGCGGCGCGGCGGCGGCCTGTTCGACCTTGCCGAAGACCCCGGGGAATCAAATGATCTCAGCGAGGAGCTGCCCGAGGTCCGAGAGCGGGTTGAGAGCCGCTACCTGGAATGGATTCGGCAAATGGCGGATGCAGAACCCCGCGGCCCGTTCAGGGACTTCTGAGATTCTTGACCGACGCGGGAACATCGCCCGTCCTGAACGACTGGCAACCAGAGCCCCGCCAAACCCGCTACTCGTGCGCTTGACGGCGTTTCGAGCACGGAAGCAAGCAGTCCGGATGGACCGTCGACGTCTATCACGGGCCTGATCTGGACTGCTGCTCGCACAGGCCCAGAAGTGGTCCGGCACCGGCGCGCCTCGCAGTAGGCGCCGCCATCGAGCAATCGTTCCAAGCAAGGATGCCAGACTACACTGCTAATTGATGCCTGCAACCTCCGCGCACGGACCCCGGCCCTTGGAGATCAACCGCCACGGTGATCACGACATCCTGATCCGCTGGAACACGGGAGAAGATGGAATCTACCCGGCTCGATTCTTGCGTGGCCAATGCCCATGCGCTACGTGCGTCGATGAACTCACCGGCAAACGCATCGTCACGCCCAACCTGCTGCCGATCCTGGTCTACCCTACGAAGATCGAGCCTGTTGGACGGTACGCGATCCAGGTTTTCTGGAGCGACGGCCATTCCACTGGAATCTACACGTGGGAAAGGCTCTATGCCCTGCTGGCCGAGATTCCCCGGTCGCCGCCCGTCCAGTAGATCCCGTCGCGCCAGCCGGACGATCCCCGATCATGCCCAGCGTCCCTTGCGGCCCTCTTCGGCGATGTAGTCAGCAGCCCTTGCGGTGATCGCCATCATCGTCAACGTGGGGTTCTGGCAGCCGATCGAAGCCCATGCCGCGCCATCGGTGACAAACACGTTGTCCACGTCGTGAGTCTGTGTCCATGTGTTCAAGACGGACTTCTTGGGATCGGTCCCCATGCGAGCCGTTCCGACCTCATGGATACAGAAGCCCCCCACCGAAGGCTGCCCCGTCATGCGCACCCTGGTGTGGCCGGTCTCCTCTAGCATTTCTGCCGCCTGTTCCCGGGCGTCGTTCCAGAGCGCCAATTCGTTGTCGGACCACTCGAAGTTGATGTCGAGCGTCGGGATGCCCCAGGCATCCCGACGGACCCGATTTAAGGCGACATAGTTCTCGTAACGCGGCAGACATTCGCACCACGCGCCCAGCTGGGTACCCCAGCTGCTCTGGTCATGCACCGCCTGCTTGAAGGCAACGCCAAAGCCCTTGGCTGCCAAGTTGAACTGGGGGCCGCTACGGCCCTGGTAGCCATACCCTCGAATCATGCCCTTCGTGTGGGCCCGGTCGAGATTCCGGAATCGGGGCACGTAGATTCCATTGGGCCGGTCCGGAGGACCTACCCACGGCCTAGCGTTGAGCTCCGGCATCTTGCCAACGGCCCCGCCCATGTAGATGTGGTCCATCAAGTAGCGCCCGAGGCTGCCGCTGGAATTGAAGTCTAGGCCGTGGTCCGCCGAGTGCATCAACAGCCGCGTTGACTCGAGCGTTGAGGCACACAGCACGACCACCTTCGCGCGAACCTCGCGAGCGGCCCGGCCCATGCGGTCCACGTAGGCAACGCCCGCAGCGTTCCCGGTTCGCGGATCGCGTGTCAGGTGGCTGGCCACCGCATCAGTCAGCAGGTCGCAGCTTCCCGTATCGAGCGCAGCCCTCAGTGTCGTCGTCAGGCTGTTGTAGTAGGAATGGGTCACACAGCCCTGCTCGCACGGTCCACAGTAGTGGCATGGCTGGCGTCCGTTGTGCGGCTCGGTAATGATCGCGGAGCGGCCGATCGTCGCCACGCGACCCATCCTTGCGCGCAGCCGATTTCGGAAAAGGGCCTCACCGCACGTGAACGGCATCGGAGGCTGAAAGACGCTGTCCGGAAGCTGTTCGAGCCCTTCCTTGATGCCGCTGATGCCAATGTATCGCTCAACCTTCTCGTAGTACGGAGCTAGGGCTGCGTGGCAGATACCCCAGTTCTCGCCGTAGCCGTCCCGGTCAGCGCAACGGAAGTCGATGTCACCCATCCGATACGACTGACGGCCCCATGACAGCGACCGACCTCCTAGCACACGCATCCGAATCCAATGGAACGGCTTGTTCTCCGGTACCTGGTATGGGTTGCGAATGTCATCCGCAAACCACTCGTAGTTCGATTCGCGGCAGGCGTAGACCAGCCCCTGGATCGGGCGGTTCCGCATGAGGTCGGGAGACTTTGGAATGCCTCTGACGTATCTGGACGAATTGCCCCGATACTTGAGGTCGTACGGCATGACATGCTCGGTAAAGTCCGCGTCGGTGATCTTCGGGCCGGCTTCGAGCACGCAGGTCTTGAGGCCCGCAGTAGAGAGCTGCCAAGCGGCAACGCCGCCGGTGGCTCCCGACCCGACGACAACGGCGTCATAGACGTCCCCGTCGCGGGAAATGGTTTGCAGCATACGCGCTAGTCTACCAGCCGACTGGCGGCTCTGGAGTCCGACCAAGTTCCGTCAGAACTCCCAGCGTAACGCGAGCTGGATTTGCCGCGACGAGGTGCTCGTGGACGTGACTCGGCCGGCACTGCCAATCCGTCCGCCGCTGCTGGTGAAGAGGGCCCGCCCGGAAGGCACTTGGAAGTTGGGATGGTTCGTCATGTTGAAGGCTTCGCCACGAAGTTCAACGCTCTGGCGCTCGGTCGAAAACAGGGTCTTGTGCAGGGCGAGATCAAAGGCTAGGATCCCCGGACCCCGCAGGGTACCGCGGCCCAAGTTGCCGAGGTAGCCCGCCACAGGCAGATCGAACGCGCCGGGGTCGAAATAGCCCGCTGGATCCCCCAACACAATGTTCTCGGCCGAACGGCCAGCAACAAGGTTGGGACGCTGCCCAACGTCTCCGAACCCGGGCCGCAGACGCGCCCGGTCGAATCCAACCCGCGGCGCGAATGGCGTGCCGCTTGAAATCCGGGCCATGCCATGAATCTGCCACCCGCCTAGGGCGCCGCCCAGCTCCGAGGAGTTGCCGTCCCATGGCGACCAGGAAAAGCTCCCGGCAAAGACCTGTTCGATATCAAAGTCAGACAAACCGCGGTTTGCGCGATAGTTCCAGATCGTGGGAACCTGGTCGCTCGCAACGAAATCGTTGAATGTATGGTTGGAGGTTTCGTCGATTGAGCGGCTCCAGGTATACTTGCCGCGCATCGAAAACCGGTTTCCAAAGCGGCTCTCCAAACTGTATGTCAAGCCCTGATAGAACGAATTGAATTGGGAACGTCGCAAGCCGATTCTAGAAAACGCCGGATTCACGTACGGGCTGCCCTGCGGGAAATACAGCGTGCCGCCCGCTTGGACCTCGGGAACCGGGGAGTTCGCGCTGATCAACTGCCCGAAGAGGTGAATTCCACGTGCCCCACTGTAGCCGCCGCGAATCAAGGTGCCACGACCAAGCTGGCGCTCGAAGTTGAACTGCCAGCGCGCCATGTAGGGCTGGTTCAAGTCGTAGTCGAGCCCATCCATGGACTTCGATGGATTTCGACCGGCCGCGGCTTGGAGGATATCGGGGAATCCGGGCCGACCGAAGACCAGGATTCGATTGAACAGCGGGGGTGTCCGAACGCCCGCGATCGTCAATTCCCTACTGCCGAGCAGGTCGAAGAAGATACCCGCCCCGGCACGAAACACCGTGCGGCCATCGCCCACGGGATCCCAGGCAGCCGAGATCCGCGGCGCGAAGTTGTCGGCAGTCGGATTCTTCCAGAGCGGCCCGCCAACCGTGGTCTCTGCGTCGTTGATGAAGTCCCGCAGCACGGCGATCTTGCCGTTGACCTCGGTTGGCGTGGATACAGCTTCGTAACGGATGCCGAAGCTGACCCCGAATTGCTTGTGGACTTGGATTTCGTGCTGCGCAAACGCGGAGAACTGGTGATAGCGCCAGCCTCTTGCCGTGTCCGATCCCGGCTGCATCACCTCGGCGATGCGCGGACGCCCTTGCAGCAACAGAGCAAGGGAATCAAATGTGTACGCTCCCACCGCGCTCAGGTCCGAGACCTGGTTGAAGCGAACACGATCGTATCCGCCGCCGATTCGCCATGTTCCGCGGCCAGCCGTCCGCACCACTGATCCGCCCAACTGGAAGCTTTCCAGAACAAACCGGCGAGGCCTCGCGCGCGCTTGGAAACCACCCATGTTGCCGAGGCCATTCACCGTGATCGTTCCCATCGGCTGGCCTTCCACGAATGAAAGATCGGACGGCACGGAAGTCGTGCTGTTTTCGAAATTGTCAACACGGCTGAACGATGCCCGCAAAGTGGAAAGCGCGTTTGCCGAATGGACCCGCTTGAGCTGCCCGTGGAGGAAGTGATCGTTCGAATCGAAACCAAACACCCAAAGGTCCATCGGGTCAGGTGTCCGACTAGCTGCGTCATCGAACGTGTACCGCGCCGAAAGCTGGGTGGCAGAATCAAGCGTCAAGTCAACCTTGGCGGACGCATAGGCTTCGTCCGTCCGGTCGGAGATCTGACGGACCGAAGCGGCCGTGCCGTCGCCGAAATCGCGTCCGTTAGGAAGCGGATATAGATCGAGGTACGGACGGACCTCGGGCGCAACGGCAATGTCCTCTCCCGGCAGACGTCCCTGGCGCGCCTCGGCCGTCGGGACTGCGGGCTGCGCAGTGCGCCCGCGCCTCTCACGCAGGGACTCGTAGTTCAACAGGAAAAACGCATTGGGCCCCGCCAGCGGCCCGCCCAGCAAGGCGCCGAAGTGATTGCGCCGCAGCGGGGGCGCCCCCGCGTTAGGCGAATCGAAGAAGTTTCGCGAGTCCAGCGAGTTGTTGCGGAAATATTCGTACAGGCTTCCATGGAGCTGCCGGCCGCCCGTCCTTGACACCGCGGTGAAGACACCACCAGCGGAACGGCCGTACTCGGCGCTGTATGGATTGGTCACCAAGTGGACTTCCTTCACCATCTCCAGGCCAAGCACGTTCCCGGATGCGCTTGCGGGAGATGCCGACGCCGCGTCGTTAACATAGACCCCGTCGAGGCGAAAGCTGTTCTGATTGGGACGCGCGCCTCGCACGGAGATCTGACGCCCGACACCCTGCGCCAACCCTGTCCGGGCGGAGGCTGGCAGCGTCGCCCCGGGCTCCAGCGCCGACAGCTCGAACAGGTCGCGACCATTCAACGGCAATTCCCGGAGGCTGCGTTCCGGGACGAGCCCTCCCCAATCGGCGGCACTCGTTGAAACCAAGGGCATGATCGCGGCCACTTCGATGCCGTCCCGAGCCGGTCCCAGTTCCAGTTGCACGTCGAACAGCCCGGTCCGACCGCTGACCAACTCGATGCCAGCTGCGGAAACTGGCCGGAACCCGTTGCGGGCTACTTCGACCGAATAGCTGCCAGACTCGAGCGAGGGCACGACGTAGCGGCCTTCGTTGTCGGTGAGCACCCTGCGAATCGCGTTCGTCCCTACTCTCCTGACCAGCACCTCGGCACCGGGCACCGAGCGACCCTGAGGATCGATGACCGTCCCTTCTAAGGTCGCGTCGGACTGTGCAGCCAGGGGTGCGACCAAGGCCAAGGCGCATAAGGCCGCCAGGATCCCTGAACTTCGCAAACCGCCCGGTCCGCGACCATCCCCGGCCGGAAGCGGGGCTTTCCGGAATCGTCTTGTCAGTTGGTACATCGTCGGAATCATTGGACGCGCCGCATGCTCCATTCACGTTCGTCGCCGTCAGCCGAGTGACTGTCGCGGAGCATCAGAGAATCCCCTACGAACTCAATTTCACCCGGGAATGTTCGGCCTTCGTAGTAGGCGGAGAGAGCTGCGATGTTGGTGCGAGTGATCTTTCCATTTTCCAACTCATAGCGATAGAACCCGGCCCCGATCGGCTGCTGGCTCTCGAACTCATCGGGATTCATGTCGCTCAGCGACTTCGTGAGCCTAGGTCGCCCCTCGCCGGCGAGTACAACCATCTGATGGGTCTTTCCAAAGAGGTGGAACTCCCGACGGTGGGGTTGCACCTCACCTCTTGTGAGATTGCGCACGGAGGTCACTTCCCACACGCCTTCGATCCTATGCGTGTCGGGCAGCGCCGTAGCACGCCCGTACGAGAAGCCCCCAACCGCGGCGGCCGCCGCGACGCCCACGAAGGCCGCCGGGACAATGATTTTGGCCAGAGAAGGAAAGGAAGTGTCCATTGTGGGAACCCAGACCCATTACAGCGCAA
Organism: uncultured Bryobacterales bacterium; assembly: GCA_951813065.1. Lineage (GTDB taxonomy): Bacteria > Acidobacteriota > Terriglobia > Bryobacterales > UBA6623 > VXMF01. Next base: position 539,592 of record CATOTH010000009.1, on the reverse strand, counting down.
CTCCGGCCGCACTCGCCATGCGGTATATGATTGGAAGATTCCAGTTGCGATTCCGGATGGCCCCTAGCGCATCCACAACTCCTGTGATGCAGCAGTATCACTCTGCCAAGCAGGAGTACCCAGACTGCCTACTTTTCTTCCGTCTCGGCGATTTCTTCGAGTTGTTCTTCGAGGATGCTGTCACTGCTTCGGCGGATCTCAGCATCACCCTCACGAAGCGTCGGAATGGCAAGGGCGAGGCGATCCCGATGTGCGGGGTTCCCGTGCACTCGGCAGACGCTTACCTCGCCAAGCTCCTCGCCAAGGGCCACCGGATCGCCATTTGCGACCAGGTTGAAGCTTCGGCCAAGTCCCGTGGACTCGTCCGCCGGGAAATCGTTCGCGTGCTCTCACCGGGAACGGCGAGCGATCTGAACCTTCTCAAGTCGGGCCAGAACAACTACCTCGCAGCTGTCCATGAGCGCGACGGCAGAACGGGCCTGGCCTATGTCGATGTCTCAACGGGAGAGTTTCGGGCAACTGAACTGGCGGTCTCGGAAGTGGAGGACATGCTGGGTTCAATCGGGGCCAAGGAAGTATTGCGCGCCACGAGCGGCAAGCTGTTCGACCCGTCGTCAGGCAATCACCCTGTTCGGCCGGAACCTCCGTACATCGAGACTGAAGTGGAGTCCTGGGTGTTCGACCACGACTACGCCTCGCGGTTGCTGCGGGATGCCTTCAAACTGCACACAATCGAGGGTCTGGGCCTTGAGGATCACCCTCTCGCCGTTGCAGCGTCCGGGGCGTTGCTCCACTATCTGACGGAGACTCAGCGCTCTGCGCTACCGCACCTCGCTCGACCTGCCTATTTCGAGCAACACGACTGGATGATGCTCGACCCCGTCACTACGCAACATCTCGAGTTGTTCGATTCCCAGCATCAAGAGCAGCGCGCTACGCTGCTGTCGGCCATGGACCGTACCGCCACGCCGATGGGGGCGCGGCTCCTACGCAGTTGGATACGGAGGCCGAGTCTCGATATCCGCGAAATCGAATTGCGTCTCGAAGCTGTCTCGGGACTGTTCGGCGACACGATCAGCCGATCCGAACTCCACCGCGAGCTCAAGCAGCTTCACGACATCGAGCGGCTCCTGGCCAGGGTCACACTGGGCTCGGCCGGCCCTCGCGAAACGTTCCACCTTGGAAGTTCACTGCGCCGCATCCCGACCCTCGTGAAACTAGCCTCTGGACTGCCCGGCTCGCGCATTCACTCAGTGCTGAACACAATGGGCGGTCTTGAGGATATCGCGGAATTGATAACTGAGACGCTTGCCGAGGAGCCCCCAGTCACCGCCGGCGACGGCGGCGCCATTGCTGCGGGCTTCGACCCCGAACTCGACGAGCTCCGGGAGATCCAGCAAGGCAGCAGATCCTTTATTGCCCAGCTGGAGCGACGTGAGCGCGAGACCACCCAGATCGATTCGCTCAAGGTTCGCTACAACAATGTCTTCGGCTTTTTCATCGAGGTCTCGAAAGCGAACCTAGCCAAGGTTCCGGAGCGCTTCGACCGCAAGCAAACGCTAGTGAACGCCGAGCGATTCACGACAGTCGAGCTCAAGGAACTCGAGGCCAAGGTATTGGACGCCGAGGACCGCATCAAACAGCGGGAAGCTGCTCTCCTCCAGCAACTGCGATTGGAAATACTGCCCCGGGCCCCACGCATCCGCGAGGCGGCATCTGCTGTGGCTGAGCTTGATGTGCTTCGGGGGCTGTCGGAGGTCGCGGTCGAATACGACTATAGCCGTCCTCGATTCTCGGTGACAGGCGAGCTTCAGATCGAGGCGGGGCGGCACCCGGTTGTTGAACGAATGCTTGAGCACGACCTCGGCGAGCGCTTCATCGAGAACGACGCGTACTTGGACAACGAAAAGCATCTACTGGCAGTCATCACGGGACCCAACATGGGCGGCAAGTCGACCTACCTGCGGCAGATCGCGCTCACTGCGATCATGGCCCAGACCGGTTCGTTCGTTCCGGCCCGCAAGGCCATCCTTCCGCTGATCGACCGGATCTTCACGCGGATCGGGGCGAGCGACAACCTGTCACTCGGGCGGTCGACATTCATGGTCGAAATGACCGAAACCGCGCAAATCCTGAACATGGCAACCGAGCGCAGCTTGGTCTTGCTGGATGAGATCGGCCGCGGCACTGCAACGTTTGACGGACTGGCAATAGCCTGGGCCGTAGTCGAGCACATTCACGCCAAGGTTCGCGCGAAAGCCCTCTTCGCAACCCACTATCACGAGTTGACCGCCTTGCCAAGCGCGCATGATGGGATATTCAACTTGCACGTGTCGGCTCGTCAGACGGGAGACCAGCTTGTGTTCCTGCGTCGAATCCAACCGGGCAACGCAGACAAGAGCTACGGTATCGAAGTGGCCCGCCTCGCCGGATTGCCCCCTGCCGTAATTGAGCGCGCTCGCGCGGTCCTTGCGGAGCACGAACGCGACCGGGAAATCCCGGCGGATGCCACGCCGGTCTCGGCCAAGGAGCGCCAGGGAAGCATCTTCGAGCCACTGCCGGACACGATCCTGGAGGAGCTACGCCACCTCGATCTAGACAGGCTGACTCCCATTGAGGCCATTTCCTTACTGGACGAATGGCAGCAACGGCTGGATGACTGACGACGGAAGCCCTAGATCCCGAGTTCTGCTACGCTGAAACTTCGTTCTTCTGGAGGACACCGATGGCCGACTCCCATACGCTTACGTTTACCGATTCAGACTTCGACGCCCAAGTTTTGCAGTCCGATCAGCCTGTCTTGGTCGATTTCTGGGCTACTTGGTGCGGTCCGTGCCGCCAGATGGCTCCTGTCATCGATTCGCTTGCCGAGAAATACGCCGGCAAGATCAAGATCGGCAAGCTGGATGTCGACCATCATCCGGCTGCGGCACAGCGATTCAACGTGCGCGGGATCCCCACAATGCTGCTCTTCAAGGGGGGCCAGCCCGTCGAGCAAATCGTGGGATCGGTCCCGGAATCGCGGCTCGCTGCAACACTCGACACGCACGTCACCTAACGTCTGCCGGTACCGCGAGAACGCGGATTGGAAAGAGCGCCTCGCGGTCAAAGCCCGAGGGCGGGGATGGAACTAGCCCGTGAAAGCCGACTCGCCATCGTCTCGCCGAGAATTCCTCCTAAAGGGCAGCGCGTACCTGACCGCGACGGGCGGCGCAAGACGAACATTGGCCCAGCAGGGCCGTAGTATCCGGGAGGGCCGCAACGTGTTGCTGGTCTTGGTTCCGGATCTCCGTACACAATTGGGCTGCTTTGGCAGCGCGAAGGCGAAGACCCCCCACATCGACCGTCTGGCTGACACGGGTTTGACGTTCCTGCGCAACTATTGCCAGCAAGCGGCGAGCGGGCCTTCGCGAACTTCACTCCTCACGGGGCTAAGGCCGGATACAACTCGCGTCTATGACGACCGTGTTCATTTCCGGCGCGCACTGCCGAATGCTGTGACGTTGCCGGAGCACTTCAGGAGCCTCGGCTACACGACAACCGCCTTCGGTCCCGTGTTCGGAATCCCCGCTTTGGAGGACCCACGATCATGGACCGTGGTTCCGTGGGTGCCTGGCGGGCCGGCATGGGGCAGTTCCGAGGGGAGCGACCTTGCAGATTCCAATTGGAGGCGATTGGTAGCGAACGCTTGGATCGGGGACACGCCTTCTTCCGAATCGCCATCGCAGGCATCACCGGCGGCCTTGGGGGGATCGCCGAGGAGTTGGGAGGCCGCGAGCGTTGCGGATGCAGATTTGCCGGATGGCAAGATCGCCCGGGCAGCAGCAACTGCGGTCGGGGAATTCAAGGATCAACGATTCTTGATCGCGGTCTCGTTCGCGCGGCCCTACTTCCCTCTGGTCGCGCCAAGTGGCTACTTCGATCTCTATCCGATCGGCACCTGGGGCGGCCCGGAGTCTCCCGAGCCCCCACTCGACGTGCCCGCATTCGCCCTGCACGACTCTCGCGGAATTCGGGGATTCGATGACATTCCGAGTGAAGGTCCGATTCCTGAATCCAAAGCAAAGGAGCTGATCCGAGCCTACCGGGCTTGCGTCAGTTTCACCGACGCGCAGATCGGCGTCTTGCTCGACGCTCTGGATCGGCACGGTTTGTCGAAATCTACGGTGGTGGCAGTTGTGGGTGTCAGCGGATCCCATCTTGGGGAACACGGACTCTGGAACAAGCACTCCAACTTCGATGCCGCGACACACACTCCCCTCGTGGTGCGCGCCCCCGGGGAAAAAAACGCGGGCCGCAAGACCGAGGCGCTTGTCGAGTTGGTCGATCTGTTTCCTTCCTTTTGCTCCTTGTGCCAGGTTCCGAGGCCTGCGGGACTTGAAGGCTCGAGTTGGCGTGGTCTGTTCGACGACCCCCAACGACTCTGGAAGCGCGCGGTCTACAGCCAGCATCCGCGCACAATTCCTGGCGTGGGGCCAGGCATGGGACACTCGATGCGAACGGACCGCCACCGTTACACGCAGTGGTCTGGGATCGACAGCCCATACAGCACCCTCGAACTCTACGACTACAAGGAGGCGCCGGTCGAGTCGCGGAATATCGCGAACCGGCCTGAGTACGCCTCCCTCGTCAATGGGCTCTCGCACATGCTTCGAGAAGGCTGGCAGGGATCTCTGCCGCCAACCGAATTGCCCAACGCGTCACGGGCATGACGCGGAGGGCACCCTGATTTCGAGCCTTGCAAGCGCCCTAGCCTCGATTCCCAACTGAAGTTGTTCATGTGAGAGATTAGCGGGTTTTCCGGCGTGAAGCCCATGGGCGATAAGTGCTTTCTCAGGATCATTGACATTTATTTATAGCAGTTTGCCATCAATAACCACATTCGTACAACAAGAACCAGGAAAACGTCTACCGGAACAGGTGGCCTTCCAGGCATGGCTGCATTCACCGCGTTTCCCACATGGCATTCTCTACCGAGACCGCCAAGAGAGATTTCCACTGGCACGAGGTAAGCTCTTGTATTGATGCCAGTTATGCGGAGGGTCCGGCAGGCAGATGGGCTCTGCCGCCCCTGCGCGGATGGGCAGCTGCGGGCTCGCCAAGGCCTCTCCGCAGGCCTTGTGGGCAGGCCCGGTTCGCTGCCCCAGCGCCCCTTGACGGCTAGTCGCTGATTGCATAGTAACTAGTGTGGCGTATTCATGCTAACATGCATAAATACATGCAAGACCCCGCCCAGCGCTTCAGCACCCCCGAAAACAGCACCCACCGCCGTTACGAAGCCTTGCGCGCACTCTTCGTCGACCACGCCTCGCTCGAGGAGGCCGCCAGCCGCTTCGGCTACGCAGCCGGCACCTTGCGCAACCTGCGCGCCGCGTTCCTGCACCAGCCCCACCAGCCGTTCTTCCTCCCCGACCGCCGCGGCAAGCGCAAGCCGCTTCCCGGCCCGGACCGCGACGAGCGCATTCTCGCGCTGCGCAACGAGCGCAATCTCTCGGCCGCCGAGATCGCCGCGCACCTCACCACGCAGGAGGCCCTGCCGGTCAGCGCCACCACCGTCGCGCGCGTGCTCAAGCGCGCTGGCCTGCCCAAGCTGTGGCGGCGCACAGCGGCGCAGCGCACCGCCGGACCCGCTCCCGTGCTCGCCCCCGTCGCCGACCACCGCGCCCTGGACCTAGCCCCCCGCCGCTTGCGCACCGAGTTCGGCGGCCTGTTCCTGTTTGCCGCCGACCTCGCCAGGATCGGGCTCGACGACATGCTCCGCCAGCACGGCCTGCCGGGCAGCGCGATGATCCCTCCCGGCTGTGCCTTCCGCTCCCTGCTGGCCCTCAAGCTGTGGGGCATCGGCCGGCCCTCGCGGGTCATGCCCGAAACCCTGGACCAGGGCCTCGCCCTCTTCGCCGGCCTCAATGCCGTCCCCAAGCGCGCCACCCTCACCGAATACTCCTGCCGCGTCGACCCGCGCCACTGCCCCGCCTTGATGGACGCCTGGCACCACGCCACCCGCAGCCTGGGCCCCGACCTCGGCGGCGGACGCTCCTTCGATCTCGATTTCCACACCATCCCCTTCCACGGCGAGGACGCCCTGCTGGAGCGCCACTACGTCTCCAAGCGCAGCCGCCGCCAGCGCGGCATCCTCGCTTTCCTCGCCCGCGACGCCGACGCCCGCCTGTTCGCCTGGGCCAACGCCAGCCTCCGCAAGGACGGCCAGAACGACGAGATCCTGCGCTTCGCCCAGGCCTGGCGCGAGCGCACCGGCGAGCTGCCCGCCGAACTCGTCTTCGACAGCCGTCTCACCACCTATGCCAACCTCGCCCGGCTGCACCAGCTGGGCATCGCCTTCCTGACGCTCCGCCGGCGCACCCCCAAGATGGTCGCCGAACTGCTCTCCGCACCCGCCGCGGACTGGCGCAAGGTCACCCTCTCCAACGTCGGCCGCATCTATCGCACCCCACGGATCCTCGAACGCCAGGTGCGCCTCAAGCACTACCCCGGCGACATCCGCCAGATCGCCATCACCGATCTCGGCCACGAGAAGCCGACCCTGCTGCTCACCAACCAGATGCGCGCGCCGGCCGCCCGCCTGATCGACCGCTACGCGCGCCGCATGGTCATCGAAAACACCATCGCCGACGCCATCGACTTCTTCCACATGGACGCGCTGTCGGCCGCCGTGCCCCTGAAGATCGATCTCGACGTCCAGCTCACGCTGATGGCCAGCTCCCTCTACCGCCTGCTCGCCAAGCGCGTCGGCAACGGCTTCGAGATCGCCAAGGCCAGCACCATCTTCCGCAAGCTCGTGCGCTCCAGCGCCACCATCGACATCACCCCCACCGAGATCGTCGTCAGCCTCGGGCGCCGGGCCAACAACCCGCTGCTGCTGGCTGCCGACTACGCCGCAACCCGGGAACCCATCCCCTGGCTCGACAACCGCTCCCTCAAACTTCGCTTCTTCTGACAGTCAATTGGTCACATTCTTGCTGCCCGTTGGGAATCGAGGCTAGCCGGTTGCCCCCAGCCCGCGATAGTCGAGGGGCCGGTCGACATCCAGTATCACCCCGGCATCGTCGACGTCAACGAATCGTGTCTCGGCATAGTGAGACCGCACGACATCTTGCGGGCTCGCGCTCTGATCCAACTGCAGCATCCGCTCCGCGACGCGCCGTGACACCATAATTGGATGGCCGCGGTCCCCGTTGAACCGGGGTATCACAAGCGGCGCGGGCGTATGGCTCGTTGATGCGATCAGCGCATCCAGCGTGCGGCCCCGCACCGCAGGATGATCGACGAGCATCCATAGAATCCAGTCCGCGTTAGCGGGCGTTGATTCCAAGCCTTTCTGCAGAGAAGAAAGCATGCCTCGGTCGTAGTCGCGGTTGACGACAACACTGATCCGCTGGAAACTCGGCAGGGACTCGGAAATCAACTGCTCGTTGTGCCCTAGCACGACGACAAGCGACTCGACGCGGGGTAGCGCCAGGTGGATCAAATGGTTCAGGAATGTTTTTCCACGGTAGGCAAGCAACGCCTTGTCACGCCCCATCCTCGAGGACCGGCCGGCGGCCAATATGAGGCCAGCAGAACTCACAGACGCTTGGCGACCGCTTCGCCCCTGTTGACAGGCTCCTCTCCGCCGTGTCCAAGATTCGCCAGGGTTCGAGGAATGCCGGCGGCGAAAATCGATTTCGAGAGAGGGGTCCAGCCCTGCTCGGAGTGGCGGCGGCGCCGAATCATCTCGGCGACGACCGCCACTGCAATCTCCTCCGGAGTGACTGCGCCAATATCCAGGCCCATCGGAGCATGGATCCTGGCCAAGCTGTCCAAAGTGACGCCTTCGCGACGGAGATGCTTAGCAACTTCGAGGGTCTTGCGCTTGGAACCGATCATCCCGACATAGCGCAATGGCTGAGAAACAGCCCACTTGAGCACACGCATGTCATCCTTGTGGCCACGGGTGACGATGATTGCATAGGTTGAATCGTTCGTCGGAAGCCTGGGAAACACGTCTTCGTACTCCTCGGCGACGACCTCCACCGCCTCCGGGAATCGCTCCCGATTGGCGTAGGTTTCCCGATTGTCCACGATCGTGGTGGCGAATCCGGCGAGCGTGGCAACCTTCGACAGGCTCTTCGATATATGGCCCGCTCCGAAGATCAAGGCATTCGGTACCGGGAGTATTGGTTCCACGTAGACGTTCAGCTGCCCGCCGCAAATCAGACCATTGTCGTATGCGGCATCTTGGCCGAGATGGAATTGCAGCATGCGAGGCTTTTCGGTCTCGATGACATCTCGCGCCGCCTGCCACACCTCGGCCTCAGTGCAGCCCCCTCCGATCGTGCCCACCATGGTACCGTCCTGCCGGATAAGCATCTTGGCGCTCTGGAAACTCGGGATCGAGCCAGCCACTTCAACAATCGTGGCAACGGCGCACTTTTCTCCGGAACGGCGCAGCTGAACCAATTCCTCGTACACGTCCATCGGGCGTGGCATGCCCTCCATGATATCCCCGCTACGGTCGTTGCGGGCGTGAAAGTCCCGTTCACCGGTCGGCGGTATGTGCTTGGCGACCTGTCCCAATCACGGCCGTAAGGCTTGGTGTACATTGGGAATACCGTCTTCCCCGCCACAAGAATCAATGCAATTGGATAAAGCCTATGACCCATCGCGGATCGAACCCGCGTGGGCCGAGTGGTGGGTCAGCGAAGGACTATTCCGGGCCGACGCATCCTCAGCCAAGCCGGTATTCTCGCTCGTCATCCCGCCGCCAAACGTAACCGGTGCGCTGCACATGGGGCATATGTTCGAGACGTCCCAAGTTGACATCACTATGCGCTGGGAGCGAATGAAGGGGAATAACGTTCTCTGGCTGCCGGGCACCGACCACGCCGGCATCGCGACCCAAATGCTCGTCGAGCGCCAGCTGGCCGAGGAAGGGGTCGACAGGCGTGCGATCGGACGCGAGACGTTTCTCGAGCATGTGTGGGCGTGGAAGGAGACTTACGGAGACAGGATTGTCGGCCAACTCAAGCGGGTCGGCGCAAGCTGCGACTGGACGCGCGAGCGATTCACGATGGACACGGGGCTTTCGCGGGCGGTCAGGGAGTGTTTCGTCCGACTCTACGAACGGGGCCTCATTTACCGCGGCGAGTACATGGTGAACTGGGATCCCGGTACACTCACCGCGATTTCTGACCTGGAGGTGGAGTACGAGAGCCAGCAGGGTTCGCTTTGGCACCTCCGCTATCCAGTCAACGGCTCGCCTGGCGAGTATGTCGTCGTCGCCACCACTCGCCCCGAGACCATGCTCGGGGACACCGCAGTCGCCGTTCATCCCGACGACCCTCGCTTCCGACACCTGCACGGCAAGATCGTTACCTTGCCGCTCGTCGGCCGCGAACTGCCGGTGATCTGCGACGAATTCGTCGATCCCGAATTCGGCACCGGGATTGTCAAAGTCACACCCGCGCACGATCCGAATGACTTTGCAGCCGGCCAGCGCCACGGCCTGGAGTGCATCACCGTACTGGACGAGGAAGCACGCATCAACGATCGCGGCGGAAAGTACACGGGCATGGATCGATACGAGGCCCGCAAGCGCGTGGTCGCGGACCTCCAGGCACTGGGCTTGGTCCACAAGATCGAAGAGTACACCAACAACATTGGGCGCAGCCAGCGATCAGGGCTCGCGGTGGAACCCAGAGTTTCCACCCAATGGTTTGTGCGCACGAAGACGCTGGCCGCCGCGGCAATCAAGGCCGTGGAGGAAGGACAGACCGAGATCGTTCCCGATCAGTGGCAGCGCAACTATTTCGAGTGGATGCGCAACATCCGGGACTGGTGCATCTCGCGGCAGCTATGGTGGGGCCACCAGATTCCGGCTTGGCACTTGACCGACGGATCGTTCGTCGTCGCGCGTTCCGTCGAGGAAGCCGAGGCGAAGGCGGCGCGCCGCGGGCAGGCAATCACTCACCGGGAATCCGATGTCCTCGACACTTGGTTCAGTTCGGGTCTGTGGCCCTTCTCGACCATGGGCTGGCCGGACGAGACCGACGACCTCAAGACCTTCTATCCGACCTCGCTTCTCAACACTGGATTCGACATTCTTTTCTTCTGGGTCGCGCGCATGATGATGCTCGGTATCGCAATGACCGGCGAAGCGCCGTTCCGCAAGGTGTTCATTCACGGGCTCGTCCGAGACGCCGACAAGCAGAAGATGTCCAAGACGAAAGGGAACGTGATTGACCCGATCCAGATGACCGAGCGCTACGGGACGGATGCCGTACGCTTCGCGTTGGTTGCGTCGGCTGGCCAAGGATCAGACGTCGTTCTGAAAGAGGAGCGAATCGCGGGGTACAGGACTTTCGCCAACAAGGTTTGGAATGCGCTGCGCTTTGTCGGAATGAGTCTGGAAAAGGCGGGCGCCGAAGTCTGGACCCCCCCAGATCTCGCTGCCTTCCGTCCCCTGCCCGACGAAGCGACCGGCAAGGTGTCACTCGCAGACCGGTGGATCTTTTCGAGATTGAGCACTGTCGCTGACGAGGTCAACCAGAACATCGCGAGGTTCCGCTACCACGAAGTCGCCGCAACGCTATATCAGTTCTTTTGGCACGAGTTCTGCGACTGGTACATCGAGCTGAAGAAACTCGATTTCGCCGACGGGACGGGGTTAACGAACGGCTGGAAGAACATGCTCGCCGCGACCGAGCGCTCCCTGCGCCTTCTACATCCCGTGATGCCGTTCATCACTGAGGATCTTTGGCAGAGGCTAACCGCCAAGACGCCCGGACGTCCCAAGTCAATCGCGCTATCAGCGTACCCCGTGCCTCAGTCGGCTGATGACGATTCGAGTGCCGTGCGGCGGGTAGCGATCCTTCAGAGTCTTGTGACGACGGCGCGAAACCTTCGAGCCGAGATGAATATTCCGCCAAAGGACTTGCTGACGGGAACGATTCACAGCGACGACAGAATCGTTCGCGAAGTGGTCGAAGGGGAAGGGCTGGCTCTCGGGCGCCTAGCCGGCGTTCGGCTTGCCGCCGAGCGCGGGAAGGCAGCCTCGAGCGAAGCAATGGGCCACACAGCCGACTTCGACATGGCACTGGAACTGCCAGAGGTCCGCAGAGTGGCCCTGCGAGCTAGGCTCCGGAAGCAACTCGACAACCTCGAGCGGGCAGCCAAGGGGGCGCGAGGACGGCTTGGAAACGAAGGCTTCGTCTCGAAAGCCCCCGAGCACGTGGTGAACTCGCTACGGCAAAAGCTGGCCGACTACGAATCCCAGATCGAAAGGATTCGGGACACACTCTCGGGCCTGTAGTCACTCCACCTGCCTTGAGCTTGCTCGCCAACTGCGGCACCGCAGGTCCGCGCAGCGAGACATTGAATTCGCCTTGAGAAAGCAAGTAGACGCCGCTCCGCCGCCCTGGCCGAGGAGTTCCGGGCGGTCCCCCAGAGGGACGCGTTCTAGTCGCTTCGCGACGCGACTGGTTCGCCTTGATCCCCGATTGGCTGAGAAGAGATCACTTCCCCGGCCCGCAGACCCGATACCACTGTTGCCTCGGTGTCGCTGAGCAATCCAACCTCGATTGGCCGAACCACAAACCGATCATCCTCCAGCACCCAGACCACCTTGCGGCCATCCGAGTCACCAAGCGCCGAGCGGGGCACGACCAGAGCTGCATCGCTGAAGGCGATTCGAATGTCTCCACTCGCCGAAAGGTCGGGCTTGATCCGCTCATCGTCAGACAGGATCTCTATCTCGAGCGGAACTTGCCTGACCCACTGCCCCCCTGAGCTGCGCGAAGACCCCCGCGAGCCTCTGCCTCCCCCAGACGAGCCCGCCCCGACCGCCATGGCACCCATGGACGCAACGCGACCTTCGAAGACCGCGCCCGGATAGGCGTCGAGCCGAACACCGGCTGGAGCGCCAATCTGGATCAGCTGAGCGTCGGCTTGGTTTAAGTGCGCAAACACGGCCATCCTTGAGAGATCGACGATTCGGAGGAAGTACGCACCTGGATAGACTTGATCCCCCGCAGCCGCCTGGCTGGGCGTATTCCGCTGCATCATCGTCTCCATCACGACCAAGCCCGATACGGGAGTCCGAATCACCATCTTGTCGAGATCAAAAGAGGTGCGTTCCAACCGGTTATCCGCCAGTTGTACGTCGATATCCAAGGTTCTTTCGGTGGCGTTGTCGGCAATCTCGCTGAGCCTGACCTCGTCTTCCAATTGATCAGCAGCAGCCTCCTGCTGTTCTGCCTGCAATGCTAGGATCTCCGCCTGGATCTTGGACTTCACCTCGGAAGTTCGCAGGTCCAACTTAGCTTTCGCCGCATCTGCCCTTGCCTTGTGAAGCTCCTGACGGAGCGTTTCCGCAGAAATCAGCAACGATGCTTTCTGACTTGTCGATCTGCGCCGCACCTGCGCGACGTTTGACCGAAACGTGTCCATCATGTCCTCGGTACTACGCGACTCGAAGGCCGCGACGACATCGCCTTTCTGAACGATACTGCCAGGCGTGGCCAGGGACTCAATTGTAAGCGCGGTTCCGCCTCCGCCGCCGCCTCCGCCGCCGCCTCCGCGATCCCGGCCACCACGCATTCGGGGGGCGCGAATCAGCGCCGAGTCGACGGCGCCAACAGTTCCACCCGCGCGGATGGTGCTCTCAAATTGCTTCTCCTCGACCGTGACGGTTGCGATCGCTTTGGACGCCGAGGTCGAGGGCTGGGAGGGTTGGCTCTGAGTCGCGCTGTAGATCCCCACGCCAATCGCGACACCCGCCAGCGCAAGAATCCACATCGCACCACGGGGCATGGATCGCTCAGCCAACTCTTGGTCTGGAACCGGAACTGGGCCAGGCGCCACCGCAGTATCCTTGCGAATGTTAACTGTTACCCTAGCCTTCTTCATGACGCTCGTCTCCCTTGGCCTCTTGCCATTAACTATATCCGTTAAGGCGTTACCCCACACCGAAAGGTACGCAGAAAACCGCCATTCCTGTAATGCTTTCGCAAAGATCTGCGCGCACGGCCTCTGGCACACAACACGGGCCGGAATTGCCGGCGGATTGCAATTGCCTCTCGAACTCGCACAAATGTAGAACTCTTACTTGCGGCGACCCCGGCCTCCAGACCTGCCTTGAATTGAATGGAGCGCTAGACACCATTCGCCGTCATTCCTGGAAAACCGGCTGCACCCACGCCATGCCACCGGAAGAATCGGTAATCGTGGCCCGCACATAGCCGTCCCCGGGCCGAAGACGATAGCTGGCTTCCAACCCAGTGACCCGATCCAAGACCCGCCCCGCCCTGCCGACGAACACCGTGCGGTACTGCTGGTCGCTCTGCTGCGCCACCCGAATCTCGAGTCGTCCCGAACTACGATGCACTGCGTCAAGTTTCACTCCAGTGGAAGCGTAGAACTCCCCCCTGCCCAGAGCCTCCAGGATCGCTTCTTGCGAGAGTTCCGGCGCGCGCACCTCGACCCACCCGTCACCCGGATTTGACCGGTTCGGCCCGAATTGCTTGAACTCGTGGGCATCGTCGACAGCGATTCCGTAGAGTTTCTGTCCAGCTGTCAAAGCGTTGTCCCATATCTCTTCGAGGCCCCACTCGTTATTCGTGTCGGGACTACCGTTATAGACCTCAAACAAACCGAGATTGCGAACCTGCGCGAGAGTGGCGGCGTCGATCGCCCATCGAAACTGTGGATGGTTCAACGAAGGGACGGCCCCAGCAGCGCGAATCGAGTCCACGTTGCCCTGCAGGGTTGCAAGAATGCCTTCCCCGAAGAACGGTTCAATCGTTTCCCTCAGACGGAACGCATTGACATGGATTGGAGCGTCATCGTACTTCGACGTGACTTCCTCTCCGGTGATCAGCAGGAACCGCTCCTTGGCACCCAGGATCGAGCCCAGGCCCTGCGGGTCGGTGAAGTAGTTGTGGTCTGTGAGTGCGAGGAAGCTATATCGACGCTCCTTGTACCAACGAGCAACGGCATCCGGCGCACTATCTCCGTCACTGTTGATCGTGTGAGAGTGCAGATTGCCCTTATACCACCGAAGCTCCGGCCCCTTGCTAGGTAACTGAGATGTTTCCGCGATCCACGCGAGGGCTGCTACGAGAAAGAGGACAATTCGAATCTGGGCGAGCCGCATTGAGTAGCCACAGGCTAGCACGCTTTCCAGCAGCAACAATGATCCAATCGGCTTGACCGCCGGTGCGGGCCGGCCCGTCCATTGCGCTAACTGTTGAGTTCGCCGCGCCAGAAGCGAGCCGCTAGAACCGCGTCCCTGGCCAGCCGGCAGGGGGCCTCCAAAGAAGAAGCCAGCCCGAACGCTCGCGCCTGTCCACCTTGGGGTCGCGGTCGGGAAGCCAGGCAGCCCAGTTTCCTACACCATCACAAGGGACGCGACCGGGCTAGGGGACATCGGACCGTTCGGCTGGACCATGTGCGATATTCCGCAAACGGTTCGAATGGCGGGCGAGGGCTCGGATCTCTCGCGTCAATCTGTTCGCCATCTTCGGTCTGCACACCTTCAAGAGCGTCACTGACCGGATCGTATCCGAATCGCGCAGGCTTGGTGATGGAATCGACAGAAGGCCCGCGCGGGCTCATCCCGTGTCCCGAGGTCCGGTGAGGGGGACGGAATCAAGCCCCATTCGCCCCGCGGGCAAGTGCGACAACTCCTCGAGGATTCGGAATCCGGACTGGATCAGTGACTTCCGGCCTCGTCGGACTCCGGTTTGGACAGCGGCTGGGGCTTTGGCAGGGGTTTCCTGGGAAGCAGCTCATCGCGGTTGGCCGCCTGGTAGACGAATGAGGCAACAATGATCGACGCTTGGATCAAGTCCGCCGCCTGGGCACGGTCATAGGCGTCCATGTTGGAGTGATGCGAGCGCGTTTCGTACTCCACACGGTCCTGAATGAACTGGAACCCGGGAAGCCCAACAGCGTCGAACGACAGGTGGTCCGTGCCACCGGTACTGCGAATACTCAAGGTCGTGGCGTCCATGTCACGAAAAGGTCCGAGCCACTGCTGGAAGATCGACCGAACCCGGTCGTTGCCCTGCAGGTAGACTCCACGAATCTTGCCTGTGCCGTTATCGACGTTGAAGTAGCCAGACAACTTCGCATGATTCTCGGTGAGTTCCATCGTCTCTGGATTTCCGAAGTGCTCTTTCACATACGCCTTCGATCCCAGCAGCCCTTGCTCCTCGCCGCCCCAAAGAATGATTCGCACAGTTCTTGCAAGAGGCAGGTCTAGGACCTTGAGCAGACGGACGGCCTCCATCATCACCGCGCAACCCGCTCCGTTGTCCGTCGCCCCGAGCGCTGCCGCTGTAGAATCAAGATGCCCTCCGAGCATGACCAGCTCGTCGGCCTTTGTCGTGCCGGGAATTTCCGCGACAACGTTGATTGAGTTCAGGTTCTCCTTGTAGATTGTTGTCCGCACCTCGGCTTCGATCGTCGCGCCAACACCCTTGTCAATCAGCCGATAGATCCGGTTGTAGTGCTCGGGGGTGAGTGCAATCGACGGAGGGGGAAGTGTATCTTCTACGTACCGGTTTCCTGAGCGAGGGGGGAACACGGTGCCGCCATCGCCCCGGCTGGCCGGATGGATCACGAGCCGGACGCCTTCCGAGACCAGGAATCCATTGAGCTTCGACTGCACCTTCCTTCGTTCCTTTGATCTGTACTCGGAAAACCAAGCCGGTGCCTTCATGAAGAAATTGCGCCGGTCCTCCGGATCCTCCGGGATCGCTAGATCGCGATCGAGGTAGTCGATGGGTGGCGATGCGGGCCTAGCCTTTGTCAGTTCTTGCAACTCGGTACTCGAGAATCGATGCAATGCAGGCCGGCTCTGCGGTCGGATCTTTTTCACCTCGCTGATCATGACCAAGGCTCCCGAGAGCTGGCCCTTCCATCGTGCGATGTATTCGTCAACAGCCCGCTCGTCTCGCGCCAAGCGACTGTCACGCCTGATCGGGGCGAGTACGGGCGTGCCGGACAGCATGCCGGCTGTTGACGGGCTCCATCCCAGCGGAACGCCTATCAACTGCTCGTATTGGGGGCCAACCAGATGGGCCGAGAAATACTCCCTTGACCAGCCTTGGCCGAAAGGGCCCCATTCCTCAAGCTCAGCATTCACGAGGCCCCAACCCTGGAGTTGCTCCGCGGCCCACTTCGCCGACCCCATGAAGCCGGGTGAATTCGTGAACCGAGGGCCGTATACATCCACGAGATGGAAGAGATGCTCCATCACCTGGCTATTCTCGTAGGCTTCCTGCTTGATCCGACTGACGACTTCGAGATCCGGGTTATCGTTGGCAACCAGGAGCCCCGACGGCAGAACGATCGATACGCAAACCAGCAACAGTCGGATCATCGCTACAGCCTAGCAAGGCACCAGCAACTTGGGGGTTCTCGACGGGACTCGGGGCCCAGAAAGGCCCACAATCTGGATCACCTGATTCGTGGATTCGCGCGAAGGTTTCTCACCAACTTGGCCATTCTTCCAGTCTTGGTAGCGCTCGCTCCACCAGCGCGCCACCGGGCAAGATTCTGGCACCGGCGATATTTGACGACGGTGTTGTGGGACGGCCTGCGACGGTGGATTCCAAGCAGGAGATTTCAGTGCGTCTAACACCACCGTAACCAGCATTGGCGGACAGTCCTGATGGGAACTCGAAGACATCCTCTGCCCGGAGCTGTTCTCATTCCTGTCCGTCAGCCTGTTCTTCGCAGGATTCGGGAAGACTGGTCACAAGTCAGATCGATCCCACGCAAGAAAGAGATCGCGAGCGTACTCATTCAAGCTACGCGCGTGGCGTCATTGCCATGCGGGGAATTCAAGGCCAAGTGTGTGTCTTCTTCTAGATTCGGTGACTCGGAGCGAAGGAAGTCTAAGGCCTCCCGCCACGGTAGAGCCCTATTTCTCGATCTGTCCAAGCTCACTTGACGTCGTACCGTCGTATTGAGTCCTCTCGGAAGTGAACTTGAGTGGCTTCACTGCGGTCTGTGGGGCTGGCGGACCAGGCCGGGACATCTACAGCGACAACTCACGTTGCCTACGACTACGAGCGCTCATTGCGGGACCGCGTGCATCGATCGCCCAATGGCAGGGCGGACTCCCCGAAATCGGGCACTGATCAGTGAGCCAAGACGGCTGCAGTCGCGACTGTCTGGTCCCAAACGACGCGCAGCGTTCCGTTCGACCCCTCGCCCGCCTCAATCCCTATAGTGAGTTGCTCGGTCATCTCCTCAGATGTCGACACACTCATCGGCACTCTTCCTAGGTCCTGAGTTTCGTCGTAGCTGAACGCCCCCCACTGTTCGGCAACCTTGTTGACGATCAGCATCCATTCGCCTTCGCCTGGAACCGTAAACAGAGAGTAGATTCCCGCCGGCACGTGCAGTTCCCCAACCATCAAGTCCCGGTCCGTTTCCAGCGTGGTTGCCTCGTCAGCACCGGTTCGCCAGACCTCTCCGAAGGGCACCAAGCCGCCGTAGATCACACGCTCCTTCTTGTACGGACGTCCATAGGTGATCGAGATGCTGGCTTCCCCGAGCATTGTCGAGACGGTCTCATGCGGGCTGATGCGCTCGGGTTCTTGCGCTTCTTCTTCTGCAATCTCGGCGACGGGGTCCATCGCCTCTTCGGCGCTGCAAGCCGAGAACGCGAATACGCCTGCCATCATGGCCAAAAGGATCAGAATTCGTGGAATTTGCATGATCTTGATTCTACCGCATCCAGGCCAGAATCCGGTCATTGTGGGTTCATTAATTGCCAACCTTGGAAGCGAAACAAGTGGAACTAGACCGAATCGGCCCGTCAGCGCGACCCTCGTCGCCGTGATGAGCAAGCCCGTCGCCCGTCTCACTGCTCGAATATCCCAACAGTAGCCCGAGCCGCCCACGAAAGAGACCACCGCATGTTCGCCACGACGGGCCCACTCTGTCCTGACAACGCTCTAGCAGCCCTCGACCGTGGAATTCAGTGCGCTGAACTGGCTGTCGTGGAATCATGCGTGAACAGCAACACCCATTCCCAACAAGTAGAATGGTCATCAAATGCATCGATTGATACTATTGGCGCTCGCTGTACTGCCACTATCCGCAACCCCGAACGTCGTACTGATCATGGCGGACGACATGGGCTACGAGTGCATTTCGGCGAACGGAGGCACGAGTTACGCCACGCCGGTGTTCGAGCGTGTCGCTCACGAGGGAATGCGCTTCAGCAACTGCTACTCGCAACCAGTCTGCACACCCTCCCGGATCAAAATCATGACCGGCAAGTACAACTGGCGCAACTACCGTCGATTCGGACGGCTGGAGAAGGGCCAAACCACGTTTGCCCACCTCATGCGCCAAGCGGGGTACGTCACAGGCCTGACAGGGAAATGGCAGCTGTGGGGAGGCCCCGAGACGCCCCAGCAACCAAGCGGCACGACCCCCGACGAAGCTGGCTTCGACGAGCATATGTACTGGGCATACAAATTCGAGCTCTCGGCCGACGAGATTGCGCGCTACGGATCGGTCGGTCCCCCTGGAGACCGGGCAACCTCTCGCTTCTGGCATCCCGGAATCCTCAAGAACAACAAATACGTGCACACTACGATGGACGACTACGGCCCGGACATGTTTTCCGACTTCGCGCTCGACTTCATCGAGCGACACAAGGCGGAACCGTTCTTTCTCTACTATCCGATGGTCCTCACGCACTCCCCATTTGTGGCTACACCGCATAGCGAGACGGTCACAGAGAAGACCAAGTTCAAGAGCAATCCAGCCTATTTCGCCGACATGGTCTCCTACACCGACTACCTGGTCGGGCGCCTACTGGAACACATCGACCAACTCGGCATTGCGGAAAACACGCTGGTCCTGTTTACCGGAGACAACGGTACCCACCGTTCCCTTGAGTCCAAGCTCGGCACTCGGTTAGTTCGGGGCGGCAAGGCATTCCCCGAAGACGCTGGCACCCATGTGCCGTTGTTCGCCCGCTGGACTGGACAAGTGCCAGCCGGTCTGGTTAACGACGACTTGATCGAGTTCAGCGACTTCTTTGCGACACTCGTCGACTTGGTTGACCGCCCGATGCCGGCCGGCGACCTTCTTGACGGACGCAGCTTCCTGCCCCAGCTTCTCGGCGGCACGGGCAACCCCCGCGACTGGATCTTCGTGCACTACGATAGAGATCCATTCCTGGATGAAGTGCCATTCCCTCGGGTCCGGTTTGCACGTACCAAGCGCTTCAAGCTTTACGACGACGGGCGATTCTACGACGTGCCCCACGACTGGGATGAAGAGCGCCCGCTCGATCCTTCAATCGCCCCGGCCGGCGCCGCCACGATTCGGACAATGCTGCAAGAGGCCCTGGACTCGATGCCGGCTTGGAATCCGAACAACAGCGGCTACGAGAAGCAGTAGGGCCGGCTGCTCAGTCGGCTCCTAGCGCCCGGTCGAGAGCCTCGACGAAGAAGTATTCGCCCCACATCACGGACTCGCCCACTCCCAAACCAAGGTTGAGATGGTAGATCCCTTCCTTCAAGATCCCTTCCCATCCGGGTGTCTCCGCTGCCAAGTAGGGCGGCCGGGCCAGAGTCAGCAGGACTCGCCGGGCCGCTTGGTCGTAGTACATGCCCTTCGCACGGTCCGGTGCGAGGGTTGCCAGCCGCAACAGGCCTGCCGCAGTGATTGCGGCGGCGGAAGATTCTTCCCGGCGCTCGTCAACGGGACTGTCAAAATCCATTGGCGGCACGCCGTGTGCAGGGACGTGCTCCAAGTAGTAATCCGCGCAGAGTTCCGCAGTCTGGAGGAACCGGGTGTCACGGACGAGCTTGTAGGCCGCGGAAAACCCATAGATCGCCCACGCGAGGCCCCTTGACCAGCACGAATCCGAGCGCCAGCCCTGCTGTGTCGATTGCCGCAGAAACTCACCTGTCGCCAAATCGTAGATCCCCTCGTGCGACGAGCTGCCGTCGCCACGGACAAGCACGCGTCGACTTGTCAGGCTGTGCTTCATCGCAACATCCATCAAGGCTGCGTCTCCGGTCTGCAACGCGGCGTAGAAGATAATTCCGACATTCGCCATGATGTCGATGAACAACGATTCCGGACCCATGAAGGACGCCATGTACTCGCCCTTCTCCTTGAACCTCAACGCGAGAGTCCGTCCCGCCTGGATCACGACGTCATTCAACTCGGACCGCCCAGTCAAGGCATGCCAACGGTGATACGTCGACAGGAATATGAAACCCAGATCGTGGACGTTGCGGTCCATCTTGCGTGGCTCCAGCGGCGTGGTGTAGGTCTCCGCGAGACTGGCCCATTCGGCGTCGCCAGTGCGTTTGGCAAAGATCCACATCATTCCGGGCAGGAAGCCGTCGCACCAGCGTGTCCACGCGGGTTTACCATGGCGCCAGCGCCCCCTCTCGGTGTACATGGGATAGAATCCCGGATCGTTGGACGCGAGGGCGCGCACCTGTTCCTGGGAGAAATCGAGGGCGGCGCGATAAGCAGCGCGAGAGCCCTCCAGGGAGGTCAGTTCGAGCATCGAATCACACAGTCTAGCACCGGGCTCCGAGCACCCGGTACCGCCGCCGACCGCCGTCCCTGCAGTCGCGCTGACCAGGCAGTTACCGGACCTTCCCCAACGGAATCTCGAAGTAGAATAATTCCCTGCCGTTGGTGATGTCGTAGATCCCGGTGATGTACGCGGAGGCGCCCGAAAGGGATTGCTCGTTGCCGGTCAAGTAATACATGAACCCGTTCGCCGTGCTCTTTGGCGCTATTATCGGGGCCCGGAGTTGGTTCCGCTCGATCTCGGGCCGATTCAGAGGCCCCTTCTTGACTCGTTTCCCGCCGAGACCGGGAATGCCGGGGACGCCTCTGCGTGTCGGTTGGTGCCCGGAAGGATTGATCGTGGCGAGATCTTCGACACTAACAGGATCAATGCCCTCGTAGCCCGGTATTACTAAGCGAACTTTGAGGTTCTCAAGGGAATAGGTGTTCGTCCCGGTGTTCGAGGCCACTAACAGCAACGGCGTGACTCCGTACTTGTAGGGGCGCAGTTTCCCGAAGGCGCTTTCTTGGTCGCTGTTGGAGACGAAGGCCTTCACGGCGACGATCAGGTCGCCCTGCTTCTGCTTCGCCGGGTATTTGTCAGCGATCTTGGCCCGAAACGGCTCTGCAGCAGCCGGACCTGCGCACAGGACGGCAACC
Organism: uncultured Bryobacterales bacterium; assembly: GCA_951813065.1. Lineage (GTDB taxonomy): Bacteria > Acidobacteriota > Terriglobia > Bryobacterales > UBA6623 > VXMF01. Next base: position 518,370 of record CATOTH010000009.1, on the reverse strand, counting down.
AAGATGCCCTTCGAGACGACCCGGGTAATCAATTGTGATGACATAGAATCTACCAATCTGCCGCTTGGCCCGAATCTTCTACAACCTGCTTCTCCTAGCGCTCTCCCCTGCGGCGATTCCGTACTGGATTCTCCGAAGTTGCGCCAGGGGGCACTCATGGAGGAGCCTGTGCGAGGCTCTCGGGTCAATTCCTGTCTCAAAGGATACGACAGTCCGGCCGCCACTTTGGTTTCACGGAGTCTCGGTCGGGGAAATCCAATCCACGCTTCCCCTCCTGAGGCGCGTTCGTCAAGCGCTCCCCGGAGTTCCGATCTACGTCAGCGTGGGAACTCCCGCAGGAAGGGCTCTGGCGGAAGAGAAACTCGCAGGTATCGCCGACGGGATCTTCCGGGCACCGCTCGACCTGCCCTGGTGCGTGTCCAGGGTCTTCCGCCGGCTTCGGCCGCGACTGCTGATCGTGGCAGAAACGGAAATTTGGCCGAACTACTTCTTCCAAGCAAAGCGCTACGGGGCGTCGGTGATCATCGTGAATGGCAGGATCTCGGACCGGTCGGCCCCTAGATACAGAGCGTTTCGCTTTTTCTTCCGGCACGTGCTGGCTTGCGCCGACATGATCCTTGCCCAGTCAGGCACTGATCGCAAACGGTTTCTTTCAGCTGGAGCCTGTTCAGCAGGAACTCTTGAGGGCGGAAACCTCAAGTACGACTTCACTGTTTCCGGGCACGGAGAAAAGCTGGCGACAGACTTGAGGCGCTTCCTGGACGAAGCGGCGCCGAGCCTCCTGCTGGTTGCGGGAAGCACCAGGGAAGGCGAGGAAACGATGCTATCCCCCGCCCTGCGTTCGATCGCCGATCGCGAGGCGGGGATGCTGGCGGTCGTCGCTCCCCGCCATCCCAAGCGGTTCGACGAAGCTGCCCGCGCACTTGCGGCCACCGGCTTACCGGTCGTGCGGCGCACGGCCATGGACGAATCGTCGCCGCCGCGGCTTCCTGCGATCCTCTTGCTTGACAGCGTCGGAGAACTGGCGACGGTCTATCGCAGCGCCGACCTGGTGTTCGTCGGTGGCTCACTGAACGGTTGGGGGGGCCACAACGTCCTGGAGCCCGTCCTTCTTGGAAAACCGGTCATCGTGGGTCCCACGATGCAGAATTTCCGGCGGATCACCGCTGACTTGCTCGATCATGGAGGCTTGGTCCAGGTCGCCGACGCTGAGGACCTTGCCGATCGGCTCATTGAATTCGCGTTCGATGCCACTCAACGCACTTCCGTCGGCCATGCCGGAAAAGCGCGGGCGGAGTCGCAGCGAGGTGCGTCCGCAAGAGCGGCAACCTCGGCAGCGCGTCTCTACCAGGCCGCCTTGACCCGTTGTCCGCCATCAATCCTCGCTGCTGTGATCCTAGGGCCGTTGTCGGCGATCTGGAATTTCGCGCACCGTCTCAGACGGATTGCGTACGGCTCCGGCATCCTGCGAATCCACCGCCTCTCCCGTCCCGTGATATCTGTCGGCAACCTGGCGGTCGGAGGGACGGGTAAGACCCCTGCCGTGGCGTGGCTGGTAGAGCAGCTCGCCGCGCACGGGCACATCTCGGCCGTGCTAACGCGGGGCTATGGACGAAAGAGCAGATCCGGCACGGTAATCCTGCGGGCCGCGACTGCGGCCGACCCGCAAGTGGCCGGCGACGAACCTGCGATGCTCGCAAGGCGCTTCAAGGGGAGTGCTCCTCGAACTGTCCTGGCGGTCGGAGCAAACCGCCATGCCTCCGGCAAGCTCGTCCAGGACAGTGCGGATATCGAGTTCCTCGTGCTGGACGACGGATTTCAGCACCTGCGCCTAGAACGCTCCCTGAATATCGTTCTCGTGGACGCTTGGCAACCGTTCAGCAACGGACACACCTTACCGCTCGGCCGTCTCCGCGAATCTCCGGCCAGCCTCCGTGACGCCGACATCGTGCTGATCACACGCACCAGTCCGGAACTCGACTACACGAACCTTCACGGCGTTCTGCACCGAGCGAACCCGACGCTCCGCGTCATGCACTCGCGCATGCGATTCAGTGGACTCGTGGACGTTCACTCCGGCGAGCCTGCGGAGCCGTCGATTCTGCAGGGCGAACGCGTTGCAGCGTTTTGCGGGATCGGGAATCCGCAGTCGTTTTTCCTTCAGCTCCAGGAAGCCGGTTGCCAGATTGTTATGGAACGCGCGTTTCCCGACCATCACCAATACTCGCGCCATGACCTCGATGGGCTCTCTAGGTCGGCAGCCGCGAATGGTGCTCGCGCGTTCGTAACGACATCCAAGGACGCGATGAATATCGTGACCCCTCGCGAATTGGCCCTGCCAACTTACGAGTTCCAGATCAGTATGGAAGTGGAGGAAGCCGGGGACCTGCTCGCGAGCGTACTTGCGTTGCGACCGCGGTAGCCTCGCTCACTTATCCGGCAATCCCTCCCTCTGTCATGCTGCGCGGGTCCAGCAAGCGGTCAAGCTCCTCCTCGTCCAAGCCTGTTTCCTCGGCCGCAACATCCTTGACTCTCCGCCCTTCCGCGTATGCCTTCTTGGCGATCGCGGCACCTTGTTCATAGCCGATGACCGGATTCAACGCGGTTACCAGGATCGGATTGCGCTCCGCCAAGTCCATTGAACGTTGCTGATTCGCGTCGAAATTCGCTATCGCCCGGTCAGCCAGCACGGTCGCAGCGCTGCCCAGTAACCGCGCGCTCTCCAACAGGTTATGCGCGACGACCGGCAGCATCACATTGAGCTGGAAGTTCCCGGACTGGCCAGCTATGGTGACAGTCGCGTCGTTTCCGATCACTTGCGCGCAGACCATCGCGACGGCTTCCGGAATCACGGGGTTCACCTTGCCCGGCATGATGCTCGACCCCGGCTGCAGGGCCGGCAGGGCGATGTCGGCAAGGCCGGCGATCGGACCGCTATTCATCCAGCGCAGGTCATTCGCGATCTTCATCATCGAAACCGCGACAGTCTTGAATTGGCCGCAAAGCTCGACGGCAGCGTCCTGGCAGGAGAGGCTCACAAAGTAGTTCCTGCTGGCGATGAACGGCAGGCCTGTCTCCGCGCTGAGGCGCTTCGCAACGCGTGGCCCGAACTCGGGATGTGCGTTCACTCCCGTGCCGATTGCGGTTCCACCCAACGCCAGAGGCGAGATCCTCGTCAACGCGGACCGCACTCGCTGCTGCCCTTGGAAAACCTGGTCCTTCCACCCGCCCAGTTCCTGGCCCAAGCGGATCGGCAGGGCGTCCATCAAGTGGGTCCGGCCCATCTTCACGACATCGTCCATCGCTTCGGCCTTCTCGGCAAGAGCGGACCGCAGCCGCTCCAGCCCCGGCAGGGTCGTCCGAGCCGTCTCCAGGTACGCACTGACATGCATGGCGGTCGGAATGACGTCGTTGCTGGACTGGCCCATGTTGACGTCATCATTCGGATGCACGGGAGCGCCAAGCCTGGCGCTGGCCAAGGTGGCGATCACCTCATTCGAGTTCATGTTGGTTGAGGTTCCCGAGCCGGTCTGAAAAATGTCGACGGGAAACTGGCTGTCATGAGCCCCCGCGGAAACTGCCGACGCGGCCTCCTGGATAGCCTGTGATTTCGCCGCGTCCATCAGCCCGAGATCACGATTCACCGCGGCCGCGCATCCCTTGACCAACCCCAGGGCGCGGATGAACGTTCGCGGAAACCGAATCCCGCTGATCGGGAAGTTGTCAACAGCCCGTTGCGTTTGCGCCATGTACAGCGCCTCGCAGGGCACGCGTACCTCCCCCATGGAGTCGTGTTCGATTCGGAAGGCCGTGTCGTCCGCCATAACTATTCACGGTACAGCAGCGCGAGTGCTCGACAGGCCCACGCAAGGCCGAACCAGTCGCTACTGGGGTACGTCTACGAGCCTGCCGCCATCGAGGATCGACTCGCGTGCCGCTTCGCAAACAGCGACATTGAATCGGCTATTCGCGGCTGTCGCCAGCATGCCCTGGGCGTCAATCCCGTCAAGGATCTGCTGTCTGTCGGCGAGCGACGAGGATTCGTGCTCTAGACGCAATGCTTCGCTCACGATCCGCTGTACGGACCGCACGCCGTAACCGGTCGGCACAAGCCCTGGTCCGCCGAGGTCCTGGTACTGAAAGTAGTCGGGGCTGGGCTCGGCGTACTGGGTGGCTCCGGGCCCGGGAGCTCGTGCGCCGAAGCTGTACGAAATGCCTCGGTACTGGTCAGAGTGGTCGATCATCGCACCCCGTCCCGTGCCCGTGCAGTACAGGGTCATACCCTGCGTGTTTGGACCCGGAGCCCCGTCGGGAAAGCTCAGCGAGTTCTGGACACTCAAGCAGGCGCCGTTTTCCCAGATCACGCGGGCATCGGTCCAAAGGTAGCCTTGCATCCCATTGGGAAGAGTATCCAGCAGACCGTACACCGACACCGCACGCGGGTCAAGCCCGGTGATGAAATGGACCAGATCCACATAGTGACATCCGATGTAGACGAATGAGTCGGTGGCAGAGGCGCAGAACCACTCCTGGAAGTTGGACTCGCGGTAGTGCCATTTCTCCATGAGGCGGGCAGTCCCGAGCTTGAATTCCCCGAAGCGGCCATCACGGTACCGATCGCGGGCCATGAGGCTCCTGGGGTCAAATCGCTTGTGATACTCGACTCCCACGAGCAGTCCGCGTGACCGAGCCTCGCTCTCGATTAGGTGGGATTCCGCCGTCGTCAAGACGAGCGGCTTGACGCAACACACATGCTGGTCAGCGCGTAGGGCAGTCAGGACGATTTCGGAATGCAACTGGTCCGGCACAGCGACAACCACGACGCTCCTCGGTGGCAACTCCGACAACGCCTCCTTGTACAGTTCCGGGCTTGGGGAATCGGCGTCGACATCCGATGCAACCACCGATCGGAACCACGTGTCGGGAAACGCGCGCCGGATTGCCGGAGCGTTGTCCAAGGCGCGCGTGGACCTAGCTCGGCGCGAACAGACCGACACCTCGCCGATAGCACCCTCGCGACGCATCTGCAACAGCGCCGGGAGGACCTGATCGTGGGCGATCATGCCGGCGCCGATCAGGAGCACTGGCGTCGCTGAGGGTTGCTGGACCACGCTAGCGTTTGCCCTCCCCCGAGGTTGAAGGCGGCTTGCGGAGCACAATCCGGGCGATCCGCTCCAGCATTGCGCGGAAGTAGGCCGGGAAGCGCCGGGCATCCGGCCATGAGTCTTCGACCGCCGACGTCTCAGGCAGGTGGTAGATGAATGGAAACACGTTCACCGTACCCGAAGGCACATAGCTCCAGCCCGATGCCCCTCGAATGTAGGCTTCGGCAATGGACCCCTCGGCCTCCAATTCCGACCGCTTCGCTTGAACGCCATTCCTGTCGCTCACCATCAGTACGGGCCTCTCGTAACGTTTGAACTGCCTTGAACGCGCCAGTTTGTCCGCGGCGCTCCGCCCGTCGCCTTGCAGCAGGACGACGTCGCAGAGTTGTGCCAATGACAGCGGATACAGCATTCCGGAACCGCTCGATGCGCCGATCGGCGGCGTGAAGTCAGAGTCCTGGAACTCCTCACGAACCGTGCGGATCAAGTGCTCCACGTATCGCGGGACGAACCGGCGGTGATCCCAACGTCCCTGAGGTTCGTCCCAGGCGTCCGCCAAGTCGATGATCACATTGCGCGCGTCACGCTCTATCAGGTGCCGAGCGACATTGCGAGCGGCAGCCAGAATCGCTTCCGGAGACTCCAGCGCCTCATCCTGATCCTGTTGGAACAGAACCAGGCACACGACCATACCCCGGCTGTTCGTGGCCCCGATCAGCCTGTCCAGCCTGTCCAGCCATGCGGGCTTGAGTGACCCATCCGGCTCGTATGCACTGACGAGGGCACCGGCGCCCTCGCCCAAGTCCGCGCTCCTGCCCCGCGTGACTCCATTGGCCTCAGCCGAGTACCCGGGATCGCCGCCTTGAAGGCTAACGACAAGACCTCCTACGCCGTGCCTTCGATACAAATCGAGTTGCTCGATCAGTCGGTCCGTGTTCCGGTCCGGATCGAACTGCCGTTCGCGGAGCCACTCGTCATCAAAAATCGCGTGGGGAACCCGGACTAGCGCCAAACTGCCGCGTACGTTGCGCTTGAACGAACCCCCACCATAAGTCAAGCCCCACGATGATGTTGGCCCTCCACGAACATAAAACCGGTCCTGCTGGTAGCGCGGCCCGAGCATCGAGCCCGTGGCGATTTCGATTGCCGTTGCCGACGCTGCCAAGACAGTGAGCAGGCCGACCAATGCCGGCAAGCGGAGAAGCCACCAAAGCCGCATGTAAGTTCAGGAGCGGATCGCCAGAAAACGTGATGGTAGCATGGCGCTGCCCGGAAACAGCGGCCGCGATTCGAACACGAATCGCAGGATGGGCGTTCATTGGGCCGCACTGGGCTCAATCGAACGGACGACATTGGCTATCCCTCGCGGCCAGAGCGAATCACTGGGTTCTCCGCATCCGTTTGCCGTGCCCGATGATTTGTTGCCATGTTCATGCTCCGTGCACGATCATCACGCGACCGATACGCTGCAGGCACCGCCGTCTACCGGCCGTCCGCGACAACCCACGGATCCCGCCACCAAGCGTCACCAAGCACCTAGAAATGCCCGCCGAGTGCGACAGAACGGAGGTTCTCGACGTCTCGTCCCGCCAGGGCAGGCCGAGGTGTCTGTTTGCCTCGATCAGTCGTGTTCATTGGAGTCCTGAGATCCGCGAGTCCCCAGACGGTTTGCTAGAATGCCTTCTCATCCCGTCCTCCCGTAGGAGGCCTACTTTCCATGGCTAGACCTGTCACCCTCTTTACCGGCCAATGGGCCGACCTCCCGCTCGCAATCCTCGCGGAGAAAGCTGCTTCGTGGGGCTACGATGGCTTGGAGCTTGCCTGCTGGGGCGACCATCTCGATGTCGACCGGGCTGCTACTGACCTGAACTACTGCGCGCAACAGAAGGCGATTCTGGAAACCCACAACCTCCAGCTGCACGCCATCTCCAATCATCTCGCGGGCCAGCTCGTCTGCGATCCCAACAATGACTCCCGCTCCGACCAGTTCGCTCCAGCAGGGGTGGCCGGCGATCCGGAGGGGAAACGAGCCTGGGCCGTCGAGGCCCTAAAGAACTCCGCCAAGGCTGCAAGCAATCTCGGCATCAACGTAGTGAACGGATTTACGGGCTCGTCCATTTGGCACATGCTCTACAGCTTCCCGCCGGTGAGCGAAGAGACACTCAACCAGGGATTTGCCTACTTCGCGGAAATGTTCAACCCCATCATGGATGTCTTTGACCAGGTTGGAGTCCGTTTCGGCCTTGAAGTGCATCCGACCGAAATTGCGTTTGACATCTACACGGCACATAGAGCCCTCGAAGCCATCGGCCATCGTGAAGCCTTTGGCTTCAATTTCGATCCGAGCCACCTTCACTGGCAGCAAGTCGATCCCGTCACTTTCATCCGTGAGTTCAAGGACCGTATCTACCATGTGCACATGAAGGACGCGGCGCTGCAGCTCGACGGCAAATCGGGCATCTTGGCGTCGCACCTCGACTTTGGCCATCCAGACCGGGGTTGGGACTTCCGCTCGCTCGGTCGGGGCGGAGTGGACTTCGAAGAGATCATCCGGGCTTTGAACCATATCGGCTACACCGGTCCGCTATCAATCGAATGGGAAGACAGCGGAATGGACAGAGAAGCCGGAGCAGAGGAAGCTTGCCACTTCACCAAGAGCGTCGACTTCGAGCCATCGACCCGGAAGTTCGACGCCGCGTTCGAAGAGTGACGAGTAACCGCCGGGGGCCTCAAAGGGAACCTTCGAGCCCAACCAACTTCGCACATGTCTGATAGCACCGGCCCGCCCCGCTCGGACTCGAGGCCAGCCCGCCGAGAGGCATTCGTAGCGGCTCTGATGTGGTTCGCTGCGCTGGTTCTGACGGTTGGCTTGTCCACTTGGCTCGACTCGATGCCAGGCGCCTCCGTCCTTGGCGTCCCGCGCTGGGCCGCGTACGGAGTTCTCGTGCCCTGGGCTGTGTTCTTCGTCCTTCATATCCGTTTCTGCTTGGATAGCGGAGCCGACAAGTCGAAGCCCTGATCTCCCATGTACGAATCAGCGCCCTTGGTTCCGGTCGCCTTCGGCCTGTACTTGGCGTTCACCTTTCTCCTGGCATACCTTGCTCGGCGACAGGCCGTTAAGGGCGGGTTCATGCGAGAGTTTTTCATCGGCGGCCGCACGATCGGACCGTGGGTGCTCGGGCTCACGTGGATCGCAACGTCGGCGAGCGGGGGTACGTTCATCGGGGCGCCCTCCCTAGCGCACGCCAACGGCTGGTCGGTGATGCTGTGGATCTCCGGCTACATCGTGGTTGCAACGGCGGGGTTTTGGCTGCTGGGACGTCGAATTGCGGAACTGGGAGGTTCAACCGGCGCGTTAACGTTTCCGGACCTGCTTCGAGACCGGTTCGAAAGCCGCGCGATCGGCGCGATCTCGGGAGTGGCGATGCTGGTCCTGCACACGAGCTTCATCGTTGCGCAGTACATCGCTGGAGCACGCGTACTCGAAGCGGCCCTGGGAATTCCTTACGTGTGGGGCGTCCTGAGCTTCTTGGTCATCGTCTGCGTCTACACCGCCTATGGAGGATTTCGGGCCGTCGCTTGGACCGACAGCTTTCAGGCGATCGTGATGCTCGTCGGCGTCTTGCTCACAGCAGGGTTCGGACTCTACCGAGTGGGCGGACTTCAGGCAGTCTACGACGGGTTGGCCGCCCAGTCCCCCGACTTGCTCACGGCCACAGGGCCGGACCAGTTCCTGCCTCTATCGGCCGCGATCTCGTTCTTTTTCATTTGGCCCCTCGCCGTCGCTGGCCAGCCATCGCTGATCACTCGATTCCTCGCCTGCCGGGATGTGCCCTCACTGCGTCGGGCGTCAATACTGATCGGCTGCTACATTCTCTTGCTCTATCCCGCGGTGATCTTTGTCGGAATCCTGGGCCGCGTCCTAGTGCCCGATCTTGCCGCCAGCGACCATGCCATGCCTGCCACCATCCTAGCCGCCGTCCCGCCCGTACTGGCGGGTTTCGTGCTCGCGGCACCGATGGCTGCGATCATGTCAACGATCAGCTCGTTCCTGCTTGTTGCCGCCGGGGCGATCGCCCGCGACCTGTACGAGCGAAACACCCGGGCACCGGCCACCGAGGGGAATGCCCGGCTCGCGACTCACCTTGCGATTCTCGCCGTGGGCTTGGTGGCGGGTGTCTTCGCGCTGCGCCCACCGGACTACTTGCAGTACATCGTGATCTTTTCGGGGACCGGACTCGCCGCAACATTCCTGTTGCCCACCCTGTTCGCGGTCTATTGGCCAGGCATGAACCGCACCGGATGCCTCAGTGGGATCGCGACAGGCTTTGCGACCTTTATCCTACAGTACGTCGCTTATGGCACAAGGAGCTTCATGGGGCTCGATCCGTTCGTTTGGGCGCTTGCGGCAAGCGGGCTGGCCTGCGTCGTAGGGTCGATGGTGGGAACGCGGGATCCTGACACGCTCCTATCGAAATACTTCGCTCCCGACGAGTTGTGACGGCCTCCCCGCTCCAAGCTAGAGTTCGAGCTTCCAGGGCGGCCGATACTCGCTGCGCAGGTAGGTCTGCGCTTCCTTGTTGTTGGTCGTTTCCGAAGCGGGGTCCCAGTCGACCCGCTGCCGGCTGCGCATCGAAACGTTCCCCAGCAGAGCCATGGCGGTGGACCTGTGGCCGATTTCGATGTCGCAGATCGGCTTGGAACGGTCGCGGATCGCAGCAACGAAATCCCGCCAGTGATCGTCGGTGGTCGGATTTCGGGATTCGCCCCGAGCCGCCTCCATGCGATTCTCAGCCCCCCCTCCACGGTTACGCCGCTGTTCCGGGGTGATTTCCCAATATCCTCGATTCACATACAGCGTACCCTCGGTGCCATGGAACTGAATCCCGTAGCCAGGCAGTCCGCCCGCATTGGCGTTGGCAACTCGATTCTCGTAAGTGCAGACGAATCCCGGAAATTCGTAGCTCGCCATGATCGTGTCAGGCGTTTCGCGGTTGTCGATCAAGGCGTACTTGCCGCCGTAGGTTGAGATCGAGCGGGGTCCGGGCTCGGCCATTGCCCACAGCACGATGTCCAGCAAATGGACACCCCAGTCGGTCATCATGCCGCCGGCGTAGTCCCAGAACCACCGGAAGTGCGCGAAGGAGTAGGGATTCACGCCGAATCGGTTCTTGTTGAACTGCCTTTCGGGAGCCGGGCCCAACCACATGTCCCAATCGAGATCGGCGGGTGGCTCGGTATCGGGCGGGGTGCCAATTCCGTCGGGGTACGCGTTCGAGTAGTTCCAGGTTCGCACGAAACTGATCGTGCCGAGGCGACCGCTCTGGACAATGTCCTTGGCTTCCTGGAAGTGCTTGCCAGACCGCTGCTGCGTCCCAACCTGTACAACCCGATCATATTTCCTCGCCGCCTTGACCATCATTTGGCCTTCGTGCACGGTGACTGAAATCGGCTTCTCGACATACACGTCCTTGCCAGCCTTGCAGGCCTCGACCGTCATATAGGCGTGCCAGTGGTCGGGAGTGGCGATCAGGACGGCATCGATGTCATCTGCCTCGATCAGTTCGCGAAAGTCGGGATAGACCCTCGCGTTCGGCACCATCTCCAACGTCAGTTGCAGGTTCGGCTCGAACACCTCGCTGATGGCAACCACTTCGATGTCCTCGGTAAGCTTCAACACTGACCGGAGGTTGCTCCGCCCACGCCGACCGCCACCGATCACTCCTAACCGGATCTTCCCGCTCGGCGAGGCGGCGCTCGCGGCCGTGGCCACAGCCGTGGCAGAAGCCGCCATAAAGGATCTACGTTGCATGGATCATTCCCCTGAGTGGGCCCTCCCAGCCACCCCGATCGGGCAGCGGTTTCAACAGAAATGTGCGGGCGCTTCCGCCCCCTGCCATACGACACGTACAAACGCACCCATCGCATAGCAACCACCGCATTGACATACGGCGACTTGCCATTATCTTACCGCTCTGGCCTGTGTTCGCCACACCGAACGGCGCTCACATTGCAGAGACCGGTTTCCCGGGATACCGCCGCCGTTTGCGCCCCGCTGCTTTCAGCCCTCCGGCAATTCGTCGGCAACCGGAATATCGTGACCGTCTTCCAGCTCTTCAAGCAGTCTCACGACCAGTGCCTTTTGGCCGAATTCGAACTCGTCTTCCGCAGAATTCGGATCGTGCATCGCGACCCACGCCCTAAGAAGTTCGATCACTGGCTCGGTGATGGCTTCTTCCGCGCCAGGCTCGAAGCGCAGGGGGATCTCGGCATTTCGAATCGTAGTCCGTAGCAGGTCCGAGAACTTCACCCCGCGCCCTCAAGTCTCGTCGCGGCCCGAGGCTCCTTCGACAACCAGCGCTCGCAATGCTCCGCCGTACGGCGGAACAGCAACTCCATTCTCTGTGATGATCGCTGTAACGAAGCGGCTGGGTGTCACATCGAAAGCCGGATTACAGACCCGCGTCTCGTGCGGCGCGATCTGAAGCCCCTGGACCTGAGTCACCTCTTCAGGCGCCCGCTCCTCGATCGGAATCTCCTCGCCAGACGCCAGACCCAGGTCAACAGTCGAGGTTGGAGCCGCCACGTAGAACGGAATCCCGCTCTCCTTCGCCAGCACGGCTACCGAATAGGTCCCAATCTTGTTGGCGACATCACCGTTCGCGGCAATCCGATCGGCGCCCACCACAACAGCCTGCACGCAGCCGCGCTGCATCATATGCCCGGCCATATTGTCCGTCAGCAGAGTCACCGGTATGTCGTCCTGCTGCAGCTCCCACACGGTTAGCCGCGCTCCCTGCATGAATGGGCGGGTCTCGTTCGCGAGCACGTCCAAGGCGTTGCCCCTATCCACTGCTGCGCGGATGACCCCGAGCGCTGTACCATACCCCCCCGTTGCCAACGCTCCGGCGTTGCAATGGGTCATCACCGTGCCGCCTGACGGTAGGAGTGACGCGCCGTGCTTCCCGAGGGCTTGGTTGCTGGCAATGTCCTCTACCAGCACCTGCTGGGCCTCGCTCACGAGACGCTGGCGGATCAGGTCAAGCCCCGCTCCCTGCTTTCGCAGCCCGCAGTACAGCTTTCGCATCCGCTCAATCGCCCAGAAAAGATTGACCGCGGTTGGGCGCGTCGAGGCTAGGATCTCGCAAATCTCATCGAATTCGGCGTCCAACTCCTCGTCGCTAGCCTTGAGGACCCCGATGGCAACGCCCATGGCAGCCGCGCAGCCGATCGCGGGGGCACCGCGGATTACCATCGTGCGGATGGCATCCGCCACCTCCAAGTGATCTCGACAAGTGACATATGCTTCCTCGGCCGGTAGCTTCGTCTGGTCGATCATGACCACTCCGTCCGCAGTCCATTCGATGGTCTTTACCATGGTTGGATTCGGCACAGGCCCTCGTCGTCTGGCCGACCTCCCAGTCTAGCTGAGCCCGTCCGGCACCGATAGCACGACAAGGAAGAGCAACCCGTTGTATGCCGCATGGACGAGCGTGGTCGCCTTCGTGGACCCGCTACGCATCCGGACCAGACCGAATGTCGCGCCCACCGCGAGCAGGATGCTTAGCTGCTGCCAATGCCAGCCGTACTGCGAACCGTGCAGCGCGGCAAAGATGGCACTGGTCACGACAAGCGCCACCCACCGGCCGTGGGCCCGTTCGAAGGCTGCGTAGAGAAAGCCTCGAAACACGATTTCCTCAATCCACGGCGCCACCAACACGCCGAACCCGCCAAGAATCCATAGGGCTTCTCGATTGGCGAGCAGGTCCTGCATCGGACTCACTTGCGTCGGGTCACTCAACACGACACTCGCCAGGACCGACCCCAGCGCGAGCAGCGCGCCGGCGCGAAGATAGCTCCTCGCCGGTTTCGGAAGCCGGACCCAAGCCAGACCTTCACGGAGCGGCATGGCGTACCTGTGTTTCACGACATAGACGATGTAGCCTAGCGCGGGAAGCCACATGACGAGTTGAAGGGGTACGGCGAGGCGCGGTTCCCGGCCGAGCAGGTCGCTGATCTCGTCCATGGCGAGCCCGTATCGTCTCTGGGCAATCGCCACCGCTCCAGCCAGCGCTGCCATCTGAGCCAGAATCGCCACGGCAACAAGCGTAAAAACCTCCCGGTATCGCCAAATCGGCGGGGGCTCAGCGCGTCCGGCCTCGGGATCTGCACTGCCCCTTTCGCTCCCAAGCGCGGGATCCTTGATGAAGTCAGTCACCGCACACCCGTCTCCCGGAGAGCTCTTCCCGTGTGGCTCGCTTCAACTGCCGCCACTCGCTCGGGTGTCCCAGTGCATACGACCTCACCGCCCAGATCGCCGCCTTCTGGCCCGAGGTCCACGATCCAATCAGCCGAGCGAATCACATCCAGCTGATGCTCTATCACGATCACCGTGTTGCCGTGGTCTACCAAGCGACGCAACACCATCAACAACTTCCGGATGTCATCGAAATGCAGCCCCGTGGTGGGCTCGTCGAGAATGTACAGGGTCCGCCCCGTCTGGCGCTTGCTGAGTTCCTTGGCGAGCTTCATCCTTTGCGCTTCCCCGCCCGAAATAGTTGTCGAAGACTGGCCGAGTTGGATATAGCCAAGACCGACATCCACGAGCGTCTGGAGCTTCTTGCGAACCGCGGGCAGTCGATCCATAATCTCCAGTACTTCCTCGACCGGGGCTTCCAGAAGGTCAGCGATAGAGCGACCCTTGTATAGCACCTGCAGAGTCGCTTGGTTGTACCGCCTTCCTCGGCAGGTATCGCAGTTCACGAACACATCGGGCAGGAAGTTCATCTCGATCCTCCGGACACCGTCTCCCTCGCAAGCGTCGCAACGCCCTCCGACGACATTGAAGCTGAATCGGCCGGGAGCGTACCCCCGCGCCCGGGATTCAGGCAGCAGGGAGTAGAACTCGCGTATCGGGGTGAAGACGCCCGTGTAGGTCGCCGGATTCGATCGCGGTGTCCGTCCGACGGGCGTCTGGTCGATGCGTACAACGTTGTCAATGTGGTGCAGGCCGTCGATCCGGTCATAGTGGCCGGGCGGAATCATCTCGGATCCGAGGAGGCCCTTCACGAGCGGATACAGGATACCGTTCACCAGAGTCGACTTGCCGCTACCGGACACACCCGTTACAACACATAGATTCCCGGTGGGGAATTCGACATCAATGCCCTTGAGGTTGTGCTTGCGGGCCCCCTTGACAGAGAGCTTCCTACGTCGCGATGGACGCTTCGCAGCGGGTACGCTAGCCGTCTTTCGGCCGGCAATATAATCTCCCGTGAGCGACCCGTCGTCACGCACGATTTCACGGGGCGTGCACGAGGCAACCACCGCACCCCCGAGTCTTCCGGCACCTGGGCCGAGATCGACTACATGATCCGCGCGCTCGATCGTGGCTTGATCGTGCTCCACGACCACCACCGTGTTGCCTATGTCCCGCAGTCCGATAAGGGCGTCAAGGAGCCGACCGTGGTCGCGGGAATGAAGTCCTATCGAAGGCTCGTCCAGTACGTACAGCACACCTCGCAAGCGAGTGCCGATCTGGGTCGCCAGCCGGACCCGCTGGGCCTCGCCTCCCGATAGTGTCGCCGATGGCCGGTCCAGGCACAGATAGCCCAGACCGACGTCCGAAAGGAAGTCCACGCGCTGGCGGATTTCCTCCAAGATGCGCTCGGCCACCTCTTGTTTCCGCCCCTCGAGCCGAAGATCGTGCAATCGAACGCCTAAATCGGACAAGGGCATCCGAGCCATGTCCGATATCGACAATCCCGCCACGCGCACGAATCGAGATGCCGCCTGCAGACGAGCGCCCGAACAGTCAGGGCATAACCGATTGGACATGAATTGGATCACTCCCTTGGTGGGCTGGTACCCCGGGGCCATCTCGAGGTATCCGCGCAGTTCGGGGATCAAGCCGCAGAATCTGACACGCCGGAAGAAATGCTCTTTCGGCAGATTTCCTCTCCAACCGTAGAGGAGCCACTCACGCTCATCCGCGGAGAGCTGATTCCAAGGCTTGCGCAGGTCGACGCCCGCAACGATCGAGAATTGGTGCGCTGCCTCCACGGGAGTGCGCAACCCCACCGAAGTAGGCCAGCCGCTGTCCCGGAGGGGTCGATCCGGGCAGCGGATCAGCTTCTCCGGATCGGGATCCCAGATCACACCGAGACCTCCGCAGCCTTCGCAGGCTCCGAAACGGCTGTTGAACGAGAACGACCTCGGCTCGAATTCCGGGAGGCTCGCGCCGCATTCGACGCACGCCAGTTTCTCCGAATAGAGCGTCTCCGTGCCATCTTCGGCGACTATCAGCACAAGGCCGTCGGCAAGCTCGGAGGCAGTCCGAATTGAATTCCGGAGCCGTTTCTCTGCTTCCTCGCGGACCTGGATCCGGTCCACAACGACCTCGATTGTGTGATTCTTGTTGCGGTCGAGCCTGATCGAAGGCGGAAAATCATCGAGCCGTTCCAAGACGCCATCAATGCGGGCGGTCACAAAACCCTTACGGGCATACAATTCCAGTTCCCGGCGATAGTGTCCCTTGCGTCCCCGCACGCATGGCGCGAGAACGCTGATGAACCCACCTGCCTGCTGCTCGACGATTTGCGCCGCCACCTGGTCGGAAGGCTGTTTCTGGATTACCAGATCGCAATTGACGCAATGCGGTGTTCCCACCGAGGAGTACAGCAGGCGCAGATAGTCGTAGACTTCGGTCACAGTACCGACTGTCGATCGCGGACTACGGCTAGCAGTCTTCTGCTCGATGGACAATGCGGGGCTAAGCCCCTCGATGGAATCGACATCAGGCCGATCCAGCTGATCCAAGAACTGACGGGCATAAGCGGACAGGGTTTCCACGTACCGGCGCTGCCCCTCGGCGTAGATCGTGTCGAATGCGAGGGTCGACTTCCCCGATCCGCTCAGCCCAGTGATGACAGTGAATGCATCGCGCGGGATGTCAACATCAATGTTCTGAAGGTTGTGGTGGCGCGCTCCACGGACGGCGATCCGATCCAACATGAATGAGCACCCCCCCTAGTTGGTGCCTAACCGGAAATCCAGATACTGCGTCTCGTTGGCTTGCACGTCTATCGTCCTGCTCGCCTCAAGAGACCCCTTTACGATCCGAATCGAGTGCCTCCCTGGAGAAACAAACACTTGGTTTGCCGTGACCTTTCCCGTATCTCGGCCGTCGACGAAGATCTTGCCGCCTGTCGGATCGCTGCCGATCACCAAGGCCGATTGACGCGGCTCCAGCCACAAGTCCACGGTCATGCCCGCCTGGTCCACGGTGATTGTGCGCCGCTGGAGGCCATACCCCTCGCGATTCGCGACTACCGAGTGCTCCCCGACCGGTAGCTCCATGGGCGCGCAGGGGGTAACGCATCGCCACTCGGGGTTCTCGTCCACGGAAACCTGAACACCGTCGGCAAAACTGGTGAACGTGACAACCGCCGTCTCGGAAGCCAGCCGAGTTTGCCCGTCGGGCTGGAACTCGCGCGCATCTTCGACTCCATCTCCGGCTCCGCTCTGTTCGTTGGCAGTTTCGGTAGATGTCGATGCTGGCGCTGGGACTTCGATGGCTGGGCCGTTGGCAACCTCAACCGGGTCGGAGACGGGCACCACGGATTCGAGTGGTGGCGATGCCGAGATGGTCTCAATGGGTCCTGGCTCGGCTGTCTGGGTCGGCTCTGAGGACAGCTGCTCGGCCCCAAGCATCGCGTCAACCAAGGTTTGCGGGTCTTCAAGAAGGCCGGGGTAGCGTACCAACAAGACGCTCAAGGTCCCGACCGCCACCAACAGCAAGACGAAAATCACGAACGGCCAGCGGGCACCACCCGGCCGAGCGGGCTCGCGTGACTCGGAGGGATCAAGGGTGCGGTTCAGCTTCCTCCCGCGGGGAATCTGGCGCGTGGAGTCAGGCAATCGGTGGGTGGGACTGCTGGCCAATGTCTCATCAGCAACGACAACCACCGGCGAAGGGACATCCGCCACGGTCTCATCCCCGTCGGAACTCGGCTCGCGGCGGATCTCTGCCGGCGCCGCCGCATTTTGGGTTGGCATGCGGGGCATGGACGCGAACGCCTTGGCGAAGGCGCCGCACGAACCAAAGCGTTTCGCCGGATCCTTCGACATCGCGCGTAGCAGAACGCGTTCCAGCTCGGGCGAAATGCTCGGCTCCAGCCTGCGTGGAGCGTCTGGATCCTGGTTGACGAGCCGGTAGATCGTCGATGTGACATTTCCCGTATCGAAGGGCTTCTTGCCCGTCAGGAGTTCGTAGACAATGACCGCGAGAGAAAACTGGTCCGAACGGCCGTCAACTGGATCTCCGCGCACCTGCTCGGGAGACATGTAGTTCGGGGTACCAACCATCGTGCCAGTGCGAGTCAGTTGCGAGGATGCGATATGCGCCACGCCGAAGTCCATGAGCTTGATACCGCTCTGGGTAACCATGATGTTGGCCGGCTTGATGTCTCGGTGTACGATGCCTCGGCTGTGGGCATAATCGAGAGCCGACCCGGCCATCCCCAGCAGCTCGTTCAGGAATTCGATCTTGCGGCCGATCTCAAGTCTCGACGCTCGCGAATGCGACAGCTGCTCCCCCTCCACCAGTTCCATCGTGATGAAGGCCAGTCCATCCTTTTCGTCAACGTCAAATATCGTGACAATACCGGGATGGGACAGGCGCCCCGCTGACTGCGCCTCCCGAAACAAACGGAGCCGGAGTTCGCCGATCTCGCTTGGGTCAGCGTGATTGCCGAGCCTGATTGTCTTCACCGCAACTTCGCGACCGATTTTCGGATCGCGGGCGCGATAGACAACGCCCATCGCCCCGCGGCCCAGCTCGGAGACAATCTCGTAACGTCCGATCCGTTCCATTGCAATGGTGCGGTTCTTGCACTCTATCACGCCGTAGGGCGCTCCGGTGCTCCGACTGCGCGGTATATTGTGGGGCATGAACTGGCCCATGCTCATGGCCGTCCCGCTCGTTGCCTTCAGTGCCTCCGCGGCGGACTGGCCGCAGTTCCGGGGTCCACGCGGGACCGGAGTTGCCGAGGGCGGCGAACTGCCTGCTCGCTTCGGCGAAAACACCCACCTGCTGTGGAAGAGCGCCGTCCCGTCGGGCCATTCGTCTCCGGTAGTCGCAGGCGATCGGATTTTCTTAACGGCCTACGAAGACCAGAGGCTGCTCGTGCTCGCGTTGGAGCGTTCCTCCGGAGAGGTTGTTTGGATCCAGGAGGTTTCCAGACCGCGCCGGGAACCTTTCCAGAGAACGCACGGACCCGCATCACCGTCTCCGGTCACCGACGGCGAAAATGTGTATGTCTTCTTCGGCGACTTCGGGGCGTTGTCGTTCGATTCGAATGGCAACGAGCGGTGGAAGCGCCCGATGGGGCCTTTCGTCAACCAAAACGGCCACGGGTCTTCGCCAATTCTTGCCGATGGCAAGCTGCTGATCGTTTGCGACCAACAGGTTGGGTCCTACCTCATCGCTCTCGACAAAGACACCGGCGAGACGGTGTGGAAGACCGACCGTCCCGAAACCACCCGCGGTTACGGCACGGCCGGCGTTTTCAGGCCTGAGGGAGGCACGGCTCAGGTGGTCGTGCCAGGCGCCTACCGAGTCGCAGCCTACGATCTCAAGACAGGCCAGCAGCTGTGGTGGGTCAACGGATTCGCTTGGCAGCTCAAGTGCGTTCCGATTTTCGAGGGTGACACCATCTACATCAACGGATGGGAAATTGGCGGCGACCCCGGCCAACAGAAGCAAACCCCTTCGTTTGCCGATGTGATCGCCGAGTTCGACCGGGATGGAGACAAGCTACTGTCGCGGAACGAAGCGCCCGAGGAAAGGCTCAGGCAAGACCACCCGTGGGGAGAGGCCGACTTGGGAGGCGATGGCAAGCTCGACGAACGCGATTGGTATTTCTACGCCGCCAGGCGGGCGCCTGTGAACAATCTCGTCGCGATCCGCCCGGGCGCAGAGCGCGGCGACATCACCAATAGCGGCGTGCTTTGGCGCTACAACAAGTCACTGCCGAACACTCCCTCCCCCCTGCTCTATCGAGGAAAGATCTACTTGGTAAAGGACGGTGGCATCTTCAGCAGCGTCAATCCCGATTCAGGAACAGCCGACCGCGTCGCGCGGCTGGGAGACGCGATCGACAAGTACTGGGCTTCCCCCGTCGCCGGCGACGGCAAGATCTTCACGATCAGCGAAAGTTGCATGATCAGCGTCGTGGAGCCTGGCGCCAACTGGAAGGTCTTGGAAACGAGTGCCCTTGACGGCACTTGCTTCGCCACACCGGCCATCGTTGACGGGAAGATCTACATTCGCTCGCTGACATCGATGTACGCCTTCGGGCTGAAATGAGCCAAGCAAGTGCGCGACAGTTGATCCGAGACGGTGTCGTCGGAACACTGGCTGGGTCTGCCTCGATCCTTTGTGCGATTCCCGCGACAGCGCACGTCCTGAGCGTGAGTCAAGGCAGCTTGCGCCTAGCTGGCCAAGCAGTGCAGTACGAACTGAGAATGCCCCTCTCGGAGGTCCCAGAAGACGAGAACCCCCAAGCGACGCTTTTGGAGGCATTCCAGGTATTCTCGCAGGGACAAGCGGGTGTACTCGCGGACCAGGCGTGCCGCGAAGAGGCCGGCCAGGGACTCTACATCTGCGAGGCGGAATACCGGTTCGCCGCACCACCCGCCAAGATCTCGGTGCGTTGCGACTTTCCTTCAGTCACTGTCCCGCATCACATGCACATCCTGCAGTCGGGCGAAGGGGATTCCGCGCGACAGACGGTATTCGATATCACCTCCCGCCAGTCCGAGATACGCTTTGTCCCCCCTACGCTGGGCGAGGTCGTGGCAACGAACGTCGGGGCGGGATCGCGCAAGGCGATCACCAGCCCTGAACTCCTCCTATTCCTTGCGGTCCTGGCTCTGGCGGCACGGTCGAGACGGGAGTTCTTCGTGTGCGCCGGTGCGTTTCTATGCGCCCAGACTGCCGTCGCGGCAACTGCCGGCACCCTGGGATGGATTCCTCCGCTGCGCTTCTTGGAGGCCGCCGCCGCCCTGACGGTCGCGTACATGGCGTCGGAGATCTTGTTCCTGCCTGATGCAAGACATCGATGGATCGTGTGCGGTTCGATGGGTTGCTTCCACGGGTTGTTCCTCGCCGCCTTCCTGGCTGCAACCGCGATGAAGGCGCCGTATTTCCTATCGGGGGCGATCAGCACCGAAGGATTGATCGTCACCGCCGCTGGCGCGATCCGTCTCAGGTGCGTCAACGGGAGGGCGGAACAGCTCGTTGCAATCCTCTTGCTGGTTGGAGGTTTGGCGTGGTTCGGCCTGCGGCTGATCGATTGACCCCCCGCGCCGGGCCAAGGATTTCAATCCGGACGCCGGGCGACGAAGGTCATCCCATACTCGGCCCAAGTGCCCCGGCCCGTGATCACGCCGCCGTCCAGCGTACCCTCGACCTTCATAGTGGAACTGTAGCCAGCCTCCGAAGCATGGTACCTGCCCTCGAAGACGATCCGGTTGTCCGCGACCGTGCCTTCGAACACCTGGCCATGCATCTCAACCTTGATCGAATCGCCCTCCCGGGTGATGCTCCATTCGCTCGTGCGGGTGCCGCCTTCCGTGTCCCACACAACCTTCCATTTCCCTTCGAATTCGGCAGCCTCCAGACAGGGCACAGAAGCCGCTCCGGCTACGAGTAATGCAACAGCCAAGAAAAAACCCCGCAGCACAGCCCAATTATTGTACACGGCAGGCCCAACCTGTGACCACCGTTCGCGCAATCGACTGTCGTGCGGCGACCCGTGGCCGGTGTGCCGGCGACAACTCGGAATGCCAGTGCTACCGAACACAGGCGGAGTCCGGATCCGATTGGCCTCGGCGCTATTCCGCGAAGTCGAAGCCGTCTTTGTCGTCCCCATACCGCCGGCGCAACTCCGCAAGCCGATCCCTCAACATTCGAATGCGCTCCGCATAGCGCCGGTCACCGTGCAGGTTCTGAATCTCGAGCGGATCCGCCTCAAGATCGTAGTACTCCCAGAACGGGTCACGCACGCCTGGCCTTGCGCCGTTGACCCTGCTGCTGCCATCCGGCCCGGTTGCGCTGTCATAGAAGAAGATCAGCTTGTCTCGTGGCGTGCGGATGCCCAAGTGCGCCGGAACGTTAAAGTGCGCCCGGTTCATCCAATAGCGGTAGTAGATCGCTTCCCGCCATGCACTCGGCCTATCCCCTTTCGCCAGGGGCAGAAAGCTTGCTCCCTGCATGTCCGACGGAATACGGACGCTGGCGGCATCCAGCATCGTTGGCGCAAAGTCCAGATTCTGGACCAGTTCGGTTGGCACGGTTCCGGCCGGCACGGTAGTCGGCCAGCGTACCAGCAGAGGGATCCGAAGGGATGGCTCGTACATGAAGCGCTTGTCATAGAGACCGTGCTCACCGAGGAAAAACCCCTGGTCCGAGGTATAGACCACCAATGTGTCGCGAGCAAGACCGTTGTCATCGAGGTACTCCAGAACGCGACCCATGTTCTCGTCAATGGAATGGACACACTGCAAGTATCGGCGCATGTAGATCTGGTACTGGGCGCTGCGCAACGCGGGACCGGAAATCCCCGCTAGCTCTCGCTCCCACCTGGCGATCTCGTCAGGCCTGTAGCGGACACGCGTCAGGAACCAGCGCCACTCCGGCACACCGTACGACGTGTGCCGGTGTCCGATCACCTCGACGGTTTCGCGCAGAGCGATGCGCTGGCCAACATCCTCGTGGAGCGTGGGAGGCTCGGGAATCGGCTCGGGGAACAGCCCGGCATGCTCCCGTTTCGGGACGAACACATCGTGCGGAGCCTTGTGGTGATACATCAAGAAAAACGGCCTATCTCGTGGTCTAGACTCAAGAAATCTCAGCACTTGGTCAGTGATCACGTCGGTCACGTAGCCTTCATGGACTTGCCCTTTCGGCCACTCTCCCGTGTGCCGCAGGATCGGGTTGTAGTACAGGCCCTGGCCGGGAAGCACCGCGTACTCGTCAAATCCAGTCGGCTCACTCTTCAGGTGCCACTTGCCAATCATTCCGGTGTAGTACCCAGCCGCCTGGAGCAGCTTCGGCAGCGTCTGCTGCGTGCCGTCGAAAGCGTCCGGCAGTGTCAGGACTCCGTTCGTGTGGCTGTGCTTGCCGGTGAGCACGACCGCCCTGCTGGGCGTGCAGATCGAGTTCGTGACAAATGCGGCGTCGAACCGCGCCCCCTCTGCGGCCAGCCGATCGAGGTTGGGGGTGGAAATCAATCCTCCTCCATACGCGCTAAGCGCGGGCACGGCGTGGTCGTCGCTCATCACGAAGAGGATGTTGGGAGCGGCCGACGCAACTAGGGGAACCCACCCCAAGACGACGATTCCAAATCGCAGCATACGCACGATTCTACCCGGGCACAGCCGGAAGTTAGCTTCCCGAGCGGGGCTTGCAGAGTGCGAAGCGCAGTCTGGTACAACAGATACGCCCCGATCCGCCGTCACTCGCGCTTGCGCCAAGGCTGCGAGACATTCCTGCGGGACAAACGAAAGAGAGGAATCCATGCTCCGCGCGATCCCACGACTCATGGCGGCCGCCGCTGTTGCCGCGAGTGTTCTTGCCAGTGCCGCCTTGGCCGCCCCTGCGGTCCTGGGAGAGCCAGAATCCGCAGGCTTCTCGTCCGTAAGGCTCGAACACGTCGACCGAATGCTGCAGGGGTACGTCGACCGCCGTGAAGTGCCAGGAGTGGTTGCCCTGATCGCCCGTTCGGGGAACGTCGTGTACCACCGAAGCTTCGGATACAGGGACGCCGAGACGCAGGCGGCGATGTCGAACGACGTGATCTTCCGGATCGCCTCGATGACCAAGCCAATCGCCACGGTGGCTCTGATGATGCTGTGGGAAAACGGTCACTTCCAGCTTCGAGATCCGATCTCGAAGTTCCTGCCAGAGTTCGCCGGCATGGATGTCGCCGTGCCAGTCGGGCCAGCGGACTCCGCCCGCGGCCCGTTCAAGCGGGTCGCCGCTGCGAGTCCCATCACGTTTCAACACTTGCTGACCCACACCGCGGGCCTACCCAATCCGTACAGAGGAATCACGATATCGCTCTACAACGAAGTTCGTGCGAACCGCCAGCCGGGGGGCACAGTCGGGGACTATGTCACGGCGCTGGCGGAGCTTCCACTCAATTTCGAGCCTGGAGCGAAGTGGGAATACGGCCCGGCAACGGATGTCGCCGGACGACTCATCGAAGTCATCTCGGGCATGTCATTGGACCAGTATCTTCGGGAAAAGATCCTGACTCCGCTTGGAATGACAGACACACACTTCTACATGCCCAGCTCGAAGCTCGCGCGGTTCGCAGCCCTGTACCGGCCCGACGCCGGAGGCAAGATCGAACTGGCGGAGAGGCCCGACGAAAACAGCCGATGGGTCAGTGAACCGCATGTGTATTTCAGCGCAGGGGGCGGTCTGGTTTCGACGACAACCGATTACTTTCGCTTTCACCAAATGATGCTGAACGGCGGAGAACTGGACGGAGTCCGCATTCTCGGACCGCGAACCGTGCGGCTGATCACCACCAACCACACTGGCGACAAGGCGGTCTGGTTGCGAGGCGCGGGCTTCGGATTCGGCCTGGGCTACTCGGTGACAACCGACCTCGGCGCGAGCGGGATGCCAAGCGCTGTTGGCACCTATGGCTGGGGCGGAGCTTACTGCACGGTCTTCTGGGTCGACCCGGACGACGAGGTGATTGGGATTCTCATGACGCAGATCCGCCCGTACACGCACCTCAACATCCGGCAAGACTTTCAGACTCTGGCATACCAGGCGCTCATCGACTGAACGGACACGACTTCCAAGAAGCGCCTTACTCGCGGGTCACGAAGATAGGAGAAGACCAAGCGATCTCGCCTTCCTTGTCGGGCTCGTCGGCGCTGAACGACTGGATGACTCGCAAGTAGTAGTAGCTCTCGGTGGGGTCCGGCCGGGGGCGGATCCCGGTTTCGGGCCGCGACCAGTCCTGGACGGTGGCTGTCGCTCCCATCGAAGTGTCGTCGAATTCGGCATCCCGGTACTCGAACTCGACATCAAGCTCCCCGTCACCCGACCGCGTGTAGACCGACCGGTTGTTCTTGATCACTTCGACCTTGAGGATCGGAGCCGTGCCGCGAATCCGAGCGGTGAACACCGGCGCCTCAGCCGCCACGGTTACCGATCCCTGGTGCTGTCCTCCGGAGTGGAAATCGACTGCAATGTTGTCAGTGGAGGCAAATGTCCTCCGATTGCGCATCGCGTCAATCAAGTCGGCCCGCGTAGTGATTCGGTCCGGCACGATCAAGTTGGCGTAGGAGATATGCGTAGACCGGTGGTCGCTGGACGCGATGAATCCCATCCGGTACCCGACACCGAGCGCGTTCTGGACCAAGCCGTCCTGATGCGGCGGTCGCCCCGCCGAACCCATACCCGGGGCGTCCGGAAGGGCAGCCCTCGGACCGCCTTGTGTCTCGTAAGAGTTCCTGTCTCCCTGATAAATCTCGGTGACGGGTATGACCTCGTCATCGCGCCGCTGCCAGTTCGTCCCCATCGAGGTCGCCGAAGTGTGCGGAATGCCGATGCCGCCGGTCCGCCTGAGGTAGGCCCACAGCTTCGGCGGATCAGAATCAAGGAGTTCCGGTCGGTCGCGCACGTGCAACATGGGCACCCGCAGGCTGAACACCCCGCGCGTCGCATGGAAGATGTTGCGGTGACCGAGCGGGAAATTCGTGGTCCGCTCGTACCCGTAGAGAGGCGTGAAGCGTCCCGGGACATGGAAGAGGTCGACCGATTTCTGCGTCCGCCAGAACTGGAACTCGTTGTCTGACTGCGGGTCTGTCGGCTGGTCAGTATCGAGCCACTGGCCGTAGTTGTGGTCGCTCACGCCGAGAAAATCAAGCTGCGCCGCATTGAGAGCGTATCGATAGGCATCGTTGAGGGTGCCATCAGTTGCCCCGTCCATGGAGATCTCAGTGTGGCGGTGCAGGTCACCCCGAACGATTTTCCATGGCAACCCGTCCAGTTCCACCCTGTGGTCGCGGATCGCGTCGATCTCCGCGTCCTCGTTTGGATGGGTGGGTACGAATGCCTCGGCTACGCTCGGCTCGAACGGGACCAGCGGAGGACTGCTCGACGTACCCGGCAGCGCATTCCCGTCCAGCCGAACAACGGCGATGGCGTGGTGTTTCGGCAATCCTACCGGCAGCCTGCGACCATCGCCGACCACGGCCGCGACGATCGATCCATCGGGTGCCGGAGCGGTCGCGACGAGCGTGTCCTGCCTCCCGGTGCTCCCCGGTAGCAGAACCGGGGAGATCCACCCCCCGTCTGCCCATGTGGTGGCGTAGGAGTCGAATAAATGTCCTCCCCAGCGCCCGGCACCGCGCCACTGGTGTCGCATCACCACCCACGCATTGCCCTCGCCGTCCACGGCCAAACGGGGATTCTGGAACAGACCCGGCCTCAGGAATTTCGGAACAGAACCCGGCAACGCCTCTCTCGGCCGCAGCCATTGACCGTCCTCCAGCACGGCCACTCGTGGGGGCCTTGCGTTCTGCGCGTCGTACAACAGGGCACCCTGTTTGAGATTGATTCTGTGGCGCGGATTCCGGTAGCCGTAGTCCTTGCCCCAGTTCGGGGCGCCTTCCTCCCAAGCAACCCAAACCCTGTCGGCCCGATCGACTGCGACATCGGCTCGCATCTCCGAGTACGGGCTCGCTGACAGTTCCACGAGCGGGCCTTCATCTTCCGCGGTTGCCGACCGGAGCAGCAAGTCGTAGCCGCCGGTCGATCGGTATGAATCCCAAGCGATCCACGCCCGGCCCGCCGAGTCCGTTGCCACAGCCGGCTCCCAATCGTCCTCCGGGGAATCCGTGATAGGCACTTCCGGCCCCCATGCGGAACCGTCAAAGCGTCGCAAGAGGATGTCGCTTTGTGGCGGGCCGCCGTCCGGGGAGTCGCGGAAACCGGCCCAGACCAAGTACAGTTCCCCATCACCGGTCGCTGCGACCCGATGGAACGCATCCGGTCGCGGGTCCTCGGTCAGCCGTACGGCATCCGACCACCGCCCGTGCTCTAAGCTCTTCGCATACAGGTCGAAGTTACCGCTGCCCAAGGCCTCTTGACGCGAATACACGCACCAAATGCGGCCGTGCGCATCTTCCCCCAGCGCAACCCGGAAGTGGTCTCCCATGGAAGTGACCGCCGACGGTTCCGACCACCGGACTCCGTCCTCGCTCCAGGCGGCCATCACCCGGTCCGCCCCTTTCAGGTAATAGCCGTCACGCTCGACAGTGCGATAGGCAACCCACGCGAGCCAATACTCACCCGACCTAGTACGAATCATGGCCGGATCGTCGCTCTCGGTCTGCTGACCCGAGACAACGATCGGGTGCGGCACGCGCTCGATGGCGATGTCGCCGCGTAATCCAGGCGGGTAGTAAACCTCGCCGTAGGGAACTTCGGCCGGCACGAAGGTCGTGTCACCGATTCTGGTGAAAAAGGTGAACGGAAGCGATTCGGGTCCGTTCAGCGTCAAGATCACACCGGGAGAAGCCACGTCGCCGCCCACCGATTGCGTCATCACGTCCCAACGCGATGGCGGTCGCAGGCGATCGTCGTCATGAAGGTGCCAGCCAAGCATCCCACGCAACCGCGAGGCATCATCGACACCTCCGTTCCAGACCCGTCCGTGGTTTTGGCTTTGAGCCGCGAACGTGATCTTGAATGCCGGCTGCGCACTCGCGCTCGAAAACCAAGCCGCAAGCAGGCAAGCCAAGAGGATGCCCCGTGGTGATCGCGCAGAACCAAATCTCTCCGAATCCATGGTCCGATGGTATTGCATTCGGTGAGCGGTGACCCGAATCCAGACGCGGCTCACATCAAAGGCCGTGGGCGGAGAAGGCTGCCCGACGATCAGCGACTTCGTAGGGCGATGGAGTGCTCGCTCGGGAAATCAGCCGGCACCGGGTAACTGACAGTGCCGCTCGCAAGCCACTCCGCCGCGCGGATCAGGCTTGTTTGGAAACCCATGCAGCGCACACGGTCGGGGATTCCGCTGTCGCTCTTCCAGATGTGCCCGAACGACGAGCTATAGACCCGCCCCTGGCCGTAAGACACAACCCATTCAAGCGGCCAATAACTGTCGGTTGCGATGTGACGACCATAAGTAAGGACGGTGAGTTGTTCGGCAGGACCCCGTGCGTAGGTGTAAACCTCGATATCGGGTGTGATCCATCGTTTTGGGGTGCCGAGTGTGATTGGGTGGTCGTCGAGTTGAATCACGATCGTGTCCTGACGCGGGCCATGACTGGTCCTTTCGCCCTCGCCGGGTGGAATCCTCCGGATATTACCGTCGGCATCGAGCTGCAATGCGACGCCATGGTGCTTGTCACGCCAGCCAAGTCCGATCATGCGGTCGTATTCGGGCCAGTGTGAGAATGCATTGTTCGCGGAATGAAAGACGAGCAGACCGCCCCCGCCCTGCACGTAAGTCTCCACCGCGTGTTCGACGGGCCGCGGCCAACGAATCTCGGGGTGACGAACATTGTTCCAGTTGAGAATGACAACGGCATAGTCGGAGAATTTCGGGCGCCATCGTACCCAACCCGGATCGTCCGGTTCTTCGGGGGTCGTCGTGACATCGACCGCAAACATGCCGGTCTCGGTAAGAGTCGACGCGATGAAGGCAGTCGTCTTGCGCCAGTCGTGATTGCTGAACCCGTCGACGATGAGGGCTTTGATTCGAGGTCCAGACATGGTTTGCTGAGCCACACCGGGGCTCACGTCTAGCAACAGGCCGATCGCAGCCAGAAGCAGAGATGGCCAAGATCTTGGGCAAGTTCTGTCATAGCGGGCGGTGCTGCCGATCAAGATGTTGAGATTGTAGCGCTGAGCGAGGCAAAGACAGCGCTTGGAACGCATGCAACCAGATCGAGCGCCGAAGTGCCCCCATGGCGCACCCGGCCGGAGCGTCGCAACCAACCTCTCAAAAAGATCCAAGAATCCCCTGCGCGATTCGCGCGTATTGCGATACCAGAGGTGGCTCGACGCTCACGCTGCGATCCGACTAAATCGCGCCGACGGCGAGCCCGATCTGGGCAAACCGTGATCTACCGGGATGGCCGGCTGCTGGGCGAACAGCACCTGCCGCGTGGATCGACTCGGCAAATTGGAGGTCGATCGCCCCGAGACGTGCAGGATGCCTTGACTACAATGCTGGCCGTGTGAGAATATATTAAGAACAAACTGATTTCAAAACACGAATATCGTAGAAATTGAATCGCAAACAGGGGCAACATCCATGAATCAAAACCTCGATCCAGAATACCCAGCAGTCCGGGGTCGACGAAAAGGCCTCGCGCCGATCTCTCCGCCCGACAACTCGCTCCATGGCATGATCGAGCGATTCGAGGCATTGCATCGACGCACTGATTCGCCAGTCCCGACGATCAGGAAGCTGCCGGCGCGCGAGGCACGCTGGGTTGACTTCCCGAAAGCGATCGATGACCGCCTGCGTGAAGCGCTTGCATCCAAGGGTATTGAGACGCTCTACTCGCATCAGGCCCAAAGCTGGGACCGCATCGCGAGCGGAAAGCATGCCGTTATCGTCACGCCGACTGCCAGTGGCAAGACGCTTTGCTACAACTTGCCGGTCCTGAACGCGCTGGCCTCTGATCCTTCAGCCTGCGCGCTCTACCTGTTTCCGACCAAGGCCCTGGCCGTAGACCAACTCGAAGAGTTCAACCGCCTCGGTGCCGCCCTTGGCTCCGACATCCGAGCCTTCACGTATGACGGAGACACGCCATCCGACGCCCGCAGGGCAATTCGGCGCCGCGCCAATGTCGTGCTCAGCAATCCCGACATGCTTCACTCCGGAGTGCTGCCGCACCACACGCGCTGGGCGCGCTTCTTCGAGCACCTGCAGTACGTGATCATTGACGAGCTGCACGCTTACCGCGGCGTCTTCGGAAGCCATCTGGCAAATGTCTTGCGGCGTCTCAAGCGCATCGCGGCCTTTTACGGCTCCAACCCCCAGTTCATTTGCTGCTCGGCCACCATCGCGAATCCCAAAGAGCTCGCCCAGAGCCTCTGCGAAGAGCAATTCGAGCTGGTCGATGACAACGGAGCCCCGCGCGGAGAGAAGTTCTTCGTCTTCTACAACCCGCCCGTCGTGAACGCGCAGCTGGGCATCAGGCGCAGCTACGTCAACGAGGCGCGGCGCCTGGCGGAGTCCTTCCTCGAGCGAGGCCGTCAGACCCTTGTATTCGCCAACAGCCGCCTGGTGACCGAGATCCTCACGCGATACCTCAAGGAATCGGTCGGCAGGCCCCCGGGCGGGGTAGCAGCCGTCCGTGGCTACCGTGGCGGCTATCTTCCACGAGAGAGGCGCGAGATCGAGCGCCAGCTCCGCGACGGAGAGGTTCACGGAGTCGTAGCCACCAATGCCCTGGAACTCGGAATCGACATCGGCTCGCTCGACGCAGTCGTGCTGGCGGGCTACCCTGGCTCGATCGCGTCAACCTGGCAGCGAGCCGGGCGGGCCGGACGACGTAGCGCGGCTTCTGTAACCGTTCTCGTCGCTTCGTCCGCCCCTCTCGACCAGTACGTAATCGAGCACCCGGAGTACTTCTTCGACGGCTCACCCGAACATGCGCATGTGAATCCGGACAACCTCGAGATTCTGGTTAGCCACTTGAAATGCGCGGCGTTCGAACTGCCGATCCACGAGGACGAGCGCTTCGGTCCGCACGACACTGGCGAGATGTGCGCCTTCCTGGAGGAAACCGGGGTTCTCCACCACGCCGGCGGGGCGTGGCACTGGACATCGGAGGCCTATCCGGCGGACGCCATCAGCCTCCGCAAGGTCACTAGTGACAATTTCGTCGTGATTGACATCAGCGGAGGCTCGAGGGTAATCGGAGAGGTCGCATTTCCGGCCGCTCTTACGACACTGCACGAAAAGGCGATCTATCTTCACGAGGGCCAGCTGTTCCACGTGGACAGTCTGGACTTTAAGGAACGCAAGGCGTACGTCCGCAGGGTCGAGTGCGGCTACTATACGGATGCGGTCGAACACACCCAGGTCGAGCGGCTTGAGGGTTTCGATGATGACTCTCTCGGAGCTTCGCTGGCAAGCCACGGCGAAGTCCGCATCACAAGCCGAGTCGTCGGTTTCAAGAAGATTCGCTTTCACACCAATGAGAATGTCGGCGACGGCAAGCTCTCAATGCCGGAGCAGGAGATGCACACCACAGCGTTCTGGCTTCTGTTCCCGGCGGCTTCGCTCGCTTCCCTGCCCTACACGACGACCGAGACCCGCGATGGACTCGTGGGGCTCGGGAACGTGCTGCGCACGGTCGGGGCAGTGCTCTTGATGTGCGATCCGCGTGATCTGGGAGTATCAACATCAAGCAGCAAGGACGAATCCGAGGCATTGCTATGTCCGGAGATCTTCCTCTATGACAACTTCCCGGGTGGAATCGGCCAGAGCGAACCACTGTTCCGGATGCGTGGATCACTCGTTTGCATGGCTCGTGAACTCATCGAAGGGTGCCGTTGTGCAGGCGGGTGCCCTAGATGCGTGGGAGCGCCTGGTGAGGTCGGCGAAAAAGCAAAGGATGTGGCGCTCCAGTTGCTGGCCGCGCTGACCTCCGAGCATCAGCAACAGGAAGCCGCCTGACCGCTTGCAGCGAGGACCAGATGCGGCGCATAACCCAAGGAGACATCGACCAGTTGCGACGGCGCATCAACGTTGCGGCCGAGCGTGCGATTGACAACCGTGAACCGGCGGGAGACGCCGCGCCACGGGAGCGGCCGTCTGCATCATCCCGTCACGGAGAGTTTCACCTCGAGGGTAAAGAGCGCCAAGGCTCCCTAGGCCGCTTCTTGATGCAAGAGCACATGGTCCCGAACGACCGCATGCATGGCAACATCCGGGTTGGTGATCTGCAGTTGATTCCAGGGAACTGGCTGACAAACATTTCCGACAGCGAAGCGCAGCCTATTGGCCCAAGGCACTGGGCGTTCCTCGATACCGAGACTACCGGGCTGGCGGGTGGAACGGGGACGTGCGCATTCCTGGTTGGTGTGGGGACGATCGAGACCGACGGCTTTCGCGTGCGACTCTTCTTCATGCGCGACTACGACGAGGAGTCGGCCATGCTGGACGCACTCTCGGAATGCTTGAACCACTACGACGCACTCATCACGTACAACGGCAAATCGTATGATGTCCCGCTCCTTGAGACCCGCTACAGGCTGAAGCGCCAGGCCAGCCCTATGGGAAGACTTCTCCATGTCGATCTGCTCCATCCAGCTCGTCGCATATGGAGCGAGAGGATGAGTAACTGCCGGATGGGCACCCTGGAATCGGAGGTGCTCGGGTTTGAGCGCCACGACGATGTCGCGGGAGCACTGATTCCACACCGGTATTTCAACTTCCTACGCACAGGGAACCCCGCCGGGCTGCGGCCCGTGTTCAGTCACAACATACTGGACCTGGTCTCCCTGGCGTGCCTAGGGGCAGTCCTCATGCCAGCCTTCGCCGAGCCTGGCGAAACAGCCTTCCGGCACGCGGAAGACATGCTCGGCCTGGCACGCTGGATGCGGAAGAACGGCGACCGAGAGGACGCCCTTCATCTTTATCGCAAGGCGATCCGTGCGGGGCTCCCTCCGCGCTGCGTATTTGCTTCCATTTGGGAATCTGCTTGCCTTGAGGGGCAGGCCGGAAACCGCGGAATCCAAGTCCGACTGCTGCGAGAACTGTCCCGTGTCGCCAACCCATATCGAGCCTCGGCCTTCGAGCAGCTTGCCAAGCACTACGAGCACAAGGAGAAGGACCTCCAAACCGCCCTTGAAATGACTCGTAGCGCACAGATCCACGCCCCTTCAAAGGATCTTGATCATCGCGAAAGACGGCTTCTGCGCAAGGCCGGGGGAGAAGCAACCCCAGGTGTCACCAGACACGCCGGGACCGAATCGCGGGAGCCGGCTCTTTCTCGGGCTGCGGTTGCAGATACCGCCTCATGAGCGGAGAGATCGAAGGCGGGATGATTCCGGCTCAGATCCACGGACCAAATGCGTGCCGCCGACACGGACAGGCGCCGAAGGTTTGATCCCTGAGGGCGCTCTCAAGTTCTCCCGCCTGAGAATTCGTGCGTCGATCGGATAGCGATCGCGCTTCGTTGATCTAGCCTCGATTCCCAACGGGCAGCAAGAATGTGACCAATTGACTGTCAGAAGAAGCGAAGTTTGAGGGAGCGGTTGTCGAGCCAGGGGATGGGTTCCCGGGTTGCGGCGTAGTCGGCAGCCAGCAGCAGCGGGTTGTTGGCCCGGCGCCCGAGGCTGACGACGATCTCGGTGGGGGTGATGTCGATGGTGGCGCTGGAGCGCACGAGCTTGCGGAAGATGGTGCTGGCCTTGGCGATCTCGAAGCCGTTGCCGACGCGCTTGGCGAGCAGGCGGTAGAGGGAGCTGGCCATCAGCGTGAGCTGGACGTCGAGATCGATCTTCAGGGGCACGGCGGCCGACAGCGCGTCCATGTGGAAGAAGTCGATGGCGTCGGCGATGGTGTTTTCGATGACCATGCGGCGCGCGTAGCGGTCGATCAGGCGGGCGGCCGGCGCGCGCATCTGGTTGGTGAGCAGCAGGGTCGGCTTCTCGTGGCCGAGATCGGTGATGGCGATCTGGCGGATGTCGCCGGGGTAGTGCTTGAGGCGCACCTGGCGTTCGAGGATCCGTGGGGTGCGATAGATGCGGCCGACGTTGGAGAGGGTGACCTTGCGCCAGTCCGCGGCGGGTGCGGAGAGCAGTTCGGCGACCATCTTGGGGGTGCGCCGGCGGAGCGTCAGGAAGGCGATGCCCAGCTGGTGCAGCCGGGCGAGGTTGGCATAGGTGGTGAGACGGCTGTCGAAGACGAGTTCGGCGGGCAGCTCGCCGGTGCGCTCGCGCCAGGCCTGGGCGAAGCGCAGGATCTCGTCGTTCTGGCCGTCCTTGCGGAGGCTGGCGTTGGCCCAGGCGAACAGGCGGGCGTCGGCGTCGCGGGCGAGGAAAGCGAGGATGCCGCGCTGGCGGCGGCTGCGCTTGGAGACGTAGTGGCGCTCCAGCAGGGCGTCCTCGCCGTGGAAGGGGATGGTGTGGAAATCGAGATCGAAGGAGCGTCCGCCGCCGAGGTCGGGGCCCAGGCTGCGGGTGGCGTGGTGCCAGGCGTCCATCAAGGCGGGGCAGTGGCGCGGGTCGACGCGGCAGGAGTATTCGGTGAGGGTGGCGCGCTTGGGGACGGCATTGAGGCCGGCGAAGAGGGCGAGGCCCTGGTCCAGGGTTTCGGGCATGACCCGCGAGGGCCGGCCGATGCCCCACAGCTTGAGGGCCAGCAGGGAGCGGAAGGCACAGCCGGGAGGGATCATCGCGCTGCCCGGCAGGCCGTGCTGGCGGAGCATGTCGTCGAGCCCGATCCTGGCGAGGTCGGCGGCAAACAGGAACAGGCCGCCGAACTCGGTGCGCAAGCGGCGGGGGGCTAGGTCCAGGGCGCGGTGGTCGGCGACGGGGGCGAGCACGGGAGCGGGTCCGGCGGTGCGCTGCGCCGCTGTGCGCCGCCACAGCTTGGGCAGGCCAGCGCGCTTGAGCACGCGCGCGACGGTGGTGGCGCTGACCGGCAGGGCCTCCTGCGTGGTGAGGTGCGCGGCGATCTCGGCGGCCGAGAGATTGCGCTCGTTGCGCAGCGCGAGAATGCGCTCGTCGCGGTCCGGGCCGGGAAGCGGCTTGCGCTTGCCGCGGCGGTCGGGGAGGAAGAACGGCTGGTGGGGCTGGTGCAGGAACGCGGCGCGCAGGTTGCGCAAGGTGCCGGCTGCGTAGCCGAAGCGGCTGGCGGCCTCCTCGAGCGAGGCGTGGTCGACGAAGAGTGCGCGCAAGGCTTCGTAACGGCGGTGGGTGCTGTTTTCGGGGGTGCTGAAGCGCTGGGCGGGGTCTTGCATGTATTTATGCATGTTAGCATGAATACGCCACACTAGTTACTATGCAATCAGCGACTAGCCGTCAAGGGGCGCTGGGGCAGCGAACCGGGCCTGCCCACAAGGCCTGCGGAGAGGCCTTGGCGAGCCCGCAGCTGCCCATCCGCGCAGGGGCGGCAGAGCCCATCTGCCTGCCGGACCCTCCGCATAACTGGCATCAATACAAGAGCTTACCTCGTGCCAGTGGAAATCTCTCTTGGCGGTCTCGGTAGAGAATGCCATGTGGGAAACGCGGTGAATGCAGCCATGCCTGGAAGGCCACCTGTTCCGGTAGACGTTTTCCTGGTTCTTGTTGTACGAATGTGGTTATTGATGGAAAACTGCTATAAATAAATGTCAATGATCCTGAGAAAGCACTTATCGCCCATGGGCTTCACGCCGGAAAACCCGCTAATCTCTCACATGAACAACTTCAGTTGGGAATCGAGGCTAGCGCTCAGCGAGACCCAGGTCCGGTTCCATCCGCTTGATTTGGCCCAGCATTTCCGCCAGCTTGTCTTTGTCTCCCAAACGCTCGGCCTCCGCGATGCCTCGCAGCAGATCTCGATAGCGGTCGCGGGTGACCTTGAGGCGCAAGGCGGTGAGCGCCTCCCTGCCCTCGTCAATGGTCGGTACGGGCCGGTCACCGTCCAGCACCAAGCGCGCGAGCCGTTCCCTGTCCTCATCCTCGAGCCGTCCTTCCACTGCCGAATGGTGGTAGCCGTCACCCGAATTCTCGACGGCCCGCATTGCGGCTAGGATTCTCTGGCTCGAAAGGGCACCCGATGCGAGATCGTGAGCCTCTTCCAGCAATTCCCTCCGCGCCTGGCCATCGTTTGCGAGCAAGACGACAAGCAGGCGTTCCCCGGGGGATAGGCCGTCGGGCTGGGGCGTTCCGCGGTCGGCAGTCCGCTCGCCTTGATTCGTCGCGGATCGCAGGCGATTCAGCGCCACACCCTGTGGAAGCCCGATGTGCTCCGCCAGCTCAACGACCGTGGTGGCTCGCTGGACCGCCTCCGGCAGCAGGATCACAGACGGCAGCAGCTTCTCGAAGACCGCAGTGCGGCCCTCGGCCGTGGCGAGGTCGAACTGCTGCCGGGACCGGTCCAGCAGCCAGTGAAAGAAACGCGGGGCGCGGTCCAGTTGGCGTCGATACTCCTCGGCGCCATGCTGGCTGCAAAACTCATCCGGGTCCAATCCACCTGGAAGCTCAAGCACACGCACATTCATTCCTTCGCGCAAGAGCAACTCAACCGACCGCTCCGCGGCCGCCTGACCCGCCCGATCCGAGTCGAAGTTCACGACCACCGTGTCGCAATGGCGGCGAATGACGCCGATCTGTTGAGTTGTCAGCGCCGTTCCGCATGTGGCGACCGCATTTCGGATACCCGCCTTCCAAACACCGATCACGTCCATATAGCCTTCAACCAGCACCACGCGACTGCTCTGACGCATGGCCGTTCGTGCCCGATGGAGGTTATAGAGCACAGCATGCTTCCGGTAGATCGGCGTTTCCGGCGAATTCAGGTATTTTGGCTGTTTGTCAGGATCCAAGATGCGGCCCCCGTAACCGATCAGCTTGCCCATGTCCGAATGAATAGGGAACATCAATCGGTCACGAAATCGGTCGTACAGGGACCGGTCCTTCTCTGACTCTCCGATCAGTCCGGAATCACGCACGTCGCCGCGCTTGAGCCCGCGGTTCTTGAAATGCTCCTTCAGTCCCTGCCTCGGAGGCGCGTAGCCGAGGCCAAACTCGTCGATTTCGGGTTTTCCGATTCCGCGGGCCCGCAAGTATCGCATGGCACTGGCGCCAGTTGCCGAACGCAACTGAGAGACGAAAAACTCTTGCGCCAGGGCGTGTATTCGCAACAACTGCTCACGCTTGCGCGCTCCCGCGTCAAGCCCCGGCCCCTTGCCGGCCTGCGGCATGGACCGACCTTGTTGCGCCGCAAGAACCCTGAGTGACTCGACAAAGCTCAGGCCCTGGATTTCCATCAGGAAGCTGAATACATCGCCACTCTTGCCGCAGCCGAAGCACTTGTAGAACTGCAATCCTCCATGAACCGTGAACGATGGAGTCTTCTCCGAATGGAACGGACAAAGCCCGATGAAACGATTCCCGCCCTGCTGGCGCAGGCGGACATGCGTCCCCACTACGGTGACGATGTCAGCCGCTGCCTTGACCTCCTGCGCAAAATCCATGAGACGCCATACTTGCCGACGGGCGTCGCGAGCGACGCCTCTAGTCGAGGACTTTGATGCGGATGTTCTTGTACATCACCACGCTGTTGGGATCATGGCCCTGGAGCGCGATCGTGCCCGAGCTGAGCTTGCGCTCAGGGAAACTCTGCCCTCTTCCGTTCGGCAGGGGGCGGAGTCCATCCCAGTCCTCGGGCTGAACCCAATTCGTGATCAGATGGCCGTTGACGTAGATCTTGACGGTGTTCCCGCGCACGACGATGTGCTCCTCGAACCATTCGTCATCCCCCACGGGCGCGATTAGGTTGTCGGAGACACCGTAAAGACCGCCACTCTTGCGCGGATCGCGCTGGAATGTGTTGTTGACCTGCACCTCGAATCCCTTCCGTGGCCACCCGGTCTCCTGAAAATCCGTATGGAAGTAGATCCCACCGTTCGAATTGTTTTTCGCGAGGACGTCGACCTTGAGTTCGAAGTCGCGGAAAACACCTCCGTTGACTTCACCCGCGTAAAAGAGGTGCGCGCGCGGCCCCTGGGCCACGATCGCACCGTCAACGATCTTGAATGTGGACGGATTGTCTGTGCTCAACTTCCAGCCGGAGAAGGTCGAACCATCCCAGAGTTCGACCCACCCGTCATCGGCACCAACTGCGGGCACCGCAAGCAAGACGGCACAGCATACCGTGGAAAAAACGGTTCTCATAACGGAGTCATTGTACCGGATCACGTGCGCCCGGGAAGCCGGCCTCGGGAGCCGCCTGCCCGGATCGCCAAGCCGTTGACATACCCGATCCGAGTCGGACTGCACAACCACCCTGTCGCAACGGCGAACGACGCCGATCTGCTGCTTGGTCAGAGCCATTCCACACGGGCGGGCGCGGTTCGCCCTTGGCCTAGGCGCGAAACGCCTCGTTGAACACTTCACGGGCGGCCCTGCTAGCGGACTCAACCAGTTCCGCGAGCGGCGTGGCTCTGTCTTCCGCTGGAAGCCATCTCGCCACGAGTTCCGCCAGCAGTTCGCGCTGCCATTCCGTGGGGGGCAGCGCGTGTGACGAAGTGCCCTTGGACAATCTTGTCCCGTGATCCAGTGACCGAAGAATCCTCGTTGTCCTGAGCAAGACGTCAAGGTCGGCCCCGTGCTCGGGACTGGTCTTTCGGATGATCTCGATTCGCTGCGGCGTGTTCAGCGATGCATAGAACGACTCCGCATGCAGCAGACGCCAATACATGAGAATGAAGTCAATATCGTAGTACCCCCCACGCCCCGACTTGAGGGGCTTAGCCTCTCCTTGCTCCGCTTCGATGCGAGCCCGCATTCGGGCGAGCAGGGATCCAAGTTCCTCGCGATGCGCAAAGTGCTGCCACAGCACTTCCTGCAGGCGGGCCAAGAAACCTTCCCCCGCGTCCGCGTCCCCTGCCACCGTCCGAGCCTTCATGTAGGTGAGCGCCTCCCAGGATTCCGCGCGACCAGCAAGATACGTGAGGAATTGCTTCTCGGTTTGAACCAGTTCGCCATCTCGACCAAGGGGACGTAACCGTGTGTCGATGCTGAACATCTGGCCCTCCGCGGTATAGCTACTGACAATGTCGATGATTCGATTGACCACCTGCGTCCACTTTGCCCGTCTAGACGCCTCCTTGTCGGGAATCACGAACACGACATCAGCATCCGATCCGAGATCGAATTCGCGCATCCCCAATCGACCCAGCGCGATGATCCGGACGGCGTCCGGCATTTCGGCCTGTTCAGAAGGGATGTCAAGCACTTCGCGTAGAGCCAGGGCATGAGCGGCCCGAAGAATACACTCCGCCAGGTCGCTCGCGCTCAACAGGGTTCGGAAAACGTCTTCGCCCTGGCAGATGCTCCGGGTCTGAATGGCAAGCATCGCCCGACGGAAGAACTTCCTCAGTTCCGCTGCCGCATCGTCCGGACCAAGATTGGCATCAAGAATCGAGCGCACCTCCGGCGGCATCGCGCCTCCACCGGCCTGGGAACCCCCGGCGCGATCGTCCTGCAAACTTCCGTTCGCGGGCGCGATCACTGCAGCGTCCTCGGGGAACCGCAACAGATACCCGGCGAAGTGCGGACTATATTCCATGAGTTCAGCAATAGACGGCACGAGCTCGCGACGACTCACCAGAATCTCAAGCGCTTTGGGCATTCCGACCACCCGTTCGAGGAAATGCTCCAACGCACGGTTCCCCCACCGGAGGCTCAGCGTCTCGAAGCTTGACGCCAGTTCGGGCGAAGCACGCCTGAGGCGCGGCAAGTGGACACGCCAGACAGCCGACACCACCGGTTCATCCCGGGCACTCTTGGGCGCGGCCGGTGCAGCCAGGGCGCTTGCTCCCCTTGCAGTGGCCTTCGGAATTGGCGGACGCTGGCTGCGAATCACTCGGTCGTAGATCTCAGCTACCGCCTCATAGCGTTTCTTGATGGCCGCTTCAAGGGCCCCGTGGTGGCTGCTGCCAGAGCGCATTCCCATCTGCAACGCCAAACGGCGGAGGGATGCGGCGTCCTTGGGCAATTCGTGGGTCTGCTTGTTGTCCATGAGTTGCAAGTAGTGCTCGACCTTGCGCAGATACCTGTAGGCGCTGAACAACGCCCCGTAGTCGCCCGTCCCGAGATGCCCTTTCTCCCGGAGTCGATGCAAGGCGTACATCGTCCCGCCACTACGGAGGAATCGGTCTTGACCGCCGTACAGTCTCTGCAAGCACTGGACAAGAAACTCGATGTCTCGGATGCCTCCAAGGTCCAGCTTGACATCGAGGCTCGTCCGACCATGCCTGCGGCGTTGCTCTTGCATGCGGTCTCGAGTTTCCGCCAAGCGTTCGATCTGTGAAAAGTCTGTGGAAGTCTTGTAGATCTGAGGCGAGACGATCTCCAGAAACCTGCGGCCCAGGTGTAGGTCCCCAGCCACCGGCCTCGCCTTGATGAGCATCTGCAACTCCCAGTCCCGTGCCCGATTCAAGTAATACTGAGCAGCACTCGATAGCGGCACGACCAGCTCTCCGGCACTCCCCTCGGGCCGCAATCGCAAGTCGACCCGATAGCTGAAGCCCTCGGGGGTAACCATGGACAGCAGGCTTGTGAGTCGCATGGCCAGCTGGCCGGTGAAATCCTTGTTCGAGATGACAATCGGGCCCGAAGTCTGGCCGCTTCCCGTGTGTAGGTACATCAGGTCGATGTCTGAACTGTAGTTCAGTTCACTTCCGCCAAGCTTGCCCAGCGCAACAACCGTGAAGTTGCAAAGCATCATCCCCGACTCCGTCGGGCAAAGCGGCCGTCCCAAGCGCTTGACGAGCTGTTGACGGATATGGTCGTGTGCACCTTGTATGACCGTGTCCGCCAAGGTCGACAGTTCGAGAGCCGTGTCAGCTAACGGAGCAACAGAGAGTAGGTCCCGGAGGGCAATTCGCAGCATGTGCCTGCCCTTGAATCGCGCGAGCAGCATGGCTGCCTGTTCATCGTTCGCGTCGACAGGGAACGATCCCAGATCGGAGCGGAGTTCCCCCGGCGGTATCGTTCGTTCAAGGTTTTGCGAGTCGAGAGCCCATTGCAACAGGCCCGGCGAGTTCAACAGCATGTTCGACAAATACCGGCTGTTGCCAAAGACTGTGAGCGCAGCGTAGATCGCATTAGCCTCAAAGTCCTTGGAGCTTGCTTTGTGCGACCGTCGGCGATAGTACTGATCGAGGCGCTGAAGCGCTCCGACGGGATCCGGAAGCACCTCCAAGAGCCGAGGGATTCTAGCCACAGCGCTCTCGGGAACGCGCTTGCCCAAGGTCTCGAGCAAGGCCGCAACTCGTTCCCTTTCGCCTGCCGCCGAGAGCGTCTCCATCGGGTATTTTCACCAGAGTACCCCATGCCCAGCGTCTGGAACCGTAACGTGAAAGAATATGGCAGAGGGGCGCAACCAGAAAGACAACCATGATCACTCGACGGAGCTTCGGAATCGCGTGCGGAACCGCTGCTTGGAATGCACTCCCCCTACACGCGGAGACGCGACAGGAAAAGGGGGAGCGGCTCGTCCGCAACGCATTCGAGTCGATTGGTGGCCAGAGCTTCCTCGACATTCGGACACAGGTGAGATCCGGCCGCGCCTACTCGTTCTACAACCGCCAAGTCCGTGGGCAGGCCGAAATCACGATTTACGACAGATTCGAAGACATGCGCCCGGACGCTGGCGACGACTGGCTCCCGCTGCAACGGCGCGAAGTCTACACGCGAAAGGGCGACTACTACGCCCTGTTCCTCAATGGTCAGGGATACGAGGTCACGTACCGAGGGGCGGTCCCGCAACCAGAGGACTACATAGAGCGCTACCGGCAGGCGAGCCGACGGGACATCTTCTACTTCATGCGCTACCGCTTGGATGAACCGGGGCTGTACTACTACTACCAAGGCACCGAGATAGTCGACAACGTGCCGAGCGAAGCGGTAGACATCGTTGACGACGAGGGCGAGACAATCACGCTTTTCCTGAGGAAGTCGGACGGCTTGCCGCTCCAGCAGCAATACCTGCGACGAGATCGCGAGACACAGATACCGTACGAGGAGAAGTCGGTGTTCGGGAGATACAAGCCGGTGGGCGACACCCTGCTCCCTTGGGTGATCCGGAGGGAGCGCGACGAGGAGAAGGTATTCGAGCTCTACGCCCAGAGCTACGAAACCAACCGACCATTGAGCGCCAGCATCTTCGCTATCCCGTCCGACGTTCCCCGTCTGCCACCCAACCCGTAGCACGCGCTTCACAATAGGCGTGCTCTTGGGCAAGCGAGGAGGTGACCAGATCTCCGTCGCAGCCCGCAGACGCTCGGACTGCACACGTTGACCCTAGGTGGAGTCAGTGCGGCTCGGTCGTGGAGCGCACAGCATCACCACCCTGTCATCGTTCGCTACCCACGGTTCAGCCATCGGGTGGAGAATCGGTGCACTGAAATGAACAGCGCGACGAAGCAACCGCAGCCGAGCAACGCCAGGTGCATGTTCTCCAAGGCCAGTGCTAGCCCTCGGTCGCCATACTGCATGCCGAGAAAGGCTATCCCGAAGTAGCGGACCAGCCGCGAGAAGCTGATCGCGCTCCAGAACGAGACTAGCGGCATTCGAAAGATGCCCGCAGCCAGAACCACCGGCTTCATCGGCATGGGAAGGGGAATCATGGTCACTGGAATCAACAGCGCGGCGCCCCACCTGCCCATGAGCCGGCTGAGCCGGTTGATTCCGTTCGAAGAGAGCCGCTTGAGCAAGAGCCCCTGCCCCGCGCCTCGGGCAAGAAAGTACAGTACGGTACTGCCAACCACGGATCCGAGCGCTCCCAGACCAGCGGCAAGGTACGCGATCTCGGGACTGGCAATCGCCTGTGCCAACAGCAATGCGTCCACTCCCTGGGGCATCGGGATGAACGCGCTGTCAGAGAAGGCAATGACGAAGACGCCCCACGGCCCCAGGAACGCCGCCGCTCCCGCGATCCATTGACCCAACTGGCGTATCCAAGACAAATCCGTAGGAGTCATTGTGTCTCAAGAGCCACACAACTGGCTAGGGCCGAAATCTGGGTGCTCCGGGCTCAGAGCCCAATGTAGTGTGATCCCCCCTCCGTCGGAACGCACCGTAGCAGCACAACTATCCGCGATCGACCTCGCACCGGACTCGCCGGCACCATGGGCACCACGGAAACCCGTCGGCGAAGCGAACCCAACTCGATGTGCGTTGGGGCCCATCGGGCGCAGCTTCATTCGCAGTGGCGTTCAGCCCCGACCAAGGACCCACTGGATCTTGGTTGCCGGCCATTTGCTGGTATGGCTGACACATCCGATTGAAAGGTCGCAATCAGCATGAGATCAGAATGAGGCCCCTTGACTCACCGTGCCGGTTGGTCCGCGCGACGGCTCATTCGAGTGACAAGAGCGATCTCACCGAATACGGCGGCTGGAGGACATGAATTCGCACTCCCCACACGGGACGCACGCACCGAAGATCCCTCCGGCTATCCGGAACCGTCCAAATCCGCCCGCAATGTCGATAAGAATTCCAGGAGATCGATGAGTTCCTGCGTCGTCATTGCCCCAACCAGATCTTCCGGCATGATCGACAGATTGGCTTGACGTCGCTCGAAAATGTCCTCCGGAGCCAGTTGGATTTCGTCAGCGTTCTCAGTCCTTACCACCACTCGATCCGCCGTGTCTTCCACGAGAAGCCCGGTGATCAAACCATGGCTGCCTGTATCCAGGATCCACGACCGGTACTCAGGTGCGATCCCTGCGCTGGGATAGACGATTTCATTCAGCATCCCTGCCTTTCCGTATTTCAAGCCGATCGCCGCCAAGCTGGGTCCAACTCGTTCCTCGCCTGCCGTCAGCGAATGGCACTTGACGCAGTTTGCACCGTCCGTGCGGTGATACACTTCACGCCCCCGACTGGCGCTCCCGACGGCCTCAATGATTTCGCGCGGACGAATCACCGGCCTCTCGTTGCGGCTCTTCGGCGGCGGGAGAAGTCTCCCGGCGCGCTCGCGGACTGTCGCGTCGCGCGAAGAGTTGACAATCCCCGAAGCCAGCGTGCGCATTTCTGCCGGCAGGTTCTGCGACTCCTCCATGTCCAGAATCAAGTGCATGCCCGCCGGTCCCCGGCCTAGAACCCCCAATGCCGCGCTGCGAACTTCATTGGGGGAATCGGAAAGGATCGTGCCGACGAGCAGTTCGCTAAGGTCTTCGGGGGCCGCCGCGCCGAGACCGTCTACAGCCGCGATTCGCAATGCGAGCGGCCCCCGGGACA
Organism: uncultured Bryobacterales bacterium; assembly: GCA_951813065.1. Classification (GTDB taxonomy): domain Bacteria; phylum Acidobacteriota; class Terriglobia; order Bryobacterales; family UBA6623; genus VXMF01. Next base: position 475,242 of record CATOTH010000009.1, on the reverse strand, counting down.
ACTGCTTCCGAAGCAGACTTGCAACAGCATTTCCCCCGATTCTCCCCAGCACCCGAAGGGCCGTGCCCCTGTCGTCCTCTCCCGCGGATTCGTCGGCTGCAAGCCGGCCCAGCGAGTCGGCGAGCGCTGTATCCGGCAATAACGCCGCCAATTCAAGAGCTTGTGATCGCGTACCATCCTCTTCAAGCCCGTGAGCAATCGCTGCCAACACGGCCGGACTCGTCCGAACTTCACTCCAATCGCTGTAGAGCTGCTTGGTCAGGAAATAAAGGCTGCGGTTCCTGAGTTCCAAAGGCGCCGCTTGATTCGCGGCGATCGCCGCGACAGTGCGGGCAACTCGTGGCGCGGATAGCCAACCGAGCGCATCCAGGGCCTGCAAGCGCTGCTCCACAGGTCTCGAATCGTCTCCGACAACACGCGACAAATACCCACCCGAGGCCGGGGCTTGCAACACCCAGTACAAGTCCGCGATCAGCGGGTCCCAGTCGGCATGCCGCTGGCGCAAGGCCGCGAAGATGGCATCTTCCGCACCGAACGCCCCGATTCGCAGCGCAGCGAGGTACCAACGATCCGCACCGTCATATCCATCGGCCAACTGCAGCCATAAGCCAATCTTTGACTCGGCGGGTACGTCGCGGAGAACCAGAGCGACTTCGCGCCGGACTTGCGGGTCGGGATCGGCAGCCAACGCTCCGAGTGCGTCCACAGAACTGGAGTCGAGCAGCCGTGATACCCGGAGGGCCAGGATTCGGAATCGGGGGTCGTCTGAGCCGAGGGCCTCCTCGAGCGCTGCTTTCCCATCGGCACCCAGTCCCGCAAGCATCCAAAGAGCGCGGGCTCTCAAGACTTCGCTTCCGCCACGCCAGGCACGCAACAATATTGCCGCCCGCTCCTGGTCGTTACGCAGCAGCAATTCCTGGTAAGCGCGATAGCGCGTGGCCTGGTTCGGCGATCCGAACGCGGCGAGCACTCCAGCTTCGCTCTCCAGGTCGAGAGGTGGAACCGTGGACCTGTGCCCTATCGGTGCGAGACGGAAGATCCGGCCTCTCTCGATGTCCAGCATGTTGTGACCTCCGACCACGAGATCCTGCCAATCGGCAATGAACAGCGCGCCGTCGGGCGCAACGGCGAGGTCGCTAGGCCGGAAGATTGGATCCGTCGAAGCGACCGTGGTCTCGGCCTTCATCGCGAATCCCGCTCCATCCGGCCGGATGATGAAAGTCTGGATCAGGCGCTTGCCCGGCTCAGAATGCAACAACTGGTTCCTATACTTGGCTGGTAGCAGCTCGCCTTCGTAGAGGACCAGCCCCGTAGGAGAGCCCGGACCCGTGCGTGCCACGTACGGAACGGTTCCCGGCCGCTCCTCGTGGAAGTGAGTGCCCTTGTCCACGCGCCACCGCCTGCCTCCTGGTCCCCAATACCCGAAATCCGCGCCTTCCATCACGTACAGCAGTCGCGTCCACTGATTACCGTCATCGTCGTTGTCGGTCTGCCAGATCGAACCGAAGGAATCCAGGGCGATCTCGTAGGGATTGCGGGCGTTGTGGGCCAACACGCGAAAATCAGTGCCGTCGGGCTTCACCGTCTGCACCGTCGCTGCGTAGTACGGTCCGTCGGGACTGCTGCGAAAGACTCGCCCAGACCGGTCGGTTATGTCAAAGCCCTGGTCCCCGGAATTGAAGTAGTAGCGCCCGTCGTGACCGAACAGCACCACGTGCAGCCCGTGATCGTGGTCGACACCGGACCAGCCGGTGAGCAGGGTTTCCTTCGAAACAATCCGGTCGTCCTCGTCCTTCGTGTACACAAACAGGTCCGGAGACTGGGAAACAACGACCTTGTTGCCCAGAACTGAGATGCCCAGGGGAGCGAGCATTTCCTGATGCTGGTCGAAGACCTTGCGGTGATCCGCCTGTCCGTCTCCGTCGGTGTCTTCGAGGATGACGATGCGGTCGCCGGCGAGATCATTCTTGGGCTTGCTCTTCAGATCGCTGCGGTAGTTCACCGATTCGATGAACCACACGCGGCCGCGCTCGTCGATGTCGAAATTGGTCGGATTTACAAGCAGCGGCTCGCTCGCCCAAAGCGTCATCTCGAGCCCTTCGACAACTTCGAAATCGTCTCCTGCGGGTGGAGGTGAAACGCTGCACGCCGTCAACAGCAGAACAAGTGCAATGGGGAATGACCGCAACAATGCCACTGCATTCGATTCTAGCGAGCGCAAACAGGCATTGACTGACCGCGGAGCCTCCGCTTCACGCGATAGCGGCTCCCTGACATGGGTGGGGACCGCGATCATGCGCCGCCGCGGTCCAATCACGGCGAGGCTGGACCTTGTAGGCATATATAATGTGGCTGAATGACAGTTCGCTGGGATCGTGTTTCGGGGCTGCTTGTGGCCATGGCGGCGCTCCCTCAGGTCTCGGCAGCCGTGGGATTCCAAGCCGACGTTCGGCCCCTTCTCGCTGACAAGTGCTTTCAATGCCATGGGCCCGACCCGTCCACGCGCATGGTGGAGTTGCGCCTCGACAGGAAGGAAGGCTTGTTCGGTAAGCGGGCGAACGGCGCACCGGTCGTGCCGGGCGATCCCGCGGTAAGCCTGCTGTACCAGCGGATCACGCACGCGGAGCCGGCTTTGCGCATGCCTCCCGAGTACTCGCACAAGAGCCTGGAACCGGAGCAAATTCAAACAATTCGCGACTGGATCGAGCAAGGGGCTGATTGGTCCGGCCACTGGGCGTTCGAGATCCCGAAGCGCCCCTCCCTGCCCGCGGTGACGGACGAGGGGTGGGCGCGGAATCCCATCGATCGTTTCGTGCTGGCCCGGCTTGAAGAAAACGAAATCGCACCCGCTCCGGAAGCAGACCGGCGCGTGCTCGCGCGTCGCGCGGCGCTTGACGTCACGGGCCTGCCTCCTAAGCCCGAAGGGCTCGCATCGTTCCTCAATGACAACGAGCCCGGCGCCTACCAGCGCTACCTTGATCGCCTGTTCTCCTCCGAGGCGTACGGAGAGCATCGCGCCCGGTACTGGCTTGACGCGGCGAGATACGCAGACACACACGGCATCCACATTGACAACTACCGGGAGATGTGGCCATACCGGGACTGGGTCATCAACGCTTTCAATCACAACCTGCCATTCGATCAATTCACATTGGAACAGGTCGCTGGAGACTTGCTTCCAGACCCGTCCCTAGACCAGCTCGTCGCCTCCGGCTTTCACCGCTGCAACGCAACGACGAACGAGGGCGGCGTCATTCCGGAAGAGTACGAGGTGATCTACGCCAAGGATCGAGCCGACACCACCGGCACGGTGTTCTTGGGCCTCACAGTCGGTTGCGCGACCTGCCACGACCACAAGTTCGACCCCATCACGCAACGCGACTTCTACGCCATGACCGCGTTCTTCCGGAACACGACCCAGTACGTCATGGACGGCAACATCTCGGACGTGCCTCCCTACATCATCGTGCCGCGAGATGAAGACCGGGAACTCTACAACAACCTCCGAGAGTCGCTTCGCGAAACTCGCGCGCAACTGGCCGAAGCCGCAGCCGCGCCGGGGCCAAGGTTTGACAAGTGGCTAGCCAGGCGCAGCTACGGCAGCTTGGAGAGTCCATTGCAGACTGCTGATGCGCCACTCCAGGTGGGCACTGAAGCCGTCGTCCAAGACGGCCGCAGCGTCCCGCTCGCGCTGTCGGCAGGAGTGGACGCATCGGAGGGACCTGCCGAGAACATCGGTGCATTGACCTTCGAAGAGGACGGTTTTCTGGAGTTCCCGCCATGGGAGATAGACGGGAGCAAGCCCTTCTCGCTGGCATTCTGGGTACGACATCCCGACGAAGCAGGCAACTATGTCGTAGCAAGCCAGACGGACCCCGAGAACAAGATGCGCGGATGGGTCGTGACTCTAGGTGGACGTCAAATCACATTCAAGATGACCGCCACCCACGACGACAAGGCGTCGAACATCGAGATCCGGCCCAACAACCAATACCAGCTCGAGCCGGGCTCTTGGCGGCATGTCACGGTGACGTACGACGGTTCGGGCGAGAGGGCAGGCTTGAGCATCTACTACAACGGCGAACGCATGCCGTTCCAGGGCAGCGAGCACTTCGCAAGGCTGGAAGGGGACCTCGCCCCGGACCGCCCTGTGCTGCTGGGACGGGGCTTCTACAAGGACGACGAAGAGATCAAGAACCGCGATCTGGCCGGCGGCGGCATCGCCGATTTTCGTTTGTACAACCGCGAGCTGAGCGTGGAGGAAGCCAATGTCGTGGCGAACTGGCCGGCGCTGGAGCTTGCCCGCTCCAAGGCTCCGGCTGAGTTGCGCGAGGACGAGAAGCGAGTCCTGGGCCTGCACTACCTGAATGTGCACGACCAACGCTACCGCGCCGGATTCCTGGAGGCCAAACGCTCGGAGCGATCGATTCGAGAGATCCGCCGCAGAGGTGCGGTAACGCACGTGATGCAAGAGAAGGAAGGCAGCAAGCCGACCGCTCACATCCTGTTCCGAGGAATGTACGACCAGCGCCGGGAGGAGATCCCAGCGGCGACTCCTGGATTCCTGCCGTCGTTGGGAGACGACGGTGTCGTCAACCGGTTGCATCTGGCGAAATGGCTCGTAAGCGAGGCGAATCCGCTGACAGCCCGCGTAACCGTGAATCGATTCTGGCAGCAACTGTTCGGCACCGGGCTGGTGCGGACGAGCGACGATTTCGGAGCCCAGGGTGAGTTGCCTTCGCATCCGAAGCTCTTGGATTGGCTGGCAGCCGAGTTTCGGGAGCGAAACTGGGATGTGAAGGCTCTGCTCCGAACGATCCTCTCTTCCTCGACCTACCGCCAGTCCTCACAGGCCGACAGTACGAAGATTGCCAAGGACCCCGAGAACCGCATGCTGTCCAGGGGGCCGCGCTTCCGCATGGACGCCGAAATGCTTCGCGACTTCGGACTGGCCGCTAGTGGCATTCTCGTGGAGCGGATCGGCGGTCCGAGCGTCAAGCCCTACCAGCCGGACGGGGTCTGGGAATCCGTCGCGATGCTTGGAAGCAACACTCGCTTCTACGAACGAGACGAGGGTGAGAAGCTTTACCGGCGGAGTCTGTACACGTTTTGGAAACGTGCCGCCCCGCCGGCTTCCATGCAGATCTTCAACGCGCCGACTCGCGAACACGCCACCGTACGACGCGAACGTACGAACACCCCGTTGCAGGCGCTGGTGACTATGAACGACCCCCAGTTTGTGGAGGCGTCCCGGTATCTGGCGCAAGCGGCGATGAAACAGGCGGAGCCGGGTTTCCCCGAGCGCCTTGGCTTCATGACGACACGCCTGCTGTCGCGCGAGTTGGACGCCGGGGAACAGGCTGTGGCGAAGCAAAGTTTCGATGAGTTCGTGGGGTACTACCAGTCCGACAAAGACGCGGCGGACCGTCTCCTGGACACGGGCGAGTACCCTATCGATTCGTCGCTGCCTCGAACCTCGCTAGCAGCTTGGACCATGATGGCTAACCAACTCATGAACTTGGACGAGGCCCTCAACAAGTGACCGCCTATCGACATTGCGCGGGCTGCAGGACGCTACGGAGACACAGACGATGAGCCCAGTGGAACATGTGATCAAGACCGAGACCCGCCGGCAGTTCTTCGCCCGGCAAGCGAAAGGCATTGGAGGCATCGCGCTTGCCAGCCTGCTAGCGGACGAGGCCCGCGGGTCTAAGTCGACAGAGGTTAGGAGCGGAGGGCTGCCGGAACTGCCGCACTTCGCTCCGAAAGCAAAGCGCTGCATCTATCTGCACACGATGGGGGCGCCACCACAGATGGACCTGCTGGACTACAAGCCCGCGATGAAGGACTGGTACGACAAGGATCTGCCGGAGTCCATTCGCCAAGGCCAACGGCTGACCACGATGACTTCCGGACAAGCGCGATTCCCCATAGCCCCGTCGATCTTCGAGTTCTCGCAGCACGGTCAGAGCGGCGCTTGGATTTCCGAGCTGCTACCACTGACGGCCAGCATGGCAGACGACATCTGCATCATTCGCTCGATGAACACAGACGCCATCAACCACGAGCCGGCGATCACATTCATCCAAACGGGGCGCGAAGTGGCCGGCCGGCCGTGCATTGGTTCCTGGATTTCCTATGGCCTGGGCAGTCTGAACCGGGACCTGCCGACGTTTGTCGTCATGAACGCAGAACGTAGCCATCCGAAAGCGGGCCAGCAGGCCATCTCCGCAAAGCTGTGGAGTGCGGGTTTTCTCTCTCCCGAATTCGCCGGGGTAGGGCTGCGAGCCGGCAACGACCCTGTCCTTTACGTGAAGAATCCCGCGGGGGTGACCCCGACCGTCCGAAGGCGGATGCTGGACGGTCTGGCGGAGCTGAATCAGATCAACCACGAGCGGATCGGCGACCCCGAGACGCTGGCGCGGATCGAGCAATACGAGATGGCCTTCCGCATGCAGACCTCGGTTCCTGAACTGAGCGACCTCTCCTCGGAGCCCGAGAGCACATGGAAGCGCTGGGGGGAAGAAGCGCGTGAGCCGGGCAAGTTCCAGAATGCCGCGCTCATGGCCCGGCGGCTGGTCGAGCGCGGCGTGCGCTTCGTGCAGATCTACCATCGCGGCTGGGACGTTCACGGAAACCTCCCTCTCGTGCTCCCCGCACAGGCCCGCGAGGCCGACCGCGGGGCCTGGGCTCTGATCCAGGACCTCAAGGAGCGGGGCTTGTTCGATGACACGTTGGTCATCTGGGGCGGCGAGTTTGGACGGACCATCTACTCCCAAGGCGAACTGACGCCAACCGACTACGGTCGAGACCACCACCCACGGTGCTACAGCCTCTGGATGGCGGGAGCCGGGATCAAGGGAGGCACGGTGTATGGTGAGACCGACGAATTCTCCTACAACATCGTCAAGGACCCCGTCCACATCCGCGACCACCAAGCAACACTGTTGCACTTGTTCGGAATCGACCACGAGCGGTTCACATACCGCCATCAGGGCTTGGATGCGAAGCTCACAGGCGTGGAGCCAGCGAAGGTCGTGACGCCGATTCTTGCCTGACGTCCATCGCGGAGCGGTCCTCTCATCCTGCTAGGGCCCTATACTTGGTAGGAGGGTCGGTCGTCCGGGCAGTCGCGGTGCCTTCGGGCACGGAGGAAAGTCCGGTCTCCACAGGGCAGCGTGCCGGTTAACGGCCGGGAGGCGTTCTCGCAAGGGGGCGTCGACGGAAAGTGCCACAGAAAACATACCGCCCCGGACTCCGGGGCAAGGGTGAAATGGTGCGGTAAGAGCGCACCGCGTCGCGGGCAACCGCGACGGCAGGGTAAACCCCACGCGGAGCAAGACCAAATAGGGGACGACGCGGCTGCCCGTCGCGCCTGAGTCCCGGGTAGGTCGCTAGAGGCGTTTGGCAACAAGCGTTCGAGATGAATGGCTGCCACCCGTTTCCGGACGGGTACAGAAACCGGCTTACAGGGCGTCCGGCCCGCCTGATCACCCCTGTGGCCGAGCCCGCTGGGCACTGACGCTCCCCCCGCACTGACCCGAATGGCGTCGGGAGGGAGGGCGAGGACAGCAATCGGCGGGACAAACGTCTGGGCACGGCGGCATGGCGCCAATGGCTTTCCGCGAGGTGCTAGACAGGACTCGCTCGGCAATCAAATCGCGCACCCCCGCGACGAAACGAGGATCGGTGCCTACAGTGGGCGTGCGGATGAAGCCGAGTCCGGATTCCTTCGCGACCCCGGCGGCTTCGGTGTCGAGATCATGGAGCACCTCGATGTGGTCCGAAAGGAATCCTATTGGCGTGACGCAGACCCGCTTCACGCCCTGACTGGGCAGAGCGCGCAATCGGTCATTGATGTCCGGTCCCAACCAAGGCTGGGACGGGGGGCCGCTCCGACTCTGGAACACCAGTTCCCAGTCCGCGATTCCCACCCGTTCGCTGACCAGCCCGGCAGCCTCCTTGAGCTGGTCCACGTACCTGCACGTCTCGGCCATCGCGGATGGAATACTGTGGGCGGAATAGAGCATCGTGAATTCCCTTGCCGTCTCGAAATTGGCAACGTCGAGTCCCGACCGAACCAAGTGGGCCATCGCCTCGATGAAGCCAGGGTGATTGAAGAACGGACGAATCTTGTCAATCTTCGGAGCGAGCCCACCGAGTTCGTCGCGAGCTTCTTCGATGTTCTCCCGGTACTGGCGACAGCCAGAGTACGAGCTGTAGGCAGACGTCACGAACGCGATCGCTCGCTTTACGCCCTCCGTGGCCATGGTTCGAATCGTGTCCCGTAGGAGAGGGTGCCAGTTGCGATTGCCCCAATAGACGGGCAGCTTAGGCCCCCGCCGGCTGAGTTCGGCCCGCAATGCCGCCTCGAGAAGGCGATTCTGATCGTTGATCGGACTCTTGCCCCCGAACTCGTAATAGTGCTTGGCCACCTCAAGCAGGCGCTCCGGGGGGACGGATCTTCCGCGAGTCACGTTCTCGAGAAACGGAATCACGTCCTCGCGTCGCTCGGGCCCGCCGAAGGATACGAGCAGCACCGCGTCGTAGTTCCCCGAACCCACCTCATCAGTATAGGAATGGTTCCTCGGTGGCTTGCCTTATTACATCCAGGTTCAACCATCGCCCTGAGCGGCGGTGCCGCCGCTCTTCAGCAATTGAACTCCCGCATAAATCTTCGGGTCGATCAAGCAACCCTCGCACTCACGGTCGGAAAGCCATCTCATCAAATTGTCCAAGGGAACTACATGGACCCGGATGTCCTCCCCTGCCACTCCTCCGCCCAAGCCGACTCGCGCGAGGCCGGTCGCATGCAAGAACGCTACCGTCTCGCTCGTCAATCCGCCGGAAGTCGGCGAGCGAGCCAACAACGTCAGACAATCTGCTCGGAACCCGGTCTCCTCTTCCAGCTCCCGGTTCGCGGCATCCCTCAGGCTCTCACCGCGAAACCCGTCCTCGTCGCCCACAAGCCCGGCCGGCAACTCGATCATCGTTGCCAGCACCGGTATCCGGTACTGCTCAACCAGCACAATTTCGTTTGCAGCGGTAACTGGCACGAGCACCGCAACATCGGCGACATTCACTCGCTCGACATATTCCCAAGACCCGCGTTTGACCAAGCGGAGATATCGCCCTTCGGCGATCTTCTCGGGATGCTCGCTCATCGCACCGACGCCTCCGAAACGATCTCGACTCCGGCGGCTCGCATCTCGTCCCAAGCACGGGCCACGTCACCGGGCGAGAGATCGATCCCGCGACAGCCATCTTCCACGACATGGGTCCGTAGGCCGACCGATACGGCATCCAAGGCGCTGAACTTGACGCAGTAGTCCGAAGCAAGCCCCAAGAGCCAGAGGTCCTTTACACCACGGGTCGCCAGATGCTCCAACAGTCCTGTCGACCGGCGACGTGCGTTGTCGAAGAATGCGCTGTAACTGTCAAGCTGCGGATCCGTGCCCTTGCGGAACACGGCATCCACTTGGCCTCGGTCCAGGTCTGCGTGGAACTCTGACCCGAAGGATCCCTGCAGGCAGTGATCCGGCCATAGAACTTGCTCGATCCCGGCCAGGTCAATCACATCTCCCGGCTCTCTCCCGGGATGCTGCGAAGCGAAGCTGCGGTGATCGCTCGGATGCCAGTCTTGGGAAGCAACCACGTAGTCGAAGTCCGCAGCCAACCGATTCGCGGTTCCAATGACCTCGTTCCCGAGAGGCACTGCCAGCGCTCCGCCCGGCATGAAGTCGTTCTGCAAATCAACGAGGAGAAGGCAGGTCATTGCTTCTATGCTCCGCCGCGGGAACGGGCCAAGACCCGTCGCAAGTACCTCCGTACCCGGGGACCGTGGTCGGGATCGGCCAGTGCGAACTCGATGAACGTTTCGAAGTAGCTCGGCAAATTTCCGATGTCGTACCGCGTCTCGTCCGGCCGCAGCCTCACTCCCAACACGCTGCCTCCACTCTCGGCGACCATGCGAATCGCATCGGTGATCTGGATCTCTCCCCGCTTGTCGGGGCGAAGGCGCCGGATGATCTCGAAGATCCCGGGGAAAAACACGTAGCGGCCGGACACGGCGAGGCGACTGGGTGCGTCCTTCGCGGCCGGCTTCTCCACCAGTGATCGAATAGCGAACGTGTCGCCAACTCCGCCGGGTTCCACGATGCCGTAAAAGGAAACATGGTCTTCCGGCACTTCCTCCACCGCGACGACGACTGCCGCATCATGTGCGAGAAAGACCTCTGCCATGCGCCGGCACGCTGTCGAATTCCCTTCGATCCCGATGATCGAATCGCCCAAGGCAACGATGACGGGCTGTCCAGCCGCGAATGCCTCTCCCTGGAGGATTGCGTCCCCAAGTCCGCGCTGGACGCTTTGTCGCGTATAGAGGATGTTCAGCCCCAACTCCTGGAAGTCCAGCGCAGCCAGCAGTTCCTCTTTCCCTGCCTTGCCGAGCGACTCTCTCAAGGCCAAATCCGGATCGAAGTGATTCTCGATTGCAGCCTTGCCGCGCCCGGTGACGAACAACAAGTTCCTGACGCCAGATCGCGCGAGCTCCTCGACAACATACTGGACAATCGGCTTCCGAGCGACCGGAAGCATCTCCTTGGGCTGGGACTTCGTTGCAGGTAACAGACGGGTTCCAAGTCCTGCGACCGGCACCACGGCATTGGGGATTGGACAGTCCAGACCACCCAACTGAGATGGCCTAGTCCCCGGGGAGTGATTCATTGAACTGAAAGTCTTCCAACTTCGCGCCGCGGTTCCAAAAGTCTACAAACAACGTGCGCATTGCCGTGCCCAAACTCCGGTGTTCAAACACCAACGCTGTGATCTTCTGGTGGCTCACAACTGGGTCGTCTAGCGAAATCATCCCGCTATGGCTGTCAAAGAGAGCCAGCTTCATAGGCAGGTTGGGCCCGACTCGCACATCTGCTCCGGCGTCTTCCAAGTGAATGAGCTGGTTTCGCCTGCCAGGAGTTTGCACCTCAGCCGAATCAAACATCAGCCTGCAGGTCGTGCCCCTGTCCGCCAGGCTTTTCACAATCGGTTCATGTCCGGGGTCGACCCCGTACGGCGGCCTTGCAAACTCCAAGTACTCGTTTGAAGTCTGCAGCAACATCTGCCGATACTCCTCGACAATCTGACGGGTATCGCCAATGATTCGCAGATAATCGAGCCGGCTGTCACCGTGAGAGCCATTCTGGAAAATCGTCGCGAGATCGTCGCTGAGGGAAACCGCAAGTTGCTGCCGATCCTCCCATTCGCGAAGAAACCGCTCGCGCCGACGATTCAGGTAGCCTTCCAAGGCTAACCTCGGCTCAACCGCCGAAAACTGTTTCGTTTTCCCGTGAACGACGCGCACGAAGCCCTTGTCGACCAAGCTGTTCAAGACTTCGTAGATCTTTGCTCTAGGAATATTCGCGCGACTCGCCACATCGAGCGCCTTAAACTGCATGTGCCCAATCAGCACGATGTACGCTTGCGACTCGTAGGCGTTTAGTCCGATGTCGTGCAGTCGGCGCGTATGGACTTCGAGTTCCAACCTTTCCGGATTATACCGAGGAACGCCGACCCCTCGCGGTCACGCTCGGACCATGCCTGACACCCAAACCGACGCTTGATGCAACCCGGAAGAGAACAACGAACTCCGCGGTGGCGCTGCGTCCCGGCCCCGCTCCGGCGAGCACCTAGGGCCGTTCCTCGGGACTGGGCACCGGCGGAAAATAGCCGCGCCGGTGGTAGACTTCCACGTCCGCGCCGGAGAGTTTCAACTCGACATCGATCTGCCGGAATTGCTGGTCCGAAAACGAGCGGCCGGGAACATATCCGAGAATGTACTGGCTCTGCACGTTGCCAGCGACATTCAATATGGCGTCGTAGAGTGCCTGCAACTGCGCTGCCGCATACCCGCCGGTACCAACTTCGTATTGATAATTCCCAGCGTCCTGTGGCTTTGAGAGATAGCCAGAGACATCCTTGTGAACCTTCTGCATGGGACGAACCACCCGGCCACCAGTCTCACGTGCCAACCTGAAAAGATTGGACTCCTCCGCATGGTGGTATCCCCAACCGACCGTGCTCACGGCATAAATTGTGACTTGGTGCAGCTGCGCCGCATGGATGGCTTCGTCGATGGATCGCTTGCTGGCATTGTCGTGCCCGTCACCGATGACTACCAGGACCTTGCGCGGTTCGCTGGCTCCTTGGTAGGGCATGGAAACCAACTTCTCTGCGCATGCTCGGTAAATGGCGTCGAACATGGCGCTTCCGCCACCGTGCTTGAGGTTCTCCATCTTCTCGGTGAGGGTCACGGGATCGTCAGTGAAATCGACGAGTTCATCGACCTCGGTGTGATAGCCGAACAGAAAGCCCTTGTTCCTCCCACCCTCGGGCACAAGCATCCAGGCCAAGTCGCCGATGGATGTCTGGTATGTCTTGTAGTAGAGTCGCGCCGTATTGCTCAGATCAACTATGAAGCCTGCGTGCAGGGGGGGCTTCTTCTCTTCCTCGACGCTTCGCGTGAAGTAGCGAATCTCGACGAGCTGGCCGTCTTCCCAGACTGAAAAGTCCGACTTCTTCAGATCAACGATGAATCGACCTTCGGAGTCCGTCACAGTGACCGGAAGGTTGACGACATTGACCTCGACTCGAATGGTGCTGTCCGGATCGGAAACCGGTTCCTGAGCGGAGCAGACGGCAGCAACGCAAAGCATCGCAGCCAGCCCGAAACCGAGTCGCCGTCGCATGACGCCCTCATTCTATCCCAACCATCGAATCGCTCGCTGCATCCACAAGAGACGGCGAGCCAGTCGCAACTGATGGTCTGCCCGACTGGCTCAAATGCATGACGCGCTAGCCGATCCGGCAAGCGCGGCCGACATCCCCCTGAGCCCCACCTTCGGCGAAACCGCCCGGTCCGGTAAGGGCTACGGCGAGATATCTGGTGGTCCACCACCCGCCACTAGCACCAAATCCTTGGCGTAACGCAACAGAAGGCCCCGATCAGCGAGCGCAACTCCGTACAGGCGCCCTCCAACGGACAGTCGGTTGCTAGCAACGGGGACGAACTTATCACCGGCTTGAACAACGTCCGTCACGCCGTCAACTCCAAAGAAATACACATGGTCCCCCAGGCCGATCGAAGACGCCCAGCACTGGCCCTCCAGGCGCGAGTGCCAGACGCTGTCCCCGGTGTCGGAGCGTAAGCAGAATGCGATGCCCGCCTTGCTGGTCATGTAGACACGGTCCCGGTGGAGGAGCGGGGAACTGAAGTATGACGATGCCTCTTGCGCGTGCCAAACCACTTCCGGCACACTACTTGCCTCGGAACCGAATCGCACGGCCGCAGTCTTGCCCTTCATGCTCGATCCGATGATCGCCCCACCGTTCATCGGTGTCGGCGAGGCGATAAACGCTCCGTCCAGACCGTCCAACACCCACAGTTGGGATCCGTCCTCGGTCGCGTAGGCTTCCAGCGCTCCACCAGCACTGACCAGTACGAATTCTCGGCCTACATGTTCGACCGTCGTGGGAGTGCTCCAAGAGACACCATCCGGGCGGTCGGTTTTCCAGACGGTTCGACCGTCTTCGGGATCGACGCAAATCAGGTACGACGGGCCGTCATGGGCCACCAGCGCGAGAACTCCGGCGCGGCACATGCGAAGCGAACTGCCGACGCCGTGGCGACCACGAAACTCACCATACTCCTCCGTCAATCGGCGCTCCCAGCGACGCTCTCCTTCAAGGCTGGTCGCCAACAAGTTTCCGGTCTCGAAGAACGTAATCAGGGTGTCTCCATGGACAGCTGGCGTGGGGGCTGCCGTGCTGACCATGTCGGACTCTTCGATGCGTTGGGCTGAATCAATACGCTGCGTCCATAGCAACTCGCCCAACGCCAAGTCGATCGAGGTGACAAGAAGGGACTCCTTCTGCGCTCCGTCAACGCTGGTGACAAAGGCCCGGTCCTGGACCACGACGGGGCTGGACTGACCGTAGCCCGGGACTGCGGCACGCCACGCGACGTTGTGTCCATCTGACCACTCGGTCGGCAATCTCTCGCCGCCGTCGAGGGAACGGGATCCATTGCCTAGGAACTGACGCCAAGGCGCTGCTTGGGCACCAACCGAAGTCGCAAGAACCGCCAAGAACTGGCGTCGAGCGAGTCTTTGGGGTGCTTCGATCAACCGCCCGTCGCCGCCCACCCCTAGGCACCGATCATCGCCCGCCGAAGCTCGACGGGCAGGCCGGGCACTACAGGAGACGCGTGCGACGTCAGTTTGGGAGGGGGCTAGAACAGTCCGCATCCGTTCCCTCCGTGCTGGCCGCGTGTCCCTCGTCCAGACGAGACAGCTCTTCGGTGTGACGCCACAGCTCGTAACTCGCTGCGCTATCGGCCAACATCGCGACAAATCGCTGGTACTGCTCATCAGTGAGGGTCAGCGTGGTCACGCCCAGTTGAACATGGACAAGGCCGTGGCCGCAGCGAGTGACAGAGCCGAATCCATCTTCGCGCGCCAGTAAGGCCGATTCACATTGCATGGCAGTCCTCCTAAGGGTGGTTCATCGGCAGTGGTGGACACGATCGAGGCCGACGTTACTCATGCAAATCGATTGCAACACAGCCAAACGCTCAATCCTCTCACCAACACCAACTGAGACAATGGACTCCATCGTACGCTGTCTACATTACATTAGCGGGCGTATCGGAGTTGTCCCGTTCGGCTCTAGGACGATATCACTATTTGCAACTACATGTCAAACGTAAGAGTCGAGTATCTTCGGAGGAGATGCCGGTTTCCGCTCTCGGCGGCCGGAAAGCCTTGTTGTTCGCGAACGGCGATGTTCTACCGCGAGCCGAAAGCTAGACCTCTCCGAGGAGGCATTGTACGATGAAGCCTAGGTCCGATCCTGCACACGATGAAGGAGTTTCTCGAGTGGGCCTCACCTGGTAGCGAGGAATGGCAAACGGCTAGGAGTCTGGACCCAACCAGGCTTCCGAGGCATATAGCCGTCATCATGGACGGCAATGGTCGGTGGGCAAAGAAGCGCTTCCTGCCGCGCGTTGCGGGTCATCGAGCCGGGGTCAAACCGGTCCGGGAGATCATCGAGGCCTGTTGTCGCCTGGACATTGAGACTCTGACGCTATATGCCTTTTCGGTCGAGAACTGGAAGCGACCCCATTCCGAGATCGAGACTCTGTGGAAGCTGCTGCGCCAGTACCTTCGTGCCGAGCTGCCGGAACTCAAGGCGAACGGAGTTCGATTTCAGACGATCGGTCGGATAGAAGCACTGCCCCAGGAAGTTCGAGACGACATCGACAACGCGATCGTCGAGACAGCTGCGAACACAGGTATGCGGCTGAATGTCGCCTTGAACTACAGCGGCCGGTCCGAGCTTGTGGACGTGGTCAACGACTTGCTCCGTCGCGCCGGCAAACACGGCGCGCCACAACGAATCAACGAACGGGAGCTTGGCGACCTGCTTTACACAGCCGACAGCGGTGATCCCGACTTGTTGATTCGGACTTCGGGCGAGTTTCGAATCAGCAACTTCCTGCTCTGGCAAATCGCGTACTGCGAAATCTGGGTTACGGACAGATACTGGCCGGATTTCCGTACGGTGGACTTGTTGGAAGCCTTGCTGGACTACCAAAGTCGTGACCGCCGATACGGAGGCCTATCGAACCGCTCCTCCTCCACGACCAGGGAGGCCGCCAAAGACGAGGTTGTCGTGGTCAACGACTGACACTCCCATCGTGGTTCGGATTCTCATAGGCCTTCTACTGGCCTCGGCAGCATGGTTGCTGGCCTTCCGTGCAAGCTCTCCCATCATCTTGGGGACCGTCGCGATCCTTGCGTTGCTGGCCCTCCGCGAGTATTTCGGAATCTTGGTGGAGAGCGGCATGCGGCCCTACCCGACACTTGGTTACGCGGGGGCACTCATCTGGCTGCTGTGCCCGAATCTGGACCGTGCATTGTTCTCCAGTCTCTACTTGGTGCTCTTGCTCGGCACCGGCGTGCTCGCCGGGAGGCCCATCCAAAGTGTGCTCCCATCTGCTGCGGTGACTGCGGCTGGGGTCGTTTACAT
This sequence comes from uncultured Bryobacterales bacterium, assembly GCA_951813065.1. Taxonomy (GTDB): domain Bacteria; phylum Acidobacteriota; class Terriglobia; order Bryobacterales; family UBA6623; genus VXMF01. The sequence goes on along the minus strand of CATOTH010000009.1, from coordinate 459,159 downwards.
CGCGGGCCCGTTGCTCTGGGGAATGCTGCTGCATGACCTCTCACCTCACTGGCTGGTCTTTGCCTTCGTGGTGACGGCGGTCGGCGATACGATCGCGCTGGCCGTCGGCAAGACGATCGGACGACGGTCGATCGCTCCGGTCGTCAGTCCGAGCAAAACGTGGGAGGGCACGATCGCTTCGGTGGTTGTCGGCCCCACTGCCGGTTCCGCGTATGCCGCGGTCTTCCTAGCAGGCGAAATCGGAAACATGGAAGCCATGGTGCTGGCACTTGTGATCAACGTGTTCGGGCAGATAGGTGACTTGGCCGAATCGGCACTCAAGCGCACTGCAGAGATGAAGAATAGCGGAAAGCTCCTCCCTGGGCACGGCGGAGTCCTGGATCGCATCGACGGACTACTGTTTGCCCTGCCCGCACTCTACGGCTATCTGCAATTCTTGCGGTGAGGCAAGGGTCGGGGTCGCAGCGACCTCCGGAGCCGCTACACGCTCGACACGCCCTGAGCCGACGTCGGGACGCCAGCTTGCGACGGCTTCGAGATGAATGAATTTGCGTCGAAGAGTTGCCAGCATCGGGCCGATGGCAACAGCGCGGAGATTGCTCTGGGAACCCTTCGCCGGCGTCTCGCTGGCGCTTCGTTCTGCCAATTCCTAGCGACTTTTCGAGGGAGTATGATGGTGGCGGGTTAGATTGCCATTCGGTTGAGCCGCCGACAAGTCTGGAAGCCTAGCCCGTTTTCTTGGTCGCCATGCTCGCGCCGGTTCGGTTGGTCCCGGGACAACGGCTGCAATACGATATTCCTGACTTTCGAGGCTGGTCAGGTGCCCCCGGCGAAGCTCGAGGCTAGACGAATCCAAGTACGCCCATGCCCCCCATCGAAGAACAGGAGCTTCAGGCCGATCAGCAGGTCAACGCGCTGGCGTTGAAGCGCGGATTGCCGATGAGCATCGAGGCCGAGATGTTTGTCCTCGGGCTCGTGATCGTTGATGGCAGCGTATTCCCGCAAGTTGGCGGAGCGCTTGACATGGATGATTTCGCCATCGAGAAGCACCGTCGCATCTTCCGCTGCATGAAGGCCCTGAACGACCGCGGCGACAGTATCGAATACCTCACTCTGGGCAACGAACTCGACAAGTTCCAACAACTCGAGAACGTGGGTGGATTCGCCTATCTCGCTTCGCTCAGCGAGGGCATGCCCAAGCTGTCGCACCTCGCTGACTACATCAAGATCGTCAAGCACAAATCAATCCTCAGAAGGCTCCACCATACCGCTCAACAGATCAGCGCGAGTTGCGTCCAGGAAGGGCGCGAGGTCGACGAGATTCTGTCCGATGCCGAATCATCGGTGATGAGGATCGGGACGGAGCTACTGCAATCGGAGCTGGAAAGCCCGCAGGCGACGCTCGAGAAATTCGACGGAGGCATCGAGGCATTCCTCGATCCGAGCAAGCGGCCCAAGGGACTGAACACCCCGTTCCACAGGTTCAACGAGCTCACCAACGGACTCAGGGGCGGCCAGCTGATCATCCTCGCGGCACGTCCAGCCATGGGCAAGACAGCCATGGCTCTGAATATCGCGTCACACGTGGCGTCCCCGCACGGCAGCGAACCGGCCAAGACCGTGGCCGTGTTCTCTCTCGAGATGTCGAAGGAGGCTTTACTAACGCGCATACTGTGTGCCGAGGCCAAAGTGGACCAAAGCCGTTTCCGCCGGGGTCACCTGGTCCCTAGAGAACAAGAGAGCCTGGTGAAGGCCCTGTCCGAGATGGTCCAAAGCGGCCTGCTCATCGATGACACAGCCAGCATCAATATGATGGAGATCACCTCGAAGTGCCGGAGGCTCAAGGCTGAGAAGGGACTAGACTTGGTGATCGTTGATTACCTCCAGTTACTCGGGTCCAAGGGGAAAGTAGAAAACCGCGTTCAGGAGATTTCGGCATTCTCGCGTGGGTTGAAGCTACTGGCCAAGGATCTCAACATCCCCGTGATCGCGCTCTCTCAGTTGAGTCGCGCAACAGAGAGCTTACAGCGAGGAGATCCCCGCCCGCGTCTTAGTGACTTACGTGATTCGGGCTCGATCGAGCAGGACGCTGATCTCGTGGCCTTCATCTTCCGAGAGGAAGTGTACAAACAGCAAGACAAGTCTCTCGAGGGTCTCGCGGAGCTGATCATCGGCAAGCAGCGCAATGGCCCAACAGGACGAATCAAGCTCGCCTTCTATCGGAAGTACGCCAAATTTGAAAACCTAGCAGCCGAATCCCAAGCGGAGAACATTCCGCCTGAAGGTGCACACACGGATAGCGACGTTCCTCCCTTCTAGCCGTGTTCCAGAGCCTCCCAATCAAGCATCCCTCTGCAACGCCGTGTAGCGCACACCCAGCTAGCAAGCGAGAATTTCCGCGCCAGAATCGTTCCTGTCATTTGGCCGGCACGATGTTCGCACTACACTAGAGCTGGATCGGCAAATGAATCGATCGCTTCCCCTGGTTTGCCTATTGCTCTCGGCGGTTTCTCTCGGCGCGCAAACGAAGAGAGAGGCGTTGCCCGAGAATCATCCGAGGACCGTGGTCCCCGACCGCAGGACGAGCCTCGCCGAGCAGACCGAATCGATTGTCCCCGGCACGCCTGCTTTCGAAGCCGTGGTCGCGAGAAACAACTTCATCGACGAGCACATCCTCGGGAAGATCGAGCGCGACTCTGTGCCCCACGCCCCGCTCGCCGACGATGCGACGTTCTTCCGTCGGATCCACATTGATCTAACCGGGCGCATCCCGGACGGCAGCGAGGCACGGGAGTTTGTGGCAGATTCGGACCCGGCCAAGCGGAACAGGCTCATTGAGCGCCTGGTGGGTAGCGTCGACTGGAGGGACCGCTGGACATACTGGCACCTAGACTTGTGGCGCACAAGCCAGAACCGGGTCGGCTGGGCCGGCCGCAACCTCTTCCACGACTATGTCGCGGACGCCCTGCTGCTGAATCAGTCGTATGACCAATTCGTCCGTGAACTGCTCACATCCGAAGCTCGTAGCAACTGGTATGTCGGCCCGGCGAGCTACTTGGTGCGTTGGGCAGTGTTCGCCGACAACTGTACGGAAATCATGCACGAGGACACCGCCGACGAGATGACGGTGATGGCATTCCGGCAGTTCATGGGTGTTAATCTCCAGTGCATCTCGTGCCACGACGGCGCCAATCACCTTGAACAAGTCAATGTCTGGCTCACGCAGCGAAAGCGCGAAGAGTTTTGGGCACAGGCCGCTTTCTTTGGCAACACTCGCGTGATGCGCCGCGTGGAGTTGCGTAACACCCAGGACGAGTACCTGATCGACGACAAGGATCCCAAGCGCGACGGCTATTCCCGCTCAGCACCCAGCACCGTACGAGTCGCCCGCCAAGGGACTGGCAAGGTCGCGCCCGCGTTCATCCTCGGGGGACAAGAACCAAAGCCGGGCAAACCCATGCGGGCGGAACTAGCCCGAATTCTGACAGCGCATCGGCAGTTCGCCCGGGCCGTCGTCAACCGTTTCTGGGCCGAATTCATGGGAGCGGGAATCGTCGAACCCCTCGACGGGTTTGACTTTGCTCGCATGGACCCTGCCAGCCTCCCGGAGGGCTGGGACTTGCAGCCCACCCATCCCGAGTTGCTGGAGGCTCTGGCCCAGGACTTCATTGACAGCGGATACGACTTGCAGCACCTGCACACGCGAATCGTCAAGTCGTCGAGCTACCAGCTCGCGGCAAGCTTCCCGGCTGATTGGAAACCCGAATACACGACCTACTTCTCCAGGAGGTTTGTCAGGAGGTTGACGGCCGAACAGGTATACGACGCCATCGTCAAGGCGACAGATCTCCAAGATCCGATTCAGATTCCGCTAACAGACAAGCAGGTCGAGTACCTGGTCCAGACGCGCGGTCCGGGTGACATCCGGCGTAGCGCGACGCTGGACCCACAGCAGCGGCAGGACCTGCAGTTCTTCGTGGAGTCGTTCGGCCAAGCGAACCGAGAGTTCAACGAGCCCACGAGACGCGGCTCGATCATCCAGGCGGCGTTAATGATGAACTCGAACCTGGTCCGGGAAAAGGCGAAACCATCCGAAGAGAGCTACCTCTCCGGGCTGATCGATGAAGGAATCGAAGGCGAGCAGTTGGCGGAGGCCCTCTACTGGCGTTTCTTGACTCGCGACCCCGCCCCACAGGAAATGCAGGCCTCGCTGGAACTGCTAGCCGACCGGGGCATCCGCGCGGGTGGGGAGGATCTCCAGTGGATCCTGATGAACAAGCTTGAGTTCCTGTTCAACTGGTAGGTGATCGAGAGGACCAAGATGAGTCGATTCGAAGACCATTTCCTCACACGGCGAGAGATGCTGCGAGTGGGTTCGGTTGCGGTAACCGGCTATCACTTCCTGCCGCTCGTGCAACCCCGGGCCAGAGCTGGCCGGGCCAGTTCGGTTGAAGGCAAGGCAAGGTTTTGCATTTTCGTCATGCTGGAAGGGGGGCAGTCGCACGTTGACTCCTGGGATTTCAAGGAGGGTCCCTGGACCCCTCCCGACTTCGATGTCAGGACGGTTCCGGGATTCGGGGCATGGCCGACCGGGCTGTACCCGGAACTCGGCAAGCGCCGCGACAAGTACTCGTTGCTGCGTTCGATGGCGACTTGGGAAAGCCAGCACGGCCGCGGCCAGTACTACATGCAGACCGGACATCAGCACAATCCCGCTCTCGCGCCCGAACTCCCGGCCGTCGGATCTGTCGTGGCCTACGAATACGCCGCACGCCGCAAGGAAACCGACTCCCTGCCCCCCTTCGTGGGCTTCAACACGTTTCCCCAGGTCGGACTGATCGGTTCAGGCTTCTTGCCTGGGACATTCACTCCCTTTCACATCAACACCTCGTCGGACATTTCTGCGATCGCCCCGAAGCGGCAGGACCTTCCGGGATTTCAGAGACGCTGGGAGTTACTCAAGCAATTCGACGGGCGGGTGAGGACGGACCCGGCACTGGAGAAAAAAGCGTTCCGTGATTTCCACAACCACTACGAAGGTGCGGTTGAGATCATGTCGGACCCGCGGAGCGCCAACATCTTTCGCGTGGGGCCGGAGGAGCGTCAGCGATACGGTAGCAACCCCGTCGGCGACTCGTTCGTGTTGGCTCGCAATCTGGTCATCGCGGATGCCGGGACGCATTTCATTTTCCTTACCCACGAGGACTGGGACCACCACGGCTCGATTTACAAGCGGGAGAACTTCTACAAGCGATCTTCAGAGCTGGACGTTGGCTTGAGCCAGTTGCTCGACGACCTCGGGGCGGCAAAGCGGAAGGACGGCACTTCCGTGCTGGACGAGACACTCGTGGTGTGCGTCGGCGAGTTTGGGAGGACACCGGGTGAACTGACAAACATCGCGGGACGCGACCACTACCAATACGCCTTCACTGGACTATTCGCGGGAGGCGGCATCAAGGCCGGTCAAGTGCTCGGGGCAACCAACGAAACCGGATCTGAAATCATTGATCCAGGCTGGAGCGGAAATCGCCCGGTCTATCCAGAGGACCTCGTAACGACGATTTACTCGGCCATGGGGATCGATTGGTCAAAAACGATCGAGGAAACGCCTTCGGGCCGAGCGTACCACTATGTCGAGATCTTTTCCCCAACGGAGCTGCTTGCCAACCAGGTCGTTCGAGAGCTGTTCGCTTGAGGAAAGCCGGACCGGCCCGGCGAGAGCCGGTTCCCTGCACCCGGTGCTGCAGACTCCACCAAATTGATCTAGCTGAGATATCGCCGGCGTGACGGAACTGATTCAGCGGCTGCGACTTGCCAGCCTAGCTCGCAAGATGCGTAGCGACTGGGATCGCCGGGCACGCGAGGATGCCCTGCACTACGTCAACACGGGCCAAGAGCGTTGGGACGAGGATGCCTTCTTCGCAACCGGAGAGGCCAATGTCCAGGATCAGATCCTGTCGGAAATGACCGAAATCTGCCAAGGCCGGGAGCCTGCGGGAATGCGGGTTCTCGAGATCGGCTGCGGTGTGGGTCGGATGACTCGGGCCCTGGCTGCCGTGTTCGGCGAGGTCCACGGCGTCGATGTCAGTCCAGAAATGGTGCGACGCGCGCGAAAGTACCTGCAATCCACCTCGAATGTACACGTCCATTGCAACTCCGGCACGGACCTGCAGGTCCTTGGCGACCTCGGGTTCGACTTCGCCTATTCGTTCATCGTGTTTCAGCACATCCCGAGCCGTGACGTGATTGACCGGTATGTCGGCGAAGTCAGCCGAAGGCTGCGCAGCGGGTCGATTTTCAAGTTCCAGGTCCAAGGTCACCAGGGCAGGGGCCTGAGAAAGCCCGGCCGCGACACTTGGCTGGGAACCAGCTTCTCCGAATCCGAAGCGGCGGCAATGGCCACTCGGCACGGATTCGATCTTCAGCGCTCGGCCGGAGCCGGAACTCAGTACTTCTGGCTCTGGTTCCGAAAGCGATAGTGGGGTACCCGAAGGTAGCCCCCTATTCGGACCAATTGACTGGTAGGCGCGGGGCCAAGCCCAATCGGCGGAGAATCCGGTATGGGAGCCGCGCGAGTTCCCTGCTCATCCGTCCTTGGACCACCGCATGGCTTGCCTCGAGAGTTCCAATCCACTCTTCCAGCTTGCTCACGTGCAGTTCCCGCTCCCGTAGCACGTTCCCCGTTTCGGGAACATACGTGAACCCCTCGGGCAGCTGAAGGGGCGCCTTCGAGCAGGCGCCGAGGAAAAAATGTGCGCTCCGCGGATCAGCCTCGGATGCTTCGAATCGGGCTCGGCCAAGCCGCGTGTTCCCGGAAGTGATAGAAATCGCTGGAACATGATTCTCGCAAAAGACAACGGTGTGGGGAAACGCTTGCCGCAAGGCGCCATGGAACTCTTCGTAGTCGAATTCATGGACGTGGAATGGATTCGCTTCCTCCCGCGACACACCGTAGTACGACCGATTTGGTGTCGACACCAGGAACAGTCCCGGCGGTGCCAACACGCGAGCGGCCTCCATTATCAACTCGGCCCACGATGCGATGTGCTCGATTACCTCGAAGGAGACCACGAGATCCAAGGATCGGTCCGCAAACGGCAAAGCCGTGCAATCTCCTTGCACGAACCGCACGCCCGAATGCCTGGCCTGGCCGCGACGGACAGCCTCTCCGGCGCTGTCGAGCGCAAAGACCGTACCTCCCGCAAGTTCCAAGCCCGCGGACCCGTAGCCGACACCGCAGCCGGCATCCAAGACCCGCCTGCCAGATGCCAGCAGCTCGGCGAAGCAGTATCGAGCGACATGCTCGCTACGCAAATCTGGGTCGCTCGCCTCGGGGACGAGCCGCTCTCCGGTAAACTCCGACACGGATTCCCCAAGAGTATCGCCCAATATCAGCCGCCAAGTTGGAAGGGCGTTCCTCCAGGGCGGTGAGGGCCATCGGAAATCAGCCAACCAGGCGCATCCGACGCCGGGCGGTATCGTAAGGAAACAACCCTTGGACACCCGTTCGAAAATCCTCAGCCAAGCCCTGCCTCCTCCTTGCCTTGGGCAACTGCATGTCGTCCGCGGTTGGTTCGACGTTCTAACGGCCGATATATGCCGCGTTCTGCTGGAGGCGAAGCCCGCTGGCGGATCCCTGCTGGCCTTGGTGTATCGCGAATCGGACGCCCGCCCGGCACCGCTCACCGCGTACGACCGGGCGCAAATGGTCGCAGCGTTGGATTGCGTGGATTACGTCTACATGTGCGATCCCGCCGATGCGGGTGCGGCCGTCGCAGATCTCGGAGCCCATGCCGATTTCGATGTCGAGTTGTCCACGGAGCGCGACGTGGTCCGGGATGTTCTTCAATTGCACGGACAACGCTAGACGACCGGCGCGCATCTTGATCGTGCGGCTGGGCGCGATGGGCGATGTGATTCACACGCTGCCGGCAGTGGCGGACCTCAGGGCCAGGTTTCCGGACGCCTTCATCGTCTGGGTTGTCGAAGCTCGCTGGTCCGCTCTGTTGCAAGGCAACCCGCACATTGATCGGATCATCCGCGTGGGATTGCGAGAGTGGCGCAATGCAAAGTTGAGTCCCGAGTCGTGGAGCCGGGCGGCGGTTTTCGCCCGCGACCTCCGCGATGGAGACTTTGACTTGGCGCTTGACTTTCAAGGCCTGCTCAAGTCCGCTGTGATCGCCCGGCTGAGCCGAGCACGATTGTGTGCAGGTTTCGAGCGGAGTTCCCTGCGTGAGCCACTCGCGGAACTCTTGTACGACCGCACTGTCGTGCCATCGAAACCGCACGTGGTCGACCGGTACAGGGATCTGACGGCGTTTGTGACCGGCTCGCCAGTTCCAGAGGCAGCCACCTTCGCCTTGCCGCCAGGAGCACCCTCGAGCTTGCCAGACCGCTTCGTCCTCGCCAGCCCGCAAGCAGGCTGGGGAGCGAAGCAGTGGCCCCCTGAACACTACAGCACGCTCGCAGGGATGATCCAGGCCGAGCACGGTTTGCCATTGGTCATTGACTGCGCTCCCAGTGACCACACGCTCGCCGACGAAATCTGCCGGAACGCACCGCCAGGTGCGGCTGTTCCGCATCCTTCGACGATCCCCCAACTGATCGAGGCCACACGCCAGGCAGAGGCGGTGGTTGGCGTCGATAGTGGCCCAATGCACTTGGCTGGCGCACTGGGGAAGCGAGGCGTAGCAATATTCGGGCCGACGGATCCCGCACGCAACGGGCCCTACGGTAGCTCCATCAAGGTGATCCGGCTCGACAATGCCCATACCACTTACAAGCGTGCCAGCTTCCCAAGTGGCTCGATGCGAGCATGCAGCCCAGATCTAGTCTGCGAAAGCCTGCGACCATTGATACCGTGAGTAGACTCATGCTGATGCTGAAGCACTCCGCCAGATTGGCTCTGCCACTGCTCTTGATCGTTTCAAGTCCCCCGGAAGGATCTGCCCAAGGAATGTTGAGTGGCGAGGATGCCACCCGCCTCATGGTGCGAATTTCGGACCTCTTCGAGGCAACCCGGATCGTGATGCCCGAACTTTCTCGCGCGGGCGCACCGCTGCAGGAGAATTTTCGGCAAGGAATGAAGACGCTCGAGTCCTCCCAGAGCCGTGGCCACACCGGGGTCATCTACAGGATGCTCGCCAATGCAAAGGCCTATCTCCAGCTATCGGACTCGCTGCCAAAATCCCCGGAATTCTCTGAGGAAATCGGCACGCAGATGTCGGACCTGAGAGACGGAATCCAACGGCTCGAATCGCATTTGCTCGCCACCTTGGACGCACGGGAGACACAGGCGCTCGGGGCGGACCGCGACAACTTGCGCCGATACTCAGACCGGAACCGCCAAGTTGGCCCAACCACCACAGACGAGCCGCGCGTAGTGTTCCTGGGAGACTCGATCACGGACGCTTGGAGGCTGAACCAATACTTCACCGGAAGACCATTCCTCAACCGCGGAATCAGCGGACAGATCACCGGACAGTTGCTGGGCCGCACGAAGGCAGATGTCATCGACGTGGATGCCCGTGCGGTCGTCGTGCTAGGCGGCACGAACGACTTGGCCCGTGGCGTACCCGACAGCACGATCCGCAACAACCTCGAGGCGATCGGACTGCTATCGGAGGCCGCCGGCATCGTTCCGGTGATGGCTTCGATCTTGCCGGTCAGTGACTACCACCGTGAGAAGCATCCCCGTTACTTGCGCACACAACTGCGCAACCCGGCCCGGATCATTGAACTCAATCGCTGGCTCAGGGCGCTCTGTGCCTCGAGGGGATGGACCTATCTAGACTATTTCAGCAAGATGGTCGACTCCAACGGACGGCTTGAAGAGGCTCTCTCTGACGATGGCCTGCATCCGAACGCAGAGGGTTACAAGGTCATGGCGCCACTCGTTCTGGATGCCATCGACGCCGCACTCCAACCCACCGTACGCCGCACGCGCCCACGAGGTCGCTGACAGCCAAGGAAATCCCAATCCAGCCGCCACCCGCCGCACCGTGCGGAGCGGACAAGCGAGCGCGGGATCGATCGCTGCTCACGGGCGATCAGACCGACCGAAGGCTGCTAAGCTAAGTCTTCGTTTCACAACCAGATCAAGGGAATCCGAGGCAATAATGATGTCACTGCTTGACTTGTTCAGAACCGGCCCAAAGAAGCAACCCCAGGAAGCCAGTTCCTCCGACACGATCCGCAGAATCTCCCGAGCCATCGACAAGCTTCCACCGGACCGGGCCAAGTACATCGCGACCTTCGCGTTCATCCTGGGGCGGGTTGCGAACGCGGACATGAATATCAGCAATGAAGAGATCTCCGAAATGGAGCGCATCGTGGAGCGGGTCGGCGGCCTTCCGGAAGAGCAGGCCGTCTTGGTGGTGGAGATCTCCAAGAGCCAGCATCTCCTGTTCGGCGCGACGGAGAATTTCGTCGTTACCAAGGAGTTCAACAAGCTTGCCACGCGGTCTCAGAAGCAGGCCCTGCTTCACTGTCTGTTCGCGGTCTCGTCTTCGGACCACTCCATCAGCGTCAAGGAAGACAACGAGATCCGCGCAATTAGCAAGGAACTCCGGCTCGATCACTCCGACTTCATCGCAGCCCGTTCGACTTACCGCGAACATCTCGCAGTGCTAAAGGATTGAAGTCGGCAACCGCATCGACGGAGGAGGCAATCATTCGATGGCAACGGCAATGTTTGGCGCGGGTTGTTTCTGGGGAGTCGAAGTGGCTTTCGGCAATGTATCCGGCGTGAGTTCAACGACTGTGGGCTACGCCGGCGGAAGCCATCCCGACCCTACCTACGAACAGGTCTGCCGCGGCGACACCGGGCACGCCGAGGTCGTCCGGGTGACATTCGAACCCGACCAGGTCAGTTTCGAAACGCTCTTGGATGTGTTTTGGGAGTGTCATGACCCAACGCAAGTAAACCGCCAAGGACCTGACATCGGGTACCAGTACCGGTCCGTGATCTATTGCGAGGATGTAGACCAACTGGCCGCGGCAAGGGCCTCGAAAGAGCGTCTCGAACGTAGCGGCCGCGTCCAGCGATCGATCGCTACGGCCATTGAGTCGGCCGGAACTTTCTACCCTGCCGAAGAGTACCATCAACAGTACCTCGCCAAGCGCGGACTTGCTGTCTGTCACGTCTGATCGCGCCCCAGCACAGGCGTCGGCGGCAAGCCCGGCCACAGTTCGACTTCATGCATCGCCACTCGGTTGGCGACCGTACGCGCACCCATCGCAGGAATCTCCCCGGAGAGTGGCCCACCTGGAAGATGCCGCCGTTAGAATCTAGAGGGCTGCTAGCACAGAAGGCTCGTCTATGTCACTCATGATCGAAGAGATTCGCCAACAGCCCGAGGTGCTCCAGGCTCTTTTGGATCGACCTCCGACAGCGCTGGCACAGCTGCGGAAGCGTTTCTCGAGGCAGCGGCCCGGGTTGATCGTCATCGTGGCGCGCGGAACTTCCGACAACGCGGCTCTCTTCGCTCGATACCTCTTTGAAATCACGCTGGGCATTCCGACGTCTCTTGCGGCACCTTCCATCGCAACCCTTTACCGCAGGCTTACGCTGCCGGATCAAACCTTGGTCATCGGAATCTCGCAGTCCGGTGAATCGACCGACATCAACTCCTTCCTTGAGACCTCCCAGAACAGCGGTGCATTTACGATCGGAATTACCAACGAGCCCGCGAGCACTCTTGCGGGCCTCGCGGACGAAGTCCTGCCAGTGGGGGCTGGCAAGGAAGCCAGCGTCGCAGCCACGAAGACATACACCTCGCAGATGATGGTGCTGTATTGCCTGGCGCAGTCTCTCGGCGCAGCCATCCATTCGAGTGACCTCAATGAACTGCCCGCGATGGTTGCTAAGCAGCTAGAAGGCGAGGCGTCCGTCCGAGACCTCGCACGACAGTACCGAGCTATGTCCCACGCAGTGGTTGTCGGCCGAGGATTCAACTACGCCAATGGACTCGAATTCGCCCTCAAGCTGATGGAAACATGCTACGTGGTCGCCACGGGATTCTCCGGCGCTGACTTCGCGCACGGCCCGATCGCAATGGTCGAAAAGGGCTTCCCCGCTTTCGTGTTCACTCCTCCAGGACCGACGTTTGAGCAAACTGAGAAGCTGGTCGCCCGGCTCGCCGAAAGCGGAGTGAACACTGTATGCATCGGTCACGAAACGATCGTCAACACCCCCCAGTGTGACGGGCAACTGCTCGTGCATGGAGATCCGATCACACGAACTGGTGTTCCTGACGATACATTCACTCCGATTCCGTCGATCATTCCCGCGCAACTCTTCGCCGGGCATCTCTCGGAGTGCAAGGGCTTGAACCCTGACCGCCCTCGAATGCTCTCCAAGGTCACTCACACGTTATAGCTCGCACCGCACCCGACCCCGCCTTACCGTAGAGCGAATGGCCGAGATTTGTGGCGAGCTTGGACGTCATGCCCCTATCGCCGTTATCGCAGGCGGGGCGGATGAATCAGCATCGAAAGCTTTGAAATCGAGGGCAAACACGGCAAACGCACGGGCGTGGGCATCGGGTTGATGGTCTTCTGGCAGGGCGTTTCGCGAAGAGAGGCCGAAACCGATTTGGTCGGGCACCACACACCGGTTTTCGGATCGAAGCGCCTTGATCAGATGCCGAGACTCAAAGGAGCACGCGGGGGGACACGGTCCGCTACGTGGTGGACGAGGGGGTGCTTACGGCTAGTGACAGTGCGATCGCCCTGTGGGCGACCCAACACCGCGACGATCCGTATGCCTTCCAAGCGGTCCTAGACGAACTGGACCGACGGCTGGACTCGTTACTGTTCCAGTACGCAACGGACCGTGACCGGATTGAGACACTAGAAACCTACCCTACGTTGCTAACCGTGGACCGTCCCGATCCTGAACCTCCACCACAGACCGAGCGGAATGAGACTCAGTCGACCACGGCCGCGTTGTGGGGGGCTGGTCGGATGGTAGTGGCCGTTTGGGGACGACTAGGAAAGGCCGGTTCATGAACGAGAAGCCCGAACTGCGGATCGTGGAGAGACCCGAGCAGAGCTGCCTGCCCGGCGTCGAGTGATTTCGGGAGGACATCCATCTACCGGAAACATTTCAGGGCTCTATCCAAGCACTGCCCAGGTCGGTAGCGGTGCGTCGGATTCCGGTGCCGAAGAGGAAGAAGCCAAGTGACTGAGAAGGTGGGTTTTACGTCCTATTTTCGTGAAATCATCTCAAAAATATTGTTATTTCCACTTGATATCTTCTTGAATTCCGGCTAAGATATAGGTGTGTCGATGAGCAAGAAAGAAATAGGCAAGGCACACCGCAAGGGCTTCACGCTCAAGCGGTTCCTCAAGATGTTCCTCGTAAGCACGAACTCGAAGGGTGTTTCCGCAACGAAACTGCACAGGGGCCTGGGCGTAACGCAGAAAACCGCGTGGTTTTTGTCCATACGCATCCGTACCACGCTGTCGCAGGGTGTTAACGTGGTTACGTTATTCAGCAGCCCCGTCGAAGTGGATGAGACCTAGGTCGGCGGGAAGCGTCGGAACATGAGGAACCCCCAGCGCAAGGAACTCGCTGGAACAGGCTGTGGAGGAGTCGGCAAGGCGGCGGTCGTAGGCGCGAACGTTTGCGCCACCAATCAGGTTGCCGCGAAGGATGTCACGCCCACCGAAAGGGGTACGCTGCAGGGATTCGTCAAGGATTACTTTGCCGGGGGCGCGACGGTATTCGATTCGCTGCCGTTCGGTCCTGACAGGGTCACGCATTCGCTGCGCGAATACATCAAGGGCGACGTTCACACAAATGGATTTGAGTCCCCGTGGTCGCTGCTGAACCGTGCATACAAGGAAAACTTTCACAAGTTCTCACCGAATGATCTTGATCGCCACGTGCAGGAATTCGCCGGTCGACATAACGTCCGGGAGCAGGACACGATTCAGCAGATGAGTTCCATGCGGAACGGGATGGAGGGCAAGCGGCTAACCTACATGGCGCTGATTGCCGAAAACGGACTGTCCTCGGGGGTACGGTCTGCATGAGATTAAAGAGTGCCCCAAAGGTTCTGGAGTTGTGCGCGGGCGCAGGGGGCCAAGCATTGGGATTCGAAGCGGCTGGGTTCGAGCATGCCATCTTGGTCGACTACGACGCCCACGCCTGTGCGACCCTCCGCATGAACCGACCGTATTGGAACGTGCTCCAAGCAGACATCGAGCGCTTCTCCGCAGGCTATTGGGAGGGCGTTGATGTCGTGGCAGCAGGGCTACCCTGTCCCCCTTTTTCTGTGGCCGGAAGGCAGCTCGGATCTTCAGACGAGCGCAATCTCTTTCCGGCGTTCCTGCGGATCGTCTCCGAGGCCAAGCCGCAGGTAGCGATAGTAGAAAACGTGCGGGGGCTGCTGGAGCGGCGGTTCTCTGCGTACCGAGAGCAGATCGTCGGCGAGCTCGCAGCCTTGGGCTTCACCTGCCACTGGAAATTGCTGGACGCCTTCGACCAGGGAGTTCCGCAGCGACGGGCACGCTCGTTTCTCGTGGCGCTCCGTGAATCTGGAGTATTCCGCTGGCCCGAGGCCAACGGAGGTGGAGAAACGGTCGGAGAGGCGCTCTATGCCTCAATGGCGGTCAACGGCTGGCAAGGTGCGGAGGCTTGGGCCCGAAAGGCGAACCGGCCGGCGCCTACTCTTGTGGGGGGCTCCCACAAGCATGGAGGTCCGGACTTAGGCCCTACCCGCGCTCGGCGGGCTTGGGCTGAACTTGGAGTGGACGGCCTAGGCTTGGCGGACGACGCACCGGGACCCAGCTTTCAGGGGCTGCCGCGCCTTACTGTCGAAATGACATCTAAGCTGCAGTCATTTCCAAATGACTGGAAACTCGCTGGAGGCAAGACGCGACGGTATCGCCAGGTCGGCAACGCACTACCGCCAAAGCTGGCGATGGCGGTCGCCCGGAGAATCAGATCTTGTCTCGCGTAGGTTCCAAGCAGGGGCTCCGCGAGTTCCTTTGCAAGCGCGTGGGAGTGGTGGTGTCCTCCGCCGAGCTACAGCAGGCGGCTGGCGGTGCGGTGGAGTGGGCGCGACGCCTGCGTGAACTGCGGGAGGCTGGCTGGGCCATCCGATCGCACAACGACCGGGCAGATCTCAAGCCGGGAGAATACGTTCTGGCAGAAGAACCTCCAAAGAGTGCGCAGGCATATGCATTCTCCCGGCCCATTTCGAAGCGGATCCGTGCGCAAGTTCTTGAGCGGAACGGGTACACGTGCCAAATGTGCGGCGCAGCGGCAGGGGATCCCGACAACCAGAATCCCGGCCGGACCGTGCGCCTCCACATCGGACACATTGTGGACCGCAGCTACGGCGGGAAGGACGAGTTATCGAACCTCCGCGCCCTGTGCAGCGCGTGCAACCAAGGGGCCAAGAATATCGTGCAAGAACCGCCAAGGAGGGTCTGGCTTCTGACCCAGCTACGGCGGGCCGCCATCGACGACCAGCGCGCTGCCTTGCAGTGGCTGAAACAGAAATTCGGCGAAGACTGAAGGTCACATAGAGAATGGAGGAGGAATGAAACCCGCGAAGCCGCTCCCACGCCGCGAGATCGAATTGCCGCACTACACATATCAGGCGAGTCGCGACGAACTGCGTGAGGGCCACCGCGTCGATGCAACTTTCGAGGAAGTGGTCGCAGCCTGCCTCAAGCCAGTTAAGACCAGTCATGTCGTGCCAGAGAGTCGCAAGCTCTGAGCAGGGCTCCGTCACATCTAAGGACTCGGGACGCCTCACAGTTGGGTGGCTACGAAGTGGTGGACAGGAAGAGCTGACCAATCCAGAGCGATTAATCCGATTGGAAATTTAGTGCATTGCCGGACTATTGCTCAAACCGGGAAACTGGTGGCGGCGGAAGGTAGCGGACCCGGGTTAACAGCTTGACGGGATGAGTATTCCTGGGGCCGATGGCTGGTATCCCCGAGAGTTGCCATGCGTCCAGACGGGCATGGCGCTCACCCGCTCTGTAGAAAGTCCCGTATTCGATCCGCAACTCCGCCGCCTGCTTCAACTTCGCACTCCCAAATAACAAGCGCGCGCCAGCCCAGTTGCGCGAGCCGGGCCTTATTTTCAGCGTCCCGGGAGACGTTGCGTTCGAGCTTCGGTAGCCAGTAGTCTAGATTCGACCGCGGGCGGCGGGCGATCCTGCAGGCCGGATCGGCGTGCTGGTGCCAGAAACAGCCGTGAACGAAGATCACCTTCCTTCGGCCCGGAAACACCAAGTCCGGCTTGCCAGGAAGGTCTTTGCGGTGAAGCCGGTAGCGGTATCCGAGAGAGTGAGTGAGCCGTCTGACCAGCATCTCGGGCTTCATCCCCTTGGCCCGGATATTGGACATGATCTCGCTACGGCGCTGCGGCGTCACGTTATCGGCCATGTGGATCACTCACTATGAATAGGTTGCGCCGGTCAGCCAGTCGAGGCCCCCAGCTCGGCCCTGCGTCCGATTTCTTCAATGCCGCCGGTGAACAATCACAGAGGGCTGCACAGCAGCAGTCAGCACGCCGTAAGGCTGCGCCGGAGCACAATTGTTCAGAACCTCTTCAAGGCGGTTGGGGGCGAACTCCACGACGCTCACATAAAGTCGGTAGGTTGGGTTGTTGCGGCGGGCGGCCGGGGCGTACGCCATGGCTTCCTCAACGACGCCCACCCGGTCGTGCCGGGAGCGTCAGCGAGATGAGATGAGCGGGGCGGTAACCCGCCTCTGCGGGCAACGATGTCGATTTTCGGGTCCGGGCTGCGGGTGGCGAGGTGCTGGCCGGAGAACTCGTCGTAAGGACTGATCTCCTCGACATAGACGATGCCCGGGTCGCCATGGGTTTCGAGGATGTGGACAGTAGGGGAGCATCTGCCAAGGCCGCCCTACTCTGCCACATGGGAACTCCCACTTCGACTCCCGGCTCCTGCCGCGGACGGCTCGGTCCGGCTGGACGCTGGGTCCGGGAGATTCTGGAGTGCTCCCTCTTCCGCGAAGCATCGGACCCGCTGGCAGCGATTGGACCGAGAATGGTCGAGTTGCCTGGCTCATAGAAGCGAACCGCCCGCTTGGGGTCAGCCGCCTGAGCCAAAACCTGTCTATGGAGCCCTCCGAGACGTGAATCTACTCGAGAATGGCCGATCTTGGCGTTTCTCCTGTTCCTGGCCGAATGTCGAAGCGTCCCTAGCGTACCACGGCAAGAATCCCTGACCATTGCTGTGTAAGACGCCGAGACGACGGGCACACTTCCCCCTCTGCTACCACTCGCTATGGGTGGCCGCCATGCGTGGTGCGCTTGCCGCTTCGGTCTGTTTCATTCCTACGGGGTGACCGGATGGGTCCATGGGTGTTTAGAGTAGGGTTGTCGTCAGAACTATTCTTTGTCCGGCTTCAGGCCATTTCGTCGAGGTTGGTTGCTACTTCCACGTCTTATGGGATAGCCGAGCACGGCCCGGAGGGCTTGGCCCGCGAGGCTACGCAGTCCACGCGGGCCGCTGGGACGGCTTGCCCGAAGCTACGAACGCAGCACGCCCGCACTGCGTCGGCGGGCGATGGGCTCGAAAATCTCTGGCAGGTTGCGGATGAGGGGCTCGGCGGGCTCAGCAGCAAGTCGAGAGCCTCCTGCGGCCGGGCCGCAAAATGGCGGTTCGCCTGCGGTACGTAGCGGAACTGGCACTGGCAACGGATCGGCGCGATCACGGCGTTGGTCAGGGAGGCCAGATTGCCGACAATGCGCCCACCAAGACTCGGGAACGCTCCTCGTCGTAGGTGAGCTCGCGCACGTAGTGCAGGCGGTTCTTGATGTGCCAGTGGTTGCGGATCAGGGCGGCGATCTGCGTGGGAGCAGCCTGTTCCGACGGCAGCGAGGCGAGCGCATAGCTCACTTCTTGTCTGGTCTTCCCGGTCTTGACCTGCTGCCGCTCGCGCACGATGCGGCCATACTCCTTCGCTCAGGCGTGTTTCTGGTTTGGAAAACACTGCTCTATACGGGGTGGCTCAGTCCGTGAAACAGAAAGGAACTCGATACATCGGACAGCTATGTCGAGTTGTGATTGCTGTGGGCAACAACGTTGGCTGACCACTAGCGTAACGGCTTGGGCCGGCGTGTGCGGGAACTGGTCAACCCTCGGGTCCTATTGTCCGATGCAGGTGTTCGGCAGGTGAAGAATCGTCCCGCCCCCTTGGGCTCCGTGCGCCGTCTTGTTCCTTCTCATGCCGCGAAGACGGTGTTGAACTCACTCAGAGACAGCGACCTGTCACAGTGAAGTAGCGCGAACAAGAGCCGACCAGGTGACGGTGCCCAAGGGCAAGTCAATCCGCTGTTTAATCTCTGGCCTCGCACGGCTCCGCACGAACGTCCCATCCCTTGTCGCGGGACTCGACCAAGTGGCCACCGAAAGAACCAGCAGCAGTACCTACGTTGCTCTGTTGCGAGGCATCAACGTGGGCGGCAGGAACCGCTTGCCAATGGGTGACCTGAAAAGGATGTTCAAGGACGCTGGCTGCCTCTCCGTGAGAACCTACATCCAAAGTGGAAACGTCATCTTTGTGTCGACACCCTCCGGATCGCAAATGGCCCGGGAAACCGTCGCCGCCGCAGTCTTCGAAGCGATGGGAACCCGCATTCCAATCATTCTCCGCTCCATCCACGAACTGACCCAAGTTGTCGGCCAGAATCCATTCCTGAGCGAATCACAGGATTCCCGCACGCTGCACGTTGGCTTCCTTGCCGACCGACCATCGTCAAGGTTGGTCTCGCGCCTTGACCCGAATCGGTCTCCCCCGGACGAATTCGCCGTCCAAGGTAGCGAAATCTACCTTCACCTTCCGAACGGTGTGGCACGGACTCGCTTTACAACGGCCTACCTGGAAAGGGCCCTCGCAACGGAAGGGACATTCCGGAACTGGAGGACGGTCGTTAGCCTGGTGAGGATTGGTAGCGGGTAAGCTCAATGCGATCTCAGCGGTCGCTTGACGTGCTACGGTCTAATTGCCCGTCACACTCGCTTGGTTGCGCCGGACCACGGCCTGAGGCAGCCTGTGGCGGCAGCTCACTCTGGGACGACATGCGAAGCCAACCGACACGGCGGGAGTTCGTCGCTGCATCCGTAGCTAGCGCGCCGTTGGCAGCCTGCGCCGGCACACCGCAACAGCAAACGTCCGGGCCGAGTGCTGTAGAACTGGACGCCGCAGCAGCCCAGCCCGTGCTCGACCTGTCGGGGCTAGACACGCCATTGATCATCGACTCGATCCGCCTCCTGGAACAGGATGGCGAGCAGTTCGTTCACGTGCGTTCCAAGGACGGGGCGGACGGGGTGTCCCTGACAAACGGCCGGAGGTACCTCGGACCGATTCTTCGAGACTTGGTCGTCCCATTCTTCGTGGGCAAGGACGCACGCAAACTAGAGTCCGAGCTGCTCTTCGAACTCTACCGGCACCGTAGCAATTACAAACTCCAGGGACTCGCACTCTGGTCGGTGCAAGCCTGGGTCGAATTTGCCCTGCTCGACATGATGGGCCGCGCCTGCGGTAAGTCGATGGGTGAACTCCTGGGTGGGACAATTCGTGACGAAATCGACTTCTACGTCGCGAGCGGCCGCCGCGACTCGACTCCGGAAGAGGAGGTCGAGTACCTGCAGTCCCTGGTCGACGAGACCGGCGCGAAGGCGGTGAAATTCCGGCTTGGGGGGCGCATGAGCCGCAACCTCGATGCTTCTCCTGGACGCTCGGAATCTCTGATCCCGCTAGCTCGAAAGGCGCTGGGTGATGGCATCGACCTACATGGCGATGCCAACAGTTCTTACGACCCGGAGCACGCCCTGCCAATCGGTCGCCTCTTGGAAGAGGTAGGGGCCGTCTACTTTGAGGAGCCTTGCCCGTTTGATCATCTAGAGGACACCAAGACCGTGGCAGATGCGCTCTCCCTGCCGGTTTCCGGAGGCGAGCAAGAGTACAGCGAACGCAGATTCCGCTGGATGATCGCCAACCGTGGTGTCGACATCGTCCAGCCCGATCTGCACTACTACGGGGGCATGATTCGGTCGGCTCGCGTCGCCAACATGGCTGAACTGGTCCACATGCCGACAACCGTGCACATTTCCGGAGGCTTCGGCTTCGTTTACATGCTGCACTTCGCGTCCCGGACAAAGAACATCGGACGTTACCAGGAATACAAACGCAATATCGAGAGATATGCTGACTGGTTCGATCCGCCACTCTGGATACGAGACGGCAAACTCGGTGTCCCGACCGGCCCGGGCGTCGGGATTCGCGATGTCCCAGCGGTGATTCGCGGGGCCCGGCAAGTCATTTGACACTGCGGCCGTCCCGTTTGTAGCGCTCCAGTAACCGCTGCATGCTGCGCACCCGCTCGGGTGCGCTCGCGGCCAAATTGGTTGTCTGCGCCGGGTCCTCCCGCAAGTTGTACAACTCGACTTCCTGATCGTGGGGTATTGCGAGCCGCTCTTTTCGGAACCAATCGGGCTCCCGGTTCGCCCCGCCGTTGCTGTCACCGGTTGGGTAATCAATCAGCACCCAATCCCCCTGTCGGAGTCCGAACCAACCTCTCGAACCGTGATGGACCGTTGCCTCGCGCACCGGCGACTCGCTCGCAGCTCCGAAGAGCGAATCGCTCATGTCGTAGCTGTCCTCCGCAGCGTCGCTTGGCAGCTGGAATCCAGTAATTGCGGCCACCGTCGCCATCAGGTCCGTCAAGCACAGAACCTCATCTTGGATGCTGCCCGCGCGGATCTTCCCCGGCCAGCGAGCCAGGAACGGTACACGATGACCTCCCTCCCATAGATCCCGCTTCAAGCCCCGTAAAGTCCCCATGCTGGCGTGACGGTACTCCAAGATCCGTCGATACGCGTCGACTTCCGGCCCGTTGTCGCTTGTCACGACAACCAGTGTGTTGTCCGCCTGGCCGCTTCGCTCGACCGCGGCTAGCACCTCTCCAACCGCCCAATCTACCTCGGCAACAAAGTCGCCGTATAGACCAGCTGCGCTGCGATCCCGGAAGTCCTTGTTCGGTACCACGGGACGATGTGGTGCGAGCGGCGCGAAGTAGAGGAACCATGGCGTACCCTTCTCCGCGGCTCCCGCGATAAAGCCCACAGCTTCCTCGGTGAAACGCGGTAACATGCGCTCGAATTCGAAACCTGGAGCTTTCGTTCCTCTGTTGTTGTTACCTCCCATGAGGTAGACCGGCAAGTGGGTCAGGTCGAACGCCAGAGTCGGTCTCGCAAGGACCTTGCCGTTTTCGATGAATGTCCAGGCAGGTTCGGCAAGCCCAAACGAGTACGAAAATCCGTGCTGTGACGGACCATCGCGCACAGGCCTCGACCAGTCGATGTTCTCCCCGCTCTGTTCTCCGGAATCGTCGACCAGATACCAACGGCGTCCGAGATGCCACTTGCCGACCATGCCGGTCTCGTAGCCCTCCTGGCGAAGCATCTCGGGGAGGGTCAGTCTCGCGGCAGTGATCAGTGGTGGGGATGATCCGTTCAAAACCCCCCGCTTCAGCCCCGTCCGCCAAGCGTAGCGTCCCGTCAGCAATCCATAGCGCGTCGGCGTACAGACACCGTCCGGGGCGTGAGCGTCGGTGAAACGGATGCCCTCCGCCGCGAGCCTGTCGAGATTTGGCGTCGGGATTCTTGACTCTGCGTTATAGGCTCCAACGTCGCCGTAACCCAGATCGTCGGCTAATATGACCACGATATTGGGATCCGATGCGGCGGGGGCCGCCGAGCTGAACAAGAGAACAAGACCAAGAGCAAGAGCAAGTCGCATCGGAGACAGCATAGAGCATTCCAGCCCGCGATCAGATCAACGCGAGGTCGCGGCAAACCCGGAAACTGCACTCTTGCCGCGATATCAGATCGACTCGATCGACGGCTTGAAGCGGGTCTGGACCTCATCGGCGCGAGGCCGTTCAGGAGCGTGCAAGCGGAATGATGACAATTCTGCGGAACTCAATTGGGCCGTGATCACCTTGAAGCAGGATAGGCCCCCGCGTTGACTCGTCGGCATCCCTGGCCATAGCCGTAATCCCTTCGATCACCTGTCGATCAATGATCGTGGTCCCGTTCAATGCGACAGTAACGATGCGTCCGACCAAGCGGATATCGAAAGTCTGCCACTCGCCATGGGCCCTCGACGCCAGAACGTTTGGCTTGATGCGGCTGTAGACTGCCCCGTTCCCGTGAATCGATCGCTCTGTCCCAAAATCGTCGCAGATCTGGACCTCGTATCGGCCTCGCAACCCAATACCGCTGTTTCCTCGTTCGGAAACGCGATACTCCACCTGCAAGTGGAAATTCCAGAACCTGCGTTTGGACACCAAGTCATCGGCGTCGCCCACGTTTCGTAGGATTCCGTCCTCCACAACCCATCCCTCGGGTTCTCCGTCCGACCCTGTACTCCACTCCGACAAGGCCGAACCATCGAAAAGCACCACGGGCTCTTGCTCGACCCAAGATCCGTTATCGACGTCGGGCACGGCGTCCGGCCTTCGCCCGATCCATACCTTCCTCCCATCAAGGTCCTCGCGTGTCGTCTCTCCCACCAGCCGGTCGCGGTCAAACCAAGCGACCGTCTCGCTGCCAACTGTCGTTCCGCTTTCGAACTGCCGCGCAACCCGGAATGTCAGTCTGCCGTCAACAATGGAGGACTCGAGAAAGGGTTGAGTCCGTCCGCCAACCGCGCCGACAATAGAGCCGGCCATTCGCGGCGTGCCGGCGTACATTACTTCCAACGCCATGGGCCCCGTCTCGCTTTCCAGAACCCACTGGCCGTCAAAGCGGGAAGGATCCAATCCGCCACCCTCGGGGACACATGCCCACAGCGGAGCGAGCACTAGCGCGACCTGTACCAGAACTCGCGTTCGCGGCCCCTCGCTCCCGGCAGAATGGATACAGGAGTTGGCGATGTCCTGGCGGGGCTCTAGGACCTGATCGGTCCCCCCGGTGCGGTCTGCGGTACCGGAACAGGACATGCCGCAGACGATTGAAGCATATTCTAGACGGCCTCGTTTCGCGTCGCCACTGCCAAAACAACTGGCCGGTCAACACACCGTGGGTTCCGAGTACGGACTCACCACGACGATTATTCTTCCAAGGAAATACTCAGTGCTCTTAGAAACTTTTGGTCTTGTTCCGTCAAGCTGGAACCCAGGTCCTTGGCTTCAGCGCTCTCGCCTACCGAACCGGCATCGCAGTCTGAGCGCCGGTTGAACCCGATCGTTGCCTCAAGGACCAGCAGCACGTCATAGCCTTCCTTCTTGATCTCGCCGATCACCTCCGCGATCGTCTCGGATTCGGACAAGGACTCGTCAATCGCGTGGCCGA
Source organism: uncultured Bryobacterales bacterium (assembly GCA_951813065.1). Lineage (GTDB taxonomy): Bacteria > Acidobacteriota > Terriglobia > Bryobacterales > UBA6623 > VXMF01. The sequence continues at coordinate 435,804 of CATOTH010000009.1, read as the reverse complement.
GTTGCTTGATGAGGTCCTTGAATCTCTGCTCCACGTGCTTTACCGCACGCCCACTCGGCTAGGTCGCGTCGCGTTGCAAGTCCGGGCAAGCGCCTGTCTGCCGTAATTGAACCAAATCGCTCATGGGAATGCAAGCCGGCAGGCACCGTCAAACAGCAACTCTCACCACGCCTCGCACATCGCTACCATGCTTCAATGCGACGCCCACTGAACCGGCCCTCACTACACCGCGAACCGCACGGAGCATACGAGACCGCACAACACTATGTCGGTGATCTGATCTATGGCACGAATGACGGAATTCTGACCAGTTTCGCGATCGTCGCCGGGGTTTCCGGGGGAGCCCTCTCGGCAACTGCGGTGCTGATCGTCGGCACTGCCAACCTATTCGCTGACGGCATGTCGATGGGGGTGGGCAACTACCTGAGCATTCGTGCACGGGAGAGCGCCCGGGAACGACAGAACCTGCCTGAGGAAGAGGCGAACCCGGCGCGACACGGTTTGGCAACGTTCCTGGCGTTCGCCGTCGCTGGTGCAATTCCTCTCTTGCCGTATGTGCTTCCTGGCTTGGAGTTCCGCTTCTTGCTGTCTTCGGTGCTGGCCCTCATAGCACAGTTCGCGGTCGGTGCACTGCGTTCGCTCGTCACGGCAAGCCGTTGGTGGGTCAGCGGCCTTGAGATGCTAGTGTTGGGCATCGCGGTAGCAGTCGTTGCATACGCCACCGGAGCAGGAATCGCGGCGATGGTCCACGGCGGACCGTAGTCCCACGACCCAGGCCACTGTCACAGCTGTTGGATTCGAATGTCACCTCGTTCTCACCGGCGTATCCAGCACACTCACGTGCAACAACCGCCCATGGCGCTGTCCAAGAAGCAGAGTCTCTGCCGGGGGCTGACGAGGGGACGAGGCCCCCAACCATGCATCGAGCACGGAGTCGAACTGTTGGGGGCTGTAGCCGAACACCGTGACCCACAACACCGTCCCCGGATCTCCGCAGGTATGATCTGCCACATGAGCCGAATGCTTCGATCGCGAATGTTGCATCGCTCATGGGCCGGCATGTTGCGCCTGGTTACCAGCGTCGTTGCACGCACGGGGAACACACGGTGACAATGGATTCGATGGCCATGACTCACCAGGAGCGTGTCCACCTGGCGCACGAGATTGCGCTTTCTGCCACCCAGGGAGGCGAAGTACACGCCTGCGGATGCGAAGTGGCGGCGGAATCGACCGCTACCTTGATCGCCCACGGCGTTGAGCAACCGCCTCCGGTGTTGGCGGTATCTATCGATCAAGCATTCCTACGATCGGATGCAACCTCAATGGAGGTCAAACATTTTCTCGCGTCAGCGGTTTCCGTCGGCTTTCGCTCGGTCTGCTTGCCGCCGCGGTGGGCTGCGCTTGCCTTGCGTGTGCTACGAGGAACGGAAACGATAGTCGCCTCACTCGTGAACCACCCGCACGGCACTAGTCTGACCCCGGTGAAGTGCGCTGAAGCCGAGACCCTCTTGCGGCTGGGTGTGCAAGAGCTATCAATGGTAGCTGACATCGGCGCAATTCGGTCGGGCGACCTTGACGCTGCCTTTACCGACATTCGGGCCGTCGCAAGCGTGGCGCAGTGTCGTAGCGTCCGGCTAAACGTCATCCTAAACATTCCCTTGCTTGACGAGCGTCAGAAGATTGAAGCGTGCGTCGTGGCAAAGCTGGCTGGTGCCCATTCGGCCGTCTCAGCAACTGCATCTGAAGGATTGGGGACGGACCTCAGGGACATCGAACTGATGCGGCGGACGGTAGGTGGCGACCTAGACGTAGTAGCGGGCGGGGAGATCCGCACAATCGACGATGCCCGCAAGGCGCTAAGTGCGGGAGCTACTCGCGTCGTCACCGAACACGGTAACAACATCGCCGTACAAGCGATTTCATAGACCCATTCGCATCCGCCAACCGCAACACGCTTCTCACTCGCACGGCTCGTGCATTGAGCGTTTCGACCTTGTGCTGCGAGGCTGGAGTGCCCTTAATACGTGGGGCTCGACTGGCGCGGAAACGGAGCGATACATAGAGCGAAATCACCGCTCCGAGCGGAATTCGGCACGCGGAATCAATTGCCGACGTGGCTAGCGCACACTTCCTGCTACCGCTCGGGACTCAGGGCAGAGGCTGGTCCGCGTCGGCGCGGCAAGTCCTAGTGCGACGCCCATTCATTCCTCGAACTTTGTGGACCTAGATTCTGGATCCCTCGCGAAGTTGCTGTCAATTGAGGGACTTCACCAGAATCGCGGAACATCTCGTCGGTACTCGCGGTAAGCCTCTCCGTGCTGCGACTCCAACCATGGCTCTTCGGTTACCGGAGCGATGGCAAATATGAGGATGAGCAGAGCATGCACGATCCAAAGGAACAGCGAATTCGCAGCAATGCTCATACCGGTAAAGAAGACGATATTGCCCAAATATTGCGGGTTTCGAGTGAGCCGGTAGGGTCCGGAAGAAATGAGTTCGCGATTCAGCCCTGACGTGTTCGCCCAACCAAGTGTTGTGACTCCCCACATTGTCAAGAGGCCTCCGAGCAGTGCCGCCGGAACACCAGCAATGAGGCGGAGATTGCTCTCCAAGATCCAAGAATTCCAATCGAGGACTAGCAGCGCCGCATTGAGCCCGAAGACACAATAGAGGCAGAACCATGTCAGATGCTTCTGCCAAGAATCCTCATGCGGCGGAGGCCAGATCCGTCTGCTAGGAAACAGGACAGACCAAGCCGAGCCCGCAACGAAGAAAAGCAGGATTCCAACGTCGATCGCAAAAACAACGTAAATCGAATCAGACAAACGAACCAACACCTAAACTTACTGTAAACTATCTGGGCGGTTCGTAGAATAGTTGAGAGCCCCCACCATATGGGGCAAGCCCGGCGGAGCGAGACACAACAGAGTGGTGTGGTGCATCTGCGTGTGGACTGCGACGCAGCCGGTGCGCCGAACCAGGACTGCTCCGCTGGGAGAGCGCCGGAGCCGGTTTCGCGTTTTCCTCGTGGAACGAGACGGAAGTTGATGGCACGCCCTGACCACGTTGGTGCCGGCCACAATCAGGTCCACGATTCCCCTCGCCGGAAATCGCACTGTGAGGGGGCTCGGCTTGGGCCGGTGAGAGCTATCGTGGCTGACCTTTGATGCGATAAGATGAACTCAGAAACGGGTCGGACGGGCGTAAGGTAGGGCGCAACCGTATGGATTGTGCTTCCCCGAAACGTTCGCACGGCTATCTGCCGTCCCGGCCTAGGAACCCGCAAGATCACCGTATCTATAGCGGATCCTAGAGTTCCCGGCTTTGATGGTGCGAACATGCCTCAGGAAGTCTCGCATCAGTCACCTGTCACTTCAGACGCCTCCAGCGACACTGCGATAGCGATCCTCCTGGAGGCCTCGGAGGCGGCGGCCACCCACACCCTGGATTTCGAGTCCTTGATGGTGGCTCTTGCAAAACTCGTCAGGAAGATTGTCGATTACGAGATCTACTCGCTACTGCTGCCAGACGGGAATGGTGAACTGCGCGTTGCCCATTCCGTGGGGTACGGAGAGGACTTGGCTCGGTCCCTGAGAATCCCTTCCGGGGCGGGACTAACGGGAAGAGCCGCGAGCACCGCGTCAACCATTCGCGTGGACGACGTCAGGCGGGAGCCCGGCTACTTGCAGGCAATCGACGCTGTGCGTAGCGAACTCGCTGTGCCGCTCGTGGCCCGGGATCGCGTGGTCGCGGTGCTCGACCTACAGTCCGCAAATCGAGATGCGTTTGACAGTCGAGTGTCCGAAATGCTGGAACTCGTCGCTTCCCGGTTTTCGCTAGCGATCGACGTCTCGCAGCTCTATCAGGCCCAACAGAAGCAGCATTCCACGTTGCAAGCACTCCAGCAGATCGCTCAGGACTTCTCGCAAATCCTGAACCTCGAGGAACTTCTCGAGAAAATCTCCTCGCTCGTCGGGACCTTGATGCCGTACGATGCATTCGCGATCTATTTGAAGAATCCATATTTTCCATCGCTGACCCACTATTTCGGTGTCGATTCGCGCAAGCGCGTGAGATGGACGGATGTCGAAATCGGCGTGGGACTGGTCGGCGCGACGGCGGAGTCACGCGCCCCGGTGCTGGTCACGGACACGACCCGGGATCCACGCTATGTCGAGTGCATGCCCGGGATCAATTCCGAAGTCGCTATTCCACTGCTTCTGAAGAACCAATTGATAGGGGTTCTCGACCTGGAAAGCACCAAGCCAGCCCACTTCTCGGATGAGGACGTGCATATGCTCATGTTGCTCGCTCCTCAAATCGCTGCCGCGGTCGAGAACGCACGCCTCTACGAAGACCTTGAGCGGGACCTCGTTGCGGCCCGCTCCGTCCAGCGCCACATGCTGCCCGAAGGGCGACGGCAGGCACCCGGTGTCGACATCGCGGCCAGGAACGTGCCAGCCGCAATGGTATCGGGAGACTTCTACGACTTCTACGACCTTGATGGTTCCACGGGGATTCTCACCGGTGACGTGAGCGGCAAGGGAGCGGCGGCGGCCCTCTATGCCGGAATGGCGAATGGCCTTGCCCGTTCGGCGGCCCAACTGAGGCTGTCTCCGGGAAAGACGCTCTCGCAAGTCAACCAGTGGCTGCTGGACCGGCGGATCGAGGCCCGGTACTTGGCTGCCCTGCTGGCGGTCTGGAATCCCGACGAACGTAGGCTCACTATGGCAGCCGCCGGTATGCCGTTTCCCTATTTGTTCCGCGGGGGCAGCCTGGGTGCAGTGCGTCTGTCGGGAGTTCCCCTAGGCTTGATCCGTGAAGCGCGCTACGAGGACGTGACACTCGACCTGAGTCCGGGAGACTTGATTGTGAGCACCTCCGACGGCTTTGGGGAGAGTTTCAATTCGGAAGGCAAGGAATACGGGGAAGGACGGGTGGAGGCAGTGCTTCGAGACAACCTAGACGCACTGCCGTTGGCAATCCTCGATCGTTTGTTCGAGGATGTTGAGCGGTTCACAGCAGGCTGTCCGCAGTCGGACGACAGGACAGCGGTGGTCATGCGGGTGACACCCTAGGCTCGCCCTGAGGGCCCAGACAATGCCATTACAGGAATTCCCCTACGCGCAAGGACAACTTCATTGCGAGGGCATTCCCCTGACAGCCATCGCTGAAGCAGTCGACACGCCGGTGTATGTCTATTCGGCCACCGCGATCCGAAGCAATCTGCGTGGCTATGCACGCTCGCTCGCAACCGTGCCGCATGAGATCCGCTATTCGGTCAAGGCCAATTCGTCACTGGCCGTGCTGGCGCTACTCGGTGCGGAAGGCTCGGGGTTCGACATCGTGTCTGGCGGCGAACTGTTTCGGGTCTTGCGTGCTGGAGGCGACCCGGCAAAGGTCGTCTTCTCCGGCGTCGGGAAGACTCGGGACGAACTCAGGTATGCGCTCGAAAACGAGATCGGGGCATTCCACTGCGAATCAAGCCAGGAACTAGACGTGCTACGGGCAGTCGCGTCCAGCATGAATGCATCACCGGCCGTGGCCCTGCGGGTGAATCCCGACATCGACGCAAAGACCCATCCGTATATCGCAACTGGCCTGAGGGAGCATAAATTCGGCATAGCGGTTGACGAAGCCGAATCCCTATACCGTGACGCTGGCTCATGGGCACCGCTACGCTTCACAAGCCTCAGTTGCCATATCGGTTCTCAGATATTCGATATGCAGGTATTCCAAGAGGTGCTTGGGCAGATGCTGGAGCTCGCCACAAAACTCAACCGATCAGCAGGCCGTATTTGCACCATTGACCTGGGAGGCGGCCTTGCCGTCGGTTATCGGGCCGAGGAGTCCAGTGCGTCAATTAAGACTTACGGTCGCATGCTCAGTGAAGCCTTCCGGGGCACCGGATTCCGTCTGGGCCTCGAGCCTGGACGGTCCATCGTCGGCCAGGCTGGCGTGCTCTTGACACGAGTGCTATATCGCAAGCCCGCGGGCCGCAAGACATTCCTGGTCGTTGACGGGGCGATGAACGACCTGCTCCGCCCCGCTCTCTATGCAGCGCATCATGAAATCCTGCCAGTGCGACAGGACGGCGGCCCGCAGGTCGCTTGCGACATCGTTGGACCCGTCTGCGAGAGCGGGGACTTTCTCGCCACCAATCGCGCCCTGCCACCTTGTGACAGAGGGGACCTCCTGGCGGTCGCCACGGCAGGGGCGTACGGTTTCGTTCAAGCGTCGAACTACAACTCGCGTCCACGTGCGGCCGAGGTTCTGGTTGAGGGAGATACCTTCCGGATCGTGCGCGTGCGCGAGACCCGCGAAGACCTAGTCCGGGGCGAGACTGTCTAGCAGCAATTCCGCCAGATTTACCGGCCGGCTAGGACGGCGGATGGAATGGCCACTTCGCGGTCGTTGTGTAACCGCCATCAGAAGCAATGACTTGGCCTGTAATGTAATTGGCTGCCGGACTGGCGAGAAACGCAGCGAGGCCCGCGATATCGTCGGGCGTGCCGAGGCGCGGGTTCGCTTGCACTCCTGACAACCATTCCACCATGGGCTCGGGCTGCCACATCTCGCGATTCAGGTCCGTGAGAATGAATCCAGGCGCGATGCAATTGACCTGGATATCCGCATGCGCCCATTCCGCCGCAAGGACCCGGGTTAAGCCTGCCAAGGCGCTCTTGGTCATGGCGTAGATTGACAGGTACGGCAGGCCAAGGACCGACATCAAGCTTCCGATATTGATGACCTTGCCACCGTGGCCGCGTTCAACCATACGGTTGCCAATCAGCCTGGTCAGCCGGACAATCCCGTGAAGGTTGGTCTGCATAATCCGTTCGTACTCTTCGGCGGTGTAGTCCTGGAGTTTGCGGCGCACATTCGTGCCTGCAACATTCACGAGTATGTCGACATCTCGGCAGCCGTCTGCGGACGCGTCAATCGATTCGTTGTCCGTCATGTTTAGGTGGAGTGCTTTGGCGGACCATCCAGCTTGACGCAGTCGCGCGGCTTCCGACTCCAAGGTGTCGTGCGAGCGAGAGGCAAGCACCGTGTGCGCGCCTTGGGCAGCCATTGCCTTGGCGATCGCCAGCCCGATTCCGCGGCTTGCACCCGCCACCAAGGCCGTGTGGCCTTCCAACGAAAACATCTTTCGGTAGTCCATAGTGGCACGTCATCTTATCAGGGGTCGCGGGACCTGCTGTCGGCCGTGGAACCTAGACCGGCTACGATGGGCGCTGAATGGAGAACCGCTCACCGAACACTGCTAGTGCAGTGGGAGACATTCGAGACCTGTTGGGGGAGCGCTGCTCGACGTCACAGTACGACATCGAGAGCCATGCCCGCGATGAATCGTTTCATCCTCCGGCCCCCCCTGACGCTGTTGCGTTTCCGGAATCCAACGAAGAGGTCGCAGCCGTCGTAGGAATCTGCGCCAGACATCGTGTGCCAATCGTTCCGTTCGGGGCAGGGACTGCGGTGGAGGGCCACGTGCAAGCGACCCATGGGGGGATTTCCCTGGACCTAGGGAGGATGGATCGGATCCTCGAAATCCAGGCGGACGACCTCGATTGCCACGTTCAGGCCGGGATCCGACGGGTCGCCCTCAATGACGAACTAGAGAAACACGGCCTTTGGCTGCCAATCGATCCCGGTGCGGACGCCTCGGTGGGAGGTATGGCGGCCACCGGCGCTTCAGGAACGACAACCGTCCGGTACGGGACGATTCGAGAGAACATCCTTGGGCTCACGTGCGTGCTAGCGGACGGGCGCATCATCGAAACCGGCGGACGCGCACGCAAGTCTTCGGCCGGATACGACCTGACCAAACTCATGCTGGGATCGGAGGGAACCCTCGGCGTCATCACGGATGCGCGCCTGAAACTGCACCCCCTCCCAGAAGCGATCTCCGTAGCAGCCTGTGCGTTCCGGTCCGTCGAAGGGTGCGTGGATACCGTTATCGAGATATTGCAATCCGGCATTCCGGTGGCCCGGTGCGAACTCCTTGACGAGGTGTCGGTGCGTGCGGTGAACGATTACTCGAAGCTGGCTTACGAGCCTACGCCGCTGCTGTTCCTTGAGTTCCACGGCACATCGAGCAGCGTGGCTGAGCAAGCCTCACTATCGGGAGAAATCGCTGTAGAACATGGCGGCGGGGATTTCCAATGGACGATCGAACGTGAAAAGCGAGAAGAGCTTTGGCGCGCCCGCCATCACGCCTACTACGCCATCAAGGCTCTTCGTCCTGGATCGCACGGCTGGGTCAGCGACATTTGCGTCCCGATCTCGAAACTCGCTGCGTGCCTACGGGAAACTTTGAGCGACATCGGTGAGGCCAAGTTAGTCGCGCCGATCCTCGGGCACGTGGGCGACGGGAACTTCCATGCGGTGTTCCTGGTTGACCCCGACGATGAAGAGGAGATGGCCCGCGCCAGAAGCGTGAACGACCGCATGATCGAGCGCACACTGGCGCTGGGAGGTACCTGCACGGGGGAGCATGGCATTGGCATCGGAAAAATTGATGTGCTGCGCGACCAACACGGCGAAGGGGTCAACGTGATGAGAGCGATCAAGCAGGCTCTGGACCCGCTCGGCATTCTCAATCCCGGAAAGATTCTTGGCTAGCCGTTGCGACATGGGAAGCCCCTCGCGTCGCGCAAGCATGCAATCGGTGGCAGGCCGGACTGAACCAGCCTCGCCCTGCCAACGGCTCCTGACTAGCGGCTGCGCCCGCTGGAACGGATACGATCCAATTCCCGTTCCAGGCGCAGGGCCACTGTCGGGTTGGAGTCGTATACGTTTCGCCGCTCGGATGGGTCCGCCTCGAGGTCATAGAGCTGGTACGGTCGCTGGAACGGCTTGCCTGCAGGCCTTTCCCTGCCCCCTGAGCCATCACCAGCAACCAGCTTCCAACGTCCGTCCCTGATTGCGAACATCCCGCCGGAAGAATGATGAATCACTGGCGGTCGGGGTCTCGTCCAGGTACCGCCACGCATCAGGGACAGCAGGCTGAAACTGTCACCAGCAACGTCCTTCGGCAAGTCCTCGCCGATGATCTCGGCGAGCGTCGCGAATACATCGGTCAGGCAGACTGCCTCACGCTGGGTGCTGCCGGCTTCGACCTCACCGGGCCAACGCACGAGGAACGGGACACGATGGCCGCCTTCCCAGATATCGGCCTTGGTGCCGCGATACACATAGTTGGCCATGTGATTCAGCGACCTGTAAGCCTGGATCGTCGGGTCATCGGTATGATCCGGGTCCTCGACACCATTCAATCGATACATGAACGATCCATTGTCAGATGTAACGATTACAAGTGTGTTCTCCTTGACATTCGCGTCGTCAATCGCGTCCATGACGCCGCCGACAGCTGCATCGACATGGACGATGAAATCCCCGTACGGCCCCAGTTCGGTCTTGCCCTCGAAACGCTTGGCCGGCCACACCGGCTTATGGGGCGCGGTCAGCGGCAAGTACAAGAAGAACTGCTGGTTCTGACGCGCCTGTCGCCTGATGAAATCCGAAGCCTGGTCGACAAGGTCGTCCAGTACTCTTTCCGGCGCCAGGTTTGTCGCCAGTTCGCCGCGGCGCATGAACCGCGGAAACTTCAATGCCTCCTGTGTCCCTAGCGGCAAGCCGGTTATCTCTCCATCTCGGATGTACACGTACGGCGGGAAGTCCAGTGAAGCCGGAATGATGAACGATTCGTGAAACCCGTGCGTGTGGGGACCGTCACTCACCGGCTGGCTGAAGTCAAAATCTCCCGAAGACGTCTTGGCAAACCCCAGACCGAGATGCCACTTGCCCACGATCGCCGTGCGGTATCCGTGAGCTCCTAGGAACGTGCCCAGTGTCGCCCGGTCCGGCGCGATCAGCGGCTCTCCGTAGCCGTTCTGGACGCCCCTCTTGAGCCGGGTTCTCCACGAGTAGCGCCCGGTTAGCAGTCCGTAGCGGGTGGGAGTGCAAACCCCGGACGGCGTGTGGGCGTCCAGGAATGCCATGCCCTGCCCTGCCAGGGCGTCGAGGTGCGGCGTTGGAATGCGTGACTGCGGATTGAGGTACGCTACATCTCCGAAACCGAGATCATCCGCGAGGATGACGACAACATTGGGGGCACCGGAGATCGACGGGACGGCCAGTAGCAAGCCGAGGCCGAGGAGACGAAGTGCTGTGGTGCCGACGAGAGATCGCTGCATGTACTCCATTGTGACAATTCAAGCGAACTGTACCCGTGACAGGCATCAATTCTGGATGTGCGGCAGTCAAACGCCGCGACCCCAGATTCTGCCTATTCCTTGGCTATGCGCCGTTTCCCCTCGATGTCGCGACGCTCGTTTTCCAAATCGAACTTGAACTCCTCAACGGCTTCGGAGTCCTCGTCTTCGAGGTATGGCTCCACCCACTTCTCAGCCATTCCCAGGACGTGGCCGCGCACTCGCGGGTCGTTGATTCCCTCGCGATCGAACATGGTCGAAATATCGAGCAGAATCCGACTGACTCCGAAAGCGATTTCGTCGGAAGTGGCTTCGATTGTCCCCGTTTCTGCTATCGAGGTGAGGTCTTCAGCCGACTTCCCGCCCGTTAGGTCGGAGAGCACGGAGAAAATACCCCGCGTCAACGTCTGGCCTTCCATTCCCGCTATCTGGGTTTCCGCATTGGTTCCGGATCGAACGCTCGTCAATACAGGCGATACGCTGTCATTCCCGGGGGGCAGCGGAAAGTCGAGACTCACACTCGGTTGCGCCTGAATCAACGCTTGGATCTTGCCGACTCCCTCGGAGAATTCGATTGCGTTGATCCGTGTCCGGCGACGGTAGTCATTGACGAAGTTCTGGAAATCCGCGGCCCGCGCTTCGTTGGCCTCGATGCCCTCCATGAACGCGCTTCCGAGTTCGGAATACCCCCGAGCGAGACCGGCGGTTGTGACGGAGTGCCAAAGCATAGCCGTGGTTCCAATCTCGCCTTCGGCTCCCATGGCTTCCGAGAGCTGTTCGATCGTCTTGGCATAGTCAGGAATCGCGAAGTTCTCGCGAGCGGCTTGCATGTACCACTCTGGCGAGCCTTGGGCCGGCCCACTCGGGCCGCCCGAACAGGCCAGTCCAAGGGCCAAGGCAACGACCGACGCCAACGCAGTCAACACGATATTTCTGGAGTGCAATTTATTGTTTGGCATAGACTGTGCCTCCTCTCGTGGCACAGTCTCGCAACTTCGCGAAGATAAAGCAACAGTATGGTAGCCGTATTCCTCTGCTTCAGCCGCACCCAAAGGAGTCCGTCCAGCCTGGCCCGCTGTTGCGACGCAGAAGCCAAAAGTGAAAACGCGCTCGCCAACTATGGGGCTCTGGACCTTGAAATCCAGGCGTTTCCTAGTCGGCTATGATGCGCAGCGTGCGCTCCGGACGTGACGTACCTTACTCAGGCGTGGCAGGCTATGTGCTGACCGGAGGCCGCAGTTCGCGTTTTGGGTCGGATAAAGCCCTCTACCGGTTCCGAGGCAAGCCAATGGCCCTGTGGGTCGCAGAGGCGGTGCTCACTCACGTTCCCAGCGTGACGCTAGTTGGCAATCCCGATCTTCACAGTTCGCTCGGAATACCGGTGATTCCTGACCAACTGCCAGGTGCGGGACCGCTAGGAGGGATCGTCGCGGCGCTGACGCACGCGAATTGCCAATGGTGCCTGATCGCGGCCTGCGACATGCCGATGGTCGCGCAGGCACCACTGGCCGCGCTAATTGGGAAGACCGCCGGGTGCAACGGGAAGGCCATTCTGCCTCGGACTCCGGATGGACGCGTTCAGCCGCTTTGCGCGATCTACTCAACTGCGGCCCTCGCGCCCCTCGAAGACGCACTGCTGAGCGGCGTGCGCAAGGTAACGGAGGCACTGGAGGGCCTGGACTGGGAAGCATTCGATGTCGACAGCCCCACGCCGTTCGCCAACATCAACCAAGTCCGCGACATGCAATCGCTGGAGTGATTCCAGTGGGTCAGGCTGCCAGCCCTTCCGAGAGTCTTTGGAGATCCTGGCGGTTGTTGAAGAAATGGAGCGAAACCCTAAGAGTGCCCTGTCGCGCCGAAACCGCGACGCGCCTCGCCTGGAGCGCCTTGCACAAGACGGCTGGGTCGCGGCCCGGAGTCAACGCCGTCACGATTTGAGAAGCATCGGCTCGATTCGCTGTCCCCAAAGGTCGAGCGCCGTAGCTGGCAAGCACCTCTCGAGTTTCGCGAGCCAATTGCAGGGCCCTCCGCTCAATGGCTGCGGGGCCGCACTCGAGGATCAAGTCCAGACTCGTCTCCAGTGCGAAGAGCAATGCGAATGCCTGAACGCCACCCTCGTACATTGCGGCGCTCCCAGTCAATTCGGGCCGGCCATGGTGGAGCTGTTCGTGCTCGCGCCACCCCTTGTGACTCCGCCAGCTCACCACTGTCGGAAAGAGCCATTCCCGTGTCTCCGAAGGCGCGTAGAAAAACCCCGCACCGGCCGGACCGAGCATCCACTTGTAGCCATGGACCACGAGGAAGTCAGCAGGAGTCGTCCGAACGTCGTAGCGAAGCGCACCGACACTCTGGGTGGCATCGACACACAAGAGCACGCCGCGCCGCCGAAGCTCCGGCGCAAGTTCTGCCAAGGGGGCCCGCATGCCATTGGAATAGTTCACCGAACTCAGAATGACGAGCCTTGTGCGCGGCCCAACAGCGTCCAGAAAGTAATCGGCGTCGAAGGGGCCGGGAGGGGAGGGCACGGGCCGGAAACGGACACCCTTGGCATCGAGCAGCAGGGGTGCGTAGATGTTATTGGGAAACTCATGGTCCAAAGCAAGAATCTCGTCACCTGAATTCCAGTCGATACCGTGCAGCAGCCATGAAAGGGCCGTGCCGGCGTTTGGGCAGAAGCCGATGTCGTCCGCCGCGGCCCCGATCAGCCGCGCCAGCTTCTCGCGGATCTGGTCAAGCCGGTCGAACCATGACAGGAACTGCGTGGAAGCGGATTCGTCGCGAGCGGAGAAGTGCTCAGTCATTGCGCGAACGGCAGTGTGTGGCATCGGGCCGAACGTGGCGGTGTTCAGATGCGCCCAGTTCCGAAACACGGGGAACAATGCGCGGGCTGCATCCCAGTCGGGGTCTTGCATACTCTCAGACTACTGTCTCGAGAGATGCCCACAGCACGGCCTTGGACTACGCGCTTGCCGGTTGCCGATGCCTCCATCCGGTACCCTGAGTTGAAACCCCCGCGCCAGAGGCGCCAGGCAGGGAACGCTCATGGGAAAGACCACCGAGGGGCCAGCAGCGGCACTGTGGCAAGTTTCTCGCGACATGGCCGGGCGCTGGCGCACGGTCGAAAACGGCTTCTCTGCTGCCCTGCTGGCGTTGATTGCCCTCCTGCCCCTCGCCGAGGGAGCGGGCCGGATTTTCGGAATCGGCAACCTGATTCCGGGGTCCATTCTTCTCGTGCAGCACTTCACGTTGGTCGTTGCGATGGCGGGAGGAGCGCTCGCCGCACGGGACAACCGATTGCTGGCCCTCTCCACGGCCGCCTTCGTTCCATCGCGGTTCAAGCTGCCAGCGCAGGTGTTCGCGGCCGCGGTTGGAGTCGCTATCTGCACTTGCTTGGCCTACGGGGCGTGGACATTCGCCATGGTGGAACGCGCGGCGGAAGACACCGTGGCATTTGGACTGCCCGTGTGGGTCTTCATCCTCGTCATGGCGCCTGGATTCGCGGCCATTGCAGCGCGAATGGCCTGGCGAGCATCCCCTTCGCTCCCCGGCAAGGCGCTCGCTCTCGCGGGGGTCCTCGTCCCCATTGCGCTCGCGTCCTGGGAGACGCTAGGCGAATTGCCCATCCTCCAATACGCTGTGGTCGCATTAATTGCCGGGGCGCTGCTAGGACTGCCGATCTTCGCTGTCATCGGTGGGTTAGCGGCCATGCTGTTCTGGTACGAATACACTCCGGTGACGGCAGTGCCGTTGGCCGCTTACCAGCTATCCGGCCAGCCCCTGCTACCGGCAATTCCGCTGTTCACGCTCGGCGGCTACATCCTCGCCGAAGGGGGATCGAGCCGACGCCTGGTACGCGTTTTCTCGGCGTTGGTCGGATGGGTGCCTGGCGGCCTAGCGGTGACAACCGCCCTTGCATTCGCGTTCTTCACGTCCTTTACCGGCGCTTCCGGCGTGACCATCCTCTCTCTCGGCGGACTGATCATGCCGGTTCTCGCCGGGGCCCGCTACACCAGGCGTTTCTCGCTCGGCTTGATGACCGCATCGGGATCGATCGGGCTGCTCTTCCCACCCAGCCTGGCGGTCATTCTCTACGCCGTGTACTCCCGGACACCGATCAACGAGCTTTTCCTCGGCGGATTGTTGCCGGGAATCCTGCTGGTGGGACTGGTCGCTCTGTGGGGGGTCCGGCACGGACGCCGCGCCGAGCAGGTTCGGCGCAGGTTCGATCCCGTCGAAGCGCGCGCTGCGGTGGCTGAGGCGAAGTGGGAGTTGCTGTTGCCCGTCGTGGTGATCGGCGGGATCTTCGGCGGGATCGTCACGCTGGTAGAGGCCGCTGCCGTCACCGTGCTATACGCGTTTGTCATCGAGTGTATCGTGCATCGCGACCTCCCGATCCGCGGGCGGCTTCCCGCGGTTGCTGCCGAGTGCGCGACGCTTGTCGGCGGGGTATTGCTGATCTTGGGAGTGGCGCTGGGCTTCACCAATTACCTGATCGACGCGCAAATTCCGGACCAAGCGCTCGAATGGGTCCAGGCGCATATCGAATCGAAGTACGTCTTTCTGCTGGTCTTGAATGCGCTGCTCCTGGTTGTGGGCTGCATGATGGACATCTTCTCGGCGATTCTCGTCGTGGTGCCATTGATCGCTCCAATGGGGGAAGCCTTCGGTGTGGACCCGGTGCACTTGGGAATCATCTTCTTGGCGAACCTGGAGCTGGGATACCTGACACCGCCCGTCGGAATGAACCTGTTCCTGGCCTCGTATCGATTTGACGAGCCGCTCACTCGCATCTACCGGTCGGTGCTGCCGTTCTTGGTGATCCTGCTTGGCGGCGTGTTGTTGATCACCTACTTGCCGGCCCTGACTCTCGCGCTCGTACGGTAGCGCCCCCTTGCTAGACTCAGAAAGGTTCGATTCCCGGCGCTGATCCAATGGCCATTCGCCGACAACCGACTGCCGTCTGCGATGTTGATGGCATCCACATCGGAGGCTCCAACCCGATCGCGGTCCAGTCGATGACAAACACCGACACCGCGGACACAGCGGCGACGGTCAATCAAACCCTCGCGCTAGCCCAAGCGGGTTCGGAACTGGTTCGCGTCACCGTGAACCACGACAAGGCGGCCGCCGCCGTTCCGCGAATCGTGAAGACCCTGCGGGACTTCGGTTGCAGTGTGCCCGTGATTGGCGACTTTCACTACAACGGACATCTGCTGCTTCGAAAGTACCCGGAGTGCGCGCGGGCACTTGCCAAGTACCGAATCAATCCGGGGAATGTCAACATCGGCAAGAAGCACGATGACAATTTCCGCACAATGATCGAAGCCGCGATCGAGCACGGAAAGCCCGTCCGCATCGGTGTGAACTGGGGATCTCTAGACCAGCAGTTGCTGACCAGCCAAATGGATCTGAACGCTCAACGCGCGCAGCCCTGGACAGCAGCGGAAGTGATGTACGAAACGATCGTGCTGAGCGCGGTTCGGTCAGCGGAAGCGGCCGAGACCTACGGCCTAGGTCACGACCGGATCGTCCTGAGCGCAAAGGTTTCGAACGTCCAGGATCTGATCGCGGTGTACCGCGCCTTGGCGAAGCGCTGCGACTACCCGCTGCACCTCGGCTTAACCGAGGCCGGCATGGGCAACAAGGGCGTCATCGCGTCGACCGCTGCGATGGCAGTGCTCATGCAAGAAGGCATTGGCGACACAATCCGTGTATCGCTCACACCGCAACCGGACGGCGACCGCTGCGAAGAAGTCGAAGTCGCCAAGCAGATGCTGCAGTCCCTCGAGATCCGCCATTTCACCCCGCAAGTGACGGCGTGTCCGGGCTGCGGCCGTACGACGAGCACCTTCTTCCAAGAGATGGCCGAGGAAATCCAGGCGTACCTACGCGCTCAAATGCCGAGCTGGAAGGGCCATTACGAAGGCGTGGAAACCATGAGCGTGGCTGTCATGGGGTGCGTGGTGAACGGTCCCGGCGAGTCCAAACATGCCGACATCGGAATCTCACTTCCAGGTAATTTCGAGGAGCCGGTGGCTCCCGTCTACATGGACGGGCAACTTCTCAAGACTCTACGGGGTGATCGCATCGTCGCGGAGTTCATCGATATCCTGAACGGTTACGTGGCGAACCGCTACGAACCTAAGCAGGACCCCGCCACAGTCCAGTAGGCCCACACTGGGCGAATCCGCCTGGCCACGCTGCCCAAGAGGGCAGCAGACAACCCCCATTCAAGGCTCACTGCTTCCCGAACCACGGGAACTCCGGGAGGAATCCGTATCCGTGGTACTGATTCATGTACAGGACTACGGCCAAGACTAGCGCGAAGAACACCAGCACGGCAATGAAGATCCGTAACCATGGCAACGACCGGCCTTCCCTGCGCAGGACCAGGAGCCAGCTAGCCCAGATGCCAACGAAGTACAGCAGGATCATCGGCCCCGCGAACAGGGCCATTGTCAGCGGGTCCCCGGTTGGCGTGATGATCGCCGCCACGATGAACATGATCAGCACCGCATAGCGAACGTTCCGCAGCAGGAACCGCGGGGACGTGAGCCTCATCAGCGTGAAGAAAAAGATCAGGACCGGAAGCTGGAAGACCAAGCCGAGACCGATCTCCAGAAGCATGAACATGTAGAGGTACTCGCCGACGGCGATGTAGGGCTCGACGTCATCGATCGAGACAGTGAGCAGAAACTGCAGCGTGAATGGCAGGGCCACGAAGTAGCAGAAGATCCCGCCCAAAACGAACAGGCTCGCCGTCGCGAAGATGAATGGCAGCGCCCAGCGCTTCTCCTTCCTGTAAAGGCCGGGTGCGATGAACTGCCAGGCCTGGTACATCAGCCACGGCGAGCCGATGAACACCGCCGCGAGCAGTGGCACATAGATATAGACGACCTGGAACTGCTCCAAGGGCCGGGTATTGATGATCTTCAGGGCTTCGCCCGTCGGCGTCTGGATCGATTCCGCGGCCGTGCGGAACGGGACCAGGACGAACCTTAGCAGGTCTCTCGCGAAAGCGAGGCAGCCGAGATAAACGATCAAGAGCCCGCCCATCCCCCTGAGGATGCGCGTTCGCAGTTCCTCCAAGTGCTCCAAGAACGACATTCTGGCCATGCCGTCCTCGTCGTCTTCTTCTTCGTCTTCGGTGGGGGGTGGGGGAGGCGGAGCAGCTCCACCGGAATCCGCACCGTCGCTCTTGGGCGGTTCGCTTTCGTCCGTAACCTCTCCGGTATCGGGCGGGTCCGCGTGAGGGTCGTCGTAAAGATGGTCCGACTCGTCGTGGTAGGGATCGTCGTAAAACGACGTGTCTTGGGGCGACGAATCTGTTTCTCTTGGGCCCACCGGCTTGGATGCCTCCTCGCCTCCCCCACCATCCGACGATGGCTCGGCGGGGCCCTCGTGAGCCGCATCCCCAGGATCTCGGTCTTTGGGATTCATCGACGCAGGCTGCTCTTGCTATCTAGCGGCACGATTTGAGGCGATGGGAAGCTTGAGAAGCCTAGGCCGGTTTCGCGACAGGTTCATCGACCGGCTCGGGAACACCTGACACTGGGCTCTCAGTGGCACCTTCCTGAGGTGACGGCGCGCCAGCCTCTTCAGCTTGCACAAGGTCCTCGGCCCCGTCGGCCTCGGCAGCCAGATTCCCCCCAGTTCCATTCGATTCGTCGCGCGTGGTATCCGCAGGCTTTGCCGGAGCCGCAGACGCCGACGATCCGCCGGACGAACCATCGTAGTCGTAATCGCTGTAGTAGTCGTCGTCGTTGTCGTCGTAGTAGCTGGAGTTGATATCCCGGCCCACTCCACCCGCTACGTTCTTGACTTCTTTCGTCTCCTGTTCAATGCTGTCCATCTCGCGCTGGAAGGTAGTCTTCAACTCGTTGGAGGCCCGTTTGAACTCGGCCATGCCCTTGCCAAACGTTCTTCCGAGTTCCGGAAGCTTCTTGGGGCCAAAGACCAGCAAGGCCAGGACGAACAGGACGATAATCTCACCCATGCCAACAGGGCCCATGTGATTCTCCTCAAGCAGTGCCGAAGCGATTCAGGCTTCGCCAGATGTTCTTTGATGATAGCGACCACGATAACCGGAATCAAATTCCCCCTCTCCGCTTCCATGCTTGTTCCCGAGCATGGAAGCGGTTTCGGCCCGGGCCCGGCCCGGGGCAATCCCGAGTCCTAAGCCCACAGGTACAATGGCGCTTATGGACCGGATCGGATTGAAGCGCATGCACCATGTCTCGTTCGCAGTAGCGGATCTGGACGCTTCCAAGGACTTTTTCTGCTGCGTTCTCGGCTTGCCCGAGGACGATCGCCCGGACTTTGGCTTCCCGGGGGCGTGGCTCGCGGTGGGCGACCGCCAGATCCATTTGATCGCCGACAAGGGTGCCGGCCGCGCAGTTCGCGATCAAATCAGCCGGGGGGACCACCTAGCGATGGAAGTTCGCGACTTGAGCGTCGTGAAGGCGCGTCTGCGCGAATGCGGGATCGCGTTCTCGGAAGGCGGCAACGAGCGTCTCGGCATGAGCCAAGCGTTCTGCAGCGATCCCGACGGGCACACGATCGAATTCGTCCAGTACCACTAAACGCCCCGGTCCGGCCGTATTTTCGCTTGTTTCAACGCAGGTGTGGCCAGCAGCCTCCCGGTGCTCTGGGAAACGTCGATTGGGCCGATGTCCCGTCCAGTCGGTCGAGGTGTTCCACGGCTCGGGTGGAATGCGGCTATGATGAGGCGAGAGCCCGAGGAGAATCATGTATCGCTTCCTGACCTGCTGTATTTTTGGAGTGCTGCTCGCAGCGCCTGCCAAGCCCCAGTCGCTGGAAATGGGTATTTCGGGCGGTTTCGGTTCCCAGAACGGAGATAACCTCAGTGTCTCCGAGTTCTTCGACGCGGACTCTGGACTTCCGGCCACTGGATCCGTTTCGATAAGCGATGGAGTCCGGATCGGAGGCAGGATGGCCTTCAACCCGCGCGCGTTTTTCGGGCACGAAGTGTCGTATGCCTACCAGCATGGAGGGTTGGAGATCTTCGAAGGAAGCGAGGGGACCAACGAAACAATCACATACGTCGTGCGGGCGCACCACATGTACTACAATTTCGTCGTTCACGCGTTGCCCACGGGAACAACAGTCCGGCCGTTCGCAACGGGTGGCGGCGGCTTCTCGTCATTTTTCCCGCCGGGCGCTTCGACCTTTTCGGGCGGGGGTGACACAAAATTCGGTTACAACTATGGTGGGGGCATTAAGTTCAATCTCTTCAAGTACGGTGTCCGCTTCGACGTACGCAACCACATCACCGGAAAGCCCTTTGGCCGGTACTTCCCCGGTGTTGAGGGGAAGCTTAACAACCTCGAAATCTCCGTTACGTTCTCGGTTCTCTTCAGCTAGACGGCAGTTCGGATTCGGAGCGGCCCCTTTTCCTGGAAGACCGCTCTAGCGATGGGTGCGCCCTAGGCGCACTATGCCCACACCAGCGCCCCGGCCGGTAATCCGGGATTCCAATTTGGGGAGCCTAGAAGCTTGAGACAGCAGCGGCTTCGTCGGTATGGCTCTCGAATACCGTGTACAGCTTTGTCACCGTCAGTAGATCCTGCACTTTCGCCTGGACGTGCAGCAATTTGACCGTGCAGCCCTTGCTTCGCGCTGTCGTGTAGGCGGAGACCAGTTCTCCAAGGCCAGAGCTGTCGATGTAGCTGACCTCTGCGAGGTTCAACACCAACTTCGACACGTTGCTGTCAAGCAAGCTGCGGACGGTGGCGCGCAGTTTACCGGACGCCTCGCCTAGGGTGATGCGACCTGACAGATCAACCACTGTGACACCAGCGACGTCACGAATCGAGGTAGAAAAACTCATCGAACTTCCTCCTGAGCTATTCCGCCCGCACTTACGGTGCGGTATTTGACTGAATGAATCCTCGTGCCGGAATCTTCGCCAGGTCCAATCTCGACCTCATCGAAGAAAGCCCGCATCAGAAGCAAGCCGCGTCCCGAGCACCGCATCAGGTTTTCCTCCGCAAGCGGATCGCGGACACTCGACGGGTCGAACCCCGAGCCTTGGTCGACCACGGTCACGTGCATGGCGTCATCGTCGATCGAGGCGTCGAACGACACAGTCTTGTCGGAGCCGAACCCGTTGCCGTGCTCTATCGCATTGATGACCATCTCGCGGACACCCATGCCAATCTGATACACCTGTTCATCGTCGAACCCATTGAGATCCGCCATACGCTGAACTATCAATTCCGCCGCTTCGACACTATCTAAAGTGCTTTCTAAATTGAGCCGAAGCTTCCGCGGATCTGTCATCCAGACCTATGGGGGGTCCGGCCAAGCAAGAAGCCTGACTCCAGCAACGTAATAGGAACAATCGCACACCGGCGGAGCGAATGTCAACAACGGCACTGTTGACGGTTTTCCGATGGTCGGGACGCCACTTGACATGGCCGCTAGGGTGGATCTTCGGTTAACATAGGCACGGCAGAGAGCCACGGAACTATGAGACGAAGACCTTTCCTCGGGATCATCGTGCTATCGTTGGCGCTCGCTTGCTCGCCCTCCCCTCCCCCGCAGGAAGAGTCCCTGGAGCCGGGGGCCGGCACGGTCGTCAGAATGAGCGAGGCTCTTGACGCCATCGTTCCCGAAGGCGCCAGGATCGAGAAACTTGCGGGCGGCCTGCGCTTCACCGAAGGCCCGGTGTGGGTCGTCGAGGGTGGCCCGTCCCTACTGTTCAGCGACATCCCTGCCAACAACATCTACCGCTGGTCCGAAGGCGATGTCGAAGCGTCCGTTTTCTACGAGGGCATGTACCGAGGCGAGCCCCGCCAAGCGTCCCTCGGCTCGAACGGCCTGATCTTGGACGCCCAAGGCCACCTCATCGCCTGCGAGCACGGGAACCGCCGGGTGTCCCGCCTGGTCGATGGGGAGTGGGAGACCCTCGTGGACAATTTCGAGGGGAAAAGGCTCAACAGCCCGAACGACGCCGCATGGCATCCAAACGGATGGCTGTACTTCACAGATCCCCCTTACGGACTGCCCCAGCAAGAGGACGACCCGCTGAGGGAGCTGGATTTCAATGGGATCTACCGCCTGAATTACGACAGCCGCGAACTGCAGCTCCTTGTCCGGGACCAAACGAGGCCCAACGGGATCGGCTTCTCACCTGACGGCAAGACGGCGTACGTCGCAAATTCGGACGCCTCGAACAAGGTTTGGATGTCCTATGAAGTCAACAGCGAGGGAGCGTTCGAGAATGGGCGAGTGTTCTACGACGCGGGTGAGGAAACGGACCCAGGCATGCCCGACGGTCTCAAGCTCGACACGGACGGCAACATCTACGCCACCGGTCCCGGGGGCGTCTGGATCTTCGCTCCCGACGGGACCCATCTCGGCACCATCCGACCAGCGGAAGTCCCGGCGAATGTCGCCTGGGGAAACGACGGCAGTTCGCTGTACATGACCGCGAGAACGGGCCTTTACAGAATCAAGCTTCTGTCGAAGGGGCCGATGACA
The DNA here is from genome assembly GCA_951813065.1 of uncultured Bryobacterales bacterium. Lineage (GTDB taxonomy): Bacteria > Acidobacteriota > Terriglobia > Bryobacterales > UBA6623 > VXMF01. Next base: position 414,082 of record CATOTH010000009.1, on the reverse strand, counting down.
GCGACCATGTAGTGCCGCCCCAAAGGCGTCACGAAGGCAAACCGGAAATCCGGGCGCTCATCGTTGCGGCAGCCCGCTATGGCGCATAATCGTTGCTGAGATGACTAGATCGCGCACCCTTCTCCTGCAGGCCCTCTTGTGCCTGGTGGCCCTCATCGGCTGCTCATCGCAGTCCACTTCCTTCGAGAGTGATTGGGGAACCACGGCGGATCGACCATGGATCGGCCCCGACTACTGGTCCAACCCGCTGCAGGACTGGAGGCTGCAGGCAGGACGGCTCGAGAACTTCAGGGCCGGGGGAGACCGAAATGTGTTTCTGCTCACTCGCGAGGTCGGGGATGGTGAAGGCGACCTCGCGATGAGTGTTCGCCTCGGCCGGATGGAAGACAGCACAGAACCTCTCGATGTCGGCTGGGCCGGATTCCGGATCGGCATCCGTGGATCGTTCGACGACTACCGCGACAGCGCTGTGCGGGGAGTCGGATTGAATTGCGGAATTTCGGCCGACGGCCGTCTGTTCATCGGAAATCTAGACTCCTCATCGCCGCCGCTGGCCGACGCCTTTGGTGCGGGCACGACGCTGTCTGTGGAGGCACGGCCGGAAGGTGAAGGCTACCAGCTCACATTGCGAGCTGAGGCGGGCGGCGAGGATCAAGAGGTTTCGAGGAATGTCGATTCTGGGTGGCTTGTCGGCGGATTGGCCCTCGTGTCGAGCTCGGCACCCGTCGGCGACTCGCCCCCCGACGAACAAGCCATCCGCGAAACAGGATGGTCGCTCAAGCCGGGTACGCGTCCGGGCGGGACAATGCGCGTCTGGTTCGACGATTGGAAGGTTTCCGGGACCAAGGTCTCGGCTTACTCCGACCGCGAACTAGGCCCGATCATGTTCGCGATGCACACGCTGAGCAAGGGGGTGTTGAAGCTGAATGCGATGGTTGCTCCGGTGGGTACGGATAGAGGCGAGGCGACCCTTGAGATTCTCAATGAGGGATGGAAGCAGGTCGCAACCGCAGCGATTGACCCGGAAGCAAGAACCGCGACTTTCCGCGTCGCCGACTGGAACAGCGCGCTCGACACGCCTTACCGCGTGACGTTCGCAGGGGACGTCTGGGAAGGCACGGTCCGCAAGGATCCGGTTGACAAGGAAGAGCTCGTGGTCGCGGCGTTCACGGGCAACAACGACCTCGGCTTCCCGCACGCCGACATCGTTCGCAACATGCAGTTCCACAAGCCGGATGTGATGGCATTTACCGGAGACAACATTTACGAACGAGTGGGGGAGTACGGCATCGTGCGCGAGCCGACGGACATGGCCATCCTCGACTACTTGCGCAAGTGGTACATCTTCGGGTGGGAATATGGTGAACTGCTTCGGGATATACCCGCGGTCGCGCTTCCGGACGACCACGATGTCTACCAGGGGAACATTTGGGGCGCGGCCGGGCGGAAAGCCAACGGCTACGGCAAGCCCGGCCAGGATCAAGGTGGCTACGTCATGGATCACAGGTTCGTGCATGTCGTGCAAACCACCCAAACGGCGAATATGCCGGACCCGTATGACGCGACTCCGGTCGAGCAAGGCATCGCTGTGTACTACACGGACTGGCTCTACGGCGGCGTCAGCTTCGCGATCATCGCGGACCGGAAGTGGAAAGACTCCGCGACCGCCTTGCTGCCCAATTCCGGAATTGTGAACGGCTGGGCGGCCGACCCCTCCTACGACGCCAGAAAGAGTTCGGACAATCCCGATTTCCCGCTCCTCGGGGAACGCCAAGAGCAGTTTCTCGAGGCCTGGGCGAAAGACTGGGACGGAGCCTGGATGAAGGCCGCAATTTCCCAGACCATTTTTGCGAACGTGTGCACGCTGCCCAAGGGCACTACGACCGATGCGGTAACGGGCCGGCTGAGGGTCAACGCATCGGGAGAGTACGCAGAGGGTGAGGAGCCTGTCCAGGATCATGATTCCAACGGCTGGCCGCAATCCGGACGCAACCGAGCCGTACGGTTGCTCCGCAAGGCGGCGGCCGTCCACATCGCGGGAGACCAGCATTTGGGCAGCACCGTTCAATACGGTGTCGACGAGTGGAACGACAGCAGTTGGGCAATCTGCGTGCCGTCAGTGGCAAACATCTTCCCGCGGCGCTGGTACCCGTCCGAGGAAGGCCGCAACCGCCGGCCCGGCGCTCCCCGCAACACCGGAGAATTTCTCGACGGATTCGGCAACAAGGTCACTGTTCACGCGGTCTCGAACCCACAGGCCAACGGCATTGAACCGACGGCTCTGTTCCAGCGTGCCCCTGGTTACGGCATCGTGAAGTTCAGGCGCACTGACCGCACAATCGAATTCGCCAACTGGCCGCGTTGGATCAACGCCTCGGAGCAAGGCGCCAAGCCATATCCCGGCTGGCCTATCCAGATTTCGCAGAACGAGAGCGGCCTTCCCCGAGCCTTCACGCTGCCCCCGATCGATGCAGAAGGCGCGACAGATCCGGTGGTCCAGGTGATCGACGAGTCGAACGGCGAGATCGTTTTCACCTTTCGGATTCAAGGCAGTGCCTTCACTCCGACCGTTCGCCGGCCTGGCTCCTATACGGTACGAGTAATTGACACCGATTCCGGCGAATCACGCGAAGCGACCGGTCAAGAGGCGTCGCCCGCGTGACGGAGATTGGCAGGCACTTGTCCCCGAGGCCTAGGTTCGCCGCAATTGGGCCCTGAGTCCCTTCAGGCGGTGCCCCAGTTCCTTCAAGGCTTCAGCGAAGCCTTCGACGGAAACATCTCCAGCTTGGCAGTAGTCGAGCACAACGGACTCCGCCCTGCAGAATTCTTCGCAGACATCGGCCACTTCGTCCGCAATCGAAAGCGGAATGTCGGTGACTCCGTTCTGGTCGCAATGGATCAGGTCCCCCGTGTGGACGGCCAGACCACCGACATGGACAGGAACATGGAATTCGATCAGCTGCGGATACCCGTGGGAACAGATGACACCATCAGAAAAGCATGGCAAGCCCACAGCTCGAACCTGGTCCAGGTCGCGAGCCGCTCCGCTTGTCACGAGCGCCTCCACTCCGAAGGATTTGTAAGTCGCGGCCATGATCTCGCCGAAGGTCGCCGATTTCGGCGGCTGGTCAAGATCTTGAATCACCACGATCGGTGGGCCGGGAAGCTCCGAAAACCGCGCGACCTGGCCGTAGAGAGTCCCGTACGCAGCCGCGCCCTGAGGCGCCAGCGCGGAACGGAAAGTCGCTGTGGAAGCGAAACCGCAAACAGGGCCCATGTCAGGGAAACACGCTCGAATCCTCCCGTCCATGTAACCCTCGGTTTGTGGGCGGACGGCAAACAACTCGATCACGTTGCAGACCGTGGGCGTGTCGTACTTGCGCAGCTTGTCGAGAGTCTCCTGGGATGGATCTTGCACGGGCATTCAGCCCATCGTAGTGCATGCGAAGCCCCGGCTTGGCTGTTGTCGGCAACAGTGAACACGCTTAATCAGGCGGGGGCCCCGCAGTCACCGGCGGGCACTACCAGTGCACGGGCTGGGTGAATGCGCCGTTGCCGGCTGAGTCCCACGCTGCGAAACGCACCCATTTCCCCCCGGCGGCATCGAATTCCAACCGGAACGTCTTGCTGCCAAACGCACCGAGTTCAGGGGTCGGCAGGACCTGCCGTCCGGTCACGCGGCCGTCACCCCAAACGATCTCGACGAACTCCAACGGAAACGTCCATTGCACGTCGGCAACGACGGTCTTGGCGTGCTCGAAACCCTCGACTGCGAATTCGGGAATCAGCACCTCGCCAGTAGTGACGAAAAATTCCCCTCGGCGCATGGCTTCGGTTACTGGGCTCCAGTCCTCGTCGAACTTCGGCAGCTTGGGGAGGCGGATATAGTTGACGGCCAGCTGTGGATAGATCTCGTCCTCCGGGAACTTCGTATATGTATCGCCTTCAGCAATCAGGTACTTAGGACCTGCCCAGTTGTTCATGTCGTCCAGCGTCCCGAAACAACGCTCCTCGCAGATCCTGGACTGGGACAAGTCCGCCGGAAGGGGCTGGAACGCACCACCCAAGTATCGATCGCTGAGGAAGTGCGGGGCGTCCTTGATGACATCGGGATAGAACGTCGAGCCCTTGGTGCGGGGGTGCGCCTGCCAGAGCAGTCCACGCTCGGCTTCCACCATCGAGAGCATCTCTTCGGCCGATCCAATGCGGTACGCCGTTCCGTACGAAGGGTGACTGTCCTTGAACGGAGCGCCATCCTGGCGAACCTTTGACCAAAACACCGGCTTGGGAAAGATCAACGTGTAGTGACCGCCGAAATGCACATTCGGCTCCTCGCCCGGAATCAGCAGGAAGTCCGCATCCGAATGGCGCCGGCAGGCTTCGAAGTATTCCGACTGCTCCCGAAAGCGGAGCTTGCCGGGATCGTTCGGATGGCCATCGCCATGGAAGTCCGACATCATCGCGATGTTGATTCCCAGACCCCGAAATGCGCCGATCCACGGCGGCCGAGAATCGAACGAACCTGAGTCGCCCAGTTGCTGCGCGAAGTGCGTGTGGAAGTGGCTGACCGCGACCTGGTAACCCTCGATCGGCTTGTACTTGTCGCCGTGAGTGTAGGCCAGTACGGCTTCGAGAGTGTCCTCGGCCGTTCCGGGACCGAGATGGTAGTACACTGCCATCCGCTGCATCGTGCCCGGAGGGGCGTTGTAGAGGGCGAAGTTCCCTTCGGCAAAACGGCGCGACTGCGTGACACGCTGCTGCCACACGTCATCCGAGACTCCCCAAGGTCGATACATTTCCTCGCGTTCGCCCTGGCGCACACCCACATCGAATTGGCCATCGGAACGCTGGCTGTACCAGACGTAACCGAGGTTCATCTCGATCTCTCTTGCGAAGAAGAATTTGTGGGACGGCGGAAACACGGCTAGCGCCCCGCGTCGCTGTTCCAGCAGTAGGGCCCGGTTCCGGGCGCGAAGAGGCACGGGGCCGTCGTTCGGGCCCCCGCCGAAACGGTAGTGCTGCCAGTCACGCGCGATATCTCTCCACCGCAGGCGCTCGTAGTCCTGAGCACTCAGACCGGCCAGACCTGCTCTGTACACGTATGCCACGGATGGCCTTGCAGTCGCCGCCACGGCTTCCTGCCGCACAAGATTCGCGCCCTTGTAGACGGTGAATCGAAGCTGCCCCTGGAACGAGCCCAGCTTTAGGCCGTCAAGGGAGATCTCAAGCCGAATTCCGTCGCGTCGGACGCGACACCCGGTCACTGCATACTCAACTTCGTTCCGGGTGACTTCTCCTGGGTCACGAGGCAACCCCGGGTTCACGCCTTCCAGTCCAGGAACATTCAGGGGAGCATCCCAAAAGACCTTCCATTTCTCAGGCTCGACCACTTCGGGAGTCGCCTCCCTGCCCAAATCGCGCATTGGCCTCAGCTGCTGATTGGAGATCCGGCGCTTGCCTTCCGCCACGTGGAACGCCGGCCGGGCGTCTTGCACCAGAGGCGCCCAGTGCCCTGCCCTCGACAGTACGGACATGGCTCTGATGACTGGCTGGTCACCGTCGAGCCCGAATGTCGCTCGGAGCCGGCCTTCATCGGCTCCGTCCCATTCGAAGTGCACATCCCCGTCAATCGCTTCGGCGGAGAGCCCTGCCGAATGGCGGTAGTCGGTGAAGTCACACTCCAGCGGCTCGGCCGCCGCAATCGAGCAGAGCGTCAGGCAGCTGCCCAGCAGGTGTTTCATCGAGCCTCCAGTGCTCTCTGTGAGCACGGCAACTATCTTATGGCAGCGCCGCGGATGCAGGGCATGTTGCCGGGTTTCCGGGAACGCCTACGGGTTGCATCGGTTCGACCGTGCGCCCCCCGCGACGATCAGTCGAGCAGGTTCTCGTACCAGACCACGTTGCGGGAGTTCTGCCCTGCGACGAGCACGTCCAGGTCGCCGTCAACATCCATGTCCACCAGACGGATGTCGTATGCAGCCTGATCGTCGTGAATCACGTGCTTCCGAAAACTCCCCTTGCCGTCGTTCTCGTACCATGCCACGACGTAACTGTCCTTGCCGCAAGTGACACCGTCGACATCACCATCACCATCGATATCCCCGATCGCGAGGTCGTGAGGACCCTTCATCTCGGGATCGATTTCCCGCAGCTCGAAGTCCGGACCCTCGAACCACAGGACCCCCTTGCCGTGGCCCCGCGTGGCAAAGATATCCATCGCGCCGTCTCCATTCAGGTCCGCAGGCAGCGCGTTGGTTGCACCGGTCTGATTGACCGCCAGCGTGCGCTTCAGCCAGGGAGTCGAGCCATCCCTGGGTTGCTTCCACCACGCGAACCAATTCCCGCCTCCGGTCACCGCGTCCTTGCCGGCCGATACCACGTCGGCGACGCCGTCCCCGTCGAGGTCACCAATTCCTAGGTAGTGGCTCAAGCCTGGCGCGTCCTGGTCCGCGAAGACGTGACGGATCCACTGCTCGGCCGAGCGCGGGTTCTTAGGAACTCTCCACCAAACAAGGGAGTTGGGGTACGCATCCTTGGGCTGTGCGCTGTTGCCGACAAGATCGGCTTTCCCGTCGCCGTCGACATCGCCCTTGATCAGGCCGTGCGTGCCATTCACGTCTCTGTCAACGATGCGCAGAGGCCACCAATCCCGCATCGGGTCGGCCGGACGCTCCAGCCAGAAGACCGGCCCAGGGGAATAGACGGCACCGATGTAGTCCGGGTCGCCGTCATTGTCTACATCCATCACCTCGCTATGGATGGTGTTGCGCTCGCCTGGCCGGATTGGCCAGTTCCCGTCGATCACAACCTTCTCCCACGCCGGCGCCACATACAAGTGCGTCTCCCCGTGGGCGTCGACGATGACATCGGGCAGGCCATCGGACGTGAAATCGGCCGCCACGGCGGTCTGGCACATGAATCCGGAGGCAATCTCGTGGCGTGCCCATCGCTCGTCCGCGAGCCCGGCCACCGGCAGGGCCAGCCCAGACGCAAGAACCATTAGAGTGGCGGGTTTCGTCATGTTCATTCTGCCGCAGAGCTGACTCCGCGCTATGACAGTGTCTCACCCTCGAATGGGTTTGGAAGAGCGGGTCGGCCCTGAGCCGGGTTCGCGTCCCGAGCGTCGATCCGGAGCCGACAGCCTGGGCGCCCAGGGGCCGACTTGCGTCCGCCGAGAGGTGAGGCAGGGTGAGCGGCGATACCTATACTGGAACTTGCCTGCCGATCTTTCTGAAGTATCCGTGGACGTCATCGTTGTCGGAGCCGGGCCCACGGGACTCGCTTGCGCGATCGAAGTGCAAAAGGCCGGCTTCCGCGTAAAGACCATCGAGAAGGGCTGCGTCGTCAACTCCCTGTACAAGTACCCGACCAACCTCACCTTCTTCACAACCCCCGAACTGTTGGAGATCGGTGACATCCCGATGACCGCGGTGCGCGAGAAACCCACCCGCGGTGAGGCCTTGAAGTATTACCGTCGGGTCGCCAGCCATTACCGCTTGGATATCAACCAATACGAGCAGGTCAATACTGTCACGGGCAATGACGGTGACTTCGTAGTGGACACCACTGACCGCGTCGGCGCTGCGCGCCGCTACCGGGCGCTCAAGGTCATACTCGCCACGGGGTTCTACGACATCCCGGTTCGGATGTCAGTGCCCGGTGAAGACCTGCCCAAGGTCCATCACTACTACCAAGAGCCACACCCGTTCTACGACTGCGACGTGGCTGTGATCGGCGGCCAGAATTCGGCCGCGATCTGCGCCTTGGACTGCTACCGTGCGGGAGCGCGGGTCACGTTGATCCATCGCCATCCCGAACTCAGTCCGAAGATCAAGTACTGGATCCTGCCCGATATCTCGAATCGGATCAAGCATGGCGAAATCAATGCCTACCTCGACAGCAGGGTCGAGCGGATCGAGCAGGACTCGCTGCACATCCAGACACCGAAAGGCCGGGTCGCCATCCCGAACGACTTTGTTCTGGCGATGACCGGCTACCAGCCCGACATCGAATTCCTTGCAAGCCTGGGCATCGTGTTCGACGGGCAAACGCGGAAGCCGCGCACCAATCCCGACACCCTTGAGAGCGACCGCCCGGGAATGTACTTGGCCGGAGTGATAGTCGCTGGCATGCACACGAATGAGATATTCATCGAGAACGGTCGGTTTCACGGCGGACAGATCGCCACCGATATAGCCGCAAAGCTCGGCGGATGATACGAAACACTCGCTCCCCCAGGCAAATTCAATGTTTGGTACGGGGATCGGGTTCGGCGCCTAGGTAAGGCATTCTGAATCGCGCAGAAAGGCGACATTGTGCCCGATCACGGGATGGCTGGGGCCAGGAGCAGAAACACGGTCCTCACACGCTCGCATCGAGGTGCAGCTTTGGTGGGCTCCACAGCGGGGGCGGAGCTGACAGTCAGACGAAACGGGCTGGGGGCAGTTAGCTGAGCAGGAGGGCGACGGCCCCGTTCGGGTCCAGCGACAGTTGGCTCATGCGACGCTGGATGTTCTTCGTCTCCAGCAGCCGCAGGATCGAGATCGCGAGATTCGAAACCGCCGCCATCAAACGCGGCAGCGGGCCCTTGCGGATGCGGCATTTGTCCTCGCCGACGGCCACGTCCCGCACGTAGTGGACCCGATTCTCGATGCCCCAGTGGCTGCGGTTCAAATGCAGCAACTGCTGCGGTGTCACCCGGTCCGGCCCCAAACTGGTCACCAAGTAGACGGTTTCGGGCTGGCGCTGCTTGCCGTCCTTCTTGTAGACCACCTCCCGGCGCACTTGCGCGACGAGGCGGACACCGGGAAAGTGCACGTACGGGACCGCGGGGTCGAGTTCGTCCGAGACCCGGATCGAGCGGGTTTCGATCCGTCCGTGATCGCCATCGGTGGTCGTGTACGCCGGCATGCAGTCCCAGTGAAAGCCATCGCGCACCTCCTCGAGCAGGGTGGGCTGGTTGTCTTTCACCGTCAGGACAAAGTTGAGCTGGAGTGCCAGCAGCTTCTCCACCGTGGGGCGCTGGGTGTGCAGCGCATCCGCCGTCATACAGATCCCGGTGCCGGCGAACTGCTCGACCAACTGGCGCAGCGCCGCCCCTTCGGCATCGTCCTTCTGGCCCGTGAAGCCGAGTTGGCCGACCACCGTGCCCGAGTGGATCTCCAGTGCCGACAGCTGTTGCTGGGGGGCCTTGTCGCGGGGCTGGCCAGCCGCGTCCAAGTCCCGGTCATAGGACCCGCGCAGCACCTTCCCATCGATCGCAATCGCCTGTAGCGGCGCCTCGGAATCGCCGCTGTCCGCTGCCTCGCCCTCGGCGCTATCGTCTGCCTCGTCAAAGACTTGCTCGGCAGTCCAGGCCGCCAGCAGACGCTCCACCTCGGCGGCGTCAATGCGCTTGAGGATGTAGTGCCAGCTACTGATGCCGGGCGCCTCGTAGCGCCCGGTCTGGGGGCGCCGGCGGGAGCCGATCGCCGCCAGGGTCGCCTGGCTCAGGGCCCGGCCGAAGTCGCACAGTTCGGTCAGGTTCTGCTGGCCGGCCAGGCGCGCGGCGATCAGGATCGTCAGCGCGGTGCGCAACGGATAGCGCAGGCCCCGCCGCTTGCGGGTTTCGGGAATCTGGTCGAGATAGGCGAACAGGGACCGCCATTGGGAGGGTTGCAGCATGATGCAGGGTCGATGGGGTTGCCAGTGCGGATGCGGCTGGGTCGCCGCGAGCTGCTGCCGCGCGTTGCGCCGCAGCGGGTAGACGAACACGCGCTTGGGCACGCCGTGGGAGTGATAGCCGATCGCGCCGCCACGGACCCGGCCGAACCCTTGTGTGCTGCCAACCTCGATCCAGTTGGCGGCGCGATAGCACGTGCCCGAGAAGTGGCTGGGATCAACGAACGTTTCCGCGCACAACAAGGGAGCCGCGTGCAGGCGCAGCCACTCGCGGGGCAGTTGGCGCAGGCTGAGGCCGAGCACGCGGGAGGCGAGATGAGGGCAGGAGCCCGCCTCGCATAACAGCAAGAAGCGGGACTGATTGGCGACCAGGAAGAGCCGCTGGCGACGCTGCAAGGAGGTCCAGCCGATCCAGCGGTCGCGGGCGGCACAGTGCAGGGCGGCGGCATGCCAGCCGATCAAGGCGAGCCACTGATCGCCGAGCACGGCGACCTGCCGCAGGCGCTTGCCACAGAAGTTGCGGAACCCGAGATAGTGGTGCTGGCGCATCAGCTCGTTCCAGCGCGGCTCCTCGTCGGGCCGCACGGTCCGGACACGCACTGCTCGCAAGGGAATCTCGTTCGGGATCACTCTGCGAGTTATCGCATAACCAAGGCGGGTTTGTCCAGCCCTCCGCCTTAGTCCTTTGTCATTCAGCCATTGCTACCGAACATTGAAAAGCCCTGCTCGCTCCCCTGGGCGATGGAGTCGAAATGATCGGGGATGCGGGCGCGGGCTTGTGGATTCACGCGAAAGTGGGGTCATATAATGTCTTCTGGTGGCTGAAGCTTTTCCTGAAGCACTTTCTCGGGCGAGTTTGCTGAGCCCGAAGAATCACGGTTTCGCCTAAAGCAATCGATTCGGCCGGTCGCCACCTTGATGCTATGGCAGTTTGGATTCAGTCTTCAAGTCACCCAGTTCGGTTGCTGCAGTTCGCGAATCGCCGCAACATCCGCAAGCGAACGCATGGAGTGTGGAACCGACCCAAGAACCTGCTGGAGACGCTGGTGCTCGCGGCCGCCCTCGCGTGGCTCGGCCCGCCCGCGCTTCTGGGCGAGGCCGTCAACTTCGACGGGGCGTGGTCGAAGTCGTGGAACCTGGAGTCGGGCCAGACTGTGCAGATCCAGGTTGGTGTCGCCCAGCCCTCGAGCCTCCCCGACAACGCCCGCGTCAATGTCCGCTGGCAGGGCCCGCCAGAGAAAGTTTCGTACACCGGAGACCGCGGCGACCTCGTCGTCGGACCGTCGAATGGCTGGTCGAAGGTGCTGCATGCGCTGGACCCCGACGTATCCCTCACTTACAAAGCCCCTCAATCGGGACGCTACGAACTGGTTCTCGAAACAGTGCTGGAGGCCAAGCCGAAGCTCTCCGAGTACCACAGAGACAAGGGCCTGGCGCGCCTTGCTTCGGCACCTCCAGCGAAGACACAGCCGGTCAGGCAAGCCGAGATTCGAGTGGAGGTCGAGGCGGTGCCGGAAACGCAGGGCGGCGACATCGTGCTGGAGACGGAACCGAACAACGCGCCCGAGCAGGCCATCAGCCTGCCGTTTGCGCCAGGCGCAGACAACCAAGTCCTGCGCGTCGTAGGCGGAGCGGACGAACTCGAGTACTTCGACAACCCGGATTCGGGCAAGTCCCCGGACGACTGGTATCGGTTCGTCTACCGAGGCGATCGCGTCAAGCTTCTAACCGCGAATCTTCAACTGCCTGATCCGGTTGTCAGCGCCCGCATTCGCGTCTACCAGCCCGGTGTGCCCACAGCAGAAGAGCTCAAGCCGCGCGAAGCTGCTCAGAGGTCGGATTTCGGGAACGCCGCGATCATTCCGTACATCCATCCCAACACCAAGGCGATCCCTGGACCGGAACCGGTGTATTCGTACTACGACGGAAGGGACCTCAACGAGCGGATCCACCAGCAAGACGACAACTTCCGTTCGTTCGTAACTCGGCGGGTTCATCCCGGCGGCACTTACTTCCTCCGGGTGGAGGCGAACCAGCCCGGCTACGAACTCGAGGTGCGGTTGGTGGATCCTGCCCCGTTCGAATCTCCGCAGGACGCGGTGCGGCAATCGATCTACTACCATCTCGCTGAAATCGATGCCTGGCTCATCCACCGGCCTCGCAACATCGCCGTCCACCGCCGAGTTCGCGACGGATCGAGCTTGTTCGGCGAGAACTGCATGAGCTGCCACACGCAGAGCGGTGTGTGGGGCGTCGCGGACGCGATGCGTCACGGCTACCGTCCCGACGGAACGGTCCAGAATCACCGCCGCCTCGTCAACACCATGTACGAAAGCCTACGTCCGACGATTGAGCTCGTAGACGCCGCGGTCAATACCTCGCTGGCCCCGAACGACCTCGGGGACGCGCCGGCGGGAAGCCGGGTGGCCGGACGCAACGTCGTGCTCCATGAACGGACGTTCACGCCAAAGCGACTGCACTCGTACCAGCAGCGGAGAACTGCAAACTACGTCCTGCAAACCGCCGACCCGGGCGGAATCAACGCGGCTGGGAAGGGATCAAATTTCGGGCCGAACGTGGTCTTCAAGTTCGCCGCCGAGATCCTCGAACGCGCTTGGCGGGACACCGGCGACCGCAAATACCTGGAAGGCTTGGTGCAAAAGGCAGAGAAGATCGTCGCTACTGGAGACAACCAGCTCAGGGTGTCCGACGACCTCGGACACCGCATCGAGTTCTTTTTCGACTTGCTTCCAAGAAAAGAGCTCGCCGAACTGGATGACGGATCCGATCTGGCGAAGCGAGCCGCGGCGTTGCTCCCTGCGTTCCAGCGTCAAGTCGACCGCGACATGCGTCGCTTGCTGGCACTGCAACAGGACGATGGCTCTTGGGGATTCGATCTCGGCGTGCACGACGAGGCAGCCGACACGTGGACCAAGATCGAGGACGAAGGCGACGCGGCTCCGACAGCAGTCGCCCTCATCGCGCTGCGAGCCGCGGGGCACGGACCTGACAGCCCGCCCGTTCGACGCGCGGTGGATTGGCTGCTGGCCAACCAGTTCGAATACGGCCTTTGGAATCGTTCGGCCCAAACCGGATTCGTCACGAATGCATACGTCATCCGGGCACTGAGCCGACTCTTTCCCGGTTCGGCCAAGCCCTTTAATCGCAAGGACTTCGAGCCTCACCCAGACGAGACGCCCATCGAACGCCTCTCGCGGGTTCGGGCCCTTCAAGCCACCAGTCGCGCTGACTTCGCCGACCTGATGATTGATGCCACCGACGATCCGATGCCCCAAGTACGCTATTTCGGATACTTGGGCATCGGCGGTTCCCTCGCCGCTAGCGGAATACCGGCATTGATCTCGGGCTTGTCTGACCCGGTCAAGGCCTGCCGGGAATCTGCGTTCTGGTCGTTGCGGCAACTGCTGATCGACGACCAGGGGTGGCCGGCTCTGTTCGCCGCGTACCGTGCCGGAGACGACCGTACCCGGCAGTCGATCCTGCAGGCCTTGGTGATGCGCGTCGACTTGGGCGGCCCGCAGTCCCAAGTCGACCGCAACGAACTGGCAAACCTTCTCGCCGAGGCCATGCAGGACCCGTTCGCCGGCGTCCGGGCGTACGCCTTCAAGGCGGCGTGGCACTGGTGGGTCTGGAATCCGTCGCTACGCCAGCGCATCAACAAGAGTTGGGTGAAGGCACTCCTCGAACCCGAGCCGAACGCTCACGTTGAAAATGCCCTGCGCTACTCGACAACGTCAATGTTGATCGTCAATGGGCAAATAGCGAACCAAACGGGCCTGAAGAACCGCAAGCAGCAGTATCGCGAACTTGAGGACCTGTACCGGATGCTCTCCTCAGCGCACCGCAGTGCCGGCGACCGGCGCGATCTCTTCGAGCAGCGGATCGTCTCCGTTGCCGCAACCCACTTTGAGGAGCGCGGCGGCGACGGTGGCCCCGGCCAGCTGGGCTATTCCACGACCGGAGCGACCGAGTTCATCGGGAAGATTGTGCTCGATGTCTACAGGACCCGCACCGACAGTGGCCGGGTCCCCTGGCGCTCCATCGCGCTCCAAGGCGCAGCCAACCTCAGTCACCGGCCCCTCCAGAACCACATGCTGTCACTGCTGCGAAGCGATGACCTGGAACAAGTCGCCGCAGCCGCCAGGGCGCTTTCGAATCCGAGCGCTCTGCGCCTTGCCGGCGAACCGGCAGTCATCGAGCCACTACTCGCCAAGCTGAACACCTTCCTGCGCGAAGGGCGACACGAAGACGCCGAAGCCTTGGTCCGGTTCCTTTCCCGAGTCCGTTGGCAGTTTCCCGAGGATGACGCCGAAAAGGAGCGGCGTTTCTTCGAATTGCTGGTTCCGCACGCACGGCAATCCCCGCGCGCATCCGCGAGCACCCTCCTCGGCCGTCCCGCGGCAGCAACTCCCGACGCCGACGCAATCAACACGCAGCGCGCCACTTTGCTCGGCACAGTCCTTGGAAACAACCCGACGCTGCACCGCCGGACGGTCTTCGATCACGTCGCCGGGGATCCGCTGTTCTGGCTACCTTCGACCGAATGGATGCTGCGCTTCCAGGAAGGCGCTGGGGCATTGGAAGACGCAGTGGAGGGCGCCACCGAAGCCGAAGACCTCAAGGTTCTGGAACTGACGGGCGGGCGCACTACCGAGCAATTGGTGCCCGACGGGTTGACAAGCCGCAATACGATCCTGTGGTGGCGCGAGGGTCTCCCGTCACACCAACTGACATTCGCGGTCGAAGCCCCCGAGGAGGGCGCTTTCGAAATCGTCGCTGCCTTCCTGCATGACCGCGAAATGGGCACCGTTCAGCCTCTTCTCAACGGGGAACCCGTCGGCGACCAGCTGGATTTCTACCAGCCAGACCTGACCGCCCCAGGCCCGGTCTCACTGGGTGTCCACTCGTTTCGCAGCGGCGAGAACGAACTCACATTTCGGATGACAGGCGCCAATCCGGACGCGGAGAAAAACTACATCTTCGGGCTCGACTACTTGAAGCTCCTTCCCGGCGAGAGCGCGGGGTCGCTGTTCACCAAGGACGAGCTCGGTATTGACGTCATCGACCCAATCGTCGCGGCCAAAGACAAGCTCGTCGCGATGTTCACCTCCTGGTTTTCGGAAAACACCCCGGAAGATGTGCGCAAACAGGCGATCAATCTCGCCAACAAGACCGCGCTCCGCCGCAATCCCGAAGTACTGAAGGCGCTTGCGGCGTGGATTGACCACGAGCCGAGCCCCACGTACAGACAGAGAATCAATAACATCCTCAACAGCGACGACAAGGTGTACGGCAAGCGCTTACGTGAATTGATCCAGAAGACTTCGGAGGAGCAGGCCAGAAGCGATGTCCGCCCGATCGCCGACTCGGACGAATGGATTGGGGACATCATTCATTTTCGTGACTACGTGTTCACCGAAATGACGCGCATCGATCCCAAGGACAACCGCGCTTGCATCTCCTGCCACGGAGTGCCCGGCCGGGTGCCCACGCTCTATATTGAGCCGCCGGACGCCGCCGGCTACATCCCTCCGGAAGCGCTGCTCGCAAACTATCGGCGGATGCAGGAACGGGTCGACTTGCACAGTGTGGAGCGCAGCAAGTTCCTCCGCAAGCCACTCAACATCCAGTCCGGCGAGGAAGACGGCCACCAGGGAGGGGTCCGGTACGAGGCAGAGGATCCCAGTTATCAGGTGATCCGGGAATGGGTATTCAAGCAGGCCGACCTGCAGGGCGGTGGATAACGCCGGGGTACCTCCGAGTTCAGCCAGTCTCTATCGTGGGCGCGGATTCCAGTCCGCGGAGGGCGATTTCTCGGTCCCGCATCACGAACTTCTGCACCTTGCCCGTTACGGTCATAGGGAATTCTTCAACAAACCGAATGTATTCCGGGATCTTGAACCGCGCGATCTGCCCCTTGCAGAACTCCCTGATCGCCTCTTCGTCAAGGGTTGCGTCATCTTGCGGCTTGATCCAGGCAAGGACACGTTCACCAAGGCGCTCGTCGGGCACGCCAACCACGTAGACATCGGCGACCTGCGGGTGCTGGTGCAGGAATTCCTCGACCTCTCGCGGATAGATGTTTTCCCCTCCCCGGATGATCATCTCCTTGGCACGGCCGGTAATCCGGAAGTTGCCGTCCTCACTCATCGTGGCCAAATCACCGGTGTGCAACCATCCCGCCGAATCGACAGCTTCAGCTGTGCCTTCAGGGTCCCGGTCATACCCTTTCATGACAAGATATCCTCGAGTGAGGAGTTCGCCCTGCGTGCCGGTCGGAACGGTTTCGCCCGTCTCGCGATCAACGATCTTGACCTCCGTGCAAGGCAGCGCCTGCCCCACAGTCGACGTTCGAACCTCCAGCGAGTCGCTTGTCTTGGTTTGCGTAATCACGGGAGAAGCCTCCGTCTGGCCATAGCCGATCGTCATCGATTCGCAGTGCATCTCGTTCACGACACGCTTCATCAGTTCGATCGGACATGGCGATCCACCCATGATCCCGGTTCGCAAAGAGGTCATGTCGAACGACTCAAACTCCGGATGGTCTAGCTCAGCGATGAACATTGTCGGAACGCCGTAGATTGTCGTGCAGCGCTCCTCGTGAATCGCTCGGAGCGCGGCGAGGGGATCGAACCTCTCTGAAGGCAAGACTACTGTCGCACCGTATACGATCGCTTGCAGAGTGCCGAGGACACAGCCGAAGCAGTGGTACAAAGGCAAGGGCAGACAAAGCTTGTCCGCGCAGGTCCACCCAATCCCCCTGCCCGTGAAATAGGCATTGTTCAGCAGGTTATGGTGTGTCAGCAAGACGCCTTTGGGATTGCCAGTCGTGCCAGAGGTGTACTGGATGTTGACGACGTCGTCCTTGCGAGGCGGGTCTGGTTCCGGCGAGACCCCGCCGTCGAGCATCGCTTGCCATTCAGCCGAATCAAGCAGAATCTTGGAACGCAAGGAGTTTGGCCCGAGGGTACGAGACTGGTCGAGAATCTCCAGGTAGTTGGCACAGTCATCCCGCTCATGCAGGAAAATTGCCTTCATTGCCGAATGCTCCAAGACATAGGCCAAGTCGCGCCAGCGGTAGGCGGGGTTGACATTGACGAGAATCGCACCGATCTTGGCAGTGGCGACTTGCAAGTACACCCACTCGGCGCAACTGGCAGCCCAGATCCCGACCCGATCGCCCCGCCGAATGCCCAAGCCCCAAAGGCCCGCAGCGGTTCTATCGACTTCCGTGCGAAGCTCTCCGTAGTTCAGCCTAAGGCCCTGGTGGCGCGAAACAAGGGCCTCCCGGTCCGGATGCTCTGCGACTGTGTGGTCGAACACCTCGCCAATCGGAGCCTCAATTAGCGGAATCGTTGGGCCTGCCGCGTAACTTTCCATATCCTAAGCCGGCGATTGCGCACTCCGGCACTTGTCCGCTTTCGGTATCGCAAGGTACAGCGCATCACGCCCAAGCCTCGCAAGCACCCCACGCACCGGCACCGGAGTCCGACGCGGCGTTCAAGGCAGCCATGCCAGCCCCGCCGTGCCAGCAGGCATTATACCGAGGGACCGCACCCCGCGGCGCGCTACGCTCTCCCTTCTCCAGCCAGCTTCGCCGGCTCTGCTATGTTGAGTAGCCTGTGCATGTAGTCTCCGAAGACCATGCGATCAATCGCGACCGGCGAGAGCGCGTCAAGTATGTGGGGTTCACGGCATTTGTCGGCGTCCTCCTCCTGCTCAACCTGTTCGGAATCTTTGATTCCGTCCTTGGCATAGACACCGCGATCATTCTCGCCCTGCTGGCAGGGTACAAGACGTTCTACCGCGCGATCTCGGAGTTGTTCGACCGCAAGATCTCCGCGGACTTGGCAATCGTGATCGCGGCAACGGCCGCACTAGCCATCGGAGAGAACCTCGCGGCTGCCGAAGCGATGTTCATCATGCTGCTGGGCGAGGGCCTGGAGGCTTGGGCCGCAGGACGCACGGAACGTGCGATCCACAGATTCGTCGACCAATTGCCGCACCATGCACGGGTGATCCGAGACGGTGAGGAGGTCGAGGTCCACGTCGAGGACCTGGTGCGGGACGACGTGATCGCCGTGCGCGCAGGCGAGCGGATCTCGGCAGACGGCATCATTGTCCAGGGAGAGTCGGCGGTCGACGAGAGCCCGATCACAGGAGAGTCCGTTCCGAGGGACAAATCCGCAGGCGACGAGGTGTTTTCGGGGACGGTCAATGAACACGGCTTGCTGCATATCAAGGTCACCGAGGCGGGCGATGAATCGACCCTGGCCCGATTGATCCACTTGGTCGAGCAAGCTCGGGACCACCGCACGGCGCCGGTTGTGCGGGTCGCTGACCGCTACGCCCGTTACTTCCTACCAGCCATCTTGCTTGCCGCCGGCGCGGTGTACCTCTTGTCGAGCGGCTCGGAAACCGCCGAGCGGGTGCGTCGGGCCGTCACTGTCCTGATCGTAGGGTGCCCGTGCGCGCTAATCCTGGCTACGCCGGCCACAATGGTGGCTGCAATCGGAGGACTGGCCCGGCGTGGGCTCCTGGCTCGTGGCGGCCAGGTAGTGCAGCGAGCATCCGAGATCGATACCGTCGTGTTCGACAAGACCGGGACTCTCACGACAGGCGAGTTTGAAATCATCCAGATCCTGCCGGCGACAGGCCGCGACGAGAACGAAGTGCTGGCGCTGGGCGCGACAGCGGAAGCGAGTTCCGACCATCCCCTGGCAAAGGTCATCGTACGCACCGCCGAGGGACGCGGCATCCGGCCCGGCGACGCGCGAGACGCCCTGATCGTGCCGGGCCGCGGCGCGCAATGCGTCCACAACGGCCAGACCCTGCGCGCGGGGAACGCGGCATTCCTAGCCGAGAGCGGCATTACGGGCCTGCAGGACTACCTCTCGGCCGCCGACCGGGAAGGGGCCACGACGGTCCTGGTCGCTGATGGCGACAGCTTCGCGGGAGCAATCTTGCTTCGGGACACGCCGAGGAGAGGCGTGCACGACGCGATCCACGAGATCGAGGATCACGGCGTCGGGAACATTATCCTGTTGACTGGCGACCGGCGCAAGGCGGCTGACGCATTGGCTCGCGTGGTCGGCATCACTCACGTCGAGGCCGAGTTGCTTCCGGAGCAGAAGCTTGACCGCATCAAGCAGTTGCAGCTACAGGGCCGAAAAGTCGCGATGGTAGGAGACGGGGTCAATGACGCCCCCGCCCTCGCCGCAGCCGATGTCGGCATCGCGATTTCGGGATCCGGAGCGGACATCGCGGCCGAAGCCGCCGATGTGGTGGATCTGAACTCCGAAATCACCAAATTGCCCAAGCTCTTCGGGGTGTCGCGTCGAGCGGTAACGACCGTCTGGCAGAACATCATCTTGTTCGCGGGCGTGGTGAACGTCATAGCCGTCTATGTGGCAGGCAAGGGCTGGATCGGGCCGGCGCTGGGAGCCGGCGTCCACCAGATCTCATCGATATTCGTGATGCTCAACGCCGTACGGCTGCTTCGAGTCGAGCGACCGGCAGGGCAACTCTCACGATGGGAGCGGCTGTCGGGATTCTTGGGAACCGGCCGCCTGTGGGAGGCGATTCTCGGACTCTTGAAGCGCATCGACCCAGGCGCGGGATTCGCCTGGCTCGTCGAAAACCGGCAGCGATTGGCCAAGCCAGCCGCCGCGCTGGCCTTCGCCGCGTGGATCTCTACAACTGCGTTCACCATTGACACGGCGGAAGTCGGAGTGATCGAGCGGTTCGGCCGCAAAGTTCTACCGCACCTCGAACCGGGCCTGCACTTCAAGCTGCCGTGGCCGGTATCCCGGCTGACTCGCGTTACGGCAAGGCAGGTCCGCACCGTCGAGATCGGCTTCCGCACTTCAGAATCGACGGCGTACAGCGAGCCGCCTTCATACGAATGGAACCTGCAACATCGTGACGGCCGGATCCAGAGGAAAGACGAGGAGGCCCTGATGTTGACCGGCGATCAGAACATGATCGAGATGACCGCCGTCGTGCACTACGACATCGGGCGGCCTGACGACTACCTGTTCCGGCAGGTGGACACGGAAGCCGTGGTTCGGGCTGCATCCGAGGCTTCGCTCCGTGCCGTGGTGAATGTCACTCCGCTAGATGCGCTCTTGACGACCGGCCGCAGGAATGCAGAGCAACTTGTAGCCAAGGGTCTCAACGACCGAATGGACGAGTACGGCACAGGCGTTCGCGTGCTGCACGTGCGATTCCAGGACCTGCATCCGTCCGTGGAGGTGGTCGACGCCTTCCGCGAGGTGGCGGGAGCGCTGGAGGAGAAGAACCGGATGATCAACGAGGCGGAGGGCTACGCAAATGAACAGATCGCGCTTGCCCGAGGACAGGGAGAAGCGCTGGTTCAAGAGGCGCGAGCCTACATGGTGAGCCGTTCCAATCGCGCCGGTGGCGATGCCGCTCGCTTCGAGCAGTTGGAGCGAGCCTACCGTACCGCCCCCGAATCAACGGCAACAAGACTCTACCTGGAAACGATGGAAGAGATTCTTCCCGGGCGCAAGAAGCTGTTGATTGACACTGCTGGCGGCCGGAGGACGCTCTGGACAGTCGACGATGACGCATTCATCGTGCCGCCCGGAGCCCAAATGCAACAACCTCCGCCTCCATTCGAACTGCCAGAACTTGGGGAATGAGCCATGCACGACCATAGCCACTCACACAGCCACACCCACTCCCACAATCAAGAGCACTCTCATAATCACGGGCATTCGCATCCCGACCGAGAACCGATCAATTGGCACTCGTTGTGGAGCCGGCACCAGAACTGGCTCATCGGCCTCGTCGCGGTGACGCTGGCTTGGTCCGCCCTGTTCACAGTGCGGGAAACTGAGTTTGCATTGGTAACCCAGCTTGGCAAGCCTATCCGGACGGTTACTGATGCAGGCCTGAACGTAAAGGTTCCGCTCCTGCATCAGGTGACGTTCTTCGATCGACGTCTCCGCGTCTACAATCCGCCGCGCTCGGAATTCTTGACCAAGGACAAGAAGAACCTCAGTATCGACACCTATGCACTGTGGCAAATCGCCGACCCACAGGCATTCGTCCAAGCGGTCGGGAACGAGCCCGCAGCTGAGATGCGGCTGCACGACTTAGTTTGGGCAGGCCTCAACGCCGCTATCGCGGAACTGGACCTAGAAGAAATCGTTTCCACGAAGGCAGCTCACGTCAAGACGGAGGCCGTACTTGACGATCTTGCCAATCGAAGCGGCACCGCAGCCTTGGAGCGGTATGGCATCCGCGTATTGGACGTGAGACTCAAGCGGCTCAATCTCCCAGAGCAGAACAAGCAGAGCGTGTACGCCCGGATGCGTGCGGAACGCGAGCGGATCGCCCGACAATACCGCGCGGAGGGCGAGGAGCAGGCGTTGCGGATCCGCGCGGAAGCCGATCGGAAGCGGGAAGAGATTCTAGCCAAAGCGTACAAGGAAGCCGAGACGACCAAGGGCGCGGGCGACGCAGCAGCAGCCAGGATCTACGGAGCTGCTTACTCGCGGAACCAATCCCTCTATAAGCTCACGCGGACTCTGGAAGCCTATCGCAAGGCTCTCGATGAGGACACCACGGCGATCCTCAGCGCTGACTCCGAATTCCTGCGGCTGCTGACTCAAGGGCAATAGTCCCTGCCATGCACATACACTCGCCACCAACGCCGCCCAGTGAAACTCGCGCCGTCGCTTCGGTGTTCGCGCCGATTCGGCGCATGTCGGCAAGACATCTCGTGATCGTCATTGCAGTTCTCTGGTTTGTGGCCGGGATCTACCTGGTGCCGACCGAGGAACAGGCTGTGCTGACAACGTTCGGGGCGGTTGCAGATGACCGGGTCACGCCCGGCGTGGGATGGCATTGGGCCTGGCCCGTCGGACGCGTTCACAAATTGAAGGTGCGTGAGCTCAAGCGAGCATTCATCGGCGGAGAGGTGGCCGACGAGGCCAACGCCCTGCCGGCCGACCCGGTGCTATCGCAATTCCTCAGCGGTGACCAGAACATCTTGAACGTACGCGCCGTGGTGCAATACAGCATTGCCGAACCGGCCAGCTTCCTATTCAGCTCACACGATCCGGACCAAACCGTCGCGAATGCGGTCGAAGCCGCTCTGGAGCGGCAGATCTCGTCCAGGGCGGTCGATGAAATCCTGACCACCGAGAAGATTGCAATTCAAGAAGCAGTGCGCCAAGACGCGCAAGTGCTGATCGACCGGTACGGGATGGGCGTGTTGCTATCTACAGTGAACATCCGTACGGTAGCCCCTCCGCCGGAAGCGGCAGATGCATTTCGCGACGTGGCCTCGGCGCGGGCGGACACGGCGCGCATCGTCAACGAGGCTGAAGGCTATGCGAACGACATATTGCCACGCGCTCGCGGGGAGGCTCAGCAGATGCTGTCCGCATCGCGCGGGTATCGCGAGCGCAAGATCCAGCGAGCCGAAGGCGACACGGCAAGGTTTGAACAGCTGGCGGCGGAATACCGAAAGAACCCGCAGGTCACTCGCAGTCGCCTGTTCCTGGAAACCATGGAGGAAGTGCTGCCCCGCTTGAGAAAGACGGTCGTCGACGACAAGGGCAACCTGGATCTGACAATCATTCGCCGCAGCCAGGGGCGTCGAAGCGCCAGTCCATGAGCAAAGACGCCAAGACGCAGGCAGTCACAATCACGCTGATTGTTGGAGCCCTAATCGTGATTGTATGGAACCAAGGCGGCTTCGACACCTTGGGCCGAGACAACGACAGGGGCGGTGGCTTCTTTGGAATCGGGCCCAAAGC
Organism: uncultured Bryobacterales bacterium; assembly: GCA_951813065.1. GTDB lineage: Bacteria > Acidobacteriota > Terriglobia > Bryobacterales > UBA6623 > VXMF01. Next base: position 391,610 of record CATOTH010000009.1, on the reverse strand, counting down.
GGATCTTGAGCCGCGGGACGTGATCTACTCCATGCTCGACGCGGCCCGTGATGGCAACGTCGAAGAGTACCTTGCGTGCTACACCAGCCAGCTAGGGCGGACGCTCACCCAGAGTTCTGAAGAGATGGGCTGGGACCGCTTCTCCCAGTTTCTCAGGGATCGCAACAAGGACATCAAGGGTATCGCGATGAACGCACCGGTGGAGTCAGGCGAGGAGACCGAGGTCCGCGTCGAGTACGTGTACGTGGACCGCAACGAGGTCCAGGACTTTTACCTGGTGAAGAAGGATGACTCATGGAAGATCTCGCGTGTCAGCGACATCCGCCGTGTCGAGACGCCTGTCCCGTACGGAACCCCCGTGTACTGAGTGGCCGCGCGGCATGCGCGAAGACGACCACGACGGGCGATCGCGAGTCGGAATGATCCGATCCGATTCATAACTGAATGCGAAGTTGCGCTGTCACCTGACGTCCCGGCGCAAGGCTGGTGCCGGAAAACAGCCCGCTGAAATTGATCACGTTGAGGCGGTCAGTCACGTTGCGCACATCGAGTTGGAGCGTAACGGCTCGCGACCCCGTCGTCCACAGCCGCGCGCCAACAGAAAAGTCGAGGCTCAGGTTCGGGCGAACACGGCCGCGTTCGAAGTTCACTAAGTCCAGGATCGGCTGCGAAATCAACTGGGCCCCTTCATCGTCAGCGTACTCATCGCCACCCTTCTCCTCGCGGCCGTCATCGTCGTCATCGTCCTCCAGTTCGACGGGCAGGCCGCTTCCGAACCGAAGCCCCGCAGACGTCCAGATCCGAGGATGAAGCTGCAACCGGAACAGGGCCGCAACTGTGTTCCGTTGGTCCTGACTGATCGGGAAATGCTTGACGACATCGCGCAGCTCCTCGGCCTCTCCGCCTTCGATAAAGAGACCGCCAGTCACCGGCGAAGATGCGCGCCCGAGCATGTTTGAATAGCTGACGGCTGTCGTGATTCCGCGCCACCGGGGGGTCTCAAGCCGCACTTCCGTGCCACTGATCTTCGCCGAATCGAAGGTGATCGGAAACGAGACTCCGGTGTTGAGGAAGACGTCATCATCGATCGAGTTGCGGAACTTCCGCCAGTAGTGCTTCACCTCGATCCGCGTTGCGTTTCCTAGCGGCTTGCGCATGCCGAACTCGAAGAAATCGGCGTGGCTCGTGGGAACGGGCAGGACTCCCTCGACCGCATCAAGACCGAGCCCCGAGGCTCCGCTGCTAAGTAGCAGGTTCTCTATCGGCGGGGGCTGAAACACACGGTCGTAGGAAACAAAGCACTGCAATCCCATCGACGGAAGATAGTAGCTTGCCGCTAGCCGGGGACTCATGGCAGTGTCCGACACGAGGAGCCTGTAGTAGTCGAACCGGACACCAAGACTAGCCGCGAAGTTTCCCGCCCTGAAATGGTCCTGCACGTATAGACTTGCTTCGGTGCTGTTGCGGCGGTCACTGAAATCGATCTCGAATTCGGGCAGATCCTCGGGGACGGCCATCGAGAACTGCTCCTGGACACGGTTCAAGCGCAAGTCACCTCCGAGCTTCAGCGAATGGCGTTCCCCTTCCACTGTAAGGTCTGTGGTGAATGCCCCTTCTCGAAGGCCTCGGTCCTGCAGGACAAAGACGGGGATCGAAAGGCTGTTGCTCCACAACTCGGCTCCCAGGTCACGGACCATGCCGCGGATCGAAATCAGTTTCCGGGCGGAAACCGCCCCCTGGTAGTGGAGCTGTGAGGAAGACTCGAGCGAACTCCGGTCCTGGCGCTGGCCGGCTTCTTGCTGAGCCAGGTCGTTCGGCACGAGGAAGTCTGTTCGATTCGAGCGAGCATACAGGGTCAGCCTGTGGCGGGAAGCAAGATCGCGGGCAAAACGGATGTTGGCTCCCTTCGAGTGACCACGGTTGGTGAAATTCTCGATTGAAGGAGGATCCAGGTAGCGATCTGTCTTCCCCCCATGGACCCCTACCGAGAACTCGTTCCGGCCGCGAGCGTACTGCTGTGACAGGGCTCCGATCCCTGTCCCGTAACTCCCGGCTTGCGTGCGCAATTCGAGGCGGTGACCTTGCAACGGTGCACGTCGCGTGTCGAGCGCGATCACGCCCCCGAGCCTCCGACCATATTCTGCGGGAATACCCGCAGTCAACACGCTCACCGCTTCGAATTCGGCGTTCTCGAACGCGGGCGCGAAAGCGATCGACCTATTGTCGTACAGCGGCATCCCGTCGATTACGTACTGAGTGTCGTATTCGGATCCGCGCGGATGGAGGACCGCGTTGGCCTCGACCAGCCAACCCGGCATCGCTGTGACGACATCGACCACACTCCTCCCCAGCGTCGTTCCGAGCGCCTGTTCCAGAGACTCCCGGCCCGTACGTGTCGGCACGGACGGTTGAAACGGTTCAAAAAGAGGAATCTGGGTCCGAACCGTGATCTCCTCCTGGATTGGCGCAGGGTTCAAGACCACCTCGATCGTTTGCGGCACTGCGGACCGAATTTCGATTTGGCGTTCGTACACGGCAAGCCCAGGGTGGCCCACGGTGAGCCGGTACGTACCCGGCGGGACTCGGCGGATCACCGTCTTTCCCTCAGAATCCGCCTCAGCCACGGTCTCGAACACCGGACTTCTCGACGCAAGTTCGATCATTGCCGGCACCCCGCGACCGGTCGAGTCGAGCGCACGCACTACAAGCCTGCCGTCCATGCGTTGAGAAATCCCCTCAGGCGCGAGGGCAAAGGACATGGCAAGCGCCGCCACTGCGACACGCCTCCACGGCCGCGAGCTGTCGAATACACCCACCACGGACTTTGACCCGGTTGATTCCCACGCCGGACTGCGCATCATTGTAGCTTCCCGTACGCGCTTCCCATGCATCGCCGGCATGCGCAACGAATTGTCGAACGCGGGTGGTGTTTCGAAATGGGAATCGCCTCTTTCCCTCGTGCGGGCTGCCCCGCCCAGCACACAGGAAAGCTCTGTCGAGGTCATCGTTCATCGGTACGCGGTGGTTGCAGGCTTTGGGGCCGCAACAGCCTCTCGTGATCGCACGCTTCGCTACCAAGCCGAAAGTTGTGCCCAACGGGGCGTCGGCGAAGGCCTGGTCCGATTTCGTAGCTGCAGGGTTACGGCGTGCCCTTACTCACCCGGCCATCGCAGCAACTCATCGCCGCTCAATGGGACGCTATCGCGTACGAATCGGATCTGATGGTCGCGTAGGCTGCGGGCGTGGATCCTCCCGGATACGGCGCAGAACCTCCGCAATACCCCGCTCAAGTTGAGGATCCTTCCCTGCCAAGACAGATTCCGGATCGTTCTCGACCACAATGTCAGGATCTACGCCGTGGCCCTCAATGATCCATCTCCCATCAATAGCGTTTGTCGCAAACTCCGGTACGCGGATGTCTCCGCCGTCCATCAATGGCCCGTGCGATGTGATTCCGATCACACCGCCCCACGAACGCTTCCCAATGAGCGGGCCAAGACCGGCCTGCTTGAACCGAGCAGCGAAGATGTCGCCGTCCGACGCCGAATTCTCGTTCACCAAGCAAACCAAGTGCCCCAGGAACACCTCGGCCGGGTACGTGCGGAAGTCCTCGTTCGTCCGCGAGTAGCGAACCCCGAGCAGCTTGCGGCTGAGTCGCTCAATCAGCATCTGGGACACGTTTCCCCCGCCGTTTCCACGCACATCGACGACCAAGCCCTCCTTGCGCATCTGGGGGTAGTACCACTTGATGAATTCGCTGATACCTTTCGAACTCATGTCCGGGATGTGGATGTAACCCACCTTTCCTTCCGTGGCGTCGCTCACAGCGCGCATGTTGCCTTCGACCCACGACAAGTAGCGCAGGTTGGACTCGTCCGAGATGGGTTGGTAGACGACTTTGCGCGCTCCATCCGGGCCGGGACGGTCGTTGAGCAGGATCTCGACAGGCCTCGACGCCTTGTGGCGCAGCAGTCGGTACGGGTTGTCGGTTGCTTGCAATTGCTCGCCGTCAATCTCGAGTAAGTAGTCCCCTTCACGAGCATCGACACCGATCTCGGTCAACGGAGCGCGGTACTCCCGCTCCTCGTTGTGCCCTCGGAGAATCCGCTTGATCCGATACAGTCCACTATCGGAGTCCAATTCGAGGTCTACACCCATCAATGCGACGTCCGGACGGTCGGGCAGTTCGTAGTCTCCTCCCGAGATATAGGCATGCCCCACGTTGAGCTCGGCAATCATTTCTCCGATCACGTAGTTGAGGTCGGAGCGATGCGTGACATGCTCGAGCCAAGGCCGATACTGATCACGGATCGCCTCCCAGTCGTAGCCGTGCATGTTCTCGACGTAGAAAAAGTCGCGGTACCGTCTCCAGACTTCGTCGAAGATCGTCTCCCATTCCTGGGCGGGAACTAGATCTACCTTCAATCCCGCCGTGGATAGCGTTTTCGGGTCCTTCGCATCGGCCTTGACGTCATAGAGCTTGTAGGCTCCCGATTGGCGGACGAGAATCTTCTTGCCATCCGCGGAGAGGCTGTACCCGCCTGCTCCCGTAACCGTCTTTAGTTCGCGCTTCTTCAGGTCGAAGATCTTGATCTCCTCCCTGCCGTCCGAAGCGCGTCCGTAGTAGAAGGGACGATTCCGCACGAAGAGAAGCGACCCATCGACGGCGGCCAACCTTGAGTAGTTGTCAGCCGGCACAGGAACTGGGGCCACACGCTCGGCCAGTCCCTCGAAATCGATCCGAATCGGGCGCTCTTGCTTGGACTCCTTGCCAGCCTCTTCATCCCCGCCCTCGTCATCGCCACTCGCGGGTTCCCCCTCGTCCTCATCCGCAACCCCCTTCTCTTGCGTCGCTTGCTCGTCGTCCTCAGCCTCCAGTTCCACCTCGTCGCTCTCGGGAGGGAAAGGATGGTCGACGTCGCGGCGCAATGCCAAGGCGAACAGCCCGGTCTGCCGGTTCGTCGCAAAGTTCCACTCGGTCGTCGAGATCAGTGGAGAGAACTCCCGATCACTCATGAAGTAGAGGTATTTGCCCTTCGGATCCCAAACGGGGTTGTACTCGTCGAACATCGCGCCCCCGATCTGGTGCAGTTTTTCCTCCGCACCGTCCCAGATGAAAATCGAATTCACCCGCGAGGCCACGCTGACCGTGAAAGCGAGGTATCCGCCTCGGGGAGACCAGCGATAGTCGGTGATCCGACCGCGCGGCTCGTCCGCAACCTCCTTCACCTCTCGGCTACCGACGTCCAGGACATACGCCTTGCCATCCTTGTCCGAGAAGGCGATTCGCTTCGAGTCTGGAGACCATACAAGGTTGTACAAGCGACCGTGGACGCCGTCAGTGAGTTGCTGGGGTTCACCTCCGGCCTGGTCGACGACGTACACCTGTTGCTCCCCTGATTGATCGGACACGAATGCGATCTTGCGGCCGTCCGGAGACCAACTCGGTAGCCGGTCATGAGCATCCGACGACCGGGTGAGATTCCTGGTGGGCCCCTTCTCCGCCGGAACTGTGAAGATGTCACCCCTGGCCGAAAAGACCGCCCGCCGACCCTTGGGGCTCAGTGCGAAGGACTCGACGTTCGAAGCTGCCGAGACCCTCCGTGGTCGTCGCGGCACACCATCGCTGGGGACCTTGATCCGGATCTGCCGGGACCGACCGGACGAGGAGTCAAATATAAGCAACTCGCCATTGAGTTCATACACGATGCGGCTGCGCCCGTCGGATGCAGGCCAGCGCACATCCCAAGTTTTCTCGTGAGTTAACTGCTTCGTTTTCTTGGACTTGATTTCATAGCTGTAGAGGTTCAGCGTTCCGTCTCTGTCCGAAGTGAAGTAGACGGAGTCGCCCAGCCACATCGGATCCCGGTCACTCCGGATGTGGTCCGTGATCTGCTCCGCCGACTTTTCCCTGCGGTCGAAGAGGTAAAGATCCTGCGCCCAACCGCCCTGATACCGCTTCCAAGCTCGAAAGTCCCTGAACAGCGGCGAGTAGGCGACGAACCTGCCGTCTGGAGAGATGGCCCCGGCCCCCGAAAGCGGCATCTCCAAAGCCGTCGGCAGTCCACCCTCCAGCGGGACGGTGTACAGCCTCCCGGAGCCCGCCCCCCAATATTCCCGGGTCGACCGAAACAAGACCGTTGTTGAGTCTGGAGACCACCCGTAGACAAGGTGGTCGAACCCCCACCGGGGAGCCAGCGGCCCCCTGGCCGGGTAGTATGTGAGCTGGCGAGGCTCCCCTCCCTCCGACGGGATGACATACACCTGCTCGTCGCCGTCGTACTGACCGGTAAATGCAATCCATTTCCCGTCCGGGGAGAAGCTTGGGAAGAGTTCGAGGCCCGGATGGGCTGTCATCCGGATTGCGCTGCCGCCTTCATCGGGCGCTATCCAGATGTCGCCGGCGTACACGAAGGCAATGCTCCTGTCGTGGATGTCCGGGAATCGCAATAGCTTGGTTTGGGGGTACGCCGTGGTTGCAACCAGCGCACCAAGAAGGAGCAGGCAATTTCGCACGCGAAGATTGTATCAAGGGCTCAGCAGAGTCCTCGGCCAAGAGCGGCGGGAGCGGAGACGGAGGTACATCGTTCTGATTCCTCCGCAATGTTGCGTCGGCGGGTTGGCCAGATCTAGGCCAAGACCCCGGCCACCGGTCGCCCCTGGTCGGTAATTGGTACAGGCCGATCGTTCGAGAACAGGTTCTTGGCGAAATCAACGCCCAAGGCGGCGAAGATCGTTGCGAAATAGTCGGGTACCGCAACACGCGTGTCAACGATCGTCTTGCCGATCTCGTCCGTTGTGCCGACCGCGACGCCGCCACGCACGGCTCCTCCGGAAAACAATGTGCTGAACGCGTCCGCCTGGTGGCCGCGCCCTCCGTATGCATCGAAGTCGGGCGGCCGTCCAAACTCGGTGGAGACTACAACCAGCGTGCGATCAAACAGTCGATGGCGATCGAGATCGTCGAGCAAAGCTGACAGAGCCCGATCCAGGTCCTGGATCAGCAGGTGCTGCTTGAGAATGCCGTCCTGATGTACATCCCACCCGGTTCCGTTCAGGAAATTCAAGTTGAATGAGACCTCGACGAAGCGAACGCCGGCTTGAACCAGCCGCCGTGCAAGCAGGCAGCGCTGCCCGAAATCACTTCCGTAGGATTCCCGCACTGTCGACGCTTCCTGATCGAGGCGAAAAACATCCATGAATCGCTCGCCGGCCATGCGAAACCCTTGTTCGCTGACTTCGGCCTTGGCGCGAACGACGGCGTCGTTGTCGTTCCGGGCCAAGTAGTCCGCCCGCATCCGGCCGAGCAGGATTTGCCGGCGCTTCTGCCGGTCGCCGTCAACGTCGGGAGCCGGGTTCAGCCCCGTTGGACCGGTTTCGATCTGAGTCAAGTAGACGTATCCACTGCCGGCGCCCAAGAACCCGGCATCGCGCATGATGTTGGGATAGCCCATCACCACATACGGCGGTACGTCGTCGGACTTCGAACCCAACTCATGCGAAACGATCGAGCCAACTGACGGATAGAGAATCGTCCCACTAGGCTTGCGGCCCGTATGCATGAGATTGGAGGCAGCGCCGTGCTGGCTGTTCAGATCGTGGCTCACCGTGCGTAGAAGTGCGCAGCGGTCCATTCGATCCGCCAAGCGCGGGAGGTGCTCGCACAGCCGGATGTCCCGAGCAGCGGTAGGAATTGAATCGTAGTACGAGCCGGGAACATCCTTCCCGTCCCCACGCCGCTTGGGGTCGAAGGTATCGATATGGCCGGCACCACCTCCCAGCCAGACATAAATGCAGGCGTCCGCCTTTCCGTTCAGCGCTTGCTGAGCGTTTGCCAGGGGAGCCAATGGACCGGCGGTCGCCGCCAGTGCCCCTTGCAATACTTCACGTCGAGTCGGCCGCATCGTACGTTTCTCCTGCTATGGGATGACCGAGAATTCCGGCGAGTTGAGGACGGCCCACACCATGTCCTCGAACCGCTCGCGGAAGTCGGCCGTCAGCCGCGATGTGGGCGGGTCTCCTATCCGGACCTTCCGTTCCTCTTCCATGCGGATGAGCGTGCTTTTCGGGTCGAAGTGGTTCGCCCAGGAAACCCTCCGGTCGGTCTTGTCTGGCTCTCCCGTCCGGACCTCGTCGCTGCCATTGTGAGTGATCCGCTCTGCAAAGCCGGGGCTCAGGAGGTCCTGCATCAATTCCCGCTCCGAAGGCGTAGGAAGGCGCGTCAGCGCCTGCCGGAAAACGATGTCGATCATCTCCTCCAGCGGCCGGTCCTCCAGCGCGAGGCGTGTGAAGAAGCTGTCGTCGGAAAGCCGCGCAACCCGGGTCCCGGTCGAGCCGTTCGCCAACGCCAGTGTCTGCATCGGCGAGGGATCGTCATCGCGAACAGACAGCGGACTTTGGCGCGACTGCCGCCAGCCGAAGGCCGACAGCAAGTCGACAACCGCCTGCGCCCGGGGGAGTGCCAAGCTGGGGCGATCCCGCTCGTTCGAAAGCGCCGTCATCTCCCATGCACGTCGGGGTGTGCCCATGTTCAGGAACTGGCGCAACTCACGATCTCCGAGGGGGTTCAGATTGAGTTCTTCCGAATCCAGTGCCTTGCCGGCCACGGCGTGCAGCGAGTCAACCAACTGCTCGGCCGACATGTGCCTCCGTAGCGGTCCGGCGAACAGTTTGGCACCGTCTCCGGGTGCCGACGGATCGTCCGGCATGGGCCGGCGCTGGTACGTGTGGGAGCGGAGGATCAAACCGCTCAGATGCTTCAAGTCGTAGCCGCTCATGACGAACTCGCGCGCCAAGTAGGCGAGCAGTTCCGGATTCGCGACACTGGCTCCCGACCAATCGTCCACGGGCTCAACGATCCCCCTTCCCAGAAATCGTTGCCAGACACGGTTTGCGACAACCTGGGCGAAGCGCCCGTTCGCCGGACTCACCACCATGGACGCCAGGACGTGCCGAGAGTCGACAGCAGTGTTCCGTGGCGGCGGAGCCGCCGCCAATCCAGCGGCAATCTCATCGAAAGGCCAGTGCGGATCGATCAATTCGCCGGGATTGAGAGTGACCTCGACGAAGGGCTGACGACCTCCCTCCCGAACGGGCACGGTACTCGACTCAGGCAGTGCGATCGAATCGCCGTGCAGCATGGCCGCAATACCGAACAAGTCCTTTTGGAGAAACGGATGGAACGGAGCATCGTGGCAGCGCGCGCAAGAAAGCTTGGTAGCAAGAAACGCCTGGCCAAGAATGTCTGCCTTCGCGGCCATCGGAGCGTCATTGAGGCTGGCCACCCCGAACCCGGCCGGCGCCCCCTGGTACAGGCTGCCTTCCATTTCGATCAGTTCCACGACCAACCGATCGAAGGAATACCCGTCCGAAAATGCCTGGTGGAGATACCAGCGAAACGGCCCAGTGTTATTCAGGTCCGGCTTGAGGATGCCAGGATTCTCCGCCAAGATGTCCTGCCAGACGGGCACCCAAGCGTCGGCCCAGTCCGGCCCGTGGAGGAATCGCTCGATCGCGGCGGCGCGCCGGTTGTCCGGGGCTTGGCCCAAGTACCATTCGACCTGCTCGGCAGTGGGTGCCAAGCCCGCCGTGTCCAGTGAAAGACGCCGCAGGAACGCGAGGTCTCCGATCGCCGGATTCGGAGCTATCGACGCCTCGTCCAGCTTCGCGTTGACGAAACGATCGACGTCGTTGTGGATCGAACCAACATCGCCATGTGCAGGAATCTCCGGGGCTGGACGCGACGCCATCCAGGCACGAACTCTTCGGTGCCGTGCGCGCCATTCGTCCTCGACGAGGTCGTCGGAGGCTCTGCGTCTCTCGATGTCTTCGAAATGGTGCCGACGTTTCGACGATGCCGCATGCTGCTCCCAGTCGGCATCGATCAACAGCGGCGCATTGTTCCCCCCGATGACGCGTTCGACCTCGCCGCTACGCGCCATGCTGACCGAGAGCTCGCCCGGGAACGGAGCCAAGCCCTTCCCTCCAATAACGGCTACCAACCGGAAGTGATGCTCCCCCGCATCCAGCGACACGCGCCGGACAGCGTCTTGGTGAGCTGGGGGGGCGGCACGGATCGATTCGTCCCCAACAGACGCGGTCGGCAGAGCATCGTGAGCTGCCTTGTTGGGCTGCTGGGCACCCGTGTGAAGCAAGGGCTCGCCGTTGACCAGGAACACGGCCAGCCCCTTCGACCTCAAGCGGAATCGATACTCTCCACGCTTCAGCGTTTGTACCATCGTCGCCTCAAGCGAGAATGGGGTGGAGCGGTCGACTGGCAGGGCGTTCCGACTGAACCGAGCTGGAATTCGAACAAAGGCGAAGGCGGGCTCAACGTATTCCGAAGTCGGCAGCCCCTGCGGATTGAGCCATTGTTTTTCCGGTTGGCCCTCGAAAATGCGCACCTGCACGGGGTGACCCTCGGTGGTGGTGGACACCGATGACCCCGCCGTCAGGATGCTGACCGCGATCAGCCGAATGATGCACTTCATCCGCCGCTTGGAACCGACTGTCTGCCGCTCCCACACTGAACCATACTCCATCGATCACCAGTTTATTGCACTCCGCTCAGGATGGCACTCAAATTTCGCGTATTCTTGTTCCAACATACCGATATCGACAACCTCAAGCCATGCGATCGGCGCAATTCGCGAGCCGAGGTGGCGCATCCCGGGATCCGTGGTCTCGCCGATGGGAACCGGCTCCTTGATTCATCCCGCGGCACTCGCGGGATGGTCTAATGGGGCCATGCGAACCCTTGTCTCGTTGCTCCTGGCCTCGATTCCTGTCGCAGGGGCGGATCCAGTCAACGTGCTCGTCTGGGACGAGCGCCAACCGAGGCAGGAGGAAGCCTACGACAATTTCCTCGGCAACGAAATCGCCCATTACCTCCGAAGCCAGGACGGCCTGAGTGTCCAGTCCGCCGGTCAAGATGATCCGCAGAACGGTCTGGCATCGCTGGACAATCAGGATGTCCTGATTTGGTGGGGCCATGTGCGTCAAGGAGAGGTGCCCGACGCCGTCGGCCAGCGCATCGTCGAACGAATCCGCTCCGGCCAGCTGGCCCTTGTCGCCCTTCACTCAGCACATTGGTCCGTGCCCTTCATGCAGGCGATGTATTCGCGAACCAAGGACGATGCCAAGCGCCGCTTTCCCGACCCAAACACGAGCATCGAGTTCGTGCCCCCGCCGGGACGATTCCCACCCACCTACGACTCGATCGTGACGCCAGCCTACTACGCATTCAAGCGAGGGGGCACGGTAAGGCAGGTTCGCGTCGACCTTCCGAATTGCGTCTTTCCCGGCGTCGACGCCCACGGCAAGTCAAGCCGGGTGACCGTGCTGACGCCGGACCACCCGATCATGGACGGCCTGCCATCTCAATTCGACATACCGCAAAGCGAAATGTATGACGAACCGTTTCACGTGCCTGATCCCGATGTCGTCCTGTTCCGGGAAGACTGGCGTGGAAGCGGACACTTCCGAGGAGGCATGCTCTGGAACCTCGGACTTGGCAAGGTCTTCTATTTTCGTCCCGGCCACGAGACGTTTCCTGTCTTTAAGGATCCGAACGTGCTCAAGATCCTTGAGAATGCCGTCCGTTGGTTGGGAACGCAGACCGCGGAATAGTGCCGTGTCCGGTCCAACTGACCCGTCTGGCACCCTCGAAACGGAGCCGTCGATCGACGGCTGTTCGCGGGGAGCCATCGGTGCTTGCCATCGAGCAAGCACTCGGCTCAATCTAAGCTGAGGACATTACATTCGACACCGATCCTGCCAAGACCACCCAAGTCTTGACGATCTTGAGAGCCAGACGCTGCTAAGGTACATAATGGTTGAGTCTGAGCGTTCTCAGGAGAACAATGGAGCACACGATGAAACTCACTCTCACGCTAGGCATCCTCGCCCTAGCATTCGGTATGGTTGCCTGCCCGGCCCCAGAGGAAGAGGCCCCAGCTGAAGCCCCGGAACGCAGCACCGTTATGGCGCCTGCGGATGCGGTCCAACACAACAAGGTTTACTTCGAGAAAGACATGTTTGGTGGCTGGCCAGCCAACCACGGGATCTGGATCTGGGACAACGAGATCTTGGTCGGATTCGGGATGGGCTATTACAAGGATCAGGGCGAACGCCACCATATCGACCGAGAGAAACCCGAAATTCACATGCTGGCGCGCAGCCTCGACGGCGGCGAGACCTGGGAACTCGAAGACCCCGGCGAAAAGGGTTATCTGCTGACCGAGGGCGGCTACTTACACGGCGTGACCCGGCCTGGTGTCACCCTGCCCGAACTCATGGAGAGCGAGGGCGGTATCGATTTCACCCATCCGGACCTCGCGCTGACCGTGCGGACCAATAGCATTCACGCCGGAATCGGCCGGATCTTCTACTCGTACGATCGCGGGGATACATGGAAGGGCCCATACAGGCTGCCGGACTTCGATTCGCCGGGCATTGCTCCCCGGACGGACTACATCGTCGACAGCAAGGACGAATGCACGCTGTTCATCACCGCCGCGAAGGAGAATGGAAAAGAGGGACGGCCGCTGTGCGTACGGACGACCGACGGAGGCAAGACTTGGAATCTCTTGTCGTGGATCGGTCCGGAGCCCGAGGATTTCTCGATCATGCCCGCCTCGGTTCGGCTGTCTGAGACCGAGATACTCGTCACGGTCAGGATGCGGGAGGGGCCGGAGCGGTGGATCGGAACGTACCTGTCTATGGACAACGGCGAAAGCTGGGAGTACCTGGGCAAGGCTGTCCCGAACGTGGGAACGGGCAATCCTCCCGCGATGATCCAGCTTGAGGACGGGCGGATCTGCTTGGTCTACGGCTTCCGGGCCGAGCCGTTCAGCATCCGAGCCACGCTCAGCAGCGACAACGGACGATCCTGGGGCGACGAAATCGTCCTTCGAGACGACGGAGCGAGCACTGATATCGGCTATGTGCGCGCCGTGCAACGGCCCGATGGAAAGGTTGTTGCAGTCTACTACTTCACCGACGAGGCGTCCGGACCGGAACGGTATATCGGCGCGACAATCTGGACACCTCCCGACGCGTAGAAAACCCGGCCCAAGTTGTTTGTGTCGCGTCCCAGGCCGCGAAGCCTTCTCGCTAGGAGTTGACGTCAAAGTAGATGCAATCGGGATGCTGGAACACCAGCGCACTTACGCTGGCCTCGGGATCCATCATGGCTCCGTCCGTCAATGTCACGCCAATGTCCTCGGGCCGCAGGAGTTCGAACAATCCGTACTGGTCGTCAAGGTTCGGGCAGGCCGGATAACCGAAGCTGTAGCGGCGCCCCCTGTACCTGGAACGGAACCGGTCCGCCATCGTCATTTCTTCCGGGTCCGCGAAACCCCAGTCTTCGCGAATCCGACGGTGGAGCCACTCAGCACACGCTTCCGCCGTCTCGATCGCCAAAGCCTGGATCGCGTGCGACTTAAGGTATTCTCCGTTCTCCTTGAAGGTTCCGGCACGCTCCCGAATCCCCTCTCCCGCTGAAACGCAGATCAGGGCCAGCGAATCCCGGCAATCTCTCGGCACCGCGACAAAATCCGCAAGGCTAAGGCCGTCGGCCCTCCTCTGGCGCGGGAATCTGAATTGATGAACGGCGGTCTCGGTGCCGGGCAAGTACAGAATGATCGTATTGCCGTGCGCCTCCGCATCAAGGAAGCGCCATACGGCCCTCGGCTTCATGAATGTCTCGGCCTCTTCCTGAACCTCGTCCATGGCAATTCTCAGGGCCATCGCCCTCTCGTCGCGCTCTGCTAGCGCCTTCTTGAAATCGCCCCTGAATCCGAGATGCTTGGAATACAGCATTTTCGGATTGATGAAGCGCCAAATCTCCTTCAGTTGCGGGATTTCGGTCAGCTGGCGGGCCTCGTACGGGCACTTGATCGGTGGAACGTCAGCCCTAGCGCGGGAACTGCGCACAGCCGGCTCCCCACTTCGGTCTGCCAAGTCAGCGCCCCTGCTCTCCTCGATTGGGGCGTGTTCCGCTTCGAGTCCGGCCCGGCTCTCGGGGTCCATCACCCGATCGAGCAGTGCTAACCCCTTCATTGCGTCCGGTGCGTAGCAGGTCAGCTGGCCGTACGACGGAGCAATTCTCTTCCTCGTGAAGTTCGCACTCAACGCAGCGCCGCCTACTAGCAGCGGAACGTGCACCCCCGCTGCCCGCAGATCCTTCGCTGTGACCACCATTTGCTGGGCGCTCTTGACCAGCAGGCCCGACAGACCGATCGCGTCGGGGTGATGCTCGCGGCTTGCCCGAATCAGTTCCTCCGGAGGCACCTTGATCCCGAGGTTCCTCACGCTGTAGCCGTTGTTGGAGAGGATGATGTCGACCAAGTTCTTGCCGATGTCGTGGACATCGCCCTTCACGGTCGCCAGGATTACCGTGCCCTTGTTGGCATCAGCGGCCTTCTCCATGTGCGGTTCCAAGTGGTCGACCGCAGCCTTCATCGACTCCGCCGACTGGAGCACTTCTGCGACGATCAGCTCGTTGTTGTTGAACAGACGTCCAACCTCTTTCATCCCGTCCATCAACGGACCGTTGACAATGTCGAGCGGTAACACATCCTTCGCCAGCTTCGCGTCCAGATCAGCGAAGAGGCCCTCCTTCGTCCCTTCGACAATGTAGTTGGCCAAGCGTTCGTCCAGCGACAGCTTCCCCACATCGCTGCGCTTTCTCTCGACCGCCCCCCGAAATGCATCCGCGACCCTTGCAATGTGGAAGTTGTTGAGTGCGACCCGCTGTTCGGTCGTCTGGTCCCTGTAGTCGCTTGGCGCCTCGATTTCCGGACTCGGGTAGTTGTACAGCAACGCTTCGGCCAAGTGCCTCTCTTCATCGGAAAGCGCCGCGTACCGACGCAGATTCTCCGTGTTGACGATCGCCATGTCCAAACCGGCGCGCGTGGCGTGATAGATGAAAACGGCATTGACCGCCTCCCTCGCGGCCGGAGGCAGCCCGAAGCTGACGTTGCTCACCCCGAGCAACGTTTTCACGTTTGGCAGTCGCTGCTTGATCAGCCGCAAGGACTCGATCGTCTCGACAGCGCTGCCGATATAGTTCACGTCCCCGGTACCACACGGAAAGACAAGTGGGTCGAAGACTATGTCCTCCTCGGCAAGACCCCACTTCGCGGTCAGCAAATCGTAAGCCCTCTCAGCGATCGCCACCTTGCGCTCCCGCGTGACGGCTTGGGCTTGCTCGGGATCTTCGTCAATAGTGCCGACAACCACGGCTGCTCCGTATCGGCGAAGCAGCGGCACGACAAGATCGAACCGCTCTTCACCATCCTCGAAATTGATCGAGTTCACCAAGGCTTTGCCCTGGCAGTACGTCAGCGCCCGCTCGACAGCCGCCGGGTCCGTCGAGTCAATCATCAAGGGAGCCTTGACCTTGTGAATCAGCAGCGAATAAAACGAATCGATATCGGAAAGCTCGTCCCGATCCGGATTCTCCAGATTGACGTCGATGATCTGGGCACCGTTCTTCACCTGCGCGCGAGCAATTTCCGCTGCCTGTTCAAACTTCTCTCCGCTGATCAGCCGCTTGAACCGTCGAGAGCCCACCACATTCGTCCGCTCTCCGATCAGGAGCGGGCGATTGTCGTCCGAGGCCTCGGCAACATCGATTCCCGTGAACTTCGCCACTCGAGCAGGGGCGTGCCGGCGCGGGGCGTGGGGCTCGGCCATCTGGGCGATGTTCCGAATGTGTTCAGGGGTCGTCCCGCAGCACCCGCCGACGATGTTCAACCAGCCGTTGCGAGCGAAGCGCTCAAGCACCCTCGCAACCATCTCAGGAGTTTCGGAATACAGACCGTCCTCGTCGGGCAATCCTGCGTTGGGATAGCACGAGACGAGCGGCGTCGCGGTCTCGTGAATCGTTCTGACGTGGTCTGTCATGTACTCCGGTCCGGTCGCGCAATTCAAGCCGATCGCGAGCGGCTCGGCGTATTCGAGCGAGACGACGAAGGCTTCGGCCATCTGGCCCGCCAGCATCGTGCCCGTAGGCTCGATCGTGCCGGACACAATCACTGGCAGCCTCAGACCGAACTCGCGCAGAGCGAGTCCGATGCCGATCAACGAAGCCTTGATGTTGCGGGTGTCCTGGCAGGTCTCCAGGATGAGCATGTCGCAGTGTTCCGCTAGCGCGAGTGCCTGCTCACGGTAGGACTGGACCAGCCCGTCGAAGGTGATGCCGCCCGTTACCGTGATCGATTTCGTCGAGGGACCCATCGATCCCGCGACAAACCGAGGCCGCCCCCCCTGTTCCATCGCGGCGGCAGCTTCTCGCGCCAGAAGCCCTGCCGCGGAATTGATTTGGGCAACCCGATCTTCCAGACCGTATTCCGCCAGCACGATTCCCATCGCGCCGAACGTGTTGGTCTCAATGATGTCCGCTCCCGCATCCAGGTATTCGTCATGGATCCGGCGGACTACATCGGGCCTTGTCAAGACCAAGTTCTCGTTGCAACCCTCAAGGGCAGGCCCTCCGAAGTCGCGCGCCTCGAGGTTGGCGGCCTGCAGCTGGGTCCCCATGGCCCCATCCAGAACGAGGATGCGCTCAGCCAATGCTTCATTGAGCAGACGAATACGATCAAGGCGGGACTGCATGCGGTTAATGCTCGGGTTCCGGCATCCCCGATCAGCCAATGACTCCATTATGCGAGACTCTCCGGTCAATCAATGTGATCGGGTGAGCCGGCGAAACCCTACCGGGCTATTATCTTGTCGCGAGCAACTCTCGAATCGCCGACCGATTTGCAACTCCCAAATGCTCGAAAGCACCGGAATTATCCGTTCCAGCGAGTATCTCGACCAGGCGGGACTCCACGTAGTCGCGGACTCGTTCAGGCAGGCTCGCGTACTCAGCAGACCGGATCAAGAAGCTGCACGGATAGCGAAAAAGGCGCGATCCCAAATCGAGTTCACGCAGCGAGTGGCCACGCGAGTCCCGAACTCCCCGGGCCTGAAATTCCTCGGCAAAGCCAGACAGGCCCGAGACCGGCCCGTCCAAACGGGCCTCGCCGACAAGCAGCAAGTCTCGGACAAGCTGTTCGGAGGGGCCCTCGATCCGACGCCGCACTGACGCCACCAGAGATTCCGACGACTCGCCGAAAATCCGTTCCATCTGCTCCTGATAGGCAAGCGCGGCCCGCGCTTCGTGCCCCGCCTTGGCGATTGAGTTGTGGACGCGAGTCTGATGCGCCAAAACCAGATGGGCGACCACGTCGCTGAACGGCGTCGGGTATCTCTCTGGATTGAAGAAACCAGCCGGTGCCCGCGCAAGAGAACCGGCAACGAAGGCGTCAAAGCGGTCTTCGGGGCCAACAGCGTTGCCGCGATGGCGAGCCCCGACACGGCCAGTCACAAACCAGCCTCCCCAGCGATTCGCAATCGGGGTCGAGTGGTCCACGTTGAGAGTACCGTGGCCGAAGTGTGGCAGGCCGTCTGCCGCCGGAAAGACCGAGCGCGTCAAGTGGCCCGGAACTCCCAGCGTGCGGAACGATTCATGGCACTGCAGGCAGGATCCGTTGTCAGCCACGAAGCGGGGCTTCGCCACGGGTCGCTGGCGGAGTGTGTAGAATGCCACCTCGCCGCCAGCGGTTGCGGTCGAAATCTCGAGCACTGGAGCGTTCGGCACCCAACCCACGTAAGTTTGGTCGTTGAAGTAGATCGCCCGCGGATTCCTCGGAGTAATCCACTGAAACTGGGCGCTGGTCTTTGAGAAGACAAGCACTTGTGATGAGAGTGGAACCTCCAGCTCCTCCAGGACTGAAGTCAAGTAGCCCCACTTCGGGTCAAAGCGCAATTCGGCTGCGCCGCTCGCCAGCCGCCTGTCGAGCGCTGCCACCGGATCATCCGACGCGGCCGCCATGGCCGCCGCAAGCAAGACGGCAGCCACCCGGAAGCACGGCCCGGCGACCGCCGTAACCGTTGCCGTTGCTTCTGCGATACTAGCCCCACTCATGAGCTGCAATCGGCGCACCTTTGCCAAATCCATCCTGCTCTCGGCTGGCTCGGCCGCATTCCATGCCGGCCGCGCAGCCGACACGCCGCCGAACGTGCTTTTCATAACCGCCGACCAGATGCGCGGCGATTGCATCGGAACGGCCGGTCACCCCAACGTCCGCACGCCACACCTCGATCGCATGGCCCGCGAAGGGATGCTCTTCCGCAACGGCTTTGCCAGCGGTCCGGTATGTGTCCCGACCAGGAAGTCCTGCTTTTCCGGCCAGCACCCCCACGAACACGGCTCCCTGACAAACGACGACGGCGACAAGCTGCCTTGGCGGGGATCCATGCTCGAGCATTTCGCCAAGCGCGGTTACCGGACCGGCTGGGTGGGAAAGAACCACACTTTCACCGGCGAAGCACTGGAAAACTTGGATTATAGCGACATCCGCAGTCGCGAGCCGTTCCGGGCTTACAACGGCTATGTGCCGCCACACTGGCACTCCGCGGTGTACTGGCCCGAAGAAGACTGCTTCCCCCACGTCAACACCGAGTCGGCCATCAGGTTCATTGGCCAGGCAGGCACCGATCCCTTCTTCCTGCACGTAAGCTATTTCGACCCGCACCCTCCGTACATGGCGCCTGCCAAGTATGTCACGCGGTACGACCCGAGTGACCTAGTGCTACGCCCCGGAATCGACCCGTCCGCACTCGGAAATCGTCTCGATCAATTCGCCCAAGCGATGGGATTCCAGCACCTTGGCCGGGAGGACTTGATCGAGACCATGCGCTACTACTACGCTCAAGTCGAGTGGGGAGTTGACCAGCCTGTCGGACGGCTGCTCGGAGCTCTCGAGAGCAGAGGGCTGGACGGAAACACCATCGTGGTAGTCACGGCGGACCACGGAGACTTCATGGGCGACTACGGCATGGTGAGAAAAGGAATGTTTCTCTACGACTCGCTCCTGCACGTCCCCCTGATCTGGTGGGCTCCCGGCCGAATCGCCACGGGCATCCGAACCGATACTCTGGCGCAATCATCCGACCTGTTTCCCACGCTCGTCGAACTCACGGGTGCATCGCATCCGGAAACCGCCTCCGGAGTGTCCCTAGCCGACACGCTCATGCAGAAGACCTCCGCTGCGGACCGCGAGGAAATCTTCACATCAGCGGCGTACAGCGAGTTGGCACCAGGGGTGCTCCCGCCTGATCTCGCGCCGAGAGACAAGGAAGCTTCTCCGCGGCACACGAAAGTCCTAGGACCCACAATGGTTCCGGTTCACAGAACCAAAATGGTGCGCTCGCGCCAATGGAAGTTCATCCTGAACGAAACGGAACGGCCCGAGCTATACCGCCTATCGGCCACGGCCCCGCGAGAGCGCGAGAACCTAGTCGACTCCCCGGAGCATACAGTAGTCCGTCGGGACATGGAGCGGCGATTGCAAGCGTGGTGGACCTGGTAAGTCGAACCGGATTGCCCCGTGACCACGGTCTTCGAACGGCAACTGGATGCTTCGCGTCCGGCAGCGAGAAGGCTACATCGATTGCAGCTCTCCGGGAAGAGTAACAGAACCGGATACCTATCCAGAATGGACAGGCTCCTAGGCGCGACGGCCTGAACGACTACTGCGTGGTGTCGATAACATGTCCTGCAGTCTGTGGATACATACTCTCTTTTAATGTCTTAGTATAGGAGTATCGGCCGGTTCTGCCAAGTCATCGCGTGCGGCCGCTACCTGTTAGCGGCCGCAGCCCGCTGGACCCGCAGAGCGCCACGCCTGTTTCCTTCAGCGCAGAGATCAGGCTGAAGAGGAGGGCGTACACGACTTGCTCCGTCAAGTTGCGTTTGCCTGGAAGTCTGAAGCCAACCGGCAGTTCCGTAGCCATCGAAATGCGCACACGATCCCTTGACAGCTGGTCTCCATCGAAGCAATTGGACATCAATAGGGGGGTCTGTAGAACCACACCCGAGACAGAGTCCACATAGAACTGGCAGCGCGAAAACCAACCCAGGTTCGCAGAATCGCTAGCGTCGAACAACAGGAGTGGTCCGGACGACTCGAGAGCGCGGACCTCAAGAATGACGCGACGTCGCTCCTTGATGATCTCGCAGCCGAATCCAGCTTGCTGCACCAGTTGGCGGAGCGTGTCGTGGTCGGGTTCAAGAGCGACCAACTGTTGCTCGCCTGCCTGAAGGTACCTCATCCGCGAATCCTGAAGATCGTATTACATATTATGCGTCAGACGCAAAAGCACTCTGGACAGCAGCGCATAGCGCCTTCGCTAGCCCGTCGGTCGTAAAGGGCGAAGCTTCCGCCAAGACCCGCAGACCGAGCTCGCGAGCCGTCCCGGACGTGACGGGTCCAATCGAAGCGAGCTTGGAGCGTCGCAGATCATCGATCGGGACGAGTTCGGCAAGGTTGCGCACGGTCGAGGAACTGGTCACCGTCACCCAATCGGGAGCGCGGTCGGCCCGCCAAGCCTCGCGGGCCAATTCGCGAGAGCTTTCCGGTAGCACCGTTCGGTAGACCGGCACCACATCTACGGTGGCTCCGAGCTCCGCCAATTTGGCCGGAAGCAGTTCACGCGCATCCTGGGCCCGTGGCAACAGGACCCTAGATCCGTTCATTTCGAGGGCTTCTAGGGCCTCCACCAGCGACTCCGCAACGAATTCTTCCGGCAGCACATCGACCCGGAGGTGCAACTGCTGGAGGCGGTTCTCCGTTGCCGGGCCTATCGCGCAGATCCTGCTGGGCAGGTCACGGAGGTCATGCTCGCTCGCGTCCAGTCGCGCCAGAAAGCGGTCAACACCATTGACGCTGGTAAACACCACGAAAGCGTAGTCCGACAGATTGCCGATCGCCGCATCGGCTGGCCCCCAGTCCAAGGGCTCCTCAAATTCGATCGTTGGTATCGCGATAACATTTGCACCCAACCGGCGCAGTTGTTCGCAGAAGGGGCGAGACTGGGATGCGGCCCGGGTGACGACGACGGACTGCCCTCGTAGCGGAAGCTTGGCAAACCAATCGATCCGCTCGCGGAGCCTGACAATCTCGCCGATCACGACTAGTGCGGGAGGCTTCAACCCCATGGCAGCAACCTTGGCAGGAAGATCACCAAGGGTCCCGGGCACGACTTGCTGGTCACCTCGGGTCACCCACCTCACAGCGGCGCTAGGCGTTGCGCGGTCCAGTCCGGCGTCGATCAGACGCCGCGCAATCGCTTTAAACGACATCAGCCCCATGAAGACCACCAGCGTCTGACGGCCAGCCATGAGCTTCCAGTCGATGCTGTCGATGTCGTGCCCGGTTAGCATCGTCACGACCCGGGTATGGTCCCGATGGGTGAGGGGCATGCCGGCATATGCAGCGACGCCAAGAGCGGATGTAACACCTGGAACGACCTCGAATGGCACGCCACTATCCGCCATCGCCCGGGCTTCTTCCCCGCCGCGCCCGAACACGTAAGGATCCCCGCCCTTGAGCCGCACTACCGACCGACCGGTACGAGCAGCCTTGATCATCAGGTCATTGATCTCGCCTTGCGTATATGTATGCTTGGCCCGCTTCTTGCCGACGTAGAGGCGTTCGGCATCGGGACGCGCAAGCGCCAGGACATCAGCCGAAGTGAGGTTGTCATAGAGGATCAGGTCGGCGGACTGTAGCAATTCCGCTCCGCGAAGCGTGATCAGTCCAGGATCACCGGGTCCCGCCCCGACCAAGTAGACGGTCCCGCCCCTCGGCGAGCCGGGCTGTGGAGGATCCATCAAGACCTAGCCTATAACGGACGAACGCAGCGGTGCCAGACCGGTCCGTGACGACCTCGGGCAGAACGGCCGATGCCTTCGAATGGACAAGAATCAGACCACACACGCCACGCTGTCTAGGTCCAAGACATGCCCACACTTGGACATCGCGGTCCGGCAGACCACGAGATGACAGGCCCCTAGAAGCAGCTTGACGTTAACGAACAGTGCACCCATCGTGGGCTCATTCGAATGCAATTCTGGGCGCGTCGAGAGCTTTGATACGATGCAGGCCAACGCGGGCGGAATCGTCGATGCAGACGGATTGGGGACAGGCCTGGGTGGCCGTCGGCGCCTTTCTGGTCGCGGCGGCGCAAGGACAGCCGCTCCGTCAGAAGCCGGAACCGATCTGCGCGGGGCAACCGGTCGGTGGAGCGTGCTGGATGAA
The DNA here is from genome assembly GCA_951813065.1 of uncultured Bryobacterales bacterium. GTDB lineage: Bacteria > Acidobacteriota > Terriglobia > Bryobacterales > UBA6623 > VXMF01. Next base: position 369,456 of record CATOTH010000009.1, on the reverse strand, counting down.
ACTCGACAGCCCCCCAGGTGTTACGTGTGGAGGCAAAGCCTCAAGCGGGACGAGTCCGTAACGTGGACCGGCAGCTGCGCTGATGGTCGAGCGGACGGGCTTGGTGTGCTGAAGTGGTCGTGGAAAGGGACGGCGTTTCGAGTTGTCGCGGTCGAGGGCACGGGGATCCTGCGCAGTGGCAGGATGGAGGGCCGCTGGATCGAGCGCTTCGTGCGCGGAACTGTCTGGAAGGGCTATACCTGGAGGGCAAGAGGCATGGACGCTGGGTCTCGTGCTTCTCGGGCGAGGGTGCCTGGATCGAGATCTGGGTCGACGGCACAGTGGTCGACGGCTTCCGCTTGATACCGCCGGAATCGATTTGCAGCGGCCAGATTCGAGGCGCCTACGCAACGGCTCGCCAGGAACGCCGCCGTTCGGAACTGCACTTGCCGCCGTCAAGATCTGTGTGGTAGCCACCGATAGAGACCGCCCTTGGAGTTGGTCACCGGTATCTCCACCTTGTCGAGCATGCGCCAGGTGCGCCCATTCAACGTTCGGGCTGCATGAGCTTGTACTGCTCTATCCCGGCTCAGGTCACTCACCGCGAAGGTCGTAGCAAAGCAATCGCGGACCGGCACGCCGATCGAATGCTCGGGTGTTCTGGCTCACATATAGCAGGCCTCGGCTCAGTACCGGAGGACTCCATGTCTCACGGGCGAGGAACAGACGCCAGCGACCGAGCACCCTCGGCCCTTTGGGGGAAAGATCCAGCCAAAGCAGGTGTCCGTGCTCCCCGAGCGCGAGGAACTTTCCGTCCACCTTGAGCAGATTGCCGCGGTAGGGGCTGCCATAGATCGTCCGAGGTTCTCCTTGGATCTGCACGGTCTCCTGCCATTCGAGCGCTTCACTCCAGACGGTCTCCCCGGTCAAGGCACGAACACAGGTGAGGCTTGCGTCTGGTTCGTTCCGACCGGAAAATGCGTAGAAATGCCCGTTGTCGTAAAGAGCCGTCGTCCAGTGCAAGTCGAAGTCCGGGTTTTCCCACTCCTTGGTGTAGCTTCCGTCGGACTCGACCGCTAGCAGGGCGGCTCCCGTACGGTACGAAGCCGAAACCAACACCTTGTTGCCAACAACAACCGGGCACGAAGCATTGACTGACTCGTAGCTACGGCTGCGCCACGGGAAGCGGAATTGAGTCGCGCCATCCAGGGGATCAAGCGAGAGCAGCCCGCCCGCCGGAGGGCTACTCTCGCCACCCGCGAACACGAAGAGGAGACGCTTGCCCCGAATCGACCTAGCCACAGGTGTCGCGTAGCTAGGGCCCCACAAGTCGCCAGCCCCCCAAATCATCCGGCCATCGTTCTTATCAAATGCCGCGACCTCGGGACCGCCCGGCGCACCGATGTTCAAGATCAAGAGATCACCTTCGATAATCGGTGTCGTCGATGTGCCGAAGAAGTCCTGCGGGACACCGAATTCCGTGCCAATGTCACGCCGCCACAAGACTTGGCCTGTCCGCAAGGCAAGGCTGTGCAGTTTGCCCTGCGCGCCATAGACGTACACCCGGTCGCCGTCAATGACCGGGCTGGATCGCGGCCCGTTGTTGTAGCCGAATCGGTCTTCGAAATCGGTGGGATAGGCGTAACGCCAGAACCGCTCGCCGGTCTCGGCGTGCAGACACTCGACAATCTCTTCCCTGCCCTCTCGATGGATGTACACCAAGTAGTGGCCCTGAATCGATGGCGAACTGTAGCCAGTTCCTTTGGAGAGTTCCCAAACTAGCAGCGGCCCCTCGGTCCCGTATTCCTTGAGAATCCGTGTCTCAAGCGAAACGGGCTCGCCCCTCTTGCCGAGAAAGCCGGGCCAGTCCTCCGTCACCGCTTCGTCCGACAGCGGCTTCGGCTCGCGGTGGAATGTGACCCCCGGATGGGGCTGCGGCTCTATGGTGGACCGCTCAGATGGAGCTACCACCTCCGGAGCTTTGGGGTCCTCGAAGCGCTGAGCTGCCAACAGGCACGCAACCGCCAGGAGGCACGGAATCAACGCCCGTCGCAAGCCGCGATTGTCGCACAGCCGGCCAGAGGGCACGGACCGGTTACCCGCGACCGGCCAACGGCATCTTGGTCGCCATCACGGTCATCGTCAGGACGTTGGCGTCGAGCGGCAAGTTCGCCATATACAGCACGGCCCTTGCCACATGGTCCACGTCCATCGTTGGCTCCGGCGCCGTTGAGAAATCCGCCTGCAGCACACCCTGCGACATTCGCTCCGTCATGGGTGTTTCGGCGTTCCCGATGTCGATTTGACTGGCCGCAATATCGAGGGCGCGTCCGTCCAACGCAATGGATTTCGTGAGTCCCGTGACAGCGTGCTTCGTAGCGGTGTACGCCACCGCGTGCGGACGAGGGGCTTGAGCGGAGACCGAACCGTTGTTGATGATTCGCCCCCCGCGCGGCTCCTGGCTCTTCATGCAGCGGACCGCTTCTCTCGCACACATAAACATGCCCGTCAGATTGACGTCGACAACCCGCTGCCAGTCTGCTAGCGAAAGGCTCTCGATCGGTGTCGCACGCACGTTGCCGCCGGCATTGTTGAAGAGCACGTCCAAGCGGCCAGCCCGTTCCACGACTTCGGCAAACGCCGATTCCACCTCTCCCTCGACCGTGACATCCGTTGGAATCACCAAGAGTCGGCGTTCCGCTCCAGCCTTGCCGGCTGTTTCCTCAAGTGCCGTGCGACGGCGGCCAAGCAAGGCCACGAGGTAGCCGTCCCCGGCGAGAGCCAACGCGCTGGCCCTTCCGACACCGCTCCCGGCTCCTGTCACTATGGCGACGCGGTCCTGTTGCCCAGCCATTCCCGTGGTTCCTTCCATGAGCATACCGTCCGGGGCCCGGAGTTCTAACCGACCCCCAAGTCCCGGCAGAGGCCGGCCATGCGGCGCAGTAGCGTCGGATCATCTAGAATGCCAGCCATGGGCAAATACACTCGTCGTGACGTCGGCTCGCGGGCCGCACTCGCCGTAGCGGCGGCTTCGTACGGACGGATCCGGGGAGCGAACGATGTCATCGGTATCGGTGTGATCGGACTCGGCAACATCTCCCGCGGGCACCTCGCCGAGTTCACCGCCAATTCGGGCTCGAGGGTTACGGCAGTCTGCGACATCTATGCCCCCCGGCTTGACGCCGGCGTAACTAGGACGAAGGCCAAGGGCTACCGGCGCTTCGAGGATCTGCTGGCTGACAGGGACGTCGACGCGGTGATCATCTGCACCCCCGATCACTGGCATGCACCCATGGCGATCGCCGCCATGGACGCGGGCAAGGATGTCGATGTCGAGAAGCCCATGAGCCTCACCATCGACGAAGCCAGGCGGATGGTCCAGACAGCCGCGAACACCCAAAGGATTCTGGCCGTCGACAGCGAGCACATGGCGCACGGCATCTGGGAGCCCGCCCGGCAACTGGTCGCCGCCGGTCTGCTGGGAAAGCTACTCTGGAGCCAGACAAGCCGCAGCAGGAATACGCGCGAGCCCCCGTGGAACTACCCGATCGACGAGGGCGCTAGTCCGGACAATCTCGATTGGGAAGCGTTTCTCGGAAGCGCGCCGAAGAGGCCGTTCTCGAAGGAGCGGTTCTTTCGGTGGAGACGCTACAGGGACTATTCGGGAGGAATCGCGACCGACCTCTTCTATCACCACGTAACCCCACTAGTCCATGTTCTCGGCCGAGAGTTCCCAATCCGGGCCGTCTCCGCCGGGGGCCACTCCGTAGTCTCTGAATCGATCATGGAGGTGCCGGACGTGTTCGTCATTGCGCTGGACTTTCCCAGCCGGCACACGCTGCTTTGCTCGGGTTCGCTGCAGAATTCAGTCGAGTTGCCAATTGTTGTGCGCGGGAACGAGGCAAATATTCACTTCGAGGGAAACCACCTCAGACCAGGCCGCATCCGCCTGGTTCCCGAGGAACCCTACATTGACGGGTTCAAGGAGCGGGTGGCCGCATCGGGTCTCGACGCCATGGGCGAATGGCTTGAGGAAACGCGCCCTGTCCGCACGACCGACTTCACGGTCCTTCCGGAGCGTCGCAAGCGCCAGACAGTGTCGATGTTGTTGGCCGAGCCGCACTGGCGCATGCAGTACCAAGAGGACCTCAAGGCCCGGCCCGAGATCGGATCACCGGGCGCGGCTCGGGACGCTTACTTCCAGCAGGTCTTGACAGACCGGTCCGAACGTCTGTCGATCAAACCCAGTCTGCAGATCGAGGCACCGCCAACGCCATCGTTCAGAAGGTTGTTCCTCGAGTCAATTCGTACTCGCAAGCCCGCGCCTCTCGACGGCGAGCTCGGCTATCGATCCCAGGTCGCGGTAAGTCTCGGTGTCGAGGCGCATCGTCGCAACAAGGCAATGGCGTTCGACCTTGCGACAGAAAAGGTGCGAGAGCTATGAAGGCAGCGCTCCTCGTGCTGCTGCTCGCGGCACCTCAATGGCTGGTAGCGGAGCCGGGCTTCACACCCCTGTTTGACGGAGAGACACTAACCAGATGGACGTTGCTGCCGCGAGAGCAGCCTAGCGGTCAATGGCATTTCGAGAGCGGGACTCTCGTCGTTGATGGCAAACCCGGCAACCTCGCCTCGAACGAGGAATACGGCGACTTCGACCTGCGAATCGAATGGAAGATCGGCCCCATGGGCAACAGCGGAGTGTTTTACCGTGTCGCCGAACCAGGCAACCCCGCGTCAACAGCCATCGAATATCAGATTGCCGACAACGCTCGGAAGGCGTCCGTTGAGAATCCGGACAGGCGATCAGGAGCGGCGTACGGCCTGTACGCGCCTCGAACGGCTGTGTCTCACCAGCCCGGAGATTGGAACTCGCTGCGAATCGTGGCTCAGGGCCAGCACGTTGAGCATTGGCTGAACGGGCAAAAGGTGACATCCTTCGATATTGGCAGCGATGACTTCAGACGGCGAGCTGAGGCGAAGTTTCCCGGCAGGGCCGGCTTCGCCGAGGCACGACGCGGACGGATCGTGCTTCAGGACCACGGCAGCAAGGTGTGGTTCAGGAATGCGCGGATTCGAGTCTTGGATTGAAGCGGACCGGAAGGAACCTGGGAGCGCTGGGTTATCCTGAACGAATGCGGCACGCCAGAAGGCAGTTTCTTTGGCTAGTGGCGGCTGGGTCCGCCGGCCTACTTCACACGAGAGGCACCGGGGCCACCGAAATCACGTTCCATGATGTCGAATCCCAGTCGCGGCAATTCATGAAGTGGCATACCGACATCAAGCTGACGGCGTCGCAAGAGAGCGTGAAGAAGGCAGCACTGGATTCTATCCCTGCACCATGCTGTTCCGACAACAGCGCTTATACCTGCTGCTGCCCGTGCAACCTCTCGCGAACAATCTGGGGACTCAGCCAATACATGATTGCCGAGCAGAACGCGACCGCCCCGGCAGTCCGTGGCAAGGTCAGGGAATGGATTTCGTTCATTGGCCCGAACGGGTTCAGCGGATCGGCATGCTACTCGGGCGGCTGTCCGCGTCCCTTCAGCCAAGGCGGCTGCGGAGGAATGAGTCCCGACAAGCTCGTGCTTTAGTCCGAGCAGACGTCCACCGATAAGAGATGGCGACCGCTAGGGGGCTGACTCCCACGGGGCGGGTCTATACGTTCGCAGTCCGGGCAGCTCTCACGAAGGCGCAGGAGCCGGGACATGGCTCAACCCAGCGGGATTTTCCGGGCATCATTCTTCACCCTCGACCATGGTGTGTGGAGCAAGCCCGGTCCGCGACGACACCCTGATCACCGATCCAGGAGAGTCCAGCCGGTCGGCTCTGGACTGCTTGGTGGCCGATCCGGACCAACGAGGCGCCCATCGACGCCACAACACTGATCAAATGCTGAGCTGACGAACTCCCAACGGCTGGGAGTGTGGCCATTGGGGAATAATGGTGCGACTGCCATGCCCTCGCTTCAGGAACGCATCGAACGACACTTCGAACTGAAAAGCCTGGACACTTCCGTCCGGACCGAGGTCATAGCCGGAATCACGACGTTCCTCGCAATGAGCTACATCGTCGCCGTCAATCCGGCAATCCTTGCCGACGCAGGCATCCCACCCGCTGCCGCGGCCTTTGCAACCTGCCTGGTGAGCGGTCTCGGAACGATTGCGATGGGCCTCTGGGCTCGTGCCCCGCTCGCCGTGGCACCCGGCATGGGGTTAAACGCCTTTTTTGCGTACACAGTGGTGCAAGGCGCGGGCCTCACCTGGCAGCAAGCTCTCGGCATGGTGTTGCTATCCGGAATCGTCTTCGTCGTGCTGACCTTGATCGGTGTGAGGCAGGCATTGCTCAAAGCGCTACCGAAGGAGTTGCTGCCTGCGATTGGTGCGGGCATCGGCATGTTCCTGGTCGTGATTGGACTCAGCAACGGCGGTTTTATCCGCGCTCATGAAGCGACGCTGGTCACACGCGGAGACCTCACCGATCCACCGGTCCTGCTCGCGATCGCAACTTTGCTATTCACTGCCACTCTACTTTCACGGGGGGTGCGAGCCGGACTGCTGATTGGCATCGGGGCGGCCACTGTCGTATCCATTCCCCTTGGCATGTCCGGCTCGCTTGCCCAGCACGAAGGAGACGCCCTCGACGCCGTCCTCCAACTCGACTTGCGGGGAGTGCTTGCCTGGGAACTTGTCGACCTAATCCTCGCGATGGTGTTCGTCGACCTATTCGACTCCCTAGGCACGATGGTCGGTGTTATCAAGAAGGCCGGCCTAGACGACGGCGAGGGTCGAGTACCGCGCCTGGGGCGAATGCTGGGCGTTGACGGAGCGTCCACCATGGCCGGGGCCCTGGCAGGCACGTCGACTGTGACGACCTATATCGAGAGCGCTACGGGGATCGAGGCTGGCGGACGGTCGGGCCTGACCGCGGTCGTCACTGGGGTACTCTTTCTGCTTTCTCTCCCGATCGTGCCACTCGTCTCCACAGTTCCATCGGCCGTGGCGGCTGCAGCATTAATCATCATTGGGGCAACAACCGTGGGCTTGGCGCGGGAAATCGACTGGGACAACATCGACACCGCCGTGCCGGCACTATTCGTGGTGGCAGGAATGCCGTTGACGTACAGCATCGCGGATGGTCTCGCCATGGGATTGATCTCCTATTCGGCTCTCAAGATCCTGCGCGGCCGTGCAGGAGAAGCATCATGGTTGCTGCACGTGCTTGCGGCGGTATTCATTGGCCGCTACATTTTCTTCGCGTAGTGGCAATCACTTCCTTGGGACGGGGCGCCATTTCTCTGATGCGTCGGCCTCGACAATAGACACAACCTCTCGGCCAACCGACAAACACCACGATTCGTGGATCTCGGCACACGCTGGAAACGTCCAAGTTGCCGAAACCACGAAGAACGGTACCCCAAAGCGCCTTGGCATAGCATGTGGAATTCGCCTAGAGTTGAGGTGGTGACCATCAGGAGAGATTTTGGGGCTTGGCTGCTCGGTGGATTGATAGCGTTGGCGGCTAGTCCTCCCCTTTGGGGAGACAGCGGCTCAGAATTCTTTGAGAAACGCGTCCGCCCTCTACTGGCAAGCAATTGCTTCTCCTGTCACTCCTCGGCCGGCAACGTCGCGATGGGTGGCCTGCGCTTGGATTCCCGCGATAGCGTACTGACAGGGGGTAGCCGCGGTCCGGCCGTGCTGCCGGGTGACGCGGAGGCTAGCCTGCTCGTGCAGGCGGTCCGTCAACAGGACGAGAAGCTGAGCATGCCTCCAACGGGCAGGCTCTCCGACGGGGAAATAGCGATTCTGGAGCGCTGGGTGAGCCTTGGCGCAACCTGGGGAGCGGAAACACCTCCGCAAGAGCCGAGTAAGAACCCTCACTGGTCGTTCGTCGCTCCCGAAGAAACAAGCGTACCCGCAGTCAGTGGCCCGGAATGGGCTCGCACGCCGGTCGATGCATTCGTACTCTCCAAGCTTGAGGCCGAAGACCTTGGGCCGGCTCCGCCTGCCGACAGGCGGACCCTGATCCGCCGGGTATACTTCGACTTGATCGGCCTCCCCCCGCGTCCTGAGGAAATCGCTGGATTTCTCGAAGACGATTCGCCAGGTGCGTTCTCGCGTGTGATCGACCGCCTGCTGGCGTCTCCTCGCTACGGCGAACGCTGGGGGCGCCATTGGCTCGACGTCGCGCGGTACTCGGATTCCAACGGAGTGGATGAGAACCTCGTGTTCAAGAACGCCTTTCGTTATCGCGACTACGTAATTGACGCCTTCAACAAAGACAAGCCATACGACAGTTTCATAGCGGAACAGATCGCAGGTGACCTGCTTCCGCTGACCGACGATCTTGAAACGCAATTCGAGCGCTGGACGGCCACGGGATTCCTGATGCTCGGCCCAAAGATGCTGGCCGAAGACGACCCGGTCAAGATGCAAATGGACATCGTCGACGAGCAACTCGACACAGCCGCGCGCGCTTTTATGGGCCTGACCGTCGGCTGCGCGCGGTGCCACGACCACAAGTTCGACCCGATACCGACTGCAGACTACTACGCCCTTGCGGGAATCTTCAAGAGTTCCAAGACCATGGAGAACTTCAAGGTGGTCGCGGAATGGCATGAGTACGTGTTAGCCCCCAAGCCTGATCGCGACAGACTTGAAGCGCACCACAAATCGATCCAGGCGAAGCAGAACGAGATCGTCGCCATCACCGACGCGCAGAACGAGAGTTTGGTCGTGGGTGAATGGGCGCGCGCGGGCGACTACCTTCTCGCTGCCGACGAAGTTTTGAGCTCGAGAGATCTCAAGATCGACCCAATCCTGTCGGCCGGAGAAGCGGTCTCGGAGACTGTCGGGACCATGCTGCGGGATTCTGGCGAGTTTGACCGCGGAAACGTCGTGCGAAAGCTGGTCAAGGGCGACAAGAACGCGGTTGCCAAAGGTAAAGGCCCCTTCTACGCCGAATACGACGTCACAGTCGGAACAGGCGGCGATTTCCAGTTGGATTTCAAGGCTCTCGCGACCGAAAGCGGCACGGCCGACATCCTGATCAACGGTCTCTTGATGAAGAGCGGGCAACCTGCTGTCAACAACCGGGTGCCCTCGGCAAGCACGGAAGGCTGGTCGGTCGCTGGTATTTTTCCCTTGGAAACCGGCGCGAACACGATTCGGCTCGAACACTTGTCCCGGTTTCCGTACTTCGAGTCACTCGCTATCGCCCCAAGCCGGCTGGCCGAATCCGCGGATACACCCAAGACGGAAGCGCGGGCCGCCCGCGAGTACGACCTCAACCCCGAGTTCCTGAAGCAGTGGGTCGAAAGACTCAACCGCGACAGGGGTGCTACCGCCTCGATCCTCTACGCGTGGCACGCCTATAGAAGTGGCCATTCACTTGACATCCGGGCATCTCCAGCGGCGAGGGCTCTGGGTGGCAGGACGTATGCTTCCAAGGAACAACTTGCGGGGCGATACCAAGAGCTGTTCGATCATGCCGCAGAGCAATGGCGGATCCTGTATCCGGAAGCCGCCTCGATCAACTATAAGAACGAACGCTACAAGGACGACACCGAGGAACCGTCCCTTCCGGATTCAGGGTCGGAGCAATTCAGGGTATTCCTGTACGAGAAGTACGGGCCGTTCCGTCCACCGAGACAGGCTCGCAATTACTATCCGCACGATGTTCAGCGGCGCCTAACGAAGCTTGACCGGGAGCTCAAGGAACTGCAAGCCAGCACACCCGAATTCCCGCGGGCAATGGGAGTGCGAGAGAGCGGTGAGATCGCGGATATCCCGATTCACGTGCGCGGGAGCCACTGGACTCTGGGAGAGTCCGTTCCCCGCGGTTTCCTATCCGCAATCTCGTACGCGCCACAACCCGAGATCCCGGAAGGAGCTAGTGGGCGTCTCCAATTGGCCAAATGGCTGGCGAGCCCGGATCACCCACTGACGGCGCGCGTCATGGTTAACCGCCTCTGGCGCTGGCACTTCGGTCGCGGGATCGTTGCGTCAACCGATAACTTCGGACGCCTAGGTCAGCATCCCTCGAACCAGCCGCTGCTCGACTGGCTGGCATCGGAGTTCGTCCGAAGCGATTGGTCGATCAAGCGGATGCACCGGCTGATCTTGCTATCGAGCACATACCGGATGAGCTCCGCGTACGACGAGAAAGCGAACGCGGCCGATCCCGAGAACAACCTGCTGTGGAGAGCCAACCGGCGCCGGCTCGAGGTCGAGCCGATGCGAGACGCCATCGTGTATCTTTCCGACGATCTGGACCTCTCGATGGGCGGGTCGATCCTGGATGTCCGTGACAGGGCACGTGTCGCGTCGACGCGATCGAGGGGCGACCTAGACTACGATCGCAATCGCAGAGCTGTCTACCTCCCGGTGGTTCGCAGTTCGCTCTACGATGTGTTCGGCGCATTTGAGTTCGCGGACCCGTCCGTGCCGAACGGAAACCGAGGCGAGACGGTAGTGGCACCGCAAGCACTCTTCATGATGAACGGGTCGCTCATGCTGCGGCACACTCGCAGGATGGCGGACCGACTGCTCGAAGACGAAGACCTCGACGACGCAGGCAGGGTGCGAGATACCTATGAGCGTGTTCTCGGCCGGCCGCCGCAGCCAGCCGAGACCGATCGCGCCCTGACTTTCGTTGCAAACATCGAGAAAGCACTTGCAGGCCGATCGACAGACCCGCAGGAGCGTCGCGCCCGGGCCTGGCAGAGCTTCTGCAAGGCAGTGATCGGGTCCAGCGAGTTCCTGTACATTAACTGAGGGCACCGATGAACCGGCACTGGATCCCACGTCCATCCACGACGAGCAGACGGCAGTTGCTGCGGGACACCGCAACCGGTTTCGGCAGCCTGGCGCTGGCAGCGCTGCTGGGCGAAGAGGCGCGCGCCGCTTCGACGCAGGGAGATGCCGACAGTGATCCCCTCGCCCCTCGCTCACCACATTTCGCACCGCGAGCGAAGCGAGTGATCTTCCTGTTCATGCACGGTGGCCCCTCCCAGATGGACACGTTCGACTACAAGCCGCTGCTCCAGCGAGATCACGGCAAGCCGCTTCCGTTCGCGCGTCCGAACGTCGTCTCCAGCGAGACATTCAACCTGCTGAAGTCGCCTTGGGCGTTCAGGCAATACGGAGAGAGCGGCATGTGGGTCAGCGAACTGTTCCCCGAAGTTGCCTCTCTCGTCGATGACATCTGCTTCATCAACTCGATGCACGGATCGAATTCACGCCATGGAGGCGCACTCCTTGAGTTGCACACCGGAAGCGACACATTCGTCCGGCCCAGCATGGGTTCCTGGATCACCTACGGCCTTGGCACGGAGAACGCGAACATGCCGGGCTTCCTGACGATCGGCCCAACCCAGAGCCACGGTGGCGCGAACAACTACTCTCCTGCCTTCCTTCCCGCCCCCTTCGGCGGGACCGCAGTTGGTTCGGTTGGAATACCGGCGCGTGATTCGAAGATCCCCTTCATCACAAACGAAGAGACGCCTCGCGACATCCAGCGCATGGAGATCGATTTCCTTCAGCGCATGAATCGGGACCAGATCGCCGAGAACGGTCCGGACCGGCACCTCGAGGGACGCATCGAGTCGTTCGAACTGGCGTTTCGAATGCAAGCCGAGGCACCCGACCTTCAGGATCTGTCGGGCGAGTCCAAGGCGACACTGCGGATGTACGGCATCGACAATCCGGTAACGGAGGACTTCGGACGGCAGTGCCTGATGGCCCGACGGTTTTCCGAGGCCGGTGTCCGCTTCGTCCAGTGCAGCCACACCTACAAGTGGGACCAGCACAATAATCTGTACCGGGACCATTCGAGGAACGCCAGCGAGGTCGACAGGCCGATTGCGGCGCTGCTTAAGGACCTGAAGGCACGCGGGCTGCTCGAAGACACGCTGGTGGTCTGGGGAGGCGAGTTCGGGAGAACCCCCACCGCTCAGGGCGCTGACGGGCGCGATCACAATCCTGAGGCCTTCACCTACTGGCTGGCGGGCGGGGGGGTGAAACCGGGCCTGCGATACGGAGCGACGGACGACTACGGCTACTACTCAATCGAGAAGAAGGTCCACTTCCACGACCTACATGCCACGATCCTGCATCTCCTCGGTCTCGACCACAAGCGCCTGACCTACCGCTATGCGGGCCGCGATTTCCGCTTGACTGACGTGCATGGCGAGATAGTCACGGGCATTCTCGCCTGAACCAACCGAAGCGCTTGGAGTATCAAGGCTGTGCAGCACCGGTCGGATCGTGTCCTGCGGGGCCATCGCGGCACATTCCCGAACGCAAGGTGATTGGCGCGGGCTTGCCACAGGCGGCCTGGCCCTGCGCTTGAAATTCCTGCCGCATCCATCGCTTCGCCGGATAGTCTTGCCCGATCCGCGCTCTTCGCACCGTAGCGGAAAACGAGGAGGTGGCAGGCGCCTGAGGTGCCACCGATTTCCTCGGATTTGATGCGGATAGCAACGGTTCCTACAATAACGAGTGAGACCTCTCGCGCCATCGAACAAGTGTCAATGACCGAGCGGGCACTCCACCGCGCTGAGCTAGAGGCTGTATACCAGTAGTGCCAAGTCGCCAACGTAGGATCGAGCCGAGGTGGCGGCCATGCGGTTGAGCACAACGGCGGACTAATGGCTTCCGGCTTCAAGATAGACGCTAGGGTGCCGCTGTACGCGCGTCTTGTGGTGGCGCTGCCAGTTGCACTGTTTGCCTGGTTCTGCACCATGGTGCCGGCCACCGCCGGCGGTGAGACCCTGGCCTGGGAAGTGGCTTGGCTTCCTCAACGAGGCATTGCCCTCGGCTTTATCGTCGATGGTCTGAGCCTGTTGTTTGCGCTGCTGATTACCGGAATCGGCAGCTTCATCCTGCTCTTTTCCAGCGAATACATGCGCGGGTATCCCCAAAGGGGACGATTCACGACGTTCCTTGTAGCATTCATGCTCGCAATGCTCGGACTCGTCCTGTCGGACAACCTCATCCTGCTTTTCGTCTTCTGGGAACTGACCACAATCACGTCCTTCCTCCTTATCGGCTATGACCACGAGGATGCAACCGCTCGGCGTGCGGCACTACAGGGGCTCCTCGTCACGGGGGCCGGTGCGTTGGCGATGCTGGCGGGATTTGTGCTGCTGGGCGATGCCGCCGGGACACTGAGCCTGCGCGAAATGCTCGCGAGCCCGGCGAGCCTGGTAGAGCATCCGCACTACCAGGCCATAGTGATCTTGGTGCTCGCCGGTGCCTTCACAAAATCGGCGCAGTTCCCGTTTCACTTTTGGCTCCCGAATGCGATGGCGGCCCCCACGCCGGTTTCCGCGTACCTGCACTCAGCCACCATGGTGAAGGCCGGGGTCTTCTTGTTAGCCCGTCTTACCCCTTTGCTGGGGGGCACGGATCTTTGGATGGAGACTCTGACCGCCGTCGGCGCGGTCACAGCGGTGTATTCATCCGTCCTCGCTCTAACTCGCACCGATCTGAAGCAGGTGCTGGCCTACACGACGATCATGGCCTTGGGGACGTGTGTCATGTTCCTGGGCTCTCCGGTGGGCTCTGAAGGAGGCACTGCTTCGGTCGGTCTGCTTGCAGCCATGTCGTTCGTCTTAATCCACGCGCTGTACAAGGCTGCCCTGTTCCTGGCGGTCGGTACCATCGAGCACTCCACGGGCATTAGGGACCTTCGGCTGCTCGGTGGACTGCGTAAGCCCATGCCGCTTACCTTTGCGGCGACCGTCTTGGCGACCTCCTCAATGGCTGGTTTACCCCTGACGATCGGATTCCTAGGAAAGGATTTGCTCTACACTGCAGGGTTTTTGCCCGAGTCCGCGCCCTATGCCGTCTGGGCCATGTTCGCCGCTGCTGTTCTGATCGCCGCGGCAGCATTGCTGATAGCGGTTCAACCTTTCTTGGGCGACTCCCCCAACTCTCCGAAAGTGCCCCGCGAAGGTCGTTGGACTCTCTGGGTCGGCCCACTAACCCTAGGCATTGCGGGGCTCGTCTTTGGCTTGCAGCCCCAGTTCGCTTTCAACCGCCTGCTAGTGCCCGCCGCAGCGTCAGTGATGGGTTACCAGCCGCACTTCGAACATGATCCGTGGCACGGCTCCACCGCAGCTTTCTGGCTGTCGTTGACCACTCTGGCCACGGCCGTGTTGATCTTCTGGCGACGGAAAGCCGTGTTCGGTGGCTTTGGACGCGCGGTCTCCCGACTTCCGCTTACCGGCGACCAGGCGTACGACGTGGTCATGGCCGGTGTCTCCCGACTTGCTGCGTGGCAGACGCGCCGCGTTCAATCGGGCATCCAACGGCGATACATCCTGATCGTATTCGCGACCCTCGGCCTGGGCCTAGCGGTGACCCTCGTCATCAAGGATGCAATCCGCTGGCCGACCGAGACTCCTCAGGCAACCCTCTTGGAATGGTCTCTCGCACTGTTGGTCGCCGCTTCGGCAGTGGTGACAATTCTGGCGAGAACACGGTTCCTGGCGATTTGCTCACTTGGCGTGGTGGGTACCTGCACTGCTCTTATCTTCCTGATTTTCGGGGCGCCTGACGTCGCGATGACTCAGTTGATTGTCGAGACGCTTGTCACCGTGCTCGTCGCTATGGTCTTGCTCAAGTTGCCTGACTTCAGCAAGGAGATCTGGCCGTCCAGAGCGATACGCATCAGGAACGGATTGGTCGCACTGACCGTTGGCGTTTCGATTACGCTCGTACTCCTCGCAGTGACTGCGCAACCACCGCAACGAGCCGTCACGGAGTACTTTGAACGAACAGCCGTTCCGGGTGGCCACGGCCGCAACATCGTCAACGTGATCCTTGTCGATTTCCGTGCTCTTGACACTCTGGGTGAGATCACCGTTCTCGGAATCGCCGGCGTGGCTGCGTTCGCCCTGCTGATGCCTGGACCCCGACGGCGGCTGAAGGCGACCCGCCCGACAAAACCCAGTGAGAAGGCACGTCAGCCCGACGCAACGGAGGGTGCCGCGTGAACACCTTGATCATTCGTGAGACCACCCGGATGCTGTCGGCACTGATCCTGGTGTTCTCGGTTTTCGTACTGATTCGTGGCCATGACCATCCGGGCGGAGGCTTCAGCGGAGGCCTGATCGCGTCCATCGCATTCTGCTTGTATGTTTTTGCGTTCGATGCACCGACGGCTCGCCGAACGCTACGGCTTGATCCTCGCTACATCGTAGCCGCGGGGCTGGTGCTGGCGATTGGCTCAAGCCTCGTCGGACTAGCTGTCAGGGGCGCTCCGTTCCTCGCCAGCCAGTGGGTCACGATAGCCGGGCAGAAGATCGGCACTCCGCTCGCCTTCGATGTAGGCGTGTACCTCGTCGTGGTTGGCACGGTAATGACGTTCGTATTTGGAATCAAGGAACGGTGATGGCAGTTCTGGAGAGCATCGTCGCGCCGTTGGAGAGCCATTGATGGAGCCCATTATCGCAGTCGTGGTCGGCGTTCTGATGGCCGCGAGCGTCTACTTGATGCTCAGCCGAAATCTTGTGCGCTTTGTCTTTGGTTTGGCCTTGATCTCACATGCGGCGAACCTTCTCATCTTCGTCAGCGGAGGGATGATCCGCGGGATGACCCCGCTAATCGCCCCCAATGCAGCGCTGCCAGAGCCAGGCGTGGCGAACGCCTTGCCGCAAGCGCTGATGCTGACTGCAATCGTGATCTCTTTCAGTGTGCTTGCTTTCGCCCTCGTGCTGGCCTTCAGGACTTACGAGGAACTCAAGACCGTCGACACCGACGCGATGCGAGCCGCGGAGCCGGACAACGGCATTGGCGAGGAATCGTGAACTGGCTTCTCGTCGGACCCATCGCCTTGCCCCTGGGCGCCGCAGTCATCGGATTCTGCCTGCGCGGAAGAGACAGCGCCCAGCGGGCGGTCAGCTTGATCGCCGCACTCGGACTGGCGGGCGTCGCCACGAAGTTGCTGGCGGTTGTCTGGCAGAACGGAATCACAGTAAGCCAAATGGGTGGGTGGCCCGCGCCTTTCGGAATAACTTTGGTCGCCGATCACTTGAGCTCGGCGATGGTTGCGGTAACCGCCGTCATCGGCCTGGCAACCGTGATCTACTCGTTCGGAAACACCCCTCCCGGAGAGATCTCCTACGCGCTGCATCCACTCGTGCACGCCTTGCTGGCCGGCGTTTGCGGCGCGTTTCTCGCAGGTGACATCTTCAATCTCTACGTCTGGTTCGAAGTGATGCTAATCGCTTCGTTCGCCCTGCTTGTCCTCGGAGGCACTCGCTCGCAGCTGGACGGCGCGGTGCGCTACGCTGCCCTCAGCCTGATCGCAACCACCCTGCTGCTGAGCGGTATCGGCCTACTCTACGGGATCACCGGCACGCTCAACATGGCCGACCTCCACCTGCGCGTCCAGGAAGTCGAAAACCAGGGGCTGCTTACGGTGGTGGCTGTCCTGTTCATCATCGCCTTCGGCATCAAGTCGGCCGTCTTCCCACTGTTCTTCTGGCTTCCGGCTAGCTATCACACACCAAAAGCCGCGGTCTCTGCCATCTTCTCCGGGCTATTGACCAAGGTGGGCGTGTACGCGCTCATGCGTGTCTTCACGCTGATCTTCACGCACGACGTCGGCTACACCCACGAATTGCTCTTGTGGGTGGCAGGCGCGACCATGGTGACCGGTGTCCTCGGTGCCGCCTCTCAGAACGAACTCCGCCGCATTCTCTCCTTCCATATCATCAGCCAGATCGGTTACATGATCCTCGGGATCGCACTGTTCACTGAATTCGGCATCCTTGGGGGTGTTTTCTACATCATTCACCACATCATCGTGAAGGCAAACCTGTTCTTCGTCGCCGGAGCTGCCGACCGAATCAGCGGGTCCACCGATCTAAGCCGACTGGGGGGACTCTATCGAGATAGGCCCTTGCTGGCCCTCCTGTTCTTCGTGCCGGCATTCTCGCTGGCCGGCTTCCCTCCCCTATCGGGCTTCTGGGCCAAACTACTCCTGATCCAGGCCTCGATCGAAGCAAGCGAGTTTGTGATCGCGGGAGTCGCACTGGCAGTCGGCCTGATGACAGCCTATTCAATGACGAAGATCTGGCTGAACGCTTTCTGGAAGGCTCGACCGGCGGATGCGGGCCCCCCACCGATGCCTCTTCCGATCCGTCTCCGGATGCTGCTGCTCGGACCGATTACAGGGTTGGCAGCACTCACGTTAGCGATCGGCCTGTACGCCAAGCCGCTGTATTCGGTAGCAGAGCGTGCCGCCAGGGAGCTGATGGATCCGTCACACTACGTCGAGGCCGTGCTGGACACCGACCATCCGGCCCAGCGACAAGTCATTGGGAGGCCTCCAGCGCAATGAAGAACCTGCTCGAAATCAACCTCCTGCTGGCGATCGGCTGGTGCGCCCTGTTTGGACGGTTCGACTTTGCTCACCTTGTCGCAGGGTTTCTCGTCGGGTTTGCGGCTCTAAGCGTGGTGAGCCCATTGTTCGGCAAGACGTTCTATTTCCTGCGCGTCCTGCTGATCGTGAGGCTGCTTGCATATTTCGTTTGGCAGCTTGTGATGTCGAGCATTCAAGTGGCTTGGGACGTGATCACGCCCGTGCAGAAATCTCGTCCAGCAATCGTTGCCATACCCTTGGACATTGAAGAGCCGAGGCAAATCACCGTCCTCGCCAACCTCATTTCGCTGACTCCGGGGTCGTTAAGCCTGGATGTCAGTCCCGACCAAAAAACGCTGTACGTCCACGGGATGTTCGTCGACGACCCGGAAGAGATGCGAAGAAAGATCAAATCAGGCTTCGAGCAGAAAGTGAGGGACGCAATGCAATGAAGGGCGTATTCGAACATGGCACTCTTCTCCAATGGGCGATCGAAATCACGACTGTACTGATCGTGCTAGGACTGCTTTGCGCGTTCCTGCGACTGATCAAAGGACCCTCGCTCCCTGACCGGGTTGTGTCAGTCGATGTCATCACGATCCTGGCAGTCGCCATTGCCGGTCTCTTTGCGGTCTCGAGTGACCACCAGTACTACGTTGACGTAGCGATCGCCCTGGCCTTGGTCGCGTTTCTCGCGACTGTCGCCTTCGCCTGGTATGTCGAGCGGCGAACAGTGCAAATAGAAGCCAGGAAGCAAGCCCCGGATCGGGAAGGCGAGGATTGATGCCTAGCGCTACGCCGGTACACGATTGGATCGTCGCGATCCTGCTCGTTGCGGGAGGCTTCTTCATGTTCGTCGCAGGGTTGGGCATTCTGCGCCTGCCGGATGTTCTGATACGAATGCATGCCTCGACCAAGGCCGGCACTGTCGGAGCCGGACTCATTTTCGTCGCGGTCGCCCTGCATTTCGGCGACATCGCCACATTCTCGCTATGCGCCCTTACGGTCGTGTTCCTGTTCCTAACTGTACCCGTGGCGTCCCATGCGATTGCGCGCGCTGCCTATCGGATGAAAGTGGACCTGTGGGAAGGCACCCACCTGGACGAATGGAAGGGGCAATACGCACCGATGACCAAGGAAAGGGCTGACCAACCCTGAGCACTTGGGAGACGGACCTGGCAGCCAGTTTGACAGGATTGAGGTCCATTTACATGGGTTTTGGTGGGGTCCAGAACCGCCCCTGTCAAGTACCCACCGCCCGATGCCAATCCGTTCAACGTGTTCCCCGGATCTGACGCGGCCCACGAGCCGAACCCGGACACCCCGCCGCCGAGTACGCGACGAATCGATGTCACCTGACTTGTACAAAGCGTGATTGTCGCGGATCCTCAACCACCGTACGTGCCCGCCCGTCGCACCTTCCGCAGCACGGCCCGCACGTCAGGTGCATATCAGTCGGTTGGAGCGGGTCCGATCAACGGTGGACAGGGGGTCGGCGCGATACCCAAGGCGGGTGCACCGATCCCTTCACCATAACCGGGACTCGGCCATCGACATTAGGCCGCTATTTCTTACGGCGGCTCATCCGGTCACGCTTCCGTTGAATGTGCCGCGCCAGCACTTGCATGCGGGTCTCGAGGACTGCAGTGTCGACGAGTTCAGGGTTGAATTCCTCCACCCACTGCACCGACATCTTGGCATTGTCTCCATTGCCTTCGACACGAAGCGACTCGAGAAAGCGCGCGTAGCCCCAGGGTCCGCCACAGTCCTCCGGCGGGCAACGGCGCTTCGCTTCGAGAAGCCGAGGATAGAGTTGGTCGGAGTCCGACTCGCCCACCGCCTTCAGCTTGACACGATGCACCCACTTGTCCCTGAAGTCGTAGATGTACTCGAACGTCCGGTTCTTGTTCAGCCCCCGGCACAGGTCGGCCAGCGTGGACTTGCAAGCTGGCCGCAACCCCTCCACCCGGCGATTCGACTCGATTTCGCCATAAACCACGGAGTCGCTGGTGCGAAACCGGTAGGGATGGTTGTTCTCCCAGCCCATCGCCGCCTGGAAGATCAAGTGGAGATCATCCAGCCGAGTCGACAAACGAACATCCACGCGACGCAGAACCGGTCGTGGCATGTTCGCCAAACCAATCCTCAGGCGCGCGATATCGTACATCCGTTTGCCCTCTCAAGCCGCATTGGTCCGGCGTTCCAGCCGGCAATCGGAGCGTGAATGGCCTCTTGTCGAGCTAAGCCAGCCGAGACTGCAGCCAGGAAATCTGAATCGAGTTGCCAATTCCCATGCATGACCACCCAGTTGAACTCCCATGATCCCATTCGTGCGCGTACTGCCTTCCCACTTTACGTTAACGCTGGAGTCCATCAATTCACAGCCTTTTCCAACGAGAGATGAGCCTGAAGCGAGGGGTTGATTCCAACGAGAAATGAGCCCGAAGGGGGCTCTCCGGGAGGTGTGGGAATCATCGGAGGGTGATCTTGCATCTCGATCTGGAGACTCATTCCAGCCTGGACGACCTGCGTGGGTTTCTCGCGGGCAACGCGGACGGGACGGTCCTGGTGCCGGAGCGGAAGCGGGCCTACGCGCATATCGGACGGGTGCTGCGGCGGTTCTCGTATTGGCGGCTGGAGAGGGCGGACAAGGGCTTAGTGCGCCGCTATCTGGAGCGCACGACGGGGCTGTCGCGCGCCCAGCTGGCGCGGCTGATCGCCCGCTATCTGGCCGACGGCGAACTGGCAGACCGGCGCCGGGGCGCTGCCAAGCCGTTCCGGCGCCAGTACGAACGGGCGGACATCCTGCTGCTGGCCGAGACCGACGAGCTGCACGGGACGCTGTCGGGCCCGGCCACGCTGGCCATCCTCAAGCGCGCCTGGGAGGTCTTCGGCGACGAGCGCTTCCGGCGCCTGGCCGGGCTCTCGAACGGGCACTTGTACAACCTGCGGAAGAGCCCGGCCTACCAGCTTCGGATGGGCCGCAAGGACTCCACGCGCCCGGCCGGGGTCACGATCGCCGAGCGGAGGCCGCCGCGCCCGGAGGGGCAGCCGGGCTACCTGCGGATCGACACGGTGCACCAGGGGGATCGCGATAAGGTCAAGGGCGTCTACCACATCAACGTGGTGGACGAGGTGACGCAGTTCCAGTTCGTGGGCAGCGTGGAGCGGATCTCCGAGCACTACCTGCTGCCGCTGCTGGAGCAGCTGCTGGAGGCGTTCCCGTTCCGCATCCTGGGGTTCCATTCCGACAACGGGTCCGAGTTCGTGAACCACCAGGTGGCAGCCTTGCTGGAGAAGCTGCGGATCGAGCAGTTCACCAAGTCGCGGCCGCGGCGCAGCAACGACAACGCGCTGGTGGAGAGCAAGAACGGGACGGTGGTGCGCAAGCACCTGGGTTACGGGCACATCCCGGCCCGGCACGCCCGGCAGCTGGACCGGTTCAACCGCGAGGTGCTCTCGCCGTACCTGAACTACCATCGCCCCTGCCACTTCCCGAGCGAGCAGGTCGACGCGAAGGGCAAGGTGCGCAAGCGCTACCGGCAGCGGGACATCCTGACGCCGTACGAGAAGCTGAAGTCGCTGCCGGGGGCGGCGGCCTGCCTCAAGGAGGGGATCGACTTCGCGCAGCTGGACGCGCAGGCCCACGCCCTGAGCGACAACGAGGCGGCGCGGCAGCTGAACGAGGCGCGCGACGAACTGTTCGCTGCGATCCGCAGCGAGGCGGCGAACGCAGCCTGAAGGGCCCGTTCAGGCTCATCTCTCATTGGAATCAAGGAAAAACGGCAGCTGGCAACTTGATCCCTGCGATTGCCCCGTGCCGTGAGCTTGCCCTTGCAGCGGCCCGTCGCGGCCGCTGCAAGGCCGCTCCGCAGTCCGCGCACACCAAGGGGTCCAAGCCACAATCCTAGCAATACATCGGCTCCTGTGAGTCATGGTTGTCCGGCTGTCCGCAGGCTGGCCACAATAAAACAAAAGCTGTCGGAAATGTTCCAGGGGGGCTCGCCCCCCTGGAACCCTCCAGGACCTGCTCGTCCCCTCCCGCTGCATCGCTTAGAGAGGGGGGGAGGGGCTGGCGCCCCTCCCCCTGCCACCCCCTCCCCACGGGTGTATGATCTACTCATTCCCACTTCCTCTCCTCGGCCTCCTTCAGGCTCATCTGTGAATTGGAAAGGACTTTCACTGTAAAATCTCGCTTTGCACACCAAATAGCAATGTTTTGATGCCCCTCTTGTACAACAATGGCCGAATCCGCAGAATCGAAGGTCCCTCGCCTTGCCCTAGGAGTCAGCGATGGACCTGGAAAAGGGTCCGGATTTCGCTCTTGACGCTCGAAGGGTACCTAGTCGGGCAGGTCCGCCTCGCCAGGTTCCGGGAGCCAATTGCTGACAACTAAACCGATTGCGTAGACTGCAGTGCCGACTATGCCAGCAGCGAACGCTAGCTGGGCGTAATGGGTCTCCCCCGGGGTGTAGTTCGACAGCGTGGTGGTGACGTATGCAGCGAACGTACCGATCATCCTCCCGCCAATGTTTGCCGCGAATGACTCGCCAGTTCCGCGTAACCGTGTCGGGTACACCCTGGGAAGGTAGTTGCCCCAAAAGCTGAATTGTGCCACGGTTACGAGCGCTGCCAAGAACACGCCGACTCCAAGGATCCATACATTTGTGCTTGTCAGCGCGAAGAATACCAACGGGAAGATAATGAGTCCGCAACCCTGAAAGGATTGCAACAGGCGCTTCCGGGCTAGAAACATCACCACCAGCACCGCTAGCAAGACTCTTCCCAACGCGCTCCCGACTTCCTGGAAAATGTGCAGCCCGCCTACGAATTGCTGTTGCTCTGTAGCCGAAAGGTCCGCAATCAATCCAGGGACGATTCGTGGGACATGCTGGATTGCACCGAACGCTGCGCCAAAGCTGCAAGCGGCAAGAATCGTTGTGACGATCGTGGTGCGGCGAAGGCGGGGCTGGAACAACTCCGCGATGCTAGGTCTACGCAGAGTCCCCAATTCGCTTTTCTTCTTCCAAATCGGGGATTCGGGAAGGAACGGCCGAATGATGATCAGCGGAATCGCGGGAATCAGCCCCGAAATCAAGGTGTAGCGCCATGGAGCATGGCCACCGAGAATCTCAGGGAACGATTCCCCAAATGTGACCGACAACACATACGCGCCACCGACCATCACGCCACCGACTGAACTCCAAGCCTGGGTCCAGCCCAGCACGGCCTCGCGCCGCTTCGGATCGGGGAAGATTTCAGCGAGCCATGCGATGGCCGCCACGAATTCCACTGATACTCCGACAAATGTCGTGCAGCGGAAGAACAGCAGCATCTCCGGGGTGGTGGAGAAGCCGGCGGCGGCGGCTGAGAAAGCATAGAGCAGAATGCTCCAAACCAGCACCCTCCGGCGTCCTAGCCGGTCCGTAAGGTAACCGCCCAGCAATCCGAAGACACCGCCACAAACAGCAGGTAGGTAGAACAGCAGTCCGACCCAGTGACCGTATTCTGGGGTGCCCGGCTGCACACCCGCGAGATCGGTCAGCGCTGGCCCGACGATGAGCGGCAGCATTAGCAACTCGTAGATGTCGAAGGCGAAGCCGATTGAGGCAACGATGCAGATCAGCCACTCCGTTCGGGTCAAATCAGGCAGTGGTTTTGATCCCAACGACATGGTGCTAACTCATGGACTCCAGGATTTCGCTATCCCCGTAATCGAGTCCAGCCCCACGATAGCATTCTGGTCTGGTCGGGATGAAGGAACAGTTCATAGATCGCAAGAATGCAACCTCCGGGCGAGTGCTGGCGGCCCCGGAGTGCTTGACCAATGATCTTCCTGAACCCTCGTCAAGGTTGGTCGTCCGAAGAGGTCCTAGTTCACGAAGGTGATTTCGTTCGTCGCGAGCAGAATGTGGGCAAATTCTTCCCAAGGCTCCCGCCCAAGTTGAGCCCGACGTGACTCCAGGTACTGCAGAGCCAGACCCTCTTCGCGAGCCGTCGGCTCTCGTCCAAGAGCCCTACGGTACATCGCGAAGATCCGCGCATTCCGATCCGTTTCGGATGCCACGGCCTCGGCGAGGCTCCTGGCACGCGCCTGCATCCAGCCGCTATTGAGCACAAACAGCTGCTGAAGTGGCGTCGTGGTCACCTGGCGGCCGGGACTGTGCTGGGTTGCCACCGGAAAGTCGTAGAGTTGCAATAGCGGGTGGAGCCGCCCGCGGCTGATCCTCGAATACACGGAACGGCGGGCCGGCTCCGCGGAATCGACATCAACCGACGGCCCGCCCATGGCTAGGTTGAGCTCTCCCGAGGCGAAAAGGATCGCGTCACGCCATGCCTCGATGTCCAAGCGACGCGGCGGCATTCTCCATATCCAGCGGTTGGTGGGATCGGCCGCGTAGGCGCCATCTACCATGCGGCTACTCTGCCTGTAGGCGGCCGAGAGCATGATTTCCCGGTGCAGCCACTTCAGCGACCAACCATTTGCTAAGAACCGCGCGGCCAAGTCCTCCAGCAGTTCGGGATGCGTTGGCTTCTGTCCTTGCGTCCCGAAATCGGAAGGAGTACGGACCAGATGCCGGCCGAAGTGCCAGCCCCAAACCCGGTTTACCCAGACCCGAGCTGCGAGCGGCCCGGCTTCGCCGACGATCTTCTCTGCCAGTTCCTGCCGGCCCGAGCCGCTGACGAACGGTTCCGGCTCGCCAGCCTCGAACACGCTCAGGAAACGACGGGGGACCGTTTCGCCCGGGCTTGTAACGTTGCCGCGAATGAACAACGGAAGATCGCGTGGCTCCCCGGGCCGCAAGTCCATTCGAGTCACGGTGGGTGTCGAGCCGTCCACCCACACACCGCAGTCGATCACAGCGGGCGTCAACGGGATCTCGTGCCGGCCCAATTCGATTTCAAGCGCCTCGTATTCCGGCTTCATCGCGATGATTTCGGCGTGCAGCTCCTTCGCGACAGTGTCCAGATCCTTGAGGTTCCCATAGACCCCCTTCAGCCGGTAGAGCCTCTCGAAAGCCCATGTAAGGCGATCCGCCTCAGCAGGGTCGAGAGCCACGATCGGGCGCTTGACCTGCCATGTGCTCGCAAACACGCCGGCCAACGCGTAGTAGTCCATAGCGGTAATCGGGTCGAACTTGTGATCGTGGCAGCGCGCGCATGCGACCGTCAGGCCCAGTAGACCCCGCGAAACAGCGTCGACACGCTCATCCCAGTCATCCATCGCGATCGTCTCGATCACGTCGCGCGACAACCTACGATCCTTGTGATAGACAGGAGCGTTGCCAATGTAGCCCAGTGCCCGGATGTCGGACGGGACAGAGCCCGGCATCAGGTCCGCGGCGAATTGCATGCGGATGAAGCGGTCGTAGGGGATGTCCTCGTTCACCGCCTCGATCACCCAGTCCCTGTAGCGCCAGGCGAATTCAAATGGGCGGTTGGTCGCCTCGCTTGTCGGGTGATCCTCCGCCCAACGGGCTACGTCAAGCCAGTGCCGGCCCCAACGCTCTCCGTAGCGGCGAGACATCAGCAGCCGCTCGATCAAGTTGCCGTACGCCTCGGGCGAGCGGTCGGCAGCGAATGCCTCGATTTCCTCGTAGGTCGGCGGCAACCCGGTCAGGTCCAAGTACGCCCTGCGAATCAGGGTCCTGGAATCTGCGGGTAGAGACGGCCCCAAACCGTTCTGCTCTAGCTTGGACAGTACGAACGCGTCAATCTTGCGTATCGTCCAGTCCGGATCGGAAACCCCTGGAGCAACTCTTTCGCCCAGGGGCTGGAATGCCCACCAGCGCCGTCCCACTGAGATGGGCATTCCGGGGCCCGCATTCTCATTCGAGGACTCCGAGACCTCTGCGGCGGACTCGTTGCGGGGATCCGTGGCTCCACTGGCGATCCAGTCCCTGAAATCTTCGATCACACGGTCTGGGAGCTTTCCGGTGGGCGGCATCTTGAGGACCGGGTCCAAGTAGCGGAGGGCTTTGATCACCAGGCTTCGCTCGGGGTCCCCTACGATCAGTGCCGGTCCCGAGGCGCCGCCCTGCAGCAACCCGTCACGGAAATCGACCCGCAAGCCGCCCATGGGCTCGGCAAGCCGTGACGAATGGCACGCCTCGCACCGCTCGACCAGAACGGGCCGGATTCTCCTCTCAAAAAACTCGATTTCTGGGCTCTGGGCTCCGACGAGAGCCGCAGCCGAGAGAAGCAGCATCAGGAGTCTCATGCCAGCAACTCTCGCAATACGACCCCATGCACGTCGGTAAGGCGGAAATCACGTCCCGCGTAACGGTATGTCAACCGCTCGTGATCGAATCCGAGTTGGTTCAGGATCGTGGCATGCAGGTCGTGGATGCTCACCCGGTTCTCTACTGCCTGGAATCCGAACTCGTCGGTTGCGCCGTGGGTAACGCCTCCACGCACGCCCCCGCCTGCCATCCACATGGTGAAGCCGTACGGGTTATGGTCGCGCCCGTCGCCGGCTTCCGAGACCGGTGTGCGCCCGAATTCGCCTCCCCACACGATCAGGGTCTCTTCGAGGAGTCCGCGCTGTTTCAAGTCCCTGATCAGGGCTGCCGTCCCCCTGTCCATGTCAGGGCAACGCGCGCGGAGATTCTTGTTGATGGTCTTGTGGTCGTCCCATGGCTGGCCCGGACCGTAGTAGACATGAACGTATCTGACACCCTGCTCGACTAGCCGCCTGGCCAGCAGGCAGCCATTGGCGAACGGCGTGTCGCCGTAGTCCTGTCGAATGTAGTCGGGCTCGTTCCGAACGTCGAACACATCAAGGGCCTCGAACTGCATGCGGTAGGCGGTTTCCATCGCTCGAATGCGTGCGTCCAAATAGGCGTCCTCGCCGATCCGTTCCATATGGAGCCGGTTCAGCGACTGTGTCAAGTCCAGTTGCTCTCTTTGAGCCGTGGCGTCGAGCATGTCGTTGCGCAGATAGCGAATCATCTGTTCCGGATCGAGTTCGGAATGATTGAAATGAGTCCCCTGGTGTTCCGCCGGAAGGAAGCCTGATCTCCAGAGGTCGCCGCCGCGCGCTCCGGGACTCAGGACGACGAAACCGGGAAGGTTGCGGTTTTCCGTTCCGAGACCGTACGAGATCCAAGCACCCAGCGAAGGCCGCGTGGAGGCGATGTTTCCCGTGTGGATCAGGTTTCGCGCAGGTGTGTGTGTCGGGTTGAAGGTGTACATCGACCGGATGACACACAGTTCATCGACGACTTCAGCCAGCTTGGGCAGCAGTTCGCTGACCTCGGTGCCGCTCCGACCGTGCCGCCGGAACTCGAACGGCGACGGCAGCAATCCACCGGTCATGCGCTCCGTACGAAGATCCACGGATTCGGGTCGCTGCCCGGCGTAGGTGCGCAGCGCGGGCTTTGGATCCAGCAGGTCCATTTGCGACGGCCCGCCCGTCATGAAGAGGAAGATGACGTGCTTGGCCTTGGACGCAAAATGGGGCCCAACCGGCCTAGTCGAAGCGGCAGCCCCGAGATGGTCTTGCAACATGCCCGCCAACCCGACCGAGCCGAATCCGCCACAGATCGATTCCACGAAACGCCGCCGGGTCCACCGGCTAGGTGCATGAGGCCGCACAGCGACTAGAGTACACTCTTCGAGCTGCTGGCTCCGTGCCTGAACGGCCATCCATCCGCCTGGCGCTGGTGTCAGGCACGCGCTTCAACCACCGTTTCTTTCGGCGATGGGATTCGACGCGCCGGATCGAAATCTCACCGTGGCGGAGCCATGACTGCATCGCGCTACGCTAGATCCGAAGGAGCCCTGATGAACTCGAGCCGCCGCCAATTCCTGCACTCAGCGTTTGCGGGTATCGGAGTCACGGCTGCGCCGGCCCTGTCGGCCGACCGCGGGCTCGACCCCGCCATCATCGGTGCGAACCCGTATTTTCCCGGATACGGTCTGTACCGGTCCATCGGGATTCTGCACGGCTTGGGATTCCAAACGATTGAACTGCATCCGATGGGATCGCCTGAGGCGCGGCCCGGCATACCGCCCGGCTTCGAGTTTGACCGAATGACGAATGCCGACAAGACGCACATGAAGGAGGCGCTACAGTCGTTCCGCTACGTCTCGACACACTTGCCGTGGGTAGACACGCCGTATTTTTCTCCGTTCGGACCGTCCCACGAGTACGGCGTCAGCAGGATTGACACAGCGCTTGAAGCCTCTGCGTTTGTCGGGGCCGAGGTCGCCAACATCCATGTGCAGCGCTCCGCACATATTTCCTTGGACCACGCATGGCCGATGTTGATCAGCAGCTTTCGCCGCTGGGGAGACATCGCGCGCGACCACGGTTTCCGGCTCTCGATCGAGACTGGCTATCCGGCCTCAGTCAAAGACTTCGTGCGGTTGATTCACGAGATCGAGCACGAACATGTGGGCGCGACGATCGACGTCGGGCACCAAAGAAACTACACCGAACTGGTCGCGAGGGTAAAACCCCACGAAAGGGGAACACCCCAAGGGATTCGCGCTCACAACGACGTAACCCACGAAATCATTGACCGATTGGGACCGAAAGTCTTCCACGTGCACGTCCACGATATCGAGCCCACTACGTGGGCCGACCACAAGCCGTTGGTCCACGGTTTCGTTGACTACCCGCGATTAGTTGCAAAGCTGCGCTCGATAAACTACCAAGGGCTACTCGTGCTTGAGATCGGCGGCCCGGTCGAAGAACTCACCGAGTACTTTCGCGATGCAAAAGCGAAGCTGGAAGAGTACCTGGCCGGCTGATGCGATAGCCGACCTTCACCCAGTCCAGAAGAAACCACTGTCCCCA
This sequence comes from uncultured Bryobacterales bacterium, assembly GCA_951813065.1. GTDB lineage: Bacteria > Acidobacteriota > Terriglobia > Bryobacterales > UBA6623 > VXMF01. The sequence continues at coordinate 341,303 of CATOTH010000009.1, read as the reverse complement.
CAAGCCATGCCATCGAGTGCCGTGAACGATGGATGCACGGCGTCAAGTCAGTTGAGTCGCATTGATATGGGCTGAGAGATGGTCCTTGTCAGTACCCGATCTCAAAAACGGCGCGAATCTTGCGCTTCACCCCGCGGTAGAAGACCCCGTAGTACGGACTGGCCAGATTGTTCTGTACATCCTGGGGATTGAAGTTATTCAGCAGGTTGAAGAACCGAATACCAGCACGAAAGCGACGATCCTTCCCCTTGAAGGGGATCCTGACCATCTTCGTGATCTGCAGGTCGATTGCGTTGAAGATTGGGAATCGGCCCGCACGGTTGCGAGGCCCGACAAACTGTCTGTATTCGTCAATCTCGGAGTGCGGGAATCCGCTTCGAACCTCCCAAACAGGAATCGTAATGAACCCCCACGGGAGGTTGAATTGCGCCCACGTCATCATACGGTGCGGAACATCGAATCGCAGGGGTGCCCGCTCGTTCGGCTGGATCAGCGCCGATGGAGTCGGACCGTATACCGCTCCGATGTCGTTGAGGTCCCCAGATGAGCTGGACCGAACATATGAGCCGGTGATATGCCCCGCACCGGATAGTCGGTACCGCAGAGACACCTGGAATTCGCGGTAGTAGTCCCTGCCTCCGTTGCTCATGACCAGGGCGTCGGTCTCGGCTCCATCGATCCCTGCATAGACCGGGTCGACAAGGAAGTTGCTGTCTGTGCGGCGATACTGATAACCGGTGCGGAGGAACAGGTTATCGATGACTTCGCGGTCAAGCTGCAGGTTCCACCCAAGGCTCCTGGCGTTCCAAAGCGGACCGTCGATCCGAGACGCCAGGCGACGCTCCCAAGCAATTCCACCGCCAGGGCCGAAACGTGTCTCGATTCGTTGAGGCAACTGCTCGAAGGTTGGGACCAGCAAGCTGATGCGATCCACAAACAGGCCCGACCCTCCCCGCAGGACTGTTCTTGAACCAGGTCCGAAGGCATAAGCGAAACCAGCCCGGTACGAGGGGTTGAGGCGGGATGACAGGGAATCTCGATCCAGGCGAGCCCCTAGGTCAAGCGTGAGATTGTCATTCACCATCCACTTGTCTTGCAGGAAGGTCGAGAGGTCGGACTTGCTGCCGCGAACTGTCATCGGATCGGTATAGCGCAGATTCAGCACAGGCCGGTCCCCGACACCCAGCCAGGTCACGGGATTGAATATCTGCTCGCCCCGGTATGTCTCCCAGCCGAGCTCGAATCCCGCTTTCAGCTGGTGGCGATCGCGCGGGCGGAAGTGATACAGCTCGGACAGCTTCCGACGCGTAGTCGCGCGCTCCTGACGGTTGAAGAATGAGCCGGAAACCCGGTCGATTCCGATGACGCTCGGATCGTATCCGAGCGGCTTGACGTCGTTTTCCAGGTCCTGTAGCGAGAAGCTTGAGAGCAGCACTCCTCCACCCGTGAACTCGTGAGAGTCCTTCACCGTGTACAGGACAGCCCTCCGGCGCAGATCCGCCGTCGATTCTTGCGGGGTAAAGGCGTTCAGGCCGAAGTAGCTGAATTTCTCGGGGTAGACCAGTGCTGTCAGCGAGGCCCGGTTCCTTTCCGAGACCGAAACATCGAATTGGTTGAACACGGTCAGCATCTCGCGCTCGACGTCGCGTTCGAGAAGCGGAAGATTGGCGTCCTCCTGGTCGGCCCTGACGTACTGGTATTCCGTCGAGTGCAGCCACGCCACCCGGTTGGAGATCAATGGCACGTTGACCGTGAGCCTAGGAGTGCTCGACTCAATTCCGACGACCTTTCCAGCCCGGCGGCGGATGCGAGGAGTAAAATTCTGCAAGTCAAAGCGGAATTCGGAGGCGTCAGCGGACTTGGTCTCGACGGTCGACATGGCTCCCGCGAAACCTCCGTACTGCGCGTCGTAAGGACTGGAAAGGACTTCGACTCCCGAGACGACGCTCAGCGGGAGGGACATCGCGGAAGTCCTTGCAACCGGGTCCGTGACGTCGACGTTGTTGAGCTGTGAACCGCTCTGCGTGGCGCGAACACCGTTCATGTTGATCTCACCGGCACGGCCCCTCAGGACGCCGGGAATGAGGGGCATCACGTCCTCCACGCTGCGGTTGGCCTTCGGGGCATTGTCCAGAGTGGAAACCCCCACCGAGCCGGAACTAGTGGTCTCCGTGGGATTGATCTCAATGACCGATGCCGACACCTCGACGGTTTCGACGACGGTCTCGACCACCAGCTCAATGTCGACCCGCAATGGATCCTCTCCCGCGGGCACGCACACGATGTCGCTTTGGCCGTTCAGGCCGGGCGACGTGCCAGTGAGAAAGTAGCAACCTTCGCTGACGCCATCGAAGCGGAACAGTCCGAGCTCGTCGGACTCAGCCGTGACGGCACCAGCCGTCCCCGTGTCCGTCACCTCCATCGAAACCGAGAGAATCTCGATGACTGCGCCGGGAACTCCGAAATGCTCGCCTTGTTGGCCCGCCACGAACGCCTGCCCGAGAACCGAATAGGCAGCCTCCTGGGCGGTCGCGGCTGGCACTGCAGCGAAAAGCAGCAGGACGGCGGCCTGCAGCGACGCTGCAAGCGGAGCGGATTTGCGGCTCACGCCCCTTTGGCTAGTTGCAGGCACAGTACTTATCATCCTCGACAATTGCCAACAATCAAAGGGAAACGAAGCACATCACGAATCGAAGGCCTTGCCCTCCACGGCCGAATTCAAACGAGGGATTGGCAATACTTGATCAGACTCTCCTGGTCCACGTGCTCTGCCGAAGTCGGCTCGCGAGGCAGCGCACTACCTGATAGGACGGATGAAGCCCAGCTGTCGGGTACAACCAAATGGGCATCCCGGGCCAGGTCACCAGGTTGTACCGGAGTCTCGGAAAATGCAGCCGATGGTGCCTCCGGAACCCCTCTCCCGGCAGCGCTCGTGCGCGTTCGGCAAACACAACGACGGCGGTCAGATCGGCTCTCGCCTCGGTGATTGGCCGATCCTTCCATCGCTGGCACGGGCGTGAGAATCGGCGCTCAAGCCAGCACAGGCAAGTGGAACTCGTCCCTCGCGACAATCTGCCCATCGGCAATCACTGCCTTCTCCTGCGGTACACGAATCGAAGCACCCGCGCCGGGACTCGTGCCGCACTCGCTGGGGCACATTCTCCAATTGCAGCACGAGCGCTTTATCCGCTGCACCGCGAGACGCAATCCCCCCACTGGGGGCGGCGATCGATCGCGAAGCCACACCTGTCAAAGCATCGTCGATCGAATCGTGGCAGCGAGCGAGCACTCGAGACATCCGGATCCAGGTCGTCGTCGTCCAGATCCTGATGGCAGGACACTCGCAAGCAGGGCTTCCTACTGGAATGGTCCAAATGCACCGGATCGTGTTGGTTCTTCGATGGCGTCAAGGTGCTAAGCTCTCAGTAGCCGCTAATGGGAGCGGGCTGGAAGGGGACTCCGATGAAACGATTGGGAGCTTGTCTGTGCTTGAGCGTGCTGATTCTCATGCCCGCTCTCGGCGGAGCTAGCGAAACGGACAAACTTCGCGAGAGCTTCGAGACGGCCGTGGCCGCGCTCAACAAAGGAAACATCGACGGCTTTCTCGCCAATATTCACGACAAGGCCCTGTCGTTCTATTCTTGCGGCCCCACCTCGGGCAAGGAAGGCAGAGCAGCCTGCCAGTTGGACTGGGAGCGATTTTTCGGCAAGACCCACGAGGCGAAGTTCGAGCCGCAGAACATGCAGTACCGCGTGATCGGCAACACGGGCATCGCGTGGGGCGACTACTCGGTGAGCGTGAAAACGAAGAACGGCGCGAGCGTTCAGCACCACGGACGCTACACGATGACCTACACCAACGAGGATGGCGAGTGGAAGCTCGTCATGCAGCACAACACACCCGCGGAGCAAGGACCTGCAGGCCCGAGCGAGCGCCTGTCCCGCAACCGCGCGCCAGGATCGTAGCACCGGTAGAATCGCCTCTCCGGAAGGGAGAGACGGCAGGTGACCCGCCCCTAGGCGACCAACTCCTTGATCAACTCACCACCAGTCTGGCTGAGTTGTTTTTCCCGACCCTGGGCAAAGTACGTCAGCTGGGCGTCATCCAGACCGAGCAGGTGCAGAAGGGTGACATGCATGTTCTTGATGGGATGGACGACCTCGACCGCGGTTCTGCCCGTCTCGTCAGTAGCTCCCACGATGCTGCCTCGCGGCGCGCCGCCCCCCGCAAGCCAGAAGGGCATTGCTGGAGCATTGTGATCGCGGCCGAAGGCGGTTCCGCCACCACGGATTCCATTGTCCGGAGAACGCCCGAACTCGCCTGCCCACACGACCAGCGTCTCTTCCAGCAAGCCCGTACGCTTCAAATCCTTGAGCAAGCCGGCTATGGGGCGGTCAATGGAATCGAGCCGCGATCCGTGTGCCTTCTCGATGTAATCGTGCGAGTCCCATCCAGACACGATCACCTGCACGAACCGGACGCCGCGCTCCACCAATCGGCGGGCTAGCAGGCACCGCCGACCGATCGAATCCACCTCGACATCGTCGGAACCGACGCCGTAGAGCTCGCGCGTCGCCTCAGGCTCCAAGTCGATGTTGATGGCCTCCGGCATCTCCGCTTGCATTCGAAACGCCAACTCGTAGCTCTCGATCCGCGAAGTCAACTCGTCGTGGTGCGGATGCCGTTGCGAATGGCTTCGATTCAGCCGTCCCAGGAAGTCCAGCGTCTTGCGCTGCTGGTAATCCGTCACGTATTCAGGCGGCCTCATGTCCAACACTGGCGCACCTTGCGACCGCAGCGGCGTTCCCTGGTAGTGAGCTGGCAGGAACCCGTTCGACCAGTTCCCCGCTCCGCCCTGCGGATAGGCCAGGTCCGGCAGGACCACGAAGCCGGGCAGGTTCTGGTTTTCCGTTCCCAGCCCATAGGTCACCCAGGACCCGATGGCCGGGTCCCCCCCGAATCGGTTTCCGGTGTTGAGGTGATAGAGCGCGGTCGGGTGGTTGACGGAGGTTGCCTGCAAGCCCCGGTAGAAACAGACATCGTCAACACAATCGGCGAAATTGGCGAGCTTGGCGTTGATCTCGATGCCCATGTGGCCGGCGCGCCGAAACTCGAACGGACTTTGGACGAAGTACCGCTTGCCAGTGTTCATGCTGGCTTCGAACTTGTTCCTCTCCTTCACGAACTCGGTCAGGTGCAGGTCGACGAGTTTGGGCTTGGGATCGAACGTGTCGATATGGCTCGGGCCGCCTTCCATGAGCAGGAAAATGCAGTTCTTGGCCTGGGCTCCATGGTGGCCCCGTTTCGGGGCCAGCGCTCCCGCCTGCGCGCGGTCCTTGTGGAGCAACGCCGACAAGGCGATCGCTCCCAACCCCATGCCGGAGTGGTACAGGAGATCGCGACGGGATGGGTTCGCGGTAAGGACTGGGCGTTTCATGGTCAGTACACGTACACGAATTCGTTTGCATTGAACAGCGCGAGAGCCAAGTCGGCCAATGCGCGAGTCGCGGGGGATGCCTCACTCGGATGTGGGTTGTGCTCGTAGGGGCCGGAATAGGCGGGCTGAACGAATTCGAAGCGTTCTCCGGTCAACTCGCTTGTTATGTTGTGGACAATGTCCGCCGGCAGCTGGCGGGGAGGGGCGGGATTCTCGACGTGATGCGCTGCCATCTCCGTGAGAAACTCCTCCGTCCAGCCTCTCTCTTCGTCTGTGGGATCTCGCCCGAATGCTAGCCGAAACGCGCTCTCGATGCGTTTGTTGCCGGGCAGGGCATGCAATCGCTGCGCCATGATGAGCGCCATGTCACGCGACTGGTCGGCATTGAGCAAGGCGAATGCCTGAGTCGGCACCGTCGACGATTCCCGACGTTCGCACGTTAGGTCGGGATTCGCACCGTTGAACACCTCGATCATCGGGTCAATCAGGCTGCGCTGCTGGAAGCTGTACACCGATCGCCGGTTGCGTCTCTGCCGGGTCGGCTCGGCTTCGTAAACCGGCCGAAGCGTTCCCATCGCATGGCGCGGCTGCTGGGCCACATCCAGATTGATCTGGGCATACGTCCCCGGTCCGCCAACCAGGTCGCTCAGCTCGCCGGCAACCGCCATCATGGAGTCGCGAAGCTCTTCGGCTTCCAGCCGGCGAGGCGAGAATCGAGCCAGGTAGAGATTCTCGGGATCCACCTCGTCTGCCAGCTCACGGTTCGGGTGATTGCTGGCCCTGCGATAAGCCTCCGAGTACAGGATCACCCGATGGACCGCTTTCGTGCTCCAGCCCTGGTCGACGAAAAACGCTGCCAGCCAATCCAACAACTCGGGATGCGACGGCCTCTTGCCCATCTTCCCGAAGTTGTTCGCGTTCGCGGCCAAGCCGCGGCCGAAATGGTACTGCCAGATTCGATTGACCAGAACCCGGCTGGTCAATGGATTGCGAGGGTCCGCTATCCACTCGGCCAGCGCGCTTCGCCGACCGCGGAGCTCGTCCGGAATCTCCGGGGCCGGCAAGTCCGAATAGCGGGCCACTGCTTCGAGCGCACCGGGCGAAACCTCCTCCGCTGGTGCCTGAATGTCACCCCCAACCAGAATATGTGTCTTCGCTGTGACGTAGTCTTCGGGTTTCAAATAGCTGTTCCGCGAAGCAACCGTCTCCCAACCCGGAACGAGGCCGTTGCTGACGGTCATGGCCAAGGGCTCGAACCGTAACTCGGACAGCCTGTGCATCGTCACACGCTTCCGCAGGAGCTTGAGGAGTTCAGCCTGCTCCTTGTCCATGTGACGCTGGAGTATCGAGCTTCCGGCTGCGGCAGCGACCTCGGGTCCTTCTGCGCGCGCAAGCCGCTCGCGCGCCGCTTCGTGAAGATCATGCATCCGCCTTTCCAGCTCTTCCAGCCGGGTTTGGAAAGGCTTACGGCCTTGATCGAAACCTTCAGTGGACTCGGAGGGGAGGAACGGCAGCGGACGCCTCGCGAAAGCCGTCTTCGAGAACACGGCTTGCATGCGGTAGTAGTCCTTGGTCGGGATCGGGTCGAACTTGTGGTCGTGGCAGCGAGCGCAGCCCAACGTCAGTCCCAGGAACGACTGGCCGACATGGTGCGTCACATCGTCAAGGAACAGCTGCCTGGTAACGGCCGCGACCGCCATGCCGGTGTGCTCCCAAGGTCCCATCCGCAGAAAACCCGTCGCGACAATGGCGTCAGGATCCTCTGGAAACAGCTCGTCCCCGGCGACCTGCTCGAGCACAAAGCGGTCGTAAGGCTTGTCGCTGTTGAATGACTTGATGACATAGTCCCTGTAGCGCCATGCATTGGGCCGCTCGAAGTCGTTCGAGTAGCCTGACGTGTCGGCGTAGCGCGTTACGTCGAGCCAGTGGCGCCCCCATCGCTCCCCATAGCGCGGGGAGTCCAGCAAACGCTCGACCAGCTTCTTGTAAGCCCTCTCGGAGTCGTCATCCAGGAACGCCTGCACCTCGTCTGGAGTCGGAGGCAGACCGGTCAGGTCGAACGTCAACCGCCGGATGAGTGTCTCCTTGTCGGCTCTCGGAGCAGGTTGGAGTCCATTCTCCGCCAGTTTCGCCAAGATAAAGTTGTCAACAGGCGTCTGGACGCCAGACGTGTCAACCCCATCGGAAGGGGGCTTGACTCGTTTCACCGGCCGGAACGCCCATAGGTCGGCTTCCTCGAAGTCCCAGTTCACCGCCGCCCGGGCGTCAACATACGGCGCACCTGCCTCGATCCAGGTGCGAAATGCGTCTCGGATTTCTCGGGGCAGTTGTTTCTCTGGCCCACCTGGCGGCATCGCCAGCTGCCCAACATGATCGATGGCCGATACCAGCAAGCTGGCGTCGGGCGAGCCGCTCACGATCGCCGGGCCTCGCAGCCCGCCCTGCACGGCACCCTCACGCGTGCGTAGGTCAAGCTCGGAGAAGACATTCCCTTCGCCATGGCAACCCAGGCACTGCTGTTTCAAGACCGGCTGGATTGTGGCGCGAAACAGTTCCTCCGGAGTGTCCGCTGCACTGGCGGCACTCGATGAAGCCAATCCCAATGCGCAGATTAGTCCAATCCGGAGAATTCGACTTGGCAAGCCCCTACGAACCGTTCTCAACCGCTTCTTTTTGTTCATTTGATCCCGAAACGCATGGCCCGTCGTCCGGCATCCCACTCCAGTACAGCGCTGCCATGGGCAGACGACTGAACACCCTGCATCGTATTGCTTCCCTATCGTAGCCCGAAACATCGATTGCCGCAATTTGAATCCCGGCCGATGGCACCGTGGGACATCTCTAGCTTGGAACAGACTTGGGACTCCGTTGTTAGCGGCGCTTCAACGTGGGCTCTCCCTGAGTTCCGTCTCGACGCTCACCCCTCCGGCAAGGCTGGGCCTGATGAACGTTCGAGGACAACACTCGCCCAGTCACGCTGGCCGGAGGGTTCTGAACGGGTCTCCCCGGCCGCGCATGCTAACGTCGTGAAACGGGTCGCAGCTCTCAGTCTCCCCTGCGCGATTGCAGTGCAAGCGGCACTTTCTTGGCGTCTACCCGAGCCGCCAAGCTGCGAAGCTGAATCCACGGCGCAACGCTAAGTTCACGGTGCTGTCGTGTGTCAGCCGGCAAACCGAGACTGCGCGACTGAATCGAACATGAGAATTACCAAGGTAGAAGGACTGCTGATGTCCTGCCCCTTCGAGGATCCCATTCAACTGCCGTTCTACGGTGGATTGCGAACCGTGCTCAAGCGGGACGCCATGCTGATCAGGGTCTCTACGGACGCCGGAATCACGGGATTCGCCCCGGGACCCGCGCACGTTCGGGCTGCCCGCGAGATCGAGGTCACGATCGGACCGTTCCTGGAAGGGCGAGACCCAGCGAGGTGGCAGGAATTCGGCTTTCGCGCCAACCTCGAGACCCAAAAGACCTATCACGCGGTCGAAGTCGCAGTGATCGACGTCGCGGCCAAAGCCGAGCGCGCGACCATGTCGGAGCTGCTTGGCGGTCGCAGACGCGAACGTATCAAGTGCTACGGATCGGCAGGAATGTACATGCCGGCAGAAGGATACGCGGCCGAGGCGCAAGCGGTGCAGGAACTGGGCTTTCCGGCGTACAAGCTGCGACCCGCGGCCGGGCCGGAAGGCGATCTACGGATCACGAGTGCAATCCGAAATGCAACCGGTCCAGATTTCGGCATCATGCTCGACTGCCACGCGTGGTGGCGCATGGGAGATCGGAGCTATTCCCAAGGAACGATCAAGCAACTCTGCCGAGATCTCGCTCCGCTGAATCCCTACTGGGTCGAGGAGCCGCTGCCTCCCGAGGACCATGCAGCCTACAAGGCGCTCCGCAAGGATCGATCCGTCACGGTGGCGTCTGGAGAGCACGAGCCTGACGAGAGCTCATTCGTCGACTTGATCGAGTCGGGCTGTGTCGATTTCGTACAGATGGATGTCTGCTGTCAGGGGGGATTTGCAATGGGACAACGGGTCTTCGCGGCGACCGAACGACAAGGTATTCGATTCGCTTTCCATAGCTGGGGCACGCTCCTCGAGGTCATCGCGGCCGCGCAACTTGGCGTGTGCTGGGACGAGAGCGTGGTGGAGTGGCTCGAATACCCGCTTCACTCCAACCACGGTAAGCCAGGGATGTACCCCTTCCCCGTGGCGGACGAGATCTTGGCCGATCCATTGCGACTCGAGAGCGGTTATCTGATCATGCCGGACAAGCCGGGCATTGGCGTAGAGATCGACGAATCTGTCGTCGATCGCTCTCCGTTCATTCCAGGCCCTTGGTCAATCTTCCACATCGACTCCCCGCGGGAGACGCTGGCGGTCGACGGCGACCATAGCGTTCCATGGGTGGATGTCGAAGGCATTCCCTTGTAGTCTCTCGTGCTCAGGCAGTGTTTCGCGGCCTATGGGAACGATGGCCAACTATAGTTGGGGCCATCGGCGATTCGCAAAACCCTGCAAGATTCGTCGCAGTGGCAGCCCTCGAATCGCTGCTATGGCACAGGGGCGCCACCAAGCCTCACACGCGGGTCCAGCCGAAGGGGTTAAGCATGCTCCCCAGAGTTCTCGACTGCACCGATTGCTGGACGGACCCGCATGCGACCGGGCCGATGGGAAACTCGCGTTTCCGGCGGCCTGTGAAGATACCCGGATGGTCGGCTTGACCGACAGGTGGCTCGGAATGGAACCGGGCGGCAGGTGCAACTGACGCCAACCAAACGAAGGGTCAGTCGCGGGACATTCGAGACCGCTTGCGAAGCCTCTTGCGGGCGATCGCCTGCTTAAAGCGCTTCTTCTCGCCGGGCTTCATGTAGTACGAGTGCCGCTTGACATCCTTGATGATCTCTTCCTGCTGGACCTTGCGCTTGAAGCGGCGCAGGGCGATGTCCAGGGGCTCGCCTTCTGTTACGTGAACTTCTGCCATGAACGAACAACACCTCCCGTCCGGGATGGGTTCGCCAAGACAAGCAGACACCTGACCGGCGCCCGCTCACCAAGAACCATCATACATGCTGAATCAGAGCACCGCCCGAATCGACCACGACTGGCATACTCGTTTGATGGGCCGAGCGATCCTCCGAATCACAGAGCAGCAAGTCCGCGACGTTGTCTCCATGAGGTCTGCCATGGAACTCGTCGAACGAGCGTTGCTGCGACTGGCCGAAAAACGGGCGGTAAACCACCCCCGCCGTCGCGTCGCAATGGAAAGCCGCACGCTGCTGCACTACATGGCCGCCGGAGACAACGAGAGCGGGCTCGTCGGCATCAAGGTCTATGCGTCAAACCCGAGAGTGGGCGCGCCAAATTTCGTCGTCCTGCTCTTCGACTCCAACACGGCAGAATTGCTCGCGTCGATCGACGCCAACACCTTGGGCCAGATCCGCACTGGAGCGGCGAGCGGAATTGCAACTCGTCAGCTCTCACGCAACGACGCCAGCCGCTTGGCAATGTTCGGCACTGGCTTCCAGGCAGAAACGCAGCTCGAAGCGGTCTCGTGCGCTCGCAAACTGACATCCGTCCGCGTCTATAGCCGCAGCCGGGAACGGTGCGAGTCGTTCGCCAGGCGCATGAGCGATCGGCTGGGATTGGACATCGTGCCCGCAGCTTCCCCAGAGGAGACGATGGCGGGGGCAGACATCGTCACGACTGTCACAAATGCTCGAGTACCGGTGTTCCCTGGGCGGCTCTTGCGCCCAGGCACGCATATCAACGCCGCCGGCAGCAACCACATCATGCGGCGCGAACTTGATGCTCAATCTGTCGAGCAGGCATCTCTGATCGCTGTCGATTCGCTCGAGCAAGCGCTGATGGAGGCGGGCGACCTTACGCACGCGGCCGATGAAGGGGTGTTCTGCTGGGACGAGGCTTGCGAATTGCACGACATTCTTGCGGGTCAAAGGCCCGGACGAGAATCGGACGATCAAATAACACTCTTCGAGTCACAGGGCCTGGCACTCGAGGACATCGCCTTGGCTGAATTCCTCTACTTGCACTACGCTTAGCCCGCGCACCCAAGCAGGCATCCGGCTGGCCTCGGGGCGACGATGTTTGCTGGAAGCGGGCACGAAGTGCGCTCGTGGTCCGGCACAGGGTGGTAGCACCAACGTGGTCACCGACCAGGTGCGACCGAGAGAGGGAGCAAGCGGCTGACGGTCTCGACCGAGACCTACAAGCCCAGCGTGGGAGATTCCGTGCTCAGAATCACTTGAGCTAGGCCGTCGGACTCATTGGTCCCCGTTCGAGCCTAGCCCGCATGCTCGCAAGGACCCCGGAGTGTTGGGGATCCAGTGCCAAGTTTGTGAACTCCCTCGGGTCATTTGAGTGGTCGTAGAGTTCCTCACCGCCACCATCGCCTTCCCATCGAATGTAGCGATACCGATCGGTTCGAACAGTTCGGCCGTAGATGCGGTCCTCCCACTGGACCTGCGAGAACGCCGCGTCCTTGATCGATCGAGACGGCTCGTCGAGAACGGGCGCCAGGCTGACTCCCTCCAGATTCGAGGGTGGCTCGAGCCCACACAAGTCGGCCAGCGTTGGGTAGAAGTCAACAAACTCCACCAGCGCCTTCGACGAGCGTCCAGCACCTCGCATGCCCGGAGCGGAAATGATGAGCGGCGCGCTAACCGACTCCTCCATCAAGCTCATCTTCTGCCAATGCGTGTGCTCACCCAGGTGCCAGCCATGATCCCCAAAAAACACGACGATCGTGCGATCGGCCACACCGAGACGGTCAAGTTCATCAAGCACTCTTCCGACCTGCTGGTCCATGAACGAGATCGACGCGTAGTAGCCGCGCAACGAAATGCGCTGGTTCTCTTCACTCATCCCCATTTGGTGCCACAGGAACGGTCGAAGGTTCTTGGCTGGCGCGGGAATGTCGTCCAGGTCGTCCATCGGGTTCTGGACCAGTTCGATTTCCTCCAGCGGATACATGTCAAAAAAGTTGGACGGGGCGACAAACGGCGTGTGCGGCCGCACGAAACCGAGGCCCAGGAAGAACGGCCCGTCGGCTGACTCGTGGAGCAGGTCGATCGCCGTGTCGGCGGCCGCGCTGTCGGCCTGGCCAGTCGCGTCAGCCGTTTGCACCCATTGCATCTTGAGGCCGTGACGCAAGTCGGGATTCGGATCGCCGCCAACCCCTACGCTCTCATGCTCGTCTCCCGGCGGGCTGATGGAAACATCCCATGACGGCGGGTCTTGGTGAGTCATCGTGCCGACACCCCCGGGAACACCCATGTGGAACATCTTGCCCACACGCATCGATCGCCAGCCGTTGTTCTTGAACAGCTGCGGAAGCGTCACCGCGTCAGGGTGTTGCTTGCGGAAGTCGACGTTGCGGTTGGTCACAACGCCCGTGGTATCGGGACGCAAGCCGGTCATGAGCGAGGCCCGGCTGGGCCCGCAGAACGGAAACTGGCAGTACGCGTTGTCAAAGCGCACACCTTGTGCAGCCAAGCGATCGATGTGCGGGGACTTGACCACTGGATGGCCGTAACATCCGAGCGTCGACGTGAGGTCATCAGAAGCGATGAACAGGACGTTTAGAGGCGGCTCGGATCGGGCACAGGACAGGGCGTTGGCGGCGAGCAACGCCCCGAATTCGCGACGCGAAGTCAAGGTGGGCATGGCCATCATTATTCCGCGATCGGGGGGACAGGTTCAGCCGCGACAGGTATTCCGGCGTGCGGAAGCGACGCGAGACTCGCTATACCACAAGTCTGCGCTCCCATTGGCAATTCCGATTGTTGCAGCAAGCACCTCGATCCTTGCCGACAAGATAATGGAACGGTGCAGACCAGGAGAACGCTGCTGGCGCGCCGCGGCACGAAACGACCCGCTACCCGGCTCAATCGCCAGGATTGCTTCAAGCCCTCAGGAAACCGGTGCGATGCGAATCACAAGGGAATTACAGATGGGAGTGCCGAAATCGTGTGAGGGATCCTATGTCCTATTTGTGAGTGGAAGGCGAATATGATAGAATCAAAGTAGGACAATCGTAAATGACAGCCCCGGCTGCATACTTGGTTCGGCTGAAGTTAAGCCCGGCCGGGTACGCCATGATGGAGTCGCTCCTAGGACGCTTGAATTGGCTCTACAACCAGGCCTTGGAGCGCCGCAAGCTGGCCTACGAGCAACGCCAGGAGTCGCTCAGCTTCTACGACCAGTGCAAATGGCTGACGCAACTGCGTGCAGCCAACGAGTGCGGCTTGGGAGAGCTTGCGCTCGGGGCCAGCCGCGGCATGCTGCGGCGGCTGGACCACGCCTTCCAGGCGTTCTTTCGGCGCGTGCAGGCGGGCGAGGCGCCCGGCTTTCCCAGATTCCGCTCCATCCGCCGGTGTGTGACGATCGACGTGGCCGGTCCGCACAACGGCATGGTGCGCTGCCAGAACGGGCACTACCTGATTCGCGTGAAGGGGTTTCCGCGCCTGCGGGCCTACAGCGGGCGGAGCCTGCCGCTGGACGCGCCGCTGAAGGCGGTGCGGCTGACCAAGCGCGGCCGCAAGTGGGAAGCGTCGCTGGTGTACGAGGTCGAACGGCAAGCGCTGCCAGCGTCGGTCACGGCGGTGGGCATCGACCTGGGCGTCCGCAAGCGCATGACCTGCTCGGACGGCACGCGCTACGCGCGCGCTCGGCGCAATCGCAAGCGGCAGCGCAAGTTGCAGCGGGCGCTCGCGCGCTGCCGTCAGGGCAGCCGCAACCGTGGCAAGCGCCGGGCAGCCTTGGCGCTGCATGCGCGCAAGGAGTACGTGCGGGAACGCAACGCCTGTCACCGGGCCACGACCGAGATCATCCGCCAGCACGGGCTGATCGCAGTCGAAAAGCTGCGGACCAAGAACATGACTCGGTCGGGGAAGGGAACGGCGGCGGAACCGGGCTCGAATGTGAAGGCCAAGGCCGGGCTCAACCGGGAGGTCTTAGCGCAGAATTGGTCACTTCTATTTTCGCAACTCAGGTACAAGGCAGAGTGGGCCGGTCGAGAGTTCGTAGCAGTGAACCCGCAATACACGTCGCAGCAGTGCAGTCGGTGCGGCGCCCGGAACCATCCGGGCAAGTCGGAGACCTACCGCTGCGTGAGCTGCGGCTTGGTCGCGGATCGGGATCTCAATGCCGCGCTCAACATCTTGGCGGCCGGGGTTATCGCCGCCGGAGCGCAAACGTGGGCCGTTGGGCCGTGCGTCGCTCCAGAACCGTATGCGGAAGCTGCCTGACTCGGCACTCTCGTATGTAAGCCCCAATCACAATCACGCAAGCAACTGGGAAACAACTCCATCGCTGTCCGCGAAGCGATCAAGTTCAGCACCCATCACACGAGCCTGCGTGAGCCATAGATTGGCAAGAGGAGTGCCGTCCGGACAGTGCAGCTGCTGATTGACCTTGAGCGTTCCCGCACCGGTTCCGGCGACGATGATGGGAAGATCGCTGTACTGGTGGGTCGCTCCGTCACCAAGGCCGGAACCGTAGGTGAAGATCGTATTGTCGAGCAACGTTGAGCCGTCAGCCTCCTGAATTCCATCCATCCTTTCGAGCAGGTAGGCGAACTGCTGCATGTGGAAGCGATCGACCTTCAGCAATTCTTCGCCGAATTCCGTCTGCTTGTGGGACATCAGGTGATGGCTCATCGGCTTGTCGAAAAGGCCCTCGAACATGAACGGCGTGTTCCAGCGCTCCGGGGCGACCATCAGCGTGGCCACACGTGTCAGGCCGGTCTGCAGCGCCACTACCATCAGGTCGCCCATCAGGCGGATGTATGCTCCGCGCGGCAAGTGGGCCTCCGGAGGCTCCGCGAGTGAAACTTCATTCAGTTCACCCTTCATCCGCTCCAGCTTGTCCATCTGCTCTTCGATGGTGCGAATGGACTCGAAGTATTCCGCGAACTTGTCGCGATCGGCGTATCCGAGTTCCCGTTGCAGTGACCGGGCATCCTCGAGCACGAGGTCGGTGATGTTCCGAAACTCCTGAACCTCCTGCGTGCCGAACAATCGACGGTAGGCCTTGCGCGGGTCACGTATCGACGGCGCGACATGCCCTGTTCCGTACCACGAGATGTTGTCAAAATAGATCGACTCCACATTGTCTCGGTGGCTATTGCAACTGAGCTCGAGCGAGCGGAAGGGAGTCGCGTGACCGATTCCATCGGCGACGATCTGGTCGAGCGTGCGCTCCAGCGGCCAAGCCGATGTCTTGATCGTGAACGGCGCGGCACTGCTAAGGAAGCACGAGGCGCACTGCGCATGAACATCCGTGCCGTTCTGGAAGGTCCGGTCCAGCCCTGTAACCAAGGCGATCTTGTGCTTGACCCTCTCGAGCGGCTTCAGCGTGGGAGTCAGCTTGATCGCGTGAGAGCCAACCGTGGTCTTGGTTTCAGCGATTGCGCTGAGGTCTCCGTTGAAGGCCGGCAACCCGGCATGCAGTTCCCCTGGAAAGAAGCCGCGACGCACAACACCGATCGGCACATAGAAGAAGGCCAAGCGCCGAGGCGGTTTCCCCTCCGGCGTCGATGAACGGGCTGGCATCGCCAGGCTCTCAAGCCAGGGCAAGGCAAGCGCGGCACCGCCCACGCCGCGGAGGAACGACCTTCTGGAAGTGACGCGCATGAAGTCAGTCCGCCTGGGGCTGTTCTCCTAGTCTAGTCGGATTGTACTTCCGCAGAAACGGATCGCTGAGCACAATCTGTTGAATCATTTCTTGAATCCTATAGTCGGCCTTGTCTGTTTCACGCACAATCCGATCCAGCGCCGGCTCGTCCGAGGCGTCCAGTTCCCGCCCCAGAGCAAACTCGAGCACGTGCCCGGAAAAGGCGCGAGCAAAGAGGCTCTTTTCCGCAAGGATCGCGTCCTTGAACTCGACGATGTCATCGAACTTGTGCCGTCCGAAGAGGACCCCGCCCGCGTCCACCGATCGGCCATTGTCATACGTGTCCCGCCAGACTCCGGTGGGACCGTAGTTCTCCAGGGCAAAACCCAAGGGATCGATCTTGACATGGCAACTCGCGCAGTCCGGTTGTGTGCGATGTGCCTCGAAGCGTTCCCGCATGGTAAGGGCTGCGACCGTGTCAGATTCCTCCTCATGCGGCAGTGGCGGCACGTTGGCAGGCGGCGGATCCGGCGGGTCCTTGAAGACAACGCTGGCGATCCAGGCTCCCCGGGTGATTGGTCGTGTCTCCATCGGCCCGGATGTCATGGTCATGACAGCCACATTGGTGATCACCCCGCCCTGCCGGCGGTCCTCCACCCGAACACGGCGAAATGGAATCTGAACCGGCGGGACTCTCTGGGGACGAGTACCGTCCAGGTACCACGAGTCCAGCAATTCGCTGCGATAGCTGAAATCCGAATCCACCAGTTCCAGGATGGAGCGGTCTTCGATGAGGATCGCCTCGAAAAGCAGCAGCGGCTCCAGCATCATGTGCATGCTCGAGCGGTACTTGGCGAAGTAGAAATCCGGGAATCGTTGCGGGTCGGGAACCGCGGACACGATGCGCTCGAGCTGCAGCCATTGCGTTGGGAAGCTGTCGCAAAAGCGCTTCAGGCGAGCGTCCTGCAACATGCGCTGGACCTGTTGCCGCAGCACGCCTGGGTCACGGAGCTTCCCGTCGGCGGCCAAGTCCAGCAAGGTCTGGTCCGGAATACTGCCCCACAGGAAGAACGAGAGACGGGATGCCAATTCGAAATCGTCGAGCCGCTCGGCACTGTCGTCAGCACCTCCGCGATCGTAAAGATAGAGGAATCGCGGCGACGCCAGCGCGGCGGCGACGGCAGACTTCATGCCGTCAGCGAAGGACCCGGTGGCCTCGATTTGTCTCAGCGCAAAGTTGGCGTAGCGATCCAAGAGGACGCGATCGACAGGTCGGCGGAACGCCCTCGTAAGGAATTTCCGCAACGATTCCCTGACCGCGTTCTCCCTGTCCCCGCCATCGGCTGGCGGCGAGAACAGGCGCATCCAGGCCCGGCTCGTCTGCTCGTTGAAGTCCGGGCTCTCAACGATTGATCGGCTCAGCGTGAGAAATGATTCCAGCAAGAGCGGCGACAAGGTCAGGTGATCTCCGCGGTTGTCGTAACCGTGCTCCGCCCGAAGGTCCTGCGGAAAGGGCACGACACCGGCAAGTCGCTTGCCGATCAACTGAGACTTGCCTAACGGGCGGCTGCCAGCCTTGAGCGCGTCAGGCATCCTGCCGGTCTCCGGACGAAAATAACCATACTCGCGGAGCATGCGCTCGGGTAGGGCGAAGACTTCGACTTGCAGTTCCAGCAGGTCCTGGACGGCGTTGTTGTACTGGAAGCGATTCATTCGTCGAATCGGTGTTTGGGGAAACGCCTTCTGGGAGCTGACCGCGAGATGCAGCAATTCCCGGAGTTCGTCGACAACCTGTCTGCGCTGGTCCTGAGCCAGCGCGGGCGCACCGACGGGAGGCATGACCCCGGAATCTAGCACTCGAACAAGATTCCTGATCAGTTCTGGATCGCTCGTAAGGTTGGCCACACTGTTCAGTGCAACGAGGTTGACGTTCCCATTGGGATCCCCGAGCGCGCCATGGCACTGGACGCAATTCTGCCGGAAGACTGGCTGCAAGACGTCCCTCAAGACGTCGCTGTCGGCAGCCAGGAGGTGTGGCGACACGAAAATGGCCACAGCCAGCAAGCCAGCCGCGCGGCAGCGGGTTGCAACCCACCAAGACAAGCCCCGCATCAACTCTGCAACCTCGATGTCCCTCCGGAATCGACGATACGCCCCAGTCGTGGAAATAGTGATGTGCCGCCGGACCGGGGGTTTGCCGTCTCTAGAAAGTTGCTCCAATTGTACCGCGACACGCGATTCAATGAATGGTTCTAACTCGATTCCCAACACACTCGGCATTCCAGCCGGACCCGATCGGCGGTCTATTCGAAGCTGACAGAGGTCGGACCGATTCAGGATCGATTCGTCGGTCGGAGCAGAGCCGGGTTCCCACGTTGCGGAGAAGCCGTCACGCCGCCTGCACTTGGCAGTTCTCGAGACGGTCACGCGATTCGAGACCGTAAGCGCGAATCCGGCCCTCGCCATTTTGTGTGGCCATCTTGATAATCTTAGAAAATACGACGGACAGATGATCCCTATAAATTATCAACTCGATAATTTGCTACTGCTATAATATCTTTATGGATAATCAATCCACTTATTTTGTCAATCTCAAGCTGTTGGCGGAGCGCACCCGAATCGGGTATCAGCAGCTCTATCTCGGCCTAGTGCAGCGCAAGCGGGATCTGAAGTTCAGCGATGCGGCGCAGGTCGCCGACACCTTGGGGCTGCCGCTCTGGGAGCTTCGCGAGTGCATTGAAGAAGGGCGCTTTGTCGCGGACAGCAGGCAAGAGGAACTGTTGACCGGCAACCGGAGAACGGTGGGCGCTGACGGAGCCAAGTTCTCCGAGCGGTTTCTCTCGCGGATGGCTCCGCCGCGCATTGCTCCGCCAAGTGGGCGCCTAGGTGTGCTCCTGCCTGGCCTAGGTGCCGTGGCAACTACCACGATGGGCGGTATCGCCTTGATCAACAGGGGCGTGGCCAAGCCCGTCGGCTCGCTGACGCAGATGGGCCGAATCCGTCTCAGCAAGCGAACCGACAAGCGCAACCCGCTGATCCGCGACCTTCTTGAGCTGCAAGGAATCGACAAGCTGGTGTTTGGCGGATGGGATATCCATGGACAGGATGGGTACGAGGCAGCCCAAACGGCCGGTGTGATCGATCCCAGCCTGCTCGGTCAAGCGGAAGAGGATCTCAGGGCCGTCCGACCGATGGCGGCCGTCTTCGAGCCCAGCTACGTGCCTCGTCTTAGCGGTTCAAATGTCAAGCATGGCAGCAACAAGATGGCTCTGGCCGAGGCGCTGGTCCGGGACATCGAGGAATTCAAACGCGTCCAGGCTGTTGACCGGGCCGTCATGGTCTGGTGCGGATCCACCGAGACGCTACTGCGCCCCACGGATGTGCATACCTCGCTGGAGGCGTTCGAAACGGGCCTGCTGTCCAACAATCCCAACATCGCCCCTTCGCAAATCTATGCATACGCCGCGCTGCAGTGCGGCGTTCCGTTCGCGAACGGAGCACCAAACCTGACCGCCGACATCCCCGCCCTGCAGCAGCTTGCAAAGGAACGCCAGGTCCCGGTGTGCGGAAAGGACTTCAAGACCGGGCAGACATTCATGAAGACGCTCATCGCGCCCGGGCTGAAGGCGCGCCTCCTGGGGGTGGACGGCTGGTTTTCCACCAATATTCTCGGCAACCGGGACGGGGTCGTCCTGGAGGAGCCGGACTCGTTCAAGACCAAGGAGGAGAGCAAGCTCGGCGCTCTCGACGTCATCCTCCAGCCGGAGCACTACCCGGAACTCTATGCCGGGTTCTCGCACATGGTTCGGATCAACTACTACCCACCGCGCGGCGACAACAAGGAGGGCTGGGACAACATCGACCTGACCGGCTGGCTGGGCTATCCGATGCAACTGAAGGTCAACTTCCTCTGCCGCGACTCGATCCTGGCCGCGCCGCTGGTCCTGGACCTGGCGCTGTTCCTCGATCTCGCTCAGCGCGCTGGCCTAGTCGGCATCCAAGAGTGGCTGTCGTTCTATTTCAAGTCGCCGATGGTGCCGGCTCAGCTCTATCCCGAGCACGACATTTTCATCCAGTTGATGAAACTGAAGAACACTCTGCGCTGGATGGCCGGAGAACAAATGATCACGCACTTGGGCCTTGAGTACTACGACTGACGCTCCAACCCGCGATATTGCGCCGTGGTTCCAGTCTCCCCCGAAACCAATTCTCTCAGCGCGCGTGACAGGGGCGCGCGAGCCGGGGACCAGGGACACTCGGCGGCAGTTGTCGCGGCGAGGTTGCCGGCCTCGAGATAGTCGCGAGGCTGCGAATACGATCGCCTGCCTCCAAGGCCCATCTTGGCGGCGAGGTGCGTCGGATCACTTACTGTCGTCGGACTTGGACTGTTCCGCCTGCATCGCCCTTGCCCGACGGGCCATCATGGCTCTCTGATCCGCGTCGTGGACTCTCGCCATCAGCTTGTCGACGTCGCCCCCCACATGGGCCGCGACAGACTTCAAGACCTTGGGAGCGTCGACCACACCTGCCTGCACGATCGCGTAATTGTCCGTTACCTTGCGGTTCTTGGCCACCAGGATTGTGATCGCGACGCTCTTGTTGAGGCCGTAAGGGCCCGGCCCTTCAACGCCTTCCACGGAAACCCCGACCGGAATCCTGATGCCCATCGATTTCACCACGGCCTGCATTCGCCGCTCGCCAAAGATCTTGTCGTCGTGCAAGAAGACGATCAGGGACTTCAATCCTGCTTCGGCGCGCTCGTGGGCGAACCATTCACAGGGACGGAGCAACGCGGCGATATTGCGGTCCAGCTGATGCAGAAAGATGATCAGCATCGGATCTTCGCCCCACCGCGAGATGAAGTCGACTTCGGTCCCGGCCTCGGGCCCGTTGACAGCCAGGACAGAGAAGGGCTCGAGAGACTCGCCGCTCTGAGGCCCTGAGTACCGCACCTGTTGCGCTGGAAGGAGCGTAGCCGCCCCCAGAAGAACGGCGCACAGCGTCCCGGCGCGAACGTGTGCTACTGAGTGTGCATGCATGAGGTCACCTGTTGAAGACGAATTGTCGTGTGTTTAGCAGAGCCCACACCAGATCCTCGTAAACCGACCGGGCCCCTTCGGACCGGTTCACCTCGGAAAACCAGAACTCCCGCTCGTCGTCAGTCGGGGGACGGCTCAGGGCCGCGTAGTAGAACTCCTCGGCGATCGCCGACGGCGATGCGTTGTCTGCCAGAAGCCGGTCCAGCCGGCTTCCGGGTGCGCTGATCTTGGAGTTGATCGCCGGACCGTTGATCAAATGCAGCGCCTGACGCACTCCGCCCGAAGCCGAATTGGCCTCGTCGCAGGAACCCTCCCGGCGGCATCGGCCGCAGACATCGAGCAGGTACGATTCCACGCTCGCATCGGGCACCCCGATCGCGCGGGTTGTCGGCGGTAGGTCAGTGAAGGCCTCAGACATTCCCGTCACCTGAGAAACGGCATCGACGAATGCGTACGCGTCGAGGGGCTGTGCCAAGGCCCGGGAGTAGAAGCGGTCATCGCGCTGGTTGTTGGAACTGGCCGCCGCGCTTCTCTGGTAGGCGCGGCTGCGGACAATCTCGGCAATTAGGGACTTGACCGAGTACGGCCTGTCTTCGTTGCCGTCGCCCACCTTGAAGAACGCTTCGAGCGCGTCCAGCAGTTCCGGATTGGTGGGCGGGTTGCTGGCGCTCAGGAAATCAACCGGCTCAACCACTCCGCGTCCCATGAGCCGTTCCCAAATCCTGTTGGCCATGGACCGGGCGAAATAGCGGTTCTCGGGGGAGGCCATCCAGCTTGCGAGCGCCGTCCGACGATCCTCGTCGCCATCCAGTTTCGCCAGCTTGCCATCCGGAAAACCAGGGGCGACGATCTCGCCGGTCTTGGGATGCTCGATCTCGCCGTGATCGATCAGGGCGATGCCCTTTTCCGTCTTAGTGACCCGCACGAAGAACGCGGCCATCTGGTGGTACTGCGTTTGCGTCCAGCTGTCGAACGGGTGATTGTGGCACTGGGCGCACCGGGACCGGGAGCCCATCAGGGCCTCTGTAGTCAGCTCCATCTGCAGCTTCGGATCAGTCTCTCGCCGCAGGAAATTGGCTGCAGCGACTTCAGTTCCATCGCCGACAGCCGTCAGGATCTCCCGGACCATCGTGCCGAGGGATCTGTCGTCCTCCAGCCCCATCCGGATCCAGTCCGCGAAGACCGCCAGGTTCTCCACCCCGATGGTCCGTCCGTTGACGCGCAACAGGTCCAGCAGCCAAAGCGACCAGTACTGGGCGAACTCCGGCCGGGTCAGCAACTCCTCGACCAACCGGCCCCGCCTGTCGCTCCGATCGTCAGCCAGAAAAGCCCGCGCCTCGGCCGCAGTGGGGAGCGTGCCGGTGATATCCAGATAGGCCCGCCGGGCGAATTCGGCATCCGTGCAGAGTTCCGAGGGCTCGATCCCGAGCCGGAGCAGGTTCCGTCCGACCAGCTCGTCAATGAACGAGGACTGCCCCTCAAGCTGGCGGGCGATGGTCTCTCGGTCCCCGCCGAAGGGAATGCCGACGCGTGCGTTTGCAAACCGACCCATGTAGCGCGCGCTGAGACTGGTCTCGCCCACGGCGTTGACCGTGAACTTTCCGTCTTGATCGATCGATGCGACCGCGTCGTCGTTCGACATATAGAGCGCGTAAGCCGTGACGTCCTCGCGCTTCCCGTCCGAAAAACTCGCCAACACCTGGAGCTGCCCCTCCGTACCGGGCCGCTCCACGGTGCGAGAAGCAGGTACGACCTCGAGATTGGTGATTTGGCGGGGATTCACGGATCGGAACGGCGCTCCCGCTTCAATCCACGCCAGCAGGTCGCGGTAGGTTTCCGAGTCCGGCGAGAAGCGCACACCCCCCTCGTGGACCACCTGAAAGGTCGGCTTCTGAAGCACCAAGCTCTCGCGCGGGCGAACGAAATTCAATCGCCTGCCCCAGTACTGCCGGACAATCGACTCGTAGTCCATTTCCGGGTCGTAGCCGAGCAGTGAGAGACTGAATCCCCCCTTCCCGGCCGCAGCACCGTGGCACCCACCGGAGAAACAGCCGGCCTTGACCATCTTGGGCTGCACCTGCGTCACGAAATCGGGGACATCCTCCGATTCTTGGATGAACCCGCTTCGCGACTCTGAGAACGGGCCCTCGTATGGCGTCCGGACAGCGCTCTTCATCCTGTACCGGGGCCCGTGATCGGCGAGTTCCTCGCCCGTGGGCACATGACCGCCCACCAGCTTGGCAGCCTCCGCGATGATCCTAGGGGCGTCGACCAGGCCCGGCTGCACCAACGTGATATTGGCGACGACCCGCTTGTCCTTGGCAATGATGGCTGTGACCCCCACTTGCCGGTTGAGCCCGTAAGCACCCGGTCCCTCCACTCCATCGATCGACACGGCCGCCGGCACCTCCAAGGTGAGCGACTTCTTGACCTGATGCATGCGCCGCTCGCCGGACACGCGGTCCGGCGCCAAGTAGACAAACAACGTCCTCAGGCCAGCTATGCTTCGTTCGGCCGCGTAGCGGTCGCTCGGCCACCAGACTCCGTACACATTGCGGTCGATGTAGTGCGCGAAGATGAGCAAGATCGGAGCATCGCCGTACTCGGTGACGAAGTCATGCACCCTACCGGAGTGCGGCCCATTGACGGCAAGAGCCTCAAAACCCGGTAGCGCTTCGCCCGGCTGCGGTCCGGAGTAGAGGATCTCCTCCGCCATTCCGGAGGCTGAAACAAGCCCTCCGAGGCATAAGAGCAGAATCACTCTGAAGACGCTCATCGCCGCACCCTCTTCAGTTGATAGCGGCCCTCGCTGTCCGCCCAGGCGAACCAATTGGAATCAGCGGAGACATCGACTGTGTGCACCCATGCGGTCCTGCGCGAGGGCATCGAAGTGATCTCCTCCACGATCTCGCCCGTGTCGGCCTCCGCCAGAAACACTCGCCCGTCCGCAGTGCCCGCCAACAGGCGATGCCCCTCAGTCTGGTAGGCCATGCCGAGCAGGCCCCGGCCGAAGCCCCGATTGATCCGCTTCATGCGTCCAATAGCCGGATCCCAGATTCGCACGGTGGCATCGAACGAAGCAGTATAGAGCGTCTGCCCGTCCGGAGAGAAGACTACGGCGTGCACAGCGTCATTGTGGTTCAGCAGCGTCCGCAGCTCGTTCCAGCTCTCGGTGTCCCACAGCCGGATGGACCGGTCGGCAGCACCGCTCGCGAGGATCCTGCCATCGGGGGAGAATTCGACGCAAAGGACCGGACCGGTGTGGCCCTCCAGCTTGGCCAGCTCTGCCCCGGTTTCCCTGTCAAACACCGACACGAACCCCTCCCCTGCGGCCGCTGCCAACCACCGACCCTGCGGATCAAGGCCCAAACCGTAAACCAGGTCCTTGAACCCTGTCCAGCTGCGCTCGGCCTGTTTTCCGTCACGCTTCCAAAGCTCGACCCTGCCAGACTGAGCTGGTGTTCCCCCGCCGACGGCTAGCCAGTCGCCATCCGCGCTCCAGTCGACCGCGAAGACCTGCTTAATTCCGGTTAAGAGCACCTCGTCGTGCCGCGGCGGGCCCACCAAACGTGTAAGCCTGACGGTCTCCCCACCCGCCAAGGCCAAGACGTCACCATCCGGGGAAAAGCGAACCTCGGCTATAGGGCCCGCCAACAATGCCGGGACGAGGCCCACGGCCAACAGCAGCGAGGCGGGCTTCATGCTTCAGCCCGTCATCAACTCCCGGATCACGCGCCCACCATGAACCAGCTGGATCGGCCTGCCATCGGACGTCTCGAACGTCTGGTCCGGATTGACGCCGAGCAACGTGTAGAGTGTGCGGGCCAGATCCTCCGGCGAGACGGGGTTTTCGGCCGGTAGTTCACCGCGGGCGTCTGTTCTGCCAATCACCTGGCCACCCAGGACCCCTCCACCGGCAAACAGCATCGAATTCGCCCCGGGCCAGTGATCGCGGCCGCCACGCGGGTTGATCTTCGGCGTACGCCCAAACTCGCCCATCACAACCACCAAGGTCGTTTCGAGAAGGCCGCGCTCCTCCAGATCCTCAAGCAGCGAACTCAGGGCGGCGTCCAGCCCGGGCAGCTTACCGGGGAACCCGTAGGTCAGGTTGTAGTCAATCTTCAAGTGCGTGTCCCAGCCGACGTCCACCACGGTGACAAACTTCGCGCCGCCCTCGACCAAGCGCCGGGCCAACAGGCAACTCTGCCCGATCTTGGCGCCATAGCGCCTACGTGTCGCGTCGGATTCCTGGGACAGGTCAAAGGCGCTCTTGGCTGCGGGCGCGGTCACCAGGCGGTACGCCTGCTCGAAATAGCTTCCGCGGTCACGGGCTGCCGCACTCTCGTCCACGGAGCGCTGGAAGGAATCGAGTTTCTCGACCATGCTCCGCCGCCGGCGCATCCGTTCCTCGCTCATGCCAATGGGAAAATCCATGTCCCGCACCTTGAGCGTGTGCTTGCGGAGGTCGTCTCCGACATTGAAGGGGCCAAAGGAACCCGGCAGGTAGCCCGGGCCCATGTAGGGCCTGGCGTGCGGCGCCGCGATATACGGGGGAATGGCGTCGCTGCCGCCGTTGAGCTTGCTGAGCACGGCGCCGTAACCGGGATACACCAAGGCGGGCGTCGGCTTGTACCCCGTGTTCAGGTAGATCCCGGCCTGGTCATGCTCCCCGATCGCGGACGTGACGGTCCGGACTACCGCGATCTTCTTCATGTGACGCGCGATCTTCGGGAGATGCTCGCAGACGTGAATCCCCGGCACCGCCGTCGGGATCGGCTTGAAATTGCCGCGAATCTCGATCGGGGCATCCGGCTTCAGGTCGAACGTGTCCAGATGGCTGGGGCCGCCGTCAAGCCAGATAAAGATGCAGGACTTCGCTTCCGCCGCGCTTGCCCGGAGCCGCTGCCATTCCGGAAGCGTCATCCCTAGGAACGCCAGCGAGCCGACCTTCAACATGTCCCGGCGCCGGATACCGTCGCATCGTCTTGCATGCATAGCTATACGGACTCCTCTTGCTAGATGGTACCCCGTTCAATCTTCGAATTCAAGTTATCGATGACACAAATCTTGTCCACTTTTATCAGGCTGTGGTTTAAGGCTTTGCCGACGACACCGGTCGGCGGCCTTGCCTGGTGGTCCTTCGATGGCCTACGCGAGTTCCGCGGCGATTTCCGGGCAGTTTCCTCGCACGGAGGCCCCACAGGCCCCTGACCGTGTCCAGAAGGCCGCTCCAGGTCCTCCGGAACGGCACATAGCCGGGGGCTATCTGGTGGGCAGCCGGTTGATCCCCCTGTCCTTGCAGCGTGCGGGGCGTGCCGATCCCTGTGACCGACCTCATCAGCACTCCCAGGTTGAATCCGCAGGCTTGTACCAGCAGCCGCTTGCGGCTGTTCGCCCGCCCCCGCTAGTACAGCCGCCGCATCCCGCCTGTCTCGTACAGGTGGGCCATCGACCGCTCGACCTTCTCCGTCCGCAGCTTCTGCAGGCGCTTGCCGGCCGGACTCGCCAGACGCTCCCGGTTGCCCTGCACCACCCGCTCCGTTTCCGGCTTACCCTCGAAATCCCGCTCCGCCCGCCGCGGCTCCGGAATGTGCGCTGCCTGCCCCGCCTCCTCCAGCCCCAGCAGCACCCCATCGCTGTGGTAACCCTTGTCCGCCACCACCTGTTCCGGCCCCTCCCCTGGGGCTGTCTCCACCGCCTCCAGCGTCGTCCCCAGCGTGGCGCTGTCGCCTCGGTCCGCTGCCTGCAGCGTCACGCCTACCAGTGCCCCGCTCTCCAAGTCCACCGCGTGCTCCGCCTTGTGCGCCAGGTGCGTCGTCCCAGCCTTCATCTTCGCCACCCGCGCATCCGGATCCGTGGGCGACTCCCACTCCGGGTTCGACAGCGTCTTGCCTTTGCGCTTGCGGTCGAAGGCCGCCAACTCCGTCAAGGTCGGCGTCGGCACCCCGGCCGCCGCTGCCAGCTCCTCCACGAACTCCCGGCACCCCGCCTGGCTGTCCTTGCGCCGCAAGGTCTGCAACGCCGCGTTGGCGAACAGCATCGTGGCGTCCACCGCCACCGTCCGCCCGTCGGCCAGACCCGCCTCGCGCAGCCGCTGCAGCACCCAGGCGAACACCTGCTCGTGGGTCTCAAGGCTGATCCACCGCCGGGTGCGCGAGAGCGTCGAGTGGTCGGGCGGGCTCTGCTACAGCTCGTAGCCGAGGAAGCGCCGCAGGCCGAGCGAGTCGGCAACCGTCAGGGCGATGCCGCGCTCGGAGTCGATGCCCAGCAGGTAGCCGAGCAGCAGCAGCCGGAAGCAGACGCCGGGGGCCAGCGAGGGACGTCCCATGCGCTCGGCATAGAAGGGTCGGCAGAGCTGCTCGACATAGGCGTCGAAGCCCATCTGGGCGAGCAGTTCGTTGAGCTTGTCGAAGAAGGGCGCTGTCGGGGCCTCGGGCAGCTGGCCGGGGGTGAGGAACATCGGGGTCTGCCCGGGTTCGAGGGTGCCCATCGCCATGACTATAATTCTTGGCGATTTCTAATTGCTATTTCATGGATCATTAATCGAGTGACTTTTCCAACAGGCTGTTATCCACTTTCTTCTCCGGGTGATTGATCAAACGCAATTGCTTTAGATGGATTTACTCAATTGAGGGAGACTCCGTCACATCAATGAGGTAGCGCTGCCCGCAATGCTTGCGGTGTGCGCCGTTTGAAATCTAGCGCGCCCACCGAATAGCCGTATTGATATAGGAGTCTGATTGTCGTTCGACCGCGCCCCTTCGACCCCCATTTCCTCCCCGAGCACCGACCGCAGCATCGGTACTCCTCGAAGTCGCCAACCGTCCGGCAAGCAGTACCCTTTCGTGCCCATGTCTGCGAGCAGTTCCCGAACCCTGCGCCGGCGAGTCCAAGATCGCCTTCTTGTCCTTACGGGCAACGCAGTTCCGGTGTCATTCCACGCGAACCGTCCCGCTCGCTCGCCGCCTCTTGTTCCACTGACGAGGGCCTCTCGATGAATTACTCGATACTGCAGTTGCATTCACTGCTATCGGACGTTACAGCATTCTCGCGAGTCCTGGAAGCGATTCTCCCTTTGCCGTGTGTCTGAATTACGGGCGACTGGCGGATCTCAACAGCACTAAGTATCTTTCTTTTCAAGGCGATCGATGTCAGACAACAGCATCTATAGCAAAGCATGTGCCAACATGCAATGTCACTTGACATGCACGCATTGCGATGCTGTACTTCACTTGCAATACGGATTGGAGGTATCAGGAGGAATCTCTATCAGCGGCACCCAAAGCGCTGCACAGAACATCGATTCCTCGCCCTTGATTCGCATTGCAGGAGGAAGAAATGACCAAGAATCGTTGGCTCACACGAATCACAACGGTGGGCGGATGGCTGATCGTTTGCAGCTCTTTGCTTGCCCAAGATAGCCGGGTTGTAGGCACGATCAACGACGAGTCAGGTGCCGTCATTCCAGGCGCACGCGTCATCGCCACCAACCAGTCGACCAATATCGCCCGTGACTTCGAAACCGACGCAACGGGCAACTATGACATTCCAGGATTGCAAGTTGGGGCTTACCTGGTAAGGGCCGAAGCGGCAGGCTTTCAGGCGGTGGAAACGGAAATCACCCTTGAGATCAGCCAGACGCTCCGGCACGACTTCCAGCTGCCTGTCGGAAGTCTCACTGAAACCGTGAGTGTGCTTGCCGAAGCGCCGTTGCTGCAGACCAACGACCCCACGGTCTCGCAGGTCATCACGAATCGCCAGATCGTGGAGTTGCCCCTCAACGGCCGTACCTTCACCGACCTTGCGTTGCTGGTCCCTGGCGTGACGCCACGCGGCCAGGGGTTGTCGATGTTCGGCGAGGCGGGAACATTCTCGATCAATGGAGCGCGTCCCGGCGCAGAAAATTACATGATCGAAGGCGTCATGACGAAGGCGTCGAACACACTCCAGCCGCAGATAGCGCCCTCGATCGAAGCAATCCAGGAATTCTCCATCCAGACGAGCAGCTACAGCGCCGAGCACGGGCGCGGTTCCGCGGTGGTCAATGTCGTAACCAAGAGCGGAAACAACCAATTCCGGGGCAACCTGTTCGAGTTTCTCCGGAATGACATCTTCGCCGCGAACACATTCTTCCAAAACCAGTTGGCCGATCCGGAGTCAGCCGACTCGAACCTCAAGCGGAACCAGTTCGGCGGAACGATCGGTGGTCCGATCGTCAAGAACAGGACCTTCTTCTTCGGGCATTACGAGGCCAACCGGTTGCGTCAGGGGACGGAGAGAAGAGACCGGTTTCCGACGGCGCTGGAGATGGAAGCCGACTTCTCGCAGTCGCCCGGCGTCCAACGGATCGTCGATCCAACCTCTGGCAACACGCAGTTCCCCAACAATGTCGTCCCTGCCTGGCGCTGGCATTCGAGCTACAACTACTTCCGCGGATGGTGGCCCGTAGGCAACCCCGAAGGCGCCCTGACCACGTCCGCTCCAAAGACTTCCCAAGATAGCGATCAAGTCGGCGTTCGAGTGGATCATCATTTCAGCGAAAGCGACCGGGTTTACTTCCGTTACTTCGGCCATCGCCGGGATCAATCCAACCCGGGTCTGGGGTCGCAACCCTATCTCCTCGCTGACCAAAGAATCGACATCGGGAGCAGCCAGTACGTCGGGCATTGGACCCATACGTTTTCGCCGACCCTGCTCCTCACCGCGCAGTATTCGCGAGTCGACTACGACACGTTCTCGGTCGTCGGACAGCAGTGCTTCGCGGAAGACAATTGCACGAATCATGTCTTGGAGTCGGGGATACAGGGCAGTGAGTTTGGGGCGCAGTTCTACCCGGGTACTCCGCAACTCCGGCTCATCGGTGGCAATTTCCTGCGCATGGAGGGCACGCGGGACCCTCTCGAGTTGACCTACCCAACGCACTCCTGGCTCGCCAACCTGACCTGGATCAAGGGCAATCACTCGATCAAGGGAGGGATCGACTTCTACACACAGGATATCCGCACCCGCCTCGCCCTATTCGCACGGGGCAACTACAACATGAATGGCACCCGCACATCGTTCAGGCGAACACCCTGGTCGGACTTCGTGATGGGCGAGATCACCAACGCCAACCAAGCGATACCCACCACTTTGACGGGCGTCGATTACCGGAACTTCCACTACTTCCTGCAGGACGACTGGAAGGTTCATCCGCGGCTGACGATCAACCTCGGGATGCGCTACGAACTGAACATGTTCCCAACCGCGATCGCTGGCGGAGCCTCGGTCGACCCCGACACGGGAAGGCTGATCTTCGCGGATCTGAACGGAGACGGTGATCCACGCACTGAGGCGACCAACGCTCCGGGTTTCCAACACATCTACCCTCTGGTCCAGGACTGGCTGGTGCCTAGCGGAGAGCTGGGGCTGGCCCCGTCGATGGTCAATACCGACCGGACAAACTTCGGTCCCCGGATCGGGTTGGCTTGGCGGCCGCCCGTGGACGGGTTGGTGATTCGCGCCGGCTACGGCTTGTACTTCCTGACGACGGCGAACGGGAACCTCGCCGAGCTCATGCTGACCCAGCCGCCGTTCTCGATCCGGCGAACCGCCGGGGCTGGCCCGATCGACAGCGCCTTCCAACCGTTGGAGACCCTCAGTGCGATCGGGCCTCGGGATTGGTTCGCGGTCGGCTTCGACTCGAACCAAGACTGGCCCTACGAGCAACAGATGAACTTCATGATCCAATACAGCCTGGCGAAGGACCTGATCCTCGAGACCGGTTACGTGGGCAAGATGGGAACGCACTTGATCAGCCGCACGCGGGGATTCCCGATGCCTGCGGATCGCCCTCCGTTCGTGGGCCCCACCATCGAATTGCACAATGCGTACAGCACGTCCAACTACCATTCCTGGCAGACGCGCCTGGAAAAACGCTATTCGGCGGGCTTGGCCTTCTCAGCGTCCTACGTTTGGTCCCGCGCCTTTGACGTTTCCAGCGTCGACCGCGACATCGGGGGACCCTTTCTCAAGTACGGGCCGGCGGACCACGACGTGCCGCAGCGCTTTGTGACCAGCGTCGTCTGGGATCTGCCGTTCGGCGCGAACCGCAAGTTTCTCGGCAAGCTTAAGGGACCGGCGGATGCGATTCTTGGCGGATGGCAGATTTCGTTCATCACGCAACTGCAGAGCGGTCCGCCCTACCATCCCATCTGGGGAGGCGGCAGTACCGCCAACGCCCGCGTCCAGTATGCCAATCTTCCGGACCGGATCAGGCATGGCACCATAGACAACCCCACTCCAGAGAAGTGGTTCGACAGCGAGGCGTTCGTCCCGCACGAAAAGCCGCGCGACCCCGATGCACCCGCCTTCTACTTGCCAGACGAAGGCGACGTGGGCCGCAACATCCTGCGTGGTGACGGCATGCACAACTGGGACTTCGGAATCATGAAGAACTTCCACTTTATGGAGCGCTATCGCTTACAATTCCGTGCAGAACTCTTTAACGCGGCCAACCACGTGATGTTCAGCATTCCCGGAGTGCGCAGGGGCTCCTTCGGTAGTTCCCGCGGGAACAGCCCGGCAATCCGTGGCAACCCGGACCAGGACGCCCGAATCCTGGCGACTACCAGCATTCCGCGCCAAGTGCAGTTCGCGCTGAAATTGTTCTTCTAAACCTTTCGCCCTTCGGCGCGTTGCGTCCGCGCCCGCGCCGAAGGGCGCTTACGCCCGCCAAACAGAGGCGGCAGGCTCAGGTTGCGTCCGCGCCCGCGCCGAAGGGCGGCCTCGGCGGACGAACGCGGGCAAGTGGTCGTCCGGACGGTCAGAGTTGCTTGGCTCAGACTAATCGTGGCTTCGCGGCAACATGCGAATATGACGCGTGGCACGTAGCTCTGGGCGCAAACTGCAATGTCAACCTCCGTCGCCACGGCAGGGAAGACGCCGGGCGCACCGGGAGGCCCGGGAAACTCTGCGACCCCTGTGAGGCGGGTGCACGAATCCATGTGGGGTTTTGGCCAAGGCAAGGAAAGGATGCGGGCATGCACCGCGCGAAACACCGTCAAGAACGGCCAGCGCTTGCCTATCGGGCGTTGACTTTCTGGATGTCCACGACCGATGCCCCGGCTCGCAATCAGCCGATGTTCCCGACGCCGCGAGCCGCGACGCTCTCCCACCGCCGAGCGCTCCGCAGCCTCAAGGTCGATTCATGCCGCTGTCGATGACCTCCGCTACTGGGCGACAGCCATACCAATCGCCTGTTCTCCGCTCCGAGACTGACTTGATAGCCGCTAATCATCGGCGGTTTGCGGCCAGAGGCGCAATCGTGGATTCGCAGCAGCCGGAAGGGAAATGGTTGGCAAGCATTTCTGGAATGTTCCCCTCCTGACATGATCCAGACACATGGCCAAGGGCGGACTTCAACTGGATCAAGTGCCTGTGTTCTCAGGGCTTTGCGACTCAATGCCGACTCAGCCGCGCCAAGCATGCTGCCCGAAGAACAAGCTTGACACAAAATCAATGCAGTGCTGTACTTCGACTGTAATACGGATTGGTGGAATCAGGAAGAGTAGAGGAGTTTCGTTCAGACAACGACAATTCGATTGCCCTGAAGCTTGGTTGCACCATCCTGAATGCGTGATACAGGAGGAAGAAAATGCTCAAGAGACTTAGGTTCAGTCGAATCACAATGCTGGGAGTGTGGCTGGCGCTTTGCGCTTCTCTGCTCGCCCAAGACAGCCGGGTAGTCGGCACGGTCACTGACGAGTCTGGTGCGGTTATCCCGGGTGCGCGGGTGACAGCCACGAACCAGGCCACGAATCTCGAAAGGGGTTTTGAGACCGACGCCACTGGCAATTTCGACATTCCCGGTTTGCAGGTCGGAGCCTACATGGTGCGCGCCGAGGCCGACGGATTCCGGGCCGCGCAAACTGAGATCACCCTGGAGGTCAGCCAGACGGTGCGCCAGAATTTCCGGCTACCAGTCGGAAGCGTCGCCGAAACCGTCAGCGTTGTGGCGCAAGCACCGTTGTTGCAGGCCGACAGTGGCACAATCTCGCAGGTAATCACGAATCGCCAGATCGTCGAGCTGCCCCTAAACGGGCGCAGCTTCACCTCCCTGGCACTGCTGGTTCCGGGAGTCACGCCGCGCGGGTCTGGGCTGTCGATGTTCGGCGAGTCCGGCACCTTCTCGATCAACGGCGCCCGTCCGGGCACTGAGAACTACATGGTTGAGGGTGTTACGACAAACTCGTCCAACACTCGCCAGCCCCAGCTCTCGCCGTCGATCGAGGCAATCCAAGAGTTCTCGATCCAGACCAGTTCCTACACGGCGGAGTACGGGCGCGGCTCGGCGGCCGTCAACGTTATCACCAAGAGCGGCAACAATCAGTTCCGAGGCAACGTTTACGAGTTCATTCGAAACGACGCCTTGGCGGCGAACAACTTCTTCCAGAACCAGTTGGCGAATCCTGAGGATGCCGACTCGAACCTAAAACGAAATCAATTCGGCGGGACAATCGGAGGTCCGATCATCAGGGACAAGACATTCTTCTTTGCGCACTACGAAGGCAACCGCCTGAGACAAGGCGCAACAAGCACCTACCGTGTACCCACATCGCTCGAGATGCAGGCCGATTTTTCTCAATCGCCGGGAGTGCAGCAGATCGTGGACCCGACCGCCGGCAACACCCCGTTCCCTAACAAGCTGATTCCGGAACACCAGTGGCATTCGAGCTACCGCTACTTTCGGGGATGGTGGCCCAGCCCGAACGCTCCCGGCGACCTGTTGATCTCCGCGCCAAAGACATCGTCAGACGCCGACCAGATGGGCGCACGAGTCGATCACAACTTCAGCGACAACGATCGCATCTACTTCCGCTACTTCTGGGCGCGGCGTGACGAAGGCAACCCTGGTGTCGGAACCAGTCCCGGTCACCTCGCGAACAACACGGTCGCGATAGACAGCGGACAGTACCTCGGCCACTGGACTCATACATTCTCTCCCACGCTGCTGGTAAGCGCGCAGTACTCTCGATCCATTTTCGATTCGTCGGGAATCGTCGGGCCAAATTGTTTCGCGGAGGATGGCTGCACGAATCACATTGTGGAGTCTGGCATCCTGGGAGCCGACTTCACTTCTCAGTTCTACCCCGGAGCTCCGCAACTCAGTTTTGGCGGCAATTGGCTACAGATGCAGGGCACGCGCGATCCGCTGCGTGTGACCTACCCCACGGACTCGTGGAGGGCCGATCTCACCGCGATCAAGGGCAAGCACACGATCAAGACCGGCGTCGACTTCTATATGCAGGACTTGGAGACGCGTCTGGCATTGTTTGCGAGGGGCGTCTATACGATGAACGGCACTCGCACCTCGGGCCGTCGAACGCCCTGGTCGGACTTCGTGATGGGCCAGGTCGCAGGGGGCCGGCGTGCGATTCCCACCACGCTCACCGGAATCGACTATCGCAATTTTCACTTCTATGTTCAGGATGACTGGAAGGTTACACCGCGGCTGACCGTCAACCTCGGGATGCGTTACGAAGTGAATCTGTTTCCGACGGCGATTGCCGGAGGGGCTTCAGTCAGCCCTGACAGCGGAGAGGTGATCTTCGCAGACCTCAACGGAGACGGCGATCCCCGTTCTGAGGCAACGCACGCGCCTGGATTCGACCTGCTGTTCCCCCTGGTTCAGGATTCGCTGGTCCCGAGCGGCGCTCTCGGCTTGTCGCCTTCGATGATCGACACGGATCGGAACAACTTCGGCCCGCGGATCGGATTGGCATGGCGGCCCGTTGGCAACAAGACTGTCGTTCGAGCCGGTTACGGTTTGTACTACCTAGTCATTGCGAACGGCAACATCGGGGAGCAGATGATCACCCAGCCGCCGTTCTCGATCCGCCAGAACGGCGGGCCGGGATCGATCGACAGCACGTTTCCGGCGTTCGAGACGCTGACATCGATTGCTCCCAATACTTGGAGCCCGGTTGCATTCGACCGCAACCAGGAGTGGCCCTACGAACAGCAGATGAGCTTCACGATCCAACACAGTCTGGCAAACCGCCTGATCTTCGAAACCGGTTACGTCGGCAAGATGGGGACCCACTTGGTAAGCCGTGAGAGGATCACGTTACCGGCTAGCAGGCCGTCATTCGTACCGGCGAATGTCGTGCTACACGACGCGCACAGCACGTCGAACTACCACTCCTGGCAAAGCCGTCTGGAAAAGCGCTATTCCGCGGGCCTGGCGTTCTCGGCGGCGTACACCTGGTCGAGGGCGTTCGATTATTCGAGCGAGGATCGAGACACCGGAGGCGGCTTCAACAAATATGGCCCTTCTGATTTCGATGTGCCCCAGCGATTCGTCGGAAGCGTCGTATGGGACCTGCCATTCGGTTCGAATCGCAAATTCCTCAGTAATTCGGGCGGCGCTGCGGGAGCGATCCTGGGAGGCTGGCAGCTGTCGATCATCTCGCAATATCAAAGCGGAGCACCCTTCCATCCCTTCTGGTCGGGCGGGAATACCACGAATGTGCGCGTTCCGGTCGCCGCGCTCCCCGACCGGATCGCCAGTGGCGCGGTGGCGAACCCTACACCGGAAATGTGGTTCGACAGCTCGGCATTCATCGCGCACCAGAAGCCAGCGGACCCCAACGCGCCCAACCTGTACCTGCCGGAGGAAGGCGATGTGGGCCGCAACATCCTGCGCTCGGACGGGATGGCGAATTGGGACATTGGGATCATGAAAAACTTCCATTTCGGTGAGCGTTATCGCGTTCAGTTCCGTGCGGAACTGTTCAATGCGTTCAACCACGTTCAGTTCAGCGTCCCGGGGGTAAACAGGGCGACGTTCGGGAGATCTGCAGCGAACCGCAGCCCGCGGATCCGGGGGAACCCGGCGGTTGACGGGCGCGTACTGGCGACGAACAGCATCCCGCGGCAGGTGCAGTTTGCGCTGAAGTTCTTCTTCTAACACCTTCCGCCAGTGGCGCGTCGCAAGCGGAGCGTCACTGGCGGTTACCCAATTGACGCGAGAGAAACTCCAGCGCGCCTGGCTGGAACGTGGCCCCGGCGTCTGGCGCGATGATCACACGGTATTCGACTCCAAGCGCCCTCAGGCGCTCGGCGAGCCTCAGGCCGTAGGCCGGTGAGTGCGCGCCCATATTGGGTCCGGAAATCCGCGGATCGCTCGGTGACGTCACGTCCGACGGGCCCTGGTGCACGATCAGCACGGGCGGCGAATCCGGCGATGCGTGGGTGATCGGCGACGCCTCTCGAATCCGTCGTGCCAGGCTTTCGCCGGGGGCCTCGAACTCTTCCAGGGTGCAGTCGAACAGCGCGGTGAACGCGTCGCCGCGCGGGATGCGGGCGTTCGCGATCGAAAAGTCCGACGGGCCCCACAGGTCGATGACGGCCGCCACGTCAACGTCGGGCTGGAAACCCGCCCAGAGAGCCAGATGGGCTCCGGCAGAACCCCCAAGCAGGGCGATCCTCGCGGGATCGATGTTCCAATCCTGCGCGCGATCGACAACGTAGCGGATCGCGGCGAGCGCATCCTCACCCTGAGCTGGCCACGTGTCCTTGGGCGTAAGGCGATAGTCGACCGAGATCAGCGAGATTCCCTTCTCGATCAGCATTCGCGGAAATCCCCCGTACTGATCGAGGCCGCTCTTGATTCCCCGGCGCCAGCCTCCCCCGTGGAATTCGATCACCGCCGGCCCGGGTTCGTCGCGCTGGATCAGGTAGGCGTCCAGGCGTTGCCGATTCGAGTCGTCTGTCCCGTATGCGAGGTCCTTCAGGAAATGGATCGACGGGCGGTCTGAGGTTGGCGGCTCGGCGTAGCCGTAGCGTCGCAGCAGGTTGCGCCGGTCGTGCGTCGTCAGTCGCTTCGCGAGCATCCGCCGGCGATCCTCGGCGCTCAGGTAGAGACGCATAACGGCTTCGTTGTTCGTGCGGGTGATCTCTGGCACGACACGACCTGGATCGATCACGACAACCACGTCATCCCCCTCGCGGAGCAGGTTGCGGTGTCCCCACGAACCGACGGTGACGTCTTCGGCCTGCAACTCGTTGGGGGCGCCGATTCGACTGATCACCGCTTTCTCCAGCAGCGTCCGCTCGCCGCCCACCTGGTGGAAGAAAGCGACCTCAACGTTGTGCGCGTCTGCGCTGCCAACGTTGTGGATGGTGGCCTCGAGCTGGTCTGTTTCGACGTTCCAACGCAGGTCGTGCCCGGAGAGGGCAAGGTCCGCCCTGGGTGGTGCCGGAGGCGCGGTCTCACCCAGACCCTCGATCTCGACCGAGACCTCCTCGCGAGGCGGAACTGCGAACGTGACCGGTTGGCCACGCTCCTCCAAGGTGAACTCGAGTGCCTCGATTTCCTTGGCTCCCGCAAGCACTCGCAACCGGTACCGACCGCCAGGCGCCAGCAGCCAGGGACGCACTCCAACGCTCCGCGGGGTCTCCCAGAACGAGTAGTAGCTGAGGCGCAGACTCGAACTGTCGGCCTCTTCCACCACGGCGGCAAACTCGCCGAGCGTATTCAGATAGGTCGCGGCATGGCTCGGGAAGCCCTGGAAACCCTGCAGGACCGGGGCGCCGACCATGTAAGAGATCATTTGCGGCAGGTAGGCGATGCGATCGGTCATGACGCCGTCGGTAGTCGAGAACGGCCAGCGCTCGCGAACTCGCGCATTGATACTCTCCATGTCCTCGATCAAGACGGCCTTGTCACCGCTCAGCCGGTATTTGAGATACGACGACCCCCGTTGTTGGATGTAATTGTCGTAACGCCGGTCACCGGTCATCTCCCGAATCGCGAAGAACGAATCGGCGAAGTAGGGCGCTCCAAGGATTTGGTTGTACGTCCAGGCCGGCGAGCCCTCGGGAGCGTCTTCGATTGGCTGATAGCGGCCTGAAGCATCGTGGAATCCGTCCAGCAGGTCGAATGTCGCCTCAAACGGTTGTAGGTATTTCCGGTCGGCGGAAGCGCGGTAGGCGCTGAGGAGCAGATTCTGGAGATAGTGGTTGTACGCGGGCCACCGACTTCCGCCACCCAGCCCGGGCTGCCCGCGCCAGTCGCGCGAGGGGCCTCCGATCTCGTCATTGAAACCTAGCTGGGAAGGGATGATCCCCACCGGTTTGCCCTTGGCTTGGCTCATGGCAGCGGCTAGCCAGCTGTCAGCGTGCTCGATCAGAAGCTGTCTTGCGACTGGGTTGCCGTTGTACCAGTGCATCCAAGGGACGGGATTGAACGCCCGATAGCAGATCGCGGCCTCCACGTCATGGTCGACGGACGAGGGCGACAGGTCCAGCGAGTAGCGTGCCGAGCCGAAATGGTGGCTCCGGAAGTGTCGACCTCCGTTCTCATTCACTCCGGTAAGAAAGTTGCGGAAGTGCAGGATCGTCCTGCGGTTCCAGTCGAGATAACGGGGATTGCCGTAGAACAGGGCCGTCAAATACGGGAATGAGTTGCCCTGGTCCTCGGCGGCATGCTCGGCGTCAAAGAACGCAGCGGTGAAGGCGCGTCGCCGGTCGATGTTTTCGGACGCCCACAGCCCTTCGGTGAAGCGTTCGACCATGCGTCCAAGCTTGGTCGAGGCGTCCGGGCTGACCCACCAGGCCAGTCCGAAGAGCGGCATGACTTCAACGTCATCATTCCAGCCCCCGCCGATCGAACCGTTCTCCAGCTGGCGGTTGTCGGCCCACCACTCTCCGAAATCGATCGCCTGTGCATACGCTCGCCGCAGGACTTCGGCCCACTTGGGGGTTCCCGGAGGCGCAGGGTATTCGTCAAGCGTCCAATCTGGCGGAGCCCATTCATTGTGCAGGTAGAGCCGAACGTACTTGTTCCGGGGAAACTTCGTTTCCACCCGCCGCATCAGCTCGAGCCCGTACTCTGGCTTCGGGGTGAAGCTGAATGGAACCATGCCCTTGAACGCGCGGGCACTGTATAGGAGGCCCTTGTAGTGAAACGGATGGCCCTCGCCGAACTGGCGCCAGATCGAATGCGACTTGTGCAGGTTGCCAATCATGCGGATCTCGGTTTTGCCAGTGCGCCGGTCGTGAAACAGCCGCACCGCCTCCCGGAACAGATCCACCTCCTCGAGCAGTTCCGCGGCCTTGGCGTCCGCTGGATCTGCTTCCAAGCGCTGACCGAGAATCCCGGCGGAGCGCCGGATGGCACGGGCCTCGGCTTCGCGATCAACGGACGGATGCCCCGCAATGGCGAGCCAGGCGTACGCCCGGTCTTTCGCATCCGGGATCGTGTCGGCTCCTTGCTGCGCTTCTTCCAGGCGCTGCGCGTTGAAGGCCTCAACCGTGCGGACAACCTCCGGCGGCGAATCCGGAGAGGCTTCGAGCCGCGCATCCCTCCAGCGGAGTGAGAGACCCTGCTGGGGGGCGATCGTGAGCGACATCAGCGAACTTAGCGTGTAGGGGCCGCCAAGCTCGAAGCGAGCTTCGCGACCTTGGGGGCCATGCAGCACCACTGGTTCTGCCTGGCCGCTCGGATCGCCCGAAAGGCTCACGACAATCTTGCCGTCGTGCACAGATGTCGAAAAGCTGACCCGGTAGACACCACCGATCAATCGTTCGTTGCGCCCGCCTCGGTCGGCGTAGTTGTAGGTGAAGACCGAGAGTCCGTCCGCGACGCGAACGCCGTTGGCAATAACGCGCAAGTGGTGCAGGGCTGTGCGGTGCCCAACCGTGGCGACGACGTCGTAGACACCATCCGGAAGATCCACTCGGAAGTCAAAGGAATTCCCGGCGACGTAGTCGCACGTCCGAGCGTCCAAGTCGACCATGCCGTCAATCACACGCCAAAGCTGCATCCGGTTCGTGTCGAACACGGTATCTGTCTCGGTGATCGTCTCGGCTTCGCTCGGCAGTTTGGTGAATCCGTAGCCGTGGGCGGTCGAATACGCGCTGTCACGCGTCACCCCTAGGTAGTCCTGTTGGACGTCAGAACCAACGGGGCCAAAGTCGAACCGGTGTCGTTCGTCAGCCGCTAGGGGCCCAACACCGATAAGAACAAGGAGCGTTACGCAGCAAGAAAACTTCACTTGTCACCTCCAGATCTCGTCCGGCCACCGTGGTGCGGCTGCCCGGCCACCGTTCACTCTCCGAAGCTCGCAGTCCTGCGCGGGCCGCCTCGGTATTCGTGCGACATCGCGGAGGCCGTCGAGGCCTTGCCAGCACCGATCATCCGGATATAGCCGTCTCTCGATCCGAAGACGATGTCGGTGTAGCCGTCGTTGTTGATGTCGCCCACTGCCGGCGCGGCGCTGACCTCGTCACCGGTCGGGAACTTCCATAAGGCCGTTCCGCGGCTACCGATGGCATACAGGAACGTTCCCCGTGTTCCGCCCACCAAGTCCGTTTCTCCATCACCGTTCACGTCGGCCCCAACCAAGGGCTGGGTAAAGAAGTCTCGCCGCCCACCAAGGTCAAAGGTCCAAACATCCCGGCCGCGCGAGTCCACCACGGTCAGCAGGTTGCGATTGTAGGTGACGATGCGACGGTCTTCACCCGGCATCACCGAGGTGATCTGGACGGGGCCGCGAAGATCCCGGCGCTCCCAGGTGAGGCTGCCGTCGGCGCCCCAGACCTTCAAGTGGCCCGCACCACTCACGATCCGGAGGGGTCCGCCCTCGGTGAGAGGTCCTGCCGCCGGCCACATCTGCACGGGCGGGTGGCCAGGCACGGAGTCGCCCAGCACGTTATCGCGTTTCCAGATCAGATTACCGCCGGCATCGAGCAAGTAGGTGAAACCGTTGTCCGCAGCGAAGAGGACAGCCATGCCCACCCCACGATCGACGATCGCCGGTGTCGTGAGCTGCAGCCCGCGATTCCGGTCCCCGGCGGTCGAATAGCGCCAGAGTTCTCCACCGGTCGCATCGAACGCTCTCAGCTCGCCTGTGTCGGAGGCAACGACGATCTCAGGCGAGCCGTCCCCTGTCAGGTCGCCGGCGGCCGGCGCCTTCGGGTTGCGGTCAAAGGTTAGGATCCCCTCCCGCTTCCACAAGACCTCACCGTCGGTCGACAACGCGAACAACGCCTCGTTCGACGCGAAGACTATCCGGGCCTCGTCACCGTCCAGGAATAGCGGAGAGGACAGGATCGTCTTTCCGACACCCGCCGAGAACCGCCACAGCAGCTCGCCGCCGCTGCTCAAAGCGAATAGTTCCCCGCTGTATGACCCGACTACAACCTCGCGCAGGCCGTCCCCGTCCAGGTCAGCCAGCAGCGGCGAGCCGATCAGCCAGCCATCCTGGGCGAATCGCCACTGCAGCGCTTCCGCGCCCCAGCCGACCGGAGCGGACGGTTCGCTGCGGGCGCTGCCGGAAACTGCAACGACGCGATAGTAGGTCCCGTACGACTCGGGCGCGGCGGTGAACATCGGCATTCCCGTCGAGCCAATCCGGGTGGAGTCCGCTGGATCGAAATCCGCTTTCCGCGATTCGAACACCTCGTAGCGCTCGACTGCGGGGATGGCCCGCCAAGCGAGGCGCACGCGGCCATTCTCCGGGACAAGCCGGACCTCGGGCGCCGGCGGGCGATAGCGCACAGCGATTGTGGCGGTGTCCGCCACACTCGCCAAGCCCCGCTCGGCGACGGCCCGGAAGCGGTTCTCGCCCGGGTCGAGCGCAACCCACCAGCTCGATCCGGGCCCCAGCGATTGCCCTTGGTGGAACAGCTCGACTTGGTCCGCATTCGAGAAGACTTCGATCCTCTGGGCTTCCCCGGGGGGCCAGACGTCCCGCCGCGCCCAGCGCTGGCCGGCAATCCGGACCATGAGCTTGTCGGCCCATTTGCTCTGGTAAAAGTAGTAGGCGTCCTTCTTGCCATCGGAAAGGTCGAGTACGCCCTTCCACGTGTGGCGGCGAAAGGCCTGGCCGCCGTCGATGTCGCGGTAGCAGAAGATCAGACTGCCGCTCATCCATTCGCGTGCTTCGAGTTCCCGGTGCCAGCGCTTGTGAAACTCAGTGTGGTATTCCTCGGAGTAGTCATTGCGGCGCGGCTCAGTCGTGTGGATCTCAGGATCCGACGCCGCCCCGTAGTTCGAGACCAGGATCGGCAGCACGCGGCCGTAGCGCTCCCGGACCAGGTCCCGGTAGGAATCCATGTAAGGGCCGATGTGCCCGAGGGTTCCTTCGTACCATCCGGTATAGTTGCCGTTGCCGGCAATGTCGACATCGATCAGGCCGACAGTGCCTGGTGATCGCCAGCCAAGCTCGTTGCATTGCACGGGATGGGTCGAGTCGTGGGCCATGAGCGCCCGGGCCGTCTCCGAGTGAAACTCCGCGCGCCCCGCCCAGGCGCCCTCGCCCACGACGTTCCACGTCAACAGCGAAGCGTGGTTGTACTTCTGACGCACATCACGGCGCATGTTCTCCCAAAGCTGTTCCGTGTCCCCGTAGTCGTGGACGCGGGCCGTGACCAGGATGCCGGCCCGGTCGCAATGAGAAAAAAACGTGTCGTCCATGCCAGGCGTCGGACGAATGAAGTTCACCCCCATGCCCTTGAGCAGGTCGATCTCGTAGTCCCAGAGCGATTCACGGTTCGGAAACTTCCGGGGCCCGGGAGTCGTGTAGACGACGCCACGCAGCTTCAAGGGCTTGCCGTTCAGCGAGAATCCCTTTTCCGCGTCGAACCGGAACCACTTGAAGCCGTACGCGATTTCATGGGTTTCCGATTCCGCTCCGTCCACTCGTAGCGTTACCGATACGGTGGCGAGCTGGGGACTACTCGGCGACCACAGGGGAGGATCCGCGATCCGCGGCGTCAGCAACTCGATATCCGCCCGCCCCCTGGGCGCGCTCAGGGTCGAAGACGCTTCGGCGAGCAGACGCCCTCCGGGCCCGGCTACACGCAGGCCTATCTGGCACTCGGTCGGGTCGGTCGAATCGTTCTCGATCGCCGTTCGCAGCCGCAGCTCCGTGGCCCCACCCTGCCAGCCCGGAGTGTCGAGCTGCACGCCGTCCGTCTCGAAATGGACCGGGTCCAGAACGTGCAGCCGCACCCCGCCCTGCACGCCGGGAACCTTCGTTCTCAATGCAATCAGGTTTCGGCCGGACTGCAGAAAACCCGACACGTCCGCGTCCAGGAAGAACGAGTCCTGGGCTCCCGTCGCGACCAACCTGCCGTTGATCCAGATTTCCGGTTCCGGAGCGTTGAGCACGCGCAGCACTGCCCGCTGGCCCGGCCGGATCTCCGGAGCCGCAAAGCTCCGCCTGAACCAGAGCGTGCGCCCCGATCCCACCGCCTCGTCGGAAAAATCACGGAGGTTGTGCGGGATGTGGACCTCGCCGGCATACTCTGCATCCAGGTCATAAGCGTAGACCCAGACCCCGTCCAGGCTCACGACTCCCGATGCGGCACCAGCCAGCGCAGGCAGCGCGAGCAACAAGGCAGCGCCGCGCAACAAGCTCATGCCGGCACCTTCTCGCAATGGCACGCAGGCCTCCCCCGCTCCGCCACGGCCTTCCCGTCCTTGAACACATGACGAAGCCTACTCCGGTCCCGCAGGATGGAAATGTCGGCCAGCGGATCACCGTCAATCACAAGGAAGTCGGCGAGCTTTCCGGGCTCGAGTGTACCCACTCGGTCGCCCATCCGCAGCAACTCGGCACCGTGCTTGGTCGCGGCGACAATCGCCTCCATCTCGCTGAAACCCATGTGCTTCACGAACAGCTCCAAGTCCCATGCATAGCTGCCGTGCGGTACCCAAGCAAACCCATAGTCGCCACCTGTCACCACTCGAATGCCCATCTGATGAGCCTTGCGGATCACCTCGCAGCCATGGTCGCGGTCGGCGGCGGCGTCGGTGTTGCGACGGAATTCGTCGTCAAGTCCGAACTTGTCGCCGTTCTCGAACACGCCGAAGATGTACCCCAGCGCGGGCACGATAAAGAGGTTCTTGTCACGGATGATCGCCAGCGTCTCGTCGTCGGCGAACGTCGCATGATTGATGATGTCGACGCCGACTTCGGCACACATGCGCGCGCCATGGCGGTCGCGGACGTGCGTCGAGGCGAACTTGTCCCGGCGATGGACTTCTTCGGCGAAGACCTCCAGCTCGCGCTTCGTCACCGTGCAGGCGTACTGGTTGCAGCTGGCGATCGCGCCCTCG
Organism: uncultured Bryobacterales bacterium; assembly: GCA_951813065.1. Lineage (GTDB taxonomy): Bacteria > Acidobacteriota > Terriglobia > Bryobacterales > UBA6623 > VXMF01. Next base: position 297,082 of record CATOTH010000009.1, on the reverse strand, counting down.
CCCGAGACGAACAGCTTGATCACATCCGCGCCCTGCTTGATGTTCTTGCGCACGGCCTTGCGAATCTCCTCCTCGCCGTCGCAGACCATCGTCAGGCCATCAAGGCCGAGCTTCCAGAAGTCAGGATTCCAGTCGGTCAGGCCGGCGGTCGGGCAGATGTCCCGACCAGCAGCCAGCACGCGTGGGCCGGGGATCTCGCCATTGTTGATCGAGTCACGCAGCACTGCGTCGATCCGATAGTGCGCGCCGGCGCAAACAGCCATCGTGAAGCCGCACTCGAGCATCAGCTGGCAGTGCTTGACACCGTGGATGACGCTTTCCTCGATCGGCGCGAGGTCGAGCTTGGTCAAGTCGATGATGTCGTAGTAGCTGGGATGCCAGTGGCCGTCGCACATGCCCGGCATCACCGTGCCTCCGCGTGCGTCGATATCCCGCGTTGCACGCGCCGAAGGGTTCCCGTTCAGCGGCCCGCGCTCGACGGCCGCAATTTCATCGCCCTTGACGAAGAGGGAGCCTTCGAATGCGTCCCCACCCGTTGAGTCGATGATGCGAGCGTTGTGAACAACCAGATCTGCCAGGGTTTCCGCCATGACCTTCCTCCTACTGGTGCGCTGCGACAATTGGGTTTTCGAGTGCGCCGATCTTTTCGATCTCTACACGCACGACATCTCCGGGGCGGAGGTACAGCGGCTCGGGGCGATCCTTCGTTCGCTTTCCGCCGACTTCGGCGTCCCAGCCCCACGCGGTCCGGCCCGGGGTGCCGCTTGAAATCACGAAGCCCGGCCGCAGCGTGACGAACTTCGAGAAGAATTGCACCAGGGCGTCGACGCCCCAGATCATGTCGGCGGTGTTGGCCTTCTGGCGGGGCTTGCCGTTGACAAAGCTCCGCAAGCGCAGGCCTTGAGGATCGGGGATCTCGTCCGCCGTGACCACCACCGGGCCCATCGGCGCGGCCGTGTCGAAATTCTTTCCGGGCCCCAGGAAGTACTCGTAGTAGCCTCCCGGGTTGCGCCGGATCTGCTGGTCACGGGCTGTCACGTCGTTCATGATCGTGTAGCCGAAGACGTGCTGCCGAGCCTTCGCAGCGGAGATATGCCGGCCCTCTCGCCCGATGACGATCGCCAGCTCGGTCTCGTGGTCGAGCTTGCTGGTGACCTTGGGATCTAGCGCGACCGGATCGCCGGGATCCGTGACCAGGTCCGGCAGCTTCAGGAAGAATTCCGGGTCGTCTTCCGGGACCGGGGGCTTTTCGCCCCGATGGTCCCAATAGTTGCTGCCCGAACAGAGGATCGCGCGCGGCCGAAGCGGGGCAAGCGGTCGGATCGAGGCGAGGTCGAGCAGCACGCCGTCGGCCTCCAGACGCGCCCGGTCCCGGCGCGGCGACTGCACGCTTCGATCGACTGCCTGTTGGCAGGCGGCCAGCAGCACGGGCCCGCCATCGATGAGCGCCAGCAGGTCGGTCGGACCTCCGCTGCCGAACGCCGAGCGGAACGCGCTGTCGAGGTCGACGACGAGCTCGTCGACCTCGACGCCCAGCCTGGATCCACGATGGTCCTGGAATGCGACCAGCCTCATATCCGCGTCTCGAAGAACCTCTCCAGCGACGCGCTGACGAGTTGCGGCTGGTCCAGCTGCATGGCGTGTCCCGCGTCGGGCAGCTCGACCGTTTCCGCGTCGGCGAGCCGGGAGGCCAGGGCCTGCAAGCTGGCTGGCGGCGCCGTGGGGTCAGAGGAGCCACCAACCAACAGCGTCGGCGCGTGGACGCTCGATGCCAAGGCGTCCGCGTCTGCCCTTACGAGAGCTTCGCAGTCACGCGCGTACGACTCGGGATCGTTTGCGAGCAGGGACGCCCGGAAAAGCGCATGGACAGCCGGGTTTTCATCGCGCGTCTTCGGGGCCAGTGCCCCCATTGGAATTGCATCGACGACCGCCTCCATGCCCAATTCCCTGACAGCCGCGGCGCGCTTGGTGATCGCGTCGACTCCGGCCGCGCCCAGCTTCGTCACCGGGCCCAGCAATGCCATCGCGGCGACCAGACCCGGCTCATGCGCGGCCAACGTGATCGCGACCGCGGCTCCCATCGAATGCGCGACTATGCCGGCTCTCGAAATCTCCAACTGCCGGCACAACGCACTCACGTGCCTGGCAAGCGACTCCACGGTCTGCTCCTCCGTCCCCGACGACGAGCACCCCGCGCCCGGCCAATCATATGCCGTCGCCCGGAATCTTGAGCTGAGCGCCTCGACCTGCGCGAACCAGATCGCGGAACCGCCGCCAAGCCCGTGAATGAAGAGCAGGTGCGGCCCGGCGCCGCGCTGTTCGCAGTAGGTTCGATGGCCGTCGACGATTTCGTACATGGACTGTAGCGCGTGGATTGTATCACGGCTGGCCAGTACTATAGGGCCGTGCGCTTTATCGGACTCATGCTCTTGCTAGTCGCTTCGGCGGCGGCCGATCAGATCCTGCTTCCACCTGTCGAATGGGATGCGCTGCGCAACGAGATCTCGGGAGATCGGAGCTGGACATGGACCAACGCCATCTCGCAATTCGACCGCAACATCGGCAGCGACGGCTATGTCGAGGCCATGCGCTATGTCGAGGAAGAGCTGCGCAAGGTTGGCGTTGGCGACATCCGTGTGGTCGAGCTGCCATTCCACGAACCAAGCTGGACGGGGCTCGGCGGCGAGTTGTGGATGCGTGAACCAGTCGAGCGCAAGATCGGCAGCTGGGCCGACTCAGGAACGGCCATCGCGCTCTACAGTCGGTCCGGAGGGGCCACCGCCCAGCTTGTCGATGTCGGGGAGGGCCTATCGGAGGCGGACTACGAAGGCCGGAACGTCGAGGGAAAGATCGTCCTCGCATGTGGGCGCCTCGAAAACGTGTTCCAGCTGGCGGTGTTTCGATACGGCGCCGCCGGCGTTGTCTCCTGCGCGCCGCGCTGGCCGGGCCCGGCATTTGAGTTCCCCGACAACATGGGCTGGCAGCGGATCCCGATCGAGGGCACAGCGGGGCGCGATCCGACCTGGGCGTTCTCGGTCTCCCTGCACACGGCCGAAGAACTGCGCGAGCTTCTGCGTGCCGGTCACGAGGTCGTGCTCTCGGCCAGCGTCCGCACCAAATTCGTCACGCCCGGGACGATGCACCTGCTGATCGCGACGATCCCCGGCTCGGACATCCAGGGCGAGGCGATTGTCTACACCTCCCATCTGGACCACATGCGCGGCGGCGCCACGGACGCCGCCTCGGGTTGCGCCAACATGATCGAGATCGCGCGTGCCATCCTGACGCTGGCGGACACCGGGAAGATCCGCCCGCCGCGCCGGGAGATCCAGTTCTGGTTCGCGCCGGAGGTACACGGGGAGTATGCCTATTTCGCCAGGTTCCCCGAGGAGCGCGATAGAATCCTGATCAACATCAACCAGGAGCTGATCGGAGAGAACCAGCCCAAGCTCGGCGCATCCGCGGTCGTCGAGCGCGCTCCGTGGTCAATTCCAACCTATCTGAACGATGTCGCCGAGCACTTCGTACGGCACATGCTCGACACCAACACCGGGATGATCAACCAGTACGAACGGTTCAGCGACCCGCTCTTCGCAGCGGGGGGGTCTCGCGACGCCTTCCGCGCCTTCATGACGCCCTTCTTTCCCACCTCCGATCACGAGCCCTTCTCGCACGGGCTGATCGGGATCCCGGCGACGCATTTCACCGCCTTCCCGAACTACTTCATCCACTCCAACCAGGACACGATCTACAACATCGACGCGACACAGCTGCGCCGCTACGCCCTGCTGGCGGGCGCCGTAGGGTACTTCGTCGCAACAGCAGACGAGTCGGTTGTTCCCGGACTGGTCAACGAAGTCTCGAGCGGCAGCGCCATTCTCGTGGCGAGGATGGCCAGGCTCGCCGGGAGACTTCTCGAGGAGGACTCGACTCCGGGCTACTCGCCGAATCGCGCGCCTCCAGGAGTACTCGAAGGCAGGTTCGAGAGAGCCACGCTGGCGCAACGGTTTCACACTGGCAGGGAGGCCCTCGAGATCGCCGCCCGGTATGCGGCCGACAACGTCCGGTCCGTCTCCCACTTCGCAGGTACGGAGGGGGATTCGAGGCGGTTTGTCGAAGAGTCGGCGACCCGCGTCGAGGCTCTCGGAAGAGTGGCCGTCGCTCACCTCGAGTCCGCGTTCGCGGCCCACACCGGGGGAGGCGCAGTTCCCCCACGCGAGCTTGCGGAGGTCGAGCGAGCGGCACAGGGCATGACGCCGCGCTACAAGGGCACGCTGGCGGAGATCTTCGCGCGCCGCCGGGCGGTCAGAAACAGCGATCCTCCACTCGGCACGGCGCTGCGCTTTGAACTCGAAGGCCTGATCGACGGACAGCGCAACGCCCTCGAGATCTGGCGGGTGTTGCACGCCGAAAGCCTGAATGGCGGCTCTCCACTGTACGGGCCGGTCACCGTGGACCAGGTCGTGCAACGGCTCGAGAATCTCGCCGCCGCGGGAGTCATCGAGATCGAACGCTAGTTCGCCGTTCCGAAGGCGAAGATCTCCAGCTCTTCGTCGCTGTCTCTGAGCATGCCGTGCATCTGTCCCGGCCGAGCGATGAAACCTTCGAATGCGTGCAGCCGCCGCAGCTCGACGGTCGGCTCGGTCCCGTCGATTGGGACCGCGTCGGCGATGACGGCCATCCCGCTTCCGCGAAACACCCAGAACGAGTCCATGAAGTGTGTGTGGCGGTGAATGCCGATGCTGGCCGAGGGACCGAATTCGACCAGCATCATGTACTTGGCGGTGTAGAAGCGTTCAGTCGCGGCCTCGGCTGCGGGCAATCCGTTTGCCATGGGGTCGCCGGGCTCGAGAGCACGCAGGATGCCGTCCGGCTCCTCGTTCTGCGAAACGTAGAAGACCGTTCCCCGAGTGCTCCCCGTGCCCCCGTGGGGGTTATTGCCCCATCGTCGCGTGCGGAACGCGTCATAGCCTCGCCGCACCATCTTGAACGCGACCTTATGCGGCCCGTCCCCACTCTTATCCGCTTCCCGGAACGTCAGCGTCAGGCCAGCTGGACGCAGCGGGTGATTGATGTCATTCGGGTCGCCGACGTCCCACAGCGTTCCCTGCAAGCGCTCAGCCACGTAGTCGAGAGGGTTTCCTGGCAACGCAGTCTCGTCCAAGTGAAGACGGTGCTCCTGAACAAGCGCACGCAGGGCGCCTGACAGCGTGGCTTCCGCCTCCGCCGGCACAGCCCAGATCTCGAGCTGGTAGCAGCCGCTTTCGCGGTCGAAGCCCATGGGAAGCTCGTGCTGGAGGCTGCCCACGCCAAGAGACAGTCTCATCTCTCCGGAATAGCTGTTTCCCGTCGGATCGCATCGGTAATCGACGTGGAGAAAGTTTCGCCGACCTCCGCCAAAGTTCACCCAGCCCTTGACGATCGAATAGTCGCCCAACTCGTAGCGACGCAACGCTTCTTTGGTCGAATTGCGCCCGTCGGTCTCCAAGGTCGGGTCGTCCTCGGGGATACCGAACGATTCCAGCGGGAAAAGATAGTGCAACGAGCCGATGTGGTACTGCTGCTGGCCGCCCGCGAGCTGAACGCTCCTGGCGGTCTGTGTCAGAGAAACGATGGGATTGTCATTGTCGTAGTCCGGGGGGTCGTGGGGGACCTGCGCGGTCAGGCCAAACCCGAGACAAATCAGTAGCGCGATCATTCTCAGCGTCATGGAATGCACTCCTCTTGGGACAGAAGGATGCTACCATGAGCCGACTGTATAAGGGGTTTGTGTGCATGAAGCGCCGAGAGGCTCTCGAAACGATCGCAGCAGGTGTGCTCTCGCTCACCGCGGCGCAACGCGACCTGCTGGCCCAAAGTGACTGGGAGGCGCAGGTCCTCAGCGCAGGACAGGCCCGAACGGTGGATGTCCTCTCGGACCTGATCATTCCACGTACCGAGACGCCCGGGGCTCGCGATGCCCATGCGCATCGCTATATCGACATGATGCTGTACCGAGGGCTGCTGGCTGCCGAGCGCGATGCGTTCCTCGCCGGTCTCGCAGCACTGGACGAGCGCTGCCAACGGGACTTCGCGAGGGGCTTCGACGGGCTGCCTCGACCGGAACAGGTCCGTCTCCTGACGGCGATGCACGACAGCGGCGACGCGTTTTTCCGCCAGGTCAAGGACCTTACCATCCGGGGCTACTACACCTCCCGCGAGGGCCTGCTCGAAGAGCTTGAGTACGAAGGCAACTCCTACCTGACGGACATGCCCGGATGCACCCACGAGGAGCACCACCAATGAGCGGGCCGGTTTACGACGCGATTGTCGTCGGTAGCGGAGCGGCCGGTGGCGCGGCCGTCTACCAACTCACGCGTCGGGGCCTGAAGACGCTCCTGCTCGAAGCCGGGCCGGACATCGACCCGCGCGTGGAGAACATCCACCACAAGATGCCGTTCGAGTTGGAGTTTCGCGGGCAGTTGTCCGCGCGCGACCGGCTGCGGTATCGCGGCAACAAGTCGACCAACGTGTACAACCAGCGCACGATGCTTCCCGATTCCGAGGAGCCGTACAGCTTTCCCGACGACAAGCCGTTCATGTGGGTGCGCTCGCGGGCGCTCGGCGGCAAGACCCTGCACTGGGGCCGGTACAGCTTCCGCTTTTCCGACTACGACTTCGCGTGCGCCTCGCGCGACGGCTTCGGCATCAACTGGCCGATTCGCTACAGGCACATCGCCCCCTACTACTCGCTCGTCGAGCGCACGATCGGCGTTGCGGGCTCGAAAGAGAGCATCCCGAACCTGCCCGACGGGGAGTTCCAGCCGGCACTGCCCATGCGCTGCGGAGAGCACATCCTGCGCAAGGGCGTCGAGAAGCTCGGGATGCGGTTGATTCCGACGCGAGTCGCGGTCGTGACGAGCCGCGAGTTCAGCCGACCCCGCTGCCATTTCTGCGGACACTGCAACCGCCTGTGCAGCACGGGCGCGATGTTCTCCTCAAGAGTCAGCTTCATCCCACTGGCGCAGGAGACAGGCAAGCTCGAGATCAAGACCGACGCGATTGTCCGCGAAGTGCTCACCGACGACGAGGGCTTCGCCCGCGGGGTTTCCTACGTCGACCGTGGCAGCCGGCAGGACTACGAGGCCTCAGCCAAGACAGTGGTGCTGGCCGCCTCCACACTGTCCTCGACGAAGATTCTGCTGACTTCCCGGGACCGCAACCATCCGACCGGTCTCGGCAACTCGAGCGGCGAACTCGGTAAGAACCTTTCCGAGCACACGATGGCGGCCCGCATCACTGGCATCGCTCCGGTTCTGCGGGGCAAGATGCCCGGCTATCCCGAGGACGGCCACCCGGGCGCCAGCTTCGTCCCGCCATTCGTCAACGTCGACAACCCCGAGGAAACGGACTTCATCCGCAACTATAGCTTCCAGTGCTGGAGCGGGACGTCGGACTACCCCGGCCACGCCCACCGCCTCGCCGGGTTTGGGGCCGATTTCAAGCGCCGCGTGAAGAACATCTACCCGGCGCTCGTCAACATGACGACCAACGGCGAAGTGCTGTGTCGCCCGGAGAACTTCGTGGAACTGGACCCCGATGGCAGCACGGACCCCTATGGCATCCCCTGCCTCAAGATCCATCTCACGTTCGGTGACAACGACCACAGGATGATTCGGCACATGAACGACAAGGCCGAGGAGATCTGCCGTGCCGCCGGAATCGAGATCCTGAGCCACCGCAGGGAGGCGTCCCAGCCCGGCTGGAGCATCCACGAGGTTTGTACCGCTCGGATGGGCTCGGATCCGAGAATGGCCGTGCTGGACGGCTACAACCGATCGTACGACGTGCCAAATCTCTTTGTCGTGGACGGAGCGGCATTTTCCTCTGCCACGGCGCTGGAGCCGACGCTGACCATCATGGCGCTCGCAGCCCGCGCGGGCGACCACATCGCGGACCTGCTCGACCGCAGGGAAATGCGCAAGCACGGTCCGAGGGAGACGCTGGCATGAAACACCTTTCCGCCAATTCGACTATTCCGCCCCGAGCGCTGCTTGCGGCAATCCTTGCGTTGGCTTGCCTTGCGTGCAACTCCACACCAACCGCTGAGATCGTCCGCGACCAATGGGGGGTCCCCCACATCTTCGCTGCCGACGAGAACGCAGGCTTCTTCGGTCTGGGATATGTCAGCGCCGAGGACCGCATCCTTCAAATGGAGATCTGGCGACGGCGCGCGTCGGGCCGAATGGCCGAGACCTTCGGCAAGGACTACATCGAACACGACCGCAAGTTCCGGACCGCTGGCATGCTTCGCCATGCCAACGAGGCCTTCGAGGCATCCTCGGAAGAGATGCAGGGCTGGCTGCGTTCGTATTCCGCGGGTATCAACGCCTGGATTGACGGGCATCCCGACGTCGTCAAGCGCCGCTTCGCGCCCCTGGGCATCGAACCGGAACCCTGGACCGGCGCCGACCCGCTGCTCTCAATCCTGGGCGTGGCCGATCTCTTCGACAGGCTCTTCGACGAAGGAGCTGTTGCCAACTACCGCGAGTACAACGAACTGGTCGAGAAACTCGGTGAGCAGGGCGCGCTCGAAGCCCGGGCCATGGCCATTGACGAGGAGTTCGTCGCCGTGCCCGAGTCGGAAATGGCGAAGGACAAGGAGGTGTACACCCGCCTCAAGGCGCGCCAGCGAACTCCGGCGTTCTTGCGCAAGGACGCGAGCGCCGAGACGGTCAAGTTCTCCCACGCATGGGTTCTGGGGGGAGAGCGCACAACCACCGGGAAACCGATCCTCGAGAGCGAACCGCGGATCACGGTTACGAACCCGTCGATCTGGTACGAGTACCACTTGAGCGCCGGCCGCTTCGACGCACGCGGCATCAGCATGCCCGGTGTGCCTGGAATGCTAATCGGCTTCAACCGCCGAGTGGCCATGGGTGCGACCGCCCTCGGCACCGGTTCCACGGTGACCTTCTTGGAACGGCTCTCTGACGGCGGGACGGGGTTCGTGAGCGAGGGCGAGACCGTGGCCTTCGACAGAAGGTTAGAACGGATCGAAGTCAAGGGAGCGGCACCGGTCTTCCAGGAGGTCCTCACGAACCACCACGGGTTTGTCTTCAATGCGTTCGCCCGCGAGGCGAGGCCCGGGGAGGCGTACGTCAGCTACTACAAGGCCGCGCACGACCGAGGGACGTCCGTCCGTTCCTTCATCGAGCGCATGGCGGCGCGCAATTGGACCGAATTCCTGGACTCACTGGAGAGCTACTACGTTCCGGGCCTGCACATGCTCTACGCCGACGTCGACGGGAATATCGGCTACGCGACGGTCGCGCACGTGCCGTTGACGGAGCGATCGCGGCGCATGGCGCTGGAGGGTTGGACGGGCCAGGACGAGGTTCTCGGCCGCGTGCCCTGGGGCGAGATGCCTCGGATGTTCAATCCGGACGCCGGATTCATCGGCAATGGAAACAATCGCCCCATCGGATCCTGGTATCCGTTCGACCTCGGAATCCGTTCCACCGGAAGCGGCTCCCGCGCCTGGCGCGTGGGACAGTTGCTGGAGGGAGACCGCCGTTTCTCTGTCGAGTCGCTCGAGTCCGAAGTGCATCGCGACGACATGCATGCCGCCACTTCGGCGCTCTTGCCAACCGCCCGCAAAGTCGCCGAGGAGGACGGTGCGAACGATCCGTTGGTTCGTAGCATCCTCGAAGCGACCGAGGACTGGAACTACCGCTTCCGGACCAGCGACCCGGCGTTTCGCGCCGCCAGCGCGCTCGCGGCGACCGCGGGCGACACGTTTCGTACAAGGGAACTGACAAGGCGCTTCGGCGGGGGCGAGTCCGGAGCCTGCCACCTAGGGCGCCTGTTGGCAGCGCGATTCGCCCAGGACCAGGCAACACCGCGAGACCGGGCGATCCGCAACTACCTGCTGGCATGGCTGCGCACGGCCGGCCAAATGCTGGCCAGGGACGAGGGGGGCGACTCGGCCATCCTGCGGATGCCCTATCAAGGGAGCGGGCGCATGAACCTGCCCTCAGTCGATCCGTCGCTCGACGCCGAATCGCCGCGCATGGAGGTCGTCCAGCGCGGGAGCATCTGGTCACCGACCGAAAACGCTTATAGCCAGATCGTTGACCTAAGCGATATCGACAACTCCCGGGCGATGATTGCGCCGGGTGTGAGCGAGGATCCGGAAAGCCCGTTCTACCTCAATCAAATGGATCTTTGGGCGAAAGGACAGCTTCGTGCCGCTCCACTGTCGCGAGACCGCATCGAAGATCTGGCCGCTGCAACGAGTGTCATCGAAGTGAAGCCTTTCTCCGGGGCAGATCTCCTGCCCGAAAAAACCGTTGCCTCCGAACCGGAACCAGCCCGATTCTATCCTGCGATCCCCTCTCCAAGCGCCGGAGGCGCGGTCCTGTCCAAGGCATCGCCGTGAGGCCATTATCGGATACGAATCGTCCCTATTCCCGCAACATCCCGCCCAACTCGCGATAGATCCCGTCCATCACTGGCCAGCGTGCCTCGAGCGGCCCCTTGCGGGCCGCTTCCATGCGGTCGTAGAGACGGTCACGTTCGGTCGCGGATATTCCCAGCCACTCGTAGAGCTGGAACACCATGCGCAAAACCCGAATCCTCTCCGGGTGACGCTTCCTGTCCGTCGGAAAGCGCTCAATGGCAGAGGCTGTTTTCAGAATGCGCCGTCGCAGTTCGGGAGCGTACTCTCTCAGTCTGGCGAGCCGAGCCGCCTCCCAGTTCGCGGGCAGCACTGGCACGCGGCGCTCGGCTTCGGGCCGCATGCGGAAGAAGTCCGTCGAGCCGGGCCGCGCATACCAATACGCGACGCTCGCGTAGTCGTTCGTCAATCCGTTTTCCGCACCGTGCTCGACGCTGACGCGGATGCCCCTGCGGAACGGGATCGAGTCCCCGACATGAAAGGTGAAGATCGCGTTCGGCCCGAAAAGCCGGCCTGGCGAGCTGAGGCCCGCCTCGAGCACACCGGATACCGGAATGATGTTCCGCTCCCTGCGTACGGGGTCGGCGCCAACCCCCTCGATGAACTCGTGAAAGCCCCAGGCATCGTTGAAATACTCTTCGGTGCCGGTTCCGTGATGACTGGGCGGCCATCTCTCTCGGTCAACGAAGATCATCGGATCACCCTCGCCCCACCACCGCAGCTGTCGATTCCAGACATTGAGCGTCGCGCCGATGTAACGTCCTCTGCCCTGCACCTCGAGAATCGGATAGTTGTGATGATCGCTCCGATTGCTGCCATCAAGGTCGACACCCACCATCTCCTGCCGCCTCCACTTCGCATGGAACCGGCCAACGTCAGGGTCGAAGGGCGCCCAGCCATATCGAACGCGCGCGCGAACCGACACGGTCTCGACCGGACTTTCATTGGCCACCTCGATCATTGCGCGCCGTTCGAACGGCATCGGAAAGAACGCATAATACTCGCCGGCCTCGGACAGGCCCATGAGCAACGATCGGAATGGTCGCTTGCGATAGCCGTTCCCGAAGAAATCGCCAACCGGCGCCTCGACCGACGGCGACTCGCCGTCGTCCCAGTAGATCCGCAGCATCGTCGAGCGCAATGCCGCCGGACTCTGGGCATCAAGGGAAAAATAAAGCGCGTTGATCATGCCCGTGCCGCTCAAGTCAATCACCGCGCGCGCCTCGCCCGGAGCGAGCGTTGCCTGCTTGGACACTTCCCCTTGGCCCGTGCCGGCTTGAAGCTTGTCCGGTTGTCGCCAGATATCGAGCACCTGCGCCAACGCGTCTTCTTCCTCCCGGTCCAGGGGGAGCCGGAAGGACGCTAACCGCGTCCCGGCCGGAAACTTCCGGTAACTCACGTGGTGGTAGGCGCCATAAGGGCCTCCGGGAACATCGTCGTTGGGGGCGATCTCGATTCGCAGCGCACTCGCGAATGGGATTGGGAAGAACGAATAGTTTCCGCCGCCCATCGGCCCCACGAGCGGTCGGACGAACGGCTTCGTACCCCCGGCGAAGAATTGGCGGCAGGGCAAATCGATGGCCGGCTCCGCCGAGGAGTCGATAAAAAATCGACAGACCCCTCCTGGCCTCGCTGTCCACATGCGTGTGACGACACCCGGGCCCTGCAGGTCAGCGATCACGTACACGCCGTCCGGGCGTACCCACTCGGGCCGAAACCCATCGTCATTTGCGCCCGAACGGTCCCAGGTTGAGAGCATCCCTGTCTCGGTGAACTCCGTCCTGGCAAGATTCTCGAAATCAACGAGGGTGTTGAGAAAGTGCGCCGTGCCTCGATTCTGCGCCTCAGCGCCCGGTAACGCGAGCAACAGAAGGCCTACGCCTAGACACTTCGCGATCCGTCTGGGCATCACGTCGTTGTTCTCCCGAAGAGCGACAACCAAGGCTCGGGCCCCGAGAGACGAGGTCGGCGTCGACGGCATCGGGGCCCAAGAGCGGTTCGGCAAACAGTGTCTCACGGTGGAGAACGACCGTCCCGCATCCCCGCCTGGGTTGGGCAATGCCGGGAGGGCTCAATGTGCCCGATTGAGTCCGGTCCAAACGGGCTTGCGAATACCGTCGGATTCTGGCGGGACGAGACGCGTTGACTCGAATCGGTGTTTCAATTCCAGATCCGCGATTTCCGGAAGCTAGCGACAACGGATTTCGGTCTCGTGAGTTGCATGACGACGCGTGGCGTCGGGGTCCGTCGGAGGATATTATGTTCGGCATGCCAGTTGTTGTCGCCATCCTGCTGCTCTTCGCACCGAGTGCTCTAGCGCAAGTCGCATGGGAGGCGCCGGACGGAATCGACTGGCGGGCCGAGACGATTTACAGCGAGGGAACTCGCCTCGCCGCCGAGGTCTTCTCGGCCGCCGACAAGTCCGGCGAGAAGCTGCCCTGCATCCTCATGGCACACGGCTGGGGAGGCACTGTCCGCGGCCTGCGACGAGATGCCGTCGAATTCGCTCGGGCGGGTTACCTCGCGGTAGCGTTCGACTATCGCGGATGGGGGGGCAGCGACCCTCGCGTGATCCTCGCCGAGCCTGCACCGAATGGCAATCCAGGGCGCTTTCGAGCCGAAGTCATCGCCATCCGCGAGGTGGTCGATCCGGTCGAACAAGGAAGGGACTGGCTCAATGCGCTTCACTGGCTCCAGTCCGAGCCGATGTGCGACCCCGCCCGGATTGGGGTCTGGGGAAGCAGCTACTCGGGCGGGCATGTGCTGTTCGCAGCCGCTCACGACAAGCGTGTCAAGGCCGTCTTCAGCCAAGTCGGCGGAATGGACTCGCGCTTCGTGGTTGCCAACGATGAACAAGCAGCCCAGACGCTCGATGAAGCGACGAGGCGTGCGCGAGGCGAGTTGGCTTATCCGGACCCGGGCGCGGTCGCGGTCGGCGCGTTGCGCGGAGCGCCCATCCGCGACAAGCTCATGCACTACGCCCCTGTCGAACTGGCGCGACAGGCCTCTCATGCGTCCCTGATGTTCGTGATCGCGGAGAACGAGGAACTCTTTGACAACCGCGACCACGCGATCAAGGCGCATGCCGCCGCGACGGGCATCAAGAAGCTAGTGATCATTCCCGGGATCAAGCACTACGGAATCTACCGGGAGGCCCGAGAGCAGGCGCAGCAATTGGCGATCGGGTGGTTTGACGAGCATCTCTGAGTTGGGAATGCTCAAGGGCCAGCCGACGCGCTCAAAGTACAATGGCGTTTTGTGTCAGGTAAGCGCGTTGCGATATATCCGGGATCGTTCGACCCCATCACCTACGGTCACCTCGACTTGATCGAGCGCGCAGCGCGACAGTTCGAGGAGTTGGCCGTGGCCGTACTGGAGCATGATTCCAAGGAAGGCGCGTTCCCGCTCTCCGAGCGACTGGCCATGATTCGAGAGTCGGTTTCACATCTCGACAACGTTCGCGTGGCCAGCTTCGACGGGCTCTTGGTCGACTTCGCCCGGCAGGAGGACGCGCGGCTCATTCTGCGTGGTATTCGGGCGGTCTCGGACTACGAATACGAACTGCAAATGGCGTTGATGAACCGCAAACTCGAGCCCGACATCGAGACCGTGTTCATGCTGCCCTCGGAAACCTACAGTTACCTCAGCTCGCGACTGGTCAAGGAAGTCTGCCGGCACGGTGGCCGGATCGATGAATTCGTTCCGCCGCACGTCGCGGTGCGTCTACGGTCAATGCTCGGCCCGGGCGCCAGAAACAGTTAGGGTGTACTTATGAGGTTCTCGAACAGGGTCGGGCGGATCAGCGAATCCGCCACCATGGCGGTCACCGCCGAAGCAGCGAGATTGAAACGGGAGGGTGTCGACGTCGTCGCGCTCGGCGCAGGCGAGCCGGATTTCCCCACGCCGAACAACATCAAGCGAGCGGGTATTCAAGCCATTCACGACAATTTCACGAGATACACGGCAGCGGGAGGTATCCCCGAACTGAAGGAGGCTATCGTTGCCTGGCACGGGCGGGAATTCAGCACAAACTACGGCCCCCAAGAGTGCATCGCAACCGTGGGTGGCAAGCACGCTATCTTCAATTTCCTAGCGGCGCTCGTTGACACCGATGACGAGGTCATCCTGCCCGTCCCCTACTGGGTGACCTTCTTCGACGTCATCAACTATTACGGAGGTAAGCCCGTCGCGGTTACGCCCAGCGAGGCCAATGGTTTCTCGCTGACTGTTGACGATGTGGAAAGAGCCATCACAGACCGCACCAAGGTATTGGTCGTCAACTCTCCCAACAACCCCTCGGGAGCGGTTGTCGCACAAGAGGAATTCGAGAGGATACTCGAGCTGACTTCCAGCCAAGGGATCATCTTGCTGAGCGACGAGTGCTACAGCCACTTCGTATACAACTCAACGCCCTTTTCGATCGCTGCGGCAGAGAATGCAAGGAAGAACGTGGTCATTGCCGGGTCGCTGTCCAAAACGTTCGCTATGACCGGTTGGCGGCTCGGGTATTTGCTCGGTCCGGCCGCGCTAATCAGTAACGTCAACAAGCTTCAAAGCCACGCCACATCGAATCCCAGTTCGATCGTTCAAAAAGCGGCCATCGAAGCGCTTAATGGCCCCATGGACGCGGTATACGCCATGCTGGAGCAGTACCGCGGGCGCAGGGAGTACGTGGTTGCCGCCCTGGACGACATTCCCGGCGTGCGTTGCCCGCAACCCAACGGCGCCTTTTACGCCTACCCGAACATCGGCAGCAGCTTCGGGCGGGGAGGAGTCAGCTCCTCGATGGATTTCGCCCAGAAACTGCTTCGAGAGGCCCATGTCGCAATCGTGCCTGGAGAGGCATTCGGCACGTCGGAGCACATCCGGCTCTCGTACGCCGCGTCCATGGAGGAACTTGAGGAAGGCATCCGGCGCATCCGGGTTTTCATTACTGGATTGCCGTGAATCGACTCGAGCCACTGAAATTTCGACCGTCGCTTCGCGAGAAAATCTGGGGTACGCAGGACCTTCGACCGGTACTTGGCCGAGTGGACGGCCGGATTGGCGAGGCGTGGTGCCTCTATGACGGGAGCGAGGTGGCCCACGGCCCGCTGACTGGTCGCCGGATCGATTCGCTGATAGCCGAGTTCGGGACCCGGATCATGGGACGCGGTTGGACAGGCAGCGGAGAAGACGGACCACGATTGCCGATCATCGCCAAGCTACTGTTCTGCGCTGGGAACCTGTCAATCCAGGTCCATCCCGATGCCAGGCAGTCGGACAACCGGCGAGGCAAGACGGAACTGTGGTATATCATCGCGGCCGAGCCAGGCGCGCGACTGGGCTTGAGTCTCGACACGAGCCTGGACCCGGGACGACTCGCCGGCGCAGCCAGGAACGGCACGATCGACCGGCTCATGCACTGGGTCCCGGCACATCCTGGAGATTGCGTCCTGTTGCCGGCAGGCACGCTGCACTCGGCCGGAGGCGGGGCGGTGCTCTGTGAAATCCAGCAGAATTCTGACGTGACGTACCGCCTCTACGACTATGGACGCCCTGATCTCGACGGTCGGCTCCGCGCCTTGGATGTCGACCGGGCGGTCGCGGCGGTGGATCTGCATTCCCGTCCAGCGCCTCGTGCGCCGCAACTAATGGACGACGGAAGCTGTCGGGTCGAGAGCCTAGGCAAGTGCCCGCACTTCTTGACGGAACTGCTGAGCTGGGATTCCCCGTTCATCTATATGCCTGACCGCCGACGGATCCACCTCTTGGTTTGCATCCGGGGTTGCGGATCAATGGCCGGGATATCTTTCGAAGCCGGGGACGCGTTTCTGGTCCCGGCCGAGGCGGCCCGCTTTCCGGTCGACGGAATCGAGGCGCAGGTCGTGCGGGCTCACGTCCCTTGACCGGCGGCTGCGTCGTCTCGCCGAAACCTTTGCACGGACACCGCCCAGATGAGCGCCGGCCCGAACATCGCGCAGCCAAGCCATAATGCGCCAATGCGCCCGGAAACACCCATATCGAGCACCTGTCCCATGCAATAGGTCGAGACACTCGCCGTGGCCATGAACAGGCCCATGTCGGCCGCGAAGACGCGCCCCAGATAGCGGTGGTCCGTTTTGAAGTGCAGCAGCGTCGTGGAACAGACCCACACGAGCGCCGCTCCGCTGTGCGCCAGAACCAGGAAGAGCCCGGCAAGCGGAACCGACAGGGTCTGGCTGAACAGGATGTAACCGCAACCAGCTCCGAAGTACCCGCCGAGCACAGCCAGCCGCATCGCGGACTCGCTCTTGGTGATCCTCTGGCCGAGCAAGAGCGGACCGAGTACCGAACCGGCACCCTGAAATGCAAGCAGCATCGCCATTCCAAGGGCGGGATCGCCTCGGACTATGAACTCGCGGCTACCAAGAATCGTCACCAATACAACCCGGGCACCCATGATGCCGAGCCCGAATTTGAGTGTCAGAAGGATCGCCAGTCGCCAGTCGCGGATCATGTAGGCGAAACCCTCGATCACCGGACGGAAGCTGATCGCGTCAGTCCAGGGCTCCATGCGCCGCCCCGCCAGATGGCGCTCGAACGCCCTGATTCGAAACACAAACCAGGCCGAAGCCAGAAACGAGAGGGAATTCGCTATAAAGACGGTCGGACGGCCGAAGTAAGCCACCGCTACCCCTCCCAAGGCCGAGCCCAATGTGACCGTCAGCGACCAAGTGGTCGAACCGAGAGCGTTGGCGGAGACCAAGTCCTCCCGCCTGATCAAGCTGGGCAGGATGGCGTTGCGGCCGGCCTCGAAGAATGCAGCCGTTCCGATTTCGAGAGCCAGGATCAAGTAGAGCAGCCAGATATGCTCAGGCCTGGTGATCAGCAGCATGCAAGGAGCAAGGGCCGCACGAACCAAGTCGCTGACCAACATCACTTTGCGGCGGCTGAGACGGTCGTTGACAACGCCGGCCATCGGCCCCATCAGCATCATGGGAAGGATTTGCAGGATCGCGGCCCAGGCCACGGATTCCGCCCGCCCGGTCAGCTCGAGCAGCAAGGTGTAGATTGCTACCGAATAGAACCAGTCCCCACAACCACTGATGAGCTGGGCCACCCAGACTCTCCGAAAGTTCGGGGAACGGCGCAGCAGATCACCGTAACCGCGCAGGGAAACCGAGGATGCCACCGCCGGACTCTATAGAAAATACAAGCCAGTGCGTTGCTTGGCGGCGCGCACCGTCTCTTCCGCGACCGGCTTGACGCGCTCGGCGGAACTGCGCAGAACACCCCGCAAGTAGTCCCGACAGTCCATCAATTCGGCGTAGCGAAGCTGAATGGGCTCAAGTTTGGAAGACACCATTTCGGCCACCTGCTTCTTGAGATCGCCGTATCGCATGCCGGCAAAGTGCGCCTCCATCCTCTCATCAGTCCACTCACTGAACGCCTGGAAGATCGTCAGCAAATTCGCCACTCCATTTCCCGGGGCTTCCCAATTCACTCCGGCTTGCGAATCTGTAACCGCGCGGCCGAGCACCTTGCGCACGCGTCCCGGAGGGTCAAGCAGGCTGATCGAGTGAGTCGGCGATGCAGCCGATTTGCTCATCTTCTTGGTCGGATCGTCCAAGCCCATGATCCGCGCGCCGACCACTGGCATTTTCGCTTCCGGCACGACAAACGTGTCGCCATAGTGATTGTTGAAGCGCTGGGCGATGTTGCGCGTCAGTTCCATGTGCTGCGACTGATCGTCCCCGACCGGCACGAATCTTGCCTGATACAGGAGGATGTCGGCCGCCATCAGCACCGGATATAGGAATAATCCCGTGCCGATGCTGTCCTGATTGCCGCCGGCCTGCAGTGTCTTGGCCTTGAATTGCGTCATGCGACTCAGCCAACCGAAAGGCACTGTGCAAGTGAAGATCCACGCGAGTTCGACATGCTCGGAGACCTGCGACTGGACAAACACTGCGGAGTGGTCCGGGTCGAGCCCGGCAGCCAAGTACAATGCCGCCACCTGCTCGCATCGCTCCGGCAGGAGCTGCGGATCGTGAGGCGCCGTGATGGCATGCTGGTCGACAATGCAGAAGATCGGGTCGTAGTCGTATTGGATCTTCGCCCAGTTACGCAACGCACCCAGGTAGTTGCCAATATGCAGTTCCCCCGTGGGCTGCATGCCCGAGAAAATCCGTGGCTTCATAGAAATAGCGGAGATCCCCATTCTATCGCCCCGCTTCGATGGGTGAATTGGGGTCCGGTTCCGCCGAAGAGGCCATGAGCCGGGGAGAGCAAGGCGGCATGCTCCGGCGGCAATAGGACGAGGAGCCGGGCGGCGTCCTTGGGGACAGGTGAGTGGTGTAAGATGTTGCTTACGGCGTTTGGTGGACATCACGGTAGGTGGAGTCTAGCCGCCGACCGCAACCGCCCAAAAGGTTTTGGACTTCGATCAGTTACATACGTTTCTAGAAATCGTTCGTCTGAATAGCTTTTCAAAAGCGGCCAAGACCTGCTTTCGCACCCAGCCGGCGATTAGCGCGCAGATCCGGCAAATGGAGCAGGAGTTGGAAGCCCAGCTCTTCGACCGATTCGGCAGTCGCATCACCCTGACGACCGCGGGCAAGATCTTCGCCGAGTACGCGCGCAAGATTCTGGAAATGCGCCGGCAAGGATTCGATGCGGTCCGGGAACTGGACAATATCCCGAAAGGCGAGATGAGCATCGCAGCCAATGAAGCCACGTGTATCCATGTCTTGCCGGCGGTCTTCGCGCGATACCGGGAGAAGTTTCCCAAGGTTCAAATGCAGGTCGTGAGGTCCTATGGCGCCCGCACGATCGAGTCCGTGCTCGACAACTCGGTTGACTTCGGCATCACCCAGCTCCCGTTGCAAGAAAAAAAGCTGAGGGTTGTGCAGATCTACTCGGATGAAATCCGCCTCTTCACCTCCCCGAACCACCGGCTCGCAAACCACAAGACCGTGGGTGCCGAGGACATTGTCAAGGAAGACCTGCTGCTGCCAAAGACAGGTCGGACCAGAACGCGCATCAATGAGTTTCTGGACGTATTCGAAGACAAGATGCGCATTTCCATGGAACTGGAGTCCAGTGAAATGCAGAAGCGTTTCACGGAAGCCGAACTCGGTGTTACATTCATGGCAGTCAGTAGCGCCCGCGAGGAGATCTCGTCAGGGAGGCTCAAGGCAATCCGCTTGCAACCGTTGCCAATGATTCGGACGATAGGATTGATCTACCGACAGGACAAGGCCCTGTCTAGGGCGTCGCTTGGGTTCATCCAGCTTGTGAGCGAATTCGCCGCAGAGTCGGACTTGGGCCTTCCAGCCCTGAAGTGAATGCCATGAAATGGGTGCTCAAGACCTCCAGCATCATCGTCGGGACGGACAAGGGCACGGAAGTGTTTCGTTCCAGGACGGATTGCCCCGAGGACGTGCGGCGGCGCCTTGAGGAAACAATTCCCGGACCGAATTCGTGCACGATCATGATCACGAACCGCGAGGCCCTGGAGGCGATCCGCAGCCGCACGATCGCAGCGCCACGAGCGGCGCGGTCATTGAGCGCGAACAAGCGGACGAAACAGCCGAGGCTCGCCCTACCCGGATGGCAAATCAGGGCCGGCTACCTGCTGCTGGCAATTGCGACCGTCACCGGCATTGTCGTTTGGGCTATGCACAGCGGTTAAGCCCTCGAACCGCCCTCGGAGCTGCGTCCATTCCGAACGGGCTGGCCTGCTGCTGGCTCCCTCCCTGCCGCCCGACACCCTCGTCGCCTCCACCGCCGGCCTCGCCGCCGCGCTCCCTCCCTGGCTGCAAGCCTTCCACGCTCCCCGCACTCTCTGCGCCTACGACGCCGACCCCGCCGGCGACCGCGCCGCCGACGCCCTCCGGCACCATACCCCCCACTACAGCCGCCTCCGGCCTGTCGGCGCCAAGGACTGGAACGATCTGCTACGCCGTTCCCCGCAGCCTCGCTAGCTGTTCCTGCAACACCTGCCCCACGCCCACATCGCAACCCCTCGGCCCGGCCTCAACGCACGGCCTTTCTCTGCCACTGGAAAACCTTTCCAGCCCGACACCCACTCTCCCCTCCACTCCTTTCTGCAGTAGCGAATCTACTTGAAAAACCGCCGCTTCAACCGCAGAAATAAAGTGGGATTCACCTTGCGAAATAGCCTGAAAAACAACATCCGCTGCGGCCGACGTTCCGGAGCCTGTTGCAGGGGACGCGGGCGTCCTGGAGCCTGCCCGGCAACGCCAGCCTCAGCGGCACGCTGGACTGGCTGCGTTTCGCCGGGAGCGAGGGCGCGGACTTCTACACCCGGCTCGCGTCGGTTTCCACCCGCAAGGAGCTCGGTCGCCACGGCCTGCGCGCCGAATGGCGCGAACTGCGCATGGGCGCGCAACCGATCCCCGCGCGCAGCCTCGAGTTCGAGGACTCCTGGCGACCACTGCCGGGCGTCGCTCTGGGGGGCCTGCTGCGCTGGAGGACCTCGGCGGTGGGCGGCGGAGAGGCGGGGGCGCTGGACGTGCGGGCGTTCGGCTCGTTCTCCCGGGGCCGTTGGTCGGCCCACGCGAGCGTGGAACGCGGGCGTGACGTCGCCGACGACACGCTGCTGGCGCGGCGGCTGTACTCGAGCTCGCAATTCTCCCTGACCGCCGCGATCGGCAAGTGGAAGCTGTCGGCGCGGGGCGGCCGGTTCAACCGGACACAGGAGCTGACATACGGCTCGGCGCACCTCCTCCGGGCGTTCGACCCCTTCGATGCCGGCTACGGCCAGTGGACCCTGCACGTGCGCGCGTCCCGCGCCTGGCGCTGGGGCGCGACGAACGGCAGCGCAGGGCCGGCGTGGGCTCCGATCGCGCCGCTTGTCGGGTCGATCTCGGGGCGTGTCTGGACAGGTACCGCGGAGGCGGCGGTCCCCATGGAGGGCGTGTGGGTGCTGGTCGGCGACTGCGAGGCGGCCACCGATTCCGAAGGCCGCTGGAGCCTGGAGCGCGTGCCCGCAGGCAACCGCGAGGCGCGGCTGGACTTGGCGCGCCCGCCCGCCGATCTGGACCCGGCCGGAACCGCCGTCGCCACGGTGGCGGTACGTCCGGGCCGGGAGGCGACCGCAGACTTCCCCCTGCGCCGGCTAGGCGCGATCGCCGGGCGCCTCGTATCCGGCGACCAGGGCGTGCGTCTCGACCAGGTCGTGCTGCGCCTCGAACCCGGCGGGCGCTGGACCGCGGCTCGACGGGACGGAAGCTGGGCGTTTCGCGGGCTGCCGTCCGGGGATTAGGCGGTCGAGGTCGACCGTACCACCGCCCCCCGCTTGGCCTGGCGCTGGGGCCACGCGGCGCTCGTCGCGCTGGAGCCGGGAGTGGAGCTCGCCAGCATCGTGTTCGGGGTGTCTGCTAAGCAGTGAAGCAGGGCTCTTTGCCGAACTGAACAAGACCCTCAAGGCCCTGCGGGATCGCTGCCAGGTTGTGCATCTCGCTCCGGGCAAAACTGCGGTGGGCAATGGACTACAATCCAATTGGCAGCAGCCATTTCCCAGAGCGATGCCGACTAGTTCTCCGACTAGTTCTCGAAGCTCACCCTTGAGGCACGATCTAGGTCGCTCTACTTCTGCAAGATGCGGTCTCGCTTCACGAAGCGGGAGCGGTGGCCTCAAGGTGCGGAGGCCCAGGTGATCAAACCAAGAATACGATTGGAGATCTAAGTGCCAGCAAACACACGCTTCCGCTCGCCATCGTCCAGCGATGCAGCAATCCTGACCGCTCTTATGGCAATAGCCGACGAACTGGAGCAAGATGCGAGACAGTCTCTCGTTACCGTCCAGGTCATGGATGGCTATCAAGCGAGCAATAGCTTTCAGCTGGCTGGGATCCAGAAGCAGCCGTTCGCCGCACATGCTAGCCAGCACGAAAGCGCATCGTGGCACAGCGTTTCGGTTTATTTCGAGCCATTGAGACTGAACGTTAGCGTCGAACGCGACCGAGAACGAGGCGACGACCAGATTCACGTTTCTTTCCAACGGGACCCTCCTGATCCTGTTGATGTGAGCCGGGTCCTCACCGCTATTCAACAGCAGTTCATTCCGCTGAACCGAGCGGCGGCGATCGAGCGGGCGCTTGGGCCAGAAATGGCTGAATTCTACCGGTTGCGCGAGGAGGGTCTGTCTCGACTGGAGGCACTGACAAACAGGCTCACCAGCGAGACGCAAGAGTACAGAATACGGCTGGATGCGGAAGCAGCAGAGCACAAGCGGGCGCTAACCAAGTCGTTTGAAGAGAAGAATCGAGCACTCGACGCGAACCATGACGAGCGGACCAAAGGATTGGAAGCACGTGAGACGGAGCTGGACGAGCGGCGGCAGGAGCTCGATGACCGGAGTGCCCGTCACGCGCGGCGGGAACAGCTCAAGGTCCTCCAACAGAAGATCTCCGATCGCTCGAAGACATTCAAACTGACGTCCGACACCCATCGGAAGCGGATGCCAGTACACCTGATTTTCACATTCCTTCTGGCGCGCTCGGGAGGATTGATCGCTCACTCGTTCTTCTCTCCAGCAACGGCAACAGAAGGTGTCGAGCTGTGGTTGCAGTTGGGACGTTTGCCACTTGGCGCGTTAGGGTTTGGCCTTTCCGCTGTGTTCTATATTCGCTGGACTGACCAGTGGTTTCGACGGCATGCCGACCAAGAGTTCAGGCTTCAGCAGCTCGCTCTTGACGTTGATCGAGCTGGGTACGCAACAGAAATGCTGTTGGAGTGGCAGGAGGACAAGGGCGGTGAGTTGCCAGCGGTAATGGTGGACCGCCTGACGGCCGGGCTGTTTACGGATCAGACCACTGCGGCACGTGTGCGGCACCCATCAGAAGACGTGGTCGCCGAGTTATTGAAGGGGTCTGGCCGGCGACAACTATTCTTGCCGCCGCGATATTTCTTGTTGTCGTTCAGCGCTTGGTCTGCCGGCACGTTGGGAGGGACCCCAATCGGCAGAATTACGTATCCCATCCGCTTGCCTGGAGCCCGGCGCATGACCCGGCCGACCGACTGTACGACGTCAATCTGGCTGTTGCGCGGATGCAGGAACAGGATCGCGTCCAGCGCCGGGACATCCACGCCTTCGGCGAGGCAGCGCGCGTTGCTCAGGATGCGGCAGACAGTCGCGCCCGCATCTGCCTTCAGCCAGTCGAGCCGCGCGCCCCGAGCGCGGGCATTGTAGGTGCCGTCCACGTGCCGGACCTCGCATCGCAGGGCTTTGGCTTCCTGATCCTCCTCGTCTTGCTCGTGCACCTGGAATTCCTTGACGACTTGCTCAAACTCCTCGCGGACCAGCTTGGAACTCTTGATGTCGCGGCAGAATGCCAGGGCGCGCCGCATCGGCTCGGAATCGTCCTCCGGTCCCGGCGCAAGCCCGGTCTTCGATAACGCCTTCCAGCAACCGACGATCTTGGTGGCATCGTCCAGCACGAGCTCGCTGTTCCCGTCCGCGAGGCGCTTCTGCACCGAGGCGCTGATGTGCCCCTCGTCCATCGCCAGCACGATCACCCGGTAGTCGGCCAGGATCCCGTTTTCGACCGCCTGCGCGAAACCCGCATGGAACAGGACCTGGCCGTACAGCGCCTCGTCGTCCATCGAGGCCAGCACGGCGTCAACTTCGCGGGCCTTCGACTTGGCGCCCTCGCCGTAGATGCGCGGCGTCGCGGTCATGTAGAGCCGCTTCCGGCCCTGGATCACGGCATTGTCATGCACCTTGACGAAGTTGGACTGATCCTCGCCGGCAAAGGTCGCCCCGGTAGTGCGATGCGCTTCGTCGCAGACGATTAGATCGAAGGCCGGCATGCCGTGCTTCGCCTGCGCCTCGGCAATCACCTGGATCGATTGGTAGGTGGCGAAGACGATTCGCAGCGTCCCTGCGGGGGTGGAGGCCGTGACCGCATGAGCCACCTTCTGTGCATCGGTCGTAACCGGGAACGTCAGGTCCGTCACTTCTAGCTCTGCGATGTCGTCGGCGCTCCAGCGCCGCTTGCCGACTTGCGAGTCCGAGCACACCGCGAAGGTCGCTAGTGGCAAGACTGCATCGGCGCACCATTCCCGCACCGACTGGGCCATCAGCGCCAGCGACGGCATCAGGAACAGCACCAGCCGGTCGGCTCCGGCTATGTCCTCGGCGATGCGTAGCGCGGTCAGCGTCTTGCCGGTGCCGCAGGCCATGATGAGCTTGCCGCGGTCGACTTTTTCCAAGCCCACGCGCACGGCCTTGAGTGCCTCCATCTGATCCGGACGTAGGATCTTCGGCTCGCGGCGCGCAATCTCGCCGGTGCCCGCGAATGCTGACCAATCCACATCGCTCTTGATCAAGTCCTGCAACCCAATGCAAGTGGTCGGGATTGCCTGACCCTCCAGCATGGTCGTGGCGTGCGGGCTCCAGGGCTTGGTGGTTGTCTCGACGATCATCCGCTCGGAGAATTGCGGCTTTGCCGAGGCGGAGATGAAACTGTCGATGTCCTCCTTGCGGATTCTCCGTTCCGCGGCAAGGAACTTGCACTGGATCGCGGTGAGTCCGCCGTCATGCCGGGTTGCCACCAGGTCGATCCCGGTGTCGGTTCGCTTCTGTCCCTGCCCGGCCGCCCATTCAGCCCAAGGCTGGACCCGTTTGATTCGCAGTGACTGAACTGGATCGGTTACCAGCCAAGCCTTGGCCAGCTTCTCGAAGGCTGTGCCTTTGTCGCGTTCCGAGATGGCCGCTGCCCGGTAGGACTCCAGCAGTGCTTCGATTGCAGACATTCAGCCTCCGCGATCCCCAATTCGAATATCAGGTCGAGCATAGCAACGCTAACTGTCCGGGCCGGAGCATCGGTCGCAGTGCCCTCGCCCCAAGACAGCTACCGCCGATTTCCGGCCCTCCTGCCCCCAAATCCAGACTCGGAAGCATTGATCCACGAGCCTCTTACTGTGAAACAGCCCGAGGTGATGGACACACCTCACCGTCACGCGCTCACTTGCGATGAGCGGCCGCCGTGCGAGGTGCGCTCGCCGAACATTGAATCGTCACGCCAATCCGGGCAGCCCCGTTCTGTGGCCCGAACCGTACGCTAATTCCAAAGCAGCAAACGCACCCGCGTCTCAATCTCAAGACTGCATCATCGCACGGAATGCCAGCGAGCGATTGCCACGTCGCTCTGTTTCATGCATACGGGGTGGCTGCCCGCGGCCATGGGTGTTTAGTAGACCCTGCACCGAGCATGCATGGCTGGTCTCTTGGCACATCGATCATGATCGGTCTTCGTCTGCCGCCGCGGTCTGGTTCACTATCCAATCGGCATCCACGGGGCCGGGCAGCGGGTGAATCCTCCCTCGAGCTCCGGTCCAAACCGAACCGCGCGGCGCAGGGCAGTGCACAGACGAGACGCGGCTTCTGTGATGGGACTGCAGCGTGGAACGAGACAACCTCACAGCTGTGTAGTGAAGCGCTCCAGCCGCTCGGAAACCTCGTCTTGGGGTAGAAAGACCGAGTCGTCACCTTGCCAAGTCTCCAAGGCTTGGATTAGAAGCGATCTATCGCAGCCTCCAGCCGCTTCAAGTTCGTCGACGATCCAAAGCACACCATGTACTTGCAAGCCGTTGTTGGTCGCGGTCTTGCGGAGCAGAGAGTCGCCGGTCAGCAGGATGCCAGAGTGAACTCGTGCGGTGATGAAGCAAAAGCAGTCATTGGCGGAAAGGCCCGGATGGCGCGCCTTGAGTTCGAGGGCTTGAGCAACTTCGCTCGGCGGTAGGTTGTGGGTAAGCATCCCTGCAATGTCGAGTTGTTTCCATTGTTCGGTGGAGAAGTCAAGGACTTCGGACTCGCGTATGGGCAACGGGACGACAAATCGGTACGGCAGATTGCAGAGCACGGGCAGAAGATCACCCTTGCGAAGGTCGATCAGGCAGGAAGCATCGTTGACAACAACGCACGTCACTGTATCGTGGGACCACCGATCCGCCGCTCGACGGAGTCAAGGGACTCGTCGAGAAGCGAAGCGGCGCGCACGGGCGAGATCAGCCCTTCGCCGACGGCGCGCGAGACAAGGCGTTTGAAGCGACGCGGTTTCTCGAAGTTCGCGAAGCCGTGATGAGGAAGAAGGGGTTCCGGTTCCGTTTTGCGCCAGGAGCGGGCGAACGTCGCGAAGGCGCGCTGGACGCTGTTGGAAGGCAGGACTCCGACGTCCCCAAGGCGGTGTAGCATGGCCGCCGCCGAGACGCCGAAGGTATGCTTGAGGCGGACGATCTCATAGTAGGTAACGCGGTGGCGGTCCGTGCCGGCTTCTTCCCTGAGACGCTGGCCAGGAATGAGAAAGGCTCCGGCAAAGCGGTTCATCGCCTTCTCGAGGTTGATGGCCGGATTGCCGGTGGAGCGGATGATCCTGTGTGCCAGTTCGTGAGCAAGGGTGAAACGCTTGCGCTCGACGTTGATTCGAGTGGAAACGACGACCGCCTCAGCGACCGCCTCACCGCCCTTGAGGACGTGGCACGCCAAGCCATTGATGCTCTCAGGTAGGTCGGTTTCGACGACCTTAATACCCTTTTGTTCAAGGAGTTCACATAGACTGGGAATCGGGTCCATGCCAAGATGCCAGGCGTTGCGGAGTTCATCGGCCCTGTCGTCGATATGGGCTTCGCTGGCGACGCTGTCGTAGCGGCGCCGCTCGATCCAATCGACGCTTGCTGGCATGTCGAGGACCTGCTCGATTGCGAGGTGACGCTCTAGGTTGTCGATCAAGATCGCTTCGGCCTTCGCCCGGTCACGCGCGGAAGTCTTGGAATGCTGGCGAAACTCTAGGCCGTCGAGAGCCTCGACCTGTCCGCTCATCAGGAAGTCCAGTGAGACATTGAGAGCTCTTCCGAGCGCGACCAGAACGGCCGAAGAGGGCAGCATCTGCCCCGCCTCGTACTTGCTGATGGCCTGAGCGGTGACCTTTGGGGTCATTTGCTCGGCGAGTGACCGCATCGATAGGCCTGCCCGCTTGCGGGCCAGCCGGAGTCGTTGCCCAAACATTTATTTCCTCCATCCGCGTCAATTCTAGGTTGACAAAATACCTAGAAAATATGATAGTATAAACTTCAAGTTGACACAAGTTGTCGACCTAGACAGTCTAGAGTGTCGACGGCATCGCGTCGCCGCATAGTAGACAGCTTAAGGGAGGCTGGCATGAAAAAGTACGAATTCAAGGTGAACGGTGAGACGTTCTTCTCAGAGGAGCAGGCGGCCGATGCGGCAGTGTTGTTGCGGATCGCGTTCGCCGGAGCGGCGATTGGCGAGGATCCGGACAAGACCGGGTACGTGCTAAGGGTACCGGACTCGAATGTGACGTTCGTCTCGGGGCAACTAGTGGAGCTCGACAAGTACAACGTGTTTCGGGCGGCCCCCGAGAAGGGTGCGCCGTTCGCATGAGCACAAACTCGGAGCGGATTGCGGCAGAGTTGGTCGGGTTGGGATATCGACCAAGCCCGTTTATCGCTCCTCAGGAACAGGGCGGCGCGGATGGTGTGAGGTTTGAGTATCCGATCGAGGACGGCAGCCGTGACGGAGACGCCGTGACGTTGGCGATGGCCGTGCACGAAAACGAAGGGCAGTGGCCCGAAGTGGCGCCGCACTGGGTGTACCTTTCACCGCCAGATCATGTTCTGGCGGAGCTAGTGAAGGGGTCTCAGCCAGCGGGAGTCGTTGCGAACTACGAATTCGAGAACGGTGAGGTCTGGATGGCGATTAGCGCCCCGCCAAGCGACTTCTGGGACCGGATCGATATACCGGACGGCAAGAACATGAGGACCTACCTTGACAGGCACATCCGTAGGATTTGGAGCATGCGTTGAAGCATCGTGTAGTTCTGCGTGAATCGGTACACCGTCAACTCGCGGATCACCTGCTGAGTGGCTTCCATAACGAGGGTTGGCAGGAGGAGGCTTGCCTGGCACTGTGGCGGCGGGGAGAGGGTTTCAACCGCTATACGGGGATCTTGGACGATGTCGTTCTCCCGGACGGCGGCGACCGAGATCTGCACGGCAACGTTACGGTGCAGGGCGATTACCTTAATCGCGCCCTAGATCGCGCGCTCAAGGCGGATGCGGGAGTAGCGGTGCTTCACAGTCATCCCGGACCCGGTTGGCAGGCCCTGAGCGCCATCGACGAAAACACTGAGCGCAACATAATTGCACCCTTCGTTAGGGAGACGGGGTTGCCGCTGCTCGGACTGACAATCGGCTCAGACGGTGTCTGGAGCGCCCGATTCTGGCGAGAGTTGGGACGTGGCCGCATTGTGCCTGTGCAGTGTACAGATGTGCGGCGGGTTGGACCACGCCACACAAGCGCGGATTGGCCTCCGGACGGGTATTTGCCATACGCACGCCGGCCAAGCTTGGTGCGGACGGTCGACAGCTGGGGGATCGAGGCACAGGAAAGGCTGGCTCGGACGCATGTCTGTGTGGTGGGCGCGGGGAGTGTTGGCTCGATCATCCTCGAATCCTTGGCGCGCATGGGGATTGAGGAGATAACGATCATTGATGCGGACTTAGTCGAAGACAGGAATCTGGATCGTTTGATCTACGCCGACCGACACTGCATTGGGGTCCTCAAAGCGAAGGTGGCCGGAGATCATGTGCGTAGGGTCGCCACCGCTCGTCGGCCCGTCATTCGCTCTGTTCCGTTGTCGATCCGCACCGAACGGGCGTATCGGCTTGCGGCTGACGCTGATGTGATCGTCTGCTGCGTCGACAATGCAGAGGCGCGCGACGTTCTGAATCACATCGCTTACGCGAACTGCCTTCCCTTGATTGACGGCGGGGTCTTGGTGGAGTCGGGGGAGCGTCTACTGTCTGCGAAATGGTGCGTTCATCTAGTTGGCCCCGACATGCGGTGCCTGCGCTGCCGCGGACAATACACCAGCGGTGACGCCCGAGACGAACGGTTGGGTATTCGGCATAGGGGACGCTACATCAACAATGCTGCAGAGGATGGTCCAGAGCCGGGCCAGAACACGGTCGCGTTCTGCAATCTCGTGGCGGCTGAGCAAACGAGGATGCTTGTGCGCTACTTAATTGGGGAGGATTGGTGGCACGACGGTTCCGCTACTGCCGGTCAGTGGTCGTTCGAGCACCGATTCGTTGAAGCGGAGACCGAGCCATTCGAGCATCCGGATAGGTGCGTTGGTAGCTGCCAGTTTACGCACACGCGCCTCGGGCTCGGCGAAGGTGGGCGACCGACGTACCGTTTCGCCGAAGAAACACGAGAAGGCTGGCGTGGTCGTCTCATGCACCGGTATCGGCAGGTTCGAATGAAGGTGGGCCGTGCATTGGCGGCGATACACACCTGACGTGCGGGCCTGCCTGTGGAATGTGCGTCGGGCTGCCAACTGCGATGGAGGAGGACTCGCGTCAAGCGCACCTCGTACAGGTCAGTGCCGCCCCCGCGCCGCGTCGTCTAGGACCATTCAGGGTTGAAACACGGCCCTTGGGTATCATCGATGGTAGGAGGGGCCGGGCAGCCACGCCCCCTTTAGCCATTGGTGCTCACACCCCAAGGTCAGTCTGGGCCCGAGCAGGCCACCATTCATTGGCGAGGCCTCCCCGGAGGCTCTCCCCCAGGCCAGAGTACGCAATTCTTGCCACCTCAGGCCGGCGCCGCCCGCCCCTGAGCCCCGCTAAGGCACAGTCCGGAAGACTGCCGCGGGCCGTCTCGGCCGGTGGGGAGGGAGGTTGTTTACCCACAGGCCATCGAGACCCTTCAAAGTGTTTCAGGTCAGGTGATGGGTGTCGACACTAGTTCTCACGGACACACGCAACACCCCGGTCATGATAACTATGTCGTCGCCCACAGGTGACGTAGATTCGCCAGTCGTGTACTCGGTGGCGGGGGTGCCGGCTAGTGGGTCGAGCTGCTTCCGGAACGCCATACCTGTTGACGTACGAGGCCCACATGATTGCACTTGGAAGCTCAAGACAATCGACCTGAGACTCCTCTGGTGAAATTTGGGGCTCGTGATCGCATAGGTCACCGAGCGAAGGAACCGTGGGCGAGACCGGACTCTCGGTGCCCTTCAAGGCTCCACTTCCATTGGACATGACTCTATGCTGGGATCCATCCAGCTGTAGCTGTGTCGGAAACGGTCCGTTTGGGGTCGTCACCGCCGGCAGGATCTTGAATGCCTCCCACCAACCCCTTGGCCGAGCGCGAGAGGCCAGGGCCGTCGACGGCAGGCATGGGACTCGTATGCTATAGGGCTCGACATGTAATTCCTCAAAACATATAGTCCGAGATATGTATACCCTCACCCTGATCGCCCAGAAGGGTGGCACCGGCAAGACAACTCTCGCCATCAACCTCTCAGTCGCCGCGGAGATCGGAGGCTGGCGGACTGCCATCCTGGACCTCGACCCGCAGGCCTCCGCCGCCGGCTGGGGAGACCAGCGGGAGCGAGATGGCCCCGCTGTCGTGCCCGTCCCGGCTTCGCGGCTGGAAGCGGCTTTGGAGACGTCCCGCCGCCACGGTGTCGACCTTGCCGTCATTGACACCGCCCCGCACTCGGAAGCCTCCGCCCTGGCGGCGGCGCGTGCGGCGGACCTCGCCCTAGTGCCGCTGCGCCCAGGCATCCTCGACCTCCGGGCGCTTGGAACGACCGCGGAGATCTGGGCGCTGGCGCGAGCGCGCACAGCGGTCGCGCTGAACGCCACGCCCCATCGGGGGCAACTGGCAGACCAAGCGGCGGAGGCGATTGCGGAGAGCGGCCTGGACGTCGCCCCTTGCCGGATCGGAGCGCGAATCGCGTTCCAGCACTCGATCACGAGAGGGCTCGGAGTGGTCGAGCACGAGCCGGCCGGCAAGGCCGCGGCCGAGATCCGGGCGCTCTGGCACTGGTCGAGAGTACGACTCGAGGGCTAGCAGCCAAGAGGGAGGACCAACATCATGCCGAAGACGAACCCTCTGACAGCGGCGTTACGCACGAGCGCCCGGGCGCAGGCATCGCCTCGCCGCACGGAGGTGACCGTACCCGAGCCGGGCGACGGAACTCGCCTGGTCGGCGCCCACCTGCCTGCGCCCGTGCACCGCCAGCTGCGGATGCTGGCCGCAAACGAGGATCACACGATGCAATCCCTCCTGGCCGAGGCGCTCAACGAGCTCTTTGCCAAGAGGGGCCTGCCGCCGATTGCGCAGGCGACCGAGAGCGACGACTCGAGGGCCCCCGCCCTTGGTGGACCCCAAGATGTAGGGGGGCATCGTGGCCGATCAGATCGGACCCCGGCTGTTCGGGCATTTCCGGCCACAACATGTAAACACACAGGTCCTAGCCAGCACGTCCCGAGAACAGTGGTCGCCAAGAGGGTCCTTTCCGCGAGCGCACAGTGGTGCCCGGAACAAGGCGCTTCATTGAGCTGCGAATCGAGTCTTGGTCCGGCACGAACCAACTACCTGCGATTGACGTTCTGTGGACGACCTCGAAGCCTTTCGCCGATCTGCCTAGCTGCCATCTCGGCCCCTCGGCCTGCTCTTCTCCACGACACAGTCTTCCGTTCCCCCAACTATGAACGTTCGATCTTCGTCAGCACGGCTGACTCGCTGTTCACGTTGGGCGAATCAGGCGTTGCCGGAACCAGTCCACTAGTTCGCCATAGCCAATTTCACCCCGTGCCACGTCGACTAACATCTCGACAATGGCTTGGTCGCACTCGACCCGGTAACCGCCGAAGCCGTTCCCGGCGGCGTAGACATCCCCCAGTCACGCCGACCGACCGAAGACGCTGTCAAGATTCACCCCCTAGCCCGCTCCGAGGGTCGCCTGCCATCCCACCTCAATCGCACTCGTCGCGATAACGGTGGAAACCAGACGTGAGTCTAGCTTATCTCGACGCTGAGCCATCCTAGGGTTTCGATGATCCCCGAAAATCCCCGAAAAGGAACTGCAGAGCCAAGGTTATCATTCCAGCACCGATGGTCAGGATTACAGCCAGAACAAGAGCGACCCCAAGACTCAAGTCATCCCATTCCCTCAAGAGCCAACCGATGCCAAACGCCTCAAGAATCAACAGTAGGGCGATCAGAGATCCCCTCACGAGTAGACCGTAACGCGACGATCTAGGCCATAGCCGAAATGCCCAACCTACCAAGGGATTTGTTAGGGCCGCTACTGTCAAGGTGACGCCGAATTCCCAGGGGTCGTCATCATTCCCAAGTTGCATGTCAGTGATGAGAACGACGAAGAGTAATACGGTTACGGGGCACAGGAGAGCAGCCGCCATGAAAGGCCATATCACGTTCCCGCGGTCTGGTAGGGGCTTTGCCGCCCGAAGAAACGTGAACGTCCAAAGCACGGAAACCAAGAGGCAAAACACCAGCCCGAGCAAATACCATGCTCCCTCCAAGATTCCCTCGATTCCAAAGACCGCAACAGAAACAATGCAGACGAAAGCGGCCACCGACGCAACCACGAACAAGCGAGGCTTGGACATAGGGCCAGACTACCAGTAACGTACTCGGGAGTTTCCAGCACCTACCCTGACCAGATTCCGCACTGACCGCCCCATCAATCGTGGTGGGCCACGATCCGCAAGAACGCCCTCAGGAACGGTGCTGCATGACTGGGAAGAACGGGAATTGCCCACGGTGCAAATCCAAAGCATGCAATTGACGAACCGGCTTCCATTGGCCGAGAAAAGCCCCATCGTAGTGTGTCGACAAATCGGACGGTTTCCCGAGGCTTCACTTCTCACGTGGCATTGGGTCGTGGAGCCAGCGCCGGATGAAGTCCTCGAGCATCGGCCCTGATCGGTAGAGAAAGTAGACGATGACGGCGGTACTGATGCACCAGACGGCTATATCGACCGAGCGATGAATCGGCACTGGAACCCAGTCCACAAGGCGCGGCAGGGCTACGGCGAAAAACAACAATGCAAGCAGTCTTGGGGAGAATCTCCGTGGGGCTCGCGTTGCACCGACGGCGATAATCAGCACGCAGCCCGCAAGCGCTACGAAGCTGATAGCCGCGAGGAAGGTCCAGAACAACACGGGAGCGTCTTGCTGATTGTATCCAGAGGGGCCATGCCCGTTCTTACTGTCGGCCGGCTCATAACGTTCCCGGTCAAGCGTTCGCGGGGCTCTCGCCGCTAGTCGCGAAAACGGCCGTTTTCGCGACGTCCCGCCGACACGCCCGGATCCGGCCCGGAGCCCGTCCCGAAGCGCATCCAAAGGCAACCTGAAACACAATTGCTAAACTTGTCGTTATGGAGTGATTTAGTGCTCGTCGGCTATGCACGCGTTTCCACCCCCGACCAGGACCCCGCCTACCAACTCAGGGCCTTGGAGGAGAGTGGCTGCCAGCGGATCTTCACGGACCGCGCCAGCGGCAGGATCACCGAGCGCCCCCAGCTGACCGCCGCGCTGGAGTTCCTCCGGGACGGGGACACGCTGGTCGTGTGGAAATTCGACAGGTTGGCGCGGAACCTGCGCCACTTGATCGAACTGGGAGTCGAGTTCGAGCGCCGGCGGTGCCAGCTGGTCTCGCTGACCGAAGCGATTGACACGGACGGGCTCGCCCGGCGGCAAGCTGGTGTTCGCGGTGTTCGGTGCCATGGCGGAATTCGAGGCGGACCTGAACCGGGAGCGGACCCAGGCATCCGCCCGGGCCCACAAGGCCGCCGGCAGGCGCTGGGGCCGACCGTCCCCATTCCACGATCCGGAGAACGTCCGGGCCGCGAAGGCCATGCTGGCCGATCGCAGCATCCCGCGGACCGAGGTCGCCCGGCGATTCGGCGTGGGCACCACGGCGATCTATCGGTGGTTCCCAGGTGGCGACCCCGACGCCTTCACCGGCGAGGCACGCCGCCCAAGGAGAACCGCATGACTGTCGGGGAAGCCTGCGGGGCCTACCTCCGCGATCTCGAGGCGCGCAACATTCGCAAGTCCACGAGGGCGAACTACCGGACCCTGTTCCGCCAGCTACAGGCGTTCGCTATAGCTGGTGGCATCGAGTCGCTAACGGGGATCGACAGGGACGCGGTCCGCAGTTGGCGGGAGCAGTGGGATTGCGCTGCCAGCACTCACCGCAGGCGGCTGGCGCAGCTCAAGCCATTTTTTTCGTACGCCGCGGGTGAGGGATGGATCTCGGACTCACCGCTGAAGGGTGTCCGGAGCCCCAAGTCCGACGCCCGGCCGACAATGCCGCTGAGCTCGCAGGAAATGCACGCTCTGCTTGTTGCGGCGAAACCAAGGCCGAGGGAACACGCCCTGCTGTTGCTCCTGCGTTACTCGGGCCTTGCGATCAGGGACGGCGTGACGGTGGGGCGCGGCGACATCCACGGAGACGGCGACTTGGTGCTCCGTCGTGCGAAGAGCGGCGAGCTGGTCACCGTCGCCCTGCCGCTGACGGTCCTTGCTAGCCTCGACGCGATCTCGCGGCGAGGACAGCCCTATTTCTTCTGGACCGGCCAGGGAGCGGCGGCGACGGCGGCAAACTACTGGAGGGCTCGCTTGAAGCGGATCGCTAGCGAGGCGGGGGTTGAGGGCTTTACGCCGCACCGGTTGCGCGACACATTCGCAGTCGAACTCCTGCTCGCGGGGGTCATGACTCAGGACGTTTCCAGCCTGCTCGGGCATCGGAGCGTCGCCACCACAGAGCAGTACTACGCGCCCTGGAACCGCGCCCGACGCGAACGGCTCGGGCGAATCATCAGAGAAGTTCACCAGCAGGATCCACTCCTGCTGGCGTTTACATCAAAGAAGCCCGTGGGGTCCGTAGGCGCGGACCCCACGGGGGCTAGCTTGGCAACGCAGGTGCCCAAGCCAACCCAACTCGCTCAGGGTAGCACATGATGTAGTTAGTTCGATAGGAACTCACATGAGATTGACGACATTCAGTTGTGCCGGACACCAACAAGAGGCGGGCATTGTTTGCGACGGACACGTGCTCGGCCTCGCGCAGATCGGGTATCCGTCTGTGATTTCCTTACTCGAAGGGGGAGACATCGCCCTGGCCCGCGCTGCTGAGCTCGCGGCCAGCAGGGGCAACGGGTTCCCGTTGGACGAAGTGCGCCAGCACGCTCCGGTGCCGAACACGGGAAAGTTTATCTGCATCGGGTTGAACTACCGCGACCATGCCGTCGAATCCGGTATGGAGATTCCCGAAATCCCTACCGTGTTCACCAAGTACGGCAATGCGGTGTGCGGCCCGGGAGATCCGATCATTCTCCCGTCCGCCTCGCAGAAAGTGGACTACGAAGCGGAGTTCGCATTCGTTATCGGCAGGCGCGCCAAGAATGTCGAGGCAGCGGACTGGCAGGATTATATCTTCGGCTACACCTGCGTTCACGACGTCAGCGCCCGCGATTACCAGCTGGCGACATCGCAATGGACGATCGGCAAGACATTCGATACATTTGGCCCGATGGGGCCCGAACTGGTCTCGAAAGACGAAATCGACAATCCTAACAACCTGCGCATCAGTCTCGATCTGAACGGAGAGACAATGCAGGACTCCAATACGAACCAGCTGGTGTTCGACGTGCCAGCCCTGCTGGAGTACCTGTCGGCTGTGATGACCCTGGATCCGGGCGATATCGTTTCAACCGGCACCCCGCCAGGCGTCGGCATGGCGCGCAAGCCGCCCGTCTATCTCAAGCCAGGAGACATCTGCACCGTCCGGATCGAGGGCATCGGCGATCTGACAAACCCCTGCGTCAGCGACCTGGCCTAGCGCATTCGCTCTCTCCCGGCCTTTGGCGAGGCGAGGCGCCCAGCCGCTCACGAATGTCCAGCGACTGCCAGTCTCGCTCGGGCCCTTCGCAACGCTCGCTGCGCCCGCTCGACGTCAATCTCGAGCGATTGAAGCTGCAACCGCGAGTTAGCCCGCTCCAAGGCCTGTCGTGCTCGCTCCCGGTCGACGTCTTGCGCGCTCTCCGCCTTGTCGGCGAGAACGCGGACGCGGTCGGGGAGGATCTCGGCCGCGCCTCCGTCGATTGCGAGGTGCTGCTCGGAATTCCCCTCGGAGGTCAGGGTCAGCACGCCGGTGCCTAGCTCCGCCAACAGCGGGGCGTGCCCGGGCAACACGCCCAGGTATCCTGTCGCAAGGGGGAGTTGGACGCTAACCGCCGGACCGTCCAGGACCAACCCGTCGGGAACGGCAACTTCAACCTGTAGAGTCTTCGCTGGCATCTCAACTACGCCGCGGCGAGTTCGCGCGCTCGTTCCTGGGCCTCTTCGAGCGTCCCCACCATATAGAACGCCTGCTCCGGAAGGTCGTCGTGCTTGCCGTCGACAATTTCGCGGAAGCCGCGGATCGTCTCCGCGAGCTTGACATAGCGGCCTTTGGTTCCGGTGAATTGCTCGGCCACAAAGAACGGCTGCGAAAGGAAACGCTGGATCTTGCGCGCCCGGGCCACGATTAGCTTGTCCTCGTCCGAAAGTTCCTCCACACCAAGGATCGCGATGATGTCCTGCAGTTCCTTGTTTCGCTGCAACACGCGCTTGACGGACTGGGCAACCTCATAGTGCTCATCACCAACGACGTTGGGGTCCAGAATGCGCGAGGTCGAAGTCAGCGGGTCAACCGCGGGATAGATGCCCAGCGATGCAATTTCACGGGAAAGATTCGTCGTGGCGTCCAAATGCGTGAACGTGGTCGCCGGTGCCGGGTCCGTGTAGTCGTCAGCGGGGACATAAATCGCCTGCACGGAGGTGATCGACCCCTTCTTCGTAGACGTAATCCGCTCCTCGAGTTGGCCCATTTCGGACGCCAGGTTGGGCTGGTACCCTACGGCTGATGGCATGCGCGCCAAGAGCGCCGAGACTTCGGAGCCGGCTTGCGTGAACCGGAAGATGTTGTCGATGAACAGCAGCGTGTCCTGACCCTCGACATCGCGAAAATACTCAGCCACTGTCAGGCCGCTCAACCCGACACGCAAACGCGCCCCAGGCGGCTCTGTCATCTGTCCATAGATCAGCGCGGCCTTGGACTTCGTGTGGTCGTCAGGATTCACCACTCCCGACTCCTGCATTTCGAGCCAGAGGTCGTTCCCTTCCCTGGTGCGCTCGCCAACACCCGCGAACACCGACACGCCACCGTGCTGCAAGGCGATGTTGTTGATCAATTCCATGATGATCACGGTCTTGCCAACGCCAGCACCGCCGAAGAGGCCGATCTTGCCTCCCTTCAGGTAGGGCTCGATCAGATCGATGACCTTGATGCCCGTCTCGAGTATTTCCGATTCCGTCGATTGGTCCTCAAGCGAGGGCGCGTCCCTGTGAATCGGGAACCTCCGCTCGGTCTCCACCGGGCCACGCTCATCGACCGGATTGCCCAGGACGTTCATCACGCGTCCGAGCACTTGCGGGCCGACGGGCACTGAAATCGCCTCGCCGGTGTCTTCGACATGCATGCCCCGCACCATGCCGTCGGTCGGCTGCATGGCGATCGTCCTCACGCGCCCCTCGCCGAGATACTGCTGCACCTCGCAGGTCACGTCAATCGGCTCCGGCACGTCGAAGCCGTCGCTGGAGACTCTAAGGGCGTTGTAGATATTCGGCAGGTAGCCGCCGGAGAACTGCACGTCAACAGCCGGGCCGGCAACCTGAATCACTTTCCCAACGATTCGCATACTGGTAATCCCTCGCACATTCCCGTCTATTCCAAGGCCGTAGCGCCTGAAACGATTTCGATGATCTCCGTCGTGATACTTGCCTGCCGCACCCGGTTCAGATGGAGCCGGAGCTTCTCCAGCACCTCCCCGGCATTGCGTGTCGCTGAATCCATCGCAGTCATCCGGGCAGCATGCTCGGCGGCGGCCGAGTCGAGCATGGCCAGGTGCACCCTTGTCACGACCCTCTTTGGCAGCAGCGTTCCCAACAACTGCTCGGGAGGCTGCTCATACTCGTAGCCGCCAAGAACGCGGTCCGAGGCCTGAGGCGGCACGATCGGAAGCAGTTTCTCAAGCGTGGTGTCCTGCCTCAAGACGTTCTCGAACCGGTTGTAAAGGATCCAAACCTCGTCCACCTCGCCGTTTCGGAAGCTGCGCATCGCGTTCGTTGCGACGACTTCCGCTGTGCCGTATTCCACATGGGCGAAGACTTGCTCCCAACTGCCTGCGGTCCGCTGGCCACGCTTGGAAAAGAATTCCACGGCCTTGCGTCCGAGCAACTCGTACTCAACGACCTGGCCCGCTCGGTCGTCGGCGAACTGGACCCCTGCCTTGAGCACGTTGGAATTGAAGGATCCGCATAGCCCCTTTTCGCCCGCGAGCACGAGGAGCCGCAGACTCCGGCATTCACGCTGTTCCAGCAGTGGATTCGACCCGATCGAGGTGTCCTCGCCACCATGGGCCAGGACGCTGCCGATCATACTCTCGAGCAAGGTGGCGTAGGGACGCGCGTTGACCACAGCCTGCTGCGCCCGGCGCAGCTTCGCCGCCGAGACCATCTTCATGGCCTTGGTGATCTGTTCCGTGTTCTGAACGGTACGGATCCGCCGACGAAGGTCGATCAACGACGGCATTGCTAACTGGCCTTCGGCATCGATTGCAGCGCCGAAAACTGTTCCTTGAACGTCTTGAGGGCGTCTTGCAGCGCCAAGGAAGTCTCGTCGTCAAGTTTCTTCCGATCACGAATCATCGCCAGCACACCATCATCGCCTTGGCGGTCAAGAAAATCGTAGAAGCCCTGCTCAAAGGCCGCGATCTGGGAAAGGTCGAACTCGTCCACATACCCCTTCGTGCCAGCAAAAATAATCGCAACCTGCTTTTCGAAGGGCAGTGGCGCGTACTGCCTTTGCTTGAGCAGTTCCACGAGGCGGTCGCCGCGATGGAGCTGCTGCTGCGACGCCTTGTCAAGATCCGACCCGAACTGCGCGAAAGCCGAGAGAGCTCGATATTGAGCCAAGTCGAGCCGTAGCGTACCTGCAACCGATTTCATCGCCTTGGTCTGGGCGTTGCCGCCCACCCTGCTCACGGAAATACCGACATCGACCGCGGGCCGGACATTGGCATTGAACAGGTCGGCTTGCAGGTATATCTGTCCGTCCGTGATCGAAATCACGTTCGTCGGAATGTATGCCGAGACATCCCCCGCCTGGGTTTCGATGAACGGTAGTGCCGTCAACGAGCCCCCGCCAAGTCTCGCGTTCAACTTTGCCGCCCGCTCGAGCAACCTTGAATGCAAGTAGAAGACATCGCCCGGATAAGCCTCGCGGCCGGGTGGCCGACGCAACAACAGCGAGATCTCGCGGTAGGCCGCGGCATGCTTGGAAAGATCGTCGTAGATACAAAGGGCGTGCCGGCCGCTATCGCGGAAGAACTCGCCGATCGCCGCCCCGGCAAACGGAGCCAGGAACTGCATCGGCGCGGGATCCGAAGCCGAAGCGACGACGACAATCGAGTAGTCCATCGCGCCATGCTGCTCCAGGGTCTTGATCACCTGGGCAACGGTGGACCGCTTCTGGCCAATGGCGACATAAATGCAGACCATGTCGCCATCCTTCTGGTTCAGAATCGTGTCGAGGGCGATGGCGGTCTTGCCGGTCTGGCGATCCCCGATGATCAGCTCGCGCTGGCCTCGCCCAATCGGAATCATCGAGTCGATCGCCTTCAATCCCGTCTGCATCGGCTGCGTCACAGGTTCGCGATCGACAACTCCCGGAGCGATGCGTTCGACAGGGTTGAACTGCGTGGTTTCGACGGGCCCTTTACCGTCCAGCGGCTGCCCCAGCGAGTCGACCACCCGTCCGAGCATCGCGTCCCCGACAGGAATCGAAATGATGCGCCCGGTCCGCCGTACCTGATCGCCTTCCTTGAGAGTCGAGTAGTCGCCGAGGATAACGGCGCCCACCTGATCCTCCTCGAGGTTCATCGCGATTCCCGCTATGCCACCCGGAAACTCGACCAACTCGCCCGCCATGACTCGCTCCAAGCCGTGCAGGCGCGCGATCCCGTCGCCCAGCGAGATGACGGATCCCACCTCGGCAACTTCGATTACCGAGTCATAATTCTTGATTCGCTCGCGGATCAGCTTTGAGATCTCTCCGGCGTTCATCTGGGCCATGCGATTCCTTTCCTTTCCGCTACCGCGTCACCGGTCGCCGGTCGCCATGCCGGCTGCCAGCGATCCAAGCGCCGACCGCAGGGAGCCGTCATACAACGTGGAGCCAACCCTCGCGACGCTGCCTCCCACCAACGAAGGATCGACCACGTACGAAGTGCGTACGTGTTTTCCGGTCAGATCCCGAAAGCGCTGCTCGAAGGCCGCGCGCTGACCGTCGTCGATCTCGCGGGCCACGCGAATCTCAACTTCGACTCGGTCCCGGAATGCGTCGAGCCACGACTGGTAGCAGCGCAGGATTACGCCGAAGTGAGCGAGACGGTGGTGTTCGATGACGACGCAGACAAAATTGCGAATGATCGGAGACCATCCGGACCGCTCGCCGACCCCGGTAACCAATTCGCGCTTCTGCTCCAGAGAAATCGCGGGCGACCGCAGCACGGACTCAAGATCGGGCGCATCACGCAGCATGCTACCGAATGACTGCAGTTGTTCGAGAGCGGCTTCAGGCGTCAATCCGGACCCAGACTCCAACAGGATGTCGGTCAGCGCTGCGATGTAGCGATTGGCGACTGCTCGGGTCATGGGGCCGGCGAGTATGAACCTCGAGCGTTAGCAATCGCTCGGAGAACGCGGGGCAAGCGAGGGTGCGGGCTCAGCGACGATTCGCGCTGCGAAGCTCCGAAACTCCTAAGCTAGCACACGACTGGACTCGCAAACAACACGCCACGAGCCGGTCACAGGCTCTGCCTGCGCTTTGCGCAGCACCCCACAATCCCGACACTCCGGGGCGGGTGACGCGCCGTTCCGCTACCATCGAGTAGCCATGGCCGACCGGGGCGATCCGAAGCTCCTGATTCAGCCTGTTCAACGCCTGGAAAGTCAAGAGGAAGCGACGGTGCGAAGCAACTCCAGACTGCCTGCGATTCCCGCTGGCCTGGTCACGCTGTTCCTGGCGTGCGCGACGCCGGTCGCGCGGGACTACGTCTCGGAGATCGAAGCCTGGCGGGTCGATCGCGAGGAGCGACTCAAGGCCGATGACGGCTGGCTAACGCTTTCGGGGCTCTTCTTTCTTGCCGAAGGCGACAACAGCTTCGGTTCGTCGCCGACCAATGACATCGTCCTGCGGACAGGGCCAGCGCACGCAGGCGTTTTTTCCCTGCGGGACGGCGCGATCACGGCGCGGGCACCCGAGGGAGAAACCCTTTCGGTCAATGGTCACGACACCACGGTTGCCCAACTCTCGCCGTGTGAGGGAGACGATCGCCCGACAATCACTCTCGGACCCCTGAAACTGTTCTGCCACCTCAGCGGTGACCGGCTCGCAATCCGGGTCCGCGACCGCGAGAGCGACATTCGGCGCGGATTCACCGGGCTGCGCTGGTATCCGGTGGATGAGGCCTACCGGATTCGCGGCCGCTACATCCCGCACAGCGAGCCGCACACGATCGAGCTATCCAACAACCTCGGCGACGTCCTGAAAGTCCAGACCAACGGCTCGGTTGCGCTCGAATTGGACGGCCAGGAAATGCGCCTTACAGCGGTCGACTACGACGATCGGCTCTGGTTCATTTTCCGTGACCTCACGAGCGGAAGCGAGACGTATCCCGCTGCGCGGTTCCTCTACGCCGACCCTCCCGGCGCAGACGGTCGGACGACCGTGGACTTCAACCGGGCCTACAACCCGCCCTGCGCGTTCAACCCGCACACAACATGCCCGCTGCCGCCTCTGGAAAACCGGCTGGCGGTACGGATCGAGGCGGGGGAACTCGACTACCACGACTGATACTCAGAGCGGCCGCGTTCTCGCTGGGACCTGAGATCGAGCTGTATCGAAAGAATTGAAATAATGAGGACTCCCA
Organism: uncultured Bryobacterales bacterium; assembly: GCA_951813065.1. Taxonomy (GTDB): domain Bacteria; phylum Acidobacteriota; class Terriglobia; order Bryobacterales; family UBA6623; genus VXMF01. The sequence goes on along the minus strand of CATOTH010000009.1, from coordinate 254,772 downwards.
GAGAAACCCATGGCCTCCATTCACCAGCGCGATGTTTTGAGCGGCACGATCGGATTTCCGGTCACGCCATGGGACGGCGATCTAAATCTTGACCAGAATGCGCTCCGGGCTCACGCCGAGCAGATGGTCGAGAGCGGCCTCGACGCCCTGACATTCTGCGGCAGCAACGGGGAGTTGCATTCGCTGACGCTTGATGAATACGAGCGGATCACAGAAACCGCGGGGGAGGTCGTCGGAGACCGCGCCTATCTGATATTCGGGGTGGGGCAGAGTTGGAGTACGGCGAGGAAACAGGCTGCACTGGCCGTCCGCGCTGGTGCAAGGGCCATTCTCTGCGTCGCGCCCTATATGACTGACCGAAGCATAACGGGTCTCGCGAACTACTACCGGAGCGTGGCGGACACCGCCGGCATTGCCGTCATTCTTTACCAGACCAAGTGGAGCGGAGTCCTGCCGCTTGAATTGCTTGAGCGCTTGGAGCGCACACCCAACATTCTCATGGTCAAGGATGAGCACGGCGACCTGTCCCACTACTTGAATGTCAGGCGGCATTTCGATGACAGGTTTCACTGGATCAATGGGATGGCGGAGCCCTACGTCGCAAGCTATTGGAACCTAGGGGTTGAAACGTTCACCTCGGGCCTGGCCTGCTTCATGCCCCAGGTGACGCTGCGAATCCGCGATTTGGCCCGCGCAGGCGACTTCGAAGCGATCAATCGCATCCTCGACGACTTGGTCATCCCCATGTACGCCCTGAGAAACCGGCGACCCGGATACAAAGTCTCGATGATCAAGTCCGCCATGGCCCTTTCCGGAATCCGTGCCGGCGGCGTGCGGCCTCCCATGCTCGAGATGGCGGGATCGGACCGCCGGGATCTGAAGACTCTGATGAAGCGCCACGGCCTGCTGGTGGGATCGGAGGCTGCAGCATGAGACCGCCCGGTGCGATCTGCGCAGGTGCACTGGCTGGAGTCGCGCTGCTGGCGACAGGAAGCGCCTGCCGCCTCGCAGCCCAAGACACCGAGGCCACGGACGCAGGCGCCACTGCATCGACTTCCCGGCAGATCGCGCCGACGATGAGCTATGTCCACGCGGACTGGCTGACGCGACCGGAACGCGAAGAGGAAGAGCACCCTGACCGCCTGATGGGGGCACTGGGGATCCCCCGCGGCTCCACAGTCATCGACTTCGGAGCGGGAGTCGGATATTTCACGTGGCGCTTGGCAAGACGGGTCGGTCCGGAGGGTAGAGTCCTCGCGGTCGACATCCAACCGGAGATGCTCGAGATGCTCACTGCGAACATGCGGGAGCGGGGCATTGGAAATGTTGAGACGATCCTGTCAACCAATGAAGACTCGGGGCTGCCATCGAACGCGGCAGACCTCGCGCTGTTTGTGGATGTCTACCACGAGCTGGCGTACCCGGCGCGGACCATGGGCGAGGTACGGGACGCCTTGAAACCGGAAGGTCGCCTCGTCGTGGTCGAGTACCGCAAGGAAGAACCCTGGATCCCGATCCATCCGTTGCACAAGATGACTGCCCAAGAGGTGCGTGACGAGATCGAACCGATGGGATTCGACTTCGTCGAACTGCTCGATTTCCTGCCACGACAGCACGTCGTGATTTTCAAGCCGTCAAGAGACTAGCACTACGTCGAGCCCGCGATCAGCCCGGCGAATGGCTCGCGCTGGATCAGCCCTCGCAGATCGGGATCGCCACGGGCGATGAAGCGAATGTCGGCATCCAGCGCAATAGCCTTCTTCAGAGCCAGGTAGGCCGCTCGCTCCTCATCCGCTAGCGTCATGGCCACGGCCTTCAAGTAGTGCAAGTCCGCCGCTCCAGAGTCCTTTGAGAGACCTCTCTTGAGCACGCGCAGCGCTTCATCGAGCTTGCGGTTGTTCACCAACTGCAAGGCGTAGTTGTAATAGTCCTCACTCGATGCGAGGTCCGGGCGCTTTCTCGCTGTCCTTTGCCGGCAAATGTCGATATAGACCCGAGCACGGTGGGCGAGCGAGGCATTAGGGCCCAGACTCACCCGCTCGAGATTGCGACGGGCCAAGCCATATTTGCCAGCTTGGAAAAGTGCTGTCGCCTTGTCGAACAGCTCCGTTTGGACCAGTTCAGCCACTCGTTCGGGCCTCATACCCTTGTGCAGCTCGGCAGCCGGCCGGGCCTTGGCCTGCGGCTTCGCATCACCCGAGGGCGTCGATCCGGCGAGGCTCAAGCGGCTAGATTCATCCGGCGGTCGTCTTGAGTCCCGCTTGCTGTTGCCTGCCTTGGGCGTGTTGCTCGGCATGGCCATCGTTCACGCTCGGCGGCCTGCCGCCCTGATGCGGAAGGAATTGACCCCAGCTGCCGTCGCGTTCCCGTGTGCGGAGGTTATAGCAGATCAGGAAGGCCGAGGCAAGCCTAGGGGAGGCAGCGGCCTCGCGTAGCCACCCAGCCGACCGAAACCGGAGCCCGCCCAGCGGGTGCTAGACTTCCAGGATCTGTGCCGCGCTCTAAGGAAGCCGAGGCCCTTGCCGTCATAGCAGCCGAGATTGTATCGTGCCAGCGCTGCCCACGCCTTATCGAGCATTGCCGACGGGTTGCGGCCGTCAAGCGCAAGGCCTATCGAGATTGGGTGTACTGGGGCCAGCCGGTTCCGTCGTTCGGCGACCCGGAAGCGCGGCTGCTGCTTGTCGGATTGGCGCCCGGAGCCCACGGGGCGAACCGTACGGGGCGCGTCTTTACGGGCGACAGCTCGGGCGACTTCCTGTACAGGGCCCTTTACGACACTGGCTTCGCCTCGCAACCATCGTCGACTGCTGCCGGAGACGGGCTGATGCTGAAGGACTGCTATATCGCCTCGGCGGTGCGCTGCGCACCCCCGCAGAACCGACCGCTGCCAGCCGAGTTTCAGGCCTGCCGGGACTTTCTCCGGCGAGAGATTCAACAGCTGCGGCGCCTTCGCGCGGTTCTCGTCCTGGGCCGCCTGGCGCTCGACGCCTACTTATCCGCAATGATTTCGCAGGGGGCCACGCTGAGGAAGAGGGACTACCAGTTCGCGCACGGTGCGGTGCACCATCCACCAGGCATTGGCGTGGCGCTTCTCTGCAGCTATCATCCAAGCCGGCAAAACACCCAAACCGGACGACTCACGATGTCGATGATGACCGAGGTGCTGCGACTTGCCAAGTCGCGCCTAGGGGAGTGTTTTCAGCCGGAAACGGCGAATTTTGAGCAAAATAAAAAAAATTTTCCAAATGTGCAACCACTTGACGGTGGTTTGCATCTATACTCATTCATTAGGTACTGCGAACTGAGTGCACGCGTCTTGGGAAATCCAGGATGCCAACCGTCAGCAACGACACTCGTCAGCAACCACGAAGGGAGAACTGGACTATGGTGCAAGAGAACAAGCATGAAGTGCGCCAGCAACTGCTGAGCAAGCTCGAGGAACTGACCCGGCGTGACAGCCGGGAGGAACTGATTCGCGAGCGCTGCAACGACCCGATGGATCAGATGCAGAACCGTTTCGAGATGGACCTTACGATCAGCGTCATCAACAACGACTGGGTGACCCGCAAGGCGGTGGAGACAGCTCTGAAGCTGCTCGAGATCGACGAGTACGGCATCTGTCAGGATTGCGGCGCCGAGATCAACCCGAAACGGCTAGAAGCGATTCCGTGGACCACGCTCTGCGTGTACTGCCAGGACGAGTACGACTGCTCCGGTGTCGCGGCAGGTCGGCCAAGCTATAGCCGGGCCGCATAAGCCTTTCTGCGTCAAACCCACCCGAAACGAGCCACCGATTCTCCGGCGCGTGGCGCTGGCGATGCCAGCGCGAGGAGAGAGGTGCGCCCGCAATCCGTCACCCCCTGAGAAGCGCCCATCCAGGGGCCATCGAATTGACAACGAGGCACTTCGAAAACTGCTGCCCTGAGGGGTGCGAGTGATGAAGAACGAGTGCGAGGCCAAGCCCCGGGGGGCTATCCGAAATAGGCCGGCTCGTTGCCGGGAGCCCATTTGATGTTGCAGCCCGCGCTGGGCACCTGCTCGGCAAGATTTGGTTCGCCCGCAAGCATTGCGTCAATCGCTGCACGCAGGTCTCGGCCATCTACTGGAACTCCGTTGTCCGGACGACTTGCGTCCAGGCGTCCGCGGTAAACAAGCGAGTTGTCACGATCAAAAAGAAAGAAATCCGGAGTGCAGGCCGCCGTATATGCCCCGGCAATGCTCTGGGATTCGTCGTAGAGATAGGGGAATCGGAAGCCAAGCTCTCGGGCCATGGCCTTCAGCTTGTCGGGCGCATCTTGGGGGTGCGAGACCACGCTATTGGACGAAATCGCCACGATTCCGAGACTCTCCGACGCATAGTCATGTCCAATGCGTGCCAGTTCGTCCTGAACATGAATCACGAACGGACAGTGCGCACAAATGAACATGACGAGCAAACCGTGTTTGCCATCAGAGACATCTCCCAACGATGTTTGCCGGCCAGAAACCACGTCGACGAGCGAGAAAGGGGGTGCTTTGGTGCCAAGTGGCAACATGGTGGATAAGGTCAGTGACACGCTGAGATTATACCGCCCCAGCCGCTTACCGGATGCGGAAGGGGTAGCGCTGTACGACTGCAGAATCCCCGATGCGGTCGCGCAACCTTAACACTACGATGTACGTGCCGGGAGGAATGGTCTCTTCCAGGTCCAGTCGAAACTTGGCTGGCAGCCACAGACGGGGATAGTATGGATTGCCGGCGTCACCCTGGGATTCGAATTGGAACATCCTGTCACCTTCGGAGTCGAGGACCCAAGCGGAGGACTCGACATCGTAGGTGTTGTCCTCGGCCGTCTCGTATCCGGTAATGTAGAACGACGCCCAGATCTGGTCCCCCGCCTGGAATTCGGGCTCATTCAGTGGATCCCCGCCGTCAGACTTCGAGAACCGCAAGTCCCGGACCAGCAATTCGTCCGAAGTCAAGATCTGGTCGCCGTCGACATTGATGGGCAGCCGGGTTCTGACCGTTTCACCCGCGATCTCGTCGGCGACCTCGATTTGGATGCTGTAACGGCCCCCACCAGCGTGATCCGGTATCCGAGGAGAGTAGTGCACGGAAGGCTTCCAGTTCTCGTCCTGGGGGGCGAGTTCGACATCGAACTCACCCCCCTCGGCCATGTAGAACGGCCTTCCAGCCGGGTCCAGGGCGTCGACGGCGTACCGCAGCCGCACCCGGTACTCCTCGCCGACGCTGTACCCGGCGATCTGGAAGTAGACGTGAACAGTCTCACCTGGCAAGAAACTGCTATCGGCCGGAATCGAGTACCCATCGCGGCTGTCCAACAAGTCGAGATTGACGACAACCAAGCCCGGCGCGGCACCGTCCGCGTCTCCGGCCTTTCCGGGATCGAGGGTCTCTTGCGCCACAAGCGCGGCACCGAGGGCAAACACGGCGACGAATGTACCGCCGGCGACACGCGCACCCGCCACCACGGCGCGGCACACCGCTGCGACGGGAGTCGGGTCCGGCGGCTTCAGCATCGGTTCGCCCTGTCCCTCATGGTAAGTCCGCCAGGACCCGCGTCACCGGCAATGGCCATCATCTCGCGGGTAGGCGACAATGCGATTAGGGAGAAATCGAAGATGGCAGAAACACCTGAACGCCCGTCAAGACGCGGCTTCATCCGCGGCGCGGCCGCCACGACAGGGGCAGCCAGCTTGCTCCGAGGGGCCGAGACGACCCAAGGAATCAAAGTCGGGCTGGTCGGCTGCGGCGGACGCGGCACTGGAGCAGCGGCTCAGGCTTTGCAAGCCGACGACTACGCCGTCCTGACGGCGGTTGCGGACGTCGATCAGGAGCGTATCGACAGATGCCTCGCTGCGGTGGATGAGCGCCACGAAGGCAAGAACAAGGTCCGAGTCGCCAAGGGCAGGCAGTATCTCGGCCTTGACGCCTATCAGTCCGTGATTGACAGCGACGTTGATGTGATCCTTCTCGCGACCCCGCCAGGGTTCCGCCCGCAGCACCTGCGGGCAGCGATCGACTCGGGCAAGCACGTGTTCTGCGAGAAACCGATGGCCGTCGACGTCCCGGGAGTGCGGTCGGTCCTGGAAACCGTCAAGCAGGCGGAGAGCAAGCGGCTCTCGCTCGTGGCGGGCTTTTGCTGGCGTTACAACAACATGGTGATGGCCGCGATGGACCAGGTCCGTTCTGGTGGAATCGGCGATATCGTCGCCTACTACGCCACCTTTTATACGAGTCCGGTCAAGCCGATGCCCCCAGCATTCGAGAGGCCACTAGGCATGAGCGACGTCGAGTGGCAGATCCGCAACTGGTACAACTTCGTCTGGCTCTGCGGGGACGGACTGGTCGAGCAGGCCGTTCACAGCGCGGACAAGATCGCCTGGGCCATGGGAGACATCCCACCCGAGAGCTGTGTCGCTGTTGGAGGACGCCAAATCCCAGCGAACGACGGGAACATCTTTGACCATTTCGAGGTCAATTATCTATATCCCAACGGAGTGCGAGCATTCCTCGGGTGCCGTCAGATCACGGGGTGCCACCGCGAGAATTCCGACTACATTCTCGGGACAAGGGGACGGCTCACGATCGGGCGGGGACTGATGCCTCGCATCGAGGGCGAGAATCCATGGGTCTTCAAAGGTCCCAACAACAACATGTACCAGGAGGAGCACGACATCCTGTTCCGGGCCATCCGCCGAGGGGAGCCGGTCAACGACGGCGTACGCATGGCCCAGAGCACTCAGCTCGCCATCCTAGGGCGCATGTCCGCCTACACGGGCCAGGAACTGACGTGGGAGCAAGGGATGCAGTCGCAGGAAAAACGATTCCCCGACGGCCTCCGATGGAACATGTCATTGGACGTGCCGCCTCTGGCGCGTCCTGGTCAAACGAAATTCGCCTAGCCGTGCGAACACTGGTCCAACTCGTCCTGGCAGTCACTCTGCCGGCAGTAGCTGCCGATTTCGAAACCGGGGTCCGGCGGCTGCTCCAAACCAAGTGCCTGGGATGCCATAGCGATTCCAACAAGCTCGGCGGCCTCAGCATCGAGACAGCAGAGGCCGCCCGCAAGGGCGGCTCCGCCGGGCCGTCGGTCGTCGCGGGCGATCCCGACCGCAGCCCGCTCCTGACGCGAATGCTGATTCCGGTGGGCGAGACCGGCACTATGCCGCCGACGGGCCCAAGGGCCTCCGATCAGGAGATCGCCGCGGTTCGGGAGTGGATCCTCAGCGGCGCTGCATGGGACGGCCGCCTGCAAATTGAACAGCAGAAAGCCGGACCGCCGGTCGATGCGGCCGAATTGGACTTGGTACGACGCATCAGGTCACGGATCGTGGCCAATTCGCATGGAGGGAACGCCGGGGAGGGGCTCTTCGAAGCCTACGACGAAGAGGTGCCGGATGCGGGAACGTCGATCAGAATGGTCCCGATTCCGGCTGGTGAGTTCTTCATGGGAACGCCGGCCGACGAGACCGGACGGGCTCCAGACGAGGGCCCGAGGAGACAGGTTCAGCTGAATGGGTTCTGGATGGCAGCTCAAGAGACTCGTTGGGACGACTTCCGTGGATTCATGCTGCGTATCGCGGACGTTCGCCAAGATCCTGACGCCGTCGCCGCCGCCGTCTCGAGCCCGACTCCACCATACGTCGAGATGAGCTTCGGCATGGGGATCACGGGATTCCCCGCAATCAGCATGACCCAGCACGCCGCAAGCAAGTACGCTCAGTGGCTTAGCGCCAAGACGGGTCGGTTCTATCGGCTCCCCACGGAAGCGGAGTGGGAGTATGCCTGCCGCGCCGGCAGCGACAGCGCATACGCTTTCGGCGACGATCCATCGGGCCTGGACGGGCAGGGTTGGTACGCGGAGAACAGTGACGGCCAGTACCGGCCGGTGGGGACGGCCAAACCGAACGCATGGGGCCTGCACGACATGCACGGCAACGTCTGGGAGTGGACGCTGGATCAATACCGAGAATCCTATCCAGCGCACGAGGGAGCGCTGGTCTCTCCGTGGGTTCGGGCCGACCGTCTCTATCCGCGAGTGGTGCGCGGCGGGTCGTGGCTGGACGACGCTGCATCCCTCCGCTGCGGATCCAGACGAGCTTCGGACAGCTCCTGGAAAATGCAGGATCCTCAGTTACCGAAGAGCATTTGGTACCACACGGACGCGCCGTGGCTGGGGTTTCGCCTCGTTCGACCGACCCAGCTGCCCTCCGCCGAAGCAATGTACGCCTATTGGAATTCGGCCAGTGGCAAGAAATAGCGCCCCACTGATCGTCGCGCTCGCCTGCGCGGGGGTTCCTGCGAGCGCGGCACAAGGCGAGCCCTTGCGCCGTATGGTCGCGGAGGAGCCCCACGTGGGCGTGATCGCACGAATCGAAGCCTACGTCTCGAGAAACATCAATCCGGCCCATCTATTTCGAGCGGCCTTCGACCGGATCGCAACCCTTGAGAGGACATTTTCAAGCTATCGGGACGATTCCGAAGTGCGCCGCGTCGAACAGCTTGCCTGGCGCGAACCGATATCCATCTCAGCCCAGCTTTCCACCGTCCTGGGGCATGCTCTGGCAGTTGCGAGCGCATCCGGCGGCGCGTTCGATCCGACTGTGGGCAGCATGACCCGCCTTTTGCACCGTAACGGCACGCTCCAAGCCCCGCGAGACATGGCTGCCATGGCTGCGGCGAGGAGCCTCACGGGCTGGCAGGCCGTGGAGCACAATGCGAGCGCCCAAACGGTTTTCTTGCGTCGTCGAGGCGTGCAACTCGACTTCGGTGGGATCGCCAAGGGGTACATCGCGGACGAAGCGTTACGCGTTCTCGAACAGGCCGGCGTGGCGCGCGCCATGGTATCGATTGCGGGAGACATCGCGACCGGCGAGCCGCCGCCGGCCCAGACCGGATGGCGCGTGGGATTGGACGCGGTCGGAACACGCGGGGAAATCGAGCGCCACCTCTTGCTGCGAAACCAGGCCGTGTCCACATCCGGAAGCCGCGAGAGGTTCTACGAGATCGACGAACGACGCTGCTCCCACATCCTCAATCGATCCGAAGACTCGTGTGCCGACGCTTCGTTGGCGGTCAGCGTGGTTGCGCCAACCGGAATGGAGGCCGACGCCCTCGCGACCGCGCTCCTCGCGATGGGACGGGAGAAGAATAGCGATCTGCTGAAGGGTCGGCCGGGGGTGCGGGCCTACTGGGCCAGGGCAGTCGCAACCACAATCTCGGCAGGACGAGCTTCCGACGCCCCGCCGTGAGCCATCGTTGCGCCCCAGAGATGAATGCAGCCAAGAAGCCCGGCTCGATTCGAAACCAAGCGAACGTCTTGCGGGACGGGCTCGCGAACCTTCCGGGCGTTGCCGCCACCAATGTACAGCCGATGGAAGTTGAACGTAACCTGCAGTTGGCCAACCGCCTCTCGAAGCAGCCCGTTCCAGCGGCGCTTGCCGAGTCGGTCGAGTGCCGCAAACCCGAGGTACTCCTCGTACGTCTTGTCTTCGCGAAAGACGTGGTGGGCAATCTCCAGGTTCGGTACGAGCCGGCCATCGACATAGAGCGCCGAGCCAAGCCCCGTCCCCAGCGTCAACACGAACTCCGTCCCGACCCCCTCGATCACCGCCAAGCCCTGGACATCGGCATCGTTTGCGACCCGCGCCGGAGTACCGGTCATTGCGCTCAGCGCGGCGCCAAAATCGAAGCCCACCCACGCGGGGTGTAGGTTCACGGCAGTCAGGGTCTTGCCGCTTGAGACGACCCCGGGAAAGCCCGCGGCGACACGGTCGAAGTGCGGTTGCCCAACGATCATTGCCTCCAGTTCCGCCAGCACGGCGGACGGCGTGGCGGGCTTGGGGGTTAGCCGACGGACGCGTTCATTCAGAGGCTCTCCGAACGGACCAAGCGTCATCATCTTGAGTCCGGATCCCCCTACATCGATAGCCAATGTTCGGAGAGCGTGCGTCGTTTCGGCGTTCGCCATCGACCTACTGACGAACCTATTTTAGCAACTTATTGGAGGTTGGAACAACATTTTTCCACTAAATTGTTCCAACCTGATGCATTTCCCCTCTGATTCTTGGCGTGCAGCCGCAAAGGGCCATCACCTGCGGCAAGGGGATCGCTACTCGTAGGTGACCCGCACGGTCCACCGAAAATCTTCGCCCGGGTCCAGGTAAATCAATCCCTGGCGCTGGACCAGGGAATTCTGCAACCCGACCCAAGGTTCCGGACTGAAGAATCCGTTGCGAACATCCCCCCAGACGTTAAACAGGATGACGGGAGGGCCGGGAATCTCACTGGCGTGATGCGCGATGCGGAGCGTCAGGCCGGCGGGATCGAGGTACTCGATGTACGGGTCCTGTCCCTCGGGATATCCCGTTAGGGATGTCGCGGCCAAGGGCGGGTAGTCTCCCAGGGAAATCCCGTCAGCATAAGAGATCGGGCGAGTCTCTCCAGTCGGGATTCCGTAGCCTGTCTTGAGGATCTCCAAGCTCGCGGGGCTCACGAGCACCATCTTGAGCGGATCGCTGCCGTCGACGAGTGGTGCAACGAACGTGATGTGATTCCCGATCGAGAAAAACATCGGCTCGCTATTGTCCACGGCGGCGCCCACGACATACCGCATTTCAAGCGCGCCATCCGCGACCAGGTACTCGACGGTGCACAAGAATCCGAACGGATACATGCGACGGGTCTCCGGGCTGTCGCGAAGGCTCAGGATCGCCCGGACACTTGACCCGTCAGCGCCGGACTCAGCGAGCCGCCAAGGCAAATCCCTCGCGAATCCGTGAATCGGCATCGGTCGCCGTTCTCCGCCATGCTCGTACGCCCCAGCATTGAACACCTCGCCCGCTTGTCGACGCTCGGCCAGGTCGGGTGGAAAGTTGCGTCCTGTCGCAGGCCACAAGAACGGCCCCTTCCCCATGAATCCCTCGCGAGGAGTGTAGTCTCGAGCCAACTGCAAAGTTTCAATCCAGTCCCCTCCGTACCGGACACGCAGGCCGCTCAGTTCCCCGCCCTTGCTCGGCGCGATCGCAGCTTCGATCCCGCCGGTGTCGTCCCGCAGGACAAGAAGCTCGGTCTTTGAAGCGTCAATGCTCGTCGCGGTGTCCAGGGAATACCTTGGCGGAGGCCCTTCGTCAGTGCATCCGACCAGCAGGACGAACAAGATCCAAGCAAGTCTCACGGGGCTAAGCCTACCGCAGTGCGTACTCAGGCCGCGATCGGCGCGGACGACTCATGCACAAAGGCTGCTCGACGCGAGCCGCGCCTAGATCGGCTCGCTCCGGTGGATGAGGTGCAAGATATTGCCTTCCGGATCGAGGAAGAATGCCAAGCGATTCGGTCCGGCCTCCACGAACTGCACGATCTTGATTCCCTTGGATTCAAGGTCCTTAACACCCTCATCGAAGTCGTCGACCTTGACCGCCAGATGGCGGATACCGGGTGTACGCATCGAAGTCTCGACGGCATCGCCCTCGGATGGAATGAGCTCCAGCATCGTGCCGTCATTGGCGCGCACAAAGACGTTCCCGCCGTACCGGTGGACGATCGGCATCTCGAGATTCCGCTCGTACCATTGTCCGAGGCCTTCTGGGTCCTCCGTCGCGATCGCCGTGTGTTCGATTCCGTTGTACATCAGTTGTCTCCAGTCCCCCGGCCCTTGCGCCGGCAAACGCCCTTCTTGGACGCTCGAATGAATTCGACCATGTGGCCGACGTGTGGCCCGTCCAACTCCATTTCCACCTTCGCGAGCGCCTCTGCCAACGGCAGTTCGGATCTGAACAGGATGCGGTAGGCGCGCCGGATACGGTCGATATCACCGGCATCCAGTCCGGCGCGTCGCAGTCCTACGATGTTCAAGCCGTGCACCGCCATCGTGGGACCGACATGAGTCAGGTAGGGAGTCACGTCCTGATTTACCCGGGTCATGCCACCCACCATTGCGATCTCGCCGATCCGCAGGTACTGCTGGACGCCGATATTTCCCGACACAAAGGCGCGATCCTCGATTTCAACATACCCAGATATCAATGCCCCGCTGGCAATGACAGCGTTGTCGCCAATCCGGCAATTGTGGGCAATGTGTCCGGAGGTCATGATGAAGTTGCCGTTGCCGATGACGGTCTCGGACTCGGGCTCCGTGCCTCGCGAAATCGTGAAGTGCTCGCGGATCTTGTTCCCGTTGCCGATCCGCAAGTAGGACCGCCCCCCGCCAAACGCCTTGTCGAGAGGATCGGTCCCTAGCACGGCCCCGCTGGAGACTTCGTTGTCAGTTCCGAGGGAAGTCCAGCGCTTGACAACGACATGCGGCTCGATCCTGCAACGGGCTCCGATCTCGACGTCGTCCTCGATGATCGAGTACTGTCCGACAACTACGTCCGGTCCGATTCGGGAGGTGCTCGCGACACGGGAGGTCTCCGCGATCGACGCCGATGGATGAACCAGCAACATTGGTCGTGGAGGCGCGCTCATGCCATCTCCGGAGCGACAGTTGCCGGGAGCACTGCGCTTGCCGATTCTCCCACGTCGCGAAAGCCACTGTCGAGCCGGACAGCGGTCGAAACGGGCGGATTCCGGGATTGCGGGGCTTAAGACGGGCCCGCTTTCGGACCTGATATCGGGCACGAGCAGTGTTCGCCGCGAGAGCATTCCTCTGTCACTCGCCTATTCCCCTCAGGTGAGCCATTGCTCACCTGTGTCCGCCGCAGGCCTGACGGGAGACCTGGAACGCAGGCATTGTGATAGGCTTCCAAGCGTGACATTTTCCACCCGCCTTTCCATTCGCTGGAATCAGCTGGTCGCGCCGACTTGCGTCGCGGCTCTCCTCTCGGTCCTAGCGCTCGGCTGCGGAACTCAACCCCCAGCCACTTCGCCGGAAAACACAGCCGAACGCGGACCACGAACACAGCCCGGCACGGCGATGGGGCTCTACGCTCCGGGCCAACACGACCTCTACGACGGCAAGTTCATCATCTCCGGCGGCCGGATCTACCAAGTGGGCACTCTCAACGACGAAAGCCCATGGGACCACATGGGGAATGACGGTTCGAACCTCCGGCCGGTCGGCGGAACGGCTGAGATCAACGTCGACGAGATTGCCAACACCGGCGTGTTCCGTGCCGAACTGGAGCTTCCCGAAGGGAGTTATGTCATCGATCTGAAGGAAATCAAGGAATTCTCGCCATGCCAGGACGGCGGAATCGCCGCTTACCTGTTCGAACACGGCGATTCTGGTTGTGGCGACGCGAATTGGCCGAAGAGCTTGCTCTATGTCGCCGGATGGGGCCTTGGCTCGGCGACCCTCAATGGAGAGCCGCTCTACGAGGACTACGAGATCCATTTCATGGTCACCCAAGGTATGAGAAGCCGAGACTTGGTGGCCAACTACCCGCTGGACGGAAAGTTATCCGAGGCAGGCGCCGTGAATCCCGCGCTCCAGCAGCTCGATTTCTACATACGCAGTCCGGAACAGAACGACATCAACCATCCGAACCGGGAGGTCTTCGACCACTTCTTCGCAATGGAAGTGACGTGGAAATAGCCCTCCCGAGAATCGCCGCACATCCACGGCCGCTACTGCAGTCTGTTGTCCCGTGCTTGAGCCTCGAACGCAGCCACAGCCTTGGCTAGGTCCGACGGCTTGCGAAGCTTATACTCCCTGCCGTCCATGGCTCGGATGAAATTCCCCATCACTCCGCGCCATGCCAGGTAAGAGACGTCGAGAAATGCAAACGGGATGCCCAGTTGCCGCATTCGATCCAGCACCCGCCTGCGAACCTCCTTGCCGAACTTCATTTCGTGCCCAACGAAGACTACGCCTGCCGGAGTGTCGGAGCCTGCAAGTTCTTCCAGCAGCATGCTCTCGAAGAACTGCAACTCGCTGCCGTAGTAGAGATCGCGGACATCAACAGTCGCGGGGTCCAGCTCATCGATGACGTTCCCGAGCCCGGGGAAATCTATGGTTGGGCCATAGTCCTGCCGCTCCACGACGGTCTGGTCCTCGAAGCTGAACGCCACAACCGAGAATTCGTTGAATTCCTCGCTGCGAACGAGTTGCCGCAACGCCGAGAAATGAGGCAGCAAGTTTGCCAGACCGGGGCGAACCGGCAACCTCCGTCTACCCAGCACATCCAAGCTGAGAAAGATCTTCAGCCGCTCCGGCGATCTGAGCTGAGGACGGTCATCCGGAAACTCCGGGCGCAAGAGGTACGTCGTTGCATCCTCGATCTTTCCCGGCGCTAGCGTCACCTGGACGCTCCGTTGCCCGCGAGACAAGGCCACCTTGAATCGCTTCTCGCCCAAGCATCTCCGACCGAGATTGTCAACGACACGCCAGCGCATAAGATACTGGCCGAGGCCGGTGGAAAACGCGCCTCCGAAGCGAACCGAGCCCTTGAGCCCAGGGGGGACGACACCCGGCGACCTCATCGCATCGTTGAGGATAACGGGATCACCCGGAGTGTCGTTCACAGGCTCGACGATGACGTCCAGATCCAGTGTGAACTGCCTCCCCACGAACTGCTTGACCGGCAGATTGAACCACACGCCGGTAACGAATCGGAACTCGAAGTCGAGAAACGGACCGAACTTGTCCGTATCACACTTGAGCTTCTCGGCAGGCTCGGGAGCCGCCTGAGCGGATCCGGCAACCACCAGAACCAGAGCGGCCAACAGCTTCGGAAACGATCTCATCCGGAACCAGTAACCGTAACCAGAGTAACAAGATCCCGCCTATCCATCGCCGTCGGTATGATGGAGTTTCCGCGCGCTAGCTGTGGATTCCCCTCCCCCTTGCCTTCTCAAACCCCAGCTCCCAAAGTGTGGCCGGTCGCGGACGGTGCTTGGCAGATCCGCCTTCCGCTCCCATGGGCTCTGACGAGCGTCAACGTCTTCCTGTTCCACACGGATGGCGGAGACTTGCTGCTTGACACGGGAATTCGCTCGGCGGAGTCGCTGTTGTCCTTGGAATCGGCCTTGCAAAGCGTTGGCTCCGGCTGGAACTGCATTACCGGAATCCTGGTGAGCCATCTCCACCCTGACCACATCGGGGCGGCAGCGGAACTCCGGCGTCGTACGGGGGCACCGGTCCGCATGCCGGACATCGAAGCGGAACTGGTCAAGCCTCTAGGTCCAGATCGCAAGTTCTTTGCCGAGGCCGCGGCGTTTCTGCGGCAGCACGGCATGCCCGCACCGCAGGTCGACGCCTTGCGCGAACAAGCCGCGGCGGGATCCGGCCTCGCCGAACGCCTGGTGGTGGACGGCACGATTGAAGAGGGAGAGCAGATCAGGTTTCTTGGAGGGACGCTGGAAGCCATCGCGGCCCCGGGACATTCCCCTGGCCAGCTTTGCTTCTTTTGGCCCGAGCAGCGCGTGCTGTTCTCGACGGACGCGATCCTGCCGCATGTCACACCCAACATCGGAGTGCATTGGTTCTATCGGGACAACCCGCTTGGAGAGTATCTCGTGACGCTGGACAAGTTGCGCGGACTAGACGCCGGAAAAGTCGTCCCGTCGCATGGTCGGCCGTTCAAGGGGCACCGGGAGTGGATCGACAACACCAGACTTCACCACGGACGCCGGTGCGACTCGATCGTCGATTTGCTAGGGGACAAGCCCATGAACGCATTCGAGATCGCCGGCGCCGTCTGGGGCGAGGATCGGAGCCTGTTCGACCGCCGGTTTGGGATGGCCGAGTCGCTGTCGCACCTGGCATACATGGAACTCGAGCAGCGTGTCGCTGCTGTCGAAGTCGTGGGCGTCACCTGTTGGACCAAGGCGTAGCGACTGACGACGGTCGCAGTGGGCCGTCCGTCGGGACCGCTCAGGTTCGCTTCGTCAATGCGAGGCCGGGCGGTTCGTTCGTAAGGTAGGCGTTCAGCGGGGCGTTACTGGGTCGCGGACGAGGGGTCGATACGAGAGCGGCGTTCAGCTACTTGCAGCAGGGTAAGGGAAACCTCGAATGGCCGTATTCGCGGCATACCGCGATCAGTTCACGTCGGAATGCTCGAATGGGCTTCGGAAGGGCAAATCTATGGGATTGAGGGTCCCGTAAACTCTGGCGCGGAAAACTCCATGAATTCTGGCACACACTGAGGCCTTGAGATTCGAGCTTCCGCCATGTACCCCCGTAAACGAGGGGCCGTCCGAACGCCTCTTGCAGGAGAGGGTTCCGAAGTGCACTATGCAACCAAGCGTCTTGAAATCGAGATCCTGATCAAGGCCGGTCTGTCAAATGCCGGGATGGTGGGAATCGCCGGGGTCTCCGTGCAGACCGTTCTTTGTGACCGGGCCGAAACCGAGGCTCGCTCCGCCGTGGCGGATGGAATCGACGCCATGACGGTTTCGGAGGTGTTACACGGCCAAGCGGAGGCTGGCCCGCCGGGCGGCGGTCCAGGCCGGCCCTCAAAGACCGTGGACTACCGCGAGCTGGTGGCTTCCATCCTGACGGCGCAGCCCGGACTGTTCTATGGATGTGCCCACGGCTGTCCCACAGAACTCGCACGTATGACGTATAACTTCCTGTATATCAGTTAATTAGTCGAATATCTCTAATGTGAACGACTTCAACGATCGGAGTGGACTATCCTCATTCCCCCGCCGCCGTCTTTCTGGTTGGCGCGAGGGAACGCATGTATTCCTGAAAGCTCGTCTTCGTCCAAGTGATGGACCATTTGCCGCTCCACACCTTCCATCGTTGCGTCCGGCGCTATGGTGGCCAGCGTCGTGCGCGCTCCTTCTCCTGCCTGGACCAGTTCCTCTGCATGGCCTTCGCCCAGATCACCGCCCGTCGCAGCCTGCGCGATCTTGAGATCTGCTTGCGCGCCCAGAGCAACAAGCTCTACCACTTGGGCATCCGTGGCGGCATCGCCCGCAACACGCTGGCCCATGCCAACGAAGTGCGCGACTGGCGGATCTGGCAGGACTTCGCCCAAGCCCTGACCCGCATCGTCCGGCCGCTCTCCAAGACGAGGACCTGGGACTGGAACTCGACAACACAGTCTACGCGCTCGACTCCTCGACCATCGATCTCAGCCTGAACGCCTTCCCGTGGGCTCGCTTCCGAGCCACCAAGGGAGCCGTTAAGCTCCACACCCTGATGGACTGACAAGGCAGTATCCCGACCTTCGTCCGCATTTCCGATTGCAAGCTGCACGCCGTCAAGGTACTTGCTGAACTGCCGCCCGAACCCGGAGCCATCTACGGTATGGACCGGGCCTACATTGATTTCTTCCGCCTGTCCCGCCTGCACTCCGCCGGGGCCTTCTTCGTGGTCCGGGCCAAGTCGAACCTACTGTGGCGACGACGCTACTCGCGCCTGATCGACAAGCAACTGGACCTGCGCTGCGATCAGACCATCATCCTGACCGGTCCGCAGACCGTCGCCAAGTATCCTCAGCCGTTGCGACGCGTCGGCTTCCGCGACACGGACCAGCGGCGCACCTTCCACTTCCTGACCAACAACTTCGAGTTGCCCGCCCGGACCGTCGCTGACCTGTACCGCTAGAGGTGGAGGGTCGAATTGCTGTTCCGTTGGCTGCAACAACATCTTCGGATCCAGCGGTTCCTCGGCACGTCCGAAAACGCGGTCAAGACCCAGATCTGGATCGCGGTCAGCGTCTACGTGCTAATCGCAATCTTGAAGAAACGGCTCGAACTACCCCACGATCTGTACACCATCCTGCGCGTACTGGACCTCACGCCGTTCACGCAAGTTCCTATGCTGCAACTGTTTACGGAGCCATGGGACACCGAGCCGCAGCATCCGAACGCAGACCAGATGTGCCTGTTCGAGGCCTGAGCGGTCCCGGCGACGAAAACCCGGGGCACCGAGGCAGCCCCGCAATCACCCGCCGCAGCGGCGCTACCTACGTGGACTGGACTTCTACACTTTCGAGATGCCTTGGACAGCTCGACCCGTACGGGCAACGCCTTTAGAATCAACAACTTGCTCAATCGTCAGACCCGCAATCCAGCAATTCAAGCTACACTCCCTCCCAATTTGCTGATTCTAAACGACTTTGTATGGGACAGCCGTGATCGAATCTGATTATTCTCTGGTGCCGCCGCCCCTCTTCGCGGACGATGACGAATGACCCCGGCAAGTATGAGCAGCGGGAGTCCGGACTCTGAGAGTGTCGGATTCCACGAATCCGGCCTTCCCGATAACGAGCGCCGAACCTAAGGAGACACCGCCTCTGGGGCAGCCAAGCCAGCCTCATCATCAGCTGGCTCATCCGCATCCGGTTCCGCCGCCTCGGGCAGGGTGTGCTGTATCCACGTGGACTATCGATATGCCTCGCGCCTGTGAACCACTCGCAGAACACGGATCAGACCCGGGCTGACCTCCAGCATCACTTTCCAGCCACCCACCCTGAGCCGAAACCTCGGGGGATCAAATCCCTTCAGTTGTCGGACATCTCTACGGTCCGAATTCGCCAGCCGGCAAACAGCGAGCTTGATGCTGTTCCGCCTCCCGTGCGTTCAGCTTCGCCAGGTCGGCTCTGGACTGCCTGGTCCACTCGATAACCCGACCCCGACCCGAGTTAGTCGAGGCCGAGCTCACGCATCACCTGGTCGTGCGGTATGCCTTTCCCGCCATTCTGCTCAAGCCATTCCTCAGCCTCCTTCATCGCCTGCCTGTCCTCATCGGTTAGATGCTCGTCGTCGTATGGCGCGTTGCGAAGCTTCGCGCAAAGGCTGTCTGGATACGTGGCCAGGAACTCCTTCAGTCCCGGCAGATCTCGCGTGGCCATTCGGTCGATCTCTTCGTGAAGTTCCTTCCGAAGATCAGCCATCTCCCTACCCCCTTTCAATCACTGGCACAACATGAAGCTCGCCAGTCGAGCCCCCAACAGGAAGTCCATTGACCGCACCGGCTGAGCCATCTCTATCTGCTTTTCTGATCCTAGCAAGGCTCAGCCGCACTGATTTGGGTTCCAATGCCACACAGATTGAGAGGTGGGCTGGCTGGTGGCTCACACGAGATATCGGCCTTCATCTCCCGGCCTCCTGCTGAGTCCGGTCAGGATGACTTCCGCTTGGCCAAACCCGAGGACGTGGACTCTGCTACCAGCGAATCCTCCCATCGACGGCAGTCCCGACTGCGCGGCCCTCACCGGAACCACAGCATTCACAGCCATCCAGTCGCTCCCCGGAATCCCAACACCAAGCTGTGCGCGACTTCAACACCACAGGACCTGTGGTTGAGGAACGACACCATCGCATCCCCCAACTCCCGCGCATCGATCAAGCCAGAATCCTCAACCCAGTCTGAAGGTACCTGTACCTCTTGCTGTACGCTTCGCCCCAGAGAAGCAAGACTTCGGATCTGTGAATCCCGCAGGATCACCTGAAGCCGGGGAGTTGGGCGGCTGCCGCTCCGTCTACGAGGACTCTGTGGTTGCTCACACCGCGCGGAAACTGGGCACGGTCGGTTTCTCGGTTCCGGGTGCTGGCGATCGACGGAATCGTCGGCGACTCGCTACTGGCCGTCTGTTACCAACCGCAGGCGGGCTACCGCCTCCGCCGGACGGCTTTCCAAAGAGGGTTGGCCTGTGCGGCCAGCGGGACTCGCGCCTGTAGCCGCAGTTGATCTCGCTCGTGGGCTCAATCGCCCGTATGAAGGTCGTCGAGCAGTACCTGCGCGCTGCCGAAGCGGGGTAGTTCGCCCTCACGCACGTCCTTCATCGCCTTGATGAAGTCGGCCAAAGTAGTCGTCGGCCAATCTCGGTGCCCACCGCGACAGCGAACACAATATGTGGCGCTCTTCGATCGGCCAAACGCGACCACCCTGCTGAATCAGGAAATCTTACGGACGAGTAAAGTAAAACAAGCAGAAACGCCTTGTAGCCTTCGGTTCTTAATCAAAACATTGTTGCATGGTAAGGTTTTGCTATCGTTGATAAGGTATCAAAGTATCTGAGTCGCTCATTCCTGTTTCAGGGGTTGAGCGATGACGAAACTGGACCGACGCATTCAATGGTGGATGCCATCGAATTCACGGAGTTCGCGTTCGGGATTGGGTGGACGGGAGGACCGGATGTACCCGGAGTCGAAACGTAGCGATGTCCAGTTGCTGCTGGCGGCGGGCGTCCGGCATGTGAGGATCGCCGAGTTGACTGGCGTGTCAGTGCGCACTGTGAGCCGGATCGGCCAGGAGCAGTCCGGTGCGGCAGGGGAGTCGAAGCGGACCCGTCCGGGCCGGCCGTCAACAGTCGGGCGATACCGCGACGTTGTCGCGTCAATGCTGCGGGACGAGCCCAAGCTGAAGAGCGTGGAAGTGCTACGGCATCTGCGGGAGCGCGGCTACACCGGCGGTAAGTCGGCGGTTTACGATCTGGTCAAATCGCTGCGCGCCCAAGGCGTACGTCCGATCCGTCGCGCGGGGGGCGAGGCCGGCGACTTCAGCCAGCACGGCCTTGGGGAGGTCCTGATCAAATGGACCGGCGGCGGCCGGGGAAGATTGACGTTCTTTGCCTCGCGTCTGAAATACTCGCGCTACACCGTGGTCACGTGCGTACCAAACCAGAAGATCGAAACCCTGGTGCGCACGCTGGCGGCTCATTTCTCGCAGATCGGGGGGCTGCCGTTGATCGCCGTCTTCGATCGCCCGAAGGCTATCGTGACCAAATCGGATTCGAACACGGGCGAAGTGCTGGCCTGGAACCCGATCTTCGCGGATGTGAAGGCCCGTCTGGGCGTCGCGGTGGAGGTCTGCTGGCCGCACCAGCAGCGCCGGAACGGATCCCTGGAAAACCTGGTGGGCTGGGTGCGGAATTCGTTCTTCAGGGCGCGGCAGTTTGTGGACGCCGACGACCTGCAGACGCAATTGCAGGCCTGGCACGAGGAAGTCAATGAGCGGCGTCCCAGCCGCGCCACCGGACACATACCCGGGGAACTTCTACGGGCGGAGGAACAGGGCCGGCTGCGACCGGTCAAGTTGGGACCGGAGCAGCTTGACCTGCGCTTTCCCGTGCGGGTCGGGCCGACCGGCATGGTGATGTACGAGACCAATCACTACTCGATGCCGGCCAAGGCGATCGGCCAGTCGGCAACGCTTCACCTGTACCCGGACCGGGTAGTGATCGAAGCGGGGCGATACAAAGCCGAGCACCCTCGCCTGAGGGGGCACAACCAGGCCTCGATCCTGGCCGCCCACCGGGCCGGGCTGCCAGCAGCAGGGAGCGGCAAGCCCGGGCGCAAGAACTCGAAACGCCAAGAATTGTCGGAACTTGGCGGAGACGCCAAACAGCTCCTTCCAGAACTCGGTCCGGAGCGGGTAGGGGATCGTGAACAGGTAGAGGTGCGGTAGATGGAGCCTGGCCGAATGGCGTCATCCTCGGTTGTCAAAGGCTGTCAGAACTCCGAAGGGTTCGCTATGCGCCGGTACGCGGCCACGTCAGTTCCTGGCGAAATGTAGCTTCGGCTGCAGTCCGGTCCAGCATGTTGGCTATCGATCAGCGACAGCAGTATTGGCTCGTCTCGGCAGCCCCGAAGGCGGCGATTGACTTTCGGGAGGCACGCGAGCCCTTTGCCAAGGCCGGGTAATTGGCCAAGCGAGCTAACAGGGCCAGACCGGCAATTCCGGTCAGGTCTTCCTTGAGGGCTCTCAATCGTGCTTCGTGCGATCGAGCGAAATCACCTTGGCGTCGCCGATCAACCGTCTCGACACGCGGTAACACCGCCTCACCGAACTGGGAATGGGCGCGGATCGCCACTCGGAGGGTCGATCCGCTGGTGGAGGCCCTGCCAGAGCCCTTGCGTCCTCGGGGCAATACACAAGGAGCATCTGACAGACAACTCCTTGCGGCGGTGCACCGGTTGAAGACCAGCCGGAGGAGAGCCTAGCTGGAGATGCTCGCGCGGTGCGGGATGGAACCGTCAAGGAACACGTCGGGGAGAGCCCACGTGAGCGCGCCCATTGGGGCGGCGAATCAACACTACAAGGGAGCTATGCGGTTACTTCTGGTGTTGTGGGGGTCGTCGGGCTTCGCGAGCGGGGAGATTTGCGGACGGAATCTGCGCAAGTGTAGACGAATACGGCGGATAACACTCTGAAATCACTCAAGGCTGAATGTAATCGACGTTCTGAGTCGGAAGGCTAGTGTAATAAATCGCCAATAAGTAGACTTAAGTGCCGACCGCCTCCATGGCTTGGCGTGCACCCTGGATTTTGGCAAGAATCGACTCGCCGTCGGCTCTCCAGCGTTACGGCCTCGGATTTTGATTGCGCTCGGCCGGGTACGTCGTGATCGCGTCCGTCAGGTCTTTCACGCTGGAGAAGCTGCCCTCGCGCACGTAGTCCTCGGTCAGGTCAGCGAAGAATCGCTCGACCAGGTTCAGCCACGAACTCAATGTCGGCGTGAAGTGCATCTGGAGCCGCGCATGCCGACCCAGCCAGGCTTGCACCTTGGCGTGCTTGTGCGTGCAATAGTTGTCCGCGATGACGTGAACGGCGAGTTCCTTGGGGATCTCGCGGTCGATCTGCTTGAGGAAGCACCGCCATTCCAGATGGGTGTGCCGCTTCTCGGTGCGGTAGATCAGCTTGCCTTCCAGATAGCTCAGCGCTGCGAATAGGCAGACCGTGCCGTGGCGGATGTAGTCATGCGTGCGGGTGCGGTTGTGGCCGACTCCCACCGGCAGGCCAAGCTGCGTGCGTTCCAGAGCCTGGGACTAGCTCTCCTCGTCGCAGCTCAGCACCACGGACTTCTCCGGCGAGTCGAGATACAGACCGATTACATCCCAGAACTGGCTCCCGAAGTGCTTGTCGTTCGACAGCTTGAACGTCCGGGTGCGATGCGGTTTGAGGTCCTGACGCCTCCAGGTGCGTCCCACGCTGGAGGCTGAGCTACCCGTTTCGGCGGCCAGCGAGCGCGTGCTCCAGCGCCGTCGCTCGGGCGGGGCCTGTCCGGCCTGGGTGATGACCTGCTCCACGGTCTCCATCGGAATGCTCGGCCGCCACCCTCGGCCGGGCTTGTCCCGCAGGCCGGCAATCCCCTCGCGGTCAAAGCGCTGTGACCACTTGTTCACGCAGTCGACACTGGGGCCGAGGCGCGCGGCCACCTCTTGCTGCTTGAGTCCCTCGGCGCGCAACAGCCCGATCCGGGCCCGTTCACTGTCGCGTCGAGAGGTCGAAGCGGCCCGCACGCGCCCTTCCAACTCCTGTTTCTCCTGCGGATGCAACTCGAGGCTGGCCATCGAGCGTACACTCCCAGGCTCGTTCGTTTCAAGAGGGGGCTACCCGAAGACCAATCGAATGGTTACGCCATCCACCAACGCACCGGAGCAGACCGCTCGAGTGCACGTGGTCTCAGCTCATCGCCTTGCAAGAACGATCGGTGACGTTCTCACCCAATCTCGACCTCGTTGGTCCATGGTCCGGCCATCCTCTGGAGACCGAGCAGATACCAAACTATACGCGACGCGTTCGTCCCTCGAACTGGTATCTGACTGGATTCATCGTCCCTCCCGACACGGTTGCATCGGAAGTCGCCAGCGCGGAGGTGAGTGACGACTTGGACGAGACACCGGACCGGACAGGCACGGCCGAAGAATCCAGTGACGATGGCAGGCCGACTCGCAGAGGCTTCTTCCCGTCGTCGATCGGTCTCAGCTTTATCGTCGATGGTCAGACCACCGAGCTGGATGTCACCGTCCGGTGGGGCGACAACGCCCCAGAGGAGATCGAAGGGGCAAACGTATGGAGCCGGATTCCTCATGAGGAATCCGACGTCATCAAGGTGCCCGCTACTGAGAAGCATCAGGACTGGGAAGTCCCGCGCTCGAAGGGATTGGTTCTGCGCACCGTCGCTAGGCGCATCACGCCCCAAGGGCGCGGCAGCGTCGACCCTGGGTCCCAGGCGGTCTCGGTCTTCCTGATGAACCTCAGAATGCGGCAGTCCGAACAGGACATGCTGGAGGACACTCTATTTGTATTCCAGCCCGAAATCGAAGTCCGGAGCGATCGCCCGTTCCCGTCCAAGCCAATGGGTCGATCCGACATGCCCGACGACTGGGACGACGAAGTCGCAGACCTTCATTACGCCGACACGCCCGAGTACGCAACAGGCCACGGCGTCTCGGCTGACTGGGACGACCTCGACGGCCAGTGCCGCGTAGTTCGCACCGCATGGATCGGCCAAGCGAAGGTGGAGGTCACCTCCACTTCCAAGGTAGGCGGAGTGGAGCTGTCAATGCAGTCACTCGGCTCGCTCTCCAATGGCGCCGAAGTCCACGGGGCTCTCGATCTCCTGGTGGTCCATTACCGGGAGTGGATTGACGCCAGCCAAGCCAGTGCAGATCAACTGGACGGTCGCCGCAAGAAGACCGCCCTCGAGCTCTTGCGGCTGGCCGGAATCGCAGCCGATCGAATCGAGCGCGACATCGAAGTGTTGGCGAACGACGCCGATGCTCTCGATGCGTTTCGGGTCGCCAATCGGGCAGTAGGCCGAGCTCTCGAGCGACGCCTGGGAATCGAAGACCCCTCTTGGCGGCCCTATCAGCTGGCGTTCATCCTTCTGAACCTTCCAGGCATCGCCGATCCGAGAGACCCCCACCGAAAGATTGTCGACTTGCTCTTCTTCCCGACAGGCGGCGGCAAGACGGAAGCGTACCTTGGGCTCTCTGCAATCGCCATGGTGCTGCGCAGGCTCCGGAATCCCGGCTCCCGAGGACATGCGGGAGGTGGTGTCAGCGTAGTAATGCGCTACACACTGCGTCTCCTTACGCTGGACCAGCTTGCGCGAGCGAGCGGCCTGGTCTGCGCACTGGAACTCGAACGCGAAAAGGCGCCGGACCGGTATGGAGAGTGGTCGTTCGAGATCGGCTTGTGGGTTGGCACTGCCGCCACCCCGAACCGCATGGGCGCGAAAGGCGATGGTCGGCCAGAAACCGCCCGAAGCAAGGTCAATCAGTTCAAGAGCGACCCCACGAGAAACCCTTCCCCAATACCCCTTGAGGAATGTCCGTGGTGCGGAGAGAAGTTCTCGCCCGATTCGTTCGACCTCCTACCGGACACTGAAAAGCCCCTCGATTTGAGGGTGCATTGCATCAACTTCGAGTGCGAGTTCGGTAGCGAACGCCCCTTGCCGGTAGTTGCCGTCGACGAGCCACTTTACCGGAGGCTTCCGGCATTCCTCATTGCCACGGTCGACAAGTTCGCGGCGCTCCCATGGACTGGCGAGACCGGAACGCTGCTGGGAGGAGCGGACCGCTACGACAAGAACGGATACTACGGTGCCTACAACCCGGGCTTGGGACGGCTCCTCCCGCGTCCCCTCCTGCCCCCGGATCTGATCATCCAGGACGAACTGCACCTCATCTCGGGACCGCTCGGAACGATGGCCGGACTGTACGAAACCGCAATCGAGGCGCTGTGCGTCCTCAAATCCGGAATTCAGTCCATACGACTGAAGATTGTCGCATCCACCGCGACGGTCAGACGCGCGCAAGATCAAATTCAGGCGCTTTTCGCAAGGCCTCAAACCCAGGTCTTCCCTCCCCCCGGGCCTGATCGCCGGGACTCCTTCTTCGCTCGTACGGTTCCCGACTCCGAACAGGCGCCTCGACTGTACTTGGGAGTCTCGGCTCAGGGGCGAAGCGCCAAGGAAGTAACCCGAAGGGTCTTGGTGGCGCTAATGGGTGCGGCGATCCGCGCCTACCTGGATGCAGGCGGCGACGACAACAAGCACAACCCGGCGGACCCCTACATGACTGTGCTGGGAGACTTCAACGCGCTCCGGGAACTTGGCGGAGCCAGACGAATCATCGAGGAGGAAGTTCAGAACACGATCAAGCGAATCGGCAGGAAGAAGCGCTTCGGCGAAACTGGGGGCCTGTTCAGGGATCGACTTCGGTTCTCGGAGGTCGTCGAGCTCACCTCAAGGGTTTCGACGAACAAGGTTGCGGAAGCGCGACGCCTGCTGGGGAACGCGTATCGAATCAAGCCTTCTCCCGGCGGCAAGGCGATTGATTGCGCAATCGCCACGAACATGATCTCGGTCGGCCTCGACATCCAAAGGCTGGGACTCATGGCGGTCGTCGGACAGCCGAAGGCCGCAGCGGAGTACATTCAGGCCACCAGCCGGGTTGGAAGGGACTCGAAGCGTCCAGGCCTCGTTGTCACGCTTCTAAACATGCACAAGCCCCGGGACCGGTCGCACTACGAGAGGTTCAACCACTTTCACGAGACGTTCTACCGGGCCGTGGAAGTGGCAAGCGTCACGCCCTTTCCTTCACGCGCTCTGGACCGGGGATTCGCTGGCACACTCGTAGGCCTGGCCCGCCACGCGCTGGTACAGCTTACGCCTCCGAAGGGGGCGAGTCTGATCAAAGACCGTCGTAGCGAGGTCGAGACATTACTGCAGCGGGTTCTTTACGATCGCGTTCTCGACCAGCCGGACTCATTGAAGAGCGATGGGGAACGAGAAGAGCGACTGCGCAGCGTGCGGGATCGTATCGGTGACCTGCTCGATGCATGGTCTGGGATTTCGTCCGAGACCCAAGACATCGGCCACGAACTCCAATACCAGCAGCATGAGCGCGGACATTCCAGCCAGACTCTACTCCGTGACATGATGGACGACGATATCAACGTAGAGTTGCATCGGAAGTTCCGCGCGAGTCGGTCCCTTCGCGACGTAGAGCCCGAGGTAAGGCTGACCCTCATTGAGTCATGAGGGATTGTCATCTGAAGCCTCCATATAGGACGACCAAGAATGGGTAGTACACGGGTTGGGGCAATTCGGTCGAGCCAAGTCATCACCACCTACGGGCCGGGTGCGATGGTAGACCTTCCGAAGCACTCGGTGATCGTGGCGGGACTGGATACTTGGAGGCCCAAGCATCTGCGTTTGATCGTCGAGCCACCCCTGACGGAAAAGATCCGGCCCATGACGGGCATTTCGGCGCACCTGTGCTCCCCGCCGCCGGAACGCAGTGCGCCGTGGGGCGGTGCGGGTTCCGGTACAGGTCACATAGGGGTCCGTCGTTTTCCCGAATGGTTCGTCGTTCAGCGCCCGGACGAAGGCTGCGAATCGGCGAGCAGTGAGAGCAGCGGCATCTCACGGCGTCTCGTCCATGTGGCGGAACTCGAGAAAGGCCTGTTCGAGAAGCAGCCCGTCGTCGCAACCCGATTCGTCCGCGCTTGTCCGAAAGGCCATGTGGACGACTTGGACTGGCGTCATTTCGTCCACTCCGGCCACACTTCCTGCCGGCAACAACTTTGGCTTGACGAGCGCGGCCAGAGCGGGGACCTCTCCGATCTTGTCGTACGATGCCAATGCGGCCAGCAACGACCGCTTTCGAAAGCCGGGGAATGGAACGAGAAGCCGCTTGGCAATTGCAGCGGCAATCGGCCATGGCTTGGCAAGTATGCGCGTCAAGATTGTGATCAACCGAGCCGCCTGCTGATCCGCACGGCCAGCAATGCCTACTTTTCCCAGGTTGTCCGCGTGCTTTCGATCCCTGACAGTGACACCGCAGTCCAGGAAGCAATCGAAAAGAACTGGTCTACTATCTTCCAGGCAATCCAGACCAAGGACCAATTGGAAGACTTTGGCCCAATTCCTGCCGTCAAGTCTGTCAGGGATGCGCATGACGATGACGCCATCCTCAAGGCGATCGCCACCAGACGAACGGGCGAGCCTGACAGCCGGCCGGCCAAGCAGGTCGAACTCGATGCATTTCTTGCTGCACCGGAGGGATTCGGAGACGACGTTCCGGTAAATCCGGACTATCACGCACGACGACTGGCCAAGAATCACTGGAAGTACGGGGACTCACCGGACGGCATCGATGCCGTAGTTCAGTTGCACAGACTGAGAGAGGTTTCCGCCCTGGTCGGCTTCACGCGGCTCGACGCGGCCCTACCGGACATCGACGGCGAGTATGACACCGATGTGACCCGCGCTGACCTGGACGAGAATCCGAGTTGGTTTCCGGCCGTCGAGAATCGAGGGGAAGGGATCTTTCTTTCGCTCCGTTCGGACACAGTTGCCAACTGGCTCGAACGGCCCGATGTCCAGCGCAGGGTCGACAAGCTTCAGCGGGGGCATGCCCGGTGGCTCCAACGCCGCAAGAAGGAGAAGCCGGAGTTCCCGGGCGGGCCATACATTCTGGTACACACGCTTGCGCATCTCTTGATGCAGGCTCTAGCCCTCCGGTGCGGATATCCAGCGACGTCCATTCGCGAACGAATTTACATCGACCCCATCCAGCATCGCTACGGTCTGCTCCTCTACACCGCAAGCCCGGACGCCGACGGAACTCTTGGCGGCCTGGTCGAGCAGGCGCGCCACATCGTGGAACACCTGTCCGTGGCACTGAAGATGGCGGAACTGTGTTCAAGCGACCCCATTTGCGCATAGCACGCACCGGTCGGAAGTCCCGACGAGCGTTGGCTCCATGGCGCGGCCTGCCACAGTTGCTCGCTGATAGCCGAAACGTCCTGCGAGATGCGAAACGAATACTTGGACCGTGCGCTGGTTGTCCCAACAGTCGACGAAACCGGAACGGCCTTCTTCGAACGACCGAAATGACGAACGCGCTTATCGGACTGCCGTCCCATACTCGACGCAGGCTGGCACAAGCGCTCGAATCAGGCCTGCTCGCTCAGCCGGTCACTCCAGCAAGCCTCCGATCAACAGCTGGTGTTAGCGACGATGCCGTTGTAGAGGCCCTGCGGGAATGGGAACGTCTGGGTGTCTCGGGGCCTGCCGGAGCAGCTTGGTTGCGCAGTCTCGAAGAGGCGGCTTCCGGCGTCGTGCCGGCCAGCTTGGTCTGGACAGGGCCCGAGGCCAAGGGCTTGCACTCCCGTAACACCCGCCAGATTCTTGACGAGATGATCGCGTCAGCCAAGAGATCGATACTCTTGAGCTCGTATACCTACTTCGACGGTCCGAAGGCGTTTCGATCAGTCGCCAAACGCATGGACAGCGCCCCCAGTCTGCAAGTAACCCTGCTGCTCAACATCGAGCGAGGAAGGCGATCCACCACCAAATCCGAGGATCTCGTCGGACGGTTTGCGAGCAGGTTCTGGGGAACCGACTGGCCGGGCAAGAGGCGGCCGGGAGTCTATTACGATCCACGTTCTCTCGAACCCGGCGGCCCGCAGGGCGTGCTCCACGCGAAAGCCGTCATCGCGGACGAGGAGGCCCTCTTCGTGACATCGGCGAACTTGACCGACGCTGCAATGGACCGCAACGTCGAAGTCGGAGTGCTGCTTCGGGATCGGACGATCGCGCTGACCGCGCTGGCGCACTTCCGAGCCTTGATCGATCAAGATCTCTTACTGCCCCTGCCCGTACCGTGAGCCCGCTCATCACCCGGTGGACCGACGGGCGAGAACGGTGTCCGACCACGGTCGAGTCGCGGCGATTTCTTCCAATCCGGGACCTTGTATGCTCCAACCATCCCGCTCTGCTGTTTCGGGAATATCCGCTCAAGAGGAGGTTCAGTTGCCAGGAATCTGCCGCGCCGAAGCCCTCGCGGACATCGGAGAGATCAGTGGACCGGTCGACGAGGACAGGATCGGACGGCTCGTAACCGCTCTGAACGGGAGCACTGGGGCAGCCTGAGTTCCGGTCGTCACCCTCTACCCCCTACGCTGACCGAACTCCTTGTACTTCAGGCAGTGTCAACTCGCCAATTCCCACCCTTCGTTTCCGGGAGGAGTTGCGTCGCCTCGGACTGAGACTGGACACGGGGCCTCCCCGCGCGGTTTACAATAGCGCTCTCACGTGCCGGAATTTGCAGTGATCGCCGACGGACCGCTCGATCCCACCGTGATCGAATTCGCGGGCGACCAGATCGAGTTCCTGCCATGGCAGGTCGCCCGCGACGGCTCCGACGAGACCATTGATGGCATTTACACCTACGGACACCCACGTCTTGACGGAGCCATGCTGGACAGACTCCCCGGGATCAGGGTGATCAGCAACTACGGAGTCGGAGTGGACCATATCATCGTCCGAGACGCCGCTGATCGCGGGATTCCCGTCGGAAACACGCCGCACATCCTGGACGGCGCGACGGCAGACGCGGCGTTTGCCCTGGTGCTGGCAGCCGCAAGGCGCGTAGTCGAGGGGGACCGGTACGCGCGCTCGGACAGCTTCCTCCGCTACGACCCGGGCTATATGCTCGGGCGCGAGGTGCATTCGAGCACGCTGGGGATTGTGGGGCTTGGCAGCATCGGGCGTCAGGTTGCCCGGCGAGCACGGGGCTTCGACATGCTGGTTTTGTACCGCAACCGACGCCGGAGACTGCGAGACGAGGAGGAACTGGGGGTTGAGTACGTGTCCTTGGACGATCTGCTCAAGCGTTCCGACTATGTCGTGCTGACGTGCCCACTCACGGATGAGACCCGCCACTTGATCGACGCGGCAGCCTTGCGGCGTATGAAGCCCACGGCGACGCTTGTCAACATTGCGCGGGGGCCGGTCGTCGACACTCAGGCCCTTTATGAAGCGCTTCGGGACGGGGAGATCGAGAGCGCGGGCCTGGACGTGACCGATCCTGAGCCCCTCCCTCGCGACCATCCTTTGCTCGGCTTAGACAACGTCACGGTCCTCCCGCACCTAGGCAGCGCGACGCTTGAGACCCGCGACAAGATGGCCGAGATTTCAGTGGAGAATCTGAGACTCGGCTTGCGCGGAATGCCACTTCTGTACACCGTCCAGCCCTGATCCGGGGGTAGGCCGAGGCGGTCTCGATCAAAGCGGTGCGGTCTGCCCGCAAGACGCGCGGAGGCCTCGGGCCGATCGCCCTCGCTAGAGTAACTCTTCGATCCGCTCAGCGAGTTCCTCTCCACTGACGTTGCCCGGGTGATACAGGCTGACAATCCCTTCGCGATCCACCAGCACCAACGTCGGCGTTGTGCTGACGCCGAAATCAACGAAATTCTTGCCGCTCAGCGGCACCGGTACAGCACTGAGCAACGGATTCTCGCGAACATGCTCAGCCACGATGTACGCCTGCTCTTCGACTGGTCCGGCATCCCGCCCGTCTCGAACATATCCGTACAATCGCGTCGGAGCCACAATCACAAGCCCTCGGCCAGCGTATCGGCGCTGCAGCTCGGCAAGAATCGGCTTTTGCTCGCGGCAGTCCGAGCACCAGTGCGCCCAGAAGAAAAACAGGGTCACCTTGTCCTTCAGGTCGGCGGAATCGAGCCTCACAGTACCGAGGGGCTGGCCGACATCGAGCCTGGGCATTGGCTTGCCCGCGAGATCCAGCAGCAAGAGGTTCTTGTTGAGCCGGGTCTCGACAGACGTGCCGGCGAATCTCGTCCCCTGGTCGCGCAGAAACGCAACGGCCTGGCCGCGGTCGCCCTTGGCGTCGTAGAACTTCGCCAGCGTTTCGATGGCCGCACCCAAGGCAATCGGAAAGGGCGCGTTCGGATCCATGTCAAGCGCCTTCTGGCTCAGGAGCCTCTCGCAACCCTTGAGGGTCTCCTCGGCGTAGTCCGCCGCCATGTCCCAGTCGCCTGCAATCGCGCCCGCGCGAGCGACCCACGACATCGCTGCAAGCCATTCCGCACCAAGCGGCCGATCCTTGGGACGGGCGGCCTCGAACAAACTCCTAGCGGTCTCGGGCTGCTGGCTGAAGGCGAACTCCTTGAGTTCCTTGATCGGAGGCTCCGTGACATTTGCAGCCTGCATTGCAATGCCGGCTGCCAAAGCGAGGGTAAGCATCAGCGAGCTTGACATGATCCCGTTTAAACCCATTTCAGTCCTGCAATCCAGTGTACGACGACTCTTGCCGTCTCAGGCGGGCCCGGCCCAAGCCGGTGAAAGGGCTCGCAACCGGGCGACAATCCCGGGCAGCAGAGCCAACAACGAGTCCACTTGCTCCGCATCGGTCTGACGTCCCAGTGAGAATCGCAGCGTCGACTTCGCCTGTTCACGGCTCAGTCCAACTGCCGATAGGACATGGGATGGCTCGGCCGTACCGCTTGAGCACGCCGAACCGCTGGACACCGCAAAACCCTGCAAGTCCAAGGAGATCAGGAGCGGTTCAGACTCCACGTGGTCAAACCGAATGCTCGACGTGGTTGGCAATCGATCCGCGGTCGCGCAATTGAGATGGGACTCCGGGACGCTGCGAAGCACGCCCTGCTCCAGGCGGTCCCGCAACCGCCCGACCCGTTGGGCCTCAGCCTCGCGGTCGGAACCAGCCAAGTGCGCTGCTGTGCCAAGCCCGACAATGCCGGGAACATTCTCCGTGCCAGGCCTCCGGTCCCTCTCGTGCTTTCCGCCGTACTGCACCTTTTCGAGCTGAACGCCTCTGCGGACGAACAGCGCCCCTGCCCCCTTGGGCCCATAGATCTTGTGGGCGCTCAAGCTGAAGAGATCGACACCAAGATCGTCCACATCCGTCGGAACCTTTCCGAAGCTCTGGACGCCGTCAACATGGAAGAGCACGCCAGCCTCGCGAGTAATGGCTCCGATCTCGCGGATCGGCTGTAGCGTGCCGACCTCGTTGCTCGCGTGCATCACCGTAACCAATGCCGTTTCGGGCCGCAACGCAGCCTTGACCGCGGAGGGGGCCACGACACCGTCGGGTCTGACGTCAAGATAGGTCACGTCGACGCCCTCGCGCTCGAGTTGCTGGCAGGCGTTCAGTACTGCCGGGTGCTCGATCCGGCTGGTAATCACATGCGGATTCCTTCCCCTCGCAGCTCGCACCGTCCCGAACACGGCCAAGTTGTCGGATTCCGTCCCCCCACTCGTGAACACCAGGTCGCGGGCGGCGCATCCAAGCTCTTCGGCCACCTGGCGCCGCGCTCTCTCCACCCCTTGCCGGGCTGACTGACCGAATCCGTGCACGCTCGATGCGTTGCCGTACACATGGCGGTAGTACGGAAGCATAGCGTCCAGAACACGGTTGTCCACGGGGGTAGTGGCATTGTGATCGAAGTAGGCCCGTGGCACTGCCTGACGTTCCGCCTTCAAGTATACGGTCGCGCCCGCCAAGTTGGGGCGACCGGCCGCACGGGCAGACAGCGACTGTTGCACGAACCAGCGGCAGCGATGACAATGGACTGAGGTATGGGAGTGCGAATCCTGGTCGGAATCGTTTGGATTCCGCTACTGGCCGGTGCAGCCGATCTTGCGGAGCAGGCCAACTCCATTCTCAAGGAGAACTGCCAGGTGTGCCACGGGGCTGCCATCCAGCAGTCCGGCCTTGACCTGCGCACCCGGGAGAAGATTCTGCTGGGCGGCGAACGTGGCGCCGCCGTGACGGCAGCGAGCCTCGGCCGAAGCTGGCTCTGGAAGCTCGTCAACCACCAGGTCAAGCCGTTCATGCCCCCGACAGGCAAGCTTGCCAAGGAGAAGATCGAGATCCTGCGGAAATGGATTCTCTCCGGCGCACCCATGCCTGAATCCGCGGTGTCGGACGAGGAGGCCGAGCGCCTGGAGGCGCTCCGCAAACTGGAGGACCGTCCGATCACTGACGAGGAACGCGCTTGGTGGGCATTTGTCCCGCCAGAGCGTCCCGCCGTTCCGGGGACCAGCGACCGCAACGCGATCGACGCGTTCCTGGACAGGAAGTTGGAGGAGCAGGGACTCCAGAAAAATGGCTCTGCCGGCAAGCGGACCTTGATTCGGCGCGTGTACCTGAATCTGATCGGGTTGCCCCCCACACCCGAAGAAACCGAGGCGTTCCTCAACGACGACTCGGAGAACGCATGGGAGGCCTTGGTGGACCGCCTGCTGGAGTCTCCGCATTATGGCGAGCGATGGGGCCGTCACTGGCTGGATTTGGTCCACTACGCGGACTCGGGCGGATACGAACGGGACTTCGACTGGCCGACGATGTGGCGCTACCGCGACTACGTGATCGACGCGTTCAACAACGACAAGCCCTACGACCAGTTCATCATCGAGCAGATTGCAGGAGATGAGGTCAACCCCGACTCTGTGGAGGCGAACATCGCGACCGGGTACCTGCGAATGGTGTTGGACAACAACATCAAGGACGAGCGTACACGCATGGACGAGCTCGACGACAATGTCGCGACGACCTCGCAGACATTCCTGGCGATGACAGTGCAATGCGCGCGCTGCCACAACCACAAGTTCGATCCCATCCCCCAGAAGGACTACTACCAGATGCAGGCAGTGTTCTTCTCCACGAAAGAGATCGACTATCCCTTGGTCAGTGCCGAAGAGGTCGCCCGTCACGAGGCAGCGCTAGAGGAGATTCAGCAACAGCAAAAGCCGCTTAGGAAGCGCATCACGGAACTAGAGAAGCCCCACCGGGAATTTCTCTTCCAAGCCGAACTCGACACGTACCCGTCGTACTACCGGACGGCATGGGAAACACCCGAGGAGGAGCGGAACGCCGGGCAGCGCCTCAACGCCCGACAGGTCAAAGCGCTCTACAATCAGATCAAGCGCACCGACATCCTGGCGAGGATGTCGGCACAGGATCTCGCTGAACTCAAGGAGATCGAGGCGGGTATCAAGGAGCTGGACGCCAGTCGGCCGAAGCTGTATCCAACCGCGCGAACCATCACCGAAGAGGGTCGCGATCCGCTGCCTTCGTACTTCCTCCATCGGGGCGATACGGGCACCAAGGGATCCGTTATGAGTCCCGGCGTGCTGACCGTGGCTGCCCGGGCGGAGCCTCGTTTCTCCCAACCTCCGGCGGAGGCAAAGACGAGCTGGAGGAGAAGGCACTTCGCTGAATGGATCGCTTCGAAAGACAATCCGCTGACGGCCCGCGTCATGGTTAATCGCATCTGGCAGCACCACTTCGGAGAGGGCATCGTACGCACTCCCAGCAACTTCGGCCAGACAGGGATGCTCCCGTCGCATCCGGAGCTGCTGGACTGGCTGGCTGTCGAATTCGTCGACTCAGGATGGTCGGTGAAGCACATGCACCGGTTGATGCTGACCTCCGATGCCTATCGCAGAGCGAGTTTGGACAATCCGGAAAACCTCGCCAAGGACGGCACGAACAAGTACTTCTGGAGGCAAAGCCGGAACAGACACGAAGTCGAAACCATCCGAGATCAGATCATGGCCGTGGCCGGCACGCTGAACCGCGCGCTGGGAGGCCCCGCAGTGCGGCCCTTCATCAATCCTTCGCTGTTCCAGTCCAGCACGAACCGAACCTGGCGGGGGCTGGCAATCGGCGATCCGGACAGCTGGCGGCGAAGCGTCTACGTCTTTTCGAAGCGCTCGATTCGGTACCCGATGTTCGAGGCCTTCGACCAGCCCGACATGGTTTCGTCCTGCAGCCAGCGCACCCGCTCCACCGTGGCGCCGCAGGCGCTCCTGCTGATGAACAATGCGGAGGTTCTGCTCCAGTCCAAGCACTTCGCGCAGCGCGTCGCGGTCGAAGCGGGCCACGCCCCAGGCGCTCAGGTCGACAGGGCGTTCGAGCTGGCATTGTCGAGGAAACCTACTGCGAGCGAGCGTTCGAAGGCGCTCGAATTTGTCGGAACGACGCCAACGGGCCTCGTCGATCTCAGCCAAACGCTCTTCAACCTGAACGAATTCCTGTACCGGCAGTGAAGCCGAACGCAGGACGAGGCGCAGACCGCTCAGCGGCCGGTCGACCCGAAACCGCGTGTCCCTCGCTCACTCTCCGCGAGCTTTTCGGACAATTCCCATTGGACGCTCGCGTAGGTGCTCACGACCAGCTGGGCAATCCGGTCTCCGGCGCGGACTTGGTAGGTTTCAGGTCCAAAGTTGATCAGCGTGACCTGAATCTCGCCCCGGTAGCCCGGATCGATCGTGCCGGGGCTATTAAGCAAAGTCAGCCCGTGGCGCCTGGCCAATCCGCTCCGCGGTCGGACCTGGCCTTCGTAGCCAGGAGGCATCTCAACGCTGATGCCGGTCCGCACGCTCTTCCACTCGCCTGGCTTCAACTCTGCTCCTTCTGCAGCGAAGAGGTCCATCCCGGCGTCCTCGGAGGGCCCGTGAGCGTAACGAGGACAGATGGCGTCAGGCAGAGTCTTGCTGTACGGAACGATCAACTTGCCGGCCATGGCGTCAGCCAGAGTAGGGATTATATAGTGTCCGCGATGCAAGCCGGTGTCTCGGAGGCAGTCGCGGACTCCCGTCGAATTCCGGCTGGTGGCAACGGTATGGGTGGGGGCCTAGCGTGTTTCGCACACTTCGGACACAATCGTGATCATCCGCGCGGGTGAACAGCCATAGGAACCGTCTCTCCAGAACACCCAATGCCCCGAATGTGTTAGCTCCGGAAGGTCTGGCGGGTCCGGGTGACCTGAAATCTCTGCGGTCTGATCTGTCTTCTCTTACACCGGGACGGCGTTTGTGCTTCCAGGAAAGCGGGGACACGATGTTTGACGAGAGGAAGAGACGCGACGTGAGTCTGTTGCTGACAGCCCAGCTACCGCAAGAGCGCGTCGCGCAGCAACTGCGCGTGTCGCTGCGGACGGTCCAGCGGATTGCTCGCGAGATGCGCGAGGGGGAGCCGCCGACCAAGGCAGAGCCCGCAGCGGTTCCGGCGCCGCGCGGCGCGCCACCCGGGAGGGAGCCTGTATGCTACGAGGGAAGCGTGTTCGTGCGCGTTGGGGTTGGCCATCTCGTTTCCACCCAGCACAGAAGCGGAAGTGCCCGCCCAGACCTCACCAGCAGCTGCAGCTGATGGGCAGGAGCCCGCTGCTGTGGAGTACCCGGAAGGGCACTGGATCGCGCAGAGCGTCGCGCACGGCGAGGCGGTGCGGCAGGCTGCGACGGCTTTGGACCACCACTTCCGAGACCGCGCTGACGTGCTGGTGGCGATGGAACTGGTAGTGTACTTCCAGCGCGGCCACGCCGAGGCCAAGGTGCAGCCGGATGTGCAGGTCGTGTTGGGGGTGCCACGAGGGGTGAGGCGCAGTACGTACAAGGTCTGGGAGGAAGGCAAGGCACCCGATTTCGTGCTGGAGGTGGCATCGCCGTCGACAGCGAACAAGGATGCTCAGCGCAAGGCGCAGCAGTACTCCCGGATCGGGGTGCGCGAGTACTGGCGGCTCGACCCGGACGGGAGCTTGATGAGCAGTCCGCTGGAGGGCTATGTTGTCTGCGGGGGCCGCTATGGCCCGGTGGAGCCGGTCGCGGACGCGGGCGGGCGGGTCCACCGGCGGAGCCAGGTGTTGGGGTTGGACTTGCGCAGCGAGAGGCGGGCCGGGGCGACGGTGCTGGTGTTCCGAGACCCGGCTACGGGGGAGGAGTTCGACGGCACGCTGGCAGCAGCTGAGCGACGGCGGCGGGCAGCGGAAGATCGCACCAGCGCGGAGGCGAAACGCAGACGGGCAGCGGAGGATCACGCCAGTGCAGAGGCGAAGCGCGCGAGTGCAGCGGAGGAGAGAGTGCAGGCATTGGAGCAGCAACTCCGGAACCTCGCTGCCCAGAGCCCTCCGTCGGACCGCGAGCCGTAGCAGCCTGAGGTACAAGTCCTGAGCGAGCAGATCGGTTCAGAACCACACCACCCCCGGCCGCAAATAGCGGTTCGGACCTCAGTAGATGGCTGAACCGAAGGCTCCCGGCGCGCACCTAATGCCATCCACATACGAAGACCACGCGACCATCGACTCTTGCGCCAGGCTGCCAGGGGCAAATCCAGCGCTCTTTCGGACCGCAACTAAGGATGAGGTTTATAGGCAATCAGGATCATCTAATCATGGCCGACTCACGGTCGAGCCCGTGCGGAATGCGAATCCCACACCCTGCAGGTTACTCGCGACGGCAACTAGTTGGGCGCGTCGGCCATGGTTGAACGCTGACAGCGCCGCACTCCACGGTGGCTTGAGGGCTCCGGGAAGAATCGCTCGAAGGAAGCGGGTCCAAGGCCCCCCATCCCACGTGTGTCGGGGACCGGCCTCCGAGCAGCATCCTCGTGCCATTGAAGTCCGGTGCGACCATTTCACCGGTGTACTGCCATTAGATCTGCTGCTAGCACCAAATCTCGGCCAGTTCAGTGCGTTGCAAACGCGACATCGGTGGCTTAGGGTTCCGAGAATCCGTGTATTTGGCTACTGGGAACAGCCTTGTCCCCAACAGGCTCTACGAAGACCCGATCAAGGTCGAGCGTCGAGTGGATCCAACGGCTGGAAAACCGTCCGTTTGGGTGGTAGTGGGTATGATCATGATGTGGCCGATCTGTTCACAACCGGAGTCGATGCCAGGGTCCGGAGGCAGCTAAGAGGCGTGCCCATCGATAACTACGCTGGACTGTGTAGACGCCATCCCAGAGACCGAATCGGGATGGATTGATCTGAATGCCGGAAAACGCAGGCACACCCTGGAGCAGGCCAGAAATCGAAGCCATTGTGGCGGACTATCTCGCCATGCTCCAGGCTGAACTGACCGGTGGCGCGATTGTCAAAGCCGAGCACAACCGGGCCCTGCAAGCGCTGACCGGCCGCTCGCGTAGTTCGATTGAATACAAACATCAGAACATCAGTGCCGTCATGTCGGAGTTCGGTTTGCCTTTTATCCGAGGCTACAAACCAGCCCGGAACTACCAGCGCGCCCTGTTCGAAGCCGTCGACGCTCACCTGCGCGCCCTTGGGCTGCATGACAGCCTTGCCAATACCGCTTCAATGGGTGTTGCTTCGCCTTCTGACCTGGTCTATCAACCAGCACCGATCCTGAGTGACAAACAGAAGAAAATTGACCCTGACATCCATACCATCATCCGCCGCTTCGACCCCGCAGTTCGCGATGCCCGCGCACGGGCCCTCGGTGAAGCGGGTGAGGCGTTTGTGTTCCAAGCTGAGCAGAATTGGTTGTCGTCAAACGGCAGGGACGACCTCGCCGCCAAGGTCCGCTGGGTGGCGAAGGAAGACGGTGACGGCGCCGGCTTCGACATCCTATCCTTTTCGAGACGTGGCAGGGAGCGATGGTTGGAGGTGAAGACAACGAACGGTCCCCCATCTACTCCCTTCTGGATCTCTGAGAACGAACGGCGTGTCTCGGAACATAACCCGGACGCGTTCCGACTTACACGTCTCTTCGACTTCTCTAGGCAGCCTGGGGCCTTTCGCCTGAAACCACCCTTGACCAATCATCTGCGCCTTCTCCCCTCGCAGTACCGCGCGACGTTTTGAGGGCACAAGCCACTGCAGCTGAGGTAAGTTGCTCGCCGTCCAGGACGTGGAGCGGTATCCCGAGAACGATCCGCGGTTCAACGCACTCGGAAGTCCGCTAGACTTGACGGGCAAGAAGTCCCCAACCATGAGACACCTCGTTACCGTTGGCATCCTTGCGTTCGCCCTATGCGGATTAGCATCCGCCGCCGAGTCCCCGCGTCCTAATATCATTCTGATCCTGGCCGATGATCTCGGCTGGAGTGACATCGGGCCGTACGGGAGTGAGATCGCGACCCCAAACCTAGACCGTCTGGCGAGCGGCGGGCTGCGGTTCACGCAGTTCCACAATACGTCGAAATGCTTTCCGTCTCGCGCGGCGTTGCTAACCGGCCTGTATGCGCAGCAGGTAGGGATGGACCGGAAAGCCGCCGTAATTCGGAACGGCGTGACACTCGGGGAGGTGCTGCAGTCCGGCGGGTACCGAACCTATTGGGCGGGAAAACACCACGGGACGGAAAACCCATACGATCGCGGCTTCGATCATTACTACGGACTGCGCGACGGAGCGTGCAATTTCTTCAATCCGGGACATCAGCGGCCGGGCGAAGGGAAGCCGGCACAGAAGCGCCCCAACCGGACTTGGTACATCGATAACAAGCTGATCCAGCCCTATACCCCGCCGAAGGATTTCTACACGACGGACTACTTCACGAACTATGCGATCCGGTATCTGGAAGAGGACAAGGACGATGACCGACCGTTCTTTCTCTACGTTGCGTATACCGCCCCACACGATCCGTTGATGGCGTGGCCTGAGGACATCGCGAAGTATCGAGGCAAATACCAAGAAGGCTATGAGGCGATTCGGCAGGAGCGCTACCGGAAGCAACTGAGGATGGGACTCGTCGACGATTCGTTTCCGCTTTCCGCCAGTGATCACCGACCTTGGGATTCGCTGTCGCCCCAAGAGCGGACGATTGAAGATCTCACGATGGCGGTCTACGCGGCCATGATCGATCGGCTGGATCAGAACATCGGCAAGATACTGGCAAAGGTTCGCGAGCTGGGGCAGGAAGAGAACACGCTTGTCATCTTCGCCTCCGACAATGGCGCGTCCTCGGAGAACGTGACCAGCGGTTACAACATCCCGGGCGATGGCGCGATCGGAACGATGGAGCGATGGACCTCTCTGAAACGCGACTGGGCGAATGTCGGCAATACGCCGTACCGGTACTACAAGAACTACAGCTACGAAGGCGGCATCTGCACGCCGTTCATCGTGTACTGGCCGAAATTCACTGCCTCGGAGGAATCGGCGTACGAGGCTGGCGACGTCATTCACAACTATCCCGGCCACTTCATCGACGTGATGCCAACTCTGGCCGAAGTGAGCGGAGCGCCGTATCCGAGCAAGTTCAACGGCCAGCCGATTCACCCGGTGGCCGGAGAGAGTTTGATGCCAGTACTGAGGGGTGAGCAGACCGAACGATCGAAGCCCCTGTACTTCCAGTGGGCACGTGGGCGAGCAGTACGGCGGGACAACTGGAAGATCGTTTCATCGCAGAATCGGGGTGGCGACGAGGTGCCGTGGGAACTGTACAACCTTGCCGTGGACAAGACTGAGACGCGCAACCTAGCGGCGGAAAAGCCTGCACTGGTTAAGGAGCTCGCCCGGCTATATGAGAATTGGTACGCTCGGGTCTCATCTTCGTCGGGCGATTGAGCGGGCGGCGACTTTACCTTCTCACGATCGGAGCCCGTGCTTGGTCGCGAACCAATCGTTGCGGAGCGGATGGCGCC
The DNA here is from genome assembly GCA_951813065.1 of uncultured Bryobacterales bacterium. Lineage (GTDB taxonomy): Bacteria > Acidobacteriota > Terriglobia > Bryobacterales > UBA6623 > VXMF01. Next base: position 213,925 of record CATOTH010000009.1, on the reverse strand, counting down.
ACAACACCATGGATCGCCGGTCTGGTTCCGCAGCCTGCATGTTCAGGCGGCATGAGCAACCTCATCCGGCACAGACGGGCGCGGGCGGGCGGGATGTCGATAGTCGCGGGTCACGATCACCGCAGAGTACGATAGAGGCAACTCATGGCAAGCCAAGGTCTTTCCCGACGGTACTTTTTCTTGGGCTCGCTACTTTCCGGGGCCGTCCCGTTCGGCGGCTACGGCACGGTCAAGTCGTTGCGGGCGATGGGTTACAAGCCTTACTACGACAAGTTGAACGTGGCGGCAATCGGCTGCGGCGGCCAAGGCGGTCGCATCCTAAATCAGGTAGCACGGACTGAGAACATCGTCGCGCTCTGCGATGTCGACGAGAAGCGCGCAGCGGAGAATTTCCAGCGCTACGCCAAGCAGCCCAAATACGCAGATTTCCGCGTGATGCTCGAGAAGGAGGCCAAGAACATTGACGCTTGCACCATCGGCATCCCCGACCACATGCATGCAACGGCAGCACTCGCTTGCATGCAGGCCGGCAAGCATGTCTACGTCGAAAAGCCGTTGACGCGCACGCCATGGGAGGCGCGCTTGATGGCCGACGCAGCGAGGAAGTACGGTGTCGCGACTCAGATGGGCAATCAGGGCTACTCCCACGAGAGCATTCGCGTCACGGGAGAGATTCTGTGGTCAGGCGAAATCGGCGACGTTCGGGAAGTGCACGCCTCGTCGTCGCCGGGGACCCATCCGGTGGGGTTGCCAGCGATGCCGGACGAAACAGCCGTGCCTGCGGGACTCGACTGGGACCTGTGGCTGGGCGGAGCGGACATGCGGGCCTACAACCCCACGTTCACGCCGTACAACTGGCGGGGGTACTTCGACTTTGGAACCGGTCAGCTGGGCAACTGGGGCATTCATGTGTTGGGCCCGGTGAATTTGGCGCTGCAATTGGGGGCGCCGACAAGTGTGGAGCTCTTGCGGCAGGTCGATCCCAGCCAGTGGACCTTCCCAGAGCGAGCCGTCCTAAAGTACGATTTTCCGGCCCGCGGCAAGATGCCCCCGGTCTCGGTCTATTGGCATGACTCGCCGCGGCCGACCGAGGAGGAGGCCTATCGCGTGCCAGGCATGGAAGAGCAGACGATCCTGCCGCAGGCGAACAACCTGAACACGAAAGGGCGCGGACCTGAGCCGCAGGCCAGCAGTCGCCGAGGCCCACGACGGCCGCGAACGGGCCCGCCGACGGGCGCTGGAGGGCCAGGGGTCGAAGTGTTCGGCTACGAGCGCCGCGGCGATCCGGCCGAGCCAGGCGTTTTGTCGGGCAACGGGGCTGTGTTCTTGGGTTCGAAAGACATGATGGCAACGGTTGCCCGTGGCGAGGGCGTGCAGCTGCTGCCTGCCGAGCGTTGGAGGGATTACGAGTTGCCGCCGCAATTGTTGACACGCTCGCCCGGCCATATGAACGACTGGGTGCGCGCGTGCAAAGGGGGCGATGCAGCCTGCTCGGACTTCCGTATTTCCGGGCCCTATACCGAATGGGTCGTGCTGGGCGCGATCGCATTCCGAGTTCCGGGCAAGCTCGAATGGGACAGCACGAACATGCAGTTCACCAACAGCGACGAAGCGAACAAGTATGTGAAGCCGTCGTTCCGCAAAGGGTGGGAGCTGAAGCTCTGAAGGGGACGAGATCGGACTACCCATGCGCGACGGCCAGAAAGGGTCTTCAGTTGGTTTAGGTGAGGTGAATGTTTGGTCCGAACATCACTCTGCAAACCCGGAATCTTTCCGCGGGCATCGGCTGCCTTCAGGAATGCGAGGGTTACCACCTCAAGGTCCAGTCCGTTCGCTGACGTGGATCGAGGCCCGACCTGCGGTGAATTGACAGTCCGGTCGAGAACGACCCGCTTGGTGAGAAAGCTATGACAAATCAAGACATCTCCGGAATCGTCCCTCCGATGATTACGCCATTCGATGCAGAAGGGAACCTCGATGAAGGGCTGCACCGGGCCGAAGTGCGTCACATGCTCGCGGCCAACGTGCACGGCCTTGCGGTGTGCGGCAGCACGGGGGAAGGTCACACGCTGACCACGGACGAAACGCTGAGAGTCACAGCGTCCACCGCGGAAGAAGTGAACGGACAGATTCCGATCATCACTGGAATCATCTGCGATAGCACACAGGCAGCGATCGAACGAGGGAGAGCAGTAGCCCATCTCGGAGTAGCGGCGTTGCAGGTAACCCCAGTGCACTACCTGTTCCGCCCGGACGACGACGCGATGTCGCGACACTTCGACCGGATCGCTCAAGCTACTGGCCTGCCGGTAGTCATCTATAACGTCGTGCCCTGGTCCTATCTCTCGCCCAAGTTGTTAGTGCGCATTCTGCGAAGAGTCGACGGTGTGATCGGAGTCAAGCAGAGCGCTAGCGATATGAAAGCTCTGGCCGATCTGCTCTTCCTGGTTGATTCCCCGGAATTGCGACAGAAGCGCGTGCGGATTCTCTCGGCGGTCGATGCGCTTCTGTACCCGTCCTTTAGTCTTGGCGCCCACGGAGCCGTGGCCGCGATTCTGACTGCGGTTCCGGAATGTTGTGTTGAGCTATGGAATGCCGTTCAGGAGGGAGATCACGCGAGAGCGAAACGGCTACACGACTGCCTGTTGGGCCTCTGGAACGCAATCGATCACCCGAATCTCCCGGCGAACGTGAAGACCGCGCTCCAGTTCCAAGGACGTGACGGCGGCTTTCCGAGAGCGCCAATGCCACAGAGCTCGCCAGAACAGCGCCAGCAGATCCACCAAGCAATGGAAAGGGTTGCAGAGCCAGCGGTTGCGTGATCCGGGAAGTGCAATGCGAAGGCCGCATCGGGCCGCATCTGGTTCGTTCCCGCAACCCGTCCGGCGCTGATTGCGGCGAGTCCGTGTTCCGGCAGTGGGGCAAGCGGGCCTGTACGATCCGACGATGGCCTTGAACCCGAAGCCGATGCCACGTAGGCTCGACACGTCGTTGTCTTTGAACCGCCTGGGCTGGGATCCGCATCCCACGAGTCCGCTCGACGCTGACCTGTGGCGAGGGCGCCCCTTGCAATCGAACTCCAGGAACATGTGGCTTGTTCGCGACGGCAACGCCGAACAGCCGAGATTGGAGGAGGCGGGTGCGAAGGAGGCTTGGCAACACCACCGAGCCTTGGAGCACGGGGTCAAGGTCTATGTAATCTGCTCCGTGGCCCAGCAACATCGCCAGGTGGCCATCCCGTCTTCGGAATTACCGCCTGTTTGATGGAAGGTGGTCCCCCTCGAAGTGGAAATCCGGCGCCATGGAAGCTAGTCAATCGAAGAGGTCACGGGGTTTGGACGCGACCCGTTTCTTGCTGGCTATCAGCGGTAGCGCTGTGGCGGCAGCACTAGCCTTCAACCTGGCAGACATGAATGACCTGGCAGGCATCGGAGTCACTCTCGGACTCGTGTCGCTTGCGATGGCGGCTCTCAATTCGCCGCACTTTCGAAGGGTGTCTTTCGCGCTGTGGGTCTTAGCCTTTGCTGCCTGTGCCATGTTTTTCCCAAAGGCGTTCATCTCATGGGGAGGGTTTGAGATGAAGCAGGCGGTTATTCCCTTAGTGCAACTCATCATGTTCGGAATGGGCACGACCCTGGCCTTTGGGGATTTCGCCCGCGTGATGCGAATACCGAGAGCAGTCTTGATTGGTTTCGGATTGCAGTACACCGTCATGCCGCTGATGGGTTGGACCTATGCCACGCTGTTCGGCCTACAGGGTGAGGTGGCGGTTGGACTGATCCTGTACGGTTCCTGTGCCGGTGGTGTCAGCTCAAACGTCGTTACCTTCATAGCAGGCGCGAATCTGGCGCTGTCGGTCACCATGACAGCTTGTTCTACGCTGATGTCCCCGCTGATGACCCCCGTCGCGATGAAAGTGCTGGCCGGACAGTATCTGCCAATCGAAATGGCGCCGATGATGATTTCCATTCTGAAGATGATCCTTGTTCCCGTGCTTGCCGGCCTACTGGTCAATCGCTACTTGCACCGGTACGCCACATGGGCCTCTCGGTGGCTCCCCGGTGTTTCCATGGGCGGAATCTGCGCCGTTATTGCGATTACGATCGCCCTGTCCCGCGATGATCTGATAGCCGTCGCCGTGCCCCTGCTTGGCGCTGCGATCTGCCACAACTTAACGGGCTATACAGTCGGCTATTGGAGTGCTCGCGCGTTCGGTTTGAACAGAATCGATAGCCAAACTGTTTCTATTGAAGTTGGAATGCAAAATGGCGGAATGGCGACTGGTCTGGCATTCGACGTGCTGCAGAGCGGCGCGGCTGCTGTGCCCTCGGCGGTCGAAGGTCCTTGGGCGGCTGCCACAGGTGCGGGACTTGCTTCCTATTGGCGCCGGTTGCACCGACCCGACCAGGCGTCTACCGAGACCTCTCGGGGGCGAGCCTCGAAGTCTACGACGACCTGAGAGGCGCCGGGTGCACTAAGCTCTTGGCCTGCAACATTGTGAGATATGCCCGATTTGACTGACACAGGGACCGGACCGCGCGCTGAACCTCTTGAATGCAGGCTCTGAATTGCACTCGTTTGATCATCACCGAGGTCGCTACGGCCCGTGCAGCCGCCACCATACCGGCTAGGCCGTTAGCATCAACTGGAGGACCGTCATCTGCCATGAAGATTCAATTGGAATATGGGCTCATTGAGATTCGAGGCGGTTTGAGCGACATGCTGCGACAGCGAATGCACTCTGAAGACAAGAACGGACTTGCGCGAGGGAGCGATCTCTGGATCAGGCCGAAGCACATGGTCAGCCGCCTTGGCACACGAATCGATCGATCCCGATGTCGGATTCCAGATCACGACGACAGAATCTGAGTGACATCGCCGGCAGAACTGCAAACCTGGGTTGGCGTGGCTGCGGTCAATGGGATCGCGTCCCGTTTAGGCTTAGACTGGTCCAGTGCGACACGAATACAAGGCGGCAATCCAAGAGATTCTCCACCCCCTAGTCCGGTGCCGGCGCCTCAATCTTGCGGGGATTGCCGGCACCGCCGTGTTGGGCATCGTCGCCGGACCACTGATATCGGCAAAACAACCGCCTCGGCCGCATGTTCTGCTGATCTATACCGACGACCAAGGCTACGGTGACGTCAGCGCTTTGAACCCTGAGTCAAAGTTCCAGACCCCGAACCTGGACCGGCTGGTGCACGAAGGCGTGGCTTTCACCGACGCCCACTCTCCCGACACCGTCTGCACGCCGTCACGGTACGGTTTGTTGACCGGGCGCTACAGCTGGCGCACCGGGATGAAGAAGGGTGTGATGGGATCTGAGGGAAAAGGCCTCATCGCAGAAGGAAGGACAACTCTGGCCTCCTTCCTCCGAGACTCCGGCTACCGGACGGCAATGGTTGGCAAGTGGCACTTGGGCATGACCTTCCACGGAAGGAAAGGCGACCGCGACTGGTCCCGGCCGGTCCTCGACGGTCCAGTCGACAAAGGCTTCGACTACTTCTATGGAATCCCGGCCTCAATGAACTACGGAGTACTCACGTACATCGAAAACCGTCGCATCCTCGATCCCCCGACGCTCTGGACCCAGAAGAAGCCGAACGAGATCGCCATTGCTGACTACCGAATCACTCCGCCGTACGCCCCGTCCAGAGCTGGTGGAGACCTGGAGGTCGCTCCGAGCTTCGACGACCAACAGGTCCTGACCGTCTTCACCAAACGGGCGGTCCAGTGGCTCGACGATTTCGCCTCTGCCAACGATGACGAGCGCTTCTTTCTGTATGTGGCGTACACCTCCCCGCACAAGCCCGTGATTCCTATCGCCGAGTTTCAGGGGAAGTCGGAAGCGGGAGCATATGGCGATTTCATGATGGAGACCGACGCTCATATCGGGAGCTTGCTCGATGCCTTGGATCGAAATGACCTGACGCAAGACACACTCGTGCTGGTGACGAGCGACAATGGCCCCGAAACAACCTACCGAGCGCGATTGAGTCGGTTCGGCCACGCGAGCGCGGGTGGGTTGCGGGGCGGCAAGCGTGACCTGTACGAAGGCGGGCATCGAGTACCATTCGTCGTGCGATGGCCCGCTGTCGCGAAACCCGGCCAGCGTTCGTCCGACCTCGTGTGCCAGACTGACGTGCTCGCCACCATGGCGGACGTCCTTGGCCGGGAACTCGATCCTGACGAAGGCGAGGATAGCGTGAGCTTCCTCCCAATCCTGCAGAGCGGCCAGCGGCCAGCGCGCCCGCCTGTCATCCATCACTCCTCTGCGGGGTACTTCGCGATTCGGGACGGACGGTGGAAGCTCAACATGATTCGGGGCTCAGGCGGAAGCCTGGCGCCCCGGTTGGTCGAGGCCAAGCCGGGTGAGCGCCAGTTCGAACTGTATGACCTCAGTGCCGACTTGGCCGAAACAACCGACGTAGCCGGTCAAGAGACGGCCGTGGTTTCGCGCTTGCGCGACGAAATCACTCGGATCGTCACCAGTGGTCGCAGCCGGCCGGGCCCACCCGCCCATAACGATGGAGCCCGGTGGTGGAAGGAGCTGACCTGGCTAGAGCCTCAGGCCAGCGAACGCTGATTGGAGACGCTCTGCGGATCACAAGAATGCGCCCCGTCGGGTCGTTGAGGTTGAATGCTCGCCAGCCCCACGTCAAGGTCGGATTCGCACCTCACGCCAAGGCCCGAACATCTCCTGGCAAACAATTGAGGAACCGGATTCAGGCACGCCGCCCAGGTTTGGCTGCCAACGCGACTAAGGATCTGTAGCTGGCGCATACCGTAGCACTCCCTTTGAACCGCCAACTTGAGCGCCGAAGACAGCTCCCGCGGACACGGCGACTCCTTCTGCACCGCTTGTCACCCTTGTGTAGTCCGGTCCCGGATCGGGGATGAATGCCTCGACGATGCCCGTCCGTGCGTCGCCAATGTAGATCCCGCGGGCGAAACCAGGATTGCGCGGCTCGCCGCTGGACTCAGGATCGAAGCCTGAATCGGAATCAGCCACGAAAATCCGGTCATGCTCGTCGATGTAGATCCCGCTAGGGGAGCCGAACTGAATCCAAGTCGCGAAATGAGATCCGTCCGAGCTCAGCACCTGAATGCGCGAATTGGCCCGATCCCCTACAAAGAGTCGACCCTGTGAGTCCATGGCCAAGGCGTGAATGCCAAGGAATTCTCCAGGACCCGAGCCGGCCGCTCCCCAAGCTTCAACGAATTCCCCTGTGCTCGTGAACTTGACGATGCGGTTGTTGCCCCCGTGCCCGTGGTTGTGGCCATCGCCGACAAAGATGTCTCCTGTGTCAGAAACGAGGACATCCGACGGACAACGGAACGTGTCCGTGCCGTCCCCAGGCGTCCCCGCCCTGCCGAGACTCATCAGCAGTTCGCCAGTGGGGCTGAATTTGTGGACCTGGTGTCCCCGGCTCAGGTTCTCATCTGGCTCGCAGTCAGTATGGACTGCATCGGTTACCCAAACATTTCCGCGAGGGTCCACATGGATCCCGTGGGGCCATAGGAACAATCCGGCACCGAAGCTCCGCAGCAGGTTTCCGTCCGCATCAAATAGCAAGATCGGATCGAGGTCGCTATCACGGCAATGCCCTCCCCCGCAGCGCTCGGCCACCCAGATTCTTCCGGTGAAAGTGCCAGACCTATCCCGGTCCGGGTAGATCGCACTGGTCGATCCCCAAGACCTGCCTGGCGGGAGCCTGCCCCATTGCCCGCCTACCGCGTAGGGATTTGGAGCTCCGTTTTGAGCCGGTGCTGGCACGGCAAGCTGCGCCGCGAGCAAGACCAATTGCACAATCATTCGCATTCGCGATGTCGGGACAGGGAGTCCAGCCTGATTCGACTCACGCCAGAGAGAAGAACGGCTGGCATGAGGAGTATCGTGCGTCCCCTTTTGCTCCATATGGAGGATTGCTCCGCAGACCGCTGTCGACGCGCCTCGGACGGCCGAGCCGAGTTCCTGGCTACGGCTTGCTTACAGCGGCATTCTACCCAAGACCAGGAGTAGGATGCCCCTTGCGGGGTGCGTAACGTCGACTTGGAGGCGTACTGATGGACTGCGCTGGGCAGCAGGTGGAGGTCATGCAATATCATTGAGGCACCATGCGACCAACCAAGATTCTGTCGCACAGTCCGAGCCGACCGGTCTCCGGCTGGATTGACATCGGGCCACTCGAATCGGGCTCGTTGGGCCGTCGCGAGCCTCGTTGGTCCCGAGTTCCGCAATTCATCGCGTTTGCAATTGGCGTTGCGTCCCTCGCTGGATGCGCCCGGCAAGTGGATTTGGCCCCGCCGAACATCCTGATCCTCATGTCCGACAACCATTCATGGAATCACCTCGGATGCTACGGCGACGCGACGGTGAAGACGCCGAATATCGACAAGGTGGCGGAAGAAGGGGTGCGCTTCACCCATGCCTTCTGCCCTGCGCCATCATGCACTCCCGCACGGGCAGCGATGCTGACGGGCCAAGACATTTGGCGGCTTGAGGAAGGGGCCAACCTGTGGGGAACGATTCCCAGCCGTTTCGCAGTGTACACAGACTTGCTCGAGGAAGCCGGCTATCTCGTCGGCTACGAGGGCAAGGGTTGGGGGCCGGGCGACTACACAGCCGGAGGATGGAATCGGAATCCGGCTGGCAACCGCTACGGATCATTTGAGGAGTTTTACAATGAACGCGACCGCGGCCAGCCCTTTTGCTACTGGTTCAGTTCGCGGGATCCGCATCGGCCGTACCGCACAGACGGTGGCAAGGAGGCCGGCTATAACCTGGACTCGATTTCAGTCCCTCCCTACCTACCAGATGTTCCCGCCGTTCGCGGCGACATTGCAGACTACTACGCCGAGATCCAGCACTTCGACATGGAAGTCGGCGAACACCTAGGACTCCTGTCCGAGTTCGGGGTGGTGGATGATACTGTCGTCATCATCGCCAGTGATAACGGCTGGCAAATGCCACGAGGGCTTGCAAACCTGTACGACTCTGGCACGCGCCTGCCGCTGATCGTGTCGCTGCCGAATCGGATTCCGGGCGGCCGGGTGGTTGACGACTTCGTCACCCTGACCGATTTCGCGCCAACGTTCCTCGACATGGCGGGCTTGCCCATTCCCGAGGACATGACCGCGAAAAGCCTCGTGCAGATCCTGATGTCGGACCGAGGTGGAATCGTAGACTCGCAACGCTCGTTTGTGGTGACCGCCAGAGAAAGGCACGCGTTCGCAAGACAGGGCGGTCCCGGATATCCCGCGAGAGCACTGAGGACGCGCGAGCACCTGTATATCAGAAACTATGTACCGGACCTTTGGCCAGCGGGAGACCCACCGCTGTATGGAGACGTGGACGCTCACATGCTGCAGTTCCCCTCGCCGACGAAGATGTTCTTGCTGCAACGAGCCGATGACCCGGAGTATCGATCACTCTTCAATCTTGGGTTCTTGAAGCGACCCGAGGAGGAACTCTACGATCTCAAGGTCGACCCGTATCAGATGGAGAACGTAGCCAAGGACCCCGCCTATGAATCGGCTAGGACAGAGCTTTCGGCCCAGTTGGATGAGTATCTTCGACGCACGGGAGACCCGCGGGAAGTTGGCGGGGAAATAAAATGGGAGCAGGCTCAATACTTCAAGGAGAGCGACTTGAGGCCCGAGCCGAGCCCGGCGGCAATCGAAGTGCTCGGACTTGATGAGCGGTATAGCTATGTCGATTAGCAAGTTTCCCGGCATGCATCAATCAGGCCGGGATCGCAGCGCAACGAGTTTCTCGGAAAGTTGATCGGCAACGTCAACATGGCGCTAGCCAAAATGGCTCCGACGCGTTAGTTGCCATTTCCACGGCCACCCGGGCCACGCCCGGGGCCGCGCATGGCGGAAAGCTCTTCCTGATCCAAGAGCCCGTCACCGTTGGTGTCGAGTGGCCCGAAACGCCGCTCCATCTGCGGCGGGGCCTCCTCGATGCTGAGCATGCCGTCTCCATCGGCGTCCCAGCGCGCCATGCCGCCAAGGCCCCCGGCACGTCTGGCACGGCCAGCGCCGCGCTGCATCATGGCTTCGAGCTCCGACGGTTCGACATACCCATCTCGATCCCGGTCAATCCGGTCGAAATTCCGTCGCATCTGTTCGGGAAGCTCCTCGAGGGTCAACCGATCGTCTCCATCCACGTCTCCGGCCAGGAGGCGTTCGATTGAGTCACCAGGGCCAGCGCCGCCTCCCCGTCCTAACGGACCCGCTCCCCGGCCACGCCCACCTCCGGGAACTCGGCGCTGACCAGTACGATCGAAATCCATCCGGCCCGACCTGACCCTCCCGGCATCGCGGTCCACCTCCCAAGCAATCAGATACTCCTGGGTGACCGGCCTGCACCAGGTTTCCGTGCAGGCGAAATATCGAAACTTCATACCCAATGGTTCTTGCGAATCGCCACGATTCACGTGAACCAGGAACTCGCGCGGGTCCGCGTCGGCCTCTTCATCCACCTTCGGTCCCTGCATCTTCGCCGGAGTGATCGTTACGCCATCAGGGGCGAACAGTTCCACGTCCATCGCCGGTGCCAGGTTATTCCAGTGCACCCCGTGAAGCGGGTCGAGCAGGAAAGCCAAATAGAGGTTTCCCTCACCTGAGCGAAGCAAGGCCTGATCGGCCTCCGCACGTAGCTTGGTGTAGAACGGCTCGCTTGTTTTTTCAAGCTGAGGTGTTGAGACCACCGTGCGAAATGTCCCGGGCTTGTCGATCCGGTCAACAACGCCGGTCGGTGCATGCTCCGGCGCCGGCTTGATTTCCATCCCCAGGTCCGAGACCTCGGTCCGGTTCTCGACGGGACCGACGAATTCCGCCAGATCCCTCCGCAACTGGTCCGGGTCGCTCCAAGCACGCGCCCGCAGGACCCGGCCCTTGGGATCGAGCAAATACTCGGAGTTCGGGCGATCCCCAATCGCATGCTTCAGGTCATTCGCCATGGTGTCCGCAATCCAGGGAATCTCCGATCCCAGGACTCGCTTGGCTTCCTCGATGTGCATCAGGCGCTCCTCGAGCGTGACCGGGTTGACGTAGCCGTTCAGTTCGGGGTGCGCCAGCGCCTTGTAGAGATAAACGAATTCGACGCCCTTGGGCGAGTAGTCACGATACACCGTCTCCAAACTGGGGACGTTACGAATGAAGGGCGGTCAAGTCAGACACCCGTTGACGAGAACCGTATACTGCCCCGTCAAGCTCTTGGTATTGAACGGCTTGCCGGCAGCATCGAACACATCCAGTTCCGGGAACGGATCTCCCGGTCCGAGCGGCATCGCCCTCTGCGTCTGGGCGAAGGCAACCGTTGCCGAGACGGCGAAGGCCAATGCAATACCAACGAACTGCGGACGAATCATGTCGCGAGCAACCTCTCTTAGCAGTTAACACCATTCCGAGCACGGGCTCGTGAAGAGCCGGTAAAACCTCGCCGCTTCCATTGGCCAGCCCGGGGGAATCTCACTTCAATCCCCATTCCGCTCCGACGTCGACACGTAGCCGCTCAGAATCGAAACGTGTATTGCAGCTTTGTAGCCAATCTAGAGTCCTGCTGGCGAAAGTCGAAGAAATCTCCGATCTCCTGTATCCATCCCTGGCCGAAGATGAAGAACACGTCATTGCCTGGTTCCAGAGTCCAGCGCACGCGACTTTGCAGGCCAAGGTTTCCCGATCGGTTGTCGAACTGGACCAGATTGGAGAACGACAGGAACGGCGAGACCGCATAGTTGACCTGCGTGCTGAAGATCCTGGCGACGAAGTTCCCCTCTGGCAGTTGTGCAAACGTCTGGTTCGAATCAAGACTGATCGAGAACTTCGGGGGAATCTGGTACCTCAGTCCCGCTCGGACCGTCTTGGCAGTCCCGGACCAAAAGCTTCCGAACGTGAGACCGATGCTGCCCTGCAACTTCCGTTTCTGCGCCGACGTGAAAAAGATCCGCATCGGCATGAAGCGGTACTCACCTGCGGGAAGGACGACACCGGGAGAAATCTCAAACGGCTCGAACAGGCGCTCGTAGGTCGGGTTCAGGTCGAACAAGCTGTGGAGGGAGTCGCCCGAGTTCAGATGCCAGTCGACCAGAGTGAAATAAAACTTCTCCGTCTCCACGAGTCCGTTGTCCAGCCGGGTGAATCGTGTGTAGAAGACGTCATGGAACATCTGCTGGATTCCGGTTGACGGCTTGGGGCGCGGATTGAAGCTAGCTCCCAGCCTCAGCATCCGGACATTCGTGCGCTGCACGAAACCGAGTTCCGGATCGAAATTCTCTTGAATCTCGCGCCACATCAGTTGGCCCTGGAACTTGTCATTGGCATAGTGCGCGGCGAACCCGTAGGAAGCGTTATTCTCACTGATCCCTTCCGTGTTCGTCTTCAGGCCCCAGGCGTTGAAGAGCATATTCCGATTGGTACCCAGGAAGTTCGACGTGGCGAGGCGCATGTCCGCACCCAGCGTGCTGCTCAGCGAAGAACTCGTCGGAGGATCAAACGGACCGCTTGACGATCGTCCGGCAGGGTCCCCGCCCGTAAAGATCGCCCCAACGTAGGACTGCTCGAGGAAGTTTTGCCGGACGCGCCCGACGAACAGGTTCTTGTTGTCAACGACCGGAGTGTCGCGGGTCCTGACGTTGAGGACACCGATCTCGGTGCGACCGGCCTTGCCGGTCAGCTTGATCCCGTAGTCGATCGGGACCTCCTGCCCGCCAAGCAACCCGATCCTCCGGCTAAAGAACGGGAAGATTTCAGCGCCGGTGCTGGGGATGCCACCGGGCTGGTCGACACCCGTCGTGGCAAAGTTGAAGACGCCGGCGTCCTGCAGGAAGAACGAACGTTTCTCGGGAAAGAAGATGGAGAACCGAGTCAGATTGATCTGGCGGGCATCCACCTCCGTCTCGCCAAAGTCGGTATTGATTGTCGTGGACAGGCGCAGGCTTGGTGTGAGGTTGTAGAACAGGTCGAGGCCGGGCTTTCCGCGGACAACATCGTTGCCGGTGGTCCCCTCGTGCAGCCAGCGCTGCGCGATGAACGGACGGACGTCCAGGCCAACGCCCTGCTCGAGGCCATCAAGGTTCGTGATTTCCCCCGCTTCTGAGACTTGGAAGAACTGCGTCTGAAAGCGGGCTCCGGTCCATCGGACCTCCTCCAGCTTGCGCTGGATGATGCGACTGATGTTGAATCCCCAAACAGTCTCACCGGAAGGGAAGCTCAGGCTCTTGAACGGAATGGAGAACTCTGCACTCCAGCCCTTGTCGGACCGCTTCGTCCTCACGATCCAGATCGCGTCCCAGTCTTCATTCGTTTCTCCGTTCGCGAATACCAGGCCATCGACCAGAGCGCCGTTCGGATTGGTCGAAAAGTAGAACGCGTTGCTTTGGTCACGGAACGTATCCAGAATGATGCTCAGGCGGTCATCCGGATTCAGCATGGCGTCACGCGCCATCTGCGAGGCGAGCACCCGGTCAGGCTCGGAGTCATAGCACATGACACCGATATAGAGGTTGTCCTTGTCGTGAAGCAGGGTGACTTCGGTTCGCTCGGTCGGCCTGGCGCCGGCGCGGGGAATCCTCTGTACCAACTCGCCGATCTTTGGCGACTGCCGCCACGGTGCCTCGTCGAGGGAGCCGTCAACGACGATGTCGGTGTCAATCGCGGTCACGACCGCGGATCGAATCGCTGCGTTCGCTCCGGACTGCTGCGGGGTGGCCAGACACCAACTCGACACGAGCAGAAGACAGGTCCAGGTCGCCAGACGGAGGAGAAAGCCTTTGCTGCTCAGTCGTGAGCCAGTATTGTGCACACTAACGTTCTAAACCTAGATCTCTTCGGAGGAAATCACGCCGACTCGTTTCAAGCACTTAGATCGGATGGTGGCTAGACGGGTAGAGTTTCCTGACCTGACTGTAGCGCGCGACCGGCTGCAGACCGCCGTGCGGCAAGACAATGCCGCTTTCAACAAGGACGAATCGTGGCTCAAGCTATTCTGGCACACAGGGTCGGAAGGATCTGACACGTTGGCGGACTTGCCAGCGGGGCAGTTCTGAGTTGGCCGATCGGTTGGAGATGGTCGTCCCGGGATTGGATGCTGGTCCCAGCCACCAGCGGACTACGTGCCAGTGTGAGGGCTCGGAAGCATAGCTCCTAGAAGGAGATCGTCGCCCGCCCGTCTCCAACTTCACCTTTCGAGTCGCCATGCATCCAAAGTCAAGAATAAAGGGGTGGGAAGGCATGGATCAGGCTTGGCGGGGTCATTGCCCACGGTTCCCGGCCCGCGGGTTCATGGGCTGCACCCCGGTTGGTGTTGTCAAGGATGCGTCGACTGCGCGGGGTAAAACGTGAATGTGCTTTCTCAGGAATTCATCGGCATCCTCGTTCGCCTTCAGGGCTTGCGCTGGGTCGACACCCTGGCCCCAGTAAAACCCGTGCGGCTCGCCTGGATACGTCTTCAGCGCGACCGGCTTGCCCAGAGCCTCCATCTCGGGAACAAAGACTTCGAAGTTGAACTCCTTCAACGCATGTTGGTCCCCATGCAGGACGAGTGCGGGCGTCGCAAGGCCTGAGAGCTTCCGGCGCGTTATCTCTCGGACTTCCTTCGTGTAGAGCGCCTTCGCATCCTGATTCATCACATCCCAACGCCGGTCTCCGGTCGGCCTGCCTTCGTCGTCAAAGATGATGTGATCTCGGGTGAACATTCCCATATAGATGATCGTGGCCGGCTCGCCGGCGACGATCGCCGCGAGTTCATCGCTGACGCTTGCCACCTCCAGGGCCAGCGTGCCTCCGCCGCTGCCACCGTAGAGCGCGACGCTCTCCGCGTCCACAAACGGCAGCTCGCGGACGGCTCGGACAAGTTCCAGCGTGTCCTCGATCACACCTCGATCCTGCGGGTCGTGACGGATCACCCGCCTGGTCGCCGCCACCGTGACGTAGCCCCACGCCAAGAATCGCGACTGCGCCGGCTGTCGGAGGGCGTTCCTGCGTAGGTTGGCCATCGAATTCTTCCCGAGGCCGCCATGCAGGAACAAGACCGCCGGGAAGGGCCCCTGCCCCGGCGGTTTCCGCAATGCCCCGTATGCGGTTTCAGTCAGCGTGATCTCTTTGATGGGGATTCGATCTTCGGGTATGAACGGGAACGATACCTGGGCAGCGCCGACAATGCCACCAACCGCCAACACGAGAACCGCGACCTTCACGAGCATGGAAACATCCACTCCGGACTTAGCGCGCATTGTAGCCCCTCGAAGTATGCCTAGAACCGAAAGACCACCAGAAGTTGGGGGATGACCTCGTCGGCATCCTCGAATCCGAACTTGTTGATCCAAGCATGGAACTCGATTCCTGCAAAGAAGCGTCCCGGCTGCCAAGCCAGTACTCTTCCAATGTCGAGTCGCAATTGGGGCTGGAGCAACACCCAATAGGGAGAACGGGTGCCGAGTTCCGTGCTTCTTGGGCCACGCCACTCGCCGTGTCCCTCCAGCGAGAATGACGCACCGCCGATCTCGAATGGCAATGCCCAGTTGAAATCAATGAGGTGACTATTGCCTTCTCTCGGCGCCCCGCCCGCAGCCAGGCCCTGATTCTTGTCCACCATGTACAGGTAATCCAGGTTTGCGAAGGAAAACCCGGGAAGATCGAGCTGGATGCGGAAACCGGGAGCGATCTTGACGAACTTGGCCTGGGCCCCCCAGTTCAGACCGCCCAACGGGCCAATGTCCTTGATCCTCCTCCATGAGATGTCCTTCCCGGTGACTGAACTCAGGCTCATGTAGGGATACCATTCCAAGTACATGTCGCGATTCGCTGCGGACCCCGCGCAGCAGATCATGTCCACAAAGAAGAAGTTCTCGCCGTATTTCCAGCCGCTCGCGTGCTGGAGTGTGAGGATTTGCTGAAATCCGCTGGGGCTTACTTCGTGATCGCGCAGGGCGTTCCCACCCTGGTAATGCAATTCAGTGACGCTCCAGTCCTGCGCCAGTCCAGTTCGAATTGCTACCAGCAGCAAGAGGGCAGGCAGCACTAGCCAAGCGGTTCTCGGAAAACGAATTCCGCAATCTTCACCGTAGGATCCTCGCATCGCGCTGACAGCCAGGCGGCCATCCTAGCAACTTGGAGCCCGTTCCCCGTGGACGAGGGGCTGTGAGCCGTACCATCTTGGCGCCATTGCTGTGGCAGTTCCTCACAAAGGTATCCCGCCGCGGTCTGTCCATTGCAGGCGCTCCGAGACCCAGCATTGCGAGGCCCTCATATGGCTCGCGAGACTTACTCTTGTGTGAGCAAGCAACCGACAATCGGTTCGAGAAGCAGATCCCAGCGGACTGTCGGCCTCGCTGACGCTACGAATACGCCGAGACGAAGAAAGCACCCAATCCCACACCGCTGCCGGACTCGGGTAAGCCTTGGCGGACGGAATTCGACTTGAGGGCCGGAACAGCCATGCCCACTTCCGGCTTCCACTCCGGAAGTGGGCAATCACCACGTCTTGTCGGCTGAGCGGCGTAGCGCGTCCGGCACGGACGCGCTACCTAGGTCAGGCGTCCAAGAACCCTGCTTGTTCCGCAACGAGTTCTTAATGCCCTGGCGTATAGGACTGCGTCCCTAGTTCGGTTGGTATGCCGATTGTCCGCTAGACGATGTCGGCACAACTGTATAGGTTGCTGACAGGGTCACTGTCGGTAGGGGTTCGAGGCACCCGTTGGGACCGTCATCCTCGCAGCCAGCCCAGAACCTATACACCTTTCCTGTCTTCTTGTTGAAGAGAAAGACGTTGCCATGAACGGGCTCCCCAGCACTCGATTCCGATGACTGGCCCGCGCTGGACCCTCCGGTCCCGGAAACGTTCTGGCTTATCATGTCCCATTCGTATTCCGTCTCGGAATCGGTGGTCTCGGTGGTGGATTGAGCGATCAGCACTCCTGTCACGATCAGTCCGCACAAAGCGATGGCTATAGCCAAATTGCGTGTTTTCATTTCATCTCCTCCGATTGGTCCAAAGCCCGAACCCGTCGCCGGGCTCCGCGACCTTCGCGCGGAAGCGAGAAACAATTGCGTATTCCCCGTGCTCGCATCAGTCGCAGTCCTTATGCTGGTTCGACCGTCCCGAGGTCGTTTCGGTTTCGCTTTCCATGTCCGGACTCCCAACTGGGCGATTCGCAGCGGGAGATTTCTTGCCGGCACCCGCAATCGGTCACGCCTAGGGGCACTCGATGCGGCCGAGCCGAAACTCCCGAATGTGCGTCGCAGCCGATGGTCAGTAGTCCGCACCGGCGAGGCTACGTTCCACCGACCTCTGCCATTGCTCCAGCTCGGCCAGCATTGACGCCACTCGTTCCGGTTGCTCGCCTGCAAGGTCTTGGCGCTCGCGGGGATCTGCCAGCAGATCATACAGTTCCGGATCCTCGTTCCCGGCGCGAACCAGCTTGTAGCGCGGCTCCGTCCAAGCGGCCACTCCGCCGAAATCTCTCGTACGAGCGACGGGATGCTTGAAATTGACAAAGTCAATCCCGGGATTCCTGACGGTCGGCGTAGTCCCGCGCGTCAGCTCGGGGGCCATCCACCGCTCGTTGTCGGCTTCCGGTCTCCGGCCGTATCTCCAGAACCCTATCGGTCCAGGTCTCTCGGGCATGTTCCGCCCCTCAATCAGCGGTGAAAGATCAACGCCGTCTGACGGGCGTCCGGGATCCGGATGATCCAAGTCGAGCAGCGCCAGCAGCGTAGCGAGAACGTCCGTGGTCACCGCCCGGATCGAAGTCGACCGGGGAGTTCGGATTACCTCTGGCCACTCGATGACGGAGGGAACCAGCAAGCCACCTTCGTACAGCATTCCCTTGCGGCCACGCCAGCCGCCGTTGTAGAGCCCGCTGCGCTGTTCGGCGGGGATGCCCTCAACCGTGATCCCGTTATCCGACATGTACCAAAGCAGGGTGTCCTCTGCCACTCCCAAAGCCCTCAGCACCTGCCGGAACCGGCCCAGCGCTCGGTCCATGGCCGTGATCTCGGCGAATCGGTCCCCAAGTTCGCGACCCGGGACATCGTCGTACAGTGCCGCGTCTTCGGGCAGGGCCCGGTACGGGCTGTGCGGCGAGCCGAACCAGAGTGTCACAAAGAATGGGTCGTCGCCCTCACCGCGGACTCTTCGAATGAACGAGACCGCGGCGTCGACGCAGATCTCCGAACTCTCGCCCCGGATGATTTCGGGATCGGCTCCGTTCCGGCTCAGCGGGGGATCTAGTTCGAAGAAGTTGTCGTGCGCAAGGTACTCCTCGTAGCCCATCCGGGCCGGGTTTGTCGGGGAGGCGGCCTTGACGGCGCCTACGTGCCATTTTCCGAAGTGACCGTTACGGTAGCCGGCGTCCTTCAGGATCTGGGCGATGGTGATCTCTTCCGGCCGGGTCGTGTGATTCGGGGAGAAAACCCCCGACCGATTGGGATGTCGGCCCGTGAGAATCGAAGTCCGAGTTGGAGAGCAGTTGGGGGCAGCAGCGTAGAAGCGGTCGAAGCGTAGACCCGATGCCGACATTTCGTCCAGCACGGGAGTTTGCAAGTATGGATGCCGGTTGTAGCCGGTTTCGCCCCATCCTTGGTCGTCGGCCAGGACGAGGACGATGTTGGGTCGGGCGGCGGCGAGCGGCATCGCAAGTGCCAGGGCGAGTAGCAGGCGCATCAGGTTCAAGTGCTCCTCTCGTCGGTCGAATCGGTCTATGCTCGCCACGCGACCGGCTTACGGACTACCGAGGCTGCGTAGAAGAAGATCACCACAAAGCAGATAAGCGGTACGAAATAAGAGTATCCGATGCTGCCGGTAAGGTCGGAAACCTGCCCCTGCACTGCGGTCAGGACCGCTCCGCCCAAGATTGCCATGATCAGTCCCGATCCGCCGATCTTGGTGTCGTCGCCAAGGCCGCGCACGGCCAAGCCATAGATCGTCGGAAACATGAGCGACATGCAGGCCGAGATGGCAACCAGCGCGATGACGCCAACGAGCCCGCCGACCAGGGCGACCAGCAGACAAGAGATGATTGCTGCCAGCGCCAGGCTGGCCAGAATCTGTCGAGGCGCGAAGAACTGCATGAGTCCGGTACAAGCGAACCGTGAACCAGTGAACAGCACCAACGCCGCAATGTAATAGGTCGAAGATTGCTCTTCGTTGAGGTCGAGTTCGAGCATCACGTAACGGATCGTGAAAGACCACACGCCAATCTGGGCACCAACGTAGAAAAACTGTGCTGCCACGCCCCACACGTATTGACGTTTCTTCAGCAACCGACCGACCACTGATCCGAGACCCAGTGCACTCGCTGATGAGTCATCTGAAGCTCTTGGCATCTTGGCGACGGCAATCAGAATCCAGATCACTATCAGGATGATCGAGACTGTGACATACGGTCCCATCACGGCCGCCAGCTCACTTGCCTGCACTGCTTGCAGGTCTTCGACAGCCATGTTGCTGCGTTCCTCGGCAGACAGCTGCCTGAGTTCGGAAAGGATAAAGAACTTGCTGATGACGACGCCGAGGATCGAGCCGATCGGATTAAACGATTGGGCTAGGTTCAGCCTTTGGGTACCGGTAGCTTCGGGGCCGAGTTGAACGATGTACGGGTTTGCCGACGTCTCGAGAATCGACAGGCCGCCCGCGAGGATGTAGAGCGATACCAAGAAGTGCCAGTACTCCATCGTCTTGCTGGCGGGATAGAACAGTAGGCCACCGGCGATGAACAAGGCGAGGCCAAGCAGGACTCCCTCCTTGTAGGAACGCTTCTTGATAAACAGCGCCGCAGGCAGGGCGAAACAGAAGTAGGAGCCATAGAAGGCTATTTGGATCAGCGATGTCTGGAAATCCGACATGCTTTGGATGCGCTTGAACGCCGCCAAGAGCGTGTCCGTCATGTTGTTCGCAAGACCCCACCATGCGAAACAGCTCGTCAGAAGCACAAAGGGCCACAGGATGCCAGGCGGGACGAGCCTAGGTTTCGCGGAGCGTTGCTCGGTTGCGGATTGATTCAAATTCACGAATTCACCCGGTGCGCCGTTCCTTCAGGCACCTGTCTCCTAGACTGGCCGCTTCACTTCGCGCCATCGCGAAAACCGTGGCGTTCCATTGAAACCTGGGTGCCTCGCGAATCTCTCGTCCACTCGGCCCGTGTCTGCATCGGACGCCATCCAGTCACCCTATCAGGGCAACTGCCCTGCGCATCGCGGCGGCAGTCATCCGGCTTGCCTGATCGTCGTTCATTTCGTCCAAGGTCTGGTTGAATGGCTCGGCGCGGATCGGACCGTCGTACCCGATCGTGACCAGCGCGTTGAGGAACTCCTTGGCATCGATGACACCAGTGGTCGCGGGCAGTTCACGGCGGTTGTCGTATTGCTCGTCACGGTCGATTCCACTGGGGGCGTCGTTGAGGTCAGCAGATACGACATCGCTGTTCTCCAGTTGAAGGATGTCGTCCGCTGTTTCCCCGGCCGTCCACCAGTGCCAACTGTCGATGACGACCCCAATGTTTGCCTGGCCGGTCTCGGCGATGAGTTGCCGGCACTCGGCCATCGAATGCACGAAGGCGTGGCGGTGCCTGGTCCAGAGTCGCTTGGTACCCAGATACTCAAGGCCAAGCCGCAAGCCGTGGTCGGCGAGCACGGCACCGACCTTCCTGAGACGGCCGACATGGATCTTGAAATTGTCCAGATAGTTCAGGTCTTCGCTATACGACGAAATCGCCGTGCCGACTCGATCGACTCCGGCTTCACGCAAGGCCTTGGCTTCCGCAGGCAATTCCGCGAGACCGCTCGCGAAGGCAGCCTCGTCGACGCGCAGGCTCACAGAGAGCCTCGCGGCGGCCCATTGCAGCCCGGCGGCTTCAAGCGCCTCGACATGCGCCGCGGAGCCCTCGGCCTGGAGTTGATTGCCGAATGGCTCAACAGACTCGAAGCCGTGCTTCGACGCTAGCTCGATCGAACGCCCCTGATCTGCCTCGATGCCTATGCTTCCCGGTACGAACGCGATGGTGAATTTCCTTTGTGCCCCCGCGACACTGCTAGCTGCTGCAGCGGCGAAGCCACTGGACAGGAAGGCGCGTCTGCTCCAAGCCATGGCCGTGCCACTTTACCAGATCTTTAGTTGGCCAAGAGCTGGGCGTGTCAAGAACCCACGGCTGATTCTTTATTCGATGGGGTAACCTCAGGCTCAAGAAGTTAGACAAGGGGCTGGCTATTTTCCGCGCATTCGTGTATGCCTAGGGTATGGACGCGCAGAGAGGTTCCGCAACAGTGCCGGTGGTCAAGGAGGTGACGTTGCGCCTGATACGGCCAGACGAGCGCCTGCGCTGGGATGCGCTGATGGACCAGCAGCACCCGTTAGGCTTCAAGCAGTTCGCAGGGCGCGGGCTGCGCTATGTCGCCGAATGGCAGGGTGAGTGGCTGGCGCTGCTGGGCTGGCAAACGGGGGTCTTCCAGTGCCGCCCGCGCGAGCAGTGGCTGGGCTGGCACAAGGCAGTGCAGTTCCAGCGCTTGCACCTGATCGCCAACAACACGCGCTTCGTGGTGTTAGCACAGGGCACGGGCGTGAAAAATCTGGCCTCGCGCGTGCTGGGGTTGAACCTGCGGCGGCTGAGCGCGGACTGGCAGGCACGCTGGGGGCATCCGCTGGAATTGGCAGAAACGTTCGTCGATCCGCAGAAGTATCGGGGCACGGTGTATCTGGCGTCGAACTGGGTCAAGCTGGGGTTGAGCAAGGGCTATGCGCGCTCGAACGGCAAGTACACCGACAAACACGGGCAGAAGAAGGTGATGTGGGTGTATGAATTGCAGGCGGGGGCGCGACAGCGGCTGGCGGATCCGAAGGATCGGCCGGAGTGGTCTTGTCGGCCGGTGGAGGTGCGCTACGGGGAGCGCGAATTGCGCTCGCTGCGGGAGCAGTTGGAGGAGGTGGAGGACAGTCGGAGTTGCCACGGCAAGCGGCATGGGCTGGGCGTGGTGCTGGCGCTGCTGGTGCTGGCGAAGCTGGCGGGCAAGCACGGCGGCAGGGCCGCGGAAGCGTACTCGAAGACGTTGAAGCAGCATGAGTTACGGGCCTTGGGGTGCCGCTGGAACGCACGCGAGAGGGAGTACGTGACGCCCTCGGACACGACCTTCCAGCGGGTCATGGAGCGGACCGACCCGACCTCGCTGGAGCGCATGATCCAGCGCTGGACGCAGCCGCTGGTGGCGCAGCCGCAGGCGTTGGCGGCGGACGGCAAGCGCATCCGCGGGGCGAACCGGCTGACGGCGGAGGGTCTGCACTGGGAGACCGTGACGCTGGTGGAGCATGCCACGGGCCTGCCGCTGGCGAGCCGCAGCTACCGCGAGGAAGGCGGCGAGCAGGGTGCCTTGCGGGCGTTGCTGGAGGATGTGGATCTGCGTGGGAAGGTGGTGACGCTGGACGCCGGGCATGCGGGCCAAGAGACCCAGCGGGCGATCATCGAGCAGCACGGCGGGCAGGTGCTGGTGCGCATCAAGGGCAACTGCCCGCAAACCTGGGCGACGCTGACCGAGCTGAACTGGGGCTTGGGCGCTCAGCGTAGTTGGCAGGAAGAGCGCTGGCAGCGCTCGCGCAACAAACACTGGGAGCGGCGTTCGATCGAGGTCTTCACGCCGCATCCCAAACTGCTGCCGTACCCGCATGCCAAGCAGGCCTATCGCATCCAGCACGAGACCTGCCAACGGCTGAACGGCCCCGTGTCGATCAGCTACAGCTATGGCCTCACCTCGCTGTCTGAGAAGGCCGCCTCGGCTCAGGAGCTGCTGGCGTTGCAGCGTGGTCACTGGCAGGTGGAGAGCGCCAACCACTATCGCCGCGACGTCTCGCTGGGAGAGGATCGCAGCCGCATCCGCACCGGTCACGGCCCGTCTAACTCCGCGGCGCTGAACAATCTGGCGCTGGCGCTGCTGTTGTCGCAGCGGCCAGACGACACGGTGCCGAACGCGCAAACGTACTACGCGGGCAACCGTGACGAGGCGCTGCAACTGCTGTTGAATCCCGGTTAGCGCGGATTCCGCTCCGCAGCCCCGGAATCAGGTCCGTCACGGCATGGCGGACGGCCCCCCTGCGCCTCGTGGCGGCTGCCGGTGCTCCCAACTCGGCGGTGCCCCCCTGCCAGCGCTCCCAGCAGCGCAACAAAACCCGATTCTCCGCGGCAATCCGCCACAGTTTCCGTGTCCCAACGGCTGATTTTCCACCATAGCCCCATCCAACCAATCACGAATCAGCGGTGGTCAAGAACCAGTGCCTTCGATGGGGTCTGCGCTACTCGGTGGGGCCTCACGGGCACTGTGCCGACCGAGGCGTCGAGCCTGACGATGCCAACGCTCCTCCCATTGCGAGTCAGTCGGTGAGGAGTTGCGTTCAAGCCTGGCGGAGGATCAGCCGCCCCCTACAATGAACGCACCAGCAAATGAACAGCCTTGGAATCACCCCAAGAGATCTGATCGCTCCGCGCTCCGCCTGCCTGGCCGCCGCGACAATCGCTGTCCTCACCACCCCAGTTTGGGCTGAGGTGGATTGCAATCGCTGGAACACACGAGTATTCTTCCGGAACGCCGATGCCCAGGACGTTTACCGTTGCATCAACGCTGGAAGCAACCCCAAGGAGCGTGATTCCTCCGGCTCGACACCGTTGCATTTGGCGGCGGTCTATGGAGGGCCAGCACAGATCCGCGCTCTTGTCGACCATGGCGCCGACTTGGATGATAGGGATGCCAAGGGCCGGACGCCGCTCCATTTGGCCGCGGAAACCTGGGACGGCAGTCCGGAGAACATCGCGGCCCTCGTTGATGCCGGCGCAGGCGTTGATGCAAGCGACGAGAGCGGTAAGACACCCCTCCATTTGGCGGCAAGCCGCAGCACGGTGGCGAACATCAAAGCCCTGCTGGATGCCGGCGCGGACGTCAATGCCCGCGACAAGGATGGCGAGACGCCCCTTCACGATGCGGATCGCCGCCACGCACCTCAGAACCTTGTTGCACTCCTCGAATCAGGCGCGGACTTGAGCGCCCGCGACGAGCGCGGCAACACCCCGCTCCACGCGGCCGCCCAATCCCGCAACTCGAGGGGCATCAAGGCACTCCTCAAGGCTGGCGCGGCAGTCAACGCACTAGACGAGCACGGCGACACCCCTCTCCACGTGGCTGCGGCCTTTGCCACGCCAGTGGAAATCGGAATCCTCGTGGATGCTGGGGCGGACACGAGTGCCAAGGATGATTCAGGAGAGACTCCAATGCACGCCGCGGCGCGCTTTTCCCGCTCGCCGGAGAACATCCGCGCCCTGGCCGACGCGGGAGCGGATTCGAATGCGCAAGAGAACACCGGCGGCACGCCGCTCCATGCGGCGGCGATGTCGTCACGCTCGTCGGAGAAGATCGCAGCGCTCGTTGAAGTTGGTGGGGAACTCGAGAGCCGAAATCAGATCGGCTGGACACCCTTGCGTACAGCTGCAGAGTTCGGCTCGCCAGAGACCCAAAATGCCCTTCTGGAGGCCGGCGCGGATCCAAGGACACTCCAAGATGGCAAGTCAATGCTGGATGCCATCAGGGAGGGGTTTGAATCGCAGCAAGTCTCAGACCCGGCGGTGGTCCTGGCGGATTGCACTCAATGGACGTCTCCGCTTTTCTTCCTCCTTGCATCTCCCCGAGACGTGGCTCGGTGCATTGATGACGGGGCAAGCCTTGCGGGCGGGCCGAATACAGAGACTCCGCTGCACGCGGCGGCGAACGCCGGGCGTCCGGACCATGTCGCGGCAATTCTCAAAGCTGGGGGAGAGGTCGGATCGCAGACCCAATTCGGAGTGACGCCCCTGCACGCAGCAGTGACAAATGCGGCCCTACCAACATTCTTCAAGTTGCCCGTCGAGGATGTCCCGGATATGAGCTGGCCGGACACGGCCAGCAGGCTGGCGAGTATCGCACTCTTGCTCGACGCCGGCGCGGACATCCATGCCCGTGACCAGTTCGGCGGAACGTTGCTGCATGCGGCCGCAGTACAAGGACAGCCGGAATACATCGCTGCGCTTGTCGATGCTGGCGTGGATGTCAATGTGCGAGACGAATCCGGCCGGACCTCACTGCACACCACCGTGTCCGTCTACAATTCGATGAGCGCGAATTGGGCCTCGATCTTGGATCTCGATCCAGCCGAAGTTGTGGCAGTGACCCGGAGCGCCTCCCTGGCGGCAAACATCGCGGCGTTAATCGATTCCGGGGCTGATATCCACGCCCGGGACGAGGATGGCGAGACTCCGCTGCATTCCGCGGCGGAGAGCGGAAATCCAGAACACGTCACTGTGCTTGTCGATGCTGGCGCGGACATCAATGCGCGAGATGAATCCGGTCAGACACCGCTGCACACGGCTGCGGCCGCCAACCCTTCGAAGGACTGGTCTATGGTCTCGTTTCTGGGTCTCTCTCCCGACCCGGACGTGGAAGCGAGAAACCGTGCTGGCGTCGCGCAATGCATCGAAGCGTTGATCGATGCGGGAGTGGATGTTCTCCTACGCGACAACGCGGGCCGGACTCCTCTGCACACAGCGGCCAAGGACGGCATTCCGGAAAGTATCGCAGCGCTTCTCGAAGGCGGCGCGGGCATCGACATCGGCGACGATGCCGGCGATACGCCACTGCATCTGGCGACGAAGGCCAAGACGTCGGAAAACCTCGTCGCGCTACTCGCGGCAGGCGCCAACCCTCACGCCAGGAATGGTGACGGACGCACCCCTTTGCACGAGGCCGCGTGGTCCAGCACCGAGCACAAATCGATCCTGATCAGTGCGGGGGCAAGCGTTGATGCGGGTGACCAGTATGATGGGACCCCACTGCACCAAGTTGCCGCATTCGGCACGCCCGAGGGTATCGCCTTGCTCGTCGAGGCCGGCGCGGACGTGAATGCCACGAATCGATTCGGGCAAACGCCAATCTTTGACGCGGCGAGCTACGGCTCTCCTGAGAATCTTTCCGCACTAATTGACCGGGGTGCAGATCCGAGAGTTCGAGACGACCAGGGGAGGAGTCCATTGCACGGGGCGGCGAGAGGAAACGAGCCCCGAAACGTCAGATTCCTACTCGACAACGGAGCGGATCCCAAGGCTCGGGACCGGTCCGGCGAAACGCCCTTGCATGAGGCGGCGGCGTGGGGCGAACTGGAGAGCATATCCGCCCTGGTCGGAGCAGGCACCCCGGCCGATGCCGGTAACCAGAGGGGCCAACGACCCTTGCATATGGCGGCCATGTACGGATCGCCGGAGCACATAGCGGCACTCTTGGATGCGGGCGCTGACCCGGAGGCAGAGGACCTTGAAGGCACATCGCCGTGGGACATGGCGAAGGGCCGGAAAGAGCTGCAAGGAACGGACGCCTACCGGCGATTGAATCCGAACAATCCCGCCGAACCACCAGATCGATAGCTCGGAGAGACCATCCGTCGACGATTCGGTGGCGAGGCCCGCAATGAGAATGCCGTTCCTCGGCAAAATGTCCTCAGACAACGGCGTCATTCCATGACGCAGCAGAAGAACCCAACCGCCTGTTTGATCCTCCCCGGGCACGGTGGGTCGCCTCCTCGTAGCGTGCAAGTGCGCTCGAAGGGCGCATAGTTGCGGAAGAACTGGTCAGTCCGACCGGTCGAAGCCGGGCACCGACAGCTGCTCTCCGTCGAGTGGCGCTGAGTCGTGAGCCACGATGCCGGGCACGGTCATCGCGAGGGATTCGTAGACGTCGATCGGCGGCGTAATGGTGGACCGCTACCGTGGCGCATGGGAGCGGGCAGCATTTCGCTCTTCCAGTAGTCCGGAACATCGATCTCTTGCAAGGTTTCACGACGGTCAAGCGCGGTGGAACGGGGTACCCAGACGTGCTCGTTCAAGCCGCGGATTGCCATGTGTAGCGAACCCCGCTATCCAAACAATCGGGCGCACTCGCCGTGGCCGCCGACCAGCCTGAAGACGTTGTAGAGCACCATGTGCCCCTTGTCCGTCTGCATCAGCGCGCATTGATTCCAGAACGGATTGTTGTAATCGTTGTCGTCGAACCAGGGACGCCCTCCGCCCCAACCCAGGCACGAGACTCGACGGATGCGCTCTCGGGTCACGCCTGTCAGCAGGCCGAGACAGTGGGTCGGATAGTGCATGGGAGGAAGGCCCCACCGCCACGACCGGGAACCGTCCGGCTCGTAGAACCGCGATGACTTGTCGCTAAGCAAAGCGTCAAGACTGCCCCTGTCGTGGTAGTACTCGAGTTCGAGTAGTAGAGTTCTCCGAATCCCTCGACCGCATGCAGGTTGCGTGCATAGATGCAGGGCTGCCTGGCGTAACTGGTTTCCGCCATCATGTAGTGCAACCCCGTACTTTCCTCGAGTTCTCGCAGGCGCTGGGCCTGCTCGAGAGTCATCACCGCGGGCACGGCGCAAATCACGCGCAGACCGTGTCTCATACACAGGGAGACATGCGCGAAGTGGTCGGGCGCTCCGCTGAAAACGCCAACGGCGTCCAGATTGTCGGGTCCCCGAAGCATCTCGTCAAGGGAGTTGTAAGCGGTGTCACAGCGATAAGTCTGGCGGAGCCTCTCGCGACGGTCTGCACGCAAGTCAGCCACCGCGGCGACTGTGCAATTCGGATGCTCGTGCCAGTAGAACTAAGTCCCGAATCCGCCACCGACCACGCCAATACGGGCTTGTCTACCGCCCTCCGTTTCCGCAGCCAGTCCAGTCGGCAGACTGGCTGCGGCGGTCAGCGCCGCCGAGTCGATCAACCGCTGCCGTAGAAACTCACGTCATGATTCCATGTCCATGCTTCCGTGGGAGAAACCGACACCGCACCGGATTCTCCGAAACTCAGCACTTCCTGTTCGCGTTGCCTGCGGTCCACAGCGGAAATCTTCTGCCTGCTGACTCAGGCTACCCCTCCCTCTAGCCATTCGAGCGAGAAGCGCGCCAAGCGAATGCCTTCGTAAGGCCCATCGCTGCCTGCCTCGAACAGCAAGCCCACCGCGCCGTCCGGCAGGCGCGCCAAGCTCGAGTATGCTGCCGGTCCTTGGTGAATTAGTCGCTTTGCAGGCCAGGTCCTCCCGTCGTCTCGACTCAAGCGGACCGTCATGCGGATCCGCTCCCCGCGCTCGCGTGAGACAGGTGGCGCGGGATTCGCAAACAGCAGCCGACCTGCGGAGGCCGTGCCTGGCCAGGAGTACCGAATCAAGCTCGCCTGGACCTGGGGATCGCCTAGGTGTGGGTCGGGCTCAGGCGCAGACCAGGTCTCCCCGCCATCGTTGCTGAATGAGATCGAGCGGTACCCAGTGCGTTCCGCGTTGGTGAAAGACTGGCTGCGGCTACTCATCATCAGCCGTTCATCCTCCAACTCGACAACCTGGCTCTCGTTGCAAGCTGGCGCAATGACGGAGCTTCGAGTCCAGGACTCGCCGCCGTCATCGGACAAGATCGCGTGTGCGGCGAACCCGTCTCGCTCCGAGGTATGGTTCGCGGGTACGACAAGCCGACCGGCATGGGTACCTCGTCGCAACTGAATCGCCACTCCCGGGCCGGTTGCGTACCACCACCAATCCGGACCCTTCGCCTGCGCCGTGATGTCCCGAGCCGCTGACCAGCTCTCCCCATCGTCGTCGGAACTTGCCACAAACACCCTGCGAGTACCCTTCCCTGTGCCGCGGTGCAATTCGCGGCCGTGGTCTTCACCGCTGTTCCAGGTCATCGGCAAGAGCACGCGGCCTGTCCGAGCGTCGACCACCGGACATGGATTGCCGCATGTGTTCTCCCCGTCTCTCCACACGACCTGCAAGGCCGACCATGTCTTCCCCGAGTCCTCTGATCGCTTTACCACGAGGTCAATCGCGCCGCTGTCTCCGCGACCGAACCGGCGTCCCTCGCAGAAAGCGAGAAGCGCACCCGTCGGGGTCGGCAACAGGGCCGGAATGCGGTAGGTGTGATATTCGCCTTCACCGGCAGGAAACACGACCCGTTCATCGATGTCCCCGCGTTGGGCGAGAGCAAGGCTAGGCACGAGTGAAGCCGAGAATGCGCGGCGCGTCAGGACCATGACCGGATGACATCCTAGCAACTCCTCACAGCCCCTCGGGGAGCCGTCCCCGATGAACGCATGGGCCCCGCTGCTCCCAAGACTGGGTCACTGACATCCGACGCCGAGTCTGGCTCCCGGGTCAAGCATTGGGGAGAGGGGGGGCGACCTTCTTGTCGCGGCTCCTGATCAAGACCGGTCCCCTGGCAACGCTAGACCTTGCCGGAATCGGCCATCCTGCCCCCTTGGATCCGACGGTGGTCGCAAGTGTCAGGCATCTCGATCCGGTCGCTTCCACGACAGCCGTTTGGGAGCTAACCTATCAGGACCGTCGCGGTCCGAGACGGCGAGGAGATCCGATGCGAGACCAAGAGGCGTTGCGCGAACACCTGATTCGACTCCTGGATTGGGAAGATGCGCATGTGAACTTCAACCCCGCTCTTTCCGGCTGGCCCAAGGAACTGCGGGGTACCAAGGTCGCGGGGTGTCCTCACTCGGCTTGGCAACTCCTCGAGCACCTGCGGATCTGTCAGTGGGACATCCTCGAATTCAGCCGCAACCCGAACCACGTTTCTCCAAGCTTTCCGGGCGGCTACTGGCCGGTCGATGAAGACCCGCCGAGCGACGCAGCTTGGGACAGCTCACTGGCACGGTTTCAAAGTGACCTGAGTGAAATGAAGCGTCTGCTAGCGGATCCTGCGGTGGATTTGCTCACTCCGATCGCACACGGTCAGGGCCAGACAATTCTCCGTGAGGCATTGCTCGTTGCCGATCACAACTCACACCACCTGGGCCAGCTGATCATGCTGAGGCGTCTATTGGGGATTTGGTCTTAGCGCGATTCGAGGCGCAGGCAACTCAGGGACTGTCGGTTGCGCAAGTTCTCAAGGTTAAGGCGCGCTGATCGGACCGTCGATTGATGCGGTCGTCGCTGGCGAAGACTTCGTCGACCAGCGCTCCTCACCCGGCATGAGCCGCCAATGCCCTCTCAGCAGGTGGCGAGAGCGTGCGTCACGGAGATCGCATCCCGTTCAAGATGCCGAATCGTTTCGGAAATATCTTCCTTGGTGGTGCGGGGATTGATCGTACAGAGACGCAAGGCAGTCTTGTTGCGAAGCTCGGTAGTCATCACCATGGAAAACCCGGTTGACAGGCAGCGTCGGCAGATCGAGAGATTGAGGTTGTTCAGTTCCGATTCCGGCAAGTCTCGGGGCTGGTATCGAAACGTCACGACACCGAGATTGGCTGGGGTGAGGATCTCCCAGCAATCGTGGGCACGCAGTTGACTTTCGGCGAATCGGGCATTCTCCAACCCGACTTCCACCGCTCTGCGAAAGCTCTCGAGACCAAACGCCTTGATCGACATCCACAACTTCAACGCACGAAATCTTCGCGTAAGCTCCGGACCAAAATCGCAAAAATTGATTCCATCTCCAGCGCTCATTGCGACCTCCAAGTACTCCGGTAGAACCTGGAACGTCTCCTTGAGGCGACCACGGTCGCGCACCAGGACACATCCAATATCGAATGGCTGAAATAGCCATTTGTGAGGGTCCAGTGACAGGGAATCGGCACGCTCCAGTCCCCAAAGTAATGCTCTGCCTTCTTCCGTCAACATCGCCGGCGCTCCAAACGCCCCGTCAATGTGGAACCACATTCGCTCGTCCTTGCACAGGCTCGCAATGTCTGCGAGTGGGTCCACCGCGCCAGTGTTGATGGTTCCGGCGTTAGCGACGACACAGAACGGGTGAAGGCCGTCGCGGCGGTCACGGCCAACAGTCCGTCTCAGAAGATCAGATTGGATCCGAAAACCTTCATCGGAGGGGATTCTCCTAAGCTGCTTTGCCCGGAAGCCGAGAATGCTGGCAGCTCGAGCTATCGACGAATGCGTCTGGTCCGAAAAATATATTGTGGCGTTGTGCCACTCATCTCCGAGTGCGGCCTTTCTGGCCGCTGCAAGTGCCGTCAGGTTGGCCATCGAACCGCCACTGACGAGCACCCCACCGGCCGATTCCGGGAGGCCGCAAATCTGGCGTAGCCAATCGATCACGGTTTCCTCGATCTGAGCTGCGGCGGAGCCTTCAAGCGAGATTCCGGAGAACACATTGAAGCCGCTAGCCAATGCATCTGCCATCGCGCTGACGAAGTTGCTGGGTCCCGGGGCAAACGCAAAGAATCGCGGATGATTGACGTACATGACGTTGCCGAAGATTCCTTCGTTCGCAGTCTTTAGCAATGCATCGAGATCCTCGCCAACTTCCGGGGGCGGTTCGCCAAAGAGGGATGTCAGAGTCGCCTTGTCCCTTGACTGCGTTACGGGTTTCTGCCGAAGGTCGCGAGTATGCTCGACGAGCATGTCGATGACCCGGTAACCCAGATCGCGCATCTCCCGTTCTGACAGTGTGAGAGGTATTTCTTGCGACAAACTTCAGTATGCCGATTGCTGCGAACTATTTGCCGCTATGGCACTTCCGTGGCCACACAGTGCGCAGCGTAGTTGAGCCCGCTGCCGTGCAGCGCCTCTCGACAATGATCTCGGCGTGCCGGCGCCGGGCCTCGACTACACAACCCGGCTCAAAGGTCTGGACGGCACGGTCGCGCACGAGCGGCCGGTTCACCGGGTGGTGGATCGGTTCGCTCCGCACCGTTGACTCCGACACGGCATCGCGATCAAGGCCCTGCCGGATGACGAGGTGGCTGTGACGGGAGATGGCGCAGGTTGCCTCGCTGGATCTGCAGGTCAATCTTGTGGTTCGCGTGGGTTCCTTCTCTGTTACGGGCACAGGTCGATGACGAACTGCCAGATACCAACGCCGCTGTTCCGTTCTACGTCAATGCAATGGAGTGGCGTTTTCATCAAGCGGACCGGCCGGAAACTGGATGGCCGCACGTGGCATGAACTGCCTGCCAGATTGAAAACTTGAGCCAATCAAACGGCCCTCCTTGAACAAGTGCGCGTCGAATTGCGACGCGTCGCGATCTATGGGCCTTGGCGCAACTGCTGCCTTCTCTGGAAAGGTGGCTGGACCCTGGTGGAGAGCACAGTCGCTCCACCGCACTGCCGCACTGGAATCTTCTCGGATAATCCCCGGCAAGTGGCTGGCCAGTGACAGTAGCCCTCTGGCATGCCCGGCTGGTATGGTCAGCCACCTTTGCTGGGTTCCCCGCGATCTCGCGAACTCGCCGCAGTCCTACACGCGGGGCCTTCGCGCGGGACGCCACCGGGTACAGGTCGGTCTCTCCCTGTCCTAGCGTCGGGAACGATTCGGTGGCTGGAGATTGACCGTCGGCAGGAGACTGGCGAGCCGTTCCTTGAGTTCGGCGTGATCCGGCGACAAGGCCAGATTTTGCCACTCCTGCGGGTCCTCGCGATGGTCGTAGAGCTCTTCGCCGCCATCCGCATACCGGATGTAACGGTGAAAGCGCGTGCGAACGGCATGGTTGCCGAAGAGGTGAGTGGTGATCGCGACGTGGGGCCATTCGGCACCGGGATCTCGAAGCAACGGCAACAGGCTGTGACCCTGCAAATGGCCTGGTGGATCGAGCCCAGCGAGATCCACTAGGGTCGGATACAGATCGAGCAACGAGACAGGCTCGGCCGACCGGCTGCCGGCCACCGTGACGCCTGGGGCGACAACGATCAACGGCACGCGGGTCGATTCTTCCCAAAGGGTCTGCTTGCGCCACTGGCCCTTTTCGCCGAGGTGCCAGCCGTGATCGGAAAAGAGCGCAATGATCGTTCGGCCCGCTCGTCCGCTCGCATCCAGAGCATCCAGGAGCTGACCCACCATCGCGTCGGCAAAGCTGATGCTGGCCAGGTATGCTTGAACGCCTTCCTTCCATTTACCGGTCTCGACAACCCACTCGTGGACCCGCTGATTGTTGGCATATCGCTTCGCCCCGGGCACGTCGTCCAGATCGTTCTGAATTGTCGAGGGCAATTCGACCTGGTCGAGCGGGTGCAGGTCGAAGTACGCTTGGGGGATATACCAAGGAA
Organism: uncultured Bryobacterales bacterium; assembly: GCA_951813065.1. Lineage (GTDB taxonomy): Bacteria > Acidobacteriota > Terriglobia > Bryobacterales > UBA6623 > VXMF01. The sequence goes on along the minus strand of CATOTH010000009.1, from coordinate 180,880 downwards.
GGTGGGGTCGGTAGATCCCGGCACCCAGGAAAAGCGGCTTCTCGTGCGTTGCACCGATCTGCCTGACCGCCCAAGAGACGACTTGGCCGTCGGCCATCGCCGAGTCCTCCGCGGCGACGGGAGCCCAATCGAAGAATCCAAGGACCAGGTTAGGGTTCTCGTTGAGGGGCCAGCCGAGCGGACGAACCTCGTCGGGCAACTGGCGGTTCATCGCCGGGTAGTAGTCATCGAAACCCTTCCGGGGAAGCAGCCCGAAAAAGGCACGCGGAAAGTACGTGTGGCTGTGGAAAAGCTTCCCACCTCCGAGCGTTCGGTAGCCGTTTTCCTGGAGGAATAGCGGCAACACGGGCTTGCCTTCGAGCGCAGGAGAGTTTCGCCAATCGTGATTGTTGCCGTACACGCCGATATGGGAAGGCAGCATGCCGCTCATCAACGAGCTTCTTGACGGATTGCAGATCGCCGCGGTGGCATGAGCGTTCGTGAACGTCATCCCCCGGGCCGCAAGGCGGTCGATATTCGGGGTCTTCGCTTGGGGATGGCCACCGAGCGGACCAACCCAGTCATTGAGATCGTCGATCGAGATGAGCAGGATGTCGGGACTCTCTGCCACTGCCCTCGACGAAGCCAACCCGCAGAGCGCCAACGCGATCAGAAGCGTGAACAGTCTCGACATGGTCCTACGGTTTGAGATGACGGTCGAGGAACTCGGCGACCATCTTGAAGAGCGACTCGGGCGTGTCCTTCACTGCATTCCGGAACCCATGATCGGCACCAACGACCTTGTACAGGCGCGATTCCACGCCAGCCTCCTGCAGCGCTGCGTATAGCAGCTCGCTCTGGTTGTACGGAACACTGAGGTCCTGCTCGCCATGCATGAGGAGCATGGGCGGGTCGTCCGGCGTGACGTAAGTGATCGGATTGGCCCTGCGCACCCGGTCGGGATGCTCTTGGATTGGAACCCCGATGAACTCGGATTCCTGCGATCCGGCAGCGTCGTGGTCGATTCGGCCTTCAAAATCGTTCATTCGCAAGAAGTCCGTCGGCCCAAACCAGTTGCAAACCATCGTCGGCTTCGAGGAGACATCCTGGTTCTCCGCGTGGATCACGTCCCATTCCCTGACATCCCAGGCCGTGCCGAGCAATGCCACCAGATGGCCGCCCGCGGAGGAGCCCCAAACGGCTAGCCTGTCCGGATCGATTCCGTAGTCCGAGGCATTCGCGCGCAACCAACGCACGGCCGCCTTGCAATCGGCGATCGCCGCCGGAAAGATCGCCTCTCCGCTCAGGCGGTAGTCAACCGAGGCTAAGATGTATCCGCCATGCTCGAGAATGGGTCCTGGCCGTCTAAGCCCGTCCTTGCTCCCTCCGCGCCAGCCGCCGCCATGGATCCAAACGACAAGGGGCATGGGGCTGGCGGGCCTCGTCTCAGGAACATAGAGGTCAAGGTGCAGGTCGCGGCCATCGACCGAACCGTAGACCAAGTCCAGGTGAGCGGTGACGCCCTCTGGCAGTTCAAACTGCGGGCGAGGCGCGCGGCTGCGCTGGACCCCTTCCTGTGCCGGAAGAGTCACGACGCTCGTTAACGCCAGCGGCAACAACACCGCCAAAGACAACGAATTCAGGCTGAGACGGTCGACCCTGAATTCCTTGCGCATGGTTGGACTATACGGAATAAATTGCGTTTACGCAACACCTCGGATAACATTGCAGGCACGCCTTGTTCGCAAGGTTGCGTCGATATGGCTCAAGCGCTCACGGATTGGGTTTTCACGCGCTCCGGCGTGCGAACCCGGCGCTGGGTCTGCAACTCCGCTCCGCTACGGTGTGACGCCATGGTTGCTGGATGGCCCCTCATTCCGAGCCTGATCATCGGTCCGGCGGGCTCGGATACGCGACGCTCTGACGCGCGTGGCAGCTCCATACTGAACGCCGTTGGGGCGTTGCCACGTCTGGCCCGGAGGCGCGGACGGCTCGGCACCATCTTGAGGAATGCCGCGGGGTGCCGACCATGACCCCGTACAGGCTCTCCATCACGGCCTCTAGCGACCCGTATCCGACTTACCGTCGCATGCGGGACGAGGATCCGGTGCATTACTCCGAACCCGAGGATGTCTGGGTCCTGACTCGCTACAAGGATGTCTCCGCCGCGTTCAAGGATTGGCGCACTTGGTCCTCCCAGCGACGCGGAAATCTGCTGAACGACATCCCCGAGCGGATCGGCAAGACACTGGGCACCTCGGACCCACCGAGTCATCGCTTCGCCCGCAGCCTCGTTGAGAAAGCCTTTACCCCCCGCAGTGTCGAAGCGATGCAGCCGAGCGTCCGCTCGATGGCCGAAGTGATGTCGGCAGAGGCCCGCGAGCGCGGCACGATCGAATTCGTGCAGGACATCTCCGCGCCATTCAACGCCGGCGTTCTGGGGGCCATGTTCGGCATCCCTAATTCCGACTTCCTGCTGTTGCGTCACTGGCTGGACGACTTCTTTCAGCGGGAGAATGCGCCAGTGGGAAGCGTATCCAGGCAAGTGCTGGCGATGCGCGCCTTGAACGACTACCTGGGAGGTTTGGCTGACGAGCGCAACGCACGGCCGGGGCCAGACCTGATGAGTGCGATGCTCCGAGCCGAGGAGTGTGGCCGGCGCTTGAACCGCGAGCAAGTCGTGGTGACGACGATGACGTTCCTGACGGCCGGATTCGAGTCGACGAACAATCTCTTTACCAACCTTGCGTACGCCTTGGCGCTACACCGGGAAACCTATCAACTCCTCAGCCAAGAGATCTCGATGGTCCACGGCGCGATAGAAGAAAGCATGCGCTGGGATGCTGCGGCTCAAGGGTTCGTGCGTTGCCCGACTCGAGAGGTGTTGCTGCATGACAAGACCATTCCAGAGGGATCGCAAGTACTGCTGCATATTGGCTCGGCGAATCGCGATGAGAGGGAGTTCGAAGACCCCGATCGGTTCGATTTGGGACGCGAAACCAGGCGCCATCTCGGCATGGGCCAAGGAATCCATTTCTGCGTGGGAGCCCCGCTTGGGCGCATGATGGCGCAAACGCTGTTTAGTATGCTACTTCCAGTGAGCCGGCATTGGGAGATCGACTTGGCAGACGCCCACCGCGTTACAACCCCAAATTTCCGGGGCTTCTCCGCCTTGCCGCTCACGGTTTGAGGATTTCGAATGAGGGGACCAACAGTGAAGTACATTGCCTTCCTCTGCGCGGGACTGGCCCTCGCCGTCGCGTTTGCGCAGGACACCCCGTCCAGAGAACAGCGAATCGAAAACTGGTTGAGGATCCAGGATGCGGACAACGATGGACGGATTTCGGCCGATGAAGCCACTGGCCAGATGAAGGGCAACTTCCGGCGCATCGATGTGAACAACGACTCTTTCCTCGACAAACAGGAACTGGGCGCGTTGGCCGAACGGCTCGGACAAAACCAGGCTGCCCGTCGAACACCTCAGTTGATCACCGATGACCAGATACGCCAGCAAGCCGCGGCCGGCGTCTTGCTTGAACTCGACATTCCCTACCGCGAGGGCCACGAATTGTGGACGCTGGACCTCGCCATGCCGGCGGTCGAGTCCGACAGGCCACGCCCGGCGATCATCCTCGTGCACGGCGGTGGCTGGGTCCGAGGGGACAAGCGCAACCCTAATTTCGTCGAACTCATGCTCGACTACGTGGCGAGAGGATACGTGGCGATCAATGTGAACTACCGCCTCGACCGCTCGAAGCTGCCGTGCGTGAAAGATGTCAAGTGCGCCGTGCGTTGGCTGCGAGCGCACGCCGCGAAATACAACGTCGATCCCGGGCGAATCGGGGCGTACGGAAATTCCGCCGGTGCGCACCTGGTGGCCATGCTCGGACTCTCGCACGGCGAAAGGCGGCTGGACTCCGGCCCTTGGCTGGACCATTCCAGCGCCGTTCAGGCCGTCGCCGCTTCCGCAACCCCTGCCCGGCCAAACGTTCCCGGCGGCACGGAAGCCGACAATGCCCTGATCTCACCGCTGACATACATCGCCGCCGCCGCCCCGCCGTTCCTGCTCTTCCACGAAGCTTCAGACAGCACGGTCAACGTCAGCAACTCGGATGATCTCGTCTCCGCGCTGAAAAATGCCGGCGCTACAGAGGTGATCTACAAGCGCTACACCGACGGCAGCGGCCACGGAGTCTTCAGAGCCAATTTCGAGGAAACAGCGCCCGAGATGAGGCGGTTCTTCGCTCGCTCGCTTGGCACTGAGTAAACCGGGGTATCCTGGCCCCTGAACGTTCCGGAAACATGCCCCTCACGCGCAAGCCGATGCCGACCGTCGCTTGGATGCAGTCAAGCGGCTATCCCGACTCTTGGCGCCCTACCAACTCCCGGCCTAGCTGCCTGTTCTGTCAACTTGAGCCCGGAGACGAGGATCGAACTCCCGGAATCCAGCCTGAATAGTCACGTGTTGCCACCAGAGATCCTGGAGTCAAACAACGCTGGCCTACGGCTCTCTGAGCCCGCTAGTCTCCATACGACAACTTCTCCCTCTCGGTAACCGATCCGAGTGGGGCCGTCAACCCGATAACAGCTAATGCGGAGAAAGGTCCATCTATTCACCGCATAATATGCGGAGATTAGTGCCACAATGCCCGCGGAAGCCACACGATGGCGTCACCGACGTACATCCACGAGTTGCCGGACTGGCCCGCCTTGACGTGGAGCCAGGATGCTCTGCTGAAGCCGCTGGCCGCTCTTCGCCATCAACAGGGCCGCTTGATCGGTCGCATGGAGTCGCTCGGGTTCGATCTGAGGCAGCAGGCGGTCCTTCGGACACTCACGGAAGACGTCCTCAAGACAAGCGAGATCGAAGGGAAAGAGTTGGACGCGGAACAGGTCCGATCCTCGATTGCAAGGCGTCTTGGCCTCGACATTGCCGGGCTCAAGCAGCCAGCCCGCGAAGTTGAAGGCATCGTCGAGATGATGCTCGATGCGACGGGTCACTATAGCCGGGCGTTGACGGCTGAAAGGCTCTTTGTGTGGCACGTCTCCCTTTTCCCGACTGGCCGGAGTGGCACGAGACGCATCCACGTCGGGGCCTGGCGAGACGACGCGACCGGCCCGATGCAAGTCGTCTCGGGCCCCATTGGCCACGAGCGGGTTCATTTCGAGGCGCCGGCAACGAACCGGCTCGATCGCGAAATGGCCATGTTTCTGGATTGGTTCAACGCCTCGGCAACGACTGACAACGTGTCGCAGGCTGCACTGGCACACTTGTGATTCGTTACGATTCACCCGCTTGATGACGGGAACGGGCGCGTCGCCCGTGCCCTCGCCGACATGCTTCTCGCGCGCTCGGAGAAGACCGCACAGCGCTTCTACAGCATGTCCGCCCAAATACGCCGGGAGCGTGCTGACTACTACGAGACTCTGAAGAGGACGCAGACATCAACGCTGGAGGTCACGCGGTGGATGCTTTGGTTCTTCGGATGCCTCGGAAGAGCCATCGACGGGGCGCAAGACATGCTTGAAGCAGTGCTAACCAAGGCACGCTTCTGGGAATCGGTTCGCACCGTGCCGGTCAATGAGCGTCAGCGGAAGATGCTCGACCATCTGCTCGAAGGATTCCGAGGCAATCTGACAACGTCGAAGTGGGCAAGATCGCGAAATGCTCCCAGGACACGGCTCTCCGTGACATCAATGGTCTTGTCGAACGAGGAATCCTCAGGCGGAGCAAGGCCGGTGGACGCAGCACTAGCTATGAAATCGCGCGCCGCCTCGCTTGAATGCAGTACTCTCGCGATTCGCTGGCCAGCGCCCGAAGGTACCAATGGCGGAGACTAGCTTGTTCCAGGCATGGAGCGGGAGACGGGGATCGAACCCGCGACATTCAGCTTGGGAAGCTGACGTTCTACCACTGAACTACTCCCGCTCTGGGAAGTAGTCTAGCACGCGTCTCCGGGACTGAAATCCCGAACGGAACCGCTCGCAAGCGTCCTCCGGGTCGGCAATTCGTCAATCCGTGGAAAGGGATCTTGCGAGCCTTCTCTGCCCCGCGCGGGGCTACAATCCTGAGCATGATATCGGTATTCTCTTCCCCTTCGCGCTACACCCAGGGACCGGACGCCACCAAATCATTGGGGCCGGAAATGCAGCGGATCGGCCTTTCGGGTCCGGCCATGGTTCTGGCCGGAAAAAGCGCTTCCGCCAAGCTTGCCGGCACGTGGCGGAAGACATTCGGAGATGCAGGCATCGACTTCTCGGTCCGCCCCTTCGGCGGAGAATGTAGCCATCAGGAAATCGAAGAAGTCAAGGAAGCAGCCAAGGATTCGGGAGCACAGGTAATCGTCGGCGCTGGTGGCGGAAAGGTGCTCGACACGGCCCGAGCGGTCGCTGCCGACCTCCGCTTGCCTGTCGTGAACTGCCCGACCGTGGCATCCAGCGACGCACCTTGCTCCGCGCTGTCGGTCCTGTACAACGACCACGGGCAAATGGTGGATTACCGCGTCTACGCACGCAATCCAGATCTGGTGCTGGTGGACACCAAGGTCATCGCCTGCGCACCGCCCCGGCTGCTGGTGTCGGGTATGGGCGACGCCCTAGCGACTCTGTTCGAGGCCCGCACGTGCGTCGAGGGACGCGTGAAAAACATGCGGGGCGGAGCGTCGACCCGTAGCGCGCTGGCGTTGGCGGAACTCTGCTATCGCACGTTGATCGAAGACGGTTACAACGCCCTCGCCGCCGCCGAGCGACAGGCCGTCACGCCCGCGCTGGAACGTCTTGTCGAAGCCAACACGCTGCTCTCAGGGCTAGGATTCGAGTCTTCCGGCCTCGCTGCTGCCCACTCCGTTCACAACGGCCTGACAGTCGCGGACGGCACTCACGCCTACTATCACGGGGAGAAGGTGGCCTTCGGGACCCTGGTCCAGCTCGTACTGGAAGGCAAGGCGAGCACCGAGATTGACGAGGTGCTTACCTTCTCGCATGCCGTCGGACTCCCGATCACCCTCGCTGACATCGGATTGCTCGCGTCGGACGCCGACATGCTTGATGCCGTTGCGAAGCGCTCGACCGCAGACACCGAGACAATCCATAACGAACCGTTCGAAGTGCAATCTGAGATGGTTCGCGACGCGATCCGAGCCGCCGACGCGTTGGGTCAGCGCTGGAAGCTGGCACACTGAGCCCGGGCTTTGTCCTGGGATCTCCTAAGGTCGCGCGTCGCGCCTCAGCGCTCGATTTGCTGCGTCTCCTTGACCCAGCCGCCGATCGCCGCGTGGCTTTCCTTGACGCCGATCACATCGCCATTGAGGAACGTCACGAACACGATCTCTCCCGGCGGCTCTCCGTAGATCCAATCCTCTGTCTCGACGCCGTCTTTGAAATCCCGGACCTTCTTGACCGGCCTCCCCTTCGCGAGCAGGACCATCTCCTTGTCCATGCCCTCGATCACTTCCTTCCTCTCGATCGCTTCGCGGAACTTCGCGTCGATCGTGTCGAGAAACAGTTCGGTGGCCGAGCGTCGCTCAAAATCAAGGACCGGCTTGAGCATGGCCTTAAAATCCGCGGCCGACTTGACCGGAATAGCCTCCGGGAATACCAGTGCAAGCTTCGTTCCTCCCGGCGCATGAGTGTTCTGGGTCGCGCCCAGAGACGTCCCCCTGCCAGCAGCGCCGCCGACCTGGATTCGATGCCACCACTTGCGACCGCCATTCATGCCGTAGTTGATGTCGAATACAAGCTTCTTGCCTTCGAACCGGATCGCCGTGATTTGCACGAGGTCCCCGACACGAGCTGCCGGCCCGAACTTCGTCATGGCCTCGGACCACTGATTGAAGTCGTACTGTCCGTTCGGTCTCAAGACCAGCGGCCTCTTGGATCTGGGAATCTGGACCTTGGCCGTGCCGAATTCAGCGTTCAGGTTGCGAATGAGTTCGGTGCGCTGTGTCGCCGTCAGCGTTTCCGTCTTCGCCTGCGCCGCCGGAATCGCCACCGCGGCCAGACAGATTGCCAAGCATGGTATCCGCAGCGCCGGCCGTTTCAGCCCTCCCTTCGAAAGGGCCTTCCCAGAACATTCGTTCCGGGCCGCGCCATCGCGGGCGCGCCAAGACGATACCGGCAAGCAGTACCGCCATGCATGTCGCCAAGACTCCGCCTTCCAAGCCATAGTCCCCTCCAGCCAGCCAGCCAGCTCCTCGGGATTCGAAGTTGAGGTCAGTCAGCCTTATTGTAATGCCTGAGGTGTTGACGCCCAAGGCTACTTGAGCGAAGTTCCATCCCAAGTGAAGCCCGAAAGCGAGCCACAATGACCGTCCTCGCACAACGGCCAGGCCGAAAAGAACACCGAAGAGGGCCGTGTTGACCAGGGCGACCTCCGTGAAATCCGGGTTTCCGTAGTGCAAAAGGGAAAAGGCTATAGCTGTCGCGGCAATTGCCGCGACAGGGCCCACGGAGCGTGCCAAGAATTGCAACAGCAATCCGCGCATGAACAGTTCCTCGCCCATCGCCCCGATCGAGAGCAGCGCCAAACCGGCCAGCCGCGATTCTCGCCAGTCAAAGCGCAGCAGGGACGCATCCACGGGCGTCCAGACCGCCCAATCCAAGGAAATCGAGATGACAACAGCAAGAGCGCACGCCGCCGCGCCAAGCAACGCGCCCCAGAAAGCGCCGGAAATCGTCCTACCGCCTAGCCCCAGGGCATCGCACGTCACATCCGGATGGACGGCAACCGCAACTGCCGTGACCCCAATCGTCGCGGCCAACATCGGAATGGCACTAAGAACAAGTGCGTTGGCAGTGAACGAATAGAGCAGGGCCGCGCCAGCGAATGAAGCTAGCATGGTCGCGACCAACGTCAGGTTAGCCAGGAGCAAGTCCCGGAGTTGTTGCTTCCTCCGGGGGGATAGGGCAGGCATGGAAGACCTGTGTTCCAAGGTACATTCCTGCTTCATCGATCGGCAAGGCCGGCGACAGACATGCTGGACCCAACTCTCCGGGCCTCGCGTTCCAGGACTCCGACCGGCCATTCCTCCGCGCCAATTAGCTTTGACACCCTTGGCGCACCGAGGCTATGCTGGAAACAGCGAGATATGGCAAATCACAAGTCCGCAATAAAGCGCATCCGCCAGACGGCGCGGCGCTACGAGCGCAACAAGACCGGCAGGACCCAACTGCGCTCCAAGGTCAAGGCGTTCCGTGCCGCGGCGGCAGCCACCAGCAACGACGAGGTCGGAGCGCTCCTCAACCCGACCGTTAGCTTGGTCGACAAGTCCGTGCAGAAGGGCATCCTGCACCGCAACAAAGCCAATCGGATCAAGTCCTCGCTCGCCAAGGCTGCGAACAGGGTAAACGCCGCATCCTAGGCACTAGCGCCTTCAGCGCGTCAACTTCATCACTAGCATCTGAACCGCGATTCGGTCGTCCGGGGACGGGCTGCGCAGACTGCGGTCCGCCTCGTAGATTGCTACCAGCGCGTCACGCAACTCTTCTTTGCCGAACCGCGACACGATCCCTTCGAGCTGTCGCGCCCTGTCGGGCCAGGCGTTCAGCCCGTACACCTTGAACCTGGCAGTGATCTGTCGCGCCTCTTGGAGTCCCAGTTCCTTCGCCGCCAAGGCCTGCCGGAACAGCCCCGCAATAAGGTTCAGTTGCATTGGCCAGTACATCCCGGCCTTTGCCATTGTGTCCAGCAATTCCAGCGCCTTCTCGCGATCTTGCTCGGCCAACGCCTGGGAGAACTCGAACACCCCGCTATGTCGGGCTTCGGGAACTAATTCCTCGAGGTCCGCTCGGGTGATCTGGCGCTTTCCGCCTGCGAAGAGCTCCAACTTCTGGAGTTCGTTCTCGAGTCGAAACGCGTCGGCCCCCAGCATGTCGACCAAATTCCCCAGCACTTCCTGCGGAATATCCAAGCCCATCTGCTTCGCGAGGTGTTTCCCGACGTTCTGCGCTTCCTGCCCGGTAAGCGCATCCAGCGTCACCTTGGCCGGAACGGCTTCGAAGAACTCCGCCGCCCGGGCAAGCCTTCTCTTCTCGTCACGCTCACGGGAATCGAGCTTCGTGACTTCGATCAAGACCACCGTGTCAGGCGAAGATTCCCTGAAATAGTCCGCAACTGAATCCCTGGCTTGCTTGGCGGCTTTGCCGCTTGTGCTGGGCACCGCCTGCTCCGCGTTCCGGCCGATGACCACCCTTTCCGCACAGAACAGAGACATCGTCTGCGCTTCCTCGAACAAGTCGCTCAGCGGCTTTTCGGCGAGATCGATCTCGACAATTGCAGCCCTGTCCGGTTCGTCACCCAATGCTGCTGTCAGAATCGCGTTGCGGCAACGGCTGCGATAGAATGGCTCAGCCCCCAGAAACAGGTACCCCGGGGCTGGCACAGCCCCAGCCCTGAGTTGCCTGATGAGGCTCAGCGGCTTCAAGCCCACACCCTAGCATTTCGAGGCGTAGCCGCCTCAAGGAGTCTACCCATGCGGCAAACCGTTCTTCTAGCGTTCTCTCTGCTACTCGCCTGCCCTGCCTTCCCGCGTGACGCGGCGGAGTTCGCGGCATGGGTCCGGAGCGAGTACGGCGTGAGAGCCAACATCACATACAAGACAGCGAGCAACGTCGAGCAGAAGCTCGACGTCTACACGCACCGAGACAAGTCGACACCTCGGCCGACTGTGATCTACATCCATGGTGGCGGCTGGGTCGGCGGTTCCAAGGAGGGCACCATCCTCTCGCTCATGCCCTACCTCGAGATGGGCTTCAACGCGGTCAACGTCGCCTATCGGCTCGGGAGGGTCGCCCGCGCGCCGGCAGCGGTCGAGGACTGCCGGTGCGCATTGCGATGGGTCGTGCGAAACGCCGAGCAATACGGCTTCGATACCGACCGCATCGTCGTCACCGGTCGCTCTGCCGGCGGACACCTTTCACTCACGACCGGGATGCTGTCCGAATCAGCAGGCTTCGACGCGGAATGCATTTCGCGCGTCAAACCGAAAGTGGCGGCGATCATCAACCACTACGGCATCACGGACGTGGCCGACCTGATGGCGGGAAAGCCCAACGAGAAAGGCTACGCGGTGTCATGGCTCGGCAGCCAGCGCAACAAGGAAGAGATCGCCGACTCGGTCTCTCCCATCCATCACGTCCGGAAGGGACTCCCGCCAATCCTAACGATCCATGGAGACTCCGACAACGCCGTGCCGTACTCGCACGCGGTCGAGTTGCACAAACGTCTCGATGCGGCCGGGGTACCGAATCAATTGCTCACGATTCCTGGGGGCGGGCACGGCGGATTCTCGTCGAACGAGGTATCCATGATCGACAAGACGATGCGGAGTTTCCTGAAGTCGAACGGGTTCTTGCCGGACTAGACGGCGAGCGCTAGCTGTACGTACTGGTCGATGTAGCCCCGCAACTCGGTCCGGATCTTCTTCATGACGGGCCATGAGGTAGCTCTGAGCGATTGGTCCATGATCCCGTTCACCGGCATGAGTTCGCGCGTCGACGACGTGATGAACACCTCGTCGGCAGCGTAGAGATCCTGCGGATAGAGGGTCCTCTCCGCGACTGGCGCCCCGAGATCCTCCAGCATCACCTTTCGTGTCACTCCCGGCAGCAACCCGCTCTTCAACGGCGGGGTGCATGTTAGTCCGTCGAGCACCGCAAAGATGTTCGCCGAGGTGCACTCGGAAACCTCGCCCCGCTCGTTGAGCAATACAACATCCGCGAAGCCATCTCGACGGGCGTCCTCGAAGAGCGTCAGGTTCTGTACCCACGACAATGTCTTGGTTCCGGCGAACGGGGAGGCGGCGTGCCGGCCGTTCTCGCGGATCCCGAGTCTCGCGCCCTCGGGGCCCTCCGTCAAGTCGGCGGTGAAAGCAACCACATCGGTCACCCTTCCCGAACCCGGACCTTCGAACAGACCGCCCTGGCTCCGCATGATGTTGAGGCGCAGCTTGCACTCGGGGCAACCATTACGGGCGACCAGTTCCATGAGCTGTGATCTCAAGGCGTCACGGCTGGCGGGAATCTCCACGTGCAGCAGGCAGGCGTCCCGCCGCAGGCGCTCCCAGTGCCGCTCGAAAGCGAATGGAACGCCTCGATAGATCCGCAACGTCGTGAACACACCCCATCCGGTAAACAGTCCCACCTGCCCCGGACGCAGAATCTCGGCGTCGCTAGGTACGATCTCATCGTTGTAGAGGATCAAATCGTGGATCACGATCTCATTATGGGCCCGGCAGTCAGACCGCGTAGAACAGGCTTAGACGGGACAAGCCCAACTGTTCCAAGCTCCTGCGCCGCATGAAACGTTGCTCCATCATGCCGATCTGTTCGGCGGACATCTTTCTCCGGTACGGTTTGAGCTGATCGTCCAAATCGCGCCGCATGGCCAAGAGTTGCTCTTCGCTCACCGCGGTCATCGCCGCTGCCACCACCCGGTCCTCCAGTGCGGTGAGGCGCTGCTCGGCAGCCTCCAGATCGTCAAGCCCCCCCGCCCTGGCCTGAGCCGCCATTTCCGACAAGGCGGATATCGCACCAGCAAACACCTCTTGACCCGGGGAAGGCTTGGCGGCCAAGCCGCGAAGTTCCTCGAGACGCTTGTCAAAGAACTCCGCCAACTGGTCAGCATCCAGTCCTGGCCGGACTGCCTGGGCGGGAACAGTGCCGGCAGCAGCCAGATCACGAGCTGCGCTCAACACTTCCTGGGTACAGTACGCTACCGAGTTCACTGTCCCGTGCCTTCTCCTTCGAGCGTGGTATTTCGCGAAAGCCCTGTCGATTCCCCTAAGGACTGCCTCGAGCGGGACGCCGCCGTCCTTCCACGATTCAATGAGTGCCCAATCGAGCGGCGAAAGCATGAACATGCCGCTTCTGCGGGCCTGCCGGAAGTGGTCCTCGATCTCCGTGAAGTAGTTGTAGTAGTTCACCGCGCAGTCGACCCCGGGCAGGTTCAGAGGAAGAGCCCGTTGAAGACCATTTTGAACGTTGCGTTCGACTGTCCCCGGTACTGTGGGCGGATGCCAAACAATACGACGCGTCCCCTGCCGAGGGGAACGTCCACCACGGCCAGACGGTTCGCCATGTAGCCCTGGCCAAGAAGCCACCCCGACGCCAGCACGCCGCCGGCAGGATAGCGCAGCACCCGTCCGACCCGGCCCGAACTCGAGCGACGGACACGGAAGACAGGCCCAGACTCGAACCAGGCCGCCGATTCCGCTTGCATCCCGAAACAAAGCGGGTGGGATAAGTCCGCTTCGACATTGACCAGCGTCCCCGGACCGAAGAAGCGCGAGTTATTCACCCCGCTGACCATGTTCTCGACCGGCAGGCCGAGCCGGTTGATCGCGTACGAGGCTGCCCGATTGAAAGCCAGGATCGTCCCTCCCGACGAAACAAAGCTCTTCAGGGCGGCAGCACCCTGCTTGCCTATGCCCCCGCGAAACTCGGGCGGCACGATGGACTCGCCTTCACCGTACTCGTGCTGGAAGCCCTCCGCCAGCACCTCCTCGCGGGCGTCCGGGAGGATCAGCACATCGTACCTGCGCGTGATGCCTTCGGCTAATCCTCTGTTCCCCACGGATTCGAACGGAAACTCGTAGCGCTCCAGGATCCAGCGAGTCCAGCCTTCATCCATGAGCGGCACGTGCCCGGCATAGATCGCCACGCGCGGACGATCCAAGCGCGGATGCTGGGCCGCCTCAGTATCGCTGGCTTCAAAATCAACTCCCAACTCCGTCGCCAGACCCTGGAGGCGTTCGCGCACCGGTCCGTCGGCGGCGATGAGAAATGCGCCGTCGCTGCCCCGACGATGCACCGGCACTCCAGCTGCCAGCAATCGATTGACGACGATCCAGCTGGAATCGAACCTGGGCGATAACAAGAGTTCGTTTTCCTCCGCCAAGCGCCCCGGGACTGGAACGATCTCCTCGACTGGCGAGGCGAAATCGCTCAGGTCGCCCTCCAACTCAAATGTGTCCACGCCCATCAGCAACGGCAAGGTGTGGGCCGTCACGTCATACGGCCGCTTGGGAGGGCCGCCAGGATAGACTCGGGCCGTAGGATATTCCTGCACCTCGATCAAGGTATTCGCAAACGCTCCGTAGGGCTGATCGAGCCGGATGATGTGATCACCTTCAAGAACTGTCTTTCCACCAACCTCCGCCGTTTTCGTGCACCGTTCGATCTCGACGTCACCGAACTGCAGCGTGCGGAGCAATCGCGCGGCGGCATTCGGGTCGTACTGCTTGCGAGGCACGACAAAAGCCCGTCCACGCCCGCGCTCGATGACTCGCTGCCCGATCTTGTGGAAATTCCGTAGCAGGTCCTCCCGCCGCAGTGCCGCCGTGTACAGTACAGACTCGAACGTGATGAGCTGGTTTTCGACGATGTCCCGCAGATGCCATTTGCCGCCGGGCCAGGGTTCGAGGAAGTTCCAACTGCTGGACTGGGCGTTGTAGTTGCGACCCTCGCGCGTTAGGGACGTGCGCTCGACTGTGACCGGGGAAGCATAGCGGGCGCTGGCGGATTCGCTGAGCAAGCGAACCGCGCCGTGATAGCTCTGGTAATGGCGGGCAGGCGAGAAGTAGTCGTAGATGCCGTTTACCAGCACCCCCTTCTTGCCCGCCGCGGTCAGGTCAACCGCCATCGCCGTGCCGAAGGAGTTCGCCTGCTGGGCAATCAGCGGGTCGATGTTGGAATCGATGGGATCGATCCAAGGCGGCACGAATATTCGCGCTCCGTTCCTCCCCATCTGATGCACGTCGTAGACGATCTGAGGCCTCCATGCGTTGTGCAGCTTCTCGATCACCAGCCGCGTCTCTCGCTGGCTGAAGATGTACCAGTCACGGTTGTTGTCGTGGCCGAGATACTTGTGATAGAGCTCGGTCATCGGCGCCCCTTCATAGGGCCCGCCCAACCAGCGCTCATACCACGCATGCACCTTGTCGACGCCGTCAGGATTGAGCGACGGAACAAGCAAGAGAATCGTGTTCTCGAGAATCGCGCGGTGGCGGGGCGTGTCGACGGCCAGCAGGTCGTACGCGAACTGCGCCGCCGTCATCGTCGAGGCCACCTCTGTCGAATGGATCGAGCACGTTACCAGGACGATCGGCTTTCCTTCCGCCACAAGTTCAGCAGCGACATCTGGAGCCGATGTTCGCGGGTCGGCAAGCTTGGCAACTATGCCGCGATACCGGTCGATGTCGCCGATCGTCTCGGGCGAGGCAATCGTCGCGGCGATCAGTGGACGCCCTTCGGTGGTCTTGCCAAGCTCGTTGACTACCACCGCATCGCTGGCCGCATCCAGGGCCCTGAAATAATCCACAACGTCTGCCCAGCGGACGAGTTTGCGGTCCTCCCCCATCGCGTGGCCGAAATGAGAAGACGGGGAAGGTATCCCGCCAAAGACCGGCAGGGCGCTCATGAACAGAGCTAGGTAGCGCATCGCGGCTGTCACTGGACGTTTGCTCCCGGGCCCGTGCCGTGGCACATGTTCAGGCGGCTGGCGCTTCTAGCGCATACGCACATCGCGACTCGTGATCGAGCAGTTGCTGCTTGATCAGCAACCCTCCCGCATAGCCCGTCAGACTCCCGTCCGAGCCAACGACGCGATGGCATGGAATCAAGATCGAAACGGGATTGCGAGCAACTGCACCAGCCACTGCCCGCACCGCTTCCGGTCTCCCAAGGCGGTTGGCCAGATCGAGATAGGTGGTCCGCTGGCCTGGCGGTATCGCAATCAGCGTGCGCCATACGTCAACTTGGAATGGAGTTCCGCGCAGATCGAGTTCCACGTTCGAGGAGTAGTGCAGGTCGCCGTCGAAGTAACATGCCAGAAACGCCTCGGCCTGCAGGAGAAAAATGTTCCCATGGCCCCGCTGACGTCCCTTCGGGGCGAGTCGCGACTCAATGCTCTCCGCTTGAGACGGGAAATAGACGCCGGCCAAGCCCTGAGGGCTCGCTAGCAGGTGGATGTCGCCCACTGGGCTGCGAAATCGGGAGTACTGCATGTCGAGGAATTTCCGCATGGCGATTCTAGCAGCTTGATTTGCCGGTCGAAACCCTGCCGGAGGGATTTTGGCCCCGAGGTCCAGCCCCCTTGGACTGCGGATCTCGGCGGATGGGTAAAATAGGGGATGGATGGACGTCGCGTCGGGGCGCGACGCAAGCGATGTCCGAAGTCTCCCCATCGATACTCGCGGCCGATTTTGCCCGGTTGGGCGAACAAGTCGAGGAGGTCCAGCGCGCCGGCGTCACGATGCTCCACGTCGACGTGATGGACGGGCATTTCGTGCCCAACATTTCTATCGGCGTGCCTGTGGTCGAATCACTGCGCAGGTCAACAGACCTGATCCTCGACTGCCACTTGATGATTTCCGACCCAGATCGATACATCGAGGCCTTTGTCGCGGCGGGCGCCCGGATGGTCACAATCCACCAAGAAGTGTGCCCGCACTTGGGGCGTAGCGTGAACCGAATCAAGGAACTCGGCGCGGTAGCAGGGGTTGCACTGAATCCGTCAACGCCGCTCTCGACCCTGGACGAGATGCTTCCCGAAGCGGATCTGATCCTAGTCATGAGCGTCCACCCTGGATTTGGCGGCCAAGCGTTTCTGCCATCCAGCCTGGACAAGATCGCCCGTCTCGACCGAACTCGACGCGATCGCGGGCTCGACTTCAAGATCCAGGTGGACGGCGGTGTCAATGCTGGCAACGCCTCGGCTCTGGGCGCAGCCGGTTGCGACATCCTCGTCGCTGGCTCGAGCGTCTTCCGGGCCGATGACATAGGCGGCGCGGCGCGTACTTTAGCGGAACGAGCGAACCTCCCCACCCTGAGACGCGCGTAACTTAAGGACAGCAAGAAGATCTGCGAAAATGACGGGGGCATTTCGGCGTATCATGAAACTCATGCGGGATCTACGTTGGCTGCGCGTCGCAGCGTGCAGCGCTCTACTGTTGGGTGCGTTCGCTTGCGGTCGCAGCCCGTACGACAACCCCATCGGAAACGATTCCCAGCAGCCCGACAAGATACTCTTCGACAAGGCCGTTGAGAACATTGAACGGCACCGGTACGAGCTGGCTCGGATCACGTTGCAAACCCTGATCAACACCTACCCTGACAGTGAGTACATCGCCAAGGCCAAGCTCGCCATCGCCGACAGCTGGTATCGCGAAGGCACTTCGAGCGGGCTGGCGCAAGCCGAAGCCGAGTACAAGGACTTCATTACTTTCTTTCCGAACATGGAGGAATCCGCCGAATCGCAGTTGAAGATCTGCGAGATTCACTATGACCAGTTGCAAAAGCCGGACCGCGACAACCTCCATGCCGTTCGTGCCGACCAAGAGTGTCGGCAACTTCTTTTGCGCTACCCCAACACGGTGTTCCGGGAGGCAGCCGAGCAGCGGCTCCGCAACGTTCAAGAGGTCATCGCCGAGGGGGAGTACAGGGTGGGACTGTTCTACGTCAAGAAAGGCAGCTTCCGCGCGGGTGCGAACCGCCTGCAATCCGTCACCGATCACTACCCACTGTTCAGCAAGGCCGACGCGGCCCTTTGGACCCTAGGGGACAACTACGAAAGGCTGGGGGACAACTACGAGGAGCAGCAGGTCGCCGCCTACCGAAAGATCGTTTCGGACTATCCGTTGAGCCCGTATGTCGACCAGGCGAAAGAGAAACTCCGCGAGATGGAGCGAGAGACGCCGCCAGTCGATCCCGAACGGTTTGAATTGCACAAGTACAACATCGACAACAGAACCCTGCCCGGCCGAATGGGCAAGTTCTGGGGCCTGTTCCGCGGCAAACCCAATATGGGCCAGGCAGCCAAGGCCGGCTCCCCAGCGATGACGACGCTCATGCCCCGAACCCCTCCAGGGCTCCAAGCTCTGGCTGACGCCGCGGCCGGGGTCACCCCGAGCGCGGACGTGACTGTGGAAACACTCACCGGCCCGAGCGCTCTAGATACCGAACCCGACGCACGCCTCAATCAACAGGGGGCAAGTTCGGAGCAGTCCGAGGAACCGGAATAACCTATCGTGGCCAAAGTCTTCGTCGCCGATGACAATCCCCACATACAGCGCATGGTCGAAGATGTGCTTGGCGCTGACGGTCACGAAGTCAGTGGGGTGTCAGATGGCGTCGACCTGCTTCACCTGGTGTCGGAGGCAAGTCCCAATCTCGTGCTGATCGATGTCTCCCTTCCCGCTGGCGATGCGTTCGAGATCTGCCGGGGTATTCTGGCGCAGCGCGCATTGGCCGACACGGAAATCGTGATGCTCGCGGGTCCGCTAGACACGATCAACCACGATGAAGCCACCCAGGCAGGAGTCCGTGCAGTCCTGCAAAAGCCCTTGTCCGCCGCGGATCTTTCAGCTCTCGTCAAGGCCCCCGAGGGTCCCGACAAGAAGGAAGCCGCTGCAGGGCCACAACGCCAAGAGCTATCGGTCGAAGACTTGGTCCAAGGCGCTCTAGAGCAGTCCCAGGCAGAACCGAGCCGGGCAGTAATCCGGGAGCAGGTAGAGGCGGTGATGACAGCGTCCATGCCTGCGATGATCGACCGAATCACCGATCGTTTGGCCAAGCGCCTCAAAAGGGGGTAGGCCAAGTCAGCCACGGTGGCGAGCATTCCGGCCTCCGATCCGCCTAGCGAGGCAGTCGGCGTTCGATCTCGCTGCAAGGCTTCGTGAGCGATTTCGGGCAACCCTGACTCGACTCATCCTGAATCCTGCACGGTCGGCAAGCGAATTGACGAGGAGAGTTGTCAGAGAGTGAGTCCCCCTTGGGTGTGAGAGAATCCCGGGACGTGAAGGACCTCGCCCTGGTTTGGCTGATGGCGGTGGCCGCCGCAATTGCCGTTCCAGCCGACACTTCGGCGCAGGAACCCGCCGATCAGTCTGGGAGCGCTCCGAACGCTCCCGAGCAACCTGCAGAGGACGACACCGAACGGACGACGCTCAACTTGCTGGGAGAAGTGGACTCCGAAGAGGGTGAAGGCCGGCGGAACGAGAACGTCCGCATCACATTGATCGATAACAACGTGCTGCGGGAACTGACGACGCGAATGGGAACGACCGCCACGCTGCCGATTGACTTGCGAATCGAGCACCGCTACTTCGCATCGGAGTTCGGGCAACCTCCAAGACGCATCAAGGAGGCGTCTCTGGCGCCCTCTGCCAATGTCCACGGGCAGCTGAACTGGACGCACCAGAACAGCGTGACCAGCGCGCGATCCTTCTTCCAGGCCGGAGGAGTGCGGCCTGCACACGACAATGCGTTCGGGTTCACGCTCGGGATGCCGGCGTGGCGCGGCTCTTCGATGATGTTCGACGGGTATCAAGTCCGGTCCCGGGGCAATGTGAACGGGAATGTGCTGGTGCCAACAGCGGACGAGCGAACGCCGCTTGCAACTGATCTCGAAACGAGGGCCTATGTCCAGCGGCTACTGGACGCCTACCCGGATGAATTGCCCAACCGCACGGACATCAATCCGCGCGCCTTGAACACCAATGACGTGCAGAGAATCGATAACGACCGGGGTTCCGTTCGCTTGCGCCAATCGACCGGGGATCAGGCTCATCTCGTCGTGCACTACGGCTTCACCGGGCAGAAGGTCGATGCGTTCCAGCTGGTGGGAGGACAGAATCCGGACACGACAACGAAGAACCACGTGGCAACCGCCGGATGGCACCGAAACTGGTCGTCAGCCACGACAACCGCCTTCACGGTTGGATTCGACCGGGTAGGCAGCCTGCTGGTCAGCGAGGAATCCGCGGTCGGCCCGCTGGTCCTGACCGGATTCGTAGTGGAGTTCCTGGGCCCCAGTTCGAACATCCCAATCGACCGCGCATTGAATCGATTCACCTACGCAGCGCGTGCCGAGCATCTCAGCGGCGACCACACCTGGTCTTTCGGTGCGGAGTTGACACGCAGGCAGGTGAACAGCTCCGAGGCTGAGAGCCATCGCGGTCTGTTCTTCTTTCGGAACGATTTCGGTCGCGACGCCATCACGAACATCCGACTGGGCACGCCAAGCGTCTACCGCGTCGCGATTGGCCACATCCACCGGGGATTCCGCAACTGGGCGATGCAGTACTACGCGGGCGACAAGTGGAAGGTCTCGGACTCCCTGACGCTGGATCTGGGACTGCGCTACGAACCCGTCACATCTCCAAGGGAGGTCCTGGGGCTGACGACCGTTCCGTACGATTGCGATTGCAACAACTTGGCGCCCCGATTCGCGTTCGCCTACCGCCTCGGCCGATTCGGCGTCTGGCGAGGGTCGTACGGGATTCACTACGGGCAGATCTTCGACGTCACATACGGCCAGTCGCGCTTCAGCCCTCCGGAGAATATCAACATCACCCTGCAGGCCCCTGACTTGATCCGGCCCCTAGCACGGCTGCGACCGGAGGACCTCGACCCGCGAGCGCGGTCCACGGTCTTTTCCATGGACCCGGAGCTCGCCACGCCATATTCCCACCAGTACGGTCTCGACTGGCAGCTGCAGCTTGGCGCCGACTGGACGCTCGACCTCGGCTATGTCGGCAGTCGAACGCACAAACTGCTTACCGTGTGGTACACGAATCGCGCCCAACCTGTGGTCGGGATTCCCCAGACCACACGGACCGTAAACCGCCGCCGGCCGGACCCGCGCTTCTTCGACAACCGCGTTGTGCTGAACGGCTCGAGGGGCTACTTCGACTCAGCGAAGATCGTACTGAACGCCCCGAACTGGAAGGGACTGGCGTTGGAAACATCGTATTGGTGGAGCAAGGCGATCGATCTGGGAAATGATTTCTCGAATACCGCGTCGGGCCGCTCCGGGAGGCTGGGCCGCAGTCAATCGGAGTTCAACTCGCACGCGGAGATGCGGGCCGTGAGCTCGTTTGACCAGCCCCACGCCCTGCTGGTCAAGACTACTTGGAGCGTCCCGGGCCCGCGCGGACCGACTGCGAGCGTGTTCGGCGGCTGGCGACTGAACGCGATCGTGCTTGCGAAGTCGGGAACTCCATTCAATGTGATCGCAGGGTCGGACGGTCAAGGGTTCGGCAACGTCGACGGTTCGCCCGGCGACCGGCCGGATCTACTCGATGCGGGTGTGCTCGGTCGGTCGGTGGACGACCCCGACACTTCCGCCAGCCTGCTCCCGACTTCGGCGTTCGCGTTCATCCAACCCACTGCCGTGGCCGGCAACCTGGGTCGCAACACCTTTCGCAAGGATGGCATTTTCAATGTCAACGCCGCACTGTCGAAACGCTGGGGTACTGGCGGCGATGCCACAGTCGTCCTCCGGGCGGAGGCGCTGAACCTCTTCAATCACCCGCAATTCGCCGAGCCGGGCCGCGAATTGACGTCGCCAAACTTCGGGCAGATCACGAATACGCTCAACGATGGCCGGGCGTTCAGATTCAGTCTTGAGCTCGCGTTCTAGCTCCCGACCGCCAAGACCCGCCACGGTCCGGGCGGCTCCTCCCCTCGACCGGGTCAGATGCTCCGGAGTTTCCAAGCCATTCCAATCGTCAACATCGCGTCCGAGGGATGTGCACTGCATGCATCCCTCCTCCGTCCCGTGGAGGTGCGTCCGCTGGATCACCGAGTCGCAGGACTTTCGATACACTGTCCAACGCGGTGTCGGGACCGGCAAGCCGCACCGGAATCATGAGAACGAGACTTCCCTTCGCTATAGCGCTGGCCTTGGTTTCAGCCATTGCGGCGCACTCGCGACCGCACATTGTCGTATTCTTCACCGACGATCTCGGGAGGCTGGACACAACAGTGTACGGCTCCAAAGACGTGCGGACTCCCAACGTCGAAATACTGGCGGCAATGGGAATGACGTTCGACAACGCATTCGTGGCATCCCCTGCCTGCGCCCCCAGTCGCGCTGCCTTGCTGACAGGACTCATGCCGGCCCGCAACGGCGCGGAAGCGAACCACACGTATCCAAGGCCGGGAACGCCGTACTTGACGGCCCAGTTGAATGAACTGGGCTACGAGATCGCCGTCTTCGGCAAGGTCTCCCACGGCCGAGCCAAGCCCGAATACGAATTCGACCACTACTCGCAACCACCGGTGAATCTAGCCACGAACGTCACGAAATACTTCGATCAGCGCGAAGGGTCGGGGCCGCTCTGCCTCTTGGTCGGCGACCGGCGTCCGCATGTGCCGTTCACATCCGACAGCATCTACGACCCGGAGAAGGTGAGTTTGCTGCCCTACTTCATCGACACTCCCGCCACCCGGGAGCACAGGGCAAGGTACTACTCCGACATCACGGGCCTCGACCAAGAGTTCGGCAAGGTGATGGAGGAGGCCAAGCGCCGGCTCGGAGAAGACATTGTGTTCGTCTTCACCAGCGATCACGGCGGGCAGTGGCCGTTCGGCAAGTGGAATCTGTACGACGCGGGCATCCGGGCTCCGTTGATCGTCGCTTGGGACGGACAGATCGAGCCCGGTACCCGCACCGACGCCATGGTGAGCTGGATCGATATACTTCCTACGCTGATCGATCTCGCGGGCGGGACGGTCCCGAGCGGCATTGACGGGCGTTCTTTTGCCAGGGTTCTGAAGGGACGGACAAGAGAGCATCGGAACGAGATTTTCACTACGCACAGCGGAGACGGCGTGTTCAACGTCTATCCGATTCGGAGCATCCGGACCAAGCGCTTCAAGTACATTCTCAACCTGCTTCCCGATCACATACACACGAATCACTCGGACATCCTCCGCAAGGATGGAGCTGGGGCATACTGGGACTCGTGGGACAAGGCAGCGGAATCCGACCCCGAAGCCGCGGCAATCATTCAACGGTACTTCCAGCGACCCGCGGAGGAACTCTTCGACCTTGAAGCGGATCCCTTGGAGCAAGCCAACCTGGTCGACCATCCTGACCATCACGACCGCGCGAAAGCGATGCGCGCGAGGCTCGAGCAGTGGATGGAGGAGCAAGGCGATCAGAGAACCGTGTTCAAGGATCCCTACCCGGCATCGGGACCACGGCCCGACGCCGCTGCCGTTGGCAGAGACTAGCTCTCGGTGTGCGCTCGACAATGCAGCCGGTGTGGTTCACTCTCGCCTCTGGGGTCTGCTTTGCCGAGACTGCCCGCAACGCTCCCGGGCAACGTCGTCGCTCACTACCGGGGCGAGAGAGGGCTACAGGAGCCCAAGTGCCCCAGACTTGCCGGCGCATGGCAACGACATTGCGGTGCGCGCTCCCTGATGCCCGCCTGAGAATCGTTCCAAAGAGCTACCCTGAGGGGGGATTCGAACACAACCATGGGACAGCGCACGGAGTGACTGCGAGGGAATTGCAAGGATGCAGGTCGATGCAAAACAGGAACCGCCGGTCGGAATCATCTTCGATTGCGACTTGGGAGACAGCATCGACGACACGTTGGCACTGGGGTTTCTTCAAGGGCTGGCAACACAGGAGCATCCAGAATGCCGCCTCGCCTCCGTGAGTATCACCAAGTCGAACTTGCAAGCCGCGGCGTTTGCCGAAGCGACTGGCCGTTTCTACTCGGACCAGGCGAATCGCAACATACCCAAGCGGTATCGGAGATATCGCGGGATGGTGATCGGGCTCTCCGACCGAGGTTGGTCGTCCGATGCGACTCCAATGCTGACCGCGCCGCTCAACAGACGCGATGACAGCGGAGAGCCGCTCTACTCTCATGAGATCGAACGTTTCACGGACACGGCGGATCCTGCGACAACCATCCGCAACGCCCTCACAGCGCAGCACGACCAAAACGCGGTCGTCGTCCTGACCGGGCCTGCAACGAACTTGGCTCGACTGCTCGATGTGCGCGGTGCGAAGGACCTGATCGCAGCGAAGGTGCGGTTCCTCTCCGTGATGGGGGGCGTGTACCCGCGTGGCGGACCGGAATACAACATAGCGTCCGACATCGCGGGCGCGAAGAAGCTATTCGCCGAGTGGCCAACACCTGTCGTCGCTTCCGGTGCCGAAGTCGGCGATGCCCTGCGATTCCCTGGCGAGAGCATCGAGAATGACTTCGCTTGGGCTGAGCACCATCCGATCGTCGATGCCTATCACGCCCACCAAGAAATGCCCTACGACACCCCATGCTGGGACCTGACGGCTGCACTCCACGCCGTCCGCCCGGGAAAACGCTACTTCACCACCTCCGCACAGGGAACGATTCGAGTGCTTGATGACGGACGAACGGAACTCAAGCCGGGCTCCTCGGGAAAGCACAGCTACCTGATTCTCCAGGCGTCGCAGAAGGCCCGGATCATCCAAGCCTTCCGCAATGTCATCAGCGCTCAGCCGGCCGCCAGGGAAGTGCCGGAATATATCAGGCGTATCATCGAGGAGCGCGAGCAGGAAGAAGAGAGAAAGCTGGAAGAGGAGCGACGACGGGCACGGCCGAGCCCCGACCCGACTAAGTGAGGTCCAGCCCGTTCAACCGGCTCGTAGAGTCGCCGAAATGCTCGACACGGACGCCCATGCGGTCCATCATCGACAAGTAGAGATTCGAGATTGGCGTTTCCTTGCGGTAGGTCACGCGGCGACCAGTCTTGATCGTGCCGCCCCCACTGCCCATCATCAACGTCGGCAGGTCATTGTGGGTATGGCGGTTGCCGTCAGAGAGACCGGCGCCGTAGATGATCATCGAATTGTCGAGCAACGTCGAGTCACCCTCCTGTATTGACTTCAGCTTCCTCACCCACTTCGCGAGTTGCTCGGCGTGATAGCGGTTGATCTTGACGACCTTCTCCATTCGCTCGGGCCGGTTTTGGTGGTGCGTGAGCGGATGGTGTCCGTCAGGAATGCCGATCTCGCGATACGGGCGCGAGCTCCCTTCGCGGGTAACCAGGAAAGTGAACACACGGCTCAAGTCGGCCTGCATGGCAACAGTCAGCATATCCGTCATTAGTTTGAAGTGCTCGGCAAAATCAGATGGAATGCCGTAGGGCTTGTTGAGGCCCGGGTCGATCTGGTCGTTCTCAGTTTCAGTCTTCTCAATCTGACTCTCGATTTCACGAATCGACGAGAGATACTCGTCGAGCTTGCGCTGGTCAGTCGGGCCAAGGCCGCCTCTTAGCTTGCGGGTGTCCTCGGACACGAAATCGAGTATGCTCTTGCGGAAGCGGTTTCGCTGGGCGCGAGCTTCCGGGCTTAGATGAGCGTCCTTGCCGAACAGCCGCTCGAACAGTTCGCGCGGATTCAATGTCGGCGGCAGCGGTTGCGTCTCTCCCCGCCAGGCCAGATTGTTGGTATAGGCACAGGAGTAGCCTGAGTCGCAGTTGCCAGCTTGGCGCGCGTCCTCAATACCGATCTCAAGCGAGGGGAATCGCGTATCAGCGCCCACCTCATTGGCGACAATCTGGTCGCAGGAGATACCTGCCCGGATATCGACGGCTGACTTGCGCGGGTGTACACCGGTCAGATAGGCCGCGCAACAGCGGCCGTGGTCGCCTGGGCCGTCGAGCAGTGCGCGCCCGTTGTTCTGTGTGAGGTTACTGAGCAGGGTGATGTCATTCCGGAGACTGTCGAATGGCTGTAGCGTTCCCGGGAGCTCACCTCGCCACACACCGTCGTAGTCCGGGTTCCAGAAACGCATGTCAATGCCGTTCGGCACGTACACCCAGCCCATGCGCACTGGCTTCTTGCCGGGAATGCGGCTGGATGCAAGGGCCGGGGCCATCGCATCGAAGAATGGAAGCGCCACGGCGGCACCTGCCCCGCGCAGGAGCGTTCGTCTGGCCAGCCTCTTGCCGACTATCATCTCGATCCCGCTCCCGCCGGCATCGCAGCCACTTGTCGAGCCTCCCCGCGCCGGTGCTGGAACGGCAAGCTATGCACGACTTCGCGAATCAATGTTTGAAACCCGTAGCCAGCCTCTCTAACCCGTTGTGAAATTGCCCGCACGGTAATCCTATCATACGGCTCAAGGCCCCTTCCTAGTGCGTAGGTCAGCATCTTTTCGATCAGGTTGCGACTAAACTCATCAATGTCCGCCAGCAAGACCCGTCTCATCTCAGCGGGTGAATCGAATGACCGGCCGTCAGGCAGGACCCCGGTCGAATCGACATCGAAAGACCCATCCTTGGTACGCCACCTCCCAATCGCGTCGTAGTTTTCGAGGCCAAATCCGAGCGCGTCCATGCGTTCATGGCACACCGCGCAAGCGGGGTTGGCGCGATGCTGCTCAATGAGTTGGCGCAGCGAAGCATCCGCTCCCAGTGATTCCTCCCGCAGCGCCGGTACATCCGCAGGGGGATCTGGAGGTGGGGCTCCGAGAATCGCCTCCAAGACGTACTTGCCGCGGATCACCGGCGAAGTGCGCGTCGGATAGCTGGTCACCGTCAGCACCGCGGCCTGACCGAGCACTCCACCCCGCTGGTCGGTGTCGAGTTTGACTCGGCGGAATCCGCCGCCCTGCACGCCGTTCACGCCGTAGTGTCTGGCAAGGCGGGGGTTGAGGAACGTAAAGTCGGCGTCGAGGAACGTTGAAATCGGAAGGTTTTCGCGCAATACGGCATCAAAGAAGAGCCGCGTCTCCTCCTTCATGTCTTCTCGAAGCTCCGGGCTCCATGCAGGGAACGACTCAGGGTCGGGATTGGCGCTGTCAAGGGCACGAGTCTCGAGCCACTGTCCAGCGAAATTGGCGGCCAATGCGGAGGAGCGTTCGTCCTGGAGCATGCGCCGCACTTGCGTTTCGAGGACTTCGGGGTTGCTCAGCCTGTCATTCTCGGCCAGGTCGAGCAACTCATCGTCGGGCATCGAACTCCACAGGAAATAGCTCAACCGAGAGGCTAGCTCGAAGTCCGAAACGCGGTGAACGGCGCTTGGGTCGAGCGGGTTCGGATCGTGTTCGATCCGGAACAAGAAGTGGGGCGAGACGAGTATTGCTTGCACCGCCAGTTGCACACCCTGCCGAGCGGTGAGGCCTTCCGCCCGCGCCTGATCGAAGAATCGCATCAGCGCCGCCACGTCGTCACGCGTCACCGTACGGCGATACGCACGCCGGGCAAGGGTGGCGATGATTTTCTCGACGCAGGAGGGACCCGAATCTGGGTCACAGAACAGGATCTTCTTGCGGCTTTCTGGCTCGACATCGGTTGGGAAAGGACCAACGATGGTGATCGATTCAAGTAGCTTGTTCTTGTTCCGGCTATAGCGGTCCTTCTCAGACAACGTGTAGGGATAAGGATCATCAATGAATCCGGCACGGAAATCGTGATCCCCGGCGGGTAGGTAGAGGTGCAGTTCCTCGATTGAGAACGGGCTGAAGTACACCAGCCCCGAGGGTCTGGTTTCAACCTGCTTCGTTGCCAACAGCTTCCCATCCATCCAGAGACCCATGGTCACGGCCTTGGCGTCCTTGGGGCGCTCGCCGGGCAGGCCGATCCGAATGATGTATTCGCCGTCCCACTGGACACGATGCCGGGCCTCAATCGTGGTCACATCGATCCGCCGAATCGTCTTGTCCTTGGTGTGGTACTCGGCCTCGATCGGCGTTTCGGGCAACGGGTTGGCGCCGATCGCACTGGCAGCAATCGCTTCCGCGGCGCTGATGTACTTCTCCAGCAACACGGGCGAAATCGTGAGCACGTCGCCGATGTTGTCGAAGCCGTGGCCGGAGTCATCGGTCGGAAAGTCTTCCTCGGCGCGAAACTCGATGCCAAGCAGGTCGCGAATCGTGCGCGAGTATTCGCTTCGGTTCAACCGACGCGCCGTCACGCGACCGGGGTCCGCCGGAACGCTCGTGTCTGCGCGGTCGAACTCGGCCTCGACGAACGCCACGAAGACTCTGATTTGATC
Organism: uncultured Bryobacterales bacterium; assembly: GCA_951813065.1. GTDB lineage: Bacteria > Acidobacteriota > Terriglobia > Bryobacterales > UBA6623 > VXMF01. Next base: position 153,123 of record CATOTH010000009.1, on the reverse strand, counting down.
CTGATCGGGACGCTCCGCTCCTCGAGGGGGCATTTCACCTGCTGCGACTTTTTGAAGGATCTTCTCCCAGCCTTCCCGCTGCGCGGCGAGAGATTCGACGGACCCGAAAGTCTCGATGTTCAGGCCGCCCGTTTCGAGTCGGTTGTTGTGGCACAGCTTACACTTCGCAAGTACAGGCGCGACCGATTCCTGAAAGGCTTGCCGAGTGGGACTTCCGACATCGTCAGCCCCCTTGGAATCAGCTAGCAAGAGCAGCCCGAATGCAGGGGCCACCGCTATCGCTACAAGTGCGTTACGCCGCATTGTTGACTTTTGGCTAATGTTACCGCAGCCCGACACGTGGCTTGGCGTTCGGTGGCCACCTCGCTGAGCTGCATCTGCTCAGAGTCACGCCCGCAACCACGAAGATCGGCTTGCGCGGCGAAGACGCGCTGGCCAGCCGCACCGAGCGGGGTTGTCACGAGCGAATCTTGGGCATCCGGAGCGTGCGCCGGTCGATCAATCGACGCAGCGCCGACATCGCGGGGGTAGCACGGTGAGACGGATCAGTGAGACTAGGACCAGCGTGCCAAGCGAGCGTCGCGCAAGCCGCCCGGCCGTTTCATGAAGGAGCACAGTGCTTTCGGCGCATTGCGCCGAGTCTTCGTATGTCACACTAGCGCTAGGAGTGATTGATCCAAATGGCCAACAGTTCAACACGACGCTTTTTCATGGGCGCGGCGACGGCTGCTTCGGCCATGCGGGTATGGGGTGCAAACGAACGAGTCAATATAGGCATCGTCGGACTCGGCGGCAGAGGCGGAGGCCATCTGAACGCATACTCGCGGTTACCTGAGACCCGCGTCGCGGGCCTGTGCGATGTCAACCAGGCGGCGCGAGAGCGAGCGCAAGCGACGTTGCTGAAGAACACCGGCGAGAAGGCGAAAGAGTTTGACGACATGCGAGCTGCGTTCGCCGACCCCAACATCGAGGCCGTCTCCATCGCAACTCCTAACCACTGGCACGCGCTCTCGTCGATCTGGGCAATGAAGGCGGGCAAGGATGTCTACTGCGAGAAACCAGCCTCCCACAACATCCACGAGGGCCTCACCATGGTTCAAGTGGCTCGCGAAACCAAGCGCATGCTGCAAATCGGTTCCCAACATCGCAGCACTCCGTTCAAGATGAGGGCGATGGAGGCATTGCAGGGTGGGTTGATCGGAAAGATCTACCAGTCCAGGGGCCTCTGTTACAAGCGTCGCAAGTCGATCGGCAAGAAGCCCGATACACCTACGCCGGCAGGCCTGAACTGGGATTTGTTCCTCGGACCCGCTCCGCTACGGTCTTTCAATGAGCTGCGATTCCGGTACAACTGGCACTGGTTTTGGGACACCGGCAATGGCGATATCGGCAACCAGGGAGTGCATCAGATGGGGGTTGCCCGTTGGGGCATGTCGGAACCCCAATGGCCCTTGACAGCCCATGCGCATGGCGGCAAGTTCGCCTATGACGACGATCAGGAGACACCGAACACCTTGACTGCGAATTTCGATTTCGGAGACAGGGAGCTGGTATTCGAGACCAGAGGCCTGCTGACTGGTGGAGAAGGTTTGGTGCCAACGCCCCGCCGCCGTCCAGGTGGCACCTCGGACACTCCGTCACCCGCGGCAACGGGTCCCAAGACCAGCGCGCCTCTCAACATCATGATCGGGAATCTGTTCTACGGCACGGAGGGCTGGGCTGCAATGAACGACCGGGGGTTCCAGGCGTTCAAGGGCGAGAGTCACGAACTCGTGATGGAGGAAGGCCCCAAGTCGGAAGAGGAAACCAACACGACTGCTCTACATATGCAGAACTTCGTAGCCGCCTGCCGGTCAAGAAACCACAAAGACTTGACTGACGAGATCGAAATCGCCAACTTGAGCGCGGCGATGTGTCACTTGGCGAATATCAGCTATCGAGTCGGCCGAAAGCTGACGCTGCAGTCGGGGCCGAAGTTTGTTGATGATCCGGAGGCAAATGAACTGCTGACGCGCGACTATCGCGAGCCCTACGTGGTCTAGTATCTGAATCGCTAATCCCCAAACCACGCAACCGACACAGGATAGCGAGTACATTCCCGTGGTCGTCGCCGGCTACCGAGGGGAAACTTGTGATCCGAGGTCCAGCAACTAGTCTGAACCCGCGAGCCTGCTGCGAATCGGCTCATACGGATCACTCGGGCCAATGGTCGGGTCCACAAACTGGGCTAGATCCCGCATTGCGATCACTGTGCAGTCACGATCCCTAAGGTAGTCCATGTAGCGAATGAAGTCCTCGGGATCGGTGTGCACCCAAGGATGTTCCACTGCGGGCACTCCATGAAAGGTCAACACGGCAATCTTGCTGTCCCTTGCCTGGTCAACCGCCCACACGAGATCGTCGAAATCCCATTCCGGGCCTGCATATCCAGTCGTCGGAATCAGCAGCGGATGGTCCTCTGCTGGATCATAAGGGCGTCCGCGCGCCCCACTGCCGCCATCAGCGTGCTCGGGACTCACTCCTCGACGTGCAAAGAGGTACCCCATTTCGGCGAGGACCTCTACCACCGGCAGGCTGTGGTGCCACCCTGGGTACACGAAGGTTTCGGGTCTTGGTACCCCGTGCTGCTCGCAACGCTGCTCGATCACTTCGATATTGGTAAGAACGTCATCCTTGGACAAGTTGGCCATGTTGGGGTGCGAGCCCGTGTGGTTGCCAACTTCGAACCCGAGGTCGTGTAAACGGCGCACGTCCTCCCAAGATACGTAGCGCTCCTTGTTTGGGTCAGCCGTGTAACCGAGGCCCTCAGTAATGTAGAAGGTCGCTCCGAAGCCGTATTCCTTCAGCTTGGGCGCAACGAACGTGATGTCCGACTTGTTGCCATCATCGAACGTCAGTACGACAAGACCATTGGGGATGGGAGCCAAAGGGCTATCGATAGGGGCGTTGCACGCCACGACTGCCGAGAGCGACAACGCGACGACCAAACGGTGTCTGAATTCCATTGCCGCCCCAAGTGTACGCATCGGTAGAATCCAAACGGTAGGTCCAGATACGCTATCTAAGCAATTCCGCGTGAGCCGTCCCGAACAAGCGCAGCCCGTATCCCTGGCAGGGACCTACTGCCTGAATTGGTAACGGGAACTGATCGAGCAGTTCACATTGCGCGAACGGCTGTCTGCCTCAGTCAATATCGCTCTTGCGGCGCGAGCCATCGGGCGGGCTCGGCGGTTGCGGCCGGCACATCATGCTCCGTCAGACATCCGTCCCCAGTCTCATGCGTCGTCGAGCCGCAAGGCTACAGGCGGTGGGCCCGACCGGGCGGAGTGACAAGTCCAATCCGTGTGGTCCAATAGCGAGGGTGCCCTCCATGCGAGCGAACTGGTTGTCAATTCCGCTCTTCTTGGCCCTCGGGGCCGTCCCAGGTTGCGGGCCTGCGGACGAACCAGCGGGCCAGACAGTGGGTGAATCGCTGAGTCAAGCGCAAGCCCCGGACGGCCAGTTCATTTCATGGCGTGAGCACATCATCGACGACCTTGAGATGGGAGGAGTTCCCATCAGCGGAAGCGATGGACTCGAGGTCATGGATCTCGATCTGGACGGGCACGAAGACATCGTGTCCGTCCATGAGTCCGACACCCAATACGACGGCGTGGCTGACGGGCACATCCGATTGGCGTTCGGCTCGGAAGACCCCAAGAGTTGGACGCTTGCAACGCTTGCCGAGGGTCCCGAGGCAGGGGCGGCCGAAGACGTATCGATCGCCGACGTCAACGGCGACGGGTACCCAGATATCATCGCGGCTTGCGAGTTCGAGCATCTGATCTACTTCCAGAACCCCGGCAAGGATGCCCGGTCCAAGCACTGGGAACGCCTGATCCCGTCGGTTGCCAGCGGCCGAGGCTCGTTTATCCGAGTGTTCTTCGCAGACTTCAACGGGGATGGCAGGCCCGAAGTCGTTGCGCCCAACAAGGGAAGCCAGCGGGGGGACCGTAACGAAACCACGCTTCGGCCGATCAGTTGGTACGGGATCTCGGGAGATCCCCTCGACGACACCTCCTGGACGGAGCACGAACTCGCTCGGGTTGCCGTGCCAATCAATTCCAGGCCCGTGGACCTGGATTCGGACGGAGACCTTGACGTGCTCGCCTCGTCGCGTGCCGAAGCACGATTGTTCTGGTTCGAGAATGTGGGCAGCAAAGAGATCGAGTTCCGCGAACACCCAATCGAGATCGCGGTGCCGGAGAGCTACGGCCCGACGCGTATGACCGGATTCATGTTCGCGTTCCACGACTTCAACGCCGATTCCCGCCTCGACGTACTCCTGTCGGAGGGCGGATCAAACGTCGTTTGGCTCGAACATCCCGAGGAAGTCACGATGCCTTGGCAGTTACATTGGCTCGGAACGATGGAGCCAGACTCCGCAACGGGACTCACCGTCACCGACATCGACGGCGACGGCCACCAAGACGTCTTCTGCGGCAGCTACAGTCAAGGCCCCCGCGACGAGGACGGCATCGACGTGACGGTTGACCGGCCGCTCGGCAGGCTCGCCTGGTTCCAGAATCCAGGGGCGTTGGATGCTTTCTGGAAGCGCCACGATATATCGCGCCGCAAGCGCGGGATGTTCGATATGACCGTCCCGCGAGATCTAGACGCCGACGGGGACATAGACTTGATCGGAACCCGCGGCAATAGCCTTCCCTATGACGGTGTTTACTGGCTCGAGCAAGTGCGGACCCCTGATGCGGTCCAGGCATTCTCACGGGCACGTGAGACAGACAGTCAAGAAATGCCCTTGCCCTAGGTGCAGCGTCGGCTCGGAGGCTCGATTGCACGAAGCCAACGCAATCACACAAGATGGAAACTCATGTCCCAGTACGTACTCTCGTGCGACGAAGGCACTAGCAGTGCACGCGCAGTTGCATTCGACCGTGAGGCGCGTGCCGCGGCAACCTCTCAGTGTCCGGTAGAAAGCAGCTTCCCACGAAGCGGATGGGTAGAGCAGGATGCGGAGCAGATCTGGCAGACCCAGTTGGTCGTCGCCAAGGATGCCGCTCTCCGATGCGGGGGCTGGCAGGCAATAGCCGCTATCGGCATTACGAATCAACGCGAAACAACGATTGTTTGGGACCGCTCCAGCGGAGAGCCCGTCGCCCCTGCCATTGTCTGGCAGTGCAGGCGCACGACTGAAATTTGCGACGAACTGGCGGCCGACGGCAACGCGGACAAAGTGACCGAATGCACTGGCCTCGTCCTGGACCCCTACTTCTCGGGCACCAAGATCGGCTGGATTCTGGACAACGTCCCCGACGCCAGGGTGCGAGCGGAAGCCGGCGAACTGGCGTTCGGAACGGTTGACAGCTGGCTGGTATACCGCCTGAGCGGTGGCAAGGCGCATGTCATCGACCGGACAAACGCCTCCCGCACCTTGCTCATGAACCTGCGCACTGGGTCCTGGGACTCGGCAATGCTGGACATGCTGGGAGTCCCTTCCTCCATGCTCCCGGCCATCGTTCCCTCGTGCGGGGTGATGGCCACGACGGATGGAAACCTGTTTGGTGCCGAAATCCCAATTGCTGGAATCGCGGGGGACCAGCAAGCCGCGCTGTTCGGACAGGCCTGTTTTCGGCCCGGCCTGGTAAAGAACACCTACGGGACGGGGTGCTTCGCGCTCATGCACACCGGGAACAACGCGTCCCGCTCCGAGCACCGTCTCCTCTCAACCACCGCCGCCTCCGGACCGGGTTCCAACCAATTCGCACTGGAGGGTGCCGTCTTCGTTGCTGGCGCCGTCGTGCAATGGCTGCGAGACGAGCTTGGGCTGATCGCAAGCGCGGCCGAATCGGAACATGCCGCCCTGTCGGTCTGTGACACGCAGGGTGTGTACCTGGTGCCTGCTTTCACCGGCTTGGGTGCTCCTTACTGGAATGCGGGGGCTCGCGGCGTCATGACCGGCCTGACCAGGGGCGCCAGCAGAAATCACATCGTCCGGGCGGCCCTGGAGTCGATCGCGTACCAAACGCGAGATCTGGTGGAAGCGATGGAATCCGACAGCGGATCCGGTCTTGGAGAACTACGCGTGGACGGCGGCGCAACAGCCAACGATTTCCTGATGCAGTTCCAGGCAGACATCCTGGGCGTCCCCGTGGTCCGTCCGTCCTATCTGGAGACAACCGCTTTGGGCGCGGCCTTCCTCGCAGGCCTGGCAACCGGATTCTGGAGCGGAACCGACGAATTGGAGCAATTCTGGAGCGTTGATCGTACGTTCGAGCCCGGAATGTCCGAGTTGCGCAGGGAAGAGCTCTACGCCGGTTGGAAGGCTGCGGTCGGACGTTCCCTATAGCCACTGAATCCCTGTCAGGAGACCCTGCCGACGAGATAGGGTTCGAACCGCTCCGGGACCACGCCGATGCCGAGGCCCGCTGCCTCCGGCAAATGCCAGCAGCCTCCGTCCAATCCGATGGGGGTTTCGACGATCTCGGTCCGAAACGGATTCTCGGTCCGGTCGCACTCTATGAGCTTTGCCTCCGGGGTCAGCGTGAACGGCTGCCGCGGCCGCGCCGCGTAGAAGTGCAGCGCGGCGGCTTGGCCGATTGCGGATCCCCACACATGGGGCGTGACGTGAATGCCGGCAAGCGAAGCCAGGGTGGCGATCTTCATCGACTCGGTGATCCCGCCGCAGGCGCACACATCGGGTTGCGCGTAGTCCAGCGCACGGGCATCGAACCACTTCTGGAATCCGAACCTCGTGTACTCGCACTCTCCTCCGGCCAGCGGAATGTTCGTGGCAGCCTTGACATCCAGGTAAGCCTGCGCATCCAGAGGCGACACAGGCTCCTCGAACCAGTGGATGTTATGTGGCTCTACACGGCGGGCAAGGTCGATCGCCTCGATGGGGGAGTAGGCATGGTTTGCGTCGATCGCGAGATTGCATCCGGAACCGACGAAGCCGCGCAACATGCCGACTAGCTCCGCGTCCCGCTCAACACCCAGCCCGACCTTCATCTTCACGGCATGAAACCCTTGATCAATACACTCTTCGGCCTCGCGCTCCCACCGTGATTCCAGAGGCTCCTCGCCCCCGAAGTAGAAGCCCGTCCAGTAGCACTCGATGGACTCCACGGGCTCGCTGCCGAGCAGCCTATACAGGGGCACCCCCGCATCCTGCGCCTTGAGATCCCAACAGGCGATGTCGAGAGCCGACATGGCCGCAATCAAGACGCCTTTCTGGCCGTAGTCGATCGAGCGGGCGTACATCGACGCCCACAGCGACTCGACCGCCCCGGGATCACGACCAACGATCATTGGACCGAGAAACTCCCGGACGGTCGCGGCGGTGATTGCGGCCGGGCCGTACGCCTCGCCCCAACCGGTGCGACCGTCCTCAGTCGCTACCTTCACCAGCATCGTCTCGCGGTCTGTGTACGAGAACTGCGAGAAGGAAAAAGGCCGTTCCAGGGTCGTCCGCAGATGGACGGCGTCGACGCTGCGGATGCGCATCCCGTTGCTATAGTACCCGTGATGAAGGCTATTCGCATCCACGAGCACGGCGGACCCGAGGTGCTCAGTTACGAAGACGTGCCCGTCCCCGAACCAGGGCCGGGCGAAGCGCTCGTCAAGATCGATGCCTCCGGCGTCAATTTCATCGATATTTACTTCCGCACGGGCCTGTATCCGGCTAAACCTCCATTCACAAACGGACAGGAAGGCGCGGGAACCGTCGCTGCCGTCGGCCAAGGCGTCCGCGACGTCCGTCCCGGAGACCGCGTAGCCCTGTTGCAGCCGCACTGCTCGTACGCCGAGTATGCCATCGCCGGCGCGAAGCGCTTGGTGAAACTGCCGAACGGCGTTACAACCAAGGTGGCTGCCGCGTCGATGCTGCAGGGCGGCACGGCACACTACCTGACGCGGTCGACTTTCGAACTCGGCGAGTCCCATACAGCTCTGGTCCATGCCTGCGCTGGCGGTACAGGCCTGCTGATTGTTCAGATCGCGAAGAAATTCGGGGCCCGTGTCATCGGAACATGCTCGACGGAGGAGAAAGCCGCCAAGGCGAGAGAGGCCGGCGCCGACGAGGTCATCCTGTATACCCAACAGGATTTCTCCAGCGAGTGCCGCCGCTTGACCGACGGTGAGGGAGTCGACGTGGTATACGACTCGGTCGGCAAGTCAACCTGGACCGGGAGCCTGGACAGCCTCAAGCCCCGGGGCATGATGGTGACGTTCGGCAATGCCAGCGGGGCTGTCCCGCCATTCGCACCCCTGGAGCTGACGAAACGGGGTTCTTTGTTCGTCACGCGGCCTTCGATGATGGCCTACATCGCAACCGACGAGGAGTTCAGCTGGCGGACGTCAGACATTCTCAATTGGATCGAATCGGGCGATCTCAATGTCACCGTGGGTGGCGAGTTTCCCCTGAGCGATGCGGCCGAAGCCCAATCGAGGCTTGCGGGGCGCAAAACAATGGGCAAGCTCTTGCTGATTCCCTGATCGACCGCACGGACGGCAACCCGGTCCAACCCTTCCCGAACTCCATCCACGAAGGCCTGGAAACGAGCACGGCAAGCCCGGAACAAGACGTGGTATCTTCTTCTTCCATGTCGACAAGGTTTGCGGCATTCTCGGCTCTGGCCTTGGTTTGCCTCTGGGGCCCCATCAGTTCGGCCGCCAGGCCGAACATCGTCCTGGCAATCGCGGACGATTGGGGCTGGCCGCACGCCGGAGCGTATGGCGAAAACGTCGCAACGCCGACCTTCGATCGTCTGGCAAAGGAAGGCGTCCTGATCGAAAACGCGTATATCTCGTCGCCGTCGTGCACGCCAAGCCGGGGGGCCATCATCACGGGGCAGCATTTTTGGAGGCTGGGTCCGGCGGCAAACCTGAGGAGTGTCTGGCCTTCCACGTTTGCGGAGTACCCGAAGCTGCTCGCTGCGGATGGGTATTTTGTCGGCAGCTACCGCAAGGGCTGGGGCCCGGGCATTTTTCCGGGCAGCACCGTCAGTCCAGCCGGCAAGCGCTACAGCTCGGTGGAGGGGTTTTTCGAGGCCCGTCCGGATGACATGCCATTCTGCCTCTGGTTCGGTGCCAGCGACCCGCACCGCCCCTACAGGGCAGGCAGCGGAGTCGCCAGCGGAATCAAGCTCGAAGACGTCCATCTCTTCGAACACTTCCCGGACTCCGACGAGGTTCGTAGCGACGTGGCCGATTACTACTTCGAGGTCCAGCGATTCGACCACGATGTCGGCGAGCTCGTCGCGCTGCTCGAGAAGCTGGGAGAACTCGACAACACCCTGATCGTGATGACGGGTGACCACGGCATGCCCTTTCCTCGCGCAAAGGGCAATCTGTACGACTCCGGAGCCCGCGTGCCGATGGCAATTCGCTGGAAAGACCGTGTTCCGGGTGGCCGAGTGGTCTCGGACTTCGTATCCACGAACGATCTGGCACCGACCTTTCTGGATGCGGCGGGCCTGGCAATCCCGGAGCAAGTGTCCGGGCTGTCCCTCGTGGACCTGCTGGTATCGGGCCGGTCGGGACGAGTCGAGCAGCATCGCGACCACGTACTCATCGGTCGCGAGCGACATGTCGTGGCCCAAGAGGCACCGGACCTTGGCGGCTACCCGGCACGCGGGATTCGAACCGATGACTTCCTCTATATCCGCAACTACGCCCCTGACCGCTGGCCGGCGGGCACGCCAGACTACGAGGGAGCCGCAAGCCCCAACGCCTGGCTGGCAGACTGCGACAACGGACCTACCAAGTGGTTCCTCTGGCAGCACCGGGATGATCCGGAGCTAGGGGAGTATTACGATTTGTCGTTTGCGAAGCGTCCGGCGGAGGAGCTCTACGACCTGAAGAAGGATCCCGGGCAGGTTGTGAACGTGGCTGACGATTCCAGCTACACCAGAATCCGTACTGCCCTCGCCGTGCGCATGACCCAAGGTTTGGTCGACGCTGCCGACCCCCGCATGGACGGCCGGGGAGACTTGTTCGATTCGCAGCCGTACCTAGGCGGCTCGCCGCGATACCCCCAGCCTTAACCCAGCGCTAGGCTCGCATTCCTTCAAGCCGTTGCGGCTGAGCCCTTCGCGGGCAACAGGGCAATGCAGGCAGCGCCCGCCATGCCGATCGCGAACACAACCGCAAGAGCCACGTCGTAGTTTCCGAGCCCGTCGTACATCGCACCCACGAAGAAAGGCAGCGTGGCTTGGCCCACTTGGCCTAGCGGCCACACAATCCCCATGACCCTGGCCAGCGAGCCCGTGCCAAACAATTCAGCCGCCATCAGCGGGATCAGCATGTAGTTCGCTCCCAGACCAAAACCGAACGCCATGCCGAACAGAATCGTCATGGAGGGCCAGTCAATCACGTAGAGCAGCGGCACCGGGAGCGCGACAAGCAGGTAGGCGACCACCATGACCAGTTTCTTGCGCAACCGGTCAGCGAGCCAGCCGGTGATGAGTCGCCCGGCCAAGCTTGAAAACAGGATTACGAACGTGGTGTCGGCAACCAACGATGCCGACAGCTCCGCATCCAGGAACAGGAGCTTCATGTGCTGGTTGACGGAGCCAATCGCTGCAATGCTGAGAAACGACCCGACACCGATCAGCCAGAACGGCCAGCGCGCCAATAGCCGGCCAAACGTCAGCGACTCGCTAGTCGCTTCGCGCGAGACAGCGGACGCAGGTTCGGCGACCTGGCCCATGTCAGCCGGGCGGTCCCTCAGGGCCCACAGAGCGACGGGCACAACTAGCAGGATCAAGCCGCCCATGATCTGCAGGGCCGTGCGCCACCCGAACGCCTCGATCAATGGTCCCGCGACGAACTTCTGGGACATCGCCCCTCCGATTCCAAGGCCCAGATAGGCGAGCCCCATCGCCTTGCCGCGATTCCGGTTGAACCAATTGGCGAGAAGAACCTGGCTCGGAACCGGGCCGGAATACACGAACCCGACCATGACCAAGCACCACGTGAAGCGATAGAAAGTCAGGGAGCCCTGCATTACGCTGAGGCAGTAGAACGCGAGAGCAAATGTCACCGCGCCGAACATGATCAGTTTGCGCGGGCTGAAGCGATGGACCAGGAGACCTCCCAGCGGAAGGACCAGCAGGGTTGAAATGAAGAAACCCGAAGTGGTCTCGGCGCGATCCCAACCGAACTCCTCGATGTAGTGATCATAAAAAAACGGCATCGAGTACATTGGCATCCCCACGGTCATCGCGAGGATGAAGAAGCAGGAGGCTGCTACGTACCAGCCGTGGTAGGGGCGGGTTTGCACCATGCGGAACGAGTCTACCCTACTCGGAAGTCAGTCCGCTTCGCGCTAACGAGTCCCGAGTCGCCCATGGAACACGCTTCAGTCGGCGCGATTCTGAGGCTCACCGTGCCCCTGCAACGGGGAGTTCGGCAGACCACGCAATCTCGGGCTCCCGGGAATAGGCTTTCAGCATCCGCATGAATTCGGCCATGTAGAGATGCTGGTCAAACCACCCGCGCCCGCTGACCATATTCCCGGATCGTACGCATCCTTCGTCGACAAATGTCGCCCCGCAGATTTCAATGTCGAACTGGCACTTCGGAATCGTTGCCATGCGCTTGCCCGTGATGACACCGGCCGTGGCAACGATCTCGGCTCCATGGCAAACCACCGCCACCGGTTTCTCGTGCTCGAAGAAGTGCCGCACGATTCGAATCAGGTCCTGGTCATAGCGGATGTATTCGGGTGCACGCCCCCCCGTCAGGAACAGCCCGTCATAGTCGTCGCAATTCACGTCGCGAAAGGCCACGGTCGCTTCGAGGTGGTAACTCGGTTGCTCTCTGGTGATGTCCCAGCCGGGCGGAATCTCGTGCATCACCAACGGGTAGACCCGTGCGTCAGGACCAGCCACTACAGCCTCGTAGCCATCCTCCTGGACCCGGTAAACCGGATAGAGCGTGTCCATCGCCTCGGCGGCGTCCCCGATCGTAATCAGTACCTTGGGCATTGCGGTCCTCCTGCGGGCCGAACTCAGACGGAGCCGCATCCACACGCGGCATGTCGGGGCGCGTTACGGACCGCGGAACTGTTCAACCAGCTTACGCCGAGCTATTGTTGCACAGAGCACGGCACGGCTCACATTTGGACAGCCCGCAAACGCAAGCTGCTGCCATTCGGTCGGGTGAGACCCACGAGCCTTTCCCCGGCCAGACCATCCCAATTGGGAACACGTCATGAAGGCTCCCGTCCGTAGGCCTGACCGTTCGGCGCGCCAATCGGCCACTCGGCGTCAACGAAGTCGGGTCTTGGGAACGCTGTCTTGCACCGACAGCCTCGACAAGCCGCCTTCGCGGGATTCCGCAAGCCGAACCGGGCTGTAGACACCCACGCTGTGAGACACTACCATCGAACAACGGAGGTTTTCACTGGCAATGCAGTATTCTAGGCGAACTTTTCTCACCACGACCGCCGGGGTCGCGGCTTTCGGCTGCTCGCCGCCGGACCAAGACGAACCTATGGACGATTCTCCCGCCCCAGAAGCGGCGATGCAGCTTTCGCTTTCAGTACGTGTCGCAGAGTCATTCTTTGACAAGCGCAATTCGACCATGACCATCGACGAGCTGATCGCAATGGCATCCGAGTTCGGCTACAGTGCGCTTTGCATGCGCGCCTCTCAAGTTGGCACGCACACCCCAGCCGAGGAAGTCGCGGCAGTGAAGGAAAAAATCGACGCCGCAGGGCTGAAGGTCTCGATGGTAACCGGAGACTTCGCGGTCCCCAGCAACAACGAGGAGGGGCCGATGCTACTGCGCAACATCACCCCGTACCTCGATCTGGCGGACACTCTGGGCTCGAGTCTCATCCGCGTCTGCATGAAGACGGACGAAGACATCCCCTTTGCGCAAGCGTCCGCTGACGAGGCCGCCGAGCGGAACATTCGCTTGGCACATCAATCGCATTGCGCCAGCCTGTTTGAAACCGTCGACGGCTCTGTGCGAGTACTCGAAGCGATCAACCGCCCGAACTTCGGCATCATCTACGAGCCTGCGAACTGGTTCATCGCAGCCGAGGACTACGGGATCGCGTCGATCCGTCGGCTGCAACCGTACCTGTTCAACTTCTACATCCAGAATCACCGCTTGAACCCCGACGGTGTGACCAAGGTCGAGACCTGGAAGAAGGGCCCTGTTCCGTTGGACCACATTGGCGTATGGGAGGAAGGCGGGGTCGATGTCGACTCGGTCTTCGACGCGATGCATGAGGTGGGCTACGAGGGTTACCTAACGGTTCACCAAGCTTTCGGAGACGTGATGCCCGTCGCAGAAGCCGTACGCATGAGCTACGAGCACCTGAAGCCACTGACAATGAGAAGGTCGGCATAGACAAGTGGGTTTCGTCCCTGCTGCAAGCTGGCCAATGTCCTGCCCCGCCTAAGCAGGCAACTTCGTCAACCGTCGAGACTTCGCGGCCTCAATCAGAGGGGCCGATTCTCGCGCCGCTGGCCCGGACGGCGGCATGGCGCATGCACCGACGCAACACGGAAACCCGGCCACAGCCCCACTGGCACGAAGTGATACTATGGTGCGCTTCGCCTGAACGAATGCAGTGCAGCCTCGGCGGATCAGTCCCCGTCGGAGCAGGCTGTGTTCGGGGTTTCACTCCAAGGAATCGAGCGCTCGTATATTGGAATCGCGATCTAGAGCCGGCAACCAACACATGGCGTTTCATCCGAACCCCGGTGCCAGCTTTCGCCTGCCGCCGCGCGAGCGCGTCCTTTGGGTCCTTGGAATCTGGTTGCCGTGTCTCGCCTACGCGATCGTCCGCTACAACGTATTGGGCGGCGTGGCATGGACCCACCTGCCGCTCTACATCGTCAACAAATCGGCTGCACTAGCTGGTGTCGTTCTCGTCGCGCTCGCTTACCTGGTGGGCAAGCTCTTCGGCGGCGCCCACGGGTCGGAACGCGTTCGCAGCAAGGCAAAGTTCCTCGGACTCGCGGGCTTCTCCATGATCACGGTGCACGTCCTGATGGCGATGGTGCTGCTCAGCCCGGCGTATTTCGAGAAGTTCTACGAGACCTCAGGGAAGTTCAACCTCTCTGGAGAGATGACATTCCTGTGCGGCGTCCTAGCATATGGCTGCTTGCTAGTTCCGGCAATCGCTACGCTGCCGCACATGTATGACGCGCTCGGCATGGGACGCTGGCTTCGGTCACAACACATGGGTTACGTCGCGCTCGGCCTGGCCTGTGGGCATACATTCTCGATGGGCTACAAGGGTTGGATCGACTTGGCGAGTTGGCCGGGCCGGATGCCGCCGATCACGTTGCTCGGATTCCTCTGCGCGCTGCTTGCCGTTGCGGTCAAGCTCGGCGCAGCCGGGGTCCGCCGTAGCAAAAGCGCACCGCTCGGTCCGGAAGGTCGCGTCCCGGGATCGTCCTAAAGCCGATGGACCAAGCCCGCGATTAGCGCCGCCCTGTCGGCGATCCGTTCCGTCAGGATGCTCTCGTGCACCGCATGAGCGCCCTCTCCCACGGCTCCGAGCCCGTCAAGGGTCGGTATGCCAAGAGCTGCGGTGGTGTTTCCGTCCGATCCGCCTCCCACTGCAGCCTCCCCGAGGGGCACTCCCATTTCTGCGGATATCTTCTCGGCCAGCCGGAACAGCCGAATCACGCCGTCAGTGCGCTCCATCGGCAATTTGCGAGCCCCGCCCGACACTCGGACCGAACAGCCTGGATCATCGGCGCGGATCGCGCCGAATAGGTCCGCAATCTCATCCGCCTGGCGTTTCGTGGGGAAGCGAACATCCACATCGGTCCAAGCCCTCTCGGCAACCACATTGGAGGCCGTGCCGCCTCGGACAAGACCAGGATTGACGGTTAAACCGTTGTCGAGGTCAGTCCAAGCGGCGATCCGTTGGATCTGACCGGCCAATTCCACGATGGCGCTCGACCCGGCTGCGAAATCGAGCCCGGCGTGCGATGCGACCCCTTGCGCCTCCACTCGGTAGGTCGCCCCGCCTTTGCGGGCCGTCTTCAAGTTGCCTTCAAGGCCGGCACTTGGCTCGGCCACCAGCACTGCGGCGCTCTTGAGCGCTTCGGTCTTGGTGTGCCTAGTCGATGAGGGGCTACCGATTTCCTCGTCGGAGTTCAACTGCAACACGAAGCGGCGCCGGCACTGCAGACGCAGGTCCCGAATGGCTCG
The DNA here is from genome assembly GCA_951813065.1 of uncultured Bryobacterales bacterium. Taxonomy (GTDB): domain Bacteria; phylum Acidobacteriota; class Terriglobia; order Bryobacterales; family UBA6623; genus VXMF01. Next base: position 137,940 of record CATOTH010000009.1, on the reverse strand, counting down.
CGCAGCGAAAATCATGAACACCACTCCGGCTTTCATGTCAAAGACTCCCGGGCCCCACAGACGCCCGTCGGCCTCGCGCCAGGGCATACGCTCGAGCGTGCCGAGTTCCCATACCGTGTCGATGTGTCCGAGCCCCAGCACCTGGCCGTCGCCGCGTGTCGGAATATCGAACTCGATCCTTAGGTGATCGCCGTGATCTGGCTGAGAATGGCGAGTGACCTGGGCGATGCCGCTGACTGTCTCGGCGATTGCATCCGCGACTTCGTCGACGGCCGCTTTCTCGTGTGTCGGCGACTCGATGGTGACCAGTCTCCGAAGCAAGCTGACGATGGCCGGCTGGTTCTCGCGCATGTATTCGAGAATGGCTGGTGCCTCCACTCTTGATCCGGAATCGCGCACGCCTGGATAGCTCTTCTTCACGCTATTCGGCAACCACCACAGCTCGGCCGGGTTCGAGTCGGATCTCCCGCACCCCCTCGGGCAACTCGGTCTTGCCGCCAACCAGGTAAGGCCTCAAGTCGGGAGGCGCGAACGATTCGAAGAACCACTCCAGAACGGTGCCAGAGAGTTCAACTTCGTCGATCGCAATCGACACGACCTGCGCCGCCCCTTGCCCGTCTTGGCCCGCGAAATCGACGTCGACGACGATTGTGCGCGTCCCGCGCAGCAGCAGCCGCATGAGCAACGGCAGATCCTCTGACGAGGCACTTGCCGTTTCCAGATCCACCTGGGCCTGGATGAGAGCACCGCCCTTCCGGAATGTCAGTTTCTGCTCCCGAATTCCGTCAGGGATGGTCGGACCGGCATGGTGACGCAGGAATGCGTTCATCTCGTCATGCGAGATGCTCACCGATTCGCCGCTGGGGACCTCGCCCGCCATGATGCGCTGGAACTTGCGGGCCGCCGACAGCGAGGCTTCCTGGTCAACCGCCGCCGAAGCAGGAAGCATCCCCAGGGCCGCGAGCCAACACGAGATTGCAATCGTGCGCCGAAGTCGGTTCACCACAGCCATCAGGCAGTCGCGGCCTCCACGTTCTTGGCGCCTTGTTCCGAGGCGATCAATTGCTCCAGCACCCGCCGAGCCCCGATCTTTTCCGCACCCTGCTTGGTACGCGCTTCGGCCGTCGCCGAATGCGAGCCGCAGCTCACCCTGACTCGAAACGTGCGCCGGTCCGACGGTCCGTCGGCGGAGATAATGACGTATTCGGGGCGCGGAAGGCTTCGGGCTGCAAGCCACTCCTGCAAGGTCGACTTGGGATTGCTCGTGGCCGGGTCGAACCTCGAATCTGACAGCCCACGCTCTCCGAAGAGGGATTTCTCGACGACCTCTCTGGCAGCTGGCATCCCTCCATCGAGATAGGCTGCGCCCAGCACGGCCTCGAAGGCATCTGCAAGGACCCGTGCCGTGTCACGCCCCCCCTTTGCTTCCAACCCCTTTCCGAGCCGCAGGTAGGAGCCGAGACCCGCATCGCGCGCCGCCGCCGTAAGGCGTTCGTTCCTGACCAAGTCTGACTTTAGACTGGTGAGCTGGCCCTCAGAGGCCTGCGGAAACTGCCTGTAGAGCGCCTCGCACACTACCGTGGCCAGCACTGCGTCCCCGAGAAATTCCAGCCGCGCGTTCGAGGTCGTTCCGTCACATGATGCCGATCCATGAGTGAGCGCACGGTCTAACAGCGCGGGATCGCTGAAACGATGACCCAGCCGCTCGGCCAGTTCCTCCGATGCGTCCCGCTTGGACATGGACGGCGACTTGACTCGAACACGGCGCCCTGAATGGAATCCCCGCGCCTAGAGTTCGCCCTTCAGTGTTGCGCACAGGTCCGATCCGTCGCCAGCCTGCACGCCGCCCGCTTCGGAGCAACGGTCAAACAAGGTTCCAGCCTCTTCCTTCTTGTTCTGTTCGGAAAGGGCAATCCCCAAGTTGTACATCGTGAACGCGACGGGAACGGGAGTCATATCCAAGGCCCTGCGCAGGGAAGCCTCGGCTTGCTCGTAGTTCTCTCTCTTCAACTGCACCGTTCCAATGGCCTCGTGGCACTGCGCCATGAAATCCATCTTGGTTTGCAGCCAAGCGTCGTCCGTCATACTCGGATCCATTTTGGACAGCGTTGGGATCAAGGCCATCGCTCGCTTGGCAAAGTCTTCTGCCTTCGCAAGCTTCTCCTCTTTGTCGAGATCGAATTCGCGCGTGCGGTTCGGGATTGCAACGGCAAGCGAGATCAGCGTGCCGGTCAGAACGCTGGGAACCGGCGAAGATTCCAGAACCATGTCACCGTAGAGCACCATGTTCTCGAAATCGTTCAACTGCTGGAATGACAGCATTGCCATGTAGCTCGCCAAGCCGACATAGTCGCTGTCCGAGTGGTCTGCGATGAACTTGACCGCCGCGCTGGCTCGGTCCTGGACCGAGGCGGCGTTCTGGACGTTCATGAAGGCTTCTTGCTCTTCCGGCGACTTGAACGGGCTCTGAGCTGACATGCCGGTTGCAAGAACCGCCGCTAGTGACACAAGCATCAGCATCTGTTTCATCGTCAATCCCCCTCCCGAGGAACGGCACGCCCCGCGAGGCCGCGCCCCTTCCAGTGTACCGCTATGCTGCTCCGTACGAAGGGCTCGCAGGCGTGGGACACCCTCAAGCGGCACTCTCAGCGCCGATTCCGCACCTCCTATAATGAAACCGGCGCGGCTGGCCCGGAGCCGAGCCCGCCGGACCTTTACCGGACTGCCTCTCTGTGCCTGAGGATTACCTTGAGATCCGCGGTGCGCGGGTCCACAATCTCAAGAACATCCATCTGCGCCTGCCCCACAACCGGCTCATCGTCGTGACCGGGGTATCCGGTTCCGGCAAGTCCTCGCTGGTCTTCGACCTGATCTACGCGGAGGGACGGCGACGATACGTCGAATCGCTGTCGTCGTATGCAAGGCAGTTCCTGGAGCGCATGGAGAAGCCTGATGTCGACGAAGTGGTTGGGATTGCCCCGACCGTAGCAATTCGCCAGAAGAACGCCACGAGAAACCCCCGCTCCACGGTCGCAACATCGACCGAAATCTATGATTTCTTGCGACTGCTATTCGCGCGTGCAGGGCGGACTTTCTGCGTCGAATGCGGCCAGCGGGTCGCGAAAGACGCCCCTGATCACGTCGTGAGCAGGGTCACGGCGTTTGAACCGGGCTCCCGCTGGCACGTGCTGTTTCCCGTGCGGCAAGACGATTTTGACTGGCTGGCGCTGGAATTCGACGACGAGTACGGATACTTCGACGGACCCATGAAGGCCCGGCTCGCCCAACTCAGGAAGAATGGGTTCAATCGGCTCTTCCAGGAGGGCAAGATCTTCGAATTCTCGACGCCGGAATCCCTGCTGGACCTAGACTTCGATGAGCCAATCCACATCCTGGTTGACCGCATCGCTATATCGCCGGATGTCGGCGAGCGCATTGCCGACAGCGTCGAAATCGCCTACCGGCAAAGCGGCGAAGTATGTTTCGCCAGCGCCACGGAGCCGGGCAGCGTGCACCGCTTCAGCAACCGTTTCGCGTGCAGCAATTGTGGGCATGTACACCCCCTGCCCGAACCATCGATGTTCAATCTCAACTCGCCGTACGGCGCGTGCAGCAGATGCATCGGCCACGGGCGAGTGTCGAGCTATGCGATGGACTTGTTCGTTTCCCGTCCCGACCGACCACTCCGAACTGGTGCGATCACGCCATGGCAGGGGAAGGACAAGCCGGTCAAGCTCAGGATGCTGCGAGCCGCCCGGCGCAAGGGCATCCCGACGGATGTTCCGTACGCTGAACTCGAGCCGGAGCAGCGGCGGTTGATCGAGGAGGGATGGGAGGACTTCGAGGGAATCCGCGGCTACCTCAAGACAATGGAGGACAAAGCGGCACGGAACAGCGAAGTCTCGGCAAAGCTATCCCAATGGCGCAGGAGCATTCCCTGCCCGGACTGCGGCGGGAGCAGGCTCTCCCGCGAAACGCTCGCCGTGCGCGTCGGGGGAAAGTCGATCGCAGATGTCCTGCGATGCTCGCTCGCCGAGGCAAGCGAGTTCTTCAAGGAGTTGGCACTGGACCGCTCGGAGGCTGAAATCGCCGCCAATCCGCTGGCGGAGATCCGCAGCCGGTTGCGATTCCTGAACGATGTCGGTTTGGGATATCTCACGCTGGACCGGCTCTCTGCGACCCTGTCAGGCGGCGAGGCGCAACGCATCCAGCTAGCCACTTCCCTAGGCTCGCGCCTGGTTGGCGTCTGCTACGTGCTCGACGAGCCGTCGATCGGCCTGCACTCTCGGGATACGGCAAAGCTGATCCATACGCTGAAGGAGTTGCGCGACATCGGCAATACAATCTTTGTGGTCGAGCACGATGCGGAGATGATGCTTGCCGCCGACCATCTGGTCGACCTCGGGCCGGCAGCCGGCGAACACGGTGGCGAGGTGGTCTTCAGCGGGCACCGGGACCAGATTCACTCCCCGAACGGGTCCTTGACCGCGCGCTATCTCGCGGGCCGCCAAGAGATTCCCGTCCCCGCCAGCAGACGGCAACCCACCAGAGACAGCTTCATCCGTGTCCTCGGCGCAGCAAAGCACAACCTCAAGAGCATTGATGTCGAGATCCCGGTTGGTTTGCTGACCGTGATTTCCGGAGTTTCCGGCTCGGGCAAGTCAACGTTGCTGCATGATATCGTCCATCGCGGCATGACCGGTGGCCAGCATTATCAAGGCTCGCGCCGATTGCGCCGGCTGAAGAATCTGGAATTTGATGCGATCACCGGCGAGGAGCACTTCGACCGGGTCGTCCTCGTGGACCAGGCATTGGCCGACCACACTTCTCGATCGGTGCCGGCTACGTACATCAGGATCTTCGATTCCATCCGCCAGCTCTTTGGCATGACCGAACAGGCCCGCCAGCGGAATCTGGAAGCTAAGCATTTCTCCTTCAATACGAACATGGGTTGCTGCCGTACCTGCAATGGATCCGGGCAGCAGACGATCAACATGCAATTCCTGGCGGACGTCAACATGACTTGCGAAGACTGCGGCGGGAAGCGCTACCGCAGCGCTGTCCTCGAAGTCGAGTTTCGTGGCAAGACCATCTGGGACGTGCTCGAAATGACTGTCAGCGAGGCATTGCGGCTCTTTGCCGATTTCCCCCGGATCGCCAAGCGTCTATCAGTCCTGGAGTCCGTCGGTTTGGACTACATTCGCTTGGGACAGCCTGCCAACCAGCTTTCCGGAGGCGAGGCACAACGCTTGAAACTAGCGATGCATATCGCCGACGCCGAAACCGAGAATACCCTGTTCCTATTCGACGAACCCACAACAGGCCTTCACTTCGACGACATCCGCAGGCTCTTGTGTGTATTCGACACTCTCATCGACAATGGCGCGACGGCGATCGTGATCGAGCACAATCTAGATGTGATCAAGTGTGCGGACTGGGTCATTGACCTCGGCCCCGAGGGCGGCCAGAAGGGTGGCCGCGTCGTGTCGGCGGGACCGCCGGAGGTTATTGCGCAATGCGAAGCATCCTACACCGCGCGGTACCTACGAGGGGCGCTTGCATGAGAGCCGCGGCTTTTCTCCTGCTCTGCGTGCCCGCAACAGCCCAGGACTGGGCGTTCCCGCACAAACCGCATCTCGAGCGAGGCCTGGTCTGCCAGACCTGTCACTCAGCCGCAGAGGGAAGCCAGCAAGCTGCGGACAACCTGCTGCCTAACGGACAGATTTGCAGTGCCTGCCACGATGGTCAAACCGCTCCGGCTATTGACACAGCGCCACTCGCCCAACGCCAGCACGAGACCCGGAGCTACCGATTCGATCACGAGTTTCACCTGAAGCAGGGGAACATCGCTCCGCTCATAGCCGCGGCGATCGACGATGGCAGCTACCACGGCAAGCCCGGTGACACGAGACAGTTCCTGAACAGCAAGAACGCCTGCGTTGCGTGCCACCGAGGCCTGACCGAGAGCGAGTCGGTTACGGCTGCGGCTCACATGCCCCAAATGGGGGACTGCATCGTGTGCCATTCCAAGATCGACAACCCGTTCACCTGCTCGGAATGCCATGTCGAAGGCGCGAACCTCATGCCGGCCGATCACACGAGGCAGTTTGCAGACCTCCACTCGACGGGCAAGGTCGAACTCGACAAGCTCAGTTGCCTCCCCTGTCACGGACGCAACTTCGGCTGTATGGGGTGCCACTGAATTCTATCTGGCGATTCCCTGCGATCAGGTGCACGGACCGAATCCATGCATTCGCCAGGAAACGGCGGATCGCGACGCACACCAGGTTCAAGTTTCGCCTGACCAAGTTCGCTGGTGCTTCGCCAGAGGGGGTCTGTGGCCGATTTTCGACGCCGCCGTGTCCAGGAGATTCGGCCGCAATCATGCGGGGAACCCCGGTCGGACTTGGTTCGCACACCCGTGAAGTCAACATTGCCTCGGCGGGCGCACGCAAGTAGCGCGAGCAACTCCGGCACACGGAAGCTAACTTCACCGTCTACATCAGGGAGACTCGCAAGTGGGCCGCGGACGGGGGCGCCACAAGAAGACGGCCCGGCCTACCCTCATGCAGGGTGCGCGCCGGGCCGCGATGAGAAACCGATCCGTTAGACGCTATCTGGCGGCGGGACTTCGAAGCCCGTGCGGTAGGTCTTCGAGAGCATCTGGTTCGCCTCGCTGTCACCGCTAAAGTGATTTGTCTCGCGGTTGAAGTCAAGCTTCTTGCCCCGCTTGAAGGCGATGTTCCCCAAGTGCGCGAGCGCCGCGGAATGATGGGCCGACTCGACGGGGCCATTCTGGTCTTCCGTCTTACGGCTGCGAACAGCCTTGATGAAGTTCTCATAGTGCCTGGTAGGTGCTTCGCCACTCTCAACGAGCTCTGGCTTGCGCCCCCGGTACAGGTCCCACTTGGTGTAGCCCGACACCACGAGATGTCCCTCGGAACCGTAGAAAATGTTGCCATTCGCGGAGCGCGTCTCGTGATTCGAGTGCCAGAAGCGGACGGCCACCTCGGCCATTTTGCGCTCTGGTTTGAACTGCATCAGCGTGGTCAACATCTCGGGCGTCTCCCGATGGTCCTCCCAGAGGTAACGACCGCCTGACGAGACGATTTCATCGGGTAACGTGACGTCGAGGCCCCACTGCAGCATGTCCAGTTCGTGGATGCCCTGGTTCCCGATCTCGCCATTGCCGAAGTCCCATGTCCAGTGCCAGTTGTAGTGGACATGCTTCTTGGAATAGGGCCGCCACTTGCCAGGACCGACCCAAAGGTCGTAGTCGAGGGTGGCGGGCGGGGCTTCGTCGGGAGCCGGTTCCAGTGGCGGACGCCACTTGAAGATCGTCGCACGTCCCATGTAAACGTCGCCGATCGCGCCGTCGCGCATTTTCTGGACGGCTTCGCGAATCGCTTCCGAACTGCGCAGTTGCACACCATGCTGCACGATCCGACCGTATTTCTTCGCAGCGGCGATCAGACTCAATCCCTCGTTGAAAGTGTGAGTCGCGGGCTTTTCGACGTACACGTCCTTGCCAGCCTGACAGGCCCAGATAGAGGCAAGAGTGTGCCAGTGGTTGGGCGTGGCGATGGTGACAACGTCGATAGAGTCGTCGTCGAAAACCTCCCGCATGTCCTGGACAACGCTCGGACGGTGCCCGTGCTTCTCCTCAAACTCGCCGGCTCGCTTACGAGCGATCTCCAGATCCGGATCGACGAACGTCGCGACCTCCACATTCTTGATGGGCGCCAAGCCGTACATGTGGCTCTGGCCCCGGCCGTTGACACCGAGAACGGCGGCCCGGATGCGATCGTTGGCCCCCAAGACGCTATTGCCGGCTGCAAACGCAGTCGCGGGTGCAGCTGCTGCGGCGGCCTTGACAAAGGTTCTTCTTTGGATAGTGGTTTTGGAACTCATTACGATGGGTCTCCCGTGCTCATGCTATCCCATCGCGACAGTTCTCGGCAACAAGCCGCGCCGCCGGATCACAAGCATTGGCCCGCAAGCCACCGCAGCCGGATGCGGCAACCCAGGGGGTTCATTGAACTCATTAGATAGTGTTGCAAAAGACATTGCTAACAAAACGATTCTGGCAGGCAGGAGGACGTCCAGTGTTCATCTGAACAGGACGCTCGGACGTTTTGGCAGACATTGGGTTGTGCCAAGACGGACGGATGCCCGCGGTTCCCGCTCAGGAACCGGTGCCCCTTGAGTGGATCGGTCGCGACGCATCTGGGGCGCGGTACGATACACTGCGTCCCGGATAGAGCTTGCCGGCACAGAGAAAGCCATGAATCCTCGACTGCTTACCGCCTTGGTCGCGTGCTCCGCCCTGACCGGCCAGACCGCTTTGGAAATCAAGGCTCCCAATCGAGAGCTGAGCCCGTACGTGCTTGAACGGCTTGGCGCTGCCGACCGAGTGCTGTTCGAGAAGCTGGTCCGTGCGCCTCTAGAGGCCATGTGGTCGGACCTCGTCGCCAAGGGCTACGAACACTGCTTCATCCACGAGTTGGATGCGTTGCACCCCAACCGGAGGCTCGTCGGTCGGGCCCGGACCATTCGGTACTTGCCAACGAGACCCGATTTGCGGGACCAGATCTATTCCAGGCAAAAGCAACTGAACTATGTGTCGGCAGAGGAGGCGCAACCTGGAGACGTGCTCGTATTCGACGCCGGAGGCGACACCCGCTCCGCTGTATCAGGGGAAATCACCACGATTCGTTTCCTGGCTCGTGGAGGGACCGGGCTCATTGTGGACGGAGCGCTCCGCGACGTTCCCGAAATCGCTGGGATGCCACTGCAGGTCTACCAGCGGCGCGGCCAAGCTGCTGCGGTACGGCCCAACCTAATGAGCATCGACTACCAGGTGCCCGTCAGAATCGGAAATGTAACCGTGCAGCCTGGCGACCTGCTAGTTGGAGAACGTCACGGCATCCTGGTCATTCCAGCAGCGCTGGCGGAAGAGGTCGTGCAGGCCGCACTCTCGAAAGAAGACCTAGAAAGCTTCCAACGCAAGCTCCTGCTCGACGGGCGTTCGATCTACGGCGTGTACCCCCCGGACGACGAGACTCGGCGAGAATACGAGGCGTCTCGGCCAAGCGAAGACCGCAAATAGGCGCTGCTGCATCGGGCGTCCGCAGCCGGACCTTGCCGATGCCCTCGGGATGCGATCGTTCTCAGGTTTCCGAACGGCCAGACTCGTCCGCTCGTTTCGCGACCCTTACCGAGGCCCGCGAGCGGCTGCCCATTCGAGTAGAGGCCCAAGACCGTCGACAGGGCCTTGATGCCCGAATGCGATTTGCTGTACCTCGTTCGCTCGGCCCTTCAGGCGATGCGCCAAAGCAGCGAGCGATTCCCGGGTCGACCCGGAATCCTTGGAGAATAGCCGGTTCGCCGAAATCGAACCGTCGTAGGCCGCAGCGGCGCTGTCGCCGAGGAACAGGACGCCGCAAGCCAAGTAGGCAGCGCTACCCGGCGTGTGACCCGGCAAGGCGAAGACTTCCACGTCCGTTCCAGCAGCGGATACCACGTCCCCGTCCGCGAGCCCCCGGGGAGTAAGGAGACTCGATTCTCGAATGGCTCTGGCGTCGGCCTCGACTGCATAGACCTCGGCATCGGGAAACGACTGTATTCCGCCGATGTGGTCGCCGTGAGCATGGGTTATGAAGATGTACCGCACATCCCGTGGCTCGGCGCCTCGATCTTTCAGTGCCGAGCGGATCGCTCCGGCATCCGGGTCCATCCCGGCGTCCACCAAGGCGAAGTCGCCCTCGTCCAGAGCGATCAGGTACGACCCGATCGTTACGGGGCCCCATCCTTCGGTCACAGCCACGACACGGCCGCCACCGAGCATCGTCCCTTCTCGTAAAGGCAATGCTCCGAAGTAGAAAACGGCAAGAACGACCCCTACGAGCACGGCAACAAGAATCCCCGCAACGGCCACTGCGATAAGGCCCCATTTTCTGAATCGTGACGCCATCGTGCCCTTCGGTGGCCATCGTAACGTGTCCCGGAGGCAGGAGCCAGGCCGAAGTTCGGGGGTTACCGCTCCTCAATGGTGCGAGCGATCCCTCAAATGAAATCTTGGTTCACGGCGTGCTCCATCCATCGATGTAACAACCTCGGGGTGGATCCAAGCGGAAGTATGCCCTGCCCGAATTCTTCCACTGGCATGGCGGTTGCGGACGCATGACGAGCGGCCCCGTTCCGACACCGTCAGAGGATGCCCATTACACTGCCCTTGAGATGCGCCGCTGGCTTTTGGATCTGCGCTGTGCCGTCCGAGCACTGGTCCGTCACCCCTACTTCACCGCCATCGCGATAGCGATGCTCGGCGTTGGGATCGGGACCAGCGCAGGGGTCTTCACCCTTGTTGACGCCCTGCTGCTGAGACCACTCGACGTCCACGAACCCGATAGTGTCGTCCGCCTGACCAACACAAGACCCGGTGTCCCTCGCTACGTGCCGTTCTCATACGCGATGTGGGAGGCGCTCATTGATCGGCAGAGCAGTTTGGAAGGCCTCTTCGCCTGGGCCTACCCTGCGCTAACAGTCGAGATCGCGGGGTCAAGGGAGCGCGTGGGCGGTTTCGTCGCTGCGGCCAATGCCTTCGAACTGCTCGGCGTTGACGCCGCCCTGGGCCGAAGGCTGAGCTGGGGTGATCGCGGCCAGCCAGTTGCGGTCTTGTCGCATGACTACTGGAGACGCCGATCCGGCGGTAGTTGGCCGTCGCCGTTCGACGTCGAGGCGGCCTCGCCGAGCGCCGCCAAGGGGGTCACGGCCACATCGGGCTGTGTTTCGCCCGAGCTGTTCCCAGCACTCAACACCCCGCTACTGGTCGGCAGGCCCTTCGACGCCGGCAACCGTGTCGGTGCTCAAGAGGTCGCAATAGTCAACCAACCGCTGGCCAGGAACCTGTTCGCCAACGCCTCTCCAATCGGTGAGCAGATCCGGTTCGGTAACGAGAACAGCAATCCGGATCGATGGGCAATCGGTGTGGTCCAAGACCGTGGGTTCCGGGGAGCCAGACAGTTCGATATCTCCGCTGTCTACGTTCCTTGCGCGCAGCGCGGTCGGGTTTGGGCGGAAGGGTACCTGACGCTAGTCGTCAAGGCCGACGGGCCGGGTAGCGGCATCATCGGACCAGTCACAGAGCGGATCGGGACCCTAGCGGTCGAGTTCCCCGTTCGGACCACGATGCTACGCATGCGCGCCGAACAGGCGCTCGTGAGCGAATGGGCCTTGACGACCGTGTCCGGAGCAATTACCGTGATCGCGCTGGTCTTGGCAGGAATCGGCGTACTCTCGGTGGCGTCGTGCAGGGTATGCAACGAGAAACGCGCAATTGGCGTGCGCATTTCTATCGGCGGGAATCGGATGAGAGTGCTCTCATGGGCGCTGCCGCGTATGGTCTGGGTACCGCTGACGGGTGTGGGCACGGGATTGCCACTCGCCTTGTTCACCGGCAGATTCCTCGAGTCTGTACTCTTCGGTATCCCGTCCCGCGAACCTTTGGACTCTTCTTGGAGCCGGAACGGTCCTGACCCTCATTTCGCTACTAGCCAACTTGCCCGCCGCACTGCAGGCCTCGCCAATCCAGCCAATGAGCGTGCTCCGCGAAGACAAGCCCACGAAACTTTGGCCACCCGCGTTTCCCGCAACTTCTCGGCACATCCCGGATCTGACAGCCAAGCGCTTGTGACAGGCCTGTCACAAGGCACTCTTGAACCGGCTTCACCACTCCCGTGATAAGTCAGTATGGGCCATTTCAACGTTGCGGAATCGAATCGCGCACAACCATTGACAGTCTTGACAATGCTGGATAGGGTGTTCCCATGCTCAAGGGTCTACGACTGCTCACACTCCCAGCCCTGCTCTGGATCGGACTAGGCCAAGCCGCGGCGGACGACGGGATTGGATGTGCCGATCACACAATCACCGCGAGCGCCATCCGCACGAAGGGTGACGTCAAGGCGTTTGTTCGGTGCGCATACGAATTCGTCCAGGAGGTCGGCACAATCGAAGCGCGTAGAGCGTTCAACGAAGACGATCGTTGGCGGAAGGGCCCCTTCTACGTGTTCGTGAATGGAATCGCTGGCTCCGGCGAAGAATCCATCGCGTATGCCTACCCTCCGGACACATCCAGAGAGGGACTTGTATGGGGGGCACTCGTCGATAACTACGGCAACGACCTTGTGAGCGAGTTTGATCGCGTCTTGACTCTCGCCGGATCGGGCTGGATCTACTATTCGTTCTGGAACCCTGCAACTGGAAGGGACGAGCCGAAGGCGTCTTACGCGATCGAGATTGACTGGAACGGCGACCGCGCCGCGATCGGGGCCGGAATCTACTTGAGCGACGTGCCCGGGACGTGCGACAGCGATGACGTCAACGCCGCGGTCCTGGATGCCGACCCAAGCGACGAGGTACTGCGAGAGTTTGTCCGCTGCGCCGCGCTCAAGGTGGAATCGGAAGGCTACTTCGCGATGGCGGAACTGGAGGGAGGATCCCGGTGGAAGCACGGTTCGATTTACCCGTTCGTGATGGACATGATGGGCAATCAGGTCCTCTCGGGCAGCGGGATTCGGCTAAACGGGAATCAACTTCACGAGTGGGGGCGACGGCGGGCGCCGACAGACCAATTCGGTGGCCGAGACATAATCGGCGTTGGCGAGCAGTTCGGAGAAGCCTTTCTCTACTACCGCGCCATCAATCCAGCAACAGGGGCGCGCCAAGGTAAGGTCGGCATGCTCAAACGCGTCGTCGCGCAGGGAGTACCTCTGCTTGTCGGGGCCGGGTACTACGTGTCACCGGGCCAACCGGGCCGAGCGACGAGTTGCTCCGACAACTACGTGACGGCACGCGCCGTGCACACCCGGCGAGACATCCAGGCCTTCGTGGAGTGCGCAGCAGAGTACGTGACGGAACATGGTCCCGCCGAGGCCCGCCGGGCATTCAATGAAGACGCTCGCTGGCTGCACGGCCCGTACTATGTGTTCGTCGACGAAATCACGGACAACTGGGCTCAATCGATCGTCCATGTCTTCCCTCCCAGGCCCGCGCAGGAAGGCCATCCCTGGGGCTCGCTAGTAGATAACTTCGGAACGGACTTCTACTTCGAACTGAACCGTGTCATGTCGATCGTTGATGCCGGCTGGCTCCACTACTCATTCACAAACTTCACGACCGGCCGGGACGAACCGAAGAGTTCGTATATCAAGAGAGTTGAATGGAGGGGCGGAGCCGCGGCGGTAGGAGCCGGGATCTATCGGCGCGACCTGCCCGGTACGTGCAACAGCGCAGAAGTGAGCGCGGCCGCGTTGGACGGCGATCCCACAGAGAAGAACCTGCGGGAATTCGTGCGCTGCGCCGCGATGGTGGTCGAGTCGATGGGATTCTTCGCCGGACCCGTCCTGGAGAGCGATTCGCGCTGGTCCAGCGGCACAGTCTATGTCTTCGCGATGAATCCCGATACGGGCACACGCGAATTCAGCGGCTACGAGGGCAGGTCACCTGAGATTGCCAATTTCAGGGAGCTACTGTTGGAAACGCTGTTCGATGGAAGGGATCTGCTTGACGTGGCTGACACCTTTGGGGAGGCCCATTGGTACTACGGCTATCCAAACCCGGCCAGCGGCAACAGCGAAGCCAAGGTCGCCTTCCTCAAGCGCGTCCTGGCACAGGGGGTGCCATTGCTGGTGGGCTCGGGAGTGTACATAACCGGCACCGAGTAGACGGATTCTCAAGTCGCTTCGCTCGGCAGCAGGCGCGGTGCCGACCTCGCGGGAGCGCTCCTGGAAATGCAGCGGAGAGGGTGTGGTGCTCAGGACTACGGATCAATGTCCCGGGCCATTCTGCCCGGGTCAGTCTGCACTCAGCGCCTGGCGAATGACCACGGCGCTGTTTCCTGCCAACTGAGTTGACGCTTCTTTGGAGAAATGGACGTTACCGGGACGCGTGTGAGGGATCTTCTCGGCCGCAATGAAACCGTTCATGTCATCAACCTCAATGCCGTAGCGGCTGATAACTTTGCGCGCCGCCTGATTGTACTTGGGGAGGTCCGCCGGAATTCGCCCGGCCGCGCCCTCCGGAACCGGCGTAGTCGGTCTCCAAACCAGCTTCGCTCCTGTCTTCCGAAGGCGCTGTACTAGCTTGTCAAGATTCTTCTCGTATTCCTCCAACGTGCTTACCTGCTTGCCTTCAGGGGGCAGAGCCAGCTTGCCTCCTTCGTCGACGTACTTCAGGTCGTGCAAGCCCCAGTTGAAATGGATGAGGTCCCACTGGCCGTCTCCCAGCCACTCGTCGATCTTCTCGAGGCCCCGCCAAGTGTGCGCGCAGTTCGTAGGCGGGCGGTGGACATTGGCGACACCCTCGAGCGCCGCGCGTAGGGGTAGCGTGTATCCAATCGAGATCGAGTCCCCGATGATGAGCACACGAGGCAGGCTCGGATCATCCGTGATGGGCTGGAAGTGGGGAGGCAATTGTGCCTGCGCATATCCGGCCGTCGCCACGATTGCGACGGCAAGTGCGGCCGCACCAAGGCTCTGGAATTTCCTCGGTGCAATCTTCGTTCCGAGCGTGACTATGAACATCGGGACTCCTTCCACTGCTCGCCCAGCCGCGCCCGGGTCGATTGGCAGCTAACACTGACCGCGACCCGTGTCAGGTCGGCGCGACACCCACAATACCGCCTGTTGTGCTTGGCGGCAACAAATTCGAAGCGTCTCCGGCACGAAAGCAGCCTATCCGAAATCCGCATCAGTCACGATCCGGCGCTGATCGATGCTTATCCACGCGGCGTAGGCCAGCTTGGTCGCCTCAATCGCGAAGTCGGCGTTCAGGGCAGGAACCGACCGTTCGCGCACAGCGCGGAAGAAGTCTTGATACATTTGGCCCTCCATGCTCAGGTCGCCCGACTCTTCCGATCCGAGGTCCAGGTCGCGGGGTTCCGCACCGGTTGCACGCAAGGTGGCGGTGTGCTGGTCGTACTGCAGGGATCCCTTTCCGCCCACGATCGTGACGTGCCAGCGAGCCCCGGGCGCGGATCCGCTGTAGGTGTGCTGCAGACGGATGTTTCCGTACTCCGCCACAACGGAGATGTTGTCCTCGGTCTCGCGGTCGGGCCAGTGCACTGCCCCGCCCGTCGCTGCGCAGAATGTGAGCGGCTTGCCGATCATCTCGTACAGGAACGCATAGGAATGCACCGAGAATTCAAGCAGGCTCGAGCCCGCCAGCGCTCGGAGGTGGCGCCAAGGCGTGATCGTTCCGGTCCGGGGGTCTCGCCAGCCCCAAGTCCGCGGATTCCAATCTCCGCGGTACTCATTGATGGCAAACAGGTACGGCGTGCCGATGTCCCCGGCTCGCACTGTCTCGATGATTCGCCGATAGTCCACCTTGAAGTGCCGCTGCATGCCGACGGCCAGCACGCCGCCGCTCTCTCGCGCGGCCGCCGCAACTTGGAGCGCCTCTTCGTAGGTGAGCCCGATGGGTTTCTCCACCAGAACGTCCTTCCCTGCCCGCAACGCGGCGATGGCCATCGGGGCATGCAAGTAGTTCGGCGCGGCAATCGCCACGGCCTGTACCCGTTTGTCGGCGATCAGTTCTCGGTAGTCCGTGTACATCTCCGCGCTTGCCGCCGGGCCTTCGCGCGCCGCCCGCATGCGATCTGCCTGGATGTCGCTGAGTGCAACAACCTCGACGTTCTCAAGTTCGCTAAAGGCACGAAGGTGGGCGCCGCTACGGTTTCCGATGCCGATCAGGCCGATCCGAGGTGGGTCGTCCGGGGCCCCCGTCTGAGCTCGCGCCCTCTGGATGGCAGCGGCTGCGAGGCCGCCCGTGACCAACATACGTCTCGATAATGTTTCCTGCATGCTCCTAGGATCCTCTCGGAAATCCGTGTGCGGACTCCATCTTGGCAGGTCAGGACCAACCGCTAGGGGCCGCCTTCACCCCGCCTGCGCCCGGCAGTTCCCATCCTCCGGCCTGGGTGGGCCGCAGCAGCGCCGGGAATGCCACCAGAAGGCCCGAGCCGGGCGCCGGCCCGGGAGGGCCTGCGTTCTGGCACGGCGGACTCTGCCGACAACCCGAGTCCAGGAGCGTCGCGGCAAGGATCGGGTCACCACCAAGAGTTGCAATTGCGACTGGGCGGCCGCAGCATTCCGCTGTCAGGCAACGATCCCGTGAATCACTTCCCCGTGAACATCCGTAAGCCGGTAATCCCGGCCCGCGTGACGATACGTCAGCTTCTCGTGGTCCAGGCCCATGAGATGCAGAATCGTCGCATGCAGGTCGTGGAAATGGACCTTGTTCTCAATACCGTAGTAGCCGTACTCGTCGGTTCTACCGTACGTGATCCCCCGCTTCACTCCGCCGCCGGCGAGCCACATCGTAAAACCGTGGGGGTTGTGGTCACGCCCGTCCGCGTTCTCTGCGGTCGGGGTCCGACCGAACTCGCCGCCCCAAATGACAAGCGTGTCATCCAGCAGTCCGCGAGACTTGAGATCCCGAATCAACCCGGCGATCGGCTTGTCCACTTGGGCGCACATCTTGGTCAGTCCGTTCTTGAGATCAAAGTGATGGTCCCAGCCGTTGCTGTTGCACTGGACGAAGCGAACGCCGCCCTCGCTCAAACGCCGCGCCATCAGGCACTGCCGGGCAAAATCGTCAGTCACCGGGTCGTCCAAACCATAGAGCCTTTTCGTCGCCGCACTCTCCTGGCTGATGTCCTGCAGTCTGGGCGCCTCGGTCTGCATGCGATATGCCAGCTCAAACGTGGCGATGCGGCTATCAAGTGCGCTATCCAATCCGACCCGGTCTTGGTGGCGTCTGGAGACCTCCGCGATCATGTCGAGCTCAAGGCGCTGTAATTCCGCTCGCCGGCCATCGCCGATGAAGGGGAAGGCGGCGTCACGGGCCTTGACATGCCCGTAACCGAGGGGCGTGCCTTGGTGCTCGGCCGGCAGGAAAGCCGACCCGAAGTTGTTCGCACCCCCCTCCGCCAACGCTTGGCAAATGGTGATGTACCCGGGTACCGATTGGTTCTCCGAGCCCAGGCCGTAGGTTAGCCACGATCCCATGGCGGGGCGGATGAAAGTGTCGCTGCCGGTGTGCCACTCGAGGACCGCTCCGCCGTGACGGGGATTTGTGCAGTGCATCGACCTCACGATCGCGAGGTCGTCGACGATCCCGGCGACATTCGGAAACAGCTCGCTGACCTCGGCGCCGCTTTCGCCGTGCTTCTTGAATTCGAACGGGGAGGCGATCAAGTCCCCTGCCCGACGCGGAAAAGAAACCACGCGCGGCCTGGAAAACGGCAGCGGCTTGCCGTTGTCGCGACGGAGAATTGGCTTCGGATCAAACGTATCGATATGCGACGGTCCGCCGAACATGAAGAGCATGATCACGCGCTTCGCCATTGGGGCGAAGTGGGGCTCGCGAACTACGAGGGATTCCGCTGCCAGGGCGTCGTCGGCAAGCAGCGCGGTAAGGGCCAGACTGCCAAAGCCGGCACCCATTTGCCGCAAGGCTTCGCGTCGCGAGACCCTGCCCAGGTGCGTCGGCGCTTGCATCTATCCCAGCCTCATTGTACGTACAGAAACTCATTCGACGAAAGCAAGACGCGGCATAGTGCCTTCCAAGCCGCGGACCGATCCCCCGCGGCCAACTCGTAGCGATCAAGGAACCGACTCCAAGAAGCCAACTCGCCAGGCTCTGCCGGGCGTCCGAGAGCGATCAAGTGCGCCCGTTGGATTCGGTGGGCATCGTCCGGCCCGCCTTCGTTCTGGATCCTCTCCGTAAACCCTGTCGAAGACTCATCCATGAGCGTGGAGTTCATCATGAACAATGCCTGCGGGGCCACCATGGTCTCCTCGCGATTGCCATTGGATGTCGATGGGCTCGCAAAGTCGAAGACAGAGAAGACCTCGTACAACGCGCTGCGCAGCACTGGAAGATACACGCTACGGAACTGTGAGGCGTAAATCTCCGGATCGCGCGAGCGCGCCATGGCGTTGAGGTTGGCGAAATTTCTATGGCGCAGTGTCTTTCCGCCCATCTTGGTGTCGAGCCGGCCGGAAACCGAGAGCAGCGAATCGCGCAACGCCTCTGCCTCCATGCGGCGCCGGTTCGCCCTCCAAAAGAGGCCGTTCTCGGGATCGATCTCGGCCGCGGCCGGGTTCGGCGTCGACGCCATCCGATAGGCGTCGGACAACATGATCAGCCTGTGCATGGACTTCACAGACCAGCCCAACTCGACAAAGCGGCGAGCCAGCCAGTCCAGCAATTCCGGGTGCTCCGGCCGGTCGCCGAGCTTGCCAAAGTTGTCGGGGGTACGGACAAGGCCTTCGCCGAAATGCCCCTTCCAGATGCGGTTGACCATGACTCTGGCAACCAGTGGATGCTCAGGGTCGGTGAGCCACTCGGCCAGTTCCATCCGTCCGCTGCGATCGGGGCCGATCGGCGCCTGGCCGGCACCGGCGAGAACCGCCGGAAAGCGCCGCGGCACGACTGCTCCCGGAGTCAAGTGATTGCCGCGAATCATCAGTGGCAGATCCTGGATTTCCCCTTCCGCAACAGCCATGGCCTTGGGCACGGCGTAGTAGTCCTCCAACGCGTCTTGGACCGCCCGTTTCTGCTCCTCGACAACCTGAGCCGGCGTCTTTGCCCGGTTGTAGTTCGTGACGAAGTCGTCATGGAAGTCGAATCGCCGCTCGATCTCTGACAGCTTCCGATCCGCTTCCGGACCGTCGAGCGCGGTTGCGTTGAGTTTCGACGTCACGCGATAAGTCAGCACGGTCTTGGTGCTCGTGAACATCCCGAGCATGGCGTAGTAGTCCGAGCTGCGAATGGGATCGAACTTGTGGTCGTGGCATCGAGCGCAGTCAATGCTCAAAGCCAGGAAAGCGCGAGAAACGGTTGCCAGCTGCTCGTCGGCGAAATCCAGTCTCTGCTTGACCGGATCGTCCTCTCCGACCATCTTCGGACCCAGCATTAAGAAGCCCGTGGCGATCAATCCTTCGCGTCGACTCGTGTCACCGCGCTCCGCGAGCAGGTCGCCTGCGATCTGCTCGCGCACGAACCGGTCGTACGGCATATCCCGGTTGAACGCCTCAATCACGTAGTCGCGGTACCTCCATGCGTCGCCATGAACGATGTTGTCGTCCATGCCGTTGCTATCGGCGTAGCGAGCGACGTCGAGCCAGTGCCGGCCCCAGCGCTCGCCATAGCGCGGCGATGCCAAGAGGTGGTCGAGGACCCGCTCGAAAGCCATCTCCGCGCCGTCATCGAGAAAAGCCTGAACCGCCTCGGGCGACGGAGGAAGGCCGAGGAGGTCAATCCACGCCCGGCGGATCAGCGTTCTCTTCCCCGCCTGACCGGCGGGTGCGATGCCGCGCTGGGCGAGCTTGCTGAGGATGAACGCGTCGATCGGGTTCGCCGCCCCTTCGGGAACCACGGGCTGACGCACGGGCCGAAACGCCCAGTGGGAGCGCTCTTCGTCGGTGAACTCGGCCTTGGCGGTGTCAGTGGCCGATAGGCCCCGTCGCACCGGCTCTGCATTCGGCCACCGGGCGCCTTCAGCCACCCAGCGCGTGAGCGCCAGCACGTCATCGATTGGCAGCTTTTCCTTCGGCGGCATCTGCAGCGAAGTATCATGGTTCACTGCGTGAATCAGAAGGCTGCGATCCGCCGCTCCTGGCACGATCGCCGGACCCGAACGGCCGCCCTCGAGCATGCCCGCGAGAGAATCCAGCCGCAAACCTGCCTGGCCTTCGTCCGCAGCCGGCCCATGACAGGCAAAGCAGCGATTCGCTAGGATCGGGCGAATTCGCTTTTCGAACAGGTCCGCGTCTTGAGCGGCGCAAGGAGCCGAGACGCAGCAGGCAAGGACTGCGATGCGTCTGGCTGCTGCCCCGATGGCCACGGGCGGCAATCAGCTTAGCATGAGTGCTCTTGACTGGATGATCGTGCTCCTCGCCAACGGGGCGATCATCCTTGCAGGCGTTCTCAGGAGCCGAGACACCAGGACGAGCGCGGACTGGTTCCTCGCCGGGCGGACCCTGCCGTGGTGGATGATCGGTCTCTCGCTGTATGCCACAGTCATCGATTCCGGGGACTTGGTCGCTGACGCAGGTGGCACGTACGCCGTCGGAATGAGCTACATGCTGACCAACTGGGTTGGCGTAACGGCCGGCTGGTATCTGCTAGCGCACCGCTTCGCCGTGCCGATGTACCGGCGGGGCATGTATACGAACGCGGAGTATCTCGAAGCCCGATTCGGGCTGGCGACCCGCATTGCGAGCGCTCTGGTGCAAGCCCTCTACCGCACCCTGGTTCTCGGAACCGTCGCCACGACTCTGTATCTCGTGCTTGCCATCGTAGGGAACCTGGGTTCGTCCGCATGGTGGTGCGTGGGTGCGATCGCCGCCTGCGCCGCCGTCTACACGTCCATGGGCGGTCTGAAGTCCGTGGCGTTGACCGATGCACTGCAGAGCGGGCTGATGGTCGCCGGCTCCGTTGCCCTGTTCGTAGCTGCATGGGCTGCCGCCGGAGGCTGGGATGGTGCCGCAGGAAGACTCGATGCCCACCAGGAAGGGCTCTCCAAACAATTGCTCCATGTCGGCAGCGACAATGTCGCCCGCCAGTCAACCGACGGAGACTCCCTGCAGCAGGTCGAGCGACGCCTGCTGCTTGGGGGCACGCATGACCCGGCGGCGGACGAGATCGTCTCAACGAATCCGGCATGGCTCGTGGCACTGGCCTGGATCATCATGGGACTGAGCTACGCGACCGTCAACCACACCCAATCGATGCGGATCCTCGGCGCGCGCACGGAATGGGACATGAAGGTGTCCGTCGTGCTGGCTGGAGTGGTCTTGATTGTGCTTACGTTCACGAATCTAACGGTCGGCATCATGGGTCGAGCTCTGTATCCGGATCCAATCCTGATGCCGTTGGATACCGCCTTGCAGGTCCGCGACTCGACATTCCCTCTGCTGGTGCGGGAATTGACTTCCACCGGAGTCCGAGGATTGGTAGTCGCCGGCATCGTGGCATCGGCTTTCTCTACTCTCGATTCGATTGGGTCAACAGTCCCCTCGCTCCTGGTTCGAGACATCTACGCCCGGTTGCTGGTGACGGACCGCGATGATGCCTATTACGTCAGGGCCAGCCGGATGATGACACCGCTTGTGATTCTCGGTTCGTTCGGATTCGTGCCGCTGCTCCTGCAGGAAAAGGGGATGCTGCTCGTGCTGCTTGACTGGGTCGGCGCATTTGTCGTGCCGCTGCTCGCCGTCCATCTCATGGGAGAGTTCACGCGAGCCCATCGCTCAAGTGCGGCAATCGGCCTGACGGTCGGCATCGTATACGGAACACTCAAATTGCTAGCGCCGGCCGTCGCGCTCCGCTTCGGAATCGCCTTGCTTCCCGCCGCGCTCGTTAACGAGTTCGCGAGTCCCGTGTTCAGCCTGGCGCTCACGGCAGGGGTGATGGTCGCAGTGACGGCGATCCGCGGAACAGAGGCGTCAAGCCGGCCGCGGGACTTGGAACCGCTGGGATGGCTGCGATCGAGCCAGTTGGCCGCATTGGCCCTGCATGTGGAAACGGAGAGGAGAGGAACAGCCTTCCCGGCACTGCTCGGGGCCGCAGTCGTCGTACTGGGGACTGTGCTTGGCTTCGTGGTTTTCTGGTAGGTTGCGAGAATCAAGCTGACCCGAGGCGAGCCTCTTCCATTCGGACGGGTCGGACGGCATGAGCCATGAGAATCCAAGACATCGAGGTCATCAATCTCCGTTTTGCATACTCCCCAGATCGGTGCTTCCAATATGCCGGAGGACTCTGTACGGGCCGGTTATCGACACTGATCAGGGTCCGCACGGACTCAAGCTTGGTGGGGCTCGGCTCGGTGTATTCGCATCCCGACCTAGTTAGGACGATCGTGCGCGGGCAACTGCGCCCGGCACTCGTCGGGGAGGATCCGAGCAATGTCGAGGAGCTCTGGAATCGCTGCTATTCGCTGACGCGCTGGTATGGCCGAAAGGGTGCCGCGATGTCAGCCCTAGGCGGAGTTGACATCGCCCTGTGGGACCTAAGGGGCAAGGCGGCAGGCCGGCCAGTCTGGGAACTGCTGGGCGGAGCGGCCGCCCCCTGCGTGCCCGCGTACGCCAGCGGACTACTGTGGAAGGACCATTTGTCCGAACTCACCGACGAGGCAAAGCGCCATGTCGCGGACGGATTTAGGGCTGTGAAGATGCGGATCGGGCGAAACGCGGACTATGATCGCGCCGCCGTAGCGGCGGTGCGCGAAGCTGTCGGCCCCGAGATCCGCCTGCTGGTCGACGGCAACGCTCGGTTCTCACTGGACGAAGCGCGAGACATGCTGCCAGCGTTGCGCGATGCAGGGGTGTTCTGGTTTGAAGAGCCGTTTGCACCTGAGGATCCGGACTCGTTTCTTGCCCTCCAGCAAGACCTGGACGAGATTCGGTTGGCCGCCGGAGAGAACGAATTCGGTCTGCAGGGCTTTCGGGAGCTGATCGATCCCGACCTCGTCCAGATCGTGCAGCCGGATTGCTGCCGCTGCGGAGGGCTGACTGAGGCGATCCGCATCGCCCGCCGCGCGGCGGCGAGAGGTCTGCTCATTGCGCCGCACACATGGAGCGACGCTGTCGCGCTGACTGCAAACATGCACCTGGTCGCCGCCACACCCGGAGCGTTGACCGTTGAGATGGACCGGACCGGCAACGCGTTGATGGACGACCTGTTAGCCAAGCCGCCGGAGGTCACGGACGGAACCATCGCAGTGCCCCAAGGACCCGGTCTGGGAATCGAGCTGAACGAAGAGGCCGTTGCCCGCTACGCGATTCCACAAGGCATCCCGGCACTGCCGGGCAATTACTCCGACATGGTGTTCGTGTAGCTGTGATCTCCCGACTCCGTCCGTGACCTAGCGGTTCACGGGCAGTCACGGTTTAAACGCAGGCCGGTGTTGGCTCTTCGCAGGCCCGTGGCATCCGACGTTTCGCCCTTGGATGCCGTATTCTCCTCCCCACCTGCTTGATCGCGAACTTCTGTTGCAGTGCCTCTCCCTACCGCTGACTGGACCTCCGGTTCAACCCTGCAGCATGCAGCACTCAGTTCCCTGGCTTTGCATTGTCGACATGCGGCTTGTGGCGTGCACGCGCGCCGAACGCGGTGACTCCCGGGCCGTTGATAGGATTGTAGAGCCTGATGCGACGACCGTATCCATCATCTGTCGGGCTCGTCGCGACCGTGCTGCTAGCGGCCACCGGGTTGGCCGAGAATGCCGTCAGTCAACCGTCGGCTCCAGACTCTGGGAATCCGGAATCCAAGACCGAGCAGACAGCCTCGGACAGCGCTCCTTCGGACGCCGACGGGGCCGAGCGCACGAACATCAACCTGTTGGGTGAGACCGACTCGGACAAGGGCGAAGGCCGACGCAACGAGAACGTCCAGTTCAACCTCGTAGACAACAATGCACTGAAGGAACTCAACATCCGCCTCGGCACGACGGCCACGCTCGTCACGGAGTTCGCCGTTGAGAGGGGTTATTTCGGCTCTGAGTACGGCAAGCCGCCAACGGCTCCGGTGCACGTCCCGCCCGGAAGAAGCGGTGGATTCCACGGAGACCTGTTCTGGCGCCACAACAACAGCGTCTTCTCCGCGCGTTCATTCTTCCAGGTCGGGCCGGTCCAGCCTGCCCGGGAGAACTTCTACGGCGTCAACCTCGCCGCCCCCTTGGGTCGGCTGGGCTCCGTGACCCTCGGTGTCTCGCAGAACAAGATCCGCGGAAATGTCAATGGCAACGTCCTTATTCCCTTGCCTGAGGAACGCACTCCCTTGACCATCGACCCCGCCGCGCGCGCGACCGTTCAGAGCCTCCTCGATGGCTATCCGAATGTGCCCCCGAACCGGCCCGACATTGCCGCCCGCGCGCACAACGCCAATAGCTTGCAGGTCATCAACACCGACGGCGCCCGCTTTCAGCTTGACCGAGACGGCGTCGCCGGTGGCAAACTGTCGCTGCGTTATGCATGGACTGGTCAGGATGTTGACGCCTTCCAACTCGTCCAGGGTCAGAATCCCGACACTGACACCAAGTCCCACTCTGCGCGCATCACGTGGAGCCGCGCACTCTCACCCGCCACATCAGTCCAACTCTCCACCGGATTCGACCGGCTCGGATCCCTCTTGCTTCCAGCAGAGGAGGCGCTAGGCCCGATTTACTTCGCCGGCCGGGATCTCACTCTTCTCGGTCCGTCCCCCATCATCCCGATCGACCGCGCGCAGAACAGATTCCGCCAAGCCGCCACATTGATGCACTCGAGAGGCAGGCATAACCTCACTCTCGGCCTGTCCTTGACGCGCCTGCAATACAACGGCGAGGAAACTGACGGAGGTCGCGGCATTCTCGTGTTCAACGCGAACTTCGGCAATGACGCGATCACGAACTTGCGACTGGGTCTACCCGACCGGCTGATCGTCTCGCTGGGATCAACGTACCGGGGCTTTCGCAATTGGTCCAACCGCTTCTTCCTGAGCGACCGCTGGCGGGCCACCAATCGCCTCCAGCTGAACCTCGGGATCCGCTACGAGCCGTTCTCGCGTCCGATCGATGTGACCGGACGGACCGAACTGAGCATGGATTCCGATCTGAACAACTTCGGAGGCTCGTTCGGTTTCGCGTATCGCCTGCCAGCGGAGGTGGGAGTGCTGCGGGGCAACTTTGGTTCACACTACGGGGAACTGTTCCCGGTCACGTTCGGGCAGGCCCGTCTCAACGCACCCCACACTGTGACATCTGTTCTGATTCGGCCCGACATCGCCACATACCGTTCCCTGATCGACCACTCCAAGCGAGACCCGACGGCCCGCTCGAGCCTGATCGAGCCCGGCCCGGACCTCGTCGTGCCGTATGCCCACCAATACAACTTCAGCTGGGAGAGGCAGCTCGCCTCTGACTGGCGCCTTCAACTAGGCTATGTGGGCAGCCGAGCCCACAAGCTGTTCATCACCTACTTTTTCAATCGCGGAAGAGAAGTGCCGGGAATAGTGTCGACGGTCAGGAATCTCCACGACCGCCGCGCCGACCAGAGCATTTTCGAGCATCTCTTCATCCACAATGGATCGCGGGGCTACTTCGACGCCGGCCGCGCAACTCTGGCGGCACCGAACTGGCGTGGCCTTTCGTTGACAGCCTCCTACTGGTTCAGCAAGTCCCTCGATTTGGGCGGCTCCTACACCAATACGGCCTCCGGGCCCGACGCTCGCGTCGCGGTATCCCAGACGGAACACGAGTCGCACCGCGACCTAAAAGGTCTCAGCAACTTCGACCAACCACATGCTTTTCTGTTGCAGGCCGGCTACTCCGTACCGAGCGGCATGGCCGCGGGCTGGGTCGGCAAGTTGTTGCGCAACTGGACGCTCTCGAGCGTTACGCTCCTTAAGTCCGGGACGCCCTTCACCATCGAGTCAGGTTCGGACGGCCCGGGCTTTGGCAACATCGACGGGCGCCTGGGAGACCGGCCGATGCTGCTAGACCCCACCGTGCAGGGTCGGGTCGTCGGCTCACCCGACACCTCCGAGACGCTCCTTCCACGCAGCGCGTTCCGCTTCATCGATGCACCCGCGGAGCAGGCCGGCAGCCTTGGTCGCAACACGTTCCGAAAGGGGAAGATCGCGAACGTCAATGCTTCTCTTTCGCGGCGTTTCGCGATAGGACCGGAATGGACAATGGAACTGCGCGCAGAGTCCATCAATTTCTTCAACACGCCGCAATTCGCCGAACCAGGGAAGTACCTCGCAACGCTCAACTTCAGCCAGATCAACAACACGCTCAATGACGGGCGCACGTTTCGCTTCCAGATCAAATTCGCATGGTAGGGCCGGCAACTGGAGCAGGATCGAGACATGTGATCGGGGTCTGGCGGGACAACAGCCACTTCCTGGGAGCAACATTGCTTCCGTCGCCGCGAGGCTCGTGTCGCTGGCCATCAAGAATCTGACATCGAATACCGAGGCTTGCATCGGCGAGCTAGCGTCGCGTGTACAGCGAGACGTGGTCTGACCCCAACGAATTGAGGCGGGCTTCAAGCGCGGTATACCGCAAGCGTTGCGCGAGCTGGGCCAGGGTCCGCCTGACCTCTAGTGGCAACTCCGCCACAAACACATCTGCTTGCTCCGAGTAGGAGTAGCGTTCACAGCGAAGATCGAGCAGGCCGAGTGCTGCCAGCGCGCCGTCCCAAAAGCTGTTGCGGCGAAACATCCGTTTTTGGCTGCCGGCTTCGCGCGTGATCTCGAATTCCCCGCGGTAGTCGCGAAAGACCATGCGGACGCACCGGGCGCCATCGAAT
Organism: uncultured Bryobacterales bacterium; assembly: GCA_951813065.1. Classification (GTDB taxonomy): domain Bacteria; phylum Acidobacteriota; class Terriglobia; order Bryobacterales; family UBA6623; genus VXMF01. The sequence goes on along the minus strand of CATOTH010000009.1, from coordinate 111,580 downwards.
GCAAGGTTTGGATCGTAGTCGGGGAACTGTTCCAAAAGCCCTGCAATCTCCTCTGGCGAGGCCTCGACAGGTGGCCACCGATAGCGGGTCTCACCGCTCACCAGAGAGCCTCGGGCAAGGATGGTTGCCAGTCGCGGGCCGTTCTTGCCGCAGACACCGATGATCTTGCCCGCCAGTTCCTCCACGGTCAACTGGACGGACGCGACCTTGGCCATGGTGACGTAGCCGACGGCCTCGGAGCTTAGCTTGCAGAGAATCGTTCGAGGTAGCGCCAAACCGAAATGATAGTGCCTTGCGAAAACCCAGCCCGTTCTCAGGGTCAGTCGATGAACCCGTGATCCCGGAGCGTCTCGCTCAGTTCCGGCTCCTCCCAGAACATCAGCGTGTTGACGATCGTCCCTTCGTCAACCAAGGCACCGTAAGGGACGTCCTGGAACTCAAACGTCTCGCGCAGCATGGCGACGTCCGGCGACAGTTTCACACCAGTCAGGCCGGCGTCCTGAAGGAAGCCGGGCCCCCAGTCCGGATCCTGCGTCGGGAGGCCGACAAAGTCCGCCCGCCAGCTGTACTTGGACATCGTCTGGCCGGCATGCAGGCAGTGCATGCAGCTTGGATTGAAGAAGAACAGGAAGACCTTGCCTTCGCCCAGATTGTAGGGACCACCGTCGGCGGTGATCGTGGCCCGCATCTCGCCTCCAGAACGCGATCCCAGACGGTCAACGCCGAGCATTACCCCGGCGAACGCAACAAGGGCAACTGCAACAATCCCCGCGCGCCGCAGGTCCGTTGGGGGATCGGAAAACCGCACCGCAAGGAGCGAAGCTGCCAGCATCGCGGCGTCACTCCAGAAGAAGGCCGGACCGACAGCTCGCTCGAGCCACGGGAAGCATGAACAGTCAGCGCCTTGGAGCGTTTCGTAGTTCACGCCCATGTAGGCCATGAAGCCGACCAAGAGCAAAGCCGACAACCAGCCCCCCCAGCGCCGCCACGAAGGGCGCAAGAGCAGCACTGCTGCGCCGACCTCGGCCGTGGCTACAACAAGCGTCCCGGCGAGGCTCAGCTGAACCGGCACGAGCAGTTGGGTCAGCTTGAGCTGCCACCCGGAAATGTCGGAAAACTTCCAAAGCCCGGCCGTCAGCCACAGCAATGCCATCCCGCATGCCGCCGCCATTCCCACCCAGCTCTTCCATTGGCTTTCCTGCGCTGCCATTCGTTCCCCCGAGCCCTTCCGCGTTTCGGAACGACCGTCTCTCTTTCGAGTATAGGTAGCGAGGCCGGGCGCGGAACGAGGGAGGCCCGCAGACTTTGCAACAATCGAATGCAATGCAGAAATCCGACGGCATGAACTACGCACCGCAGGGCCGCGCGAGACCCGTGGTCGAGCCTGGCGAGTTCACGATGGCTGCGTTGGCACTTGACCACGGCCACATCTACGGGATGTGCAACGGCCTGACCGAGGCAGGAGCCGACTTGAAATGGGTCTACGATCCCGACCCCGCAAAAGTTGAGCGATTCGTCAAGACGTTTCCCCAGGCACGTCCAGCGCGCAGCAAGGACGAGATCCTGCAGGACGGCGGAGTTCGCCTCGTCGCGTCTGCTGCCGTGCCGAACCTAAGGTGCGCGCTCGGATGCGACGTGATGGCGCATGGGAAGGACTACTTCACCGACAAGGCACCCATGACGGACTTGCAGCAACTCGAGCGCGCCAAACAGCAGGTCGCAGCAACGGAAAAGAAATACTCGGTCTACTACAGCGAGCGTCTGCATACCGAGTGCTCGATCTACGCTGGAAACCTCATCGAGGAGGGGGCAATCGGCAGAGTGCTGCAGGTGATCGGGATGGGACCTCACCGGCTCAGCGCGGCATCGCGCCCGGACTGGTTCTTCAACTTCGAGCAGTACGGCGGCATTCTGTGCGATATCGGCAGCCACCAGATCGAGCAGTTCCTGCATTTCAGCAACGCCCGAGATGCGACGGTCACTTCCAGCCGTGTCGCGAACTACAACAATCCAAATCACCCGGAATTGGAGGATTTCGGCGACGCGGCGCTGGTCGCCGACAACGGAGCGACCAACTACTTCCGCGTTGACTGGTTCACACCCGACGGGCTGGGGGCCTGGGGTGACGGGCGCACCTTCATCCTCGGAACCGGCGGATACATCGAACTCCGAAAATACCTTGATATTGGGCGGGACGCGGATTCGGACCAGTTGTACCTAGTGGACGGCAAACAAGAGCGACGGATAGCGACGAAGAACACTGTCGGGTTTCCATTCTTCGGGCAACTCATCCTGGACTGCCTGGAGCGAACCGAAAACGCCATGTCCCAAGAGCACACGTTCAAAGCCGCGGAACTGTGCCTCGTCGCGCAAAGAGACGCACAGCGAGTGGCTTGACCTGCCGTGGATCCGACGCTGCCCCTAGGCGGCTTGATCGCCGTCTCGTGCGCTTACTCTTTGGCTGCATTGGTCGCGGTCGGTCGGTTTCGGAGGCGGCCGCTTCCAAGCCTTCTGGCACCCGCTGACTGCCCTGGGGTCTCGATCCTGAAACCGGCCGCAGGCGCGGGACCAGAATTCGAAGACCTGCTACGATCCTTCGCGACTCAGGAACACCCGGACTTCGAGATTCTGGTGGGTGCCGGCTCGGCCGACGAAGAAGTCCGAAATGCGGTACGCATCATCCAAGCTGAGTTCCCGCACTTGAGGATCATTGCGGTCGACTGCACGGAGCGTTCGACAGGCAGCAACGAAAAGGTCGAAGCCCTGGAGGCTCTGGCCTTGCATGCTCGGAAACCGGTCTGGGTGGTAAGCGACGCGGACATTCGAGTGCCGTCCGAGTACTTGAGGGCCATCTGCACCGATCTCGGGCGTCCGAATGCCGGCTTGGCGACCTGCCTGTACCGCGCCAGAACTGGCTCCGGCCTGGCATCGCGTCTGGAGAGGCTCTGGATCAACGCGGAGTTCCCATGCCAAGTGCTTCTGGCTCGCTGGCTCCAAGGCACCCGCTTTGCCCTCGGAGCAACCCTGGCATTCAAGCGCGAGACGCTCGAGGAGATCGGGGGTTTCGGCACCATCAGGCAGTTCATCGGGGACGACTACCAACTCGGCAATCGAATCGCGGCAACCGGCCTCGCCGTGAAGATCTCGTCCGTCGTGGTTGTCACGGAGTTGCCCTCCAATGACGGTTGGAGAGACGTGTGGAGACGCCAGGTTCGGTGGTCCAGGACCATCCGGATGCAACGCCCGATGGGGCATGCAGGATTATTCGTGGGATTTGGCTCGATCTGGGCATTGCTAGCCATGGTCATCGTGCCGAGCGCTTGGTGGCCATTGGCTGTGATGGCCTTCGTCCTCAAGGCAGTTACGGCTGCGGTCGCGAGTTCCCAGGTCGGGTGTAGAGGCATAGCGCGGAGCCTCTGGCTCTTGCCGGCCTGCGACCTGGCATCTTGCGCGGTGTGGCTCTGGAGCTTCGCGGGCCGCACGGTCAAGTGGGCGGACCGTGCGATTCGCCTTGGATCAGGCGGCCGGATCCTCTACTAGCCGGTCAAGTCAAGGATTGCCGGCACGACGGGGCAACTCCTTCAACGTGGATTCCAGCGTAGGCGCGACCTGCCGCCCCACACCGTGACGCTACTCTAGATGAGCAGTCATGACTCCAACCTGGGCCGCTCTCGGCTCACGGCAAGCGACTGTGGCTGAAGGAGCCTGCCCTCGCGAGTCACGATGCGATGCCGCAAACAGCCCGTACGCGCGGTGGACGTCGAGACCGATAGCCGCAAGTCCATCTACAATCGCACCGCGACTTAACCCTCGCAAGAAACCAGCTGACGCTTCCATGTCAACAGTCAAGAAGTTCGTATCGGATCTCGTTGCCGACTCCCGTCAGGCGAACGTCTTCGCCGCAATCTTTGTGGGATGCGTTACCGGCTCGAACATGATCATCATCGGAAACGCGCTTGGAACAATCGTTTTTTCCGGCCGCCTGGAGCCATTCCGCAGCTCCGGAATTGGCTTGTTTCTTTTCTCGATGGCCGTCGTCAGCTTGGTGATCGCCATGACCAGCGGCTACCGTGGCGCGATCTCTGCGCCACCGACCGCGACTGCGATGGCGCTGATCGCAATCGTCACAACGATGGAAGCACAGGGCGAAGCGCTGTGGGTTACCACGCTTGCCACTGTGGCGCTTAGCGCTGTGGCGGCCGGTCTCTGCTTCCTGGCCATCAGCCGTTTCCGACTCTCCAACATGATGCAATTCATCCCGTATCCTGTGGCCGGCGGATTCCTCGCCGGTACAGGAGGAATCCTCTGCTTGGCCGGCCTGTCGATGATGGGAGTGCCGTTCGACTGGGAATCGCTTCCTCGGCTCTTCGACCCCTTGACGTTGTGGAATTGGGCTCCTGGCGTTGCGTTTGCGGTCGGCCTACTAGTCGCAACGAAGCGATGGAACCATATCTTGTTGTTCCCGGTAAGTTTCGTGCTGGTCGCCGGGCTGTACCACGTAGTCTTGGATCTGTCGGGCATCTCAGGCGATGCGGCGAGGTCGGCGGGGTTGCTGTTTTCCGGCACCGCCGAACGGGTTCTATGGCCCCCCGTTGACGCCAGTGAACTGGGGCAAGTGGATTGGATCGCCTTAGCCAAGCAGACACCGAACATGATCACGCTAGTTCTGATCACCCTGATTTGCGTGGTGATGAATGTGGGTGGCCTCGAACAGATTGCAAGTGTCGAACTGGATTGGAACAAGGAATTCAGATCGGCCGGTCTCGCGAGCCTGATCGCGGGTATCGGAGGAGGCCCGCCAGGATGTCAACTGGTCGCCGTCACGATTCGCAGCCGCATGTTCGGGGCCGAGACATGGATGACCGGGGCTTTCGCTGCCCTACTGGTGGGTTGCGGGCTCTTTCTCGGCGATGGCCTGGTGAGTGTGATTCCCGTGCCGGTCACTGCGGGAATCGTGGTGTTTACCGGCGTCTCGATGCTGAACGAATGGTTTTCGAAGAACCTGCGGAGGCTACCGCACGAAGACTTGTTCATCGTGATATTGATTCTGATCACGACGGTCATGTTCGGCTTTCTTGAGGGCGTGACCATCGGGATGGCGGCCACGCTGGTCTTTTTCGCTGTGCGCTTGAGCCGATTGGATTTGATCGAGGCCAATTTCAGCGCGCGTGAGCACCAAAGTAACAAGAAAAGATCCATTCCCGACAGGACCGTCCTGTTGCGTGAAGGCCATCGCTTGCAGGCCTACCAATTGCGTGGCTACATTTTCTTCGGCACGGCCCACCGCTTGGCTGCCCGCCTCAAGCAAGCCCTCAATGGCGATCCTCCTCCGGTGTGCATGCTGTTGGATTTCAGCGCGGTCTCCGGCTTCGACCTATCGGCCGTCAGTGCCTTCTGCAGGTTCATTCAGAATGCCCATGCGGGTGGAACTCGGATCGCCCTCAGTGCGGTTCCCGAGAAGCTACGAGAGGGTCTCCGTCAGGGTCTTCCGAGCAGTGCTTTCGACCGCTTGCTTTGGGGAGCTGAACTGGACAGTGCCCTCGAGCAGTGCGAGGACCTAACCATCACCGCGTCGAAGAACGCCGTGCCAGACGGTGACGGAGATTCCGGCGAGTCTCTGCTGGAGGCCGTTGCAGACGAGATGGAGGGGCACCTAAGTCAACTGGCTCTCTTCGAAGAACTGGCTGATGAACTGCGGCCGTGGCTGGACCAGCGCGAATACGACGTGGGAGCAGCACTGGTTACGTCGGGAGACGTTCAGAAGGAATCGCAATTGCTCATTGGCGGAGCGGCCTCCGGATTCAATGCCGCAGGTAAGCGGCTATTCCAGTCCAGTCCGGGTGACATCCTCGAGCCTCGGGGGGCATTCGGCGACTGTACGGCGGCGGTTTCGATCATCGCCGACGAAAGGTGCCAGACCCTGTCGCTGACACAGGCTGGCCGAGAGCTTCTGGAACAAGACGAACCAGAATTGGCTTTGAAGCTTTGTCGGTACCTGCTTACAGCGGAGTCCGGCTCCAACTTGCGTCCGGAGCCATAGGAGACTCTGCATGAGCGGCGATCGTCTCATCCCGACGCTTGGACAGCGAGGCGGCCACGCAGCTGACCGCTTTCCTGAGTTCGACGGGGGCACGGCTCGAGTCGTTCACTCGCGGGCCAGACCACCAAGCAAATTGCGCCCGGCAAGGCACGGAAGCTGTTCGATCAAGTGCGAACTGGGAACTCGCATCGGGACGGCCCGGCGGAAGTCGCGACGCGCCAGTCGCCGCCCCTATTCCTTTATCCGATCCGATCGAGGAGCGACCCTGGCCATCTCGTGAATTCGGAGCCGTGGGTTCGTCCCCGGTCGTGGGTCGAGGAACAGGCGTCGAGAGGCCGATGCCGGCGAGCACCGCTCAGCCGGCCTGCGAGTCGATGAAACGTAGCAAGTCGTTCAGAGTCTCGAACTGCTCGCAGTCGTTAGCCTCCAAGCCAAGGCCGAATTCGCTATTCACCAGCTTGAAGAACGCAATAGCATCGACTGAGGAAATATCGAGATCGCTGAATGATGCATCGAAGTTCGGCTGCTCGTCGAGGTCGAAGTTATCGACGATTAGTGTCGTTAGTCGGTCCGCGGTTGATGGCATCAATCTAGTCTCCTTGGGTGAAAGTGTTACAGAAGGCGTCGCGAAACATCTTGTGCGAAGGTGCGCGCTACGCCAAGCCAGAGTGTACAACATGCACTATACGAATAGCGCGACACTCGGTCCTTCCGAACCCGTTCCATCCCGACCGCTGAGCATGCTTGCCGGACCGGTAGGTCGCCGCGCCAAGATCGATGCCGCACTCGGGAGGAGCGACTGGGTCGCCCCGTGAATCTCGAGAGGCACCTGCACGTTCCGCGGTTGGCCAATAAACGCTTCGCGTGTCCGTTGCCTGCGGGGACTGCTGAGCCAGCGCGTGCGTCGATGAAGCCTTCCAAGTCGCCCAGGTTCTTGAGTTGCACGCAGTCCTGAGCTGCCAAGCCGAGATCGAATTCATCGTTCACGAGCTTGAGGAACCGGACCGCATCCATTGAGTTAGTGTCGAGGTCTGTCAATACGCTGTCAAAGCTCGGCTCTTAATCGAAATCGAGGCCATCGGCGACCAATTGCGACAACCGCCCGCCTGTTGTTGGCATGGGAAAGTCTCCTTGGGCGTAACGGATACCGAAAGCGTCGCGCAACCTTATCGACGTGCGCGGACGCTACCCAAAGCTCGTACTGCACTCGGGCAGAACCGACCAACGATGCGATCCCTTTATGCCCGAGTCTCGCGCGCCTGATGCCGGCCATGGCTTGGGGTCACGCATCTCGGCGCACGATGATCGGTGTTTCAAGAGCACGAACAAGCCGCTTCGCGAAGAATTCTTGATCGTCCTTCTGGCCGCCGCCACGACTGTTGCCCGCGGATTCGTCGTGGAAGTGGCCGCAAGGCTGGCGGCAACGTCGGCGTCTTCTCGGTCCGCGGCAGACGATGAGACTTGGTCGGAGTCAGCTTCAGACAAGCAGGTACCGAATCAACAGGAACCGACCCATTCCGGACCGGGACATCAAGCAGACCGTCAACCCACGGCTGTCCGGTTAATAGTCCTAAGGTGTGGAGCGGCAAGTGGTCCATCACTTGGGCGAAGACGAGCTTTCCGGAATACATGCGATCTCCGTGCCAGCCAGGCGGGCAGGCACGGCAGCAACGATAGCTCGCACTGGCCGCTGAAGTCGTTCACATCAAGGAATCGCCTCTATGTTATTGAATTGAAATAGGTTAAACAAACGTTATCAGCCGTAAGCCGGACAGCCGTGCCGTCAACCTGTCTTACGATTCAGAGTGCTGGACGCCTCGAGTTCCGCTAAGCTTGACGATTGCTCAAGATTCTTCGCAACATCGACCGCCCGTCCTATCGGTACGAGCGCGGCGTCGCCAGGAATCAGGCTGGGCATGAGCACCTGTTTGTTGAGCTCGAATCGCCCGAAAGGTAAAGCACTTGCCAGATCTGGCTAAAGGAGGGAACGCTGTGCCCGCCAATGCGGATCCCTCGAACCAGGAGACCCAGCCCGCCGAACCGATTGCGATCGTCGGCATGGCGTGCCGGTTTCCCGGCGCATCCGACATTCTTGCCCTCTGGGATCTGCTAGAGGCCGGCCGGAACGCAGTGACGGAGGCCACGCCTGGCTCGGGCGTCAGCAGGGTTGACGAGCTCTTCTCGAACTCCCCGAATCTAGCCGGCGCGTGCCGGTTCTGTGCCTACGTCGATGGGATTGAGCAATTCGACGCACGATTCTTTAGGATCTCACCGGTCGAAGCCGAGATGCTGGATCCGCAGCAGCGGATGATGCTTGAAACCACATGGCAGGCTCTCGAGGACGCCGGAATAGATCCCGACCAGTTGAAAGGCAGCCGCACCGGGGTCTACACCGGGATCAGCAATGACGAGTACAGGATGTTGGTCGTGGAGTCCAGCAAGCCTGCGGAAGCTGCCGCATGCCTCTACGCTCTAAGCGGCACCAACCTGAACGGCACCAGCGGACGAGTCGCCTTCGTCCTGGGCCTGATGGGACCGGCCAAGGCTGTGGACGCCGCTTGCGCGTCGTCGTTGGTGTCGGTACACGACGCCGTGGCGGACCTCCAGCAGCGCCGCGCAGACCTGGCGATTGCAGGCGGAGTCCAGGCCATCCTGAACGGTCGTATATTCGAACTCCGCGCGGATTCGATGATGCTGTCTCCCGACGGGCAGTGCAAGGCCTTCGACGCGTCCGCCAACGGCTACGTGCGAGGCGAGGGTTGCGGGGTGGTTGTCCTCAAGCGGCTGAGCGAGGCCGAGGCGGACGGCGATCGGATTTGGGGGGTTATCAGAGGCTCGGCAGTGAATCACGGCGGGGCCAGCGTCGGATTGACGGTTCCGCACACGCCAGCACTGGAAAAGGTGATTGAAGCAGCGCTGTGGCAGGCGGGAATCGCTCCATCGGAAGTGGACTACCTGGAGGCCCACGGCACCGGAACGGCTGTGGGCGATCCGATCGAACTCAACGCGGTATCTGCGGTCTATGGCAGGGGGCGCAGGGCCGACCGACCGCTATTGGTCGGCTCAATCAAGACCAACGTTGGCCATCTGGAGTCAGCCGCCGGAATCGCCGGCCTGATCAAGGCAGTGCTTGTCATGCAGCGCGGGATGATTCCCAAGCATCTACATTTCCAAGACCCGACCCCGGCCGTCGATTGGGGCCGGATGCCCTTGCAAGTCACCTCCACCATGATGGATCTGCCGGAGAGAGGCCGACCACGAAGAGCGGGCGTGAACTCCTTCGGGATTTCTGGGACAAACGTCCACCTCGTGGTGGAAGAATACTGCGCCCCGGACGAGGGCCCGTTTGGCCGGAGTCAGGCCGTAGGCGCGGCCCATGAGGTGTCGGCGCAGTGGTCGGCGGCCGTGGCGGATCTGGCGCTTCCGGAGCAGGGTCTTCAGCGGCGCGAGACCCGCTTGCTGCCTCTCTCTGGAAAATCGGAGGTCGCGCTCCGGGAACTCGCGCAGCGCTATCTGTCCTGGCTGGAAGGGCATTCGGCTGAGCTGGCTTCCGCGAGCTCCGCCGCAGATCCGTTGCTGTCGGACATGGCGTGGACGGCGGGCGTAGGGAGGAGCCATCTCGACCGACGCGCCGGCATCGTTTTCTGCGATGTCGGGGCGTTGCGGGAGCGTCTCGCGGCGCTGGCTGCGGGAGGCGCGGGCGGAAGCCATCGCACGCCGACAGCAGTCGCATTCGCCTATACCGGACAGGGAAGCCAGTGGGTCGGCATGGGAAGCGCGCTATATCGCCGGGAACCGATCGCGCGGGCCGTGCTCGACCGATGCGAGGAAGTGTTCCGAGCAGCAACAGGCACCTCGTTGCTGGAGGTGATGTTCGGGCCGAGCGAACGAGATCTGGGCCATACCGAATGGGAGCAACCCGCCCTCTACGCGTTAGGCTGCGCACTCACCGCGCTTTGGTCGAGTGTGGGCGTTCGGCCCAGCGTGGTGGTGGGCCACAGCGTCGGGGAGTTGGCTGCAGCGCAGACGGCGGGCGTGTTCAGCCTAGAGGACGGCATGCGGTTCGCCGCTACGCGAGGCACCCTGCTAGCAGAGACCGCGCCAGGCACTATGGCAGCGGTCTTCGCATCACCGACAACGGTGGCGAGGGCAGTCGAAGCGCTCAACGCATCGCCGGCCGGACTTGGGCTATGTATCTCGGCGGACAACGGCACCCACCAAGTGCTGAGCGGTCCGGTGGCAAGAATTGATGCTGCCTTGAAACACTTCGAGTCGGCCGGAGTTCGCGTTAGGCGCCTCAATACGACGCGGGCGTTCCACAGCACCCTTGTAGAGCCGGCACTGGGCGAATTGGAGGCTTGCTTCGCTGGCATAGAAGTCAAGCCCCCCTCCATTGCCGTGGTCAGCAACGTCACGGGCCGCGCGGTAGCACCCAACGACCCAATGGACGGAAGCTACTGGCGGCGGCATGCCCGCGAGCCGGTGGCATTCGCCCGCGGCGTCAAGACGCTGGCGGAACTCGGTGTCGACACGGTAGTGGAGATAGGCCCACGCCCTGTGCTGGCTGGACTGCTGGCCTCGGCGTGGCCAGACTCCGCGGAGATAGCGGCACCGACGGCTCTGGCAAGCCTGCATCCGCCCACGGGCAACTCGGCGGAACAGGAAGGGGGCGTCGATCTTGCGCGGGCGGTCGCAGACGCGTATGAGGCAGGGCTGCCAGTCCGCTTCGCGGGGCTGTTCGCCGGGGAAGCGCGGCGCCGGATTTCCCTGCCGGGCTATCCGTTCCAACGCGAGCGCTATTGGCTCGAACCGGCGAAGCGAAGGCGCGCCGCGGCAGGTCATCCCATGCTTGGCGTCCGCCACGAATCCGCCAGCGGAGCGGTCACGTTCGAGACTGAAGTGCTCCCGTCTGATCCGGAGTGGTTGAGCGACCACCAGGTGTTCGGCAGGGTAATCGCTCCCGGCGCACTCTACGGTGCCATGGCGGCGGCAGCTTCGTTCGCCGAAGGGGCCGACTCCGTCGTTGTGGAAGATCTGCAGCTCCACAACGCCCTGATCTTCCCCAAAAGCGACTCCCAGAACGACGGCGAAGGAGCGGGCCGGACGGTGCAAGTCGTGCTCGATTCTTCCGAGCAAGCAGATTCGCGGAAGGTGCGGATCTTCAGCAGGGACAGTGACGGGGATTGGACCGTCCACGTGGAGGGTCGCGTGTCACTGCAAGCTCCGGTACCAGACGTCGCTGCGAGCGTCGCATTGGAGAGCCTGAAGGAGAGTCTCTCGCCCGTTGACGTGTCGGCTTACTATCGCGCACGGGCTGGCACCGGGATCGATCTCGGTCCGAGCTTCCGGACACTAGACCGGCTTTGGTCGGGGCCGGGCGAGGCGTTGGGTGAGATTTCTTTTCCCGAGACGCTCGGCCGCAACGGACTGGACGTTCACCCGCTCGTGCTGGACGGTTGCTTTCAGGTCGTTGCTGCGGCACGCAATCCGGGCGCGGTAGAAGCTGGGATCACCTACCTTCCGTTCGGCTGGGAGCACCTGTGGCTCACGAGGCGACTTCCGGATCGGGTGGTCTGCCATGTGCGCATCAACGAAGCTCCCCGGGCTGCCGACGCGGCGCCCGGCGAGCCGCTGGAGGTTGTGACCGGCGAAGTACGCATCTACGACACCGAAGGAGTTCCGCTCGGCGGGTTGAGCGGGTATACGGTCAAGCGAGCGACGCGGGCCGCGCTGCTGTCGGCAGTGGAAGGGGTGAACGACCTCCTCTACGAGGTCGTCTGGCGTGAGAGGGCTCTTGCACCTGGAATCAGCCCCGCGGACTTCCTGCCCTCTCCCGCAGCTGTCGCGTCCCGCTCGGGCTTGCTCTCCGACTATCTCTCCCAAGAAGGAGTGGCACCGACAGACAGGAGCGCCCTGATGGCTGACCTAGAGCGATGGTCGCGTTCCCGCGCGCTGGTAACGCTGGACAAGCTCGGCTGGGAGCGCACGCCAGGCGATGTTGTGGACGCCAATGACCTGCGAAAGCGGCTGGATGTCATCGCAGATCACAAGCGGCTCTTCCGTCGGATGCTCGAAATGCTGGCCAAATCCGGCGTTCTGGAGGAAGTGGACGGTGGCTTCTGCGTGAGGGTAGGATCGGACGATCCGTTGCCGGATGAAATGCCCGGCGACCTAAAGGAATTCACCGCTCGGATGCTTGAATTGTATCCCCACGGCGCGACCGAAGTCGGGCTGTTTCGGCGCTGTGGGGGCGAACTGGCCGAAGTGCTTCGCGGTCGCGCGGACGCGCTGACATTGCTCTTCAGTAGCGGGGATCCGACACCCGGCGATCTCTACCTGAAAGCGCCCGTTGCGCGCGCGGCGAACCGGATTCTTCGAGAGACCGTCCAGGCACTAGTGGCCGGCCTGCCCGAAGGACGACGCCTGAAGGTAATCGAAGTCGGGGCCGGCACGGGATCGGCAACCGCCGCGATCCTTCCAGAACTCCCGCCCGAGCGGTTCGAATACGTCTACACGGACATCTCGGCGGGCTTCTTTGCGGAAGCGGAGGCACGCTTCGGAGGCACCGAAGCGTCGATAGAATACCGTGTGCTGGACATCGAGAGGGACCCCGTCGAGCAAGGCTATCGGCCCCACGGTTACGACTTGCTGATTGCCTCGAACGTGCTGCACGCCACGCGGTACTTGCAGGAGACGCTCGCGCACTGTCGCGAGCTTCTGGCGCCATCGGGGCACTTGGTTGCGCTTGAGAACCTAAGCGGCCAAGGCTGGATGGACCTGACCTTTGGCCAGTTGGACGGCTGGTGGCGTTTTGCGGATGACTACCGTCCGCACCACGCCTTGGCCAGCCCCGCGGTATGGCGGCGCGCTCTCTCGGACGCCGGCTTCAGGGAAGCGGAAGTCCTGGGATTGGATGAGTCCGACCCGGCCGCATTCCCGGACAAAGGCGTGATCGTGGCGCAAGGTCCCGTTGAGGTGACCGAGCGTCCCGGCATCTGGGTTCTGGCAGCAAGCAGCGGCGGCGCATCCGAGGAACTCGCTGGGAACTTGGCTGCGCACAACCAGACCGTCATTTTGGCGCAGTCGGCTCGGGAACTGAACCGGGATTCGGGACAGGACGGTTCCGCAGCAGTTCGGAAGACCGTCGAAACGGAGCGGCGCGAGTCGTGGCAGTCACTGTTCGAGAGCCTGCCTAGGGAAATCCCGTTGGCTGGCGTCGTGCACCTCGGGGCGCTGGACGGCCACGGGGAGGATGCAACGACGGCAGAGATTGCAGAGGACACGAGACGGGTGGTGGCGAGTGCATTGGCGCTGTCACAGGGACTGCTGGACGCCGACGCGGCGCCCGAGAAAGGCACTTGGTTCCTCACGCGCGGAGCACAGGTGCTGGAGCGGGAGCGGGGCGGGCAGCTTCCGGGCGCGACTTTGTGGGGCTTCGGAAAGGCACTAGCCCGCGAAGTGCCGCACTTGCAGCCGAGAATGCTCGATCTGGACCCCTCAGGGTCGGTGCCGACGCCCGACTTTGCCAATGAGCTGTTGTGGCCCGACCCCGAAGATCACATCGCGCACCGTTTCGGACGCCGCCAGGTGGCCCGACTGGTGCGCATGAAGGACGGCGCGCGGAGGCTGACCTTGCCAGACGATTCTGCTTGGGTCTTGGCTCCGGACCCGGGCGGCGTGTTCGAAAGGCCGTGCGTCAGCCCGCTGGCGGAGCGTTCCTTGGAACCGCACGAAGTCCGCGTCGCCGTCGAGGCTTCCGGTCTCAACTTCTGGGATGTTTTCCGCTCTCTTGGCTTCATTGAAGAAGGAAACCTTGGCCGGGAGATGTGTGGCCACATCGTCGATGTGGGGTCCGAAGTGTCAGATGTCTCGGTCGGAGACCACGTCGTCGGACTGGGGTTTGGCGCATTCGCGGCGCAAATGGTCACGCACAAGGAACTAGTGGCGCCCGCGCCGCCGGGGGTCTCCGTGACGGACCTCGCCACAGTGCCGAGCGCCTTTGTCTCAGCTGCGCTTTCCTACGAATATTCTGGGCTGGAGGCCGGCGAGCGGGTGCTGATTCACGCCGGCGCGGGCGGAGTGGGACTGGCGGCCATTCAGCTGGCCCAGGCCGCGGGTGCCGAAGTGTTCACGACCGCGAGCGCGCCAAAGCAGGGATATCTCCGCTCGCTGGGAGTGTCGCACGTGTTCGACAGCCGCACGACTGAGTTCGGGCAAGCGATCCTCGAATCCACGGGCGGTGCCGGGGTCGACATAGTCCTCAACAGCTTGACCGGAGAAGGATTTATCGATGCCAGCCTGTCCTGCCTAGCGCATGGCGGGCGATTCGTGGAATTGGCGAGGCGGGACATCCTCAGCGAGGACGAGATGGCCTCTGTGCGGCCCGACGTGGGCTACGCCATCTTGGAACTGGATGTTCTGAAGAAAACGGAACCGTTCTGGGTGGGAAGGGTCCTGCGTGACATCATGCAGCGCCTTTCGGTGGGACAGCTAAAGCCGTTGATCCATAGCAGGTGGCCACTGGCCGAAGCAGGCGCGGCCCTGAGATTCATGCGCTCAGCCCGCCATCTGGGAAAGATCGTCGTGACAACGCCACCACTCGCGGGCGGGCGCCTACGGCCGGAGAGGACTTATCTGGTGACCGGCGGCCTGGGCGGGATTGGATGTGCCGTGGCCGGGTGGCTGGCCGACCGCGGAGCGGGGACGATTGTGCTGAACGGCCGGCGGCCGGCGAGCCCCGAGGCCGAGACAGCGATTGCAGCGCTGCGGGCGCGCGGGGTCAACGTGAGGGTTGAGCTTGCGGATGTGTCAGACGCCGTGGCGGTGAAGGAAATGCTCGCGAGGACGGATCGGGAGCTGCCGCCGCTCGGCGGCGTGATTCACAGCGTGGGAGTGCTCTCGGACGGTGCGCTCGGAAACCAGAGCTGGGAGCGGTTCGAGCAGGTGCTGTGGCCCAAATTGCTAGGCGCGTGGCACCTGCACCGCGCGACGGCCGGCCGCGATCTCGATCTCTTTATCCTCTTCTCGAGCCGAGTCGGCGTCATGGGCAATCCGGGCCAGGCCAACCATGCCGCGGCCAACGCGTTCCTGGATCAGCTGGCTGCCCATCGTCGCGCGCTGGGGCTTCCGGGCCAAGCCATTGCCTGGGGGGCGTGGTCGCAAATCGGGGAAGCGGCGGAACAAAAGGAGCGGATCGAAAGGCAGCGGGCGGCGCTCGGTGGTCGCTGGTTCACGCCACAGCAGGGCCTTCGGGCGATGGAAGGGCTGGTGCGCCAGGACGTTACGAATTCCGTCGTGATGTCAATGGACTGGGAGGTGTTCCAAGAGGCTGTCGAGGACCGTCCGCCCCTGCTAGAGGAACTGCTCGTCGCGACCGACGAAGCCCGGGAGGATTCGCCGGGTTTGTCAGACGACCTGATCTCCCAGCTGCAGGCCACGCCCGCGGCCGAACGCGAGGGCCTGCTGTCGTCGTTCGTGCAGCAGGAGTTGCAGGCGGTGCTGCGATTGCCGAACGTGCCGGCGCCCACGATAGGTTTCTTTGACTTGGGAATGGACTCGCTCATGGCCGTGGAGCTAAGGAATCGGTTGAACCGCGCTTTGGCCGACGTGTACGTAACCTCGAATACGGTGGTGTTCGACTACCCGAGCGTCGCCGCGCTCGCCGGCCATCTCGCCGCGGAGCTGGCCGAGGTTGGGAGTGCGCCCGTCCCGCAGGCGCAGGTTGAGCCGGAACCACCGAGGCAGCCGACAGCTCCTAGCGAGGGGGGGCAAATCGCGATCGTGGGCATGGCGTGCCAGTTCCCCGGTGCGCCGGATCTCGACGCCTACTGGAGTCTGCTCGAGGCAGGTGCCGACGCTGTGACAGACGGGAGGCAGGATTCCGGGCCTTGGACCGGTGTCGCGGGAGACCCAGCCGCCGAGACGGCCCCTATGCGGCGGGGCGGGTTCGTTGAAGGACTCGACCGCTTCGACGCGAAGTTCTTTGGCATCAGGCCGATCGAGGCGAGGACGATGGACCCGCGCCAAAGGATGTTGCTAGAGACAAGCTGGCGGGCGCTAGAGGATGCGGGAATCGACCCCGGCCCGCTCGGGGGATCCCGCGCCGGCGTGTATGCCGGCCTGACGGGAGGCAGCGAGTATCGCGACTTGGTTGCATCCAGCGGCCAAGACGACAGCTACCTTGGCACGGCCGCGAGCGTCGCGCTGGGGAGGATCGCGTACACGCTTGGCCTCATGGGCCCGGCGGTGCCCGTGGACGCGACTTGTGCGTCTTCGCTGGTTGCGGTCCACCAAGCGGTAGCCGCCCTGCAACAGGGTGAAGTTGAGCTGGCCTTGGCGGGAGGCGTACAAGCGGCCCTCTCACCCTCCGTCGCTAAGTTCATGGCGGAATTCGGAATGTTGTCGAAGATCGGCCGTTGCAGGACGTTCGACGCGACTGCGGATGGCTTCGTGCGTGGTGAGGGCTGTGGGATGGTGGTTCTCAAGCGGCTGCGGGATGCGGAGGAAGATGGCGACCGCATCTGGGGCGTGATCCGCGGGTCGGCAGTCAACCAGAACGGGGCGAGCGCGGCGCTAACCGTGCCGAACGGTACTGCGCAGGAGCAGTTGCTCGAGGGAGCCCTTTGCCGGGCGGGGCTTGCCCCGGCGGACGTGGATTACATCGAAGCGCACGGGACGGGCTCCCAATTGGGCGACCCGATCGAAGTGCGAGCGGCAGCGGCTGTGTACGGCAGGAGCCGCGATGCGGATCGTCCGCTCGTGCTCGGCACGGCGAAGACGAACATCGGGCACTTGGAGGCGGCTGCAGGGATCGCCGGCCTGATCAAGGTGATGCTGGCGATGAAGCGGGGAATCATTCCGCGGCACCTGCATTTCGAGAATCCGAATCCGCACCTGGACTGGTGCGAGCTTCCCGTTCGGGTGGCGTCCGAGGCGATGGACTGGCCGATCCGTGCCGATCGACCGCCGTGCGCGGGGATCAGCGCATTCGCGATCTCGGGGACAAACGCGCACCTGATTGTGGAAGGGTACAGCGAGCCGGGCAGCGGCCGCGCCCCGGACGGGCGGCAGCCAGTCCCTGTAGGCCCCCCGCAGCCAGTCTCGGTCGAGCTGCCGGACTCGATCGCGGAATCGCCAGCAGCGCAGCAGTCGCGCCCGCGCCAGACTCGGCTGCTACCGCTCTCGGGCAAGTCGGATGCCGCACTTCGAGAGTTGGCGAGATCTTACGCTTCGTGGCTGAACGAGCGCACGACAGATCTTCCCGCAACGCTCAGCGCCGCAGAGCCAGTCCTCTGCGACATGGCGTGGACGGCGTCTGCGGGGCGGAGCCATTTCCCGTACCGCGCGGGGGTGCTATTCGACAACTCTGCATCGCTGCGAGATGGCCTGCAGGCCGTCGTAGAGTCGAACGGCGATTCCGAGCCGTCCACAGCCACGAGGGTCGTGTTCGCCTACGCTGGCGAAGGCACCCGGCGGATTGGCATGGGCGAGGAACTGTACGAGTGCGAGCCAGTCGCACGGGCGGTTCTGGACCTGTGCGACGAGGTGCTTCAGGCAGACTGTGGTGCCTCCCTGCTGGAAACAATGTTCGGCAACTCTGGAGACTTGGACGATCCCGCCTGGACGCAGCCGGCCGCGT
Organism: uncultured Bryobacterales bacterium; assembly: GCA_951813065.1. Classification (GTDB taxonomy): domain Bacteria; phylum Acidobacteriota; class Terriglobia; order Bryobacterales; family UBA6623; genus VXMF01. Next base: position 93,902 of record CATOTH010000009.1, on the reverse strand, counting down.
TTGCACTGGAATGCGCTCTGACAGCGCTTTGGGCAAGCGTTGGGGTTCAGCCGAGCATAGTGTTCGGCTCGGGCCCGGGAGAGATCGCTGCAGCACATGCGGCAGGCATGTTGACTCTCGAAGAGGGACTGCGCTTAGCCGCGGCGCGGGCCTCACGGACGGCGGCGTCCCCGAGCGCGGACGGATCTCCAACGACCAGCCGAGAAAGGGTGCTGGAAGATATCGCGTTCGCCCCGGCCCAAGTCACTTTCGTCAGCAGCATGACGGGGAGCACGATCGGATCAGGCGAGGTCCAAGACGCACGTTATTGGAGCCAGCAGGCAGGGCGGAAGTTGCCCTTGGAACGAACAGCGAGGACGCTTGAGGAATTGGGGGCCGACTTGGTGATCGAGATTGGCGCAGAACCCGAACTAGGGCCGGCACTAGCCCGCTGCTGGCCATCCGCTTCAGCTGAAGGTGGCGGTCCGCCCCGTGTACTATCGAGCCTGCCGGAGCAATCCAGCGGATTCTTACAGGCGGTCGCGCAGACGTATGAGTCAGGTCTCTCGATCAATTTCGCCGGCCTGTTCGCCGGGGAGAGACGGTCGCGGATCTCGCTGCCAAGCTATCCGTTCCAGCGCCGACGATTCTGGTTCAACGCCGGCTAGGGCGCGATACAGCCCGTGGCACGAAAGTCCACTTTCGAGTTCGACACGCAGCTGGGCGGCTAGCAGGATCGCTCCATGGAGTTGCTGAGAGAAATCGGGGCCTGACGCACAAGGACACCGCTCGTAGCCTGTAAACTCGACTTCCGTCCAAGTGTATCTGATTGGATAACAACAGGTTGCGCCCAATCAACCTTCAGGATCCCAGCCTAGTGAATGCCTTGCTCCTGTAGGAAGGCTCGCAGGATTGCAGCACACTCGGTCGGCTTCTCCAGCTGCAGGAAGTGCGTCGCATCAGGCACGAAATCATAGTCGATTGCCGCGGCCTGACTCAAGTTGAAGGTAGGCAAGTATGCGTAGGGGAGTGTGGGATCGGCTCCGACCACTTTCGTTGGGCAGGCAAGCATTTCTAGATCTAGCAACGGTGCGAAGCTCCGCACGTATTCGGCGATCTGGGCTTCATAGTGGCGAGGGCAACGCAGTTCGACACCCTGCCCGTCAGCGCACTTGCGCAGGGTTGCCCTTGCCATGAGCTCGCGTACTTCGGACGAAACGTCCGAGAGCGCCGGCTGAAAGCTGAGAAGCATCGCGAATTCATCTGTCGCCCGAAATCGCTCGGTCCGTCGTCGGGCCATTGCGGCGGTACGCTCCGCCGCAGCGTCGAATTCCTCCTCGCCACCCGTAGGCTTGCACAGAGGTGGATCGAACAGAACCAGCGCGGAATAGGGGTCCGTGAGGGACATCATTGTGACGAGCGCGGAGAGTGAGTGAAAGACCCCCGCGGTCGGCTTGCTTCCATACACGCGTTCGATGTGCCCAAGTATGCGATCGTGGTCGGCAATCAGCGTCGGGATATTGTGCTCCCGCTGGGGTCCGACCGAATTCCAGCCATGGTTGCGCAGATCGTAGATCAGCAAGTCGAAATCGTCTGCGAGCAGCGACCAAAATGGAAAATAGAGATCGATCGCGAGCCCATTGCCGTGAGTCAGCACTAGCCGAGGGCCTGATGGATTGCCATGTCGCCGTAATGTCGTAACCGTGCGCTCGTCAAGGGGAACGTCGCACACCGAAACAGGCTCGGGAATCTCCAACACGGAATCCATCGTTATAGCAGGAGTTCAATCTGTCGTCGAAGAGCGCTGCGCGGAAGACACCGGTTCAACGCACCCGGAAGGGAAGTGCACGGAGTGCTCCGAACTGCGTTGGCAGAAAACCCGAAGTGGCCGGGCAATTCCCGCGACAACTCACTCTCCCGCTCCGTTGAATAGAAGCACCGCGCCACGTAGCGGAACGTCCACCGCGATTTCCTGCCTAGCGGCGGGCCGCCAGCCGAGAATCCGGAGACTTGGGTGGCCACGCGTATCGGCAACCAGGCGCAGCAGCTCAGACCGCCCCCTGGCAAGCGAGGAAGACGCGCGGCAGACCGGTTTCCCGAGTGGGGCGGGCGGCACACTGCAGCGGTACGGCTCGATGCGTTCACTCGGACAGGAGAGCACCGAGTGAATCTTGCCGGCCAGCGTGCGGGAGCTGTTCGGCGAAGCGCGAATTCGGAACTCATGGCGCGGTGGTCGGCGGGAAGTCGCGGCGAGCTAGTCGCCGCCCTCTTCTACTCTGCCCGGTCCGGGGGAGTAGCAACCCTGGCCTCCTCTGGAATTCGGAGCTGTGGTTCCGTGCACGGTCGTGGGTCGAGGAACAGGCCGCGAGCGTTCGATGCTGGCGGGAACCGCTCAGCCGGCCCGCGAGTCGATGAATCGTACCAGGTCGTTGAGAGTCTCAAACTGCTCGCAGTCGATAGCCTCCAAGCCAAGGTCGAATTCGTCACTCACGGGCTTGAAGAACACGACGGCATTTACTGAGGAGATATCGAGATCGCTGAATGATGGATCGAAGTCCGGCTCCTCGTCGAGGTCGAAGTTATCAACGATTAGTGTCGTCAGTCGATCTGCTGTTGATGGCATTGGTGTGGCGGTCTCGGTTAGTGCTACGAAAGGCGCCGCGAAACGTCTCAGCTCATGCGAAGGTGCGCGCTACGCGAAGCCACAGCGTACAACGTGCACTCTACGAATGCTGGGTCACTACACCTGGGGTGGTGTGGTCGGGGCGTGTAGATGACCGACCGGCGAATCGCTACGAACCCGATCGACCGTCCAATGCGCGACGAGCCTTCGTGCTGAATCGATACGATGCCCGATGCGAAACTCAAATCGCTAAAATGCGCGCGCGGTGGTCGTCAATTGCACCCGCAAGAGCGGCCCCGGACCCAAGGACGTGGAGCGGTGGCTTCTGTTGAACGTGAGCCCGACACACGGCCCCTCCGAACCCGCTCCATCCCGGCAGGTGAGCATGCGCGCCGGCCAGGTAGGTCGCCGCGCCAACATCGATGCCGTTCCCGGCAGAAGCGACTGGATCGGCTCGTGAATGCGGAGAGGCGGATGCACGTTCCACGGTTGGTCGAGGAATGCTTCGGACGTCTGATGCCATCTAGGGCTGTTCAGCCAGCACCTGCGTCGATGAAACTCTCCACGTCACTCAGATTCTTGAATCGCAGGCAGTCCTGAGGCTCCAAGCCAAGGTCGAACTCGTCGTTTACGAGCTTGAAGAACCGGACCCCGTCCATGGAGTTAATGTCGAGATCTCTGAACGGCGTATCGAAGCTCGGCTCGTGATCGAGGTCGAAGCTGTCAGCTACTAGCTTCGACAGCCGCTCGCCTGTTGATGGCATGGGGAGAATCTCCTCGGGCTTGACTGACACGGAAAGCGCCGCGCAGGGTTATCGACGTGCGCGGACGTTTCGCTAGGCATGTACTATACCAAACTCACCTCCCGTATTCTCTTCCAATCGAAGGCGTCGAGGATCGGGACGAGGCGTGCATCTTGGTGGCAGTGATCTACCGCTGGGAGCGCGCTCCGGAGGAGGCGGCGAGTCAGAAGGCAACGGCGCTGGAGCGGTTCGGAGAGGTCAGCCGCAAGCAGAAGTCCGTCGAGAATCGCTTCAACCGCATCTCAGAGCGAATGGCGGGTGGTTTGGGACCGCCAGCAGCAGGGTCAGCAAGGGCATCAGGACGCTGAACACGGCGTCGGTTTCGGGCGACACTTTGCCGCTCTTGCGCAGAGCCTCGGTCAGCTCGTCGGCGGACTGCAGTCCCGCGCGCAGGAACTTGTCGTTCACCCATCACTCGGGCTCAAGCGCCATCAGGGCGGCCAGCGCCGGCAGACGCTCGCCCGGCGGTCAGGCTTGTGGGCAACCGCACTTGCAGGGCAGGACCGTCCACGGTGCCGGCGGGGTCGACGCGCGGGCCACCTATTGCATACCTCGTTCCGGGACCGCGACGCCACACGGCCCAGGACCGGGGCCTACTGCAGGAACGGGATCAACGCCAGTTCCGAATTCCCGCAATAATCCGATTCCCAACCAGTTCGGCGCCAGAATCCGAGCAAAACCCCTACCCTGCCGGTATAATCCGGGCCCCTTCAAGCGGCAAGGGCGAGATCGCGCTGGCGGCTGCGGTGCAGGATGCGGTCGAGGCCGAGCTGGCGGCAGGAGCCGATCACCGATCAGCGACAGGTTCCCGACACGAACAACCGTTCGAAACCTGACCGGATACATGCGCAAGCATTGCTCCGCGTGACGTCAGGGGAAACAACAAATAATCAAGAGGGGGATTGAGTAGCTAGGAACGATCATGGCTCAACCGCCTCTCGACCGGTATCCCGTGCGTAAGACCCCGTCGCCGCGCCGAGGTAGCACGGCATCTCTTGGCTCCTGAATGAGGAAGTCGAAGCCGTGTCAGGATGGGGACATGATGCTGTCGGTCTCGACAGCATCCGCAGAGGCCCAACACTCTCGAAGTGTCCACCGCGCCATCCCAACTAGGGTAGACTGGAGTGAGTGTTCGCTAATGCGACCGCCTCGCCAGTCTGACTGAACATTCTAGCCAACTAGCAGTTCCGAACGAGCCGATTGGCTATACTGGCAATTCTCGCAGGACTACCCTTGGCATCCACATCTGACAAGTCCGTCCTGCTACTGAAACCACGGGGATTCTGCGCCGGAGTGGTCCGCGCGATCGACATCGTGGAACTGGCTCTGAGTGCGTATGGTCCCCCGCTGTACGTTCGCAAGGAAATCGTTCACAACCAGCACGTTGTCAAGGATTTAGCTTCAAGGGGAGCGATCTTCGTAAACGAGGTCGACGACGTGCCACCCGGTGCTCGACTGGTCTATAGCGCGCACGGGGTTTCGCCCGCGGTTCGCCGGGCGGCAAGAGACCGCAACCTGCGCGTGATCGATGCCACGTGCCCGCTGGTTACGAAGGTCCATCTGGAAGCGGTCAAATTCGCCAAGACGCACGACACGATCGTCCTGATCGGCCACAAGGAGCACGACGAGACGATTGGCACGATGGGAGAAGCCCCGGAACGCACGATTATCGTCTCGTCTCCCGCAGAAGCCGAAGAGGTCGAGATCCGCGGCCCCAAGGTCGCGTATCTGACGCAGACCACACTCAGTGTCGACGAGACCGCTTCAATCATCGGTGTCTTGAGGCGGAGGTTCCCAACCATCCAAGCGCCCCCTGCACAGGATATCTGCTTTGCTACGGAGAATCGCCAGGACGCGGTCAGGCAAAGCGCTGAATTCGCGGATCTGCTTCTGGTTGTGGGGTCGGTGAACAGCTCGAACTCCCGGCGCATGGTCGAAGTGGCCGCGCGCCAGGGTTTGCCTGGCCATCTGATCGACGACGAAACTGAAATCCGGTCGAACTGGTTTGAGGGTGTTGACCGCATCGCCGTCAGCGCCGGAGCATCCGCGCCGGAGTCAATCGTTCAGCGTGTCGTCACCGCACTGAACGAGTTCGGATTCGCAACCGTTCGCGAAGTCGAAGTGGTGGAAGAAAACATCCAATTCCCCCTGCCCCCTGAACTGCATCCAGTTCCGCAGACTGCCCATTTCCGCTCGACTTCATGAATCGCGTTCAAGACGCAGGCCTTGCCGCAGCAGTCGAGCGGCCAACAGCACGCAGCCTCCGGCTTGAAGTGCGCGGAGCGGTTCGCACGGCCTGCGATTTCTTGCTAAACCGCCAACGCCCGCAAGGCTACTGGATCGGTGAGATCGAGGGCGACGTGACCCTTGCAGCGGACTACATACTGCTGCATCTTTGGCTGCACCAGCCTGACGCCGCCGGAAACTGGAACCCGCCGACTCGCCCACAAATCGATGCCGCTTGCACCCGGATTCTTGACAAGCAGCTGGCCGATGGAGGCTGGAGTGTCTTTCCCGGAGGACCCGCCAACGCAAGCGTGTCCGTCAAAGCCTACAACGCCCTTTTGCTGAGCGGGATCGCTACCGAGGACGCATGTATGCGAGCTGCGGCGAAGCGCATCCTCGAATTGGGCGGCTTAGAGGCCGCCAATAGCTACACCAAGATCTACTTGAGCTACTTCGGCCTGATCCCCCGCGAACAAGCGCCGTCGATCCCACCGGAGATCTTCCTGCTTTCTCCCGGGCACAGGTTCAGCATTTACGGAATGTCTGCGTGGAGTCGGGCGATGCTCGCGCCGCTCTCGATCCTAGACGCCACCAAAGCCCGCCGGCGGGTTCCAAGGGGCGTCAATCTCAAGGGAATCATCTCCGGCCGCTCGCCGGCCCGACCGGACCTCTTCAGCTGGGAAGGCTTCTTCCGACTCCTCGACAAAGGAATCAAGTTTGTCGAGTCGACCCCGCTCGGAAGCAACAGGCAGCGCGGGGTCCGGGCGGCTTCCGGGTGGATGATCGAGCATCTTGAAGGATCGCACGGCCTAGCCGCGATCTTTCCCGCGATGGTGAATTCGATCATGGCCCTGACCCAGCTGGGTTACGACCCGGACCATCCGCTGCTGAAGCGCCAGATCGAACACCTTGAGGAGCTGGTTCTCCATGATGAGAGCGGATTCCGGCTGCAGCCCTGCCTGTCCCCCGTCTGGGATACAGCGTCGACCGCGTACGCGATCGGCTCCGCCCGGCCGCATTCCACGGGCCCGTCGCGCTGGGCACTGGGGCGCGCGGCCGACTGGCTGGTTTCGAGACAAACGCTTCGCTACGGGGACTGGGCCGTCCGCAACCCGGCCGCGGAACCAGGCGGATGGTGCTTCGAGCACCGCAACGAGCACTTTCCCGACACCGACGACACGGCCGAAGTCCTGGTGGCACTGGAATGGGCCAAGAGTGCCGATCCGGACCGACAGCGCCAGGCCGAAGGGCGCGGCCTCGAATGGCTGGCGTCGATGCAGGCGGCCAACGGCGGATGGGCGGCATTCGACAATGGCAAGTGTTCCGAGAGCCTCGCTCATTCGCCGTTCGCTGACCACAACGCGATGCTGGATCTGGCTTGCGCCGACATCACCGGGCGGGTGCTTGAGGCCCTGGGCCGCCGTGGACGGGAACGGTACGGTGAGTCGATCCGGAAGGGGGTGGATTTCCTCCTGCAGACGCAGGAGGATGACGGGTCTTGGCACGGGCGATGGGGCGTCAATCACCTGTACGGGACATGCTTTGCGGCACGGGGCCTGCGAGCCGCCGGAGTGCATCCGCGGACCGCGGCCATGATCCGGGCGGGCGAATGGGTGCGGTCGGTCCAGAATCCCGACGGGGGGTGGGGAGAGTCGGCCGCCAGCTACGACGATCCCACGCTCCGGGCGACAGGGAAGTCAACGCCTTCGCAAACGGCTTGGGCCCTGATGACACTCTTCGCGACTGATGATTTCGACAGCGGTTCGGTTTGCGATGGCGTGCGCTACCTCCTGGCGACACAGACTCCAGCAGGAACGTGGCAGGAGGGCGAATTCACAGGTACCGGCTTCCCGCGGGTCTTTTACCTGCGGTATCACATGTACCCGCAGTACTTTCCCCTGATGGCCCTCGGCGAATACAGTCGCCGGGAAGAGCAGAGCCCGGGATGAAGCTGCCACTGTCCAGCACCCTGCGCATGGGAGCCTACGTAGCCAAGAACACTCTGTTCCCCCCACCGGAATGGCAGCGCGACCCGCAATCAAACAAGGACCCCTTCCCGATCCTGCAGCCCACGACGAACCCGGTCGGAGGTGGAGTTCCGCACCCAATGCTGCGCAAGCGGTTTCCGCTGGTGCTGATGCTCGAACCGCTGCACGCGTGCAACTTGACTTGCACCGGCTGCGGGCGGATTCGCGAATACGAGGACACCATCACCAGCCGCGTGTCGCTGGGAGACTGCCTCGGAGCGATAGACGAATGCCGAGCGCCGGTCGTCTCCATTTGCGGCGGCGAGCCGCTCATGTACAAGCCGGTAGCCAAGTTGGTGCAGGGGGCGCTACAACGAAAGCGCCACATCTACCTTTGCACCAACGGCATGTTCCTGCCCTCACGGCTCCACGAATTCCAGCCAGACAAGCGGTTCTTCTTCAACATTCATTTGGACGGGCTGCGAGACTCCCACGACCTGGCAGTCGAGCGAACCGGCGTGTTCGAGGAGGCGGTGGCCGGTCTCCGGGCGGCCAAGGCCGCCGGCCACATGGTCTGCACCAACACCACGGTGTACCGGGAGACGGACATGGACGAGATCCGCGAGCTCTTCAGCTACCTCAGGCAGTTTGACGTCGACGGCCACATGCTCTCTCCGGCGTACGGGTATTCGGCGGTAGGAACTCGCGAGATATTCCTGACGCGCGAGGAGATCCATGAGAAGTTCCGACACGTGGACGACCTGTTTCGGAAGTTCCGCATGAACACGACACCAACCTACGTCGAGTTCCTCAAGGGCAACCGTGACCTGCCGTGTACGGCGTGGGGCAATCCGACGTATAACACGGAAGGGTGGAAGGGGCCCTGTTACCTGATCACCGACGCGCACTGGAACAGCTTCGAGGAACTAATGAACGAGACTCCCTGGGAGCGCTATGGTCGCGGAAATGACGAGCGTTGCGAACACTGTATGGTTCACTGCGGCTATGAGCCGTCCGCCGCGCTAGGGGTGAACGCGCGGCTCGGCGACAGCCTGCGGATGATCCGCTGGGCGCTGTCGTGAGACTTCCCTGATCGACTGCCATATGATTGGCGGTAGCGATCCGGGCGGGAACGGCTCGCTTCGCGACGCCCGCAATATGATGAAGGCACTGGTTCTCAACGACTACAAGCGACTAGCGGTCGAAAGCATTCCTGAGCCACAGATCCAATCCGACGAGGTCTTGATTCGTGTTCGCTCGTGCGGGATCTGCGGAAGCGACGTGCACGGCTTCGACGGCAGTTCCGGACGCCGGATTCCGCCGCTGATCATGGGACACGAGGCTGCCGGCGAAATCGCCGCGACGGGCAGCACCGTGAACCGCTTCGAGGCCGGCGAAAGAGTCACGTTCGATTCCATGATCTCCTGCCGAAACTGCGTGTTTTGTCGCGCTGGACGACCCAACCTCTGCGAGGACCGGCGCGTGCTCGGGGTGTCCTGCGAGGATTACCGGCGTCATGGGGCGTTCGCCGAATATGTCGCGGTCCCGGAGCACATCGTGTACCGCGTGCCCGAGGGAGTCACGTTTGACGAGGCCGCGATGGTCGAGCCAGTGTCTGTGGCCGTGCATGCCGTTGACCGGGCCGATCCATCGCTCGGCGACACCGCGCTCGTTGTGGGAACAGGCATGATCGGCCTGCTGACCATCCAAGCGCTTCGCACGGCTGGTTGCGGGCGCATCCTCGCCGCGGACCTCGCCGTCGACCGCCTGACCCTGGCCGGTGAGCTCGGTGCGGACGACGTAATTCAGACCGGTGACGGAATCGATCTGCCGGCGATCGTCCGCGAGCGAACGGGCGGCTTGGGAGCGGATCTCGTGATGGAAGCAGTCGGGGCCGACGCGACCGTGTCGATGTCTGTCGACAGCGTGCGGAAGGGCGGCAAGGTGGTACTGATTGGCAACATAACGCCGACAGTGAGCCTTGGGTTGCAGAGCGTGGTCACACGCGAGATCGACGTGCTGGGATCGTGCGCCTCGAGCAACGATTACCCTGCCTGCCTTGAGTTGATGCAGCGAGGCAAGATCAGAGTCTTGCCCGTAGTCAGCGCGTCGGTACCGCTCGATCGCGGGCCGGAAATGTTCGACCGGCTCTACGCACGCGAACCCAACCTGACGAAGGTGATTCTGCGGCCTTGACCACTAAAGCGAATGGCCTGACCAACCTCGGTTTGGTCCAGATGGCATGCGAGCCCGAGCCAGAGCGCAACCTGGCGCGAGCGCTGGAATCCATTCGCTCTGCCGCGAGCGGGGGCGCTCAGATCATTTGCCTCCCCGAGCTGTTTCGAACGCAGTACTTCTGCCAGGAGGAAAACGTAGATCAGTTCGAGCTGGCCGAACCGATTCCGGGTCCAACGACCGAGGCACTGTCACGCACCGCCCGGGACTGCGCGGTCGTGGTGGTCGGTACGGTATTCGAGCGGCGGACAGCAGGTATTTATCACAACAGTGCGGTCGTCATCGACGCGGACGGCGAACTGCTGGGAATCTACCGCAAGATGCATATTCCGGACGACCCGCTGTACTACGAGAAGTTCTATTTCACGCCGGGTGATCTGGGGTTTCGGGTGTTTGAGACGCGATTCGGCTCGGTCGCTCCGCTCATTTGCTGGGACCAATGGTTTCCGGAGGCGGCACGCCTAGCTGCGTTGGCCGGAGCGGAGTTCCTGGTATTTCCATCCGCCATCGGCTGGCATCCGGACGAGAAAGAGCAACACGGCAAAGCCCAAGCGGAAGCCTGGCGCATCGCGCATCGCGCGCATGCAATTTCCAACGGGGCGTTCGTGGCGGCTATCAACCGGACGGGCCACGAGCGCCCCCTAGATGGATCGCCGACGCGACCGATGGGCTATTCGGGCATCGAGTTCTGGGGCCGCTCCTTTGCCTGCAATCCTCTGGGAGTGATCGTGGCGGAGGCCGGCGATCGCGATGAGATCTTGATCGCTTGCTGCGACCGGGCTGACGTGGAGCGCACCCGCCGCGACTGGCCTTTCCTTCGGGACCGTCGGATCGATTCGTACGGCGGCTTGACTCGTCGGGCCGCCAAGTGATGTCAGCCACGCCGGCAGCCACCCGTTTTCCGGCGGAGTGGGAGCCGCACGGAGCCACATGGCTAGCTTATCCTCATCTCGCCACCGACTGGCCTGGCAAGCTGACAGCCGCCCGCTTAGCGTTTGTCGAGTTCGTTCGCAAGCTGGTCGAGCACGAAACCGTGCGACTCTTGGTTCGCACGGACGCGGAGGCGAAGCGGGCGCAATCGACCCTGAGGCGCGGCGGCGTGAACCTTGACGATCTCGACTTCCGCTTCTGCGCAACCGATCGCTCGTGGCTGAGAGATTCCGGGCCCACCCTCGTCAGGAGCAACGACCGGCTGAACGCGGTGTGCTGGCAGTTTGACGGGTGGAACCGCTATTCCAATTGGACGGCGGATGCAAGAGTGGGACGGTTCATCGCCGACGCAATTGGGGTTCCTGTTGTCGAGCCGAGAATCGGCCAAGATCCAGTCCGGATGGAAGGAGGGGCCATCGACACCAACGGGACGGGCACAATCCTGACGACGGAGCAGAGCTTGCTCTCCCGCAAGCGACGCGGTCTGGATCGAACTCCTGCGCAGCGCGAGTTCGAGGCCGTCTTCGAGCAACACCTGGGCTGTGTGAACACTCTTTGGCTGGGCCGTGGAATCTCGGGCGATGACACAAGCGGCCACGTCGATACGGTCGCGCGATTCGTCCGCCAACGGACCGTCGTCGCAATCGTCGAGCCGGACCCGCGTGACGACAACCACGCGCCCCTACGCGACAACCTGAGGCGACTGCGGGAAATGTGCGACGAAACGAATCGCCCTCTCGAGGTCGCGGAGTTGCCGATGCCACAGGCGCTGTACTACGACGGCTATCGTCTTCCAGCGACGTACGCCAATTTCTACATCGCCAACGGATGCGTTCTGGTACCCACGTACAACGATCCGAACGACCGCGTTGCGCTGCGGATCCTGAGCGAAATCTTCCCGGATCGTGAGGTGTGCGGACTCCACAGCGTCGACCTAGTGCTCGGATTGGGCGGCTTGCACTGCCTGGCGCAGCCAGAACCGCTGGTTGACCCGCCTTGATGACCTACCGGGACGGCGAATGGCCGATAATGGGCACAGGCGACCTGAAAACCTTTCTCCGCGCGCGCACGTCTAAACGGGTATGAGCACACTAACCAATCGCTTCAAGCACAATCGGCTTCTGCCGCTGGCGCTGGTGTTCAGCACCCTCGTGGCAGGCATTCTGATCGGAACGGTCATTTCGGGAACGGTCGACGCAGCCAGGGAATCCGAGGAACCGGTCACGGATGCAGTTCCGTTGGCGATTCCCGCTGCGGACCCGGTCGAGAATCAGTTCTCGGAACTGGCGAGAAAGGTGCGCCCGTCGGTGGTCAGCATTACCATTCCCGAACTCTCGGCTAATGAGACCGCGCCGCAAGGGTACTTCGACCGGCCAGAGGAATTCTTCCGCCGCTTCTTCGGATTACCGAACCAGCCGAATCAACGTCCTCCCGCCCCTCGCAGACGCGGAGGAGGCCAAGGATCGGGGGTGATCGTGGACCCCAAGGGATATATCATCACGAACGAACATGTCGTGAGGGACGCGGAACGGATCCGCGTCGAGTTCGTAGGCGATGACGAACTCTACGACGCCAAGCTGATCGGAGTCGATGCCGAGACCGACTTGGCGGTAGTCCATGTCGACGGCAAGAAGAACCTGCAAGCGGCGCCGATCGGCAATTCGGACGCAGCAAACATTGGTGACTGGGCAATTGCGATCGGCTCTCCGTTTGGATACAAGGAAACAGTCACAGTTGGCATCATCAGCGCGAAACCTCGCGAGATGGGACCCACGTTCGGGGCCGGGGAGTTCCAGAAATTCCTGCAAACCGATGCGGCGATCAATCCCGGGAACAGCGGCGGGCCGTTGCTTAACGTTCGCGGTGAAGTCATCGGCATCAATACGGCAATCATCTCTCGCACGGGAGGCTACGACGGTATCGGGTTCGCCCTTGCGTCAAACATCGCAGTCGAAACCTACAATCAAATCATCCGGTATGGCAGAGTCTCACGTGGTTCCATCGGTGTCCACTTCAGCGCCGATGACAACAAGTCACGTATCCGGTCCTACGGCGCCGAAAACGGTGTCTTCGTTTCCGACGTTGTTGATGATGGCCCCGCGGAAGAAGCGGGCATGCAGGCTGAGGACATCATTCTCAGTGTCGACGGAATCAAGATCGACTCGGGCGAGAAGCTGATCGAGGTCGTCGCTGCAACAAGCGTGGGCAAGACCGTTCCGGTGGAAGTGTTCCGAGACGGCAGGGCCCTGACACTCGATGTGAAGATTGCGGATCGCCAGAAGCTCTACCCCAAGAACGCGGAAGTCCAAATCGACGCTCCGGAAGACGACGAGGAGACCGTGCATTTCGGCATCACAGTCCGGGAAATCTCTCCCGATCACCGGGCAGAGATGAACCTGGACGTGTCCGGTGGAATCCTTGTCGCGCAAGTGGAGGCGAATTCGTTTGCCGACGACATCGGAGTTATGGCCCAAGACGTAATCGTCGCCGTGAATCGCATGGAGATCGGCTCGATCGAAGAGCTCCGTGAGATCCAGAAGCAGCTGCGCCCTGGGCAGGACGTGTCGTTCAAGGTGCTGCGGTGGATAGATCAGGAGTGGATCACACGGTATCCCGCCGGTGTGGTGCCCGATTAGGGCATAGCGTCCAGAGAATCCCCCTCCCACGTCACGGGACGGGGATTCACCGGTCTGAGGCATGGCCTCATTTCTCAGCGCATGAGACTGACCGATGGGCCAGGATTGCGTGGCGGCCCCGCTACCAGCTGAGACCCGGAACAAACTGAGCGCATTCCTGCCGTCACAGGGAAATCAGGATCATGGCCCCGGACCTATCCAGCCTGCAAGTCCGGCCTTCGAATAAACCCTGCGAGCAAGGTGCGCAAGTCAAGTTTGGTGCACCCGGCAATTCGGGCCATCACAACGGGCATATGGAGCGTGGGAGCGAAGGATCGCTCGAAGACCCAGCCGACTGTCGGATCTCTCGATGGGGGGATCTTGGCATCAGCCATGTCGGGACCGGCTCCAAGCGGTGAGCACACCGTCGTCCGCCACCGGCGGAGCAGCCGAGTTACCCATATCGATCAGTCTTCTTCCGGCATCACGACGAACTCCGGATAGGCTTCGATGCCCAGCTCACCAACGTCCTGACCCAGCACCTCGACCGTGGTCGAAACCCGGGAGCCCAACGTCCGGTCGATGGCGAACCAAGTGAGCATCGACGTGCCGAATACAAAGACGCCGATGGCCAAGATCCCGACAAGTTGTACGAGGAAGTTGCCGCCACCGGCAATGCAAACGGCGAGCGTGCCCCAAACACCCGCGAAGAGATGGGCCGGCACAGCCCCTACCACATCATCGATCTTGAGCACTTCCAGAAGCCTTAGAGCGACAAGACAGACCAGCCCACCGGTAGCACCAATGATCACGGCCCAGTGGTGTCCGACGATGTCGGGAGCCGCGGTAACCGCCACCAAGCCGGCGAGGGTTCCGTTGAGTCCCGCATAGAGATCCAGGCGACCCAAGATCGGCCGAGACAGGCAAATGGCGGTCATGACCCCCGCGCATGCGGCGAGATTGGTGTTGGTGAAGATGTTGCTGACAGCCACGGCGTCAAGCGCACCGCCCATGGCAAGCTGTGAGCCCCCGTTGAAGCCGAACCAGCCCAACCAGAGGATGAACACTCCGAGAGTCACGATGGGTACGTTTGACGGTGGGGTAATCTTGACGCTGCCATCGGGGCGAAACTTTCCCTTCCTCGGACCGACGATCAATGCGCCTGCCAGTGCCGCCCAACCGCCAGTAGAGTGGACTATCGTGGATCCGGCAAAGTCCTTGAAGCCCATTTCCGCAAGCCATCCGCCGCCCCATGTCCAAGCGCCGACGAGCGGGTAGATGAAGGCTGTCAAGACGGTGATGAAGATAAAAAATGACCACAGCTTGACACGCTCGGCAAGAGCACCAGAGACGATCGAAGCAGTGGTTGCGACGAAGACCATCTGGAAGTACCAGTTCGACATCGTCGAATAGCCGTTGCCTATGACTGCGGCAGCAGCTTCCTCCTGTCCGTCCAAGAGGCCGATCTCGTCCGCCGAGGGGCCGTACAGGAAATTCAACGAGCCGAACCAGCCGCCGGGTTCGACACCGACGTACATGAAATTGAAGCCAACCGCGTAGAAGGTCAATCCAGCAATCGAGTACAGCCCGATGTTCTTGAGACAGATCGCTGACGCGTTCTTGGTGCGGACGGAACCCGATTCGAGCATGGTGAAGCCAGCCGCCATCCACATCACAAGCGCACCCCAGACCAGGAATGCGAAGGTGTTGAAAACAAATGCCGACTCGCCCTCGACAGCGGCGCGCGCCTCGGTCGGGGAGAGCGCAAGGAAGAATATCGCCGAGAGGCTTCCTAGCCTCGCCGCGTGACGGACTGCCGCGTTGCGACAGGCGCCGTGGGATCCAGGTTGGTTCCAATACACTTTTCGCTCCTTTCACAATTGCGGTCACAGGGCGTAGCGGGGCGCCACGCCTCGACTGCTAGCGCAACGAGACACTACCACAACTTGTTTGCCAGAGCAACGCAAATTGCGCAAATCGCGCGAAGGGTGAGAGCCGCTCAAAGACCTCAAGCCCTGAGCAGGGTCGCGGTGGCCGGCTCCTGGCGATCGACCAGAACGAGCGGCAGCCGGCCGTGGGCGCATGCGTCGGTCCCCAGTGGACTGGGATTGTGACCTCCTCGATCGAAACGAGCGCCCATCAGCTGGACCACAACCAGAGCAAGCTCGCTTACGAAATGGATTCCTGGGATCTCTACGAGGCCGTAGGCTGGGGCGAACCCATCACGGTCATTGACGGACGCTCTGCACAGGCCTATGCCCGGGCGCACATCCCGGGGGCAACCAGCCTGCCCCACAGGGAGATCTGCCTCGATTCGACGAAATCCCTCGACAGATCGAGGGACATCGTTCGGGCGGTCCGTGGGAGTTGGCAAGGGCACCTGTCCCTGCCGGACGGTACCGAACCGAGCGATGCCTTGAGAGGCGAGCGAACCGCGCGCGGCCGGAACGGCGATTCTGGATGGTGTTGCTGACTCGGCTTGGCAGCCGGTGCTTGCAAGCGCCGCCGTAGTCCCCGTGTCGCAGGCAGGAGGGGGCGGGCCGTCGCGGTGGCGGCCCATGCGCCGATGCTGTAACGTAGTCGCAATGGTGGAGTGGGCAACAGCCGAGGTGCGGGCCCTCGGCGTCCTGATTGCTTTCTTCGCGTTGCTGGCAACGCTTGCGTACAGGTGGCTTGTCGGGCACCAGCGGGACTTTCAGATGCTCTTGGAGCGGATCGACAGGGAGGCCGAGAAGCGGGAGCAGGCCTTCGACAAGGAGGCCCAGAGAAGGGAGCAGGCGATCCAGGCAACCCTGGAGCGGATCGACAGGGAGGCCGAGAAGCGCGAGCAGGCGATCCAGGCAACCCTGGAGCGGATCGACAGGGAGGCCGAGAAGCGGGAGCAGGCCTTTGACAGGGAGGCCGAGAAGCGGCAGCAGGCCTTTGACAGGGAGGCCGAGAAAAGGGAGCAGGCGATCCAGCTAGCCCTGGAGCGGAGCGACAGGGCATTCGAAACATTGACGGCCCGGGCCAACGGACTGACGAAGGAGTTGGCAGGCATCGCCCAACGCACTGCGCGCAGCGAGGGAGTTCTGGAGGCGCTAGCCGCCGGGGAGCCTCGCGGGGGATCGAAGTCGACGTCCGCTGAGGACGAGCCCCGCACGGTGGCCGCTCAGCAAGTTCCCGGCGAGCCGCCTGCGGAATGAGTTGGCGTGGGCTCGCCAAGCTCCGGGTGGCAACGCCACCGGCGGCAGCCCGCATCCCGATGCCGCCAGGTGCGGCCGGGCCGGCACCAGTAGCGGCCGCCGCTCTGCCAGCATCGATCGTCTCGGCCCTGTGCCACGAGTCCCCGTCACTGATGCGTTCCGCAACTGTGCCTGGCCACGCTCGCCCCAGCCTCCTGGCCGTCCCGACGCGACCCGCAGACCACGGGCGAACCATCCCATAACGGTTACGATCGAGGACCTATGTCTGCTACTGCGATGGCATAAGATGCAATGCCTTGACAGAGACTGCCCTCAAGCTCTTGCCCCTCGGCTTTCAGGTGCGAGAACCGATAGGTGGCCTAGACTGGTGGAAGCGTGACGGCTACGCTACCGCTGGAGAGAACGGGCGTCCAGGTAGGGATCTCAAATGTAGCTAATGAGGGCCGTCCCGGCGAACCAATGGCCACTGACGGCAGATAGCTGGGCCGCAGTGGTCAGGACTGCCGGACCGCGCACATCCGCCAGGCCAGCAGGTGTCCCCGGACGCTGCTGAGATGTCTGAAACGATCCATTGCGGCAAGTCCCAGGATTCGTCCACGTTCCCGTGACAACCCGACGGTCCGGAGTGGGGTCCCGACGTGATTCTGGGATGTCGGCGCCACGCAAGCTGTCCGCGATCCGGGACGCGCGCCCTGCCCGAAACGCATCCCAATGGCGGAAACGGCTAGCGACCGCTTCAGCCCTTCCTGTCCCACCAGATGTGCTCGAGTTCGGATTGAGCCCTAGGCGGCTCGCGGGCTTCCAGGAGCAACGCTTCAATTCGCGCAATCACATTAGGATTCTGCCCGGCTATGTTGCGTGTCTCTCCGAGATCTTCCTCCAAGTTGTATAGCTCGAGTTCACCGTCCGGTTTCGGGCGCACGGCCTTCCATTTGCCTAATCGCAAAGCCTGCTGCGGAATCTCGTCAACGAACTCCCCGGTTGCACCGATGTACCGAGGCAGTTCCCAGTACAAATAGTCGTGCTTTTGCTGAACTCCCTGGTCCAGCATGGTCGGCACGACCGAGATTCCGTCCGTAGCTTCCGGAGAGGCCGCACCAGCCAGTTCCAGCGCAGTCGGCAGGAAGTCGTGAAACCCCCAAACGTGGCCGCTTTCCGACCCCGCTTGGATTCTCCCAGGCCAGCGCACCAGCATAGGAACACGAATGCCTCCTTCGTAGAACGTCCGCTTCGCTCCTCGTAGCGGACCGCTGCTTTGGAAATAGTCTGTCCAGCTGGCCGCGGCAGCCCCGTTGTCGGACGTGAAGAACACGATCGTGTCCTCGGCCAAGCCAAGGTCGGCGAGCTGTTTCAGGATACGACCGACGTCCCGGTCTAGCCTCGTGATCATCGCTGCAAGCGTGGCGTGCGGCTGGTCAGGCCGAATCAGGCGTGTCGGCCTGTTCGGATTCCGGGGCAGCTCGACCTCTTCGAACTTGCCGCTGTACTGGGCGTAGATCTCGTCATCGGGAGCGACATACTCAGCATGTGGGATGGTGAACGGCACGTAGCAGAAGAACGGCCGATCCTTGTTCTTTTCTATGAACTCAAGCGTCCTGTCCGCGATCACGTCGTGCGAGTACGTACCCCGTCCATGGCCTTGATTTCCTTCCAGGGTCAAGTGCCTCTCGTTGTCGTAGATGTAATGAGGATAGAAGTAGTGTGCATGAGCCTGGTGGAGGTAGCCGACGAACTCATCAAACCCTTGCTTCCAAGGGACACCGTCCGTCCCGATGTCGCCAAGGCCCCATTTGCCAAAGCAGCCCGTCGCGTAGCCCAGTTCCTTCAGCGACTCCGCTACGGTTGTGTCCTCTGCCGAGAGCGGCACCCCGCCCGGATTGGAGCGGACAGAGGTGTGGCCCATGTGCATCCCCGTCATGAGCACGCTACGGGCCGGGGCGCAAACAGAGCAACCCGAATACGCGTCCGAGAAGCGCATGCTCTCTGTTGCCATTCGGTCAATGTTTGGCGTCAGGATTTTCTCCTGGCCGTAGCATCCGAGTTCGCCATAGCCCAGATCGTCCGCCATGATGAACACAATGTTCGGTGCGCGCGCACCGGAACCTGGCTCGCCCGCAGGAGGTTGCCTGCAACCCAGGGACGAACCGATTCCAGCTACGGACGCCGTCAGAAACTCACGTCGAGTCGCGCTCGCCGGAAGCCGAGCACTGCGAGGCATGGCCATGCAAGCCTATTCTACAGTTCATAGCGCCATTGGCTTTCCAGTTGTCTCCCTGTTTGCGGCTTGTTACCCTGCCGCAAACACCGTCCCAATTCTTGTGCCGAGGTTCCACGGCCCGTGTCGATGTGTCGCTCAGATCGGCATCTCGCCAGAATGGGTCGATCCCATCCATACCAATCGTTGTGTATTGCCACACGATGACCCTCAGCAGGTTCTGTCGTGCGAGGCAGGAGCCCGGCTGCACAGAAGAGACAAACGCACTGTTGATTACCGTCCATCCGTCTGGTCGCTTGGCCCATTTCGGTGGTCCTAGTGTGGCCGGCACAAAGGGCTCTTCAGTCGGCTCGCCCGGGGACCGTACGAAGACCTAGGGTCACCTTCACCCGTCTTGACCGACGGCAAGGGTCGACCCACTCCATGAGCACCCGGGCTGTAACCGACTCAATCGTGGCCTCTCGAGCCGGCCAGACAGCAACTCGACCCAGCGGAGGTGACCCTGCCGAACAGATGCGCCCACATATAATGTGTGTCGGGCCTCGAAAGTGCGCGTAGTTTCGGTTCTGGTTTCGCTCTCCGTATTCTCTGTGTCGGCCCAGGGCGTGGATTTCGCCGCTGACGTCGAACCAATCTTCGCAGCCAAGTGCTACGTCTGCCACGGTGAGCAACAGCAGCTTGGCCAGTTGCGCCTCGACTCCCGCGATGTCGTGATGGCAGCCGGTCCTAGCGGTAAACGTGTCGTTCCCCGTGCACCGGATGCAAGCAGCCTCTACCTCCGTGTAGCTGGCTTGGGTGACGGCAACCGCATGCCGATGGGCGGCCAATTGTCGGACCCGGAAATTGCGAACATCCGCCAATGGATTGCTGAAGGAGCGGTTTGGCCCGATGGCTCCGGCACGGAGGCTGGATTGAAGCGGCACTGGGCATTCGTGCCTCCCGTCCGTCCGGTCCTGCCCCGAGCGCCTGCTGCCTGGGGACAAAACCCCATCGACAGTTTCGTGCTGGCAAAGTTGGGCGCCGAGGGCCTAGACCCGGCTCCCCGGGCTACTAGGGAGACTCAGCTGCGCCGCCTCAGCCTGGACCTTACCGGACTGCCACCCACGATCGAGGAAACGAAGAGATTCCTCGCGGACACCGCTCCGGGAGCCTTTGAGCGCGAGGTTGCACGGCTGCTCGCTTCCCCGCACTACGGCGAGCGCTGGGGACGGATCTGGCTCGACGCCGCCAGGTACGCCGATTCGGATGGATTCGAGAAGGACAAGCCTCGCCAGGTCTGGTTCTACCGAGACTGGGTGGTCAATGCGCTGAATTCGGACGTCCCTTATGACCGGTTCATCGTGGAGCAGATAGCCGGCGATCTGCTCCCGGCAGCGTCACAGGACAATCTCGTGGCAACCGGCTTCCTGCGGAATTCGATGATCAACGCCGAGGGCGGTGCCAATCCCGAGCAATTCCGGATGGAGGCAATGTTCGACCGCATGGACGCCATCGGAAAGGCGGTGCTTGGCCTTACAGTTCAGTGCGCCCAATGCCACGACCATAAGTACGATCCCATTTCGCAGCGCGACTATTACCGAATTTTCGCGTTTATCAACAACTCCCACGAGTCCGTCCAGGCCGTCTACACGCCAGTTGAGAACCAAATCCGGGCCGAGATCTTCTCCGGCATCGAGGAAATCGAGAATCGATTGCGAGAGACCAGTCCGGACTGGCGGGACCGGATGGCCGAGTGGGAGGCATCGGAGTCCAACACCCAGCCCAAGTGGACTGTCCTCGACACCCACATCAAGCTTGGTAGCGGTGAGAAGTACCAAGTCCTCCCCGACAAATCGATACTTGCCGACGGCTACGCCCCGACCCGCAGCGTAGTCACGCCCGAGGCGCGGATCGAGTCCGGAAAGGTCAAGGCATTCCGTCTTGAATTGCTGACTGATCCAAATCTCCCGCTGGGGGGCCCGGGCAGATCATTCAGAGGCACGGCCGCGCTCACCGAATTCGAAGTTCAGGTTGCACCCGAAAACGATCCGAAGAAATGGAAGAAGTTGGCAATCAGGCACGCGACGGCGGATGTCAATCCACCGCTGACTTGGCTGGACCCATTCCTCTTCCCGGACAAGGACCAGAAACGCAGGATCCTTGGAGATGTTGGATTCGCGATCGACGGATTCGAGATGAGCGCCTGGCACATAGACGCCGGGACGGGACGGCGTAACGTGCCTCGGAAGGCTGTATTCCAGCTTGGCGAGCCCCTGGTTGTCAAGGAGCCCATGCTCCTGAAGTTCAATCTGGTCATGAAGCACGGCGGCTGGAATTCCGACGACAACCAATCCCTAAATCTTGGTCGGTACCGCTTCTCCTATACACACGAGGGCAACGCAACAGCCGACCCGGTTCCCGCCAAGGTACGAGAGATCCTGGCATCGATCCCGCGGGACGAGCGAACACGGGAACAAGAAGCGGCGGTCTTCAGCTACTGGAGGACTACGGTGTCGGAGTGGTCCGACGCGAATCGCAGAATCGAAGAGTTGCGCGACCGGCACCCAGAGGGGTCTACCCAACTGGTAATGCAAGAGCGCTCGGCACCGCGGATGACAAGCATGCTCCAGCGCGGCGACTTCTTGCGCCCCACCGAGGAAGTCGAGGCGGGAGTTCCCGGCTTCCTGCACGAAATGCCCGCTCAACAAGTGATTCCCGCCCGTCTGGCATTCGCCCAATGGCTAGTGGACCGAGACTCGCCGACGACTGCCCGCGCCATCGCGAACAGGCTTTGGCAAGGTCACTTCGGAACGGGCATCGTTGAGACCTCCGAAGACTTCGGCCGACAGGCTGCTGATCCTTCGCACCCAGATCTGCTTGACTGGCTTGCCGTGGAGCTAATGGACAGCGGCTGGAGCCTGAAGCATTTGCACCGGCTGATCGTATCCTCCGAGACCTACCGCCAGTCGTCCCGCGCGACGCCCGAGCTTCTCGAGCGGGACCCCAAGAATCGACTGCTGGCTCGCGGATCTCGCTTCCGAGTGGACGGCGAGTTGGTCAGGGACATCGCTCTCGCATCTAGCGGGCTGATGACGCCTCAGGTCGGGGGCCCGCCTGTCTATCCGCCTGCACCCGAGTCATTGTTTGTTCCGCCCATCAGCTATGGACCGAAGCGCTGGTATGTCGAGGATGGAGCGCACCGCTACCGCCGCTCCTTATACGCCTTTCGATATCGCTCAGTTCCCTTCCCGGTGCTTACCGCCTTCGACACTCCGACGGGCAATTTTTCGTGCGTGAAACGCGACCGCTCCAATACACCGTTGCAGGCACTCGTTACATTGAATGAAACGGTATTCCTCGAGGCTGCGCGCGAATTGGGCCGGCGCACTGTTCGCGAAGGTGGAGAGAATGACCCCGAACGCCTAGACTATGCGTTCAAACGGGTGCTCTCGCGTGCGCCGCAACAAGAGGAAATCGACGAACTCATGGCCATGCTGGCGGACCAGCGCGTTCGCCTGGAGTCGGGGGATCTCGACGCTGTAGCACTGGCCTTCGGCGACAGCCCCCCAAGGGCTATCGACTCCGACTCGCCGGTCACCGAGGTTGCATCGTGGACGGCGATTTCCAGGGTGCTATTGAACCTGGACGAGACAATTACAAGGGAGTAACCGATGGAAGGATCGGGTAGAGCGGGAAGCCTGCTGGCGCGCCGCTGGTTTCTACAGCAATGTGGCGTCGGACTGGGCGCCGTGGCTTTGCGCGACATGTTGTGCGCGGCGGACCCCCTGGCTCCCAGGCAACCACACCACGAACCCACAGCGAAAAACGTGATTTTCCTGTTCATGGGAGGCGGTCCGAGCCACTTGGAACTGTTCGACTACAAACCGGATCTTGCAAAGCACGCGGGCACGCTTCCACCCGACGAGCTTCTGGACGGATACCGGGCCGCGTTCATCGATCCCAACTCTACTCTGTTAGGCCCGAAGTTCAAGTTTGCAAAGTATGGTCAGAGCGGTGCCGAACTCTCTGAATTGATTCCGCATACAGCCTCGATCGCTGATGACATCGCAATTGTCAAGTCACTCGTAACGGATGCATTCAACCACGCACCGGCCCAAGTAATGATGAGCACGGGCACACAGCAGTTCGGACGCCCCTCCATCGGCTCTTGGACGCTGTACGGCTTGGGCAGTGAGTCACGGGATCTCCCGGGCTTCGTTGTGTTCAGTTCCGGCCAGAAAGGCCCGAGCGGAGGAAATTCCAATTGGGGAAGCGGGTTCCTTCCGTCGATGTACCAAGGAGTGCAATTCCGAAACAGTGGCGACCCGGTGCTGTATCTTTCGAATCCTCGCGGTGTCGACAGCAAGCTCCAGCGCGACTCCTTGGATTCGATTCGGGCTCTCAACGGGATGCGATTGAGGCAGCTCGGTGACCCCGAGATCGCGACTCGCATCAACTCATTCGAAATGGCCTATCGGATGCAAACGAGCGCGCCCGAACTCATGGACATCTCGCAGGAGCCACAGCATGTGCTAGACATGTACGGTGCCGAGCCAGGCAAGCCCTCGTTCGCAAACAACTGCGTCCTGGCCAGACGCCTTGTGGAACGCGGGGTCCGCTTTGTCGAGCTATTCCACGAATCGTGGGACCAGCACGGTTCGCTTGTCTCGGGGCTGACGAAAAACTGTCGCGACACCGACCAACCAAGCGCGGCGCTGGTCAAGGATCTTAGGCAGCGCGGGCTGCTTGAGGACACTCTCGTCTTGTGGGGTGGGGAGTTCGGACGGACCCCGATGGTTCAAGGCGGCACGGACGACGGTCGCGACCATCATCCGAATGCCTTCACGATGTGGATGGCCGGCGGCGGCATAAGGCCGGGCATCACAATCGGAAAGAGCGACCAATTGGGGTTCAATGTGGTCGAAGACCGCATCCATGTCCATGACTTGCACGCCACGATCTTGCACCTTCTCGGTTTCGATCACACCAAACTGACGTATCGATTCCAGGGTAGGGATTTCCGGCTCACGGATGTCGCCGGCGAAGTGGTAGGCAAGTTGACCGCGTAGCACAGGCCGTCGGCCTCAAACCGCCAGGCGCATTGTCTCTGGCCCTGCTGCGACTCGTAGCAGGTTTCCCGGTTCCAGTGGGTCTGGACGCCCACCAACTCGAGTTGCCGCGCAACCTCAAGACCAGAGCCGCAGTTTCTGACCAAGGTTATGTATTGTCCAACTTCGCGGGCAACGAAGAAGGGGAAGGCATGGTTCTTTCAGGTAGGGACAAGACGGGCCGTTCATGATCGGTGCCACAGTGACATGGCACTTGGATCCAATCAGGTAGATGAGGACTGGTCAGGACAGTACCGCGCTGGTTCGCGTGGCTGGGTGGCCTGACCACCGCAGAGCGGAGTAATGTTTGGCAATCACCTCCGGCCCTGCCATGGCCGGATCTGGGTCGCCCGTCCCGGCGCCGCACGGTAAGATTCCGATCGCTGATCAGTTTGATCTTCGGCCAACAGAAAAATCAAGTTCCGACTCGGCAATCTGGAAATCGTTGCCTCTCCGTAGTCGTGTGTTTCCTGGCCATCGAGCATACCGTTTCGAACACCGAGCAGACTTGAGAATTGATTGCACAACTGTCGTTCCAGAACGGCAACAGTCCAGCGATTGGGATCAGTTCCCGCACTCTTTCAGACATGAACGTGCTGTTCTGGCCACACCCGGAACACTGGAAGAGGACCGGCCGAGCACCCCCCAGCGCGTTGGTTTCCGGATAGGAACAGACACCGCCTCAGCGCCATAATCGGGAGGACTCCATCCGCTATCCTAGTTCGTCTTGATGCTATTTGCGGATTGTCGATTTCAGCTGTCTCGGCTTGCCGTCTGTTCCCGGGTTGCCGTGTTTATCTCGGTCTCGGGAGCAGCGGCGGTGATGCTCGCCCAAGCTCCGGAAGAGAGGGACGACAAGGGTGCGGCGGAATCCGCCCCAGCTGAAGAGGTCTCAACAGACACGCCATCAGCAGGGGAAGATGGGACCGACGCACAGCGCACTAGTTTGAACCTCCTGGGACAAGAGGACACGAAATCCGGTGAGGCCCGTCGCAACGAGAATGTCCAGTTCAACTTGGTCGACACAAACACACTGCAAGAACTCAACATCCGACTCGGCGCAACCGCGACGATCGTTTCGGAGTTCCGCCCCGACCGCGATCACTACGGAGCCGAGTACGGGCGCCGGGCCGCGCCGAGTCTGCACCTACCACCCGCCCGGGGCAGTGGCATACATGGCAACGTATCGTGGACTCACGGGAACAGCGCCTTCTCGGCGCGCTCATTCTTCCAGGTCGGCGATGTGCAGCCGGCAAACGAGAACCGCTACGGATTCCGCCTTTCGGCTCCGGCTGGGGACAATACTCAGTTCACTGTCAACGCGAGCCAGCAGAAGATCCGAGGTCAGGTCAACGGCAACGTGCTCGTGCCGCTACCCTCGGAACGGACGCCACTATTGGTCGATCCATCGAGTGGAGAGCGAACAGATCCGGAGACCCGCAGAATCGTGGAGCAGCTTCTGCAGGCATACCCTGCGGCACTTCCGAACCGTACTGATATCGCGCCTCGCGCCCTCAACACCAATGCCCCCCAGCAGATCGACACCAACTCGGCGAATCTCCGCCTCGATCGCGATCTCGCAAAGCGAGGAAAGCTTGGGTTGGGCTACGTATTCACATCGCAAAGCGTGGATGCCTTTCAATTCGTGCGTGGTTCGAATCCAGACACGGAGATCAAGAACCACCGCCCGCGCGTGACATGGTCGCGAAGCTGGTCTCCCAAGACGGTCACGGATGTTTCGGCGGGTTTCGATCGCGTCGGATCGCTGCTGATTCCCGAGCCGAACAACTTCGGCCCCACGGTCGGCGTGGGAAGGGCGATTTCCGGGCAAGGTCCTTCGCCGCTGATCCCTGTCGACCGGGCAATGAACAGGTTCCGTTTCGCTGGTCAGCTATCGCGGACGCTCTCCAGGCACAGCATCAAGGCGGGATTCCATTTCGGCCGCATACAGCTCAACGGCGTCGAACAGCAGGCGATCCGAGGCAACACCCAGTTCTCGGACAATTTCAACAACGACGCAATCACCAACTTTCGCCTCGGAAAGCCGACAAGGCTGCTCAAGACCGTCGGCAGCTTTCACCGCGGGTTCCGCCAATGGTCCAACCAGTTCTATGTAGCCGACACATGGAAGGTCCGGCCCGACCTCGTTCTGAGTCTCGGACTCCGCTACGAGCTTGTCACCACTCCACAAGAAGTAAACGAGTTCGAGACATTGCCCTACAGTTGCGACTGCAATAATTTCGCGCCGCGCTTGAGCTTTGCCTATAACATTGGCGACCGCCTGGGCACCCTGCGCGCCGCCTATGGAATTTCGTATGGGGAGATCTATCCTGTCACTTACAGCCAGTACCGTATCAACGCGCCAAACGTCGTGCGCCTGGTCGTCCTGCAACCAAAGCTGGTGGACATCATCAGCGGCGCCGCGTTCGCGAACGTGTCGCCGGGGTCCCGCTCGACACTGTTCGACATCGCGGACAACCTCGTCGAGCCCTACAGCCATCAATACAGCCTGAGTTGGGAGTTCGGGCTGTCCAACACAACGAACCTCCAACTCGGCTACGTTGGCAGCCGCACGCACAAGGTCTTCCAAGCCTGGTTCCTGAATCGAGGCGAGCGACCCCCGGGAATTCCCGTAACCGTTCGAACCACGAACGTGCGCCGACCGGACGATCGCTACAACGATGTGCTCCGCCTGCACAACGCTTCACGTGCGTATTTCGACGCGGGCCGGGTCGCGTTCGTGATGCGCGATTTGAAGGGCGTCTCAATTGACGCCGCCTATTGGTTTAGCAAATCGATTGATCTCGGCAGCGACTACACCAACACGATGAACGGAGGTGACGCTCGGCGCGCAGTCAGCCAGACCTCGAATGACATTCACGCCGACGTCAAATCGCTGAGCTTCTTCGACCAGCCCCACGCACTTCTTCTGCGGGCGGTATACGAAATGCCAACAGGGTCCGGCTGGGCCAGGCGCGTGTTCGGGGGTTGGCAATTCTCGACGGTGGCGCTGCTCAAGACTGGCACGCCGTTCACCGTGCAAACCGGATCGGATGGTCCCGGTTTCGGGAATGTGGACGGCGCCACAGGCGACCGCCCCCATTTGCTGGACGATTCACTCCTCGGAAAGACGATCGGGGACCCGGACACCTCGCGCCAATATCTTCGGCACGCGGCATTCGCCTACCAGAGCCCGGGGGATCTTGCCGGCACACTCGGATTGCGCACATTCCGCAAAGGCAAGATCGCAAATGTCAACGCCGGTATTTCACGAAGCTGGACCGTGGGATCGGAGAGCAGTCTCACGTTTCGTGCCGAATCGGTCAACTTCTTCAACACGCCGCAATTCGCCGACCCGAACACGAGCCTGACGTCTCCGAGCTTTGGGCGGATCACGAACACGCTCAATGACGGCCGCACATTTCGATTCACATTGACCCTCAACTACTGACTTGCGCCCTCCTGACACCCAGCCACTGGGGCTCTCTCGTCTCGATTCCAACGGCAGCCGGTTCGCTGTGCGGCAACACTGGCGTCGATTCCGTCATTGGCAAGGGTGAATTCGCAACCTAGCAACTGCCCTGCCCGTCGAGAGCGTGTGCCACCAAGGCAGCAAGCTAGCCCATCGATTCATGGCCAATGTTCTCACTGCGTGGGGTAGTCGATTTCCGCCTCGCGCCATGCCGTGCCCGCCCGACCGTTGAAGTCGAAGACGATATTCCCCTCACGCAGCGTCATCTCGCATCCGATGCGCTGGTCGCCCGTGATGCGCCCCCCACCGACGTCAACATATCCGAAAGTTCCACGGTTCACGCGCAGCACGGCGATATCGGCCTCCGAACCGACCGCGATCTGACCAAGCCGGGAACGCTTGATCTGTGTTGCCGGGTTGGTCGTTGATTGCCGGATCACCTCGGCAAGAGGCACTCCCATTGCCAGGAACTTCGACATCACGGTGACCATGTCGATCATCGCCCCGTTGTGCGAATTAATGTGCAGATCCGTCGAAATCGAATCAGGCCAAAAGCCTTGCTTCACGAGCGGCTCGGCTTGGCGGAAATGGAAGCTTCCCGCGCCATGGCCAACGTCAAACTTGACACCGCGCTCGCGGGCGAGGTCGAGGTATTGCAGCTTCTTCTCGTTCTCGTCCATCAACGGCGCGGGCCACCTGAAGAAATGGGTGCTTATGTCCCCCGGCCGCAACTTGTCAAGCACCATGGTTCGGTAGGGCCGCTCGACGAGGAAGAACCCGAAGTCGACCATGACAGGAATGTCGGCGAGTTCGCCGGCCTCAACAGCTCGCTCGACAGCAATGAAGTTGGGCTGCCGCCAGTGCGCCGACTTGATTCCCACGACGACGTCCGCATGCGCCTTTGCCATTTCGGCTGTCCTGTCAGGCTCCATGTCCGCAGGATTCTGCTCGACGTCGTAGTTGACCATGCCCATGCCCACGATGTTGAGCATCGCAAGCACTCGAGTTTTCTTAGAAGCGTCAATGATGCGGCGGCGGAAGTCCGGAAATGCTCGCCAGCCCACCGTGCCGACATCAACTCCGGTCGTCACGCACGCTCTAGGGCAGGTCGTGTCGGGGTCCACACTTGTGCTGCCACCGTAAACCGTGCCTGGCCCCGACACGACATAGAGATGAGTGTGAATGTCCACGAGGCCGGGTGTGACGTACAGACCGGAAACATCGATCACGCGCTCGGCTTCGCCCGTCGCGATGTCAGTCTCGACTGCAGCGATACGGCCCCCTCGAATCGCGACATCCCGCAATCCATCCACGTCGTTCATCGGATCGATGACGTGCCCGCCCTTGAGGAGCAAGTCGTAGGTCTGGCCCTGAGCCGGAATGCTGCTCGCCACGACGAACGCTACGACGAGCCCGCGAAGCATCATGAACTCTCCCGTCATTCGGGCAGCGGATCGCCCTCCCGAAGATCGCACCGATTGTATCTGTTCGCGAAGCGTGCGACAGGGCGCTCCGGGACGGACTGCTCGCGAGAATGCCCGCGGAAATTGGGCGAGGGTCCTAGAGGTTAGCGATCGGGCCCATGCTGGCGCCAAAGCGATCGGTTTCGACCCCCATAGCCCGGGCCAGAGTCAGATGAAGGTTCGTAATCGGCGTCTCTTCCGGGAGCACGATCCGCCGTCCCGGATTGAGCTTGCCGCCGCCCCGTCCGGCGACGAGGATCGGCAGGTTCTGCGTCGTGTGGCCGTTACCGTTCTTCAGTGCTGAGCCGTAGAGAATGATGGTGTTGTCGAGTAGGGTCCTGCCAGCATCTTCCTCAATCGACTTCATCTTCTCGACCAGGTACACGAGCTGCGATACGTACCAGCGGCTGACGAGGGTATAGGGCTCCGTCAGTTCGGGGCTTTCCTTATGGTGGGAAATCGAATGATGGTCGCCGCTCACGCCGTCCAGGAAAGTGAAATTCTGGCGGCTAAAACCGTGCGCCATCATGAATGTCGCCACTCGGGTCGAGTTGGTCTGGAACGCCAGCACAATCAGGTCGAGCATCTGGCGCAGATGCTCGTCGCGGGTCTCGGGAATACCGGCCTCGGGACGGTACAACTCGGGTTCGATAAGCGGCTTCCACTCGGCTTCCCGGTCCGTCGGGCTCAGATTGCGATCGATCCGTTGCTCCACCTCGCGAACCGAGGTGAGGAACTCGTCCAGCTTGTGCCTGTCAGTCTGGCTGCCCCGATCCCGCAACTGCTTGGCGTCTTCGAGCACGTGATCGATGATGCTGGCCTCGTCGGCGAGTTGCTGGCGGGTCTTCTTGCTCACCCCGAACAAGCGGTCAAACACCGCTTGTGGCTCGATCTCGGGATCGACCTTGGTGTTGTCTGAACGCCAGGAAACGGTGTTCGCGTACGAAATGGCCAGCCCATTCTCACCACCGGAACGAGGCGGTTCCGTCCCGACTTCGAGCGAGGCAATGCTCGACCGCTGACCGATCCTCTCGGCGACGAACTGGTCCAGGGAGGTGCCCATGCTCGGCGTGTTGATTCGGCCCGCCGCCTTCTTGTGTAACGGCGTACCTGTCAGGAACGACGATGTGGCGCCCACATGGCCCTTTGCGCCGGTTCCAAGATTCGAGATCACGCTGACGTCTTGCCTGACGGCGGCGAGCGGCTCCAGAATCCGGGATAGCTTGTAGTCGCGACCCACGCCCTCCGGATCCCAGTTCGGCGGGTAAACGCCGTTTGGATGGAACAACGTGGCGAGGCGTACTGGAGCCGTCGATCCCTCAATTCGCGCAGCACCGCGGAGCGGACCGGTCGCATCCAGAAACGGCAGGGCTAGCGTCACCCCCAACCCCCTCAGAACGTTACGTCTCGAAGTCAGTGTGCCCGCCACTAGTCGCTCCCTTCGTCCACCGCTTCCAAGCCCCGCCTGAATCGAAACGGGTAGCTTTCCACGATCTCGGCAATCAGGGCCGATGCGCTGTAGTCGTTTTCGATGACAACACGGCTAATCTGATCTACCGTTGGTTCGTCATAGTATCGCAAATCCCTGCCGAGTGCAAACTTCAGCATCTGCTCGCTGACCATCCGGGCAAACTCGGCTCGCCGGCCAAGCAAGATCCGCTTCAATGCCCCGGGGCCCTCGAATGTCTCCCCGCTTGGCAAGGTGCCGGTCGCGTCCACGGGCTGATCATTGTCAGCTTCCCGCCACCGGCCGATCGCATCGAAGTTCTCCAGGCCAAACCCAATCGGGTCGATCCGATCGTGGCACACGGCGCAGCGCGTTTCGTTGCGGTGCATCTCGAACATCTGACGCACCGTCATTGGTTTCGCCGTCTCAACCGGTTCGGGCAGTTCGCCCGCATCGGGCGGGGGCGGAGGCAGTTCCTCACCCAGCATCGTCTCAAGCACCCATTTCCCTCGTACGACCGGACTCGTTCGAGTCGGCAGCGAAGTGGCGGTTAGCACGGCACCCATCCCAAGGACGCCGCCTCGACGTGGATCGTTGAGTTCCACCAGGCGCATTTCGCGGCCCACCACACCCTTGATGCC
This sequence comes from uncultured Bryobacterales bacterium, assembly GCA_951813065.1. GTDB lineage: Bacteria > Acidobacteriota > Terriglobia > Bryobacterales > UBA6623 > VXMF01. The sequence continues at coordinate 63,014 of CATOTH010000009.1, read as the reverse complement.
GTAGTGCTTGGCCAGTTCTTCGTTTAGAAAGGTGTGGTCGGAATCAAGAAGTTCCAGCAGGCTCCGGTCCTCGCGCACAATTCGATCGAAGAATCGCGTCGCTTCCTCCGCCATCGCGTTGCCCAGTGCGGGCGTGAATTCGGGAAACGCAACATCGTCGGGCTTGATGGTCCCGCCAAGCTCTGCGAACCCGAGCCACTGCCCGATGAAGGTTTCCGTGAACGCGCGCGACTTGGGATCCGCAATCAGCCTCCTCGCTTCGCTGCGGAGCACCCCCGGCGCGGACAGCCTCCCCGCCCGAGCAAGGCCCATCAATTGCTCGTCCGGCATCGATAGCCACAGGAAATAGGACAGGCGCGACGCCAATTCGTAGTCATCCAGCGGATAGTCGCTCGACGCGGATCCGCCACGCTCGGAGCGGTACAGGAACTTCGGCGAGACGAGCACCGCTCGCAGTCCCAGCCCAACCGCTTGCTCGAAAGGCTCGCCGCGCGAGGAGGCGCTGTCGTAGAAGGCAAGCAATCGGTCGATCTCCGAACGACCCACAGGGCCGCGGTACGCCCGCCCGGCAAAGCGCTCCAAGACGCGCCGCGCGGCTTCCCGTCCAGACAGCCGGTCGCTCGGCTCGGCAATCCAGACCAGCGAGCCGTCCTCGTCGGCGCTCAAACTCTCCCTGATCGCGATCCAGTCGAGTGAGAGCGTCACGGGAGGCTTCGGGGGAGGTTTCCTGCCCTCGGCTCGGGCGGCCTCGGCAAGCCGCTCCGCCTCGGCTGCGAGCTTGCGGTTGTAATCGTTCGTCTCTGCTGTCTCAGCCTTGAACCAGTGCAGCGACACTCGATGGCTGCCCCGCGGGACGATCTGCTCAAACTCATAGATGCTGGGCACGTCCGGGTCAGCCGTCACATGGGACTGACCCACAATGCGCCCGCCGACCCGCAGAGTGAGGCCTGGCACCTGCCGCCTGGTTGGCGAAATTCCCCACGCACGGACCCGAAAACGGTAGCGTCCGAACCTCGGGAACGTGACATAGCGGTAGACCGTTTGCTGATAGTTCCTCAAGTCGAGCCCGTATTCGGTGAATTCGTGATTGGTCTCGGTCCGTAGGAAATCCTCGATCTCGAGTTGAACGGAAAGCGTGTCCCCACCCTTCCTGATCGCTATCAGTTCGTCTACCACCCTGTTGGCAGCATCCAGGTATTTTTCTGCGAGCACCGGAGCCACGAACAACCCGTCCCGGTCGTTGCGGAATCCGCTCTCACCCTGACCGTCAGCGGGAAATGAGTCCCCCGGGCGCAAGTCGAGGCCAGTGAGGTCCCGAATCGTGTTGCTGTACTCGGCCCGGTTCAGGCGGGGAATCGTGACCGAACCGGGATGTTGGAATTCACTCCAGTCGAGATTGTTCACGGCATCGTCAATCCACGCAACCAGCCGTTGTCGCTCTTCCACGCTCGGTTGCGGATCCACCGGAGGCATTTCGCTCTCACGGAGCACGCGAAGAGCCCGTAGCCAAAGCGACCGCGAACGTACGACCGACGCGTGATCGGTGAAGTCAGCAAACACGATCCCAGCCGTTTGCAGCTCCGGACCATGGCAGCGCGAACAATAGGTCTTGAGCAATGGCTGGATTTCATCGCGAAAGGCCGTGTCAAGTCGTTCGTTCGAGGGCGACGCCTGGAGAACTAGCGCCGACGCCAATATCCACCCAACAAACCGCAGCGCCATCACCACCGTGTCCAAGAACTCCTCTCCCGGCCTCGCTTCAGCGCGTCGCACGCCGACCCTGCCTTTGCCGCTCCATCCGGGGTTGTCGGTCGCGCCGTCCAATCGACCGACCCACGACAACGCAGCAATCATCCGATTTGGAGACTAGCATACTCGCACGGGATTGCGCTTCCTGAATGAGCAAGGACTCGACCGATCCCCCAGACCCTTCGCGCCAGCATCTACAGCTCGTCCAGAACAGTGAACGAAGTGATCCGACTCAGGAGATCACCCCGACTGCGCGACAGCGTGCTGATTTCAAGTCCGGGAGACAGACCGGTAATGACCGATCTTCCAATGAGGTATCGGCCGGAACTGGACCCGTCGGCGGACTCTGTCCTGAGTCCCCAAATCGTGTGAAATGCCACGGGGGCTCCCTCAAACTCTCCCAAATAGAGCATGATATGCCCAGCCATGTTCAGGGTTGTGCGAAAGGGAATGGCCTCGGCGAGGATGCGCTCTCGCTTCTCAGCGACTGACAGTTGCTCAATCAGCTCAACCTTTCCTGCACCTGCCTGTTTCCCTGAATTCCGAGGGAGCGGTAGAGCGACTGGGAGGAAAATATCCAAGAGAGTTGACGAGCAGTCGCGGTGGCCTCCCAGCCCGCCCCAACCGTAGGGCTGCCCGATGATCTCGTTGATCAGCATGGCGATTTGATCGTCAGAGAAGGGTAGGGGGACTCCAGCAGCGTCGCGTTCCGGAATACGCGCCTCCAACAACAACGCACGCCGGCCCTCATCCGCGACGGGAGCTAGTAGATGCATCTCGGATCCTGCGTGCGACGCCAGCGGCAACAGCATTCCGATCCGCCCTTGGAACAAGAAGCCAGTCTCGTCGCTGTTGATGGGTATCCGGTCTCGCAGTACAGCGGTCAAACTCTTGGAACGGAAATCCTCCACGAACCCCGGATCGACAAACGCGATGTCTCGAGCATCGATCCACCCGCACGTGTACGGTGATTCGGCAGCAAGGAACCGCCCGTCCCTTGAGGTGTGCGAAATATACAAGGGCGTCCCAGCCCACACCGCCGAATTCTGGTTGTAGTCGAATGGATACCCTTCGCCCGCATCCCGGAAGTCATAGTAGAACGGATCGGCGGAGGGAAGTGCGCGCATCGCAGTGTTTCTGACCGTGATCCCGCGAGAGGAGCGACTGGGATACGTGCTGAGTCGTGCGTTCGCGGTGACAGCTTCAACGCGGGATGCCGAGATTTCCAGCATGTTGGGCCCGAAGACCGCTTTTTCCGAAAACGACCTCGCCGCCCAACTGAACTCCTCTGGCGTGCAAACCCCAGGCTCGGTTTGCTCCCAAGGGCCGTACCAATACTCCTCAAAGTTGGCTAGCCGACTTCCGTCGGCCTCCTGAACTGGTGTCGCTCCGGACTTCGCGAACAGTAACGCGTCTTGCGGGATTCTCGCTAGGTCATCAAGGGGACCGGTCGATATCAATTCGACTTCGTCGTGCGCACAGCCGATCATCGACAGGAGCCCGACAATGGGCACGAGGCTACGGGGGGCGTTGAGTCGCATGGAGTGCTTGCGGAACGTGTCGCGCGGAACAGACCCGTCTAAGTCCAATGTTAGTACGGCATTCCCAGGTCGCTGGCGAAGCGGACCCGAGGCACAATCCCTCCCGTCAGGCGCAGTGCCCCGGCGTCAAGAGCAGCCAACGTGAAATAGCTGCCACCGCTGAGCGCCGATCCAGCTGAAACCGACCTGGCGGGCAGTCGCCGGCTTCCACCCGGATTGAGTGCCGTCGCCAGGCACAGGCTGCGCAGGTTCCGCGCCCATCCAGATTCTCGGAGCGTGGGGACGCAGCCTTAGGATCCGGCTCGGTTGGAGTCTACGCGGAGACGGCGGGATCGGGTTGTCGACCGGTCTCGCGATTGAGCACGGTGGCGACCATCAGTCCGACAGCCGCAATGCAAGCCATCATGGCGAAGCAGTTCTGGTGCCCTCCTACGCCGGGCGTCGCATCCAGCAGACGACCTGCAATCGGGGAGAAGAAGATGTCCGGCAAATAGCCAAGCACCGAAATCAATCCAACTGCAGCGCCCGTCAGCGGAAGTGGAACTCGAGCCTGCTCCAGCAGGGCAAAATACAATCCCCGCAACGCATACACACCGAGAATCGTGATCAGCAGGTTCACGTATAGCATCATCAACAGGTCGGGACTTGCCGCCGGAGTCGACAGCAGAGCCCAGCACGCGGCGAGGAGCCCAAACACCACTATTGTCATTCGGGCAACTCCGAATCGGTCTCCCGCCAACCCGGCGAGAATCGCAGCAATGGGACGGGTATAGACGAATGTCGCGGTGAAGGCGGCAGCTTCGGTCTCGTTCATTCCGAGCACGTCGTAGGCGTAGAGCGAATAGTTGTCGAGTGCCTTGTACCCGGAATAAGCACATACAACGATGACCGCCTGCAGCCAAACCGAGCGAGTTCCAAGCACGGCCCTGACGTCCGACCATGCGCTGGAAGAGCGAACGCGTTCGTGCGGCACGTCATCGGAAATCCACCACCAGACAGCAATCCCGGCGGCCAGTGTCACGAGGGTGTAGTAGAGGATGACCATCTGCAGGGCGGTCGCTCGCTCCGCGGCGGTGGCGAGCGAGGGGTCGGGGCCAATTTCGGCGCTGAACACCAAGACACCCACGCTTGCGAACGACGCCCCGGCAAGACCGCGACCGCCGTCAAGCAGTCCGAATCCGCGACCCTGGGCAAACCGGCCTCCCCAAGACCGCGTTGCACGAATCAGGGCGCACCAGAACGTGAGAATGGTAGTGACGCCCCAGAAGGCAAACAAGAACGACATGCCGAGCATGCCGGGGAGGGTCATCATGTAAAACCCACCCGCGGCGGTCATCAGCAGCGAGACGCACATCAGCTTGCGTGTAGAAAAGCGATCAGCCAAGACGCCGCCTGGGAAATACGCGAGCATCGCGGTGACGCCATAAGGCGCGAAAACGTCGCCAAGATCAGCGTTGGAAAATTCGAAGACTCCCAGCACAGTCGGCCGAAAATAGCGCAGTAAGTGGTATGGCAGGCTGAAAATCATTTCCCCTGAGAACACCAGCGCAACCATGACGAGGAAGCGCGAGCGGGCCTCAGCTGAAATCAGGTTTCGCAAGATGTCACCGTTGAACGAGAGAGGTTCTGGAGAGCGGAGAGGAACGCATTTGGGCGAAACACCATCGATTCGCGGCGCTCCCCGTCATGGATCTACGAGCGATACCCAAGACTACCGCGATGAGAGAAGAGGTTGTGGGGCTGGACAAAACCGTTTCTGTGGATTCTGTAGCAGGTCGTCCGCTGAGTGTCGCGAACATACTGCAGCAATTCGATTTAAACGGACTTAGACAAGAATGTAGCGGCCCGATCCAATAAATAGAGTCATCACCCAGATGTCATCGGTCCGCGACTTGAAGAAAAGTTCGGGATCCCCTCACTCGAGCATCCGCAACCGGTTCCACAATTTGTCCGGATTGTCCGGGAAAAGATGCGTGCACACTCCATATTTGGTGGAAAAAATTCCAAAACTCATAAATTTATCCCAGATTCCACATTTGAAAGTGGTACTCTTCCACGCGGTGTGCCAGCTTTTCGAAATCTATCGACGGAGGCTGATGACACACCCTTCGACTCACAACCGATTCTAGGAGGATCAAATGACAAACAGAATCCTTGTTGGTCTCGCCACGTTATTGGCGATTGTAATGGGCGTAGCGCCCGATGTCGACGCTGGAGCTGGAGGCATGCTGTCGCTGGCACTCGTTGTGCTGGGCTTGCTGTACGGTGCAATGGCAGTTGAGGACACCACCTCGTTTGGGGTCACCGCGGTTGCTGTCGGCCTCGCGGCGGGCTCAGACGTGCTCAACTCCGTACCAGGGATTGGCGGACAACTGGGCGCCATCGTCGGACACGGCAGCACCGTTCTCTTTGCGGGTGTGATCGCCATATTCGCAATGTCGACACTGAACAAACTCAAGGGCTGAGGAATCTGGGGCGGGTTGCCGTGCCTTGAGTTCGATTCCGCTTGATTGATACCCACTGTCTCGCTTGTGCCTCCGAACGGCCGGACATTCCGGCTCTCGGCGCTTGAGAAACGCTGCCGTCAAGCGGCGCTGGCATCGAGGAACCGGCCTGGCAGGACGGATTCGTGACGCTGACGTTTGGTCGGATCGTCAGCGTCAGCACAATTGACTCTCGCGTCGCGAGGGCAAGTGGAGGCAACCTCTTTCCAGGTCGCCGTTGCGTACCTCGCGACGGCCTCGGTCAACGGCGAAGGGAGTTTTGGCCCACGCAGGTTGCGCGAGGGCTGGGAGAAGAGTGTACCCGCAATGGTCACCAAGCCCCTGCGCGCCGGGAATCGGCCATGGAATTGAACTCTGGGGATGGGCCGGCCTGGGCAGGCTTGGCGGTTCGGAGTTGGGCGTCCAAGAGTCAGTCGGCAAGAGTTGGAAACAACCATCTCCGGCCACGGTGAATTTGAACCGCTGGGTCGCCGGCGGGGCTGGCCCTGTCTCATCCGGAGACGAAGACCGGCGGTCCGTGATTCGCGGACTCGGCGGCGGCCTATACCGCAACGTTTGACGTCATCGGATCTCAGCCTCGGGGGGCGGGACTGGCCAATGCCTCAAACCTGCGGTTTCCTTTGTCGATCTCCTCGTCAACAGCGGCCCCTTCATAGAACCAAAGGCGTCCTCGGAGGTGGACAGTCTCCAGGGGCTCGCAATCAGGAAACACTGGATCGGAATGAACGCAGGGGCAGCGAGCGTTCCCCCAGCAGCGCCCGGAGCGTTCCCAGGCCGTCAGGATCCAACGCCGCTTGTCTTCCGAGTGCACAACAGCAACGGGAGGCTGGAACCGCTTGTTCGCCCGCGTTTGCGCGTCGAAGCCGGACGCAGCCTTCAGCATGATGCAGATTTGGGTTCGCAGTCCGGTCAACCTCAAGTCGAGGCCATTCCGTAACCAAAGGCCGAGATCGACCGATTGTTCGTTCGGGTGCAATGATGACCCGAACACGATGCCATTCGGAAGTTCCCATTCCAATTCCAAGCCCCCTCCCGGCGCCAGTCTCCAGTCGACATTGTCAAGCCACATATTGCGGTCGTTCCAGATCGTCGGCACGTGTGTATGAGCCAAGAAGAGATGGCCCTTGTCGGAGGTGATCAATTCCGGAAGGTCGACGACAACGTAACTGCTCGGATCCCAAGGCAGAAATACGCTCGCCTTGGTTCCTCGCAGCGGATCGATGGCACCCTCCAGGAATCCTGCGCGTGGATGGCGTCCGCCGGGATATGGGAGGACTTCCACGCGGTCGGTAGGTCGAGCAGGCCTGTTTCCGAGGCCCCGGTCGTATCGGACCTTCTCGTCGTCGGAGAATCCCGCAACCAGAGCCGCTTCACCAGCCGTGTAGCGGTGTCGAGCCATGGTGCGCGTCCACCGCGCAATCTCGGCTCGGGTTTGAACCAACTCGACAGGTCGCTCGAGTTGATCCTCAAGTACTTCTGGATTGCGCAGAGTCACGTTCGGGTCGCGGACAACTCCAGATGGGATCCGGCCCTCTAGATCGCGGAGGGGAACAACTTCGAATCCCTGGTCGTTCAGTTCATCCATGTATGCCCGGAATAGTTCCGGCGGAGTGTGAACCCATGGGTGTGTAACATCAGGCACACCATGAAACTGCAGAACCACGATCCCATCGCTCGCACGATCGAGGAAGCGACGGAAGAGCTCAAGCGACCCATCTGGCATCGAGTTGCCCGTCGAAGGAATGAGTAAGCGGTCGTGCTTCCGCGGATCATAAGCAGGACCAGGGGAAAGCGCCCTGTTGTCCAGTTCCGGTGAGAGCCCACGCCTGGCAAACCGATACCCGAGGCTGCGCAGCTTCTTGAGCGCCTCGGGGCCGAAGTGGTTTCCACACCATGCGAAACTGATCGGCTTTTCGACTCCGACCTTCGCAAGCGCATTCTCGACGAGCGCCAATTCGCCCTCCATGCGAGCCGCGTTCTTGGGACTCGCGAAATTGGAGTGAGACCAAGAGTGGTTCCCGATCTCAAACCCCATGTCCGCAATCTCGGCGATCTCCTCCCAGGACATGAAGTTCTGGCGATCATCCATCCAGCGATGCGTCACGAAGAATGTGGCCCCGAAGCCGATCTCCGCGAGGAATGGCGCGACAAACTGCCGATGCGATTTGACAGCGTCGTCGAATGTCAGCACTACCGTGCGCTTGGGAGCTGCCTGACCGACGATTGCGGCCGATGCTCCCGTCACGACCGCCGTCTTGAGGAGACTACGTCGCGATTGATCGAATGTCGCCATGCCGCCGAGGTTAAGGGTATCGCGTCCGGACAATAGCGAGGCGCACTGTCATTGCACTGATCGCACATCCCGGAGAATCGACGTTCCGTGACTCGACATCACGACGCGCTCTGATCGTGTATGACCCAGTCAATGCCTTAGCTTCCGCGATGCTCACCGAACCGGCTTCCTGGCGGTGCGGAGGAATCGAGAGCCTCCTCCGCGCAGCCGCGGTTGATGCTGGCGACAGGCTAGTTGGACTTGCTGAGCCGGGATTTCACGCGCTTGACGATCCTGATGATTTCTTCCGCCTTGCGAACGCTACCAAGGTCCACGATGTGGGACTCGTTTTTCTCGATGTCCGCCTGCAATTGGGTCGCAAGTTCCACAACTCGAGCCATGTCCTCACTCGACTTTTCGGCATCCTTCTTCAGAATCAAGAGCGTGCGGCTACTCCCATCAGGCATCCGATCGGAGGCACTTCTACCGAAGCGATCCGACGAATGAGAGTCGCCCGGGCCCTGTCCCGCGAGAGGAACAGACAGTACGACAACGGCGACAAAGACTAACCAGTGTTTCATTGTTCCGTCCCCATGATACGCTCAAATCAGATCGAGCCTGTCCAGTGTTCGCTCGCCACGGGCTATGGTAAACTCGGTTTCTGGGGTCGCTGCCCTGAGTCTAGTGAATTCTGGGTAGGCGGCGCAGTTCAGCGCAGCAAGTAGCTCAATTCAGTAAGAGGAGAGGTTCGAAAACATGGCGTACATCATCGCGGAACCGTGCATTGGGACCAAGGACACCGCCTGCGTGGATGCCTGCCCGGTGGATTGCATCCATCCAAAGGCCGATGAAGACGATTTCGAGACGGAAGAAATGCTCTACATCGATCCGGAAGAATGCATCGACTGCGGTGCGTGCGTTCCGGTCTGCCCCGTGTCGGCGATCTTCGCCGAAGAAGACCTCCCTGAAGAGTGGGACGCATTCACCGAGCGTAACGCCGCTTACTACGAATAGCTCCGGCAGGGCTATCCGAAGTCATTCGAGATCGGCTGGTTCGGACGACCCCGGCTGACACCGCCACGTCTGGGGACCGGATGCCTCCGGACGATTGGATTCAGGCCGACTGCACCGACGAATGCCTCGCGGAACGCGGGCTGGTCAAGATCCAGGTTGGGCCAATCGGAAGGGACGGCGGCAGATCACTCGTCCTTCTTCTTGTGGACATCGTGGCAAGTCTTGCAGCCTGCCGACATTGCCTTGAGCGCCTTGGCATACCCGTCAGTGTCCATCCGGTAAGCGCCCAGCATCGCGTCGCGTCCCGCCGCAACGACCTCTTCGGCCCCCTGTTTCCACGGATCGTCCTTGACGCGGCCATCCATCAAGGTCAGCTGAGCCGCCTCCACGACCATCGACACCGCGCCGAACGCCGTCTGCCACTCCTCCTTGCCTGACGGTCCCCCTGCTTCGCGATAGGCCTTCACGGTGTCCATCGACGGCTTGACCATGTATTCCATCAGGTGGTTGACCGCAGCAGCTTTCTTGTAGGCAAACCCCCCGTCATCGTTGGCGCCGACCGCACCCGCCATGACGAGAACTAGCGTGCAAGCTGGAAGAATCCTCTTCATTGTCTGTCTCCGAACCGGTTTACGAAACGATCGCCGCGACACATTCCGCCAACAGCGCTCTCGGAATTATAGCCAATTGCCGTGGCCGCGCCCGCATCATCACCCCCTTGCGAATCGGAGCGCCGACCCGCTTGTGAGGCCTTCGATGCGAAGCCCGCCCGACTACCGTAGCGAACGTTCACGGGCCGCCAGGAATTCGTCTCCCGGATTCCAACCTGGAAGGTCTGGCTGGTTCGCAACCAGCCGACCAAGTTCGAATCCGAAACGACCGAGATCCGCGATTCCGGTGAAGTCCCAGTCCTCCCGATACTCATCGGAAGGCTGGTGGTAGTGTTGGGACCGATACTCAGCCACTCGGTCCTCGCCCCAGCCATCCGGCCGTCCGAGATACGTTGAGCCAGTCTTCACAGAGAAGGCTGGAACACCCTGCTTGGCAAGGCTGAAGTGGTCGGATCGATAGTAGTAGCCCTGTTCGGGATGCGCATCGGGCGTCAGAGCAACGCTAAAGTCTCTCGCCAGGGCCTCCACCAATCCTTTCAGTGATGTGCGTTCGTGACCGGGCAGCGAGAAGTCGCCCATCGCGCCGAATGGAAATAGTCCGTCGAAATTGAGGTTAACCGCAGTTCGGCCCATGGGAATCACGGGATTCGCGGCATAGTAGGCTGAACCAATCAGCCCGCTCTCCTCCGCCCCGACGAAAGCGAAGAGGATCGTCCGGGCTGGCGCGACCGGCATTTGCCCGAATGCCCTGGCGATTTCGAGCACCACAGAACAGCCGGTGGCGTTGTCGACGGCTCCGTTATAGATGCCGTCGTTCCCCTCGCCGACATCGTGCATGCCGAGATGGTCCCAGTGGGCTGTATACAGCACTGCTTCGTCCTTCAGGACAGGATCGCTGCCTTCGATCTTCGCCAAGACATTGCGGGTTTCGATCGGGATGATCGCGCTTCGCAGGTCCGCGCGCGCCTCGACTCCTAAGGGGATCGGTCGGAATCCGGGGTGGTTGGCCATGTCGAGAAGTTCCGAAAGGGACTTGCCGCTTGTGGCGGGTGATGCCTCGAACAAGCTCTGAGCGGCACTGGAATGCAGCCATCCAGCCAATGCGAGCCTATACTCACCCTCTTCGACTTCGATATAGGGCTGGCTTCCGCTCCAGGAATTGCGGACTACATCCCACGGATATCCGGCCGTCTCGTCAGTGTGGACGATCAACGCTCCAATGGCGCCTCGCCGGGCGGCTTCCTCGTACTTGAATGTCCAGCGTCCATAGTAGGTCAGCGCCCGCCCTCCGAAGAAGCCCTCTTCGTCCGAGGGCGGTTCGTTCGTGAAGAGCAACACGACCTTGCCGGTGACATCGACATCCTTGTAGTCATCCCAATCGAATTCCGGAGCATTGATCCCGTGGCCCACGTACACGATTTCTGCGTCGAAGACCTCCCGCCCGGTCTGACGCTCGTTATTGCCGACATACTCGTCCAAGGGCTTCGCGGTGCGACCTGCCAGTTCCAGTACCGAGCCGGGCTGCGAGGTGATCTCCACCAGAGGCACGCTCTGGAAGTAAGTGCCGTCTGCCGCTGCGGGATGAGCTCCCGCCAGGGAGAGTTGCGCAGCCAAGTACTCTGTCGCAAGCGCTTCGCTTCGGCCACCCACGCCTCGGCCCTCAAGAAGATCGTGCGAAAGGAACCGCACATGCGGGGCGATCCGATCCGGGTCGATCCCGGTGTCCGAGGTCTCTGGCCCCGCCCCGCAACCGACCGAAAGGAGAACAGAGAACGCAAGCCATCGCATCACCTTGTGATGCTAGCAGAGCGTCGAGCGGAGCCTACCAGACCACGGCCTTGTGCTGCGCCGGGGGCAGGCGGACCTCCAGGCAACCCTTCCCGGTGGGTAGGATCTTGCCGGGATTCAAGCGGCCGTCAGGGTTGAAGATCCGCATCAACCGCTCCATTTGCTCCAGGCTGTCCTCGGCAAACAAGAGCGGCATCAATTCGTTTTTCTCCATTCCGACGCCGTGTTCCCCCGTGATCGCACCGCCGACTTCGATGCAATAGCGCAGGATCTCTTCGCCGGCCTGCCGGGTGCGCAGAGTCTCTTCCTCGCTACGGGGATCAAACAGGATGATCGGGTGCATATTGCCGTCACCGGCATGGAAGATGTTGCTGATCGTCAACCCATATTTCTCGGAAACGCGATAGATATGACGCAAGGTGTCGGCGATACGGGTCCGCGGCACCACCCCGTCCTGGACATAGTAGGTCGGACTGACCCGGCCCACCGCACCGAATGCGTTCTTGCGGCCCTTCCACAGCAATGCGCGCTCATCGGCAGTCTTGGCGACACGGACTTCACGGGCACGGCATCCGAGGCAAACCGCGTTCACTTCCTCCAGTTGCTCGACAACCGCTTCCCGGATGCCTTCGAGCTCAATCAGCAGGACGGCTTCCGCGTCCATCGGAAATCCTGCGTGAGTCGCTTCCTCGACCATCCGGAGCATGACGCCATCCAGCATCTCCACCGCTGCGGGTGTGATCGCTCGCGCCGTGAGTTCCCCCACAGTGGATGCAGCGTCGTCGGCCCGCTCGTAGATCGCAAGCAAAGTCTCGACAGACTCCGCCGCCCGCATGAGCCTGACGATGACTTTCGTGACAAGGGCCATCGTGCCCTCGGAGCCCGTCAGCAATCCCGTCAGGTCGTACCCGGGTAGATCCTGCTCTTTGCCGCCAATGTTCAAGACGGTGCCATCAGGCATCACGGCTTCAATACCCAGCACATGGTTGGTGGTAACGCCGTAGATTAGCGTGTGCGGGCCACCGGCGTTCTCGGCGACGTTGCCGCCGATCGTGCATGCCTTTTGGGACGAAGGGTCCGGCGCATAGTAGTATCCCTGGCTCTGGACAGCTCGGGTGATGTCCAGATTGACAACGCCTGGCTGGACCACCGCGCATTCGTTCTCGCAGTCGATTTCAAGGATCCGGTTCATTCGCGAGAACCCGATCATGAGGCCGCCACGGGTCGGTATCACTCCCCCGCTCAGGCCCGTACCGGCTCCCCGCCCAACCAGCGGCAGGTCGTATTCGGCTGCGATCTTGACCACCCGGACAACGTCGTCCGTGGTGCGAGGAAAGACGACGCACTCGGGACGGCCCTTGTCGATACTCCCGTCGTATTCGTAGAGGAGCAGGTCCTGGTCGCGGTGCAGGACAGCGCGGGAACCGACCGCTCCCTGGAGATCCTGGATGGCGGCCTCCGGAAGCACGGTCTTATCGTACCGGAAGAGTCACGCTCGGGCAGCGTCCCCAATTCGTGCTTGCATCTCCGCAGCCGCAAAGCTGAGCAGGTCCCGCCGCTGACGGGAAACTTCCGCCAGTCGCCCGTAGTCTCCGGCCATCTGACACAGCTGAAGGGCGTTAGGGCAGGTCAGGAACTGTGGGTCAGTCTTGGACAGGTGTTCAACGGCCACGTCGGCGGCCTCTCCGGGCCTGCCAACCCGAACCAGAAGGTTAACCAGGACCTGGGCCGGGGTTGTCCCTGCAATATCGGGGTCGCAGGTCTCCAACTTGCGGCGAAAGTGAGCCAAGCCCTCTTCCATCTCACGACCCAACGCGGTGCGGATGTAGATGCCGTAATCCTCGAAGACATTCTCGAACGGGGGATTCCCCGGGAACTGGTACATCTCACCTAGGCGCTTGCCGTATTCGGCAAACCCGTAGAGCAGCTCGAGAGTCTCGGTACGGTCAATCGACGGAGCCATCTGGACAAGCGATGAGACATGCGAGGTGTCCAAGTAATAGGCGTTTCCTTCGAAGAGCCAATCCCGGCCATCCACGATCGCAGCCAGATCATCGCCTTCGGGCGGTTGCCCCTCTTGCTGGGCCACGGCGTAACCGACGTTTGCAAGCAGTTCCGAGTGAACATGCTCGGCAAGGAGTTGTGCGCAATCCGCACGGCCTTCCTCGACTGGATACTGCGAGAAGTTCGTGATCGCCCGGCATGTGCCGTAATGCTGGAGGATCAGTTCGAATCCCTTCTTTGGATGAACCTGCTCGTGGTAGGCGACTTCAATCGTGCCATCCAATGCCTCGCTCGCCTCGGCGTCATTGCAGGACTCAATCGCGTCCCGCACTGTAGCGCTGTCTCCAATCGCGCGGAAATACGGCCAAGCCTTACCGATCTCACCTTGATCCAAGAAGAGCGTGCCGACTTCTCGCGCCGCTTCTAGAGTCGCCTGCTCGTACGCTTCCTGCACTTCTGGGCTCAGCGAGCGCCATGCCTCGGTCTGAATCAAGGGCATCCCCAGTTCGTGACGCTTTTTCATCAGACGGGCTTCGAAGATCAGTGGATAGGAGCCCTCCTCCCGGAACCGCGCAATTGCCAAGGTGAACGCCTCCTCGACGTCACCGGATTCCAACGCGTCCCGAACTTGATCGAAAACATCCATCAGCGACGAACCTAAGAGCTATTATGCGGCAGACGGCCTAGCGGCAAGCAGCGTAGCCGGCTGTCACATCCAATCCCGGCGACGTCTGGCCCCGTGTGCCAATGGCAAACCAGCGCACGGTTAGCTTCACGCGACACGCGGTGGCCCTTCCGGTATGACAGTTCGTTTGACTCCTCGGACAGACTCTAGCGTTCCGGACTGGTTCGCATGCGCACCCAACAGCTCAGCGTCAGGATGAGCGCCACAAACAGCATCCAGCCGTGTAGCGTGAGGTCTTCCATTCCATCGAATCGGTAGCCGCTACGGAAAACGGTCGCCACCAGAAGCAAGGTAACGCTGAGCCACCAGATGAAAAGGAGAAGCTTAGCCAACTTCCAGCGCTTGATGGCCAGCAACGACGCCAACAATCCCACCATGCCCCCGAGCCCGAGTACAGTGGCAGCATTTTCGGGCTCCACCGGCAATAGCGGAAAGAGCAGATCTCCACCCTCGATCGAGGCAAGCCCGTAGAGCGCCAGGCAATACAAACCCAATAGCAGTCCAGCAGGAATGCAAATGAAACCAAATAGAGTGCGCATGGCAGCAAGAGCCCGACGACGGAGCCAAACCCAATAAGATTAACGAAATCATAACAAATCAAGACCTTGACGTCTTTTCCACTACCAGATGAGCCTGGGCCCACGGGCCATTCCAATACAAGATGAGCCTAAAGGCGGGAGCTGAGAAGGGAGCCTGGCTTCAGGGGGGCCAAGCTGCGGGCGATGGGGGTCGTCATGCAGCAAGCCGAAGCCTTGAGCCTGGAGTAGATCCGGGCGTTCCTGGAGGGCAGTGAGCAGGTCGCGTTCGAAGCAGCCAGTCGGGCCGCGAAGTACGGATTGATGGAAGCCTTGCTGCGCCGGCACCACTACGCCGAGCTGGGTCGTCCAGACAGGGGTCTGGTGCGGCGTTTCCTGCAGCAGCTCAGCGGCCTGAGTCGGGCCCAGACAACCCGACTGATCGGGCAGTTCCTGCGCCAACGCACGGTGTGCCCGACGGCCTACCGCCGGCGGCGCTTCCCCACGCGCTACACGCCCGCCGACATCGTGCTGCTGGCGCGCGTGGACGAGGAGGTGTTGCTTCAAGCGTGCGATTCAGGTGCCTTTGGCTCTCATCACAGTAGTGGGCATTGGCGGGCCGGTGTGCGAGGTCGGATTGGATCCAGTGCATCAGTTCCACCACCACTGACAATTGATCTGGGTCAGTTCTGAATCCCAATCGGCTAGAGACAAGGGCTTTCACACCAAACGCCGGAAACGCTGATCGCTGCCATGTGTCAAGGCATCCGGACTACGGGGTTTCAAACCCCGAACCAGCCTTGACAAACTGTGCTTCGCAAGGCGAGTGAGCGCAAAGCACCAAGGTTAACCCCCGGACAATCCGATCGTTCATACAAAATGGCGCCGCCGTCACACCCTCGGCCGCTGTTTACCACAAGTCAGTGGGATAATCGGCGACGAGACATGCCAATACGCGGCATCCACCCCGGGCAGGGAGATCCAATCGAAATCGCGGTTCAGGGCGGGCGCATCCAGAGCATCATGCCAGCCACGGGCCCCGTGGACGTCTTCGTTTCGCCGGGGTGGATCGACTTGCAGGTGAATGGCTTCGCAGGCGTTGACTACAACGATCCAAACTCGCTCCCTGACGAGATTGCGCGGTCCATAGAAGTCCAGCGGTCCACGGGCGTAACCCGCCTGTACCCGACCGTGATCACCGGATCTCACGACGACATGGCCAACTCCCTGCGCAATCTGGCGCGGGCGAGACGGCAGCTCGCCAATGGCAGGTCCATGCTCGGCTTCCATGTGGAAGGGCCCTGGATCTCGCCCCTCGACGGCCCCCGCGGAGCGCACCCAAAGACCCATGTTCGCGCCCCGAGCATCGAGGAGTTCAGGCGTCTTCAAGCTGCGGCGGACGGCGGCATCCGGCTACTCACCCTCAGCCCGGAATACGACGAGGCCCCTGAAGTGATCGAGCACGTAGTGTCCGAGGGCGTCGTGGTTTCTATCGGCCACACCGCCGCAACCGCGTCTCAGATAGAGGCTGCGGTGGCCGCCGGCGCTACGATGAGCACGCATCTCGGGAACGGAGCGCACTCCAACGTGCCACGCCATGACAACTACATCGTGCACCAGCTCGTCGATGACCGGCTCTACGCCGGACTGATTGTTGACGGCATCCATCTGCCGCCAACATTCGCGAGGCTTGCACTGCGCGCCAAGGGACAGAAGTTGTCCATCCTGGTGACGGACGCGGTCGCGCCGGCGCATTGCGAGCCGGGCATCTACAAGCTGGGGGAACAGGAGGTCGAACTCTCACCGGATTATCGAGTGCAACTCAGAAGCAGCGGAAGGCTAGCGGGATCAGCCCTGAGCATGGACCGCAGCATAGAGAACACCATGAGGTTTGACGGGTACTCCGCATATGCTGCCACTCAACTCGCCACATCGAACCCGGCCGCAGCGATGGGACTCAGAGACCGCTCCGGGTACCTGAACTTGGACCAGGTTGCAGACTTCACATTGTTCCGGATCAATGACGAGGGCGGTGTAACCGTGGAGGAGACGGTCGTCTCCGAGTGCTGATCACAGGTCAAGAGACGGTTATACTTGCGGTTTGGCGAGGTCAGGATTCTTCGTCACGCTGGAGGGGCTGGACGGTTGCGGAAAGACGACTCAGATCGGAAGGCTGGCACAGCAACTCCGGACTAGAGGGATCGATCCAGTTGTTGCCCAAGAGCCAGGCGGGACGCGTACAGGCAGGTCGATCCGGTCGATCCTGCTTCACTCGGACAGTACCGACCTGCAGCCGCATGCCGAAGTCTTGCTGTACTTCGCATCTCGCGTTCAGAATCTCACCGAGGTGATCCTTCCGGCTCTGGAAGCAGGCAGAGTCGTGATCTGCGATCGTTTCACTGATGCGACAGTCGCCTATCAAGGCTACGGTCGTGAGCTTGGAGCCGATACGATTTGGCAACTGAACAAGATCGCGTGCGACAGCGAGGAGCCCGACCTGACGATTTGGCTGGATCTGGAACCCCAGACATCGCTGGAGCGTGCGAGAAACAGGAACGACAGCCAGTTAGTCGACGAGGGACGGATGGAGTCACAAGGGATCGACTTCTTCCTTCGGGTCCGCCAAGGCTACCTTGACATCCACAAGTCCGATCCCGATCGATTTCGTCGCATCAATGCCAACGGACCCGAAGATCAAGTCGCTGCGACTATCCTTGAGACCGTGCTGGCCGCCCTCCGGCAGCGCGGGCTGGCGGGTCAATAGATCAGATGCCTCCTCCAGCCCTCTACGGAAAGCGCCATCGGGAGATTGCCAATTCTTTGTGGCGGATCGTCGCCGAAGATCGTTTGCCGCAGACTTTGCTCTTCGCGGGGCCAGAGGGAGTCGGAAAAGCCACCTTGGCGCGCCACCTGGCTGCAGGCATCAACTGCGACCTCGGTCCTTGCGAACCCTGTGGCGACTGCTCGGCCTGCAGGCGCATCTTGGCCGCCGACTTGTCCCTAGAATCGTTCAAGCGGCAATTAGCGGAGCGTCGAAAACTCCCGGCGGCGAAGCGCGCCGAGGCACCGCTGGTCATCGCGACGTATACCGACGTGTTGATTTTCCCGCCCGACGGACCGATGCAGATCATCGGAATCGACCAAGCGATCACGCTGCGCAACGCGGCAAGGCTCAGTCCATCGGAGGGCCGTCGCAGAATCTTCATCATCGAGCACGCCGAACGCGCCAATGCAGAGGCGGCAAACGCGCTACTCAAGACGCTTGAGGAACCCGCGCCGAACCTTACGATCGTCCTGACCTCCGAGAATCCCTACCTGCTGCCCGCGACGATTCGATCGCGGTCCGTGCCGTTCTTCCTTCCCGCCCTGACCCGGGACGAGATGGCGGCCTTCCTCGAACGCAGGCAGGATATCGGTGAGGAGGTCCGGGAACAAGTCGCAACCTGGTCCCAGGGCAGCCCGGGCGTCGCGCTCTCCCTGGACGCGGAAGAGTTCCTCCGGCGACGTGATACGATGCTCGCGCTTCTAGGCACGGCTCTTTCGCGCGGTGAGTTCGCTCAACTCATCGGGAAGCTGGACAAGATCGCACGGAGGGAATCGGAGGGAATCGAAGCCCTGGCCGTGATGATCGCTTCGTTGCTTCGGGACTTGCTGCGCCTGCATTTGGGAGTGGATGAGAACCTAACCCACAGGGACATCAGGGACGAGTTGGAGCGCCTCGCGTCGGGGATCAGTTTCGAGTGGACCGCACGGGCGATCGAGGCGCTTGACGAGCTTGAGCAGATGCGCCAGAGAAACATCCAGAAGCAGATCGCGCTAGAAGCGTACGCCTTGGCTCTGCAGCGATAAGACGCAGCTTCGACAGCGGACATCCCGGCAGGCAGCACTGGGAGATGCATACTCCACAGAGACGGATTTGACTTCTGCCCCGCTGGGCTAGACTTGAAGCAGAGGTATTTCCTGTGCCCCCGACCTCTAGTGTCAGCCCCACCGAGATGGCCGCCCCGCCGGGGGGTAGCTTTCTGATCGCGAGCGTGACCCCGGACCAAGTCTTCACTCCAGAGGATTTCGACGAGGACCAGGATCAAGTCCGCCGCACGACTCTTCGCTTCATGTCCGAAGAGGTCCTGCCTCAGGTGGCTGATCTGGAGAAAAAGCAGCCGGGCCTCGCTCGGCAACTCATTGAGCAAGCCGCAGAACTGGGTCTGCTCGGAGTGCTCGTCCCCGAACGCTACGACGGGCTCGAAATGAACCTCGCGACACAAGCGCTTGTGAGCGAATGCCTCGGCAGCTACGCCTCCTTCTCGACAACGTACGGCGCGCACGCCGGAATCGGCACACTACCGATTGTCTTCTTCGGTACGGAACGGCAAAAGCAAGCGTACCTGCCGCGGCTCGGATCCGCGGAACTCATGGCGGCCTACTGCCTGAGTGAACCACAAGCAGGTAGTGACGCGCTCGCCGCACTCACGCGCGCCGAACTGAGTCCGGATGGCAGGCACTACGTGCTGAACGGGCAGAAAATGTGGATTTCCAACGGCGACTGGGCTGACCTATACACCGTGTTCGCCAAGGTGGACGGCGAGAAATTCACCGCGTTCCTAGTCGAGCGTGAATGGAAGGGCGTCTCGCCTGGCGCAGAAGAGCACAAGATGGGACTCTGGGGAAGTTCGACAACGGCGCTGTACCTCGACAACGTCCATGTGCCGGTCGAGAACGTCCTGGGAGAGATCGGCCGTGGTCACTTGATCGCATTCAACGTCCTGAACCTGGGCCGTCTCGAGCTCGCCGCCTCCTGCGTGGGCGGAAACAAGCACTTGATCGCAGAATCCGCTGCCTATGCTGCGCAGCGCCAGGCGTTCGGGACGACGATCTCGAACTTTGGCGCTATCCGCCAGAAAATCGCTGACATGACTGTCAGGACGTTCGCCGGGGAGTCGTTGATCTATCGCACCGCCGGGATGATCGACGCCAGGCTGGCCGGATTTTCCTGGGACGAGCCGGATGCCGCCGCGACCGCGCTGAGAGCCGTCGAGGAATACGCAATCGAGTGCTCGATTTCAAAGGTGTATCTTTCCGAAGCCCATGACTTCGTCGCCGACGAGGCAGTCCAGATTCACGGCGGGTACGGCTATCACCAGGACTATGCGGTCGAGCGTTGCTATCGCGACTCGCGAATCAACCGTATCTTCGAGGGCACGAACGAAATCAATCGGCTGCTGACAGCGGGTATGTTGCTCAAGCGCGCATCTCAAGGGCGACTGGATCTGTTGACCGCCATCCTGAACGCGCAACAGATCCCCGAGCCAGTCGCGGATTCCGATTCCTTTGCGCGCTATCGCGATCTTGCAGAGAGGACCAAGCGAGCCACACTGATCGCGGCGGGCGCAGCTTACCAGCGTTTCGGACAGGACCTTGAGCGGCACCAGCAAGTCACCGCCGCTCTAGGCGACATGGTCATGGGTGGATACGCCTTAGAATCCGCGTTGCTTCGCGCCATGAAACTTCGCCCTGGTGGCCGCGCCGCCAGCACTGCCGACATCCTCGCGGTGCTCTCGCAAGAGACGATGACCCGGATCCGGGAACTGGGGTGCCTCGTCCTCGGGTCCTGCCTGGAGGGGGCCGAGCTGGAGCACGGGTTCGACGCTTTCGAGATCTTGACCCGAACCGTTCCCGAGAACCTGCCCGCGGCGAAACAGAGAATTGCAAGCCGGGTCTTCGAGGCTGGCGGTTACGCACTGTAGGGAAGCTCGGAAGAAGTCTAGCGGGCTATCCTCTCGACCCCGACATTGCTAGTCTCCGCTCAGCCCTCCGGCAGTCTCCTCGAGCAAGCGGAACAAACCGGCCGTCTGACGCATTGGAAACTCATCCAGCAACCCCTCGGGCATGATCGAGACCTCCGATTCGCGCATGTCAACGATAGTCTCACGCTTGATTGACACGGGGCGATCCAAGTCCGGAATCAACACGGTGATAGCATCATCGGTCTCCTCCAGGACCATCGCCGAATAAACATCATCCCTGGTCTCGATGCGCCAAGCCGTGTACTGGTCAGATACGGTGCGCGAGGGCCACAGCGTCGCTTCGAGCATGTCACGGCGGGTGAACCGGTTCGCGATGGTCGTCAGGTCTGGGCCATAGTCCTCTCCGATATCCCCTAAACGGTGGCAATTCGCGCAAGCCGTCTCGAAAATCTTCAGGCCATCGGCGCTACTCGACACCGTGGTCATCGGATCGTACATCATGTATTCGAAGATCTCCTGCTCGCTATACAGGTCCGTGCCCCTCTTGCGGGCGAACACATTCGGCTGAACATGATTGCCGCGCCGCCGGAGTTCTGCCAACAACTGCTCATCCTCGACTGGTGCGTATTCGGGAATGGCAGCATACGCGGCCTCTCTCTCTTGCGGTTCGAAGAACTCCAGCGAGGACTCGAAGAGTCGATTGATGAACCCCGGAAAGCTCGCGCCGCCGCGCCACTCCTTCGCCTTCCGGAACCAAGCGAGCAGCGTGCGTTTCTGATCCGGCGTCCAGCCCGACTTGATCTCTCTCAGACAGTAGATGTAGTGGATCTGGAGAGCCTGCTCATCGTTCCCAGCGGGCAACATCGCAAGAATGCTCCCGATTGCTTCCGGCCTGTTGGCGTAAGCCATCATCACTGCGTACTCGCGGTTCAGCTCCGTGTCGCTCGACGGGAAGCGCGCTGCCACTATGTCGTAGACTTGATCCCTCAGACTCTTCCGGCAACCAGTCTCCAGCTCCAGGCACGCGAGTTGGAACACCCTCAGAAGGGCTAGTTCCGTCTCTCGAGAGAGTTCGTCTAGCTTCAGCAGCGAAAGAGTCTTTTCGAAGACCGCCTCAAGTTCAATCGCATCCTCGGATGTTCGAACCAGACCAAGCATGCCTCCAGCGGCCGTCAGCGGGTCCGCCTCGTTCACCACCAAATCCTCCCAGCTATCGCGCGGTGTCGCTTCCAGCGCTACGCGGCCCGCCCAGCGCACGAACCGATCCGGATCCCCGACGAGCCCGTACAGGTCCGCGGTCTCGGCAAATGCGGGATCCCCCATCCGCAGCAAGGCTTCCGCGGCGCGGCGGCGGACCAACGCATCGCGATCCGAGAGGGCCTCCGCCGCGATCCGTTTCGCTCGGTCGCTGCCGTGTTGCCCCACCACATAGATTGCCGCCGCTCGCAACACTGGATCCTCGCTCTCGAAAGCAGCGCGAATCAGCAGCGCGTCCGGCTTGGGCCCATGGCGTTGCAACAAATGAAGAGCTTGGACGCGGTCAGCAGTCTCAGCCAGGTCGTCCTTGATTAGCGCCTGCAGGTCTGTAGCCCATCCGTCACCCAACTGGCTTCTCTTGGACTGGAAGTATGCATGACTGAACGCCGAAAGCGGCTGAGGCTGGCGCACGACGGACAGAATCCCCTCGGCTGGACGGCGATCCGTGTTCGGACGATATCCCTTGTAGGCAACGCGATAGAAGCCGCCCTGGGTATTGCGTCCGCCCATCGTGAAGTAGACCAATCCATCAGGTCCGACCTCAAGATCCGTGACGTTCAGCGGCTCGCCGTAAATGAAGTCGGTAGCCGGTTCCGCGAGTTCGTAGGTCGCGCCAACTCGCTTGAATTTGGAAAGCACCACCCTCCCGCGGGACCAGTCACCTTGCAGGAACGTGTCGAAGTACTCCTCCGGATAGGCATAGCTGTGATAGAAGTCGACGCCTACAGGTGATCCGCGTCCCAAGTCATCGACAGGCGGCAGTGAGTCGACATAGTATGCCGGGAACTTGCCGGAACCCGTGCGCCAGCCAAAGTCGGCCGCAGGGACTCCGTGCACCGAGCGCACCTCGCGGTACCACGGGAGATTGAGGTCCCATTCCATGTCCGAATCGAATGTGAAGGCCTCTCCGTCGATGTTGTACGCATGGTTGTAAGGGTTCCGGAACCCTCCGAACAAGAGCGAAAAGGAAGCACCGCCGTTCTCCACCCGGAAAAGCGCCCCTCCGGGTGCCGTGCGTCCCACCGCGTGTCCGCGGGCGTCCATGTAGCGGTCCAGTAGTTGCGACTCCTTGTATCCCTCCAAGGGGGAACCGGGATCGATGCGATCCGCAGGGATGAAGGTATGGTTTCCGAGCAGGATGGTCATCGATCCGTCCGGCGCACGGCGTATGTCATGGGGGCCATGCTCACCGATCGGTCCCGTGTACCCCACGACTGCCTCCCGCGAGTCCGCCACTCCATCGCCGTCCGCATCCGGCAGACGGAACAGGTATGCCTGCCGATCCTCGGGATCGGTGCAATTGGCATAGAGCGTGGGGCCGTCAAACCAAATGCCCTGGCAGTTCGCAACCTGGTCGCTCACGACCTGCTCCGACTCGAAGAACCCGTCACCATCCTCATCCAGCAGCCGGGTCGGGTAGCTGCGTTCCTTGGAGACAACGGGGTGCCCCTGGGCATCGAACGTGACTTGAATCAGAGACCCGACCTGATCGGCATCGGCGACGGCTTCGACGACGAATCCGGGCGGCACTTGGTAGGGGCCCTCCAGCACCGGTTCGGAGAACTGACATCCGAGCGGGATTAATGCCGTGAGAGCAAAGGCAATTCGTCGCATTCCTTCAACCGATTGTAACGACCTCACGGGTTCTCGCCGTCGCGCAACGATGTGTGGAGGGCGTGTCTGCGAGCGGGTTGCCCGAGCGATGGCGACCCCTCACCCTGAATTGGGTTGCCCGCGGGCGATCAGCGAGAACATTGGGCGGACCTAGCCGAGCTGGCCTACGGCGACTGGCGCAATCGCTCATCGAGAGCTGCGGCCTGCGTCTACGTCCAGTACGTCCGGGCTAGGTGGCTAAGCCCGCTCCGGGCGAGTTCGCGCCGTCACCGGCATCCTCTACCCTCAGCACAAGGGCCGGTTCCTCGTGTCGGAATCAAGTGAACTGTCGTCTTGCCAGCGATTGGCGAGAAACTGCTCGACTCGCTCTCTCGCTCCAACTGGAACAGGGTTCCGGGGGAAAACCTCGTCATGGATTTCAAGAACCTCGGCGACTGATCGAATCCCCAGCGACTCCGCAAGGATCTCAATGTCGGGCAAGTCTTGCAAACGGCCAGCCCGGACCTTCATCGCCGGTAAGTGCTCGGCCGAAGCCGCTGTCACGATCAGATGTGATGAGCCGAATACCGTTTGCGCTCGGTGATCGGAGGTTGTCGGAAGAAACGCCGTAGCCTCTTCGTTCAGCCAGGTCTCCGGCCATCCACGTCTGCGCCCGACCCGACGTGCGGCCTCAGTCACGGGTCCGTGGCCTTCGAGAATTAGCGCGTCTAGGTCGTAAGTCCGGCGGCTATCGCGGAATGCCAGCGCGATCGCCGCACCACCAGCCAGGTACAAGCGCCCCTTGACTCGGTTCCGTTTCAGCTCGTCGGATTGTTCTTCCAGAGCTTCGCGAATCTCAGCCCTGGACAAGGCATCCATATTCGTGTTCCCCTCCCCTGTAGTCCAAACTAGACGGTTCTACCAATGCCCCGTGCCGCACAAACGAAGCCGGGGTATCGATATACGCGCTCGCGCAAATACCGGGAAGAAGCTCCCCTAGAGGAACCCACGGGATTCTCAGGAAGCGTTCCGGCTCATCGCACCAAACGGGGATCTCATGATCGTGGAGAATCGCCAAGTGCTCCGCCATGGCCGCCAGCAGTGCATCCCATTTCGTTCCAGTCAACCTCGGTGGGTCCATAAGCGAACGCTCTTGAATCGGACGCGAGGCCGCGTGGAACCGTCGGGGCAGATCGCAAACGATCATTCGAAATCGCTCGACTTCGTTGGCTCCGTTGTCGATCGTGCTGACGTAGTCGGCAATCCGAAATCCCGGCTCTTGCAGATCCGGCGGACCGTGGGATTCAGCACTTGGATGCAATGCCATGACGCTCTCTAGACCAGTATAGGTAGGCGGCAATCCTCCAGATCGGCAAAGGCGGAGGCAACACCGCGTGGAAGCATCTGGACCGGCCGCTTGACGATCACTTCAGCGCCGAGAGTGCCCGACGGGGCTGTTGTTGTCAAGCCACTGCCAATGGACCCATTATTGGCCCATACGCCAGCCATTTTGATTCGCTACGATCCGGACCTCAAGTCAGCGTTAGGTTTGTCGAATCCCATCGGGACTCCAGAGTAGCGCGAGATCAACGAAACGGGCCCCGGCGATTGCCGGAGCCCGTGGTGATACAGCGATGGAAGATTCGTTAGAACGTGATTCGGATGCCGAATTCCATCACGCGACGCCCGCCTCTGGGACCGTTGATCCGCCCGAATCCTCCGCTTCCAAAGCTCACGTTTGGAGGTCCAAAGATGGGTGTGTTCGTGAGGCTGAACATTTCCGCTCGGAACTGAGCTCGCCAGTTCTCCCCCCAATAGAAGTTCTTCGCCAGCAAGAGATCCCCTTGGAACCACCAAGGCGAGCGGATTCCGGGAAGATTGCGCGACGCATTCCCAAGCGTGTACGGGTCCGGGATCTCGAATGCATCGAAATTCAGCCACTTGATTCCGTAAATCGCCGAATCGCTCCCCGGAACGCCTGCCGGATCACCCTGGTTGGGTGAAGCAAAAGGCTCCCCCGTCACATTGGGCCGAAGCACATGGCCGGGCGTGAGGTCGCCCTTCCGCTGTGCACCCGATTCCACGACCACGCCTACGGATCCGCCACTTTGAACGGTACCGATTCCGGAAACCTGCCAGCCTCCGGCGATCGCGTTCAGCACGGTGCCCCAGCTCTTGCCCCACCGGCGGCCACGTCCGAATGGAAAATCGACGATTGGAGCAAAGACCAGGCGGTGAGGAATGCGGCCGCCGGAACTCGATCGTTCGGCCCTCAGGTCATAGATGGTCTGGACAATCTGGTTGGTTCCCCACGAGCCGGCACCAATGAACCGGATGTTGTCGATCCACTGGGTGTGGGTGTACGCAACCGTCCACCCAAGGCCGTTCTGGAACCGTTTCTCCGACTTGAAGGTTCCGGCCCAGTAGTTCGAGAGTCCCCAATTCGGTGAGAACAGCTGAATCTGATCTCCCCTGCCTTCCCAAGCCACCCAAGGCAGGTAAAGCCTTTCCCTGGTCGCTGCATTCACGCCGGGGGCGTTCGCGGCTGGCAGGTTGTCAGGGTGGATCTGGTTGATGTTGATGTTGGCGAAGGCTTGGTGGCGCGCCAGATTGCCAAGGACCGCAAACTCCCAAAGGACGCCCTTCCAGCGTGTCTGCAGCGTCAGGTTGAAGTTCTGCGAATAGGGCAATTCGCGTTCTTGGTCCCAGAACTGGATCGTCGAAGTCGGAAACCTTGTCCCGATCGAACCGAATCCCCCATTCAGTTCCTCGTCCGGGATATCGTCCAAGGCACCGGCGGGCACGCCTTCTCGGAAGTAGGTCAGGTTGTTGAGACGACGGAAAATCAGGTCAAACCCAGCGCGTCCGGGCTGGATCGCATTGCGATCATACGGATTGCCGTAGAAGATCCCGAAGCCGCCTCGCAGTACCGCCGAAGCATCCTCTCGCAAGCGGTAGGCAAAACCGAACCTGGGGGCAAAGTTGTTGGTATCCCAGTTCCAGAGGTATTTGCCCGAGCCGTCCCGATTCGGGAACAACACCCTCCCGATCGCGTTCTCCGGGATGCCGTTCTGGCCCGCTAGCGGGTGCGCGCAGTACGGGCAGAATCCGTTCATGCGGCCGGCGACTTCATAGATCGGAGTCTCAACCTCGTAGCGCATGCCGATATTCAGGGTCAGCCGAGGCGTCACCCTCCAGTCGTCCTGGAAGTTCCCGCCCCAGTACTTGATGCGCTTGCCGAGCGAGTTTGATATCCGAGTGGTGACGGTCCTCGCACGGCCTAGGAGCAAGTCGGCCATGCCGATTCCTGTATTGGCACTGCCATTTCCGGTTGCCCTGTGGTTCCTGGTGAACCACCCATTAAAGACCCAGTTCCCCGAAGGGGTTTGCCTGGCGGTCTCGTTTCCGTGGTAGGAGTTGTATTTCCCACCGAACTTGAATGTGTGGTTGCCGACAATCTTGGTGAATTGCGCCTCCCAATTCCAGGTCGTGAATGCCGCGATCCGGTGGGCGTAGCCATTCCCTACAGGTGTCATCGGAACGCGGCTGTTGAAGGCTACGCGCGGAAACGCCTCTCCTCCCTTCTCCAAGCCGGGTATGCCAAGCAGGTCTGCATAATTCGTCTCGCAGCAGTCTGCCCTTAGGTTGTCGAGATATACGCGGTTGATTCCGGCGATCGTTTGCATAAAGAACTGCGGACTGAAGGTGTAGGTGTTGGTCCAGCTCCAGTTATAGCGGTTCAGCGCGTTCGTGGCGCCGTTCGGATCGGCTACGCCGTAGCCTTCGGTGTACTCGTTGTCCACCGTCTGCGGGTTGATGATCGCTCGTACCGTGGTACGCCACTTCTCGCTGAAGACGTGCTCCACCTTGCCTGTGTGGTACCAGCGGGTCGTGTTGGCACCAACATTCTGGACCCAGTTACCAGCGAGGTTGTTGGCATTGGTCGGTATCCGTCCGGGGGTCGGATCGGGAACGTAGCTGAGAACCTTCACACCAATGGGGTCAAAGCGGCTGGCCGGAATCTGGTTGTTTGGAAACCGCTGCGCCAGCCGGGGTTGAACCTCCGTGCCAGCTGTCGCCGTCAACGGATCCCAGATGTATACGGGAACAGGCCCGCCATTGGTGCTGCGGTTCGCTGTGGAAAAATCGCCTGTCCGCCAACGCGGATCGCCAACGTTGCGCTGGCGCTGAACTGTCCGCGGATTGAATAGCATGTCGGGGTTGATGAAGAAGAACGTCCTGTTCTTGACGATGGGTCCGCCAATCGAGAGTCCTCCGTTGTTCCGTCGCAGTTTGACCTTGACCGGATTGCCATCGGCGTCAAATGTCTTGCGCCAGTTGTACGCGTCGAAGATATCGTTGCGTGTGAACCAGTACAGGCTGCCGTGGAACTCGTTTGTGCCGCTCCTAGTGACGGCCTGCACAAGTCCGGCGGAACTTCTGCCGTACTCGGCTCCCATCGCATTGACTTCCACCTTGAACTCCTGCATCGAGTCGATCGGGGGAACCATTTCAATGTTCTGGACACCCAAGCCACCCCGCGAATTCTCGACTCCGTCGATGTAGGACCCGGCGGATTGTGAGCGGCCGCCGCCGATGGAGACGGTGTTACCCCTCTTATACGCGCCGGGCACCAGGTTCACGAGATTGTAGATATTCCTTCCGGCGAGTGGCAGTTCGATCATCTGCTCAATCTGTACGGCGGATCCGACCGAACCCGATGTTGTTTGCACCTGCACCTGCGCGGCACTCACCTCGACAACCTCGGTGACAGCGCCAATCTCGAGGATGAAGGACTGCTGGAGCTCCGACGCAATGTTCAAGCGAAGATTGGAAACCTCGGCACGCTTGAACCCATCGGATTCCGCAGCGATGTTGTACTGCCCCACAGGCATGTTCGGCAAGTAGTACACGCCGTTCACACCGGTTTCCGTGTTCGTGACCACTCCATTCTCAACGTGGGTGACCTCGACCGAAGCCCCGGGGATCACTGCCCCCGTGGAATCGGTCACGGTACCGTTGATGGTTCCACCGGATCCTTGCCCCCATGCCAGCACTGGCAGAAGCAGCAACAAGATCCAACCCGCGCCGGAATGGATCCGGCGATTTGCTCTGTGATACATGGTTTACCTCACTTTCAGAATTCGGCAGCACTGAATACATTTGACCGGCCCCAGTGGCCAACCAACTAGACAGTCTTTGCTGTCTGCGGGAATCAAGGACCAATTTGGCCGCCACAGACCGTGCGTACCCACCGGAGGCATTGTAGTGACGCCAGAATTCGCGTGTCAACACCTGAGCTAGTATTTACAAATATTTGTTGGCCAACTTCGTAACCATTTGCGCACTACGGTTTACGGCCTTCCTCGTGGGGACGCCGGAGAATTGCTCGTAACGCCCGGATTTTGGAGCCGGCCAGGTCGGTACGGGCAGCGGTCCGCCGGGGCCAAAGACCTTCATCGGGCTGCTGTTGTCTGCCAAGCGCGGAAACTATGCTCGGGCCGGCGAGGCCTTCTCCGCGCCCCGATCGATCGAAGCGCAAGTCAGGATCAACGTCATCCAAAGACCTTGGGCGGCAAGCAGATGCAGGATCTGCAACCACGCTGGCGCGGACAACCCGATGTCGAAAAAGCCAAGTGCGACCTGGATGGCGGTCAGGTACATTGCGGCCCGAGCCCACTGATTCGATGTGGCTACCCCATTGAGCAGCCAAATCAGATAGCCGGCGGCAACTATTGCCAAGGTGGGGTGGACCACGCGCAGCCTGACCAGGAAATGGTTGCTCGCGGACAGGTCGCTACCAATTTGGGCAAACCACTCAGCGGAAATCGCCAATTCCTTGGGGAACAGAGTGTCCCCCAATGCGGTGACAGCGCCGGTCATCGCAGTCAACACGATCAGGACCAAGCCAGCCGAAAACGCTATCCGGCGTCGACCAAGGAATCTGGGTGCGTCCCGGGAACCCGAACGCCAGGCAGTTAGCGCCGAAAATGCGGTCAGGGCGAGCGTGTTGCCTAGGTGCAGTGCGATCACGACGGCCCTCGCTACGGAATCGTCGTCCGCCACTAGCTCTCCGAGGACCAGTCCCGCTCCTATCGCGCCCTCGAACACGATGAAGACCAACGTAAGCGCCGCCGCGCGGGTGACCACGCCAAATCCGAACCGCACCCAAGACCAAACGAGGATGGCCAGGCCGAAGATGCCGCAAAAGCCACTCGACACCCGGTGGACAAATTCGATTAGGGTGGCGGTGGAAGGAGCCGTGGGGATCACTTCTCCGCCGCACGTCGGCCAGTTGCTGCCGCAGCCGGCCCCGGAATGGCTGATGCGCACCCATGCACCGAACAGAATGACCGCTATCAGGTAGGCGAAGAACAGCCACGCCGCGACGGTGAAGCGCGATGGCCTCTGGGACACGCGCTTAGGACTCCATGATCAGCAAGAGATCCTTGGACTGCACCTGGCTGCCAGCTTCGACCAGGACTTCCTTGATCTTGCCCGCGTCGGGCGCGTAGATAGTGCTCTGCATTTTCATCGCTTCGAGCGTGAGCAGCTTTGCGTTGGGCTCGACTTCATCGCCGACGCCGACAAAGACCGCTGTGACTAATCCGGGAGTCGGCGCTCCAATGTGGTCGGGATTCCCGCTGGCAGCCTTGCGCGCCGCCGGCCGGTCCGCCTGGAGCGAACGATCGCGAATGCGCACCCGTCGTGGCGCCCCATTCAGTTCGAAGAACACCGTGCGCGTCCCGTCTGGCTGAGCATCACCGCAAGTGAGGAACTTGACAATCAATCGCTTGCCGGGCTCGATGTCGAAGGTGCACTCCTCGCCTTCCTCCAGGCCGTAGAAGAACACCGGCGTCGGCAGCACGCCGACATCGGAGTGCATGCGGCGGGCCTCGGCGTACTTGGCAAAGACGTCGGGATATAGCAGATTGCTCAGCGCGTCACACTTCGTCGCCTTGCGCCTGAGCAGCTTCGAAGCCGCGGCGGCAGCCTCGTCGATGTCTGCTGGGGGTAGCTTCTCCCCTGCCCTGCCCTCGATGGGCTTCTTGCGGCATAGGAGGATCTCGCGGATCTCCTCGGGCCATCCTCCGGGAGGCTCGCCCAAAGATCCCCTCATCATGTCCACAACAGAATCCGGGAAGCCGACATTGTGATCCGGCGGTAGCTTGCGGACCTCGTCACAGGTCATGCCCTTGGAGAGCAGGAACAGCGCAAGATCTCCCACGACTTTGCTTGAGGGCGTGACCTTGACGATATCTCCTAGTAGCTGGTTCACGTCGGCGTACATCTGCTCGACTTCCCGCCAGCGTTGCGCGAGGCCCATCGCCGCTGCCTGCTGTTGGAGATTCGTGAATTGGCCCCCGGGGATCTCGTGAGTGTAAAGGCGCGCGCTACCTGCCTTGGGCGCATTGTCAAATGGCAGGTAATACGTACGAACGGTTTCCCAATACAGGGAGAACCGGCCTAGTGCATCCTCGTCAAGGTGCGTGTCGCGATCTGTGCCCTTGAGCGTGCCAACCAAGGTGTTGAGGTTTGGCTGGCTCGTCGAGCCCGATAGCGCTGCGATGGAGGCATCGACGACGTCGACCCCTGCTTCCGATGCCTTCAGGAGGGTAGCCGCGTTGAGCCCGCTGGAATCGTGGGTATGGAAGTGCACCGGCAAACCCACTTCCTCGCGCAGGACCTTCACGAGCTGGAAGCCGGCGTAGGGCCGGCAGAGTCCGGCCATATCCTTGATGCCGAGCATGTGTGCCCCCATCTCTTTGAGCCTGGCGGCGAGGTCAAGATAGTAGTTCAGGCTGTACTTCGGGCGATTCGGATCAAGAATGTCCCCGGTGTAGCAGATCGCGGGCTCGCAAATCGCTCCCGTGCCCTGGACGGCATCCATAGCGACGCCCATGTTGTTCACATCATTGAGCGAGTCGAAAATACGGAAAACGTCGATCCCCTGCCGGGCTGCTTCGATCGTGAACTCCCTCACGACGTTGTCCGGATAGCTCGTGTAGCCCACCGCGTTGGAGGCGCGCAGGAGCATTTGGAAGCAGATGTTCGGGACCGCCAGCCGCATCACCCGGAGTCGCTCCCAGGGATCCTCGTAAAGAAAGCGGAGCGACGAGTCAAACGTCGCGCCGCCCCACATCTCCAAGCTGAAGAGGTTTGAGAGACTCCTCGCTACGGCCGGAGCTGTGACAAGCAGGTCATGCGTGCGCACGCGCGTCGCAAGCAGCGACTGGTGAGCGTCCCGGAACGTGGTATCAGTGACCAGTAGAGGCTTCTGGTCCCGCACCCATTCGCAGAATTTCTCCGGTCCGAGTTCTAGCAACCGTTGCCGAGTTCCATCTGGTGCCTTTGTGCCCCGGTCATACGGGACTATGGGCGGTGGTTCAAGGTTCTCGGGACGGTCCTTGCCCGCTACCGTCGGATTCCCGTTGACGATGACGTCGCCAATGTAAGCGAGCAAGCGGTTGGCGCGGTCCCGCGCCGGCTGGAACTTGAACAACTCGGGCGTCGCTTCCAGAAACCCGGTCGTCACATCGCCGGACTGGAACGTCGGATGATTCACAACGTTCTGCAGGAACCGAATGTTTGTCTTGACTCCCCGAATCCGAAACTCCCGCAACGCGCGGTCGGCCCGGACACAGGCTCCCCGCAACGTTCTGTCCCAAGCCGTCAGCTTGGTGAGGAGTGAGTCGTAGAAGGGACTCAGCACAGCTCCGGAATACGCCGCGCCATCGAGCCGGATGCCCAATCCGGCCGCCGTGCGATAGGCTTGCAAGCGTCCGTAGTCGGGCGAGAATCC
Source organism: uncultured Bryobacterales bacterium (assembly GCA_951813065.1). GTDB lineage: Bacteria > Acidobacteriota > Terriglobia > Bryobacterales > UBA6623 > VXMF01. The sequence continues at coordinate 30,934 of CATOTH010000009.1, read as the reverse complement.
GTCGGATGGGTCCTCTGTGGTGATGCGACACTGAATCGCAAACCCCCGCCGCTGAATCTGGTCCTGTTGTGGAATCGCTAGCGGCTCCTCGTGCAGGCGACACCCCTGCGCGACGAGGATTTGGGATCTGACAATATCGATTCCTGTGATCATCTCTGACACGGTGTGTTCTACCTGGATCCGGGGATTGACCTCGATGAAATACCATTCCCCGCTGTCGGCATCGACGAGAAACTCGACAGTCCCGGCGTTGAGGTATCCGGCGGCGCCGGCAACTCTGATCGCCGCATCGCAGATCGCATCTCGCAAGCCCTCGGAAAGGTTTGCAGCCGGAGCAAGCTCAACTACCTTCTGGTGTCTGCGCTGCACCGAGCAATCGCGTTCCCACAAGTGCACGATTGATCCATGGGAGTCCGCTAGGATCTGTACCTCGATGTGCCTTGCCCTCGCGATGTAGCGTTCCAGAAAGACCGAGCCGTCGCCGAAGGAGCGGTGCGCCTCCGTGCTCGCTTCCTCAAGCCGTTCCAGCAGCTCCGCTTCGGTTCGAACGACACGCATCCCACGACCGCCGCCGCCAAACGAAGCCTTGACGATGAGCGGGAAGCCAATCGACCTGGCAGCTTGCCACACCTGGTCGGGATCTCCAGCTACCACATCGGTTCCGGGCACGACAGGGACTCCGACACTGCGAGCCAGCTGGCGCGCACTAGTCTTGTCGCCAAGCCGGTCAAGCAGTTCGGCAGTTGGGCCAACGAAAGCGATTCCGGCATCGGCGCAAGCCTTCGCCAGTCCGCTGTTCTCGGAAAGGAAGCCGTAACCCGGGTGGATGGCGTCGACGTCGCGATCCTTGGCCAGCCCGACAATGCCGTCAATATCGAGATAAGCGGCGACAGGCCCCCTCGTGTCTCCTACTTCATAGGCCTCGTCAGCCTTGAATCGGTGCAGGCTGAGGCGATCTTCGTGCGAATAGATCGTCGCCGTACGTAGACCGAGCTCGGTCGCAGCCCGCAATATGCGGATCGCAATCTCGCCTCGATTCGCGACCAGTAGTTTTTCCATCCCGATCTACTAGGCTATCAATCCGGTGCGCACCGCTTCAGGTAGCTATCGGAGGCCTCTGTACGATGCGCTAGCGCCTGTCCATTTGCACGGCAGTCTTGGTTTGGAGCCGCTGCAGGCTGGACGTGGTGCACTACAGTCACCTCGCTCACTCTGAACTCAAATCAGCCCGCAAAGCCTCTCGACCGTTGCACAAGGGACGCCGGAGATTGGGAGTGCCGTGCTCGCACGTCGCGATGAGGCAGTCTCAACCTGAGCAGGGGCACGAAGTGGCAGGGTCCAGACGCTTCCGAAATATAATGATGGCGGTGTCTTGGCGCATCCTTGTCCAGTTGCTGCTGCTCCCTTTGGGGATTGCCGCCACGTTCGAGGAATCCGTCCGACCGTTCCTGGCGGAGCATTGCTCGGCCTGCCACGGGGAACGCATCCAGATGGCCGAGCTACGCTTGGATCTGTTCTCCGACGAGGCCGAAGCACTGCGACACCCCGGCGTTTGGGTCGACGTGCTCCGGATGACCCGGACGGGCAAGATGCCACCACCAGGCAGTCCCGCACCGCCTTCGGCCGACCTTGAAGCCCTAACCGCATGGATCGAGAGCCGGATTGGTGCCATGGAGAAATACCGCGAAACGCGGCCGGGGCGAGTTACCGCGCGGCGACTCAACCGAACCGAGTACAACAACACCGTTCGCGACCTCCTCGGCGTCAATCTGAGTCCAGCTAATTCCTTTCCCGTCGACGACTCCGGCTACGGTTTCGACAATATCGGCGACGTACTGTCTACCTCTCCCCTGTTGATGGAGAAATACCTCGACGCGGCCGGCAAACTGGCTCGCGCTGCGATTTGGGAACGCCCGCGGCTAGCGGAACCCACCCGATTCCGCATCCAAGCGTCTCGGGATGCAACCAATCCCGATGCCATTGGCAGCATGTCGCCATTCACACTGGACGGTTCAATCGAGCTGTCCTTCGACTTCCCTGCGAGAGGGCGCTACGAATTCGCGTTCGGTGCCACCGACCGCCGCCAGCGATCGGAAGACAACGGGCGCTACCTCCCTGAGTTGAAACCGCCGCCTCGGCTGATGACGCTGAAAATCGAAGGGCAGCGAATGGCTACGAAGGCGGTCGAGGCGGCGCAATACTTCGATCGAACCGAACGCGTGTCGAATATCATGGGGCCTGGCGAGAAGACCATCTGGGTGGGATTCATCGATTTCGCCGGCGAGCCGATGAATCCCAACTCTGAATACTCCCAGCGCAAGCTGTGGGTCGACTACCTGGAGATCAACGGCCCGTACAACGCCGAAGCCATTCCGCTTCCTGCAAGCCATCGCCGAATCCTCACATGCCGACCAAGGGGTGAGGAACCTTGGCGGCGGTGTGCGGAAGAGATCCTCGGCCGTCTCGCCCTGCGCGCGTACCGCCGGCCGGCCACCGAAGCCGAAATGGACCACCTCATGGACCTCGCTGAGCGGTCGATGCGTGGGGGAGAGACCTTCGAGGGAATGGCACAGACGGTCCTGCAGGCCATCTTGGTCTCGCCCCAGTTCCTGTTCCGAATAGAACGTGACGCCGTGCCGGGCGGTAGCGATGAGATTCGCGCGATCGACGACTACGAATTGGCCTCGCGGCTGTCGTACTTCCTCTGGAGCAGCATGCCTGACGACGAGTTGCTGGAAGTGGCCGGATCGGGACAATTGGGCTCGTCCAAGGGCATTGGCGAACAAGTACGGCGCATGCTGGCCGATCCCAAGGCGACAGCCCTTGTGGAGAACTTTGGTGGACAGTGGCTGCAACTGCGCAATCTGACCCACGCGAAGCCAGACGCTGATCAGTTCCCGGGATTCGACGAGACTCTGCGAGATAGCATGATTCGCGAGACTCGACTGTTCTTCGACAGCATCGTCCGCGAAGACCTGAGCATCCTGACCTTCCTGGACGGAAACCACACATTCCTCAATGGGCGGCTTGCCCGGCACTACGGCATTACGGGAATTGACGGGGAGAACTTTGTTCGGGTCGAATTGACTGACGGCCGGCGCGGAGGTCTCCTGGGCCAGGCGAGCGTGCTGACGGTCTCCTCGTACCCTACGCGTACTTCGCCTGTGCTGAGGGGCCTTTGGGTGCTGGAGAACCTTCTTGGCGAGAAGCCTCCTCCTCCGCCGCCAGACGTGCCTGAACTGGAGGTCCGGAAGGGCGCAATGGGCGGGACATTACGGCAGCAGCTCGAGGAACATCGATCGAACGAAGGCTGCATGTCCTGCCATCTAGTGATGGACGCGATCGGATTCGGGCTCGAAAACTACGACGCCGTGGGCAGGTGGCGCGATGTGGACGGCGAACTCCCGCTCGACACTTCGGGGTCTTTGCCGGGCGGTCGCAAGTTCGAGTCGCCTGCCGAATTGCGACAGATCCTGGCGACAACCGAAGCCAGTGCCTTTAGCCGCGCGCTGACGAAGAAACTGCTGACCTATGCGCTGGGCCGCGGCGTGGACCGGACCGACAATCCCGCCGTGGACGAGATCCAGCAAAGACTGGCCCGGGAACAACACCGCTTCTCGGCGTTGATCAAGGGAATCGTGAACAGCACTCCATTCAGGATGCGCGCAAGCGACGTCCCGGAGATTCCGCAGAACAACTGATTCATTAGGTGCACCGAGCCGCGCTGGCCAACTGTCGCTAGAACCCGGGCGGGGTGATGCTGCCGAGAATGACGTGACGGGAGGCACCAGTCGCAGAAGTCAAGTTCCCGGGGCGCCCGTTTACCGTTTCATAGGCCAAGACAGCGAACGCAACCGCCTCTTTGGCATCGCCGGCGATCCCAAACTCGTCGGTCGACGTCACGCGTGTGCTGGGAAGGCTTTCGCGCAACGGCTGCATGATCGCCGGGTTGTGCCAGCCCCCGCCGGAAACGATCAGTTCGTCAACTGGCATCCGGGGCAGCACCAAGCGCTCCACTCCCATCAGGATGGTGCGAACCGTTAGCTGTGTAGCCGTTGCGACCCGGGATTCCCGGGACAATCCCGAAGCCAAGAACCGCTGCGCGAACACGGAACCGAATTGTTCCCTTCCCGTGCTCTTAGGAGCCGGACGCTCGTAGTACGGATCGCTGAGCAATTCCGATAGAACCCCTTCGTCGGCCTCGCCTTGCATCGCCATGCGACCGTTCCGATCAAAGTGTTCCCTACCTCCGGTGATCTCCTCGACCAATCGATCAATGACCATGTTGCCGGGCCCTGTGTCGAACGCAAGCACAGCCGCGGGATCGCTCCCGGCCGGCAGCGCGGTCAGATTCGCAATTCCGCCAATGTTCAGTGCGACGCGATTGACAGTCGCATGCCGGAATAGAAGGAAGTCTACATACGGAACCAGTGGAGCGCCCTGGCCTCCGGATGCAATGTCGGCGGTTCGGAAGTCGGCGACCACGGGAACGCCAGTGTCGCGTGCGATGCAGGCCGGCTCACCGATTTGTAGGGAACTGGCCACAGGAAACCCGCACAAATCAGTTGGCTCGGCCTGGTGATGAATCGTCTGCCCATGCGAGCCGACCAATTCCAGATTCTTCAGGGACACGCCCGTCAGCTCACCGGCCCGTCGTAGCGCCTTCGCGAAGAGATCGCCGAGAAGAATGTTGAGCTGGCTGATCCGGGCTGCCGATGCCATCCCATCGCAAGCCTCGAGAACTTCCTTCCGAACGCCCTCTGGGAACGGTATCTCCTGAAACCCAACAACTTCGACGTCGATTCCACGCCCGCCGCCGGAGATTTCCACAAATGCAACATCGATGGCGTCAACGGAGGTTCCGCTCATAATCCCCGCCACCAGCACGCTCACTCCACACTACAGCCTTTCGATCTGCGACCCACACCGCAGGTCTGCCGGGGAGGCTACCGCCTGCTGGCCAAGTGAGCCGTCCGCGGTGCAAACATAAACACCGGAAAGCTGCCCCGAAGAGCGGGATCTACGTTGCTTTGTCGAATATTCCGCTCCTGATTCGGAATCCCGCGTGACCTGAACCCGGTGACCGCTGTCAGACTACGGCGCTTTCGGCCGAGCGTAGACCGAGCGATCTCGAAATGACGAGACGCAGTTGTCCAGTATTCTCCACGGCGTTCCGTGAGATCGAAAGCAAGGCCCCAAATAGGACAGGCGCTGACTCCGGTTAGGACCCGTTCCGTGGCACGCAACATTGGTCAGCGCAGTGTCCGCTGGGATTGAATTCACCTTGGCGCGAGCAGGAAACGTAGGACGCGGATGCCCGAGCGGGCCGATTTGCTAGCGTTTTTCCGGTAGATCAAAGTTCCGTCTCTCCAACTGTAGAGGGGCATTGGTCGGTGATGGAGTACAGAGCCCCCCTCAGGCACCGGTGGTCACCCGCAAGTGTGAACAAGCAGGCGCGCGAATCACATTCTCGCCAGGCCCTCTCCCACCGTCCAATCTGGTTTCTCAAGCAGCCGTGCCAACGGATCGCCAAATCAGTTGCTCTGCCGCCAGCAATGGTCGCACGGGCCGTGAGCGGCAAATGCCGGGTACGGGCGGCTCTGGGTGGACGTGTGCGAGTGCTTGCTAACCGACGAAGCATTAGACTACCTTCAGGAAACACCGCCTTCGAGTGCGTCAACTTGACAGTGCTCTCGAAGGGGGTGTCAAAGCTGAATTTGGCTCACCATGTGCATAGAGTTCGTAAATGCGAGGTGACGAAGATGACTGACTGGGAAACCTGCGCTGCGGTCGAACGCATACCGGGAAGACTTGGCGGTGCCTGGGTGTTTGCGGGCACGCGGATTCCACTCTTGGCGCTCTATGAGAATTTGGCCAGTGGTGCCACGATCAACGAGTTTGTCGAATGGTTCCCCGGCGTGGATGAGCAGCAGGTCCGCGCCGTCCTCGAACACGAGGCGAAAGCCCTGCGGGCCCCGGCGACGCATTGAAGGTCTTGTTCGACCAAGGAACCCCGGCGCCATTGCGGGGCTACCCGCAGGAGCACACCGCGGACACGCTCGCAGAGAAAGGCTGGTCGGACAAGGACAACGGGGCATTGCCCGACCTGGCGGAACACGAGGGCTACGATGTGTTCGTCACGACCGATCAGAACCTTCGCCATCAACAGAACCTGGCGAGGCGACAGATCGGAATCGTGGTGTTGCTCGCCACCGCCTGGCCCGACGTCCGCCTCCGCACGCGGGAGATTGACGAGGCCATCTCCTTAGCCCGCCCGGGCAAGGTCAGGGAAGTCTCCATTCGAGTTCCGGGAGATGGCGACCGACACATCTGCAAGGGGCCTTGAACGCCTGATCCGTACAACTCTGGCGGGCCGTTCCTGCGAGCCATCACCGAGAAATCGGTGTTCCGAGCGCCCTTGGCCCCGTGTCCGAAAGGAATTGGAAGCGGACAGGGGGATTTCGGATTGGTTGCGAAGGACCTTACTCAACCCGACGGTCAGCCGCAGATAAGTCCGACGACTAGCCGCAACTGGAATTGATCATCCGCCGAGGACGATACTGACAGTCAGCCGAAGGACACAAGAGGCTGGTCTCACACTCCAGGACGGGATCTTCCACCGCTTCGTCGACTACGCGCCGACGAAAGCAATTGCAGACTCGGGGATTTCGCTGATCCACCGCCCACGGCAATCGCCAACTCATCTTGCCTGAGGTTCCCGGGACTCTTATGGGGGCGAGGCTCCGATCGACCCTCAGGCATCCCCGTGGTCCGAGACACTCGCTTCAGCAAGCGCCTCCAGCCACTCTGTGTCAGCGGCGACACATCGCAGCGCATCGGCGACGGCAACAGGCCCGAAACCCGCCCTCAATAGCGCGCGGTAGAGGCGGGCCAACTCTTTTCGGTCGGCTATGCAGACTTGGCCGAAACGGGCGCCCAGCTTGCGACGCAAGTATTCCCTGGCGAGTTCAATTTCGTCTGAGTCGTCATAGGCATCGGCCACCGCCTTCGCCGCAGTCTCCTCGTTGACCCCTCGACGGCGCAATTCGCCAAGGACTCGCTTCCGCCCGATCAGGGCGTACTCGCGGCGAAACGCGGAATGCGATTCCGCGACCTGTTCATCACTGAGATAGCCAGCGTCACGCAAACGCTGCAGGATCGCCGATACGTCCCTTTGGTCGGCGCACCGAATCAACAGCCTCGATTCGAGTTCCGCTTGGGTCAGTGACCGGCGTCCGAGCGCCCTCAGGGCGTACGCGTACAGGGCCTCTGCCTCAAGTTTCCCGGATCGCTCACGGATACGGGCCACGGAGCCCATCTTAGTGCAAGCCTGTACGATAAGGCGATGCTCGGCACAACCGGTGCGCACCTCGGCGCGATGATGTTCCTCCAGTTCTTCGTCTGGGGGGCATGGTACGTCGGCGCACCGCTCTATCTGGTCAAGATTGGGTTTAGCGGAAGCGATCTCGGCTGGACCTACGCGGTCGGCCCACTCGCGTGCATCCTGTCGCCGTTCTTCGTCGGCATGATCGCGGACCGATTCTTCGCGACCGAAAGGATCCTTTGTGCTCTGCATGTGTTGGGCGGCGGATTTATGTTCCTGGCAGCATCGCAGATGAATCCCGCGGACCCCGCCTCCCCGACCACGCTCAACCTCATCTTTCTGGCACACACGCTGTGCTACTTCCCGACTCTGGCTCTCACCAACTCCCTGGCCTTGCACCATGTCACCGACTCGCAGAAGGAGTTCCCCCTGATTCGCGTGTTTGGCACGATTGGATGGATCGTCGCAGGCATCTCCCTCGCCTGGATCGGGTGGGGAGACCGGCTCGAGATGTTCCAACTCACGGGCGCCGCCGGAGTCTTGATGGGTGTCTACTGCCTGACCTTGCCGCACACGCCGCCACCATCCAAGGGCAAGAGCACCTCTTGGCGAGAACTGGCCGGGGCGGACGCGTTCGAACTGTTTCGCAAGCCTTCCTTCGCAATCTTCATACTGAGCACGTTCCTGATCTGCATTCCCCTTGCGTTCTACTTCCAGCTAGCCGCCAAAGCGGTCAGCCTGGCGGGCATTGCGGACGTCACTCAGGCGATGAGCTACGGCCAGATCTCCGAGATTCTCTTCATGCTCCTCATGCCCCTGTTCTTCCGCAGGCTCGGCGTGAAATGGATGCTGGCGGTCGGCATGCTGGCGTGGGTCCTGCGTTACGCCTTGTTCACCCTGGGCACTCCCGACGCAATCGTCTGGATGATGTACGGTGGCATCATCTTGCACGGGATTTGCTACGACTTCTTGTTCGTTACCGGCCAGATCTATACAGACATGAGCGCGAGAAAGGAGATTCGCGCGCAGGCACAAGGGATGCTTGTGCTGTTCACCCTAGGCTTGGGGATGCTGATCGGCGCCCGGGTTGCCGGAGGTTGGGAGGAATACAACACGCCTGCGGAATCCCGCGCTCTAAGCGCCGAGGTCCAAGACCTGGGAGTTGAGATCGCCACCATGGAAGAGGCCGCTGGCAGCGTCGAAACCATCCAGGCGCTCCGCGACCAGCAAGCGGACAAGCTTCAACGGGCCCAGGGGCTTATCGACTGGCAAATGGTCTGGGGGCTTCCGGCAGCACTCTCAGCCATCGTTCTGGCGCTCTTCCTGGCAATTTTCCGCGACAGGCAATCACCAGTTTGAGGCGAGCGGCTCTCGGTTCTCGCCTAGCCGGAAGCGAGGCGTTCGCTGAGGGCGACGGCCGCGTCGCTAGCTAGTCTCGCCGCGTGCTTCGACTCGTTAGGCAGGCCGTCAAGCGCGGCCTCCACGTCGTCCGGGCCGACCGCGTTCACTTCGCTGACGTGACGCCCAAGCAGGAGTTCCGTCAGCGCCGAGCCAGCCGCAATGGACGCGGTGCAGCCCCGTACCTTGAAGCGGACGTCAGAAACCACGGCCCCTGACACCGCCGCTGACAGGGTCATAATGTCACCGCAGATCGGATTCTCGACGCGAACGGTCACGGCAGGAGGCTCGAGAGTGCCCACGTTCCTGGGACTCTCGAGGTGGTTGAGGAGAGTTTCGCTGAACACAGCCTCAGCGCTCATTCCGGGGATAGGCGGAGTTCCGTCTTGCGCTGCCTGTCGTCGGCGGTGCGGAAGATCAGTTCCGTGCGCATGTCCAACTCGTGCTTGGGGATTTCGAACCGGGCCGCCACCAGTCCCCGCACGGTCTCCCCGGACTCCAGCTGCCGGCCGTCCACCAATGGTTCGTCGCGCATTCCCCCCAGTGCCGGATAGTAGTTGAACAACTGCTGGATGTCGAACACGCTCAAGGTCCGTCCCTCAAGATAAGCGCCCTCCGAATCAATCACAGCAACTTCCCGATAGTTGATGGATAACTCGTAGTTCGAGGTATTGGTGGCCTCGATGTTGACGATCGCCACCGAACTCGAGTCGTCCATGCCAAGGGTTCTCACTTCCGTGATTTCCCCGGACAGACGAGGTGTCGCCCCCCAGTTGTAAGCGATGAACGTACCGACGACGATCAATCCCCCGAGCAAGCCACCGCCCAGGATGTTCCGATTCCAATGCATTGACCTTGCCTGAGTTCGACAGCCGCCCGGCCCCTGTGCCTATCGTGGCACACCCTATCCTTCTCCAAGTCCGGAACTAAACGACCACCGACTGAAAGTCGGTGGGTTTGATTGCGACTGAAAGTCGTAAGTGCGGCTAAAGCCGCCTTAGAGGTGCCCGGCTGAAGCCGGCTCAAGGCGACTCGGGCGCAACGACCTGGAACCCCTCCACATCCGCGTCCCACTTCTGGTTCTCGATGTAGGCGCGCACCGTCTCCTCGTTCACCGCGCCCACCGTCGCGCAGAAGTACCCCCGCGCCCACAGGTGCTGCCCCCAGTATTTCTTCTTCAAGTGCGGGAATTCTTCCTGCAGCCGCCGCGACGACCGCCCCTTGATGTACTGCACCAGCTTGGCCGGCGCCAAGTGCGGCGGTGCCGACACCAGCATGTGCACATGGTCCGCCGACACCGCTCCCCGCACGATCTGCACTTCCCGCATCTCGCACGTCTGCCGGATCAGCTCCCGGGCCCGTTCCGCCACCGCCCCGCGTAGCACTCGGTAGCGGTACTTCGTTATCCACACCAAGTGGTACTTCAGGTCATACTTCGCGTGCCCACTCGATTGGTATTCCGCCATCCCCACAGTCTAGGCCGACCGCCCACCCTCGGGCTGCTCAAAGCGGACCGACTGAAAGTCGGTGGTTTTAGACCGGGCACATGGATAATCAATCCTGGCAACAGCTCAATCAGCTGGGCCGAGGTCATGGAACATTGCCGTCTTCCATCCTGGATACACGGTGAATCCGTGCCCCTCGAAGAATTCTGGCTCGCTTGTCACGGCGAGCAACTGGCGGACTTGACGCTCTCGCCCGCGCTTCCTGCAGGCGTCAACCAAACGCCCGGCGATTCCCTGCCCTCGATGGTCGGGATGCACCGCGAGGCTCCGCACCTCGGCAAGTCTCTTTGAATACACCCGGAGAGCACAGCAGCCGATGATCTCGCCGGCACGCTCGGCAACGAAAAATGATTGGACCCGGGGCAACTCGGATTGGATTAATTCGTTCGGGAATATCCGGATCAAATCCCGGATGCGGGACATTTCCCCCCGCCGGGCCGGGCGAATGATCAGATCCCCCGCCGCATCCGGACATTTGGGGGACAACTGGCTGCGTTCGTCCCGGGGGGGCGTCTGTTCACCGGCAGGGTCGGAATCCGTCATGACGTCGCGAAGAGCTCTTCGGGTTCCGTCACCGGCCGATCGCAAGCGTAGTCTCTACAGACATACGCGGTCGGCTTGCCGTCGACCATGCCTCGCCCGAGAAGAAGGGGCATCCCATCCGCGTCGGAGCTGTTAGGCCCGTCGGCAAACGCGATCACCTTGTTTGGGCGGAATTCTGAATGCACCCTGGCCAGCAGGCCCTTTGTCCGCGGATCGCTCCGGGGCCCGACGATCGCAATCTCGTCCCAGCCGCGATGCCAAGCATCGAGAGCGCTCAATAGTCGCTCTTGCTGGAACACCGATCGCGGGGAAGAATCAACGAATGTCCGCAAGATGATGCCAGCCTTCTCGCGGTAGTCTTGGCGCCCTAGCAGGATGGCGAGCTTTTGCAGCGTCAGCGCCATTACGGAATTCGCAGACGGGGTGGCACCGTCCTGAACGGTCTTGCAACGGACCAGCAGGTCTTCGTGATCGGAAGCTGTGAGGAACATCCCTCCGTCGGCGTCGTCCCAATAGTAGGCCACCGCCGTGTCGACAAGCATCTCCGCCTCGCGGAGGAAACGACGGTCGGCGTTCCACTGGTAGATCGCGACCAAGCCCTCGGCGAGGAAGGCGTAGTCCGTGCTGTAGGCTTTCAGGCGGGCCCGCCCCTTACCGAACGTCGCGAGCAAACGGCCGTCACGGCGCACCTGGTGGAGCAGGAAGTCGGCGGCGGTTGCCGCGGCTTCTCCATAGGAGGGTTCATCGAGCGTCGCCGCCGCCTGAGCCAGTGCCGAGATCATCAAACCGTTCCAGCCGGTCAGCACCTTGTCGTCCAGAGCGGGTCGCGTTCGCTGTCCGCGCAGGTCGAACAATCGTGCGCGGGACCGCGCCAGGCTCTCATCAACCTCAGCTACGGACGTGCCGTCAAGATTCGCGAGCACCTCGGCGGGGCGCACGACCTGGAGCACGTTCTTTGGCCCCGTTGGCACGTGCTGGTCCCCCGGATGCAACCAATTGCCATGCTCGGAAACATCGTAGTGAGAGGCGAACAGGCGGGCGTCGACGGTTCCAAGCGCCCGAGAGACTTCCTCGCGAGTCCAAATGTAGTACTTGCCTTCCTGTCCCTCGCTGTCCGCGTCCTCGCTGGAGTAGAACGCTCCGTCGGGACTGCGGAGATCGCGCAAGACGTAGTCGCAGATTCCCCGAATCCTGCTTGCGAACAGGCGTTTCTTGGCGGTGTCGCTGGCGGCCTGCCAGGCCTCGACGAGAGCCGACGCCACCAAGGCTTGGTCATAGAGCATCTTCTCGAAGTGCGGGACAAGCCAGTCTGGGTCCGTGGCATAGCGGTGCAGACCGCCCCCCAGGTGGTCGTAAATGCCACCAAGCGAAATTCTCTCAAGCGTGAGCTCGACAGCAGCGCGGTATCGTTCCTCGCCGGTTGCCCGAAAAGCCCGCAGGAGCAGTTCGAGCGAGAGGCTCTGCGGAAACTTGTTGCCGCCGCTCGCCAGTCCGCCACGAGAGTGGTCAAACGCCCGGAGAAGCGTGCCCGCTGCCTCGGCAATGTGATCGGGACCGGGCAGGTCGGCCGCTCCCGCCGGTACCTGCATGCGACGCAACGCCTCGACGACCTTGCCCGCATCACGCAGCAGGGCCGTCTCTTCCAAGCTCCACTTCCGCTGGAGGAAGGTCAGCAAGGTCTTGAATCCGGGCCGTCCGTAGGCATCCTCCTTGGGGAAGTATGTGCCCGCGAACACCGGCTTGAGGTCGGGTGCCAAAAACACGCTCATGGGCCAGCCCCCGTGACCCCCTGAAAAGAGCATCGTGGCGGCCATGTAGATCTCGTCAAGGTCCGGCCGCTCCTCGCGGTCCACCTTGATTGCCACGAAGTCCCTGTTGAGCGTCTCAGCGACGGACTCGTCCTCGAAGGATTCGTGCTCCATCACATGGCACCAGTGACAGGCAGCGTAGCCGATGCTCAGAAAGATCAGCTTGTTCTCGCGACGCGCCCGCGAGAGGGCCTCATCACACCAAGGAAACCAGTCAACCGGGTTCTCCGCGTGCTGGAGAAGGTAGGGGCTGGTTTCCTGCGCAAGGCGGTTGGGCATCTTCCGCGATGGTAGCAGTGCATCCTGGGAGACCACCGGTGGCGGCAGTGGTTGGGAAACGCCGGAGGTCGATCTTGCAGCCTAGAAGGACACGCCAACCATGATCTCGACATGGTTGCGCAATGCGTTGGCCAGGCCCGTCTCGAAGGTCTTCTCCTGCCAGCGCATGTAGCGTCCCTCGACGCTCACTTTCAGGTTGATGTCATCGATCAGCTCGAAGCCCAGGCCGCCGACCAAGCCCATCGTCCTGTCCGCCGCCACTTCGGGGGTGATATTCAAGAACTCGCTGTCACCGCCATCGATGTCGCCGATTTCGCGGGTGGACTTGGCGTTCCGGACCATCCTCATGGCAGCTCCGCCGGAAATGAACGGACGGGCCCTCTGGCGAGGACCGTTCAAGTAGTAGCGGAGGGTCACCGGCACGTCCCAATGGTTTGCCTCGGTCACGACGAAATTGTTCGAGAGCAGCTGTCTTGGCCGCGTGGCCGTTTCGCGGCGGTCGGCGCGAAGACCCGTCTTGAAGCGAATGCTGTGCGCCATCAGCTCGGCCGTGATGCCCCAGCGCGGAAGAATGTTGACCTGGACCCCGCCACCGATGCCCCAGTTGTCCTGCTGGGGTTCGGAGGTGTCCTTGAAGAGGGTCGCTGGATTGGTCGAGGTGCTTGTCGTGTCGAGGGTACCCTCGGTGATCTGGGCCGTCACCTGGTAGCCCACGCGGACCCCGATCGAGAACCGTTCGAATTCGGTTCGCGGGCTGCGCCGCTGAGGCACAGGATCCTGCTGGCCATGCAGGACCGCGGGCAGAATCCCCACGGCCGCGAGCCCTAGCAAGGCGCGGAAGCATCGGCTGCTACGCATCATTCGTTTGTTGCGACCCCTTTCAGTCAGATTCGCATATTCCGGGGATACCTAGTTCAGGTCCGCGACTACCGGAGCGTGGTCGGATGCCGTTAGACCCTCGATCTTCTTCCGGTAGGGACGGTCCGTCCAAGCCTCCTGGAGTCTCCCCGAGATGGCTTCGGTACCGAGCAGAAAATCGATTCGAAGACCGTGGTTTCGATAGAAGGAGCCTCCCCGGTAATCCCACCACGAGAATGTCTTCTCGGATGGATGGAGCCTGCGGAAGAGATCGCAGAAGCCCCACTGTTGGATGTACGCAATGCGTGTTCGTTCGGGTTCCGTGTGGAAGATTGTGCCGGCCAGCCGATCCCCGTCCCAGCTGTCGATGGATTCAGGAACGACGTTGAAATCCCCGCAAAGGATCGTCGGCGCGGTCGAGTCGTGGTGTTCACGAAAGTGCTCTCCCAAGGCATCGAGCCATGCTAGCTTGCGTTCAAAGTCGGGATGCTCCAGGTCCTTTCCATTGGGCACATAGACCGTGGTGAACGATAGACCTCCGACCTCGACTGTCAACAGTCGCGAGCCGAAATCTTCCTGACCCGGCAGTCCGACCTGACGCACATCCATTGCTTCTCGCGCGAGCACGGCTACGCCGTTCCAGCTCTTCTGGCCATGCGTGACGGCGGTGTAACCCGCAGCTTCGAACTCCGACGCCGGGAATTGCTCGTCGCGCATTTTCAACTCTTGGAGGCCGACCACGTCAGGCTGCCTGCTACGCAACCAGTGCAGGACATATTCCTGCCGCGCGCGGAGGCCGTTCACGTTCCAGGTGGCGACGCGCAATTAGTTATTAGAGCACGATTGGCGTGACCAGCCGGGGTGCGCTGGATTGCCAGTTCCGATCACTCGGCCACAGGCAGGCGCCGACACACGAAGTCCGGGACGGGAATCCGGCCGCGACTCGGCCGCCATTGGCGATGAGCTGTGCCAGCCAGGCCAAGCCCGTTCAATCCTTGACTAAGCAACCGATTCCCAACGCCGGCTCTCCGCCGCGCGGGAAGCAGCGTCAAGCACCTGCTGGTTCTTCAGACCGTCGTAGAAGCTGGGGTGCACTGCAGCGCCCGACGTAAGCGCTTGGAGCCAGTCATATACCGTGTGGGTGAAAGTGTGCTCGTAGCCCAGAATGTGGCCGTCGAACCACCAGTTGTCGGCGTAGGGGTGCTTGCCGAGCGAGCAGGCGATGATCTCGCGAAACCCCTGTGCGTCCCCGGCATCGTCCACGGAGTAGTACCGGAGATTGTTGAGATTCTCAAGATCAAACGTCAGTGACCCCTTGCTGCCGTTGATCTCGAACGTATTGTGATTCTTGCGTCCGGGCGCGAAGCGCGAGGCTTCGATGGTTCCGATGGCACCGTTCTCGAAGCGTACGCAGAGGGCAGTGGCATCGTCGACAGTCACGTCCCCCATCTCGCTGGAACCTGCGCTGGCCGGCCGACGCTTGATGAACGTCTCGCAGGTGGCCGCCAGTTCGGAAATCTCGCCACACAGGTACCGGCCCAGATCGATCACGTGGGCGCCGAGGTCACCCAACGCCCCGCTGCCGGCCTGCTTGGCATCAAACCGCCAGACAAGTTCCAATTCCGGCGAAAGCGCCCAGTCCTGCAAGTACCGGGCGCGGAAATGATACACATCTCCGATCCGACCGTCCTCCAGCATGCGTTTTGCCAAAGCCACCGCCGGCACTCGCCGGTAGTTGTGCATGATCAGGTGACGCACACCGGCCGCCTCCACCGCGGCGACCATGCGCTCGGCCTCGTCCAACGTGTTCGCGAGCGGCTTTTCGCAAACGATGTCCTTCCCTGCCGCCGCGGCAGCTAGCACCATCTCGCAATGCATGTGCCCGGGGGTCACTACATCAACGATGTCGATGTCGTCGCGGGTAACAACCTCCCGCCAGTCCGTCGACGCCTCCTGCCAGCCGTACGCATCGCGTGCCTGCTCCGTTTCTTCCGGGTTGCGCCCGCACAGCACAACCTGCTCGACTCTTGGGGCATCCGCGAAATACATATTGACGTTCCGGTAAGCCTGGCTATGGGCCTTGCCCATGAACTTCGTGCCCAGCAGCGCCACTCGGTAGTTGCGCTGCTGGCCCCCTGCTTGCTCCTTTGGCTTCAAGGTTGTTTCCTCCGGCTGCGGGTTCCGGTCCGGGCCCGCTAGATAAACATTTCTTCGTCCGTCGAGATTCGTCCGGGGTCCTTGGCTCTACCGGCCGCCAAGTGGCGCAAGGCAGCGCTCAGCCCGGCCACGATTGCCTTCAGCTTTTGGGAAGGCAGGCGCACGGCCTGGTCGAAGGATTCGACCGTCGACTGGATCGTTGCCAACGCCTTCTGCACCGTCATGTCGACATCCTTGACACTGCGCTGGCTAGTAGCGACCAAATCATCGATCAAGGAGTCGGCTTGGAGCGCCTGCTTGTGCAGTAGTGCGGCGACCTCGTTCAGCCTCGCCAGGAGTTGGCCGGACTGCGCCGAGAACTCTTCGATCGTCTGCTCAGCTGAATCGGCAACCGGCTGCCAGCGATCCATGAACTCGTTCGCTCTCGAACTCAGCTTTCGCATCTCGAGACAGATCGCGATGACGCATACAGCCAAGATGACGATCGCCAGGGCGACGACACCGGAGAATACCGTCAGCATCGTTAGGGTCTGCTGGTCGTCGATCATTGCTTGCGCTTTCAGGATGGCTCGGGTCTCAGCTAGGCCGAAGGCTCCTATAAAGGGCTTTGTTCTGCTATGCGATAGGCCCGAATTCCGGCATCAAGAGCTGCCTGCAAGAGATCCTTTTGTGACTCAGCCACGGTGATGCCCCGCTCAACGACGTCAGTTGCCATCGTCCGCGCGGTTCCGGATGCCTCGACTACGAAGTCCCGCCCATCCTCGGCGACTCGCAGCAAGTCCGCGCGCGTCTCTTCGCCCCGTTTCGGGGCTAACACCAAACCCAAGGTAGCCCCGAATCCGAGACCGGCGATAAAGAAGGGCAGACGGTTGCAGGCCACGGGTCTCACGCCTCCGCGAGAAGCCGATGGTACCACACCGCCACCTTCGATTCTGGCTCGGCCGGTCGGCCCGGACGCTTGGGTCGGGGAGCAATCTGTCGCTCCGAGCGGCGCTTGGCGGAACGCAAGTTGGGCGTGCAAACGATCACGAAAGGAAACTGCTCCGCACAGCGCTTGGATAGTGCCGGGTTGAGCGGAAAACCCCTTCCACCTACAATGTTCTTGGTATCGATTTTCATGAGAATTCACTACATTGCCGCTGCTTGTGTCATGCCAGCGGCGCTCGGCGCAGTGGATGGCGTGAGCTACTACAACGACATCCGCCCCCTGCTCCAAGTCCATTGCTCCGGCTGCCATCAAGCCGCGAACAAGATGGGCGGCCTTGAGATCACATCCTACGCCGGGATCCTCAAGGGTGGCGCAAAATACGGCAGCTCCATTGCGAAGGGCACGCCCGAGAACAGTCCGCTCTTGAACCTCGTGACTGGCAAGCTGGAGCCACGGATGCCGATGGGGGGCACCGCGCTCTCGCCGGATGTCATCGAATTGATCACGACTTGGGTACGCGAAGGCGCCGAAGACGACACTCCGGTCGAAGCGAAGGCACCCCAAGTGCCAGCACAGCCACCCAAGTACGCTCAGGCACCGACCATCACGGGCATGTCCTACTCGCCTGACGGCAGCCTCCTGGCCGTGGGCGGGTTCCACGAAGTTCTGCTGCTCAATGCGGATGGATCTGGCATAGAGGCCCGCCTCCTCGGCCGCTCTGACAAGATCCATTCGATCGACTTCTCCGATGACGGGACGCGTCTGGTTGCGATCGGAGGCACGCCGGCTCGGTTTGGCGAGGTTCAAGTCTGGGATCTTCAGTCCAGAGATCTGGTCCATTCGGTAACCGCGACATCTGACACGCTCTTCGCGGGCGACCTGTCGCCCGACGGAAAGCGAGCGGTCTTCGGCGCTGCCGACAAGACGGTCCGAATGGTTGACCTGGAGACGGGCGATGAACTCTTCAAGGCAGGGCACCACGAAGACTGGGTGCTACAAGCGGTCTTCGGCATTGACGGCGAGCGGATCGTGTCAATCAGCCGCGACAGGGCCGCGAAGCTGGCGGACGCGGATACCGGCGCGTTTCTTGAGAACGTGAACTTTCTGCGAGACAAGCTCTACGCCGTCGCGCGGCATCCGCGGAGAGACTACGTCCTGATCGGTGGCGAGGACCGCGTGCCGTACATGTACACCATGGACCGGCCCCGCGCCTTGAAGATCGCCGACGACTCCACGCTGATTCGGAAGTTCGAAGAGCAAGCAGGCAAGATCTTCGCACTCGCCTTCAGCCCGGACGGCTCGCGGGTGGCGGTAGGCGGCGTGGCGGACGAAGTCCCGATCTACGACACCGAGACAGCGAAGCGCGTCGCGACTTGCAAGGGCCACCAAGGCGGCATCTTCGTCATCGCATTCCACCCCGACGGCAGCCGCCTCTCGACCGGTGGCTTCGACGGCATGGTGCGCTCGTACGACGCCCGCACCGGGGAACAACTCGTATCGTTTGTACCGGTGCCCATCGAGCGTGCCGAGAGCTCCGTTGATCCCGAGGGGACGGATTGACCAGATGACCTGCACTGGCGAATCATGGCGGCGGATCGTCGCTTCGGGATGGACCTTCCTGCCGACAATAGCATTGATCGCAACATCTGCGTTACGCGCCGACCCGACACTGACGCGCGTCGATCCGCCGGGCGCCCAGAGGGGCACGGGCGTGCGGCTGGTACTCGCTGGTAATGGGCTGGGCGACAAGATCCAGATTCGCTCCGGTATTCCAGGCTCGATGACAGAACTAAGCGCGGACGGACCGGCCCGGGAGTTCTTGCTCGAAGTCGACAGGACGGCGGCGCCAGGTATCTACCCGCTGGCAGTACAAACCACGGACGGATTGACGAACACCTGGCTGTTCAGTGTCTCGGAGTTTCCCGAAACAGTCGAAGTGGAGTCGCGAGCGCGGCGCGCGCGCCGAAACGACTCCGCGAGCGAGGCTCAGCCGATCGAAACCCCGAGAGTGGTCAACGGCACGCTGACGGAAGCCGACCGCGACTTGTACGAGGTCTGGCTGGAAGCAGGCGAGCCGATCGTTTTCGAAGTCGAGGCTCGGAGGCTCGGTTCGGCCATCGACCCGGTGCTGGCGGTGTGGGCCCCGGACGGCAGTCTGGTCGCCCGCAGCAACGACTCCCCAGGCATCGGCCAAGACGCGCGTGTCGCGTTGCCTGCCCCAGTTGAGGGGAACTATACCGTCGAGGTGCATGACGCCCGTTTCAGCAGGCAGGCACGCAACTTCTACCGCCTGGTGGCCGCTCCGATCGAATTCGCCGAAGAAATTTTCCCGCTTGGCTGGAAGGCAGGCGAGCCCGTGCAAGTCGAATTGTCTGGCGGGACGCTGTCCAAGCCGCGCAAGGTCACTGTCCAGGGTGCGACCGCTGCCCTGCCGGGCATGCGGGGCGGGTTGCCGATGCCATTCTTGCGAGGACTGGGGACGGAGACCATCGAGAGCCGCTCAAGAAAGCGCAGGCGCCTGACCGAAGGAACGGTCGTGAACGGCCGCATCAGCCAACCGGGCGAGATCGACCGGTACCGGCTCAGCGTTCGGCCGGGTGAGGAGTGGATGATCGAGACCCAGGCAGCCATCCTGGGCACTTCGCAACTCTACACATTGCTCGTTCTGCACGACCAGGCAGGCGAGAAGCTCGGATCGGCGGGCGACCAACCACCGGAGGAATTGCTCTCCAACATATCGACCCGCGCCGAGACATTCGGCGATCCGGCGCTCGGACTGACAGTGCCTGCAGGCGTCAGTGAACTCGAAATCAGCGTCGAGGACCTACTGGGCCGTGGCGGACGAGGATTCGGCTACCGGCTGGTCGCGAGGAGGCAATCCGCCGACTTCATCTTGCGACTCGACGACACACACGTCAACGTCCCACGGGACGGCAGCGCCGCGGTTTCAGTGACTCTTGACCGCCGGGGTTTCGAGGGCGCTATCCGGGTTGTCGCCGAAGGCCTGCCAGCCGGCGTGATAGCAGAAGGCGGCAACATCCCCGCCGAATTCGGAGGAATGACGACCCAGCGGAATTCGCGCCGGGGCCGACTGATCCTGAACGCCTCGGCAGACGCGGAATCAAGCGTAGCCAAAGTCTCGTTCTTCGGAGAGGGCACCACCCCAGACGGCCGGATCATCCGTCGGCCCGCGCTCACCTCGCGGATCGTGACACCTGTCGCCGGCCCCGGGCAGCGTGCCCTGAGGCTGCCAAGCTCTACCGGGAGCGTTGACACCGTCGTAGCGGATCCTGCCCCTGCCGAGCTCAAGGTACTGTCGCCGCGCTCGTTGCGTCTAATCCAGGGCCTCGAGCGCGATATCGAATGGGCCTACCATGCCCGCGAGAACGGCGTGCAGGCCATCTCGCCAGTGCAACTGGTCAACGCTCCGTCGGTCGCCAATCTGCGCATCCTGGGAGGCGCCAAGATCAAGGTAGGAGACTCCAAGGGCACGTTCCAGATGAATACGACCATGGGCACGCCGGCGATGCGTTTCGACCTGGTCCTGCAGGCGCGCGTACGCCATCAAGGCGTGCAACACACGATCTACTCGCCGGCCATCACAGTCGACATCGTCCAGGGATACAGCGTCGGCGCGCCCGAGCAGCCAGTCGACGTCAGCGCAGGTGCCGGATTCTCCATTGGCGGAAGCTTTTTGCGAGAGCCGGACTTCGATTCCCAGGTCATCGTGGAAGCGTCGAACCTGCCGGTCGGCGTTCGCTGCGATCCGCAGACAATCGCGGATACCCCGGAGCGCTATTCGCTGGATTGCCGTGCCGAACAGGGCGTGGCGGAGGGCGAGCACTTGGTGGAGATCACGCCGCAATCGATCCTTGCGGGCCGCGGCACGGAAGCCGTTCCGTACAACATCAAACCAGTCGAAGCGATCCTCGTGATCGCAGCCGGCGATACAATGGCGACAGTCGAGCAACCGTCGCGGAGCCAGTCCCAATGAAACAGGCGTACACCATCCTCCCGACTCTCGCGCTACTGGCCGGTCTCTTGCCAACGGCATCCGCCGCAACAGCGAGCGAGAGTCGCATCACCTTCCTCCGCGACATCATGCCGGTTCTCAACTACACCGGCTGCACGGCCGGGGCATGCCACGGCTCGGCCAAGGGCAAGAACGGCTTCAAGCTGTCGTTGCGGGGCTACGATCCGGAGTTCGACTACCGTGCGCTGCTCTTCGAGGTCTCCGGGCGCCGTTTCAATCGAGCTGTCCCGACCGAGAGCCTGATGCTGTCCAAGCCGACGATGCGTGTACCCCACGAAGGCGGACTGCGGTTCGAGGAGGGCTCGGACGCCTTCAACACGGTCGTCGAGTGGATTTCGCAGGGTGCACAGTTCGGAGACCCGGAAGCCGACACCGTGGCCAAGCTGGAAGTCGATCCCGTCGAGATCTTCCTGGAGGAGCCGGGTCGGAGACAGCCCTTGAAGGTCTTGGCTCACTACCGAGACGGATCCACACGTGATGTTTCGAAACTGGCCGTCCTCGAGAGCAACTCCACCAGCACCGTCAAGATCGAGGAAGGCGGGTCAGTCCTGGGCGAGCGGATCGGCGAGGCGGCAATCATGGTGCGCTACGAAGGCAAGTTCGTGACCGTGCCGCTGACCGTGCTGAACCCGGCACCCGGGTTCGAGTGGCAGCGGCTTCCCCAGAACAGTTTCATCGACGAGACTATCGACGCCAAGCTGAAACGGCTCAAGATCCAGCCGTCGCCAGCCGCAAACGACGCCATCTTCGCGCGGCGCGTCTATCTGGACCTCACCGGCATCCCTCCGACACCGGAGCAGCTCCGGGAATTCTTGCACGACTCCAGCCCGTCCCAGTCCAAGCGGACCCGGCTGATCGACAGCCTGATCGGGAGCCGCCCCTATGTCGACTATTGGTCGCTGAAGTGGGGCGACCTGCTCCAGTCCAACCGGAAGCACCTGGGCGAGAAGGGCATGTGGGCGTTCCGCCAGTGGATCCGCGATGCGATCGCGTCGAATCAGCCCTACGACGACTTCGTTCGGGAGCTGCTGACTTCAGTCGGCAGCACCTTCCAGTCTCCGGCGGCGAACTACTACCGGGTCAATGACGATCCCAAGCTCGCCATGGAGACGACGACCCAGCTCTTTCTCGGCGTGCGCATGGTCTGCGCGCAGTGCCACGACCATCCCTTCGAGCGCTGGACCCAGAACCAGTACTTCCAGTTGGCTGCGTTCTTCGCAGCCGTCGGGATGAAACCGGGATTCGACAGCGACGAGCAGATCGTCTACCTGAAGCGCGAGAACCGGGACTTCCTGCACCCGAAGACCAACAAGCCGGTTCAGCCGGAGTACTTGCTGGCATCCGCCGGTACCCCGCCGATCGGGGCTTTCGGGGACAGCCGGGAAGCGCTCGCCGAATGGCTGACATCCGAGAAGAACCCATACTTCGCCAAGGCAATCGCCAACCGCGTATGGAGCTATTTCTTCGGTCGCGGGATTATCGAGCCAGTCGACGATATCCGCGGGTCGAACCCGCCGGTTAATTCCGCTCTGCTTGAGGCTTTGGAGAAGGATTTCATCGCAAGCGGGTTCAACCTGCAGCACCTGATCCGGACGATCGTCAGTTCGCGGACATACCAAGCGGCGATGGAAACCAACGAGTGGAATGAGGGGGACGAGATCAACTTCTCGCACTTCAAGCCGCGGCGGCTGGCGGCGGAATCGTTGCTGGACGCGATGACAATCGCGACAGGCTCGCGTCCGGACTTTCCGGAGGTTCCGGACGACTTCAGCGCGCAGCAACTTCCGGACCCACATGTGGACGTGGGCGGCTTCCTGAACATGTTCGGACGGCCGGAACGCGAGTCTCCGTGCGAGTGCGAGCGGCGCAACGACTTGAGCTTGCCCCTTGCGATGAGCTTGGTCAACGGCCCGACGCTGGCAGACGCGATCGCAAATCCGGAAGGCCGCGTGGCCAAGGCGATCATCGCTGGACACACGGACCGCGAACTGATCGAGGAACTCTACCTTGCTTCTCTGGGGAGGTATCCGACGCCCGGCGAGATGGACTCGGCCATCACGTATTTGGGCAGTTCTCCGGGGAAGGCGGCCAAGGCCCAGGATCTCCTGTGGGCCTTGATTAACTCCAATTCCTTCCTGTTCAACCGGTAGCCGCTCCGGCAGATGTCCGGGCGATGCCCGCGGCTACGAGTTCTGCGATGTCGACGATCTGGACTTCGTCCCGCCCAGCCTGTCCGGCAGCGTCTCGGAGCATGATCGGACAGTACGGGCAAGCCACCGCGACGGTGTCGGCTCCGCTCGCCGACACCTCCTCGAACCGCTTGTAGTTGACCCGGCCTCCGGGCAGTTCCACCTTGTCGTCGGCGATATATAGCTGAGCACCGCCTGCGCCACAGCAAAAGGTCTTGGAGCCGTGGTGCTCCATCTCCACAAGTTCGGTCCCAAGGGCACGCAATACAGCACGAGGCTCCTCCGTCACGCCGCGGCCCCGGGCCAAGTAGCAGGGATCGTGAAGCGTCACTTTCTTGCCAGAGGCCTGCAACGGCAGGGATCCGACGAGCCGGGACAGCAGTTCGGTGTGATGCACGATTTCAACACCGAGTGCCGCGAAATCGGACTGTTGGCGATAGTCTAGGTCGAACATTCGGGCACAGTGGGGATCGCAGGTCACGATCTTCTTGACGCCCTTTGACCGCAACGAGCTGATGACCCGCTCCGAGAGTTCCTGATACAAGTACTCATTGCCTGCACGCCGGGCAGGCTCGCCGCAACAGGTTTCCGAAGCCAGCACGCCCCAAGCGATTCCGGCAGCGTCAAGGATCTGCTTCATCGCTCGAACAACATTCTGGCCGTGCGGGTCGTAGTTGCAGCCGCACCCGAGCCATAGCAGCCATTCGGCCTCCGCTTCGTAAACCGGCAAGCCGTCAGCCTCGATTAGCTTTCTGCGAATCTGCTGAGAAACCCCCCAAGCATTGTGTGGCGAGCGTTCCATGGTTGTGAACATATCCGCCAGCTTCTCGCCAGACGTACGGCCCTCGCTCACAAGCCCGCGGCGCAAGTCAAGGATCTTCAGGCCCACGTGCTCGATCCCAACCGGACACGCCTCTTCACAGGCCCCGCAGGACAGGCATTCGAAGACCTCCTGTTCGGTCAGCCAGGCTTCGCCACAGGCAACCGCGGCATCGTCGCCGGCAATGATCTCACCGCCGGCTAGAAGCCCGTGCTGCAATTGCAGGACGATTCTCTTCGGATCAAGCGAACCGCCAATGAGATTCGCTGGACAGTTGTCCGTGCAGCGACCGCACTCCACGCACGAATGCACGTCGAGGACATCCTTCTGCGAAAGGTCACCGAATTTGATCATCCCGAAGTCATCGTCGTCTTCGTCCCGCAACGGGCGCATCGAGCTGGTAACTCGACCGCGAAAGAAGATCGCGACAGGAGCGAGCACCAAGTGCAAGTGCTTGGAATTGGGGATGAGCCACAGCATCCCGAGCAGCGCTGCCGTATGGGCCCACCAGTTCGCTTTCCACGCGCCCGAAGGGGGTTCGAGAAATCTCCAATCCGCCAAGTAGGTCGCCATCAAGATCACGATCAGCAGCGCGACCGCCGCGGATGTCAGCGAGGTCCTCGGCCCGAGAGCGCGCGGGCGCAACACAAAACGGCGAAATGACAGCCCGATGATCCCCGCCAGCACAGCCGCCGCCCAGACGGCGGCGAAGGCGGTGTACCAAGACGGGGCATGGATGCTGGTGTCGAACCCGGAAAAACCAAGTGCCAAGTGCTCCGCACTGACCCAAGCGAAGGCGAAGAAGCCCCACATCACAAGCGCGTGCAAGACACCGGCGACTGGCCGTTCCCGAATAACCCGCGTCTGCAGCAAGACTTCTGCGAAGACAGTCCAGAGGCGCTTGGCAGGCCTGTCAAAGGAGAGGTTGCGGTCCGGCGCCGTGACCATAGGGGCAAGCCGGCGCCACACCGTGCTCGTGAAGTACACCAAGCTCGCCAGCGCGACCGCTCCAAGCACAATTCGCTCTGTCACAGCCTTGGATGATACCGCGCACCCAATCCGTCCAGGGCGGGCCGGAAGCTAGACCCTTCGTTGCCTGTAAGGCATTGTTAGACTCGGAACCGAACATGCCAACGACACGATTTGCGATTCCGCTCCTGCTGTGGTCCGCATCTATGGGTGCGGCCGAGTTACCCAACATCGTCATCGTGTTCGCCGATGACATGGGTTTCGGTGATCCACGCGTTTATAACCCGAAATCAATGGTCCCGACACCGCACATCGATGCCCTGGCGAACCGGGGATTGCGATTCACGGATGCCCATTCGGCCTCATCCGTCTGCACGCCTTCGCGCTACGGGTTGCTCACAGGCCGGTACCCGTGGCGCTCCCGCCTACCCACCGGCATCGTGAACAGCTGGGGAGGGCCGGTCATCGATCGCGACCGTCTCACGCTTGGCAAGGCCCTCCAGGGCAAGGGCTATCGGACCGCGGCCATTGGGAAATGGCATCTCGGGTGGGACTGGCCCGTGAAGCAGGGTGGCTACCTCTCCGACGAACTGAGCGGCGTCAACGTAGGCCCGCAATACGAGGCCTTCGGGAAGCGAGTCGACTTTGACCGGCCCCTACGCGACGGTCCTGTGACCCGCGGCTTCGACTACTACTTCGGCGATGATGTACCGAACTTCCCGCCCTACGCGTTCATCGAGAACGACCGAGTGCTTGGCGAGCCTTCCGACCGCATGCCAGCGCAGAAGGGCCAGCGGGCGGGACCGATGATCCGTGGCTGGGACCTCTGGGCGGCGCAACCCACAATCACTGCGCGGGCTGTGGAGTGGATTGAGGAACGCACCGCCGAGCCCGGCACGCCGTTCTTTCTGTACATGCCACTGCTCGGCCCCCACACGCCGATCGTCCCGAACGCGGAGAGCCGCGGACAGAGCGAAGCCGGTCCGTACGGCGACTGGGTCCACCAGATGGACGCAATCCTGGGAAAGGTCATCGCCGCACTCGAGAGAACGGGCGCGATCAAGAACACGATCGTGATCTTTACTTCGGACAACGGTTCGCCGGCGCGTAGCGGCATTGGATCGTTCGGCGGTACCGGAACGGTCACGGAACTCTATTCCCACGTGCCCAACGCACCTTGGCGCGGACTGAAGGCCGATGCGTGGGAAGCGGGACACCGAGTGCCGCTGGTGATTCGCTGGGATGGGCGCATAGAACCTCAATCCGTAACAGACCAGACAGTCTGTCTGACTGATCTCTTCGCTACCTTCAGCGAGGTCGTCGGTTTCGAGATGCCGGAAGAGTCGGGCGAGGACAGCTTCAGCCTGGTTCCGCTGATGTTCGGCGAAGGGAAGTTCGGACGCAATGCCGTTGTGCACCACAGCCTCAGAGGCCTGTTCGCGATCCGCAAGGGCAGTTGGAAGCTCATTCTCGGCAATGGCAGCGGGGGATTCTCAGCCCCTCAAGGCACGATTCTCAAACCTGGCGAGGAGGGACCGATGCAGCTGTACCTACTCAGCGAGGACCCACATGAGCGACGCAACCTTGTCTCGTCCAGACCCGACAAAGCAGAGGAGCTCCTGGCTGAATTCGAACGCCTCCGTAGCGCCGGCCGGTCGCGATGACCCACAGCTCCTGCCAGAGGCCACACTATGGCTGCTTTCGTCACAATTCTTGTGGTCTTAGTGCTTGGTGAGCACTAAGACGAGTCTCTCGGTTCGCTCGGAACGAACATCGAAGAGTTGCGCCAAGCCGTCCATAGACTCCGCCGCGATTCGCACGGCACGGTACGCCCCCTGCCCATCCACAGCCCGCCACATCGTCCCCATCTCGATCGCAAGTGTTCGCACCCATGCTCGGGCAACCCTCCAGCGCCGAGGGAAGCGGTTCGCTCCAATTTCCGCCTGGCACAACCGCAGCTATTGCGGGAATGGTCCTCAGACTGGGAGCGGAGAACGATGCCGAGCATCGATGCGGAAGCATCAAACAACTCGGATCGGTCCCGGAGAACTCGCAACGACGGCGTCGGCAGTCAAGAGCGTAATGCCCTCCTCCACGGCTTGTGCATCAAGGATGCGTTCAAAGGAGTCCCTGTGAATCAGGGGCAAGAGGTCTACCGCCGCATGCGCGCCAGTCACAGCGAGTTCCGAATAGCCGCTCTCGAACAGGACTCTCCTCGGTATGCGCGGGTCGGCCCGGAAGTTCTCGTGCCCTAGCCCGTTCTTGATCGCAACTTCCCAATCCGATGCAGCGCTGATAACGGGCTCTGGCCTCGGATCTTAGATGAGTGCTCGAGTTCATCCGGAACTCGCGCCGGGACGCCTGCCGCCCAGAGCAGGACTTGCGTGTCGGGCAGCAATCTCACGAGCGACCTTCGAACATGCCTTCTATCTCGCTGGTTCCCATGCGATCGACTTCAGGAGGAACCGAGACTTGTCCTTTCAAGAACCCGCTCCTGCGTGCCTCGTCCGGCACTGGCGAGTCCACGGGGATGACCCTGCCAACAGGCTTGCCGACCCTCGCGATGATGAACGGATCGCAATTGGCCGCGGATTCGACGAGACGCGAAAGACGGGGCTTAGCTTCGTGCATGTTCGCTGCACGCATACCGGGGCCTCCAAGACTTAGTCTTATGGACATCGATTACCTCATGCCGAATCGGCGGCGTAGCGAAGCCGCGCTCTGTGGAAGTATCCTCTAGGACGTTGCATCTCGGCAAGGACGGGACCTGCCGCGGATATCGATCCGCTCCGGACTTGACCGGAGCTAGCGCGGAGACCGGATTCTCGCCTGGTCCGCGGCATCGAGCCGACAAAGCAGGCGAGTGGGCTACACTGGGCGATCCTAGATGGACCCACAGGCGCTAGCCCTGGGAGGCCTCTGGTACGTCGTCTTTCTGCTTTCGCTCACCTGCCACGAGGCGAGTCACGCGCTTGCTGCGCTCATGGGCGGTGACGACACAGCAGCGGCCGGCGGGCAGGTCACTCTCAATCCTCTGCCTCACATCCGCCGGGAGCCGGTCGGGACGATTGCTGTCCCGCTCCTCAGCTTTGCCCTGAACAACTGGATGCTGGGGTGGGCATCGGCGCCGTACAGTTCTCTGTGGGAGAGTCGCTTTCCCCGGCGGGCTGCCTGGATGGCCTTGGCGGGGCCGGCGGCCAATCTGATGCTCGCAGTGGTCGCTGCCGTGCTAATAAATGTCGGCTTGGCAGCCGGGGTGTTCCAGATTCCGGCTTCGATTACCTTCTTTAGCGTTGTGGAGGCGGTCGACGGGCAGTCAGCGAGCGCTCAGTTCCTGAGCATCCTTTTCACGCAGAACATTCTGCTCATGACGTTCAACCTGTTGCCAGTCCCGCCACTCGACGGGAATACGGCAATCGGATTATTCATGTCGGAGCGGGTCGCCCGGCGGTGGTTCGATTTGACGAGAGACCAACCGTACATGTTGCTCGGATTGGTCGCGGCGTGGTACTTGTTCGGAGAGATCTTCTGGCCGGTATTGCGCTTCGCGGTGAAACTGCTGTATTGGGTCTGACGGCCGAACTCAATAGTCGGGTCCTGCCTCGTCCGGTTTCGGGAAATCCCGGGTCTGCGAATAGCGAATGTAGTCGTCCCATATCCCGCCGTTCCCCGTGGCCCGCGGGTCGCCGGTTTGCTTCAGGTAGCCCTCAAGTTCAGCCCGGAGTTCCGATAGCAGGGCTTCGTGGTCGGCCTTGCCGGCCAAGTTGTCGAGACATCCGGGATCTGCCACGACGTTGAAGAGTTCCTCGGCTGGCCGTTTGCCGACGGCCAATTCCAGAAACGGCGCGATCTCGGGATCGTCACGCTGCTCCACGAGTTGCGTCAGGGTCGGCGAAGAGTCAATGTCGTGATAAGCCATGTGCATCGGCTCCAACTCACCTCCAGGGCCGTATTTCTGTGGCGCACCCGCCGGCCAGCGTTGCGGCTTGAAGTTTCGGATGTACAAGTAATCCCCCTTGCGCATCGACCGCTGAGGATAGGTCAGGTTGCTCCAGCGCGAAGAGGAGTGCCGCTCGCGTCCCGAGAACGCCCGTGTCCGAGAGGGGTCGACCAGTCCCTCGTCCGAAGACTCGAGAATGCTCCTGATGCTCCGCCCAGCCAATTCGGACGGGCCGCCCGGGTGATTCACACCGGCGAAGTCCAGGATCGTAGCGGTGAGGTCCACGAACTGCACCTTGTCGTCGATAGCCCGGCCTGCTCGCCCGCGGCCCGGGGAGCGAATTGCCAGCGGCATGTGGATACCGTAATCGTAGAGGTTGGCCTTGGCGCGCGGGAAGGCCATGCCGTTGTCGGATGTCACGATCACCAAGGTGTTGTCGAGCTCGCCCTTGGCCTCCAAGAATTCGAGGATCCGACCGACGTGCGAGTCGAACCACTCAACCTCAACCGCATAATCAAGGAGATCCTCGCGAACTTCGGGAGTGTCCGGCAGGAATGGCGGAACCTCTGCGTCCTCAAGCTTCTTGCCCGCCTTTCTCCAGGATCCCTTCTCGAACCTACGGTGCGCCTCGCTACCTCCAACCCAGAAGCTGAAAGGCTGGCCTGAGGGCTTCTGTTCGTAGAACGCCTCGAAATTGCCTACGTAGTCCCAATTCCGCATGCCGGCGTAGGGCGGATCGGACGTGCGCGCGAAAAAGCCGGGGCCAACAGGGTTGCGAGTACGTCCCGACTTCTCCCATCGGCCAGGCCCCCAAGGCTTTCCGGTGTAACCGACAGCGTAGCCCGCCCGCTCTAGCAGATCTTGGTACGAGACGTAGACCTGAGGGAACGAACTAGCGTGTGTACCAGCCTGCTCAATCATCCAGATATGACGACCCGTCAGAAACGCAGCCCGCGTCGGGCTGCAGCCTGGCGCTGGCGCGTAGGCGCTGGTAAACAGCGCACCCTCGGCGGCGACACGATCGAATCCCGGCGTTGAGACCATCTTGGAGCCGGCGGCAGAGACGTGTGGGTAGGATACATCGTCCCAGATCGCAAAGAGAATGTTCGGTCTGTCGGGCGCAGGCGTCGACGAACAGCCGACCGCCAGCAAGCACAGTCCGACCAGAGAAAGGAATCGGCCAAGCATTGCAAGCAGTGTATCGAAGCGCCAGGTCCGATTCGACCATCAGTCTAGACTGCTTGTCTCGGCGTGAGGTTGGCGAGTCCAGTTTCGACGCCGTGGTGCCTCTCTCGTCCGTTTGGGGCGAATCGTGGCCAGACTCCTTGCTGCGCTGCAACGTGGACGCTTGCGTCAAGTCTCGGTGCCGAGGTGCCTCCAGCGGGCGGGCGAGGCCGAGCATTGCTGGCAACACGATCGTGGCACCTGCTTGGTGGTCCGGCCTGGTCCCGCGGCTGTATAATCGGGAGTACGGGCGTTCACGCGCATTCGCGTAGTGCATGTCGACGATGGGCACCACAGAGACGGAACTTCCCGCACGTTCATCGCCCAGTGCCACCGCGGTGGCGCCAGAGCGCGACGAAGTCGAGTACCCGGAAGGGCATTGGATCGCGCAGAGCGTTGGGCACGGGGACGCCGTGCGGCAGGCCGCGACAGCCCTGCACTACTACTTCCGGGAGCGCGCCGACGTGCTGGTGGCCATGGAACTGGTGGTGTACTACCAGCGCGGCAACAACAAGGTTTGGCTGCAGCCGGATGTGCAAGTGGTGTTCGGGGTGGAGCACTGCGGGAGTCGCGGTTCGTTCCGGGTCTGGGAGGAAGGCAAGGCACCGGACTTCGTGCTCGAGGTGGCGTCGCCGTCGACGGCGGAGCAGGATGCCCTGCACAAGGCGCGGGAATACGCCCGGATCGGGGTACGCGAGTACTGGCGGCTGGATCCGGCCGGGTCCTTGATGGAGACCCCCCTGGAGGGCTACGTGGCCAGCGCGGGGCAGTATGAGCAGGTGCAGCCGGTCGAGGGCGCGGGCCGGGGCGGTGCGTTGCGGAGCCGGGTGCTGGGGCTGGACCTGCGCAGCCAGAGGCAGGCCGGGGTGACGGTACTGGTGTTCATTGACCCGAGCACGGGGGAAGAGATCGATGGCACGCTGGAAGCAGCCGAGCGGCGGCGGTGGACCGCAGAGCGT
>CATOTH010000008.1 GCA_951813065.1 uncultured Bryobacterales bacterium | reverse complement strand
CTTTTTTCACAATATTTGCGAATGCGCTGTGTAATTGCCACAACCGAGTCCACCGCGTGGCGTCAAATCGATATCGCCGCATCGGATTGGAGCCTCCAATGCCCGTGATATCGTTGAGCTTTCCGGCATATGAGCATCAAGCCCACTCTCTCCCGCGGCCTGCGCGACTTGCTGCCGGAACAGATGATCGCCAGGCAACGCCTGATCGACACGGTGCGTGGCGTGTACGAGAACTACGGCTTCTCTCCGCTTGGCACTCCGGCAATTGAGTACCTTGACGTGCTGTCCGGGTCCGCCGGCCAAGAGGCTCAGCAATCGATTTTTCGCGTCTCGAATCCCGAGGATGAGGCATTGGGTCTGCGTTTCGATTTGACGGTTCCGCTCTCGCGGGTCGTAAGCCAGTACCCCAACATTCCGCTACCCTTCCGCCGGTATCAAGTCGCTCAGGTCTGGCGAGCCGACAAGCCGGACCCGGGACGCTTCCGCCAGTTCACGCAGTTCGACCTCGACGCTGTCGGGGCTCCCTGCGGGCGGGCTGATGTGGAAATCCTCGCGGCGATTTGCGATTCGCTTACCGCGATCGAAGCCGGGCCATTCCTCGTGAGGTTCTCCAGCCGCAAGGTTCTGAACCTGCTGCTCAAGCGCGCCGGAATTGCAGAGCACCTTGCCGGTGACGTGTTCCGAGTGCTCGACAAGATCGGCAAGATCGGCATTGGCAAAGTGAAGCTGGAGTTGAGCGCCGGCTACACCGATGCGTCAGGGGATCCAATCCGAGGAGTTGGGCTGGCAGAGGAGCAGGTCAGCATCATCGAGGAATTTCTCGCGATCAAGAACAAGAGCCGTGGCGACGTCCTGCAGCGGCTTGCCAGCTTCCTAGCCGGAATCGATGGCAGCTCGGAAGAGCTCGCCGTGATGGAGGACATCTCGGGGAATCTCGATGCCCTCGGGTACCACAGCGACCAAGTGAACATCGACGTGAGCATAGCCCGCGGGCTGGCCTACTACACCGGACCGGTCTTCGAAGCTGTGCTGCTGGACGCCCCGCAGTTCGGGTCCGTGTTCGGAGGCGGACGCTATGACGGCCTTGTTGCTCGCTTCGGAGGACCTGAGATCCCAGCAACGGGAGCTTCCATGGGCGTTGATCGTCTCCTGGCCGCGTTAGAACACATCGGGAAGGCCGGACAGGTCAAGACGGCGGCCGAAGTCCTTGTCACTGTCATGGACCCGGGCCTGTCGCGGGAATGCATGCTTGTAGCTTTTGACCTGCGACGGGCTGGAATCCGAACCGAGGTTGATGTTTCCGGAGGGCGGCTCGGAAAGCAGCTCAAGCGCGCCGACAAGCTCGGGATTCCCTATGCGATCTTGCTGGGAAGCAGCGAAGCCGAACGCGGTGTGTTGACGGTCAAGCAAATGGCCGTCGCGCGCGAGCACGGCGCTGGAATCGAAGAGAACGCTGCATGGAAGTCGGCACGATTCGGGCAACAAGAGGTGCCAAGGGCGGAGATCGTGGACGTGTTGCGCCAGTTGTTGGGCAGGGGTTCCTAGACGCGGCTGCCGGACCGTACTCGACGATTGGTTAAACCACCCGGGCAGAGCGCATCTGCCCGATTTCCTCGGCACTATAGCCAAGCGTGCCAAGGATCTCATCGGTGTGCTCTCCGAGCAACGGCGCCCGAGTGCGGATCCTCCCGGGCGTCTCGAGCAAGCGAACAGGGGTTGTGGTGAGAGGAGCCGGACCAGGTGCGCCAGGATAGTCCAAATGCTCAAAGAAACCCGCCTCCCTGAGGTGGGTATCGTCGAGCGCCTGCTGCGGGTTGTACACGGGACCTGCAGGCACCCGGGCCGCATCAAGGTCCGACAGAGCCTCTTTCGTTGTCCGTTCCTCGCACCATTGAGCCATGCGGGCACTGAACAATTCACCGTGCTCGCCCCGCTCGTCGTCTGTCGCAAATCGCTCGTCTTCAAGCCAATGCTCCTCCCCGAGCAGAGATGCCCAACGCGCGTACATCGGCTGTCCGATCACCAGCACCATGATGTGCCCGTCCTTGGTAGCGAAAACATCGGACGGGGCGTTGAGTTGTCCACGGTTTCCGGTTGCGACGCGATTCGGAGCACGAACGGCCTGCTCGATGAGCGCGGGACTCGCGGTGGTGAGCGCTGTAGACACCAATGCACCCTGAACCTCCTGTCCACGCCCAGTTTGCTGCCTGGCCATCAGGGCCACGACCGCTCCGAGCGCACAGAGGGATGCCGTGCCGAAGTCCACCCAAGGCGAGTACGACTTCATCGGTTCCTCTGGCGTGCCTGTAAGGTGCATGTTCCCGCACATGGCCTGCGCGAGTCCGTCAAATCCCAGTTTCCGCCCGTACGGACCCGTCGTTCCGAAGCAGGTGTTGGACACAAGGATGATGTCCGGGCGCACCGCTGTCAGCGACGCGTAGTCCAGGCCAAGTGTCTCAAGAGCCCGTTGGGGCATGTTGGCAACAACGATATCGGCCGTGGAAATCAACCGCTGCTGGATGTCTCGACCCTCGGCGGTCGTGGGGTCCAGTGTGAGACATCTTTTATTGCGATTCACCTGGAGAAACATCGCTCCGGCACCGTCCTTGTCGCTGATCTTGCTGATGAACCGGTCCTCTCCTCCATCAATCTTCTCCACACGAATCACGTCGGCTCCGAAATCACCGAGAAGGGCCGCACACCATGGACCGGCGATGAAACGCCCGAAGTCAAGAACACGGACTCCGTCAAGAACTCCCTGCATCAGTCTGTTCTCCTCCCGTTGTTCCGCTAGCGGCTACCATGACCGGATCCGCTCCGGTGAATCCCGAAGCCAGCACCCTTCCGGCCCTTTCCGAAGACAGCCATTCATCCAGCACACGGAGAGCGGTTTGCGCCACGTCGACTCGAAGAGCCGCATTTCGGTGGCCCGACGAAAACCGCGCCCGCCCGGTAGCCCCAGTGTCGGCTGACGGTCGCCTGCGCGAAACACGAACCGCTCAGTCTCCAGCGAAGCGGCCCTGCTTACCAACAGACAGCATCGGGACTTCGCAGCGCAAGTCTCATGTGCAAATCTCAGGGCCGACTACCATTGCGTTCCCTGTGTCATGGACCTCAAGACCCTTCGTTAAGATGGGAAGGCTGACAACCCGTGAGGCCGCGGGCTTGCTCTTGCTAGGACCTATCAAGAATGCAAATTGAAAAGTACACCTTTGGGGTTGGAGACCGCTTCGCACGCCAAGCGAAGCCCCAGCTTCAGGCCTGCATCGCGGCAGCCGGGGAGGGCGTCGAGGTCATTCCCACTTGGAACAAGTCTCACCGCGAGCACCTCACGGTGGGTACCCGGCCGCGCACCGTGCGACAAGCCGCGGATTCGGCCGTCAAGGACCTAGACTGGAACAAGCCCTACTACGTCGATGCGGATCACATCAATCTCGACACCGTCGACGAGTACTTGGAAACAAGCGACTTCTTCACGCTCGACGTCGCGTACGCGATTGGCCGACCGCCCGACACAGGAGCCATCGACAGTCTGGTTGCGGCCCATCCTGAATTGGTGGGAAGCATCAGCATCGATGGGATCGACGAGCCGTTCGAGACAACAAGGGAAGACGTTGAGCGCTCAGCCGGGCAATTCCTGTTCGCAGTCCAGGAAGCAGGCCGGATCTACCGCCATATCGAAGCGGCAAAGGGCAGCGGCAACTTCATCACGGAAGTCTCGATGGACGAGACGGACAAGCCCCAATCTCCCGCCGACCTGCTAGTGATTCTCGTGGCGCTCGCCGGGGAGGGTGTCCCGGTCCAAACGATCGCGCCGAAGTTCACCGGACGATTCAACAAGGGGGTCGACTACGTGGGCGACCCGTCCCAGTTCAGCAAGGAGTTCTCCGACGACATTGCGGTCCTCCGACACGCCGTCGCGACCTATGGGCTCCCGGGAACCTTGAAGTTAAGCGTCCATTCGGGCTCTGACAAGTTCTCCATCTACGACGCGATCCGCGCGGGGATTCGCCGGTTCGACGCCGGCGTGCATGTGAAGACCGCGGGCACCAATTGGCTGGAAGAACTGATCGGCTTGGCCGAGGCCGGCGGCTCCGGGCTGCAACTCGCGAAGGATGTTTATTCCCAAGCCTACGCCGCACGCGATGCCTTGTGCGCTCCGTACGCAGCCGTGATTGATATCGATTCCGAGCGGCTCCCATCTCCGTCCGAGGTCAACGGCTGGGGATCGTCGCAGTACACGGCTGCGTTGCGCCATGACCAGAGTTGCCCGGATTTCAACCCGCACTTTCGCCAGTTGCTGCATGTCGGCTACAAGATCGCCGCCAAGATGGGCGAGCGCTACCTTGGGATGCTGAACGCATGCGAGGAGTCGATTTCGCGGAACGTGACCGAGAATCTCTTGTCGCGACATATCCGACCGCTGTTCCTCACGCCCTGGACCTAGGACCGCAACCGCTTTCGGCGACACACTCCCCAAGTACCGGTCGAATCCGGTTGTCCCGCAGTCTGGCCTCGAATTCCAATTTACGCTGCCGTCCTGTCGTAGCCGTGCGATAGCAGACCAAACAGGTCCCAGCACGGAACTCGCTCCCGTGACGCATCCAAAGCGCACTCTCCCGCATCACCCGCAGTGCCGTACAATTTGACGGTTGAGAATCGCGCTATGAGACCCGCAGTGACGGTCATGGATGGAGGTATGGGGCGAGAACTCATCCGACGGGGCGTGGCCACACGAACCGGACTCTGGTCCGCGCAAGCGCTTCTGAACGCACCTGATGTGGTTGTCCAGACCCACCGCGACTTCATCGCGGCGGGCGCTCGAATGATCACTACGAACAGCTATTCGTGCGTGCCAAGCTATCTCGGGAAAGCCGACCGCGCCGACTCCTACCTCGAGCTTGCCGCACTCGCCGGCCAACTCGCGCAGGCGGCTGCAAGCGATTCGGAGTGCGGCGTTCTAGTAGCAGGCGGATTGCCGCCCCTTTCGGAAAGCTATCGTTCCGATCTAGTGGTCCCCGACGCCACCGCCCGACCCATCTATGCAGCCTTGGCGGAGACCCTCGAACCGTTCGTGGATGTCTTCCTTTGCGAGACGATGTCGAGCATTCGGGAAGCGCGCAATGCCACCGAAGCAGCCCGGTCCGCGAGTGCGGCAAGGAACCTTCCGGTCTACGTGTCCTGGACACTGAACGAGCGACCGGGCACGGGGCTGCGCAGTGGGGAGAGCGTAGTGGACGCCTTTCACGCACTTGATGACTTGGAACTCGATGGATTCTTGTTCAACTGTACGCATCCTGACGCCATCGAGGCCGGCGTCGAGCAAGTTGCACGACTGACCGACAAGCCCACCGGTGGCTATCCCAATCGGTTCAACATTCCCGCGGGATGGACGCTCGACAGCGAAATCTCAGTTGAGAATCGGACGGATTTCGAGACTGATCGATTCGTACAGGCGGCATTGCGCTGGATTGAGCGCGGAGCTCAATTCGTAGGTGGCTGTTGCGGAATTAGTCCCGTAGACATCGCCGCCCTGTCATCGGAGTTGGCGCGGCGCGAAATGAGCCCTTAGGGACTCGTGGCGAGCGCGCCAGTCGCCAGGATTGCAAGGCGCGGCCGCTGCCTCGACGGGTCAATCTCGCACAATGACCAGTCCCACACTCGGCACCGTCTCGGCCCGGTGAGTCCGCCATTCCCCCGGTCGACCAGGCCGCGCGTGCCGACCAATCCGATGCGACCCACTCCGGGTCGCGAATATTCCAACATGCGCAGAGTGCCCTGGCCCGGTATCTCGGCGGACGAGACATCCAGTGCGGACATCGCAGTCGCAGCGGCACTCGGCCCAGGCAGGCGGCTCGCGCTCCTGCGAGGCTGGCCGTGGCGGAGCTCCAAGCAAGAGACCATCCATAACCCATCCTCGCTTGAGCCAATCAGGCGGTTCCGAGCCGACGTTGACAATTCACGTTCGATACCAAGCGGTAGAAGCTAGAGCGACCGTCGATATTCGATCCAGATCGGGGAGGACCATGCAATCTGACCGTCGTCCTGAACCAATCGCACGTGGTAGTGTGCAGAGCCGTCCTGCGGGGCGTCCGAGTCACGATACGAGATCTTCACCTCGGATGTTTGCGGCTCGACACTGTACATCACCTCGCCGCTACGAATGATTTCGACCGAGGCGACAGGTCGCGGTGCAACTGCCCGGAAAACGAATTCAGGAGCCTCCGAAACGGCGATTTCCGCCCCCATCTTCAAGGGCGTGCGATTGCCCACATGAGCCTCAAATTGCACGACGATG
Organism: uncultured Bryobacterales bacterium; assembly: GCA_951813065.1. Taxonomy (GTDB): domain Bacteria; phylum Acidobacteriota; class Terriglobia; order Bryobacterales; family UBA6623; genus VXMF01. The sequence goes on along the minus strand of CATOTH010000008.1, from coordinate 364,958 downwards.
TTATCCGTCGCGGCATAGCTGAGTCGTTGCTTGATGGCGTCCAGTATCGCCTCGTTTGTCAGTTCGGGAGCCCACACACACGCATAGGACTGATGGGTCGATTCATGGTCGGAATTTGAGAGCAGGCCGATTCTCCAGCCCTTCCTCCACGCATTCCAAACGAATCCGGCCGGTTCCGTAGAGCGAGCTTTCCCGGGTGAGTTCTCCTCCTCGTAAGAGCCACGCAACGCCTGGAACACTTCAACGACCGGCTCGGCGCGGGGGTCGTTGTCCCGCCAGTCGGTCCCACCGCCGCCAGCAGTCGTGTGCGCGATGGCGATGTCGCCATGCCTCAACAGAGAGGGATACAACCGTTCCGACCAGCTCTCGTTTCCCGTGAACTCCTCGTCCGATATCGGCACAGGTTGCATGTCACGGCGCGTCGAGATCACATTCCGATGCCCGCCCGGAAAGGTCACGGTACGCTCATAACCAAAGAACGTCGCGAACCTTCCCGGCTGGTTGAACATGGTCGCGATCTGGCGGGATTTCCACCATTGGTACTTGTAGAAGTGCAGGCGTTCGGCCCCGGAATGATCGGTCACCGCCAGGAAATCGAGAGCCCCGGCATCGAGCGCATAGCGATAGGCGAAGAGAATGTCGCCGTCCCACTGGCTGTCCGCCGACAAGTCCGTGTGTCTGTGCAGGTCGCCGCGAAATAGCCGCAACGGGTGTTTGGCAGCCCAGCGCGCCGAGCGGACTGTTGCGAGATCGGCTTGTTCGGTCGGCGCGGCATCAAAAAATGTGGCATCGCTGGCGATCAAGGGTCGCAGACGTTCTTCCGATGTGTACCGGGCATCCAGATCGAGGGTGGCATGGCGGAGCTGCGAACTGCGGACATGCGGGTCTTCGTAGCTCCGTTGGTCGGTCGGCCAAACGGCAACGGTTCGATTGTCATGCACGGCAAGCGCAATCTGCGCATAAGCCCCTCCGGCACTCAACGGCAACTCTCGGAGTGGCAGCCATCGCGCTCCGTTGAAGCCCGCCAAACGAATCTCCGACAGGCCCCGGATCGTGTCGTACCACGGCTGCAATCGCCTACGGTCACTCCCGATTTGAAGCTGTGATGCGTGCTCCGCCACGGGTAGACGCAGCATCATCTTGCGAAAGAACACATACGGCACTCCCTCGCTGCCGATCGCGATCTCGGGATACTCGTGCATGTCTGACATCCAGGTAGGAACAGCATCGCCGAGCGATTCGGCGGGTTCCATCCACCGACCCTCCGAATAGCAAGCGAGACGCACTTCGCTGGTTGCCCGGATCTGAGTTCCGGGCTTTCCCAAGACACCCCAATCCTTGCCCCAATTGGGTCCGCTCTGAGCCCAAGCGACCCAGACGCGATTGCGGCCATCGACTGCAATCGAAGGCTCGATCGCCCGGTTCGGGTCGGACGGCAGGGCAATGACACGATCAGCTTCGCCAGGCCTGAGACGGCGGACAAGAATGTCGTAACTACCCGTCTCGTAGCTATCCCATGCAACCCACACAGACCCGTCCGGCGCCGCCGCCAGATCCGGAGCCCAATCATTGGCGTCCGAGTTGCTTACCCGCATCGGGGCTGACCACGCGTTGCCGTCGTGCCACGCTGCCATGACATCGAGGCCATCTCCGCGAAACTCCTGCCATGCAACCCATGCCGTACCGTCGGTAGCTGTGGCAGCCACCGGGAAGTACTGTCGACTGCCTTCCGGCGCAATGTACTGATCGCTGCCCCATGATTCGGAGCGAGGGTCAAAGGCCCTGCCCACAAGCCTCCAGCGATCCTTCCGGTACTCGCTCCAGATCACGTGAACACTGCCTCTCGCGTCCAGAGCGAGCGCCGTGCCAAAGTGGTCGCCCCAGGACGGCGTCACCCGGTAGGTGTGCCATTCCTCGTCCCGACGATGCGCAAGATACAGCGTGTTGGCCTCGTTGTGGAACGCGGTCCATGCGACGAAGAGTCCGTCGGAGGTTGCCAAGGCAGCCGGATAGTCGTGCTGGGTCGCCTCGCCCCTGGTCAGCGCCCGGATGGCCGGTGACGCTACGACTGCAACGTCGCCGGCCAGCATTTCGAGCCTGCCCCGTGCATCCAGCTCGGCCAGTTCAAATTCAAAGTCTCCATGGTTGGTCGTTACGAAGACTCGGTCCGAAGGAGGTGCCTCTACGCTGAGGTAGACTCCATTCGGCAATACGCTGACACCGCCCGGCAGTCCGGTCCGGAACCTGTAGCGGGCCCCTTCTGGATTGAAATCCCGTGTGTGGAGATCCCAACCCGCAGATCCAACGATTCGGTCAGGGCGGTTGAAGTGCCAACCCCAGGCGGAGTGAATCGTACCCGTCGAAACCGTCGCCCGGCCGGTCCAGCGGGCAGGCTCGACGGCTTTCACTCCGAACTCCAGTTTCACGACGCGCTGCGCCGCAGGATGGTCAACGACGGTAGTGGGTGTCTCGATCCGCTGCCCAACCAAGTTAGGTGCTACCACGAGTGCCAACGCACTAGAGAGCGCTATGGACCGAATCCACATCAACGTGCAGAGTAGCAAGTCCGGCCGCAAGTGAATTTCCTTTGGGCTGTACAAGCAGACGGCGCGAAACCAGTGCCAAAGAAACTGTCAGGGAAATGACCTCCTTGGAATCTTGACCGACAGTCTTGCCGAAATCCACCTAGGCCAGGGCCGCGGCGGAAACAGTCCGCGACGCAGAGCGAACCAAAGTGGCATATTGGACCCATGGAGGCAGCGTCTACGCAGTTTGCGCCGCTCTTAGCCTCCCACGAGAAACCTCCCTACCGGATTGAGAATCCTGGCGGCAAAGCGGCCATGGTTCTGACTTGCGACCATGCCTCGTGTGCCGTCCCCGGCAGCTTGGCAAACCTTGGACTCTCAGTAGAGGATCTCCGTCGACACATCGGGTGGGATATCGGTGCCGAGAGTGTCACATTGCGTCTGGCGGAGCGGTTCGATGCCCCCGCAGTCCTTTCCGCGTATTCGCGCCTCGTGATCGACTGCAATCGCAAAATCGGTTCCGAATCTTCAATTCCTAGAATCAGTGACGGTACGGTGATTCCCGGCAACCTCGGCATGAACGGCTTCGAAGCGGAGAGGCGTGCCACGGCCTTGTTCGATCCCTACCATCGAGCCATAGCGGGAGTGCTGGATAGCGTCAGGGCCCAAGGAGTGGAGCCGGTGTTCGTGGCTATTCACAGCTTTACACGGAGGCTCCAGAACGGATTCGCGCGCCCCTGGCATTACGGGGTCCTCTGGGACCAGGACGCGCGAATCGCACCGAGACTGGTGGCAGCGCTGGGCCGTCACCCGGGCGCCGTGGTTGGCGACAACGAGCCGTACTCAGGCCGCGACCACTTTGATTTCTCGCAGGACCACCACGCAGGATCTGCCGGGCTGGCGAGCGCTCTTGTCGAGATTCGCGACGACTTGATCCGCGACACGGAAGGAATTGAGCAACATTCCAAGATCCTGGGCGACGCGCTGGAAGATGTCGTCTCTACCATGACGCTCGGTCAAGGTGGCAAGTGATGGCAGTCCATGAACCGACTTTCTCGATTGGCATCGAAGAGGAGTACCTGCTCGTTGACCTGGACACCAGGGACTTGGTCAGCGAGCCCCCGAGGGCGCTGATCGACGAATTCGAGACGAACCTCGGCGGGCGTTTCAGTAGGGAATTCCTGCGCACTCAACTGGAGGTCGGAACTGCGGTCTGCAATTCGATCCAAGATGCGCGCGCCGAGCTCGCCCACCTACGTGGCACGGTGGCAGAGATTGCGCGGGGTCACGGGCTGGCTCCGATCGCAGCGTCGACGCATCCCTTTGCCCGATGGAGGGCTCAGAAGCACACCGACAAGCTGCGCTACCGCGTCCTCCATCAAGACATGCAGGTCGTGGCGCAACGCCTCCTGATCTGCGGCATGCATGTCCATGTCGGTATCGAGGAAGACGACCTTCGAATCGACATTCTCAACCAAGTCTCTTACTTCCTGCCCCATCTGCTGGCGCTGAGCACGTCGTCTCCCTTTTGGGAGGGCACTGAGACGGGACTCAAGTCCTACCGGCTGTGCGTCTTCGACGAACTGCCCCGGACTGGACTGCCGGAGCGCTTCGAGAGCTACGGAGAATTTCGACGGACCGTGGATCTGATGATTTCCGCCAAGCTCCTCGAGGATTCCACCAAGCTTTGGTGGGATGTGCGGCCAAGCGCCCGGTTCCCGACAGTGGAAATGCGTATCACCGATGTCTGCACGAGGTTGGACGACGCTGTGTGCTGCGCGGCGCTGTATCGCTGCATCTGTCGCATGCTCTACCGACTACGGCGAGACAACCAGCGCTGGCGTGTCTACGCCCCGATCCTTGTCAACGAGAACCGCTGGCGCGCGCAGCGCTATGGAGTGGACAAGGGCATGGTCGACTTCGGGCAAGGCGAAATCGTACCCTTCTCGGACCTAACTGAGGAACTTTTCGTTCTCCTGGATGAGGACATGGAGCACTTCGGTTGCGTAGCCGAGGTCAAGCACGCTAAGGAAATCATCAAGCGGGGCACAAGCTCCCACCAGCAGGTCGAGACCTACCGGAAAGCGCAGGAATGCGGATCGACGCACGAGGAGGCACTGCGGGAAGTTGTGGATTGGCTGATCGGGGCGACAGTGGATGGCATATGACGCCATGCACCACCCCCGGATGTCGGCCTCCACTAGTTCGGGTCGTTCCTGCAGCGAATCCAACTTCGGACACTCGGCGCGTCAACCCCTGCGTCGTGGAGATTCCAGAACAGCTACTTCACGCCGAATTGGATCCTCCGCGGCTCTCCAGACCGGTTGATCGTACCGGTGGCAGCCCATAACATGCCCCCGTTGGGCTGCCCGAACTGAGGCGTGTTAGCGCAGGCACATTTTTCTGTCCTGATTGAGGCGGTTTCAGAGAGGTTGATGCCTGCCTCCACGTCCTGTGTAGTCGCTGGACACGGCCCCGAGGGCCGGCCACGAGAGGCCCGGGCAGACGTCTCGGGCGGCTGGGGCGGCTGGATCGTAAGCGCGGACACAGCGGTACGGCTCCGCCGGGTCCGGCGGAACACGGCGCACTGGCGAGCGCGCCGGCCAGGCTAGCTCCGGGGCGGGGCCAGCAGCAGGTCCAGCGCCTCCTACGGACGGCCCGCGTCATGGCGGTTGGCCTCCGGCACCCAGCGGAACTCGGGCTGGCAGCGGATGATCGAGATCGCCGCGTTGGTCAGGCAGGCCAGATTGCGCGGCAGGTCGCGCACCCACACCCGGCAGCGGTCCTCGTCGTAGGTGAAGTCCCGCACGTAGTGCAGGCGGTTCTCGATGTGCCAGTGGTTGCGGATCAGCGCCGCCAGCTGCGCGGGCTGCGCGTCGAGGGTGACGGCGCGTCCGGCCAGGTCCAGCGCCGCGGCCAGCTTGCGCACCGCCGGGATCTCGTTGGTCTTGGAGTCGACCTCGACCTGTCTCAGCACCCGCGTGCGGGAGTGCTCGCACGGCCGCGACCAGCCGGTCCCAGTGACGGTGTTCCTAGGCACCGAAGGTCGGGCGCACGGTGACCGCGCGCACGTCCAGAGCCCGGGGCTGGGTCGGCAATGGCCCCATCGGACCCAAAGTGACAGTTCGACAACAAGATTTCCGGCCCTTGAGGGCCAGACCGCGAGGAACCGAGGGTCACAACGTCTAGCGGACAGAGCCCCTCAGCCTCTCACCCACGGCTGTCCGCCGCCTCAACCACGAACAAGAAATAGTCCTGGGTGATGGGAGTCCCGCTACGAGCGCGAGGCTTGGATGGCTATCATGAGAATTGTGCCGGAGCGACCGGATGTCCTTTATCCACGAAGATTTTCTTCTTAGCAACGAACCCGCCAAGCGGCTCTACCACACCTACGCCAAGGATCAGCCGATTCTCGACTATCACTGCCATCTCCCGCCCGAGGACGTGGCTTCGAACCGCCGATTCAGCGATCTGTTCGAGATCTGGCTCGAGGGCGACCACTACAAGTGGCGCGCGATGAGGGCCAACGGCGTGGGCGAGGAGTACTGCACGGGTAACGCGGAACCGTACGACAAGTTCCTGGCGTGGGCAAGGACCGTCCCGGCCACTCTGCGCAACCCCCTCTACCACTGGAGCCACCTCGAACTGAAGCGGTACTTCGGATTCGACTCGTTGCTGGACGAATCGAACGCCCCAGCGGTGTGGGGACTCACCAAGGAGCAGCTCGCCAGCAGCGACCTCAGCGTCGCAGGGATCCTCCAGCGGTTCGATGTCCGCGCCCTCTGTACGACAGACGACCCGACCGACAGCCTCACCCATCACAAGCGGATCGCTGAATCGGGCCTGTCGACCAAGGTCTATCCGGCGTTCCGGCCGGACAAAGCCCACGCGGTGGACAGGCCTGAGCTCTTCAACTCGTGGGTGGCCAAGCTCGAAGCCGTTGCAAACTGCGAAATCCGTTCGTTCCAGGACTTTCTCGACGGGCTCCGCCAGCGGCACGATCACTTCCACCAAATGGGCTGCCGTCTGTCGGATCATGGGCTGGACTTCGTTTACAGCGACGTCGCCCCGGAATCGGTTGCTGAGGCTGCATTTGACAGTGCCCGGGGCGGGACGCCCTGCGAACCATCGGACCATGCCCGGTTCGCGGCCTTTATGATGCTTTTCTTCGGCAGGCTGGATTCCGAGAAGGGCTGGACGAAACAGCTCCATCTGGGTGCCCGTCGCAACAACAGTTCCCGGGGCGCCCGGATTTGCGGCCCGGATTCCGGATTTGATTCGATCGGGGACTGGGACCACGTCGCGGCGCTTGGTCGTTATCTCGACACGCTCGACAGCGAGGAATCGCTACCTCGCTTGATCCTCTATAACAACAACCCAGTCGACAACTACACGTTTGCAACGATGCTGGGCAATTTTCAGGACGGCACGATTGCCGGCAAGATGCAGTTCGGGTCAGGCTGGTGGTACCTCGACCAGAAAGAAGCGATGGAGTGGCAGTTGAACTGCCTTTCGAACGTGGGGCTGCTATCACGCTTTGTGGGGATGCTGACTGACTCGAGATCCTTCATGTCGTATCCGCGCCACGAGTACTTCCGAAGGGTACTCTGCAATCTTCTTGGACAGGACATGGCCCGCGGCGAACTCCCAAACGACGAATCCCTAGTTGGCGGGATGGTCGAGAACCTGTGCTTCAGCAACGCGAGGGAATACCTCCGGCTCGAGGGCGTCTAGCAGCCGGGAAGCGATGATTACCCGCCGCAGCTTCGCGACATCACTGGCCGCTGGCACCTCAGGCCTGACTCTGAGCTGCTCTGGCGAGCCCAAGAACGCGCCGACGCCTCGCCGAGTCGTCGTGCTTGGGCTGGATGGCCTCGATCCGAAGATCGTGCAAGCCCTCATGGACCAGGGGCGGGCGCCGAACTTCAAGAAGCTGGCTTCGACTGGCACTTTTCGGAAGCTCGGCACGACGATGCCGGCACTCAGCCCGGTGGCATGGAGCACCTTCATCACCGGGACGGACCCGGGAAGCCACACTATCGCGGATTTCGTAATGCGGGATCCAATCACATACCAGCCATACTTCTCGATCTGGGAAACGCGGCCGCCGGACCGGACCCTCAGCATTGGCAACTACGAGCTGGGCATGGGTGGCCCTGGAGTGGTCAACAAGCGGGTCGGTGTCCCATTCTGGACCTATCTCACCGATGCCGGCATCCCTACCACGGTGATCAAGATCCCGACCAACTTCCCCGTTGACGACACGGCAACTCGCGCCGTCAGCGGAATGGGAACGCCCGATGTGGCAGACTCCCTGGGACGATTCAACTACTACACCACCGACGTTAGCGAGGAGTATCCCGGAATTGCCGGCGGCCTCGTGCACCAAGTGGAATTGCGAGGGGGCCGTGTCGAAGCGCAACTCGCGGGCCCCGGCAACTTCATTCGCAAGGATCGCGCGGAACTCCGCATTCCTTTTTCCGTCGATGTGGATCCGACGAACGACACAGTGCTGCTTGAAGTGCAGGGGAAGAGGATCCTGCTCCAGCAAGGCGAGTACAGCGACTGGGTGCAGGTACGCTTTGACGTGGCGTCGTGGCTACTGGGGATATCGGGAATCTGCCGCTTCTATCTCAAGCAAGCCCATCCTCACTTGAAGCTCTACGTCACCCCCATAAACATCGACCCCGCTGAGCAGGCGATGCCAGTGACTTTCCCGGCTGAGGCGGGACACGAAATCGCAAGTGAGATCGGACCGTTCTGGACGAAGGGGCTACCGTCCGACACACGGGCCCTGGACAGCCGCGTGATTGAAGACGAGGGTTACGTCAAGCAAGCGGAACTGATCCTCAAGGACCGCTTGCGGCTCTTCGAGCACGAGTGGGAGCGATTTCGGGAAGGCCTGTTCTTTTTCTACGTTTCCAGCACTGACCAGGACGCGCACATGCTTTGGAGAAACATGGACAAGACTCACCCGATGCACGGGGCGAGCGATGTCCGCTTCTCCGGGTACATCCACCACCTGTACGAGGAGATGGACAAGCTGCTCGGCAGGGTCCTGCCAGCGGCTGATGACGACACCCTGATAGTTGTCTGCTCAGATCATGGGTTCGCACCATTCAGCCGCCAGTTCCATCTCAACTCGTGGCTCCGGGAGGAAGGCTACCTAGCACTCAAGGCCGAAGCCGCGAGCAAGGAATCCGCAAGCCTGGAGGATATCGATTGGTCGAAGACGGCCGCTTACGGAATCGGCTTCAACGGACTGTACATGAACCGAGTCGGCCGAGAGGGTCAGGGAACCCTCGGCGACGCGGAGGCCGACCGAATCTCCCGACGCATCGCAAGCGAGCTTGAGGCAATCGTCGACTCTGATACAGGTGAGCGGCCGGTCCATCGCGTCTATCACCGCAACGAGGTGTATTCGGGCGAATTCACGCGCGAAATGCCAGAGCTTCTCGTCGGCTACACTCCCGGCTACCGGTCTTCTTCCGATTCGGTCATGGGGGAGAGCGGAGCGAAGATTCTCGATCTCAACCCCTGGGCATGGGCGGGCGACCATTCGATGGCACACGAACTCGTTCCCGGCTGCTTGTTCTGCAGCCACCCGCTACGGGGAGACAACCCGCAGATCGCAGACTTGCCTGTCACGATCCTTAGCTTCTTCGGAATCCCGAAGCCGTACGACATGCAGGGAGTGTCCCTGCTGTAACGGCCGTCGTCAGGATTGGGCGAGTTCTTCGGAACGCTCAGCGGCCGCTTCAACGGCGGACATCAGCGCGGACCGAACCGCATGCGCCTCCAACTCGGATAAACCCGCAATCGTCGTCCCCCCCGGAGTCGTGACTCGATCCCTCAACTGAGATGGATGCAAGTCAGTCTCCTGCAGGAGCTTCGCCGAGCCGTAGAAGAGCTGAACGACCAGTTCTCGAGCCAAATCCGTCGAAAGCCCCTTCTTCACGGCACCGCTTATGAGGCCATCGATGAGAACACTGACGTAGGCGGGGCCGCTTCCGGTGAGCCCCGTCACAACATGCATCATTGACTCATCGACGCGAACCGTCGTGCCAACCGAACGAAAGACAGTCTCGATGCTGTCAAGCTGCTCCTCCGACACGTGCTCGTTGGCGCACAGCGCGGTCGCGCTCGCTCCGACAACCATCGCTAGATTCGGCATCGCACGAACAATGGGCCAGCGGTCCGGTAAGCTTGGCGAAATCTTGGCGGTTGGCACGCCGGCGGCAACGGAAACCACGACGGAACCGGCGGGCAGGCTGCCTTTGATTTGCCTCAGGACCACGGGGACCAGATGCGGTTTGACCGCCACGACGACGATGTCGGCCGAGGCAGTGGCCTGCTGCGGGGTCGCACTCTGGAACTGGTCGCCCAGACGTTCCGTGAGCTCCGTTAGACGCTCTTTCGAAACGTCTGAGCCGACGACCCTTCCTACCGCGCCTGCAGCCAGCGCCCCCTCGGCCAATGCACCGCCCAGGTTTCCGACCCCGACGATTCCGAGTGTCAGCGTGCCTGCCATTCAACCCAGTGTACGACGGTGCCACCTCCGCTGGAGCCGGGCGATCACCCGTCCCGGGGGCATCAATCCAAGTACTCGAACTCCCAGCCCGCATGGTCGTACTGGCTGCGAATTCTCCAGGCGAGCAACGTGTCCAGCAGTTCACGTTTCTTGTCCTGGCAGGCAGGATCGTTCCAGAGATTGCACACCTCGTCCGGATCCTCGTTCAGATTGAACAGTTGCCCGTCCTCTGCGTCGAGGAAATGCACCAGCTTCCAATCTCTGCTGCGCACCATTGTCTGGAAGTCGTTGGTCGTGAAGTTCACGTCTCGCGCAGACTCGCAATAGACATGTTCGCGACCGTCCCACGCCCGCCCTTCCAAGGCGCCTACCAGTGACTCCGCCTCCATCTTCCGCGGAGGTTCCAATCCGGCCAGCTCAAGGATCGTTGGCCCGACGTCGAGCAAGGAGCAGAGCCCGTCTAGCTGACGTCCCCCGGCGAACCTCTGAGGAGACCAAACGACAAGAGGCATGCGAGTCACTGTGTCGTACATGGTCCATTTCTGGCTGTGTCCATGATCAGTGAGGCAATCACCGTGGTCCGATGTAAAGATGACAATTGAGTCTTCCAAGTAGCCGCACGATTCAAGAGATTCCATGATCTTCCCGATCTGCTCGTCGATCAGGGTGACGTTTCCGCAGTAGTAGGCCCGTTGCCTGTGGCGCTGTTCCCGAGTGGGATGCCACTGGTGAACAACGGAGTCATGGTCGACTTCGCAGTTGTGCTCGATCATGCCTCGATACGCCTCGGGCTGGCCGTCAAGTTCCGCCTGAGTGACTTCCAGCAGGGGCAGAGCCTTCTTCATGTACGGGTCGGAATAACTCGTGGGCGGATCGTAGGGTGGGTGCGGACCAGGAAATCCGATCTCCAGAAACAACGGCTCCGTCTTGGGGTAGTGCTCGATCCACCATGTCGCAAGCCCACCGACAAACGTGTCGGGATGCATGTCTTCGTCGATGGGCCACTCGAAGGCGCCGAGGCGCTCCCTGTAGTCAGGCAAGCTCCGGTACGAGAGCCGTCCCGGTTTCTTGAGTCCACGCGCGCGGAGCGCCTTGTCCCACTCGTCGAAGAAGTAGCGCCCTTCGAGATGCCGATCTTTGTTCTCGACCGTGTAACGCTGGCGGAAACCGAACAGTTCGTTGTACGGAAACGAATGCATCTTGCCAATGTTGACCGTGTTATAGCCTGATCGCTTCAAGTTCTCGACCCAACTGTGTCTCCAGCGGTCGCCGTTGCGCAAGACTCCGTGCGAATGGGGATATTGGCCAGTAAAGAGGCTGGCTCGGCAAGGTGCGCACGAGGCGGCTGGGACGTGGCAGTTGGTGAATGTCACCCCCTCACGCACGAGGCGATCGAGGTGCGGCGTGTCCATGTGGGAATGGCCGAGCGCGCGGATCGTATCGAACCGTTGCTGGTCGGTGATGATGAGGATGATGTTGGGCCTCTCTACGGGCATCAGCCCGATATTCTAGCCGCCCCAGCCCCAGCGGCCCGAGATGCCGCTCCACGGCTTGAATCCTGACCGTGAACCGCCATCGGATCGGGACATCGATCGGGCACCTGCCGAGGCCGCTCGAGTCGGATGCATGCAACAAGGCCAGCGGCCGGTCGTCCAGAACCAGTCGACGTGATGTCGACTGAGTCCGGTGCCCCGTTGCAGCTCAATGGGCAATGCCAATGAAACGCCACTGAGTTGCACAAGAAGGCGGTCGACACTCTGCAACGCGGGAACCTATTACCCCCCGATAGGACAAGGGTTTGTTGACGCTATCGCAGTACCCTTGGACTGGGGAGAGTGAATGCTGTACTACAATTTTGGCATTGATTCCGTTGATTCTGCTGCTGACTGGACTGCTTGGAGTCAACTGCCTGTTGATCCTTGTTGCACGCAGGATGATGGTTTCAAGGGTCCCCTCAAGAGACACTCGTGGCGTTCAGTCGACGAGAGCGAGACTGCAAATTGGCTGCGTCGGTGACATTTTTATATTGTTAGCAGTGAGCCACTGACGGAATTGCCAAGTTCAAATGTCATCTCGTTTGACATGCAAGTATCACTGGGGCTTTAATATTTCTGGGATCTTCCGCAGCGAATGAGAACCGAAACTCAGCAAAAGAGGACGGGAGTGATGACCTCGAAAGAACGGCGCCGGGCAGAAGTAATCGCAGCGGTGGTGGACAAGAAACTCCGGCAGTGGAAGGCAGCTGAGATGCTGGACCTGACCCCTCGCCATGTGAAGCGACTCGTTAGCCGATATAGGCAAGAAGGGCCTCAAGGGATGATTTCCCGGCGCAAGGGCCGACCGTCAGGTAACGCAACCCCGGTAGAGGAACGCCGCCGTATCGTGGAACTGTTGCGCAACGGGTTCGCGGACTTCGCGCCTGGTAAGGCGCACAGGAAGCTGGCTGACGAATACAATTGCGGGCTAAGCGTGGAGACCATTCGGAAGTGGATGATCGAGGAAGGACTCTGGAAGGCCCGGGCACGGAGAAGCGCTTCGGGCTCCAACTGATGATGTCGTTGGTACGGGGCTCTATTGGGCATTTGGCGTAACGAGGTCCATCCGCATTGGTGGCGGCTATAGCCGAGTCCCAATCTCCAGTGATCCGGTCAGTTCCGGTGGTCTGAAATTGTCGAGTCTCCAATCCAACCTCTGCAACAGCCTATATTCGCCCCGGCTTTGGAGCTTGTAATTGGCCACACAGTCTTGGCCGGCGATGTCGCACGCTGGGAGACACCGCACGGGCCGGTTCGGCGCGAGACCTGCGGGAATCGCGACGCAAGTTCCAACGTATGATTGTCCCACCGGTGACGGGTCTCAGTCAAACAACTGAGACAGTAAGACAGTATCAGTCACTTAGATGTGCGGTCTCTGGACGCGCGACTCGTGTTTGGCGACAGTGCCCAGGTGGATCTACGATGCCCTCCAACACGAAAAAATCGGGAGGGTTGGCGGGCTCAGCGCTGGCTTGGACGCGCACCCCTTCGTGTTCGCCTCGCCAGCCTTGATGATTGGGCTCAACGAATCATCGTTCCCGGAGCCCGTTTCTGGCTCGCGCTGAACGGATCCGAACTCTGTGTCTTCCCGAATTGGAGCCCGTTCCGAACCGCACCTGATCCCGTTCCGGAGACCGCGCCAGCCGTCTCTTCCGATCAAGCCAGCATCGTGCGCGCAACGCGCAAGGCGGCCCTTTTCGTGTCTGCTAGCATGACTGATCGGCGGTGTTTGGACGCGCCGAGCAACAACGGTGACATTTTGCGAGGAAATGGTTCGTGATCAACTATGGAATGCCAGCGCATTCGATCGTCGCGATTGCCGTCTTGGGAGGTTCCCCGGGGAGAGAATCTGGCCTAGTGCGAGGAAACGGGGTCTTGGATTGCAACCGCGCGACTGAGCCACCCGCCCATGAGCAGGGTTCCCTGTTCCCATAACGATTCAAGACCCTGCCTCGACAGTTGGAGTAGCGAGTTGTCAACTACGAACTGCATTAGCTGCGCAGGCAGTCGGACTACCCAGACGCGGCTTGGACGGGAGTCGATTCATGGACATGGCTGACGCATCCGACCATGACTGTCCTCGGCGAACTCCGCTGAATCAGATCCATCGAGCGTCCGGAGCGCGGATGATCGATTTCGGCGGCTGGGAAATGCCTGTTGAATACACGGGCATTGTCGCCGAGCATCGGGCCGTGCGAACCGGTGTTGGGCTATTCGATGTGAGCCACATGGGGGAGATTGAAATCCACGGTCCGCAGGCGGTCGATCTCATCGACTCCTTGTGCTGCAACCGAGCAGCAAGTCTCCGCGACGGCCAAGCGCAGTACACCGGCCTGCTCAACTCGCAAGGGGGATTTGTCGATGACCTGCTGGTTCATCGAATCAATTCCGAACACTTCTTCCTGTGCGTGAATGCGTCGAATCAGGACTCGGACTACGCTTGGATCCGGGATAACAACCCTTTCGAAGCCGCCGTTGCCTTGACAAGCACGGACTATGCTCAGATAGCCATCCAAGGGCCCCGGGCGTTGTCCGTGGCAAGCGGACTGACCAAATTGGATCTCGTCTCGATGCGATACTACTGGTTCGGACGGGGCGAGTTCTGCGGTGTTCCGGCAATCGTTGCCCGTACGGGCTACACCGGCGAAGACGGCTTCGAGGTATACGTCCCGTCGTCCGAGGCGGAGGGGGTCTGGCGGGCCATCCTGGCGAAGGGCGGCAAAGACGGCATCCTACCCTGCGGGCTCGGCGCGCGGAACACATTGCGCCTGGAAGCTGCGATGTCTCTGTACGGCCATGAGATCGACGCTCACACCACCCCCTACGAAGCCGGACTTGGCTGGATTGTCAAACTCCGGAAACCAGCGTTCCGAGGGCGTGAAGCTCTGGCCCGCCAAAAGGCGGAAGGGATCACCCGCAAGGTAGTGGGTTTCCAGATGCGGGGCCGGGGCATCGCGCGAGACGGCTACCGCGTCTTGATCGAGGGCAAGGAAGTTGGCCAAGTAACCAGCGCTTCGCCCGCGCCGTCTCTGGGCGCGAATATCGGGCTGTGTATACTGCCCATCGAATACTCCAATCCCGGGGGACGGATCGATATCGAGATCCGTGGCCGCCCGGTGGTCGCCGAGACAATCCCGATTCCCTTCTACAAGCGAAAAAACTGAGGAGCCATGGACTATCCGATTGACTACCGCTACTCCCGAGAGCACGAATGGGTGCGCCTCGAAAACGGTACCGCTACTGTGGGCATCACGCACCACGCGCAGGAACAGCTGGGTGACGTGGTGTTCGTCGAATTACCGAGTGTGGGATCGAAGCTCGAAGCCGAAGGAGCGTTCGGCGCGGTCGAATCGGTCAAAGCGGTGTCCGACATCTACGCGCCGATCAGCGGCGATGTCATCGCGGTCAACGAGGCGCTCATGGACGCTCCGGAACTGATCAACAGCGATCCTCACGGCGAGGGCTGGCTCGTGAAGCTGACTGTCTTCGACCGCAGTGAAATCCAGCGACTCTTGAACGCCGATCAATACACAAAATACGTCGCGGCCGAGTCCGACGAATAGCTCGAGGAAGGACTCTTGCGCTATCTTCCGAAGTCACCTGCGGAACGCGAGTCCATGCTCGCCGAACTGGGCCTGGAAGCGGCGGAAGACCTCTTCGCAAGCATCCCTGCGCAATTGCGACAGAAGGAGCCTCTCGGCATCCCGGACGGCCAATCTGAGTACGAGATCCGCGACTTCTTCGAGTCGCGGGCAAGCGAGAGTGCGCGAGGCTACGCCTGTTTTCTCGGGGCGGGGGCTTACAGCCACTTCCGTCCGGTCGTCGTGGACTCACTCGCAACGCGAGGCGAGTTTCTGACGGCGTACACGCCGTACCAAGCGGAGATCTCGCAAGGCATCCTCACGTCGATCTTCGAGTTCCAAACAATGGTGGCACAGCTTACGGGCATGGATGTCGCGAATGCCTCCATGTACGACGGCTCAACCGCTGTTCCTGAGGCGGGCATGATGGCAGCGCGAATCACCCGCCGACAACGACTGCTCGTCGCGCGGTCGATCCATCCGGAGTATCGGCAGGTCCTCGAGACGTACTACCGCCATCAGCGTCTGCCAACTTCAACTGTGAACTGGGACCCTCGCACTGGCCAATTGGACCTCGAGGACCTTGAAGCTAGCCTCTCTGACGACGTCGCCGCTGTGATCGTCCAGTCGCCCAATTTCTTCGGCATCATCGAGCATATCGGAGAGGCGGCGGAATTGGCGCACAGGTCCGGGGCCTTGCTCGTGGTTGTCGTCTCGGAAGCAGCTTCTCTCGGACTGCTGGCACCGCCAGTGGAAGCGGACATTGTCGTAGGCGAACTACAGTCGTTCGCACATCCGACCAGCTATGGCGGCCCGTACGTGGGCATCCTGGCAACCAAGGACAGGTACATCCGCCAAATGCCGGGTCGCCTGGTAGGAGCGACGCTTGACTCCGATGGCAGACGCGCGTTCTGCCTGACGCTCGCGACTCGGGAGCAGCACATACGCCGGGCGAAGGCGACTTCTAACATTTGCACGAATCAAGCACTTGTCGCGCTCATGGCGACTATCTACATGACCGTGTTCGGCAAGCGCGGCTTGCGGGAGTTGGCCGAGCAAAACCTCGCCAAGGCACATTACCTCGCCGACTCAATTGAATCCAAGGAGGCGGAACGAGTGTTCTCGGGTCCGTTCTTCAACGAATTCGTCGTCCGTCCTACGGCGCGAACGGCCCGTGAAGTGAACGCACTGGCGCTTGCGTCCAACATCGTGGGCGGACTTGACCTCGGCCGCTTCTTCCCGGAACTCAAGGGCACGCTGCTCATATGCGCGACGGAAACCACCAAGCGGGCTGACATGGATCGATACACGGAGTGCTTTGGGCGAATCCCATGACGAGGGTCCGGCAGCATCAAACACAAGACGAACTGCTCGTCTTCGAACGGTCGTCGCCTGGCAAGGTCGGCTATCAATTGCCTGCGCTCGACGTTCCTGCGGCGGATCCGGTTGAGGTCCTGGGGAAGGAACGCGTGCGCGAGAGCATCGACGGGTTTCCCGAAGTGAGCGAAGTCGAAGTCGTGAGGCACTTCACCCGATTGTCGACGTGGAACTACGCGATTGACCTCGGCCTGTATCCTCTCGGTTCCTGCACGATGAAGTACAATCCCCGGCTGAACGAAGCGGTCGCCCGGATCGAAGGTATCGTCGACGCCCACCCATACCAGCCGGAATCGATGGCGCAAGGCCTCTTGCGCATCCAACGGACGTTGGAAACCTACCTGGCAGACATCGCCGGCATGGATGCCGTGACATTGCAACCTGCCGCCGGAGCACACGGCGAATTGACCGGACTGCTGATGATCCGGTCGTATCTGGAGTCGCAAGGATCCCCTCGGAGAGTTGTCTTGATTCCCGATTCAGCGCACGGGACGAATCCGGCCACAGCTGCCATCGCAGGGTATGAGACCAGGGAAATCCCCTCCAACCGCGAAGGCATGATCGATCTCGCGGCGCTCCGCCTTGCTGCGGACGATTCGGTGGCCGCCCTCATGGTCACGAACCCCAATACTGTCGGGATCTTCGAACGAGACATCGCCGCGGTCGCCGATATTCTCCATCGGCAGGGGGCATTGCTGTACGTTGACGGAGCCAACATGAATGCCCTGGTCGGCATCGCTCGCCCGGGGGACTTTGGCGCCGACGTCATGCATCTCAACCTGCACAAGACGTTCTCAACGCCGCACGGGGGTGGCGGGCCGGGAGCGGGACCTGTGGCGGTGAAAGCCCATCTCGAATCGTTTCTTCCGGTACCGAGAATTCGGGAAGAAGCCGGGGGTCTGCGCTACGACTGGGACCGCCCTAAATCGATTGGCCGGGTACGCGCGTTCTATGGCAATTTCGGAGTGCTCGTGCGCGCGCTGGCTTACATCCTGGCGCACGGCGGGGACGGATTGCGCAATGCCACGGTAGACGCGGTTCTGAACGCCAGCTACATCCGCCGGGGGTTGGAGGACGACTACGACCTGCCCTACAATGCCCCCTCGATGCACGAGTGCATCTTCAGCGACGCTCGTCAAGCAAAGTACGGCGTCAAGACAGGAGACATCGCAAAACGTCTCATCGACCACGGATTCCACCCGTACACGGTTAGCTTCCCGCTAATCGTACGTGGGGCGCTAATGATCGAACCAACCGAGACCGAAAGCAAACAGGAGTTGGACGAATTCATCGAGGCGATGAGGGCAATCGCGCGCGAGGTCGAAGCGGACCCTCGCCTAGTCCGCAGCGCTCCGGTTACCACGCGGACGAACAGGGTCGATGAAACGCTGGCCGCACGCAAGCCGGTCCTGACATGGCGTGGCACTCCCGAATAGGCAGACCTTCGGGGAGTCGCCGAGAATCTGTGCAATTGCCCTATGAAATCCTGATCCCGGTTGGTCCGAAGGAGAGGTGGGTCAGTTCCGAGCGACGGCAATGAATACCCAGGTCTTGTTTGACGGAGGCGCGTTCCTCGAAGGCCCGCGCTGGCGAGACGGAAGGCTCTGGTTCTCCGACATGCACAGTCGTCAAATCCTGACGGTGGACTTGGCCGGGAACTCGGAACTCATCGGGACGGTGCCAAACCGACCGTCGGGCCTGGGCTGGCTGCCGGACGGACGCCTCTTGGCCGTGTCAATGCAGGACCGCCGGTTGCTGCGGATGGAACCGACAGGGCTCGTCGAGCACGCGGACATGAGCGGATTCGCCGAGCATGAGTGCAACGATATGGTCGTTGACGCCCTGGGTCGAGCTTATGTCGGACACTTCGGCTTCGACCACTTCAACCACCGCCAATTCCGCCCGGCATCAATCCTCTTGGTCGAGCCGAACGGAGACGTCCGTGTCGTAGCAGACGATCTCAAGTTCCCCAATGGCACTGTGATTGCGGACGACGGACATACTCTGATCGTGAGCGAATCTTACGGGCGCCGGTTGACCGCGTTTGACATCAACAGCGACGGGTCCCTCGGCAGGCGCCGGACATGGGCCGCCCTCGATATGGCGCCGGATGGAATCTGCCTCGATGCGAAAGGATGTATTTGGGTGGCCTCTCCGACTGAAAGGGCGGTCGTTCGAGTCAGCGAAGGAGGCGCGATCTCTAGGCGCATCGATGTGGACCGAAAGGCCATCGCATGCATGCTAGGAGGATCAGACCGGATGTGGTTGTTCATCCTGACCTCCGAGACGACCCAGCCAGAAAAGGCTGTGGCGACGCGCAGCGCCAGAATCGAGACCGCCAGGGTCGAGGTCCCGGGAGCAGGGTTGCCCTAACGCCATGGATCCACGCATTCAAGGGCCGACCGGATTCGCTGGGGGCTTAGAAGCATGAGCCTGGCCGGAACCTACCGTCTTGCCAGGTGCGAGGTCCGCTGGTCTGACGGCGAAGTGGAGCAGCCCTACGGCAGCTCACCTGAAGGCATCCTGGTCTACACACGCGACGGATTCGTGAGCGGGCATCTGATGCGTCGGGACGTACCCCTGCTCAAGACAAGCGCGCGACGGGCAAGTCCGGAGGATCTCCGCTTGGCCTTCCTTGGATACCTCGGGTATTTCGGCACTTATACCGTTGACGAGGCGGCCGGGACGGTGACCCACCACGTCCTCGGAAGCTGGCATCCCAATTGGGTCGGGACCAACCAAGTGCGCCACTTCAGACGCGAGGGGGAATCAATTGTAATCGAGACCCCTTCGATCCGTTCACGCGGTCGCGCGTACCGGACGCGCCTGGTTTGGAAGTGCGTGGTTGGTGGATGACACCTGGCGAAACGGCATGGATATACTGGGGCCGTCGCGCCTCGCGTCAGGGGCGCTCATACGCCAGTTGAATACTGCTTGGCGATTGCGCGCAAAGATTGTTCCGCTGGTCCCAATCGAGGTCATGAGAATCACTGCCTACCAAACTCGGGTCGCGTGCCCCTCGAAATCTGCTGATCGATCGCGAGAACCCATAGCGGCCGATCTAGCCAACTTCGTCATCATCGAATTGCAGACAGATGAAGGATTGAGAGGTGTCGGCTACGCAGGTTTCGTAATGGCCGAGATGCTCAAGCCTCTGCAGCACACGATGGACGCCCTGGCGGAGCAGGCGGTGGGACACAATCCGGAGGAAGTGGAAGCGATCAGTTCGAAACTGCTGGGATTCGGCGGCAACGGTGCTCCCGCCGGGCTCGTGACCAGCGCCAGCGCGGCGATTGACACAGCCCTTTGGGATATCAAAGGAAAGGCGGCTGACCTGCCCCTGTTTCGCTTGCTTGGCGGCGCATCCAACCGGGTTCCTACGTATGCCAGCGGCTACCTGTGGCGCAACTACGACGCAGCGATGCTGGCCACAACCGGAGAGCGCCTCGTCGAACAGGGCTTCAAGGCGATGAAATTCCGAATGGGCGCAGAAGACACCGACACCGCGGAGGTCGCACGCATGAGGGCGATTCGAGAAGCGGTGGGCGACGGAATCGACCTCATGGTCGATATCAATCAAGGCTGGGACGTCAACCGGTCCATTCGGGTCGGAAGAGAGATGGAGGACTGCGGGCTGTACTGGCTCGAAGATCCCATCCACCATCAGGACTACACGGGGCTCGAACGGATAGCGGATTCGCTTGACACACCCATCACAACCGGCGAATACCACTTCGGCATCGCGCCATTCCGCCATATGCTTGAGCAGCGGTCCGTGGACATCGTGATGGTCGATCTGCTTCGAGTCGGAGGAATCACTCACTGGATGAAGGCCGCGCACCTAGCCGAAGGCTTCAACAAGCCTGTCGTCAGCCATTTGGCGCCGGAGGTCCTGGCGCATTGCGTCTCGGCGGCACCCAACGGCCTAAACGCGGAGCACATGCCGTGGGCGCTTCCGCTGTTCCAGGAGGCGTTCTTGATGGAAGACGGGAAGATTGTCCTGCCTGACAAGCCGGGCTTGGGCCTAGAACTCGATTTGAAGGCGATCGAGAGACTGCAACCCGGTCCATAAGGCCGCAGCCGACCGGTGCGATCCGAAATCAACTGGCCACGTAGCGGTATTCGTTGGACTCAGCAGCGATCGCCGGCCGGATGTAGCATCATGGCCGGCAGTAGGTTGTTGGGCGTGCAAGGCGACTTTGCGAACGAGGGAAAGAATCATGGCAAGGAGGCACACCTACAAGACGAGCGTATTCTGGACCGGTGATCGCGGCGAGGGCACCCAAGGATACAGGTCTTACTCACGCGAATTCGACATCAGCTGCAACGGCAAACCGGTCATCAAGGGTTCGGCGGATCCCAATTACATGGGTGACGCTAGCCGACACAATCCCGAGGACCTGTTGCTCGCTTCGCTCTCGTCCTGCCATATGCTCTGGTATCTGCATCTTTGCGCGGCAAGCAAGGTTGTCGTAGTAGCATACGAGGACCACGCCGAAGGCGTGATGGAAGTGGGTCCGGACGGCTCCGGACAATTTGTGAGCGCTACGCTCAGGCCACGAGTCGTAATCTCGCCGCACAGCGATGTGGTGCGAGCGGAGCGTCTGCACGAAAAGGCCAACGCGCTGTGCTTTGTCGCGCGTTCGGTGAACTTCCCTGTCGAGCACGAGCCGGAAATTCTGACCGGATAGGCCACTCGGGACCAAGCCCAAGGGTGTGTGCAATGGCATTCTGCTGATGTCGATCCAAACCTTGGTCGAACCCGCCCGTGAGTCCGGGGACGAGTTGATGTTCTGGTCGAAGGCAATGGATTGTCCAGCCTGGATGCAGAGCACCTGCCTCGGGCACTCCCACTCTTCGAACAGACATTTTCGATCGAAGATGGGGAAATGGTCCTGCCTGGCAGACCGGGCCTGGGTTCAAGCATCGGTCTGATGGTAATCGAATGGCTGCAACCCAACCTCTGAAATGGACCCCGCGACAGCTTGGCCTAGTGGAAACAACGGGCGCTAAGCGTGCCACGAGTTCGCGCTGTGCATTCTCGCGGCAGTGGCCAGGTTGACGCGTATCGAGGGCGGCCTCCGGCGCCACGAGGGAGCATTCGGGTTGAGCGCCCGAATGCGGCGAGCTTCGGGAATCCGGCCGAACTTGCATCGCAACGGGCCTGCGCAGTTGGGCGGGCTCAGATCGGACATCGGCCCATCCTCTGTCCACGACCAGTTGTTGCACGGAAGGTTGGGGCAAGGTACCAAAACCGCGCGCGTTGGAGTGCGAAGCGCACGGCGAGTCACCTCCGATCTCGGGATCGTGGCGTTCACGACTAGTAGCCACCAGTACCCACCACGGGAGATCCGCATTGCGGCAGGGTGGTCGGGCTACGATGAAAGATCGTCAATGAGACTCTGCACATTCGAGCATGCAGGCCGGTGCGAGGCGGGTATCCTGCGTGGCAACAAGATTCTGCCCATAAGCCAGGTCAATGCCAAGCGCGGCGCGGATTTTCCCGTCGAAATGCTCGAATTGATCAATTCGAATTCGGGCAAGGCGCTACCGACTCTGTCCAAAGGCCTCGAAGCCGAGATTCCGGTGACAGATGTGCGGATGCGAATCCCGTATTCCAATCCGGGCAAGGTATGGTGCATCGGGCTCAACTATCGCTCTCACGCCGAAGACCTCAGCGAAGTCCAGCCGGAAGAACCAGGCAGCTTCATGAAGCCCTCGTCTTCGTTTCTCGAACCAGGGGGGACCATCGAGTTGCCCCCCGAGGACCTGTCGCAGGAGGTCGATGCGGAAGGCGAACTGGCTCTCGTGTTCGGCGAGCGTTGTCGGGATGTGCCTCTGGAAGATGTCAGGGATGTGCTGTTCGGCTATACGACAACACTCGACATGACCGCGCTGGACATCCTGGCACGCAACACTCGCTACCTTCAGCGAGCCAAGAGCTTCGATACGTTCTTCTCGTTCGGTCCCGTGATCGTCACCGTCGACGAGATTGATGACATAGACTCGCTCGAAGTGTTGACAGTGCACAATTCGCGCGTGTTCTCCCGCGATTTCGTAGCCAACATGAAGCACCGGCCGCTCCAGCTCGCGGCTTTCCATTCGAGGGTGATGACATTCGAACCTGGCGACATTCTTTCGACCGGCTGCCCGAAGGGAGCGAGAATCCGTCCAGGCGACACGGTGGAAGCCCGCATCGAGGGTGTCGGGCAACTCCACGCGTCGGTCACTCGGCGCGGCACGACAGGTTGAGGGATTGGCCTGGCGTGCCCTACCCGGGAACGGCCAACCGCTTTAATTTGGCAGCGGGCGGACGCTCACCTCGCGGAAATGAACGACTGACCGCCCGTCGTGATTCTGTAAGCCGATGTAGCCTGAATCCGGGCGCGGCCCGCGCTCGGGCTCAAACCATTTCTTGCGTTCGGGAACTTCTTGGCCACCCTCGAACTCATTGACAACCGATCCATTGACCTCGACACGTGTGGTCTGGCCGTCGAGGAAGATCTCCATCGTGTTCCAACCGTCGCCACTGGGCGGGAATTCCTCGGATGGCGCCAGCGAGTAGATCGAACCAGTGCGATGGAATGCATCGCCCGTGTCTTGGATTTGCACTTCGTATCCCTTGTGAACCGCGAACCAAGGGTCGTGCGGAGGCTCGGGCACACGAATGAAGACACCGGCATTTGACCTGGGCGACTCGGGCTTGTAGACAACCCGCAGGACAGCGTTCCCGATCTTCATTCCGTCGTACACGAGCAGCCCCATGCCCCCAGAGGTTTTCAGGGCTCCGGCCTCAACCGAAAACCCTCCCTTCCCAACATGGCGCCAGCCCGTCATGTCAGTCCCGTTGAAGAGTTGCTCGGCAGGAGGGTCGGAGACGTCGCAGGCGAGGAACAAGAGAGCGGTCAGCGAGACAACGATCATTCTCATGGGCCTACCAGCATACATCTCGAGCAATCCGCACGGGGCGGTCGGATGTTGTTCCATCGGATCCGGGAGCGCTCCGGACGGGCGATCCTTCGAGACGAAGTCCGTGAAACGGTCAGTCCAGAACGGATTGCTACGTTGGACCCATGTCCGAGATTTGCGCCCTTAGCGCCAGCGAGCTGGGTCGGCTCATCACGACGGGGAAGCTTTCGTCACGAGAGGTTGTCGACGCGCACCTAAAGCGGGCCGAGGTGATCAACCCGACCATCAATGCCATTACGGACCTGCAGACGGACAAGGCTCGCGAATCGGCAATCGAGGCCGACAACGCGCTCCGACTAGGGAAGCCGGCCGGGGCACTCCACGGAGTGCCAATCACTGTGAAGAGTTCCATTGCCGCTCGGGACTGCCGCCATGAATGCGGCACACCACTGCGCCATGGTCAGGTCGCGGACGAAGACGCTCCGCTCGTAGCAAAGTTGAAGCAGAACGGAGCAATCGTTCTCGGCACAACCAACGTGCCGGAATTCCTGATGGCGTACGAAACCGACAACACCATTTACGGCCGAACCAATTCGCCTCTGAACCCTGACTTCACACCCGGGGGGTCCAGTGGCGGCTGCTCGGCCGCAGTCGCTTCCGGCTGCTCAGCCGGAAGCTTCGGCAGCGACGCCGGAGGCTCGGTCCGGGTGCCCGCACACTTCTGCGGACTCTGCGGGCTCAAACCAACTCCCGGCGTCATCTCGCGGAATGGCCACTGGCCCGCTGTGGCCGGCCCGTCCACGACACTCGCAACGGTCGGACCGATCGTCAAGACAGCGGAAGACCTCGATCTTTTCTTGGAACTCACGATGGGGCCCGACGCCGGCGATATCTCTTCGCTGCCAGGGCTATCTCCGGCGCCCCCTCCAGATGGAGGCCTCCGGGAGTTGAGGATCGGCTGGTTCGATCACGCTTGGAACACTCCAGTTACTCCAGAAACCCGGGTTGCGGTCCAAGATGCTGCAAGGGCCCTCAAAGAGCGGGGGTTCACAGTCGAACGCATGGAGCTAAGAGGGCTGGAGCGGGCCCCTGACACTTGGTGGCAGTTGTTCGGAATCTGCTTGAAGACACTCATCGAGAGCTCGGTCCCAGAAGGCTACCGGCTCCACCCTCTGTCGTACGAGGCAATGGCAGGGGACGACGAGGAGACAGAAACGACCTACCGCGATCTCCTCATGGCCTGGGTGCTCCAAGACCAACTCCGATTCAAGTTCGGACAGCAAGTGCGGAACTACCCCATCTTGCTTTGTCCGGTCGCGGCAGTGCCTGCGTTTCGCCACGGCGAGCGGCAATGGTCGGTTGCAGGCGAGCTTGTCGGGTATCCCGGTGCGTTCGTCTACAGCCAAGTGTTCAATCTGCTGGGCGCACCCGCAGCAACCGTACCTGCGGGTGCGTCCCCCGACGGCCTACCAATCGGCGTGCAAATCGTCGCGGGTCCCAACCAAGATCGGGCCGTGACCGCAGTGGCACGCGAGCTGGAAGCCGGTCTTCAAGGAAGGTAGAAGGGTGGCGTTCGTCGGGCCTGTCCTACCAGCCTCCCTAACAGCATGGATACTCTCACCGGAGAACTGGGAGTCTTGATGCCGTGACGACCAAGAATCGAGACCGCCCGCAACCAAGCCAGGATTCGACGAATCGTCCAGCTGTTCAAGAGCGTCAGGATCTGCCAAGGTAAGTGCCCTCCGCTGTGTTCACGCGGATCGACTCGCCTTCTTTGATGAATTGTGGCACCTGTACGACCAATCCGGTCTCCGTCTTGGCCGGCTTGGTGACATTGGTCACCGTGGCGCTCTTGATCGCTGGCTCCGTCTCCTCGACCCTGAGGTCGACAGACGATGGCAGATCCAGATTGAAAGGCACGCCGTCAAGAAACTGCACCCTTACGATCGTGTCAACGATCATGTAGTTCACCTGCTCACCCAACTGCGCCTTCGAGAGTTCGATTTGATCGTACGTTTCGGTGTTCATCAGGTGGTACGTCTCACCGTCGGCATACAGATACTGCATTTCTTGCGATTCGAGCATTACCTTGGGGAGGAAGTCTTCTGAAGCGAACTTCTCTTCGACCATCGCACCCGATCGGTGATTACGCATCTTGGCCTGAACAAACCCGCGCTTGTTGCCCGGTGTGCGGTGCTCGGTCCTGTGGATCGTGCAAATGTCTCCGTTGTGCCGGACAACCATGCCCGGCCTCAACTGCGTAGCCTGTACGTTCAACCTCTACCCCTGCCCTTCTCAAGTGGCACGGTCAATGACCACGCCGTTTCCCCAAGTATATCGGCCTACCTCGGAAACGCCGTCAGGGGTGTCAACCCAGAAACCACGGCCAGGCAATGCCTTCGGACCCGGGCTGACACTCTTCTTCAACAGGGGACAGCTGGCCGCGCGGGGTTCACGCTAGCTCGGCAGGCAAGCCGCCCACGTCATCCGCTGCCACACCTACACCTCGGATTCCAAGAACCAAAAAAACGGGGCGAACGCCATCCGGCGTCGGCATCCCGGAAAAAGTCCTATCAGCCCTCATGCGGAACAACGCCGGCAAATGATTTGCCTGTTTCCTATTCGGATACAACAGTCTGTCAGCCGAAACGGTCACGTTACCGCTCAGACGATCAGCCTGCCCCTGGTCGAGCGCGAATCTTGGCAAGCACTGGAGTACCCTCGCCCAGCTGTTGCACCGATCGGCGACCAGGACCCTACCGCGAGGCTGAACACAGCGGCCCGAAGACCGTCGAACAACCCGGGATGTGGCTCGCATTGCTCCTAGTCGACCGAAATGGCGTAAGGCGTAGTGAACATGGTTCCGCCCTGCATCCATGGAGCCCAACCGCCCGCGTCAATCCAAACCTGTTGGAGCCTGCCCAGAATCGGCACTTCGAGCAACTGGCTTCCGGCTGACTGACCGCCTGGCGACAGCAGGGATTGAATCATGCTCTGCTGAGGCGGATAGCTCACGATCTGCACCGGAGAATCCTCGTCGATGTCAGCTGCCTTCTTCACCTGCGCAATGGCTTCGCGGTAGCCGCCCAACTCGTCCACCAGCCCGTTGTCCAGTGCTTGGCTACCGATCCAGACCCGCCCCTGTGCCAGTTCCTGTACGGATTCAATGTCCAAGCCGCGCCCTTCCGCGACTCTGGCCAGAAACGTGTCGTAAATGGAGTCCACGTACTCACGCAGCTTCTCTCGCTCGGCGCCGGACATCGACTCATAGTCGGAATCAATCGCGGCAAAGCGACCTCGCGTGAGAATCTCCTTGGTGATGCCGAGTTTCTCGTAGAGGTCGTGCAACTTGAACATCAGGGTGAACACTCCGATTGACCCGGTGTAGGTGCCCGGGTAGGCGACGATCGGGACGTCCGGCGCTGATGCAATGTAATAGCCCCCGGATGCCGCGAGCGTGGACATTGACACCACCAGCGGCTTCTCCTCGGCCAGTTGCCGCACCGCCCTCAGCATCTGTTCCGACGCGATCGCCTCCCCCCCGGGGGAATCGATTCGCAAGACTACTCCAGCAATGCTCTCGTCCTTCCGCAACTTCTCGAGAGCCGGGATGAATCGTTGCGCATCGAGGATTTGCGTACCCGGGCCGAAGGGGCCGGACCAGGCAGACCTGCTGGTGATAGGACCGATCGCGTGCATGATGGCAATCTTCTCGCCCTGTCTTTGATTCGGAAGAGCACGCCGTGCATAGTCTGCGACGCTCAGGCGACTGAGGTCCTCTACGGAGGCCGCTTCGTTCAACTGGTCGAAGAATGCATCCCGGTACAACACATCGTCGATCAAGCCGTGCATCTGAGCTTCCCCGGAGGTGAAGGGCCCTTCGTCGAGCACCGTCCCCCAATGCTGCGCGTCTCGACCGCGCCCATCCGCGATCCCGGAAAGAAGCTGGCCATAGAATTCGTCGAGCGTCTGGTCCAGGACTGTGCGCCACTCCGGCGAAATCTCCTCCCGGGTGAACGGCTCTCCAGCGCTCTTGTACTTTCCCGTCCGGATGAGTTCGACTTCGACGCCGAGTTTCTCAAGCGTGCCCTTGTAGAACATCACCTCCAAGCGCAACCCCTTCAGGTCGAGGTAGCTCTCCGGCTGGAGGACAACCTTGTCAGCGAGCGATGCGATGTAATAGTCCTCCCTGCCGGCGATTTCCAGGTACGCCCAAACCGGCTTGCCCGATTTCTTGAACTCTTGAATCGCCCAGCGGGTCTCCTGAGCTTTGGCCCAGCCCGCCTGAGAACCGCCCCCTCGCAGTACAAGTGCCTTGATTTTCTCGTCCTCAGCTGCGAATCGAATGGCTTCGGTAAGGGTGTAGAGGTCAATCGGAGACCGGCGATCTCCCATCTGCAGCAAATCGGTCCAATCCATGTCCGCATGCTCGGGCACATCGCCTCGAAGGCTGATTTCCAACGCAGTGTCGGAAGGAACGGGAGGCTGGCCACCACGGCTGGCCGCCCAAATCAGCAGGCCGAACAACGGCACTACGAAGAATACGAGCAAAGCCCCGACCAAGGCTCCGAGAAGAAAATTGCGCATATGGCTACCTGAATCGTCATTATATTCGGAAACTCCGGATTCCGAGTCCGATCGTGGGAGACCCCGATACGCTATGGAACAGCGCACCCTACTCGAGTCCAATCTGTCGAGGGCGGCAAACTCTCTGGCCAGTACTCCCGCAGAGCCTCAAAGGAAGCATATCGGAGAGACTGGCCGCTCCGATGCTGTTGAACCGGAAGCCCCGGCGCCCTGATTCGGAGAGAAGGGCTACGTGGACTTGCCAGCGGCACGGAAGCGTCCCGGTGGCGTCCCAAGACGCGCACAATGACAACCCCCTGCGTGCGCCGAGCCAATCTCATGAGCCGTCGCGGCAAACCCGGCCTGTCCATCCGACAGCGTGTCCACTTCTTCCAATTCCTCGGTCGCAGTCAGCGATATTCGCAACGCCATTCGTGAACCCCGTTCGGAAGGCAAGCCAAGGTTGCTGGGCCCTGCTTGCATCGTCTGGATCCTGCGGCAGCAGGAGTCTATGATCACGTCGGTTTGCGGGAGTCCCAACGCCAGGCCTGAAGGACCTCAAATCGCCGTCGCGAGCCAGCTCTCTAGGCGCTCGCGCTTCGAATTGCAGCGCCGTCTCAATCGAGAGCCCAGGGAGAAGCCGGCAGAACCCGGATTTTCCGCGTCAACCCGGATGATACCTACCATTCGCTGTAGGGCATGCCTGTGAGGGAGGTTTCATCGGACCCGCTACGGACGTCGAACACGCCCGACTCTCCGGTTGGCCCCGTCTCGGTGATTAGTTCCCAAGTCTCACGGGAGTTCGTCATCGGATCGATTGGCACTTCGCGCAGATACCCTTCCTGGACAAGATCCTCGAGTGACTGCGGCGGCGCTTCCTTGTCGTAGGTGAACTGGTCGATCACCGAGCGCATCGTGAGGAGGTTCGAACGCAGGACGCTTTCCCTCGCCCGGACCAGAGCGGAGGTATAGAAGGGCACGGCGATCGAGACGATCGTCACAATGATCGTCATCA
This sequence comes from uncultured Bryobacterales bacterium, assembly GCA_951813065.1. Lineage (GTDB taxonomy): Bacteria > Acidobacteriota > Terriglobia > Bryobacterales > UBA6623 > VXMF01. The sequence continues at coordinate 335,919 of CATOTH010000008.1, read as the reverse complement.
CGACCATCATTTCCAGCAGCGTGAAACCCCTTGCGAACCGCTTGGAAATACCTCGGGCCGTCCCTACCATTCGCTGTACCTCGTACCGTCCAGTGCAATCCCGTTGCTGAGGGAGTACACATCGAAGACGTTCCGTCCGCTCCAGCTCCTGCCTTCCGGGTCGTCAGAAACCGACAGCATGCCCCACTCGCGCTGTCCTGTCATAGGATCCACCGGAATCGACCGTAGGAAACGGATCATCTCGGGTCGGTCGCCTGTCTCGAACTCGCTGCCATCGGGAAATGGATCGTCAAGGCCAGATCGGTTTCGGTCGCCGAATGTGCTTCTCTGCCCTAGGTTCGCTCCAAGCCTGCCGGTTGGGTCGCGGCTCTGGCCCGTGTCCATGCGCATGCCTCGAGAGGGTTCCAGGCCGATCCCCGCAGTTGCGCCCGGCTGCTGGTTGATCGGGATGCCGCTCACAAGGTCATCGAGACTCGGCGGATAGCCGAAGTTGTCGGGATCTAGCATTCCGAGGTTGCCCTCGTCCGCCATGTCCTTGTGGCGATCTATGGCCGTGCGAACTTCGTGCAGCGCGTGGCGCAGCCTCTGCTCCTTCTCGCGTTGGACCCTGACCCGCGCAACCGGCAAGGCCATGAGCGAAAGAATCAGCATCAGGCTGAATGCGACGATCAGTTCGATCAACGTCAAGCCTGCCTCACCCCATCCCGGGGCTAGGCGCCTGGCAAGGCTTCGCGTCCCCCGCGGGCGTTGCACGGATCCCGGCATCGCGGCTTATTCCACCTTGACGTCGACCTCGAGAGGCTGGACTTGCAGGGACGCATTGCTGGTGTTCCGCGGGCCGGTAGCGACAACACGCAACTGAGCCTCGCCAGGCTCCAGCCCTTCGAACGTGAGTGTAGCCAGCTGCCCTCCGCCGTTTGCCCCGCCCGCGCCTGGGTACCTGGAGAGCGTCACCGCTGCCAGTCCGTTCGCGTGGCGGATGGCGCGAGAGAAAATGATGTCGCTCGCATCGGCGCCAGCAAGGAATGGGCCCTTTTCGACGCGGAGCAAGCGCATCTTCTGCGGATCATACTGGACGCGCAGCGGCATGCTGACCAGTTCGACGGCATCTGCGACGACCAAGGACAGTGTCATTTCCTGCCCTACCTGCAACTGGACCACCGCAGGATCAATCTGGAGGCGCGGCCCGGCCGGCGGCTGCGGCGCCGCGCCAGCGCTAGGCGCTGTCGCCTCGGCGGTCGGGCTGGTAGTTGGCGGTGCAGTCTCGGGACTCTCTGGAGGGCCCGGTGCTTCGGCCTGGGAGACCGGCTGTTCGGCAGTAGGTTCCGCCACAGCCGGTTGCACCGGCTCGCTCGGGACTGGCGTACCCACGGCCGGCGCGACGGGAGCCTCGCTTGCCGCTGGGTCCATGGCAGGAAGCACGGGCCTGCCATTTCCAACCTCTTCGTAACGCAGTTGGAACTTCTGGTCAGTCCCTGAGGCGATTGTCCGCAGGTTTGTATCCTCGATACTCGGCATCCTGACGATGTGAGGCACAAGCACCAGCAGAATCTCGCTGTCCGTGCGCCGGACCTCCTCATCGCTGAAGAACTTTCCGATCACAGGAAGCTCCCCGAGGAATGGCACGCCAGCTCGGGTCTTGAACACCTGGGACTGGTTGAGGCCGCCAATGATACTGGCCTCGCCCTCGGGTACGCGGACATCGTGCGCGATGGTGCGCTGGCCAATCACCGGTTGTGAAATCCCGCCAATGTCGACGAACTCCTTTACGTTCGAGATTTCAATCTCTACATGCATCGAGACTTCACGGTTCGCGTGGATCTTGGGGGTCAGGGCAACGTTTACTCCGACATCGGTATAGGTGAACTGGGTGTTGACTAACGGATTGATGCCCACCCCGCCAACGCCGGGCTGGAAACTGCCGGTTGCGATGGGAATGCGGTCGCCAATTCGCAGGTCCGCTTGCTGGTTGTCGGCAGCCCGCACGCGCGGGGACTGCAAGAGGTTCGTTTCGGACTTGCTGAACAATGCGGTGATGAGGAAGTTGGGCAAGCTAGTCGACCAGCTCCCCACATCGGCAACTTTTGCAACGGTCAGTGCTCCAGCGCCTTCTGCCGCCGCGCCGGCACCGGTGAAGGATAACGGGAACTGCAACCCTCCCGAAGAACCAGACAGAGGGGTAAGGCCCAGCGTTCGACTGTTGGTCTTGCTGGTTTCCAGTACCAAGACGTCGATGATCACTTCGGGCCTGGGCTTGTCCATGTCGTGGAGGATCTTCTCCGCAAGCGCGATTTTGGAGCGAGTTCCGCGCATGACGATCGCGCTCATCGAATTCACGGTGAACATGCGCCGGATATCCGTCATTCCCCGGATCGCCGTGGACACTTCCGAGAGGTCCTGCGGAGTCGACAGATTCGTCAGATAGACTGTCTTGACGACCTCGTCCTCGAACTCCCGCCGCTTGTTCGGGTTGTCGCTCGTGATCAGCACGGTGTTGTGAGTGATCGGCTGCCAAAACGCCTGCGTAACCAAGCTGACGTAGTCCAGGGCTTCGTTCAGGGTCACATTGCGGATCTCGATTTCAACTTCCTTCTCGGGGAAATCCGGGTCGAACAGGACATTGATCCCGGCCAGCTTGGCGATCGTTTCGAACACCACTTTGGAGTCCTCGGTGAGCATCAGGTTGAAGGGCTCGTTTGAGAGCGGAACCAGTTCCGCCGGCGTCACCATGCTTCCCACACGACGCGCCCGGTCGATGCGATCCGCTTCCAGGGCACTGTCCAGGGCCGCTGCAGGCCGGCCCTGGTCGTCCACCCCAATCTGGTCCCGTTTCGCGATCAAGGCCAGCGTGCGACTGCGTTCCTGCACCGCCACGCTGGAGGCCGGGTCGATTGTGATCGCCCGTTCGAACTCCCCAAGCGCCTCTTGGTACAAGCCTTGCTGGCGAAGCTTGAAGGCTTGGTCGACATGCGCCTGACCGGCGACAAAGCGCATGCGACGCTCCGCAAGGCCGTAGCGGTTGTCCGCGGGAGCTTCTTGGCTCGCGATGCGGTATAGTTCCAGCGCTTCGTCGTACTGGCCAGCCAGTTCGGCCCTGCGGCCCTGCTCGTAGAGCTTGAGCGCCTTGCGCGAACCCGCGTGCACCGGTTCGGCGAACTGCAGCAGGAGCAGCAGCACGAGACCGGCACAGCGCAGGACCCCTCCGAATACTGGCATCCTGAGGGATGGAGCGCTCGTCCGCATCTTCCAGTTGACCTAGATAGATGACGATGCGGGGCTCCGGAGCGTGGAACGGCGATGGCTAAGACGGCAGCAAAGGGGACTCTTGCGGACAATCGGCGGGCCCGGCGCATCTTCTCAATCCTGGATCGCTTCGAGGCCGGCATCGTGCTCACTGGCCATGAAGTCAAGTCATGCCGCAACGGAAAGATCCAGCTGTCGGACGCCTACGCTACCGTCAAGAACGGTGAGCTTTGGCTGTACAACGCTCACATCAGCGCCTACAGCTACGCACGGGTCGACGGAACGGAGACCGTCCGCCCGCGGAAACTGTTGATGCACCGCAAGGAGATCGACAAGCTTGAAGGCAAGACGCGCCAGAAGGGACTGACGCTGGTCCCTATGCGAATCTACACTAAAGACGGACGGATCAAGTGCGAGATCGCAGTCGCCAAGGGCAAGCGACTCCACGACAAGCGGGACGCGAAACGGAAAGCCGTGGAACTGGCCGAGGCGCGAGACTCCGTGCTGCAACGTGATGGCCGACGCTAGCCCATGCCACTGGAGACAGGCAAGGACTTCCCAACCTGGAACGATTCCCGATGTCCCGTGCCATGCGCGGCTCGAAGGCTAAAGACTGCTCGCACCGTTCCGGAATTCAACCGTCGAAGCGGTCTGCGAACACGTAGAACTTGAACGTCGGCGTCGGTTCTCCGACTCCCCACCGTGCGACCTTGTAGCGGACCTTGACAAAGCGGACGTCCGGCACTGCGTCCAGGTCGCAGAGAATCTGCCACACGCCCCTGTAGAACTTCTGCGGGAAGGCACGGAGGGGCTCGTCCATCCACTCCTCGCCGTCGACGGATCCCTGGACGTCCACGTCCAGACTCTGTTGCTCGAGTATCTCGGTGATGCCGAGAGCTAGCAGTACCGTGCCATTGCCGGCACCGATCTCAACCGGCTCTCCGGAGCCGCTCTCGTGGACAGTGGATTCAGGAAAGAGAAAACCGGGAATCATGGCGGCAGGTCCGCTCGGAAAGGCCATTTTACCATCGGCCCTGTCCGGAGACGCCACACCCGTCACGCATCGCGAATCTCCACGATCGTTGCGCCGGCGCCACCCTCCTGCTGTGCGGCTTGGTAGTACTTGGCAACGTGCACGTGGTGGGCGAACATCTGCCAGAGCTCACGCCGCAGCACGTCCTTGCCGAAGCCATGGACCACTCGCAGCTTTGTCCGGTTCGCGAGAACGGCCCGATCGAGATACTTGTCCACGTCCGACAAGGCTTCGTCCGCAGTCTTGCCGATCACGTTGATTTCGAACGGCAAGTCGCCGGCATCGACGGCTGTGTCAAGGCTCACCCCGACAGGAAGGCGAGTCGGGCGGTCGAGAGCCTCCCCTGCAGCAGCGATGTCTTCGGCATCTGCCTGTAAGCGCATCGCGCCAGCTCGCACTTCCCATCTGCCGCCATCCAGCCTCCGCACGATTTCTCCTGAAATCCCCATCGAAATGAGACACACCTGGTCGCCGACAGTGAAATTGTCGCCCTCGTCGGCCCCCGGGAGCGGTCCGGTTCCCAATGCGGACTGCACCGCGGCTGCCGCCGCGCGACGAAAACTGCCAATCGCTTGGGTCGAGTGCTTTGGAGCCGCCCGACTCGGCCTCGCGCCCGTCGCACGGATTTTCTTCAATGCAGCGTCCAGCGACTCGCGGTACGTTCTCTCCAGGTTGGCAACGAGCTTCCCCACCCGGTCTTCCGTCTGTTTGCGCAAGTCTCGAGCCAGCCTCGCGCTCTCCTGCTCGAGTTCGAGCTTGCGGGCCTCGAGTTCCCTGGCTTGTCGACGCAGGCCCCTGGACAGTTCCTCGTACTTCCGGGCGCGCTCCCGGAGATCGGCCAAGAACGCGGAGGCGTGCTCGCCGGCATGGCCCTTGAGAGAGCGCGCGCGCTGGACGACATCAGTCGGCATGCCGAAACGCTCCGCCATGTCGAGCCCGGCGGACTGCCCCGGAATGCCGGTATGCAGCCTGTAGGTCACGCTCAGATTGCCTTCATCAAGTCCCATCGAAGCGCTGACCACGCCCTCGGTGCGGGCGCCATACATCTTCAACTCCGGAAGATGCGTGGACACCACGGCGAACCCGCCTGCCGCCCGCAGCCGCTCGACAACCGCCACTGCCAGCGCTCCGCCGTCCTCAGGATCGGTCGCAGTACCCAGTTCGTCCAGCACGGCCAGGGTCTCGGGCGAGGAGCCCTCCAAAATCGCGTTCAGCTTGGAAACATGCGCCGAGAAGGTGCTGAGGCTCTCGCTGATCGACTGAGCGTCCCCAATGTCGGCAAGGATTCCCTCGAACCACGGAAACTCCGCATCGTCAGCTGGAATCGGGATCCCGGCCTGGGCCATCGCCGCCAAGACGCCGATGGTCTTGAGCACAACCGTCTTCCCGCCCGCGTTCGGACCGCTCACGACCATGGTTCGGTTGCCGCCATCGAGCCGAACACTGAGCGGAACCGGGCGACTCGCCTGCTGGTTCAAGAGGTCTTGCAGGAGTGGATGACGCGCCTCGTCCAATACGATTCGGGCAGCCGTCCCGATTCCGAACCGGGGCACACAGCAGCCGAAATCAATCGAGAACCTCGCTCGGGCGAACACGTACTCCAGCTCTCCGACCGCTGTGACCGCCGCCACGATTCCGGACCGCTCGGCATGGAGCCTGGCACTCATCTCGCGCAAGATTCGGAGGATCTCGCTTTGCTCGTCCTCGCGTAATCGCACGAGGCGGTTGTTCTGCACGATGGTGTCGAGCGGTTCGACGAAGACAGTCTGGCCGCTAGAGCTCGCCCCGTGCACGATCCCGTCGACGCGGCTCTTCAACGTCGATTTGACAGGTACGACTGTGCGGCCATTGCGCATCGTGACGTACTTGTCCTGAAGCACTCCGGAATCCGCATGCCTGCGCACGAACCTCTCCAGTGAGGTTTCGACCAGCGCCTTTTGCTTCTCGATCTGCCGCCGCACCTTCGACAGAGCGGTGCTCGCAAGATTGGAAAGCTCGTTATTGGGGAGGATCTTGCCCGCCAGAGCCGACAGCAAGAGCCGCAAGTCCGGAATATCCTTGCCCCAGGCCTGCAAGAGCGGCCGGCGGGTTTCATCACCGAGCAGGCCATGCCGAATCCGTTGGGAAGTGCCTAGCAGGTCGAGAATCGCGCGAATCTCGGACGCATCCAAGACAATCCCTTCCATCGACAGTCGCCGGACTGGCTCGCGGACATCTTCGATCCCCGAGAAACGTGGGGGCGGTACGGAACCTTCGAGACCCTGATCCGCTTCGCGGAGCCAAGAGATGGCCTCGCCGACTATCGCCAGTTCGGCTGTAGCCGCCCGGGCCGACTTCAGGCGCGGCTTGGCGAGGACTTTGTCCAGCCGCGCGGCGCCTAGCGGACTTGGGGCGTAGCGGCGCAACAGAGCCACGACCCTGTCGAACTCCAGTGCCTCGTATGGGTCGGCAAGCATTAGAGGTCTTGCCCGCCAGAAATGCCGCCCGTCATCCTGAACGCCTTCTCGATTACCGGTGCGGCCCCTGGCGTCAGGTGGAGGGCATCCAGTTCCTTTAGCGCGAACCACCCGACCTCGGCGGCGTCATCACCCGCGCGCAAGAGCCCCCCTTTCGCTTCGCAGAGATAGTCCAGCACGACGTAGTGGTCGGCTGTCCTGCCCGCACCGGGTCCCGGCAGCCGCTCATACACTTCAACCAGGGCTCGTGCCCGAACTCGCAGGCCCGTCTCCTCCAGCATCTCCCTCTCCACCCCCTCAGCCAATGTCTCGCCAGCGGCAAGCTTGCCACCGGGAATCGACCAATAGCCCTTCGCTGGGTGAGCGCCCCGTTTCACCAGCAGCACTCGCCCGCCGTCAAACAACACTCCCCCCACTCCGAGAATCGGCCCCACACGCTCCGCCGGCGTTTCCGCTCGAACGTTCATACAGTTGCGTCAGTCTCTGCCGTAGCGAGCACGGGGCCGGATTGCTCAGCGGATGTAAAGAAATTCCTTGAGATTGAAGATGGCATGCGCGAGATCGGCCCAGGCCGACGCGTTGGCGTCCGCGCTGAAGTAACCCAGACTGCGATCGAGCTCCAAGGGCTCCGGCGGGCGTCCAAGAGCCTCCAGGAACATCAACCTGACGGTGTCAGAAGCAGCCATGTCGCCGTTGGCCAGCGCCTCGCCCCACCGCTCCGCCTGGGCAATGACCAGTGGACTGTTCAGCATGGTGAGCGACTGGGCGGGCACGTTAGTCACGTCTCGCTGGCCTCGGGTGGAGGCCGGTTTGGGCTGATCGAACACTTCCAGGAACGGATTGTGAGCATTTCGGCGGATTTCCTGGTACACGCTCCGACGTCCATCCCCGTCGAGCGAGCCCTTGGTCCGGTCGCCCTTGGTCTTGCCCTTCGCGAAGGCGTAGTAAACATTGATCGAGGGGCCGTGAAGGCTCCGGTCCAGCCGCCCTGAAACCGCCAGGACACTGTCGCGAATCGACTCGCCGTCCATCCGCCGGATACGCATGTGTTGCAGGAGGTCGTTGCCGGGATCCACGGCACCAGCGAGTTCGGAAGGCTGGCTGTCCAGCTGGTAGGTCGCTGTCATGACCAGTCGCCGGATCATGCTCTTGATCGACCATCCGTCCTTGACGAACTGGTCTGCGAGAAAGTCCAGCAGTTCCGGATGAGTCGGCGGGCTCCCCAACCGGCCGAAGTTGTCCACGGTAGACACAAGGCCGCGCCCGAACAAGTGCCGCCAAATGCGATTGACCATGACCCGGGCTGTGAGCGGGTTGCGCGGACCGGCAACTTCCTCCGCCAACCGCAGGCGAGTCGTGGCGGGGTCCTCGTAAGGCTGGCCGCCTAGGGCGGTCAAGTACCGCCTCGGAACGGGCTCTGCGGGATTCTTGAAGTCTCCGCGGACCAACAGCGGCTGATCAGGACCGGCTTCGTCCAAGACGCCGGGGGCGCGACGGAAAACCGGCACGGACTGCTCGAGACGACGGTAGTCCGCGACCAGCGTGTCGAGCCGTTCCGAGGCCCCCAGGGTCGCGGGCAGCAGTCCCTGTCGCACGAACCAATCCAGAAAACCAGCTTGCGACTGGGTACTTTGCCCCCTGCGCCAAGCCTGAACCGCATCCCTAAGGCGGTCGGCGTAAAGCTGTTCCAACGCCTCGACATCCTGCGGCACCGGCCCCTTCAGCAGGTAGGAAAGTCCGGTCTCAGTCTCCTTCGGCACGACATCCTTGTCGTGGAACGCAACCGCCATGGCTCCGAAGTAGGAACGCCCGTCTTCAGGCGCCGTCGGCCTGGGCTTTTGACGCGAGTGCTCGGGGTCCAGCTGGAAGTTCGTAGAGTCCTGCACGGTCGCGAACTCGATGTACGCGCTGAACCCCTTCCAGTACGTGGTGTCCCAGCCAGCCCAAACCGGCGAGTCATTCTTGGGGGAATAGCGCTGCCAATAAATCCCTGCACGCGGAACGGCATAGTTTTCCACTATCAGCCTGACGAAACTCAGGCCCGAGCCCTGCACGCGAAAACTGATTCGATCCGTGTCGATCGTGAAGCGGGGTGTTTGCAGCACACCGTCGTGCCGCCTGGAGATGAGACCGCTGTAGACTCCCGGCTCGTAGATTCCCGTGAGGACTCGATCACCCTCAGGCGAAATGGAGAACTCGCCGGGCGATGTCGGGCCGCCTTCAAGACCAGTTCCAAGCCGGATCCACCCTGCGCCAGGCTGCGTGGGTCTCCAAATCGTTCCGAACTCTTGGCGATTGAACTGCTCGCGAAACTCGACCTCCCGCTCCCATCCGGCCACGAGACTGTGCCATTCGGAGAGCAGGTCTTCTCCAGTTCGGGCGGATAGCTGGGTCCACGGATACAACGGGCTGTCCGGGTCGCAAGCAGCGGATTCGATGGCGCGGTCAAGCGCGGCATCGCCGTTGCGAAACCTCGCTGGCAATGCGTCTGCCTTTGCGAGCCAGAGTGATGCGAGTGTGTCGCGGATGCTGGCCTTGGTGGCCTGCAACGCGTCCCTGTGCGTGTTCAGAACATCCGGGGCATCTACGGCCCGCTGCACGGGGCGAGCGCTCGCCAAGACGCCGTACAGCGCGTAGTAGTCCCGCTGGCTGATCGCGTCGAACTTGTGGTCGTGGCACCGGGCGCAAGACACGGTCAGGCCCTGGAACGCCTTCGAGACAACATCGATCTGATTGTCAGTCCACTTGACGCGGTCCTCGAGCGGGTCGACCGGCTGGAAACCGTGCTCGATCATGCGGTAGTGCGCAGTGCCCAGCAGCGACTCGTTTAGGCCATCCAGCTCGTTGAGCCTAGGCTCTGGCAGGAGGTCTCCGGCCAAGTGCTCGCGAATCAGCTGGTCGTAAGGGATATCCAAGTTGAACGCACGGATCAAGTAATCGCGGTAGCGCCAAGCTTCCGGGATGTCAGGGTCCCCCTCACTACCGTGCGATTCGGTGTAGCGAAACAGATCCATCCAGTGGCGAGCCCACCGCTCGCCGAAGTGTGGTGATGACAGGAGGCGCTCCACGACAGTTTCAACGGCCCCCACCGAATCGTCGCCAATGAACGCCGCAATTTCCTCTGCAGTCGGTGGCAGGCCCGTCAGGTCGAAGGAGAGCCGTCGCAGCAACGTGTAACGATCCGCTGCCTTTGCCGGCGTCAGCCCCTTTTCCTCAAGCTTGGCGAGGATGAACCGGTCAACGGTAGATCTCGGCCAATTCCTGTCCACCACAGCCGGCGCGGGAACCAGGCGGACCGGCTGCCACGACCAGTGCTCCTTGCGGCGACTCTCGAGATCGAAGGCTTCACCTGGATCATGTTGCCCCGGGGCCTGCTCGCGCGGCCAGGGAGAACCTGCGTCGACCCACGCCGCCAAATCCTCGATCTGGTCGTCGCGCAACCGGCCCGTGGGCGGCATCGGAACCCGCGCCTCTCCACGCACGGCTCTGAGCAAGAGGCTATTCGCGGAATCGCCCGGCACTACGGCAGGCCCGGAGTCGCCGCCTCGCAGTACGCCGTCCCTGCTGTCAAGATAGAGGTTGGCAAACACGCTCGGCGCTTCCGCGCTATGGCAGGTGTGGCATCGCTCGGCAAGAAGCGGCCGGATCTTCTTCTCAAAGTGTTCCAGCGCAGCCTCACCACCAGCCGCCGTTTCGGGCAGCGCAAAGGCCATGAGCGCGCACATCGACGCCCAACAGCGTATCCCGTGTCGCGCTTCTCGCATCAATTTGCCGCCCGTATTATAGTCGCAATCCGGGGCTCTGTAACGCTAGGTCAATCGACTCAAGTCCATCCGATAAACTCTTAGCTTCCAATGGACGCGGCAATCGAGCAGTTCTTTTCCCAGGCCCATTGGTCTCTCCTCATAGCAAGCATCGCGTTGTTGCTGGGCGTCCTCGGCAAGGCCGCGGACTTGCTCGTCGACCAAGCCGTCGAGCTCTCCGAAGACCTCCGGATACCGAAGATGGTCGTCGGTGCGACGATCGTCAGCCTTGGTACGACAACGCCGGAGGCGGCGGTTTCCGTGCTCGCTGCCGTCAAGGGTGCCCCGGGACTCGCGCTGGGAAACTCGGTCGGGTCAGTCATTGCGGACACGGGACTGATTCTCGGAGTGGCCTGCTTGATCGCGCCGCTGAAGCTTGATCCGAAAATCGTCAACCGCCAGGGGTGGATGCAGCTCGGAGCCGGTGTCCTGCTGGTTCTGCTTAGCCTACCGTGGAATGACCCGGCGGAAGCGTTCGCTGCAGGCGGCCGTCTGGCGCAAGGGAGCGGGTTCCTGCTCGTTGCCCTGCTGGTAGCGTATCTGTACGTCTCGGTCCGATGGGCGGGACAGGCACGGGCGTCGATCCCAAGCGGGGTCATTCACCACAGCTCTGCCTGGCTGACTTTGCTGAAGCTGGTCGCTTCCGTGGCACTCGTCGTCGCGGCGGCCCACCTCGTCATCCCGGCTGTGGAGGAAGCGGCTCACCGCATTTCGGTACCGGAGAGCATTGTCGCCGCCACGCTCGTGGCATTCGGGACATCCCTGCCGGAACTGGTGACTGCGGTCACAGCCGCCAGACGCGGACATGGTGAGCTTGCTGTCGGCAACGTCATCGGCGCGGACATCCTGAACGTCCTGTTCGTCGCCGGGACAGCCGCGGCCGTCACCTCCGGAGGCCTACGCGCGGGAAGCGACTTCTTTACGATTCTCTACCCGGCTATGCTTCTGATCCTGGTGATCTTCCGAACCGGAATCATCGTGTCGCGAGACGTCCTGCGGCGGGGCTTCGGATTCGTCCTGCTGGCAGCTTATGGCGTCTACCTCGTCATCGCGTACTTCTATCTTCCCGGCGGCATGCCGGGGCACTAGAAGAACCGGGCGAACGGCGACCGGCGAAACTGTCAGCTTCGGATCAGACCCGCTTCGGCAAGGTAGTTCCAGACCGTGTCCGTCGACTCTTCCGGTGTCTGGGTTCCGGAATCGATGCGCACGTCAGCGTGTTCCGGAGTCTCGTACGGGTCTGAGACACCGGTAAAGTTCTTGATCTCGCCCGCAAGTGCCTTCTTGTAGAGCCCCTTGACGTCTCGCGCGACCAGTTTCTCGAACTCGCAGTCCGTGAACACTTCGACGAAGTTTGTCGTTGTCGCGCGCACTTCGCGGCGGACCTGGGCATAGGGAGAGATGGCCGCGGCAATCGCGATCACGCCATTTCGCGACAGCAGGCCGCAGACAAACCCGATCCGGCGGATATTGATATCACGGTCTTCCTTGCTGAAGCCGAGCCCTCTCGAAAGGTTGGTGCGGATGACATCTCCGTCCAAGACTTCAACCTTGGCACCCGATTCGCGCAGCCGTCCCGCAAGCATGTTCGCGATGGTGGATTTTCCAGACCCCGACAGTCCGGTCAGCCAAATCGTGGCTCCCTGATGGATCATAAGCCTCACGCCCGCCCCGGAGGCAGACTTCCCCTCTTACACATAAACCTAGACTGCGTTACTTGACAGAATACGGACGCCGGGCAGGCAGCACCTGGTCCAGCATCACGTCGAATTCGCGCCGAAGCCGGCCCGCGGCCGAGAAGTGCATTCCGCACTCCTTATCTTCTTCATTCTCCCACCACCATCGCCCGGCGCGACTGCTCTCGCCATCGGCGACGGGCCGCGTGCACGGCTGGCAGCCAATGCTGCGGTAGCCTCGGGCGTAGAGCGCATGCAGCGGCACATCGTGCCGGGCCGCGTATTCGAAGACTTCGGCGTCCGACCAGCTTGCCAATGGGCAGAGTTTCACAATGCCGCCGTGCTCTTCGTCGACGTCAACGTTCTCGACCGTTTCGCGATTGCTGGCTTGATCGCGACGAAGGCCGGTAACCCAGGCATCCAACGTCGAGAGGCGCCGCTTGAGAGGTCGCACCTTGCGAATCTCGCAGCAGAGCCTGCGCTTGGCAGGAAGCTCGTAGAACAAGTTCGGCCCATGCAGCGTGAGCATCGAACTCAGCTCTTCGGAGTCCGGCGCGACCAGTTCCACCGAGATCCCATAACGCCGCCGAACCGCTGCGATCAACTCGTAGGTCTCCTCCGAGAGCCGCCCGGTATCGATGCTGAACACCCGGACGGCATCGCCGGCTATCCCGGCTGCAATGTCTAGAATCACCGATCCAGTGGCCTGAAAACTCGTGCAGATCGCCAAGCCCTCTCCAAACTCGGCGACTCCCCATCGCAGGACCTCCTCAGCGGAGGCGTTGCGGGCCGGCCAGGTGAACTTTGGCTGTGCGAGGGTCATGCGGATTCGCGGGCTGCCGTGACCAGGATCTCGGCAACCTCGGGCCTCGTAAACTCGCTGGGGGGAATCTCGCCGGCACGCAGCATTTGACGGACGGCCCTGCCAGCGAGATGGACATGCTGGTCAGAAGGATGCGGACAGGTCTTCTTGGATGCCATGCCACCACAAACCCTGCAGTAGTGGACAAAGTCGAAGAATATTGGCTCGACCCCGAGTTCCCCCGGCCGGAACTCGGAGAATACTTTCTGGGCGTCAAACGGCCCGTAGTAGTCCCCGACCCCGGCGTGGTCACGACCCACGATGAAATGCGTGATGCCGTAGTTCTTGCGAACTTGCGCATGAAAGATCGCTTCGCGCGGTCCGGCATAGCGCATCCACGCTGGAAAACCGGCCAGCATCGCATGCTCGGCTGGATAGTACTTGCGCAGCAGGACGTCGTAGCAGGCAAGCCGAACATCCGCCGGGGTGTCGTCCGCCTTCGTCTCGCCGAGGAGCGGATGAATCACCAGGCCGTCGGCCGTCTCGAGTGCGATCTTGGTGCAGAACTCGTGCGCCCGATGAATCGGGTTTCGAGTCTGGAAACCCACGACCGTTTCCCAGCCCTTGGCCGTCACCAGCGCAGCAACCTCGCGAGGGGAGAATGGCAGCGCGCCCGGAAGGTCCAGCGTCCAGTCAGAGCAGCGCTCCACCGTCCCGGCGACCGAGTAGTCTCCCGCGCGGTGCAGCCAATCCACGCCGGGATGCGCTTCATCCTGGGTGCGGAACACGCTGTCCGCGTAGACATCCTTGCGGATCGGAAACACTTCTTCGACATGGAGCAGGCCGGCCGGCTCGTCCCCGTCCATCAACACGACTTGGTCTGATGATCCAATGCGATCCTTCGCCTCACGGTCGATCGGAAAGATGACGGGTATGCTCCAGGGGGCTCCACCGCTGAGATGCATCGTGCGGCACACAGAGTCGGTGTCTGTCGAGTTCAAGAATCCGCGTACCGGCTCGTAGCCGCCTTCGGCCAGCAGGTAGAGATCACTTAGCTGACGAAAGGTCGCCTCATGAGACGGAACCGACGATGCGCGGAGGTCGCAAAGTTGGTGCGCCGGAACCGTCATAGAAAAGCATTATACCCTATCCCTATCGGAATAGTAGGGATTTGATCGCAGGCCTACGCCCTGGTTCCAGTCCGGCGGAATGAAGATGCAGCGCGGGAGGCAGCGGACCAGTCACGGGCTTCGCGGCCGCTCGCGTTTGCGCTGGGCCATGTACTGCTGGATGCAGTCATCGAGGTGCGGCATCGGATCTATGCCGGCAGCCTCGATCTTGGCGCAGGACAACGCTGAGTTCACCGGGCGCGGCGCAGGAGTCTCGTACTGTGAGCGGCTAATCGGCGTGATTTCGGCCCGGCAATCCGCTGCGGCTGCGATCCTGCAAGCGAAGTCGTACCAGGAGACCGTCTCGCGGCCAGCGAGATGGTAGAGGCCGACCGGAATCTGCCGCTCCAGGACATCCAACGACCGCTTCGCCAATGCCGTTCCGAAGGTGGGATTGGTGAACCGGTCGTCGACAATCTGCAATGGGGAGCCTTCAGCGCACCGCCGCAAGACAAACTCCGGGAAATTGCCATGATTCGAATAGCGCCCTGCGGACCCAAACACACCGCTAACGCGTAGCACGTAGTACGACGAGCAGGAAGTGCTGGCATACACGTCCCCGAGGACCTTGGACACGCCGTAGAAGGAGAGCGGTTTGGGCGTGTCGCTCTCCACGTACGGGGTCTTCTTGTCCCCGGCGAAAACGAGATCGGTGGAGTAGTGCAGGAGCGTCGCGCCGACGCTCTCGCAGGATTCCGCCAAGTCCCGGACAGCGGCAGCATTGATTTGGAGAGCCGTTTCGAATTCCTGCTCGGCCAAATCGACCTTGTTGTACGCGGCCGCGTTGAAGACTACCTCCGGGCGATACGATTCCAACAGCTGCCGGACGGCGGCCGCGTTCGTGATGTCCAGTTGACTGCGATCTAGCGCAAGGACCGAGATTTTGCGCTCAGCGCACTCCCGAGCCAAGTCGACGCCGAGTTGCCCTCCGGCTCCGAAAAGGATCGCTCGCACCGGCGTGTCCTACCGATCGGAGACACCCAGCGCGCGAAGTGCGGACTCCAATTCCGAGCGTGCCCGGACGGCTTCTTCCGACGCCCCGCTGATTGCCAACGGAGCGCCTTCCTCCCGCCCTGCCGACATGTCGAACATCCGGCCGTCATCGTAGAGTTTCCAGCGCTGCGTCCGCACCCATCTCTCGCCTGCGTCCGAAGCGTAGGCCCACTCGCGGGGCGACTCTTCCCCGCCCCGCAGGCGGTCCGCGAAGCTGATCCCGTCCAGGTCCTCGGGCGGCTCGCCCCCTGCCAGATCGACAAACGTGGGCA
Source organism: uncultured Bryobacterales bacterium (assembly GCA_951813065.1). Classification (GTDB taxonomy): domain Bacteria; phylum Acidobacteriota; class Terriglobia; order Bryobacterales; family UBA6623; genus VXMF01. The sequence goes on along the minus strand of CATOTH010000008.1, from coordinate 320,472 downwards.
GCCAGTCACTGAAGTCCACCAGATCGTCCACGACCTGGCCGGGACCGAGAGTGCCCGGCCAGCTCGCCACAAGCGGGACTCTCGTTCCAGCGTCAGTCAGGTCGCCCTTGCCTCCCCGCACCTCCACACCGTTCCATCGCATCAGGATCGGCTGCTTGAGCATGTCATTGCCCTGGGCGGTGAAATAGTACGACTTCGGCGTCCCGTTGTCCGCGGTGAACAAGACCAGAGTGCGCTCCCGGATCCCTAAATCGTCGATCGCGTCGACCAGTCTTCCCAGTCGCTCGTCCAGGTTTTCCACCATTCTCTTGTAGCTGTCATAGTGCCCTTGCGGACCCAGCGGGGGAGGTGTACCGATGTCGTCCGTCACGTCGTGCGCCAGGGCCATCGAGTAGAACGCAAAGAACGGATTGTCCCGGTTCCGCCGCACGAAATCGACGAGCAGGTCGAGGTAGACATCCGGACCATAGCGCTCGTTCACGTCAGAGCGAACCTTGCCGTCTTCGTATATCAGTGGCCGGTAGTATCGCGGTCCCTCGTGCCAACCGAAGAGAGACCATCGGTCGAAACCCAGCCGACGCGGGTGGTCCGGTTCTTCCCGGAGAAGGGTCAGCTGCCACTTTCCGGCAACCGCCGTCGCATAGCCAAGTTGGCGCAGCTGGTTGGCCACGGTAGATCCCTCGAATCGCTCAGGGTACGAACCCCAAGCCGGATGCCCAAGGCGAAAGGGATACTTCCCTGTCAACAGGGTCGTTCGGGTCGGATGGCATCGGGGCATTGCATAGCAGTGTCGGAAAAGCATGCCTTGGGAGGCCAGCGCATCGATGCGAGGCGTGGCGAACGATGTCCCGCCGTAGCAGCCGATCGCCTGGTCACCGACGTCGTCAGCCAAGACAAAGATGATGTTGGGCCTGTCCGCGGCGAAACTGACCGCGCAGCAAGCTACCCACAGGGCGAGTATCACGCAAGGCCTGACCCGCATCGGAGCCCATGATACTGCACTCGCCCCCAACCTCCGGACGCGACGGAACTTGCCTGAATGTACTATGAACGGGTAATGAAGCCTCTGGTCACAGGCGCAACCGGATTCATTGGGCAGCAACTGTGCAAGTCCCTGCGCGCCCCAAACGTCTTGACCCGCCGTCCCGAGACGGTTCCGGCCGCCCTCGCCAGCGCTGCCTGCTTCCGGTGGGACCCATCAACCGAGGCACCGCCCATTGAAGCGCTCGACGGTTGTGACACGGTCTTTCATCTAGCTGGAGAACCGGTTGCGGAAGGCCGTTGGAACGATGCCAAGAAAGCACGTATCCGGGACAGCCGGGTCGTCGGCACGAAAAACCTGGTCGCGGGCCTGGGTCAATTGGACCAGCCACCAAAGGTCATGATCTCCGCCTCGGCGGTCGGGTTCTACGGAAGTCGGGGAAACGAGATCCTGTCAGAGGATTCGCCGCCTTCCAGCGGCTTCCTTGCCGATGTTTGCCAGGAGTGGGAGAACGCAGCCGCCGCAGCCACGGGCTTCGGGACGCGGGTGGTGACGGTTCGGATCGGGATGGTGCTCGGAAAGAGTGGCGGAGGTCTCGCCAAGATGCTCCCGCTGTTCCGGCTTGGCCTGGGAGGGCCGCTGGGCAGTGGCCGGCACTGGATGCCTTGGATCCATGTGAAAGACCTCGTCCGGCTCTTCGTCTTCGCCGCCGCCCACGAAGGAGTGCAAGGCCCTATGAACGGCGTTGCTCCTAATCCGGTAACCAATCAGAAATTCACGCGGGCCCTGGGTCGGGCGGTAAGGCGTCCGGCGGTCTTGCCCGCACCTGCTTTCGCTCTGCGGCTTGGACTCGGCGGGTTCGCCGAAGTACTGCTCGCATCGCAACGCGTCACGCCCGGCGCCGCGCTCGGCGCCGGATTCAAGTTCGACTATGACGATATCGATTCAGCCTTGGCGGCCCTCTGAAGCGACGGAATCGCACTGCCGGGCCACGGTCACTTCAGCCAACGGTTGAGAAACCAACCGCGCACATCTGCATCGCCGCTAGGCGGTATCGGATCCGCCATCCTCGGTCGAGCGGGCCAAGTTTCGGAGCATGCCCTCAAAGATCAGGACATGTAGTGGGAACAGGGCATACCAATACAGATTTCCGAGCCAGCCAACGGGATCGAATTCCGCTGTCTGCCTCAGCGAGCAGGTCGTGCCATTCGGTTCCACCTCGAATTGGAGCCAGGCGCGCCCTGGAAGCCGCATTTCGGCGTAGAGTCTCAGTCGACGGTTTGGCTCGATCGCTTCGACGCGCCAGAAATCGACTGTGTCGCCGACCTGGAGATGGCGAGGGTGCTTCCGTCCCCTCCTCAATCCCACGCCTCCAACCAGAAGATCCAGGAATCCCCTGAGTTGCCACAGCCAGTTCGCGTAGTGCCATCCCGTGCTCCCACCGATCGCCTCTACCGCCGCAAACGCGCGCTCAGCGGAAACCCTCACTTCGGTCGCGCGGGAGTCCACCAAGCGCTTCCCGAATCGGATACCGCCCCAGCGGAGCCGGGTCTCAAGGGAAGGGTATGCGTCCGACCAGCGTGTGACGGCAAACTCGCGGTCTTCGTTGCTCAACGCACGAACCAAGGCCTCTTTCGCAGTCCTCGGGCGGATCTCGAAGGCTCGAAGGGCTTCGTCATCTCGGACTACAGTCTCGTTGCGCACGCCATCGATAAGCTTCCTCCCGACCCGTGCATACACGGGAGTGACCAGACCGAGCCACAGGCTCGAGAGCCGGGGGGTCAGGAACGGCACGGGTAGAATGACCCGCCGCAATCCACGCAGCTGGGCGTACTCCTCCAGGAGATCGAGATACGAAACGCGGTCGGCCCCACCGATCTCGAAGACGGAGCTTCGACCGATCTCCACGTCCAGCCCGGCGATCAAGTAATCGATGACATCCTCGACTGCGATCGGCTGTGCCAAGGTGCGAGTCCATCTCGGCGTCACCATGACGGGAAGGCGGTCCACCAAAGTACGAATGATCTCGAAGGACAGGCTCGCCGATCCGAGAATGATCGAGGCTCGAAACTCCAGCGTTTGCACGCCGGAATCCCGAAGGATCCGGCCGACCTCCTGACGGCTCTCCAAGTGCGGGGAAAGACCAGTCCCTGCACCCAGCCCGCCAAGATAGATGATGCGGCGCACACCTCGGTCCTTGGCCACACGGCCGAATGTATGGGCAGCCTTGCGGTCCAAGCTCTCAAACTCGCGACCGGAACCCATTGAATGGACAAGGTAATAGGCCGTGTGGACTCCAGCGAGCGCAGCCCCAAGCGATTCCTCTGCCAGGACATCCCCGCGAAACACGCGAGTCGAAGGACTGACGCGAGATTCGAGGTAGGCCGGGTTTCTAGACAGGCAGCGAATCCGATGCGGAGTTGATTCCAGGGCGGCAAGAAGACGGCCGCCGATGTACCCGGTAGCGCCAGTGACCAGAACGTCGGAACTCGTTCTGATGGAATGATCGACCTTCATCTCTCGCCCCCAAGACTGCCTGCTCTAAGGCTAGCGTCCCGTCACCTCACAGGCTCTTTGCACGGCTACGGACTGAGGTCACTTCCACCGCGACAGTCCGACCTAGATCCACCATCGACCACACTTCAGGTGGCGGATCCGATCTTCCACCCCGGCCAAGTGGAAATACAAGCGCTCGCATGGAACTCGCGGAACTTGCGACCCCTTACCACGAGAGGACCCATGACGCCATCCGCCGATAGATTCCGCACGACACGGTTCTGGGGGGCTCCACGAATGCACGGGATCCGAGGGTGTTCTTAAGTCTCAGGAAGACCATTAAATCATTGATGGGAATATAGTTACGGAATCTTGTGGTAAGGTAAGGTTTCGGGGGTTCTCTTCATGAAGGTAATAACTGAAGGCATAACCTCAGAGGGAACACAAACCCAGAAACGGCTTTCGGCGACATTCGGGAAGACGGTGACGCGCCCAGGTCGTTACGGTGACGGGCGCGGTGGCCACGGTCTTTCGCTGCTAGTCAAGCCGATGAAGTACGGGGGCCCATCGCGGACATGGAGCCAACGCTTGCGCATCAACGGCAAGCCGGTCAGCATCGGGCTCGGCTCGTACCCGGTCGTGACGCTGGCTGAGGCTCGCAAGGCCGCGCTGGAGAATCGCCGCGCCCTCTCGATGGGGCACGACCCGCGGCGTAGTATCCCGACGCTTGCACAATCGAGCGAGCGAGTGCTGGCGGTCCATTCAGATAACTGGAAGGACCGCGGTCGCACGGAAAAGATATGGAGAGCCGGCATGCGCGACTACGTGATGCCGCAGTTGGGGCGCAAGCGCGTCGACCAAATCACAACGGCGAACGTGATGTCAGTGCTGTTGCCGCACTGGTCATCTAAGCGCGAGACGATGAGCCGCATCAAGCAGAGATTGTCCCGGATCTTCCGCTGGAGCATAACCCAGAGCTACCGCACAGACGATCCCGCCGGACCAGCACTCGAAGCTGCCATGCCCCGAAACGGGGAAAGACTCAGCACTACGCGTCGCTGCCGCATGGCGAAGTCGCGGCCGCGATCGCAGCAGTGCGGAAGAGAGGCGCTTGACCGGGAACCAAGGCGGCGTTCGAGTTCTTGGTGCTTAATGCGTGCAGGTCGGGCGAGGTCCGGCTGGCGAAGTGGGGAGAAGTCGACCTCGAATCGGCGGTTTGGACGATCCCGGCGAATCGCGCAAAGACACAGCGCGAGCACAGAGTGCCGCTGGCACCGCGAGCCATCGCCATACTGGACGAGATTCGGAAGCTTGCCTGCGGCCAGGGACTGATCTTCCCTTCGGTCACCGGAAAGGCGCTTTCAGACTCGACGCTATCAAGGCTGGTCGGTGAGCAAGACATCCAAGCGGTCCCGCATGGATTCCGGTCTTCATTCCGCGATTGGTGCGGAGAGACGGGCCAGCCTCGCGAGGTTGAAAAAGCGTGCCTAGCCCATGCCGTCAAGAACAAGCTCGAGGCCGCCTATGCGAGGTCGGACCTATTCAATCGGCGTCGGAAGCTGATGCAGGCTTGGGCGGAGTACCTCACGGCCACACCTCAAACACGCCCGACGTCGAGACCCGAGTAGGCACCCGCAATTCTTGCTATCGCTGGGCAGAGGTAGCGTATCAAGTGGTCGGCACTTGCTCCGCCACTAGAGCTCTTGTAAATATCTCATTTTAAATGGCTTAACCCATTTTTCTCCAGTGCTATTCCACGGAATGGTCCACACATGTGTTTGGATAGTTCTACTGCGGAGTTGCACCCCCCATTCTTGTCGACTATACGGCGACACGGCACCCTCTCCGCGCAGCTGGTGAACGTGTCCTACATAGGGGCCGGATCTCGACCCGGAGGCCCAGTCTCGCGTCGGTGACAGCGACCGGGACAGGAGCGGCTCGGTGAGCGCATGGGTCCCTCTCGGGCGTTCCCAGAGGCGATAGTCCGGACCCATCCGCCTTCCAGCTCTCATGAACTCATCCGGCTTCCCATCCGGGAGGTGCCGTGACGGCGAGCGCATACTCGAATGCCGTGCGACCGCAACAGTCGGCATCCAGGCGCGCGCGATGGAGGAGGCCTTCAAGCGGTCCTTAACCTTAACCGCCAACTGACTGCGCAGTTGATTCTAGCTGGGGGAATCTGTCAAAGTCATTTAAGGCGTCGGACAATCAGAGGTAGTATCGCAAATGCGGCGGCGGGGGATTAGCTTGTAACGGACCGAATGCAGGCTGTAGGCTGGTCCTGAATTGACAAAACTACCCTCAGCGCAGCATGTTCTCCATCCTTCATCTGTCCGACCTGCACAGGTCTGAAGCCGAGCCGATATCAAACGGCACTCTGATAGCCTCTCTCTTGGCCGACTGCGACCGTTTTCCAGCGGAAACACCGACGATCCGTCACCCCGACGCAATGGTGGTGAGCGGTGACATTGTCTCAGGAGCGCCGCTCTCGCAGGAAGGTTTTCGAGATGTGTTGCGGAAGCAGTACGAAGTGGCAGAGGAGTTCCTCGGTCGATTGACAGACCGGCTATTTGATGGCGATCGCACGCGTGTGGTTGTAATTCCCGGAAACCACGATTGCTGTTGGAACACAGCGCTAGGAGGCATGACTCGCGTAGCTGCGGAGGAAGAACCAGGGGATCTGTTAGGTGAATTGGAGGCTCCAGAGTCACCCTTTAGATGGAATTGGCGTGAACAAAAGCTTTACAGAATCTCGGACCCGGATGCGTACGCCCGTCGGCTGGATAGCTATTGGGCTTTTATCGATAGCTTCTACGCCGGTTGCGCGTTAAGATTCCCGATCCAACCAGGCACGGGTTCCAATCTATTCGAGTTGGATCGGGGTCGAATAGTGATGGCAGCATTCGAATCGTTGCATGGTAATGATTGTTTTTCATATCAGGGATCATTTGGGCCGACAGCGATTGCAGATGCGGCACTGCGGATAAGGGACGAAGGCGGACACTACAATCTGCGTGTAGCGGTGTGGCACCACGGACTCCTTTGCCAACCATCCTTCCGCTCAGACTACGTTCCGATCGACTCAGTATACGAGTTGATCGGTCACGGATTCCAACTTGGGCTTCACGGCCACCAGCACTTTGCAGAGATCGGGTCACACTATGTCCATGTCCCTGGAGACCGGGAGATGGCGGTCGTCTCGGCCGGTTCATTGTGCGCCGGTGCGAAGGACCTACCAAGAGGAACCAATCGTCAGTACAACATAGTGGTGGTATCCGACGACTATTCGGAGGCAAATGTGCACGTGCGGGAGATGACACGGGGAAGCCACTTCGCGGCGAGTTCGGGTGCATCAGGATTCCCCTTAGGGGTGGCGCGGATGCGACTAAGCCGAGCATCGAACGGCCGTGTGAAGGGGTTGGATGCGGAGGGCGCACGGCGCAGCAAGTTCGTACTCGATGCGGAACTGCACCTCCGATCCGGGCGACCGGAAGTGGCACTAGAGATTCTCGAAGGCATCGACGTCGATCAAGGGGAAGCGTACGGACGCAGCTTGCTGATCGAAGCTGCTGAGCAGTCGGGAGAGTGGAACAAGCTGGCGACTGCATTGCGCGACCCCGTGACAGCGGACGAGCGGATTAAGTTGGCTGAGGCACTGACGAATCTCGGCCGAACAGCTGACGCCCTCACGGTCTTGGGCGACGCTAGTGGACCGCCGTTGCCAGAGCATGTGAGACGCGAAATGCAGGAGCGAGTGGAACGGAATGCGGCAGTTCGTCGAGGTCAAAGATGAACTCTAGGAAAATACCTCTCAAGGTCAAGAGCGAGCGGGTGATTGAATTGTTTGCTAGAGATATCTACCAGTCACCCTTGTCTCTCCTGCGCGAGAATGTCCAAAACGCTTTCGATGCGATCTTGATGCGGCGGCGTAACCGCGATGACTTCGCCCCAAATATTGAAGTGCTGATAGGGTCGGACTCCATCACCGTTTCTGACAACGGCAACGGTATGACCCCTGAGGAGCTCGAGAAGAATTTCTGGTACGCAGGGAATAGTGGAAAGAACAACGACGAAGCGAGAGAAGCAGGTGTCGTCGGAACGTTCGGCATCGGGGCCATGGCAAACTTCGGCATAGCGGATCGGTTGGAGGTTGAGACGGAGAGTTCGGTGACTGGACAACGGTCGCGGAGCTGTGTGGCCAAAGCGGATTTGTCCATCAATCAGGAGTGCATAGATCTATTGCAGCTTCCCTCGGAGGATAAGCCAGGCACTCGAGTGACCGCGTTTCTCGCGCAAAATGGCCGGGTGGATGTCGAGGAAGGGCGTCGTTATATAGCCGACTTTGTCTCGTTGCTCGATGTACCCGTGTACGTCAATGGGTCCAAGGAGAGCGGGCGTAGCGCCGACGCAATAGTCCCTTCGCCAGCGGCGGCTTGGCGCATTGAGATCCGAGAAGCTGGTGAGCGACTTGAAGCACGAGTGGAACTGGCGATCACCCAGAACGGGGCGGTATGGATCCGCTTGGACGACATTCGTTGGTCGGGCCGCAAGATGATCGGGTCGATGACGTTGCGGAGCGATACTTCTGGATTGCGAACGTATCGAAACGGATTCGGGTTGGCTACGGTCGGTGTGGCTAGTGCGTACCAGTTCGGCGGCGTAGTGAATCTTAGGGAGTTGTTTCCCACGGCGGGTCGGGAGGCACTGACCTCGACGAGCATGCAATTGGTGCAGTCCATGCTAACCGAGGTGGACGAGATCGTGTCTCGACTCATCTCTGAGAGACCCGAGTGCGACTCGAGTACGTCGTTCATGGGATGGGTCGTGGGAAACTCAAGATTCGACCTGTGCAGTCGGCTTCGTATCAGCATGCAAGGCAATGAACGTGTCGAACTCGGCGAGGTTCGGGAGGATCGACACAGGGAGTATAGGACCTATTCAGGTACGGATCGTGAGTTGATGGAACAACTTTCGAGCGATGAGTCGCCGTTGCTACTATTCGCGCGTTACGATCCGCGGCGTCGATGCGAGCGAGAGTATATCGAGAGATTCTGTAAGGACCACGTTACGCCGGTGTCGGATGAGCCGCAGGTGACAGAAACTCTGCCCAGTTCAGGCTACACGGCGGCCGAGCACGCGATCTTGTACAGAATCAGTGCCATCCTTCGAAACGATTATCTGTTGCCGACTGAATTGCGATTCGGTCGAGTCACTCACAGGGTCCCGGTGTTTGCAGAAAGATCCGATGGTGACGTGGTGATCACCGTTGAGCGGAGCTTGAGTGCGATCGAGGTGATTGTTGGCCTTTACGAGAACGAGTATTCCGCGTTTGGCCCGATGGTCGGCGACTTCGTAAGGAACATTGTGTTTCCGCGAATCTCACGGTATGTGCCGAACAGCCAGACCCAAGGAACGGAAGCGTTCTTGCAGATGATCCGCAGGCGACGAGAGGCGTTCGAGTACGAGGGAGACGACATTCAGGAATTCCCTGAACTAGCTTTCTGGGAGGACGTTAGGAACGACCGCATGGGTGTCGCCGAGGCCATCGAGAAGACGATGGCCGTTTCTCGTCGAGATGTACAAGTGCTGGACTCAAGCTCCGCAGCGAACATGGAGGACGTACTTCCAGATGTGGCAGCGAATCAGGCCATTCTCGCCGAGAATGGAACTGAAGAGGAGTTCGGATTCGAAGCACTATCGGCGATCGTTCGGTCTGACATATCGTGCACTGCGAAGCTGTTAACGATTCCGGTAGGTGAGCCCGGATTGGCGGGGTATAGGTGCTTTCTTGCGCTAGGAAGGAAGGCGAGGGAGGACAGGGCCGAATTCTTCCTTCAGCCTCACACGACGTCGATCGTTTGGGGTGGGCAACGGGTCTTGTTCATTTTTGCCCATCGGTCTGAGGAATATGGGCTGTATTACGACCTTGAGTCGAGGAAGTTGATCTCGACAGAACCGGGCGGCGGGCGATTCGCGAGTTGCACGATCTTTTTGGCAAACCAAGTCTACATTCCGATCCCAAGCGACATTGAGGCTTGTTTCCTACCATCAGAAGGGGAGCGAAAGCGCTTCTTGGTTCGTGACGACCTACTGTCGGTAGGGGCTAGTATCGAAGAGAGTAGCCCAAGTTTGTAGGGGTTGAAGTAGCGTTTGGCATTGACAGACCATCGAGAATCCTAAGAATCCGTGTGGCGAAGCCCCACAGGTCCCGGTGCCAACGCCTAGGACATCGCCGGGAAAGCGAGGCCGCGCGCCGGAGTCGGGACTCACGAGCAGCACCTGTGGAGAACCGACCATTGTCTTCCACTGGCTTGCCGTGTCCCTCGTCGCCAAGTTAGGATTGGGGTGTAGCGGTTCTTAGCCTGCAACGGCGATCCTCGCAACGCTACTCGTGCCGCTCCGTCTCCGGACGTCCGAGTTACCGCCTACCTTCAAAGCGCTGTCAATGTCAAGCGAAAATTGCGCACTTCTGACAAACGAAAATTGCACACATCTGAGGGGAGATCCACCGCGGCTTTGGCAGGCTTCCCCTCTTCGTAGCGATAGGGCTTGAGGCGGCCGGCGGAGGGATCGGAGCGACCAGAGCCGGCCGCCTCAAGCAGTGCGGCAACCGTCATGTTCCCCTCCCAGAGGCCGGACTTGCGTCGCCGTCCGCTCGTTGCATGGAACGCCACAGATCCTGATGGGCCCGCATCCGGTGGCTGTTGCCGCGAATGTTTACGATGTGGCAGTGGTGCAGCAGGCGGTCGATCAGGGCGGCTGCCATGACGTCGTCCCCGAGCACCGCGCCCCATTCTTCGAAGCCCTTGTTGGAGGTCAGCACCGTTGAGGCCTGCTCGTGGCGCGCGTTGATCAGTTGGAAGAACAGCACAGCACCGTCGCGGGTGACGGGCAGGTAGCCGATCTCGTCGACGAGCAACAGCGCCGGATGGGTCAGCAGTCGGGATAGGGGGAGCCTCGCGGCTCCACCCCTCCCACACCACCGTACATACGGGTCCGTATACGGCGGTACGACCGGTTAAGCTATCCCCGAACCTGGAGCCGTGGCAGGCCCAACGAGGCGAAGTAGGCGTTCGGGAGGGCGCGGTGGAGAGCGGGGCTATTGGCCATGCGCCAAGGGCCGTGGGCGCTACCAGCCGAGTTTGCGGCGAGTGCCACGTCCACACCCAGGCTCGGCGTACCTCCGCACCGCTGATTCGTAATTGGTGGGATGGGGATATGGTGGAAAATCTGCCGTTGGGATACGGAAACTGTGGCGGATCGCCGCGGAGAAGCGGGTCTTGTTGCGCTGCTGAGAGCGCTGGGGGGGTGGGCGGCGCCGAGTTGGGAGCACCGGCAGCCGCCACGAGGCGCAGGGAGCCGTCCGCCATACCGTGACGGACCTGACTCCGGGGCTGCGGAGCGGAATCCGCGCTAACCGGGATGCAACAGCAGTTGCAGCGCCTCGTCACGGTTGCCCGCGTAGTACGTTTGCGCGTTCGGCACCGTGTCGTCTGGCCGCTGCGACAACAGCAGCGCCAGCGCCAAATTGTTCAGTGCCGCGGAGTTGGACGGACCGTGACCCGTGCGGATACGGCTAGTGTCCTCTCCCAGGGAGACGTCGCGGCGATAGTGGTTGGCGCTCTCCACCTGCCAGTGACCGCGCTGCAACGCCAGCAGTTCCTGAGCGGATGCGGCCTGCTCCGACAGCGAGGTGATGCCGTAGCTCAATCCGCGGGCGTGGCGAGCGGGGACTGAGCGACGATCTGTGGAGCCTTGCCGAGGTGGACCTGACGCGGATCGACGGGATCAGCGTGGGCACGGCGCGGACGGTCCTCACCGAGGTGGGCCTCAACCTGGCGGCCTTCCCCAGCGAGCGCCATTTCGTGGCTTGGCGGAGACTGGCCCCGCGCACCGCCGTTTCGGGGGGCAAGCCTCTGCCCGCAAGAAGAGCGGCGGGCTGGCTTCCAGCCGATTCGCGGCCGCGTTGCGGATGGCAGCGGTCGCCCTGCAGCGATCGCACAGCGCGCTGGGAGCCACCCTCCGGCGGATCGCCTGTCGCAAGGGCTGTCGAGTGGCCGCCTTCGCGACGGCCGGCAAGCTGGCGCAGTTAGTCTATCGCATGCTGCGCTGGAGCCAAGACTACGCCGATATCTGTGAGCAGGCCTACAAGTTGCAATTCCGACACAAGCGCATCGCGGGCATGAGGAGGGCGGCCGAAACCCTAGGCTACGAACTGGTCCCCCAAACCCCAGCGCCCAGGTGACCGCAAACTCCCGGCTCACCCTGCGTTCGTCGGGTTGCGAACATGGTGTTTCGGGTCAGCAGCAAGAGAGCGTTCGGAAGAGGTGCTAGTGGCCGCGGTCTAGTCGGAACAAGCTGGAGTGGCCGCTGCCGGAATCGGCGCAGAGCTGGTGGGGGTAGCACCTAATTCTATAGGGGCGCCAGATTCGGTCCATGGCGCCCCACAGGCGGCGCCGCCACCATCTCGTGTCTGCTGCAGCTTCAATGGCATCGGGAACGTTCCCATCTGCATCTGACGATAGATGCTCGCCGTGCTCAATCGAGTGAGCCGCTCAACCTCTCGGCGACGGCGGATTCTGGCTTCCATTCTCAACCTCTCTCGCATCTACGAAACCACAGGCCCCCAGTAATCCAGCAGGAAGTACAGGTAGCCGCTAGCGCTGATCGCCTTCGACCCGCTTGCAGTTAGGACACATACCGCTGGCATTCGCAGGGATCACGAGTTTGCCGACTAGTCTGTTGGCCGATTCCATCATTCGACTTGTGGTCGAGTGACCGAGTGATCGGCTGGCCAGCGGATATCCGATATGGAAGGATGACGGCACTTACCTTCGAGGCGTCGGTGAGTACTAGCTTGACGAGCGCAGAACTGTCAAGAAAGGGACAATACCAAGTGAACGTTCGCTATTTCCTGTTTCTGTCGCTTGGCCTAACGCGGGGGTATTCGCCCCAGAAGCAGCGATACGCGAGGCACACCACCGAGAAGCTGTTGGAGCCGGGCGGGGCCAGAGCGTGCAGGCGGAACATCATTGCGCTCGCGGGAGTTGTGGTCGTCGCTGGACTTGCGGGTGCCGACCCGCACGAAATCAGCGTGTTCGGGGTAAGACCCTCAGGAGATCGCGGAGTGATCGTCCTTGGCGTAGCGGTAATCTTGACTCATCTGTACTGGTATGGCTTGAGGTAAAACCGTTTGAAGGAAGACGGAGTGATCGAGCAGGATCCAGCGGTGAGCGGCCATGATGCAAAGAATTTGAAGATAGCTGGAAACAGAGGCTTTTCTCTTGTGCGGAAGGAGGCCGATTTGTTCTCGAATCACGCAGCCATCGCATTGACTTGTTTGTCGTGGTTTCTTGTCGCTTCATGGATCATGGCCGGATAATTTGAGCACTGGTTCCAGAATTCTCGACGGAACAGACTCCGACAGAGCGTGTCGAATGAATTCAGGATGACAGCACTTCTTACCTAGAGACGGCTACCTTGCCTCTGCTGCCGCCTCTCGTTTGGCACTCGTTAAACTGGCGACAAATCGCCCCTCGGAGCCCCTTGAGGCGATCGCCACTGCGCGGTGACCACGACGCCACAGCCCGCAAGACCTCGCGTTTAGCCAAAACAAGAAGTGGTAATTCTAGTGGTAACTAACCTCAGAAGGACCGTATAGTTACATATAATTCAATGGGTTACTGAAGATCAGTGGTTCCGGCGGGCGCCTGAAGCGGGCACTCTTGGAACACGGGCGATGTCAGGAACAGAATCGGGGCTGCTCTCGCCCAAGCTGCGCTCCCAGGGCTCCAAGCCAAGAACCGACTCGCCGTATTGGTCCGGGCGTGTGCCGCCGCATCATGGGTGTGCTTGGAGCGCACGGGTAATCCACAGTACACTCCAAGGCACACCATGGACCTCTCAGGAAAAGCCGCTCTTGTCACCGGGTCGAGTAAAGGAATTGGGCGCGGTATCGCAATCAAGCTCGCAAGACTCGGCTGCGACGTTGCCGTGCACTACAACTCGGACAAACCGGGCGCGGACGATGTCGCGGCAGCGATCCGGGCTCAGGGTCGGCAGACAATCACGGTTCGCGCGGATGTTGGCAAGGCGGGCCCGGTACGGGATATGTTCGAGACCGTCCTGGGGAAGTTCCGCCACCTCGACATCCTCGTGAACAATGCCGGGACGCAGGTTTGGGCGCCGCTGTTGGAATTGTCGGAGGAAGACTGGGACAAGGTGATCGACACAAACCTCAAGGGCTGCTTCCTCTGCACGCAGCTCGCCGGGCGGCATATGAAGAAGCACGGCGGAGGACGCATCGTGAATATCGGTTCGGGTTGCAACAAGTTTGCTTTTCCGAACCTCGTCAGCTACACGGCCAGCAAGGGCGGGATCGAACAGCTCACCAAGGTCGCCGCCGCCGAGTTGGGAGAGCACGGCATCACCGTGAATTGCGTCGCCCCCGGTGCAATCCTGATCGAGAGGACGGAACGAGAGGCCGAGGACTACGCTGGCCAGTGGGCGCGTCTGACCCCGATGGGGCGCGTGGGCTATCCGGACGATGTCGCAGAGGCCGTGGCCTTCATCTGCACGGACGCTGCCGATTTCATTTCGGGCCAGACCCTGATGGTCGACGGCGGCATCTTCACCAGGGGGCCATGGGCATACTGAATGGGAATCATAAGGAGTATTGACAATATGGAGGTGGCAGGAACCTCTCGGCATTGGGCACAGTCGACTTAGCGATGGAGGCTCTCGTGGGAATCGAACCCACGAATAAGAGTTTTGCAGATCATCTGGCAAATCATCGTAATCTACTGATTCCCCGATCGTTAATGGCATCTTCTTCCAATGCGGGATCCAGTCAGGGACCCATGCTGCCACTCCGTGCTTGACCTATGCTAAGCGAATACAAGCTTCGACGATTCCGAAGTCCCGAAGTCCTTCCTACTTGACCGAAAGAGAAGAGCTCTATCTTGAGACGACCTGAGGTCAACGGACTAGGTGTTTGGGATCTGGTGACTAGAGTCTTTCTTGAGCCCACCGAGCAGAGCAACTGAGGGTGTTTCCGGCAAGTGTCCTATGGTGGGACTCATGAAGCGGCGGAGACGAACTTCTCGTGGCCCGGATTTCAAGTTGAGGCCGAGAGGATTCGACTATGGATGCCTGCCATACGTGGCGGCGATTGCTTCAGTGGATTTCATTGGGCACCTAAATGCAGCTGTGGTCGACGCGATCGCATACGGTAGCGCTTGGTCGGGAACACTCGACAAGGAAGTACCGGTAATCTCCCTTGTTGCCCAGCGCGGGAACGAACTCGTCAAGGCTTTCGAAGAGTTCAGCGCTTGGAGTCAGATGACCGACCCCGACTCTGTTGCTATGAGTTTCGTGTTCCGGAAGAACGGAGGGTATCTGCTCGCGATCTCACCTGAGTACTCGCGTCTCCAGCGGCGCTGTCTTGGATTTGACCGCGCCCATAGAGCGTTCGTGTTGGGACCTACCTGGATCAAGCCGATTGATTCGATTAACCCGCTTCTACAGGCTTTCCGAAAGTACTGTTCTGCGCCCATCGCTCCCTTCTTGCTAGATGGCGTGACGTATGTGGGCCCCAGGAGCGTATTGACCCCTCGATCGTCGCCAGACGTTCGCCCGATACCCAGTCTAAAGCCCTTGCAGAAATTCGAGGTCACTTTCGTTGACGAGGATGAGGCGACGCCCAATTCAATGGCGTGGCTTGCACTACGCGCCGAATCCGGGAACGAGCCAGAATCGCCCACAGGACCCCCGAAACTTGAGCCAGACGGAATTGCCAAACAGCGCACTAGGGCACTCGCGCAACACTTTCCTGTGACGCTCGAGAGGATGCGTCGAGAGTCGTCCGTGCAACGCCTGATGCGAGGCTTGGCCGAATACGGGGTCAGGCCTTGGCAAATTGAGCAAGCTCTTTGCAATCTCGTGCTCAGTGCTGAGATGGGTCGAGGTGCTCACTTTGCCGGGCTGAGTGCTCGCGAGGCAGAAAACGGCATCATCCAAGCAATACGGACACGATACGAACTTGCGGACGGTGGAGAACTCCCAGCGTATTCAACCGAAGATGTCAGCACGCAGGTTGTCGCAGACGGCAACGTGTTGCTTCGACATCTCGCAAAGAAGAGACGCGCGAATCTCGCAGGTCTCCAAGCAGCTCTAAGATCTTTGTCTGCTCTTGAGGCTGACACGGCGGTCGATCCTCCAGCGGAATGGAGCGCTTCATCGTGACATCGTTGACAGTTGATCGCCTTCGCGTATTCGTCAGTTCGACCATTACGGAATGCGCAGCCGAGCGTGCAGCAGCCCGAGACGCGGTCCTATCAATCAACCACGTCCCTATCCTGTTCGAGGATATCGGCGCACGGCCACATCCTCCACGCGACCTCTATAAGTCGCGACTTGAAGAGTCACAGATTTTCGTCGGGATCTACAAAGAGTCTTACGGATGGATCGCGCCAGGAATGAAAATCTCGGGAGTCGAAGACGAGTTTCAGATAGCGGAAACTGGAGGTGTTGACCGTCTAGTCTACGTATACCAATCTCCTTCTTGTAGGGATACGAGGCTTCAAGACCTAGTCGATAAAGCCATGAACTCCGGCATAACTGTCGCGTTTTATTCAGACTCAGAGCAGCTCAGGGATCGAGTACGAAACGACCTGACCGCAGTGATCAGCAATCGCTTTTCCGATCAAGCTTTGTTCTCCTTTGACGCACCGAAACCCGAGGAGGTGCTCGAATCTCTTGTTCCCACTCCAGTCCACCGTCTCCGTCGGCCGCATGTTGAGAGTGCATTGATCGACACCTTGAATGAATGTGGCCGTATCGTTGTCACCGCACCGATTGGTGGCGGCAAAACGATATTGCTCGCCCAACTGTCCGTGGAGAATGGATGGATCTTTGTTGATGGTCAGGGGCTGAGCCGCTTGGATCTCTTGGCTCGAGCCGCCAACGCGATCAGAGCACGGCTAGGACGGCCAGCCGTTACTCTGACGACAGAGCAGGGCGCCATCAGTGAGATTCTAAGGAATTGGGACGAAATTCCAGAGGTAGTACTCGTGGTCGACGGCGCGTCTGACCCGCAAGTTTTCTGGGAAGCGCCCGGACGGGGTCGCCACCTGGTTGTGACCTCAGGACCACGTCTCAGCGTTCCTTCGAACCAGCGTTTCGAATTGCCACCCTTGACGAGCGAAGAAACCGTCAGATGGGTCACCACTCTTAGAGGGAGGCGTCCCGGTCCTGGCGAGCTTGCCGATCTCATAGCTCGAAGCGGCGGGAGTCCGCTCTATTTGCGTTTTTTTGCACTCGGTGAAGGGGCATCCGCCGAACTCAGCCTTCGCGAGCTTGAAATCCGCGCCATCCAATCCTTGCCGCCTCGGGCCAAGGAAATCACGTTCTATCTGGCGCTATCACCTCGGCCAATCTCGCTAGGAAACCTGCACACGCTTTTGGATGGAGAGGAAGGACCAGAGTCTGTTGCCGAGCAAGTGTCGATTGCCAGTGGGCTGTTACGGCAAGTGAGGGGCCAGATAATGCTTGTGCATGAGCATCTTCGAGCAACGATTCTGGATCAGTTAAACCAATCTCCAGACCGCTTGGCGTTCTTTGCAAGCCGCCTTGGACAGTTCTTCGAAGATTCTGAACGCTACTTAGCAGCGTTTCATGTCTATTCTGAGGCTAACGAACGCCGCCATGCGGACCGCATACTAGAGCGGTCTGCTGGGCAAGCAGTGTTAATGGGAGGCGGGGCGCTCGCTATTCCCGTGTTCCGTCGGCAGGCAGAACTCGCTCTGGATAGGGGGGGCCACGAAGAGCGGTTGCAAGCACTGTTGGCACTGGCATATGCCCTCAAGCAAACAGGTGCCAGTGATGGTGTAGTTCAAGCACTTGAGCAGGCCCGGGAAACTGCTAACCGGCTGAACGAGCCGGCGTGTTTCGTCTGGCTGAGGGAGATGGAGGCTGTGCTCGACATTGGTGACAGACCACGTACCGAACGCATTGCCGAACTTGCTTCGCTACGCAACATGTTTGCTGAGAATGGGGACATCTTTAATGCAGCACGTTCAGGGACACTATTGGCAGCGGAGTATATCTCTGGAAGAGACTTTCGGTCTGCTGCCAGCGTGTCGCGTGAAGCCTTGAGAGTGTTCAGTGATCTCGGAGACCAAGTCGGGAAGAGGGTTGCCAGCCTGAACCTCCTGGCTGCGCTGAGTGGTATTGGAGGTCTAGAAGAGGAGGCTGCGGCTCTTGCTCAAGAACTCCAAGAGGAGTTGGCCCCTGAAGAGCACCCGAGAGAACGCGCCGCCCTTTGCAACTACCTCACTAGGCACTATCGTGAATCAGGTGATACAGTCCGTGCAGCAGAGTTCGCTCACGAAGCGATCCAAATCGGAGAGCAACTAGACGATCTTCATGTCATTGCGATCAATAGGGTCACACTTGGCAACGTCTTACGGGATAAAGGCGAGCTGGACAAGGCCCTTATCGAATACCACGCGTCCGACAGCGCGGCCGTGGCGGGCGGTCTTCGCGATGCCGAGTCCGCCGCGAACGAGCTAATCGCCTCAGTTCACAATCAGCGTGAAGAGTATGGTGACGCACTCCATCATGCACAGCATGCCGTCACACTTGCACGCCTGGTTGGCGATCACATCTTGATCGCACGAGCCGAGGAGGAGCGGGCTGTTGCGCTGACCGGTCAACGAGATCACGCCGAAGCCATCAGCGCTTATACAGCCGCTGTAACAGCAATATCGGCGATTCGACCCGGCGGATCGTACTTTGTCTCTCTGGCTTCAGACGCATTGCATTTGTGTACATCGTTGAAGAATCCTGACCTCAAAACCCAGCTGTTGCGTGGAGTGTTCTTGCCAAACTCGACGCGGACCGGCGAGGATATCAGCCCTCTCAGTACGCTTTATCGCGCTGTGGCGAGAATGGCAGACACCATCAAACGGATCGAGCGGATCGTGCCGACAGTCGCGCTTTCGGTGGCGGATCTGCTCGCAGACGTTCCTCCGGTGGTCGAACGCCGGATTGTTCTCCAATTGACGAACGCCGTAGTCCCTCCGGAGTCTGAGTCGATAACGACCGGGCGACTAGCGGCAGCAGCAGCAATCCTGTTAGCACAATCTAGCAAAGAGCTGACCCTAGGCGATGTCACTGATGTAGCAGAACGGATTTCAGCCTCGTCAGCCCGGATCTATTTCAAACCTCAGCTTGACGGGAGTGGCCACTGGACGATTCGACTGGGGATTGCTGACGGTGTCGTAGTCTCGCTTGTACAGTTGGACGACAACCCGAGAACAGCCATCACGACTACGGTTGTGGCGCTATTGCTATCGAGTCTAGACCGCGTCATCCGGCAACGGTTGGTGGACGTTGAGCACATACCACGGGGAGAAGCCGTCATTACCATTTCGAATCGGAAACAACTCGAGGCTCAAGTAGCAGTGAAACTCCCCAACCCCGGCGATCTGCCGAAGGGGTTCTTGGTCGCTGAGTCTGCAGGTGGGCCAGACAGCAATCAAGCCTCCATCTTGGTCGCATGCGCAGAGGACTTTCCGGTACCGTGGCTTCCCGCTGAACACGCGCTGTCCGATGTCCACTTGCTCTTGGGCGAATTGCTGTTGGCGCTACTTGGGCAGGTTCTTGAGGGGGCCGTTGAGATGGAAGTGTTGGTTCCAAAGATTGGGGGGATCGTCCGGGAGGTTAGTCTTCAAGGCCTAGCCCCCCACATACACTCAAGGGAATAGCTGTACGCAAACGACCATCACACCCGAGCCAACCGCGAAGGAAGATCTTCTTGCCTATCACAGAGGCTTGGTCGAGGCATTGACGGCCAAGATAAGAGAAGAGCTGCAGATTCCCCTTAAACAACAGTTGGATGACTGGGCGTGCTTCCCTTCCCGGCTCAAGGCATGGCGAAGCTTTCGGAGCCCTGACTATGACATGGGTCGCGACCATCTGGTGGGCGACTATCTGAGCGGCGGCGTAACCTTGGATCACGTCCTGGGACCGGGCATGGATGGGTAGTATATAGTGAAGTGTCGAATCTAGCCGCGAGATTTGGCGCACTCGACGTACTTGACCCGAACCGCCTTGGTCATTGCCTGATCCGCCACCTCAAATGTAGCGTCAATGTGCATTGTCCTCCTCCAAATCGGCAACGCTTGACTGATGTTCCGGCCTGATGATCTCGACCTCCGGGCGGCCTTTCTCAGATTCTAGTGTTTCTCCCGGCAAAATTTTTCACAATAGGCCACCCTTTGCTAGACTCCCTCGTAAGGGAATTCGGCATGGCCAAGCCTGTTGCAGTGGTCGAACTGACAGCCGAGGAGCGGCGGGTGCTGGAGCAGCGCGTGCGGGCGCCGACCACGTCCCAGAGGGACTGCCTGCGGGCGCGCATCGTGCTGTTGCGGGCCGACGGCTGTTCGCTACGCCAAGCGGCCCGCCAACTCGGCGTGAGCGTCCCCTGCGTCCACAAATGGTCGCAGCGGTTCGATCGGGAGGGGCTGGCCGGCCTGGCCGACCAGCCCGGCCGTGGCACCAAGCGCTCGATTCCGGAAGCGACCGTCCGGACGGGAAGGAGATGCTGGCCAAGATCCAGCGGGCGCGAGAGCCTCTGGAGCAGCAGGGAGCCCGAGACCCCTCCCAATGTTAAACGTTATTACCGGGATACACACTAGGTTGCGGCCTGTCTTCTCCTACCCCTGTGTGCTCACTTGTTGGATTTCCTGCGATTGCAATGCTTACACAGCATTTGACAGTTCTGTTCGATTGTCTTGCCACCCTCGGACCACGGGGTGATGTGGTCGGCCTCCATTTCCGACATCTCAAACGCCTTCGCGCATGACCTGCAATTACCGTTATGAATCTCGAACGCCTTCTGCTTCATGGCATCGGAGAAGGCCCGGATATTGAGATGCTTTTCCTCGCCAGTAAGGAGATATGGGTAGATGCCCGCCTTCTTCGTCACATCGTC
Source organism: uncultured Bryobacterales bacterium (assembly GCA_951813065.1). Classification (GTDB taxonomy): domain Bacteria; phylum Acidobacteriota; class Terriglobia; order Bryobacterales; family UBA6623; genus VXMF01. The sequence continues at coordinate 299,998 of CATOTH010000008.1, read as the reverse complement.
GTCGATCATCAGGCGGACAGCGTCGGCTTCAAGTCCTTCGGGATCTAGGCTCTCGTCCTTGAGTTGCCCGTAAAGCCCGCCCCAATCCACTCCTTTCATTTGCTTGCGGTACTTGGGAAAAACCGCTTCCACCCGGTTGATTACAGACTGGAAGTGACTCCACAATGCCGTTGCGGTCTTGTCGTGCTGATGCGTGGCCATGTACTCCTCGACCGTTTTGCCTTCGTCCTTGATCCATTGGATTGCGGTTTCGAGGTACTCTTGGCGTTCCGTCCTCCCATTCAAATACCGACGGCCGATTGCGTAAGCCGGGCACGCAGCCCCCTTCCGGCTGAAATACCGCTTTGCGTCGGACACCCACGGGCCAGCATAGACAGCGTTCCGCAGCTCCTGGCGGGTCAGTCTTTCGCCCGCGATATTGATGATCCTGAACCAATCCAGCTTCTCGCTGGCGCTCCCCTCACAGACATAAACTTGCAACGGGTAATTGAGAATCCTCTCCTGCTCGTCGTCTTGCAGGTTGTGGAAATACCGCCCGTCAAGGGAATAGTCGCCTTCCACGTACTGCGCGGCTGAGATCGTGCGCTGCTGGCCATCGATGACCTCATACGTTCCGTCCTGGCGCACGGCCCAATACATCACATTGAGCGGAAAGCCCTTGTTGATCGTCTCGATCACTGCATCGCGCTGCTTGTCTCTATAGACGAACTCGCGCTGAAACGGTGGGCGGATGTCGAGCTTTCCGCCGTAGCCACGCACGCCGCCTTCGCCGTCGTCATGGTACTCGTCCACAAGGTCTCGGACTGTGATTTTCTTCAGGTCAATGTTCATTGCGACGGCACTCTTCTAACCAGAAGGCGTACATAGGTGGGCTTATACTCGCCCCCAACCCTTATAACACCCCTTCTATTCAGATCGCTTGGGTTGGGCACATCTGCCGACGTATACTCTCTGGTCTTCAGGCCGGAGTTGTTGTCCCTGTCTGTTATTCCCAAGACTTGGAACTGTTCCGGGTTGTGCTTGTCCAGAAATGTGATCGGTACCCCCATCGCCCCGTCCCAGTCCATCGGGATTTCGGCAATCTTGTCCACATTGATCGCATCGTAGTTGTCGTAGGCCGGGTATTCCTCGGGCGAGTACCGCTTGTAGAGAATCAATTCCTCATGGCGCTTGGCATGGTCAAGATTTGTGAACCAGCAGACATTTCGGAATTTGACGAGTCCGGTTGCTGGGTCGAAGTACGACTTCCGTTCATAGCGTTCAACGTCTGCCACCTTGAAATATGCGTCTCCATTCCTGAAGCCATACCCAAGCCATACCCGGTTTTCTTTGATTAGTCGGAAAATCTCCTTATAGGTGATTGCGTTCTGGCCCCCGATAATCAGGAACTTCTTGCCGTACTGCACCAGTTGGGCGACGTATTCTCGGAAAAGCGAAAACGGCGGATTGGTCACCACGATGTCCGCCTGCTTCAGAAGCTCGATGCATTCTGCGCTGCGGAAATCCCCGTCCCATTTAAACTCACGGATTCCAATATCCCCAACGTCGGGCACCCTGCTGCCCTTCGCGTTTCTCTTGTATTCGAGCCATATTGCCCGCTCCGAATCGTGACGGCTGAACATGTCGAATTGCTGGTTCCTGTAGCACGCGGTGATGAGCTTTTTCAGGCCCAAGCGCTCGAAGTTATACGAAAAGTAATGAAAGAAGTTGGAGACGCGGGGGTCGTCGCAATTGCAATACACAACCTTGCCGGAGAAGTGCCCGATGTAGTGGCGGAGCTCGTTCTCGATGTCGGAAAGCTGCGTGTAGAACTCGTCGTTCTTTTCCCGCCTAGCCCTTTGTAAGTTTTCATTCAGAGACATGGGTTTGCTCCCGCATCAAGCCCATCATCGGCGATCCGTTCCCGATATTTGTTCCGATCTTGCTCGCTCCCAACGTCGACACTTTGCGACCTAGTTCCCTTTCTCTGCTTCGTCGCAGCCCTCCTCGCAGATCCGCTTAAGGATGACACGCACGTTCGGCTTGCCCGCGAGGTCGAGGCTCATCTGGGTGACCGTGATGGAGGGAAGATCGCGCTGGACCCACACTCTGCGGCGTCCCAACATGATGCGGCACGATGTAGTGATGATGCGCGCTGTCACGCTACTGCGCCCAGGCCGTTCTTTGCTACGAGCGTCAGGATCTTCAGTGATGCGCCGCGCGGCCGCTTCTCGCCGCGCTCCCACTGGCTCACCAGCCCCGACGTCACGTTGAGATGGCACGCGAACACCGCCTGACTCGCGTTCTCGCGAAGCCGAAAAGCGCGTATATCCTCTGGCGCCATCTCCTTGACCGGCGTGAGGCACATCTCGTCGAACGCCCGCATGGTCCGCTTCGACATGAAACCGGCCCCGGCGAGTCCCAGCGCCGCCTCATGCCCTGCCGCCAGCACCTCACTGTTGTATCGCTTGGTCATCCCATTTCATCTTGACTATCGCTCCAACTGCCTGCGCCGCCGAGAGGCCTGTCCCGTCCAGCGCCAGTTACTCGTCGGCCAGCAGCCGGAACGTCTCCAGTTCGTCCCGGCGCAGATTCTCTCGGCCGCTTTTCGCGATTCCGTACACGAAGAACGCAAGCTCGGCCCGCCGAAACAGCGCGATGGTGCGGAACCCGCCGGACCGGCCGCCACCCTTGCGGGCAATGCGCTGCTTGATGACTCCGCCGCTCAAATCGGCATCCACCCAAGCCCCTCCGCGCGGAGGACAGCCTCGCACAGCGTGGAGTCCTCCAGTCCCTCGCGATCGCCGAAACGGGCGAACGCCTTGGTCTTAAACGTCTGCAATTCTGAACCCGCGAACACCTATCGCCATACGTATTCTAGAGTGGTAAGTACGACCTTTGTCAATCGGCCCTCGCTGCTTCCGATGGTCTTGCTTCGTGCAGGCGCCAGCCTGCTGATGAACATTGGCAGCGATCGTGCGCCGCCTCTCCGTATGCGTATAGGCGTCAATGCGACCGCCACGTAGATGCTTCCCCCAATAGCCCCGCGCCGTCGAGAGAGGAGGTTTGGCCGGAAGCGGGTGCGGCGGCCAGCGGCTCGGAGAGGGTTGCTGCCGCCGTTCCCGCCCGTCGACGGAGCACGGCACGACGGAGGCGACCCTAACCCGCGCGGCGACGCGCAAACTTTCTTGACCCGCTTCGTCGGCGGCGCTCTTGAGGACGACCGCTACGTCATCCAGCGCTTCGTCTCCAAAGCGGACGGCCAAATCGTTCCCGTCCACGCCACCGGCGGGAAGTCGAAGGACCGGCGGAACGCCCGCCGCACGATCGTCAACGCGAAGGTCCTTGAGAAGATGCGCCTCGCGCGCGACGAGATCATCATCTCGACGGGGGTCAAGCTGCGCAACTGCGGCCTGCACTTTTTGGGGGTGGCGCAGCCTGTCGATCTTCACTTTGGAGTGGCCTCGTGTTGGTGGACGCCTAATAGCTTGATAGGCAGAGGTTGCTCACCCGAGGGGGCGGAGACAAGGAGGCCCCGCACCGACGTCCGCAGTCGCGCGGACGCTTGTGTCGGCCAAGGTGCGGGCTGCCGATGCCACACAAGTTGACACTTGACTTTTGACATCGCTCTGTGCCATTTCTGGAGCATGTATGAGCAACATCGGATCCCGACCACATTGGCGCGGGGCCCTGCGCTGATCCAGGTCCGCAAACTCGTGGCCGACGCGGGCGACGCCAGCCGCACCGAAATTGGCCGGCAGGTCTGCGCCCGGTTCGGATTCCTCGATGCCCACGGCAAGCCGCAGGTCGCCAGTTGCATGCAGGCCTTGCGCGCTCTCGCAGCCGCCCGCCAGATCGACTTGCCCGCGCCCCGGCACAACCGCCAGCGTGGCCGCCCGCGCCGCCTGGACCGTCCCGTGCCCCCGCCCGTCGGCCTGCCCGCCCGGGTCGACCGGGTGCGCGACCTGCAACTCGTCGCGGTCCGCGACGAGCACCAGCGCCGCGTCTGGAACGAACTCATCGCCCGCGAGCATCCCCGCGGAGCTGTCCTCCACGCCGGGGCCCAGTTGCGCTACCTGCTGGTCTGCGAACATGGCGTGCTCGGTGCGCTCGGCTTTGCCGCGGCCGCTCTCACGCTGGCCGCCCGCGACGCCTTCATCGGCTGGGACCCCGCCACCCGCTCGCGCCACCTGCATCGCGTGCTCGGCCTGAGCCGCTTCCTGATCCGACCCTCCGCCGCCTGCCGCAATCTCGCCTCCAAGGCCCTCTCGCTGGCCCTGCGCCGGCTGCCCGACGACTGCCTGCGGCGCTACGGCTACCGCCCCCTGCTGGTGGAAACCTTTGTCTCTCAAGACCAAGCGGGCACCTCGCTGGCGGCCGCCAACTGGCAGCGCATCGGCGTGACCGCCGGGCGGGGCCGCTTGGCGGCCGCCGGCACGCAGGTGGACGTGAAGGCCATCTGGCTGTATCCGCTGGCGCGCAACTGGCGCGCGCAACTGGGCCTGCCAGCGCCGGGCGTGCCGGCGCTGGCACTGGGGGCGGGCCTGGCCTCCGGCGAGTGGGCGCACAACGAGTTCGGGACCGCGCCGCTGGGCGATGTACGCTTGACTCGGAGGCTGGTGCAGAGCGTGGAGATCCAGGCGGCAGCGCCCACCAAGTCGTTTCCCGGAGCGGCGCAGAAGGACTTGGCGGCAGTGCGGGGCTACTACCGGATGATCGACCAGCCGGCGGATTCGGAGGTGACGCCGGAGCACATCCTGGCGCCGCACCGGGAGCGCACGCTGCAGCGCATGCAGGGCCAGTCGGCAGTGCTGTGCATCCAGGACGGGACGGACCTGAATTTCGCGGAGCATCCGGGCTGCGTGGGACTGGGCCTGATCAGCAAGAACAAGGGCTCGGCGGGGACGCTGGGGATCCACATGCACTCGACGCTGGTGGTCAACGGGGAGGGGATCCCGTTGGGGGTGCCGCAGATCCAGTACGAGGCCCCGGACGGGCAGGCGGAGCAGGGCAAGCCGCTGGAGGAGCGCAAGACGATGCGCTGGATCCGGGGGTTGCGGGAGTGTGCGGAACTGGCGGAGCAGTTACAAGGGGTGCGGCCGGTAGCGGTGCTGGACCGGGAAGGGGACGTGTACGCGATCTTCGCCGAGCAGCGGCGGTTGGGGACGGTGGACCTGCTGGTGCGGGCGCAGCACGACCGGGTGTTGGGCAAGGGGGTGCCGAAGCTGTTCGAGGCGGTGCGGCAGGAGGCCGCGCAGGGGCGTTTGGAGATTCACGTGGCGCGGCAGAGCGCGCGGCGGTCGAGCCGCGGGCAGCCGGGCCGGCCGGCGCGCGAGGAACGCGTGGCGGAGGTGGATCTGAGATGGCAGGCGGTGCAGTTGCGGGATCCGGACCGGCAGGGGGCCGCGGTGCCGCTGAACGTGGTGCACGTGCGGGAGGAGAACGCGCCGGAGGGGGTGGCACGGCTGGAGTGGTTCCTGCTGACGAGTTTGCCGGTACAGACGCGGCAGGACGCGGAGCGGATGCTGGAGTGGTACCGGCTGCGGTGGCGGATCGAGGACTGGCACCGGGTGCTGAAGTCGGGCTGCAAGGTGGAGTACCTGGGGCATCGGCGGGGGGAGCGGATCGAGCGGGCGGTGACGATCAACGCGGTGATCGCGTGGCGTCTGGCGGCGATGACGCTGATGGGGCGGGACACGCCGGAACTGCCGCCGGAGACGTTCTTCTCGGAGATCGAGATCGCGGCGTTGGAGGATTTCGCCAAGGATCGTCGGCAAGCACCGCCGGACAATCTCGGACGGGCGGTGCTGACACTGGCGATGCTGGGCGGGTATCTCAACTTCAAACGCAAGCGCTATGCCCACCCGGGCCACAAGGTCATGTGGGAAGGCTACATACGCCTGGCGGCAATTAGGCAAGCCATCGAACGCGCTCGTCGCCTGAATAAAGCCAGCAAACTGTATCAGAAGATGCGATCACCATGATTTGTGTGTAAACGGCAGGGTGCGGGTGCTGCCGTCCTTCGCACCCGCGCGGCTGACAACGCGGTCATAGCTGCGCCATCCCCACCTGCGGTCGTGGTGCCGAGTGAATGGACAAGACTTCGAAATGTCTTGAGACGAGGGTATGGTCGAAATATCTCCGGTTGCCGTGTGAGGTGTAGAGCGTGACGGGGGTGAATCTCTCATAGCCGTGCAGGTCACGCTAGGCGTCCCGCAGACCGTGGTGTGACACGCCGCCGAGGACCGAAAGCACGCCGTTGATCCACTCGAAGCGCGGGCGCTTGGCGGCGAACCGGTCACGCCAACATCCATCCTCGTACTCTTGAACAGTTACGATCTGTCCTGAGTCTTCGAACCGCTTCGGCTCGTTGAAGACGCCGGTGCGAACACGCGGCGAATCGTTCACTCCGCGAAGCTCCGCCACGAGAACCTGAAAGGTGTCGATCTTCTTCCGGCCATTCCCGTCACCGGTGAGGATGTGTGCTGTGAAGACGTCGAAATCCCCTTGCCGGGCACAGAGACTGTGGCTCGCCCCAGCAATTCCGGAAAAGTTGGGCTGCGTTGCCGGCCGATGTCGTCGGGCGTTACTTCCCAGCGACTCGCGATGAGGCACAGGTAAAAAGGTCCGGGACGACCTTGCTGCTCCAGACGTCCTCGCCGCTCACATAGTGGTGGCCAAAACCAATGTCATTGAGGCGTTTGGCCCAGTCCTTCGCAAACCTGACCTTGACTTCCTGCAAGGTGACAATTTCCGATTCCTTTGCTTCGATCTTCGCAATGTGATAGCCGGGCCGGCGAAAGTTGACGTTCCACGATAGGAGAAGCATGAGGGTTTCCAGGACAGACGGAATGGCCTAGGTTCGCGCTTCTCTGAAAGGTTAATCCGTGTTTCCATGTCACTGACGAACGGCAGTGGCGAACGAACGGGGAGTGAGTCATATGTCCCGCGCCAAGGAGATGTCAACACAGATGATAAGAAACGGCGTGGCTGGACGACGGGTTGCCGTGACTGACGGTACTGCTCCATCCACCGAGCTGCAGCCACAATTGACAACACGGCCAGTCTCATGGAAACTTCGCTCTGCGTGAAGGATCAGGCTCTCGAGAGAATGTATCGGTCGCTGCTCTCGCCCGTCATCTGCTGAGCGGAATCAGGAAGTCAGCGCGGTCTCGCCCGCAAGAGCTGGCGCTTTCTCGATATTCAAGGTGGTATCTTAAGCGATAATCGAATCTTGAATTCCTATATAAGTACAAGTACTACAATTGGTTACATAAGAATTATGGAGGCAAGGGAATCGAACCCACGAACAAACGTCTTACGGACTCTTGAGAATCCATTCATGTCATTGGTTACAAATGAGTTAAACGCGTCTCTGAGCTAGTGCAAGACCATACTGGGACCACACTGAACCAATTCGGGACAACGCCACTTCGAATGGCCGCTAGCGACTTTCTGCGCCCAGTAGCATTGTCCGTGAACTGCCGGACTCATTCCGCCTTCCACGCCGTGCCGATAAAGTGCTTCGGGGACGATACATGCTATCCGTTTGCCTCGCCCAGTACAGGTTCTACAGGCCGTGGATATGCCGGTGGGTTCGGCACTCTCGGACCGACAATCCCTTCAGCAGGCACGCGGCCGCGAGTGCCGGCAGGCCTGGCACGGATATCGATTGGCCGGCGAATCAGATTGAATCGAGCTCGATTCTCGATCGAGCTCGATTCGCCATCGACCCCTCTAGAAGAAGCGCACCATGTAGCTGAAACGAACACCACGCCCGATCTCCGGGGCGAGGTCCTTGATGAATGACGAGTGGTTGCGATAGAGCTGGTCGCCGATGTTGAACACGTTGGCCGAGAGCTGGTGAACCGCGCCGCGCGTCGGGATCGTGTACGACGCTCGCAGGTCGACAACCGCATATCCGGCCGTTGGCGTCTCCAGGTCAAATGTCTCGCTCTGCCGGTTCGCCAGCACGAGCTCGGGCCGAATGCTGAAGCCTTGGCGCCGGTACTCGATCCCGACGCGGCCCCGTAGCGGTGGGATGCGCGGCAGCGGGGTGCGCGTGAGCGTCGCCCGCGCGTCCACGAAATCCATCCCGAGATTGAGCCGCAAGGCTTGATGCAAGCCGATACCGAGCCGGGCTTCGGCACCGGTGAAGCGGCTGTCGCGCTGCACGAAGTTGACCACCGGCAGCCCGTCCTCCTCCTCGCCCGTTGCGAACGGGAAGACGAAGTTTTGGAAATCGTAGTAGAAAAGGTTGACCTCTCCATTGACTCGTTCGGCTTGTTGCCTCAGGGATAGGTCGATGCCATTGCTGCGCTCGGCTTGGAGGCCGGGGTTGCCCACCTCGAAGATCAACGTGCCGACATGCGGGCCGAGGTTGTAGAGCTCCTCGAGCGCCGGGGCGCGGTAGGAGTGGGAATAGTTGGCGACGAAGGCTCCGCCCCGCCACAGGTCGGCGTGGACGCCCGCAGCCGCCGAAGCGCCCGTGAAGCGGCGGCGAATCGCGTCCGGGAGTTCTTCGTGGTGCTCGTCCTCCTCTTCCTCTCCGACGTGATGTTCTTCGCCTTCTTCTGAGTGATCGTCATGGCCGTGGGCACGCTCGGCGAACGCCGGATCGTAGCGGGAAGTTTCCAGGCGGCCGCCGAACTGAAGCTTGACCCGCTCGAAATCGAACTCTTCAAGCGCGAACAGGGCGAACGACTGCTGATCGATCGGCGGCGAAAGCGCCTCCTCGCCCGCCGCCGAGTAGTCGCGCTCCATGCCCCAAAACCCGAAACGACCCGTCAACGGTCCACGTTTTTCCTGTTCGAAGACGCCTCGATAGACGAACTGATCGTTGTCGAAGGTCGTGCCGATGCGGCGTTCGTCGCCTTCGAATTCGATCTCGTCGTGTCGATAGGTCCCGTAGCTCAGCTTCATCACGAAGCTCTCGAGCGCTGGTCCGAGACTTCGTAGCCCCCAGTTGACCTGATAGGCCTGTTGGCGCATGGCGAGATCGATGCGAAGCTCCTCGTGCTCGTCCTCCTCTTCCTCCCCGACGTGATCTTCCTCGTCTTCTTCTTCGTGATGGTGATGGCCGTGGAACTCGCCGGCGAAGGGAACTCCGTACTTGGCGTCGTTGGCGCGAATACCGACGCTGACGAAGCCTCGCTCGCCAAACCAGCCAAGGCCGCCATAGCCGTTCGTGGACCGGGTCCGGGAATTCTCGACTGCTCCCGTGGGCGTTGAGTAATCTCCGCTACGTAGGCCATTCCCCCCGCCCCACGCCCGCCAGGGGCCGCGGGCGTAATCGAAGCCGGCCGACCCTCCCGCCAAGGCGTTGCCCGTGCCGGCGGAACCCTGGATGTAGCCCTGCAGGCCGTCCGGATGCGAGATGAAGCCCGCATGGCTGCTGACGGCGTTCACGACCCCTCCAACGGCGTTACTGCCGTAGAGCAAGGTCGCGGGGCCTTTCACCACTTCGAGCCTGTCGAACGCCAACGGATTGAACGTCTCGGCGTGGTCGCCAGAGGTCGCCGAAATGGAACCCGTCCTTAGCCCGTCGGCCATGATCAGAACCCGGTCGCCGTCGAAGCCGCGAATCAGTGGGCGTGATGAGCCCGGCCCGAACCCCCGTTGGGCGATGCCCGTGCCCATTTGATTGCCGAGCACTTCGCCTAGGCCGGCGGCGATGTTCTCTGCGCGAGCCAGCTCAATTGAGGTCAGCGAGTGCGTCGATTGGAAGGCGTCGAAGGCGGACTCGGGCCGCCCCGCCGCACTGACGGTGATTTGCGTCTTCTGCGTCGAGAACGACAACAGCAACTCCACCCGAACCGTCCCTTCCGGAGCGACCTCGATCGCTCCGGAGACGCCCTGCAAGGCGCTTTCGAGGTGGGCGTGTAGATGGTATCGGCCGGGCCGCACCCCCTTGAACTGGAACTCCCCTTGTCGATCGGCGGTCGTCGAAGCCCCCGTTTCGAGGAGAATGACGGTCGCCCCGGCGACGGGTCCACCCGTCTGCGCCAGCAACACTTGGCCTTCGATAGCGGCGGTTTCCTCGCCGTGGATCGCGGATACCGCGAGCAGCGCCGCCACGACGGCGCAAAGCATTCGTTTCATTGGAAATCTCCCCTTTCACTCGCTCACAAACCTACCGACCGGCGCGCGCAATCGCGGAGCCGGTTGAAGCAACTGGACGAGGTTCAGCGGGGAGGGGCGCGGCCGCGATTGTGCCTCAAGAGCGGCAGGACGGTCGCGCCTTGGCCCGGCTTTACGGTGGCGCGCGGAGTGGGTGGCGCCGAGTACAGCAGCGAGAAGCCAGAGACCAGCGGCGCGATATCGGCGACGTGGCAGAGCTCGCACGAGCCTTCCTGGCAATCCGGTGGCTCGAAGGCGCAATGGACCTGGGTGTAAGCGATCTGCCACAGCCCCAGAGCCAGCAGAAGCAGGAGCAATCGACGCATCATGTGGAAGGCTCCTCGGCTTCGCAAAGCCCACACTGCCGGCAGAGACGAAGGTTGACGAGGTGTGCTGTGGCGATCAACGCAGATCCAGAGGCGACCGTCAGCGGCTCCAATGCCTCACCCACGGGCCCGAGCTTGGCCAGAGCGAACAATATCGCTCCGGTGGCGAACAGGCCGAGACAACGCTTTCGGCGATGCCGTCGCCAGTAGCTGGGTCCGAGGCTCAGAGCGGCCGTCCCGACCGCGGCAGTCAGCAGCAACGCTTCCGTCGACTCTTCAAGCAGCCAGCCGAACGGCAAGCCCACCGCCACTCCTAACAACAGCGGCGTGACGATGCAGTGCAGCCCACAGCATACCGACAGCGCCACCCCGGCGCGATCGATCACGACGCCTATTCCGTCCCGACGCTCGATCGGGTCGTACCGACCACCGTTGCACACTCGCATCAAGACTGCACACTCACATCACGATACCCTGTGAGACCGACCCGGCCGACAGCTTTCTTGCCAGCGGACAGTATCATCCGGCGAGCGGCCACTATTCGGAGCGGGCTGGCAAGGCGATCCAGGAACGCAGGCCCGCCAATAGCATCCCGCGGTCGAGATTGCGACCGATGAAGACACTGGGGCTACCGCGGGACTCCACCTCGGCCCAAGACCGCACGGGGCCCCCGTGCCGTATCATGTGCACTGCCCGCAAGACAATGCGTCCTGCAAGCGTCGGCGAGGTGCAGATCGCCTTTCACTCGAAACAGGTCTGCTTCTTGAATGCGCAGCCGAATCCCGTAGCAGCAGGGCCGCTTCGATGCCTTCGTGTGGGAATTCAACACCAAGCGGCCCTGACAACCACCCGCGATGTAGCGCCGAGGCGAACGCTACACACCCTCTGCCAAGGCCTGCCAGAGAAGCCTACCCCTTCCAGGACGAGAAGCTCTTGGCGATTTCATGCGGGCCCATCTGTATGCATCGCAAGAAGGCCTGCGTCTCAACCCTCATGTCCGGCCGGCGGCTCGGCCTCAAGGAGGGCGACGATACCATCTGGCTCGTCAGTTTCATGCACTACGAATTGGGTTCCATTGAATCTGTACGGAGGGGCTGTTTGTCCAGCATCTGACACCCATGCGTCGTGTCGCTTTGCCGACCTGAAACACACCATCGAGAACGCGTGTCCGCCACCTTAGGAGTGCAAGAAGGCCCTCGAGGCTCGAGCCCAGAGTTCGCTGGAAATCAACGAATGGGGCTGCATTTGCTGTCCTAAGTGCATGCAAGAAAGGCAGTTAGATGCCGATTTCCAGGTTGCTAGGGGAATAGATCCTTGTGACCATTCCTCATGATTCCCTGAATGCCTCCGGTGACACGACGTCAGGAGTAGTCGGCGCCCGTCAGGCTCTCCAATACGGACTGCTGCCATTGCCGCAGTTCCTGTTCAAGTCGGTCGACCTCCTCCGGTTCGCTGCTGGCAAGGTTGTTGCTCTCAGCTGGATCGGCGCGGATGTCGAAGAGTTCCGGTCCGGAGCCCTCGCCCTCGCCTTCAATGACGAGCTTGTAACGCGTGTCGAGGATTGCCCGACGGCCATCAAAGTCTCCCTCTTCGATCTCAGGATGGTGGAAGTTCCTGAAATTGCGCGTCAAGCGGCCGTCCATGTACTTGACCAACGGGGTGGTGCCGGCCTGCAGGTCAGGATCGATATAGGGCTCAGTGCCGTGTTCCGGGTTCCTGCTGAAGCTCCAGAAGCAGATTGGCTCGGGCCTATCGTCCATGGATCCGCCAAACACCGGCACCAGGCTGATGCCGTCCAACGGACGGTTCGGCAGGTCCTGTCCGGTTAGGTCGCACAGCGTGGGCAGAATGTCGCTGGTCACCCCATGAACCGATGTGCTGCGGGGTTCAGGGAATCGCCTTGGCCAATCAATCACCGCAGGCACGCGTACGCCACCCTCGTACACCTGCCCCTTTTGCGCCCGCATGGGCGACTCGAATCGGCTCTCCGACGGCGCTCCGTTGTCGCTGCAGTACCAAAGCAGCGTGTCTTGCCTGACACCTTCGTCGGAGAGGTGCTCACGCAACTCGCCTATGGCGCGGTCCATGGCTGTAATCTCGGCAAACCGTGCCTGCAGCACCCGATCCAGGCGCACCTCCGTCCGCAGGCCGGTCTCCATTGATGTGATCCCCGTGGAGCTCTCCTGCAACACCGGCGGTAGGTCGCTGTATGCTTCCAGATCGGACTCGAGACCGCTGTAGGGCTCGTGCGGCGAACCGAACCAGATCACTACGAAGAATGGACGGCCGGCCGCGCGCGCTGTCGAAATGAAATGCCTCGCTGCATCAACAATGATCTTCGAGCTCTCGCCTTCGTATTTCTCCGGCGGCCCACCATTGTGCGACAGGTATGGATCCATCTCGAAGAAGTTGTCATGCGAGAGCCATTCCTCGAATCCCATGGCACCCGGGCTCGTTGGAGAATCAGCCTTGACGGGCCCGAGGTGCCACTTGCCGAAGTGACCGCAAGCATAGCCGGCATCCTTCAGGATCTGCGCGATCGTGATCTCCTGCGGCCGGATCGACCAGTTCGCCGAGAACGTCCCGGTGCGATTCGGATGGCGACCGGTCATCACGCTCGCCCGAGTCGGCGAGCATACCGGTGCCGCGGCGTAGAAACGATCCAATCGCAACCCGGTCGAAGCCATGTCGTCCAGCACAGGTGTCCGCACATGGGGATGGCCGTTGTAGCCGGTCTCGTGCCAGCCGTGGTCGTCTCCCATGCATAGCACGATGTTTGTCACCGAAGCGGATTGATCCGGTTCCGAAGAGCACGACAAGGCTCCCGCGGTGGCCGCTGCGCCGGTCAGGAAGGAACGCCTCGAAATCGGATGGCTCATGGTTAGTCGCGCCCCATCCTCTCACATCCCTCGGAAACCTCGCTCCGATGAATAGCCGCCCGCCTGACGACGGTGAGACCGTCCGCAGTTTGCGATTTCCCACGTTCGCGGTACTCTATGCCGGTGGAAACGGACACGGAGCGGCCCCACCGCCAGCTTGGCTGGTTTCGACTGATCGCGCCAGGACTCATGATGGCCGCGACCGGTGTCGGAGCCGGCGATCTGATGACCGGGACTCTGGCCGGCACCGAACTCGGCACGACGGTGCTTTGGGCAGTCATCGCGGGCTGTTTCCTCAAATTCGTGCTCAGCGAAGGCGTGGCTCGCTGGCAACTGGCAACGGGAACGACCCTGCTTGAGGGCTGGAACGCCAAGCTGGGAGGCTGGATCCGCTGGGGTTTCGCGGCTTACCTGACGCTATTCACCATCATCGTCGGACGCGCCCTCGCCAATGCCTGCGGCGTTGCAGGAACAGCGTTGCTCCCACTGGGGCCAACCGAGAGCTCGGTCACCATTTGGGCGATCATCCATTCTCTCGCCGGAATGGCGATCGTGCTTCGCGGCAGTTTCAGGGCATTCGAATCGACGATGTCGGCTCTGATCGGCCTCATGTTCGTCACAGTCGTGGGTACGACGGCACTGATCGCCCCTCCGCTGGCGGAAATCGCGGCCGGACTTGTGCCGTCCGTGCCGCCGGGAGGTGGCTCGTGGGTCGTTGCAGTGCTCGGCGGAGTGGGCGGCACTGTGACCCTGCTCTCGTATGGCTATTGGATCAAAGAGCAGGACCGTAGCGGCCTGTCCATGCTGGGGCCGTGCCGGATCGATCTTGCGGTCGGGAACGGAGTGACCGCTGTTTTCGGTTTCTGCGTGATCATCATCGGCTCGCAGATCGAAGTCGCCGGCAGCGGCGCGGCGCTCGCTACCCAGATGGCAGATCGCCTCGCCGTCGCGGTCGGTCCGGTTGGCAAGTGGGTGTTCCTCGTCGGCTTTTGGGGCGCCGTCTTTTCTAGCCTGCTCGGCGTGTGGCAGAGCATTCCGTACATGTTCGCCGACTTCGTGCGCATTTGGAGGGGATCGAACGGCGATCTCTCCAAGTCCAAGCCCTATCGCTTGTATGTCGTGCTCGTGGCAATCGTTCCGCTGTTCCTGCTACAAGCTCCGGTGCGGCAGATCCAGCTGACGTACGGCGTGCTCGGCGCGCTCTTCCTGCCCGTGCTCGCCCTCACGTTGCTCATTCTGAACAATCGATCCTCGTGGATTGGTCGCGCCGGCCGCAACCCGTTGTGGATCAACATCGCTCTTGGAGCGGGACTCGTGTTCTTCGCCGCGCTGCCACTGCTGGACTGGTAATCCCGCTCGTGGCAGGAACGGCGGCCTAGAGATCCCCCCACCCCATCTTGTTGCGCAATACGGTGAAGAACCGCATGCTCGTGGTGTGAACGATGTCGATGGTGTGACTCGCCCTCCAGGCGCGAATGCGGTCGCCGGCTTGAAGGCTCCGGCCAACCTGGCCGTCCACGCTGAGATAGCTGGACTCCTCGCCCCCTTCCACCAGGATTTCGACAGTCGCGGTAGCCGGCAGGACTACGGATCGATTCGATAGCGTGTGAGGGCAAATAGGGGTGATGCTGATAGCGCCGACGTCTGGTGCCATGACCGGGCCCCCGGCAGACAGCGAATACGCGGTGGAACCCGTCGGGGTCGAGAGAATGAGCCCGTCAGACCTGTAGCCGCAAATGTACTCGCCGTTGGTGAATGCCTCCAGGTGCAGCAGCCTGGCAACCGCTCCGTTCGCCACGACGACATCGTTCAGCGCGAAGAAGCGCTCGGAGGGTTGCCCTTTGCGCTCAAGGTGCGCTTCAAGGACCATCCGAGAATCCAGTTGATGGGCCGATTTGGCAACGAGGTCGAGCGCGGCGGAGAGTTCGTCCGGCCCGGTAGTCATCATGAATCCCAGGCCCCCGAGATTCACGGCAAGCAGCGGTGTCTGGCGATCCCCCACGGCCCGGGCAGCCGAGAGCAGTGTGCCGTCACCACCCAGCACGACCAGCAGGTCGCAACCCGAGGGCAGATCCTCCCGATTCACCGCGACCGGGGCTCCCATGTACGCCGCCGAAGAGGGGTCCAGGACGCACTCGATTCCGCGCGCGGCGCACCAGTCCCGGACGATCCTGAGAAGATCCGGAATATCGTCCCGGCCCGGCTTGCTGACGATCCCGATCCGGCGAACAGTCATGACTCGCCGTCCGTCGGGGCCCACCCCGCCCCGTACATCAAGAACTCCCGGTTCCCGCCAGCGCCGCTGACCGGGCTCGGAATCCAATCCACGGCTCCGAAACCGATCGCCGTCATCGCCTCGCCCACCCTGGTGACAACCTGCCGGTGCTTGTCAGGATCCCGCACGATCCCTCCCTTGCCGACCTCGCCCTTTCCGACTTCGAATTGAGGCTTGGCGAGGATCACGGCCCCCGCGCCAGGTTCGAGCACGTGAATCAGGCGCGGCAGAATCCTCGCGACGGAAATGAAACTCACGTCGCACGCAACGAAGCTGACAGACTCGCCGAGATCCTCCGCCGCCAAGTAGCGCGCGTTCAGTTTCTCGCGGACGATCACCCGTTTGTCCTGCCGCAATCTCCAGTCCAGCTGGCCGAGACCAACGTCCACGGCGTGGACACGCAGGGCGCCGTGCTGCAGGAGGCAATCCGTGAACCCTCCGGTAGAGGCTCCAATGTCAAGACATACCGCACCGCGCACATCGATCCCGAACCGGTCGATCGCCGCTTCAAGTTTCTGCCCGGCGCGGCTGACGAAGCGTGGCCGCTGCCGAACAAGCCGGATTGTGGCGCTCGATGGAGTTTGCCTGCCGGGCTTGCTGGCCTTCTGCCCGTCGATCAATACTTCGCCCGCCATGATCATGGCCTGCGCCTTCCGCCGGGACTCGACGAAGCCCCGCTCGACAAGGAGTTGGTCCAGCCGTCCGCGCGTCAAAGCGATTCAGTCGGTATTGTCTCATGGTGACCCGCCGGGACGATCCGGCCGGAGGCCGCAGACCGTCTGCGACCTGGAATGCACTCGTGTGGACAGACCGTGGCCGCCGAATCCTGTTCGATTCTCCGCCACGACTGACTACGGCAGCGTCAGGAGCGAAACCGCGATCTTGCCGCCGAAACAGATCTCGACGTCGCGGCCGCCTTGCCGACCTCGGCGGTGGTACCGGCCGGCATAGTGGTAGCAGTCGCCATCGACTGCGAACACCAAGGGGAGCGGGCTGGTGTCCACCTCGCAATCGACCATTTCAGGATCGGCCGGACCCGGGGCCAGGCTCGGCAGATTGACGTTCCAGTACTCGCCTTGGTTGAGGGGCCGATCGATCAGACGCGGAATGAGACGCCTGGCCCAACTGGTCGCCCGGCGCCAGTCTTGCGGGCTCAGTACACGATTGCGGTAGTGCGACAGCGCAATCGCCGGAATACCGTGCAGCGCCGCCTCTCTGGCTGCGGCCACGGTCCCCGAATAGTAGATATCAGCGCCTAGATTCGCACCGTGGTTGATTCCGGCGAGCACCCAATCGAAACTCGTCCGGAAGGAGTGCACCGCAATCCGGATGCAGTCAGCTGGAGAAGCGTTCACGGCGAAGCGACCTTCACCGCAGCGCATCGCCCGGAATCCCTGGGCAGTGGTGACCTGGTGGCTGCACCCGGATTGCTCCTCCGCCGGGGCAACAACGATCGACTCGGCACTGTCCGGCAGCGCAGCCTCCAGAGCAGCCAAGCCCGGCGAGTCTATTCCATCGTCATTCGTGACCAAGAACCGCAGTGGCTTGTTCGCAGGCATCGAACGACCATTCTTGCAGAGGCACTGCTGACGGGAGTCCGGGTCCGGCCTCGCCCCATGCGCTCGTCGCCGAGGTTGCTTGCCCACACTGTCGGGGTTCGTCCAGCGAAACAGAAATCGGGTACGCTTGGGGATTCCATGCAATCAACCGCTCGCCGTGCGGCAATTGCCGCGATCGTCCTCCTATTTTCTTCAGCGCAACTCTCGTCAGGGGCGGATCGTCCGAACGTGGTCTTCATCCTGGCCGACGACCTCGGATACGGGGATCTTGGATCGTATGGCCAATCCGTGATTCGTACTCCCCGGCTGGACGGCATGGCTGCGGACGGCCTGCGGTTCACGCAGTTCTACGCCGGCTCGACGGTCTGCGCCCCGTCGCGTAGCGTCCTGATGACGGGGCAGCACATGGGACACACTCACGTCCGCGGCAACGCCTCGGGACCAGACATGTCGCCCCAATCCTTACGCGACATCGACGTTACGGTTGCCGAAGTCGCCGGATCAGCGGGCTACGAAACAGCCCTGTTCGGCAAATGGGGGCTCGGTGAGGTCGAGAACGAGGGACATCCGCTCAAGCAGGGCTTCGACACCTTCTTCGGTTATCTCAACCAGGTCCACGCACACAACTACTTCCCCGAATTCCTGTGGCGGGACCTCGTCAAGGTCCCGTTGCGGAACACGGTGCGGCGCCTGGACCGGGTCTACGGCGGGTTTCGCGGAGGCTGGGCCACCGAACGAAACGAGTACTCCCATGACTTGATCATGCAGGAGGCAATCAAATGGATCGCGGATCGCGGGGAGACGCCGTTCTTTCTCTACATCGCACTCACCATCCCTCACGCCAACAACGAGGGCACGCGAGGCACCGGCGATGGTGCCGAAGTACCCGACTACGGAATCTACGCTGAAGAGGATTGGCCGAACCCGGACAAGGGGCAGGCTGCCATGATCACGCGCATGGACAGAGACATCGGCACGTTACTGGACAAGCTGACGGAACTTGACCTCGACGAGAAGACCCTCGTGATGTTCTCGTCCGACAACGGGCCGCATAACGAAGCGGGGCACGACCTGCTTCGATTCAATCCTTCGGGCGGTTTGCGCGGGATCAAGAGAGATCTATACGAAGGTGGTATCCGAGTGCCGTTCCTGGCTTGGTGGCCGGGAACGATCCGACCGGGCCAAGTGTCAGACCATGTCGGGTACTTTGGGGACCTCATGGCCACGACCGCTGAACTGGCCGGCGGCGAGGTGCCCGCGGGCACGGACTCCGTCAGCTTTGCCCCGACCTTGCTCGGCGAACCGGAGAGACAGCAAGAGCATCCGTACCTTTACTGGGAGTTTTACGAGGGCGGCTCGTCGCAGGCCGTCAGGCTGCGCCAGTGGAAGGGGGTGCGAAAGCCAATGCTGAGCGGCTCGATCGAGTTGTACGACGTCTCCAGGGACCTCCTCGAGAGGTACAACGTGGCCCGAAACCATCCCAGCATCATCAGCGAGATCAAGGAAATCATGGCGCAAGCCCATGTGAGACATCCGACATGGCAGCCACGTCCCCCGAGGTGAAACACCCGACATTGGCCGGCTCGAGCGGGTACCTCTTGTCGCCTTGCCGACAAGAGTGGGACTGCGACCTCAGGGTCGAGCTTGACCTACGATAAGAGTGCTGCGGGCGCGTAGCTCAGCTGGATAGAGCATCTGCCTTCTAAGCAGAGGGTCCCAGGTTCGAGTCCTGGCGCGCCTGCCACTCGCGAACGGGTCTGGGCCGTTCCGCTCCTCCAGCCTGACCCCTTCGTTTCCGCGGTTGCAAGCCCAGTCTGAATTGGTGACCATAGGGTCGCCATCATGCAACGACGCAATGCACTCAATTTGCTCGGCGGCGCCGGGCTAGCATCCCTAGCGACACCGTCCCTCCCCTCGGCCGCAGCCCAGGAAAGCCAAGCCAAGCGCGGCCTGCCAGAACTCCGGATCACCGACGTCAAGGCGATCCTGACGGCACCTCCGGGTCTTCCCCGGACGGTAATCGTCAAGGTCGAAACGGACGAGCCCGGCCTGCACGGCTATGGCTGCGCTACCTTCACCCAACGGGCCAAAGCCGTCGTCACGGCCGTGGACGAGTTCCTGCGGCCTTTTCTCAAGGGCAAGAATCCGGACCATATCGAAGATATCTGGCAGACGATGTACGTCAGTTCGTATTGGCGGAACGGTCCGGTGCTCTACAACGCGATGAGCGGTGTGGACCAGGCGCTCTGGGATATCAAGGGGAAACGCGCCAACATGCCGGTCTACGCCCTGCTCGGGGGCAAGGCGCGCAACGGTGCCGACGTGTACCGCCACGCGTCAGGATCCAGCATGGAGGATGTCGAGGACCAAGCGCGCGGCTACATGGAAGAGGGCGTGCGCCACATCCGGATCCAGGTCGGAATCCAGGGCAACGCAAATTACGGAGCGCGATCCAGCGGCGGCAGTCCTGGAGGATTCCTTGGCGCACCGTCCGGCGGGCCGCACCAGGAGCGCATGTTCGAGCCGACACCGTACCTGCTCAGCGTTCCCAAGCTCTTTGAGCACATGCGCACGAACATCGGCGAGCAGATCGAACTCCTGCATGATGTCCACGAGCGCATCAGCAATGCACAGGCGATGTGGCTGCTCAAGCGTGTCGAGGAATACCGTCCGTTCTTTATCGAGGATCCGCTCTCCCCCGAGCAGATCGGGTATTTTCGGCACATGCGGTCGCAGACAACAACAGCGATCGCAATGGGTGAACTGTTCAACTCGCCCCACGAGTTCACCGGGCTCATCGCTGAACGCCTGATCGACTTCATCCGGGTCCACATCTCCCAGATCGGCGGGTTGACTCCAGCTCGCAAGCTTGCAGCCCTCTGCGAGTGGTTCGGCGTGCGCACGGCCTGGCACGGGCCTGGCGACACTTCTCCTGTAGGACATCTCGCCAACATCGCCCTGGATGTGAGTTGCTATAACTTTGGCATTCAGGAAGCGCGTACCTGGCCGGACTCCGTCCACGAGGTTTTCCAGGGCTGCCCGCGGCTTGAGAATGGGTTCTTCTTTCCGAACGAATCCCCGGGATGGGGAATGGAAATCGACGAGCAACTCGCCGCGAGGTATGACGTCGACTCCCGTTACGAAACGCCGTTCGACTATCACTGGGGCACGACGCGCAGGCGCGACGGTTCGATCATCCGCCCTTAGGTCGACCGCCGAGCGCCTCGACGATCGCGTCCACGTCGTACACACATCCCTTCCAGGTCCCGCCGCTGCGGGCCTGCAGGGCCGCCCACAGACGGGTGTCATTCGGGAGGTCGGGATGCGGCGACAGATCCTCTCGGAGATCTCGCTCCGCTAGGATCCGACTGCCCTCCGCCGCACCGCAGGAACGGCCTTTCTCGCCGACCAGGTCCACAGCTCCCTGGAGCCGATTGCAGTCGATTTCGATCTTCAGCACGTCTCCGTCAATCAGCTTGCCAATCGGTCCCCCCGCGAGCGCCTCCGGACCGACATGTCCGATGCAGGCGCCGGTCGAGACTCCCGAAAAGCGCGCATCCGTGACGACGGCGATCTCGCGGCCATACGAGAGATGCTTGAGGGCCGAGGTGATCTGGTAGATCTCCTCCATGCCGGAACCAAGCGGTCCACAGCAAATCAGCGCCATGATGTCACCAGGGTGAACTGCTCCCACCTTGAGCGCCGCGATCGCGTCCGCTTCCCGGGTGAATACCCTGGCCGTGCCCTGCTTGCGGTACACGCCGTCAGAATCGATCACAGTGGGATCGATTGCCGTGCTCTTCACTACCGAGCCCTCCGGCGCAAGGTTGCCGTGGCAGAACGTAATTGTGCTGGTCAGCCCGCGTCGCTTGGCAGGACCCGGAGCGAAGATCACCTCGTCCGGATCCACGCCGTCGAGCTGCCGGAGCCGATCCCGAAATACGGTGCGGCGCTCGCTATCCGCCCACTGGTCGAGAACCTCTCCCAGTCGGATGCCAGCAGCGGTCAGTGCGTCGAGATCAAGCAAGCCCATGTCGCGGAGATGAAGCATGACCTCGGGTACGCCCCCCGCGAGGAAGACCCGCACGGTCGTGTGACCGACCGGTCCGTTCGGGAGCACATCCACCAATCGAAGGACCTGACAGTTCACGGCGGCCCAATCGTCGACGCCAGGGCGTGGAATACCCGCGCAGTATGCGATCGCAGGCAGATGCAGGAGCAGGTTCGTCGAGCCCCCGAAAGCGGCATGGACAACCATCGCGTTGCGGAACGAGCCTTCCGTGAGAATATCCTTCGTCGAGAGGCCCGCGCGATGCTGCGCCAAGACAGCTCGGGCAGACCGTCGCGCCGCGTCCTTCCAAACTTGCTGACCGGACGGCGCGAGCGCCGTATGCGGCAGCGCGAGCCCGAGCGCCTCCGCAACGACCTGGGCCGTCGCGGCAGTGCCGAGGAACTGGCACCCGCCGCCCGGGGACCCGCAGGCCTTGCAACCGAATTCCCGGGCATCTTCGAGAGAGAGTTCGCCGTGGGTGAATCGCGCGCCGATCGACTGGACCTTGCCAGCGTCCTCTCCCGTCCTTGACGGCAGGGTGACCCCGCCTGGAACAAGCACGGATGGCAAGTCGTGCATCGACGCTAGCGCCATCATCATTGCGGGAAGACCCTTGTCACAAGTCGCTACCCCCAGCACTCCTCGGCGGGTGGGCAAGGAACGGATCAGCCGCCGCAGGACTTGCGCGGCGTCGTTGCGATAGGGGAGCGAATCCATCATGCCCGGCGTTCCCTGGGTGCGGCCATCGCAGGGGTCGCTGCAAAAGCCGGCGAACGGGATGGCTCCGCGATCGCGCAATTCGAATGCGGCCTCACGCATCAACAGCCCGACCTCGAAGTGCCCGGTGTGATACCCGAGTGCAACCGGTGATCCGTCTTCAGCACGAATGCCCCCTTGCGTGCTCAGGATCAGATACTCGTCTCGGCCCAGATGCGCCGGATTCCAGCCCATTCCGGCATCCTGTGTCCAGCCGAATATGTTTCCGCTCGGCTGCGTGCGGAGCATCGCAGGCGTCAGCGGAAGCTGCCCCGCGGGACCTTCAGCGGAGGATTGGATGTCGTAGATTGACGTGTCTTCCGAAGCGAACAAGCCGTCCATGCTCTATCAGTTTGGCCCATCCGACTCCGGCGGGCATGTCACGCGGAACTCTGCCGATCAACGCCCCACCCGAACCGATTTTTCGATCCACGGCGATCGACCGACTGGCTGCAACATACTACGCTTATGGAATGCGGTATTTGCTGAGAGTCGCTCCCGTCCTGATCGCTGCCTGCGTTTGGGCGGCCCCTCCCAACCTGGTCCTGATCATGGCCGACGATCTCGGGCCGGAGTGGATCTCGAGCTATGGCGGCGAGGGCATTGAGACGCCCAATATCGACAAGCTTGCCGAGGGCGGGATGGTGTTCCACAACGCCTACTCGATGCCGCAGTGCACTCCCACACGCATCACGCTGCTGACCGGCCGCTATCCATTCAGGCACGGCTGGACCAATCACTGGGACGTGCCCCGCTGGGGCGCGGGCTTCCATTTCGACCCCACGCACAATGTCTCGTTCGCGAGGCTCTTGCGGGAAGTCGGTTACGCTACCGCGATTGCGGGCAAGTGGCAGGTCAACGATTTCCGCGTCCAACCGGATATCCTTAACCGCCACGGTTTCGACGAATGGAGCATGTGGACGGGCGGGGAGGGAGACAACCCTCCGAGCAACGTGCGGTACTGGGATCCCTACGTATATACGAACAAGGAGAAGAGCAGGACGTACGAAGGCCAATTCGGCCCGGACATCTTCAATGACTTCCTCGTCGACTTCGTCCATCGAAATCGCGAACGGCCCATGCTGCTGTACTATCCGCTCGCCCTGACACACGGGCCGCTGGTTCCAACTCCCCATGAACCGTTCGCGGAGACCGCGCTGGAGAAGCACAAGGCGATGGTCCGGTACACCGACTACCTTGTCGGACAGCTGATCAAGGCATTCGACGACGCCGGAGTGCGCGAAAACACGATCGTCTTCTTCACGACTGACAACGGGACCTCGCGTGGTATCCGAGGCAGCCTGAACGGTCGCCCCGTGCAAGGCGGCAAGGGGCGGTTGACAGAGAACGGGCCCCGTGCGCCGTTCATCGTGAACGGCCCGGGCCTGGTCCCGGCGAGTGTCGAGACCGACGCATTGACGGACTTTTCCGATCTCCTGCCAACGTTCTGCGAATTGAGCGGGGCCCCCTTGCCCGAAGGTGTGGAACTGGATGGCAAGTCCATTGCAAGCGTGGTGCTGGGGAAGGATCAGACGGGCCCGAGACAGTGGATCCTGGCGATGGGAGCCGGGGCGGGACTCCTCGACGAGCGAGGCGTTCGGGGTGTTCTCGACTACGCGCCTCGCAGCATCCGCGACAAACGCTACAAGATCCAGGTGCATCACGGGGCGGTGCAGAGCTTGCACGATCTGCAGGAGGACCCGGATGAAACGAACAATCTCTTGCACAGTTCGTCGCCACACCATGTGGCGGCGCTGAAGAAGCTGCGCGCGGTTGCGGAGTCCCTACCGGAACGAGACGCACGGCCCCAGTACGATCCGTTGCCGGCCCAGCCATGGGATGTGACCATCGAAGACATGCGCAGGAGGCAACCCAGGGCGCCCGGGACCACCAACTAGAAGGGGACCAAGATTGATGCGTGTGATGGCCCTGGACTGGGGGACGCGACGAATCGGGATCGCCGTGAGCGACGAACTGGGCATCGCCGCCCACGGCTTGCCCACGCTCGAGCGCAGGAACATCCAGCGGGACCTTGACGCACTGACAGGGGTGATTCGGGACCGTGGAATCGAAACCGTCGTCGTCGGAAATCCGCTGCACCTCGATGGCACGGAAAGCACGTCGTCCAGGCACGCGAGCCGCTTTGCGCGGCGCTTGTCGAAGCATGCCGGGGTCAGTGTGCGCCTCTGGGACGAACGACTCACGAGTTGGACGGCCGAGGAGCTGATCCCGGCCTCCTCACGCGATCGCGGCGCAACCGATCGCATGGCTGCGATCCTCCTGTTGGAGAGCTACCTTGCAGCAAGTAAGGCGTAGCGCCTGTGCGGTTCTCGCGATTACCCTCTGGGCGGGTTGCAAGGGAGAACACGCACACGAGCCGTTCTCCGAACCGGTGGTTATTGACGTCCCACGGGGCGCGACATCCCAAGAGATTGCCGAGGCTCTGCGATCTCGAGGCGTCATTCCGTCCAAGTGGGCTTTCCTGTGGGAACGCGCCTGGAACCGTGACGCAACGCTACAGGCGGGGGAGTATCTCTTCGAGCGGCCGCTGAAGGCCTCGGAAGTGATCGACATTCTGGAGTCTGGGTCTGTTCGCCTGTATCCCTTGACGATTCGCGAGGGACTGAACCGCTTCGACACAGCCGAGGTAGTCGCATCCACCGGGCTGGCGACTCGGGAGGAGTTTCTCGCTCTCACGGCAGATCCGACGATGGTGAAGGACATTTTGCCCCAAGCGGAGACCCTCGAAGGCTGCCTGTTCCCTGACACCTACCAATTGGCGAAGACTTCCACGGTGCAAGATCTCATCGGTGCCATGGTCGCTTCGTTTCGGCGTGCGCTGGATAGGGCTCGTTCCCAGCGTTCCATCGCCATTGATGACTGGGACGGCCTAATCCTGGCCTCCATGATCGAAAAGGAAACCGGGGACAAGGGGGAGCGGGCCCTGGTGTCCTCCGTCTTTCACAACCGCATGCAGCGTGGAATGCTGATGCAATGCGATCCGACAATCATCTACGGATTGCTCCTGGAGGGCAGGTTCCGCGGCCGGATCTATCTATCCGATCTCACCGATCCGCACATCTACAACACGTATGTCCACGAAGGCCTTCCTCCGGGCCCCATCGCAAATCCAGGACTGGAGTCGCTCAAAGCCGCCTTTTGTCCTTCCAGGAGCGACTACCTGTTCTTCGTCGCCGCTCCGGGACCACGAACGGGTCACACATTCTCGGCGACGCTTCGGGACCATAACAGGGCCGTGCGCGACTTGCGGCTCTATGAACAGGCCAACCGCTCGAGTGCCCGCTGACCATGCAATAGATCCTTAATTATGCACTTTACACAAGATATCGAGGGTGATATCATGGCCTTAGATGGCCGGAAACACCTTTCCTTGCAACGCCTTTCTGGGCGTGAGCGACCTTGTCCAGTTCTCGCTTTACGCGCTTCCCGAAAATCCGCTCCATAGCCTCGGAGTCGGTCTTCTCGGCTATGTTGCGCGGCAAGGTGCGTTTCCGCTTGGAGTTCTTCATGACTGACACCAATTCTCTCAACCTCATTCATCTGATGGACAAGTTCGGATCCGAGGACAAATGCCGTGACTACCTCGAATCCCTGCGCTGGCCAAAGGGCAAAGTGGTCTGCCCCGAGTGCGGATGCGATCGCGTTGCGGAACTGCGTTCCAGGCCGCAGTTCGACTGCTTTGCTTGCCGCTACCAGTTCAGCGTTACCTCTGGCACCATCATGCACGATTCGCACTTGCCGCTGCGCAAGTGGCTCATCGCCATTTACCTGATGCTGGAGTCCAAGAAGGCAATCTCCGCGAACCAGATGATGCGCACTCTCGGCCTCGGCTCCTATCGCACGGCCTGGTACCTGTGCCACCGTATCCGCGAAGCGATGGGCAATGACCCCTTCGAGGGTCCTACCCTTGTCGGTGTCATCGAGGTTGACGAAACCCTGATGGGCGGAAAGCGCAAGAACGTGGGCCGCGGATACCGCAAGAACAAGACCCTGGTGGCGGGCGCCCTCCAGCGCGGCGGCAAGGTCCGTCTCGAGCGGATCCCCGACACGACCAAGAAGACGCTCCACTCGTTCATCAACAGAAACGTCAAGGACGAGGCCGAGGCGATCTACACGGATGAGTTGAAGGGATACCTTGGAATCGCGGACGACGACACGCGCCACGAAACAGTGAACCACTCCAAAGAAGAATGGGTCGTCGGGGATGTCCACACCAACGGCATCGAGGGCGTGTGGTCGCTCTTCAAGCGATCGATCGTCGGCGCGTTCCACCATATCAGCGTCCGGCACCTGGACCGCTACATCGAGGAAATGGAGTGGCGCTTCAATAACCGCAACAACCCGTACATGTTCCGCGACACGCTCAAGCGCATCCTGAACACCAAGCCAGTGAAGTATCGCGAACTGGTTGGCGGCAAGTCCGCTTGACCGGGCTATAATCGGAAGTAGCAGTCGTGTCCCATCAAGAACAGGAATCACTAGTCGGGGGGACGTTGATTCAATATCAAGAGAAAAAGAAAACTCTCTGCTGCATGGAAACCAAGGCAGCTCGAATCGCTGAGAATCTGGAGGCGGTAGCCACGCTGTTGAGGAACATTCCTGAGTTTCAAGCCCCTCCGAGGCATAATCCGAATCTGGTTCCAGAGCACTCCCCGCATGACGAAGTATTTGACCTTGTGTGCAAGATATGGGACCTGCGGAACGAAATCGCTGCTGACCGAAAGGCTCTGACTGGCATGGGGGTCTGCTTTCCAATTGAGTAGTCAGGATACTTGACGTTGCACTGTAGCAATTGATAGGGTGTCCTCCGCAACCGTTGTTCAGGGATCCCGCGAGTCGGGTCCCCTGAAGAATACAAGAGCCGTGTATCTGGAATCGGGGTAGCTCCCTGATTCTGCGGCGAATACTCAGGACGTCTCTCATCTCTGAATGACGGTTGTAAGGCCCGGCACCCTCGACGGTCCTTACAGAGTCAATTGAAGGGTAGGAAGACAACATGAAATCATCAAAGCTTATTGCTGTGGCAGCTGTACTTATCTGCATAGGGTGGATTGCCGCTGGTGGAATCTCAGTGAACGCACAGAGCCAAACTGAGAGTGAGTCGAGTGACGGCCCTTGGCAAATGTTCGGGGGGAACGTTGCTGGAACTGGTGGATCCGGCGGTAGCGGCGGTTCCGATATTCTGACGGGGTCGACTGGGCTGACAGGATGGCCAGTGAGGGGATCAACCTGGCTGTACAATACTGACACCGGCAAGACCTACCGCGTCTATGACAACTGCGGAGATGATGCAGAAAACGGCTGCCTATACCCTCTCCCCATTGTCTCTGGCGATGCAACGCTGAATTACCAGCCCAGTCCGATGTTCTTCGACGGAAGCACTCTAGGGCATTAACCACTTCAACGCCTCTTTCGCTTTTGCGGTCTGGCTGGGAAATGAGGTGGTTCACCCGGGGGGCGCGGAAGTCTCGCCCTCCGGTTCTGCTCGACCCGTTTGCGGAATGCCCTGGAGTACTTCATCCGGTCCCGCTTTTCTGCATCGAATGAGTAGCGGACGCTAATCCACAGATTGAAGCCAATGTGTGCAGCCCAAGACCAATGCCTCTTGCGCGTGAAAGTCAGCGCAAAGATAATCCACCCAATGGCCGATACTACGCCCCAAGTCCAATGACCTAGGGCAAACCAGGGCTCAATCAGGAATCCCATGCCTATCGCTCCAACGGCAGCCGCAATACATCGAAGAATCTTCCCGGTCTGTATAGGCATCCAGCCACGGTATCACCCTCGCTATCTTGTGTAAAGTGCATAATTACGAATAGATCTCGAACATCGACGAGCGGACACGACGCCTCGGTCGGGGACGGAAACCGAGCGAGTCATTCATGGGAGCGCAGCATTCCGCCACAAGAGATAACCAGTGGCTAGAGGAAGTCGACGGGATCGACGTCAATGATCAAGGCAGTGGCAGGCCATTTCTGCTCGGCTGCATGGCGGCGCGCCCTTCCCAGCACTTCAGCCACCGCTCTTCGATTCGGGGACTTTATCAGGAACTGAAACCGGTGCTCGGTGCGCAACTTCGCCATGGGCGCGGAAGCCGGTCCGATCAGTCGCAAGTCATCGGGAACGGGTCTGAGGTGCTTGCCGAGGCTGGTGCCCATCGTCACAGCCGCCGAAAGATCGCGGCTGCGAACGAGAATGGAGGCCATCGCCGTGAATGGCGGGTACCAAAACGCCTTGCGAAATCCTGTTTCTCGATTGTAGAACGCTTCGTAGTCCTGGCTGCCAGCGAGTGCTATCGCGTAGTGCTCGGGATTCATCGTCTGGATCAGTACTTCACCGGGCTTTTCGCCCCGCCCCGCCCTGCCCGCGACCTGGGTCAGTAATTGAAACGTCCTTTCCGCTGCCCGGAAATCGGGGCGTCCCAAGCCAATGTCGGCATCAACGACGCACACTAGGGTGACATTCGGGATGTCATGCCCCTTTGCGATCATCTGGGTGCCGACAAGTAGATTGCACGCACCTTCCCGAAACGAATTCAGAATCGTTTCGTACGAGTCGCGTGCCTTGACAGTGTCGCGGTCCAACCGGGCGATCATCGCTTCCGGAAAATGCCTGGTCAACTCCTCTTCAACCTTCTCAGATCCACTGCCATGAAAGTGCAAGTAGTCCCCGCTGCAACCGGCGCAACGAGTCGGCACAGGCTCGGCATGGTCGCAGTAGTGGCAAAGCAGGCGCCTGTCTCCTCGGTGATACGTCAGGGTCACCGAGCAGTTCGGGCACTCAACCCTCTCGCCGCAGGACCGGCAAAGCACATGGGTCGAATACCCCCGGCGGTTCAGAAGAATCATCCCCTGCTCGCCACGGCTGAGGCAGTCCCTTACGGACGTCACAAGCTCCCTTGAGAACAGCGGAGCCTCGCCGGTCTCGGCAAACTCTCGGCGCATGTCGACAGTCCGGACGGCTGGAAGCGGCCGCTCCATGACGCGTGTGCGCATTTCCAGCAGCACGTATTTGCCCGCCTCGGCGTTGAAGCGGGTCTCGAGGCCCGGCGTAGCCGAACCGACGACCACTGCCGCACAGGCCGACCGGCCCCTCACGATGGCCACATCGCGGGCGTTGTATCGCGGGGCTTCCGCTTGCTTGTAGCTAGCATCGTGCTCTTCGTCAACGATCACGAGACCCAGGTCTTCGACCGGTGCGAACACGGCACTGCGAGTGCCCAGAACGACCCGCGCGCGGCCAAGACGGATCCGCCGCCACTGTTCGGACCGTTGCGTGTCGTTGAGCGCGCTGTGCAAGACAGCGACCCGGTCTCCGAACCGCTCAAAGAACTGCGCCGCCAGCGCGGGGGTCAGTGCAATTTCGGGCACCAGCAGCAAAGTGCTGCGCCCCAGGGCCAGAGCTTCGGCTGTCGCTCGCAAGTACACTTCGGTCTTGCCGGAGCCTGTGACACCGTGGAGCAGGAATGTCTGATAGCGCGCTTGCCGGAGGACGGCCACGATCGCATCCAGGGCCCGCCGCTGGGATTGGCTCAGCTTGAGTCGGTCGACAGTTTCGGCTGGCTCCCGCTTGGCTCGCGTGACTTCGATCCTCACCGAGCCGAGCCTTGCAAGCCTCCGGGCAGCGCGGACCACATCGCCTCTGCGCACGGCCAGGGCCCGAAGATCGTGGCTGTCTGGATCTCGCCGCAAGAATTCCAGTAGCCATTGCTCTGTGCTGGAGACTTTTTCAGTCAGAACGCTGCCGGAAGCAATCTGCACCGTGAGCGCCGCGCCTCTGGCCAGGGTCGGGTCGCGCGCTTCGACCACATCTTCGACACAAACCAAGGCACGCTCCCGCAAGCGTTCGACCGCTTTCGCCGCCCCTGGATGTTTCCGCACTAAGTACGCGAGAGTCAGCGGCTTCCGCCGCAGGGATTCAAGCACCAGGGCCTCGACATCGACAGGGACCAGCGACGCCTCCGCGACGCTGAGACCCGCCGGGGTGAGCGTGACAATGCGTTTCGACCTCGTTTCCCCGCGCAATGGGAGCATCGAACGCAGCACCTCCCCGATCGGCGTGCAATAGTACTCGGCGACCCACGATCCGAGTTGGATCAATTCGGCGGTGAGAGCCGGGGTATCGTCCAGCAGTTTCTTGACGGGGCGAACCGAGAATCTCGGTTTGTCACGGTGAACGCTCAGAACGATTCCGGTGAGCGAGCGATTCCCGAACTCCGCCTGTACGCGGCACCCCGCCTGAACGCGACCGCTCAACCCACTGGGCACAGCGTACGTGAACGTCTTGGCGAGGGGAACGGGAAGCGCAGCTTCGCAGTATTCTTCCGGGATGCGCGGCTCCATCACTCCAGATGTGGGGCTACGAGTTCGGTCCAGATCGCATAACCCGCTGCGCTGAGATGCAACCCATCTTCGACGAATAGATCGGGCCGGGGTTCTCCGTCGTCCCCGAGCAGCGGTGCATCAACATCGATGTACACTAGCAATTCGCTCGATTCGGTAACCGTCCGAACCCTTGCGTTCGCCTCACGAATCGACCCGATCAGGTTCCAGCGTCGGATGCTGGGCTTGATGCCTACAAACACGATCTTCGTGGCCGGGAGCGCGGCGTGAACCCGAGCAACCATTTCGTGAAACTCGCTTGCGACCGTTTCGGGGCTCTTCCCGCTCGCGAGGTCGTTGTCGCCTTCGTACAGCAGGAGGATTCGTGGCTTGAGGGGCAACACGATTCTGTCGAGATACCGCAACGCATCGGCCATCTGCGACCCACCGAAGCCTCGATTGATCAGGCCCCTGCCAGGGAATGACTCGTCCAGGTCCCAGCGTCGGAAACTCGAGCTTCCCAGGAAAACGATCCCCCCCTCGGGGGGCGGGTTCGCCCTGTCGCTCTCCTCGAATGCGCGAATCGCCCCTTCCCATCGATCCGGACCACCCTGGGCATGGCTCGCGTCTGGCCAAGACCAGGAACACAGTGCCAGTACGATTGCGATCCAGACAGTGCGCCGCCTTAGCACCGAGTTCTTCATAGCCCCACCATTCCAACATAGAAGGGTTTCGATGGTCTGCTTTGCTCAAACGGGGTTGGCCGGGGAATCCACACCGTCTGTGAATCTGCGCCAGCCCATAGCTACACTGAATCCCTAGAATGTCGGTTCGCCCTTCCAGCAAGGTATGGTTCGCCGCAGGCGCCTCGTTGGCGATCTCCGGTGGCTTCGCGATCCTGATGTCGCTGCCCGCGGGAGGAGCGACACTATGGGCTGGCATTGGGCTGATCGCTCTGGGCTCGCTTGCATTGAGAAGGGGGCTGGACGCATACCAGCCCGATCCTCAACGACGAGTTGAGCGGGCCGAGGATGAACAGGCTCGCAGTGTCTCCGACCGTGTTGAGCCGGAACTGCGTGGCCCCGTTCCCCGCAGGGTCGCGCTCACCGGACGAGGCAAGTCGATTGTCATCACCTGGACGGTAACACTAGCTGTCTTCGCTTCGCTCGCACACCAGCATTTTGGGCGGCTCCCTCCCCCGCCCGAGAAGAACATGCTGGAATTGGACGGGGAGGGGTCCACCGCAACAGTGCATTCCCGGGATGCGAGGATCCTTGACAATGGAAACACGCTTTACCGAGTGGGCTATGGATTCTCGACGGAGGCAGGGATTCCGATTCGAATCAGCCGGACCGTGCCACCCAGGGTCTTCGATTCCCTGCAGGACGGGGAGACGATGCAGGTCACGTATTTGCCGGCCAACCCTGAAGTCCACTACCTGCCCGCGATCACGTCGCCCGTGTCGACACGCTTCGTCTTCTTCATCGGTGGCCTGCTCCTCGCCGCGGCGGGCTTCGCTGAGGCGCAGCGCCGGTTTCACCGACGGCTGGTGATGGGTGGCACCCCGGTCTCTGGCTTTACCGCGGATGTTCGCCGCCGGGGCGGCGTTCGGTCGTTCCGGGTGAACTACAACGTCAATGGAGAGCGTCAAACCCTGAAGGGCACGGAGCGCAATCCGGATCTCAGGTCGGGGCAGGCGGCAACTGTCCTCTACAACCCCTTCATTCCCACCCGCGCAGTAATCTACCGACTCGCTCTGTACAAGGCGCGCAACTAGTCAAATGGTGGCCCGAGATCATCGTCCCGGGGGTCGCGAGGGATCTCGGCCGCGAGGCCCGAAAAGAACAGTGTCACAT
Organism: uncultured Bryobacterales bacterium; assembly: GCA_951813065.1. GTDB lineage: Bacteria > Acidobacteriota > Terriglobia > Bryobacterales > UBA6623 > VXMF01. The sequence continues at coordinate 267,856 of CATOTH010000008.1, read as the reverse complement.
CCACTCGGCCGGTGACATCGTCGGTCTCGATGCTCCAAGAGGTTCGTTTCAGGTTCTCGAACATTGCGTCGGCCTTGACCCGGTCGAGAAAGTATGCCGGGTACCTGACGTCGAACGGAGCGTCCCGCTCCATGCCCCACCGCTTCCGAATCGTCGGCTCGGAGAGAATATCCAGGCCCTTGACGATGAGCCGGGAGAAAACATACTGCAATCCCGGGTCGATTGCGATGTCGAGATGCACGCGGCGGGTATCATGATCGACTCGCTCGTCGAAGACGGCATTGGCCTTCATGTAACCTTGCCGCTGCATGCCCTCGGCGATTTCTGCCATCGTGGCGTACGCGGATTTCATGTTGGCGACTTGGCCCGGCTCGATCTGATTCACCTTCCGTAAGGTCTCGGGATCGATGGGAAGCGGATCCGGCCAGGCGACCTCGCCAAACAAGTAGATTTCGCCCTGCTCCACATGCACATCGACGATCAGACCTTCGGAGTCTCGGTCTGGAACGGTCTCGCAGGGACAAAACGACACGTTCATATAGCCCAGCTCCGTGTAGAAGGGTCGAGCGTTGTAGCGCAGCAGTTCCTTGAGCCTAGCCTCGGAGTACGGTTCACCGATGGCGGACTGGCTGAAGACCCGTTGCAACTCCAGGCCATCAACGTCCCCGGTGTTGTCGAAACGGACGAACGCGATGTTGTTGGTCTCCTGTTCGGGACCGACCAGCATCTCGAATCCCGACTCGGCGGTCGGCACGAGGTCCGCGACCACTTCCTCTTCGCCTCCACGCTCTGCCCACCAACGTTGCAGGACGTTGACCATGACGCGAACCGCAGGACCACCTGCAGGCACCAGTCCGACAAACAGCGGCAGCCGCTCTCGCAAGACCTCCTCGACACTCTCGGCTGGCACGTCGAAACCGTCAAAGCGAACCGGAAAGATCTCCGGCACTTCTTGTACCGCGATGGTCAGCTTGTAGCCGTCTCCCTGCGGTTCGAAACGATACCTCAGCCCCTCGAAGACGCCGGTCTCGTTGAGTCGACGCAAGGCGATCTCGAAGTCCTTCTTTGTGACCGGCCGTCCGAGTTCGAGGCCGGTAACGGGCATTAGGTGCTCGTCTGCAAAGCGGTCGTTTCCCTCGAATTCCACCGCGCGAAGCGGAAAGGCATCCTGAGCCAGAAACGGCGTCGGGAGCAGTAGCGCCAGCAAGACTGTCCGGCCGGCGAATCGTCGTGGAAATGAAACCAACTCCATGCCGGGCCCCTTTCTCTAAGACCCGCGGGAACCGCGCACCGTTACGTGTAGATCTCCTCGATCTGCTCCTTGTACTTCTCGTTCACCTGGCGCCGTCGCACCTTCATGGTGGGCGTTAGCTCGCCACCGTCAATCGAGAAGTCGTTCCCAATCAGGGCGATCTTCTTGATTCGTTCGAATTGCGCCAAATCGCTACAAAGCTCGGAAACTTCGGACATGACGCGCCCGACAACCTGCTCGTTGGCGCAATACTCCTGGTTGGTCGAACCCTCAATCCCCTGCGATTCCGCCCACGCTCGCAGCGTCGCGAAGTCCGGCACGATCAGCGCGCTGGGGAAGTTGCGCTGATCCGCAATGACCACGGCAGTCTCGATGAATGGACTCCGCTTCAGGAGGTTTTCGATGGGTGCGGGAACGATGTACTTGCCGCCAGATGTCTTGAACATGTCTTTCTTGCGGTCCGTTATCGAAAGGAAACCGTCGTCATCGAACTCTCCGATGTCACCGGTGTGGAACCACTCGCCATCCATCACGTCGGCCGTTTGCTGCTCCATCTTGTAGTAGCCCTGCATGATGTTCGGACCGCGCACGAGAATCTCACCGTCGTCGGCGATCCGAACCTCCACGTTCGGAATGACTTTGCCGACCGTCCCGAACTTGAGGTCCTCCAGGGTGTTAATCGAAACAAGCGGCGAGGTCTCCGTAAGACCGTAGCCTTCGCAGATCGGCAAGCCCAAGGCGTAAAAGAACTCGGCCAGATGGCGTGGCAAGGGCGCGGCGCCCGACACGAACATCCTGATACGCCCCCCCAGCCGTCCTCGAAGCTTGTGAAACACCAGCTTGTCCGCAAGCCGGTGCTTGAGCTTCAGCAGCAGCGGCAGGGGTTTGCCGTCTACTAGGTATGGCGTTGCGGCGGTACCGACGCTGACAGCCCACTCGAAGATCTTGCGTCGCAACGTGGGCGCGGCTGCCATCGCTGCCATGACCCGGCCGTAGACCTTCTCGAAGAATCGGGGTACGCCTACCGCGAAGGTGGGACGGACCTCGCCCATGTTCACTGCGACCGTGTCGATCGACTCGGCGTACGCAACAGTCGCACCCGAATTGAAGTAGACATAGTCCGCCAGCCGCTCGGCCACATGGCACAGCGGCAGGAACGAGAGAGCCATGTCTTCCACGCCAACCTTGATCAACGAATCCCGGATATTGGACGCCATGTTGTAGTGGGAGAGCATCACTCCTTTCGGAACGCCGGTCGTTCCCGACGTGTAAATGATGCTCGCCAAACTCCCCGGCTCGACGGAATCAACGGCGGCGTCGAAATTCGCTCTCTCCTCGCCGTTCGGATCCTCCTCACCGATCAGGGTGCCTAGCCCGACCACGCCTTCGCCTTCCACCGAATCGAAGACCGCCACTAGGCCAAGTGCGGGTAGCTGGCCTCGGATCTGTTGGATCTTGGCGAGTTGCTCAGCAGTTGAACAAAGCACCGCCCTGGACTCGGAGTGATCCAGGAGGTAACGGATTTGCTCCGCAGGGAGGGTCGGATAGATCGGGACGCTGACGATTCCGGCCGTCATCATTGCGAAGTCGGAAACGGCCCATTCCCAGCGGTTCTCCGACAAGAGCGCGACTTTGTCTCCCTTGCTGATGCCTGCCCCGATCAAAGCCGAGTGTAGGCGAATCACCCGTCGCTCCAACTCAGTGGAATTAATCGGAGCGTAAGCCCCCGACTCCTTGGTGAGAATCGCGTCCGGCTTCCCGTGCGCGACTGTGTTCTTGAAGAGTTGTGCCAGCGTTTCCTGCATGTTCGGGCCGCCCAATTGCAAGATACTAACATAGGCTCTCGACGCTTCGATGCCCCCGGAATCCGAATCATCTCCAGCAAGGGACTGGAGATCCCTCAACGCATCGTTCGGCTTTGGAATCCCGGACGAGGAGATTGATCGCATAGCCGTGGTCTTGGATGGGTTGCTCGCAAGCTGCGAGCGAGCAACCCGCAGCGACCTGAGTCTCGTGGAACCGATCGGCACATTCGATCCGACCGATGAGTAGCGAGTCCCCGACGCAGACGGGATGGCATCACTGGGCAAGAGGATGCAGGCGAACGTCGACTTCGCTCTTGCCCTTGGGCTCGACGCGGAGCGGCAGCATCGCCACGACCCGATAGCAAAGGCAGGCACCGTTGCGGTCGCTGCAATAGTAGGCCACCGTTTCGATGCGCAGCATTTGGTTGGAGGCGAGCTCCAAAACCGCCTCAGCCACCCCGCCTCGCAACGTCGCTGGGAACGTCCGTTCGTCGCATCGGATCGCGATGCCCGAATCCGCATCTGGACTAAAGACGTGACCTTCCGGAAGATCGACGCATACCCGAATCGCGACGGGTCCAGGGCGTACCGCGGCCTCGGGGAGTTCTGTCGTCTCGACGGCGCGGGGGGCCAACTGGGCGATGTCGCGCAGGGGCCAGGCCGAGACAGTTCCGGTCTTGACGTCTACAGCCCGGATCGAATGATTGTTCGTGTCGGCAACGTAGAGTGTGCCCCCGGCATGGGTGATCCCCCCAGGCTCGTTGAATCTGGCATCGGCCGAGGGCCCGTCATTGCATCCAGGCAATCCACCGCCCGCGAGGGTGGCGGTCCGGCAGGACGGTACGGAGATGGCCTTGATCTTGTTGTTATACGTATCCGCCACATAAACCGTGCCGTCGACGAATTCCACGTCCAACGGATGCTGCAGCCGCACATCCGCCCCGACACCGTCGACGTCTCCGAAGTCGAAGAGCCCCTGGCCCACGACCGTGCGTACATGGCCTCCCCGCGGGTCCAAGGAAACCGCCCTGACCGAACTGATTTCGCTGTCGGCAACGAAGAGGCACTCGCCATCGGTGGCCAAACCGCTGGGTTGAGCCAGCGCCGCCGCCATCAGCGGGCCGTCGACATGGTCTTCCCGGCCGCTCCCGGCGTGCACGGCGATATAGCCTCCCTCGAGATCGATTCCGAAGATCTGGTGGCTTCCGGCCATGGCAACAAACAGCACACCGTGCGCAAGTTCGAGATCCCAAGGGGAGTTGAGCCGCCGACCGTCCAACGGCCCTGGAGACCCTATCCATTCGGTGTCCTGATGGCCGTCTCCAGCTATCGTCGTCACCGAGCGTCCGGACAAATCCACCAGGCGAATCGCGTGGTTTCCCGTGTCGGCGACGAACAACGAGTCCCCGGATCGTGCCATCCCGTGGGGCCGCAAGAACCTCGCTTCCCGGGCCTCCCCGTCCGCGAGTCCCGGCATCCCGCTGCCGATGACGTCCAGAACCGAACCGTCATCAAGCGAGGCGACTACTATGCGGTGGTGATTGGTATCGGCGATGAACAACCGGTCCCCTTCCGCATCAGCAAGCACCTTGCCGGGAAAGGAGAGCACGGAATCCGGCACCTGCCTCGTTTCTGACCCGGTCTCGACCGCTCCGCGACGCAGTTCGCCGAGCGCATCATAGTGCTCGATCATTTGGGCAATCACTTGGTCGAACAGGTCATATACTTGTTCGCCGGAGTGGGATCCGAACACTTTGCCTCGGGGATCAATCAGCAGAAGGCTGGGCCAGGCGCGAACAGAGTACGATTGCCAGACACGCATGTCACGGTCGTTGACCACGGGGTGCTCAATCCCGTGCCGCAAGACAGCCTGTCGGATTCGATCGGTGTCCTTCTCGGCATCGAACTTTGCGGAATGTACGCCAATCACAACCAGTTCGTCGCTGTACTTGCGTTCGAGCCGCTTCAGGTCCTCAACGACATGCATGCAATTGATGCAGCAGTACGTCCAGAAGTCGAGCAACACCACCTTGCCACGCAACTGCCGAATGGACAGCGGGACATCCGTGTTCAGCCAACTCAAGCCGGCCGGGAAGTCAGGCGCGTTGACCGTACCGGGCTTGATTGGATTCCGGGGGCTCGGGTCTTGCACGGCCGCCATGAATCCATCATGGCAGAGCGCCTCCGGGCCGGGTCGGGCGACCCGCTTGGCAGACGAGCGGAGATGCCGTTCCGTGACAGAATGGACGAGAGGCGGATCCGCCTTGGCTAAGGCGCTGGCAAACTCGGCCGAGGTGAACTCGAATGACCGTGCCTACAAAGCGAATTTGTCTCTGGTCCGGCCCGCGGAATATCTCGACCGCCTTGCTGTACTCGTTCAGCCAGCGGAGCGACACCGAGGCCGTCGATGAGCCACTCTACGCCCACTTCCTCCGAGTCACAGGCGCGCAGCATCCGATGCGTGATGTTTGCTTGGCTGCTCAGGACCAGGATGGTGAACGGGTGGTGAGGGAGCAGATCCTAGGTCCGCGAAGCTCTCCAGTCGTGTTCTTCAAGCAAATGGCCCACCATCTCGTTGACCTCGACATGCGTTTCATGAAGCAAACGCTGAACATTCTCCTGACACGCGATCCCGGGCAGATGTTGCCGTCACTGCAACAGCAGATCGGCACGCCGACGCTGCGAGACACCGGACTTGCCAAGCAATGCGAACTCCTCTCAATGCTGCGCGAGTGGGGTCAGACACCCGTCGTCATCGAATCGAGCGACCTGCTCCTCAACCCACGGCTTAGCCTGACCCTGCTCTGCGACGGAGTCGGTCTTGATTTCGAGACCGCAATGCTGGGCTGGCCCGCCGGACCCAAGCGATTCGACGGCGTCTGGGCTCCAAAGTGGTACGCCAACGTGCATCGCTCGACGGGCTTTCATCCCTACCAGCCGAAGCGTACGCCATTCCCCGAAACACTCAAGCCGCTCTTGGATGAATGCCGCCCGTACTACGCCATGCTGAAGGATTCCGCGATCGAAGTCTGACCATCGTTGTCAAAGCTACTCCGGGTTATTTTTGCTGTGCCGTCGTTGAGCCTAGTCATCCCCGCCTACAACGAGTCGAGTCGCATTTCAACTTCCCTGCGGTCGATCGGACGGTATCTGGAGACTGCGTCCTTCGACCCTGTAGAGGTAATCGTCGTCGATGACGGGTCGCGCGACGGTACGGCGGAAGCGGCGATTTCAGCGAACCGGGCAATCTCCGCCGTTGGCGGAGAACTCCGGGTGATCTCCAACCCCAGTAACCGCGGGAAAGGCTACAGCGTGCAGCGAGCAATGCAAGAGGCTCACCACGACTGGCTGCTTTGTTCCGACGCGGACCTCTCGACTCCGATCAAGGAACTGGACCGACTAATGGGGGCTGCGGCTGAGGGCGGTTACGACGTCGCGATCGGCTCGCGAGCCGTGGACCGTTCCCTGATTGGAGACCATCAACCGCTTTACCGAGAAGCGCTGGGGCGCATCTTCAACCTGAACGTTCGCTTGCTGACCGGCCTGCCAATCGCCGACACACAATGCGGTTTCAAATTGTTCAACCGCCAAGCAGCGCGGCAGATCGCCGCCAGACAGCGCCTGGTGGGTTTCGGTTTCGATGTCGAGCAGCTCTATCTCGCTCGGAAGCTGGGATTCAGGGTTGCCGAAATCGCGGTTGAGTGGAACAACAACGCCGATTCTTCCGTGACTCTTCGGACCGGGTTGAGGGCCTTCTCCGACGTTTGGCGTGTGAAGTGGAACGATTGGACGGGCCGGTACGAATGATCACCACCGGGACCGGGTCGGACCTCAGACGAGACTGCCTCCCGGCGCGATCCGCTCGGCGCGGAGATACGGTTGCAGTACGTCCGGCAGCAAGACCCCTCCGTCGGCCTGCTGGTAGTTCTCAATGATGGCCAGCCAGGTGCGCCCGATCGCCAGACCGCTTCCGTTCAGTGTGTGCACGAACTCCGCCTTGCCCTTGCGGCCAGGCGACCGCCGATAGCGAATTCCTGTCCTGCGCGCCTGAAACGCCTCGAAGTTGCTACAGGACGAGATTTCCTTGAACTCGTCTAGGCCGGGCAGCCAGACCTCCAGGTCATACGTCTTGGCCGCGCTGAAGCCCATGTCGCCACTCGAGAGAAGCACCTTGCGATAGGGGAGGCCCAAGCTCTGGAGAATGTCTTCGGCGTCTAGTGTCAGCCGCTCCAGTGCGTCGTAGCTCTCCTCCGGTGTCACGATCCTGACGAGTTCAACCTTCTGAAACTGGTGTTGGCGGATCACGCCGCGCACGTCGCGGCCGTACGAGCCGGCCTCGCTGCGAAAGCAGGGCGTGAATCCCGTAAGGAGGATCGGCAAGTCGTCGGCGGAAAGCGTCTCCCCAGCGTACAGGTTCGTGAGCGGAACCTCGGCCGTCGGTACGAGCCAATAGTCTGTGCCTTCCAGCTTGAACAGATCATCCGCGAACTTCGGAAGCTGCCCGGTGCCATAGAGGCACTTCGAGTTCGCTACGAACGGTGGCAGAATCTCGGCGTAACCATGCTCGCGCGTGTGCCTGTCCAGCATGAAGTTCATCAAGGCGCGCTCGAGCTTCGCGCCCGCGCCTACATACACGGCAAAGCGGGAGCCCGCCAGCTTGGCTGCCCGTTCGAAATCCACGATGCCGAGATCCACTCCAAGATCCCAGTGCGGCTTGGGCCGAAACGAGAACTCGGGCCTGTCGCCCCAGCGCCCTACTTCGAGATTCGCTGAATCGTCGGTACCGTGCGGAACTGTCGCATGCGGCGTGTTCGGAATTCGGCTCAAGACCGAATCCATCGCTTCATCAAGCGCGTTGACTGATGCCTCCCGCTCGTGGATTTCGGCATGGACGTTGCGCGCGTCCCTGACAATGTCGAGGGCGTCCTCGCCGCCCCTCCTGGCCTTGGCGACCAGAGCACTCAACTCGTTGCGTCTTTCCTGCAGGGCTTGAATTTCGGTAACTGCGGCCCGACGCTTCGAGTCGGTTTCGGCAAACTCCTCAAGGACTCCTGGATCCACGCGATTGGCAAGCCGGACCTTGATCTCCTCGAAGTTCTGGCGCAAATAGGCGCGATCTAGCATTGCTTCGGTCGGAACACCCCGCTACACGCAGGGACGAATTCAAAGGAAAGTCGAGGAATCGCCGGCCAAGCCGGAAACGCATCTTTGAAACGTAAACTATCAGTATGCCACGAGCGTTGGACTGCATTGACAGTAGCTGCCCGCACTTGCCCATGGGACTCGGGATTTGTCAAGCCGATTGAATTTGGCGACAGAGGCAGACTGAACGGATTGCCCGGCACGATCTAGAGCAACCCGGCAAACGTCCGGGATGTAGTCCTCCCAGCAGTTGATACGATTGTGGCGTGCGGCATCAATTCGTTTCTCGTAACGGAGCTCTGCCCCCCCGTTTGCACTGGCCTGCTTTGGGTATTATCACCGCCCTTGCGTTCATTCCCGCAGTGCAGGCCGATTGGCCGGGAGCCGAAAAACTCGACGCCGCAATTAATGAAGCGATTGCCGACGGCCTGACTCCCGGAGCGGTCGCATGGATTGAATCGCGCGGCCAGCGGTTGCATTTCGCCAGCTATGGGGCACGAAGTCTCGAGCCAGAACGGGAGGTCATGACGCAGGACACCATTTTCGATTGCGCTTCCCTTACCAAGGTGATGGCCACAGCGCCGGCAATCATGATTCTCGTCGAAACCGGCCTGGTCCGGCTGAGCGACGAAGTCCAGGAATACCTGCCTGACTTCAAAGACAATTCGGGGATAACCATCCTTCAGTTGCTGACCCATTATTCCGGATTGCGACCCAGCTTGGACCTCGAACCGGCCTGGAGCGGATACGAAACTGGAGTCGGCAGGGCATTGCTTGAGCAACCGATCGAGCGCCCTGGGTCTAAGTTCATCTACAGCGATATCAACTACATCCTGCTGGCCGAGATCGTTCGTAGAACGAGCGGTGTGACGATCGATGAGTTCGCGAAAACACGAATTTTCCAACCGCTTGGAATGCACGAGACGATGTACCTGCCGCCGCCCGAATTGCACAAGCGTATAGCTCCGACAGAAAAGCTTCCGGACGGTACAATCTTGCGCGGAGTTGTTCATGATCCAACAACCCGGATGATGGGAGGCGTCTCGGGCCATGCTGGCGTCTTCTCTACAGCAGAGAATGTCGCGCGATTCGCGCGCATGATGCTCAACGGGGGAGAACTAGAAGGTGTGCGGATTCTAAGTCCGCTCAGCGTGCTTCGAATGAGAACCCCGCAAAGCCCGGAAGGCACCTCTGCACGTGGAATTGGCTGGGATATCGACTCGCGGTATGCCACTCCGCGCGGGGATCTATTCGGAACCGAATCCTACGGGCATACAGGCTACACCGGCCCGTCTCTTTGGATTGATCCGGTCAGTGATTCGTTCGTGGCGCTGATGACCAACCGTGTTCATCCGGTGGTTGCGACGTCGGTGGTCCGATTGCGAAGCATCGTGGCCTCCATCACCGCCGCCGGGATCAGCAGACTCTACCCGAACTCCGAGTCCGGGCGACGCGCGGAACGATCGCAACTTCGGAGAGCACCGTACGCTGAGGTACAAACGGGGCTAGACGTCCTCTCGGCCGAAGGCTTTCAGCACTTGAATGGCAAGACTGTCGCACTCATCACGAACCATACCGGCATCGACAGGCTTGGCCGCCGGAACATCGACCTCCTGGCGCAAGCCGAGAGCGTCACTCTCAAGCGAATCTTCACGCCGGAACACGGCCTAGACGGAGCCCTCGACCAACCGGAGATCATTGACGGCACTGACCCGCGAACAGCCGTCAAGGTGTACAGCCTCTACCAGTCCGATCGACGCAAACCGCCATTAGAACTGATCGGCGACTTGGATGCCCTGGTTTTTGATGTTCAGGATGTCGGCGCCCGGTTCTACACGTACATCACTACGATGGGGTACGCCATGGAGGCGGCCGCCGAAGCGGCCGTTCCGTTCTATGTCCTGGACCGGCCCAATCCAATCAATGGCGTAGACGTGGAAGGGCCCGTGCTGGACACGGAACTGGAGTCGTTCGTCGGATACCACCGGATTCCCGTTCGTCACGGAATGACGGTCGGCGAACTCGCCCGGATGTTCAACGAGGAGCGGGCGATCGGCGCGGACCTGACAGTGGTCAAGATGGAGGGCTGGCGACGCGGCCTCTGGTTCGACGAGACTGGATTGCCTTGGGTGAATCCGTCGCCCAACATTCGCAATCTAGACCAGGCGACGCTCTATCCGGGAATCGCAATGCTTGAGTGGCTCGACGACTATTCCGTCGGCCGAGGCACGGACACGCCGTTTCAATTCATTGGAGCCGCCTGGACCGAAGGGAACACGCTCGCAAATGCCATCCGCCGGGAGTCCATTCCGGGTGTGCGCGTGTACCCGAGAAAGCTGCGCCCCCGCGAATCGGTGCTTCAAGGAACAGTCATTGACGGTGTCCAATTCACGATCACAGACAGGGACTCACTGCAGCCGACCCGCCTGGGCCTTGCGATTGCCGTCGCGCTCAAGCGACTCTACAGTTCGAAAGTAGACCTTGGTCGCTCGGAAAGGCTGATCGGTAGCCGGGCCATCATTGAGGAACTGAACGCAGGCCGAGACGCCATGGCGGCAACGGCAGGCTCCGTGGAATCGCTGAACGAGTTCCGCGCTCGACGTCAACAATTCTTGCTGTACTAGCGAGGCACCCAAGGCGGGCTACGCAACCCCTCCATCCCGGAATGGGGCGACTTGGAAACGCCTTGGAGAGCGGTCAACTAGTTTCTAGAGCTTCTGACTTCCTCGATCCAAGCGGGGCGGCGACCCCGTCGCTTGCCTTTTGATCGAGCCAAGGCGTCAAGGGCCAGGATCGCGTTTTCGATGAGAACACGTTCTTGCTGGATTCCGTCCGTGATCTTCCTTAGGCTCGGCTTCGAAGCGACAAAATTCTCAAGACCAGCAAGCGCGTCCTTGGACTGCTTGAGCTCCATATGGAGTTCGTCGAGGACAGCATTGATATCCATGTTTACGGGTTACCTTTCAACTAGTGCTCGCCCGCAAAACCTGTCAACCTGGACCATTCGGTTCCTTGGACTAGCTAGACGTGTGACAAGTCCAATCGTGCGAGCAATTCGCCCCGATCAATGTCACCCTTGTGTTCTACCAGAGAGGCCGCTCACATGTCAATCAACTCGGGAAGTCTTCTTGTAACGGAAAGGTCTGAATTTTCACAGCACATTATCTGTATGACCCAACGCTTGACATGTCGCGATATCCACGACACGAGAGCCCTTACATCCAAGCGCGAAACCTCGGTCGTTGGTCCCAAACTTGCATCGGAATCGACGGACGGCCACGGGCACCCGGAAGGAATTGGCAGTCGCAAGCCTTACAATTCCGAGATAGAAGACCTTGCCTTGGGAAGGACGTGTGCCCAGAAAGAACAGCTCTCGCAAGCGCACCGGAGAAACATCAACATCCCACCCAATCAACGTTGCTGCAATCTTCCGCCCAGTGCCGAGGCGACGAGTCAACAGCAGAATTGTGACGTTCTTAGCCAACGAATAAGTTGTGTGGATGAGCGGGGTTCCGGGTGCCTTCGAGCTAGTGGAAACCAACATCACTTGGGTGGGGCAGCTCCCAAAGGAACCAAGAGGCAGAGGGAGAATCGAGCAACGCGTTTCTCGTCGCCGAGTGTCAATCTCGGCGGGCCGACCCCCGGCAGGACGGGTACGGCCAGTCGACGCAGACCTGGTGACTGTGGTGCACCTAGCTGGATTCAGAATCCACAGCCCCCCAACGGAATCATTTTGCATTGACTGCGGGGTGTACCAAGCAGGTTGCCGTGGGCAGCACGTCCCCGATCCACTCCGATATCGGACCTTGGACGTCCAGTCCATCGTCGGAATGACACATGCGGAACCGGGAAGAGGGTCTGTGAGGGAGCCCGAATCGCCCACGGCGTTCCACGGGCTCGGGAGTGATACCGGTCATGAAGAGGCGGGCGCCTCGAGAGTCCCTCCTGGTCCTTAGCGCAATGGCAGGGCAATTTCGCGATCCAAGTCCCGATCAACGGCCGTCCGAGTGGGTTGCATCGGGATCGGGGGTACTGTATAATTTCGGCTTAGATCGGTATAGCTCCGGCGTTTCCATCAGCTGCGGTCGTTGCGCGGTTCGTGGGGTTGTGCCATGATTCCCTCTATCGTCGTCTCTGTACGATCCTGGAGTTCAACATGTTTCTCAGAAAAGCTACGCGCTTCGCGCTATCCGCATGCCTGCTTCTACTGGTAGCTGCCGTCGCGGTTCCGAACCAGGAGGAGAAGAAGTACAAGGACGCGGCAGAGTACGACCTCATCGTCAAGGTGTTCGGGGAAGCTGACGCCACCAATAAGCTGGCTCTTCTGGACGAATGGTCCCAAAAGTATCCCGAGACCGACTACCATCTGGAGCGGACCAAGTTCTATCTCGACAGCTACCAGAAGATCGGCAAGATGGCGGAATCAGTCGATGCCGCTAAAGAGCTGCTTGGGAAGGTGCCAAGTGATTTCAACGCGAGATATGTAATCACTCTGTACAGCCCGTACTTGGGCAAGAGCGACGACCAATTCATCGCCGAGGCCCGCAAGATCGCGAGCGAAGTGATTTCCGGCATCCCCACACAATTTGCCACCAAGCCTGACACGGTCACCCAAGAACAGTGGGACGAAGCCCGCACGCTAACGGAAGTCTCGGCACACCTGACGATCGGGTGGTGCCAGATGCAGCAGAAAGATAACAGCGGTGCCGAAAAGTCGTTCACGAAGGTCCTCGAAATCGACCCGTCGCGCGGTCAGGTTTCCTATTGGCTGGGGCAGGTCATTCTGGGACAGGGCGACGCTTCGAAGTACGACCTCGCCTTCGCGTCCTTTGCCCGCGCGGCAATCTACGACGGCCCAAACGCTATGCCCGCGGAGGGCCGTGCACAGGTGAAAGATTACCTCGACAACCTGATCAAGAAGTACGGCGAGGAGAGTTTCGAACTGTACTGGCCCATGTTCGAGGAAATGGCCAAGGCTTCCGCCCTGGCCACGAAGCGCATCGAGCTGAAATCCGACGCCGAGCGAGCGTTCGAGGCGGAACAGAAGTCACGCAAGGAAACGCCGTTGCTTTGGGTCTACAAGGACCTCAAGACGGCGCTGACGGGAGCAACCGGCGACGCAACCTGGCAGAAGCTGAACGGAGCGCTAACTCCGAAGATGAGCTTGTATGTCGTGTCGGCGAGCCCGCCGGAACGGCCGGCGACGATCAACCTTGCAGGTGAGCCGGGCGGAGCCGTCGAAGTGGTCCTGACGCTAGAAAACCGCAGACGCACAGGAGTCCGCACGGGTTCGATGCTCACAATCGACGGCGTCGCGGCGGGCTTGAGGAAGGAGCCATTCCGGCTCACGCTCAACGACGGCCACACATTCTAAGCCTCCCCGCTTTCCGACCAGGCCATCGTCGTGCGGAATGCCTCGCCCACGGAGGATGACACCTAGGCTTCTTCATCCCGGGACCTGCCTGGTCTTGGCCAGTTGGCTCGCCGGCACGCTGTCGGCGGAGACCGTGGAACTTCTGTACGCTCCATCGGATGGAGCCGTGTTCGACGTCAGCGAGACAACCGAGCGTCAGGTTGTCGCCACCAATCGGGACACTGTCACAGACAGTCGGACGCGGCTCAGCCGCGTCCGCGTTGAGCGGTTGGAGGAGGGGTTCTCTAATCGGACAACTATTCTCTCGGTCACGCTGCTGAGGAACGGGTCCAACGTCTCAAGTCCGGTGTTCTCTGCGATGTCGAACCTTGAGTTGGACTACCGCCTCGACGACGAGGGCAACCTTGTCGGAATCACCGGATACGACCAACTGCCAGCGGCGACGCGAGCGACGTTGCCGGAGTCTTTGGCAAAGACGTTGACGGGCCTGCTGGACTACACGTCCATTCAGCGAGCCGAGGAGAATGCGTACAGGCGCATCTACGGCGCCTTGCCAGGGAGGAGCCTCGAAACTGGCGTGGCCGTCGCGTCGGCAGCCATGCATGTCCTGCCATTCGGAGGATCCCTGCCTCTCTATGCGGTCGACATCCTGGAACGCCGAACCGACGCAGCAGAAACTCTCAAATTGACCCGTCGTTACCACACCGACCCTGTCGCTCTGGCGGGCGAATTCGAAGCGATTGCCGAGTCAGACCTGCTGGCCACCGCGAATGGCTTGCAGACAATGGTCCCTGAGGGGCAGTCAGGAGTGAGCGTACAGGGCTCTGTCGAGACGCTCCTCGACTCGGACGGACTCCTTGTAGCGAGCCAAACCGCGACCCTTGAATACAACCTCAGCCTGAGTCAGTCCTCCGGCGACCCCGTGGAGGTCCAAGTCCGCGAGACCGGCCGATTCTCGGTGAAGGCGGCCGAGAACCAGATCGCAAGCCAGTCGGGAGAATGAGGGCGCCGAAGGAGCCCGTTGCGCCCACGGGCGTTAGGCGGCCACCATCCCAAGTTCCGCAAACCCCAACGTAGACTGGGAACACGGATCGATGAAACTCGCGCTGGCTCAGACCAACCCGACAGTCGGGGACCTCGTCGCAAACACCGATCGTATTCTCGAGTGCGCCGAAACCGCTGGCCGGGCGGGCGCAGATCTCACGATCTTCCCAGAGTTGGCGATTAGCGGCTACCCCCCGCTCGATCTGATCCAGACCGCCGGCTACCTGGAAGCCAACGAAGCCCAACTGCAGAGGATCGCATACCAGTCCAAGAGTCTGGATACCGCGCTGGCGGTGGGCTACTGCGGCACCGCTGGCGAAGAGGGCAAGGCGGCAAATTGTGTGGGCTGTATCCAACACGGCGAAATCGTTCTTCGACAGCGCAAGATCCTTCTCCCCACCTACGATGTCTTCGAGGAGGCGCGCTACTTCGTGTCAGGTGGGCGTCCCCGCGTTTGGAACTTGGCCGGGACGAGAATCGGCTTCACCATTTGCGAGGATGTCTGGAACGACAAACAATTCTGGGAACGGTCGCGCTATGCCCGGGATCCGGTGGAGGAACTGGCGGCCCAGGGGATCGACCTATTGGTCAACATGTCGGCCTCTCCGTACCACATGGGCAAACGCGGATTCCGGCTCGACATGTTCAGAGCGACCGCGACGCGCCACGGGGTTTCCACAGTCCTGGTCAATCAGGCAGGAGGGAACGACCAACTGGTCTTTGACGGCTCGAGTTTCGCGCTCGACGCCGGTGGGAATCTCCGCGCCCGCGCCGACTCGTTCCGCGAGGACCTCGTGTTCTGGTCGATGGGGTCCGACGGAGATATACGCGGCTGCGACTGGTCAAGTTCTGACGAGGACCGCGAGGTCGAGGCAGTCTACGACGCGTTGGTGATGGGCACGCGCGACTACGTCACCAAGTGCGGATTCAGCACCGCAATCATCGGCCTCAGCGGCGGGATTGATTCTTCGTTGACAGTCGCCCTGGCGACCGAAGCCCTCGGCGCAGCAAACGTGATGGGGGTCGCCATGCCCGGGCCGTATTCGTCAGAAGGCAGCTTGACTGACGCCCGCCACACGGCCGAAGCCCTGGGCGTCCGACTGGAAACGATCGGCATCGGGCCGGTATTCGGAGCGTTCCTCAACCAGTTGGATCCCCTCTTCAGGGGTACAGAGCCCAACGTGGCGGAAGAAAACCTGCAAGCCCGACTCCGCGGTGGCATCTTGATGGCCCTCTCGAACAAGTTCGACGGGCTAGTGCTGACAACCGGAAACAAGAGCGAACTGGCCGTGGGTTACTGCACGCTCTACGGTGACATGTGCGGCGGGCTGGCGGTGATCAGCGACGTGCCGAAGATCCTTGCGTACAAGCTGGCGGCCGTCGCGAATCGCCGGAATCCTGATGCGATCCCGACTTCCGTGCTGACCAAGCCGCCCTCGGCCGAACTCAGACCCGACCAAAAGGATTCCGATTCCCTGCCTCCATACGAGGTAATGGACCCAATCCTTCGGCTCTATATCGAAGAAAATCTGTCGGTTTCCGCGATCGCCGACCAACTCGGCCAACCCGTCAAGCTGGTCCAAGACATCGCGAGACTAGTCGACCGGAACGAATACAAGCGCCAGCAGGCAGCCCCGGGCCTGCGTGTGACGTCGAAGGCTTTTGGCCTTGGGCGCCGCATCCCGATCGCACACCAGTTCGTCCGCTAGGCTAATTAAGGCCGTCGGTCGCGGCGCGCCAAGGCAGGCATCGAATGAGATTCGCAGTGCAGATCGCCGGAGTGGTCCTGGCCCTCGTAGCCGGAACCGCCGTCGCCTTTTACGGATACATCCAGTGGACTGGCGCATCGGTCGGCCTGGCCGGATCGGGAAGACGGTTGGTCGTCGAGCACGTGGATTCAGAAGACCGCATGCGCCGCATCGAGGAAGACCGCATGCGAGTCGCAGCTGACGCCCACCCGACGCGGCACGACTTGGAAACCGCTGCGGGCACCATGGCAAGGCCAGCCGCCACCGTGGAAGATCCAGGCCGGGAGAACTATTGGATCGACTATCGCGGCCCCGGAAGGGCCGGGGTTTACGACCAAACCCCGATCAACACAGACTGGCCACCCGACGGTCCGCCTGAGCTTTGGAGGCAGGAGGTAGGCGGCGGGTACGCGTCGATGGTCGTGGCAGACTCCCTAGTCTTCACTATCGAGCAGCGCCGGGATCGAGAGGTGGTCGCCGCCTACGGACTGATGGACGGGAAACAGGTCTGGGAGTACTCGTGGAAATCGCGGTTCAGCGAATCCATGGGTGGGGACGGTCCACGCGCGACCCCCAATTGGGATGACGGAAACCTGTATGCTCTTGGCGCGAATGGCGACCTGGTCTGCTTGAGGGCGCGTGACGGCACGCTCCTTTGGAACAGGAACATCTTGAAGGATGCTCGCGCATCAAACCTAACGTGGGGCATGGCCGCCGCGCCGTTAATCGTCGACGACATGCTGATCGCGCTCCCCGGCGGACGGGGCAGGTCGGTGATCGCTTATGACAAGCTCACAGGAGAAATCCGCTGGTCGGCGCTGGATGACAAGGCGGGCTACGTCTCGCCGCAAGTAGCGACGCTTGCCGGACAGAGGCAGCTTGTGATTGTGAGTGGCACTCGCGTGTTGGGAGCTTCCCTCAAGGACGGATCGCTGTTGTGGAGCCGTGACTGGAAGACGAGCTACGACGCAAATTGCGCGCAACCGCTAATCGTGGATGAGAACCATGTGTTCCTTTCATCAGGCTACGGACACGGCGCCACGCTCCTGGAAGTGTCTTCCGGCGACACCGGGCTCACTGTCAAGGAAGTCTGGTTCAACCGCAACATGAAGAACAAGTTCAATCCGTCCGTGCTGGTTGATGGAGTCGTCTACGGCCTCGACGAAGGCATCCTAGCCGCGATTGACGTTCGTACGGGAGAGCGGCTTTGGAAGCAGGGGCGCTACCGCTATGGCCAGCTGATTTACGCCTCCGGGCACTTGATCATCGTCAGCGAGGAAGGTGATCTGGCACTGGTGAGGGCGACTCCGAACGAGTACAGGGAGTTGGCGCGGTTCGAGGCGATTCCCGGGAAAACCTGGAACGTGCCAGCAATGGCAGACGGAATGCTGCTCGTCCGCAACCAGACGGAAATGGTGGTCTACGACCTCCGCTAGAGGCGGTTGCGCCGGCCCACTAGCTCTCGCTCCTACCGTGAATGCAGTTCATCCCATTCCCGTAGCCGTCGTCGGCGCCGGCGCGTTTGGGCGTCAGCACGCGCGCGTCTACCGATCGCTCGAAAACGCCCGACTTGTGGCGGTCGTGGATCAGGACGGAAACCGGGCGAGGCAAGTCGCATCCGAGTTCGGCTGCGAGGCGTTCACCGACTCAGAAGCCTTGGCCGGGCGCGTTGTTGCGGCTAGCTTGGCTGTGCCAACGGAACACCACGCCAGCGTGGGAGTACCGCTACTCGAAGGTGGGATCGACCTGCTGGTCGAGAAGCCAATCGCTGCAAGTGTCGAATCAGGCAGGAAGCTGGTCAACGTCGCGCAGCGTACCGAGCGGATCCTTCAGGTTGGCCATCTGGAGCGATTCAATCCAATCGTCGAGGAAGCGTACACCGCTGCACATTTGCCACTCTTCTTCGAGATTCATCGGCTAAGCCAGTTCAGCCCTCGCAGTCTCGATGTCGATGTCGTGCTCGACCTGATGATCCATGACTTGGATATCGTGCGGACGCTCGTGGAATCAGAGGTTGACCAGGTTTACGCCAGCGGCCTGTCTGTGGTTTCGTCCCGAACGGACATCGCCAACGCGAGGATCCAATTCAAGAACGGCTGTGTCGCCAATCTCACGGCGAGCCGGGTTTCCACCGAGAAGATTCGCAAGCTGCGCTTTTTCCAGCCGCGACAGTACGTCTCGATCGACTATATCGAGAGGAAAGGCGTCTGCATCGGTCTGGACGAAAGCAACCGGCTCCGCTTTGTGAAGTTGCAGCCAGACGACGGAGAGCCCCTGCGGCGCCAATTGAACGCTTTCCTGGATTGCGTTCAGAACCGGTCAATCCCTCGCGTAAGTGGGCCAGACGGCCTTCGGGCACTCGAACTGGCAATTAGAATAAGGGAGGCCATCGAGGAGCACTCACGCCTGGTTGCGAGAACCGTGGCGGCCAGCAAGTAATTGGACAACCGAGGCAATTCTGAGATCCTCCTCCTGCTTGAGGACTACGGCAGGAGTCTGCGGCGGCGCGTGTCAGCGGTTCGCTCCGTCGAGCTGGCTCCGTCCGAGCGGCCGATCTGGTTGAGAGTGGCGGACTTCCAGCACAGGCTGGAATGGCAGTTTCGCCAGAACCCGGAGGCAACCCGCATTGCCCCGTCAAATACCCCTCCTCCCGAGCTACTAGTTCATACTTTCGACGCGACAGCCCGATTGAGGCGAGCCCCAGGATCCGGCATCTGGCCGGCGGACTCTTCAACGCCGCTGGATATTGAAACCAAGTGGGCCTCTCGGAAGATCCATCCTTGGGCCGCGACAACCGTATTGCATGCAATGGCAATGACATACTTGCTCATCCCTGCCACGAGGCAATTGGAAACCGTCAAGCCGCCAGACTGGGATTCCATCCAGATCACCCTCTCCACTCCGATCTTGGACGACTTGCCCCCGCTGCGAGGGGATTCCGATGTCTCAGGCGAAGGCGAGGGCGGCTTCAGAGGTCTGTCCCAGCCGGCCGTGGAGCCGGCGCCGGGGCCCTCACAGTTGCCCGATGTTCCGGTTGAGCCGGAAGAGGTTGCGGAGGTGTCACAGCCGGTAGAGGCGCCGGAATCCGAGGAGCCCGAGAAACCCGCTGCCCTTGAGGCGGAAGAAGAACCGCAGGTGGCCGAGGCCCCGGTCTCGCAGAGCCCGGACCCGGGCGAATTCCAGGAAGGCACCGAGCTGGCCCAGTCCCGCGATCCGCGGCTTCTGCCCATGCCGAAGGCCCCTTCGCGCAAACGGCCTGCGCTGCAATTGGAGGATCCCAAGGCCCGCATGCCCAGCCGTCCCGGTCCCGGCCAGCTGGGCACCTTGGAACTGACGGCCGGCCCCGGTCAAGCGGTTGAGGATGCCCTGCAGACTTTGATCCGGGGAGGCGGCGGCCGCCAAGCCGTTGGAGACGGCCTCGGCGGCCTCCCCTCGGCAGGAGTGCTGCCCTCCGGCCCATCCAACTCCGGTAGCGCGGTGGAGTTGCTGAGCGACCCTCGCGGCGTCGACTTCCGACCGTACCTGACCCAAATCCTGGCGGCAGTCCGTCGGAACTGGTTCGCAGTGATTCCGGAGAGCGCGCGGATGGGCATGAATCGCGGACGAACCTTGATTCAGTTCTCCGTTTCGCGCAACGGAAGCGTGCCCAAGCTGGTGATCGCCAAGACCTCGGGCCACCCTCCGCTGGACCGCGCAGCCGTGGCTGGCATCAGCGCGTCGAACCCGTTCCCGCCGCTTCCGGGGGAGTATCTCGGCCAGGACATCCGTCTGCAGTTCACCTTCCTGTACAATATTCGCAATCCCTGATGGAGGGTCGCGCCGATCCTCCCGGGCGATTCGCGAGATTGGATCGCTTCGCGGACTGCGAGAACAGGCATGAGGCAAAGCCGTCGAAAGTTTCTGGGCGGCGTTGCCGCCGGAGGAGCGCTGTCGGCCTTCGTGTCGTGTGGCGACGCGGACCCCGGCCCGTGGAATATTGTCTGGATCATCGCCGACGACCTCTCGGCCGATCTCTCCTGCTATGGGCGCTCCGACGTCAGCACACCGAACATCGACCGGCTGGCGGCAGAGGGTGCGCGCTTCACCAACGCCTACGTGACCTGCCCGGTGTGCTCGCCGTCTCGCTCCGCGCTCATCACGGGCATGTACCAGACCAGCATCGGAGCCCACGCGCATCGCAGCCATCGGGGTGACGGCTACGCTCTTCCCGAGCCAGTCCGGCTGATTACCGACTACTTCCGCGAGGCGGGCTACTACACGGTCAACGATCACGAGAGCGGGTTGGGTGGGCGCAACAAGACCGACTTCAACTTCCAGTACGCGGGCGCGTTCGACGGCAGCGACTGGCGGGACCGCGATCCCGGCCAGCCGTTCTACGCTCAAGTCAACATTTTCGAGCCGCATAGGGGCCGCCCCCCGGACACATGGAGCTTCACGGACGGAATTGAGAACCCCACCGACCCGGAAGCCGTGTCGGTGCCCAGGTACTATCCAACGGACGAGATCTCTCGTAAGGACTGGGCGGGCTATCTGGATGCAGTGAGGCTGCTGGACGAGAAAGTCGGCAGGGTGCTCGACCGCATCGATGAAGACGGCCTGGCCAACCGAACGATCGTCGCGTTCTTTGGTGACCACGGGCGGCCGATGCCTCGGGACAAGCAATTCCTATACGACGGCGGTATCCACGTCCCATTGATCATCCGGTGGCCCGGCCAATTGCAGCCGGGCAGCGTTAGAGACGAACTCGTCAACATGATCGATCTGTCCGCAACATCCCTTGCTTGGGCTGGTATCGAAGTGCCCGACCATATCGAAGGACGGATCTTTCTCGGGGACGACAAGGCGCCGGACAGGGAGTACGTATTCGCCGCGCGCGACCGCTGCGACGAAACTGTCGACCGGATCCGCGCTGTGCGAGACAAGCGCTACAAGTACATTCGGAACTACTATCCTGACCGTCCCTACATGCAGCTCAATCGCTACAAGGAAATCTCTTATCCGATTTGGCGGCAAATGAAGCGGCTAGAGATGAACGGCCAGATCACGGCCGAGGACTATCCGTTCCTGTCACCCACGCGCCCCAAAGAGGAACTGTACGACACAATTGAGGATCCCGATGAGCTCACGAACCTCGCCGGCTCGGAGGCGCACCAGCAAGTGCTGACGCGCATGGCGTCGGTCCTTGACGCCTGGATCCAGCACACCGGCGACCAAGGCGAGAATCCGGAAGATCCGGCCATCGCCGCCGCCTGGGAAGAGCGAATGGCGCGCACATACGCCGACGCCTACCGCGTTCTGGAGGAGAGGGAACCGCCCTGGAAGTGAACAACACTCCAGTGGCCCTCGGCGGCGCAGTCGCCAGCTTGGCGGCCTTGGCGGCGGGACTGGCGGGCCAAGCCCTGGCACTTGGCATGCTGGCAGTCGCTATGATCGTGCTGCTGAGCGCGATCGGCCTGCGAACGCCCCGCACCTCATCGAAGTCGACGATCCTGACCTTGATCGCATACGGGGCAGCGTTCTGCGTTCTCCTGGCGCTCTGCTTCCGCTTGCACGACCCGGCGGGCCCGCTCACGACCATCGGCGGTTTTCCAGCTGGGACCGCCATGCTGATCTACGGCATCGCGCCACTCGGGATCGCACTTGGCGTGCTCTACGGCCTGACTTTCGATAGCGAGATACTGCCCCTCGATAAACAACGGGAATTCCTGAAGCGATTCTCCAAGAAGTGACCCTCGGCTGCCAATGCCAACTGCCGACTCCCAGCTGATCATCGTATGCGTCGTCGTTTACCTGGCGATTTGCTTCGGGGTCGGAGTGTGGGCGATGCGGCGGACGTCGTCAACCGCCGACTTCTTTCTTGCGGGCAAGTCGATCGGGCCGATCGTCCTGGTGATGGCCACGATCTCGAGCGTGATGAGTGGATTCGGGTTCGTGGGCGGACCGGGCTTGGTGTACGAATCCGGGTCCAGTTCGCTGTGGATGGTTTTCGTGGCGACCTTCAGCCTGCCCGTAGCCTTCATGCTGACTGGCAAGCGACTGCGCCTGCTGGTCGAGGTGCGCGACGTGCTGACTCTTCCCGGAGCGGTCGGAGCTCGATATGGCGGCCGCGCGCCCGCCCTCGCGATGAGCGTCGCCATGATTCTAGGAGTGCTCGGCTATCTGGGCACGCAGGTATTGGCGATCGGCACGGTACTCAAGGCCGTCCTTGGAGTCGAATTGATCGCGGCACTGGCTATCGGCCTAGGCGTGCTGGCGTTCTACTCGATCGCCGGGGGCATCGTCGCAGGCGTATACACGGATCTGTTCCAAGGCGTCCTCATGCTGGGAGCGGCCATCGCGGTGCTGTTGCGCTGCCTTGAGGTTGGCGGGGGGATGGCGGCGATCAGCGAGACGCTCTGGACGATGGATCCTGAGTACATTGGCCCTTGGGGAAGCCGGGGTGACCTGGCGGCTCTGAGTTGGATGCTGCTGTTCGGCATTGGCGCCGCCGGGCAGCCGCATGCCATCACGAAGCTGATGATGCTCAAGGACATCCGCCAGCTGAAATGGAGCGCTCTGGCAACCGGGGCAAGCTATGTGGTGCTGGCAATGCTCTGGATGGGTATCGGACTGGCAATGCGGACGCTCGTCACCCGCGGCGACCACCCGGCGCTCGAAAACCCGGATCTGGCGGCCCCCCAGTTCCTCCTGCACTACACACCAGAGTTGCTCGCGGGAATTGTGTTCGCGGGCTTGCTGGCTGCGATCATGTCAACGGCAGATTCCTTCCTCAACTTGGGAGCCGCGGCGGTCGTGCGAGACATCCCGATCGCGATTCGTGGAAGGCCACTCAGCCGTGAGCTTTTCTGGTGCCGGGTCGCAACAGGTGCATTGCTACTGCTCTCGGCGGTGTTCGCCCTCTACATGGAGAACCTGATCGCGCTACTCGGGACGTTCGGCTGGGGCACGTTTGCCGCTGCCATCGTGCCCAGTGTCTGCATCGGCATGAACTGGAAGCGTGCGACCGGCGAAGCCTGCGTGGCTTCTATCACGGTAAGCGTGATCTTGAACTTTGTGCTGGAGGTCTCGGCGCGGCACGGAAACCCGCTCCTGCCGCCGGGATTGGCGGTCGGAGCGGTTGCGCTGCTGGTCTCAACCTCGGTCTTCGTGCTGGTTTCCGTAGCCACCCCAAGACGGGACCTGAGCGCGGACATGGACGCTCTACTCGACCTGTAGCGTCAACTGCGGTCGCTAGAAGTGCGAGAAGCCTTCCGGACCGAGACGCGACCGGCCTAGACCTGTGTCGAGCCAAACGCCCGTGCCGAAGTCCACGCGGCCGACTTCGGTTGTGGCGAACCCCTGCGGTGGATCCGAGCCGGGCGGGAGCGTGAAGAGCAACTCGTACTCCTCTCCGGAGCGCACGGCGTTCTCTATACGGGCTCCGGCAAACAGCGGCACTGACGAGCTGTCGAGGAGGATTGCGGCGCCGCTGGCCGCTGCCAGACGGTTAGCATCCGTCGCCAGCCCGTCGCTGAGATCAATCGCCGCTGACGCCGGCAGGGACCTGAGGGCGCGGCCCAGTTCGAGTTGAGGCAGGGGCTCGCAGTGCCTGCGAATTGCCGGATGGTCCAAGTCCGAAGCGGCCTCGCCCAGCAATAGCTCAAGGCCCATGGCGGAGCCCCCTACCGATCCGGACAGGTAGACGCGGTCGCCGGGGCGGGCACCGGACCGCCGCATCGCAGTTCCCTGCTCCACGCACCCGACAACGGTCAGACTAGCGACGAAACTGTCTCCGCCGGAGATATCGCCGCCGGCCAGGGCGAGCCCGGCAAGTCCCGCGTTGGATGCCAGCTCGCGCATACCCCGCTGAAACGCCCTGTGCCAGTCGCCGGTCGCCCACTGCGGCAGGCAGAGTGCCTGCAAGAAATAGAGCGGGCGGCCTCCCATCGCGGCAATGTCGCTCAGGGAACGAGCCAGCGCCTTGCGCCCCAGGGCGGAGGGCGGGTGCTTGTCCGGCACGAAGTGGCGGCCCTCGACGATCTGGTCTGTGGCGAGCAACAGTTCCACTCCGTCAGCGGGCGGCTGCACGATCGCGCAGTCGTCTCCACCAGCTAGGATCAGCCCGGAATTGGAGCGGCCTTCCCAAAGCGTCTCGATCTCAGCGATCAGACGTCCCTCCTCACTAGGATCGCCCGCCGCAGTGGGCATATCGAACTTCCATTCCGGGGGACGCTAGGTGATTCCACGCAAGCGGCGGCTTGACAGGGAAGCGCTAACTCGTCTATTGTCAGTGTAACTGGGTGGCAAGCGTGTACCTGTTCGGTCAAGCTTGGCCGGACGGGTCGTAATTACACCTGCCGCGGCAATTCCTTATGGTCCCGAATCGATTTCTGGTGATCATTGCGCACCCCCTTCATGGACGTATCAAGCGGCTCCATGTCCCGCATTCCGCCTTGTATGTCGGCTCCGGCTTGGCAGTATTGGCGATGATCGTTGCAATCGGACTGGGCGCAAGTTACTACAAGCAGACTAAGGCGGCAGAGCACCTCGCTGCCCAGAATGTCGCCCTCCAAGGGGAGTACGACAATCTCCTGCTGACCATAGAGGAGCGCGACAGGCAACTGGAGTCTCTCAGCAGCCTAGCTCAACAAGTTTCGATCGCCTATGGAATCCGCCGCGACGAAGAAGGCGCGGAAATCGCTCTCGGATCCGACCTTGAGCCGGTATACCACGC
The DNA here is from genome assembly GCA_951813065.1 of uncultured Bryobacterales bacterium. Classification (GTDB taxonomy): domain Bacteria; phylum Acidobacteriota; class Terriglobia; order Bryobacterales; family UBA6623; genus VXMF01. The sequence continues at coordinate 242,778 of CATOTH010000008.1, read as the reverse complement.
TTCGCTCAGCCAGTTTGAGCAGCTGAGGACGACGCTTGCGGGAACCGACATGGGTGTTCCGACCTCGACAATGCTGGTGAATCGGACGCCCTCGATCTGGCCTGTCAAGGGGCGCATCACGAGTAGCTTCGGCAGTCGGGAGGATCCCTTCAACGGCACGGGAGTTTTCCACCCCGGGCTCGACATCTCCAGCACTTACGGAACCCCTGTCGTCGCTACAGCCGACGGTTTCGTGGTGTTCGCGGAATGGGAGGGGGGCTTGGGCCATTGCGTGAAGATCCTTCATGGCAGGAACGGATTCCGGACCGTGTACGGCCACTTGAAGGAGTATTTCGTGCGGGAGGGCCAGCGCGTGAGGCGTGGAGAGGTCATTGGGCTGCTCGGGAATTCCGGCCGCACGACCGGCAAGCACGTGCATTATGAAGTGCACTACAACGGGCTGAAGGTAAACCCTTACAAGTACCTCAGGAACAGAGAACGTACCTACGAAATGTCGCTGGCTGACTGAACCGAGTCCCCGGCAACGCCCGAGCCGCTGTGACTGATCACTACCCGGTCCCCGGCCCGGACGCCAGCGCTGATCGCCGCCGCTGCCGATCCGCAGCTTAGCGATACCTCGATATAGCCGGAACTGCCGGCAATCATGAAGAGTTCGCCGGCCGGCGCTGAAGCATAGGTTTCCGACCGTGACCGGACGAGCTTCCCGGCAACGGCAAGGGCAGCGCCGTCGGAAAGATCGTGGATGCCGAAGCTGGTCACGATGTTGCCGAACGCATCGATGTGCAGCACTTGGCCAACTCCGCAGGAAACGGCCACAGGAGGAAGACGAATTGGGTCCTCCACGCGTTCTCCGATTCCCTCGAAAGGCATCCCGCCGGCTAGTTTCGCGCCTGTCGGCGCGAACAGGTCGCGGCCGTGAAACGTCTGGCTCATCTGGCAAAGGCCATGGCGCATTTCGATGGTCCGAATTTCGGCACCGTCCGCCCCGTCGAGAACCTGTGACAGGACTCCGTTATCGGGAGCCACGAAGAAATGGCCATCAATAGCCGCCGCCAGCGGGCGGCGGGCCGAACCGACACCAGGGTCGACCACGACTACATGCACGGTGCCGACAGGGTAATACGAGTATGCTTGCGCGATCGCAAAGGCGCCCTCGGCAATGTCAAAGTGGGGCACCTCGTGTGTGATGTCGAAAACCCTGACCTCTGGCGCAACCCTTGCGACGACCCCCTTCATGGCTCCGACGTAATGGTCGCGGGTGCCAAAGTCCGTAGTGAATGTGAGCGCTCCGGATCGAACGCCAATAGAATCTTCCATCAGGACGCATTCTCGCCGATCTCTCGGCGACCCTCACTGTGGCCGGTACAAGCTCGATGCACGAACATCGCCGCCCCGGGGACGAGAATGGACGCGACAAACGCCAGCAGGAAGGCGCGCGCCTCCACAGCGTACGCTCCGACCACGGCATAAACCAATGCGACACCCGCGTTGGAGGCACCTGTACACCATGCAAACCGAGCCACGGGCATGCGAACCGTTCCAGCAAGGAGTACGGAACTTTCGGCGAGGACTGGAACGGCCCGCGACGCGACCAGTGAAAACCACCCCCAGCGGCGATGCGACTCCGCCGCGCGCTCGAGTTCGGCCGGTCCTACGAACCGAGCTACCGCGCTAGTGCCAACCCAGCGGCCCACGACATAGCCGATGAGCGCTCCAGCCTGCATGCCTGCCCATGTAACCAGAGCTCCCGACCCAAGACCCAACGAGAGCCCCGAAAGCGTCGCGAGCACACTTGAGGGAATCGGCAGGAAGACATCGAAAGCCAAGAGCAGTGCAATGGTGAGCGCCACCGCGAGACGTCTGGTGCCGGACCCCGTCAAGGCTTCGACAGCCCCGAGAATCGAGGCTTCGAACAAGGCGAACGGTATGATCACAACCGCAAAAACGAATAGAGCGACCGCGCTCCAGCGGATCCAGGTTCCGCTCATGTGACGAGTCTACCCGGCTTACGCGAGGTTCGTCGCGGTTGGTGAATTGAGACGACCCCTACCTGCCCCGTGAATTGACCGATCGAAGAATCCGGAGGGGGGCTTGAAAAGACCGCAATCAATCGGGGAAACGTGCCGAAGATCTCCCGCCAAGACTCATTTTACATGGCCGGTCCACGGCCCCCCCAGGCTCCAATTGAAGTCCGATTCAGGTGGTTCCGCTACCTGGAAGGTCACTTCGTTGCTCTCCCGTCCGCCCACCTCGATCTTGACCTTGTGCTCGCCGGGAGCAAGCGTGTCCGGGAGATCGACCAAGACTACGTACACCCCCGCTTCAAGCACCGATAGCTTGCTTGCCTTGACGTCGGCCTCGCTACCATCAATCCACGCCCTTGTTGTCGCTACGACGTCTTGCACCGGAGCGAGCTGCCCCGCAAACCCGGTTCGGCCGGAAGGGTCGACCTGACCGAGACCTGTTCCCTGAATCTCGAGCAATCCGCCAGCCTGCGGCAACTCGCTCGTGCCGGGAGTCGCACCAAGCACCGAGCCAGTCGACCCGGCTCGGGCACGGTCCGGGAAGAGCCCCGGCTGGGTGGGACTCACGGGTAGAGTGATCACCTCGGTCCGTCCGTACCGGGTCGACATGACCACGTGCGTGCTGGAACCCTGAGTATCGAACGGCACCTGAAACGTCACTTTCGTTGGCTCAACGCGAAGAAGGGGTGCAGCCAAACCTCCCACGGCGACTTGAGCGCCGCCGAGCAGATCGGGTAGCGACAGATTTCCGGAGGCCAACAGAGCGTCCGCGGACAGGGTCTCCAAGGCGAGACCAGACCCGCCGATCGTGACCAGGCTCCCGGGAGCGAATCCTTGGCCCGTTGCGGGGGCTTCCAAGCTCGCCGCATTCACCGCGGTAGCCAGATCGAGAGTCGGTGCCTGAGTCACCGCCTCCGCCTGCGTCACGACTTTCTGGTCTGGATCTCCTGTCAGGCTCGCGGTGACCTCGTATTCGCCCGGTAGCGCACCAAGCTGCCAAGATGTCGAAACCTCGCCATCGGCATCGGTAGACGCGGAAGAGATCGACGGCGCGCTGGCCGGGGAAACCCCGAAAACCACTTCGATTCCGCTATACGGTATGAGATTCTCGTCGCGAACCCTGTACCTCAGCGGTCTGGGAACGCCCGCCCCTGCGACTCCGTACAGCTGTTCCGGATGCCCGTCCTCAAGGGTCAGCCCCGCGACCTCGGCCCGCACGTTCAGGCGCGTCACGGCTTCGTCGTATCCGGACTCCGAGGTGTGTGCCTTCAAAGTTGTGATGCCTGTCTGGAGCCCACTGATTTCAAACTCGGCATTGACTGACCCGGCCGGAATCGTGACGGTCGCGGGGACGGTTGCAATCGCATGGTCCAAGGTCAGGGAAACCGTCAGGTCGGTGTCACGCGACTCGGAAATCTCAACCCGGGCTTTCCCGTTTGCGCCTGAAATCACACCCCCGGCGGGCCACGTTGAGAGATGGAGCATCTTGACGAGCCCGGTAGTCATCGTCGCATTCGATCCCAAGTGGAGTCGCGAAAACTGGAGCCACCCCCTGCTGAGCAAGTTCATTTTCGCAATCGACTCGGTGTTGTCAGCGCTTGCATCCTCAACGACCAGGGCGAACGCATGCCGGAAGTGCCGCTGGGACACGGATGAATCAGGCCGACGTTCTCCCTCTGCCTCAATGATGTGATCGACCAGCACCTCTTTTCGAGTGCCACTAAAACTCACGCCGGTTTGTGGGGCGCGACTGGGCGAGCCCAAACCCGGGGCTCCCGTGGGATTGTCGACCAGGAACATTGCCGGGACCTCGCTTGCTGGCACTAGTCCCATCAAGTACTGATCAAGCAGGCTGAAAGTCTGCGTAGCGGCGTATGTCTCGAAGCGCGGGTCCGCTCCGACACCATTGTCCCTGATCGCATTGCCTTCCAGAACTGATGCGTTCGAGTGAAAGAAAAAGCTCCAATGCGCCAAGTCGCGACCGAGTATTGCAGTGGACAACGAATCGGTGGCGGGGTCAATGAAGCTAGGGTACGCCAAGTACCGGTGCCCTATTTCGTGCGCAAGAATACTCAGCATCGAGGAGGAGGACCCCGCCCGAAGCGGTGCGTAGGGACTGCCCGGATAGTCGTTGAACGAGCCCATGTTGACGAACCCCGATAAGCGCCTGGGGGAACCGAGATACCGACCGAAACTGCCAATGTCTTGGTTAATCCCACGGACTTCGTTGCGGACGGCATATGCGTGCGCAAGGGAAGACGCGCTGGCTTCGAAATCCAAGTCGTTAACGACGATCAGCTGGTCATACGCATCTTCGTGGGTGCTGAAGAAAGCCTGGGCTACGGCGAACTCGTCCAGCGCAGCCTCGCTGGAAAAGATCTCTGCCAAGATATGGTCGCTCGCAAACGACCCAGCCGTGGTAGAACTCCAATCGACCACATCTGCAACGTTTGACGCATCGCCCGGCATGATGCCGACGACCGCTCCGTCCGCAGTGAGGGATCCATACCGGAATTCGATCGTGCCGCTCGAGGTCAGCTCGACCTGAAATGTCTGCACAGCTCCGGTGCCCTCGCTGACGAATACGGGCACCTGGTACCAGGTCACGATGACCTTGTCGGCCAGCGACTCAAATCTCACCCTTCCGCCGCGACTCGGGTCCAGGTCGCGGAACAGCGGAGCAATTCGGGGCGGGCCTCCGACAGCCCGCGAAAAGCTGCGAGGCGTAGAACTTGGCTCGGGCCCGATAAACGTCACGTTGCCGTCCGAGTGCACAAAGGCGTAGTCGTAAGGCTCTCCAAAGTACGGAAAGGAGAACGGCAATTCGACGAAAGCGAAGTCATCGTCATCCAAGGAGACGGGCAGGCCCCGCTCAGCGGACGCGACGTCGAACATCAGGGCAGAGGCCGACACTGTGAAACCGTCCTCTCCCGGAGCAATTGTTACCTTCTGGTTCGATAGGTCAATCGGATTGGCCGGCGCGATCAAGTGCTGGGACGCCTCGATGACAGCAATGTCGCCATCGTCATACGACCCTGCCGCAACTTCTTCTTGCGCTCTTGCCGTCCAGGGCTGGTGCAGAATCCGCTGCTGGTGCAGGAACAGGGACTCCGCCGCGGTGTGGGGCGCACCACAGGCAACCTTGTCAGTGAAGAGCGGGGCGGCGCCCAACGACAAGACCGATCCAAGCGCAAAGACGGCGATCCCGAATGTCCTCGCGATTCTCATAGACGAGTCTCTAACTCTGTCCTTGATTGTTGCATGGCACCCTGAAATCCATATTCCCGGCATCACGAAAGGCCCCCCGGGGTCCCGGTCCCCGCACCGGGAATCGCAGCGTAGCCCTGCCCGCTCACTGCCTCCAGGCACGCGGCCAGAACCGCCCTGGTCCGGTCTGGTCGGATGATCGCGTCGACATGCCCCCTGGCCGCGCACCACTTTGCGTCGAGCGTACGCTCGTACTCCTCGCGCGTGCTCTCGATTGACCTTTGCAAGTCACCCGAGGGGATCTCTCCAGACTCCTGCAATCGGCGCAACTCGGCGGCGAAAAGCGCCTGAACAGCGGATTCCCCCTCCATTACGCCAACCCGCGCCGTAGGCCAGCCGAAGATGAAATCCGGATCAAACCCTTGCCCTGCCATCGCGTAATAACCGGCTCCGCTCGCGTGTCGCAGGGTGACGACGATCTTGGCGACTCGCGTCACGGCCATTGCCTCGACCATTTCGGCGCCCGCGCGGATAATCCCGCTCTGCTCGGCCTCGGGGCCCACCATGAATCCGGTCACGTCCTGCAGATAGACCAAGGGATGGCCCTGCCGGTCGCATTTCTCGACGAACTCGGCCGTCTTGCGGGCGGTATCGGCATACAGGATGGCCCCGACCCGAGCCTGACCAGCGCGGCGAAACAGCCCGCGTCGGTTGGCGATCAGCCCTACTGGCCAGCCATCGATCCGGGCGTTCGCGCATAGGATTTCCGGGGCGAAGTCCGCCATGAACTCAATACAGCCCTCCCGGTCTACGACCCGTTTCACAACCTCATGCACGTCGTATGGCAGACGGTGGTCACAAGGAAGGATCTCATCCAAGGGCACCCCGTCTTCCGGCTCGGATACGCTCCTTGGATTGGCCGCTGATCGGGGCAGATCCAGAATCAGCGCCCGAATGCGATCCAAGCATTCGGCGTCGCTGGAGACCCGGTAATGCGCCACTCCGCTACGACCGGTGTGCATGGAAGCCCCACCCAATTCCTCGGCCTCCACCCTCTTGCCGATCGCGCCTTGCACCAGGTTGGGCCCACCAAGCCCCATGAAGCTCGTTCCTTCGACCATCAGGATCACGTCGCTCAGCGCCGGCAAGTACGCGCCCCCCGCGATGCACTGGCCCATCACGGCCGAGATCTGCGGGATTCGCAGTCGTCTCCGCATGAGCGAGCAGTTTCGGAAAATCCGTGCGCCACCATACCTGCCGGGGAACGTCCCGTGCTGCAACGGAAGAAAGACTCCGGCTGAATCCACCAGGTACACGATGGGGATCGAGCAACGCATTGCCGCTTCCTGAATTCGCAGGATTTTCGATACCGTCTCGGGAAACCAACTTCCGGCCTTGACCGTTGGGTCGTTGGCCATCACGGCAACGGGCCGCCCACCGACACGACCAATACCGGTGACGACACCAGCTCCCGGAGCAATGCCGCCGTGCGAGTCGTACGCTACCAAGAGCCCGATCTCAAGAAACGTCTCTCCCGGATCCAGCAACGCCGCAATGCGTTCTCGGGCAAGCATTTTTCCGGCAGCGCGCTGGCGTTCGATGCGCCGAGGGCCGCCTCCCAGTCGCACCGTCTCCGCCAAGCATTCCAGCTCACAGAGCAGTTCCCGCATGCAACGAGCCCGCTCCCGCCGCTCTTCGCGTCCGGGCACTGCCAAACCTTCCTGCGGCTCAAGGGGAAAGGCCATAGAGTCGGGGACCCCTAACGCTCAACATGATCTGCATCTCCGGTACAACTCGCGCGCCGGGGGAGTGACCGTTTGTCCGACAACTCCGATGAGGCTGCCGGTCCGAGATACGTCGTAATTCGGTCGAGCTCATGAACAAGGCTTGTTACGGCGGGATTCCTCACGCCCGCTCTCACGAAACTTTCCGCTGGCACGGCTGCATAGGGTCTTCGCCCGCTCCAATCTCCTGTCTACGCCCTACTCCTACGCCACACACCCGCGCCAAGATTCGCCTAGAACTGTGCCAACGCCTGATTGTAAGCCAGCGCCGTATGCTACGCGACCCAAGATCGTTTGACGGTGGTCAGGAAAGGCCCGATCGAAGCTGCTCCGCGGCACGTCAAGCAAGATTTGCGTCTCGATCATAATCCCGCCCAACCGATCGGGCAGCATTCAAGAACTGCACAGATCGAGTCAATATTGCAGTCCCGCCCGAACCAGCCGGCCTCCGCCACCTCACTCCGCTCCAAGCTCGCCGTCCTCGGCTCGCTCGTACCACGAGTCCCAGACACCGAGAAAACGCAGGTGCTGGTCGAGTCGCTCTCGACGGAGCCACGCCCGGACAACACCATCCGGCAGGCGCTCACCGAACCGCTCGGGCTGGTTCGCGATGCCGAGGGTGAGAACGGCGGCTACAGACGCTGCATCCCGAACATCCTTGACGCGCACCTTGTCGAGCGTGTCGGATTCGGCGTGGTACCCAAGGAAAAAGCCAGACGTGTCTTGCACCGCGAATAGCGACGGCACCCCTCGCAGCGTGAACGTGAAATTGTCGCTGATGAAGTGGGCTTCGTCCGTGTGGCGCAACGCGCCGGCCAGTTCGGCCGAGCGAAGGATTGATTTTACCTGTGGCACAAGTCTCGCGCGGCCTCCGCTGGCGTAGCCCAGAAGAGGGCCGGCACCCATGTCATGCACGACGGTCGCGACGTGCCGGTCCAGTTCAGACCGGTGCCGCTCAGCGTAAGCCAGAGATCCGAAGAGGCCGAACTCCTCGCCCCCGAACAGGGCGAACCGCATGGTCCGCCTCGGACGCACGTCTGCCTGCGAAATCGACCGAGCCACGTGCACTACCAACGCAGCGTTCGAGGCATTGTCCATGCAGCCCGTTCCCATGTCCCAGGAATCAAGGTGCGCCCCCAGCAAGACGATCTCCTCCGGCAGTTCCCGTCCCGGGATCTCAGCGATGACATTGGCGGTCTCGTACGCCTCTCCGATTCGATTGGGCATCGAGAAGCGGACCCGGATGGATTCACCAGACCGCAATAGCCGCAGCAATCGCATCCCGTCGGACCGGCCGACCAGCGCCGAGGGAATGGGGTCGAGGTGGCTCGAAACACTGTTGACGTGCCGGTAAAGCAACTGGCCTGGGCGCGTCGAGACGAACAGTACCGCTTGAGCCCCAACTTCGGCCGCCTCGCGAATGGCGATCATCGCATCCCGCTGCTCACGTGCGAGATCGTCGAAGGAATCGACTTGGTCCAACTCGACGATCAGCACCGCCCCACGAAATCGATTCCCTGCATCCGAGATGGTTCCGGGCCTTCCGGAACCCCCATCCAGCAGACTCGCTTCAATCGCTTCAGGGACCGCCGGGGCCTTCGCCGCCGCAGCCACCCGCACACCGAACGAATGGGGCGCGATCACTTCGAGTCGAGTCTCGCCTTCCTCCCACCGGAAGGGCATTGCCACGGGTTCGAGCGCGGTGTTGGCCAAGCCTGCCTCGATGAATGCCGTCCGCGCCCAATCCAAGGCCTGGCGCATGCCCGGTGTCCCCGACATCCGAGATCCAATCCCGTCGCAGAGGGTCCGCAGGTCGGCTTCTAGGCGCGACGAGACCCTGATCTCCGAGTCGACCCGGCGCCCAGCCAGGACATCGGGTGTATCGGCACCCAAGCCGGTCGCTAGTAGGCAGACGATTAAGGGGCGTGCAAGCAACAAGGAACTGAACGTAGCACAGGCCGTGGGCGGTTTGGCTGTAGTACGCTGAACGCCATGACCAATACGACCCGCAGACGCATCTTGCAGGGTGCCGCTGCGACCGTAGCAACCCGGGCAGTTCCGGTCCTCGGTGCCAACGACACCGTGAATCTCGCAGTGGTCGGCACAGGTGGCCGGGGACGAGGACACCTCCAATACTTCTCGGAGGTGCCGGGAACACGGCTGGCGGCGATCTGCGACGTGAACCAGGAAGCCCGAGAACGAGCCTCCGCCATCGTGCGCAAGCTTCAAGGCCACTCGCCCAAGGAATACTCCGACTTGAGAGCACTGTTCGAGGACAACGAGGTCCAGGCGGTCTCGATCGCAACGCCGAACCACTGGCATGCGCTGGCGACAATCTGGGCCTGCCAGGCCGGGAAGGATGTATACGTCGAGAAACCTGCGAACCACAACGTGTTCGAGGGCGAGCAAGCTGTCAAGGCAGCCCGGAAGTACAGGCGAATGGTTCAGGTTGGCTCCCAAAGCCGGTCGATCGGACACAAGCGCCGGGCAATGGAAATGCTTAGGGAGGGGGCGATCGGCAAGGTTTACATGGCGCGCGGACTATGCTTTCGCCGTCGCAAGTCGATCGGCCGCACTCCCGAGCAACCGGTTCCCGCCGGCTTGGACTGGGACACCTTCCTGGGACCCGCCCAGATGCGTCCCTACACGAAAAACCGTTTCGCCTACAACTGGCACTGGTTCTGGGACACCGGCAACGGCGACATCGGCAACCAAGGCGTCCACGAAATGGACATTTGCCGCTGGGGTCTGGGCGAGTACAACGCACCCAAGACAGTCACCTCGACCGGCGGCAAGTTCGTCTGGAAGGACGACCAAGAGACGCCGAACACGCAGCAGGCGCACTTCAATTTCGGGGGCTCCGAGATTGTCTTTGACGTTCGAAATCTCCCCAGCCCCAACGAAGGAGGAGCGCCCCTTCGCGGTGCCAGCTACGTCGGCAATATCTTCTTTGGCGACCAGGGCTACATGGTGGTCGACCCCTACGGATTCCGGATCTTCCTGGGCGACGAGCGGGAGAAGACCCACGAAGAGCAGCCCCACGAGGAGCGAATCTGGGATCCCAAGCCGCACATGGCGAACTTCATCGAGGCGGTGCGCTCCCGCAACCAGTACGCGCTGAACGCCGACATCCAGATCGGTGTCGCCGCGGCGAACCTTTGCCACCTGGGCAACATCAGCTACCGCTGCCAGCAGCAGTTGCATCTCGATGCTGAAACAGGCTTGTTTGTGGGAAACGGGATGGCCAACGCCCTGTTGACACGGCGATATCGGCACCCGTTTGTAGTGCCAAGCACCGTGTAACCCCAGGCTGGGCCCTGGCAGGCAGTTCCCGCTGATGCAGCGAGCCTCCGCGTCACCTCGGAGCGCTTACATCCAATACCCTGTCGCCATTCCAGCGGCAATCGCGCCAACCGCCCCGACGACGGGGAACGCAAGGAAGACCATCGCCGCCCGGATACGACCCAGCCTGCCAGGCCACAGCGCAAGGATCGCCTGCGAAGCGATGGTAAGCCGGAAGGACCACCGGCCACTCACGCTGTCCTCTCTGCACCACGGGCAATGCGGAGGTTCTGCATTGTGGATGTTGCAATAGTCCGCCGCCGCCGCCCAATGGGCCTGGCATCCGCAGTCGAACAGCAGGTCGCAGTATTGGATGAAAAAGAGCGAGGTTACGCCCGCGGCGACGCCCAGGCACGCGATCTTCGTCAGTAACGAGCGATTCATCGACTGGACCGGGACCAACTTGTCGGCACCAGTCGGCGCACGCGATACGGTTCTTGCCCGAAACGTTCCATTTCACTCGCCGGCCAGTGCATCGCGCAGGAAACCCGGCCGGTCTGTCGTAATTCCCGTTACGCCAATGTCTCTGAGCCAGCGCGCCTTGCCGGGGTCATTGACCGTGTATACGTAGAGCGCCTTGCCCAGAGCCGCCAGGGACCGCGACAGGTCTTCGACCCACGGCCCATCATGCTTCACGTCAAGCCCGTCCAAGCCAGCCTCGCCAACCCTCTCGAGTAAGCTCTCCGGACCGGCAATCTTGTAGCGTGCGGCCTCCGTGCCCGAGAATCCATAGAGCCAGCAGGACCGCAATTCCGGCATGCGCCTCTTCGCCTCGGCAATCGTCTCGTAGTCGAACGCGATGAGCATTACTTGGTCTCGCTTGCCCGAAGCGTCCAAGACGCGTTCGAGCTCAGGCAGGACTCCGATCGGGCATTTGATCTCGATCACGAGGGTCCTGCCGGGAGGAACAGTGCTAAGCACTTGCTCAATGGTGGGAATCCGGGTTTCCCTCCATTGCGGACCCTTCCATGCACCCGCATCGAGCAACTGCAAGTGCGCCAGGGACAGTTGCGCGACCAGTCCCTCCTGCCCGGTGGTTCGCTTGGTGTCCTTGTCGTGAATCCCGACGATCCGTCCGTCAAGAGTCCTGTGAATATCGATTTCAACGGCATCCGCACCGCTCTCCCAGCCGAGTAGCACAGCCGGAAGTGTGTTTTCCGGAGCACTGTACGAGGCTCCGCGGTGGGCAACGATCTCCGTTCCGAAGGCGGCTATCGGCAAGACGAGAAGTGCGGCAAGGAACAACATTCCATCAGAGCGCTTGCCTGCCCGATCGGAGGACTCGCATAGGGCCTATACTACTCCCAAGAGTTGATTCGGGACCACTATCGGCATGCACTTCTGCACTCAATGCGGCGCGGAGTTGGGCCATGGGCACTTCTGCGGCCGGTGCGGCGCGCCGGTCGAGCCAGATCTTCCCAAGCGCTGGGCGGGACCGATGTCAGCGGGCGAGCGGAAGAGCGAGCCCGCGGGCAGAGCGGAGTTCGGAGCCATCACCGAATCGCACATGGGGGCATTGGCCTACCTCACACCCCTCGTGGCGCTGTTCTTCTTGCTGTGCCCGCCCATGAGCAATAGCCGCTTCGTGCGCTTCCATAGCTACCAATGCCTGTTCGTGACGCTTGCGGCGGTAGCAGCCGCGATTGCCTTCGTCGGCACCCTGTCATACTCCCTGGTCGGCGTCGAGTCGCCCTCCGCCGTTCTTTGGTTCGTACTCCCGGTGGCCCTCGCGATCGCCTTCCTTGCTGCGCTAATTCTAGCCGCGTACCGCGCATGGCACGGAAAGGAAATCAAGCTCCCGCTGTTGGGCAGCCTTGCCGCGCGGTGCGCCCCAACCCGATTGCAACGCCACGGGCAGGAATCAAGACACCATGCAAGAGTGGCTCAGCGCCCGCAGGGACTGAAATGACCCGAAGTCAGCAGATTGCTCGACGGCCCGGCGCCGAGACCCTGGCAGACCGCGCCACTATGGTCGAAACGCATCCCGTGAGAACACCCCGAAGCGATGGTGCTGGAGCCATTTGAGATGACCCACCTCCCGGTCCACGTCTAGACCGAGCTATCGCTCTTGGATGCGAATGTTGCGGAAACGCACCTCCAAGGGCGGCCCGGAATGCACTTGGAGCCCGATCAAACCAGTCTGCTCGATAGCGTCGTCATCCTCGGTGTAGTCCACCGTGACGGTTCCGTTCAGCTTCAGGACGATGCGTTTTCCGACCGCCTGCACCTCGTACTCGTTCCATTCGTCGGGATTGAGTGCGCGGTGCAGAGTTGCCTCGGAGGGCTTGGCAAGAGTGACGCGTCGCCGAGACTCGTCGTAGAGGCTGCCCCACCAAGACGGGCCAACGTCGGCTTGGTATCCAATCATCTCCATGGAGCCCGGCACCCGGCGGCTGCGGACCTGGACCCCGCTGTTGCCGACGTCGTTCAACAAGTGGATCTCAAACCGCAACACGAAGTCCTTATACTCCTTGGCAGTCGTCAGGAAATCGTTGTAACCGATACCGGGCGATCTGCCGACAATCATCCCGTTCTCCACTTTCCAAAGGAAAGGATCACCATCCCATCCCGTCAAGTCCTCTCCGTTGAATAGGGGCACGAACCCCTCCTCCGCACCCTGCGCGATTCCGAGCGCCGGAAATGCCGAAATCGCGGCAATGAAGGCGCGCCGATCAGGTAGTCGAGTCTTTCTCTGCATTCGCGTCGTCGCTCCCGAAGGCCGCCGGAGCCCCGCCAAGGTATACCACAGAACTCCCGAAAGCCATGGTGCGGAGAGCTACAAGCTGGGATCGCGGGTCGCTTCGGCGATCCGTTCCTTTAGTAGTTCCTTGAGCCGGGCAACGGTTTCGCTCTCGCCAGGCGCGAGAGCGAGATTTACAAATTCCTTGGGATCATGCCAGTGGTCGTAGAGTTCGGCGCCGTACCGGCCATCCGGTCCCCACTCCGTGTAGCGCCATCGTTCCGTCCTGACCGTGTACCCCACCGTCCGTGGCCGCAAGGGGCGCCGACCGTTGACGCGGTCATGCGTGTCAAAGGTCGTCAGGGCCGAATCACGGACTGATTGCGTTGGGTCCTCGAGGATCGGAACGAGGCTGCGACCCACAAGATGCTCCGGCGGGTCCAGCCCACAGAGGTCGGCCAACGTGGGGTATACGTCCACGAGTTCCGCGAGCGACTTCGTGCTCAAGCCCGCAGTCTTGCGATGGTTTGGCGAAGCGATCAAGAACGGAACGCGAGCCGAGTTCTCGAACAGCGTGGTCTTTTGCCAAAGCTTGTGCTCGCCCATGTGATACCCGTGATCCGACCAGAACACGATCAGTGTCCGGTCCATTAGACCCGAGCGTTCCAATTCGTCAAGCAGACGACCGAGCAGAGTATCGACAAGAGTGATCGAAGCATAATACGCTTGGATTGCTTCCCGCTGCTTTTTCTTGGAAAGGTTGAGTTGGAACGGCCGGTCCACCCATGCGGCCGGCGGAATGTCCACGAGGTCGTCCAACGGCTCGGCGGGCAGGCGAATCAGTCGCAAGGGATATTGGAAGAAATACTTCTTCGGTGCGACATAGGGAGTGTGCGGGCGATAAAAGCCCATCGCGAGGAAGAACGGCCTGTCCCGCGACTGTCTCAACAGCTCGATCGCCGCAGTCGTGCCAATTCCGTCCGTTTGCTCGTCGTCAGTGCCGTCCTGTGCCATCCAGCTCAGGGTTCCTCCGAGACTCCCGGTGACGGGATCGATGCTGTAGATCCGGTCCTCTTCCCACTTGTCACGACCGCGCGGATTGACGGTTGCGTCCCAGGAAGCCGGGTCGTCCAAACCGTCCTCGCCGATGTTTCCTGGAACCCCGTAGTGGTAGATCTTGCCGACGCGAGCTACGAAGTAGCCGTTCTCCCTGAACATCTGCGGAAGCGTCTTTACAGTGGGAATCCTGTTGCGAAAGTGCACCCCGTTGTTGCGCACCTTGGTCTGATCGGGGTACAGCCCGGTCATCAACGAAGCCCGGCTCGGATTGCAGACGGGGTAGTTGCAATAGGCTTGGTCGAAGCGGATGCCGAGCCGGGCTAGGCGGTCGAAGTTCGGTGTCTGAACGACCGGATGGCCGTACGTTCCCAAGTCATTGTTCATGTCGTCGGACGCAATGAACAAGACGTTGAGCTTGTCTTGGCCGGACAGGCCCGCGCTGACCATGCACAGGGCGAAGACGCAACGGAATAGCATTCAGAAACCGTACCAGATCACGCCTGGACATTTTCGATCCGGCCAAGCGACCACAACCCGGCAGAGGACGCTCGGCAGCCAGCACGCCGCTGCGGCCTGTGCAGCGGGTAGGCGCGGGCCCGGGCAACCGCGCCGTAGCGCATCGAGGCACGGTACGAGACTTCGCGCAGTCGATGCGGTGGCAAGCTGTCAGGCCTCCTGCGCGGTGCCAGAGTGCCCCAAACCGGGACTCCATCTTGAGGCGTGGTCTTGCACTTCTCTTGCAGGGGCGTTTCGGCGCGTGCTACGTTGCAAACTCGGAGTGCGAGCAAGCCGTCCATTGAACCGCTGGCTAGTCGCTCTCGGCGGATGCCTTGCAGTCGCGAGCGGGCAAACGCCTCCCGATACTTCGCCCGCTCCCTCTCAAGCGCGATTCCCCGCCCCGCGCGCTGCGGTGGAAATCCGTGCGCACTCGCAGTTCCAGGATGGTGCGCTCCGGCGGGCGGTCGGAGATGTGGAACTGCGCTACAAGAGCGTCGTGCTGACTGCCGACGAATTGGAGTACGACGAAGCCAGCGGAGGCGTCGAGGCACGAGGCAATGTCCACTACCGCACCCTAAACGGCGAGCAGGACTTGCAGGCTTCCACGATGTCCTACAACACCCTGACGGAACTCGGCACATTCTACGATGCCCGAGGGAGAGCATCGTCCGCGAGCCAGGGCGGCGCGAGAATCCTCACCACAGACAATCCCTTCCAGTTCGAGGCGCGCGTTGTGCACAAGGCCGGCAATCACTACACGATCCATGACGGACGGGTAACGAACTGCGATCCCCAAAGCCCTTGGTGGACGCTGCGATCATCGCGGGCGGAACTCGAGCTCGGCAACTCCGCGGTGGTGAGGAATGGCGTGCTCCGTCTGCGCGGAATCCCGCTGCTGTATGTCCCGTATTTCCGAAAGTCCCTGAAGCGGATGCCACGTCAGAGCGGGCTGCTGACGCCAACCGTCGGCAACAGTTCACGCTTCGGGCGGATTCTCGGGCAGTCCTACTACTGGGCCATCAACCGCAGCTATGACCTGACGTTCGGCGGAACGCTATACACGTCTCGCGGATTCGCCACCAACGCCAGCCTCCGTGGGCGCCCCACGAAGAATTCGGATTTCAGCGCAATCTTCTTCGACATGCGGGACCGGGGGCGTGAACTCGGGGACGGGTCCCGGCTGAAGCAAGGCGGCAATTCGTTCGACATGAAGGGCCAGATAGTGTTCGGCGATGGTTGGCGCGGCGTGGCCGACCTCCACTACCTGAGTTCGCTTGAGTTCCGGCAGGCGTTCACCCAGTCGTACGAGGAAGCCGTGTTCTCCCAGATCCGCTCGATCGGGTTCTTGACGAAGAACTTCTCCACGTTTTCCTTCAACGCGGCTCTGCTGCGCAACGTGCAGTTTCAGAGCGTTACGCGGGACGACAATATCGTGATTCGCAAGCTTCCAAGCATCGAGTTCAATAGCCGCATGCGACAGTTCGGAAGCTCGAAGCTGCCGCTATGGCTGAGCTTCAACTCGTCGCTGGACCTGATCAGCCGTACCCAGCGCAGTTTCCAAACCCGGCGGTTCGTGCAGCGCGGGATGTTCTTCCCGAGGGTCTCGACGAGGCTCTCGTTCAAGGGGTTCACGGTCACGCCGACGCTGGGCGCGCGGGCGTTTGCCTACGGGCAGCGCCGCACGGACGACGGCCTGCGGGGCGAGAACCTTTACCGGCGAACCGGCGAAATCGCAGTCGACGTGGCTGCTCCGGCTTTCGAGCGGGTCTTCCGAGCCCCGAAGTGGCTGGGTGACAGAGTCAAGCACGTGATCGAGCCACGCCTGCGCTACCGGTACACGCGCGGCGTCGAGGACTTCGACAGCGCAATCCGCTTCGACGCGCGCGACTTGGTCCACAACACGAATGAAGCCGAAGTCTCGGTGACCAACCGGCTCTACGCGAAGAACGACTCCACGGGACGCGTCCGGGAGATCGCCAGTCTCGAGGTCTGGCAACGCCGTTACTTTGAACCCGAATTTGGCGGTGCCATCGTGCCCGGAGACCGCAACGTTCTGGAGTCCACGCTCGACTTCTCACCGTTCGCGTTTCTCTCGGAAGCCCGCAACTATTCCCCGATCGCGACCTCTCTGAAGTTGTCGCCCGGCCCTCGCTGGAATCTGCGCTGGCGAAACGACTACGACCCGCTCCGAGGCAAGCTGGCGAACACGACGGCGGACGCGGCGGTACAGGTCAGTCCCAGGATTGCGCTCACTGCGGGCCATCGGGCGGTTAAGGTGCCGAGCCGGATCACTCCGCCGGGCAACCAACTCTTGGTAGGCGCTCGCTACGGTGACTACAACCGACGCGGCTGGAACATCTCCCTGCACAACGTGTACGACTACCGGCAATCGATTTTTCTGTACTCGATCTCGCAAATCACGTACAACACGGACTGCTGTGGGTTCAGCGTCGAACTCCGCAGGCTCTCGATTGGCAATGCCCGTAGCGACAACCAGATCCGGATCAGCCTGGCGATCGCAAACGTGGGGTCCTTTGGCACGCTCAGGCCAGCCGAGCGCATGTTCTGAGATTCCTCCGTGCCCCTGGGAATGCGTTTCGGTTCCTGCCATTCGACCTCTGGAGAAGGAACCGCAGGAGTCCGCGGGCCTGCCCTCCTGCGCGTACATGTCAGCGCACTGAGATGGAGCGGTCTGAGTTGACAGCTAGGCCCATAAAGCCCCAAATCGACCACTGAGCATGCGGAGAGGATGGAATGGCCCGTCGGCGATCCAGTGCGTCCAAGCGCGTCTTGGAGCCGTTCCGTAGGCCGACTTGCAGTGTTCTTGCATGCCATCGTGTTTGGCACTCGTCGAACTGGCCCGTCTCGAACCTTGGGATTCGGAAACGAGCGCACGTTCCGGCTGCACTCCTCCAGAGGCCGCCGATCAGGACGCTCCAACGTGCCAGCTCGCTGGAAATGAACGGTCAGAGCGACGCGCCGATGGTGTGTGCTCAAGCGTCACGAACCCATCGGAACAGGGTCCTCAGATTCGGCGGTTTCCCGTACATCAACAACCCGATTCGGAAGACTTTCGCCGCCACCCAGACAGCCCCGAACACCGACGCGACGCCAATCCCGATCGACAGCCAGACCTCCCACCACGGCGGCGGTTGGCTCGATGCCATTCGGACAAGCATCCCAAACGAGTTGATGGGCGGAAGATGGCTTACGACAACCGCAAGCATCGAGTTCGGATTGCGAGACACCGCAGGCCAGATGAGCA
Organism: uncultured Bryobacterales bacterium; assembly: GCA_951813065.1. Taxonomy (GTDB): domain Bacteria; phylum Acidobacteriota; class Terriglobia; order Bryobacterales; family UBA6623; genus VXMF01. The sequence continues at coordinate 224,919 of CATOTH010000008.1, read as the reverse complement.
AGGGAACCATGAGGATCATCATCACCGGGGTCTGGAGTTGGCCGGCCTCGCTGACGGTATTAACGGAGGCTCCGACGGCCAGCATCAGGGAGCCGATCACGAAGAATCCAATCAGGAAGAAGATCAAGAGATAGAGAATCAACCAGAGGTCAAGAAGATTGAATAGCGAAAAGAACGACAGCAGGATGAGTCCGAGAGCGATGTAGAGGCCCATTGCGACCAAGCTGAGAGCCACGCTTCCGATCAGCTTTCCGGCCATGAGCTCCATCGGTGACACGGCTGACAGGAGAACCTCAACGACGCGGCTCGATTTCTCCTCGATCATTGAGGTCAGCATGATCTGCCCGCCAGTCATGATCCCGACGAACAGCAGCATCATGAAAACCGCCGGTAGGATGAAACTGAAACCGCCGACGGTCTGCCGCTCCGCCTCTGGGCTAATGGTTGTCGAGCGCTGCCGAGGGACGCGGGTAAGGGAGTCGATGACGGCTCGATCCAAGGACTGTGCCGAAATGCGCGCACTGAGGATCGCTTCCCGAACGGTGTCGTGTATGAAGTCCAGGTCCCGATCGTCGAGACCTGAAGGGACGTAGAGGTCGTAGGCCCCAAGCCCGCTCTCGGGGCCGGATGCTTGCACGGCGTTCTGGTGAATCACAATCAGCGCGGTGTGGCGCATCCCCTCAGATTCCTCATTCAGCCAGGACTTCTTGGCTTCGATATCCGTGTCGGCGGGTAAGGCGGCCAACCGAATGTCGGGCGCCGGCCCGAGGGCTTCGTCCATCGATTCCCGGAGGGTCAATTCGGCGAAGTCGCGCGCGATTTCGGGCGCTTGGTCCATGCCTCGGCGGAACTCCTCGAGCCGTCGCTCCGAGATCATTTCCGGATCGAGCAGGTGATTCATTTCCTGCAGCACGAGACCTGTCGGATCAACAACGGCATATTCGCCTTCAATCTGGTAGTCCTGGTCAAGGAAGAGCCGGGGGCCCAGCACAACCAGAGCCGCGCCGATGACCGGAGTCGACAGCAGACCGATGATGAATCCCTTCGTGGCTGCCGTGGCCAAGAAGTCGCGCAGAGCTATTCGGAGAATGCGGTTCATGCTGCCGCGCCTTTCGCTGCGGCGTTCCGGAATTCCGTGCGGAGCCGATCCTCTTCGCCTGCGGAGGTCTTGTCTGCAATCAACTCGATGAAAAGGTCCTCGAGTCGAGGCCGGGACAGTTGAATCCGCGCAGCAGGCGCCGTGTCGATGAGACGGTGCATCACTGCGGTCGGATCCGCCCCTTCCCGAAGCGTGATCTCCAGACCTCGATCCCTGCTCTGCAACCGTTCGACTTCTGGTATCGAAACCAGAGTCGCGGTGTCGACGTCAGGATCCAGCGGTTCGAATTGAATTACTCGCGGGTCGTACTGATTGCGGATTGCAGAGAGGGCCTCATCCAGAACCTTCCTGCCCCTGTGCATCATCACGATTTGCTCGCAGATTTCCTCCGCTTGAGGCATGACGTGGGTGGAGAACACGACGGTGGCTCCACGATTGTGCTCGTCCAGGATCAGTTCGCGAAGCGTCCGTACGCTGATCGGATCGAGGCCGCTGAAGGGTTCGTCCAGAATCAGCAGATCCGGCTCGTGAATGACAGCCGACACGAACTGAATCTTCTGCGACATCCCTCTTGAGAGTTCCTCCAGTCGCTTGGAACCGATTCCAGAAAGGCCAACCCGGTCCAGCCACTCGGAGATGCGATGGTCCAGATCTGAACCGTCGTGGCCCTTGAGGCGCGCGATGTATCGCAGGAACGCCCGAACCCTCATCTTCTTGTAAACGCCCCGCTCTTCCGGCAAGTAGCCGATCCGGTCCTTGGCGTCTAGGGCCGACGAACGGCCCAGCACCGATATGGCTCCCGAATCCGGAAACAGGATCGACAGAATCATTCGGATCGAGGTAGTCTTGCCGGCGCCGTTGGGCCCGATGAATCCGTATAGCCCACCCCTCGGCACCTTGAGGTCCAGGTCGTTCACAGCGGTCGTCTTGCCGAATGTCTTGGTGACACCCGTCATCTCGATGGCAGTTTCCATACGTACTAGGGTTTCCGAGAGCGCGGACCTAGGCAGGTCCTTTGGTGAGCCCGCAGACCCGGGCATCAGGGAGAACGACCGTGCTCCACCGCGAATGAGCTGAAGTACGCGTCGTCGGGATTCTGGACAACACCTCGCATTATGTCCCAAACAGAGCGCACCCGCAGCATTCGCGGCCACCGGCAAGCTCAGGTGAGAGATTGCAAGAAGTCCCGGTCCCTCGCTCCAACGGTAGCGAGAATCCTGCAGTGTTCTCATCGTCGGGTCGCTGTCTCCATCGCGCGGCGGTCTCGATGTCCTCCGGGTGAGGCAATGCCTCCTCGCGGCGGCGCAGCAGCGCGTCGGTCTCAGCCTGAATGAAGTCGCACACTGCGGTGCCGAGGATTTGCTTTCACTGTTCAAACTCCCCAAGGCCCGCTTCGCGGAGGGGTACTGAGACACCAACGACGCAGTCAAACACGGGCCCGGGATTGCGAAGAGCCTGCTGTCAACACGGTGTCGTACCGGGAGGAGGTCTAACGAGGCACGCTCAGACCAACAAGGGAAGACATGGAATGCTCGGAAACCGACGTCGATCATCAACGCCATGATCCCGAGACTTGTGGATTGCGGGTCTGGATGGAAGGCTAGGTGTACGAGCCGAGGCATGTTGAGGCACCGACCCTCATCCTCACGATAGAATGACGATCTTGCGGGACGGCGCCTCGACTCTAAGGGTCACGTTCCAACGGGGGGCATGGGCCGTCAGAACCCGGAGTCGCTCCTCCAGTGCCCGCGCTCTCTCGCCCGCCACATTCGCTCGCTGCTCTGCTGCACTGACTCGCTGCTGGAATGCCTGCTTTTCGCGCTCTGCGGTCGGCCGCCACCGCTCGGCTGCTTCCAGCGTGCCATCGATATCTTCCCCCGTGCTCGGGTCAATGAACACCGGTACCGTCACACCGACCAATCTCCGCGAGCACACAACGATCTCAAATCCGCGATGAACGCTCTGATGCCAAGCGCGCTTGCAATCCAACGGAGCCCGTGCCAGACTCAGGACTGTCCAGTAACTGTTCGCATGCGGGCTGGAGCCACGGCCGTTCCCTAGCCGAGCGCATGCCGGGTGGGCATCCGATCCCTGGCCTCAACGGGCAGCAGTGAATCCATGAGATCGTTTCGTTTCGTCCATGCAGCCGACATCCATCTAGACAGCCCTCTGAAGGGCCTAGCCGGCTTGGAGGGGAGCGCCGTCGAGGCAATCCAATCAGCTACCCGTTCCGCACTCGAGGCGCTTGTCAGCCGGACGATCGAAGAGGAGGCTGCATTCCTGGTCATCGCGGGAGACCTCTACGACGGGAACTGGCGAGATTACCAGACGGGGCTGTTCTTCGTCGGACAGATGGGCCTGCTGCGCAAGGCGGGCATCCCCGTGTTCCTGGTCCAGGGCAACCACGACGCGCAGAGCGTGATCACCCGCAGGCTCAGTTTGCCCGAGAACGTGACGATGTTCTCTCACAAACAACCGGAAACAGTTCAAATCAAGGAGATAGGCGTTGCCTTGCACGGACAGAGCTTCGCGCAGCGGGATGTCAGCGAGAACCTGGCCCGCCGATATCCCGAACCAGTTCCGGACGCGCTGAACATCGGCATTCTGCACACTGGCCTTGGCGGCGAGGAAGGCCACCAGAACTACGCGCCCTGCACGCTTTCCGAACTGACAAGCAAAGGGTACGACTATTGGGCCCTTGGCCACGTTCACCACGCAAGCGTGCGTCACGAGCGCCCGTATGTCGTGTATTCGGGCAACATCCAAGGCCGCCACATCAAGGAGACCGGGCCGAAAGGGGCTGTTCTCGTAACGGTCGAGGACGGCGAGATCACGGAGCTGGTTCCGTTCCACATCGATGTCGTGCGATGGACGATGGTCGAAGTGTCGGCGAGAGGTTGCGAGACCAGGCAGGACATTTCCGAACGCATCCGAGATGCCGTGGAAGGCGCCGTCGCGGAGAGATCGGACGGGCGCCTGCTCGCTTGCCGAATTCAAATCACAGGACGCACCAGGATCCACGACGAGATTCTGGGGCACCAAGAGTGGCTTCTGGCGGAGTCCCGGGCTGCCGCCCAGGGCCTGGGCGAGGAGCAGGCATGGGTCGAGCGTGTCGTGACCGCAACCGCCCCTGACCTGGGTACTGGAGCCGACCCTGTCCTCGAGGACGCGCTTGGCGACCTAGCGGACGCTCTCGAAGACCACTCGCTGCAGGACCAGGTGAAACGGGATATCGGAGCGCTCGTCTCGGCGCTGCCGCCGGAGGTTCGCGACCAAGCAGAAGATCCGCTGCTAGGCGCGGCCGCTGAGCGGGACTACGCTCGCGTCATCGAATTGGCGGGTCCGTTCGCGAGGGCGCGGCTGGCGGGAGACAGAGACTGAGCAATGCGAATCAAGCGCCTCGACCTGATCCGTTACGGCCGTTTCACTGATGCCAGCCTGGAGATGCCGGAGGGCCAGCCCGATATCCATTTGGTGGTGGGACCGAACGAAGCGGGCAAGTCCACAATGATGGAGGCTCTAGGCGACCTTCTTTTCGGCATTCCGCAACGGTCCACCCAGGACTTTCAGCACAAGTACGCCAGCATGAAGCTCGGGGCAGTTCTGGAAGCAGACCAGCAGCGAATGGAAGTCCGCCGGCGCAAGGGCTTCAAGAACACACTGCTCGGACCGGACGATGCCGTCATCGCGGCCGGCGAGCACGCCCTGGAACCGTATCGCGGCAGTACCAGCCGGGAGTTCTTTGAACGGATGTTCAGCCTGGACCACGAGCGCCTGCGCAGGGGCGGTCAAGCGATTCTGGAGGATCGCGACGAGGTCGGATCGATGCTGTTCTCCGCAGGCTCGGCGATCCAAGACCTTCAAGGGAGATTGAGGGCTCTGGACGAAGAAGCCAACGCGTTGTGGTCCTATCGTCGGTCCGCGAAGCGGGAATTCTACAAGGCCGCAGATCGACTGAAGCGAGCCGAAACCGCGCTCCGCGAGCACACCGTGACCGCGTCCAAGTGGTTTGAGCTCCAGCGAGATCTCCAGGCACGCCAAGACGAGTACGACGAACTATTAAGCTCGATGCGCAGCAACTCCTCGGAGTCGCGAAAGCTCAGCCGAATCCGGCGAGTCGCCCGTTACGTTCGCGACAAAGCGTCTCTGGAGGTGGCAATCTCGGAACTCGGCAGCGTCCGACAGATTCCGGACGACGCGCGCAAGACACTTGAGAACGCCGAGCAGGCCGAGATGCTGGCGACTGTCAGCCTGCGTGAGCAGGGGAAGATGCTGGAGCGAGCTAAACAAGCCCGGAGACGCCTAGCTTGGGATGACTCCCTGCTGCTCAGGGAAAAGGACGTGGAGCGGCTCAATGATCGGCGCATCCAAATGCAAGAGGAACGGGCCGACTTGCCGAAACGCGAGGCGGAGCTCGCCGCCGCCGAAGCGCGGATCCGGGACCTGGCCACCGAATTCGGCTGGCAGGCTAACGATGTCGGGGAGATCATCGAACGGATTCCGCGTCGGACCGCGGTCACCCAGACCCGTTCCCTCTTGAACGAAGGCCTCGTTGCGCGTGAGCGGGCCGAGTCAACTGGCAGGGCCGTTTTGGAAGCTGAAGGACGGCTAAGGGAGGCGGAGCGGCAGCTGGATGCGGCTGGCATGCCCTCAGACGCGAGAAACCTCGCGGCGCTCGTCAAGGCAACGAACCGAGATGCCGGGGACATCGACTCACAAATCACGGCCGCCGAACTCGACGTCGCAAGGTTCGCAGCAGAGTCGACTCGGCTCTACCGTTCCATGAGGCCGCTCGCCAATTCCATCGAGTCCGCGATCTCGATGGGTGTGCCGGATGTAGCAGTCGTGCAGGACAGGCGCGACGCCCGGCGCACCTTGGATCAACGACTCGCCGGCTGCCGAGAGCAAATTCGTTCCTCGGAAGGAGAGCTCGCGGGGAAGAGAGATCTGCAACAGCGAATTCTAACGACCGAGCAACCCGTTTCCGAGACGATGGTCGAGCGCTTGCGCTCCGAACGAGACAAGGGCTGGTCTTTGATCCGGCGCAAGTACCTGGACGGTGAACCAGTCTCGGATTCAGCCCTCCGGGAATTCTCGGACGCCCACCCGGACACGGCTGCAGCGTACGAAGCGGCAGTGAGGGCTGTTGACGAAACCGTCGACCGCCGATTCCAGACGGCCGAGGCGACGGCTCGCCTCGCTGAGGCGATTCGGTCGGCGACCGAGTGCGAAAGGCAGCTTGAGCAACTTCGGACGGAACTGGAAGAGCTTACGGAAGAATCCGACTCCTTCGATGCGCACTGGCATGAACTCTGGGCACGCTCAGAGATCGAACCGCTCAGTCCAGACGAAATGCTGCCTTGGCTGGCCACCCGCGAAAACCTGGTCGATTGCGCTGCCAAGCACGCGGAGGCAAAGCGCCGCGCCGCGGCGCTCGAAGAGCAGAGGGCCAAGGCGATCGATCGAATCATTTCGCAACTGCGCGCGGTCAGTGCCAACCAATGCCCCTCGGCCGATCAAGGCTTGCGGACGCTGCTCGAATTCGCGAGTGAAGTGATCCGCCGACACGAGCAGGCCGAAGCCTCGAAGCGCAGCCTGGAACTCCAGGTCCGCAAGGTCGAGATTGAAGCCGAGGACAAGCGCGCGGATCTGAGCCGAGAGAATGCGCAGACACAGCAATGGCAGCTCCGGTGGTCCGCAGCCGTCGGCGACCTGGGACTCGACCCATCTCTCGGCCCCGATGCGATCGGGCAGCAGCTGGACCTGATCGACGAGACACGGTCCGTGGCGGACAAGGCGGCCGATCTTCGGATCGGCCGCGTCGGGAAGATCAGGCGGGACCTGGAAGGGTTCGAGGGCGCGGTCCAGACTGCGATAGAGTCGATCGCCCCGGACCTAGGCGAGAGCGACCCGGATGCGGCTGTGCTGGAATTGCACCGACGTTTGGCACACGCACGGCAAGCGCGCAAGGATGCCGAGGCCAAGGACAGCGACATCGCCGCCCTGCAAGAGAGAATCGACCGGCTGGAAAACGACAGGCGGTTGGCAGCCGAGGCGGTTCTAAGACTTCAGGCCGCGGCTGGAGCGGCCGACATCGACGGATTGCGTCAGGAGATCGAGAAAATCGAACGACTCCAGGAGCTCGAATTCAAGCGGAACAAGACCCTCGCGGCCTTGCGCAAGGAAGGCGACGGATTCTCGATCGAGGACTTGATCGCCGAGTGTGACGGAGTCGATCTGGACCAAGCCGCTCTTCGCGAGGAGGCGCTGGCCCAAGAAGGCCAGCAGATCCAGATCAAACTGATGGAGGCCCGGGACGCGCTGAACGAGGCGCGCAATGCATTTGAGGCGGTCGGAGGCAGCGACGCCGCAGCTGTCGCGGAAACAGTGAGACAGAGCGCGCTCGCTGACATGCGGGGGATCGCCGAGCAGTACGTCCGGACCCGCACTGCCGCGCTGATCGTGCGATGGGCAATCGATCGCAATCGCAACGAGAAGCAAGGGCCCCTGCTGCGGGCGGCCGGGAACCTGTTCTCGGAGTTGACATCGGGCTCATTCGAGAACTTGGAGGTCGACTTTGACGACCAGGACCGGCGCAGACTCGTCGGACGGCGGCCGGAAGGTGCGCGGGTGGAGGTGGGCGGAATGAGCGAAGGCACCGTGGATCAACTGTACCTGGCGGTCCGGATTGCAGCCCTGGAACAGTACCTTGAGAACGCGCCAGGACTGCCGTTCATCGCTGACGATCTGTTTGTCAATTTCGACGACCAGCGCGCAAAGGCCGGGTTCCGAGCGCTCGGCCACCTGGCGCGCAAGTGCCAAGTGATTTTCCTGACCCACCACGAGCACTTGGTCAGCATCGCGCAGGCCGCGCTGCCCCAACCGATTCCGATTCAACGACTATCGTGAGCGACTTCATCCCTGCGAGCACACATCGGAACACGCTGCTCTGGTTTCCTATGCTGAGAAATAGCCTGAGGCGATCCCGGCATGCAACAGCGATTCACCTGCCAGATCTGCCAGAACGAAATCGTCCGACCGGGTGAAGAGTGTCCGTACTGCAAGAGCCGCTCCGTGATCGCTGAGGGCGCATCGCCCAGGATTCTGGTCATCGTGTTTGCCGTGATGATCGGCTGCTTCGCACTCACAACGCTGCTCGCCGGAGCTTTTGAGCAGGAACGGCGCGATCGCGGGAAGGAGCACTTCGAGTCGGCCAATTCGCTGATGACGGAAGGAAACTTCGACGAGGCGATTGAGCATTATCGAGACGCCCTGCTGTACTCCCGGACAGAGACTTCCTACCAACTGGGACTGGCAAACGCGCTGTTTGCCGCCAAGGAGTTTCCGGAGACAGAGCACCGTCTTGTCCAACTCCGTGGATTCGATCCGACATCAGGCATCGTGAACTACAGGTTGGCCCAGCTGGCCCACAGGGGCGGACGCATCGACGAATCTGTCGCCTACTACAGAACCGCTGTGTACGGTCACTGGGACGACGCGACCGAAGCAACTGGAGACGGAATCAGGGTCAGAGTCCGGCTCGAATTGATTGATCTGCTCGAGGAGTCCGGGCGCGACCGGGAACTCGCAGTGGCCCTCCAGGAGTTGACGGAAATCGATCCCAACAACCGCGAGTTCAGGCATCGCTACGCAGCCAAACTGCTCGACATCCAAGCCCCGGAAAAGGCTTCGGAGAACTATTCGATGCTCTTGAATTCAGACCCTCGTGATCGAGTCGCCCTACTCGGACGAGCGGAAGCCGAGTTCCGTCTCGGGAACTACCTCACGGCCCGAACACACTACAACAGAGCCCAGGCCTTGGGGACTGATCCGGCAACAAGTGAACGGATTGCCTTGTGCAACCGTGTGATCGAACTCGACCCTACCAGACGTGGCATTTCCGTGGCAGAGCGCTACCGCCGGAGCCGCGTGCTTGTCGACCGCACGCGCAGCTTCGTGATGGATTGCCAGAATCCGTTGGGAGACGGTTTTGTCGGGCCGCTGCCGCCGCTTCCGTCAGACCTTCGCAGCGCACTCGACGCTGCCGAAGGCGTGTTGCGCCAGACGCGGGACAGTCCGAGCGACGAGAAGGTGGAAACCAACATCCTGTTGGCGGAAGAGCTTTGGGACAGATCCACGTCGCTATGTGAAGGAAGCGGCGGGACTGACGAACCTCTCGGTCTGGTGCTGGCGAAGTTGGCTCGATGAAGCCGTTGCGCGAAATCCTGGCCAAGCTACTGGCCATGAGTCGGACGAGCCCGGTGCTCGACGAGCCCCAGCGGTTCGTCCTGCTCTCGATCGTGATCGGCATCTTCTCCGGTCTTGTCGTCGTATGCTTCCATGTTTCGATCGAGTTCCTGAATTGGATCACGATCGCCTCGCTCCACCCCCCTTCGAAGTGGATCCTCATGTTGTGGCCCGCCGTCGGCGGTTTCGTCGCATACATGGTCATCAAGTACATCGTTCCCACTGCGCGAGGCACGGGAGTGAACTACACCAAGACTGCAGTGTATGCATCTGACGGCTACGTGCCTTTCAGCAGCGTTCTCGGGAAGTTCTCGACCTGCACCTTGTCAATCGGCACTGGCAATCCCATGGGTCCTGAGGACCCTGCTCTGCAAATGGGTGCCGGAATCGCGTCCTTGCTGGGCCGGATTTTCCATCTGACCCGCGATCATATGCGCCTGATCGCCCCGATTGGGGCCGCAGCCGGGATCGGAGCCGCTTTCAACACGCCAATCACGGCGGTCCTGTTCGTCATGGAAGAGGTCGTCTCGGCATGGAACGCAGGGGTCCTCGGGTCCATCGTTCTGGCGTCTGTGTCCGCCGTGATTGTCAACCGGTGGTTCCTCGGCGACGATCCTCTGTACCGTGTGCCCGGGTTCGAGTTCGGAGACTATTCCGAACTCATTGTCTACGCGGCGATCGGCATTGCAGGCGGCGCCCTGTCGGCTCTCTTTACACGGCACGCGATCACGCTGCGGGGGTTCTTCCTGAGCTTCACTGAGCGTCGCAGGATTTGGTTGCCGGCCGCGGCTGGCTTGGCCGTCGGCATCGTGGGGCTGTACGCGCCGGAAACACTAGGTGCGGGTTACGAAGTCGTTGACGGCGCCCTGCACGATCGATTCGGTTGGGAACCCCTGCTCATGTTTGGCGTGCTCAAACTGCTAACGACGGCCCTGTGTTTCAGCTGCGGGACGCCCGGTGGCCTGTTCGCGCCAACACTGTTCATCGGAGCCATGGTCGGTGGGGGCATCGGAGGCTTGGCGAACGAGATCTGGCCGCTATCGGGATCCATTGGGCCTTTCGCCCTGGTAGGCATCGGGACGTTCTTCGCCGGAGTCTTTCGCGCGCCCATGACATCGGTGTTCATGGTCTTCGAGCTAAGTGCCAGCTATCAAATCATCCTGCCCGTGATGGTCGCGAACACGATCGCGACCCTGGTGTCGAGGCGCCTCCAACACGAATCCGTGTTCCAACTGGCCGGGTACCAGGATGGCCTGGACCTACCCTCGGCGGAGGAGCAGCGGGAAACACCCGTCATGCATGTCGAGGACGCCATGCGACGGGGTCGCGGCCTTGTCGTTCCGAAAGAGATGATGGTTCGCGAGGCACTTGCAACAGTCGAACAGAACGGGGGACAAGCACTGCTGGTCGCTGTCCGGCACGGTCGGTGGGGCTGGGTCGAGAGACGAGACTTGGAGCGAGCTGTCGAAGATGGGAATGGCGACAAGCCCATTCATCAAGCGCTCAGGCCGAGGCCCGCGGTTCGGACTCATCCGGACGTGCCGCTAGACCAAGCTCTCCGCAAGCTCGCGATCTATCCCTTGCTTCCGGTCGCAAGCCGCGTCAACCCGAGCAGCATGATCGGTACCCTGAGCTTGGAAGACGTGCATCGCGCCTACGGAATCAGCAATAGAACAGCCGAAAGGGACAGTCCCGCCCAAAGCGAGAAGGCGACTCAAGCGTGACTTGAGTGCTCACAAGCGAATGTCGTGGGCACGCCGTTCTTGTTCAGTTCGGCAATGCCGATTCGCGAAGTGTAATAGCCCTCGACCGTGAGCCGTTTCACGCGGGCAAAGAAGGCCGCCCCTTCCGCAAGCCCGGCGTCATTTGAACCATCCAGGGCCCGCAAGATTGCGACTTGGTGCTCCTCGGCGAGGGTCACAAAGGGCGAGCCGTGCAGCCCGATCGAGTGACCGTCCAGCCATCCCAGCCCCTTGATGAACTCGTGGCCCTTGTCCGGGTCCACGTCATGCAGCATCAAGTCGATGTACCGGTTGACGTTGGCAGCCTTCGCTCCAGGGGTGTCAGTTTCCGGAATGATCAATTCGCCCAATGCGATGACCGTCTCATTCTGGTGCGAGTCGAAGAGCAGCGGCTCCCAATCCTCGGCAGAGACCGCCTGGGCTGCTGCCGACACAGGGGTAATCTGGCCAACGAACTGGCCCGCTGCGACAGCGCCCGTGCCTGCAAGCGCCGTCTTGATCCAGTTCCTGCGTTCCAACTCCGACCCCTGCGAGCACCGTCATTGTACAGGAAACCGCGCCCGGGCTTCTCGAGAGCCAGGGCGCGGCCGGTTGGCGGCCGCCGCTTGGTGGGTGGGCGGCCGCTCTTCTAGGAGGAGGGAACTATTCTTTGGGCCCAAACACCCACATGAAGCCTAGCGTGATCGTGTTTTGGTTCAACGCGACGCCGTCACGGCAATCCGAACATAGGAAGTACGGAACGTCAGACCAGTCGCGACGGTACTCGATGCGTGTCAGGAAGCGCGGGTCATCCTTCACAGGCTGGACTTCGAAGGTGAATGTGCTCTCCTTCAGTGTCTGTTCCACACCGGTGGACCTAGCCTGGCTGTCATCCAGGAACTCCATGCGATAGGCAAGCCGCACCTGGTCAGAAAGGTGTGCCCGGGCATACCCTCCCATGCCCCAGGAAGTGTAGCTTCCGGTCTCGTCTGAATTCTGGATGTAGTCCAGATTGCCCATGATCTCAAAGCGCTCGTGGAGCATTCCGTAGAAGTTCCAGCTCACGTTCTTGAGCCAGCCCTCGTTCGTGTTCCAGTTCTCTGGGCCGTTGATCCAGGTCAAGGTAGTGTTGAAGCTGTCGCTGGGAGCGAACGACCCCTGCAATCCATACGATTTTCCGCTGTTCTGGTCCCAGGTGTTGTCGAAGCCGTTGACCAGCATGAAGGTCGCAGTGAAAGTGTCGCTTACCGGAACGCTGTATTTCGCGCCCAGGTGCCCGAAAGGCTCGTTCCAAGCCCACAGGATTCCCCGGCTATAGTTCCAGTTCAAGTGCGACTCAGCCACCTCCAGCCCTGCGATCGTACCGAACAGTCCGACGTCAAGCTCCGCGCCGTTGTCGAACTGGTAGTAGCCGTACGCTTGCTGAAGGTAGAGCCTCTCACCGATCTGGTCCGCGTTCGGCTCCAGGACGAACAAGCGGGCACCGGAACCGAACCAGATGTCGGTGCGGAAGCCGATTGGCCCGTCGCCGCTCGCATCGATTTCGAGCTTGGCCTGGTTCAGGCCGAACCCGCGCGAGTTCGGGTTCGTGTAGTACAGGTCGTTGTAGCCGTTCCCGGGATTGTTCGTGTTGTAGCTCAGATAGGTATCGAGCAGTCCGGTGAACGAGATTGTCTGGCCACCACTGCTGGCGATGCCAACGGGCGTCTCCTGGCTGGGCTCGGCGTCGCTGACAGCCTTCGGAGGCGTCCAAGTGGCCTTGCGATTTCCGATGTCCGCGACAAGCGGCTCGGCCGATGCCGGAGCAGTCGCCTCAGCGGTCGCAGTGCCCAGAGAAGCTGCGGCCGGTTCAACAGCTGCGGCGACGGCAGGGGCCGCCTCTTGCTCCTGAAGCGAATCCAGCATCGCTTCGAGCTTGAGCAGCCGTGCCCGCAACGACGTCAGTTCCTCGCGAATCTCTGCCTCGACGGCCGCAGCACTCGATTCCGGCTCCCCGGCCGCGGGCGCCGCGAAGAGTGGCGTCGCGCACAGCGCGACAACCAGCAGTTTCAACATGTGGTGTTTCAAGGTGTCCTCCTGATGCCAAGCCGCAACCAAGTGATCTGAACTGCGAGCTGCGGGCTCGGGTTTTTCTCCGGGCCACGAGAGCCGATGCTCGTTCTACCCGAAACCCCACCTTAGGTAACCCCACCGAAAGGGGCAAGAAGATAATTTTTATGGGCCGAATCCAGATTGCTTACTTGGCGAAACGCTCATATAACGCTTTTGTATTCAAGGACTTGCCGAAAGCAACGGACTTGTCTTGAAGCGCTTGCAGTGCTCGGGAAGCACTTCGGACGACAGAAAGTTACGGGCCTCGTGCAGCAAGTGGCGCTTGGCGCTGCGAGTATGGCCACAACGACAAAGGAGGTGCGCGACCTCATGGGCCAAGGGTGAATACCGGTCATCAGGCCGGGGGAGCCAGTGGGCTTGGTAGCCGATCCAAGCCGTGTTGAAGTACTTGGCCTGGGGACCATGCTCGTCCTCGGCCCGGTATGACACGGCCAGCGATTCGCTCCCATCCACGCGCCCGATCAGGAAAGCCGCCGGATAGCGGGCGCCCAACGGAAGGGCGGCCGAGAGCGAGTCCACACCGGGGGGCACGCCTGAGTCCGGATCCGCGAGGGCGGCGTCGATCCTGCGCTGGCCCGGATCCAAGCGCAACCGCACCAATCGCACGCTGCCGAGCGTGATTCCGCATGGCTCGAGAATCGCCGCCGTGCGACGAATCTGGCGGATTGCCCTAGCCTGCGTCCACGAAGTGCCTCGGGCATAGAGCACCGTCGCATCGAGGCGATACTCAAGGCTGGGCCGTCCCCTCGGGTAGATTTCCGTGGAGTCGAGAATCCGTTGCCCGGCGTCCGCGAATCCTGACTCCGTCCATTCGCTGAATTCCCTCGCGCTCTCCCCGGCTGCGAACCGGGCAATCAGGAACAGACATGCCAGTACCCGGACCATCGACACCGGCATGGCTTCAATGACCATCAGCGCCCCATGATAGACTGCGGCTACGCCTCGGCGCGCGATTCCGCGAGGTTGCGACATGGCCGTTCGGGCCCGGGCCGATGACAATCTGGGAACTCGATACTCCGGCTCTACTGATCGATCTCGACCGGATGGAGGCGAATCTCGAGCGAGCCGCCAGATACGCCGAAGGGCACGGTTTACGCCTGCGGCCGCACACCAAGACGCACAAGTCACCCTACCTCGGACGTAGGCAAGTCGAGCACGGTGCCGCGGGCCTGACCGTGGCGAAGGTCAGCGAGGCCGAGGTCATGGCCGCTGACGGATTGGGAGACTTGCTCTTGGCCTACCCGGTCTGGGGAGACGCCAAGTGGTCGCGGCTGACGGAAATTGCCAAGACAGCCCCAATCGCGGTGGCGCTGGATAGCGAAGAGCCCGCATCGGGACTGTCTCGACACGCGGTCCGCACGGGCTTGACGATCGGGATCCTGGCCGAAGTCGATCTCGGCATGCGCCGTTGCGGATTCCCCCCGGGGCAGCGGTTCAGAGACTTCACCCGAGCGGTCGACAGGATGCCGGGCCTCAAGCTCGAAGGGCTGATGTTCTACCCGGGCCACGTGAACTTGGCCGCGCCGAATGGGGAGGAGGAACTGGAGGCTGTTGCAGCCGGGCTAGCGGAAGCGCTTGATGGGTTCCGACAGGATGGGCTCTCCACTTCCGTCGTCAGCGGCGGCTCGACTCCGACCCTGTACCATTCGCATCGAGTGCCTGGCACGACTGAAATCAGGCCGGGCACTTACGTCTTCAATGACCGCTCGCAAGTCGCGATGGGCGCATGCAGCTGGAACGACTGCGCCGCGACAATCATGACGACGGTCGTATCGAGGCCCTCGCCCGGCTCGGCGGTGATCGACGGTGGATCGAAGACGTTCACATCGGATCCAGTGCGCCCGCAGGAACCCGGCTTTGGATCCATCGTTGGAATGTCTGCCGTGCGCTTTGAGAAAATGAGCGAGGAACACGGTGTGCTCGATCTAGGGGACCACCAGGCACGCCCTCCCCAGATCGGAGAGCGCTTGCGGATCGTGCCGAACCATGTCTGCGTGACCGTCAACATGCACTCAACCGCCCACGGAATCCGCGGAGAACGGGTCGAACGGTCGTGGCCAGTCAAGGGCCGCGGCAAGCTCCACTAAGCCAGACGTGGAGAAACTGCGCGCGCAGCACTAAGAACGAGAGAGATCACCGATGAGCAACCGAGACAGAGAACCGATTGAACGGATCACGGCATTGAACGCGCCGAATCCGCAAGGGCCGTATTCCCACGCCGTCAAAGCGGGCGGATTCGTCTACGTGTCCGGACAGGCGGCGCTGGATCCAGCGACGAGCAAGCCCATCAACGGATCCGTCGCCGAGGAAACGCGCCGTACTCTCGAGAACATCAAGGCCGTCCTCGCGGCGTCTGGCGCCAGCTTCGCCGACGTTGTCAAGTGCTCGGTATTCCTCGCGGACATTCGTGATTTCGCGGCGATGAACGCGGTGTATGCAGAGTATTTCGGCGAATCCAAACCCGCCCGGACAACAGTCGAAGCCACTCTACCCGCTACGGGACTAAAGGTCGAAATCGACTGCGTGGCCTTTGTGGGGGAATAGCAGCCCGGTGTCGAGCAAACTGCCGCCGTGTGCCCCGATACAATGGCGCGCTGCATCGCGCGAAGTGGAATCTCGGATGCGCATGATGGAAAATGGAATAATGTGGTTACTTGGCATATTTCCAAGCACCTCTTTGATCCGAGCCAATGCCACGTAATGTAACGGCAGCTGGGCTAGCTGCGTCCATCATTGAGAGCTGACCATGCGGGAAGATTCGTCTCAAGCAACAACCGACCAAGGGCTCGGAATCCCGGGAAGGGGACCGCTTGTCATCGAATCGATCCATGAACCCTGGTGGCGGCACTTCATGCGGGAGGTCGCCGATGGCCTTAACCCCCCGAAATTCGGACCGCTCCCAGAATTCCCCCCGGCAGTTCCCGGTGTGCCCGAATTGGGCGACGCCAACGTGTATTCGCTGAGCCGGCCATGGTGGCTCGGAATCCCGGAAACATTGGTCGCGGTCTCTGCGGAAAGAAAACTTCCCCCGCCCCCGTCCTTCCCCGCAGCACAACCGGGGGAACTCGACCTGCCTCCCTTGAATATCAAGACACTGGCATTGCCGTGGTGGTCCGGCCTTCACGAAGCGTACCGGCTCGATCGTGAACTCAAGAATGCTCCGCCGCTGAAGCTGACTTCGAAGCCAGTCCAAGTCAAGGAGATCTGGGGAGGGTTCAGCCGCCGGCGCGAGGGCATGTGGATCACGGCGCTCGCGCATGTGCTGTTCGTGATCGGGGTATTTGGTTTCCAGGGAGACGACTACGTTGAAGCGAACAAGGGCTCCGTCACTCTGATCATCCCGGTCGACATTTCGCCGTACCTGGCGCAACTCCGCGCTCCGCAAAAGGCCGACGAGAGCGGGGGCGGGGGCGGGGGCGGGACGAATTCCCCGATGCCAGCCAGCCGTGGCAAGCTGCCGAGATTCTCGTTGGATCCCCAGTTGGCACCGCCGAGCCCAATCATCCGGAACGAGAATCCGATCCTGTCCGTCGAGCCGACCGTGCGAGTACCGCCCGACATCACCGTGCCCGGTATGGATCTCTCGGTCTTCGGTGATCCGTTCGGAGCAGACGGCCCCCCGTCGGCCGGTCCGGGAACTGGTGGCGGCATCGGTTCAGGACGGGGAACCGGCGTGGGTTCAGGGCGCGGCTCGGGTGTCGGTCCGGGTTCCGGAGGCGGAATCGGCGGCGGCGTCTTCCGCATTGGTGGCGGCGTGTCGCAACCGAGACTGCTGTTCAAGGTTGAGCCGGAATACTCTGAGGAGGCGCGCAAGGCCAAGTACCAAGGCACTGTGATGTTGTCAGTTGAAGTCTGGGAAGACGGCGTGGCCCATAACATCCGCGTGCTGCGCAGCCTGGGACTAGGCTTGGACGAAAAGGCGGTCGAAGCCGTCAAGCAGTGGAAATTCTCGCCCGGCAAGAAGGACGGCAAGCCGGTCAAGGTCCTGGCGCAGATCCAAGTGAGTTTCCGTCTCCTCTAACACCTCCCGGTCCACCAGCCGCCAAGCGCGCAGGAATCCCACCCCTTGGGATCTGCTACATTTTCAGAGCGATGGAACATCCAGGGACAAGCCGCCGGGCGTTTCTCGGAGCCGCAGCCGCAACACTCGCGGCGCCAGCGAGTTCATTGGCGGAACGCGACTGGACCAATGTCACGCCTACGCGGTACCCCGATCCAGACATCATTGCGCTCGACAGTCGCTTCAACAAGTACAAGCTCGGCAACACGCCGATCCAGCGATTGCATGTTGGAACGCTCTGGGCGGAGGGACCGGCATGGAGCGCCGTCGGAAGATACCTAGTCTTCTCGGATATCCCCAACAACGTGCAAATGCGGTGGCTCGACGACGACGGGCACGTTAGCGTCTTCCGCAACCCGTCGGGCAACTCGAACGGCAACACGTTCGACTGGGACGGCAGGCAGCTCTCCTGCGAGCACGGCAACCGGCGCCTCGTGCGGTACGAGCACGACGGGACGGTGACTGTCTTGGCAGACAGCTGGCAGGGAAAGCGCTTGAATGCTCCGAACGACGCGGTCGTCGATCCGAACGGCAATATCTGGTTCACGGATCCTGGCTATGGCAGCCTGATGCACTACGAAGGCAACAAGGCACCTCTTGAGATCAAGGAAGCCGTCTATCGCATCGATGGTGCAACCGGCAAGATGGAATTGGTCGCGGACGAGATCTTCAAGCCGAACGGGCTTTGCTTCTCGCCGGACTACAAGATGCTCTACGTCGCTGACACCGGTGCGTCGCATTACCCCGAGGCGGACCGCGAGATCAAGGTCTGGGATGTCGACAACGGGCGGTCGCTACGCAACGGCCGACGTTTCGTGTCCATGCAAATGGACGGATTCGAGCAAGCTGGCAATGCTGACGGCATCCGTTGCGACACGGATGGCAACATCTGGTCGTCCGCAGGCTGGATTGGGGACGGCTACGACGGTGTGCATGTCTTCGCGCCAGACGGTGACCGCATCGGACTGATCAAGCTGCCCGAAATCTGCTCGAACGTCTGTTTCGGAGGCGTGAAGCGCAACCGGCTGTTCATGACGGCGAGCCAGAGCCTATACGCTGTCTACGTCGAGGCCCAGGGGGCCCATATCACTTGATCGCGCACGGCGGTTGATAGAATCGGGCAACGGAAGCTAATCCCGGCCGGTGTCGGGCCCGGTCTTCAAAACCGCTGTTTGGCGCTCAGCGTCAAGGGTGGGTTCGACTCCCACTAGCTTCCGCCATCCAGCGCTGATCCGAGCACAAGACGCCCGGACTCAGCAACCGTCCGGTGTTCCATGACGGCAAAGCAACCGAATGTACTACTGATTTCCACCGATCATTGGCCGGCCGAGTTACTGGGTGCGGCCGAACACCCGAGCATCCTGACTCCGACCCTCGACGAGTTGGCGCGCAGCGGAGTGCGATTCCGCAACGCCTACAGCGAATGCCCGGTTTGTATCCCGGCCCGCCGAACGCTGATGACAGGCGTGAGTCCTCGAACACATGGCGACCGGGACTTTGGCGAGACAATGCCGATGCCCGACTTGCCGACGATGGCGCAGGCATTCAGGGACGCGGGCTACCAAGCCTACGCGGTGGGCAAACTGCACGTCTACCCGCAGCGGAACCGAATCGGCTTCGACGACGTGACCCTCGACGAGGAGGGCCGGACGCAGTATGGAGTCGTCGACGACTACGAAGCGTTCCTCGCAAACCAGGGCTGCGCCGGAGCACAATTCGACCACGGCATGAGCAATAACGACTATACGGTGCGCACGTGGCACCTGCCCGAAAACCTGCACGCGACAAACTGGGCCACGCAAGAGATGGTTCGGACCGTCAAGCGTCGCGATCCGGGCAGGCCGGCATTCTGGTACCTCTCATACAGGCACCCGCACCCGCCGATGGTCCCGCTCGAGGCCTACTTGGAGAGCTACCGCTCCGCCGACCTGGAGTTGCCAAGAGAAGGCTCCTGGTGCCACGGCGAATTGCCGTACCTTCTCCAGGCTGTGCGGGGTCGTAACGCCCACATGGGACCGCGGCAGACCCGCGACGCCCTGCAAGCGTTCTATGCACTCTGCACCCACATCGATCACCAATTGCGAGTGGTTGTCGGGACGCTTCGAGAAGAGGGACTGCTCGACAACACCGTAATTTGCTTCACGTCGGACCACGGCGACATGCTGGGACGTCACGGCATGTGGGCCAAGAGACTCTTCTATGAGCCTTCCACGAATATTCCCCTGATCCTAGTGGGTGCTGAAGGGGACCGTCGCATCGGACACCACCGAGTCGACGACCGACTCGTGGGCTGGCAGGACGTGATGCCGACACTCCTGGACCTGGCAGGCATCGAGCGCCCGGAAAGCGTCGAAGGGCTCTCGATGGTCAGTGACAAGAAACGTCAGTGGCTGTACGGCGAAGTGGGCGAAGGAGACCACGCCACTCGAATGATCCGGAAGGACAACTTCAAGTTGATCTACTACCCCGCCGGGAACGTACGCCAGTTGTTTGACTTGGAGGCCGACCCCTTGGAGTTGGAGAATCTATCCGGCCAGCCAAGCTACGCAACAATTCTGGACGATCTAAGCACTATCCTGATCGGTCAGTTCTACGGCGGAGACGAGGAGTGGGCGCACGAAGGGCGGCTGGAGGGACGGCCAGCCCGGAGATTCCGGCCAGGCCCCAATCGGGGCCTTTCGAGCCAGCGCGGACACCACTGGCCCCCACCTCCAAAGACCAACATGCAACAGATCCAATGGCACAACGAGGACGACTCCTAGCCAGCATGTCTCATCGGGTTTGGATAGCGGCTCCCTCCGCCGTCCCCACTCCGCGCCGCACAATGCGCCCCAACTCTGCCTATTGAGCCGGGTGCCAGGAGTCCGGTGAACCGGGGTTAGTCCGCGCAGGCAATCCGCTTGGTCGCGCGAATGGGGGAAACTGGCGTCAGGACAGAACCTCTTCCATGAGCACGCCTCCATTGACGGTCGGCCGCTCGGCGCGCCCGTTGTGCATGTACGTCACGTGCAGGTGGTTCAGTCCCAGCATGTGCAGCATCGTGGCGTGAATGTCGTGAACGTGGTACGGCTTGTCGACCGCCCGGAAACCGATCTCGTCCGTCGATCCGATTGTCCGCCCCCCACGGATCCCGCCGCCGGCCATCCAGATCGTGAATCCCCAAGGGTTGTGATCACGTCCGTACTTCTCCGCGGTCTCCACGAGAGAGTTCGAGTCGCTGAACGGCGTGCGGCCGAATTCCCCGCCCCAGACCACCAAGGTGTCCTGCAGCAGACCGCGAGACTTAAGGTCCCTGAGCAGACCCGCAATCGGCTTGTCCGACACCTTGCACCACTTCTGGTGATTCTCTTCGAGACCGGAGTGAGCGTCCCAGCCACTACCGCTTCCACAGTACACTTCGACGAATCGGACACCGTGTTCAACCAGGCGGCGAGCGAGCAGGCAGTTCGTGCCGAACTGCCTCGTCACTTCCTCGTCAAGGCCATAGAGGCGCTTGGTGGTCTCTGACTCTTTATCCAAATCGATGGCGTTTGGGGCGGCCCGTTGCATCCGGTAGGCGAGTTCGTACGACTCGATCCGCGCCTCGAGCTCATCCTCCGCCGGCCAGTTGTCCGCATGGATGCTGTTGAGTTCACGCAGCAACTCCAAGCGGCTGTGCTGCTGGCTCTCTGTGACGTTGTTCGGGGGCTGCAAGTCAAGAATCGGCGGGCCAACCCTCCGAAAGTGCGTGCCTTGGTAGGACGCGGGCAGGAATCCGGAGCCCCAGTTCGTCGGGCCTCCCCTCACGACCTTGTTGTCCGTTAGCACGACGAACGCCGGCAACTCCTGGTTGGCGGCACCCAGTCCGTACGTCGTCCACGCCCCCAAGGAAGGCCTTCCGGCGAGAATCGACCCGGTGTTCATCTGGCGGTTGGCTCCGACATGGTTGACGCCGTTTGACCAGCACGACCGAATGACTGCCAAGTCATCCGCATGCTCCGCGATATACGGATACCAATCGGAAACCCACAGCCCGCCCTGTCCGTGCTGCTGCCACTTCCGTTGCGAGGCCACGAGCGGCATGCGATGCGACCCCGTTGCACTCGTGACGGGAAGGTTGAATGACGGCGGGGTGACCTGGCCCGCAAGCCTTTCGAGTTCCGGCTTTGGATCAAAAAGGTCGATGTGGCTCGGACCGCCTTCCATGAACAGCCAGATCACGGCTTTCGCCCTAGGCGGATGATACGGCCGGTTTGCCTCCGAGGAGTTTGTCGAGGCCGCCTGGGCGGGCGCCAGCACACCCTCCACAGTGAGTAAGTGCGCGAGTGCGACACTTCCCAGGCCGCTCCCGGTTCGGGAAAGGAAAGCGCGCCGAGAGGGTGCAACTCGTCGGCGGGCTCTCGGCGGGCTATCCATCCTTGTCACAGACTGTAGACGAACTCGTTTGAGTTGAGCAACATCAGGCAGTAGTCAACGAGCGCAGCAGCGTGCTCTGCCGACACTCCCGGGGGAAGGGACTCCGGCACGGACGCCGGCTCTGTCCCTTCTGGCCGGTCGGAGACAATCCGCGCCTGACGCTCAAGGAACGTCAGGGCCAGATCCTTCTCCCGGGGGTCCGGAACACGCGCATACGCCAGGCTGTACGCGACGCCGACCTGCTTGATCGGATTGGCACCGGCAATTGACAAGACGCGCCCGGCCAACGCCCTCGCCCACTCGGCAGGCTCCTGTCCGTTCAGCAGCGCCAGGGCCTGAGGTGCTGTCGTCGTGCGATTCCGTCTGGCGCAGGATTCGTGGGTGTCGGGAAAATCGAAGGTCGCGAGCATCGGATACGGCGTGTTGCGCCGGATGAAGATGTACACACTACGTCTGCGATGATCGGCAGCCGACCTGGTTTCGCTCCAGCCCCCGGTCGGGTTGGGGACGCCTTCTGGCAATGGCGGGAACACGCTCGGCCCTCCGACCCTGGGGTTCAGCAGCCCGGCCACAGATAGGGCCGCATCCCGCAACACCTCACCTTCCAGGCGCCGAGCGGGGAACTTCCAGAGGAGCTTGTTGGAAGAATCGACATTCCAGGCACGCTCTGTCGCGCTTTCCGACACGCCGGCGCGCCCGGCAACGGGCGTTGCCTCACCCAATGGCTTTGCAGCCTGGCGATACGTGCTCGACCGGAGGATCACCCGATGGAGGTGCTTGACGCTCCAGCCGTTATCCACAAATTCCGCCGCCAGCCAGTCGAGAAGCTCGGGATGTGTGGGGCGCTCGCCCATCACGCCGAAATCGCTGGGAGTCGCGACAATTCCTCGACCGAAATGGTGATGCCAGATACGGTTCACCATGACTCGCGCCACCAGCGGGTTGGCAGGGTCGGTCAGCCACTTGGCCAATGCGGCGCGTCGGCCCGTCGACCGTCCATCTGGAGACGGTGTAATGCTAGCCGGCTCGGGCTCGAGTATTGACAGGAAGCCCGGCTGCACCTCTTCGCCAGCGTTCGTGTAGAGTCCCCCACCAAGTACGTGGGTCGCCGGCGGATTCGGACTGACATCGAAGATTCCCGTCCCTCGCTCCACGTCGTCCGGCTTCAGGTGCTCGAACTTCGCCAACTCCGCCTCGAGTTCCTCGAATCGCTGCTTTTCTGCTTCCTTGAGCTTTCTTGCGCGGGTCCGAAACCGTGGGTCCATATACGGTTTCGGTTCGAACGGACAGGTTCCGCAGACCTTTCTTTCAAGAAGGCTGGCCATCCATTCCTGGTTAGGATCCCGCCGGTCAGCCGGGGTCTCAATCGCCTCGATCACGAAATCGGGGTAGCGATGGAGCAGTTGCTTGAGTGTGAACTTCCGTTGCGGCTCCAGCATGTCGTACATTTCCTGCCAGATCGCCGCTGTCTTCTCTTCCCAGATCGCGAGCCTACGTTCGTACTCGTCGTACTCGGTCGCGGGAACAATGGGGAAAGAATCGTCGTGATTCACACTTGCAAAGAAGGCTTGGAGGCGGTAGTAGTCCCGTTGCGTGATCGGATCGAACTTGTGGTCGTGGCACTGGGCACAACTGAAGGTCAGTCCCAGGAATGTGGAGGCGACGACGCCTGTGATGTCATGGAGCGTCTCCTGCCGCGCCAGTAGGAGATCCTTCTGGTTCGGCTCCTCGGCATAGTTCCGGTTGAACGCTGTGGCAATCCGCGCAGCGGGAATGTCCGGCCAGAGCTCGTCCCCGGCAACCTGTTCCTGGACGAACCTGTCGTAGGGCACATCGGCGTTGAAGGCATCAATGACATAGTCCCGATATCGCCAGGCGTTCGGCCGCGTGACGTCTTGCTCGAAACCCGTGCTCTCCGCGTAGCGTGCCAGGTCGAGCCAATGCCGACCCCAACGCTCGCCGTAGTGAGGTGACGCCAGGAGTCGCTCGACGAGCCGATGGTAGGCAGCCGAAGAGTCGTCCGCGACGAACGCGGCCACTTCGGCAGGAGAGGGCGGAAGCCCGGTCAGGTCGAGGTACACCCGTCGGACAAGGGTCGCCTTATCCGCTGGAGGAGCGGGCTCCAAGCTCTCGGCGTCGAGACCAGCCAGCACGAATGCGTCGACCGGGTTGCGGACCCAAGCCGTATCCGGTGTCGCGGACGGCATCGGACGGACCACCGGCTGGAATGCCCAGTACGCGCGCTGTTCGGGGGAAAACGAAGACTCGTGGGCAGGCGCTGCGGAAGAGGCAACGACTCCGGCCATTAGGAGCGGAAGAATGCGCAGAACCAGCTGGGAACTTCGGGGGTTCATTCCTCCAATCCCGCACACAGGAACACCTTCAGCGTCAACGTCCAGTCCAGATCATCTTACCAATAGGTCTTCAATGCTGACTTCCAGCCCGTGGATCTTGTCAGATTTGCAAGGTATGCCATGGACAACCAGCTGGCTGCGGTCTCCGAATCATCCAGAGCGGTCGGCTCGCACCTCCTCGACTGCCCCGTCCGCCGGGTCAAGGCCGCCCACTGCATGGCACTTCAACGTATCATCACTCCGCCTGTTCTGGAACCCGTTGACTGCCTATCCCGCGGACGCCATCCGGTTCACCCTATGCTTCCGGGCAATCCAGGCTCAGCGCATCGGTCACCTCATCGGGGGCTTGACTTCCCCAGCACTCGTTCAAAGCAGCCGCAAACCCTGTCCACACGACCTTTCCCCTTTCGCACCGGCCGCTCGACATTCTCGAACAGGTCACGCGGAGTCCAAGGGGCCGTTCTCGCATCGAAGGTACAAGAGCCGACTGCTCATTTCAAAAGGGGGGGACCGGCCGGGAACAGCTCATTCGAATGCCACAGACCCACGGCAACCAACGCTGGCCCCGGGGTTATTGTCGGCAATTGGCGTCTTCGCCCGGAACTCCATCGAGTGCGAGAAACAGGGTCTCAGGCTATCGTTTGGGGAGGATTTCGTCGGCGAAGTCTGTTGTGTCCGCCATCGCCTTGACGCACCGCTCAAAGATCGCGGCCGCGTCCTGACAACGCTCGCAGCGTTTCATGACCCCTTGCAGGATGGCCAAGGCACAAGTCAGGCGTTCCATCGCATCCAACACCTGCAACGCATGGACTCTCCTGTTCTCGAGCGCCGTATCGATCCTTGCCATCAGCGGGCTATTGGGCGGGACAGGGCGATCCCATCTCATCGAGCGCTCCATCTCCTCGTCCATGTTCGCCTTCGCAACCCTAGCCGCCAGGTCCGCGGACTGCCGCGATGCAATGAACGCCCGCTCCGCTATCTCCACGCGTCGCATGGCAATCTGCAATGCCTGATCGTCAGGCAATGCTCCGTGAAGCTCTAGAAGCCAATCGCGGTCCGTCAAGATTCGCCTGCCTGCCGTGGGCTTTCGTCAGAGGACATGCGAGTCGGCTCGGTGCACTGCGTCCGCTGATGAGGTGCGGTAGCTCCGTGGCAATCGACATTATAGATCGACGACCCCAACTCGCCCCCGAGAGGGCACCCGAAGCGGCTAGTCGCCTGTGCCAGATGCGATTGCTGCGGCAATGTCGAATCGGTCTGGCACCCACTCGCCTGCGAGAATGGATTTCGGCTTGGGCCGAGGGCCAGCGATGCCGCACCGCAAGAAGATTGGAACCATCCTTCAGTGCTTGGCAATCAACATGATCTTGACCTCGACCGCCGCGGCACAGGCCGTGGGCGATTCGGACCTGAAGCACGCCGCAAGCAACACGCGCGACTGGCTGATGTACGGCCGCGACTACTACGCTCACCGATACGTCGAGCTTGACCAGATCACGCCGGCTAACATCAATCGCCTGCACCCGGTCTGGATGTTCGCCACGGGAGGGGCGAACCGCGGCCTTCAAGCCACGCCGCTGATCAGAGACGGAGTACTCTATGTCTCGGCCGACGGCTCACGCGTGTTTGCGATCGACGCCCGAACGGGCGCCAAGAAGTGGAGTTTCGACCCCGAGATCTCGCCGGAGGCTGAACGCGTCGCCTGCTGCGGTTCCATCAACCGAGGCGTAGCGCTGTTCGGGGACCGCGTCTTCGTGGGCACGATGGACGCCCGTCTAGTCGCGCTGAACAAGGACACCGGAACCGTCGAGTGGGAAGCCGAGGTGATGGACTGGCGGCAGGGGTACAGCATCACGGGAGCGCCTCTTGTGGTGAAGGACATGGTGCTGACAGGCATGGCCGGCGGTGAATTCGGCGTGCGGGGCTTCGTCAAGGCTTTCGATGCTGATTCCGGAGACCTCCGCTGGACAACCTACACGATCCCAGGCCCGGGAGAGCCGGGAAACGAGACATGGCCGGGGGACACCTGGAAGAACGGTGGCGGACCCACCTGGACAACCGGCGTCTACGACCCCGGTCTCGGGCTGGTGTATTGGAACACCGGCAACGCCGCGCCATGGAATTGCCAGGTCCGCAAGGGGGACAACCAGTGGACTGCCGCCACGATCGCAATGGACGACGAAACAGGCGAAATCGCCTGGGGATTCCAGTACACGCCTTGGGACTGCTGGGACTACGACGCGGTGAGTACACCGGTCCTGGCGGATCTGGAACTCGGAGAGCACGGTCCGGTCAAAGCGCTGTTTCACTACGACAAGAACGGGTTCTTCTACGCGCTCGACAGAACCAACGGCAAGTTTCTGTACGGCGAGCCGATTGTTCCAGGCATCAACTGGGCCCTCGGCCTAGACCCTGAAACCGGCCGCCCTGAAGTGAATCCAGACATGGTCGCCGAGTCGGGAGGTCCAGAGGTCGGGCCGATCATTCCCAGCTTGGAGGGCGCGATCGACTGGCAGCCCTTGGCGTACAACCCCGTCCTGAAGACCCTGTACTTCATGTCCAACCAGTGGGCGATGGGATACAAGTTCTGGGAGGAAGACACCTTCCAGCCTCCGACAAACGGCGAGTGGTATCTCGGCGCTGACTACCAGCAGTACCTGACGAGTGACTACCCCGGCAACTTCCTCGCATTTGATGTGGTGCGGCGAAGAATCGTCTGGCAACAGACCAGCCCCGCTCCATTCTGGGCAGGCTCGGTGGCTACATCGAGCGGCTTGGTCTTTACAGGCGACATGCGGGGCTACTTCATGGCGTTCGATGCCCGCACGGGCACCTTGCTTTGGCAGTTCCAGACAGGGTCGGGCATAATTGGCAGCCCGATCACCTATCAGCTCGATGGAACTCAGTACATCGCGGTCCCATCGGGAGGCATCGGCGGCGACATGACGTTCTACTACACCGAGCCGAAAGCCGGGAATGTGTGGGTGTTCGCGCTCGATGGAGGCGGTCCGGCGCGCGTGGCGCCTGGAACGAATCTCGTCACATTGGAAGGCAGCCTGCCGCGGGTCGGCGAGCCCGGGCACACTCTGGGTGGCAGAGTGCTGCCCGGGTACGGATTCCCTGAGACAGAAGGCAGCGAGCCAATCAAGACTTCCCCGCCACCGCAACCCACTACTGGTTCCGCAGGTGCCGGGGAGCAAGTCAACAACCCGTACCTCGCCAACCCTGGTGCCATCGCGGAAGCCGAAGGCATCTATCGCACACGGTGCCTGGGGTGTCATAAGTCGAGCGGCGGGAGCGGCCCAAACCTCTTCGGAACCCGACTTGGAGCTCGGAGTTTCATCGAAGCTGTCATTGTGGGTAGCGACGGAATGCCTTCGTTCCGCGAATTGCTCAGCCAGGACGAGATCCTCAAGCTCCATGCGCTCTCCGTTACGAGGAGCCGGCTCTAGGACCCGGTCGTGTTCGACGCGATCGTTATCGGAATCGGCGGGATGGGCAGCGCCACCGTCTTCCATCTGGCGCGCGCTGGCTGCAAGGTGTTGGGCTTGGAGCAGTTCGGGATTCCGAACCGTCAAGGCTCCTCGCATGGATCGACACGCATCATCCGGCTGGCCTATACGGAAGGGCCCGAGTACGTGCCCTTGTTGCGGGCGGCCTACCGGTACTGGCGGGAAATCGGAAGTGCTTCGGGTGAATCCATCCTGCGGACTACCGGTGGCCTCGACATCGGCGCGAAGACCAGCTGGACGGTGCGTGGATCGCGCCAATCGTGCATGGAACACGGCATCGAGTTCGAGGAATTGGAGGCTGGCGAAGTCAATGGGCGGTTCCAGGGCTATCGCCTGCCGCCATCGATGAGCGCGGTGTACCACACAGAAGGCGGTTACCTTCTCTCGGAGGTCGCGATCGCTGCCTACGCCTCGGAGGCCCGCAAGCATGGCGCGGAAATCCATTCTGACGAGACGGTGCAACGCTGGAACAGCAGTTCGCATGGCTTGCGGGTCGTGACGAACAGCCGGGAATACCGCACCAAGCGGCTTGTGGTGACGGCAGGAGCCTGGGTCGGCAGACTATGCCCCGCCCTACGGACGGTTTGCAAACCCGAACGCCAAGTCATGCTTTGGACCACGCCGGTGGAGGCTGAGGCCTTCACTCCCTCGCGGTTCCCGGTATTCAATCTCGAGGCTCCGACGGGACGGTACTACGGATTCCCGGACCATAACGGCGAAGGGTTCAAGATCGGCAAGTACCACCACTTGAAGCAAGCGCTGGAGAATCCGGACGAACTCGACCGCTCCTGTCATCCGGAAGACGAATCCGTGCTGCGCGAGGGGATCCGGGAGTATT
The DNA here is from genome assembly GCA_951813065.1 of uncultured Bryobacterales bacterium. Classification (GTDB taxonomy): domain Bacteria; phylum Acidobacteriota; class Terriglobia; order Bryobacterales; family UBA6623; genus VXMF01. The sequence continues at coordinate 196,581 of CATOTH010000008.1, read as the reverse complement.
TCCCTCTCGCCAATGGAGCGACACGCAGGATGGCGGCGTGCATGTTCACCAACACTCCCGACAGTGACTTTGTCCTCGACCGGGTTCCAGGCGAGGAGAATGTCTACGTCGCGACCGGTTTCTCGGGCCACGGCTTCAAGTTCTGCAGCGTGGTTGGCAAGATCATGGCTGAGCATTGCCTGCAGCAGGAACCCTCTTGGGACATTGGGCGCTTCCGTCTCCAGCGCGTGCGAACCACCAACTACTGACCGGACTGCCCCAGCGTCGGGTACGGACCCTCAAGATTCGCGGCCCAGATCGCCCGTACTGGTGGGCTATAGTGTGATTGACTCGTCAGTGCAGGTCGATCCTAGATTCCATCCTCGCCCGCGTGTGCCGATTTCGCGTCGGGAAATGCTGCGGAGCACGTCCACGGGCTTCGGCATGCTGGCACTTTCGGGACTGATGGCCGACCCGGCCTACGCCGGTCTCGCCAACGAACCTGATGCAGCGGGCCCGCATTTCACCCCGAAGGTGAAGAACGTCATTTTCTGCTACATGTCGGGCGGCCTGTCGCATATCGATTCGTTTGATCCCAAGCCACGTCTAGCCAAGGAAGCCGGGGATCCCATGCCGTTCGAGACGGCCCGGACCATGTTCAACCAGGACGGCAACATCATGCCATCTCCGTGGGACTTCCACCGCTACGGCGAAGCCGGGATTCCAGTTAGCGACCTGTTTCCGCACATCGCGACCCAGGTGGACGAAATCGCTGTCATCCGCTCAATGACCGCACGGTTCATGGAACACGCGCAAGGCAATTTCTATTTCCATTGCGGCCAGCCTTTCACCGGCTTCCCGTCGATGGGCGCTTGGGTGAACTACGGTCTCGGCACGGAGTCGAAGGAGTTGCCGGGATTCGTCGTGATTGGGACCGGAGGCATCCCTCTCGGCGGCATCAACATGTTCAGCAGCGGCTTTCTCCCGGCCGAGTACCAGGGGTCCCTGCTCTACCCTGGCGCTGAGGAGCCGCTGGCCAACATCCGTCCAAGCGAGGAGGACGCAAAGCAGCGAAGAAGACTGGAATTCGTCCGCGCTCTGGATTCCATCTACCTGGAGCGGACTGCAGGCGATCCGGAAGTCGAGGCAGCGATCAAGAACTACGAGACCGCCTACCACATGCAGTCGGCGGTTCCGGAGTTGGTGGACATCGGATCCGAGACTGAGGCAACCCGGAAGCTGTATGGCCTCGACTCGACATTCCCGCCGAAGCGCGACTACGCGCTGCAATGCCTGATCGCGCGGCGGCTCGTCGAGCGAGGCGTGCGATTCGTCGAACTGACGATGGTCGATGGTCGCAACCGGGGCAAGGGGAATTCGTCAAACCCCTGGGATCAACACACCGATCTGATCCTGGGTCACGGCCGCAACGCGTATGCCGTTGATCAACCGGTCGCCGGGTTGCTCCAGGACCTGAAGGCCCGCGGACTCTTCGACGAAACCCTGGTGATCTTCTCCGGAGAGTTCGGTCGCACTCCGTTCGTGCAAGGAACTAACGGCCGCGACCACAATCCGTTCGGCTTCAGCCTGTGGCTTGCAGGTGGCGGAATCAAGCCGGGCATGACCTACGGCGCAACTGACGAGTACGGATACCACGCAATCGAGGGAATCCGGACCGTGCACGACCTGCACGCAACCGTGTTGCACCTGCTGGGGATCGACCACACCAAGCTGTCGTATCGCTTCGGCGGACGCGACTTCCGACTGACCGACGTGCACGGACAGGTAATTGACGAGGTTCTTTCCTGAAACGTGAAAATGCGGTCTCGGTACTTCCCTGCCGATTTTGTATAGTCTCGATAGATGCGTGAGCCCGCAATCTCGACCCGAACTGATTCGCGGCGGGAGAACGCCTGAGGCCGATCCCCGGAGTCGGCGTGGATCCGAGCAGCCCAAAGCACCGAGAGAGACTTCGAAAACCAATTGAGCAAATCATCCATCGCAGTCGGCCACGGCATCCAGTCGTTATTTGGAACGCGAGACCAGAATCTCCGGATTCTTGAGCGATCGCTGGGAATCACTGCCAATCTCTCGCCCAATACCCTTGAGATCGAGGGCAGCGAGGCCCAAGTCCGGCGCGCCGACGAGATCATTGCCGACTACTTGGCGCTCCTCAGCGACGGGCACCGCTTCAGCAACGGTGACGTTCGCGATTTCCTCCGGGTAGCGACGGCCGATCCGGAGATCAGTTTCAAGGGCCTCGTTGAAAGCAGCCGCCAGAGGATGTGCGGGCGCAAGCCGGTCACACCGCGTAGCCTCAACCAACTCCGCTACCTGGAGGCCATGGAGCGCTCAGACATGGTGTTCGGCGTCGGCCCGGCCGGCACCGGCAAGACGTACTTGGCAGTGGCATTCGCCATATCCGCGCTCCTCGGCAAGCATGTCCAGCGCATCGTGCTCGCGCGGCCGGCCGTCGAGGCCGGCGAGCGGCTGGGGTTTCTTCCCGGCACCTTGCAGCAAAAGGTGGACCCCTATCTGCGCCCACTCTACGACGCGCTACAAGACCTCCTCGAAGCGGAACGGGTGGAGCGCAGCTTGGCCAACGGCACAATCGAAGTCGCGCCGCTGGCGTTCATGCGCGGTCGCTCGCTGAATGAGAGCTTCATCATTCTCGACGAGGCGCAGAACGCAACGGCCGAGCAAATGAAGATGTTCATCACCCGCCTAGGCTTCGGATCGAAGGCAGCGATCACCGGCGACATTACGCAAATCGACCTGCCCGCCGGAAAGCGCAGCGGACTGATCGAGGCGATTGATGTGCTGTCTGACGTCCAGGGCGTGCGATTTGTGGATTTCAATGAGCACGACGTGGTGCGCCACGGCCTTGTCCAGCGAATCGTTCGCGCCTACGACCGCTATAATGCGAATCAGTTGAAGCCGCCGTCATCGAGAGGCGAGAGACGGCAGAAGCAACCGGCGCCTGACTAAGGCAATGAACGAAGGCGAACCCGACGAACCTTGGTATTTCGAGAACCGTCAGCGCAAGATAGCGTTCGACGAGAGCAAGGTCTGTGATTTCCTTTCCCGTTTGGCAAGGGACTTGGCTGAGGGCGGCGAATTCTCTGTGGTAGTCAGTTCGGATGAAGCCGTTCGGAAGGCGAATCGGCGCTTCCGGAACGAGTCCAAGACGACTGACGTCCTCTCATTCCCGGATGGAGAGGACGGCTACTTGGGCGATTTGCTGATCGCAGCCCCCAGAGCAGCCAAGCAGGCCAGGGACCACGGCCATTCGGTCGAAGACGAGATCAACACCTTGGCGCTGCACGGAATCCTGCATCTGAACGGGTACGACCACGAATCGGACCGAGGCGAGATGAGCGGCGAAGAAGAGCGGCTCCGCGCCAAGTACGGTCTCAAGTCCGGACTCATCGCGAGGGCAAGGGGATGACCATAGCCCTGCTCGGAATTGCGTTCCTGCTGTGCTGCAGCCTCACCCTCTCGTCCTTCCTCGTGCGGATGTACAGCGAGGCGTTAAGCCTCCGCAAGCGTCGCGACCGCGGGGGTTTCGAATACTTCGCGACTGAATTCCAGCCCCTGCTCGGTCACAGCGCCGAGGACGGCAAGGACAGGTATACGCTCGTGCAATTCGGAAGCCTGATCCTGCTCAGCATGGACCTGCTGTATCTGGGTATGGAGCAGTCCAGCGCCGGAATCGCCATCGTGGAAGCTCTGGCGCTCACTTCCATCGCAGTCTTCGTTTGTGCACAAGTGCTGCCTACCATCCTCGCAGTGCGCACCAAGGGACGCTGGGTAGCGCACCTCGCCTGGCCGAGCCGGGTTCTCGGCTGGCTTCCAGTGCCCCTGCTGATTCTCGGCGATTTCGCCTCGTCTGTTGCAGCCGTGGGCGGGGACTCGAATTCCGGTGAGCAAGCGCAAAAGCCCAGCGAAGAAATCGACGCGCTCTTGGACGCTGGCCAGAAAGAAGGCTTGATTGACGGCGAGGACCGCAAGCTGATCCATTCCGTGGTTGGATTTGGTGACAAGACCGTGAGGGAGGTGATGACTCCCAGACCGAGAATCACCGCTATCGCCGCTGACTGCGATCTGGAACAGGTACGGCTGTTGATTCGGGAAAAAGAGCACTCGCGCATCCCCGTTTACGCCGATTCGATCGACAACGTGATCGGTTTCATCCACAGTCGGGACACGCTCGACTACGCCAAGGAGGAGCGCGTCAACCGCGAAGCCCGAGCGATCGTGCGCCCGATCGACCTGGTTCCAGAGACCAAGCGGATCCAAGAACTCATGCGAGAGATGCAAGAGGCGCACAGCCAGATCGCGATGGTGATCGACGAGTACGGTCAGACGGCAGGATTGGTCACCATGGAAGACATGATGGAGGAGATCGTCGGCGAAATCGAGGATGAGACGGACCCGGTCCGGGATGTCGAGCCCCAGGGTGACAATTCGTTCATCGCGCAAGGCGGGCTGGACCTGGACCGCTTGGAGGAACTCGTGGGCTATCGCCCCGACGAGGAGCTTGAGTCGACGACAATCGGCGGCCTGGTTTGCGAGCACCTTGGACAAGTGCCGGCAGCCGGTGCCAAGGTTCGGCTCAATGGCATGGAGGTCGAGGTCTTGGCCTCGGACGGCCGGCATGTAAGCCGCGTGCACTTACGCCGCCGCTCGATCCAGCCAATGGCGCAAGGGACGGCCAAGTGAAGTCGGGATTCGTCGCCATCCTCGGAAAACCCAACGTAGGCAAATCCACTCTGCTCAATGCCCTGGTTGGGACGAAGGTATCCATCGTCAGCCGCCGGGCGCAGACGACGCGCGACGCGATCCAGGGAGTCCTGAGCGAGCCCCGGGGCCAAGTGGTGTTCGTTGACAGCCCAGGCGTCCATGACCCGTCGAAGGAACTGGGGCAACGAATGATGCGAGAGGTCGAGCGCGCTACCCAAGGCTGCCATCTTGTGCTGCTGATGGTCGATGCGAGCCAGCCCGTGGACGAGTCCGACGCGCGAGTGATCGCGCTGGCGGAAAAACTCTCGATGCCGGCCTTCCTGCTCGCCAACAAGGTTGACAAGGTAGCTCGCAAGGGGGAACTGCTGCCATTCCTGGACCGTTGCCGCCAGCTACACGAATTCGAGGAATTCATCCCAGTCTCCGCGACCCGAGGCGCAAATCTGGGCGTCCTGCTAGACTCCGTGTTTGAACATCTGCCGGAGTCCCCGCAATATTATCCCGACGGGTACGTGACGGACCAGCCCGAACGATTCATGGCGTCTGAGCTGATCCGGGAACGCATCCTGCGAGAGACTCACGACGAGATCCCCCATGCCGTGGCGGTGCTGATCGAGCGATGGGAAGAATCCCGCAAGAAGCTACGCATCGCAGCTGTGGTCGTGGTGGAACGCGATGGCCAGAAGGCTATCTTGATCGGCAAGAAAGGTGAGAAAATGAAGCAACTGGCCAGTAAGGCGCGCCTGACACTGGAAACTCGATTCGCGCGCCCGGTCCAGTTGGAGGTGTTTGTGAAGGTGCGTCGCAATTGGCGCAACAAGCGCGGATTCGTCCAGGATCTAGACTTTCGAAAGATCCTCGAAGCCGGGTGATCGAGGGGACAAGCCGATGGCTAGATCGGGGGATCGCACACGACGCGCACTGCTGGCAGCACTGCCCCTGTCCGTAGCGCTGCTGAACGCGGAAGATGCCGACGGACTCCTCTATGACCGAGTCCATCGAAAGCTGAACAACAACCTGTCCCTCCGGATTCGCGATCTCAAAGTGACCGTGGTCGATGCCGTGGTCACGATCGAGGGAATAGTGCGCAGCGAGAAACTCAAGAAGCGCGCGACCAAAGTAGCCTCGGTGAAGGGCGTCAAGAACGTGGTCAATAAGCTTCGCGTGGGAACCTAGGCAAAGTCGGCAAGAATCGACGTCAGCGCGATCGGTCCCACTCGGAAAACGTGCCGCGGTTCTCCGCCAGTTCCTTCAGCAGGGATGCCGGCCGCCACCAGTGCCCGTGCTGGGAGTGGAATTCCTCCACCCTAGCCAGCACCTTCCCAAGACCGACCGTGTCAGCGTAGAACATCGGCCCCCCGCGAAACGCCGGGAAGCCATAACCGTACAGATAAATGATGTCGATGTCCGAGGCTCGCAAGGCAAAGCCCTCTTCAAGAATGCGGGCGCCCTCGTTCACTAACGCGTAGACCACGCGGTCGAGGATTTCCTGGTCAGAGATCTCGCGTTGCTCGATCCCGGCCTCAGCCGCGACTCGCTTGAGCATTGCATCCACTTCCGGATCCTCATGGCGGCTCCGGTCCTGGCCATACCGGTACCAGCCCGCCTTCGTTTTTTGCCCGTACCGACCCATTTCGCACAGCGCATCCTCGGCTAGCGGCCGGCGGGTACCGGGGGGATACAGGTGCGGCGCTTCCTTGCGGACCCGCATTCCAACATCGAGGCCGGCCAAATCGCCCACCGCCATCGGCCCCATGGCGGCCCCGAACTCGTACAGGACGCGGTCCACCTCAGCCGGTCGGGCACCCTCCTCCGCGAGGAATTGAGCCTCACGCCGGTATGGATGAAACATCCGGTTCCCGACGAATCCGTGGCAATTGCCCACCAAGACGCCGACCTTGCGCAGTCTGCGGGCGAGGGCCATGGAAGTTGCGACGACGTCCTTGGATGTCGCGGCACCGCGCACGATCTCCAGCAGGCGCATGACATTGGCCGGGCTGAAGAAATGGTGACCGATAACGTCCTGCGGGCGGGACGTCGACGATGCGATTTCGTCGATGCTAAGCGTTGACGTGTTCGACGCGAGGATCGCGCCGGGCCGCGCCAGCCTGTCGATGTCGCCAAACACTGCCTTCTTCAGCGCCATGTTCTCGAACACAGCCTCGACGATGATGTCGGCCGCCTCGAAACCGTCCCAACCGGTCTGGGGTGTAATCAGGGCCAGACGCTGCTGGACGTACTCCGGCGTGAAGCGGCCTCGCCGGACAGATCGCTCATAGTTCTTGCGTATCGTCGCGTAGCCGCAATCAAGCGCTTCTTGCGTGACCTCTTTCAGCCGCACAGGGATTCCGGCGTTGGCATAGGCCATGGCGATCCCCCCGCCCATCGTGCCTGCACCGATCACGGCCGCGGATCGAATCTCGCGGGTCGCCGTCTCCTTGGGCACGTCGGGCACCTTGCGCACCCGGCGCTCCGAGAAGAAAGCGTGGATCAGCGCTTTCGACTGCGTCGAGAAAAGGCATTCCTGGAAAATCTCGGCCTCGCGCTTGATCCCTTCCGAGAACGGCAGGGTCACCGCGCACTCGACCGCATCAATCGCCTTCAACGGTGCCATGAACCCTCGTCGTTTCGCCTTTGCCAATTCACGAGCAGCCGCGAACACGGGTGCCGCCTCGTCAGGGGTGGGGAGATTATCAGTGAGCTCGCTCGCCTTGGGGTGCGGTCCACCCGCCGCCGCCTTCTCGGCGGCGAACGACACCGCGCCCGCCAGCAATTCGGTGTAACCGCTTCCGTCGATCAAGCGGTCGACGATTCCATGGTCCGCTGCATCCGCAGCGGACACGGGATCGCCAAGGGCACACATCTCGAGTGCCTTCGACAGGCCGGCAAGGCGCGGCAACCGCTGGGTGCCGTGAGCACCCGGAATGATGCCCAGCTTTACCTCGGGCTGACCTACTTGAGCAGAGCGAAGTGCGACTCGATAGTGACAACCTTGCGCAGTTTCAAGCCCGCCGCCAAACGCCGTTCCGTGAATAGCCGCCACGACTGGCTTGGAAGAGTTCTCCAAGGCCTCGATCACAGAAATCAGACCCGGACCACGCCTCTTCTCGCCGGAGGTGATCTTGCCAAACTCCTTGATGTCGGCCCCGGCGATGAAGGTCCTGCCGCCTCCGATCAGGACTATCGCCCTGACGTTTTCGTCGCTGCCGAAGCGCTGGACACCGTCCAGAATGCCTTCGGGCACGCCGGGGCTGAGTGCGTTGACGGGAGGGTTCTCAACCGTAACTACACCGACACCATCCTCGACGCTCAAACGGACTAGATCGCCCATGGATACCTCCTTGAAATCGTCGCGCCGGGAGTCGTCTCCGAGGCGCCCAAGTCCTTTAGCGTACCGGACTGAGAACATCGGGCTTGCCAGTTGACCCGGAGCTTCGCAGGTCCCGGCTCAAGTCCTCGGCAAATCCCATCCCCGCATCGATGGAAGCGGCGACGAAGGCGCCAAAGCCGGCCTCTGGCTAGAGGCCTTCACGAGCCAGAACTGGCCTCGCTCACGCCAGAGACGGAACCTAGCGCCAAGACGTGGGCAGCAAATTCGCGCAATACGAGACCAGGCTGGCGGGCCAACCGGTATCCCGCGTTGCTAGAGACCGTTCCTTGCTCTCCCGAGCAGCTGGCTCTAGGCGCTACAATCAGATCGCAACCTTCGCGAGACGCCAGAGGGTCAATGTCAGCACTCACCCGCCGATCGGTCCTTTCCGCACTGACCGGGACCATGGTCTCGGGCGCCGAGAAGACCGTCCGGAGCCCAAACGTACTGCTCGTCATTTCTGACCAGCTCCACCACCAAGCCATCGCGTCCGCGGGAAACGCGACAGTCCAAACGCCCAACATTGACAGCCTGGCCCGCGACGGCGTGCGATTCGAGAACGCTCTCTGTCCAACGCCGTTTTGCAGCCCGACGCGGGCCTCGCTGATGACCGGCCTGTATCCGCACCAACACGGCATCACGAAGAACCTCAGCCGCAATAGCGCGGGGCTGGACCCGGACCTGCCGACCACCGAGCAGGCGTTGCTCGACGCCGGGTACGTTGCCCGGCAGTTCGGCAAATGGCATCTCGGCCAGAAGACCCGCGTACCCTCCTATGCACAGGATCCGGAACTCAGCTATCGAGACTACTTTCGGTCCATTGGTCAGCGAATGCCCCAGCCACCCGCCGGGCCAACCAGTCGGGTCGGACGGCCCATCTATTCAACCGAGGCCGTGCGATCCGCAAATGCCAGGTACGACGGCGACGGACCGCCAAACTCATGGATCGGCCGCACCGACGTCCCACCGGAGCATACTGAGGAAGCTTGGATCGCGGACAGGGCGATCGAGGCTCTTCGAATGCTATCAGGCAAACCGTTCTTCATAACGGTCAGCTTCCCGGCACCGCACGCGCTGTGGGCCATAAACGAGCCCTACTACAGCCTTCACCCTCGCCAGGAGATCCGCCTGCCGGCCAATCGTCATTCGGTGCAGGATGTCGATCGAAGTACAGCGGCTTGGCGTTTCGGACAGCTTCTTGGCGACGAAGGCATGCGGGAGTACCTGGGCGTGTACTACGGGATGGTCTCGATGATGGACGCCAACCTCGGCCGCATCCTCGACGAATTGCGGCTGTCTGGCGAAGAGGACAACACTCTTGTGGTCTTCACTTCCGACCACGGCGACATGCAGGGCGGTCACGGAATGTACGGCAAGACTGCCTACTCGATGTACGAGGAGACGACCCGCGTCCCGCTGCTGCTCCGGTGGCCCGGCCGGGTTCCGTCTGGAAAAACGATCAAGACCCAGGCGGGCAGTTGCGACGTCTCTCCAACTATCCTGGACTACCTCGGACTTCCCGTGCCGGCGAAGCTGGCCGGTCAGAGTTTGAGAGGCTTTATCGACGGCGAGGAGAAACTGGATCGCCCGATTTTCGCGGAGCGAGACCGGGGTGCCGCAGGGGAAACCGCCGGAGGCCATTTCCAAAGGCTCATCCGGACACACGAGTGGAAGTACAGCTATCATTCGCGCGGCGACTCGCAGATCTATCATCTGGCTGCCGACCCCGGGGAGACCAAGAACCTCATACGCGAGCCAAGCGCCCGTGGCGCCGTCCAGCACATGCATGCCGAACTGGTCCGATGGATGCAAGAAACGAACGACCCTCGCGTTGAGGACATCCCGGAGGCGTAGGCAGTCGCCTCGCATTCCGCATCCGACACCGCCAGCGAACCGGATCGTGCGGACGACGTGATCCAAGCGGAACGGGCGCAATTCCGCCCCGCCAACCGCACTGCGGCACAGCTCGTGGACGGTAGCCGCGGGGAAAGCCGACTCCACGTCAGAAAGTTGCTAACGCACTTCCGGGAGTATTATCGGGACGACTCGGCGCACCGGGTAGATCGATCCAGGTGGCCGACCCACAACTACAGCAGATTCTCCTGTCGAGGCCCGCAAAGAGCGCCGTGCTCCGCGATGGCGAGAACTGCCTAGTCGCCTTGCGAGGCAAGCGGCTCAACATCAACTCTGATCTCGTGCCACGGAGGCAGGCTTTGCAAACTGCCCATCGCGTGCAACACAACATCAACTTCGGTACCGCCATTCGGACCGATGGGATCTGGAACGACTACATCGAACGTCGCCAGCGGCGGAGCCTGTCGACTCGCCTCTCGCACACGCAATAGAACCTGCAGGGCAACCGATTGCGGCTCGTCGGAATGATTCGCGATGAACGCCTTCACGTGGGTCTGGAAATCTTGGTCGTAGTACGGGCGGATGCCCGACACCTCCACCGCTCCTTGCACACCGATCGAAAAGGTTTCAACGGGTGATACCACCATTTCATCTGGATCCTCCAGCCCCAGTCCGGAGAACAGACCGTTAGAATCGCCAGCAGCCCAGACTGCCACGAGAATGGCCAGGACGAGCGCTACCGCGAAGATCACGAAATGCCGCTTCTCAAGGTGCAGGCCGGACCTCAAGGAGGATCTGGCCGGACTCTCCTGCGGAGGCGACTCCGTCACCGCGCTGACCACGGAGGCCGTGGGCTCCGGCGGAACCCCAGCGGCGCCCTGGTCGAATCCGGCTGGAGCGCTGTCGCTGTCCGATGAGCCTAGCGCTGAGCAATTCGGACACACATCCGAGGAGGCCTCGACTTCGGCACCGCAATCGGGGCAGATCCAACTGAACATCGCCCTACTATTGTGGCGCAATCAGGGCCCGGAGCCGAGCCGCCAACGCACGTTTGGAACTCGGGACAAGGCAGTTCGTCGGTCCTCCCGAGGTGAGGCGGGTTGCTATAATTCGACCTCGGTTTCGGCCGATCCCTCTTCTGATGCTCGTCCAGGACGCCGGCCTCGCCGACCCCCGAACCATCGCCCAATACGAACCGGTAATCGGTCTCGAAGTCCATGTCCAACTCAAGACGCGGACCAAGATCTTCTCGCACTCGACCCACGAGTTCGGCAAGTCACCCAATACGCAGACCGACCCCGTCGTGCTTGGCCTGCCGGGTGCGTTGCCAGTGCTCAATCGAGAGGCTGTGGCGCTCGCGGTGCGAGCCTCGATGGCGATCAACTGCAGGATAAACCGCTACTCGCAGTTCGCCCGCAAGAACTACTTCTATCCCGACCTGCCTAAGGGATACCAGATTTCGCAGTATGACCGACCACTTGCCGAGCACGGCTGGCTCGACATCCGGACCGAGAACGAGTCCAAGAGAATCGGCATCACCCGCCTGCACATGGAAGAGGACGCGGGCAAGACCATCCACGATGGATTCGGGGACTCGAACCGCTATAGCTATGTCGACCTCAACCGCGCGGGAGCGCCGCTCTGCGAGATCGTCAGCGAACCCGATCTGCGAAGCGCTGACGAGGCGGTCGCGTACCTCAACGAACTGAAGCTCATAATCCAGTTCGCAGGCGCATCCGACTGCGACATGGAGAAGGGCCAGTTGCGCTGCGACGCCAACGTGTCCGTCAGAAGGACGGGCGCCGAGAAGTTCGGCACGCGCTGCGAGATCAAGAACTTGAACTCATTCCGGTTCGTCAAGCAGGCGATTCAATACGAGATCGCTCGGCAGGTCGCCGTGGTTGAAGACGGGGGATCCATCGTCCAAGAGACCAGGCTGTTCAACACCGCCAGCGGGACTACGGTGAGCATGCGCGGCAAGGAAGACTCTCACGACTACAGGTATTTCCCCGAGCCCGACCTGCCGCCGCTAGTCCTGTCCGACGAGCAGCTTGCTTCTGTTCGCGAGGAGATGCCGGAACTGCCGCCCGCGATGCGGGCCCGTTTCGTTTCCGACTACGGATTGTCCGATTACGACGCTCGTGTCTTGACACTAACGGTTGCGTCGGCCCACTACTTCGAACAGGCCGCCGAAGCGTCGGGGAACCCGAAAGCGACGGCAAACTGGGTGCAAGGCGAGTTGATGGGCACTCTGAATGCTTCCGCCAAGGACATTGCCGACTCTCCAGTCAGCCCCTCCCGGCTCGGCGAACTGATCCAGCTGATCGATAACGGCACGCTGTCCGGCAAGCTCGCCAAGCAGGTCTTCGCCAAAATGTTCGAGACCGGGAGGTCAGCCGGCGAGGTGATCGAATCGGAAGGGTTGCGCCAGATCAGCGACTCGGACCAATTGGAGGGCGTCATCCATGACATCCTCTCCAGGTCGGAGAAGCAGGTCGCACAGTATCGGGGAGGAAAGGCCGGAGTGCTCGGCTACTTCGTTGGGCAGGTCATGAAGGTCACGCGAGGCCAGGCCAACCCGATACTCGTCAATCAATTGTTGCGGAAAGCGCTCGACGGCTAGGCTCGCTCAGCCTAGCGCGGGGGCGTGAGCAGCACCTCCGGCTCGGTCACCCCGTAGTTCGGCGGGAGTTGTCGGTAGTCGGTTCCAGTGCGCGAGTTCCGATCCCACACGACCTCCCCCTCAAGAAGTGTCATTTCCGCCGCGAGCCGCTGGTTCCCCACAACCATGCCGCCGCGGACGTCCCGGAAGCGAAACTTGCCCACGTCAAGACGCAGGACAGCGATGTCAGCAGCTGCGCCAACCCCCAGATGTCCGAGTTTCGGACGCCCGATCAACTGGGCGGGGGTGGAGGTGGATGCGCGCACCACAGCATCGAGGGGCATCCCGAGCGCCAGGAATTTGGACATTACGGTCGGCATGTCCATCATGGCCGAGTTCATGCTTCCGCCATGAAGATCAGTTGAAATCGAATCCGGGTAAAATCCTTGGGCGATCGCGGGTGCCGCATTGCGAAACACGAAGCTTCCGGCCCCATGCCCCACGTCAAACTTGACGCCGCGAGCGCGGGCCCGGTCCAGGTATGCATAGAGCTTGCCGTCTGCATCCACCCAAGGAACTGGCGCGCGAAAGCAATGGGTGGCCAAGTCGCCAGGCCGCAAGTGGTCCTCGACCAACTCCCAAAACGGACGGCCCTCGAGGAATCGCCCGAAGTCAACCATGACCGGTATTTCCGCTGTCCGTCCCGCCGCCACGGCATTGTCGACCGACGTCCATTCTGTTGATTGAAAGTGAGCGGACTTGACACCAACCACGACATCCGCATGCTGCTCGGCGAGTCGGGCCACTTCCGCGGGTCCGAAGTCTGCTTGCTCGGCTTCCTGCGACTCCATGCCTCGACCCGCAATGTTGATCAGCGCAAGCACCCGTGTCTGGACACGGTCGATCACGGCCTCCCGGAAGGTCTCGAAATTGCGCCAGCCGGAACTGCCCGCATCAACCATGGTGGTGACGCCGGTACGAAAGCTGAAACTGTCGGGCCGGACACTGGAGTCACCCGCCCAGGCACCGGCAATTCCGGTAGTGGAATAGAGATGGGTGTGGATGTCCACGAGACCGGGTGTCAGAAACAGCCCGTCGATGTCAAAGACCTGGCGTGCCTGGCGGACGTCGATCGATGGTTCGACAGCCGCAATCCTTCCGTTTGCTATCGCAACGTCGCGGTGGCCGGACACGTCGTTCCGGGGGTCGACAACGTATCCGTTCCGCAGGACGATGTCGTATGTCTGGGCGCACGCACCCGTGCCGCCCACGAGGAGCAGCGGAACGGCAACCTTATAGAAACCCCCACTGCGAAGCATGCGAAGATAAACAATAGCAAGCTATGAAACCGCTGCAATCCTTGGCCGCGTTGGCGATTGCCGCTCCGCTTCTCGCCGATGTCTCGATCTTGGAAGAGATCATCGTCAAAGTCAACGCCAACATCCTCCTGCGTTCCGAGTACGACCGGGCTCTCGAACTGAGCCGGAGCGAAGTCGAATCGGACCAAACACTCTCGGACGCGGATCGTGAAACGCTGCTCGACGCGCGCTCAAAGGACGTGCTCCGAGACATGATCGACCAGCGGCTGCTGGTTCAAAAGGGCGAAGAACTCGGAATCAGTGTCGAAGCCCAGGTTCTGAACCAGCGCGACACCATCATGGAGCGCAACGGCATCGAGACGACCGACGAGTTCGAGGCGTGGGTGCTCGAGCGTACGGGGGAGCCCGCGGAAGACCTGATGGACAGGATGCGTGAGAACTTCCTATCGCAGGCCGTGCTTGGCCAAGAGGTCGGTAGGCGGGTGATCGTTTCTCGCGAGGACATCGAGGCGTATTACGAAGAGCACAAGAGCGAGTTTGTCCGCTCCGAGGGCGTCCGCCTGAGCCAGATCCTGATCTCCCTGGAAGGCGACGAAGAGGCCCAGCGCAAGGAGGCCAGCGACGTCCACGAGCGGGTTCAGCGCGGCGAGCCGTTCGCAGAAATGGCGCGACGCTTTTCCGATGACTTAGCTACCAAAGAACTGGGCGGCGATATCGGGATCTACCGTAGGGGAATGCTACGCGAGGAAATCGAGAACGCCGTGTTCGACAAGGGCCAAGGGCACATAACCGAACTCATCGAGGTTCCGAACGGCCTGCTGATACTCCGGGTGGACCAGAACTTCCGCGAGGGTCTGGCGGAGCTTGAAGAAGTCCAGGAGGAGATCCGCGCGACGATCAGCGCCCCGCTATTTCAACCGGAAATCCGCAAGTACCTTTCGGAGCTTCGATTGGAATCCTACATCGAGATCCGTCCGGGCTACGCTGACTCCGGAGCCGTGGAGGGTATCAGCACGGCTTGGAGCGATCCATCTCGCCTAGCCCCCCTGACAACGACCCGCGAGGAAGTCATCAAGGCCCGGCCGCGCAAGCGAGTGCTGTGGATGGTGCCCCTCCCACGCGGCAAAGTGGACGACGACCGGAATGCGGACGACGATGCCGAACCCGTAGCTGCGGGAGCGTCGGCGTCGTGAGCAAGGAACACTACATCAGGGACTTGAGGGTCCTGGGACCGGACGAGCGGTTCCGCAGTGTCTTCCTGGTGCAGGCTAAGGACCTGCGACAGAACAAGAAGACCGGTGACCCGTTCCTGTCGATGCAGCTTGCCGATTGCACAGGTACTCTGGACGCGAGGATGTGGGATGTCCGCGAGGGTCTTGCCGATCAGTTCCAGGTTAACGATTTCATCGACGTCCACGGAAGGATTCAAGTTTATCGGGAACGGCCCCAGATCATCGTTCACAAGCTTTCTGCGGTGCCGGATGACCAGGTGACTCTCTCCGATTTCATGCCGCACACTAAGCATGACGTCGAAGCGATGTATGCCAAGGTCCTCTCGTTGATCGACTCGTTTCAGGACCGGGATCTCAAGCGCCTACTGAAATCGATTTTCGAGAATCCGGACATCGCCAAGGCCTACAAGAGGGCACCGGCCGCCAAGAGCATGCATCACGCGAGGCTGGGAGGCCTGCTCGAGCACGTGTCCAGCGTGCTGAACCTTGCTGTCGCCGTCTCGGCCAACTACGAAGATGTCGACCGGGACTTGTTGATTTCCGGGGTCTTGCTGCACGATCTGGGCAAGGTCTATGAGCTGAAGTCCGATCGGTCGTTTGAGTATTCGGACGCGGGACTCCTGCTCGGCCATATTCCGATCGGAAGCGCGTGGCTGGGCCGTTGCTGCGACGAGATCAAGGGCTTTCCACCGCGCCTGAAGATGCTGCTAGTCCACATGGTTCTGAGCCATCACGGCAAGAGGGAGTTCGGATCGCCGCAACTGCCGGCGTTTCCCGAGGCCTTGGCGTTACATTTCATCGACGACCTCGACTCGAAACTCGAGATGATGCGAACTGCCACCGCAGACCTCACGGACGGAGAGGTTTGGAGTCGCTACCCGAAGGGCCTCGATGGCCCCGTCTTGGACAAGGCAGCGTATCTCCGGGAACCCTCGACCCGGTCCGCACCAGACACCCCGGCGGTCAAATCACCTCCAGGCGACCCGCTACCGTCCTCCTTGCATCTGTCTCCGGCGCCGGACCTGCCTGCTGCCACCCCCGTGGAGCCGTCAGCCTCTCCTCTCGAGGATCCGTCCAACGCCGGTGAGGCTGAATTCCAGCTATCGCGTCCGGAATCGCCGCCGAAAGTGGATTCGGAAGCTGGAAGCCAGTCCGAGGGTGTCTCCGTAGCCCGAGGCGAACCCGTAGAACCGGAGTCTCCGGCACCGACCGACCTAGTGCCGGCCTCGGAGTATGAAGATACGGCCGCAGAGGGAAGCCGCTCGCCCGAAGCAATTGCAGCACCGTCCCGGCCGTCGTCTGCGGACCCCGAGCGGAACGAGGCAAGCGACGTCGGATCCCAACACGTTCCGGCCGATCTGCCATCGCCACAACCGACCATCCAGCCCGCGCCAGAACTCCCATTCGAGTTAGCCGCCGGATCCGAAGCATCACAATCGATCGCCAAGGCGCCCGAGACAGAGCCATCCGATAGCTCAAGCGACACAGGGCCGGCGCAGCGTCCGGAGGCCGCGCCCGGTTCGACTGAGGCGTCGTCACCACAACAGGCCGCGGCGACTCCAGATGCCCCTACCCTTCCTGAAATGTCGCCGGAAGCCCCAGCTATTGGCGCGGCTGCAGCTACCGATGGGCATGGTGGCGCCCAGGTCGTAGACAAAGCCAAACTGCCGCAGCCGTTGGAGCTTGATGCAGATGCACAACACGATCCGGCTGTCATGACCGCCTTGGAACCAGCGGCACCCACAGCCGATTCTGAACGGACATCGTCGATCGAGTCCGGGCCACCTGAGCCACCGCCTGCCCTGCCCCCACTCGAGTCGGTTGCGCAAGCGGTACCGGAGCCGGCGCTTGAGGGTTCAGCACAATCCGATCAGTCAGAGTCAGAGCAGCCGAGCGAAGAGCGCGTCAACAAGGCCCCGACAATCGAGTCGACTAGAGAGTCGAAGCCCGCGTTGCGCCCGGAGCCTGTAAACCGGCCTACTATCGTGTCGTCTCCATCCAGGGTGACCACAACGCCGGCCGCGCCACCTCTGCCCAACCCTCCTCCCGATTCGCCGACCACCGACGAGAATGAGGGTTCGCTTCAGGGCGCGCTCTTCGAGCTGGAAGAGCCTTCGGCGGAGTACCCCGGATAGGGAATTCAATCCGCGAAGGACCGCCGCCTGCACCAGTTCGGCGCCGTGCGGAAACAATGCAAGGCTGTGATTCCTTTGGCACTCCCAACGCACGGAAAGGTCTTCGCGGTGACTGGCTCGACCCAGGGCTTGGGCGAGGAAATCGTTCGCCAGGCCGTCGAACAAGGAGCCGCCGGTGTCGTGGTGAGCGGGCGTTCCAGGAAGCGAGGAACGGCTGTTGCGGCGGCCTATTCATCCGGGGACTGCCGGGTCGTTTTCGTGGAAGCCGAGTTGCAGGACCCAGTGGCTTGCCGGCGAATCGTGGCCTGTGCGGATAGAGAGTTCGGACAACTGGACGGCTTGGTGAATGCGGCTGCCTGCACGGAGCGCGGAACTCTGGAGGACACCACGGTGGAACACTGGGACAAGTTGATGGCGATCAATCTGAGAGCGCCATTTCTCCTGATGCAAGACGCGGTAAGAATCATGCAGCGGGAGCGTCGGGGCGGAAGCATTGTCAACATCCTGAGCATGTCGGCCCACGGTGGCACACCAAACCTGACGCCCTACAGCGTCTCCAAGGGTGCCCTCGGCACGCTCACGCGGAACGCCGCTAATTCACAGCGCAAGCACCGCATCCGGGTGAACGCCCTGAACATCGGCTGGATGGCCACTCCGGCGGAGGATTCCGTGCAGCGAATGGAGGGCCAGCCCGAAGACTGGCTAGTGGCAGCCGACAAGAGCGCGCCGTTCGGACACATCTTGAGGCCGGGCGATGTCGCCCGTATGACGGTCTACTTGCTCAGCGATTCCGCAGAGATGATGACGGGCGCGCTGATCGATTTCGACCAGCACGTCATGGGCATCTACAATCCTTGAGGGCCGTTGAGCGGGAGCGGGAGCCCCGCGCTACCGCAATGCTCACTTGGCCAACTCCCGCTCCAGGCTCGGAGTCCGGCGGCAGAGCCGCAAGACGTTCGCGGCAACATCGCGCGAGGCGGCTCGATCCCAGCTCGTGGCTCGCACCCGGCCGGCCGGGCAGCTAACCGAAACGTAGGATCCGTCTCTCCCGTTTGGCTTCCAGCCTGTTCCGTTCACGGGAGATTTGCGCCCGCTCGTGGAGAACTCCTCGGGATTCACCCGGAGCAGACATAGTCTGGGTATAGGTTATGCTGTCCCCACTAGTCCGCTACCAGCTCCTCGCGCTGCTCGCTCTCTCGACAGTTCCCGCCACCGCCCAATCAACAGGGCAATTGGCCGGGACGATTTCGATGAAGGAGACTGGGCGCCCGATGCACGGAGCCAATGTCCTAATCGTCGAACTCGGTCGCAACATGCTGTCTGGCAGCGACGGCTCGTACCAGTTCGACTACGTTCCGCCGGGCAACTACCACGTCATCGCACACCTGGATCAGGTGTTCAACGAAGCCGCGAAGACCGTCGAGATCGAGGCTGGAAGTGAGACATCACTAGATTTCCTGCTTTCAATTGCTGCCGAACGGTACGAGATCACCGTGACCGCATCGGAAAAGCACGAGACCACGTTCGAGTCGTTCCAGGACGTGGAGTCCCTGGACTCCTACGACCTGGCACAGGTACCGGCCTCCTCGATCGGAGAGGCGCTCGATCAACGGGTCGGCACTGGAATCGCGAAGCGGAGCTTCGGCCCTGGCAACTCACGACCGATCATTCGCGGATTTGACGGCGACCGAGTGCTGATCATGGAAGACGGCATCAGCACGGGAACTCTTTCCTCGCAGTCCGGCGATCACGGCGAAGTCGTCAACGTCGGGCAGTTGGCAAGACTAGAGATCGTCAAGGGACCCGCCACACTGCTGTACAGCGGGAATGCGATGGGCGGAACGGTCAACGCGATCAGCCGTCACCACGAGCACCACCCCCATCCTCACAAGGGACTTCGGGGATTCCTCTCAGGCTCTGGCGGGACGGCGAACGCGCTCGGGGGAGGTAACGCGGGCTTCGAATTGGGAGTGGGAAGGGTGATCCTATGGGGCCAGGGCGGAGGCGTTCGAACCGGAGACTACGTTGCCCCGCAACAAGGACAGATCTTCAACTCGCGTACGCAACTGGTCAACGGCGGTGGCGGTTTCGGCTGGTACGGCGACAGGATGTTCTTCACCGCCGAATCAAAGGTCGACCGCGGAGAATTCGGCGTTCCCTTTGCGCAGGAATTCCACGGGGAACACGGTCACGAAGAAGAACACGGGGACGAGGACGACGGTGAGGACGAGGACGACGGTGAGGACGAGGACCACGATGAGGAAGAGGAGGAGATCGAGCGAATCTCCCTCCAAGGCCGAAGGGAAAGCTACCGCGTGAACTGGGGCGTGAAGGATCTACGCGGGGCAATCGAGGGGTTCGAACTGAAACTCGGCTACGTCGACTGGGCCCACGACGAAATCGAACACTTCGAGGACGGGGAATCCGCCATCGGCACTCGGTTCAATAACGACCGGTTCGCCTACCGCGGCGTTTTCGAACAAGGCGTGCGCGGGCCGCTGAGTGGCCGATTCGGATTCTGGGGTGTTGACAGGGACTACATGGCTGCAGGCGAGGAGGCCCTCTCCCCCCCCATTGCCCAGAATGGCTTCGCCGTCTTCGCGCTTGAGGAACTGGAATTCGAGCGCTTCAAGATCCAGTTCGGAGGGCGAATCGAAACACAGCGCTACAGGCCTGCGTTCGCTGAGCGAGAAGATCACGAGGAGGAAGAGGAGGAAGAGGAGGAAGAGGAGGGCGAGGAGGAGCATCACGAAGAGCGCGAACCACCGGATGCGGTTGATCGAGCCTTCACGGGTGCCTCGGCTGCACTCGGGCTGCATGCCGACACCTGGCGCGGCGGCGCGTTCGTGGCGAATTTCGCACGGAGCTTCCGTGCACCGGCGCTTGAGGAACTGTACAATTTCGGTCCGCACGTCGGAAACAGGGCATTCGAAATCGGCAATCCCGCATTGGCCGCCGAAACGGGAAACGGCCTGGACGTCTCTTTGCGCCACGGCGAGGGACGCGTGCGCGGTGAATTCAACTTCTTCTACTACGGCTTTGACAATTTCATCTTCCCGTTCGCCACGGGCGAAGCCGTCGACGAACTCTTCGAAATCGAGTACACGCAACGCAACGCGCGCTTCACGGGCGCCGAGGCGAATCTCGGCATCTGGCTCCACAGTGCGCTCCGATTGAACCTCGGAATGGACTACGTCGACGCGAAGGACACCGACACAGGCACCTATTTGCCCCGGATCCCACCGCTACGAGGAAGCATCGGCCTAGACTTTCGAAAGGGAGGATTCCGGCTGGCTCCGGAACTGGTTATGGCAAGCGAGCAGAGCAGGACCTTCACCAATGAGACACCCACTGCCGAGTACGCCGTCATGAACTTGACTGCTTCATATACCTACGCGCAGCAGCACCTCGCACACCAGTTTTCGGCGAACGTTTTCAATCTAGGGGACGAGTTCTATCGCAACCACTCGTCGTTCATCAAGGATTTGGCTCCGGAGATTGGCCGAGGGGTGCGGTTCAGTTACACAGTGCGATTCTTCTAGGTCTTCGACTCGGGTCGGGACAGAAAGCTCGCGGGATTCCTGTCGGCAGCTCTCAAAGTTCGGACTGGGGAGCACTAGGCAGCCAGGTACTCGGTCAGTCCATCCGTTCGGTTTGCGGCAGGCAACCTCGGATGGACCGTGGCGGTCAAACCGGTCCAACCGACCACGGGCGAGTCAACCCGTCCCTACTTCCTGAAGGACGCCTCGGTCAACCCACTCCAGTCGGATCCCAGACTTCTCGCAGACCCGCACCAACCGTCCCATTCGGGACTGTCCATCATGGTATTCTGAAGCAGCGTAGGCCGCTTTCACCTTGACTGGGGCGCGGTCCTCGAAGCAGATGGCCCGGTCGTGGGCGCGTAGCTCAATTGGTAGAGCAAGTGACTCTTAATCACTAGGTTCGGGGTTCGAGTCCCTGCGCGCTCACCATCTTCACCGACCCAATCTCAGCCGCACCAACCGGCCCCAATTGCATCCCGTTGTCGTTTCCGAGACCGTAGTTGAGCTTCCTGCACGGGCGGGAGCAACGCGGAAGGGCGCGGAATCTCAGTTCGATCGAAGAGGCGGACGACCGCCTTTCCACACGCAGCACCGCCGCACCTCGGCAGACCCTCGACCAGCCTCCATACAGGTTCAAGCAAATGCCTGTTGCAGGTACTCTTCGCTCCTATCGACCCGTACCTTGCACTGCCAACATGACCCAACCGAGGGTACGCGAGAAGTTGTTGTGAGGGCGAGACAAGCCATGCCACTGCGCTCCGAGCTTCGCTTCATGGCACGGTTGCAGAGCCTCCGCAGGAGTTGTATCCTATGGAACGCCCGCACGGCAGAGGCGTTGGGATTGTACCCGGCGCAAGTGGCTGGGCACGCTCAGGAGGAACACAATGGCTTCGAATCGAGGCGTAAACTATATCCGGCCCGGAGTGGTCGAAGTACAGTCAATAGACTTTCCGCAGCTGGCGCTCGGAGACCGCAAGTGCAATCACGGCGTGATTCTGAGAATTGTTTCCACCAACATCTGTGGGAGCGACCAACACATGGTCCGAGGGCGCACCACGGCTCCCCCTGGGCTCACGCTGGGACACGAGATCACCGGTGAAGTCATCGAGAAAGGCGGCGACGTCGAGTTCATCGACGTAGGAGATATCGTCTCCGTGCCGTTCAACATCGCCTGTGGCAGGTGCCGCAATTGCAAGGAGGGGAAGACCGGGATCTGCCTCGAAGTGAACCCAGCGCGCCCGGGAGCCGCCTATGGCTATGTCGACATGGGCGGATGGGTCGGAGGACAGGCTGAGTACGTGATGGTTCCGTACGCCGACTTCAACCTGCTGAAATTCCCTGACCGAGACCAAGCAATGGACAAGATTTGTGATCTCACGCTGCTCTCGGATATCTTCCCAACCGGGTTTCACGGCGCCGTCACGGCGGGCGTGGGGCCAGGGTCGATAGTGTACGTCGCCGGCGCGGGCCCGGTCGGGCTCGCTTGCGCGCATGGCTGCCAGCTCCTGGGCGCCGCATGCGTGATCGTAGGCGACATGATCCCAGAAAGGCTGGACCAGGCCCGAAGCTTTGGATGCGAAACCGTCGACCTGCGTGCGGACGCGACATTGGCAGAGCAGATCGAGCAGATCATCGGCAATCCGGACGGCTCCGACGAATTGGCAATCGATTGCGGCGTGGACTGCGTCGGATTCGAGGCCAGGGGACACGGCAAGGAGGCCGTGGTCGAGAGGCCCGCAACGGTACTCAACGCCCTCATGGAGATCACCCGCGCTGGCGGAGGAATCGGCATCCCCGGCCTGTATGTGACCGGCGATCCGGGCGGGGTCGATGACAACGCGAAGATCGGCAATCTTGGAATCCGCATCGGCTTGGGATGGGCCAAGTCCCATCACTTCATGACGGGTCAGTGCCCAGTAATGAAATACCACCGCAAGCTCATGCAGGCCATCCTGTACGAGAAGGCTCATCCCGCCAAGGCGTGCAACGTCACCTGCATCACGCTCGACGAAGCGCCGCAAGGCTATCAGGACTTCGACAAGGGCGCGGCTCGCAAGTTCGTCATCGATCCGCACGGCCTCATCGCAGCCTGAGCCGGCCTACGCTACGCTCGGCCGAAACTGACAGGAGATAAATCATGAATAGACATCCTTCGCGGCGGCAGCTCATCCAGGCCGCTGGCGTGGCGGGGTTAGGTATGTCCTGCGCCGCGCCCAGCCCAAAGGCGGAAATCGAGCCCGCAGCCGAAATGCCCAGGATCCCTTTGGGCGTGTCGACCTACTCCTACTGGCACTTCAGTAAGGAGAAGTACCCGATTGAGAATGTCATCGACCATGCGGCCGAGATAGGCTTCGACGGCGTCGAGATCCTGCATCGGCAGATGCGGGACGAAACGGCTGGTTACATGAACGATCTCAAACGACGCGCCTGGGACCGGGGCCTCGACCTGATCATGCTATCGATCCACCAGGATTTCGTGGATCCAAGCGCAGAGAAGCGGTTGGAGGCAATTGACCACACAAAACACTGCATCGATCTCGCTCACCAGATGGGAATCCCCGCAATTCGGCTGAATACCGGTCGATGGGGCACCACCCGATCGTTTGACGAACTCATGGCCGCCGAAGGCCAAGAACCGCCGATCGAGGGATACACCAACGAGGACGGCATCAAGTGGTGTGTCGATTCCATCCGGGAGTGCATTCCGCACGCCGCCGCCGCCGGTGTCGTCATGGCACTCGAGAATCACTGGGGGCTTTCAACCAGCATCGACCTCCTGCTGCGAATCTATCGCGAAGTCGGCGATCCGTGGCTGGCGATCAACATGGATACTGGCAACTACGTCGGTGATCCCTATCCTCAAATCGAGCAGCTCGCACCGCATGCCTCCATCGTTCAGGCCAAGACCTACCCAGGTGGCGGCGTCTGGTATACGCTCGATCTTGACTACCACCGGATCGCCGGGATATTGAGGGATGCAGGGTTTGAGGGCTACGTATCCCTCGAAATGGAAGGGGAGGCGCCCGCCGAGCAAGCGGTCACTGACAGCTACCGAATCCTGCGCGACGCATTCGGATAGCGGTCTCGGCATCGCCGTCGAGCGACGCGCATTCACAAGGCCAGAGACCTCGGGGCTCCGAGCGCAGCACTTGGCCAATCCGAGACGCCCCTGCCGCTCATGGCACCCGCGAACCATGGATCCGTTCGTGGTTTGGAGCTCGATTGATACGCTCCGAAACCGATGCCGCCAATCCCCTTGGAAAGCGGGACAGCAGCGCCGTCTCCGGTGTGAGAACGGACAGCCCAAGCGTGTGCGGCGGAGGCGATTCCGGTCTTCTCGCGGGGGCCGTCCCCTGACCTCCGCTTCGAAGGCAGAGCCGTCCCGGAAGTCCCAATTCACTGTTCTGCTAGCCTCAATGGAGCTTTTCAAATGCAGTCCATGCGGTGTTTCGCCCTGCTCCTGGCGCTTCCTGTCCTACTCGCGGGGGCGCGAACCCATGAATCGAATCCGATGAACTCGGCTGAAGACTTCCAGGAAGGCAAGCGGCTGTACCGGATCCATTGCGGGAACTGCCATGGCATGCAAGGCGATACGGGCCGCGGAGCCCGTCTGGCACGGAAGAGCTACGTCCACGGCAACACCGACGCGGAACTGTTCGACATCGTCGAGGGAGGGATTCCCGGGACTGACATGCCCGGGCTCTGGCTGGAGGAAGACGACGTATGGAGAATTCTCTTGTTCGTGCGAACTTTCGCGGAGACAGCAAGCAAGGGATGCGATCCCGGCAATGGTGAAGCAGCCGCCGGCAAGCAGATCTTTGACACAAAGGGATCATGCCTCGCATGCCACACCGTCGGGAACACCGGCGGCCGCCTCGGGCCGGACATGAGTTTTGCAGGAGAACTCTACACCAACGATCAATTGCGGAGGGCATTGCTGGAACCAGCGCGCGATGTCGCGAACCGCTATCGCACGGTGCGTGTCGTCACTGCGGACGGTGAACGTGTCGATGGCGCTTGGATGAATGAGAACTCCTACAGGATCTATCTCATGGATCGCTCCGAAAACATTCGATCCTTCCGGAAGGCTGACTTGGTTTCCTTCGAGATGCCGTCCGAATCGCTGATGCCGGCTTACAAGGGCCTCTTGAGCGCAGGCGAACTTGAGGACTTGCTCGCCTATCTATGCACGCTACGCTCCCCGGCCAAGGAGGCCGCCCAGTGAGAATCACGGCACCCCAATGGACCTTGCCCGCAGCCATGCTATGCGCGGCTGCATCCGGCCTGCCAGAAGTCACCAATTCGGATCTGCTGAACGACGAGGTGATCGCCTCGGACTGGCTCAACTACCACGGCGGGTACTCGGGGCAGCGACACAGCCTGCTGGACCAAATCGATCGCGGCAATGCCAGTTCAATGCGCTTGGAATGGGTATTCCAAGAAAAGATCAGCGAGAAGTTCGAAACCACTCCGCTAGTACATGACGGTGTGATGTACATCACAGTGCCGCCTGGCGACGTGTACGCCTTGGATGCCGCGACTGGGGCGCGCCTGTGGCGATATTCCAGACGCCTCCCGCCAAAGCTGATCGCCTGCTGTGGTCTCGTCAACCGCGGCCTTGCGATTGCAGGTGACCGCCTGTTCATGGCGACCTTGGACGCTTACACGATCGCGCTCGACCGCAAGACCGGACGCCTGTTGTGGGAAACGGAGCTCATCGACTACTCCCTGGGATACTCGGGCACGCATGCACCGCTGGTGGTGAAGGACATGGTGATGGTGGGCACAGCGGGCGGAGAGTACGGGATCCGGGGATTCATCGATGCCTTCGATATCGAGACCGGGGAGCGGCGCTGGCGGTTCTACACGGTACCCGGTCCCGGAGAGTTCGGCCACGACACGTGGGCCGGGGATTCATGGAAGACGGGAGGAGCGTCGGTCTGGATCACGCCAAGCTACGACCCGAAACTCGACATGGTCTATTGGGGCATCGGCAATCCGGGTCCGGACTGGAACGGCGACGTGCGGCTCGGCGACAACCTGTACTCGGATTCAGTTGTCGCTCTGGAGGCCGACACGGGCAAGCGCAAGTGGCACTTCCAATTCACGCCGCACGACGTTCACGACTGGGACGCGACCCAGGTGATGGTGCTGCTCGACAGCGAATACCGCGGCGAGGTCCGCAGACTGCTCGTGACTGCAAACCGCAACGGATTCCTGTATTTGCTGGACCGCGCAACGGGCGAGTTTCTCAAAGCGACCCAGTTCGTCAAGCAAACCTGGGCAGTCGGGATCTCCGAAGAGGGCCGACCAATCCGGCGACCCGGAATGGAGCCTTCGGCGGAAGGAGTGGAGGTGTTCCCTGCCGTGGCCGGCGGGACGAACTGGATGTCACCAGCCTACAACCCCGACACGGGACTGCTTTACGTTTCGTGCCGGGAGGGCAGTGCCATGTACTACAAGGGTGAAACCGAATACCGCCCGGGCACGCGCTATTGGGGCAGCATGTTCATCAACGAACCCACTATGCACAACTGGTTCGGGGCGGTTCGCGCTTTCGACCCGGTCAGCGGCGAACGCATCTGGGAGCACAGGCTCTTCCAGCCGGCATGGGCTGGGCTGCTTTCAACCGCCGGCAAACTGGTGTTCGCCGGCACGTCGGACGGGTTTTTCAAGGCACTGGACGCAGAATCCGGAAACGAGCTCTGGCGGATCAATCTCGGGGCAAGAGTCCAAGCCAGTCCCATGACATACTTGGGCGGCGGCAGGCAGATGGTGGCCGTCGCCTCAGGCGGAGCGCTGTTTGTGTTCGGTTTGCCGCAAGGACGGGCCAACTGAACGAGGCGGCCACTGCTGCCCGGGTCGTGATCCGAAGCCCTAGCCCTGGATCAGGTCCAAGACCAGATCACGCGGTTCGGGCTCGCTGGTCGAGATGCGGAATGCGTCTTCCACCAATTGCTGCGCCTCCTCGAGGTTTGTCGAGTCGTTGTAGTAGAGAGAGCAAAGCCGGGTGCCATTGAGCACCGCTTGCCCCACCTTCGCCTCAAGGACAACTCCCACCGCAGGGTCGGCGACAGTGCCAGTTCCCGAATCGCCCGCTCCGAGCAAGACCGCCGCGCGTCCGATGTCGGCCGCGTTGATCTTGCTAACGTATCCGTCCCTTGGCGAGGTGATCGGATACGCCCCCTTGGTCAGCGGCAGCTTCTCAAAGTTCGTCAGCGCCTCGGGGTCACCGCCCTGAGCAGCGATTACACTGGCGAGAGTCTGCAGGGCCGAGCCGTTCTGGATCGCCGCCTGGGCCTTCTCCCTCGCACCGTCCATGGAGATCGAAGTGTCGGCCAGGAAGATCATCCGCGCCGCGACCTCGTTTGCCAGGGCCGAGACGTCCTCGGGCCCTTCACCCTGAAGCGTCTGTGACACCTCCATGATTTCGAGAGCGTTGCCGACGGTGTAGCCGAGAGGCTGGTCTATGTCAGTCAGCAGAGCTTGCACCTTGACATCGAGCTTGCGCCCGATACTGATGATCAACTGGGCCAACCGCCGGGCTTCAGTGCGCCCCGAAAGCAAGGAGCCGCGACTGACCTTCACGTCGACGACCAGACCGCTCAGGTCCTCGGCCAGCTTCTTCGACATCGCCGAGGCGGCGATCAGGGCCAGCGACTCGACAGTAGCCGTGTCGTTCCGCAATTCGTAGAGTCGCTTGTCCGCTGGCGCGAGCGAGTTGCCTTGCTCGGCGAAGGCCAGGCCAAACTCCGTCACCAAGTCAGCGAAGTCCGCGACTTCCAGAGCGGTGCGAAATCCGGGAACTGACTGCAGCTTGCCAAGCGAGCCGATGATGTGGCCCGTGCCTCGCTCCACAATCATTGGCACGGCCACACCCGCAGCAGCCGCGATCGGTGCGGCGATCAGAGGAATCTTGTCGCCGACGCCACCGGTCGAATAGCAGTCAACCCTCGCCTTGTCCAGCGCGGAGAGATCGATCTGCTCGCCGCATCGCAACATTGCGGCAGTAATCGAGGCAGCCTCGCTGTCGTTGAACCCGTTGCAGACCCCTGCCATCAAGAAGGCGCCCATCTGCGCGTCCGAGATTTCTTCCAGAGTGTATCCGTTGATCAGTTTCTCGAAGTCCGCGAGGGAGACCTCCTCGCCGTCCCGCTTGCTTCGAATTAGGTCTACGATTCGTTCCATATTGGCCTACCGAGCGATTCGAAGTGCACCCATCCCCGAACCCGCACGGGATCAAGGGCTGAGCAGCGGTACACGAATGCCACACAGACCTATTCAGGATACCACAATCCTGGCGCTACCGGCAACGAAAATAAGCGCTTATGTTCCAGTCCCTTAACGGGCTCGCAACTGCTGCGGATTCGTCCTCAGGCCCTCGTTATCGCAGGAATCGAGACCCTGTGCTCACCCCGGGTCACTTCGGCAAAGAGTTGCAGCAATTCGGCTGTTACCTGGCCGTTCGTAGCTACCATCCGCTCGTCTCCAGGGCTATACTCGCCTCCGTCGAAATCGCAGTAAGAGCCCCCGGCCTCGGACAGGATCACCAAGCCGCCACCAACGTCCCAGGGTTTCAACCCGATCTCCCAGAAGCCTTCGAAGTGCCCTTGCGCGACCGAACACAGATCCAGGGCCGCCGAGCCGGTTCGCCGCACGCCATGCGTCACCATGGCGACCTGATGGAAATAGTGAAGATTCGGATTGGTGCCGCGAATCGAACTGGGGAAGCCCGTGGCAAACAGCCCGCGCTCGAAGTCGGCCTGCTCGGAGACTCGGATGCGGCGGCGATTCAGGTACGCGCCGGAACCGCTCTCCGCGGCATAGAGGTCGTTGTGCAGGGGATCGTACACAACTCCCATCAAGCCCTCGCCGCGAGACCACAGGCCGATGCTGACACAGAAGCGGCCCAAGCCGTGCGAGAAGTTGGTGGTCCCATCTAGCGGGTCGACGTACCAAATGAACTCACCGTCCCCTTCATAGCTGCCGCCTTCCTCAGCAACGATTGCGTGGGACGGGAACTGCGCCCGAATGCGACCGACAACGAAGCGCTCGGCAGCCCTATCCGCAGCCGTAACGGTATCGAACGCGCCCTTGTATTCGACCGAGACACGAAGGTAGTGGCGCATCAGAATCGAGCCCGCTTCGAGCGCGACGTCGGTGGCGAACGGGATGTAGTCTACTGCGCCCATGAGTGCCCTATCAGGCTATCAGCCGGCATGCGCGACAAGGCCAGCCCTAAGGCTCGGGCCGGACAATCGGCGGACGCGGCTGTCCGTCCGGAGGACGCCGGGTATCCTTCTCCTCACCCACGGACTCAGAAGATCCGCTCTCAGGCGCTGTCGACGGTTGCGGCAGTCGACGTACCTGGACGGGAACGTCCTTTGAGCGGCTCGGTTTGGATTCGGGAGCAGGCGGATCGGCGAAATACCCCGAACGGGCCAGAACGACGGCCCCCTCGCGGTGCACTTGCACCTCGATGCCGCGGAATCGCTCCGTGCGGTCGCCGACTGCGCCCTGCGGGTAAAAGCCCAGCAAGTACTGCGTGCGGAGGTTGCGCAGGATCTCGGCGAAAGCGACGTCCAAGTCCCTCGCTCCATGCTGGACGAATGCCTCGCCGCCAGTGTTCTTCGATAGCGTGACCAAGGCGTGTTCTCCGCCACGGTTCCTGCCAGCATCGCTGCGAATTGGCAGCACGATCAATGGATAGATCGCCACCTCCGCGTCGTGCGCGGCGCGCAACGCGTCTGCGAACCGGTACCGGCTGGTTGTATCGCCGCCATCTGTGATCATGACGATTACGCGACGCCCGTCCCACCGGGACAGATCCTTGGCGACGAGCAAGACGGCGTCGTAGACCGAGGTGCCTGTCTGCGGCCGCACTCGATCCAGTGCCTTCTCAAGCTTCGAGTGATCTCTCGTGAATCCCGAGAGGACTTCGGTGTCGGCGGAGAACGAGTAAACCGCGGCAGCGTCAGACTCGTGCGCGTCCGGCCCCAGGAGCGTGCTCAGGAAGTGGCTTGCCGACCGGCGCTCGTAACGCAGTTCGATCGCCGTGCTAAGACTCGAATCGATCATCAGGGCAACCGAGAGCGGGCGGTTGGTGCGTCGCTCGAAGACGGCGATTTCGCGAGTCTCTCCTTCTTCCAGAATGGTAAAGTCGCCGCGATTGAGATCGCCCATGGGGGCGTTGCGAGCGTCCTTGACAGTAACCGGCAAGGTTACCAGTCGGACATCCGTGCTGAAGACAGGGGGAGCCAGTTGCTGCGATCCCAGCACGCCTGCCGAGACGAGTAGCAACGCGCCGCCTGTCAGCGTGACGCGTCGAACGCTGTGCGAGGCACGGATTCGTCCCACTGTCCTTCCACCCACACCTCGCCATCGACGAAGTGCTCCTTCTTCCACACTGGCACCCTCCGCTTGACGGCATCGATCGCTTCGAGGCTCGCCTCGTAGGCCGAATGCCGGTGGGCCGACCCAACAACGATCGAGACGCTCGCCTCGCGAATCGAGAGACGCCCCACGCGATGGACCAGCGCAATGCCGTGAATGTCGAATCGAGACAGGATGTCTCGCCCGATCTCCTCGAGCTGCCGGACGGCCAGCGGAGCATAGCACTCATAGTCCAAGTAACGGGTTTGCCGACCGCCGGAGTTGTTCCGGACGACGCCCTCGAAGACGATCACGGCTCCGTCGCCGTCGGATTGCACACGTATGGCAAGCGCACGGCTGTCGATCGGGCCTGTCGTCACGGCAGCGAACACGTTGCCGAGATCACTGTGGAGCAACCAACCGTTTCCGCCGCTGACAGGGGGCATGATCGCTACTTCATCGCCGTGCTCGACCTCTTCGTCCGGAGCCGCGAATCGCTCGTTCCGGGCCATCGCAACGCTACCCGACATAGCGGCGAGCTTAGGATATTGGGACGCATAGTAGTCGAACACCGTTTCAAGGTGCGCCCCTGGCGCCACCTCAATCTCGTCGCTCGAGAGACCAACGATATCCTTCAGCTGGCCGAAAAAGAGCACCCGGACGAGCATGGCTGCCTCCATTCTCGCAACCAAGGACGGACCGGCGGGAGAAAACCACCTGCCCACGAGGCAATTCACACTCCCGAGCGGGTCGCCCATGCCTCCAGATACTTGAGTCCCGTCCCCGTGTTGTAGATCACCAATTCGTCGTCGGGGGCCAAGAAACCGTCCAGCAACAGTCGCCGGGCAGCAGCGACGCACGCAGCTCCTTCTGGGGCGGCGAAAATGCCCTCGGCTACTGCCAGCAGCTGCCCTGCGTCAAGCATTTCGTCATCTTCGATCGCGATGGCTGTGCCGCCGCTCTCCCGCAGCGCAGCCAACACCAGAAAATCACCGATCGCCTTCGGCACGCGAAGGCCACTCGCGACAGTCGAAGCCTGCTCCCAATACCGCGACTCCTCCTCGCCCGCGTCCCACGCCCGGACGATCGGCGCACATCCTGCGGCCTGGACCGCGACCATCTTCGGGCGACTTGGACCAATCCATCCCAATTGCTCAAGTTCATCGAACGCCTTCCACATGCCGATCAGGCCAACGCCTCCGCCGGTCGGGTAGAAGATCGCGTCGGGTAGCCGCCAGCCGAGTTGCTCGGCAAGTTCCAGGCCCATGGTCTTCTTGCCTTCCACTCGGTAGGGCTCCTTGAGCGTCGAGACGTCAAACCAGCCCTCGGCCTCGCGACGCTGCGCCACGACCCGCCCGCAGTCGCTGATCAGCCCGTCGACCAGCGTGACATTAGCCCCCATCGACTCGCATTCGATGGCGTTTGCCCGGGGCACGTCGCGGGGCATGAATAGGTGAGCTTCCAGACCCGCCCTGGCCGCGTAGGCCGCCAGCGCGCTCGCCGCGTTCCCGGCGGATGGCGCAGCCAGCTTCTTGACGCCCAGCTCATTGGCCATGGAGACCGCAGCCGCCATGCCTCGGGCTTTGAAGGTCCCGGTAGGGTTCGTGCTTTCGTCCTTCACCATCAGCCGGGAGCAGCCGATCCGGTCCCCGAGACGCGGAGTCGGCAGGAGCGGCGTCCACCCTTCGTCGAACGTTACGCGGTTCGCCGGATCGCGAAGAGGCAGGATTGGGGCATAACGCCAGAGCGAGTCCGGCCCCAGGCCGATGGCCGAGCGGTCCAACTCTCGCCTCGCAGTCGCAAGATCGTAGCGAACCAGCAACGGAGCGCCTGCGGAGGAGAGGTTCTGGAGAGTCCCCGCGGCCAGTCGCTCCCCAGTGCGGCTGCACTCTAGGTGGGATATGTACGTCCTATGATGCAAGTAAGCAAGTATGGACCAGCGCTCTTCAGGACGTCTACTGGCATGCCTCCTCCTGGCATCTACGGGCTGGGCGGCCGAGACCGTGGTCCTGCGGAACGGATTCACCCTGCGCGCGGAATCCCACGAGGCCGTCGGAGATTGGATTCGGGTGGTGACTCCGGGAGGCGGCTGGATCGTCGTGACTGCGAAAGAAGTTCGATCCATCAAGCCCGAGGCCCCACCGGTGGCTGACGATTCAGCGAAGACAAGAGGAGAGCCGAGGCCCGCGCCAATCCGACCAACCGACATCGCGGGCGAAATCGAGCGACTAGCCGCGGAGGAGGGCTTGCCTGGAGAACTGGTTCGGGCCGTGGCGTGGGCGGAATCCGGGTTCCGACAGGAAGCCGTGTCGCCCAAGGGTGCGATAGGCATCATGCAGTTGCTGCCCGGAACGGCCGCCGAGGTTGGTGTGGACCCGTACGAGGTCGACGGCAATGTGCGCGGCGGCACTCGATATCTGAGGAAGATGCTGGAGCGCTTCGCGGGCGACGAGGACCAGCTCATAAAGGCCTTGGCGGCTTACAATGCTGGGCTCAGCAGTGTTGCCGAGCACAATGGCGTGCCACCCTACCCTGAAACTATCGAATACGTCACAAGAGTCATCCGCCGGTTCCTGGATCTCGACAGATCGAGGAACGGGACACCCTGACAAGGCGCGCCTCGACCGCCCCGATCCTCCATACTGTTGTTCTACGCCGAATGAAACCCCAAACAACCCTAGTCCATGCTGGAGACCGCCAAAAGCTCGGCCAGTACACGCCTGTGTCGACCCCGATCTACGCTTCCTCGAGCTTCTTCTACGACACGATGGAAGAACTGGCGGACGTCTTCGCCGACCGCCTTCCCGGCAAGACCTACGCCCGGATGGGCAATCCTAGTGCTTCCGCCCTGGAAGACCAGGTCGCGACTCTCGAAGGGGCGGACTTGGCCTACGCCACGGCATCGGGCATGGCGGCAGTCCACCTGGCCATCATGGCGGGCCTGCTCGACCGACGCCAGGCGATCGTAGCCGGCAATGTGCTCTACGGCGGTAGTCTCGAACTGCTGCGGTCCGTGCTGCGGCCATGGGGGGTCGAGGTCCGGTTCTGCGATTTCTGCGACATTGACGCCCTGCAAGCAGCCGTGCGCGAAGTCCGGCCAGGCCTCCTGATCACGGAAACGATCTCAAACCCGTGCTTGCGGGTAGCCGATTTCGAACGGGTCAAGGAGGTCGCCACGGCCAACGACGCCCTGCTCCTCGTCGACAACACATTCACGCCGCTGCTGGCGCGGCCTTTGGAACTCGGGGCGGACATGGTAATCCATAGCGCCACGAAGTACTTGGGGGGGCACGGCGACGTCCTTGCGGGCGTGGTAGCCGCACCCGAGAAATACGGCGAGTCACTTCGCCAGGCGCATCGCTGCCTGGGCGGCAACCTCGGTCCGTTTGAGGCTTTCCTCGTGATGCGGGGGGTGAAGACGCTTCCGCTCCGGATGCGGCGCCACTGCGTCAACGCTCACATGGTCTTCGAAGGCCTGACCGGTCACCCTGCCGTCGAGCGCCTGATCTATCCCGCCGACCCGAGCCATCCGGACTCCGATGCCGTCGCGAAGCTGCTGCCGCCGGGACTTGCGGGCGGAACCATCGGCGTCGACGTGCGCGGCGGCCAGGAGGGAGCGTACGCGTTCCTGGACCGGCTCAGACTCGTGAAGACCTCGGCTAGCCTGGGCGACCTGACCACTCTCGCGTTGCATCCGGCTAGCGCCACTCACCGGATGCTGTCAGCCGAGGCGAGAGCAGAGTTGGGGATCACCGACGGTCTGGTCCGCCTAGCGATCGGCGCCGAGCATATTGACGACATCCTTGCCGATTTGCGCCAGGCTCTGGAGGCGGCATGAAGCACCAAACACTAGCCATCCACGCTTGCATGCGCGAGGATGCGGACGTCCCCTTTGTCCCGTCGGCTCCGCCGCTGGAAATGGCGGCAAGCTTTCACTACCGCAGCGCACGCGACCTCACGGCGGTCGCGAACGGCGAGCTAGAGGGGTTCGTCTACCAGCGCTACGGCAATCCTACATCCGCCGCCTTGCAGAACCAGATGGCCGCGATCGAAGACGGCGCTAGCGCGCTGGCTTGCAGCTCCGGCATGGCGGCGATGCATGTCGGCTTGATGACTGCCCTCCGGGACCGACCGAAGCTAGTGCTGGGCGCGAACGTGCTGTTCGGCCAGACATTTCAGCTCCTGCAGTTGATGGAGCAGCAAGGCGTCATGGCGCGTTTCGCGGATCCCTGCGATCTGGAAGCCTTCGGTTCTGTCCTGGAGAACCACGAAGTCGGCTGCGTGCTCCTCGAAACGGTCTCGAATCCCTTGCTCCGGGTGCCACCGCTTGATTCGATCTGCGAGATCGCCCATCGTCACGGTGTGCCGGTCGTCGTCGATGCCACGTTCACGACTCCCGTGCTGAACAGGCCCTTCGATGCGGGCGCCGATGTGATCATTCACAGCGCGACAAAATACCTTGCCGGCCACGCCGATGTCCTGGGCGGCATCTCGCTTTGCGGGGCACGCGATGCCGAGTACATGCAAGAACTGGGCCGCCATCTCGGACCAAACCTGGGACCGTTCCAGTGCTTCCTGACCTCGCGTGGAATCAAGACCCTCTCCATGCGCATGGAAGAGCACTGCCGCAACGCCCTCCACGTGGCCCACGTGCTGGAGCGCCACCCCAGTGTCGGGCAGGTTCACTACCCGGGGCTCGACAGTCACCCTGACAGGGAGATCGCCGAACGGCTGTTCGACTCTGATTTGCTGGGCCGAACAATGTACGGCGGCATGGTGAGCTTCGAGGTCAAGGACGCAGACCAAGACAAGACCTTCCAGTTCATGAACGCCTTGCAGCTTGTCGTGCGAACCTTGAGCCTGGGCGACGTGCATTCGCTGATCACCCACCCGGCAACGACGACACACCGAAACCTCGGCGAGCATCGCCGACGGAAACTTGGAATCCACGACAATCTGGTGCGATTCTCGGTCGGAATCGAGGACGCCGACGACATCAGCGCCGATATCGTACAAGCGCTTGAATCGCTGGACTAGGCACAGCACGGCGCGAGCGCAGGCGAGACTGACGACCGTGGTTAGCGGCTATGGAACGCTGCACGAATAGCTAGCCGCGACGTTGGGGTCGCCCCCTTGGTACTCCGCCTTTTCGGGATACACGCAGAGCGGGCGGGTCTTGATGATCTCGCCCTCGTGCAGTTTGCTGGCGACCAGGGAACCAGGCGCCTCGCCGCTCTCTACCCAGCGCTCCAGCGCGCCAAGCCAGTCAACCCGGTCGGGACCCGGCCCGCCGGCGCAATGGAACACGCCTGGCATGAGATAGAAGCGAAAGTAGTCGCGCACGGAGGCATCACGCTTCTCGGTGTGCTCGAAATAGTCGATCGAGCCGTAGGCTGTCAGCGCTGCATCCGACCAGCCATGCCACAGAAGCAGCTTTCCGCCCGCGGATTTCAGACCGGACAGATCGGCATTCGTCGCGTCCAGGAACCCCTCCAAGTGAGAGGCGTCTTCGTCATAACTGTCAAAGTCGTACCGCGTGTAGTCGAAGTCGGGATCCTGGAACACCAGGTACTTGAACCCCTGCGTCGCAAAGCCGAATTGCGAACTCGGCTCGCCGTAGGCCTGCAGAAGCCCTGGACTCGGGCCCGTGATCCAATTCTGCCAGGCAGCCCGCTCCGACTCGCCTCCAAAGGGAAAGCCCGGATAGATCTGCCCGCTGGAGTTTCGGGGACCGTCATAGACTGCCTCGATCGCTCGCCGCTGCCGGATCGTCAAGCAATGATCGGAAGACTCGCCCGCCGGGCAGATGGGAAGGTCAGACACCTTGAAGTCGCAATCGCGAGGGTCGGCGAGGAATCCGTCCTTCACGCCATCAAGCGCGTCGCACTTTCGCAAGATCTCGGACTCAAGCAGGTTGCGGTTCTGGGGAGTGATGACCGGCTCGGTGAGGTTCTTCGCATCCGGAAAGATCCGCTGCATGTTGTAGGCGAAGCCGGCGAGGACTCCGCTGAAGTTATGCGCCGGCGCACCCGCCACGATGCCGTCAAAGTCATCGGGATATCGCTGCGCAGACATCATCGCCTGCCGGCCCCCGTTCGAACATCCGTAGAAATAGGAGTACGAGGCGTTTCTCCCATAGTAGGAACGGATGATGGCCTTTGCCGCCTCGGTTGTCCGATGGACACCCAGATAGCCGAAGTTGACACGGCGCTCAGGGTGCCCATAGGCCCAATCGGCCCGAATACCGGACGACTGATGGCCGGTGTCGGTGGCCGCGGTGGCATAGCCGCGGTTGATCGAGAAACGGCCCTGGTACCCCAAGCTCCCGACAAATCCGCCGCCACCGCCCATCAGGAACTTGCCGTTCCATTCATCTGGGAGCAGGACTTCGAATCGGATCTCCGTGCCGATCACGCCTTCGACCCTGCAATGCGGCACAACGGCCTTGCTTGACAGCGACGCAATTCCCTTCGGCAAGTTCTCTTCGGGAGCTTCTTCACCCTGAGAAGCGACTGCAGTCTCAATGCGAATGTCCGGTAGCTCCAAGGCTGCGAGCGCCTCGCAGTCAAGCGCTTGGGCGGGAAAGGCCGCGAGTAGTGCGACCGGCAGCCAAACGAGTGGCAAAGTCCAACGAATCATGGCCAGATTCCTCTTGGGACGCCTCATGGGGGTGCGCCTTCCGTTACGTCTCAGAGAGTATCAAACGCTACCGCGAGCGCGTTGCTTGTGCTGGGTCTGGCTGTTCAGCAGACTGGGCTCCTCCCTGCCTGGTGCCAATCAATGCTGACAGGGATCCGTGGCCCTTGCTGACGCCGTCAAGCGATCCCTCCGACCATACCGGCCAGCAAGCTTGACTGCCTTGACAGGAGCGCCAGCAATGACCGACTCTACAACACATGAACCGCCGTCAATGGATGGTCGCCGCTGCCTCGCTCGCAGCGATGCCGTCGAGCGCCTCTAACCACGGGATCGAACGCGCCGTGCTCGACAGCATGCTGCCCAGGGACATGCCGCTTGTCGACCGCTACAAGCTCGCGGTCGACATCGGCTTCAAGTCGATGGAGGTGCGGACTGTCAAGGAGGACAGCCAGGCGCAAGCCATCCACGACGCAGCCCAACAATCCGGGCTGCGAATCCATTCGGTGATGAACCAGGGGCACTGGCAGACTCCGCTGTCAAGTCCCGACCCCAGCGAGGTGGATGCCTGCGTCGCCGGAATGCGCGCATCGCTCAGGCAGGCCGAGTTGTTCGGGGCAGACGCCGTTCTGCTTGTCCCAGCCGTGGTTCGAGACGACACAACGTACGAGCAGGCCTGGGAACGATCTCAGCAAGAGGTCCGCAAGCTGATACCGCTGGCCGAGAAGCACGACGTGACAATTGCGATCGAAGAGGTCTGGAACAAGTTCCTGTTGACCGCGCGCGACTTCCGCCAGTACATCGATGAATTCAACCACCCCCTGGTCCGCGCATACTTCGATGTCGGCAACATCGTGCACTACGCCGTCCCGCAACACTGGATCCATGAATTGGGCACCCGCATCGTCAAGGTCCATTTGAAGGACTATTCCCGAAACAAGGGATTCGTGAACCTGGGTGAAGGCAGCGTGAACTGGCCCGCAGTCCGCCAGGCTTTCGCTGATGTCGGGTACACTGGCGAGGCGACTGTGGAATTGCGGGGCGGGGATCGCGAATACCTGGCGGATCTCGGCCAGCGCGTCGACAACCTCCTCGGACTCTGAGCCGCCAGATCCACTATCCATAAGGAGTATCGCCAATGAACTGGCCGGGAAAAACACACGCACTGCTGCGGATCATGACGGGATTCCTCTTCATACCGCACGGATACCAGAAGCTGTTCGGATTGGGCGATAGGGGCCCGCGGGACGATTCCCTGGCCTTGGTCGCCGCAGTAATCGAAATCGTCGGCGGTTTGTTGATCTTGGTCGGTTTCCAGACGCGTTGGACGGCGTTTGTGTGCTCCGGCATGATGGCAACGGCCTATTTCATGGCGCACTTTTCGATGGAAGCTTTCCTGCCGCTCCTCAACCGCGGCGAGCTCGCCGTGCTGTATTGCTTCGTGTTCCTGTTCCTGTGGGCCAACGGATCGGGACCGTGGTCTATCGACGACTGTTTGAAGAATCGAAAGCGATCCTAGGATCTACTCGCGCGCACCGGGCGAATCAGCAGAGGACAGCGGGAAGCGCTCTCGAACAAGCTTCAAGGCACTGGCCCGGTCTCCGAGTTCGCCATCGAGGTGGAGTTCCTCGACCAGTGCGAGGATCTTCCCAAAGACCGGGCCCGGCCTATACCCCTCGGCCTTCAAGTCGTCGCCCGTGAGCAGCGGCCTCACCGGATCCTCTGCCGAGAACTCGACCACCCGGTCACGGGCAAACCTGTAATTGTCGAGCTTTCCATGACTGGCGAGGCAATCCAGGCGATGCAATTCGAGATGGTCGTCGAAATGCGCCTGCTCGACGAAGCGCCGCACCTTTCCCGGCCGCATTCGCCGCAGGTCCATGAACTTCATATGATTGCCGACCAACGCCAGTACCCTGGCCGTGTCCGCGTTCGAGAAACGCAGCCGGGCGCAAATCTCCTGAGCCAACTCGACACCGCGGTTGACGTGACCGTGGAAGCGGATCCGGTCCGCCATCCGGAATGTGTCCGGTTTTCCGATGTCGTGAAGCAGCACGCCCCACGAGAGCGGCTCGGACGGCGATCGCAAGCCCCCCAGCATCAGCATCGTGTGAGTCCAGACATCGCCCTCCGGATGAAACTCGGGCGGCTGCTCAACTCCCCGCAGGGCCGCGACCTCTGGAAGCAGCGCGCCCAGCAGTCCGGTGGCTGACAGTAACTCGAAACCACGACGGGCACGCCCTTCCGTCAGGATTCGGCCCAACTCTTCTCGAATGCGCTCGGGTGCGACTGTTGAGATTTCTGCGGATTGCGCAGTGATTGCGGCCATCGTCCCCCGCTCGATAGCAAACCCCAACGCAGCGGCAAACCGCACCGCACGCAACATCCGAAGTCGGTCTTCAGCGAACCGCTGGAAGGGATCACCGATGGCACGCACCAGCCTGGCCTGCAGGTCTGCCCGGCCGCCCACGTAGTCGAGATACTCTCCGCTGGCGGGATCGTACAGGATCCCGTTAATCGTGAAGTCCCTGCGGCTGACGTCCACGCGGGCGTCCGAGGCAAACGTCACCTTGTCCGGCCGCCGGCCGTCGCTATAGCCGCCATCGCTGCGAAACGTCGCGACTTCGACCAGTTCAGCGCCGTCGCGAACGACGCACACGCCGAACCGTGAACCTTGCGTGCGGGCACCCGGGAAGATGGCCGCAACCTCACCGGGGTGCGCGCTGGTGGCGATGTCCCGATCCTTGACAGTCCGCTCTAACAGTTGGTCGCGGACGCACCCGCCGACGAAGTACGCTCGATGCCCACCCTGGCGGAGTTTCTCGATGACACGTCGGGACATGCTCGCACGCCTCGGCCCGAGAGTCGGCCGGGGAGACCTACAGCTTCGGCCGGTACCCGGCCCGCGTTCGGACCCGATACCGCTGCTGGTCGGCCCCCGTCAGTTCGACTTGGATATTTCGCCAACCGCGATTGGGGTTGACCTGGGGGTAATACGTGACCGTGTAAGAGCTAGCGAGTTCCTCGCGAATCTCAACGAACGCCTCCGATTGCCGCTGCCAGGTCTTGGCGAAATACGCCTTGCCTCCAGTCCGCGCGGTGATGCGACGGAACGCGTTGCTCGAGATCCGATCGCGGTTGAGCTCCCTCGTGCTAATGACATAGATCGGCACACCCTCGTCCTCGGCGATCGCGCCCACGTCGTCCGGGGAGACGGCGCTGGCGTTGTCCGGGCCATTCGAGAAGACGATGATCACCTTGCGGCCGGACACCTTGGCGGCGTCTCGCAAGGTCAGCAGGAGGCAGTTGTACAGGGCCGTCTCATCACCTGCCACCGACCGCCTCAAGCCGCGCAGGGCGCCGTCGTGCTCCCCAGAAAGGGATGCCTGCCGCGTGAGGTTGCGGCTGAATGAATACACGGCCACCGAGTCGGCTTGATCAAGGCCGCGGATGAAGTCCGCGATGGCATCCTCGGCGTAGACCAAGCTGCGGTACATGAAATTGCTTGTATCGAACAAGACGAAGACATTCGTACCGACGAGTTGGTCCCTGATATCCGCCGAGAGCGCGAGTTCCGGAGCCTCGTCCGGTTTCACCCCTACGGCTCGGACTTCCGTCTGTGCCAGCCGGCGGGGTGCCTCGCTGCCCTCGCCAAAGGAGGCGATCGACTGCTGGATGCCGTCCTCGGTGATTCGGAAATCCTCGGGTCTCAATCCGCGGATGTAACGACCGCGCTGGTCTGTCACCGCGATGTTGAGCATGACAAGATCGACTTCGACCTCGAACAAGGCAGCCGGCTCATCCGGAAT
The DNA here is from genome assembly GCA_951813065.1 of uncultured Bryobacterales bacterium. Lineage (GTDB taxonomy): Bacteria > Acidobacteriota > Terriglobia > Bryobacterales > UBA6623 > VXMF01. The sequence goes on along the minus strand of CATOTH010000008.1, from coordinate 155,988 downwards.
GGTCTGAGGCTGTCCTGCTGACGGGATGGCCGCGAAGCTGAGCGCGAGGGCAGCCGTCACAAGTCGCGGCGACGGGAGTACCCGCCTTGCAAGCCTGGGTTCCACCGGCAGTATTCTCCTTCTCGTTCTAGCATCGCTCATTGGCGGGATTTCCCATTCAATTGCCAGCTCCGGATTGGGCAACTTCGCTGCCACCGCGCAAGTCGGCCTCCTCGCGCACCTGGTCAGCGATCACGCGTAGCGACCGCCACAGCGCGGGCCAATCGTCGAGGTGGGTTGCAAAGATTCTCTCAAGCGTCCTCTGCGTCCATTGCGGCACCAAGGCATTCAGCCGGGCGGGCTGGATGTGAAGCTCGTCAGAGAGTTCGGCCCAAAACAGATTGTTCGACTCCCAGCTCTCCGCGAGAATTCGACTCGAGTAGCCCATCAACGTGGGAAACAATGGCAAGTTCAGGATCTCGAGCTTGTACGAATGCGCCAAGCGGGGATGCGGCATCCCGAACCGGCGACCGATGTGAGCCTCGCTGAAGCGGTCCGCGTCGCGCGCCACGAGATCCGAGATGCCGGAAATGTACGGTTCAGCGATCTCCGCCAAACGGCTCCCATGGTGCTCGCGCAATCGATGGGCAAGGTCAAAGAGTTCCGCCGGCGTGAGGATCGAGAGACCTTGGCGCACCATTCCGCGACGAAACGCGTCAGTGATCTTCCAGACCCGAGACGGCTCAACCCGACGCCTCAAGAGCGGCTGCACGGCCACGGCCAAGCCAGGATCCAGGGCGGACTCAGCCAACACCGAACGCGCCATCCGCACGTGCAGTCCCACATAGTGCAAGTCGGAGGGCTGGACACCCCACCAACGCGGCAAGGTTGCGCCCAACAGCATCTGGGGAGCCAGATCCTGCCAGATCAGGGCTTGGCGTTCCGACGGGATCATAAAGTTCTGTTCGGCCGAGGCCAGTTCATACGGCAACGACATGAGCGAGCCAATTAGCCGGCCGCCACCACTGCTGGGCCAGCCGGTAGACTGCATTCGCGTCCTTGCCCAGCTGAATCGGTTCTCCGGGCCCAGAAAGTCGTGGCTGCGCACGAAGAGTGGATTCGCCCGAATCAACTCGGCACCGGGAGGCGCGTGTATCGCGTACACGATCCCGACCAGCGAGTCCCGCAAGATTGGTGCCAGTTCCCCGCGGATGGCGAGCAACCGACCAGGATTGCCCTGCGCGCGATCCACCGCGCGCCTCAGGTTCAACGATCGCTGCCGCTGGATGTGGCGCTCGACAATCCGGCCTTGAGCCATGGCGTTCGACTCTTCGACCGACAGCAGAGATCTCGGGAGCCGGATGTCCGAGATGTTCGCGGACAGGCGGTTCGCCATCGCCACATTGAACGCCTCACCACGGGATACCCGCTCGAGGTGATCCGCGAGATCGAAGAGCGTCTTCAGCGGCACGAGGCGCTGGAGCGCCAGCAACTGGTTGATGCCCCCCAGAATTCCCTCCCGCGTCTCTTCCTCGCCGGGCCCAGCCTCTCCGACGAGTAGCCCGAGCAGTGCCTGTTGCGGAGTTTCCGGATCGGCTCCGGATGCCTCTAGCAACGCGAGCACGCCGTCCCGTCCCAGTTCGAAGACGTCCTGCCGGTCATTGGTGGCTTGCGAAAGCGCAAGCAGCGCCCGCATGGACGAATCAGCTTTCGAGTCCGGGATCGATCCGTTGCGACGCAGAACCTGCCAGATTGAGAGTTGCGCCTGCAGCATGCCGATCGAGTCCGCTCGCCGCTGAAGATTGCCAATCTTGTCCAGGTCTGCCATGGCATCCAGATGGGCAGCGATGGTGTCCTCGTTCAGGTCGGGGGAATCGTTGTAGAGAGTGAATTGCTCCCCATGCTTGGGAAAAGAGCGGATCAATCTCCCGACCGTGGCCGCCGACAGCGGCCGCGTGCGGTTCCGGTCCAGGTCCGAAATGGTCAGGAACATCCGCAAGGGCTCGTTCTCGATCGCCTTCCTCGAGAGAGCGAACATCGCCTCGATAACGTCGTCGGGGTCTCTCCAGCCTGCTGCCGACGCCGTCAGCTTCCCGTCATACTTGCCGTGCGGGTGCTTGACAAACAATTCCCTCCACGGCTCGATGCCTCCAGGTATCTTGGGCTGGCCATCCGGTGAGAAATCCACGCGGGTGGAGAGCAACAGCAAATCGGCGCTGGCGCGGAATATCGGGCGGGCTGGCCCAGGGCTGGTAACCCTACCCCTCACAGCGCGGTAGAAGCGCTCGATGCGCGCCGGATTGAGGAAATAGGCCCGCGCAAGGTCGTCTTGGATGCGCGCCAAAGCGTCATAGTACGCCGCCATCCAGCCGTCGTCCGCCTCGACCAACGCCTGGAAGAACTCGCCTCCGCGCGCGACCCTGGCTCCGGTCAGCTTCTCCCAAACCGACCGGGAGCGATCACCGCCCGGCACGATCGCAACGCCGTCGCGGACCTCGAACATCGCCCCGAAGAAATCGATCACTGGCGCGTAGTCCTTCAGCCTTTGCACAGGCACCGCCGCTCTGAGGGCCTGGGCAGTTGGCTGGTGGAGGTTGTACATCGCGACATAGAGCCTGGCCAAGCCCGGGTCTTCGATGAACATGTCAAGGAAGTCCTCCCGGTCCCGGCGCGCGGCTCCCCTCCAGTAGGCCCGGTCGAACAGCACCGGGAGCGTTGTGGGGCCGAACGGCGCCTGGAACGACTCCCCGCGCCGATACGCCAACTCGAGTTCCGCCAACGGGAACGCGGAGTCGATCGCCAAAAAGGCGCGGGACGGATTGACCGTCTCAAGCACGGCCGCAGGTCCGCACTCGCCCCGCAAGCGGTAGCCAATGATTCTGAGCAGTTCCGCCGTTTCGGCCGATTCGCACTCCGGGACGTCAATCGCATTGTCGGATCCGGCAAAGACCTCAAGTTCGCGCGCCTGCGTCAGGTACTGCATGAGGAGCTTGAGGTACTCGGTCGGCTCCAACGTGCCGCTGCCGCGCGCCGCATGGTACCCGCCTGTGAAGATCGTCCGGCCCAATGACGGGAGAATTTCCTCCAAGGCCAGGCCGGTCGAAAGCGCTGCCATCCGCCGGAAAGAAGTCAGCGTGCCTGGAACGGCAATCGACTCAGCCGCCGCGGATGCGGGTGGATCGAGAATCGAGGCGCCGCCCGCCCAACCGCTGCCACCCGCAGCCCGTATGGATTCCAGCACAGAGCGCGCTGTGTCGTCGTCTCCGTGAACGAGAGCGGCCAGGACAATGTGCCGACGAAGCTCGGCGGCTGCGATCTGGTCGTCGTCACCGACAGCGTCCAATGCAGCGACATACGCCGGCACTGCGCGAGAATCGCCGTAACGGTCAAGGAACTCTGCGCGAGCAAGCAACGCCTCCCGATCGGCAGAAGCGGATTCCGCAAGCCGATCCAAGACCTGGCGCGCTCCGAACGGATCGCCTTCACGTTCAAGGTCTTCGGCTTCCTTGACGGAACCCGGGGCCGGAGGCGCAACGAGCACAGCCAATGCCATAAGGAACGCGAGGTGAGCCGTTCGTTCGTGCATCCGGGTATCCGCAAGAATTGTACTCCAACCGCTCCGGCGGTCAGTTCCAGAGCTGTTTAGGGCCCCGCCCAACCGGCTGGGGGGCGTCGGGGGACAGCCATTTCCGCCGATCCGACTAGGGCGCGAGTGCAGACCTCGCGCAACGCTGTAACAACTCCCAGAGCCTCCGCACGTGCGCCTCGGTCGTCCGGATGTTCCCGATCGCGACCCGGATCACATATCGGTCCGCTAGCCTCGCGTGCGAGAGGAAGAACTCCCCGGTGTCGTTGACAGCGCCGAGCAGTTTCTCGTTGGCCCGGTCGATTTCGGCATCCGTTACGTTTGGCGGAACGACTCTCAGGCAGACCAGCGAGAAGTGGGTGGGCGCCATACGCTCGAAGTCCGGTGCCGCATCGACCCATTCGGCGATCAGCCTGGCCAGGCGGACATGCTCGCGCAAGGTGGCGGCGATGCGTTCCGACCCGAACGATCGCAAGACGTACCACAGCTTGAGCGCTCGGAAACGCCGTCCCAGCGGAATCGAGTACTCCATGTAATTCACCGCACGAGGATGGTCGCCGCTGCGAAGGTATTCCGGCACAAGCGACAGGGCCCGTCTGAACGACTCCGGGCGCGACGTGTACATGACCGAGCAATCCATCGGAACAAACAGCCATTTGTGCGGGTTGACAACAAACGAATCGGCCCGCTCGCAACCGGCAAAATGCTCGCGCATTTCCGGAAGCATGGCCGCAGGACCCGCATATGCGGCATCGACATGCAACCAGAGCGAATGCTCGGCCGCGATCTCGGCGACAGTGCCAACCGGGTCGACTCCGGCGGAGGCTGTCGTGCCGACAGTCGCAACCACGGCGATGGGCTGAAAGCCGTCGCGCAAGTCCGCCGCGATCGATTGCCGCAAGGCCTCCGGCCGCATCGCAAACCTGTCATCGCACGGGATCTTGCGACATGCCTCGAAGCCGCGTCCCAGCGCGGCCATGGCCCTCTCGACGGAGGAATGCGCCTGTGCTGAGGTGTAGATCACAATGCGATTCAGATCGAGCTCCGAGCCTGAACGCCCGGCCCTCTCCAATGCCGACTGCCGGCCGGCAATCACCGCGTGAAGGGTCGCTGTCGAAGCCGTGTCGTGGATTAACCCGAACCAGTGGCCGGGCAGCCCCAGCAGGCGGCCGAGCCATCGCAACGTGCACTCTTCGAGTTCCGCCAAGGCCGGCGACGAGCGCCACAGCAGCCCGACATTGTTCAGGGCCGCGGCGAGCGTCTCGCCCAAGATGCCCGGACTGGAACCGCCTGCGGCGAAGTACGCCATGAATCCGGGGTGGTTCCAGTGCACCGCCCGAGGCAGGACGTCGTGCTCGAAGTCAGCCAGGATTTCGGCTTGCGGGGACGGCCGTTCCGGCGGGTCGGGAGCCAGGGTGTCGAGCAGTTCTCCGGGCCGGACCTGCGACAGGACGCGGTACCGCTCCGGATGGGCCAGATAGCTCGAGATCCAGTCAACTAGATCATGCCCCGCCCGGCGAAACTCCTCGGGGCTCAATTCTGTCGGCTCAGCAGCGCCGAAGGAGTAACTTTCCTCCTCTTTCATTGCGTCTCAATAGACGCAGGAAGTGTATTGGCCATGCGTCTGAGCAACAGCCAACAGCCCCTGTTGACCAGCGCGCGAAACTTGCGGCAGTCAAGGTTCGTGCGTTAGTCTAAGTCTACATTGCAGTGTGCATCTTGCTCGAAAGGATCCGATAGCCATGCCAAGCAAATCGATTCGCATCGGCGCCCTCGCGGCGCTAGTCTTCACCCTCCTGGCATCGACCGCCGTAGCCCAGACGGGCGCCGTGCGCGGCCGTGTACTTGACGAGAGCGGTCAGGGTATCCAAGGTGCCATGGTCTACATCGAACGCATCGGCATGCGGGGCAACTACAAGGTCAAGACCAACAAGAAAGGGAGCTACTTCCACGCTGGGCTGCCGATGGGCGAATACAACCTTCGACTGGAGATCAACGACCAAGAGATCCAGACGATCAACAGCTACAGGGTCAAGCTAGGTGAACCGGAGGCGGTCGACTTCGACCTAGGAGAGATCAAGCGCGAGCAGCAAGCCGCGCAGGGTGCCGGCGGCCCGACGAAGGAGCAGCTCGCAGGAATGAGCGAGCAGCAGCGCAAGAGATACGAGGAAGATCTGAAGAAGCGCCAGCAGCAGATCAGCAAGAACAAGGAGTTGAACGAGACCTTCAACGCAGGCATGGAAGCGAAGCGACTGGAGGATTTCGCCATTGCGGTGCAGCACTTCAAGAAGGCTGCCGAAATCGATCCCGAGCAGCATGTTGTCTGGGGAAACATGGCGGAGGCGCTCTCTGGCTTGGTGCGGGCCAAGACTGGAGCCGAGCGGGATGCGGTCAGCGAGGAGGCGATCTCGGCCTACCGCCAAGCGATGACGCTGGAGCCGGATCCGGCCTACGCCAACAACCTCGGCCTGCTTTTGATTCGTCTCAATCGCTTTGACGAAGGGGTGGCGGAACTGGAGAAAGCCGCCGAGATGTCGCCCGAGAACGCCGGCACATACTACTTCAATCTCGGAGCAACGATGGTCAATACCGGCAACACGCAAGGCGCCATTGACGCTTTCAAGAAAGCGACCGTGGCGAAACCGGACTTCGCCAACGCGTACTACCAACTGGCTACGGCGCTCGTCGGAACGGCAACGATGAATGACGACGGATCGGTGATTCCCGCGCCGGGCACAGTCGAGGCGTACCAGAAATACCTGGATCTAGAGCCAGCAGGGCCTTACGCCGCCAGCGCGCAGGCGATGGTGCAAACCTTGAGTAGCACGCTTGAGACCTCCTTCGAGCAGCCCAGCAAGAGGAAAGGGAAATAGCTGCCACGCCTTGAGAGTCGGGTCCTGTCGCAACGACAATCGAAAGGCGCCGGACCGCGAGGTCCGGGCGTACCCGGCTAGAGAGGAGGTCCAAGGGTGATGGTGCGAAACATCCTGCTGCTGGTGATCGGCATCATCGGCTTGGCAATAGTTCGCAACTTGATCCGGGAGATCAGCCGGTTCGTGGTTCGATCGATGGGCGCGCGATCAGCCAGCAAAGGATCCGGCGCGGGTAGCCCCGCGGGGTCGCCGACAAGCGGAAGGCTCGTGCAGGATCCCCAAACAGGCACCTACGTAGATCCGGCATTCGCGGTACGGGCCGAGGTCGGCGGCACGATTTACTACTTCGAGTCGGAAGCAAGCCGCGACGCGTTCGTCAAGGCGAGCGCGTGAGGGCTCGCGACTCAATCCATCAGCATCCCGCCGTTCACTTCGATCGACTCGCCGACAATGTGTGAGGCGGCATCACTGGCAAGAAAGACGATCGCGCTCGCCACCTCCGACGACTCCCCCGCCCTGGCTTGGGGAATCTGAGACACCATCGAGCGCATTCTCTCGTCGCTGGAAAACCGCTCGTGGAACGGGGTGAGAATCACCCCGGGATTGACGGCGTTCACACGGATGCCGTCCGCGATCAGTTCCTTTGCCAGCCCTTTGGTCATGCCGGTCACAGCCGCTTTCGCCGTGGCGTAAGGGATCGCTCCCGGACCCCCTCCGTTGTGTCCCGCAATCGAGCCCAGATTGACCACCGTGCCGGAACCGCGCGCACGCATCCCGGCGGCGGCCGCCTGGGTCACCCAGAGCACACTGGCGAGATTCAGGGACATGACGGCGTTCCAGAACGGCTCGTCGATTTGCGCCAGGTGGCGACGGTCGATCAGCGAGCCGGCGTTGTTCACGAGCGCATCGATTCGGCCAAATCGCGCCACCGCGTCATCAACCAGCCGGACGCACTGGGCACGATCTGAGAGATCCGCCCGGAAGGGGACAGCAACACCCCCGGCATCCACGATGGAGGCCACAACTTCGCCGGCCTCGCGCTCACTTGAGTTGAAATGCACGCCGACCGCGGAGCCGCGCCGGACGAACTCGCGGGCGGTCGAGGCACCGATTCCCAGGGACGCTCCCGTGACGAGGGTGACGTGCGAAGATGGGAAATCTTGCATGTCGCACCAGTGTACCGGCCGCGCCGGACACGGTGTCCAAGGTCGAGCAAAGTGAGCAACCCGACAACTTATCCCAACTACATCGACGGCGAGTGGGTCACGTCCGATCGCACCTTCGAGAATCGGAATCCAGCTGACACGGACGACTGCGTCGGCATATTCTGCAAGGCGAACCAGGCCGACGTGAACGTGGCAGCAGAAGCCGCGCAGGAGGCCTTCAGGGCCTGGTCGGGCCTGACCGCCCCCGCCCGCGGCGCGTACCTGTTCAAGGTCGCTGAAATCCTCGAGCGGAATCTCGACACGTTAGCTCGGGAAATGACGCGCGAAGAGGGCAAGACATTGCCCGAAGCGAAGGGCGAGACCATGCGGTCGATCAATATCTTCCGGTACTTCGGCGGGGAGGGCTCTCGGATTCCCGGCATCCAGGTACCGTCCGAGCGCGACCGGGTCTTCATGTACGCAGTGCGAAGACCTCTGGGGGTGGTCGCGCAGATCAATCCCTGGAACTTCCCCAGCGCGATTCCTGCATGGAAGCTGGCACCGGCTCTGGTGGCAGGCAACTCCGTGCTCTTGAAGCCTGCCACTGCCGCTCCACTGTGCGCGTGGAGACTGGCCGAAGCATGCCATGAAGCCGGCATCCCGAAGGGCGTGGTGAACCTGATCTGCGGATCCGGCGGCGAAGTCGGGGATGCCATGGTGCATGCCGAACCGGTCAAGGCCGTGTCGTTCACCGGTTCCGTGCCGGTGGGTCAAGCGCTGCACGCTCAAGCATCGCTGAGACGCATTCGCATCCAACTCGAGATGGGCGGGAAGAACCCGACTATCGTGCTGGCCGACGCCGACCTTGACAAGGCAGTGGCCAACACCTTGAACGCCGCCATGTTCTCAACCGGACAGAAGTGCACCGCGACCAGTCGGGTGATCGTCGAGGAGTCCATTCACGACGCCTTTCTGGCCCGCATTGTTGAGGCGACCAAAGGCCTCCGGGTCGGCAACGGCCTTGAGGCCGGCGTTCAGATCGGTCCTGCTATCGACCAGGATCAACTTGACACGAATGACCGTTACTGCCGCGTGGCCGAGAATGAAGGCGCCAAGCTTGAGTGCGGGGGACGGATTCTCTCCGAGGGAGACTACGCCAAGGGATACTTTTTTGAGCCGACAGTGTTCAGCGAAGTAACTGAAGACATGCGCATTGCGCGCGAAGAAGTCTTCGGGCCGGTGCTTGGAGTGATCCGGGCGGCCAATTTCGCCGATTGCATGCGCATTGCGAATACGACGGACTTTGGCCTTTCTGCATCAATCCAGACCACCAACGTGTCGCGCATCTTCGAGTACATCAACCGTATCGAGGCCGGACTGATTACCGTCAACCTGCCTAGCGCAGGCGTCGAGTACCAACTGCCTTTCGGTGGATCGAAGGACTCGAGCTTTGGCCCGAAGGAGCAGGGCCCGGCGGCTCTTGAGTTCTACACCGACTACAAGACTGTGTACCTCGGCTACTGACGTTCCGGGCCGTCCTGACCGCCCGGATGCGGCCCGCCCTCCTAGATTTGGACGGTGCCGGTTGGGCTCTCACCGGTGCGTGCGGGGTCGCACGCAGACGGGGTGGTGAAGGATGGCGGTCAGCAATTGCATCAAGAAGGATCCGCCGCGAGGCTGCGAGGCTTCTGGGGCAGCGCTTCCGGACCCGGCAACAGCAGGCGCGCAACCGATATCGTCGGGCGAGGCTATTGGGCCAGCCACCGGTTGTAGAATTGCAGCGCCGAGCAACCACCAGAAGGACAGGTCAGCCGGCTTAGTGACGGTCATGTCCGCCAGCAACAGTCGTACGCTTGGGCTGGAATCCTCGGACCAAGGCAAAGAAGTTGGTTTGTGGACCCTACGAAGAAGCGACAGTCAGTGCGGGGAACCCCCACTGCGGTCCGGAACGCCTGTCCATCGGGACGTGGCCGGAATTCCATATTCCGGGACGAGCACTTACGGGCCTGTTAACCTGCGCATCGGCGCAGCGATGCACGACTGCCGGAAAGAAGATCGAGCACGCGGCCGCCTACCGTCCCGGAGGGCAGCATTCTGCATCGTGCTAGCGGTCGGAGCCCTGTCGGCAGCGCTGCCACTCAACGCGTTGGAGCAATGCCGGCTCTGTCATCCGGATGAAGTGACAGCGTATCTCCGCACCGGGATGGGTCGGGTCCCTTGCCCGTCCGATTCAGGCCAGCCTTCGGGAATGTACTATCACGGCTACTCGGGTACGACGTCCCATGTCGAGCTGTCGGACCGCGGTATGGTGCATCGCATACAACGAGAAGGACTTGAGGCAAGCTACGTGATCGGTTCCGGAAACGCTGCGTTCGGCTACCTCATTCCGGCGAATGACGCGATTATCCAATCTCCGATCGCGTACTATTCGGACCTCCAGACATGGGGAATGGCACCGGGCATGGAGCGATATTCCGAGCCTGATTTCACGCGGCCCGCTTCGGCTGAGTGCCTTTGGTGCGACTCCGGCCAGCCTCGGCCTGTTCCCGGCTCGGTGAACCGCTACGAGAGCCCCCCATTTGTGCCGAGGTCATTTCGTGCGACCGCTGCCACGGCCCGCCGGATGCGCACCTCGAATCACCCGTGGCCTCGATCATATTCAACCCGGCCAAGGCGGCCCCTCGCGAACGCGACAGCGTTTGCGAGCAGTGCCACCTCTCAGGCCTGGCCCGGGTCCAACACCCCGGTCAGACATTCGGTTCATTCGAGCCGGGCCGTCCGTTGGAAGAATTCCGGTCTGTATTCGTGGGCAGTACCGATGACGCAGAGGGGCAGAGCCGGTTCCAGGTTGTGAGCCACGTCGAACAGCTTGCGCTCAGTCGCCGCGCCCAAGTCAGCGGCCAGGACCTTTGGTGCGGCACCTGCCACGATCCGCACTCTTCTACGAGGGACCTGGCTTTCGAGATCAGCGGGCGCTGCATGGGGTGCCACGACGGAAAACTGGACCCCGAACATGCAGCGCTCGCAAGCGACAGTCCCACGGCAGCGGTCATAGTGCGTTCACTGACCACCGGATAACTCGGTGGCCAATCCCACCTGCAGATGCAAGACACCCACAGAATCTCAGGCCGTGGAAACCGCAGGACGGTTGAGTTGGGCGCCGCAACCTTGGCATCGCGCTCATACGACTCGGGCAGGACAATTCGCCCGCAGGTGACATCAATAAGGGTGTGACCCTCTTGCAGGCGGCCTCCGCGATCCGGGACCGGGATGCAAGCGCCCTTGAGGCCTTGGGAACTGGACTCGTCCTGTCGGGAGCGCCGCAAGAGGGGCTCCGCTTCCTGTGGAGTGCCGTCCACGCGGGTCCAGATCAAACCTTGTATCGAAACTCTCTGGCCGCAGGTTGGTGGAACGTCGGCGCGGAAAAGAAATCCGTTCAGGAGATAGAGCGAGCCATTGCGCTTGAGCCACTTCTGGAGTCCGCGTACCACATGCTGGCTCGCGTGAACCTGGCGCTGGAAATCCGGGCCGCAGCCCGGTCCGCGTGGATGCGTCTGCTTGCTCACAGACCTGGACTGATCTTCGCGAGGAAGCTATCGAATTTGCTCTTCGACCAAGAATCGGCATCGGAGAAGTGACAGGGATGAACAGCCTGCCTTCCCAATCTGGCCCAGCGTCGCATGGCTCTGCTAACGGTTCGTCCACTAGGCCCGCTCTCAAAGCGGGCATCGCTGTAGCAAGGGATGCGCTGGAGGGTTAGCGGGTAGTCGCGGTCCGCCGGGTGGACGGACTGCGAACCCGTGGAGAGTCTTGGATTGATCCTGTCTCCACAATCTGGAGAAGAAACCTAGGACGGTGTCAATGGCGAAACTGCGCGCAACTTGGGTGAGCTTCTCCACAGGATTGGTAGACTTTGCCCCCGTCATTGCGATAGAGCTTGAGGCGGTAGCGGTTGCGATCCAGCATCCAGCGGATGGTAAGTGGACGTCGCATGGTCCAAATCCAAGAAGGCGGACCTGGGAACATGGAAACCGGCGAAGGGCTCGTTGACATCCCCGCCCGGTCCAGAACCGTAAGCCTGTACAATCGATTTGATGAGGGGCGAGCCGTAGTTTACGGTTTCAAACTCGGCTTGCTGTCAGCCCAACTCGTCGACAGGGCTGGTTTTGAAGGGCACGTAGCTCAGTTGGTTAGAGCGCCTGCTTCACACGCAGGAGGTCCCCAGTTCGAGTCTGGGCGTGCCCACCACCTAAGTCCAATCTTCTCAACGATCCCAGCTCCCTGCGGGTTGAATCGAGCCGGCCAAGACCGACAAAACTTACAAGAACCGTAGCGGAAGTCGCTCGGTACGGCTACGCCGTAGCAAAAGTCCTCTCATGCTCATTCGCTTGGCGGTCGAGCTTCTGCAGCGCCTCCCGCATCATGCCGAGCTTGGCTTGGCTGTAGCGCTTGAAGACGGTCGAGTCACCTTGACGCAGCATCTGGGTTACGAAGTGGTCGGCCATGCCGCCGGCGCTATGGCGCGTGGCGAAGGTGTGGCGCAGTTGGTAGAGCGGGAAGTGCTCGATGCCCGCCCGCTTGAGCGTCGACGCCCAAATCTTCTTAAGCGTCGTGAGATGGGGCTTCTTTGCTCCCGGCCGAGTCGAGGGGAACAGGAAGTCAGAATCCAGGCTCTCGCTCAACTGAGACTCGAAGGCCTGGCGAGCACGCTCGCTCATCGGCATGTCTGCGATGCCGCTCGCGGTCTTTGAATCCGGGAGATGAACGAGCCTGTTCTCCATGTCGACCTGCTCCTTTCGAATCGGCAGCAGCTCCTTGTAGGGCCGAAGTCCGATTTCGACCATGATGACGACCACGTTCCTGAGGTAGGCCGGAGCGAAGAATTCGACTCGGGCCTGCTCGCTCGCAGTCAGGTAGTGCGGCTTGCGCGTTGAGCCAGCCAGTCGAGCAGGAAACTCAACTGAGTGACACGGGTTTGAGGCAAGGCGCTTCTTCTGGACCGCCACGTTGAGAATCCGGCTCAGAACGCGGTAGTCGCGGTGGACGGTCGATGGCTTGAGCGGTCTTGATTGGTAGGTGCCTAGTTTCGTTGTGATCTTGCGACGGGATCTTAGCCTGCGGGCAAGGTACTCTTCGATGGCCTCTGGAGTGATGTCCGTAAGCCTCCAACCGCCAAAGACAGGCCTGAGGTTTCGGAGTACCTCTAGATTGGCGCGATGGGTGTTCTCTGACCGAACTGGCGGTCTTGAACGGTTTTCGAGGAACCAGTCCGCCCAGGTATCGAACGTGAGATCCTTGGCCGCCAGTAGCGCGGGCAACGAGCCTTAGTCCCGAGCCGACAGCCGGGCTCGAAGTCGTCGTTCGGCCTCCTCGCGGTCGTCTGTTCCCGTCGATTCTTGAATCAACCTCCCTTCCTTGTTTCGGTAGCGCATCCACCAGCGTCGAGAGTCGCCGCGCGGGTACTGGCTGCCGCTGTGTTTTCGGGGTCTACCCGTTCTGTTCATTGATTCCTCCATTCACGTGAAAACGTTGACGCCACTCGGCCAGCTCCGACAGCCGGAACCGGATCGAGCGGCCCATCATGCGGTAATGGGGAATCTGCTTTCGCTCGACCGAAGCATACACGAGCGACGGGCTGACGCCCAAGAACTGGGCTGCTGCCTTCACGGTGATAGGGGCTTCTGCCGCTTGGGGCTCAACGATCTGTGTCATAGGCGTCCCGAGAAAGGGAGCCGATCTGGGCGACAAAACTCACCCGACCCGACGAATGCTTGTCAGGGTTTTGAGCTTTGCTGCTTTGGGGGACTCTAGAAGAACAAGGCCCATGTCGGCCTGACGCGCCCGCTTAGGACTCATACGGAGGGCCTTCATGCCTACGAGTTATTTGCGCGCAGCGCTCCTGGTTTGCTGCCTGTTCTGGGCCGGCTCGGAGCCGACGCTTGCCCAACTTCCACACGGAGGAATCGCCGGAACGGTCTCGGACCCGAGCGGAGCTGTAGTCGCCAACGCACAGGTAACCGCCCGAAGCGTGGCCACTGGCTTGGAGCGAAGCGCAGAAACCGATGAATGGGGATCGTTCTTGTTCGCGGTCTTGCCTCCCGGCGTTTACGAACTGCGGGTAAGTGCGGAAGGTTTTCAGGACCCCCGAAAGCGGGTTGTCGTCCAGACTGGCGCAACGACGCGCGCTGACATTCAGCTGACGGTCGATTTCCTCGAACAGGTCGTAGAAGCTCTGGACGTCCTTCCGGATCAACCGTTTCGAAGATCTCAAGCCCGTCCGCCTCGAAGTCCGCGCGAGCCGCGATGAGGTCCACGAGGTCCGCTGGGAAGACAGCTGGCCGCTGCCGAACACCCAGTATCGCCGTCTTTTCCTTTCGACGGACGGCCTCACGGATGACGCTCCGGAGGCGCCGGCCGAGGTGTCCTACAGCTCCCGGAATGGTTCGGGAGAGTTCGAAATCACCTTCCGGGAGGACGCCGAACTCAGCGGCCACATGAAACTCCGTCGCTGGGTCGAAGCGCGCCCGTACGAGGGTGGCGATTGTCCGGACGACATGACCCTCTGCTGCTTCGTCGATAAGCGAGACCGGCGGGGACAATCGGTGCGCTTCAAGGGATCTGCGGGCCTCACCGAGGACATGGTAACCCGCGGCTACATGCGTATCTCTCGGCGGGAATTCGACAAGGCCCGATCCACCGAATGGCTCCCGGTGGCGCGGGGGGACAGCATCAGGAAGCTTGCGCCCGGCGAGATCGTTCCGGTCGAGATTGCCCTTTGTCCAAGCAGCACCTTTTTCGCTGCCGGAGAAGGTCTTCGCCTGATCATCTCGCCCACCGAAGTCGTTCACGCGCCGATCTTCGGTAAGGATACGAGTTTGAACTCAGGGTGGCACGTGGTGCACTTCGGCGGCGAATACGACTCACACCTTCTGATACCCGTCATTGCCTGACAGGAACCCTGCAGAATGGTATGACCGTCGCAATCACTTTCTTGTAGCAAACAGATGGTCATGGCCGGTTCTGGCCGTGCGGAAGCAAAGCGAGATTCTTCGGGCGAGTCCGCTTTCGCGGCTACGCGGACCTTAGCAGCGGACCTCGGCCGTCTGCAGCGGGTCGATGGCAGACGTTGGAAAGGTTCAGATGGCGGTTGATGTCACGGCTGCTTGTTCTACCCCTTGCATGGGCGAATCACTCTCGCGCGGTTTCATGCGGATTGGATAGAGGAGATGGATTGATTAGCGACTTAGTCGTTTGTTGAGCCTACCGACACCTTCCCTGTTGCGAGCATTGCCATCCCGCAATCGATCTTGGGTGTGACGATCGCCTTGGGACCCATCCCAGTCACTCGGCACTGATCATATGGTCTTTTCTCCCAAGCCTTTCTCCCTGTGTGGACGCTTTGCTGTCAGCGGTTTGGCAGCGAAGCCCCCACTGGGAGAAACGGGTCAGTTTCTCTCACCTGACGTGGCCAGTAGTTTTTCGGGCCTTCCGCCGGGGACAAACGAGGGTCTCGAGAAACCGGAACGACTGCCATCGCGGAACGAACAACTAATGCGCTTGAGCACTTTCTGGGCGCCAAATCCTGACTTGTCCGAAAGGATCGATCTAGTCAGTGCGGATCACCGTGCTGCGTGATCGCCAACCGCCGCATTCGCATTCGCCCGTGATACTGGCGCGGAGATTCGAACTCGGAGTCCTGACGGCATCCTCCGGCTCTGCTAGATGCCTGCTGCAGAAGGCTGGTTCTCAACTGGTTCTTGGGCGGGCGGCGTCACGACTCCCTACGAACGCCGCTGCTACACTGTGGCACGCATGCGAGTCGTTCTGCTTTGCGCCCAAGCGGCGCTGCTGCTCGGAGCCTGCGCGGCGCCGCCGACTCCTCCCTCTCCGCGACCGAACTTCGTCTACATCATGACGGACGATCACACCGTCCAGATGATGTCCGCATACGGGCCGAGCCGGGCGTCTACGCCCAACCTCGACCGCATCGCCCAAGAAGGGGCGCTGTTTCGGAATGCCTTCGTCACCAACTCGCTCTGCGCCCCGAGCCGGGCCACCTTGTTAACCGGCAAGTACAGCCACATCAACGGCCAACGCAGCAACCAAGATACCTTCGACGGCTCGCAGCAGACCTTTCCCAAGCTGCTGCGACAGGCGGGTTACCAGACAGCCTTGGTCGGCAAGTGGCACCTTAAGTCCGAGCCCACCGGCTTCGACTATTGGAAAGTTCTGCCCGGCCAAGGGGCCTATCACAACCCCTCCTTCATCGAGATGGGACAGCGCGTCGAGCACGAAGGCTACGTGACGGACCTGATCACCGACTTCGCGATCGACTGGGTGCGCGGGCGCGACCCCGAAAAGCCCTTCGCGCTGCTTTACCACCACAAGGCGCCGCATGGTCTATGGCAGCCGGCGAAACGACACGAGGACCTCTTCTCAGACGAGCAGATCCCGCAGCCGGCTACCTTCGACGATGACCTGTCGGGCCGCGCTGAAGCTGTGCAGGCGTCGAACTCCCGCCTCGTGCCAGAGTTGCTGCTCCGCTGGAACCGCCGGGGCAACCTCGGCAAGCTCCATCCTCCGGAAGAGCTCCAAGGCGACGAGCTGAACGACTGGATGTATCAGCAGTACGTGAAGGACTACATACGCGTGATGGTGGCGGTGGACGAGAACGTCGGGCGCTTTCTCGACTTCCTCGACGAGGAGGGGCTCGTTGAGAACACGGTGGTGATCTACACGTCAGACAACGGGATGTTCGTCGGCGATCACTTCATGTTCGACAAGCGGCTGATGTATGAGGAGCCGCTTCGGCTGCCTCTGGTCATGCGCTATCCGAAGATGATCCAGCCGGGAACAGAGGTCGATGGCTTCGCGCTCAATGTCGACTATGCCCCGACGATCCTCGACCTGGCGGGCGTCGAAGTTCCCGCCGACATGCAGGGGGCGAGCCTGCGACCGCTATTCGACGGGGCTAAGCCGGCCGACTGGCGGACGTCGATGTATTACCACTACTGGGAGTACCCCAACAGCCATGAGATCGTCCCGCACTATGGAGTCCGAACGGAGCGCTACAAGCTGATTCACCACTACGACACTCGCTACGGCGGGCCGGCTGGCTGGGAGCTGATCGACTTGCAGGAGGATCCCGAGGAGAGACGGAACTTCTACGACGACCCGGAGTATGCGGGGGTGATTCCGCAGTTGCAGGCGGAACTCGAGCAGCTTCGAAACGAATTGCAGGCGCCCCCACTGGCTAGATGACCGCGCATCCGCCTAGCGTTTGTCCTACTCGAGCACCGCAGAGACCGGATAGTGATTCAAATGTCGGCCGGCCAAAGCGACGAACTGTCGCCAATCGTAGAGCTCGATCGAGTGCGGCGCTCGGATACGATTAGAGACTCGTCAACATGAAGAAGCTACTCTTGAGCGCCTTGTTCGTCGGGTTGTCGTGCGCCCCGTCAAGTGACCGGGGTACGTCCGCGGATCGTCCTCCCAACTTCGTGATCGTTCTCGCTGATGATCAGGGCTGGGGCGACCTGAGCGTCCACGGCAATACGAACCTCTCGACTCCGAACATTGACTCGCTCGCCCGCGACGGCGCGTTGTTCGATCGTTTCTTCGTCTGCCCGGTCTGCTCTCCCACGCGTGCGGAGTTCCTGACGGGACGCTACTATCCGCGGGGCGGCGTCTACGGTACCAGCGCCGGCTCCGAGCGCCTTGACCTTGATGAGGCGACGATCGCCGAGACCTTCAAGGCCGCCGGATACGCCACCGGCGCGTTCGGGAAATGGCACAACGGCGGGCAGCACCCTTACCATCCGAACTCCCGCGGATTCGAAGAGTACTATGGCTTCACCTCGGGCCATTGGGCGCACTATTTTGACGCCCCGATGGATCACAACGGCGCGCTGGTGCGAGGCAAGGGCTTCATCATCGACGACCTCACCGAGCGCGCGATGGCGTTCATCGAGCGGAACAAGGATCGCCCGTTCCTCGCTTACCTGCCCTACAACACGCCTCACTCCCCGATGCAGGTCCCGGATCCGTTCTACGAGAAGTTCGACGGCGCCGAGCTTGCCATGCACAACCGCGAGCCCGAGAAAGAGCACATCGGTCACATCCGGGCCGCGCTCGCCATGGTCGAGAACATCGATTGGAACGTCGGCCGGATCTTCGAGAAGCTCGACTCGCTCGATATTTCAGAAAATACGGTCTTCATCTACTTCTCCGACAATGGGCCGAACGGCGTCCGCTGGAACGGGGACATGAAGGGGCGTAAAGGCTCGATTGACGAAGGCGGCGTTCGTGTGCCGTTCTTGATCCGGTGGCCGGATGGCATCGAAGCTGGTCTGCAACTCGACGAGATCGCAGGAGCGATCGACCTGCTGCCGACTCTCGCCGATATCGCCGGGATCGATCTGATCAGCAAGAAACCTCTGGATGGCAAGAGCGTCAAGCCGCTGCTGGACGGTTCGGCCGGTGATTGGCCTGACCGCGAGATCTTCTCGTTTCGGCCGGGGAAGGGAGCGTCGAGCGTTCGCACGCAGCGCTTTCGCATGGACACGAAGGGTCAGCTCTTCGACATTGCCGCCGACCCCGGTCAAAGGACCGACGTCGCCGACCAGCATCCCGAAGAAGCGGCCCGGCTCAGAAAGGCTCTCGAGGCCATGACCGCGGAGATCCACGCTGAGCTCGGCGAAGACGACCGCGGTTTCCCCGTCGGGTACAAGCCCTTCACGCTGCTTCCAGCTCGCGACGGCGTCGCAGAAGGGACGGTCATACGCAGCAACCGTTTTCCCAACGCCTCGTTCTTCTTGGAGTGGGGGAGCGCCGACGACCGCATCAGCTGGGATATCGACGTTCTCGAAGCCGGCGAGTACGAAGCGACCGTCTACTACGCTTGCCCGCAAGCCGACTTAGGCTCGACCGTCGAGCTTTCGTTCGGTGAAGCGACAGTCAGCGCGAAGGTCACCGAAGCGCATGATCCGCCGGTGATCGGTCCGGACCAGGACCGAGTCGAGCGGCAAGAGTCGGTCACCAAGGACTTTCGGCCGATGACGATCGGCAAGATTCAACTCGCCCAAGGTCGCGGCCCGTTGACCCTGAGGGCGAAGGAAATTCCTGGCGGGCAAGCGATGGAAGTCCACTCCATTACGCTCAGACGCTAGCCCTTTTCGGTGAATCAGTCGATGATCGCTTGGGTCGCCGGCACACGTAGATCGGCCCTCAGCACTCGTCGTTCCGGCCCCATCAGTTGCAAGAATCCATTCAAGCACTCGGCGACGGCTCATTGGCACCTCACGTGGAGAGGGCTTTGGTTGGTCGCTTCGGATAGGCTTGCGTCCTCTGTCGACTTCGGCCATCCGCTCGAAAACGCAACCTCGTCGACGCCCGGGCGTACGCTGACAAGCTAGCCGAGCTTCAAGCGGAGCTGGACAGGCTCAAGCACGAGACCGGCGCGGTTCCGGACGAGATGCCGATCGACCCGCAGCTCCGGATGGAGCTGCCCGACAAGGATATCCGTTAGCGGTGAAGTCCGGCTTGCGGCACCGTGCGCCCCTGAGTTGAGCCCCGATTACTCGCGTGCAGACTTCCTGCTGAAATAGGCCCAGAAACTCAGGATGATCGCGGAGGATGAAACCAACGTCATGACCGTGCCGGGTACAAAGTTGACGTAGCCCCCCAGGTCCATGAACAGGAAATACCCGACGTCCGCGAGGCCGCCGACAAGAGCTCCGATGAAGATCGCCGGCGGAGACCGGCGCCAGATGAACCAGGCGCACACTGTCGTCACGACGCCAATCCAGAGCAGGTTGAAGCCATGCTGGTTCATGATCGCGCCGACAGCGTCGGGATAGACCATCTCCAGCAGAGCGTGGTCCACAGCATCTGCGATACCCTGGGCGGCCCCGGCCGTATCCTGCGTAATGGTCAGCACGCCGGCAAGCGCATGGACTAGCCCCCAAATGACCCAGAGGACGGCAGCGACACGAAACGGCCAGGATAGGGGGCGGTTAGTAGAAGATTCGTTCATCTGGTGCTTTGTCCTAAGGTCGTACCGGCGCGTTCGAGGATTGTTAGGTTTCAGACGCAGCCGCTATATATCTATATGTGGGCGGGATGAGCGAACAGAACGAATCGTACGGCGCGCCTGAGGAGCTGGTTGTCCAGATCACGACGATCCAGCCGCGCCTTTATGGCTTTATCTTGAAGCGCCTAGCCGACCACGAGCAGGCGCTGGAAGTCCTACAAAATACAAACCTCGTGCTCTGCCGCAAGGCCGGGGAGTTCCAGAAGGGCTCTAGCTTCGCCGCGTGGGCCTTCACGATCGCGAAATTCCAGGTCATGGCCTGGAGGAAGTCCGAGAACCGAAGTCGCTTGGTGTTCACCGACGAGGTGCATGAGCTTTTGGACCGTGAAGCAGATGAGGAAGTGTCCGATGTCGACCGTCGTATCCCTGTTCTGAAACGGTGCCTGGAGCGTTTGAGAGAGCAAGAGCGTTCGCTCATCCAGCGACGGTACCGCGACGGCGAAACCGTGCAGGCTCTGGCGCAGAGTCTCGGGAAGACCGTGGACGCTACGGGTATGCGCCTTCTGCGGATTCGCAAGAGGCTGGGGGATTGCATCCGAGCCCGTCTAGGCCAGGAGGTTGAGTATGGCGTCTGAACAAGTTCAGGAGCTCGAGCTGTTGGTTTCTCGGCTCGTCGATCAGCGCCTCTCCCCAGCCGAAGCCGCTCGTCTCAATGCTCTTCTGTTGGAGTCGCCCGAGGCGCGGGCCCGCTACCAAGAGTTTTTGGACAATCACGAGGCGCTCTGCGCGATCTATCCGGGAGGCGTCTACAGCTCGTCGCTCGATAGCGAACTCGCTGAAGTCGAGTTGCCGGCAGCTCCCAAACAAACGGCTCAGTTGCCAAGGTCGGCCTGGCTGCAATGGGCGGGAGTCGCAGCGGCGATCGTCATTGCGGTTGGCGCTTTCATTGAGCGCTCGGATGTGGCGCCAAGAGCCGAATCCTCCGGCGCGAGACTTGTGGCGGCGGTTGATGTGGTTTGGCAAGGGAACTCCCGAACCGAAGCTCCAAACGCATCGTTGCTTCCGGGGGCCGCGCTGAGCTTGGGTGATTTTGCCCTTGCCGAGGGGACCATCGAGTTGGAGTTCGGCGACGGAGCGCGGGTCTCAATCCAAGGGCCCGCCAAGTTCGAGCTTCGAAACGGAGGCCACATTCACCTCGAATCCGGAAACCTCGTCGCTCGCATCCCCGAAGAGGCGTTAGGATTCGTCGTCACCACGCCGGAGGCGGAAGTGGTCGACCTTGGCACCGAGTTTGGGCTCTCCGTCAGCGAGGGCGGCCGCACGGACGTCCATGTCATCGATGGCCTCGTTGAAGTATTGCCTGTCCGAGGCGACGGGGAGGAGCGCTTCCAAATCTCAGAAGGGGACGCCTGCCGACTGGACCACCAAGGCGTCAATGGAATCGAGCCGGCCACCCGTGAGGCCCTCCTCGAACCCCACCGTTTAGATCGGTACGGCCTAGAGTTGCTCAGAGGGGCGGTTCGCGTGAAGGAAGACCTTGACGTCGAAGCGCAAACCTCAGGTCAGCACTGGATCGACATCGTCCCGGAACGCCGTGGCGTCTTGGTGGAAACGCCCATCGAGGCGACGATCGACTCCCCAGGAGTCTACCGCCGCTTTAGGACTCCACTGGGCTTACTGCCAGCGGGGACGCGTGTTGATAGCTACTTGTTACACTTCCGTCCTACAGCTGCGGAGCCGGTCCGAGGGGTCATCAAGTTTGCCGCGCCGATCGTCGCGATGATGGGAAGAGCCGATCGGCTCGAAGCCACCGATCGACGCTTCGGTTTGGGCAGCCTAGACTATCCCGACGAGACCTGGCGCTTTCGAGGCCTCGAGTCGCTAGGCAGTCGGACCCCAGGCCAGAACGGATACCCGGTGTCGGATGAGGTCACGCTGTCGCAAGACCGAAGGACCATCAGTCTCAAGATGCGAGCGAATATAGCTGTGGAAGGGGGCTTCGACCAAGTGCGAGTCCTAACTCTGAGCGAGGAAGTCGAAGAATGAAGGTGGCCTTGCCAACTCCCGTCGCTCTGTTCGGGACGATTCTGATTCTGGCGGGCTTGCCGATAGCCAAGGCGGAAGTCGATTTCACTCGTGACATTCGTCCGTTGCTCTCCGGGAAGTGCTTCGCGTGTCATGGCCCCGACGAGGATGCGCGTGCGAGCGGATTAGGACTCGACGAGTTCTCCGCGGCTACCCAGGAACGAAACGGCAAACGAGCAATCACTCCCGGGCAACCTGCCGCAAGCGAGCTCATTGCCCGGATCAAGACCGACGATGCAATCCGCCGCATGCCGCTCGGTGGCGAGGCCCTGGACGAGGCTCAGATCAAACTGCTGGAGGAGTGGATCTCCGAGGGCGCGGAGTACAAGCGCCACTGGGCCTACGAGAAGCCGGAACGCCCCGAGGTCCCGGCTGTCTCGAACGACGCCTGGCCGCGCAACCCGATCGACCGGTTCATCCTGAGCAAGCTCGAAGCCGAGGGGCTCCAGCCGTCGGCGGAAGCCGAGCCTGGCGTGCTGATGCGGCGGCTGTACCTCGACTTGACCGGGGTCCCGCCGACGCCCGAACAGATCGACGGCTACCTCGCCAACCCAACCAGCGAAGCCTACCTAGCCAAGGTCGAGGAGCTTCTGGCCTCGCCGCAATACGGCGAACAGTGGGCGCGGCACTGGCTCGACCTGGCACGATACGCCGACTCCAACGGCTACCAGCACGACGACATACGCGAAATCTGGCCCTATCGAGACTGGGTCATTAAGGCGTTCAATAACGACATGCCGTTCGATCAGTTCACGATCGAACAGCTGGCTGGCGACCTCCTCGAAGAACCCACCCTCGACCAACTCATCGCGACCGGCTTCAACCGCAACTCGCCGATGAACGGCTCAGGCGGCTCGAAGATTGACGAAGTCCGTAACTCGATGCTGGTCGACCGGGTCAACACGACGGCGACGGTTTGGCTCGGGTCCACGCTCGGCTGCGCTCAGTGTCACACGCACAAGTACGACCCGTTCACGATCGAGGAATACTATCGCTTCTACGCCTACTTCGACCGTGGCATTGACGAGACGGTCCTGCGCGGAGGCGGCAACACTCGCAAGTACTACGTCGGCGCGCAGGTCGAGCTGCCCATCTCACCAGCCCAGCGCGCGCAGTACGAGGGAGTGAAGGCCCAGCACGAGTTCGTCAAGATGGTCATCAATGACGCGGAGTTCCGGGTGGCCGCGGACCTGCCAGCGTGGATCGACGAGCAGGCGGGTAACAAGGAGCTTCCCCCGAAAGTCGTCAGCGCTCTGGCGAAGTCACCGGACGAGCGCACCGAGCTGGACAACAACTTCATCCGAGACGCCTTTCTCAAGACGCGGCCCGAAGTCGCCGAGCCGCGCAAGGAGCTAGCAGAACTTACCAAGCAGCTGAAAGCTCTTGCGCCAGCGAAGACTCTGATCATGGCCGACAAAGCGGGTCCAGTTACGAGCTATCTGCTCGAGCGCGGACAGTTCGGCGCGCACGGGAAAGAGGTCGAGCCTGGAACTCCCGCCGCAATACACGAGCTCGGCTCCGACCTTCCGCGCAATCGCATGGGTCTGGCAAAGTGGATAACCTCACCTGAAAATCCGCTAACCGCCCGGGTGACCGTCAATCGTCTCTGGGCCGAAGCGTTTGGCCGGGGCATCGTTGCCTCGGCAGACGACTTTGGCCGCCAGGGCGAGGCTCCAACTCACCCCGAGCTGCTCGATTGGCTCGCGGTGGAGCTTGCCGAGCGAGGCTGGTCGGTCAAGAGCGTTGTTCGTCTAATGGTGACTTCTGCGACCTATCGCCAAGCGTCGCGGGTATCGGACACACTCCGCGAACGAGATCCCGAAAACAC
This sequence comes from uncultured Bryobacterales bacterium, assembly GCA_951813065.1. Taxonomy (GTDB): domain Bacteria; phylum Acidobacteriota; class Terriglobia; order Bryobacterales; family UBA6623; genus VXMF01. The sequence goes on along the minus strand of CATOTH010000008.1, from coordinate 132,461 downwards.
CCTACTCGCTCGGGGTCCTCGGTATCGGCTGCCCGCCGAAGCGATTCGGGACTCACTTCTGGCCGCGAGCGGTCTACTGTCACAGAAGATGGGCGGACCTCCCGTCCATCCGCCGCAGCCAGACGGCGTTTGGGGAGAGATCAGCGGTGTCGAGAGCAAGGTCTACCCGACATCGAAAGGAACGGATCGCTATCGTCGCGGGATCTACACGCTGCTGCGTCGAGGGGCGATTTACCCCAGTTTCATTACGTTCGACGCTCCTGCGCGAGCCGCCTGCGCCGCCATGAGGGCCCGCAGTAACTCGCCCCTCCAAGCGTTGACTTTGCTGAACGACCCGGCTTATGTCGAAGCCGCGGAGGCCCTGGCGAAGCTCGTCGTCGAGCGCGCCGGCGCGTCCGACCGCGATCGACTCATCTACGGCTTTCGTCGTTCGGTCACCCGCCCGCCTAGCGAGACGGAGCTAGCCGAGCTGACGCGCCTGCTGGCCGGGTTCCGGGACGCGACGCACAGCGAAGCCGAAGCCTGGGTTTCACTAGCGAGAGTTCTCCTCAACCTAGATGAGGCGATCACAAAGAGTTGATGACGATGAGAATGCACCGTCGAGCATTCCTCCGAGCCGGCACCGCTGGGCTGGGCTCTATCGCTCTTCAGTCCCTGCTCGGCGCGGACGACTCCGCACCGCACTTCGCTCCGAAGGCGAAGCACATCATCTTCTTGCACATGCTTGGCGGCCCCTCGCAGGTCGACATGCTTGACCCCAAGCCGGCGCTTGCGAAGTACGCGGGCAAGCCGATGCCCGAGAGCATCCTGAAGGGCAAGCAGTTCGCGTTTATTCCCGAGGGGGCCGGGGCGCTCGAATCGCCCTACAAGTTCGCGCAGTACGGCCAGTCGGGCGCCTGGTTCTCTGAGTTGACGCCCGAGCTAGCCAAGCGCGCGGATGACTTGACCGTCGTCCGGTCGATGCAGACCGACGAGTTCAATCACGGCGCCGGCGAGCTGTTTCTCCACACCGGCTTCGGACGCCTCGGGCGGCCGACGTTCGGCTCGTGGGTCTCTTACGGGCTAGGCTCTCTGAGCGATAGCCTGCCGACCTTCGTTGTCATGTCGACGGGACCCAATACGGCAGGCAACAGCGCATGGGGCAGCGGCTTCCTGCCTAGCGTCCACCAGGGCGTCAAGTTCCGCTCGGGCGCGGAACCAGTGCACTACCTGGCCAACCCGGACCGTGTCGGCCGCGAACACCAGAGGCAGGTGATCGACGGCGTATCCGCGCTCAACCAGCTGGCCCATCAACGCTACGAAGACCCGGAAATCGCCACCCGCATCGCGCAGTACGAAATGGCGTTCCGGTTGCAGTCCTCCGGCCCGGAGCTAATGGAGATCGAGAGCGAGCCGCAGCACGTGCTCGATGCCTACGGCGCCAAGCCCGGCGCTTCCAGCTACGCGAACATGTGCCTACTCGCCCGGCGCATGGTCGAGCGCGGCGTGCGCTTTGTCCAAGTCATGATGGCTGGCTGGGACCACCACTCCGCCATCTACAGCCAGGGCGGACTACCCCGCTCATGCCACATGATGGATCAACCAACAGCCGCCCTGATCGACGACCTGAAGCAACGCGGTCTGCTGGACGACACCCTAGTCATTTGGACCGGCGAGTTCGGCCGCACACCAATGGTACAGGCCATCTCCCCGACGGGCTTCATGCAAGACCCCGGCCGCGACCACCACAAGGACGGCTTCTCGCTGATGTTGGCCGGCGGCGGCATCAAACCCGGGCTAACCTACGGGTCGACCGACGACTTCGGCTTCCAGCCCTCCGAGAATCCCGTCCACGTCCACGACCTCCACGCGACAGCCCTACACTTGCTCGGTGTGGACCACACGAAGCTGACGTTCAAGCACCAGGGGCGCTATTTCCGACTAACGGACGTCCACGGCCACGTCGTGAAGGACCTATTGGCATGAAGAACCAACTCACCCGCAGGGGCTTTCTAGTCGGCTCTGCTTCCGCTGCGCTTGGGTCTGCTCAGAGCGGATGGCGTCCCTTGTTCGACGGCAAGAGTCTGAATGGATGGAAGCCGATTCATCGTCTTCCGGTGTCTAGGAATCCCGGCGGCGCCTCCCCGTCCAAGGACTCCCCTCAGTACAAGAAGGCTCTCCGCAACAAAGGTGAGTGGAAGATCGTCGACGGCGCGATCACCGGCGGCCAAACTCCCGTCGGGTCGGGTGTCGGCGGCTACCTGATCACGAATGAGAAGTTCGCCGACTTTGAGCTTACGCTCGAGGCGAACCCCGACTGGGGCGTCGACACTGGCTTCATGCTGCGCGCGACCGAACTCGGTAGCCAAGGCTTCCAGGTCCTCATCGACCACCGCGAGGGCGGCAACATCGGCTCCTACTACGGCAACGGAATCGGCGGATTCAACACTCGTCAGTTCGGATTCAAGGCGAAGAGAGACTCGAGTGGCAAGGTCGGCGGCATGACTCCGGTCGCGATGGAGGATTTGAACCCTCAACCCGACCCCGGAAAGAGCGATGCGACCTGGTCGGCCGGTTCGGACGCCTTCTTCGAGACTTGGCGTTTCGGCGATTGGAACGAGATCCGCGTGCGCTGCGAAGGGCGCATGCCGGAGCTGACGACTTGGATCAACGGCGAGAAGATGGCCTGGGCCGACACCGCTGGCATGAGGGCCGAGGGTTACGACGCCGAGGCAGTAGCGAAGCTGCTCGGCCGCTCCGGCTTCATCGCACTAGAGGTTCACAACAGCGGAGAAGGCGACCGGTTGGGCGAAGAACGCTGGCTTCCTGGAGCGGTCTGTCGCTGGCGGCGGATTCGGGTGAAAGATCTCTCGTAACCGTAACTAGGAGATGGTGTTCAAACAACGGCAGGACTAGCGTTGAGGGGATGCGTCGGTGATGCGAGCAAGAAATGAAGTAAGCCGGCGGGAGTGGTTGGCCACGACAACCCTCGCTGCAGCAGGGCTGGCCCCCAACCCGTTCGCCGAGAGCGCGGCCGCACAGCAACCGCCGAGCGATGGATTTCGTTCTCTGTTTGACGGGCAAACGCTCAAGGGATGGAAAGCGGTTCCGCGATTGCAGATCCCCGGAGGTGAAAAGTGGGACACCCTCTCGGCAGAAGAGCTCAAACCGGCTCTGGTCGAGATGATGAACAAGACCGAGGCTGGAAGAAAACGAATCTCGCACGTCGGTCGCTGGGAGGTCGTTGACGGCGCCATCATTGGCGGTCAAGAGCCCGCGGGTTCCGGCCTAGGCGGCTACCTGCTGACCGAAGAGTCGTTCGTCGACTTCGAGCTAGAAGTCGACGCACGGCCTGACTGGCCCATTGACACGGGAATCATGTTTCGCACCCACGAAGAACTAGGGACGGCCGGTTTTCAGTTGCTGGTCGATCATCGCCCTCGAGGGATGATCGGTGGAATCTTCGGCAATGGCATCGGCTCCTTCCACGCCCGAACCTTCGGCGTCGGCGGCGACGAGGGGGATGATTTCAAAGTTCTCAATTTCCGCGAAGCTCCCCGAGAGGATCACTTCGACTTTCCCGACCTGCGCTACGGAGCAACGTTCGTCGTTTTCGGCAAGGCTTGGCGGACCAATGATTGGAACCGATTTCGTCTTCGCTGCGTCGGCGACTTGCCGGTGATTACCACTTGGATCAACGACGTTAAGATCATGGAAATGGACGCCAGAACGCTGGACACCGAGGGTTACGATGCGGAACTGCTGAAGCGTCGAATTGGCAACAAAGGGCGAATCGGTTTCGAAGTGCACAACAATGGCCTCCGCATGGGGCGTAACCGATGGGCAAAAGGGGCCGTGTCTCGCTGGCGCAACATACGGATCAAGACGCTATGAATATCCGCCTAATCATTATGAATGTCCGCCTAGTCATTCCGGTGCTGTTGGCGCTGGCGACGCCGATCTCCGCCGCCGCGTTTGAACAGTCCCTTCGCCCGTGCCCGAGAGGTGCCGCGTGATGCCGCTAGTACCAATAAGACAGTCGGTTCGAGCGTCTGTGCGGACATCACACTCGAACGTACAGTCGACTTCATATTCCTCGCCGAGCACCCACTCGGCTACAAAGGAACCAAAGAGCGCCTCCGCATTGCAGGCTGGGGTGTGTTCCGGCCGTCTCAGATCGACCATCGTACGGTCGCGGTCGTGAGATGGCCCCACATGCGACACAAGCCTGCAACTTCACCGAATCCAATGAAAAGCTTCCATCCAGTACAATCCGCGGTCCTCTGCTTCGTACTCCTGCTGGCGCCTGGCGCAACCCACGGCCAACAGCTCGATCAATACGGCGGTTTCCTCGATATCAAGGGCAAACGAACCGGTTTCTTCCACACCGAGAGAATCGACGATCGCTGGTGGCTGGTCACTCCAGACGGGCACGGCTTTTTCGGCATCGGCGTCAGTCATCCGATCACGAGCATGTCGGAGGGCGCCATCACGTTCGCTTACGGCGGCAGCCAGGAAAAATGGATGCGCGACGGCATCCGCAAGATGCGCGAACTGGGTTTCAACTCCGTCTGGTCCGGACCCTACAGCCTTGAGCGCATTCGCCTCGGCAACATCGACGCCGAACTGGCAGACAAGGTCTACCGTGAAGCCGAGATTCCCCACGCGATCCATGTTCCGTTAATCAAGCATCAAGTCGAGCTGAAGCCAGGCGAGAAGCGTCCCGATGTCTTCAGCGCCGGATATCGGAGCTATGTCAGCGAGCAGGTCGCCAAACGTGTCGCACCCAATCGCGACAACCCATGGATCCTCGGCTACTACTACGGCTACGGGTCGTTCATGCGCGAGGACCTCTGGATCAACGAAACTCTGTCTCGCGAGCCTGGGAGCCCCGGACGCGAGCGACTGCTCGACGTTCTCGAGGAACGCTATAGCGGCGACATCGCGAATCTCAACACCGTCTATGGAACAACTTTCGCCTCGTTTTCCGATCTACAGGAGAACGGCTCGCTGACCTATCCGCGTTGGATCTCGGCAGTCAAGGCGGGAGCACGGCTACCTGCGCGGGTCGGTTCAAAAGACATCCTCGGCGATGCGGAGGCACTGCTTGGCGAGATCGTCGAACAACTCCACAAGGTCTCGCATGCTGAGATCCGCAAGCATGACCCGAATCACATGGTGCTGGGTTCCTACGTCAAGCACACGACCTATACCACGGGGATCTGGAAGCGAATCGCGCCCTACATCGACGCCCTCGGCCCGCAAGACCTTAGTGACGTAAACCCGATCAAGCCCAGTGTCGAAGCGACCGGCGTGCCCGCAATGCTGAGCGATCAAGTATTCGGAAATGTGTATCCGCTCGCCCTTCAGGGCAAGACGGGCACTCCCGGTGCGGTGCCCGATTACATCGACCGCCGAGTCTTATACGACCTGCTCGCCGGCCGCATCGCTCGCGACCCCGATTTCATTGGCGTGTCTTTCTGCGCCGTGCTCTATGATCAGTCCCACTGGCGGCGGCCCTACGACCGCGGCCAACCAGGCTTTTTCGATATCGACGGCGAGCCGAACCAGAGCCTTGTCGAAACCGTCCGCAGTGCAAATCAACAGATCCTTGATTCGGTTCACGATCCCCTCGACAAGACGTCGATCGCAAGGCTTCACCGATCTTACGTTGAAACCAAAGCCGCATACCTCCGTGTCATGGAGCAGCGCTTTGCCTTGCTGAGGAAGACAGGAGAGCAATAGCCATGGGTTTGACCCGACGACAGTTTCTCGGCTATGCCGCTATCGCGGCGACAGCCAAGGCTGAGACCACGCAAGCCAAACCAGACGGCTTCTTCACACTGGGCCACCGCGACGACCACTGGTGGCTCATCACGCCCGACGGGAAGCCCTTCTTTTCGCTCGGACTCAACCATATCGACCCGGCGAGCCTGCGCTATCCCGAGAACATCCACATCTGGCGCGACAAGTATGGCGGCAGTACAACGCGATGGATTCGCGAGTCCGTGGCGCCCAACCTGAAAGAGTGGGGCTTCAACACAGTCGGTTGGGTCCAAGAAGTGACCGTTCGCAAGTGGCGGCACTCTCGTCCGTTCACGGATGACGAGTACCGGGCCCTGGACATGCCCTTTTGCCATTTGCTGCCGTTCACCGAATCGCACCAGTGGGAGCAGCACACCCGTCACTTCGACTTCCGAGGTTCCCAGTGGAAGGAATGGGTCGACTATGTCGCGCGCTCGCACTGCGCAGAACTGAGCGAAGATCGCAACCTCATCGGATATTTCTATAGCGACTGCCCGACCTGGGTGCATGAGCGTGCCGATAACGCCTGGCGCGGACCGATCTTCGACCCCGAACGGCTAAAGACCGCATCGGGACGGAAGGAACTCAGCCAGCTGGGCCGTGCCTACTACCAGACAACGCACGACGCCATTCGGCGCTACGACCCGCACCATTTGATTCTGGGTGACCGCTACGAAGCCAACGCCGCCATCGCGATGGAGGTCGTCGAAGCCGCATTGCCCTTCGTCGACGTGCTGTCATTCCAGGACTTCCGCAATCCAGTGGTCCATCTCGACGAATGGCACACGAAAACCGGAAAGCCCGTGCTGCTGGCCGACGCGGCGGGGCTGAAGGGGCCCGTTCCCCCTGAGGGCTTTGCCCCCAACAACGGGGAATGGTACGCAGATGTATTGGCGGCTCTTTTCGATAACCCCGGCTGCATCGGGTTTCATCTGTGCGGCGCCTACCAGCGCAACAAGGCGCGACGCCGCGGCCTGCTCGACGAGCTGGAACGGCCGGACTTAGAAAATGTCCGACTGATCACCGCCGCGAACGCGCAAGTGAGCCGCCAAATGAACGAACGCTACTGATCGTCCGATTCACTTAGTTGTTTGTGGCGTAGTCTCATTTTGGGCGGGAGCGACCCCAAACGGTGTAGACACGGCGCTGTCGTTTTGGGCAGCGGACGCTTCTTGTCGCGATCGTGGCCGGCACGCACCTTCAGCGTTCCGTGTGCACTGTTTGCTGCAAGCAACCCGTCTCTGCCGCCGAGGCCGCGTTGCCGAGGCTTAGGTATCCTCCTACTGCAGCCGTCGCAAGGAACGACCAACCCACACGCTTCAGCACTTTCTTCGTGCCAAGTCCTGTGTGGTCTCCAACTGTTGATCCACCCACTTAACCCGTCCCTTGCGCTCTCTTGCGCTCAATTCCGACACTGGGTACGCGGAAATGCAGCTACCCAGAGAAGACACGCGCGAAGGTACGGATCGGAGAGTAGGCGGCGGGCCGAAGCCCACCGCATGTACCGAGGGTCATTCGCCCTCTGGTTCGAGCTGCAACTCGTAGATGCGCGAGTGCGCGAGGTCGGCGACCTTGGCGAGCAACAGCAGCTCGTCGCGGCCGAAGCTCTGGGTCGTCTTCCAGTCGTCGCCATCCTTGTAGAGGCGCTGGAAGGTGACGTTGTGGCGGGTCGAGTTCCCGGCCTCGTTTTTCCAGATGGCGGCCTTGACGGCTCCCATGCGAACTTCCGCGATGGGTTTTGCGCTTGCCATGATTTTCATCTCCTTTTCTTAGGGTTTCGGGGTGTCCCCGTTCACTGGGAGTCGCGGGGACCGCCAAACCCGCAAGGAGACGGCCGCGAGTCGACGGCGGCGTCGGGCGGGTCCGGTCAGGCGGCGCGAGTGATCCGCTTCACTGGCGCGAGCGCTGCTCGGACCAACCAGAGTCGATGACCGACGAGCGGGCGATTGGCAAAGGCAACTCGATCGGGGTTGAATCTGTAGCCATGAGTCATGGAAAACGGGCTGTCTCGTTCGCCCACACCCGATACGTTGTGCGTGCGGCCCGCCATGCAGCCCGTGCGCCGGCTGCGCTACTTCGAACCGTTGCTCCGGGAAGTCCAGCACGAGAACTTCCCCACCACCTACTGGCAGCATCTGGAGTTCAACCTCGGCCGCTGCGAGGACTACTGGCAGCGTCATCCTGCGGCTGCGCCAGGCCGTGCCTGGCCGAAAATGGAACAGGCAGACCAGTGCGCAGACCCTGTCCCTGATACCCCAGTTGTGCGAGCGCAAGACAGGAAAGACGAGATGATGATGCCGACATCTTCCCCGCCAGCCGGGGATCCAATTGACGGAGGCGCCAACGAGTTGTCATCCTGAAGGCCGTAGCGTCGCTTCGCTCCGAGGTGTTCACAATAACCCGGATCAGGTGTTCACAATCCTCCGGATTGGGTGTTCACATTCACCGGAATCCGCAGGACCGGTCTAGTGGGATCGGCCGCCGCGCTGTGCCGCTTTGAGGTCGTCGTGCTCGAAGGCGGAGGCCATGCGGTCAATCTCGGCGGACGTCAGGCCGAGCGTGGCTGCCTCGTCCCGCCATAGCGCAACGGCTTGTGCCACTTCCTTGGCGATGCGCCGGGCTTTGTCCGGTTCCAGCTCGAAATACGATGACACCTCCAGCGCGCGGTCAAGAGAAGCCGTCGTATCGCCAAGATCGATGGCCGTTGAAAGCACACGGGGCTTGATGTCGGTGGGCACCGGGTTGAGGTCGTAGGCCGGGGAGAGCCGCCAGCCGGACGGACCAGCATAGAGAAAGCCGTGGTTGCGCAGATGGTCGTCGGTGTTGGAGATCAGGATGCTGAGGACGATGCGCCGCCACAGGCCTTGCATATCGGCCTCTGGTTCTGCGCCGTACCGGCGAAGGACATCGACGAATTCGAGATAGCTCCGCGTTTCGTTGTCCCTTGCGCCAAGCACACTCATCGCTGAGAGAAAGGGAACGCGCGTGTCGTCCCCGCGGTCGAAGCGGCGGAGCAGGAGGACCGGCTTGTCGCCGACGGTTTCAAGCCGCCAGGTCGGGACGGCAATACCGGCCTTCGCGGCGAGCGTCAGGGCGACGGCCTCCCAGAGCACCGTCTTGATTTCATCGCCCGGACTGGGGAACTTGGCGATTGCGAGATGCCCGTCGCGGTCACGAACCGATGCCTTGGGCCGCGCGCCGCCGAGGGACGAGCCGGGGGCGAGAAGCAGACGCAAATCCTCGTCGGTATCGGTGTCTCCTGCGACATGCTCGGCGGCGGAAAGCAGACGGGGCAGATCGACGAGTGGCGGAATCTTTGTCGGCCCCTGCGGCGCAAGGAATGGCCCGCCTTCTTGTTCCGCAAAGCGCAGCGCGCCCTGGCGGGCTTCATCGTCCACCATGAGCAGGTAGTCGATTTCCCGGAGCGTGCGCGGCGTCTCGCTCTGCGTTTCCGCGCGGCGGCGCTCAGCACGGCGCATGAGGGCGCGTCCCCAGCGGTCTGGCGCTGAGTCGCCAATGGCTCCGAACAGGGGCTTGTCGGATGGCGTGTGGAAGGGACCGGGCCCAAGAATGAGCGCCGGCTCCAGAGAGAAACGGTCAGGGTTGGCGAGCCAGGCGTCGCCATATTGAAACGTGGCTCCTTCCTTGTCGCGGCGCGTGCGCGCCCAGAGCCGTCCAACGAGATGGGGCGTGCTGAGCAGGTCCACATAGACGAGGATGTTTCGCTCCATCACGCGTCCCCTTTGGGCTTGCCGGGCCGGGGGAGCCGGATGCGTTCCGGAAGGTTTTCCTCCTCGAGCTCAAGGCCGACGGAATCATGTCGCGGGTCGGCGATGTCGGCGAGCCGGTCGATCATGCCCAGCACAAAAAGCACCGTGGCGTAGATGCCCAGCGAGACGCCGGGCGCGCCCTTCTCGACCTTGTTCAAGGTGGTGCGGCTGACGGAGGCCCGCTCGGCCAGGATCGCCACCGGGATGCGGCGGCGGCGGCGCGCATCACGGATGTCGTGTCCCAGCTTGCGCAGGGCGCGGCTGACGGGTATCGGCACGTCTGAGAATGAGCTCGTTTTCATGTAACGTCCATAATTGTAATCGTTATCCTTTATAAGATACATGTTTATGGACGTTAAGTAAAGATTCCTCAGCAGGGTCATGTCGGGGCCGGGGCGGGAAGGGTTGACTCGAACCGGAGGTGCTGTAAGATAATCTTACTGTCTGGTAAGAATCATGGAGGAATGATGAGCCCAGACGACATCGAAAAAGCGCTGATCCACATGCTGAAGGAGTTCCAGGCGGGTGCCGAGGACGAAAGCGGCGAGGTCCTGCCCGCAACGGTCCCTATTCGGGACCTCGGCTTCTTCGATAGCCTGCTCGCTGTCGAAACAACTATCGCGTTGGAGGCGCGTCTTGGTGCGTCCTTTGGGGCCGACAGTGTCTTCTGGACCAAGGAAAACGCCGAGCCGCTCAGCATCGCTCAGATCGCGCAGCGCCTTGCCAAGGTCTCGGGAGGCGACAAGTAGTCATGGGTGAAGGTACGCGGGAACAAATCGCAAGCCGCCTCCGCACTGCGCGGGAGGCGGCTGGGTTGAGCCAGGGCCAGGTCGCGAAGCTCTTGGCGCTCCACCGTCCGACGGTTTCGGAAATTGAGGCTGGGAGACGACGTGTGAGCGGAGAAGAGCTTGTCGAATTCGCTCGCGTATACGGCGTGAGCGTGGAATGGCTGACCAACGTAGAAGGGGAATCAGACCCCGCTGAAGACCGCATTCTTCTGGCTGCGCGTGAACTCGCGAAGATGAAGCAGGACGATCTGGACCGGCTTCTTGCGCTTCTCCAAATGCTCCGCAAACCGGGGGGTCGTGAATGAGCCCGGAACGCAAGCGTCTCGCACTTCGCGCCATGAGGACGGCGCTGAGGCTTCGCCAGAAACATCAAATCCCAGCCGATCAGCCTTGCTGCGCCTACGATCTCGCAGAAAAGATTGGCGTCGAGGTTCGCTTCGCCGATATCCCGTCGGCGGAAGGAATCTACTCACCCGGAAAGCCAGTGATCGTTGTCTCGGCGCTGCGTCCGCCGGTTCGAGGCGGACTGTTTCTAGTCCTCATTGCTGATGCCAAAGACGGCGGTGATCACGGGACTGGCGGCGCGCGGGTTCAAACCGAAGAGCCTGACGCCGGATCAGGCTTACATCGTGTCGTCCTGGTTGGGTGTCGGCTACCCGACGTTGGTGCGCAACATGGGCCTCGGTATGGTGCTGCTCCAAGAGGATCAGGTGAACGCCCTGACTAAGGTCAGGCTCCCTCGCATCCGCCAATCCTTGCTTGGATTTGAGTGTACAGAGCATCTCGTGTACGTTGACGAAGCATGGACCGGAAGGGCGATCGATGCCCAGGTAGGAGATGTGATCTGCCTGCCTCCGGGCGTCTCCGTGGAGGGCTCCGTCGTGGAAGAAATCTCTCGCGACGAGGCCATCTACGCGGTGAAGGCAATAGGGCCGGGAAAAGGAAGATGCGCGGTCCCCGACGCGGGCTGGGCGCAACTTGTCCGCGTAAGTCGAAAGCAGTATTGCGGGCTCGCCCGCTACCGAGATCTCGAAGAGGTTGACGATGAGTCGGCCGTATACAGCACAAAGCCCAAACCTACCCCTGGCCTGGACCGAGGTCTTTCTCAAACTCATGGAGCGCGGCGTCAACAAGTCGCCGAGCGGCAACATGCCGAGTTTGAGCGGCTTGGTATCGACCTCAAGTCTCTCTGGGGCCGACCGCTTCAGCTGATCGACTGCCAGAACCTGTTCTGTGAGGTCGACAAGTACGGGCGCGTGTACCATCCCGAGGTTGAAAGGGGTTCTGGAAGAACGAGGATCAAGCAGAAATTCAGGTCGTCTAGTGCGTGTCTGACGTACTGGTATCCGCCGAAGTGGGGGTTGAACGAAAAGATCAATCAAGAGCAAGAGGAGGACTCTCTGTGAGCATCCGTGACTACCAAACGAAGGCCCAGCTTGCAGATCGGGTCCCGGGGTCAACGCGGGACGACAAGGCGCTGATGGTGCCGCTGCTTGGGTTGGCCGGAGAGACCGGCACGCTGTTGACTGAGTACAAGAAATGGCTCCGCGAGGGTGCTGCGTATCAGATCTTCAAGGACAGGATTGCCGAGGACCTTGGGGATATCCTCTGGTACGTTGCGAATATCGCGTCGAAGGAGGGTCTGGACCTCGAAACAGTCGCAGTGGAGAACCTAAAGAAGCTGGAGAGTCGTTGGCTGCCGGGCGAAGGCGGGCTTAGCTGCTATCTCCATTTGTTCGACGAAGAGTTTGCGGCGCGTGAGCAACTTCCGAGAGAGTTTCGGATAGAGATCGCGGAAGTGCAGAGCGACGGCGGCGTCAAGGTACAAATGACAATGAACGACACGCCCCTCGGCAACAGCCTCACCGATAACGCCTATGAAGAGGATGGCTATCGGTACCATGACATCTTCCACCTCGCATACGCCGCCGTACTGGGCTGGTCGCCTGTTGCGAGAAAGCTCATGGGCTGCAAACGCAAGAGCGAGCCTCAGGTTGACGAGGTTGAGGATGGGGGCCGGGCGACTGCTATCGAAGAGGGGATTTCGGCGTTGGTGTTCGACTACGCGAAGGACCATAGCTTCCTCGAAGGTGTTGAGGAAGTGGACTATGGAATTCTTCGGACCATCAAGCAGCTCACGAGGCACGTCGAAGTCGCAGAGCGTTCGGAGTTCCAGTGGCAGGATGCCATTCTCAAGGGGTTTGCCGTCTGGCGCAAGTTTCAGCACTATCGCCGCGGCGTGCTCGTCGGAAATCTGAAGCTACGGACCATCGAGTTCGAGCGGCTCGTTGACAAAGCGCCGTCGCAAAGAAAGGCACCGGTGAATTCGGCGGCATCGCGGCAAGGCAACGGTCGTCGGAGGCGTCCTCAAGGCTGATCGGTAGCTATCGGCCTAGCCGGTCTTTTGCAGTCGCTCCAGCACGTCGAGTTCGGGGAGGCCGTCGATGTCGGTTAGGCTCTTGTCGCGCAGCCAGAAGCAGTCGAGGCTCGTCTCGTCGCGGTTGATCAGCCCCTGGTAGCTGTAGCTGCGCCAGCGGCGTTCATGGTGGGCCTCCTCCTCTCAGGTCGCCTTCGGCTTGTGTCGGCTCTACGGGTTGTAGCGGTCGATGAAGTCGGCAAGGTCCTCAAAGCGCGTGGGCCTTCTTCTTGAGGGTGTGATGGATGCTCGGCGCCGAGAACACCTCCCTAGGGCAGGCAGCGGTAGCCGTAGTACCAGACTTGACCCGTCTGCAGGTTCCGGCTCTTTCTTGGAACTTGCTCCTAGGGGTTGCCGTTCGGCCGAGAATGCGCCTCTGAGCGGCTGTAAGGAACGGTGCGTGTCATTTCGGGATCATCCGACCGTAGCGAAACCGTACAAGAACTCGATCTTCGAGCGGTAGAACAACGTGCTTGTTGAGCGAAAGCAGACGTCCTGAAACCGCACAAGTCTATGCAGGGAAAGGAGATCGCTGGAAGACATGGAAATCAGGTGACTGCTTCACACGCAGGATGTCCCCAGTTCGAGTCTGGGCGTGCTCACCAAGTCACTTCCAGGATTCGAATTCTAACTGTCTGTCCGACGGCTCAACCTGGATCTCCTGCACGAATTCTGGATACGCCTACGATCACCGTCGCAATTGCGCCCGGCACTTGACGTGCACGGACCATCACACACTAGAATGATCCCGGTCAAGCTCGATGTCACCGGGCTGTCACCTGGCTCCTATGACCGTTCCGCTGCCCGCTCGCGCGCTTGCCGTCGGATTCTTGGCAGCAACACTTGCGGCCAACGCAGGAATTGCGGCCGACGCTCCGAAGAACATCGTCTTGATCCTGGCGGACGATCTCGGATACGGCGACCTGAGTTCGTACGGAGCAACCGCGTTCGAGACAGCAAATATCGACCGCCTAGCCATGGAGGGCCGTCGGTTCATGGACGCGCACTCGCCGCACCCGGTTTGCACACCCACGCGCTACAGCCTGATGACGGGCCGCTACAGCTGGCGCACCTGGGCCGGCACGGCCAACGTGTGGTCAGATGATCCCCTCCTCATCGAGGAAGGTCGCTACACCCTGCCAATGCTGCTCCGGGAAGCGGGCTATACGACCGGAATAATCGGCAAGTGGCATCTGGGCTACGGTCGGCCAAGTGTCGGGAATTGGAGCGAAGCCGGCGTTGACTACAACGGCAAGATCGCCCCGGGACCGCTCGAAGTAGGCTTCGACTACTACTTCGGCATCCCGCATGTCGGCCAGCAGCCGCACGTGCTGATCGAGAACCACCGGGTTGTGGGCCTGCGGCCCGAGTCCCCGCTGCAACTTCACCGGGACGATCGCTGGGTCGGCCGCACGTCGTACCTGGAGAGGTTCGGTTTTCCACCCAGACACTACTTCACAGGTGGGATCGGGGCAATCTACGACCACCGCAACCTCGCCCTGCGACTCACGGAGAAGGCGGTATCGTGGATCCGGGATCACTCGGAAGAGGAGTTTTTCCTGTATTTCGCCCACCGCAACACTCACGGTCCGATCATTCCCAACGAACAGTTCCGAGGCAGCAGCGGCATCGGCGCTTACGGCGATTTCGTCTTGGAACTCGACTGGTCCGTTGGCAGGGTGCTGGACACCCTGGACGAATTGGGATTGGCCGAGGACACCCTGGTCCTGTTCTCCAGCGACAACGGCGCGGTGGTCCGGGAACTGCGGGGCCATCGGGTCAATGGTCCGTTGCGGGGCCAGAAGACCGAGGCCTACGAAGGAGGCCAGCGAGTGCCGCTTCTCGCTCGGTGGCCAGGTCGAATCGAAGCCGGGTCGACATCACACGCCCTGGTGGCGTTGACCGACGTGATCGCAACGCTCGCTGAAGTGGTGGGTTGGAAACTGCCGGCCGGCGCAGGGCCGGATAGTTTCAGCTTCCTAGGAACGCTGCTCGGCAGGGAACAGTCCAGCGCCATCCGCACGTCGCTCGTCCTCAACAGCTACAGAGGGGGCTTCGGAATCCGACACGGCGATTGGAAACTGCTGATGTTCCAGGGCGGCGGCGCGAGGCCTGTAGGCCAGCCTTACGGAGTCAATGGATGGAATCCCTACGACTATGATCGAAAGCAACCGTACGGCCAGCTATACAACCTCAAGGAAGACCTTGGCGAGCAGCGCAACCTCTACGCCGAGCAACCCGCGCGCGTGAGATCGATGATGCAGTTGCTCAGGACGATCCGAGCGGGAGCCCCTAACCCCTAGCACCTTTGTTGTAAAGGTTAGGTCAAGCCTGATAACCGTCTAATCCCCTGCTCGTCTCTTCTCAATGAGAGTCGCGAGAACTCGCCGGAAGCGACCGAAGCGGTCGAGCCCGGGCGACTCACTCGATGCAACCCGATGGAGGGCCGGTCATGAATCCAAGAATCGACAATGCAATTCCTCGCCGGGAACTTTTTCGCGCGTTGGCGGCGACAACCGCCTTTTACGCAGTTCCCGGCTTGTTCGCCGAGGAACTCGCGCTGACCCCCCGTCAGACCGAGGGTCCGTTCTATCCGGACAAGATGCCGCTTGACACGGACAACGATCTCCTGGTGATCAACGACAATGCAACTCCCGCGCTGGGAGAGGTTGCGCATGTCACGGGTAGGGTGCTCACTCCGTCCGGGGCGCCAGTACGCAACGCGGTGGTTGAGATCTGGCAGGTCGACGCAAACGGAGTCTACATCCATAGCCGAGCTCCGGACCGGGAGAAACGAGACACGAACTTCCAAGGCTTCGGGCGTTTCGAGACTGGTTCGACAGGTGAGTATCGGTTTCGCACGATCAAGCCAGTCTGGTACAGCACCGGTGCACGCCAAGCTCCCCACATCCACTACGCAATCAATCGCAATGGACATCGGCTGCTGACCACACAGCTGTATATCAAGGGCCATGCGGGCAACGAGGGCGATTCAGTCGTTAGGGGCCGAGGCCGCGACCGACGGTCCGGACAGCGCGACCGGCAAGTAAGCAATCCATTGGATTTCCTGGCGGTTGAGTTCAATCCCGTGCCGGGCTCCAAGATCGGCGAACTTGCCGCGACCTTCGATGTTGTCGTCGACACGTAGGCCCAAGCTATCGAGCTGCTCCGCCGCTCTTGTCTTGCGAAACAGCCCTTAGCTGCCGGGCTTACTGGGCCTCTTCGAGGTTCCTGTATCGATTCACCCCTCGCGGGTAAGAGAATTTGGACAGCTGTCTGAGGAAGGCATTGTGCCGGATGAAGCGCTCGAATCCATCTGATTTCGGTAAGGGATCGGCCGCATCGTTCCATTCGCTCATCGACCGGAAGCGCTGGACTGCCATCCAGTTGTCGTCCTTCAGTTGGAATTGATTGGGTAGGGCTGTCGCGTCCTGCCAATCGATCGGGCGAACCGTGTCCTTCTTGAAGTGGTACAAGGCCAACGGCGTAGCAACTCGAACACGAACCCCCTCGACATCCTTCACTTCTGACTCGACCGACTCGAAAGTCACCACTTCGCGGAGTCTGGATATGAAGTCGAAATAGTACTCGCCACTTCTTCGCGCGCAGCAGTATCGCACAACATCGTAATCGCCCACTAAGTCATCGTGCCGAATCTCTTCTACAGATTCGTCTTCAGGGTAGGTTGTACGCAGTTCTCTCCGGATTCGCTCGATATTCCCCTTTTCGGCACGCACAAGCATGGCAACATCCTCAGTGGCCCTGACCAGTCCGTGTATGCCCATCGCCATCGCACCAATCATGGTGTGTTCGACGCCAGCGTCTTGAAGTGCCCGAAGCACTCGGAGGACTTCCTGATGCTCCACGACCTCAGACTATTAGCAACCTGTGCCAGAGGACCAATACCTGCGCTGAACATTGGCAGGTCGCCGCCGGTAGCGGAGAACGCCATTCAGAGAAGTGGAGGTACGGCACGGGTGCAATCCCGAGATTGGTTGCGGCACTGATTCGAAACCCAAACTTGAACGCGTGTAGAAATGTAAGCATTCAGAACGCGGGGCGCAGGGGAGTGGCCGGACCAATGCGCTACACGATCGTCATCGAGAGATCGCCGAGGAATTATTCCGCCTACGTCCCTGACTTACCTGGGTGCGTTGCCACCGGCGCTTCTGAGGCGGAGGTGATCCGCGGGATCAGCGAGGCCATCCGGTATCACATCGAGAGCTTGTGCGAACACCATGAGCCGGTGCCGGAGCCGAATTGCACGTCGACTGTCATCGATGTGGTCGCGCTCGCCGGGTGACGCACCTGAGACCCTAGCCCGGTGCGTCGCGCCTTGTTGAACGAGCCGATCAAAGCGCGCGGCTCTCAGGCTCTGCGGAACCCACCGCGCAACACAGTTGCTACTCTGAGAAAGACCAGCGCCGACGCATACTCTAGTGTGGTCGAGTGTGCCCTAACCGGATGGGGTGGTGGCTCATTTGGTAGAGCTACGGCCTTTCAATCCGTGGGTCCCGGGTTCGAGTCCCGGCCGCCACACCACATCACAAACGGGTCAACGCCTACTCACGGCGGCTTCGTTCAGCTCAATTCCGAGGCCAGGCCTCTCCGTTAGCTCCAAGATGCCGTTCTTGGGCAGGACGTGCTCTCCGTAGAGTTCGGCAACATCGTCGAGCGGACCCGAGAACTCCGCCGAGAACTCATGTGGCCGGGTAGCGGTCTCGACCGTCGAGTAGACGTGCAGTGAAGCCATCGAGTTGATCCCTGCATGAGGGCTGTGGGGCATCACTGGTTTGTCGAGCGTCGTCGCCATGTCGTAGATGCGCTTCACCTCTGAGACGCCGCCCGCGTTGAGGATGTCCGGCTGCAGGATGTCGGGGTCGCCCAGCAGAACCAGTTGGTGAAACCACCAGCGGTAGGCGTCTTGCTCGCCTGCGGCGACGGCGACGTCGAGCGCGTCGGCGACCTGCTTGAGCCCGGGCAAGTCGTAGTTGGGAATCGGCTCTTCGAAGTGATTGATGCCGAGCGCCTCAAAGCGCCGCCCCTGCTGGATGGCCGTCGAGACCGAGTAACCGTTGTTGGCGTCGAAAGCGAGATAGATTTTCGGAGCAAGGAAATCGCGCACGCGCCGGAACATTTCAAAGTCCTTGCCCGGATTGATGTCTTGGCGCCAGCCGCGCCAGTCCATCCGAATCTTGAAGGCTCGAAAGCCCAAATCCCAGCCGGACTTGACCCGATCCAGCATCTCGGGTGGCTCCATCCGCCAGCCGGAGCCGGTGCTCCAATAGAGCGGAATGCTGGTGCGTGCCGCGCCGCCGAGCAGCCTGAAGACCGGCAGGCCCGTCTCTTTGCCCATCAGGTCCCACAGAGCGATGTCGATGATTCCGACGACCCACCCCGGCATTCTGTGGAAGACCTCGCCGCGGCCGAGTGCGAGCGTATTCCAGTGGCGGTCAATCTCGAGCGGGTTTTCGCCGATCAACGTGGGTTTTATGACCTGTTCGAGATAGGCGCCAAAAACCGCTTCCCGGCCCGGAATGATCCGATTGGGGCCCGGCGCTTCGGCCCATCCTTCGACGCCGGCGTCCGTCTGGATTCGCAGCAGGTTCTTGCCCATCTTGAGCGGCGCGAGCGTGATAGCGGTAATCTTCATGGCTGTATGTGATCTCTACTGGTCATGCTGCAGATCTGAGACGCCTCAAGGGCCTAATCTCTCCACGTCGACAAAATATGCCCCGCGGGTAGTGCCGTCCGCGCGGTCGAACCAAGTCCAGAGCTCGGTCGAGCCCGCTTCGAGTTCAGTTTCGAAGCGCATTGAGCGGGCGCCCGACGGGATGGGTTGTCCGGCCTCGAATGACCCGATCTGGATGCGAGCCTCGGCGCCCTCGATCGGGTAGTCGGCCTCGGGTGGCCGCTCCATCAACGTGAAGGCGTACTTGCCGGATTCTGCAACACGAACAGCCCAGAAAGAGTCGCCGTCGTACGCGCGGAAGCGTTCTGGATCCTGCATCACGAATTGGTTTGGCGGGCCCCCGTCGGGCCGCCAATCAAAGCTAGTCAGCCTAGTCGGATTCCCGCCCTCGGCTCCGAGCGGAATCTCTACATACTCGTGAGCAGGTCCCGAGACTTGTGCCCACCATTCGTCGTAAGTGGCCCGCAGCCTCGCGACCTCCTCTGGGTGATCAGCCGCAACATCGCTGGCCTGAGCGGGATCAGCCTTGATGTCATAAAGTTCCTTGCCGTCGACCAATCGCCATCGCTCTTCGAGCACGGCACTGTTGAGAAACGGTTGCGGGTCGTGCATCTGGCGCTTGCCTTCGACGTAGAACTGCGTGTGCTGTGTGAAATGAACGCGGCCATCGGCCCACCCCGGCTCGTCTCGCAGCAGCGGGGCTAGGCTGCGCCCATCGAAATCAATCAGCTTGGGCAGCTCTAAGCTTGCAAGCTCGACAAGCGTCGGGGCGACGTCAATACCGGCGGCTAGCCGATCAACGTCTCTTCCGCCGCCGATGCCAGCCGCGGGCCACCGGACGAAGAACGGCACGCGGTGTCCGCCGTCGTACACGGAGCCCTTGCGGGCTCGCATGCCGGCATTGTGGCCCTTCCAGTCACCTTCCCTCGAAAGCCCGGCGGGCCCGGACCCGTTGTCAGTCATGAAGATGAAGATCGTATTTTCGGCGAGACCCAGATCCTCGAGTTTCGTCCTGAACGCGCCTAGATTCTCGTCGATGTTCTCGACCATGCCGTAGAACGCCGCCATTTGAGGCGGCGCGCCCTTCGCTTCGTAGGGCGCGCTGTACCGCTCGTCGACGAAGAGCGGCGCGTGTGGTGCGTTCAGCGGGAAGTAGGCGAAGAACGGCCGGTCGCGGTTCTTCTCAATCCACTCGAAGCCTTTGCGGAAGAAGACGTCTGTGCAATAGCCCTCGTACTGCTCGACGACGTTGTTGTGCGAGTACCGGTCGTCGAAGTAGTCATTGCCCCATGCGTCGGCCGCCTGAGTGGCGCCGCCGCTCCAGCACACGACCGTCTCGTCGAACCCGCGTTCATTCGGACGGAACGGGAAGTTGTCGCCCAAGTGCCACTTGCCGAACAGGCCTGTTGTGTAGCCGTTGTGCTTGAGAATCTCCGCCAGTGTCATCTCTTCCAGCCGCATGATGGAGCGGCCGGCGAAAGCCGCCGTAACGCCGCAGCGGAAGGCATGGCGGCCTGTCAGGAGCCCGGCGCGGGTTGGAGCGCACAGCGGGTCGACGTGAAAGTCTGTGAACCGCACCGCGTTGGCATGGAATAGGTCCATGTTCGGCGTGTTGATGAAGGGGTTGCCGTGGCAGCCGAGATCGCCGTAGCCTTGGTCGTCGGTTATGACTAGGACGATGTTGGGCCTTTGCTCAGGTCTGGCCTGAGAGCAAGCGGCGGCTAGCGATGCCGCTCCCATGAAGCTGCGGCGAGTAATCGGCTGTGGGACCATCGCGTAGCCATCTTAGCCCGTTTGCACTCACAGAAATCTCGGTCTGACCGGTGCCTCAACAGCGGATCCCTATCTCACTCGACTAGTGGGTAGTGCAAGAACAATCTGAGATGCTCTGGGGCACCACCGCCTATAATCTCCTTTCGGAATCCCGCTGGGGGCAGGCACTCCATGGGATGTATTCGTAGGGGCGAGTTTGTATGACGGGGAAATTCACAGGATCAGGCGAAGTCCAGCGAGAGCAAGTTCCCTGGGGGTCGCTGGCTTGGTTCAGCAGCCCAGCCGCCACCGGCGCCAAGGCACTGGTAGTGGTCGAAGTGACAATCAACCCAGGTGGCGGCCACAGTTTCCACAAGCATCCCAATCAGGAGGAAGCCATCTACGTGATTGACGGGGAGGTCGAGCAGTGGATTGGCCCGCGCAAGCGCTTGCTCGCCGCCGGTGAGTCCGCGTTCATTGGCAAGGATGTGGTGCATGCTTCGTTCAATGCAAGCGACCGAACCGCGAAGCTGCTGGCAGTGCTGAGCCCGTCCGTGGGCCCGGAAGGCTACGAACTCGTCGATGTAGCCGAGCAGGAGCCCTGGGCTTCCATCAGATAGAGTTGCCGAGGAGGCTTCCCAACTAGGACGCTGTCCGTTCGGGGCGCGACTGCAACTCGACCTCCTTGAACGCCTTTACTTGGTCCGTAATTGCCCGTTCTGTAGGCAGGCGCTCGACACTGCTGGCCCCGAAGAACCCAGAGACCCCGCGAGTCCTCTTGAGAATGTACTGGACATCGTCTGGCTCACTGACTGGCCCTCCGTGGCAGATGACGAGGATGTCGTCCCGCACTTTCTTCGACGCGTCGTGAATGGCTTGGATCTCCGCAACCGCTTCGTCGAGCGACTTGGACGTCCGGGCCCCGATCGACCCCTTCGTGGTAAGCCCCATGTGGGCGACCAAAACGTCGGCACCCGCTGCCGCCATCGCGACTGCTTCATCGGGGCTGAAGACGTAAGGGGTCGTTAGCAGGTCCAATTCCCGAGCTATGCCGATCAATTCGACTTCTTTGGAGAAGCAAATCCCGGTTTCCTCCAAGTTCTGCCGGAACAGCCCGTCGATCAGTCCCACGGTGGGAAAGTTCTGCACGCCGCTGAATCCAATGGCCTTGATATCCCTCAGGAAGGAGTGCATCACCCGAAACGGATCGGTCCCGCACACGCCGGCGAGAACCGGAACGTCCCGCACAACCGGAAGCACCTCGCCGGCCATTTCGACGACGATCTGGTTGGCGTCGCCGTAAGGCATGAACCCGGACAGGGATCCGCGACCGGCCATGCGAAAGCGGCCCGAATTGTAGATCACAATCAGGTCGGCGCCACCGGCCTCAGCGCACTTCGCCGAGATGCCGGTCCCGGCTCCGGCACCGAGTATTGGGATTCCATGAGCAGCCTGATCCCTGAGCCGCTCGAGTATGACTTCCCTCGGGATCCCCGGTCTGTGCGATCTATTTCCCATGGCCCTTCTCACGATGGCAGTTGCCCGCTCGGATGCTGTCCCGAGGAGGTCTCGTGACCAAGTAGCCGAAGCAGGCCATCTGCTACTGCTTCGGCGAAGGCCGGATCGTTGATGTCGAGATCCAGCTCAAAGAGAGGAATCCCGGGGCGCAGCGTCTTCCTGATGGCCCCGAACAAGGCCTGGTCCGCCTCAGGCCAGCAAAAGGGTTGCTCTGCGACAGAGATCACCGAGATTCCCTTTAGCGGCAGATACACTGCCGCCGGCCCCTTGGACTTGTTCACTCGCTCGGCCAATCGGCGTCCGAGTTCCCGGTTTTCTTCCGGAGTCGTTCGCATGAGTGTCACGTTGGGATTATGCCGGTAGAGCCGGCGGCTGCGATATCTCTGCGGGATCGTCTCGGGCGCCCAGAAGTTCACCATATCCAGGCAGCCCGGCACCACTACTGAGGGAATGCCCGCGCGGGCGGCTCCCTCCAAGCGCGTGGGGCCGGCGCTCATCACGCCCCCTGCGAGTTCGTCCGCCAGCTCCGTCGTGGTGACATCCAATACACCGGTGAAATAGTCGGCCGCAACGAGGTCTTCCATGGTCCGCCCTCCCGTCCCGGTCGAGTGAAAGACCAGAACCTCGTAACCGGACGACTCAAGCCGTTTCCGGGCGGCGTCGACACATTGCGTGGTGTTGCCGAACATGGAAGCTGCGATCAGCGGCCTGTCGTCACCTGTTGGCAGCGGTATTTCGGCACGTGCCATAGCCACTACCGCGGCTGCAGCTTGGACGAATATGTGGCGACTAATCCGATTCAAGCCGCTGATATCCACGATGGACGGAACCATGGTGATGTCCTTCGAGCCGACGAACGGCGCGACATCCCCGCCGGCGATAGTGGAGACCATCAGCTTGGGCACGCCGATTGGCAAGGCCCGCATACCGGCCGTCGCCATCGTCGTCCCCGCGCTCCCGCCGATGCCGATCACGCCATCGAAGCGACCCTGCGCATGAAGCTCCGGCAGGATCCTCTCCACACCGCGGGTCATCGCCGCAACGGCCCGGCCCCGGTCTCCCCCCGCGGCCAGCGCCTCGATCCGCTCCCCCACTGTGCCGACGACGGTTTGGCGAGAGAGATCAGGCTCGATTGCAGGCGGCCCCAAGACGCCCATATCGACCACTAGGGTGTCGCAGCCGCGCACTCGGATCTGCTACGCAAGGAACCCCACCTCGGCCCCCTTGGTGTCCAAGGTTCCCAGCACAGCAATTGTGGGCATGACGATCTTGAGTCTAGCCGAGCGCCACTCCCGTGGCCGTTCGTCGGATGGAGGACATTCAAGTCGGGGTCGGCGGCAACGGCCTTGTGGGCGGCCGAAGCGACGCTTTGGCAGTTGAGACTCCTTGTTTCGCTAGAATTTCGTGATGCCGCGGGTCCGGCCGACCGTCCGGTACCCGCCAAGCCCCCCTTCCTGCCATGTCTGTCATCGAAATGCGCGTCCCGCGCGATTCCTCCTACAAGCTCTTCGTGCTTGACCCCATATTCCTCCGCCATCTGCTGCAAGCCCATCCTCTGCCCGGCATCGACCCGGACGAAGTCGTGGCGATCGAGGCCGCCAGCCCGAACTTGGTCGGCCCCGACCTGCGCCAGAGACTGGCCGACGCCGTCTGGCGGCTGACGCTGGCCGACGGCCAGATCGTCTACTTGCTGGTCGAATGCCAGGACGCGGTCGACCCTACGATGCCATTCCGCATGCTACACGCGGTTTCGACCCTCTATTTCGCTCTGAGCAATCAACCGCCAAAGGAGTTCGGCTATTCCGCATCCGCCGTCCCGCGCGTCAAGCACCTGACGATCTACAGCGGCAAGCGGCGCTGGACCCCTGTTGGGGAGGTGAGCGCGGCGATCACGGTCCGTTGTGCAGAAACGGAGCCGGACATCCCGCGAATGGAGTGCCCGCTGCTGGACCTGCGGCGCTGCCGGGATCCGGGCGGGGACGAGAACTTGGCCGTGTTGCTGGCCCGGCTGCAGCGTTGTGATAGTCCAGAGGCGTTGCGGGTGGCGGCGGCACCGTTGAAGGGATGGTCCGGGAACGCCGCCTATGCCGCGCTGGCCGGGGCGTTCGCGGGTTGGATCTCGAAGGTGCTTATCCCGGACTTAGGTGTGCCGGATGCAATGAAGAGCGATAATCTAGTGTACTGACCTTCAAATAGATTGAATTAATTGACAGTGTGTGCCATACTGCTTCTCGCGGGAGGGAGCACGATGGCACGACCGGTTGCAGTTCTCGATCTGCATCCCGAGGAACAACGGGAGTTGGAACGGCGGGTCCGCGCCGCGACCACTTCGCGGCGCGACTGCCAGCGCGCGCGGATCGTGCTGCTGCGCGCCGAGGGTGTGAAGCAACGGGACGTCGCCGAGCGCCTCGGGGTTAGCGTCGCGTGTGTAAACAAGTGGTCGCAGCGCTTTGACCGCGAAGGTCTTGCGGGCCTGCGGGACTTGCCCGGCCGCGGACGGCGCCCCACGATCCCCTTGCAAACCGTGGAGAAGGTCGTCACCGAAGCGGGCCGGACGCCGCCTGGACGGCAGCGCTGGAGCACCCGCACGCTGGCCGCCGCCGTGGGCATCGCGCCGTCCAGCGTGGGGCGCATATGGCACCAGCAGGGCCTCAAGCCGCACCGGACCAAGACGTTCAAACTCTCCAGCGACAAACAGTTCGAAAGCAAGTTCTGGGATGTGATCGGCTTGTACCTGGACCCGCCCGAGAAGTCCGTGGTGCTGTGCTGCGACGAAAAGAGCCAGTGCCAGGCCCTGGAGCGCACCCAGCCCGCCCTGCCGCTCGGTGTCGGACACATTCGCACCCGCACTCACGACTACATTCGGCACGGCACGGTGTGCCTGTTCGCGGCGATGAGCTACCTGGAAGGCAAACTGATCTACCGCACCGAGGCACGGCACACCCATCTGGAGTGGCTGCGATTCCTCAAGCAAATCGACCGGGAGGTTCCGAACGGTCTCCAGATTCACATCGTCGCGGACAACTATTGCACGCACAAGCACGCGAAGGTGCGGGCCTGGCTGGGCAAGCACCAGCGCTTCCACATGCACTTCACGCCCACCTCGAGCTCCTGGCTGAACCTGGTGGAGCGCTTCTTCGCCGACCTGACGGCGGACTGCGTGCGGGACGGCAGCTTCGGGAGCGTCAAGGAACTGACGGACGCGATCACGGCCTACCTGACGGAACGCAACGAGCATCCGAAGCCGTACCGCTGGAAGGCCAAGGGCGAGGAGATTCTTGCCAAGATCCACCGGGCGCGCCAGGCTCTCGAGCGCGAAGGTTGGTAATTAATGTTATTTGACGGTCAGGACACTAGACAAGGTGCTGGACATGCTGGAAGATGAGACTCTGACTTGGGCGGATCGCATGAGGGCCGAGGGCCGTGATGAGGGCCGTGATGAGGGACGCCGGGAAGGGCTGGCGGGGGAGCGGAAGCTACTCCTGCGGTTAGCCCGGATTCGATTTGGCGAGGCACTGGCGGGCAGCCTTGCCGCACCGCTGGAACAGATTGCCGACACGGACCGTTTGGAGAAGGTCGGTGAATGGCTGCTGAATTGCGACAGCGGGGACGCGCTGCTCGCCTTGGTGAACCAATCCTGATCGCAAGTCATCTGTTCCTTCGGCTATCGCAAGCACGAGAGCGTGGGCCGAGCTTTGTCAGCCGCACGTCAATCGCCGCTTCGGAACTATGCAATTTCCGCAGGAACAAAACGATTAGAGCGTTGCGCAAATTGGTGGTCGCGACGGATGCAAGAACCATTCTGAGAGTGAAGAGACCAAACCATGACCAGTGAGCGTCCTTGGGCCAGCATGTTCCGTCTCTCCATTGTCGGCTTCGCGGCAGTCGGGCTACTTGCGGCCCAGAAGCCAAACTTCGTTCTCGTGTTGGCGGACGACCTGGGCTGGCGTGACCTAGGCAGCTATGGGAGCACGTACTACGAGACGCCCCACCTCGACCTCCTTGCCGCCGAGGGCGTGCGCTTCACCGACGCTTACGCAGCGGGAAACTCTTGCTCGCCGACACGCGCAAGCATCCTTACAGGTAGGTACCCGGCGTCGACCCATCTGACCGACTGGATTCCCGGGAGAACGCCGCCGGGTGCGAAACTCGCGATTCCGGAATGGACCAACTATCTGCGTCACGACGAGACCACGATTGCCGAGGCGCTCGCCGAGGCTGGCTACGTCACGGCCGCGGTCGGCAAGTGGCACCTAGGCCAAAAGGGCTGGTGGGCGGAGGATCATGGCTTCCAGTTCAGCGTCGGCGGCAGCCACTCCGGTTCGCACGGAAGCATGTTTCCGCCCTATTGGCCGGCCGCCAAGATCGAGCGGCTCGGCTGGCGCCCGTTCCCCGATGAACGGCCAGGGGAGTACCTTACGGATCGCATTACGCGCGAGGCCGAAGCCTTTCTCGACCGCCATGGAGATCAGCCCTTCTTTCTCTACCTCTCGCACTACGCGGTTCACACCCGGATCGAGGGCAGGCCCGAGGTTGTAGAGAAGTACCGCAAGAAGCGGCCGACGGGTTCGCAGAAGAATCCGGAATACGCGGCGATGGTCGAAGGGTTGGACCAGAGCGTCGGCGCGGTCGTTGCAAAGCTCGAACAACTGGGGGTAGCGGAACGTACCGTAGTCATTTTCTTCTCCGACAACGGAGGCCTATCGAAGGACGGTCGCATCACCTCCAACTTGCCGCTTCGAGGAGAGAAGAGCACGGCCTGGGAGGGCGGGGTACGCGTACCGCTGATCGTCAAATGGCCCGGGCATTCCGAAGGCCTTGCCGTCGAGGAGCCGGTGATCAGCGTTGATCTCTTCCCGACGATCCTCGACATTGCCGGAGTGGACGCGGGGCCGGAAGTTGACGGCAAGAGCCTAACCCCGCTGCTGAGGGGGGACAGGGAGTTTCGCCGCGGACCGATCTATTGGCACTACCCGCACTACAACGCGCACACACCGATCATCACGTGCATTCCGTACGGCGCTGTGAGGGAGGGGCCCTTCAAACTCCTCGAGTTCTTTGAGGACGGGCACACTGAGCTGTACGACCTACGCGAAGACATTGGCGAGACGCGCGACCTGTCCGCGGCGATGCCGGACAAGGCCCGCGAGCTTTTAGCGAAACTCCGTTCGTGGCGTGATTCCGTCCAAGCTCAGATGCCGACCAAGAATTCGGAGGCCGACGCAGCCCGATACCGGGAGTACAAGGAGAAGAGGCTGTGGAAGCCGGTCGACGTATACGAGCAACAGACTGCGTTTCCTCGGCCCTAGCGCCTCTGTGTGAATCTGGATTCCCTCTTCGCTTTCGATAGTTATCAAGCGAAACGCGCCCCAATAGGCCGAGAACTGACCGGCCTCGGTTCGCCGCGAAGTCGGGAGTTGCACATGCACAGGCCACCGGTTCCGGACAGTTAGTTACGGGGCAGGTGTTCGGCAGGGGCCATTTGCTTGGGATACTCACGGAGGCTATACGCAGTGCCGAGGAGACTCGTCAGGGAAGAGTGGCATCAGTTCTACAACGTGGGCTCGTGGCAGAACAGCCTCATATGGCTTGCACAGAAAACGGCTTGCCTACCGCCAAGTCGTTGGGTCGCTGAGTCCGGCCATCGCAACTCGGACCAAATTAGACGAGGACCGCAATTTCCTCATCTAACGGACGATCTGGAGGCGGCTTCACTATCACCCTTAAATTGGGGTGACCACCCCTGTATCCCGGCCTCTCGTCCTCGTGGGCAAACACCTGAACCTGTCTCCCTTGGTCTTCCCAAGCCTCTTGGAGTCCACGTAGCTGGTAGATCGGTATGATGATTGGCGTTTGGTCATCATTGAGATAAACGTCAATTCTTGCTCTGTCGGTTTGGGGACGTGGCATGCCACTACTACCCGTTCTTACTCTCCCAAGCCTCGGCGGTTCGCCCATTTGTCCGGCGAACTACCTGACGGGTATCAGTCTAGCAAGTCGCATCAGATGCCGGGGCTACGAACTCTGCCCAACTATGTGCTGTGCCAGACTGCCCCGCCGTCCGTTTGTCCGGCGGGGAGCTTTGAGGGCATACACATGGAGTCGAGTTAGACCTAACTTACCCTCCAGAAAATAGTCGGGCTCTTGGTTTCTCTCGTAGTTTCAGCGATTTAGGATTTCGCAGCTGGAGATTTACTGGGTACAGGTCAGGCTGACTCCGAGCAGTTCGAGCGCCTTGCGCTGCAATTCCGTCGGTCGCGTGAGCATGTCGAACGGTTTGCCTCCGCCATGGGGCTGGATGCGATTCTTGACAATCGTCGCCAGGTCGGCCAGCAGGGTTTGGAAGCTATGGACCGGTTCGCCGGCGGCAGTGCGCTGGGTGCGTGCCTTGGCGCGGGCCTCCGGCGAGACTTGCGCGGGCTGCACCACCGACTCCCGCGCGGCTTGCGCCGCGTCCGGATCGGCGTCCTTGAACAGCAGCGGGGCGAGCCGCCGCTGCATGTGCCACTCGACGTAGTAAGCCAGCATGCAGACGAGCACGTGGGCGCGCACGCGGTCCTCGAGGTAGTGGTAGATCGGGCGGACCTTCAGGTCCACCGTCTTGAAGCTGCGGAAGGCGCGCTCGACGGCGCTGAGGCTCTTGTAGGTGCGCACGGCATCGGCCGGCCCGAGCTCCTCGACCGCCACGCTGGTGCGGACCACGTAGAGGCCGTCCAGGGCCGCCTCGGCGTCGATGCCGGCTTGGTTGCGGCGGTAGTCGAAGTGGCCCTCCTCGATGGTCAGTTCGAAATGCTTGCGCACCTTGAACTTGGAGACGACCTTGCCGACCCGGAGGCCGATGCTGGCGGCGCGGCGCAGGGGCCGCTGGGTGCGCTGGGTGGCGGCGACGATCGGGTCGAGCAGTTTCTCGGTGGCTGCCAGCAGGGCCTCGCGCTGGCGGGCGCGCTTGGCGGCCAGCAGGGGGTTGCGGCACAGCAGCAGACGCTCGCCGGGATAGTCCGGGGAAGTGATTGCGGCGAGGTCCTGGTGGTCGAAGAGGGACATTTGGAAGGCGCCCTGGCGGGCGAGTTCGCGGATGGCGGGGGCGCGCAAGGCGGAGATCCAGTCGAGGCCGGCGGGGCGCAGTTCGTCGCGGATGCGGGCCTCGGTGAGCAGGCCGCGGTCGCCGACGACCACCAGGCGGGCGCGGCCGAAGCGGCGCCGCAGGGTGTCGAGCTGGGGGCCGACGGTGGCGGGATCGGCGGTGTTGCCGGGGAAGACCTGGACGGCGACGGGGCAGCCGTCACGGTTGCACAGCAGGGAGAAGACGATCTGGAGCTTGCCGCGCTTGCCGTCGCGGGAATGGCCGCGGGCGGCGAGGGGGCAGTGGGAGCCCTCGAGGTAGGTGGAGGTGACGTCGGCGAGGACAAGGGAGGCGTCGCTGAGATGGCGTTTGGCGAGGGCCTGCTCGATGGCGTGCTGGCGGGGCAGGAGCCAGTCCATGGCGGCATAGAGGTCGTCGGCATCGGGGTGGCCGAGCTGGAGTTCGTCGCCGAGGGAGTGGGCCAGGGAGGCGGGGTCGAGGCAGCGGGAGGTGGCGAGCTTGGAGCGCGGCTGGAGGATGCGCGAGACGACGAGGGCCATGGCGAGGGAGCGGGAGCGGGAGGGGCTGGGATCGATGAGGGAGTCGAGGCCGAGAGAGCGGAGGGAGCCGAGGACGGCGGCGACATGGCCGTGGGGGCGGGAGCGGACGATGGCGAAATAGTCCTGAAGGTTGGCGACGGCAGTGCCGCCCTTGAGCAGAGTGCGGAGGCCCTCGACGAGGTCCGGGGGCCACTTGGAGAGGTTGAGGATGGTGCGCTTGCGGACCTTGGAGCCGACGCGGAAGGACTCGCGGAGGAGGACGGCCGGGGGCGAGTTGCGGTTGGGGACGGACTCGATGTACATGGCTACTAAACGAACACTATCAAATTGTAATACAGGAAGTCAACAATCAAATTACATGGGTACACAAAATTGCCAGATCCGACGCTAAGCAGTTGCTTCAACAGCTGTTAGGCCCTACCGTCTATTTTCTGGGCGGGTAAGTTAGGGTTAGATCAGGATCGCTGTACCGACTGGCGGACTCAGCGGCGACCTGGAGCGCCAACGTAGTGTTGGCGCCAACGCCGTTCGTCGGCACGAAACCGCTTGGAGCGCGTCCGGCGAGGCCCGGAGGATCTAACTCGGGTCGTCCTGAAACGGCAAGATTCACGGGATCGCGGAGCCGCATACCACGAGATTCGGAGGCTGTCACCGGTCCTTAAAGTGCTTTGCGGGTGCCATTTGCGTATAACGTGCCGCTCACTCGCCGAACGACCACTGGAAGCGGCACGCGTCTAACCCAGCCTTGCCGCCCTACTGTTTCCTCACGTAGGCGTAATACGCTCCCACGGTGCCTCCGTCGCCGGTGGTGAAGGTGGCTCTCATACGGCTCTTGCCGGCAGGCAAGGTCATTTGGAGCGTTACCTGCTTGGCCCCGGGCTCGACCGGGGCCTCGGCCGTCACATCTCCGATTCGGACCGAGGCGTTGACCGCCTGCACTGCCTTGCCGGGGCTCGCACGGAATGGGCTTTCCCCTGGCACGTCGGTCCCCGGAGGAAGCTGGGCGTCGATCGCTGTATCGGCCTCTTCCGGCCATCGTCGCAGACGGATTTCGTACCCGCCCGCTGCGGTCACGTTGACGTTCCAGTATCCGGTGGCGGATGGATCGTCCAACGCCTGGCGGACCAACGACTGATTCCAAGGCGTCGATTTCGTGGCGATCCAATCGTGGCTCGTCAGCCGGACCGGGTTCTCTCCTTCGTGGCCCAGGTAAATCGCGGGAATCCGTTGGAAGGTCGGCTTCAATTCGGCCCACCACGCTTCGTAGAAGGCCTTCAGTCGGGCGACTACATTGGGTTGGGTTCCGGCCACGTCGTTCTGCTGCGCCGGATCTTGCTTGATGTCGTAGAGCTCGGTGCCGTTGACCAGTCGCCAGCGGTTGGTCATCACGGCGCTCCTCCGCCACTTGATCGGATCCACGACCCTTTGCGAGTCAGTCACTAGGATGCGGTCCGGCCACGAGCCGTCGTCCGGATTCGCTCTGCTCTCCAAGAGCGGGCGGATACTGCGTCCGTCAAACACCACTCCCTTCGGCGGCGCGATCCCCGCAAGATCGATCAGGGTGGGCAGCACGTCGATGTGGGCGGTGATCGGCTCGACGTCGCGCCCGCCGACAAGCCCCCCTGCGGGCCAGTGGACGAACAGCGGCACTCGATGCCCTCCGTCGTACTCGCTTTGCTTCCTGCCCCGCATGCCGGCGTTAAAGACCTTTTCGCCCGCGCCGGTTCCGTTGTCGCTGGTGAAGATAAGGATCGTGTTGTGGGCCAGGCCCTCTCGCGCTAGGAAGGCCCGCAAACGGCCGACGTTGTGGTCGATGTTGGCGATCATGCCGAAAAAGTGCCCCACGCGGGTGCCGAATCGCTCCTCGTAGGGTGCGGCGAACTCTGGCGGCGAGTGCATAGGCCAGTGCGGGGCGTTCGTCGAAATATAGGCCAGAAACGGCCTGCCTGCCTCCTTCTGAGCCTTGATGAAACGCCGAGCGTAGTCAAACCAGACGTCCGTGCAGTAGCCCGTGACCGGTTCCGGCACCGAGTTGTGGAAGTACGTGCCGTCGAAGTAGGAGTTATCCCAGAAGTCAGGCGTCTGGCCCACGCCGCCGCCACCGTGGCGCATCACCTCGCTGAAACCGCGATCCTCTGGCCGGAAGGGGTAGTTGTCGCCCATGTGCCACTTGCCGAACATACCCGTGGCGTAGCCGGCGTCGTGAAAGATCCGCCCAATCGTGACCTCGCCTTCCAGTAGCAGGGAGCGGCCGCCGCTTGTGTGCCACACCCCCGTGCGGTTGGTCCAATGGCCCGTAACCAGCGCAGCGCGGGTAGGCGAGCAGGTAGGGGCGACATGGTAGTCGACCAAGCGCACCGACTCGTCGTAGAGTCGGTCGAGGTTCGGGGTCTTCAACACCGGATTGCCGTGGCAACTCAGGTCACCGTAGCCTTGATCGTCGGTGATGACTAGCACCACGTTGGGTGGCTCGTCGTCGGCCACGGAGCGACCTGCCACCAAGGCGGCCACGACCGCGATGACCGCGAGGGGAGTCTTCGTGCGCTTGATCACGGTCGATCTCTTGTTGCCACAGCGCTTAGTGCCTCGGCGACGAGGTACTATATACTACCAAGAGCCCTGCAGCACAAAGGCTTGCAGGTGGAAGCAGTATGGGCAGAAACCTTGGCGTTTTCGCGGCTCTGACCATGAGCTTGGCGCTCGGTAGCCAGTCCTTTGCGAGCAGTGCGGCGGAACCTGCGGGATGCACTTACGAAGTCAGCCCGAAGAACCCGCCGAACGATGGGATCCTCTTTGTTGATCACTCCCGGACGGGAAGAAGCGGGCACCTCGGGCACGCGCTGGTCGAGTATCAGGACGGCAAGATCCTCGCCTTCTATCCGAACTGCTCCGACGACAGCGGCGGGCACTCCGCTGTGGGATGGATGGAGTACAAGCGCTCTGAAGACGGCGGTGAGACGTGGGGCGGTCGGAACATCATTGCCTATTCGAAGAACCTGCTGGACGCAGGGCAGGCGGGAGGTGCGAGCGCCAAGCAACTTGCTGCCTTCGCCGAGAAGGCCGTCCTGACCGACAAGGGTGAGATAGTCCTCTTCTTCCTGGTGTGCGACATCTCGACCAGCAAGGTGTGGTCGCACTTTCAGACGCCGACGTATGCCATTAGCGCCGATGGGGGCCGCACGTGGAGCGAGGCGGCGGAACTGGGCGACAAGCGGGGCAGGGTCTACGATGCACGGAACCACAACGGCGAGATCCTCGCGCTTCACTTCGCGAACGACAACACGATTAGTTTCCTAGGCAACCAGAAGCAACACGTTTATGAGCTGTACGCAAGCGGCGATGGCGGCCGCACCTTCACCAAACGGAGCGAGCTTCCGTTCGACACCTCCGGGAAATCGTACGGGACCATGGGGATGCTGGACTCCGGAAGCATCGCCGTCTACATCTACAACAGGAACGATGAGCAAGCGCTCGACTACGTGGTAAGCGACGATGGCGGACGCACATGGTCTGCAGCGAAGACCGCGCGGTTTCGGAAGAAGATCCGAAATCCTCAGATGGTCTCGTTGAACGGCTGCTACTTCATGCATGGACGGAGCGGGAGTTTCGGCGAGGAAAAAGGTCACATGGTGCTGTATTCTTCGCGGGATGGCCTCGTTTGGGATGACGGCGTGTATCTGAGGAGGCGCGAGGCAGGCTTGGGAGCGTACTCGAACAGCATCGTGGTCGGTTCGTCGAAGGGGCACAGTCGGAAACGCCTGCTAATACAGGCGTCGCACGCGTACGAAAGAAACAAGACCAATGTGCTGCACTGGTGGTTGGAAGCGAGAACCGGGCAGGGACACTGAACAACGCGCTTCCGCGGATCAGCCGTACAGGCCGTCAGATAGACGATCGGTCCGGCCTGCCCGAGAGTTCTGTATCGACGCCGCCTTATTGTCCCGGGCGGCTCCAAGTAGTTCCCGGTGCGAACGGGTAAGAGCGCTTGGCCCGCACCGCTCGACCAGGCCTGGCACTGTCAAGCAGTTGGCCGTCGACCAAGACGGGCGTGCCGTTCACGATAACGTGCCGGATGCCTTGCGGGCTCCGTGCCGGATCTGCATAGGTTCCGCGATCGATGACAGTCTGCGGATCGAACACCACGATGTCGGCGTCTGCCCCCGCTCGGATGCGGCCCTTGTTCCGCATTTCGGGGAGACGCTTCTCCAAGCGCTTTGCCGGCATCACGGTCATCTTGCGCAAGAGCGAGACCACGCCAGCGGGCGGGGATGAGCCGTCCGCGCCGGACGGAGTCTCCGCCGAGGGCTCGGCCGACACGCCCGCGGTCGCCGACACGCCCGCGCCGGAGCAGCCCGCGAGCAAGGCTGCGGCGGACCGGCCGCGCAGGAAACGCGGACGGCAACCGGGTTCGCCGACCCCGCCGCGCGAGCGGCGGCCCGGCCTGCCGGTGGTGTTCGAGTGGCTGGACGTGCCCGCGCAGCAGCGCCGCTGTGCGGACTGCGGCACCGCCTACGTAGCGTGCGGGTACAAGATCAGTTGGCTGTACGAGATGGCCTACAAGGCGCTGGCACGCAAGGTGCTGCGCTGGCGCTATCGTCCGGGCTGCGACTGTGGCTCAGCGCGGCCAGTGAGCGCCCCGCCGGTGGCCCGGCTAGGCACCAGCCAGTTGGGCACCAGTGTGTGGGCCTGGTGTCTGATCCAGGTCTACGGGCTGTTCCGCCCGCAGGCGGCGGTGGCCCGCGATCTGGCAGACCTGGGGCTGCGCGTGCCGCCGTCGACGCTGTCGGCGGGACTGCGGCGGCTGGCAGATCTTTTCGCGCCGCTGGAGGCGGCGATCGGGGAGTACCAACAGCAGCAGCCGGTGGCCCAGGCGGACGAGACCTCCTGGCCGGTGCAGTGGCTGGCGGAGGGCGAGGACGACAACAAGGACCCGCCCGAGCGCGGGCGACAGAAGCCGAAGTTTTGGCTGTGGGCCTGTCTGGCCGGCAACACGGTACGCATGCGGATCCTGCCGACCCGGGGCCTGGACTCGGCCTGCCAATGGCTGGCTGCGTTGGTCGGCCAGAGCGGGTTGAGCGTGCTGGTGTGTGACTGCTACAGCACGTGCAAGGCGTTTGCCAAGCAGTATCCCGGGGGCGTGGTGCTAGGCCATTGTTGGGCGCACATGCGGAGAAATTTTGTGCGCGTGGGCACCGGTCACGCGGACTGCAAGGAGTGGGCCGAGGAGTGGGTGGAGCGCATCGGCGCAGTGTTCCGACTGAACCGAGAGCGGCTCCAGCAGTGGGATCGGCAGCAACCGCTGGAGGCGCAAGGCAGGCCGTTCCAACAGATCCAGCAGCAGTTGCAAACGCGCGTGCAAGAGTTGTTCGAGCGCGCCCGGGAAGAGGGCGCGGAGTGCGCGCGCGAGTGGCTGCGGCTCGACCAGCAGGGCCACGGCCGACAGGGTGCCGAGCTGGCCCGCCTGGCTGCGCAAGGCCGGGCCTTGGCGACCTTGCAGAGTCACCGCGTATCGCTGAGCCGCTTTGTGGCCGATCCGCGCATCCCGCTCGACAACAATGCGTCGGAGCGGGTCCTGCGGGGGCCGGTCATCGCCCGCTACACCAGCTTCGGCTCGGGCGGGCCGGACGGCGCGCGAGCGGCGGGCCTGCTGTTCGGGGTGCTGGCGACCGTGCGGCTGGCAGGCCTGAACCCGTATACCTGGATGCTGGACTGGCTGGCGGCCTGTGCGCGCAACGGCAACCAGGCCCCGCAAGAGCTGGCTGCCTGGCTGCCGTGGCGCCTCAGCGAGCAGCGTCGGGAGCAACTCAGCAAGGCCCCGACGGAGTGGATCCCGCCTGTCGCCAACAGCGCGGACGGCGAGCTAGGCAAGGCGGCCTGAATGGCGAGCGCCGATCTGGACCCGCGCATCGCGCGGCTGGCCTCGACCAGCTTGTGCGGACAGCACCTGCGCCGCAGCCAGATCGCGGACATCCAAGAGATCGTCACCAGCTTGCCCCTGCTCAGCCGCACCGAACTGGGCCACACCGTCTGCCAGCACCTGGGCTGGCAGACCCCTCGCGGCAGCAACCGCATTCAGCTGGCGATGCGCGTGCTGGAGGAACTCGAACGGCTCTCGATCCTAGCCCTGCCGGCCCGCAAAGGCCCCGAACGGGGCCGCCAAGCGCCCCTCTCGCTGGGCCAGCGCAGCGCGCCCCAAGCCCCGCTGGAGGGCCCCCTGGCGCAGCTCGAGCCGCTGCGCTTGCGGCTCGTCAGCGAGCGCGCTGAGGCTGGCCTGTGGAACGAATTCCTGGAACGCTACCACCCCCTGGGCTATCGCCAGCCCATCGGCTGCCACCTGCGCTACTTCCTCGAAGACCGCCAGC
Organism: uncultured Bryobacterales bacterium; assembly: GCA_951813065.1. GTDB lineage: Bacteria > Acidobacteriota > Terriglobia > Bryobacterales > UBA6623 > VXMF01. The sequence continues at coordinate 96,756 of CATOTH010000008.1, read as the reverse complement.
AACGCCTGCTGGGCTGCCTGCTGTACGATTTCGCCGCCCGCTACCTGCCGGTGCGCGACCGCTGGATCGGCTGGCAGGACCAGCCCAGCCGTCCGCTGGAGCGGGTGGTGCGCCAAGCCCGCTTCCTTTTGTTTCCCTGGGTGCGCGTAAAATGCCTAGCCTCGAAGGCGCTGGGGCTGAGCTTGCGCCAACTGGCCGCCGACTGGCAGCACCAGCATGGCGTCCGGCCGGTGCTGGCGGAGACGTATGTCAGCCAGCCCTACGCCGGCACCTGCTACCGGGCCTCGAACTGGCACTATCTGGGACAAACCCAAGCCCGCGGTGCCATGGGTGCCGTGCCCGCCAAGACGCCCAAGGCCGTCTTCGTGTATCCGCTGCAGCGCGACTGGCAGGCGCTTCTGCTCGCACCCCAACGCCCAGCCCGCTCCCGCTAGACGAGCGCCTCATTGGGCTGCCCACGAGCGGCTCTCCCGGCCTCTTGCGCCCCGGAAGCTGAATGCTTACGTAGAAATGGGCATTCGCTTGAGCTGATCCGCACAATTCCAAACTGAATCCGCAACCACCCCCACCATCTCCGTGACCGAGCCTCCGCCTGTTCACACGCATTCCACCGCGGAGCTTCAGTCCCCTCCCATGGTCTATCGTGATGGCAATCATGCGTACAACATCACACTGGATTCACGCTGGCCCCGTTGCCGTCATCTCTCTTGCACTTGCGGCATTGACCGGCTGCACGCCGCCACCCGCGAGCGACTCTCCAGACCCTGCCGACGTCGCCCGAGACGGAATTTCGGCATACCTCGCCCGCGAAGCCCGCGAGATCACGGACCGGGCGGTTGCGGAATCAGCTGGGCGCGAAGCCTGGGAATCCGTACGTGAACAACGGCTCACAGAACTCAAGGACATGCTCGGCCTTGGATTCGAACGCGAAAAGACCCCGCTGAACGCGCAGATTCGCGGCAGGATCGAGCGCCCGGGGTATGTAGTCGAAAAAATCGCTTTCGAGAGCATGCCCAAGGTCTACGTAACCGCCAATCTCTACCTGCCGACGAGTTCGGACGGTCCCGTGCCGGGAGTCATCTACGTCTGCGGTCACGCCTACTCGCCGCACGGCGCCAAGACATCGTATCAACGGCACGGCCACACCCTGGCCCTCCACGGATACGCTGCGATGGTGCTCGATCCCGTGCAGATCGCGGAGACCGCGGGACTGCATCACGGAGTCCTCAATCAGGAAATGTACGAATGGTACACGCGGGCCTACACGCCAGCCGGATTCGAGGTCTGGAACGCAATCCGAGCCTTGGACTACTTGGAAACTCGTCCGGAAGTGAATAGCGAGCGCGTTGCCATGACAGGCCGGTCTGGAGGGGCCGCCATGAGTTGGTTCACGGCAGCGGTCGAGCCGCGCATCAAGGTCGTGATTCCAATCATGGGAATCGGCACCTATGCAGTCAGCGTCCCCGACAACACCCAGAGACGGCACTGCGACTGCATGTATCCGGTCAACTTCCGGATGCACGACCTGATCCATCTCGGGTCCTTGATCGCGCCGCGTCCACTATTCACGGCTCACGGCCGGCTCGATCCGCTCTTCCCAGTCGCGGGCTACGAAGAATTCGAATCCGCGATGACAGCGCTGTACGACTCTTATTCCGTTCCGGATCACTTCCGCAACCTGGTCGTCGAGAGTGGACACGAAGACTCGGACGAATTGCGCTCAGAGGCGGTCCGATGGCTGGACCGTTGGCTGATGCAACGCGAACCGCGGGAGATTGACACGGAATTCGACGAGATCGATGCCGCGGAATTGGCCGTTTTCGGAGGCCATCCTCCCGAGGACGCCCAAAACTACCGGGTACACGAGCTCTTCATCCCGCCTCCCAAGCCGCTGGAATGGACGAGCATGGCGGAATGGACGTCGCGGCGCGAAGAACGCCTCGGGGCCTTGCGGGAGTCCGTATTGCACTCCATTCCGTTCGATGCGGACGCACCGCCGACTCGTCCAGGAACGCTCGTGCCGCCGGGCGAATTCGAGCCCATCGCCTTCGACTACGGCGGCCAAGTGCCGGTCGAAGCTTTGCTCAGGATCTCCGATGACGCCGACGGGCCCGCGCTGGTACATGTCGCGATGCCAGGAGAGGACCCGGAGAGCGTTCAACGGCTGCTCCGCAACATCTCCCGTTTCGGTCGCAATCCATTGCTTGTCGTATTCCCGCCCGGTACGGGTTCCGGAACCTGGACGAAGTCCGAATGGAAAATGTTGCTTCGTAACGCGATGCATACCGGAAGAACGGTCGACACCATCCGCATTGGCAGTGTCCTTGCCGCAATCCGGGTTCTCCGCAACAGGATCGGGGACGATCGAGAGGTCGCGGTCAGCGGTATCGGGCCGGCAGCTGGATGGGCCCTGTACACAGCAGCAATGGACGAATCGATTTCCCACGCCATTCTGGTCCGTGCCCCAGCATCCCATGTGGAGGGGCCAATCCTACTCGGGGCTCTGCGCTACGTGGATCTCCCGGATGTAGCGGTGCTCGTGGCACCGCGGCGTCTAACGTTTTATGGCGGTATGCCTCCGCAGTACGCCAGGACCAGAGAGATCTACGAAGGCTTGGGTGTCGGCAACCGGATTTCAGTCTCAATGAGTATCGGGGCCGCCCTCAACGGACAATTCGGTCACGGCTACTCGATCGGGCTGTGACGCGAAACGTGCGAGCCGCCGGGCTCGCCGACCACAGATAGCCACGCTCACGCCGATAATGGCCGGTCCGTGATTGGAATCATCGTAGCCATCAGCACAGCGACCAGCTTTTCCTGACCAGCAGCCCGTGCCACGGCCTCGCCGTAGCAAACGGAGAGCTTCCGACCAGACCGCAGCACCCTGCCTCGAGCGACAAGCTCGTCGCCGGCGGCGGGGGCAAGGAAATTCACCTTGTACTCCACCGTCATGACCGTGGTTCCGTGGGGCATGAGCGATCGTGCCGCGTATCCGCAGGCACTGTCGACCACCGCGGCAATGACCGCACCGTGAAGGAAGCCATGCTGCTGCAACAGATCCTCTCGAAACGGCAGGACTATTCCGACCTCCCCCGGGGACACAAGGGACAACTCAGCGCCAATCGCCCTCATGAAGCTCTGCTTCCCGAAACTGGTACGGATGTGCAATTCGAAGTCCTGGTCCTGAGCTTTGACCTCCGGCATGATTCCCCTCGTCTTCCGGCCACTGGCGCAGTGCCGCGCCACGACGCGTCCATAGCCTAGCTCAGGCGGTCAAGCTGACATGGGCCGGCAGGTTCGGTCCAGTGACGAACGCCCGCAGGCGCGGCCAGCCTAGACTTCGCTTCCGAGTCCGCAGTATCTTGGAGCATTCCAAGGTTTCATGCGACTTGACATTGCCAACCCAATAGCCAGCTGGAGACTTCGGTCCGTGGCAGTGACCTGCTGTCTCGTCACCCTGCTCCACATGGCCGCGTGCTCGCAGCCTCCCGCGGCCGAGCCATCATCCGTGCTGGAGCGGGAGCAAATCACCCAAGGTCCCAAGAACCATCTCTTCGGGTACATCGGCCATGTCGGCACAATCCCGTGGAACGCAAGCGGGCGGTACATCGTGGCACTTCGGACCGACTTCGTGGACCGCATGCCCGGGCCCGACGACACGGCCGAGATCATCCTGCTCGATACCGAGAACGACTACGCGATTCGCGTCGTGGACGAGTCGCGCGGCTGGAACGTGCAGCAAGGCACGATGCTGTACTGGAACCCGGGCGATCCCGAGAACCAGTTCTTCTTCAACGACCGGGATCCAGCGACCGGCAAGGTCTTCTGCGTGCTCTACGACATCAAGGAAGACCGCCGGGTCCGCGAATACCGCTTCGAGGATACCCCCGTGGGAAACGGTGGCGTCGCCTTCGACGGCAAGCACTTCGCAGCGATCAATTACGCCCGCATGGCGAGGCTCAGGCCGGTGACCGGATACCCGGGAGCGTGGGATTGGACCTCCGGGGTGAGCGCCCCTGAAGACGATGGGGTCTTCCTTGTCGATGTCGAGACCGGTAAGAAAGAGCTGCTGGTCTCGTTCCGAGAACTCGCCGAGGCAGTTCGCAGGGAAAGGCCCGAAATCGATTCGATGCCGCTTTTCATCAACCACACCCTGTGGAGTCGGACCGGCGAACGGCTGTTTTTCTTCGCCCGTGCCAACTTCCGCAAGCCAGGCCGTTTGAATGCATCGTTTACAATCGCGCGTGACGGCACGGATCTGCGACAGCAAGAAACGCATATCGGCGGCCATCCCGAATGGGATGCAGGCATGCGAATGATTGGCTCGATCGCCAACAGACAGGCCGTCTTCGACGTTGACTCCCAGCAACTTGTCGAGCTGATCGGCGATCGCGAGTTGTTCCCAGACCCGGAGGGTGACATCGCGCTCTCGCCAAACCTTGAATGGCTCGCAAACGGATACAAGGAAGACGGCAAGGTCTACTACGTCGTACACAATCGCCGGACGGGCGAGACGTTACGCAGCGGAGGGTACGATCTCTATGGAAGGGTGTCGGGCGATCTGCGCTGCGACCCTGCGCCCCGCTGGAATCGAGAAGGGGATATGCTGCTGATCCCAAGCATGATGGAGGACGGCACGCGGCAGATGTTTGTCCTGAGACTGCCATGGGCATAATGGGCCGAGGTGGGCTGGAGCGTCCTCGATTCGGTTCCTGTCGAGAGGGGGACGCGCTCCCGCAGCCATCGGGATCAGAGTGACTGAAATCCCAGTACGGGCTATCCTCGTTATTGGGAGCGGCCCGCTAGAAGCCATCGATCGACTATGCCCGACCCAGGCCAGCAGTCCTCGTCAGTCGAAATCGAAGTCATTGAGCAGCTATTCGCGGACTACATAACAGATCCGGAGTCGGTGCCAGTCCAGTGGAGGAACTACTTCGACTCCTTGCCAGCTGACCCCGATGCCTTGCAGGCAGCCCTGGAACGAGTCGCGGAGTCTGGATTGGAAGGCACCCCTACCGGATCGCCGATTGAGCCGGAGGTGCGGTCAGACACGCCGCCGCCAGACGAAGAAGCCGTCCCCATGGCGGCAGGCATCCAGCACTGTGTCGACAAGCTGGTTCGGGCGTACCGGGTTCGGGGCCACATGGTCGCTCGCATTGATCCACTGGAGCTCGCAGTGCACACCAGCCCGGAGCTGGACCCGGCCCACTACGGACTCCATGAACGGGACATGGACGAAAAGATCTCTCCGAAGACGCTGTCGGGTTGTTCGCTCGACACACCCCGCGCAGTAATCGAACGGCTCGGAGAGACCTACACACGCTCGGTCGGCGTGCAGTTCATGCACATCGACGACCTCGGCGTACGCGAGTGGCTCCAGGAACGCATGGAGCCCTTCGGGAACCACGTCAGCCTCTCCCAGGCCCGCCAACTCCGGATCCTGACGAAGCTCACGGATGCCACGATCTTCGAGGACTTCGTGCAAAAGAAGTTCGTGGGTGCGAAGAGCTTCTCCCTCGAAGGCTGCGAGACACTGATCCCGCTGCTCGACCTGCTCATGGAGAGAGCCTGCGATCACGGTGTCAACGACATTGTGGTCGGCATGGCACACCGCGGACGGCTCAGCGTCCTCACCAATGTCGTCGGCAAGAACGCGCAAGAGATCTTTCGTGAATTCGCCGACCTCGATCACGTGCACTACGAAGGACGCGGAGACGTGAAGTACCATCTCGGCTACCGTGGCGAGTGGATGAGCTCCCAAGGAGAGAAGCTGCGGCTCTCCCTGTGTTTCAATCCGAGCCACCTCGAGTACGTCGATCCGGTCGCTGTCGGCCGCCTGCGCGCCCGGCAGGACCGCAGGGGTGACAACAAGCGAAAGCACGGCCTCTGCATCCTGCTTCATGGCGACGCCGCATTCGCCGGCGAAGGCATCGTGCAGGAAACACTCAACATGAGCCAGCTACCCGGGTATTCAGTGGGTGGCACGATTCACATCATTGTGAACAACCAGATCGGATTCACGACCACACCAAGGCAGGCCCGTTCCGCAATTTACGCCAGCGGCGTGGCGAAGATGCTTCAGATACCGCTGCTCCACGTGAACGGAGAGGATCCCGAAGCGGCAGCCCAAGTCGTCCGCCTCGCAGTCGACTTTCGGGACGAGTACCATCGCGATGTCGTGATCGACATGTACGGCTATCGGCGGCGAGGACATAACGAGACTGACGAGCCTCGCTTCACTCAACCCTTGCTGTACCGAGCCATTCAGCAACGCAAGCCGGTTCGGGAGGGTTACTTGCATCACCTGCTGAGCCAAGGCGGGGTCACCGCGGAAGAGGCCGATCGGATCGCCGATGAACGGCGCCGGCGGCTCGAGGAAGAGCTGGCCTCGGCGAAGAGCGAGGACTACATTCACATCGGCGACCAGGTTACGGGCGATTGGGCCGGATACAACCGAGGTTCGGACGGGCAGGTTTCCGAGGTCGATACCGGTGTGCCAGCGGACCGGCTTAAAGCGATTATGCACAAGCTGGGCAAAACGCCGGACGAGATCATTCCGGATCCCCGGATCGTCCGCATGCTCAAGCAACGCGCCGAAATGGGGAACGGGACCGGACCGATCGACTGGGCGGGAGCGGAAGCCATGGCCTTGGGCAGCTTGCTGCTGGAAGGGTTTCGAATTCGCGTTACCGGCCAAGATTGCGAGCGCGGCACGTTCGCCCACCGACACGCCGTACTGCGCGATGCCGAAACAGGTTTCCCGTACGTTCCGCTCCAGAACCTCTCCCCCCGGCAAGGCACATTTGAGATTCACAACAGTCCGCTCTCGGAAGGCGGCCCGCTAGGTTTCGAGTACGGATACAGCCTGGAATCGCCAGATGGCCTGATCATTTGGGAGGCACAGTTTGGGGACTTCGTCAATTCCGCACAGGTGATCATCGATCAATTCATATCCAGTGGGGAAGACAAGTGGAGCTTGTGGAGTGGACTCGTGATGCTGCTGCCCCATGGTTTCGAGGGCCAAGGGCCAGAGCATTCGAGCGCCAGGCTCGAACGCTTCCTGCAGCTGGCGGCCGAGGACAACATCCAAGTAGTCAACCCCACCACTCCGGCGCAGTACTTCCACCTCTTGCGCCGCCAAATGGTTCGCCCGTGGCGCAAGCCGTTGATCGTAATGTCGCCAAAGAGTCTCCTGCGCCATCCTCAGGTCGTGTCCAGCCTGGATGAACTTTCGGGAGGACGCTTCCATAGAATTCTCGGCGATTCACAGCTGGATCCGAGCAAGATTCGGCGAGTGCTGGCGTGTAGTGGCAAGCTCTACTATGACCTCACGGCCGCACGCGACGAGGCCGATCGGCAGGACCTAGCCATTGTTCGCTTCGAGCAACTCTACCCTCTCAGCCTGGGGACGATCCAAGAGGCTCTGGCGCCGTTCAAGGACGCGGAAGTTTGGTGGGCCCAGGAGGAGCCAAGAAACATGGGCGCGTGGAGGCACCTTCAGATGCGGTTTCCCGGATGTTTCTCACGGGTCGTGTGCCGTCCGGAGTCAGCCAGTCCGGCAACCGGATCGCCAGGCAGTCACAAACGCGAGCAGCGTCAGTTGATCGAAGAAGCCATTTCATTGGAATAACGGAGAATGCCCTGATGTCAGTTGACCTTAGAGTCCCGGAAGCGGGCGAGTCGATCGCCGAAGTCCGTATCGGCGCCTGGCACAAGTCAGAGGGAGAGTACGTCAACGCTGACGAGGTCGTCGTCGAACTGGAAACGGACAAAGCCGCAATCGAACTTCCAGCTCCGGTCAGCGGAATATTGGTTAGTATTGTCCGGCCGGAAGGGGCCGGAGCAGCGGTCGGCGATGTCATCGGAGTGATTGACGAACATAGTACGGAACCGGTGGCCGGAGCCAAGCCATCCAAACCGGAAGCCTCCGTTGCTGCCGTGGAGACGCATGCGCCGGAGGCGGCAGAGACGAGCCCCGATCCGGCACAACGCGTAATGCCATCGGCAAAGCGAGTGCTGGGCGAGGCAGGAGTCGAGGCCGCGGCTGCCAAGGGAACCGGACCTGGAGGCAGGGTGCTGAAGGAGGACGCTATCCGCGCGGTTGAGTCCGCCCACGCGGAACCATCCCCGGAACCAACGCCACAGCCCAGTCCGGAGCCGACAGCAAGCGCGCTCCGGGAGGAGGAGATCGTCCCGATGTCCCCGCTACGCAAGGTCATCGCGCGCAATCTCGTGGCGGCACAGCAATCCGCAGCGCTCCTTACAACGTTCAATGAGGTGGACATGAGCGCAGTCATCGAGCTGCGAAAGCGCTACAAGGACCTGTTCCTGGAACGGCATGGCATCAAGCTCGGGTTCATGTCGTTCTTCGTGAAGGCCGCGGTGGACGCCCTGCAGACCGTTCCGGTGGTGAATGCCCGCCTCGACGGGACCCAGGTCGTCTATCGGAAGTACCAAGACATCGGTATCGCCGTCGGCGGCGGGCGCGGCCTCGTCGTTCCCGTGTTGCGAAACGCCGAGTCCATGAGCTTTGCCTCGATCGAGCTGGCAATCGCCGATTTCGCCAAGCGGGCGATCCAGAACAAGATTGGGCTCGCCGAACTTCAGGGTGGGACTTTCACGATTTCGAATGGCGGGATTTACGGTTCCATGATGTCGACACCGATCGTCAACCCGCCGCAATCCGGCATCCTCGGGATGCATGCCATTCAGGACAGGCCCGTGGCGATTGACGGGCAGGTCGTCGTGCGGCCCATGATGTACCTGGCCCTGACTTACGACCATCGCGTTGTGGACGGTCGCGAAGCAGTTACATTCCTGCGGAGAATCAAGGGTCTCGTCGAGCATCCGGAAAGGATCTGGCTGCAGTTGTGATCCCGTCTCGCCGACCGCGGTCCGATCCGGCCGGCGGCCAATCGACGCAAGTCCTACCAATCGAGGTTTCATGCAGTCCCACGACCTGATCGTCATCGGAGCGGGCCCAGGAGGCTACACTGCCGCGATCCGCGGCGCGCAACTCGGCCTGGATGTCGCCTGCATCGAAAAGGAAAGGGCGCTCGGGGGCACTTGCCTCCGCATCGGGTGCATCCCCAGCAAGGCCCTCCTCGAGTCATCCGAACTCTTCGCGAAAGCCAAAGGGGAACTGGGCGCGCACGGAATTGTCGCCCCTGATGTCCAACTCGATTTGGAGAAGATGCTGCAGCGCAAGCAACGCGTCGTGACATCCCTGACGAGGGGCATCGCCAGCCTGATCAAGAAGAACAAGATCACGCGATACACGGGCAGCGCGAGCTTCATCTCGCCATCACGGCTACTCGTTCAAGAGGCCAAGGGCAACCGGGAGCTGGAAGGTAAGCACATCTTGATCGCTGCTGGAAGCCAGGTTGCCAGCCTGCCGGGCGTTGACTTCGACGGTAAACGAATCGGTACGAGCACGGAGGCGCTTTCCTACAGCGAGGTACCCAAACGCCTCGCTGTGATCGGAGCTGGCTACATCGGCCTCGAACTAGGGTCTGTCTGGCAGCGCCTAGGGGCCGAAGTGAAGGTCTTTGAATACCTCGACAGGATCTTGCCGGGGATGGACAAGGAACTCGCGGATGCCGCTCACAAGATCTTGGCCAAGCAGGGTCTCGAGTTCGACCTCGGAGCCAGAGTCACCGCAGCCAAGGCAAGCGGTGAGGAATGCACGGTCGAGGTCGAGGGAGCATCTCCCTGGAAATGCGATCGAGTGCTGGTCTCGGTAGGACGCAAGCCAAATACGGTTGGCTTGAACTTGGAGGCCGGAGGCGTAGAGTTAGACGACCGCGGCCGGATAGCAGTCGATGCCCAATTCAGGACTTCCGCGAAGGGTGTCTACGCCATCGGTGACGTGATCCGCGGCCCCATGCTGGCGCACAAGGCGGAAGAGGAGGGCGCGGCCTGCGTCGAAGGAATCGTCACCGGCTACGGGCACGTCAACTACGACGCGATTCCAGGGGTGGTCTACACCCATCCGGAGATCGCCTCAGTGGGCATGACCGAAGAGCAATTGAGCGAATCAGGCGTGCCATACCGGAAAGGCAAGTTTCCCTTTGCGGCAAACGGCCGGGCGAAGGCCATTGCCGAGACTGAAGGCTTCGTGAAGGTCCTCAGCCACAACCAAACCGATCGCGTGCTCGGCGTCCATATCATCGGCGCACGAGCCGGCGATCTAATTGCGGAAGCAGCGGTGGCAATCGAATTCGGCGCGTCGAGCGAGGACATCGCGCGGTCAAGCCACGCTCATCCAACGCTCGCCGAGGCAATCAAGGAAGCTGCTCTCTCCACCGACGGCCGCGCCCTGCACATTTAGCCGGGAGCCGCCGGACGCTTGCTCGCGACACCTGTATCGGGACAGCCCGCAGTCCGGCAGTCGGAACCAAGTGGTCCAGCAGAGACGACTCCAGCCCGGGGCCCAGACTGTTTGGAAATGGTGGCTAGGGGCGGACTTGAACCGCCGACGCCGGCCTTTTCAGGGCCGCGCTCTACCAACTGAGCTACCTAGCCTTCTTATCTATCGTAACCAACGGTCTTTTCGTGGTCAAAGCGAACCCTGGCAGCCCCACCGCTGACAGACAGACCCAAGCCAAAGCCCGAGGTGCGAATTCCGCCTCATCAGTGGCCGGGACACGATGCATGCTGAACTCCAACGGCACAATGAGTCCCGCGTTGACCAACAAACCGCGGCCTGCCCTATCGAATCGGCTAAACCTCTGCCTCGTCCAGCCGATCGGTCGGAGTCCCGAATGTCGGGAATTCAATAACAGTCGCGTTGCCCCTCAGAACTCGTAGCGAACGAAAAGCTCGATCCGCCGCTCTTGGGATAGCGTGCTTGAGATGCGACCGAATTGGGTCGAACCGATCAATTGAACGGGCGAGGCATAGAACACCGGGTGGTTCAGGAGATTCTCGACTCGCGCTCCTGCCTTCACCAATTGGCCCTCCGTGATCCGTGTTGACTTGCTGACCGAAAAATCAAGGAAAAAGCCAGTCGGGCCAGAGAAGAACCGCCTCTGCAGCGATCCCACTTTCCCGGCACCAGGGTGAGAGAAAACCTGGCCAAGGAACGGCTCCTGGCCGTCTGGAGAAACGCCGCTGTTGTCACGCGGGTTAATCGCACCATCGGCGATGATGAATGGTCCGTCGTCGGTCATTCGGAACCGGACAATATGCTCTAGCTGTTGCTTCGTGTACTCAGTGGTCGCTGTGTTTTGCCTGGAGCGGCCCCTGCGGTTCAACGTACCGCGCCGGGATAGCACCGAGATTGGCGCTCCGGTCTGCCAAGTGACGATCGAAGACAGCGTCCAGCCTTGCTTGAGCCGGCTCGCGGATTGGAACGGCAGATCCCAAACGACGTTTGCGTTGAATACATGGTTTTGGTCGAACTCAGCGCGGGCACGCTCCAATTGGGGCTGTGCGAGATCCAGAAATGGGTCGAACCGGACCTGCGGGCCGCTAGAATCGGTGAGGACCTTGGAGAGAGTATAGTTCCCCTGAAACTGCACGCCCTTGGCTGCTCGCCGCCGCACCTCTAGCTGCAGGCCGTGGTAACTGGAATTCGAGTAATTCGTAACGAGATCGGCGACGTAGGCATCCTGATTGTGCCGGAAGCTGACATTGGGACCTACCAAGCCGTTCAGAACATAGAGGTTGGCCAGTTCGCCGACCTCGCCCCGCTGGACGAAGGGCTGCACGAAGGGGTGCCAGAGGAAGCCACCACCGGGCAACAGCGGAAAGAACGACAGCTCCTGGCTGCCTGGGATTGCTGGATTGTATGTCGGATTGAACCTGCCCGTTGCGGCAAGCGCCGCGTTTCCGTTCTCCAAGGCCCTGAGAAAGTCGTCAAGGTATCCGTTTTCCCTGACGATGACTTGGTTGTAGTCGAATGCGCGCAGCAATTTCGTACCCTTGTTGCCGACGTAGCGGGCCTCGACTACGGTGTCCCAGCCGATTTCATGCTGCAAGCCGAACGTCCACTGCTGAACGTACGGAGCGCGCAAGTTCGGATCGATCGAGAATAGTGCCGAACCCGGATCCAACAGTTGGTTGTCGCTGGAGCGCCGCGGGACCTGGAATTCCGGCGGATCGATCACCACTGGGCCGTCGGCGAGAAAGGCCGTCAAATTCTGCAAGCTGGTCGCCCCATGGAGGCCATCATTGGCGCCGACCGCGTTCTGCCCAGCTTCGATCATCGAGTCATAGACGTAGTTGATGCTGTAGCCTGCTCGCAATGCGGTCTTGCCGTCTCCAAACACGTCCCAGGCAATTCCGATGTTGGGAGCAAAGTTGTTGCGATCGGACACCCACAGGGGACGGCCAGTGACTCCCCCCGCGTAATCAAGTTCCGCGTTCGAGAGAAGCGTTTCGATGAGCGTGCCATGCGCCTGCACGGGAAGCAGCATCAGTCCGTCGCGCTCGTCCAAACGTCCGTAGTACTCCCAGCGCACGCCTAGATTGACCGTGAAGCGCGGCGTGAGCTTGAGATTGTCCTGGAAATACGCCCCCATCGAATCGTAGCGATAGCGCCGCCTCTCTTCCTGCCCGCTGACGAACCCGGAGGTTCTGTCACGGACATTGAAACTCTGGTCGGCCTCCTCGATCATGCCTGCAAGTGTGGCCAGCAGCGCCTCCGCAGTCCCCTGGTCGCTGGCGGCGATCCCGCCCGGGAAAAAGGCGCCCGGGAGTTGGTAGGGGCTTTCTACGGAGATTCCCATGTCCATCGTCGGCACAACACCGAATTCGTTGAAGCTATTGATCCGTATCTGTTCTACGTTGAAACCGAACCGCAGCGTATTCCGGCCAATCTGGGCCATGACGTTGTCGCTATAGCTGTACGTGTCCGTGGCGCGCCCCTGGGGCGCGAAGTTGACATCCGGATTCGTGTACAGCGTTCCCGTCACCCGGTACCGCTCGGGGAAGGCACTATTGCGGAAGTCGCCGGGAGCCAGATTGAACCCGAACCGCGCCTCGTTGGTCCAGCGAGGGCCTGGACTCGTACGCCAACTGACTGATAGGAAATTCGTGTGCTGGAAGTCCTTGACCGGGGGACTATCGTAGTAGCCCACTCCGATGTCATCGTCGGTCCGGTCGTTGTTTTCTTCAGTAGTCTTGTATGTTACGCCCAATGCGTTGCGCGGGGTGAGGTTCCAGTCACCACGGGCCGTCAACGCGTCGCGGTTCGCGTTGTCTTGTGTAAGAAAGCGGTAGCCCCCCGTGTTGAGCATGCGGTCGCTCGTGCTGTCGCCCCTGTCGAAATTGTTGATCATGTTGGGACCGGGGATCCTGGCGAGAAGCTGGGCTGCGACGGGGTCGGCCTGCAAGCCCTGAAGTTCCAGTAGATTGACCTGCCGCAGCGTACCTCCCAGATCGAGGTAGCTGAAAATCCCTTGAGCTGCGTCTGCCGTCAAGATCGTCGTATTCTCAAGGGACTCACGGCGATCGCGTAGGATCTCGTAATTCACAAAGAAGAACACGCGGTTCTTGATCACAGGACCGCCGATCGATCCGCCGAGTTGATTGATCTTCAACTCCGGTTTCTCGATTTCGTTCCGGTTCGCGAACCAGTCGTTCGCTGCGAGCCTTTCGTTGCGCCAGTGCCAGTAGGCGTTACCGTGAAACTCCGGGCCGCCCGAGCGGGTAATGAAATTCACCTGGGAAGCTCCCCCGCTGGCAGCTGCCGAACCGTTTTGCGAGGTTACGGTGAATTCCGCAACTTGGTCCAAGAGCGTGCGGTTGGGCAGATAATCTAGGGCGTTGTTGCGGATGAAATTGTCCTGGATGCTGATTCCGTCCAGGGTCACCTTCGAGAACGCTGTGCGCTGTCCGTTGATCACAGTGGGCCTAGCCCCGGTGTAGGCAACGCCAGCCTGGAGGGCCAAGAATCCGAGTGGGTTTCGTCCAACCAGCGGAAGGTCGGCCATCTGATCAGCCGTCACAACGGATGTGACTTCGGCATTCGTGGTCTGGACCTGGCTCACGCCTCCTTCCACGACGATAACCTCGGTTGCAGCACCGATTTCCAGCACGATCGGCGGCAAGGATGTCTCGCGAGCAACATCGACTTTCTGCGCCTCGATCGTGTGGGCTTTGAATCCTTCTGCCAGCACTTCGACTGTGTAGTTGCCGGGCATTAGCGAAACCGCGAGGAATCCCCCAGCGGTATTCGTTTGGAGTTCGATCTCAGCTCCGGTGGCATCGCTGCGAACCGTTATTGCAGCTGCGGGGATCGCGGCACCGGATGGATCCAGCACGGTGCCCGCCAATCGACCAGTGCTCGCCTGGCCGTTTGCAAGAGCGACCGCTAGGAGCGCAAGGATGGGGGCATGGATAATTCGTTTCACGGCAACCTCATCCTACTACGTTCGGCCGGCTAAATTGTAAAATCTTTAGACTTGTAATAGATGTGTGATGCCACGAGGCAGATTGGCGATCATCCAAATCCGAGCAGACTTGCACCTAGTATGTAGACCGCCACAGGTACGATCAGGAGGCCGATAACGTCAAGCAAGATTCCCGCACGAAACATCTGGGACATGCTGATCCAGCCGCTTGAGAAGATGATCGCGTTAGGGGGCGTCGCTACCGGCATCGTGAATGCGAAGGACGATGTTACGGCCATCGGTATCAGCAGCAAATACGGATGCACTCCAAGCTCGGCTGCCATCGCGGCGACCGCAGGGGAGAGCATCAGCACGGTAGCCACGTTCGACGTTGTTTCGGTCATGACCGTCGTGAGCAGGCAAATCGCGATCACCAGAACCCAACTCGGCATGCCCTGCATTGCAGCCAATGAGGAACCGATCCACTCGGCCAAGCCGGTGTCCGATATCTGCGCTGCCAGTGCGAAGCCCCCGCCCAACAGAAAGACGATGCCCCAAGGGATCCCTTGTGCTGTGCCCTTCCAGTCCAGGAGCCGCTCGCCAAGCTTGCGCTGTCCCGCCGGGAAGACAAACAGAAGTACCGCCATCGCCATTGCCACTGTTGAGTCGTGCACATGGGCAGGCATGGGAAACAGTCGTGACCAGCCCGGCAGATAGAACCCCCCGAGATCCAGCGGTGCACGGAAGATCCACAACAGGCCCGTGATGGTAGCGACGGTCAACACACGCTGCTCCGGCACGCTCATCGGACCCAAGGCGGCCAATTCCTGCTTGATGACGGTTTGGTCGCTGGCGAAGCGGACATGCGAGAGCGGGATCGTCGTGCCGAAACGGCACAAATACAGCCAGGCCAATGGCAGGAACGCGATCACGATCGGGACACAAACCATCGACCAATGGACAAAACCGATCGTTGGCAGGTCAGGAAACGATTCGGCGGCAAATCCCAGGAAGGCCACGGTCGTGGGTGATCCGACGATCGTGCCGATGCCACCGATGCTTGCGGCGTAGGCGATGCCCAGCAGCAGAACACAGCCGAACACCTCACGCGCAACCTTCGTCTGGTCCGTTCCCGCGGGAGCGTTGCGAATCTCAGCCGATGCCGACAGCTGGTTCACGACTGCCATAGCCATCGGCAGCAGCATCATCGTAGTGGCCGTATTCGAAATCCACATAGAAAGCAGCGCGGTAGTGACCATGAATCCGAGCACGATGGGCTGCGGCCTAGATCCGAACCGGGCAATCACCGAGAGTGCAATGCGACGGTGGAGATTCCACCGCTCCATCGCGTACGCAATAATGAATCCGCCGATGAACAGGAAAATCAAGTGATTCGCGTAGTGCGCGGAGATTGTTTCGCTGGAGGAAACACCGAGTAACGGAAAGAGCACGACTGGCACGAATCCGGTCACCCCTATGTGAACCGCTTCGCTGATCCACCAGCAGATCATCAGCACCGCGACAGCGGCGGCCTTCTGGCCATTGGCACCCAGACCCTCAGGCGTGGGCAGAGCCAGCACCAGCAGGAAACCGATGACTCCGGCAGCCAGGCCCAACGACTTCCCCGAGGCGGGCAGACTAAGCATTTGACCTTCCCTGCGATCCCGGCGAGGTTCTCAGTGGCGATCAGCCCCGCGCTCCGATACACGAACAGATCCGTAGAGGGAAGCTATGCCAGGAGGAATTGGTAGCGCTACGGGGATTCGAACCCCGATCTGAGCCTTGAGAGGGCTCTGTCCTAACCCTTAGACGATAGCGCCTCGTTCAATCGCATGATAGCAGGCAGGTCAGGTGCATGACCCAGCGATCCGTCACAGTTAACGCAGGCGCCAAGCGGAACTAGCCCGGTATTCTGCACCCAGCGCCATCTCGGTCAGGGACCCCGTAGCGTTTGCATACCGAGCACCGTCGTCTGCAGGCACACGTATCCGGGGCAGCACCGGCAATTGGAACGACGGATTCCTCCCTTCGAACTACCCAGGCGTCTTGTTACGCAGCGAGGGCGATACGATCCTGCATTTGTCCAACCCATCTGGCGTCACGCCAGAGATGCAGCGAGCCGACCTTGACTTGATCCGCGAACTCAACCGCGAGCACCTCGCTCGGACTGGGGATCAAGAGATTGCGGTGCGCGTCGAGTCCTATGAATTGGCGTTTCGGATGCAGCATCGGCGCCGCACCTGATCGACATTTTGGATGAGCCAGTGCCGGTTCTCGAGATGTACGGGCAATACTCCGACGATGGACTATGGCACGACCTGTCTTTTGGCGGGCCGCTTGATTGAGCGCGCTGTGCGGTTCGTGCTGAACCAGCACGCCCAATGGGGCCATCATTCGAACTTGGACCAGGGCCTCAGCCAGAAGCTTCGAACCACGGACCAGCAAGTGGCGACCTTGGTGAAGGATCTCAAGCAGCGGGACCTGCTGGACGAGACGCTGATCATCTGGGCTGGGGAATTCGGGCGCATCTCCTTGGCGGATTGCCGCACTCCACCCGATCCGGCCAGAATTGGGCGGGATCACCATCCAGACGGCTTCAGCGTGCGGCTGGCCGGCGGCGGCGTCAAAGGTGGCCAGATCATAGGGCGCACGGACGAACTGGGCCTGAGGGCGGAAGACGATCCGGTGCATATCCACGACCTGCAGGCGACCGTCCCCCTCTGCATGGGTGTTGATCACGAACGCGTGACCTACCGGCATGGTGGGCAAGACTTCAGACTCACTGACGATTGGAGGGACGGTACTGCGGGCCGTGCTGGCTTAGCCCACCGCTCGGGTGACTACAGCTAGCCGAGTGGCAATCGCTCGCCGAGGTGACTTGGTTTCGACGGAGACTTCCGCGATTGTGACGGTCTCATGGGGTCCTATTCGGCAATCACCCCATCGGATGCTGGTTTGGGCGTGGTTCAGCCCGTTGTGACCTAGCCGGGAAACTATCCTAGGGAAGGACTTGCAGACCCTCCAACTCGGCCGCCAGCGACAGTCTTTTGTCGAAACAGACGAACTCCAAGGAGCCCGCCACCTGGTCCTGGACTAACAATGCTGCACCAAGCTGACCGGCATCAGCGGCGCGGATCGGATGGCGTGCCAGCAACTTGATTGCTCGGGAACGTACAGCGAGCGCATCGGTCACCTCGTTCCATCTCTCGGCAAGTGCGTCCAACTGGGCAAGGACCTGGCGACGCTGCGAACGAGACAGTGCACCTTCTCTCGTCCGACGCTCAATCGCAGCTGCCACTTCAATTCGAGTCCACAGCCATGTAACGATCTGCCCATCCCGACCTACCCATTCAAGCGAGGCGTTGCTACCCTGTTCTGACACTAACAGCGGCACGAGTGCGGACGCGTCCCAGTACTTCACAGCCGATCCTCCCGATCTTCGAGTAGCGCATCCAAAATGCTCACTGGAAGCTCGAGAGGGGGCTTTTTGAGAACCTCGGCCGGATCACTCCTGCCCGGCCTGATTAATCCTTGACTGACCAGCCTCTCAAGTGCCTTCGGATCATTTCCGGCAGTTGCGGGAACAAGTCTTGCAACGGGCGTCCCGCGATCGAGGATCTGGACCTCGCCACCACGACGAACCTCATTGACGTAACGGGATAGATTCGCCTTCAACTCGGAAATCGACGCGGTTGTCATTGAGACTATTCTAGTCTGATTGACCGGACCAAGCAAGTCTCATACACAAGATTGGTAGGGGGGTGCGCGACAATTCTGTGAAACCTACGCTGCGGCCCGGTCTTCCCAGTAGTCGTCGAAGCGGTTGGAGAGATGGGCGCAGCGGAGGGCAGTGATCGCATTGGCTCCGTCCACGGTCCAGAACATCCCCGAGCGCTTCAGACGGCCGCCCACTGTCCGGCAGCCCGCCTCAATCACTCCCGAGCCGACAAAGAGACCTTGGCGGCGGAACTCGGCGTAGCGCATGCGCTCGGCATGCCCCTCGAAGTAGGCGGCTTGGGTCCGCAGCGTCTCGGCCAGTTCGGGTGTCTCGGCCTGGATGCCTCGCAGTGAGCGGACCAAATGCTCGATGCGACCCTCGTCGAGCTGCTTCTGGCGTCGGCGCACCCAGTGCCGGCGTTGCTTGCGGTCCAGCGGGAACAGCTGGCGGCTCAGCTCCCACAGATGCTCGCGGGCGTGGTAAATGTCGACGATCTCGATGGCGTCGGGGAAGTAGCTGTGGCTCACATTCCAGATCCATGCCGCGCCGTCCCCGATCACGACGTGGCGCTGGGCGCGGTGCAGGCCGCGCCGCCAGGCCTCGTGGTAGATGCGCAGCCCGAAGGCCTTGGCGTTCTCGATCGCGCCCGTGTAGGTGGTCGAGCGCGCGTCCCGGACCGGTCGGCCCTCGGCGTCCAGAGCGGTCTGCGTGAAGACACAGCCCAGCTTGACCTCGCGGGTGCGCGCCGGGGCGCCGTCTTTGCCGGGGCGGCCAGCGGAGGTTGCGGCGGTGACCGGAATGCCGGTGCCGTCCATTTCGATGTAGAGCGTGCCCAGGGGCTCGCCCGGCTGGGGCGGGAAGCCCCGCAGGGCCGCTTGGAGGCGGTCCGACTCAGCCCGCGCCGCCACGTCGGCGCCGATCGCGCGGGCCTGCCGCTCGACCGCCTTGACGGTCACCTCGACGCCCGTCAGCTCTGCCAGCAGCACGCGACCGCGCGCGAACGCGGTTTCGCCGCCGACCACGGCGAGCAGACGGCGCACGCCCGGGGAGTACTGCGTGCCCTCGATGTCGAGGTCACGGTCGAGCGGGGCCACGCCCCGCCAGCAGTGCCGGCAGTGATAGTAGGGCCGTCGCAGGCTCACTGTGCCGAGCAGGCTGACCAATTGCTTGGGGCGTGGCCCCTCGCAGCGCATGGGGTTGCCACAGGTGCACAGCGGCGGCTGGTGCTCGTCGGCGGTGTCCTCCAGCAGCGCCTCCAGCAGCCGCGCCCCGGCCCTGTGCAGGGCTGTGCGGGTCGCCAGTTCCAAGGCTTCGAGGTCGACCGCGCCGAGCTTGCGCCGGGCGTTGACGATCACTCTCAGCAGGCTCGCGACCTCGGCCTGGACGGCGTTCTGGATCGTGCGTAGCGTTTTTTTTCGGCGCTGCGGAGGCGGGCTCCAGATCCTGGGTCGCCGGCGGGCGCAGCTGGCAGATGCGCTCATTGACCGCGACCAGTTCGGCGCTGAGCTGCTGGAAGCTGCGGAAGGCGGCCACCTCGCGCTCAGCCTTGCGGATCTGGGCGGGGTCGGAGAGCGTCTGCTGGACGGTCTTGCCGTGGCGCTTGAAGGAGAGGCGGACCTGGGGACCGTGGCCGGGATGGTCGTCGCTGGCGCAGGCGCAGTTGGGCTTGCCGCAGCGGCGGAAGGCGGCATGCACCGAACCGCGCCGGAAGTCGCCGAGGTGGGCGATTTCGAGCAGGATCTGGGAACGGCGCGATTCGAGGTTGGGCAGGGGTTCGGACATAGGCGCTCCTTTGTCTGAGTGTATTACAGACACTCAGACATGGCAGGCCCGCTCAGAAGCGTAGCGCCTTATTCACAGAAATGTCGCGCACCCTTGGTAGGGGAGTGGGTTGACAATTGAGCCCGGTCGGGGAACAATCGCCGGCACCGCCGGTTGGCGGGAGCGACGCATGAAGGGGCGGCGCTTGATGCTCTGCGATGCATGGTCCATGCGGTGGCGATGGCGGCCTGCCGGTTTCCGTTTGTTCTTCTGTCCGCCGTGGTGGCGAGCGGTGCCGCGACCATGTTCCTTGGCGGGCCGGAGGAGCCAGACGCCTAGCTGCGAATGCTGGCCTCCGCGGCACTCGGACTCCCACTGTTTCTCCGTGTCCGCCTGGCTGCTGAGAGGTGAAGACTGACCGGTGCGAAAGCCTGGCTGCTGGCGGTCCAGATCACACTGATTCTGATCGCGTTCTTCTGGTGTTCGGAGGCGTGGACGGACGCGGGCACGGGACTTCAACCCGTCCATCTGTTCAGCTCGCTGACCTTGGGGCTCACGGCCACGACCTACGTGGGCCGCCCAGAGACGATCTGGTTCTGACGCTTCAACCGGGTGCTCGCTCTGCGCCTCCTGCTCGGCGCCGTCTGCACGTGGGGGATCCTCGCCACCCTAGCCGCCGCCTTGGACGGGCTCGACACCCAATTCACAGTCGATGTCGCGTCCGCAGCCTACTGTCCCGTCTTCATCGGATTTCGGCGTCGTGTTCCAGACCCGGTTCGCGCTCGCGGGAGGTCCACTCGACGTTGAAGCACTCGACCGGGTGGGCCATTACCCGGTTGGCATCCGCGCCTTCGCCTTGGTGCTCATCCCCCTGGTCTGCCTCTACTTCGTGGTGCGCACCGCGTATTCCCTGGGGGTGCTCGTCCTCTCGGATTGGCCGGCGGTCGGATTGGCTTGATGGTGGCGGCGCTGGTGGCGGCTGGCATCGCATCTCTCGTCCTACTGCACCCCGCACGGGAGAGCTCCGTCCCCAGCGAGTGGGTCGAGCGGTACGCCCCCAGGTTCTGGATCGCCGTCCTGCCGCGGCTGGCGCAGCACGGAGTGACCGAGCCGTGCAATGCGCTGACCGCGCTGCTCTCCGGCGGCTCGGCCTGCCTCGGACGAGGCGTCCGCCACGATCTCAGCCAGCGTGGGGTCGGGCAGATCGTCACCCAACAGCAGGGGGTCGATCAGCGTGAGGCTGTCGAGGTCCGTGTCGACGCGGCCCGCGAAACCGAGGTCTGCCAAGACTGCGCCGGCCAGGACGATGTCGAGGGAACTACCTTGCCTACGGGAGTGAAATCCACGCGGCTCTCGACGTGGAGAAGCAAAAGGATCTCCTCGGTGATCGCCAGCACCGGCCCCTGACTTGTCCGCTCCAACTTCCCTCACTGCGGCTTCGGTGGTGCACTTGGCCAGTCGCTGATGGGAAGACGCGCGCGGCAATTGGCGGGCAAGATCGCGCAGGTCCTCTTCCGAATCGGCGTGGCGCCATGCCAGTGGTTTCGCCGGCGTCGAGGGTGGTCGCAATGCCCGTCGACGGCGCGTAGTCACCCGTTTCCGCGGTCCCTGCCGCCAAGGCCGACAGCAGCGGCGTCACCGCCTCCAGCAAGCCTTCGGTGGCCGTGAAGACGGGGGCATACCACAATTTCTCGCCGCCTCCGAGCTGCGAGCGCGACGCAAAGGGTCACGGAAGCACAGCCCCTCCGTCAATCGGAAACTGGTCCCGTCTGGCCGGACCAGAAAAACCATCCCTTCGCGAATTCACGACAATGCCGCTCAAGGGACGGGTGCTTGGCAAATACGGAACGTGAGGTTGAGCCCAGCGTTCCGCTCCTCTCGAACTGAGGTCGAGTGCGCCGAACAGTCCACCCCCTTCGCACATCGGCCTCGTGGCCTGAAGTTGCCCGTCCGGGCTGTGATAATGAGTCTCAAGCCGTTTTCGGCGCCATTGACGTGCGCATCCTGCACCGTTACGTCTTCCGCGAAGTAGCTGCCGCATCGCTGGTCGGAACACTTCTGTTCACGCTCGTGCTTTTCCTCCAGCGCGTCGAGCCAGTGATGGAGCTACTCGTCGGGCGTGGAGCACCTGCATCCGAGATGCTGCGCCTGCTCGCCCTGACGATCCCGCAAGCCTTCCCTTTCACAGTCCCCATGGGAGTCCTGACGGGTATCCTCGTAGCGGTCGGACGGCTATCCAGCGATAACGAGGTCTTGGCGATGACGGCCTGCGGAGTGCGAGGTCGCAGGCTGGCGGGTCCGGTGACGCTCGCTGCGCTCATCGGTTTCTCTGCCTGCGCGGCAACAACCCTGTGGCTCACACCCTGGTCTCTCCGGGAGCAAGTTCGCATTGCCGAGTCGTTCCGAATTCAGTTGGCCGGTTCGGAGGTCAAGCCCCGAGTGTTCATCGAGGACTTCCCGGAACACGTCATCTGGGTGCAGGACGTGCTACCCGGCGAGGGGGTGCACTGGCAGGGAATCTTCATGGCCGACATGCGCTCGCCAGGGGTACGGGGTTCGATCAGCGGTTTCAACGCGGCGGTTGACGGGCCACGGATCACCTTGGCATCCGAGGCCTTCGTCCAGCCCAGGCCCGAGCAGAACAGAATCCAGGTCCGGTTTCCGCTGACTACGACCTACGAGCAATCAAGCGACCCGGAACGATATCTCGCTGTCCGATCCGAGAGCGCCGACCAAGTCCTGCAAGCTCGCCCTAGGCAGTTTGACCCCGCCGCCAAACACTACGACAGTTTGAGCACACGCGCGCTGATGCGCGAGGCAGAGCAAGGCGGCGACCCGCAAGCCGGCCTGCTGCTGCACGGACGGTTCGCGCTGCCATTCGCCTGTTTGATTCTGCCCTTGGCCGGTTTGCCGCTCGTGGTGTCGGCCCGGAATACCGGCAGATCAGCGGGAGTCATACTCGCGATGCTGCTTTGTTTCGCTTACTGGATGATCTCGCTGGCAGGCACGGCCTTGGCCGAGCAGGCGACATTACCGCCTGACGTTGCCGCATGGTCCGCCAACGGAGCCCTTGCAATTCTCGCTGCGCTTCTGCTGCGCCGGATCGATACACCTGTTCAGGCCCAGCGAAGAGTTGGGCAGGCAGGCTGGCTTAGCCGGCCCGTCAAGAGGATCCGTCGATTGAAACGTAGGATCGTCGCTGGCACCAGCGCACAGAATGGCGGTTCAATTCGTGGCCCTATCAACTTGCTCGTTCCCGTGGTTGACCGCTACGTGCTACGCAAGTTTCTGTTCTACCTAGCCGTCTTCCTAGTCGCGTTCATCGCGATCTGGTACGTTTTCTCCTTCTTCGAATTGCTGAATGACATGCTAGCCCGGGACCGGGTCGGGCGGTTCGTGCCTTACCTGTACTACCTCACTCCGTTCTTGGTCTACAACACGGCTCCCTTGGCGGTGATGGTTGCAACGCTGGTCTGTTTCGGACTGCTCTCGAAACAGCACGAACTCACCGCATTCAGGGCATGCGGCGTTAGCCTTTACCGACTTGCACTACCCGTTCTACTGGTATCGGCCGGTCTCAGCGGTGGCCTCTTCGCCTTGGAGGAGTCGTACCTCCCGGAAGCGAACCGACGTCAGGACGCATTACGCGACGAGATCAAGGGCCGTCCGCCGAGAACTTACCTCAGACCCGACCGGCAATGGACATTCGGCATGCGGGACCGCATCTTCTACCACCGCGCCTTCGATTCCAACGCCAAAGTCTTTTCGGGAATCAGTGTCTACGAGTTGCGCCGCGAACCGTTCGAACTGCGCCGTCAAATATATGCCCAGCAGTCCCGTTGGGACTCGTCGAGTGAGACGTGGGTCTTCGTGAACGGATGGGTGCGCGACTTCAACGGCATTGAAACTACGACTTTCGAGACCTTTCAGGAGCGAGCGTTCCCCAGCATCATCGAGCCGCCGGACTATTTCTTGAAACGCGACCGCAATGACCAGCAAATGAACCTGGCACAGTTGCAGGCCTACATCCTGGACCTGACGCAGAGCGGATTTGACACGATCCGCCTCCAGGTGCAGCTGCACAAGAAACTGGCTTTCCCCCTCTTCGCGTTCTCAATGGCGCTGCTGGCGATTCCCTTTGCAATGCAGATGGGCACGCGAGGCACGATGTGGCCCGTCTGTTTCGGCTTGGGCTTGATCGTCACCTACTACGCATCCAACGCATTGGCCGAGCAACTGGGCCGCACCGGCCAACTCCAGCCTCCGGTGGCGGCATGGGCGCCCTGCCTTCTCTTCGCCATTGGCGGCACTTACCTCATGCTCCGGGTACGAACGTAGGGCGGGCCAACTACTCGGCCCGATCTGGAAGGGTGCCGGTCAACGCCGATCTGCTAACAGCCCGAGCTAAGTCGTGAACGCTACCCAACGAGGACCCAACAGCCAGTAGTCACGCGAACAGTCAACTCCTCTTGGGACGCTTGAACAGTGCCTGGTCGAACGTCACCAGTTCGGCGCCGGCAACGTCTGCGAATGCGACCAAACAGGCATCTGCTCAAAGCTTGGGAGAGGCTCGACCCGAGCGAGCCGCCTGACGACAACTTCGCTCGATCGCCGTCGGCTCAGGCAGGAAAACAACCCGGTCGTCCAGGTACAAATGGTCATGCGCGGACCACGCCTCGGCCATTCTGAGGGGCCGGTCGTTCATGGCTGCGGCGGTGGTCAGAACGCGCAACACACCGATCTGAATAAGACGAGAGAATGCTATCCGGTCAGACTGGTCTGCCCGCCACCAACCCAACGCGGGAGACCTATGCCTGTGGTCTTCGACCAAGAGAGCGAGCCACACGTTGATGTCAGGGAAACTCAATGAGCTCATGAATCTGATCAGCCGACAACTCGAACACATGCCCTCGTGAAGAGATCGGTGCGGGCTCGAGGGACAGCCGTCTGCCTGGTCGCTGCCCAGCCGCTTCGGTCACTAGCCTCTCAATGCTCTCGAGGATCAACTGACGAATGGAGCAGCCCTGCCTCGCGGCAGCTTCACGCAACTGTCGATGCAGGTCGCGCGGGATGTCAACGCTCGTCCGGACGCTGCTCATCTCTGAGTCACAGAAACATCGGGGCTTAAATAAGTCGATGCACTCCCCTGGAAGAAGAGCAACATGATTGCAATGCCCAGCCAAGGGCCACCCCGAGCCTTCACAAGAAGCCGATTCATGCGGTCTTCCCCGCGAAATCCAAGGGGGACGGCAAGCGGGCTGGTGCCATAGAGGGAGGACCGTGCGAATCGCCGGTCTCGAATCGGGCAGCGTTACTGAGCTGGTACGAACCTCACGCACATGGGCCCCGGCACTGAAACGCTGTCACCGCTCGGGGTCAGGGCTCCCGTCTGGGAATCGACTCGGAATACGTGAACGTCATCGGAGCGCTGGTTCGCGACCAGCAGAAACGCGCCGTCTGGAGAGAGACGGAAGTTGCGAGGCCAGTCGCCACCGGTCGATTCCAGTTCGCGCGGGGACAGTCGCCCGGTCGACGGCTCGATCGCAAATACCGCGATAGTGTTGCTGCCGCGATTCGATCCATACAGGAATCGCCCGTTGGGGTGGACAAGCACCTCGGCAGTCGTGTTCGCCGGGCCATCATAGTCACCCGGAAGGGTGCTGATCGTCTGGACCGGCTCAAGCGCACCCGTGCCCGTAGCGTACTCCAACACTGTGATCGTCGAGGCCAATTCGTTGATCACATAAGCCCAGCGACCGTTGGAGTGGAATGTCATGTGCCGGGGGCCTGACCCGGGTGCCATCTTGACTTGAGGATCAGGACGTCTAGCCAAGCGGGCCGTGGAGGGATCAACGGAATAGGCCACCAGTTCGTCGGTGCCAAGATCAGGGACGATCAGGAAGTTGTCGTCAGGAGTGAAATTGGCCGAATGCGGGTGCGGCCCGGTCTGTCGTTGCGGATGGGCACTCGATCCCGAATGCGGCAGGTCCGACACCAACTCTCCGATGCGCCCGTCCGCCTTCAAGGCCAGCGAGACCGTGTTGCCATCGCCGTAGTTCACTGCGGCAAGGACGGTTGCGCTTGCATTCACCGCAACATGGGACGCGCCTCGACCTGCCGTCGGCCCTCGGTTGATTTCCTGCAAGTCCCCAGTGGCGGTATCGATCCGGAACGCGACAGCAAATCCTTCCGGCGGTGAACCCTCCCTGGTGTCCCGGCCAACTGCGTAGAGGATGTCGGCGCTTGGATGAATGGCCAGAAATCCGGGCCGGCCGATTTCAGCAGCCTCCCGTGGCGTAACGACCTGACCGCTAACCGGGTCGAAGGCCGAAACATAGATGTGGCTTGCGCCCGTCCCGAAATATACCCAGTGCTTCACGGTCCGCTCCTCCTCGGAACATGCGACGGCCACCGCTGCGACCACCAAGGAAATTGGAAACAAGCGCGAAGAACCGAGCAATGACATGAACAGGACCCTCATTCCCGACCTACAGTCTACTTGGAAAGCGCGAACGTGAACACGGCATGACCCGCAGCAACCGTGACGTACTGTCTGCCGCCGGACTCGTAAGTAATCGGAGACGCGGCAATCTGCCCTCCCAGGTAGCGCTGCCAAAGCATCTTGCCGTTCGTGGCGTCGAGCGCGTAGAAATGCCCTTCCCTGCTACCAGAGAAGAGCACGTTGCTGGCGGTGGTCAGCAGACCCGAATCCGTGACATCGGTCATGGAGAATTCCCACGCCATCTCACCGGTCAACGGGTCGAGCGCGCGGACAGCGCCGTAGCCGTCTTCCTCGGTATAGTTCATGAACCGACGACGAGTCGTCGAGGACACTGGGCTCCGCGGTGAACCGCCCAGGTAGCGAGTGCCGGGCACGTAGGGCTGATCCCACTTGAAATAAACCGAATAGTACCCTTCCCAAACTGGCAAGTAGAACAGCTTCGTGACAGGGCTGAACGAGGGTGCATACCAGTTGGTCGCGCCCTGAACGCCGGGCCAGGTCTTGGTGCCTTCACGGCTGGGCCCGCGTCCCGGTATCTTGACAGGCCGACCGTCCTCGTCGAGCCCGGCAGCCCAGGTCTGCTTGACAAACGGCTTGCCAAGCAGAAACTCCCCCGTCTCGCGGTCCAGAACGTAGTAGAAACCGTTGCGGTTGCCCCAGAGCATCAGCTTGCGCATCTCCCCTTCCCATTCCATGTCGACGAGCACGGGAATCTGCACTGCATCCCAGTCCCACTCGTCATGGGGCGTGAACTGGAAGTGCCATGCCAGCTTTCCCGAGTCCACATCCAGCGCAATGACGGAATCCGTGTACAGGTTGTCGCCAGGCCGCACATCCGGGTTCCAGTCGGGGGCCGGGTTGCCTACGCCCCAGTAGGTGAGGTTCAGCTCGGAGTCGTACGATCCGGTCAGCCAGATCGATCCGCCGCCCGTCTTCCATGCGTCGTTCTCCCATGTCTCGTGGCCCGGTTCCCCAGGCCCGGGAATCGTGTAGAACCGCCATTCTTCCTCTCCGGTTGCGGCATCGTACGCAGACAAGTACCCGCGAATCCCGAACTCGCCCCCGGCGGTGCCGACAATGACCTTGCCGTCGACTACTAGCGGTGCCACCGTCAGGGCATAGCCCCGCTCGTAGTCCTCGACGACAGTCGTCTCCCAAACCTTGCTCCCCGACCGGGCGTCAACCGCGAGCAGCTTCGCATCGAGCGTGCCCCAGTAGAGCGTGTCGCCCCAGATGGCGGCGCCCCGGTTTACGCGGCCGCAACACGGATAGATGCGGGTTGGTAGTTCGTGTTCGTAGACCCAGAACTCGCGGCCGGTGGTCGGATCCAGGGCGACGAGCTTGTTGGGCGGCTCGGTGAGGTACATCAGGCCGTCAACCACCAGGGGCGTCGTCTGGAATTTGTCAGTCGAGGCGGCCTGGTAAACCCACTGCAGTTCAAGATCAGCGACGTTGGATCGGTCGATGCCTTCCAAGCCGCTATGGTGCTGGCTGTAGTAGGTCCCGTTGTAGGTCAGCCAGTTGTGGGGTTCGGATGCAGCCTGGTCCAGTCGCCGCTGGTCAATCTGGGCATTAAGAGACAGGGCGGCAAGAACCACCAGCACGCCTAATCGCATGGCACATAGAATACCCGACCTCTGAGTGAGCGACCGGCTACCTTGCAACTGGTGCTGCAAATCCGGGGCATTCTCCTCGTCCTGGAGGGGATTTGGGACGTTCGATGACGGCAGGTACGAGTGCGAGCCCGTCTTTCGCCACCTGACGACTGGCTAGTCCGTCCGTGGGCTGCCACAGGGCGGCATGCTGGGTTGCCTGAAACGGCCAGAATTCCGAACTGCTTTCGCAGTGTGCCTCCCGGCATGTTGATGGGCGACTCGGCACTCGGAGGCGGGAATGGGATTGCGTAGTGGGAGGAAGTCCCAATCAGACACGCTCGGATTGACCGATCGGTACAATAGTCGATCCTTGCGTGCCGTCATCCAACGCGTGAACTCAGCACAAGTAAGCGTCGACGGGCGTTGCACGGGACGGATCGGGAAGGGCCTCTTGGTCTTTCTGGGCGTCGGGCACGAGGATACCGACAAGGACGCAGCCTACCTCGCGAGCAAGACGGCAGGGCTGCGAATCTTCGAAGGCTTGGACGGTCGGATGACCCAGTCCGTCCGGGACGTTGGCGGAGCTGTCCTTGTGGTATCGCAATTTACTCTATACGGAGACGTCCGGCGCGGACTTCGCCCCAGCTTCGACAGTGCAGCCGGCCCCGAACTGGCCGAGGTGCTCTACGAGAAGTATGTCCAGATGCTGGCGGCAGTAGACGTGAACGTCGCCACTGGGGTATTCAGGGCGAACATGCAAGTGTCGCTCGTAAACGAAGGTCCTGTCACGATCTTGCTGGATTCGACAAAGCTATTGTGATCCCGCCGGACGGTGCTCGTCACCGGCGGAAGGTGGCGCGAGTACCAGTCTCCGTTATTCCGAGCTCGGAATAATCCGGGACTCGGAATTATCTCCGAGTGGATGCGGGCACTATCGGTAGTCGCGTCAGCGCTACCCGCGACGAAACGAGGGTCGGCGAGAGTCGGGGGCCCTGTCTTGCAGCGAACTCAAGTCAGTCTCCCGTGGTGAGAATCGTTGAAATGGATCGCCGGTGCCGAGCTCCGGACCCGCAATTCGGGGCTACCAGAGAGTCGGTGCCGGGTAGGCATGAATCGCCGGATCAGGCGTGACGATTGTCATGCCGTGCAAGATTGCCTGTGCGACGAGGCCACGGTCGAACGGATCCCTGTGAAGTGGAGGGAGGCGAGCATCGTGAACCGCACAATTCTCTTCGAGGGCAAGCGGCGCAAGCCCAAGCCACTCCCGGCGGCTTTCCACGTACACGTGGGGCGGTACCGGCAACGGGAGCCGCCCTAGGCGATACTTGACCGCGATCTCCCACGCCGACAGCGCGCTGAGATAGACCTGGTTTTCCGGGCTGACACAGCTGGACCGCGCTGTTGCCGACAGCTTCGGATCGTCGGCCGCCAGCCAGAGGAACGTGCAGGTGTCGACCAATAGTGTCATTCTGTCTCAGACGTTCCTTCAAAGGCCTCGATCACATCGTCTGGCAGCGGCTCGAAGAAGCTGTCAGGGACCTTCATTCCGCGATCAATTCCGGTCGGGCGCTGCTTGTCTGGCGACTGAGGAATCGGCCGAAGTTCGGCGATCGGCACGTTGCGGCGACAGATGATGACCGTCTCCCCCTGCTGCGCTCGATCCAAGCACGATGACAGTCGCACCTTTGCCTCGGCAACGTTTACCTTGATCATGATCCTATTCTAGGTCATCAACATGACCATCTTTGTGGCCGTGCCGTACAGTGCCCGGTTTCCCTGGAGTGCCTCAGCATTGATCGAGCGATCATGCCATGGTTCGATGTCGATGCCGGACCTGGGTCTGTGAGCTGCACTGGAGTCTTGGACTCCATTGGCCAGAACGGATGCGGTCCTCGTCACGGTTCCGGAGTCGCAAGGAATCCACCGGCGTAACCGTGAGTGGGCACTACCCGACGAGGCCCCCTTCGCGGCTAACCCCGATATGGACAACGCCGGCTTGGAGACAATGATCCAAACCTAGGCCTCTGGTTACTTTGCCTTGCGCCATCCCGCCTAGAACTGCAACAAGAGGCTGGCATTGACAGTGGGGATGAGCATGAATCGACGCGAGATGATCCGAGGCGCGACGATGGCCGCGGTCTGCCATCCGTTCGTCCGTCGCATTTCAGGTAGCGGAGAGTTGGATAGATTCGGTGGTTGGAGTGGCAAGAGGTTTCAAGCCACCGGATTCTTCCGCGTCGAAAAGGAAGACCGATGGTGGCTGGTGAGTCCCGAGGGGAATGCCTTCCTGAGCTTCGGGATCAATCACTTGCACCCAGACTTGTGGAACCAGGACTACAATCGCGACGCCTGGAAGGCCCGCCTAGACCTTGAGAGCCTGTCCGGCCCCGGATTCCGAGAGGCGCTGAAGACCTGGTTCCTGCAGACATGCCGCGAGTTTGGCTTCAACACCGTGGGCGTTCACACTTCCCTGGGGATCGTGAACACCCCGCAACCGTCGATGCCGTATATGCAGCCAATCCGCTTCGTGGACATTCCGCATTGGAAGACCGAGATACCCGACGAGAACTTCGTAGACGTCTTTGCAGACGAATTCGCACGCAGCTGTGATCGGATGGCTGCCCAATTCGCCGCCCCCGCCCGGGACGATCCGTTCCTACTCGGCTACGCCATGACAGACTGTCCACTGTTGACCGAGGAGGATTGCCGAGAGCGCCCCGACGTCATCGGAGGGGCCCGGCGCAAATCCCGGATCGGCTGGCCACGCCGGTTGCGGAATTTGGACGGGAAGGCCCCGGGGAAGATGGCTTACGTCGAGACGGTGAGAGATCTCTATCGCGGGAATATTCGAGAGTTCAACGCGACGTACGGCACGCGCTTCAACTCCTTCGACACGCTCGGAGCCGCGGCGAACTGGCGACCGGGAACGGACCTCTCGAACGGCACCGAGACCCGTGACAACGTCGAGTTCCTCAAGCGTGTTGTCGCCAAGTATTACCAAACGGCGCGAGACGCGATTCGTCGCCACGATCCCAACCACCTGTTCTTCGGTGACAAGATCAATGCCAACACCGACACGCTGGATACTGTGTTACCGGTCACAAGCCAGTTCACCGACATCGTGTTCTATCAGATGTACGCTCGATACGAAGTCCAGAGGCCCGGCCTTGACCGCTGGTCAGGGCTAGTCGACAAGCCAGTAGTCAATGGCGACTCTGCATACACGATGATTACCGACAGCATGCCAAGACCGTTTGGACCGGTAGCCGACAGTCTTGAGCAGCGGGCCGGCTGGACAGTCGAGTTCTTCCGTAGCGCATTCTCGCGCCCGGAGTTCGTCGGCTGGCACTATTGCGGGTTGATTGATGCCTCGAACCGGGTCCCCCGGAAACAAGACCGCCAGCACTCCGGCTTGCTCGATGGCTACGGCGAGCCGTACCCGCTGCTCAAAGAGGCCCTGGAAGAATGCACCGCCAAGCTGTATCAACTCGCCTCGGGCCGTAGCTGAGGTCCCGCCTGCACGGCCCGCATCCAATTCATAACGGACGACATGGCGGCAACGAGGCCTTGTTCGCAATTCATCCAAGGGACTATCGCGAACCTCAAGAACAGGAGACTGGCAGTTCCCGATCGCCCGCGGGAACCTGACGAGTAAGGGGCAATCTGCGCAGACGCCGAACTCGCGTGTACGGCGCAGTCGGCAGCGCTAGTCCGAGAGCGCCTGATAGACAAGCGTCCTAAGCTTCGAATGGTCGTCGATACGGCCGGCCGGTATCAGCTGAGTTAGGTACACGACGACAAGCTCCTCCGCGGGATCGACCCAGTATGTCGAGTGGTAGGCGCCTCCCCATCCGAACTCCCCGGCCGTGCCAGGAACACCGCGAGCTCCAACCTCTTCGATCACGTAGAAGCCCAGCCCGAAGCCTTGGCCCGGCCTGAACTCAATTCCATGAAGGTGATCCACGGTCATCAGCTCAACAGTTTTCCGGCTTAGAATGCGTCGGCCGTTCAAGGTCCCACCATTGAGCATCATCTGCAGGAATCTCGCATAGTCACTGGCAGTCGAGACGAGTCCAGCCCCGCCAGAGAAGCTGACACGAGGGCCCTTGACGTACTGTCCCTGTCCGACCATGTGCCCCGGGTCCGGGGCTCGCTCGAGACCGCTTTCTGATGTAGAGTAGACCGTCGCCAGCCGATCAACCTTGCTCTCCGGTAAGTAGAAGTGAGTGTCATTCATACCCAAGGGATCAAGAATCGTATCTCGGAGAAACTCGTCCAAGGGCCGACCGCTGACCCGTTCCGCCACCGCGCCCAGGATGTCGGTATTGTAGCCGTAGACCCAGCGCTCCCCAGGCTGAGCGTCGAACGGGAGCGCCCCCATCTTGGCCACAGTGTCTCCTACAGGCTCGCTACGGTCGGCGAAATACCAGCCTTGAATCCCAGCATCCGCCCACCGGTCTTTCGCCGGGCCTTGGCCGTAGCTGATACCCGCTGTATGGGTGAGCAGGTCCCGAAGAACAATCGGGCGGCGCCCCGGCACGACCTCGTATCCACCCTCGTCATTTCTGACCGCGACACTAGTCTCCGTGAACTCGGGAAAGTATTTTGCCAGCGGGTCAGTAATCAGAAGCTTGCCTTGCTCCTGCAGTGCCATAATCCCAGCGCTTACCACCGCCTTGGACTGAGAGGCAATGCGGAAAATGGAATCGTTCTGCATCGCTGAGTCTGACTCCCTGTCGCGCTCTCCGAACGCCTTGTGATAAACCACCTGGCCCTTCCGAGCAACGAACACAACCGCGCCCGACAAGCGCTCGTCGTCAATGTACCCCTGCATCGCCACGTCGAGGCGCTCAAGACGCTCCGACGAAACCCCGACAGCTTCAGGTATCCCCGATCCAAGGTCCTGCACTCCAGCGGGTTGGCATCCGCTAAGGACAATGAGCAGACTGGCAGCAAGGATCAGCATTTTCGCTCTGGGGCTAGGCATGCCTCATGGTATCCGAGAGCGTCCCGAAGGGGATAGACGACCTGTTCACCTCACACCACCTCTCGTCCCTTGTTGGGAGCACCCTGCTACGGGCTTGCCGACGAAGGGCCTTGGCAGCAATATCAGCTGCGCTACCCCACCGGTCAACGGACAGGAAATCGCGTACGTCCGGCATCCTGCGGAACAACGGCCAGAACTCGCTAGCGGCAGCTGAAATTCGCGGCGATCCAATGGCGGGGATCGTTGACCTGGTCCGGAGGCCCCGTATAGACCGCGCGCTTGGGATACGGGCACAGGGGACGTTCGTTGTTCACTCGTCCATCGGTCCTGTGCCGCGCCAAGACAAATTCAGGTGCAGTGTCTGAGATCACCCAGGTGTCGAGGACAGCTAAGTAGTCAGCTTCGTTCGGTCCGACCCCGCCTCGGTAATGCGCCATGCCCGGTGCCTTGAACAGGTGCGTGTGCTGTCCCGCTTCGCCTGCGTCGCCACCGAATAAATCCGCCACGACCTCGTCGTGATAATCAAAGTGGGTTGGGGTGGAATGACACCGTCGGCCCAGCCGTGATAGAGCAGGAGCTTCCCTCCATTGCGGAGAAGGAAGCGTTCGATGTTCGCATCCGTTGCGCTCGCAAGATTGACGGCATCGGACATCGCATCCGAGCCGAATTGGTCAGTTTCAAACTCGCACCAGGCCCACTTTTTCTGTTGGACAGAGAGGAACCGGGGAGCGGCAGCCCGGGATCGTTCCGATAGAAGGTATGGGCCAGTGCGGAGCCGGTGCGCAGCGCGTTGGAAACGAAGCCATTGCCGGCGTGCGGATCAAGAGGCGTAGCCACTGGCGTTCGGTCCCCACGGGAACGCCCGGATATAGCAGATCTCCGGAGCTGTTCCGCACGCCGTCGTAGATCTGCTCGACCGACTCGATCTGTCGCAAGGTCAAGCAGTCTTCGCGATCAGACCGCGACGAGCACACGGGCAGGTCGGTACGAGGATCGAACTTGCAGAACGGGGGCTCGATGATGCCGTCCTTGATACCGTCCGCGGCATCGCATCGAGCAAGCACTGCGGAGGCAAGCAGGTCAACCTTCCCCAGGCTCTCCTGCTTTCCGTCTCGGTCCGCATCGAATGCCAGATTGGTGGCAAAGTCGTTCGCAAACAGCCTCTTCTAGGTGCTCAGCCGATACACCCTCCGCGCGATTCGGCGATGTCCGGGAGCACCGGCGATGATCCCGTCGAAGTCGTACGGAAAGAGTTGCGCGGCGAGCAGACCCTGGCGGCCGCCGCTGGAACATCCAATGTGGAAAGCGTGGTCCTGCGGCTTTCTGTAGTACGCCTGGACCCCCGTTTTGGCGGCGTTCGTGGCGAAATGGACAGCCCGATAGGCAAAATCTTCCTCGGCACGGCTGTCCCGGAAGGCCCATTGGTCTCCCGTGGCACCTACATCATGGCCGGTGTTGCTGTTGACCACGGTGTATCCCCGTCCTTCCAGGCTGTCGCTGAAATCAAGGTCCCCGTCCGCTCCGCCATCGCCGCGATGCACGAGGTGCCCGTTCCAGTCCGGCGGATAAGGCAACTGCACATGGAATGTGATGGATCCGCCAATGATCCCCTTCACGTAGCAGTGAGCGGGAGCCGGCGCCCCTGCGGTCCGCCCGTCCGCGTAGATTAGCGTCACACGATTGTTCAGGATCAGGTCGCGACAGCTCTTTACCGCGGCGGACGGTCCCGAGGGCTCGGTTTGCGCGGATACGCGGATACTGCTGGCACCGTCAACGCCAAGAGCGACAAGCTGGCGAGACGAAGGTCTGTTCGTGCCCTGGCTGGCCGATTGCACCCAAGGCCCTCCTGTTGTAGTCTGGGTGATCGGCAGCCACCGGCCCGCTTGCTCGTCATGTTCGTCTGCGACTGGAATTCGGCCGGCAGAAGGCATATTTGTCAACGCCCGGTCGCTATCTGCTATCCGCAAGTGCGACACTAGCCACGGAACAAAAGGAGTCACGTCGATGATCAATCATCGGCGTGATCCGTAAGATATAGACAAATTGGTCCAGTTTCCGGATTCGGAACCATCGGTTGACACCGGACGGAGTCACCGGGGTTTCCATCCGAAAGCCGGGTCCAGTGCCGGTAAACCAAACAAATTCGGAGGCAACACAATGTCAATCGATCGAAGGGGATTTCTAATCGCGTCTGGTGCGGCTATGGCAGCCGCGTCGTGCGCGCAAGGAGCCGGGGCCAAGATCCGGGCTGCAGTGCTCGGCACGCAACACGGCCATGTCCGCGGCAAGCTCCAGGCCATGATCGACTCGCCCGATTACGAGGTGGTATCCATCTGTGAACACGATCCGGCCGTCCAAGAGAAGCAGGCGGCGGATCCGCTGTTCGAGGGCCAAACGTGGGTGTCGGAAGACGAGTTGCTCGGCGACGAGTCAATCGATCTCGTGGTTGTGGAATGCAAGCCGTGGGAAGCCATTCCTTGGGGGCAAAGGGTGATCGCCGCAGGCAAGCACCTGCACTTGGAGAAACCGGCGGGAGACACTTACGAGCCATTCAAGGAACTGGTCGAAGAAGCCCGCTCGAAGAAGCTGCTTCTCCAGAAGGGGTGGGTCCTTCGCGGACAGGCAGGTATCGACGCGGCCGTCCACGCGGCTAACGAAGGCTGGCTCGGCAACGTCCACTTGGTTCGCGCGACCATCAACTCCGATCGCGACCAGCCTCAGCGGGACCTCGAAGCCCGGTATCCGGGCGGAGCAATGTTCGAACTCGCCGGGCATGTGATCGACCGCGTGCTCGAATTCACCGGACGGCCCGACAAGGTTCACACCTGGCTGCGCCACGACACCGGCGTCGACGACGATCTCAAGGACAACACACTTGCAGTGATGGAATACGAAGGTGGACTCGCGCTCGTATCAACGACGGCCCGCATGTACGGATCCGGCGACCACAGGTCGTTCGAGGTCATTGGCACGGACGGCACTTTCATGATCCAGCCGCTCGGCGGGAATTCGGTGATGAAAGTTGCGATGCGCGAGGAGCGCGGGCCTTACAAGCAGGGGTGGCAGACAGTGGAACTCGGCCCGCAGCCGCGCTACACCGCTGACTTCGTCGAGTTCGCGCGAGCGTTCCAGACCAATACCCCCCTCAAGTACGGCTACGATCACGAACTCTTGGTTCACGAGACGCTCCTGAGAGCATCAGGCGTCATGTCGTAGCGTTCAAGGAAGGCCGAGAGACCAATCATGCCGGAACAAAGAACCTCGTCACGTCGAGCGGTGCTACAGGCGGCGGCCATGGTGCTGCCCGCAACCGCGATTCGCGGCACAGCCGCCAATTCGGCCCCGACCGTGGGCTTGATCGGATGTGGGGGGCGAGGCGGTTCGCTCACTATCGCCCTGCTGGAAGCCACCGATGCCAAGCTGGTCGCCATGTGCGATCTCTTCGATGAGCAGATTGCCAAGGCGAAGGAACGGATCGGCTTGCAGTCTCCGAAGGAGTACCGCGACATGAACGAGCTGCTCGCCACGGACGTCGACGCCGTGATCATCGCAACTCCTCCATTCCTACACGCGGAGCACTTCGAAGCAGCGGTCAAGGCAGGCAAGCACATCTACATCGAAAAACCCGCCGCCGTCAGCGTCGAAGACTGCAAGCGGATCATGCGCGCGTCCGATTCGGCGGACCGCAATCTCAATATCACGATGGGCTTCCAGCGCCGCTACGCCGCCACATACAACAAAGCCAAGGAGGCTCACGGTGCGGGCGCGATCGGCGACATCCGGATGGCCCACGCCCACTTCCTCAAGGCGGGTCCGAGCCCGCGGACATCTGCCGACCGAATTCCTCCGTCAACCGAGATCGAGAAGATCCGCCGGTGGCACAGCTGGCAAGACCTGGCGGGCGACCTCATCGTCGAGAACAACGTCCACTGCATCGATATCTTGAACTGGTTCCTCGAAGGTCACCCCGTCAGCGCAGTAGGCCGTGGCTCAGAGACCGCAGATCGGGCCGGCGACATGCGGGATAACAACAATGTCGTCTACGAATACGAAAACGGAGTGCTGGCCTCGCTGGCCGGATCCACTCTCGGTTCCAGCGGCTACCGAGAAGTCCACGAGCAGTTCTTCGGGACCAAGGGGATGATCGAGACGTCGGAACTCCGCTGGCGGCACTTCCGCGCGCGCGGCGACGAAACCGTGGAGGCATCGAAGCGCAGCAATACTCTTGACTCCATGGAATCGTTCGTTCAGAGAATCGCCGAGGGCAAGCCGGAGAATACCGGAGTGCGCGGAGCCGAAAGCACATTGACGGCGATCCTGGGCAGAATGGCGATGGACGCTCGCGGGGAGGTGACGTGGGAGGCAATGATGAACGGCTAACGGCATCACCGCCAGCCCGGCCCCAAGATTCGGAACCATCATGAATCGTAGAGAGTTCGTCGCAGCGCTATCTGGCGCATTGCCGCTAGCGGTTGGTTGCGAGCAGCCGGAGGAGGCCCCTATGAAGGGCCTGAAGCTATCGGTCACCTGCGACATGTTCCGCGGGAATGAACGCGGATTGCCGGTGGACACGGTAGACGGCAAGGATCCGCGGCCTGACCCCGATGTCAAGTACACGCCGGACGAGGCCCTGGCCCTCGCCAAGAGTCAAGGCTACGAGGGTTTCGAAATGTTTGACTGGCGCAATGAGGAGGAGCGGTCCGCCTACTCCATGGCCATGCGCAAGCACGGCCTCGAAGCCGTCTGCATCACGGCGGGCAAGGGGGTGCGGGCTCCAGGATGCAGCCTGACGGATCCATCGGAACGAGACGGGTTCCTTCAGGAGGTCGCAAGTGCCTCGGCAATCGCGCCAGAGCTCGATTGTCGGAGACTGGTCGTCCTGACCGGATTCGAGCGTGAAGGCGTGTCGAGGGCCGAGCAGATGGACAGCTGCGTCGCCGGATTGCGGGAGGCTGTTCCGATTCTGGAAAGAGCCGGAATGACGATAGTCGTCGAGCCGATCAATACTCTCGTGACGCGTCCCGGATACTTCCTGGCGGGGGCACGGGAAGGCTTCGAGATGCTGCGCCGGGTCGACTCGGCCAACGTCAGGCTGCTGTTCGACATCTACCATGTCCAAGTCACTGACGGCGACCTGATCCTCCAGATCCAGAACAATATCGACTGGATCGGCCATTTCCAGATCGGCGACCATCCCGGCCGCATGCAGCCCGGTACCGGCGAGATCAATTACCGCAACGTATTTCGGGCGATCTACGAATTGCAAGAGGCCGGAAAGTTCGATGGCTATTCGGGGCTCGAGTACCACCCGAGCGTGACGCTCCCGCAGACCATGGCCGAGGTCCGGCAGCTAGCGAACTTCAGTTGACGGATCGTGCCGCTCCGCGCGAGAGCATCCGTTTCCAGCTCCTGTTAGCACTACGACCCTACAACAACCCAGGATCGGGAAATGGGAGAATAGCCGGCTTGCCCTGTCGGGTAGAACGCGGATGCCCGCACCAGCGATAGTCCTCTTCCGCCGCGATCTGCGTATCGCAGACAACGCCGCCTTACGCGCCGCCATCGCCACGGGTCCGGCAGTCGCGCTGTATGTCCTCGACAGTGCCGCCGACGGCCGCCCGCTCGGCGGCGCGGCGCGCTGGTGGCTACACCACGCGCTCGCTCGGATCGGAGCACAGCTAAGAGACTTGGGCGTGCCCCTGATACTGAGGCGCGGCGATCAGAACACCACGGTATTGGACACCGCCGTAGAAGAGCAGGCCGACGCCGTCTATTGGAACCGTCGCTACACACCGTGGGGGATCGCGGCCGACAGAGCCCTCAAGGCCGCATTGCGGGCGAGCGGAACAACCGTCGGCGACTTTCCCGGGGCCTATTTGCGCGAACCGTGGGATCTCACGACAAAGCAAGGCAACTGGATCAAGGTCTTCACGCCGTTTTATCGAGCTTCGCTGGCGATGGGCGAGCCGCCAGGACCACTTCAACCCCCGCAACCCCAGTTGCCACCAAGTGTTTCAACGAAGTCCGAGGCGCTCGCCGACTGGGACTTGCTTCCGACGAAACCGGACTGGGCCGAGGGTCTGCGCGACACCTGGCCTTCTGAACCCGGCACGGCTGAGGCGAGACTGTCCACGTTCTTGGAGGGGAGGGTCTCCGGGTACAGTCGGGACCGCGACCGACCCGACCTTGACGCGACATCGGCGCTGTCACCGTACTTCGCGTTCGGCGAATTGTCCCCCCGCCAGGCGTGGCACTCGGCCCGCCAGTTCCAGGGCACCAGCCCGGGCTCGGACCAAGGCATCGATTCCTTTCTCCGCCAACTAGTGTGGAGAGACTTCTCGGCGAATCTGCTCTACCACTTCCCGGATCTCGGCCACCGGCCGTTCCAGGAAAAGTTCAAGCGGTTTCCCTTGTCAGACGATCCGTCGTCGCTTCGTGCCTGGCAGCGGGGAAGGACCGGCTACCCTTGGATCGACGCGGGAATGCGGCAGCTCTGGGTCACGGGCTGGATCCACAACCGGGTTCGCATGGGCGTGGCCTCGTTTCTGTGTAAGCATCTGCTGCTGCCTTGGCAATCCGGGGAGGCGTGGTTCTGGGACACCCTCGTCGACGCCGACCCAGCTCAGAACATCGCGAACTGGCAGTGGGTCGCTGGCTGCGGAGCGGACGCCGCACCGTACTTCCGCATCTTCAATCCGATCACGCAAGGCACAAGATTCGATCGAACGGGCAACTACCTTCGCAGGTGGCAGCCCTCAGCGGCGAGCTATGAACCCGGCTCGGGAGGCTGCCAACCCATCATCGGACATAAGGAAGGGCGCGAAAGAGCGCTGGCCGCATTTCGCTCGCTAGCTGGCCGGTGGGAGAGCCCCGGTTAATTCTCGGTCAGTTCAAATCGCCATCCCCAAAACTCTCTTCCAACTCCATGGGGGATGGACAGTTACACGTGATGAAGCCTTGGCAGACGGGACGCTGGTGGCAAGAGGAATTCCGACCGAGACGAGACTCGCAGCCTTGGCGGCTCCGGACGAGGGAAAAGCCTCGGGCGGTGTACTCCGGGACGGGCCTCCGTGGCCAGCGGAGCGGGGCCGGGCACCACGATGCACGCTTCCCCGCTGGTGCAAACATGGCTTCCATCACCGGGTTGGGTTTCCGGGTTCAGGACGGCACTCCGTCGGCCCCTGATGTCTTGAAGACCTTCCGAGGAAGCGTTGACCGTGTACGATCGACTGCTCGGCTCGTAGCAATGTCGGGGCAGACACACCAATTGTCTGCCCGGGCGTGGGCTGCCAGAACCTCTCAACCTGGCATAATGCCACCGGTTTCAGGTGAATTGACCTGCGTACCTCAAAGAAAACAGAACTAGAATGTCACGTCCCACTGCATTCGAACCTGAACTACTGACCTGCCGGTTCCGTTTGCCTGGACCAAGC
Organism: uncultured Bryobacterales bacterium; assembly: GCA_951813065.1. Taxonomy (GTDB): domain Bacteria; phylum Acidobacteriota; class Terriglobia; order Bryobacterales; family UBA6623; genus VXMF01. Next base: position 56,424 of record CATOTH010000008.1, on the reverse strand, counting down.
CAAAGCGCCCGACATCAAACGTCAGTTTATTGCTGTGTCCTTCCATGAACCAGTTCACCACGAATGCCGACTCGGTGATCCTGTCGTACTGTCGGCCATGATCCTGGTCGACAGTGGCATAGCGCAGGCCTAGCTCCAATTGCTCAGGCACCCAATGTGCCACGCGATGTGGGAAGTATCCGCCCTGGAATGTAGCTCCGCTCATGCTGGTGATGCGGTGGTAGATCCGGTCGCGGATCTTCTTCCAGTGGAACTCGTGCTGCAGGAATAGGCCGCGGTACTTCAGGACAAAGTCCTCGGCGATCTGCCTCACCGCAAACTGCCCCGGAAGGCCCACGTCGAATCCGTCTAGGCTGCCGCCCCCGCTGCCAGAGAACCGGGTAAAGCGGCTGCGGTTGCTCAACCCAGCAATGGCAATTGCAGCCACGGGTGCTTTGTGGTATTCGAGATCAGATTGGGAGAAACCCGGATCGTCCTTCAGGAAATTCCATTGGTAGCGCGCGGCCCACATTGGAGCTCCGTCTCGATTGTCCAAGCTTCCGGCGCCACTTGAGCGGAATCCCCGTCCGTTTCCAGTAAAGACGCCTGCGTAGTACCGCGAATCTGCGCGCGTACCGTTCTTCACTCGGCCCAGTACCATAAACCCTTTTTGGCGGTCAGCCGTGAATTGCCGATTTACGATGGACCGCTCGACGAACTCCTGACGCCCGGAGGAACTCACTCGTTCTCGGCCGAACTCCGTCTTCCACTGTCCGACTCGAAATTGGAGCCATTCCCATTTCTGCACAGTGACTCGCAGGTCAAGCATTCGCGTACCGACGAGATCGTATTCCGTGCTGTAGCGAATCCAAGGCCGGAAGATCTGACCGGAAGTCTTGAAACGGGCCCTTCGAAATCGTAGGTCATTCTCGTTTGCCCGGAGAAAATGTTATGGCTGCCGCGGGATGCTGGCAATCGGCGAGGAAAACCGGATCTGCGAACGGAGATGCATTTCAGATGTGAGGGCACCGCCGCGAGACTCAAACCGCAATCCATTGCGGTTGATACGAGCGCTACCCCGCGACCTGAGGGCCGATCCCGTCCTGTTTTGTATCCCTCTGTCATCGGTCGCCCGCGGATTCGACGACTGAACGTCAATGCTTGCCCCGACTCCTTGAGCCGAATCCGCGCTAGCCCGAGATTCGGGCCCCTTCGAATTGAGTGCGCTCCGGCGGAAGCGCGGATCGAGAGCGCTTACGGGGACCAATTCCGTCGATTTGACCCGCATTAGCATACCCGTGCTGGCATCCGCAGTCGCTCCAGCAATGACTTGCAACTCCTCGACGCTTACTGCGTGGTGGCTGGCCGAGGCATAGCTGACGGTGTAAGACCCGACTGGCAAACCCTCGATCGTGAATCTACCCTCGATCGTGGTGGTCGCCGCGACCGTCACCTCACCGGTGATTTCGACCTGAACTTGTGGCAGTGGGGTGCCCGTCGCAGAGTCGTACACGAATCCTCGGACTGTTCCGCTGTTCTCCTTGGCTGGCAAGGTCGACGGCGCCAAGAGGACACCGCCCAGCAAGGCGATGACGGCAATTCCGGTTCGCAGATTTCGCATGGTGCTCAACCTCTCGGACGGGAGCGACGTGGTTCTGGCACTGAGCAAGCACAAGACGTCGGCAGGCAACAGGCCAGAAAGCCCACCAGACCTGAAGCTCGATGAAATCAACTACGCCTCACTTGGACTCTCATGTGGATATAGTGAAGTCACATTCCTGTCCTTCACAGTGGTTCCGAAGCTCGAATGGATTTGGCCGTACTGCGTCTTGGACGGGCACTCCAGCTTCCGGTGCAGGTGCGGGACGTCCAAGTCCTCGGTACAGTCACTGACGTTGGACGTGACGCACCAAGCCGGATCGGGCAGAGTTGCTCGGCTCAGAACGTGTCTCGGCCGCCTCGTCATTCGTTGCAGCAGCAGGAATTCCGTCTCAGCGCACTTCGCGGCGTTCTCCGGCCGTCGCAGCCTGTCGGCTTTTTCGGACCGGCCCGTCGGAGGGAACACGCGAGGACCGCAAGGACTGGAATCCTCAATCGGCACCTCGCAGGACGAAGATCCATCGCTCTGGGTCAACATCCCAGTCAGGACAGTTGCCTTAGACTGCTGCCGGATGCGGAACTCGGAGGAACTCACCCCGTCATACATGCCCGACGACTCGAAACCTTGGTGCCTGAACGTGTAGCAGAGGAAAGCCTAAGAAGCCCAATCATCCTCGGTCACTGCGATTCCGGCAGGCACTTGCGTCAGACTCACGGTATCCGGCAAACGATTAAGAACTAGTTGAGCAATTGTTAATTTTTCATTAATCTCATTCCAAGGCACCGCCTTGGCGGCGTACGGCGCGTCCTTTCAGCCTAGCCGGTGGGCTCGGGCTTGCCTACGACATGGCACAGGCAGTAAAGACCAAGACCCAAAGCGAAAAAGACAACCTCTGCAAGCGCGGCGAGCAGAGAGTCACCATCGCAAGCACCTCGAGTCCAAGAGTGGCACCGGCGCCAGCCGGGTTATTGGCACCTACCCACTCGAAGGCTCGCGCTGCCGCCGACGCACTGACGCTGAGAGACAACATGTACTGTGATGTGCCCAACCCTCGTGATCTCTTCTTGTGACTAGCTTCCGCAGAACCTGCTATCTATTTCAGGAAGAAGGAGTTTCAATCAATCAGATCGTGATCCCAAATCACGGAAGGCTTAAGCGCTCTTGGCCACGGAGCAGACTCCGGAAACGATGCCTCGTGCTCCCAGAATCCACGGGATTACCAGGACTCCCCGTTGCCCTTCTGTTCCAATCCTGACTTCACGGTCTTGCCATCGCGAACGAGGCACCTTCGTCTTGGAGATCGCTCGCAAGGGGGACGCATTGAATCGGTCTGCGTCCAGCAGACTCCCGTGATACGCGTCCCAGCCCAGGCTGTCCAAAGACAAGAATCTGTCGGTCCTGCGTAGCATCGGCTTCAGGTTCGAGCGTCATCTTCGAACGGTACAGGCCCGCCTGCACCGCTTCCGGAATACTGATTCAGGACAACCAGCACCGGAAACGGCGCAGGACTGGACCCCATCCCGCCCAGTTGCGACGTTCCCATTGCACTTCCCTACCCATACAATCGCTGGCCTGCAACCCATGCCAAAGCTTGGAGAATGTTCTGCTCTTGTTCCGGTGAACTCTGTGGCGTTGGTTCTCTCGAGAAGCCACCGTTACGTCCTTGAAGCCTGAGCACGGTGTTCACGGTCGCCGGAATACTCGGGTGATCGATTGCGTTCCAGAGCGCCTAACAGGTTGTCGTGCAAACGTTTTGCTCGCCGGTGACCTTCCTCCTGACCGGAATGCAATAGTTCGACGCAACACTCCGGAACCGCAGTCAGGATGGCGGCCGCAGCACAGTGGGCGCCAAGCCTGAAGGACGGGAAGAGATGAGCATCCACCCCCGCCAGAATCCGTATGCCCTTCTGTCGCGACAGCTGGGAATCAGCAAGCACACGAGCAGGTCTGCCAAGGCTCAGATATCGCTAACGCTCTGCTTGACTCCGATCACACCGTCGGCCCTACGCAAATTGCGAGTTAGAAACTTGGAAGAGATAGGCCCACGGCGCGGCGTTGTCGATGATTGCCGGCAGGCTCGTTGCTTGAGCAATCCGATCGAAGTATCGCACCATCGCATCGTCATTAGGACGAAACAGATGGAGCACCGGGATCACCTACAACGCCGCCATACCGAGACCCGCCACCCCTCCCCCTCGTTCGATCGCTGCCTGTGCGCTGTCACAAATGATTCCAGTGATGACCGGACTCTGTCCTGCACTTCTTCCGCGGTGGACGCTGTGATTCTCAGGGTTTCGTGTGTGGTCAGCGTGCGGCCTTCCCCAGTGCTACCGCACACTACGGGGCCGTCCGGCAAATGGGCGCTCCATAGGCCGGTATCTAGGAGAGGTCAATGCGTTACTCGGATCAACCTTGTCGAGGGCCAAGCTCCCATAACGACGCTCGCGGCGATGAAACACCTCGATTCCCCGCCGCAGATCCTCGGCATCGAAGTCGGGCCACAACTTGTCGATGAACAACAGCTCCGCGTAGGCCGACTCGAACAACAGGAAATCACTCAGGCGTTGCTCGCCGCTCGTCCGGATAACCAAATCGACCGACGGTGTTTCCGGATCGGAGTGGCATGCACGGTTGACCAGCCGCAGAAAGCCGTCTTCGTCGCAGCGTTTGTCCGATCGCAGGGTACCGGCCGCGGCGAGGATCGCCGAGCGTGCTGAGTAGTCTACGGCCAACCGCAAGTAGAGCCGCGTCCCGTCCCGTGTCGCGCGCTCCGTCTCCTCGATCGCACGAATCAGTCCGGGTGACAAACGGTCTCGCCGACCGATCAATGCGAGTCGGACGCCCTGCCGGCGACAATTCATCCGCTCTTGGACGAGATAGGACTTCAGCAACCGCATCAGCATTGACACCTCGGCAGCCGGCCGTCGCCAGTTATCGGCGGAAAAGGCGTAAAGCGTCAGCGTCGTTATACCGAGACTGGGTGCCGCTTCTACCGCCCGTCGCACGGCATCTGCCCCACGACAATGCCCCTCCGAGCGCGGGAGCCCACGTGCCATAGCCCAGCGGCCGTTGCCGTCCATGATCAGGCCCACGTGCAGTCCGGTGTTCGCCGGTCGATCCATTTCACGTGGCCTCCCGCCGGACGCTCGCACGGTCAGGCTTACCGCCGGCGTCGCCGCCAGCAGCGACTTCCTCGGCCTGTTGGCCGAAGCCGCGTAGGATCTGCTCGAGAGCGGGGCGCATACGCAGCACTTGACGGGAGCGGATGACCCAGTCCCAGAGCGGCTCGAGCTTCTTCCACCCGGCGGCATAGGAGAAGTGGCGCAACGCGGCGATGGGGTGGTTCTTGCTCGATGCACCGCGCAAGATCGAGCCCCAACGGTAGAAGTCATGGTAGGCCCGCCAGTAGCCGGACTCCAGCTCTTCGACACTCATTCCGCGCGGGCGGAAGACGACGTGGCGTGTATCGTAGAGATCCCAGTCGCGGTGGAGCAGTCGGCCCTCGGCCTCGATGCCGTGGTGAAGCGCCGTGCCTGGATAGGGCGTGAGGATGTGGAAGGTCGCAGTTTCGATGCCTTGCCCAATCGCCCACTCGACGGTCCGCTCGAAAACGGACGGGTCGTCCTCGTCCATGCCAAAGACGAAGCTGCCATTGACCATCACGCCTAGGTCCTGCAGGCGTCGCACCGCCGTTCCGTAGTCACGGCGAAGGTTCTGGAACTTGCGTTGGGCCTTTAGGCTCTTCTGGTTCAGCGTCTCGAAGCCGACGAACAAACTGCGCAGCCCGGCGGCCACCGCCTGTTCGAGCAACCCCGGTCGCAGCACTGACTGAACGGTCCCGGCCGCTTGCCACAGCCGTCCCATACCTCGCATCCCATCGAACAACTCCGAGGCGAAGCGGGCGCTTCCGAACAGATGGTCGTCGAGGAAGTAGAGGTGGCGTCCCGGCAGCCGCTCGATCTCAGCCAGAGCGTTCTCCACCCTTTGGGTGTAGAAGCCGTGACCGCCCTCAAAGAAAGCCTCCTTGTAGCAGAAGTCGCATACGTGGGGGCAGCCGCGGGATACGACGATCGAGTTTGGCACCAGGTAAAGTGGGTGCTTGATCAAGTCGCGCCGGATGCGCGGAAGACCGTCCAGCGTCCGCACTGTCGAACGGTAGAGCGCCTTGGGCCGGCCGGCGCGAAAGTCGTCGAGAAAGACGGGCCAAGTGTCCTCGCCTGGGCCGAGGAACACGCTGTCCGCATGACGTGTGGCTTCTTCGGGGAGCGAAGTCACGTGAAGGCCGCCGAGCGCAACCCAAGCGCCTTTGCGGCGGTAGCGGTCGGCCAACTCGTAGGCCCTTCGGGCAGATGTGATGTAGACCTGGATGACGACCAGGTCCGGCTCGTCTTCCACGTCGAGCTCTTCCACGTGCTCGTCCTGCAGCACGACCTCATCGTCATCGCGCAGGTAGCCGGCTAGCGTCGCCAGTCCCAACGGAGGGAAGAGTGAGTACTTGATCGGACGGAAGAAGGGGCTCTTCGCCTCCGTCAGCGCCGGGAGGATCATCTTCACCCTCACGCTGGCTCCTCCACAAGCTCCGGCAGCACCGAGCGCTGCGCGAGCCCCTCCCGAGCCCAAGCTCGCAGGAGTCCTGCCGTGGTGACGACGATGTCTCGCTCGCGGGGCCCATCAAGCTCGACCAAGAAGATCCGCTGCCATTGGCCGAGCTGGACCTCGTCGCTGATCACCGCCAGCGTGGTCGAGTTCTGTAGGGCCATCGCACATGCATGAGCATGGCCGTTTGGCCGCTCCTCGGGTGTCATGTTGGCAGTGCGGCGCCCGAAATCGTCGTGGGAGGACAGCGCGTCGGCCGGCGCCCAGCCTGAGAGGATTCGCCCCAGATCGTCGAGCAGGAGGGACTCGTTCTCGTTCACCAGGATCGCGGCCGTGGTGTGCAAAGACTGCACCGTCACCGTGCCATCGCTGATGCCGGAAAGGCGCGTGCAGGGGAGCACCCGTTCGGTGATGTCAATGAACTGCTGGGGTTTTTCGGTCCCGAGTGCCAGTCGCTCGTGGGAGACGGCCCAGCCGGATTGGGGGGAGGCCCGGGGGGGAAGTCGCAATGCCATCGTTCTCGCTCCTTGTCGGCGGCAGGGCCGCAATCGGATTCGCTTGCCGTCAGTATCGGCAGATGGCCGCCCAGATACATGAGCGAGATGTGAGCGTTCGGTGATATTTCGCTGACAGCCACCGAAACGGGCTCAGCGGGGTCTCCTGCTCAGCCCGACAGCCAGACCGGAGCCAAACATCAGACCCTCGAAGACACTGATCGTGACCCGGGTCACGACCCCCGGCTCCTGCTCGCCGAGGAGGCGGGCCAAGGGCGCCAGGCCGACTTGCGACCCGGGAAAACTCTGCGCCATGAAATCGAGGCTCATCGCCCCCAAGGCGTAACCGCTCCAACCCAGCACCCCAGAGGCCAGAGCGCAGACGAGTCCCGTAAGGAGAGCAACGCGCACCCGGGCGAGCCCGTGCGGAGTGGCCATACCGCCCTCTGCGATCGGCGTGGCCAGCCCGTACCCCAGCCCTACCGCTCCGCCCAAGACCAGACCCTCGACTGCACCCGTCAATGGCGAGAGATCCCGACCGAACAGACCCTCGAGCACGAGGCGTCCGAGGAGGTGGGCAGTCCCGCCCACCGCCAGACCGGTCGACGCTCCGGCCACGGCGAGCGCTAGCCGCCGCCACGCTCGGAACGCGGCTTCCGCGGCGGCCAGGCCGGCTCCGACCCCCGCAGCCGCTACACCGCCGATCACCATTCCGATAAGCGGCAGCATCGGGAGCACAGCGTTGCCCGCCGTCGAACCGGGCCCGAAGCGGAGGACGAGGGCGCCGATAAGACCGGCAATCCCCCCGGCAGCCGCCCCACCGGCGGCCGCGGCCATCCATCGGCGACCGGCAATTCCTGCCGCGCGTCGGATGCGAAGAAAGAACAGAATTCTCGCGGCCGCAAGCCAGCCTGGATGTCCAATTAGCGGAACCGGACCTGCCCCAGGGACGTCCCAGCGAGTCTCGCGCAAGTAAGCGCGGGCCACGGCGTGCCCCCTCCTGCGGTTCAGCCGGTCGAGAGCCTCCGCTGTGCCCAGTCGGTGCAGGGTCTCGGCGGCCTCTCGTCGTCGGTCGTCAGCTCCCTCGGCGTCGTCGGAATCGTCGTGGAGCAACACTTTGAGAGCTTGGTCGATGGTGCAGCTTGGATCGGGCTCCATCGCAGCGGCCGGCACTGCATCCAGCGGTCCCTCGTCCGGCTCCTCAACGACGTCCTCACAGACAAAACGGTAACCGTGCCGCGACACCGTACGGATGAAGGTCGGCTCGCGCGGATCATCGCCCAGCGTGCGTCGGAGAATCCGGATCGCCTGGCTCAGAGCACCGTCGGTGACCACCACGTCGGTCCAGACCGCGTCAAGGATGTCATGCCTCGAGACCACCTCGTTCCGCCGTTCGATGAGCAGGACGAGCAAGTCGAAGCAGCGCGGGATCACGGGCAGTTCCCGACCGTTGCGGACAAGAGTCCTGCGAGCGGGAGACAGGATGTGACCGGAAAACCGGTAGCGAGGCCTGCCGGAGGACGATCGCATCGATGACCGGCAGTATACGCGGCCTCGCGCCCTCGGGCCACAGTATCGCGAGGCGAAGGGTCCAGGCGGTTCCGGAGTGTCCACACCAATCAGCACTCATCGTTGTTGATCCAGGAGCCTTCCACTCGTAGCCTCTCTCGCTCTGGTGGAAACGGAATAGCGGGCGCGGTCTTGGATTTGGTTCTGGCATTCTTCGCCATCCTCACTTCCGACCACGTGGTGGCACCGCACGACACCCGTTGACCGGTCATGCCGTGTCCACGCGCAAGGGCGTGTGCCGTGCAAGCGCATCGAAGTCGGCGTCGCAGTGCAGAACCGGCAGGTCAGCCCGGATAGCTAGCGCGCCGATGAGACAGTCAATAAGAACGCGAACGGTTTCGCCCCGACTGCGGCACTGGCGATAGAGCGCAGCGGCCTGGTCGAAGTCGCCGGGTTGCATCGAAACGACCGCGGCGCGCCCGATGAGCCTTCGGAGATCGCGCCGGTGCTGCTCGTCTCTCGCTCCAGCCAGCAGTTCCATACGAACGACATCGCAAGTTGCGAGGTCAGTGCTCAGAAGCTCTCCAACTCGAATGCACGTCGGCGATCCGGTATCACGGAGATACTCGACCCACGCGGACGTATCAACGAGAATCATTCGCCCGTCCGCGCATTTCGTCGAGGTCCCCGTCCCAACCGGCTCCGCGCATCCGGCGAGCTTCCTCAAGGCTGAATGGCTCCGATGCGAGCGATCGCAAGGCAAAATTGACGGCTTCCCGCTTGGTCGCCAAGCAGTAACGCCTCATGACAGCTGCACAGGCTTCGTCGTCAACATCCACGTTAGTGCGTGCCATACACCAACAATACACTACCAGCCAGGCTACGCCTCTGAGCAACCAGACTCGGTGCGAAGCTGCTCGGTCATTTCCGCGATTGGGTGCAGGCTCCGGACGTTACTTCACTCTGTGGCCGGGGCCGCTGTATCGTCGACTCAGCGACAGTGTCCGTCTCATTGCGGTGCTGCGGGGAGCCCATCGCCCCGAGCTAGCGGCATGGCTGTGGCATCAAGTGTCGCCGAAGCCATCTCCGACCCCGTCGCCCTCGAGGTGGAGTGCGCCGACCGTCTCTACCTCTTTTCCGAGCGCGGGAAAAGCGCCACCAATCCGCATGGCGGATTATTCCGAGTTGGCCACTCACGTAGCGCGAACTCAGAGCGGTTGCAACCTCAAGCGCGGAATGACCTCGAAATTGTCCGACCGACAGAACCAGTCAGCTGTCCGCCGGAGACTCCGAATTGCGCCTCGTGGGCTGTGTCGACAGGCATGCGGACTGTGGTTCCAAGCGGCCAAATCGTTCAGCTCCGGGGTGAGGATTCCCCAAGGCGCAAGCGATTGTCCAAACCGTTGAACCGCGACCACGTTTGGGTTAGCTGCTGATCCCTTTACCTGGGAATGAGGATTCGGCAGGGACTAGCGGCTGGCGAATCTGGAACTATTGGGCTCGGCAGTCCCCGGAAGCTGGCTCGGAAGCCTGCCGCGTTAGTCGGTCATCGGCCTGAGCCTTTGCAACTTCAAGAATCGGACCAAGCAGTGCGGGTCAGAGGACTGGCGACTCGCTGATCAGGCGCCGGTAAGTGGCTCTGGCGTGCTCGTAAGCGGCACGTGCGTCTTCGCGCTCCGACTCGCGAATGCGGGGAGCTTTCTGAGTCCAGCACTGGTCCACCGCCGCGAGGCACCATTCGGCGCTTCGGCGCGATGCACGGATCGGTTCGCCATCGACGGTCACGAAGATCGGATTGGTGTGCGAAGACATCGGGATTCGCAGGGCTATCCAGGAACTGCGCTGGGGCGTGAATGCAAACTCAAGTTCGTGGACCCTGCCGTCCGCCTGAATCGGCGTGGTATCCACAACTCGTCCGTTGACAACAAGTTCCACAGGCACTTCACGCGTTCCCGGAATCCGTGCCCGCTCCACGTCCCAGTACGGCTTCTCATCTTTGCGCAGTCCGTCGAATCGCGGGTCGGGGTACCGGGGGAGCATGGCAGCGGCCTTGACTCGCACGCGGACCTCCTGGCTCGCGTCCAGCTTCAACTCGGGATTCCCCGAACCCAAGGCGACGCCGCCGGCTTCGAAATCCATGAGGTGGCTCTTGCCGTCGCCGACGTAGGCGGCGCCTTCTTGGACCCCGTCGACCCACCCGGCGTAGGAGAGCTCGTCCAGCTTGACATAGCTTCGGCCTAACCCGACCCGCTCCTGGTAGATGCACGGGAAGTCGGTCTCGCCCGAAATCCGGGTCCGGAATCCGACGTTCAGCGTGTGGTACCAGATATTCATTTCCCAGATATACGGCGTATCCACAGCTGAAATGAAGTCGATCACGCCGTCGTGGGTAACATCGACGATGTACTCATTGGCCCCGATGCCGTCGAAGCCCGGCATCTCGTAACTCGGCAACGTCTCGGAACTGACTTGCAGGCCCCATCCCGAATGGGAGAAGCCCGTCACGGCACCCTGCGATTTCGCCCACTTGAGTACCGGCAGGTCCCACGAGGGCCATTCCTCGATCCGTGTAGTGCCGGGATAATCATCCTCCTTCAGGCCCAGCAAGACCAAGTGTCCCGTGTGGCTCGAGGGGAAGCCCGAAACCTCGACGTCATAGTGCATGACTCTCTGGTCCCGGGAGAGTGGATGATCCATGCTCGAGAAGAACTGCTTCTGGAAGTACCATGACGGGCCCCATGTCAGCACGGCGCCAATGTTCAGATTCTCGCCGAGGATCTGGCGCAGCATTGCCAGCGGGCCAACCCCTTCGGTCGGGTTCTTGTAGTGTGCGCATCCCGACGCATGCACGTGGTGGTCTCCTGACCACCATCCGTACGTCGCAGGATCGATCCAGCGCTGCAACTGCACCTCGATCTCTTCAGGGGCCTCGTCATCGACCGGGAATTCCTTGGTGCGGGTGTGAAACTCTGGCCCGCCCCCGTACGCGACAGTGTAGTAGCCAGCCGGCAGGCGAATGTTCTCGCCATCAAAACGATAGACATGCTGCTGGAACGGGAAGTCCGGCTCGAGCCGTTTGGACGGGTTTGGGTATACCCTGCCCTGGCGGTCCCTGATGAGAAAGGAAGCGACGCCGGACTCGCCGTTCTCGTCCAGAACCCGTAGCGGAATTGAACGGGTCGGAGCAATGTTGAAGGCCACCAGGATGTCGTTGCGGAAGCCGATGTCCTGGGTCCCCTGACCAACATCCATCGCGATCTTGGCCGAGCGCTGGCCCCTGTCCCGGCTGTAGACCTGCAAGATCTCGTACTCGACCGGCAGGCCTGTCAGGCGTGGGGCCATCGGCGGGATGCTGTAGATCGAGATGTCAGCCCATCGCTCCCGAACGTCCGCCTTGTCGAGTTCCATGGCGGGCTCGTGTTCTCCCCTGGACCGCAAGGATGTCGGTCCGCTGTTCGGGCTGAACACCCGGAGCGGAGCCGTGACGCCAGCTTGGTTGAGCACCTTGACCAGGAACAGGCGCGTGCCCTGCTCGACCAGTTCCGGGCGGGCCCTGCCCTGCCTGAGCTTGACGCGGCTCTCGGGGTTGATCTCTACTTCTACAAGAACCAGCTCGTCCAGAACATTCTGAATCCGTGCCACGGCGGATTGCTCGTCCTCCATGCCCATAGCGTTGTTGATCGCCTTGGCGGCCTCGGGCGACAATGGCTGGCCGAGGTAAACCAGTGCCTGCTCGAGCCGCCGCGTTTGCTGGGCCAACGGCTGCAGCGAAATGTCGGCCTGAGCACAGAGCGCCGTCGGAAACCCGATAGCCACCGGTAACAGGATGGAAGCGGTTAGCTTGATCACGATATACCCTCGATTGCGTCACTAGGATAGCCCTAATCGATCCGGCAATGGGGCGGTAGGGTGTTCTTCCAGGATGCGTCAGTCCCGAACGCTCTATCGATTGGACTGGCAGTCCGAGCCAGCCGCGTTCGGTTGCGCGATTCCGGCCGTTGCGCTCGTAGCAATGACGGCCACCAGAGACGGTCAGCAGCGCCGGCAAGGGATCGACCTGAGCGCGTCGACCCCGCGGAATGCAACTCTGTCACTGACGCTACATGACGTAGACCTCGTCCCGAGACTGACTGGCATCAGCATCCGCAGTCGGGGGAAGACGCTGACGGCGACGGGCGCCACGATGATTGCTGCCCGCCGCAGCCCGCGGGCGATCGTCCCGGCGAGCCCGTCAGGGTCTTGCACGCCCTCAGCAAGAACGCTCGTGGCGCAGCAAGCCGCATGGGTGTCCAGGTGCCTAACCATAGACGCTGGCCGGGAGAAGCGGCCCCGAGCCAATGCCAGCGTTCATGGTCTGGATGCGGGCCCTGATCACACCACTACCCGGCCAATCGAGAGGCCCTGGTTCTCCAGCGCGGGAACCATCGCTGGAGACCGGCACGAGGTACGACGACCCTGAAGAACCAGCCTTGAGCAGTTCCAAACCAAGTGGTGGCCGCTCCCCGACCTCGCCGGCTGTCAGAGGTACTGGATTGCGCGACCGCTGGTGGGACTTCCTGTCTGATTCTCGTCATGACATCGCTGCTGCCAAGCGAATTCGTCAAGTGCACCTCTACCTCGCCCATCAGGGTGCTTGTCGATGTCAATACAAGGAGTTGCGAAGGGCTGACCGATCCGATCGGCGCGGGCGCTGCATTGATGGTCACCCTGACTCCCCCCAGACTGTGGGGGAATCCGGCGTCCCCGGAGGCAGGACCCGTATAGACCAGCGTCGATTCAGCGAGGTTGCGACCGGTTATCGTGACCCATTCGTGATCTGAGATTGTACGAAGCGGAATCGTGCTGTTGCTCACTTGAGTGACAACTGGTAATTGCGGGTCAATGAACGGATCCGAGAACTTTTCGTCGGTTAGCAGGGAGTCGTCGGTCAACGTGTGCAAGAACGCGACCAGCGCCGCCTTTTCTCGCGCCGAGAAATTGTAATGCCTGGGTTCCCCGTTGGACCTGCGCAATGCCACAGCAAGGTTCGAATGAGCCTGCATGCCCGAACTGTAGTGATCAACCACTTCCTCAAGCGTCGCAAACCGCCCGTCGTGCATGTACGGAGCGCCGACGCCCACATTCCGGAGAGACGGTGACTTGAAATCTCCCGTGTTCCGATCATTGTTGGTCGTTTCCTCGACGCCACGGTCGGCGATTGAGACGGCATCCAGTCCGTTGTTGGACGCGTCCGTGCGTCGATTGCGGTTGGCGGCGGGATTAATCAGAGAAAAGGACTCGGTGTTGTGGCAGACCGTACAGGGTGCCCTGCCAACTCCTCCATTCGTCATGAAGATCCGTTTCCCTTCGTTTTCCAGGGCACTGAAGTTCGGAAAATCCGCCTGTGGGCTGGCAACTTGGATCCGCCCTCGGTCGTACTTGGAATCCACGCTCACAATGCTGCGCACGAACTGTGCCAGAGCGCGTGCGATCCGACCCGAATCGACCCTTGGCGATCCGAATGCGGCCTCGAACAGGGCCGGGTAGTAGGACTGCGACCGCCCCAAGGTCTCGAGTTGATCCAGCGTCAATCCCATCTCAACTGGATCCTGGAACGGCATCAGCACCTGGTCCTCCAGCGTCATCGCGCGTTCGTCCCAGAAGAACTTCCCCTCCCGGTAGTACCTCGCGTTCGTGAGGCTCATCGAGTGGCGTCGTGTGAGACCGCCCTCAAAGCCCGTGCTCCGTCGCCTTGGATCCGTGAATCCATGCTCCTGGAGATGGCATGAGGAACACGAGATCGTGCCGTTTGCACTGAGGCTCTTGTCATAGAACAAGACGCGCCCTAGCGCGGCACCCTCGTTTGTAAGTCTGTTGCTGGCAGGCGTGTTGTCGTGATTGACGGCCGCTCCTCCGGTGCGACGTCCACCGGGAAAGTTGCTAAACCGATAGTGGTCAGGCAGAACGATGCCCGCATAGTCGAATGGTTCCTCGGGAAGGTGCGGCCCAAGCTGCGCGTTGGCACCACCAACGGCGGTCGCGGCGGCCAGGATTGCAAGGCTCCACTGAACCAAGCGATTCAACACCTGGAATCTGACAGTCGGATTGTTGACGCCAAGCCGGTGGCAGTGCATGTGAGAAAGGCCAGCGGAACAGCCCCGGAGTTACGGTTCGAGCCACGACTTTGCGAATAGTTTTCATGTTTCGCTGATCTGGCCGCCTGAGACGACGCGCATTGTCCTTACCCAGGCTGGCAGGGAGAACGAGTCGGGCCGGCCAAACGTGGCCAGGAGCACTCCACCTCCGCAAAGAGCTGATTGAACCGGTCTTCGGATCAGTCAGTGTGAGATTGGGATTCCGGGCGGTCTCACTGCGTGGGCCCCGGTAAGTCCAAGGTAATCCACAGCGGTTGGAGTTTGGTGACGTTGGACCCCACGTCCATAAACGGGCGGCAATGTCCAGATCGCCATCAATCCAAGTCGCGACAAGACTCACGCACGGAGTTGCGGACAATCATCCAGTCGCATCCGAAAACCGCTCCGAACTCCCTTCTTGACACCAGGTCTTAGGGCTCGGGCTTTGCGTGTCCAACCGCGTGCTTGCCGCGTGAGCGCGCCGCCTCTCGTTCCGCGTCACTGAGCGTTCGATTGTAGGTCGCACCGAAGCCGTCGATCTGCCGGTACGCATAGCCTTGCCATGGGTCGCGTCCTTCGATGCGAGGGTCACCGTCCTCACGCAGCGAGGACTCGAGTTGCTCCCAGAGTTGGGCGCGGATCTCTTGGTAGTCCGGATCGGGAGCAAGGTTGTGCATCTGGTCAGGATCGGAGCGGCAATCGTACAACTCTTCCAAGGGTCGCTTTCCGAAGCCGGCTGCGAACTCGACCGGAAAATCCCGCCGCGTCTCGGGGCGCAGCATAAAGTCCTTGAATGGCCCGTCGTCGATATCCCCGTGAGGAGCCTTGTTGGATGAGATGAACTCAGGCCCACCAGTCGGCCAGCGGTCAGGCTCAAAGTTGCGGATATACAGATACTTGTGCGTGCGGATCGCCCGCATCGGATACGTGGCACCGTCGGGACGGCACCAAGTGTGCCGCTCCATCGCTGTGACCACATGGTCCCGCGACGGCTCGACCTGCCCATCACCGGACGACTGGAGCAGCGTAACGATACTGCGGCCGTCGTGCATGTCATTCGGCTCCAGTCCCGCCGCCTCGAGAAATGTCGGTGCCCAATCGACATGACTGACGAAATCATCGACTCGACGCCCGCCCGGAACGCGCTCGCCCCACCGCACCGCTGTCGGCATGCGTGTGCCGCCATCGTATAGCGTCGACTTGGTGCGGCTAAACGGCATGCCGTTGTCCGACGTCACGACGACCAGCGTATTGTCAAGTTCGCCCATTCGCTCCAAGGTGTCCAGCATGCGGCCGAGATGGCGGTCAAAATGCTCGATCTCGTAGTAGTAGTCCAGCAGTTCGGATCGCACTTCCGGCGCATTGGGCAGGTACGGCGGCACCTGTACCCGGGCCGGATCCAAACCGCTGCGCTGCCCGATTCCAGGCTCATAGTCGCGATGCGGCTCGGTCGCGCCGAAGAAGAAGAGAAAGGGTGCCTCGGGTGGCCGGTCGGCCAGGAAATCCTCAAAGTTGGCAGCGTAGTCACGCAGGTCGATGCCGGCGGGCGGACTTGGCTCCAGGCGTGCCGCATACTCACTGCAGAACGGGTGGCGCTCCAGGCCGCCGGCCTGCCAGTCACCAGGAGCCCACGGCTTGCCGACGAAGCCTACGTGGTAACCCGCATCCTCGAGAATGTGGGTGAATAACGGATACTCGGCAGGCAGCGTGCCGTACAGCACGCCAGCTTCTCCGATCCGCCACATCGGGCGGCCGGTGAGCAGGGATGACCGCGAAGGGGTACAGGACGGGCATGCCGCATAGGAGTGGTCGAACAGCACCCCCTCCCGAGCTACTCGGTCGAAGGCAGGCGTGCGGACAACAGCGTCGCCCAGTATCGAGGCGTGAGGATACGATTGGTCGTCCGAATACGCCAGCAGGATGTTGGGGCGCCGATTGGAGGGACGGCCGCTGCATGCGGCTGCGCCACCGGCAAGCGAACTCGCGAGCAATTCGCGGCGCGTCATAGCTGTCATTGATTCAGTCCTCCACTTTGGCCAGGATGGACTGCGAGCTCCGAGCCCCTTCCGAGCTTCTCCCCGGAAGTCCGTCCATCACGGCTGGATAGGGGTAGTGCAGGCCGAGCAGGTCTTGCATCGCTTTGGCGTAGCCACACGCCTCGTCCCGGTCGACGCACCGGCTCCAATCTTCGATCGGCTTAATCGACTTGATCGTGTAAGACCCCAACAGCGCAGCCCGCGAAGCCCCAGATTGGTTGGTCTGACCCGCGTGCCACATGAGAGCCGGGAACAGAAGCAGGCTGCCAGGCCGCATCGTCACGCGGATGTGGTTGGCCGCAAACGTCTCGGGATCCGGCCACCGCGCAAGCTTTTGGCTGCCGGGCGCGATAGCCGTGGCGCCGTTCTCGACAGTGAACTCGTCCAAAGGGATGACAGACTCGACCGCGAGGTGATAGCTGGCGTTCAGGGCACGTGGCCAGCGGTCGCGGGCGTGCAAGTCCCAGTACGGGTAATCGACATGCGGCTCCTGAGCCTGCGCACCGGGATGCAGGACGTTGGCGGCAAAAGAACTCAGCATCAGGTCCTCTCCCAAGATCGGCCGCATGATGGCGAGCATGCGCTCGTCGGCGCACAGGCGCCGGAACAGATCGCTCTTGGCCGGCAAGTTCCAGACCCGCGCCTGCGCCCGGTTCTCTTTGTCACCATAGAAGTGAGAGGTGCGGTTCGGCTCCTGCTCGACCAACCTGTAGATCTCGTCCCGGGCTGCAGCTACCAGGTCGGCGGGGAAGAAGTCTTCCAGCACGATGTAGCCGCAGCCGTGGCAGAGTTCCTGGACGGCACCCTCGACATCCGGACTGCCCGCCTTCATGCGGTTAGGATACCGAGATCGGGATAATGCTGGATTGAGCCATCTGCGCATTGCATTGCTACCCGGGGACGGTATCGGCCCGGAAGTCACCCACGCCGCCGTCAAGGTCCTTGAAGCCGTCGAGGTCTACTCTGACGACCTCGTGTTCGAGTTCGAGACCTATTCGGTAGGTGCCGGAGAATTCCTTCAATCGGGGAACCCGCTGCCCCCGGAAGCGCTGGCGAAGGCGAGCAGATGCGACGCGATCCTACTTGGCGCGATGGGCCTTCCGCAGGTCCGCTGGCCGAACGGGACGGAAATGGCCCCGCAGATCGACATCCGGGAGCAACTCGACCTCTACCAGGGAATCCGGCCAGTGCGGCTGTACCAAGAGTCGTTAACTCCGCTCAAGGGACAGTCGGCGGACAGCATCGACTTCGTGCTCTACCGCGAAAATACAGAGGGCCTGTTTGCGGAACGCAAAGCACGACATGCCCTGGATGCTGAATTCGTCGAGAACGCCATGCGAATCACGCGCTTCGGAGCCGAACGCATCGTGCGGGCGGCCTTCGCCGAGGCTTCGTTACGGAAAGGCAAACTGACGCTCGTGGACAAGGCCAACGTGCTGCCCGCAATGGCATTCTTTCGGGAAGTGTTCGATGGCATTGCGGAGGAGCACCCGAACATCGAGGTGGAAAGGGTCTATGTCGACGCAGCTGCCTTGTACTTGGTTCAGCAACCCGAACGCTTCGACGTCATGGTGACAGAGAACATGTTCGGTGATATCCTCTCCGACCTGGCCGCTGGCATCGTCGGCGGCATGGGGCTCGCACCTTCCGCAGACATTGGCGAAGAGTATGCCGTCTTCCAGCCGGCGCACGGCAGCGCGCCGGATATCGCCGGCCAAGGCATTGCAAACCCACTCGCCACAATCCTGTCCGCGGCGATGATGTTGGACTGGCTGGATCTCCGGGCCAGTGGCGATGCAATCCGCGATGCCGTCGAGCGAGCGTTGAGCGACCCGGATTGCCGCACACGGGATCTGGGCGGAGCGATGACCTGTTCCGAAATGACCGAGCAGGTTATCCGGAACCTGTGACCATCCAGTAGCGAGCCTACTCGGACAGCTTCGTGAGATCCGTCATCGGCTCGGGCAGCACGGTCGCGGCGTCGAAACGGGTTTCCATCAATTGTTCTGGAGTGAGGTCCTCCGCCGTGCGAATGTCGGCGCCACGCAGGTCCGTGCCTGAAATG
The DNA here is from genome assembly GCA_951813065.1 of uncultured Bryobacterales bacterium. Lineage (GTDB taxonomy): Bacteria > Acidobacteriota > Terriglobia > Bryobacterales > UBA6623 > VXMF01. Next base: position 38,032 of record CATOTH010000008.1, on the reverse strand, counting down.
TCGACCCCAATCATCCTGGCACCAACGAGGTTTGCATTCCGCAAGTCTGATCCGTGCAAGTCCGCCCCAGTCAAGTTCGCCATGATCATGCTGGCTTCGCGCAGATCAGCGTTTCGCAAATTGGCAAGCCGGAGATCAGCATTGCTGAGATCGGCACCTCGCAGGTCCACATGCACGTCCGGGTTCCGTTGCCGCCACTGATTCCAGGCGTCGACGTTGCTCCTCAACTTCCGCAACTGCAATGGATCCGCCATGATCCCCCCTCGGAAGCTTCGTGCCTCCCGGTCCACAGAAAGCACTCAACCATGTCTTGCAGTCCATTAGACCAAATACGGCTACCCTTTGGAGACCTTAGCGCGGAGAGGATAAGCATAACCATTCCCTACCTTTAGGCGCCGCAGTGAGACAGTTCCGACGTTTCTGTGGACCTACCGGCACGATTTGCTTAGCCCGACAAACGGAAGTGGTGCGTGACAGGCTTCGGGAGGCGCTGCAACTGCCCTGCCGGTGTTCGGATTCCAGCCGGAAGTCCTCGACATCCGACCATCCCACGGCGCCCGGTGATCGATCAATTCGACCATCAGTTCGAACCCCTCGGGCGGGTTCGTTCGACTGCCGAGAAACTTCGACTCAGGCGTGAAACCGGGTCCCGGGGAACGAGTCTAGGGCCGCATGGTTCTGAGCGCGTCGCGGGCCATATTCTCGGCCGCGTCTGCGGCCCTGTCAATCGTAATCGCATATAGAACCACAACTCTAACCGCGGTTATTCCCATTCCTATTAGGACCTTGGTCGACGCCTTCATGTTCTTCTTCTAACTAACAACGGCCGCCAGGGGACCGTACCTGGCGATACGACCCACGGCCCGCCCAACCTTGCGCCACGGTCCCCGTTTGCGGGTAACAGGACAGCTCATCGCTCTATAGCGGCCGCCAGCGAGATCCCGCAGCACCGATTCCGTATCCAGGGTCGGGCTCGCGGCCTTCCCGAGCAACTCGGTTTCGCCCGAATCGCCATTCACCGAGATGATGGAAGCAGATGATTGAAGCGAACTCATCGCGAGCAAGCAATCGGTAACTGCCAGGCGGAGCAGATTGGTCTTCATGACGTTCATTCCTATCAGGGGGTCTGGGGACAAGACCCTCGTCGCTTTTTCGCCAACGTATCACCCTCGAAAGATCTGAGGCGAGAGGGTGGGGGCCGGGCTACAATGCTATCGGCACCACGTGGAGGTATCCCATGATCCGATTGACACTCTTGATCACCTTGCTCGGACTTATGGGCTGTGGGTCCGCTCCGGATGAGGCAGAATCGGTCATCCCGGCGGAGAAAATCGTACCGGCACAAAAGATCACGGAAGAGATCAAGGACGAAACGCACCGTTTCGACAAGACCGGAATGGTCGAAGCCAAGGTGGTCGCGGACAATCTAGCCGGAAAGGACTTCATGCCTGGAGGCAACGTTGCGGTCTACGAGGAGGATGGCAAGAAGTACGAGGTCTTCTTCACCCTCCGACGCAACAACGAAGTGGCCACGTTCCTGACGATGGACTACAGGGACATCCTGACCGATCCGAAGTTCATCGCGCACTTTGGAGGCTTCTATGGCATGGACGGTGAAACCCCAACCCTCGTGTTTCAGAAAAACAAGTACGTTATCGGAGTCGCCGGGCTGGAATTGGAAGACGCCGACCAGGCAGGACGCCTGATCGCCGGCTATCTGCAGTAGCCAGCCAACGAAAAACGCCAAGAGTCGGCGGCAATCGACTCAGTTCCAAGGCGACGCGCCGTACAATACAATCAGCTGTGTTTCGTAAACTCGCATCGTTATCTGTGGTCTGCGTAGGTCCCGTACTGTGGGGGCAAACCGACGAAGTCCGCCACTTTGAGGAGAGGGTCCGTCCGATTCTGGCAACCAAATGCCAGATTTGCCATGGCGATCAGGTCCAGACAAGTGGTCTGTCCCTGGCCTCCCGCGAAGAACTCTTGAAGGGCGGTATGCGCGGTCCCGCCGTCGTGCCCGGTAGTCCGGACGCAAGCCTGCTGCTGGCAGCCTTGGAGGGGTCCGGGCCGTTGCAGATGCCGCCGACGGGACCGCTGCAACCGGAGGAAATCGAAGCGTTTCGGACCTGGGTCCGAAACGGTGCGGTCTGGGGTAAGGCTCCAAGAGTTCCTGCCGCGGCCGCTGCCCTGTGGTCGGTCAAGCCAATCGAGCGCCAGAATCCTCCGGAAGTAAACAAACTGGAATGGGTCCGCAACCCAATCGACAACTTTGTGCTGGCAGGGCTTGAAGCCGAGGGCATTGATCCGTCGCCCGAGGCTGATCGCCGGACGCTGATCCGCAGGGCCAGCCTAGACCTTACCGGTCTTCTCCCGGACCCGACCGAAGTGCGCGCTTTCCTCGCGGACAACCAGCCGGACGCCTATGGGCGCCTGATCGAGCGGTTGCTCGAGTCACCTCACTACGGCGAGCGCTGGGGTCGGCACTGGCTCGACATCGCTCGCTACGCCGACACCAACGGCTACTCAATCGACGGGGCCCGCTCCATCTGGCGATACCGAGACTGGGTGATCAACGCGCTGAACGAGAACATGCCGTTCAACGAGTTCGTGATCGAGCAAGTCGCCGGGGACCTGTTGCCGGATGCGACCGACAGCCAGCGAATCGCCACCGGCTTCCATCGCAACACGATGATCAACCAGGAAGGCGGGATCGACTTCGAGCAATACCGTGTCGAAGCCGTCGTAGATCGGGTGCGCACGACCGGCGCAGCGTTCCTGGGCCTAACTCTCGCCTGCGCTCGTTGCCACGATCACAAGTTCGATCCGATCTCGCAGAAGGAGTTCTACCAAGTGTTCGCGTTCTTCAACAACGTGGACGAGCTCGGAGGAAATCTCGAAGAGTCCGTGGGGCGCAGCCGCATGATGGAACCGATCCTGGAATTCGGGGACCCAGAGGTGATGGCAAAGCGAGACTCGCTTAGAGAGCGCATCGATCAACTCGAGAGCGAACAGGACGCTCTCCAGGCCAATCTGGAAGCGAATTGGGGCCAGCAATTCCCGCCAGGGGACGACGAAAGTATCGAACGGGCTCGCGAAATCATCGCGATCCCTCGGGACGAGCGATCGTCAATCCAAAACAGCGTATTGCGCCGGATCCTCTCGGACCAAGTGGCCGAGTTCAAGGAAAAGAACAGCGAAATCGGAGCCATCCAACGGTCGATTCCGAATATCGAGTGGACCATGGTAATGCGCGACTTGATTGAGCCACGCGACTCGTTCATCCATGTTCAGGGGGACTTCACGCGCCGGGGCGAGGATGTCGAACCGGGCACACTGGCGGTGCTTCCGCCATTTCCCGACACAGCGCCCAGAAACCGGCTCGGATTGGCTCACTGGCTCGTCTCGGACTCCCAGCCGCTGACTCCGCGCGTGACCATGAACCGCGTCTGGCAACGCTATTTCGGCTTGGGGATCGTCGAGACCGAGAATGATTTTGGATCGCAAGGCACACCTCCAAGCCATCCTGCTCTCCTGGATTGGCTAGCTTCGGAATTGGTGCGGCGTGACTGGAATCTCAAGGACATGCACCGCCTGATTCTGAACTCAGCCACGTACCGCCAGGCATCGGACTATCGAGCCGACGCGGCCCAAGTCGATCCAAGCAACAGACTGCTGGCGCGGCAGAACCGGCTGCGACTTGAAGCGGAAGTCATCCGCGACGCCGCTCTTTCGGCATCAGGCCTGCTTGCTGCCAAGGTTGGCGGCCCGAGCGTCTATCCTCCGCAACCAGCCGGCGCGGGCCAGTTCACCCAAGTTGATCGAAAGTGGAAGGCGGATGAAGGGCCGGATCGGTACCGACGGGGCATGTACACATTCTTCAGCCGGTCGGCGGCGCACCCAGGCCTGGTGCTGTTCGATGCCCCGATCGCCCAGGAAAGCGTCACGCGGCGGAACCGCTCCAACACACCGCTGCAAGCGCTCACCTTGCTGAACGACGAATCCCAGACCGAGTTCGCCACAGCCCTGGCCCAGCGCGTCCGCGATTCCGCTGCAAACCGTTCCGAGCGAATCCAAACCGCCTTCGAGATTTGCCTGGCGCGACCGCCGACCGAGGCCGAGCACTCTCGCCTGGACCGCTTCATCGCCCGCATGGAGGATGAATTCGCGACGGATCCCGAGACGATCGCAAGAGCCGGAGCCGATTCGGCATCAGACGCGGCCTGGACCGCCGCGGCGCGTGTCATGATTAACCTCGACGAGTTCGTAACCCGCCAGTGAAGGAATAATCTCGTGGATCTCAATCGAACCCTCCTTGCCCAGCGCACACGACGCCAGCTATTCGAGGATTGCGGTGTCGGAGTCGGCAAGGTGGCGCTGACATCGCTCTTGGTCGGGGATTCGCTGTATTCCAAGCCAGCGGCAGATGCACGCGGGATCCACCACCAGCCGCGCGCCAAGAGCATCATCTACCTTTTCATGGCCGGCGCTCCGAGCCAGTTCGAGCTCTTCGAGCCGAAGACGGAGTTGCAGAAGCTGAGCGGGAAGACGCTCCCGCCGTCCATGCTCGACGGCAAGCGCTTCGCGTTCATGGAGTCCTTCGCAAGGAAGCCCCCCAAGCTGCTCGGCACGGTACGCAAGTTCGCACAGCATGGCCAGTCGGGTCAGTGGGTGTCGGAATGCCTGCCTCATACCGCGCAGATCGTAGACGATGTGACGTTTGTGCGCACCGTGCACACGGAGAATTTTAATCACGCTCCAGCCAAGATCTTCATGAACACCGGCACGCCCTTCTTCGGGCGTCCGAGCATGGGGTCATGGGTGAGCTACGGCATCGGCAGCGAGGCCAAGGACATGCCAAGCTTCGTGGTGCTGCAGTCCGGGCCCCGGGGGCCGCGTGGCGGGGCGATGAACTGGACCAGCGGGTTCCTGCCGACAGCCCACCAAGGCGTGCCATTCCTGAGCGGAGGCGCTCCGATCCTCAACATGAGCAGTCCGGAGGGATTCGAGTCGGAACGGCAGACAGTGACCATCGATGCGATTCTGGACCTGAACCGGATGAACATGGAAAAGACCGGGGACCCGGAAATCCTCACCCGGATCGGAGCCTACGAGATGGCCCATCGGATGCAGACGAGTGGGCCGGAACTCATCGATTTCTCAACCGAGAACCAGGAAACGCTCGACCTGTATGGCGCGAAGCCGGGCGAGAAATCGTTCGCCAACAACTGCCTCCTGGCGCGGCGGCTGGTCGAACGCGGGGTCCGGTTCGTGCAGTTGTACCACTCCAGCTGGGATCACCACGGCGGCCCCGGCGAGAGCTTGACAAAGGATCTCGACGAGGTATGCCTCTCCGCGGACCAGCCCTGCAAGGCTCTCATCATGGACCTCAAGCAGCGTGGAATGCTGGAGGACACGCTCGTGGTATGGGGCGGTGAGTTCGGGCGAACCCCGATGGGCGAAGTCCGCGACACTGTCGGGCGGAACCACCATATCGACGCGTTTACGATGTGGTTCGCGGGAGGCGGGACGAAGCCCGGCCAAAATATTGGCGAAACCGACGAAATCGGATTCTCGGCCGTCAAGGATCCCGTGCATGTGCACGATGTACAGGCCACGATCCTGCACTTGCTCGGCATCGACCACAAGCAACTTACATTCCGGTTCCGGGGCCGCGACTTTCGCCTCACGGATGTCGGCGGCAACCTCATCGAACGGTTGCTGGCTTAGCGGCCGTGGATTCCGTGCGGTAGCAGTTACTATCTTCCGAGCGCAGTTCGAAGCGTTGGAAACCGAATTCGTATGAGCACGCTCGTACTCGTCCGTCACGGTCAGGCTTGCGCGTTCTCGGACGATCCAGACCGCCTCAGCGAACTGGGCTGGGAGCAGGCACGGATTCTGGGACGCTACTGGGCGTCGCGCTACACGCGGTTCGATGCGGTGTTTCGAGGCACCCTACGTCGCCAGCGCGAAACGTTCGAGGCAGTGGCTGAGGAATACCATCATCATGGAGTTGCCTTCCCTGAGGCTGTCGCCATACCGGGACTGAACGAGTACGACGCGCAGGACCTGGTCAAGGTCATCGCCCCACGCATTGCAGAGCAAGATGCTGGATTCGCACCGCTGTGGACGGCTTGGCAGGAGGAGTCCGGAGGCCCCGAGGAAAACCGTCGTTTCCAGCTCATGTTCGAGGCACTCGTTTCGCGCTGGATCGGCGGGCACCTAGACGGGCACGGTCTAGAGCCATGGGAGGAGTTTCAGCGTCGCGTGGATGGCGCATTCAGCCAGATACGCGCGAGTAGCAGCCGGGGGGCGAGACTGGCTGCCTTCACTTCGGGAGGACCGATCGGAGTCGCCGTCCAGAGTTGCCTGGGCGCACCACCGATGGCAGCACTGCAACTGAACTGGCGAGTGCGGAACTCATCGCTGACGACATTCCTGTTCAGCGGTTCGCGCGTCTCGGTGGACGGATTCAACGAACTGCCGCACCTCGTCGACACGCCGTCGGCAGTGACCTTCCGATAAGCGGGAATCTCCAAGCCCAACGGGCCGTTCAAGCGGAAAGACCACCTGCCTTGAAGTCGTCAAGACGGGCGACCTGCCCAGTGCGAAACGCCAGGTTCGCCAGATGGGCGCTGACGCAAGCTCGGACGCCTTCCTCCGCCGGGCAGTTCGGTTTGTCGCGCGTGCGAATCGCGTCAATCCAATTCTGGAGATGCGGCGTCTCGCCGTCCACATCGAAGTCGGCTCCGCGCTCCCCGGTGCCCGGCGAGAAGACCTCGGCCTCCAGGCTGCTACGGGGCTCCGGGTGGATCTCGTACCGCCCGCGATCGAGGTACATCGTGCCTTCGGTTCCCATAATCTCGACCATCGCCTTGTTGCGCTGGTTGATGAAGGTGCCTTCGAAGTAGATCTGCACCTCCCGGTCGGGATAGCGCATCAGGGTCTGGATCGTATCCGGAGTCTCCCACTGATCCGCCGCGAATGTGTCGCCAATAGTGGTGGCCATCGCCGGATCTGGCAAGTCGAGCATCCAGTTCACGGCGTCGATCCAATGCACCATCAGGTCCGTAAGAATGCCGCCGCCGAAGTCCCAGAACCACCGCCAGTTGCGGAACCGGTAGGCATCGAACGGCTGGTCCGGGGCATTGCCGAGGAACGAGTTCCAGTCCAAGGATGCGGGGTCGACATCGGACGAACGAGACGGGGCCGATGTCCGGTTTCGATTCCAGGTGAGGTGGACCTTATGGACGCTACCGAGTTTCCCGGCTCGCAAGATCTCTCGTGCCCTGACGAATTGCGGCATGCTGCGCTGTTGCGTTCCAACCTGCACAATGCGCCGGTTCTCGTCCTGCGCGCGAATCACGGATTCACCTTCGCCAAGGTCATGTGTCAACGGCTTTTCCACATAAACGTCTTTTCCGCTCTCGCAGGCGTCGATGGTCATCGGGACGTGCCAGTGGTCTGGCGCACCGATCAGCACAGCATCGACATCGCTGCGGGCCAGCAGCTCGTGATAGTCCTTGCTCGCAAATGCCTCGGGGCCAGCCAGTTCCTTCGCTTGGTCGAGCGACTCTTCCCAGATGTCACAGACTGCCGTGATTCTGACGCCTGGCAAACCCTTCAGGGTCCCCATTAGCCGTCGGCAGCGTCCACCGGTACCGATACAGCCAATGTTGATCGTCTCGTTCGCCGGGTAAGCCAGCGCACTGCCAACTCCGACAGCCGCCGTCGCGGCGGCAAGAAAATCGCGTCGCCTGGGATTGGTGCTCACGGGTGGCCTCCCTCCGGGACCGCCCCAGTGAGGAGATCCCGAGGCATTCTACAATCCCGGCATGGCGATGATTGAAACGGTGGCTCTGAAAGCTCTATTCGGGGGGCGCTGTCCAACGCACGGTCTGGGTTGTATCGTATCGGACGGGAGCATCATTTGCGGACTCGATCCCAGGGCGGCTCGCTCCTGTTGAAACGACCGCGTCGAACTTCGCCCGCAACTGCTCGACCATCTCCGGCCGCTCAGCCGCCAGATCGCGTTCCTCGGCGATGTCCTCTTCCAGGTTGTAGAGCTCGATGACTCTAGGCAGGCCGCGGGACTCGTTGAGGTTGGACTTGCTGTTCTTGAACACCAGCTTCCACGGGCCATCTCGGTAGGCAAACTCGCCAAAGTTGGAGTGGCTGACAAGCGACGAGCGGCCAGCAGACGATTCCCGGCCAAGAGCGGCGGCCAGAAAACTGATGCTGTCCTCGGCACCCAACTCCGGGAGATTGGACTCAAGGACCGACAAGACGGTCGCGAATACGTCGGTCAAACTCACCAATTGGTCACTGGAAGAATTTGGGGCGATCCTGCCTGGCCAGCGGACGAGGAGCGGAACGCGATGACCGCCTTCCCAGATGTCGCCCTTGTGGCCGCGGTAGGGGCCGCTCGGCATGTGGCCAGCCTCAATGAGCCCTTCCCAGCCGGTGTAGTGGGAGTGCCCGTTGTCAGCGGTGAAGATCACGATCGTGTCGTCCCCGATGCCTGCTTCGTCAACAGCCTGAATGACCTGGCCCGCCGACCAGTCGGTTTCCATTACAAAATCCGCGATCGGGTTGATCCCGCTCTTTTCCTGGAAAGCAGCCGACGGCGATACCGGCTCGTGCGGAGAGGTCATGGAATAGAACAAGAAGAAAGGTTCCTCGCCCTTGGCTCTCTCCTGCACTTGCTGCACGGCCCGCTTGGTGAGCTCAGGAACGATCTCCCTGAAACGCCATTCCGGTGCCATCGGGCTGCCCTCGAAGCGCCTGGGCATTACGACGCCTTCGGACTCATCATGGACGTATGTAGCCGTTGGGACAGGGGTTGCCAGGTCGTTCTCGATATAGGTGAACGGTGGCATGTTGGGAAGGTCCACCCCGAAGTAGTAGTCGAATCCCCGAGTCGTCGGACCTTGCTGGGCAGGCTTGTCAAAGTCCCACTGCATACGATTCTGTCCGTTGCGCTGCTCCATCATTCGACTTGGTTGAGGCCCCGCCCATTCCCAGCCAAGGTGCCATTTTCCAATCAAGGCCGTCGCATACCCGTGGTCTCGCAATACGCCGGGCAGAGTCGGGCGATCAGCGGCGATCAGAGGTGGCTCCTGGGTAGCAAGCACCCATTCCTGGAGCCGAGTGCGCCAGGAGTATCGTCCGGTGAGCAGTCCGTAGCGTGTTGGAGTGCAAACTGCTGACGGGCTGTGCGCGTCAGTGAAGCTCATCCCCTCGCTTACCAGCTTGTCCAAATATGGTGTGGCGATCTTGTTTTCCGGGAAGTGGGCCTGAATGTCACCGACCCCAAAGTCGTCGGCAAGGATCACAACGACATTTGGCGGCCCCGGGGGCGGCTGTTCCGTCGCGCATGATGAGAGCACAAACCAAGAGAGGACGCATAGGGGGATTGGAAGGCGCATGACAATGAACGCGACAATCGCTAGGCTAGCAAACGAGGTAAGTACCTGTTGGGGATTGCCTACGGGAATCGACCCGGACTGAACGTTTGGATTCGAAGAAACAAGAATGCCGGGCGCGAATCAGCGACCGGGTGTTGTGACCCCTCTCTCCGGTACGATCCGTAACCTATATCTCCATGCCCGCACCTTGATCGAGAGGTGGACCTGTAGGCATGGATTCTTATCGATGGGTAGTGAACACAGTGGGTCTGATGCGGGAATCCCGATCTTGCGGGCCGTCGGCGCGCGCCAGGATCTGGGAATCGCCCGTTGCTGTGTTGGCAGTCCTGGCCGTGGTTGCAACTGCAAGCATGCATGCGCACCACAACTTTGCCAGTGACTATGACCCGGAGCGCATGCTGACTGTTCGCGGAACAGTCGCGGAGGTCCGCTACGTCAATCCGCATATTCGCATCGCGATCGATCAAATCGCAGACAACCGCGAGCCGCTAAGGGATGCCCAAGGCAATCCAGTCCGCTGGACTGGCGAAACCATGTCGGTGCGGGTAGCCCAGCGCAGGAACTTCACTCGTAGCTCGTTGCAGATCGGGCAGGTGATCAGTCTCCGCGGATGGTTGTCCCGGAAGGAGGGTACGCGCGAGATGGGAGTGAGCGCGATCATTCAAGAATCTGGTCATGTCTTTCTCGCTCGGGAGCACATCGGCGGAGGCCGTCGGAGCCCACCCGCTCCCTATCCGGGCTTGGTGCCCTGATCGCCGGCTGGGCGATGCCGGAATGTCTCTCCAATTCCGAATTCGATCGTTGGGGACTGGCAAGTCGTGAGCGGAACACCGCAGCTTTCCGACTCCACCGATCGACCACCATCGGATCATGAGGTGGCGACGGAATGATGCGCAGGCCGTCCGGAAACCGCGACAGTGACCGACAGGAAATAGTGGACCTGGGGAGAATCGACTTTGAACTCTGACCGATTGCCTCTACCACCGCGGATGCTACGAACCCCAGATTCCATTCGCCCCAGCAATTCTTGGCCGGACAGAATTACCGGTACTCGACGTCGACTTCCGGATCGTCACCCGCGTTCACGCACAGCTGGTTCGTGTCGGCGTCTTCCGATGTCCGCACATACAGGAGTTCGGTCTCGGGGTCGAACGCCGCCCCGCCCCAGTTCACGCCTCCACTCCAGCCGGGACGCTGGAGCGTCCCCTGAAGGCTCGGCGGCGTGAACAGCGGACCGAGCCGGAACCGCTTCATTTCCTCCACCACCAGCGCATGGATCTCCGGCGTCAACTCGCTCGCATCCTCGAGCGATACACCCTGCCCACTGAATGGCGGCGGCTTGGTCGCAAAGGGTTGCGTCGGGAAGAGGACTTCGCCGGGCACGTCCGTCGTCGTGTTCACCGCGCGCTCCTCGATCGGCCACACCGGCTCTCCCGTCACCCGGTCGAACACCTACGTGAAGCCGTGATTCGAAACCTGCGCAACCGCGTCGATCTCGCGCCCGTCCACCGTGATCGTCACCAGGTTCGGTGCTGCGGCCAGGTCATAGTCCCACACGCCGTGGTGCACCGCCTGGAAGTGCCACTGTCTCTCTCCCGTGTGTACGTCGAGGCATATCAGCGACTCGGCGAAGAGGTTCGCCCCAACCCGGCGCCCACCCCAGTAATCACTGCTCGGGGTGCTCGCCGGCACGTACAGCAGTCCGCGCTCGACATCGAGCGACATCAGCCCCCACACGTTGGCGTGACCGGCGTAGCGCCACGACTCGTCCTCCCATGTGTCCGCTCCGTCCTCGTCGTTCGACTGAGGGATTGTGAAGAAGACCCAGCGGCGCTCGCCCGTGCGGGCGTCGTACGCCTGAACGGTTCCCGGAGTGTCGAACTCTCGCTGCAGCCTGTCGGGTACGCGGCTCCCCAGGATCACCAGGTCCTCGATCACCACTGGCGGCGAGGTCTGGTCGAACTCGTAGCGGATCACCGGGCGCCCCTGCCCCTCGGTTAGCAGAACGCTCCCGCTCTCACCGAAGCCCATGTCCAGTTCGCCGGTCGCAGCATCGATTGCATACAGCCGGTCGCGGCTGTTGGGGAACACGCGGTCGTCGTCGCCGTCGCTCCAGTAAGCGATACCCCTATGCTTGAAGCCCCTCGGCCGCACAGCCTTAGGTCCACCCTCATACACCTTGGGATCGAGAGTCCACAGCTCGGCGCCCGTCTCCGCGTCAAGAGCCGACACGCGGGCGTACATGGTGGAGAGGTGGAGAACGTTGTCGATCATGATGGGCGTTGCCTGAAACGGCCCCGGTCGGGTGCCGTGCTCCTCTAAGGGCATCTCGTTCGGCTCCCACTGCCAGACGATATTCAGTTCGCCGACATTCGAGGCCGTAATCTCTTCAGCCGCGGAGTACTTCGTATGCGCCTGCTCGGAGCCGACATACGGCGATTCGATCATTCCGACCGGCCGCTGAACGCACGCGAGTGCGATAGACATTAGGGCGGCTGTCGCAACGAGTCGTGTAATGGAAAGGAATCGGATTGGGAACTGGAACCGGGTTTCGCGGCTCATTCTCTTGTGTACGCTCTCAACTCGGCTTCGAAACGTCCGGCCAGCAGGTATCGATACAGATTCAGCGCCAGCCCCTCCTCGTGCTCCTCTAACCAGGTCCGGGCAGCCGGCGTCAGCACCATTGTCTCGCAAGGCTCGTCCGCACTGACCGTGGGCGCTTTCTCGTCCGAGGGGTCAACCGGCCAGATCGCATCGCCGGGACTGTACTGCCGGAATCGCGTGCCCGCGGCTTTATGGGCGGAAGCGCGTCCGGATATCAGCAGTTGCAGGCCTGCTCTCGACGCACCCGGCCCGGCGAGGGCTTCCCCAGGGGCGTAGCGGCGCGGACTCAACCAGCTTCGGAGCTCGCCCATCAGATCCTCGAAACGGATCTGTCGCTCCAAATGGCGCTCAAGGTCTTCGGCAGCCCGCTCCAGCAACGAGGTGCGCCGCTCGTCCACGTTGCCCGCAGATGCCCTCCACGCGGAGATGACAATCTCCTCGCAGCGCTCCAACGCGCGGTCCGCGTTCGGCTCAAGCAGCACATGCGGAAGTCCCGAAGGCGGAAGGGTGCGGTTCAACCCAGTCCTGAGCTGTTCCGACGCCGCGCTCAGGACCACATGCACCTTAGCCGCATTCGCCGATTGCAAGAACCTCGCAAGGACGTTGACCGCGGAGAAGTCAAAGCCGGAGACAGAGGCGAAGTCCAGCATCAGGCAGGCCGGACGCGAAGCAGCGGTCAGGGACTCTTGAAGATGGTCGGCCAGAGGGGAGACGCTGCCAAAGAAGAGGTAGCCGCGCAACCGGTAGACCTGCACGCGCTCGCCCTCCTCCAGCAGGATGGCCTGGTCCGGGACGGGGCGGGCTTTCGTGCTCCGGCGATCGCGGACGGTGAAACGGGATTCGATCGGATCCACGCGGCTCAAGCGCACGGCGAAGAATACGAGCATGGCCAGCATTCCGACACCAACACCCTCGAACAGCCCGAAGGTGTTGATGACGACGACGATCAGCACAATGATGCCGTACTCGGACCGTGGAAGACGGTGGCGGCTTCTCACGAGCCCTTGGTCCAACATCCCAGCCCCGGCAAATAACAGAATCCCTCCTACCAGTGGTAGCGGGACCAACTCCAGCATTCCGTCGCCCAAGAACAGTGCAGCTGCGATGACTAGGGCGGCCACGAAACCGGTCAGGCGGGTCGAGGCACCGAAGAGCTTGCTGCGTAGCGAAGCGGGGACAATTATGCTCGCCACCGTGCCGCCACCCAGTCCGGCCGCCACGCTCGCGAACCCTGTCGCCCTGAACTCGCGATCCCAGTCCAGATCTTGATTCGCCGCCATCTCGAGGCCAGCAACGTTCATGATCACGACGATGAGCGCGACCACCATCATCATGAACATAGCCGGGACTTGCGCTGCCATTGCGTTCAAGTCCACATTCACGAGGTCGGCGGGCTGCAGCGCCGGCCACAGGTTGCCTTCCGAGGTGCTCTCCAGTAGCAGACCCGCCGCCCTTGCTTCTTCGCCGGAGATGCCAAGCGCGTCGAGCAGGAGGTGGTATCCACCGACGGCAACCGCGACGCTGGCAGGCAGGATCAGAGGATGGCGCCACCGCTTCATCGCGAGATACAGGGCAATCCCGAACGCAGCGCCCGGACTCCATTTCCAGAGTTCCGAAAATTCCACAAGAGCCGGAATCGCACGCCAGTCCGTATCCACTCCCATCAGGGACATGGCGGACAGGCACACGGCTGCCCCGATTCCGGCCACGAACCCTCCCGCGACCGGGTAGGGGACGAAGCGCACCAGGTTGGCGAGCCGGTATCGCCCCATCAGCAAGAAACACACGCCGGTCGCGACTGCGCTGATCATCAGCGCCCCCGCGGTAGTGACGAATAGCGCATCGCCGTCGGCATCCATCGTGGAGCCGATTCGTGCCATCACGATCACAAGGGCTGGAGACAGCCCCGCAATCGCCCCGCGAAAGCCGCTTGCCGAAGCGATGACGAAGCAGGCGGCGAAGTTCCCGAACAAGACCAAGCCGACGCCTTGGGAGGAATAAGGGGCCAGCGGCCCGGAGAATATGAAAGTCCCGAAGGCGATCTGGGCGACGAGTAGACCAAGGCCCGCGGTCGAGCCGGCCACAAGAGCTGGCAGGGCTTTCGCCGACGAGATGTCTGCGCGTAGCTCCGAGACGAAATTGCGGAGCGAGGACATTGCCGTCACGGTCTCGTGCGCGAGCGATTCGCGGCGCAAAGGCGCATCACTCGATGCCGCGGCCTCGAGCAGCAGGATTCAGCTTGCTTGTGCAACAGCAAGGGGTAAGGCACTGTCACGGTGTACAGGCCACAGGTGCAGACCAGCGGCATTACGGCCACGGCGCACACCGCTCGATGGAAGCGCCAACGTTCAAGATTCGCCACAGACTAGGGTTCGTGGACGGCATCGCCAAACCGACCCCTGAACGATCAAACCTACTGGTCGAAACCAGCCTTCGTGGCCGGAACTTTGGGAGCCGGACTATCGCCGCCGGCCAGCGTGATCCACCAAGGAGCTTCTCACCGAATCTCGCGACGACATCCGGCCGAACATTGGCGAATATGACATATCGGGTAACCACTGAAGCAATGCTTGATCAGTTTAGTCTTCCTCGTGTCGCCAGATCAAGCCAGCGCTAAACGCACGTCCCACACGTTAAAGCTGAGAGCCACTTGGCCATCAGCCGCCGACGCTTCGCCAGCCAGTCCGATCTTGCGCAGACTCGCTCGACGCGGGTTCCGACATTGTGAGCAGGCGGAAGTCCATGACAGGTTGAGAGGTGCCCGTACGTTCCGCAGCCCAATCGCGGAAACTACTGCAAAATACCTGCACGGGCACCCGTCCAAAGAACATACTCTATTTTCAAGAACTTGTGAGAATTGGCAGGAAATCAAAGGGGTGATTGCAGTTTGAAAAATGGTGGACCTGGAGAGGGGCTGCAAAGCACGCGCAGCCTCGGGCCCGCGCGGCAGCCGGCACCGTGCCGGCTGGACCCGTCTGAGTGGTCTTCGCAATAGCCCTCAGCCGGTTCTGCGCGAGCGACCGGAACACGCCGTTGGGAAACTGCTCGAGATACGACTCGAAATCTGCCGGGTCGGTGCTGTCCACGATCGATTGCCAGAAAATGTCTCCTGCTCAGGCGTCGCCACCGACGCCGTCTGCTGCGCTGCGCCCCCTGAGCCGAATCCCGGCGGTGGCGGAGCGACGACGAAATCGAAGTCCATCGACCAGTTCGAGAAGCGCGGCTGCCGGTCGCCGCGCAGGACAATGAACAGATGCGTCGCGGTCTGCGTCCGGCCCGGTGCCACCACGTTGCGGCCGCTCTCCTGGATGTGGCCGGTCGAGTTGGCCCACTCGACGCTCTGCGGCAAGGCAACTGCCTCCGGTGCGTCCCAGTTCGTACATTCCGGCCACTCCGATTCGATCCCATAGCGTGCGATCAGGTGGTCGAGCCATCGGCCCGAGCCATTGTGAACCGAGAAGTCTAGGCGCCACATGTCCATCTGAGCACCATGGTTTTGCTTCTTCTCCTCGTAGCTGGTGTCTGATTCGAGCACGTTGCACGTGCCACCGCCGGACAGTATGAGCTGCGCGTTCCCTCGCAACTCGATGCCGTCGATCTCAAGAAGGTGCCGCCCTCGCAGATCCATCGCGAGCGTGGCGCACAGGGCGAGCGCCGTGGTCAAGACCCTGAAGCACGGGAGCACCCGTGTTTGCCCTGGATCTGCAACCCCACAGCGTTCCACGTGTGGGGCGCTCGTGCACCGTCCGTCGGCCATCCCCGTCGTTGTACGAAAGGGCCAGCCCCTCCCGAACTCGTCCCGTGCGATCCAAGGCGGACAACGGGCGGCAGAGGCAATTATCGGACAGGTTCAGGGGGTGCCCGGCGGCCTCTCGGCCCGGTTCCCGTCCAAGCCCCGCGACACCAGCCCCGCGAGTGCGTCGCTCAGCAGTCCGGGAGGGCTTGCCCCCGACCGCCTCGCAGGAAGCGCTCCACAGACTCGACGAGCTTGGGGAATTCGATCTCGATCGCAGTCCAGACAATGTCCCTGCTCATCTCATGATAGGCGTGAACCAGGCGGTTCCGCGTCGCGGAAACAGCAGCCCAAGGCACCTCGGGCATCAATCTGCAAGTGTCTGGAGTGAGCCGGCTAGCCGCCTCGCCAACAACCTCCACCCGCTTGACCTGGGCGAGGAAGAAATTCTCGTCGGTATCAAAATCCGCCCGAGTGCGCCCGGCAGCCTCCTTCATGGCTGCCCGAGCCCAGTCAAGGATGTCCAGTAGCCGGGTTCTGTCCTTCGACATACTGCACCTCGGCCGAGTCCAGCACCGACTGGCGGAAATGGCGGCTCAGTTCCTCCGCCACCTTCAGATCCACCCTTCGCCCGCCAAACAGAGACGGCAGGCTCAGCTCCATGGCTGAGTAAGCGAACAGACCCGGGATGCGGCCGGGAGAAAACTCCACCAGCACGTCGATATCGCTGTCGGGCCGGAAGTCGTCCCGTAGCGCCGAGCCGAACACAGACAGCTTGGCGATCCCGTTGGTCCGGCAGAACTCCGCCAGCTTCTCCCGGTCTACAGAGACTCGAGTGTTCATGGCCGTGTCCCTATTCTACTGTGGCAGTGCCGGTTCCAGCGATGGCGCCACGCGCGAGCCTGATGAGATGCAACTGACATTGGTCCCGTCCCGCCAACGAGACCCTGCCGGCGTCGTCGCCGGTAAGCCACTCCGAGCCAGCAAGGGCAGAGCAGCGCCTCAACACAGTGCAATTATCGGGCAGGGATGCTAGGGCGGCCCGCAGCTCGCCGTCGAGAGATTGAGCTTGCCCGTCCCGCTCCGCAGAACCCCCCGGGGTCAGCGCCAGAACCGCAAGGTCGGAGTCGCTTCCAAGCGATCAAACGTGGCTTCGAAGAACTCCCTCAGCAGATCCCTGTCCCAACCGGCGTAGATGAATTCACGCCAGACCGGTCTGGCAAGGCCCTTTGCCGCGGTCAGCCCAAGGAGCGCCATGCGGTCCGGATCGACATGCTTCCGAAAAGCAGTTGGCTCGGCGGAACCGATCCGCACAGTCGCGCCTTTCCCCAGAGCGGCCGCATAGCTCAGCTGGCGAATCGTGCCCGCTTGGCCGTGATTCATGGCCGAGAAGTTCCGATAGGCAGCTTCGCCGTGTACAGCCGGATCCCCCCGCCAATCGAAATTATGCGAACGATGATCGTGTGGGGCGTGGCAGGGCTTTACCTAATGGTCGCCGCGCTGCGTCTCTTCAGCTGACCCGAACCCTTGCAACAAGTGCGGATTGCGCGGGACTTGCTAGACAGGACGATGGCCGAATCCGAGCCAGAGCGCCGCAAGCCCGTCCAGCTGGCGATCTCCCCCGAGGAACGGAAGGAACTCGACGAACTGCGCCGGGAGGTGCGCCGCAAGCCCCTCTCGCTGGAGCACCGCCTCCGGCTTGAGCAACTCGGCCGCCGGGAACGCCTCGCCAGCTAGGTTGCCACCGCCGCCCGCGCTGCTCGGCTGACAGCGTGAGCGCGGAGCTGATCGGGATCATCGCGGTGGAAGCGGCGCTGGTCGGAGTGCAGGTGACGGTGTCGCTTTGGATCGTCAGCTGGCTGCGGTCGCTGGACGGCTGTGTTGGCCATGTGGAGCAACGCATGGCTCGGCTGGAGGGTTTGATCGAGGGTGCCGGCCTGTTTCGACCAGCGGAAGCTCTTGAGGCATCGGCAGGCGACTGGCTCCCCTGCATCTCCCCCACGTCTTGTGGTCCAGGTCTTGGGCTGGCAGCCTTGGGTTTCGCGGTACCCTCAACACGTGGCCACCGGCCGCGAGCACCTTTCCGAGGAAGTGCTGTTTGAGCGGGCCTGCGCGCCCCGCGAGCCCGGCGGCAGTCCCCAGGTCGAGTTCCTGGGGGCGTTCAGCATCGAGGAAGGGGCTACAGAAACGCAGAGAAGGCGCCCGGCGATAACTACGCGGCGGGCGACGTGGCGGCATTCCGCCACGCCTACAGGTGGTTCGGCATCGAGAGGGGGAGATTAGCCTCAGATGATCGGCGTCGTTCACACGAGCAGTCTAGTGCTGCTCGACGACGGCACGGGCGGCACGGTCGCCTGAAAGCCGGCGAAGATCGGCACGCCTCGGGGCGTGAGCGCGGTCGCACTGGGCCGAGGCTATGGGCGTGAGCCGTGATGCCTCGGTCCGGCCACGTGGGACGGAGACACGGACCCGCTTGTCGCCCAGATAGCGGGTGTTTTCGCCACCAAGTCCGCGGAAATCGAGTGGTGCAAGCGCGCTCTTCCCCGCAAAGACTGGCATTTGATCAAATCTCAAAGTGGTATCTCTAGCAGTAACAGATTCCTGGATTCCTGTCTAAGTATATTAAATTCAATAAATTACAAGATCATGGTGGTGGACCTGGAGGGATTCGAACCCTCGACCTCCTCCATGCCATGGAGGCGCGCTCCCAACTGCGCCACAGGCCCACAGTTGGCTCTTGTCAGCATAACATGGCAGGTAACGTCCGCGACTCTAACGGCTGGACTAACGGCGTCGTCAAGTGCCTCCCTCGAGAGGCCCGCTTCCGGTCACTGGACCGCCCTATTCCACCAAGCAACAGGATTGCTATACTGCACGCTCGATGGCTGCGAACAAGCTGCTCGGGGTGACGGTTCTGCCCGAGTACATCCAGAGCGAAGGAATCGAGGGCCTACTTGGGAATCTGACCCGAATCGGAGCGAATGCTGTCGCCACGTCACCCTACCTGATGGAGGAGGCGGATCCTCAAACAGGCCAGCGGGAACCGCCGGCAGACGCCGACGCTGGTTCAGTCCGACTGCTGGACCGACCGCTGTTCGGCAAGCGAGAGGTTTATGTCAAGACCGCTCCGAGCTTCGAGCCCGATATGTCGTTGTATTCGGGATTGCGTTATCAACCTTCGCAAGCCACGGACCTGACCCGCAGCCAAGGGCACCTGCTGAACGACTTCATCGCGGAAGCACGGAAGCGCGGGATCAAAGTCTACTTCCAAGTACAGGCGGCGATTCCGCCCGGCTACCGCGTCCAGTTCGGGGGACCGGTAGAAGAAGACAGGGCTAGGTTGCCCAACGGATCGATTCCCGAGAAGCGCCTGGCCAAGAACGGAAGTTTGGCAAGCCCCCAGATCCTCGGTTACGAGCATGCCTTGATCCGCGACCTGATCCAGAACTATCCAAACCTAGACGGGCTCAGGATCGATTGGCCCGAGTATCCGCCTTACTTCCTGGACTCGGTGTTCTTGGATTTCTCTTACAACGCCGAGAAAGCCGCAGAGCGGCTCGGGTTCCCGTTCGAACGAATGAGGCGTGATGTAGGCGGACTCTACTCCAAGCTTCATGGCGGCCTCACAGACTCCGACCTCGAGCCGTGGGCGAGAGATTCCGACGGTGGACGATTCCACCTGTTGCGGCTAATGTCAGATTACCCCGGCGTTTCGGCGTGGCTGCGGTTCAAGGCCGCATTGGTGGACGAGATGATCGGTGGGTTTCGGCGCGTCATGGATGAGAACGGCGGACGAGACATGGAACTGCTCCCAAACGCTTTTCCTCCGCCATGGACGATCGCGTCTGGCATGGACTTTGCGCGTGTCGCCCAGCATTCGTCAGCAATAAGCTGCAAGCTCTACACGATGCATTGGCCGATGATCCTCCGCTTCTACGGCGACCAGATTCTTGAAGCCAATCCAAGCCTCTCGAGTTCTTTGCTGGCCCAAGCACTCGTTCGCTGGCTCGACATCGCCGACGACGGGGGCCTTGGCACTGTCGAGGCCTACTCGTATCCTCCGCCCGATGTGCCGCATCCGGTCGGACCACTGGCGCAAGCTCGCAAGATTCGCCAGGCACAGCGGGAAGCGGGAGACACGCCAGTCTACGTGCTGGCCCACGGCTACGGGCCGCTCGATGACTTTCGCAGACGCCTTGAGGTGGCACGGGATGCGGGCGACCACGGCTATTGGGTCAATCGATATGCTTACCTCAGCGACGACAAGCTGGAAGTGATTCGACAAGTCGGAGTGTGAAGGGATCGCATCAGAGACAGTCCGATGAGTCCGCCCCCTCAGCTGGCGGATCACGTACGGATTCATCGAGCGGAAACCGACGAGACGCGGTCGACCAAACACTGTCCCAAGAGGACCGACGGGAAGGTGCGATGTTTGACTGCCCGAATTGCTCACAACGATTGACGGAGCGCGGATGCAAGCTCCGATGCGACCGTTGCGGGTATTTCATGGACTGCTCGGATTACTACTAGGCATCAAGAGCCAGCTGACCACAGTAGTGGAGCCAACAATTCGGAGGGTCCGAGTCGCAGTGGATGCTTGAAGTCATACCGAATCCGCTGTTCGCCGTTCTAACCGAATCGTCAATAACAAGGCCAATTAAGAGGAAGGCATGACGAGAGGACCAATGCAGCCAACTGCGGCCGTTGGCGTTACCGAGCACGCCAACTCGGCGGTGCTCGTTACGGTGGCAGTTGATGGCAAACTCCTTGACCGCCGCAGCATCGACCTGACAGATGACGACCTGCCAACTCACCCGCATCACCATGAAGGGTCGTGGGCGGTGGGTCGTTACCAGGGAAGCCCGTGGGCAAGGGAGATTTCACTCGCTGAGGCGGTCGAGCTTGTCGAGCGCGTGCGGGTGTTCGCAGTGCGCGCTGCGCGCGAGAGCCTTGAGGCGCTCGCCATAGCAGTGCCAATGCCCATTACGAGAATCGCGATCCGTGTCTGCCCCAGGCTTCCGCCGACAACCGAGGAACGGATCAAAGACAATCACGCGCAAACCGTCGCCGACTCCGTCATGTATCGCGAGGCCATCGCCACGGCAGCTGATGCGCGCGGCTGGTCCGTGCATTGGTACGACCGCGAGCACGTGTTTCGCGACGCCGCAGCGGTACTCGGATGCGAGGACATTAACGCTTTGCTTGTGGCGATGGGGCGATCAATCGGAGCGCCTTGGCAGGCCAAACATAAGCTCGCGGCCGCGGCAGCGCTTGCAGCCAAGAAGCATCCCGCGCGATGAAGACCGCAAGGGCCGAAAGCAATCGCCTGCAAGGGCAGGGGCCCTTCGAGATCTCAGACGGAGGCCGCTACGGCCGCTGGCTAGGACACCGCTGAAGGATCGAGAATCAGGCGAAATCCAAATTATTCGTGATCCGCACGCCGTCGCTGGCGAATCGGTTTAGGAAGTCCTGTGTCCGTTCGTCGGCGAGCGTTTCCCGTTCGACGGTCAAGTTGATGTTGAGCAAGTCGACCATCCACGGGGCCTT
This sequence comes from uncultured Bryobacterales bacterium, assembly GCA_951813065.1. GTDB lineage: Bacteria > Acidobacteriota > Terriglobia > Bryobacterales > UBA6623 > VXMF01. The sequence continues at coordinate 16,723 of CATOTH010000008.1, read as the reverse complement.
CTTGGCGCACTTCACGTATTGATCGACGATCACCTTCGCGACCGGGAGCGTCGTCCGCTTCGAGTCATCGTGAACGTCGGTATCGTTGGCCTGCTGAAGCTTCGCGTACTCTTCCGCAAGTAGCCTGGTGAACAGCTCTTCGGTAAACGGGTCGCCTTCGTTGGCACCAGTCTCGGGATCGTCGGCAGTGAGCGTGGCTGTCTTGTGCAACCACTCCCACAAGATGCTCAAGCGGATCTCACCCGTTGCCATGTCTTCCATCAGGTAGAGCACGTCGTCGTTACCAAAGAAATCCGCGGGCTTGAGCGCCGCCGCCTGGAACCCCTGTTCGAAAGCGTTGCCATACTGAGCCGCCACGCTGATCAGGTCCCTCGCCCCCCGAATCGTCCGTGGAGCCGGCTCGAGCAGTGTTAGCCCATCGGCGTCGGCATCGGTGTAGGTCAGCGCCGGGAACGGCCGACCGGCCTGGTTCGCTTCGCCCGCCTTCTCCCAGACCGGGCGGATGATATGCACCATCTTCCAGTGCGCCACCCATTTCCCGCTGGCCCCCTCCCGCTGTTCGCGTTCGGCGCCCGCTCTCGCCTTCGCCATGCTCGTAGAAACGCCGGCTTCGGACCCAACCGGAATGTTGGGCTCCATGCCGCCCTGCCACAGCGCGTACCGGCCTTTCTCATCGGGCGTGTTGGTCGACCGCCGGACGCGGTCTTCGTAGTTGCGCATGTAACCAAATGTCATCACTACTGCATCGATATTCGGGTGGATGAACTCGGGATCCCACGCCATCGCGTCAGCGACGCTGTTGATGTAATCCCAGCGACCGGTGTTGAAGCCGACAAATCGAAGCCCCAAGGCCGCGCGAATCTCCATCAACTGAAACGAAGCTTCAATCTGTTCGACGAGAACATACGTCTTGATGGCCCCGTTTTCCAATCCCAAGCAGACCTCGACACCGCTGAGGATGTCGTTCCACAGCGCCGCTTCCTCAGCGGTTTGGATCTTCGGCAAATACAGGACCAGGCTAGCGCCCTGATCCGCAAGCACCGCGTGGTTGTTCGCGACGTAGAGCGCGGCATCAACGATCGAAGCGGAAAAACCGTTCCCGTCGGCGTTACGGACGTGGCGATCGTCCAAGTGCAGCCCGCGCGCCCGAAAGATCTTCGTCGTGAAGTCGAGCTGTTGCCGCCAGTCCGAGATCGTCTTCCTGCCAAAGAAGCCTTTCGCCCAAGTGTTCATCTGTGCCGCGACACCCTCAGCCGCTTGCAAGAAGATCGGGTCCTTTGAGAACGCCATCCGAAGATTTCGCTGATTATCGAGCGACATCGTCTCGATCTGGCCAAGGGCGTCTTCACCGTCGAACATCCATCCGTCCGCCCCAGACAGAAGAGCATAGGCAACATTGCGGATGCTGCTCTCCAACGGCGATCGCGGCTTTGCGCCTGGGCCGGTGCCTTGCACCCACTGGCATTTCAGGTCGTCTGGGATCGCCGAACCCGTAAACCGTCCTGCTCTTGCGTCGGCAACCTTGATGCGTGTCCGGGGGATGATGGACTCGGGATCCAGAAACTGAATCCTCTCCCCCTGCTCCGCGCGCCGGTGGCGCCGATCGAGTCTGGCCTGCATCACAGCCTTGCGTTCGCTGTCGAAGTGAGCCAGCTCGGCGATGACCTCCAGAGCCTTGGGAGTTAGAACATCGGGGTATCGGTCCTGGACTCCCGACCGGATTTCGAGAACATCGGAAAAACTTGGCATTCTCAATAGACTACTAGGACTTCTGGACTGGTTCGATTCCCACTGGCGCGCTCATACCAAGACCTTCTGAGTGGACGCAACTCGCCCTTGTTCTCGATCAACTGCGGTCGCGACGCCCCGGCAGTAGAAGGGATCAAATCGGGGCAGATTGGAGCTGTGCAGAGTAGTTCACGGCATAGGGTGGATACCACGCCGATAGCACTGCCGAACGGCGTGGCTGGCTTGCTTGAAGCGGTGGCTTCGCTACAGTGATCCCGGGGATCGGATGTCGTCGGCCAACGTGACAGTACCCGTGCGTTCCGGACTTGAGGGAGCAGTGTCTGGACCGGCACCACCGCCCGAGCCGTATCGTGCCGCTCAACACACTCGCTGAGGAATTGGTCGATCCGAACCTGCTACCCTCACTTCCCGTTGGTGTCCACGACAACCCAGGCACTTCAGGCGGCCTTGCGGGCCTCAGCCAGCGTGACGACCGGAAACGAGCCGAGCCCGATGCTGATGGGCTTGCCATTGATGCGCGACCGCTGGCTCCAGGTCCGAGAATGCCCTCCGAGCTTCATCGGCTTGACCAGCAGCGAGAGCCCGTGGCTGCCGCGTCCGTCGCCGTAGCGTCCGGGTCTCGTCACGGTCTTGACGAATGTGGCGGAAGGCTGTTTCGGAGTTCGTTTTCCCTGTGGGGTTATGCCTTTAGTTATGCTCTTCATGGAGAAAATGCAGGAAACCTCAGCTTGCGACAAGATCATATAACTATTTTAATATCAGTATCTTGATGGTTCTCACTGAGACCCGGAAGCACCCCTCGATCCTCCGGATCAGTTGCCACCCTAGAAGCCATCAGCCCGGCCATGAGTCCAGTGAATCCCGCGCGGCCGAGGCTCACCCCGGCCCGGTCCCAGTCAGTGGACCAGACCGACATCGACGAAAGATGCACCCCGCACTAGGTCGTCGTATTCCACCAAGCCCTCCAGATGCACCGGACCCGCTTCCAGCTCGATGCCTGGAAACTCGCACGAAGCGCTACCCGCAGGCACCTCCTGCTCCACCGTGACGGCCCCTACGGACACCCAGGCCCGGCCCTTGGCTGGCAGCGGCCCGGCGAAGCGCAACACGATGTCGTAGCCGCCCTGCTGCTCGATCACGACTGGCCAATAGCCGAGCGCGTCCTCGCCGGCCCTTTCGTCGTAGTCGCCCCGCCAGTCGAACCGTGAGAGCGTGGTACGGGGTTCACGGGAAGAGCCCAAGTGGATCCGGGCGGGCTCGAAACCGCGTGACGAGACATCGCGGAACCACTCCTCGTAACCCCGTCTCATCTTCTCGACGATTTCCGGGTGTTCGGCCGCAAGATTGTTCGTTTCGCCCGGGTCGACGGACATGTCGTAGAGTTCGAACTCCGCCCCCGGCGGCATGGGGTCCGTCGCCTTGCCCAGTGGCTGCACGATCTTCCAGCGCTGGGTACGCGCCGAGGCGTTGCGATTCAGTTGCGGGATGTCGCCCCGGTGGTTCTGCAGGTAGATCGTGCGATCCGGCCAGTCCTCCAGCGCAGTCGCGCCCGACAGTAAGGGCCAGAGGCTCACACCGTCAAAGGGCTGGGAGGGAGCTCCAACCCCAGCCGCCTCCAGCAAAGTCGGCACAACGTCGATGTGGGCCGCGACCCGATCGACCTGCCTTCCGGGCTCGACCTGTCCAGGCCAGCGGAACAGGAACGGAACCCGCGTGCCCCCATCGTAGGCACTGCCCTTGCGCTCCTTCAGCCCCGCAGTGAACGTCTGCTGGGTAGGTCCGTTGTCCGTCAGGAAAACTACGATCGTGCGCTCGGTGAGCCCGAGTTCGTCCAATTCCTTCAGCAGGCGGTCGAGGTTGTGGTCGAACTCCTCGATCATGCCGTATACCCTAGCTGTCCGCTCAGGCAGGCCCATCTCGCGATACGGTTCGATCCACTCCTCGTCCACGTCGAACGGACCGTGTGGCACGTTCGTTGCCAGGAAACCGAAGAAGGGCCGGTCGCGATTGGCCCTGATGAAGTCGATCAGCTGATCCGTGAAAATCCCGGTGCAGTAGCCCACGTACTTCTTGGACTCGCCGTTGTGCTCAAGCACGGGGTCCCAGTAGGTGTTCCCGGGAGGCCCTGCGGGCTGGCCCAAGCCGCCACCCCGGTGCACAAGGGTCTCCTGGAACCCCTGGTCCATGGGCCGGAGCGGGTAGTTATCGCCGAGATGCCACTTGCCGAAGATGCCGGTGGCATAGCCGTCCTCGGCTAGCAGTTCCGCGAGAGTCACGGCCGCCGGGTCCAGAAGGGTCCGGCCCAAGTAGGTATCCACCACGCCGGAACGGTAGCCGTGGCGCCCTGTTAGCAGCGCAGCGCGCGTAGGGGCGCATTTCGGTTCGACGTAGAACTGGGTAAACTCAGTGCTCTCCGCCGCCATCCGATCGAGAGTGGGCGTCTGGATGTACGGGTTGCCATGGAAACCGACCTGTGCCCATCCCTGGTCATCGGTCATGATTAGGATGATATTGGGCGAGGATGGCCTCGATTCGTCGGTATCCGGCATGCATCCAACCGATACCACCGCGCCGGTGAGAAGAGCCCTCACGGCCCAGTCGGCCCAGATTCGATCGGACATAACTGCTGTGAGTCTAGCGAATTCGGAGTGCCCGACCTTAGAGCAGTCTCGGTGTTTGTCATACGGATTTCGAAACATTTGGCCAGCCCTTTGCGCAGAACTGGTGGTCTGTCGATACCGGCTCAGTTCAACGGGCTGTCCAAGATCCTGAGGAAATTGTCCTTGGGGCAGTATCGTCTTGGAGGGGTCGCTTGCATGAGGCTCCCGAGCCCGGAAACGACGGGTCGGGACTACTTGGTCATCGACTGCCTACCAGCTATGATGAGCCCCGTGCCTACGGCACAGAAGGACAGGGAATGGCGCGATTCGCAGTTAACGTGAACCACGAAGAACTGTCCACGGAGTCACCGCCGGATCGTCCGCTGCTGGACGTCCTGCGTGAAGACTTCGGTCTCATCGGGACGAAATACGGCTGCGGCGAGGGCCAGTGCCGCGCCTGTACGGTATTGATCGACGACCAACCCCGGGCTTCTTGCCTCACGCCAATCTCGAACGTGGACGGCAAGAGCGTTACAACCATCGAGGGCCTCGCCTCAGACGATCAACTCACAAAGGTCCAGCAGGCCTTTATCGACGCGGATGCGGCGCAATGCGGATACTGCACGGCCGGAATGATCGTCGAGGCTACGGCGCTTCTCAAACGGAATCCAGAGCCGAGTAGATCGGAAATCCTCGACGCAATGAACCCGCACCTGTGCCGCTGTTGTGGCTATCGCAACATCTTGGCATCGGTGGAACTGGCCGCAGCCAGCTCGGAGGCAAGCGATGCCTGAGCGATTCCGAGAAGACCTGTTCGAGCCCGACCGCAAGGAGCTCTCCGAGAGCCCGGCGTACCGGTTCGATCTGGACCGCCGACAGTGGATCGCTATTGCGGGCGCCGGACTGCTCGTCACGGCCGCCGGCAGGGTTGTCTTCAGCCCCGGCGTCGCGGGCGCTGAGATTCCACCCTCGACGCGCCTGCATCTTGGCGAGGACGGATCGATCACCGTCCTGACGGGCAAGGTCGAGGTCGGGCAGGGTTCGCGAACCGAGATCCTTCAGGCGGCGGCCGAAGAACTCCGCGTCGCCCCTGAAGCGCTACGGGTGATGCTGGCTGATACAGCGGTAACACCGGACGACGGCTCGACCGCGGGTAGCCGGACGACGCCATCTACCGTGCCGGTGGTCCGGCGGACCTGCGCAGCAGCTCGCGAAATGCTCGTTCGGGCCGCGGCGGAGACGTGGAACCTCAATGCTTCTCAATTGCGGGTTGAATCCGGTGCCGTCGTCCACGCGGACAAACGGCTCGCGTATGCCGACTTGGCACGATCGAAGCGACTGACCTCAGCGGACGACGATAGCGCGCCCAAAGGAGTTCCGTTAACGGAGATCGACGATTGGACGATCTTGGGCCGGGCACTGCTCAAGACCAAGGCGCGCGAGATCGTTACGGGCGCTCACCGCTATCCCTCGGACATCGTGCGCCCTAACATGCTCTACGGGGCGGTGCTGCGACCGCCGTCTTACGGCGCACAGCTCGAAAGCGTCGATCTCACACACGGCGAGGAGTTGGGCGCAGTGGCTATTCGCGACGGCGGATTCGTCGGCTGCGCCGCGAAGACGTCCTACGAAGCGCGGAACGCTGTGAAGGCGATTGGCAAGTCCGCGAAATGGCGGATCGCTCCGCATCCATCCAGCGAGGGTCTCGGTGCCTACCTAAAGGGACGTGCACAAATCAGCGGCGGGGGACGTCGCGGCCCGCGCCGTCGCGAGCACGGCGATGTCGACTCCGTGCTTGCCGCTGCCAAGACGCTCAAGGCTTCCTACGAGATTCCCTTTGTCCAACACGCGCCAATGGAGCCACGCGCTGCGGTCGCCGAATGGGATGAACGCAACCTCACCGTCTGGACTGGCACGCAGCGCCCGTTCGGTGTTCGCGAGCAGCTGATGGAAGCTTTCCGTCTGACGGCCGAGCAGGCGCGTGTGATTGTGCCCGACACTGGCGGCGGGTTCGGCGGCAAGCACACGGGCGAAGTTGCCATCGAGGCTGCAAGATTGGCCAAAGCAGCCGGCAAGCCGGTCTCGCTGTGCTGGACTCGCGAGGAGGAGTTCGCCTGGGCTTACTTTCGACCTGCGGCGGCTTTCGAGGTTCGGGCCGGCCTCAGCGGCGAGAAAATCGTCGCCTGGGACTTCACCGCCTACAACCCGGGCACAGCGGGAATCGAGACGCCCTATGCCGTCCCGAATGTCCGCACGCAGTATTTCCCGTGCGACTCGCCGTTGCGCGAAGGCTCCTACAGGGGTATCGGGGCGACTGGCAATAACTTTGCTCGCGAGGTGTTCATGGACGAACTCGCCGGGGCTGCCGGCCTCGATCCACTCGAGTTTCGGCTGGCAAATCACAACGACGAGCGGCTGACAAACGTCCTCCGGGCGGCGGCCGATCGATTCGGCTGGTCACCTGGCCAATCGGCTGGACAGAATCGGGGGACGGGTATCGCCGCGGGATTCGAGAAAGGCTCCTACATAGCCATCTGCGCGCAGGTTCGCGACGAGGGCGAGAGAATCGAGGTTGAGCGGCTAGTTTCGGCGTTCGAGTGCGGAGCAATCATCAACCCACGCAATCTGCAGGCCCAGGTCGAAGGCTGCGTCATCCAAGGTCTGGGCGCAGCGATGAGTGAAGAGATCCGTTTCGAAGGCGGGCAGCTGCTGAACGGCTCGTTCTCGCAATACCCTGTACCGCGCTTCCGAGACATCCCCCCCATGGAAACGGTCTTGCTTGATCGGCCCGACATCGAATCCGCCGGTGCCGGCGAGACTCCAATCATCGCCGTGGCGCCAGCTTTGGCGAACGCCGTATTCGCCGCGACGGGTCAGCGGATGCGTTCCCTGCCACTACGTTTGCACGCGGCTTGAAACTCCGCAAATTGGCTGTCCTCAGTGCGTTGGGAATCGAAGGGGGTTCGTTCCTCCTGGGCCGCACTCGATTCGGTCGGATGCGCTCTTGGCCTGGAACTTCGAAGACGTGCACCTTTAGCCCGTCAGGGACTGTTCACGAACCATCCGCTGGTTCGTGGGTCGGCCCGTCATTGAGTCATAGCGGAGCGATCGACTTCTTCGCCTTTCAAGTAGACGCTCACGATTCGGCGCGAATTGGTGATGTCTTCTAGCGGATTGGCCTCGAGCACCAGAAAATCCGCGCGCTTTCCGACTTCGAGGGTCCCGGCGTCCGCGAGGCGCAGCAAATCCGCTGAATTGCGAGTCGCGGCCACAATGACCTGGGCCGGCGTCATGCCGGCAGCCACCATGTCTTCCATTTCGATGTGCGGTGCCCAAGGCGTGTTTCCGTCGGTCCCTAGCGCGACGGTGACACCCTCGGCGTTCAGTCTTGCCAGGTTTCGCGCCTGAATTGCAAAGGTGGCCTGCGCGTCGGGGTTGTCAACGGCCGCCGCTTGCAGCTCTTCCAACTCGTCGGGCGGAAGGAAGCCACTCAGCCAGCTCATGTCCGTCGCCACTCCGCGGTTGGGGAGGTTTGGCACCAACACGACGTCGCCGCGATCCCTAAACAGCTCGATAACCTCCTCGTCGACATCCGTATCTCGTACGCCGTGGGCGAAGGCGTCGACCCCGGCACGCAGGAGGCCTTTAGCATCCTCTAGGGCAAAGATGTGAGCCGTGACGCGAATAGCGTGCTGGTGAGCCTCGTCAATGATTGCCCCGTATAGCTCGGATGAGAGCTTCTTGTACTGCCCATTGCGGTCGTCGACCCAGATCTTGATGATGTCGACTCTTCTTGCGGCCTGTTCCTGCACAGCCTGACGGGCTTCCTCCTCGGTGGTGACCCAGTAGGGGATTTCCGAGCGCCCGGGCTCGGGCGATGTTATTCCGACGCCGGCCGAGCGAAAGCGTGCCGCGCCGGAAATCTCTTCCTCGCGGATCGACAGGTCGCGCGTATCTCGCCCAAGGCTCATCGCGGCGCTCACCCCGTACCGTGCTCTGGCACGCAGGTCTTCGATGAGGGCGTCTCGTTCCTGATTGAGGTGAACGTGCGTATCGATGACGGTGGGCATGACCGTCCTCCCGGTGAGGTCCACACGATTCGCGCCTCTAGGCACCTCAACCTCGCCGGTCGGGCCGAGTTGGTCAAACCGACCTCCGTCGACGACGAAGGCGGCGTTCTCGATGGGCGGGCTGCCGTCTCCGACGATCAGCCGAGCGCCTTCGAACACGACAGCAGTGGAATCCGGCGTCGGGGATGACTCGCACCCATGGTTCGCAAGCACGCCGAGCAGCAGCAGGGGGACCATTACGCCCTCGAAACAGGATTTTGGGCTCATTTCAAGCATCACCTCTCCCTCCCTCGAATCAAGCTTTGGAATGAAAGGGCACCCGTCCGGCTTCCAGGAGCGATTCTCTGTGCGTGTGGACAAGGCGCGGCATCCTAGGGAAGGCTCGATTGTAGCCCTTTCATGGTGTTGCGGAGCGCGCTCGAACCCGACGAGATGCGTCCGATCTCCAGAGATATTCCTATCTCATCTCCAATTCCCAGGTTTCGCTACACACGTGTGCTCAGGCGAGCAACTTCCTGCTCTCAGCGAATGGCACCGAACTGCGCTGCACTTCGAGTGTCGTTGATGTGGTCGCTCTCTCCGGGAGGCATTCCCCTTCGAGACCACCCTTAAGCAAAGGCGCTCGCAGGCTCGGTCCATCCCCTTCTGGGAACTGCAATTGCGGCCCCTCCCAGAGAGAATGTGATCTCGACCCAGTCGAGTTCGAGCCGGGCGAGACCGCCATATGTTCCGGAATTCCGCGCGCCATAATTCCCTCAACCGACAAGAGCACGGCGGCAAGCAGGTTCGCACTCGTCTGCACGGCCAAGAGATTAACTCCGAAACCTACGCGATTGCCGAGACAGACCTCCTTCTTGAGGGGGAGGGAGGAGCAGCAGCGAATCGCATCGCCACGTTCGCGCTGGAGAACAATCTAGCCAAGCAGATAGGTGCAGCAGACAGTCTCTGCGGCGCTTCGAACCAGACAGAACGGGATTGTGGAGTTCGAGTACTTCATCGCTGTACTCGACCGAAAACCAGTTGCTGGGTAAGGACAAGCAAGACAACGTCGGGACGCCATCGGGCTATCATGGAGTCACGCGCATCCTGTTGGGAGGTTCAAGTGCGCGAAAGCTAGCCTTGGTCACTAAGTTGGAAAGAGTTGAACTTGGCACAGGTACTAACTGGGCGGTCTGCCTATGAATGCACAATTCAACGTGCCGCAAACCGACATAGCGGCTTTCTGTGAGCGCTGGCAGGTCAAAGAGTTTGCATTTTTTGGCTCGGTGCTGCGACAGGATTTCGGCCCAAAGAGCGATATACATGTGCTCCTGCAATTCGCACCCAAGGCACACCACTCGTTGTTGGACATGGTCCGCATGCAGGGAGAGCTGAGCCGTGCACTCGGTCGCAAAGTCGATTTGGTCGACCGCTCAGCGGTCGAAGCGAGCCGAAATCACATCCGACGGGCAACCATCCTCGGTTCCGCGCAGATTGTCTATGCGGCGTGATCAAGCGTTCCTGCTCGACATGCTTCTGGCAGCACGCGATGCAGCGGGCTTTGCAAGTGGGTTGACGTTTTCCGAATTTCAAAGGAGCCGACTGCACCAACACGCAGTCCTGAAGGCCGTGGAAATCATTGGCGAGGCAGCGGCACGGTCGAGTTCGGAAATGAGAGAAGCGAACTCCAATATCCCATAGCAAGAGATCATCGGCATGCGGAATCAGCTCGTTCATGGCTATTTCGAGATTGATCTCGCTATAGTCTGGCGAACGGTCCGGGAGGATGTTCCAGCCTTGATCTCCCAGCTCGAATCGCTCGTAGCACCGGAAGTCGATTAGTGGCTCGAGAGCGAACAATCCGATAACTATCGAGGCCGACGCGATGGGCGGATGGCGTGTGCAGTAAGGGGTGGAGCCCGTAGTTCTTCACTCACTAGGTCAAGCTGACATCGACAGAATTCCTAGCTCCTGATAGAAGACCGGGCCACTCGCCGTCATGCAGCCCCACTGCGGAGTGCGCACTTACCTGGCGGGCAGCAAGAAGTCGCCAATACCCTCTGGGCTCCTCAGGTACATGGGTGTTGCTTGTTGGTGCGCGGTACCAATCAGCGGAGGTAGCGCGCTATCGCGGATTGACGGCACCCTCGCATACAGCCACTCCTCGGCGAATGACTGGTTGAAGAGACCGTGATATAGATCAATGTCATCCTGACGATAGCGGGTGAAGAAACCCCAGGAGGTCATGAGCGTCTTGAAGGCCTCAGCATCGTTGAGGTGAAGCGCCACCGGGAGGCGCTCGACCAAATCCGGTTTGCTATAGAAGAAGCTGTCCTGAGACCGGCGGCGCGCTCCGGCATCACTCCGTTGACCGCATCCCCAACTCTGCCAGCGGCGGGCTCAGCTGGTAGAGCATAAAGCGACTCCAGCCGGGTAGTGCTGTGCGCCACGCGTTCTTTCCGAGCGCACCGAGTGCGGCATGAATGCGCCTGCCGGGGAACGCGGCTTTGCAGTGTTGAATTTCAGATAGATCCGTGCGGGGTTTTTCGGATTATTTCCTGCTGAAGTGGAGAGATTTTTCAAGTAGATTCGCTACTGCAGGAAGGAGTTAAGAGCAGTGTACAGCGGTGCGGTTGGGGCTGGTGAATCGGAGGCGGAGGTTTTCCAGCAGAAGAGCGAGGCGGAGTGTTGAGGCCGGGTCGCGGGGGTGCGATCGGGCAGTCGATGGGGGTGGCCTGGAACGCCTAGCGTGGGCGGGAACGACGTAGCAGATCGTTCCAGTCCTTGGCGCCGACAGGCCGGAGGCGGCTGCAGTTGGGGGCGTTGCGGCGGAGGGCGTCGGCGGCCTGGTCACCGGCGCGGTCGGCGTCGTAAGCGCAGAGGATGCGGGGTGCGCGGAAGGCTCGCAGCCAGCGGGGGAGAGTGGTCGCGACTCCGGCGGTGGAGGCGAGCAGGGTATCGGGCGGCAAAGTGGGAGCCAGCAGCAAGACCGCGGCGAGGGCGTCAACGGCACTCTCGACGAGCAGGAGGGCATCGAGGTCGTCGGTGTTGGCCGGCAGCCAGAAGCCGCCACGGGCCTTGCGGGAGCCGGGAGCCATGCCCTTGAAGGTGCGGCCGCCGGGAGTGGGGCGGGTGCCGACGAGCTCGGCGCCGACGGGGTGTTGGTGGCGGTCGCGGCACAGGAAGACGGCGTTGCGGCGGGAGTCGGCGTAGAGGATGCCATCCTGGCGGCAACGCTCGAGCAGGGCGGGGTCGAGGCCGCGGGCGGTGGTCAGGAAGTCGCGCACGGGGTGCCAGAGGTGGTCCGCCGGGGGCGGGAGCCGCAAGCCGTTGGGGCGGTCGGGAGCGTGTGGGCTGGCCGCTGCGGGGGCGGGCAGCGGGAGGCCGGCGTGGCGTTCGAGGAACTCGACGGCGGCGCGGAAGTGGCAGCCGCGCACGTGCATGACGAGATCGATCGCGCCGCCGCCGCCGCGGCCCTGGCGGTGGTCGAAGAACTGGGAGCCGCGGATGCTCAGCACGGAGCCAGGCCGCTTCCAGCGGGCCGGGTTGGCGGGATCCTGGCGGTAGCCGAGCTGGACGGCGAGCGGTTCGAGCGAGCCGTCGCGCACCTGCGCGGCGCGTTCGCGCCAGGGGTCGTTGAAGGCGGTCACAGGCGCACCTCGGCACAAGCCTGTTCCAGCTGTTCGGTACTGACCTGGCGAGCCTGGGCGCAGGCCGCGGCAACGAGGGCGAAGTGGGCGATACGGTCGATCTGGCGGGGCAGGCCGCGCGAGGCCTGGAAGAGGGCCTCGAGGGCGTTGGGCTCGAACAGCGGCAGGTCGCAGCCAGCCAGGTGCAGGCGGTGGGCGAGGTAGGGCTCGAGTTCGTCGCGGGCGAGGCCGCCGAGATGGTGCTGGACGGCGATGCGCTGGCCGAGCGATTCGTGCACGGCCATGGCCAGGCGCTTGCGCAGGGAGGACAGGCCGGCCAGCAGCAGGCACAGGCAGCGCTCGGCATCCATCTGGAAACTGGTGAGCAGGCGGAGATCCTCGAGCACGTCGTTGCGCAGGTTGTGGGCCTCATCGATGATCAGCACGGGGAGCTGGTGGGCCTCCCTGGCGAGGCGTGCGATCTCCTCGCGCAGGGCGCGGTAGGCAGGAGCGCGGGAGCGTTCCGGCTGCAGGCCGAGTTCCCAGGCGAGAGTCTGGTACATGTCGAGGACGGAGCCGGTCGTGAGGGACACGTAGGCGACGCGGAAGAGGCCGGGATGCAGGCTGGCGGCGAACTGGCGGCAGGCGGTGGTCTTGCCGCAGCCGACCTCGCCGGTGAGCAGGCCGATACCGCGCAGCTCGAGCAGGTGCTGGAGGCGGGTCTGGGTCTCGACGCCGGCCTGGGTGGGGAACAGCTCGTCGGTTTCGGCGGGAGTCTGGAAGGGGTAGCGGGTGAGGGCGAAATGCTGCAGGTAGGTCATTGCTGGGGAGGCTTCTGGGAGGCGGGGGGGCGCTCCAGCGTGCTCAGGCGCAGCGGCGGGGCGGGGGCGCTGGAATCAGCGCTGCGGTCGTCGGCATCGTCATCGCCAGCGTCGGGGCGCGGGCCGGAGGTGCGCCGGATGAGGGCGTTGGCGTGCGGGTCGAGCAAGGTCGCGTGGCCGGCCGCACGACCGTTGTGCCGGACCGGGATGGGCCGGCTGGGCGGCGCGGCGGGATCGACCAGCAGGACGATCCGCTGCCGGACCAGTTCGGCGCCGACCTCGTAGAGGCGGCCCTGGAAGCTGACGGTGCGGTCCTTGGCGACACGGCGACGGTGCTGGAAGCGGAAGATCGTGTCGAGCTCGTCGTCCGGCGGGGCCGGGCGCAGACGGCCCGCGGCCAGCGCCCACTGGTCCAGCGGGGTGCGCTGCTCGTCGAGGCCGCGGTGTGGAGTGCGGTGACATGTTGCGGTGCGGGGAATGTTGCGACGCGCCGGAATGCGCTTGTCTCTCAGCGGTGAAGCCGGACTCTCCGCAACATTCCTTTCTGCGCTCAGAGTGACCGATGATCGTCGTTTTGAATTCCAAGGAGAGACGATCATGTTCGACAATCTGTTCAAATGTCCCGATACGATTGAGGCGTACAGCTCGGCGCCGCTTGCCGATGAGCGGCTGAGCTTTCTGCACCATCTACGGGAATCCGGATCCGGGACAACCTCCCTGCGGCATCATGCGTGCAGCCAGCTACGCCTGGTTCGGCTCCTGGAACTGACCGACGACCAGTCGGTCAGCGTTGTCCGGATCGAGGCCGCGGTCCGTTCGGCTGGGGGCGGATCAGGATTTCCCCGACAGGCGTCGGCCAGTGTCATCAAGGTTTTTGTTGCTAACGCCGTGCGGTGGATGCGGTTCCTCGGTCGGCTGGAAGAGCCGGGAGCGGTGCGCCACTCCCATGCCGTCGAACTCGATGTCTGGGTGGACTGGATGCGCCGAGACCGCGGGCTCTCGCAGACAACCGTCGGTGCTCTACGTCGGGTCGTCGAAGACTTCTTCGACCGGCTTGCTCCGAGCGGCACCGTCCTGTCTGCAATCACCATCTCCGACATCGACCGAACATGCGCCGCATGGTACGCCGAGAGACAGCTCGGCCGGAGGACGCGGAACATCTACGCGCGGCGTCTTCGCGCTTTCTTCCTCTTCGCAGAATCCCGCGGCTTGTGCACACCGGACCTGTCCGTGGCGATCGTGCCGCCCCGGGTGTATGCGGAGACCGGGATCCCGCGCGGGTTCGCCCGCGGCGATGTCCTTCGCCTGCTGGCCACGACCGAGGGCGACCAGCCGTCCGATATCCGCGACCGGGCCATGCTGATGCTGTTGATCACCTACGGTCTCCGGTCCGGCGAGGTCGCCGGCCTGCGGCTTGACGATGTCGACTGGCTGGAGGAGACGCTTCGCGTCCGCTGCCCGAAGCCGGGAACCACGCGTCTCCTTCCGCTCTCGCCCGCTGCCGGACACGCGCTCCTGCGCTATCTTCGCGAGGTCCGTCCCCGACATCCTGACCGGACCCTGTTCCTCACCCTCAAGGCCCCGTTCCAGGCGATCGACAGTCGTGCTTGCTCCGGTGTCGTCAGGCGTCGCGCAGACCGCCTCGGCATACGGGCACCGTGTCGCGGGGCGCATGCGCTGCGCCATGCGGCAGCCCAGCACCTTCTCGACCAGGGGATGTCGATGAAGGTGATCGGAGACTATCTCGGCCACCGCAGCCCCTCCACCACGGCGATCTACGCAAGAATCGATCTCAAGGCCCTGCGCGAGGTTGCGGATTGCGATCCGGGAGACCTGTCATGACTCTGGGCGAGGCCATCGACACGTACATCCTCTGGCGGCGATCCCACGGCACGAAGTTCGACGACGGTGCCAGGATACTGCGTCGGTTCCTGAAGGGGGTCGATGCGGATGCCCCCTGCGATGCGGTCACGAGGGACGCGGTCCGTACCTTCCTCGCAGGGACCCGACCGCCGACCAGCTACCGGAATGCCAAGTACACTGCTCTGTCTGGATTGTACCGCTTTGCCATCAGTCGCGGCCACGCGACCCGGTTTCCGCTGCCCGAACGGGAGAGCGAGCCGAGGGCATCGGCGCCCCTGCCGCCCTACATTTACACTGGGGACGAAGTTCGGCGTCTTCTCGGCTCGACCGCAGCCTCCCGCGCCCGTGCAAGGCAACTGGACGGCGACACCCTAAGGACCTTGATCCTGCTGCTGCACGGATCCGGACTGCGCAGCGGCGAAGCGCTCCGACTCACGCTCGCGGATGTCGACCTTGATGACGCGGTGCTCACCGTTCGCGATTCGAAGTTCTACAAGTCGCGCCTGGTTCCGGTCGGGGAACGGCTCGCCCATGTGTTGCGCGACCACGCCGCCAGGCGCCTGCGGCGCCCGCAGCCGGAGGGACGGGATTCGGCCTTCCTCGCGAACCGTGACGGAACACCCCTGTTGGCGGGAGTCGTCAGGAATGTCTTCGCCAAGCTGCTCCGCGATGCCGGGATCGGCGGCGGGGACAGCAGGTGCCGGGGTCCCTGCCTGCATTCGTTCCGGCACGGATTCGCCGTCGGACGGCTGAACGCCTGGTACCGGCAGGGCGCCGACGTGCAGCGACTGTTGCCGGTGCTCTCCACCTACCTCGGTCACAGGAACCCGGCCGGAACCCAAGTCTACCTGAGCATGACCCCGGAAAGGCTCGTTCAGGCATCGCTCCGCTATGAACACTACATGAAGGGAGATCAAGATGCGTGATTGCAGGACAATGGGGGCGTGGCTCCGGCGCTACCTCGAAGAGCACATCGTCAGTGAACGGAACCTGGCGGAGAACACCCGACAGAGCTATCGGGATACGTTCACCCTCTTGCTGCCATTCATCAGCGCAGGAGCCCGGAAACCGATCGACCGGCTGGTCATCGACGATCTCACCGCCGAAAGGCTGCGCGCCTTCCTCGACCATGTCGAGACGGAGCGTGGCTGCTCCGTGGAAACCCGGAACCGGCGCCTGACCGCCGTTCGCGCCTTCGCCCGCTTCGTGGCCAGCCGCGACCCCGCCCTGGTCGCCTGGTGCGGCCACATCCGCGCCATCCCGGTGAAGCGGGCAGCGCCGAAGCCGGTCGCCTGGCTGACCCGGGCGGAGACGGACGCCCTCCTTGCCGCCCCCGACAGGAAAACGCCAAGGGGCCGCACCGAACACGCCATCCTGATCTTCCTCGTGAACACCGGTGCCCGCGTCTCGGAGGCCTCCGGGCTCCGGATCGCCGACATTGCGTTCAGCCAAAGAAACGGAGGCTCTGCCCTTGCCACTCTCCATGGCAAGGGCGGCAAAGTCCGCCAATGCCCGCTGTGGAAGGAAACCGAACGGGTGGTGGCGGAACAGACAGCAGGGCGCTCAAACGGCGACCCCGTGTTCTCCAGCCGCTACGGCAGGGCCTATACCCGCTTCGGCATCTATCGCGTGGTCGAGCGCTGTGCAGCGGCAGTGCCGGAACTGTCCGGGAAGACGACAACCCCGCATGTGCTTCGACACACGGCTGCTTGCAGCCTCGTACGCGCCGGAGTCGATCTCAATACCATCCGTGCCTGGCTCGGCCATGTCAGTCTCGATACAACCAACATCTACGCCGAGATCGACCTCGAGATGAAGGCGCGGGCGATGGCACTCTGCGATGCGGTCGAGGAGGGACCGACGCGGCCGTGGAAGGAGGATCGAGGGGTGATGGCGTTCCTCCGGTCACTCTGAGCGCAGAAAGGAATGTTGCGGAGAGTCCGGCTTCACCGCTGAGAGACAAGCGCATTCCGGCGCATCGCAACATTCCCCGCACCGCAACATGTCACCAT
>CATOTH010000007.1 GCA_951813065.1 uncultured Bryobacterales bacterium | reverse complement strand
CGCCCCGACGAGTCCATGGATGTGAAACAGCGGCATGACGTTCAGGCACGAGTCCCCGGGCGCCAGTTGCAGCGTCCTGGCGATATTGCGAGCCGAGGCGGTCAGATTCGCGTGGGTTAGTGGGACGAGCTTCGGTCGGGCAGTTGTGCCCGATGTATGCAGGAGCAGGGCCGGGTCGTCACTCGAAGCCGGCCCGGGCCGGTCGGGACTGGGCCCGCTCCCCCGCGGAAGGCGGAAGCCTCCCGCCGGCGTTGTGCGTTCCATCTGCAGGATCGGGATCTCAAGCCCGCGTGCGGCCGCCGTGGCGGCTGACTCGCCTCCGGAATCGACGATCAGGGCCTTGGCGCGGAGACTATCCAGACTGTCCCGGAATTCGTGCTCGTGCAAGCCGGGATGGAGCGGTGCCGCGGCAGCGGCCGAAGCGACGCCAGCGAACGCGGCCGCCATGTGGGGACCGTTCTCCAGGACCAGGGCTACGGCGTCACTCCGTCCTACTCCCCAACTGCTCAGGGCCGTTCGCGTGGAATCGACTTGCTCCCTGAGCTGGCCGTAAGTCAGCTTCGCACCGGTCGCGGACCGTAGCGCGGTCTGGTCCGCCGGATGTCCGAGGAGCAATTCACGTACCGTGACTGGCGGGGGTTCGTCTTGTTGCGGCATCGGTTCCCGAGCGTGCGCAGTTCGCCTCAGACCAAGTAAGTGTAGTCGTCGAGCACGCGTGAGCAAGTCGCCAGGACGTCGTGCTCTGCGTCGTCGTCAATGACCCCGGACTCCTTGCGGTCGGCCAAGCGCCGTGCAATCGCCTTGCGCAGGGATTCCGGTTCGTGGCCGGTACCGCTCAGGACATCCCGGACCCGGTCGCCGGGAAGCGGCTGGCCGATCGTCAGTCGACCGTCCGGCTCAACCCCTACATGGAGCTCATTCACGACGCCGAACAGGTTATGCATGTCGCCAAGGGTCTCCTGGTACGCGCCAAGCAGCAAGAACCCGAGGTAGTACGGCTCGTCGGGTCTCAACTCGTGCAATTCCAGGGATTCCTTGAAGTGCTTTGTATCCACGAAGCGATCCACCGTGCCGTCCGAGTCGCAAGTGATATCGCACAGCACGCCTCTTTCGGTTGGCAGTTCGTTGAGCCTGTGGATTGGCAGGACCGGGAAAAGCTGGTCGAACGCCCAGAAATCCGGAAGGGATTGGAACATTGAGAAGTTGCAGACGAACTTCGATGCCATCCTGCGGTCGAGATCCTCGAATTCCTGAGGCCGGTGCTTCATCGTCCGCGAATGGCGCGCGACCTGGGCGCAGATTTCCCAGTAGAGCCATTCCCCCTTGGCCTTGTCTCGTAATCCGAGGTAGCCGAGCTCGAACAGCGAATTCAGGTCGCTGCGCTGCTGGACCGCGTCATGGTAGCGCTCGCGGAAGTTCTTCGCGTTAATTCCCTTGGCCAGACCGGTCAGTTCCAGCACCGGCTCGGCATCGGATTCGATCGCTTCGACGGCACCGCCACCAACCAGCCCGGGCTTTACCACCTTGCGCACGTCCGCCACGAGCATCGCGTGGTAGGCGACCATCGCGCGACCGTGCTCCGTCACGATTGTTGGCGGCGACACCTCCTCGCTGGAGCACACTTCGCCGACCGCGTAGACAATGTCGTTGGCAAACTCCTGGACGGAGTAATTCATCGAGAACTCGCTGGCTGTGCGCGATCCGTCGTAGTCCACCCCGAGGCCGCCGCCTACGTTGAGGTACTCGATATCGAAGCCCAGACGACGGGTCTTTGCGTAGACCCGGGCAGCCTCCTTGAAAGCGAACTTGGCCCTGCGGATGTCGTTGACTTGCGAGCCGATATGGAAATGCAGCATCTTGAGCTGGTCATGAGCTCCGGCTTGTTCGATGAGCGCCAGTGCCTGCACCAAGCCGACTGTGCCCATGCCGAACTTGGCGAACTCTCCTCCCGAGTCCTCCCACTTGCCACTGCCGCGCGCGTTCAACTTGACTCGGATGCCTAGCGGTGGCTTGACGCCAAGGGATTGGGCCATTTCCAGTGCCATACGCAGGTCTTGAAGGTCTTCGATGACGATCACAGCCTGGCGTCCGAGTTGCGCCGCGAGCATGGCGAGCCGCAGGTACAGCTCGTCCTTGAGACCGTTGCAGGTGATCAGGGCCCCCTCGGCCAGCGGCATCGCCAGGGCGGCGACCAATTCGGCCTTGCTCCCGACCTCCAAGCCGTAGTTGTAGCGCTGGCCGGAATACACCAAGCGCTCGATGACCTCGGCCTTCTGGTTGACCTTGATCGGAAACGCTCCGATATGGCGGCCACCGTAGTTGAATTCCTGGATCGCCAGCGCGAAGGCCTCGTGCAGCGAGCCGAGACGCTCGTCCAAGATCTGCGGAAAGCGCAAGAGCAGCGGCAACGCCTGCTGGTTTCGGACCTGCTCGCAAACGACGTCGAAAACGTCGATCGTGAGGCCCGGAATTCGATGCGGCGCCACCGTCAGGTGGCCCTTGCTGTTGATGCCGAAATAGCCAAATCCCCAGTTCGCGATGCCGTAGACCTTGGAGACCTCGTCAATGCAGGACTCGATGCCGGGCGCGCCGACTCTGGTTGAGGTGTTTGCAGGCATGCCGATACCCGAATTCCCATTGTTTCACGGGGCATCTCGGCGCCAGTTACTTGAACAAGTCGTCGAAAGCAGCACGGGCGTTTGCCTGCTTGGTCGTGCCGCCACGCGCCGTCAGATTCACGGAGGTCCTGGGCTCGAAGTAGTCGCAGAAGTTCGCGTTTTCCTTGTCACTGACCCATTCGGCTTGCGGCTCCGAGCACTGGTTGCTACGGGCTGGGTCGAAGAAGCGACAGTGGACACACGAGTGTAGTTCTGCTCCGCAACCAACGCAGGTGTCCCGGCGTTGGACTTTCTCGCGGGCCATCAGGCGCAATGCGTGACCGCAACGATAGCAGGACAGTGCCAATTCAGGCATAATGACGTGCTGGCTCAGATTACCATGAGTTTCGCCTTCCGGCTCCATTGGGTCACCGCTGTGGCGTTCGTTACCGGTTGCCTGGCGTGTGGCGGGAAGATGCCGGCGACCCACTACTACGCACTTGATCTGCCAGCTCCCCCGCCGGCCGCGGAGCGTCTCGAACACACCGCCGTTCTGATGCCGGTTGGTGTCGGCCAGGTCATCGGCCAAGGCCGGATTGTGTACCGCGAATCCCCGGAAGAGGTGGGGTTCTACGAGTATCACCGATGGGCCGAAGATCCGGAAAACAGCGTTGCCTCTGCGCTAATCCGCGAGATGCTGGCGCGCGGCACATTCGCTACGGTCGTACGGTATGACGGCCGCTCGAAGGCGGACTTCGTTTTGCGCCCGGAGCTTCGTCGCCTTGAGGAAATTGACTACGGCGGCCCCGTGCGTGCGGTCTTTGAGATCTCGTTGGAATTGGTGAACGCGGGAACGGAGATGGTCGACTGGTCGTCGACCGTATCAATCACCGAGGAAGTGCCGCTCAGTGAAGTGCGGTCCGTCGTTTCGCGCATGAGCGCGGCCGCCCGCCAAGGCATCCAGCAACTGTCCGAGCAACTGGACCGCCATCTGCGGAGTGGCAGCTAGATCTTGCGCAAGGACCACCTCCAAACGCTGGGAGCAAGGGCCTTGAGCGGCTCGGGAATGGCGGTCCGAGACGGGCGGGAACGGCCGACTGCTGTGCTAGCCTGATGCCCATGTCGAGACCGTTAAGCTTCGGCGGCACTGTGGTCACATCGGTCGCTTTTGCGGCCCTGACGCTAGCGTTGGGATGTGCGCAGCCGGAGGCCGAGGGCCCGATGGTGAGCCGATTCCAGGCCGACCTCGATCCAGGGCTGCCATTGCCCGAATACCCCCGGCCGCAAATGGTCCGCGGGCGCTGGCTGAACCTCAACGGTTCCTGGGGCTACGCTTTGGCTGCCAGGGACGCGGCCCGGCCAGATGAGTTCGGGGGCGAGATCCTGGTGCCGTTCCCGGTCGAATCGACTCTCTCGGGCGTCGGGACGGTGCCGGGCGCTGAACAGCGCCTTTGGTACCGCCGAACATTCGAAGTTCCGCCGGAATGGGCCAGCGATCGGGTACTGCTGCATTTCGGTGCCGTAGACTGGCAGGCTACTGTCTACGTCAACGGCGAGAAAGCCGGCGAGCACAAGGGCGGGTACACGCCATTCAGTTTCGATGTGACCGATCTCCTCGGGGGCCGATCGACGCATGAGCTTGTGGTCTCGGTCTGGGACCCGACCGACACCTGGACTCAGGCGCGCGGCAAGCAGGTGAGTGATCCGGGCGGAATCTGGTACACGTCAGTCACCGGCATCTGGCAGACTGTCTGGCTCGAGCCTGTTCCTGCGCAATCGATCGAGTCGATCTCCGTCGTTCCGGACCGTGAGGCTGGCGCTGTCCGGATTCAGGTCAATCCACGGGGCGAATGCGAGAGCTGTACAGTCCGTCTTGGCGCTTACCGCGAGGGCTCGCTGGTTGGTGAGGCTGAAGGCGGTGTCGGAACGTCGGTGGTTCTCGCCGTTGAGGATCCGCAGCTTTGGTCGCCGCACGAGCCGAACCTGTACGACCTGGATGTGTTGCTGGCCAGGGGCGACGAGGACGTGGATCGCGTGGGCAGCTATTTCGCGATTCGCGACATCGCTCTGGGCAAGGATTCACGGGGTTTCACAAGGTTGATGCTCAACGGGGAGCCCACCTTCATGTTCGGGCCCCTGGACCAGGGCTGGTGGCCTGACGGCCTGTACACGGCACCGACCGACGAGGCGTTGCGATACGACATCGAGGTGACGAAGGCGCTAGGCTTCAACACGGCTCGCAAGCACGTCAAGGTCGAGCCGGCGCGATGGTACTACCACTGCGACCGCTTGGGGCTGATCGTGTGGCAGGACATGCCGAACGGCAATCTGCGCAGAGGCAATTCCGGCAGTCTTCTCGTTCGCCCGGAGCACGAGGCGGATGCGGACCGCCCCGCCGAATCGGCCATCCAATTCGAGGCGGAACTTGCTGAACTGATTGATAGCTTCTCTTTCTTCCAATCGATTGTGATGTGGGTCCCGTTCAACGAGGGATGGGGACAATACGACGTTGCCCGGATCGATAACATGATTCGCGAGCGGGACCCAACGCGATTGGTCAACGCGACCAGCGGCTGGACGGATCGGGGCGTCGGCGATGTATTCGACGCGCACTTGTACCCTGGGCCGGGAATGGAGCGCGTTCCCTCGGAGCGGGCCACGCTCCTGGGTGAGTTCGGCGGACTCGGATGGCCCGTCGACGGCCATTTGTGGTGGACGGACAGGCGGAACTGGGGCTACCGGACGTATTTCAGCCGCGAGGAGTTGAACGCTAGGTACAGCGAGGTCGTTGGCAACCTGGTCGGACCCCGGGCGCTGGGCTTGGCCGCTGCCATCTATACGCAGACCACGGACGTCGAGGGCGAGGTGAACGGCCTGATGACATACGACCGCGAACTGGTCAAGTTCGACGAGGACCGGCTCAATGCGCTCCACGACCGGATTTACGCCTCCGAAGGGGTGGCCGGTGTCCTGCTGCCCACGTCTGAGCACCTCCCGCAGGAATGGGAACACCGGCTGTCCGCTCCCGAGATCGACTGGACCGACTCGGATAGCGCCGACGGGTGGCTGGTCGGCGCGGCACCGTTCCAGTCCGGAAGCAACCCGAATTTGCCTACCGGCACGGTCTGGGAGAATGGGCCGATCTGGATTCGCGCAGCCTTCGACCTTGAAACTATCCCGGACAATCTCTGGATCGAGGCATACCACGCGGTCGACAGCGGAGCGGTCTATCTCAACGGTCAGGAGATCCTGGACTTCGAGGGTCTGCGGCTCGGCGGGCAACGCCACTACCGGCACATGGACATGAGCGCGCATGTGGGTCTGCTTCGGCAGGGGCGCAACATCCTGGCGGTGACCGGCGAGTATGCCGAGGCGCAGCGCGGGCTGGATTTCGGGATCTATACCGTCGATTAGCTTCTTGGACTGCCGTGCGATTCAGTCCGCCAGACGGCCTAGGGGGCGGGAGTCTCGGCGCAGGCCATTGCCAAATGACTTGGCCTGCTGCGTAAGCCGTTTCACGATGTCGGCGTGCTTCTCGGACACGTCGCGGGTCTCACTCGGGTCCCACTGCAGGTGGTACAGCTCTCCTGGCAAGACTTCGACACCTTCGTCATCCTCGCTCGGCTCAGTCCGGAAATGCAGTTTCCAGGGGCCGGACCGAACGGCTCTCAACAGCGGATCGTTTTCCGGCGGGCCGTCTTCGGCTTTGTACCGGAAGCTACCCTCGAAGAAATACAGCGCTTCGTGCCCGGTCGCGTTGTCCGGGTCTTCCCATAGCGGGCGGAGGTCCCGTCCGTCCACCGTGCGGTCCCGCGGCGGCTCTCCACCCGAAAGAGTTGCCAGCGTAGGGAAGATGTCCATGATCGAAACGACTTCGGAAGTCACTGACCCCGCCGGGATGCGTTTCGGCCAGCGGAAGATCGCCGGTACGCGAATACCGCCCTCGAAGACTGTGCCCTTGCTGCCACGCAGCAGGCCGGCCGAACCCGAATCAATCCCGTAGCCCGCCCAGGGACCGTTGTCCGAGGTGAAAATCACGAGCGTTTTCTCATCAAGTCCGAGTTCCGCCAGGGCATCCAGGATCCGTCCCGCCTGATGGTCGATCTCCTCGATCACATCGCCGTAGAGTCCCCGTATTGAGCGGTCGCGGAAAGCCTCGCCCGGGAAGAGCGGCACGTGTGGCATCGCATGCGCGACGTAGACGAAGAATGGCTGGTCGCTGTTGTCGCGAATGAAGTCGATGGCACGGTCGGTGTAGGCTTCGGTCAGCAGTTCCTGTCTGGGGTTGCGCTCGATGATCGTTTCGTTCTCAATGAGCGGCAGCGGCGGGAACCAGTCAACCGGGTAGGTCTCGTCCGACTGCGCGTAACCCGTGTAGGCGGTCCGCTCGCGCGTGACTTCCATGCGCTCGCTTTCGTCTTCGCGGCGGATGATCTTCGGGTGAAACGGCCACATGTCGTTCGAGTACGGCAGGCCGAAATAGGACCCGAACCCGTTCCGGGTTGGCAGGAACTCCGGAGCGTCGCCGAGGTGCCATTTCCCCAGCATCGCCGTGGCATAGCCGCGATCGCGGAGCAGTTCCGCGATCGTGATCTCATTGGGATGAATGCCCGTGCGGGCGCGGGGAATGTGGTTGAACATCAGGCTGTTGCGCGGAGGGTAGGTCCCCGTCAACAGCGCCGCCCTGGCCGGGCCGCAGAACGGCTGTGCATAGAAGTCCGTGAAGCGCAGACCCTCCGAGGCCATCCGGTCGATCCGGGGCGTCCGGATGTAGGGGTGGCCTTGGACCCCTAAGTCGCCGTATCCCATGTCGTCGGCCAGAATCACGACGAAGTTCGGCAAATCGGAACCTGCCGCAGGAGCTAGCAGTGATCCGAATGCCAGGATGAGGCCAATGAGATGCTTCACACTCGAGCCTCCATTGTTGCGCGACATGACGCAGTTGCGCGACGCGCTGCCTGTCCGATTCGTTTGCCGGACCGGCACAGCATGAGTCATGCCAGAGTTCTGTGAAGCTCGAGACCCGATGGTGCCGCTGACCCGGACGCTTCTCCTCCCTGGATGGTGTATCCCGAATCGAGACTGTTCCGCATGAGCGGTGTTTTCGGAATCCAAGAACACCAATTCACTGAGTACGCAACGGGGGCAGCACCCAGCCCGGAATCGACACGATATTCGTGTTACACTTTTTTCGTGTTTCCTGCATGGAAGCGTTCGCGATGAAAAACATCACCATCACCCTTTCTGAGGACTTGGCTCTGTGGCTCCGGGTCAAGGCAGCTGAAGACGATCGTAGCGTGTCCAGGTGGCTTGCAGAATTGATAGAAGGGATGCGTCGCAATGAAGACGATTACGAGGTTGCGATGAGACGTTACCTGGCAATGAAGCCTCGGAAGCTTAGTTGGCTTGGCGGCAGCAAGCCGACGCGCGAGGAGTTGCATGATCGGTCCGGTCTTCGTTGACACCAACGTCTTCGTGTACCGGCACGATCTGTCGGATCTAGCCAAGCAGGAGATCGCGGAAGAGTGGATCGAACTGCTCGTCCGTACTCGAAGTGGTCGTCTGAGCTATCAAGTACTCCAGGAGCTATATGCGACCCTCACTCGGCCGAGAGGACAGAGCTTCGGACGGTCGGAAGCACGCGACATCGTGGAAGCGCTCTCGGTCTGGCGGCCGATTGGGGTTGACCATGCCGTCCTGCAACGAGCTTGGCTGGCCGAAGAACGTTATCAGATCTCGTGGTGGGACTCCCTCATCGTGGCTGCCGCGCAGGCGAGCAAATGCCAGATCCTGTTGACCGAGGACCTGCAGGCCGGGCAAGAATTCCATGGGGTCCGGGTCATCGATCCTTTCGCCTTGACGGACCGGACTCCGGAACAGGTACTGGAGGCGCTCTGACGAGATGCCGACCGAGCAGCGTGGGGATGGGGCACGGTTCCCAATGTGGAGCGTGGGCGGTCTGCCAGGCGGTGCCGGGAGTTTATAGGAACAAACCCAGCACGCACTTCTCGGAAGGGTTGGCGCGAGAATCAAGTCCTGATCTGGAAGTGCAAAGACCTACTTGGAGCCGCCGTTGTGTCCGCCACGGCGAAGAGCATGCGACCAATCTTCGGGCAGCAGCCGCTCTTGACGCCTCGTTTGTGTCATGCCCACTGCCTGACCTTGGGTTGTCAATCGAGACGGCTACGGTAACAAACGACCAGACCGCCCGATTCGTCTGACAACAGTGTTTTCTAGATAGGTTGCGCGCAATGGAGAGCACCCGCAAGTGCAACAAATTCCCTAGTCGTTCCCCAAAACGCCCCTGCCCTGCTCAAAATAAGCGAACAAGCGAAAGTATCCTTGACAAGGGCTCTTGGCAACTGTAATCTGGACTCGCATCTGTTATAACAGATTACAGGAGGATTTCACAGAAATGTCATTTCGGGGTCTTCGGCTCGCAACGCTTGCGTTGTTCGCCGTGTCAATCGCCTCAGCGCAGCAAAGCTCGGGCACGATTTCCGGCACGGTGTCGGATCAAGCAGGGGGCGTTGTGCCTGGCGCGCAAGTTGAGGTGCGGAACACCGGCACCAACGCTGTCTTCGCAACTTCATCCAATGAGAGTGGTTTGTACGTTGCTCCTGGCATGGCTGTAGGTGAGTACGAGATCGCGGTCGAGTCGGACGGATTCCGGCGTACCGTGCGGTCCGGGGTTACCTTGCAGGTCGGCCAGAACGCGGAAATCAACGTCATGCTGGAGATCGGTCAGGTGACCGAAGTCGTCGAGGTTGTCGGCGAGGCTCCGCTGGTAGACACTGGCGGCGCAACCATTGGCGAGGTCATCGAACGCAAGCGCGTCTCTGATCTCCCGATCAACGGCCGGGGGGCGCTCGCCCTGACCATGCTGACCGCAGGCGTGATCTCGAACGCGGGTCCTACCAATTCGGGATTCGGCGACCGCGGAATCCAGCTGTCGTCAATCTCAATCAATGGCAGTCCGAACTCGATGAACGCCCAGATGCTTGACGGCAACAACAATATCCTCAGCTACGTCGGCGAAGTCGGCGTGCCCATTGCCGTTGACTCTGTCGAGGAGTTCAAGGTGCAGAGCGGCACCATGTCGTCCGAATTTGGGTTTACAGCCGGTGGGGCGGTCAACCTTGTGACTAGGTCCGGGACGAACCAGATCCATGGCACTGCGTATGAGTTTCTCCGCAACGATGCGGTGGATGCCCGCAATACCTTTGCCAGCAGGAACTTGCCTCTGCGCTACAACCAGTACGGGGCATCGGTCGGTGGGCCGATCATCAAGAACCGCACCTTCGGCTTCTTCAATTGGGAGGAATACCGCCTACAGCGCAGCAGCCCGAGGATCCGTAGCGTGCCAGTTCCGGATTTTCTGAGGGGTGACTTCAGCGAGTTGCGCACAGCGAACGGAACTCCGATACCCCTGTACGACCCGGACACCATCCGCCCGAATCCGGACGGTGGTGGATTGATTCGCGACCCGTATCCGGGGAATCAGGTTCCGGCAGCGAAGTTCGATCCTGCCGCGCAGAACGTTATCCCGTGGTACCCCGCACCGAACAAGGCGCCGTCGAATCCCTATACATTCAGCCAGAACTTTCAGGACGCCCAGGTCAACAAGGTGAACTGGTCCCAGTGGAACACCAAGTTCGATCACCGCTTTAGCGACAAGAACTCGCTGTTCGGCCGCTACACCTCGGCGCGGCACCAGCCATCCAGAAACGACGTGTTTACAGACCCGAATGTGGGTCGCAACCGGTTCGACGACCAGACCAACCGCAATTTTGTCATCTCGAACACCCACACCTTTTCACCGACGCTGATCAACAGTCTTCGCGTCGGTACCAGCCGCCAGCTCTTTCTCTTTGAGACTGTCGGGAATTATCTTGGCTATGCCCAAAGGATCGGCCTCCCTGCGAGTGTGCCCGAGGATCAGGTTCCTGACATCAACGTGAGGCCGTACCCTCGGATCGGGGGCGGCGCGCTTGGAAAGCGGAGTTCGTTGAACTGGGACATTCAGAACATGGTCACCAAGATCAGCGGGAATCACACCTTCAAGTTCGGCCTGAATGCCCGCGACCTATATGGCGGGAACCGCCAGGGAGGGGCGCTGTCCGGCTTCTATCAATTCCGTAATCTGACTACGAATCCCCAGAGATCTGCAGGTACCGGTCACGACCTGGCAAGTTTCCTAACGGGCGATGTCTCTGCGGCGGGCATCGACCGCATCTTAGGGAACTCCTGGCAGGGCTTCAACTGGAGCGCGTTCGTGCAGGATGACTGGAAAGTGCGTCCCCGCCTGACGATCAACCTCGGCCTCCGGTGGGATTTCCAGCAGAAGCCGTACGAACGGCACAACGGGCAAATCAACTTCGACCCGGATTGCACGGAACCAGGCACTGGATTGCGAGGCTGCACGGTTTTTGCTGGCGTCGACGGACAGCCGAGGACTTTCATGGAGGAGGATTACAACGACTTCGGTCCGCGAATCGGGTTCGCATACGACCTGACCGGCGAAGGCGAGACGGTCTTCCGGGGTGGATACGGGGTCTACTACCCGTCGATCTTCTTCCGCAACTTCACCGGGGATATCAACCTGTTCTCCCGCACACGTACGTCGTATCCCGCAGCTGCTCCCGGCGAGAAGGCGTTCCAGTTCTCTCATGGATTCCCGTTCCCCTTCAACGAGACGCCGGGTGCTAGCGCAGGTCCGGGTGCCCGGCTCGGGCAGAGCGTCAGTTTGAGGGAATCGGATGGCACCACCCCGATCACGCAGCAGTGGAACGCCTCGATCCAGCATCAAGTTGGCCCGTGGGTGTTCGACTTGACTTATGCGGGTAACAAGGGGAATCATTTCTCCGCCAACGGCTACAACCTCAACCAGTTGGATCCCGCCGTTACATTCCAACTTCAGCAGGCCCTCGACGACAGGGTCCCGAATCCAAACCGCGGGCTATTCCAAGGCGGCCTTGCAGGAGCAACCATCACCCGCGCGCAGTCACTGAGGGCATTTCCGCACTACAGCTCGGTCGGTGTCCGGAATCCCCGTTATGGGAACTATGTCTCCCATCAGCTGCAGTTCAACATCAAGAGACGCCTCGAGAACGGCTTGCTGGTGCACTTCGCATTTACCGGTGGCAAGAAGATGAGCGACTCCACACAGATTCCGGTCAACTTCGGCCCCGTCGAGCAAGTCAACGAGAACAGCTTCCAGAACGGCCTTTACGACCGGACCGCATCACGGTCGGTCGATCCGACCGACGTTGCTCGTCGAGCGGTCATCAGCCTCTTATACGAGCTGCCGTTTGGACGTCGGCTATCCGGTGCGGCCAAGGGCCTTCTCGGCGGCTGGCAGATCAATTCGGTCGGCGTGATGCAAACGGGTGTGCCGTTGATCGTGCGTGGGGCTAGCAACGAGCAGGCAAACCGTCCGAATTCGACGGGCCAGAGTGCCAAGTTGAACAGTCCGACGAGGGAGCGCTGGTTTAACACCGACGTGTTCGTCAACCCGCCGCTCTACACCTACGGTGACCTGGGCCGGGTGTTGCCGGACGTGCGGACGCCGGGCACGGTGAATTTTGACCTGTCGCTGATCAAGGACACGATCGTTGGCGAGCGGCTGAACGTCCAGTTCCGGGCCGAGGCCTTCAACGTCATGAACCAGGTGAACCTGCGGGCGCCGAACACTTCGTTCAGTGCAGGCGCGGACGGTTTTAACCGGAGCGCGACGTTCGGGACCATCACAAGCGCGCGCGACGCACGGGTAGTCCAGTTCGGACTGAAGTTGATTTTCTAATCCGCCATGAGACGATAGATGCATCTAGGGAGGCAGGACTTGGCAGGCATGAGACAGCAGCAGTGGCGGGCCATTGGGACGATCTCCTTGCGCGGAGCGCGCCGTGCGGCGTGGCTGCTGGCGCCATCTCTTGCCGCGTGGGCCCTCCTCTCTCTCCCCTCCGCGGCGCAACAGCTCACCCCTGTGGCGGAAGAGCGAGCCGACCGAGCTCACCGATCTATCGAGCAGTCCGGGCAGTCAGCATCGGAGTTGGCTGACTCGGTCACGTCGAGAACGGCGCAGTTACGCCCGGCCGAGATGTTGTCCGAGCCGGTTACGCGCCGCAACTTCATCGACGAGGCAATCTTCTCGAAGATGGAGCGGGATGGCGTGCCGCATGCCGGGCTTGCCAGCGATGGAGAGTTCATGCGCCGAGCGTACCTCGATCTGATCGGCCGGATACCCACGTTGGAAGAAATCCAGGCTTACGAGGCCGATAGCGGACCGGACAGGCGAGCCAGGCTGCTGGACCAGTTGATCGGCAACGAGGAGTTTGTCGAACGCTGGTCGTATTTCTTCGAGGATCTGTTTCGCGCGGGCAATCGCATGGGGCACGGCAAGAACCTGTTTCGCTTCTGGACGCGCGAATGGCTGACGCTGGACCGCTCCTATGCCGACGTCGTGGGCGACTTGCTCACCCACGGCACCAAGAGCAGCCACTCTTCGCCGGGGGCCCTGTACTTCGCACGCGACTTTGTCAAGGCAAAGGACGATCCGGACGAACCCGACGCCCATGATCTGGTGAACCGCGCCGATTCCATCGACGAGTTCACGATCACCTATGGCAAGGCGTTTCTCGGGATCAATCTCGGGTGCATCTCGTGCCACGACGGTGCGAACCACCTGGAGCAGGTCAACCTCTACATGACCGGCAAGACCCGCGAGGACTTCTTCCGGCAGGCGGCCTTCTTTGGCAAGACCCGCATGATCATGAACTGGGAGAACGGCTTCCAGGCGAACACGGAATACACCGTGGATGATGTGGAGCCTGGGTACCCAACCGAGAGCGAGAGCATCGTAAGGGTGCCTCGTCGAGGCGGCTCCAACGCTCCCAAGTTCATCCTGGACGACCAACCGGCGCTTCCCGGCGAGATGCCGAGGGACGCGTTGGCCCGGCTGTTGACGGGCCATATCCAGTTCGCGAGAGCCACGGCCAACCGGATCTGGGCGGAGCTGATGGGTGTCGGGATCGTCGAGCCCCTCGACGGATTCGACCTCACCCGGTACTACCCGCGCAAGGACCTGCCGGCCGGATGGGAGGTACAGCCCAGTCACCCGTACTTGCTCGACGAACTGGCCCGTGACTTCCAGGAAAGCGGTTTCAGCTTCCGCCACCTCGTGCGCACGATCACCAGTTCGAGCGCGTATCAACTTTCGTCGCAGTTCCCTGGCGAGTGGAAACCAGGATACCGCCGCTACTTCGCACGCCGGAACGTAAAGATGCTGAGCGCGACCCAATTGCACGACGCCCTGGTTACTGCGACGGCAGTGCCGGGCAAGTACACGAAAGGGGACGTGGAGGTTGGGATGGCGAGGCAACTGCTGGACCCGGCTTATGTCGACGCTGAGGTCGCGGAGTTCATGAGGGCTTTCGGCCAGCAAAGTCGTGACCAGTTCCCGGCTCGCGTGGCGAGTTCGTCCCTGCAGGCCATGTTGATGATGAACTCCGCGACAGTGCTCGACCGCGTGCAGTCCGACGGAGCCAGCCGCGTCTCAGAGTTGCTGAAGAACATCGAGTCCGACCGGATCGTTGCTGCAGCGGCTTGGAGATCGGCGACGGGCGCGGATCCGGCGCCACGCCAGGCCGATTCCGCAGTCCGCCGGGCGATCGTCGAGAAGCTCTATCTTTCGACTCTGTCGAGACGCCCCGTGCCAGGTGAAATGGACGTGGCCATGGGCGCGCTAGACGCGGATCTCGCCCAAGGCGCGGAAAACCTTCAATGGGCGCTGCTGAACAAGCCCGAGTTTTTGTTCAATTACTGATCGGAGCGACAATGAGGCCACCAGCTATGCCAACCGTTCGAGATTGGGTGCCGACGCGGCGCGACACGTTGCGACTGGGGGCCGGGAGCCTCCTTGGAGGCATTGTCGGAGATGGGCTTTGGCCTGTCAGGGCCCGCGCAGCGGGCCGGTCGAATCCGCGCGGAACGGCGCGCTTCGCGATCGTGGTTGAGGCGGCCGGGGCGATCAGCCATGTGGACACGTTCGATTTCAAGGAGGATGCTGGTACGCAGTCCGACTTCGATGTCCGCCAGGTGCGCAACGGTCTCTACATTCCCTACCGGCTGTTCCCCCAGCTGTCCGAATTGATGAACCGGATTTCCATTGTCCGCACGTTCAAGAGCCACGAGGTCGTCCATTTCCGGGGCGAATACTACACCCGGGCAGGCCGTCCGTTGAATCCAGCCCAGGCCGAGGAGATTCCGCCGGTTGGTTCCGTCGTCGCTTCGGAACTGGACGGGCAACGGCGTGAAAGCGACACGTTTCCCACGTTCGTCAGCTGCAATCTCGGCAATGTCGCTCTACCGAGCGGGTTATTGCACCCGCGGTACTCCGGCCTCGATATTGACGCCGGAGCCGGAGCCGGCAGCGTCTCCGCAACCGGGGAAGCCCTGCAGTTGCTCGAAGAGCGCTACCGCCTCCTGGGGGACTTGGAGCGGGCGGTGGAGCGCAATCTCAGCTCACGCGGTCCTGCGATGAGTGCGTTCCGCTCGTTTCAGGAAGAGGCGTATCACGTGCTGGGTGACTCGCGCTGGCCGCAAGCGCTTGCAATGGAAGAAGCCGACAAGGAACGCTACGGTGACAACGACGTGGGTCGAGGTTGCCTGCTGGCGCGCAACCTGGTCAAGGCGGACGCAGGCACCCGGTATGTGCATGTCAAGCACGGCGGATGGGACCACCACAAGCGCATCTACGACCATGCAGCAGGCTCCAATCACTACAAACACTGCAACGACCTGGACCGGGCCCTTTCCAGTCTCATGCGGGATCTGGAGTCGACGCCTTCACCGCGCGATGCCCAGAAGACGCTGCTGGACGAGACGATCATTGCCGTTCCGACAGAGTTCGGGCGGGTACCGGGAGCTCTGAACCTGGTGCACGGAAGACATCACTACAACGAGGTCTATATCGGGTTGTTCGCGGGCGGTGGCGTTCAGGGCGGCCGGGTTATCGGGCGCACGGACGCGGCGGGCGAGCGTGCGCTGGAGACCGGGTGGAAGTACGGCATGCAGCCGAAGACGGAAAACATCGTTGCCTCGGTGTACTCCGCGCTCGGGATCGACTGGCGGAAGGAGATAACCGACACTCCGTCCAGGCGCGTCTACCGCTTCGTTGATCCCCTGGGTGCCACGGAGCCCTGCATCGACGACGAGATCGAGGAACTCTTCGTCTGATGAAGTCGCGGCTCCGTTCGGCGGGCCTCTTCGTTCTCCTGGCCGCGACGGGGGTCCCGCATACCGCCGCCGAGGACGGAACAGGCCCCGTACCGGATGCTCCGGAGGGGATGGTCCTGATTCCTGCGGGCGAATTCACCATGGGCCGGACGTTCACGACAAACGACGACGAAACGGGCATGAGGCCGCTCGTTCTCCGCGATGACCGCCCGGCCCACAAGGTTCGGCTCGACGCGTTCTGGATGGATTCCACCGAGGTGACACACGCCGCGTACGCTGACTTTCTCGCCGCCACGGGCCGCCGGGCGCCGTATCACTGGCTGGACGGAAAGATGCCCAAACGACAGGCAAGTCATCCGGTCTACAACGTGGATTGGGAGGACGCCCGATCGTTTTGCCAATGGAAAGGAAAACGCCTGCCAACCGAAGCCGAGTGGGAGCGAGCCGCCCGGGGTGGCCTGGAGGAGGCCAAGTATCCGTGGGGCGATGACTCGCCTACCAGTGACACCGCACGGTACTCGACGCCGGAAGGCCCTTCGGCGGTCGGGAAGTTCCCTGCCAACGGGTACGGGTTGCACGACATGGCCGGGAGTGTGGCCGAATGGTGCCAGGACTGGTTCGAGCGTACCTACTACTCGGCGAGCCCTTCCGCGAATCCCCAGGGCCCGTCCGAAGGAATGTACAGGATCGTTCGCGGGGGGGCATGGTCAGACGGGCCCAACCGCATCACGGTTTTTTTCCGGAACTGGGTTCGCCCGAGCCAGCGGACGCCGAACCTGGGGTTTCGATGCGTGCGAGACATGCCGTGAAGGCCGGAGACTCGCAAGCCTTCCCCCCGCGCTGTCGTTCCCGGGCCTCCGGGGATTTGCACGGAACTTGACGAGCGGGAGCTGACCCGTTTCCAGGTGCTTTGACGATGTCTTCCGATCTACTGCCGAACGTGCGCTGGCGGATCGCGGCACTGCTCTTCGCCGCCACCGTGATCAACTACATCGACCGCCAAACGCTTTCCGTGCTGGCCTCGGAAATCTCGGCCGAACTGGGCCTGTCTGAGATCGAGTATTCCCAGGTAGTGCAGGCGTTCCTGATCTGCTACGCGGGCATGTACATGGTGTGGGGCCGGATCATCGACCGTTGGGGAACCCGCGTCGCCCTTGCCGTGTCGATGGTGTGGTGGTCGCTGGCCAACGCTGGTCACGCCCTTTCGCGTGGCGCATTGGGCCTGGGTGCATTCCGGGCCCTGCTAGGCATCGGCGAGTCGGGCAATTTCCTGGCTGCTGAGAAGGCGATCTCGGAATGGTTCCCTCCGCAGGAGCGCGGTTTCGCGAACGGGCTGGTCAACGCGGCTGCATCGACCGGAGCGATTCTTGCTCCGCCCCTAATCGTACTGATCTTCACGCAGTGGGGTTGGCGCACCGCATTCGTCGTGACCGGTGCGATGGGGTTCGTCTGGCTGGCATTCTGGCTCCGTTGGTACTGGGTTCCAGAGCGGCACCCGCGCGTAACGAGCGAGGAGCGCTCCCTGATCGAGTCGGCACCGGGTCGCGTGCCCCATAGACCCGTGCGGTGGGTGCAGCTCTTCGGATTCCGCCAGACCTGGGCCCTGTTCCTGGCACGCGTCCTGGCGGACCCGGTTTGGTGGTTCTACCTTTTTTACCTGCCCAAATACCTCAGTGCCGAACGTGGCTTCAGCATTGTCGAGATCGGTTTGACCGCGTGGGTGCCGTACCTGACCGCCGACCTTGGTGCGCTTGCGGGAGGCTGGCTGTCGGGAAGGCTGATCCGGCGTGGACTAGCCCCAGTTCGCGCGCGAAAGTGGGTCATGCTCCCAGCCGCGGCGGTGATGCCGCTTAGCTTGCTCGTGCCCGCCATCGATTCGTCAACGGTGGCCGTCGGTGCAATCTGCGCTGTCACGTTCGCCCACATGGTCTGGAAGACCAATCTCATGACCATGACCAATGACGTGTACCCTACGGCGGTGGTCGGCTCAGCGGCCGGGATCGTGGGTCTCGGGAGTTCCCTCGGTGGTGTTATATTCACAGGGGTCACGGGTTTCGTCGTCGAGAATTATTCGTACGCGGCGATCTTTTTTGTGATGGCTTTTCTGCACCCGGTCGCCCTTGTCATATTGCACGTTCTTGCCAAAGGTGATGTCTTGGAAAGGAGCACGGGTTGACCCGATTGCGTTTACCAGCTATGCCATCTTCGAAAGACGAATCCCGACCTGCCGTGTTTCAGCCTGTCGAGCGCCAGCGGATTTCCGACTACGTCTACGAGGAAGTGTTGGGCGCCATTGTGGACCACCGGTTCCAGCCCGGCGAGCGCCTCTCGATTCCGGATTTGGCGGGTGGTTTGGGCGTCAGCCAGATGCCAGTCCGCCAGGCGATCGACCGGCTTAGCGAGGAGGGACTGGTCGATGTCCGTCCCCGGAGCGGAAGCTATGTCGCCCAGGCAGACGAGCAGGAGGTGGCCGAGACGTTTGATCTCCGCCGCGCCTTGGATCGGCTAGCAGCGGAGACCGCTGTGCTGCACGTTTGCGACCAGGACATCGCGGAACTCGAAGACCATGTCCGGAAGATGGACGAAGCAGCCGATCAGGGAAGCCGCGGAATGGGAAAGCATGACCGGGTGAATTGGGAGTTCCATCTCTTGATCGTGCGGCTGTCTGGGAACGAGAAGCTCTACGAAATGTACAAGCAGTTGAACGCACACCTGAAAATAGCGACCGTACACGTCTCGAGCCAGGACTGGGAATCCAGAGTGCCGCAAGCGCAACGCGAGCACCGTGCGATGGTCGCTGCTCTGCGTGCGCGGTCCTCGAGCGAACTCACCGACGCTCTATCGGTGCACGTCGAACGTGCCAAAGCCGCGTTGATCGGCGACATCCGCGCCGCGCGCGAGTCAGCGCATCGCGCCCCTGTTCGCCGATGAGGTGGCCGTGATGAATCGATCTTTCTCCGGGGTTTATCCGATTCTCGTGACCCCCTTCCTCGATGACGGTCGCATTGACATCGAGAGCCAGCTGCGGGTGGTTGACCACTTGCTGGAACAAGGGGCGCATGGTCTCGGAGCATTTGGAAACGCCGGCGAAGGATACGCGCTGCTGCCTTCCGAGAAACGCGTACTGCTGGACACGATCGTGGACTGCATAGGAGGCCGCGCGCCCGTGGTGGTTGGAATCGGGGAGACCGGA
This sequence comes from uncultured Bryobacterales bacterium, assembly GCA_951813065.1. Classification (GTDB taxonomy): domain Bacteria; phylum Acidobacteriota; class Terriglobia; order Bryobacterales; family UBA6623; genus VXMF01. Next base: position 268,770 of record CATOTH010000007.1, on the reverse strand, counting down.
ACCGATGCCGCTGTAGAATCCTGCCGCGAAGCGGAGGGGCAAGGCGCGGCTGGACTGATGGTCCTTCCCCCGTACTACATGCGACCCGACGGCGATGGCCTGCGCTTTTTCTTTTCCGCGATCAGCGATGCGATTGGCATTCCGATCATGGTGCAAGACGCACCGATGCTGTCGCAGGTCAACATGCCTCCGGCCCTACTGGCCAGCATGGCTCGAGAGATTGAGCATGTCGACTATGTCAAGGTCGAAGCCCCTCCGACCGCCCCGAAGATTTCCAAGACGCTGGAGGCGGCAGGCGACACGATTTCGCTATTTGGTGGATTGAATGGCCAGTTCCTGATCGAGGAATGGCAGCGAGGGGCACGGGGCACAATGCCCGCCAGTGACATGACCTCTGTCTATGTTGCGATCTGGAACGCTCTTGTGACCGAACACGACAGGGAAGCCTGGGACATTTTTGGCCGAGCGTTGCCGCTGATCCGCTTCGAATTGCAGCCGGGACTAGGCGTGTCTGCAGTCAAGCACAATCTCAGGGCGGAGGGGATCATCCAATCCGCGAGGGTCCGGCATCCCACGCGCTCGTTGGACAGCGCAGGACTGCGCGAACTCGAAGCGCTGCGATCGCTTGTCCGGCCAGTCTGAGATCGATGCCCACAGATCGCATTGCGTCGATCGAGGCATTCTCGATCCGGCTTCCGCGCGATGCAGAGGCCGTGCGGGGCACGGCCGGGTCACCGACACAACTTGAGACCGGCCGGTTCGACTACCGTTGGTCCGAAACCAACGGTGCGCTGTATTCCGTGAACTTCGAGGCTGCGCTGGTCAAGGTGACGCTGGAGTCAGGCTTGACCGGTTGGGGCGAGTCGCAAGCCCCGCTCGCTCCTGACGTCGCTTGCCTGATCATCGACCAACTGCTCTGCCCGGCGATCGAAGGAACGGTCTTCGACGGATCCCCGGAACGCGTGATGGCGTTGAGAGACCGCATGTATTCCACCATGCGCGTTCGAGGACAGGCTGGCGGATTCATGCTGGATGCGATCGCCGGTGTCGACCTCGCCTTGTGGGACCTGGCCGGAAAGAAATGTGGCCAGTCGGTCGGGGAGCTGCTTGAGCCGACCGGCCCGAAGCGTCGGATTCCCGCGTACCTGTCGGGTCTTCGAGGCGCGAACAACGAGGAGCGGGTCGAGTTTGCGCGAGAGGCTTGGGCTCGTGGATTCCGGACGTTCAAGCTCTTTCATGACCGCACGGATGAGGAACTGTTCGATCTAATCGATCGGATGCGGAGTTCGCTGGGAGCCGGCGCGTCCATCGCCGTGGACGCACTGTGGCGCCTCGACGCAGCGACGGCCGTGGAGTTCGGGCGGAAACTCGACGATCGAAGCGCATTGTGGTTCGAGTGCCCGCTACCTCCGGAGTTTCCGGATGAGCATGCGAGATTAGCCTCCGAGATCCGCACCCCGCTCGCACTCGGGGAGAGCTACCGCTCCCGCTGGGAACTGGCGCCGTTCCTCGAGCGCGGCTGCGTCCGCTGGCTGCAACCGGACCTCGGTCGCTTCGGCATCACCGAGGCCTCTGCGCTCGCCGGAGAGAGTGGATCGGGGATCAAGATCGTTCCGCACATCAGCATCGCGATGGGTCCGCAGATCGCGGCGGCACTGCATTTTTCCGCAGCGATGCGCAACGTCGAGCTTGCCGAATACAACCCGGCGGTGTTTTCGGTAGCCAACCGCTTCCTTTCCGACCCGCTCGCGATGGATGGTGCCACGTATAGGGTGCCCTTCGGTCCGGGCCTCGGCGTGGAAATCGATGAGGATCGATTGAATGCAGTTGCCCAGCGACCAGTAGTCCGGCCTGTCGCCGAAGGTCAGGACTTTCGTGTTGGCGATTGAGGTTGACCGGGTTGGAGGGCGTGCCGCTTGGCGTTCTGGTTGTCTAGTTCGACGGACGATCGCAGGAGGCCGATCCTTGATCAAGGAAGCAGTCCAATCGCTCCGCTGAGCGTGGGGCGCCGAACGCAACCGTGTTCGGCCTCATTCTGATCCGCGTTGATGTTCAGTACGAACAGGGCCGGGAGCCTGTTGGTTGTGAGACCACCGGATACTGCTGGGGCCAACGGAATTGAGAGGCAGCCAGCCAGCTCGCAAGAAGCTCGCGGTGAGCCTCTTCCTCTCGACACTGCAACATCTCGACGCCAGCTGCATGCACTTGACCATCTCGCTCTGGCCTTGGCGGGGTTGTTGGGGTTGGTCTGCAGTGCGGATGTGACAGCTGCCAATCAGGCCGGCTCGTAACGCTTGACTTGGATCTCGCTTTCGCGCGAACGCATCTGTGAGGCGTCAAACCAGGCCTGCATTCGCAGGAGCATCTCCATGCTCACAGACAGGCCTCAACCCGAGTGTCCAGCCGGCCGCATTGGCACCGGAATGCCCTCAGCCGATCCGCCCGCCTTTTCCCGACTGTAGCTGAGCTACATGCAGAGGCAGCGAGGAGGTTGTGACGCAGACAGGGTGGCCCGGGGGGACGGCGTTTGCGGCACGTAGGACGATGGATGAATGTTCCGAGGCGCCGCGAGCGATGTCAAGACAATTCTAGGTCGCACGTTCACTTGGGATGAGATGATGCATTCAGCCCAACTTGTATCTCGGGGACTAACGTGAAGCAAACACTCAAGCAGCTTGTCGCGATGTTGGTCGTTGCCGGAGTTCCGGCATTCTCACAGCCCAACCGACTCACTGAAGCCGAGCGTGACGAGGGCTACGTTCTGCTCTTTGACGGGGAGAGTCTGGATGGCTGGGACGGCGACCCCAGCCTGTGGTCTGTTCGGGACGGCTCAATTGTCGGTTCGAGCGACGGTCATCCGGTCGAAACCAACACGTTCCTGATTTACCGAAAACCGTTCAGGGATTTCGTCTTGAGACTCGAAGTCCGCTTGCGAAACGGGAATTCTGGCATCCAGTTTCGGAGCGAGCAGCTGCCGGGCGCCGGCTGGATCGTGCGTGGTTACCAAGCCGATCTTTCGGATGCCGGCGATCGTTCGGCGTGGGGAAACTTCTATGAAGAAAGGGGCCGTCGGCGCGAACTGATGGCTACGCCGGACGAAGGCTGGCAACGGGCGAAGGATGTCGTGTTGCGCCAGCAGTGGAACCACTACGAGATTCTGGCGGAAGGTGATCGCGTACGGTTGATCCTGAACGGCAAAGTGACATTCGACGGCACCGATGACAACACCGGGAGCGGAATCATCGCGATCCAGCTGCACCGTGGGCCCGCCATGCAGATTGAGTGCCGGAATATTCGGATCAAGGAACTGTAGGCGTCGAGAAGCGGGAAGTCCGGTCGGTCCTGGGTGTCTCGAATCGACTCTCGGGAAGGCTTCAACTGCGACAGTGATCGTTGGACTGCCTGCCATTGGCAGGCCCGGCCAGTCTCGACCTAATACCGTCGCTCGGGTCAGCGGCCCAGAGATAGGACGTTCGCGAAGATCCGGTAGGCTCCGGCCACACTGTAAGGCACTTGTCGGTGAATCGCATAGGCGAAATAGGTGTAGTGGCCCCTTCCGTACTGAGCCGTCAGCCACCCTCCTTGCTGCGGTTCCTGCCCTTGGTCCTGCGTCTCGATCATGGGAACGTATGCGTCGTCCCAGCTGGAGAAGAACTTGGAACCGCGCTGTTCCACCCAGCCGTCGAAGTCGGCTGCGGTAATGCTGTTGGGCCCTTGGAAGACTGCGTGGTCGGGGGCTAGGATCCGTACCGGCGCGTCTTCCTCGGAAACCTCCTCGGCCCTACGCGGGAGATCGGCCGGGAATGCGGCCCATTTCCCCGGAACGAATTCCTGCGTTTGGTAGAGAACGACGAGATTTCCGCCGGCGCGAGCATAGTCGAGTAGCCGTTGGTTGTAGTTGATCAAGTCCTGCCGAACGGCATAGGCTCGCGTGCCGATCACAATCGTGCTGTACTCGTCCAGGGATCCAGTGGCTAGGTCCTCCGTTCCCAGCAGTGTGACGTCGGCACCCATCTGTTCGATTCCGCTCGGAACTTCGTCACCCACTCCCATGACGTAGCCCACCTTCAATCCGCGAGCGATCTTGACATCGGCCCCTGTGATGCGGGTCACCGAATCCTGGTAGACGTAGCGAATGTCGTAGTCTCGATGCCGGATGACCTGGTAGCCCTCGCGGTACTCGCTCCCACCCGCTTTGGCGACGACCTGCAGGTCATATGTGCCCGCCCGCAGCTGGGGTATCGAAACCGAGAACGTGAAGTTCCGGCGCGCGTTGGCTTGAGCGAATTGAAAGGCCTGGCTGCTCGGCTGGGCGCGCCAGCCGTCTGGCAGTTCCAGCACGAGTTCGCCTTGGCTGCCCCCGACCTGGTTGTTGATCAGTTCCACCTCGATTGACACCCTGTTCCGGGCCGAGCCCAGCGGGACGATCAGATTGGTTGGTGACACATTGACGGCAATGGCGGGCGCGACCTTCAACTCGCGGTACTCGTACCCGTAGGGGAGGTTCGCCTCGCGGCGATACACCACTGCGCTGGCCCGGACCGACTGGCCGCCGATCGAGTAGTCCACTGCCGCCGTAAGCGCCGGCTCGCGACCTGCCAAATGCAGGTATTGCGGATCCCGAACCCGGTACCGGCTCTCATGGATCGATTCGCGTCGGTAGTACCGCCGAGCGGGCGTGGCGTTTCGGGGCGTCGTGACCGCGACCTTGGCCGCGAGCGATTCCCCTGATTGCAACGACTTGCCAGATTGCGAGTCCGCCTCGACTTCCCAGTTCCCTTCGCTCTCCAGTGCGATCCGCTCAGTTCGGATTGGAAGGCTGCTGGGATTGACCAGAGAAACTTCCACCTGGAATTCCTGGCCGGGAATTACCACTCCCATGGTGGCCGGCGAAGAGAATGGGGAAGCAGGAGCTGCCGAATCGGGCGGAGCGGCCACGGCTCGGAGCTGGAGCCCGAGGGCCGTGTTGATGGCGTCCTGAAACTGGCGCTCCTTGATTGTCAGCAGGAACAGCGCTTCGTCATTGCCCTCGGATAGCCGGATAGCTTCCCGGATCAGACCCAAGCCCTGAACGAGGAAGGGTGCCACCGCGGAGGGGTTTCGCACGCTGTACGCCGCCACCGAGTCCTGTACGCGGCTCTGCACTTCCGAAAGCAGCGCGGACACGCCCTCGGGCGGCGTACTGCCCACCAGTCTGAAGATTCCGGGTATCGAGGTGTCAATTCCGTCGAAGAATCCGGATTCTCGGTCCGGAGCCTCGACGCGGCTGTCCACTCTCTCGAAATAGTGGTGGTAGGCCCCTGCGCGCTCGCGCCGACGTCCGCTGGTCTGGGACCGCTGAAAACTCAATCCCAACGTCGAAAACTGTTCGTAGGTCTGTCCCAGCCAGGGACTGAACTCCCCGGCGTTGACGTTGACATGCCAGCGATGATCGGGTGGATTGCTGCTTGGACCCGAGAGGCGGGACGACCGCAGGTTGCTCCGATAGACCTTGAGAGGCTGCCACGGCCTAAGCCCCTCGTCGCGGATCTGCTCGGGGAATTTCTCGGGGTCGCCGGCCAGCGCGAATGCTTCCTGGGTCACTACTCCGGCCGTCTCATGATTCCCATGGCCGTCTCTCTCGCTACCGTAGAAGCGAGAAACCAGGACCAGAGGACGATTGATTCGAATGACCCTCACGACATCCCGCAGGACGTTCTCCCGGCCCCACTGTCCGAGAGCCTCCTCCAGGTTCTTGGAGTAGCCGTAGTCGATCAAGGTGGTGAAGTATTGGTCGTCAAGACCGTAGTAGCGATCGGAGACAAGCAACTCCTCGGTTCGAATCAAACCCAACGCGTCGAACAACTCGGATCCGATCGCATTGGCACCCCCCTCGCCACGGTTGAGAGTCAACAGAGATGTGCGCACACCGTGCCCGCGACTGAGGTAGGTCAATGCTCCGCCCTGTTCGTCATCCGGATGGGCCGCGGTGTAGAGGGCGCTTGCCGTCGTCTGTAGCCGGAGCAAGCGCTGCCAGAGTCCGGGAGCGCCCCAATCGACCGAGAGCGAGCGAGGGCCGGTCCTTGACTCGGCCAGTGTCAGTACGCGGTCCAATTCAAGCCCGGACTGGGCTTTGGCGGTGTGCGTCCAACCAACCAAGACCAGAACGGTCAGCAAAACAGGGGAAACCGAGTCAAATACTCGAAGCCAAAGTCGCATGGTGCCCTCCTTGGGGATTCAAGCGTGAGTCATCTTTCGAGAAGCTGGCAACTATAAGTTTAGGGTCAGGGGTGGCCACAGTCCATCCACTTGGTGGGAAATTGTCTTGGCTGCCCTGAAACACACCTGCAGTGTGTCGAGAAAGGGCACCACTCCGTGCGTGGCCGCCTACGCCGCCGGCGATCGCGTGCTGGTCCCTGTCCGCCGCAGCAAGATGAACCAAGACGGCGAGACGAACGATGTCCGCCACCTGAAGAACGATGCCGCGTGCGCCATCCGCACGCTACGGGTCGCATCGAGTCCGGAGCCGGATGACTGCAGGGTGCCGCTCTTGGCCCAGACGATCGGGCTTCGGTTGACAGCTGAGCACTGGGCCGCAGGGGCCTGATTCAGCGAAACCGGTCTCTGACGATCCCGGCACGGTCCACCTCTGTGCCTCACCTGGTGGGTGGGCACCGCCAATGTCTTGGGGAGACAGGGAGACACGAACCCGATGGCCTTGCGGAAACCGGGTTCAAATGTGGAGCCGGCTAGGCGAGTGAGACGTTCTCGGCGCGGGGGCCCTTGGGGCCCTGGCCTAGAGTAAACGTCACGGTATCGCCTTCCCGCAACGAGTCGAATGGCGTGCCCGTGCACGCAGACTGGTGGAAGAAGTATTCGATGCCGTCGGACGCGGCAATGAAGCCGAATCCCTTGTCCAAGATGCGCTTGATCTTGCCGGTAGTAGATGCCATGGTGAGTCCTTTGAGTGTGCTTGGCCCAAACAGGCCCTGAACGCGCCGAGGGGTTCTTGTCGAGGCACCGTCGACTTGACGACGACAGTGCACTCTGTCTCTTGATGAGGCCGCGCGCCCTTTTGTAGCTGCTTTGGTGAGGATTGTAGCTTCAGGTTCGGCAGAACGCCGAAAGCGTCGACGACCATCCTCAAGAAAGTGGTGCTTTGACTTTAGCACATTCCCACAACGTTGGAGGGGGACTATCGACCAATGAAGGACGAGGACTCACGGTCTCCCTACGGTGGAGAGCTCTGCGATATGAGCGCAGCTTGCGGCAAGGCTGCCCAGGGCGTTCCGGTGCGGCGGTGCTCATGTCAGATAGCTCAGCGAAGCGGAGTGAGCCTTCCGGTAGGCGTCCACCAGCTTTTCTGCCAGTTCGCGGCGTCTGACCAGCGGATTGGCGGTCAGGGCATCAATGGCCAGCGATCGTGACCCTTGCAGTGCTGCACTCACGGTGATGCGCTCGAACTCCTTGACCTGCAGAAGCAACTCCCGAATCTGCTGGGGCAGGCGCCCTGCAGCCATCGGCCTCGCGCCATTGGCGTCGATCGCGCATGGCACTTCCACCGCGGTATCCGAGTCGAGATCCCGTATCGCCCCCTGATTGGCCACATCGACCGGCATCACCCTGAGCTCGTTGTTATGAATGGAACTCATTACGTCGAGTGCGATCCGCTCGTAGCCCGCCGCACTTTGGTAGAGTTCATCTCGCGCCGCTTCAACCGCGCCCATCTCGAACGGCTCTCCCGTTTCGAGCGCCATGTAGGAGGCGTTGCGACTCGCGAGGTAGAGATCGTAGGCATCCAGGACCTTGGTCTCGTCGGAGCCGGCTTCAGCCACCGACCGCATGAGGCTGCTCTCGAGTTCCTGGATCAGCCCGCCGCGGGTGTTCCCCGAGGCCGCTGTTCTGAGGTAGGCCTCATGAGTCGAGTAGTAGTAGAAGAGGTACTCGGTTGGCAGCAGCCCCAGTGACCTGAGGAGGGATTTCGAGAACAACGGGACGGGATATGCACTCTCCAGTGCCGCATCTAACGTGAGCAGCTCGGGCAGGACGTCGCGCCCGTTCACGAGGACGGACCGGACCCAGCCCAGGTGATTCAGGCCGAGGTAGTCGAAGGACGCGTTCCCGAGCGGAATCCCGAGGGCCTCGGCGATATGCACGAATTGCTCGCGAGGTGTGTCACAGACACCGATGCACCGGTCGCTGACTCCTTCGCGAATGAAGGCTTCGGCCATTATGCCGACGGGATTCGTGAAGTTGATCATCCAAGCCTGGGGAGCTAGCTCGGCTACTCTGCGTGCGTACTCCACCAGGATGGGGATCGTGCGCAGAGCGAGGGCGAAACCGCCGGGCCCGACCGTCTCCTGGCCGGGCAATCCATGTTCAAGCGCAATTCTCTCGTCTTGGACCCGGCCCCCGATCCCTCCCACTCGAATGCTCGACAGGACGAAAGAAGAGTCTTCCAGCGCCTCATCCAGAGTTCGAGGCTGCGAGACCCGAAGTGATCCGCCGGCCCTTCTCGCCATGGCCTCCGCGATCCGGGCGATCGTCTTCCCGCGATCCGGATCGGTGTCGAAAAGGGACAGCTCATCGACGGTGACGGTCGTGTCGTCCCGAAACAGGCCGTTGGTGACGAGCGGTACGCGAATACCCGCACCTCCGATAATCGTCAGTTTCATCCGGGTTGCCTCTCTGTTGTCTCCTCGCCGGCGAGCCAGTCAAGTCGCTGGTCGAACTCCTCTCGATCCGGCAAGGATTGGACCCCTCCCGGCAAACGGGTCGACAGTCCGCCGCAGATGTTGCCCCATCGGAGCGCCTCGTCCAGTTCGTGTCCAGCCATCCAGGCATGCAGGAATCCCCCATCAAAGGCGTCTCCGGCTCCAGTGGTCTCGACCGCTTCGATGTCAAGCCCCCTGACACGCACCGGCGCGTTTGCACTTCGCGATGCGATCGCTCCAGCAGCGCCCTGCTTGATGACTACAGTGTTGTGCGGATGGTTGAAGTGTTCCAAGGCATCCTGGGCCGACGATGCCCCCGCATACTTGCAAGCCTCCATCTCATTGAGGAAGAGGACATCCAGCTCGAGGCACAAGTCCCGGAAGCCTCGGGACGTGCCGGCGTCTGGGTCCCATCCCAGGTCCCAGGACACGGTCGCTCCGTTCTTTCTGATCTGCTTGACTGCGTCGCGGAACGATTTCCACCGGCTTGGGGTGAGGGCGAAATGGACGTGGCCGGCAAGGCTCACGCGCCCAAGCGTCTCGGCGCTCAGCAGGTGCCTCTCCACCGCGTGGTTGGCACCCGGGTGAGTCAGGAAGTACCGATCCGCCCGCGTCGATACCGCAACCGACAGGCCCGACACTTCGTTCGGTTCGATCCGGGAACCGGACCAGGAGACGCCAGCCTTGTCCAGACGTCCGCGGGCCTCGGCATCCAGCGAGGAGTCGCCCCAAACTGTCACCAATTCTGTACTGCGCCCCAGAAGGGCCGCTGCCACAGCGGTAATTGCGGCGCCGCCACCCAGAGAAGTTGCGAAGTTGTCGGTCTTGGTTTCCTGACCCAGGCTCGGAAGCTCGTCCAGGTCGAAGAAGATCAGGTCCGTGAAGAACTCGCCCGCGCAGACCAGTACCTCGGCGTCAGCGGAGTTCGTCATCTCGCTTCAGCCCCACGATGAACCGCGTCGTCACCGCGACTCTCTCTCCAACCGTCTGGTCCTCCTGTGTCTTCAGCGCTTGGTAGCGCTGGAGGATTTCGCGCGCTTCCTGTGACTGGCCTAACCGCTGGAGCGCGAGGCCCAGGCGGTAGTGAGCCGAAACATGGTTCGGGTCGAGTTCGATGGCTCGCTGGAGCGCCTCCACCGTTTCGGCCCAGTTTCGGAGTTCGAACTGGATCTCACTGAGCAGCAATAGCGCTTCGAGAAAACCGGAGTCTTCTCGAGTGAGCTGCGTTAACGTTTCGACCCTGGCCGCCATTTGGCTTGAGTCTGCCGACCGGGCTCCCTCGCGGAACGTCCCCAGGGCTTCGAAATAGCGAGCCCAAGGATTCTCCGGCTCCCGCTGGAGCAGACCTCGGAAAGAGCGCAGAGCGGCACCGAACGCTGTGTCCGACCGATCGAACGCCTGCGCCAGTAGGTGGTAGCCCATCAATTCCTCCGGCTTCAACTCAACGGCCTTCAAGAAGGCCTGCGTTGCCTCCTCGTACCGCGTCAGGCCGAGTGCGGCGGCACCCGACCCGATCCAGAGATGCCACGAGTCCCGTTCGCGCTCAAGGCCCGCCGCGAACACTTGTGCCGCTTCCTCCCAGTTCCAATGGGCGAGAAACTCATAACCCAATGCAAAGTAGTTGGCCGACGTCGGCTGGAGCACCACGGCCTGCTGGAAGTGAGTCACCGCTTCAACGGGCTTGCCCTGAGCCTCCATCAGGTCTGCCAGCAGCGAGTGGATCTCCGCGGTTTCTTCCAGGTTGAGAGCTGCCTGTGCAGTTTCGGTGGCTTCGGGCAATCGGCCCAGCCTTTGTAGGGCAAGCGCCAAGTTGAGGTGGGCCGGATAGAATCTGGGCAGATCCCGCGTCACCGACCGGAGCAGTTCCTCGGAGGGTTCGAGTAGATCCTGGCTCAGGAGCAGTAACGCAGCCTGAAACTGCAGCTGAGGTTGGCCGTTCAAGAGCGGTCGGATTTCCTGCAAGACTGCTTGCGTTCTGTCGGCGCGTCCCAGAGCTCGCTCGGTGAGCGCTTCCAGGAACCGAACCTCCGCCCTAGATGCCGCCGCGTCTCCCAGCTTTTCCACAACTGCCGCGGTCTCCTCGTACATTCCCAGCAAGAACTGGCAATACGCGAGCTGGTAGGCGTTCTGATAGACGTCCGGCTGCATTGAGAAAGCCTTTTCCAGCCAGGGCAGGGCCTGCTCGGGATCGCCCTGCCGCAAGAGGATGGTACCCAGATTGAAGCTTGCCGTCGGATGATTCGGCTCCAGTTTGAGAGCCTCTCGGAATTGCTCGGCGGCCGCGGAAGCCTGTCCTAGGCGCATCAGGCTGGCGCCGAAGTTCGTCCGGAGCACAACCGATGTCGGCTGGAGTCCGACGGCCCTCCGGAAGTGCTGGTTGGCCTCTTCCGGCCGACGATTGAGATCGAGGATGATCGCGAGCAGGTGTTGGATCTCAGCGACTTCCGGGTGACGGCTTCCAAGCGGTTCGATTACCCGCAGGGCGTCCCCGTAGTTTCCGGCGCGAAAGTGATCCAGGGCGCGGTTGAATTCGCCCACGGCACCGGCCGGAACTTGAGGCTGGGGCGCTCCGGGCAGCAGCTGGAGGATTGCGACCAAGAGGAACCAGACCGAGCCAGCCCGCATAACGCAAACGATACGGGACTTCCAGCCAAGTCTGCCAAACACCTTGTTGTCGCGACCCTTCCGGGGACGAGCCATACGGGAATTAGTCTACGACACACCCGATTCCGAATCGCGGCTTTCAAGGGGCAGAACGGCCGGCGCCCGATACTTCGCTACGGTCCTCGAATGCACGCACTCCGCATCCGACTCCACCGCTGGGCTCACTTCTCGCCGGTAGCGACAACCGAAGACCCGGTTGGCCATTCCAAGGGTCACCCGGTCCGCGATCGGTGTCATCGCCCCAGGGCCCCACGAGCGGACAGAAGATGCTTCAGGCTGTGTCCTGCATCGAGAGGGTGGCCTGCCGCTCCAGAATCGCGGCGGTGAGTTTCGGAACCCACGCCGGCGACCCAGGCAGCGGGAGGACGACATGAATTCGTTGCGATTTCGATCGGTCGTCCGCAAGGAATTCGGTAAAGTGCTACCTTAGATGCCATAATGGGTCGAAATATGGCGGTAGACAGGAAATATCTCCGCCCACCTTCGGGGCATTTCTTCCTCTTTGGCCCTAGAGGGACCGGAAAGAGCACCTGGTTGAGGAGCGCTTATCCGCACGCCGTCTGGATCGATCTGCTCTCGCCGGCCCAGCAACGGCGCTATGCCGCCCGTCCGGAGCGTCTGCGCGAACTGGTTGGGGCTGCGCCAAGCCAAGCCGATGCCGTTATTGACGAAGTGCAGCGCGTGCCCGACCTCCTCACGGTTGTCCATCAACTGATGGAGGAGCCCGGCTGCCCGCGCTTCGTGCTGACGGGTTCCAGCTCCAGGCAGCTGAAGCGAGCCGGTGTCGACCTGCTGGCGGGCCGTGCGACGCTTCGGACGATGCATCCCTTCATGGCGGCCGAACTCGGACGCGCCTTCGATTTCGATTCAGCGATTGAGACAGGGCTATTGCCTCTCATCTGGGACGCTCGCGATCCCGTGGATACCTTGGGTGCCTATGTCGGCCTGTACGTGCAGCAGGAAGTGCAAAGCGAGGGAATTGTCCGTAACGTGGGCGCATTCCATCGCTTCCTGGAGGCGATCAGTTTTTCCCAGGGAAGCGTTCTCAACGTCAGCGAGGTCGCTCGGGAGTGTTCTGTCAGCCGCAAGACAGTGGAGGGCTTCGTGGGAATAGCGGAAGATCTGCTGCTGGCGTTCCGTGTGCCTGTCTTCACCCGCCGTGCGCGGCGACACATGGCAGCGCATCCGAAGTTTTTTTTCGCCGACGTCGGCGTGTTCAGGTCGCTGCGGCCCTCCGGTCCTCTGGACCGACCCGAAGAGGCCCGCGGAGGCGCGCTGGAAGGACTCGTGGCGCAACACTTGAGAGCCTGGCTGAGCTACTCGGGCTTGTCTGCGGATCTCTATTGCTGGAGAACCCGTGCCGGCAGTGAAGTGGACTTCGTGGTGTACGGCCCGGACGAGTTCTGGGCCCTCGAGGTCAAGCATTCACGGCGGGTGCGTCCATCCGAGCTTCGCCATCTGAAGCGCTTTCGGGAGGACTATCCCCAGGCGCGTACGCGCCTTGCTTACGGCGGCGAAGAGCGCCTCGAAGTCGATGGAATCCTGTGCTTGCCGACGGGAGAACTACTACAGGGAATCGTTCCGGGCCTCCCGTTGCCCTGACGCACATCCGCGCTCCCCGCGGCCGCCCATCGAACCGGTTCCACCGGCGCGGACAGCAGCAAAGCCGGCAGGGCCCGTCCTGATGCTGAGAGCTGCTGTGACGTCGACGGTTTCGATGGAATGGAGTTCCCGTTCGACTCCTTCATCTCAGGGGTCCTCAGAGGGGAGCGCATCTTTGTCCACACTCGGTTCGGCGGGACTTTGCCCGCACCGGTAGAGGCCGTTGTCCTTATACTGAACGGGACCGCACCTGGGGTCGATCACGTAAGCCGTCTCCGGAAGTCATCGAGCAGTCCGCTGAGGATCGGACTTTCTGGTCCGGGCCTGAAGGCGTCAACTTCCCAGTGAACGGTGGGTGGAGCACACGAGTCGAGGACGGATGCACTTTCCCGCGAATACAACGGTCCAGCGGCTGAGCGGGTCCGCCTCCGGCCGCCTCGCGGGACCCGATGCCGACGAGCCGACGCGATCAAGCGAGGGGCGGTTGGCATGCTTGGTCCTGACAGCGGTTCGAGATCTCCTGCACTCCGTGCCGAATTCCGGTCGAGAGGCCATATGTAATGTGCGGTTTGCTGGATCGAGTCAGGTTGGCCGACGAGGGCCGGCTTCAAATCCGGTGATCGTCATGGGTCGCTACCCGGGGCTCCTCTTGCTGGCGGCCGTCGGGTTGTTGCTGCATTTGGTGCCCTCGTCGCTGTGTCGGGCTTGGTCACAACCGGGCTTCTCCGAATCGGCCGAAGCGTCCGGACTGGGCGGCTTTCAGTTGGTCAGCGGCGATCACCGGAAGCGCTACATCGTTGAAGCCAATTCCGCTGGAGTCTGTGTCATCGACTACGATCTGGACAACCTTCCGGATCTCTATTTCGTGAACGGAGGGCGGCTGAGCGCTTTCCGGGAAAGCAAGCCGTCCCAATTGCAGCACGCCTTGTTCCGGAATCGTGGCGGCCGCCGCTTCGAGGAGGTCACGCAAGAGGCCGGTGCCGGAGGAAACGGCTACTGGGGCATGGGTTGCTCGGTCACCGATTACGATGCAGATGGATTCCCCGATCTCTACATTACGTCCTACGGATCCAACCAACTGCTGCGCAATCGTGGCGACGGAACCTTCGAGGATGCGACCGAGCAAGCCGGGGTAGACGATCCTCGGTGGTCGACCGGCTCGGCGTGGTCCGATGTGGATCTCGATGGCGACCTGGACCTGTTCGTGGCCAACTACATCGAGCTCGACCCGACCAATCTTCCCCAGCCGGGCAGCCCAGCGTACGGGGCGATGGGGCGGCCGGGCCTGGGATGCAAGTACTTCGGGATCCCCGTCATGTGCGGCCCCCGAGGCCTGAAGGGTGCCGGTGACTCGTTCTTCGCCAATCGCGGAGACGGCACGTTCGAGGAGAGGTCCCGCGCGAGCGGGCTGGACGACCCGCAAGCCTACTTCGGCCTGGGAGCGCTCTTCGCGAATCTGGACGACGACGGTTTGCCCGATCTCTTCGTGGCCAATGACTCGACGCCCAACCTCCTGTACAGGAATTTGGGCAACGCGAAATTCGAGGAAGTCGGGTTGCTTTCAGGCGTGGCATTCAACGCCCACGGAGTCGAGCAGGCGGGGATGGGGATCGCTGCCGGGGATTTCTTCAACCAGGGGCGCCAGGCCTTGTACGTCACGCACTTTTCCGAGGAGTACAACACGCTCTATCGCAACGAGGGTGACCTCAACTTCTCCGATGTCACGACCCGGGCGGGCCTGGATCGCCCTACGCTCCCCTTCGTCGGCTGGGGAACCCTGTTCCTGGATGCCGACAACGACGGCTGGTTGGACATTGTCGTGGCCAACGGGCACGTATTCCCCAGTGTTGATCAACTCGAGCAGCCGTCCGTCGGGGCCTATGCCCAGCGGAGCCTGCTGTTCTGGAATCAGCGGAATGGACGCTTTCGGGAACTGCCCGGCCTTCTGGATCTGGAACACGAGCAATCGAGCCGAGGCGCGGCCGCGGCCGACCTCGATGGCGACGGGCGCCTGGACCTGGTCCTGAGCAATCTCGACTCCAGTCCCGCTCTCTTTTGGAACCGGAGCAGCGACAACAACCAGTACTTGCGAGTGCGTCTCGTCGGCGCGGGCGGAAATCGCTTGGCTCTGGGTGCTCAAGTCAGGGTTCGGACCGGGGACCTGCTGCAAATGCGGGAAGTGCAGAGCGGCGGAAGCTATCTTTCCCAGAGTGAGCTGGTGCTCCATTTCGGGCTCGGTGAACATGCACGAGCCGACTCCGTCGAGGTTCGTTGGCCCATGGGCCGGACTTCGGTCTTGGAGAGTGTCGAGGCCGGACAGCAAATCACGATTCGCCAACCGGCTGGCCAAACGGCCACTCCCCGGCCAGACGGGCCCTGAGCATGTACAGACCGACTCCGCATGCCAGCACCAGCAACCCCAGCCCCACGATGGTTGCGCCCGTCGAGACCAGCACCAGGAGCCAGAGGATCAGGGCGACCAGGCTGGGGATCGGGTACCCCCACATTTGGAACGGCCGGCGGATATCGGGCCGATACCTCCGAATCAGGGTCACGGCAACAATCTGGCCCAGCACCTGGATGATGATCTGAATCACGATCAGGGCCTGGATGATGTTTCCGAGCTCGAAGAAGCAAAAGACGGTCGATGCCAGCCCGAGCGTCAGCAGCGAGACATTGGGAAATCGCTTGGTTGGGTGCAGCTTGGCGAAGACCGAAAAGAACCTCCCGTCCGTAGCGGCGGCATAGGGGATTCGGGAATAGCCGAGAAGCAAGGCGAAGACCGATGCGGCCGAGGCACCCAGGACCAGATAGGTCAGGACTTGAGCCGCCCATGATCCATAGACGATTTCCATGAAATCGGACACCACGTGTTGCGAGGCCATCGCGTCGCGCCAGGGCACTACGCCGAGAATCGTCGTATTCAGGAAAATATACAGGAGCGCCACGATGGCGATCGAGGCGATGACAGCGAACGGGATGCTCCGACTCGGGTTCCTTACCTCCCCGCCCAGGAAGCAGATATTGTTGTAGCCTCCGTATCCGTAGATTCCGATCAATGCCGCGCCCCCGAGGCCCGAGACGAACCCCCAGGACCAGGAGAAGGCTCCCTCCGGGACGTCCAGAAGCAGGTCGGCGCGGATGTTGGGGAGGCCCGAGACGATCACCCAGAGAATCGTCCCGACTGCGATCAGCATAAGGATGAAGGAGAGCCGGCCGATCGTACGAATCCCGCGGTAGAGCGCGAAGGTGATCAGCAGGCAAAGACCCACCGCGATGAACTGCGTGGTCAGCGGAGAGATCTCCGGTCCGAGATACTGAGCGTACTGAGCGAACCCGACGGCCCCGGTCGCCACCGAGAGCGGAGCCGTGAAGAAGATCATCCAGACGAACAGGAAGGACATCAAGCGGCCCATCTTGTCGGGGCCGTAGGCTTCCCTCAGGTAGATGTAGGACCCTCCCGCTCCGGGCATCGCGGCCCCTAGCTCGGCCCACACCAGGCCGTCGCAGATGGCCAGCGCCGCTCCCAGAAGCCACCCCAGCATGGCGTGGGGCCCTCCCATGGTCGCGATCAGAATCGGGATCGTGATGAACGGACCGATGCCCAGCATCTCGACCACATTGGCCGAGACAGCCTCCTTCAGCCCCAGGCCGCGGATCAGGCCAGTCCCGGAATCGCTCTCGCGTGCTTGTTCGTTCGGCATGTTGAACCGCCCCGCGAGTATACACAACCTACCCGCATGCCGAGCGCGCCTTGGACGCTGGCAGCCTACGCGACGGGCAGAGCTGGATTCCAGCCCATCCGGCTGGAATGCCGCCTAGAAGATGAACTTCAGCCCGAACTGAATCACTCGACCCTCTCTCAAGGGATCCAGAACCGAGGTCGTTTCGCCGAACTGGCCCCTATCCACCCTGTTTGTCGGATTGCTGAACTGAGGCGTATTGAAGGCGTTGAAGAACTCCCATCGGATCTGTACCTGGGTGTCTTCGCTCCCCCCTATGTTGAAATTCTTGAAAAGGGAAAGGTCGAAGTTGTGATGTGGCCAGCCACTCAGGCTGGCGACTCCGCAGTTCCCGAACGTCCCGTTCTGTGCGATCGCGAATGCCGAGGTGTTGAAGAACTGTTCGACTGTCCTCGGGCCGTGCGGGTCGGCGACGCAATCCGCTCGAGGGTTCTGGCTCCGAGTGCGGCTCCGGTCGGGGCCGCGGATGCCGATGGGAGCGCCGGAGGTGGAACTCCAGATGCCGTTGAACTGCCAGCCGCCAATGACGTGGCGCGCGGAACTGTTGCTTCCGAACGGAATTTCCCAAACCCAATTGAAGACGAACCGATGCCCCTGGTCGAAGACCAGCCGTCCGTAGTCGGCTCTCAGGTCATAGGCGTTTTGCGGCCGGACATTGCTGAAAGACGCTCCGCCCGAGAGATTGTCCTGCGTGTCCCCCAGAGCCTTGCTCCAGGTGTAGTTCATGTTGAAAGCCAGTCCCCCGACCATCGCCCGCCGTAAGCTCATCTGGAGAGCGTTGTAGTTGGCCATGCCATTGCTCGCCATATGGTCGCTCAAGCGCGCCCAGTCCGGGAACGGGTGCGTGACTTGTCCGTCCGGGTGGATGTAGCCCTGGTTCAGGGGCTGGAGCTTGCGGATCCGGTTGGAGTCACCGCCAACATACGATAGATTCAACAAATAGCTGTCTTCGATCTGGAACTGGAATCCGACGCTGAACTGCTGAGACCACGGTGCCACTCCATTCATGCTGCGACTTCGAAGATCGATGGACTGTGGATTGAATTCGTTGCTACCTCCCGGGTAAGGGTCTCTTAGCAGCAACTGCGGCGGCTGGTCGAATTGCGATTCGTATCCGCGGAACTCGATCAGTTGGGGCGGATTCAACGACAGTGCGGCGGAGCTTCCGACCCTGTCGAGCGCCTGGTAGAAGATCGCGTAGCCGCCTCGGAGCACCGTGCGGTTCCCGATTCGATAGGCCGCCCCGAACCTGGGGGCCACGTTGTTGCGGTCAGGATGGACCAGGGACCTGCTGAAGATGCCCTCACCCTGCACGCGCTGCACGCAGTCGAAATTGCACGGGACCTGTCCGAGGTCCCCGGGATTGGCGGTGATCAACGCCCCCCGGCCTCCGTTCGCGCTCGGATCGAAATTGGACATCAGGTTGTCGCGTTCCAGGATCGGCGTGAAGTACTCGTAACGGACCCCGTAATTGAGAGTGAGGTTCGACGAGGCCTTGTGAGAGTCCTGCAGGTAGAACATGACACCGTCGGTGTAGGTTTGAGGCACCAGTGCGGAGGTGGCCTCGACCCTGTTGACGTTGCCCAGCAGAAGGTTGGCAACACCGTCACCGACGTAGCTCCGGGGAATGATGTAGCGGCCGTTGGGTGCCTTGACGTCCAGGTAGTCGTTCATGGCCCGCTTGTATTCGAATCCCATCTTGAACGAGTGGTTTCCCCGAATCACACTCAAGTTGTCCAGCAGCTGGAAGACCTTCGAAACCTGGAACTGGGGCCTCCACTCTGACGTTCCCAGAAGCGTGTAGCCAGAAACGCGGATCGGAGGAAGGCCATAGGCGAACGTGCCCGGGAGCGAATTCAGCCCGAAGTCCGGCCCGGCATCGCCTTCTGGCGCGACGGGATCGGAGGTCGAGTAGATTCGATTGAATCCGAATCGGAGGCTGTTGAACACGGACGGACTGACGATCCGGTTCCAGGTCAACGCCAGCAGTTGGCCGCGGACATAGCTGTTGGCCGTGAATCCGCCTGTGGCCAGGGGGTTCGGGAACGGGCCCTGCTCCACAACGGTATCCGTTTGCAGGAAGCTGTAGGAAGCGTATAGAAGGTCCTTGTTCGAAATGTTGTGGTCGAGCCTGACGTCGAAGGAGTTCTGCTCCAGCGGAACGTCGAGAGCGGACTGGTAGCCGAATTTTCCGGAGTTGGGATCTGGATACAGCCCAGCGAGCGCCATCCCTGCAGGATCGCCGCAAGGCCGGCCGTCTGTTCGCAGCGCCGTAAGGTTGAGGATGTCGTTGGCTTCGTCCACGCAAGGCACGATTTCCGGATAAAACGGCATGCCATTGGCATCCCGGTCAATGACCAGGTCGCGGTCTCCGGTGAAAATGCCCTGCTTCATTTGGGCGCTCGGAACGGTTCCGTTTGCGCCGCCGGCCTTGTTGGCGTCCGTGCGCTGGTAATCGGCAAAGAAGAAGGTTCTGTCGCGCGCGATTGGCCCGCCTATGGTCAGACCGTATTGGTGGCGGCGCTCGGCACCCTTCTCGATGCCCGCCGCGTTATTGAAGAAGTTGTTGGCATTCAGCTTGTCGTTGCGGAGAAAATACCAGCCGGAACCGTGCATCCGATTGGCGCCCGACTTGATCTCGGCGTTGATGACCGCGCCCTGGCTCCAACCGAACTCGGCATCGTACGTGCGCGTCTGGATCTTGAACGACTGTAGGGCGTCGGGGGGCGGCTGAACTGCCTGCGGGCTTCGCTCCTGCCCATTGGTCGTGAACGTGTTGTTGTCGACTCCATTGAGGGCGAAGTAGTTCTGGAGGGAGAAATTGCCGTCGACATTGATTCTGGCCTCGCGCGGGTTGGACCGCGCTCCCGGCGCGGGGACCGCCCCAGGACTCAGCAGAATCAGATCCGAGTATCGACGGCCATCGAGAGGCAGGTCCGCAATGACATCGGACTCGATGACAGTCCCGAGTTGGCCGCTCTCCGTCTCGATGTCCACGGCGGGTGCGACGACCTGAACCTGTTCCGTGACATCACCCACCTCCAAGGTGAAATCGAGTTCGAGGCGCTGCTGGATGGCGAGCTGGACTCCCGATCTGACCGCGGCCTTGAAGCCTGCCGTTTCGGCTCGAACCTCGTAGAGACCCGGTCGCAGCCCCGGTGCCAGGAAGATGCCGGCTTCGTTGGTGCTGAGAGCGACAGAGACACCCAAGTCGCTGAGAGTGACCGTGACATCGGCCCCGGGAACTACCGCTCCCTGGGCATCCCGGACCGTTCCCACGATTGTTCCCGTGTTGATTTGCGCCAGCGCGGGGATCGCCAACGGCAGAATCAGTAATGATGTGAAAAGAACGCGTGATCGCATGAGCGGCCTCCTGATACCTCGCGTTCAGAAATACTCCCTGTATTCACTTGTGTCAATCTTTTTTTCGGCTAGACAGCGCCGAAATCGATGATCTGCAGGCTAATTGCAACAAAATCTTAAAAACCAGACAGGAAGGAATTCAGGGCAGGCCTCTGGCAACCAGAGCCACCCGGGCTCCTGATGCCAACGAGCGCTAGAGTGGGGGGCGGGTGTTCCCGGATGCGTCGGTTGCTCGACGAGCGATGACCGCAGTGACGGATTCCACCCTCAGATCAGCCGAATACCATGCCGCAAGACACGACTCCCCAAATTGATTCGGATGCCACTATCGCGGAGCTGGAACGCCAGGTCTTTGTCTTGATCGAGCGAATCAACGCGATGCGCAGGACTGTGCCCGGTAGCGTGGTCCCCGACTATCCCCTGCAGACCCTCCAGGGTGCGACGCATCTGAGTGACCTGTTCGCCGGCCGAGACAAGCTGCTTGCGATTCACAATATGGGCCAAGGCTGCCGCTATTGCACGCTTTGGGCTGACGGGATCAACGGATTCCTGGATCATCTGGAATCGGCGATGGCCGTAGAGCTCCTGTCCAAGGACCCTACCGAGACTCAGCGCCGTTTCGCCAATTCTCGAGGCTGGCGGTTTCGACTCGCCTCCCACGAGGGTGGTGACTACATTCGCGAGCAGTCCACCATGCCCGGCAATGACAACATGCCCGGAGCCGTCCTCTACGAAATGAAGGATGGCGTAATCCGGCGGAAGAACGCCGTTGTCTTCGGCCCGGGGGACATCTTCTGTTCGGCTTGGCACTTCCTTGCCCTAGCTGGCTACGACGAGCGCGACTGGACGCCGCAATACAGCTACTGGCAGCGCCCGGTCGTTCTCGACGATGGTGGGGAAAACCTGCTCGACTAGTCGAGGTTCTGGTTCTGGCGAGCCTCGGCGAGAGGCTCCTGCGAGCGACCCGTATCTCTGACCCCCGGGGAGTCGCTGATCCACTCCCGGTCGCCCCCACGTCGCTACTTCGACCCCAGCGGGTTGCTGCGGTTTGAATTCCAGCAGGATCGGGTCCTGCCGGTGAACTTCCCTGACGAGTTCCATGAGGCGGCTGTGATCCCTTCGACTAGCCACTGCAACTGCCACCCATCCTTGTTGTACTGTCCAGTACGTGTAAGACTGATCCTTCCGGCATCACCCACCATAGTTTCCGGAGCTGACAGAGGGCGTGGGCCCTGATCAAACGCGATTGCAGTGGTGGTCATTTGGCTATCTCGCGTTCGACCTTACGGCAGGAAATGCAGGCAGCCCACGAAAAAGGGACCAACGGCGGACGAGCGTGATGAACGGGCGGCTCTGCTGGCGAACTTCGAATCCACGTTGCGGCGGGAAGGCCTGAATCGGAGAGCGGGCCGCCTTCATCTCGCGATGTTCTGAGCTCACTGGCTGTGCGATGGTAGTCCGCGACTGGGGTCGCGCAAGCAACGCTGCCAGCAGACCGGAGCGGGACCGGAGACTGAACAACGCACTATGCGGCTAGCTCGTCGGCAGTCGTGGCTCTTGTCAAGCAGGCGAGACGATCCTCGTGCTCCGTGACCTTAAGGCGGGCTTCTGCCTGTCTGAACGGTATTGGGGCTCGTCGGTCGCGATTGTCGTGATCATCGGGCTCGCTCTGGGAGCAGCGGCAACAGTATTCTGCTTCGCCCGCACAGTCTTGGCTCCTCAGCTCCCGTACGCCGAGAAGCACCGACAGGGGTTGAGCGTTCTCGGGCCTTGTCGGGGAACAAAAGGGAACCTGGCGGGGTCTATGGGGTCTACCGCCGGAGCATGACGGGCCATTCGTCGAAGCAACCGTTCTAGGCCTGCTGATGGGTGCCACCGCCCAGTCCGCCAACCGGAGGTTCCAATGGGAAAACGCTTGAAGTGCGCACTTCGTTGAGGTGGCGGAGGGCCAGAGCTCACCGTGGCGCGACAGAACTAGACGTGAACGGAAATGAACTTGGCATTTGAGACTAGACTGGCGCGTCGAAGGACGACAACCAACTGGCTGGAAAGTGGACTCATAGTTGCTTCATTAGTCATTGGGTTGACATTCGTGATTTCCACTGGCAGTGTGCTTCGCGGCATGCTCCTCAAGCCACCGCCGCTCTACGTCGAGCCGCAATCCATTGTGACGGTCGGACAAGTAGACGCTTTGGCAGGGGAGAGCACTACCCAGCCAGTTTCCTGGGGGTTATTCGAAAACTGGAAAGAGCTCGATCGATGGCAGGGTCGGATAGCGGCGAGTCAAATCCCGAGGCAAGCCAGTGTTCGGATCAGCGGTTCACTGCGCCCACTCACGGTGCAGTATGCGACGTCGAATCTTTTCCGAGTTCTCGGAGTCAGTCCATCGATGGGTCGAATCTACACGGAGGCTGACACGGGAGGTCCTCCGCTCGCCCTGGTTAGTGCCACGATTTGGGACCAAGAATTTGGCGGCCACCGATCTCCGCGAGGCGAGGAGATCTTCGTGAACGGGAACCCTGCGCGGATTATCGGAGTGCTCCCGGAGAGGTTCTGGTTCCTGACGCCGGGCACTCAAATATGGCTGCCACTCTACCCCCCATTGGACTTCGAGCGCCGACGAGTGGAGGACATCAATGTGGTCGCCAGACTACCGGAAGGAGTCAGCGCACGACAGGCGGAACAAGAATTTCAAACCGTCGTGCCCTCGTTCAGGCAACGTGCGGGGATGGAATCGCGCGACATCACGATCGTCTGCAACGGGATCCTTGCTCGGAACGTGGCGCATGGCCGTGGTGAGGGTGGGTTTGTGCTGCTATTCCTGTTTGCCTTCTTGATTCTCGCATTGGCTTGCACAAACGCTACGCTTCTGTTCTTGGGTCGGTGGGACCGAAGATCAAGCGAAATTGGCCTGCGTATCGCTTTAGGGGCAACAAGAGCTGAAACGCTCAGATTGGCACTGATTGAATCGACAACGCTAGTTGGAATAGGCGGAATAGTTGGAATCATCCTGGGCGCTTACAGCGTGGCAATCATCCTGAGCAGGGGGCCGATCGCATTGAGATCTTTCGATATAGGTCTCGATACGCAGGTGCTGGCAGCGACGGTTTGCATCCTGGTCCTCGTCGCGGTTTTCGTTGCCGCGTGGCCTGCCATCATGCAGGGCGGTATCCAACCGGCTGGGACCCTGAACGAGAGAACGTTCCGAAGTACACGGAGCCGTGTGGGAAGTCGGTTGGGCTCTGCCTTGGTGTCGGTGCAAATCGCGATTGCTGTTGTTGCTGTGTTCCTAGCGGCGTCACTGTTTGGCGGATATCGTTCCCTGATGGCCAGAGACGTAGGCGTAGACTCGGACGCCGTGGTTAGCTTTGCGCTTATCGCAGACGTTGGGGTGTCCCAGGCTATCGATTCCGACAGAATCGCTCACGATGTCGCCCAACTCGGCGGTGTACGATCGGTGGCTTACAGCCAATATCCTGTCTTGCACGACGCGGGTCACTTTGAACTGTTGACTCGACCTCTATTCGCAGCAACGCCGGGTCAAAACCGGATCAGTGTTCAGCGAGTGTCGCCGTCCTACTTTGCGACCATCGGTGCGCGATTCGAACTGGGCCAAGATTTCTCGACGCTCGATGCTCGACAAGGCGGACGGGACACTGCGATTGTGAATCGGTCGGCTGCGGATGTTCTGTGGCCAAACGAAGATCCAATAGGGAAGGAAATTGGACTTGAGGTGGGAACCAGCGTCGTCGTTGTGGGGGTGGTCCGCGATATTGTGAATGCCGGCCTGTTCACACCGACGCTTCCGTGTGTGTTCCTTCCGCTCAGACCAGGCGCGGAGGAAGATGTCTTGCAGCAACCGAACCGGTCGTTTGTGGCTAGGGTGTCGGACGGAGTCGCGGCTGGCAGTTTGTTGCCAGAGATTCGCTCGGTCATTGCGAAAGCCACCCCCAGGGTCGGAATTCAAAGGATCGAGACCGTATCGGCCGGAATCGAGCGCCTGGCGAGAGAATTGCTGCTCGGAGTCTACCTTCTAACTCCCCTCTTGATTGTTTCCATATTCCTGATCGTTGTGGGCTTGGTCGGACTATTGAAATCAATATGCTACCGCTCTCGCCGGGAGTTTGGAATTCGGATTTCAGTCGGAGCCACGACCTCCGATCTCTCATTTGTCATGCTCCGCCGATGGGCAACTCTGGTGGGCCTAGGATTGATTCCGGGGTTGGTTGTGTCTTGGGTCATAACGCAGTTTCTCCGAAGTACGGTTGTAGTTTTCTCAGGAGCCGATTGGCACGTCTACGCCGTCGCGGGAATCGTGGTGACACTCGGAACGCTTCCGGCTCTGGTGTTCCCGTTGCAGATGGTTGCCCGAATAGAACCATGGCAAGTGATTCGAGGTTAGACAAATCCCTGGCCGCTTGATGCGGTAGGAGGTCTTGAGGACCAAACGTTGTGAAGATTGCACTGTTCCGTTGCAATCAAGGCGCTGTCCATCAACTTGACGAATGCGGCGGGGCTGGGACCGATGGATAAACCGCGGGTCGGCTGTGCGCGGAAGCAGCGCATTCGGCAGATTGCCCTTGCTTCCAGTGCGGCGGTCGCCGTCGGCGTGCTCGGGTGGGCAGTTTCCCGGCTTGAGCCGGCAGCGCCTTCCGTGAACTCCGCCGTAGTCTTCACCGACTCCGTCAAGCGTGGTGAGATGCTGCGCCAGGTGCGGAGAATCGGGACTTTAGTGCCCGAAACAATCGTAGTGATCGCTGCCAGCGATGCCGGTCGGGTGGAGCTTCGACATGTCCAGCCGGGACAGGATGTGCGGCCGTCAACGGCCCTTCTCGAACTGAGCAGCCCGCAGGTCGAGCAAGAATACCTGGACGCTGAAGCGCAGCTAAAGGGGCCCAAGCTGACTTGGCGAACCTCCAAGCCAAGCTTGAGGACGAGAGGCTCAACCAAGAGTCCACTACCGCTGAGCTTGAGGGCCAGTATCTGCAATCGAAAGCGCAGTACGACGCGGACTTCCAGTTGGCAGGTGAGGGCCTGATCGACCAGGTAACGCTCATAAAATGGGGAGTCGCGGTGGGGCAGGATCGGAAGCGGATCAAGTTGGAGCGGGCTCGCGAAGAGGCGCGCAAGCCTTCCGCGGAAGCACAGCTTACCGCCAGAATGCGCGGATCGAGCAGATGAACACCTTGGTTGCGTTGCGCAAGGAGAAGCTCGACAGGCTCACGGGCCGCGCCGGAATTTTCGGCGTCCTCCAACTGATGGAAGTCGAGGTCGGGCAGCTTGTCAGTCCGGGGGATGTGTTGGCCCGCGTGTCCGATCCGACGAGGCTGAAGGCCGAACTCAAGATCCCGGAGACCTTGGTCAACGATGTTTCAGTCGGGCAGCGTGCCGAGGTAGACACGCGGAACTGCGTCATTGAGGGCCGAGTGTCACGTATCGACCCCGGCGCTGTGGAGGGCACCGTGCTCGTGGACATCCAACTGCTCGGCGAGATGCCTCGCGGGGCGCGGCCCGACCTCAGTGTTGACGGGACGATCGAATTGGAACGCTTGGAAGACGTGTTACATGTGGGGAGGCCGATTCACGCCCAAGAGGACAGTGCCATCGGGCCTTTTCGGTTAGAGGAATACGGAGAACACGCTTCGCGCGTCCAGGTTCAGGCGGGCAGCGTTTCGGTGAGCACGATCGAGGTCCAGTCTGGCCTGGTAGCGGGCGACGAGGTGATCCTCTCTGACATGTCCGCTTGGGATACCTATGATCGGATACGCTTCGATTGAGTCCCGCACCGCAATGGGAATCGCTCGCCACGGATCCTGAAGGAACTGCAATGACGGAATCGACGGCAAATGGACAGCCCCTCATCTACTTGGAGGGAGTGTCAAAGGTCTTCTTCACAGACGAAGTCGAGACGCATGCGCTCTCGGATGTGGACCTCGAGATCCACGACGGCGAGTATGTGGCGATCTCCGGACCATCAGGCTGTGGAAAGTCGACACTGCTCTCGATTCTGGGCCTGCTCGATACTCCAACGAAGGGTGTGTACCGACTGGGCGGCGAAGCGGTCGCAGACCTGAAGGCCAGTCAGCGAGCCCGGATCCGCAATCGGCAGATCGGGTTCATCTTCCAGGCCTTCAATCTGATCGGGGATCTGACGGTCTACGAGAATGTCGAGTTGCCCCTGACATATCGAGCGATGCCGAAGTCGGAGCGCAAGAAACGCGTGGAAGAGGCGTTGGAGCGGGTCGGGATGGCGCACAGAATGAAGCACTACCCTTCGCAGCTGTCGGGCGGCCAGCAGCAGAGAGTGGCGGTGGCCCGGGCGCTGGGCGGCGATCCGCCAGTCCTGCTCGCGGACGAGCCAACCGGGAACCTCGATTCCAAGAACGGCGAGGCGGTCATGGATCTCTTGCGCACTGTGCATGAAAGCGGAG
Source organism: uncultured Bryobacterales bacterium (assembly GCA_951813065.1). Classification (GTDB taxonomy): domain Bacteria; phylum Acidobacteriota; class Terriglobia; order Bryobacterales; family UBA6623; genus VXMF01. Next base: position 242,274 of record CATOTH010000007.1, on the reverse strand, counting down.
CGACGATTTGCATGGTGACGCACGACCAGCGATTCGAGAGCTACGCGCAGAGGATTGTCCGGCTGTTCGACGGCGGGGTCGTCGAAGATCCAGCTGTCGGATAGCTCTTGGGCACGATGCACACTGGCAGACTCGACAAGTGTGTCTCCAACAGTGTCTGCGTGGCTTGAACTTCGCTGCTTGCTTGGAGCGCCGAGCAGGTCGTCGACAGGCTGGCCGCGCCATGTCTCAATTGCAGATGCGCGCAGGGCGATGCTACTCTTCGCGCAACACGCTGATCGGATCGAGCTTGGACGCACTCCAGGCGGGCAGGAATCCGGCCATCGTCGCGACGCCGAGAAGCACCAGCGCCATGACGAGAAAGGCGCCGAATTGATCTCCTTCGACCAGATAGATTTGCACTTGCATCACTGGGACCAGGGCGAACACTCCCACGCCTCCGCAGAGGATGCCATACCCCGTCAGGCGCCAACTCGATTGCAGCACTGACAGCATCAAGCGTTGCGGCACCTCGCCCAGTGCCAGTCTTACGCCGAACTCTCGCTTCCGCTGGCCCACGGAATAGGCGACTACTCCGTAGAGACCGATGGCAGTTAGCAGGACTGCAAGCAGCGACAGCCCTCCGAGCAGGCTTGCCATCATCTGCGCTGGAAGCAACAGGCTGGCGAATTCGCTCTCCAGGGTCGCTAGTTTGGCAACGGGCAAATCCCCCAGCACCTCGGCAACCGCCAGCTTTGCCTCCCCGAACACCGATGCCGGGTCCCCCGCGGTTCGAATCATGTAAGACAGAGTTAATCGCTGGGTGCGCATGTTGCCCGGCGTTTCTTCCGGCTGGCCGGCGTACGGCAAGTAGAACTGCGGCTCCGCGCCTTCAATTAGCCAAGGCGAGAGCAGGGAATCCGCAACGACGCCCACGATAACCGCCGAGTTATTCAGGTCGGGCCTCCATCCATGCACGATCAAGGACTCACCGACCGGGTTCCTCTGACCGAACCGTTCCAGGGTGAACGAGCGGTTGACAATAGCCACGTCCTGCCCGTCCGCCGGGTGAAACGCCCTGCCTTGCACGATCGGGATTCCAAGGGCCTCGAAGTAGGTCGGGGAGATGGTCTGATACCTCGGGTACCGGTTGGCGGCGGCGTCTTGGCCAGCACCCAGGACCTCTACCGTGGTACCGCGACAACAGTACGGTGGTGCAAGTGACGAGAGTCCAACCTCCCGCACGCCAGGAATTGCCGCCAGTCTCTCGCGGAGGCGGAGGCCGATGGTCTCGACCGAAGGCAGGATCGTCCAGATTCGCCGTCCCGCTTCCATTCGTCCGCTGACCGCGTACTGGGTGCGCGGTAATTCGACCTGCAAGACGGCAACCTCGTTGGCGGCGAGGCCCAGTTCGCTGTCCTCCGCTCGCAGGAACGCGCTGAGACTCACGCCAACGCCGACCAGCAGGGTTATCGAGAGCGCAGTTTGCGCTACGACAAGCACGTTTCGCACGAGCGATCGACTGCTCTTGGCACGATCACCGGCAGCCATCCGCGTGGCGACTCTCGACTGTGACTGTACCAGCGCCGGCAGGCAGCCGAAGAGCAGTCCCGTGACGCAAGTGACCGCTAGCGCGAACACGAGGGCGGATGCGTCAACGGAAACGTCTTGCAAGTAGGTTGGGAGCCCGTTCCACAGCGTGCGGGAAATGAGGTGCACAAGCGGTCCGAGTTGGAGCGCGGCGAGGCAAAACCCGGCCACGCCGCCGAGGGCGGCGAGCACGAGCGATTCCGTGAGGAACTGGCGGACAAGGCGGCCGCGGCCAGCGCCGATCGCGGCGCGCACAGCAACCTCCTGGCCACGTGCTGCCAGCCGGCCCAGCATCAGGTTGGCGACATTGACGCAGGCAATCAGGAGGACGAGTCCGGCTGCGATCCAGATAAGGTACAGGCTTTCCTTGCTTTCCACCGCGAGCGCGTCGCCCAAGGGCTCGACGAAGACCCCCTTGTTTTCGTTCGTCTCGGGATACTGCTCCCGATTTGAGGCGGAGATGATTTCGAGGGCCGCCCCTGCCTGCCCGACCGAGATGCCCGGCTTCAAGCGGCCGATCACATTCAGCCAGGACACCTGCCGGCCGAATGACTCGACGGCGCCCTCTTGCGAGAACGGTACCCACAGCTTGGGTGCCGGACTCTCGATGTGGAATTCTTCGGGTAGCACGCCGACGATTTCGTACGGAACCTGGTCTAGCCGGACGTTCTTGCCGATAATGTCCGGGTCGCCTCCGAATTGCTGGCGCCAGAACCCGTGCGTGAGCATCGCGACCGTTCGGGCACCCTCGATATCCTCTTCCGGAAGGAAACTCCGGCCTAGCACGGGATTGACGCGCAGCATGGGCAGTAGCGAAGCGGACATCCTCCCGCCGAGGACCTGCTGGGGCTCCAGATCGGAGCCGCCCATGTTGTAAGTTCGGCGCGGGAAAAAGTACCCGTACTCCTCAAAGACCTCGGAGTCATCGCGCCAGTCCAGCAGGTCGGGGCACGACGAGGGTGCTCTGAGATTGGGGGAGCCGATCCAGTGGGTCCACACCGCTACCAGCCTCTCGGCTTCGTAGTACGGTGCGGAACGGAACACAGTGGCGACGACAAGCGAATAGATGGCCGTGTTTGCCCCAATACCGAGAGCCAGCGTAGCCACCACAACTGCCGTGTAGACCGGAGCCCGGGTCAGCATTCGAAGCGCGTACCTAAGGTCTTGCAGAACACTCATGACTGTGGGTCGGCTGGCAGTCACCGTACGCTGTAGCCGTTCGGTGGCGGGTCAGTGTGATTCGTAGCAGTTCTTCTTAGCCTAGCGTCGACCAACGGACGGATACTTCTTAGAGTTGCGAAGGGCCGATTCAGCGAAGGGATTGTACGTTTTCCTTCGGCGGGATAGCGACATGAATGAGCAGTGCACGTCACGAATCGCAGGTCGCGTGTTTGAGGGCACTCGTCTGTAGATTCGCGATGTCGAACGCCGACGGGCGCTCTCCATAGAGCCGTGCGCTGCGGAAGGTGATCCGTGCCCGATCGGTAACCCTATGGATCGACCGCTAGTCTGTCGACGAGGGCTTCGATTGAGGCCTCGAATTCCCGGTCACCGTTCAGATACGGCTTCCACTCGCTCTCAAGGACACCGAGATGATCGGGCCAAGCCCGCTCCCAAAGACGATGCTTGAGGGCGTATGGGGTGTAGCCGGGGGCGAGTTCCCGAACGATCTCTCCCGTCGAATAGAAGAGGACGGCGTGCCACAACGACTTCCTGGGAAGCAGCTTTCCTAGCGAGCGCGTTCGCTCGCTGATGGCTGTCCGGACCTTGTCGATCAGGGCGTGAGAAACCTCGTGGAACAGAGTTTCCAGGCTCTCCAGTGGCGGCACTCCGTTGTCCTCACTGGAAATCGTGACCCGGGTGGGATACAGCGTCGTGTAAGCGCCGGCCCAGTTCGCATGGAACACGACATCGGTCTCGATCCTCGTGTCCGGCCACTCAGTCCCGTAGATCTCCGCGAGGCGGACCCTTAATCTGCCCTCGTGCCGAGCTATGAGCGGAATCAGGCGCTCAATCCGGGAGCGATTGCTCCGATCATGCGCCGCCCACCACACGGCGCGGTAAACCGGCGCCGCCGTTTCAAGTGCATCGACAAGTTCGCCATCAAGACCAGTCGATTCCAGGGACGGTTCGCAGCCCGTATCCGCGAGCGCGTTCTTGATTACCACCATGTCTCGATCGAGCAAGTCCTTGCCATCGAACTGCTCCCCGTAATAGGCGAGAGCCAAGCTCCAGTCTTTAGCCTCTTCAGGACCGAGTTTGGTTGAGGCGGTCGTGTCGTCCGCTGGTTGTTCGACCGCACGCTGGAAGAGGAAATGATGCAGGTTGGTCCAGAATCCGCTTTGAAATCGGAAGGTCTCTTGTGTGTTCAGCTCGGCCAGAACCGAAGGAGGCATTAGAAGTAGCGCTGTGAGCGCGACGTATCGGGACCTCCCGAGAACACCCATGTTCCGAATACCGTAACAATCGAGGCACCCGGGGCCTCGGCGGCATCCCTTTTCAGCCGTGAACCCGATGTCAGCAATCGAGTGGCGGCGAGCTCGCCGTCGTCCGCCCGAAGCCTCTAGGGATTCGACCGAAGCGCGAGGTCTTTCGGCCGCAGGAGGTAGATCCGTCCCGTCAGTTCCCGCAATGTGAAATAGATGCGGTCCGTTCCAATGTCAAATCCCAAGTCTTCGTACGCAACCGTGACCAGGGAAAAGCGTGTGGTGTCGAACGTCCGGACAGGCCGGGGTTCACCGCGCGGTCGCAGGTCAGCCGTCAGTCCGACTCGCCAAATGTCGAGGTTTCCCGTTCGATCGGAAAGGAAGTAGAGCGAGTGCCCGTCCGCTGACCAGCGAGGCATCATGTCATGATGCTCCCGATCCGTGATTGCGATGCAGCCCGACCGAGCTATGGGCCTCATTGCGTTTGCCGGAGCCACCAGTAGCTGACCAACCGTGTTCTCTTCGTCACGTTCGGCGAACGCGATCCAACGCCCATCGGGCGAGAACCGGGCGGAGTCCACCACGTGCCCCTCGGGGAGACGGATCATTTCTGACCGTTCCCCGTTCGAGACACTAATGCGAGAGATCTCCCCGGGGTTCCCATTACTGGCGAGCAAGTACTCGTTACCGGGCGACCAATCATTCGGGATGCCACACGACTCGCAGAGGAGTCGGTTTTGATTGGATTCGAATGAAAAAATACGAATCTCCGAGCTACCGGCCGACCTTGATTCGTAGGCCACATACTTGCCATCAGCAGAAATCACCGCTCCACGCTCACGATTTCGGTTATTCGTAATGTTGATTTCTGCTCCGGCTGGCAGGTCTCGAACGTAGACATCCGTTGAACCCGTCCTGCCGACAAATGCGATTCGGTTCTTGGCTCGGGAAATTGACAGGCTTGTCGGCTCGGTCGGTGAACGCAGGTTCGGACCGAGTATTGCGTCCGGAGCCGGCTCCAGGGGTAATGACCATATGCCGATGTCGCTGTCCAAGATTCCCAGTGCAATCGTTCCATTGTCGGCAACCGCTGCGGAATTCAGGGTTGACGGGCCGAAGCTCAGGGCTTGGGGCCGCTCGGAGAAGCCCCACGGATCGGTGTCGAGAGCGACTCTCCAAAGACTGTGTTGCGAGGCGTAGAGGATCCAGCGCCCCGGCTCGATCCAGGTCGGAGGCATTGTGAACCAGACGCTGTCGAGGCCCAGAGCGGACCTCTTGAATTCAACGAAGTCAGTGGGGATTCGTTCACCCCCACTAACAGGTGATATCCACCAATCGTATTCGTTCGGAGCCTCAATCGCCCCGAAGAGAATGTGTTCTTGATTTGGCATCCACAGGCTTTGGTGGACCGCGCTGAAGCCAGACTGGATGGCTCGTGGTTCGCCACCACCCAGGTCGACAAGCATTAGCTGTCCATCCCGGGATGCGAAACTTATGCTCTCTCCGCTGGGCGAAAAAGCTGGAAGCATTCCGTTAGCCGCGAGGAATCGAGCGCTTCCGCCTAGAGACGGGACCAGATAGAGGTCCTTGCCCCGTTCGAAAGCGAGCATCGAAGCGTCCGGTGAGAATACAGGATGAGATTCCTCGTCGTCATCGTCGGTAACCTGGATCCGACCTCCTCCGCCCGTCTGCTCCACCCAAATGTCAAGATGCCCGCCGCCGTCCCGGTCTGAGGAGTATGCCACCAAACTGCCATCGCGCGAGATGCCCGGATGAACTGTCATGCCTGGATCCCATGTGAAACGGGAAATCTCGTATTCCGGAACTCCTAAGCCAGCTGACGACGGCGATCTTGCCAGCCATGTCCCCGTGCCCGCCACGGCCGCGCCGAGGCACAGACCCAGAGCGAGGTATGTCATTGCTGCTCGAGTCTTGGACCATGCCGACGATTCCTTGGCCGCTGACCTGGCTTGGCCCGCTCGCGAAGCAGCCTCTCGCGATGTTTGCGGAAATGGGTCTCTGTTTAGAGCCCGGAGGTCGACGATCAGATCCGTGCACGTCTGGTAGCGTTCGGAGGACTGCTTCGAAATGCACTTGTAGACGATGCGCTCCAGTTCTTTGGGCACTCCTGTCCGAAGTTCGCTTGGCGGTTCCGGCGATTCGTTGAGAATCGCGTAGAACTGCGCCTGTTCGTAGTCCGAGGGGAACGGCAGCACGCCAGTCGCCATCTCATACATCACGACGCCCAAGGACCAGATATCGCTTCGCTGGTCGACCGCTGATCCTTCGACCTGCTCCGGTGACATGTAAGCGGCGGTTCCGAGCTGGCTGCCGGCGCGGGTCAGTTTCGTGCCTTTGGACAGCGTGGCGAGACCGAAGTCCATCAATACGCAGTGGAGCGTTTGCGCTTTCTGCTGGACCATGATGTTGCCGGGCTTGACGTCGCGATGCACGATCCCCTTGGAATGTGCGTCCTCCAGGGCCTCCGCGACGTGCATCGAGATACTAAGGAGATCGGGAATCGGCATGGGGCTCTTCGCGATTCGCTTGTCGAGGCATTCCCCATCGAGGAACGGCAGTACCAGGAACAACCGGTCTCCGACATCCCCTATCTCGTAGATCCCACAGATGTTAGGGTGATCCAGAGCCGCCGCGGCCTGGGCTTCGTGGAGGAATCGGGCCTTGACCTCCTTGTCTCTGAATTGGTCGGTAGCGAGAAACTTCAGGGCCACAGCGCGCTTGAGGCGAGTGTCCTCAGCCTTATAGACAGTGCCCATCCCCCCGCTGCCGAGTTCTTCGACAATCCGGTAATGGGAGATGACTTCTCCGAGCACTTTCTATGTATCGTATCCAACCAATTCGCGGGCCGTCTGGTCATCGCCAAGCTACGCAAGGCTTGGCACACGCATGTTCTGGAGGACCCGTGGGGTCATTCGCGTAACGGGTTTCTGCGCGGGACGCAATGTCTCCGTCCAGGTCACGATGTCCAGCGCGCTCACCTCTGACAGTAGCGAGGTCAAGACACGGGTCGTCCCCAGCGCCCCCAGCCCTCGAAACCCGATACCGATTGCCGCGGGCCGTAGCGGGGACTGCAGCGCCGTGATGACAACCTGCCGTGGTCCAGCGTCGAGCGCGGACCGGGTGGCGAGATCACGCTGGCGCTCGACGACCACCTGCGCGATGACGCTATAGACGCCGGCCACGACCAACACCAGGGCTATCAAGCCGAACGCCGAAACAAAGAGCGTGCTCGCACGGCGCTGGGCTTACGACTCGGCGATCAGTTGCTCCATGGAGTGTATGTCCGTCACGAAAGCATGCGGGTCCACGGCGCGAGTGTGCTCCTGCACTGACGGCGCCTCGTCGAGCGATCAGGGTGATCGCTGATTGCGGGAACAAGCCTTGCGGAAGATTGACGTCGACGGTCGGGCACGTCTCGAGTCCCGAATACCGCACTTCTCCCACGACCCCGACGACCACCATTGGCCAGTCGCCAAGTGCTTCGCCGAAACTCATCCGCCTCCCCAGCGGGTCCCGCCCCTTCCTGTAACGCCTCGCGATAGAGTCGCTGACAAGGAAGCTGCAAGCGGCTCCACGCTGTTCATCCCGTGCCTCGAAAACCCGGCCAGCCACGATGGGGGTCTGAATGGTGGCAAGATACCCCGGGCTCACGACGCGTATGCCGTACTTCGGCTCGTCGGCCTCGTTCGCGGGCACGTGCCCTTCGATGGTGCCCTGCCCATCGGAGAGATAGCTGCCCTCTCGCATCGGAATGCCGTGCACGACAGCCGCGTCGCTGATCGATGGGAGCGACCGAACCTGCCGAAGGACGTCGCTCGCGAAGACTGCGTTGTGATCCCAGTCGAACTTGTTGGTTGGCAGCGAGATTGTCATCGTCAGCAGGTTGTCCTGGTTGAACCCGGTCTCAACCTGAGTGGCCTGGCATGCGCTCCGGATCAGCAGTCCTGCTCCAACGAGCACGACAATGTTCAGGTCGGTTTACATGTGTTGCCAGCGAACAGTCCGCCACCTCCTCCCGGCTCCGAAGGCAGACACGGAGGGAATGGTCGTTCACTGTATGCGAACGGTGCTAGTGCAGGCATTCCAACTGTGGCCGACCAGCAATGAAATGACTCGGATCCCAGTGAAGCTGAATGAAGCACGGCTGAAGAGCCCTCCATGACGCAGGGCTTAGTGAGCGTCTGTTCTTGGGGCCGCGTGAGAATCGTCTAGGTGCACTTTCGACTGAGTCTCTCGCCCCTCGGACTTGGGGCATACGTGCTAGTCGCGCTCCTCTCCAATCAGCGCGACTAGCCCATCGAAGAGGGCTCTACACCAGCTGATGTAGCCGTGCCCACCGTTAAACTCCTGATAGGTAATGGAATACCCCTTCTCCGTCAGAACATCGCGGAAGCGACGGTTTGTGGCGAGTTGGGAGTCAGCCTTCTCCATCGCACCGACTGCAACAAAGAAGCGGAGCGATTTCCTAGGCGCCTCCTCGAATTGCCGGGTCAACCATCCTGGTTCCTCCTGATTGCCCCACTCCCACCAGTACGATCCGGACATTGACAAGACGTTCCCGAAGACATCCGGATGCTGGAAACCAGCGAAACTCGCGGCGAATCCACCCAGGCTGGATCCCGCGATGACGATGTCGGCCGGATCCCCGCTGGCACTATGGTTCTTCGCCGCCCACGGCACGAGCTCCGTCGCAAGGAACGTAGCGAACATTGGCGACGGCAACTCTCTTGAACGGACCGTGTTGCCGACTAGAATCGCCAGCGTGGGCGGTATCTGCTTCGTTGCGATCAGGAAGTCGAGGATTGCAACTGCGGGAGCGCTCGAATGCGTGTACGCCCCGCCATCCAGGAGCACGAGTAGTGGATACTGCGGGGTGGTCGGATCAAGCCGAGCCGGAGTATAGGTCCACAATGCACGCTCGTTTCCGAGCACGCCACTCCGAAAGTTTGTCCGCGCCAAATTGCCTCGTGCCATGTCGGGGCCTAGGATCCTCCACGGCTCGGACGGAGCGTCAGGCAGTTCGACGTACGACGAATAGCTTCCCGATAATCCCAGGAATCGGCGAGTGTTCAGAGGGTCTTGCTTGAAGTCCATCGAAACCCGTGCCGGATCGAGAAGAGGCGACATGCTGTCGTTTGGTGCGAAGGCATAGGTGAATCGCGCGTCGTTCCGGATTGCGAAGCTTAGATACCAAACGTCCGAGCCATCGACGCGGAACATTTGGTTCTTGGCCGGTTCGGCTCCATTCATCGCACCACCGACAACAGCCACATTCCGGGTATCCTCAAGTGCCCTCCACAGAAACGTCACCAGCGAATGGCGCTGTTGGTCAGGAACGTTCTCGATCAACGGAGTTCCATTTGCTTCCATCTCCTCCCAAAACCGTGCAGTCGCTGAGCGCTCCCCGGCCTCGATGGACCGCTCGAGTAGTCTTATTCGCGGGCTGGCCTGACGACCGGCAGGACGAAAGGCAAAATTGGGTTGCATCGAGGGCGGATTCGAGTCACCGCTAGGGATTTGCAGACTAAGGTCGCAACTTGCAAGTAGCACGCACACAACGGTGGGTGCCAGACCTGCAAACCAGCTGTTGATGCTCCTGCTACAGGGGCTTTCCATCCGCACGCTGATCGTAACAGCGCCGGTTCCACCCTAACGGTTCCCAGTACTTGAGGCGTGTGGAACTACGGGCCGTGTCCCAGCGGTGGTCGCTGTAGCCGTTCTTTACCGTGACGCTCGCCGGAAGGCGGCGGCGCCAGGGGTTCACGCCCGCGTCCAGAGGAGACTGACTCGTAGCCAGTGGCTGCGGGTGCAGATTCCTGCAGGAGTTGCGGGTGCCCTACCAAGCCGCCCGCCAGTGCACGATCCCGGGGGCGCTGGTCAGGACAGGTCGTGCTCGCAATGCTGCGATGCCACGTGCGCTCCAACGCGATCGCGAGCACACACTTACAGGCTCGCTGTACGTCGCAGCCGCGTCCGGGTCAGTGTACCGCTTGGCTGTGCGGGTAGGCTTCGCAGCGGTTTGGCAACCCTCTTTGAGGGGCCTGAGCCCCGGTGCCCCGCCTTTCGTCGTAGGCCTTGCGACAGGATCGTGTTCAGGAGCTGTGGCACATTTGGGACATGCGAGAACTGCTCTGTGAGACGTGTGAACGCGCAGTGCGATTCCTCGAGTCGCTCCCCACCCGCCGGGTCGCCGCATTCCGCGATGCGGGCGAGCTTGCACAGGCTCTGGACGGGGAACTGCCCCCCTCGGGGCTGCCCGCCTCTGAGGTCATCGCTTGGCTCGACGAAATCGGCTCCCAGGGTACGGTCGCGAGCGCAGGCCCGCGCTACTTCGGGTTCGTCGTCGGCGGTGCCTTGCCCGCACCACTGGCTGCGAACTGGCTCGCCGCGGCGTGGGACCAAAACGCATTCAGCGAGGTGAGTTCGCCGATCGGTGCCGCGCTTGAGCGCGTCGCGATGAGGTGGACCCTCCAAATCCTCGACCTGCCGGCGGATGCGGGGGTCGCGCTTGTCACTGGAGCGACGATGGCCAATTTCACCGCGCTTGGAGCGGCCCGCCGCAACGTGCTGCTCGCGCACGGTCACGACGTCGACCGGCACGGGGTCCAGGCAGCGCGGGAGATCACCGTCGTGGTGGGCGAACAGGCCCATGTCAGTATCTTCAAGTCGCTCGGCATGCTCGGGCTCGGACGTGACCGGGTGATCCGGGTACCGGCCGACGATCAGGGCCGCATGCGTGTAACCGCACTCCCTGCCCTCAACGGACCCGCGATCGTCTGTGTTCAGGCCGGAAACGTGAACACCGGCGCGTTCGATCCGGTGGATGCGATCTGCGACGCTGTGCGGGCCGACGACGTCTGGGTCCACGTCGATGGGGCCTTCGGCCTGTGGGCGAGAGCATCGAGCCAGTTCGCCGGGTTATCGAACGGTCTCGAACGCGCCGATTCGTGGGCTACAGATGCACACAAATGGCTCAATGTTCCGTACGACAGCGGGCTCGCCATCGTGCGTGATGCCAATTCATTGCGTGGTGTGATGTCGATGGACGCGGCCTATCTCCCAGACCCGACGAGTCGAGATCCATTCGAGTTCACGCCGGAGTCAAGTCGCCGCATTCGGGGAGTGGAGGTCTGGGCGGCGATTGCATCGCTTGGCCTCGAGGGCATCCGGCTACTGGTGGAGCGCAACTGCCGTCAGGCCCGCCGTTTCGCCGATGGCTTGCGCGACGCTGGTAATGAGGTCTTGAACGACGTGGTACTCAATCAGGTGCTTGTCGCGTTCGGCGACGATCGGACCACCGCAGACGTGATCCGAGGCGTGCAGCGCGATGGGACCTGCTGGTGCGGAGAAACGAACTGGGGCGGACGGACCGCAATGCGTATCAGCGTCTCGTCCTGGGCGACCACCGACGAGGACGTCGAGCGGAGCCTTGCGGCGATTCTCCGTATTGCCGATGATGTCCGCGCTCAACCCCGCCTAGGCGGATAACATCTTCTACCTCGTACCATGCGAACTCGCTGTGCACGCCTTCCTGCGCGCCACACGCCATCCTGGTAGGAACGAGAGGCGGCAGGGTTCAAGCTGGGATTCTCGCCGGTGCTCCTCTTGCCAGTCTGCCGCACGAGCCCAGGGTGTTGGCGTGAGCCAAGTCAGCGTGTCCATGCACGTACGGATCTCGCACAGGAACAGGTGTTCTGCCACGCCAGCAGTATGGGAGTGGGCCTCTTCCTCGGAACGGGCTGGTCACCCCGTCACCCGATCGTTGTCGACACGCAGAGACGTGGCAGCGATGTGCCGCGAGCGTATGATGGAGGGATTCGGGCGCTGGGGGCTCCTTGCCGTCCGCCTCTTATGAGCCTCGTTACGTTCACGCGCAATGCTGTCTCGAATTTCAAGAGCACAGCGGCCGTAGCGCCAAGCTCCCGTCACCTAGCGCACGCCATGGTCGAGCCGTTGCGGCGCCAAGGGCCTCGTGTTGTCGTCGAGTTCGGTCCCGGGACCGGCGTGATGACGCGGAGGCTATTGCGGGTGATGCCGCCCGACGGTGTCCTGCTGGCATTCGAGATCAGTCCGCTCTTCGTGGACTACTTGCGGACCAATATCGACGACAAACGCTTGCATATCGTTGCCGCCCGCGCCGAAACGGCTGCTGCTGAACTGGACCGCAGGGGCATCGACACGGTCAATGGGGTCGTCTCTTCCTTGGGGATTGGGTTTCTGGACGAAGCGGCGGTCGGCGCGATCTTCCAGCCTCTGCTGCCGAGGTTCAGCGAGGAGGGCACTCTGACCCAGTTCCAGTACGTCCACCGCATCCGGATGGCCGGACGGCGCCTCGAGTACTTTGATGCGGGTGACATGCTCCGGCGGTATTTCGAATCCGTCGAATCGAACTGCGTGTGGCGCAACTTGCCTCCAGCGAACGTAATCACCTGCAGGGGCGCACGCAACGGCGGTGCGCCTTGAGAGGGAGAATGAGTCCCGGGGTTTCCGGGCGATCCCGATGTGAGCCCATGAGGTGCTGGCATGGACCTAAACGTCCTTGACGTCGTCCTCGGAACCGTCTTGCTTCTCTCCGTGATCCTGGCGGTACGCAACGGGATCACGAGGGAACTCTTCCGAATCGCTTCGCTCGTCGTCGGTGTTGTCTTGGCGATGTGGGGTCACGGCCTTCTGGCGAATGAACTGCAACCCTGGATCCGGAATCCGCGGATCGCGGCCACCGTCGCGTTCGCTCTGGTTTTTGTCGGTTGCATAATCCTCGGCATGCTGATTGCACGCACGCTCGTCAGTGTGTGGAGCTTCACCGGCCTGCGGTGGCTGGACATGTCCCTTGGAGGTGTGTTCGGAATGTTGCGGGGGCTATTGGTTTGCGCTGTCTTGTTACTCGGGCTTATCGCCTTCCAGCCTCTAGGGAACACCAAGGGCATCGTCGCTGGATCGACGCTCGCGCCGTGGATCGTGAGCCTCGCTCGCACCGTGGTAGCGATTGCTCCGCAGGGCCTGCGAGCCGCCTTCAAACGGGGCATCGCAGCTGTTGAGGATCAGAAGTCGATAGATCGAGAGGATCCGTCCGAGACCAACAGGTCCGAGGGGGGAGACGGAAATGCCGATGGCGAGTTCAGCTTGAGAAATCGACCGCTGAGTCGTCCTCTCGAAGAAGGGTTCCCGTCTTCGGAGCAGGCAGCGTTGCGTGCTTCGATCCTCGGTGATGACACCTGGCCGGAACGATTCGGACGGCGTGCCGCGAAACCGCCGCTGCCTCGAGCACGTCTGTCGAACTAGCATGAGAGTCCTGGCTACGGCCTTCGCGCTGCTGATGGCGCTGTCCCAATCGGCTGCTCAGACGGGGGAAACGCAACCCGTCGTGGAGGAGCCGACGTTCTCGACGGATGTGAGAGTCGTGAACGTGGTGGCAACTGTCAAGGACCGTAGCGGCCGATTGGTCAGCACGTTAGGCAAGGAGGATTTCATTCTGTCGGAAGACGGCGTCCGCCAGGAGATCCGCTACTTCGCGCATCAAACAGACCTGCCGCTGACGATCGGGCTGTTGATCGACACCAGTGGCAGTCAGCAAGCGCTGATCCCGGACGAGCGCCGCGCAGGGTCGCACTTCTTTCGATCCGTCCTGCGTCCTGAAAAGGACCTGGCGTTCCTGATGAGCTTTGACCGCAACGTGGAATTGCTGCAAGACTACACCAGCTCGCAGCGGCTGCTCGAGCGGGGGCTGGACGAACTGCAGGTGGAAGTACCAACTGGTGGATTCCATCCGAATCCTACCGGCAACAAGAAGCAAACCAGCACCGCCCTGCATGACGCGCTGTATCTCGCCGCGGACGAATTGTTCCGGAACCAGGTCGGGCGCAAGGCGGTCGTAGTGATCTCGGACGGATTCGATGTCGGGAGCAAGGTAAAACTCAAGGCTGCGATCGAGGCCGCTCAGCGCAGCGATGTCGTCGTGTACACGATCCAGTACATCGACCGGCAATTCACCCGGGGTAGCCAGGTGTTCTACCACGGATCGGCGACCGGGACGCTGAAGAAGATGGCCACTGAGACGGGTGGCAGCTTCTTCACCGTTTCCCGCAACATGCGGCTCGCGACGATCTTTCAGCAGATCGAGGATGAGATGCGCAGCCAATACAGCATCGGGTATTCGCCCGAGGAGGAGTCTGGCCAGACCGGGTTCCGCAAGATCACGTTGAAGAGTCCGCGCAAGGATGTCAGGATCCAGGCGCGCGCGGGCTACTACCCGGACGCGATCTGATTGGTTGCCGAGCCGAATGTATCAGGGGCCAGGTTTCGGCGATGCGCCAGGCGCGGCTCCGTCTGGGTCAAATCCCCGCCCTGCATGCCGGAAGAAGACATCTTCCAGGCTCGGCCTGGAAACTTTGACGGAACCGACTTCCGGCCCGAACCGTTCCATGAGGCGCACCGCCCATTGCGATCCTTCGGAGCGAGCGAAGCGGATCTCGCTGCCATCGAGCCACGGGTCGCTCACCGCGAATTCATCGGCGAGAGCTGCCGCGATCTCGGCCGGCCGGTCGGCCTCGAGCGTCACAACCTCCCCGCCTATTTCGGCCTTGAGTTCAGCCGGAGTGCCTGTCCGGATCAGCCTGCCAAGATCCAGAATCGCAAGCTGATCGCAGTAGTCGGCTTCGTCTAGAGAGTGCGTGGTCAACAGGACGGTGACGCCTTCGGACTGCCGCAGTTCCCTCAGATATCCCCAGAACGCCCTTCGAGCGACGGGGTCGACGCCCGTATTGGGTTCGTCCAAGAGCAGGAGGCGCGGGCCGTGCAAGACACCCTTCGCGAGATCTGCCCGGCGACGCAGGCCTCCCGAAAGCGTACCGACCCGATCCTTGCGACGGTCGCCTAGGCCGACTCGTGCCAGGACCTCGTCGATCCGGCTCGTCAACCCCGCCCCTCGCATCCCGTGCATATGGCCGTGATGCACGAGGTTTTCCTCGACAGAGAGCAGGCGGTCCAGGCTTTGTGACTGGAACACGACGCCGACGTGCCGCCGAGCCTCTAGCGCTTTCTCGGCCACGTCGATCCCGAAGAGCTGGGCGCTTCCGCTGTCCGGCATCAAGAGCGTGGAGAGGATACGGAAGAGAGTGGTCTTGCCGCTGCCGTTCGGTCCGAGCAGACCGAAAATAGCCCCTTGGGCCACGCTAAAGCTGACGTGATCCAGGGCCGGCGGGCTGTCGGCGGAAGGCTTCCCGTAGGCGAAGCTGCACTCGGACACTTCCACTGCCGGTAGTGCGGACATCAAGACACGGTCTCGATTCGACGTTAGCACAGCAGCCCCAACGCCGATTCGGCCCGGCCCCGGCCAAGCCGCCCGGGGCCGGGAACTTCGGGTCAGGCCCCGTCTTGAAGCGACTGCAGGATTCCGTTGATGTAGCCGAAGCCGTAGGCGAACCCCTGCCTTCCTTTGGGATCGTCCGCGTGCCTCGGCATGTGGTCAGGCATCAGCATATAGGGATAGTCGACTTCCCAGAGGGTCCTGGCGACCTCCACCATGTTCATGTCGCCTTCGTCTGGATAGACTTCCTGGAAGCTGTCACGCTTGCCTCGGATGTTGCGGAAGTGGATGTTGAAGATCTTTTTCTGCCCCCCGATGCGGCGGATCACGTCGTGGATCTCCCTTGCTGGATCCTGTAGCATCTCGGCGGTTGTCCCGAGGCAGAGGTTGAAGCCGTGATAGGGGCTTTCCTGGATGCTCATGAACCGGTACAGTCCCTCGGGCGTGCCCAGGACTCTCGAGACTCCTTGATAGCCATCCGGGGGCACGCCCGGGTCGTGCGGGTGGCAGGCTGCCCGCACCTTGTACTCGTTCGCAACCGGGATCACCCGGTCGAGGAAGTAAGTGATGCGCTCCCAGGCAGTGTCGGCGTCCACGCGCCCGGCCCGTGTTTCCACTGGATCGGGCCGTGCCTCGTCCAGCCGCCAAGTCGAGTATTGCGATCCGCCCCGGCCCGGCGTCGGCTCGGTGCGCAGCACTCCCAATATGCTCATGTTGTACTTGAACGCCGGGATGCCTGTTTCCGCGCAGCCGTGGATCATCTTGTGGATATCCTCGATGTCGCGGTCGCGCTCGGGAGACTGCCCAAGCATAATCGCGCCGCGCTCTTCGCGGTCGATGTGCGATGAAGCGAGGAAGGGAAGCGCGACCATGTCGAGCGCTACACCGTGCGATTCGCACAGCTCACGGGTCTTTTCCAGATCCTCCTTGAGCCAGTAGCCCCGATCCCCTGGATGCGGAGGGTACCCGCAGCAGTGGTTGACGCCGTGTCTCTTCAGGAACTGGAGAATCTCCACGTTCGTAGGACTTCGTTGCGCCCCTGCATGCATCCTGATTGGCGGGCGCTCAGTCGCGGGTGAGACCGATTGCTGCATGCATGCAGCTCCGGCGGCGCCCAGGGTGGCGGTCGTGACGAAGGTTCTCCGGATCATGGTGCTAGCGTCTCTCTGTGGTGGTTCATTGTAGCCGTGAGGCATTGCGAACGGCTATCGCCCGGGAGGGGCCGGCTGGGGGGGCGACAATAGAGAAGATGACCCTAGTCATCGACAATTACGATTCGTTCACCTTCAACTTGGTGCAGTTTCTCGGCGAACTCGGCGCGTCGATCACGGTCAGGCGCAACGACGAGGTGAGCGTGGAGGAGATCGCCGCCATGGGGCCTGACCGGATTGTGATTTCGCCGGGGCCCTGTACGCCGAGCGAGGCGGGTATCTCGGTCGAACTCGTTAAGGCAATGGCTGACCGGGTTCCGATTCTGGGAGTCTGCCTTGGTCACCAGTCGATCGGGCAGGCCTTCGGTGGCAGGGTGGTCCGCGCTCCCTACCTCATGCATGGCAAGACCAGTGCTGTCCGGCACGACGGTCGCACGGTGTTCGAGGGCCTGGAGCAGGGTTTCGTTGCGACCAGATACCACTCGCTGATTGTCGAACGGGAATCGATTCCGGCAAAGCTGGAAGTCTCGGCCTGGACGGATGACGGCATCGTCATGGGTCTCCGGCACCGCGAACTGCCGGTGGAGGGACTGCAGTTCCACCCCGAGTCGATCCTCACCGAGCCGGGCAAGCGCCTGCTTGGAAACTTCCTCCGGCGCTGAACTTCCCGCAGGCGAGCGCTAGGTTTGACAGAGCCGACTCCACTCGAGCCACCGATGACGGAATCGACGCAAGATCCTCCGCTGCTGGATTTTCGCAACATCACTGTCTATCGCGGAGATACCCTGGCGCTTGACGGTATTTCGCTGACGATCCCATGCGGTCAGCATCTGGCGATCATCGGCCCGAACGGTTCCGGCAAGTCCACTCTGATCCGGACGATGATGCGCTACGACCATCCTGTCCGGCGCTTCGGCCCGATCATGAAGCTCTTCGGCCGCTCGAACTGGCACGTCCACGACATGCGCAAGCTCGTTGCGATCGTCTCGAACGAAATGGTCCAGGCTTGCTCCAAGAGCGCTTCCGGGCGAAGCGTGGTGCTGTCGGGATTCTATTCCAGCTTCGAGCTGTGGCCGCAGCACCCGGTTACCGACGCAATGGAGGCGCGGGGCGCGGAAGTGCTGCGCCTGATGAGTGCCGAGCACCTCCGAGACAAGCCGGTGAACGCGATGTCCACGGGCGAGGCCAAGCGCGTCGTGATCGGCCGGGCGTTGGTGAACAAGCCGCGGGCGCTGCTGCTTGACGAGCCGTCCAACGGTCTCGACATCCGTTCCGCCCTGGGACTGCGGGATACATTGCGGAAGATCGCGGCGCTGGGAACAAGCCTGATCTATGTCACCCATCACCTGCCGGACATCGTGCCCGAGGTGTCCCGCGTCGTCCTGCTGAACGAGGGCCGGATCCACGCGGACGGTCCCAAGGAACTCCTGCTGTCTCCGGAGGTGCTGTCCGAGGTCTACGGCATGCCGATCGAGGTGGTTAGCAAGGACGGCTATTACAATTGCTGGGCCTGATTCGGGATCGGCCGCCCGAAGTGCTCCCGGACCGCTTCTGCGCGCCGCGCTCCGACTGACGCCGCCAGGTCGCCGAACGCGCAGTCTCGAATTCCAGCCACGCTACCGAACTCTCGCAAGAGTTTCGCCGCAGTGGCCGCGCCGATTCCCGGAATGTCCAGCAGTTCTGAGCGCAGGATGCGATTCGAGCGGCGCTGCCTGTGAAACGTTAGCGCGAACCGGTGCGCCTCGTCGCGAATCTGCTGGATTGCGTGCAGGATCGGATTGAACCTGTCGAGCCGGATTGGCTCGTCCTCGCGCCCGAGGACGAAAATCTCTTCTTCGCGTTTCGCGATTGCGGCCAGCGGCTGCGAGGGTGCGCCGAGTTCCGCCAGCGCGTCCGCCGCTGCATGCAACTGGCCCACGCCTCCATCGATCAGCACGAAGGTAGGGAATTCCTTGCCTTCGTGCCGTAGACGGGCGTAGCGCCTCCGGACAACCTCCCTCATCGCGGCGAAGTCATCGTTGGCTTGCTGTCGGACGATGTACTTTCGGTACTCCCCCTTGCGCATCTTGCCGTCTTTCCACACCACCATCGAAGCCACGACTTCCGTGCCTTGCGTGTGTGAAATGTCGAAGCACTCGATACGGTGACCGGCCTTGGAGCCGTCCTCGGGCAATGTCAGGTCCAGAGCCTCCCCCCAGGCTTCCATGACCTGGGCGGCGCTTGGTTTGCGGACGCGGAAGCGTTGCTCGAAGCACTGGCGGGCGTTGGTGACCACCAAGTCCAGCAATCCCTTGCCCGCGCCCCGTTTCGGCACTGAGATTTCGACCTTCGTGCCACGTCTCTCGGAAAGTAATTCTGCGAGCGCGGTCATGCCCTCGAACTTCTCTGGCACTCGCACCAGCGAAGGGATGTGGCGCTGGCCGAGGTAGACCTGGGGGAGCAAGCTGGCCAGGAATCGGGACTCGTCGAACGTCTCGACTTGCTCCCAATAAAACTCGCGGCGGTCCACCACCCGGCCGTTCCGGACATGGAAGATATTGGCCGCGACCAAGGGCGGCTCGGCGTGGATCCCGACCAAGTCGATGTCGCGACCCTCGGCTGCTGCCATGCGCTGTTTCTCGGTGATTTCCTCAACGGTCGTGATGAGGTCCCGCAGGCCTGCTGCCTTCTCGAACTCGAGGGCCGCGGATGCCTGCAGCATGCGCCTGCGCAAGTCGCGGACGAGTTCGTGCCGGCGGCCGCCGAGGAACGACTTCACGTCTTCCGCGGCTCGTGCGTAGGTGTCGTCGGTCACCAGCCCCTGCGCGCAAGGCCCCCAGCAGCGATGGATGTGGTATTCGAGGCACGGTCTCGGATGGGTCTTCGTCAGGTCGACGGTGCACGACGGAATCTTGAAGTGGCGGTGAATGAAGTGCACGAGACGGTGCGCGAGATTGCCCGGGAAGTACGGCCCGAAGTACGTCGATCCGTCTTTCTTGAGTCGTCGAGTCACGTAGACGCGGGGATATTTTTCGCGCGTCAGCTTGATATAGGGATAGGTCTTGTCGTCCCGGAGCAGGATGTTGTATTTCGGTTTGTGCTTCTTGATCAGGTTGTCTTCAAGAGCGAGAGCTTCCTTCTCGTTGTTGACGACGATCTTGCCAATGGTTCGGGCCTCGAATAGCAGCCCTCCCCGCTTGGCGTCGGCCATCGACTCGGTCGAGAAGTAACTCCGCACGCGGTCGCGCAGGCTCTTGGCCTTGCCGATGTACAGGACACGGCCTTGGGGGTCCAGGAATTCGTAGATGCCAGGGTTAGCGGGCAATTCTCCCGCGGCCTCCTTCAGGCTGTTCCAATTCGGCGGAAGCGACATGGACGTGGCCGCATGTTACCCAAGCGGCCGACCGATCCAGTATAGGAATCGTTTCGGTTCCGCAGTGGTCGTCGGCGAACCGCGAGTCGAGTCGCCCCGGGTCGCCGATCGGCGACCCGGCCGCCGCGCTTGGGCTGCTTGCTATAAGGATAAGGGCGAAGCCGACGTACGGGTTGCGGAATCGGAACTCGTCCCGGAACCACCGAGATTGACCACAAGCCTGATCGAAACGCCTGTTGGCGAGCCGAACATTCGGGGCCTTGAGGCAGCCGCCGAGGCCATCCGCGACGGCGAAGTCGTCGCGGTTCCTAGCGATGCCCTGTACGTGCTCGTAGCCGATCCATTCAACCTCAACGCCGTCGCGAAAGTCTTCGAGGCCAAGCGACGCGAGGCCAGCCGCTCATTGCCCCTGCTCGTCGACAGCCTCCCCATGGCAGAGAAGTACGCTGTTCGCCTCCCGTCCAGCTTCTATCTGCTGGCACGCCGGTTTTGGCCGGGTCCGCTGGCCGTGATCGTCAAAGCGTCATCCAACGTGCCCCTGCGCGTAACCGGCAACACTGGTCGGCTGGCCCTGCGACGGTCGGCTTCACCGTTGGCCTCGCGGCTTGTGAAAACCTTGGGGACACCGCTGATCGCGACCAGTGCGAATGTGTCTGGAAGGCCCACCTGTCGTAGCGGCTTCGAGGTGCTCGGCACGATGGACGGCCGGATTCGACTGATTCTCGATGGCGGCGTGATCGATGGTGCTGCCGCCACGACTGTCGACATCACGCCGGTCCAGTGGCGGCTGATCAAGGAAGGGGCCGTGCCGAGGAACGAGATTGATGCGTGTCTTGCGATCTAGCAGGGCCGGCGTTTCCCGCCGGACGGGTTCATCACTCAAGCTGCCGGGTCCGGCTCCCCTCCATGCCCGGCTCGAGGGGCTGCGGATGGGAACGACTCAGCGGGGCTCGGTTCGCTGGCCATCGCACTCGCGTGTTGGGCGAGAATAGGGGAACGCCTTCGCTCGAAGGCAAGAGCACCCGCCGGAGGCGGGAGGGGGAGAAACATGAGTGAATACGCACATCCTGAAGTCCTTGTTTCCACGGATTGGGTAGCGCAGCACGGCGGCGACAGCGGAGTGCGCGTTGTCGAAGTGGATGTCAACACAAGTTCCTACGACGAGGGCCATGTTCCCGGAGCGGTCGGCTGGGCGTGGGACAACCAGCTTTGCGACACAGTGCGCCGCGACATCGTGCCACGGGAAGCCTTCGAGGAACTGATGGCGGAGAGCGGCATTGGGAACGACACGACCGTGGTCCTGTACGGCGACAACAACAACTGGTTTGCCGCTTGGGCATTCTGGCAAATGAAGATCTACGGGCACTCCGACGTCCGTCTGATGAACGGTGGCCGCGCGAAGTGGCTTGCGGAGGGGCGCGAACTGTCGATGGACGCCGCGCGCCCCGGCGCAGCGAGCTACGTTGCAGCAGCTCCGGACAACTCGTTGCGCGCCTTTCTCCCGGAGGTGTCGAGTGCGGTCGAGTCGGGCTCGGTGGAACTTGTGGATGTGCGGAGCCCGGCCGAGTTCAGCGGCGAGATCCTCTCGCCCCCCGGTCTGCCCGAGACCTGTCAGCGTGGCGGGCATATCCCGGGAGCCAGCAACATCCCTTGGGGCAAAGCCTGCGCCGATGACGGAACCTTCAAGAGCGCGGCAGAACTCCGGCAGCTCTATTCCGCGGCGGGCATCACCGGGACCAAGCCGGTCATCGCGTACTGCCGGATCGGGGAGCGATCCAGCCATTCGTGGTTTGTCTTGCATTACTTGCTGGGCCTCGAAGGTGTGACCAACTACGACGGGTCCTGGACCGAATGGGGCAACCTTGTCGGTGCGCCGGTCGAGCGCGGGGCATGAAGGCCGAACGATACTTGGTCCGCCAGTTCGAACTGGCCGGGTGGCCGGTCCGCGTCACAACCTACCGGATCGGGCCGACGTGGCACGCCAAGGCTGACAACGTCTCGCCCGGTGCCCTGATCGCGACAGCCAGTGCGGACACCCTTGAGCAGGCCGAGGAAACCGTGATTGACAAGGCCCGGACCCGGCTAGCGGCGACTCGGCGCATACCCTGAGGGGGCTGCAATGCGCGTTCAGATCTTTTCCGACATTCACGGAGACATGAATAGCCTGCGGCGGGCGGTCGCCGTGCCCGCGGACATCTACATCGCGGCCGGGGACCTGGTCACCTGGCCGGCGTCGCTAGATCCATGCGCTGCGATCCTGGCGCCCCTCGGCGAGCGCCTGTGGGTCATGCCCGGGAACAACGAGACCGCAGAGCAGGTGGAGCGGTTCTGCTCGCTGCACGGATTCCGCAGTTTCCATGACACCGCCTACGAGCTTGGAGGCACCCATTTCGTGGGAATGGGCTATTCGAATCCCACGCCATTTGACACGCCGGGTGAATACGACGAGGAGGAACTGGCGAGGCGCCTGGCCCGCTTCGCGGTCTTGCGCCCGCAGACGCTTGTCGCCCACGCACCCCCGTTTGGCACGGACCTTGACGAGGCCGCGCCCGGTCTGCATTTCGGCAGCACTGCGGTCCGCGACTATGTCGACGCCCACCAGCCCGCCTACTGTTTCTGCGGCCACATTCACGAGGGGGCTGGCAGGGTCATCGAACTCGGGCAGACGACAGCGGTCAATGTGGGCAAGCCTGGCTACCTCTTGGAACTGTGAGCGTCGAACCGTGCGGGATCGAGCGTTCGCTCATCCCGTAGAATGAGGGTTCCGGATGCTCGCTTCGGCCTGCGGAAACCAAGATCGATGGCCAGTTCGCCTCCAGTCGCCGTTGCTGCCATGCCGGTGACGGGGAGCGCGGCCGCGTCACCGCCCAGCTTTTGGCTCGCCGCCGCGACTCTTTGGGTGCGGGAGGTACGCGGTTTCTACCGCCAGCGCAGTCGGATTGTCGGTTCGCTGTCCACGCCCCTGCTGTTCTGGTTCGTGCTGGGGTCGGGCTTTGGCTCTTCGCTGGTGTCGAACCAAGGCGGCTACCTGCAGTTCTTCTTTCCCGGTATGCTGGCGCTCGCCGTGCTGTTCACCTCGATCTTCGCCAACATTTCGTTGATCGAAGACCGCCGAGAGGGGTTCCTGTTGGGAGTCCTCGTTGCTCCTGTCTCAAGGCTTTCGCTGGTGCTGGGCAAGGTGTCTGGATCCACCACGCTGGGTGCGATCCAGGGTGCGTTGCTGTTGCCGCTGGCACCGCTCGCCGGTGTGCCGCTCGTTCCCTCGAGCCTGCCGGGAATCTTCGCCATCCTGCTCCTGATGGCGGCAGGTTTGACCGCCATGGGATTTTTCTGCGCTTGGTGGCTGAATTCTGTCCAAGGCTTCCATTCGGTGATGAACCTGCTGCTGATGCCGATGTGGTTGATGTCTGGCAGCGTGTTTCCGATGGAAGGATCGTCGGCTTGGGTGCGCTGGCTCACAGCGGTCAACCCGCTCACCTATGGTGTCGCTGAGTTGCGCCGCATGCTGGGAATGCCGGTCGCTGCCTCTGCTCCGGCGGCGGGCCTGTGCTGGGCGGTTGTGGCGGGTTTCGCCGTCGCGATGCTTGTCTTCGCATGGTACCGGGCATCGCGCACGGAGCCTGAGCACCTCGCCTAGGTGCGGCGGGCCGACGGAAATGGACTACACCGATCTTCCAACCCTGAATGTGAGCCTGAACATCCTCACGGCGGCTTGCTTGGTGGGCGGGTACCTCCAGATCCGCCGGGGGGAGCGGCGTCGGCATAAAGCGTTCATGCTCTGCGCTTGCTGCTCGTCGTTGGCGTTTCTGACGAGCTATGTGATCTATCACCTGCAGGTCGGATCGGTTCCGTACGAGGGCCAAGGCTGGATTCGTCTTGTCTACTTTTCCATACTGATCAGCCACATCGTTCTCGCTGTTGCCATCGTGCCGTTAGTGCTGGTCACCCTTCGATACGCTCTCGGGGGATCTTTCGTGCGGCATCGGCGGATTGCGCGCTGGACATGGCCGATCTGGATGTACGTCTCCGCGACCGGCGCCGTGATCTACTGCATGCTGTATCTCGTATAGGCCGGGTTTGCTGTCGACTCTCCGCACTCTCGCCCCTTACATGCTGCGATACCGCTGGCGGTATTCGGCGGGGCTCACCGCGCTGCTGTTCAGGGGCGCGCTGGCCACTGCGCTTCCCTACTTGCTGGGGCTGTCGATCGATGCTCTGGCGGAAGGGGAAACGAGTGCTGCACAGCGGCTCGCTGTCCTGATTCTCGTCGTTGCGGCCGGCAAGGGAGTTGCGCAGTACGCGATGCGCTGGATCCTCATCACGATTTCGAGAGACATCGAATACGACTTGCGAAATGATCTGACAGCGCACCTCGTCAGGCTGGACCGGCGATTCTACGAGCGGTACCGCACGGGGGACCTGATGGCGCGGTCGGCGAATGACCTCGCGCAGGTGCGCTCGCTCCTCGGTCCGGGATTGATGTACACCGCCGAGATCAGTGTTGTGTTCGTTGCCGTGGTCTCGGTCATGGCCTGGACGGACGGGCTGCTGACGTTGCTGGTTTTCGCACCGATGCCGCTGATCTCTCTGGCCGTGGGGCACTTCGGCCGCAGGACGCACGCTCAGTTCCAACTTGTGCAGGAGCGTTTCTCCGGAATCAGCACGCGGGTCCAGGAGCACTTGGCGGGATTGCGGATGCTTCGCGCCTACGATCAGGGCGCTCAGGAGGTTGACCGCTTCGACAGCGCGAACGGCGAGTACATGGAGGCCAGCCTCGGGCTTGTCCGGATCTGGCGCACGTTCTACCCGGCCCTTGAATTCCTGGTCGGCTTTACCGGCATCGCCGTCCTCGGGTTCGGCGGCTGGCGGGTGATCCAGGGAGAGATCACTCTCGGCACGTTCACGATGTTCCTGTCCTTCCTGGCGATGCTGACTTGGCCGATGGTGGGCATGGGCGTCGTCGTGAATATCACGCAACGCGGCGTGGCTTCGCTGGGCCGGCTGAACGATCTGTTCAACTACCGGTCGCGCATTGCCGATGACGGGCGGGCGTCGCCCGAGGACGGGCCGCTGTCAGGCGAGATTGAATGGAGGAAGGTCTCCGTCCAGTATCCGGGAGCCTCCGCCTCGGCGGTGCAAGAGGTCAGTCTGCGGATTCCGGCCGGACAGAGCCTCGCCTTAATCGGTCCGGTTGGCAGCGGCAAGTCCACGCTGGCCAGCCTCCTGCCCAGGCTACACGACCCAAGCCAGGGGCAGGTGCTCGTAGGGGGCGTTGACATTCGCCGGCTTCCGGTCTCCGCGCTTCGTCGCTATATCGGGTACGTGCCTCAGGAGTCCTTCCTGTTCAGCCGGACGATCGCGAGGAACATCCGTCTCGGCGTACCGGAAGCTCCCGATCAGGATGTGCACATTGCGGCTACCACGGCGATGCTGGAAGGTGGCGACGACGGCTTTCCGGACGGACTGGAAACCATGGTTGGCGAGCGAGGCATCACGCTATCCGGCGGTCAGAAGCAACGCGTGGCGATCGCCCGCGCGCTACTGAAGAACCCCGGGATCCTGGTGCTTGACGACGCAACCGCGAGCGTTGA
This sequence comes from uncultured Bryobacterales bacterium, assembly GCA_951813065.1. Classification (GTDB taxonomy): domain Bacteria; phylum Acidobacteriota; class Terriglobia; order Bryobacterales; family UBA6623; genus VXMF01. The sequence continues at coordinate 216,859 of CATOTH010000007.1, read as the reverse complement.
CGCGAAGACGGAACACGAGTTGTGGAAGGGGCTGCGCCAGGGAATGCACCAGCGCACTGTCCTGATCGTCACCCACCGCGTGTCGTCAGCGCGACTGGCGGATCGGATCGCGGTCCTGGACGCGGGCCGTGTCGTGGACTTGGGAACACACGCGGAGTTACTGGACCGGGGTGGCCTCTATGCCCGGATGCACCGCCGGCAGAGGATCGAGGAGGAGCTCGAGAGGCAATGACGGGGCGGTCGATCGGCAGCAATGTGGCACGGGAGGACGCTCCCGCAGCCGTGGCCATCTATGACGCTGTCTTGCTGAAGAGACTCTGGCAGTACTTGCACCCCTACCGTCACGCGGCGTTCGCCTCGCTCTTGCTGCTCATGCTGAATTCTGCGCTGGGAGCAAGCTGGCCGCTCCTCACGCAGCTCGCCGTGGATCGGTACCTCCTGCCGGACCCGGCCGGAGCATCGTTCCTGGATCCGCTCCTGCCGAGCGATCCCCTCGAAGGCCTCTTGCGAGTCGCAGGAATCTATTTCGTGGTGCTGTTCATGGCCGCGAGTGCCCGCTCAGCGCAGATCCATACGATGAACTACACCGGCCAACGAGTGATGCGTGACATTCGCCGGGAGATCTTCAGGCATCTGCAGCGCCTGCCCGTCAAGTACTTCGACCGCACGCCTAGCGGACGGCTGGTAGCGCGGGCGACGAGCGATGTCGATGTACTCAACGAACTCTTCACATCGGGCCTGGTAGCTGTCGCGGGCGACATTCTGACCCTGGTTTGCGCGTTCGCCGCAATGCTGTACCTCAGTCCGCGGCTGACTCTCGTCTACATTGCGGTTGCCCCGCTGGTCCTGCTCGTGAGCGTCGTGTTCCGCAAGCACGCCCGGGCGAGCTTCCGGGACGTGCGGGTGGCGGTCGCCAAGCTCGCGTCGTTCCTTCAAGAGTGTTTCACCGGCATTGGCGAGATCCAGGTCTTCAACCACCAGCGCCAGGCAATTCGGGACTTTGACGAGATCAACGACGAGCATCGCCAGGCGAACTACAAGGCAGTGCGGGCGCATGCCGTGTTCTTTCCCGTCATCGATTGGCTGAACTTCCTCGGGCTTGCCGTGCTGATTGTCTTCGGAGGGCGCTGGGTGGTCGAAGGGACCCTGACGTTGGGCGCCCTGTTGGCCTTCCTGCAGTACGGCACGCGGATCTTCCGCCCAATCCAGGACCTCGCCGAGAAGTACAACGTCCTGCAATCGGCAATGGCCGGGGCCGAGCGCATCTTCGATCTGCTCGACACTGAACCGCCGGTGCCTGTCAGGCAGGAGAAGGCCCGCCGAATCGACACGCCGAGCGTCGAGTTTCGCAACGTGTGGTTCGCCTACCGGGACGAAGACTGGGTGCTCGAAGATGTCAGCTTCCACGTTCCTCCCGGCGAGATGCTGGCCATTGTCGGCCATACCGGGGCGGGGAAGAGCACGGTGGTGAACCTCTTGCTGCGGTACTACGAAATCGAGAAGGGCAACATTCTGGTGGGAGGGCGGGACATCCGCGAATGGACGCCCGAGGCGCTCAGGAAGAAGTTCGGAGTCGTATTCCAGGATCCCTGCCTGATCGCGGGAACGATCGCGGACAACATTGGACTGAACGACTCTGGCATTCCTGCAGCCAAGATTGCGGGCGCCGCGGGGAACGCCCACCTCGCGGAGTACATCGAGTCGCTGCCGAACGGATACGGCGAGCCGCTTCGGGAACGGGGAGCGGGACTCTCCACCGGCCAGAAGCAATTGGTGGCGTTCGCCCGCGCCCTCGCCTTCAACCGGCCCATCCTGGTTCTCGACGAGGCGACGTCGAGCGTCGATCCGGACACTGAGCAGGACATCCGCGACACGCTCTCGAAGCTGCTCTCGGGACGGACTTCGATTGTTATCGCGCACCGCCTTTCGACAATTCGACAGGCCAGCAGCATCCTGGTGTTTCACAAGGGCCGCGTTGCGGAGAGCGGGTCTCACGAGGAGTTGCTGGCTCTGGACGGGATTTACTCGAGGTTGCATCAGTTGCAGTCTCTGGCCGAACTGGCCAATCAAGGGTGACCGCGGGCGGCAGACCAGTTTTCCATTCGCCATCGGAGTCCGTCGAGAGCGGTTCTTGCGTGCCTTGACCTGAATTCGCTGACCGGGGCGATTGCCTGGATACGGTAGGAACCGCCGACTCGCCGGCCGCACCGATAATGGGCATGGGAGCGTGACTGTATGCGGGCGGCGCTTGTGATTCCGGCCCTGAACGAGGAAGCATCGATCGGCGCCGTCCTCGACGAGGTTCCGCAGGCCTGGTTTTGCGCTGTCATCGTTGCCGATAACGGTTCTACCGACCGGACCGCTGAGGAAGCCGCAGCGCGCGGCGCCCGCATCGCCGTGGAGCCGAGGCGGGGTTATGGGGGCGCTTGCCTCAAGGCTCTGGAGGCCCTGCCTGCCGAGGCCGAGGTCGTCGTCTTCATGGACGGAGACGGCAGCGACGACCCCCGCGAGGCGGACCGTCTGCTGCGCCCGATCCGGGAAGACCGCGCGGACCTTGTTGTAGGCTCCCGCGTGCTGGGCCGCCCGGAACGTGGTGCCCTTCACCCGCACCAGCGCCTCGGGAACTGGATCGCGACTCGTCTCTTGCGGCTGCTTCTTGGGCACGGCTATACCGACTTGGGCCCGTTTCGGGCGATTCGGGCCGACAGCCTGCGGCGACTCAAGATGAAGGACCGCGGTTACGGATGGACGGTGGAGATGCAGATCCAGGCTCTCCGACACGGCTTGCGTGTGGAGGAGGTGCCGGTCTCACGACGGCCGCGGATGTCCGGCGAGAGCAAGGTGAGCGGCTCGTTGCGGGGGAGCTTCGCGGCCGGCTGCAAGATCCTCTGGACCGTTGTGCGAGGCGCGATGGCGTCGCGGAGATGAACTTCGGTTCAGGGCCGCGACCTTGGTACTGTCTTAGGGCAGGCGTCGATCCTGCAACGCCGCCTCGGTCTTGCGCTGCCGATTCGATAGGAATCCATGAGCATTCATTGCAACTCCCTCTCTGCCTTTGGCCCGCAGAAGGTGTTGGCAGCCCTCATCCTTTGCACCGCGGTACCGGGGGTCGCTGTCGAGGTCGGCCCTGACGCTCCAGTCCAGTGGCAGGCCGTTATCCTGACGTTCGATGGTCCCGAGACGTCGGAGGACACGACTCCGAATCCGTTTCTGGACTACCGCATGAGTGTTGCCTTCTCCCATCTGCAATCGGGTGAGTCCCGGACGGCGCAAGGCTTTTTTGCCGCTGATGGCAACGCGGCGGAGTCATCGGCCGAATCGGGTACGAAGTGGCGCGTCCGGTTCACGCCCCCGCTTGCCGGCACCTGGGTGTGGCGGGCCGAGTTTAGTGCGGGACGCGGGATCGCGCTCGGCTCGGCCGCGGGCGAGACCGCCGCATTCGACGGAGAGTCGGGCACGTTCACGGTCGCTGCTGCCCCGGAGAATGCCCCCGGATTCGCATCGAAGGGATTCCTGGGCCCCGACGGAAGCCACTACTTGCGGTTCTCGAACGGCGACCGCTTCTTGAAAGGCGGCGCCGACTCGCCTGAGAACTTCCTCGGCTACTACGAGTTCGACGGCACGTTTGACACAGCCTCGCACGGCGACGTGGCATCGGATCGCGGATCGTTCTTGCATCGCTACGAGCCGCACGCACGAGACTGGAAACCGGGCGACCCGACATGGCAGGGCGGAAAGGGCAAGAACATCATCGGAGCGCTGAACTACCTGGCCTCGAAAGGAATGAATAGCGTGTACTTCATGACCTACAACCTGGACGGCGGTGACGGCAAGGACACCTGGGTCTGGACCGAACCCACCGTGCGCGACCGCTTCGACGTCTCGAAGCTCGCCCAGTGGGAGATCGTGTTCTCGCACATGGAGCGGCTCGGGATCGCGATGCATCTCGTGATTCAAGAGACCGAGAACGACGAGGAACTCGGCGGCGGGCCGGAACTCAACGACGTTCGCAGACTCTACTTGCGGGAACTGGCCGCGCGTTTCGGACATCACCTTGCGGTCATCTGGAATCTGGGCGAGGAAAACGACACGCCCTTGGGGGACCGCCTGGAAATCGCGTCGTACCTGAGGCAGGTCGACCCCAACAACCACGCGGTCACGGTGCATACCCACGGTGGCCGCAGTCTGCGCAGCTACACGGGCTTGATCGGCTCCGATCTGTTCTCCGCCACGTCGATCCAGGGATCGATGGAAGCCACCAATCGCGAGACGGTCACGTTGCGCATGCGATCGGCGGCGTCCGGATCGCGTTGGGCAATCTTTCACGACGAGCAGGGTCCAGCATCGACTGGCGTGATGCCTGACTCCGCCGATCCGTTGCACGACAAGCCTCGCAAACACGCGCTATGGGGCAACTTGATGGGGGGAGGATCGGGTGTTGAGTGGTACTTCGGGTACGAGTATCCCCACATGGACCTGAATTGCGAGGACTGGCGTTCGCGTGACGTAATGTGGGATCAGACCCGCTACGCCCTGGACTTCTTCCACCAGCACCTGCCGTTCTGGGAAATGTGGCCCGCCAATGACTTGGCTGACGGCAGAGGCGCCTACGTTTTCGCCAAGGAGGGAGCAATCTACGCCGTGTACATGCCGGAAGCGCACCGGACCCAGATGACACTGGCCGCGGGAGAGTATCGGCTCAGGTGGTACGACCCCCGCAACGGCGGGGCTCTCAAGACGGGTGACCAGGCCACGGTCAGGGTCGGTGAGATTCGGATGGGTGAGGACAGTTCGGTGCGGCTGACGCCGCCAAGCGAACCCAGCAAGGATTGGGTCGCATTGCTTGAGAAGCTGCCCGCTCGGCACTAGCCGGATCCGAACCGTGTAGGATGATGCATGCATTCTTGGTGGTGACAGGTGCCGGTTCCGGCCGTTTCCCCAAGGATGCCCGCTGCAGCGGCTGGAGCGACGATAAATGACTCGGCGCATGACGATGGCGCAGGCCACGATCGAGTTCTTGAAGAACCAGTACGTCGAAAGGGATGCTCAGCGCCACCGGTTCTTCGAAGGGTGTTTCGGCATTTTTGGGCACGGAAATGTCGCCGGTTTGGGCCAGGCACTGCATCAAGACCCGTCGTTTCCGTATTTCTTGTGTCGCAACGAGCAGGCGATGGTGCATACGGCGGCCGCCTATGCGAAGGTTTCCAACCGGCTGCGGACACTCGTCTGCACCACCTCGATCGGCCCTGGGGCCACCAACATGGTCACCGGCGCAGCGGCGGCGACGATCAATCGGCTGCCTGTGCTGCTACTGCCGGGCGACATCTTTGCGCGCCGCAACGTTGCGCCCGTCCTCCAGCAGCTCGAGTCCCCGCAAACGCAGGATGTCTCGGTCAACGATTGCTTCAGGGCGGTGTCGAGGTACTGGGATCGCATCCAGCGTCCCGAGCAAATCGTGACAGCGCTGCCGGAGGCGATGCGAGTGCTCACGTCTCCGGCCGAGACTGGTGCGGTCACGCTAGGCATGCCCCAGGACGTGCAGGCCGAGGCGTTCGATTATCCGGAAGCGCTCTTCCAGGAAAGGGTATGGCAACTTCGGCGTCAACGGGGCGATTCCAGGGCGATGGAGACCGCGGCAGCCTGGATCCGCGAAGCCCGTGCGCCCTTGATCATTGCTGGTGGCGGCGTGCTGTACAGCGAGGCATGCGGCGTGCTGGCGGAGTTCGCGTCCGCGACGGGCATTCCGGTTGCCGAGACCCAGGCGGGGAAGGGCGCCTTGCGTTATGACCACGGCCAGGCGCTAGGTGCAATGGGAGTCACCGGCACCCCTGGGGCCAACGTGATCGCCCGAGAGGCCGATCTGGTGATTGGCATCGGCACGAGGTATTCCGATTTCACAAGCGCCTCCAAGACCGCATTCCAGAACCCCGATGTTCGATTCCTGAATATCAATGTTGCCGAGTTCGATGCATACAAGCATGCTGCGCTGCCTGTTGTCGCCGATGCCAAGGCGGCATTGGATGAACTGTCCATCCTGGTTGGCGGCTATCGCGTCCCCGCGGAATTCGCCGGTCGGATTCGCGCCTATCGAGAGGAATGGGACCACGAAGTCGACCGAATATACGGCCTGGGCCATGGTCCTCCGATCAGCCAGGGGGAAGTGATCGGAGCGGTGAACCGAGTAACCAACGAGCGCGACGTTGTCGTCTGCGCTGCCGGGAGCATGCCCGGGGACATGCACAAGCTCTGGCGTACCAAGAGCCCCAACACCTACCACATGGAATACGGATACTCGACGATGGGCTATGAAATCGCCGCGGGTCTGGGCATCAAGATGGCCGATCCAAGTCGTGAAGTGTACGTGATGGTCGGCGATGGGTCCTATCTCATGATGGCGCAAGAGATTGCCACTTCGATCCAGGAAGGCGCGAAGCTCAATATCGTTGTCGTCGACAACCATGGCTTCGCCAGTATCGGCGGATTGAGCGAGGCTTGCGGGAGCGCGGGATTCGGCACAGAGTACCGCTGCAGGACCAACGGGCAGCTCGGCGGCAATCGGGTTGGAGTTGACTTTGTCGGAAACGCCCGCAGCTTGGGTGCCGAGGCTTGCCGAGCTGTAGGACGAGCCGACCTCGACAAGGCGCTTGCCGCGATGCGCGGGCACGGGCGGACCACCGTTGTCGTGGTCGAGACGGACCGGAACGAGCACGTGCCGAACTACGAGTCTTGGTGGGACGTCCCGATCGCCGAAATCTCGGACGTGCCGGCTGTGTGTTCAGCGCGCGCCGAGTGGCTGGCGGGGCGCAAGAAGGAACGCGACTACCTGTAGCGCGTCCGGCGAGGTCGCGGTACTAGCGGCCATGCTGGCCCGCGAATAAGGATCGATTGCAGTGTTCGTAACCACAGTCTCGTTCCTCGGTTTCACGCTGTTGGTGGCGGCGATTTCGTATCTCCGTACCCGGCACGATCGGATGACGACCTGGGATGCGTACTTCCTGGGCGGTCGGAGCCTGACTGCGTGGGTCATCGCCGGGTCACTGATGCTGACCAATCTGTCGACGGAGCATCTGATTGGTTTGAACGGGGATGCCTTCAAGCACACGATCGCGGTCACCGCGTGGGAAACAACCGCCGCGCTGGCCATGGTGGGCATGGCCCTCTATTTTCTTCCCCGTTTCCTGCGGATGGGACTGTCGACCCTTCCGGAGTACCTCGCCAAGCGTTTCGACCAGACAACGGGAGTGATCGCAGCGGTGATGTTCCTGTTCTCGTACGTGCTCGCCATCTTGCCGGTCGTGCTGCTGTTCGGCGCCTCCGGCATCAACACCCTCTTCGAATTGCAGGACTTGTTCGGGTTGAGTCAGTTCCAGGTCACATGGCTCTTGGTGTGGGGCGTGGGGATGCTCGGATCGCTCTACGCGATTTTCGGCGGATTGAAGGCCGTTGCGATCTCCGACACGGTCAACGGTGTCGGGTTCCTTTTCGTCGGGCTGCTCGTTCCCCTGCTCGCACTCGTCCAGATCGGCGACGGCAACCCTTGGATGGGGCTGACAGAAGTGTATGTCGAGGAACGTCCAAAGTTCGATATCACCGGGGACGAGCCTGGATCGTTCCTGCCCTTCGGAGTGCTGTTCACTGGAATGGTCGTGAACCAGATCTTCTTCTGGTGCGCCGGACAGCAGATCATCCAGCGCGGCTTGGGCGCCAGGAACCTCAAGGAAGGCCAGAAGGGTGTACTGATCGCGGCCTGCTTCAAGTTGCTCGGGCCGCTCGTCATCGTATTGCCTGGCGTGCTTGCCTATCATCTGTTCAAGGACACGCTCGGTCCCGAGGACTACCTGCTCGCCTACCCGGCGTTGGTGAAGGCCGTGCTTCCGGCTTGGCTGGGCGGGCTGTTCGCCGCCGTCATGGTGGGAGCCGTGCTGAGCACGTTCAACAGCGTGCTGAACTCCTCGGCCACGTTGTTCTGCCGGGACATCTACGCGGCGGTCCTGCGACCGTCCGCGTCACCGCGCGAGTTGGTCAAGGCCGGCCGTGCGTGCAGCGTCGTACTGGCGATAGCAGCCATGTCGATCGCGCCTCTGATCGATACCTCCGGCAGCCTCTACAACTACCTGCAGCGGATCAACGCCACGTTCTTCGGGCCAATGCTGGCCGTGCTCCTGCTCGGCATGCTCGACAAACGTGTTTCCGCGTTCTCGGCCCGGGCCGGCCTGGTGGGCGGGCCGGTGCTGTTCTTCCTGCTCGTTTTCTCGTTCGACGAGCCTGTCCAGGCGTTCCTGCAGGGACTGTTCGGCACGGCCGATGAAGTCCACTTCCTGCATTTTCTTGGCCTTGTGTTCGTGGTTGTCGTAGCGTTCATGCTGCTCGTCAGCAGGTTCCGGCCGGAGCGGAGCCACTATGTCGAGCCGGAGACTCCACCGGTTGACATGACCCCTTGGAGGCATGCCAAGGCGCTGGGGGCGTTCGTGTGCGTTTGCACAGTCGTCTGCTACGTGCTGCTGGCCCAGTGACTTGAGCGGAGGTCTCAGCCCGCCATTCCCGCCGAGACCAGGAACTCGAAGTTCGCCCGGGCGTCGTCGTACGAGGACTGGACGCTGAGCGGCCCGCGGTCTTGCTCTACCGTGGCCCAGCCGTCGTAGCGGATCTCGTCGAGGGCCGTTCGGAACGCTTCGAAATCCACCGTCCCGTGGCCCAGATTGCAAAAGACCCCGCGGGCGCACGCCTCGTAGAATCCGATCCGGTCACGAATCGCGTTCTGCAGGATTGACCTGTCAAGGTCCTTGAGATGGACGTATCGAATCCGCCCGGGATAGCGCCGCACCAGGGCGACCGGATCGATGCCCGCGTAGAGACTGTGGCCGGTGTCAAGGCACACTCCGAGCAAGTGTTCGTCAATCTCGCCCAGCGCTTGGTCGAGTTCGTCCTCGAATTCGACGTATCCGCCGGCGTGGGCGTGCAGGGCCGCCTCGAGACCGTATTCGTCGCGTCCGATCCTAGCGGCAACCCGCAGCCGCTCGTGCAGCGCGCCAAGATGGGCGCTGTCAAGGCGTGGCGCGGCCAGCGAGTCGCCGGCGCAAGCCGAGCGCGCCGGTGAGAGGCTGTCAATGAAGACCAGGTGCTTGGCTCCGAGGGCTTCAAGAATGCGGCAGGTCCGGCGCAATGCGTCTTGCAATTCCTTCCAGGCACCTCCGTCGTGAAAGGGGCGGAACACGACGCCCGCGGTGAGCGTCAACGAGTGGGCTTCGAGGTTTTCCCGAAGCACGGACGCGTCTTCGGGCATATATCCGATCGGTCCCAGTTCCGTGCCGGCATAGCCAGCTCGTCTGGTTTCGTCAAGCACGACCGGCCACGGCGGGTTTGACGGCGCGTCCGCGAATTCGACACCCCAGGAGCATGGTGCGTTGCCAATTGAGACGGGCATGGCTTTCGTGGCGAATCCTCCAACTTGCCAATATCCGTAGTCTGAGGGATCTGGACCTGCTCACCTCAATTGTTGACTGCGGCCTCGATGTAGCGAGCGAATTCGGGACGATCCCTCCACTCCTCGATATACGGGGCATACGTCTCGTGTGTCATCCATGAGCGACGCAGGTTTTCGTCCCGATCGAAGTCACCCGGAAGGTAGTCCTTCCCGGCCGCGCTGTCCGTGACTGAAGCGCTCCAGGCCTCGAGAGCCTGGCTCAATCGGGCAAGATCCTCCGGCCGCTCGCGTGCAAGGTCATTGGTCTCATGCGGGTCGCCGTCGAGATCGTACAGTTCATACGCCCCGGTTTGCCGGTCGTTCGAAACGATCTTGAGGTTGTTGTCGATCAGGGCGCTCTTGCCCAGGTGGCGAAACCCGATCGGCTTTTCTCGACGGGGTTCCGTTCCATCGAGGATGGAAAGCAAGTCGATGCCGTCCTGGGGCTGCAACAGGGCCTCATCAGGAATGTTCGCGATTGCCGCCAGCGTGGGGAATATATCCATCGTGACGGCCGGGAATCCGGAGACGAGGGGGTCGGGAATTCGATCTGGCCACTCGATGATTGCCGGCACCCGAATGCCGCCCTCGTACAGGCTCCCCTTGAAGCCGCGCAGGCCACCGACCGTACCGGGCTCGATTCTCGGAAGGCCTCCGTTATCGCTGGTAAACCAGACCAGCGTGCTGGCCTCGATCCCGAGCTCTCGCAGCCCTGCCCGCAGCGTCCCGATGCTGCGATCCATGGCGACCAGTTCTCCGTAGTGATGCTGCGAATTCCTGTCGAGGTCGGCGAACGCGGCGCGATCCTCGTCCGACGAGATCCACGGGGAATGAGGCGTGCCGAACCAGAGCACGGCCAGAAAGGGGCGGGCCTGGCGGGCTTGACGACCGATGAACCGCATCGCTTCGTCGACGACGACCTCTGACGAATCACCGGAGTGCTGCACGAACAGGCCGTTCCGGCTCATCAGCGGGTCGCGCTCGAAGAAGTTGGTCACCGAGAGCCACTCCTGAAAACCGAAGACACCGGGATTGTGATTGTCGCTCGCAAGCACGGGCGCGCCCGGTCCGCGAAACCCGTTCAAGTGCCACTTCCCGAAGTGCCCCGTGGCGTATCCGACTTCGTTCAGGGCGCGGGCCATGGTCCGCTCCTGCCGGCGGAGGGCAAATCCGTGGTCTTCGACGCCGGTCCGGTCGTGGGTGCGGCCTGTCAGGACCGTAGCTCGCGTCGGGGAGCAATTCGGCGCGCCAGCGTAGAACCGGTCGAAGCGCATCCCCGTGGCGGCCATCGCGTCGAGATTGGGTGTCTTCAGGACGGGATGGTTGTAGTAGCCGGTCTGGCCCCACCCCATGTCGTCGGCCATGACCAGAACGAAGCTCGGAGGGGTCGGCGTGTCGACAGTGTCGTTCCGGCTGCAGCTGCTGGCGGCGCAGCAGGCCAGAGTGGCTAGGAAGATGCGGGAGACAACGGTTCGACGCATGCGGGGGCAATCCTCAAGGGGTTCGATTCTATCAGAGGGCCTCAAGCTCCCGTTCCGCAGCGAGTCGATGCCCGGAACGGGACGTGCTTGCGGTAGGCTCCGCTGCGGTGTCGGTGAGAGGACATCGAAACGCCTTGGGCTCTCGACGTGTGCCAGTCAACGGCTTGATGGCCGAGCGGCCGAATTGGTGGGCGGCACTGGACTCGAACCAGTGGCCTCCTGCTTGTAAGGCAGGCGCTCTAACCAACTGAGCTAGCCGCCCTCTTGCTATGGATTCCTTCTTCCGGACCACCGGCCAAGCCCCTCGGCGGGCGGGATTTCCGTGAGTCTGTCCACTAGTCTGGCAGACACCCGCTATAGGAAGCCACCTCGCCAAGCCTTCCGCTCGTAGACCGTCTCCGCCGCAGCAACCCCGCCACGCTCACCAAGGTAGGTCCCGAGTGCGCCAAGAAGCAACAGCACGTACTGCCTCCGGGAGGAGGCGCCCATCAGCCCTACTCTGAGGACCTTGCCGGCCAGCGGGCCGAATCCACCCAGCACCTCGATGCCGAACTCCGTGAGCAGGTACCTGCGCAACTCACCGTCATTGCAGCCGTCCGGCAATCTGGGTGTCTGCAACGTCCAGAGCCGATCCTCGCGTGCCACGAGCATCTCCAGTCCCATGGCCTCAATCCCGGCGACAAAGGCGAGGTGGTTCAGGCGGTGTCTCGCAAATCGTGCCTCCTTCGTTTCCTGATGGCATAGTCGCAGCGCTTCGCGCAACGCGTAGAACATCGTGATCGGAGTGGTGTGGTGGTACCGGTGCGAATTGCCCCAGTACTCGTCGATCAATTTGAGATCGACGTACCACGATACGCACGCGGACTCTCGTGAGCGCAGCCGTTCAACAGCCTTCCCGGAAAGCGTCAGCGGAGCCAGCCCCGGCGGGGCGCCCAGGCACTTTTGCGTGCCGCTGTAAGCGATGTCAATGCCGTTGGCGTCGACCTCGACCGGCATGCCGCCGAGCGATGTGACACAGTCGGCTATCGTCAAGGCACCGCATTCGTGCGCTGCCGCGCAGATCGCCGCCGCAGGCTGGTACGCGCCCGTCGACGTCTCGGCGTGCACGAACATCACGATCTGCGGCTTCTCGCATTCGATGAACGCCCGGGCCTCTTCATCCGAGTAGACGCTCCCCCAGGGCTTTTCGGAACGCACTACGTTCGCTCCCTGGCGAGCGCACATGTCGGTAAACCGGTCGGAGAAGTATCCGTTCGCAAAGACCGCGACTTTCGTACCCGCCTCGACAAAGTTGACCACGGCGGCTTCCATGCCGGCGGTTCCAGTGCCGGAAATGGCGATGGTGAACTTGTTGCGAGTGCCGAAGACGTAGCGCAGGAGTTCGGATGTGTCCTCCAGCACGCCGAAGAAATCCGGGTCGGTGTGGCCCACGAGCGGTGCGGCCATCGCCTGGTAGACCCGGGGATCCACCATGCTGGGGCCGGGACCCATGAGGATTCGGTGCGGGGGTTGATAGAAGTCAAAGGGCATGGCTCTTCCTATGAGTCAGGCGGGGCGCGGCGCGAGACAATTGCGAGCCCAGGTCCAGCCCTCGGATGGCGGCCGGGCATCGGACGATAATGACCTTGAGTCGGGTGGGGCCTGGCTAAAGCTGCCCCTCAGCACACAATAGCGCACTAGGGCTGCAGCCCAGACCATTCCGGCTCATTGGGCAGGGCTTTTCAATGTTCGGTAGCAATGGCTGAATGACAAAGGACTAAGGCGGAAGGCTGGACAAACACGCCTGGGTTATGCGATAACTCGCAGAATGATCCCGAACGAGATTCCCTTGCGGGAAGTGCAGGTCCGAACCGTGCGGCCCGACGAGGAGCCGCGCTGGAACGAGTTGATGCGCCAGCACCACTATCTCGGGTTCCGCAACTTCTGTGGCAAGCGCCTGCGGCAGGTCGCCGTGCTCGGCGACCAGTGGCTCGCCCTGATCGGCTGGCATGCCGCCGCCCTGCACTGTGCCGCCCGCGACCGCTGGATCGGCTGGACCTCCTTGCAGCGCCGCCAGCGGCTCTTCCTGGTCGCCAATCAGTCCCGCTTCCTGCTGTTATGCGAGGCGGGCTCCTGCCCTCATCTCGCCTCCCGCGTGCTCGGCCTCAGCCTGCGCCAACTGCCCCGCGAGTGGCTGCGCCTGCACGCGGCTCCCTTGTTGTGCGCGGAAACGTTCGTTGATCCCAGCCACTTTGAGGGCACGTGCTATCGCGCCGCCAACTGGATCGAGGTCGGCAGCACACAAGGGTTCGGCCGGGTCCGTGGCGGCGCGATCGGCTATCACTCCCACGGCGTGCCCAAGCGCGTGTTCGTCTACCCGCTGCGGCGCAACGCGCGGCAGCAGCTCGCGGCGACCCAGCCGCATCCTCACTGGCAACCCCATCGACCCTGTATCATGCTGCAACCATCCCAATGGCGGTCCCTGTTCGCCTATCTCGACCAGATTCCCGAAACCCGCAAGCGGCGGGGCCTGCGCTATTCGCTGCGCACCGCGCTGACGATCCTGATCGCCGCGCGCCTGGCCGGCCAGCAGAACCTGACCGAACTGTGCGACTTCGGCCGGGCCCTGAGCCAGGCGACCCTGGCGGCGATCGGCTCCCGCCGGCGCCCCCAGACGGGGCGCTACGAGGCGCCCGGCATCAGTAGCTGGCACTACATTCTCAAGCGCATTGACGCCGCCGAGGCAGAGCGTCTGTTGGCAGCCTGGACAGCCGAGCAAGTCTTTGATGAGGAGGAAGATAGCGCCGAGGGCGAGGCAGCAGACAGCGGCGATTCCGAGGCGCCGCTACAGGCGGTTGCGATCGATGGGAAGGTGCTGCGCGGATCCTATGACCGGGACTTGGACGCGGCTGGCCAGCCCCGCGACAAGGCCCCCCAGCAACAGCTGTCGGCACTGGAGATCCACTCGGGCACGGTGGTCGGCCAACTCGGCTTCACGGGCCAGAAGGACGATGCCGAAGGGGCGGCGCTGCGCCAGTTGGTCGAGCAGTTCGCCGGCACCGGGATCTGTATGACGGCGGATGCGCTGCACACCCAGCGCCCCACGGTGGAGAAGCTGCTGGCACTCCAGCTCAACTTTGTCCTGACGGTGAAAGACAACCAGCCCACCCTGCTCGAGGAGGTGCGCGATGGCTTTCACTGGGACTGCATGCCGGCGTACACGACCACCGATGGCGATCACGGACGGATCGAAACCCGCTCGATCCGGGTCTCGGACGAACTCGACCCCGCGGTCCCGTACGTGCACTTTCCCGGTGTCCGCCTCGTCGCGCAGGTACGGCGGGAGGTGACCTACAAGAAGACCGGCAAGCAGCGCCAGCCCGAGACCGTCTACCTGGTGACCAGCTTGGGGCCGGAGCAGGTGACACCGCAGCAGTTGCTGCATTTGAACCGCAGTCACTGGGGCATCGAGAATCGGGTCCACTACGTGCGGGACGTGGCCGTCGGCGAGGACAAATGCCGCATCCGCAAGGGCCCGCTGCCGCGTTTGATGGCGGCGGTTTCGAATCTCGCGATCTCGATCCTGCGGCTGCTGGAGACGAAGAACATCCAGCGTCGCATGAGCCAACTGTCGCTGGACCCGAACGGGGCCGTCGCCCTCCTGCTCAGCTAACTCCCCCCAGCCCGATTCGTCCGACTCTCAGCCCCACCCCCGCTGTGGAGCCCACCACCGCTGCGCCTCAATGCGCGCGTATGGAGACCGTGTTTCTGCTTCTGGCCCCAGCCATCCCGTGATCGGGCACAATGTCGCCTTTCTGCACGACTCAGAATGCCTTACCTACGCGCCTAACCCGATCCCCGTACCGAACTTTGAATTTGCCTGGCTCATTGGGCACTGGAATCTGGTTCCCGTCAGTCACTCCGGCCGTTCGGTTGTGCACTGTCTCGGGCCTGGAGTGTCCGGGTTGCCCCTGTGCCGGCTTGCACTGCAACCGCCAGGACGGCTCAGGCCTTCCGTTCCAATTGGAGTCGATCCGGAACGTGCTTGTGATGCTCTGCCGGTCACCCGGAAGTTCAGGTGTGTCCGGCACCTTGGCCGCCCCTGAACCGGGGCGTAGGAAGTCTGCTTTCGTGCTAACCTCTCTTGCATGTCGATCATGATCGAACGTCGCACCCTGTTCCAGTCCGCGGCTGCGTTCACCGCCGCTTCGTACGCTCGAATTCTGGGCGCGAACGAGAAAGTGAACATGGGGCTGATCGGTTGTGGCGGCCGGGGCCGCGGTGTTCTGCGGTCCTTCGTCAGGAACCCCGCCGTCAACGCGACCGCGCTGTGCGATGTGTTCAGTGCCCGCATGGACGAAGCCGCGCAGGTCGCCCCAGATGCCAAGGGCTTCAAGTACCACGAAGACCTGCTCGAGTCGAAGGATGTGGACGCCGTCCTGGTCGCGACACCTGACCATTGGCATGCCGGGATCTGCGTCGATGCGGCCAATGCCGGCAAGGACATTTACTGCGAGAAGCCGCTGACACTGAGAATCGAGGAAGGTCCTGAGATCGTCAAGGCCGTGCGCATGAACAAGCGCGTGTGCCAGGTTGGCATGCAGCAGCGATCCGCCCGGCATTACCTGATGGCTAAGGAGAAGTACTTCGACACGGGAGCCATCGGCAAGGTCACGCTGGCCCGCACTTGGTGGCACGGTAACGGCGCACATCTGCGCCCGTTTCCCAAGGAGTACACCGAGCAGCCCACCAATCTCGATTGGGGCCGCTTCCTGGGGCCGGTGAAATGGCGTGACTACGATCCCAAGCAGTACTTCAATTTCCGCGCCTACCTGGAGTACGGCGGCGGGCAGATCACGGACCTCTTCACGCACTGGATCGACGCAGTGCATATGTTCATGGGGCAGGACAACCCGGTCGCGGCGGTCGCGTCCGGCGGGATCTACCATTACAAGGACGGGCGCACGGCCCCCGACACGATCGTCTGCCTGCTCGACTACCCGGGCGAATGGACGGCCACGTTCGAAGGCACCCTGGCCCCCGGTCTAAGAGGTGCGGGCGTTGAAGTTGTCGGGACCAAGGGGCGCCTCTGGATCACGCGTGGGCAGTACGAATGGTTCACTCTGGAACGGGGTGCCCCGCCGGTGGTGCAGAAGGCCATTGGCGACATGACCCAGGACCACGTGGACGATTTCATTGACTGCGTCAAGAGCCGCGAGAAGCCCAATGGCGACGTCTGGGTCGGCCATCGGTCCGCCCAGGCATCGCATCTCGGGAACATAGCCTACTTGCAGAAGCGGCGCCTCAAGTTCGATCCCGATCGCGAGGAGATTCTGCCGCTCTAGCCGCGATGCGACGGCGTTGACCGCTCCAGTGCGGGCGTTCGCTGGCCGCCTTGGCGGCGCGGGCGACCGCAACTCACCGCAGCAAGCCTTCAACGAATGGCACTTCGAAGACCTTCTCGTGCTGTATCGGTCCATGACCGAAGTAGCCCTCTTCGCCGAAGAGTTCGCCGTGGTCAGCGGTGATGGTGATATAGGTGTTCGCAGGGACCAGGTCGAATAACTCCTCGACCACGCGATCCAGGTAGCCGACCGCCTTGACCTGCCGGTCGCGCAGAATGTCCAGCTTCGATTGGTCGAAGAATTTATCCCCGCCTTCGATGAGCTTTCCGCCCACGATGTGATCGTCGAGGTGCTTGAAAACTCCGTGCACCCCGCTCACCCGCGGCCACTGCTCTGGCGGCTCGTCGGGTAGCGCATAGGGGTAGTGCGTCTCGCCCACATTCAGAAGGTAGAATGACGGCCGGTCTTCGGGAAAGCGCATCTCTCGCAGCATCGCCCGCATGTCGTTGTGCTTGGGCATGAGCCGGAAAGTGTCGAAGCCCGTGTTGAGAATTGTCTTCGGATTGAGCACCGGCAGCGACACCATCGCGTGGGTGCGGTAGTTGAACTGCCTCTTCAGGAAAATCGGGAAGTACAGCTGGGGCACCAGCGACTTGAAACCGACATTGTCAACGCCCAGCCGCTCGTTGAACTTGAAGAAGTCCTTCTTGTAGTACTCGGATGCGTAGACCTGTTTTGGACTGCTGTGCGGCAGCAGTCCCATCAGGAGGTTGAAGTGCGAGGGGGCCGTCCATGATGCGTACGACCAGCGTGCCTCGACCGCGCCAAGCTTGGCAATTGTCTTCGGTCCGGCCGTGACGAAGGAATCGTACCTGCAGCTGTCGAAGATGACGAGAACGTAGTTGTGGGGCTGCATGGGGGCTGAACTTCGATTGTAGGACTCGGGGTGACGGCCGCGTCGCCGCGGGTTTGGAGGCTTTGTGCAGACTGCGAGAGACTGGAACTTGCCCTCCAGGTCAACCGTGTTCAACCGATTCGTCGGCATTGAATTCGTCGAGCTGCATGCTGACGGCGCGACGATGCGTCTGGATTTGGGCGACGAACACCGCGATGCAAAGGGCATTGTCCACGGTGGCGTGGTATTCACGCTTGCCGATTCGGCAATCGGTACCGGTATCTACAAGGTGCTGGGAAAGCCGTGTACCACCGCTGAAATGAAGATCAACTACCTGCGACCCGTGACCGGAGATGTGCTCACGGCCCGATCGTACATCCTTACGGCCGGGACTCCGCTGGTCGTCGCGCGAGCCGAGGTGCATTCCGGCGCCGAGCATGTCGCCGAAGTGCTCTCGACATTCGCTGTCCTGGGGCGAGCCTGAATGCGAGATGACGTTTGAGCCGCCCTGACCCGCACCCAATATCATGGTTTCTGTGAAGGCTCCAAGCCCCGTCCCCGCCGAGACTCTAGCCGAGGTCCATCGGTCTTTCATGACAGCACCCTTCAACCGGCTGCTAGGCGTCGAGTTCGGCGAGTACCACGATGACGGCGTGTCGCTGCGCCTTCCACTCGTCGCGCATCACCACAACGGCGCGGGCGTCGTCCACGGCGGTGTCATGCTGACCCTGGCCGACGCCGCGTTGGGATTCGGGATAGCCCGGGCGGTGGGTAAGCGCTGCACGACCGCAGAACTCAAGATCAATTTCCTCCGACCGGTCTCGGAAGGCGAGCTGGTCGCGCGTTCCAAGATCCTGCGTGCCGGGCGAAAGCTTGTCGTTGCCCGCGCCGAGCTGATGTGTGTGGATAAACATGTCGCGGAAGTGCTTGCCACGTTCGCGATTCTTGACTAGCGGCACTCAGGCCAACACAGGGGAGGCGCCCTCAATATAATGGGGCCTTGGTGAAGCGTTCCCTTATACTGGCCGCCTCCGCGCTCTGGGCGTTGTGGCTGCCGGGATCGAGCGTCGCGGCGGTGGACTTCGTTCGCGATGTCGAGCCGATCCTGCACCAGCGCTGCTATCTCTGCCACGGTTCCCAGCAGCAAATGTCGGACCTGCGCCTCGACAGCCGGGAAGCGGCCCTCAAGGGCGGCGTGTCTGGGCGAGTGATTGAGCCCGGAGCACCGGACGCGAGCAAGCTCATCGCGCGCATCTCAAGCCCAGACGATGGCTTTCGGATGCCGCCGGGCGGCGATGCCCTTAGCGTTTCAGACCGTGCGATCCTGCGTGACTGGATCGCCGCCGGAGCCCCTTGGCCCGACAGCCACGCCAGCAGCGGGGTCTCGGCGGTTCAGGGCGAGGCCGCCGCAACGTCTCACTGGGCCTTCCGACCCGTCGCGAGACCCGAACTGCCAGCGGTTGAGCGTTCTGGCTGGGCCAGGAATCCGATTGACCGCTTCATCCTCCGCAAGCTTGAGGCCGAGGGGCTGGAGCCTTCGCCGGAAGCGGCGCGGCACACCTTGCTCCGGCGCGTCCATTTCGATCTCGTAGGCTTGCCGCCCACCTCCGGCGAATTCAACGCATTCCTGGATGGTGGCATGCCGGGGGCCTATGAGGATGTGGTCGATAGCCTGCTCCAGTCACGCCATTTCGGTGAGCGCTGGGCCCTGCCCTGGCTCGATCTGGCGCGCTATGCGGACAGCGAGGGATACGAGCGGGACCCGTTGCGCCCGCATGCGTGGCGCTGGCGGCACTGGCTGATCGACGCGATCAATCGCGACATGCCGTTTGATCGATTCACGATCGAGCAGATCGCTGGTGACTTGCTGCCCGGCGCGACTCTTGAGCAGCGGGTGGCAACCGGATTTCTGCGCAACGGCATCAAGAACCGCGAAGCCGGTACCAAGAACGCCCAAAAGCGATTCGAGGAGACCGTCGACCGGCTCAACACGGTCGCCAACACCTGGCTGGGCCTGACTGTCGGCTGCGCCCAGTGCCACGACCACAAGTACGACCCAGTCTCGCAGCGGGAGTTTTATGCGCTGTTCGCCTTTTTCCACAATGCGGTGGAGCGCGATCTGGAGGCTCCGCTGCCAGGCGAACTCGGGCCCTACTTGCGCACCGCCCCGGCTTTCCGGCTAGGCGTTGCGCAGGTCAGGGAAAAGCACGGGATCCCCGCCTTGCAGGCGACTTGGCGAAAGCGCATGCTCGCGGCGATGGACCAGCCGGGTCTGCGCACAGACTGGGATCACTCGGTGACCGAGTGGCGCGCCGCGAATGACCGGGCAGACTGGCTGCTGCGAGCTCCCGAGGAGCACCTCACGGAACTGGAGCGGCAGAGGGTGGCGGATTGGTTCCTTCTTCGCAGCGGTCCGGATTTCGCCAAGGATGAGGTGGTGGCGGCGCGTTTGAAGAAGGCTCGTGAGGAAGTTTCCGCACTGCGGAACGGGTTCTTCGATGTTTCCCGTGCTTACACCATGGTCGAGCGACGCGAACCGGTTCCAGCCCGGCTGGCCCTGCGCGGCGACTACCGGGCACTGGGCAGCGAAGTCGAGCCTGGCGTGCCCGCAGTGCTGCCTGCCTTGCCCTCCGCGTCCAAGCCTCCCAGGCTATTGCTGGCCGAATGGGTCGCCTCGAAAGCGAATCCCCTCACGGCGAGGGTCGAGGTGAACCGGATCTGGCACGAGCTTTTCGGGCGCGGCTTGGTCGAGACCGCGGAGAATTTCGGCACGCAAGGTGACGCACCCTCGCATCCCGCGCTCCTTGACTGGCTAGCAGACGAGTTCGTCCGTCTGGGCTGGAGCCGCAAGGCCCTTGTCCGGCTGATCGTCACCTCGGCGACCTACCGCCAATCCTCGAAGGACCGCGAGAATGCCCGGGCTCGCGATCCCGGCAACGCCTGGTTCGCTCGCCAGAACCGCCTGCGGCTGCCCGCCGAGTTGATTCGCGACAACATCCTGGCGTCAAGCGGGCTGCTGCATCCGAAGGTGGGCGGCAAGAGCGTTTTTCCGCCCCAGCCCGGCGGAATATCCGAATTGAGCTACTCGAAGAAGGAGTGGGACGAGGACACCGGGCCCGACCGGTATCGACGAGGGCTGTATGTCTTCCTCCGGCGCACGTCTCCCTACCCCATGCTGGTGAACTTCGATGCGCCGGACACGCTGACCAGTGTCTCTAGGCGGGAACGGTCCAACACGCCGCTCCAAGCTCTCAATCTCCTCAACGATCCGGCGTTTCTCGAGGCCGCCGATGCCCTCGCTTATAGCGTGCTGCAGAACCGTGCATTGGATTTTCAGGCCAGGTTCGAGCGCCTCGTCCTCCAGTGCTTGACCAGGCGCCCGTCCACTGAAGAGAGAGAGTTGGCGAAGCGCTTCTACGATGCCCAGCTGGAGCGTTTCGAGGCCCGCGGTGCCGACGCCGAACGGTCCGCGTGGCGCGAGTTGAGCAGGGCCGTGCTCAGTCTGGACGAATTCATCACGCGCGAGTGAAATCCGTGTACGCTGGAGTCAGTTGTGACGCGAATTGCGGGTGTTCTCACGCTGCCTATGCTGATGTCTTGCGCTGCCGGCCCGGCCGGGTCCGGTGGAAGCCCGTCTCGGGACCTGCACTCATACGCAAATAGCGCGCAAACGCGCGTGACCCATGTCGCCCTGGACCTTGAGGTGGACTTCGGCGAGCGTCGATTGAGCGGAACCTGCACCTTGGACGTCGACGGGCAGGACGGAGATCTCGTTCTCGACACGCGCGATCTGACAATCGCCTCGGTCGACGTTTCGGATGATGACGGCCAGTCCTTCCGCGAAGCTGGATTCGATGTGGGGCCGGCCGACCCCGTCCTCGGCGCGCCGTTGCGGATCCAGCGCGGTGCCGCTGGCAAGGTGCGGGTAGCGTATTCAACGGATCCCGGGGCCGGAGGCATCCAGTGGCTTGCGCCGCGACACACCGCCGGACGCAAGCATCCCTTCTTGTATAGCCAGTCTCAGGCGATTCAAGCGCGGACATGGATTCCGCTACAAGATTCTCCCGAGGTGCGAGTGACCTATTCGGCGCGGGTGCGCACGCCGCCCGAACTGGTTGCCGTAATGAGCGCCGAAATGCTCTCAGGCACCGCACGAACCGGGGAGTACGAGTTCCGGATGCCGATCGCGATCCCGTCCTACTTGATCGCCCTGGCCGTCGGCGATCTGGAGTTCGCGGCAACCGGCGAGCGGACAGGCGTCTACGCGGAGCCCGGCGTGATTGAAGCGGCAGCCCGCGAGTTCGAAGATACCGAGGCGATGATGCAGGCCGTGGAAGAGTTGTACGGACCGTATCGCTGGGGCCGGTACGACCTGCTCGTGCTGCCTCCCGCCTTTCCGTTCGGCGGGATGGAAAACCCTCGCCTGACGTTTGTTTCGCCCACAGTGATCGCGGGCGACAAGAGCTTGGTGAGCCTGATCGCGCACGAGTTGGCGCACTCCTGGTCAGGGAACCTGGTGACGAATTCCACCTGGCGAGATTTCTGGCTCAACGAGGGGTTCACCACGTACCTGGAGTCGCGCATCCAGGAAGAGGTTTATGGTCCCGAACGATCCACCATGGAGGTCTCGCTTGAGGTCGAGGCCCTCGAGGATGAGCTGCCAAGCATGGACCCGGCCGACCAGGTGCTGCATGTGGACCTGGCTGGACGGGACCCCGACGAGGGAGTTACCGAGGTGCCGTATGTCAAGGGTTCCATGTTCCTGCGCACACTCGAGCACGCAGTGGGACGCGAGGCGTTTGATTCGTTCTTGCGAGACTACTTCGAGGAGTTCGCGTTCCGCAGCCTCACGACCGAGGAGTTTGAGGTCTATCTGGACTCCGAGCTGCTCTCGTCCCATCCCCAAGCGAGGCAGTCGATCTCGGTCAAGGAATGGCTGTACGAGCCCGGCCTGCCGGACAACCGCCACGTGCCGGTTTCGGCCGCTCTGGATGTCGCCGAGGAAGCTGCTCGCGGATGGGCGGACGGCACCCTCGCGGTTGGCGACCTGGACACCGAGGGCTGGACGACGCAGCACTGGCAGCAGTTCGTGCGGACGATGCCCGAGGCATTGGAGGCTGAGCGACTGGCCGATCTGGATCGGGCCTTCGGTTTCACCGATGCCGGGAACGCGGAAATCCTGACCGACTGGCTGAAGCTGACCGTGAGCAACCAGTATGCCCCGGCCGACGAGGCGCTCGAGAACTTCTTGGTGTCCGTCGGGCGCAGGAAATTCCTGCGGCCGCTGTACGACGAACTCATGACAACCGAGGCGGGCAGGAAGCGAGCGGCCGAGATCTACTCGAAGGCGCGGCCCGGCTATCACCCTCTGGCGATTCAGACATTCGACGGCCTCGTCGGCTGGGCCCAGCCGGCCGAGGAATGACCCCGGGCTGGATCAGGCCTCGACCGTGACCGTGTCGGCGTGCCTTCCCGCTTCGTCGATCGCCCGCACCTTGTAGTACAGCCCTCCGGTGTGCCCGCGAGGTGCGGCCTTGTCTTCGAAGGAGTACGGTGTGAGCGTGGTTTGCGGGCGAAACGCCACGCTCTCGATGCGCTCGTGGCGCCGGAATACTTCGTAGCGGACGATCGGGTCCTCGGCGGCCAGGGCCGAGTGCCACGAGAGCCGGACGGTGCCGTCAGGTTGACGGTTCACAGCGAATCTCTGCGGCGGAAGGAAGCCGGCCGAGGGCCGCTGGAAGAAATTGGTGCGCGTGCCGTGCAATTCGGCGACCGTTTGCTCAATGTCCTTTTTCTCGCGGCGGGTCAGGGGTTTGGCGACTTGCGCAGCCGCCAGGTTGGCGACCAGTTGGTCGCGTTGCGGATTGTCATCCTTGTCGATCAGGCCGATCCCAGTGATGATCGTCGACATCCCCGCCGGGTTGAGCGAGTAGCGGATGAAATCCTCGTACGGCAGCTTGTCCGGCTGGCCCACGGTCGGCACGCTCTGGCCCGGACGGTGCGCGTATTCCTGCTTGAGTCCGTACATCACGCCGTCGGCGAAGACCTTCATGCCGATAATCCCCATGCCCTTGGCGTGAGCCACTGGAATGGAATTGGTCTGATGGCAGAAATATCGGGGGTCGTTGGGATTGACGGCAACCAGCAATGTGTCGAGGATATTACGCGTGTCACGCTGGATCGCGTCCATGTGGACAGCCGGATTCTCGTGGCCGGTGATGCCGATGTGGCGGATCCACTTGCGGTGTTGGGGGTTGAGGCCGGTCGCGTTGGTGCCGTCGCGATAGTCGAGCAGGCACGCGATCGCTCCGATTCTGGGCAGGGACTTGTCGCCCGGATTGTCGAGCCCTTCGTACGCCGCGTCGACATCGGCCTTGCTGCCAATGTGGTGCACTTGCATCAAGTCCAGGTACGCCCCTTCCGGGATGTGCCCCTTGCCGTCACCGAAGAACTGCGTGAGCGACCGCTTGATGTCGTCGAGCACGAACTTGCCGCCGCCCGACGACCGTCCGATTGGCTCGGCCCCGTCGCGGACCAGGGCAGTCCTCAGACCCGTCTTGGTGGCGATGAACAGGCGCCCCCGGAGGCTGTAGTCGTAGCCGGGCAGCCCCGGCTTGAGGTTCAGGGCCTCGAACGCCTTGCCCATCTTCTCCTGGCTCAGGAAGTAGTTGTTGGCGGTCTCGATATAGGTCATCCCGGCGCGGACCGCCTTGACCACGATCTGGACCGCTTCGTCGCCGGGCAGGTCCCACTGGACCTTGTTGCCGCCAGCCAATCCGAAGGTTGTCACCTCGCGGCCGGTCCGGCCCAGCATGCGCGTCGCCAAGGGCCTCTCCGTTGGGTGCGACCACGCGGCGAACTTCCCGGTGAGCGGCAGAAACGTGGTTGCCATCGCCGCCCCGCTCGCCCAGCGGATCGCGTCCCGTCTCGAAAATTCCCTGGCCATCGATCGTGTCTCCTCCTTCGATTCCTGGTGTGGGCAAACGCCAACCGCACTTTACCATGGAGGTTCTGGGAGGGCAGTGCGCTTGGGAGCGCGGAGTTCCTAGAATGGAATTTGGACCCCGGTTCGCGGACCCCATGGGCTCGGCGGCCGCGCTCTTAGAGACAGCAATGGCTGCTAGCGCTGCACCCAGCCCAGGTCCGGTCAAGCTATTTGACTTGATCGGGAACACTCCCCTTGTCAGCCTTGCGCAGCTTCTTGGCGGCGACAGCCGAGTGCGCCTGTTCGCAAAGGCGGAGCACATGAATCCCGGCGGTTCGGTGAAGGACCGGCCTGCCGCCAACATGATCCGCTCCGGTGAGCGCGATGGGTCCCTGCGTCCGGGTAAGACGATCATTGATGCCACCAGCGGCAACACGGGGATCGCGTATGCCATGATCGGTGCGGCCAAGGGGTATCCGGTCAAGCTGTTCTTGCCCCGCAATGCCTCACCCGAGCGCAAGAGGATCCTGGCGGCGTACGGGGCCGAGCTCGTGCTAACGGATCCGGCCTTGCAGACGGACGGCGCGATTATCGCCTGCCGGACCGAGTACGCAGCCCATCCTGATCGGTACTTCTATCCCGACCAGTACGGCAACCCCGCGAACTGGCAAGCCCACTACGAGACGACGGGACCGGAAGTCTGGAGCCAGACCCGTGGCGCGGTGACGCATTTCGTGGCCGGTCTCGGAACAAGCGGGACGCTAATGGGCGTCGGCCGCTACCTGCGGGAGCGAGAACATCCCGTGCGCATCGTATCGCTTCAACCGTCGACCGGATTTCACGGCCTCGAGGGACTGAAGCACATGGAATCTTCCATCCAGCCTGGAATCTACGACCCTGGGCTGGCCGACCAGAATGTCTTCGTGGATACGGAGGCCGCCTACGACATGGTGAAAAGGCTGGCCCGCCAGACAGGCCTCATGGTTGGCATCTCGTCGGGCGCGAACGTGCACGCGGCCTTGCAACTAGCGCGGGACCTGAGCGAGGGCGTGGTGGTCACGGTTCTCTGCGACGGGGCCGAGAAGTATCTCAGCGAGCGGTTCTGGGAGGATTGAGGTTCCCATGCTGCGCATTGCCAGGATCCCGTTCTCGATCATGAAGGCGCACGCCGAGGCGGCCTATCCCAATGAATGTGTCGGGGCGATGCTCGGCACTACCGGCGACGATGTCAAGTGCGTGACCCTTGCGATGCCCCTTGAGAACTCTGCCGAGGGCTCACAGACAGCGTTCTACCAACTGTCGAACGACAGCTTGCTGGCTGCCGACAAGGCGGCCCGGCAACTGGGACTCGACATGATCGGCATATATCATTCCCATCCCGATGCCGACGCGTACTTCTCGGAGACCGACTTGAAGCACTCGTGCCCTTGGTATTCGTTCGTTGTCCTATCGGTCAAGTCGGGCCGGTACGACCACGCCAACAGCTGGCTGCCAGATTTCGAGCAGACCCGAGCCGACCGAGAAGAACTGGACGCGGCCGAGTAGTGTCGGCCGCCCCTCAAGTCGAGCGGAAGATCGGACAGTCATGAACATCACCCACCTCCACGTCCGCGACATCCGATTCCCGACCTCCCAGGACCTGTCGGGATCCGATGCGATGAATCCCGATCCGGACTACTCGGCGGCTTACGTCTTACTGGAAACGGACGCCGGGCTGTGTGGTCACGGCTTGGCCTTCACGCTCGGAAGAGGAACCGAGATCGTGGTCGCTGCCATCCATGCGCTCAAGCCCTTGGTTTGTGGCCGGTCCATGGAGGAACTCGCGGGGGATATGGGTGCCTTCTGGCGACAGCTGACCGGCGATTCGCAGCTCCGCTGGATCGGGCCGGACAAAGGCGCCGTTCACTTGGCGACGGCCGCAGTCGTGAACGCGGTCTGGGATCTCTGGGCCAAGAGGGAGGGCAAGCCCGTCTGGCGGCTCGTTGCTGACTTGAGCCCGCAGGAATTCATCCGGCTCGTCGACTTCCGATACCTGACGGACGCACTCGGACCGGAGGAGGCGCTAACGATACTGGAACGGCAGAGCGATGGCAAGGCCGCGAGGATCGCCCTCATGGCGGGACAAGGCTATCCGGCCTACACGACATCTGCGGGTTGGCTGGGCTACCCCGACGACAAGGTCCGGGCCCTGTGTCGGCAGGGTCTGGAGCAGGGCTGGGACCGCTTCAAGATCAAGGTCGGGCGGGACCTCGCCGACGACCGGCGGCGCTGCGCCATCATTCGCGAGGAGATTGGGGATGACGGTGTCCTGATGACGGATGCCAACCAAGTCTGGGATGTGGCAGAAGCTGTCGCCTGGATGCGCGAGCTCGCGCCGTACCGCCCGCATTGGATCGAGGAGCCCACTAGCCCGGATGATGTCCTTGGGCACAAAGCGATACGGGAAGCGCTCAAGCCTTACGGAATTGGGGTCGCCACGGGCGAGATGTGCCAGAACCGGATTCTCTTCAAGCAGTTTCTGCAGTCAGAGGCGATCGACTTCGTGCAGATCGATTCCACGCGTCTTGGCGGTGTCAACGAAGTCCTGGCCGTGCTGTTGCTTGCCGCCAAGTTCGGCAAGCCGGTCTGTCCGCATGCCGGTGGCGTGGGCCTGTGCGAGTACGTGCAACACCTGGCGCTGATCGACTTCATCTGCGTTTCCGGCAGTCTCGATAACCGCGTGCTCGAATACGTGGATCATCTCCACGAACACTTCCTCGATCCCGTCGTCATGCGGAACGGATGCTACGTTCCTCCGCGGTCCGCCGGGTACAGCATCGAGATGAAGCCTGCGTCGCTGGCGAAGTACGAGTTCAACTCTGCGGGGATGTTGCGGTAAGCTACTTCCAGTAGGAATCATCGATGTCACCGATAGTCGCGATGAACCGCAGGGACCTGATGCAAGTCCTGGGAGGGGGCCTCGCCAATGTGGGTCTTGCCGCGGTACTGGCGGGGGACCGAGCGCTGGGGGCCACTCAGGGAGGCCTTGCTCCCGTCCCGCATTTCGCGCCCAAGGCGAAGAGCATCATTTCGATTTTCTGTTACGGCGGGCCCAGCCACATTGACACATTCGATCCGAAGCCGGAACTGGAAAAGCATGCCGGCGAAGCCATGTCAGGCGTCGGCGAGGTCGTCGTCTCGCAGGGCAATCCGGGAGGGCTCATGCCCTCGCCGTGGAGGTTCAAGAAACACGGGCAAAGCGGAATCGAGGTGTCCGAGTTGTTCCCCCGGGTCGCCGAGCATGTTGACGACCTGGCGGTGATCCGGTCAATGTACACCTCGTCCAATGACCACGGCCCCGCCTTGTACCAGATGAACACGGGCACGGTGCTGGCGGGTCATCCTAGCGTCGGAAGCTGGCTCACGTACGGCCTGGGTTCGGAGAATCAGAATCTGCCGGGCTACATCGTGTTCACCGACCATCGCGGCGGACCAATCAACGGGCAGCCCAACTGGGGTGCCGGCTTCATGCCGGCGGCCTTCCAGGGAACCCAGTTCCGGTCCACTGGCGATCCGATCGTGGATCTACGCCCGCCGAAGGAAGTGACCCGCGAGCGCCAGCGGAAGTGGCTTGACCTGCTACGGGATCTGAACCGCGAGCATCTCGCGCGGAACCCCGAGGACAACGAGCTCTCGGCCCGCATCGAGTCCTACGAACTGGCCTACAACATGCAGGTCCATGCGACCGAGGCGATCGATATTTCGAAAGAGACCGATGCGACCCGCCAGATGTACGGCCTAGATGACGATCGCACCCGCTACTTCGGGCGGCAAGCACTCATGGCCCGGCGTCTGGTCGAGCGTGGAGTGCGGGTAGTACAGCTCTATTCCGGCGGGGGAAATCACGAGCCGACGTGGGACCAGCATTGGTCGTTGAAGCACTTCCACACGATGCACGCTGGCGAGACCGACGGGCCGGTCGCGGGCCTGATCGCGGATCTGAAGCAGCGCGGGCTATTCGACTCGACACTGATTGTGTGGCACGGTGAATTCGGCCGGATGCCGATCAGTCAGCGGTTGGACGGCCGTGATCACAACCCCTACGGCTTCACGGTATGGCTGGCCGGCGGCGGCATCAAGGGCGGTACGGTCGTTGGAGCAACCGACCATTTCGGGTACAAGGCGGTTGAGAATCGCAAGTCGGTTTATGACCTGCATGCCACCCTGATGTACCTGATGGGTCTGGATCACGAGAAGCTGACCTACCATCACAACGGTCGCGACATGCGCTTGACCGACGTGCACGGCAACCTTATTCGCGAAATCATGGCCTAACGGGGCCTCTGTCCGGCAGGCCGATTTCGTGCTTGTCGCGATCGCCAGCTCCGCCCGTACTACCGGGCGTTTCGCCTTTGCCTGGCCCCCCGGCGTTGCTGTTGCTTCATCTCCTTCTCGTCGATCAAGGTCAGGTTGAAGTTGACATCGATGAGCGTGATCACCTCGACCTCCTGACCGTTCAGTTTCGTCGGGCGGTACCGCCACTGGGAGACGGCTTCGATCGCTGCCGCCGTTAGCATCGGGTGGCCCGAAATCAACTTCACGTCTCGGACCGAGCCGTCCACGGCGATCACGGCCTCGAGCTTGACGGTGCCCGTCACGTAGGCCGCGAGAGCTTCTTCCGGATACTCAGGCTGGACCTTGCTCAGGATCCGGGCGTTCTGGATCTGTCCGCCAACACGGATCGGCGGAGGTAGCGGGAGCGTCCTGCCGTCGGTCGGGAACATCCCGATGACCCCCGCGCTTCCCGGAATGCCCAATCCACCCGGAGGTCCCTGTGCTGCAGCCATACCCGCGATCGGAGATGCCAGCTCGCCGGAGTCGAACAGGACTGCAACGTTCTCGGGAATCGCCGACGGGGCGCGGAAGTCTGCTGTGTAGCGCACTCTCACGGGCTTCGGCGCCGGGCGGACGCGGGGTGGAGGCGGAGCTGGCGGGGGAGGAACAGCCAGGCCGAAGGATCTTCGAGCCCACACGGTAGGATCGATTTCGTACGTGTTGAGAAGTGGCAGCAGGATCAAGCCGACGAGCCCTATGACCTGGAGCACCAGGGAGCCTGCGAAACTCCAGCCCCGGGCTACTGTCGCCTCCTCAAGGCTGGATTGCTCGAACACTAGCGATCCCTCCTAGTGTTGGCCGATTTCCGCCGGCCTAGGTTACTTGGAATCGCGGCGCCGGGGATTGTTCCAGCGGGGCATTCCCGGGAGTTTCCGATCGCGGGAGCGGCTTGGGAAGGCAGCGCTGGAGCGGCGGCTCGGAGAGACTGCTGGCGGTGCGGGACGTCAAACGGCAGGGACCCCGAGCAGGTCGGCAAGCTCGAGGAAGTCCCTGGCATTCACGTCGAAAGCTCGGTCGTACGAGAGATCGATACGACGGTTGGGCCGTTCCAGTGGTCGCGGCACGAACGCCGTTCGGAAGCCGGCCGCGGCCGCGGCCCTCAGGTCGCCCTTGTGAGCGGCTACCATCATCACCGTCCGCGGTACCAGGTCAAGCAGCTCCGCGGCTTTCAAGTACACTTCGCGGTCAGGTTTGTACCGCCCCGCGAGTTCGGCGGAGAGCACGACGTCCCACGGCAGTCCGGCGTGCTCGCCCATGTTCTTGAGCAAGGAGACATTGCCGTTCGAAAGCGAAGCTACAACGTACTTGCTCCTGAGCCGGGAGAGTCCTTCAACCGCGTCCGGCCACGGGGTCAGCCGGTGCCATGCCCGGTTGAAGTTGTCCTTCTCGCGTTCGCTCAAGCCCTCGATGGCAAATCGCTCGATGAGTTCGTCCAGAATCATGCGGTGAAGCTCGTCGATCGTCTTCCAAGGCAAGTCCCCCGTTCGCACACGACGCATCGCTGGTCCGTAGCCGTCCCTCCAACTGTCGGCGAATGCAGCCCAGTCCACTTGAAGTCCCTTGGAACGCCCGAGAGCCTCGCCTTCGCGAATCAGGCTTGACCTCCAGTCCACGACGGTTCCGAATACGTCGAACGTCAGCGCCCGCACGTCCGGGATCCGCTGGGCTCGAGCGGCACATGCTGGCACGGCAAGCAATACGAGCGACCGACGTGTCAGTGCAGAGCAGCGCACGTGTCGCATCGAAACGAGTATACCCGCGGCCGGACGCGCCACCGCGTCCGGAACCGGACACTTGAGCCTGGAATGGCTATTGACCTCGTGCCCGCCCGGCTGTCCAGCGTGCAGGTGGGTTGTGCAGGTGGCACGACTCGATGGCATCGGGATGGTTGTACGCGAATGCGTCGCTGGGACGGCCCATCGTTGCGTGCAGGCCCGGAGCACCGAAGGGAACTCGATGCCTCCGCGGCTCAGAGGGGAAAGCCAAGTCCCCTTGGTCGGTTCCCCGTACCTCTTCCAGGACAGTCCCCAGGGACCGCTGACTCAACTCGCGGGAGGACCATCCGGATTCCGTCGGGTTCCGGTAACGCGCTACTCTGAGACTAGGAATAGCAAGGCGCGTAGTGGGCCGCATCCAAGTACTTTCCGATAGGGTCGCCAACCAAATCGCTGCGGGCGAGGTAGTGGAGCGTCCGGCGTCCGTTTGCAAGGAGTTGATTGAGAATGCGCTTGACGCAGGGGCGTCGCGCTTGCGAATCGAGTTGAGAGGCGGCGGCCGCAGCTTGATCGAGGTACGAGACAACGGCTCCGGCATGAGTCGCGACGATGCCATGCTGGCCTTCGAACGGCACGCCACAAGCAAGTTGCGCAAGGCCGACGACTTGCTTTCCATTGCCACCCTCGGATTCCGTGGCGAGGCCCTGCCCTCGATTGCCAGCGTCTCAAGAGTCTTGCTGCGGACGCGCGCGGCGGATGAGGAAGCCGGAACCGCTGTAGAGATTCACGGCGGGCGCTTGCGTGATGTGCGCGACGAGGCTCTAGCGGCCGGCACGGTCGTCTCTGTGCGGAACTTGTTCTACAACCTTCCTGCTCGACGCAAGTTCCTGCGTACCGAGAAAACGGAGCTTGCTCATGTCGTCCGGATCGCGACTCACTACAGCTTGGCCAACCTGGACAAGTCGATCGATTTGCGGAACGAGTCCGGCGTCCTCCTCGCGGTGACACCGGTTGCATCACGCAGGGAACGGGTGTACCAAGTGTTTGGTGGAGACGTGCTCGATCGCTTGGTCGAACTCGATCCCGTCGAGAGGCAGTTGCCCCTGGCGGCTGCCAGGTACGGGAATGAACCGGAGACTGCCGCAATGCGCATCAGTGGATTCGTTTCCGAGCCACAGGACCAGCGCCGCAATCGCAATTCTGTCTACATCTTCGTGAACCAACGGTTGGTGCGGGACAGCCTGATTCAGCGAGCGATTCTCGCCGGCTACGAGCACTTGATGCCGAAAGGTGTTTTTCCCTTCGCACTCTTGTTCCTCGAAATCCCGCCCGCCGCCGTCGATGTCAACGTGCATCCGGCCAAGACGGAAGTCCGTTTTCGGTCGCCTTCCGAAGTGTTCGACCTGGTGAAGGATTCAATCCGGGGGCAACTCATTGCGTCAAAGCCTGCATCCGGGCTGCCTGTTCCCGGTATCGCAGCCCAGGATGTGCCGTCCGAGCCAGTTCGGACGGGCGGCGCCCCGCCCGCTCCGAAGCGGCCCTTTTCGTTGTCCGGCTACAGCGGGCAGCCGGACCTGCCCTTCGCTCAGCGAGCGCCTTTCACCACCGGCGCGGGGGAGACAGGAGGCGTTTCCCCGGATTCATTGCGAAGCTTGCCGAATGAACCGACGGCCGCGATCGAGGGGACATCGCCGGCGCCTGCGGCCAACGGCCATAGCGATCACGTCCACGCCCCGTTGGACGATCGCAGGCCCACGAGTCTCGTCAATCTGAGCGGCTTGAAGCTACTTGGACAGATTCACGATAGCTTCATCGTCGCCGCGGGAGAAGACGGCCTGTGGATCATTGACCAGCATGTTGCGCACGAGCGGATCCTGTTCGAGAAAGTGCTTGCCGACCGCTTGCACGATCGAGCCCTCGCGCAGAGCCTGCTGGAACCCATCGTGATGACTCTCACTCCCGGGCAGATGGTGCTGTACGAAGAGGTCGCGGAGGAGTTCCGCGGGAACGGCTTCGAAATCGAGCCATTCGGAGGTCGCGCTGTGGCTGTCAAGGCGGTGCCTGCCGAGCTTTCCCCCTCCCAGGTCGAGTCGCTTCTGAACGACATGCTGGATGAGTCACGGGACCGATCGGACGGACCCGGGTTGGGCGAGTTGCGCAAGCGCATGGCGGCGACAATCGCCTGCCATGCGGCGATCAAGATCAACATGCCGCTGACCACGGAAAAGATGCGCTGGCTGCTGGATGAGTTAGCGCGATCCGAATGCCCGATGTCGTGCCCTCACGGCAGGCCGATCGCGCTCAAGTACGGGACCCAGGACATCCTCAAGGCCTTTCACCGGGTGTAGCGCATTCCGCGCGATTTACTCGTAGACTCCGAACACATCGCGCAAGGCATCCGAAATCTCTCCCAGCGTCGCGGGCGCTTCGACGGCCTCTCGAATCGCTGGCAGGAGATTGCTCTCGCTCTCCGCGACTGACTGCAGGCGCCCCAGTGCCGCGTCCACTGCCGCGCGTTCCCGGGCACTCCGGAAGTTCTTGAGCGTCTCCGCGCGTTCGGATTCTTCGGAGGGGTCGATCCGGAGGATTGGCACTGAGTCCGGCTCGTCCGAGCGGTACTTGTTCACGCCGACAATGGTTTGCTCGCCGCGCTCGACGCGCCGCTGGAAATCATACGCGGTGTTCTGGATCTCTCGCTGAACGAAGCCTTGCTCGATTGCCGTCACCATCCCGCCCATTTCGTCGATTCTTGCGAGATAAGCGAGTGCTTCCTCTTCCAGTTCGGCCGTGAGTCCCTCGATGCAGAACGACCCTCCCAGCGGGTCCACAGTGTTGGCAACGCCCGATTCAAGCGCAATCGCCTGCTGGGTGCGCAGCGCGAGCGTGGCGGCTTCCTCGCCAGGCAGCGCGAGGGCTTCATCCAGCGAGTTAGTATGCAGAGACTGCGTACCGCCGAGAACCGCGGCGAGGGCTTGGAAGGTCGTCCGGATCACGTTGACGCGCGGCTGCTGCGCTGTGAGGCTCGAGCCCGCAGTCTGGGTGTGGAAACGGAGTTTCTGCGAACGCGGGTCCAGCGCGCCGAACCGCTCCTTCATCAGCCTCGCGTACATTCGGCGGGCAGCTCGGAACTTGGCGATCTCTTCCAGGAAGTTGCGGTCGGAACTGAAGAAAAACGATAGTCGCGGCGCGAAATCGTCCACGGCCACGCCTGCCCGGAGAGCGGCTTCGATGTACGCGATGGCATTACCGAGCGTGAATGCCAGTTCCTGCACGGCGCTTGCCCCGGCTTCGCGCATGTGGTACCCGCTGATCGAGATTGGGTTCCACCGAGGCGTCTCGCGAGCCGTCCACGAGAGGATGTCCGTGACGATTCGCATAGAGGCTTGAGGCGGATAAATATAGGTGCCACGGGCGATATACTCCTTCAGGATGTCGTTCTGGACCGTGCCGCGCAGCGCGTCTGCCGGAACCCCGTGGCGGTCCCCGGTGGCGACGTACATTGCGAGCAGGATGGCGGCCGTCGAATTGATCGTCATCGACGTCGACACCTGGTCCAGCCGGATGCCGTCGAAGAGTGATTCCATGTCGGAGAGGCAGGAAATCGCAACCCCGGCGCGCCCGACTTCACCGAGCGCGAGTTTGTGGTCCGAGTCGTATCCCATCTGCGTCGGCAGGTCGAAAGCGACAGAGAGGCCGGTTGTGCCGCGCTCGATGAGGTACCTGTAGCGTTCGTTCGACTGGCGGGCGTTTCCGTAGCCCGCATATTGGCGCATCGTCCAGAGGCGGTCTCGGTACATTCCCGGATGGATCCCGCGGGTGTACGGGTACTCGCCCGGGAGGCCCGGTTCTCGCGCCGGCACGGGAGAGTCTTTTTCGTAGAGCGGCTTCATTGTCCTGTGGAGCGGAAGATCCTAGCGCTTGCGTGCGAGCCGCTTGGCCCGGCGGAACGAGTCGACGCCGAACCAAACGAACATCAGCGCCCCGATGCCCGAAATAACAAGCCTTGCACTCCATCCGCCATCCGGCTCAAAGTTCTGGATGAAGCCGAAGGGACCAAAAATGAACACCGCCGCGAAAGCGAAGAACATGAAACCCACCACCTCGTGCGCCAGTTCCTTGGCTAGCGAAATGAACCGCGGAATCGACTGGCGGATCGCCTGCAGTCCTGCACCGAACGCCCTGCCGAGTTGCATACCGAAGATGCTAGCAGCACGCAGCCGCGAGGTTGCGTCGCGCACGTGCTTCTGACACAGACGCCGGGTGCAGTCGGGCACCCAGTGCTCTCCGTGTTCTGGCCGCGAGATGAGCTAATTCACGCTGGCCCGTGCTGGGTCTCGGCCTCTGGCCGTACTCCGGTGCGGAATCAACTCAGGCGGAGGCGGTGTCAGAATCGTCTGGTGAGAAGATTTCTCGCCCGCACTTGTCTCTGGTGTGGCGGGGCGTTCGTTCTGGCAGTTGCGACGGCGGCATTGTAGCTGTGGGCGCTTTCCAGCCTCGCCTTGGGCCACATCGACGCACGCGGCTGATTGGTCGACGTTGACGGGCGCGAAGTTCACCTTCTGTGCGAGGGCGAAGGCAGTCCCGCTGTCATTCTCGAGGCTGGCCTCCCGGGGATTTCTCTCTCGTGGGCGTCCACTATTCCGGTGTCGCGAACTTCACGAGAGTATGCGCGTATGACAGAGCAGGGTATGGATGGAGCGAAACCGCTGCGGGATTCCGCACGACCGGGAGCATCGTCCAGGAGTTGAGGCTTCTGCTTCGAAATGCCGAGATCGAACCGCCCTTCGTTCTCGTCGGACATTCATTCGGGGGATTGGTCGTGCAGTTGTACGCCGCTCGATTGCAGGACGAGGTGGCGGTATCGTGCTGGTCTATTCTTTCCATCCCGACCAGGGCCTTCGCACCGAGGAAGTTGATGCCATGAACGTTCTTGGCCGGAGAGCGAGGGTCCTCGCGCCATTCGGGCTCTTGCGCGTGATGCTGCCCGTGCCGGCCGGCAGCCCGGACTCCCGAGACAGTTTGCTGCGCCTGCAGGAGAAGAGACTGCTGGCGACGACGCGGTCCATACGGGCCATGGGGTCGGAGTCGACGCGATTACGAGATCCGTAGCCGGTCCGGGAGCTGCGGACTTCTAGGACCCGATCGCTTGGTCGAGGGAATGGCGCTACCCTACAACCGCCTCGGCAGGTGCCCGGGCGAGCGGTCAGGAATGTGCGGCAAGTCTCTTGAAATCTGGCTCAAATGTGCTGTTTTGCGGTGCTCCCTTGCGCCGAGCGGGCATCTCCAGAATTGGTCGATATTGAAGGCTTGCCCCGCCATGGCACGCAACCAGTCTCCCCAGGTGTGGGCAGTCTTGTCGTGCGTTTTCATTGGACATTGACAGCTTGCGGAAAATGGTCCGGAATCCCACGCCTTCACACACCTGCGAAGCCTTGTGTTGGCTCGGGTCGGAGTGCCTCCGCTGATACCATGCTTGTCTCGCATGGAAGAATACGACGCGATTGCAGAGCAGTATCGGGATTCCAAGCGTTTGCCGTTTCGCGACTGCATCGAGAGATACACGCTTTTCGAGCTTCTCGGAGACATCCGCGGGAAATCGATTCTGGACATGGCCTGCGGGGATGGCTCCTATACGCGTCTGCTCAAGCAGGCCGGGGCCTCAAACGTTACGGGCATCGACGTCTCGTCGGAGATGATTTGCCTTGCGGAAGAAGTCGAGAGGCAGCATCCTCTGGGCTGCAAGTACGTGCATCAGGATGTCTCAGACTTCGTCACACGGGAAACGGTGGACATTGTCGTGGCGATGTACCTGTTGAACTACGCCAGGACCGGACAGCAACTCCAGCGGTTTTGTCAGGTCTGTCATGACGCGTTGCGGCCGGCCGGGCGGTTCGTGGGATTTAACGACAACATCCTGAGTCCTCGGCAGGGAACGGTGTCGTGGAGGCAATACGGGATCCAGAAGAGCCGCGTGCCCAACCCGAAGGAGGGCGATGCGATCCGGTACACGATCACGAACAGCGACGGGCAAGAATTCCAGTTCAAGAACTTTTTTCTCAGCCCGGACACCTATCGGGATGCCTTCCAAAGGGCAGGGTTCCAAGACTTCCGCTGGCTCGATGTCATGTTGCATCCTGCCCAGCGAGGCAACCCTTTCTGGGACACCTTCATGACGAACCCTCCCGTCGTTCCGTTTGCCGCTTCGAGATGAGGAAACTGCATTCCGGGCACCACGCCACGGCCGCGAGCGGCCGCGCATCCAGGTCGAGACTACGAGCCCGCCTTCAGTGCCAATCCACCGCTGCATCATGCTCAGCGCTGTGGTGCCGAATTCAGCATGAATCCGGCATTCGAGTCATCGCCCGCGAGCGGGTTCCCGACATCAGTCCCCGGAACGGCTAATATGCCCGTATGGGCCCCGTGGCAGGGGCGGCAACGACTTCCGGCACGGGCACACCGGCGGCGACCATCACTTCACGAATCGCCGCTTCGGCTAGGGGTTGGGGCCGGAAGCTTCGCGGCCCACGGTAGCCTGCGGCAATGGCCAATGGCGTGGAGCCTTGCCGGTTCTTGCGATTCCAGACATCGATACTTGCGCCTCTCGCGGCTAGGAGCTTGATCGGCTCGGATCGATCCCTGTAGGCTGCCGCGTGCATCGCAGTCTCACCGTTCTTGTCGACGGCATCGATGGCAACGCCGAGATCCAGCAACAAGTCGATCGCGTGCAGCACTTCCGCTTCAGATCCAGTCCTTGCTCCCACCAGCATCAGCGCCGTGCGATTGATTCCGTCCGTCAGCAGCGGGTCGGCGCCCAGATCAACCAGTGTCTTCATGAATGCGAGGTCCGTGGTCTGGGCCGCCGCCAGGAACGCGGTCGGGCCGAGCACGGCGGCACCCAGATTGATCAGGCCGGGTCCGGTCATTCTCGCGTCCAGGTTCGCGCCGTGATCGGCCAGCTTGCGAACAAACTCCAAGCTTGTCATGTTACCGGTAGGCTCGGGAGGCGGGTCGGCATCGCCAGGCGCGATTCTGCGCGCATTGGTCATCGCGTGCAGTGCGGTATAGCCGACCGGGTCGGCAGCGTTGGGATCCAATCCGGCTTCCAGCAGATAGGCCCCCAGTTCGAAATGACCGTTCTCGACAGCCACGTGCAGGGCGGTCGCACCGGGCCGCAGTCGCGCCCGGTAACCCATGTGGCGCCAGTCTGGGTCAGGCTCGATGCGTTGATTGATATCCGCGCCCGCTTGCATGAGGGTCTTCACGACCTCCAGGTGGCCGTTCCGTACGGCGAACAGCAGCGGCGTGAAACCCGAGGGCAGGGGGGCCTGAGAGTCGGCACCCGCCTTGATCAGTTCCGCGACGACCTCGGCATGTCCTTCCGCCGCCGCCCAGATCAGCGCTGTCTGTTCCGGTTTCGTCTCGAAGTCAAAGATTCCCGGGTCGTTGATGCGGTGGTTGAAGGCATTGGCTCCCGCGCCTTCCCGCCGTCCCATTCCATGAACTTTCCCGTGGACGTCGGCTCCGCGGGCCAAGAGCGCTTTGACCGGCCCGATCCGTCCCGTTCTGGCGGCAGTCATCAACGCAGTCTCTCCTCCAGGGAGGCTGGCATTGGGGTCCGCACCGGCATCGAGCAAGAGTTCCACGAGCGCACCGTTTCCGTTGGTGCAGGCCAGAGAGAGCGGCGTCACGCCGTACCGGTTGGCGGCATTCGCGTTCGCGCCGGTTGCGACCAAGAGCTTCGCCACTTCAAGGTCGTCGTACAGGCTTGCCCAATGCAGGGCGGTCATGCCGTCAACTTGGGGGGCATTGACTTCGGCCGACCCCTCGATCAGGGCGTGGACCCGCTCCCAGTCCCGAGCCTGGGCTGCATCCGCCAGCGACGAGTCGGCTGCGGCAGCCGGACTGGCCACTAGCAGGAGCGCGACAGCAAGGCCGCAAAGGCGCGAGCAGCGACTCACGGTCCGAAGTCGCGACGAAGCGGACTGTTGGAGCCGATGCGATCGCTCCCGCGCGCGCGCGGCTCCCAGGCCTTCTCGGCCCCCTGAGACGTAAGGCGCCATGGCGTATCTCCCCAGGTTGAAGCGGATCAGATCGACAGCAACTCCTCGACCTTCCCCTTGCTGTCGGCGAATGAATCCATATGCACGCCGGCCTTTTCCAGCAAGGTCAAGTGGAGGTTTGCAAGCGGTGTTCGATCCGTGTAATGGATGTGGCGGCCGCCTTTCATCCGCCCGGCACCGCCTCCAGCGACCATGATCGGAAGGTTGATATGGTCGTGCAGATTCGGGTCTCCCATGCCGCTCCCGTACAGGTACAGGGAGTGGTCGAGTAGGGATCCGTCCCCCTCCGGGGTGGTCTTGAGCTTCTCGATCAGATATCCGAAGAGCGACACGTGATACTCGTTGATCTTCGCCACCTTGGCGATCTTGCGCGGATCGTTTCCGTGATGGGTCAATGGATGGTGCGGTTCGGACACTCCGATCTCGTTGTAGCTTCTGGTGCTACCCTCCCTTGCCAGCTGGAAGGTAATCACCCTCGTGATGTCGGCCTGGAGCGCCAGGACCTGCAGGTCAAACATCAGCCTGACATGGTCCGCATAGGCAGCCGGGACACCGACCGGCCGCTCCATGTCCGGGGTCGTATTCTCCTCGGATGCTCCCGATTCGGCGATCTGGATGCGACGCTCCACTTCCCGCACGCTACTGAGGTACTGATCGATCTTCGCCCGGTCACCCGAGCCCAGTTCCCGCTGGAGGCGCGAGATGTCGCTCTTCACCCGGTCCAGCATGCTGGCCTTCTTCTTGAGTGTCTTGCTGCGTTCCTCCGGGCTGCCCTCGCCGAACAACCGTTCGAAGACTTTCCGAGGGTGCGCCTCGTAAGGAAGCGGAGTGGTGGGCGAGGACCAGGAGAGATTGTTCTGGTATACGCAGGCGAAGCCATCATCGCATTGCCCCACAACCTCCAGGATTTCCATTCCCAGCTCGAGGGAGGGGAGCTGCGTGCCTTGACCGATTTCCTTGGCTGCGATCTGATCGACGGTCGTGCCGAGGTAATAGTCGGAGCTCTCGGTCAACTTGGCCTTCGCGCAGCTCAGGTAGGCAGAGTTGGAGGTTGCATGGGTGCCCGGGTAGGCATTTCGCAACTCCATGTTCGTCACGACCGTGAGGTGGTCCTTGTGCGGCGCGAGGGGCTGCAGGATGGGTGAGAGATCTGTCAGCGAATCATTGCCTGGAGGGGTCCAGCGGGTAATGTCGGATCCCATCGGGACGAAGATATAGCCCAGTCGGCGGACGGGGCTCGCCGGCGTCGAGGCTGTTGCGGTCATCGCCGGGACCATCGCGTCCAGCAGGGGAAGAGCCACGGTAGCGCCCATCCCGCGGAGTAGCGTCCGCCGCGGCAAAGCCTTCTTGGTGATGGTCATGGTGATCTCCTCATTTGAAACGGCTCGCTTCTCGCGATCCCAAGAACGAGGGACGAGAAGCGAAAGCCTTCGGAGCGTGAGTCTCGCACGATCTTTCGAACCGCTGGAGCGTCGTGATACTCAACAACTCTGCCTAGAGAATAAACCAATAGCTTCTCGACTAGGGCACCCAGAAACAATTCAGGGCGGTCCAGAAGGGCTTTCTCAAGGCCTGACACCCCGTTAAAGTGCGCACCGCCCGGAAAATTGCCCATTGCGTCGATCCGCAGTCCGCCTTCGGAGTCTCGCCAGCGCCCAACGGCGTCATAGTTCTCGAGCGCGAAACCCAGTGGATCCATCAGGCTGTGACAGCCCGCGCAGGCCGGGTTGGCGCGATGCTCCACGAGCCGGTCTCGAACCGAAAGACTGCCATCGATCGTCTTCTCCTCCAGAGTCGGAACGTCGGGTGGCGCCGGCGGTGGTGGCACGGCCAGCAGGTTCTCCAGCACCCAGTGCCCGCGAATGACCGGCGAGGTCCGTGTGTTGTAGGAGGTTACCGTCAGGATGCTTCCGTGGCGAAGCAGTCCGCCACGTCTGCTGTTGTCGTCAAGCTGGACTTTCCGGAACCAGCTGCCGTAGACATGCGGTATCCCGTAGTGCTTGGCGAGCCGTTCGTTCAGGAACGTGTAGTCGGAGGCCAGCAGGTCAAGGACGCTCCGGTCCTCCTTGATGACGCTTTCGAGAAGCAATTCCGTCTCGCGTCGCATCGCCTGGCGCAGGTTGTCGTCGAAGCTCGGGAACAGCCGCATGTTGGGAGTGGCGGACTCGAGATTGCGCAGGTGCAGCCACTGGGCCGCGAAGTTCGACACCAACGCGACCGAGCGCCGGTCGGCCAGCATGCGCTGCACCTGCTGCTCCAGAACCCCTGGACGCCTCAATTCCCCCCGGATCGCAGCGTCGAGAAGCTCATCATCGGGAATGCTGCTCCAGAGAAAGAAGGACAGCCTCGATGCAAGTTCCACATCGCTGATCGGATATGCCGTGTTGGGCGCGACCCCGGGGGGGTCTCTTTCCACGCGAAACAGGAACTCCGGACTGACCAGGATCGATGAGAGGGCCATCTCGATCCCAGCTTCAAAGCCATCCTCGGAGCGCCCCCGGCGATAGAAGTCCAGGGGGCTCTCGAAGTCGCTCTCCGTGACCTCCCGGCGGTATGCCCGGCGCATGAGTGTCGTCAGGATGCGCTTGGCGCAACCCTCCTCGTCTCGATTGCCTTCGGGCCGACAAACGAAAATGCGGTCCCGGCTGGGTGTGCTGCCGGGGCCCGTTGGGTTGTAGGGTCCAATAACGGCGACTTCGTAGACTGCCGGTTGCACCCGGGGATGCCGGTATGCGTTGAAGTGGGCCTGGTACGGTTGCCGATCCGTTTCGAGCACCGCCCAGGGCCTCTTGAGGAACGTCACTCCAATGTTGTGCGGCCCAGCCGAGATCGGGACCCGTGCCCGGAGGTGCTTGTCGACAGCGGAATGATCCCCGATGTGTCGCGGCGGCACGACCTCGAACAGGCGGAGCCGTTTGCCGTCCAGGAGCAGTTCCACCTGGTGGGGTTCTCGTAGGCCCTCGACCTGTTCGTCCCGGTCTCGTGTCAGGCGTATCACGATCTCGTAGTCCGCATCCAGCGGAAACATGTGAGGGAAGGCTGTTCCGCCGCGAGTGCCCACCGGGAGTCCGTCGACGTGCCATTCCTGCGTGAGGTCCGGCTTTTTCTTGATCGTCTCGACAGCGAGAGACTGGACTGGCCGCCCGATCGCCACGCGCGAGATCTTGTCCGCCGCTGACACGTACGCTTCGAGCAGTGTCGGAGAGAGGTCGCCGACCGTGATGTTGTCAAAACCCGAACTGGACTCGTCTCGCGGCAGCACCGACGAGAGGTTCAGGTCGACAGCGAGCAGGTCTCGGATGGCATGCTGATACTCCGTACGGGTTAGCCTTCGGAAGGTGTCGGTGCGTCCGGGGTTCGGGTTGGCTGCGGCAGCGCTGTCTAGCAACGACTCCAGCGCGGACAGTGCTGCCTCGTAGGTACGATCATCGGGCCGCCGAGATCCCAAGGGTGGCATTTGGCGGCTGCGAAGCTTGCGTACCACTTGTTCCCAGATCGAGGTGTTTTCCTCGACCGGCTTGGCGCCCACTAGATCAAGCGCGAGATTGGCAGTCCTGAGGTTCTCGTTGTGGCAGGACGTACAGTACTGGTCGACGAGCAGCCGGTGCTGGGCAGTGGATGGCGCGGACTGCTGCGCCTGCAGTCCACAAACAAACGCACCGGCGGCGACCATGGCTGTCAGGCGAGCATGGTCCCGCAGCGTCCGATCTACGGTTCGCATCTATTTCCTAAGTGGCAATGGCACGATAGCAGAGCACTGGCCGGGGCGCAATGACCGCTTGAATTCCGTACCGCGCCTCGGTCCACGGATTGCCTGCAAGGCAGGTACATCAATCGTCATCTGTATCACATCGCCAGCGACCTGCAGAATCCCTTGAGAACTACCGGGCGGCCGGACCCAGGCGGTATCCGGGAACTGAACTGTCGGGGACGATGCCGCGAAGCAAGTGACGGAGTTGACGGCACAAGTGGTATTCAAGAGGTGTTCGTCGATTGTGTCGGCATCTCCTCTGCACGAGCGGATTGCTGTGTTCACAGGTACCTAGGCCCATGCGACTCACCGGAAAACTTGGGACTTGGCTTGCTGGGTGATAGGCTGAGCCTGTGAAGCAATTTGCGATTCTGGCTGTATTCGTGACCCTCTACTGGGCGGGCGCGGCGAATCACTTGGCAGCGCAGGAAATGCAGGACGAGGAGGAAGTGGAGCCTGCTGTTGCGACGATCACGGTAACCAATCTGATGAAGGGGCAGATTCTCACGCCCGCGGTGTTCATCACCCACAGCGCTGAGGCGCCTCCGTTGTTCGTTCCCGGACGGTCCGCCAGCACAGAACTTGCCTCCCTTGCGGAGCAAGGCGTTACGAGTGGCCTGACCAACAAGTTCAATGCAGAATCCGAAGTGCTGGATGTGACGACGCTGAACTCGTTCGTCCGTCCGACCAAGACCGCCACGGTGAACGTGAAGTTCGATGCCGACCATCGGCTGATCTCGTCCGCTTCGATGATCGAAATGACGAATGATGGATTCGTTTCGCTCCTGAGTGCCGAAGTGCCGTGCTCCGGCACGAACACGTATCTTCTCGTCGGCTGGGACGCGGGGTCGGAATCGAACACGGAACTGTGCTCCCAAATTCCCGCACCGTGCCCGACTCCAACCCGTTTCGGATCCTGCTCGGCGGGGTCGGCGGAAGGCGCGGTACATGTTCACAGCGGGATTCACGGATGCGGAGGCTTTCCGCCCGAAATCTACGATTGGAGGAATCCGGCTGCCAGGATCACAATTCAGGCGTCAGCGGATCTTTCTCCGGATGGATCACTCGAGGCGGCGTGTCCGGACACTGCCGCCGAGGATCCTGATACCGACGCTGGCGACGGCGGCTGAAGAGCTTGAGGGCGGTGCGCCCGGCTGAAACCGTCGATAGAGTTGGCTATGGCCCGGTATGAGCCCGTGATCA
This sequence comes from uncultured Bryobacterales bacterium, assembly GCA_951813065.1. Classification (GTDB taxonomy): domain Bacteria; phylum Acidobacteriota; class Terriglobia; order Bryobacterales; family UBA6623; genus VXMF01. The sequence continues at coordinate 173,668 of CATOTH010000007.1, read as the reverse complement.
AGCACTGGCAGATCCATACACCTCGACGGCGTGCGACTTCCGAATTGTTGTTCTTCCGTTCTGTCCCGAAGAAGCAGTGGTTCTGGAATGCCCTGATTCGTATTGCGGGTCCGATGACGTGGTGTCTGCTCGAACGCCGACAGGAGCCCCGACCGGCAGTCAGAGCGTCCTGCGATTTCCCCCGAAGAGCCATGGGTGCCTTGTAGACGCTCAAGCCTCGCCCCAGGATGCGGACTGCGAGTCCGACCGGGGCGCCCAGGTCGGCGCATGCCCCCGAACACCAAAGCAGCGGCGGGCTGTGAATAGTCGGGTACAACAAGAGTGATCGACGCCAAGGTTGTGGACCCGACAGCTGCGCCGGCCACAACAGCCTTGCGCATCTGTCTTCGCCTCGTGACTTGTTGAATGCGTTCCTTCGAGGAGGTGACGATTTGACCGTCGCTCGTCCGAACAACGAGCTCCGAGACACTGCTCGATACGTAATCTGCGACCATCTGTTGGCCGGTCCCCTTGAGAGGCCTCACGGCAACTTGCCAGCCTGGCTACAGTTCATGAACACGGCTCCAGTCGTGCTGCGATCCCGCAGCTCGTTGTTGGGCTCGGACCTCAGGACTGAGGTTGGTGAAGGCGGTCAGGAGGGTGAGGCCAACACACATGTGTTGCCGCTCGGGCAGAATCGTCATCTTGGCACTTGTTGGCGATTGCTTTCGGTGAGCGATCGACCGAGCCAAGTCGACTCTGCCGGGTCGATTCTCGTCATTGCAATTCGGTCTCGAGAGGTCCGTGCGAGCTGATCGCTCCTCCCTGCTATCCGTTCCCAATCGACTCAGGCGGAGGTCGGCTTTCCCAGATCGACAAACATTGCTTGAAGCAGCAGCACGCCGATAGCCAGGAGCTGGGACAGAGCCTCAAATCGCGCCGCGACGGCCGGCCCAATGTACGTGTCGCTTGGACTCCACCGAAGAGGCCGAACGCAGGTGTCGGAGCTAGTGTCACTCTCACTAGCCCAGCATCAGCCAGATCGCGCTCGACATCAGCAGGAGTGCCATCAAGGCGTTGAACGCGCGCAGGTGCCAATCGCGGTTGAGGACAGTGCCGATTCCAGATCCGAACACGGCCCATGTAAGTGAGGAGGCAAATCCCGAGACGACGAACATCCCGGCGGCCACCAGGATGTTTGTGAGAGCGGCATCGCCAATTGCGTAGCTCGCCGTAAGGTAGATCGCCAGGGTCCATGCCTTCGGATTGACCCACTGGAACGCGACGGCTTCAAAGAAGGTGAGCGGGCGGCCCCGGGCGCTCTCGCGTGCCGAGCTTGCTGTCGCGATGCGGTACGCGAACCAGATGATCATGGCCAAACCGACCCAGCTCAGGACTTCCATGATGATCGGGAATTCCTTGAGAGTGCGTTCGAGGCCCAGCGCGACCAGGAGCAACATCATCGGAAATCCGATGGCGACTCCCAATACGTGAGGCACGCTCCGGCGCCAGCCATAGTTGGCTCCGGAAGCGCTGAGCATTGCGTTGTTTGGCCCCGGGGTCCAAGTCATCGAGATCGCAATGCCGGCGAGAGCGGTGAGGGCTTCAAGATTCATTCAGAGATGCATCGAGGCGGCGTTCATGACCAATATCAGACGCCGGCGCCTGCGCCGAGTCTCGCACAAGCTGCGCTTCACATTCGGCCCCAGACTACCGAACCCCGCTCTGGCTTTCTTGAGGTGCCTCATAAGCACGGCGAGCAAGGACCGGGACAGCCAATCCAGCTTCCAGACCACAACCACGTTACTCTCCCGCAACTGATCGCGGAGCCGCTACGGTTGGCGCCAGTCCCAACTGCCACCAGAGGCTTCCGCCCGAAGACGCGCTCGTAGCCAGCTCGCTTCTGCGCCGACGTATGGGCGGCCATGTCCTGGTCATCGATCAAGACTCCGGCGTAGCCGAGCAACATCGCAGAAAGGCATTGCCATTCGGTCGAGATTGGTGGTCTCAGAGTTCCCTCACGCGGATCTGCCGCCAACGGCAGACCCTGCCCGGGAGCCAGCGCTTGTCTCCCAGCCGATCGTTTTGCCCGCTGTTGTGGACTTCAAATGCGATGTGACCGGTGGGGCCGAGGAGTGTCGCCTCGGCCTCGGCATCGTAGCCCTTCGCCACCATGTTCGCCGTTTCGAGGGATGCCATCTTCTCGCCGTTGATCCATGTCACGAGCGTCGGTAAGCGTCCTGCGCATCGAACACCGAATTCGTTTCACTCGCCGAAACGCCAAGTCTCGAAGAACGCTTCGGGCCCGGCTGACCAAGTCGCCTCGCTCTTGCCTGGATTGGGTTGAGGACTCAGATCTCGGTAGCCGATCGGCGTCATACCAACGACTTTGCCCGCCGAGTCCTTCTTCGCCCTGAACTCGAACTGGCGGGTGTTGAAACTGCCGATGCCGTTGCCATAGAAGGAGCCGATGTTGCCGTCCTCGAGGTGGTCCACGAGGACTTGAAACCCCTGGCTTCCGATGCCCGTCGCGCGAATCATGATTCCGGTGTCGACTCCCAATCGGGATTCGCCTCGAGGCTGAGATCGAAATCGGCGAACTTCTCATTGCTGATCAGATAGCCCCCGACGCCGGACCCTGGCGGCTCTTGGCCGCCTGTGATGGCGGCATCGACGACTTTCCAGTCGCCCTTGCTCCGAAGGGCCTGCTGGTACCGCGGGGAGTCCCTTGCCGGAGACGGCCCGCCCGGATTTCTGGACACGGGCAGCCGATGAATCGCGCGCCAGCCGTCAAGAGTCTTGCCGTCAAACAAGGACCGCCAAGTGTTCTGCGCGAATGCAGGCCCAATGGGCAAGGCGCAGGCGGAACTGGCGAGAAAGTCCCTTCGGGTCAGGGGGATGTTCTTCTTCATGGCGATGCAGCTTTATGTCATTAGCCCCTTGACTTCTCCGACCCCCTCGGCCATCATGGTGCCGCCCTCTGTAGAGTAGCCGTACCTACTGCACCTCTACCTGTCCACTAATTCGTAGCTACCCCACACCGCCTGGCCGCGCGCGTGCGCGCCCACATCTTCCTGTGCATGCTGGCCTACTACGTGGAGTGGCGCATGCGCGAGGCGTGGCGCCCGCTGCTGTTCGCCGACGAGGAGCTGGCCGCACAGGCCCGCACGCGCGATCCGGTCGCAGCGGCGGAACCCTCCGCTAGCGCGCGACGCAAGAAAGCCACCCGCCAGACGGCGGATGAGTCACCGCTGCACAGCTTCCGGACCCTGCTGGCGGATCTCGCCGGAGTGACGCACAACTTCTGCCGCACCAAGGGTCTGGAGGGCTTGCGGCGGTACGAATTCGAGTTGGACGCGCAGCTCAGCACCGCGCAAGAACACGCCATGGAGTTGCTGAAAGGAATCCGGCCCTGACACCCACGATCACCGCTTGTAGGCAGTAGAGGTGAATTCTGCTCAATCGCAACTGATTGACAAAAAAGAGGTTGCGTTCAAAATCCCCTCAGAACTTCAGACTAGAACAGCGGCGAGAGCGAACCGTCAAGACGTTCGGTTCGGTCTGGTGGCACTGATCAGGGACTGACCAGCTCCATGGGACGTGGCGATACAAGTGCTCGGATATCCTCAATCTCGAAGGTCTCCAGCAGCCCGAAGCAAAACAGTTCCGGCGCCTGACGGGCGTCCAGGTCGCGCTCGATGATTTCGGCCAAGCTCCCGAAAGATCCCTGCAATCGTACGCCCGAGATCGCGTCAGCCTCCAACGCAGCGGCGATCAGAGCGGAGAGACTCGTCCGTGGACCCACAGCGTGGACCTCGACAGCGCGACCGTGACGGTCTCGGGCCCACCGAGCCGTCGCCGCGATCTGTCCGGCTTGGATTCCCAACGGGCGCTCTCCGAGTGCGGCGACCAACAGGCTCCAGAGCCAGTCCTTCGTCTCCATACGGGACTCTCCGAAATTGAACGGATCCAGGGCAATCACCCTGCGTCCCTGGCCAAGCTGCGCCCCAGTAACGCTGGCGGCGCTTGCGCGCCCGCCGTCCGCCACCTGAATCACTGTCTCCCTCGCCATGCCGCGTTCGATTTCCACCGCTGGCACGGTCCATTCGTTGTCCACGCGCAATTGCCAGCGAGTGGCCCTGGTGTCACCGGTTGCAATCGTCTCGACTTCATTGGCCTGGACCTCGTAGTTCGGGGTCCTCGTCACCGCTCGCAGTGCCGTCCGAGTCCGTTCCTGTCGACGGGGGGCCTCCTGAGCCAAAGCGAGCGCAATACTGTGGAAGTCGAGATTCCCCTCCGGAAGCGGAACGTTCAGTTCCGCCGCGGTCCTCAGCTCGGTTTCCGAGTCAATCTCCCTTCCCGGGAACTCGCTGCTGCCGCTGAAGAAGAAGTCGCGCAGCATGCGGTAGAACGCCTCGCGATTGTCTCGGGCGTAGTTGTGGCCGGGGTCTTGGTTGACGTGATGCCGCAAGTTGCCGGCTTGGCCGTACAGTTCAAAGACTGGCCTTGCCGCCCGCAACAGCGGGCCCAGGGCGTGTCCCGCCTGGAAGCAGCAGGTGTCGTGGGCATTATTCGTCACCAGCGTGGGCCGCGGCGCCCGCAGGGCGGTGAGGTGCGTGTAGTCGGCGACGGTTGCCAGGTCGCTCGGCGTCTGCTCGGAATCGCCCAGGTCCGTCGAAGGGAATTGAGCGCGCGTCACGAAGCCCGAATAGCCCGCAACAGGATTCGCGAGCGCAACTCGAGTATCGAGCGAACTGATGAAGATCGTCTGCCACCCTCCGCCCGACAGGCCCGTAACCGCGACCCGCTCCGGATCTGCGTTTGGGTGTTCGAGCATCAGATCGACCGCCCGGCTCTGAGCTAGGTAGTGCAACGCGATTCCGCTCGTCCCAAGCAGATCGAGTTGATTGATCTTGTAGTGGCCGAATCCGGGCGTGTTGAGTTGCCCCATACCGACCCATTCAAGATTCAGCGCCAGAAGCCCGCGCTTTGCCAGATTGATGCACCGAAGCTGCTTGTAGTCCGCCGCCTTGCCGGAGCTCCGATCATGACCGTTGACGTTGATCACTACTGGTGTCTGCCCGTCGAGCCCTTCCGGCTCGTAGAGCAGCGCTGGAATCCAAAGACCGGGAACCGCTTCGTACCGTAGCTTCTTGATGCGATAGCCTGGGCCGCCTGGAATCGTGTCGAGCCAATCGACGCGTGTTCGGGCATCGCGCCAAGTCTTCGCTTCACCGCGGAAGACCACGTCTTCCAGCACGCGCCTGCGCGTTTCCGACGCGATTTCTTCCCACTCGTCCCTGGAGGAGGGAACTCGAACCACTGGAACGCGCGAGGAAGTGAAGACCTGCGCCTCGATCTGCGGCTGGTTCGATGCAAGGATTGGCGCTGCAAGGATTGCCTGTAGGCCCGGTTCCTGCGAGCATGCTGCGGAAGCTGTCGCGAGCGTAGCGCAAGCAAGCGTCCAGCGTCGGGGGCAGAGCGTCAACATGGTTACCAGTTCCGCCGACTAGTTGGAACCCGGTACGAACTTCTGGACACGCCAGTTCTTGATTTCCGCGACGTACACGCTGCCTTCGGAATCAATCGCGATATGGTGTGCGAAATCGACTTGGCCCGGAGCCTTACCGCCACTGGAAATCTGACCCAAGACCGCGCCGTCGAGCCCGGCTTTCAGAATGCGGTTGTTGTGGCCGTCGGCGATAAACAGAGCGCCGTCATGGCTGAGCGCCAATCCCCACGGCGACCCCACGTCCGTCCACTGCTCGATGAATCCGCCATCTGCGTCGAACACTTGGAGGCGGTAGTTCTCGCGATCTCCCACATACACCCTGCCGCTCGGACCGACGACGACCGTATGCGGCAGGTCAAATTGCCCCGGAGCGTCTCCCTTCTGTCCCCAAGCGGTGATGAACGTCCCGTCGGCCGAGAACTTTGCCACCCGCGAATTCCCGTATCCGTCGCTCACATAGAACGAACCGTCTTCGGCGAAGGCCACATCGGTCGGCCGATTGAAAAGGTCCGGCCCCTCGCCGCTCTGGCCTTTCCGCCCCATCACCATTCGCACGCGCCCGAAAGGGTCCATCTTCAGGACTTGATGCGTGTCGTTGTCCACGACCCAAATTGCGCCCCGGGGGTCGATCCTGATCGCGTGCGGACGGATGAACATTCCCTCGCCCCATGACCGCACGACTCGGCCGTCCCGGGTCAGCTCGATGATCGGGTGCTCTCCTCGATGGAAGACGTAGACGTGATCATTCGCATCCACTGCGACGCCAGGCGTCTCCTGGAGATTCCATCCGGCCGGCAGCTGCGGCCAATTTGCGTCGACTGTGTACGGCAATCGCTCGAACTCGCTGCCGCGGAGGACTCCCGCGGCGAGAGCGCTGGCCAGGAAGGCTCGACGTGTCGGCATGGCGCCCCGATTATCCAACAGTTGGGGTGTTTCTGCCGAGCCTTGGCGACAGTCCACAGCACAAGGAACGACAAACCGCCCTCCCCGAAATGTCCCCGGGGCGGTAAGATACCTTCCATTGTTGTCGATTAGGCCTCGATCTCTTCGGCACGTGGAGGGAAGCAGTGATGCGAATAGCGGCGACGATCCTTTGCTTGGCAGTCGCGACTGGCTGTGCCGAGCAGCGACTCGACCTTTCGGTCCTGTCTGGCCCCCCGGACATGGTCACGGGGGGAGACGCGCTCGTTGAGGTATCGGGTGCCGGCGCCAGCTCGTTGCAGGTCGAGTTGAACGGCCGCGACGTCACTTCCTCGTTCCGGGGTGTCCTCGACCCGTCTCGCCTGGTTGGGCGGCTGTCCGAACTGAAGGTGGGCAAGAACACTCTCACGGCGAAGGTGGGAGAACGGTCCGCCAGTCTTGAGTTAATCAATCACCCCAGCACAGGCCCCGTGTTCTCGGGACCGCATCAGGCACCCTTTGTTTGTCAGACCGAACTAGCTGGGCTGGGGCCGCCGTCTGACGCCAATTGCAGTGTGCAGACGCGCAGCACGTACTACTACAGGAGCACCGACACGGTTGAACCGCAGCGGCGGGGAGCCGGCAGATCCAGGATCCCTCCAGTGTTCAAACCCCTGGATCCTTCCGTGCCACGCCCGTCGGATATTGCCCGCACGACGACCACGCAGGGGCATGAACAGGATTTTATTGTCCGCGTCGAAAGCGGCACGATCAATCGAGCGATTTACGAGATTGCGTTCCTGCACGATCCTGCGGACGCTCTCCCCGATCCATGGAGCGCCACCCCGGGCTGGAACGGCCGCCTGGTGTACCGATTCGGCGGGGGCTGTCGCGCCGGCTATCGGCAGGGCCTGATAGGTTCCCCGTTGCAGGATGTCCCCTCCCTTGCGAACGGATACGCGGTTGCGGTGTCGTCGCTCAACGTGTTCGGCAACAACTGCAACGACGTGATTTCAGCTGAGACAGCGATGATGGTCAAGGAGCATTTCACCGAGAGCTTCGGTGCCCCCGTGCACACCATCGGAGCGGGAGGATCGGGGGGCGCGATGCAACAGCACCTGATCGCCCAGAACTATCCGGGCCTATTGGATGGGATCATTCCAGGCGCGAGCTACCCGGATACGGCGACGCTTGCTCCGCCGATCACGGATTGCTCGCTGCTGGCGCGGGCCATAGACAACAGCTCGCACGACTGGAGCGACGCCCAGAAGAAGGCCGTTTCGGGATTTGCGACGTGGGCGACTTGCGAGAGCTGGATGAGATCGTTCTCTCCATCCCTGATTCAACCGGGCAGTTGCCACGAAGTAGTTCCCAGGGAACTGATCTATCACCCGGACCTGAGACCCGACGGCATTCGCTGCGGCTTTCACGACAATCTGGTCAACCTCGTCGGGCGCGACAGCGCGAGCGGGCTGGCCCAAAGAGCACTCGACAACGTGGGCGTCCAATATGGCTTGAAGGCCTTCAACGACGGCCTGATAGACGCCGAACGGTTCATCGAGCTTAACGAAACGGTCGGTGGATTCGATGCCGACGGGAACATCGTGCCAGACCGTTCGACCGCAGACACGGATGCCGTGAGACTCCTCTATCAAACCGGCCGCGTAAACTCGGGCGGCGGGTCGCTTGGCGCGATTCCGATCATCGACACGCGCAGATACTCGGACCCGAGCGGAAACATCCACGACCGCGTTCGCACGTTCATGACGGGCGCGCGACTGCAGCGAGCGCACGGTAGCTCCGGCAACCGCGTCGTCCTGACAAATCCCCCGCCGGGGTTGGATGTTGTCCGGCTGATGGATCAGTGGCTGGACGAAATGGCTGCGGACGAGTCGGGAGACGAGCCAGTCGCTGCGATCTCTCGCAGCAGGCCGGAGGAGCTGAGCGACGCCTGCTGGTCGGCCGAAGGGGAGCGGCTTGCGGACAACGGGGCGCAAGAGGAGAGTGGGCCCTGCAGCGAGCTCTACCCTCCGAGCGACGATCCCAGAATTGCGGCCGGGGCCCCGCTTGGGGGCGACATCCTGAAGTGCCAATTGAAGCCGCTCGATCCCGCCGACTACGGGCAGTCCCTCAACTCGGAGCAGCTGAATCGCCTGAGGGCTGTCTTTCCTGACGGCGTTTGCGACTTCTCCAAGCTGGGAATTGGCCAGGTGCCCCTCGAACGGACCTGGATTCGGTACTGAATCCAGGCTGCCCGACAACCCGGAACGGCCGGGGTCAGTCAAGCAACGTGACGCGGCGCCAGCCGGGCTGCGATGTAGCCGTTTACGGTCGTGAGTCGAACGAGTGCGGAGAAGCGTTCCGCTCTCCCGCGCGACCCGTCTTCCGATCTACGTCCGGCCTGTTCTGGGGACTCTGGACCCCGTGATGTCAAGTTTGCGTCAAGAATTCAGCGGCGGAAACGCGCGCGGGTCTGGTTCGTCTCATGGGATGTTAGAGAGTGGAATCGAGAGACCGTGCTCTCGCATGGAACTCCTCCACGGCAAGTAGGAGCAGCAGGAATGTATGTACGAGCCATCTTGATTTTGTCCACGGTGCTGGTTGCTTCGGCGAACGGCAAGCCGAGCTTCGTCTTCATTCAAGGCGAAGGGAAAGGATGGAACAGCACCTCGGTTCGAATGGATCCCGAGATCGCGGAGTCGCGCAACGATTACTTCCGAACTCCGAATCTCGAACGCTTGGCGGAGAGCGGGATGCGCTTCGCGCACTTCTACGCGCCGTCCCCGAGGTGCACTCCATCGCGTGCCACCTACTTCACCGGCAAGAGCCCCGCGAAGCTGGGAATGACATTTGTGGGTCTGCGTGCCGGCCCCAATGTCAAGCTCGTCGAACCGCGCCCCACCCTCGAGATGCCGCTCGAAGAGACGACGATCGCCGAGGTCTTGAGGGATTCAGGCTACGCGACGGCGCATTTCGGGAAGTGGCATGTCGGGCGTAGAAGCCCGACGGAGCACGGCTTCGACGAGACCGATGGCCCGAACAACAATGGTGGTCCGGAGAACGTGCAAAGTCCTAACCCGAAGCAGGCTTACGGAATCACGGAGAGAGGCTTGCGGTTCATAGAAGCCAAGGCCAGGGCCGGCCAGCCTTTCTATGTCCAAATGTCGCATTACGGTGGGCGCAGTTCGGCAGACGCTCGGGAAAGCACGAACGAAATAGTCTCCGGTTGGCCGACAAGTCGTGGCCGCAACGTGCGGGAAACTGAGTTGGCAGCAGTGATCTATGACATGGATATCACCATCGGGATGGTTCTCGACAAGCTCGACGAGCTAGGTATCGCAGACGAGACCTACGTCTTCTACACAACCGATCACGGCACTCCTGGTTCTGGCAATCGCCCCCTTGCCTTGGGCAAAGGCACGGTTTGGGATGGAGGCTTGCGGGTCCCGCTGTTCTTCCGTGGACCGGGAATCGAGCCCGGCTCCGTATCGCGCGTCCGGGCGACTGGGATGGATCTGGTTCCCACGGTGGCCGACCTAGTCGGCGTGGCCGACAAGCTCCCCCAAGACGTCGAAGGCGGCAGTTTGGCTGATGTCTTGACCGCCAAGGGACGTGGTTCCGTGAGCAGGTTGCGGGACGAGATTGTCTTCCATTTTCCACACTATGATTCCGACCCGTTGGGCCCAGCCTCGGCAATGCTCTTGGACAACTACAAGCTGATTCGCTTCTACGAGGAACCCGACAAGCCGAGGCTCTTCAATATCGGCGACGACCCGTACGAGCGCAGCAACCTGTCCTCAGCGATGCCCGAGAGAGTCAGTGCGCTGGAGGGCATGCTGGACGCCTACCTCACCAGCGTCAACGCGGGACTGCCGCGCATCAACGCAAATTTCGATCCGAATCAGGAAGTCTCACAACCTCAACGCGGCGGTCGGCAACGGTCTGGAGATCGCGACCAGGGGTCCAGGGGCCGAAGGCAGAACCGCCAGGGCCAACGTCAAGGCAACCGATGAGCCGACTGTACTTGCTGGCAACCTTCGCACTAGGCCTCGCAGTCGCAGCCGGTTCTGCAGTGCCCTCGAAGACGTTTACCCTTGATCCCGAAACGATAGCGAAATCGTTCCGTCCGTTTCTTGACAGCGTAGACGTCCGTTGGGACAAGGACTACTTCTATGCGGAATCCAACTCCATGCCGGACCACCGCATGATGGTCGGCATCCGCGCCTGGAATCAGCAGGTGCCGATTCCCCAGCCATATTCCGGTGACAATGCATTCCGGCTTCCGCTGCGGGCTCGTTTCGCCGACTCACCGGTTTCAGGGAAAGAGACTCTTTTTCGCGGTGCCATTGCGGTTGCCGTGAATGGCATCCCGATCTTCAACCCCATCAAGCAAGATGGCCGCACAGACACGAACCTAGCCGGAGAACTCGACGAGTTCGGGGGCCACGCCGGCAGGGCCGACGACTATCACTACCACCTTGCACCAGTGCACTTGGCGGAGCGTGGCGGCCAGGGACTGCCAGTGGCTTGGGCCTTGGACGGATTCCCAATCTACAGCTACCGCGAGGCGGATGGATCGAGCGCCGAGGATCTTGACTGGCTCAACGGCCACACCGGGCCAGACGGCATGTATCACTATCACGCGACCAGGGAGTACCCGTACCTGAATGGCGGGTTCCGGGGCTCGGTCGAGTTGCGCAACGGCGAGGTGGCAATCCAGCCTCGTGCCCGTGGGGTGCGTCCATACACGAGGCCGCTTCGCGGCGCGACAATCACTGGCTTCGAAGTTCGTGACGCGAGCAACTATCGCCTCCAATACGAACTCGGGGAAAAGACGCATTCCATTCAGTACTCACTTCAAACGGAGGGCGGGGCAGAGTTTGTCTTCATCGACGGAGAGGGCAGGGCGACTACGGAAGTCTACGAACCCAGGTCTGGCAGAGGCGGTGGCCCTGGCAATCGGAGAAGAGAGCCCCGTGGCGGCGGTCGAGCAGGTACGCCTCGTGCCGATGGTCGTCGCGGGCCGGATCCCAATGACCCGAACAGGCGCCCATGGCTGATCGTTCATTTCCAGGAACTCGATGCAAACGGAGACGGGGACCTGAGCCATGCCGAACTGAGTGCGGATGTGGAATCCACGTTTGCAGGCTACGACCGAGACGGGAACGGCGAACTCACTCGCGACGAGTACGAAAACGGCCGGTCCCGCACTGCGCTTGCCGGATTTGTCCGGCAGCATGCCGTGGAGATCGATCGCAGCAATGACAGCAAGCTTTCCAAGGACGAGGTCGTTGAAGTTGCAGAGCGGATGTTCAGGCGCGCGGATCGCAACGCCGACGGGAAGGTTGACACGGAGGAATCTCAGGCACCGTAGCTGTGCGCTGATTCGGCAGAATAGGTGTCCTTCCCCGGCTGCCGTCAAGTCGTTGTCCAGCGGGAATCATTGGCGAGGAAACCCGCGGCATTTGCCGTAACCCCCGGCCGTGCCTGACTGGGCAAGATGTGCAACGCGCCCATTCACGGAGCGGTCGGGATTTCGGCGATTCCTTCCATGTACTTCACCGCCCTCCCCGCGATTTCCACACGCGTGCCGCGATCGCAGCAAAACAGTTCTCCGCCACGAGCCGAAATCTGCAGGGCATGCAAGTGCGCGCGTCCGAGACGCCTCGCCCAATAGGGCACCAGGCTGCAATGAGCCGACCCCGTGACAGGATCCTCGGGAATGCCGTGGCAGGGTGCGAAGAAACGGGAGACGAAATCAGCGCGGTGATCCGCTGCCAGAGCAGTGCAGATCACCCCAGCGTTCCTATCGTCCTCGGCGAGTGCCGACGCGAGTGCGGAAACACTGATGTCGAGCCCGGCCACTTCCTGTTCGCGTTCATATACAAAGAGCCAGTTGTTGCTCTTCATTACCGTTTTCGGCGTGCCACCCACTGCCGAGATAGCTCGCTCAGGTCGCTCCGCAGGTCGCACTTCCAGGGCAGGGAAGTCCATGGTGTAGCGGTCGCCGTTACGCCTCACCTCCAGGCGGCCGCTACGCGTTTCGAACGCAACCTGCTCAAGGGCCAGGTTGACTTCGGTCATCAACACGAATGCGCTGGCAAGCGTGGCGTGACCGCATAGGGGTACCTCGACGGTTGGCGTAAACCAGCGCAGTTCGAACACGCCGTCTTCGCCGGTAGGACGAACAAAAGCCGTCTCGGACAGGTTGTTCTCCGTGGCGATGGCTTGGAGAATCTCATCCTCCAGCCATGTCTCCAGGGGCATCACGGCCGCTGGATTGCCTCTGAATACGCATCCGGTGAAGGCATCGACCTGAAATATCGGCAGTCGCATCGAATTGCTTCCAATGGGAAATCATAGAGCAGGGCCAGCGCCTGCAATCCAGGGCGAGCCTCCCGAAGTGCTGCTGGCCGTATCCCTGTGGCACCGGCCCTGGATCGAAATGACCGCAACCTCGGCCTGGAGCGTCGTACGCCGTCTAATCTCCTGGGACCAGTTCGGTGATAGCGTCCTCCGGCTCCATACGGACCGATTCAGCTACGGAACGAACAGGGCTTGTTCCTGCGATTTCGCCCGTACCCTCGTTGACAATGACTTCGAGCGGATTACGAGGCAATGCGTTCTCGTCACCGATCCGGGACGTCCCGTAGATGTGGAACGGCTGCGCATCGTTCATCCGAGCCACTTCCTCTAGCGTCTGGTTCCGGTGCTTCGGAATCAGACGGGGAGGCCGCGCTTTGTTGTTCGGCACCCGGTCCCAGTTCAGATGCAGATGCTTCGCCAGCTTCTCTTCCGGTTCGCCGGCGAATCGCATCGCCGGCCACTTGAATGACGGGCCGTGAACGTGCCTTCCACGGAGGTGATAGAACACCTTGGTGCCGATCTTGAAGTACGTCCTCGACCGATCGCGCATTTCGCCGAAGTCGCGGCTCTGTTTCCAGGCCGTCATGATGAACTCCCATTGAAGCTGCGTGAGTTCACGTGCCTTCATCCCGTGGCCCGATGCCATCCGTGTGTCCTCGAGCGGCGTGAAGATCGAGGGTACATACAACACCCTGTTGTTCTTGAGCCGATGCAGGAGGTCTAGCGACTGCTTGATGTCGTCGTCGGTCTCGTTCGGCAAGCCGACAATGAAGGTATACACCGGGAACCAGTTGTTGTCGTTGAGGATGTTCGTGCCTTCGACGACGATTTCTTGCCAGTCCCGGATATCGAACGGCAGTGACTTGCCCGACATGGTGAGCGCTGCCAAGCGTGGCGAACCGGTCTCAATGCCGATCAGCGGGGCGAGGAACCGCTTGTCGGGGTGCGTTGAATTCCGGTTCTGCAGAGCGCTCTTGCCCAGCAGCACCTTCGACAAATCGCGAATCAGGCCCGGGTTCACTACGGCAGGCGCGATCGTGGCGTGCGAGAGCGGGAGGTAGTCCACGCCGGGCTCCTCGGCGATTGAGCCGTAGAAATTGAGCAACTGGTTGGGATTGGGAATGTAGAACGGCGCAGATGCTCCGTAGATAAAGACGTCTTCCGAGACCGGGAAGATGATGCGGCCACCGTTCGAGGTGTTTGCCCGGACTGCCGACAGGACATCCGGCATGGGCACTGAGATGCGCGTCTCCAGGGTGGGCGAGCAGAACGCACACTGCCTGCCGCAACCGCGGTTCATTTCTACGATGCCGTAGGTCGAGCGCCTGCGCGGGATGACCAGGTTCTCGATGGACGGCTCGGGCGCATTGACCGTTGGAGGCAGGTCTTGGCCGTCTTCGGCCATCTGAAACACCTCCAGTATTCTCGATTCCGCTCTCCCGTTAATCACGCAATCGATCCCAAGCCTCTCGCGAGAGCCGGTCTTGTCGATTTGCCAGGCACCGGCTCCTCCTACGATCACCTTGGGCTTGTGCTTTCGAATCGCGGGATGTCGATACACCCGTTCCGACTCCGCCGCGTTGATCGGTCGCGCTGAGGACCCGAAGATGTTCGAATACACACCCGTGGAGAACGCTGTCCCGATTGGGTTGTGCGCCCCGACGCCGACAGCCACCGTGCGACGCCCCACGAAGGTGTCCAGATCGTCGGGATAGCAGACCACCACGTCGTCGTCGTGGTACGCCCGGCGCAGCACCTCCTCCGCGACGCGGACGCCGTAGGTCATGACCATGGCGCTGCCGTCAGCGTTCCGCGGCTGTTCGAACTTGCCCTTGTACAAGAATCGTGGAACGAACTGCGCCGGAGCGGACGCATACATCATTTGTTTCCATGGGCTGAACGCCTGCTCCGTACTCTCGGTATCCGGAGCCGTCAGGACGAATTTCACACCTTCGGGATGGTAAGCCATGCCTCGGAAGCCCCCCGCCTAGATTCGTATTCCTTGATTGTAACGCCCCCCTTGGTAATCAAGCGAAATGCGCTGCGGCGAGGTTGCACGGCACTCGTGCGGACAGGCTTCGGTAAGATGTCAAACTTGACTCATCTGACCAGGTTCGGCTGGCCATTTCCGGCACCCAGCCGGCCTCGGAACTGTGAAATGCTATGAAGGAGATCAGGACACGCCGGTGAGTCCTGCGAAGGGGCTGGACCAGGTCAGTGAGCAAGGTGAGAAGCATATGAGCCGCGAATTCGGGACGACCCAACTCGGAGCGCAACCCTACATGGGAATCCGAACGACAACAACGATCGACAAGCTCCCCGCGATCATGGGGCAGCTGTTCGGGGAGGTTTACGGCCACATCCAGCGGAGCGGGCAGGAGCCGGCCGGAATGCCGTTCTCGATCTACCACTCGATGGAGGGTGGCACCGTCGAGCTCGAGTGCGGGATGCCCGTTGGGTCGCCGATGGCCGGCACGGCCCGCGTCAAGGCCGGCGAGCTTCCCAGCGGGACGATGGCCACTGTTACCCACCTGGGCCCGTACGAAGACCTGCGGCATACCTGGGCGGCACTGACGGAGTGGATCAACTCGCAGGGCCTCCAACCTGCCGGAGCACCCTGGGAGGTCTATGTTACCGATCCCGGCGCCGAGCCGGACCAGGCGAAGTGGCGCACGGACATCTTTTTCCCCGTTCTCTGATCCGAGCTAGTTCGCGGAGCCCCCACAGTCTGGCAAGGATCAGGGCAGCGGCCGCAATGTCGTTGCCGTGCGGTATGGTTGCTGGCGAACACCCGGATGTCATTCCCGCTATCGCGCTGCCATCCTACGAAAGCTCGCTTCGACGCGTTGAGCTAGCTGAACGTATTTCTCGCCTTGGACTGAATCGATTGGGGATCCGAATTCGACGCGGACGGACCCCCTGCGCGGCCAGGAATCATGCACGGACATCACATCGAACAGTCCATGCAGGTACACGGGCACGACGGGCACTTCGAGCCGTTGAGCCATGAGCCCGATACCCGGCTGGAATGGTTGGAGGGACCCGTCAGGGGTCAGCCTCCCCTCCGGATAAACCAACGGGCAGAAGCCTGCATCGACCAGCTCGCCGGTGTACCGGAGCGAGTCTCGGACCTGGCCGAGGTCTTGCGACAACGGATAGGCGTTGAACAACCCGCAGCAGAGATAGTAGAGCGCCCGCATCCCGATCCTCCGGGCCATGCCGGGAGTCCCGCCGGACGGGAAGAAGTGTTGCTGGCGCACCGCCGGAGACAGCTTCCTCTGCCACTCGGCAGGGAGCGCAGCCGTTAGGGCGACGGTGTCGAGGTGGCTGGTGTGGTTGGCCGCGAAGATGACTGGCGGCACGACGGGTTCCAGATTTGCCAGTCCCGCAACATCCAGCGCGATGTAGTGGCGGAATAGCGGAATGAACATCCCCCGCCGCATTGCACCGCGCATCGCTGAGCAGGGCCGGCTCCGAGCCCAGCGCGGAGGAGGAATCCGAAGTGCCGTGGATTCTCTCGCGTTTGCCTTCGGGCCGGTGGATTCATCCAAGGACTCCAATGCAGGGCTCCCGGCCTGCAGCGCGACCCACGCGCGAACTTCCCCCACGGTCGAGAGCGTCGCGAAGGAGGTCTCATCTAATTCGATCCCGTATTGGTCCTCGAGGGAGGCCAGCATGTCGATCCGCTCAAGCGACGACAGGCCCAGATCTTCACCCAAGCGCCGGTCGTCCGTGAGGTCATCCTGGCTGCGTCGGGTCAGCGACAGAAGGATTTCGTCCAGCCCAGATGCATTGCTCGGATCCGGGTTCCGGACTGTCGAGGACAGGCGTTCTGCCACTTTCCGTCTCTGCGTCTTGAAGGTTGACGCCGTGCGGGGAAACTCGTCCTCCGGCCATTCAGAGGCATCTTGGATTCTCTGGTGGGGCTCAAGCCGGCGGTTGGCCCGCTCGATGATCGCCAGCGGGTCGTGGCCTGGACCGTCGAGAATGAGCGCGGCGTGGATTCTCTCCGCGCTGACTGGTCCGACTGGGACAACCACCGCGTCCCGCACCCCGCTCTCGAGTCTCAGCGCTCTTTCGATGTCCTCGGGGTGGGCGTTCATACCGTCCGCGGTGACAATCACGTCTTTCTTGCGTCCCCGATAGACCAGCCTGCCTTCTGCGTCGCGCTCGCCGATGTCTCCCGTGTGAAACCAACCATCCTCATCGACGGCTCGCGCGCGGCGGGCGCCTGTCTCCAGGTACTCGCCTACGACACTATCCCCCCGAACGAGGATCTCTCCGTCGTCCGCAATTCGGAGCTCCTGGCTGCCGATCACTTCGCCGAGCGTGCCACGGCGTGCACGGAACGGGTGATTCACCGACACCACCGGGCTGGTCTCGGTGAGACCGTAGCCCTGGATCACGAGCAGGCCGATCCTGGCCCAGAAGGCTTCAGTTTCGGGGTCCAGCATGGCGCCACCGACGACGAAGGCCCAGAATTTCAGGCCGAAGGCTCGATGGATGTCCCGGTGACGCCACCATCGGCGAAGCGGACCGCCCGGTCTCTTCGGGACGGTACTCGATCGAGGATGGCGCCGTTCGATGTCAGCCCGCAGGCTTTCGAGAATCCGCGGCACGCAGACAAGAACGGAAATTCGTTCTTTTCGAACTGCTTGGCGGATCGCGCCGGGGTGCAGCCCCGTTATGAACGCCGCCGAGCCTTCAAGCAGGAGCGGGATGAAGATGCCCATGGACTGCCCGAACATATGGCTCAGGGGCAGAAGGTCAAGGATCCGAATCGGCTGGAAGGGGCCGGCCCATTTCTTGTACCGGTCGATCTCTTCTCGAATCGGGTCAAGGTTGGCACAGATGTTGCGATGGAGGTGGATCACTCCCTTGGGCTCGGCAGTGGTTCCTGATGTGTAGATGATCTCGACGACGTCCTTGCCGCTCAGCGGAGTCGGACTGAAGCGGGGTCCGCTTGGCAGCCCGCTGAGTGACTCGATCGCAAAGCGCTCCGGACCTGAGATCGAACTCGCCGCCGTGCTGCTGTGCACTAGCAGCCTCGCGCCGGTTTGGATGGCGATTCGGCTCACAAATTCCGGAGAGGATTGATGGTCGAGGGGCACGACCTGAACGCCGCGTGACAAGCAGCCCCAGAAAACGGCGACCCATTCCGGCCGGTTTTCCGACCACAGCAGCAGGCGGTCACCGGCTCCAATTCCGCTTCGGTCCAGGAAAGCAACAAAGCGGCGGATTCCGGCATCCAGATCGATGTAGGACCAGTGCCAGGTACGGTACCCGTTGGAGAACCGCAACGCCTCTCTGGATCCGAGGCGTTCGATCCGAGGCAGAAGATCCAGCAGGGTCTCCATCCGAAACACTCAGTGTATTCCCCTGTTCGCGCGCGCCGGCCAGGCGTTCTGATGGACCGCCGGGCTGCGGGCTCATCCCAACCACCGACTCAATTCGGGCCGCAATATCAAGGCGACCGAAGCGAGGAGGCGACCGGCGGAGTTCGGACAGCGTCCACATGGTCGGCCGGTTGGTGAATCCCTCACGCAGCAACCGAAAAAGGAGGGGACTTGACCGTTCGATCTCAATTCCAATGAATCGGATATGCTCTCGGCATGACGCCGGAAGCATTGTCATCCTTGCTTGACTACCACTACTGGGCCCGCGACCGTCTGCTCGAAGCGGTCGAGCGGCTCACCCCCGGGCAGTTCCGTCAGGATCTCGGCAACAGCTTCGATTCAATCCGCGGAACGCTCGTCCACCTGGTTTCGGCCGAACGGGCGTGGTGTTTGCGGTGGCGGGGTGAGTCGTCGGGGGGGCATCTTGAACCGACGGATTTCGAGACAGTGGGGGAGGTTCGCGCACGCTGGCTCAAGGAGGAGGCCCAGGTGCGAGAATTTGTCGAACAGCTTGGCGCGGACGGCATCAATCTCGTGTTCCGCTACAGACAGTTCGACGGCAAGCCGCGAAATTCGGTTTTTTGGCACATGCTGCAGCATGTCGTCAACCATGCCACCTACCACCGCGGCCAAGTCACGACGATGTTGCGCCAGCTTGGCGCACAGCCTCCAAAGAGCCAGGACCTGATCGCGTTCTACGGCCTGCCCGATCGCCGACTTGCGCCATACGAGGGCGCTGTTGCCAAGCTGGAGTGAGCTCAGGACTGACCGCTCCTCGTCACCAGTCAGTCTTCCGTTCTTCCAAGCCAGCGCACTCGAACGACCAGCTTGATGGGTGACCGGCCGAATAGATTGAGGAATTCGGGAGAGTCAATGTTGCTGTTGACAAGGCTGTAGTTGGGCCGGTTTGTCACGTTGTCGATGCCGGGGCGCAATGACCACCGGTGTCCGAGGAAGGAAAGCTCTCTTTGGATATGAATGTTGAGACTGAAATGCCTCGGCAGTCTCCAGGCATTGACCTGACCGACCTGTTTGCCATTGTCGTCATGCACGCTGAAAGGAAAGCCATCTCTCCATTCAGCAAAGTATGCGATGGAGGTCTTTTCCCCAATCTCGAACGATGCCCAAGAGACCAGGCGGTGAGGAATGTCCCACGAGAGTCGGCCTGCTGTTTCGGAGAAGAGTATCGGATCGCTCGTGTCGAGCACCAAGGCGGCATTCGACCAAGAGCGCGAATAGGTGTAGCTGGCGAACCAACGGTGCGATCCCGGCAGGGGCTTGCTCAAAGAGAACTCGACGGAGTCATAAGTGTCACGCTTGAAGTTCCGCAGTAGGAAATCAACGGCCTGGCGTTCGGAGAACTGTCGATTCTCTTCGACCGTGCCGGTCGAGAAAGGGACGTGAGCGTAGCCATTCCGCATCCGTTTGCGCAAGTAGTTGACACTGATCTCGGTGCTTCCCGGAAGCCTCTGCAGCCAGCTGGCGCTCAGATTCCGGGTGCTCGGGATGGTCAACGCTGTATTGTCCAGCCTGAAGAATCGGATGTCGGGAGGCCTCAGCGGGGTCTCGCCATCCGGTGCGAAGGTCGTGTGGATCGAGTGCTGGTCCCGGTGTCGGGTGAAAATCCGCAGGTACGTGGCGGCCGGAATCCAGCCCAGGCCGGCGGAGAGCTTGGTGCCGTCGAGACCCGGAGGCATGAAGCCCAAGCTGAACCGCGGCGTCACGACTCCCCGCGAAACGACCGAGTCGTGGTCCCAGCGCAAGCCCAGTTCCGCGACCAGCCTTGATCGCATGGCCCATCGGTCCTGGATGTACGCGCCGGTTTCGAGGTTGGATTGCTTGAATTCACCGCTCCCCTCGAACGAGAGCTCGCTCGATTGCGTTCCGTCTACGCGGAAGTACTCGATCGGGCCGCGGCGAACATTCTGGAAGTACCGGGCATGGCTGAGGTTCACGCCGGCTCTCAACTGATGCTCGCCGAGCCAGTTCACGGGGGCAAGGAAACTGGCCCGCAGCTCGTCGCGACTACTGATGCGAAGGGTGTCGACTGGGTAGTTTCCGGTCCGTCCGAATGCCGTGATCCTGAGGGGGGCGCTACCTTGGGGCACTCCCTGATAGTTCGAGCGATAGGCGCCGTAGCCGAAGTCCAGAACGCTGTCGGGAGACAGCACGAATTGATCGTTCAGATTTACGAAGTACCTTCGCGCCCTCCTGTCCAGAGTGGTTTCAATCGGATCCAGAGGGGAAAGACCGGAATTCGGAGCATTCAGATAGTCCACGACGAAACCCGAACTCAGCGTCTGGCGCGGGGTCAGCTTCGCCTGCAAGCGAAGACTGTTGTTGATGGACCACGACAAGTTGCGATCTTGCCCGGCGGGCAGTTCGGGAATGAACTTCTCCTCGTAGAGCGTATCCAAGGCATTGAAGAACCAAGCCCGGTTCTCGATGATTGGACCGGAGACATTGTGGCGCGGCCGCCAATCCCTGAACCGGAGTCCTCGGTTGAATTCGATTCCGGGAACGAAATTCGTGAACCGTTGCTTGAACTGATCCTCTCCCATCCGGGTATTGAGGATCATGGCCCCCCCGGTTCCTTTCCCTAGCGCGGCTGAATATCGCCCTGAGGCAACATCCAGAGACTTGACCGCTTCAGCCCCCAGGGTCATCTCCGGTTTTCCCGAGAACGGGTCCGCCAGGCTGAACCCGTCCAGCGTCCAATTCGTTTCTTGCGCGGAACTGCCATGGAGGTACAGATCCCCGGTGGGACCCCTGAGAACGCCCGGAAGAACAGCCGCCACGCCGCGAATGCGCTGTTTGGTCGAGCGGGTCGTGGGTATCGAGTCAATCTCCCGCTCCCCAAGCTCGTGGGATATGGCGATCTGTCTTGTCGCGAGCGGTTCCTCTGGGTAGACGTCGAGAGTGGTTCCAACGGCTTCCGAACGGATCAGCTCGACGTTGACGATATTGACACCGTCGATCAGGTCAATCGGCTTGGCCTCGATTGTGAAGAACCCGGTGTGGGCCACTTGGAGGAGATACCGTCCGGGTCGGTCCAGGTCGAAGCCGAAGATTCCCTGCTCATTTGAACGGGTCGATGTTATCGCACGAGGGCTGTCGCGGTTCGCAATGACGACTCTGACTTCCGCCAGGGGGTTGTCGTTGCGATCCGTCACAGTGCCGGTTACCACTACCTGGCCCACCAACGAGGATGCCGCGGAGGCAAGAACCCCAAGCGTTCCAGCCAACCGTCGGAACCGCCTGCGGCCTCCCTTGAGATGGTTCGAGCCCTTCATCGGAACCCCTTGCCTCAATCGTCGATAGACACCTGCATGCTGCTGACCTAGACGATCATGTACGCGCCACCGCGAGAAATGCAATCGGCCTGGCAAGCTCGGCTGTGAACCCGTGTGCGCTTCTTGCTCGGGCGCCCTCGGCGGCAGTCCATCCCGCCATCAGGACTGCAGCTTCGCCGTTCTCAACCCACTCTGGAGGCCTCACGTCCCTGTGCGCACTTGCAACTGCGGTTGGGCTCGAGAAAACCACATTCAAACCGCATGTGGTTCACGCCCGCGGCATTTCCGCTACTGATTGCACCGTGCGGGTGTTCCAGACGCGGGGCTGGCGAGCATGTACGGTCCGAGATTGAGCTTCAATCTGAGGGCAATGCCGAGCCGGGCCGACAGGTCGATGTCCTTCAACAGTCCGGCCGGGGACCTGCATGACTCGAGTGCCCTGGCCATTGCAGTGGGTGCCTCTTGCGGGCGAAATCCAAGAAAGAAATCCGCGCCGCCAGATCCTGCGGCCCATGCAGCCATCGAAACTGCTGTTGTGGCAGTCGCCATTCCGCTTGTCCGGCCTCCGGCAGTGCGGGCTGCGTCATTCACTGCCCGTCCAGGTAAACCGGACGGCGCTTGTCCCGCTGCATTCGCTCATCGAAGCGACGGGCGATCCCGTCCAGCCGCTCGACGATGTCTGGAAGTTCGGACGCGAGGTTGCGAGTTTCCCCGCGATCGGCGTCGAGGTCGTAGAGTTCCGGTTCCTCGCGCATTCTGTGATGGCGCTCAAATAGTTCAGGGTTCTGCAGGTACCACAGCGACGCCGATTGCTCGGGAGGCTCGGTCAGTCGAAGAAACAACTTCCAGTGTCCGAGTCGGATCGCCTGTAGCTGCGCTCCGAAGTAATAGAAGAACGCTTCCTGCGGGAGCGTTTCCGCCTTCCCCAGCAATAGATCCGCGATCGACCGTCCGTCCATGACCCTGTCGTCCGGGACGACCGCGCCTGCCAGTTCGGCCAGGGTCGGCAGCAGGTCGAGAATCGAAGCCGGCTCGCTCGTTTCCGTGTCCGGAGCGATTTTCGCGGGCCAGCGGAAGATGCCCGGCTCGCGCATCCCCCCTTCGAACGTCGTTCCCTTGTTGCCGCGCAGCCCGCCGGCGCTTCCGCCCGAGCTGCGAGGCCCCCATCGGTTGCCTCCGCGGGTCGGGCCGTTGTCCGATGTGAAGACGACAAGGGTCCTCTCGTCCAGGCCGAGTCCCTGGAGTGCCCTCAGCACTTCTCCTACGCTCCAGTCCATTTCCTCGACTGTGTCGGCGTACAGTCCGTGAGGCGAGCGTCCCTCGAAGTCCTCCGAGGCGTACTGCGGGTTGTGCGGGAATGTGTGAGGGAAGTACAGGAAGAATGGCCGGTTTCGGTTCTCCTTGATGAACCGGACAGCCCTTTCTGTGTAGCGCCGTGTCAGAGTGTGTTGGTTGACCGGAGCCTCCACGATTTCATCGTTGTCCAGCAGCGGCAGTTTCCAGAACGCGTGCTGCGGCCGGAGAACGGTGTCGGGTTCCCACTTGAGCATGTCGTTTGAATACGGCAGACCGTAGAAGAAGTCGAAGCCGTGGCGTTGGGCGCGGAACGGTTTGGGCCAGCCGAGATGCCACTTGCCGATCGCCGCGGTGGCGTAGCCTTCGTCCGACAGGATTTCCGCAATGGTGATCTCGGCAGGTGGCAGACCCGTCAATTCGGTCGGGAACAGCACGTACGGCACTCCCGCCCGGACCGGGTAGCGACCGGTCAGCAGGGATGCTCTCGACGGGCTGCAGAACGGGGCGGCCGCGTAGAAGTCAGTGAACCGCATCCCCTCCGCCGCCATGCGGTCCAGGTTGGGCGTGCGGATCGTCGTCGACCCGTAGGCTCCGAGATCTCCGTAGCCGAGGTCGTCGGCGAAGATCACGACGAAATTCGGTTGCTCGGCCTCCGCGGCAGACGCCAAGAGAGCGAGCAGGGCTGCGAGATGGATCCACGCCAGTCCGCGCCGGGCCCAAGGCTTCGATCGTCGCACGGAGGCCACCCTAGCCACGGTTCTTTCCAAACAGTGCATCGGGATTGTCATGCAAGAGCTTGCGGCCAAGTTGCAGCGCTTCCTCCTCCGAGCAAGACCCCTCGCTGAGCTTCTCTGCAAGGACTTGCGCGACGTTGCGCCTGGCGATCTTCGCGTGCGCGTAGCTCAGTTCGGGGTACCGATAGTCGCCGCCGTAGCCGAAGATCTTGTTGGACGGCACCGTGTCCAGCATCTCATGAAGAGCGCGCCTTGCAGCGCTGGGCGAGATGATGTGAGCCCAGCAAAGGTCGATGTGCACGTTGGGGAAGACCTTCGCGATTGCGGACGCCTCCCCGGTGTAGGGATAGCTCATGTGGAACAGGTCGAATTGCACTTGCGGGAAGAGGAAGAAAAGGTTCGTCAGGTGGGTCGGCTTGGAGTTCTCGATGAAGTTGCCGTTTCCTGCATGGAGGCCGGTGTGGATCTGGACCGGCACGCCGTTCGCCGCAGCCAAGCCCATGAGGTGGTGGAACATATGGTCTTCCAGCGGACGGAACGGACGCTCCACACGAGACCGGAAGCCAGCGGGCAGTGTGCGGTTCCCACGGAGTAGCGACTGCAGGCTGGCCTCTGCGTCCCGCTCCGGGACCTCCGCGTAGTGGATCTCGCGGTTGTACGCCAGGGTCGACTTGACCGTGACCATGCCGATGCCGAGACTCTGCTCGAAGCTTGTCTCCATTGCTCGCTTGAGCCCGGCGAGGCCCGTGATGGAAACGTCGGTGAGTGCTTCCAGCTTGTGGACATCGGCACTGGACTGCGGAGTGACGAACCGGTCAAATTTCCGGGCGGAGACGAAGAATTTCGAGTCGGGCCTGACCGGCGCGGCATTCCAGTAGTCGTCCAGCACCGAGTAGGCGATGTTCGAGCGGCGAATCAGGATCTCCTCGTACAGGCCGGGCCGGTTCGCGGCCTCGATCCTGCGATTGATTTCGGGCAGGGTTGAGCCCGAGATCCGATCGATGCCGTAGATGTCCTCGATGGCGATGCGCAGCGCCTGACCGTAGCCTGTCAGGCGGGCCGATTGCCAGAACGGCTCAAAAGCCTGCCAGCGTCTCGCCTGCGGGGCGTCGGGATTCCGCACCACAGCGAGATCGCCCCCCGAAAGGCCGGCGGAAATCAGGTCATTGATCGCGTAGTGTCCGGCGAGCGTGAAGAAGTCGATCCGGGAAGAGGTCCTGTCCCCTTCCGGGATGATGTGCGCGTGGGTATTGACGAGTGGAATCCCCTCGATGGCTTGCAGCAGCTCGGTCTTGAGTTCGCGCTCTGTTCCTGCCGACTCCTGCGGTGCCGCCAAGGCTGATACGGATCCGAAGAATGTTCGGCGGCCCATCGACATGGCACCACTCATCCTCCCGCAATTGAAACTCCATCGCAATTCCGATAGCACGCCGACAAGCTCTCTATTTGATCGCGTTCCAGGTGCTGGGGCCGGGCGGGAATCGAACCTACGGATCTACTGAGGCCACTTTCTCACAGATGCGTCTATGTCACTGATCAACAGTGAGTTAGACACCTCGCTCGGGATCAGTCTCTCACGGGGCCATGTCCCTCCACTGTGATACATTCCCTTAAGAGCAATGGACGTACGTATTCGGACTGTGTTGCCGAGCGAATCGACCCTGGTCTTTAGCTTTCTAACGCTCGCTGCTCGAATGCAGGAATCTGGCGAGCCGATTCAAAAGGCCCTTCGTGACCATGAACTGACGCGATACTGGCAGGACTGGGGTCGCCAGGGGGATCTCGGCCTTGTAGCCGAGTCCGACAGTGTCGGGTATCCGATCAGCTGTGCATGGGTGCGGTTGTTCTCCCGCGAGGAAGCAGGCGCGGACTATGTCGGCGAAGATATTCCTGAGTTGGCGATTGGAACGATCCCTGCTGCCCGCGGGATGGGAGTGGGCACGAAAATTCTGCAAGCGCTACTAAGCCGCTGCAAGACTCGCTACACCGGAGTAAGCCTGAGCGTACGAATGGAAAACCCCGCAATTCGTCTCTATGAACGGCTTGGCTTCAGGAAGACGTCGGCAACTCCGATCGTCAATCGGGTCGGCACGGAGTCGGTTGTCATGCTGCTAAATTTTGATTGGGGCGACCCCGGACACGATCCCAACGCGGACTAGAGCCAATCTCAGTATCGCGAAGACACCCGGGCATCAGCCCACAACGACCGCCATGATGAACATCAAGTTCCAATGCTCCCTTGTCATCTTGTGTGCAGCCGCTTTCGCCTCGACTTCGGCCCTGAAGGCAGCTTCAGCGCCCAAGGAGCTCCTGGGCGACTGGTCGTTAGATCTTGAGTCCGGCGAACCGGGATGGATGAGCGTCGTTGAGAAGGACGGGCGCTCGCTGGTTCACATGCGAGTCTACATTGGACCCGACGGTCCGTACAGCGTCACCGAAACGGCCAACGGTCGGCTCAAGTTTTCCCTGAGACGAAGACGCATCGCCCAAGGGAGTGCGGTCTTGATCGAATCGGCGGTAGATGTTGGCGTCACGAACGGGAAACTTGACGGCGTGATTGTCCGCACCTCCACTGACGGCACCGTGAGCGAACGAGTCCGCTTCACCGGAAAGAGGATTCCGCCGATGCCCGAGTCGGCTCCGGACTTGTCCAGGGTGCGGTTCGGACTTCCCGTCTTGCTTTTCAACGGCAAGGATCTCACTGGTTGGCGACCGTACGAATCCGACAAGATCAACGGGTGGAGCGCCCAGGACGGGATGTTGGTCAACACCACGACCAAGACCGATTTCAGCCCAACCGGGGACCATGCCAATCTGCGAACGGAAGCCGAGTTTGAAGACTTTTGGCTTCACATGGAGTTTCTGGTCGAAGAAAGCCGCAACAGCGGCGTCTACCTGCGCGGAATGTACGAGGCGCAGGTAGTCGACCGTGATAGTCGGATGCAAGGGATCCAGGGACCTGGCGCGATTTTCGGACGGATTGCACCTTCGATTAACGCCGGAAGGCCGGGAGGGCAATGGCAAACTTACGATCTGACGCTGGTCGACCGGCACGTGACGGTCGTCTTGAATGGAGTCAGAGTCATCGACAACCAGCCGATCATCGGGCCCACAGCCGGGGCGATCTACACCGATCCTTCCGCATCTGGGCCGATCTATCTACAGGGAGACCACACGACTGTCAAATATAGGAACATCTATTTGGCACCCGTCGTAAGCGTGCAGTGAAGCGAATCTGGGGCCGTAACGGGCAAGGGGCATTCCCGCTGACATCCCGCTAACGGCCGACTCGGTCGAGCAGAAGGAGGCGTCCGCTGTGAATTGACGGCGAATCCAGCGCGGAACCATCGAAATGTCGCCTACTCTTGTTCTTGGTTGTTTCGAATTCTGCGTGAGCACACCCTACAGTCAAACGTCTGATTTGCGAGTAGCGAAGCAGAAAGCACATCGATTGGAGCAGCCGAGCTTCCAGCGAGATGAGGAGAATTATTCATGAGTCGATTGAGCCTTGTCGCAGTCTTGCTTATCCTGTTCGCCTGCGGGAACGAGGAAACGTCGCCCGCATCCCAAAACGAGGCTTCAGGAGTTGATGCGCTCGTGGCCCGTGCCAAGTCCCTTGAGCTGGCCACGGAGTGGGTAGGCCCGCCCGGTGACCCTCTTCATCATCACACTGCGGGTTTCGCGAAGATCCTGTGCTCGGCTGTCTTCGTCACAGGGCTCGACGCCGACTTTGCCGCCGAGAACATCGGCTACTTCACGAGCGACTACGACGAGCGCTCGAAAGTAACGAAGCGTGAAATCGACACCGAGAAGAAGTTGGTGCACTTGACGCTTCCGGACGGCGTGGTTCGTACGGCCAAGTACGTCGGTGATCAAGGCTGCGTCACGTTCCCTCTCGGTGAGGATGGGCTCCTTTTCGAGCATGTCGACGTGACGAGCACGCTTCCCGATCCCGACATGCAGTCGTGGCCGATGGGTGACGTGCTACCGGACGAACCGTTTCCGGCTGAGCTCGATGAAACGAAGGTCCGGGACGCAGTCCACGCCGCCTTCGAGCCGGAGGAGGGCCTGACCGCCGCCTTCGTCGTCACCTGGAAAGGACGTATTGTCGCTGAACGCTACCGCGCTGGGCTGGATCTTCACACGCCACTTGAAAGCTGGTCGATGGGCAAGAGCCTGACCGCGACGCTGATGGGCGTTCTGCTTCAGCAAGGGGTCTACGACCTCTGGGAGCCGGCACCCGTCCCGGAATGGCAACAGGATGGAGATCCACGGGCAGAGATCCGAATTGCCGATATCTTGCGGATGTCAAGCGGGATCCGTTGCGTAAACCGTGGGGATCCAGAATATGATCCTGCCATGGGTTACCCCGACCACCTCTATCTCTACACAGGCGGGATGGACTCATTCAAATGGGCCGCGACGAGGCCGCAACAGTGGCCTCCGAATACGATTGGGCGCTACCGGAACTGTGATCCCGTCCTGACAAACTACCTGGTGAAGCTCGGCGTGGAAGCACGGGGGGAACAGTACCACTCCTTTCCGCAGCGGGAACTCTTCGACAAGATCGGCATTCGTGACATGGTGATGGAGACCGACCCGTACGGGAACTTTCTGATCCAAGGCTATGAGTTTGGAACGGGTCGGGACTGGGCCCGCCTCGGCAACTTGTACCTGCAAGACGGCGTTTGGCGGGGCGTGCGTATCCTTCCAGAAGGCTTCGTGGAGTTCGTCAGCACGCCGGCGCCCGCGTGGGAGGCCGACGGACGTCCCATCTATGGAGGCTTTTTCTGGATCAACAGTACGGAGGCCTACCCGATTCCGAGAGACGCGTACTACATGGCGGGTGCCGGAAACCAGAAGACATTCATCATCCCGTCCCATGACCTGGTCGTCGTGCGCCTGGGGCACTACAAGGGCTCAAGCCCAGGTGACGATGGGCTGAAGGAGGCCTTGGCGCTGCTGATGGAGGCTGTGCCCGAGAACTGAAGGTAGCCGCGATGCGCCAAGGTGGTTCTGGGGCATCGCAGGCACTTGGACCAATACTTGGCCGTTTGGGTAGATCTACAGAGAATCACTCCACCGCTAGGGCTGCTTTGAGGGTGGGAGGGTGCCTGACCACGAGCCATCAGCCTCCGTGCGGGCTGGGTTTGAATACAACCCACAAACCCCTTTTATGGCACCTGCTTGATCGCGTAGGTCCGAGCAGAGGGATCAGGGCGAACAGAGTGCGCCACCGCCGTGATGGGGCTGCACCGCGACTCGCGGAGAGTCCAGTCTGAGGCTTTCAAGGCGCTCGCGCTCGTCGCGTCGAAACGGGCGAGATCGTTGCCGACGGAGGCATCGCCGACACGGCGGAGCGTTTGCAAACCGAGGACCAGAGCGTGCCGGTCAGCACGGTGCGGGACTATCACGACGAAGGTGGCCGGGAGTTCGCTCGGATCCGTGAGGGTTGCTCTCGATCTCGCGGGCGGCATGGGATCCGCCGACTCGATGCGACCAAGCAGCTCGCTGGCACCGGTTTAGCCGGGTGTGACAGATGGCCGGCCAGGCGGAGGACTTCATGACGCCAGTCCTCATCGGACCCATAGCAGGCAAATCAGCCGTCTGAGACCAGGGGCTCTACTTCTCGGCCGAAGTCCACCGGTACCGCCGCAATCGGGCAGACTCCACCCAACGGGTGTTGAATGACAGCCTCAATCCCGAGCTTCGATCGTCCATTATCCCGAGTGGCTCGAAGCCAAGGTTACATTATTAGCCATGGACATCGGTCGGCGCGACGCCCTCAAGGGCCTGCACTTCGGTTCGGCAGCTCTGGTCTCCAGCATGGTGGCCCGTCGTGATGCATCGGCAGACGTCGTACCCACCGAGAGCGAGTCCGGTATCGCAGTCCGCACAGCAGTTCAGGGAGTCTGTGCCTGGCCGAACTGTCAGATTCTGCCAGACGGGAGCATCTTGGCGCTGATCTTTAATCAGCCGTGCCACGGCCTGTGGGAAGGCGACCTCGATTGCTGGGCGAGCGAGGACGGCGGGTCGACGTGGCGGTTTCGGGGTCGCGCCGCCCAGCATGAGAAGGGAACTAACCGGATGAACTGTGCGACGGGCATCGCAGCGGACGGAAATGTCGTCGTGCTTTGCAGCGGCTGGGCGGACCGCCGCGCGAGAGGCAAGCCGGTAGCGGCCCACAGGCAGCCCCTGCGAGCCTGGGTCTGCCGCTCAGACGACAGCGGCCGGACTTGGACTGTAGGCGATGCATTCCCAGCGCCTCCACAATCGGGAATCGGAATCGCAAACGAGCTCATTCCATTCGGCAACATCCGGGCCGCCGAGGACGGGTCGCTTCGGGTGGCGGCTTACCTGAGAAGGGAGGCTTCACGTCACTGCTACATGCTGCAAAGTCATGACGACGGTCGTACGTGGACCGACCCTGTGACGCTCCACTCCGGAGGCAACGAGACGGATATCCTGCATCTCGGAGGCGGACGATGGCTGGCTGTCTGCAGGGAATTTCAAGAAGGCAGGGACGTGCATTTGGAGCTCTTCGGCTCTAGCGATGATGGCAAGACATGGACTCGCAGAATGCCTTTGACACTGCCCCGGCAGGTCACCGGCCACCTGACCCGGCTCGCTGACGGGCGTATTCTTCTTAGCCACGGGAACCGATGCTGGAACAATTTCGGTGTGGACGTGCGGATCAGCGAGGACGAGGGCGTGACATGGAGCCCCCCGGTGAGAATCGCGGATTGCCCGCGGCCGGATTGCGGCTATCCAAGCTCAGTGCAGCGCTCGGATGGCATTGCGGTCACCGCCTACTACACACAGGTCTCAGAGGACTTCCACTACGAAATGCGAACGGCGACGTGGAATCCGTCCTCGTTCTCCGCAGCTGGGACACCACGCGGATAGAAAGGACAGAGGATGCGATCATTCATTCGGTGAGTGCTCTTGGAGCGCCTCTTTCGGTTGGCGACAGTGGTATCGCTGGCATCGCAGCTAATGTTGGCAGTGCGCGCCCGGGCAGAGGACGCCGGCCAGGTCAGCGGCTTCGACCCCGTTGCCGCGCCTATGCGAGACATCGAAGGGATGATTGGCTTCTAGAGGGCCCTTGGACTGAAGGTAAGGAAAGTACCAGGAATCTGCTCGATTCATTTCGGCGACCAGATGAGAAACTTTCACCGGCCCTCACTGTGGCAGAAAAATGCGGTACCAGTCGTCTTCAGTCGGTCCGGACCGCGTGTCGTTGTAGCACTCGATTTCGTCGGTCCCATCTACCAGTTGCAAGCAGTTTGCGGCATCAGAGGCCGGAAATCCCAGGACAGTCGCCTGCTCGGGCTCGTGGTTGGACCCGGCCTTCAGCGCCACCGAACGGCTCCTCAGGGAGACCACCGGGTCCAAGCTGACATGAATGTCCACGTCGTTGACAGGCCGTGTTTGCGTCGGAAGCGGCGTTGTCCGCGGAGCCAGACCCGTGTCGTGGGGCATCTCCCCCAATGGCTTGGGCCGATCCCCCACGGCCTTCAACGCCAGTTCGTAGTCGCCGGAAAACGGGTGCACTGTAGATCAGGTGAAGGTCAGTGCCGAGAGCGTGGAGGGCTCTTGACCAAGCTCACGTGGCTTTGATTCCCGGCTCTTCTCGATCGCCTTTGTGGGCCCATTCCGGTCGCTCCGGCCCGGTTCATGTCACATGGGTCTGTGCACTCGCCGGAAGATCTGACGGCGTCTCGATCCAAACGCTGATCTCGAACGCATCACCTTCCGTCAAGCTCCACGTCTTGCTTCAGTCTCCGTCGAAGGAAACCGATTGGTTCTCCTGCCGGACATCAGCGAGGGCGCACCGTACGATCAGTGAAGCCGCAAGCGGCAGCGCAACTGGAGCAACCAGAGCACACTGCCGGAGGGATCCGAGACGCGGCATCATGATGGAAGCATCATGGGGTGGCCTGCCCTTGGCACCGGAACTACGTCGCCGCCTCCAGCGAACTCTCGCTGTCGGCCCACCGGTCGAGCGAGGCGCCCGGACAGGGAGAGCATACTGACGAAGTCCCGGGCAAGGTTGTCTGTAGCGCGCCCGAGGGCTCGCAGTTGATGCGGATAGCAGCGGTGGTCGGTTGACAGGCGGGGAATCGTCCGGGAGGATGGGCGGTTGATACGAAATCGGAGAGCGCTCGGCAATGCCGGGTGGAGCGCAACGCTCTTCGTCAGACAGAGGTGACGGGACTTGGACGTGCTGGAAATCGATTTGAGTTTGTTTGTGGGGTGGTGGAACGACGTGGTCAGCTACTCCGCGACCCGATGGCTTCCAAGCCTGACTACTCTTCTGCTCGCCGGGCTCGGATACCTGGTGGGTAGCTGGATTCTACGCGGCGTGCAGCGGCACATCGCGGCCAAGACCGAAACTGACCTCGACGACGAACTGGTCCATGCCATCCACCGGGTGTTCCGGATGACCGTGGTGGCGGGGGTGTTCTGGCAGGTTCTTGACACGTGGGTACCGGTCCTTGGCGCAGAGAACAGCGACCGGCAGTGGATACCCTACGAGATCCAGCCCCGCGACTGGGTGTGGGGCATCTGGATCGGACTGGTCTTCATACCGCTGAGCCGATTCTCGGGCCACCTGATGCGCAGCTTCGAATCGAGGCTCATGGCCCGTAGTTCGGAGACGGCGCTGGACGAGACCGCGCTGCCGATGATCAACAAGTTCATACAGTTCACGGTGATCGCGCTCGGCGTGCTCCTGGCGATGACCCATCTCGGCATCCAAATCGCCCCCCTCCTCGCAGGTGCTGGTGTCGTGGGTCTGGCGTTGTCTCTCGCCGCCAAGGACACGCTGTCCAACCTGATCGCGGGCGTCCTGCTCATCATGGACCGTCCCTTCCAAGTAGGCGACCGAATCGAACTGTGGAACGCGCCACTCGAGACCGGAACTTGGGGTGACGTGATCGAAATTGGCCTGCGCGCGACGAAGATCCGCAATCCAGACAACCTTGTTGTGGTTGTCCCCAACAACGAAATCATGCAGCGCGACATCATCAACTACACGATGTCAGGTGAGCACATCCGGCTGCGAATCCCTTTCTCGTGCGCCTACGACTCAGATATCGAGAAAGCGAAACTGCTCCTTAAAGAGGCTGCCGCCGAAGTGTCTGGCGTGCAGATGGACCCCGAGCCAGCCGTGATCGTGAGGGGATTCGGACCGTCGGAAGTCAACCTGCAACTCCGTGTGTGGATCAAGGAGGCAAGGAATCGGCGTCGAATCGCAGACGAGATCACCGAGAGGGCGATGCTGAAGTTCAACGCGGGGGGTGTTGAAATCCCGTATCCGAAGCGAGAGCTTTACATCAAGGCCGAGGGGTCCGGAGGGGAATCGGAGCTTGAACGGACGAGACCAACCGAAAGGCAGTGAGGCTTCTACGGAGTGTCAATGGGCATCGTAAACGGCACACTCTGTCTGGGCATTGAATATGGTGCCGGAATTCTTAGTCGCTGGACAGGTGGTCCTCGCGCAGCTCGAAGAGGCGCTCGCACACGGGGACGTCACAGGGTTCTCAACCGCGGCTCGCTAGAGTTGGTAGATTGGGGCCGGTTGCCTTTCCGCGCCGCTCAACGACCTCATCTCTGCCCTAGGAGCGAATTCCTTGACTAGAAACTCGGTTTGCCTGTCTCGTTGCGTCTGTCTTTGGGCGTTCCTGCTGGCGGTCGAAAGCACGGCCCAGACGCCCATCATCCAGCCCGGCGCCCCGGGCGAGCCGGCGCGGGAACTGACCGCCGACCAGGCGATCGAGATCGCTGAATCGCGCTACTCGCCGGACGACGTTCGCTTTGTGCATGACATGATCCCGCATCATCACCAGGCCCTTGAAATGGCGGCTCTGGTGGCTGACCGCACGAACCGGAAGGAGTTGATCGACGTCGCCGGGCGGATCAACGCCTCGCAGGGAGACGAGATTGCGTTCATGCAGCAGTGGCTGCGCGACCGCGGTCAGCACGTGCCGGACCCGGCCGCACACGATGCAATGCACACGAGCCACAAGATGGCTGGCATGGCTACGCCGGAGCAGATGGCCAAGCTCGCCGCGTCCGATGGCACCGCGTTTGACCGGCTGTTTCTGGAGCTAATGATCCCCCATCACGAGGGCGCGGTGAAGATGGTCAAGGATCTCCTCGATCAGCCGGGGTCGGCCTACGATCCGGTCCTGTTCGAGTTTACCTCCGAAGTCACCAACGGTCAGACCGCGGAGATCGAGCGCATGAACGCGCTGCTCGTCAAGCTGTCCGCGGACCCGCGCTCCGCGTTGTCTTCCGGGTTCCGGGATGCCGGCCAGGCGCGACTCAACCTGGCACTCGTCGCCTCGCTGCAGAAGCCGGCCGGATTCTTCGATCCGAACAACCCGGCGAATCTGCCGCCGGAGCGCCTGAAGGCTCTCGCCGCCGAAGGGAAAGCGGGCGAGCCGGCCGCCGAGAAGCCCGAAGCAAACGAAGACCAAGACAAGGAGGACAAGAAGGATAAAGACAATGGGCGGTCACCGCTCCTGAGCTTCGCCAATACCGACATGGCTTTCGCTGACGATGTGATGGTGGTCGGCAACTACCATGGCTTCAACATCTACCGGCTGCCTGGCGGCGGACGGCCGGAACTGCTCAGCTCGGTGGTCTGCCCGGGGGGACAGGGCGACGTCTCGATCGTTGGCGACCTGTTGATCATGTCGGTTGAGCAGACGCGCGGGCGGCTCGACTGCGGGCTCCAGGGGGTGACCGAGGATGCGAGCCCCGAGCGCTTTCGCGGGCTCCGGATCCTCGACATCAGCGACCTGACGCGGCCGGTCCAAGTGGGCGCGGTCCAGACCTGCCGCGGCTCGCACACCCACTCGGTAGTCTCCGGAGCGGGGGACAACGGCAAGATCATCGTCTACAACTCCGGGACCACCTCGGTACGCGAGGAGGAGGAACTGGAAGGCTGCTATGACGAGTCTCCTGGCGACGACCGCACAGCGCTGTTCCGCATCGATGTCATCGAGATCCCGGTCGACCGCCCGTCCGAGGCGCGCATCGTCGACTCGCCGGCGGTCTTCGCGGATCCGGAGACCGGCGTCCTGGCCGGGCTTTGGAGAGGCGGCGACCACGGAGACGACACCCAGAAGACCAGTCGGACCGATCAGTGCCACGACATCACCGTTTTCCCCGAGCGCCATCTCGCCGCGGGCGCCTGCTCGGGAAACGGGATCCTCTTCGACATCTCTGACCCGCTCAAGCCGCAGCGGCTCGACGCGGTTGTCGATGCGGGCTTCGCCTATTGGCACTCGGCGACCTTCAACAACGACGGCACCAAGGTCATCTTCACTGACGAATGGGGCGGCGGCACCCGGCCGCGTTGTCGCGCCTACGACCCGCTCGACTGGGGCGCCGACGCGATCTACGACATTGTTGACGGCAAGCTCGAATTCCGCAGCTACTACAAGTTGCCTGCGCCGCAGTTGGAGCAGGAGAACTGCGTCGCGCACAACGGCTCCATAGTCCCGGTACCGGGTCGCGACGTCTTCGTCCAGGCTTGGTACCAGGGTGGCCTGTCGGTGATCGATTTCACCGATTCCGCCCACCCGGTCGAGATCGCCTACTTTGACCGTGGCCCTATTGACGCCGAGGAGCTGGTCATGGGCGGGTACTGGTCGACCTACTGGTATCACGGTCACATCTACGGCACCGAGATCGCGCGCGGGCTGGACGTCTTTGCGCTGACCCCCAGTCAATTCCTGAGTGAGAGCGAGATCGCAGCGGCGGCACGGGCCGACGGGGGCGGCGTCTTCAACCCGCAGCAACAGTTCCCTGTTCAGTGGCCCGCGGAGCCGGTCGTGGCGCGGGCCTACCTCGATCAGCTTGAGCGCGGCGGGGAGTTGTCGGAGTCACTTGGATCCCAGTTGACGGCGGTGCTCGATCGCTCGGAGGTGCGGCTTCGGGACGGTGGGAGCGACGAAGACCTGGCTGCTGGGCTGGAAACGCTGGCGGCGACCCTCAACGACAACCGAGGTGACGGCCTTGCGGGGAGCCGGAAGGCTGTGCTGAGCCAGACGCTACGGGGGATCGCCGCCAGACTGCGCTGACCTCCGGCAGCTGGCGCCACCGAGGCCAGGGAAGCCAGCCCTGTCAGGAAGCGGCTGATCGTGCGAAGCACAATAGCTAGAGCCAACTGCCGATAGCTGTCGGTTACAACCGATCCGTTGAACCATGACGTATTATCGTCCCGACGTGCCTCGAACTGCTCGGCTTCCGTCTTCCAGGGCCACTGACCTTGGCGCCTGACAGGGGCCTTTGTAGGTGAGCAAGAAACCCCTCCGCCAGTAGTTGTGCCGAGGAGGTTCTGCAAAACCTTCTTGGCATTTGTGGCTGGAGACTTCCTCATCGTGTTGACGGAGGTTAACCCGCCGCCGAGCCGTGGCTGCTGTTGGAGTCCATCGCCTCGGATGCAAGAACCGGTGGCGTCCTGTGGCTCTGTCCTCCAAGCGCCGCACTGAACACAGCTGTGGTCAAAGCTGGCAATCTGCTCATTCACCTCAACGACGATGCGGGGCTGGTCGTCGCGGAGAGCAACGGACCAAAGTTTGATGAGGTGGGACGCTATTTGGTAGCAGATAGCGCCACTTGGGCCCAGCCAGCCATATCGGGCACGCGTCTGTTCGTAAAGGATGTCGATTCGCTAGCGCTTTGGACGGTGAGTAACTGGTCGGACCCGGATTCTCTGCACGACGCACTTGGCAGTTTCAGTTGGAGCTGGCGGACCAGTCATCGGGACACGCCACCTCCCCGCTAGCCACCACCAACATTGGGGCATTTCCCGAGGTCGGACTCCAATTCACGCAAGAAGGGTTTGCAGACCTTCTTGGGTCTAGGCCTATGTGGTTGATTCTAAGTTGGTTATCTGCATCACTTATGTAGCTTGAGACCAAATCGGGACCATTCATTAGGTCACAAATGAAGAACAGTCCTCAGCGCAGGTGGCTCCAGCATAGCCGCGAGGTTGATCTTGGAGACATCATCCTCGAATGCGCTATCACACGTAACAGATACGGCGACGACGACTGGTGCCAGTTCGGCATGCCCACTTGGCGATGCCTTGTGCTAGGGGCTCGACTTCTTCTAGCGAAATGGTCACGTCGAAGCGGCAATTGACGTACCGCTACCATCAGACTGCTCAGATTTGCCTGTGGTGATGGTCTGGGCCCCGACTCGAACGCAGATGTTCGAGCCCAGCTTCAGCAGTAGCACGTAGGGCATGTCCTCTTTGGGCTGGTCCGACTCGAAGTGGTTGATGGTCTCCAGCAGTGCTCCCACCAAGTACTTCCGGTCGGGCTGCCGGGTAAGGGTGTTGGAGGTGACGAGCTTGAAGGTCCGAAAGCCGAGATCGGCGGTGCACATTGGATTCTCTTCCTTGATCGATCTTGCGGCTCGACAGAGGCGTTCCTCGCTGAGTTTGCAGATGTTTCTCTGTTGTCCGAGTCTGTAATCCAAACTTGCCGGTGACTAGCTCCTTGGGTTGATTGGATCGGAGTACCAGTCTACAGACGGTCTATCGGTCGAGCTCCAAGACGGATGCATGCTTCAATATGGGCTATAGCCGATAGTAAGGACCACAGTGATACTGGTGCGTTCGCGTACGTAGTCGTCCTGAGGAATTCGTAACAGATGCTTCAAGTTATGAACGATTACGATCCAGTCCTGCGAGCCCGCGACACCGAAATGCGGCAGACGTCGTGGAACGGCGAATCCTGGTCGCCGGCATAGACGAGCACCTCGGTATCCAAGAGCAGCACTCACGTTTCGTCCAGCACCTCATGGAGTGCCTCGCGGTCGGCGATGTCGACTCGGAAACCTCCGCTTCGCCAGGTAGGAAGCGGGGGCAGGGGATTCAGGGCAGTTCCGGTTGCCTCAGGCATTGCCAGTCCGAGCCGGAGCATCGCCGCTACAAGGGCTGACATTGTGGTCTGCCGCCGTCCGGCCTCTTCTCGCAGGCGCTGCAGCACGGATTCATCAATCTCTAGGGTCGTTCTCAGCTTGACTACATCATGCGCTATATGACTGCCTGACTCTCACGGTGCCGCGACCGGGCCAGCCTTCAGTCGCATTCGAAGCATTGGCTGTTGAACTGTAGCGTCCAGCTGTTCTCGGTGACGGTCCGCACGACGTGTTGGGATACGCCGACACCGCTGCCACTATCTCCCGGATAACCTCCTACTCGCCCCAAGATCCAAGGCTCTGCGGACCTCTGCCTTAGCACTTCGCTTCCGTGTAGCTCTCCGCAGGCTTGCAATGCCCGGCAGCGGCAAACCATGGAGCGCTACGACCCTCCATGGGATCAGTCCCCCGTGCGGCCGATTGGCGCGGATCGTGTGGCGCGCGACGGCCACAAGGGGGATCGGCTGCTCGCGGAACGGTACGCGGATCGAGTTGCAGTCCCTCGTAGGCATCCGGCTGAGGCTGGAAGCAAATGGCAAGGAGTTGTGCCAAGTCAAGGGTGTATTCGACGTCGTAGCCATTCGGCTAGCCACAGACGCAACTCGCCCTGTCCGAAGGGATGGGAGCTTGGTTACGCGAATCTTCCGGGTCGACGCGGTGGCACTGGGGCTGCCTGTCAATGCACAGCAGATCCGCCCCAAGAGCCCGGCCTCGCTGGGAGGAGTATTCGTCTCGCATCCTGATCACAAGGCATCCCATCAAGTGCCCGTAGAATAAACTCGCCTCGACCACCGCTTTCCGAGCCTGTGGCAGATGTGCGACGAGATTGCAGTTTGGGCCACTGATCGAAACCAGCGATGGATCGAGATCAACTGGCAGTTCAGGACGGAGGATGGACGGATCAAGCTGAACAGCCTAATTCCGACACTCTAGATGAAATTCAGTACTAGCCGTGTCGTTCAACAAGTGTGACTTGAGGCTGGCGTCGTTCGCATTTCCCCTTCGAGGGCGGTCGTCGTCGTCCGGTCAACTCATGAGCGTATCCGCAGTGCCGCACGTCGGTGCGGTCGAACCAGTCCCCAGCAACCCCAACCCGTCCTGAGCGGTGATCATTTCGTCCGGAGGCTCGAGCACGCTGGTGACCTAGCCGCTCAACTCCGACACCACTCGGCTGTCGTCGAGGTTCGACGCGCCAGTTTCTAGCGAGATCACACAGTAGGTCGTGATCGGTTGGAGCGATTCCGGGGTTTGTCCGGCCAGAACTGCTGTACAGAGTCCGACCCGGCGGCTATCGTAACTGTGGCCAGGTGCCATCTGGCAAGCGTTCGGGATGGCCAACGAGTGGCGAAGGATCGACCGCCGCCATCGTGGGAGGTCTATCTCTCTATCGGCACCGGGTTCGCGACGGCGGTCGCTGCTGACCTGTTCTGGATGGACCTGGTGATGCACGGGAAGCCGCCGAACTTCAGCATCCCATCCGCCGGGTCCGGGCCCCTCGGCACCGGTTCCCGCCGTTTAGTCCCCGGCCAGATCGAGGACCTCAAGCAGGGCCCCTCCCACTCTGGTCATCTGGTGCCGTCCCACTTGAGTGAGCGGCCCTTGGACGAGTCGACGGTTGTCAATGGCACGCACCTGGTCGATCAACGCGTCCGAATCGCGTTGCAGATCTCCTGCGGCGGGGATTCTGACCCGGAGCGGCTCGGCATCCGCTACCACGCGCGTCGTGAGTGGGGCCACAAGGGTCGACGGATGTCCGGCGTCGAGCAACGCCTGCGCCTGGACAATCAGTACGGGACGGGTCTTTCCCGGCTCGGTTCCCCTTCTCGGATTCAGATCCGCAATCCACACCTCACCGCGCTCAACCATCGACGCTCCCTTCAAGGGCGTCGAATTCGGCGTTGATCCGCATGCTCTCCCGTCGGACTCGACGAGAGACGGCCTGAAGCCGATCTGCACGTAGGCGGGCTCGCGTGTAACGGTTCATGCGCTCCACCGCCTGACGAATGTACTCGGCACGCGACAGTTGCAGATCTGCGGCGCACTCATTGGACGTGGTCAACAAGTGCTCAGGGAGCTTTAGGGAGATCAGTGGCATGAATACCTGATGAATATCGATACTTAATATCAGAATACTATATTCACTAAGTGTCGAAATGGCTGCGATCGAGACAGCGCGGAACAGCCGGGCCTGGCCGGGAACCAAAGCTGCCTTGGAGTTCCTGGTCTTGACGGCGTGCAGGGCCGGAGAGGTCCGGCTGTCGGAGTGGCGGGAAGTCGACCTGGAGTCCAGGGTCTGGACCATGCCTGCGGATCGATCGAAGACACGGCGTGAGCACAAGGTGCCGCTGGCTCCGCGAGCGTTGGCCGTGCTGGACCAGGCGCGCCAACTCTCGCACGGTGAGGGGCTGATCTTTCCCTCCATTACCGGTATGCCGCTGTCAGATGCTCTCAAAGCTCATTCGGGAGCAAGGCATCCAAGCGGTCCCGCATGGATTCCGGTCGTCATTCCGCGATCCCGATCTCGCCGAAGCCATCCTCGACGGCATCCTTGAGCGCGGACGCATTGTCACGCTCGAAGGGCCCTCCATGCGCACCCGCCACCTCGACCCAGTGCCGGGCCTGTCGGACCAGGAGACTGCCTCATGAAACGCCTTCCCAGCCACTCTCCGGACTGTTCTCGGGATGTGCCAGAATTCCGGAGAACGCCTGCCAGAATCACTGGAACCCAAACTTTGAAGGGACGGGGTCTTGGACACGCGAATCTTGTTGGGACGACGCGGTGTCGCAGGGTCTGCCGGTCAGTGCCTTGCAAATCCGCCGTTCAAAGCCACGTTTGCTGGTATCAGTACCCATCTCGCGTCCTGTTTAAACGGCATATCATCAAATGGCCATCAAATAAACCGAATCCGTGCAACTCATTGAAAATAAGCCTGTTGTCGTTCCAGATAGCTCATACGTAGCAAACGGACCAGCTGTTCATCAAATAAACCTTGGAAACTCCAGCCATTGCCCCCAATGGCGCATTTCGAGTCCGTGAGCCCCGTCGTCGGTGTGCTGGACTGGGTGTCTCATGCTTACGGGGAGGTCGCTCCCGAGATCTTTCCTTACAGGAAGACCGGACGGCCCTGGAGGATCGCCGAGGTGTCGCCCCAAGGCTTCCGAGCCGGCATGCGTCACTCATCGGATGCTTGGTCGGAGTCGGAGTCTAGTACTTAGTCGCCACCGGTCCCGACTGCCGCGATGTCCCCCGATTTCACCTGCTGAGAAGAAACTGGGGCGAGCTCCGTTGCTCGCCTACCCCATGCAGCCCAACACCCTTTCACGGCGGCGGGGAGTCCTCCGAGAGCCGTTTCCTCTGTGTCCGACAATCCTGCCCCAATCGAACACGGAAGAGCCGCTCCCGTGACCTTTGCTTCGGGTTAGCCCCCGCAGCTGACTACGCTGGCAGGGTGGGGACCCGCTCCTTCGGCAATCGCGCCACGAAGAGATTCGCCCGCGGCGATCGGCGGAGGCTCCCCGCCGATCGCCGAGAAGATCGACTTCCTGCTCAAGCTTCTGGACCGCAGTACGTCCCCCGAGGACTTGCCCGCGGATCGTGACGAAGACCTTATCCACATGCCAGGCATCGCCCAGCCGGCCATGCCGACGGCGCAGGTTCCGAGCAAAGGTGAAACCGAATTTACGACACCACAATCGGGTCGCCTCGTAGGACACGGTGACGTCGCGCCAGGCGAGCAGGTATTCGACATCCCGGCAGCTGAGGGTGAACCGATGACAGAGCCACACCGCGTGACTGATGATCTCGGGTGCAAAGCGGTGGCCTCGCCCCAAGGATTTCACCGATCCAGTGTCTCCCACGGACGCCACCTTGACAGAACCCTCGGAGAGGTTTCCAAGGGCGCGGGCGGTCCATGCGCGCGCCTCGACGGAGAGGCTCCGGCTGCCAGGTCGGTTTTCGCGGAGCATGGCACTGACGAGGGTGAGTAGCCTGCGTGGATGGGCGCGACTACCGCGGCCGCGGCGGTCCCCCAAACTGAGTCCTCGCCTCCGAGCGCATGACGGGCCACGCCGACAGAAGCAACCCGACTGACAGAC
This sequence comes from uncultured Bryobacterales bacterium, assembly GCA_951813065.1. Classification (GTDB taxonomy): domain Bacteria; phylum Acidobacteriota; class Terriglobia; order Bryobacterales; family UBA6623; genus VXMF01. Next base: position 132,153 of record CATOTH010000007.1, on the reverse strand, counting down.
CCCGTGAAGGGGGTTCCCGGTCTGGCGCGAGAGTTGCGTCGGCCAACCGTCAGCGGATAGCACCCGTCGCCCGGCCTGCAACCAATTACCGGCCCTTTGGGCTGCCTTGGAGCTTCGTCAGCGTCTTGCGATGAGTCGGTCGTAGTCGGCATGGGTTCCGATCCAAAACCATGTAATGTCATCACCCTCGAGGAGACCAACCGCACGGTATCCGAGGGCGACGCGGACTGAGTAGATCGCCTCGTCGCCGTGCACCTTCTTGAAGCGGAGGCTTTGGTGCCGGGGATTGCTTGCAAAGAGACGGTACGCTTTTCTTGTGAGCCCCCGAACATCCGTTGGCAACTTGCGGTAGGCAGCCCAGAAACGCGGCGTTGCACTCGATTTCACAGTTTGTCGGGATCTAGTTGCGTCGCTCTGCCAGCTTTAATATCAGCGCGGGCCTCATCGGCGAGCCTGCTCAGAGCATGTTGGGAACTCGAAAACGCTTGAGTCCAGCGTTCCTCATCCTGAAGCTCGCCGAGAAGCCACTGCGCAATTCGGTCCTGTTCCTCGGGCGGGAGCGCCGACATCTTCTCTATCGCTGTGTCAAAGGCTCGGCTCACAATACGAATTATATGCGTATTGATTACAGGCGGCCAAGCCCACTCAAGCCCGCAAACCCACTGTCAGGCAAGTTCAATTATCGGTTTCGGTGTAGAGAATGGGCACCAAGAAGGGTTGTTGGAAGTGTGAGTCTGCGATTGGCAGCGCATTGGCCTGGGTGGGCTAAGCGGATCCGAGGATTCAGGCGCGGCAAGGGTGGATCGCTCTGACGAGGGTTACTGATTTGGAAAGCACCCCGAGCTGATTCGCCGCCGCCAGCAAGTCCAGCGTGAGCAGGCTGACACTGCGCACCAAGGTGCGATAGAAGACCTGCCAGTTGCAGAACGTTCTTGGCTTCGCCAAGGCGAACACGGTCTCCTTCATTGAAACCAAACGGTCCCGGTAACGCGCCATGTTCTCCCACTGCCATGTGACCCTTCACCTGTACACCCTGTCGCGGCGAGCGACCCTCACCACCAGGACACGCAAAGCATTGTCCTCGATGCGGGTTATGATCCGGTAATCGCCTACCCGATACTTCCAAGACTCGCCGAGGCGGGAACCCTTGAGCGCCGCGCCGATGCTGTGCGGATCGTCCAGCGTGGCAATGCGGCCGTGCAGAAATGCCAGAATGTGCCGCGCCGCCTGTCGGTCGAGCTTGCCCAAGTCGCGCACGGCGGCGCGGTCAATCTCGACTCTCCAAGCCATAGAACTCGAGCACTTCTTCCAGCGGGACGGCTTGAGACTTTCCGGCCTGGATATCGATCAGCCGCTGCTCGGCTAGGTACAAGTCCTCCAAATCATCCAAGTGCTCCCGAATGGCTTCGATCATGTAGAAAGTCTTGCTGCGTCCGGTTCTGTCGGCCAACCGATTCAGGCGTTGGGCGACTTCATCCGGCAAGCGAAGGGCCACGGACTTCATCGCGAATCCTCCTAGGCGCACTACTGCAATACAAGTATCTCATGAGCTCAACCCAACCGCCGTGCATGAAAACGCATTCTGGGACAATCTTGGCACGGGGTTACCTATGGGATGATCACTGCGCGGCTCAATCGATATCAGGAGAGCGTGCGGAAACGGCGGGACAAAATGCGGACGGGCATTAAGAAGCGGGGCCGGCAGGCAGTCCAGCGGTCTCCTGCCCGAATAATCTGACTCGCTACAGGATGGGTCGCCATGCCACTAACCAGGCAGTGCAGATGAAAGTGGTAGCGGAGGGTCCCGGCCCAAGTGTGTAGGTCAGCGAGGAGTCCGACCTCGGCACCTAGGTTGGCAGGGATCGGCGGAGATCTCCCAAGGTGCGGGCGACGATGCGGAATAGCACCCGCTCAGTACGTTCAGAGATTCCCGGTCTAGTAGGCTGCAGTGACAGCTAATTTGACGGCTCTCGTAGTCAGACTACGGATTCCGGCGAAATTGAACGCTCAATCCGAGGGGAAAAGAGCACTCTTTGTACTGTCCGCCGGAGTGCAGAGCCGGACGGGATCCTGAATGCGTGTGTCGCTCAGTGATCACGCCTCAGTTCACGCGAAGTCTGCAGGGCTGTCCAAGGGTCGACAAGATCGACTCCTGTATCCTCGAAATCGTGCACGTTGCGTGTCACCAGTACGGCACCGTGCGAGCGGGATATGGCGGCGATCTGGCAGTCGGCCTCTCCGATGGGCCGACCCGCATGGCGGCGGCGGGATGCAATCTCTGCGTAGGCTCGGGCGGCGGAGCTGTCGAACGGCAGAATCCGATCGGCGAAGCCTAGGTCGAGCCATCGGCTCATGGCGGCCTCCAGCGCATTTCGTCGTCTGCCCGTCGGCGTGATCGCAACGCCATAGAGGAGTTCCGCTTCGCTCACCGCTGTCAGATACAGCTGCTCTGCGTCGCGGTCCGCGATTTACGCCACGACTGAGGGCGTCGGTTCGGGTCGCATGAGTTCGGACGCCACATTCGTGTCTAGGACGAGCATGGGAGGCTACTCAGGAAAAATCCGGAGGCTCTTGCATCGGGCCACGCGGGGGAAGTTCGAGTTCAACGCCACCGACGGGCGCGAAGCATTCGCGGGTGAACTTCGCTAGGTCCCGAGGGGCCGTCCGTCCTCCATCCACCGTGTCGCGCAGGATAATTCTAACTTCCTCTTCCATGGAACGGCTGTGCTCGGCTGCGCGCACCCGCAGGCGCGTCTTCAAGTCATCGTCGAGATTGCGGATCGTAATACTCGCCATCGGCCATGCCTCGCAATAGTGCAGGATGTGTCCGGACGACTGGAAGCTTGCACTGCAAGCAAGTCTACATGATTCTGCCGGGCTGACCCTCGGGTTCTCGAACAGTTGCGTACATTTGGTTCTCCAAGAAGCCAGCGGGGGTTGCGAGTGGCCATTGCCCGCCGGGGTTCGCTGGTGTGTTGAGCCAGAAAGGAGAGCAGACAATGGCCGACAAGAAGCGTACGAAAGGGGATGCCTGGCGGCAACAGGCCTTCGAGCAGGATGTAACCCTAGTTTGGGAGGCCATCCGTCGCACCGCCCAGGGAGTCCTTGAGCACGAGATGACCCAGCTGCTGGGGGTGGCCAAGAGCGAACGCATCGGTAGCCGTATCTGCTAACGCTCTGCTCCCCCTACTACGAGCGACCCCGGTGACCCGCGTGGAGTGCAACGAGCTGCGCACACCCCGCTATTTCCGCGCCTCTCTGCTGCCTCTTCAGTATCTCCGCTTGTCCACGGAAACGGAGTCGGTCCAGTTCGATGATCACCGGCGACTCCCTAAAGATCAGTCACGACCCGACCCTGCACGCCGCCTACGTGGGTTCCTGGGTCCATGCCGCTACGGGACGGCCCGCGGACGATCTACCGGGCCAACAATGACGCGCTGGACATGAGCGACTATCTGCTGGACCGGGGCCACGAGCGACAGCAGGCCCTGAGGAGCGGGCCGAAGCCCGTGTGCCGGGTCCCGATTCGGGTCTTGACGGCTGGCTGTCAGCCGCTGGTCCGGTGATTCCGGAGACGCCGCGACGGCCGCCGGTGAAGCTGCCGTGGCCGGATCGATCCGCGGAACGCGGTTGGGCTGCCGGCCCTGAGCGATGAATCAGGCGGAGCGCGCAACCCGCACGCCGAGCCGACCGTCGCGGTGAGATCGCCAGTTCGGGAATCCTGGGCCTCGTTGACTGATCGTCTAGCCGAGCGACATTTCCCGAGCGGCCGATTCCAACATGCCCTCAAGTGAGTTCAGTGCGACGTTTCTCCTCGCGCGGCTTCCTCCAGAACCGCCACGCAGCAATCGCGATCCCGACTGCGCGCAAGCTGGAGCGCTGTCTCCCCTTCGTTCGTCGAGGCGTCATGGGCTGTGCCCCCAGCAGTACCCGCACGACTCCGGCGTGACCCTTGGCGGCAGCTGCATGCGGCGCAGACCAATGGACTCCGCGCTCTCGAACAATGTCCGCGGAGACAGCATGGGGGTCGGCCCCCGCCCACAGCAGTGCCCGGACGGCTTCCAGCCAGCCCTCCGTTGCCGAGGCGAACAACGCGGTCCGCCTGATCTCCGTAGTGCCCTCGATCATCACCTCGAGCACCTCGGTGTCCGCACCCATTTTCAGCAGGAGCTTGACGATGCCAAGGTGCTGCCTGGATATGGCGATATGAAGTGCCGTGCCAGCTATTCTGCACTTGCCCTTCACTCCGTCCGAACTGACACTTGGCTCCGGCCCCGCGTCCAGAAGTATGCGCACGATCTCAAGAGTTCCTTCGTCCACAGCCGTGTGCAAGACGGCCGCGACGACTTGACTGTCCCCGTCTTGCGCGGTGACAACGGCGTCGGGGTCGGCTCCGGACCGAAGCAGATCCCGCGCGATTGCAGGATCACCGTCCTTGATGGCGGCATGCAACGCTGCGTCCAGATCCGCCTCCAGCAGTTGACGAAGCGGGTTCTCGCCAGGCGCATCACCAATGCTCCCGGACCGTGGGTGTTTTCGAGACGGGCCGATAACGCAAGCGAGAAAGCTGGCGATCCTGACAGGCCGTTGACATATTCGGGCCTGATATGAGTGCACGAGCGTGTTCTAAGGGCGGTTGAGGGCGCTGTCCCTCCCTTCAGCTTGTATTCCCTCAGGCACATGTTCGCGACGTGGTTCTACGACGCGACGAAGGACTTGGTCGCCCTGAAGGAAGTTCTGGGGCATTCGGACCTGCGGACGGTTCTCCGGTTATATCAACGACAGGCAGCCTCGCATGGACAGGACAATGGAGTACTTCGACAAAGCGATCGTGGCTTTGCAGGAACGGGCGAGTGACACCACAGGAGGACGAGTGGGGCGGACGAGTGATGGTCGCACCAAGAATGACTGATTCCGAGTTGCTGTTCTCGATTGCCGGGGTGCCCGGATGATGAACGTGCCGCAGGAAGCTGTGCGAGATGCGATCACGCACAAGCGGCCGCGGGCCGAAGTGATCCTGACCGGTGACCGGGTCGGGGTCTCGATTCCGCTCTCGGCGATGGCCGAGTTTTGGAACTTGCCGAGAGAGGGGGTGCGAACCAACGAGACGGAGGCAGGACAGGGCGCTCCGCACGCTCCAGCTCTGGTCGTGACGCCGATCATTTCGCGGGGAAGCGACTTGGACAAGCATCCCAGGCAGCATGGGCCTCCGCCCAAGCATCGAACCGATCGCCGATCGGCTGAATGGGAACCGCTCTGCCGCGGTACTCCAGGGTCGACGGTGACTGGGCGTGAAGCCTATTCGCCAAGAGAGACCCGAACCGCGACGAGTGCCGGAAACACCGACCGGAAGACTTGGTCCATACGCTCAGTTCCTTTCAGAAGCTATAGCCTAGGGCAACGGATACCCGCACTGGTGGTGACAGGCCAAGACGGGCCTCTGGGGCAACATACAGTCGGCTTGTGAGATAGAGTCTTGCTCCGAATCCGCCTGCAACGTTAATGACGTGCTCGCGGTCCCACGCATAAGTGAAAATGAACTTGTCGGGATTGTCCGGATCGTCAGGGTCACGGATCAGATCCTCTTCAAGGTAAGAGCGAAACTGCGTGAGGCCGACACCAAAGGCCACATAGGGCTGGAACCTTCGCGATTCCCGAAAATTGTATTCAAAGACCGGAGTCAGCATCCATGCCTTCTGATCGTAGCTTTCGTACGGTCCAAAGAGATCGATGTCGATGAATTCCAAGCCGACCCACCAGCGCTTCTCCACACGTGCTGAGAAAGACCCACCACGCAGAAAGCCATAGGGTGGGGAGTCATCAAGGCCATAGGTAAATCCAGCCTGCCCTGCCATTCGGAATCGGTGGTCCTGTGCCTGTGCAGCAGCCGTCACGGTATAGGCAAGCAACAGCCAGCTTGCCGTGATCCAGCGCATGGTACCGACCTTCACTGTTTCACCTTGGCCATCATGCGACCGAAGAACACGGAGAATCTGATATTCGGCTCCCAGCCGATCCGCACCTGTGGCGCCACATACACTCGCTTCCCTAGACGAGCTTTCATGCCCACGCCCCATGCCAAGGCTGATGGCCAGTGCGTACTGGAAGAATGCCTTCTGCGCTGGTGGTTCATGCCGGCACCCATCAGGATGTACCAGACTCGCTTGCTGGTCGGCTTGCTGAGGTCTTTCACAATGCTGGCAGCCAGCATGTGATCGGTATGGGCGGTGATGACCATTGCCGAGTATTCAGGCTCGATGCCCCAGCCTCGCTTGCCGAAATACATGCGGTAGGAGCCTCCGACCATGAAATGCTGGTCTGCCTCGAAGAATGTGGCTGTCCCAACATGAAACCGCAATTCATCTGGTCGGGACTGGCCGGCAGCTATATGGGACACAAGAAAGCCAGCTAGCAGCAAGCGGGTCACTTGCCCTCGCACTCGCTGATTCGTAGAGTGATCGTAGGCTGCATCCACGTCAGCATGGCAGAGAGGATCACTGCCACAGGTCCGAGTCTGTGTTCTCTCAATGGATAACAGTCTCTCGAGGCCAGCGTAGCGGTTCGGTGAGGCTGTGTCTCGAACGCCTCAATGTACCCCCAAGTGCGGTCGCTACGTTGGGTGTGGGTTCCAGTTATTATGGCATGATTTTTCCGGACCTTATAGCACACACAGAGAGGGATTCCCAGAAGGGCTGGGAAGACGTTTCATGAGGCAGTCTCCTGGTCAGACTGACCCGGCGGCGGGTCTAGGTGGGGGGTGCGCATGGAGGGTCCTTCGAGCGTGACGATGCGGCCGCGCTCGAGGATACGGCCGAGGATGGCTTCGGCGAGGTCGGGGTCGTGCAGGACGCGTCCCCAGAGCTCGAGAGGCTTGTTGGTGGTGAAGACCATGGAGCGACGGCGGCGGTGGCGCTCGTCGACGACATGGAAGAAACCGTTGGCGGCGTCGGGTCCGTGGGCGAGGTATGCGACTTCGTCACAGACCAGGAGTTGCGGACCGACGTAGGCGGCCAGGGCGTCGCGGAGGCGGTCGTTGCGAGCCGCGAGCGAGAGGTTTTCGACCAGCTCGTTGGCGGCTAACGACAATTCTAATCGTCGCTAGGCAGGGGATTCCCCTTGCAGAATCATGCTGTTGTCCGTGCCTGTCGCCCCTCTCATGACATGCCGGGGCAGGCGTGCAATGAAGAGAATCTTGAGAGAATGCATCGTCGCCCTCATTTCAGGTCAGAACGCGGAGCGCAGTCTCCGGGGCCTTGTCGAGCACCCGCAATAGGGCGCGCGCCGCGCCGGTCGGGCAGCGCTTCCCCTGTTCCCAATTGCGGATCGTCTCGTGAGGCACGTCGATGCGCCGCGCGAGCTCCATCTGGCTGAGCCCCAGCCGTCGACGAATCCGGCGCGCATACCGCGCCATGTCCTGCATCGCCTCGGCGTCGTCTTCCTTCTGCTGCAAGGCGATCTCCGCCTCGGTGGTGGCGTCCACCACCGCAGGGTCGATCCGCCCCTCAGGGAAGGTCGCCGGTTCGTCGGGATCAATCCTGACGCACGTGGTACTCATAGTCCGATATCTCCTTCCTGTTGGCCTTGCGGGCCGAAATAATGCGGATGGCCGAACCCCGCACCGTGTAGACGACGACATACGCCCGCCCGTCGATCATGCCGATCAGCCGATAGCGATCCTCGCCATAGTCCCACCGACGATCCTGCACCACGATCCGGCGCGGGTCGACGAAGGCGCGAACGGCATAAGCAAAGTCGAAGCCGCGACTCGTGAAGCAAGCGCTGTTCTTGGCGTTGTCCTATTCGAACTCCATACTGATCATATGGGCCAATGGCCTACCCCTGTCAAGCCCCTCCGCAATTACAACACCATTCCCTCATGCGCTCGGACCGACTCCCGTTCGAGCGCCACTCGGGCTCAAGTCTTGCAACACCATGTTGTCAGTGTTCGGACTTGTCGATTCGATACGCCTAGAGTGTAGGACGCCGTGCGGAGGCGAGGGTTCCGCACCTACCGCTACATGCTGCAATTCGCCCTCTCCACGATCCGTGACGAAGAATTCCGCGCCTGAGAGGCAGTCGGTCGCGGCACTGAGCGCTCTCTTGCCTGAAGGCACGCTGACGTGGACCCAGCGTGCAGTGTTTCGGCAAGATTCTGCAGATGACGGGTGCCGAAGGCTCGTGTCGACCGGATGCGAATGGAGCTGGATTTCAGAGTCGAGCTCCAGTCCCGCATAGTCCGCACAGTCGGGACGAGATCCTCGCCGATGCCACGGTTGTGTTGATGTCGCCGTTCTCGGCGAACGCGATCCGGGTAATGCTCAGGCGTTCACGCACGGCTTGTGCCTGTGTGCTGCATGTGGTCGAATCAGCGGCGTTGCCAGCGAAGGCTTCGACTGCGCTCGGCAGGCCGCAGACGATGTAGACGGTCTAGCGCTTGACCTTGTTGCCGTCGCAGTTATTGTCGCGTGAAAGGGACTACTTTGGGACCCACCCTACGCTCCGAACTGCCCTCGGCAGGTCCGACTTGCCCCGAACTGGCCCATTCGTCTGCCAAGTCTAGGTACCTGCAAATGATTGAAAAAATCTATTTCGGTGGCAGGCCAACAGCCGAAACCCGAGAGCAGGCGTGGCAGCGCCTCCAGCACCTCGTTGCAGAACAGAGCGGGGAACTTTACAGGTCTGGCGGAAGCCAGATACCGTATTCGGCCGTGGAATCCGAGACGATCGCTCTCAGACGAAGGCCGGATTCGCCGACAGGGCGCCACCGTGTGCTATTGGAGCGTATGGGTGCCCAGCTACGAACGGGCCTCGCTTGGGCAAAGCGGAACGTGACTAACGCGGGACAGGCACTGGCGGGAATCCGACGAATCCCGGCCACTACAGAGACTGAGTCTCTCCGATTCGAATTCGTGGCGGTCAAACAGAAGCTGCGGGAGAGCGAGCAAAGCCGGCGGAAACTCGTCAGACAGCTCTCGGACATGCGACGGCAAGCCGGGGATCTGAGAGACGAGAACAACGCGCTCAAAGAAAGCCTGCAAAGGGAAGCTGCAAGGGCGGAAGAACTCGCACGATCGCTCGCACGGCACCAGGTTCCGACGACATGGAGTGACGTCATTGGTTGGTGCGAGCGGCAGTTCGACGGGAAACTGCTACTGCACCCGGCCATCTTGCGGGATCTTCCTCGTGCTCAGTACGAGGACGTGAGAGCGGTGGCAAGAGGACTGTCTTGGCTCGCAGAAGATTACCGACCGGGCCGGCTGGAAGGGCGGGGCGTCGATTTACGCGGCGCGATTCCAGACAGTCAGGGAGTCCGTAACGAACGCTGTGGAAGCGACAGTTTTGAGGTTGATTGGCAGGGACGACCCCACTCTGTTGAGTGGCACCTGAGGAAGGGGGACAGACGCGACCCCAGGCACTGCCTGCGGATCTACTACTTCTGGGACCCGACGTTGGAACAGGTCGTGGTCGCTGACATGCCCGCTCACAGGGACTCGCCGAAGTGAGGTGGGGCACCTGGACCCCGGTTCAAGTTGGCCTGCCGGGAGGGGGCCGCGCGTACCTGCGCCATCGTGTCGAAACTTGCAGCCTGGGACAAGGTGCCCGCCTCAAGAGCCAAGTCCTTGGCCGGATCACTCGCGCTGACCGCAGAAATCCGCGAGATCACAGGTGCATCTTCTGAAACGCCTCGGCGTTTTCTGTGCGCCGTTTTGACCCACACCGCAAGCCCCAATTGCGCGATCCCAAATTGAATGTAGGAATGCAGGGCCAGTTGTGGCGATACGTCTCGAGTTCCGTCGCAGGAACGGACCCCGTTCGCGATCCACTGGTCACTTTGGCCAGGAACCGGCAGCAGTCATGCTCTGGGTCAACTGTCCTTGGCCGCTCACGGAGTCGGCTGTCATCCGACTCATCATCAAGTACCCGTCAAGTAAATGCCTAACCTACAACTCGTTGAATATAAATGACTTGATTCCGATGCTGGACGATAATGCAGTAGATCGGAAGCATTCGATCAAGTACCGAGCGCGACAGTATCCTTCGCCCACCACGGTACATAGCGCATTTTCTTGGGTGCGGCTGAGGGATCGTCCGGCAAGATTACACCCTCTCTTGCCGCCTCCGCAATCAGTCGCGATGCCTTGGCTCGGTTCTGGACTTCGATGCCAAATCTCTGTCGCACTGAAGTGTTCGTCAGGTACTCTTGGTTCACGTAGCGCAGGCAGGCGTGAAGGTAGGCGGCTCGCACCCTTTCCGACTTGTCCATGCTCGACACAGGGCGCGGCCCGAACAGCACTACGCGGGTGTAGTGGCTTCCCGCTTCCACCAAAGGGGCTGGCAACTGAAAAAGCTCCGTCTGTGACACGACTTTGTCCCATCCGCTTCCGCGTTCCTCGCAGATGCCGATGCGACGCATGAATGAAGCGAGGGATACGTTTCTCGACCGGGGAGACGAGTCCACAAATCGCTGGGAATCCACCAGCGGCGCGCCGGGATTCGTAATTTCGAGACGTCCTTCGAAGATCTCGATCATCGGCCCGGTGCCAGTGATAGAGAAGTCCTGGTGGATCAGGGCATTTGCCACGAGTTCTCGCACCGCAGGCTCAGGGAAGCTGGGCACGGTCCTCCTGATCCCGCGCACGATCACTTCGCTCGATGGCAGCAACCCATCAACCAGGCCGACCACGCTCTCGAAGCCGGGTGCGTAGCCGTTGTCGCCGACCTGTTCCCGGAGGGCTTCGATCCGGCTGCTTCCGCGGTACTGAATGACTCGTACGGCCTTCCGCCGTAGATTGCGAAAGTCCCCCAGTCGCTTGGCAAACAGCACCGCTCCGAGATTGGTGACATTCCAACCGCCTGCGTCGCATCGGTGGATCAAGTTGTCGCTGCTGAGCGCGTCCAGAATGCCGAAGCGATTCTCAGGCAGAGGGCGCCCGAGCAAATCGAAATATGACGGGTAGTCGAGTATTCGGAGCAATTCGTCATCGCGTACTCGCTCGGCAGCCAAGCAATCTTCGAATGGCGCCTCATCGAATACTCTCCACAACGCCGGAGCCTTCTCGGGGAATTCCTTCAGTCTCTTCTTGTAGGAGCCCACGCGGATGTATTCCTGCCCGCAGAATTGCACGGGCTGGCGGAATGCTCGCTCGACTTCCAGCACGACCAGCGAATGCCCATCAACCGTTACCTGGAAGAACCGAAAGTGGATTCTCGGTTCAAGCAGGCGCAGAAGCCAGTTCTCCAGCTCTTCGTTGCCAACCCTCGCTGAAATCGGGTCAAAGCTCGTGCCAACCACTGTGTGGTCCCGGTCAGCAACACCCCACACCAAGTAAGCAAATGCCTTGCCAACCAGAGCGGCCGAGTTTGCGAGCGCTGAAATGTACTCGCCAACTTCCTGCGGCTTGCCGACATTCACCTTGAACTCGACCCACTCGGTCTCTGCACTGAGCCTGCACAACTCGCGCACGAGGCTGACCAAATACTCGACTGGCCGATCCAAAGTCATGTATCAGTCTCCTCCTAGTTGGTGGCATCGAGTTGGCCCGCGGCCTCGGCTACGACGTCGGCCTGGACGTCAGAACCGGCCAGAAACTCTGGCTCCTCAATCTCGTCCGGAATCTGATCCGCTGCCTGCCGGACATCAAGCTTGCCCATGACTACGTCGGCGATGAGGCGTGTGCGGTATTCGCGGATCAGACTGATTTGCTGCTCGATCCGCCGGATTCTGTTGTCTGTCGAGGCTTCTATTTGGTCGATACTATCGGCGATCCGCACTTGCTCTTCAATCGGCGGATAAGGAGACGGAATTTGCTTGAAGTCAGTCCAGTACAGTCTATTGCGGTCCTTAACGATGCCACGAGAATACTTGTCCACTTCAACCGTGTACGCACTGGTACGGAAGAGAGCGCTGAAGAAGCGAGGCTCAGTTCCTCGCAGTGGCTTTGCAACGACATACGCTGGGCTAACCAAGCCATCGACCGGAGTCACCCCCACTGCTCCTTGCCACATGCGCATCATGTTGTATGCGATATCCCCTTTGGCTGCCCGCTTATACTCACTTCGCACAGTCATTATCTGTTTGCGGGTTGGATTCTCGAGGTCACGGATGCGTCTCCCAGTATTCAACGAGACTTCAAGGATCGGGAGTTCAGGAAAACCTGTCTCATTTCGCTGAACAAAGATCTGGCCGTTCCGGAGAACTCTCCAATGCGCTGGCACTGCTCCCAACCACTCCACACCGGAGTCCTTGTAGGCCGGATAGGGCTGGCCGGTGTGGACGTCGACCCGGCCCGTGACGGCCTCGTTGACGATGGCCTGCCGCTGCTCCTCCAGCAGCTTGACCAGTTTCTCCTTGGCATGGATGCACCGCCGGATGCGCCGGTCGGCGTGATCGAGGTAGCGAGTGATGGTGGCTTGCTCGGGGAGGGGAGGAAGCGCAATCCAGATCGACTTGATGCTGGAATGTGAAAGCCCATACCGAGTAACCCCTTTTGCTTCGACGTGAAACTGATAAGCAGCCCCCTTGCCCTGAAGGGCACGAAGCAAGAAACTCCCGATCAACACCCCGGCGACTGGCCGAAGCAATGCCAAGTGATATCCCGAAATCAAGTCTTCGGCTGGCTCGGTTACGACCGCCGGGGCGCCAATGTCATCCCACGCCTCCGAATCCTTTGTAATCAGGACATCGTCTTTCTCCAACCGGAATTGCTCGATCTCCTTGCATGTTGCCGTGGCTCGCATGAAATCGATCTGTTGACTGATGTGATCGTGGTTGTAGACGTCGACATAGTTGCAAAGACGGACCGAAGGTTCTCTTTCACGGACATGCTTGTCTACGTTGCTCACTCGCATCTCCGCTGTAGTGCGAAGCCGTCGCACCTCCCAATGCGACGGCACGTCCCCCAGCCACCCCACCCTGGACGGCTTGTACGCTGGGTAAGGCTGAAGGTCGCTCACAGTCTCGGCTGGTTTCGCCATCGGCAATCTCTGCGGATTACAGGGCAGGCGGTTCACTCTCGCTCGCTCGATGGTTTCTTCACTTTCACATTCCACCGCCTCTCGCACCTTTCGCCGGACCCCCTAGATGGCAACGAGGCTCGGGAAGGCACTCCGGTCATTCTCTGGTTTCTTCCAAGTGTGCCGTCGGAATCCGTCCACCATGCGCTAGTCCCCCGCAGGCGTCCGGGAGGGGGCCCTACTGCCCGTCGGCGGCGCTTTCCGGTCGAACAGCTCCGCCAGAAACGGATCCTTGGGCCGCCGCGCTTCCAGCCACCGGCGAAACTCCTCGTCGGACATGTCCCTGATCTCAGCGCTGATCCGATCCCGGGTCTCGCGCGTCCACTTCACGCAATCGAACGACTTGATGCCGGTTTCACTCTGCATTCTCAAGCTCCATAGGGCTGCGGATGTCTACCGCGGGGTATCCCGTGCGCCGGTTCACCTCGTTGTACTGTCGGATTCGCGTCAGATTCACCATATGTCTGAAGTTCCAACTTGCCAGCACGTCTACGTCCGCTACGGTTGCCGCGGCGATGTGCTGGGTGTCGGCGCGCATTGCCGCGCTGAGGGCACCGCACTCAATGTAACGATCCGCAAGTTCCCTGACCTCCTCGGTAATGGCGATCACCTCCAGATCTTCGGTGTCGATCACCCGGAGCACTTCACGCACGGGTTGGGGGGCATCTTCCAGTTCCTGTAGTGTAATCGCCGACACAACCAGCGTGACCTCACCCCGTGCGCACCTCTCGATCAACCGCCGAGAGGGCTCCCGGAACCCCAAGTCCTCGCAGCCGCCGATCACTGACGTGTCGGCGTAAACTCGCAGCTTCCTCTGCCTAGCGAGTAGCTCTCCTCCCAACAAGCCTCCCAGCAATCCCTCCGCCTCTTTCTCGACAGCCACGATCTCCGAACGGATCTCCGTCAGCGTCCTCAGGGGCTTCGGCTTGGAGAAGAACCGAGCGAAGCTAATCTCGTAGCCGGTCTTCACGCTCGCTGGTACGTACCAGGCATCCTCCGCGTAAGGCAGCACCTCACGTTTCAGGAACGCTTCGACCCCTCCTTCCTCCAGCAAAGGAACCTGCTCCGTGTCACGCAGCTCCGCGTCCGGCTCGTATTCGACGACCCAGCGCTTGCCGCCAAGCATGACTTCGTAGTGACCCCGCATCGGATCCGGCTCCAACTTCCCCCGTTTGTGCTTCCTTGCCACTACCGGTTCGGCTTCCTCGCTACGTTCTGCCAGCGAGTCGCGCAACAGCTTCTTGCGCTTCGCTGTCGGCTTGACCCCGCGCTGCTTGGCATCTTCCGCTAGCGAGTCCATGAGCACGTTAAGGTCGCGATGCTGGCCCTGCCCGAGCTTCGCTGCCAGCCGGTCGACGAGGCCAGCCATCGGAAACTCCTTGGCCTCCTTGCAGATCGCTCGGAACTGGTCCCGCCGTTCTGCGGATAGGTCGACCGCAAGGCGGAGAGGCCGTTCGACAGTCAGCTTCCAGTAGCCGAACGCTTCGTTCGGGAAGATCTTCGACTGCTCGCCCTCCTCGAACGCGACGTATCGTATCGCAGATGCGCGCGATGTCTTCCTCGGACAGTTCGCAGTTCTTCTTGCCGAGATTCTTCCGCAACGGCTTGAACCACTGGGTAGCGTCGATCAGCTGCACTTTGCCCTTGCGTTGCTCCGCCTTGCGGTTGCTCAGCACCCACACGTAGGTGGCGATCCCCGTGTTGTAGAACATGTTGAGCGGCAGCGCTACGATTGCTTCGAGCCAGTCGTTCTCAATGACCCATCGGCGGATGTTGCTCTCGCCCTGCCCGGCGTCGCCGGTGAACAGGGACGAGCCGTTGTGAACCTCTGCGATGCGGCTCCCCAGCGCCGTGCCGTGCTTCATCTTGGAGACCATGTTTGCTAGGAACAGCATCTGGCCGTCACTTGAACGGGTGACGAGCGAGTATTCCGGGTCGTCGCCGTGCTCGATCAAGAATCGCGGGTCGTGAATCTCGGACTTTCCGCCCAACCGCTCCAAGTCGTTCTTCCAACTCTTGCCGTAGGGTGGATTCGAGAGCATGAAGTCGAACTCGCGATCCGGAAAAGCATCGTTAGAAAGCGTCGAGTACTCCGGTCCCCCAACGATACTGTCTGCCGCTCCACCTTCTCCCTTGATGAGCAGATCTGCCTTGGCTATGGCGTAGGTTTCTGCATTGATCTCCTGTCCGTAGAGATGCGGTGCAACCTGCTTTCACCGTTGTGTTGCGATCTCGGCCAAGGTTTCCTCGGCCACTGTCAGCATTCCACCGGTACCGCAGGCACCGTCGTACATTAGGTAAGTTCCAGATTGGATCTGATCGGCGACTGGCAAGAACACGAGCCTCGCCATCAGCCTCACAGCATCGCGCGGGGTCCAGTGTTCTCCGGCCTCTTCGTTGTTCTCTTCGTTGAAGCGACGTACAAGTTCTTCAAAGACCGTTCCCATCCCGTGATTGTCAAGACCCGGATGCTTTATCGATCCGTCGCCGTAAAGGATCGCATTGGGACTCAGATTCACGTCCGACGAAAGGAACCGCTCGATGAGCGTTCCTAGGGCGTCGGCCTTTGACAGGCGAGGAATCTGGTTCCGAAATTCAAACTTCTCCAGGATGTCTTGGACGTTCGGGGAGAAGCCATCGAGATATGCTTCGAAATCAGATCTAAGTTGCTGCTGGCTGGCTCTTGCCCTAGGGTCCCGCAGAGTGAACTTCGAGGTGTTCTAGAACGCCTGGCCGGCAGCTTCTCGCAGAGCCGCATCCTGATGGTGGATCTGAGCCACGTCGAGTTGCGCCTTCAGTTCTAGAACGGCCGACTTGCGCGGTTCCAAGATCGAATCGAGCCGCCGAAGCACAGTCATGGGTAGGATCACGTCGCGGTACTTGCCGCGGACATAGAGGTCCCGCAGCACGTCGTCCGCGATTCGCCAGATGAAACTAGCGATCCAGGAGAGTTGAGATTGGTCTACGAGCAATTCCTGCACAGTTCCGCGACCGAGGTTGACCTGTGCACCACCCATGCAAATCCTGACTTGGACGGCTACAGGTGGACGCGCCGCCCCGCACGGTTACCCACAATCGGCCGGCTCAATACACGGAACCTAGATTCCAATTCTTGCAGAAGTCTACGGGTAGACACGAGACGAAGGAGAAGCTCTCGCCGGGACCCACCTTGGGACCCACCGTACGCTCCGAACTGCCCCGGACTGATCCAATTTGCTCCGAACTGATCCGCTCATCTGCCAAGGCGGGACACCGGAAGTGACTGAAAAACAATCTTTTTGCCGGGGGTGGTTGACAGCTTCGAAATGATGGTGGTATATATTCGCTGGGTTGGAATTTGGAATTCCCAAATAAGTAATCGATTTCCATACCTATCGGGACCACTGGAGGATCCTACAGTATGAGCAATCTGAATTCGCGAAAGGCAATTTTCCGCATCGGTCTATTTGCCCTGATCTTGATGCTTGTTAGCTTGCCGCAACCGTTAGGTGCTCAGCAGGACGCTGGCTCGCTAAGGGTGTTGGTCGAGGACGCTTCTGGAGCGACGGTACCAGCCGCGTCTGTGACGGTCACAGATGTGAGCACGAATACCTCGACAGTAAGATCCAGCTCGACCGAGGGGCAAGCTGTGTTCTCTCCTCTTCCGCGTGGGACTTACACCGTGGAAGTTGAGATGCTGGGATTTAACACGGTCCGGATCAACGATGTCGTAATTGATGTAAACCAAAATCGACTGGTGCGGGCTGGCTTGGAAGTGGCCCAAGTGACTGAGACCGTCGAAGTAGTGGCCGAAGTGGCCACGATCCAAACCGAGGATGCCTCTCTGGGGCAGGTCGTGCGCGGCAAGGTCATCGTGGAGCTGCCCTTGGCCGCTCGTCGTTACACCGACCTGACCTTGCTGGTGCCGGGCGCAACCGAGAGCACATTGAACGCCAATACCCGCGGCCCCGGTTGGCTGGTGGTCAATGGCAACAATCACACGCAGAACAATTTTCTTCTGGATGGTTTCGACAATAACCAGAATACAACCAACCTGCAATCTCGTTCTGCCCAGATCGTGCAACCTTCGCCGGACACTCTCAGTGAGTTCAAGGTTATGACCAACAATTTTTCGGCTGAATTCGGCCGTGCGGCCGGGGCCGTTGTTAACGCTTCCATTCGCTCGGGAGGGAATGACACGCACGGCTCGGCTTGGTGGTACAACCGCGCCGCGAAACTCGCAGCCAATTCGTGGCGAGGCAATCTGCTCGGGACCCCGAAGGATGACCTGGCCTGGAATCAGGTCGGAGGCACCATCGGTGGGCGGATCGTCCGGGACAAGTTATTCTACTTCACCGACTATGAGGGTTTCTTTAGCAACACCTCGGAACTCCAGATTCGCGCAGTGCCCACAGGGGCGATGAAGGGCGGCGATTTCAGCGCCTTGACCTTTGGTCTCGAGGATCCGACAACGGGGAATCCCATCCCGAATAACCAGGTTCCGGGTACTCTGATTGATCCGTTGGGCAAGAAACTCATTGATCTCTACCCGGCGCCGAACCAGCCAGGTGAGCTAAGTTCCGCTGGCCGACCCGTTGAAAATTTTGGTGTCCAGCTTCCCAAAACCGATAAAGTCCATAAGTTTGATGTCCGGATTGACCACTATGCTTCCGGCAACGATCGTCTCTTCGCTCGCTTCAGCTTCAACGACGCAAATGGCTACAAGGAGCCCACCTTGGGGCTCCCTGCTGATACTGGGGGCGGGGATGGTGGTGCCCAGCTTGCGCGCAACCAGAGCCTTGGTACGAGTTGGAACCGGGTGATTTCACCGACTACGGTGAATGAGTTTCGCTTTGGTTACAATCGGACATCCTCCAGCTTTGTGCATGCCGGTGTGGGCGGCGTCACGGCAACCGAATTTGGTTTTCTGGGGATCCCGCCCGAGCTTGATGAGGTCGGGGGCCTTCCGCGGATCGTGATAAGCGGTTATCAGAATCTAGGGACCGGCGGCTGGCGGCCGCAGTACCAAGACCCCGACGCCTACCAGATCAATAACACACTTTCCACGGTCAAGGGATCCCACTCCCTAAAAATGGGCTTCGACTTCCGGCACAAGAACAATGAGTGGGTTGATCTCCAGTACCGCACAACCCGCTTCAGTTTCTCTAACGAATACACTAGGGATGCTGCCGCCGATATGTTGATCGGCTATCCCCAAGACGTGAGGGGCCAGACTCATATGATTTGCGAGCAACTGCAGCAGAACTTATCGATGTACCTCCAGGACGACTGGAAGGTCACCCCACAACTGACGATCAACCTGGGCCTGCGTTATGAGTACGTAACACCGTTCTGGGGTAAAGCGCCAATTACGAACATCAATCTTGACCTTCAATCGGGACAGTTGATGATCGCACCAGGGGGTTCACCACTGCTGTTTGGCGCCAGAGAGGCAACCGACAAATTCGTGCAGGACCAGGATTTCAACAACCTTGGTCCACGGTTTGGGGTTTCCTACCAGCTTGCAAGCGGCATGGTCTTCCGGGGTGGTTACGGCGTTTTCTTCTCCGGGGAGGACTTTCACGGCTCGGGAGGCAACTTGCTGATTAATGGCCCCAATACCCTCCCGATTACCTTAACACGCCAAGGAGGGGACGGTCCACCGCCGCTTACACTATCCATGCCGATTCCCGGGGACTTCTTGGATCCCGGTGCGGTCAGGACCGAAAATCTCGGATGGCAATTCCGTAAGCAAGACATAGAGGCTTCGACGGTCCAACAGTGGAATACGGCTTTACAGTTCCTGCTGACCCCCTCGGCGACCTTTGAAGTCGCGTATGTTGGTAACAGGGTCGCTAATCAAGAAGCCAGCATCCAACCCAACCGGGCACCGTTCGGGCTAGACGGAAATATTCGGACGAATCGGAGATATCCTCATCTGGGTAACATAGAGCTCTGGGAGTCGACCTCCAGATCGGAATATCACGCCCTTCAGACCAAGTTTGAGCAACGCTTTAGCGAGGGATGGTATAACCTGACGTCGTATACCTATGCTAGTGGGATGGCGGAGTCGGGGGGCTTTGCCGCAGGGAATGGCGTTCAAGTCATTCTTGAAGACGCAAATGGCCTTCCGACCGGGGACCGGCGGCGGGAAAAAGGTTTTCATCGACAGTTAACTCGTCATCGCTTATCGGTGGCGAATGTCTGGCAGATTCCCTACGGACGTGGCAAGAGATGGGGTAACAACATCAGTCCAGCGCTGAGTGCCATCATCGGAGGCTGGCAGTTCAACACCATCGTTACTGGTAAGTCAGGACTACCGGTCGACGTCCATATACGTTCAACTGGAAATGATCCGGTCACCGGGAAGCCATTCCGCTTCCTCCCGTACAGCGGCGGCTCTAGTACTTTGCGCCCTGATCGAGTGGGGGATGGGAACACCGGCATTGATCCTGGCACTGATCGTTTCAACTTCCTCGACGCCAATGCATACCGGCTTCAACCGCTCAACACGCCGGGCGACGCCGCACGTAATAGCGCCTGGGGGCCAAAATTCTGGAACTTTGACATCGGTATTACCAAGAGGTTTCAGGTCAACGAATCTGTGCATGCTGATTTGCGCTTGGAGCTCTTTAATGCATTCAACCACACCAATTTCCAGCTACCCAGCGCAAGGTGGAGCGCTGGTGGGTTTGGACGCATCAGCGATGCGTTTCCGCCTCGTCAGATACAATGGGCACTCCGTTTCGGCTTCTAGCTGATATGACAGCTTCAATCTAGCGGCTACGGCCACGAACGCCACCAGCCTCGCTGGGGCACTGCCATCGGTGCGCCCAGCGAGGCTTTTCTTGATTGGGAGCCCCTGCACAATGCGGCGGTTCGAACCCGTGAAGCGCGGCCAGTGTGATTGCCGGCCCGCCTTTCTCGCCGTCGTGCCCCGGATGGCCGGCGTGTGCCAGCAGTCCGTCGGCGTTCCATGAAGACCCGGTCCGACTTGTCAATGGGCGCTACTGTCCGGAGGTTGACGGACAGAATTTCATCACCTGGCCCGTGGGAGCTCGGCCTCGCCGGGTGCTGGCAACAGCCGGCGGTGTCACTGTTGAACAGAGGTAGTGGTGGGATTTGAACCCTCAAGCCCTGCTGTAGGAAGAGCGGTATTGAGAACCGCCGCAATCACCGGTTCCCAGCGTCCCGTACCATGCAGTGCCGGTCTTGCAGATAGCGCCCGCGACGACATCAAGCCCCGGAATGATGCCTGAGTCGCTGATTCTGGCTTCGCCGTCTGCTGGTCTTCCTACAGACTGAATCTACGGACCACGTGTCAGAAGAGCGGGATAGAATAAGGCGAACGTGCAGGGATGGTCTTCAACGTCACTGACACTTCTTGCGTTGACGGGCCTTCTTTCGGCAGCGTTTGCTGCGGATGAGTCCGTTCCGCTGCCTGAGTTGCCCCGGTTGGAGGGATCAGCCCTTGCAAGTGTCGAGCCGTCCGCCCGAACGCAGATTCTGGAGGCTTTGCGTACGGCGCGTGCCGAGCCCGATGATCCTGAGGTCAACGGGCGACTCGGGATGATCCTGCATGCCTACCAGCTGTACGGGGGTGCAGCGGCCTGCTATGAGCGCGCCAGGATTCTCGATTCACGGCCCTTTCAATGGGTGTACTATCTGGCCACGATCCGCGCAGCCGAAGGAGAGGATTTGCAATCCGCTGCTGACCTCTACCGGGAAGCCATCCAGCTGGAGCCTGGCTATCTTCCGGCACGCCTGAAGCTGGGTGAGGTTCTCCTCAACATGGGAGAGTTCCTTCAGGCGCGGCAAGTGTCCGATGTGCTGCTCGATCGCCGGGCGGATTCCGCCCGGGTCCGCTACCTCGCGGGGCGCGTGAGAGAAGCGCAGGGAGACTTGCGGTCAGCCATCGAGAACTACCGGATTGCGTGCGAGCTCTCTCCCCGGTTTGGCCCGGCTCACTACGCGCTGGGATTGGCCTACCGCGAGCTGGGTGACATGGCGCAAGCCAGACAGCACCTGCAGGCCTATCTGGACCATCAAGCAAGCGTTCCGCCGACCGAGGATCGCTTGATCGATGAAATCGAAAGCTTGAAATCCGGCGCCTATCACTACGTCAATGAGGGGAAGCGACTGTACGACAAGGGCCAGATCGCTGAAGCGTTTGAGTACTACAAACAGGCGGTGGAACTCAATCCGCGACTCATCCACGCGCATGTCAATCTCATCTCGATCTACGGGATGAGGGAGGACTTCATCCAGGCCGAGAAGCACTACCGCGCCGCGCTCGAACTCAATCCGGACTTGGCCGAAGTCAACTACAACTATGGACTTGTACTCACCCAGCAGCGGCGCTATGCCGAAGCCGAGGAGGCGTTCCGGAGGGCGATTCGGTCAAACCCCTACTTTGCCGATGCGTACAACAATCTGGGCTCGGTGCTTGAAGCCCAGGGGGAATTCGACAAGGCGGAACAGAGTTTCCGGCAAGCGATCGAAAACAACCCGGATCACCGTGAAGCGTACTTTGGGCTCGGACGCATCGCCGCCCGGAGTGGTCGGTCTGACCAGGCAATCGGGTATTATCTGCGGACGCTGGCCCCTGAAGACGACAAGACACCGGTTTTCATGTATTCGCTGGCGTATGCGTACGCCGGCGTCCAAGACTTTCAAAAGGCGAGGCAATACGCCCAAAGAGCGCGCGATCTGGCAAGCTTCCACGGTCAATCGAAGATGGTCGAAACCCTCGAGCGGTTTCTGCAAAAGATCGAGCAGGCGGACGCCGCGCACTAGCCGCAAATGATTCGAACGCACGACACTCAGCCAGTGTTGCGGGTCGGTTCGTGGATCTTGGGCGCGCTGCTGGCTGGCCTTGTTCTCCGGCCCATGCCCGCTGCGGACGACCTGCCCTCCGAAGCGCTGTTCCGCGAGGTAGCGGATGAGGTGGGACTGACCTTCCGGCACTTCATCGGCGCCACGGGCGAATTCTACATGACCGAAATCACGGGTTCAGGCGTCGCCCTGATCGATTACGACAGCGATGGTGACCTGGATGTCTATCTTCTGCAGGGAGCGTTGCTCAACCAGAACAGGTCAATGCAGGAGTCTCTGTTCCCACCCCCGTCCGGCCCGCTCATCAACAGACTATTCCGGAATCACCTGCTTGAGGAAGGCAAACTCCGCTTCAGCGACGTCACAGTCGAGGCGGGCTTGCAAGGCAGGGGCTTCGGCATGGGAGCCGCCGTAGGAGACTATGACAATGACGGCGACCTGGATTTGTACGTCACAAATTTCGGATCGAACATTCTCTACCAGAATGAAGGCGAGGGGACTTTCCGCGATGTGACCGCTGATGCGGGGGTGGACGATCTGCGGCTCAGCACGGGAGCGGCTTTTCTGGACTACGACAACGATGGCGACCTGGACCTGTTCGTCCTGAGCTACGCCAACTTCACCATCGAGGGGAACAAGGATTGCTACGACACGCTCGGCCGGCCGGACTATTGTTTGCCGGCCCAATACCAGCCCCTTCCAGACCGTCTGTTCAGGAACGAAGGTGACGGGACATTTCATGACGTGACGAATGAATCCGGCGTCGCGTCCGCGGCCGGCGCCGGTCTGGGCATCACCTGCGCCGACTACAACTCCGATGGCTCGATCGACGTCTATGTCGCAAACGACGGTACGCCGAATCACCTCTGGAACAACAATGGCGACGGCACCTTCGAAGAGATCGGCCTGCTGGCTGGTGTTGCCTTCAGCGGGGATGGCATGGTCGAAGCGGGTATGGGGGTCAGCACGGCGGACTTCGACTCGGACGGCCACGAGGACATCTTTGTCACCAACCTGACCGGGGAAACGCATGCGCTCTACAGGAACGATGGCAGCGGCTTCTTCACGGATGTCCGGCAGCGCTTTCGACTGGCGGCCCCCAGCTTTCCGTTCACAGGATTCGGGGCGGCATGGTTTGACCTCGACAACGACGGTGATCTCGACCTGTTCGCGGCGAACGGCGCCGTCAGGACCGTGGCGGCGTTGCGTGGGCAGCCGTACCCCTATCAGCAGGTCAACCAGCTCTTTCTGAACGATGGCGACACGTTTCGAGAGATCACCGACAAGGCCGGACCCGCTCACAGCCTCCATGAGGTAAGCCGGGGGGCGGCGTTTGGCGACATCGACAATGACGGCGACATCGACATCGTCGTCTCGAACAACAATGGACCGGCGCGGCTGCTGCTCAATGCAGGCAACCTCGAGAACCATTGGCTCAGGCTCCTCCTGAAGCGGGCCGATGGTACTCTTCATGGTCTCGGCTCGCTAGTGGGTCTCCTGCGGGAGGGCAGGCAACCACTTTGGCGGCGTGCTCACACGGATGGAAGCTACCTGAGCGCGAACGACGGGCGTGTCCACTTCGGTCTCGGAAGTGAAACGACGGTCAGCGGGGTTGTAGTGCGCTGGCTTGGCGGCGAGTCGGAGGTTTGGACGGATGTCTCCGTGGACAATACGCTCACGCTGAAAGAGGGCTCCGGCAACCCGTGGCCAGGCGCGCCGTGACTTGGGGATCCCTCTACTCGTTCGTCGTCTGAACCCGCACGTAGTGGCTTCCGATGCGTTCCGCCAGCGCGAGGGTCAAGGCTTGGGGCACGATCACGGAGGTGAGGCCTTCCCACGGCTCGGGAGCCGGTTGAACGCGGATGGGGAGAATCCGTTCCGACCTGCTGGCATCGCTGTCCGCGGTGACTAGCACGACCTTGCCTCCCCGGCTGTGGCAGTCCCCGGCCAGCCGTGTTCCCAGGTTGGCGGTTGGTCCGAGGGCCAGAATGATGGCCACATGCCCGGGACTGACATCCAGGAGCGGCCCGTGCCGAAAGCCGCCACTGGAGTGCGCGAAGACACGCAGTCCAGTCATCTCTCTTACGCAAAGAGCTCCCATCAGCGCACCCGCGAGTGCCGGGCCACGGCCGATGATCTCGATGTTCGTGGCGCCGCGACAGAACTCCTCCAGCGCGTGCCGCTGTTCGAAGGCATGAATCAGCGACTTGCCGAAGGCGTCCACCACCAGGTCAGACTCGGCCTGCCAGCAACCTCCTGCCAATTCGGAACTGAGGATCACAGCCGCGGCGGCGGAGTTCGTATACGTCTTTGTTGCATTCGCCCGCTCCTGCCCCGCAAGGATCGGCAAGCGAATCCGCGAAGCAGACCAGCACGTGCTGCCCCGGCTGTTGCACAGAAGAATGCGCCCTCTGCCGTCCAGGATGCGGCAGATTCTGACCATCTCGGCGCTCTCACCGGAGGTCGAGACCAGGATCGGTCCTGACACCTGGTTTCGGGTGCTTGTCTCGTAGTGAAGCCACTCGCTTGCCTCTCGCGCAAAGGACGATCGGCCAAGACGCATCAGTTGGGAAGCACCAACCAATGCTGAGCAGTAGGAAGCGCCCATCCCGAGCCACAGAACCGGCAGGCTCCGCGACACCACGGTCTTCACGGTTGCCAGCTGCTTGCGAACTCCAGCGTCGGAGCGATAGGCGTCAAACAGCTCGCGCAGACGTTGAGGCTGCTCCTCGCATTCGTTCCGATACACCGACACAACGCCGGTTCCGCCCGCGGCAGTCGAATTCATGCCGCGCCTTCCTCCGCTTTCTCCATCGACAGCAGAACCGTTGCGGCCAGTGCGCAAATGATGCCGACACTCTGGTGAATGAGGATCCGCTCGTCAAACAGCAGCGGAGCGGCAAGCACAACCACCAGGGGATACAGCGCTGTGAAGGGAACGACGATTGATGCCTTGCCTCCACTGCGCATCGCCGCCAGCAGAGTCCACGCGCCAAGTATGTTGATGACGCCACTCGCGAAAGCCAGTATCCAGCTGCGTCCTGAGTAGTCCAATATCAGGCGACCGGGATAGAAGGCAGGGAGGAAGAACAGGAATCCCGCTATCAGCCACGTCAAGGCCGAATCCGCTGACAGATGGTTTGTTGAGAGTTTCTGCAACAGCCCGACCGCTCCAAAGCAGATCATGGCCATGACGGCATAGAGCAGCCATGGCTCAGGACTGGGCGAGTCCGGTCCACTGCCTGCCGCCGTCAGCACATCACGCGGGGCTCCTTCCGGCGATTGAGCGAAGAAGATGATGGCGACCACCGCCAAGACCAGGCCGGCACATTGCAGGGCCGTGGGACGTTCCCGCAGTAGGAAGACCGCCATGGCGACAGTAATCAACGGATAGAGGCCCGACAGGGTGGCGATCAATGACGAATGTCCGCCGGGATCGTTGGCGAACGCCGCGAACACCGCCAAGTTGCCGGTATTGGAAACGACGCCATTGGCTATGCCGTAGCAGACGCCCCTCGGATTGACCTCAACACGGAACCGCCTGACGACGAGCAGGACAACGGCTACCGAAGCAGCTCCCAGGGTGAAGATAAAGACGGCATGGTTCTCGGGCATCTCTTCCGTCACCAGCTTTGAGAGGATGGCCCAGCCTCCCCACAAGAGCACGGTCAGAACCATGTACCAAATCCACTTTTCGCGGAATGGATTGCGGGCTGGCATGGATGATCAGTTGAGACGCCGCGGTTCGCTTTCAGGGTCGACTAGGTCGGCTTGAGGTTCGCTTTGCGAATGGCCGCCGCGGCTGCGCCAATTAGACCACTGTCAGCGCCCAGCTGGGCGCGGCGGATGGGCAACTCCCTCGTCTGTTCAGCCCATACATGCTGGCGGGTTGACTCCACGAATCGATTCCAATAGGAGTTTCCCGCCATGCCCAATCCACCGCCAACGATGACGGCTTCAGGATCCAGCAAATTGACCAAGAAACCTACGCTGTTGCCAAGTGCGGCAGCAGCGGACTCTATGATCCTGTCGGCCACCCGGCTGCCGCCGGCCGCCGCATCGAGGACTTCCTCAGCTTTCGAGACTCGTTTCGGAGCAACCCGGTTATAGCGTTGAACAAGTGCAGGACCCGCGGCAAATTCCTCCAGTACATCATCGATCCGGCCGCCACACCGATGGCAGGTCGTGCTGAGTGGGGCACTTGCCAGGACCAAGGCATTCCCCCGGGCTCCCGGGAAGGGACGACCGTCCAGGACGAGACAGCTGCTGATCCCGGTTCCCACCGTGACATAGGCGAACGCGCCGTAGTTGCGGCCAGCTCCGAACAGGGCCTCGCCCAAGGCCGCCGCCCGAACGTCAGATTCCACGATTGCTGGAGCCAACTCGGAACAGATGGATTGAACAGGGATATTCTGCCAGGCGAGGGTCTGGCCGCTCGTAACGTTGCCCTTGGGATCGACTGTTTCGGGGACACCGATACCGATTCCGCCCACGGGGGCGGAGACTCTCCGTGCTTCCGAGAGGAAGGATCGCGCAAGTTCCAGCAGATCGTCGAACACGGCCTGCGGGCCGCGTTCCGGCCGGGTGGGCACCACCCGCTTGCAGAGCACCTTTCCGGAATCACAGATCACCAAGCCGCCCGCGATCTTTGTGCCTCCGACGTCGAGCCCAATCATGCAGGCCGGAGCGGATTCGGAATCGTCTGATCGCACCACGGTCTGTGAATTCGGGGCTGCCCCTAGGAGAGCCCGTTCCTCATGGCACGCACGTAGGCCGCGTTGCATCCGCAACATCCCCCGATGTATCCGACGCCTTCGGACCGTGCGGTTCGTACGAACCGGGTGAACTCCCGCCGCGGGAGCTGAATGGATTCGAGGTCGTCGGGAAACTCCGGCATGCGGGTAAAGCACGGGCACTCGTCGCTGGTGCGGAAGGCGGCAGGCTGCCCCGCAATCGGAACATCGACGGCATCGCGCATCCGTCGAAGGACCTCTAGCATCCGCCTGGGTTCCTGCTCGCAGTTTGTTCCCACAATATGGGCGCCCTCGTCGACCAGGGCTTGGGCGCACTCTGCAACTGATTTGCCATCGCTGCTTTGCGTGGTGACCGGTCGAAAGCTCATCGTGGCCAGAATCGGCAATGATGTCCGTCTTGCGCACTTCAACGCGATGAGCGCTTCGTCGAGTCGGAAGAACGTCTCCACGATCAGGAAATCGACTCCGGCGCTTTCCAGAAGACGGAGCTGTTCGGCAAACAGGTCACGAGCGTGCGCGGCGGCGGTTGGTCCGTCGCGTTCGAAGAGTTGGGTACGCGAGATGGTCCCGGCCACCCGCGCCTGATCACCGGCCGTGTCTCGGGCGATACGCACAGCCGCCTCGTTGATCCTTTCTGTCTCGCGACCGTATCCGGCCCGTGTCAGTTTCTCCCGTGCGGCGAAGAATGTCAGGGCTTGCAACACCTGCGAACCTGCCTTCAAGAACTCTTGGTGCAGGCTGCGAAGTGCCTCCGGATTCGTGATGGCGACCTCTGGGGTAAACTGCCCACTACCCCGTCCTGTCCCGACCTGTTCTTGATCTGTGCCGCTTGCCACGTAGCCTCGCCGCTCCAGCTCGATCAGATACCCCCCATCACCCAGCACTGGACCCTCGCGAAGCTGGTCGACGATACTGGGCGACCTCGTCATGGGCCGATCCATTGTAGAAGGTTCTTGGCCGCCAACAATCCCCCGAGCGAGCTTCACGCAGCTCGCCTTGCCAATGCGACCATTGCGCTCCTGATCGAGGCTCGGGATCAAGGTCCCTGAAGTGAAAGGCGACGATCTGCGAACCGCGCGTCTTCACCACTTCCAGCGCATTCTGGCCTATGCGCGTCACAATTCCGGCAGTCGAGCAGCATGTCGAAATGCTCGGGACTTGTCTTCTTTATGACCATATGGAGATTCCCGGCCTGAGATTCCTCACGCTCGGCGTGGCAGCCGTTGCGGATCGCGGCATCCTCCAGTGCGCCTGCCGCTTTCGGTTGCCGTATTGGCAAGAGCCTTCATTCCTTCCTTTGATACTGATGTGCGATGCCCGTCGTGCCCAACGTGTGGCTTCGGTCGCGGCTCGAACATCGAATGCTGTTGCTCCCGTGTGCAGGAACCTTGCAAGGCCCATGTGCTGCTCGACGGCCGCTTCCCGGTCGGTGGCGTCGACAAGGGGAGTGAACCCGCCGAGACCGAGCATCGCAAGGCCCGTTGTCCATGTCATCCCTTGATTCCGTACTGCGAAGTGTGTCGCCTGCACAATCTTCAATCAAGTGTTGTCGGTCTCGACTTGACGAAAACCGAGTGCCGCGCACTCGCCGCAGGCCGACTGGAACGATTCACCGTACCGCCGGAAAAGGGAGTGTACGCGGCGCCGAGTCTCCGGGCCCTCTCAGCCTGGGAGGGTTCTGCTCGAAGCCCCTTGGACGCTTGACCGTGACCCGGCCTATGAGTCTCTCCGGAGTTTCTGGCTTGCACAAACCACGTTTCTGCGAAGAGTGGGGGGGGTTTTCGCTCAACGGGGAGAACAGCCGTTGGTTTCCGTGCTCCTCGCAACTCATGGTCGGGGATAATAACAGCCAAGGTTGGCTTAAGCGATGAAACTGATCCGCAGAGATTTCTTTCGGCGCCTTCTCGTCAGGATGGCAGCGTTGGGTTTGCTCGGAAAATCCGGTAATCTCTATTTCCTTGCACATGCCCAGGAAAACGTCGGTGAGCTGGCTGAAGGATGTAAGTTTCTTAATGTCAGCCAAGCACGAACTCTTGAGGCAATTGCTGACCAGGTGATCCCGTCGGATGACTTCCCCGGCGGCAAAGAGGCCGGCGTGCTCTATTTCATCGATAACGCCCTGGCGGGCTGGCGAGGCCAGGATCGCTGGGACTATGTAGCGGGCCTTGAGGGGGTTGATGAATCGAGCCAGATCATGTTCGGTTCCAAGTTCTCGGATCTGGACTCTGATCACCAGATCAAGGTTCTCGAAGCCCTGGAACGCGGGGAGGCTCGAGGTGAGATCTGGAGGCGGTTTCAAATCTCGGAAGGGCGGGACGGGGGGAGCAGCAGCCAGCGCTTCTTCAACTTGGTCATTCGCCACGCGATGGAGGGGTACTATTCCCACCCGAAGTACGGTGGCAACAAAGACAGCAAGAGTTGGACCATGATCGGTTACGTTGGCGCACCACGCCAGTAGGGCTCCGCAGCACAGGGGAGGACACGCCATGGCAAACAAGGTTGACGTTGTGATCGTCGGGGCCGGCGGCGCCGGCGGCATAGTCGGCAAGGAACTGGCTGAGGCAGGCATGTCTGTCGTCCAGCTGGACAAGGGCCGCTGGTTTACGGTGAGCGACGCCGTTCATGACGAGCTCAGCAGCGACAGAAACGTCCCCCGCTCGATCACCAAGTTGGAAGGATTGGCAGAGAACCCGCGCAGTTTCCGGCGCGACGAGAACTCCCCGACACAAGTGGCGCCGATCGGGTGGAATGCCTTCGGCGTGGGCGGCGGCACGATGTGGTACGGTGCTGCGGCCTGGCGATTTCATGAAGAACACTTCCGCATGAGATCCACCTACGGGCGCCCGGAGGGAACCACGCTTGAAGACTGGCCCCTCACGTACGACGACTTGGAGCCTCACTATGAGAAGGCGGAGTATGAATTGGGCGTCGCGGGCCTGGCGGGCGCCGATCCTTTCGGCCCTCCCCGCAAGAAGCCCTATCCCGTCCCTCCTCTGCCGACAAATCCGCAGGGCGAACTATTCGCCACAGCAGCCCGGAAACTCGGACTCCACCCGTTTCCTCCCCCGTTTGCCATCCTCACCGAAAACTACCAGGGCCGTGCGGGTTGTATTCGCTGTCCTTTTTGTATTGGCTTCGTTTGCGAGGTCAATGCCAAGTCCAGCACGGCGGTCACCGTAATCCCCACTGCCCAGGCAGCTGACAACTACACGTTGAAGACGAAGTGTGTGGTGGACCGAGTGGTGACGGATGATCACGGCCATGTGATTGGTGTGAGCTATTTCGACGAGCATGGGCTGCACAATTTCCAGGCGGCCCACATTGTTGTCGTTTCGGCCAACGCGGGAGAGAGCGCTCGCCTCTTGCTGAATTCTCGAAGTCGGCTCTGGCCCAATGGGTTAGCGAACTCCAGTGATCAGGTCGGGCGTAACTTGATGACCCATATTGGAGCGAATTCTTATGGGATTTTTGACTTCGACATCCCTCACGAATGGGGTCCGGGCCCTTCGATGGCGGTGAATGACTTCGCCGAAGGCACCCTGGGGGGCGGCCACATCTACAACTTTTATGTCCACCATCCGATCCGCTTCGCCCGCCGCCGCCCGCCGGGAGCACCGCGTTGGGGCAAGGCGCACAAGGAATTCCAGCGCAAGTACTTTCGGCGATTCATGCACATGAACGCCGATGTGGCTGACATGCCAGCGGAATTCAACCGGGTCGAGATTGACCTAGACCTCCGTGACGGTTGGGGCATTCCCGCACTTCGGATCACGCGCCGGTTCCTGCCCATTGATATCGAGCACTCCAAGTTCGTCTCCGCTCGTCAGCGGGAAATCCTGGAAGCTGCGGGAGCGATCGAGATCTGGAGTGCGCCCGCCGGTGGAGGCGGCTACCTGGGTCAACACCAGTGTGGCACTTGCAGGATGGGTGAGGATCCCAAGACGTCGGTGCTGAACCGATATTGCCAGACCCACGACGTGGACAATCTGTTCGTGATTGACACTTCGTGCTTTGTTTCGTTCCCCGGCCACAACCCCTCGTTGACCGCACAAGCCATCGCCTACTGGTCTTCCGACTACATCAGGAGGGAGTGGAGCAGCGGCGCCCTCCGCCGAGTCTAGCCGGGCCGCGCCGCCGCACACCAAGTGAGGCCGAGACTAGCGAGATTCGAAAGAGTGTGGACGAAGCGATGGCTGGACGGGACCGGAACACCGCCATCAACCTGACCAGTCTGGCCATCGAGAAATGCGCTGCCAGGGTGCTGAGCCCGATCACGGGAGACTCTGGACGGAGATCGGCTGGAGAAACTGATCAGATTGGAGCTTCAGGTGGATCGGGCAATCATCTGCGTTCAGACGACACACAGCGCCGGAATCACGAATGCCCGGGTGGTCGAGTAGATTGCCAGGCCAGGATCATTCACGTGACAATGCCCGATTGAACTCTTGGATCGGGACTGACGATCGAGTTTGGCGAGGCACCGGTTGTCGCAGCGCCAGAGACTGAGTTAGATGCGCAATTCCAGCTCATCGACCATGAACGCCTTCATTTCTGCCGTGCCCTCCAGTCCGATTTCACCGAGAGCCTGGCCATCAAAATCGGTTTCCTTCAGGTAATCGATAATCGGCGGGAAATCGATCACCCCCCGCCCTAGGACGACCGGGTGACCCTTCACGACGCGACCTCCGCGCTCCCTCTCCGCATCGGGGTCGAAATCTTTCAGGTGCAGGGTAATCACCCGTGACCGGTAGTCCTTCAACACGGATAGCGGGTCCTGTCCGCCGGCCCTCATCCAGCCCGTGTCGTGAATGAAGCCAAAGTCCTCGGGCTTCGTCTCATCCAGCATGCGGCGAAACACTTGCGAGCGCGCGGACCCGGCGTGAGGATGGAAGCCAATCCGAACGCCGGTTTCTTCGCGGAGGTGTTTCCCCAGTTCGGACGCAAAGCGTATATAAGCAGGCATCTCAGGCGGCTCAGGCTCGGTCATTGTGCTGATGTAGTTCCCTCCGACCGCTTGCACGAATCGACCGACCAACATGTGCTCCTCAAGGGTTCCATTCTGTATGGCAGGATCTGTGAAGGATCCTGACATCCCGAGTCCCACCAGTGACAATTGACGTCTTGCCATTTCTTCCTTGTACTCGGAAATGCGGTCGATATAGGCTTGAGCGATCTTGAGCCTGCTGTTATCGACCTCGATATGTCGGAAGCCCAGTCCAGCACACTCGTCGCACGCCTGCCAGTAGGACTCCACGGTTCCCCGAGTGAACGGAGCGTAGCCGGCGATAAACTTCTGAGGCTTTTCGGCTGCCCGCAGCGGTTTCGGGAAAGAGTCCACCACGGCGGTGACCGCCGAGATACCCGCGACGTTCAAGAAACTTCTTCGGCCTACCTTGTCTTGGACTTGATATCGCAATGTTCGCCCTCCAGATCCGACGGATTCTTCCTTAGACGCTTACGCTCTCTGAGAACAAATCCGTATTCGTCGATCATCCTATCAAATGCGACATGTCGTCGGGAGTGGTGATCGTGCCACTACAGGCACATTTTGTTGTCCCGATTGACGCGGAGTCGTAGCGAGAGATTCCTGCCCATGGGCCCTGTGGAGTCGTGCGCTGTGGCCCGAGGGGTCAGCCGCGAGGGGCTTGTCAGGCCGCCCAAGCTACCGAGACTCTCACCCACGACAGTCGGCTGCCTGGAAGGCGAGCAAGAGAATAGTCCTGCGTGCCACTGCGACACACAGCTCATCGCATGTCATCTCGGGAGACGGGGTCTTGCTCGCCTGAGATGGACCAGCAGACGATGTCCTCAATCGCGTTCGGTCCACGGTAACGGTCGAGTTCGGTAGCACGGCCTACACGCGGTCTGGAGGGTGGAATCGGGTTTCAACCGAGGTTGCCGACGTGGAGCTAGGCGAGCCCGACAATCCCAACGGAGTGTTCGCGTATAGCCAGCTGACGGCCAGTACATACAGCCCGCAAGATCCGAATTTCCCGGCGGGCGGCGGGCCTCCTACGAAGGTGCGACAATCGCCCGGGACGAAAGCAACAACTCCTACGAAGGCAGCATCACGATCGATGTTACCTGGGCGGCGAACGTCGGTAACGGCACCACTTCCAGCAATGTCGGCACCGTGACCGCCCTCATTAACAACCTGCGCTCCAATGGAGCTCTGTATACGAACGGCACCGCGAACGGAACAGTTGACACGATCATTTTCACCGCGACCGACATCAAAGTCGCCAGGAACGCGGACAACAGCCTGTCCTTTGACAGTGACGGCGGTGGAATCCTCTTGCGCCACTCAGATATCAGGGCTGCCTCGGACGGGAACACCACCGGCAATATCGACGACCTGTTCGTCGGCAAGAGTATCGACGGACCGCTCGGCGTACTCGGCAGCTGGAGCACGGAAGGGAATGCCGGCGCGGACCTGGTCGGCGCGTACGGCGCTGATCTGCTGCAGTAGCTCGGGACGGTCCGCACCTCCGACGGCGAGGAAGGAGGGTCGACCGGAGCCATCGGTCTTGAGTCCTGCCTGTGCCCGCCCGTTGGGGTCTATGCAAGCGCCGCGGCTTCTTCCGGACTGGCTCGTGCGGAACTCGGCCAAGGCCCCTCGCTCAACTGGGAGAGGTCTATGGGAGCGCAATGATCTTGAGTTAGACTGGGCTAGGTATCGTGTGAAACCGGTTCGATTGAGGCAACAGTCATGACTGGATTTCGCGCAATCCGATGTCAGCGTCCCGCACTGGTTGCGGTCGCTGTTGTGTCCCTTGCAGGCTGCGCACAGCGCGCGCAGCAGAAGTCGGTCAATCTGCCCCCGACCCCCAGCATTGAGCGGGCGGAATCGGCGCTGGCGGCTCAAGACCATCAGTTGGCGCTGCGAATCTTCTCCGAACTCGCCGATCAGGGTGTTCCCGAGGCGCAAGCCAGGCTTGGGTGGATGTATTACAGCGGAGCGGGTGTTCCTGAGGACTTCGCTAAGGCCGTCTACTGGTATCGCCTCGCGGCGCACCAGGGAAACCCGAAGGCCCAGTTCAGGCTCGGCTATCTCCACTACGTCGGCCGTGGGGTGCCCAAGGATTTCGTCGAATCCGTTCGTTGGTATCGCCTTGCCGCCGAGCAGGGACATGCCGTAGCGCAGTTCAATCTCGGGAACAAGTATTCCCGGGGCGAAGGTGTTCCGAGAGATGTTGCCGAGGGGATTTGCTGGTACCGCCTGGCTGCAGACCAGGGATACGCCAGTGCCCAGTTCACTCTCGGGAACAGATATCGCATGGGAGTCGGAGTCCCCAAGGACCCCTTCGAAGCAGCCCGTCTATATCGATTGGCCGCAAGCCAGGGGGATCCCCGCGCGCAGTGGTCTTTGGGATGGATGCACAGGATCGGAGAGGGTGTGTCCAGGGACGACAACGAGTCCGTTCGCTGGTACCGGCTTGCTGCGGAGCAGGGAGACGCTTCGGGACAGACTGCATTGGGCTCGGCTTATCGCCAGGGTAGGGGTGTCCCCAAGGATCCGGTCGAGGCTGCCAGATGGTACCGGCTCGCCGCCGACCAGGACGCAGCCGGTGCACAGTTCCTTCTCGGGGAACTGTACTCGAAGGGAGAAGGGGTTCCGGAGGACCTTGCCGAAGCAGTTCGATGGTACCGACTCGCGGCGGATCAGGGATACTCAAGGGCCCAGTTCAGTCTCGGCTACCTTCATAACGCCGGTGACGGCGTGCCAAAGGATCTTGCTGAATCGGTTCGCTGGTACCGCTTGGCTGCCGAGCAAGGACATTCCGTCGCGCAGTACAATCTCGCACGCAAATATCGATAGGGCCAAGGGGTCCCCGAGGACATTGCCGAGGCGATTCGCTGGTACCGCTTAGCGGCAGGCCAGGGATACGCCCACGCGCAGAATGCTCTCGGAGGGATCTATCGCTGGGGACACGGGGTTCCCGTAGACTACGCCGAAGCCGTCCGCCTCTATCGTTAGGGCGCAAACCAAGGCCACTCCGGGGCTCAGGTCGGTCTCGGCTCCATGTACCGCTACGGCCGAGGCGTGCCCAAGGATCTCGTTGAGGCGGTTCGCTGGTATCGTCTTGCAGCCGATCAAGAGTACAGCCTTGGGTACTACTATCTCGCCCGGCAATCCGAGAGGGGTGAGGGCACCTCTCAAGATATTGCCGAAGCTATCCGCTTGTATGGCTTGGCAGCGGAGCAGGGACATTCTAGATCCCAATTCGCTCTTGGCAACATGCACCGCCATGGCCGTGGCGTGCCCAAGGATGACATGGAGGCGGCTCGCTGGTATCGCCTCGCGGCCGATCAGGGGTACTACGCTGCGCAGTACCAGCTTGGTGGCCTGTACGCAAGAGGAGAGGGGGTTTCCAAGGATCTTCGCGAAGCGGTCCGCTTGTATGGCTTGGCCGCAAAACAGGGATACCCTGCCGCAAAGAAATGCGTCGAGTTGGGCTATCGGGAGTGTCCCGACTGAAGTCCCACGGCGAGGCCAACTGGCAATGAGACCAGGATCGAGCTGCTGCGTTGCTGCCGGCATTTCTCGCTGATGTTAGCGGTCAGGATCGGCGATTCCCGGCTGCCAGAACCCTCATTCGCCACTCCACACCTTGAAATGCGCGGCATTGGCCATAGCGTGCCAACCGAAGTTGAGGTTCACCGTGGCACCAACCGGGCTCCAGGTGCTGCCTCTGTTCATGTTTGCCACGGAAACTCACGAGATGGAGACCCAACAAATCATTCGTAATGAATGGTTTGTACTCATCGAGGCTAACGTCGTTTCCTCGTCGATTCCCGCATGTCAAACGGGAACCCAAGGCTCAACCAAGACCGTCTTCGGACCAGAGTCGGTGCGACATGTTTCGATTCGTCAACGTCGCCAGAAACGATGACAATCGATTGTCCATTGACAGCGAAGGCAGTGGAGTCCGCATATGCCACTCAGTTGCCGGTGTGGGCAGGGTGCCCTGGCATGGATGGCGCAGTCTACGAGACTGCAGCCAGTCGCCGACCGTGAAACCGACAGGGGCGGCCAATGGCAGGTGCCGAGCGTTGCACGACAGATCCTGAGCTGAGCCCGAGTTCGTCATTCTGAGATCTTGTGGGCCCCTAAGTCCTTATGCACCAATCACTTGATACTTTGCGCACTTCCAGTATGTCACTACAGGATTTTTCGGTAGGCGTCGATTTCAGTCGAGCGGCGTGCGAGTCCGGACACGGTGCAGTTGCGGTGGCACGCCGACGGCCCGGGCCAGTGCGGCGGCTTCGGCGTCCGGGCGGGAGTCTTGGCGGCACTCGATGCGCTCCCCGTCGGCGGTGACCAGCGTGGTCGTCAGGCGCATCCAGTTGGCCAGCTTGCAGCGGATCGTCTCCCAGCTGTCGTGGCAGCCGTGCGCGCCCAGACGGCGACGCAGCAGATGCACGGCGTGGTACGCCAGCACGGCGATGAACAGGTGCGCCCGGATGCGGTCCTGTTTGGCGTGCCAGATCGGCCGCAAGCCGATTTCCGACTTCAGGCTGCGGAACGTGGCTTCGATTTCGGTCAGCTGCCAGTAGGTCCGCGCCACCCGCTCCAGGTCCCAGTCCGTGTGGCTGGTGCGCAGCACGTAGGTGCCGGCCCGGGCGTCCTTGCGGGCATGCTGGTCGTTGCGCTCCCAGAGCACGGCCGTCGCCAGCACCGGCTTGGCGGGCTGCCGGCTCGCGGCGCTGGCCTGGCTGGCGGCCGTGCCGCGCTTGTCCGTCGCCCCGGAAGCGTTTCCGGACAGCCCGCCCCGGAGGGACTGCTCCCCGGGGCGGCAACCTCCCTGCCACCGCCCGGACAGCGGCCCGGACCGCTCCGCCTTCTCGGGACCCCGGGCCCGGAAGCCGATCCGGACACCGTGGCGGGGGCCAACGGCCATGCCCGCGCCAGCTCCTTCGCGGCGCCGCGGCCGCAGGCCTCCCCTCGCGTGCTCCCGTCGGACGGCCTCCCCGGCCCGGCCGGTCCGGCCGTGCCCGCGCCCGATGACGACGTCGAGCGGCACGAGGAGGCGGTCGCCGATTGCACCGAGGCGATCCGCCTCGACCCCCGCAACCCCCGGCTGTTCCTGGAGCGGGCCGGCCTCCGCTCCCAGCTGGACCGCCACGAGCAAGCCATCGGCGACTACGACCGGGCGATCCAACTCGATCCGGACCTCACCGCGGCCTACCTCGGCCGCTGCCACGCGAAGTCCGCGCTGGGCCTGCACGAGCAGGCCGTCGAGGACTACGACCAGCTCGTCCGCCTCGACCCCGACTCGGCCGCGGCAGTCGCGGAGGGCTGATCCGGCAGGCTCGGAACCGTCCGCAACACGAGCAAACGAACGCTGCGCCACGCGTGCGGCGAGGGGTGCCTGTCCAACGGCGTCGAGCCTGGCCCGACCCCGCGACCGCCGTTCGCGCTGTCATCGCGTCCCCCCTGCGGCGCAGGGGACCGTGGTCCGGCCGGCCCGGAGCAGTCCGTTCGCTGTTTCGGGGAAAATGGCCTGGCGAAACAGCGTCCGTGCAAGCCAGAGACCCCGTTCGCACCCTCGGCGAAACAGTCGCGGCCGCGTCAAGGCCTTGTCCGGCAGCGGGTTACGAATCCGGGCGGGACGTCCGGCGCAGCCAAGGCGAACGCCCGGCCGCGCGGGAGCGACCCCCCCCGAAAACGGCCCTGGCTTGCGCAGGCGGGCCTTTCGGAGAGGTCGCTCCCGAGACTTTTCCTTGCAGGAAGACACGGCTGCCCCGAAGGGCCGCGAAGGCGTCCGCCACAGGCGTTCCGACTGTGACACACCGCTCGCCGGGTGACGCTCGCTTCGAAAACCGCCCTTGAACGAGGCCCCCGGGCTGCCATGACGAATCCGGGGCTCGATCAGCAGCAACGATGCCTGATGCGATGGACGTTCATCGCGGCTCCGCTGTCCTGGTGGCCCTTACAGTGAGCAGCCTGTCCGGTCTGGCGGCTGACCGCCGCCGCAGGCCCCCTTGGGCTGACCATGGTGGCTCTCGGCCCAGGGCCATGCAGTACGAGCAGCGACGACCATCCGGACGCGAAGAGGCTGATGAATGACACGCTCATTCGGTCTTGATGCGGCTTCGGCGGCCGAGGCCCTCCAGACTGCCGTGAAGAGGTTTGGAGGCGATGGCCCCCATGAAGATCCGGCCCGCGACGCGCCGTCAAGGCGCAGCCCCTATGCGACCACGCATGGCAAGCGCCCGGACCCAAGCCCCCGTTTGCAGGCCCGCGCCACCGTCGCCCGCGATCCTTGCGCGGAATCGGGAGGTCCAGCGCGGTCTCGGCCGCGAAGAAGGACGTTTCCCCGATTTTCGAAGTGGTATTTCAAGCGATAACCGGATCCTATATTCGTCTATAAGTTCAATTAATGCAATAGCTTACAGAAATATCATGGAGGCGCGGGTGGGAATCGAACCCACGAATAAAGGTTTTGCAGACCTCTGCCTTACCACTTGGCTACCGCGCCACCGTTCGGAGGCCCTCGCTTTGAGCCTTCTGGAGCATGGAGCGGGAGACGGGACTCGAACCCGCGACATCGACCTTGGCAAGGTCGCACTCTACCAACTGAGTTACTCCCGCCGCTGACCGCTCAGTATATCACGGGCTACTTCTCAATGATGTCGGTTCCGGCGCCCATTCGCGCAAGGGCAAACCAGTCCTCTGGGAGTTCAGCAACCGCGTCAAGAGGGCCCACTGGTCGAGACGGCGCAGGCGCCTGCTTTGACCTACTTTCTTGGCAATTTCTTGATACTCTTTCTTGTTGACCTCAAGGGTCTTAGGATGTACTCTAAACTCACCATGGCACACTTACGATTTCCCATTCTGATTCTGGGCGTAGTCTCGGTTCTTGTAGCCTTGCCATGCTCCGCCCAAGAAGTGACTGGAGCGGTCGTAGGTGTTGTCCGCGACGCGTCCGGTTCGGTTATCCCGGGCGCCGCGGTGGAGGTTCAGAACGAGGAAACCAACGCTGTGTATACCGGATCCACGTCCGACATCGGCTTCTATAGCTTCCGAGGCTTGCCTGTCGGCATCTACAAGTTGCGGGTCGAATCGGCTGGATTCCGGACGCACGAGGCCACCGGGATTCAGACACAGGTCAACGAATCTGCCCGAGTCGACGTGACTCTGTCGATCGGAGAGGTCACCGAGACCGTCGAGGTAGCCGCGGAGGTCATCGGAGTTGACACGCAGACGGCAACCCTGAAGACCGTTGTTGACCAGCGGAGAGTGGTGGGCCTTCCGTTGAACGGTCGCGATCCGACTCAGCTAATGCGACTCGTCGCAGGAGTATCGATCTACCGGGGCGCGGGCGTGACCTCGGGCACGACCTATCCCGGCGTGACGCCGGTTTCGGTCAATGGAAGTCGGGGGAACGCGACGAACTATGTTCTGGATGGCGGGCAGAACAATGACCACTACAGCAATGCCCCCGTGCCGTTGCCGAATCCGGATGCTCTCCAGGAGTTCAGCGTTCAAACGAACAACTTCAGCGCGGAGTTCGGCCGGAACTCGGGTGGGATCGTCAATGCCGTCACCAAGTCGGGAACGAACGAACTCCATGGAAGTGGTTTCCTCTACATGCGGCACCATAATCTGAACGCGGCGGAATGGAACGCTCCTCCCGACCCGGATGATCCTTCCAAGAAGG
This sequence comes from uncultured Bryobacterales bacterium, assembly GCA_951813065.1. Taxonomy (GTDB): domain Bacteria; phylum Acidobacteriota; class Terriglobia; order Bryobacterales; family UBA6623; genus VXMF01. Next base: position 92,906 of record CATOTH010000007.1, on the reverse strand, counting down.
CCAATGACGGCCTGAAGAGAAATCAGTACGGAGCGACAGTGGGCGGCCCTGTATTGCGAGACAAGACCTTCTTCTTCTTCTCGTTCCAGGGCACGCAGATTCGCCGCCGCCCGAACCAGATCAACCGAAACACGTTCACTGCACTCGAGCGACAGGGCGACTTCTCGCAGTCGGGCATTGGCCGGGACATCATGGACCCGATGTCAGGCATGCCTTTTTCCGGCATGGTCATTCCCCAATCCAGGTTGTTCCCAGGCTCAGTGACGTTCGCCAACGAGTTCCTGCCCGTTCCCACCGGGGGGGGCCGTCGGACGACAGTCACGCAAGTGGCGAACTTCGATGAAAACCAGACGCTCTTCAAGATTGACCAGCAGGCAGGGAGCAAAGTACGCATCAGTGGCCGGGCCAGTTGGAATCGCGCGGCCCAGCCAGGGAACTTGAACCAGATCAATATCTACGAGGACACCACGCAGCGTGAATGGAACAACACGAGCGTCGTGGGCAACGTGCAGTGGATCGTGAGTCCGACAACGCTGAACCAGACGATCTTCGGAATTAGCCGGATGGAGGGTCCCTCGAAGCAGATCCTTCCGGACAGGAACTGGAACGATCTCGGGGTCAACATCACCCTGGACGAGTTCACCCAATACCACACGTCATTCCAGACCATCAACGGTCCCAACACCGGCGATACCAACAACTTCCTCAGAGACGAATGGCAGTTCTCGAACACCACGCGGTTGACAAAGGGGCGTCACAGCTTGACATTCGGGGGCGAATGGGGGCACGGCATCGGAGATATCACCAACAACTTCCGCGCTCAGGGACGGTTTCGCTGGCGGCACAGCGCCGGCTATACGGGGTTGGACATTGCCGACTTCATGCTGGGCCGGTTCGAACGGTTCCAGCAGGGAGTCGGGGAGTTCAAGAACACCCGGTTTGACATCTTCGCGCTCTTTGCAAACGATTCCGTGAAACTCTCGCCGTCCCTTACGCTTGATCTCGGGGTTCGCTGGGAACCGTTCTTTCCGTACACCGATACGCTTGGCAAGTTGGCCGCCTGGCGCGGCGTCGGATACCAATCGACTCGTTTCGTCAACGCGCCCGAAGGAGTTCTCTACCCGGGCGACCATGGTCTTCCAGACGGCGGCTACAATGCGGCGTTGGGGAATTTTGGCCCGCGCCTCGGCTTGGCATGGGACATCACCGGGGATGGCAAGACGAGCCTGCGGCTGGGCTATGGCGTCTTCTATGACCGCTCCAACACCATTTCGACCAACAGCCAGGCGAACCAGGGGCCCTTTGGCACTGTTGTCACGATCTTCGGAGGCCCGAACGACACGATGGCCAATCCCTACGCGAGTTTTTCCGGTGGCAATCCATTTCCCGTGATCGGTTTCGATGCTGTCGGGACCGAACTGCTGGATCCGCCCTCGGATGCGCCGTTCATCTTCCCGCACCGGGCGCACGTGTACGCGCTTGGCATGCGCAATGCCTACATGCAGTCGTGGAACCTAACCCTTGAGCGGCTGTTCGCAAGGAACTGGGTGGCTAGGCTGTCCTACGCGGGTTCAGCCGGAAACGCACTGGTCAGCGGTCGTGACATCAACGCTCCACTTCCCGATGCGACAGCCTCGACAAGCACAACCAACCAGCGACGTCCCGCGTACCCCATCTATGAGCGGATCACCCTGATCGAGCCTACGGGGTTCTCGCGCTACGGCGCATTGCAGGCCACGCTCGAAAAGAGGATGAGCCAGGGATTCACCGTGCTCGCGAACTATACACTTGCTCAGACAACTGACAACAACCGGGGGTCGGCGAACAAGGCAACCGGCACCTCAGTCACCAACCCGCTGGACCAGTCATATGACGAGGGACCGGCCGATTACCATCTCCGACACGTGGTCAACTTCTCCGGCATTTGGGCCCTTCCGAACAGTTTCACCAACCCGGCGGCCCGTTTTCTCATTGGTGGCTGGACGCTTACGTCGATCGCAAACTGGCGCAGCGGATTTCCGTTTACCGTCTTTAGTGACACCGACAACGCTAGGACAGGCCAGGGAGGGCAGCGTGCCGAGGTGGTCGCCACTCCGTTCCTGGGTGACGACCGACCCCGCTCCGCAGTGGTTGACGAATACTTGAACCGGGCTGCTTTCACCCCCAACATCCTCGGAACTTACGGAACGCAGGCCCGCAACGTATTCCGGGGGCCGCGTTCCTTCAATTTCGACTTCGGTCTGCACAAGGACTTCCCAGTCACGGAAAGCTTTGGATTGCAGTTCCGATTCGAGGCGTTCAACCTGCTCAACAACGTGAATCTGGGCCACCCCGAAGTTCGGCTGGGGAGGGGCAACTTCATGGAGATCAACAGCGCAGCAGATCCTCGAATCCTGCAGTTTGCCTTGAGGGCATCGTTCTAAGAGGTCCGCTGGATCACGAGGTGCCGTCTCCGGGAACCGCCAGGCCGGAGGGGCGAAGTCAAGAAACGGCCTAGCCCTTCCGGACGATTGACCTTACTCCCCGTCGGGGTCCCAGATCGTGGCGGCGACGTAGCGCTCCGGGCCGGTGTGGTCATCGCTGAAGTAGTAGATGGCCACCACTTTGCCGTCCGGGCGCTGTACGGCGCGCACGTAGCCGATGTCGCGGCTGGACCCATCGGCCCGCAGCAGGATTTCGTCGCCCCAGGTCCGGCCATTGTCGGCGCTCAGCGTGGCTCGGATGCTGTAGGGCTCCCCGCGGAATCCGTACATTAGGCAGATCCGGCCATCCGCTAGCCGGATCATCGCGGGAGGATTGCCAATACCCGCATCCGGAACTGGAGTGCTCAGTTCGCTCCAACTCGCGCCGTCGTCGGTGGATAGATACGCTTGAATCCACCGTCGCGGTCCCTCCCGGTGACGTGTCGCGACCAGAATCTCGGTAGTTGACAGCCGCACCGAAGCCGGCATGATGGAAAAGCCCCGCGGCTCTGGGCCAATCCAGGAGATCCGAGTCCAAGTCTTGCCGCCATCGGTGGTTCGGGCGCAGAGGGGACGCCCCTCTTCGGCGTCCGACTTTGCGGCTGTGAGAAAAATCATGCAATCGCTCACGCCGTTGACGATGTAATCGGTGCGGGGCGCGATGCCCGGAGCCCCGAAGTTCGGCAAGCGGTACGGGCCCGCCCACGTCCGGCCGCGGTCATACGAGTAGAAGAATCGCCCGGTCCCCGCGTCGACACTGTCCGTTCGCAGCGCCATGGCAAAGTCCGGATGGACGAAGTTGATCCCCCCGGTGCTGTCCATGAGTTCCGGGACCTCAATGCCGGGACGGCCCGTGCCGTGTAGGATGTCGCCTGCTGTAATCAAGTACCCCTTTGCTCCGGGGTCCTCGACCACCCATGTCTCGCCCCCGTCAAGACTGCGGGCGAGCATGTGCGCCTCCGGCTTTTCCCTGTCGATATGGTGGCGATCGCCGAGATCCTTGTAGTATCCCCTGGAGAAACCGACCAGGATCTCGTCCCCCCAGATCCAGATCCCGTGGTTCGCGGGCCAGCCACCGAATCTTCCTCTCTCGAAATAGACCTTGACGTGACGGGTGGCCGAGGCTAGTCGCAAGGTTCGGGATTCGGTTGCCGTCTCCGGCGCTCCGCAGCCCGCCAAGCTGGCCAGCAACCACGACACAGCAGTCAATTCCAGAATCACGATCCTTCTCGTCATCAAAAGAGGGGCATCCATTCCGAGAGCAAGTCCAGATCCAAGTCTGACAGTAGCAACGGTACACGAAATGCCGTTCGCACTGCCACGAATGCACGGGCATTTTCTCGTGTAGCATGACCGATACCGGGCGATCTCATTCGAATGAGGCAGGCCTGACAATCTTTAGAGGACAGATCGCCGGATCTGATTTTTCGACATGGGCGGTATACTTGGGACTGCTGCTGCCGCCGTCCCCTAGTCGGGTGCGCCCCGGCAAGTTTCCGAGTTGGGCGATAGGAAATGACTAGCGTGGGATTCGGCACTCGAATGCGCCGCAAGCTGTTGCGCGTCCATCGTGCCGGTCGAGAGGCGCAGATGATCCTCAGGGCGCTTGGCGACACCGACCATCCCGTACTGGCCCATCTCATTCCGACTCGCCGTTGCAATATCGCTTGCGCCTATTGCAACGAGTACGACGATTTCTCTCGTCCAGTTCCGATCGACGTCCTTCACCGTCGTTCTGACCTGCTTGCGGATCTAGGTGTTAGCTGCATAACCCTGAGTGGTGGAGAGCCGATGCTGCACCCGCAGTTGGACGACTTGATCCGGCACATCCGGAGGCGGGGCATGATCGCGGGGTTGATTACCAACGGATACTTGATCGGGCCGGAGCGCATTGAGCGCCTCAACGACGCCGGCTTGGAATACCTGCAGATCAGCATCGACAATCTCGAGCCCGACGAGACTTCGATGAAGAGCCTGCGAGTACTTGACCGGAAGCTGGAGATGCTCGCCGAGCACGCCGACTTCGATGTGAACATCAATTCCGTGGTCGGAGCGGGCATCCCGAATCCCCAGGATGCCTACACGGTCGCCAAGCGGGCGCAGGATCTGGGTTTCACTAGCACGATTGGCGTGATCCATGACGGCGCTGGGCAACTCAAGCCGCTCAACCACACCGAGCGCCGTGTCTACGACCAGGTCAAGGCCCTTTCGAAGCGCGGCTATAGCCGACTCAACTACTTCCAGGACAATCTAATTGAAGGCCGCACGAACAAATGGCGCTGTCGCGCGGGAGCACGCTACATCTACATTTGCGAATACGGGTTGGTCCACTACTGCTCACAGCAGCGGGGCACGCCTGGGGTCCCGCTCGAAACATACACCGTCGATCACATCCGGCACCACTACAGGACTGCTAAGTCCTGCGCGCCCGCGTGCACCGTATCGTGCGTTCACAAAGCGTCCCTTGTCGATTTCTGGCGCGACCCTCAAGACCCGGCTACGACTGCCCCGGCAAACCAGCGCTCTGCTGTCCCCGCGGGAGTCGATGCGGCCTGAGCCCGCTCATTTCCCGGCCAGCCAGTTGCAAGGGCCATCCTGTTCGCACAGGAACACTCGGCCATTGGGGATCGGATGGGCCTTCGTCCACTCCGCCCCATTCACGAAGAAGGCGGTGGACCACGCTTCGGTGTCGATGGTCAGAGGAGCGATGACCGAGACAGCCTCTATACCAGTTGCAGGTTCTCCCGTGCGCGGATCAAGGATATGGCCGTAGCGCTTGCCGTCCTCCTCAAAGAACTTCTCGTACGATCCTGATGTCGACAGCGCCTCGTCGCGCAGTCTGACCACTGTGTCCGCCTCGCCCTCTTTCGACGGTGCGCGTATTGCGAGGCGCCAACCCTCCTCATTGTCCGGCGGGGCGCCGAGCGCGTAGATGCTGCTTGTGCCCGAACTGACCAGGGCTCGCTCGATGCCGAATTCGCGCAAGACGGCCACGGCTTGGTCTACCGCATAGCCCTTGCCGATGCCACCGGGATCCAGTTGAAGGCCCGATCGTAGGAAGCGCACCGTGCTGGCGGACCGATTCAGTTTCAGGTGCTGGTAGCCGCTGTTTCTCTTGGCCCACCAAAGAGCCAGAGCGTTTGGGATCGCTGGAGGCCCGTTGTAGAAACCCCACGCTTTCACCAGCGAGCCGACCGAGATGTCGAACGCCCCCTCACTCTCCTGCGAGTAGCGCAGGCAACTCTCGAGCAGGTCAGCGAGTTCCCTGGACACCTTCACGTCACGGTTCGATGCTTCGCGGTTCAGCTTGCTTAGTTCGCTGGTTTCCTTGTAGTTGCTCAGCAGCTTGTCGATCCGGCGAACCTCGTCGAGAGCCGCTGTGATCGCCCCGCTTGCCCGCTTCTTGGTAGGCGCGTGGCATGCGATGCGGAATTCGCTGCCCATGATCGCAGCCGAGACCTCGATTCGCTGCAGGGAAGACCCTCCTTGGGCCGGAGTCGCGAATTGCAGCAGCACACCAGCCAAGAGCGCAGGGAGGCCTTTTCGAGAGCGTTTCTCGATGCGCTTCAGCAAGTTGTCGATGCGTTGCGAGTGTTGTTCGCCCAAGTCGTAGGCGAAGTGTAGACCGGGCACCTGGCGCATTCGCAGGGTCTGCGATAGGGTCTTGCGGATAAAGGGCGTGGCCCGCTCCAATGCCCTCAGAGGGAGGGGGTCCGGATCCTGTCCAGGGCGAAGGCCTAGGGGTGTCACGAGAACTCGCGCGGAGCGCTTGTCCGGTGCGAGCGCGACCGAGCTGATGTGGATGTTGGCTGCGTCCGGATCCCGCAAATCACTGGCAACGATGCGACTGATTTCCCGCCGCAGCGTGCTCTCGGCGCGCTCGTGCCGGTGAGATGCCATATCTGCCGCCCATGATGGCATAGGCGCTCAGGATGAAATCTGGCCACAGGGTCCACGCCCTACAATGGGGCTGCCATGCTTCGCGCTCTTGCAGCGTTGGCCGTCCCGCCTCTCGCTTGCCTGCCGCTATACGGGCAGGAAGTCTATCGGTCCAGCGCGAGGTACGTCACCGAGGCGGATGCGGAAGCGCAAGCCGCGGCCATCGATGTCGGCAGGGCCGAGTTTGTCGGCCCTGCCACCGCGACCGTTGGCGACTATGGGTCATTCCGCCTGCGCTTTACAGTGGGCAAAGCTGGAATGGCAAGCGGAGGAGGACTCAGGCTCGCAACCCAACACGACTTCGGATGGGACATGTGGGGCGGCACCCGGCTGCAGGAGGACGTTCCCGCCCAGCCGAATTTCTTGACCTACTCAACGTCGAGCGGGGCGCGCCTGCGCTGGCGCTCTGACAATTCGGTCCCGGCGTATTTCCCGTGGCAGCGTGTGAACGAGTTCATCCTGGACGGACCGTCCCTTCGAGAGGGCGATTGGATCGAGGTCGTTTTCGGCGATCGCTCGGGCGGCTCACCGGGAGTTGAAATCCAGCCAATGGATGAGTCCGAATTCGAGCAGCGCGTCTTCGTCGACCCTACTGGCGACGGAGAGTTTCTGCCTCTTGCTGACAGCCCGACCCTGGAATTCGTGGGCGCTGCCGCACAGGACATGGTGGTTGTAGCGCCCACGGACTGGCAGGTGCGCGAGAACCGCTGGGTGAACGTGTGGTTGGATGACGGTCTGGGAAATCCCGCGAGCGGATACGGCGGCACGGTGACATTGGCAGTTGATGCCGACGGAGTCAGGTTGCCGCGCCCCCGGCGATACCGCGAGAGCGACCGCGGCGCGTATCGTTTCGAGGGAGTGTCGTTCGAGCGCCCCGGGACGTACCGCGTGATCGCCCGCGATACCGAGGGCCGGGAGGCCTGGAGCAATCCCATCGTGGTCCATCCGGAAGCGCTGCGACGGCGGATTTTCTGGGGCGATCTGCATACGCATACCAAGTACTCCGACGGCCGCGGTACGCCCGAAGAGATGTTCGATTTCGGCCGGCGCTACTCCGCCCTGGATTTCTGCGCCATCAGCGACCACGCTTTCATCACGACGGACGCCATGTGGGAGGATATCAAGGCAGCGACACGGAAATTCCACGAGCCCGGCGAGTACGTGACCTTTCTCGGCTATGAATGGAGCGGGCCGAGCGATGTTGGGGGGGATCACAACGTCTACACCACCGAAGACGACATGCCCCTGCTGCGCAGCTTTCTGCAGTACAGCTATGCCAACTACCGTCAGTACCATGGACCGGAACGGCAGGTCGGTCATGTTGAGGATCTGTTCCGGGCGTTAGCCGGCAATTTCCGGGGAGAGAATCTTCTCACGATCCCGCACTACGGCGGCCGGCCCGGCAATCCGGAATGGCACAACGACCAGCTCCAGCGCGGCATCGAAGTGTTCTCGGACCATCGCCGTTCGGAGGACTGGGTGGCGACCTTCCTCCAGCGCGGGCACCGCGTTGGAATCGTGGCCTCGACCGACAACCATTCCGGTAATGCCGGGTACGGCGTGCGGCGCACGAACGTAACGCGCGGACGGGACGGCACCCTGTTCTCCCGGTTCAGCCCGGCCGAGCGCGGTACGGCACTGCTCGCGGTGCAGGCCGAAGGGCTGACACGGGAATCGGTCTTCCAGGGCATTTACCGCCGCCGGACCTACGCCACGACTGGCGAGAGGATCGCCCTGCGCTTCGAGGTGGAGGGAGCGCCGCTAGGGAGCGAGGTCCGGGCTTCCGGACCGGTCACGCTATTGGCCTCGGTTGCCGGCACGAGCCCGATTCGAACTGTGCGGATCGTGAAGGACGGCAAGATCATCTACTCGCTGGACCCGCAGTCCGATGGCGTGGCGTTCGAGTTCGTCGATCCCGATGGAGCGCCGGACGGGTCCTACTACTACCTTGACCTGGTCCAGGTCGACGGCGAAAAGGCCATATCCAGCCCGGTTTGGGTCAACTGATCCCGCAAGATCGGGCGTCTGCCGGAAATGCTCGCCGTATGCCGGGTGTGTAATTCTGAAACCTGTAAGCGAAGTCAATGCACGATCGCCAAACAGAGCAGACCATCGCGCTGGCCATCGAAGTTGATGGCGACGGAAGCGCCCTGGGTTCGATTGCCCAGGCAATTGCCGGCAGGAAGGCTCGGATTACATGGATCTCGATCCTCGATCCCCGGGAGTCCGTCGAGACGATTCTTGTCGAAGTGGCTGTTTCGCGGGATGTCGACGCACTTTCCGTGGTGCTGGAAGCTTTGCCCTGCGTGCGGTCGGTGACCACCAAGCACACCTTGCATCACGTTTTCGGCAAGCGGATCGTGATCATCGGGGGTGGGTCGCAGGTCGGGCAGGTTGTGCTTGGAGCGGTTTCCGAGGCCGACCGACACAATCTGCGCGGGGAACGGATCTCGGTTGACACCATTCCCTTGGTCGGGGAGCGTGCAATCGCGGAGGCGGTTCGCGCGACTGCGCGACTGCCGCGAGTTGAAGCGGTTGTCCTGGCGGGAGCGCTGATGGGCGGGGAGATCGAGAGTGCCGTTCTCCAGGTGCAGGCACGAGGCCTTCTGGTAATTTCGCTCAACATGGCAGGGTCTGTGCCCGATGCCGCGGACTTGGTCGTTAGCGATCCGGTCCAAGCCGGTGTAATGGCTGTGATGGCCATCGCGGAAACCGCGGAATTCGATATCCGGCGCCTTGACGGAAAGCGATTCTGAACCCGCTTTCGGAGAACAGAGGCGGCCGGCACCCGGACTTGTACGCGGTACGGGATTGCTACAATCTGCCGATGCCCATCAACCGCAGAATCGTGCTTGCCGAGCGGCCTGTCGGCATGCCGAAGCCGTCTGACTTCCGTTTGGAAGAAGCGCCAGCCGCCGAGCCGGGACCCGGCGAATGCCTTGTCCGGGCTGCCTACATGTCCGTTGATCCTTACATGCGAGGTCGAATCAGCGGTCGGAAGTCCTATGCAGCATCGGTCCAGATCGGGCAGACGATCGTCGGTGGCGCGGTCGGCAAGGTCATCGCTTCCAATGCCCCGAGCGTCGCAGTAGGCGACTATGTCACCGGCAATCTCGGATGGCAGGAGTACGCGATTGCTTCCGGAGCGGAGCTGCGACGAGTTGATCCGGCCATGGCCCCGCTCTCGGCGTACTTGGGCGTTCTGGGCATGCCGGGCCTGACCGCCTACCACGGCCTCCTGAAGGTCGCCGGAGTCAGCCCTGGCGAGACTGTCTGTGTGTCTGGTGCGGCTGGAGCGGTCGGGTCCGCCGTCGGCCAGATCGCGCGATTGAATGGCTGTAGGGCCGTCGGAATCGCGGGCGGTCCCGAGAAGTGTGCCTGGATCTCCGGCGAGTTGGAGTTTGATGCGGCCATCGACTACAAGGCACAGGATGTTTCCAACGCGCTCCGCGTGGCTGCCCCGGACGGCGTGGACGCGTATTTTGACAACGTCGGAGGGCCTGTCACCGATGCGGTGTTTCCGCACTTGAACGTCAATTCGAGGGTTGCCATTTGTGGGCAGATCTCGCAGTACAACGCCGTCGATGCCCCGGTCGGTCCCCGCTTGCTCTGGCATTTCATCGTAAAGCGGATACGCGCACAGGGCTTCCTGGTCTTCGACTTCACGGACCATCACGACGAAGCACTCGCGGAGATGGCTGGGTGGGTGACGCAGGGGAAGCTCAAGTATCGCGAAACGATTGCCGAAGGCATCGAAAACGCGCCGGCAGCGTTCATCGGCATGCTCGGGGGCGCTAACATTGGAAAGCAGGTCGTCAAGCTCTCTGATGCCTGATGTCGCTGCGAACTGATCAAGGAGAGAAACGATGGCCAAGTTCCTTAGAGTCCTGTTGCCAGCACTGCTGCTGTTGCCGGTAGCGGCGATCGCCGCAGACGAAGACGGTCCGGAGCATCACAAGGGACCCGAGCGAGTCTTCGAAATGCGCATCTATACGGCAGCCGAAGGGAAGCTGCCCGACCTTATGGCGCGATTCCGCAACCACACCAACTACCTGTTCGTGAAGCATGGCATGGACCTGATCGGCTATTGGACGCCGACGGAGGGCGACGGGGCCGGCAACACGCTCGTGTACCTCTTGGCTCACGACAGCCGAGAGGCCGCCGCCGCGTCGTGGAAGGCCTTCGGTAGCGATCCGGCGTGGAAGGCTGCGGCCGCCGAATCGCGCAAGGACGGTCGGCTAGTTGCCAAGATCGAGAACCAGTGGCTGGAGGCTACGGACTTCTCCCCGCTGCGGTGACGCAGTCGCTGCTGGTGGCGCACGTCTCGTGATGGATGTCGCTCCCGAATTCGTCCGCGTCGCGCAGGAGAGCTTGCGCCAGGGCGCGGATCGGGTGCAGCAGTGCCTCGCCCGATTGGACCAGGATCAGATCTGGCATCGGGATCATGAGATAGAGAACTCGATCGGCAATCTCGTGTTGCACCTGTGCGGCAACGTCAGGCAATGGATCGTGTGCGGCGTTGGCGGCGAGCAAGACCGCCGGAACCGGGACTGGGAGTTCGCGACCCGCGACGCGCTGCCGGCGGAAGATCTGGCCCGCAGGCTGGCCGAAACTGTTGAAGAGGCGGAATCCGTGCTAGCGGGCTTGGCGTCCGCCAAATTGCTCGAGACTCGGCGGATCCAGGTTTACGAAGTCACCGTCTTGCACGCGGTGATCCACGTGCTCACTCATTTTTCCGGTCATGTTGGTCAGATCATCTGGGCAACCAAGCACGTCACCGGCCGGGACCTCGGCTTCTACGGCTATCTACGGAAGGGCTCCGACCCGGGGGAGCGCTCCCCCTGAGATACCGTTTGCTCATCGCTTCAGCGCTTCGATTCGGCACGTTCAGCCTACAATGAGACTAGGCGCCCCGCGTCTTCCCAGATGCTCGACAACCTGCTAGCGAAGGTCTTCGGGACCAAGCACGAACGCGAATTCAAGCGGCTCCGGCCCGTGATCGAGAGGGTCAACCGCCACGGTCCCGAGATCGAGGGGCTCTCGGACGAGGAACTGCAGGGAAAGACCGAGGAATTCAAGCACAGGTTCGAGGCCGGGGAGTCCTTGGACGATCTCATGCCCGAGGCCTTCGCCGTTTGCCGCGAGGCCTCCACGCGCGTTACTGGCATGCGCCACTTCGACGTGCAGGTCATTGGCGGGGTCGTGCTTCACGAAGGCAAGATCGCCGAAATGAAGACCGGTGAGGGCAAGACCCTCACGGCGACGTTGGCTGTCTACCTCAACGCGATCGCTGGTGACGGAGTCCATGTCGTAACCGTCAATGACTACCTGGCGAAGCGGGACTCGGAGTGGATGGGGCGAATCTACAGTTGGCTAGGTCTGAGTGTCGGAGTCATCGTGCACGGGCTTACGGACCAGCAGCGGCGAGCCGCCTACCGCTGCGATATCACTTACGGCACCAACAACGAATTTGGATTCGACTACCTGCGGGACAACATGAAGTTCGACTCTGGCGAGCATGTGCAGCGCAAGCACAACTTCGCCATCGTCGACGAAGTGGACTCGATTCTCGTCGACGAGGCGCGCACGCCGCTGATCATCTCCGGTCCTTCGGAGGTCTCGACTGACAAGTACTACACGGCGAACCAGGTGATTCCGAGACTGGAGAAAGGCGAGACGATCGAAGAGGACGAACCGGGACAGAAGACCTACACCGGCGACTTCATTCTGGAGGAGAAGCACCGTTCGGCGTGGCTGACCGAGCAGGGCGAGGAAAAGGTCGAAAAGGCTCTCAACATCGACAACATCAACGAACTCACCCACTACGACACCAAGCACGCGATCGAGCAGGCTCTCAAGGCGCATGTCGTGTTCCACCGGGACAAGGACTACGTCGTCAAGGACGGCAAGGTGGTCATCGTGGACGAGTTCACCGGCAGGTTAATGCCCGGGCGCCGTTGGTCGGATGGCCTGCACCAGGCGGTGGAGGCGAAAGAAGGCGTCAAGATCGAGCGCGAGAACCAGACTCTCGCGACGGTCACTTTCCAGAATTACTTCCGGATGTACACGAAGCTGGCCGGGATGACTGGAACTGCGGATACGGAAGCGCCCGAATTCAGCAAGATCTACAGCCTGGAGGTCGTTGTCATACCGACGAATCGCCCAATGGTTCGCGCGGAGCACGAGGACATCGTCTATCGAACCGAAGAGGAAAAGTGGCGCAACGCGGCGCAAGACATCAAGGAGTGCCAGGAGCGCGGCCAGCCTGTCCTGGTCGGCACCGTCTCGATCGAGAAGTCGGAACTGCTCTCCCGTCGGCTCAAGAAACTGGGCGTGCCCCATGAGGTGCTCAACGCCAAGCATCACGAGCGCGAGGCTCGGATCATCGCCCAGGCGGGCCGCAAGGGGGCCATCACGGTCTCGACCAACATGGCCGGCCGTGGAACAGACATCCTGCTCGGCGGCAATCCGGAGTTCCTGGCCCGCGAGATTCTGCTAAAGAAGGGCATCCAGCCGGACCATCCCGACAACAAGGTGACCTGGGAAAAGACCCTTGCTCGGGTCAAGGCCGAGACCGACGACGAGCACGACGAAGTCATCCGGGCCGGCGGCCTCTACGTGCTTGGCACCGAACGCCACGAGTCGCGCCGGATTGACAATCAGTTGCGAGGGCGGGCCGGCCGCCAGGGCGATCCGGGGTCGTCGCGGTTCTACCTGTCGCTGCAGGACGATCTGATGCGCATCTTTGGAGGGGAGCGGATGCAGACGCTAATGCTGAAGCTCGGAATGGAAGAGGATGTCCCGATCGAGTCGAAGCTGATCACGAAGCGCATCGAGGCAGCGCAGAAGGCGGTCGAGGCGCAGCATTTCGAATCGCGCAAGCACGTCCTCGAATACGACGACGTGATGAACAAGCAGCGCGAGGCTGTCTACGGCATGCGCCGGAAGATGCTCGAAGGTGCTGACCAGCGCAACTACGTTCTCGATCTGATCGGAGACCATGTCGGCCAGTTTGTCGAGATGCGCTGCCCCGAAAGGGCGCATCCGGACACCTACGACATCGCGGGCCTGCGCAATGACATTGCGGGGCTGTTCGGAATCCGTTGCGAGAACGTGGACGCGAGCGGCCTGGAGCCTCAGGGTCTCGCGGATGAGTTCACGGAGGAACTGTGCAAGGCTTACGAAGCCAAGGCTGAAGAAGTTGGCCCCGAGCGCATGCGCTACGCCGAACGCATGATCATGCTGCAATTGCTCGACCAGCAGTGGAAAGACCACCTTCTTTCGATGGACCATCTCAAGGAAGGCATCGGCTTGCGTGGTTACGGACAGAAGGATCCGTTGGTCGAGTACAAGAAGGAATCATTCCATATCTTCCAGCAGATGATGGAGAACCTCAAGGAGGAGACCCTCAAGGTCTTGTTCCACTTGAGCATTTCCAAGCCCGAGGGCGAGCAGGCCGCTGAATCCGGCTTGGCAGACCAGGTGCCCGCTGGCGTCGCAGAGCCGGGCTCGAATGGCGGCGCCATTGCACGCAGGGGGCGCGAAGTCGACGAGTACGCTCGCGAGGCCGCCCGGAAGAACCGCCAGCAGATGGCACAGGCTCGGGCCGTGAGCGGTGGTGAGGGCGGTGGCGTGGCCGTCGAGCAGGTCGTCCGCGGGACCAAGGTTGGACGCAATGCGCCATGTCCTTGCGGTAGCGGTAAGAAATACAAACGGTGCCATGGCAACGTCGTTTGATCGGCAAGCTTGCGGTCGTGTCGGGGTGAAGCTGGCCATCCTGCTGATCGCGGCGTGCACCCCGTCCGCAGCCGCTTTGCTTCACGAAGCCCTCGGTCCGTTCGAGCGGCTCGAACCGCGGACATATCAGCCAACAGACATCGATGTTTTCGAGGAGTTCGGCCTGGACGAAGCCGAAGAAGCGGAATACCGCACTGGGGACGGACGGTCGGTAATGGTCCGGGCACTGCAGTTTTATGCCGACACCGGTGCTGTTGCGGCGTATGCGTGGCTGCGCCCGCCGGGCGCGAAGGAAGTCCAGCGAGGTGAGAGGGCAGTTGAGATGGACAACACCATCCTGATCCACTTTGCAAACTACGTGCTGTGGCTGGAAGGGGATTGGCCGGACGAAGAGGACGTCGAACTCGCCCTGGCCTACTTGCCGCGTCCAAAACCAACGGCCGACCCTCCTGTTCTTCAGTACGTTCCGGAAGAGCTGCTCGTAGCCGACAGCGGCCGTCACATTCTAGGCCCTGTTTCGCTTGACCGCCTGGCCCCGGAGTTGCCGCCATCCACCGTCGGGTTCCACTTCGGAACCGAGGGCTACTTCGCCCGATACGCGACCCCCGGTGGCGAGATGCGGATGATCATATGGGACTATCCCTCCAACCCGATCGCCAGGGCGCAGTCCGAGGCGTTCCGTGCCTTCGCGGGCGGCGTCGCCAAGCACGACGGTCCGCTCATTGCCGTTGTCCTGGATCCTGCCTCACCGGACGACGCCCAGCGGCTGCTTGCCCGCGTGCGTTACCGGGCGGAGGTCACTGCGCACGTGGGGGAGACGAATCGGTACGACAACCTCCGCAACATCCTCCTGGACACCGTCATTCTGTGCGGGTTGCTTGCAACACTGATGGTCCTGGGAGGGATCCTTGTCGCCGGGACCCGCAGGCTAGCCGGACGATTGGCGCCGGAATCGATCCTTGCCCCGCCAGCCGGGCCGGGCATGCAGCGATTGGAGATCGATTCGAGCACCGACTCGCTGGAGCGACGTTCGCCCAGCGGATCGTCCAATCGATGGCGTTGAACGGAGCGTTGCGGTCGGTCTTCCATCGCGGCGGCTCCAGTACGCAAGGAACCTCAAGCCGCTCGTGAACGCGGCGTCCCGAGGATTCGGCACCCGCTCCATCGCGGGCGCTCCAGTTTCGGATTCCTGGTCGGGCCACTGCGAGGCCACTGTCCGCATGGAATTCTGAGGGTTCGAATCCGATTGCTCCGAGCGGATATTGCGCCTGCCGTAGTTCCAGGGGTTCCCGCGTCCCGCCGTCACGCGGTTCGCTCGCATCTGCAATGGCTCGCACACCGCGAGCCTCGCAGTCCTGCCGACAGAGGCCGAGACGACGATTCACGAGCCGCTCTAACAGGCCGGCATGGGCCTGCCGGATGGCACGAAACTCGAGAGGCGGGGCGTGGCGTGCAGACCTGGAAGGGTGGGCTAGGCTGATCGAACGCGGCCTCTGGCCGCTTCAGTGCGGTTGCGCCGTTCGACGGCAGCGGCCCGCAACGGCTGGGGCGATGCTTCCGAACCGGCGTTCATCGCCATGCGAGCGTACAGGTAGCCGGAGAACACGATCATTCCGGCGGTGACTTGGGTCAGGGCCCCTACCAACGCGGGGCTCAGTCCGAGCAGGATGACGCCAAGGAGCGCGGCTGAGCAACCGTCGGTCAGCTTGCCCGGCAAGTTCGGCAGCAGCCGCACGCCGAACCGCTTGTAGACCAGCGACCAGCCAGCCATGATCGATAGGTCGCGAACAACCACGAGCGCGACGAACCAGTCGCTGAACTGATCTGTGAGACCGAGCGTTACAAACCCAGCGCCTATATACATCTTGTCCGCGACAGGGTCGATGATTTCGCCGAAATAGTTGCGCACTGCGAGCTTCCGGCTTCCCGTCCGGGCCAGGTGCCCGTCGACCATGTCGCCCAATTGGAGACACACAATCAACCAGAACGCGGCGTAGCGGGAGGATTCGACGTCTTGCGAACGCCAAATCAACACGACGATTGCAGGGGCGGAAAGGAGCCTGAAGACACTCAGGCCGTTCGCCAGGGTTACGAGCATGGATGCAAACTGCCTAGACACAGGGCCCCGACCTCATCTTACGACACCGACGCCGGACCATGGTTTCATTTCCTGACCGCGGCGAGATGCTCTGTGACAAGTGGCTGGGTATGCATCGAGCGTCGGTAGTGGAAACGCGCTCCGATTGGAGCCAGCCCGTTCATCCCCCCCAAGGTCCGGTCGCATGTTGCGCCTTCAACGACGGCCCGACCGGTCTAGCTAAACGAGCCACGGGAAATGCGGCTCGAATTGAGAGCTCTCGGGATCGCTTCAACGCCCGCCGCAGGCCAGCTGGACACGCCGACTCCGGAGGGTCCTAGGTCGTTTCCGCCGAGTCGTTTTCGGCACTGCTCGCCGCCTTTCGAGCCAGCTCATCGCAGCGGATGTTATCGGAGTGATCCGCGTGGCCCTTCACCCACACCCAATTCACTTGATGGCCGGCCAGCGCGGACTCGAGTTCGCGCCACAGGTCCTGGTTCTTGACGGGGCTTCCCGATGTTGTTTTCCAACCGCGTTTCTTCCACCGATGGATCCAGGTCGTGATGCCGTTCTTCAAATATTGGGAATCAGTTTCTACAGTCACCCGACAGGACTCCTTCAGCGCCCTGAGACCGTTCAGAACGGCGGTGATTTCCATCCGGTTATTGGTGGTTTGGCCCTCGCCGCCGAAGAGTTCCAGGCTGTGGTCGCCGTGCCTCAGGATCGCTGCCCATCCACCCCGGCCCGGGTTTCCCAAGCAAGAACCATCGGTTACAAGTCTGACGCTCTTCATGGGCTCCAGAGTTCGATCTTAGCCCAGAGATGGCGGGCCTTCCGGTACTCTGGATGGGTTGATCGCATCGCGCAGGTCGTTCCTTGCCACGTGCACGGCCTTGGGCCCGGTGCGCCGAAGTTCTGCCGAGAGCCCTGAGGTGTTTGCGGCACGCCGCCGCCGTCTCGCCGAAGAAGTAGGGCGCGGCGTCATTGCCCTTCTTGGCTACGGCGATGACGAAGGAGCATCGGGATTTACCGGGTTCCGCCAGGAAAGCAATTTCTACTACCTGACCGGGCATGCTGAGTCTGGCGCAGCTCTGCTGATCGCGCCCCGAAATGGCAATGCCTCCTACCGTGAGATTCTCTTTCTACCAAGCGACAAGCGGCACAGAAGCCTGTGGACCGGCTCCCGGCTCGGACCGCGAGATGCAGGGGCAACGGGATTCGATGAAGTTTCCGAAGCCCCGAGCCTGCCGCGCGAACTGCGATCCCTGATCAAGGGCCGCAAGCCCCTCTTCGGCCTTCGCTCGCCTTCCGTGGACCGATCAGCGGGAGGGATGTCTGTTCTCATGGAGCGACTCCGAGAGGCGGCCGGCACGAGGGACATTCGGGACGTACAAGCCGTTCTGGCCTCGATGCGCAGCATCAAGTCCGCCAACGAGATGGAACTGCTCCAGAAAGCGGTGACTGCGACCGAGGCGGCCTATAGGGCGGCTTGGACTGCCGTCACCCCGGGAGCGGCGGAGCGATCCGTCATCGCTGAATTCGTCGGAGCCGCGTTCAAGGCCGGTTGCGACCGGCTTGCGTTTCCGCCAATGGCAGGTGCCGGGGCGAACGCCGCGATCTTGCATTACAGCCGCAACCGCTCCGTGATGAGGGAAGGGGAGTTGCTGCTGATGGACGCTGGGGGAGAGTACATGCGCTACGCCGCCGATATCGCCCGAACTGTTCCGGTCGGGGGCAAGTTCGATGATCACCAGCGGCGCCTCTACGACGCGGTGCTCGGGGCGCAACGCGCCGCGATGGCGGCGGCACGCCCCGGCGTGAAGCTCAATGGGAGCGAATCGAATAGCCTGCAAGCGGTTGCGCGACGGGCACTGCGCAAATTGGCTCCCAGCGGTGTTGAAACTCACCTGCCTCACGCTCTCGGGCATCATGTCGGTCTGGATGTGCATGATCCATCCCCTCCCGGGGGCCGCCTCAAGAAGGGAATGGTCGTGACTGTCGAGCCGGGTCTGTACCTCCCGGACCAGGGAATCGGGATCCGGATCGAGGACATGATCGAGATCACCGAGGACGGCTCCCGTCTGATGAGTGGCGGATTGCCAAGGGGGGCCGACCAGGTCGAGGGGGCTCTGTCTGCCGCCCGGGAGGCATGAACCGACCGCGCGTATCGAGGAACCGGCGTTCATCCCCTCGGCGGTCTGGACTCGAGCGCCTTCTCATCCGGCTCCGTACCCCATCCCGGAGAGTCCGGGAGCACGAGATGGCCTCCCTCGACCGGTGGCGTATGCGTGAAGATCTCGCTGTCCCACGGGATCCGGTCAATGTCGATCTCCATGATGCGGAGGTTCGGCACTGCGGCTGCAAAATGCGCGTTCATCATCGTCGCCAGGTGTCCGTAGAAGTTATGGGGGGCGACGTTCACCTCGTACGCTTCCGCGCTCGCCGCTATCTTGAGGCCTTGCCAGACGCCATTCCAGACGGCGTCGACGATGGCTACGTCGACAGCTTCCCGCTCGAAGTACGGCAGGAAGCTGCGCAGTCCGACAAGTGTTTCGCACGAGCTGATCGGGTGATGGCCCTGTTCGCGGATGTGGGAGAGTGCCCGGGGATTGCGGCTGTCGATCTCGACCCAGAAGAGGTCGACGTCACGGAGTTCGCGCAGGATCTTCAGGTAGCCCTCGGTCGCGCAATTGAAGTTCAAGTCAAGGAGGATGTCGATATCAGGCCCGGCGCCTTCTCGCAGGGCGTCCAGGTGGGCTCGCAAGTGGCGCAGGGTGGCGCGTTCCACGTTGCGGCCCGGCTCGAATGGCGTGCCGAAGCCAGGCCGCCAGCCCCGCACGGTTCCATCACCGTATTCGAAGACATTGGTCTTCAACGCGGTGAAGCCCCGCTCCCGGACTTCCGAACCGATCTCGCGGACCCCAGCCAGGTCCGTGATCGGAGGAGTGTAGTGTTCCGGGTGGTTGATCCGCCAAGTTGCGCAATGTGACCAGTACAACCGGACGCGGTCACGGACCTTGCCTCCGAGAAGCGCGTAACAAGGCACACCGAGGGTCTTGGCCTTGGCGTCGATCAGGGCGTTCTCGATCGCCCCGAGAGCCTGGCCGATCACGCCTCCCGCAGCTGGCCTGGTCGCGCAGAACAGGTCTGCGTAGACACGCTCATGGTTTGCGCCGTCTTGTCCCGCGACGCGCGGAGCGAGGCGCTCGATGGCGGCGGTCACGCCGGGCGAGCCGAAGTCTTCGTCAAACTCACTCCAGCCCGTGACGCCGTCCGCTGTTGTGAGCTTTGCGAAATGGTAGTTCCGCCAGCCGGCGTCGCAGTGGCGCGTTTCGAGGCTCGCGATCTTCATCGGGCGTCCATCGTACCAACAGGCTGGTCAGCGCACTCCACATCCAAGCGGCGCTCGGCGGGCGGGCAGTTGGATCGTCCGGAACGCAGTTGCCCCGACGAGCGGACGACCTACTGATCGTCCTCGACGGTTCCTTCTCGAAGTGTGTCGTCGAGAATCCCAATAGCCTCGTCCACATGCTCGCGCTCGATCACGAACGGAGGCAGGAAGCGCAGGATGTTGCCTGCCGTGCAATTCATGAGCAGGCCCTTGCGCTGCGCCTCAGGGACGAAGTCTCCGCCGGGTATCGTGAGCTCGAGTCCCAGCATCAGGCCCTTTCCGCGCACGCCGGACACGAAGTCATAACGCACCACCAGTTCCTGGAGCCGCGCCCGGAAGTAGGCTCCGATCTCCTGGACGTGCGGCAGCAGCTCCGGCAGCATCTGCAGGAACTCGAGAGCCGCCCGGCACGCCAGGCCTCCGCCCCCGAATGTCGAACCGTGCATGCCCGGTGCAAGGACGGCGGCTGCGGCCTCGCTACAAACCGTAGCGCCGATCGGCAGGCCGGCCGCGAGCGGCTTCGCGAGCGTCATCACGTCCGGCAGAAATCCGTCGCCCCAGTGCTGGAACGCGAATGGCTTGCCAGTGCGGCCCATGCCGCACTGGACTTCGTCGCAGACCAGCAGCGCGTCGTTCGCTGTGGCGAGTTCCCGCGCCGTGGCGGCGAACTCGGCGGTGATTTCGACAATGCCTCCCTCGCCCAGGATTGGCTCGAACAAGATGCCCGCGGTGTTCTCGTTGACGGCGCTCTTGAGCGCTTCGAGATCGTTGGGGGCCACGAACCGGACACCGGGAATCAGCGGAGCGAAGGGGTCGCTGTACTTGGCTTGGCCGGTCACCGAAATCGCCCCTAGCGTGCGGCCCCCAAAGGAATCGTGCAAGGCCACGATCTCGTGTTTCGCTTCATTGCGGGCGCGACCATAGCCTTTGGCGATTTTCAGTGCCGCTTCTACCGCCTCGGCGCCGCTGTTGCAAAAAAAGGTTCTCTGCAGCCCGCTGAGAGCGGCCAGCTGCTCCGCGACTGCGCCCTGGAGCGGGTGGTAGTAGAGATTGGAGCAATGGGTCAACGTGCCGAGTTGATCTTCTATCGCGGCGACGATGCGTGGATGCGAGTGCCCGAGGGCCATCACGCCGATGCCCGATATGAAATCCAGGTAGCGCCCACCCTCGGGACAGTGCAGGTAAACGCCTTGGGCTCGGCTGACAACCAGCGGATAGCGACCGTAATTGCGCACAACATACTGTTGGTCCCGCGCGACGATGCAGTCGGAGTCGAGGGTCAGGTTGGCGGCAGCCATCTTGAATCCAGACTACCACTGGCTGGTGCGAGTCGAGCGCGATCGGCGACGTCCGTGTCCGCTACGCTGGTCTACTCGACCATGGCCGCACCCTTGATCCTGATTACCAACGACGACGGCATCGACGCACCGGGTGTCGTGGCCCTGGAACGGGCGCTGGCTCCGGTTGGTCGCACTTGCACCGCGGCTCCCTTGACGGAGCAGAGCGCGGCCAGCCGGCGCATCACGTTGCGCCGACCGATTCGTTACGAGCGTCGCGGGCAGAGCCGCTTTGGGATTGAGGGCACGCCCTGCGATT
Organism: uncultured Bryobacterales bacterium; assembly: GCA_951813065.1. GTDB lineage: Bacteria > Acidobacteriota > Terriglobia > Bryobacterales > UBA6623 > VXMF01. The sequence continues at coordinate 71,704 of CATOTH010000007.1, read as the reverse complement.
GCGTGATGATGGCCGTCACCCTGCTGCTTGAAGAGCGGCCCGACCTGGTTGTCTCGGGGATCAACAACGGCCCCAACCTGGGAGAGAACATTTACTATTCCGGGACCGTTGCCGCGGCCGCCGAGGGTGCGAAGTACGGCATTCCCGCCATGGCCGTTTCGGTGAATCAGCGGTCATCCATCGACTACGAGCCCTCCGCCCGGGTTGCGGCGGGGTTGGCCGCAAGGATCCTTGCGGACGGGTTGCCATCCGGCATCGTCCTGAATGTCAATGTCCCGGTCGGGAAGGCAGCCGGGATATCTGTCACGCGGCAGTGTTGCAAGATTTCCCGCAACTACATGGTCGAGACGCGTGATCCGATGAATCGCCCGTACTACTGGATGCACGAGGACGTGCCCCTGGAGGACGCCGAGGAAGGGAGCGACTACGCCGCCATCCGCGACGGTCGGATCTCCGTCACTCCGTTGCAGTTCGACCACACGGCCCACACCGCGATGGACGGATTGAGCCGCGCCCTGGAAGGCTTCGAACTCGATCCGGTCTGAGAAGCGGGCGGGTTGCGGGGACAGTGAAGCAGGGAACCCTTGCCGCCCTCTTCATCGGCATCGGCACGGCGTGACCCTGAAGTCCTGGAGACACTCCGACGTGCCTCGGCCAGCGGTCGTCGATCAAACTCCCTATCGAAACACGATCAGCTTCTCGAGCGTGATGTCGGTCCCTTGCCCGCCTGGCGGTGTCTCACCCCGAGCGACCACTCGCAAAGAATGCTCCGCCTCTGGCAGCCCGAATGCGTGCCAGACGGCCTCGCTCACGCGGTTCCTCTGTGTGTCCGTGTAGACATCGACCGTGCGGTGAAGTTCGCCATTGAGATAGATGTCTGCCGTCCCACCGTTCGGCATGAGCGGGCCGGAAAGGATCGCGCCAGTGCCCCGGAACGAGACTTCCGCTTCAGGACCCTTTGTTGCTGCCTTCCGACCGATGTAGATCGTGCTTCGCTGCCTCGCCTCAGTGCGTTCCCACTCTCCCTGGAATTGCCACCTTGGATCTTCGACCAGGATGACTTCGGCCGGGGATCCGTAGTCGTCCCAGAGCTCCAGCTGCGCAGGCTCCGGTTCTTGCATCTTGACCATCAGGCGGTCACCGTCGAGTCGGCCGCCATTGAGTTCCACTAGTGCGATAGCGCGGTTCTGTGTGCTCTCGACAATGGTTTCGAAGGAGTAATCGGTGTAGCTGAATTCTCTGTCTGCGATGGCGGGGATGCCGCTCTTCCATTGGTCCGGGATTCCCTGGTAGCCGAGCATGACGCCTAGAATGCCGCCTGCGCTGGCAGGATTGCAGTCGGAATCCTGGCCGGCTCGCATGGCAATGACCATGGTCTTGGCGAAGTCGCCTTGGCCGTAGAGCAGGCCCAAGGCGATGTAGGCTCCGTTCAGTTTCGCGTCTATGTTGAACGGCTCGACCGAGCCTTTAGGGCACGCTTCGCGCTGGTTCCACTTTTCCTCGAGCCTGTGCCAGACCTCGGTCCAGTCATCCGGGCTCTGGTCATGCCATGTGAGCACGTCGGAAATGAGTTGGGCGTAAGGGCTCTCGGCCGGGATGGTAGCCAGACCGGCCCGGACGACTTCCTTCGGGTCCGACTCGAAGTAGGCGGCGGCGTACATGCCCGAGACGAACATGCCACCGTAGATGCCGTCGCCGTGGTTCATGACACGACCGACACGCCAGCAGATGTCATTGGAAGCCTGCGGAAGGCCGGGTGCCATCAGGCCGATGAAGTCCGACTCAATCTGGAAGTCGATGTCATTGGCATGGGCATTGTATTCGGGTGTTCCGGAAAGCGTTGCCGGCACTCCGCGCTGCAGGGCGCGCCGCGCCGCCAGGTTGGCATGCCAGAGCCGGTACTGGGTCTCCCGGAACATTGCCCCGAAGTCATCGGTTGTGGCCGAGAGGCCCTTTTCGTCGAGAACGGCCGCGAAAGTCATGTCAACGTACAGGTCATCGTTGGAAAGTGCCACCTCGACACGGTCCGGAGTCCACTCCGGGACGCTTTCCTCCGGAATGATCTGACTGTTGAACCGGAACTCGGTGGGCAGGCCGTAGGCGACTCCGATCATTTGGCCGGCCCAGCCGCCCTGGATCCGGTCGTGAAGCTCGGCGAGTGGGATGCTCCGAAATCCGGCGGGAGTGCAGCCGAGCATGCTCAAGCAAGCCAGCGCAATGACAAGATTGCGTTGTCGGGTCATCACTACGGAATCGTATCACCTTGCAAGCCGGACCGCGCATCCAAACCGTACCGCCACGAGTCCGGCCCTGTTGGGCACTTCCGCCCCTGGCAAACGTGCATTGCGCCGCCGTCCTGGGTGGGCACGCCTCCCTTGCCGGGTCGCAGTCCGTTCCGCCTCAATCGAAGGACTCGGGTCGGCTCCGCATGTCCGCTGGCCGGGATCGCGGCCAGGAGCGGTGGTGCGCGTGCACTGCTACGCGAGCAGCGTGTTCTGGACCCTGCCGTGTACGTCGGTAAGTCGGAACCGCCGGCCCTGAAACTTGTAGGTCAGCTTGGTGTGATCGACACCCAAGAGATGCAGGATCGTAGCGTGCAGGTCATGGACGTCTACGGGGTCTTCGGTGATGTTGTAACTGAAGTCGTCGGTCGCCCCGTAGGTTTGCCCGGGCTTGATGCCACCACCCGCCATCCAGATCGTGAAGCACCTCGGATGGTGGTCCCGACCGTACTCCGACTCGGTCAGCGTCCCTTGGCAGTAGACTGTTCTGCCGAACTCGCCTCCCCAGACCACGAGTGTGTCCTCGAGAAGCCCGCGCTGCTTGAGGTCTTGGACCAGTGCCGCCGATGCTTGGTCCGTGGCGCGGGTCTGGCGTTGAATGCCTTGCTTCAATCCGCCGTGCTGGTCCCAGCCGCGGTGATAGAGCTGGATGAATCTCACGCCCCTCTCCGCTAGCCGCCGGGCTAGCAGGCAGTTGTAGGCATAGGTCCCGGGGCGGCGCGCGTCTTCACCGTAGAGATCGAAGATCGGCTCTGGCTCTCCGGACAGATCTGTCAATTCGGGTACCGATCGTTGCATGCGGAATGCCATTTCGTATTGGGCGATCCGCGTGACGATCTCCGGATCGCCGTACTCGTCGTGTTGCATTTTGTTGAGGTCCGCCAATGTGTCGAGGAATCTCCGTCGCCGATCACGGCTAATGCCGGGTGGATCCGAAAGGTAGAGCACCGGATCTCCCACGGAACGGAATTTGACTCCCTGGTACTGCGTGGGCAGGAACCCGGACCCCCACAGGCGGTCATATAGCGGCTGTCCGCCGGTGCCTTGCGTGATCATTACGACGAATGCCGGCAGGTCGCTGCTTTCACTGCCCAAGCCATAGCTAAGCCAGGCTCCCATGCTGGGTCGTCCCGCGATCTCCGCCCCGGTTTGCAGGAAGGTCACCGCCGGGTCGTGATTGATCGCTTGCGTATGCATCGACCGCACGATGCCGATGTCGTCCGCAATGCTGGCCGTGTGCGGGAGCAAGTCGCTGATCCATGCGCCGGACGAGCCGTGCTGTTTGAACCCGAATGCCGACTCGACCAGTGGGAATGTGCTCTGGGAAGCGGTCATTGTGGTCAGGCGTTGGCCCTTGCGTATGGATTCGGGCAGTTCTTGGCCCCGTAGCCGCGCCAGGCCGGGCTTTGGATCGAACGTTTCGAGTTGGGATGGCCCGCCAGACTGGAACAGCCAGATTACGCGCTTGGCCCTTGGTGCGAAGTGCGGCAGCCCGGATGAGACGGCACCGGGAGGGGGTGCTTCCGCCGCTTCCGAGAGACCCCGCCCTAACAGGTGAGTGAGGGCGACAGACCCCAGTCCGTGGGCTGCTTTCCCGAAGAAATGGCGCCGAGTCGCTTGTACGGCAAGCTGGGCCTCGGAGGTCATTGCTTCGTCACCGCTTCGTCCAGGTTGAGCACCAGACTTGCGACCCCGGTATAGGCAGCCAACTCGCCTGGGTCCAGGTCCCGGTCCCACGAAGAATCACCCACCTCCAGAAGTTTCTCGGCGGCCTCCGGGTGTGCCCTGAATTCGTCCAGATACGACTCCAGGAGGGCTTTCAGAGCGTCGGATTCGGCAGGTCGGGGCGGACGCGAGAGGACGCTTCGATAGGTGGCCTCGATGCGCGCTTCGCGGCCAGGCGGCTTGCCGCGCAACACGCTCTCGGCAAGATTTCGGGCAGCTTCGACGAAAGTCGGGTCGTTCATTGTGTTTAACGCTTGCAGTGGGGTGTTCGTCCGCTTGACGTGCACGGTGCAAACCTCTCGGTCCGAGGCGTCGAAGTTCATCATCGAGGGCGGCGCGACGGTCCGTTTCCAGTACGTATAGAGGCTTCGGCGGTACAGGTCCGGCCCGGAGCCAGGTTCGTAGACCAGTCCTGACACTTCCTTCCATAGTCCGGGCGGCTGGTACGGCTTGACCGACGGTCCGCCGAGCGCTCCTGCCAACAGTCCCGACGCTGCCAGGGCCTGGTCGCGGATCGTGGCCGCCGGAAGCCGAAACCGCGGGCCGCGCGCCAAGAGCCTGTTCTCGGGATCACGTTCCCGCAAGGCTGGACTGGACCGGGACGACTGCCGGTAGGTGGCGCTGGACATGATCGTTCTTAGTAGTTGCTTGACATCCCAGCCGGACTCCATGAATTCGACGGCCAGCCAGTCGAGGAGAGCCTGGTTCGAGGGAGCCTCGCCTTGCGAGCCGAAATCGTCGACTGTCTTGACGATGCCAACGCCGAATAGCAGCTGCCAGAAACGGTTGACGATCACCCGGGCCGTGAGCGGGTTCGAGGGGCTGGCTATCCATCGGGCCAGCGCGAGACGGTCGCTGACATCCACGGCCAGGCCGTTGCGAGTGGATTCCGGAACGCCCGGTGAAACCTCCTCCCCTCGGGCGTCGTAGCGTCCTCGGCCCAGAACGTACGCTTTCCGAGAAGCCCCTTCCTTCATGACCATCACCGTGGGGATTGTTGCGCGAAATTCTTCAGATCGCCGTCGGGCTTCCCGCGCTGCGTGGAGTGTCCCTCGCCCTTCGCGCGATGCTGCCGAGTCCAGGAAAGCCTGGCGCAGCTTGTCCTGCTGCGGACGGGTCCGGTCCGCGGGTGGAATCGCCGCGAGCGCCGCCAGTTCTCGCACCGAAGCGAGCGAGCGCGCCTCGGCCGGATCCAGTTCCCGGCCGTAGATCCGGACTTCGTCGATATGGCCGACAAAGCGGTTGTCGAGCCCGCCGCCACCGCCGATTTTCAGCGTTTCATTGCTCTGCGATGGCCAGTCCAGGTTATCGAACAGCACGTGGAGGTCCTGATCCTCGCCATCGATGTACATGCGGACGCCCTTCGCCTTGCGCTTGCCGTCATAGGTCAGCAACACGTGCTGCCAGCGTCCAGCAACGATGTCCCGCTTGGTCTCGATGCGCAGGCTCAGGTCTGTCCAGCGCCTCGACATGTGCCACCACAGCTTCCCTCCGCGCACGAACAGGCCCCAGCCGGCGCCGATCGGATTCTCGCCCATCGAGGAAACTATGGCGCCGTCCGCGGATGTTTCCGGCAAGATCCAAGCCGACACGCTGATCGGATCCAGGTAGTCGGAGTCACCCAGTTTGCCGAGATCGGCATATTTCGTACCGTCGAAGATCGCCGCGGCACCGATGCGACCCTCCCCGAACTCGGTATCCACCGGCTCCGGCTCGCTGTTTCCATCGATCGAACCGCCCGAGAACGATCGGATCTCCAGCCGGCCGTCCAATCCGGCATGCGCCGCAAGACCCCTCCGAGGAGCCCAGTCGGCTTCCGGGGAGGCGGCCAGCCCGCGCTCCCATTCGGCCTGTTCTGCGGCGACGCGGCTCGCCATCGCGTCCCAGCGCTCCGCGGCTGTCGTGGCATCCGATTCCAATACGCCCAGTCTTGCTTCCTGCTCGGGTGTTGGCGCGAGAACCAGCGGATCCTCGTTTCCGAAGTTCCACACCATGCCCTTCTCCTGCACATTGTTGAAGTAGGCGAAGAACTCGTAGTACTCCTTCTGCGACAGGGGGTCGAACTTGTGGTCATGGCAGCGGGCGCAAGCCAGCGTCATGCCAAGCCAAACCGTAGCGGTAGTCTCCGCCCGATCCGCGACGTATTCCACACGGAACTCCTCGTTGACCGATCCCCCCTCCGCGGTTGTGCGGTGGTTTCTGTTGAATCCTGACGCGATAACCTGGTCCCTGGTAGCTGCCGGCAACATGTCGCCCGCGAGTTGCTCAATCGTGAAACGATCGAAGCTCAGATTTCGATTGAATGCTTCAATCACCCAGTCCCGCCAGCGCCACATCGAACGGACGCCATCCGTTTGGTAGCCATTTGTGTCCGCGTATCTCGCTGCGTCAAGCCACATCGCAGCAAGATGCTCGCCGTATCGTGGTGACGCGAGCAGGCTATCGAGGAACTTCTCGTACACGTCGGGCGAGGCGTTCGTGGCGAATTCCTCCACCACCTCCGGAGCCAGCGGTAGACCCGTCAGATCCAGCGCGGCGCGTCGGGCGAGCGTCTGAGGTTCGGCAGGTGGCGCCAGTGTCAGGCCTTCTGCTTCGAGCCGTCGCAGCACTAGGGCGTCAATGGCATTGTGCCCTTGGCTGCCGTTCCCGCGGTCCGGAACCGATATCTTTCGTGGAGGGTCGAACGCCCAGTGTCCGGCCCATACTGCTCCCTGCTCGATCCACTCTCGAAGCACTCCGATCTCGTAATCGGGGATCGGATCGTGTCCCATGTAGGCAGGTGGCATGCGTCGGGTTGGGTCGTCGCTCGCAATCCGCTCGAGCAGCACGCTCGCTTCAGGCGCTCCGCGCACTACAGCCCGACCGCCACTTGCCAGTTGATCCGTCGCTCCCGTTTCCGTATCGAGGCGCAGCCCGGCCTGGCGTTGCGCTTCGTCCGGCCCGTGGCAGCTATAACACCGATCCGAGAGGATCGGCCGTACGTCGCGGTTGTAGTCAACCCTTTCCGGAGCCTCAGGCCCGGCGAGAGCAGGCGGTGGCGCCCAGGCGGCCCATATCAATGACAAGGCGCAATATGCGATAGTTGCACCCCTTGTCGACACGCCGCCATTGTATCAACGAGGGCCTGTTCGCCTGATTCGAACTCTCGGGGAAGACCGACGGCAGCGCCCACCGCAAGGTGCGGCAGACCGCTCAACCGGCGCCGGTTCCGGTGTGTGGAAGGCGGGTCTCGGGGGCGTGTTATCGTGAGGCGGGACCCAGACGATTGATTTGATTCGAGAAGTTGGATCCAGCACGGTTTCTGGATTCTTGGCGTGTTGCAGCGCGGTTCCGGCACGGGTTCAGACTGGCGACGGAGCAGGCGAACTATGAACCCGAGCGTGCGGAACAGGCAATCCAGCTTGCGTTGGGGTGTCGAGCAACGCCTGGAATTCATCGAATTCCGGTTGTTCTGGGAAGGTCGGTTGAACCGCTCCGACTTGATGCAGATGTTCGGCGTGTCCGTGAACCAGGCGTCCGCCGACCTGAATCGCTACCTCAAGTTCGCGCCGGAGAACATGATCTACAACCGCAGCGAACGGGCGTATTTGCGGAGCCCGGTGTTCTCGCCCGTCTTCCTGAGTCTCGACTCTGACCTGTATCTCAACCAGCTGCGGTCGGTAGCCGACGGCGTGTTGGCTCGCGATAACTCGTGGATCAAGGAGTATCCGGCATACGACGGGGCGCCCTCGCCAAAACGCATTGTCAACGCGGGGACACTCCAGCTCGTTCTCGAAGCCCTGCGCGGAAGGCAAGCGGTCGAGGTCCGTTATCAGTCCCTGTCGTACCCACTTCCACGCTGGCGCTGGATTGCGCCCCACGCCACCGGATTCGACGGTTTCCGCTGGCACCTGCGGGCGTGCTGTGAGGAGAGCGGCAAGTTCAAGGACTTCCTGGTCGCAAGAATCATAGAGACACGGGGCATCAGGGCTGCCCGGTCCGATCCCCGCCTTGACCGTGATTGGCACGAGTACACCGAGATCGTGATCGGGCCCAACCCGGGCCTGTCGGACTCCCAGAGACAGGTCGTCGCTCTTGATTACGGGATGCAGGGAGATCAGGTGACCTTGCGCGTGCGGCGCGCGCTCCTGTACTACGCGATCAAGCGGTTGGGCCTAGGTGAGGACGGCTCTGAGCGGACTCCCGAGCAGCAGCATATCGTCTTGTTGAACAGAGACGACATCGACTCGGACCTGCTGTCCGAGGACGGGCGAGAAACAGCCTGACCGACTTGGTGGCACTGATTGCCGGCTGATTGCCGGCACACGGCAGGGCAGATGAGTGTATTCCTTCGGCAACGGTTGTTCTACATTGACCTCTCCAGTAGCAAGCGGAGCATGGGCTGCGACACAGGATATAGAGACCTGCGGACTGTAGTGGAGAGAGGCCCGCTGGGGATTTCCCTTTGCTGTGAAACTTCTGGGCAGTGAAGTACAACGACCCCTTTCCCGCGTTCCCGAGTTGGTGGCATGCAGCGTCCGTTGCGAAGGGAAGAAGAGTCGCGCCGAGCTCAGGCGCAGCCCCGATCTATGGCCCAAGGCGGCGGATCACGGATCCACGCCACCTCGAACCAACAGACATCGGCACCCTCTCGAGCGCCGCTCAAAGTACACCCAGTTTCATGCCGTCAGGGTGAGGGGTAACCCGATCATGCGAGATAATGTTAAGAAGGCGCCGTAGAGGCAACCCCCCGGTGGAACCATTCACCCCCCCCTCCCTCCCTGACTCCGGAGCCGCAAAGCCCGCCAGAGATCGCGAGGCCAATACCCGCACCTGCCGGGCCGCGTCAGCCGCTGAAGCCGAGCCCGCGGCTGACCACTGGCCTTAGTATCGTCGCCGGCATGGTCATCGCGTTGATGCTTTGGGCGGTGAGCAGCCGGGAACCCGATGCGACGTCGGGGCAAGTACTCGGCCGGCTCCCGACAGCCGCCGCTACATTCGGCGAGTTCACGAAGTCCTTGCGCATCGGTGGTACCGTCGAGACTCTGCGATATGCGGCGATTAAAGTGCCGAAGTTGCGGGGTCCGGGAAATGCCGACAGGGCCCCATTCACCCTCACCACGCTGGCGGAGCCCGGAATCGTCATTCCGGCCGGATCCGTTGTTGCGGAGTTCGAATTACCGTGGCTCTTGAACCACATCAGCGGCACGAAGTTGGTGCAGGCCGTGGCTGAGTCGAATGCCCGCAAGCGCGAGGCGGCGATAGCGATCCTGAAGGAGACCGAACGGCAGTCGCGCCTCGCTGCCAAGGCTCGAGCCCGCAAGGCGGAGCTGGATGTCAGTACCGCCGCAGTGCGGTCCAAGATCGAAGGGGAGATCCTGCGGAATGTCGCTCACGAGGCTCGCGCAATATGGCAGCAAAAGGAGCGGGAGCGTCAATTCATGGAGATCGTGTACGGTGTGGATCTCCGCAAGGAGCAGTTGACAGTCCGGGCGGCGGAGCTGCACGTCGAGCGCCATCTGCACGACTTGGAGCGCCTTCAAGTGAAGACCACGATTGCGGGCATGGTCGTACTTGAGGCGACGTACAAGGCAGGCAGTGGTGGGCTGTACGCCCAGACCAAGAATGGCGACCGACTCTCTCCCGGCTCCCTGTTCATGCGCATCGTTGATGTGTCCGAAATGATCGTCAATGCCAGTCTCAATCAGGTCGACGCGCTGACAATTGGAATCGGCGACAAAACAGTCATCGAGCTCGACGCGTACCCCGGCGAGCGCTTCGAGGGTCGTGTCGTTGAACTCGGTGCCGTTGCCGGGTCAGCAAGATACAGCCGTGGCGGTCGCGGTTCTTTCCTCAAGCAGATCCCGGCCCGGATTCTGATCGAATCGAAGGATGACCGTATCCTGCCGGGTCTGTCAGCCAGCGTAGATGTCGTCTATTCGAGGCCGCAGTCAGGCGTGCTTGTGCCAAGGGAGGCGATTCAATCGGAGCCAGGGACTGATGGGAACTCGTTCGTCCATATTGTTGCCGGGGACGGGACCTATCACAAGCGTCCAATCCGGGTGCAGGACTTCAATAACACCGAGGCATTGGTCTCTGCGGGGTTGGATTCCGGAGAGGAAGTGCTTCTCACCGCCTTGCCAGAAAATCGCGACAACACCTAGCCGGATTGGATTGTCGCGCTGCAGCCAGGCGGCGGCCCGTCCCCACGACGTCCGGAATTTCGGGGAATTCCAATTGATATCGGCTGCTGTCCGGTCGTCTGCCGGTAGGACACCTGCGGGTGCCGCCGATCCCTTCCACGCTGCTGCTGGACCGCGCCCCAAGCGATCGGATCCGACGGTTTCCGCTGGCATGTGCGGGCTTGCTGCGAGGAGAGCGGGCAGTTCAAGGACTTCCTGGTCGCGAGAATCATCGAGACAAGGGGCACGAGGGTTTCCGGGTCCGATCCCCACCTGGACCGCGATTAGCACGAGTACACCGAGATTGTGATTGGGCCCAACCCGGGCTTGTCTGATTCCCAGAGACAGGTCGTCGCCCTTGACTACGGGATGCAAGGAGACCGGGTGACCTTGCACGTGCGGCGGGCGCTCCTGTTATTACACGCTCAAGCGGCTGGGCCTTGGCGAGGCAGGCTCTGGGAGGTCTCCCGAGCAGCAGCATATCGTCCTGTTGAATAGACAAGAAATCGATTCGGACCTACCGTTCCAAGACGAACGGGTAACAGCCTGACCGACCGGATCTTGGCGATTTCGGGCAAACAGTCAAAGTAAACGTGTGGCTGCCACAGGTTTTTGCGCGGAAAGGCCTATTGACACTGAGAGGTTGCTATATAATTGACTAGCGTTGCTATTTGTGCGCGCGGATGTAGTTCCATGGCCAGTCATTTCCCCGTCCCTGCGACTCCCGAACCGGCGCGCCCGCCGGATATAGCGAGGCCCATCCCCGCACCTCCTGGACCGCGCCGGTCGTCGAAGCCAAGCCGGTGGCTTACGACCGGCCTATGCCTCGTGGCTGGCGTTGTCACCGCGTTGATGATTTGGGCTCTGAGCAACCGCGAATCCGCTGTGACGTCCGGGCAGGGATCCACGCAGCTACGGACAGCCGCCGCAACACTTGGCGAGTTCACGAAGTCCTTGCGCATTGGCGGAACCATTGAGACTCTGCAATACGCGGCGATTCGGGCCCCGAGATTGCGCGGCCCGCGAGATTCGGGCAGTTCACGGCTCACCCTCGCCACGCTGGCGGAGCCCGGAACCGTGATTCCGGCCGGATCCGTTGTTGCGGAGTTCGACTTGCAGTGGCTCATCGACCATATCAAGGACCGCGAGTCGGTGCAGACCGTGGCTGAGTCGAATTTCCGCAAACGCGAGTCGGAAATCATGATCCTGAAGGAGACCGAACGGCAGGCGCGCCTCGCAGCCAAGGCCGAGGCCGACAAGGCGGGTCTGGATGTCGGGACCGCCGAGGTGCGATCCAGAATTGAAGCCGAGATCCTGCGGAATGTCGCTCACGAGGCTCGCGCCACATGGCAGCAACTGGAGCAGGAGGGTCAATTCATGGAGTCCGTGCACCGTGCGGACCTCCGCGTGGAGCAGCTGAGAGTCCGGGAGGAAGAGCTGCACACCGAGCGCCATTTGCGAGACTTGGAACGCCTGCGGGTGAAGACCCCGATTCCAGGCATGGTCGTGCTTGAGGCGGCGTACAAGGGGGGTGGCCAGTACGCCCAGACCAAGCCTGGCGACCAAGTCTATCCCGGCACCCTGTTCATGCGCATCGTAGATGTTTCCAAAATGATCGTCAATGCCAGTGTCAATCAAGTCGACGCGCAGACAATAGGAATCGGCGACAAAGCAGTCATCGAGCTCGATGCGTTCCCCGGCGAGCGATTCGAGGGCCGTGTCGTTGAACTAGGTGCCGTCGCGAGTTCGTCATCCGGAGGGTCGAAATACAGCCGTGGCGGTCGCAGTTCGTTTCTCAACCAGATCCCGGTCCGGATTCTGATCGATTCGAAGGATGACCGTATCCTGCCTGATCTGTCAGCCAGCGTTGATGTCTTCTACTCGAGCCCCCAGTCAGGCGTCATCGTGCCAAGGGAAGCGATTCAATCCGAGCCAGGGGACGATGGACGCCCGTTCGTCCACGTTGCCGCGAACGGAACGTATCTAAAGCGTCCGGTGCAGGTGCAGGACTTCAACAACACTGAGGCGCTGGTTTCTGCTGGCCTGGATTCCGGAGAGGAAGTGCTCCTCACAGCCATGCCTGAGAATCTCGACAACACGTAGCTGGATCGCTTTCCCGTTCTGAATCAAGGCGGCGCGGTCGGCCTTGGGGCGCGCCTCGGAGCCCGGACACCGCGTGTTATCCTAACGATATCGGCTGATGGCCGGTCGTCTAACGGTAGGACACGTGCCTTTGGAGCCCGTTGTGGAGGTTCGAATCCTCCCCGGCCAGCCACAATTTCGCGCCGAGCGCCTTCGCCGATGCTGAGGGTGGGCTTGACTGGCGGTTTGGCGAGCGGCAAGAGCTTCGCTGCAGCTGAGTTTTCCCGCTTGGGTTGCGCCGTCCTAGAGGCGGACAAGCTGGGCCATCAAGTCCTGGCGGACGACATGCGAGCGCGGGCGGAAGTTGTCGCAGAATTCGGCACAGGGATTCTCGGGCCCGGGGGCGCAATTGACCGCAAGGCGCTCGCCGCCATCGTATTCGCTGACGCGAGCCGGCTCGAACGCCTCAACGCGATCATTCATCCGCGCGTCTTTGACCGCATTGAAGGCTTCTTTGAAGCAGTGGAAAAGCTTGCGACGGGCCTGGTGGCGATGGTCGAGGCAGCGGTCATGATCGAGTCGGGCAGCTACAAGCGCTATCAGCGCATTGTCCTGGCCTCGTGTCCGCGGGATGCGCAGATCGAGCGCTTCGTCCAACGAGATGGCGGTACGCGAGCCGACGCGGAATCGCGAATTGACCGGCAGATGCCGTTGTCAGAGAAACGGCGCTATGCTCACTTCGTGATTGACACTGGCGGCACTGAAGAGCAGACCGTTTGCCAAGTTCGCGAGATCTACCAGAAGCTCCGGGCGGAAGCGTTGCGGCCGTCCGTGACGGCGGTCAATTGATGGCGATGCGCGAATCGAATTGGTCAGCTTGGCGCCCCGTTGCTCTGGCTGCCGCGTTGCTGGTCGCAATTATCTGCTGGACACCTCGGCCGGACTTTTCCGGGCGGGTCTCCCCGATGGTCTTGGATGAGCCATTTTGGACGGAAGCGGACTCGACTCTGACTGACGAGGAATTCTCGAACATCGAGATCTATCGCCGGGCAAGTCCGGCGACCGTGCATATCACGAGCACCGTCTTGCAGCGCAATTGGTTCTTGGAGGTCTATCCGAGCGAATCGTCCGGGTCCGGATTCTTGGTGGATGCGGAGGGGCGGATTCTCACGAACTACCATGTGATCCAGGGAAGCGCCGAACTTGAGGTGACCCCGTTGACGGAGGGTGGCGGGGCCACGCGGTACAAGGCTGTCGTTCTTGCAACGGACCCTGCCAACGACCTGGCGCTCATCCAGATCAAGCCCGAGGAGCCCCTGCCATTCCTCACATTGGGTGATTCGGATGCCGTTCAGGTTGGCCAGAAAGTGCTGGCGATCGGAAATCCGTTCGGACTGCAGGGCACCCTGACGACAGGGGTGGTGAGTTCGACCGGGCGTTCCATTCAGAATCGCAGCGGAATCCTGAAAGACTTGATTCAAACCGACGCCGCCATCAATCCCGGCAACAGCGGCGGGCCGCTACTCGATTCGAGCGGCAACGTCATCGGCGTCAACACCGCGATTTACGCCAGCGGCAATATCGGAATCGGTTTCGCCATGCCGATCAGCCGCGCGACGGCACTACTGCGCTTCGTCAAGGGCGGAGCAGAGCCAGCACAGGACCTTGGGATCGAAGGCCTTTTCCTCTCGCAATGGTGGTTGCGCGCCCTGCGCCTGCCGTCAACGGGCTACCTGGTGATCAATGTCCGCGCCGGGTCGGCCGCCGAATCCGCTGGCCTGCGAGGCGCGGATCGTGAAGCGAGGGTGGGAAACTACCGTGTTCCTTGGGGCGGCGACTATATCATCGCCGTGGATGGAGCGGCGATCTCGGACAGCAACAAGCTGAGCGAGGCCCTGGCGCTGAAGCTCGCCGGGGATACCGTCTTGCTGACAGTCATCCGGCAAGGCGAGGAACTGCAGTTGACAGTGAAACTGCTCCCGCGCGATTCGGGCGTGCGGCTGTAACCCGTGCCGGAGCCTGCGACGCGCTCTGGCCAAGATCGCGTAACCGACGGTCCGAATGCCTGGGCGATCTACGCGGCGGTTGGAATTGGAATCCATCCTGTCCCACGATGGCCGAAGTCGAACGTGTCGGGATGCAGGATTTCGGCGAGAATCTCCACTGTTTCCGCCAGGCGTGGACCGGGTCGGTTGAAGAACTGGTTGCCATCCCCGACATAGACTCTCCCGGACCGCACGGCGCGCAACTTCGTCCAGCCGGGTTGATCTTCCAGGATCGGCAGATCCTCCAGTGTCCTGTTGATGTCGAGACCGCAAGGGGACAGCAGGATCACGTCGGGGTCGGCCTCAAGGAGACCTTCCACGGTCATCCGCGGAGAATGCTCGCCTCGTCGTCCAAACAGGCAGCGACCGCCAGCCATGTCGATCAGTTCCGGCATCCAGTTCCCGACCGCCATCAGTGGATCGACCCACTCGATCGCGGCGATCGAAGGCTGGGACGGCAGTGAGTTCGCTTGATTCGCGATCGAATTGATCCGGGTTTGCAGGTCCCTAACAAGCCTGTTCCCAGCGGCCGCGTCTCCGAGTGATGACGCGACGCTGTGAAAGCCCTCCCAGACATCCGCCATCGCATTGGGCTCGAGGGGTACGATGCAGGGCTGGTAGCCAGCAACCCGGGCCACGGAGGCCTTCACATCTCGCAAGCTGACGGCGCAGACCTCGCACTGCGTCTGGGTGATGATGTGGGTCGGCCGCAGTTCGCGTAGTTGCTCCGTCGAAATCTCGTACACGCCAAGAGCATCAAGCGAAGTCGCTTCCCGCACCAGTTCCTTGACTTGCTCGTCGATCCGGCGGCTTGGTTCTCCGGGATTGAAACGCGGGGCTGTTACCTGCGGCAGAGATTTCACATCCGCAGGGTAGTCGCATTCGTGGGAGCGGCCCACGAGTGACGCTCGGTACCCTAGCGCGCAGACAATCTCCGTTGCACTGGCGATTAGCGTGAGGACACGCAATTCGTTACTGGATTCCAATTCCCAAGTGTACTGCAGGGTGGAATCGCTTCGGTTTGGTGATTCCCAGCCATCTGCAACGTGCTGTCGCGGCCCATGTGACCGGAATCAATCGGCCCAAGTCGAGTCCGCGAGACGCTGTCGAGGCCTCGCTGCGGGGTCCAGTGTTGCTGTAACGCGGGTGTCGCCAAGCCGTAACGGCAAGGTAACCGCGCCGTCACCGGATTGCCACATGTCGCGAGTAGAGTCAAGTCTTGCAGCTTCACGACAACAGCGGAGGAAGAAGGAGACTCATGGTCAATCAAGCAATTTTCCCCGGCGGTGATGTTGGTTTCGAAGGCAGCGAGCCGCGTCGCGATACCGGTGACACGTTCGATGAGGTGCTCTCGAGGCGAATCCAGCGTCGCCAATCCAGGGGCGCCCCGATGACGAAATCGCCGTCCTCGAAGGCTACAAGTGGGAGCCACTAGCTGCTTGGGGGCAGCCAATCAACGGGTCAGCTCCTGAATTCGACCCGTACGACCTGGACCCTTGGGCCCAAGAACAACAAGTGGGCTACAACTGCGATTTTGTCGCTTGGTTCGACTACATAGGCGGATCCGGCGTGGTAGGAATCAACCACGAGTACACCAATCCCGAGTTGATGTTCTCAAATTACTCCGCTGATCACGCCACCAGGAGGCAGGTGGACTACGAGATCGCGGCACACGGCGTTTCGATGCTCTTGGTCGTACGCAGGCCCGCTGCCCAGGGCGGTGGCTATCGGCACTACCCCCATACCATCCTGAACCGACGGATCCATGGCGAGACCCGGATTTTCCTGACCGGACCGGTTGCGGGCCATTCACTGCTGAGGACTTCGTCGGATCCGTACGGAACAACCGTCAACGGGACATTCAACAACTGCGGAGGAGGGGTCACTCCTTGGGGGACCTATTTGACCGCAGAAGAGAACTTTGACCAGTACTTTGCCAACAACAGCGGCGTCACGAACGAGATGGCGAAGGTCGCCAACACCCGCTTCGGAGTCAGGGACGAGGGGGGCCGCCGCCCGTGGTCGAGATTCCACCGGCGCTTTAATCTCAACTACGAGCCGAATGAGATCAACAAGTTCGGTTGGGTTGTCGAGATTGACCCCTTCGGCCCCTACACGGTGCCGAAGAAGCGCACGGCACTGGGCCGGTTCAAGCACGAAGCTGCTGCGACGACTCTGTCGGCTGTCGGGAATGCCGTCGTATATTCGGGCGATGACGCCCGGTTCGAATACGTCTACAAGTTCGTCTCGACGGGCACCTACGACGGGAACAAGAGGCATGCTGACTCGCTTCTGGATAGCGGCACGTTATACGTGGCCAAGTTCAACGACGACGGTTCCGGGGAATGGATTCCGCTAGTCCATGGAGAAGGACCGCTCAACATGTCAAACGGATTTGCAAGTCAGGCCGATATCCTGCTGTTCCCGAGGCAGGCGGCTGATTTGCTCGGAGCGACCCAGATGGATCGCCCCGAAGACGTCGACATCAATCCCGTCACAAACAAGGTGTACGTTGCGCTGACCAACAACACGCGACGGGGAGCCGGTTCGGAGGACGCCGCGAATCCCCGCGCTCCCAATCCCATGGGGCACATCATCGAGATCACCGAGGCAGGCGATGACAACGGCGCGACACAGTTCCAGTGGGAGATCTTCATGTTGTGCGGAGACCCGGCGGACGAAGCCCAGGGCACCTACTTCGCCGGATTCGACACCAGCCGAGTCAGCAAGATCGCGAATCCGGACAACCTCGCGTTTGACAAGAACGGCAATCTGCTGATCGCGACGGACGGCCAGCCCCGTTCGGTCGGAATCAACGACGGTGTCTTCTTCGTCCCCACCGAGGGTGCCGAGCGTGGCTTCAACCGTCAGCTCTTCAGTGGAGTTGTCGGGGCGGAGTGTGCCTCCGTGATCATGAACACCGCCCAGGATCTCATGCTGGTCTCCATCCAGCATCCCGGCGAACGCGGAACCCGTCTGGAGCGCATTTCATCGTTTGGAGGGGATGTCGTCAATCGGCCAACTGTCGTCGCAGTTACCAGGACGGAAACGCCCTATCGCATCGGTGCTTGACTCCGGCTCTGCCGGGGGATCTGATCGAGCCGGGCGGCGGCACTGACTCCGTCCGTCCGCCAACCTTCAATCAGCGCGTCAAAGCGGCACTGACAGGCACTTGTGCGTGCCCCATCCGGCATCGTCGTAGCCGGTCGCGTTCTCGTCCCCTCGCGCCGGGTGGTCAACCGTTTTGGCGTGTTCTGTCCGTTGTTTCTATCGAATTCGGCAGCCACTGACGAATTGCTGTCCGTCCGTGACTTGCAGTCGGTACCAACTCCGGGACTCGCGGCAGCCACGCCGCTGCCAGTGATGGTCGCGAGCGGGACATCGGGCCACCGCCTTGTCTCGGGCGACTCGATCGACCGCTGCCAGTGCCGGTGGCCACGGACCTGCGAAGGGCTGTACCATGCCAAGTATGACCCGCTGCGAATTCCTGAGTCTCCTGGTTGCCGGCGGTGCTGCCCACAACGTGTTCCGCCCACCGGCCGCGAGCGCTGCGAAGACCCGCAAGCTGGTCTTGATCGCGGGCAGTCCGAGCCACCCGCCGGGCATGCATGAGTTTCGAGCCGGCACGCTGCTGCTCGAGAAGCGTTTGGCACAATTGCCGATGCTTGCAGTGGAGCGCCACGACGGAGGCTGGGTCGAAGACGAAGCGACCCTCGACGACGCGGACGCGATCGTGATCTATTCCGACGGCGGGCGCAAGCATCCTCTAGCCGACAAGGGACGTCTAGCCATCATGGAGAGGCAGGTTCGCCGCGGTGTCGGGTTAGGGTGCATGCACTACGGCGTTGAGGTGCTGAGGGACGACGCAGGCGCGGAGTTCAAGCGCTGGCTAGGCGGCTACTACGAGCACGAGTGGTCGTGCAATCCAATCTGGACGCCATCGTTTCAGAGTTTCGTGGACCATCCGGTGAGCAATGGAGTGCGGCCCTTTTCGGCCGAGGACGAGTGGTACTTCAACATGCGCTTCCAGGATGGCTTCGACGCGTCGTCACGGAAGGTGGTTGGAGGCGCTCTCTTCACGCCAATCCTGGTAGCCAAGCCGAGCGACGAGACTCGAGACGGCCCGTATGTGTATCCGAAGGGTCCCTATCCGCACATTCAAGCCAACAAGGGCCGCGACGAAACGATGCTCTGGACCCTGGAACGGCCGGATGGCGGGCGTGGCTTCGGCTTCACCGGAGGCCATTTCCATCGAAACTGGCAAAACGACGAGTACCGCAAGGTCGTGATGAATGCCATCTGCTGGCTCGCGGGGATCAGCGTGCCCACGCTGGGAGTCGGGTCGTCTTCGGTAACGGATGCGGAACTAGAGCGGAATCTTGATCCGAAACCCCCGCGAAACGCCTAGCCAGGCTCGATCTTCCGCTGGAGCGAACGGGCTGTGCCGGCTATCCCGGCTCGAAGCCATGTCGGTTCGGTCGGGCGCAATCCACCGATCCCCGACTGACTGGGTAGAAGTCCGTGGGAGTTCCAAGCCGCGGTCTCGCAGAACCTGTCGCGGTCTGATGGAACTGGGCTGGCACGCAAGAGGCTTGACATCTCAACAAAGATGGCCGCCGAAATGCTCGACATCGAGGAGGTCGGCGACGCCTTCTGGCTTGTCAGGTTCATGCACTACGACCTGGGTTCGATTGACTTGGAGCAGAAAACGCCGCAAACCACCGACAACCCGTTTGGCGCGAGGTCGTCTCCTATGTCTTAGGTACGTTCTGTTACCTATGTCTGCGGGCCGGACCCCCGGAATAGATGGTCGGGGCGGAGGGATTCGAACCCCCGACTTCCTGCTCCCAAAGCAGGCGCGCTACCAGACTGCGCCACGCCCCGACGGCTCGTCTCATTGTAGAGGGAGCCACTACCGCCCCGGACCCGCTAGTTGAAGCTCAGCCTGATACCCCGCGCGTCGAGGAGTTCGCCCGTCGACTGCAGCAACGTGACGATCGCCAGGCGGTAGCCGATCGATTCTTGTAACAAGTCCGCCTGGCTCTGGACGAGGTCGTCCTGGGCATCCAGCACGATGAATGCCGTGCTCACGCCGAGGTCGTACTTCAACTGCTCGGCGTCAAGTCGTTTCTGAGAGTAGTCGAGGGCTACTGCGGCTTGCTGAATCGCCGCCTTGCTCAGTTCGATTCCGGCGATGGCATTGAGCACATCCAAGCGGATCTGCTGCTCGAGCGACTGGAGCTGGTACATGTTGCGCTTCTTCTGGATGACCGAGTTTGCCAGGTTCACTGCCGCCCGCCGATTGCGTAACGGCAGGTTGAGCGTGATGCCCACGCTGTACGTGGGGAAAGCGAATTGCAGCAGCTGCTCCATGGCGGCTGGGAAGCCGCCCGCCGAAAGCAACAGCCTGGAGCTGCCGCCCACCAGCGAATTCTGATAGAGATTCCCGCCAAGTCCCGTAGCGCTGTAGCTGGCGGTCAAGGAAAGGTCTGGCCGCTGGGCGTTCGTATTGCGCTTGATGTTGTAGTCGTCAATCTCCAGATTCTTTCTCTGCTGCATGATCTCGGGTCGCATGAGCAGCGCTTTCCTCAAAGTCTCTTCCGCCTCGTACGTTGCCATGTAGAGCGGAGGGTCCGCAGACTCCGTTAGCACCAGGGGCAGATTGCGAATCTCGGGATGGAGGTCCGCGCCGATCTGGCGCCGCACGCGGTCTTCGGCTTGCTGCAGACGGTACCGTGCGCGGGTCACTCCGACTTGTGCGTTGGCGAAGTTCTGCTCGGGCTGAAAGATGTCTAGCTCGGAGATCGCCCCTAGTTCGAGCTCTCTCCTCGAGCGTTCCAGAAATTGGCGCCGGAGCTCCAGATTGTTCTCTTGAACTGTGAGTGCCTCGCGATTCGACACGACCTGCCAGTACGTGTTTTCCGACTGCGCGATGAGCGCGAGAACGCGCTGGCGGGCTTGGGCTTGGCTGGTCTCGTAGCGCGACTGCGCGATCATGACGGGGATGCGCTGAATCCCGCGTCCACGGTTTCGCAGCAATGGCTGCGATATGCGAAACGAAAGCGTGTCCTGGATGGAAGGGTTGAACGTCCGGAACGAACTGCTGCTGGCGCTTTTCTGGCCGGTGAAGCCAATCTGATAATTCGTTCCGGTATCGAGTGTCTGCCGGTATGTGAAACCGCCGTTCTGCCGGAGCGAACTCACCACGTCTCCGCCCTGCAGGACATCCTGCGAGGGGTTCGCGGAGCGGTTGGCGTTGAAGTTCAGGTCCAAGTTGGGGTCGAACGGGCTGAGGGCGCTCTGGATCGAGTTCTCCTGCTCCAGCACGTTGAGCTTCTGGATCTGGACATCTGGGTGATTGGCCATCACCAGTTCCAGATAGTCGCGCAAGCTCAGTTCCAGCTTGCCGTCGACAACCATGTCCTCGAGGTTTCCCGCGATCTCGATCTCGACCGCATAAGGCGCCGCCTGCCATTGCTCGCGGAAGTACGCCCCATCCGGGAACGTTGCGAATTGCGCCGCAATCGGCGACACGACAAGCACGAGCATGCCAGCCGCGGCGGTCACGGCAGTCTTGATGGCGAGTGTCTTTTGAGCACTATTCATAGCGGATGGCCTCAATGGGATCAAGCTTGGCCGCCTGCATGGCGGGATAGATACCGAATAGCAGGCCGATGAACACGGAAACCCCGAAGGAAACCACGATCGAGATGATCGTGACCACCGTTGCCCAACCGGCGATCGCGGCGATGACCTTCGAGCCCCCGAATCCTGTTGCGATACCGATCAAACCGCCAAGGATCGAGATCATCACCGCCTCGATAAGGAATTGCCGGACAATGTCGCGCTGGCGCGCCCCGATCGCCCGGCGGATACCGATTTCTCTCGTGCGCTCGAGTACCGTCGCGAGCATGATGTTCATGATGCCGATGCCGCCCACCAGCAGCGAAATGCCAGCGATGCAGATCATGACGATTTGAAACACCAACTGCTGCTGTTCCCTCTGGGCGAGCAGGTCCGCGGGGACCAGGACCGAGAAATCACTGGCACCGTTGTGGGTGGTGTTCAAGATGGCGCGCACGATCTGCGAGGTCTCGATTGGATCGGCCCCGGCTTCGACACGGATATAGACTCCGTCAATCTCGTCTTTGAGATAGCTGTTGTTATCCTCGAAGCGACGCATGACGGAATTCAAAGGCGCCAGGATTACGTTACTGCGGTCGTCCGCCTCGAGTCCCTCGACTTCCGATTCCGCCTGCGACTGGGGGGCCGCGACGCCGATCACGTGGAGCCAGACTTCGTTGACCTTGATGTACTTGCCAACGGCGCTGCCATAGCCAAGGATGCTGATCTTTGCCCGCTCGCCGAGGACGCAAACGGGCGAGGAGCGGGCCTGCTCTTCCGCTGTAAAAAAACGGCCTTCGATCAGCGACATGCTGTAGATATCGGTGTAGTTTGGCCGCACTCCGATCAGCGTCGGTAAGTCGCCGTCCATCGTCGGCAACAAGCTGGTCGGCTGGAATGTCTTGCGTTCCGACAAGTAAGCGATGTTCGGTGTGTTGGCGTCGATTGCCCGCGCGTCGCGGAAGGTGAGCCCTGGTGACACCTGCCGCAGCTCGATCAGCGTGTCGCGATCCGGCGCTTCGCTGGCCTCGACCACAATGTTGTTGACACCGAGGAGGTCGATGTAGCGGATCATCTCCTGGCGTGCCCCTTCGGTGATCGAGAGCATCGCGACGACTGCCCCTACACCGAAGATCATGCCGAGCATTGTCAGCAAGGTACGGAGCTTATGTGCCAGAAGGCTCCCGATCCCCATTTGGAGTTCGGGCAGAACGTTTGGAATTTGCATCGGTTAGCGGCCCCTGCTTGAGCCACCGCCGGGGAACGACGGGCCAGATGAAGGCTCGGGACTCCCGGAGGGCACTGACGGTCCGTCGTCCGGGCGATACAGTGAAATCTGGTCGCCCTCGGCGAGCCCTTCAACGACTGCAACCTGGGACTCCGAGCGCCTGCCAAGCTGGATTCGTCGCGCCTGCAGCCTCCCGTTCTCCAGGACGTAGACGATGGTTTGAGCCCCGTCCTCGAATACAGCTTGGTACGGGATGTACAGCGTATTGGGGATGTTCTCGACAATTACCTCTGCATCGGCAAGCAGTCCTGGCCGTAGCAGCACTTCAACGTCGGAGCCCTTCTCCGGGGGACTAGGCAGTATTGCGGCTATGCGCTCGGCCTCGGAAAATTCGGATCCGGATGATGAAGGTGCACTCGCTTGCTGCAACCCGCCGCCGCCTCGACCGGCGCCTTGAGCTCCACCGAATCCGCCTTGGGCACCACCGAATCCGCCTTGGCCGCCACCGAATCCGCCCTGGCCGCCACCGAATCCGCCCTGGCCGCCTGCCCCTCGGCCGCCGCCTTGAGCTCCGCCCGTGGCGGACGTCATGATCTGACGGAATTGCTCCCGCTCTTTATCGCTGAGGTCTTGGGGAGAGCGTCCCTTCAGCAGTGCCTCTGCTTTCGTTCTTGCCGCTTCTGGCAACCGGCTCAGGATTCGCGAGGGATTGCCACCGCCCCCTTGGCCGCCGGCGCCGCGCTGTCCTTGCTGCTGGCCACCCGCAGCTCGCTGTCCTTGCTGCTGGCCGCCCGCAGCTCGCTGTCCTTGCTGCTGGCCGCCCGCAGCTCGCTGTCCTTGCTGCTGGCCACCCGCAGCTCGCTGTCCTTGCTGCTGGCCGCCGCCGCGCTGCCGTGGCTGCTGCCCCTCCGCGGTCTGTTGCCCTTGTTGCTGGCCCGCGCCGCGTTGGCCGCGACCTTGGCCCTGTTCCGCTTGCTGCCCGTCTTCGGCCCGCTGGCGCGGCTGCTGGGCACGGTTCTGCTGTCGATTCCCTTGACTGCCGAAACCGACGGCGGCATTTTGGCGGGCCGTCGCCAGGATCCGCTCGATTCGTTCAGGCTCAGCTCCGATCACCTCGAGCAACTGACGCATGTCGATGCCGATCACGCACTCGAATTTCTTGATCGCCTCGCCGGAGAAAATGTTGGCCGAAGCCGTCGTGCCCAAGCGCTTGATTGTGCCTGACACCGTCTTGTCGGGAATTGCGTCCAAGCGGATGAAAACCTCCTGGCCTTCGCGCAGATTGGCACGCTCGGATTCTTCGACGCGGGTCAGCAATTCCATTTCTGACAGGTCGAGCAACTGGGCGACCGACATCCCCGCCGGGATTTGGTCTCCCTCCCTGATTTCCGGGAGCGACTGTCCAAAGCCGCCGCGCCCTTCCGACCGGTTCTGAAGGACCGACACCAAGCCGGTAAGCGGCGCGAGCACGCGCGACTGCTCGATTCTTCGCTCGTCCCGCTCGACATCCAATTGCGCCTTGTTCAATTGCTCGCGCAGCACTGCGAGCTCCGCTTCGCGTTGCTGGAGGCGATTCTTGATGTCTGCCTCAAGTTTTTGCTTGCGCCGTTGCGCCTCTTCGAGCGTGAGTTCATTCTTGCGAGCGTCGATCGTGGCAAGTAGTTCGTTGCGCTGGACTTCCAACTCGGCACGCCTGACTTGGAAATTGGCTTGGACGATTTCGACTTCGTCCTGGCTCTTGCGGATCTCCAGCTCGGCTTCCGCCTTCTTCAGGTTCTCCTGGATTTGCTCGACTGAGAGCAGGCTGTCTTCCAGGGCGGCCACTCGCTCTGAGTCGTCGAGTTCGAAGATCAGGTTGCCTCGCTTGGCGAGGGCGCCGGTCGGGGCAAGTTGCGTGATTTGCGACTGCGTGCCGATGTTGGGCGCTGTCAGCGTGAGTGACCTCACCGCCCGCAGTTCTCCGCGAAGGTAGGTCTTTACTACGAGATCGCCGCGGAGCACCTCGGCGAGGGCAAAATTCTGTGTTTCCTGGGGGATGCTCTGCCACGCGAAATAGCCTCCGGCGGCGACCGCCACTAGAGCTAGGATGATGGCAATCCGAATGAGCTGCTTGGTCACTGCACGGCCTCCCTTACGGTCATAGCGTCCGTCCGCGCTCTGATGCGAGCAACGGATTCTCGAGCGCGATCAAATCGCCCTCCTCAAGACCTTGGGCAACGACGATCTCCCTGCCGTTGGTTGCGGCGACTTCGATCTGCACTGGGCGATACCCGGTGCCGTCCTTGACGAACACTGTCGGTTTGCCCTCGATTTGCGTCGAGGCCTTGCTGGGAATTACGATGACGTTCCTGATCCTCTGCACGACGATCTCGACTGTTGCGCTCATGCCGGGCCGCAGCCGGTCGTCGATCTCTTTCAGTTGCGAGTGGGCTGGGAAGTTCTTCTGGGGAGGGAGGCGGTTGAACACCAATGTGGCAATCGGGCTGAGCCAACTCACCGCTCCGCTCAATGTTGCGTCCGGAACGGCGTCGATCCGAATGAGCGTCTCCTGCCCCTCTTCCACCCGGCCGCGGTCGACCTCGTCGACCCGGAACTCCACTCTCAAGGAATCGAGATCGGGAATCTCCGCGATTGAGGCGCCAGTCCAAACTGTGTCGCCCTCTTGGAACGGCGGCCTGGCGGTTCCAAACGATCCTTGGGCTCGGTTGTTCGGAAGAACGTGCACGATTCCGGAAGTCGGTGCACGCAAGACCATGCTGCCCAGGTAGGTTCGAGACAGCTCCAGATCCCGGATGGCTTTGCCCTTGCGCTCTTCCAGCCGATCGATGTCTGCCGCCTGAGACATATCGCTCGCCGCGGCGGTGACTTCCGATTTCTTGAGTTCCCCCTCGGCGATCTCGACATCGATCTTGGCCTTGGCCGCTTCGATCTCGGCAAGAATCTCTTGCTTGCTGGCTTCGAGGCCCGCTCGCTCCACGTTATAGGTGGCCTGCATGATGAGCATTTCGTTTCGCTCGTCGGTGATGGCGTGCTGGGCTTCGGCTTGCTCGATCTCGCTGTCCACCTGCCGTACTTCGGTCTCTCTCGCGATCAGCAGGTCCTCTTGGGCGGCTTCGTCGAACCGGACAACGATGTCTCCCTCTTCGATGAACTTGCCGCTCTCGGCAATCTGCACGATCTTCAGGCTAGGGGTCTGAGGCGCCTTGACCTGAATGGACTCGGCGCTCTTCAACTCTCCGCGGCTCGTGACCGTTCGCAGAAAATCGCGGCGCTCGACGAGCGCGGTTGACAGATCGGGCGGCGCTGGTCCGTAGAGAAGCAGTGCCCCGGCCGTGAGGCTGGCGGCGATTGCAATGATGAAGATTGAACGCAACCAAGGAAGCTTGGAATTCTGAATCGGCATGGCCCGGACTCGGAACTGGATCGGAATGGGCTCCAGTTACCCTTAATGACGGGAATTCGCGCGTTGAGGTTATGCTCGTGGGCGAGGAAGGTGGCTCAAAGCCTCGTCATCGGAGCATCAGTTCCGCGAACTGGACTACGTCGTTCGCCCGGACAGGCGCTTCTTGCGCGTCCGCGGGGAGTTCGGCGCCCAGCGTTTAGCACTGTTGATGATGTTCATGAAGGCGCTTCTTGCGCGTCCGCGGGGAGTTCGGACCGCCGGATGGCGGTCCAGCAGCGCTTGGTCTGATTGAAGGGCTGGACCGGGATTCGGGGAATTCACGGGTTGGCGGATCTTGAGTCGGTAGCGCCTGTCCACTGGGGGCTCGCCGGGCCTTGGGCGATTCAGGCAGGCAGAGTCTGGAGGGCTTTCCGCAAGTTGTTGCCGCAGCTTCGAAGCAACTGCTGGGCGTCGGCGCGGTGCATCCGACCCATACGTATTAGGATTGCAAGTCGCACATCGTAGTCTGCCTTCGCGAGCCAGGACCGGGCTTCCGCAAGGCTGCAGCCAGTCACTTCGCCCACGATCCGCTCGGCCCTTCGGGCTAGCTTCGCGTTCTTGGCTTGGACATTCACCATTAGATTGCCGAGAACGCATCCCGTGCGGATCATGAGCCCCGTTGAAAGCATGTTGAGCACAAGCTTTTGCGCCGTGCCGCATTTCATTCTCGTTGATCCCGCAACAACCTCGGGTCCTACGTCCGGTGTGATCGGATACCGGACTGAATCCTCCAAGACGGAGCCCGGGCTGCAACTCAGTCCGACCGTCACCGCCCCTAGGGAAGCTGCGAACTCGATGGCGCCGAGGACGTACGGGGTGCGGCCGCTGGCCGCGATCCCGACCAGGGCGTCGCCGCGCCTGAAGCCGTGCCCCACGAGGTCGGCCCGCCCTTGTTCGGGAGAGTCTTCTGCACCTTCCACCGCCCTGAGCAGCGCGTCTCTGCCGCCTGCGATGAGAGCTTGGACCCTTTCGGCCGGCGTGCCGAACGTCGGTGGACACTCCGCGGCGTCGAGCACGCCGAGCCGCCCGCTTGTGCCGGCACCGACATAATACAGCCTGCCTCCTCCGTCCCAGCACTTCTCAATGGCCTCCAGCGCCTTAGCGATCCGGGGGATCTCCCTGCGAACCGCGCCTGCGACAGCCGCGTCCTCGGTGTTGATCAACGCCAGGACTTCCTCCGTGCTTGCGCGGTCGATCGCACGCGTGAGAGGATTGGCATTCTCGGTTGCGGGCAGCGGATCTGGCATCATCACCTCGGGGAAGGCTGACCGTCCGCTGCGGCTGCAGCAGAATTCTCAAGCTGGCCTTCCCCCAAGAAGCAGGGTAACCAATCCGCCTCATGGAATATCGCAAGCTCGGCAACACCGAACTGGAAGTTTCCGTTCTGGGCTACGGTGCCTCCCCTCTAGGCAACGAGTTCGAAGAGATCGACATGCGCGAGGGCGAGCGCGCCGTCCACATGGCGATCGATCACGGTGTGAACTTCTTCGACACTTCGCCATACTACGGACGGACGTTGTCCGAAGAGCGCCTTGGCAAGGCGCTTGGCCCCAAGCGCCACGACATCGTGCTCGCCACGAAGTGTGGCCGTTACGATACCGACAAGTTCGACTTCTCGGCGGACCGAGTGCGCGCCAGCATTGACGAGTCCCTGCGAAGGCTTCGGACTGACTACGTCGACATCTACCAGATGCATGACATCGAGTTTGTGGACCGCCAGCAGATTCTGGACGACGCGCTCCCGGTTGCTCGCGAACTTCAGCGGGCCGGCAAGTGCCGCTACGTGGGGATTACCGGTTTGCCGCTTGGGATCCTGCGCGACGTGGCGGAGCGTGCGTCGGTCGACACGATTCTGTCGTATGCACGCTACAACCTCCTGGTCGACGATCTTGACACGCAACTCCGGCCCGTGTGCGAGGATCGCGGGATCGGTTTGATCAACGCTTCGCCCCTGCACTTGCGGATTCTGACCGAACGAGGCGCGCCCGACTGGCACCTGGCATCCGCTCCAGTCCAACAGGCCGGAGCCCAGCTTGCGCTCCTGTGCCGTGCCCGCGGAGTGGATGTGTCCCAGGTAGCGCTCAAGTTCTGCTACGACTATCCCCACACGGCCAGCGTCTTGGTAGGCATGTCCAAGAGCCGCCATGTCGAACGCAATCTCCGGGCATTCGATTTCGAGGAGCCGACCGGGCTGCTGGACGAGATTCTCTCGATGGTAGGCCCCGTTCGCAACCAGATCTGGCCAACCGGGCTGCCCGAGAACCAGGATCCCCGATGATGGCGAGTGAGGCGTGACGATCGATTCGCATCACCACTTCTGGCGCTATGACCCGGCCGAGTACCCCTGGATATCCGATTCGATGGGAGTTCTTCGGCGCGACTTCCTGCCTGCGGAACTGCATCGCGAAGTCGATGCCGCCGGAATCCATGGAGTTGTCTCTGTGCAGGCGCGCCAGACCGTTGACGAAACACGTTTCTTGCTGCACTTGGCGGCCGCCAACGATTTCGTTCTCGGTGTCGTCGGTTGGGCCCCGCTGGTCGATCCAGGTGTCGCTGAGGTTCTGGCGGAACTTGCGGCCGACCCCAAGCTGAGGGCCTGTCGCCATGTGCTGCAAGACGAGCCGGACGACGAGTACATGCTGCGGCAGGATTTCAATGATGGCGTGCGCGCCGTGACCGCTGCGGGCCTCGTGTACGACATTCTGATCTTTGAGCGGCATCTGCCCCACGCGCTGAAGTTCGTCGATGCGCACCCGGATCAGATCTTCGTGATCGACCACATTGCCAAGCCCCGGATCCGGGACGGATCGTTCGCCGTCTGGCGCAACGGAATCCGCGCGTGTGCGCGACGGCCTCACGTCTATTGCAAGGTCTCGGGCATGGTGACCGAAGCTCATTGGCAACGCTGGACCCAAGGCGACCTGCTGCCCTATCTCGATACCGTCCTGGATGCGTTCGGGCCGGAGCGGCTGATGTTCGGATCGGACTGGCCGGTGTGCCTGGTCGCGACCGGGTACGGACGCTGGGCCTCACTGGTCGCTGAGTACGCGGCTCGGCTCGGGTCCGCGGAGCGGGATCGAATCCTTGGCGGGACCGCGGCAGAGGCGTACGGCCTGGAACCCGGCGCCTCGCTACAATGACGGGTACCGCGAACGCCAAGTGGCATTCAAGCTCTACAACAGCCTGAGCCGCCGGATCGAGGCGTTCGAGCCTGCCGACGGTGAGACCGTCCGCATGTACTCGTGCGGTCCGACGGTTTACAACCACGTCCACATCGGCAATCTGCGCACTTTCGCGTTCCAGGACATCCTCCGTCGCCACCTCCGCCAGTCAGGATGGAATCTGCTGCACGTGATGAACGTCACGGACGTGGATGACAAGATCATCGCCGGCGCCGCGCTTGCGGGAGTGCCGATCGGGGAGTACACACGGAAGTACGTAGAAGCCTTCTTCGAGGATTGCGAGCGGCTTCGGCTAGAGCGGCCCGAAAAGATTCCCGCCGCGACCGAGCACATCACGGACATGGTCCGGCTTGTCGACCGGATCGAGCAGGCCGGTCATACCTATCAAATCGATGGATCGACCTACTTTCGGATCGCCTCGTGGAAGGACTACGGCAAGCTGTCACGGCTCGACCCCAGCGGCATTCGGTCTGGGGCGCGCGTCGATGCCGACGAGTATGGCAAGGACGATGCTAGGGATTTCGTGCTGTGGAAGGCGTCCCGCGAAGGCGAACCGAGCTGGGACAGCCCATACGGCGCCGGCCGTCCAGGGTGGCACCTGGAGTGCTCGGCCATGGCGATGGCCTATTTGGGAGAGACATTCGATATCCACACTGGCGGTGTGGACCTGCAGTTCCCGCATCACGAGAATGAAATCGCCCAGTCCGAGAGCGCGACGGGCAAGTCGTTCGCGCGCTTCTGGGTGCATGCCGAGCACTTGCTGGTCGAGGGCCAGAAGATGGCCAAGTCGGCAGGGAATTTTCATACGTTGCGGGACTTGACCGAGCGCGGCTATTCCGAAGACACAATCCGTTATCTGCTGGTATCGACGCCGCATCGGAAGCAGCTCAATTTCACCTACGATGGGCTCCGCGGTGCCGCCGCGGCGATCGAAAGACTGAGGAATTTCGAGCGTCGTCTCGGCGGCCCGTTCGTCGGAAGCGACAGTCTCGCTTCCAGCGAGCAGTGTGGCCACGCGCGTTCCCAGTTCCGAGACGCCCTGGACGACGACTTGAATACGGCCGGAGCGCTCGGCGCTGTGTTCGAGTATGTCCGATCGGCGCACTCGGCGATGGATCGGGAGGAGTTCGGTCCTGGCAATGCTGTCGAGGCTAGGGGCTTGCTTGAAGCGTTCGATTCGATTTTCGAGGTCTTGAAGCCGGTCGAGATCGAACGGGTTTCAGCCGACGAGGTTGAAGCGCTGATCCGGGAGCGAGCCACCGCTCGCAAAGATCGAGATTTCGAGCGCGCCGACGAGATTCGCGAGAGCCTTGCAAAACGCGGCGTTGTGCTGCGTGATTCGCCGTCGGGCACGGACTGGAACTACGCGACCTGAACCCTCGCGGCCTGTGTTTGCTGCTGCTGCAGCGTGGTGCCCGCTGGTTGGTTCCGGAAAGTCTGTCGTTCCCGCTTGGCGAGAGGGTTCAGATCCGGGCGGCTGCGAACCGCCATCTCAAGGGTCTAGTTGGGGCGGAGGTTCGGCTCGCCCGAATTGAATTCGTCGATGATCCTGCGTCGGCCGGAGTAGCCTTCTTGTGTCGAGTGCCACCACTCAATCTTGGTTTCCCCGAGTTTCCAGCAGAGATATACCTCGACCCCGTCCAGCAAGGCGGGGAAGTCGAGTAGGCCCATGTCCAGATCCTTCACCAGGCAGCCGCTGCGTTGGATCTCGTCGACCGCGGCTTCGACTGACCGCATCAGGGTAATCCGCTCGAATTTCTGGCGCGCCACTTGGTCCGGGTTCACCTCGATTCCCCCGGCCATGCAGATTCGTGCGCTGAGTTCCTGCATTTCACCGTCGATCACGCCGATCCTGTCCTTGGCATCGATTGCCGCTTCCAAGCATTCGCGAAGCGCCGGAATCAGACTCTCCGCTTCCCTCAAGGTGAAGTACCGTGCCATGACGAAGCCTTGGAATCCGCGAAATCGCTCGTTAGGTCGATTACCGGCTTGCCCTGCATTTAGAATATCAGGCCTCCGACAAAGGGTCTTAGCAAAACAGGGTGCTAGCGGTCGGTCCACACCCGTTCTGAGCCTTTGGGGATGCCTCGAAACTGCTGATTGCAGACCGCGGGAACCCCTTGGCAGGTGCCGTGACTCCTAGGCTCGGGTGGATCCGCTGGACTTGGAAGAACCGATACGAGGGCAGCCAAGTCTCGGGTCCGTTTGCCGGAATCAGTATTTCAATGCTCGTCGAAGTCAAGTGCTGCTTGCATCGTTTCCCGAACGCGGCCCATCAGCTGGATGCGGTGGTCCGGGTCCAAACCCTCCGTGGTGACCGGCAGGTGAAAGGCTATTGTCAAGAGCCCCGGCCGCACGTACGTCGTCCCCTTGGGCATGAGAGCTGCTGCTCCATGGACGGTTACGGGCACGACCGGCACGCCCGCATCGATTGCCATCTGGAACGGCCCCGGGCGGAAGGGCAGCAATGGGCCAGACGGGTTCCGAGTCCCTTCGGGGAAGATCAGGATCGATATTCCGGCCTGCAGCGTTCGCACAGCCGCTTCGAGAGCTCGCTTGCGCGAATCCTTGCCTTTGCGGTCCACGCAGATGAACCCTCCGAGGCGCATCGCATAGCCCAGCAGGGGAATGCGGCCGAGGGACTCCTTCATGATCACGGCAATCCTCGGCAGCACCGCAAAGAGCGCCGGGGCCTCGACGTTGCTGACGTGGTTGGCGACGAAGACGCAACAGGGATGCATTGTGGCGCGTTCCGGATTCAGCACGCGAATCCGAATGCCAGCCAGACGCAGGGTGAGCAGGCATGCTTGCCGCGCCATCCAGTAGAGCAGCCGGACCGATCCGGTGATCCAGGTCATCGGAACGAACAGCGGCACCAGGACCACCACACAGGCTGCCGCGAATGGATACGCAAGCAGGTACGAACGCCACATGGAGAAAGAATGCATCCTAGCATCCAGCCGTCCAAGGCGGCACTGTGCCCCGCCTATCTCCGGCTAACTCATACGGAATAATAGCGTTAGGCCGTTGGTATACTGTTTGGGGAGCACATACTGATATGCAGGTTGACTTGTTTGTCGCGACAGCAGGGCTGTCCGATCGAGAGCGCAATAGGCTCCAGCGTAAGCTGGACAAGGTCGAGCGTGTCCTTTCGGGACGGAGCGGTCTCCAAGCGCACGCGAAGCTCTCCAGGCAGCGTCACTTGTGCGAGGCGGAGGTGACCCTGCGAGCTCTGCGACACACCCTCGTGGTGACCGGAAGCGGCGTGAGCGAGTTTGCCGCCCTGCACACGGCTCTCGACAAGCTTGAGCGGCAGGCCCTGCGCAACAAGCGCAAGATCATCGACACTCATCGTCCGGGCCGGCAGCGTGATAGTCCGTCCTTGGTGATCCAAGATTCCATGAAACGATCTGGTGCTGCTGTCCCGACTGGAAGGGAGCAGGCGCCCACGCGCCTTAGCATCGTCCCGTCCGCCGGAACGGAAGCGAAACCCATGACTGCGGAGGAGGCGCTCTTGAAGCTCGAGGGCGGAAAGCGCCAGTACGTCGCGTATCGCGACGCCGACACCGATCGGGTTAACGTCCTTATCCGTAGTTCCGACGGCGTGGCTGAGTTGGTTGAAGGCGCTTAGCGATGGCTCGCGGCCCCGCCAGCTTCGAGTACGCAGCGAATACCCAGCTGGTGGTCTTTACCGGACTGAGTGGGTCGGGCAAGGGAACCGTGCTGCGCGCGCTTGAAGATGCCGGGTTCTACACGGTAGACAACCTCCCGGTCGAACTGATGCAGCCCTTCGTCCGGTCCCGCCTGGAAGCGGGTGATGGCGGCCGGGCCGCGCTGGTTGTGGATATTCGCGAAGGGGAGTCGCTCGCTCATTTCCCGCAGGTCTATCAGACGATCCGGCAGGACGTGCGCACGGTCCTGGTTTACCTCGAGGCTTCCGATGATGCGATCAAGCGGCGGTTCAGCGAGACCCGTCGACCGCATCCTGCGGGCGCGCCCACCCTGTCGGACAGCATTGCTGCCGAGCGCGCGCTGCTCGCGCCGATCCGCGCGCAGGCCGACATCGAATTGGACACCAGCCGGTTCAACATTCACGACTTGCGCCGGCGGGTCTTGGAGATATTCCAATTGTCTTGCGAAAAACCCGTGTTGCGGGTGACGGTCGGCAGCTTCGGGTTCAAGTACGGTCCGCCGACCGATGCCGATTTGATCCTGGACGTGCGATTCCTGCCCAACCCGCACTACGAGCCGGACTGCCGCAGGCTCACCGGCAAGGATCGCAAGGTCATAGAGTTCCTGGAAGCGTACACCGAAACGGAAGAGTTCCTCGAAAGGGCAATGGGCCTGCTGGACTTCGTCGTGCCGCGTTATGCCGATGAGGGCAAGAGCTACCTATCGATCTACCTCGGCTGTACTGGTGGCAGACACCGGTCCGTCTACATCGCCGAGGCGATCGCAAGTCGCTTGGCGACTGCCGGATCCGAAGTGCGTTTGCAGCACCGCGACATCGACAAGGAGCACTGACCCTGCGTCGAGCCTAGACTTCCTCGATGTCAGCGCCGATCTGGATGTCGATGGAGCCCATGACGCTGACCGCCGCCGGGCATTTCGCTTGATGGGTGTCGAGAGCTCGCTGCGCGCGGTCGCGCGTCCCTTCGGGAATCTTCAGCGTGTAGTGAACCCGGATACGCGTTATTCGAATCACACCGTCAACATTCTCGATATCGCCTTCCACTGCGCTCGAGACCCGGTCAGGGTGGTTCGGGATCTTACGGACTGCCAGGGCCCCTGACAGAGTGCCGGTCAGTCAACCCCCGACCGCCGCAACCATGTGGTCGAGCGTGGCCGGCAGGTCGCGTCTAGGCTCCATTCCGTAGAAGTGCTTGATGCCTCCGTGCACGCCAAACTCCAGCGGATCGTCGAAGCCTTCGACATACGCGCGGCGCTCGGGCGGACGGTCTTGGTAGATGCGGATCTTCGATGTGTGAATGACGTCTGCCATGTGGCCATTGTAGCCACGCTCGGGGATGCGAGCCCGCGACGATTCAACGCGGCGTGGTGCTACTTGCCGGTGCGCTTCACCCGCCAAGCCTCGGTGTCAGCGATGTTTCGTTTCAGGATCTCCGCCTGGGGGCCTTCCCTCCCGCCCATGTAGACAGCCATGTCGGATCCGTACTCGGCGGCCGTTTCGAACTCCTGGCCGCGATCCCCGGTCTCTTCGATCCAATCCTTCAGGATTGACCGCAACTCGGCCAGCTTGTCTTCGTGGGCGGCGTCCTCCGCGAGATTGTTCATCTCCCAAGGGTCGTCACGAAGGTCGTATAACTCCTCTTCGGGTCGCGGTTCGAAGAACAGTTTCTCGATTTGTGGTGCCAAGGCCCCGTCGGCGCGCAAACCGTGCAGTGCCTTGATGACTACCTTGCCGTCCTTGTATCGATTGGGCTGCAGGTGCGGTCGTTCGGGCACGAAATTGCGAATGTACTTGAAGTGCTCCGTTCTCACGCTCCGCAGGCGGTCGACGGTTTCATCGCAACGGTCGCGCGCCGA
This sequence comes from uncultured Bryobacterales bacterium, assembly GCA_951813065.1. Classification (GTDB taxonomy): domain Bacteria; phylum Acidobacteriota; class Terriglobia; order Bryobacterales; family UBA6623; genus VXMF01. Next base: position 37,386 of record CATOTH010000007.1, on the reverse strand, counting down.
GACCACGAACTGCCGGGCTTCCGCCTCCGGTCCGAACAGCGTGCGCCCCTCCATCCACGCAGGCACGTTGATCCCTGCAAAATCAAGCGACGAGGCGGTCACGTCGATATGAGCGACGAGATCCTCCCGGACTGCACCGGCCTCAATCCGACCCGGGGCCCGGACGATCAAAGGCACCTTGATGCCCTCCTCGCTGAGGAACTGCTTCCCCCGCGCGTGGCTCACACCATGGTCGGTCAGGAAGAAAACGACCGTGTTGTCCGCCACGCCCTCTTCTTCGAGACGGGCCAGGATTCGACCGACTTCCCAGTCGACATGCTCGATGGACTCAAGGTACTGCGCCCAGTCCTCGCGTAGCTCCGGGTGGTCCGGATAGTACGGCGGAAGCTTCACCTTGTCCTGCGGAATGCCGCTTGTCTGGACACCCTTAAGCGGCGCGAGAGTTCCCTGGTTGCGGCGCTTTCCGCCTCGCAGCTGGATCTGTGCGAAGAACGGCTGCCCTTCCGCACGGCCCGCCCAGTCGGCGCCATCGTACAGGTTCGCGTCAAACTCGAAGTTGTAGTCAGTCTTGCCTTTGCTGAGTTTCTCGGTGTCGCCGAACCTGCCGTTCGTGACGTAGTAACCGGCCCGGCGGAATATCGCGGGAACCGGCTCAACGTCTCCAGGCAGGCGGATCTTGTGGTCGCCCCGCCCGCTACGGTGGTTGTGCGTCCCAATGGTCGTCTGGTACATCCCCGTGATCAGCGCCGAGCGCGAAGGCGAGCAGACAGGTGCGGTCACGAACGCCCGCATGAACTTGGCGCCTTCGGCAGCCATCCGGTCGATGTTGGGAGTTTTGGCCAATGTCTCCCGGAAGGGCCCGTAGTGGTCGGACTGGTCTTCGGAAAAGATCCACACGATATTGGGCTGGCCCCGTTCCGGTTGAGCGCAAGCGGGCAGCGCTACGAGGAGCGGGACGAGGTAGAGAAGGTGTCGCATGGTACCCCCATTATGGGCCGGTTTCGGAAATCCCAGAGCCGGCCACGTCAGAATTGTCGCCCGGTTCGCCGTCCACGATCGATCCGAGCATTGCCTCCAGTGCTCGCGTGTAGTCTTGCGGCAACGTCACTCCGTACACCGTCAATCCATGGGGCCGGAGTGCCGACTCGATTGCTCCTGGCCACGGATGGCTGTGAGGGGTCGGCTGGAAAGCGATTTGGAACAGCCGTCCAGGGTCCGCACCGAACTGCAGCAGGTCCTGCGGGATCTGGGCTTCCCGGTCAACCTTGGGGCCGAGGGCGATCACTGCATCTGGAGGATCCTGGTCCCCCAGCGTCTCGTTAAGCAAACTTGCCAGGAATGCGCTCTCGCCTTTCTCCTTTTCCAGCTCCGCCGCTTCGATCACCCCTGGTTGCATGGAGTCGATTGCTAATCCGAGGGCCTCGAAGTCAAGTCGGGACTGGCGCTGCGCCGAATGCACGAGCTTGCGGTCGATGGCGTTGAACGCCCTCAAGCTGAACAACCCGATACTCGGCTCGCGATACAGAGACCGAAGCATGCCGACAACGCTCTCCATTTCATACGAGGAAAGCTTGAACTTCGTCCGGTCCAAGGGCGCGAGGTTGAGCAGGACGGAAACATGCAATCCGTTCCCGGCCGCATTGGCCCGCGAAACCGGCGGCTCGTTGGCGAAAATGTCTTGGCGGTATGGCGCAATGAGATTCGAGGGTGCGGCGGCCGCCAGGCGGCCCGTATGGCCCGGAGCCGGTGCGCGCGCCACCCAATGGGCAGAGCATACGGTCCCTCTGCGGTTCCGCATGAGCCAGTCGACCTTGTAGTTCCCCGGCCCCAGAACGTAGCGGGCCGGGAACACGGCTCTGCTACCGGGGTCAGCGCTGTCTGCAGGCACCCAGAAGACTTGCTGAAAGTAAACGGGATCCCTTTCGCTCTCGAGCGCCCTAACCCGGAATATGGCTCGCAGCGCGTCTCCGCTCGGGGCCACGGCTTCTGCTGGTACGCGGACGACAAACCCTGCGGTGTACTTGAGGTCGAAGCCCAGACGAGGCTTGAGGGGTTCGACTCGGCATCCGAGGTCACTGCGATTGGTGTCCCCGGAGAGAATTGCGTGATCACTGGGGTGGAAGTGCAGATCGCTGCCGGGCGAGGAATCGAACAACTGCTGGGCCGCCAAGCCCCCGGCGAACACCCAGGCGATCAGGAAGAGGCGGCGGATCTCCATGCTTTCCTATCCCGCCAGCGCTGGCACGCCACAGGCCCGTTCGATGGCCGCGATTGCCCTCTCGCAGTCGGCGCGTTCCAGATCCTGGTGTGTCACCATCCGAATGCGGCCCGGGCCCAACGACAGCGCCAGAACCCCCTCTTCACGCAGCGATCCAAGGAAGTGCTGGTTGCTGAGGCCAGTGCCGGTGATGTCGAAAAAGACGATGTTAGTCTCCACTGTTGCGGGTTCGATTGCAATACCGGGGATATCGGCTAGCGAATCGGCCAGGAATCGCGCGTCGGCGTGTACCGCGGGGATATTTGCCGGCGATTGTTCAAGCGCCACAAGGCCGGCAGCGGCCAGGACTCCGGCTTGGCGCATACCCCCTCCCAGTGCTTTGCGCACCCGCCGGGATTCGGCGATAAAGGACCGGCTGCCGGTCAATAGCGAGCCCACAGGTGCTCCCAATCCCTTTGATAGACAAAAGGTCAGCGATTCCGCCGTATCAGCGATTGACCGTAGCGGGATGTCGAGCGCGGCCGCGGCGTGGAACACCCGGGCACCGTCCATGTGTACCGGAATGCCGGCGTCGCTGGCATTCGTCTTGATTTCGCAAAGCGTGTCCAGCGCATAGACGCGGCCGCCAGCGTAGTTGTGGGTGTTTTCCACCTCGATCAATCCGGTTCCGCCGTAGTGGTCCGAGGGGCCGCGGATGTTTCCGCGGATGCGTTCCCAGGTGAGACGCCCGTCATCCGTCGGAATCGGGCGTGTCAAGCACCCTGAAAAGCGCGCGATCGTCCCCATCTCGTACAGCATGATGTGGGAGTGCTCCTCGCACACGACCTCTTGGCCGGGCGAGGTGTGGACAGCGATCGCGATCTGGTTGCCCATCGTTCCGGACGGGACGTAGAGCGCGGCCTCCTTGCCGGATATCTCAGCGGCTCTCGCCTCGAGGGCATTGACTGTCGGATCTTCACCGAAGACGTCGTCGCCGACTTCGGCTTCGCTCATGGCGCGGCGCATGGCCGGCGTCGGGAGCGTTACCGTGTCACTCCGCAGATCAACGGGTCGATCCTGCCTGTTCATTGGGATCGCTCACTAGCTACTGTCGCGCTTAGAGTTGAAACGTCCATTCTCGCACGGCTTCCGGCTGCACCCACTTCCGGATACCGGGGATCTGGCAGTCGCGCCAGTACGCTGGCCAGGCGATCGCCTCGGGATCCCAGGGCAGGGCGCGCTTCTCCTCCGTTGACAGTCCAGCGAAGGCCTCGCGGATGTTCCCGGCCTCGAAGATGTAGCGATTGTCCTGGATGAAGGGCAGGTACTGGCGGAAGGTTTCCTCGTGGAAACTCATCTGCAGTTCGACAACCCGTAGCCTAGCGGCCAGATTGCGCCGTCCCAGGCCCTCCATCAGACCTCGAACGCGCTGGATCCGCTCACGCCGGGAGCGGCGTCGCTGTTCGGCGCGGACGCTGCTCATAAGCTGCACCCTGGGCCAGGGGTCCAGCCAGATCGGGACGCTCGCGCGACCGGAGCCGTTGCCGCGTGCTTCCGTGCACAGAAGTTGGATCAGATCCTCGAGCGGGTAAGGGTTCACGTCTGTTCCCGCCAAGTGGTAGACCGGTCGCGCCTTGCCGGCTAGCAATTCGCCGGCGACAACCAGAGTGGCGGCGGCCACGAGGTCGACCGGCACGATCTCCAAGGAAATGTCGGGGCGGGCCGGCCAGTCGAGCAGCCCGCCCAGTGCCATCAGCACCAGTGGCGCGGCTGTGCGCCCGCCCTCGATCCAGCCCGGGAAGGGGTATCGCAGAGCGCTCTCCACGATTGCGGGGCGGACGATCGCGAATTCGACCTCATCCTGCAGATCAAGCACTTGCTCTCCAATGCTCTTGGTGTAGGTGTAGGTGTTGACCCATCCCCAGCGGGCTGCACGCACACGGCCCAACTCGGTCAGCGCCTCGGTTCGAGCCGTTCCCTCCAAGCTCCGGGAGAGTTCGGTTGCGGTCTCGCGGCAATCGGCAAGTTCACCGGCCGCCGAGAACCTGGTGTCACCCTGCCCCTTCCGTCGCGGGTAGAATCCCCGAATCGGCTCGGTTTCCTCGATCAGGCCGTCGGCTTCGCCTGCGACGTAGCAGGTCGAGACATGAAGCAGCTTCGCATCGATCTCGGCGCACAGCTCAAGCAGTCGCTCGACCGAGTCGACGTTGGCCCGAAGGGACAGGTCGACCGGAGCGAAGAAGTCGACTAGCCCGGCGCAATTCAGCACAAGGCCCACATGGCTGGAGAGTTCGCGCAGCTGTGAGGGCTCGAGTCCGGCCAGGGGTGAGGACGCGTCTCCGGAAAGGACGTTCACCCGGCTTGCGATCCCGTCCCGACCGAAGCGTTCGAGAAGGGGGCGCAGGGGAGGCGAATCCAGGACGTCGCGAACGAACCTCGCGTTACTGGGCAAGTCGGGCCGCGCCCTGACGAGAACATGGACGCGCCGCACGTGCGGGAAGCGGTCCAAGAGCATCGCGAGAACGACCTTGCCGAGGAACCCATTGGCGCCCGTTAGCAGGATCTCGCGGTCTCGAAATAGTGAAGACAGGTCGGCCAAGGCCCGAGATTCCAACCTATCTGCGGCGGGACCGTATGTCAAGGACGATTGCCGGCGATGCCTCCAGGGCCTTACCGGTCTTTGAACGGCTGGTGGGCAGGGAAATCCGCGGTCATTGCCCGCAATTCTCCGAGCCCGGCACGAATCCTCGCCGACTGGCGAAGTGCGGCCTAGCTCGCCGTACCTTCGACGAGGTCGTCGATGGGCATGGCGTAGACAGCCGGCACGCCCTCCCGGTCCGTCCCGAAATAGAGCCACGAGCTGTCTGCCGACAACCCAAGCGCGGGTGCAGCCGCGAACGGATCCATTCGCTCGGATCCCGCAAGAGGGTATGGCTTGAGGCTGCTGCGGTGTTCGGCGAGCGTGATCTCTCGTTGCATCCTCGGGAACAGCACGTAGATGTTCGGCCCTGACGGCCGCATGCTTGCACCGACCATGGCCGAACCGTCCGCATTCTCCCGCACCCACCCAAACGCGGAGCACGGTGCTTCTATCGTCTCCGCACGAGTCTCTGGCTGGAAATTCCTGACGGCGGCGGCCCAGCGGGCGCCATCGGGGAAATACACGTACCGCAATACGGACCCGTCCGGCGCCCAGTAGGCGTAGCCCAGTTTCTCCTTGCCCTTGGCTGGTCGCACGCTCGATCGACCGGTGCCATCCAGGTTCACGAGATGGAACCGCCGCTGGACCCGTTGCCAGGGGCCCTCCCGAACGTAGAGCAGTTGTGACCGCCAGGGCCTGAAAAGGGGAGTCGAGAGCCACCGGCGCTCTTCGGCGACGACATGGTGGCGTCCACGACCTTGGCGCGGCAGTTCGACGACGCTCACGCGGCATAGAGGCTCGCGCTCGAATTGCCGTCCGGGGTCGGGCTCGACATGCTCCTCCCGCATCTCAACAACTGCGGCGTAGCGTTCGCCCCCCGAGATGTCCATTTCTCCGGTCAGGACCCAGCCCGCCGGGCATTCGTAGAGCGTGACGCGCTTGCTCCCGTTGAGGTCCGCGTGAATCAGCCGGTTTTCCTGCATGAAGAAGAACCCACGATCGTTTCCCCGCAATCGGGCAGCGTACGGATGGAGGCCAGAGCCCTCGGTGAGTTGTGTGAGACGCTCCCGTTTCAGGTCCAAACGGTGGATTTGGCGCACTCCCCCGTGCTCGGCCGCGAGCAGCAAGAACGAGTTGTTTCGCGCGATGAACCGGTGATGGGAATCGGGCAGGTGGTGCAGTACAGAAAGGTCGGTAATGCGGTAGACCTGCCGCTCAGTCAGCCCGTCGCGAAACTCTTCCCGAGGCGAGTTGGTCCGGCTACCCCTGCTTGCCGCCGAAAGTCCAGCCGCCGATGTCGTCGCGGCCAACAACCAACGACGGCTCATGCGCCGCATCAGTTGCAATGGTATCAGTCGACCGCCGAGCTGACACCCGGTCGCCTCGCTCGAAAAATGACTCTTGATCGGGGAAGAGCGCCAGCGGCTATTGCTCTGAAGAGAATCCTCGTGGCCGGCTCAGGTACATGGGGCGCGCTCAGTCAGGGCTGATATCGGCGGGTCAAGTGCGCATCTCGCGGGAGTCCAGCGGAAACTCCAAGAGCTGCCGGCGATCGGTGGCGCTGATCGCCATCGCGGTTGCCGTGCCCTGCAGGATCACTGATGCGTATCGTGTCCGGGAGCCAGCCGCAAGTCGGCTGGCTCTAGCCACAGCCATCACGTAAGATCGGGGTGGCGTTGCTACATTGTGACTCGGCTCGTATGGCGCCGCTGCATCGAGGTCCGTGCCTGGCGCCCTTGGGGCCGGATTCCCGGCGTACGCACTCTTGTCGGAGAGGACCATCGAAGAATTCATGAACGATTCGACGGCGGCTTTCCTGAACGACCCGGTCGGAGTGTTCGGTTACCTGGCGATGGTATTGGGATTGGTCTTCTGGGCCAGTCGCCGACGCCGGCTGCGGAGCTTCTTTCGTGTCGTGCCCCCCATCATCCTGGCCTACTTCATTCCGACGCTTTCAACCACTGCGGGGATCACCCCGATAGATTCTCCCGCCTACGAGTGGATGCGAACCTACCTGCTCCCTGTAGCGCTGCTCCTGCTCATGATCTCAATCGACCTGAGGGCAATTCTCAGGCTCGGGCGCATGGCGCTGATCATGATGCTCGCGGGCACAGCCGGAATTGTCCTGGGTGGGCCAGTGGCGCTGTTGGCGTTTGGCGCCTGGCTGCCACCGGATGCCTGGAAGGGATTTGCCGCGCTGGCGGGCAGTTGGATCGGCGGGACGGCCAACATGGTTGCCATGGCCGAGAGCGTTGGGACTCCCGATGCTCTCATGGGGCCCGTCATAGTCGTCGACACGGTGGTGGGCTATGGCTGGATGGGTGTCTTGCTGTTCCTGAGTGCCTGGCAGACTCGATTCGACACCTGGAACGACGCCGACCGTGATGCCCTTAGGGCCGCCGGACACCATCTGGAAGAGATCGAAGGACAACGCCAGCCGGTCGATCTGCCTCACCTGATGATGATCATTGGGCTGGGGTTCGGCGGAGCCGTGCTAGCCACATGGGCTGGCGGAATGATCCCTGAGCTGGGCGATCCCAAGATCATCACCCACACCACGTGGGCGGTTCTCCTGGTAGTCACCGTGGGCTTGGCGCTCTCCCTGACCCCCGTTCGGAATCTGGAGAGGCAGGGCGCTTCGACAGTTGGATTCGGAGCTCTTTATCTGCTGGTCAGCGCCATAGGAGCCAAGGCTGATATCGCGGCGGTGCTGGACACGCCGATGTTCATGGCAGTTGGGCTCCTCTGGATCGTCATCCACGCCGGAATCCTTCTCGGGGTGGCGCGCCTGATTCGCGCTCCCCTGTTCTTTGTGGCGACGGGCAGCATGGCGAACGTGGGCGGCGCTGCCTCGGCACCGGTCGTGGCTGGGATCTACCATCCGGCCCTGGCGCCAGTCGGCCTCCTAATGGGTGTGGCCGGGTACATCCTGGGAATCTACGGAGCGCTGGCCGCAGCCTATTTGCTCGGAATGGTCGGAGCATGAGGAAGCCCAGCAGCCAGGTCTGACGGGATTGTGATCGGCCGCGCAATCGATGGGTCGAGATCCTTCCTGTCTGCGAGGTGCGTGAGGGAACCTACTTGAGCCTTCCCAGCCTGGGATCAGGTTCTCGGCGCAAATGGCCAATTGGTTCCCAGGCACGCCGGACGGGCATTGAAGGGCTGGTGACAGGGAAGCGAATCAGTCGCGGGCTTCCGGCTCGTCCCATTCGACCGAGTCGATCACAGCTATGACCGCCGAGTCGATCGGGGACGGGACCCTTCCGACGGCTGTCATGGCCGCCCATCCGTCCAGTGTGAGCAAGACCATGTCGCCTGCGCCGGCGTCGAGCACGTCCACTGCGACAAGCGGCGCTCCGCGTCCCTTTCCTCGGCGATCCAGCGGCTGCACCGAGAGAAGCTTGATGTCTTCGTGCGACGGGTGCTTCCGAGTCGCGACGACATCTCCCACCACTCTGCCAAAAATCATGTCTGCTCACCGGCGAGAGAATCGACTATGCCCGTCACGCTGGCATCGGAAGCCACCGGCGGGTCGAAGGCGAAGCACGCCTCGCGCCGGCCCGACCAGTAGACCGTTTCCCCCGCTCCCGCGCCGACCGAATCGAGCGCAACGATGGGAGTGCCGATGTCGGCGAGGTCAGCATCCAGGGGCTGGATGAGCAGCAACTTCAGCCCGTCCAACTGCGGATCCTTGACGGTTGCGCAAACGCTTCCCAGGACTCGAGCCAGTCTCATCAGCGGTCTTCCGGAAGCAGGTTGATGTCGTCCACGATACCCACGATGGCCGTGTCCACCGGGGTGTCCTTCATGCCAGACGCCATGCGCGCTGAACTGCCCGCAACACAGATCACGCGTTCGCGCGCACCCGCGCCGACCGTGTCGAGAGCCACAAAATAGTGATCTCGGAGTTGGCCGTCGGGGGCGACCTGCTGCAACACGAGCAGCTTCTTACCTTCCAGGCGGGGGTCCTTGCGGGTTGCGACTACATTGCCTACTACTCTCGCCAGAGTCATACTGCGCCGGCCACCCGCGAGGGATTCTTCGCCCGTCCCGCCCTACTCGGAAGGCGAGATGGAGAAGATCTGATCCAAATTGGAGTGCGGCCGCGGAATCACGTGGACCGAAATCAGCTCGCCGACCCGCCGGGCCGCGGCAGCGCCGGCGTCAGTTGCCGCTTTGACGGCCGCAACATCGCCCCGCATCAAGACGGTCACGTAGCCAGAACCGATCTTTTCCCAGCCGACCAGCGTGACGTTGGCAGCCTTGACGGCGGCGTCGGCGGACTCCACCAGCGAGACGAACCCGCGCGTTTCGATTAATCCGAGGGCCTCACCCATGAATCACTCATCCTCTCCAAACCCGGATCGCCTCTTCCAGCAACTGGATCAGCTCGTCGCGGGTTACGTAAAAACCATTGTCGCCCATCCGGTCGGCCTGTGTCGCGGCAGGAGCATCTTCTGCAGACACGGGGCAGCCGGGCTGCTGGGTCGCTCGGGACGCCACGCCGTAGCGGCCACGCGACTCGAATAGTTTATCGACCTCGACCCGCGGCAGCGCGCGAGCCCCCCCCAGCATCTCGGCGACGAAATTGATGCGGGCGAAGTGTTCGACAGTCTCCATGCGAAAGTATGCCTGCATGACGTCGTTGCCGTAGCTGACGGCGCCATGGTTGCCCAGCAGCAGTGCGTCGTAGCGCGGGATGAGGGGCAGCATCGGCTCGGTCAGGGCATCTGTGCCGGGCAGACCATAGTCTGCGAGGGGGACGCATCCGAGGCCAATGACGACCTCTGGCAGGAGTGCCGTGTCGAGTGCGAGGCCGGCGGCCGCGAAGCCGGTGGCGACGGGTGGATGGGCGTGTACGACAGAATTGACATCCTCGCGCAATTCGTAGATCTTGAGGTGCATCAGGATCTCTGAAGTGCGCTCCAGACGCCCGGAGATCTTGTCGCCGGCGTAGTCGACGATGATGATATCGTCGGGTCGCATCATGCCCTTGGACACGCCTGTCGGCGTGCACATGATCCGTTCGTCGTCCAGGCGGATCGAAATGTTTCCGTCATTGGCAGCGACCCAGCCTTTGTCAAAAACCAGCTTGCCGACCTGGACGATGTCGGCAGCGTACTCGCGCTCGGTCTTGACCATACGGAACCCTAAGCGTATCGAATCGGGTCGACCGCCCTCAAGCGGCGGGCGTGGCGAGAACGGCCCAATCGGTCCAGGTGGCGGTCGCACGGCGCTTGCCGGCACTGGCAGGCGAGCAGGTAGCTCTGAGGTAGAGACTCAACCGTGGAGGGCAGCGGTACTCCGGTTAGGCAAGTACCGAGTCGAACCGGGTTTGCAATTGTTCGCGCGGATGCACGATGCATGCCTCCGCTGCACCGCTCGTGGAACTGCCTTGCGGCCTCGGTCCCCGACCCCCTGGTCAACCGAGGAGCGGGAAATCGCTTGCGAATACGAACAAAGCGGACGCTACCGTCGACTGATCCGAGCGGTCTCTGTCCGTCTCATGCAAGCCACGGTCGAAAGCGAGCAGCCAGCATTTGGACAAGCAGCCTCGAAAGGGTGCGAAGCAGTTTCCGTGGTATTGTATTTTCTGTCGTGATTCGGCTCGTTGCACTCGTATTGACTCTCGGCTTGTCGGTTCTGCCATCCTTCGCGCAGTCCGCCGGAGTTGCCCTGCCCCGGCTTGCAGACGGTAAGCCCGACCTCAACGGCATCTGGCAGGCTCTGGGCTCTGCCCACTACGACATTGAACGCCACATGGCCAAGTCCTCGATGATGCTTCGGCAGGGCCCGCACGGGCCCCTGCCGGCCGTGCCAGTGCTGGCTTTGGGGGCCGTTGGCGCAGTGCCTGGCGGGATGGGCGTGGTTGAGGGAGGCAAGATCCCTTACAAGCCTGATGCGCTGAAACTGAGGGAAGAGAACCGCGCTCACTGGATTGAACGGGATCCGGAAATCAAGTGTTACCTGCCTGGCATTCCACGCGCGGTGTATATGCCGTTTCCGTTCCAGATCTTCCAGAACGAGAACTCGACGTTTTTTGCCTACGAATTCGCGGGAGCGGTGCGCGACGTCTACTTCAAAGACGTGGGGCCTGCCGAAACCGATTCGTGGATGGGCCAGTCAGTCGGGCGCTGGGAAGGCGACACGCTGGTCATCGAAGTCACGGGTTTCAATGACCAGACCTGGTTTGACCGTTCCGGGACCCATCACAGCAACCAGCTGAAGGTCGTGGAACGGTACACACTCAGGTCGCCGAACCACATCCAGTACGAAGCCGAGATCGAGGATCCCGTGGTCTTCACGCGCCCGTGGAAGATTTCCATGCCCCTCTATCGGCGCATGGAAGAGGACGCGCGCCTGATGGACTTCAAGTGTGTGGAATTCGTAGAGGAATTGATCTACGGTGAATATCGTCGCCGTCCACTGGAGAGGTGATCGAAACGCCTTGAGATTCCAACCGCAGACCGTGCCAGTCAAGTCCGCTTCAAGGATGTCCGCACTCGTGGAGCGCGAAGGCGTGGAATGTTGGGAACGTGTTTGCGGACACAGTATCTGAAGTACGGAGGAGCACCTGTCATGTTGAAACGAGTATTGATCGTTTTCGCCGTTCTCCTGATCGCTGCGCTACCCCAGGCGAGCGCGGAGATCCCGCGCACGGCCGATGGAAAGCCGGATTTTTCTGGAACCTACGACATCGCGACCCTGACGCCCTTGCAGCGCCCCGCGAGATACGGCGACAAGCTGACGCTGACCGACGAGGAGGCTGCCGCCATCGCCCGCAGGGAAGCCGAGAATATGGCCAAGAAAAACGCGCCGTCGGACCCCGATCGAGAAGCGCCTCCGGAGGGCGGGGACGGATCGCCTGGCGCGGCTGGAAACGTCGGAGGGTATAACTCCTTCTGGATCGATAAAGGCAGCGGGGCGTTCAAGATCAACGGCCAGTGGCGCACGTCGATCATCACTGATCCTCCGAACGGACGTCAGCCACCGAGGCTGCCGGAAGTCGCGCAGCGGGCTGCGGCCAGAGCCAAGCTCTTCCGCAAGAACACCGGAGTCGCCTGGTGGGTGGAGGAAGGGCTGGAAGTGGGCCCCTACGATGATCCGGAATTGAGACCCCTTGCCGAACGGTGCCTGCTGGGTTTTGGATCCACCGGAGGGCCTCCCATGCTTCCGGTGCTTTACAACAACCTGAAGCGAATCGTGCAGACTGAGGACCATGTGATGATTCTGGTCGAGATGGTCCATGATGCCCGGGTCATTCGCATGAATGACGAGCATGCCCCACCCGAGCTCCGGTATTGGCTAGGGGATTCAGTCGGGCACTGGGAAGGCGACACACTGGTCATCGACACGACCAATTTCAGTGACCGCCCGGCGCTGGGCGGTGCATCACGCAACCTGCATGTCGTAGAGCGCTTCAGGTACCTTGAGGACGGATCGCTGGTGTACGGTTTTACCGTCGAGGATCCGACCGTTTGGACGGCTCCGTGGAGCGGGGAGTACGTTTGGCCGAGGACCGAGAGCCGGGTCTATGAATACGCTTGCCACGAAGCCAACTATTCGTTCGGAGGCATCCTGCGAGGCGCACGGTTGTTGGAGGCCGAGGCGCTTGGCAAGACCGACGACTAAGTCGAACCCATCACACTGCGAGGATCATTACCCATGCTGAGAGAAGTGATTTTCAATCGATTCCAGATCGCGGCCGCGATGCTTGTGACGGCTGCCTTGCTATTGGCTGCTGCCCTGCCGCTATATGCGCACCACGCGTTCGGCGCCGAGTTCGACCCCAACCGGCCACTGGTCCTGAAGGGCCCCGTGGTTCGAGTTGAGTGGGTCAACCCCCACACTTGGATCCACATCGAGGTCACCAAGGACGACGGCGAGAAGGAGGTCTGGATGGTCGAGGGCGGCACGCCGAACAGCCTGCTGCGACGCGGCCTCAAGCGCGACACGATCAAGATCGGCCAAGTAGTGGTCGTTGACGGCTACCAGGCGAAGGATCGGTCGAACAGGGCCAACGGCCGCGATGTGACGTTTGAGGACGGGCAGAAGTTCTTCCTCGGATCGTCCGGCACGGGCGCCCCATACGACAAGGAGCGCCGAGGCCAATAGGCCCGGAGGCGGGTGGCTGCTTCAGGCAGCATGCCGTCCGGGTGGTTGCCCGAGCCTCAACGACCAGACGCACCCGAAGCGGCGCCGGGCACGCCACGGCGCCTTTCAGGGGCTGCGGCGTGCCTGGTTCAATCCAACGTGCGACTTGTTGCTTGCAGCCCGGTCGTGAGAGCACCGGTTTCACGTCCGCAATGCGGGGTTGCTCGCAGCGGAACGGTATTTCGCGGCCCGGGCTCCGCCTCACAGGGTTTGCGAACACTTGGTTGCGGGATGGCCGACGGCACGGTGGGACGCGCCGGCCCGGGCTCTTGTTCCGGCCTCCGAACGCTCTATGATGGCTAGAGTATGAGATTGCTTGAAGGCAGGACCGCTATCGTTACCGGTTCGGGCCGCAGCATCGGCAAGGCGGTTGCCAAGCTCTTCGCACAACACGGCGCCCGCGTCGTCGTGAACGACCTTGACGTCGATCCCGCCGAAGAAACCGCTGCCGAAATCCGTGCCGCAGGAGGCGAGGTCACCACGTGTGTCGGAAGCGTGACGGACGCTGATCTACCTCCCAAGATCGTGCAGGCTGCGCTGGACTCGTTCGGTTCCGTTGATGTGATCGTTAACAATGCCGGCTACACGTGGGACGGTGTCATCCACAAGATGGGGGACGAGCAGTTCGACGCGATGCTCGATGTTCACCTGAAGGCGCCGTTTCGCATGGTCCGTGCTGCGTCGACTTTCCTGCGGGAATCGGCCAAGGCCGAGATCGTGGCGGGACGGACGCCTCCTTGCCGCAAGATCATCAACGTCAGTTCGACGTCGGGCGTTGCCGGCAATGCTGGCCAGATCAACTACGCTGCCGGCAAGATGGGGATCGTCGGAATGACCAAGACGATCGCCAAGGAATGGGGCCGGTTCAACATTTGCTGCAACGCCGTGGCCTACGGCTTCATCGAGTCGCGGCTCACCCAAGCCAAGGAAAAAGGCGACAAGACCTCGACGGGCATTGCCCTCGGGATCCCGCAGAGCCAGCGGGACGCAGCGATCGCCCACATTCCGTTGCTGCGGTATGGCACGCCGGAAGACGCTGCGGGGCCGGTGCTGTTCCTCGCGTCACCGCTGTCCGACTATGTGACAGGTTCTGTGGTCTTGGTTACGGGTGGAAGCGTCGTGTAGTCCTCGCCGTCGTCTTCACGCTTCGGACATGCGCCGCAGCGAAGCGACTCGCCCTGGGCGTCCCTGACTTCCGGCCCTCCGCAGGAACCGCGCAAGCAGCGGTTCTTGGAAACCAGCCCGATGGCCATGATTGCCATCGCGATTGCGAAGAATGCAACTGCAAGCAAGACGATCATCATTGTGATCCGTGATTCATTCTTGCACGGAAGCTGCTGGAAGACACTTCTCTAAACCGGCCGTCCCCGTCGCGGACGATCAGGTAAACGGCCAACTCCTCGCGTTCCGCCAGGGCGAGGCCTTCAACTTCTCCCAAGACAAGCATCGCTGTCGCAAGTGCGTCTGCCCGCATCGCGCTGGGATCCAGCACCGTCGCGGACGCGACGCGACTTGTCGCCGGCCGCCCGTTGCGTGGGTCGACCACGTGAGCGAATTGCCTGCCTTCCACTTCGCGGAAGTTGCGGTAGTCCCCGGACGTTGCGACGCCGGTGCGGCTTACGTGCAGGATGCGTTGCGCCAGCCGCCCGAACTCGTCAGGTCGCTCGATTCCGATCCTCCAGGGCGCGGACTCGGGGTTGGTTCCGCCGGCTCGAATCTCTCCGCCGACCTCGACAAGGAAGTCGGCAAACCCCAGCGACTCCAATGCGGTGGCGACGAGGTCGACGGCGAATCCCTTGGCGATTGCCGAAAGATCACACCGCAACTTTGGATCCTGTTTGCTCGCGCTCCGCTCGCTCTCGTTGAGGGTTAACTTGCGCCAGCCCGTGTTGCGGCGGAGCCGGTCCAGGATGGCGTCCGAGGGCGGGTCAGTCGCACCGCTCGGCCCGAAGCCCCATGCGTCGACCAGGGGGCCCACCGTGATGTCGAATGCTCCCGCTGTCGACTCGCTAACGGCCTGCGCGACCGAGATCACCCTGAACGTCTCTTCCGAGAGCGAGAACGGATCGGGTGATTCGTGGCGGTTGAAGCGCGCGAGCTCGGAATCCTCGCGGTATGTGGACATCAGCGCGTCCACTCGCTCAAGTTCGTCGCGCACGGCGGCATTGACGGCGGGCTCGTCGCGCTTGCCGGCACCGGGAACCGTCACGGCATAGAAGGTTCCCATCGTGGGGCCTTCCAGCTTCAACGCAGTGGGCTGCGGCTGCTCGGGATCGCCGCACGCGAGCACGAAGGCGAGGGCGCTCCCGGTGAGCGCGAAGGGGCGAGATCGCAGCGTAGCGCTAGCCACCGAAGTCGTCGAACATGATGTTCTCTGGCTCCACCCCGAGACTGTCCAGCATGCCGAAGCAGGCCGTCATCATCGGCGGCGGACCGCAGATGTAGTATTCGCAGTCCTCGGGCGCGGGATGGTCCTTCAGGTAGTTGTCGTAGAGCACCTGATGGATGAAACCCGTATAGCCAGTCCAGTTGTCTTCCTCGAGTGGGTCCGACAGTGCGAGGTGCCACGTGAAATTCGGGTTCTCGCGCTGGATCATCTCGAAGTCATCGAGGTAGAACGCTTCCCGCAGGCTGCGAGCGCCGTACCAGAACGTTACCTTGCGCTTGGTGCTGATCCTGCGGAACTGGTCAAAGATGTGCGACCGCATCGGCGCCATGCCGGCGCCGCCCCCGATGAACACCATTTCCGTGTCCGTCTCTCTGGCGAAGAACTCCCCGAACGGCCCCGCGATTTCGACATCGTCGCCCGGCTTGAGGTTGAAGATGTAAGACGACATGATTCCCGGAGGCGTCCCTTCCGGGGCGCGCGGAGGCGGGGACGCGACGCGCACGTTGAGCATGATGACGCCGAGTTCCTCCGGGTAGTTCGCCATCGAATACGCACGCTCCACCGGGGCCTCGACCGTCGACACATAGCGCCACAAATTGAACCTGTCCCAGTCTGGGCGATACTCCTCAGGGACGTCAAAGTCCTTGTAGTGGACGGTGTGCGGAGGGCAGCTGATCTGGATGTAGCCGCCCGCTCGGAAGGGGACGGACTCTCCCATGGGGAGTTCCAGTACCAGTTCCTTGATGAACGTCGCCACGTTGTCGTTGGAGCGCACCTTGCAGTTCCATCGGCGCACGGAAAAGACCTCGGCCGGAACCCGGATCTCCATGTCCTGCTTGACCTTGACCTGGCACGACAGGCGGACGCCTTCGCGAGCCTCCCCGCGCGTGATGTGGCTGGCCTCGGTGGGCAGCATGGCGCCACCTCCGTCGCACACCGTTACCGTGCACACGCCGCAACTGCCCTTGCCGCCACAGGCGGAGGCGATGAAGATCTTCTCTTCCGCCAGCGTGCTAAGCAACGTCCCGCCCGAGTTCACCGTCAGCGTGTTCTCGGGATCGCCGTTGATGCCGATCTTGACGCTGCCGCTGGCAACAAGCTTGTTCTTGGCCACCATCAGGATGGCGACCAGCGACACGATGACGCCGGTGAACATCCCTACGCCTAGCAGAACAGTGATCATCCTGGTTCGATTCCTGTCGTGGATGCCTATAGCTGAATCCCGCCGAAAGCCATGAATCCGATCGCCATCAGGCCGGACAGGACGAAGGTCATTCCGAGACCCCGCAGGCTCATCGGGATGTTGCTGTACTGCAGGCGCTCGCGAATCGAGGCCAGGGCGACGATGGCCATCGCCCATCCAATGCCCGAGCCCAGGCCGAAGACCGCGCTCTCGCCGAGAGTGTAAGTCCGTTCCACCATGAACAGCGAGCCGCCGAGGATCGCGCAGTTCACCGCGATCAGCGGGAGGAACACGCCCAGTGCGGCGTACAGGGCAGGGAAGAACCGGTCCAGCGTCATCTCTACGATCTGGACCATCGCGGCGATCGTCCCGATATAGCATAGGAATCCCAGGAACGAAAGGTCATACCCTGCCAGCTCAGGGGAAACCCATGCCAGCGCGCCCTCGGTTAGCAGGTAGTTGTAGATCAGGTTGTTGATCGGGACCGTGACCGACTGGACGAAGATCACGGCCGCGCCCAGCCCCAGTGCGGTATTGACTTTCTTCGAGCACGCCAGGAACGAGCACATGCCCAGAAAGAACGCCAGCGCCAGATTCTCGACGAAGATCGCCTTGATCGCGAGGTTCAGGTAGTGTTCCATGGTCCTAGCCCTCCGCCTCGATTTGATCCGTCTTCCAGACCCTCAATGCCCAGATGAAGAAGCCGATCAGGAAGAAGGCCCCCGCGGGGATGCCCAAGATGCCGTTGGGGTTGTACCATCCGCCGTCGCTGACCTTTGGCAGCAGGACCACTCCGAAAACCGTGCCCTGGGCGAGCAGCTCCCGAAAGAATGCTGTGGCCATCAGTATCGTGCTGTATCCGAGTCCGTTTCCCAGTCCGTCGAGCAGGCTGTCGAACGGACCGTTCTGCATGGCGTATGCCTCGGCGCGGCCCATGATGATGCAGTTCGTGATGATGAGCCCGACAAAGACGGAGAGCTGCTTGCTGATCTCGTAGACGTACGCTTTGAGCACCTGGTCCGTCATGATCACCAGCGAGGCGATGATCGTCAGCTGGACGATGATCCGGACGTTGCCCGGAATGAAGTTGCGGAGCAGGCTGATCGAAACGTTCGACAGCGCCAGCACGCAGATCACGGCGACGCACATGACCAGAGCCGTCTCCATCTTCGACGTCACCGCCAAGGCCGAGCAGATGCCCAGGACCTGCAGGGCGATCGGATTGCTTTCGAACAGCGGGTCGAGCAGCGTCTTCTTGTAGCTCTCGGTCATCGGTCCTGCCCCTCCTTGAACCCTTGCAGGTAGTTCCGGAATCCGTTCTCTCCGAGCCAGAAGTCGAGCATCGCCGTCACGCCGTTGCTCGTGATCGTCGCTCCCGTCAGGCCGTCGACTTCGTAGGGGGCTTGGGCGGCCGGAGGCGCCGTGCCCTTGATCACGCGGACTGCCGGAGCGCCGGACTCGTCGTAGATTCTCCGTCCGGGCCAGGCTGCCTTCCAGTTGGGATTGTCAACCTCTCCCCCCAGCCCTGGGGTCTCGAGGTGCTGGTAGTACGTGATGCCGCGGACGGTGTTGCCGTCATTACCGATCGCCAGAAAGCCGTAGAGCGTCGACCACAGGCCATAGCCCTCGATGGGCACGACCACCATGGAAGGCTTGTCGTCCTCCAGTACCTCGTAAACCAGGGCTTGGTTCGGGACGCGTTGGACCGAGGCGCGGTTTTCGGGCGCTGCCCGGCTCGTGTCCGGATTCCTTGCAGCCTTGGCCTGGTCAAATGACGTTGGATCGATGTCTGTCTCGCGGCCCGTTTCGAGATCGATCACCACAGGCCTGATGTTCTCGAACATGCCCTCGACCTGCTCGGAATCCAGCCTCTCGGTCGGATCGGCGAGGCCTGCGGCGAACAGCACGTTACGCTGCTTGTCCAAGGCCGCGTTGCGGAGCTGGTCCTGCTTGAGTGACACGGCGGCCGACGAAACGAGCACCGCGCAGACAACGCAGACCGCTCCCGAGAATAGGATCGTGTACAGGGCGTTATGCCGCATAGCGTGCCTTTCTCCGCTTGACATTGGCCTGGATCACGAAGTGGTCGATCAACGAGGCGAACATGTTCATGAACAGGATCGCCAGCATCATGCCCTCTGGAAATGCAGGGTTGATCACGCGGATCAGGATCGCCAGCACACCGATCAGAAAGCCGTAGATGTAACGGCCCTTGTTGGTGTGAGCTGCCGACACAGGGTCGGTTGCCATGAACACCAGCCCGAATGCCCAGCCCCCGAGCACCACGTGCCACTCGAAGCCGACGTTCATCAGGGGGTTGCTGGTCGAGCCGACCGCATTCAGGAGCTGCACCATTGCGAACGAACCCACGATCCCTGCCGCCATGATCCTCCACGAGCCGATTCCCGTCCCGATCAAGACCATGGCGCCGATGAGGCAAGCAAGAGTGGACGTCTCGCCCATTGAGCCCGGGATCAAGCCAAGGAATGCCTGCATCCAGCTTACGCTGCCGCCGGCCAGCGCCTCGGGTCCGGTCACCGCTGCTTCAGCGAGCCAAGTCGCGCCGCTGCTGCCGTCAATAGTTGTGTCGGCGGCGATCCAGACTTGGTTACCGGATATCTGCACGGGGTAGGCGAAGAACAGGAATGCCCGCGACATCAGCGCCGGATTGAACACGTTCATTCCAGTGCCGCCGAAGATCTCTTTTCCCACGATGACGCCGAATGCGATTCCGAGGGCGACCTGCCAAAGCGGGATCGTAGGTGGCAGGACCAGGGGGAAGAGCATGCCCGTCACCAGGAAGCCTTCGTTGATCTCGTGCCTGCGGACCACCGAGAACAGCGCTTCGCAGTTGCCGCCGATCGCGAACGTGACAATCAAGACCGGGAAGTAGTACAGGGCCCCGTGGATCAAGCATCCCAGAATGTCGGACGGATCGAACGAGTCAAAGCCCAGGTAGCCGAGAGCGGCGGTCTGCCACGTCGCCAGGGGCTGGGCTCCTTGCGAAATCGCCAGATTGGCTTGATACCCGGTGTTGTAGATCGCCATCGCCACGCAGGGCAGCAGCGCGAGCACCACGGTGACCATCATCCGCTTCACGTCGATGCCGTCGCGAACGTGTGACGCACCGCGCGTCGTCGAGCCTGGCGTGTAAAGAAAGGTGTCGGCTGCCTCGTAGAGCGGGTAGAGACGCTCGAGTCGACCACCCGGCTTGAAGTGTGTCTCCAAGGAGTCGAGGATTGCGCGCATGATGGTCAGAGCTTTCCGGACGAACGAACGGAGCGGCTAGCCTTCCTTTTCAAGCGTTGTGAGCACGTCGCGCAGCAACCTGCCAAACTCGGCCTTTTCCGGGGAGACGAAGGAGCAAAGGGCCAGGTCCTCCTCAATCAACTCCAGCGCCCCGAGTTCCTCGGCGCGTTCCGGATTGGCGATCAGCAATGAGCGGAGCAGCGGCGCGGGCAGGATATCCATCGGCATGACCCTTTCGTAGACACCGACCGGCACCATCGCCCTCACCGATCCGTTTGTCGTGGTGCTGAACGAGTATTTCCGTCCGGGCAGCCACTTCCCCAAGAAGACTCGTAGCACTGAGAACACATTCACTCCAGGGGCCATCCAGCCCAAGAAATGTCGTTGGCTATCCTCGCGGAGCACGCTGACTTGCGAATGGTAGCGGCCGAGATAGCCGAACACTTCCCCCTCCGCCCGGCGACCCGACAGCACGGAGCCGGAGATCACCCGATTCTCGCCGTCCTGGGTCTCTCGACTGGTCAATGTAGCGGTCGAAGCACCGATCCGTGTGCGCAGGAGTCTCGGCTGTCGCACTGCGGGGCCCGCTAGCGAAATCACCCGGTCGACCGGAAGCCTGCCATTGCTGAAGATCTTGCCAATGGCGATTGTGTCCTGGTAGTCCACATGCCAGGCCTGCTTGTTTCGATCCACCGGATCCAGCAAGTGGATATGCAAGCCCGGCGTTCCGCTCGGGTGCGGGCCGGAGAACTCCTCGACGCGGATGTTCGTGCCACGCACTTCGGGAATCTCGCCTCCCTGGGCCTTGCACACGTAGATCGGGACGCTGTCTGCGATCTTGGCCAGAGCGGCAACTCCCCGAGCGAAGTGCTCCTCGTTTCCACGCATGACGACGTCGACAGACGGAGAGAGCGGGTTGCTGTCTGCGGCCGTGACGAAGATTGAGGAAGGCACGGCCTCGGCCATCGGCACTTTGCCGTAAGGGCGCGCGCGCAGTCCCGTCCAAAGACCGGACTCGATAAGAAGATCGCGAACTTGCTGACCGCTGAGCTCGGACGGGTGCCTCCGGGAATAGGCGTCAAATGCTACGCAGTCGTCCCCCCCCGCCAGTTCGGTCGCGTCCAATTGGAGCACGACTGACTGCAAAGCCCTGCGGTCACCACGGTTGATCCCGGTTACTGTCCCGCCTGCCGGAGACGTGAAACGCACCCCGGGAGCTTTCTTGTCTTCGAACAGTAACTGTCCCCGCCTGACGGAGTCTCCAACGGAAACGAACATCGTCGGCTTCATACCGATGTAGTCCTCGGCCAGAAGGGCGACGCGCCCCGGAGCTTGACCTTCGTCGATTATCTGCTTCGGCTGCCCCTGGATCGGCAGGTCCAGGCCCTTGCGTACCCTATGAAGCCCCATGTGGTTGTGTGCCCTGCGGTTGCTAGGTCCGCCCCCACGGTCTTGGCCTGCCGTTATCCCGTCCGCCCGTGTCTTGGCTCATTGGTGCTGGCGCCTTCCCCTCCGCTCGCGGAGCGAGCTCTCGGTTCGTCGATGTGTACCGGCAAGCCTCGTCTGACAGGTTGAACGGGGGCGAGTGGAGTTCTGACCGTTAAGGAACCTGCGCTACCCCGGCTCAGCGGCCCGAACGGCCCCCAGCGCGAAACTCCATTGTACCGCTTCCCCACCGAATGCTGCCAAGAGATTCCTGCGGCCTTGACGGTGGGTCGGGCCAGCCCCAAGCCCGCCTGTCTTGCGTCTCCGGGAACGCCGTTGGCCGGGGCGTATAATGCCCGAATGCCCAGCGGCGCGAGTGCAGTTGGCGACGATGCGGAAGTGGTCGCGGTCACACTGAATGGCAAGCCTTGCTCGCTAGCGTCTCCGATCTCAGTCGGCGACCTGATTCGAAGGCTGGGTTTGGACGAGGATGCGGTCGCGGTCGAGCGGAATCGCGACATCGTTTCGCGGTCGGCGTGGTCGGAGACCGTACTGCTCGCAGGCGACACGATCGAAGTGGTGCATTTCGTGGGGGGCGGATGAGCGTTCTTGCGTCCTCGTGGTTCTCGGCCCGGTTCCGGGATCTTGCATCGGACTGACACGCTATAGCCCCGGATTGGAAGGGCGACTAGCACAGGGAAAGGTATGAAATAGAAATGGTCGACCGATTGGACAGTCTCGAGTCAGCTACATATAGGAGCCGAGAAGTCGCGGAGCTAACCGGTGTCACGTTGAGGCAATTGCAGTGGTGGGACGAGCAGGGTCTGGTCTCTCCGATGCAATCCGGGCATTGCCGCCTCTACACGGGATTTGAAGTCCAGCAAGTCGTGCTCATCAAGAGCCTCCGCAACAAGGGCATGTCGCTGCGCAAGATACGGCCCTGGCTCGAGCAGTTGAGCCCTCGGCAGGTCGCGGATGCCCTGAGTCTCAATGGACGCGGCAAAGACGTGTACCTCTTGACAGATGGAGAGAGAGTGTATCTGGAGGGAACTCCAGAGAGGGTCATCAGGCGCATTGGGGATTCGGAACTCCCGCTGACCACGATGTGCATCTCGGACTTGCACTGTAGCTTGGACCAGGACCGCGCATCGCGGAAATCGGTGCGGAGCGCAGCTCACAAAGGCGGAAAGCCCGCTGCCAGGAGCGACAGCCGATCGATGGCGGGGGCGCGGAGCCTCAAGTAGGTCCGAGCCGCAGCGCGTGTCAGCGCTCCCGGCGCGGCTTGGAGCGGATGACTATCGGCGTACCATCGAAACCGAAGCGCGCCCGTAGTTGGTTAGTCAGGTATCGCTCCAAGCCGAAGTGGAATGGACCTCGGAGATTGCTGAAGAACAGGAAAGTCGGGGGTTTGATCCCCACCTGAGTGACATAGGTGAATTTCGGCTTGCGTGGACCGGGCACAGTGACCCGGTCCAGATCGAGTTCGCTGAGGAACCGGTTGAGTTCCGCTGTCGGTATCCGGCGCTGAGCCGCGCGAGCGGATTTCTTGATCAGTGGGAACAGGCTGCTGATGTGCAAACCGGTCTGCGCGGAGACAAACGCAACTGGCGCGTACGGGAGCATTTTTAGCTCTTCACGGACGTGCTTGCGAAACTCACCGACCCCCTGGGTCGCGAGGTCCCACTTGTTCACTACCAAGATGCAGGCTTTGCCTGCTTCGTGGGCGTAACCCGCGATATGGGCGTCCTGGGCGGTCACTCCTTCTTGGGGTTCGACCAGCAGGAGTGCGACGTCAGCCATCCGCAAGTGTCGCTGCGCCATCACTACACTGAGCTTCTCCGCCATTTCGCGAGTCTTGCCTTTGCGACGGATCCCGGCCGTGTCAACGAAAACGAAGGACTGGCCCTTGTGCTCGGCGATCGCGTCCACAGCATCGCGGGTCGTTCCAGGCATCGCAGATACGATCGCGTGCCCGGCTCCGGTGATGCGGTTCAGCAGCGTTGACTTTCCCACGTTTGGACGTCCCAGGATGGCGATCCGGATTGGCTTGAGTTCCGGGTCGTGCTCGGCGGATTCATCTCTGCTGAAGCCTTCCGTGGCTGCTGCCAGCAAAGCTTCGATGCCGCGGCCGTGTTCGGCCGAGATGGCGTGTCCCGAACCGAACCCGAGTTCGCCAAACTCGTGGACCAATGCATCCAGGGTTGCGGTGTCGCACTTGTTTACCGCGAGGCTGACCGCGTTTCCGCGCCGGTGCAGCAGTTCGGCCATTTCATGGTCCGCTTGGGTCAATTCGGTCCGCCCGTCGACAACGAAGATCACATGGTCTGCCGATTCGATCGCGGCCCGCACTTGCTCGCCTACCAGTTCGGGCACTTCCTCCTTCTCGAAGAAGGTCATGCCACCTGTGTCAGTAACTTCAAAGGCCTTTCCCTTCCAGCGGACAGGCATGCGGATGCGGTCTCTGGTCAGGCCGGGCAGATCCCCGACGATCGCCCGCCGGGAGGCTGTGATCCGGTTGAAGAGCGTAGACTTGCCAACGTTTTGGCGGCCCACGATGACAAGCTGGGGAGGCCCTGCGGACTCCATATCGGGGATCATAGCAACGGTGGTCCGGGGTCGTTGCCCGCAGTTCCAGAGTACGGCGGCGTGCTAGTCCCCGCCAACCTGCACTTCGAGATCCGAGCCGTCCATATGGCCGGGCGGTTCGTAACCGAACAGGCGCAGGGCCGTGGGCGCCATGTCCTCGATCCCCGGGCTCTCTGCCCCGAACTCCCGATTACAGAACACAACGCCAGGGATCTGCGGGGGATCGATGCAATGGTCTCCGCTCCAAGCCTTGGTGTTGTCCTCGAAGACAGGCCCGGAAACCTTGCCGAGCGCGAGGCCCCATGAGCTGCGGTAGCCGGGGTTGTAGCCCACGATGATGTCGGGAGCGGCTTCGACATAGGGACCGTGGTACACGGCTTTCCTTGGATAGCCGCGGCGGATTGCGACCGCATCGCGTTCCGCATCTCTGAGTCCGGTGATTTTCTCCGCGATTTCGTCCGCTAGCCGGTCGGCTTCGGACCGCGCAACAATTCCGTGACTCTCGCGTCCCTCGACGTTCAGATAGATGCCGGTCAGACCGAAGCTGTATGCCCGCGTCCGGGTCCAGTCAATGCCCCTGAGGTAGCCCTCGTCTGGGACACCCTCGTTGACCGCGAGATAGCCTTCGCTGGCGAGCCAGGCATTGAGGTTGACGCCGCGCTGAAACGACTTGAAGCCGTGGTCGGAAAGCACGAACAGCACGGTCCGTTCGTCGACGTGTTTCATTGCCTTGCCCACGATGCGGTCCATTCGCGTATACAGGTCTTCGATAGTGCTGGCATAGCGGCTGATGGAATTGCCGTTGGCGGCGTGAGCCGGGTGGTCCGGTTCCAGGTATCGGTAGAACATGTGCTGGACGCGGTCGGGCGTATCGAAGACGCAGGCGACCACTCCCTTCCGCGTTCGGTCAAGAGCGGCATCGAACATCGCCTCCCGTTCCTCGCAGATTTGAGTGGCTTGTTGCAGAAACGAATCCTCGTCGATCACGCGTTCGTTCAGCGCCCAGGTGTCCTCCGCGAGCCCGAGCGTGGAATAGTCACCCAGTAGCTTCGCCAAGTAAGGCGCGTAGAAGGACGGGTAGGAAATCGGCAGCGCGGGCTTCTCGGGATCGATCGAGATTGGAGAAAGATACAGGCGCACGTGCGGCGCGACAGCTGCCAGGCGGAACTGGGCGATTCCGGATACCGCGATGCCCAGGCCCGCGCGGAACTTGAGCCGGATCCATGGCGTGTACGCGTTGGGAGCGAGTTCGTAGCGCTTCCCGCCGACCTCGAGCGTCCCAACGTCCGACCCCTGTTCGAGTCGCATGCGAAACGGGATGCGCAATTCCCCGGCTCCTTCCCGGATCGCGTTGTCCGGGCCCCGCACCTGTCCGTGGTAGAAGCCGTCCCGCTCTTTGAGCGGGTAGCAGGCGCCGGCCTCTTCAAATTCCGTCTCCGTTGGCGCCGTCGTGAACAACTGGAAGGTTCCCTGCGTGCCTAACAGGTCCGGGGTGCACATGGCCGACAGCAGGCGACCCTCGAATGGTTCGGGCGGGAACGTGATCGGCACTCGCAGGATCGTGGAACTGACGAGGTTATCTCCCAGCAACTTCCAGAAAGGGCGGCTCTTGCGGCGCATTTCGACGGTTGGCTTGCTGAGTGGAAGACGCCAGCGGCCAAGTCTCAATACCCTTGACGGCTGGTGGACGCGGGACGACGATAGCTCGGGAAGATAGGAGTGGAGGTTGCGGTTGAGGAAATCGAAGAGATTGTGCTTTCCGGGATTGGAGCCGGTGGCAAAGGTTGCCCACGCAACCGGCGAGAGCGCTGGGTAGGTCGTACGCAGTCGGCTGTAGCGGCCTCGCTCGCGAAGTGCCGCCATGTTCGGCAGTTTGCCTTCGGCGAGGTACCGCTCTACCAGTTCGGGTTCGAGCCCGTCCAGCCCGAGAAAGATCAGCTTGCGCACCCTCGCTCGCCGGTAGCCTTGCGCGCCACGGAGAGCGCGCCAAGCCATGCGGAATGGAAAGACCAGCAGAGCAGCGGCTCCCGCGACGAATGCCGCGAGCAAGCTGAAGAGCGAGCCGACGAAGGCGAAGCCCGCTCCGGGTCCGACATACGCGGTAAGCGGCGCCGTCACCAAGAAGGCGGCGGCCAGCAGCATCCAGCGCCGAGCGGCCATGAGACTCATCGTAACCGGGGATGCTGCCAACTCAGCCAGAGGAGCCGGATCGGTCGTGCGGACCCGTAGACCGAATCATGCGGGCCAGGTGCACCTTCGCCGCAAATCCGAGTAGCAAGCAGAGTTGGAACGGGAGGACGGCCACATGTAGCGCCCGCCGCAGGAATTCAGGACTTCGAATGCCACTGCGAGAGATACCCAGGCGGAGCGTCTCCCGCCAATGAGCGCGATCCAGCCAGAAAAAGCCGTCGCGACCGTCGATCAAGAGAATCTTGGCCGGAAGCAATGCCGCAAGAACGATTTTCCAGCCCGCCAGCAAGGGGCTGTTGCTACAAACGATGGCAGCAGCCGTATGCCTTTCCTGCCGCAAGCCGAGCAGCATCTTCCAGCGTGCGGAATGGTTGTCGGCTTCGAAGGTACGCCACGCGCGGTACCCTGTGCCCAAGCCGATGGGATCGTCGGGCAGGCAGGTGAACAAGTCAATCGGTGCATCGCCGCAAATGGTCGAGCGCAGATTCCGGATCAATTGCTCGGTATCCTTGCGCGGTCCGCTCTCGACCAGGAGCATCCGCCGAATCGGCGGGACGCCCTTCTTGAGAATCCACCTCACGCAGAGTAGCTTACCGCGATAGAATCCAATCATGCCCGCAGTCCGCTTCTATCACAAGCCCAGTTGAACGAGTTGCCGCAAAGCCAGGAGTTACCTGGTGGAGAGTGGCGCCGAGATCGAGTTCGTCGATCTCAACAAGGGCTTGAGCGCCGCTGCCCTGGATGTCCTGATAGGGCTCCGCGACCATCTGCCGTTCCTCAACACGCGCAACGCGCTCTACCGCGAGATGGGAATGAAGGCCAACCCACCTTCCCGGGAGGACGCCCTCCGGTTGATGTCGGAGAACCCGAATCTGATCAAGCGCCCCTTGACGGTCCAAGGCGACACGATCGTGTTGGGTTTTGCCCAGGAGGAGCTTGCCAAGCTCTGCGAGGCGCAGGGGGTCTGATTCTGGAGCCGACGACGGGCTCCATTTCGGGTTTCCGCAGCTTCTCTGAAGGTTCCATGATGTCCCTATAAGTTGCTGATACAAAAGCGGTTTATAATATCATAGTGTTCCCACCGGTCCCGCTCAGATTCTTGGTATCCCGAATTTTCTGTGGGACGAGACGGTGTACGAAATGGTAGACTCCAAGCGTTCGATTTCCGCCGCCTTCGTCAAGAACGTCCGCCACAGCGGCAAGCCCTACGGCCCGGACAAGCACTGCGACAGGCACGGACTCATCCTGCGCGTCCTGCCCACTGGCAGCAAGCAGTGGATATGGCGCGGTACCGTCCAGGGGAAGCGCGTTGATCTTGGCCTTGGATCATGGCCGTATGTCGCCTTGGCCGAGGCCCGACAAGCGGCATTCGAGTACCGGAAGCTGTCCAGAGCTGGTGGCGACCCGAGGGCGCTGCGCCCCGGTCGAGGCGTTCCGACGTTCGTGGAGGCAGTCGAAACAGTCATTGGCATCCATGAGCCGGGGTGGAAGGACAGCGGCAAGACCGCAAAGCGTTGGCGCGCAACCCTTCGAGACTACGCCTTGCCCCGGCTCGCCAGCAAGCGAGTTTCCGTCATCACTGCGGCGGACGTTATGTCCGTGCTGCTCCCGATCTGGACTACCAAAGCCGAGACTGCCAAGCGGGTACGCCAGCGCATTGGAGCGGTGATGAAGTGGGCCGTCGCGCAAGGCTACCGGCAGGACAATCCGGCCGGCGATGCGATTGGCGCGGCGCTCCCCAAGAACGGCGCGGGTCGCAAGCACCAGCGTGCTTTGCCGCATAGCGAGGTTGCTGCCGCGATCGCACTGATTCGAGGCACTGACGCCTACCGTGCCACCGTGCTGGCGTTCGAGTTTCTGGTTCTTATGGCGGCTCGCTCTGGAGAGGTCCGTGAAGCGCGATGGGATGAGATCGACTTGGACGCCGCCACGTGGACGATTCCGGCGGATCGAACGAAGATGAATCGCGAGCATCGCGTTCCTCTGTCGTCAAGGGCGCTGGCCGTGTTGAGCGAGACCCTGCAGCTTCAGGACGGAACGCGACTGGTATTTCCGTCCATGACAGGCCGACCGCTAGCCGATGCGACGATCAGCAAGCTCGTTCGCGAGAACGGAATCAAGGCTGTGCCACACGGTTTCCGCTCGAGTTTCCGCAACTGGGCCGCAGAGCTGTCCGACGCGCCGCGTGAGGTTGCGGAGCTCGCACTTGGGCATGTGAACCCTGATAAGGTCGAAGCCGCCTACATGCGTTCGGACCTGTACGAACGCCGCCGGAGGCTGATGCAGGAGTGGGCCGACTACCTAGATTGCTCGCCTCCGAAATAGAATTCTTAGGAGTATCCATTGTTGCAACTACTGGATACCCTAGATCCTAGGTCCATCCAGAAGCAAACAGTTTGCAGAAGTTCGGGTAGTGTCGTAACATTCGACAATTAAATTCAATAAAATCAATGAATTGCGCTTCACCAACAAGTGCTAGCCCATACCATGCGGGCATGAAGCGAGTAGATCGCCTGCTCCGCAGCGACGAAGCTCGGCAGCGAGTCCAGATCGGACGAAGCACCCTCTACCGGCTCGTGCGTGTCGGCCGGTTCCCGCGGCCACTCCAGATCGGTCCCCGAGCTGTTCGGTGGCGCCAAAGCGCGATTGAATTGTCGCGTGCGAGCTGCCGCGCGCAACGGGCGCCCCGATGGAGGCTCGTTGAAAGTACGAAGGCCCGCCGGGTGACCGACCTGCCGAGGCTTGGGAATGGTGGCCGCCTAGCCACCGCACCCGCGTACCAACGGAGGCACCAACTCCGTGGCACAGCACCATCATGTGCCCACCAGGAGAGGCAGGATCAAGGGCGATTCTCACCTCCTGATCTACGAGATTTCTGCGTTCAACGTACTGGGCCATGAGACCGCGACCGTCGAGGCCACAATGGGCCGGTTCTACCAGGAATCCGGTCGGAGCAGTTTTCACAGGGGTCGTGCCGTAGGTGCGGACGGCAAGCTGTTGTCGCCTGAAAGGATTGCCTTGATGCTCAAACTGGGCAAATGCGCTCGCGTGGTCCCGGCCCCAACTCTCGTGCCGCGACACCGAACCGCGTGACGAGGTGAGCCTCGACCGAGACAAGTTCGCGCACCCGGTCAGCTCCGCAAGACGCTCCGGAAGCCTTCGGCTAACGCCTTCGAGGCCCTGTGGCCGCACGGCCTTCCTGCAAGGATAAGTCTCGGGAGCGACCTCTCCGAAAGGCCCCGCTGTACAAGCGAGGGCCGTTTTCGGAGAGGTCGCTCCCGCCCTGCCGGCCGTGCGCCTCTGCGGCCCCGGCCGTCCCGCCCGGATTGCTAACTGTTTTGCGGACAGAGCCTTGCCGCACGTGCGGCTCGTGCGCACAGGCCGCAAACCGTGCCTCGACACCACCCCGCGAGCCGTGCGTTTGGCAATTTTCGCCGCACGAGCAGCAGCTTTCTCGTGCGCCGACGGAACCACAGTCCCCGCTGCGCGGGAGAGGGCGCGATGACCGCGCGGACGGCGGTGGCGGCCATGGCGGGATCCTTCGCTTGGCACCTTCAGGCCCAGCACCCACCGCGGCTGCCAATGGGAACCGTGCCGATCCTCGACATGATCGAGTTGCGCAACCGCGGCGCGCAGCTGCTGTTCCGGGCCCAGCGGCTCCTGGCCCCGCTCGCGAAGGGAATCTTACCAGCCGCGAACGCGATGTCGGCGTGGACCGAGTGGGGGCCTGCCGCTGGCGGCGGGGTTCGTGTCTCTTTCTGCCCATCTCGTCATCAGCCGGGCAGAGGCGTACCACGGTTTCGGCATACGGCCCGGCTGGTTGCCTGCAACTCGCAGTCCACTAGGATGAGCGGGTCGTGCAGTCTCAGGGGAAACCGATATCGCGGTTCGAAGCGTGGCTCAAGAAGAAGGGTGATCAGCAGAATATTACATCACGGCCTGCCGATCGACATGGGGGCCTGCCACGCCCTAAGCTGCTCAGCGCTGGCAATGGGCTCGCAGTGCGTATCAATTGGCCTTGCCCTGAAGAAGACATTCGCCAGCTGCACCTGACGATGCGCGGCGAGCTGTACCAGCATCTGCGGTTTCGTCGTGTGCTTCCATACTCGAACTGGGAGCATTGGCGCTGGCGAGTGCCGAGAAGTTCGAGGAGCTGGGCGGGAAGCCGCGCAAGCACCGTACGGACCACCCGTCAGCAGACTGCGGCACGGACCTGTAACGAAAGCTAGACGCAAGAGTGGTCGGAGAACATCTACTCCCTCACGCGAATGATAGGTGCCCGTCCCCAACTGGCCTGCTCTAGCCCGAAACCGCCTAGGTCACAACTCCGAAAGTGGTACAACAATTCGGAATGGGCAAGTTTCGTAGGATCTTGATCACTCTCGGAGCGGCATGTGCCGCACGGGGCTGCTTGCAGTGCTGCGTGCCCAGCGACATGAACCGTCCTCGGCGGACAGTTCATTGACTATCGAGAGATTCGAATGCCAGTCAAGCGCTCTCAGAAATCGATCTACTTTCTCAGTCTTGAGATTGAGAACGTCCGTTGCTTCGCAGAAGAGCAAGTCCTGAACCTTGTCGACTCAAGAGGCCAACCAGCCCGCTGGACCCTGCTCGTAGGCGACAACGGAGTTGGCAAGACGACACTCTTGCAGTGTCTGTCGTGGATGCGTCCGACTCCGTCCTACCCGTCAGGTACGGATATGCAGGAAGGTATCCAACCATGGCTGAATGATCGGGACGATGATGACATGACCATGTTGCTCCGTGACGGTGCCCGTAGGACTTCACTGCGGGCGAAAATGGTCGAGATTCCTAATCTAACGTCAAGCCTTCGGTCTGCGGTGCATGTAGAAACCGGAATCACACTGTCCGCAAGTAACAACACACTCAAGAGCCTGAATCTAACTGGGAACCATCCCGAGTCGACGGTAGAACCGTTCATCATCACTTATGCGGCAAATCGGCATATGGGGAAGCAGAATGCTGACGAGCTGTCAAAATCTCCACCGGGTGACCTGCTTCGTGAGGACAACACGGAACTTGTTGATGCTTTCGATGTGTTATCGAAACTCGACTACTCGGCCCTCAAGGGCAACGCGGATTCGAAGGCCCTTTTGGATAGCATGAAGCAAGCTCTAGCCAGTATCCTGCCTTTCATCGGGGAGGTCGGCGAAATCGATATCTTGGACCCGAAGAAAAGCAGCGATGGGCTCCGATTTCGAACCCGGTACGGGAATGTGCCACTGGATGGCCTTAGCCTAGGTCACCGAACCGTCACTGCGTGGATCATTGATCTGGCCTCGAGGCTAATCCAACACTATCCGGAGAGCACGGAACCGCTTGCGGAGCCAGGTGTGGTGTTAATCGATGAGATCGACCTGCATCTTCATCCGCTCTGGCAACGCAAGATCATGAAGCAGTTCTCCGATACGTTCACGAACGTTCAGTTCATTGCGACTACTCACAGTCCGCTGTTGATCACCTCGATGAGTGAAGTTAACGTAGCCGTCCTGAAAGAGAGTGCGCTAGGCGATCACGTTGTCATCGATAACGAGCCGGGCGTTTTTGAGGAGTGGCGCTTCGACCAAATTCTGGTCAATCTTTTCGAGCTAGAGACAGCGAGATCGTTACGAGTCGAAGCTCTGATGATGGAAAGGGAGAGTCTGCTCGAGAAGGATCAGATGACCCGCCAAGAAAGGGCCCGCCTTAGGAAAATTGCCCAAGAATTGTCAGCCCTGCCTACTGCCGAACGGCCCGAGGACGAAGCAGCAATGAAGATTATTCGACAGGCAGCGGCGGAATTGCAGGCTCAACGGGAAGAGCACAGATGATTCATCTAGACAAGCCTAATGACGCTCCTCCTGTACTTCTTCGCCGGGGGGCCACGGTGACTCTAAAGAACTGCGAGGCTTACGTTAGGAATCGGGCTGCATATGATTCTGGCAAGCTGAAGTTCGATGTCCACACGAACATCTATGGATCCTCGCAAGTCAGGAAGGCTCTCAAGAAGTTCCAGCATAATAAGTGCTGCTATTGTGAATCGAGGCATTTGGCGACTTCTGCGAGTCGGATCGACCACTTCCGCCCGCACGGTGCCGTTCGTCAGGGTAAGGGAAGCAGGAGACTGTATCCAGGCTACTATTGGCTAGCATACGACTGGGACAATCTTGTGATTTCCTGCGAAAAGTGCAACCGCATGAAGTCCGACTACTTCCCACTTGAAAAGCCAAGCAAGCGAGTTCGAAATCATCTAGATTCCCTTGACCGGGAGTCGCCGTTGCTCCTAAATCCCTACACCGAGGCAGATTTGAGCAAGCACCTCGCTTTCGAAGGCTCTGCCTGTGAGCCGAGAACGGAACGCGGGCGAGTGTCTGTCACCGTGCTTGGATTGAACCGGCTAGAATTGCAGGAGGAGCGGCAGTGTCGGCTCAACGAATTGGCGACTCTCTGCGTGATCGCGCGCGAATCAAGCCTTAGTTGTGCTCTGCGCGGCCAAGCGAAGCACCAGATAGCGTCATTCGTGCAACCCAACGCACGTTACAGCGCTATGGTCCGCGATTATCTGGCCAGTGGCAAGTGTTCGAGTGGTCCGTAACGAGCGATGGCAGGGCCGGCCATCGAGGATTGACGAGGTTACAAGGTGTTAGACATGGACCTGGAACGTGGCGCGGACGCTGGGTCACTGCAGCGAGGGGCGGCTCGGAGCATGCGGCACACGGGCAAGACCGGCCGCGTGAGCTTCGTCACTGAGTGCCTGACCGAGCGTGCCCGCTCCCTCAGGCCAAACCGCAACCTCGTCTTGGAAGGGCGCTGGAGATGAAGATCCGGAAGATAGAAAATAGAAACTATTGATTCTAAATGATTTACCTATTGGCAATGAGGTAGAGATTCTTTGTTTTGAATGAGTTAGTTGGAACGATGATTTATCGTAGATCGATCAGTGGTAAGATAGACGCTGGTGTGCGTATGACACCAGAAGTATGGAGCAAGGCCGTGAAGAATCAGGAATCGTTGACCACCTCACAGACTTTGGAGAATGCCGTCTTGGGCAATCGCCTAGATGTACCCGCGGGCACCGAGTTGAGTCCAGCGCTCCGCCGACTCGTAGAAGAGGTCCGTATGGAGACGACTGCCGAGTCATCCGCCGCCATGACGTACGACCGCGTGCATAACAGGCACAACAGGTGAACAGACCGCCGTGTCGCAGCGACATGTCCGTCCCTGTTGATACAGTCCTCCTGAAAGTCGCCAGCCGGTGCAACATCGCATGTAGCTATTGCTACGTGTACCAACTCGGGGATCAGGGGTGGCAGCGTCAGCCGTCGGCTATGTCGCAGTCGACGATCGACGCGATAGTCGGTCGTCTCGGTGAACTACGACGGACGCAAGACCGCGATTTCGCGATCGTGCTCCACGGAGGCGAGCCGCTTCTGCTGGGAGAAGCGCTGCTAGCACGGCTACTGAATGGGCTCCGCACCAGCCTCCCGCCAGAATGTACTCTGTCGGTGCAGACGAATGGGACGCTGCTCACTACCCCGCTGCTCAACCTTCTTGAGGAGACTGAGACCACGGTCTCCGTTAGCATCGACGGCCCGAAGGAGATCAATGATTCTCGCCGCGTGCGGTTCGATCAAAGTGGAACCTTCGAGGCCACTCTCGCCGGCATCCGATGTCTGCAACGTCACCCCGCCGCGGAGCGACTGTTTTCGGGCACACTGACCGTCGTCGAACCATCCACGGACCCCGGCGAAGTCTACTCGTTCCTGCGTGGGCTCGGTGTGCCTGGGATGAGTTTTCTTCTGCCCGACGGAAATCACTCGCGCTTACCGCCAGGTAAGGCTGGGTTCGATTCGCACGAAGCGGGAGAATGGCTGGCAGGCCTCTTCGATGTCTACATGAGTGATCCCGATCCAGTTCCGATCCGCGTGCTGGACGACTTGGTGAAGCTATTGCTCGGAGGGTCGGCTTCGAAGGAGGGAATGGGGCCAGACCTAAACTCGATCCTAATCATTGATACCGATGGGACTGTTACGAAGAACGACACGCTCAAGAGTACATTCGACGGCGGAGACCGATTCGACGAACCTTGGTCCGTCCATTCGCATGCTCTTCAGGATATCGTGCGGACAGGGGCCTTTCGAGATTATGTCGAGATGCAGCATCCTACCAATCAGCAGTGTCTGCGTTGCCCCGAACTCTCGGTTTGTGGCGGTGGGATGCCACTCTACCGTTGGAGCGACGATCGGGGCTTCGATAACCCTTCGGTCTACTGCACCGATCACCTGTTCCTGATTTCACACGTTCGACGGTACCTAAACGCTCACCTTCCAGCCTGATGCTACCCGTAGTCGACTTGTCCAATGCCCGCCTTGAGATGGACCCTTTTCCGTTTTCTGTCTTATCAGGTGCCTTATGCACCAAAGTCGAGCAGTCGACCTTGTCATGGTTCGAGCGCGCGGCTCCGTGGCATCTCACAGAGGAGTCGTTCTATTCTCAACACGAATTTGACATGCGCCATGTCGAGCTTCCCTCCGACGTCGCACAGTTGGCGGACGATACGACCATTGCAGAAATGCATGACGTGATTTCGGAACTATTCGG
Source organism: uncultured Bryobacterales bacterium (assembly GCA_951813065.1). Classification (GTDB taxonomy): domain Bacteria; phylum Acidobacteriota; class Terriglobia; order Bryobacterales; family UBA6623; genus VXMF01. Next base: position 2,771 of record CATOTH010000007.1, on the reverse strand, counting down.
CACGCGACTCCGACCGTCCGTCGACGTTACAGCTCATCGGCTCACGAAGGGGCAGCGAATTCGGATCCACGACGACTATCTTAAGGGTGGCGAGACACATCGACTGATCGTGCAGCTGAACCGCGGCTGGACTACTGGCGACGGTGGGCACTTAATGCTATTCGGGGGCAGCGAGCCGGAGGACGTGCGGGTGGTCCTCGCGCCTGTGTCAAGACAAGCCTTGATCTTCGAGATATCCCGCCGCTCGCACCATGCGGTCAGCGAAGTCGTTCGCGGCGAGCGATATTCCATCGTGTATTCGTTTCATGCGGTCGCCAAGTAGAGGCCTGCTATGGCCAAGATTCAATCCTTGGAAGAGATCCTGCTGCGTCCTGTTCATTGGACGCCAGCGCTACCTGCGGAATTGCAGCAGGTTGGTGCCACCGACCTCCTGATTCCGCTCGGTCTCGACTTCGAGTCCTACGGCACGGCGCGCATGATGGCGCGAGACGCAAGAACAGCAAGGAGGATCATTGGCCAGATCGATCCGCCGGTTGGGGGGACGGGCGGTCTAGTATTGCTTGAAAACCTTCCGTTTGGAGTTGTCGCCGAGCTAGATGCTGCAGGTCTTTCGGTGCACACCGTCGATGAGTGTGCCGTGTCGGCAGATATCGACATCCTGAGGCAGGCTTGGTGCCTCACTCATGCTATCTGGCCGGAACTGTCTTCTTCCGTTGAACAATTGGTGCGATGCGTCCACTTGGTCGAAGCACCGTCCCCTGAAGTGGATTGCAGCTTCAGCAGGCCTGACCTGCCCTTTTCCGTATTCCTTTCGATACCAGACCACGGGAGTCACGCAAGGGTCGAGCGGGTGGCGGAAGCACTGGCCCACGAAACGATGCACTTGCAACTGTCCTTGCTCGAACGCAGGCTTCAGTTCATCGAGCCAGACCGGCCCGATGCGGCCTCCTTCTCACCATGGCGTAACTGTGAGCGGAACGTCCAAGGCGTGCTCCACGCTCTGTATGTGTTCGTGGTTGTGCAGAGAATGTGGCAACTTGCAGTGGATAGTCCGCCAAGAGGCTTAGACCAGAAATTCGCCGAGGCTCGGGTACGCACCGTCCGTGATGAAGTCGAGGGAGCTGAAATCTTACTGGGGTCTTCGGGATTGACCAAGGAGGGTCGGCAGTTCGTGCGCCAGTTGTTAGCACTGGGATGCTCACCCCCGAGCGATCCTCAAGGCACGCATTGAACCTCGAAGCGCGATGCGGATGGAGGCTGCTAATTTGGAGGTCGGAATCAACGCCGTACCAGCGCTATCCGCTTCTTGCGTGCGGGCGTGGAGACATTGGGTTCACACCGCCGCCAACGGTCGTTCAATGGAAGAACAGGCGCGGACCCTCCCACGTGAAGCGGTCGGCCGAGAAGCCGAACCAGAGAATCTTGCCAGTTTCATCCGCGATTGCTTCGAGCCCCCGGCGGCGTGGAACGCGAACTACTGCTTCGCCGACTTGATATAGTGCTTCCTTAACGTGGTAGTGCTGGTTTCTGTCTTCACGGAGGACTAAATGGAGATCGAGAGATTGGAGTACACGCCAGAGCGTTACGAGGCCGGGCGATCCTCAGACTGAATGACGTTAAACCCGGAAGAAGAGGCACACTGACGAATGACTAACGTAACGGATGTCAAGTCGATAACCGGCACCGCCCAGACGGTGCGCCAGTTGTTCACCGGTCAAAAGTATGGCCTCGACTACTACCAGCGCGAATTCACTTGGTCCGAAGCCAACGTAAGGGAACTGATTGACGATCTCGCTACCAGCTTTCTCACAGACTTCAACAAAGCGGATGAGCGCGAGCAGGTTGCGTCCTACCGCCCCGATTTTCTTGGTCCAATCGTCACTAGTCTGGTCGGGGGCACCCGATTCCTGATTGACGGGCAGCAGCGTCTTACTTCGCTTACGTTGCTACTCATCCACCTGAATCGTAAGCATTCAGGTTTCGGGGCGCTACAGTTAGGCTCTGCCGCAGAACCACGGGAGTAGCACAGAGACATGCGCACCGGATTTCGTCGGCGAGTTCAACGCTGAGGCAAAAGAGTTCCGGGGCAGCCGGAGGAGCACACGGTCGGCGTCGGTAGAGCGGGTGGATGGCGTCGGGCAAGGCTCGATGGGCAAGCAGAATATCGGCGGAGCACTTGACCTTGACTTGGCCTCGGCAACCTTGCCATCGTAGGACCGGGCGGTCAGCTCGGTCGTTGTGGGCAGGACGAAATCCAGCAAGCAAGGACAGCCAGTCGGGGGGCGGCCCACGTGCGCTCACTGTGAGCAACTCCAACGCGCACTCGACGCCGCACAGTCCGACATGCAGGCTGCGCGGGAACGGCAGGCCAAGCTGCAAGCGCAGCTGGCGAACCTGCAACGGATGCGTTCAGATCTCAAGGCGGAGGTCGGCTGAGCCGATGTTCGGGATGCCCGCGGAGGCGGGCATCTAGCGCGAGCGCGCAGGGCGTGTTGGTGCGAGCAGGACCGTCTGCCAGTCCCGCTGCAGCGGATACACAAAGACCGCCTTGGGCGTCTTCGCCGGCGCCGTGCCCCAGGCCCCGCGCGCCTGGGTCTGTCCCAGGTAGTGCCAGTTCGAGGCGCGGTAGCAGGTTCCCTTGTGCTGGTCGCTGACATACGTTTCGACCAGCACGGGCAGCACTGCATGGATCCGCTGCCAGTCCGCGGCCAGCTGGCGCAAGCTCAGGCCCAGCGCCTTCGAGGCCAAGCATTTCACGCGGACCCAGGGAA
>CATOTH010000006.1 GCA_951813065.1 uncultured Bryobacterales bacterium | reverse complement strand
GCCTGCGCGATGCGCTTGGCAATCTGACGATCGGGAACTTGAGAGTTCGTTCTCACGCCTATTCGCAGGAAGGCTTACCAGCATACTGGAGTTCCGTCCACTCATTCACAACGGTTCGCGATCACACGCCTCGAGACGCGAGTCGGCGTGGGGGGGCTAGCAGCCGTCGATTACCTGGGCCGGCGTTCAAGATGACTTCGAGAGCCGCTCACAACTTGGGAAGCCACGTTTCCGCCGGAGCAGCAGTGCCCTCGCTCACCAAGCATAGGACCGTCCCGGACGGCTTTGTCAAGCCTGCCGACATTCCCACGGGTTGGGTGTTGCGGGTATCACAGCTCCTCAATCCCGTGACCCCAGAGCCAACGTGGAAACGCTTGCGCCAAACCCGAGAACACGGCTCCGAGAGGAGTATCCGGTGGATCCGCCATGGCAGCGATAAATGAATAGGTTATCGGACATGATTCACATTGTTCGTGATGGTATTCGCAGGCTTCACGGGGGCCGGAGCATGGACGTCGCCGCGTCTCTTGCAGAGTTCCACAGCAAAACCGCTGTGCCATTATGGAGCCGTGAGGGATCTCGCCAGGCTGTTCGCATACGTGCGACCGCACGGCGCGCGGATCGCAGTATCCGTCCTGCTGATGGCGATAGTCGGCGCTTGCTACGGTGCCTTTGCCCTACTGCTCCAGCCCCTCCTTGATCGCTTCCTGAATCCTCTCCCGGGCGGGGAGGCTGTTGAGCTCCTCAAGATCCCGATTACTGGCCAGCCCATCATGCTCGACGACGTGCTGCCTGCATCTGCCGGCAACCCGTTCACTGTGTTTTGCGGTGTCTTGTTGGCAGTATCGGTAGTGAAGGGATTGTGCGATTACAGCGCCAGTTGCTCGTGAACCATGCAGGTTTCGCGGCGGTTCGGGACATCCGGAACGAAATGTACCGAGTCGTCCTGAACCAATCGCCGGCGTTCTTTCAGACCAAGCACACCGGCGAGCTGATTTCGTCCCTTGTCAGCGATATCGAGCGGATCCAGTCCGCCTGCTCTCATTTCCTGGCTGATCTCATGCGCCAAGCCTTCACGGTCGTGGCGCTTTTGTTCGTGCTGCTTCAACGTGACACTCTACTCACGTTGGTGTGCGTGATCGTCCTGCCGATTGTCCTCCTGCCAGCATCGAGGATCGGAAAACGCCTCCGTGGAATATCGCGAGGTGCTCAAGACCATCTCGCGCAACTCGTCAAGATTATGCAGGAAACGATCTCAGGGAACCGCATTGTTAAGGCCTTCGCCATGGAGGCGTTTGAAATCCGCCGTTTCCGGGAACGAGCGGATCGGCTCTTTATCGCCAGCATGCGAATGGTCAGGCAGCAGGCAATGGTCTCTCCGATTGTCGAGATGCTTGGGGCTGGAATGGTGCTGTGCCTCGTGATCTATATCAAGAATCGCGTTGACGGCGAGGAAATGACCCCCGGACAGGCGATCAGCTTCATCGTGGCACTCGTGATGCTTGTGCAGCCTGTCAAGCGACTCATCGGGATCTACAACATTTTTCAGCAAGCCCTCGGAGCAGTTCAGCGCGCGTTCGAGTACATGGACCACCCGCGCGACGTGCGCAACGCCAGCGGAGCAATCGTACTGTCGCCTTTCCGGGAGGCGATCGAATTCCAACGCGTGACATTTCAATATCCCGGTAGCGAAGGGGTGGCGGCTCTAGAACGCATCCAGTTGACTGTGCGGGCAGGTCAAGTGATCGCACTAGTCGGGCCCAGGCGGGGCGGGGAAGACCACGCTCATGAGCCTCCTGCCGCGATTCTTTGATCCGTCCGATGGGAGCATTAGGATTGACGGGCAAGACTTGCGTGATGTCACCGTTGAGTCACTCCGCCGTCAGATCGCGATTGTTAGCCAGCAGACGATTCTGTTTGATGACACGATCTTCAGCAACATAGCCTACGGCCAACCTGACATTGATCCTGAGAGGGTCTATGCAGCCGCCAAGGCTGCCTATGCGAGCGAGTTCATCGAGGCACTTCCAAACGGCTACGCCACAAACTTGGGAGAGCGCGGACTCCGGTTGAGCGGAGGACAGCAACAGCGGGTCGCAATCGCGCGCGCCCTCCTGAAGGATGCCCCAATCCTGCTGCTCGATGAAGCGACATCGCACCTCGATAGCGAGTCGGAAAACCTAGTCCAGCAGGCGCTCTCAAACCTTATCAAGGGTCGGACAGTGATTGTGAGCGCCCACAGATTCTCGACGATCAAGTCTGCTGACGCAATTCTGGTGCTCGATAGAGGCCAGATTGTCGATATGGGCACGCATGCAACTCTCGTGGGCGGCTCAGGGCTGTACAGCAGGCTTGTCGAGCTGCAGTCAGTTGGCTCGACCTAGCTCCGACGAGCGCCTTCGCTGTCGCCTGTCCGTCCACATGCCTGATAATCTCTCTGCGGTAGACTGGATTCCTCCTTAGCCGGGATCGCAACGATCATTTCCGGCACTCGCCGCACTCACCGCCTACGTCACTTGGGTCATGTCGATAGTGTTCGTGATTTCAGCGCCGTCCGGTGCGGGGAAGTCCACGCTTGTCGAGCGCTTGCGACAGCGTGATAGTAACCTGGATTTTGCCACCTCGGTTACGACCCGCCCTCCTAGGGATCGAGAGATCGACGGGGAAGCCTATTGTTTCGTCAGCGCCGACCGGTTCAAGGCCATGATTGATCGTGACGAGCTCATGGAATGGGCGGAGGTTTTCGGGCATCTTTACGGCACTCCTACGGCGGCGGTCAAGAGAGCGTTCGCCAAGGGGAAAGATCTCTTGCTAGACATTGATGTCCAAGGTGCTGCATTATTGTTAAAGAAGCTCCCCGACGCGGTCACGATCTTCGTCCTGCCTCCGTCGAGAGCGGCGCTGGAACAGCGCTTGCGAGATCGGTGTTCCGATGACGAGGCAGCAATCTCAAAGCGCTTGGGGGAAGCGTCCCGCGAGGTTGCGGTGTGCGGGGCGTATGATCACATCGTGATCAACGAGGATGTCGAGGATGCGGTGAGCCGGCTGCACGGGATTCTGATCGCAGAACGGAGCCGGCGAGCAAATATGCAACCAAGAATCGCACCAATCTTGCAGAGCTTTGGCATTCAGCAAGAACAGGATCCAGAGGTAAATTCATGAGCGACAAGGAACAGGATGTGTTTGGCGGCTACAAGAAGCCGGCCGATCAAGTTTGGACGATTCCGGACGACGACGATCAAGGCGTGTACCGGTTTATCCTAGCCGCCGCCAGAAGGGCGCGGCAGCTGCAGCAAGGGGCTCGGCCATTGATTTCTACCACGTCTCGCAAGTCGACCAAGATTGCGATGGAGGAGGTGAAGACCGGAGCCGTTGCAGTGAACATAATTCCGGAAGGGGCACCGTGGCCTCCAAAGCCCGAGCCGCTCGAGGGGCTCGATCCCCTTGGAACGCTGAAAGACGGCGACATTTTCCCCCCTGTCGAGGAATCAAGCTGAAAGCTGGGAGCTCCACTGTGCCGCCGCTCGCCCTGAGCCTTGGCACGTCACCACGATCGCTCTCCGTGCCAAGTGCCAGCCTCGTGTCAATGTTGTCGGAAAGCCGCTTAGCGCAACGCATCCAGAGCTAGGACCTCGATCAGGTCAACGGCCGCTTCGGCGTCCCCCAGGTCCGCGGTTTCGACCGGCGTGTGAGCGTACCGCAACGGGAATCCAATCGGGACGTTCGACGACTCGAGGGAGACAAAGGCTGAGCCGTCGTTCCCGCCTGCTGTCACTCCCAACTGGATCGGGATCTTGTGCTTGCGAGCAAGTGCTTTGACGCGATCGACCTCGTTTCGAGACGTTGATCCGCTCTCGTCGAGTGCCCTTAGCACCGGTCCGGCACCAAGGCGGGCGTATGCGAGCCGGCGCGGTTCGAGCGGCGTATCGGATGTCACAAAGGTATCGACCGGATACACTCGTGCCGGTGTGATGTGGGATGCAAGATGCCGGGCTCCGATCAGACCGATCTCCTCTTCGACGGTGAATGCGAACATGACGGAATTGCTCGCTCGCCGCGCCGCGCGTTCCAGCCGTCGAATCGCCTCCACGAGGACTGCGCAGCCCAGTCTATCGTCCAGGGAGCGTGCGCTCACACGCTTCCCAAGCAGGGGGCGGAATCGTTTCGGGACAGTTACTGAGCTGCCTTCAAGCACCCCCATGCTCCGAATGTCAGCACCTCCGAGCCCGCCGAACCCGAGAATCCCGCTGCGAGTCATCACGGCAGGAAGAACGCCTCGCGAACCGTGCACTGAAGCAGGTTGCCACTCAAACAGGTCTGGATCGCCGCCCCCCCGCGAGTCCGCCGACACGGTCCCGGTAGCAGCGATGCTGCGCACGACGAATCCGATCTCATCCATGTGGGCTAGAAACACGGCGGCAGCCGCTTTATCCGGCCCCAATTGAACAATCAAGTTGCCATTGACGTCCGTGCGGCTGCTTGCAGCCACTCGCCGCGGCAACAGACCGAGCACGGTCTCCCTGATGGCGTGTTCGCTACCACTCACAGCCCCAATCTCGACGAGTTGCTGGACAGTGCGCGGGAAGGAGTCCGTTGCTGTCGCGTTTGCAAGGTTCCTGAATCCTGACAGACTCTCGTCGCCAGCGCGCGCAGTAGCCCTTCGTGATTCCAGCCCGACCAGAATCCCCAACACGTTTGCCAGGGACGATGAGTCCCTGAGGCTGACCATTTCTGCAGGAGTCATTGGATTTCGAACGGCTGGCAGCAACACCGCGGCGTCCTGGCTGGATGACCAGATGTCGCTGTCGGTGAAGCGGCCGAAAGCGAGGCGGTGGGCCGCTTTGCGCTCAAGATCGAGTCCGATTTGCTGGGCGAGCGACCGGAGTTCCAAGACAAGGGTGTCATCCATCCCTGGAAGGGGGGCCACCCCGGGGGATAAGCTGCCGTTTGGGGCGATCAGGACCACCCGATCTGCCGGAACGGAGCGCAGTGTGCGGGCAAGGCCCATGTTGCCCGGATACTGCTGAGTAACAAATGCGAGCGTCACGCTTCCGGGAAAATCCTCGCTAGCTAGTCGATCCGCCAGCTCAAGCAGGATTGCGGCTCCGACGCGGCTCGAAATCCAAGGTGATGCCAGCCAGCCAGGGGAGACAATCGCAGGTTGCTTTGCAAGCGTGACGCGGTCCAGGACACTCGCCCCGGCCTTCCGGGCGTGCGCAGCGTGTTGCGCGCCAATATCAACCAAGAACCCTTCCGCGCTCTGCGGTCGAGTTGCCCTGATCGACGCAAAGTGAACGGAGGGCGCCGCCACGACACCCGGCAGAATCGCTCCGGATCCAGTCGAGACATTGACGTGCTGGCCAACAAACCGTTTCGTGAGTTCTTGGCTGAAAGAGGAGTCCGCAAGCGGCGCTACGTGCAGGTACCCTTCTTCGTGAATCCCGGACACCACCAGCCCAGGCTCGTCGACCCCGGCGATCAATAGTGTGCTTGGCGACCCGTTCCCAAATTGGACAACGAGCGAGCCGCCAGACCCCACGCGAGAACGCCCGCCGATTCGCTGGGAAATGAACTCGATGACTCGTGCTTCGTCTCCAGACGCTCCATCCAGACTGGCCAGTCCGGGCAATTCCAATGCGTCGCCAGACACCACCGAGAGACACACTGCGCATGCGAGGCGGAGGACCGCAGCGATAGCTCTGAGGGCCGCATGATTTTGAAACATCTCGGTACCTTCACTCGCCGAACGCCGGACCGCACAGGGAAGGATCCAAGTGGCCGCGGTCCCGTCCTGAAGCCTGAGACTGGGGCGGAATCAGGTTGGAATCTCCTCAATTGCGGCTTCGAGTTCACTCCTGGCATGAGTGTTCCCGGTTCGAAACGACGCCTTGACGCCTTCAACGTAGATGGCTCTAGCCTCGTCACCCTCGCCAAGCCGTTCCAAGGCCTTGCCGGCGTGGAAGTAGGCAGCTTGGTAGTCAGGGTTGTCCGCCATGATTCGCCGAAACTCGGCGAGGGCGGAGCGATCGTCACCAATCTTGACAAGCTCCAGAGCAAGCCCGTAGCGCGCGAAGTGATTGGCGGGATTCCCCTCAAGCATCGTGCGCAGTGCAGCGATCCGATCCATCGATGAATGACAAGGATACATGGTCGCACCTGCCAAGGCGCGACATAAACTGGAGTCTTGTGGCCTGCACCTGTTTTCGACCGACGGTTCCGCTCCCATGGAGGACGTGGCCCGGGAAATTCCGACCTCCGCTGGGAAGACCGTACGACGGTACCTGCCACGCCGATTCCGGACGACCCCATGTACCCGATCGAAATGTTCTTCTCGCGGGCTGCAACATTGGCTACGCCCGAGGCATTTGCGCGAGGGTTCCCGACGATTCTCCCGATGCCGTCCGCTTCAGTCTCAGGGAGCCCGGCACGATTCGCTGGGTGGTTGAGCGAGAGCATCGTCCCGTGGCTCACGGCATCGTGCAGCCCGGAACCAGTGCTGGGCTAGGCCCACTTCTCGACTGGCAAGTCGCGGCTTTTGCTGAGCAGTCGTGCCAATCCCCTCAAGCGGGCACCGCAACCCTGGTTCCGTCTGGAGAAACCGCCGGCTCCGAAGGCAGTTCCTGATGCTGAAGGGCCTGCACGATCGGCCCCGTGCATCACGATCCCTGGAACAGAACAATGGCCGGAACTGCCCTTCCACCTTGTCAGGCACGGTTGCGATCCAAGGCTGTAGCCGATAGACTTCTTGATTGAGGGCAGCACCTCAAAGGAGCCAAATGCCAAACAACGAATCCACTTCGGCCCAGCTTGACCGTCGGGCATTTGCAAAGACTGCCGCGGCTGTTGGCGTGGCCGCGGCCGCAACGAGCAGCGGCCCGTTTGTCCGCAAGGCGAAAGCAAGCGACCAAGTCGTGAATTACGCCATGATCGGTCCGGGAAGTCGCGGACGGCGCTTGCTCGAACGGCACCTCGTTCACATGGATCACGGCAAGTGCATCGCACTCTGTGACGTCTATGACAAGAATCTACAGCGCGCCCTCGAGGTCTTTGAGGACCAGCCGCGCGCATACACCGACTACAACGAATTGCTTCAGCAGGATGACATCGATGCCGTTTTCATCACCGTGCCCCTGTTCCTGCATTTTCCCGTAATGAAGGCCGCCCTCGAGGCGGGCAAGCACGTGTTCTGCGAAAAATCCCTGGTGTTCACGCCGCAGGAGGTCCACGCCCTTCGTACGCTGCACGAGTTGCATCCGGACTTGACCATCCAAGTGGGCCTGCAGCGACGTTACAGCTTGCTCTATCAGCGGGCGAAGGAACTCGTTGACGCCGGCGCCATCGGCGAGATCACGCATATTCAAGCCCAATGGCATCGCAACACCAATTGGCGCCGCAAGGCCTCGGAAGAATTCGAGGATCAGTTCAACTGGCGTCTGTACCGAAGGTACTCAGGAGGGCTTTGCGCAGAATTGATGTCCCACCAGGTTGACGTTGCCGACTGGATGCTAGACCAGCATCCGAAGTCCGTAATGGGGGTGGGTGGCTTGGACTATTGGAAGGACGGTCGAGACATCTACGACAACATCCAATTGGTTTTCGAGTACCCGGGAGGACAGAAACTCCAATACAGCTCGATCATGACGAATCGCCACATTGCGGGACGACGCGTTCCCGGAGACGGCTGCCGCGAGACCATTCTGGGCACGGACGGCTCCATTGAACTGACGCTGATTCCGTACGGAGATGGAATGCTCTATTTCGACGCCATGGAGGTCAAGATGGAGGACCAAGCCAAGGAGAAGAGCAGCGAAGAGAACTGGGTCGCAGGAGCGACCGTGGGGACCGACACAGCGGAACAAGGTGACGGGTACCCGATCGACCCGCATGCGGTCGATCCCTCGAAGGTCAGTTTCATTGAGAAGGAGTTGTTCTTTGCGAAGACCTGGGCTTACAACAAGGGGATTCTCCGCCCAAGCGAGGACGTGGATCCAGAGTACGCGGAACTTTCCAGCTTCTTGAAGGATGTTGCGAACGGGAATCGTCCGAAAGCCGACATCGACGTCGGGCTGCAAGATTCGGTGGCGGTCATGCTGGCGAACCTTGCGATGGACGAACAGCGCAAAGTTGCATTCTCGGAGATCAGTGAGATGGGCCTTGACGGTGTCGAGGTGTCCTCGTCAGAGACGGGGAAGACGACAGGGTAGCGGCAACGACAATCGTCCCGCCTCCGAAGCTCGACAGGGAACTTCCCGATGCGGGTCACCAGAATACAGTTGTCCTGACGAGTACGCCTGCCAACTGCCGGCTGTGTCAGTTCGCGCGCTTGCTTGGGGGGGGCGGTGCCATCACTGTCAGGAGCACCAGTTTTTCGGCACCATTGTTGTCGACCGCGTGGGGAACTCCCTCCTTGGCGAGTATGACGTCTCCCGCATTGACTCGTTCCGTGTCGTCGCCGACAGTCACCTCACCCTCACCCTCAAGGACTAGATATAGCTTGTCCTGGTCGGCGTGAGAGTGCAGGGCATGGCTTTGCCCAGGTAGGAAACTGTTCAATCCGCAAAAAAGCTGGGTGCCGCTGAACAGTTCGGCCTTTCCCATCCTCAAGTCAGAGAACACCGCCCGGCCGGCCGCGTTGCGAACAATCATTACGGTTGGAACGCGATGTCCAGCATCTGCATGAATTGCTGGCTCTGCTCTGGCGTCAGGTACTGCATGATACGTTCCCGCGCTTCCTTCTGATTCCACTTGAGTTCGTTGAGTAACTCCGCCTCTTCCATAATCACGTCGTCCAGAACAACCCGGATCTGTTCCATCTGGCTTGGATTCAAGTCCAACTTGCTGGACAGGTCCGTCAATGTGGTCTCGATCCGAAACTCGGTATCGCGGTCAGGATCTAGGGACTCGACCAGATTGAAGCCCAGGTAGCCCGTTGCGAAACCACTCAAGAAGACCAAGACAATCACGCCGATCGCCTTGCCGGCTGAAGCCGAAGAAGAGCTTCCCATCACCGTCCGCTGCTGCCGGAGATCATTACCGCCGCTAGCATCGAGCTGCGGTTGACTTCAATGTCGCAGCCGAGTCGAACATTGCAGTAGTCCTCGCTCTCGGGAGGCTCCGCCAGGACCGCCCGCGCAATGCGATCGATCGACGGTTGAGCGACGGATTGGTGGATGCTCCCAGAGAAGAGCAGAACCAGCCAAGCGCAGGAGGCGAACGCCACTCGCCGGAAAACCAGCGGCTGGACGAACCAGTCCCACAGCGAAGGTGCAGCCTCTTCTGCTATCCGCCGGAGAACCCGGGCATGGAAGCCGGGAGATGGGCCGAACGATTCACCTTGCGGCAAGTCGAGCGATTCGAAGAGCCTCGACATCCCCGACATTCGCCTGATGTCCTCTCGATCTCTATGGCTGCGCCTCACGCGCGATTCGAATTCGCGACGATCTGCTTCGCCAAGCTGACCCGAAAGATAGCCCTCGAGGTTGCGAATCAAGAACTTGTCCATGGCAGTTTTCCTTTGGCCTTTGACGTCAACGCCATTTTACCCCATCCCGTCAAGCGTTCTCTCGCCAAGCTTTTCAGCGGCTTTGAGAAGTTTCTTGCGGGCTCGAAACAGCTTTACTTTGATGGTGTTTCCATTGATGCCAGTCATTTCCGAAAGCTCGTCCACTGTCCGGCCTTCGACTTCCTTTTGAACAAGCAGCATGCGCTCCTCGTCCGAGACGTGTTCCAAGAGCTTCATCAGGTAGTCGCGCCTCTCGGACTGCTCGTCGTTGGGGGCGACTCGGTCCGCGGCTCTGACGGAACGGCCCTCGACCATCTCGCCGAATTCGTCGCTCATGTCACCTTCGTAAACCACCCGCCGGTTCTTCAGCCTGCGCAAGTAGTCATAGGTCTCGTTCAGGGCTATCTTGTAGATCCAAGTGGACAGGGAAGAGCGCATGTCGAACTTCTTCAGCGCAAAGAAGATCTTGGCGAACACCTGTTGGGCAACATCCTCTGCATCCATCCGTCGGCGCACCATCCGGTAGGCAACGCTGAAGACCATGTTCTGGTGCCGTTGAATGATCTCCGCGAAGGCGCGTTCATCGCCTTCCTGGGCCCTGCGTACGAGCTCTTGTTCTGGCGTGGCTTCAAACGACACGAGGCGATTCGCGGCACTGTGGCCCCCGGCAGACAGGGAAAAGTTTCCACCGGATATCGTATTTGTCATGGTACCCATGGAGTCCGTTAGACGTATGCCCATAAGAAACGGTTGCGCGTCTGACCCGCTCGCGAAATTTTCTCTCCAAGCGCGGAAATCAAATATAGAGCGTAGGGCCGGACTTCTCCGATGACCGTCAATGTGACATCAGGCAGATTCAGTGTTCGCCGTTCGCCGCAACTCGCCAACCCGCCTCTGGCGTGTATCTGAATCGCGGCCACGCGCTCACCCATGAAGAGTTTTCGCAGGAATCGGACCGCATTTCTGAAGCACAATTGGCGTGACTTGAAAAAACATTCATGGAGCGGCTACGGGTGGCTGTGCAACCATGCCCCTCTCCAAACATTGAAAGACCCTGCCTGTGACAGCGACGCGCGCGTCGCTGTCGGACGAAAGTGTGCTATTCTGGTTTGCGGCACTGGCCTTGGGGATTGCTCGGCACGGCTTGCTATAGGCTGAGGGCAATTCGTTGATACCCTCTACCGCCTCCGCTTTCTGCGTTCGGCAGCGCGTCAAACTCTAACCCACACGGGCCGACGCCCCTGCTTTGACGGAGCAACGTTTGAATCTCGTGATTCCATGACAGCTGCCGGAGACAAACAGGGGGTACGAACCCGCCGATCCGCAGGAGGCTCAAAGAATCGTTCGGCAGCCAAGCAACCGAGTGCGGTCTCGGTTGCACCCGTCGACCAAGTGGCCCAGTCAGGATCTGACGAAGACCAAGCAGCCGCAAATCCGGGTGCGGCCAACAAGGCCGCCGAGCCTCCCTCCAAACCGCCGACAGGAGACCATGGCAGCGCAGGGTCTGGCAAGAAGGCTGCTGAGCCGAAACCAGCGGGAGACTCTCCCAGGAAGCTGGTCAAGGCCAGCAAGGCGGGAAGGAAGACCGCAAAGCGCGTGCCGTTGCCCGGACCAGAAATCAAGCGAGCCGCCAAGAAGGCTGTCAAGAAGGCCACCACCCAGGAAAAGCTGGATTCGGCCGAGCAGCGGCCAGCCGTTGCTGGCGGACGGCGTCCGCTGGACGGGATTCGCATATTGGATTTGAGTCGATTGCTTCCAGGGCCCTATGCAAGCCACGTCTTGGGCAGTTTCGGCGCGGAGGTGATCAAGATCGAGAAGCCCGGAGAAGGCGACTATATCCGCGATTCAGAACCGAAGGCCCAGGGGTTCAACGCACTTTTCCTGACCATTAACCGGGGAAAAAAGAGCGTCGCGATTGACCTCAAGGATTCGAACGGCAAGGAAGCCTTCCTGGCGCTCGCGAAAAGGTCCGATGTGGTGTTGGACGGATTCCGCCCCGGAGCGATGAACCGTCTCGGGCTCGGCTACGAACAGCTGAAAGAGGTCAATCCGAAGCTGGTCTATGCGGCCCTGACCGGATACGGGCAAACGGGGCGTCATGCCAATCGCGCAGGGCATGACCTGAATTATGTGGCTCACGCTGGGATGCTCGATCTCTTGGGCGAGTCTGACGGAATGCCCGCAGTTCCGGGCATTCAAATCGCGGATGTCGCAGCCGGGGCTCTTCCGACAGTGATTGGGATCCTGCTAGCCCTGCAGCACCGTACGAGGAGCCACCAAGGGCAGATGGTCGACATATCGATGTACGATTCCATCCTTGGCCTGATGCCGGTGCAGATCGCGAACTACACCGCGACGAAGCGTCGTCCCAAGCGCGGCCACGAACGCCTCTTCGGCCGATATGCGTGCTACAACATCTATCCTGTGCGCAACGGGCGGTTCCTCACCGTGGCCGCGCTGGAACCCAAGTTCTGGAAAGCGCTCTGCACTGCGCTGGATAGAGAAGACCTGATTCCGGACCAGTATGTCGAAGGCGACCAACAGCAGGTGTTGATTGCGGAGTTGACGCGGATATTTCAGAAGAAGTCGGTTGCCGAGTGGATGGAAGTCTTCGGCGAAGAGGATGTCTGTGTGGCCGAGGTGCGGGAGATCTCGAGATCCGTGCAAGATGAACACTTGGGAGATCGCGGGATTGTAACACCGGTGCGTGGAGCAGACGGAACCGTGTATGAACAGCTGGGAGTGTTTCCGAAACTGAGCGACGCTCCGGGCTATGTCTCCGGCGATGCACCCGCCCGCGGGGAGCACACGCGGCAGGTCCTAAAGTCTGTCAATTTCACCGCGAAGCGGATCAACGAAATGCTTGCCGCCAAGACCGCCGAAGAGCCTCCGCCCAAGGACCCTACCTAGCCGCCTCGCGCTACGGGTGCTTGCGTGTCCACCAAGCGGTGGACAAGGCGGGGAACAGAGAAGCTGGACCCTCAAGGGTGCACAGCACTGCCCCCCTCAGGATGTGCCATTGAGAACCGACGGCCGTCACGATGAGGCGTATCCCGGCTATCGTGCCAGAACGCCGGCCAGCCGTCCGGGTTCGTCCGTGATGATTCCGTCGACGCCGAGGGCGAGCAGCCTTCGCATTTCAGACTCGTCGTTGACCGTCCAGGCCAATACTCGCAAGTCTTCCTCGTGGACCTCCTCGATCAGCTCACGGGAAGCGAGACGAAATTGCGGTATGACGAAGTCGATCGGGCTGTTATGGCGCAATTCCTCGTCCTGAGTGCGATTGAAGATATAGCCCAACCGGACATCGGGAAGCAACTGATGGACTTTGTTCAGCATGGCCGTACTAAACCCGCTGATCATTACTTGGCGGATGTCGGCATGTTCTTGGATGAGATTGATCGCTGCCTCTTCGTAGCCCTGTTCCTTGAGTTCGATATCGAGAAAGGTCCGCCCGGAGAACCGCTTGAGGACGTCCTCGAATAGCGGTATCTCGTATCCGCCGTCCAGATGCCGGATTTCCTCGAACGGAGTGGCCTGGACTGAAAGACTCCCAACAACTGAGCCATGCACCACGATCAATTGACCGTCTCCTGATCTGCGGACGTCCAATTCGATTCCATCGGCACCTCGCTCTAGTGCGAGCTCGAAGCTCGGAACGGTATTCTCCGGATGCCCATTGGCTCCGCGGTGCCCGATGATGGTGGCCTGTTTCATGAAATTTCTTACCCGGAAGGAAGGAACCGACGACACCTCGCCGGCCGGTCTAGACGGAACGGGTTCAGGCAGGGTCTACCGCTCTGAATCGCCAGCTGACCACGAGATAGATAAGCATAGCACTGAGGGCATTATACTCACGCCCATACTTGCTGGTCAGTCGAGGCGGGCGATGCAGGACGCACTCCCCGAATCAGCGCCAGGAGGCACTGAGGGCGATTCGGTACAGTATGGAGCGATGCCAGCCGACCTCAAACGCCGCTCAGTGTTGCAGGGTGCCGCCGCCGGCATGGCGGCAGGCGCAGCTCTGGCACAGTCAGCCTCAGGCGCTCCTGTGCCATTCGGTGACTCGCTGAAGATCACGAAGCTCGAGACGTTCCTCGTCAAGCCTCGCTGGCTGTTCCTGAGAATGCACACCGACGCTGGGCTGGTGGGCCTTGGCGAGCCTATAGTCGAGGGCAGGGCCAAGACTTGTGCAGAGGCCGTCCGCGAGATGGAACCATATCTCCTGGGCAAAGATCCCCGGCGTGTCCAGCACCACTGGCAGGCTTTGTACCGTCATGCGTTCTATCGCGGCGGGCCAGTCCTGACGAGCGCCCTCAGTGGCGTTGAACAAGCGATGTGGGACCTGACGGGGCAAGCCCTCGGTGTTCCGGTGTACGCACTGCTCGGAGGTGCGACTCGCGACAGGGTGCGCCTATACAAGGGAGGCACTTCGCCCGACACTATCCGGGACGACATCGCGCTCGGGTTCACGGCTTTCAAGGTGGGCCCGTACAAGACTCGCCCCGCGCGCATTGTCGAGAACAGAGCATTCGTCGAGGCGGTAGCAGAGCGTTTCAGGGCCCTTCGGGAAGCGGCAGGGGACGAGGTCGACATCGGCATTGACTTTCACGGCGCGATCAGCCCGCAAACGGCAAAGCTGCTGATCAAGGCACTTGAACCGTACCAACCGATGTTTGTCGAGGAGCCGGTGAACTGCCAGAACCACGACATCATGGCCGAAATAGCCCGCGGCACCCATCTTCCGATCGCGACCGGGGAGCGCGTCTTCACCAAATGGGGGTTTCGAGAGGTTCTTGAGAAGGGAGCCGCTTCCATCTTGCAGCCAGACTTGTCGCACTGTGGCGGAATCATGGAGGCGCGCCTGATCGCAGGAATGGCAGAGTCCTACTACGCCGCTATCGCTCCGCACAACCCCCTCGGCCCAATCGCGACCGCGGCCTGCGTGCATCTCGACGCCACCATTCCGAACTTCATGTGCCAGGAGTTCCGCTCTCTTGGCGAAGGCTACTTCAAGGAGCCGATGACGTTTTCCAACGGATCCGTCGAGCTGCCGACCAAGCCGGGACTAGGCGTGGAGATCGACGACGACCTGATTGCGGACAAGATTGATCACGATTGGACGAACCCAGAACCGTACGACGTATTTGACGGGTCGGTCACGGACTGGTAGCCGACAGAAGGGAATTGGCGGCGCGCCAAACCGAACAGAGACGCGGAGTGAAATTCGGGTGGCACGATCAGTCGAACCGCGCTAGAGTGAATTCGTGGTTTCACTATCGCTTGATGTGGTAGTTGACATAATATATGTTATCGGAAAATGCGCTACGACGGTATGCGGGGTTGCTGGCCCTGCTCCTCGCTGGGCCCGTTGTGGCGGCGGCTGGGAGCGAATCCCTCCGCGGTCGGCTCGCTGAGGTTGTGGACGGAGAGCCGTTGCGCTTGCTGACTCTGGATGGAGAAACGTTTGAGCTCGTTGCGGACTCCGGACTCGATCGGACATTGAGGGATCCGCAGCTCTCGGACAGAACGTGGGAATTGCGCGGCGCACTCCTCGATGACGGTCGGTTCGGATTGGAAAAGATCTTCACCGTCAAGCAGGGCCAGCTCCATCGGGTCACCTATTACTGCGTGATCTGCCATATCACGACCCATGAGCCTGGGATTTGCATGTGTTGCCAAGGCGACACGGACCTTCGCGAACTTCCTGGCGAGTGAGCCGGGTGGCGCCTGCGGCGCGCTGCGGTACTCTATCTCACCATGAACCAGCCATCACTCTCGGCTTACACAGCAGTTCGCACTCAGCGCGGCGGAATCGATGTCGTACAGCTGGCGGATCCAAGCGGCAAGGTGTCGGCCACCATTGTGCCCCAGATGGGCAACATTGCCTGCGAATTCATTGTGAATGGCAAGAACGCCTTCTGGTTCCCGTACGACTCAGTCACGGAATTCGCAGCAAGCCCTCAGCTGTGCGGCAATCCATTCCTGGCCCCATGGGCGAATCGCTTGGATGAACATGCATTTTTCGCGAACGGCAGGAAGTTCCTCTTGAACCGCGGATTGGAGAACTACCTAGTTGATCCCCACGACCAGCCGATTCATGGTCTGCTGCTGTACTCTCCTCACTGGAGGGTCACCTCCCTTGGGGCAAGCGCAGAAGCGGCAGTGGTCAGCAGCTGCTTGGAGTTCGGCCGGCATCCCGACCTGATGGCCCAATTCCCGTTCGCGCACCGCATCGAAATGACTTACCGTCTTATCGGCTCTTGTCTCGAGACTCACACGAGGATCGACAACCTCGGTGCAGAGCCCATGCCACTTTCGCTGGGCTTCCATCCGTATTTTCGGGTCCATGACTGCCCTCGCGACGATTGGAAAATTCGGATTGCCGCCGGGAGCGTCTGGGACCTCAACGACCGGTTCACCCCTAGAGGAACCCAGTCTCCAGCCTCCAGCCAGTTTCCCGCAGCTCAATCGCTCCTGTTGCGCAACCAGTTCCTCGACCATGTCTTTGGAGACCTGCAGCGCGATGCTGACGGATGGGCGCGGTTCCGGCTGGAGGGACAGGTCGAGAGGATAACAGTGGCCTATGGTCCGAAGTACCCGGTTGCAGTCGTCTACGCTCCGACCGGCGAGGGGCAGTCGTTCGTGTGCTTCGAGCCCATGACGGGCATCACGAACGCCTTCAACCTCGCTCACCGCGGAGTGTACCGTGAGCTACCAGAAATCCCGCCCGGAGGACGGTGGGAGTCGGCGTACGTGATTGAGGTTGACGGATTCTGAAGCTTGACGGTACTACCCTGCGGTCACCGTCTGGTTCCGCGAGCACGGATGGGGGGGGGCTCGCTTCCCCGCTGCGACGGCTGTTCTGGTCTCGACTCCGATTCCGCCGGACCTGGTCGATACCTTCGCGACCCGTCATGAATTGCTTCATCCTCCGTCGCCGTAGAAGTGGTCGTGCCCCCGGCAGCATGGGCCTTGCGTAGCCGGCCAATGCGTTGTCCGGGCTCCCAGCATTAGCCTCCCAGTCACCTCCAATCCAGAGTCATGCCGTCGTGGTGTCGTGACGCGGGAGAAGCGATCCAGAAACCCACAACAAGACGAGTCCATGATACTGGTAAGCTATGGGTTTAAACACCCTGCAGCAACTAGCTAATGTATACAATTAATTTAAGTCTGTAACCTGGTTCAACGCCCAGATTGCTCGTCACAGACCGGCATCGTTCGACTTCACAGCCACACGAGGTCGCGGGAATGCCCCGAGTTGCTGGCTCCTGCTCTCCACTTCCCCGCCCACCCGATCCAAACGGTCAGAATGACACTTGAATCGTGAACCTGAACGCCCGCCCGTCGTTGAGGGTGTTCGTAATGGCGCCGAAAGTGCGTGAAGCGAGATTGATGTCCGGTTCGGCGAACTGAGGGTGGTTGAGGAAGTTCAGCGCTTCGGCGCGGAACAGCAGCGATGTCTTGTTGTGCTCGAGAACCCGCCGTGAGAATGCGACGTTTACGTTCCACACACTATCCTTCCGGAAGGTGTTGCGCCCGAGGTTGCCACCAGGTTCTGTCGGCCTGATGAATGCGAACGCGGCGCGATCAAGCTTCGATCTCGAGGTGTCAGGGTGATTGACGGACTGGCCGAGAATCGAGGAATCGATGATGTTCGGTCGGTCGCTGCCGGCACCGTCGACGTTACCGATGCCCGGAGAATCCGATCCTGCTCGGATACCGAATGGTGTGCCCGACTTCCATAGCACTACGGAACTCACTTGCCAGCCGCCCAAGATTGAACGGGCCGCGCGATGGGCGTTGGAGAACGATGGAACCCGATAGTCGACACGCCACAACACGGCGTGGGGCTGGTCGAATTCGCTCAGCCCCTTCATATAGTTCCACACATCGTACTCGTACGGGCTCCGTCCGAGCCGGCCATCGCTGCCGCCGGCAGTATTCGTGTAGTCCGAAGCCAAGTCGATCGCCTTGCTCCACCAGTACGAGGCTTCGAGATTGAAGCCCGCCCAATTGCGGGCGGTCCATGTGATCTTGGCCGCGTCGAAATATCCGATCGAGCCATTGACAACCTTCAATACATCGAAATAGTCCTGGTCTGCTCGCCGTTGGTTGATCGTGCGCGTGACTTGCTCGACGCCGGGGACGGGCTGTCCACGATTCGTGTAGCGTTGGTTCAGCAACCGATGCGATCGGCTGCCGATATAGCCCAATTCCAGCGCCCAGTCGTTTCTTGGCTCGAAGGCCCAGGAAAAATTGTATTGGTGGGAGTACGGCGTGGACAGTTCCGGATCAAGCCCGTAGCGAATGCTGCGGGCAGAAGGATCGAGATCCGATGCGGAGAATTCCTTCAATGGGTCGATCAGGTCTGCGGCGTTGACGACAACCGTCAGCACGCTGGGCGTATTGAAACGCGCCTGCATATAGGTCGCATTGAACAATTCTCCGTACTGCAATCCGTAAGCTCCGCGCAGCACGCCCAGGTCCTTTCCCAAGTAGTAGGCGAATCCCAGTGACGGCGCCAGGTTGTTCATGTCGCTGTCGTAGGGGATCTCGCTGCGCCCATTGACCTCGTCGGGACTCCCAACAGGCTCGAACCGCAGTCCCATCTGTAAAGTCACCTTTGGTCCGACTTTCCAGCGATCTTGAATATAGGCAGTCACCGAAGAGTTCCGGAATCCTCGGTGGGCACTCCCGATAGCGAATCGATACGAGCTCGGTGTCCCGGCCAGGAGATTCTCTACCGCGTTCCTGCCGAAGTCTGCCCGGAAGCTGAACGTCCCTCGGTGGTTGTTACTCTCAGACCCGTTCACCTGCTGTCGTAGAGATTCTACGCCGGCGAGGATCTTGTGATTGCCGCCATCCCTCTGGACCTGGGCGCCGAGGCGGAACAAGTTCTGAGCCCGGTCGATGGGCATGCTGCTGCTCGGCCCGATTGATTGCAAGATCCGACTGAACAGAAAGAAGGGCCCCAGCGATGTCTCTTCAGGAACGAGCAGCGACCCGACTCGTTCGAATCCTGCCGTGAAGTCGGCTGTCGTGCGTGGACTCCACGACCGGTTCCACGTGACCCTTGTATTGTGGTTCTTCGTGGTCGTGTCCGGATTCTGCCCTCCGACCAGTTGGAACGCTTCCACATCTTGGAGCGTTACGTTATAGCGCAGGGTCAAACGACTCTTGCCAAACGAGTTGTCCAGTGCCCCGCTCGCCCTGTTATTGCGAATGTTCTGTGCTGAGTTGGTGTTCAGGGCGCGCTGATTGATGTCGGTTCGATTCGGCAGCGCGTCCGGGTACGCTCCCAGTATCCTTTCGATTAAAGCAATCTTAGCTGGATCCGATGATGTCGGCACACGTTCGTCGACAGCCGGCACCAAGACGTTGCCGTTCACCTGACCGAGGAGCCTCCGCTGGCTCATCTGTACGGTAATCGCCGAACTGCTGCCCAGCGGCGCGCCCAGTTTGAATCCGAAATCATTCGTGCGGGCCGGGCGAACAGCTCCAACCTGAAAAAATGACCTCGCGGACAATGCGCTGTTCTGGTGACTCCAGTTCAATTCGCCGTGAATGGAAGCAGCCGATGTGACCGGTGCGTGCAAACTCGGTTTCGGGGAACCGCCGTATTCCAGCCCGAAGTAGGATCGATCCGCCACGAATTCGTCAATGACCGTAGCCGTTGCGCCCATGCGGCGGAGCAATTCCTTGAGCACGTTGTTGTCGATCAGCGTCAGACGGACATTTTCGTTACGGCGAGCCTCCCCCGCTCCGGAGTCGACTTCGCCGAGGAGATTGAGGCGCGTCCGTTCCGCCGACCCGCTGCCCCTTGCGCCCTCTGCCTCCTCCGGCTCCTCTGCAGTTGCGGACTCTCCAGGTGCTGCTGCCCCTTCCTCGCCCGGTGCGGGGCTCGCAAGGCAGGCTGCGATCAACACTACCAGCATGCCCAGCCGACCCAGTCCAAGGTGCGATTGAAGCTTGAGAAACAAAGAGACTACCCAAGTCTGGTCCATCATTACACGGGGGGACCGGCATTGGATTGCGGCTGCCTTGACTTTGTCGGGCGCCCCCACGCTACTTCCGGGAAAGAGTCTCGTGATCGAGAGCCATGCGGTTTGGACCTGCCGAGTCGTTCCGGGCTCGTGGTTTCCGTACCAAGTGCGGACACAGAGGGCCTGACCGGTCTGGGTGACGATGCATTCCAAGTATTGGAAGCGAGATTCCCCGTAGCGGAATACCGCAGGCATTGGATCAATTGGCAAGTAATCTCTCGATCGCAGCCTCGATGACGTGCATCACGGTCGCGAAGCTACGACGGTCAAGCTTGTCGATGGTGTCGTGTTGGGTGTGCCAGTAGGAATTGCGGGGACCGTAGTTGAAGTCGATCAATACGAGGCTGGGAACGCCGGCCCGTAGAAATGGAATATGGTCATCCTCGATATATCCGATACTCCTGCCGAAAGAGCGGCCGTAGCCAAGGTCCGAACCTAGGTCCCACACAGTCTCCCGCAGGATGGGATCGGAGTTGCCTTCAAACACGAGTTCCAAGTCGGCATCGCCGATCATATCGACGTTGATCAGTGCACGGATTCGAGACACCGTGTCATCCGCGGTCCATCTCGCGGCCAGCCGACGGCTTCCGTAGGTGTGATCGAGGTCACGCCACTGAATCGTGCTCTCTTCCCCGTCGAAGAACACGAGCCACACATCGTGTTGGCCCGCTCGATCCAGTCGTTCGGCCAATGCCATAAGGAATCCAGCCGAAGACCCTCCGTCGTTCGCGCCGACGAATCCATCCATGCGCAAGGTGTCGTAGTGTCCGGAGACTACCATCACCGGTGAATCGCTTGGCGGCCCGAATCGCGCGATGATGTTGCGCATGAGTAATGCACCGACCGGTGTCTTGGCGACGAACGCATCGACCTCTATCGCACACGAGAGCCTGCTCAGTGCTTGAATGATGATTTCGTGCTCAACTGCCAGCGATTCCGAGCCCGCCGGCCTGGGCCCTAGATCGACGAACTCCCGAGTCCATTCGAGAGCTCGCTCACCGGCGATGAGGTATTCTTCAGGCGGTTCAACCCGAACCGATTGTGCGGCACAAGCGTGGGCAAGCAACAGCAGCGCAAAGACGAATCGACAACCTGACTTGTAACAGTGCCGACCCACCTCTGGCTTGACAGAGCCCCTTCCGGCGCTCACTGTTCCATGGGTGGACCCGTCGTGGATGGATAGCGATCGGTAGGGGGCCTGTGGCATTCCGACTACGAACCATCGCCGCGCTTTCGGACCGGACGGGCTTCTATCAACAGACTAGCCCCCACGCCGGCCACGGCTTCCAGCAGTGCCAGGGGTAGGGCTGACACTGTCAGAACACCATAGATTGCGTTCTTCAGGGCGCTACTAAGTGCAGTCTCGTTGACTCGTCGCAATCGTCGCACCATTGGATCGGACCATGGACAGAGACTGGTGGCCAAACCCGCCGGGTCATCACGCAACGAAAAGCGCTTGCGGCGGACGACGTCGAACCCTGAAATCCGAATCAGATCCACAATGTCGTCCTCTCGGTATGAGATCGGATGGCGCGGTATGTCATATCCGTTCCATCGCTCGCCCAAGAGCAGAGCCTGCCACGACTCCGCATTGGGCACCTGAATCAATAACCGCCCATCGTCGGCCAGCAAAGCGCGAAGCGACTTCAGGGTGGCTAGCGGATCGGCGAGATGCTCCAGAACGTGCAGTGCCACGACCGCGCCGAACGAACCGCGTGCAAAGCAAGCCTCGGATGGCCGGAAACACACCAGTGGAATGTGGTCCCCATCGTGCCGGTGGCGAACCGGCGGCCCAAGAAGCGGCTGGAGTGCATAGACCCGCATGCCTGCTCTTCGCAAAGCCGTCGCAACGCTTCCACCGTCGCCGGTGATGTCGAGAACGAGTTGCTTCGCCTGTAGATTCCGCGTGATGAATCGTTGTCGGCCGCGGGTTGCGAAACGACGAACCGACTCCGCGAACCGCCCACGGAAGACTGCCACGCCCTCCCACCAATCCCAAACCGGGCACAGCCCCGGACTGTACATAGGCAAGAGAAGCGGATCGAGCTGGATCAGGCCGCAATTCGTACATTCGAGAAGACGGCAGCCCGCCTCTGTCCTGAGCAGCAAGCGGTCTGTGCCCTCGAACAACTCTGCGAAGGCATTGCCATTGCATCGGACGCAGGGGCTCCGGCCCTGAATCGCGGCCCCATGTGGTAGTTGAATCGACTCTGACAATAAGAATTTCGATTCGCCCATGAAGACTACTGGGCAGTTCCGGCTTGCACGTCCGAACAACTCCGGGCATAGCAGGCACGGACGAATCCTTTCTCCCTCACAATACCGTGACGTTGATTCCGCTGCTTCGCAGGAACGTTTTGTTCGCGAGGCAAGTGCTTTTCGGCACAAGGCAAATCTAGACGCGAACTGACTATCGTATATTGAGAGCTTGGCCGCTGTGTATGGACACTGTAGGCGAACAGCTTCGGAGTGCCCGCCTCGCGAAGAACCTCAAGATTGAGGACGTTGTCAAGAAGACCAAAATCAGAGGGCACTTCATCCGTTGCATGGAGGATCAAGAACTCGGCGAGCTGCCGAGTGAATTTGCCGCGCAGAGTTTCCTGCGCCAGTATGCTCTGTTGCTTGAGCTTGATGCCGAACAGTTGGTTCGCGACGCATCCCTCTCCCTACCGAGTCTCGACGAACCTCCAGAGATCGTCGCGGCACCTGGCTATGAGACGCCATCCCTGTTTTTCGTACAAAAGGCCGTCCGCGAGACTCGGGCTGCGATAAGACGACGCACAGCTACGATCGGCAAAGCCGTCATTGCGCTCGGACTCATCGTGACATGCTCGACATTGTGGTTCTATTCGAGGAATACCGGTGATGGGGGCAGGCAGACGGCCAGTTCCGCTGGATCTCCCGCCACGATGGCTTCCCCTCCGCTCGAAGCTGCGGCGTCGAAGTCCGGTACTCGGAATTCGAGGGGCACAGGGCCTCAGGCGAGTCCAACCTTAGCGTCGATCCCGGGATCTCGCAGCCCCTTGGAACTCGAGATTCAGGCTATCGACCGGGTCTGGATCCGGTGGCTGATTGACGGAGATGATGAAGGTCAAGCCACTTTGAGAGCTCAGGAGCGGAAACGAATCCGGGCAGATGACCTCGTGCAGGTGACGATCGGAAACGCCGGCGCCGTCAACCTCGTTGTGAATGGCGCATCACAGGCACCGGTCGGACTGCCCGACGAGGTTCGGCACCTTGAAATCACCCGCGAGGGCTTGACCCGCATCCCGCCAGGCACCTTCTAGGGGGCCCGCCGGGCGTCCGGGTAGATGGACGCCATCGCCGTCCAAGAGCGCCAATCTCCACGTTGGTCGGTCCGATCACGACTCACCAAGCCTGCGAAGTGCAGAACACACCCGTCCAACGGTTCAATTCTTCAAGGCAGCGTCATCAGGATCAACAAGTCTCTCGCGGGCAGTCGTGTGTCGATGCCTGTACAATCGCGGTAGCGTCCTCGCCGTGCTCTGCCGGCGAGCCAAAGGACTCTTGATGACTTCGAATCGTCGCCACTTCGCTCAGCTGCTCGCCAGTGGAGGCTGGGCCCTTGCAGCGGGCCCATCGCTCCCCGCGGCAGGCAAGTCGTCGGACGGATGGCGCATACGGAAAGTCGAAGTATTGCCAGTTGGGATTCATTTCCGCTCCACGTTCAAGATCGGCATTGGCCAGGTTGGCGGTAAGGAAAAACCCGGCAACTACGTGATGGTGCGGGCCGAGACTGAAGATGGCCATGTCGGATGGGGCATGACCCTCACCATCCCCGCCTGGTCTTACGAAACGCTGGAGGCTGTGGTCGGCACCCTCCGCCACCATCTCGCCGGATTGGCAATCGGCAGGACGCCGTTCGAGTTGAACGCCGTTAAGAAGCAGATGGACGCGATGATCCGTCCGGCCGTTAGCAATGGCGCGCCCTTTGCGAAGAGCGCCTTGGAGATCGCATTCCTGGACCTTGCCGGCCAGATCGCAGGTGTACCGCTGCACGGCCTGCTCGGAGGCAAGCTTCACGATACCGTCGAACTCTGCTACGCGGTCAGTATCGACTCGCCATCCGCCATGGCCGAAGAGGTCAGTCGCTGGCCGGCTTGCCGCTGTTTCAAGGTCAAGGTCGCCGGTGACGCGGACGAGGACCGTAAGCGGTTGGAGGCAATCTCCCTAGCCAGGCCAGATATCCAAGTTTGGCTGGACGCTAATCAGTCTTACCAGCCCATCCAACTCGAGCGATTTCTCGACGGATTGCGCGATTTTGACAACATCCGTTGCTTCGAGCAGCCGGTACGAAGCGAAGACTGGATGGGGATGCGACGAGCACGTGAGAAGAGCCCCTACCCTGTAGCAATCGACGAAGGCTGCTTTTCATCGTTTGATGTGGCTCGGATCGCGGAACTGCGTGCTGCGGACCTCGTCGTCTTAAAGGTCGCCAAGAGCGGCGGCGTGACCAATTGCTACAAGAGCGCGGTGGTCGCGGAAGCGCATGGCATGGGCCTCCTCGGCAGCGGCCTGACTGACGCCGGCGTCAGCCTGATCGCTTCAGTCCACCTGTATTCGACACTCGACCTGCTCTTGCCTCCGGAACTGAACGGCCCCCAATTCCTCGCCGATCTCCTCGCGGATGACATCGAATTGGATGGTGTGCATGTGAAGGTTCCCGAGAAGCCCGGTCTCGGCATCCGGGTTCCAGAGGAGAGGGTCCGCGAAAGCCTGCTGCAAGTGGGCTGACACTGGCCCTCCTCCGGGTGTGAGGTGGCGGTGATGTTCCTCCGCCAAGGCCCCGTGGTCGCTTGG
Organism: uncultured Bryobacterales bacterium; assembly: GCA_951813065.1. Taxonomy (GTDB): domain Bacteria; phylum Acidobacteriota; class Terriglobia; order Bryobacterales; family UBA6623; genus VXMF01. Next base: position 461,591 of record CATOTH010000006.1, on the reverse strand, counting down.
CGCCGCACCGGGAGGCGTCAGAGCTTGCGGATCAATGTCAATCCGTCGCCGAGATGCAGCATTACGCTCTCGACTCGATCGTCGAGCAGGACGTGCTCGTTGAACTCCCGAATGCCGACTGTTTCCTGGTCTTGGTTGCAAGCGTGCATCGACCAGTTGTGCCAGAGCACGTTGTCTACAGCGATCAAGCCGTTCTGCCGCATCCGCGGTACAATCGCCTCGAAATAGGCAACATAGTTCGCCTTGTCAGCATCGAGAAAGGCAAAGTCGAAGCGCAGGTCTCCCGGCAGTCCGGAGAGCGTTTCGAGTGCGGGAGCGATCCTTAGATCAATGTTCTCAGCCACGCCGCAACGCTTCCAGTAATGGGTCCCGAATGAAGTCCACTCGTCGCTGACGTCACAGCACACGAGCTTGCCTCCCGGAGGCAACCCGGATGCAATACAGGCCGCACTGTATCCGGTGAAGGTACCAACCTCGACAGCGAGGCTCGGTGCCAGGGCTCCCACCAGAATCCTGAGCAGCACGCCTTGCTCTTCCGAAATCATCATGCCCGCCATCTTGCCGGCGGAGCGCCTCGTTTCTTGGCGTAGCTCGGCAAGTATTGGGTCTTCCGGACTGCGATTGCGACTCATGTAGCCGTACAGATCCTGGGTTAGAGCTGTGATCTTCGCCATCGTTCGACTGTAGCTAAACGGGCCTCTGACAGGTTCATGCCGCACTGAATGCCGCGCACCCTCTCAGATTGGACAGGCGCTGAACCTCCCCGCTAAACTAGGACTACGAGGGATGTTGATCCCAACTCCGTTCATCACGTACATGGGCAAGGAGGTAGTGAAGCGCCTCGCGAAGGGTACGTGCGTAATCAAGCAGCAGGAGCGGGTAGCCCTCGACTTCGAAGCGATCGTTCTGGATGAGCTGAGCCTGGAAGACGAGATCAATGCAGAGGCGCGGGCCTTGCTCGGCCAGTACAGCGAGTACATGCGCCACCAGAACATTTCATACCACGAGATGTTCAGCAGGGTGAAACGCAAGATACTGGCCGAACGAAAGGTCGTGTCGGCCGCAGCTGATGGTCGCAGTGGCCGCAATATGAAGCTGTCCCGGGACAAGGTGCTCGAAATCTCCCATAAGATGGCAGCCAGGCTTCCTCGAATTCCTGGCACACGGTTGAATCAGGGCTGGAACGACACGCGCTTGGAAATCCAGCGGCATCTCACTGACATCCTGATGCTGGAAGCCAAGAGCGATCGCCTGGCAAAGGAAAAGATCACTTCGCAGAAGCGTGAAATCCCGGAAGGCAGCGAGGAATGGCAGGTGCTGCACCGAAACTACTATGAGGATGAGCTCAAGAAGTACGGTGTATTCCTTCAGCGCGAGACGCAGGGCGAAACCGTTTAGGCCGTTCTAGGCTTTCGTGCGAGTCGGGGCAAAGGACTCTGGCGCATTCCCTGCCCTCATTTCCGAAAAGTGTTTCAAACGATGACAAGACCCGTACTCGTAGTGAAGTTCGGCGGGACGAGCGTTGGCTCGCCCGAGTCCATGGACCGAGCCGCAGGACTGATCACGGCGGAAGCTCAGAACTCCAGTGTTGTGGTCGTCGTCTCGGCGATGTCACAGGTCACCAACATGCTGTTCGACGCCCTCGCGGCAGGATCGGAAGGGAACCGCTCCACGCTCGAGCGGAAGCTTGACGAGATTCGCACCAAGCACATGCATGCATGCAACGAATTGCTTCCTCCGGGCTGTCGCGGACAAGTTATCGAGCGCATGGATGGCATTCTCGACGAATTCGGGCGCATTGCCCGCGGAATGCTGCTGCTAAGGGAGCGGCCGCCGAGATCTGTGGACGAAGCCGCACCGACAGGCGAGCGACTGTCCGCTCTCCTGGTGAGCGAGGTATTGAAGGTCAGGGGAACCCCGTCGCAGTTCGTCTCAGGTGCCGACCTGATCGTTACGGATGCGGCGCATGGCGGGGCAACGCCGTTCATCGATGAGACGGCCATCAATGCCGAGACGCGCTTAACCCCCTTGCTTTCGCAGGGCATAGTTCCGATTATTACGGGCTACAACGGAGCGACACGCGGAGGCGTGGCCACCACGCTTGGCCGGGGCGGCTCTGATTTCTCCGCGGCAATCCTGGCGGCGGCGCTGGGTGCCGACGAACTATGGATCTGGACGGATGTCGACGGGATTCTAAGCTGTGATCCTGCAATCTCTGCTGATGCCAGGCTCCTGGCGGACGTCACCTACAACGAGGCGGCGGAACTGGCCTACAACGGAGCCAAGGTGCTGCACCCGAGAACCCTCGCGCCCTTGGCGGAGAAGGAGATCCCAGTTCGAATCAAGAACAGTTTCGATCCCGACCGTTCAGGTACACGAATCTCCGCGGAGCCGGCCGGCGAGCCGGGCGTCCGGGCCATCACTTCGCTCGCCGGCGTGGTGCTCATATCCATCGAGGCGGCGGACCCATCCATGTCGGGCGCGCAGTTGATGGCACGGGCGTTGCAAGCGGCGGCGCGTGCCAAGGTCGAAGTCCTACTGTTGAGCCGGTCCAGTTTCCGTCAGAATTTCTGCATGCTCGTACATAGTAGGGATGTCGACTCGGTTCTGGAGAATCTCCGCGACGAACTTGCTCTCGAACTCGCGCACGGCTACGTCCATCCAATCAACGTCGACCATAGCGTTGGCTTGCTGGCAGCGGTCGGAGAAGGCATGCGCGGTACGCCCGGGCTGGCCGGACGCCTGTTTACCGCAATCTCGAGAGAGAACGTCAACATCATCGCGATTGCGCAGGGGTCCAGTGAGCTAACAATTGCAATTGTGGTGAATCAGGCTGACTTGCGAACTGCTGTATCGGCAATCCACAAGGAATGCGGACTGGGGGAACCCACGCGTTCATCTGCCCAGGCACAGGCCGGGAGGGGCGTCCCTTCGTAGAACCGAGCGGGCGCCAACGACAGTGCACTGTGTCCGGTCCGTCCCGAAGATTCCGCGTGTTGCGGTGAACACGTCCAGACCGACCGATTTCGCGTGACTCTTTAATGGACAATGAAGTCTGAGGCTTCCCACTAGTGCGATTCGAGCTATTCGTCGCCCTGCGGTACCTGCGGGCGAAGCGGAGAGGGGGCCTCTTCTCCAGTGTCACTGTCATTTCAATGACTGGAGTGGCTGCTGGCGTGGCCGCTCTGATCATCGCGATGGCGATCAACAACGGCTTTCATTCTCAGATCACAAGTCTCTTGGTCGACTCGAGTTCCCACATCACCTTGGTCGAGGAGACTCCGGGATTCGGAATTGAAGACTACGAACCGCTGATGGAGAAGCTGACTGGCTTGGAGCACATCCAAGCTGTCGCGCCTGCACTCTACGGGGAGATGATGATCACGACACCGTCCAGGGCAAAGGGTTGCGTCCTGAAGGGTGTTGACCCTCAGGCTGAACGAGATGTCTCCAAGCTCCTTGAGCAAATTGTCAATGGCTCGCTCGAAGCGCTTGAGCGCCCGACCGGCGAGTATCCAGGCATTCTCCTCGGGTGGCGCCTCGCTGACTCGATCGGCGCGCGAGTTTCGACGGTTGTCAACGTGATCAGCCCACAGGGTGAAATGACCCCCTTGGGCCCTTTGGCTGCCATCAAGCGGTTTCAGGTCGTTGGAATTTTCGACACCGGTTTCTTCCAGATTGACGATCAGTGGAGCGTCTGTCTCCTACGCGAAGCACAGCGCGCACTATCCCTTCCGGATGTCATCAATTCCATCGAATTCCGATTAGACCAAAACGATGCGGCAGCCGATACGGCCTCAGCCATCCGTGCCGTGGCGGGCACGAGCTTCAAGACGATGACATGGATGGAGCGGAATCCCGTCATATTCAACACGCTCAAGGTGGAAAAGCTCGTCACGGCGCTGATCATCGGTATCATCATGCTCGTCGCGGCACTGAACATTCTTACTTCGCTGGTGATGATCGTGGTCCAAAAGACCAAGGACATCGCGATCTTGAAGTCGTTCGGCGCCCGTCAAGAGCAGATCCGCGGGATCTTTGTATGGCAGGGCGTAATCATCGGGTCGATCGGCACCACAATTGGCTTCGTGCTTGGGCATGTGACCTGTTGGCTGTGCGAACGCTATCGCTTCATTCGTCTTGATGAGGAGGCCTACGGCGTTGAGTACCTACCGTTCGACCCACAGGTGCTCGATGGGATCGTTGTGGCGCTAGCGGCTGTGGCGATCAGTTTCCTGGTCACCATCTACCCGTCCCGAGATGCGGCACGTATCGCCCCGGCCGAAGTCCTCCGATACGAGTAGCTGTGCCTCGCGCCGAAGGGCGGGCAGGCTCCACATCAAGTGGCTGTGCAGCGGCCAACCCCAAAGGCACGGAGTAGGCGAAGTCCGCGGGACTTCGCTGATTCGCCTGTGACCGCGCGAACGGCCCGCCGCTGACAGCTAGTCGGGCACTGCCACGTCGACCTGGCTCTCCGAGGCGGCCGGCGGTTGCACGTTGTCCGCGGGCACATCGAATCCGTAGTTCCCCGCCCCGTCAGCATCGAAGAGTTGCGCGGTTTCCTCGCTGTAACTGGGAATGTCGCTCAGGTACTCAACCTCGGGCACCATCCCTTCCGGCTCGTCCTCGCCCGCGATCTTCACCCTCTGGTGAATGTCCAAGCCCGTACCTGCCGGGATTAGCCGACCAACGATTACGTTCTCCTTCAACCCTCGCAGATCATCGACCTTGCCAGCGACCGAAGCCTCCGTCAGAACCCGAGTCGTGAGTTGGAACGACGCCGCGGAGATGAACGAATCCGTCGCGAGAGATGCTTTCGTGATGCCCATCAAGAGCGGACGGCCGGACGCGGGCTTGCCTCCCTCTTCCACAAGTTTCAGATTTGTCTTCCGGAACCGGAATTCGTCCACAACATCATCAATCAGGAAATCCGAGTCGCCAACATCATCGACCTTCACCCAGCGCATCATCTGACGCACGATCACCTCTAGGTGCTTGTCGTTGATACCGACGCCTTGGACGCGATAGACCGCCTGAATCTCGTTCACCAAGTACCGTTGGAGCTCTTCCTTGCCCAGGACCTCCAGGATCTGGTGCGGATCGGGAGGGCCGTCCATGAGCGCCTCACCTGCGTTCACCCGCTCGCCTTCCTGGACGTTGATGTGAACACCTCGCGGGATGGAATACTCCTTCCGCTCGCCGTCATCGGAAACAACGAATACCTTGCGGTATCCCTTGCCCAACAGTCCGTACTCGACGACGCCGTCGATTTCGGAAATCACCGCGGGCTCACTTGGCTTGCGCGCCTCGAAGAGCTCAACAACACGCGGGAGTCCTCCAGTGATGTCCTTTGTCTTGGTGGTTTCGCGGGGAATCTTCGCGAGCACGTCACCGGCGCTGATCTGTTCCCCGTCCCGCACCATCAGGTGCGCGTTCCTCGGGATCAGGTACTTGCGCACCGCAACGCCTTGATCGTCCCGGATCTCGATCCGAGGCTCACGCTTCTTGTCCGGGTCGTCCTTCACCACCCATTGCGACATGCCGGACACCTCGTCGATGTCCTCCTGCAGCGTCAGGCCCTCCTGCAAGTCCTGGAAGTGGCACTGACCGGCCGATTCGGTCAGAATCGAAAACGTGAACGGGTCCCACTCGACCAGGACCTTGGACCGAGCGACCTCATCTCCGTCCGCTACATGGAGCTTGGCTCCATACATGACCTGATAGCGCTCGCGCTCGCGTCCCTTGCTGTCCACGACCGCGACAATTCCGTTGCGGTTCATCGAGATCTGGGCACCGGACTTGTCCTTGACCGCATTGATGCCGACATACTTTGCAAAGCCATCCGACTTAGCGGTTTGCCGGGACTCCTCTCCGACCCGCGTCGCTGTGCCGCCGACATGGAATGTCCGCATCGTCAGCTGGGTGCCGGGCTCGCCGATCGACTGGGCAGCGACGATGCCGACGGCCTCGCCCCGTTCAACCAGCCTCCCGGTCGCCAGGTTTCGACCGTAGCAGAGCTGGCAGACTCCACGTTCCGTCTCACATGTCAGCACCGAGCGAATCTTGACCCGCTCGATCCCGGCCGATTCGATGGCGTTCGCAAGATCCTCCGTGATCTCCTGGCTGGCAGCCACAACCGCTTCGCCCTCGTAGTCCCGGATCTCCTCCGCCGCTACGCGGCCGACGATGCGGTCGCGGAGCGGCTCACGGATCTCGCCGGATTCCACCAGCGCCTCGACAAAGATTCCGTCGTTCTTGCCGCAGTCGTTCTCGGTGATGATCACGTCCTGGGCCACATCGACCAGCCTTCGGGTGAGATAGCCCGAATCAGCGGTCTTTAGCGCCGTGTCGGCGAGGCCCTTCCGGGCACCATGCGTCGAGATGAAGTACTGCAGGACGTTGAGCCCTTCGCGGAAGTTCGCGGTGATCGGCGTCTCGATGATCTCGCCGCTCGGCTTCGCCATCAGGCCGCGCATGCCCGAGAGTTGCCGGATTTGCTGCTCCGAACCTCGCGCACCGGAATCCGCCATCACATAGATGGGATTCAGTGTCCCGCCGCCTCCCGACTGCATGTCGGAGAACATCTTGGCCGAAACGTTCTCGGTCAGCTTCGACCAGATCTCGATGATCTTGTTGTATCGCTCGCCGTGCGTGATGGCTCCGTCACGATACTGCTGCTCGACTTTCATCACGTCCTTCTGGGCGTCTTCGACCAAGCGGTCCTTCTGCTCCGGGACGATCATGTCGTCGATACCGATTGACATCCCGGAGATCGTTGCGAACAGGAAGCCGAGATCCTTGAGCTCATCCAGCATCTCAACGGTCTTCTCGCGCCCAAGTTTCAGGTAGCAGTACGACACCAGCTGCCCCAACCCTCTCTTCTTGAGCAGTCCGTTGATGAATGGCAACTCCTTCGGCAAGCGGTCGTTGAGCAAGACGCGTCCAACCGTGGTTTCGAGGTGCTGCTTGGAGTAAATGACCGGCTCCGTTTGACGGATGTTCTGATCATTGCTTGACATCGCCAAGTCGATCACCGGCCCGCTGTAGTAGAGCTTGATGGGCGTCTGCGTTTCGACTTCTCCCATGTCGTAGGCCAGCAGGACTTCCCGCTTGTTGCCGAACGCGCGACCCTCGCCCACCGCGCCGGAACGGCTGCTAGTGAGGTAGTACAGGCCGAGGACCATGTCTTGCGACGGCGTGGTGATCGGAGCGCCGTTGGCGGGCGAGAGAATGTTGTTGGCGCTGAGCATCAGCACGTGCGCCTCCACCTGCGCCTCAGGCGAAAGCGGAATATGAACCGCCATCTGGTCACCGTCAAAATCGGCGTTGAATGCCGTGCAAACCAGCGGGTGAACCTTGATGGCCTTTCCTTCGACCAAGACCGGCTCGAAGGCTTGGATGCCAAGGCGGTGCAGGGTGGGTGCGCGGTTGAGCAACACCGGGTGATCCTTGATGACATCTTCGAGGATGTCCCATACGACCGCGTCCTGCTGTTCGACGAGCTCCTTGGCCTGCTTGATGGTCGTGCAATAGCCACGCTGCTCAAGCCTCTGGTAGATAAATGGCTTGAACAACTCGAGCGCCATCTTCTTCGGTAGCCCGCACTGGTGCAGCTTAAGCTCCGGGCCAACGACGATGACTGAGCGGCCCGAATAGTCGACGCGCTTCCCGAGCAGGTTCTGACGGAAGCGGCCGTACTTCCCCTTCAGTGTGTCCGCCAATGACTTGAGCGGCCGGTTGTTCGCTCCGCGCAGTTGGTGCCCTCGCCTGCCATTGTCAAAAAGGGCGTCCACCGCTTCCTGCAGCATTCGCTTCTCGTTGCGCACAATTACGTCTGGAGCGCGTAGGTCAATCAACTTGCGAAGGCGGTTGTTGCGGTTGATCACCCTCCGGTAGAGATCGTTCAGGTCCGAAGTCGCGAACCTGCCACCGTCCAGAGGAACGAGGGGACGCAGCTCTGGGGGGATAATTGGAACGACGTCGAGAATCATCCACTCGGGCTTGTTGCTGGACTTGCGGAACGATTCCACCACCTTGAGGCGGCGCGCGAACTTCAGCTTCTTCTGCACCGAGGTTTCCGACTTCATGGCAGTCCGAAGCTGTTTGGATAGCTCCGCGGTGTCGATTTTCTTCAGACGCTCCTTGATCCCTTCCGCACCCATCAGTGCGGTGAATTCGAAGTCGTCGTCGTCCAACTGGCGCTTCCGCTCCTCGGAAAGCACCTCGCCCTCGCTCAATTCGTCAGGGTCCTCGGTGTCCACGACGATGTACGCCTCGTAGTAGAGCACCCTCTCGAGATCGCGCATCGTGATGTCAAGAAGCTGGCCAATATGACTTGGCAGGACCTTGAAGTACCACACATGGGAACAAGGGGCCGCGAGTTCAATGTGCCCGAGCCGCTCGCGACGGACCCGGCTGAGCGTCACTTCGGTGCCGCACTTCTCGCAGATCACCCCGCGATGCTTCATGCGTTTGTATTTGCCGCACAGGCATTCCCAATCCGTCACGGGACCAAAGATGGCGGTGCAGAAGAGGCCGTTGCGTTCAGGCTTGAATGTCCGGTAGTTGATCGTCTCCGGCTTCGTTACCTCGCCGAACGACCAGCTGCGAATCTTCTCTGGCGACGCGAGTCCGATCTTGATCGAGTCGAAGTCACTGGTAGACGGCCCCCGAGTGTCATGGTAGGCATTGGATTCGAACAAGGCTTCCTCCTAAGTCTCTTCTCCGCCGCGCCGGAACTGCAAGCACTTCCGGCCGCGAACGGTTCACGCGCCCTTCCTGCGAAGGGCGCTCTCAGTCCGCCGCCAAAGCGGTCTCGATCACGTCCTGCTGTGACTGAACGAGTTCCACGTCCAGACACAGTGACTGCAATTCACGAATCAGCACGTTGAATGATTCCGGCACGCCCGGCTTCATGGCTGACTCGCCCTTCACGATTGATTCGTAGATCTTGGCCCGGCCGTACACATCGTCCGACTTCGCTGTCAGCAACTCCTGCAAGATATGCGCAGCACCGTAAGCCTCAAGAGCCCAGACCTCCATCTCCCCGAAGCGCTGGCCACCGAACTGCGCCTTGCCGCCCAGAGGCTGCTGGGTAATCAGCGAGTACGGGCCAATCGACCGGGCATGGATCTTGTCGTCCACCAAATGGCTCAGTTTCAACATGTAAATGACGCCGACCGTCACATCCTGTTCGAAAGCCCGTCCGGTCAGCCCGTCATAAAGCTCGGTCTTTCCGGACGCCGGAAGGCCGGCTTCCGACAGATACTTCTTGATCAACTTCTCGCCCGGCCCCTCGAATACAGGCGCGGCGAACTTGATTCCGAGCGCATGGCCAGCCCATCCGAGATGAGTCTCCAGGATCTGCCCGACATTCATGCGGGACGGTACGCCCAAGGGATTCAGCACGATTTCTACAGGAGTTCCGTCGGGCAAGAAAGGCATGTCCTCTTCCGGCAGCACCCGGGCGATCACGCCCTTGTTGCCGTGACGGCCAGCCATCTTGTCACCCGCCGACAGCTTGCGCTTCATCGCCACAAAGACTTTCACCGTCTTGATCACGCCTGGTGAGAGCTCGTCCCCCTTCTTGAGCTTCGCGATCTTCTCATCAGTGAGCTTCTCCAATGCGTTGACCTGGCGCATCGTCATGCTGTCGATTTCGTCGATGCGCTCATTCCGTTCGGCGCCTTGGTCAGACAACCGCGATCGCGGACGGGCGGCCGAGGCCCCTTCCGCGCCTCCGTCTTCTGCAGCCTCGACCAACCGCAACCTCTTCAAATCCCTCCCTCTCAGGACGTCGAAGTGCGACTTGTCCAGAATCTCGTCCTTGCTTACCAGACGGCGGTTGGTTTTCTCGTCGTGTAGGTCGGTCTTCACGACCAAGCCGCCAAGCATGTCGTCGAGGAGGTCGGAACGCTGGTCGAACAGGATACGCTTCTCGTCTTCCAAATTGCGCTGCAGTCGGTCGATTTCCTCCGTTTCGATCGCGATCGCCCGGGAGTCCTTCTCGATCCCCTTGCGCGAGAACACCTTGGCCCCGACGACAACGCCGGAAATGCCCGGTGGGCATCGCAACGAAGCGTCCTTGACGTCGCCGGCCTTGTCACCGAAGATCGCCCGCAGGAGCTTCTCCTCGGGCGTGAGTTGCACGTCTCCCTTGGGAACGACCTTGCCAACGAGGATATCGTCCGGACCGACCTTCGCACCGATCCGGATGACCCCGCTCTCGTCCAAGTTGCGCAGGAAGCTCTCTGAAATGTTCGGAATGTCCCGAGTGATCTCCTCCGGACCGAGCTTAGTTTCGCGAGCGTCGACTTCAAATTCCTCTACGTGCAGCGAGGTGTAGTAGTCCTCCTTGACCAGCTTTTCGCTGACTAGGATGGCGTCCTCGAAATTATATCCGCGCCACGGCATGAACGCGACAAGCACATTCCGCCCTAGCGCCAGTTCGCCTTTGTCGGTGCACGGTCCGTCCGCCAGTACCTGGCCCTTTTCGACCCGTTGGCCGACGCTGACGATCGCCTTCTGGTTGATGCATGTGTTCTGGTTCGAGCGCCTGAACTTGATCAGCTGGTAAATATCGGCTCCGACTTCGCGCGACAGCTGCTCCTCGTGCCCTGTGTCCTCGACACGCACGATGATCCGTTCTGAGTCCACCGAGTCTACCGTCCCGCTACGCTTGCAAAGCACAACCGCCCCGGAATCGCGAGCAGTGATGCGCTCCATCCCGGTTCCCACAATCGGCGAGTCAGCACGCAGGAGCGGCACGGCCTGCCTCTGCATGTTGGAGCCCATCAAGGCTCGGTTGGCGTCATCGTTCTCAAGAAACGGAATCAGACTGGCGGCCACCGACACAAGCTGCTTCGGGCTGACGTCGAGATACTGGATCTCGGCGCGCCGCTTGAGTTGGAAGTCGCCCGCGACCCGGCAGTTAGCGAACTCGCGATCGATGAAACCGTCCGGCCGAACCGGGATGTTGGCCTGCGCGATGACGTACCTGTCCTCTTCCCATGCCGACAGGTACGAGCAATACGTACCCCAGGTCGCCTGGTCGGCGCCCGGCTTCAGTACGGCATTCGCCTTCTCGGCTGTATCGCGATGAACCACGTCACCGACGCGAAGGTCTGTATCTCCGGAATAGCTGATCCTGACCTCGTCGACAATGCGTCCGTTCTGGACTCTCCGGTAGGGGCTCTCGATGAAGCCGTACTCGTTGATCCTGGCGAAGCACGAAAGCGAGCTGATCAGTCCGATGTTGGGCCCCTCCGGAGTCTCGATCGGGCATATCCGCCCGTAGTGGGTTGTATGGACGTCGCGCACGTCGAATCCGGCGCGCTCACGCGACAGACCGCCAGGCCCCAATGCCGAAAGCCTTCTCTTATGAGTGATTTCCGACAAGGGATTGATCTGGTCCATGAATTGTGAAAGCTGCGAGGAGCCGAAGAATTCCCGGACTGCGGCCATGACCGGCTTGGCGTTGATCAGATCGTGGGGCATCGCGCTGGTCATGTCCGGGTACACGGTCATGCGCTCTTTCATGGCCCGTTCCATGCGGATCAGGCCGATCCGAAACTGGTTCTCCAGCAACTCCCCGACCGCGCGCACGCGACGATTCCCCAGATGGTCGATGTCATCGACCTCTCCGATGTTGCGACGAAGCTTGAACAGGTACCGGATGGTCGAGTAGAAGTCCGCAGCATCAAGCACCCGGCGGTCCAGCGGCGTAGCATCCGCCTCGCCATGGAGCTTGATGTTGAATTTCATCCGGCCGACCCGCGAGAGATCGTACTTGCGGCTATCGAAAAACATGCCGCGGAACAGATCCCAGGCGGTCTCGCGCGTCGGCGGGTCACCCGGACGCAGCTTGCGATAGATCTCGAGGAGGGCGTCGTCCTGCGTCTTGACACTGTCTTTGCGCAGCGTCTCCGACAACACCGGGCCACACTCGTCATCCTCCGGGAAGATCACCCCGAATTCGGTGATGCCGTTCGCCGCGATCGCGGCCAGGGCCTGCTCGGACACCTGGGCGTTCGCTTCGCAACCCCGCAGCACTTCCCCGCTCTCAGGATCGAAGAGGTCGTCCGCAAAGATCGCTCGCATCTGCTCGGGCGATGGAATCAAGTCCTGGGCCGAACACGGCAGCCGCTCGATGCCGGCCTCCCGAATTTGCTGCAGCAGGCGCGGGGTGACCTTGCGGCCCTTGCGAGCCAGCACATTGTCGTCGATTTCGATCGACGCGGCAAGCTTTGTACCTAGCATGTTTTCCGAAACGCGGCGCTGCAACGCCCCGGACTCGGAAACCTGGATCGTGTCGACAGAGTAGAACTGGCGAAGGATCTGGGCATCGTCCTTGAGTCCCAGGGCCCGCAGGAAGACCGAACCCAGGAACTTGCGCTTTCGGTCGATCCGAACCTGCAACAAGTTCTTGTGGTCATACTCGAACTCGACCCAACTGCCCCGGTACGGAATGATCTTGCCAAGGAAATAGGTGCGGTTGTTCGAGGACTCGAAGAACACACCGGGCGAGCGGTGCAACTGTGAGACAATCACCCGCTCCGTGCCGCTGATAATGAATGTCCCTTGATCCGTCATCAAGGGAATTTCACCGAAGAATACTTCCTGCTCCTTGATGTCCCGGACCGACTTCTCGCCGGACCCTTGGTCCTTCTCGAACACGGTCAGCTTGAGCGTGACCTTCAGCGGCGCGGAATAGTTCATTCCACGCTCCTGGCATTCGTCCACCTCGTACTTCAGCTTGAGGCCGATCGGATCACCGCATTTCTGGCAGAACGTGACAGTATTCTCTGTCAGGCAGCCGCAGTGGCCGCAGAGCAGCTCGGGAGGTCCTTTGGGATCGCTGCGGATCGTCTCGCGACAGTGGCTGCACTTGGTACGCAAGTGATACAAGCCAGTAAGACCGCCGCACTTGCACTCCCAGTCGCCAATCGAATAGTCCACGAACTGGAGCGAACTCATCTCTCGGAAGTCGGCGATCGGGAAGACCGACTTGAAAACCGCGTCCAAACCGATCTCGTCACGCTCTCCCGGCAACAGGTCCATCTGGAGGAACCGCGCGTAGGACTCGCGCTGTACATCAATCAGATTTGGGATCGGAATCGCGGTCCGGATTCCGGAGAAATCATGGCGTTCCGCCACGCCCGCGGTAGATCCGCTCGCGGTCGGAGCTATCGTTTCGTTCACACCTGCCCCCTTTTGCCTGCAAGGCGCACCATATTCCCTTCGTCGCCCGGCTGCCGTGATCCGGCCTCGAAGTTGATGCAACTACTAGCAAGCACACGAATGCCGGTCAAGGGCGCACCTCACCCCTAGACCAGCACTCGGCTGGAACGAGGACGCACCTAGCCTGGGCACGTCCCAATTCAGCAAATCCTGTTGCTGCTTGGATCAGCCGACCGCACCGCCTGTAGCCCGACGGAGCCTTTCCCGCATCATCCATGCTAAACGATGGAGAGGCCCAATGTCAAACCGAGAGTGGCTGGCAAGCCGCCTGGCACTGCACGCCTACTTGACTTCAACTTCCGCCCCGACATCAGCGAGCTTTGCACGGACCTGCTCGGCTTCCTCTTTCGGCACGTTCTCCTTGACCGCCTTGGGCGCTGAATCCACGAGGTCCTTGGCCTCCTTGAGGCCGAGTCCAGTGATCTCACGCACGGCTTTGATTACCTTGATCTTCTGACTGCCCGCACCGGTTAGCACTACAGCAAACTCGGTCTGCTCTTCAGCAGCCTCCTCCGCAGCGCCGCCCGCGGCAACCGGAACAGCCGCGACAGCTGCCGCCGCCGAGACCCCCAGTTCCTCTTCGAGCTTCTTCACAAGGTCCGCGGCCTCCATCAGGGTCAAGCCCTTGATCGATTCTGCGATTGCACCAATGTCCGCCATCCTGCTTACTCCTTTACTTGGTTTCAAGCCAAATCTGAATCCCCGCTAGAAACGGGGAGCTTGCCCGCTCCGGGCTACTCGTTGAACTTGTTCTTCTCGACCGCTTGCTGCAGCACCGCCGCAACATCACGTCCCGGGGCATTGAGCGTGCCAAGCAGGCGCTGGGTCGACGAGTTGATGATGTACAACAACTGCGCCTGGACGCCTTCCTTTCCGGGCATCTTGGAGAGTGCGTCCAGGCCGGCTGCATCCAGCTCACGGCCTTCTACGACACCCGCCGTGAAGGTAAATCGCTCTTCTTGCTTGGCATAGTTGACAAGCGCCTTGAGGGCTCCGACTAGGTCGTCTCCCGGAAATGCCAGTGCCGTCATGCCACGCTGGCCAGCCAAGGCTGACTCGAACGGCGTGCCTTTCGCGGCCAAAGCGACCAGTCGGTTCGACACCACTTGGTATGTCGCTCCCAGATTGCGCAACTCGCTCCGCAAGACCTGGTCTTGGGCGACATTGAGACCTTCGAACTTGCAAACCACCACTGCGGGAGATTCCGCGAACGAGCCCTTGAGCTGGGCCAGCATCACCTGCTTTTCCGCCTTCGTCTTCATGCCTTCCCCGCCCTCAGCCCAGATCCGCGACGTCAAGCGTCAATGACGGACTCATGGTGGAGCAGATCGTCGCTTTCACCAAATATCGCCCTTTTGCCGCTTGGGGCCTTGCCTTTATCACGGCCGAAATCAGCGTCTCAGCATTCTCGGTCAGCTTGCCGACGTCAAACCGCAGCTTGCCGACGGGAGAGTGGATCACGGCTCCCTTGTCCACTCGGAACTCCACCTTGCCCGCCTTGACTTCGCTGACCGCCTTGGCCACGTCGAATGTCACTGTTCCGGTCTTGGGATTGGGCATCAAGCCTCTGGGTCCAAGAATTCTGCCAACCCGGCCGACGAACCGCATCATGTCGGGCGTCGCCACGACGGCATCAAATTCCAGCCAGCCTTCCTTGGCGATCTTGTCGACGTACTCCTGGCCGCCAACAAAGTCACCGCCCGCATCGAGCGCCTCCTGAACCTTGTCCCCAGACGCTAGAACGAGGACTTTCTTGGCGATGCCCAGACCGTGCGGCAGCACAACGGTTCCACGAACCATTTGGTCGGCGTGACGGGGGTCGACACCCAGATTGAGATGAACCTCAACAGTCTCGTCAAACTTCGAAACCTTGTTTTGCTGCAGCAACGGAATCGCTTCCGCCAAGGGATACGGACGATTCTCAATCTTCTCCGCAAACGCGCGGTACTTCTTGCCTGCCATATGCCACCTTGGTGCCAACGACGCGCCGGACGGGTCCGGGCGCGTCTCCCACGGGGATTCCCAATACCCGATTATACCACCCGCACTCCCATGCTGTTCGCCGTCCCCTGGACGCAGGCCATTGCCCCCTCGATCGAGTGGCAATTCAGATCCGGCATCTTCTGCCGTGCGATCTCTTCGAGTTGCGCGAGCGTGATCGTGCCGACTTTCGTTCGGTTCGGTTCGCCGGACCCCTTTGCCAGGTTCGCACTGCGCTTGATCAGCACGGCCGCGGGGGGCGTCTTTGTCACGAAGTCGTGGGTGCGGTCCTGGTAGACGCTGATCACGACTGGGACGATCAAGCCCTCGAGCTCGGGCTTCGCGGTACGCGCGTTGAATTCTTTGCAGAACTGCATGATGTTCAGTCCTGCCTGGCCGAGGGCCGGGCCCACCGGAGGCGCAGGCGTTGCCTTGCCGGCCATGATCTGCAGTTTGATCTGCTGCTTGATTTGCTTTGCCTTGGGCGCTGCCATCGATTGCTCCTCCCTAGCCTGCCTTCTTGACCTGGAAGTACTCCAGTTCCACGGGCGTCGCGCGCCCGAAAATGGTCACCATGACCTTGAGCGTGTTGCGGTCCGCATTGACCTCTTCGACCGAGCCGGAGAACCCGGTGAATGGTCCGTCCACGATGCTCACACGGTCGTTTCGGGAGAAATCCATGCGCGGCCTCGGGTGATCTTCGGAGGACTTCTGCCGGTAGAGGATCTGATTGACCTCGTCGGATGTCAGGGGCGTCGGAGTCTTGCCACCGCCCACGAAGCCCGTGACCTTAGGGGTATTCTTGACTGCATGCCAGAGATCGTCATCGAGATCGAGCTGCACCAACACATATCCCGGATATAGAAGGCGCTTGACGGTGACCTTCTTTCCGTTGCGCATCTCGACCGTATCTTCGGTCGGAATCAGTATCTCGCCCACTCGCGCGTCCAAGCCAAGCGCCTCGACCCGCGACCTCAGGCCATCTTTCACCTTGTTCTCGAACCGCGAATAGGTGTGAATGATGTACCACTGCAAGTTCGGGACGGTGTCCGGAGCGTCGGTGCCAGCGGCCCCCTGGGCTGGAGGTGTAGGCTCGAGCGGCTCGCCCTGCGGCGTCAATGTCTCGTCCACTTCTGGTGCCTCCTAGCCCGATTGCGTGAATGTCTCGTATAGCAGCCGCTGGCCCCAAGCGAGAAAGAAATCGACCACGCCGAAGAAGACCGCGAACGCGAAGACCGTGACAAGCACGACGACAGTCAGGGCCCGTACCTGCGCCCGGCCAGGCCACTTGACCAAGCGCAGCTCTCGAATCACGCCATCAAGGTAGCGCCGGACTCGGTCCGGCAGGCTCAAGTTCTCGGCAGACTTTTTCTTTAGCGCCCTGGCCATTGGTAGATGCTCTCTCGGAGATTAGTTGCTCGGACGAGGCTAGCTTCCCTCCGTCCAACGTTCGGAAATGGCAGGGGCGGAGGGAATCGAACCCCCATTGGCGGTTTTGGAGACCGCTGGTTTACCGTTAACCGACGCCCCTACGGCCGCGTGCCTGCCTTCAGTCTACTTCATTTCCCGATGCAGCGTATGCTTGCGTAGCCGTGGCGAGTATTTCATCAGCTCGAGCCGCTCCGTTTGAGTCCGCTTGTTCTTTGTCGTCGTGTAGTTCCTGTCCTTGGTGACCGTGCACTGCAAGGTGATGATTTCGCGCGCCATGATTTCCTCCTAAGCACTCACTCGACGATGGCGGAGACGGTGCCGGAGCCGATGGTGCGGCCGCCCTCGCGGATCGCGAAGCGCAGCCCCTGCTCCATCGCGATCGGCACGATCAGCTCCACCTCCAGCTCCACGTTGTCCCCCGGCATCACCATCTCGGTGCCGGCCGGAAGATGCGCCACCCCCGTCACGTCCGTCGTGCGGAAGTAAAACTGTGGCCGGTACCCGTTGAAAAACGGCGTGTGCCGGCCCCCCTCGTCCTTCTTCAGGACGTAGACCTGCCCCTTGAACCGCGTGTGCGGCGTGATCGATCCCGGCTTCGCCACCACCTGCCCGCGCTCCACCGCGTCCTTGTCCAGCCCCCGCACCAGCAGCCCCACGTTGTCGCCCGCCTCGCCCCGGTCCAGCAGCTTCTTGAACATCTCCACGCCCGTGATCACCTTCTTGTGCGTCTCGCGGATCCCCAGGAACTCCATCGTGTCCCCCACGTTCACCGTCCCCCGCTCGATCCGGCCCGTCACCACCGTGCCCCGTCCCGAGATCGAGAAAATGTCCTCGATCGGCATCAGGAACGGCCGGTCCACGTCCCGCTCCGGCGTCGGAATGTACGCATCCACCGCCGCCATCAACTCATCGATCGCCGGCTCCGCGTCCGCCGCCCCGTCCAGCGCCCGCAACGCCGAAACCCGCACCACCGGGACGTCCTCCCCCGGAAAGTCGTACTCCTCCAACAGCTCCCGTACCTCCATCTCCACCAGCTCCAGCAGCTCCTCGTCGTCCACCGCGTCCACCTTGTTCAGCGCCACCACGATGTACGGCACCCCCACCTGCCGCGCCAGCAGGATGTGCTCCCGCGTCTGCGGCATCGGTCCGTCCGTCGCCGAAACCACCAGGATCGCCCCGTCCATCTGCGCCGCACCCGTGATCATGTTCTTGATGTAGTCCGCGTGCCCCGGACAGTCCACGTGCGCGTAGTGCCGGTTGCCCGTCTGGTACTCCACGTGCGCCGTCGCGATCGTGATCCCCCGCTCGCGCTCTTCCGGCGCGTTGTCGATCGAGTCGAACGAGCGCACCTCGTTGCTCGGATCGTGCTTCGCCAAGACCCGCGTGATCGCCGCCGTCAACGTCGTCTTGCCGTGGTCGATGTGCCCGATCGTGCCCACGTTCACGTGCGGCTTCGAACGATCAAATTTTTCCTTTGCCATCTTCGTCTGTCCTCGTTGCGATGCGTGTCGAGGGTCGGTTGAAACATCCAAGCCAGCGTCTGGTGGACGGGGAAGGATTCGAACCTTCGTAGGGCGTAGCCCGACAGATTTACAGTCTGTTGCCTTTAACCGCTCGGCCACCCGTCCGGTAAACGATGCGTCGGTCCGCGTCCCTCGTGGAATCGTATGGGCACCAAGCCAGCAAAGCCGACAGTTTCACGCCACCAAAGGCCAGACACGAAACCGCCACGCTCGATGGGCGGTGCGACAACTTGGTTCATGATAGCTCATCGTTTCGAGCGCCCGCAATGGAGATTGGCGCTCCTCATTCGATCGCGCTCCCTTGGGGATCTGGCCCGGGAGACAGACGGTCCGGCCCATTCTCCACGACCTAGCGGCTCTTGCCGGTCGTCTGCTGACGAAACTAGAAGGCTCTCAGCCCATGGGCCGTTTTCGCGCATGCTCTCTCGAGCCTGTCCGGATAGAGTCGAGCAGGGCCCTCCGCACAACGAGCCCGTGCGCTTCGGCGTGGTCCGACGATCTGCTCTAGAATCGGTCTGGCCGGAAAGCCGAAACCCCAGCTCTGATCCACCGCTCCAACGGGTTCCGGTGGGAGCACCCGTTCAGACGGCACGTCCGTTCCGATTGGGCCTCAGCTCGCTCAATCTTCCAGCGAATCCAAGCGATCCCGGAGCCGTTCTGCCAACTCCGCGACCAGCGACGGGTTCGACGTGGCGAGGTTCTTGGTTTCCTTTTCGGGTGTCGTGTGATCGTACAACTCTGCATAGCCGTCGTCGTGGAGGATCAACCGATGTGTCTTGGTTCGGATGGTCTGGGCACTCCGACCGTAGGAAATCGCCGGATGGCCGCTGGCATCCGGATCCTCCAGCAAGGGGCGCAGAGAGACCCCATGAACGAAGTCAGGCGTTGGGAGCCCGGCCAGCTCGCACAGCGTCGGGAATACATCGAGGCTTTCTACGATCGCCTCAGTCGGCGCGCCCGGCTTCTGGATGCCGCGATGAGAAATGACCAGGGGCGATCGCAAGGATTCCTCGAAGAGCGTATGTTTGCCCCAAATCGCGTGTTCACCCAGGTGCCACCCGTGGTCTCCCCATAGAATCACAATCGTATTCTCGGCAGCACCAGTTCGCTCTAGATGCTCAACGAGACGGCCCACCTGCGCATCCGCGTAGGTCACACAGGCCGCGTAGTGCTTACGGACCTCCAGTGCGAATTCAGCGTCCTTGTTTGGGTCGCGATTCCATCGGTTGTACTTCATGAACTCAGCCGAGGCATGCCAAGTCGTCCTTCCTTCGGGTTTCGTCGGATGCGGAATGGACGGCAACTGGCTGTCAGCGTACGACTTGAGATACTTCAGCGGAGCGCCAAATGGCAGGTGTGGCCGCAGGATACCGACTGCGAGAAAAAATGGCCTCTCCGAATCCGAGGACAATTCGTCCAGTTGCCTCAGAGCGTCCTCGATCGACACCCCGTCCGGATAGATCGTATCGGGCCCTTCCTCGGCTTGGAACACGTCCATGTCACCGGCATCGACTCGAATCTCCCCGTTCGCCAGACCGTGCATCCAGCCTCGTGGATGTTGCCATGGCCCGGCAGCGAGCAGATGGCGGTCCCACGAGTTCGGCATTTCGGGCTGGAGCGGGTCGTCCCAATCCGTCCCACCCAGCCCCCCAGGGTGATGGGAAACCTTCCCCACCGAGACAGCCGTGTACCCATGTTCCCGAAACCAGGCGGGCATGCTAGGCGGTGCCGATCCAGGATCGTCGTTGATTCGCGCAGCTCGCTGAAACAACGCCGCATTGCTGGCGCCACCGTAGCGTCCTGTCAGCAGCGTGTAGCGCGATGCGCCGCAGGTCGGCGCTTGAACGTAGTGGCTGCGGAAGACTCTTCCTGACGACGACAGGCGATCGATGCTTGGCGAACGGATGTACGAAGCGCCGAACGACGCCAACTCGGGGCGCAAGTCATCGACCGCAATCAACAGGATGTTCGGCCTGGTGTCCAAAGCGGCCTCGGGAGCGGCAGAACAGGAGAACGCGGTAACGGCAAGAAGGGAAGCCAGGCTCCTCATGTGATCATTTCTCCTTGAGGAATGGCGCCAACGCCTTGCCTAGCGTTCCCAACGGACTCAACAATTGACTGGAACCGCAGGGTTGCATCATTCGTTCGGATCGCAACGGTCGCCGTAGAGCTCACTTCCCCTGGCGCAATCCCTTCGCCGACAGCCACAGCAGACTTCCGGCAGTCTAGCCTTGCGGGCCCGAATCCGGCGCTATAGAACTTAGGATTTCGAGCAGAATGTCGTCCTCTGTTCTCCCGTCGGCGTGGGCGTCGAAATTCAGGATGATGCGGTGGCGCAGGGCTGGCAGCGCCAATTCGCGTACGTCGTCTTGGCTCATATACAGGCGTCCCTCCATCAGAGCCCTAACGCGGCCGCAGAGTACCAAGGCCTGGGCGCCTCGCGGCGAGCTGCCATAGCGGATGTATTTCCTTGCCAATCCGGTTTGCGAGCCGGGGTTCGGCTGAGTCGCCAGGACAACATTGATCGCGAAGTCACGCACGTGCGGAGCTACCAGTACTCTCGAGGCGATCGCCCGCAGTTCGAGAATCTGGTCTCTATTCAGAGCGGCCACGATGCCCGGATTGGAAGCGGCTGCCGTACGGTCAATGATTGCAGTGAGTTCGTCGCGCTCCGGGTACTCGACGAGGATCTTGAGAAGAAACCTGTCCAGTTGCGCCTCAGGCAAGGGGTACGTCCCTTCCATTTCGAGCGGATTCTGAGTGGCCATCACAAGAAACGGTTCGTCGAGATTGTGTGTCTCGGTACCGCTCGTCACGGTCTTTTCCTGCATCGCCTCAAGCAGTGCCGACTGGGTGCGCGGCGTGGCTCGATTGATCTCATCCGCAAGTAACAAGTGCGCGAAAATCGGCCCACGTTCGAACCGTAAGCGTTTTGCGCCCGATTCGTGCGAATCCATCACAATGCTCCCGAGAATATCGGCCGGCATCAAATCCGGCGTGAACTGGATCCGCGAGTAGTCCAAGTGGAGAGCCTGCCCCAATGCTCGCAGAAGCGTCGTCTTGCCGAGTCCCGGCACGCCCTCGAGCAGGACATGCCCACCCGCAAGCAGGGCGTTGAGGACGCCATCAACGACGGCCTCCTGGCCAACAATCACCTTGCGGATCTCAGCTCGGACCCTGTCAATCTGCTCTGTGGCGGATTGCATTATCGATTCGGTAGCAACCATCTATTCCGTGTTCCCTCGCAGTGTCTCGAAGTAATTCTTGATGTAGGTTCGGAATGCGGCCGGGACTTCGTCTCGACTGATGGCGCTCCCCGTGTCGGCATGGCTGGTAAAACGCTGATTGTACGGCACTCCGGCTGACGGCTCGGCCAGACGGGTTTCGATCGTGACCTCGCCCTTCATCTTTTCCGCACGTTCCATGTAAAGGTTCTCGAGTTCTCCGAACACCTCGACCTGCTCCGCCTCCACGAATTCCTTGGAACCGTCACTCGTACCAGCTGCGGACGCGTCCTCTCCGCTCCTCTGATTGCCACTGCTGTCCTCTCCGCTGGTATTGCCAGCCGATGCAGCCTCTCCAGCCGTGTCCCCGGGCTCCCCGCCCTCCATACTTGCGTCGCCGGACTCAGCGGCTGCCTCTTGGTCGGCGGAACCTGTCTCGGACGGGTTCCCGGAGGAGGAGGCTTCCTCGCTGGTACCGCTCCCCTGCTCCTGCCCCTGCTCGGAACTCGCGCTCTCCACCGCAGCCATGTCCAAGGTCTCCAGCATGTTTGAGAAGGCCTGCTTGAGCTTATCAAGCAGGCTCTGCGCTTCTTCGCTCCATTCGGTCCCGTCAGTATCCGTGGGCAGGTCTCCCAAGTCCTGCTCCCCGAGCGTCGGATCGTCGGTTTCGTGCGCTAGCACCGAGGCTTCCTGTGACAAGCCCTCTGCCTCCAGGTCCTCCAGCGGCAGCGTGATCAGCCCCTCGACCTCGGGGAGACCCGCTTCATCCTGTTCGGAAGGCTCGTAAGGCTCCTCAGGCAATGATTCGACAAGAGATTCCGTCGCGCTCTCGCGCTTGCGGCCGAGTGCCTGACTCTCAAGCTCGGCATCGGGCAGAGTCTGTTCGTCGATCGCCACCGGGCTCAACTGTTGGCTATCGGGAGATGGCACCCGGGAATCAAACCACGAACTGAACAAGAGCGTCGCGAGAGGCGGTTCGAACGACAGCTCCGTCTGGACTGACGCTCGAAGCCCGAAGAGCACCAAAGCGCCTGCGAACAGCCAGACACTCGTCCGCTGGGAACGGGTGGCGATCTTCGGAAAACTTGATCGGGGGTCAACTTGGTGCGCGGCCCCCGCCGCATGCGTGTATTGCAAGTCGACGATGCGTCCAGAGATGCGCTCCCGCGAGACGGACCGGAAATAGTACGCCGTTGCAAGTCGGTCCGATAAACCCTCCCGCCTGTCGATCTGTTGGGCTATCTCGTACGCAGTCGGCCGATCCGAACGCCATCGCTCCAGGGCCATCCATACACCGAACATGGCGGTCAGCACGGCCAAGGCGGCAGGGACGTAGCGGGTCCCCAGCAGGAATAGCAGGCAGACTCCGCCCAAGGCTACTGCCAGGGCGAAGAAAGTCTCACGTCTTCGTCGATGGCTGGAAACCCTCGATTGGCAGACACGAACTAAGGTCTCAACGGGACCTGGACTCAAGTTTGGTGCGGGCATGGGCCGCGGAAACCGAATTAAAACACAATTATAGGTAGTTTGTTGGAGCGTTAGCTATCCGATTTCAGTTGATCGACAGTCCTCATACCATCGGCAAATCGACTGGATCGCACCATGACGATCCGTTCCTCTCCCGCAAGGCGCTCAGCAGTGGTACGGGTGAAGTTGGGTCGCCGCTTGTCGACAAACCTCGGAAAGGGGATGTCGACAGTCATGGGGCCACAGGGACGCTCTGCAGTGCCAACCATGACGAATGGGAAATGAATCCAACGGCGCAAAGACTCCCTCCACGAGGATTCGCACCACGCTCGGTGACTGTGCGCAACCGGCGCGGAACAAAGCCGATCCTGCGTGCTGATGGTGTGCCGACAATCCTTATGCCGAAATTGGTGCCGGCCGTGCTGCCAGCCAGGGTGCGCGTCGGACTGGTGTAGAGTTGTTTCTGCGATGCACAGGGTCGGCAGCGGCGACTTCGCGCGAATGTCTCCAATCACTGCCTTTCCGGGCTCCGCTTTCGAGGCTTGGAGCTGAAATGACACCCTTCAGATCCTTGTACTTTGTCACGGCCATTGCGACCGTCACCCTCGGCTTGACGGCAGCCCGTGTCGCCGCCCAGCCATCGCTCCCAGACGCAATGGCGGCCCTCCGCTCTGGAGACGCCGCCCGAGCTGCCGAGATTGCCACCGAGTGGCTCGAGCACCAAGGCGACAGTGCGGGGCATGCCCACTGGGTCCGGGGGAAGGCCCGTGAGGAGCTTGGGGACTTCGCCGGAGCGATTGATGACTACCGATTCGTTACTCGCGTAGTGCCCAATGAGCCGGGAGTCTTGTTAGCGCTCGGAGCTGCCAGCTTCAAGAACGCAGAAATGGAACGATCTATTTCCGCATTCGACTCTGCTGCAAGGCTAGACCGCGGGCTCGAAGCTCGGCTTTGGCAGCGGGGCATCGCGCACTACTATGCCCGGCAGTTCACGGACGGTGCCCGCCAGTTTGAGATTCATCGCACGGTAAATCCCGAGGATGTCGAAAACTCCGTGTGGCACTTCCTGTGCGTTGCGGCATCGGACGGCGCCGAAGCGGCTCGTTCCGGCTTGATTCCCGTCAGCCACGACAGACGCTCGCCAATGATGGAGATCCTATCTCTGTTTCGAGGCGAGAGTGACCCCTCGAAGGTTCTGGATGCGGCGGAAACAGCAAGCGGCAACGAACAAGCTTCACCGCCCATGTTCTATGCGCACCTCTACTTGGGCCTCTACTACGAGGCGATTGGCGAACCGGCAGTGTCGGCTGAACATATTGGGAAGGCGGTTGGATTCGACCTGCCGCACGACTACATGTGGCAGGTCGCCAGGGTCCATAGGAAACTGCGTGCAGACACAGAGTGACTGATCCCTTCGTCCCGAAGGGGTCGGTCGCCGGAACGGGCCTGGGCCGAGTCGAGACCAACCGGGCGGCCGTCCTGCAGCGCGGGGCGGCCACCGACAGTAATCCGCCTGCTCCCCTAGCACGATCGGAACCAATCGACGGACCTGGAAGCATCCCGGTTCGCCCAAACGTCCGTGTTGCTCAACTCTTGGGCAGCTAGCTCCGGTGCTCCATCAACTACACTGTGACTTCACAGGCTTGGGCCTGTCGAGAAACCCGGGGGAATGAGCCGGACCGACCTCAGCCGAGCGCGCCCCGATTCCACCGCCCCGACCGAACCTGCCTCGAATGTTGTCTTCGAAGCAGAGGGCGTAACCAAGGTCTACACGATGGGCGAGATTCAGGTCCACGCTCTCCGGGGCGTCGACTTTCGCATCTACAGCTCGGAATTCCTTGTCCTGCTAGGGCCGTCAGGCAGTGGCAAATCGACCCTGCTGAACATCCTAGGCGGCCTTGATGTGCCCACGGATGGTCGCGTCACTTATCGCATGCAGAACCTGAGCGGAGCCGACGATGCCGTGCGGACGGACTATCGACGTCGGCACGTCGGCTTCGTATTTCAGTTCTACAACCTGATTCCCAGCCTGACTGCCAAGGAGAACGTCGCGCTGGTGACCGAGATAGCAGAGGATCCGCTTCCGCCCGAGGACGCGCTTAGCATCGTAGGCTTGGCCGACCGCATGAATCACTTCCCCGCTCAGATGTCGGGCGGCGAACAGCAGCGCGTTGCGATCGCCCGGGCCATTGCGAAACGCCCCGATGTCCTGCTCTGCGACGAGCCGACCGGAGCTCTTGATATATCAACAGGCATCTTGGTGCTCGAAGCGATCGAGCGAATCAATCGCGAGCTCGGCACGGCGACTGCCGTGATTACGCACAACGCTGCCGTGGCGGGAATGGCGGACCGTGTGATCCAGCTCCTGGATGGTCGGATCGTCTCCGAGCGATCCAACGATCACAAGAGTCCCGCCAAGGAACTTAGTTGGTAGCCCATGCTGGCAATCAACCGCAAGCTGTTCCGAGACCTCTGGCGCATCAAGGGTCAGGGCATAGCCATCAGCATGGTGATCTCCGTTGGAGTACTGATGTTCATCATGTACTTCAGCGCGTTTGACTCGCTTCAACTAACCCGTCGCGCCTACTACGAACGGCAGCGGTTCGCTCATGTCTTTGCGTCTCTCAAACGCGCTCCGATGCTGCTTCAGAATCGGATCGCAGCAATTCCCGGTGTTTCGCAAGCCGAGACGCGGGTGGTCGTCGACGTAGCGCTCGACGTGGACGGCATGGACGAGCCAGCCACCGGTAGGCTCGTCTCGATCCCCGACAAGCGACGGGAGATCCTCAACGACATTGTCTTAAGTAGTGGCCGCTACATCGATTCGGGTCGTCCGGACGAAGTGATCGCTAGCGAGGGATTTGCGAACGCCCATGGACTGCTACCGGGGGATTCGCTGCACGCAGTCCTCAATGGGCGAAGACGCAGGTTGGAAATCGTCGGCATCGGACTCTCTCCTGAGTTCATTTACACAATTCGGCCGGGAGAGCTCATTCCCGACGATAAGCGGTTCGGGGTCTTTTGGATGGAGCGCAGAGCGCTGGCAGCAGCCTTCGATATGGAGGGCGGATTCAACGATGTCGCCCTCCTTCTCATGCCAGAGGCACGATCCGAGGCTGTGATCCAGGAACTGGACGACCTGTTGCGCCCCTACGGCGGCTGGGGAGCTATTCCCAGGGATCTCCAACTGTCCCACTGGTCGGTCGAGCAAGAACTGAGCGGATTGCAAGGCGCCGGCCTGATTGTGCCATTGATCTTCCTGGCCGTCGCAGCCTTTCTGCTGCACGTTGTTCTCGGTCGCATCGTGGCTGTGCAACGCGAGCAAATCGCTACGCTCAAGGCGCTCGGGTACCCGAACCGGCACATCGCCCTCCACTACGTCTATTGGGCGCTCGCTATCAGCCTGACCGGAACGCTCGCGGGAACTGCCGGCGGCGCATTCCTGGGACGTCACATGCTCGGCATGTACAACGAGTTCTTTCGCTTCCCTGCCCTCGAGCACCGACTGCAGCCCGACGTTGTTGCCGCCGCGATCGGTATCGGAATCCTCGCAGCGATTCTAGGTGCAATTTCCTCGGTCCGGCGCGCGGTTCGCCTCCAACCTGCCGAAGCCATGCGGCCGCAGGCCCCACCAACTTACAGAACGAGCCTTGCTGAGCGTCTGGGGCTTCAGGGATTGCTCTCCCAGCCCTCGCGCATTATCCTGCGCAACATCGAGCGCCAACCAGGACGGACGATGATCGGGATTGGGGGCATTGCGTGCTCGCTGGCAATCTTGATCGCCGGGCTCTTCTCGGTGGATTCATTGGAACTGATGATGGACGTTCAGTTTCGCCTGGCTCAGCGACACGATGTCCAGGTGTCATTCGCCGAGCCCGTTTCTCCGGGCGGGATCCATGCCCTACAGCGCCTGCCTGGAGTGATGGCGTCGGAGCCCGTTCGCAGCGCCCCAGTCCGACTTCGGTCCGGATCCCGGACGCGCCAACTCGCAATCACCGGACTGCCCGAAACAGGAGAGCTTTTTCGGGTTATCGACGTCCGGGCAATGGAGCAAGTCCAGATGCCACCAGACGGCATTGTGGTCTCGGCTCGACTTGCTCAAATCTTGGACGTCTCACCCGGCAGCCCGCTAACTGTGGAGGTTCTGGTCGGAAAGCGAGCGATCCGCAATACTGTCGTCACTGGAGTAGTTGAGCAATACATGGGGCTTTCCGCCTACATGGAAATCGATGCCATGCGGCGACTACTGGGGGAGGGGGCGACTCTCTCTGGAGGGTATCTGAAGGTCGACTCCGTCTTTCTTCCCCAACTGTTCCAGCAGGTCAAGGAGACGCCGACAATTGCCGGTAGCACCATGAGGGAAGCGGCTCTGACGGCATTTCGAGACACGTTCGCCGAGAACATCGGGATCATGATTTTCTTCAACGTGGTGTTCGCATCGATTATCGCTTTCGGAGTCGTCTACAACGCCGCGAGGGTCTCGCTGGCAGAGCGCAGTCGGGAACTGGCAAGCTTGCGGGTCATGGGGTTCACTCGGGCCGAGATCTCGGCAATACTGCTTGGCGAACTAGGCGTATTAACCCTCCTTGCGCTACCGTTGGGGATGGTACTGGGCTATGGCCTCTCTGTCTCCATCGTGACCATGCTGGAATCGGAGCTGTACGCGATCCCGCTCGCGGCAACCCCGAGGACCTACGCATTCTGTACCCTCGCGATTCTCGGCGCAAGCGCCATTTCCGGGCTTCTGGTCCGGCGCAAACTGGATCACCTCGACCTCCTGGAAGTCCTCAAGGCCAAGGAATAGGACATGAAGATCCGACCAACGCGGATTCTGGTCTGGCTGATCGTTGCCGGCGCGGCTGCGGGATTCTACTTCGCGTTTCAGCCGCAGCCTCAAGAGGCGGATTTCGGTCAGGCCGCGCGAGGCCGATTGATCGTTACGCTCGACGAAGAAGGTGAGACCAGGGTGCGAGACCGCTACGTGGTTTCCGCCCCTTTGCTGGGCAAGGTGTTGAGAATCGAACTCGAGCCTGGTGACAGAGTCCAGGCAGGCTCAACCGTTCTGGCGCGATTCCAACCCACCGATCCAGAGTTCCTGGACGAGAGAGCTCTCGCGGAAGCCGAAGCCAACGTCAAGACGAGCGAAGCGGCGGTGAACCGGACACGTGTCGACCTCTCCAGGGCCTTGGCGGAGGAGGAACACGCTACAAGCGAGCTGCGACGTTACCAGCGGCTCCACCAAGACGGCTTGCTCGCTGACGACAGAATGGAGGCAGTTCGCCTGCGCAAGCAGACTGCCGACGAGACCGTGCGCGCCGCCGAGTCATCCATCGCCGTAGCACAAGCCGAACTCGAGAGATCCCGCACTGCCCTGATTCGCGTCGACGCCGCCCGCCACGAACAACGCGCCATTGACCTGAAATCCCCGATCAACGGTGTCGTGCTGCGGCGCCTTCGAGAAAGCACATCGGTCGTGCCAGCCGGGGAGCCGCTCCTCGAGATCGCCGACCCGGAAAAGCTCGAGATTGTCTCCGACATGCTCTCGACGGATGCAGTTCGGATCCGTCCAGGCCACCAGGTCCTGATCGAGCAATGGGGCGGTGACCGCACCCTGACCGGCAGGGTCCGTAAGGTCGAACCGTTCGGCTTCACAAAAATCTCAGCGCTGGGAGTCGAAGAGCAACGGGTCAACGTGATCGTTGACTTCGAGGACGTTCGAGAAGCCTGGGAGGCGCTTGGTGACGGCTACCGGGTCGAGATCCGGGTGGTGATATGGGAGGAAGATGATGTCCTCAAGATTCCCTCCAGCAGCCTGTTCCGCCACGGAGAGAAATGGGCCGTCTACACGGTGGACACACTGTCGTTAGCGACGCTTCAGGAGGTTGAAGTCGGCCAGCGCAATGCCCGGGAAGCGCAAGTGCTGAAAGGGCTGGCCGAGGGTGACCAGGTAATTGCCTACCCCAATGACCAGATCGAAGCAGGAGTCGAGGTTGCTCCCCGCAGCCGTTGAACTGCAAGATGCAGCCGCTACGTGACGCCCGGAAACCGCTGGGGCTTCAAAGGACTGCCCAGAGGCTGCCTCAAGCGTTTGCCCGGCCCCTTCGGCGGGCACCACCTGAAGACCGCCGACCGGATGTGCTGCCGGGAGCCCTCCAGCCCGGGTTCTCCTGCACGTTCACCCATACGTGGACATGCGGAGAACCGCGGAAATACCACACCATCGTGGGACTCTCGAGCTTCCAGACATCCCACACCCCGTCGTTACCCAGGTCTTCGTTCTGGTAGAAGGCCATTGTCAGGTTGTCCACGCCTCCTGCGCCCTCAATGAGGCTAAGCGCCTCCTCCTGATCGCGCTTGCGGAAAGGAGACAGTAGGTCAGCGAGGGTACGGCTCACCAACTCGCGCTGGTCGCGGGACATCTCGCCAACGTGCAGGCCGTCCGGTTCCGCGGAGGGCTCTACGGTAAATACGCTTCGTTCGCGCGGTGCCCTCGGCTGTAGCGCCTCGGCTCGCTGGCGGCCGTCAAGCGCACTGAAGACTTCGTTGGCACGTTCTGCCTGGAACCAATACACGTTGTTGGGGTGCGTCGGGCTCTCGTAGAAACTCTCGCCCTCGTGCCCATAAAAGATCGGGCCCCCGAAGGCAGCCCCATCCACGGAATCCCCGTCGCACCGGACGGTGCAATGTCGTCCCGTAATGACAAACTCAAACTCCCCTGAACCAGGCTCCCCGAATAGTGCGACCGACAGATTCCGCACGCTGCCAAAGTCGTCAGCAACATGCTTCTTCAACGAATCATGGAAATCGGGCGCGTGAAGGTCCATGAATATCTCTTCGATCAACGCCTGTTGGTCGCGGGTGAAGAACCGACCCACTCTCGCGTTGGTGATGTGCCAGTTGTTCTCCACCCTCGACCGGAGTGGGTTGTCAAAGGGCAAGACTACGGTCTGTCGCTGGTGGTCCGTCAGGCTTTCATGGAGCTGCGCGACCAGGGTCTCCGGCTTCGGTTGGGAACCAAGCGTGGTTGCGGATGCCGCCAGTGCAGGCCCTCCCAAGCTGGCAGCGGCAAGAAACTGCCGGCGATCGAAATTGCGAGTGGTGGCCATGGCTTCTGCTACTAATTGACCTGCATCCGGTACAGTCGGTTACACCTAGCGAATGAAGAATGCTGGCGTCATTCCCGCATCTCCCGAACGCTGATTGAACCTTTTGTCACGAAGCCCGCACAGGCCCGGAGAGTCGTCTCGCTAATCGGCCGACGAGCTATCCACATGATCAGTGATCCAGGTGACGATCCGCCCCGCGATGTCATCGTTGTTATCGTCCTGCATCATCAAATGGGTATTACCCGCAATTCCGATTTCGGGCAACACAAGCATACCGGCCGGCACGCCTCGCTTGGACAGGTTTTCCGCCGTGCTGCGGCAGGCTCCGAGCCTGCCGGCTTGCCCTCGTTCTTCGATGAAGTCCCCATAGACCGCCAGAAACGGGACGCCTGTCTCGAAGAACGGATCCGCTGGATTACTCGGACAGCCGACGGGCTCGACAACCACGACTCCTCGCACCAAGTCCGGCCTTTGCGCGGCCGCTTGCAAGCCAGTCCGACCAGCCCATGAGTGCAGGACGATCACAGCGGGACCAGCTCGTTCCAGGAGCTCGATGAAGTTCCCAAGTACTGGGTCTGGCGCATTCGGGTCGGCGGCCCTGCGTCGCCCGCGGCCGCTACCGCCACCCACCCTAGGGTTCATCGCCGCGAGGAACTGATCTATGTTCTCAACTGGAAATCGGGTGTGCTCGTAGGGCGTTCCAGCTTCCGGCCCGAAGCCCCATCGAGTCCAGATCTGCCGATGGTTCCAGATCGCGAGATTCGGTTGTTCCGCGACGGCGAGCTCGCCAAGACGGGCTCGGTTGAAGGGGGCGATATCGAATCCGGAAATGCCAGTGTTCGGAACGTCGTACACATACGTCGTGAAGCCGTCTCTGGCAAAGAGCGTGGCCCATCCCTCGCGGCCGTCCGGGGTCGCGAGGAAGATATACGATGTTAGCCCGAGCCCCGGGTAGAGGACGATAGAAACGTCCCGTTTCTCGCTGGGAACGTAGTAGTGGACCATCGACTGCCCGGTGACCTGGACGGCCGGCTTCTCAGAGAGCGATGCGTTTCCGGCCTCGGTTCCGCCCGGAGCCCCATGCCCTCCGACAAAGAACACGCCCGCTTGCACCAGCTCGAGCGGCGGCGAATCGACCTGATCCGCCATCGCCAATGCGCTCGTGGCGGCAAGGGTCATCAGGCAGAACTTGGGACGGTTCAACACGCCGGTCCACCTATCCTCACATTTTGGTGCCGACTGCGGCCACGCGGTTACCTGAACGAAGTCCTTGAAGACACCGCTCGAAGAGAATCAGCCACGGGCCGGCAGCCAGCCTAGCCAAAAGCTACGAGCAAGACATTGGATGCTATGAATCAAATGAGAGACGTTCTTCCCATAACAACGCGTGATTCCATGGAAGATTCAACAGATGAGAGAGATGGCTAATGCCGACTATCATCACAAATTGTCGAATATAGGCTCTTCACTCTGATCTGCGCATCCTCCGTCCTGGACTGCGAGCTGATCTCGGTCCGGCGCTGGTTCCGATCAGCAACGCAAGTCTCAATCAGCCGAGTTCTCGCGGAAAGTGGGGACGGCATAGACCCACGAGCGCAGATGGAACCGAAGCCGACCGTCGATCTTGCGGTTCGGACGGCCAACCTGGATTGGGTGTGGGAGGGGGCTAGAACCCGACCCCGCCACCCCCGAAGCTGAAGGTGACGCCGAACCCAATGATCCGCGCCGCAGCCGTGTTCCGGCCCGCCACCACCTGGCCATAGAACCCGTTCACGCTGACCGCGTCGGTGATGTTGGCGATCAGCCGGCCACCAACGATGTGCGCGTCCTCCTGCAACGCCGGAAAACGGCTAGGTGAAAAGCCTTCGCCGCCGATGTCAATGCCGGAGAGTGCATTGACCATCCGATAGTCGGCTCCAATCGTCAGCCTCTCTCCGGCCGGAACAAAGAAACCGAGATTGACGAAGACGTCCGAAGGGATGTCGACCCTCTCCGCGCCTCCCGCGCCGCCCAGCGCGTTCCGGTTGACCTCGGTGCTAGCCCGGATATCTCACCAACTCTGGGCAACCCCGGGACCGCGGTTCAACAGCCCAGACGCTGGGCCTGAGAGAGACGCTTGTCACAGGAGTTGACGACCCTCCTCCTGCGAATCCTCCCCTGTTGCCGCGTGGTCCTGCTGTCGGAACCGGCTCCGGGGTTGTCCCGCCTCTCCGGGCCGGTGAATCCGCACGCTGCACGCGCACCCCTCCCCTGCGGCGGGCTACAGCCCGATCCGAATGCTCCGACGGCTAGCTCGCCGCCGCCTCCCTCAGCTGGGCCACGCAGTGCGCGAACAGCTCCTGTCGCGGGTACAGTGACGACAACGACACCCAGGTCCTCCGCACGCTCACCCGCACCACGGCGGCCACCTTCAACAAGTGGGTCCGGATCGTTCCGAACTGCGCCTGCGCCAGTTCCGTCCCCGCCAGCGCCCAGCCCCGCAGCACCTCCAGCAGCGCGGCCGCAAACAGCGCCCAGTGCAGCCGCAACTGGTTCGCTCGCAGCGTCGCCGCCGATGTCCGGTCCGCGAACAGGTCCAGCTGCTGCTCCTTGATCCGATTCTCCATGTCCCCGCGCGCACAATACAGCTCCTCGTACAGCTCGCGCGTTCCCCACGCCCGTTTGTCCAGGCTCGTCACCACGAAGCGCACGTTGTTGTTGCGCGCCTCGCCCGGCAACCATTCGGCCTTGCCCACGACCCGCCGCGTCCGGCTCCAGCTCCCCAGCGTGCGGTAGCTGAAATCCCGGTACCGCCGCGACTTCCGCCCGCTCGCCAGCCCCCGCCGCCGCGACCGCTCCTGCTGTTGCCCCACCGCTCGCTTCAGCCGCAGGTTCTGCGCCAGCCCGAACACGTAGTGCACGCCCGGCTGCCCTTCACACCACGCCATCAGATCCTCACGGCAGAACCCAGCGTCCCCGCGCACGATGACCGCCACCTCCGGCCAGCGCTCCCGGATCCGCTCCACGATCCGCTCCAACTCTGCCACCACCCCCTCCGCCGGATCCACGCTCGATGGCCGCAGCCGCCCGCACAGCACGTGCGGCCCACAGGTCACGTACAGCGGCAGGTAGCAGTAGCAGTCGTAGTAGCCGTGGAAGTGGCGCCCTTCCTGCTCCCCGTGCAGCGGGTCATGGGTCGCGTCCACGTCCAGCACGATCTCGTCCGGAACCTCCGCATGCTGCTCCAGGAACAGGTCCACCAGCAGCGCGTCGAGCCGCTCCGGATCGGCCACGATCCGCTTGTAGCGGTCCTCTTCAGCTTGCTCGGGCGTGCCCAGCTCGAGCCGGTTGAGCGTGCTCGAGCCGGCCAGCGGATGCCCCCGGTCGCGCTCGCGCACGCGGCCCTGCCCGGTCACGTCCGTCCGGCCGAGCGCGAGCGCGAGCAGGCTGTCGTCGCGCAGGGTGTCATGATCGTTGACATCTTCGTAGCCGAGCGCGAGTCCATACAAGCGCTGGGCGACCAGATCGTGCAGGGAATGTTCGCAGCGCGCGGGATTGCGGTGATCGATGAAGCAGGCGGTCATGCGACCGGTCAGGTCGAGCGCGCGGTCCGCGGCCTGCAGCAGAATGGCACCCCCGTCGGAGGACATGCGGCCCCCGTCGAAGCAGGCGATCACCTTGCGACGGCCGTTGTTGGGGAGCTCGATTGTGGTACAGTGTGTTGGCATGAGGTGTTCTCCTCGTTGGGTTGTAATTGCCTGATAACAAACAACTTACCACGAATTGACGCCTCATGTCCACTCCCAGTGGTGAGATATCCGGGCTAGTACGGTTTCGGTAGCCGACCTCCCCCGAAACACCGGCCGCGCTACCAAACTTGCCGATGATGAGCGACGTCTCGACCCCGTTGCCACCATCTCCGAGCGAGTTGATGTAACCGGTATCGTAACCACCGGACACGATCGCACCCACCCGCACCGCGACGCTAGGAGCATTGGCGATCAACTCGTCGACGATCCGCCACGTAACCGCGAAGTTTGAATCGAATAATCCGCTGTAGCTCTCCTGGCCTCCAGACGGACCGACCCCGCCCGCCACGAAGCTACGTGCCCAGCCGGACTGCACGTCGAGGGCTACCGCGTCGTTGATGGCGTAGTTGACCCCAAACCACATCGTATTTTGCGCTAGGTTCGCCCCGGTCGCCTCCAGAGGTCCCTTCACCTTGGTGGTCTGGCGGTAGAACTCAGTGGCGTTCTGGTTCACGTACGAAATGCTGACGCTGCCAGTCCCCGGCTCGGCAAGCCACGGCGTTCCCTGCGCAAGGGCGAGAGAGGCGAACAGGCAAAGCGCGAGCGCCGCGGCGAAAGAAAAGGTCGCGAAAGACCGCCATTTGTGTAACATCTGTTGCGTATCTCCGGAATGTTTGCGCCCAATAAGCTCCAAGAACGGCCAGCCCTACAGCTTGAAGCGACGGGTCAGGTAGTAGTGGACCAGTTCCATCTTCAGCTTGCAGTCCTCGCCCTCCAAGACCCCGTTGGAACACAGCGCGGTGACTGCCTTGTCGTCCGACGATCCGGTTTCGTTGCCATCGTGGACTGCTACCAGGCTGGCCGTGACGCTCCGCGCCCGGTCACGATCGAGTTCGTTCCTCGATAGCGGGCAGGAATCGCACACCAGTAGATCGAAAGTCAGGGCCTTGCCCTGCGAATATGCCGCACGCGGGCTCACCTTGCCGGCTCCCGGCCCGACAGACCCGGACGCCGAAACCGAAACCTGGAACAGCCCCGCACATGTGGCGAAGAGTACGCTCGCGAATGCAAGTTGCTTCATATCTGTCTTTTCCCTTCCTGCTGCCGCACCATGTCGGATAGGGCGGCACCTCCCGCCGGACCATTCGGCTTAGGCCCCCTACCATTCTAGCTAGTTGAGACCACAGTTGTAGTCGTACTCAATCGCACATGCGAACACTCCGAGAAGCTCAGCCAACTTGCCATCAACATAGTCGACAAGGTGTTCGATGACCGACTCCTCTGTACCACCGAAATCCTCGGTGAACCAATCGTAGGTGTTCGAAATGATGACAAAGTCATTATCAACAAAGTCTATACCCGGTGGACTCTTCAGAGAGGCCCGCGCAACTGCTTCGAGCAGTAACTCGGCGTTAGCAGTGGTGAAGTCCGTCTCGATCAAGTGCGAGCAACCGTATGCGGCGCAGTTAACCGCATAGTGAATCCGCTTGTCCCACCAGATTGGGCGCAGGATTCCATGTTCAAGCTGGTCCAGGGTTAGATTCTGGTCAGCAACGTTGGCGTACACCTCATTCCACGGACCCGTCATTGGGACGACGTCCTCGTGGATTTCCTCGATCGAATCCACAGGGTAGGCGTCCAGAACGATCTTCATGGTAGTCGCTCCATGGAGGTTGATCCAGTACGCAATCTGCTCCGCCCGGGAGTAGCCCCGGGGATCAACCCGATGCAGGTACTTGAGGTATCCAGCCAGCGTTTCCGCATCCGCCGGATTCCTTGCCAGTGCGGCGTAGTCCACAAAACTGACTCCAGACGGATCGGCGACGACGCATCCATCCAAGATGTCCTGCCACGCGCCGTGATCGATGCGCTCGACACTTGACTCGTCGCTGGGATCCCAAATCGAGATCCGTTCTGCGTGCGGCGGACCACAGGCCACGCCCAGAATGCGGCGAATAGATTCCCAGGGCGAGCCTAGCCTCGAATGACGGCAGCGCAAGCCTCAGCAGCCCAAACAGCAACGAGCTGAACTTCCACTCCCGTGCAACCTCGAGCACCGAAGCCAAGCTAGGCCCCGAGCGAAGCGCGAACGGTTCATGCGCCGCCGCGAGCGTGGCGCCGAATAGCGACCAATGCCGGACACGCGTTTCAATCCACACCAAGGGCGCCAGCACCAGGCCGAACGCCTGGGCGCATGCGGCAAGGCCCAGCGTGACGGCGGCGAACGGCCACCGTCGGTCCCGTGCCTATACGACGGCCGCCAGCAACAGGCAATTGCCAGCGCCATCCCGGTGCGCGCTGTACGCGCTCTTCTTGATCACCAGCGGACACCAGGCATAAGGCAGCACCTTCCGCGATGGCGCCAAGCACAGCCACAGCACCAGAATGACTAGTACTGACGGCGGGCCTTGCCCTTTCGGACAAAACGACTATCGCTGCCTCGTACCCAAGAGTCATCCATGGCCGGAATTTGGCGGCGTCCAGCGTGATCAGCGTGTCCTTCAGCTACGCCTTCAGTTGATTTGCTATCGGCGAGCTACCACCGAGTCGGTCACGAGACATTTGACGGAATGGCTGATGGGCATCTCGGGCGAGCGACAACGTGCATTGCGGCGTGGGCAAGGCATCCTGTCGGCGTTCTGAGCGTGGGAGCGGGAACCGCCGCCTTCAAGCGAGCCTGGAAGTTCTTGTTATTCAGCCCGAACCAAGAGAGCGCCTCCAAGTGTGAATCGAACGTCTCGGAGCTGAGTTGGCGATCAAGCTCGGCGAGCCCCAAGGTAGGCCATTCCCAGAGGCTCAGTCACCCCATTGGGTGTCCGAGACGGATCTCACGGCTGATTCAAGTCCCAGTCGTAATCGTAGTCCACCGCCCCCTCGAAATCCCTCAAACGCTGGGCGAGTTCCTTCTCGGCGTATTGGGCGAGGTGCTCGATGACGCCTGCCTCGCTGCCGCCGAAATCCTCGACAAACCAGCTGTAGACACTAGAGATGACGATAAAATCCTCGTCAACGAAATCAACTCCCCGTGTATGGTTCACGTAGTCGCGTGCCCCAGCGTCGAGCAAGCTCTCCGTGTTGGCAGCGGTGAAGGCCGTCCCGAGAAGATTCGGACAGCCCAGGCTGGCACAGTTAACCCCGTAATGAATTCGACTATCCCTGTAGATCGGGCGAAGAATGCCGTGCTCTATATCGTCCAGAGTCAGATCCAGGCCCGCGACGTTCGCGCACACATCTTTCCACGGACCCGAGAAGATCAGGCCGCCAAGGAGGCTATCGCTGATTCTGCGTATGGAGCTGACCGGATATGCGTCAAGAACGACTCGAACCGTTAGAGCGTTGTAGAGATTGATCCAGTAGGCTTTCTGTTCTGCTCGCGAGTATTCCCGCGGGTCCAAGCCCTGCAATGAAGCTAGGTAGTCCACCAATTTGGCGCTGTCCTCGGGATTGGCTTTGAGCGCAGCATAGTCGAATCGGTTGATGCCCGAGCTGTGACCAAGCAGGTATCCGTTGAGCGTCTCTTGCCAAGCGCTGTGATCGATGCGAGCAGCACTGGTTTCGTCACTAGCGTCCCAGGCCGGAATCAGCCTTGGTTCCTGCTGTGTTGTCGCAATGCCGGCAATCAGAATCATTCCGGCCAGCAGCCACACAATCCGGGCCTGCTTCCTCGCAAGACTCATGGTGTGTTCAAGTCCACGGGGTATTACCTTACTTCCTATTGTCAACGCGGGCAACCGCGTCACCGCCTCCTAGTTGCAACGACGGAACCGCGGCAGAAATCTCATGCTCGCACCAATCACGCTGGCGATTGCGCCCCAATCGTCGATTGCCCCTGATCGGGGGAAATCATTCTAAGGTTGCGGCGAAGCTGCTTTCAAGGCAAGAACCGCTTGTAGACTCCATGCTACGAGCCTGACTGCACTGGCAGCAGCAAAGTGTCCGCCACAAGACGCCGGACACTGTTTTGCTGGGTGTGTTCCAAGGACTAGCGTCTGCAGTTCCGTGGAGATGTCTCAGACCTCGCCCACCACCACGGAACGATCAGTTTCGCAAGCATCCCGGGAGCTGCCGTGCTAGCCGGCAACTCGCCCCTTAGGTATTGAAAGCCGGTGTCGGACGACGTCATAGGCCAGCGCCACCAAGATCAGGCCAAACTCCAGCACTCGGACCCAGACGGGCTGCTGGTAGGGCTGTAGGCCGTAGTCACCCAAGTTGGTTCCGGACACGTAGCCGAGGAGAATCAATGCGGAAGCAGTCCACGCCCAAGCACTCGGGAAGATCGCCGCAAATGGCAGGAGCCAGATCAGATACCACGGATTGATCACAGGCGAAACAGCAAGTAGCACACCGTAGACCCAGTCTCCTCTCGGAATCTCATCCACGCCACGCTTGACCAACCTGACGGCATAGTGAGCCCAGAAGACGGCGAAGATCAAACCTAGTGCCAACTTCGCATCGAGCGGTCGCATCACGGACTTGAGGAGGCCAAACGCCGCCGAATTGAACTCCCACTCGCGTGCAAAGATTCGCAGGGACTCAACGTCCGTTGCGCCCGCGATGACAAATGGCGCATATATCAATGCCGTCGTGGTGCACGCCACGATCCAATGCTTGGCACGAGCGTTGACAAGCACCAACGGCGCCAACACGAGTGCAAACGCCTTCGACGCAATGGCCAGCCCCAGGCAGACAGCAGCGCTTTGCCAGCGGCGGCCTCGCGCGAGAACGATCGCTGCCAGCAGCAAGCCGACTCCCAGGCCATCGGGATGCGCTGTGAAGGCAATCTCCTTCACGATCAACGGGCACCATGCATAAAGCATCACCCCACGAGCCGGTGCTAGGCGCAGCAAGAGCCCGATAGTCAGGAGATCGACAACAACCAGGATGGACTGTAATGCCAAGATGCTGCCCGGCTTCAGCCAGTAGCCAACCAAGAAGAGCACCTCGGTCAATGGGGCGTAGATAGTCGGAAGGTCGGGGTTGTTGATGCGATCCAAGACATTCTGGAATGCCGCTGGGACGCTAGGGTCCACGAAGAACTCCTCAGGAGCCGCTCCGTAGGGCGAGCCGGTTGTCGCAAAGCGAAACCCGTCCCAGAGATAGCGATAGAAGTCGTCCTCGAAGAACGGCCCTCCGACGAGGCCGCAGATCCTGAAGATTGCTGCCCAAAAAAACATGCGGCCCACAGGGAGCGGTTCGTGATGGTTTCGGAAGTACCAGTAGAGGGCGAACGCAGGCAGGCCAGTCCATGCAATTAGACCGAAGAACCCCGCCAAATCAGGCTCACCCGGCTGTCGAGCCTGAAACGCAAGGGCGCTGTAGCCGAGCGTGCACCACAAGCCCGCCGCGTCCACGTAGTTGCGGGCTCGGGCGCCAAATCGCTCGAATTCCTTCGTCACGGGCGTCAATTCACGCGGTCCGGACTCATTGCGGCGTGGCACGTTGAGCGGGAACGCCAAGGGGACTCGGACACCAAGCCATGCATGGGGCGCCTACATCGGTTGTCCGCAATCCAGAGAATCTGCCCCGGAAGACCTGATCGAGACAGGGCCCGTACTCAATCACTGATATCAAAGAACGGGCCAGCGGACTGCCCTTTCGGTCCCAACGCAAGGAGCTGGAGATGGATCCGAATGCGGGATGCGAGGTTGTCAATCGCCCTTCTCGTCAGGAAATACGCGCACACCGTCCCAACGAGAGCCGCGACGGCTACCGCCACGACGGATAGGAACAGCAAGTATTGGATTCCGATGGCAATGCTGACAGCGGCAGAAAAGAGCATCATGCCGACCAAAGAAACCGCTCGCCTACTCGGATCGCGTTGTTTTCCGAACGGGACTCCGGTGACCAAATGCAGGCCTACTGCCAGATACAACGACGCGATGACAGTGCTGAACGCCACGAACAGTGCGGCCTCCCAGATGCCGAAACGCCATAAGGATGCCACCAGCAAGGCCAGGTTCGGAGCAATGACCAGGAGAAGAAAGAGCCTTGCATGCACTCCCCTCGCAAACAGCGGAACTGAAGTGCCCGGGACGACGAGAAACCACCAGGTACCCTTGTAGTCGTTGCCAAAGGAAAGGACCGAACCCGCCATGACGATGGTCACTCCCAAGGCGTGGGGCAAGAGATGGCTCAGGGTAAAGCCCGCACTGAAGGGCGACGACAGGATACTCTCTCCCTTCAAGGCCGACAACACGACAGGAAAGACCATGAGAGGAGCGATTCCGGCCATGTTTACCTTGAATTGCCAGTCCCGCCGCATCATCGTGCCTAGGTACTCGAATCCGGCCCGACCGGCTTGACCCCCGGCAATCCTCGCCGACCACCTTGCAATGACGGATCTTCTTTTCTTCACGTTCCGGTGGCCAGTACCTGATTGGACGAGCGTGGAAACACGGATCAGGTGGTCGCTAGAGAGTGACTTGAGCCCAAACGTGATTGCTGGAATCGTGACAGCAGCAATCGCTATTCCCAAGACCGTCGCGTACCCTCCCGGGAGCGTTTCCAGAATGCTCATCACCCACCACTCCGACGACCCGAACAAATCTTTCACGACTGCATAGGCTGCCCCCAGTTCGTCGCGGAAGTGCGGGAGGAGAATGAATAGCGTCGGGATGACTTGAGCCGCTACGGCGGCCCGCTTGAGGCGCCGGGCAGGAATGAATCGAACCAGCCAACCGAAGAAGCTGCAGCAAAGCAAGGCGACTACCAGCCCCGCGCCCAGAACAGCAAGGAAATGCCTGGCCGGATACGTCACGGCAAGAAACGCACTTTGGTGATCAAGAAAGCCACCGATGATTGCCGGAAGGGTGTTGATTCCCGCCACCACATAGAGCACGAGCTTGAACAGATGTGTCAGTTTCGCGCCTGCCCAAGTGGCTCCGTTCACCGGTTGGTGGGCCAGAACCATCCCTTCGACTGGATTCACCAGGTTCTCGGCCACTTCGGGCAGCAACACCAAGCTGAGCTGAAACACGGTGAACGCAATCAGGAAAAGACAGAATATTCCGGGCGACACGCCGACACCTACCAGCACAAGACTCAGTACCGTGGCCATAAAGCAAAAAAGGGCTATCAGGCGGTTCATGGCGTCGTCGTTGCTGCCCATGTAAGCCATTTCCCGCCTCTCGCTAAGCGTGCGAAAGAGGTCAACGAGAAGCCAGTACTGCCTGGGTTCGATTCCGCATTGCCGGAGCATCGCCGCAAACGTCTTGCCGCGAAAGATCCGGCTACCGGGGACGCGAGGGATCTTCATCGGCGCAAGCTTTCAGTGATTTCGGACACGCCGCTGATGGTCTCGTCCACACGAGTCAGTTGTCGGAAGACATCTTCGAGGCTTCCGCTCTGAGTAGATGCCTTCAAGGACTCCAGGGAACCGTCCGCGATGAGGCGCCCCTCATGGATGATCAGCACCCGGTCGCACACGCGTTCGACGATATCAAGGACATGTGAGCTGTAAAGAATCGCCTTGCCATCTGCCGCCAACGCGGCGATGAGATCGCGGACCATGAGCCCGGCGTTGACGTCCAGGCCCGAAAGGGGCTCGTCAAGCATCACGATATCGGGGTTGTGCAGCAGGGCCGCGCTCAGCAGCACCTTCTGGCGCATTCCCTTGGAATACTCGTCCAAGCGAGAGTAACCGGACAAGTGGAATTGCTCCAAGAGCCGGCCGATCCGAACTTGAAGGCTTTCCTCGGGCACGTCTTGCAGCCGACCCATGAGCTCTAGAAACTCCTGCCCTGTCAGGCTCTCGAACAGCTCGGCGGATTCAGGTACGTAACCGACGTGCTTCTTGGCGCTAATCGCCGCGGTGGGCATCACGTGACCGGCAATCCGAACCGACCCGCCTCCCGGTGGCAGAATGCCGGTCAGAATCTTGATGGTTGTACTCTTGCCCGCGCCGTTCGGGCCGAGAAGCCCGACAACCTCGCCCTTCCGGATACTGAACGATATCCCGTGCAAGACCTGGCCTCGTCCGTAGCTGAAGGTCAACCCGTCTACAGAAACCACAGGGCCGCCGCGCTCCATGCTTGTTACGCGATCCATGGCAATCAGTTCCAGATCCATATCCCCTACCAGCAGGGCCACTTGGGAACTTGAGCGATCAACGCGGCTGCGCTAAGTGTGGATTGCAGGCCGCCGGCTTGCCACGCGAAATGGGGCATAGCCTCTCCCTTAGCGCACGAAGGCGCTGCTGGCAGCACCTTCGGCCACTCGCCGCGAGTAGAGTCAGTGTACACGTCCGCTCGGGGTGAAGGGCAGTCCTCGTTCGTAGCGCTCAGGGTGAGAAGACCTCCAAGTTTCCCAGAACTCAGGCCCACAGGCTGCGATGCTTCTCAATGCCCCGAACCGCTCTCTCGACATGCTCGCCGGTGTTGTAGATGTGCGGGCAAAGGCGGAATCCACCGGACGTTGACCCGGCAATGCCAGCGTC
This sequence comes from uncultured Bryobacterales bacterium, assembly GCA_951813065.1. Lineage (GTDB taxonomy): Bacteria > Acidobacteriota > Terriglobia > Bryobacterales > UBA6623 > VXMF01. The sequence goes on along the minus strand of CATOTH010000006.1, from coordinate 419,459 downwards.
GTGGTACATGGCGTCGAACAACAGTTGCCGCCGCTCAGATGCGACTTCCATGATGCAGACTCCGGCACTCAATTGGTCACCCACCGGAGTAACGAGCCTGGCACCGATGTCGGCGATGGACCGCTTCAGCAGCGAAGCAAGGTCGCGGACGCGGGCCTCCACTCTTGCGGGTCCGATCGAGTGGTGGAACTTGGCGGTGTCGCCCAGTGCACTGAGGGCCGCATCATCTCGTTGTCCCATCGATTCGAACTTCCGGGCACCCTGCAGTTCCGTTTCCGCGGTGGAGCCCCACCCCGGAGCGACAATGCTGGGCCAGATGTCTCCGATCCGTTCCCGACGGACATAGAGCAACCCGACTTCCTTTGGTCCGCAAAACCATTTGTGGGCGCTAGCCGCGTAAGAGTCGCAGCCAAGTTCTTTCAAGTCGAGATCCAGCGCCCCCCAAGTCTGTGCACCGTCGACATGTACGTGAATTCCCGACCGCCGGGCGATCGCGCTGAGCTCGCGAACCGGCAACAGGATCCCGCTCACGTTCGAGGCATGGGTCAAGGCCAGCACCCTGGTCTTCTGGGTAATTGCCTGCCGGAACGGCCCGATCAAATCATCTGGACCAGATGGGTGCGGTGGAACAGTAACGGACCTCACGGTGAAACCCCGCCGAAGAGCCCGCACCTCCCAGGCAACGTGGTTCGTCGGATGATTCTGGTCCCAGATCACGACTTCGTCGCCGGGTCCGAGGTCTATCCCGTTGTTGATGATGTTGTTCGCTTCGCTCGTGTTGCGAACCAATGCCACCTCATCACCTTCGGCATTGATCTGTCCCGCCACCAAGGCGCGCGCCGTCTCACGATCTTGCACGAAGCGCTCGCGGTTCTGAAACGAACAGTCGGTGTCAATCGAGCGGGTCAGGTCAGTCACTGTGTTCGCGACACTCTCCGGTGTGGGGCACAGATTTGCCGCGTTCATCGGAACCCGATCTTCTTGAAACGAGAACAGCTCTCGAACAGTTTGCCAGTATCCCTCTCCGCCGTCGGCGGCGCCCAATCCCGACGGGAGGGCGGCCAGTGCCGAAGCAGTCGCTATGCCACCCAAGAATTGTCGTCTAGTGCCGTCCGTAATCATCTTGGGGTGAGCGTACCAGATGAACAAGCGGGACGAAGGCCAGATGGGCGCTTCGGCGGCTCATTCAACGCTCAATTGGGATCGGAGGATTCGATTTTCCGGCGTTCGAGCAACCGAACCCCAAAGGACGCGGCGAAGCTCCCACGAATCGCGATGCGGCATGCCTGTATGTCGAAGCAACGGCCGGCTGGCTAGGTCAGACGCTTTCCGTCCCGGCGGCCACTGGCCTGCGTCTGGTGCTCGCTATTCTTCCGGCAGAGCAAAGGCGATGACATTGAAGCCCGCAGCGATCGCCACGAACTGTCTTTCCCCAGTCATATAGGTCATCGGCGACGCCTTCCAGCGATCGTTCGTATGAAAGAACCAGAGAGTGTCGCCGGTGCTGGCGTCGGCAGCAGTGAATGTACCGGAGCCGTCGCCGTAGAAGACAACGTCCCCGTCAGTCGATAGAACCCCTGTCCACGGCCGATCCGGCGTACCATGCGGGCGGTCCCAGACGATCTCTCCGGATTCCAGGCTGATCGCTCGCAGGGAACTCACCACACGCTCGCCGGGAACGGCGCGAGCCGCGCCACCGAAGAACGCCCTACCTCGCTTCCACGTCTCGTCGCGCTTCGTGAAGACATTGCATTGCTCGATCGTTTGGACGTAGACAAGCCCTGTCGTCGGGCTGTAGGAGGGCGACATCCAATTCGTGGCGCCCGCCAATGAGGGACAGACCTCGTTTCCGGCGTACGTTGGCTCCTTTCCTGGCAGCCTTTGAGGACGTCCGTCAAGCCCTATCCCAGCCGCCCAAGTCATCTTCTCAACAAAAGGCTTGGCCAGCAGCAATTCTCCATTGGTTCGGTCGAGCACATAGAAAAAGCCGTTGCGGTTCGCTTGGACCAAGAGCTTTCGCGGAAGGCCCCGGAACTCAGCGTCTATCAGCATTGGCGTCTGGTTGGCATCCCAGTCGTATAGATCGTGAGGCGTGTACTGGTAGTGCCAGCGTAGCTTGCCGGAGTTCGGCTCGATCGCAAGGATTGAATCGCTATAGAGATTGTCCCCCTGGCGCTCGTCGCCGTTCATGTCGGGGCAAGGGTTTCCGGTTGGCCAGTAAAGCAACTCCAGCTCCGGATCGTATGTTCCGGTCAGCCAAGTGCCGGCACAGCCATTCGGCAGAACGCTTCCTACCCAGGTTTCGGACAAGGGCTCGCCGGGCAGCGGCACTGTCCAAAAGCGCCACGCTTCTTCGCCTGTGTCGGCCTTGTATGCTGCAAGGAATCCGCGGATGCCTTCGTCGCCGCCGCCCACTCCGGCGATGACCAGATTGTTGACGACGAGCGGCGCCAGCGTTCCACCGTAGTGGTCCCGGTGATCCGCCATTTCAGATTCCCACAGCAAGTGTCCAGTAAGGCGGTCGACCGCAATCAGATTCGCGTTGTCAGTGACAATGAACACGCGGTCTCCCAGAATCGCGGCGCCGCGGTTCGTGCCGGCACCCGCGTCTCCCATCACGCCTTGGGTGCGCGATCGGCTGTACCTCCAGATCTCGCGGCCTACCCGCGCATCTACTGCGCGCACTTCATTGGGCGCGGTGACGTACATGATTCCGTCGACGACGATCGGCGTGGTCTCGAGGCTTCGCGGCGCACGCAACGAGAGAATCCACTCCGGGGCCAGCTTCCCTACGTTCCGTCTCGTGATCTTGTCGAGAACACTGTGGCGATTTCCGTGAAGTCGGCCGTTGTATGTTGGCCAGTCCGCCGCGTTCGGATTCCGGACCCTGTCGAATGGCACTGCCCCTGGGAGTTCATTCTGCCGTCGGAGGTACCGTGCTCGTAAGGGATTGTCGGGCCTGCCGTCAAGGCGGCTGAGATAGGCGATCAAGTCATCGAACCCTTCCCCGTTGAACCCCGGCATTGGGGACTCCGAGTGCGAATTCATTTCGTTGACATCGCCCCGAGAGAGCAGTCGCCAGCGTCCGTCAAGAGTTTGAATCTGGAGGTCATGGGCGCTTTGGTTGCGCACGAAACCACGGACCCGATCGCCGTTCCCGAGCTCTGCGTCGACCGGGTGGTAGGACCGCGCGACCTCCGCATTGGGGTCGCTGAGGTCCCGTTCGAGTTCGCCAAGCGTACGCCTCGCACCAACGTCTGACAGGTCCGGACCGACCATGTGACCGCCCCGGACATGACAGGCATGGCAATTCGCTTGTCCGAAGAAGAGCTCCTCGCCAACCTCAACGTCGCCCTGAGGCACGGTTTGGCTTGCAGGTGCGGTCTGCATTCTGTAATACGCGACCAGCGCGTCCATTTCCGCTTCGTCAAGGGCGAACCCGGGCATGCCCACGTCTGGCAGCCCTCCTCGGATCAACTCGCGGACCTCGTCGCCACTGCGGCTTCGGGCTGAGGGGGTCGTGATGATGTCAGGCCCCCGCTCGCCTCCACGTCCGTCGCCCCCGTGACAGCCGCCGCAGCGCAGCTGGAAATGGTCACGTCCTTCAGCAAGCAGGTTGGCGGCGCGTTCCGGCTTGTCCTGAGCCAGGCCCATTCCAGCCAGGACCAATGAGACGAAAGTCAACTGGAACGGTTTCATATCTTAGGGGGAGTCGCCGTCCAGCGATTTCGAATCGAGGTGGGCCTACTGAGGCGCAGAAGACTGGAGGGAGTCGGTCGGAGGAATCCAAATGAACTGCCAGTCCCGACAGTGCGAACGACAGAATTGGAGTATAGCAACGGGCCTTTTTCTGTCGGCAGCTCTGCCAGAACTCCCCCTCAACGACCGCAAGGATCGAGGCCGGCGCGTACGAGAAGACTCCTATTGATCGCAGCGAAAAGCAGCTGTCTCTCCGTCCAGAGACGGTTCGAAGACGTACCGATCGATTCGACCGTGTTCGTCCATGACGTAGAGGCCTCCGTCGCTGGCGATGTAGAGCTTCCCTTCCCATCGCTTGATCTGGCGGATCACGCTGCCGACCCTGAATTCGCTCACCTTGCCCGAGACCAGGTTGTACTGAAGGAGCCCCCCCGAGCGCTCTTCTCCCTCTGGGCGGCGAAAGCGACCGATCCAAACGACATCTTGCTCAACCAGTAGAGCCGAGGCGGACCATCGCCAGATTTCGGGTGGGGAGAACTCTATGAAATGCTTCTTCTGGGGATCGAAATACCCAAAGCCCCCGACCCCGGAGTGACCCTCGCCATCGTAGAAGGTCTTGCCGAACCAGAGACGGTCGCCAAGAATTTGACTCGGGCCGATTTCTTCGTTCAATTCGACCATCGCCGGACGCGTTGTGCGGCGCGCCCAGTCGGGCCGCGCCCGAGCGAACTCCTTTGGAGAAGACTGCGGCAGGGCTTCGAGTCCACCCTGATACCGCTCGACATCGGGAATTGATGCTCTCGAGAACAAGGTCAGCAGATCCTTTGTCTCGGATCGCGTCACAACGACAGGTTCGTCTCCAATAATTCGAGCGAAAAGTGTCTCGGTCCGATGCAGGAATGGAAGGGCCGACGGATATAACAAGAAGTACAGGTCTTCGTCGACCGACAGGATCTGTCGCACTCCGAGAGGAGCAAATTCAATCCGTCGCAGCAGCTGTTTCGACGATAAGTCGAAGTACGTCTTGATAGAGTCACTCGGCGTTCCGTAGTCCCCGATCGTACGCGACCAAACGACAGAACTGGAATCTGCGCACTCAACCTCGAGAGTGAAATCACGGCCACTGGACGCAATCGTAATCTCCCACACACGATCTGGATCGGAAGTCTTGGTCAGGAACAAGCCAATCGTGTCACCTGGGCCCCACCTCAACCACGGACTGGCCGGCCTCCTCGACCCGAGGACAAGAAGTAGGGAATGAAGGCCGTCAAGATCCTTCCTGAGGAATGTCTCGAAATGGGCAATGTGCGGATCAACTCTAAGGAAGGATGGGATCACCGCTTTTTCGCGGAACGCCGGTGCCGCCCTGATTTGAACCCACAGCGAACTGACCACAACCAGGGTCATGGCGATCGGCCTTGTCCAGCGCGACAATTGGAACCGTTTCGCGCCGAGATTGCTCGCCAACACGGTTTCCCCACTCGCCTTCCGGATCGATCGGGCTCCGCCGCCAATGGCAGGAGTGCGGCTTCCCGGAGCTAGCCTTGCAAGTTGCTGGCAAGCAAGAGAATGTCGTTTTGTCTCTGACAGCCTTCTTGCCTCTCGATCCGTCCCTCACTTTACTACCCGTCAAAGCAGTCGGCCCGTTCCGGTGAAGCACCAACGGTAACCGCTGCCGCTGAGACTTCGAGCACGAAGCCGAAGTGTTCCGGGGCAGAGCGTCACGTCAACCAGCAGAGCAGCGGTAACGGAGACTGTTTTGGCCCTGGCCGTTCGCGATCGTCGGAAGTGCTGCACGCGACGTAATCCCATGCAGCAGGCCAAGCCCAATCGAGTATATCGATGGAGACCGTCGACAGATCATCCTTCACGCGCCCAACCTCCGTCCAATGGCACACCTAGACTGCTGTCGGTTCACAGGCCCTCGGGCCGGCGTCGGATCGCGAACTGCCCTGCGCTAAACTAGACAGCTGAAGTCGCGTTCGAGTGGGTACCGGGACTTGGCCGATTGGCGTCGCATCGACCGGTGGGCGGATAGCCTGCTCAACTTGAATTGATGGTGTTCGCGGGGACTGCCGCAGTGGCTTGTCGAAAGCCCTCCCTCGCGCCACACAACGATTCACCCTAGGACCACCCGCCATGCATCTCCGCAAGAGCCGCCTGCTCACCCCGGGGCCCACACCGCTACTGCCTTCTGCTGTCCGCGCGATGGCCGGTGCTGACCTGCACCACCGTACGCGGGACTTCCGCGCGATCTATAGCGGCGTGATCGAAGACCTGCACTATTTCATGGGCACGGCGAATGGCATCGCCCTCTTCTCCTCGTCGGGAAGCGGCGCGATGGAAGCAGCCATCTCGAATCTGTTCTCCCCGGGAGATAAGACGATCATCTGTTCGGCCGGAAAATTCGGCGAACGCTGGGTCCAGATCGCCAGGGCCTACGGCCTCCAAACGGTGGTGTTGGAGAAGCCTTACGGTCAATCCGTCTCGGTGGACCAAGTCGATACGGCATTACGCGAGAATCCGGACACGCAGGGAGTCTTCGTGCAAGCCACCGAATCATCGACCGGGATTTCGCACGACGTTCAAGCGATGGCACGGGTCGTCGGTGGGACCGACGCAATTCTGGTCGTCGATGCCATCACAGGGCTCGGCAGCAGCGTTCTCGAAATCGACGTCTGGGGCCTCGATGTTGTCATTGGAGGGTCCCAGAAGGCGCTGATGATCCCTCCCGGATTGGCCTACTGCTCGGTCAGCGAAAAGGCATTGGAGCGGGCAGCAACAGCTGTCAATCCGTATTTCTACTTCGATCTGCGCAAGCACATCGATGCAGGGCCGAACGGGGATTCACCCTGGACACCCGCATCCTCGCTCATTCTCGGTCTCGCCGACGTCCTGCAATTCATCCGCGAAATTGGCCGGGACCACCTGATCCAAAACGCCCAAATGCTAGCCCGGGCGGCACGCCAAGCTGCCCAGGCTATTGGCCTGGAATTGTTCATTCGCGACGCGATCCCAGCGGGAGCAGTCACGGCGATCCGTGCACCCCAAGGGCTCGATTCCAGTGAGATCGTGCAAGGCTACAAGGACCAGTTCGAGTCGATCATTGCGAATGGCCAAGGATCGATGAAAGGCCAGATTTTCCGTTTCGCCCACCTAGGCTACTTCGATTTTCACGATCTCTTTGCCACCATCGCGGAACTTGAAATCATCCTGCACCGATTGGGCGTGAACCTCGACTTCGGGGCCGGAGTCAAGGCGGCGCAAGCAGTTTATCTGAAAGGCCTTACCGACGAAGATGGAGGCGCTCCATGAAAATTCTCGTAGCGGACTCCGTCGCCGCCGGGGCCATCAAACTGCTGCAAGCGGAGGATCGCCTGGAAGTCATCGTCTCGAACCCAGAGGAATATGCGCCACACCTGCCCGCCGCCGACGCCTTGATTGTCCGCAGCAGCGTCAAGGTCACGAAGGAAGTCATGGCCCGGGCAACCAGCCTAAAGGTGATCGGCCGCGCAGGCGTCGGCGTGGACAACATCGACTGCGACGAGGCGACCAAGCGGGGCATCGTGGTCATGAACACCCCAGGCGGAAATAGTACCTCCGTCGCCGAGCATACGTTGGCCTTGATCCTCTCGCTTGCCCGTTCGGTTCCCTCCGCAAACGCTTCGCTCAAGGCAGGCCGTTGGGAGCGTAAGAAATTCCAAGGTAATGAGGTCTTCGGAAAGACCCTCGGAATCATCGGCTTGGGCAGCATCGGCCGCCAGGTCGCGTACCGGGCAAAGCCGTTTGGCATGGAAGTCATCGCTTACGATCCTTTCGTGTCCAGCGATGCTGCGAGGGATTGTGGTGTCGAGCTTCTCGAACTCGACCCCTTACTCGGACGGTCAGACTACATCAGCCTGCACCTCTCCCTGAGGCCTGAAACGGCGGGAATCATCAACGCCGAGACCATAGCGAAAATGAAGGACGGGGCCCGGGTCATCAACTGCGCCCGCGGCGAGCTGGTTGACACATCGTCACTGGAGGCTGCGATCTTGTCAGGCAAGGTCGGCGGAGCAGCGCTTGACGTGTACGAGCATGAGCCACCTGGTGATTCACCGTTCCTTACGCATGCCAATGTCGTAGCAACGCCTCATATCGGAGGATCCACCGAAGAGGCCCAGGAAAAGGTTGGAATTGACATCGCCGTCCAAGTACGCGATTTTCTCCTGTCCGGCGTAGTTGTCAACGCTGTCAACACCCCTTCCGTTAGCGCGGAGCAGTACGGGCGGATCGCTCCGTACTTGCGACTCGCCGAGCGCATCGGATCGTTCGTCGCGCAAACCACAATTGGGCGGCCCGTGCGAGTCAAGATCACGTATTCGGGCGACTTCGGCGAGACCGACCAGACGATGATGCGCAACGCGGCACTGAGTGGAATGCTGAATTGCTTTCTCTCACAGAAGGCGAACTTGGTGAATGCCTCGCAAGTGGCCAAGGCTCGAGCGATTGGCGTTAGCGAGGTGCGGAGAGGCCGAACTCATTTCAGCGATTCAATCAAGTTGGCTCTCAAGACGGAAGAAATGGAACGCACGCTAGAAGGAACGGTCTTTCCCGACGGCTCCCCAAGGGTTGTCAGCATTGACGGAATCTATGTGGAGGCCCTGCTAGCAGGGTCGCTGCTGTACGTAACTAACAAGGACGTCCCTGGCGTCATCGGCTTGGTCGGAACAGTGCTTGGAGAGAGCGGCATCAACATTTCTGACTTCGCGCTTGGCCGCGGAGACAGGGAAGCTGACGGCGAGCCGGTCCAGGCCGTGGCCGTCGTTCATACCGACGAACCTCTCCCAGCCTCGGTGCTGGAGCGCCTCTACCGGGTCCAAGCCGTGACCTACGCCAAGGCGATTGACCTATAGGGCTCGCCGGCGTAAGGCAGCGTCGGCGCCACCAGCGCTGATTAGCCGCCTTTCTCGGCCATCCACGATGGGTTTCATTCCACGCCCGGAAGAACTTCAATGCTCGTAGGGGGGCGGTGCGCCATGCGCGTCCGACGGGCCGGTACGGCCCCTATGAGCGCTAGAATTTCACGCCGCGTTGCTGCAGATCATCAAGCACCCTGTCGACACCGCGCCGGTTCATGATCTTGATGCCCTTGGCACTGATCCGGAGTTTCACCCAGCGCTTACGGCGGGGTGACCAGAACCGCTTGTCCTGCAAGTTCGGGTAGAAGCGCCGCTTCGTCTTGTTGTGCGCATGAGAGACATTGTTGCCCGACATAGGGCGCTTGCCTGTTACGACGCAAACACGTGCCATGTATGAATCCTTGGGAGACGTGGCGAACCCCCAACCGTAACCGGTTCGCCGGCGGCTCGGGTTTAAGGCCGCGCGAACGGGACTGTCGCCGCTTGTAGTAAGAATAGCATGATGAAAGGCACGGGAATGGAGAATGGGACTCATTCCGCTAGGTGGTTCTGCCACGCTGAACCGCGCGACGGAGCCTGAGAGCGATTGGCAGGCCAAGGAGTGGCAGTACCGTGAATCCCCACAGAACGGCCTCTAGTCCGATGAAATCTGCCAGCCACCCTGCTGCGGGCACGAAGATTATACCGGCAATACCCCATCCGAAGCCCATCATCAGTGCGCTTGTTGCCCCTGCCTGGGATGGTACGAGATCCTGAGCCATGACCACGTTCACTGGAATGGACGCCAGCAGAACCACTCCAGCCACGAACAGCGCCGCGATGGACAGCCATCCGTCCGTCGCCATGAAGAGCGCGAGTATCGGGCCTGCACCGGTGCACGACGCGACTATCACACTGCACCCGCCGAATCTATGGGCAGCGGCCCCCCCAACAAACGAACCGACAGAGGTGCTCAGGAAATATGCGGCCAACGCCATCGCTGCCGTGCTGAACTCCGCTCCCCGTACTTGCACCATATACAGAGCGAGAAACTGGGCCAGTCCGACTTGCACAATCGACCTCAAGACCACCAAGGCGTAGAGCGCGACCAGCGGGCCCGCATGCTCGCGCAATGCCAGCCAGTCCACGGCACCCCTCTTGGAATCCAAGGCCAGATCGGGCTTTGGAACCCTCCACAGAAGCAAGGGCGCGAGCGCCAAAACCGGCATGGCGGAGACCCAGAGTCGGTCAAAGCCGATCCGCTCGACGACGACGGTCACGTACAGCGGGCCGAGGCCAAGTCCCGCTGTACCTACGGTAATGAAGATAGCCGTGCCAATCGCCTTGCGCCCACCTGCGATCCGCCCAGCCTGGCTTGTACTGTAGGGGTGATAGGCGGCAACAGCCATCCCGCCAGCAAGCAGCAGTGCGATGACTCCGCTGATGTTGTCAACCAGGCCCATCGAGGACAGGCAGATAGCCGCAACGACAGGGCTTAGAACTGTGAATTGACGACTTTGCAGTCGGTCGCTGAGCAAACCGAAGGGCAATTGCAGGACCGACGAAGAAAACATCCAAATCCCACCAAGCAACCCCGCTTGTGCCAGACTCAAGCCGAAACGATCGACCAACAGCGGCTGCACGGTGGGCAAGGTAGACGAAAAGCAGTCGACAACGAAGTGCGTTCCTAGCAAGAGCAGAAACGCTTCAGTGCCAGAACGACCGACCCTAATCGGCTGCGCGAGCCCAACCGGCCATCCGGGTGCAGCACGGTCGGGCGGCGGTCGGGCCGCAGCAGCTCTTTGGTCGGCGGTCACTGGTCATTCCAGTCCGCGGACTCGCCAGTACTGCCACATCCAAAACCGCCGTCTTGATGCTGACAAGCAGCAGTCAGCGCCCTTTCTGGCGATGGATGGCCAGTGTCGCTAGGATTCAATGTCGTCCCACATGCCCGTCCGCAATTCGGCCAGCCGATGCTCAGCGGCGTCCCGGATGTATCGGTACTTGTCATTTTCGGCCACGCGCTGCAACTCGTTTTCGTCGGCCATGACCTTGACCACCTTGCGCCGAATTTCCTCGTCACCGGATTCCCGCATCAGCCGGTGATAGTGGGATTCATCGGGCTGCATAGCGCGCAGAACGGCCAAGGCGTCATGCCGGATGAACCACTCACTGTCGCCGATGATGACCTCAACCAGGATGGCGGGATCCTTGATCTCCGCCAGCGAGGCCTTACGGACATCTGCGTTCGAGTGCTTCCACTTCGGGCGGAACCAGTTCAACATACCGGTACTCGGAATCGAATCTGCAGATACCTTCGAGCTATTCGCCGTAGCTGACACGCCAGATCTTGCGGCCGCCGTCTTCGCTCACCAGCATGGAGCCGTCCTTCAGCAACAACAATCCAACGGGACGTCCCCAGACTTCCCTCATGTCGGATCCCATCATCCAGCCTGTGAGGAAATCCTGCGGGCCCGACTGCGGTTGACCGTCCTTGAATGGAATGAAGGCAACACTGTAGCCGGTGCGCTCAGCGCGGTTCCAAGATCCATGGAATGCCAGGAAAAGGCCTCCCCTGTACTCTTCCGGAAACTGAGTTCCGGTGTAGAACTTTATGTCAAGCACGGCCACGTGCGCACCAAGCAGGACGTCTGGGTAAAGAGTCTTCCCGACCATCTCCGCATGAAGCTCGGCATCGTAGATTTCGGCGTAATTCTCTTCTTCCGCGTGCCGGGGGTCAGCGTGAGGACCGTTGTAGGCGTATGGCCATCCGTAAAACTCGCCTTCCTTCACGTTGACGAGGAAGTCGTTCGCAAGGTCGTCTCCCAGCCCGTCCCGCTCCTGCACCGCCGCCCAGATTTCGGCCGATCCCGGATGCCATTCCAGCCCGATGATGTTGCGGAGGCCGGTGGCCACGACCTCGTGGCCCGTTCCGTCAGGGTTGTAGCGATGCAATGCCGCGCGCATCGGATCCTCCCCCAAGTCAATATTCGATCCAGACCCAACCGAGACGTACAGTTTCGTGTGGTCCTTGTCGAAGAGCAGCGACCTCGTCCAGTGGCCCCTGCCCATGTCTTCAAATGAAATGATCTCCTCACCGTCCCCGGCGGTCATTGCCTCGGCATCGTACACGTAGCGCTTGACCGAAGTTGGCTCCGCCACGTAGAGCCACTCTTCATGGAACGCCAAGCCGTAGGGGCGGTCCAGATTTTCGATCAGCTTCTTCGTGTTGCCTTCCTGGCTGACGTATACGGCTCCATTCGGCTCGTTTCGGGCGCCCGAATCGGAAAACACCAATTCATCGTTCGGTCCCAGCAGCATGAAGCGCGGGCGCATGAAGTCCCCCGTCAAGTACTCTTCAACCTTGAATCCTTCCGGAACTGTCAGCTTGGCGTCGGCGGGTGCCTCGACGACCTGCGGGCGATTCTGGGCCGAGGGACTGTGATACGGATCAGGAAGGCCTTCCCAATTGACAGGCAGACCGGTGTCGGCGACAGCGGCTTCGGGAGTGGGTCCGCTCTCGCAAGCCACGACCGAAACAACTGCAACTGAGAGTACTAGCCAAGTGCGCATGGCTACTAGCGTAGCGGATTCCGGAAGAGCAGGTATTCACTGCCGAGACGCATTCCCTGCGTGCGCCCTGCAAAGCACCCAAGTACGTGTTGGATGGCGTCTTTGTCTGGGTGCAATTCCCTCTTATCGCGGTACCGCCACCTCATTTGTTCGATTTCCTTGGGGCTGGACGGGTGCTTCGGGCACGTTTGTGTCGGGCAGCCATCGCGCGAGATCCTCTTTCACCGACCTGTAGTTCTCGTCCCCGGCGAGATTTGTCCACTCCATCGGATCCACACGGTGATCATAAAGCTCCTCATCCCCGTCTTCGTAGCGGATATAGCGGAAGTCCTCCGAACGGACCGCGTGGTTCAGGCGCCCGTACGTCGTCACGGTTGGCTGCCAAGGCAGGTCGGGATTGCGCAGCAACGGCACGAGGCTCCTGCCATCAAGTTCCTGACGCGGACCCAATCCGGCGAGCTCAAGCAACGTCGGATACACATCCAGCAGATTGACGGGCCGACCGCTAGTCGCACCGGCCCTAGTACCCTCAGGAAGCCCGGGCGTGCCTGAAGGGGCATAGATCATCAGCGGAACTCGCGTGGCCTCCTCCCAGAGCGCGAATTTCCGCCAGTGCTGCTTCTCGCCAAGGTGCCAGCCATGATCGCTCCAAAGCACGATGACGGTGTTCTCCGAATAAACGCTTTCGTCAAGTGCATCCAACACCTTGCCGAGCATGTCGTCGGCAAAGTTGATTGACGCCAAGTACCCTCGAACGGCTTCCTTCCACTCGCCGTGCTCCACAACGCTTGCGTGGTCACGGTCCGGCCTTGCCAGCTGGACGCCCGCTCGTGGAACATCAGTCAAATCGCCCCTGAATGTGATCGGCAGTCGAATCGCCTCCGGCGGGAATCGAGCAAGGTAATTCTCCGGGACATACCACGGCAAGTGCGGGCGAAAGATTCCGAATGCGAGAAAGAATGGTTTGTCGTGCGGTTGCTGGAGACGCCGCGCGATCCATTCCGCGACTTTGGCATCGCTCATCTCGGCTGTATCGACGGCCATGCCGCCCCAGTCGAAATTCCCTGTACCCGGAATGCCGTTCGCCGGGCGGACGGCAGGCACGGGGTCATTGGGGCGCGCCTGTTGCTGCGAAGGCCAGTATTCGTCCCACGATGGTGGGTCAGGATAGACGCCGTGGTAAATCTTGCCTGCAGCGCCAGCCCAGTAACCGTTCTTCCGAAACGCCTGGGGCAGCGTCACCGCCTCCCGCATTGCGGGGCGCCACGCCTGTCGATTGTTGTACACGCCCGAACGATACGGAGCGATCCCAGTCATCAGCGCCGCCCTGGACGGGTTGCAAGAAGGAGCGGCTGTATACGCGCGAGTGAACAGCGTGGCGCGTCGCGCCAGTCGCGAGAGATTTGGTGTTTTTGCCTGGGCGTGCCCACCCAAGGGCTCGATCCAGTCGTTGAGATCGTCAACTGCGATGAACAAGATATTCGGAGGCTGGGCAGGCAGAGACGAAACAACAATGCTCAGCACGAGCAACCGGAGAGCGTTCACCATCACGCGCCAATTCTAGGCTAATTCTCGAGTGGACGTCGTGGTCTGCCGATGGATCGCCCCGAGAACACGACTGCTGCGAGCACCGTCGTCATGCAGCCGAGGGGATTCAGCCAGAGGAAGGCGAGGCCCGGAAACACAAACTTAGTGGCCCAGACAGACAGCAAGCCGAAGGCCATGCCCCAGAAAGCACCATCGCCGCTCACTCGCCGGACCAGAAACGCGACCGCGAAGACCCCAAGCATCGGCCCATAGAACAGCGAACCGACGAAATTGACCGCCTCGATCAGCGATCCGAGCCTGCCACCGTAGCTGGCGAATACGGCCGCATACGCCGCCCAGCCCAGCGTCGACCATCGCAGGGCCCGCTGCATCCCCCTCTCGTCAATACCAGGTCGGATGTACCGAGAGACGTGGTCGACTACCGTGGAGGTGGCTAGCGAGTTGAGTTCCGACGAAACTGTCGACATGGCAGCGGCGAAGACTCCTGCCATGATCAGGCCAATCAGGCCATGCGGCAGGTATCCCAAGACGAATGTCAGGAAGATATAGTTCGTGTCGTTGTATGTTCCTGCCCCGCTTTCCTTCTCCGCCAAGGCAACGGCTTCGGCGCGGACACTCCGGATTCGGCGCTCGGCTCCGACAAAAGCCTCACGGTCTACGGCCTCTCGCGACGCTAGGAACCGGTCAGCGGCTCCGCGTCGCTCATCGAGAGCCTGGCCAAACCGTGTCTCCAGATCCGCAATCTGAACTGGTGCCGCTTGCTCGAGACGGGCTCGCTCCGCAGGGTGGAACAACAGCGGAGGCGGTTCAAAAATGAAAAACGCGAAAACCATCACTCCCGTCAGCAGGATGAAGAACTGCAGTGGAACCTTCAGAACCGCATTGAACAACAAGCTGGTCCTACTGTGGTTCAAGGACTTAGCCGTCAAGTAGCGTTGAACCTGGGATTGGTCCGTGCCAAAGTACGCCAAGGACAGGAACGTCGCTCCAATGAGGCCTGACCAGAGCGTGTACCGACTGTTCCAGTCAAAGCCAGTCTCGATGGCATTGAGCTTTCCGGCCGCTCCGGCCAAGTCAAGCCCGTCGCGGACGGAGACACCGTCCGGTAGGCCAAGAGCGGCACAGGAGAATGCCGCCGCGATGCCCAAAAACATGATCGTCATTTGGAGCGCGTCCGCCCACATCACAGCCCGGATACCCCCGAGGGTTGCATAGGCAGAAACCAGCACGACTGTGACCAGGATGGTCAGCCATTCCGGCACTTCCAAGATGACGGAAAGGGCAACCGCCGGAGCGTAGATCGCCAAGCCGACTCCCAGGCCTCGCTGGATCAAAAAAACCCAACTGGCCAGCGTCCGGGTCTTGGCATCAAACCTTCGTTCGAGGTACTCGTACGCCGTTCGAACCCCAGATCGATGGAATGCCGGCGCAGCCAAGGCCGCGATCAACACCATGGCAATTGGCAAGCCGAAGTAGAACTGCACGAAACGAAGCCCGTCAGCATACCCTTGGCTGGTCGTTCCGATGAATGTGATCGCGCTGGCTTGGGTGGCCATGATCGAGAGCCCGATCACCCACCAGCGCATCTGCTTGCCAGCAAGCACGTAGGAATGGACTGAC
Organism: uncultured Bryobacterales bacterium; assembly: GCA_951813065.1. GTDB lineage: Bacteria > Acidobacteriota > Terriglobia > Bryobacterales > UBA6623 > VXMF01. Next base: position 404,139 of record CATOTH010000006.1, on the reverse strand, counting down.
CAGTCGCCGCGCGATCGCTTCAGGCCGTAGCCGACGATGACTATGAACGAAATCGCCAGAACAAGCCAGTCGACAAGGCTCATTGCGTACTACCGAATGATCGCGAAAACCACCAAAGCAGGCCGATCCACAGCACCAAATGCGCAAGCACTCCCGCATATACGTAGGGCCAACGCCGACTCTCTTCAGAATCGCCAGTGGCAGCGGCGGCTACTCGGTTGGGCTCTTGCGGCACTGATTCCATCTAGATCCACTCCGCCCATTGCCCCGGGTGGATTGTCGCGAGCTCTCGAGGGGGTCTCAGCATCGCTTCTCCGACGTTGGCACGTTCGTTGAGTCCTGGCATTTCGAGACTCTGGTGCAGGCAAGAACCACCGGTAAGCGCTACGTCAGCAGCAAAGCGGTATCTTGACGATTCGTGCTGCCCGGAGGCCAATCCTTCGATCTTACCTGTTACGAACGCCCGGACAAGCATCCGCCTCGCTGGCTCCGGATCCAATTCCTTACGAAGACTCGCCTGTGGCCCCGCCGCCGAGCCCGCCTCGTTGAGCCGGTGTTCGGTGAATATTGAAGGGGAAAGCGCGGTTAGGGGGACGCAAATAGGCGCTAAGCCGGTCAAGAAGAAAACGAGCCGTTCGGGCCCGGTAACGCAAGGGTTACGCCCAAACTCGGCCCCTCCGCGAAACCGGTCCATCTCGAGAAGGCAGGCGCAAGTGGACGGCTGTATTCCTGGAGGCTCCCTCAGGAGGTCGGCGAGGCTGCCAACTAGCGGAACTGCAGGCCGAGAACTCCTCAGTTGGTGGTGGCATTGTCCGCGGCGCTCGCAATTGTCTCGGGAAACGCTAGGCGCTGAAACCCCGGAAGCTCGTGCATGGCCTCGAACGCACTCTCGCCCGCTAGCTTCCTGGCGTTGCCGTATCCCTCCTCCAACGCCTTCCGGAGGTAAAGGATTGCCCGCTCCCACATCTCGACGCCGGCATACGCCTTGGCCATGAAGTAGTAGTACTTGCCCCGGTTGCCCACTGAACGTTCCTGCAGCATGGTTCCAAAATTCCCTTTGACTTCGAACACATTCGGATCAAGTTCCAAAGCCTTCAGATAGGCAGCGGAGGCATCCTTGAACCTCCGGCGCGCGAACTGCGACGTGCCGAGATTGCTATAGATGGACGCCGAGTACGGAGAGATCTTCAGCGCTTGCCTGTAGGTCCTGACCGCTTGTCTGTACTTGCCCTTCGCGTGATACACAGTGCCTAGATTGTTCAGGGCCTGACCGTATGTCTTGTCGATCTTCCAGGCTCGCTGGTATTGCTTGCGGGCGTCGTCCAGCATCAGCAACTGATGGTAGGAAATGCCAAGTTTGTTGACCAGCTTGGCTGAGTCGGGCTCCATAAGAATCGCTTCCGTGTAGGTTTCACCAGCTTCCCTGTACATCTTGCGCGCCATGTAAATGTCGCCCCGCCGTTCCAGGGTAAGGTTCACGGCCCTTGGATCTGGATCGCGACTCTGGTCCGTGCGGTCGACTAGCTGCGCCGAAGATACTGTGCAGATCATTGCCGAAGCAATTGCAACCTTCAGAACCAAGCCGATCCTGAGCATCAGGATTCTCCAATGCATTCATTGAACCACATCCGCGCGATCTCGGCAGTCAATTCCAATTCCTCCCGGTCCCCGTCAACCCGTTGTGATTCAGCGTCCCGATTCTAGCCTTCGCCACAGGGCCTTGAGGTCGGCTAGGCTTAGCTGCTCCGCCCGCAGGCCCGCGCATTTGTCGGACGCCACAAGCTTGATCGGAAACAAGCCGCGAAGGTTGTTCCGTAGCGTCTTCCGGGGAGAGCGGAAGCAGGCTCCCAGAAACTCCAGCAGGCCGTCAGGGGGATCCTCCTGAATCATCTCCAACCGCACCACGGCCGACCGGACTCGAGGGATCGGCGCAAACGCCTCGGGTGGGACCGAGAACAGCTTCGACGGTATGCAATACAACTGGCACAAGCAGCTGAGGTAGCCATAGGATCGGCTACCTTCCCTAGCGGCGATCCGATCCGCCACCTCGTCCTGCACCAGGAATGTCGCTGCCCGGAACAAGCGGTGCGTACTAAACACGGCTCGCAATATGGGGGATGTAATGTAATATGGCAGGTTACCACTCACAACCCATTGAGCATCCTCGTACTTCCTGGTGATCTCCAAGAGATTGATCTCAAGGATGTCGGCATTGAGAACGTTCAAATTTGGAGCATTTCCGCATCGGCCGGGAAGTTCCCGTGCCAGATCGGCGTCGACCTCGACTGCTACCACACGACGGGCAACAGGCAACAGATGGCGAGTCAGTGCGCCCTGGCCGGGACCGACCTCGACGACGGCATCGTTCTCCGTTGCGGCGGACGCAGCGATACGTTCCAGCGTCGATTCGTCCCGCAGGAAATGCTGACCCCATTTCGGCCGCCTCGGCATCACTTCGAGTGTACGCGCGTGGCCTGCGACCACGTTCGAAGCCGGATTTTTCTGCGGTAAACTGGAATTTCTGCCGCTGCTCCGACCCGGGACCGGAGCCAGGGAGGTATGTCTTGCTCGAGCCTAACGATCCTTGTGTGCGTGAGCTGACCATCGAGATTCCCTGGGAGACGGTCGCGAACGAACGCAGACGCCTGGTCTCGGAGGTAGCGAAGAACGCACTAGTTCCGGGTTTTCGACGGGGCAAAGCGCCACAGTCCGTACTCAACCGCCACTACGAACCGGAGATCCTGGATAGCCTCAGGCACAACTTCGCTGCCGAGTACGTAATCAAGGGACTCCACCAACGCGACCTAGCCGTGGCGGGCTCGCCGGTTATCACCGATCTCCGCTTCGCCGAAGGAAAGCCCCTCGAGGTCGACACGGTCTTCGAGGTGTTCCCTGCTTTCGAACTCGGGGAGTACCGCAATCTGAAGGTAGCTGTTCCCAAGCTGCCTGACCCTGACGAAGCGGTGCAGGAACAGCTCGAGCGCATGCGTCGCGAGTACGCCTCTTTCCACAATCTTGACCCGCGCCCGATCGAAGACGGCGACTTCACCCTCGTGTCAATTTCCGGGACGGTCGGGGAAGGCGAACACGAAATGAAGGATCGCGAGGTGACGATCCACATCGGTGCCGAAGAGACCCTCGAAGCTTACAGCGAGGCCCTGATCGGTAAGAGCCCGGGTGACCAAGCGGAAATCGTCGTTAACTACGAAGACGACCATGTCAACACCCAGCTTGCAGGCAAGACGCTGCGCTGCACCGCGCGAGTGATCGCATTGCAGGAGCGCGAACTGCCGGAACTCGACGACGAGTTTGCCAAGGATGTGGACAATGACATCGAGACCTTCGACGAGCTTCGGGACAAGGTCCGGGAAATCATCCTCAATAGTGCGAAGGAGTTCATTGAGCGACATGCCCGAGACCAGCTCACGAGACAGCTCGCAGAGGCCCATCCGATGGAATTGCCCCAGCAATACATGCAGGGTGTGATGGCCTCGGCCCTGGAAAAGGAGCCACGCGCAGCGGAACTCGGCGAAAATGAAATGGTCGAACTGAGAGGGCACCTAGAGCTTGGTGTCCGTGCAGACTTGGTCCTGCAACGAATCGCCGCAGTCGAAAGCATGGAGATCACCCAAGAGGAAGTCAATTCGTTCGTCCAACAACACGCCGAGGAAAACAAGATGACTGTCGCTGCCGCCAACTACGATCTAGCATCCCGAGGTCTGATCTCCGCGTGGCGGAGCAACCGGCTCCGCTCGAAAGCACTGCAGTTCGTCCTCGACGAGGCGGAACGGACCGAGACGGAAGAACAAACCCCACCGAACGGAGAATAAGCGCAAGTTGCCGCCCTCCGAGGAGTCCCAGAAAGAGTCTGACATGCACAGAACACCCCAACCCCATGGAGGGCTCATTCCGATGGTCGTCGAGCAGACGAGCCGCGGGGAGCGCGCCTACGACATTTACTCGCGATTGCTTCGCGACAACATCATCTTCGTTGGCTTTCCCATCGATGATTCGATTGCGAATCTCATCACGGCCCAACTACTCTTCCTCGAAGCGGAGACCCCGGAGCGTGACATCTGGCTGTACATCAATTCGCCGGGCGGATCAATCACCGCCGGAATGGCGATCTACGACACCATGCAATTCGTGAAGCCCGACATCACTACCGTCTGCATCGGACAGGCGGCTTCGATGGCCGCCGTGCTGATGGCTGCGGGCGCCAAAGGCAAGCGCTACGCATTGCCCAACTCACGCTTCCTGCTCCACCAGCCGTCGATGTCCGGCCTTGCGGGGCAGGCGACGGACATCGACATCCACGCCCGGGAGATCCTCCGGATGCGTAAGAACCTCAACCTGCTGCTCGCGAGCCATACGGGCCAATCACCGGAGAAGATCGAGCGGGACGTGGAGCGCGATTTCATCCTGGAATCGAACCAGGCCAAGGAGTACGGATTGATCGACGAGATCATCACTAGTAAATGATCCTCAATTGACGCGCCACGGATGCCTGCCCGACCTGCCTGAGGATTGGTCCGGTTTGATACTCTAGCCCGCATGCGCATTTGGCAGGTCACGCACTATGGCGAGCCCGAGGAGATGATCATGGCTGAGATGCAGCCACCGACTCCTCAGGCGGGTCAGGTACGTATTCGCAATCGAGCGTGCGGCCTTAACTTCTTCGATCTCTTGCAGTGCCAGGGCAAATACCAATCACGGCCCGGTTTCCCGTTCACGATCGGAGCCGAGGTGGCTGGCACGATAGACGCGGTGGGCGAGGGTGTGCGTGGCACGGCCATCGGGAAGCGGGTGGCTTCACTTCCGCGTGGAGGAGGATTTGCCGAGTGTACGCTCGTTGACGAGTCCCGGGCGTACGCGATACCAGATTCGATGTCATTCGAGCAAGCCGCGGCGATGCCCGTTGTTTACCAGACGTCGCTGTTTGCACTCGAACGTAGAGCGAAGCTCCAACCTGGCGAATGGCTGTTGGTGCATGCCGGTGCAAGTGGTGTCGGAACGGCCGCAATCCAACTTGGAAAGGCGATGGGCGCGCAGGTGATCGCAACGGCTGGCAGCGACGAGAAGCTTGAGTTTTGCAAGAGCCAAGGGGCCGATCACGTTCTCAGCTATACGGATAGCAATTGGGTAGACGAGGTGAAGGCGATCGCGGGCCGTTTCGGGGCAGACGTGATTTATGATCCGGTAGGCGGCGATATCTTCGATCTGTCCACAAAAGTGATTGCACCGGGCGGCCGCCTGTTGGTCGTTGGGTTCGCCAGCGGACGCATTCCCACGCTAGCAGCCAATCGGGCACTGCTCAAGAACATGTCGCTGGTCGGCGTCTTCTGGGGCCGCCATTGCGATGAGAATCCCGGCTACATGCAATCGCTGCATGAGCGGCTAGTGGGAATGTTCAATGCCGGGACGATCAATCCGCCAGTCGGGGCGAAATACCCCTTCGATGCTGCCCCGCAAGGCATTCGCGATCTGGCCGACCGCAAGGTTCGCGGCAAGGCCATCCTGACAATCGACTAGGCGATCTGTGCCGACCACGGAGCGCGAAGCGCAGTGCCAGAGCCTGGCGGGGCGGCGGTCAGGCACCCAAGTAGCTTCTAATCAACTTCCCCGGCTCCCGGGCCGAAGTCGAATGACGCTACTCCGCCAAGTGAATGGGGATTGGTACGAAGGACAGTGCGAACACAACCAACAAGGCCAAGGCGATCGCTTTCCTGGTCCGTCCTAGCGGCAAGGCGTCATCCAACGTCGGCGCGTGCCGAATTCTCATGAAGAGCATTAACACCAGAAACACCGCGTATTGGAAGCTGACAGTTAAGCAGACTACGAGCAGTATGCAGAACACTGTCCAGCCCACCACTTCGCTAAGCTTTCCGAACACCGAGTACGAAATGTGCCCGCCATCGAGTTGGCTGATCGGCAGGAGGTTCAGTCCCGTTACGAAGAGACCGACCCAACCTGCGAATGCGACTTCATGTAGGATCAGTACGGTGCCTTCTGGGGGTGCACCGAAGAGAATCCTCTCGAATATTTGGAATAGCAGGGGATCCCCTAGCATGATTCCGAGACTCTCGTCACCAATTGGCTGACGTGTCGATAGCATCAATCCCACGAAACTGACAGGAATCGCCAAAAGAACTCCGGCCAAGGGCCCAGCGGCCGAAATATCGAACAAAGCCCGGCGATTCGGAATGAACCGTGACATTCGGATGACCGCGCCCATCGTTCCGATGATGCTCAACGGCATCGGAATGAAATACGGTAGCGACGCAGCGACCCGATATTGACGAGCAGCGAAGTAGTGTCCAAACTCGTGGGCAGTGAGAATTCCCATCAAGCACGCCGAGTACAGCGGCGAAACAACGATCGTGGTCGAGGCAGTCGCCGCAAGAAAGAGGATCACGTGTAGCCAAAGCCGCGGCCTCCGCCGCACCGCTGACCCGGGAGCGAAATCTTGGGTCGCCGCCTTCCCTGCTGTCTCGGAGGTCACAACATCGGTCGCGAGGGGTGAGCCTCCAAGCCGCCGATGGGCTGGGCTGTCCAAGCCGGGAGCCTGTTCATCCGGGAAGCTTGAATCGCGTCTCAAATCGCGCGGCAAATCGTGGTCAGGAGTCAAGCCGCAACCGAATTGCGTGTACCCAAAACGCTCAGCCAGCCAAACCGGTCCTCCGCAGAGCCTTCCGTTATCGCCAAGAACTCCGACTGGATGTGGTGTGTGATTGGCCCACGGCCGCCATTCCCAACCTCGATTTGATCCACGGACCGAATCGGCGTAACCTCCGCGGCCGTGCCAGTGAAGAACAGTTCGTCGGCGATGTAGAGCCATTCGCGGGGAATCGCCTGCTCCTTAAGTTCGTAGCCAAGGTCCACTGCCAGTCGCACGACGCAATCACGCGTGATCCCGGGCAGCACTGAAGTTCCGAGAGGGGGAGTGTAAATGATGCCGTCGCGGACAAGAAAGATGTTTTCGCCGCTGCCTTCGGAAACGTATCCGGACGCATCAAGCGCAATACCCTCCGTGTACCCATGTAAATTTGCTTCCATCAGGATTAGTTGCGAATTCATGTAGTTGGCGGCAACTTTCGCGATAGCTGGCAGCGTATTCGGAGCGATGCGGGTCCAGGAGGAGACGCATACGTTAACTCCTTGCTCCAACGCCTCAGACCCGAGATAGCGCCCCCATTCCCAACAAGCGATATAGAACTCGATCGGGTTATCAAGGGATCGAACGCCGACGTCACCAAAACCCCGGAACAATACCGGCCGGATATAGCACGACTTCAGGCCGTTCACCGATGTCACGTCCTTGCATGCCTGCACGATTTCATCCTGGGAGAACCCGGGGTCCAACATGCGATAGATCTTGGCGGATTCGTACATCCGGCGCACATGTTCCGGTAGGCGGAATATGGCGGGTCCGCGACACGTGTCGTAGCAACGGATACCCTCGAATACGCTGGTTCCATAGTGGAGCGCGTGGGTCAGCACATGGACCTTGGCGTCATCCCAATCGATAAATTCGCCGTTGTGCCAGATCTTCTCTGTCGGCTTGATCATTAAACCTTCGAGCCCCGCTCTTAGTATTACATTGCCGACAGCCCTATTCACACGTGCGAGCGGGTGAGGCGTCCCACCCGCGAACTGACTTCACGCACTGTGGATTTCCGGGCAGCCGACTGCCGGAGGCGAGATTCGAGGGCTGTGCTCAACACCAGGCCTCGCCTTGCTGAGCCCGGAAACCCGCCCCAAGGAATCCGGTCTGGTGCCTACGCCACGGCTGAGAGCGCCTCCGACCTGACCGATTCGCTCGAAGGGCGTACACTGAATCGCTCATGAGCCCAACCCGCCCGCGCCTGTTTCTTGTCGACACGTTCGGATTGATTTTTCGAGCGTTCTACGGTCGAGCGCGCTCGCCACTCCCCGGCTTGCGGACCGCAGCCGGCCTGCCCACCGAGGCGGTCTACGTATTCAACAACATGCTCAAGCGCCTGATCGAGGACTACGACCCCGACCATCTCGTCGCCGTCTGGGAAGGGCACGGACCGACTTTCAGGGAGAAGATCTTCCCGGAATACAAGGCAAATCGCGAGGAGATGCCAGCAGATCTCGCAACGCAGCTTCCGTACATCGGCGAACTCTTACAGTGCTGGAACATCGAGGTCGCCACCGAGGACGGTTACGAAGCCGACGACACCATCGCTCTGCTCGCCCGCCAAGCCGCCGAACACGACTTGGAGACTTGGATCGTTTCTGCCGACAAGGACTTGATGCAACTGGTGGGGAATGACGTCATACAGCTCAATCCAATGAAGGACGAGCGCTACGGCCCCGCCGATGTCAAGCAGTTCCTGGGCGTCGAGCCCGACCGGGTCACGGACTACCTGGCTCTCATGGGTGATAGTGTCGACAACATTCCGGGTGCACCCGGAATCGGCAAGAAGGGAGCAGAGCAGCTAATTGACGAGTTCGGCGACATCGAGGAAATCATCCGGCACGCAGGCGAGGTCAAGCGCAAGGCCTACCGCGAGAGCCTGGAAAACCACGCCGACCAAATCCGCCTCAGCAAGCATCTCGCGACGCTCGACACGTCGGGCAGCCTGCGGCTGGACCTGGAGGCAGTGAAGCAGCGCCCACCTGACACACAGCAACTGATCGCGCTCTATCGCAAGCTTGAATTCAAGAGCCTCGCAGTCCAGTTGGAAGCGGGGGCTGCAACGGCGGAGGCCGAGGCCAGCGTCCGCGCGTTCGAATCGGCCGAGCAGTTTGCTGAGTGGACGAAGGAGGTATTCGGGCCTCTCGCAATCGCCGTCGCGCAAGCTCCGGCGCAAGAGCCCGTGATCGGCGAATACGGGGGAATTGGTTTCGCATCACGAGACGGAGAACTGCGACTGTTGCCCGCCGATTTCACGCAGCACGCCAAGGAACTCTTCGCGAGTGAAGATCAAGACTTCTGGGTTCATGACTGGAAATCAGCAATCCACTCGCTAGATTCCATGGGGGTCGACTTCCCGAACGCATCGGACGACACCATGCTGATGGCGTTTCTCGTCGACTCGAGCCGAACAAACTATTCGATCGAAAAGACCGTGGAGCGCCGGTTGGGCACAATCTGGAAACCAAACGCAGCGGTTTCGGCTGGTCAGGTCCGGCAACTGCGCGAACAGCTACGCCGGGAGATCGACGAGGCGAAGCTGACCAATCTCTACGAAACGATCGAATTGCCGCTGGCGCCTGTCCTGGCACGGATGGAAGCCGCCGGCGTACTGCTGGACCCGTCCGTGTTGACCGATCTGTCCGCAAGACTCGAGCACAGGATTGAAGACCTGGGCCGCGAGATTCACGATCTCGCCGGGAGGAAATTCAATATTGGGTCTCCGAAGCAGTTGGGCGAAATCCTCTATGAGCATCTCGGTTTGAGGGCTCCGAGGAAGCGGGGCAAGACCAAGGCGCTCTCTACAGCCTCCGACATCCTCGAGAGCCTTGCGAACGATCACCCTGTTCCATTGAAGGTCCTCGAGTGGCGCCAGCATTCCAAGCTGAAGAACACCTACGTCGACGTGCTGCCCGAACTGGTCGGGACGGACGGACGACTGCATACGACGTTCAACCCGACAGGCTCGGCCACGGGCCGCCTGTCTTCGCTGAATCCAAACCTTCAAAACATCCCGGCCCGAACAGAGCTCGGAAGGGAGATCCGCAAAGCCTTCGTGGCGGCCGAGGGCACGACGTTCCTGGCAGCGGACTATTCCCAGATCGAACTCCGTGTTCTGGCGCATATGTCAGGCGATCCGAAACTTGTCGCCGCATTCCAGAGCGGCGACGACATCCACACATTGACTGCGTCGGAAGTGCTGGGTATAGACCCCGCGCTGGTCGGCCCCGAGGAACGCTACCGGGCGAAGGCTGTGAATTTCGGCATCATTTACGGACTGAGCGCCTTCGGGCTCGCGAAGCAGCTCGGCATTCCCCAACGTCACGCCAAGGACTACATCGACCTCTACTTTGAGCGCTACGGAACAATTAAGGATTTCATTGCCCGCACGATCGAGCGGACCAAGGAAATTGGTTTCAGCCAGACCATGTTTGGACGCAGGCGGCCGGTCACGGATCTCGAGAGCAAGAATTCCATGGCTAGAGGATTGGCGGAGCGAATCGCCGTCAACTCTCCAATTCAGGGTACGGCGGCAGACCTGATCAAGAAGGCGATGGTGTCGACCGACAACGCGATACGAACCGCAGGTTTCGGAGCACGAATGCTCTTGCAGGTTCACGACGAACTTGTCCTGGAAGTGCCTCACGCCGAGGTCCGCGCGGTGGGAAGGCTGCTTAAGGAAGAGATGGAAGGAGCCGCTCAATTGGATGTGCCGCTTGTCGCAGACATCAAGTCCGGACCGAATTGGCGCGACATGCTTCCGATCGAGTAGCGAACCGCCCACGAGTCAGGCCCCTGCCCCATTGGGGTCTGAATCGCTTCCGCTCCTAGCGGTAGGCCCTTGTCACCCACTCGGCAACGACGCAAGGCTTGGGTGATCCCTCGAGCTCGACGTTCACCAGCCAAACAGTCTGCACGCCCCAGTCGTGCTCGTCGACGGCCTGCGGCGTGATATGTCCGCGAATCCGGCTCCCGGACGGCACAGGCGCAGGGAATCGAACCCTGTTCAGGCCGTAGTTAATCCCGTGCTTGAAGTCACCAGCGACCTTGACTGTCTCCATCATGATGGGCGCCAGCATCGAGAGGCTCAGGAACCCGTGGCCGATGGTCGTCTTGAATGGGGAGTCGGTTGCCGCCCGCTCTCTGTCTACGTGGATCCACTGATGGTCCTCCGTGGTGTCAGCGAATCCGTCGATGCGCTCCTGCGTGATCTCGAACCAGTCGCTGACGGCAATCTCTTGGCCCAGACTGGCTCTGAGTTCATCAACCGGGACTTGGCGTGGCATCACGAAAAGTGTACACGACCGGCGCGAAAGAGTGCCTGATCACAACCGGGCACCGCGAGATCAGTCTGGTCTGCGCGCCCGGCCTGCCCGGGACTCAGAGATCACGGACCTGGTTCTTGCTGAGCATGTACCAAGCAGCGACCGCAATCAGGATCATCGCGTTGATGCTCAACGCATTGCCGGCGCCGATCCTTTCCGCTACGAAGCCACAGACCAGGTTGCTAAGCGGCATCGCGCCGCGGAACGCGGTGTTGTGCACGCTCATGATGCGCCCGCGCATCCCATCGGGTACGTTGAGTTGCACGAGCGACGTGATCATCGTGAACACTCCGAGGATGGCCCCGCCGCAGACAAACAGTGTCGCGACGCCCAGCCAGAGATGGGTTGCCACTGCGAATCCCAACATTGCCAACCCCAGCAAGAACTGGGTGTTCAGCGAATTGCGACCCTTCCGGGGAGCATCGCCTAAGGTTGCTACCACCAATGCTCCCAGCACGGCTCCCACGCCCAAGACGAAACCCATGAAGCCGTAGCCCCCTGCGCCCAGGCCAAAGACATCCTGGGCGAACACCGGTAAGAGCAAGTTGATCGGAACGCCGCAGAACGCGCACACCAGGGCAATCAGCATCAACGACTTGAGGACCTTGCTCGATCGAATTGAACGAAAGCCCTCCAGCAGGCTGCGAAGCATGTTCTTCCGGCTGGTGCTCGGCACATGCCGCACATCCACCGCGAATAAACCCACGAACACGGCGGCGAAACTCAGGCCGTTTATCAAGAAGCAGCGTGCCGGCCCAAAGCGGTCCATCATCACACCACCGATCGGCCTACCTACGGCTCCTGCCAGATTGAACTGAATCGATATCAGCGCAATGGCGTTTTGCAGATGGCGTCGAGGAACGAGAGATGGAATCAGCGCCTGATATGCCGGACCTCCGAAAGCTTGTCCCAAGCCCGCGAGAAATGCCGCTGCCAGAATGTGCCAGATCTCGATTCGGTTCGTAAAGAACAGCGCCGCCAGTCCCAGAGCGGCCGTCATCTGCAACGCCTGCGATCCCATCAGGAGGTAACGCCGGTCCATTCGATCCGCGAGCACACCGCCGAGAACCGAGAACAAGAGGATCGGAAGTCCGTTGAGAAAGGCGGTCAACCCCAGGAGGCTCTCCGAATTCGTTTGTTCGTAGATGTACCAACTCTCCGCGATTTGAGCCACGAAGAACCCGGTGGTCGAGGTGAAGGCCCCGAACCAGACCCACCGGAAGTTACGGTAACGAAAAGAACGGAACGTTCGCGCTGCGACAGGTACCTTACGTTTGCTGCGGCGACTGTCCATTAATTGCCAGATGGACGCGCGCCATACAACGCGGCCTCACTAGCCGGAACCCTATCTTGCCACAGCAATGGCGTTCCGCCTGTTTCGAACAACAAGGGCATCCTGCGTTCCTCGCGGATACTGCCTCGACAATTCCGGAATGCGGGTACCCTGAGGGGTGACTCGCCAGCACGGGGTCGACACCCGCTTCCGGTCCGGTGCCAACGGTGGTTCGCCAAGAGGGCGATCACGCCACACCCGAACGCTACGATAGTGGGTCGCCCCGGCTTCTGTAAGCCCCAAGCTTGCCGGCGTCCAGGCGTAGGCAACGGACGAGATGGAAGACAGACAGCTGGAAGAACAAGGCCGGCATCCGAAGGGCCTCTTCGTGCTTTTTGCGTCGGAGGCGTGGGAGCGGTTCAGTTTCTACTCAATGCTGTCGCTATTCACGCTGTACCTGAGGGACGGCGAGGAAGGATTCGGCTGGACAGAAGCGGAGGCCACGACCCTCTATTCGTGGTACCTGACGTTCGTCTACGCGAGTCCTTTCATCGGGGGCCTGCTGGCCGATCGCTATTGGGGGTACCTCCGGACGACGCTGATCGGGGCGGTCTTCTTCGTGGCGGGACACCTGCTGCTGTCGTTCCACTCGCTGCCGATCGTATACCTAGCCCTATGCTGTCTGATCGTCGGCAACGGGCTCTTCAAGCCCAACGTCTCGACAATGGTTGGCAACCTCTATCCGGACGGAAGTCCCCTCAAGGACCAGGCCTTCATCATTTTCTACTTCGGGATTAATGTCGGCGCGTTCGTGGCCCCAGTGGCGATGGAGGTGATCAAGCAAACCGCCGGATATCATCCGGCCTTCGCAGTCGCCGGTGCAGGCATGGTCGTCTCGCTCAGTTGGCTATACCTCCAGCGTCGACATGTGCGGGCCGCTGACGCCCGCACAGCGCTTCCCGAGGTTGAACGGACGGCCAAGTCGGAGTTGGACAAAGTGCCCGAGTCCCGCCGAATCCTAGCTTTGCTAGCCATTTTTGTGATTGTGATCGTCTTTTGGATGGCGTTTCACCAGAACGGCTCCACCCTGACCTATTGGGCAAATGACAACACCGCTTGGGACGTGTCGGGCACAATCTCAAACGCGATCAACCCGTTCTTCATATTGGTGCTGTCCTTTCCCTTGGTGCAGTTCTGGCGCTTCCTCGGCAAGCGAGGGAAGGAGCCGTCGACGCCAGCCAAGATGGCGCTAGGGATGCTGTTTACTGGATTCTCGTTCTTCATTCTTTACTGGGCCGCGAAGGTCGGTGAAGCCTCGGTGGTCGGACCCGACCCTTACGCCTATGAAGTTTCGCCGGCGTGGCTGATCGGCTCGTATGGCGTCGTCACGCTGGGGGAGCTGCTGCTGTCACCGATGGGACTGTCCCTCGTCTCGAAGGTCGCCCCGTTCAGGCTACGCGGAATGATGATGGGCGGTTGGTTCGTCGCAACGGCGATCGGAAACAAGCTCACGGCAATCGGAGTCTATTGGACGCGCTGGCCGCACTCGGTGTTCTTCGCTGTCCTAGGGCTCATGTGCGTTGCCGTCGCCGGCATCATGGCAGCCGTGCTCAAACCGCTCAAGAAGAGCATGCCGGGCGTGTAAGCCGGTCTTGGACGGCGACTCATCGCGAATTGGCCATACGAACCTAGCCACACGAAACTCGCACGCAGAAGCGATCAGATCATCAAGCGCCGCTTGGACCCTGAGCCCGATAGCCCCCTCATGCAGCGGACACAGCGGATTCCCACCAGAAGCCGCCACGTTTAGGCTCGCGGGACCATCCCAAAATGAGTTCGTGCCGCCGCCATCAAGAATCTCCTTGCAGGCCGACAATGGCCTGAACCTGCTTGCGGACGACGGCATTCGATGAACCAGGTCGGTCCGCTACCAAACGCACCAATGCAGACATAGCGGATCCAGCCGAGTTTTCCACGGCAAGAATCCCTGCTAGGCAAATACCGCCTGATCAGTTCCTCGGCCGGTAAACGAGGGCCAGCACAGCTCCGCAAATCATGATCTGCGCCATGTCGAAGACGATCCAGCTGACTGACAGGGAGAAAGGCATGGGAGTTACCGCGTACAAGTTGAGAGCCTGTGGAACGGCCACGAACAACCCAATGCAGAAGCCGTAGTGGATGCCCTCCATGATCCCCTTGCCCTTGTGAAACCAGCCGAAGATATGGACAAACAGAAATGCCCACAGTAGTCCCACGGCGAAGATGATCCACATATTTGACATTGCCTGGGCTTCAGGCCGCCAAAGACTGGCCGTGGCATCGTAGGCCTCATCCAGCACTACCGCATGGATGGCAAAGTCGAGGACTCGGTGAACCACGTAGACCGCGAGTCCGGAAACGAGCATGTTTTTCTTATCCATCTACCCTCCCAGTCGGCCAGACCCGCTGGAGCGCCCAGTGGTGACACCAGCCCAATCAGGTTACACGAATGGTCATTCGCTGTTGGTCCGGAAGCCTCCTAAAGGAAACACTCAGCATACGGAATCCTTCAAGTGACACGTAGATGGAGGGAAACCTCACTGCTCGTCCCAACGTGTCATCAGACTTCGACACACACGACCCTTCACATCGACCCGACTCGATCACCAAGAACCATTCGAAGCGTCGAGAACGAAGGAAGCCGACCTTCCTCAAGTCCTCGCGGGCAGACGCCAAGAGAATCGTACCTCGCTGTTCCCAATCTTGAGGTTCTGTTCATGCGCTGCGATTCGAATAGTGCCCCACCGGCTTCATCCGCCCGGCTAGCACGGTGTCGCTTGGCTGCGGTCGCCACGAGAGACGAATCCCCGCACTTTCCGGATGTGGCCATCTCGAGTCATTGGGAGATAGAGCACAAATCTCGGAATGCGAGAAGCGGTCTCTGGGGCCGTCTCAGGCAAGCCTCGGCAACCAAGGCGCTATGTTATCATCAGTAAACTAGCAGCCTGCCAAAAGGGTAGGGTCTTGCCCTGCGGGGGCGTAGTTCAGTTGGTTAGAACGCCGGCCTGTCACGCCGGAGGTCGCGAGTTCGAGTCTCGTCGCTCCCGCCACTCCGAGTCAACAATACTAATTGACCAAGGAGTTTCCCTGGCGGCAGTCGTCGCGAGGCTCCATGCAACGAAACTCCATTAAAGCCACCCTGCAGGCGGGCGGCACGGTCCTGGGGACCTGCATCACAGACTGCTTCAATCCGGAAATCGTCGTCGCCGTCCACGCAGCAGGCCTGGGCTTTTTCTTCATCGACAGCGAGCACGCGCGAACGAGCTTCGACGACGTGCAGGCATTTGTTCGCGTCGCCAAATCATCGGGCGTGGTGCCTCTGGTTCGAGTTCCCCAGGCGGAATACTTCTTTCTCGCGCGCATGCTGGATGTCGGGGCGATGGGCATCATCAATCCCCGTACCGAATCGGTGGAAGAGGTCCGCAAAATCGTCGCATCAATGAAGTTCCCGCCGCTCGGACGACGCGGATATGGGCTCCGCAGCATCGTCACGGATCTGGACTTCAAAGGCGCCGCCGCGGAGATGGAATCCGCGAACAAGGAATCCATGGTCATTGTCCAGATGGAAACCCAGGCATGCGTAGACGACATCGAAGGGATTGTCGCGGTTCCGGGTGTCGACGCGACGATGGTCGGTCCGTTCGACCTGTCAGTGTCCCTTGGGATTCCTGGAGACTTCGAGCACCCCAAATTCTGGTCTGCGTTTGATCGCATGGTTGCCGCCTGCAACCGAGTTGGCGTCGCGCCAGGCGTGCACTTCGGCAACACGAAGATGCTGCAACGGGCTCGTGAGCACGGTGCGCGGTTCTTGGTCTGCGGCACCGACATGTCCGTGCTCCTGAACGGGTTTCGGTCCATGCGTTCGGAGATGGACGCTGCAGCGCCGCAAGCACAGACCGCAGGCAAAGCCGGCGGTTACATGTGATCAACTCCTGGTTGGGGCCCGTTCGTAAAGCAGTTTCCGGCACCGTATACAAGGTGAGACCATGAAGCCCGTCCAATGGGGTGTCCTTAGCACGGCCAAGATCGGCCTCCAGAAGGTGATTCCAGCTATGCAGAAGGCAGACTCCTGCCGGATCGCCGCTATCGCCTCACGCTCGGTCTCCACCGCTCAAGCTGCCGCGGACGCGCTCAGTATTTCGAAGGCCTATGGTTCCTACGAGGACTTGCTCGCTGACCCCGAGATCGAAGCAGTCTACAACCCGTTGCCAAACCACCTGCACGTCCCCCTGTCGATCGCCGCGATTGAGGCTGGCAAGCACGTGCTTTGCGAAAAGCCGATCGCCATCAACGCTTCGGAAGCGGCCAAGCTGATCGGGGCCCGAGACAAGGCCGGAGTGCTGGTCCAAGAGGCCTTCATGGTTCGATTCCACCCTCAATGGCTGCGCGCCCGAGAACTGGTCCGATCCGGGAAAATCGGACACCTCCGGTCCATCCATGGTTTGTTCAGCTACAACAACAGGGACCCCCGGAACATACGCAACCAGGCCGAAATCGGTGGCGGGGGCCTCTACGACATTGGGTGCTATCCGATTACCGGCGCGCGATTCCTGTTCGAACAGGAACCCACTCGGGTGGTCGGGCTGATCGAGCGCGATCCTGCATGGGGAATCGACCGGCTGACTTCGGCAATGCTCGATTTTCCGGGAGGGCACGCCACGTTTTCATGTGCAACCCAGATTACGCCCTACCAGCGGATGCAGATCTTCGGCACCGCCGGGCGCATTGAGATCGAGATCCCGTTCAATGCTCCCCCTGACAGGCCCTGCCGCATCTTCCTGGACGATGGAAGCCAGTTGGGGAATGCCGGTGTGCGAGTCGAAGAGTTTGCAGTTTCAGACCAGTACACCATTCAGGGGGACGTGTTCTCCCGCGCCATCCGCCTGGGAGAATCACTGGAGTTCCCGTTGGAGAATGCAGTACAGGGAATGCGAATCATCGACGCTGTGTTTCGATCGGCCGAAACCGGCCAATGGGAAGCCCCCTAGGCCCAAGGTTGTCGAGTCACCTTACAAGCACGATCTCGGCCAAATCCCGGTCGAGATGCACGCAAAACATTGCCTTCCTCGGGTGCATCCAGATCCCCTGCTCCGGGCCGACATTGGGCACTTCTTCGGCAGTCGCAACAAGTGTGCCACCGATATCGTCGACCTCTGGGCTCAGGGGTCCGATATGGATGTGCGCATGGCATTGTGTGCGAAAGAAATGGCTGTTCTGGGCAAGGCCCCAGCGCCCCGGATACAACTCCTCGGCTCGCTCGGCAGCTCGGCTCCATAGCTTGGCACGCAATTCCTCCGACAGGTCCGCAGTAGACTGGAAGCCGCTGCCGTGCGGCTTCGGAAGGGCGAGGTAGCGACTCGGCTTCATCGGGTTGATGTCGCGCAGGAAATAAATCTCTTCCGATTCCGTCTCGGCTGTCTGACACAGCGAACAAACACGGCTTCCCAAGCTGTCAGTTCTGGCGTGGTCACAGGGACAGCTAACCACGGCCATTGGCACCAGCGGCACGAGTCCGCAAAGCGCCCCGACGACCAACATGGGCAAGCCCAGCCAGCGGAAGCTACGCCGGAGTTTCTCGGAAGGCTTCACGGTGACTGCCCCCAATGAGCTTCTCATGGCGTACCAGCAGGTACATGTCTGTCATGCCTGCAATGTAGTCGCACACCAACTGCGCCAACGGCTCGCTGCCGAGCTGCCGGACCGAACTCTCCGGGAGCGCTTCGGGATGCTCGACATAGAATCGAAACAGCTCCCTCAGTTTGTCCGAATAGCCCGACACACAGCGCTGCGCGGAGATCGCGTTGTAGTAGGTTTCGGCCAAGACCGAACGAATGTTGTTCATAGTCGCGGCTGCAGGTTCCGAAGGAACCGCGATGCGACAGGGCAACTGACGTACTTCCTCCCAATCGGTGGCACCTGAGGCTTGCGTCTTCGCCCGCACTCCCTCAACGAACCCTCGCACGAGGGAGCCCACGAGACGCCGCAGGGCCTCGGTGAAGACCCGTCGGTCGCTCGTGCCAGGGTAGGTCGATCTGATTTCGTCCTGAATCTTGGCAAACGCTGGCACATGATTACAGACGGCCTCGGCCTGGAGGTACTTGCCTTCCACGGCGTCTTCCATGTCAGCGCTCAAGTAGGCGATGGCGTCTGCCCCATCGATCAACTGGGCTTCAAGTGTGGGCTGAAGTTGAGGAAGGTACTCTTGGTGAATCGGGTTGTTCCGGTCGAGGTCCCGAGAGTGCTTGAGAATGCCTTCGCGGACCTCGAACGTGAGGTTCAGGCCCCGGAAGGCCGCATATCGGCGCTCGAAATGCTCCACTATCCGTAGACCATGGAAATTGTGATCGAACGACAGGCCATGGCGGTTCATCTCGCCGTCCAGAGCAGCCTCTCCGACATGTCCGAACGGAGGATGTCCGAGATCGTGGGCTAGGGCAAGAGCTTCAACGAGTTCAACGTTCAAGTCCAGCGCTGTCGCGATCGAGCGTGCAACCTGAGAGACTTCGATGGTGTGAGTCAGCCGGGTGCGACAGTGGTTCGAGTCCGGCAGGGTTGCAACCTGCGTCTTGGCCGCGAGCCGCCTGAAGGCGCGTGAATGAATGATTCGATCGCGGTCATGCTGAAACGGCCCGCGGTATGGTTCTTGGTCAGCCGGCTCGGGATACCTGCGCAGGCGTGATTTTTCCGGGGGAAATCGCAGTCGAGAGGCCATGGCGCTCCCGATGGTCAGATCCCCTCCGACAAAGTCTCCAGAAGAGCGGCCGCTAGAGGGCTAGCCGGACCGTTTTCTGCCTGGATCGCATCCAGCATCTCCCTGGCCTTCTGCGGATCGGTCTCAAGATAGGTCCTCGCAAGCTCGATGGATGCCCTATCTCGTGAAATCGTCCGGGTGGGGTTCTCCACCAGTGACTGCAATTGCTCTCTGGCGCCAGCAACTTCACCCTCGGCAAACAGTAATTCGGCCAGAGCCAACCGGGCTAAGGAGGGGTACTCTGTTCCTTTCCCCCGAGTGGCCTGCTCGAAGTGGGACCGGGCTTCGGCGGTATTGTCTTCCTCGCGATCCAGAAGCCCGGCATAGTACAAGGCACCCGCAGCAGCCGCAGTTCCGGAGTAGTCCAACGTGACTTTGTCGAGCGCGGCGGTCACCGAGTCGATGCGCTCTGCCTCGCTGGAGAATTTCTTGGCTCCCGGGACACTCTCTTCGCCCACAATACCGTGATAAGACTCTACCGCCTCTTGCAAGGCTGCCCGAGAAGCCTGGTTCCTCTGACGGGCGTACGACCAGTACCCGACACTTGCCACCAGGACGATGACGATAGCGAGGCCACCTGCAATGAACTGCTTGCGATGGGCAGCCACGAATGTGACTTGGTGCGTTACTTCTTCAACGAACCGGTCACGTTTGAGGTCCTTCCTACGGAGCCTTGCCAATCAGTCGCCCTCCTCTGACGCAGCCACAGGCTCCAAGCCGGAACCTGAACTTGCTCTCATCTTATCGCAGTGAGTCATCTCGTTTCGCCCATCCCTGCGCCCTGCCCAGGGCTTTTCAATGTTCGGTAGCAATGGCTGAATGACAAAGGACTAAGGCGGAAGGCTGGACAAACACGCCTGGGTTATGCGATAACTCGCAGAGTGATCCCGAACGAGATTCCCTTGCGAGAAGTGCAGGTCCGGACAGTGCGGCCCGACGAGGAGCCGCGCTGGAACGACCTGATGCGCCAGCACCACTATCTCGGGTTCCGCAACTTCTGTGGCAAGCGCCTGCGGCAGGTCGCCGTGCTCGGCGATCAGTGGCTCGCCTTGATCGGCTGGCATGCCGCCGCCCTGCACTGTGCCGCCCGCGACCGCTGGATCGGCTGGACCTCCTTGCAGCGCCGCCAGCGGCTCTTCCTGGTCGCCAATCAGTCCCGCTTCCTGCTGTTATGCGAGGCGGGCTCCTGCCCTCATCTCGCCTCCCGCGTGCTCGGCCTCAGCCTGCGCCAACTGCCCCGCGAGTGGCTGCGCCTGCACGCGGCTCCCGTGTTGCTCGCGGAAACGTTCGTTGATCCCAGCCACTTCGCGGGCACGTGCTATCGCGCCGCCAACTGGATCGAGGTCGGCAGCACACAAGGGTTCGGCCGGGTCCGTGGCGGCGCGATCGGCTATCACTCCCACGGCGTGCCCAAGCGCGTGTTCGTCTACCCGCTGCGGCGCAACGCGCGGCAGCAGCTCGCGGCGACCCAGCCGCATCCCCACTGGCAACCCCATCGACCCTGTATCATGCTGCAACCCTCCCAATGGCGGTCCCTGTTCGCCTATCTCGACCAGATTCCCGAAACCCGCAAGCGGCGGGGCCTGCGCTATCCGCTGCGCACCGCGCTGACGATCCTGATCGCCGCGCGCCTGGCCGGCCAGCAGAACCTGACCGAACTGTGCGACTTCGGCCGGGCCCTGAGCCAGGCGACCCTGGCGGCGATCGGCTCCCGCCGGCGCCCCCAGACGGGGCGCTACGAGGCGCCCGGCATCAGTAGCTGGCACTACATTCTCAAGCGCATTGACGCCGCCGAGGTGGAGCGTCTGTTGGCGGCCTGGACAGCCGAGCAAGTCTTTGACGAGGCAGACGATAGCGCCGAGGGCGAGGCAGCAGACAGCGGCGATTCCGAGGCGCCGCTACAGGCGATTGCGATCGATGGGAAGGTGCTGCGCGGATCCTATGACCGGGACTTGGACGCGGATGGCCAGCCCCGCGACAAGGCCCCCCAGCAACAGCTGTCGGCGCTGGAGATCCACTCGGGCACGGTGGTCGGCCAACTCGGCTTCACGGGCCAGAAAGACGATGCCGAAGGGGCGGCGCTGCGCCAGTTGGTCGAGCAGTTCGCCGGCACCGGGATCTGTATGACGGCGGATGCGCTGCACACCCAGCGCCCCACGGTGGAGAAGCTGCTGGCACTCCAGCTCAACTTTGCCCTGACGGTGAAAGACAACCAGCCCACCCTGCTCGAGGAGGTGCGCGATGGCTTTCACTGGGACTGCATGCCGGCGTACACGACCACCGATGGCGATCACGGACGGATCGAAACCCGCTCGATCCGGGTCGCGGACGAACTCGACCCCGCGGTCCCGTACGTGCACTTTCCCGGTGTCCGTCTCGTCGCGCAGGTACGGCGGGAGGTGACCTACAAGAAGACCGGCAAGCAGCGCCAGCCCGAGACCGTCTACTTGGTGACCAGCTTGGGGCCGGAGCAGGTGACACCGCAGCAGTTGCTGCATTTGAACCGCAGTCACTGGGGCATCGAGAATCGGGTCCACTACGTGCGGGACGTGGCCGTCGGCGAGGACAAATGCCGCATCCGCAAGGGCCCGCTGCCGCGTTTGATGGCGGCGGTTTCGAATCTCGCGATCTCGATCCTGCGGCTGCTGGAGACGAAGAACATCCAGCGTCGCATGAGCCAACTGTCGCTGGACCCGGACGGGGCCGTCGCCCTCCTGCTCAGCTAACTCCCCCCAGCCCGATTCGTCCGACTCTCAGCCCCACCCCCGTTGTGGAGCCCACCACCGCTGCGCCTCAATGCGAGCGTGTGGAGACCGTGTTTCTGCTTTCTGGCCCAGCCATCCCGTGATCGGGCAAATGTCGCCTTTCTGCGCGACTCAGAATGCCTTGCCTACGCGCCTAACCCGATCCCCGTACCGAACTTTGAATTTGCCTGGCGCCCTGCCCGGAGTTGCCAGCCAAGCCAAGAACCCCCACGATGCTTGATCGAAAACGGCGATTAGGGTGTAGCGATTGGCGATTGAAGCGAAGTGGGGCGTGGCTCGACAGCGTTCCCGCCCTTCCATTTCCGGAGCTTGCTCTTGATCCAGTCACTGATTCGGCGGTCTACCTGACCAACGATCTCCCGGTACAGTTCTGCGGCTTCTGCGAACTCGGACCTTCCTTCGTAAACCATCGCCATGAGGAATTGGCTCTTCACCGCGGCGCCTTCATCATCTTGAGCACCGATTCGTTGGGCCATCTGCTCCGCGTGTGGGAAGTCTAGAGTGTTCACCGCCGCCACACCACTCAAATACAAGCCCTTGACCGAGTTTGGAGACAAGGCTATGTAACGCCTTGACAGAGATTCGAGGTCCTGCCATTCCATTCGAACCACCGTCAACTCCATCAAGCGCTCGTACGCCGGCAAGAACTTCGGGTCCACCTCGATTGCCCGGCGGAATGCCGAGCGGGCTCCATCCGAATCCTCCAGACCCAAGCGCGCTTCGCCCAATGCTGTCCAAGCCGCCGAAAACTCAGGATAAGTCCGCACTGCCTTCTCCAAGTGGGCCGAGCCCTGCTGGTACAGGGGCTTGTCTCTCCTAAGCGCCCGGAAACCCTTGTTGTAGGCATTTCTTGCGGCTTGCGGGACATCTTGTGCGATCTGGGTGACGACAGTTCCGGTCACGCCCTCCAACTGTTGCAACTCAAGGATTCCCAGTTCGATCTTTCCCATCCTGCGAATGTCGGGCAACTCCAATTGAGCGGATCTGTATCCAGGAGAGTCAACTTGCAGCGAGCAGCTGACGCTCCCAGTTCCATACAGGGGACGCCTGGTGGAGTACCCGTAGCCTCCAGCCGTCTTGTTTCTCGCTTCCCGCTTGCGATACTCCGGGTCCGACCGGGCGTCAAAGGTGAAATGTCCGTTGCGATCAGCAAAGGTGCTACGAAAAAAGCCTCCTCCGCACCGCAGCGTGACATCGACCCATTCCGAAGGCAAGTCGCCGTGATCCGTGGTGACCCGGCCGTGTACAAAGTGCGGGGCATTCCGCTCGTTCGTCAAGTTCGGGAGCTGCCGGTAGCGCTTTTCATGCATCCGGATCTCTTGCAGGTAGAAATCAACTAGGCCCGGGCCTGTGGAGTACTGGTCGGTACTGGTTGCACCGGATGAGGGGGGCGTCGGCTGGCTTTCCTTCGATTGCCCCCAAAGCGGAATTGCCCCGAGCGCCATACAGAACAGCGCGAACGCCAGTGCATGGCTACGCAACCATTCCTCGACGGTCCAAAGCCGGCAACTGGAATCGGATGCCAAGATTCAGTCTATTCGATCGCTTCTATGGGCGCCAATTGGAGGGGTGGGCTGCGCGATGGCTGGGATTGCTGAGTCCGCAGCTGCAGCGTGCCTCCTACTCCACGAACTCACGGCTGCAGCGATCA
Source organism: uncultured Bryobacterales bacterium (assembly GCA_951813065.1). Classification (GTDB taxonomy): domain Bacteria; phylum Acidobacteriota; class Terriglobia; order Bryobacterales; family UBA6623; genus VXMF01. The sequence continues at coordinate 380,671 of CATOTH010000006.1, read as the reverse complement.
GAGGCGGCGATCAGGGTGTGACGGTCGGTGACTGAACCGAGGTAGGGCGTGGCTCCAAGACCTTGCCGGTACTCCATTCCCGGAGCTTGCTCTTGATCCAGTCACTGATTCGGAGGTCTACCTGACCAACAATCTCCTGGTACAGTTCGGCAGCTATTGAAAACTCGGATCTGCCTTCGTGAACCATCGCCATGAGGAATTGGCCCTTTACCGCGGCGCCTTCATCATCTTGCGCACGGATTCGTTGGGCCATCTCCTCCGCGTGTGCGTAGTCAAGGGTGTTGACCGCCGCCACGCCACTCAGATACAGGCCCTTGACCGAATTTGGAGACAAGGCTATGTAGCGCCTTGACAGGGATTCCAGTTCCGGCCATTCCATGCGAACCACAGTTAGCTCCATCAACTGTTCGTAGGCGGGCAAGAACTTCGGATCAACATCGATTGCCCGGAGGAATGACGAGCGGGCTCCCTCAGAATTCCCTAGGCCTAAGCGTGCCTCACCCAATGCTGTCCAGGCCGCGGAGGATTTGGGATACGTCTGCAGCGCCTGCTCAAAGTGAAACGAGGCCTGCTGATACAGGGGGTGGTTTCTCTTCAGCGCCCGGAGACCCTTCCTGAAGGCATTGACTGCGGCGGGCGGCGCCTCTTGCGAGAACTGGGTGACGACATTCCCGGTTACGCCTTCCAGTTGCTGCAACTCAAGGATTCCCAGTTCGATCTTTCCCATCCTGCGAATGTCGGGCAACTCCAATTGAGCGGATCTGTATCCAGGAGAGTCAACTCGCAGCGAACAGCTGATGCTCCCAGTTCCATAAAGGGGCCGCCCAGTGGAGTGCCCGTAGCCTCCAGCCGTCCTGTCTCTCGCTTCCCGCTTGCGATACTCCGGGTCCGAGCGGGCGTCAAAGGTGAAATGTCCGTTGCGATCAGCAAAGGTGCCACGAAGAAAGTCTCCTCCACACCGCAGCGTGACATCGACCCATTCCGACGGCAATTCGCCGTGATCCGTGGTGACCCGGCCATGTACAAAATGCGGGACATTTCGCTCGTTCGGCAAGTTGGGGAGCCGCTGGTCGCGCTTTTCGTGCATCCGGATCTCTTGCAGGTAGATATCAGTTGCGCTGTTTGAGGGGGGCGTCGACTGGCCGTCCTTCGATTGCCCCCAAAGCGGAATTGCCCCGATCGCCATACATACCACCGCGAACGCCAGAGTATGGCCACGCAACCATTCCCCGACCGTCCAAAGCCGGCAACTGGAATCGGATGCCAAGATTCAGTCTATTCGATCGCTTCTTTGGCCGCGAATTGGAGGGGTGGGCTGCGCGATGGCTGGGATTGCTGAGTCCGCCGCGGCACGCCTCTCACGCCACGAGCTCTCGATTGCGACGGGTCATTCGAGGATGCATTCAAGCCATGCCGTCGGCACACCGCTGAAGTGTCTTGGCTGTTGATGGGGAGGGACGCTGCGAATTCACGCAACAAGATCACTGACCACTTGCCCGTGGACATCGGTCAATCGAAAATCACGGCCAGCGTACCGAAACGTGAATCGCTCGTGATCGAAGCCCAGCAGGTGCAGGAGGGTGGCATGAAGGTCGTGCACGTGCACCTTGTTCTCTTGGGCGCGGAAGCCGAATTCATCGGTCGCGCCATGGACGTACCCGCGCTTCACCCCGCCTCCTGCCAGCCACATCGAAAAGCCGTACGAATTGTGATCGCGGCCATTCTTACCCGAGTTGGCCCCGAACGAGGTGAGTTCGACCACAGGGGTCCGTCCGAACTCGCCGCCCCAGATCACTAGCGTGTCGTCCAACATGCCGCGTTGCTTCAGGTCGGTCAGCAGCGCCGCAATCGGCTGGTCGCACTGCCCCGCCAGCTTGCGGTGGTTCGCTTCAATTTCGTTGTGAGAGTCCCACGGTTGCCCTGCGCCGTGCCAAACCTGGACGAACCGGACGCCTTTCTCGAGCAGTCTACGCGCGATTAGCATTTGGCGGCCGTGCAGGGTGTCCCCGTAAAGATCCCGGACGGCTTGTGACTCCTTGCCGATGTCAAAGACGTCGGACGCCTCCATCTGCATGCGGAACGCGAGCTCGAATGACTGGGTTCGGGCATCAAGCAATGCGTCGCCGGCCCGCCTAGAAGCATGCGCGGCATTCAGCTTGCCCAACAGGTCCAGTTGGCCGCGCTGCGCGCTGCTCGTGGTGAACCTGTTGCTCACGTCCGCAATCAGCTTGTCCGGAGTTCTGTGGCGTGTGTCCACGTGGGTGCCTTGAAACGCCCCAGGCAGGAAGGCCGAACGCCAATTCTTGGCCCCCCAGATCGGATAACCCCCTGGACACAGCACGATGAATCCTGGAAGGTTGCGATTTTCGCTTCCAAGACCGTAAGTCAGCCACGAACCAAAGCTTGGCCGAGACTGCTGCGTGGTGCCCGTGTTCATCATCATCAGCGACGGGCCGTGATTCGGTATGTCAGTGTGCATCGAGCGGATGACACAAAGGTCGTCGACATGCTCGGCCACTTTCGGAAAGATCTCGCTGACTTCGATACCGCTATTACCGTGATTGCGGAACTCGAATGGCGATGGAAAGGCAGCACCCGTGCGACGCTCCGTTCGGAGGTGAATTGGAAGCGCCTGCCCGGCGTACTTTCCGAGCGCTGGCTTCGGGTCAAACGTGTCGACCTGCGATGGGCCGCCGTTCATGAAGATATGAATGACGCGTTTAGCTCTGGCTGGCAGTGGAGACGGCTTGGGCTCCAAGGGCTTCGCTGGGTCGTAGCCAACTGCACCCTGCAGATTCTCCGAAGATAGAATCGTCCCGAGCGCATACAGCCCGAAGCCCATCGTGGAGTCGCGCAGAATGTCCCGTCTCGTCGGAATCTTGTCCATCGTCGTAAGTCCCAGCTCTCTCTGGCTGGTCATTCGCTAGTAGATCTGCTGGGTCTCAGCTTGCACTGTCTCTGGGGGCAGCACACCCGCGGAAAGCATCACCCGGCGCAAGGCCGCCACTGTGACCTCGGAAGGCTTGAAGTTGCCAAATCGATATCCGGTCGCAATCGCCAGCGGCGTCCACCCAAAGCGGTTGGGCCGGTTCCAAATCCCGATATCGGCACCGAGTGCGGCCAGGTGCTCGACCGCTCTAGGGAGGTTCTTGTACGCCGCCCCGTGCATCGCCGTTTCGCCCTTGTCGTCAACGGCATTTATGTCGGCACCCAGTTCCATCGCGAGATCGATCGCCTCCAACACCTCACCTTCCGTGCCGGCGTCTTCCCCAGGCGACCGCGTACCAACTCCCGCTGCCGCCATTAAGGGCGTAGTGTCATCATCGTTCCCGAGTAGGGTGTCCGCGCCAAGTTCTGCCAGAGCCCGCATCAGCTCAACATCCGCAGTATGGGCAGCCAGGAAAAACGGCGTCGCACCCATCTTGCTGATACGGGTATTGGTGAGATTGACATTCTTCGTCATGCGTGCATTCACGTCAGCGCCGCGCCTGGCGATCTCGTGGACGAACTCGATGCTCGTCATGGATCCGGAGCCATCCGGCGGCGGGTCATTGTCACCAACCCCCGGATTCCGGACACGAGCCATTGCATGCAGGGTCGTATATCCGGTCTTTGCCGCGTTCGCGTCCGCGCCGGCATCGAGTAGACGTGTGGCGAGTTCGAAATGCGCGTTCTCGACGGCAATCAACAACGCGCTCGCACCGTAGGGCGGCGCCCCTCGGTATCCGCGCGCCTGGCTGAGCGTGTTGGCCGGAGGACGAATCCAGTCGTTTGCGCCGGCACCGGCTTCCAGCAGCACCTCCATCGCCTCGATGCGGCCCTCGCGGACCGCGAACAGCAGGGGCGTGAACCCTGACGCCAGACGGGCATCGACGTTCGCACCAGATTCGAGGAGCAAACGAATGACACCGGCGTGGCCCTCTGCCGCCGCCCACATGAGAGCGGTCTGTCCGGCGATGCCATCCCTGGTGCCAACTTCGGCACCGTGGTCCAGCAATACCCTCACGGCATCGACCTTGCCGGTGCGAGCCGCCGTCATGAGCGCAGTTTCCCCGCCTCTCTGAACGCCATTGGGATCCGCCCCCGCGGTCACGAGAAGCTCCACCATCGCGCCGTTACCATTGACGCAGGCCAAGTACAACGGCGTGACGCCGTAGCGATTCTGGGCATCCGGATCAGCGCCGGACTTGATCAGCAGTTCGGCAATTCCGAAATCCTCCCGATATGCCGCCCAGTGCAGGGCCGTCATCCCGTCCGGCTGCGAGCCGTTGGGGTCCAGTCCATCGTCCAGCAGACCTTGGACATGTTCGGGCCGACCAACTTCCGCCGCGTCCGCGAGTGGCGCGACAGAATTCGCGCCAGACAGCGTCCCGGCGCACAACACGGCTATGAAAAGACACCTGCCGATCCGCTTTCCAGACTCACCGTTACCCATTTGCATGCTCCTATCGGCGATCAGATGCTCAGCGGCTCCACGAGTTCATCCACCTTGCCACTGCTGTCGGCAAAGCCGTCCAGGTGTATGCCAGCCTTGTCCAGCAGGGTTAGATGGAGGTTTGCCAGCGGCGTCGGCTCCGCGTACCTGATGTGGCGACCTCCTCGGATGCCGCCGGCTGCACCCCCGGCAACGAGGATCGGGAGGTTGGTGTGATCGTGAACATTCGGGTTTCCCATGCCACTGCCGTACAGATAGAGCGAATGGTCGAGGAGCGAACCGTCGCCGTCCCGAGTGGCCTTGAGCTTCTCAAGGAACCCTGCGAACAGGGACACGTGGAAAGCGTTGATCTTAGCGACCTTGGCGATCTTCTCGGGATTGTTACCGTGATGGGTCAACGGATGGTGCGGCTCCGGTACGCCAACTTCCGGGTACGTGCGAGTGCTCGTTTCTCTTGCGAGCTGGAAGGTGACGACCCTCGTGATGTCCGCCTGTAGGGCCAGCACTTGGAGGTCGAACATCAACTTCGCATGGTCAGCGTACGCAACCGGCACGCCCACAGGGCGCTCGAGGTCCGGCAATTCCCGTTCGGTGGTCTCGGCCTCCGCTTTTTGGATCCGGCGCTCCACTTCGCGAATGGAGTCCAAGTACTGGCTGACCTTGGTCCGGTCCTCGGCGCTCAGACCCCCTTGCAAGCGCGTCGCGTCCTCGACAACCCAGTCGAGGAGACTCGCCTTGCGGCTCAGGGCCCTCCTGCGATCATCCGCGGACCCGCCTTCGCCGAAAAGGCGCTCGAAGACAACCCTGGGATGGGCTTCCGACGGCAGCGGCGTGGTGGGCGACGACCACGAGAGATTGTTCTGGTACACGCACGCGAACCCGTTGTCGCACTGCCCCACCATCGACATCAGGTCCATGGCCATCTCGAGAGACGGGAGCCTCGTTTCCTGGCCAATGCGCTTTGCGGCGATTTGATCGACCGTCGTGCCCAGATGGTAGTCCGTGCTCTCGGTCCACTTCGCCTTGGCCGCGCTCAGGAATCCGGCATTGGATGTGGCATGCGTTCCAGGGTAGGAGTTCTTGAGCTCCAGGTTCGTGACTACCGTGACATCGTCGATCACGGGGGCGAGCGAGGAGAGGCTGGGTGAGAGTTCCTTCAACTTCTTTCCGCCAGGTGGGGTCCATCGCGTGATGTCACATCCCATCGGCATGTACACGAAGCCAAGCCGTCGGACGGGCTGGGCGGGAGTCTTGGCTAGCGCCGTCAACGGCGGCACCATGGCATCCAGGAGAGGCAGGGAGAGGGTGGCCCCAGTTCCCCTGAGAAACTTGCGCCGTGGCAACGCCTTCTTGGTGATGATCATTTCGAATTCCTCATCTGGAACGGGGTACTAGCAGATATCCCTAGGATAAGCGAAGAAAACCGGAAGTTGCTGCTTCTTGCGTTGCGAACGATTCTTCGGATTGCCGGTTCGTCGTAGTACTCAACGCCTCTGCCGAGCGCAAACGTGAGTAGCCTTTCGGTCAGTGTGGACGCAAACATTTCCGGCCTCTGAAGCAAGGCCGCTTCGAGATCCGCCACCCCGGACACACGAGTACCATCCACCAGTTCCCCGGACGGGTCGACTGGCAGGCCAAGATCAACAGTCCGCCAGCGACCCACGGCATCATAATTTTCCAACGCGAACCCGAGGGGGTCCATCGGGTTGTGGCATCCGGAGCAAGCAGGGTCCGCGCGATGTTCCGCCAGTCTTTCGCGCACCGAAATGTCCCCTGAAATCGTCTTCTCGCTAAGCTCGGGAACATCCGCTGGCGGCGGCGGCGGCGGCATTCCGAGAATGTTCTCCAGAATCCACTTGCCTCGAATAACGGGCGAAGTCCTGGTGGCATACGACGTAACGGTCAATACACTGCCGTGCCGAAGGAGCCCGCCTCGACTGCTGTCTCCGTCAAGCGGGATTCTCCGAAACCAGCTGCCATAGACATTCGGAATCCCGTAGTGCTTTGCAAGGCGTTCGTTCACAAAAGTGAAATCCGGCCTCAGCAGGTCGAGAATGCTGCGGTCCTCGCGAATCACAGTCTGCAGCAACAATTCCGTTTCGGTGCGAAAGGCACGCCGCAGGTTCTCGTCGAAGTCCGGAAAGAGCCGCATGTTGGGCCGGATTCCCTCTAGGTTCCGCAAGTGCAGCCACTGGGCGGCAAAGTTGTTCACAAGGGACTGGGACTTGGGATCAGCCAGCATCCTCCGAACTTGGCGATCCAAACCGTCGGAACTGCTCAGATCCCCACGAACAGCGGCCTCCAGTAAGATGTCGTCCGGAATGCTGCTCCACAGGAAGAAGGAGAGCCTCGAAGCGAGTTCAAGATCACTGATCCGATAAGCCGTGTTGGCTTCCGGGGCGGGCGGGTCCCGCTCTATCCTGAACAAGAACTGAGGGCTCACCAGAATCGCCGCGAGCGCTCGCTCGATGCCTTCGTCGAATCCTCGCTCTTCCCCGCCCTCGGCCCGTGCCGTGCGGTAGAAACGCAGCGGACCGTCGATGCTGGCGTCGTCCACCGGTCTCCGGAAAGCCCTTCTCGCCAGTGTCCGAACTATCTGTCGAGCACACTCCTCCTCCGCGACAACGCTAGCTGGCTCGCAAACGAAGATACGCTCGCGACTCGGAGTGCTGCCAGTTCCAGCCGAATCGTAGGGGCCCATGATCGTGACCGAAAAGATGGCTGGCTGGGTGCGAGGATGCCGATAGAAATTGAAGCGCGCCTGATATGGCTGCCGCTGAGTCTCGAGCAGCGTCGTCGCGTCTTTCAAGAACGTGGCCCCAACCCGGCGCGGCCCTGCAGTAACCTTCACGCGCGACGTGAGGTGGCTGTCGACATTGCGGTGATCGAGCCCTCTTGGCGGCGGTTTCACATCGAAGAGCGCCACTCTCTCCCGGTCCACAAGGAGTTCCAGCTGGTGGGCTCGGTTCAACCCCTCCACGTCTTCGTTCCGGTCCCGGGCCAATCGCACTGTGATGTCGTACTCTCCGTCCACCGGGAAGGTGTACGGCACAAGTGCCCCGCCTCGCGTACCGATCGGAAGCCCAGCAATGTGGCCTTCCTGCGTCAGATCCGGGGGGACGCGAACCTCTTTGGCTTCCGGCAACCGACCTGTGCGGCCCACAGCAAGCCGGCTGATCTTTTCCGCGGCCGATACATACCGCTCCAAGAGCATCGGAGGCAGGTCACCGACTGTGATGTTGTCGAATCCGTGGCTTGCCTCATCACCTGGCAACAGCGAACTCACGTCGACATCCAGTGCAAGGAGATCGCGGATCGAATTGCCGTACTCGCTTCGATTCAGCCTTCGAAAAGTTGCGGTTCGCCCGGGATTGGGATTCGATTCTGCATACCGGTCCAGGGAATCCGCCAGCGTGGTAACCGTCGCGTCGTAGGTTGCCTCATCCGGCCTCGGCAGTCCAACCGGCGGCATTTGCCGACCCCGAAGCTTGCTGACGACCGCTTCCCATGTCTCTGCGTGGTCCGACGGGTCGGTTCCAAGCAGTGTCTCCAGGTCTAGACCCGCCGTCCTGGTAGCCGCTCCGTGACATGCGAGGCAATACTGGCTCAAGACCGCACGATACTCGACGACAGAATCCGGCGACGGTATCGGCCGTTGCTGTGCCCAGCCCGGAGCGGATAGAACAGACGCCGTCACCACCGGGACGATGACGCCAGTCTTCCGGCTTACCCAATTCCGCACTATCTAGCCCAAGCCCACCTTGAGTATAAAGACACGATTGACGGATTCCTAGCAAGATTCGCGGCACCACCAAGAAAAGGGCTGCGTTCGCTCTAATCGCGAAAGGCGAATTCATTCGTCATCAGCAACACCTGCGCGTATCGCTCAAGGGGCCCGAGCGGTACGATACTCGGGTCCGGGAAATCGTCCTCGGCGCTCCATCGCCGCGGCTCCATTCCGGCGCTCTGCTGCTGAGGAGTCAGAGTCTCAACGATCTCAGGAGACCACTGAAACGAGTCCGATTCGTAGTCACCCAGGGCATCAACCGCAAAATCGAGATGCCCGCCTGCACCCAGGTCAAGATTCCGGACACCGGTGTCCACATCGAAGCCCTTGACGCTCCAGCTCGCCAACACTCCGTGCTCACTCGAAACGATCCATCCCCGAACGCCGTTCGAGAACTCGAAACGTCTCGCTTGGTCGCCCATGGAGTGCTTGAGTTCCCCTTGTACGGAGACGCGAATCGCTTCTGGCGCAGTCCAGCGGCGGACCACCGCGCTGTCGAGACTGTCACCAGGGTGGCCTCCAACGGCAGATAGACTCGCATGCCCTGATCGGGGGGCCGGTAGCATTGGCGCAGGCTGGAGACGGTCTTCAACCCGGTACTGCATCACCCGGAAATTCCGAACCATGCCCTTGGCTGCATCCAGCTTGGCCGTGCCATGCATCCACGCCCCGCTTGCCGCTGGCCCCCCGGTAGACGCGGGCAGCTCTGCGTTCGGCCCTGCCAAGAATGCCCTCGCATCCCGCAATTCGTCCTGCGTTGGAGGCCTCCCGAGAATTCTCCGGTGAAGCCTTTCAATGCAGCGGTCTTCGTCCGGACACGCTTGAGCCAAGGCACGAGCCCGCTCTGCGAGAAACGAGTTGTTCATGAAAAACAACGCTTGTTGCGGGACGGTCGTGAGCTGTCGCTTCGGCGTGTGCTCCTCGGGATTCGAAAAGTCAAAGGTTCGCATCAATGCCGAGGGCTCTTCCCGTGACACATAGGCGTAGAGCGTGCGGCGGCGCGACGTCGGACTGGCGGTCAGGTCGAATGGCGCTCCGCCGACGCTGCCATCAAGCTCGCCCGCAACGGCAAGCATCGAATCGCGAAGCGCTTCGAAGTCAAGGCGCACCGGGTTCTGGCGCCAAAGCAGGCGATTGTCCGGGTCCGTCTCGAAGCCGGTTTCGGAATTGACGCTGTCCTGCCGGTAGGTCTGCGAATGAACGATTCGGCGCACAAGGTCCTTGACTGACCAACCGTTCTCAACGAACTCAACAGCGAGGTGATCGAGCAGTTCAGGATGGGAGGGGGCGTCCCCACGCAAGCCAAAGTCGCTCGGCGTCCGAACAATCCCCTCTCCGAGAAGATGGCCCCACACGCGATTCACCAGCACCCGCACCGTCAGCGGATTGCCTGCGGTAGCGATCGCCCGAGCCAGCTCGAGGCGGCCACTGCCATCGTCGAACTCTGACGGACCTGGCAGCGCCGAAAGGAACCGCCGCCGCACCCGTTCGCCTTTGTCATGCTGGTTTCCACGCTGGAAGACAAACGCGGGCCGCAATGTCCTCGCATCCTCGACCACCATCGCGTGCTCGGGCCCTCCTCTGGCGCCCCAATCACGCATCACCGCGTCGTGTTGCCATTTCAAGGACTTCATCACGTTGCTGTCGCCTTCGTTCTGAACCCACCAGAAGTCGTGGATCGGAATGTCGGTCGGAGAGCCGTTGCCCCTCAGAGCCAAGCGGAAGGCCTCGCGTTCAGGGTCGGGCCAGCGGTATGCACTGTCGGCCTCGGCGATCCGATCAGCCAGCGCCGCCGCGCCGCCCGGAGAATCGAGCATCGCGAAGGCCTCCACGGACGGACCAACCAGTCCGCTTAGGTACGCGCGCCATCGATTCAGGACGTAGAGATTCAGATCCTGCTCCTTCGATAGAGCCTCAACGTCACGATTGGAATACTCGCGGGACTTCCAAGCATTCTCAAGATACCGGGCTAGTGTTTCGGGAGCGCGGAACTCCCGCACATGGTCCTGTAGGCGCTCGGAGCGGTAGCGGTCGAGCCATTCTCGGCGCATGGACAGCTTGTTGCGGAAAAACTCGGTATCCCGACCGGGCGGAAAAGCCTCAATTGGCACAGGATCGAGCACATCCGGGGAATTCAAGAAGACACCGTAGAGCGAGTAATAGTCGGCTTGGGGGATCGGGTCGAACTTGTGGTCGTGGCACCGTGCGCACGCGACCGAGAGGCCCAAGAACCCTCGCGTGACAACATCGATCCGGTCATCGAGATTCTCGGGAACATCCGTCGGACGAGGCAGATTGATGCCTACTGTTAGCATCCCCAGCGCCGCGAGATCGCGCCTATCGCTATCGATCAGGTCAGCCGCCAGTTGCCGAAGGATGAACTGGTCGTATGGTAGGTCCCGGTTGAATGCACTGACGACCCAGTCGCGATACGTCCAGGAAATCGCAAACGGACGGGCCTGAAAACCCTCGTCAGAGTACCGGACGATATCGAGCCAATGGCGGGCCCAACGCTCGCCGAAGTGCGGGGACGCCAGCAATGACTCGACAATCGCTGCGTAAGCTTCCCTTGTAGGGGAGCGAACGAAGGCATCAATTTCATCCGCACTTGGCGGGAGGCCGATCAGATCGTAATAGACCCTTCGCAAGAGGGTGCGCGGATGCGCTTCTGGAGAAGGCCCAAGGCCGGCTTGGACAAGTCGGGCCTCGACGAACTGATCGATGGGCGTCTGCGCCCAATCAGTTCGCGACTCGGGAAGGTCCGCCTTCGCCGGCAGTGCGAAAGCCCAGTGGCGGTTACCGCCCACGTCACCAGCCGTCACCGTGCTATCGATCGCCGAGGGGAACGGAGCCCCCATGCGGACCCAAGACGCGATTCGGTCCACTTGCGTGTCGGTGAGCCTACCGGTCGGAGGCATGCGGATCTCGCCTGTATGGCGGAGCACCTGGAGCAGGAGGCTTCCATCCGGATCGCCGGGCACCAGAGCCGGGCCGCTCTTTCCTCCCATCAGCAGTGCTTCCCGCGAATCCACACGCAATCCGGCCTGAGGCTGGGACAACTGGGCGCCGTGGCACGCGTAGCACTGGTTCGCCAGAACCGGGCGAACGTGCCGTTCAAAAAAATCGACCTCCGCGCTCTCAGCACCGAGGCTGGACACAGCCAGGAATAGAAGCGTCGAAACCCTCAAACACGCCTGTTCTTGCATGAATGGCCTGCTGGAAGTTTAGCAATTCCCGGTCAATCTGCCCCCCGTTCGGCCCCGTGCGCTGGAGTCTGCCCGGCCGCCCGCAGCGCCCGGCACTTGCGCCCAAACTCTATCGATGCAGTGCCAGCTACGGGCGGTCACTGGGACGGAGCGTTGAGCAAGAAAACCTTCACTTCAAATGAGCGGCGAAGAAGTCGAGCGATCTCTTCCAAGCCAGGCCGGCGGCATCCGCATCGTACCTGGGAGTGGAGTCATTGTGGAAACCGTGATTGGCACCTGCATACATATGCGCCTCATATGTCTTGCCATTCGCTTTCAAGGCGCTTTCGTAGGCTGGCCAGCCCTCATTGATTCGCGTGTCGAGTTCGGCATAGTGCAGCAGCATCGGGGCCGCGATGCGTGCAACTGCCTGCTCCGCAGGTTGCCTGCCATAGAACGAGACGCCGGCGGCGAGATCCGAGATGCGCACCGCCAGCACGTTGACCACGAATCCGCCGAAACAGAATCCGACTACACCGACCTTGCCCGTGCATTCGGCATGTCCCTGCAAGTGCTCGACCGCAGCCGCGAAGTCCTCGACGAGCTTGTCGCGATCCAGTTCGGCCTGCAGCCGCCGGCCATCGTTGTCGTTGCCGGGATATCCACCCTTCGGAGTGAGGCCGTCAGGAGCCAGAGCCAGGTAGCCGGCCGTCCCCAAGCGTCGGGCCACGTCCTCGATGTACGGGTTCAGGCCACGGTTCTCGTGCACCACTACAACGCCCGGGAGCTTGCCCTGCGCCGCAGACGGCCGGACCAAGTAGGCCTTGATGGCACCGTGCCCTTGGGGCGAATCATAGGTGACCCGTTCAGTGCGAATGCGAGAGTCATCTTCGGCAACCTGCTGTGCAAGCGCGTAGTTCGGGCTCAGGCTGGCCAGCACGGCCGCTCCGCCGGCTCCAGCAGTGAATGGCCCCGCGCGGTCAATGAAGTCCCGCCGGCTGAGCCCTCCGTGGACATAGGCATCGAACAGGCGCACTACCTCCGGGTGGTAGTCGCTTGCGGTGCTCCGTTGCATGATTTCGATTCCTTTCGGTTGTTCTGAGGCCTTGCTGCCCATTACGGACTGTAGTCTTCCTTCGCGTGGAAGTGGCCCTTGGTGATTTCCGTTCCGGACGCAAGATAGCTGTCTATCCGCGCACCCAGATCTGCGACGACCTCGGGATGCTGAGCCGCGACGTTCGTGAGTTCGTCGGGATCGCCCGCAAGGCTGTATAGCTGCGTTTCGTAGTCATATCCAAGTCGCTCGCGATCGACGACCTTGGACAGCTGCCAATCCTTCGTGCGAATAGCCCCGATCCAGCCGTAAACCTGCACGAGCCCGTCGTGAGGGCTTGCCTCGCCGCTGGCGAGACCCCAGAGGTTCTTTCCGGTTGCGCGGGGCGGTGGATCCAGTTCCAGCAGATTGAACAGCGTCGGCAGCACGTCGGGATGGTGGATGAACCCAGAAGCCCGTGTGCCGGCCTTCTCCTTTCCGGGCAGCCGCACTAGGAACGGGTTGTGGGTGACTTGACGTCGGATGCGGGTGGGTCCCTTGAGGAAGACACCTTGCTCACCGAGCAACGTGCCGTGGTCGGAGAAGAAGACCACTACCGAGTTGTCGTACAGGCCCAGCTCTTCGATCGTGGCGAGGATTTCGCCGATCCAATAGTCAACGCACATCGACTCTCCGGCGTAGTTCGCCCGCAGACGATCGATGCCGGACTGTGGCACCTCAATGTCCGCATATGGCGGTTCCCACCATTTCGGCCCTGTGGCGTCCGGCATGTACTCGTCCAAGAAGCGCTTGGGGGGATCCCACGGCTCATGCGGATCGAACGCTTCCAAATGCAGGAAGAACGGCTGCTTGTCGTGGTTCCGACGCAGCCAATTGATCACGTTCTTCGCGGTGAGTTCGATGACCGCTTCACACTCTTGCTCGTATCGGTTGCGATTGGCCAAGAACTGCCGCATGAAGTCCGGGCGCCCCGGATTCATTTCCACCCAGCGATCCCAAAACTCCTTGGGATAATGCTCCGGAACGATGTCCTGCAGGTCCGCGGGTGCCTGTTCGTAGTAGTCGACCTCATGGCCACGCGACCACTCGTAGTACCGGTAGCCCCGATGGAAGTTCTTGCTTGGCCTCTGCAGATGAGGTATGTCGGCGATCAGAGCGGTGTTGTAGCCGGCCTCGAGCAGCGTCTCCGACATTGTCTGGTCTTCGTAGTACAACTCGTGCCAGCCCGGAGTCTGGACCGGTTCGTGCTGGTGGAAATAGTGGTATGGCACGATCCGCCGACCCGTCATCAACACGCGCCGGATCGGAATGGTCGGCATCCCTTCCGGATAGCAGTCGTCGAAGATCACGCAGTCCTCGGCGAACCTGTCCAGCTCCGGGCACTTGACGAGACCGTTGCCCCCATACGCCTGGAGGTTGTCAGCACGGAACGTGTCGGTGTTGAGGAAGATCAGGTTCTGGCGGTTACCCCTGCCTCGCTGGTTGGGAGGCCGCTCCCACTCCCCGCCCGACAACTCAGCGGGGGGTGCAGTCGCACATCCGGCCAACCCCGCCGAAGCGCCAGCCGCGGCTGTCGATGTTCCGGCAAGAAACCCCCTGCGAGAAAGCTTGTCAGGCTTGGAATCCGCCATACCTGCGAAGCCTACCACATACAAGTGGCACCCGGCTCAAGCCGGCAGGAACGTGAAGCAGAGCGCACCAAGTCCGACCCAGTACAAGACCCAAACGTAGTTGTAGCCAATGTAGGTTCGGAAGTCCATCCTTGCGATTCCGGCCGCGATGACCGCCCAGAACGGCGAAACGAGATTGCCAACGTGGTCGCCCACACTCAGCGCCAGCAACCCTCTCTGCGCAGTCACCCCAACCTGCACAGAAGCCTGCGTGGTGATGAACCCCTGAATCACCCACTGGCCGCCGCTGGACGGCACGAACACCGAAACCACCGCGGCAGCAAACAGTGTGAGGAGCGGGAATGAATGCTCCGTCGAGATCGACGCGAAGTACAAGGCGATGTCGTCCCCGAGGGATGTGTGTTGCAACAACCCTGCAACCCCCGCGTACAGGTGGTACAGCACGATCACCGGCCATGCCGTGACGACCGCCCTGGGAAGTGATTTCGTGAAATTCAGCACGCTGCCGTGCAGAAGCAGCCCCAAGGTGAGCAGGATCGTGATCAGGGAGTTCAACTGCAACCCTCCTCCCTTGATGACAACGTGGTAAACGAGCCAGCAAATGAGCACCAGCGTGAGGACTGTGCAGGGCCAGCGCGAGGCTTCGAGCCGCTCGGCAAAGCGGTCCGAGCGTTCCGGCTTTTCTTCTGGCTCAGCCGCGGCGCTCAGCGTAGCCTCTGCCAGCTCGCACGACTCGGGAAACATGGAGATCGGACGCGGTTTCTTGGGCATTAGCACACGCGCTGTGACGAAAACGCAGCTCAGGTAGATCCCCAGAAACATCAGGGTCGCCGGTGCCCAGATGGTCGTGGACAGCGGCATCAAGCCGGTCTCAGCCTCGAGGAAGTGGCCCGGCGTGTTCATCATTAGTGGTGCGCTGGCCGAGAACCCGAACTGCCAGATTGCTCCCGCGGCGGCGTTCGCAGAGAGCAGAAACGGAAAGTCGACAGGAAATCCCTTCCTCTCCGACTGGCGCGCATAGCTCACTGCGACCAGGGGTGCCAAGGCAAGACTCAGTCCCCAGAAGCAGTACGCGAGACAGCAGGTGGTAGCCATCGAAAGCGCGATCGTCTGGCCCTCGCTTCGCGGCAGGTGGGACAGAGTCAGCACCATTCGGCGAAAGAATCTCGTCGATGCCAGGGCCGAACCCAGAACGAGGATCAGTGTCATCTGCATCGTGAACGGGAGGAGCATCCACAGCCCGACGTAGTAGGCGTCCATCACCTCGAGGACCGAATTGCCTATCGCCATGGCCGCGACGGCGAGTACCATCATCAGGAGGATGGCGGTCGTCATTGCATCCGGTATCCACGCCCCGATCGTTTGCGCGATTCGATAGAGGCGGTCCGGCGGTGGCGCTTCCTGCGGGGTGGGCTCGGTTCGGGTCTCCATGGGGATCAGCACGCCGCGGTCTGGTGGCGCGGTGTGATTCAGTTGGCGAGAGTATACCGGACTTCAGCGATGGGCCTAGAACCCGAAATCGCCGCGGGAAATTCGACTCCATGAGTCGCCCTTCGATGGCGACCGGATAGCGGTTTTCCCACGACGAACGCTTTCCGCCCTGTCCCAAGCCACCGTATTGGACTACACTGCGCTCGATGACGACGTCAAGGATCCTCGGCTTCCTCGTGGTGCTCGCTTCAATGGCTTGCGGGCGACCCGCGGAGCAACCGCCCAACTTTGTCGTGATCATGATCGATGACCTGGGCTACGCCGATGTCGGCGTCTATGGCAGCGAGCGCAATCGCACCCCCCATATCGACAGGATGGCTGCCGAGGGCCTGCGCTTCACAGACTTCCACTCAAACGGCCCGATGTGCACACCGACACGGGCGGCTCTGCTGACGGGACGGTATCCCCAACGTTTCGGCGAGCAGTTTGAGAGCGCCATCTCGGGCGTCGACGATTACGACACCGGCCTCCCGCTGGACGCGGTCACGATTGCCGAGGTCCTGCGGAACGAAGGCTATGCGACGGGCATGTATGGCAAATGGCATCTCGGCTATCACCCGCCGTTCATGCCAACAAACCAGGGATTCGATGATTTTCGAGGCCTGGGTAGCGGTGGCGGCGACCATCACTCCCACATCGATCGGTCGGGCCGCCCGGACTGGTGGCACAACTCGCAGCTCGACATGGAACGCGGCTACAGCGTCGACCTGATCACCCGACACAGCGTGGAATTCATCAACCGGCATCGGGACAAGCCGTTCTTCCTGTACGTGGCGCACCTCGCAATCCACTTCCCCTGGCAGGGGCCTGACGACCCGGGCTATCGCGTGGAAGGCGGAGACTACCACAACCTCACAAAGCTCGGCCAGCTGGACGGAACGGACGTTTCTGCCAAGGTGAACGAAATGGTTGAGGCCGTGGACGGCAGCGTGGGTGCGATCCTGGGAGCCGTCCGGGAGCACGGACTTGAGAGCAACACGTTCGTGGTTTTCACTTCGGATAATGGCGGCTACCTCACATACCAAGGCGGATACCACAACATTTCCGAGAACGGCCCGCTCCGCGGACAGAAGGGCGACATCTACGAGGGCGGCCATCGTGTGCCGGCGATTGCGTGGTGGCCTGGCCGAATCCAGCCCGGAGTGACCGACGCACTCGGCGCCAGTTTCGACCTCTTCCCGACCCTTGCGGAACTTGCCGAGGTCGACACGAACGTACCCGCCCATGACGGCGCCAGCTTGGCACCGCTCCTGCTGGAGGGCCGCGATCCAGCCCCGCGCACGCTCTTCTGGAGGATGCGCACGAAGGCAGCCGTTAGGCGGAACCAATGGAAGCTCGTGCGAAACGCAAACAAATCGCTGGAGCTATATGATTTGGAACGTGATATTGGGGAGTCTGTTGACTTGGCGGTTGAGCGCCCAGAGATCCTCGAAGAGCTCTCCCGGGCACTACGTTCATGGGAACTCGAGGTCGTCATGGATGGCCGCTAGAACGTGCCATGTTCCAAGAGGGTGCGTCCGGCTAGCGGGCCCCTTCGCGAACGCCCCGGGGAAGGCTAGGCAACGCGCCGCGCAAACGTGGTAGCGTGGCGGACAAATTCCCTCATGGCAAGTCGGCGATGCGTTCTTGTACCGACTGCCTTGGCAATCGCCCTTGGAGCACTCGCGCCGCGAGCCATTGCAGTCGATAGCCGAGGCAATCCCCTTCCCGGGGTTCCTGTGATCGTCGCGGAGATTCCGCGCGCAGCTCCGGCATGGGCCGTGCTGCAACGTCACCTGATCGAAACCCTGGACCGTGCCGGGGTCGAGTTCTACAGGACCTACACGCTACCTGACGCGACATTGCGATGGAAAGAGCGCTACGAGGGCGGAATGAACTCCTCCGACGATGCCTACGAGGGATTCCGCGGCTTCTCGCTTCACCACGTGCTTGGGGGCTCGAAAGACCTGGACACCCTCCACCGCAGAGTCTGGGAGGGCATCACACGCCAGTTCACGCGGTACGGCCAGATCTATCGCGAATTCGACAGCAACTGGGACTGGATGCACCACGGGGAGGGCTACGTCTCGTTCTACCCCATGGGAATGGCGGATCCGCATGACAAGGCGTTCCGGGACCGGTCGATTCGATTCGCAGCAATGTATACCGGCGAGGATCCTGAAGCCCCCAACTATGACCCTGAACGAAGGCTAATGCGGGCCTCGATGACGGGCAGCCGCGGACCGAAAATGCAATGGACGAAGCGCGACTGGATTCCGACGAACGCGAACCTCGCCTACTACCACCTACCATTCGACGATATCCCGGGAGTGAGCTCGCCCAGCGGGTGGATCAACGATCATCCGAACGACGACCAGTTCGCGCGGATCGTGCAGGCCATGAGCGAACGGATGGCCAGGGGAGACGTGCCGATCAACCTCACCGCCGCGCCGTTGATCGCGAATGCGTTCCTATACACGGGAGATGAGAAGTACCGGCAGTGGATTGTCGACTACCTGGGCAAGTGGACCGACCTCACGAGACAGAACGGAGGGATCACTCCTGACAACGTCGGTCTGAGCGGGAGAATCGGGGAGCATAACGGGGGCCACTGGTGGGGCGGATACTACGGCTGGAAGTGGCCTCGGGGCGGCACAGACATCGTTTTGGCAACGCTGACCGCTGCCAAGGTGGCTCTTCTGGTGACCGGAGAGGACCACTGGCTGGACCTGCCGAGGAGCCAAGCACAGGTGATGCTTGCGCGAGGTGAGATTCGCGACGGAGTCTCGATAGTGCCCATTCGGTATGACAGCTCTCGCAAATGGCACCACTTCACTCGGGAGTCGCCGTATCCGTACGTGCACCTCTGGCATATGTCGCAGTCCGCGCAAGACTGGGAGCACGTGGAGCGATTAGGGGAACTGGAAAAGATACGCGGCGGAGTGAGAGACCCGGACCTCGGATGGGCCTACTTCGTTCGAGGGGCAAACCCGCAGTTTCCTGTTGAGGCGTTCCGCCGGGACCTGCAGTTCGTTCATCGCAAGCTTGCGCGGATCCTCAACGAGCACGGTGACCCGGAAACCTGGTACGACGCACACTGGCTGGCGCTGGATCCCATACCCACAGACAACCTGGTTCGACTCACGATCGCTGGACTTCCCGTGCACAAGCGCGGCGAGATGCTGCATTCGTACCTCCGGTACTTCGACCTCGAAAGGCGCCAAGCCGGACTGCCGCAAGGTGTCGCTGCGCTGGTCACGGAGATCGCAGCGGATTCGGTCACGGTCGAGTTCGTCAACACCAACCTGTTCGAGAGGCGGAGACTCATCGTCCAAGGAGGAGCGTATGGCGAGCATCGCATCAGGGATGTGTCGCACCAAGCGGCAGTCCCCGAATGGACTCCGGGCTCCAATCCGCCGGACGCCGGCGCATCCGAACGCCGCATCAGGCGGGTGGACGGAACGTATTTCGAGATCGCTCTCGAGCCTGGCGCGGGAATTACCCTGGTGATCGGGCTCGAGCGATTCGCGTCATCGCCTCGGTACGCTTTCCCGTGGGATAGCCGGAACGATCGTTAGATGAGAGCGCTGCTAGTCATCCTCGCCATTGTTTGCCCGCAAGCGGGTGGACTGGCTCAGATGGGCTCGCCCGGAGGTGGAGAGACGCAGGCGATCGCGTTGCACCCTACGGATCCCCTGATCGTCTTCGTCGGTGCTGCCAAGGGTCTCTGCAAGACAAGTTCGGGAGGCAAGGACAACTGGCCCTCCACCGGTCTCGAGGCGCTGTCTCCGCGCGCCATCGTACTGGACCGCTCGAATCCCGATGTGGTCTACGCCGGCACCTACGAAATGGGAGTGTACAAGTCGACGGATGGGGCTATCTCCTGGACGCGGGCCAGTTCCGGAGTCACCAATGGGAGAATCCGAGGATTGATAATCGATCCGAGCAATAGTCAGGTCGTCTACGCAGGCACGGACGGAGGAGGCGTCTTCAAGACTGCGGATGGCGGTAAGACATGGGATGAGGCGAACCGGGGTTTGATCGACAAGACCGTGCGGTGTCTGGTCGCAAACCCCAGCAAGCCGGAGATCCTATACGCCGGCACCTGGCACGGAGTGTACAAGTCCGTGGACGGGGGACAATCCTGGTCAGTGGATCCGGAGGGCCTGTACGACATCGATGTGCGAGCGATCGCGATCGATCCGTCGAATCCCAGCGTCCTGTACGCAGCGACTAGCCCGGCCGGGGTGTTCAAGTCCACGGACGGGGGCCGGAGCTGGGCATTGGGGCAAGTGCCGCTTGCCGGAGAAATCCTTGCACTTGCAGTCGATCCAACTGAGCCGAGTCACGTGTACGCAGGCACGACGAAGGGCGTCTTTCGCAGCATCGACGGCGGCCGCAGATTTCAGCCGGCTGGCCTGCAATGGTCCAACAGAACGTGGACCTTGGTCTTCGATGCGAAGACGAGTCCGCCAACCCTCTACTACGGAGGTGAGGGCGGCGTGCTCAAGACAACCAGCGGTGGAGAGTGGTGGGACGTGACTGGCCCCCTGAGACAATAGGATCGTCGCTTTCTCATCAGGCCTCGACTTGGGTCGGGAGTTCGCGCTAATGTGGCAGCGGGAATCTCGATCATGACGACACGACGCACCTTCATGCTGGCCGCTGCAGGTTCGTCGGCGCCCGCCTTCTTGAGCGGGGCGAGTGTCAACGAGCGCTTCACTGTGGCGATGATGGGCTTTCGCGGCCGGGGCCGACAACTGCTCCATGGGTTCGCCGAAATGCCCGAGGTGCGGGTCAAGACAATCTGCGATGTGGACCACCGATTGTTCGACCAGGCGGTTGCCTCCGTCGGCGAAAGACAAGGACACGCTCCGGGCGTGGAGACTGATTTCCGACGCCTTCTGGAGGATCCCGACATCGACGCAGTCGTGATGGGCACTCCAACTCACTGGCACGCGATACCGACGATCCTGGCATGCCAGGCGGGCAAGCACGTGTATGTCGAGAAGCCAGCGGGCCACAACATTGCCGAAGGCCGCGCGATGCTGCAAGCGGCTCGCAAGTATAGCCGAGTCGTGCAGGTCGGAATCCAGTCGCGAAGCGGTCGAAACTACGAAGAGGCCTGCGAATACATCCGGACCGGAGCGTTGGGAAAAGTCGCCTTCGCCAAGGGATGGGAAAGCGCGAAGCAAAAAGGAATCGGGTACCCTTCCGACGAGGCCGTGCCAGAGGGTGTCGACTACGACATGTGGCTGGGTCCCGCGCCGAAACGCCCGTTCAACAAAAGCCGTTTCCACGGGAGTTGGCGCTGGTTCTTCGACTACGGAACCGGTGATCTGGGTAACGACGGCGTCCATCGTGTCGACTACGCCCGGCGGGGTCTCGCAGCCGGATTCGAGGCGATGGGCAAGAAGCTGCCCGACTGGCCGTCAGCGGTCTCGTCGGCAGGAGGCAAGTTCTTTTTCGACGATGCGCAGCAATGGCCCGACACGCTCATTGTCACGTGGGATTACCCGGGCGCGACACTGATGTACGAGATGCGCAACTGGCAGCCGACACCCATGGATGGGGAGGCTGAGGGCTCTGCCGTGTACGGGGAGAATGGCTACGTGGTGATCGGGAACGGTAGCTGGCGGGCATTCGACGAGCGCAACAAGATCGTCGCCTCCGGGTCGAGCACCAAGGACGATGACGACGCCCGGCACAAGCGTGACATGTTGGCCGCGATCAGGAATGGCAGGCACCCTGCCTGCGACATCGAGATCGGCCATTGCGCGTCAGGACTGATCCATCTTGGAAATATCGCGTGGCGCACTGACCGCAAGCTACAGTTCGACGCGGTTTCCGAGAGATTTGGATCGGATGAACAAGCGAATCAACTTCTCGGCCGCGAGTACCGAAGCCCCTGGACGTTGCCGCGCGTTTGATCGCGCCGTGTTATTCGCGTCCTCCCATGCCTGAATGCGGGACCCGGCGGTCGCAATCAAGCGTCTTGGGACTACCGCGTAGCTATTGCCGGAATCAGTCAATCGGCCAGGAATGCGGACCTCTTGAAGCGGTTCAAAGTCTTGCGGCATGTGCCGGATGGGCACGCTCTTGAGATCCCTGAAGAAACGAGGCCGGCTTTGAAACAAATCGCGAACGGGTGTCACAAATCCACCTCCCTCGCAGGCGGCGCGGGAATGCTCGTCAACCATTGCTGAACATCCTCGTCCTGGCGTTACCCCAACCCTTGGACAGGAAAGCCCATGCGAGGCTGATGCTACAGTGGTGCTACGGGTCGGTCAATGCTGACGGCTGTGCGGACGGCAGCCGATTGTCCTGGTGCTTGGCAGGTGATTTGGCGATGCCATCGAATTCAGCAAGGCCAGCACGGGAGCCCCAAGCGACCTCGGGAGACGAGCCAGAGTCGCATGAAGAAACAGCGGACTCGTTCCAGGTCCGCCTAGAGCAATACGAAGGCCCGCTGGATGCCCTTCTCGACCTGGTGAAGAAGCAACGGCTCGACATCCTGGACATTCCCATCGCCCGCATCACGGAACAATACCTGGCGTCTGTCAGGCGCGCGGAATCGCTCAACTTCGAGTTGAGTTCGGAGTTCGTGTTGATGGCCTCCACTCTGATTCACATCAAGTCGAAGATGCTCTTGCCAGTCACACCAACCGTCGCGGAAGCAGAGAGCGCAGAAGATCCCCGAGAGGATCTTGTCCAGCGTCTTCTTGAGCGCGAGAAGTTCCTTCAGGCCGCCCAGATGCTCAAGGAGAAGCGAATCGTGGAGGAAAACGTCTGGACTGCGGGCGTGCAGCAGTCGCTGGAAGGTGACAAGTCCGACCCAGCGGAGCTGCAGGTCAGCTTGTTCGACCTGGTGAAGACTTTCGGCGACGTCCTGGAACGCTTGGAAAGCCAGCCAGTCGTCGAGCTTAGTCAAGAAACAGTTACGGTCGGAAATCGAATCCGTTACCTGAAGAACTTACTACTCAGCGAAGAGGGCCCCGTGCAGGTTCGCCAAGTCCTGCTGAGGCAGCGGTCGGCCGGCGCAGTCATCGCGACTTTCCTGGCACTGCTTGAGATGGTCAAGGCCCAAGCGGTAGCCCTACGGCAGCACGAGCTGTTCGGCGAGATCCTCATCGAAAGGCACACAATGTTTGACGAGGCTTTCCAGCACGGAGACCTTCTCCCGGAATCCGATTCCGATCTGGAGTATTCTCAGTGAGCGATTCTGTCGTCACCTTCCCCGACCTGGCCGAGAAATCGGAGCAAGTCCGAATCGTCGAGCCAGACGTCTCCCCGGAGCAACGAATGGGGATCCTGGAGGCTGTGATCTTCGCGGCCGAGGACCCGCCCACTGTCGAACAATTGGCTACAGCCCTCGGCATTCCCATCGAAGATGTGCGGTCGGACATCGATTCGCTTTGCAAGTCCTACGCTTCCGAGGCAAGGGGTGTGGAGATCCGAGCGGTTGGGGGCGGCTACCGGATGTTCACAAAGCCACAGCACCATGAAGCTGTCAAGGCTCTATCGAAGTCCCAGCAACCCCGCCTGAAGCTGTCTCTGGCTGCGCTGGAAACGCTCGCAGTGGTGGCATACAGGCAGCCCGTGACAATTCCGGAAATCCAATCGATTCGGGGGGTAGCCCACGCATCCAGCGTGATCCACACCCTGCTTCGCCACAAGCTGGTTACCACAGCTGGCCGGAAAAAGGTCATCGGGCGACCGATGCAGTACAAGACGACGAATGATTTTCTCGTTCACTTCGGGTTGAACGACTTGGGCGAGTTGCCAACCCTCAAGGAAATGGAAGAGCTCAGTCTCGCCGCGCTCGACGAGGATCTCCAGGTTGTCCAGAAACCCGACGACGAGCAAGCTGGCGACAGTTCGGGAGACGAGAACGCGGCCATCCTCGACACCGAGCCGCCCGACTGAATCGACCTGACAGGCCTCTACGCCCGCCCTGCTGCCCAAACGAAACCGTTTTCCAATGCCTGAACGCCTACAGAAGATCATCGCGCGCGCCGGAATCACATCCCGCCGCAAGGCAGAAGAGCTGATCACCTCCGGTCGGGTTACTGTCAACGGTCGGGCAGTCCGAGAACTCGGGTCCCAAGCAGACCCGGTTCACGACACGGTTTGTGTTGATGGCAAGGCTTTGCAGAGCCCCGGGGTTCGGCGATACCTGGCGTTGAACAAGCCCAAGGGCTGTATCACAAGCACTCACGACCCAGAAGGTCGACCCACCGTCATGGACCTGCTTGGCAAGGAGGCATCGAGGGGCATCTTCCCCGTGGGTCGCCTGGACTACAACACTGAGGGCCTGCTGATCCTGACTGACGACGGGGATTTCGCGAACCGAGTCACAAGCGCCAAGAACAACATCATCAAGGTCTATGAGGTCAAGGTCAGTGGGCGGCCGTCCAGTGAAGCCATCGACAAATTGCGCTCCGGCATCAAGATCGACGGCCGGCCTGCCAGGGCCGAGTCCATCCGGCTGCTGCGCGACAGGGACAACCCGTGGTACGAGGTGACGCTCGTGACGGGTCGGAACCGACAGATCCACCGGATGTTCGAGCGCATCGGATTCCTAGTCGAAAAGATCCGTCGCGTCCGGATTGGAAACCTTTCATTACGCGGTCTCGAGCCACGCCAGGTTAAGGAATTGAAGCCGAAAGAGGTTCAGCAGTTGCTCAACCCTCCGCCAGTCCCAGCTGGATTGGCCGACACCGCAGGCCCACCCAGAAGAACTCTTTTTCGAAAGCGCCGACCTACCGGACGCCCCGAGCGCGGTGCAGGAGACAAAGGCCCCGCGCTCCGACGGGGAAGGTCCGAGCGAAGTGCCGTGCCATCGTCCAGGAGCCTTGAAGCGTCCCGCTCCCGAGATGGTGACTCACGACGGGGCCGGGCACCAACTGGTCGTCTCAGACGATCAGACAAACCCCGGCAATCACCAGGAAAGCGCCAACCCACCTCCTCCCGCTCACAACCTCGCCCAAGACTGTCCGAGAAAGCAGGGTCTCCAAGGCGTAGCCGAGCGCCGTCGCAGGCACGGCAAAACTCACGTCCTCGATCGAGACCAAAGCCATAAACCCAAAGAATGAAATGGCATAGGCCACCAAAGACAACAAGAACCAGAGATTTCTAAACGTGGCGGCGCCAAACCGCAGCAACTCCGGGCCGCCAAACGAGCCGGGCGCACCCTGGCGACGCATGCCATGGGCCTTCAACAGGTCTCCCAGAACGCTGCCGCCAATGACAAGTCCGAGCAGGAACGCTGTCATTCTCCACCCCTGAGAGTGGACACGGGAGTCGAACCGACAACTCCGACGCCAAGAGCGATGAGCAGCGTTCCCACCCAGCGGGCCGGCGTAATCGCCTCGTCGAGGATCGCCGCGCTCATGATCGCGACCACTACGTAGCCGAGCGAGGTCACCAAAAGGACGTAACTGAGGTCGGCCCAGCTAAGCAACAGTGTGTGAGCCGCAAAGAACAGGCATAGCAACAACACACCTGTGAGGACCCACGGATTGGCAAGGCCCGCAATGCCCGAGCTGACCAGATCGACCGGAGAGTACGAACTGATATCCCCGATCTCTCGCATTCCATAGCCCAGCGAGACGTTCCCGAGGGCATTGGAAACGATTACGACTGCCAGGAGCACCCGTGTCTTAGCGCGCAAGCACCGAGTCTATCAATCACCGAACGCCCCCGTTAGCCCAAAGCATGGGGCACACTGGACGAGGTTGAGGATCCGCCCCAGGAGGCAGCCTATGGCCATCAGGCTACGGGACAACTGCCAAGGCGCTATCTGGCAGGGGTTTCGGCGCCTACCGATTTCAGGTACCCGACCAGCAATGCCTCCAATTCCTCGGCCTTACCCGGCATTTCCGTACTAACGTCGCGCTGCTCGCCAACATCCCGTGCCAAATCAAATAGCAGGCTTTGTCGGGGGCGCGTTGCGGTTTCATAATTCAGCAGGAGCTTGTAATCTCCGACTCGGATAGCGGAGGAAGGAGCATTCCGGCGCAACGGACGGTGGAATACGAGACCTTCGAATCCACGCCGGACTTCCCCCATCCCCCCATTCTCGATCACCGTTCGAAAGCTACCGCCATCGATCTCATCCGGCAGCGGAGCTTCGCCACCGGCAAGGTCATACAGGGTCGGAAGCAGGTCGTATCCCGTGACTGGGACCTGCGAGACCGAGTTCGGCTCCACCCCGGGGCCAGCGACCAAGAACGGAACGCGGATCCCGCCCTCGTAGAGCGTATGCTTCGCTCCGTTGAGTGGCCGGTTCGGCGGTGACAACGACCGCTGTGCGCCGGGGATGGTCCCGCGCCCACCGTTGTCCGCCATGAAGATTATGTAGGTGTTGTCCGTCAGGCCAAGCCGGTCCACGGCATCGAGCAACAGGCCTACTGATTGATCCAAGTCGAAGAGCATTCCAGCGAACGCGTGGGTGACCGCGCGATCCGGAGGGCCCTTTGCCTCAAACATGTCCAGCGAGGACTGGCGGGTCTGCACCTGCAGGTGCGTAGCGTAGTGACTGACCTGCACATAGAACCCATGAGTCCCGGAATGCCGCTCAATGAAATCAATTGCCCGGTCCGTAATGGCAAATACCAACTTCGGGTCGGCCTTGACCACGCTTTCGCCGCGTTCTTGCAGGGAGGCTCCCATGCCCCCGGTAGCATTTGTCGTCCAGCCGTCGCTCTCATCGAATCCGACATCGTCTGGGCTGGCTCCCATATCGTTACCGAATTTCCCGAAATGTGCCGAGCGATAGTTCGGGTCGGCTTGTTTGAGCGCTTTCGGAAGGGTCAAGCGTCCTGTCCAGTCGAATTCCGACTTGAACTCCGTTCCCCGCTGTCGCGCCGGAGTCATGCCACAAAAAATGCTTCGGCGGGTTGGGGTGCACAGCGGTGCCGGCGAGTAGCCGCTCACAAAGCGCATTCCCCGCTGAGCCAACCGCGCCATGTTCGGCGTTTCAAGATACGACGAAGCGGAACCAGAAACCTCTCGATCCATTGCGAAGGAGAGTTGGGTCCAGCCGTGATCGTCGCTCAGGATGAATATGAAGTTTGGCTTTCCCTGCGCCGTCGCTGACGTCACGATCAATGTGACAAGAAGTGCAGAACGAGCAAGCACTGCGTATGCGGTGTTCATGAAGACCTTCCAATTCCGGGCGATCGCTGCAGCGAGCACGAAGCAACCGTATTTGCCGATCCAAACGCTGCCCTCGGCCGAGCCAAGGTCATCACCCAGGCACGTCCGGTCACCACCAGAGATTCTACAGGGTAGCTGCCGATGATCGTCAGCGGCCGACCAAGAGCAGCTGTTTTCCGACCCCGATTCCGAGTCCGCCCCCGAAACTATGCTCTCTACCCTGTCCTCCGCTCGAGGGCCAAGGAGTTAATGCCCAGTGCCATGGGCCTGCCAGGAACGATCGAGAAGCTAGCTTCCGGGGCTTGAAGGGCGGTGATTGGCTGGGCTGGGGGCCGATGCACCATTGGACCGACGACAAGATCCGGGTGCATGCCTTCACCTGCATGCTGGGCGTGTCGCTGCTGCAGCACGTGTGGCAGCGCGCCGCCAAGGTCTGGCTAGGCCTGAGCATGGAGGAGCTCAAGCAGCAACTGGGCGGGATCCAACAGGTCGAGCTGCTGTACCCCCGCCAAGGCCAGAAGGGGCCGCCACGGGTGGTCAGCATCGCATCGAAACGGAACTTGGTGCAGCAAACCTTAGTGCAAGCGCTGGATTTGGAGGAGTTGATCGAAAGCCTCAGCAAGCCGCATGGGTAATACGTGACGCCGCAGCGTAGATCTGGCGGAATCAATCCCCTACAAGCGTTTCGACTTCGTGCTCAGCAAACCCCCGCCAAGGCGTTGCGAAAGAACCGCCGTCGACTAAGTGCCGTGCCGGCATTCACCTAACGGCGTCTTTGAGATCTTCAGGCCTTGATCTCCTCAAACTGCTTCGTCGCGATCCCAACGGGACGGTCCAGCGGAATGCCGGCGCAAGCGAGCAACGTGGTCAGCAGATCTCCCTGATTTCCCTTGGTATTGGCTAGGAAGCGTCCCGTCTTGATGGAACCGCCTCCGCTGCCGGCGACCACGAAGGGGAGGTTCTCGCGCGTATGCTCGTTCCCATCTTCAAGGCCGGACCCCCACATCATGATGCAGTTGTCGAGTAAGCTCCCCTCGGCTTCACGGAGGCCGTGCATCTTCTTCACCATGTAAGCGAACTGGGCGATATTGAACTCCGTGATCTTGGCGACCTTGGCAACCATTTCCGGATCGTTCTGGTGATGGGTTTGCGAGTGATGCTGATCGCTAAACCCAAGTTCCGGGTAAGAGGCGCCGTTCGGTCTCGATCCAATGTAGGTGGAGACGCGAGTCGTGTCGGTTTGGAACGCCAGCACGTTCAGGTCGCACATCACCTGCATGTACTCGCTCCGCTTGTCTCCCTCCGGGACCTTGATCTCGATCGGCGGCGAATCGGTGGCGTGACGTTTGCTCGCGCGGACGCCGGCCTTTTCCAGTGCCGCCTCTTTCTGGCGGTACTCGATGGCGGCGATGCGTCGTTCGACGGAGCGAACGCTGTCCAAGTATTCGTCCAGTTTCCGCTGGTCGGATCCAGGCAAGGTACGCCGCAAATCCCTCGCGCCACCCAGCACGATGTCCAATAGGCTTCGATCCAGAGCGTTCACTCGCGTCGACTCGCGCCCATCGCCGTGCTGCTCCGGTTCGCGGAACAGGCGATTGAACACGTTCCGTGGATTGATCTCGGCAGGGGCCACCTGGGTCGGGGAACGAAAGCTGCAGTGCGAATAGTACCCTTCGTTGAGCCCCTCCTGGTTTTCCTTCCAGTTCTGAGGCATCGTGGCCAGTTCTAACGACGGCAGCGTGGTGAAGGCTCCCACGTGGTTGGCGGCAATCTGGTCCGCAGAGATTGCGATGTGGATCTCGTTGCGCTTGTCGGCAGCCGGCAATGTCGCAGTGAGCCAAGTGGATAGCTCGAGTGCGTGCGGCGCCCCGTTAAAGGGAGCGATGGGGACGCCGGAAATCCCCTTCATCGTCAGACATTGATCGAGAACCGGACGCAGCGATTCAAACGCGGGCGGCGGGGACGAAAGAAAGCTCTCCGCATCCGCAGGCCAGAACTGATCCATGATCACCCCATGAGGCATGTACATGAATCCAAGGCGCACCGGCGGTTTGTACGCCCGGCCCTTCGCGGTGTCGGCCCAACCCATCGAGTCCATGAGTGGCAGGGCAAGTGAGACGCCCAACCCCTTCAGGCAGGCTCGTCGGTCAATCAGCGCGCTTTTTCTCATTGGAACTCCTCTCTTCTTCGATTCGACGATGCGTAAAGGGATAACTGCTGACGACCGCGTTGACGAGCGTCTGCATGCGGTAGCCGTCGCCGGCGACTTCCTGCATCAAATCGTCCACCACGATTTCGTCGTAGCCTTCCAGCCTTCGGCCCAAGGCGTAGGCTAGCAGCTTCTCCACTAGGTTGCGGGCTAAATCATCGCTTCGTCCGGCGATGATGGCTTTCAGGTCTTGGGGGCCCGAGAAACGTTCTCCACCCGGAAGCTCGCCCGCTGCATCAATCGCCTCGCCATTGTCGTCCCGGTCGCGCCATCGGCCGATGGCGTCGAAGTTCTCCAGGCCGAATCCAATCGGGTCGAGTAATTCATGACAGTTGGCGCAGACGGTGTTCGTGCGGTGTAGCTCGGTGCGCTCACGCAGGGACAGGTTCGTGACCGTCCCCTGGTCCTGTTCGTCCAGCGCCGGAACGTTTGGAGGGGCGGACGGCACATGGTCTCCGAGCACCTGCTCCAGTACCCACACGCCGCGCTTGACCGGGCTGGTGCGGTTGGGGAAGGAGGTCGCCGCGAGAACTCCGGGCATCCCCAAAACTCCCCCGCGATTGCCATCGCTCAGCCGGACCCTCCGCATCTCGGGTCCCGTGACAGTGTCTTCCAGGCCGTAGATCGAGGCCAGTGTCCCGTCGAGATAGGTGTAATCGCTATCGACGAAATTGATGACCCTCCTGTTCTCACGCACAATGCTTTCGAAGAACAGGCGGGCCTCGTCGTACATCGCCTCGCGCATTTCGGCGGTCATCTGCGGAAACACCGCAGGATCAAAGACCTGGCTCTCCAAGCCGCCGACGCCCAGCCACTGTGCGCCAAACCCGTCAAACAGAGCGCGGGAGCGACGATCCTGCAGCAATCGCTTGACCTGCGCTTCGAGAATCTCTGGCTCATGCAGCGTCCCGCTATCAGCGAGGGCCATCAGCTCGTCATCGGGCATGGTGGCCCACAGCAAATATGACAAGCGCGAAGCGAGTTGATAGTCGTCCAACGGAACGATGCCCGTGCTCGACTCGAGTTTTCCAACCGGAGTAATGAAGAGAAACTGGGGAGAAACCAGGACGGCCTTGAGCATCAAGTGAAGTGACTGCTCGTAACCGAGGTCGTTCTGCCTTCCCAACTCGAACGCTTCCACCAAGGCATCCAGCTCCGTCTCGGTTGGAGGCCGGCGATAAGCCTTCTTCGCAAGGGACCGGGCGACCTCTCGCGCCGCTTCTGGGGTGCCTGGCCCCGGCGCGGAAGGTCCGCCGAACAGCCGCTCCTGGACTTCGGTGGGCGGGGCGTCTTCCGGCGCCACAATCCGATCCAATACCCGATCAGCGATCGTCAGATACTGCTCGAGCTGGAGAGGCGAAAGCGAATTGAGATACCCCTCGCCGCTGACTTCTTCCGGCAGTCCGTCGGCTATCGACGGCTCGACACCGAAGAGATCATGCAGGGTGTTGCCGTATTCGGTCTTGGTCAGCCGCCGAATGACGAAATGCCCGGGATCCTTCTCGCTGAGGTACTTGAGCTTTGTAATCCAATCGACGAACATCCGCCGATCCACATCGCTCGGTTGGGGCGCACCTTTCGGCGGCATGTCATGCGCTCTCACCCTAGCGACCGCTCTCTTCCACTGATCGTGAAAGGCAGCGTGACTTGGGTCCTTGAGCGCGGGCGAAAAATTGACCCCCGCTTGCGTGGGCCGCCTGTTCTGGTGGCAAGAGATGCAATAGTTCTTGATGAACGGCGTTACGCGATCGCTAAAGAACGCCTCGGAATCGGCCTTCAGCGCTTCATGGTCAGCGCCGCCGGAATCGGCCCGCGCCCCGCAGGGCGAGGCTAGACACAAGATCACGTATAAGCCAAGGAGCAGGGGCGCGTTTGAAACACCCTGGATCCAGTTGGAAGGGGCCATGCTTCAAAAGGACCTCTGAAGGCTAGTCCGTTTCGGAGAGTCGGTTAGGCCAACTCTACGGTCTTGTCCCACGTACCATACTAGGGTCTCGCCTTCGCCCGCATCTTCGTAGGCGTGACCGAGTTCGAGTTCGGCGGCAGCTTGCCCTTCGAGGCGACACCACGTCGCCTCGAGCTGATCGGGCGGCAAGGCGTTCTCGATGTAGCAGCGACCGAAACGGTCGAGGTCGGCCCTTCGCGGTTCAAGATCGGATGTCAACGGCGGGCGGTCAGTCGCAACGGCAGAGGACATGCGAACTTGCCTGCGATAGTATCACGAGGTTGCCGTACAATGGCCCGCTCGGATGCAGGATGAGCCCGCGGAAGAAGTGCCGTGTCCGCCGCCGACCCACTACACAGATCGCATCTCGAAATCGGTCTTGGCAACCATGCTGCCCGACGATTCTGGCATGTCGAGCAGCGCCTTCGTCTGCGCCGTGAATGCGGTCCAGCTCGGCTATTTCATCTTCTGCAACGTCGGCGGGCGGATCGCAGACCGCTGGGGCATCAGGCCAGCACTTGTGGTTCAAGTGCTGTGGTGCTCAGGCTCCGGCATGCTGCCCGAGCTTAGGACTGGAGGGCGGAACTCGGCACTGTTCCGGATCCTGCCGGCGACCGGCGCAGGAGGCAGGTGGCCAACCGCCCGGAAGCCAGTCGCAGAAAACGTCTCCCGCCCAGTCCGCTAGTGCTCGATAGGCATCGTGAAGAGTGGTGCGGCGGAGGGCGTGCTGCTGGCGCCTCCTGCCGTGGGTCGGCCGACGCTGCAGTGTATAATCTGCACGGCGTTTGAAACGATACCCCGCCCAAGGAGGCACCAATGCTACTCCGCACCTTGCTCGCCGCGACAGTTCTTTTCTCGATTGCTGTTGCGCAACAGCAATCGAACTACCCTCCGAATATGCCGGAGGCCCGGATCGAGACGTATAAGTCCGTCGAAGGAACCGACCTCAAGATTTGGATCTTCGAACCGCAAGAGCACAAGGCGTCCGACAGCCGGTCGGCGGTCGTGTTTTTCTTTGGCGGCGGCTGGCGCAGCGGCACTCCGGGACAGTTTCACCATCAAGCCAAGCACCTCGCAGCTCGGGGCATGGTGGCGATGGCGGCGGACTATCGCGTTCTCAATCGTCAAGGCGTGAAAGTCCACAAATGCGTGCAGGACGCAAAGTCCGCGATCAGGTGGGCCCGCGCCAACGCGAAGCGGCTCGGCATCGATCCGAACCGCATCGCCGCCGGTGGGGGCTCTGCGGGTGGACACTTGGCCGCATCGACGGCTACCCTCCCCGACCACGATGATCCGGCCGGCGACAAGTCGATCAGTTCGAAGCCCAACGCGCTGGCGCTCTTCAATCCCGGAACCGTGACGGCCAGCGTGCCGGGAAAAATCGAATTCGACAAGGAACGAACCGCCTTACTAGCCGAACGGGTGGGCGTCGAACCGGAGTCGATCTCGCCGTACCATCACGTCAAGTCCGGCTTCCCACCGGCAATCATCTTTCACGGGAAAGCTGATACGACTGTCCCGTATGAGACGGCCGAGCTTTTTGCCGAGAAAGTCAAATCCGTCGGCAGCCGATGCGAGTTGGTCGGCTACGAGGGAGCAAACCACGGGTTCTTCAACTACGGTCGCGGCGATGGCTCGGCCTATACCGACACGGTCAGCCGGATGGACGAATTCTTCGTGTCGCTCGGGTGGCTCGAGCCGTCCGTCTCGCACAAGCCATCGGGGTAGCCAGGAAGCACGACGACGGAACGTCTCCTAGAAGACATCGTCGAGAACATCAAAGTCCCTAACGCAGCTGAAGTTGAACGTTCCGACATTACCTTCCTCGGCGGCGCCGATCGACTGGTCGATGCAATGCCCCTACTCCCCGACCTGCGGATCACCTACCATTCGCCCTTCTTGGTTAGTTCGAGGTGGAAGTGCGTGTCCGACCCGCACACGCCGACGGCGCGAACCCAAACCGCGACTTCGCCCGGTCCCGGATCCGGCGGGTCCGGAATTTCGCGGACTTCTACTTGACGACGAGCGACTAGTTGGAGCGCTTGCATGACAATCCGGGAATTGCCGTCGACGCGGCCCGAAGTGGCGGCGTAATAGTTGGTCTTGTTGCCCTTCTTCTTGCCGACCCTCACGACGGCTCGCAGTAAACTCCCGATGGGTATAAGCTAAGAACAAGCAGTCACCTGCCAGTGCCTGCATTGAAGAGAGGGGGCGTACAGGATTCGACGAAATCGTAATTGCTGCTAAGAGGCATGCCGGGCTCCGAGCACCCGTTAAACGATCGGAACACAAGAACTGCCAACAACATGCAGTTTGCACACGCTGCCTAAGCTTTAGGCAGCCGCCTAGACTGGTGGGCTCGCACGCAAGTCATAGGTGTCATTTTGCGGGATAGGCCTCGGGACTTCTGCTCGGAGTTCAGGAGCCGAGATCAATCGAGCTGGACCGCAGTCGGCTTGTTCATTCCCAGTCTGCGGTCGAGATTCACGAATGGACTAAGCATGTAGTCTCTTTTCGGTGGTCTTTTTCGGACGCGGGTTCGATTCCCGCCGCCTCCACCACCCCTTGTAGTGTCCCATGGTTCCGTGTGTTCCAACTGCTTCTAAACTGGTCTCATAAGCTACTGAGTATAAAGTGGTTACAGACTGAAAGCAAGTCTCCCAAGGACTTGCATGTTCAGTTCGAGTCCCGTATAACCCAAAATAGAACGTTGGGTGAGCGTGTGGAAACTTACTGCAGCGAAAGTCAGATCCATCACGAAACGGGGGCTGCACGGAGACGGCGGGACGCTCTACCTGGCCGTCGCCAAGGGCGGCTCCAAGAGCTGGGTCCAGCGAGTCACCATCGACGGCAAGCGCCACGATATCGGTCTCGGAGGATATCCGTATGTCGGCCTCGCGGCTGCGCGCCAAACGGCCATGGCTAATCGCACGGCGATCGCGGCAGGACGTGACCCGCTCGCGGAAAAGCGGCGGTACGTCATTCCAACCTTCTCAGTTGCCGCCCGCCGGACCCACGCGATGCTCAAGCCGCGCTGGAGGAATGACAAGCACGCGGACTCCTGGATGCAGACGCTCGAGCGCCACGCCTTCCCGGTCCTCGGCGACTTGAGCGTCGACCGCATTGAGCGTGTCCACGTGCTGGCCGTCCTGACGCCAATATGGGGAACCCGCCCGGAAACGGCCCGGCGGGTCCGGCAGAGGATCCGCGCGGTCCTGCGCTGGGCCTGGGCGCATGGGTTCGTAACCGAGAACGTCGCGGGAGAGGCCATTGATGGCGCGTTGCCCGCAATGCCAGCCGTGAAGGCGCACCTCTGCGCCCTGCCCTACCGAGATGTCGCGGCCGCGCTCGACACCGTCGAAGCCTCGCGGGCCTCGCCGTCTGCAAAGGCTTGCCTGCGGTTCGTGGTGCTGACTGCGTGCCGCTCGGGCGAGGCGCGCCTTGCGAAGTGGGACGAGGTCCAATCCGAAGCGCGAGAATGGCGCATTCCCGGCTCGCGCATGAAAGCCGGAATCGAGCATCGCGTCCCGCTCAGCGACGCGGCGCTGGCGGTGCTGGAGCGCGTTCGCTCGCTTCGCGACGAATCGGGCCTGATCTTTCCCTCTCCGGCTCGCCCGCGACGACCCATGAGTGATATGACGCTGACCAAGGTGTGATGAGGGACACGGGACTCGCGGCCCGCGCGACCGTTCATGGGTTCCGGTCCTCCTTCCGAACGTGGGCTAGCGAACAGACGGACGCGCCACACGCCGTCATGGAACTGAGTCTCGCCCATGCGGTCGGCACGGCGGTCGAGCAAGCGTATGCGCGTAGCGACTTGCTGGGCCGGCGGCGGAAACTGATGCAGCAGTGGGCAGATTTCCTTTCCGCTGACTGACGCCACCCGATAACCCCACAGCATTCCGTGTGTCTGATCGGCCGAGACCAAGGCGCAATTACAGGCGACCGCATTCGAATTACAGGCCGCGCAGGCCCAGAAAGCGCAGCTGCAAGCCCAGCTGGCGCAGTTGCAACAGGCGCTGTTCGGACGCAAGAGCGAGGCCACCACGCCAGCGGCGAAGCAGCTCGAATCTCGCGTACATGAGGCCAAGCCAGAGCGTGTACTCCATGTTGTCGTCGTAGTTTTCGAACGCTTGCCTAGTGTTGAAGGGCGGATCGATGTAGATGCACTTCACCCGCCCGGCAAAGAATGGCAGCAACGCCTTCAGGGCTTCGAGGTTGTCCCCCTGAATGAGCATGTTCCCGGTGTCGAGCTCGCCGCTTGATTGATCGGGCACCTCTTCCAGCAGACGATATGGCACGCGTTTGGCGGCACCGATGTCCTCGTCTCGCGTGAGCCAATTCAAGGTCGGCATGGGATGTCCCTCTTGTGGCAGTTCTCCAGGCTTCCCGATGCCATACGACTAGCCATTGGCCCTGGTCAACGGATCGCCTGAACCCTTAGGTGAACGCCTTCCCGTTGCTGCAGGCAATCGATGATCTCGAACAGGTTCCGCGCGTGCGGATTGCCGTTCGCACTGAGCATGCGCATCAGGCTCTTTGGCGACTTGTCCGTGAGTCCTCCGAGTTCGCCGAATCCGATTGTCGCATTGACGTAGTCGCGCAGCAGCGATTTACCTGTCTCCATGTCGCTGGACAGCAGGCAGTCGACCGCCTCCGTCAGGAGGGCTTCGCGGAAGCCCGGATCGCGCTGGAGCCGTTCCCGCACCGTCACCTTAAAATCCCGGGTCAATGCCATCGTCTCAATCCTCCTGCCGCCTGCGCCGGTAGTCGCGCCAAAGCCGCCTCGCCGTCTCAATGTCCGCCTGCTGGCGGCGTTTTGTGCCGCCCCCGAGCAGGACGATCACGGTCTCGCCGTCCCGACCGAAGTAGATCCTGTATCCCGGCCCAGAGTCGATGCGGTATTCCAGAACTCCCGCGCCAACGCTCTTGGCGTTGGACACGATGCCTCGGCCCATGCGGTCCAATGCCGCCGTGACCTTGATCGCTGCTTGGGCACCGAGGCGGTTGAACCAACGTTCAAACGGGCGGCGACCTTGGGCATCAACGTACTCGGTGACTTGGACCACTGGCCAATGGTAACCGGCGGGTTACCCAAATGGTAGCTGATCGCGTCCCGAAAGGGAGGCAAGAAGCACCGACTAGTTACAGTCGCGACCAGTTTGCCCGCTCGTCCCAATGGGTCAAACAGCGGTGACGTGCCCGCGGCTCCATCTATTCGATTTGCTGCGGCCACCAGTAGGAGACGGGCGCAAGCCAGTAGCTCTTGGGATTCTGCTCCAGCCTTTCCCGATGATCCGCTAGATCAAGCGGCCAATTGCCCTGGAAGCCCTCCCGGGCGCGAACGGCCGCGATCGCCGCATCCCGCTGGTGCTCCTCGTCGCCCCAAACGTTCCGGATGCCGAATCGTTCCGCGAAGGTCGCGCCGTCCATGTCCAGCGCCAGGAGCAGCGCTTTGGGGTGCGCCTCGGTGATTCGCAATCCCGGGTCCTGCTCTCTCATCCACGAGGCCAGCAATGCCCCGCCGGCAAGCGCCGCGCCTCTCAAGGAGTTCACCGACTGCACAGTCCCCGAGTGAATCCGCGGGTACGCCTTTCGCAGCCTGTGGTCCGCCACGCGTCCTCCGCCGGGTCCGGCGGACCACCACATCGGTGCGTCGATCCCGATGCCGAGCGGCTTCCCTTGCGCGCGTACCCACGTCGCCGCCTCGCTCACCGACGAGACCGTTGCGCAGCGGGTCGCCCCTGACTCGTCGACTACGGCGACGCCGAACGCCCCGATCCCGCCGGGGTCGGCACCGGCCCAAATTCCCCTCATGTCCCACCTCCATCCATCCGAGCCGTGCCCTCGATCACCCGCGACGGCGACCGGTCCAGCCCCGTCCCCGATCCGCCCGGTACCACCGCCCTGCCTCGAACGGTTTCGGCGTCGCCTCCCACAACTCCAGACCCAGGAGCCAACGAGGGCCGTAGCTGATCTCGTAGTCTGGATTGCGAGCAGTCGCCCTCGCCCGTTCGTAGACCCTGGGCCAGTCGGCAACCCTATCCACGGTGAACCACCCGAGCGCAAGCAACGCCGTCCGCTCGCTGTCGGGCAGTTCCATGAACATCGACTCTAGCCGCCTGTACGTCGGCAACCGGCCGTGCACGGCGAGCTCGCTGGAGGGGCGAAACGGGGACGAACTGTACTTGCCTTGACCCAGCCGCCTGTCCTCCCTGTCGCACTCGTCCTCCCAGGCAGCATAGGCTGCGCTCATCTCCTCCACCTTCGCCCGACTGATCGCGGGCGGCGGGTCACGCACCGCCTCCGTCCTCTCGATCCAATCGATTGTCAGCTTCCGTTCCTCCCGCAACTCTTCGATGGTCTTGGCGTCCGGGCGAGCCGACAGCCCGAACGGCCAAAGGGGAAACGACCAGCTGCCGACGATCCGATTGACTCCAGCCTGGTCCAGGTCGCAATGGCCGCAGACTTCCAACCGTGTCAGCATGGTTACGATCAACTGTCTCAGCTCCGACCGGCTCGTATCTTCCTGCGGCTCGAAGCCCCGCCACGTTTCCGCGATAACCGCCAGACCGCTGCTCGACTTCGCTCCCGCCTCCCCCAGCGCCCGACAAAGCTCAACGGACTCGGGTGGCCTGTATGGCCCGGAGGGTGCCCAGCCGTCCCCCGGCGTGCTCCACCCGTAGCCGCCGGATTCCGCTGTGAGGTTCCTCACGTAGTCCACGTAGATCGTCATCTCCCTCTCCGCCATGATCGAGTTCCGGAATATCCAGTCCTCCGAGTTCGGGCCATCCAGATAGTAGGGATGGCGCTCCCGTGCCACGAGCTCGCCCAGCTCACCGAACGTCTGGATGTTCGGGAACGTGCAGGTCAACGCATAGATGCGCTTCGCCAGATGGCTGTAGAAGCACTGCAGCACGTCCAGCCGTCGGCTCGGCTCACACCGCACCGCGTCGAGTAGGACCGGCACTTTCGCGGCCTCTTCCTCGGCGAAACCACGAATGATGTCGCTCGCCCCGTGTTCCCCGGCCTCGAAGAGCCGGCGCGCCGCTGCGTCCAGCCCCTCGGCGTTTTCGACGATAAGCGGAACCCCGGCGGCGATCTCTTCAAATAGATGTCCATCCGGAAATCCGGCTAAGCTCAACAGTTCGCGTGTCAGTTGCAGCAACTCCAGTTCACTCCTCGGGGCGCTGCCGACGCCGCCCCAAAGCTCGTTCG
The DNA here is from genome assembly GCA_951813065.1 of uncultured Bryobacterales bacterium. Taxonomy (GTDB): domain Bacteria; phylum Acidobacteriota; class Terriglobia; order Bryobacterales; family UBA6623; genus VXMF01. The sequence continues at coordinate 342,577 of CATOTH010000006.1, read as the reverse complement.
ACGTTCAACGCGAAGCGTAATGGTCGCCGTCGCATCGCGCACGTCGGCCACCGCGCCGTCCCGCCTGGACTCCCGGAACCGGATTGGGCCGGCGGGCGACGGCTTGCCGCCCGCGCTCCAAGGTTCGCCTTGCGCCTCGTCTTCGGTCCCGGTTTATGATCCGTCCCTATCTCTATAGTGCCGCCCTTCGGGCCCGCGCTCTATCGCCTTCGGCGACCGAGCCCGCAAGCGGTCTCGGCCCATTCGGGTCACGATCGCTGGCGCCTGACGCGCTCCGCTTGCCCGCACCTGGGCGCTCCCGCCACATCAAGAAGGCTACCAGCGTGCCGTTTCCCGAGACCTCCGACGCCAACCCGACGACATGGCGCGCACTCCCGGCGTTCGCGCAGTTTCCAGCCGCACCACCCCCCAGGCGTTGCCAAAGGCCGCCGCTTTCCCCGATAATCCCACCCACTACCAAGCCCGCTCCACCGCGAGCGGCAACGTTGGACCGACCGGTCCTAGCCTTGATTACCAACTAGGATTCCACATGTGAGACTTGAGCGGCTTGTTGGGGCTGAAGGCAATGTGCAATAGGCACTTACCAATCAGAATCTGAATCTATTTGTGCAAATTTGCATGTCACTACCAATATTTTATGTGTGAAATCCCCCAGTTCGCTTGACGAACTCTGGGCGCCTCCGAATCCATGCCGAGGACTGCGTCGGCGAAGACCTCGCAACCCACTTTCCGGGCACTGACCCTGTGCTTTACAAATCCCATTCCATGAGCATATCCATCTGTATATCAATACTTTATAGCTCAGACGCCGACTTGTGTCCGCTCACTCCCCGCGGGCTGCCTGATGCGCCACCACACCTGCCCCCTCCCGCTGGCTGAACCTTCCACGCAGCCCCTTCATGCCCCCCTCCATGACATGTTGACATATAGTGGTCATTGCATGCTAACATGCAGTTAGACATGCAGAACCCCGCTCAGCACTTCCTCGTCCCCTCCAATCCCACCCACCGCCGCTACGAAGCCTTGCGCTGCCTCTTCGTCGAGCGCACCCCCCTCCCCGAGGCCGCCCGCCGCTTCGGCTACGCCCCGGGCTCCCTGCGCAACCTCCGCTCCGCCTTCCTCCAGCACCCCGACCAGCCCTTCTTCCTGCCCGACCCGCGCGGCCGTCGCAAGCCTCCGCCCGGCCCCGACCGCGACCAGCGCATCCTCGCCCTGCGCTCGGAACGCGACCTCTCCGCCGCCGAAATCGCCCAGCACCTCAGCGCCCACGAACAGCTCCCCGTCAGCGCTACCACTGTCTCCCGCGTGCTCCACCGGCACGGGGTGCCCAAGCTCTGGCGCCGCACCGCTGACCAACTCGCCCAACGCGCCCTCCCCACCCCCGCGCCCGTCGCCGACCGTCGCCTCCTCGACCTCGCTCCCCGCCGCTTCCGCACCGACTTCGGGGGCCTCTTCCTGTTCGCTGCCGACCTGGCCCGCCTCGGCCTCGACTCCCTGCTCGCGCGCCACCACCTGCCCTCCAGCTCCATGCTCCCGGCCGGCTGCGCCGTCCGCTCCCTGCTCGCCCTCAAGCTGTGGGGTATCGGCCGCCCCTCCCGCGTCATGCCCGAGACCCTCGATCAGGGCCTCGCCCTCTTCGCCGGCCTCAACGCCGTCCCCAAGCGCTCCTCCCTGACCGAATACTCCTGCCGCACTGATCCGCGCCACGGCCCCGCCCTGATGGATGCCTTCCACCACGCCATCCGCACCCTCGAGCCCCCGCTCGGCCTCGGCCAATCCTTCGACCTCGACTTCCACACCATTCCCTTCCACGGGCACGACGCGCTCATCGAGCGCCACTACGTCTCCAAGCGCAGCCGCCGCCAGAAAGGCATCCTCGCCTTCCTCGCCCGCGACGCCGACTCGCGCCTGTTCGCCTGGGCCGATGCCAGCCTGCGCAAGGCCGACCAGAACGCCGCCATCCTGCGCTTCGCCGAAGCCTGGAAGGACCGCACCGGCCAGTACCCGGCCGAACTCGTCTTCGACTCCCGCCTGACCACCTACGCCTACCTCGCCCGGCTCGACCAGCTCGGCATCGACTTCCTCACCCTGCGCCGCCGCAGCCCCAAGCTGGTCAACGAGCTGCTGGCCGCCCCGGCCTCCCAATGGCGCCAGGTGACGCTTTCCAATGTCGGCCGCATCTACCGTACCCCGCGCATCCTCAACAGCACGGTCCGGCTCCGCGGCTACCCCCAACCGATCCGCCAGATCGCCGTCACCGACCTCGGCCACGAGAAGCCCACCCTGCTGCTGACCAACCAGATGGACTGCCCGGTCGCCCCCCTGATCGACCGCTATGCCCGCCGCATGGTGATCGAGAACACCATCGCCGATGCGATCGACTTCTTCCACATGGACGCCCTCTCGGCCGCCGTGCCGCTGAGGGTCGACTTCGACGTCCAGCTCACCCTGATGGCCAGCTCGCTGTACCGCCTGCTCGGGCTGCGGGTCGGCGAAGGCTTCGCCACCGCCAAGGCCCGCACCATTTTCGACAAGCTGGTGCGCGCCACGGGCCACATTGAGATCACCGCCACCGAGATTGTCGTCAGCCTCGGACGGCGGGCCAACAACCCGCTGCTACTCGCCGCCGGATACGCGGACCTGCGCGAGCCCCTCCCCTGGCTCGACAACCGCACCCTCCGGCTACGCTTCTTCTAAGGGCAGAATCGTCACATTTTTCCTGACCGTTGGGAATCAGGGCTAGTTCGCATCAGAGGCACGGCGCACCGACGCCTGAACCGGGGCACCCGTACGCGGCTCCGGCGCGTGACCACATGGAGTGGCCGTGATTTCGTGGACGGATGAGATAGCTTGATAGGCAGTGGCTGCTCGCCAAACGGCTAATCGCACGGCGATCGCGGCAGGACGTGACCCGCTCGCGGAAAAGCGGCGGTACGTCATTCCAACCTTCTCAGTTGCCGCCCGCCGGACCCACGCGATGCTCAAGCCGCGCTGGAGGAATGACAAGCACGCGGACTCCTGGATGCAGACGCTCGAGCGCCACGCCTTCCCGGTCCTCGGCGACTTGAGCGTCGACCGCATTGAGCGTGTCCACGTGCTGGCCGTCCTGACGCCAATATGGGGAACCCGCCCGGAAACGGCCCGGCGGGTCCGGCAGAGGATCCGCGCGGTCCTGCGCTGGGCCTGGGCGCATGGGTTCGTAACCGAGAACGTCGCGGGAGAGGCCATTGATGGCGCGTTGCCCGCAATGCCAGCCGTGAAGGCGCACCTCTGCGCCCTGCCCTACCGAGATGTCGCGGCCGCGCTCGACACCGTCGAAGCCTCGCGGGCCTCGCCGTCTGCAAAGGCTTGCCTGCGGTTCGTGGTGCTGACTGCGTGCCGCTCGGGCGAGGCGCGCCTTGCGAAGTGGGACGAGGTCCAATCCGAAGCGCGAGAATGGCGCATTCCCGGCTCGCGCATGAAAGCCGGAATCGAGCATCGCGTCCCGCTCAGCGACGCGGCGCTGGCGGTGCTGGAGCGCGTTCGCTCGCTTCGCGACGAATCGGGCCTGATCTTTCCCTCTCCGGCTCGCCCGCGACGACCCATGAGTGATATGACGCTGACCAAGGTGTGATGAGGGACACGGGACTCGCGGCCCGCGCGACCGTTCATGGGTTCCGGTCCTCCTTCCGAACGTGGGCTAGCGAACAGACGGACGCGCCACACGCCGTCATGGAACTGAGTCTCGCCCATGCGGTCGGCACGGCGGTCGAGCAAGCGTATGCGCGTAGCGACTTGCTGGGCCGGCGGCGGAAACTGATGCAGCAGTGGGCAGATTTCCTTTCCGCTGACTGACGCCACCCGATAACCCCACAACATTCGGTGTGTCTGTTTGGGTAACCAGACATAACATTTGAATTCAGCTGATGGGGGTATCTAGTTGCCTCAAGTAGCCACCACATCTGGTGATTGAGGGCACTGGAGGATTGCCGGTGGACTTAGCTTGAATTTTGAGGCCCGGTTCGCCAGCGACCAAGCCTGCCGAGAGTGATCGGGGTTGCTAGTGCCGGGGCAATCCCTTCTACAGGCTGGTTCACCGGATGGCTGCCGCAGAGCCGACACCCTATCAGTCGATCGTGGGCGGCATTCGAGAAAGCAAGCCCCGAATGTGTTCGTTTGCAGCGCGATGCAGTCAATCAAGCAACCGGCAATCTCGGCTCCGCCGACCACAATATATGGTGGACAACTGAGGCAACTGCATACCCCAAGAATTTGACGATTTCTAACGCGACACTAGTGTCGCGAAGTGGATTCATGACTTGGTTGTTTCCGGTGCGTGTTGGAATTCTCGGGCTCAGTGTAGGTCATCGTATCTAGGTCACGCCGTCTTTACACAGCTCTTGGAGCACAGAACCGAGCAGACAAACTTGACGTCAGATGACTGCCCTTCTAGACCGGTCATTCTGACGGAAGAGGAGAACCCAAGGGCACGCAAGGGCGCTTTCAGGCCGACGACCACTAGAATGAACGCCACGGGCGGCAAAGTAGTTGTCGCCGAGCAGCTTCCCCCATCGTGCCGACTGGCCGACTACGCCGACTACTACGTCGCCTGCTCTGGTTTAAGGGTTTAAGGGGGTGCGCGACAATTCTGTGAAACCTACGCTGCGGCCCGGTCTTCCCAGTAGTCGTCGAAGCGGTTGGAGAGATGGGCGCAGCGGAGGGCAGTGATCGCATTGGCTCCGTCCACGGTCCAGAACATCCCCGAGCGCTTCAGACGGCCGCCCACTGTCCGGCAGCCCGCCTCAATCACTCCCGAGCCGACAAAGAGACCTTGGCGGCGGAACTCGGCGTAGCGCATGCGCTCGGCATGCCCCTCGAAGTAGGCGGCCTGGATCCGCAGCGTCTCGGCCAGTTCGGGTGTCTCGGCCTAGATGCCTCGTAGTGAGCGGACCAAATGCTCGATGCGACCCTCGTCGAGCTGCTTCTGGCGTCGGCGCACCCAGTGCCGGCGCTGCTTGCGGTCCAGCGGGAACAGCTGGCGGCTCAGCTCCCACAGATGCTCGCGGGCGTGGTAAATGTCGACGATCTCGATGGCGTCGGGGAAGTAGCTGTGGCTCACATTCCAGATCCATGCCGCGCCGTCCCCGATCACGACGTGGCGCTCGGCGCGGTGCAGGCCGCGCCGCCAGGCCTCGTGGTAGATGCGCCGCCCGAAGGCCTCGGCGTTCTCGATCGCGCCCGTGTAGGTGGTCGAGCGCGCGTCCCGGACCGGTCGGCCCGCGGCGTCCAGAGCGGTCTGCGTGAAGACACAGCCCAGCTTGACCTCGCGGGTGCGCGCCGGGGCGCCGTCTTTGCCGGGGCGGCCAGCGGAGGTTGCGGCGGTGACCGGAATGCCGGTGCCGTCCATTTCGATGTAGAGCGTGCCCAGGGGCTCGCCCGGCTGGGGCGGGAAGCCCCGCAGGGCCGCTTGGAGGCGGTCCGACTCAGCCCGCGCCGCCACGTCGGCGCCGATCGCGCGGGCCTGCCGCTCGACCGCCTTGACGGTCACCTCGACGCCCGTCAGCTCTGCCAGCAGCACGCGACCACGCGCGAACGCGGTTTCGCCGCCGACCACGGCGAGCAGACGGCGCACGCCCGGGGAGTACTGCGTGCCCTCGATGTCGAGGTCACGGTCGAGCGGGGCCACGCCCCGCCAGCAGTGCCGGCAGTGATAGTAGGGCCGTCGCAGGCTCACTGTGCCGAGCAGGCTGACCAATTGCTTGGGGCGTGGCCCCTCGCAGCGCATGGGGTTGCCACAGGTGCACAGCGGCGGCTGGTGCTCGTCGGCGGTGTCCTCCAGCAGCGCCTCCAGCAGCCGTGCCCCGGCCCTGTGCAGGGCTGTGCGGGTCGCCAGTTCCAGGGCTTCGAGGTCGACCGCGCCGAGCTTGCGCCGGGCGTTGACGATCACTCTCAGCAGGCTCGCGACCTCGGCCTGGACGGCGTTCTGGATCGCGCGTAGCGTTTTTTTTCGGCGCTGCGGAGGCTGGCTCCAGATCGTGGGTCGCCGGCGGGCGCAGCTGGCAGATGCGCTCATTGACCGCGACCAGTTCGGCGCTGAGCTGCTGGAAGCTGCGGAAGGCGGCCACCTCGCGCTCGGCCTTGCGGATCTGGGCGGGGTCGGAGAGCGTCTGCTGGACGGTCTTGCCGTGGCGCTTGAAGGAGAGGCGGACCTGGGGACCGTGGCCGGGATGGTCGTCGCTGGCGCAGGCGCAGTTGGGCTTGCCGCAGCGGCGGAAGGTGGCATGCACCGAACCGCGCCGGAAGTCGCCGAGGTGGGCGATTTCGAGCAGGATCTGGGAACGGCGCGATTCGAGGTTGGGCAGGGGTTCGGACATAGGCGCTCCTTTGTCTGAGTGTATCAAAGACACTCAGACATGGCAGGCCCGCTCAGAAGCGTAGCCAGGCACATTTTTTTGTCCTGTTGAGGCGGTTTCAGAGAGGTTGATGCCTGCTTCCACGTCCTGTGCAGTCGCTGGACACGGCCCCGAGGGCCAGCCACGAGAGGCCCGGGCAGGCGCCTCGGGCGGCTGCGACGGCTGGATCGCAAGCGCGGACACAGCGGTACGGCTCCGCCGGGTCCGGCGGAACACGGCGCGCTGGCCAGCGCGCCGGCCAGGCTAGCTCCGGGGCGGGGCCAGCAGCAGGTCCAGCGCCTCCTGCGGACGGCCCGCGTAATGGCGGTTGGCCTCCGGCACCCAGCGGAACTCGGGCTGGCAGCGGATGATCGAGATCGCCGCGTTGGTCAGGCAGGCCAGATTGCGTGGCAGGTCGCGCACCCACACCCGGCAGCGGTCCTCGTCGTAGGTGAAGTCCCGCACGTAGTGCAGGCGGTTCTCGATGTGCCAGTGGTTGCGGATCAGCGCCGCCAGCTGCGCGGGCGTGGCCTGCTCCGCCGTCAGCGAGGTCAGCGCGTAGCTCACTGCGGTGCTGGTCTCTCCGGTCTTGACCACATGCCGCTCGCGCTCGATGCGGATGGCCTGCTGGCGGCCGTACAGGTCGGCATAGCCGTCCCAGTCCGGGTCGCTGAGATCCTTCACCCAGTAGCGGCGGCGCTCGATGCGGCCGTGCTCCTTGTCGAGGGTCTCGTGGTCGGGAGCGTCCGGGAACAGCATGTGCTGGAGGTCGTCCAGGATCGTTGGCTGGTTGTCCTTGATGCTGGTGATCAGGTAGTCGGCAGCGCAGTCCTCGAGCAGGCTGCGCGCCGTCTCCTGCTGCGCGTGCAGCGCGTCGAGGGTGACGGCGCATCCGGCCAGGTCCAACCCCGCGGCCAGTTCGCGCACCGCCGGGATCTCGTTGGTCTTGGAGGCGACCGCGACCTGTCCCAGCACCCGCGTGGGGGAGTGCTCCACGGCCGCGACCAGCATGCGGCGGCCGTCCGGCGTCTGCTTCGAGGCCCCGCGGACATCCTTCCCGTCCATCGCGATACCCGTCAGGACCGTGGGCCGGGCGTCCTCCCCGGGGACCCGCCCGGCCGCCTCCTGCGAGCTGCTATCCTCCTCATCCGGCGGGACTTGCCCGTTCTGCTGCCAGGTCCAAGCCGCCACCGCCTGCTCCAGCGTCTCCGGCGGCAGGGTGGCCAGGATGTTGTGGAACGTGGTGATCGACGGGGTCGTGTAGCGCTGCCGGCTGGGACTGTAGAAACAGCCCACCGCCTGGCGCTGCGCCGGGTCCAGCAGGGCCGCGAACTGGGCGAACGCGGTCACCCCGCGGTAGCCGGCCAGCCGCGCCGCCATGGCCAGCACCAGCACCGTGCGCAGGCGGTAACGCTGGCCCCGCGCGCAACGGTAGTCCGGCACCTCGCCCAGGCACTCGAACATGCTGCGCAACTGCGGCGCGGACGGCGGCGCGGTCCGCGCCGGGCCCTGCCAGGCCGGATCCTCCTCGGGCTGGCCCAGGGCCGCCCTCGCATGCGCTTCCAATTCGTACACAAGCACCTCCTTGGGTTGGCCGTGATGGCGCCACTCCGGCACCGCAGCCGGCTGGCGTGCGTAGCCGCCGGTGAACCCCAGCGAACGCCAGTTCGCCGCCCGATAGCAGGTCCCAGCGAAGAGTGCCCGGTCCACGAATGACTCCGCCAGCAGGATCGGAAATCCGTGCTCGCGTTGCATGTCGCCGCTCAGCCGCCGCAGGCTCAGCCCCAGCACCCGCGAGGCCAGATTGGGCACCCCCTGGTAGTCCGGCAGGATCACAAAGCGGGAGTTCTGGGCCACCAGATGCAGGCGCTGCAACTGCTGCTCCAGGGTCCAGCCGATCCAGCGGTCACGGGCCGTGAGCTTGAGCGCGGCCGCCTGCCAGCCCACCAGCGCGACCCACGTCGAGCCCCGCGTCGCCACATGCCGCAAGCCCTTGCCGAACAGGCCCCCAAACCCCAGGTAGTGATGGGCCGCGACCAGCCGGTCCCAGTGCCGGTGTTCCTGGGCGCCGAAGGTCGGGCGCACGGTGACGGTGCGCACGTCCACAGCGCGGCGCTGGGTCGGCAACGGCCCCATCGGACCCAGAGTGACAGATCGACAACAAAATGTCCAGCCCCTGCGGACCGGACTGCGAGGAACCGAGAATCGCAGCGTCTAGCAGGAAAGCCCGCTCAGCCCCTCACCCACGGCTGTGCGCCGCCTCAACCACGGACAATAAAATAGCCCTGGAAGCGTAGCGCCGTATTCACAGAAATGTCGCGCACCCGGTTTAAGGCAGAGAGTTGACAAGGTCCTCAGATGTCGGTAAACTACCGACAGTCGCCCGAACTAGAGATAGAATAAATGGGCGGCTTACTAAAAGGCTCCTGCGGGAGCCTTTCTTTTCCAACAATCTCTAGATGGACCGCGTCGCGGTTTTCGTCGACGCTGGTTATCTGTTCGCGCAGGGTTCCATTGAACTCTGCGGCACTAAACTGGCTCGCGGGGAGATCACCCTCGACCATGATGCTGTAACGGCCAAGTTGAAGACGTTCGCTGAAGCCGCCTCAAAGCTACCGTTACTAAGAATTTGCTGGTACGACGGTACTTCCCAAGGACCGACCTCTCAGCACATTACGCTCGCCGGACAAACAAACGTTAAGGTCCGACTAGGCTTTGTGAACTCGCAAGGCCAGCAAAAGGGTGTCGATTCTCTCATCGTGACTGACATGATCACGCTCGCGCGGAACGGGGCCATGGCGGAGTGTGTGCTGCTTTCTGGCGATGAAGACCTCAGAGTAGGAGTCCAGCAGGCGCAAGAGTACGGTGTTCGAGTTCACTTGCTAGGCATCAAGCCCGCACGCGGGAGCCAGTCTCTTTTCCTTCTTCACGAAGCTGATGTAACCCATGAGTGGGACGCCTCGGATATAGGTAGTTTCTTGCAGTGCAGTCCTCATCAGGAACCCGGCTCAGCATCCTCCGAGCATGTCGGAACTCCTGATTCTCAAGGGGTCGCAGCCTCCCTCGAGGACGTTGCGAGACAGGTTGCTGACGAGGTGCCCAAATCAGAGATCGCCGCACTCGTTGGCAGTATCCGTCAGACGAATCTGCGACCGCGGGACAAGGACGCGAAGCTTCTAGCGATGTCGGGACGTGTACTCGGCAAAGATCTGGATTCATCGCAGAAATCCAAAGTCCGGGCAGCCTTCTTGAGCGCCTTAGAGGACCGCCTTAACTAGCCTTCGGGAGCGGTCCACATCGAACGACTGGTTCTCCAGATTCTGTTGAATTCGCTCTACGCCTAGCTTGGCCGTAGCGCGTCGGGTCTATGGCGTCCTGCAATTCGATTTGGCGCTACCGCTACCGGAATCTTGGCGTAGACCAAACGCAATTGCCTGTGCTTCGTGTGCGATGGGGTATAGGTAGTGGCTATCTGAAGCAAGTGCATATTCCCATTTCAGCTGAACACTAGAACGCCGGCGCCGCGCAGGGCGACAGCGCCGTCACCATGCCCTTTTCCAAATTATGTTCGACCGGACCGCAGTGCGGCCCGGCTGGGTGTGGGACTACGACACGGCACTCGAGGTCGCGCGCGGGATGGAGCGCTACAACGCGCGCTGGCTCGAAGAGTCCTTCGACGGACACGACCTCGAAGGCCCGGCCCGGCTGGCCGACGAAGTCGATATCCCCATCACCGGCGGCGAGCTAGGTAAGAGCATCCACCAGTTCCTGGCCTTCTTGACTCACAAGACCTACGACGTGCTCCAACCCGACACGCGGATTTGCGGAGGCAGTCTCAACGCCCGTAAGATCAGCATCCTTGCCGAGGCGTTCCACGTCCCCTGCATACAGCAAGGTACGCAAGGCCTGTCGCTCGCCGGCTACATCCAGGCCGGCTGCGCGATGCCGAATTCCGAGTACCAGGAAATGATCGGCCAGCCGAACTTGCCTGAGGAGCAATGGTCGCCGGCGTTGAAAGTCTTGCGGACCAAGCATGTCTTCGAAATCGAGGACGGGTACGTGAAGCTGCCTGAGATCCCAGGATTGGGTCTCGATGTCGACGCCGACGCTCTTGAAGAGTTTCGGGTTCGCTCCTAGTCAGAGCGCGTCGCTAGGCATCGAATCGTCTCGTTCCACGCGCGGTCGGGGCCGTCACACTGGCGGGAGCCCTCCATGGAAAGCCCCTGAGCCCATCTATGGTCTTCACAGCGCCACAAAGAAGCTCTGGTCAACGCAAAGAATCCGCATCAGGCGTTCTCAGCGTGATAGCCAACTACAAGATCCTTTACACTGAATCCCGAAAAGATCGCCGACCTGGTGGCTTACCTCAAGAGCGTCAAATAGCGATTGATTAGCATCACCGACACCCACGGCCCCGACACGCCGCAGCCAAGGAGGCGCCCGCTATGAACGAATCGAATTCCCCATCAGGCTTTCCCCGGCGCGAGCTGCCCCGACGTGACCTGCTCCGCGGCGCCGCCGCGACCGCCTTGGGGCTATCGGCTGCCACCGGCGCGAAACAAGCCAACGCTCAGTCACGCTCCAACCTCGTCAGCCAAGAAAACGCCAAGCCTGGCACGCGCGACTGGTTGCTCACCAAGACACGCACCGTCCCTGGGAAGGTGAATGTGCTGCCTAGCGGGCGCAGCACGTGGATCGAAGGCTACTGCTCCGCGAACAGCGTACGGGCCGGCGAGACGTTGCAGGTCATGGTCAGCACGAACCCGATGTCCGCGTTCAAGCTGGAGATCTTCCGGACGGGCTACTACAACGGGGATGGCGCCCGGCTTGTCAGAACGTATGAATCGCTTTCAGGCGTCGTACAGCCGGAACCGTCCATTGGTGAAAACTACATCCGCGAATGCCAGTGGGAGCCTTCGGTGGAGTTCGAGATCCCCGACGATTGGCTCAGCGGCGTCTACCTGGGCAAGCTGACCGCTGAGATCAGCGGGATCCAAAGCTACGTCATCTTCATCGTCCGCGATGACCGCCCCTGCGACTTGCTGTTCCAGTGCAGCGAACTGACGTGGACGGCCTACAACCGCTGGCCAACCGACTATTGCATCTATACAAAGCATGAGGGACGCCCCAGCACGACCGCGCCCAGCGGCACGGTGAGCTTCGATCGTCCTTACGCCTTGTTCACGCACCCCGTCAACAAGATCGAGAAGTCAGGCGGTTCGGGCGAATACTTGCCCTGGGAGTTCCCATTGGCGTTTTGGCTGGAGCAGCACGGGTACGACGTCTCCTACATCTCCAACATCGACACGCACGCCGACCCAGCGGGCTTGCTGCGTACGAAGGGATTCATCTCGGTCGGCCACGACGAGTACTGGACCGAGGACATGTACGACAACGTGATGCACGCACGCAATGAAGGCGTGAACCTCGCGTTCCTGAGCGCCAATGCCGTCTTGTGTGTCGTACCGCTACATCCGTCCAGCAGCGGTAGGCCTTATCGCACCACGCGCCGGGAAGGCTGGTTCTTCCCTGAGCAATCCGAGTTCGGCGACAGGGGCCGGATGGAGTCGCCCTATGAGAAAGGGTTTAAACCCACCTTGGGGCGCGACGGCGCCCTGCTGATGGGAGCGCGGACGACCCCGCCCGTCAGGGGCGCCGGCGATTGGACGTGCGCCCTGCCGGAGCACTGGCTGTTTGAGGGGACCGGGATGAAGAAGGGGGATTCGGTCAAAGGCCTAATCGGCTGGGAGTGGCACGGCGCCCCGATGATGGACCTGCCCGGCATGCAGATCGTTGCCGAAGGCGAGACGCGAATCAATGGAAAGCAGCCGGGCCACTACACCGCTACGATTTACGACGGACCCAAGGGCAACATCATCTTCAATGCCGCGACCATCTGGTGGGCCAACGGTCTGTCGAGCCCGCCGGGTCACGCCACTCCCGTGAGACACGGGGTGACGCAACAAGGCGTAGACGAGCGAGTGCAGCGAATCACCCACAACCTGTTTAGGCGCATTGTTGGTCAAAAGGCTTGAGCTAGTTTGCTCCCGAAAGGAATCTGCAACGAAAACAAAAAATGCGGAAACAGCCAATCGATCAACCGAGAGGGCTCCCTCGTCGCGACGTCATCAAAGGCGTTGCAGCGGCGGGATTGGGATTGTCTGCACTCGGGCGCGTCCCGAACGCCGCCCGAGCCGCATCGGATCTCATTCGCCAGGAGAACGCCAAGCCCGGTACGCGGGACTGGATGCTCACCAAAACAAACATCACCCACGTCGAGCCGGACTCTTTGTGGCGTTCACCCGCGATCGAGGGCTACTGCTCCGAGACGAGCGTTCGCGCCGGCGACACATTGAAAGTGATGGTGAGCACGAACCCCGTGTCGGAATTCGATTTGGAAATTTTCCGGACCGGTTACTACGGGGGAGACGGCGGGCGGAGCATGAAGCGGTTCCGTTCATTGCAAGGCAAGACTCAACCCGATCCGTCGATCGGCGCCGACCGCCTGCGCGAATGCAAGTGGGAGCCGTCAGTGGAATTTGAGATTCCAGACGACTGGTTGAGCGGCGTCTACCTCGGCAAGCTCACTGCCAAGAAAGAGGGCCTACAGAGCTACGTCATCTTCATCGTGCGAGACGACCGTGCCTGCGACCTGCTCTTCCAATGCAGCGACATGACTTGGGCCGCCTACAACACCTGGCCGAATAACGAGTTCTCTCTTTATCACAACGACAAGAATGGCTACACCGGATACAAGAAAAGGAAAAAGTGGAGTACCGATCCCAGCGACACCGGGTGGGTGAGCTTTGACCGTCCCTACGCGCAGTACTGCCAGGATCACCTGATCGACAGACCCTCTTCGGTGGGTTCGAGCGAATTTCTTCTTTGGGAATTCCCTCTTTCCTATTGGATCGAGCAGCATGGCTACGACGTGTCGTACATATCAAACGTCGACACGCATACGGATGGGCCGGGACTACAGCGCGCAAAGGGCTTCATCTCAGTGGGGCATGACGAGTATTGGACGCGCGAGATGTACGACAACGTCAGCGCGGCCCGCGACGCCGGGGTCAATCTCGCGTTCGTAAGCGGCAATTCGGTATGGGGCGTTGTGCCCTTACTGCCCTCCGCGGAGGGCCAGTCCTGTCGGGTGATTCGACGGGAAAGCCATTTTCTTGGCAAGAAACTCGCCCAGATGTTCTACAAGCGACGAGGCTTTGAGTTCAATAACCAACCCGGACCGGACGGGGCGCTGCTCATGGGTGGACGGACCGGCGGCGTCGGCGGCGGCGACTGGGTTTGTACCAAGCCCGATCACTGGCTGTGTGAAGGCACGGGCATGAAGGAAGGCGACGCAATCAAAGGCCTCGTGGGCTGGGAGTGGCACGGCTATCCTCTCCTCGACCTGCCCGGCATGGAAGTCCTGACTCATGGTGAGACGAAAGCCGGCAGAGCGCCCGGAACGCCTCATGAGGCAACGATCTACGACGGCCCCAAAGGCAACGTCGTCTTCAACGCCGGGACCATCTGGTGGGCGCAAGGTTTGTCATCGCCCCCAGGCCACCTGCTTCCCGCCCACAAGGCCGCTCAGCCGCAAGGTGTGGATTCGCGCGTGCAGCGCATGACGGAAAACTTGTTCAAGCGATTCACAGCATAGGGAAGGAAACGATCGTGGGGAAACTTGCAGTGAAGTTTCAAAGGGGGCCGCGATGGTCGCCTTAGCCGCGCTGGTCCTCGCTCTGCTCTCGTCTGCCGATGCGGTTCAGGGACAGATCGACCGACCCAATGTCCTCTTCATCGCGATCGATGATTTGAATGACTGGACGGGCGCCCTTGAGGGCAACCCTCAGGCCCGGACGCCGCACATGGACAAGCTGGCTTCCAAGGGCATGGTGTTCACCAATGCGCACTGCGCGGCTCCAGCTTGCGGTCCTTCAAGGTCTGCCCTTATGACTGGGATGCGCCCTTCGACGTCGGGAAATTACGTGAATCAAAATTCGTTCACCAAGAACCCCATCCTGAATCGCTCAGTGCTCTTGACTGAGTTGTTGCAACAGAATGGCTACTATGTAGCCGGCTCCGGCAAGTTGTTTCACGGCGCTCATTTTAAGAATGAAGTACAGGGTCGGGGCTTTGATGACTATTACCCGAGCAAGACGCAGGACCTATTCCCGTTCATAGACAGATTCGCATCTCCGAGACCTCTCAATGGGATGACGAAGGGAGTCGCAAGATACGCCGACTGGGGCCCCTATGCTCCCGATGTCACCCTGGAGGAAATCAACGATGGGAGAACTGCGAAATGGGCGGCAGAGACACTGCTGGGAGGTGAGCTGAAAGAACCCTTTTTCGTAGGCGCCGGCATCTTCCAGCCACATCTGCCCAACTACGCACTTCAGGAATATTTCGATCGATTCCCTCTGGATGAGATAGAGATCCCGGAAGGCTACCTGGAAGATGACTTGGAAGATGTGCCTGCAGCGAGTTCAAAGCAGCGGCATATTGCGTGGGCCAAGGCGATCAGGGCTGCGGGTCAGTGGAAGCACGCCATTCAGGCTTACCTAGCGTCCAGTGCCATGACCGATGAGCTGATTGGTCAGATGGTCGGGGCGCTCGAGAAGTCACAGTACGCCGACAATACGATTATTGTGTTGTGGAGCGACCATGGCTTTCAGCTGGGCGAAAAAGAACGTTGGGCAAAATACTCCCTCTGGGAAAGGGCCACGCGGGTCAATATGATATGGGTGGCACCGGGCGTGACCACGCCTGGCTCGACGACGGCCAAGCCGGCGAACCTGTTGGATATTTATCCGACCTTGGCCTCACTGACTGCAATCGATCCGCCTGAGGGACAGCTGGAAGGGAACGACCTCTCTGTCTTGATGAAAGACCCTGACGCCGCCTGGGACAAAGTCTCTTTGACTACCTTTGGCTTCAAGAACTACGGCGTTCGCTCCGAACGGTATCGATATATCATATACGAGGATGGCTCGGAAGAATTGTACGACCACCAAGTCGACCAGTGGGAATGGCACAACCTCGCGAATGATCCTGAATACGCGGCTATCAAAACCAAGATGCGCAAAGCGATCCCCACGCATCATGAACCCATTGGCGCTATGCAATGAGCCCAACTGGCCATGATCCCGAGCGCCAGGGCCCAACAAGCTATCCAGCGCGCTATCCATCCGAAAGGCTCAATTAGCGAAATATATGCATTTTGTTCGATATTTGGTATAATTCCTTTAGGTGCAGGAGGATAGTGCCCGATGACGAACGAGAGTTTCCAGAGTTGGCTGGCGGGCTTGGACCGCTTGACCGAAGCGCAGTGGTCGCAACTCGCGCAGGCCGTGCAAGAGCGCAGCGAAGGAGCTGCGGCGGTGGCCGCGATTGAACTGCAAATTGACGCCGAGCGACGCTGTCGGCACTGTCAGGCGGGCGGGGCGGTGCGCCGCGGCAAGACGCGCGGATTACGCCGTTACAGTTGCAAGCAGTGCGGCAAGACGTTCAATGCCTTGAGCGGCACGGCGCTGTCTGGATTGCATCACAAGCAGCGCTGGCTGGCGTTGGGGCGCTCGTTGGTGGAGCGGGAGTCGGTGCGCGAATCGGCGCGGCGTTGCGGGGTGGCGGTCACGACAGCCTTCCGCTGGCGGCATCGCTTCATGGCGCAGGCGGGCCAGTTACAGGGGCGGCTGGAAGGGCTGGTGGAAGCGGACGAAACGTATGTCCTGCAGAGCCGCAAGGGCCAAAGGCAGCTGGCGCGGAAGGCGCGCCGGCGGGGCGGACGTGCGCGGCAGCGGGGCCTGTCCAAGCAGCAGGTGCCGGTGCTGCTGGCGACGGCGCGCGGGGGTGCGACGGCGGGTCAAGTGTTGGCGAGCGTGAGCCAAGCGAGTTTGCAGGCTGCGCTGGAGCCGCTGCTGGCCAGCGACGCGGTACTGCTGAGCGACGGTGGTCGGGCGTATCCGGGCTGTGCGCGGCGGCTGGGGGTCCAGCACGAGGCGGTGAATGTGTCGGCGGGCCGGCGGGTGCGCGGGAGCTATCACATCCAAACGGTGAACAATCGGCACCAACAGTTCAAAGCGTTTCTGCAACCGTTCCGGGGGGTAGCGACCAAGTACCTGGACAGCTACCTGCGCTGGTTTCAGCAAGTCGGATTGGTGCGCGAGGCGTCCCCGCGTAGCTGCTTGGTGGCCTCTATGGCACCCAAATGCATACGTTTCGCTAATTGAGCCATCCGAAAAGAGGACACACCATGAACAAAGCGGCCCATCAGCCTGACGAACTGCCTCGCCGCGATGTGCTCAAAGGCGCGCTGCGGCCGGCATGGGATTTTCAGCCCTCGCGAACACCCAGACAAATGCCGCCCAAGCGGCAACGGCTTCCGGTTCTAAAGCGATACGAAAGGAAAATGCCAAGCCCGGCACGCGGGACTGGATGCTCACCAATACCTACATCGACCCGGATACCTGGTGGCGATCCGCGCGAAGAGCGCCAGCCCTGACCTACGGGAACCCATTGAGAGCCATTTACACATTCTATATGAGGAACCACTCATGTTTTCTCTCATGATTCTTCGGCGTACAAGAGTGTGGTTCAGGAGAAAGTTCCCGGCTGGTTTCCCGCACTGGGGGACCGATTTCTTGAGGCTCTTGTCCTGGGTGAATTTTCTAGAGATTGTACCGACCCTGTGCGTTTCGCTGTGTCATCCTCGTCACTTCTATAGAAGACTCCCTCTGATCCTAGCGGGCAAGAAAGCAACCATCTACAAGACACCGATCAAGTACTTAGCGAACGTCGCGAGTCTAACTGTTACATTGATCCCTCTGAGTACGGCGATTGATTTCAATCATAGTGCTACCGATATTCTCAGAAACCTTCTTCTAATCTCTATATCGTTGCCATTAGTGCTTCCGATAGCTGGATTGGCCCTAATACCACCGATGTGGATACTTGAGCAAGCCACACGGATGTATCCGAACGTATCTCTGTCTCATTTGCCTCTTAAACTTAACTATAGTCCTATCAAGTTCGTACTCAATAGAGGTTATGACTTATCGAAAGCAGACTTGTTCTTTGTGTTGTGGAGTATGTTCTACTTCATCATAGGGTTTTTCATTTTTTCCTTAGTCACGTTGGCAACTTTGGCCACGTTGTTCATTTTGTTGTTGTTTCTCCCCTCACTTATATTCGACTCTGTCTTATTTAACCCTGCTGTGTATTCGGGTTTATTTGCCGTCACATTTGGCGTTGCCGCAGTGATGTTTCGGTTCTTTGTTTTGGATGTGTACGCTATTATCTTGGCAAACGTCACTAACATAGCTGATGAGCATGTCGTTGAGCTACATGCGAGCGAAGCGAAAATTGAAGTCGAGCAATTGTTGGCTTGCTTCAGCGGCCCTTTGTATATTCCAGCCTATTGGGACACGCTAGTACGCTTGCAAATCAAAGTGACCATGATGTCTAGTGTCGTTCGCACCTACTTGGGTGATCTTGAGCGTTATGGGCCCGAAGGTTCTGCCAAGTCGTACTGCGAGCTGGCAAGCCATCACTATGCCTCTTGGTTTCCGCTCGATGAAATCAAACAACGACTTCCGCCGGAAGCGGATCGACTAGACTCAGTTGGTATAGACGATGCTGTAGTAACGGCAGTGTCGTCATTGTTTGAATTGATTGGCGATCACGCGTAGCAAGGCGTTAATGGTGCCGCCGCGGCACTTTGCGTCAGGTAGTAATGGGATGGTCCGCCCCGTTTCACATGAACCGCCTGAGGTGGTCCGATGTCTTTAGACCACTGGTCGGTGAATATGACCACTGGTCGGTGAATATAAGGTGGACTCCGCTACTACTCTGAACTACCGAGCGCAGTGATTGTACCTCAAGATCAGGTCATCATCATCCCGTCACCTTTCTGGCTTCGCCAGTGGCAGATGAAGGTCTCCGGACCACTCGAGGCGGGTCTGCCTGTGCCAAATCTGGACAGGCACCTTTGGCAGCTTCCGCCCGCCGGACCTCCGCGATCCGCTCGCAGCGGCGCAGATTGAACTCCAAGTGCTGCCAGTACGATGCCGGGAACGACTCTGTCCGCACCTCCTCCAGCAAGCTGGCGAAGTAGCGCAGACTGCGCACCAGCTCCCCGTCTGGCCGATCGAGCAGGCTCATCGATTTGCGCACACTGCCCAGCAGAATTGCCCGCTGCACCGTTGCCAGCGACAGTCCTGCGCGCTGACCTACGGGAACCCATTGAGAGCCATTTACGAAAGGAGTAACATCATGAATCAGAAGCGCCACGCACTGAACTGTGGAGAGAGTTCCTTCGTGACGAGTCGATGGGTGAAGTGCCTGTTCCCTATGGCCCTCTTGATCACAACCGGCTCAGTCTACGGTCAGGCCGCAGCGCAGCCTTCGCCGCCGATTGTCGTTCGAGACAGCAACAAGGTGGTCCTTGCCCACAAAGAAACTGTCAGTTTCGTCGGTAGCGAGTGGAAATTCGATTCTTGCCGCAATCTTGGCTACAACGCCGGCCTGTCGGGCAACTACACCGTCCTTGTCGCGGAGCCCCTGGACAATCCTGACGCTGAGGCCCCGCTGTGGGTGTACCTCCATGGAGGAGGCATCGGCTACTTCGACGAGCAGGGCGTGTACCACGCGACGGGGAATCAGACCCAGGACACGTGGAATAACGAGGAGACCTTTGAGGGCCTCCGGAAGATCGGCCTCCGCCCCATCATCGACAAGAACGGGCAGCCAATCGATAACACGGTCACCCGACGCATCAAGGAAGGATACCGCCTGCTCGTGGTGTCCATGTCTGACTACGACCTGTACCTCGGACTCGGCACGCCGTACCCCAACAACCCCAAGGGCGGCGAGGTGACCGGCCTCCAGGCGACGATGGCCGCTATCGACTACACGGTCGCGAACTATCCGACGACCCATGTGTTTGCACACGGAACTAGTGCGGGAGGGCTCGGCGTGTGGGGACTGGCCGTCGGATTCGCGGCCGACGGGAAGCCGCTGACGGGCGTCGTCTCGGACTCCGGCCTAAGCACGCCGCGGAGCCGGTTGATCTTCGCCGCATTCTCCGGGACGCCCAGGTACCCTTATGCCGCCGACTTCGACTTTGATGGCGTAGTCAACAAGATCGGGGCCTTTGCCGATCATAGGTTTCAGTTTCATCCCGAAGCGCAGGTGAGCACCGGCTTCGATGACGTGCCGGCACTCTTCATCGCCAGCAAGGCTGATCCGCGGGCCTTGGGCGGCAATCAACCGCCGATCGCCGAAGCCGCGGCCGCCGGATTGAATAATGTCGACTGGGTATACGACGGGATCCGCCAGGCCGTCGCCAATCAGCCCGACAGCCCCCACAAAGTCTCGGTTATCGATGCCGCCGGCCATTCGCCGACCAATAAACCGGGCGTGGCCAACGACATCGTCGACGACTTCATCAGTCAGGTTCTGTTGGCTGACCCGCCGCATCCGTTCACAGCCGGGCGAACAGCCCTTAAGGCCCCGCCCCGTTCTGCTTCGGCCGCGCCGAACTTGATCGAGCAAGAAAACGCCAAGCCCGGAACGCGGGACTGGATGCTCACCAATACCTACATCGACCCGGATACCTGGTGGCGTTCCCCGCGAATCGAAGGCTACTGCTCCAAGGCGAGCGTGCGCGCCGGCGACACGCTCAAGATCATGGTGAGCACGAATCCGGTTTCGGAGTTCAGCCTGAAAATCTTCCGTACCGGCTACTACGGCGGCGACGGCGGGCGGCTCATGAAGCGGTTTGATTCGCTGCAGGGCCAAGCCCAACCCGATCCGCCGATCGGCGAGAAGCGCCTACGGGAATGCAAGTGGGAACCGTCGGTCGAGTTTGAGATTCCCGACGACCGGTTGAGCGGCGTCTATCTAGCCGAAAGGATAAACAGAAACCTGATTACCCCGAAGTCACAGCCAAGTTTAGGAGGCGAATATTTGTCGATTGAATGCCAGATACAGTTGACACAAAATACAGCTTGATGTATACTAAGTATCTGATCAGAAAGGAGTTATCTATGCCTAAGAACAAGGTCCAGTTCCAGAAAGACCAGAGCCTGCCTGAGTTCCTCGAACTCTACGGTACCGTCGCACAATGCGAGCAAGCCGTGTTCGCGGCGCGCTGGCCTGAGGGCTTCCTCTGCCCCAGCTGCGGCTACCGCAAGAGCTGCCAACTACGCCAGCGCAAAGTCTTCCAGTGCATCCGCTGCAAGCATCAGGCCTCGCTCACCGCCGGCACGCTGTTCGACAACACCAAGCTGCCCTTGACGACTTGGTTCTTGGCCATCTACTTGCTCAGCCAGTCCAAGAACGGCATCTCGGCGATGGATCTCAAGCGCCAGTTGGGGGTGAGCTACAACACGGCTTGGATGTTGAAGCACAAGCTCATGCAGACGATGCGCGAGCGGGACGACAGCCAGCCGCTGCGCGGCATCGTGGAAATCGATGACGCCTACCTGGGCGGCGAGACCAGCGGGGGCAAGCGCGGGCGCGGTGCGGCGCGCAAGACGCCCTTTGTGGCCGCGGCCCAGGTGAGTGCGGACGGGCGTCCGGAGCGGCTCCGGCTGAGCCCGGTGGTGGGCTTCCGCAAGCGGGCGCTGCAAGCTTGGGCCGAGCAGCATCTGCAAGCGGGCACGCTGGTGCGCTCGGACGGGCTGGCTTGTTTCCGGGGCGTGCAGGCGGCTGGCTGTGCGCACCAGGCGCAGGTGACCGGAGGCGGCAAGGGCAGCTGCGAGACGCCCGGGTTGAGCTGGGTGAACACCCTGCTGGGCAACGTCAAGCGTGCGATCGACGGAACCTACCATGCCTGCGAGGCACGCTATGCGGGGCGCTATCTCGCCGAATTTGCCTATCGCTTCAATCGGCGCTACGAGTTGGCCGATCTCGTGCCCCGTCTCGTCTATGTTGCAGTGCGCACCCCGCCCTTGCCCGACCGGCTCCTAACTCTGGCTGGAACTGCTGGGTAATCAGGAACAGAAATGAATGTGACGACCACCGAAAAAGCCGCCCCCCTCATCCTGCTGCTGTTCCTGTTCTTTCTCGCGCTGCCGGCGGAGGCCAACGAAGAGGAGAAGAAGGCCACAGTACGCGCTGCCCACGAGGCCCTACCCGAAGGCTCGCGCGTTGACGACCTCGGCATCACCGGTCGGGTGCCCGTGGACCACCCGGGGCGCCGCTACCCGGCGACTCACGACTTCCCAACCGGGCCCGACATCGGCGAACGGTTGCCCGACTTCACTCTGCCGAACCACAACGGCGAGGCGGTCGACTACCATGCCGACCGAGGCGATTCGAAGTCGGTCGTCGTCTTTTTCCGATCGGCTGTGTGGTGACCGTACTGCCGCACGCAGCTAGTTGAGCTGCAACAAGCCCTCGACATTTTCACCGCCGAGAACATCAAGGTCTACGGCGTCAGCTACGACGCTCAGCAGCATCTCAAGCAATTCGCCGACAGGCACGACATCGCCTTTGACCTTCTCTCCGACTACGATTCCGAAGTCATCAAGCGCTTCGGCATCCTCAACACCACCATCGATCCCGACAGTGACGTGATTCACCGGGGCACGAATCGCGGCTTCTATGGACTGCCGTTCCCTGGTGTCTACGTCACTGACGCCGAGGGCCGGGTGACCGAGAAGTTCTTCCATCGAAACTTCGCCACGCGGACCTCCGCTGGCACCATTCGCAACTCGGCGATCGGCCGCATCCTTTCGAAGCACGAGACGCCGATGGCCGAGCTCAGCGACGAACACGTCAAGGTCTCGGCGTTCCTAGCCGACGAGGCGCTCAGGTTCGAGTCCGAGAGCACGGTCTACGTGCGCTTCGAAGTTGCAGACGGCTACCACATGTATGGTGCCCCACTGCCTGAATGTTTCATCGCCTCGACGGCAACCGTGGCACAGACGAAAGGCGTGCGGATCGGCGAACCGAAGTATCCGCGGACGACGGCACGCGAGTTTCCCGCGCTCGGCGTCACGCTCAACGTCTACGAAGGCGTGACCGACGTCGCCATCCCGGTAATCCTAGGGTCGGAGGTCCTCGACTGGTCCCTGCGAGACAAACCCACCGAGATCGAGCTACCCATCGAGGTTGTCTTCCAAGCCTGTAGCGAGAAGGTTTGCTTCCGACCGCAGCGCAAGCAGTTAGTGCTCAAGGCGCCGATCGGTTCGCATGTGATGCCGACCCGCAACCGTAGGGGCCGGAAAGAGCAGGCGCCTTAGTTGATTCTGGGCAGATCGGGGCAAATATTGAATTATCCAAGTCACGACACGCCGAGCGTGCTCGATCGGCCGCACAATGCCTCTATGCGGTACTTCTTGGCGGCCGTCGCGATCGCATGGTGCGCCTGCTCCGCGCCGGATCCGCCAGGACTCGCACACCTCAGCGTCCCCGAGGGCTACGAGGTCGTAGTTGCAGCCGCGCCGCCGCTGGTGGAGCGGCCCATGATTGTCGACATGGATGACGCGGGTCGGCTCTACGTAGCCGAGTCTTCGGGTTCCAACGCTCCTGTGGAGGAGCAGCTCGCCGAGAAGCCCCACAGCATTCTGCGGCTCGAGGATCGAGACGGGGACGGCGTTTACGATTCGCGGACGGTCTTCGCCGACAAGCTGATGTTTCCTGAGGGTGTGCTGTGGACCAAGGAAGCGGTCTATGTCACCGCGCCGCCTGTGATCTGGAAGTTGGTGGACGACGACGACGACGGCGTCGCCGAGCATCGCGAGGTTTGGTACGACGCCAAGACGCTGACCAACTGTGCGAACGATCTGCACGGCCCCTACGAGGGCCCGGACGGCTGGATCTACTGGACCAAGGGCTCCTTCGCCGAGCAGACGCACGAGATCACAGACGGCTCGACGCTGGTCACCAAAGCGGCGCACGTCTTCAGGCGGCGGCCCGAGGGCGGGCCGATCGAGGCAGTGCTGACCGGCGGAATGAGCAACCCGGTGGAGGTCGCCTTTCTGCCGACGGGCGAGCGCATGTTGACGTCGACGTTCTTGCAGTTTCCGGAGTTGGGGCGCCGCGACGGCGTCATCCACGCGATCTATGGCGGCGTGTATGGCAGGGTGCACCGCGCAGCCGAAGCCCATCCAATGACGGGCGGGTATCTCGATCCGATCTCGCACCTTGGGCCGGCGGCGCCGGTAGGGTTGGCTGCGATCGAGTCCGAAGCGCTTGGGTTCGAGGGGACGAACTTGGTCTCGACGACGTTCAACACGCACAGCGCGCTGCGGCATCGGCTGTCGCCGAGCGGCGCGACGTTCGAGAGCGAGGACTCGGACCTGCTGGTTTCCTCGGATGCGGACTTTCACCCGACGGACGTGATGGAGGACGCCGACGGGAGCCTCTTGGTAGTCGATACCGGGGGCTGGTACAAGCTCTGCTGTCCGACGTCGCAACTCGCCAAGGCCGACGTTCCCGGAGCCATCTATCGGATACGCCGCAAGGGGATGACGGCGGATGAAGACCCCCGCGGGGTCAAGCTTGCTTGGGACGTTGCGGCCTCAGAGCTAGTCGACAGGCTAGACGACCCGCGGCCCTTCGTGCGCGACCGCGCCCTGCGGGAGCTCGGGGGAATGGGCGAATCGGCTGTACCAGTGCTGGCGACTGTCGACGGTTCGGTCACGGCGAAGAGGAATGCGGTTTGGGCGCTCACGCAGATCGACACGCCCGAAGCGCGCGCGGCGGTGCGCCAGGCGCTTGCCGACGAAGACGAGTCGGTGCGTCATGCAGCCGCGCATGGCGCATCGCTTTGGCGGGATGCGCAGGCGACGCCGGCGCTACTGGGTTTGCTGGAGCAGTCGAAACCCCTGGCCCGCGTTGCGGCCGAGGCGCTGGGGAGGATCCACGAAAGCGAGGCGGTAGGCGAGTTGCTGGCGGCTGCGGCGGATGCCGAGGATCAGGTCCTTGCTCACTCGCTGACGTTCGCGCTGATCGAGATTGCTGATCCCGAAGCGACCCGCACGGGACTGCGTTCGGCATCCGCGCGTACGCGACGGGCAGCGCTGCTGGCGCTCGATCAGATGCGGCCGAGTGCATTGAAACCGCGCACGGTCGTACCGCTGCTCACGTCCAATGACGAGCTGCTGCGCGAGACGGCTTCTTGGATCGCGGGGCGACGACTGGAGTGGGGCACGGAACTGGCGAGGCCGTTTGAGGCACGACTGCGGGCGGGCGAGGAAGCGGTTGAGGACCAACTTGTCCGATTTGCCGAGTCACCGGAAATCCGCTCCGTTGTGGCGCGCGCTGCCGAGTCGGGCTCCCCGGCTTCCCGGCGTATCGCGGTGAGAGTCATGTCCAGAGCGCTGCTCAAAGAGCGACCTAAGGAATGGGACAGTGCGCTGACTCGCATCCTGCGTGACGCGACCGGCGAGACCGCCAAGGCCGCCGTGCGGGCGGCCAATACGCTCAAGCGGCCGAGCGATCAGTTGCGCAGATCGCTGCTAGCTGTTTCCGAGAACAAAGGCCTGGGGCCCCGCGCGAGGGTCGAGGCGCTCGAAACCGCGCTGTCAGACGCGGAAGCTACGCCTTCGTCCGCCTTCGCGTTCTTGGTGGACAGCCTTGCCGCCGATCGAGACGCGGACACGCGCGCGACCGCCGCTCGTGCGCTGGCTGGTGTTGCGCTCGACGACGCACAGCGTCTCGAGTTGGCCAGGGCGCTCGAGGAGACGGGACCGGCGGAGCTCCCGCGGGTTCTTGACGCGTTTGCTTCCGGAGGGAGCGCCGAGCTTGGAGAGGCTCTGCTCGAATCACTCGAGCAAAGCCGTGGGAGTCCGGGGTTGCAGGCCGGAAGCGTAGAAACGCTCTTTGCGGCGTTCCCGGAATCTCTGGCAGAGCGAGCAAAGGCCTTTGCCAATTCGCTGGACGCCGATCGGGCCGAACAAACCGAGCGGCTCGAGTCCCTGCTGGCGTCGCTTCCCGAGGGCGACGTGCGTCGCGGTCAGGCGGTGTTCAATGCTGAGAAGACAGCCTGCATCTCGTGCCATGCAATTGGCTTCCAGGGTGGCAAGGTCGGGCCTGGCTTGACCACGATCGGCCAGATTCGCGAGCGGCGCGACCTGCTCGAGGCGGTGCTCTATCCGAGCGCGTCGTTCGTCACCAGCTACGAACCGGTGATCGTCCAAACGCAATTCGACATCCACAGCGGCGTCACAGTGGAGGAGACCGAGGACTGGATCGTACTGGCGACGGGCGCCGAGGAACGCGAACGGATTGAGCGCTCGCAGATTGAAGAGGTGCGTCCCGGGAGAGTATCGGTAATGCCTGCGGGTCTCGATGCGGAGCTGAGTACGCAGGAGCTGGCCGACTTGCTGGCATTCCTGGAAGGCACGCAGAGGGGCCCTTCCCAGGTGTCGGTCCTGCAGTGAATCAGTGCGACTCGTGATCCTAGTCTCCGGGAGCCGGGCGGCGCCGCCCGACTGCTTGGCCGCCTAGTGTGCAGTATAGGGATCGGTTTGGGCGATCTTCTGGCCAGGGCTTTCAGGTCGGTCTTGGTCTGGGGATCCCATTCGTATTGGGCGAGATCAGCTTTGTAAATCGTCGCAAGCCAGAGCAAAGTTCCTGTCGTCATGACCACTTCGCCTCCGTGCCCCGTATTGTCTTTGAAGATGCTGGGGTTGTCGAGGCTCTTGAGCTCCGAGACCTCCGGCAACTTCCCGTTGTCGAAACGGCGCCACAGTTCCACCAAGACTCGTCCGTGCGGGATGCAGAAAAAAGTGGTCTCCGGATAGTCCTGGCGCAAGGCGTCGATGATGCCGTGAACGGCGGTGTGTATGGTCTTCCAGCCCTCTTCAAACTCGTCAAAGCTCTTGTTCTGATAGCGCGTACTGGGCGCCATGACGAAGAATGAAGTTTCGGGTTGCTCTCGAGATCACCGATCTATGGAGAAACTCGGAAGGGTGGCGGTACGTGTGACGAATTTGCAGGCCAGTACTGTATTTGGTACTATTACCTCGTTACGAGAGCGAAGCATCACCGCATCTTGGAGAGCATGTTCAAGAAGCCGACGCCATCAGGTATTCGGTGGACGGACATTGTCACGATGCTTGAGGCGGTAGGCATTGAGGTCTCTCAGCGCTCGGGTTCGCGTGTGCTGTTGAAGAAGGGAGCGGACAGGATGGTGGTACATCGCCCCCACCCAGAGATGGAAACCGGGAGAGCGACGGTGCGAGACATCGCCGCTTTCCTGGAATCGATAGGAGTCAGCCCATGATGGAGTACAAGGGATATGCCGCCGAGGTCGAACTCGACGAGTCCGTGGGGCGTCTTCATGGACGGGTCGTCAACAGCGGCCCCTATCCGATCGCCACTTTTGAGGCAATCGATGTCGAGGGGATTCGAAGTGAGTTCCACCGATCCATCGACGAATACTTGGAGTCTTGCCGAGAGGATGGTGTCGAACCTAGGAAGCCATTCTCGGGCAAGCTCAATGTTCGGCTTGGCCCGGACCTGCACCAGCGCGTGGCCCGATCAGCATCGGAGAGCGGACTGAGTATCAACAGCTGGATCACCCGAGTGCTGAACAACAGCGCGTCGCGCTGAGCGGGAGATCCCATATGGCAGGCTCCGGATTCAGATCTCCTAGCCGGGATTCTTCCCATACCCATCCTTGGGATAGACACGCGCCGCTGGCAGCGGCTCCGACCCAGATGACAAGACCCGATGAAAAAACTTGAACTAGTCCTCGTGGCGGTTGCGGCCGGATGGATCGCGCTAGCAGCTCCTTCGTGCGCCATCGAGAGTCGTTCGGAACTCCAAGCTGGTGCGGCGGCTGTAGACATCACACCGAGAGACTTGCCCCTCCCGCTGATCGGTTCATTCCGGTATAGGCCCGCAACCGGAGCCCACGACGCGCTGAACTCCCGAGCACTCGTGTTGGCCGATGGCACGGAGACGGTTGCGATTGCCATCGTGGACAGCTGCTACGTCCCCAGGGAGACTCTCGACGAAGCCAAGCGCCAAGCTCAAGCCGAGACGGGCATCCCGGCTGATCGCATGCTGATTGCCGCGACTCATACTCACACCGCCCCGCCCCCGGCTCCGGGCGTTGGGCTGCGTGGCCCCGAACCGGCCCCGAGCATGCAAAACGAAGAGCGGTACTCCCGCCAACTGATTGACGGTATCGCCGCGTCGATCGCCAGAGCCTTCGAGAGACTCGAGCCTGTCGAGATCGGATGGGCCAGCACCGAGCTTGCGGACAAGGTGTTCAACCGGCGCTGGTTTATGAAGGAGGGAACAATCCCTCCGGACCCGTTTGGCGGCACGACCGACCAAGTGCGGATGAACCCTCCCGCCGCCAGCCCAGATCTCGTCAAGCCGTCTGGGCCGGTAGACACTGAGGCCGTCGCGCTCTCGATAAGGTCAGTCGCGGGGGAACCGCTCGCCGTCTTGGCCAACTATTCCTTACACTACGTCGGGAACATCCCTGCGGGAATGGTGTCCGCAGACTACTTCGGAGAGTTCTCGCGTGCGATCACCACGCGTCTCAATGGCGGCGACGGTTTCGTTGGCGCCCTTTCCAACGGGACCAGCGGAAACATCAACAACATCGATTTCTCGACGCCCCGTGTGCGGAAGGAACCCTTCGAGCAGGTTCGCAACGTGGCGGGCAAACTCGCCGATGCCGTGGCTCAGGCCCATAGCGGAATCGAGCACATGCGCGAGGCCAGAATCGCGATGGAGCAGACCGAGCTGACATTGACTCGGCGCAAGCCCACGCGTCAGATTCTGGAGCAGTCAAGGACAATTCTCCAAGGCGTCTCCCCGTCCGAACTCACCAGGCGTCACATCTATGCCCAGCGGGCGATCGACCTGCATGACGGGCCTGATGATGTTTCCGTGATCTTGCAAGCTGTCCGCATTGGCGACTTGGGCATTGCCGCCCTGCCATTCGAAACATTCGTCGAGACTGGGCTCGCGATCAAGCGCGCCAGCCCCCTGCAACAGACGTTCGTCATCAGCCTTGCGAACGGTGCCGAAGGATACCTGCCCACCCCAGAACATCACGCATTGGGTGGTTACGAAACCTGGCTCGGCACCAGCCGGGTCGAGATCCAGGCGTCAGAGAGGATCGAGGCACAACTCCTGTCTTCCCTGCAGCGACTCGCTAACACGGTTCCTTGATCCCGGAGCAGCGCTGGATCGACCTTTGCTGGTCCACTCCCCTCTCCTGGCATTCGTGAATGCTCACAAGGGTCGTGAAGCCGGGCCTCATAGGCGATGTGGCAGCACGATGGTTCGAACTCGTGTCCTAGGGCGCTGGCTTGACTGCCTTGGTGTTCGGAACCAATCCTCGTCCTGGCTTTGTGCCGTCTGATTCGTTCGACGAGGCCTGCAGGGTCGAGACAATCAGGGATTCGACCGCATGGCAGTTGGCCTTCAATTCTTATCCCCCGGCACCGCGGCCTGCCAGCCAGATTCGAGCGTTTCCGCCAAGTGGTGAATGATCTCTATGCCTGCTGGTGTCGATGCCAGGTTGTCATACTCCTTCGGGTCCTTCTCGACGTCGTACAGCTCGAACTCCGGCGGACCATTTCCATCGAGTGGCGTCCACTCCGTAAACCGGTACCGCGCGGTACGCACCGACCGACCATGAGCCCCGTTTCTCTTCGCTTCCGAAAAAACCGCCTCCTTCCACGGTCTTCCAAGATCCTCAAGCACCGGCCGGAAACTCGTCCCTTCGAGCCCTTCAGGCGCGGGCAATCCACACAAATCAGTCAAGGTTGGATAGAGGTCCACGAGTTCGACCAGCGCACTCGTTGGAGTGCCCGCTGTGCCTCCGGGCACTCTCAGAATCAGCGGCACTCGGGTTGATTCTTCGAATTGGGTGTGCTTACGCCACAATCCGCCGTGCTCGCCGAGGTGGAAGCCGTGGTCGCTGACGAAGACGACGATGGTCGACCTCTCCAGCTCGAGTTCCACCAAGGCATCCAGGAGCAACCCAACCTGGACGTCGATCAAGGTCACAGTTGCGTGGTATGCGGCAATCGCCTGCCGCTGTTGATCCTGGCTGTGATCCGGATCCTCCGGGTAGCCACCGAGCGCGGGCGCCGGGATGTCCTCGGTGTCGTCCGGCGGCCCGCCGGGAAGCTCCACTTCACTAACAGGGTGCTGTTCGAAGAAAGTTGCCGGTGCGACCCAAGGCTGGTGCGGCTTGTGAAAACCGGCGCCAATGAAGAAGGGCTTGTCGCGGTTCGCTCGCATGATTTCAACCACCCTGCGAGTCGTTTGACCGTCCGGTGTTTCGTCTTCGGTCTCATCCGTGGCGCGCCACGTGAGCGGCATCCCCGTCGGGCGCCCCAAATGACCGAGTATCTCGGCTCTCGACAGTCCGTCTTCAGCCCCTTCGATCCACGAGTTGTCACGAACCTCCGATCGATCCGCCCCGGGAAGGTAGTGCTCCCTGCGAGCCGCGTTCTCGGAAATGTCCCACTCCACGGAGCCCTCGTAGCGGCCATGGGCGATCTTACCCACCCGTGCTGTGAAATAGCCGTTTGCACGAAAATACTCGGGAAGCATCACAACATCGCCCATGTGGTCCCGGGGTGCCTTGAAATTTCCATAGACGTTCGTTGACGCGGGCCTTCTACCGCTCAGGAATGAGGTGCGCGAAGGGTTGCAGAGTGGATCCTGCGCGTATGCTCGGTCAAATCGAATTCCTTCGGCCGCCAAGCGGTCGATATTGGGGGTCTTGGCGGTCGGATACTCACCGTATGTCCCGAGCGCAACATTGAGATCGTCTACCGCAATGAAGAGCACATTGGGGCGCTCCAGCGGGCTGTTCGCCGGCTCAACTGAGCAGGACGCGGCCAACAGGAACACCCCGCACACCCAGGCACTCCCTCCGGAGAATGCCTGGAGCGGTCTCGGCAGCCCGTCCATGATTGCCATGCTCACAAATCTCGCGGACAGTCCCGCCGGGTATGGAATGGGCCGGTCAGGCGCGCCCATGATACGGGCTGCGCGGGGATCATGCAACGTCAACAGGGATCGGGAGGCGTGGGTCCGCCCATAATGAAAGCAGCCTTCGGTTGCGAACTACCCACCGCTCAGCGGTAGACGGGTTCGGCGTGCCCTCTAGCTTGGTCGTTCGCGTCAACCGGCAAACTGCTCGGTTCCACAGCATTGACGATCCCACATGGCTCGCAAGCTCAACTCGATTCTCCTCAGCGGACCAGAGGGTCCGCTGGAGGCCCTCTTGGAAGAGCCGGACTCTCACGACAAGATCGACCGAGCTGCGGTCATCTGCCATCCGCACCCTCAGTACGGGGGCACCATGCACAACAAGGTGGTGTACAGAATGGCCCGCTCCGCCCGGAGCGCAGCTGCCGCTGTTCTGCGCTTCAACTTTCGGGGTGTCGGGCGGAGCGCTGGAACATACGACGGCGGTCGGGGCGAGCAGGATGACTTGCGCGCGGCCATGCGCTACATGCTGGACCGGTATCCCGGCAAACCGATCGCCATTGGCGGATTCTCCTTCGGATCGCGAGTCTCGCTTCGGGTCTGCTGTGGCGAACCGGGAGTGGATCGAATCCTTGCGGTCGGAACGCCAGTCAACACGCATGACTGGAGCTTCCTGAGCCAGTGCGGGTGTCCGAAGGCCTTCATTCACAGCACCAACGACGAGTTCGGAAGCCGCGCCGCGATGGAACGAGTCTTCGAGTTTGCAGCGGGCCCCAAGACACTCACTTGGATCGATGCGCAGGACCACTTCTTCGCAAACCGCCTTGACGCGCTCGAGGACACGCTCCGAGCTGCTTGGCGGTAGTCGGCGTTATTGCATGAGAGTCGCGGTGTATGGATCAGGGGCCGTAGGCGGGTTTCTTGGCACACGACTGCTTGAAGGCGGCCATGAAGTGGCGTTCATTGCCCGGGGCAAGCATCTCGAGGCTCTACAGACTAGCGGACTGCAGGTTCGAAGTGCCCTGTTCGGGGAGCGCGTCTACCAGGTCAGAGCCACTTCGTCACCAGCTGAGATAGGACCGGTCGACTACGTCTTGCTCGGGGTAAAAGCAAGCTCTCTGACACAAATCGCGCCCCTGGTCGAGCACTTGAAAGGCCCACATACATCGTTCGTTTCCATGCAGAATGGGATGCCGTGGTGGTATTTCCACGGCGTGGAAGGCGCAGACAGTCCAATAGCCGCCGTGGACCCCGGAGGCGTGATTGAGCGCCACATTCCGGGTTCGCTCGTGATCGGGTCCATCGTGTACTTCTCAAGCGCGCTAGCCGAGCCCGGTCAAGTCGTACATTCCTCCGGCGCACGCCTGCCTCTCGGGGAGCCCGCGGGTGGCAGGACCGAGCGCATCCTGACGCTTTCCTCAGCCTTCCAGTCGGTCGGTCTCAAGGCACCCGTCCGCAATAATATCCGACACGAGCTCTGGGTCAAGTTGATGGGGAACGGCGCTCTGAACCCGCTGAGCGCACTCACTGGAAAGACCTTGCGCGATTTGATCGACTCCTCCGACGGACACGGGCTGATTCGCTCAATGATGGACGAGATCCGGCAGGTCGCCGCCGCCGTGGGCGTTCAGATCGCAATCTCCAACGAGCGTCGAATCGAGGGCGCTCGGGCCGCTGGGTACCATAAGACCTCCATGCTCCAAGATCTCGAACGCGGTCGAGATCCAGAGTTGGACGCGCTGCTTGGCGCCGTCATCGAGCTTGCCGGCAGGAACCATGTCGACGTTCCGACGCTGCGCGCAATCGACGCTGCAACGCGCGTTCTCTTCGCCCCGCGATCCGAAGGACCCCGCACTAGCCAGTAGCTCGAAGCCATGCCTTCCACACCGCACCACCTGGTGACATCGCCTGGCTGGAGAGATCCGAGAGTAGCTAACCTGATCGCACTCGCACTAGCAGAAGATGTTGGTGACGGCGACCTCACCACGGAGGCGTGCGTAGCCGAGAACGCTCAGGCCCGGGGGTATTTTCTCACGCGGGAGTCGCTGGTTCTCGCGGGCACGCCGCTGCTGGAAATGCTGTACCAGGAAGAGCGTGTTGAATTGCTGTTCCCGGACGGGAGCGAACTGGAGGCCGAATTCGTCTTCGCAAGGGTGGAGGGCTCGGCTCGGCGCCTGCTTACGCTAGAGCGCACCGCATTGAACCTGATTCAGAGGGCATGTGGCGTCGCGACTCTGACGCGGCGCTACATCGAGGCACTGAAAGGCACGCGATGCACGCTCCTCGACACGCGCAAGACCACGCCGGGCATGCGAGTGATCGAAAAGCTCGCCGTTCAGGCCGGGGGCGGAACGAACCATCGGATCGGTCTGTACGACGCCATTCTCATCAAGAACAACCACATCAACGCCGCAGGCGGTGTACGCCAAGCGCTCGACGGCACTCGCGCCACCGGTTTGCCGGTTGAGATCGAGGTGCGGGACTTCAGCGAACTCGACGAAGCCCTGGCCTGTGGTGCTCGCCACATCCTCCTGGACAACTTCACGCCGAAGGAGGTCGCTCAAGCAGCAGGTGTCATCAATGGCCGGGCGCGAATCGAGGTCTCCGGGAATCTGGCGCTGCCGACCATTCGAGCGTACGCCGAGGCGGGAGCTGATTTCGCCTCCGTCGGAGCGCTGACGCATTCGGCTCCGGCATCCGACATCAGCTTCCGGTTCGAATAGCGCGTCTTCAGCGAATCCCACGCCCTCTCACAGTCCCGCCAGTGTCGAGCCAGCCTCACTACAATGGGATCTCCGCACGGACCCCGAAAGACCTGATCGGACGTTGCGAGCGTGCGGCATTGGGCATCGAAGCATGTTGGTGACGCCACGCGCAAGAGTACGGGGCAAGAGC
Source organism: uncultured Bryobacterales bacterium (assembly GCA_951813065.1). Lineage (GTDB taxonomy): Bacteria > Acidobacteriota > Terriglobia > Bryobacterales > UBA6623 > VXMF01. Next base: position 309,386 of record CATOTH010000006.1, on the reverse strand, counting down.
CCGTGAAACTCGTATTTCAAATCAGCTGGCGTCATGTGCCTGGTCAATTGCTGCGGGTGGTTACACCGCTGGCGGGCAATCTGGCTCTCATGAGCGTGATCCCGCCTCCCGCCCCGGCACAGTCAGGGGTGGACTTCGCCACCGACCTTTTCCCACGTCTCGAAACGCACAACTGCCGGGCCTGCCACAACGCATCAGGGGTGGCGTCCGGGACCCGCTTGCATTTCCCCGAACCGGGTGCCGCGAACTCTGTGATCACGCAATTCGGGCTCGATCTCGCGCGTTTGGTCGACCGGTCCGAACCCGGTGAGTCACTGTTACTGAAGAAACCCACGAATCGCATCCCGCATACAGGAGGTCCGCTGATTGCGGCGGGAAGCGAGGACGAGGCGTTGCTCGTCGGATGGATCGAGCATCTCGCCAGTATTCCGGCCCCTCAAGCGCCGATCCGTGTGCAACGCAGCAGTCGGCCGGCCGAACCGCTGCGCAGGCTTACGCACAATCAGTACGACAACTCGGTGCGTGACCTGCTGGGAGATCGAACCAGGCCGGGGCGGTCCTTTCCGACAGAGGATTATGTCAACGGCTACACCAACCAAGCCTCGTCGCAGGCGATCACCCCAATGCTCGCGGAAGCCTACGGCAAGGCGGCGGAAAAACTCGCGCGCAATGCCTTCCGCTACGGAGACGAACACAAGCTGATTCCATGCGCGCCGCGGGGTGCGCGAGACAGGGAATGCGCCGAGGCTTTCGTTCGGAAGTTCGGGACGCGAGCCTACCGGAGGCCGCTTGAACCGGAGGAGATCGAGGCCTATGCGGACGTGATTGTGGATTGGGCACCCACCAACGGCGGTTTCCTCGCGGGGGCCGCCCTGGTCGTGGAGACAATGCTGCAATCGCCCCATTTTCTGTTCGTCGCACCGCAATCGAACCGGGATGGGTCGCATGGCTTTGCATCTGCCGCACGCCTCTCGTATGCTCTGCTGAACACGCTGCCCGATGACGATTTGTTCGCCGCAGCTCGTCAAGGTCGGCTGGTCACCCGGTCCGATGTTGAGCGCGAAGCCAGACGCTTGCTCGGCCTGCCTCCCGCTCGTGACACCTTTGACGAGTTCTTCTCCCAGTGGTTGCGGTTTGACCGATTGCGCAACGCTGTCAAGGACCGCAATCGATTTCGCAACTACAGCCAAGGCGTTGCCGAGAGCATGGCTGAAGAATCGCTGCGCCTGTTTCGCTACCTGGCGTGGCAGAACGTAGATTTCCGGGAACTCTTTTCGGCCGACTACACGTTCGTGGACGATTTCCTGACCGTCATCTACGGGATGCCGGATCCCGAAGTCCCGTTCGGGCGCACCGCTTACCCCGATAATTCTCCGCGTGGGGGCATCCTGGGACACGGGACCTTTCTGGCGCAGACTGGCAAACCCGTCAACACGTCGCCCACCGAGCGGGGGCTGTTTGTTCGCGAGCACTTTCTTTGCCAGACCATTCCGCCACCGCCTCCTGGCGTCGACGCCTCGCTTCCGCCGCTCTTGCTGGGAGCACGGCCAATGACGATTCGGGAAACGATGGAATCGATGCACGCCTCCGAGGAGGCTTGCTTGTCCTGCCACAAGCTCGTGGACCCCATCGGCTTCGGCTTCGAGCATTTCGACACGGTCGGGACCTACCGGATGACCGAACGGGTACGGGTCGAGCCCACGCCCCAGCAAGAACGCCAAGGGATGAAGGCCGCAACACATGACCTCGCAATCGATGCCAGCGGCTACATCGCGGGCATCGAGGGATCGACATTCCGCACACCCCGCGAAGCTGGTCAGATCCTCGCCAACTCCAAGATTTGCCAGCAGTGCGTAGTAAAGCAGTTGTTTCGATTCCTGTTTGGACGGCACGAGCGAAAAGATGACGCGGATTTGATCGATCGCGCCTATAATCGGTATGAATCATCGGGATTTCTCTTCCAGGAACTCGTTCTCGGACTGGTCGCCACGGAAGAGTACCTGCAAGTTCACTGGAGCGAATAGCATGTCTGCACCGCGCTTGGCTCGTCGAACCTTCTTGCAGGGCATTGGATTTGCGGGCGCCGCGGTGCGAATCGGCTTGCCGCCCTTGGCCTGCATGTTCAACTCGTCCGGGACGGCATACGCCGCCCGTGAGGGACTCGTCGGCACGACACCCGAGACACGATTCGTGCTGTGGTTTAACGGCAACGGGATTCCGGAACGGTACTGGATCCCGCGCGACGAGGGACACGAATATTCCCTGACTCCCTGCCTGTCGCCCCTGGCAAGGCTCCGCGACGACGTCCAGATTCTTTCGGGACTGGACAATCCCAACGGGCAAACCAGTGGCGTGGGCAACGGTCATCAACGCACGATGAGCGCCTTGATGTCGGGAGAGAAGTACACCGGCATCGGCGCCGGAGGACGGTCGATCGATCAAGTCGTCGCAAGCAAGATCGGCGCCAACTCACGCTTCCCCTCCCTCCAAATCGGTGTCTGCCAGGAGTCTTTCGGCACGAGCATGCAGCGAAACATGAGCTGGAGCGCCAAGAATCGCGCGCTGCCACCGGAAGTCATCCCCCAGAAACTCTTCGACAGGCTGTTCGGGACTCTGGACGAGGGCTGGACCACACGAAAGCGCAGCGTGCTGGACGCTGTCCGGGAGCAAGCACGGCAACTGCGCTCCAACCTGGGCCGCGAAGACTCCAGGCGGGTCGATGAGTACCTGACATCCATTTCGGACATCGAACGGTCCATAGCGCAATTCCCGGCCGAGTATGCCCGAAACATCGAGGCCCCGGACGCCGGAGGCGATCCCCGCGACTACCCGCGCATCGCAAAGCTCCAGAGCGATCTGCTAGTTCACGCCTTCGCCTCCGGGCAAACCCGAGTCGCGTCCTACATGCTGACGAAGTGCCAAGGGCTGACACGTTTCCCGTGGCTCGGATTGTCCTTCGCCCGGCACCACGAATACTCCCACCTGGGAGGCTCGCACCGGAATAGGCAGCAGGAAGTGATGCGCGACATTTGCCGCTGGCACGTCGATGAGTTCGCGTACCTTGTTGCCAAGCTCAAGGCCACTCCCGAGGGCGCCGGATCCTTGCTGGACAATTCTGCGTTGCTTTTCGTGCACGAGCACGCCGAAGCCAACTCTCACAAGAATAGCGGTGGCGCAGTGATCCTGGCGGGCCACGTCGGCCGTCTCAAGACTGGTCACCACACGCGAGTCACCGGCACGTTTGCGGACCTCTACCGGACGGTGGCCAAGGAAGTGGGCGCCCCGGTCGACCATTTCCCCACTTCGTATGGAATGATCTCCGGGGCCACGGCTTGACCCTGCCGGCCCAGCGAATCTAGCGCACCACGATCCTGCCGCGACCCGCGTCGAGAAAGACCTCAACCGCCTGCTGCGTCACGAGAGTGTCCGTGACAATCAGTTTCGTGAGCGAGGGATGCTCATTGAGGGCTCCCAGGCTCCTGTCGCCGAACTTCGTGTCCGACACATCCAGCGCGCGCAACGCGGGCAGACCTGCCAGCGCCTCTCCGACCGAATCGTCGATCGCGGCGGAGTGAGCCAGGTTCAGCTCTTCGAGGTGAACGAGGGCGTCCAGATGGCGAAGCCCACCGGAAGTCAGCAAGGACCGCGAGAGGTTCAGCCTCCTCAAGCGCTTCATTTTCGCGAGCTGCCTGGCTCCGAAGTCCGTAACGCGGATCGCACCGCGAAGACGGGGCACCCCTGCGCTAGCCGCCTCGACATACTCCGGACTGGGTGCAGCGAGATTGAGGCTCTCCAGCCTGGTCAACGCTGCAATCTCGTCCAGGTTCAAGTCCGTGACAGTAACAGCCCAGATCCCGCTATCTGTGACCTGAGCCCCGCTCAAGTCTAGGTGTCGCAACTGTTTTAGGGAACGCAGGCTGCTGATGCCGACCTCCCCGACACGATTGCCGCCAATCGCGAGCGTTTCCAGGGCCGGCAATGCTTCCAGTAGTTCGATCGACGAGTCGCTGATTTCAGCGATGCCGATATTCAGAGACCGCAGGCTCTTCAGTTCCGTCAGAAACTGCACGCCGGAATCACTGATTTTCGTGCCACGCACATTTAGCCGCTCAAGAGCGGCAGCTCGCCGCAGCAGAGAAGCCCCCGCGTCCGTGATGTGCTCGCAATAGAAGAGATCGAGTTCGCGCAAGTCCGGCAAGGCGGCAACGACGCGCAATGCGTCATCGGTGACATGTGTCTGGGCAAGCGACAGCGTCTCCAGGCCGGCAAGCTCCGCCAACCGGTTGACATCGATGTCGCCGATCCAGCTACGGCTTAGGTCGATTGAGACGATCTTGCCGTTCGTGCTCCGGTGCAGGGCCCCTCCTTGGGCCTCGATCCATTCGGGTAGGCCATCTGCCCCCGGCGAACCGGCCACCCATAGCAGCGAACTCCCGACCGCTGCAACGACCGGCAGGCGAGAGCGTCCGGGCATCATCGGCCTACCTTCGACGAGTCGGCTGCGATGACTCCCGGTCCCAAGCGATCGAGCATCCCGGAAGGCCCTCCCGCAACTCTTCAACCCCCGCCTCGGTTACCAAGGTGTGATACAGGTTGAGCGACCGGAGATCTCGGAGTCGGCTCAGTATCTCCACAGCCCCATCATCCACATCAGTGTTGTCCAGGCTGAGATCGCGCATCCGGTCGTGCCCGGCGAACGCCGCAATGCCAATCGAGGAGACCTTCACGTAATCGAGATTCAGCTTTTGCAGCATCGGGAGTTCGGCGAGGGCCGGAATGCCGGGATCAGCAATACGCGTATTCGCCAAGTCGAGGCGCTCCAACTGCTGGAGAGCTGTCAGGTGCTCCATTCCCTCGCTGGTCACATCTGTGAACGCTAGATCCAGCCGGCGCAACCCAGCGAGCGACGACAACGTGCAAAGCCCCTCGTCTCCGACTCGGGTCCCAGTCAGGCCCAATTCAACGAGTTGGCCCAGTTTGGCGACACTGGCCATGCCCGAATCACTGACGGCTGTGTAGTCCAGATTCAGCACACGCAGATGACCCAACTCGATCAGGTCTATAACACCGTCGTCCCCGACTGAAGTGCCAGCGAGGGACAGTTCCCGAAGGTGGCTGAGCGAAGCGATCCGAGCGAGGCCCGAACCGTCGACCAGGGTCTGGTCAAGCACAAGGGAACGCAAGGACTGGAGCTTCCCCAAGTAATCGAGCGCACTGTCAGTCACGCGGGTGTGAGCGAGATTTAGCGATTTCAGGTTTGGGAGCGATTGCAGGGCCCTCAATCCCAGGTCGCTCACTTCGGTTGCCGCCAAATCAAGCGAAGAGATCGCCGGGAACCGTCCCAGTGCAGCGATTTCTCGGTCGCCTACCGGTTTCGTCCGTAGCGAGAGCGCGATCGATCCATCCGGCTCGACCCGCGAACTCGCCCCAATCGAGGTCGTCCAAGCGACTAGGTCGTCCGTGTCTGCTGACGCCAATTCGGCCCTTGGCAAAGCCGACGTGGGGGGTGCAGTCTCAAGGAATGCGACATCAACGCCCGGCCGGGCCACCCGGAGGGCACTGACTCCGGCGTTTGTTACACGGCTGTATCGCAGATCGACCCGCTTCAACGCTGGTAGCGCCGACAGACGCTGGATGCCTGCGTTCGTCACCAGTGTCCGGTACAGGTTCAGGTCGACAAGGTTCTCCATCAGAGCGAGGTGTTCAAGTCCGGCATCCGAAATCCGCGCTCCGCGGAGATTGAGCACCTTCAAATGCTTGAGCGTCGCGATTCCAGCCAAGCCAGCATCTGAAATGCCGGTGTCGGCCAGATCCAATTCAACAAGCTCCGGAATTCCGGCGAGCGCTCCCAACCCGTCGTCGGTGATATATGTACTGCGAAGCCGGAGTGTCTTGAGATTCTCGAGTCGGGCAATTCGACGCAGACCGTCGTCGTTCACGTCGGTCTGTGTCAGATCAAGCCGTTCCAATTTCGGGAATGCGTCGAGGTGCATGCCGGTCGCCCGGGTCGACTTCAGTTGGAGCGAACGGAGATTGTGCAGCGGAAGCAGTTTCTCGATCCCATGATCGAAGATCCGGATCCCCTTGAAAACGCTGAGGAAATGATGGCTGAGGTGCAGGGATTCCAATGACTCGAGCACTGCGAGGTATTCCAGGAGATCGCTATCGTCGGTGTTTCCCAGCGTTCCGCAACAGACCGGATTCCACATCGTGCCGGGTAGTGTCAGCGTTCTTAGGTTCCGGAGTGGACGAAGTCGCTCCAGGTCGCGCGGATGAACCAAGGTCCCCGTCAGAACGACTTCCCGGATCTCAAACGGACCGTCCGGCAACTCGGTCGAGGTCCGTATCTCGGCCTGCCCACCATGCAGGATCAGGGTACCGCCCTGGTTGAGTGCCCAAACCGCGACCCGCCGTTCCGCCGAATCGGCATCCCCTGGGCCTGCAACTCCAAGTCCGGGGCAGAGCAGGATTGCCGCCGCGAAAACCGCTTTGGGTACGGTCACAGGAATAGACTTCCCCGCCGTCATTGTATCCGGCCGAAAGGCACAAGCGGGCTGTCCGCCCGCCTCGGCCAGGCCGACACCAGCTCGGTGGTCAGATCAAATCGTGGCCTGTCCCGCAAACGAAGACTTCGATCCCGAGATTGCGAAACGTCGCGACCTTGGCGCTCAGTGCCATTCTCGCGCCAGCGAGACCGGGCGCGTATGCGACTTGGATGTGATTCGACTTGTGACGTCCCATCATCCTGTCCCGGCTAATCCCGCGCGTCACTGCGTGCATGATGGGCCATTGTGGCGTGGTGATCTGCCAACGTCGTTCCGTCTCCTCCTCCGGGAGTTCGACGACCTCGGCAAGCCCGAGATCGGCCTTGAGTCCGTTGTCCTCGACGAAGATCCGGCTCCAAACCACTTCTCCGGGCTTGCTGACGCCCTTTATCGTGCCTCCGCCGAGTGGAAAGTACATCGGCGGCTGTCGCTCGCTGACGGCACCTGCATATCCGCCAATGAGGTGCTTTGGCGGAACCGAGCCCGAGATCTCGAACACCCACACGAACTCCTCCCGGCCGTCGATTTCGAAGGGCTCGCCGTACCTGAGGTCATGCAGGGTCGTCTCCGGGTCGTACCCCAGCTGCCTCCAGACCCGATTCGTGATCAAGGCATCCAGGCCCGCGCACTCGTCCACCTCGTTGAAGTGCGGTAGTGCACGCCCGTCAAAGAGAACGCGGCCGTCCACGGACCGAGCCGGAGGCCTTTCAACATTGTTCAGGAGGCCCTCGACCAAGTCCGACGCCGGGCATATGTCCTTCAATCCCTGCTGGTACTGAATGCCGATCGCGTCGCAGCCGAATTCGTCCGCGATGCGCAACGCGGCGATATACATCTTGCATTGCCAGAGCACTTGCGCATCGGTAAGGTCGGATTCCTCAACCGCTCCCGTCCTGAACCGCATGCCCTTTGCATCCAGCCAGTCACGAACAGCCTGCGCCTCGCCGTCGTCCACCACTTGCATCGCGGCCCAGAGCGCAGACTGGCTCAAGCGCTCCTTGAACACCCCGGTCGCATTCAGTAGCTGGTCTGGGATGATCGCGTTGTACATCCCCATGCAACCCTCGTCAAAGACTCCAAGGATTGCTTGTCGCGATTGCAGTTCAGTGGCAACCGTGTGCCCCACCAGCATCGCTCTGTGGGGGAGAATCAGGTCTCCAGCCGGATGCACATGGGGCTCTTTGTGCCGAATCGGGTGACCGTCTGTCCACTGCTGCAGGCGGGACAGGAAGAACTCGTCTGTGAAATCCTCGCTCCAAAGGGTCGAGTAGTCGACACCGGCCTTGGTGAGGCTTCCGTTCAGGTTGAGCATGCCGACCAGGCCGGGCCACTGTCCGCTCCAGTTCGCGACCGTCAGAATCGGGCCCTGATGGTGCATGAGACCGGCCAGGATGTGCTGCGAGTACTGCCAGACGGCCTCCGCCACGACGAGTGGAGCCTTGCGATCGATCGATCGGAAGACTTCTAGCCCTCGCTTTTGGCTGTCGATGAAGCCATGCTCCTTGGTTGCATCGTATTCGTGAGCGCGTCGGAGCGTGCCGCCCGCATTCTCGATGGCTGTGGCCAACTGAGTCTCCATGTCACGCTGGGCCGACCAGCACATGCGATTCGCAGAAAGCCGCAAGTCTCCGTTGGCGACTAGAAGTATTTCCTTGGCCATATCTCTGAATTCTCGCAAATCTCCATGGGCGTCCCGGCGTCAGTCGGCCAGCGAGCGAATCGACGGCCACCCTTGTCGCTGTGCCGGGCGACGTCTGCGAGCGGCTGTAGAGGCGCACCCCCAAATTCGCGTAGACTTTCGACATGGACCCGCTATCCGACCGGCCCAGTGAAGGGCGTCTACGGGCCCGCCTGCACAAGATCATCTTCGGCGTCAAGACGCCGGCAGGCAAGGCTTTCGATGTGTGCCTGCTCTGCGCGATTCTCTTGAGCGTCTTGGTCGTGCTGCTGGAAAGCGTGCCAACGATCCGGGAGCAGTACGGCCTCGCGCTGCGAATCGCCGAATGGTTCTTCACCATCCTCTTCACCATCGAGTACGGCCTTCGGCTCTGGACCGTGAGACACGTCCGGACCTACGCCTTGAGCTTCTTCGGAATCGTCGACTTGCTCGCGATCCTGCCCACGTACCTCAGCGCATTCGTGATGGGACCCCAGTCGCTCGCGGCGGTTCGAACAATCCGGCTCCTGAGGGTATTTCGCGTGTTGAAACTCGTCAGGCACTTGCGGGAGGCATACGGGCTAATGGAGGCTTTGCGAGCCAGCCGTCCAAAGATCGTAGTCTTCCTGACCGGGGTCATCAGCATCGCGATCATTTTCGGCACGGTCATGTATCTCGTGGAAGGTGACGACGCAGGCTTCACCAGCATTCCGACGAGCATCTATTGGGCCGTTGTCACCATGACCACGGTCGGGTACGGGGATATCGCGCCCCAGACGCCACTCGGTCAGCTTCTCGCGCTCGTCTTGATGATTCTCGGATACGCCATCATCGCCGTCCCCACTGGGATCGTGTCTGCCGAAATAGTCCGTGGGGAACGGGCCATTTCGAGCCGTGCCTGCCCGCATTGCGGACGGAAGGGTCACGAGCCGGATGCCAAGTATTGCAGGGTCTGCGGGATCCGCCTACAGGTCGCCACGTAAGCAGTCAGCTTGCACGCAAGGCAGTGCGGCTGGGCCGCAGTTTGCCGAAATCCGCGCCGGAGATCACGTAGTACCAATCCGCGAATCGAGTTTGCAGTTCATCGGCCAGTTCCTTCCCCTTGGTTGTGTCGCCTTCGTGGGCCGACGCTCGATCCTCGCTGAACTCGACGCTGATCATCAGGTAGCGCCGCTCGCCCTCGGCTTCTTCGCTGGCCTCTGAGTCTTGGCCCCCGGGCCCGCCCGCAGCGATTTCTCCAAAGCGCAGCGTGTACCGCAGGCCATCCTTGGAATCCACCACAATCTCGCCTTCGTTCGAGAGGATCTGGCCGGTATACGGATTCGGGAAGAATCCCTTGCCTTGGAGCGACCGGAAGTTCTCCATCGTGGGCTGGATGCCCGACCGGGCCTTGAGGTCCTCGCTGAGACCTTCCGGCTTGGGCTGGACGTCGACGATTCGAAGGTCGTCAAGCGCCGTGGTCAGATCGCTCATGGTCTCCGAATTCGGCTCCTGGCCAGCGTATGACCACTTGTTGTCTTGCTGCGTCAGCACTGTTTGCTGGCGATTCTCAATCCGCCCCAGCCTCTCGTTGATCGTGTAACTGTTGATCTCGATTCGCCGCAAGTCAAATGGCGACACCTTCAGCAGGTCAGTCTCGATCCAGTCCTCGAACCGGGCCGAGACATCCGCGTCGGTCTTGACCTCGTAGGTGCGGTTCTGCCCAGGGATCCGCATGTAGCGGTACCCGCTCTTGCCGTCGACAGCCTTTCCGACGATAAAGTCGGCAATTGCGCTCCCCTCCGAGTCCAATAGCCTCACGCGTTTCCCACGACCCGCGAGGGAAGTAGCCTGGTCGTCAAGCGGGTCGACCACGGAATAGTCGGAGTGCTCTTGGGCCTGATTCGAGACGATACGGTCCTTGCGGAGTTCGATGAGCGCCGCCGCCGTCGTGGCGAGGCGCTCCTCGGCATCCGCCGGATAGCCATGGTGCGAAGGGATCACCCATTTGTTGTCGCGAAACTCAACTTTCAACGGCGTGGCGGTGGCGGTGGCTTCGTCGTAGTCAATCACCTCGATAGTCCGCGGCGATTGCGGATCCGTGAATTCCGCGAAGAAGACTTCGCCCACGTCATCGAACACGTCGGGAGTCGAGCGACTCGGATCCACGACCACTGCTACCGCTGCGATGAGCGCCGCTGCCAATACGAAGTAAAGGGTTTTGGTTGTCTCGTTCATCAGTGCGAAACCTCCACGAGCCGATCGCGAGCCACGCCGATTTGCTCCCTCTTGCGCCTCTTGACTGTGACAAACAGGAATAGCAAGAAGGCTGGTACAGGTGAGAGTGCAACGGCCAGCAGCTTGATCGTGTTCTGGATCCCGCGGACGGCGCCTTCCATGTCGCCGCGGGCAGCCTCGATCAGCCTTTCCTTCTCATCCTCGATGTTGCTCCGAGCCACCGCAAGCCTCCGATTCTCGATCCGCTCTTGATTGGCGATCATGATGCGTTTCGTTTGGGCGTCCAGGTCAGTGCGATCCTGCAGCTTCTCGACAGCTGCGTCGAGTCGCGACTGGGCCGCGCTCAGTTTCTCTTCCGCTTCTTGCTCTGCGCGCCGGGTTTCTTCCAAGCGCTCTTCCTCGTAACTGCGCGTGCGGGCCTCCACGGTAGCGAGCGTGCGGTGCACGCGTCGACGCTTTCGCAGCGCGATGAATGAATCGTCCCCGGCGAGCCGGTCGACTGCATTGAGCAGGAAGGTGACATTGTCGAAGCTCAGGTCTTCGACGCCTTGGCGGCGAAGCTGGAAGAACTGTTCGCCCATCATGTCGGCATCCGCGATCACGATGGCGTGAATCGGATTCTCTTCGTCTCCGGAAGCCACTCGCGCTGCCAGAACATGGCTCTCGTCGTCAGGCTCGTGCGAAAGGTTCGTGGCAAGTTGCAGTCCAAATATCGACTGCTGTACCAGCCGGAACCAGAAGGTCGTGCCAGAATCCGTTCCAGTTCGCAACAGCGGAATGAACTCCGTACCGGCCTCGCTATCCTCGGCGGCCTTCAGGACGCCGGAATACAGGAAGACGGTCTCCTGCAGGCCTCCCGTAACAGGCTCGCCAGCGTTGAACGCGTCATCGTTCCCGCTGCCCGTTCCCACGAAAATCACCTCTTCGGGCAAATTCCGAAACGTCGGGTGCGGATTGTACCTGTCCCAGGCAATCCGGTCGGATGCCCAGTCCACTCCGAGGGCATCCATCAGCGGTTTGGTGTCTGTTGGCACACGCTGCGGCTGACCTTGCTGGAAGGGGCTTTGCGGCATTTGCTGCGGCGAGGACTGTATATCGAACGCCGGGAGCGGATCGACCACGACGAGCACCGGGTGACCGCTTCGCGCCCATTCAGTCAGCCGCTCCATGCCGTCCGGCTGGAGCGTGTTCGGCAACACGACAACCAGCACATCCAGATCATCCGGATAGTCGGTTTCAGCCGGCACCTGCACGACCTCGTACTGCTTTTCCAGTTCGGAAACGATGGACCACGACCGGGACTGCTGACGAGTCTGAAAGTCGAACCCGCCGAAGAGATCGATTCCGGTGCGCAGCACGCCCACCCGCTTGCGCTCGGCGTTCGCCACAACGCGGACGGAGCGCATGATCTCGTATTCCACGGGCAGTCCGATGTCGAAGAACGGAATGACGAATTCCTCGCTACCTGCACTGAAGACCAGTCCGAGGAAAATCTCGTCGGGGGTGCCTTGGGTTTGGAAGACCGGAGGCACGGTAGTCGGGACGATGTTGAAACGATCGCGGGCCTCCCGCGACTCTTCGGTGAACTTTTCGGTATCAATGATATTGGCGTGGATGCTGTCTCCGCCCCGCGAGTCGAATTCCCGCAACATTGACACGATGTTGTTCCTCGTTTGAACGTACCGCCTCGGAACTTCCGGGCTCAGAAACGCTTGAATGAATACCGGCCTCGAGGAGTCCAGTCCCGAAAGAAGTGCGCGCGTGTCTGGCGAGAGCGAATGCAAGCGCTCCGCGGTGACGTCGACCCGGCCACCTATGCGCCCGACCACCACGGTCGCCCCGCCCAGCGCGACAAGCAGCGCGATGCCGCGTACAACGTAATGGCGCCCGAGACGCGGAGCTTCCCGTCCCGTCGCCCAGTGGCGCCGTCCCAGCGCGGCGACGTTCAGGTACAGCATCGCGACGACGAAGCCCGCGAAATAGAGCACTCCGGATAGCGGAAAAACGCCATCAGCGAAATCACGGAACTGCTCGACAAACGACAGGCTTTCGAGGATCCGCCGCAGCGAACCGCCCACGATGTTGCCAGCATGCTCGATGAACACAGGGACTGCGCACAGGAGGGCGCCGAGAATATATGCCACCGTGAGGTTGCTAGTGAACTGCGACGCCAGCATGCCCAATGCCACTAGAGCCGCACCCATCAACCAGTAGCCGGCATATGTCGCGAGCAACAGGCCGAGGTCCGGGCTGCCGAGAATCAGCAGCACGACCACATGACTGAGCGAAAAGATCAGTGCCACGGAATAGATCGCGACATAGGACACGTACTTGCCGGCCACGATCTCAAGATCGGTCGCGGGCAGGGTGAGCAGCAGTTCGTCCGTGCCATGTAGCCGTTCCTCCGCCCAGGCCGCCATCGTCAATGCTGGAACGAGGAAAATCAGCAGGTATGGGAAGTACTGGTTGAGCGTGTCCAGATTGGCGAGATTGCTAGCGAAAAAGGATTCCTGCCAGAACGCCGCCACTGCGCTTAGGAACACGAAAAGCGAAATGAAGACGTACCCTGTCGGACTGCTGAAGTACGACGTCAGTTCCCGCCGGACCACAGCTCTTGAAACGTGCGAGAGCCTGACTTTCATTGATCGTCTCCCGTGCTCAAATGCTCCTGGCTGGACCCGGTGGTCTCCGGGTCACGGCGGTCGGTGTCGTCTCCCTCGGCGGAAGTGGAATTCGCCTGCGACCGGGTCAGCCGTTGGAATGCCGCGTCGAGGCCTTCGCCGTGGGTCATCTCCGCTGGCGTGCCATCGAATACGATGCGGCCGTCGCTGATGATCACGACATGGTCCGCGACGGCCTCGACCTCTTGGAGGATGTGCGTGGACAGCAGGACCGTCTTACTCTCGCTGAGATCTCGGATCAAGGCGCGGACTTCGCGGATCTGATTCGGGTCAAGCCCGGCTGTCGGTTCGTCCATGATCAGGATGTCAGGCTCGTGCAGCAAGGCCTGAGCCATCCCGACACGCTGCCGGTACCCCTTGGAAAGCTTGTGGATTGGCTTTTCGAGAACTCCGCCCAGATTGCATTGCGACACCACGGCATCGATTCGCGAAGCAAGCTGGTCTTCCGGCATGCCGCGCGCCTCGCCAAAAAAGCGCAACAACTCCAAGGGAGTCATTTCCGGATAGAGCGGGCCATTCTCCGGCAGGTACCCGATCTTGGCCGCAGCCTCAATCCGGTGAGCGGCGATATCAAGCCCGGCGATCCGAGCAGATCCGCTGGAAGCCTGCAGAAATCCAGTGATGATCTTGAGCGTGGTCGACTTCCCTGCTCCATTCGGTCCGAGAAACGCTGCAACCTGGCCGCGCGGAACCTCGAATGAGACGTCCTGGATCGCAGCGAAGTTGTCGTAGAATTTGCTCAGCTGGATCGCCTCGATCGCAGCCGGGCTCGATACGTCATTCATAGGCGGTTATCGCTGTCCTCTTCACATGATTGGCTGCAAGGCGGGAGGTTTGGTCAGGACCGTGAAACATGCCAACCACGGGCTCTGGTGGCATTCGTCGGGCAGCGCGTGCTCGATACGAAGGAACCGTCGCGGAGCCTGCGGAACATCCCTTGTTTCGGAGAACGGGAACCATCCCTCGCGCGGCGTGGGGTAAACGCCTGCGAGCCCAATGCATTCGGACAGTTCCTGTCGGGGCTAGCAGCTCTAGCCTCCTCACCGTGGGACAACCAAACGACATACGACTTGCTGATTGATGCTGACGGCCGACTACACCCCACTCTACCAACAGGCACCTTGGAGGCTCGTGCCCGGAACCCCAGTCCGGACAGTCGACCTGAGTTCAATGATAGGACAACAATCGATCTGATTGCCAAGCGAATCGATCGCCCTCGGAAGTTCCTCCGGAGTGGTTGGCTTGGTAGCCGGGACGGGAGCGAAGAGTGGGGCTCCGCCAGCGGACTCCTGGCGTTGGCTGATCCGGCAGGAGGTCTCTCGCAGGCAACCTTGCATGGGCTCCGGGTGGACCGGGCGGCAGGAGCCGCCCGCAGTTCGTCAACTCCTTTGGGCGTAGTCTTCACCGACGTCGGGCCGCGCGGCTCGGCACCATCGGCCCTGACACGGGTCCGTCGCTGCAACAGACGATGATGTATCCATGAATCGCCGCCAGTTCATCGCCACAAGCAGCTCGATCGCTACCGCCGCGCAACTCCGCTCCCAGGTCCGCGACCGAATCGAGTCCGACAGGCAGCTCGCCCTGCAGCTGTTAAAGCCAAGCGCACGGGACCTTGAGTACGGATCCAGGCTCCACCAGGAGGCCTTGGTCTTCGACGCCTACGGATTTGCTCCTAGAGCAGCCGTGGACGGTGAGGCACTCCGCGCGCTCATGGAAGCAGGTGCCTCCGAAATGGAATTGCAAGACCACCGCGAGGACATGACCATGACTCGCGCAGTCGGCTCCCATGAGGAAAGGACGGAGTTCGTCCGTGCGTGGAATGCTTCAGGAGTGACCTGTATCTTTCAGAACTGCGGGGAGGAAAGCAGCGATCCGCTTCGCCTGATCAAGCGCCTGGCCCGGTTCACATACCTTACCGATCACCTCCCAGGCGTGTTACGCCGGACCGTCGGACCCACCGATGTCGAGCGCGCCCACGCCGACGGGGTCGGCAGCCTCTATTTCACCGGCAACGGCGTTCCGCTCACACAGCAGTGGAATTCCGTGGAAGACGAGTTGCGATACGTCCGGATCTTCTTCCAGCTCGGCATCCGGATGATGCACGTTACGTACAACCGCCGAAACCGGCTCGGTGATGGCTGCGCCGAATCGGCGAACGGGGGCCTCAGCGATTTCGGCAGAGCGGCAGTCGCCGAAATGAACAGGGTAGGCGTGATTGTCGATGTCGCCCACTCCGGATGGCAAACAAGCCTTGAAGCAGCCCGGACATCCTCGAGGCCAATGGTTGCCAGCCATACCACCTGCAGCCAAATCTACCCGCACATCCGATCCAAGCCGGACGAAGTGATTAGCGCAATCGCGGACACAGGCGGTTACGTGGGCATTTGCTGCATTCCCCGCTTCCTTCGGCGCACTGGCGACATCCTGGCCCTGATTGACCACATCGATTACGCGGTCCGAAAGTTCGGGCCTGACCACGTCGCGGTCGGAACGGACGTTGCGTATCGCTCCAGATTCTCGGACGCGGAATCACGCAATGTCCCTCCAAGCGGGCCCCGCCGAACACGCTTTGCGGCGTTGTGGCCCGAAGACGACTTTGTCGAGACACCAGCAATGACACGGAGCCTTGCCTGGACGAACTGGCCTTTGTTCACGGTCGGCATGGTGCAAAAAGGGTACTCCGATGAGACGATCCGCAAGATTCTTGGAGGCAACGTGCTACGAGTCTGCCAAGCCGCGCTCGCCTGAGACGAATGCCTGCGGGAAGAGTGGGAAGGGGCCGTAGAATCCCCTCCGCACCTCCTGCCAGCAACTCGCGTGGCCACAACATTTCGATCCAGCATCAAATGCCATGCGCCGTACAAGAAGTTGGGGGTATCGCCCCCCGCGGCCAGCGATGATGGGACCAATTGGTCAAATCACTCTTGTCTCTGTGCGTGCTTTGCACCGTGCTGGTGGCACCCTGATTCGGAGATGAACCGCTGGCGATCCTCGACGGAAGAGCGATCCTGGAATCCGATATCGCTGTCACCCCGGAGCAACGCAAGCTAGAGCACCAACTCTACGAGTTGCGATCGAAGGCTCTCAGCGCGGCAATTAGCACTAAGCTGCTTGAGGCCGAGGCCAAGCGCCGCGGCGGCCCGGCTTCCGAAGCATTCTTGGGCGGTTCTGGCGGGTGATCGAGGACGACCGCTTCGAGTTCTACCGCAACGCGGTCTCGATCGAGCGCGAGGCCGCCCTGGACGGGTTGTACATCAACCGCACCAGCCAGGCCGACCTGACGGCCGCGGGTGTCATGCGCAGCTACAAGAACCTGACGCGCGTTGAGCGCGCCTTTCGCTGCCTCAAGACGGTGGACTTGATGGTGCGACCGATCCGGCACCGCGCCGAGGACCGCGTGCGGCGCACATCTTCCTGTGCCTGCTGGCCTACTACGTGGAGTGGCACCTGCGGCAGGCGCTGGCACCGCCGCTGTTCCAAGAGGAGGGACTGGAAGCGTGGCAGGCGCGCCGCGATCCGGTGGCGCCGGCCAAGCCGACGCCGGCAGCGCAAGCGAAGAAGAACCGCCGCGTGACGTCAGCTGGCCTGGAGTTGCACAGTTTCTCGACGCTGATGCAGGCGCTGGCGACCCGCTGCCACCATCGATGCCGCCTGCGAGACGACCCGGAGGGGCACACCGAGGAGCGCGTTCGCACGCCGGCGACAGGCTAGGGAAAGCTCCGCCGGAAGGAGACCCGGACCTTCTCGACGTCGCTGAAGGGCTTGGAAGCGCTGCGTGCGTGACTGGCCTGGGCCGGCGTCATGGACCCTTCTGGATAAGGGGTTTCGCGAATTCCAGGTCGTCCGACGTCCGAATCATCACTTCAAGGTACCCGGTTCCGTAGTGCCCTATCCTGTGCAAATCACGCCTGAAGCTGCCTGTTAACACTACTGTGTTCCAGGACTTCCCCAATCAGTCTCTCCGAGTTTGTCAACTTGGTGGTACTTCCCATCGGCACCGATAACGGTCAAGAATACGGCATCGGAGCCTTGGTTGTCGCCGGGTCCGTACTTCAGTTGAATGCCGTCAATATCTATGGTTTCGGCGTCGTACAACGACCGGAGGAAACATTCGCGGCTGAGTTCTGGGCCGCAGGCTTCGAGACCGGCGACGGCCAAACGCCCTGCCATGTAGCCCTCCAACGAAACGAACCCGGGCTCCGCTTGAGGCTCGTACTCGGATAGCGCGCTGTGGTAACGGTCGACCACCGGAATTCCGCCGTCTTGCGGCAACGGAACCACTTGCGTAACGTAAACGCCAGCGCCGTCCTCACCCAAGGCGTCCGCCAGTGCGTTGCTGCCCACGAACGAAACGGCCATAATAACCGGGTCTATGTCACGCCGCACCAATTCGATAGTCCTGACGACAGGGGCATAGGAGCCAATCATGATGACGGCCTCCGGGTTAGCCGCCGTGATTCTAAGTGCAGCCCCCTTCACGGCGCTGGTATTGCGCTGGTAGTGCCAAGACACGACCGGTTTCAGCCCCCGGCGTTCCAACGCCAGCCGCGTACCCTCCAGCCCGTTCCGGCCGTAAGAATCGTTCTGGTAGAGGACGGCAACGCGAGTAACGCTCAGATCCTCCGTGAGACGGGCCACCATCTCCTCAGTTTCTTGGTAGTACGATGCGCGGAAGTTGAGCACGTTGTCCAAGCGTGGGTCGCGCAGAAACTCCGCGCCGGTAAATGGGGCCAGAAAGGGTACCCCTGCCGAGTGCGCCAGCGGGGAAGCTGCTCGGGAGGTGGGCGTACCGACGGCTCCGATGAGGGCAAATACCCGGTTATTCTCGATCAACCGCTCGGTGTTGATATGGGCATAGTCGTCTTCGTAGGCATCGTCCAAGGCCTCGATCTTCAACTGGCGACCATGGACGCCGCCCGCCTGGTTGGCCTCGTGAAACGCCGCCTCGATACCCAGTCGCATCTGCTTGCCCAGTTCTTGGGCTGGCCCAGTGAAAGCGGCGGACTGCCCGAATAGGACTTGGGCGTCGGAAACCCCCGAGCTTCCTTCATCTTCATGCTCCATCGTTGCGGTGGACTGTGCAGTTGTTGCTCTTGCGCCATTCTCTTGCGTACTTTCGTCCTGCCCGTCCCGACACGTCATGCCCAAGGCTGCCACCAGCAAGCCCGCCGTCATGACAGAGGATATCGGCCGGAAGACCAAACATCTGGTCAACTTCATTTCCGTCCTGCTTGGCTGAGCTAATTTCGATTGCACCGGCATTTGGGATTGCCTCGAGGAAACGATTGCGACGACATCGGGAAGTGACTTGGCATTGCAGGCGAAGCCGTCACCTTAATGCTCGCCGGTGGCCTGCGCGACCATGAGTTCCAAAATGTCGCTCCTGGTAACGGATCCCAAGAACTCTTCGGATTCCCGTTCTACGACAGGCATCACGGAAACGGAGTTCTCGGACATACGTTGCAGCACATCTTCAATATGCTCGTCAGGCCAAGCGAGCGGAGGGTCCCCACGTACGACTTTCTTGAGCGGGGTTTCGGCCCACGAACCCTTAGGCAAGTATCGGAGCATCTCCACGGAGACGATGCCAACTATGTCGTCATTATCGACCACCACATAGTCGTGCTGGTGGGAGGACATCCAATCTTTGGTGAGGTCGCCCACCGACAATGCGGGGCTCGGATGCCGCTGCGTCCGGTCCAGGATGTCGTCAACCGTGATGTCATCCAGCGCGAATCGGGCGATGCCCCGGGGAATGTCGTCCAGCTCGTTCGGCAGGTCGATCCGGCGACTGGCTCGGTTGACTGTGTAGCTGATCACCGGCGGCATGATAAAGATGTAACCGAACATCACCAGCACCAGGAAGGAGAACACGCCCTCGTCGATGACTCCCGAATCCCACAGGACGAGCAGCAGGGCAATTTCCGCCACTCCTTTCCCCATCAGTCCGGAAGCGACAGCGTACGGAACCGTGAGCCGAGAAACGTAGGCGCCGATGAAAGCACCGGCAAAGTTCCCAAACAGCGGGATCAGCGCCAACCCGGCCATAGTCCATGGCGGCAAGGCTACGAATGAAAAACTGAAGCTCAATCCGGCCGATGCAAAGAAGAGGGGCACGAGCAATCCGTCCGCAACACTGCGGAGTCCGGGGATGATCTCACGCCGCACCTGAAAGGACAGCCCGGACAGCGATGCTCCTAACAGCAAAGCCCCCAGTGAGCCGTGCAAGCCCATCACTTCCGCGCCGAAAACCATCAGGAACAGCACCCCAAACAGCAGGCCCAGCGACAGCTGCGGAACCTGGATTAGCCGCTGGCACAGCGCGATCACCGGAGGCAGCACTCGGGACATCAAGACCCAAGACACCACCGTAAAGCCGGCAATCTTGGCCAGCAAGACCAATATCCCGACCGCGGATACGTCTTGGTTGTGTTCACCTATGCTGAACCCGATCAGCAGCAACACCACCAACTCGGCAATGATCACCACCGTGAAAATCTGTAACCCGATCGGTCTCTTCAGCTGACCGTCGTCAGCGAGCACTTTGGCCACGATGCCCAGGCTGGTCATCGACAGCACTCCGGCCAAGGCCAGCGACTCCATGAAACTCAGTTGGAGTCCGAAATCGAAAATGACTTCCGTAGTGACCAGCATCGAGACCCCCAACGAGAAGATCACGGAAAGAATCGCAGCTAGGAAATAGCGGCCACTGATGGATGACATGAAGCTGGATATGTCAACCTCGTCGATCCCGATCAGGAAAAAGAACAGGAAGATGCCCAGCGTCAGCAGCAGTTCGAGGTGCAGTGAAGACTCAATCCACCAGATGCCGGATAGGCGAAGAACGGGGCCCAGCAATATGCCCGCTGTCGCGTAGGCGACAATCGCCTTCAGGCGCAAACGGCGGAAAACGCCCTCAGTCAACTTGGCGACGATGATCAGCAACCCCAGGGACAGCAAAGATCCGCCGTGTTCTAGTGCACCCTGGAGGCCGAACAGTTCGGCTATCCCTTGTAGCGAGAGCGCTTCCATCACATTCTTCGCCTTCCGAGCAGTTCATTGTTGCTGAGCGTTACCTGCCGGACTCGGCAGAACCGCCCGCCGGAGCCACACGAGCTTGGTGAGAACTGCCGTCTAATGGCGGAAAGAGGGGGCGGCTCGAGGCAGAAAATTCGGTACCGCCCGCCATCTTGTCGAAGCGCACCCCCTCCGACGCACTCGATGACCTCACACAACGAAGGATATCGCAAAGAAGTGACTACAAAGTGACTATAGAATGACGATACTGGGTATTTAGTGGTTTTTCTATGGCTATCCAGCGGTTCCAGCCAAAGTTGGGAGCCGGCGGGGCGGCGGCGGAGTGCGTACGGCGACATAGGCGAGGCGCAGTACGAGATCGGCCAGACGGTAGCACCGATTGAAACGGTAGGGGATTATATACATAAGTGGCGCAGACCCAACATCTAGGGCTTGCGCTTCCGGGGCATGACATAGCGGATTTTGGCTGGCTGTAGTACGGCTTTCACCAGCTCCTCGAAGGAGGCGTCCACCCGCATGTCCTGGTTCAACTCAGCGACGCTGGGCTGGTAGGAGTGGTGCGGTAGTTCGATGATGCGCGGCTCCGGCTTGTCTTTCTTGGTCTTCTTCGCCATTCCCGATTTTCCCTTGCGCGCGGTTATCGCAAGCCCTGCTTAGTCAGCTTCGCATGGAACGCAGCTTGGCGGATCGTACCCTTCATCGAATTGCACGCTCCGCAGAGTAACTGGAGATTGTCGATATGGTCTGTCCCACCCTTGGACTTGGCCACGATGTGATCCACGGTCAGGTTGCGGAAGGGGAAGTGGTGCTTGCAGCCAGCGCAGTGGCCTTCCTGCTGTCCGTAGAGCGTGTGCCAATGCGTCTTGTAGGGCGGCAGCTTGCCGACGTCCGTCCTTCTGGGGGTCTGAGTGCGACGGTGCACCTCTGGCAACCACCCGCTTGCGAGTAATGCTCCGTCATCGGCGGCCTTCTGAAGTCTCGACAGGACCAGCTGGACCGCGAGACTGGACAGGTCGATCCCGATCCATTGGCGGTTGAGCGTCTCCGCCGCTACCAGAGCGGTGGCACATCCGCAGAACGGGTCCAGTACGACATCACCCTCGTTCGAACGCGCCTTGATGATCCGCTCCAGCAGCGCTAGCGGCTTCTGCGTGGGATCGCCGATCCTCTCCTTCGACCGTGATGAGATCGGTCCGATATCGGCCCAGATGTCCTGCAGCGTGACGAGCGTCCAGGTGTCCTTGAACGCCGCGCCCGCCGCCTCGGAGCCGATCGGGGCCTCGTAGGTTCGGTTCGAATTAAATGGTGGGTCCAAATAGATCAGGTCCACGCACTCGGAGTTGATGCCCCGGAGCACGTCGAGGTTGTCACCGGTGAACAGCGTACGGTTCTTGACGTTGAGCGTTGCCATCACGCAGTCGCTCTGGCCCCGGACTGCAAGCCGTTGTCCTTAATCAGGGCCTTGTAGGTCAGCCGCTTGCTCTCCATCCCGGAGAGCAGCGACCGCAGCTGATCGATCGTATCCTGCTCGCGCATGTTATGGCGGCCGGCGAACTCCTGCATGTACCGATCCAGGTGCTTTGAGCTGATCTTGTGGAACGTGCCCTTGTGCGCCCTCTTGAGCATCGACCAGAGGGACTCGATGCCATTGGTGTGCACGTCTCCCTTGACGTACTCCTGGAGCGAGTGCTTGACCGTGTCGTGATCGAACGGCAGCGTCTCATATGCGGTCGCATCGTCCGTGTACACGGTGGCCTCGGGAGCGGCGTTGTCCTTGACGAACTCCTGCAAGGTTTCGGCATCGGTGGACGCGACGACCTTCGCGGCAACCTGTTTGGTGGCGCGATCCTTGGCACCCACCACGGCAGTCTTGCCTACCGCGCCGCGTCCGGTCAGTTCCTCCCGCTTGTGCTTCGGCATGTTCTTCCGCTTGCCCCCGAAGTAGGTTTCATCGACCTCGACCGGCCCCAGGAACAGCTTGCCGTCCTCCGAGAGAGCCTTGCGCAACCGCTGAGCCAGGAACCAAGCTGACTTCTGTGTGATCTCCAAGTCCCGGTGCAGTTTCATCGAGGACACGCTCTTGAGATTCGTGGTCACCAGGAACATGGCAACCAGCCAGTCCTGATAGCCGATCTTCGAGCTCTCCATGACGGAATTCGTCCTGACACTGAACTTCTTGGCGCAAACCCTCTCGCGACAACGGAACGGCATCGTCTTGTGCTTGCAGCCAGTCTGAACGTTCAGGGAGCCGCAATACGGGCAACAGATCCCCTTCGGCCAACGCTGCTTGATGAACCACGTTTCGGCCGTCGCGTCGTCCGGGAACCGCCGCAAGATCGCCTTGAAACTGAGTCCCTTCCGATACGCCTTGCCCGGAGCCTTCTTCATTCCTGCCATGCCTTGATCTTACAGGAAAGTGGCGTTCATGTCAAGCGAAAAGTCAGTCTAAAATTCTAGTTTTCAGTCACTTAGAGCATCTTCCCGTCGAATTCTACCAAGACCTTGGCTACGCCAAATCCCCTCTGCTGATGGGCCTGCGCATCGATGAAAGCGCAAGCCCTAGATGTTGGGGCCGCGCCACTTATGTAGCCGAGTAGGAGGGGGCGTTACCGCGCCCCTCCCCTCACAGAGCCCGAGCGTGCGCGTCTAACGCACTCGGTTCCTCGGGTGGCAGATTCGCTCAGTCGAATAACGGAGTGGTGGTAGCGGGCCGGACGCGAGGCCGCGGCAGTGGGTGTTGCCGGAGTAGCTCCCGCATCTTGTCCCAGTTCAAGCGTGACTTCCGGCTGCGTCGCGATAGCCATTTCCGCCAGATGCACTCGACTTGGTAGTGAAAACTCGACAGTCGAGCACTGTTACCCCTGAGCCCGTAGTAGTTCCCGTGCCCCCTCATCACGCTAGCGAGATAGTCTCGCTGCTTATGGACCGCGTCGTGCCGGTGTCGTCGACACCATTGGTTCACGGCCCGCAGTGCGCGGGCGAACCGGCTCTTGGCCGTGGTCTGGCGCACGACGGCGTAGCCCTTCCGCGACCGCACCCAGTAGTGGGTGAAGCCGAGGAAGTCGAATGCCGTGCCCTGTCCCTGCCCATGAGACCGATTCGATCGGAAGTCCAGGTACCGTGTCTTGTCCGGGTGTAGCCGAAGCCCGTACCGGCCCAAGCGCTTGTCCAGCACGGCCAGTACCCGCTGGCCGTCCCAGTCGTTCTCAAAGAGCATCACGGCATCATCGGCATACCGTACGAGCAGGCTGTCCCCGTGCAGGCGTGGTTTCACCTCCCGTTCGAACCACTGGTCCAGCACGTGGTGCAGGAGCAGATTCGCGAGTAGGGGGCTGACGACTCCGCCAACGCAAAAGGTAACTTCGCGTTTGAGCGTGTCTGCGAGTTTCCCAACAAGGCTTGACATTAGACATGTACTGTATATATTATATGTCACATGGCCCGCGTCAGCGATGCCCAGAAAGCCCAGCGGCTCAATCTCGCCCGCTCGCTGCTGCAGCAGTATCCGCACTTGCCCGACGCCGTCGAACGCCTCGCCGGCCAGCTCGCCATCTCGCCTCGCCAAGCCTATCGCTACCTGCGCGAAGCCCAGCAGTTGACCGCGCCCGTGCCCGTCTCCGACGGCAAGGACGTCCTTTCTGTCCGGCTTCCACGCGGCTTGATCCGGCGCTTGCGGGAGCGTTCGGTCGCCACCGGAACGGCGGTCAGCGAACTGGTGGCGCGAGCCCTCCAAGCCTTGCTCGCATCCCGGGAACCGCATGGCTGACGGCGATCCGCTGGCGGTGCGCCTGGAGTACCACTTTGACCGCCATCTGCCCGCCAAGCTGGCCCGGTCTTACGCCCGGCTGGCCCCGCTCCGGCAGCGGCCGGCCAGACCCACTTCACAGCAGGAGATGAACCATGACCAAGACAGCCGCCATCTATGCCCGAGTGTCCTCGGATCGCCAGAAGGAGAGCGGGACGATCGCCAGTCAGACGGCCGCCGTGCGGGAGTGCGCCCGGGCGCGCGCATACATTGTGCCGCCTGAATGGGTGTTCGAGGACGACGGGTTCAGCGGGGCACGCTTGGACCGGCCGGGATTGGAGGCGGTACGCGACTTGGCCGCCGAGGGCCGCATCGAGGCCGTGCTGGTGTTGTCGCCGGACCGGCTCAGCCGCAAGTATGCCTACCAGGTGCTGTTGCTCGAGGAATTCGCGCGCTGTGGGGTGGCGTGCGAGTTCGTGGAGTCGCCGCCAGCCGAGACGCCGCAGGAGCGCCTGCTGGTCCAGGTCCAGGGCATGATCGCCGAGTACGAGCGGGCGCAGATCGCGGAACGCTCCCGGCGCGGCAAGCGGCACAAGGCGCGCAACGGATCGCCGAGCGTGCTCTCGGGAGCCCCCTACGGATACCGCTATGTGAAGCGGAGCGAGGGGCTCGAGGCGCGCTACGAAGTGCTGGCAGGGGAAGCCGCGGTGGTGCGCCAAGTGTTTGACAGCTATACGCGGGAGCACTGCAGCATGCGGGCGATCGCCCGCCACCTGACGGAACAAGGGATTCCGACGCGCACCGGGAAGGGGTACTGGGAGCGCTCGATGATCTGGGGCATGCTGCGCAATCCGGCCTACTGCGGGCGGGCCTGTTACGGCAAGACCGGGACAGGCCCGCGGCAGCGGGTCACGCGGCCCTTGCGGAAGCCGGGCAAGTTCGCCAGCCGGCAGGTGGGCGGCCTCGAGCGTCCGCGCGAGGAGTGGATCGAGATCCCGGTGCCGGCCTTGGTTAGTGAGGAGCAGTTCGAGCAAGCCCAGGAGCAACTCGAGGCGAACAAGCGGCATGCGAGGCGGCGGACAAAGGAACCGACCCTGCTGCAGGGCATGCTGGTGTGCCGGCGTTGTGGCTATGCCTACTACCGCTGTTCCACGCGTACGACAAAGCGGAAGCTGTACTACTACCGCTGCCTGGGCTCGGACGGGTGGCGCTACGAAGATGGCGTGCGCTGTGCGAGTCACCCGGTGCGCCAAGACCGGCTGGACGCGGTCGTCTGGCGGGAGCTGGTGCGGCTGCTGGAAGATCCGGCGTTGCTCGAGGCCGAACTGGCGCGTCGGCTGGAGGTCGGGCGCGAGACGGATCCGCAGCGACGGCGGCTGGCGGAACTGCAAGGTGAGCGGGAGCGCCTGGAACGAGCCGGTGCCAGACTGGTGACTGCGTACCAGGAAGAATTGATCGGGCTGGACGAGTTGCGCAGCCGGATGCCGGCGATACGCAGCCGGAAGCGGGTTCTGGAGGCCGAGTTGGAAGCCATCGAGACCGCAGCCGAGGAGCGGGAACGGTATCTGCGAATTGCTGAGACCCTGGAGAGCTTCCGGGACCGGTTGCGTGCCGGTTCCGAGTCACTCGACGTCATCGAGCGACAGAAGGTGCTACGCTCGCTCGTCAAGGAAGTGCTTGTTGACGACGGGGAGATTACGATCCGCCATTCGATACCGGTGACGGAACCGGCCAATCCTTCGAACGCCAAACCGGCTGCCGATTTGCCACAGCGCAACCCTAAACCCCAAAGTTACCTTTTGCGTTGGGGGAGTGACCACTCCGCCTTGCGGGGTGCCCTTCCCGGTCCGGCGCAGGACGCCCTCTTCGAGCACCCCAGCCTTGAGCCATTTGTCCAACATCCGTCGGACCACTCCGTCCTTGATCCGCAGGTCGAGGACCTCCCGCAGCTGCCGATGCGGAATCGTATCAAAGTATTTCGAGACGTCCGCATCCAGCACCCATCGCTTCCCGGCCATCACGCCCTTCCGCACTGCGCGCAGGGCGTCATGGGCCGAGCGGCCCGGGCGGAACCCGTACGAGCACGGCAGAAAATCCATCTCGTATACCGGCTCCAGCAGCATCACGATCGCCCTCTGCGCCACCTTGTCCTCAAACGTCGGAATTCCGAGCGGCCGCATCGTGCCGTCCGCTTTCGGGATGTTGCACCGCAAGACCGGCGGCGCATAGTAGCTCCCGGACTTGATCCGGCCCAGCAGGTCCAACAGGTTGGCCTCCAGGTCCTTCTCGTAGTCCGCAGCCGTCACGCCGTCGATGCCTGCCGCGCCATCCTTGCGCGTCAGCCGGTACGCGTCCTGCATCCATTCGAGGTCGATGTGCCGGTGCAGCGTCGTGAACACCCACTCGGGGTGCTTCCTCGCCTGTTCGGCTATCCACTGTTGTTTCGTCGACGTGGTTGTGGAACTCATGGTTTCCTTCAACGTTTCCTCCCAGTGGTTCTGTCCATCCGACGCCCCCCTTCCCTCGGACGGGTCCCGCCGGACACGGTTCCCCGCCGTCATCAGTACTATGAGGGCGCTACGACTCCCCGCACTGCATCCCTTCGGCTTATTGATTCGCCAGCCGGTACCACGCTGCGCCTGCTGCTTCGCTCCCGGTCCCCCACAGGCAGGGGCGGGCCCGGACCCTTTGTTTCGGCCAGTGGTCCGTGTTCCGGCCATCACGCGTGGACAGGTACGGGGCCTCCCAGGTTCCCCGGCGAGCCATCCCGTGGCTATGCAAACGTTCTCTGACCCCGGACGACCCGTTGCGCCTCACCTGTAGCGGCGCTTCCGGTGCGGCCCCCGCAATTATAAGAACGAGGGCGTCGACATTGTGGATTTCGAGGCTCAATAGCGTCGCTTCACCACCTGCTGTGTAACGCTTCACGACGGGCGTTGCCGCACGCCATGCAACACTCGCTTCCGGCTGGCGGGCTGCGCCTCTGCCGGGCAGGAGTTGAACCCGCTGGCTCGCGGTGCAAGGTTTCAGCTCATTCGCATCCTCCTTGCCAGGGCTTGCCCTGGCGCAATATAATCCCCAAACGGTAGGCGAACTCGGCCAGCTAACGCCCCGCATAGCGTACCTCGCAAGCGTGATAGGTTCCGTCGATCGCACGCTTGACAGCAGGCAAATTCAAAGTTCGGTACGGGGATCGGGTTAGGCGCGTAGGCAAGGCATTCTGAGTCGCGCAGAAAGGCGACATTTGCCCGATCACGGGATGGCTGGGGCCAGAAAGCAGAAACACGGTCTCCACACGCTCGCATTGAGGCGCAGCGGTGGTGGGCTCCACAACGGGGGTGGGGCTGAGAGTCGGACGAATCGGGCTGGGGGGAGTTAGCTGAGCAGGAGGGCGACGGCCCCGTCCGGGTCCAGCGACAGTTGGCTCATGCGACGCTGGATGTTCTTCGTCTCCAGCAGCCGCAGGATCGAGATCGCGAGATTCGAAACTGCCGCCATCAAACGCGGCAGCGGGCCCTTGCGGATGCGGCATTTGTCCTCGCCGACGGCCACGTCCCGCACGTAGTGGACCCGATTCTCGATGCCCCAGTGACTGCGGTTCAAATGCAGCAACTGCTGCGGTGTCACCTGCTCCGGCCCCAAGCTGGTCACCAGGTAGACGGTCTCGGGCTGGCGCTGCTTGCCGGTCTTCTTGTAGGTCACCTCCCGCCGTACCTGCGCGACGAGACGGACACCGGGAAAGTGCACGTACGGGACCGCGGGATCGAGTTCGTCCGAGACCCGGATCGAGCGGGTTTCGATCCGTCCGTGATCGCCATCGGTGGTCGTGTACGCCGGCATGCAGTCCCAGTGAAAGCCATCGCGCACCTCCTCGAGCAGGGTGGGCTGGTTGTCTTTCACCGTCAGGGCAAAGTTGAGCTGGAGTGCCAGCAGCTTCTCCACCGTGGGGCGCTGGGTGTGCAGCGCATCCGCCGTCATACAGATCCCGGTGCCGGCGAACTGCTCGACCAACTGGCGCAGCGCCGCCCCTTCGGCATCGTCCTTCTGGCCCGTGAAGCCGAGTTGGCCGACCACCGTGCCGGAGTGGATCTCCAGCGCCGACAGCTGTTGCTGGGGGGCCTTGTCGCGGGGCTGGCCAGCCGCGTCCAAGTCCCGGTCATAGGACCCGCGCAGCACCTTCCCATCGATCGCAATCGCCTGTAGCGGCGCCTCGGAATCGCCGCTGTCCGCTGCCTCGCCCTCGGCGCTATCTTCCTCCTCATCAAAGACTTGCTCGGCTGTCCAGGCTGCCAACAGACGCTCCACCTCGGCGGCGTCAATGCGCTTGAGAATGTAGTGCCAGCTACTGATGCCGGGCGCCTCGTAGCGCCCCGTCTGGGGGCGCCGGCGGGAGCCGATCGCCGCCAGGGTCGCCTGGCTCAGGGCCCGGCCGAAGTCGCACAGTTCGGTCAGGTTCTGCTGGCCGGCCAGGCGCGCGGCGATCAGGATCGTCAGCGCGGTGCGCAGCGGATAGCGCAGGCCCCGCCGCTTGCGGGTTTCGGGAATCTGGTCGAGATAGGCGAACAGGGACCGCCATTGGGATGGTTGCAGCATGATACAGGGTCGATGGGGTTGCCAGTGCGGATGCGGCTGGGTCGCCGCGAGCTGCTGCCGCGCGTTGCGCCGCAGCGGGTAGACGAACACGCGCTTGGGCACGCCGTGGGAGTGATAGCCGATCGCGCCGCCACGGACCCGGCCGAACCCTTGTGTGCTGCCGACCTCGATCCAGTTGGCGGCGCGATAGCACGTGCCCGCGAAGTGGCTGGGATCAACGAACGTTTCCGCGAGCAACAAGGGAGCCGCGTGCAGGCGCAGCCACTCGCGGGGCAGTTGGCGCAGGCTGAGGCCGAGCACGCGGGAGGCGAGATGAGGGCAGGAGCCCGCCTCGCATAACAGCAAGAAGCGGGACTGATTGGCGACCAGGAAGAGCCGCTGGCGGCGCTGCAAGGAGGTCCAGCCGATCCAGCGGTCGCGGGCGGCACAGTGCAGGGCGGCGGCATGCCAGCCGATCAAGGCGAGCCACTGATCGCCGAGCACGGCGACCTGCCGCAGGCGCTTGCCACAGAAGTTGCGGAACCCGAGATAGTGGTGCTGGCGCATCAGCTCGTTCCAGCGCGGCTCCTCGTCGGGCCGCACGGTCCGGACCTGCACTTCCCGCAAGGGAATCTCGTTCGGGATCACTCTGCGAGTTATCGCATAACCCAGGCGTGTTTGTCCAGCCTTCCGCCTTAGTCCTTTGTCATTCAGCCATTGCTACCGAACATTGAAAAGCCCTGCGCTTGACAGTGCCCAGCAGCGTGTTCACCCAAGTCAGCCCGGGCGTCTCGCAGCTGCCCTTGCCGCCTTCGGTGACGTGCGGCTGGTACTCGCACCCGGCTGCCTGCACGCCCCGGAAGCAGGTCAGCCCGTCGGAGCGCACCACGTTTCCGTGAGCGACCTGACCCGGCAGACCGGCATGGCAATCGTACACGCGATCGTGGCTGGCAACGGGATGCGCGCCAGCTAGCGGCCCTGGGCGGGAAGCGCTGCCGCAGGTCCCAGGAAGAGTTCGCCCAGTACCTGACCGGCAACTGGCGCGACGAGCAACTGTTCCGTCTGGGACAGGCGCTGGAACTGTACGACACGCTGTAGCAGCAGATCGCGGTCAACGAGCTTCACGGGACTCTGGAGGAGATTGCCAAGACTGTCTTGCAGCCTGTCAGGGTCCGTCGCGTGAAGGACTCGAAGCGTCCCCGGTAAGTACATTTGGAGTCAGTCTCTTACAGGCAGTTTGGAGACCAAACTGCATAATCCCCTTTGTTTACGGTCGGCATGATGCAAAGAGAGTGCTTCGATGAGACGATCCGCAAGATTCTTGGAGGCAACGTGCTGCGAGTTTTCCGGGCTGCGCTCGCCTGAGACGAATGCCTGCAGGAACAGTGGGCAGGGGCAGGGGCAGCAGGATTCGCTCCGCACCTCCTGCCGGCAACTCGCGTGGCCACAACATTTCGAACCAGCATCAAATGCCATATACCGCACAAGAAGTTGGGGGGTATCGCCTCCCGCAGCCAGCTATAATGGGACCTTATGGTCAAATCGCTGTTGTCTTTGTGGGTACTCTGCGCCCTGCTGGTGGCGCCCGGATTCGGAGATGAACCGCTGGCGACCCTTGAAGGAAAAGCGATCCTGGAATCCGATATTCCTGTCACTCCGGAGCAACGCAAGCTAGAGCAGCAACTCTACCAATTGCAATCGCAGGCTCTCAGCGCGGCAATCAGCACCAAGCTGCTTGAGTCCGAGGCCGAGCGCCGCGGCGTCACTGTCGACGAACTCGTGGCGGCCGAGATCAATCCCAAGATCGGCGTCCCGACCAGCACCGAAATCGCAAACCTATACAACGCGCAGAAGGACAAGATCAACCGGCCGCTGAAGGAAGTTCGCGACCAGGTGGTAGAGGCCATCCAGCGGGCGAAGGCCAACGTCCACTTGTCGGACTTCGTCAACCAGCTGAGAGAGGCTTCCAATCTCAAGATCTTGCTTGATCCGCCCCGCCTCCCGGTCGACTTGGAAAACGTCCGGTTCACGGGCCCGGATAGCGCCCCGGTGACTGTCGTCGAGTACTCGGACTTCCAGTGCCCGTACTGCCGCAAGGCGCAGCCTGTGCTGGCTGAATTGCGCGAGCAATACGGCGATCTGGTCCGCTGGGGATTCAAGGATCTACCCCTGACCGAAATCCATCCCGAGGCCATGCGTGCCGCGCACGCCGCCCGATGCGCGAACGACCAAGGGGAGTTCTGGGCCTACCGAGCCAAGCTCTTCGAGCAAGAACTCTTTACTGACGCGATGTACCAGGATGTGGCGAAGGAAGTCGGTGTCAACGGGAAAAAGCTCATGGAATGCTTGGATTCAGGCAAGTACACGGCTGACATCGAGAAGGACGCGCGCGAAGCTCGGATGTTTGGGATCGAGGGCACTCCCGCCTTCTTGATCAACGGAGCGCTGGCCGTTGGTGCCCTGCCAATCGAAACCTTCCAGCAGTACATTCGCCGGGAGCTGCCAGAACCGGAAGACTCGGACAGCACCGAGTAGCGCGAATGGATTCGGCACTGACCGATCCGATGCGGGTCTGGGTGTCAAGGGCCTTGCCTTTCCTGTATGATTCGCCTCAGGTAGCGATCCACCGGCGCCGGACACGCGCAAATCCCAGCAGACAATCGGGCCGGGATGCCGGCTCGGCGAGCGCGGTAAGAAGCATCGGACTCAGGAGGCAAGTGTGGCATTCTCGCGAAGAGTTTTCCTAGGCGCTGGCGCAGGAGTGCTGGCACAGGCACAGAGTGTTGCGCCAAGCGACCGCATCACCGTGGGCATGATCGCGACCGGCTCGCGATCCCACGAATTGCTCGAGGCGATCAAGAAAGTCGACGGAACGGAGATCGTGGGCGTCTGCGACGCCTACACCGGCCGCGTGCAGCGTGCCATCGAGCGAACATCGTCACGTGCCAAGGACTACGGAAGCTACGAACGCATCCTCGATGATCCGGCGATCGATGCGGTGACGGTCGGGACTCCGGACCACTGGCACAAGCAAATGGTGGTCGAGGCCTTGGAGGCTGGCAAGGACGTGTACTGCGAAAAGCCGTTAACGTACACGATCGACGAGGGCCTGAAAATCGCAGCCGTCGCCGAAAAGACCGGTCGTATCGTGCAGGTCGGCAGCCAATCGATCAGCGGCAACCTCATGAAGGAGCTTCGCGAATGGGTACAGTCTGGCAAGCTCGGCCAGGTGACGATGATTCGCGCGGCCTACAATCGCAACAGCCCCGGCGGATCCTGGCTGTATCCTATCCCTCCCGATGCCTCGCCGGAAACCGTCAACTGGGAAGCCTTCCTGGGACCGGCTCCAGCCCACGAGTTCGACTTGGAGCGCTTCTTCAGGTGGCGCTGCTACAGGGAGTATTCGGGAGGCATCGCCACCGACCTGTTCGTGCATCTGTGCACAACCGTTCACTTCGTGATGGGCGCGCAGATGGCCGCTGAAGTCATGGCGATGGGCGATATTTACAGGTGGACCGAGAACCGGAACGTGCCAGACACGCTCAACGCGCTGCTGCGCTATCGCGAAGGGTTCACGGTCAACCTCAGCTCGACCTTCAACAGTCGCGCGGATGATGGCTACCAGTTCCAGGTTCTGGGCACGGAAGGGGCGGCCGTGGTAAAGGGCCGCGACTTGGAATTCTATCCAGACCCGGGCACGGACAACAATGCTTGGATCGTGGCCGGCTGGCCGTCACATCTCGAGGCGGAGTACTACCGTACGCCGGCGGGCGCAGCCGAGCTGCGTCGGTCCTCCGCTCCCGAGGAAGAGGTGTATACAGGCGACGGACCCTCGCCAACTGTCGCGCATTTCCAGGACTTCTTCTCCGCGATAAGGAATCGCGGCGCGACGGTCGAGGATGCGTGGGTGGGTCACTACGCCGCATCTTGCGCGCACCTCATCAATGCAGCGGCTGAGAGCGGAGAGACGCAACGGTGGGACTTCGAGAAGCACCGCCAAGCGTAGCACTGCAACAATTCTATCGGCACTGTAACAACTGGCCTGTAAGTTTCTCATAAACAAGGAGTAAAAGATGAACGGTTCTGGAATCGGCTGGCTCTATTTTGCATTGATGACCGTCTCCTGCTGGGGTTTGTACGGCATTTTCCTGCATAGCGGGCAGATTGGCATGGCCGACCCCGTGAATGGACGGTACAAGGCCTTTCTGTTCGTCGGAATAGCGTATTTCCTGGTGGCCGTGCTGGCACCGCTCGCCATCCTACTCGTGTCCGGCGCGGATTGGGACTACCCCGTCAAGGGAATGGCTTTGTCGCTCGTCGCCGGCACCTTCGGCGCGATCGGGGCGTTCGGGGTGCTGCTGGCGTTCGGTGCCAAGGGTACCCCGGCTGTCGTCATGTCGATCATCTTTGCGGGAGCTCCGATCGTCAACGCCGTGGTCTCGATGATCCAGCATCCGCCGGCCGGGGGCCTCGGCGGAATTCGCTGGCAGTTCTTCGCCGGCATCGCGCTAGCGGCGCTGGGAGGATGCCTTGTCACGCTCTACAAGCCGAATCCAGCGCCGCCGAAGGCATCCTTGGCCCAATCAGCCGTTTCCTCGGCACCAGCAGGCGGACCGGTCGCGGGGATAGGCCACTAGTTCCGAGCCGTCTAGGAAGGTCGCCGGGAGTCAGTGCCACGCGCCCAGGTAATCCGTAGTCTGGCGGGCGGCGGCCTGATGGGCTTGGCGAACCTCGTTCCGGGAGTGTCCGGCGGCACGATGCTGCTCGCTGCCGGAGTCTACCCGCAATGCGTCGATGCGCTTGCAAGGGTGACCACCCTGAGACCGGACCGTCAGTCGGTCGGACTGCTGTTGGCGGTTGCCGGCTCGGCCGCCCTCGTCATCCTGCTTCTGGCAGGGCTCGTCAAGAGTCTGGTCGTCGAACACCGCTGGGCGATGTACAGCTTGTTCCTGGGCTCGACGCTCGGGGGCATTCCCGTCCTGTGGAGGCTCATCGAGAAACCCGAAGCACGGACGTGGGTCGGTTCAGGCGCAGGGTTGGCAGCGATG
Source organism: uncultured Bryobacterales bacterium (assembly GCA_951813065.1). Lineage (GTDB taxonomy): Bacteria > Acidobacteriota > Terriglobia > Bryobacterales > UBA6623 > VXMF01. Next base: position 275,883 of record CATOTH010000006.1, on the reverse strand, counting down.
GTTGCCACGAGCCTCGCGCCGGCATCCGCAGCTCCGGCCGCCGAGGCCCCGACCCTGGTGCTGTTCCTCGCCGGTTTCGGAGCATTCGCGGCGATGATGCTGCCCGGCCTGTCCGGCGGCTACTTGCTAGTTCTGAGCGGACAATACATCACGATTCTCGGGGCAATCGAAGATTCCAGGGACTCGCTGCTGGCAGCGGAGGGACCTCAGTGGGCAACGCTGACTGACCCGCTCGCCATCCTCGCGCCGTTCGCTTTGGGATGCCTGACGGCCGTGGTCGGAGTCAGCAGCCTGATCCGATTGCTCCTCCTGAGACAGCGGGCGGTAACGCTCGGTTTCCTGCTAGGCCTGCTCGGAGGTGCCGTGCTGGGGCTCTGGCCCTTTGAAAGTGACGGCGGCGGACCGCCGCTCCCCGACTTGGCCAGAGCAGTCGCGGCTATTGGATTGGTGACCGGCGGGTTCGTTCTTACCAGCGCCATCGGCCGATTCGGGCGTGACGAGGCTTGACTATGATGGATTCTGGCCGTCAGGCGCTTACCGCGCGTCAACACCCCCCGCATGAAGGCATTGCAACTAGTCGCCCCCCAGAAGCTTGAGATGGGCATCCTGCCGGACCCGCCGGATCCTGGACCAGGCGAGGTCCTTGTCCGGCTCCGATCGACGGGTGTCTGCGGCAGCGACATGCATATGTTCAGTGAGGGGGGGATCGCCGGAGTCGAAACCGAGTACCCCTCTGTCCTCTGCCACGAGCCCGGAGGAGAGGTAGTGGAATGCGGCCCGGGTGTGACTGACCTGGCAGACGGCGCCAAGGTCGCAGTCGAGCCTCTTGTGATCAAGGCCGAATGCGAATTCACAAGAACAGGCCGCCAGAATCTCGCCTTGGCGAACGAGTTCATGGGCAGGGAAATCCCGGGGGCTCTACGCGAGTACGCCGTCATGCCGAGGCGCAACCTAATCGAGATTCCCGAGCCCTTGACGTTTGGCGACGCAGCGTTCGTCGAGCCCCTCGCGGTTCTGTTGCACACCTACGAACTGGCCGACCTGCGAATGGGTGAAACCGTGGCGGTCGTAGGAACCGGGCCGATCGGCCTGATCGGCGTCGCAATCGCGAAGAGGTCAGGAGCGTCAGTGATCGTGGCGGCGGACAGGATTGCGCACAGACTGGAGCGCGCGACGGCGCTGGGCGCAACGGCGGCAGTTGACGTCCGCTCGGACTCGGCGGTAGACGCGGTCATGGACCTGACTGGATGTGGCGCACATGTCGTCGTCGACGCGGCGGGAACGGCCGAGTCGATCAACACCTCACTCGCCTGCCTGCGACCCGGCGGGCGGATGGTGCTAGTGGGCATCCCGTCGGCGGCGCCTGTCCCGCTGGCTCTCTGGACAGCACTGGACCGCGAGGCCCGGATACACGTTCAAAAGCGATCGAACGGCAATGACCACGACGCAGTGGATCTCATACGGGGCGGCGCGATCGCCGCGGACGACATCATTAGCCACCGGTTCCCAATTGAGCAGGGTCAGGAGGCATTCGACATGATGGCGGCATACCGCGAGGGTGTCATCAAGCCATTGATCGAATGGTGATTCCCACTGCTTCAGGTAGAGCCGCCATCGGCGCCGTTGGCATGCGCAAATCGCATAGACTAAAGAAAACCATGACACACACTCTCTCCAGGCGCCTTTTCGCAGGATCCGCCTTGGCGGCACCCGCCCTCCTCACAGCCCAGGCCATGGGTAGCAAGGTCCGAATCGGCTGGGCTGGCCTCGGAAACCGGGGCGGCAAGCACATCACCACGATGATGGACGTTGGCAAGGGCGATGTCACGATCAAGGCCATTTGCGACACGTTCGAGCCGCGGCTAGCCAAGAGCAAGGACGACGTAATCAGCAAGCAGGGAACCGCGCCGGACACATACAACGACTACTACAAGATGTTGGCGGATCCCGAACTTGACGCCATCGTCATCATGACGCCGGAGCACCTCCACCGCGACATGGCGATCGCGGCGCTTGAGGCGGGCAAGCACGTGTACTGCGAGAAACCGCTTTCCCACACGATCGAAGAAGGATTCGAGATCCTGGAAGCCGTTGAGAAGAGCGGGAAGCTTTTTCAGGTCGGCACCCAGCGCCGCAGTTCCAAGCTCTACATGAAGGCCAAGGAGATCTACGATTCCGGGGTATTGGGCAAGGTCGTTTATGCCCGCGCGTTCTGGTATCGCAACAGTGCACTCACATCGCCGGCATGGCGTTACAACATTCCCAGGGACGCGGAGCCCGGAAACACGGACTACGAGAAATTCCTGGGGCCCGCCAGGGCGACCTCCTTCAACAAGCAGCGCTACTTCCAATGGCGCTTGTACTGGGACTACTCGGGCGGGATTTCCACTGACCTGCTCGTCCACCAGACCGATGCCATTCACATGATCACCGGACGCCACTACTGCGAGTCCGTCATGTGCAACGGTGGCATCCATTATTGGACCCAGGACGACCGGGAGGTACCCGACACGATCACAGCAGGATTCGAATACGACGACCATTTCCACATCAACTACAGCGCGGCGTTCAGCACTTCGCAGTACGGTTACGGCGAGCAAATCTGTGGCAGCGAGGGCGCCATGGAGATCATGAACCTGCGTTACCTCAATGTGTATCCGGAAAAAGCCCGCGGCCTGCCCGAAGCGGTAACATCGCGGCCCGAGATGCACTTCGATGCTCGGGAAGACTTCAACGAAACAAACGCGACCAACGATCATTTGAAGAATTTCGTCGACGGGATCGTGCGCGGCGCAGAGTTGAACTGTCCCGCGCGTCTCGGCCACGAAGCGGCTGTGACGGGGCACATGGCGACCATGTCGCTGCGATCGAACAAGAAGGTCTACTGGAACCAGCGCGAGGGCAATTACTTCTTCGGCTAACGTGCCGAGGACCGTCATTTGCTCGATGCGCCCGGGCTTGGACGCCGGGCATCCGGACAGTCGCCATCGGCGGTCCGGAATTGAGTTGGATTCGCGCAAGGCCCAAGCGGTTCCCAGCTAGGTAAACTATGGCCATGATCCACCTACCGGCCCTTCGCTGGGGCGAACCCTACGCGAGTCTGGACTTCGTGGAAGCGGTCCATTTCGACACTGGAGAGCCTGTCGCCCACGTGAGCCAAGTGCTCTCGGCGATGGTGCGCCACGACCTCAAGCACGCCGCGAGAGCGCGGGCGATGCTCCGGTCCGAGTCGCCTGTCCGTCTGGTAGAACACATCCGACGCGCCGGCGATCTCTTCATGGATGCCGAACTTCCGCTCGGGTCCGGCAGCCAGACGCCGGAAGAATTTGTTCATCAGCAGTCATCCACGACCGGCTTGCCCGAAGCGATGTGCCGGGCCAACATGGACAAGCTTGCGTTCGTATGCAGGGAGATGGGCAACATCCTCGACTCGCTCACCCGCGGCTTGGACCTTGAGATCCTTTCGACTGGCTTCGGACTCGACGAATCCGGCAGGATGCTGAGCTACCAGGCTCAGGCCGACGTCGTCGGCGCGGTGCTCCCGAGCAATTCCCCCGGTGTCCATACACTCTGGATTCCGGCCATCCCACTACAGGTCGGGCTGTGCCTGAAGCCTGGCTCCCAAGAACCCTGGACCCCGTACCGGATGGCGGTGGCAATGATTGAAGCAGGCATCCCCAGGGAAGCCGTCGCCGTCTACCACGGTGGCCATGATGTCGGCCAGACAATCACACAACGCTGCGGAAGAGCGCTGGTGTTCGGCGGCCAAGCCACTATGGATCTCTACAGTGGCAACCCGGCCATACAGGTGCATGGCCCGGGCTACAGCAAGATTCTCATCGGTGACGACGCGATCGACAATTGGCCCGACCACCTGGACACGATGGCTGACAGCGTTTTCCTGAATAGCGGTCGCAGTTGCATCAACACCTCCTCGATCTGGGTCCCGCGCCACGCCAGGGCTATTGCGGAAGCCCTGGCAAACCGCTTCCGTGAGGTCGGCCCAAAAGACCCGCGCGACCCGGAGGCATCGCTCGCGGCCTTCACCGTGAGCGGCGTGGCTGAGGCGGTGTCCGGGCTGATCGACGATGCCTTGGCCGAAGGCGGCGCGACGGATGTGACCGCAGAATTCCGCGCGGGATCACGCGCCATCACTAGAGACCATTGCTCCTATCTATTGCCGACGGTCGTGCACTGCGAATCCCCCGACCACCCTCTCGCCAACAAGGAGTTCATGTTCCCCTTCGTCAGCGTTGTCGAGTGCCCCGAGTCGGAAATGATCAGCCGAATCGGGCCCACCCTGGTCTGCACGGGAATCACGGAGAGTCCCGTCCTGCAACAGCGTCTTGTCAGTTCCACGTCCATCGACAGGCTGAATCTCGGATCCATTCCCACCACCAAGCTGGACTGGCTCCAGCCGCACGAGGGCAACATCGTAGAGTGGCTCTACCAGCCGCGATCCTTTCAAATGCTCGGCGGGCCCGGAGGCTCGCCAGCCGCAATTGGACCAGTCCCGGCCGACACTTCCATGCCGGCCTGACAGAGGATCCTCGTGGCGTGCGGCTTGGCCCCAAAGCTGACAGCGCCAGTACCCAGCTTTGGGCAAGGTCAGCTGTACCGGGTCCGATTGCCATGAGCCGCATTTTCAAGTTCTTTGTGCGGCACGTGGAGCATGCGCTCGCTCGGGGGCTGCTGGAGTTCTTGCGCGTGCTCCCTCACTCTCTGGCTTGGCGCGTCGCGGAACGTCTCGGTCTGGCCGCCGGAACATTGATGTCCAGATGGAAGGCCGTCGCCGAAAGCAACCTCTGCCGGGCATTCCCAGAGCTGAATTCCCGAACTCGGCATCAGATCCGCCAAGACGTCTATCGCAACCTCGGACGCGTCGCGGTCGCGCTTGCCAAGGTTCCATACTGGACGGACCACGATGTGCGGAAACACGTTGATTTTGTTGGACTGGAGAACTTCCGGGACGGCGAGGCCAAGGGGCGAGGCGTCCTGCTACTCACCGCACATCTCGGGAACTGGGAATTGGGGGCCCTAGCGCACGGCGCCGTTGTCGGGCCGCTGCATGTGATGGTTCGGCCGATTGAGAACGGGTTGGTGGACCGCCTGGTCACTCGCCGGCGCGAAGCTCACGGTAATCGAGTCATCAAGAAGCGCGGTGCGGCGAGAGAGGTGCTGCGGGTCCTTGAACGAAGTGGTACAGTCGGCATCCTGGCGGACCAGAACACACTCGCCAGCGAAGCGGTGTTCGTCAACTTTTTCGGATCGTCCGCCGCGACCAACAAGGGCTTCGCCCAACTAGCGCTGCGATCCAACGCCGCAGTCGTACCAGCGTTTGCCCGGTGGGACTACTCCGCAAAACGCCACGTCGTGGAGTATGGACCGGCGATCGAATTGATCCGGACTGGAAGTTCAGCTGAGGACGTTGTCTCGAACTCGCAACGATTCCAGAAAACTCTGGAAGATCGTATCCGGATGTACCCGGACCAATGGCTATGGATTCACCAACGCTGGCGAACCCAGCCGGAGCGTAGATCTGGAGACGAGCGGATTTCGCAGGGTTGAACCGACCGGGTATACTAGCCACAGCGCATGGCTTTCTGTTTTTCTGATCCTGCCGGAGGATTCAGGGGTTGGGTGCGCTGGCGCGTCCTCCGCTGGATCACCGTCGCTCTACTTCTAGCGGTTTCCGCTACGCCGAGTCTGTCGGCAGCGGATGGCGCGGTCTCCGCCCAAAAACGTAGCGAAGCCTACTACCACTTCGCCCTTGGCCATCTTTACCATCAATTCGCGCAGCAGTTCATGCGCCCGGAATATGTCGAGCGCGCGATCGAAGAGTACAATGCCGCCCTCGCGGCCGACCCCGGCTCCGCCTTGATCCGGGTCGAGTTGATCAACCTCTATGCCGGGGCGAATCGGCTCGATGACGCTGTGGCCGTCGCAGAAGAGGTCTTCGCGGAGAATCCCGGCAACGTCGAGGTTCGCCGCCTGCTCGGGCGGATCTACCACAGTTACGCCTCGAAGGGGCCCCAGGGGGTGGTGGACACGGAATTGCTTCAGAAGGCAGTCGAGCAGTTCGAGAGGCTCGTTGAGCTTGAGCCGGACAACCCCGAGAACCATGTCGGCGTTGGCACGCTGTATCGCGCTACGGAAGAACTCGAAAAGGCCGAGCAGTCCCTGAAACGAGCCGTTGAGCTCGACCCTGGGCAGACGGACGCTAAGGTCGAACTGGCATACCTGCTCCTGCAGGCCGGCAAGATGCGAGACGGGATCACCGCTCTGGAAGAAGTCGTCAATTCCGGCGGAGATGACGTGCGAAACCTTGAAGCTCTCGCCGCCGCTTACGAGCAGGTCGGGCGCTTCCGCGACGCGGCTGCCGTGTACGCAAGGATCTTGCAGACGCGTTCTGCCCAAAGCACCGGGAACGAAGATGTGCTGCGAGTGCTGCAGCGACTGGCTGACAGTCTCTTCCTTTCCCGACAGTTCGGCGCCGCCCTCAAGAACTATGAAGCCTTGCTCGCTGTGGACCCGGGCAAGGCCGAGTATTTGCTGAGGATTTCCCAGATCGAGCGCAGTCGCGAGAACTTCCCCAAGGCCTGGGAGGCGCTGGAGCGCGCTCGCGAACTCGAACCCGAATCGCTACCAGTGCAACTGCAGGCCATCAACTTGTTTCAGGCGCAGGGTCGGACCGAGGAGGCCGTCAACGCGATCAGCGCATCTCTGGAATCCACGCGCCGTGCGGAATACCCGCGTTCGGAGCGAGGCCAGCGGGCGATGTTGCTGGAGAGACTCGGTCTCCTGAAACGCGATCTCGACGACACTCAGGGGGCGATTGCCGCTTTCCAGGAGATTGGCGACCTCGTGCCGGAAAGCAAGCCCCATGTAGCAGCGCAGATTGTCGAGACGTGGCGGTCCGCCCGCGACTATCCGCGTGCGGAACAAGAAGCGCGGAAGGCGGTCGGTGAATTCGGTCAGGACTTCACGCTGGTCGAGCTGTTGGCAAGCATATTGGCCGACCGTGGCAAGACCAAAGAATCCATTCAGGTCATCGGGGAACTTCTCACGAACGAGCCATCCGACATCGATGTGCTGTTGGCGATGGCGCAGACATATGCACGGGCCCGCCAGTTCGAGACTGCATCCAAGACGATTGATCGGGCCAGTAAGCTGGTGGAAACGGACAGGGGCCGGATCAGCGTGCTATTCGCGTATGGGTCGCTGTACGAGCGGGCGAAGGAGTTCGACCGTGCAGAGTCCAAGTTCCGCGAGTTGCTCGAGATCGACCCGAACAATGCCGATGCCCTGAACTACCTCGGATACATGTTTGCTGATCGCAGCGTTCATCTCGACGAGGCGCACGACCTGATCCAGCGGGCACTGGACATTGAGCCCGACAACGGTGCCTTTCTCGATAGTCTTGGCTGGGTTTACTATCGCCAAAACAAGCTCGACCTAGCGGTCAAGTTCCTTGAACGATCCTTGCGCCAGTACCGCAACGATCCAATAATCCATAGTCACTTGGGAGACGTTTACTTCAAGCAAGGCCGCGTGGAATCCGCTAAAGAGCACTGGAGGCGCGGTTTGGAGGAATGGAAGCGTTCCGCTCCAGCCGAGCGCGACCCGAACGAGATCGAAGGCCTCCGCCGGAAGCTCTCCGATCTCAATCTTTCCATGGTCGAGGGCGACTCCAAGGCGAAGACGAAAGACAGCGTCGAGCGCTGACCTGAATCTCGGACCGGAGGTCGGGTCATTTTGCTTGCGGCCGCACCCGCACGGAGGAACTCATGAGACTCTTCATCGACAGCGCCAACCTGGAAGAAATCCGCAAGGCGGCTGAATTCAAGATCATCGATGGCGTCACCACGAATCCGTCTCTCATCGCAAGAGAGGGGCACGACCACCACGATCAGATTCGCGCCATCTGCGGAATCCTCGACGGTGACATCAGTGCCGAGGTGGTTGCCACCGACATGGAGGGCATGATCCGCGAGGGTCGGGCACTTGCCAAGATCCACGACTCGGTCGTGGTCAAGATCCCTCTCATCCGAGACGGCATCAAGGCCGTCGCTACCCTGTCGAGCGAGGGGATTCGAACAAATGTAACGCTGTGTTTCTCTCCGCTCCAAGCGCTACTTGCGGCAAAGGCCGGCGCGTACCTGATCAGCCCGTTCATAGGCCGTTTGGATGACATTTCACACGACGGTTCCGAACTGATCCGGGAGATCGTGGCGATCTACGACAACTACGGATACCCCACCGAGGTGCTCGCCGCGTCGGCTCGCGGGCCGTTGCACGTCAAGGAGGCCGCTTTGGCCGGAGCTCACGTCTGCACCCTGCCGTTCAAAGTGTTTGATCAGCTGTTCAACCACCCGTTGACAGACATCGGTCTGGAGAAGTTTCTGGCCGACTATCGCAAGACACTCGTCGTTCAGGCCTGACCGCACGGAAGCCAAGGATATCTTCTTGTCCTTACCGCCGAGCCCGGAGACAAATCCGGCCGGTGCCTCAGGCAAGCCGTCCAATGTTCGCAGCAAGGTGATGCTCGGGCTCTTCCTGCTCTCGGTTGTCACCTACCTGGATCGCGTTTGCATCAACTCCGCCGCGCCGGAGATGCAGCGTGATTTGGATCTCTCGAATGCTCAATGGGGTATGGTCCTGAGCGCGTTCCTTGCAGCGTACGGCCTGCTGGAGGTTCCGGGAGGGTGGCTCGGCGATCGGTTCGGACCACGATTGGTCCTCACCCGCATCGTCGTCTGGTGGTCCGGATTCACGGCATTGACAGGTGTCGTCAGCAGCTACTGGCAACTCCTGGTGGTGCGGGCCCTGTTCGGTGCCGGGGAAGCCGGTGCCTACCCGAATGCATCATGTGTAGTCTCGCGCTGGTTCCCGCCGGAACAGCGGGCGCGTGCCCAGGGCATCGTATTCATGGCCGGACGGCTAGGGGGCGCATTGTCTCCGCTGCTGGTCCTGCCGCTGATCTCCAACTGGGGATGGCGCAGCATCTTCTATTCGTTCAGTTTGATGGGCATATTCTGGTCGGCATGGTGGTGGAAGTTCTTCCGGGACTATCCAAAAGACAACCCGAATGTCAACGCCGCCGAGATCGCCGTGATCGGGCCGCCACCGGAGCGAACCACGCACATTCCATTCGGAAGGCTCATTCGGAGCGGAAACTTCTGGGCGATCCTCGGCATGTACCACTTCTTCTGCTACGCATCGAATTGGTACCTGTTCTGGACGGCGAGCTACCTCTCTACCGAAAAGGGCTGGGAAAGCTCCGAGCTTGCCGCTTACACCGCCCTGCCCTTCCTGCTCGCAGCAGGCGCCGACTGGGGAAGCGGCTCGCTTAGCGACAGGCTCGTGAACCGAATCGGGCTCAAGTGGGGCCGCCGGATCGTCGGAATCACCGGTATCGGCGGAGCCGGGCTGCTCATGCTCCTCTCGCTTGCAATCCAAGACCGCGTTGCGGCAAGCATTGTACTGGCCCTGGGTTTCGCGGCATCGGACGTGATGCTTCCGGTTGCTTGGGCCGTGTGCGTCGACGTGGGACGGGAGGCGGCTGGTACGATCAGCGGCGCGATGAACACAGCCGGCCAGTTCGGAGCTGTCGTCATGAGCATTGGTTACGGCATCCTGATCGACACCTACGGCTGGAATTTGCCGCTGGCCCTAATCGCCTGCTCATGCTTCCTGTCGGTCATCTGCTGGCTCTACATCGACCCCAGCAAGTCCGTGTTGCGTGCCCGCGACGCGAACCAATGACCATACCGGCCAACCTGGCGCCGAAGAACTGCCCTACCCTTCCAGGATGACCGGCACAATCAGCGGCTGACTCTGCCGAGAAGTCTTCCTGGAGACGTACCGACGCACGTCCACGCTGATGCGCTCCTCCATCACGCCGATGTCCCCGATCTCTTCTCCGGTACTCCCCTTGACGGTTTCCCGGATCACCTGCTTCGCCCCTTCGAGCATCGATTCCGAATCCTCGGAGACAACGAAACCACGAGACATGATCTCGATGTCAACCGCTTCCCCGCTCCGCTCGTCGATGGTGATGACCGGGACGAGCACTCCCGATTGAGAAAGGTGGCGCCGGTCACGCATCACTGCTTGGCGAATGATGTGATCACCGGTTCCGGAATCGATGAGCGCATGCCCAACCGGAACCTTGTCGGGGAGCACTCGCGCGCCGTGTTCGTCGAATTGAAGCACGCTGCCATTCTCAATCACGAGCGCGTCGTCGAGGTCGCTGCCGCGAACCTGCATTGCCAGGCTGCGGTGCTGGGCAAGCTGGCGGTATTCCCCGTGTACGGGCACAAAATACCGCGGACGAATCAGGTTGAGGATCAGCTTTAATTCCTCCTGGCAGGGATGGCCTGACACGTGGAGGTTGGGAAACGTGTCCCCATACAGAACCCGCGCACCGCGGCGGTACAAATGGTCGACCATCCGATAGATCGGTCGCTCGTTGCCTGGGATCATCTTGGCGCTGATGGCTACGGTGTCGCCCTCTTCGATCTCCACCTTGTTGTGGCGACCCAGCGACGCGCGGGAGAGCGAGGACATGGGCTCGCCCTGAGAGCCTGCGATGATCGTGGCGCGGTCCCGTCGCGGATAGGACTCGAGATCGCGTGGCTGAACGACGGTGCCAGACGGCAACCGCAAGAGGCTGAGATCCGATGCGATTTCACAAGCGCTCGACACGCTCCTACCTACGAACGCCACCTTGCGTCCGTAAGCAACCGCTCGGTCGACGATCTGCTGGACCCTGTGAATCGCAGACGAGAAGCAGGAGAAAAAGAGCGCGTTGTCGGCGTGCGCAAAGATGTCATCCAACGCAAGTCCGACGTCCCTCTCGGACCTGCTGAATCCCGGAACATCGGAATTCGTGGAGTCAGAGAGCATTAGCAACACGCCACGCTGCCCGTACTCGGCGAACTTGGCGAAGTCAAATGCCCGTTCGTCGATCGGAGTCTGGTCAATCTTGAAGTCTCCCGTGTGAATCACGTATCCCATCGGTGTCGACACCGCAAGCGCCATGCACTGCACAGTGCTGTGGGTCACGTGGATTCCCTCGATTTCGAAGCATCCGAGCGCGATCTTCTCGCCGGGTCGAACTGTATTCAACCGCGGTCGTCTCACGAGGGTGAATTCGGACACATGCTTCCGCACGAGCCCGAGAGTGAACGCCGTCCCATAGACCGGGATGTCCAACTTCGCCAGCAGATGCGGTACGGCTCCAATGTGGTCAAGGTGAGCGTGCGTCAGAATCAGTCCACGCACATTGTCGCGTCGAGATTCCAGATACGCGAAATCCGGGACGATGACATCGATTCCGCGATGCTCCTCCCCGGGGAACAGGCTTCCCGCGTCGATCAAGATGACGTCATCTCCGGATTCGAGCGCCAGCATGTTCATGCCAAATTCGCCCAGCCCTCCGATTGGGATTACTCGCAGTTCCTTGCTCAAGCCGTGTTCTAACCCGAATCCCCACGCTATCACAGCGAGAAGGCGCAGCCTCTGGAAGCTTGCCTCGCCGTGCGGGCGAAGCGCCTAGCAGCCTGTGGTTTAAGTCGGTTCTTGGTGGCAGAACCATCCGGCGACCTAAAGCAACGCTGTAAGGGCTCATGCGAGATCCAAGACGAGTTTGCGGCCAATTTCGTGCCGGAACCTCAGACAGGCCCCCATGGTGCTCAAGAGGCCACTCAGGACGCCCCTCAAGGGCGAATGAAAGACGAAATCACTGCCGCCGGCCAGTCGCTGCCCTTGCCCCTGTAGGCTGCGCGGCGTACCAACCCCTGTCAACGACCTCATCAGCACTCCCAAGTTGAACCCGCAGGCCTGCACTAGCAGCCGCTTGCGGATGTTCGCTCGACCCCGCAAGTACAACCGGCGCATCCCGCCCGTCTCATACATGTGCGCCATCGACCGTTCGACCTTCTCCGTCCGTAATTTCTGCAGCTGCTTCCCGGCCGCGCTACCCACGCGCTCCCGGTTCTCCTGCACCAGCCGCTTCACCTCCGGCTTGCCCTTGAAATCCCGCTTCGCACGCTGCGGCTCCGGGATGTGCGCTTCCTGTTCCGCGGCCTCCAACTCCTGCAACACCGCGTCGCTGTGGTAGCCCTTGTCCGCCACCACCTGCTCCGGCTTCTCCCCCACCGCCGCGGTCGCCTCCAACGTCTCCCCCAGCGTCGCCGGGTCCCCTTGGTCCGCCGCTTGCAGCGTCACACCTACCAGCACCCCGCTCTCCAGATCCACCGCATGCTCCGCCTTGTGCGCCAGATGCGTCGTGCCGTTCTTCATCTTCGCCACCCGTGCGTCCGGGTCCGTCGGCGACTGCCAGTCCTTGTTCGACAGCGTCTTGCCCGGCCGCTTGCGATCAAAGGCCGCCAACTCCGCCAGAGTCGGCGTCTCCACCCCCGAAGCCGCCGCCAAGCCCTCCACGAACTCCCGGTAGCGCTGCCCGCTGTCCTTGCGCTGCAGCGTCCGCAAGGCCGCATTGGCGAACAGCATGGTCGCGTCCACTGCCACCGTCCGCCCGTTGGCCAGACCGGCCTCGCGCAACTGCTGCAGCACCCAGCCGAAGACCTGCTCGTGGGTTTCGAGGCTGATCCTGCGCCGGGTCCGCGAGATGGTCGAGTGCTCTGGCGGGTTCTGGTGCAGGGCATAGCCGAGGAAGGCCCGCAGGCCGAGCGAGTCGGCGACGGTCAGGGCGATGCCGCGCTCGGAGTCGATGCCCAGCAAGTAGCCCAGCAGGAGCAGCCGGAAATACACGCCTGGAGCGAGGGAAGGGCGACCCATGCGCTCGGCATAGTAGGACCGGCAGAGTTTCTCGACAAAGTCGTCAAAGCCCATCTGATCCAGCATTGCGTTGAGCTTTTCGAAGAACGGGGTGGTGGGAGCCACGGGCATTTGGTCCGGAGTGAAGAACAAGAGAGTCTGTCCGGGATTGCGTGTACCCATCGCCATGGTTATGATTTTAGCGAATTATGATCGGAAATTGTTGGTTATCTAATCGATTGACTTTTGCCACAGGCTGCTAGAGCTCCGACGGCTTCATGTCGACTTGCATCCGCAGTAACGCCGCCCCCAGCGTCTTGCCTTGGGCGTCCACTCGTAGCGATAGCGTTCCGCCACCACCGAGAGAATTGTGCAATAGGAAGTTCAATGCCCCAATGTTCGGAAGCTCGAAGCGTTCGACACGACCCTTGCAGAGCTTTCCGAAATGTTCCTTGACACGCTCGGCGGTAACTTCACGAACCAGAATGGAGTAGTGCCGCTCCTCGATTGCGACCAAGCCGATATTCGCAGTGTCCCCCTTGTCCCCGGACCGGGCGTGAGCGATCTGGATCAAGGGAACCCGCACCGGCTCGATTGTACCGTCACAACGCGCTCAGGCTGGCACGGGGTGGCCCCCTCGCTCGCAACTGCAGTCCATCATCTGGACTACGCCCTGCTTGAGCAGAGCGTGCGTTCCGGGTGTTCGATTGTCAACATGCGGAACCCATCTTCACCGACACCGAAGCAACGATTTTCGGACTCGACCCTGGAACGAATCTCCTCCACGATCTTGGCTTGGAACTCTAGTTGATGCCATCGCTCGAAACCCATTGCAGCACTGATCCGCATCGCCTCCGGACGAGTAGTCGCACCCCGGGGCTTCCCATCACGAGAGTGCAGGGGATCTGCGATCACTCCGCAGGTCGTAGCTCCCAAAGCGAGATCGGCTAGGCGAGCTGGATCACAGGGCAAGATCGGAGCAAGGGTACAATGCACGGCAATACCGGCATCGGTCAATGCTTGCAGTGTTCTGATGCGGCTCTCAATGGCCTCGCAGCGCGGCTCGTACAGCCGGCGGACACGGTCATCATCCGTTGTCAGGGAGAAGCTGACCCGCAAGCGGGTGAGCTTGGCGAGCATTCCCAGAAGCTCGATGTCGCGAAGAATCAGAGACCCCCTCGTCTGTAGGACAAACACTGCCGGAGGGCGGTCGCAAAGCGCTTCCAGAATGGGCGGCATGGACCGTTCGAACCGCTCCGCAGGCTGATACGGGTCAACCAGGGGAGAGCAATAGATGACCTGTGCGGGGCGCAACTGGCGCCGAAGCAAGGCAGGCGCATTGCTCTTGAACGTTGTGTGCTGCCCCCATCGGCGCCAGTCGTCGGGCCTCAGGCCCCCATAGATCTTCAGGGTCGGCACATAGCAATAGGTGCAGCCATAGAGGCAGTTGCGAGCCGGGTTCAGCGAATGCGTGAACCCGGCTCTCGCGATAAAGCCCGAGGTGGGGCTCAAAATCGTGCGGACTTCCATGCCGTGGATCGGGAGCACGAGTCCGTGAAGTTCGACCTGGCCGTGCCTAGTCATCACTAGCCATCTGCGATGAGCATAAACCGGAGCCCCGCTACAAGTCTTTGCTAGGTCGGCGATGAAGCAGCGCCGAATCGCTACAGCCGGATCGGGGCTTCCAGTTCCCGCTGGGATTGGGTTGCAACATTACGTTTCGGTTCTTCGTCCTACTTGTAGTCGGCTGGCGTTCGACAACCCGACGCCCGAAGCGTCACAATGAAACCGTCAGCTTCCCCGCCCAGCATGCCTGAAATCGAGCATCCAGCATCCCGCTTGCCGCCGCGCGCCACGGCCCAGCCTAACAGGGAGTTGCAGTCCCTTGCGGCCGGGCCGAGGCGCGACTCGTTCCGGCAGATCATGGCAAAACCCCTCACGGTCGTCGCCTCGGTCATGTGCGTCGCCATCATCGGGCTGGTGTTTTACCTGCAACAGGATCCATCTGCCTTGGCGCTCGAACGCCCCGAGGCTCAATACGAACTTCTCCAGAACGATGGTTTGACCGAGGGCGTGCCGATCTCGATTCGGCTGGGACCACTCACCGTGTTCGAGATCAGCGATCCTTTGGCCGGTGGCAGCGGTGCGGCGCGGGCACGGCAAGTCGTCGAAAGTCTGAACACGGCTCTCAGGGAACTCGAGGAGACACCCGGACGATTCATCACGATCGAATCGAGTGCGGACGGGGGATTGCCGGCAATTGTCCAAAAGGCTAGTCCAGACTCTGCCGACTCCCTCGTGCTAGTACAAGTCACCTCCGACGACATGGCCCTCGCTGGGACTGACGACGCCAAGCTGTTGGCACGGGTTTGGGCCGAGCGGATTACTGACAGCTTCCGGCTCCTCTTATTTGGAGAGCCGCCAGAATTCTCACGGGACACCGCATTTGGCGGAGCCCTTGACACCCTGTACGTCAACGCTCGGGCGGAAACCGGAAAGCTGACCTCTGATGCGTTGTCCACTGCTTTCGAGGAACTCCCCGAGAACTCCCGCCAAGCGCTGACATCCTTCCCCGCCCTGCCACCGACAGAAGCGGCAGCAGATCGAAGCTAGGAGGTCCGGTTCGCCCCCCGTCCTAGCCGCATAAGAATAGCCCGCTGGGCGAGCTCGAGTTCCGGCAGGCCCATCGCCCGGCAAAGCCCGTACAAGATCCCTACACCTAGGGGCACAGCGACAGCGAGTGCCGCCAGACGGCCGGCAAATGTGCCCGGCCCCATCACCGCTTCTATGGCCGTGGCGCTCAACCAGCAGCAGACACCCATCAGCGCGGACGACACACCGATCTTCAGGCCTCCCGCCAGGAGCCGCCGGCCCTCTATCCCGTGGACCTCGGCTCGCATGAACCCGAACAGGCAGACGAAATTGAACGTCGCCACAAGCGACGTCGACAGCGCCAGCGCCCAGTGACCGAACCCCAGATGATTGACAAACAGGTGGTTCAAGCCGAAATTCACGAGCACGGAAGCAACCGACGTGATCATCGGAGTGCGTACGTTGTCCAGCGCATAGAAACCTGGCGTCAGCACCTTCGTGCCCGCATAGCCAACCAATCCCAAACAGTAGAACGACAGCGCCAGCGCTGTTTGTCCGGTGTCGTGCTCCGTGAACTGGCCTCGCTGGTAAACCACTCCAACAATTGGCTGGCTCAGCACGAACAGCCCGACTGCGGAGGGAATCGTCAGCAGGAACACCAGTCCCAAAGAACGCGACAGCGTGTCGCGGAACTCGTCGATTCTCCCCTCTCCGGCATCGCGGGAAATCATGGGCAACGTTGCAGTGGCGACCGCCAGTCCGAACAGGCCGAGTGGCAGCTGCATGAACCTAAAGGCGTACGCTAGCCAAGACACGGGACCGTCGATGACGGCCCCCGAGGCATCCGTGAGACCCGAGGCGAAGAAACTGTTCACCATGACGTTGACCTGGACAGCGGCAGCCCCGATCGCGGCCGGGCCCATGAGCCTTAGCACTTGCCGCACGCCAGGGTCCGAGAACTTGATCTCTGGTCGGTACCGCACCCCGACGGCACGCAGGCTGGGGACTTGGCAAACGTACTGTACGAAGCCGCCCGTTAGCGTTCCCAACGCCATCCCGAGAATAGGTTGAATCCCGAACTCCGGACCCAAACCGAAGCCGAAGAGCAGCCCGGCACCAACCGAGGTGATGTTGAAGAATCCCGACGAGAGCGCGGGGAGCGCGAAGCGGCCATGCGAATTGAGCACGCCCATCGCCTTCGCTGCAAGCGCGACGAACAGCAGGAACGGCATCATGACACGGGTCAGGACCACCGTGAGCTCGAACTTGCCTTCAATCTCCGCATACCCGGGAAGAATGAAGGTGACGATGCTTGGTGCGAAGACGGCCCCGACGACGCAGATTCCAGCCACGAAGGGGACGATCAGCGTGGACAGGCGATTGGAGAAAAGATTCGCTTCTTCTTGGCCGCGACTTGTCAGCGTTTGGGAAAACGTCGTGACGAAGGCGGCGGACAACGCGCCCTCGGCGAGAAGGTCGCGCAAGAGGTTTGGGATCCGGTACGCCGCAATGAACGCGTCGTAGGTCATCCCTGCGCCGAAGAGCCCGGCAAATACCGTCTCCCGGACAAGGCCTGTAATACGGCTGAAAAATACGGCGAGGCTTACCACGCCCGCCCTGCGCACAATCTGAGCGTGGGCGGTGTCCGCTTCGGGCACTGAGTCGAGCCGAGGAATCGGGATGCCACCTGACAGCGGCTGCCGAACAAACCTCGTGTCCTTTAAATCGCTAGCGTATCACCGTCCGGTTCAGGCCCTTCACTCGAGCTGGGCGAAGACGAAGCTCCAAATGTCCGCCCACTCATCGACGATCTTGTGAAGCGGCTTGCCCCGCCCATGACCCGCCGATTGTTCGTATCGCAACAGGATCGGCGCATCGCCCGATGTCGCTGTCTGCAACCGCGCAATCATCTTGCGCGCATGCATCGGGTCGACACGCGAATCGGAGTCCGCTGTGTAAATGAGGGTGGCCGGATAGGCTGTACCAGCCTCGATCCGGTGATACGGGGAATACGCATGTAGCCAGGCGAAGTCCTCGGGGTTCTCGGCGCTGCCGTACTCCGAGACCCATAGCTTCGCCATGCGGAACTTGTCGTACCGCAACATGTCCAGCAACGGCACCCCGCACACCACGGAACGCCACAGCTCCGGTCTTTGCGTCATGGCGGCCCCAACCAACAGGCCACCGTTGCTTCGACCGTGGATTGCAAGCCGGTCGGGGTCGACGAGCCCTTCGGCTTTGAGGTATTCTCCGGCGGCGACGAAGTCGTCAAAGACATTCTGCTTGTTCCCGAGCATTCCGGCGCGGTGCCAATCCTCCCCGTACTCGCTACCACCTCGCAGGTTGGCGATCACCAAGAGATTTCCGGCCTCGATCCATGGGAATATCCACGTTGAGTAACTTGGCGTCAGGGCGATGTTGAAGCCGCCGTAACCGTAAAGCAAGCCCGGGACTGTTCCGTCCGCCGGAAGCCCGTGTCTGCCAATCAGATACATCGGGATGCGCGTGCCGTCCTTGCTTGGGAAAAAGACCTGGCGAACTTCGAAGGCATCGGAATCGACGGGCGAATCGACAGCTTCCCAGAGTATGGGCTCGACCTCGTGCCCTTGAATACGGAACACGGTCGGCGCTTGTACGTACGAGCTGAACGAAAAGAAAGCCTCGCCACTAGACCGCTGCGATTCAAAACCGCCAACCGTCCCTAACCCTGGCAAGCGTACCTTGCGCTCGTCCGAACCGTCGAGGGCATATGAATAGAGCTCGGAATGCGCATCCTCCATGCGGCCGACAAACACTCGCTGCCCCACGATTCTTGCGAACTCAATCACCGCCTCGCTCTCGGGGATGATCGTCGTCCAGTTGGCTGGCTCAGGCCGTCTCAGGTCGACGGCGACCACGCGGTAGCGAGGCGCGTTCTGGTTGGTGTGGAGGTATAGCGTGTCCTCGAGAATCTCGCCGGCATAGCTGAACTCCCCTCCGTCCGCAATCGTGACCATCTGAGACGTCGCTCGGTTTTGCACGTACAGGTGGTTTCGGCCCCAGCCGAGAAAGGTATCAAGCAAGAGGTATCGCTCGTCGTGGCTGAGAACCGCGTCAGGGATATGCGCTTTGTCGAGACCCTCGCCAAAAACCACCGGATCCTCGTCGTAGTTCCGCCCCAGTTCATGGAAATAGACCCGTCGGTCGTATAGCTCCTCCCCGGGACCGATCGACTCGACATCACGGGGCCGCGAGTAGTAAAAGCCTGAGCCGTCTTTCAGCCATTGAGGGTTGGCGAAGCGGACCTTCGGAAATACGTCGCTCAGGTCCTCGCCCGACTCAACGTCCCGGAGATACATCGTACTGGTCTCGGTCCCCTGAACAGACTTGCCGTAAGCCAGCAGCTTGCCGTCCTTGGAGGGCACGAACCAATCGACAGTAGTCGTGCCGTCCGTGCTCATCGAGTTGGGATCCAGCAAGACTTGCTCGTCTCCATCGAGACCGTTTCGCATGAACACTACTGGTTGGTCTTGGTCACCTGACCGTCGCGAATAGAAGTATCGGCCCCCAGCCTCGGTTGGGGTCGAGATTGATCCCGACGCAAGGATCTCGGCCATCCGCTGGCGGATGGCCTCGCGCATCGGAAGGGAATCAAGATACGACCTGGAATACGCGCTTTGCTCCGAGATCCAATCGCGCGTTTCCGTCGTGTCCGATTCCTCGAGCCAGCGGTACGGATCCTGTACATTGACCCCGTGGATTTCTTCCTCGATCATCCGGATTTCCGTATCGGGAGGGGGTCCAATGGCGGGGCCGCCACAACCGGACACTAGCTTCATCGCTGCAATACAAGCCACCGACGACAATATCTTTGATTCCATACGTCTATCGTAGCGACAGCCCACTGCACACAAGTCATTATCCCGGGGCAGCCTCATGCCGGTGAGGAAATCGAGCATTTAGGAATCAGTAAGAAATCCAAGGAGAATGCGAGTTTCCCCCGGCGCCATCATGGCATAGACCGCGGAGCGACGACAGGGACCCACGAGACCGCCCAGCTGATTCTCACTGGCCGTGTGCGCACGTTCCCCGAGCATCCACACACGCTGTGAGCCTGCCAAGGACGCACTCAGCGGCTTCCTGAACATGCAGCCAAGATGAGAGCCCTTTCCCGCTGCCCGGAACACACTCACGATGGCGGTCTGCGATCCCAAGACCTGACGGACCTGCAATGCACGAGAAAGCGAAGTTCGTATAATCGCATCGTGGCAAATCTCCGCCTCGCTCGCCGCCAATTCCTCTCGATGAACGGCGGTGCCGTCGGCATCTCCGCTCTCTACGCGCTTGCGTGCAAAGCCCGTCGCCAAGAATCTTCTGGCCGAGCGGGGGGCAAACGAGAGCCAGAAGAGGCCGGATACGGTCCGCTACACCCCGCCAACGACGAAACAACTGGCCTGCCCCTACTGGCACTGCCAGCTAATTTCCGCTATCTCTCTTTCGGATGGGCCGGAGACCCGCTGGCTGGAGGGCTCGTCACCCCAGGCGCGCACGACGGCATGGCCGCGTTCGACGCTGGCGCGGGCCTGATCCGGCTCGTGCGAAACCACGAGATCCGCAGTGGCGCGGCTTACGCCGAGAGTCCGGTTTACGACAAGAATGGAGGCGGGGGCACCACGACGGTCGAGTTCGACGGAGCAAAGGGTTCGTTCGTCGCCGCACGAGCGAGCCTCGCCGGCACGGCGGTCAATTGCGCGGGGGGACCCACACCATGGGGTTCCTGGCTCTCATGTGAGGAGACCGTTCTCGGTCCGGGCGGGGAGGATTCGTTGGAAAAGGCCCACGGCTACGTGTTCGAAGTGCCCTCGGCCGGGGCATCGACCGCTGAGCCATACCTTGCGATGGGCCGGTTTGTCCACGAGGCGGTTTGCGTCGATCCACGAACCAGCATCGTCTACCAGACCGAAGACCAAGGCCAAGCAGGCTTCTACAGATTCGTGCCGGAAGAGCCCGGCAACCTCTCGGCCGGCGGAGCCCTCGAGATGCTCGCCCTGGCTGACACTCCGAAGGCAGACACGCGCCGAGGGCAGCGCACCGGGAATTGGAGGACTGTCAATTGGGTCAGCATCGACAATCCTGACCCGGAACCCATCGAGGCCAACAGCGTCCACTCGCAGGGAGTCGTCAAAGGCGGGGCAACGTTCGGACGGCTCGAAGGCACCTGGTTCGGGCACAACCGCGCCTACTTCGTCTCGACCAACGGGGGAGATGCCGAAGCAGGCCAAGTCTGGGAATATGATCCGGACGAAGAGCGGCTTGCGCTCCTGTTTGAGTCCCCAGGCCCGGAGGTGCTGGACATGCCGGATAACATCTGCGTTAGCCCGCGCGGCGGCCTCGTTCTTTGCGAGGACGGCGACGGCGAGGACTTCGTCAGGGGCCTCACCACGAGCGGCGAGATCTTCCCGTTTGCGAAGAACAATGTGGTCCTCAACGGCGAGCGGAACGGCCTGGCCGGAGATTTCCGCAACAGTGAGTTCGCCGGAGCCACTTTCAGCCCGGACGGACGCTGGCTCTTCTTCAACGCGCAGAACCCGGGGATCTCGTTCGCTGTAACCGGTCCGTGGGAAAACGGCTCGATCTGAGCGCCTCACAAAGTCCTAGCTGATATACTGCCCATATTGGAACTGTGTAGGTAGTGTCCCATGCAAGCAGCCCAATCTAGGTTCAGTCCACGATATCTTGTAGTGCTGTTGCTCATTCTCGCCACCGGGTCAGTGCCAGCCAAGGGCGGGGACATCTATGTCGGTGCTTCAGCTTCGGCGGACCGACTGAACGTACTCTACGAGAAAATCGTAGACAACACAGACCCGCGGAACTTTTCACTGAGCCAAGGCCAACAACTTCGAGCCGAGGACTCAGCCACCGAACTGACTTACAGTTATGGATTCCTGGCTGGATACAAGATGCCGCTGAGCGTGACCGGTCTGTACGTAGCCTTGGAAGGTGACATGCTCCGTCACGGTGGTGTCACCTTGGGGCGTCTCGCAGGCTCTGGCACGTCTGCGGGTAGAAACCAACTCGGCGAGGTGTGGCCCGAAGACTGGTCCTTGGAGAAAGAGAGCAGTTACGGCCTGACGGCCCGTGCCGGTGCCGGAATCCCGTTCATCGGCACGTGGGTCGGACCAAGCATCTACGGACTTGTCGGAGTGCGCCGTCTCAAGGCTTCCTTCGGATCTGAATACACCGGGTGCCCAACCGAGACAGCCTGTACCGAACCCGACCAATTCGTCTCAGGTTCGGACAACTTTAGTGAGAGCTTTAGTGGGTGGACGGTCGGCGGCGGTGTGGAAAAGAAACTAGGGAGTCTCGCGATCCGCGGAGAGCTGCGCTTTACCGACTATTCCAAGGCGGGAAGGGTGATTCCGTTCGAGGATCTCTTCGTCTCGGTGCCGCTCGAACTGGACCCTGACTCGATCAGTTTCGGCGTTTCCCTACTCTGGTATTTCTGAGCACCGACCCGACGAGAATTCTGGCCTTCCAACTTACTGGGAGCCATGTCTGCGAACCGACGGACCCCGTTCAGGGCTTGTTTCGCCCGATCACACCCATCCGAGGCAGCCGGTCACGAAACAGGCGTTCCCGTCGATATCTCACTCTCGGTCGTTGGCCTGCGGAATCGCTCGCATTCTGCTCGAGTTCTGACTCTCGATAAGAACTATCCAGGTACGGTGTACGAGATGCACTCACCATCGCGGACGGGACGCGGACCTCGAAGCGATGCCTCTCTCCGGGGGAATACGGAGGCCATGGCTGGGCATAGAATCCAAGGCGGACTGCAGCTTGCGGCGGACTAACTGCGACTCGGCATCGGATACAGGCAACGGCTTCTCCTCGCTGGGATCCGCCCTCACATCGAAGAGTTCCCCGCTGCCGTAGAGCTTGTAACGCTTGTCGCGGACATACAGGACTTCCGGGTGGGCATAGGGCGTGTCGAACGTAGCCGCAAACGGTCGCGGAAAGTAGTACGTGTATAGCCATTCCCGGGGTTGTCCGGGCTCGCCGCGGAGACGGTCCCAGAAACTCCTCCCATCCGCATGGTCTTGAGCCGGAAGGGCTAGGCCGGCGGCGTCGGCGAGTGTAGGAAGAAAGTCTGCAAAATCGATCAAGTCATCGATCACACGGCCACCCGGAATCCTGCCCGGGGCGTTGACAATGAGGGGGACGTGAGTGCCTGCGTCCGTCGGAGCCCCCTTGTCACCGACGATCGTGTTGCCTCCAAGCCTCGATGCCAATGTGTGATGCGAGCCATTGTCCGAGGTGAACACAAAGACTGTGTTCCGCAACAGGTCCAGTTCCTCGAGCTTGTCGTGAATCCGGCCCACGATCACGTCCGTATAGGCGACCATGTCCTCAAAGTTCTTTTGTTCGTCCTCCGAGTGACGATTCTCAGAATGGGGTGTCGGAACGAAGGGCGAATGCACTAGAACCATCGGGTAGTAGACGAAGAACGACTTTGCCTTGTTGGTCTCGATGAAGCGGAGGAGGAAGTCAGCGAGGATATCGGGACCGTAGTCGTCTTCCTCGACTTCTAGAATCTTGCCGTCCGATTCAAGAGACGGATTCCAGAAGCGCCGCCGCTCGGTCATAGGGGTATTCCAAAGGCAATAGGTGTCAAAGCCATGGCCTGCGGGAACACCCTCCGCGTTTCCGCCGCCCTGCAGTTGCCACTTGCCAGCCACGGCGGTTGCGTATCCGCCGTCGTGGAAGAGATTCGCGATGGTGTACTGGTCGGGTAGCAACGATCCGAAGTCGGCGTAGTTGCGAACATTGCTGGCACCGGTCATGAGAGCCACTCGGCTCGGTGTACAGAGAGGAGTGGAGTAACAGTTCGTGAAACGGACACCACCATCCGCCAACTTGTCGATGCGGGGAGTCTGGTACTGACGACTGCCGTACGCGCCGAAACATTCGTAGCCCACATCGTCGGCCATGATCAGAACGACATTCGGCAGGCGCTCCGTGGATTGGGCCACAGCCAGCGACATCACCGTCAGGAACAACGCAAGTCGACAATTCATTCTGGGGGAGAGTATAGCGACGTCGAAGCGGGGTCAGCACTGCGCCGGGCAGGTGGCATGGCACCCGGAAAGCAAAGATACTCACATGCTCGAAGCGATTCAGTCTCGCAGACCCCTGGAATCCTTGTCTCGGCGCAAGTTGGACGAT
This sequence comes from uncultured Bryobacterales bacterium, assembly GCA_951813065.1. Taxonomy (GTDB): domain Bacteria; phylum Acidobacteriota; class Terriglobia; order Bryobacterales; family UBA6623; genus VXMF01. The sequence goes on along the minus strand of CATOTH010000006.1, from coordinate 252,306 downwards.
TGGGCGAAGTCTCCGGGCCGAGGCGCTGCCCTCGGTCGGCCTAGCGGAGCCTTTTCGCGTGTCACGCCGGTGCACCGGGCGGCTGCGGCCCCCTGAACGACAGCCCTATAATCACGAAGGAAGGACGCTGGCGCGGATTGGGATCCGGGATGTCGCTCAAGACCCATACACCGACTGCACTTGCCGCCGCGGCCAACTCGGCCGCCGAGGCGGCGGGGGAACCCGACGCCGTCGAGTACCCGGAACGGCAATGGATTGCGCAGAGCGTCTGGCACGGGGAGGCGGTCTTACTGGCCACGGCCGCGCTGCGCAACCGCTTCCGGGACTGCGAGGACGTGCTGGTGGCCATGGAACTGGTGGTGTACTACGAGCGCGGAGACAACGCGGCCTGGCTGCAGCCGGACGTGCAGGTGGTGTTCGGTGTGGGGCGCGGGGGGAACCGCAGCACGTACAGGGTCTGGGATGAAGGCAAGGCACCGGACTTCGTGCTGGAAGTGGCGTCGCCGTCGACAGCGGAACACGACGCCCGCTACAAGGCGGGCGAGTACGCCCGAATCGGGGTGCGCGAGTACTGGAGGCTGGACCCGGAAGGAGCGCTGATGGGGACAGCCCTGGAGGGCTATGCGGCGACCGGGGGGAGGTACGAGCCGGTGGAGTCGGTCGAGCACCCGGGCCGTGGCCGGCACCTGCGGAGCCGGGTACTGGGGCTGGATCTGCGCAGCCGGAAGCGGGACGGAGCGACGGTGCTGGTGTTCGCCGACCCGCGGACGGGCGAGGAGTTCGACGGGGCGCTGGAGGAAGCGGAGCGTCGGCGGCGGATTGCCGAGGACCGGGTGACCGCCGAGCGGCGCCAGGCGACCGCCGAGCGGGACCGGGCCGATGCCGAGCGGGACCGGGCCGATGCGGAGCGGGACCGAGCTCTCGCCGCCGAGGATCGAGTGCGGAAACTGGAAGAGCGACTCCGGAGCGTCGCGAGTCGTTCCCGCCCCTCGGAGCTAGATTCCTAGGGACGAGCCCTCCAGTCCATGGCACAGCCGACCGGTCACACTGGGACCGAGCCAGGCACTGGCACCCGGTAGAGCGCCGACTGATTCCCATGAATCCCCATCCAGGCCCGAGAGTCCCTTGTCCGACCAGTCTGCCTGCCTTGGCGCGATGCTGATCGTTGCGTTACGTTCTGGGGCTCAACGGCTGCCCTCGTTGGTCTAAGCGAAGACTCGCTAGACTTCAATGTTCCGTGTGCCTAGTGCTGTGAAGGTGCTTTCTGCCGCTACACTACCCTCGATGCTCAACCGTCGCCGATTTCTTGGGCTTTCCGCCGCCGCGCTAGCGTCTCACACCTGTTCGCCCATCAACGAAGCGGCAGAGGACGTACCGACAAACGTGCTGTTCTTGGCGGTTGATGACCTCAATACCTGGCTTGGATGCATGAACGGACATCCTCAGACGAGGACGCCAAACATCGATCGCCTGGCGGCACGCGGGGTCGTGTTCCACAACGCGCACTGCCAAGCACCGATCTGCGGACCGTCCCGGGCGAGCCTGATGTCGGGCTATCTGCCTTCCACTACCGGCATCTACGGGCAGATCAGCGATACCGACCTTCGCGAGGCTTCGCCTGAAACCGGTTCCACGCCGTTCCTGCCGGAGTGGTTTGCCCAGAACGGTTTTCACACCATGGCCGTCGGCAAGCTCTTCCACAGACATGCTCCCGAGGGCGCGTTCGCTGAATCCGGCGGCCGCGAGGCTGGTTTCGGGCCAAGACCGGCGAACCGCATGAATTGGGACAGGGACAAGACCAGCACAGACTGGGGACCATTCCCAGAGGCCGACGAAGAGATGCCGGACTTTCGGACCGCTCAGTGGGCGGTCGAGAGGTTGGAGCGCGAATACGATGAGCCATTCTTCCTCGGCACGGGCTTCCTGCGTCCGCACGTTCCCTGGCATGTGCCGAAGAAGTGGTTTGACCTATTCCCGCCCGAAGAACTGGAGATGCCCCCCTACCGGCCAGGCGATCAGGACGACGTACCGGCCGTCTCTCGCGAGCTCCACGCCCTGCCGATGATGCCGACGACAGATTGGGCTATCGAATCGGATGAGTGGAAGCACATCGTCCAAGCGTATCTGGCGTGCGTCGCTTTTGTCGACGCTCAGATTGGAAGAGTACTGGACGCTCTCGACGCCAGCCCTTACGCCAACAATACCCTCGTCGTGCTGTGGGGCGACCACGGCTACCACATCGGAGAGAAGAATCGTTTCGGCAAACACTCAGTCTGGGAAGAAGCCACCCGGACGCCGCTGATCGTTGCCGGTCCGGGGATCGCCGTCGGGAACACGAAGAAGCCTGCCGGCCTGATCGACCTTTACCCGACGCTTGTCGACCTCTGCGGTCTGCCCGCCAATGTGGCGAACGAAGGCCACAGCTTGCGAACTCTGCTCGAGGATCCGAATTCCGCCGAGTGGCCCCACGTCGCCTTGACAACCTACGGACGCAACAATCATGGGGTCCGCGACGAGCGCTACCGCTACATTCGCTACGAGGACGGATCGGAGGAACTCTACGATCACGATGACGACGCGCAAGAATGGGACAATCTCGCCGACGACCCGGCCCACGAAGAAACCAAACAGCGGTTGGCCGCCAACCTGCCCGAGGTGAATGTACCGTGGTCGGAGAAGTCGGTCTACGACTACAACGACTACTTGACGGCTCATCGGATGCGGAATCTCTGAACGTGCCACCAAGCGCGCCCCGCGCTTGAAACGGGCAAGGCAAAGTGGACCTGGTGCGGCAGGCTGCCGATGCCACACAAGTTGACACTTGACTTTTGACATCGCTCTGTGCCATTTCTGGAGCATGTATGAGCAACATCGGATCCCGACCACATTGGCGCGGGGCCCTGCGCTGATCCAGGTCCGCAAACTCGTGGCCGACGCGGGCGACGCCAGCCGCACCGAAATTGGCCGGCAGGTCTGCGCCCGGTTCGGATTCCTCGATGCCCACGGCAAGCCGCAGGTCGCCAGTTGCATGCAGGCCTTGCGCGCTCTCGCAGCCGCCCGCCAGATCGACTTGCCCGCGCCCCGGCACAACCGCCAGCGTGGCCGCCCGCGCCGCCTGGACCGTCCCGTGCCCCCGCCCGTCGGCCTGCCCGCCCGGGTCGACCGGGTGCGCGACCTGCAACTCGTCGCGGTCCGCGACGAGCACCAGCGCCGCGTCTGGAACGAACTCATCGCCCGCGAGCATCCCCGCGGAGCTGTCCTCCACGCCGGGGCCCAGTTGCGCTACCTGCTGGTCTGCGAACATGGCGTGCTCGGTGCGCTCGGCTTTGCCGCGGCCGCTCTCACGCTGGCCGCCCGCGACGCCTTCATCGGCTGGGACCCCGCCACCCGCTCGCGCCACCTGCATCGCGTGCTCGGCCTGAGCCGCTTCCTGATCCGACCCTCCGCCGCCTGCCGCAATCTCGCCTCCAAGGCCCTCTCGCTGGCCCTGCGCCGGCTGCCCGACGACTGCCTGCGGCGCTACGGCTACCGCCCCCTGCTGGTGGAAACCTTTGTCTCTCAAGACCAAGCGGGCACCTCGCTGGCGGCCGCCAACTGGCAGCGCATCGGCGTGACCGCCGGGCGGGGCCGCTTGGCGGCCGCCGGCACGCAGGTGGACGTGAAGGCCATCTGGCTGTATCCGCTGGCGCGCAACTGGCGCGCGCAACTGGGCCTGCCAGCGCCGGGCGTGCCGGCGCTGGCACTGGGGGCGGGCCTGGCCTCCGGCGAGTGGGCGCACAACGAGTTCGGGACCGCGCCGCTGGGCGATGTACGCTTGACTCGGAGGCTGGTGCAGAGCGTGGAGATCCAGGCGGCAGCGCCCACCAAGTCGTTTCCCGGAGCGGCGCAGAAGGACTTGGCGGCAGTGCGGGGCTACTACCGGATGATCGACCAGCCGGCGGATTCGGAGGTGACGCCGGAGCACATCCTGGCGCCGCACCGGGAGCGCACGCTGCAGCGCATGCAGGGCCAGTCGGCAGTGCTGTGCATCCAGGACGGGACGGACCTGAATTTCGCGGAGCATCCGGGCTGCGTGGGACTGGGCCTGATCAGCAAGAACAAGGGCTCGGCGGGGACGCTGGGGATCCACATGCACTCGACGCTAGTGGTCAACGGGGAGGGGATCCCGTTGGGGGTGCCGCAGATCCAGTACGAGGCCCCGGACGGGCAGGCGGAGCAGGGCAAGCCGCTGGAGGAGCGCAAGACGATGCGCTGGATCCGGGGGTTGCGGGAGTGTGCGGAACTGGCGGAGCAGTTACAAGGGGTGCGGCCGGTAGCGGTGCTGGACCGGGAAGGGGACGTGTACGCGATCTTCGCCGAGCAGCGGCGGTTGGGGACGGTGGACCTGCTGGTGCGGGCGCAGCACGACCGGGTGTTGGGCAAGGGGGTGCCGAAGCTGTTCGAGGCGGTGCGGCAGGAGGCCGCGCAGGGGCGTTTGGAGATTCACGTGGCGCGGCAGAGCGCGCGGCGGTCGAGCCGCGGGCAGCCGGGCCGGCCGGCGCGCGAGGAACGCGTGGCGGAGGTGGCTCTGAGATGGCAGGCGGTGCAGTTGCGGGATCCGGACCGGCAGGGGGCCGCGGTGCCGCTGAACGTGGTGCACGTGCGGGAGGAGAACGCGCCGGAGGGGGTGGCACGGCTGGAGTGGTTCCTGCTGACGAGTTTGCCGGTACAGACGCGGCAGGACGCGGAGCGGATGCTGGAGTGGTACCGGCTGCGGTGGCGGATCGAGGACTGGCACCGGGTGCTGAAGTCGGGCTGCAAGGTGGAGTACCTGGGGCATCGGCGGGGGGAGCGGATCGAGCGGGCGGTGACGATCAACGCGGTGATCGCGTGGCGTCTGGCGGCGATGACGCTGATGGGGCGGGACACGCCGGAACTGCCGCCGGAGACGTTCTTCTCGGAGATCGAGATCGCGGCGTTGGAGGATTTCGCCAAGGATCGTCGGCAAGCACCGCCGGACAATCTCGGACGGGCGGTGCTGACGCTGGCGATGCTGGGCGGGTATCTCAACTTCAAACGCAAGCGCTATGCCCACCCGGGCCACAAGGTCATGTGGGAAGGCTACATACGCCTGGCGGCAATTAGGCAAGCCATCGAACGCGCTCGTCGCCTGAATAAAGCCAGCAAACTGTATCAGAAGATGCGATCACCATGATTTGTGTGTAAACGGCAGGCGGCAGGGGCTCGGCAAGTAGAAGTCGTATCATTCAAGCGAATGCAATTCACCCGTGTTCCCTACTCTCTGGTCGTTGCCCTGCTTCTCCAGGCAGCGGCCGACGCGGAGCCGGCATCCAAGTCGGGAATCACGGACGGGGAGAGGCCCAACATCGTTTTCATCTTCATTGACGACATGGGCTACGGCGACATCGGGCCCTTCGGCTCGACCGCCAACAAGACTCCTCATCTTGATCAAATGGCATCTGAGGGGCTGATACTCCGCCAGTTCTACGTCTCGAACACCAACTGCACGCCTTCACGCGCGGCCCTGATGACCGGGACGTATGCTCATCGAATCGGAATGGACGGCGACGTGCTGTTCCCGGGCGGGCGCCGCGGGCTCAACCCAGACGAGACGACGATCGCGGAGATCTTGAAGGGGGCGGGCTACGCCACTGGGGTGTTCGGGAAGTGGCACTTGGGCGATCAGGCGCAGTATTCGCCCCTGGAACACGGGTTCGACCAATTCTTTGGAATCCCCTATTCGAACGACATGTGGCCGGGGAACCTGAGGGGGCACCGTCACACCAAAGAACCCTATACGCCCTTGCCCGTCATTAGGAATGATCGGGTGGTCGCATACGTCGCTGACGGCGCGGATCAATCATTGCTTTGCGAGGCCGCCACCGACGCAGCAATCGAATTCATTCGGGCGAGTAGGGATGAGCCGTTCTTCGTCTACTTGCCCTATCCCTACGTGCATAGGCCTCGGTACGTACGCCGAGAGATTGCGGACCGAGCACGCGGGAGCGTGAACCGGGCTGTTGTGGAGGAAGTGGACGACAGCGTAGGGCGTGTTCTTCACACACTGCGTGCGCTCGATGCCACGGAGGAGACCTTGGTCATCTTCACATCGGACAACGGCGGCGCCACAGGCATGAGCATGGGCCCCTTGCGCGGCGGAAAAGGTGGTCGCAAGTACGAGGGCCACATGCGCGTGCCCGCAATCGCCTGGTGGCCAGGAACGATCCCGGCGAACGGGGCAACCGACGAGATCGTAACGACAATCGATATCTTGCCCTCGCTGGCGGCCCTTGTCGGTGCGGACCTTCCCGACCACGCCATCGACGGCAAGAATGCTCTGGCCGTCCTCCTGGATAAGCCGAACGCGCATTCGCCACACAAGCTGCTGTTCTACGAGGACGAAGGCATCCGTCGCGGCGATTGGAAGCTCGTTCTCGGAGATTCTGGCAGTTTTGAGCTGTACGACTTGGCGGTGGACAGCGGTGAGACGACCGACTTGTCGGCCGCACACCCCGCGCTCGTGAAGGAGTTGCGCGCGCTGCTGGCAGACCACGCGGCAGAGATCGCAGCCAACCGGAGGACAGCGGGCCGAGTCAATACGGCTCGACCACTCATCGTGGAGTCCGGAGGTCTTCCCAAGCTGCGGGATGTCATGGGCGTCGATGACTTCGAACCCGTTCCAGAGCGCCGGTGACAGCGTGCCGCGCTCTTCCCGCAGGCAACCTAGCGGCCGTAGCCAGGGGCCGGCTTCGGACAGGAGATTTCCGTCCTTGGTAGCATTGGGCGGCAAGGAGCCTCGTTCGATGCCGCAATCCGTTTGTGCACACATCGTCTTCTCGATCAGTGCTTTAGCCGCACTATCGGCCTCAATGGCATCCGCGCAGAAGCCCAATGTCATCGTCGTTATGACCGACGATCAGGGCTACGGCGATCTCTCCGCCCACGGAAATCCCGTGCTGAAGACTCCGAGCATGGACAAGCTCCACTCGCAGAGCGTCCGGTTCACCGATTTCCACGTTGCACCCATGTGCACCCCCACACGGGGCCAACTGCTGACGGGACGAGACGCGATCGACAACGGTGCCTCGTTCGTGTGCATGGGCCGGTCTCTGGTCCGGGAGGAGTTGCCCACAATGGCCGACGTTTTCCAGAGTGCCGGCTACGCGACAGGGCACTTCGGCAAGTGGCACCTGGGCGACAACTACCCGTTTCGTCCGCAAGACCGCGGGTTTCAGGAGACCGTGCATCACGGCGCCTGGGGGATCACGTCCTTGGCCGACTATTTCGGGAACGATTACTTCAACGATCACTACCGCCACAATCGCCGTATGGAGCAGTACACGGGCTACTGTACCGACGTTTGGTTTGAAGAAACGATGGCCTGGATTCGACTTCAGGCTCGCGCCGAGCAACCATTCCTGGTCTACCTGGCCACTAACGCCCCACACGTTCCGCTTTGGGCGCCGCAGAAGTACATCGACCCGTATCTGGGCAAGGTCGAATCTCGCATCGCGAAGTTCTTCGGGATGATCGCTTCGATTGACGAAAACATGGGACGATTGACCGCGCTCCTTGACGAATTGGGGATTGCGGACGACACGATCTTCGTGTTCCTGGGCGACAACGGGACAGCGCAGGGCGAGACCGTTTTCAATGCAGGGATGCGCGGCAAGAAGCGTTCTCTGTACGACGGCGGCCACCGCGTACCGCTGTTCGTGCGCTGGCCGGCAGGGAACATCGGCTCTCCGCGCGACGTCGACGCCCTGACACACGTGCAGGACGTGCTGCCGACGCTGCTGGAACTCAGTGGTGTGCCGGCTCCGGCCGAGGCAGCTTTCGACGGAGTCAGCCTCGCGCCGCTATTGCGCGGGGCAAAGCAGGATCTGAGTGAGCGCATTTTGATAGTGCAGTACGGTGGCGTTCCTGAGAAGCACCGCGACGCCGCGGTGATGTGGAACAAGTGGCGCCTGGTCAACGGAAAGCAATTGTATGACCTCAGCAGGGACCCTGGGCAACAGGAGGACGTCGCCGGAGAGTTCCCCGACACGGCAGCCACAATGCAATCCCGCTACGACCAGTGGTGGGACGATCTGATGCCGGCATCCGAGGCGTATCAGCCGATAGCCATTGGCGCGGGCGCTGAGAATCCAACGCGGCTGAGCGCTTCGGATTGGAACGGGGTCTACTGCGACAATCCGGGCTGCGTGCGAGGCGGCCAGGTGCTGTCAGGCCCCTGGAGCATCCGAGTAGAACGGCCCGGACGCTATCGATTTTCGTTACGTCGCTGGCCGAAGGAGTCTGGCCTTGCTCTTCGCGACCCGGCACCGCCGCTCCGCGGCAAGTACGGGGACCTGATGGCAGGGAAGGCATTGCCGATTTCGCATGCCCGCCTCCGTATAGGCGAGTTAGACCTGCGGCAACGAGTCGGTCCGGATCATCAGGAAGTGGTTTTCGAGATCGACCTGGAGCCAGGCGAAAGGCAACTCCAGAGCTGGTTTCTCGATGAAGCCGAAGAATTGCTGGCCGGAGCCTACTACGTGGAAGTCGAGCACGTGACTACCAATGCTCAGGGGACTGACTCGTCCTCCTTATGCCCACCGACCGACTCTTCCTGTATAGGCGGGCAATGGGCACCCGTCTCGCAGCCAGATACCGCTGAATCCAAACAATAGACCCTTCCCACGGTCGCTTACGCAGGCCACAAGAATCGCGTTCCGTCAACTACTGGATTCAAGAATGGCGCAATCAATTCCCGCTGGCCCCACATGCCGCACGGGTTCCTGGCGGTTATCGCGAAGGTTCGTCCGCGGGTAGCGGCTCCAGGCCTTCGATCTCTTCAAACGAGATCGTCGCCTCAGCCGTGAACTTGCGATACAGGCGAAATTCGAGATCGTTACGAGTGAGCAGACGGCCACTTCGGAGGAACGCCTGGGCTTTCAGCGGAAGCAGGAAATCCTGACCGCTGATGTCGATAAAGTCGAAATCCAGCCGGGATCGAGCTTCGCTGATGGGAAAACTGGTCGGAATGTCCTCCGCTTCCATCAGGATCCTGAGGACTCGACCGGAATCCTTGCCAATGTAGACCAAGCCCGTGTAGCCTGCGCGAATCCTCCGGGCACTGTCGGAGGGCGGCCCGCCGCTGGACTCCAGCGTCCAATTGGAACGGCGCAGCGGTACCCGGATATGGAACACGAAGACCGGGCGGCCGCGCAGGAGCGAGTGGCGCGCCCATCGAAATTCCGCGCCTGTTTCTAGCGAGAACAGGCTGGAGAGAATTGTTCCGAACTCACCGGTCGAAGTCGTGCCCCCTAGCTCCTTGAAGCTCTTGGTCGTCGCGGTGTCGTTCACGGCAACCGTCTCGTAGTCTTCGCGCCCGTCTATGTAGCTGACGCGAGTCTTGATTTCGTCGTGCCGAAGCCAATCCATCTCCGTACCGGTCGGGTCGACGAATCGACGGGTCACCTGCAAGCACACGTAGTTCGGCAGGTCATCGGTATAGGCGATCGCACTTTGGCGAGCGGCTTCGATAATCTGACTCTGCTCCTCCAGGCCGGGTGCGGGTGGTTGCCGAGGCTTCTCTTCTTGGGCTTGCAACCGCTGCGGTTTTGGCATGTCGGACGTGGCAGATTGAAGTTCTTCCAAGGCCTTGAGCGTACGTGGCCCGATACCCCAACCAACGAATTCCTCGATCAGTCCATCAGTGACCGCGAATTTCACAACCTGCCGCTTGAGGTAGTTGGCAACATCCTTATCCTTGATCCTTTGGTCAACCGATGAACGGATGAATTGCCGAAGCTGGCTGTAGCTAAGGCCGGATTGCGCGATCAGGGTCGCCGTGATGCAGACAAGGAGCGCCACCTTCCAAGCCGTTCGCATGGGCTCAGTTTAGCGTCCCGGCGACGGCGAACGCCCAAACCGCTGGCCTTCCGTCTGCATGCGCCAAGCAGAACGGTGATGCCACGAGGCAGAACGAACCACCCGTTTCGATGTATCTGGATAGGACCCGACGCCGTTGAATTCCCCTTGGCTAGTGCAACGCAGCCGGAAACACGGGACATGTCGCTCCAGCTGCCAGGAACTGCGACCCGCAGACAGGACCCCAAACAGAGTCCCGGCACGGCGCGAACAGGCCAAATTGGACAGCGCCGGACCGTTCCACGCTTGTGGCCGGACGGCGTTTACAATATACTCTCGCGAGTCTTCAATGATTGACTACAGCATCGAGGGAGACAACCTCGAAATCGTTCGAATCCGCCTGCAACCTGGTGACGAGATCGTGGCCGAAGCCGGAAAAATGGTCTACAAGACGCCTCAGGTCGCGTGGGCGACAACGATGCACGGCAAAGGGATAGGCCAAAAGCTGCTCGGAGGCCTGAAACGCAAGCTGACTGGCGAATCGCTATTCCTGACGCACTTCTCGTGCCAGCATGAAGGTGGGGAGGTGGGATTCGCTGGGGATTTTCCGGGCCGGATGCGCCCACTACACCTCGACAACGGGCAGTCGATTCTGGTGCAGAGCGGCGGTTTCGTCGTGTCCGAATCAACGGTCAAACTGGACATCGCACTGACTCGCCGGCTGGGTGCCGGATTGTTCGGAGGCGAGGGCTTCATCCTGCAGCGGCTGAGCGGCCCAGGCACCGCATTCATTCACGCCGGCGGAGACTTCGTGGAATTTGACCTGAAGCCCAACGAAACGCTGCAAGTGGACACAGGTTGCATCGTTTGCTTCGACGATTCCGTCCAATACAGCATTGAGTTAGCCGGCGGTATCAAGACATCAGTATTCGGCGGTGAAGGGCTCTTTCTTGCTACGTTGACCGGGCCCGGAAAAGTGGTCGTTCAAACGCTTACGATCAATCGGCTCCGCCGAGAACTGGCGGCGGGGTTGCAAACGTCGTAATTGGAAATCGTGTAAAGTGAAACGGTTCAAGCGATTACCATTGCATGAAACCGAATTCCAATCGGATGCACCTAAGGAATTGTGGGTCTATTTGAGGATGAAATGCCGACCAGATCTTTCGTACGTGGCTTGACGGGCGACTCACGCAACGGTCATTGGGTTCAGAAACGCCCACTCCAAGTGGGCGCCCGTTACCGTTTCAGGCGGTTAGGTCTCGCAGTCTTGCTGTTGGGCATAGCCGTAGCCTCAGCACCCTCCGCACTCGCCCATTCGGGTGGAGCGCGTGCCGGCAAGACCGGCGGTGGTTTTCCGGGCGAGCAACTCTGCACGCAATGCCATTCAGGAAGCGACGCGAACTCCGGATCAGGGTCCATTTCCCTGCTGATCAACGGAGCCAACGCTGCAGATTACACGTATACGCCCGGAGAGTCGGTCTCGGTCGTCGTCCAGGTCAGCGATTCGAGTGCAGCTCGAATCGGATTTCAGCTCACTGCGAGAGTGTCGGATGGGTGCACGAACGCAGGCTCGATCGCCCCGGATTCGTCGAGCAAGCTGGTGGAAAGCGCTGGACTTGGGACCTGCGCTTCGACGCCCGGCAATATTCAATGGGTGACGCACAGGCGGGCAGTTACCGGAAGTTCGGCGGAATTCACGATTGATTGGACTGCGCCTGACGCCGACGCGGGTTCCGTCAGGATCGCCGCAGCCGCTGTCGCAGCCAACGGCAACGGGAGCAACAGCGGCGATCAGGTTTACTCGGTGTTGGCCGAAGTCGCAGCGGTTGCCGTCGAACCCCAAGGGGACCCCGTGATTTCCTCCGAACAAGGAGTGATCCTCGGCGATTTCTACAGCAAGACCGAGCGCGGAGCCCCGCGTGCGCTGGCGACCGTCCTTGGATCTGAATTCGTCACGCGAGGCAGCGAGGCTTGGCATTCGTTTGCCGCAACGAAGGATTTCCCAACCACCCTAGCGGGTACTTGCGTCAACGTAAACGGGGTGAAGGCACCTCTGAAGCATGTTGCCAATTCCCGAATCGATTTTCAGGTTCCCACGACCGTTGCAGCGGGCTCAGCGACGGTCAAGGTTTTGAGGGACTGCGAACTTGCAACGGAAGTCTCCAGTAACGAGGTTTCTTTCGAGATTGCTTCCGTTCAACCCGCCTTGCTGCGGTCCTCGGACGATCCGGCAGCAGTGGCGGCACTACACGCCGATGGAACTCCCGTCGGTCCCAAGAATATGCTTCCTGGAATCGAAGCATCGCCAGCAGCTCCGGGGGAAACCATCTCGATGTTCGGAACGGGCTTCGGAGCGGCCGCAACCGCGCTGGCGACCGGCGAAGTGGCTCGGGAGGATAGGAGCCTGGCTTCGACGAACTTCAGCGTGTCTATCGGAGACACTACCGTGCCTGTTGCGGACATCCTCTACATTGGCGCTGCCCCCGGCTTCCTGGGGGTGAACCGCCTGGACGTCAAGATTCCCACAGATCTGTCGAGTGGAATCCATTCGGTCTCGGTGGAGATCGACGACGTCATGTCGCCGGCCGGACCGCGACTCTTGGTGGGCGAGCCCGCGGCCTTGGCGCAGGCTCCACAGTGCTCCTCGGATTCGAACGTCCTCGCCGGGCAGAGCTGCGCTCTGTCATTCGACGGAGTTGAAGTGCGATTCACCGTGGATGCGGACGGGCAGAAGGCATGCGCCAGGGTGGCGGCGCGGAACGTGGAGCGATGCGGCGATCAATCCGTAGAACTCTCGCGCTACGGCGTTAGTGCCAGTAAGGACGAGATGGGAATGTGGTCCGTTGTTTCAACGGCCAGCCAAGCTACAATTCCAGACGCATCAGCCGGTACCACACCCTAGCAAGTACCGCTAGATCGGCTGCGTGTCGATAGCCGGAGAACGGCACTCGCAAAGCCCAAGAGGCCGAGCGCTGCGGGTCGTGACCTAATCGTCAGATTCTGCCGATTAGGTCGTGCAGTTCGACTCGATTTCAGCTGTGCCGGAGTTCGTCGCCAAGCTCCGTCTCCGCTAGAAACCGATGGTGAGACTCGAGAACGCCATGTGGGCTCGATACCCCTGAACTCCGGCTAGCCGCTCCGAGTAACTGAAGTGCTGCCAGCCAAGATTCCACGAAAGATTCGCTTTCAGCGAAACTGACAGGCGCGTTTGCGGCGAGAAATAGGACATCGGCAGGCTCGACGCGACGATGGCGTCTTCGCGCGTGAATCGGGAAGCCCCGGCAAGCGATGCATCGAAGTCCTTCTTCCCCAGATCCCGCGTCATGGCCAGTCCGACATGAATCGTGACCCGTTCGGCAGGCGAGAGTCTCAATGCGAAGTTCACGTTGTGGATCCTGCTGGCATAGAGGGAGCGGCTACGCTCGGGCTCGTCGCCTCCCAGATCAAACAGATTGAGGATTCCCGTGGAAACATCGAGTTGCAGCAAGCTATAGCCAGCATCGAGCACCACTCCAGACTGCGGTCTCGCCCAGCTGGCGTGCATCCCCTGGGAACGACTCTTCGAACTGTGGGCGAGCAACTCGGTCGGATTGTCATTGACCCGGTTCATGACGAATCCGCTGACGACAAGGTCATCGTGGCGCCAGCGCAGACGGGCGGACTCGTTGTGGAACCGACGTTCGCTGGTGGGCGTCAAGGGGCGATCCGCCATGCCAACCTCGAAATCGATCGACGCCCTCAACGCTGCACTCGGCACCCACCGAAAGCCCCCGGAACCGGAACGAACTTCGTTGCCGGTCGCCGTTAGTGCATTGGCGAACTCGAAGTTCGGAAACCTCAGGGCGTCCTCGGCCCAAACGCGTCGAGCGGACACGCGGAACGCCCCGTAGAGACTGACCGGTTTGATCGGGCGGAAGTTGGCCTCGGTTGCATTCGAAAGCCGACGAACCCCCAAGTGGTTGAATCTCAGATACTCGTTTCGGTAGAGTCCGATCTCCAGGAACGATGCCTGGCCATCGATCCGCGTGTTGTGGAACGCAGTCGTATTGGTCACAGTCCAGCGAAGTGCCGGCAGGAGAACAAGGGTCAGGTCACCAGAGCTCTGCTTGCGATTCGCGTCGCCGATCACCAGTGTTTCGCGGTGCATGGCCAGGCTTGCGGCCGGATCAAGAGTCGAGATGTTTTCCCGGAGCGTCGCATCCCCCGAGCCTCCCGCATAGACGTAGCGGGCGTTGAAACCGAAACGGCGTTCGCTCCGGGTTCTCAAGGCGATCGTGGTGATCGGCGTTCGCCGGCGGAGGGGGTCAGAAAGCGCGAAACTCTCCGCTGACTGCGAGGTTCCGCCATCCGGAAACAGCCACTCGGCAGTGGTTGCATCCCCGCCCTCCTCGTAGCGGTCAAGGGCCTGCCTAGCCGTCAGGGCGAGGCCGGCGAAGCGCGCATCGAAGCCAAAGCGGTACTGGCTTCCCGCCTGGCTGAAGTCACGTTGATACCGAAGGATGTGGTTGGGGGAGTACCCGCCGAATTCATCCCTGACAGCCGCCGACGAAAATCCGGGCCCGGTCCTCCGATTCCGGTCATAGCCGAACATGACTTCGAACCGCGATCCTGGATGGAAGACGAAATCATGGTTCTGGAACGATCTAGACGTCCGCAGGCCCCTCTCGCCACCCCATAGTGAGCCGAGGCGGTTGTGGTACCGAACTAGACGGTACTGGCCGTCGTACCTGTAGACTCCGTTCTTCTCAATGCGGATGACGTGAGCCTGGTAGGGATCTCGTGCAGCCCCAAACGAGCGAACTGAAAATTCGTCCGCCAGTCGTCCCTTCCCGTCCAGCGAATGGACCCGCAAGCGTCCCTCGAACAGCCTCAACCCATTACCGTAGTTCGGCCCGGCTCGATAGATATCAAGATCGCCGTTCGCTGAGGCAAAGCGATACCCCACCTCGACTGAATTGGAAATCGAGTATCCGCCAATCTCTTTCGACTGTCCAGACGCTTCCGGCACAGATGTCACCGGCTCTTGGGCTAGGGCGAGGGGACAGGCAAGCAACGCAGCCAGAGGGACTCTCATCGGCGGAACAGCGGATCGACATTCGAACCGTGGATCTTGGAGTGGCACAATACGCACTCCCGGAATGTGGGGTCGGCCAAGTTGTGAAACCAGCGTGTCGGCCCCGGAATCCCTTCAGCACGGGTTCCGAATCCTGCAATGTCACTGTGGCACTCCATGCAAAGCGCAAAGACTGCTGGGCGGTTGAGCAAGCGTGGGTTTGTGCTGCCATGGGCGTTGTGGCATGTCGCACAGCCCTCCACCGCGACGGGGGCGTGCTCGTGGACGAAAGGCCCGCGCTTGTCTGCGTGACATTTCACGCAAGCGATATCGTTGCCTAGCGCCTGAGCAACCATCCGCTGGGCGTTGGCGCCACCCCAGGTCGTGACAGCAGTTCCGTGAGGATTGTGGCAATCGGTGCAGCTGATCGCGCCTTCGTTGACGCGGTGCTTGAAGGGCATGTCGAAATGCGCCCGGATGTCTTGATGGCACCGATAACACACATTGCGCTCACGCGCAGCCAGGAGCGGACCGTCCTCGTGCGCGTCATGGACCGAATGGCAACTCAAGCAGCCGACTTCCCCGGTCAAGTGCGCAGACCGGCGAATGTGGAGCTTACCGAAATCTTCGGAATGACACGCGAGGCACCTACCTTGGGCCTCGCTTGGGAGCAGTCGCGGGAATTGTACTATCTGCGTCTTGTCCAGGTTGATCACATGTAAGCCAGCGGGGCCGTGACAACCCTCGCAACCGGTCCGCTCGGGGGGTTCGGTCTCCCGCGCCACCGACTTGAAGTGCGGGTTGCGAACAAACCCGCTCCACACCTGCGCGTGACACCCTTGGCAGACTTGGCTTCCGAGGAACTGCTGGCCTCTTGGGGCACCAGGGATTTGGGCCAGTGCGCCGTGCGACACGACCGCTACGATCAATGCCGCCACAAGGCGTGTCGAAACGGAGATCACGGCAACTCCGAACAATCGGGCCGCATCCTCCGCTCGGTTCTTAGGGGATGCCTGCCCGAGTCCGGCACCGATGGCATGCAGGCATTTGGCAACTGACGACTTCCACGCAAAAGGGGGACGAATGGACGCAACCTCCCTCCGCGTGGCACCCGCATCCGATGCCATCTTGCGCACGATAGCATGGCCCCATGAACTTTGACCAAAACGGCTGACGAGGCTCCAACGGTGTTTGCGAAAGCACTATGTCGTTCCCTGCCCGCCGGAAACACGACATTGACGAGATCCATTCAAGACTGGGCAGCGCCGATATCACCAGAAAGGAAGTCTCCCTCAGGGGCTTGCCCCGCCCGTAGTGGAGCGCGTACCCGCCATACCCTCGTCCAGACCGCGCTTGCCAAGGCGAGGCTCGCGAATCCGATAGACACGGGCCGGGACCGGAAAGGAAGTTGCAACGTACCGGTCGACGGAGAGGACGCTAGTCAACTCAGGGGCTCGTAAGGGCTTCTAGAGGAGCATTCTGTGAGCACACTAATTGCCACCCCGAAGAGCACGGTCGTGGCATCCGACGCGTAGGGGCCACCCGCATACGAGGAGATGGGTGACGGAACGGGGAAAATCTTGTCCGGCGGCGCTCTGCTATACTTCGAGCAGGCCAAGCAGAGTTGGATTGAGGAAGGAGACCTGAACCGAGCATGTCACTCGCAGCTCAGGCGGAGCAAGATCTTGTCAAGACCTACGGAACCCACGCTAAAGATGTCGGTTCCGCGCAGGTTCAGATTGCGGCTCTCACGCATCGCATTGCCGAACTTACGGAACACCTAAAGGCCCACCGGAAGGACTTTTCCTCCCGTCGGGGCCTTCTCAAGATGGTCAGTCGGCGCCGTCGCCTCCTGCGCTATCTGAGCCGGAAGAACCCCGGCGAGTATGTGCGGGTCGTAGAAGCTCTGGGCATCCGGGGCTAGCGCGAGCCCGTGCGGGATTCGCAATGAGGCAGTCAGCCGAACCCCTATCCCGAATCCGCAACGATTCCCCTCCCAGGAATACCAACCCGGTTGGGAGCGGATAGCATCCGTCACTACCGCATAGCAGCGGACGGTCCGGTCGGGCCGCGCATCATTCCCAAAACTCTCTTGCATGGCCGCAGATAGGCCCCCCCTCCAATACGGGGCGGGCCGCAGAAGGATACACCAAAAACATGAAACACATTGTCGAATTCGAGCTGGACAGCAAGATTGTCTCGCTTGAGACGGGCCGCTTGGCGAAACAGGCTGGCGGTTCCGTAGTCGTCCGTTGCGGCGACACCCAAGTGCTTGTCACTGCCACTTCCGCCCAGGACCCCCGCGAGGGCATTGACTTCTTCCCCTTGACGGTTGACTACCGCGAGTACACGTACGCCGCTGGTAGATTCCCTGGAGGCTATATCAAGCGGGAGGGCCGGCTTTCCGACAAGGAGACCGTCACCTGCCGCATGATGGACCGACCTTTGCGCCCACTCTTCCCGGCGGGCTACCGCAACGAGACCCAGATCATTGCGTTCGTGGTCTCGGCGGACCCCACCCACGATCCAAGTATCTACGCAATGATCGGAGCCTCCGCGGCAGTGGCAGTCTCTGATATCCCGGTAGTCCTCACTACGGGGTCGGTACGGGTCGCGCGGATCGGCGAAGACGATTGGGTGTTGAACCCAACCTACGAAGAAGTGGCGGAGGCCAACATCCACATCACGGTGGCTGCGGCCAACGATGGCATCGTGATGGTCGAAGCTGACGCCAACGAAGCGGACGAAGACGCCATGATCGAAGCCATTCGCCAGGGCCACGACGGTTGCAAGAAGATCGTTGCGGCAATCGCAGAACTCCAATCCAAGGCCGGCAAGCCGAAGCGAGAGTTCGCTGCACCGACGATTGACCAGTCCGTCCGAGACGAGATCGAGGCCAAGTGGGGCGAGCGGGCAGAGGAGGCACTCGACACGAGCAACAAAGACAAGCTGGAGAGCTACGCGCAGTTCCGCGCGATCAAGAAAGAAGTCAAGCAATACTACGCCGCGGACGCCGACAAGTTGGCGGTGGCGTCGTCCTTCATGGAGCCATGGCAGGAGAAGCTCTTCCGCAAGCAGGTCTTCGGGCTAGGGCGACGTCCCGACCATCGCGCCCCTGACAAGATCCGCGATATCTCTTGCGAGGTGTCCGAACTTGCCAGAGCACACGGTTCCGCGGTTTTCACCCGTGGCGAGACGCAGGCCCTCGTTTCGGCAACGCTCGGTACCAAGGTTGACGGCCAGCGTCAGGAGCGTATCGAAGACATGAACTTCGAGAAGCGGTTCATGGTTCACTATAACTTCCCCCCATTTAGCGTTGGAGAAACAGGTTTTATGCGAGGAGCTGGGCGCCGGGAGATCGGACATGGCCTACTTGCTGAACGAGCCCTCACGCCCGTGATTCCAGATCACGAGGAATTTCCCTACACCCTGCGCGTGGTCAGCGACATCCTGGAGTCCAATGGATCGAGTTCGATGGCAACGGTCTGCGGGGGTTCGCTAGCGCTGATGGACGCCGGTGTGCCAATTAGGGCACCCGTTGCCGGTATCGCGATGGGCTTGGTGACCCAGGAGGACGAATTCGTTGTCCTGACAGACATCGCCGGAGCGGAAGACCACTACGGAGACATGGATTTCAAGGTCGCCGGCACGGAAGCCGGCATTACGGCCCTTCAGATGGACATCAAGCAGCCCAAGGTAAGTCTCGACGTCCTGAAGCAAGCGCTTGCGCAAGCCCATAAAGCGCGCCTGGAAATCTTGGCAACGATGGCCGAAGCTCTTGGGGCGCCCCGTGAGCAGGTGGCGGAGCATGCGCCGCAAATCACTCAGATCACGATTCCCGAGAGCAAGATTCGGGATCTGATCGGTCCAGGTGGAAAGAACATCAAGGGAATTCAAGAGGACACCGGGGCAAAGATCGACGTCGATGATGATGGCAACGTGAGCGTCGCTTCGTCAGATCGGGCGAAGGCAAGAGAGGCCATCGAACGCATCAAGGCACTGACAGCTTCGCCGGAAGTGGGCAAGGAGTACCTCGGCACGGTGACAAAGATCGCTGCCTTTGGTGCGTTCGTAGAAATCTTCCCCGGCACGGAGGGCTTGTTGCATATCAGCGAAATCTCGGAGCAGCACGTCCATGAGGTAAGCGACGAGCTCAACGCCGGCGACCAGATTCTGGTCAAATGCCTAGCCCTGGATGGCAACAGGATCAAGCTCAGCCGCCGCGCAATCCTTTCCGAACGGCGGGGTGTGCCGTACAAGCCTCGCGAGCGAAGCGACCGTGGACCGCGCGACAGGGGGCCCCGGGACCGGGGTGGACGGGACCGCTCGGACCGCTATGGCTCCGGGGACCGCGATCGCTCTGGTCGCGGACGCCGGTTCGCCGGTGGAGGACGCGGGCACTCCGACGACCGCGAGCGGGGCCGGGACAGGAGCCGGGACCGAGATCGGGACCGAGATCGGGACCGAAGCTCCGATCAGGATTAAGCCACGGCGCCAGCGCAGTAGATCCTATCGAACGTCGCCGTGTCCTTCGGGGTTTCCGCGGCGACGGATGCCCTCCAAGCGATCTTCGAACACCATTCCGGAGTGAAAGCGGCGGATTCTGAGTCCTGTGGGGTTAGGGCCGAGAGCATGGCGAGGCACCAGGCCCACGAGTTCGCTGCCCAATACGCGGACACCTAGCTTCCGAGCCTCCCTGCACACTGCATGGAATGCCACCGGAAGCGGTGTCTTCCCCAAGTCGGTCAGGTTCATCGAAACTTGAGCAACCTGAGCCGAGGCCAAATACAGGCCGAGAGCCTTGACGCCTTCAATGCCACCATCGGACTCGCGAACCACGCTGGCAATCCGCTTGGCGGCTTTGGCGTCGCGGTCGTCAAGCAGGACGTTGAAGGCTGCGATGAATTCGCGGACCCCCACGCAGCACGCCCCGGCAGTCGGGTGCAGGTCAGGCCCGCCCACGTCCGGAACACACACACCAGATCGGACCATCGAAGCCAGCCTCTCGAATCCATGCCTCCGAAAGGTCTCCAGACGCCTCCTGCCTTCCCGCCGCGCCGCCTCTCCGTAGAAGTACACGGGAACGTTCAACTCGTCCCACAGGCGTTCGCCAATCGACCGCGCAGCCTCAACGCAGACGTCGTGCGGCACATCGTCAATCGGCACAACCGGAACGACGTCAAGTGCGCCGATTCTCGGATGCGCCCCTCGGTGCCTAGTCAGGTCGATGTGCGAGACGGCGAGCTCAGCGACCGACAAGATGGCCGCCTCGATCTGGCTGAGAGGGCCTGCGAGGGTGAAGACCGATCGATTGTGGTCGGGGTCGCTTTGCGAGTCCAGCAACTCCGCTCCGGACTCTTCGAGCACCCGACTAAGCCGATTCAGCAGCGTGCGGCTTCGTCCGTCCGACACGTTCGGCACGCATTCTGCCCAATACGGTCCGTTTCGCAAATCCTATTGTCGCGCCGCTCGGCCGCTCGGGTACACTCAGGAATAGGCGTTCCCGCACGATGCGCGAAGCAGTTCCAAAACCCTTGGCAGCGGCAACGCTGCTGTCGATTCTGGCCTCGATGTACCTGATTTTCAATTGGGTTCCCACTGAGGCTTCGATGGGCATCGTCCAGCGGATCTTCTACATCCACGTGTCGTCAGCTGCGGTCGCATTTGCCGGATTCATTCTCGGTGGATGCGCGGCGATCGGCTACCTGTCGAATCGCGTCGGAAACCGCGACGACCTCTCCGTAGCCTGCAACGAAGTGGGCCTGCTGTTTGCATGCGTAAACCTCATCACGGGCAGTTTGTGGGCAAAACCCATTTGGGGAGTCTACTGGGCGTGGGACGCTCGCCTGACGGCAATGCTCTTGCTGGCATTGATTTACGCGGCGTATTTGATCTTGAGACAATCCATCACGGAAGCGGGTCAACGGGCGGTTGTCTGCGCGGTAGTGTCGATTTTCGGGATGGTCGACGTACCGATCGTCTACATGGCGAACCGCTGGTGGCGGACCCAGCATCCGGCCCCGGTGATCGGTGGCGGGGGTTCCTTGGATCCACGCATGGCTTTCGTCCTGTTCTTCACGATGTTCTCGCTCGCCATGCTGTTCTGGTGCCTGGTGCGCCAGCGGCGCAGACTTGAATCGCTTCGCAGAAACATTGACGGGCTGCGACGGAAAGTCCAAGCCTTGGCTTGACGGGCCAGGAGGGAGCTACGAAGTGGAAGAGAACCTGAAATGGCTATGGGCGGCTTTCAGCATTGCGTGGGCGTTGCACATCGGCTATCTGGGATTGCTGTCGGTCCGGGCCAGGAAGCTGGAACGCCAACTGAAAGACCTGCGAATCCAGCTCGCCGAACGATCATCCGAGCAGTAGGGCCGTGACGGGCTGATCGCCCCTTTCCCGCGAGCGCGTCTGTGTGTTCAAAGCCCCGGTACGTATCCCTGCGTCGCTGGGGCTCAAACGTTCTCCGGCACCACCCAAGGGGACCTGTAGTCCCTGGTCAGGAGTGTGTTGGCGCCGTAGTTGCCAACAAAGTGCTCAGATTCTGGGTCAAAGCGCAGCTTGTCGCCCGTGCGATAGGAAATATTTGCCAGGTGACAAAGCGCCGCAGAGAGATGACCTTCCTCAACGTCGCAGTTCAAGTCGCTTACGCGCCGGCTCAGCACTGCTTTTCGGAAGTTCTCGAAGTGCAATGCCGTGCTGTCCTCATCGGATGGTTTTCTGCTCGGACCCGGAACTCGCTTGTCCCCGAGATATGTTTGGTACCCGCTTCCCGAGAGCGTCAGGAACCCTTCACTGCCGAAAAACAGCACGCCGATCGTGTGGGGCCCATTGCCCGAGTCTTCGAGCAATCGGCCCTCGCCCCCCGTCATCAGACCCCGGACCTCAAACTGGAGCAAGCGCCCGCCATAGTCGAATGTCGCATGCTGGGTATTCGGGGTTTCCTGATCGTCGTCGTACACGAAGTGTCCGCCGGCCGAATAGGCGTGCTCTGGAAGGTGGTCGATTCCCAGGCCCCATCTGGCGATATCCATTTCGTGGACACCTTGGTTCCCGATATCACCGTTGCCGAACGCCCAATGCCAATGCCAGTTGTAGTGGAAGCGATTTGGCTTGAACTCGTAGGGCTGGGCCGGCCCTAGCCAGATGTCATAGTCCACACCAGGCGGCACGGGACTGACGGTGGCAATGCCGATGGTCTTGCGACGCTTGAAGCACAGCCCCTTGGCCATGTACACATCGCCGATCACGCCTTCCCTGAGCCTCTGGATCGCGTCTATCTTGAATGGCGTGGAGCGCCCTCCGTGTCCGATTTGGACGATCCGCTTGTATCTTCTTGCCGCCTCGACCATTTTCCGCCCTTCGAAGATGTTGTGGCTGGCAGGCTTCTCGCAGTACACGTCCTTACCGGCCTGAACCGCCCAAATCGTGGAGAGAGCATGCCAGTGATTGGGCGTAGCAACGGTGACGGCATCGATATCCTTCGCGGCAAGCATGTCGCGAAGGTCGCGGTACTCCCTGGGGGCTTCCGACTGATACTGCTTGGTATAGGCGGCAGCTGTCTCGGCCACGGACTGGTCGATGTCCACAATGGCTGCCACGTGCATGCCAGGGTTGTCGGCAACCGCGCGGATGTGGCTCTTGCCACGTCCGTTAACGCCGATCACCGCGGTGTTGATTCTGTCGTTGGCTCCCAGGACGCATACTGCACAGCTGTGAGTGTGGCTGCCGCCGCTCCGGTGGTCGAGAGGAACATTCGTCGGTCCATGATTGCCTGCCTTGGGGTCCATCCGAGTGTACGCTACGCGAACGAATTCCAGTAGGTGCGACAAATCACGGTACCTACCGGGCACGATTCACGCGCCTTGCAAACTGACCAAAGGGTCAGGCTAACGGCACTTGGTGGTACGACAGAGCCCACTCTCGCATGAAGAGTACTCGTTCCGGGCGAATGCGGTACAGCACGAATTCCGGGTTCTCGATCGTTCCCAGAAATGCTCGCAGCAGCGGGTTGCGATTCCAAATCGTCTGTCTCGTGGTCGCGTCGAGCACAGGCTCGGCTGTACCGGCGATTCGAACCTGATCGTGGCCCTCGTCCAGATAACAAAGCTCCACAGCCGGGTTCGCCTGCAATTCCAGCGTCTTGTTCGAACTGCGCAGCGAAGCCACGTACACGGTGAACCCATCGGCCCCAACCGGCGAAACCGGCCGAAGCCTGGGGCGATCGCCGTCAACACTGGCCAGCATGGGGAACGGGGCCCGTGCCATCGTCTCGCGGGCAAGTTCCACCAAGCGGGAAACATCGACTGGAGCTGGTTCAGGCTTCATGATTGCAGTCTACCGTCGCTGCCCGAGGGCCCTGCCGGATTCGAAACTACAATGGGATACTCCCATGGGCCTCCTCGGGATCTGCTTCGCCCTCGCAGTGGCGCTCGCCCTTTCGTCCGACCGCTCGCGGCTTCGCTGGTCGATCGTCGGATGGGGGCTGGGTCTTCAGCTGGTGTTCGGCATCCTGGTCCTGCGCACGCCGGTCGGGACCCTCTTCGAAACCTTCGGAGTGGTTTTCCGGCGCTTCGTCGACATGGCCGAAGACGGAAGCGCCTTGGTTTTTGGAGACTTGGGTCGGTCCGAAAACGGCGTAGTCTTCGCCTTTCAAATCCTGCCGCTGATCATTGTGGTGTCGAGCCTGTCGGCGATTCTCTATCACCTGGGCCTCATGCCGCGGCTCGTCGGCGCGATTGCCGTGGTCATGCAGCGCGGAATGCGCGCAAGCGGAGCGGAATCTCTCAACGTGGCCGCGAACCTGTTCATCGGGCAGGCGGAGGCACCCCTGACGATCCGTCCGTACCTCGACAAGCTGACGAGGTCGGAACTGATGACGGTCATGACGGGGGGGATGGCAACGGTGTCGGGAGCGATCCTGGTGGCGTACGTGCAGATTGGTGGGGCAAGCGCAGAGAACCTTCTGACTGCCTTGGTGATGACCGCGCCAACCTGTATCATGATGGCCAAGATCTTCGAGCCTGAAACGGGCGTCCCGCAGACCCTTGGACATGTCCCCAAGCTGTCGTCCGAAGAAGACAAGAACGTGATCGAGGCTGCTTCTCGAGGAGCGAGCGAAGGGCTGTCAGTGGCACTTCAGGTCGCGGCGATGCTGATCGCGTTCGTGGCGTTGATCGCAGTCGTTAACGGGATTCTGGGCGCGACCCAGACTGCCTTGGCTTGGCCATGGTTCCCCTCCAGCATCCAAGATCTGCTCGGACCACTCCTCGCTCCTGTCGCTTGGCTGCTTGGTGTCCCCTGGCAAGACGCGACGGTCGTGGGCAACCTGTTGGGCACGCGGATTGTGCTGAACGAATTCATCAGCTATGCCGAGTTGGCGACCATCAAGGACACGCTCCGCCCCGACTCCTTCCTGATCGCCAACTACGCTCTTTGCGGTTTCGCGAACCTAGGTTCGGTCGGTATCCAAATCGGGGCGCTGGGGGCGATGCTTCCGGGCCGGCGCGGAGAACTTGCCGAGATCGGCTTCCGGGCAATGATCGCCGCAACGCTCTCCAACTTCACGACCGCCGCGACTGCAGGCCTCATCGCGTTCACTCCTCTGCTGAATCCCTGAAACCATGAATATTGACCCAGAAACCTTCCTTAAGCTGCTGGCGAGCTTCGGCATCGGATCGATTCCTTTCGCCGTGATCGCGATGTGGGGATCTGGAACCGACATCCGAGACATCGGCTCCGGCAATCCCGGCTTCAACAATGTCCTTCGGTTCAGCAAGAAACGGGCGCTGATCTCGCTGGTAGGCGACACGGGCAAGGGCTTTCTGGCCGTGTGGCTGTTCTACGACCCTGCCGGGTTCGTCTATCTCGGATGGCTGTTCGCCCTAGGCGCAGTTTGGGGACACTGCTACTCGCCCTGGCTTCGATTCAATGGCGGCAAGGGGGTTGCCACATCGGCCGGAGCGATGCTTGCCATTTACCCCGGCGTGGCGACTGCCGCACTCGCGTTCTTCGTCGTCTCGCGACTGGCTGGCAGCCGGTTCGGAGTCAAGGAGCGCGGTGCGTTGGCTTCGCTTCTAACCTGGGTCTTCTTCACGGGCCTGACGTACGCCATGAAGGGCCTGCTCCACACCTACTATGCCGGGTTGATGACCGTGTTCCTGATGTGGCGGCACAGGGCCAATATCCGGAGAATGTTCGAGCGCTGAGCGTGGTTCGCTGACCGGGGCTGGCTGTCTGGTATCCTGCCCGGTTGATGTCGCGCAAACCGAACTACTGGCTGATGAAATCAGAACCGACGAAATACTCTTGGGACGATCTGGTCCGCGATGGATGGACCTATTGGGACGGGGTCCGCAACTATGAATCTCGCAACAACATGCGCGAGATGACGGTCGGAGACCGTGTCCTGTATTACCACTCCAACATGGGAACGGAGGTCGTGGGCATCGCCGAGGTCATTCGAGAACACTATCAGGACCCGACGACCGAGGACACACGTTGGAGCGTGGTGGATATCAAGCCGGTCGAGGCGCTCAAGCGCGCGGTCCCGCTCAAGGCGATCAAGCAGGAATCCTCGCTGAGCGACATGCAGCTCGTCCGACGCAGCCGCCTGTCGGTCACGCCGGTGACGGAGGAGGAGTTCGGCATCATCTTGCAGTTGGGGGGAATGGCGGGCGACGAGACCTAGCGGGATTGTTGCTTTCTCCAGCTGCCCGCCATTGCCGAAGCAGGGATCGGCCAGCGTCAGACGGAAACCGACCAGACACCTGCTCGACGACTCGACGGACGTGGCGATGCGCCGTCGAACTGAGCTAGTATTGACGCTAGTTCTCTGGCGCATGGCTCACGCCGCTTTACCGGTCCAGAACGCGCCATTCAAAGATCACACCGGCAACCGCAAGCCCGGTTCGAGGTCAACAATGACGAAGAAAAACCAATTCACTCGTAGAACCTTTCTTTCCAGCGCGGCCTCCACCTCGCTCGGCATCACGATCGTCCCGGCATCGGTGCTTGCCAAACCTGCCCCAAGCGACCGACTGAACTTCGGGCACATCGGCTTGGGAGGTCGCGGGCGGCGATTCCTCCGCCCACTCTCGCATCTCGACCAGAAGGTCGTGCCTTGGGAAAACCTCGGAGGAGCAGGCGACCGCTACATGCGCCCCGCGCTTTCCACAGCGCTTTGCGACGTGGATTCCTCGCGCCTCGACATGGCGGCGACCATGGTCGGCGGCAAGCCGAAGCTCTACAAGGACTTCCGGAACCTACTGGAGCAAGAGGACCTCGATGCAGTCTTCATTGCCTCCCCGGATCACTGGCATGCGCTGATGACCATCATGGCCTGCCAAGCCGGCAAGGACGTATACGTCGAGAAACCGGCAGCCAAGACGGTGGAGGAAGGCCGCGCCATGGTGACCGCGGCGGAACGATACGGGCGGGTCGTGCAGGTCGGCTCTCAGGGACGCTCTCAAGAAGCCGCATTCTACGCCAAGCAGTACATCAACAACGGCATGATCGGCACAGTGAGCGAAGTCAAGTGCTGGCACTACGAGAACCCCCGCGGCGACTGGACTCCAGACTCCGAGGCGCCAGCTGGGTTGGACTACGAGTCTTGGATCGGACCAGCGCGGAGCATTCCCTTCAACCGGACCCGCACCCATGGCAGTTTTCGCTGGATGCTGGACTTCGGGGGAGGCCAGATTCGCGACCGCGGAGCGCATGTGATGAGCGTCGCGCAGTGGATCATGAACGCAGACAATTCGGGGCCGGTTAGTGTGGAAGCCACCGGCGAGCCTCATCACGGCGGAATTTACGATACGCCGCAGCACATGACGGTAACGTACCAGTACAAAGACCCGGACTGGACATTGATCTGGGCCCAGCCGGGTACGCCTTCCGAAGAGCTCGATGCCCGGTACGGAGCCGTCTACTGGGGCGACAAGGGCCGGT
Organism: uncultured Bryobacterales bacterium; assembly: GCA_951813065.1. Taxonomy (GTDB): domain Bacteria; phylum Acidobacteriota; class Terriglobia; order Bryobacterales; family UBA6623; genus VXMF01. Next base: position 225,452 of record CATOTH010000006.1, on the reverse strand, counting down.
TGACCGTCACCTACGGAGATCGCAACACGACCGATACGGAGCAGGTGGCGAAGGACTACGAGTTGCCGTATGGAGGCGTCGAAGTGTTCAAGAGCCCGGGACACGGAGAGAACTTCGAAGACTGCATCAGGACAAGGGAGAAGCCCGTCATGGACATTGAGTCAGCCCACCGAGTATCGATCCTTTGCATCTTGGGCAACATCTCCTACCGGCTGCGTCGGAAGCTGGACTGGGACCCAGTGGCCGAGATCGTCAGGAACGACCAAGAGGCGAACCGCATGCTAAGCCGCCCTGGCCGTGGTCCGTGGCATCTGTAGACGCCTCACATCGAGCAAGGTCAATTCCAGCGAGACAGAGAAAGCACAGCCATGAAGAACCGCAAGAATGACACCCTTGAAACGACAACCGCAATGGCCGCCGCAGGCGCTCTCGTTGCTGCTACATCGGCTCGCGCCGCCGAAGCAGAGGACAAGTTCCTAGCAGGCATCCGTAGCGACGACGAAGATGCCAACTATGCCGCGTGGTCGACTGCCGACCAGGTGGAGCCTAGCGTGATCCCCGCCTTGAGCGAACTGCTCGTGTCGAAGAAAGCGAATGTCCGCAAGGCCGCAGAAGAAGCCCTCAAGAACATCGTACATTCGGTGGGCAGAACGATCATCACCAGCAACCTCGGTGCAAACGTTGGTCGGCCCGACGCTTCTGGAAAGATGGACCGGCGGCAGCTAGTCGTAATGAACTTGCTAAGTCTGCTGGAAGGCAAGCGGCAAGAGATCGAGAAGACCACCGCTCTGCGGCATCTCTCGCTGATCGCAACCTCCGACGCAGTAGAAAAGATCGCATTGCTTGCCAACGATCCGATTCTCCGCGAAGAAGCTGTCTATTGCTTGGAACGCATTCCCGGCAAGACTTCGGAGGAAGCGCTGCTGGGCGCCCTGTCTTCTGCCTCGGACGAGTTCCAGCCGCGCATCCTCGCGGCCCTAGGCCATCGGCGCGCGGAGGAAGCAGTCGGTGCATGCATTGAGGCAATGCAGTCCTCTGATCGTGAAATTGCGATGGCCGGAATGAAGGCATGGGCCAGAATTGGCATAGCGATGGGTAAAGAGATCGACTTCCCGGACTACGACAGCTTGAATGTGTGGCAGAAGATCGAGTTCGATGACAGTCTGTTGCGGTATGCGGATGCCCAAGTAGAAAAAGGTAACCACACCGAGGCGCAGGGGATCTATTTGCAGACCCTGGACCGGGAGGAGGAGCATCTGCAATGCGCCGCGATTATCGGGCTGGCCAAGATCGGAACCGCGGAAGCAGCGGCAGCAATTTTCCCAAAGCTCGAGAGCGCGGACAACACGGTTCGGATAACCGCGCAACAGGCTTGGGCCAGAATGGCTGGAATCTAAGACAGCACGCAAGAGCCCGACACGTGACAAAAGGGAGGCACCTCGCCTGCCCTGCTCGATGGATTGCGGTCTATCGCTTGCAGGAGGGCTCGATGTTTACGCTTCCATAGCGCATCCGGGCCTTAGTCTCGTCAGTGCCGAACCGACCAAAGAGCTCAGCTGGCTCTCAAACAATCCAGATAACGGTCAGTCCCAGAGCTGCGGTAAATCGAATCTTGAAAACAAGCCTCGCCGATGGCGCGCCCGGCTACCGCATCTGGGTCACTGCTCCCCCGGAAGGCGGCAAGGCGAACAAGGATGCGATTCGGCTGCTAGCCGATGAACTCGGTGTGCCGCGATCGAGCCTGGCGGTGATCCGAGGGTTGACGGGTCGTCGAAAGACTGTGCGAGTCGTGGTTTCCAAGGACGGTTGAGCAGTTACCGCAAGCCGTTGGCAGGCGACGCGGGGCGGGGCTGCATCGGCATGTCGAAACCAGCCGAGGGCATTCGTGAGACCGCGAGGATCGTCGCTCTGCCCTACCAATACTCGCGCACGCCCCAACCCAGCTACATCGCCATCAGGAAGGCTACAATCGCGCCTATCTCAGCGTCACTGTAAACGGATTCCCAGCCCTCAGGCATTGGAGAACGACCATTTCGCGCACGGACCCGTCGCAGTGCTCTGGCCGGCACTGTCCGCAAAACCGGAGGTAGCACCGAGGTGTCATAGATCTTCACCCCCGCCGGAGATTGATCGGCCAGCACGCCGCGAATCACCTCGCCGTCACGCGTCGAGACCTCCGTGAGTTCGAAGCCGAACGCCCGCAGTTTGCCTGGTTGCCGAATATCCCGTTTCAGATCCTCGGCCGTCTTTTCTCCCGCTACGACGGCTAGATTGGGTCCAACCGCTGTCCCTTTGTCACCCAACCGATGACACAGCCCACAACGCCTTTCCCGTGTCAAGTCAAAAAAGAGTTCCTCGCCATGCTTGGCGGCACCGGTCAGTTCCCTTGGCCCCTCCGCGTCAGCCTCGATCGAGACCAGAGCGTTAGCGGCTTCGACGGGATTCCTCGCGAGCGTCATTATGTAGGCTGTAACCGCCCAAATCTCCTCCGTCGACAGCACGCTCTTCCATGCCGGCATCGACGTACCCGACAACCCATCGTGCGTGATGCGATAGAGGTCGCGCGCCGCCCATTCCCGATCACGCAGAGCTGGCCCTCTAGCCGAGCGCCCCTCCGAGCCGTGGCAGTACCCCACGGCACAATTCATTTGGAACAGTTCCGATCCGCCTTCGATCAGCGCGTCGTCCAGCAGATTGATCGAGCGCTCTTCGGCAACAGCAGGAGAGATGGCTAGCACCGCCGCAACCAGAGGGACGCAAGGTAGCCAGACCCGCATCATTCCTCTTCCGCCAATGCTAGCCATCCAGCTCTCGCAAGTGATTCATATACAATGACCTGCTGCCACAGGTATGGCCATGCTTCCCTCGTTCCACACCTAATTCTAAACGGAATACCACGACACCATCAAAGCTGGCTGCCGACCGCACGGTTCGCTTTGCAGCCGCATCCTGTGAATGCCGTGGGTTTGGTCACCTCCCACCGCCGTTGTCCACCAGGTAATGTCGTCATTCATCCTGTGCCTCCCGCCCTCGCTGTCGAGCCCGCGCGACGATCACGACGCCAAGCGCGAGTCCACCGCCGAGCAACGCGAGCGCTGGCGTGTCCGCGCCTTGCTCACCCAGCGCAGCATTGAGCCCACCGCCGGCGAGCATGCCGATCAGCACCGCGATCAGGGCCTTCACGACAACACGCGCGCCGGGCCGGAATCGTCCTTCAGCTCTTCTCGGTTTCGAAGTCCTCATGTTCACGTTTGGGTGTCACGGCAGCGCGAACACGAAAATGCTGGACCCGCTGGGAAAACTCCCTGTCTCTGGCCACAACTGAGTGGTGAGCCCCGCCAGTGCCGAGCCCCAGCCACTCGGTGTCGCGACGTATTGACGGCCGTCAACAGCAAACGTCACGGCCGAGCCTCGATGGCCGGACCCTGTACGAAAACTCCATAGCTCTTCGCCTGTCTTGGTATCGAGCGCGATGAACCGTCCTGTTGCGTCACCCGTGAAGAGCAGGCCGCCGCCCGTCGCCAACTGTGACGCCAGCAGCGGGTACTTGTGCCGGTATTGCCAGTGACGCTTGCCTGTCAGGGGGTCGTACGCTCCTAGATGGGAATAGGCCGTACCTCCTTCGGGATGAGTCATCTGGAACTCGCCGCCGAAGAATGCCATGCCTTCCCGCGGCTCCTCCGGCTTCACGGTGATCGTCTGGCACCACTCAAGACCCGTCGAGTAGAACCAGCCCGTCTCGGGCGAGTACGCCCCGTGGTTCCAACTCCGTCCTCCACCGATCGCGGGACAGATCAGCGTTGGCTTGCCGACTGGAGGCTCGTTGCGACCAACCAGATTGCCATCATCGTCAATGTGTTCGATCCAGTTGGAATTCTCCACTAGCGGCCACGCGCCAAGAAACGCTCCGTTGGTACGGTCAAGCACCCAAACGTATCCACTCTTGTTCGGGTTGACGATCACCTTCCGCTGGGCGCCCTTGACCTCAATGTCCAGCAAAACCAGTTCGTAGGCAGCATCGTAATCCCAGACGTCGTAAGGGATCTCTTGGTAGTACCATTCCAGTTTCCCGGTGTCGGCGTCGAGTGCGACTACCGATTCGGTGTAAAGGTTGTCGCCCTTCCGCGATTCGCCGTAGAAGTCTGCTGCGGGATTGCCAACACCCCAGAATATGAGATCAAGTTCCGGGTCGTAGGTGCCCGTGATCCAAGTCGAGCCACCGCCGTACTTCCAAGAGTCGCCCTTCCAGGTCTCATGGCCCGGCTCGCCGGGACCCGGTATCGTCCAGAATCTCCACCGGTGACGGCCGGTCTTGGCGTCGAAGGCATTCAAGTAGCCGCGGTGGGCCGAGTCACCACCTGTCACTCCGGTGATCACCATGTCCTTGACGATCAGCGGGGCCGAGGTGATATTGCAGCCGCACTGCTTGGAATTCTCGACCTCAACCCTCCAGACCTCCCGTCCTGTGCCCGCATCGAGCGCAACCACGTGGTTGTCGAGCGTGCCCAAGTACACGATCCCGTAGGCGATCGCTACACCTCGGTTCCAGTTGCCGTAGACCGCCGGGAGCTCATCCGGCAGTTCATGCTGGTAACGCCAAATCTGCTCACCGGTGACGGCGTCGAGTGCAAAGACATGATTCTGGGCGGTCGAAACATACATTACCCCGTCGACCACGAGTGGCGCTGACTGCATCCCGCCATCGTCCAGACCAGACTCGAATGCCCAGACAGGTGTCAGTTGTTTGACGTTCGATCGGTTGATCTGGTCTAGCGGGCTATAGCGCCATGCCTTGTACGTGCCGTAGTAGGTCAGCCAGTTCTCCGGCTCGCTCTCCGCGCTCTCTAGACGGTCCGCGGTGACTTCAGCGGCATTCAGCACGGAGAAAGCAAGAGCGGCTACTAGGGCGCTGCGAAGGACACACGATTTGATCCAAATGGTCTTCATTCCTGTCGGCTTTCTCGCTTGAACAGGAACTCCCTGGCAGCACGACCACCGCCTACCCCTTAGATGCCAGGGTAGCCCCAGATCGTTCTGCACGAACTGCTAGCCCCTTGCGCCGCGGAATGCCTGTCGGCCCATTGTCGGAGATTCCAGCAGGCAATTTCAATGCAGCGAAGGCAATGCCGGGGACCACTTGAGGGATCCAGGCCCTGTTGGCCATACCAATCCTCCCCAGTGTCCGACCGCACTCCGTCCGCCCCGCGACATCAAGTTGCCAGTGATGCATGCGCAGACTGTTCGGGTCTAGGATGGGTGGAGCAGGAATGGCCAGTACCTTGTTGCGAACTCTGATCGTCGATGATGAGCCTGTCGCCCGCCGTGTGCTGGCTGAAGAACTGGCCGAGATTGGCGGTACGGAAGTGGTGGGCGAAGCCGATAATGGCGAGGCCGCGATTCGCTGTATCGAGCAACTCTCTCCCGATTTGGTGCTGCTGGATATCCAGATGCCCGTCCAAAACGGATTCGAGGTTGTGCGCAGCATTGCCGGTCCACTCCCCACAATCATTTTCGTAACGGCCTATAGCGAGCATGCCCTGCGAGCATTCGAAGTGGGTGCAGTTGACTACCTGCTAAAGCCAATCAATACACAGCGGCTGGCAACAGCGGTAGCCCGTGCTAGGGAGGCCCGACGGAGCCCTCGTGACAGCGCCGAGCGAGTAGCAAAGACCCTCAATGCGGAGAATGCCTCTAGGGCACAACGTTGGCCAAAAATCGTTGCCCGACGCGGCAATGGCTACCACCTGTTAGGCCTTGACGAGGTCTACGCCTTCCAAGCCGACGGTGAGATTGTCTGGATACTGACAGACCGAGCGAAGTACGTAGCGACGCAGTCGCTACAGGCTATCGATGACCGGCTCGTCGGCTCACAGTTCCAGCGCGTGCATCGCGGAACACTCGTCAACACGGACAAGATCCGCAAGATGGCGGTGCTAAGCAGCCACCGCTGGCTGCTGACACTAACGAATGGTCTCGAGTTCACCGTTAGCAAGCGCCAGGCACCGCTCATACGGAACCTAATCCGTTAGTCTTACGTTCCACGACGACGGGCGGCGGCTTATCGGTGGCCACAGGCACGCTGAACGAGGCCTTTGTCAAAGCGCTGGAAGACTCAATCTCGAACTCGGCGGCATCACCGTAGCAAAGTTCGAGGCGGCGCTGTACGTTGTACAGGCCATGACCCGATTTCGGAGGAGAGTTGGCGTCAAATCCCACGCCGTTGTCAACCACGTCAACGGAGAGTCGGCCGGCCCGGGTACGCACTGTCACAAGGATGTTTCCGCCCCGGAGCGTTCCGCTGATTCCATGCTTCACAGCGTTCTCGACGAGGGGCTGAATCGTAAATGCTGGAATCGTCGCTGTCCGCGCAGCGTCGTCGCACTCGACACTCACCGACAACCGCTCCTGCAACCTCAGCCGCTCGATCGCAAGATAGGCCTCCACGACTCGCAATTCTTCCTCGAGCGGAACGTACTGACGCTTGCTGTCAAGGGAGTAGCGTAGGATGTCCGCCAAGTTCAGCAGAGTTTGGCGGGCACCCGGAGCGGCTCGAGGTATGACTCCATACAGCGCGTTCAGGGCGTTGAACAGGAAGTGTGGGTTGATCTGTGCGCGCAGTGCTCTCAGCTCGGCTTCGGCCAGCATCCGCTGCTGCTCGTCCCGGCGAATCGAGTCTAGCCGGGCGACCGCCTCCGATCGGAGCCGATCGAGATCATCCAGGTCGGCACTGAGGTACCGTCGGCCACCTACTCTAGGACCAAGCCAAAGCACGCGGCTCCGGCCCGGAGACACTTGCAGGGCAACGGCAACTTCGGCCCAAGATGCGGAGCTTGGGCTACGAAGAGATGTCCGTTCGTCCAACGCCTCGACACGGAATTCGACCTCCGATTCTTCGGTGTCTGCAAGGCTCCATCGCTGCGCGGAGATGAAATCGGCGATCAGACGAGCGATTTGCTCAATAACCGGTGCTCCAGCCGTGCCGCCCAAGGAAGACATCCGGCTCAGCATCGCCTCAATATCGCCTCGACGAAAAAAGACCGGCTCGACCCATTTCCCGATTTGATTGCGGGTTTGTGGGTAGAGCAGGATTGCCAGGGTTATCGCAATCCCAATTCCAGCCAACCCTGCGGATCCGGCGACCCCAACATCGAGCCATCCAAGATGAAGCAGGATTCCCAGTAGCGCGGCAGGAAACAAACCAGCCAATGCAACGCCGCCAAGCAATCTCACAAACGCATCCAGCAGCAGGAATCGATAGTCGTGTAGAAGCACGAACAGCGCAAGCGGAATGGCCGCGTGGTGGAACAAGACCTCCTGGGTCCAAGATGCGGGGCCGGGATCGACCTCGAAATGAACAAACGAGGCCGCAATGAGGAACAAGCTAATCGCGACCGAGGCTCGCATTGCGGCCGACCGGCGATCCGCCTCTCCCCGCAGCAACAGCAAGACGAAGATCACGGCAAACCCAGTAAACCCGTTGGTCGTCAGCTGGATCGCCAGCTTGTGAAATCCAATTGCGAAGCCAAACGCCTCCAAGAGATGCAGCGTTGCAGAGACCGCTCCAGTCACGTAGCCGGCAGCGCGCAGCCAGCGATATTGCGCCCCGAGCGCAAGATGAAGCAGTACGCAAGGCAGCATGCTGAGCACGGCAAAACTCAACGACGCGACGATCTCCCGTCCATTGCTGTCGGCGGCCCAGAGCAAGACCACGAGCGAGCCCAAGTTCCAAAGGAATGCGAGCGCCGCGGCAGCAGCGGGTGCCGAGATTCTCCTTCTTCGGCTTAGGAGAGCCCTACGGTCAAGCAGCACCAAGAAGGCGCCGAAAGCGACGATGCCTGCAAGATGGCCCAAGGCATTGACGAGGACCGGGGAATGAATCGCTGCATCCATGGCACCGACAGTGACCGCTTTAGCGCCTCATTACAGCACGCTTGATGCCTGCGCTAACACGCTTACGCGATACTGGGGTCGCCCCCGCTGATTCGGAGTTCGCCCGGCACCGCGAGGCGTTTAGCGGCAGACACCAGTCGTTGGAGCCGGAATGGGGCCCGAGCCTCTCCGTCATTGCCACTGCTTCAATGCGTCACCGTCAGAACGGAACGCGGCAGGGCCATTCGGGGATTCCGGTCAAGGCCAAGGCTCGTGGAAGTTGATCGATGTACCCTCGCTGGATGTGTCTCGTTCTCGCAATTCAGGCCTCCTGCCTCATTGGGTGCTAGCACCGTTACCAAGCGTGTCATTGGTTTGCGAGGGCATGAGTTGGCAGGGGAAGAAAGTCGCTCTCGCGGATCATCCACCTCTCCAGTTCCTCTCGCAGGGTCTGCTCGACCGTTCTCATCCCAGGCTTTCCGACAAGGTTGTCCAATTCGTACGGATCCCGTTCAAGGTCATACAGTTCCACAACAGGACGGGGATTCTGGAACAACAGACGAATGTGCAACTGCGAGAGCTTGCCACCACGGCGGGCTGATTGCACAGCTAGCCAAGCTTCCCTATCAGGCATATCGACCGGTGTGTAGGTCCTGCTCGGGAGCGCATTGTAAATATAGCGATATCGCTTGGAGGTGATGGACCGAGAGAGGTCGAGTCCATCCGTCCGTGTGATGGGACCTGCGTGCCAGCCACGCTCGGCGAAGACATACTTCCTGCCGGAAAATGCTTGCCCGCGTAGCTCGGAAAGAAAACTCAACCCAGTCATTCCAGCTGGCGAATCAAGCCCCGCGGCTTCCAGAATGGTGGGACCCAGATCTTCGCCGCTCACCAGAGCGTCGCTCTGGGAGCCTCCCTCGACCACTCCCGGCCAGCGGACAAGAAGGGGCACATGCGTACCGCGATCGAAGAGCGTTCCCTTGCCGCGAAGCAACGCTTCTCCGTTGTCCCCCATGAAGATAACCAAGGTGTTCTGCTCCAGACCGCGACGCTTCAAGAGTTGTGCAATTGCACCTATCCCCGTATCGAGATCCCGTACTTCATCGAGATAGCGGGCGTAATCTACGCGCACTTCGGGAAGGTCGGGCCAGTCCGGAGGAAGATCAAGCTTGGCCGGATCGATATTCTCGTGATCGACTCCGAATCCACGGTGTGGTTGATTGAAGCCGAAATAAAGGAAGAACGGCTTGCCGGCCGGCACCTTGTCCAGGGCAGACTCAACGACTTCCGATACCTTACCTAGATTCTCCCCCTTCGTTTTGGCCCCACGCACGAAATGGTCGAACCGGGAAGCATGACGGTTCATCCCAAACTCCTGTAGCGCTTCCATGACATGCTCGGCGTCTCTTGTCTTCCCATCCAGATGCTGGTGCCGTCCATCAAGTCCCGTCCAGTATCCGTTCTGGCGGAGCACATCTGTGAAGAATGGAACCTCAGGCCGGGCAGGCTGCGCGAAGCGAGTAACCCCTAGTCCAACCGGGGAACGGCCAGCGAAAATGGAAATGCGCGAGGGCGCACATTGCGGAGCCGTGGTGTAGGCGCGATTGAACCTCATGCCTTCCGCTGCGAGGGCGTCGAGATTCGGTGTGATGTTGAACCGCTTGCAGTTCTGGCTCCCATAGCAGCCGAGATGGGGTGCACTGTGATCGTCCGAGAGGATGAGCAGTATGTTGGGCCTGCCGTGAGCTGCGGTCCAAGGCTGGGCAACCACGCAGAGAAAAGCCAGCCCGGCGAGAATTCGAACAGACCGGAGTGGGCGCCGGCGCATCAATCGGGCAGTCGGCTGGTCCTGAGGGATCGTCTCCGAGAATTCAGGCAAGCAAAATGCAGCCCAGGCTGCGCCTGCGTCGTGAAGCTTCGCTGTGATGTCGACGGTTGCCAGTGCCAAGTTACTTACCCACGGTCAATGGTAGGGTAGTCCAGATGATTGATCGACGTCGATTCCTGCAGCTGTCAGGAGCTGGCGTAATTGAACGCGGTGTCGACTGGAAGACGCGTCGCTAGCCTGTTGAGCCAGCCAGTCCGTTGACAAGAAGGAAGTCTCAATGAGTATCGCCCCATCGACAACTATCAACTCCTATTCAATGGCAGGAGTGTTGGTCTTGGAGATCGTCGTTCTCACACTCTCTCCTACAACGTATGCGCAGACACCTCAGCAGATCCTTCAAGCTCAGGACGACGACAGCGATGGCGTGATCGCCGAGAGCGAAGCGAGAGATGAAATGAAGCAGAACTTCTCGTTGATCGATGCCGACGGCGACGGTGCGATCAATCTTGATGAACTCAATCGAGCGCTCAATCTGGTGGGGCCCCAGCCTGGCGAAAGCCGGCCCGGTCACAGCAACAAGAGTAGCCGCGCACCCAAGGAAACATTTTCGAGGACCGGCGTCTTCGACCGCGTCGAGCATCACGAAACAGACAACGATGGCGTCCCGCTCCATTACGTCACCTTGGGTGAGGGTCCCGTGATTCTGTTCATCCACGGCTTTCCTGATTTTTGGTATACCTGGCGCGAACAGATGGCCTCCTTATCCGACGAATACATGACCGTCGCAATGGACATGCGCGCCTACAACAAGAGTGGCAAGCCGGAAGGCGTGGAGCACTACACGATGCCCCACCTTCTGGCGGATGTAGCAGCCGTGATCAAGGACCTAGGGGTCGACTCGGTCACGCTCGTTGGGCACGACTGGGGCGGAGTCATTTCCTGGCGGTTCGCCATGCGCCATCCACACCGAGTTAACAGGCTGGTGATCTGCAACCTGACCCATCCGAAGGGTTACAACACTGTGCGGCGTAATGCGACCGCAGAGCAAAAGGCGAATACCCAGTACATCGACGATTTCCAAACTGCGGGATTCGAAAAGCGGCTCACACCCGAGGCTCTTGCGCGCATTTCATTGGGCGCTGTCTCGGGTGAAGTGCGGGAACGCTACGTGAATGCGTTTGCGCGGTCCTCGGTTAAGGGCATGCTCGACTACTATCGGGCAGCCTACCCCGGACTGAATAGCGGGGCCGGGCGGAACTCGGAGATGCCCAATCTCTCGATGCCGGTCTTGCAATTCCACGGCTTGAAAGACAAGGCCGTCGACAAGGACGGTCTACGCGACACGTGGAATTGGATCGATGAGGACTACACGCTGGTCACCATACCGAGCAGTGGTCATTGGGTGCAACGAGAAGCAGCGGATATCGTCAGCACCACCATGCGCTGGTGGCTGAAGAGCCGTCGCTCACCTCCCGTACCTGCAGAGACCCCGTCAGTTCCCTAGAAGGAGCCCTCCACCCCGGGGGCGTAGTTGGCCCCTCTCGCCCTACTGGACGTGGACACGGACGGCAACACCAGCCGGGAAGAATGATCCGACGGTGCGGGTCGAACGATCTTGACGATCAGCAGCAGTGACGACGGAGCGATCGATCTCTCTGGCGTCAGGTCGGTTCACGAGTAGAATGCCAGTTTCTCCAACGACAACGAATACAGGATTTCGCGTCGCGCCGACCATCACTACGTTTGCGCTCGATCTGCGCCGTCAAACTCCACACCGCGGCTCCCACGGCCTGTCGCAGCCTGTCGGAGCTGGCCTACCCCTTCCTTGACAAGGAGGTTCTCGTAGCCCATTGCGAGCGCATCTGCATGCACCACGAGGAGGTCAACGACGCCATCTGGCTCGTCAGCTTCATGCACTATGACCTAGGTTATATTGACCTGAGCCAGAAGACTCTGCAAACCATCGACAACCCGTTCGGCCCGAGGTTGTCACCCATGTCTCAGGTAAGTTGTGTTACCTATGTCTCCGGGCCGGACCCAGAGTTCTTTGGTTGCGGGGGAGGGATTTGAACCCTCGACCTTTGGGTTATGAGCCCAACGAGCTACCAGACTGCTCCACCCCGCACATTCAGAGTAGCAACTGGGGTCGCGTTCGGTCAATCAACAGCCCTCGCCGGAATCCGAAACGACGCTAACAGCTTTTTGTTCAATGGTTTAGCTACACGTGTGACCGTCCGAGGCGACGACATTGCGCGAAGCGGTCCTAGTGCAGGTGCCGCTTGGCAAATTCGATGATCTCTGGAGTGCAATAGGACGGAGGGCTCACGGTGAAGATCGGTTTTTGCTCCACTAGCGTCGCGTCAAACTCCGGCCAGGGAGGATGCTGATGTTCGGTTCTTGGAAGGATAAATGCGTCCGCAGCTGGAGCGAGTCGAATCACGCTCTCCTTGATGTCGAGATTCTGGTAGTCCAATACCGCGAGGAACACATCGGGCGGCCAGTGGCCGACCAAACTGGTCGACTCGAATAGCACATGCCTCTTCCCTTCCAGTCGCTGCCGTATAGCTGGCAGGGCCGCCTCTAGCCGACCGAGTGCCGTGCGGACCCACAGCACCTCGCTGGCCCCCGCCGCCAGCATCCTCGCCGTGTCAGTGGTCGGGATTTCTCCGTGCTCTTCGCTGATTTCGTAAGGGCATAGGGGATCTTCAACAGCGCAACCGCAAGGCCTCCCGTCACGAGAGCAGATTCCGTGCCCAAACTGCGTCATTTTGACCGCTGTCCAGTCAAGGTCCCTGGTTGCGCCAATTATTGAGACCGCCAAGCTGGTCTTGCCGACGCTACGGCTGTTACCCCCGATTGCGATGGTTCTCATCGGGACTCCAGATCCCTGACCCGGGCAGCCAGTCGCTTGACTTCTTCGATCAACCTCGGCAGCCGGCTCAAGGAGGCCTGACGCGTGAGTTCCTGTCGCAGGGGACGGGCCGGCGTACCCCAATATGCGCCGCCCGGAGCCAGTTTCTTGTCTGGCAGAAGCCCACCTTGCCCGCCCAGGCGGACACGCGCTCCAATCGTTGCGCGATCTCCGATTCCCGCCTGACCTCCCAAGACGGCATAGTCCTCCACAATCACGCCGCCCGAGAGTCCGACTTGAGCGGCCATGACCACATGATTTCCGACTTGGCAGTTGTGACCAATATGCACCAGATTGTCGAGCTTTGTTCCAGTGCCGATGCGCGTGGCGTCCAGCGCCCCGCGGTCGACACAGGAATTCGCTCCGATCTCGACATCGTTCCCGATCTCGACACCGCCGGTCTGCGGAAACTTCTCGTAGTGATCGGATTCGAAGACCAGCCCGAAGCCATCCGATCCGATCACCACGCCGCTGTGGAGCGTAACCCGGTCTCCTAATCGAGCGTTTCCATGGACCCTGCAACCGGGCTCCAGACGGCAAAGCTTGCCGAGAACTGCTCCCTCACCGACAAAGACGTGGGCTCCAATTGTTGACATGTCACCGACTGCTGCGCCAGCTTCCACCACAGCGTGCGGCCCGATCGAGACACGCTCTCCGATGATGGCCTTGGGATGGACCGAAGCCGTTGGATCGACGCCAGTTGACGGCTGGCGTCCGGCAAGCATCATTCTCAAGGCTTTGGCGAAGGCGCTACGCGGCTGCTCGACACGGATTGCGGTCCGTCCATCTACTTCCACGCGACCATCAACGATCACACAGCCAGCCCGGGTTGGCGGCAGCTTTGTTACTCCGGGCCGGCGCTCCCAAAAGGCCAACTGCGTTTCCAGAGCTCTCTCCAGCGTCTGCCCGGAGTGCACTGTCAAATCGCCTCTACCGACCAGTTCGCCCTGCACTAGGCTTGCGATTTCAGCAGTCGTCATCAAGGCTCGCTCGTGCGCGGGAGGGCAGAACCATGCCAATCTCGGTGCATCCATCGCACAGGCACTATCCTACAGAAATGAGCTCTCTTGCGCCCTCTCGATCCGGCCTGCTCTTTTTCGTGTTCCTTGTGTCCGCGACGAGTCTGCAAGCGTGGAGCGACAAGGGGCACCGGGTCGTTGCGCTTGCCGCCCAGGAAAACCTTAGTGAGAATGCCAAGCGTCGGGTCGGTTACTTGCTTGGCAAATCTCCCAAACTCGTGGAAGTTGCCACCTGGGCCGACGAAGTTTCCCGAACCCGTCCCGAGACAGAGGCGTGGCACTCGATCACAATCCCGGCGGGGGCGGAGGGCGTCGACCTCGAACGAGACTGCCCTCTGGGCGACTGCATCACCGCCAAGGTTCGTGACTGCATCGGTATCGTGCGGCTCGCTATCAAGCCTCAGCAGGAAATCCTGGAGGCGTTCAAGATGCTCGTCGGCTTGGCTGCCGACATGCACCAGCCCTTGCTCAACGGCTACCCACCGGCACGCAGCAAGGAAAACAGCATTGTCGTATTGGACGGCACCGACATGCCTCTGATCCAGGCTTGGGACAGCGCGCTGCTGGACCGACTGGGAAATGAGAAGGAAGTGCTTCGAATGGTTCGACAGCGGATCGCAGAAACAGATACTGAGGCATGGAAAGTCGGCACTCTCAGTGACTGGACATGGGAGACGCACCAAATTGCCATTCGCAAGGTATACCCGTCCGTCGCTGAGACCGACCGGACGATCCTCGACCAAGCGGCTATGGAGGCAGCATCCACGGTGATCGTCGAGCAACTGGCAAAGTCCGCGATTCGATTAACGCAACTGCTTGACGTGGCATGGCCCTGACACCTATTCGGTTGCGCGTCGAATCTGTGGGAATCTCAGGTTCAAGCCCCAACCCACGATAGGCAGAGCCCACATTCTTCGTGAAGAACTTGAACTCAGGTCGGTCCAAGCCCATCGAGACTGCCGCCGAGGCCGTGGCCAGGATTCCAAGTGATGCGTCCGTAGCGATCGGCGGGTCTGGCGCCGGGCACGCGATTCCGGACGCCCTCCTTCGCGAGCTTGGCACCCGCCATCGTGCCACAGGCACTCCTTCCGGTCTCACGCTGCTCCATCCATTCGGAGTGGGGGATCAGCGCTCTAGGGGCTTGCAGCAGGCCGCCTGCCCCGGGATGTACCGTCGCGTAATTGGTGGCCACTGGTCGATGGCGCCGGAGATGGCGAAGCTGGCCACCGAGAATCGCTTCGCCGCTTACTGCCTACCAGCGGGCGTGATGGTGCAGTTGTTTCGCTGCGCTGCCGCGGGGAGCCCTGGCTGGTACTCACACGCAGGATTGGACACGTTCGTTGACCCAAGACACGAAGGCGGGCGGCTCAACTCGAAAGCGACCGACCAGCTTGTCGAGTTCGTCGAGATCGACGGAAAGCCCTGGCTCTTCTACAAGGCCCTGCCGATCAACGTGGCCCTACTCCACGCCTGGGAGGCCGACAGAGATGGGAACCTGTCAATGAGCCGCGAGGCCGGAATCTGGCACAACTGCACACTTGCCCAAGCCGCCAAGGCATCGGGCGGGCTCGTGCTAGCCGTCGCGCGAACCGTGGTTCCGTCAGGATCACTCGATCCGCGCGATGTCCATGTGCCCGGTTGCTTCGTCGATGTGTTGGTCGTCGACGAAGAGCAAGGACAAACGTACCAGACTGACTACGAACCCGCGTTTTGCGGCGAAAGCCGGATGCCGGAAGACCAGTTTCCCGCCCTGCCGTTTGGACCCCGCAAGATCATCGCTCGCCGAGCAGCCATGGAGCTCACGCCGGGGGCCGTCATCAATGTTGGATTCGGCATTCCCGACGGTGTCATCGCCGTCGCACGGGAACAAGGAATCGCCGACAGGATCACACCGACCATCGAGCACGGCCAATTCGGCGGCGTGCCCGCTGGCGGGCTGGACTTCGGTGCCGTCTACAATCCTGACGCCATTCTGGGAACAGAGCACATGTTCGACTTCTATCATGGTCGGGGCGTCGATCAGACCTTCCTCGGTTTCCTCGAGATCGATCGAAGAGGTAACGTCAACGTGAGCAAGCTCACCTCGCGGATCATTGGTGTGGGAGGCTTCATTGACATCGTGCAAAAGGCGGACAAGGCGGTATTCTGCGGCACGCTCTCGATTCGCGCGGAGTCCCGTATCGCGGATGGGCGCCTGCAGTTCGATTCTCACGGGGCCCCGAAGATCGTCGAAGCCGTTAGCCACGTGACATTCAGCGCGGACTACGCTGCCCGCAACCGGCAAGAGATCCTATACGTGACGGAAGCCGCTGTGTTTCGCCTGGGAGCCGCCGGTATCGTCCTTGAAGAGGTCGCCCCAGGCATCGAAATCGAGAGGGACTTGCTGCCACAGATCGGCTTCCAGCCAGCGGTCAGTCCGAGTATCAAGCAGATGCCCCAGTCGATCTTCGAACCGGATCTGATGCCGAGTGCCGACTTTGGCGCCTTTCACTAGCTCGCTAGGCGCGGAGCGTTGTGAGTTCAGGCCAAATCCGTCGATCACCCCAATGCCGCGACGCCTGGCAGGACTTGCCCGCCAAGAAACTCCAGCGAGGCACCCCCACCAGTCGAGATGTGGGTGATGTTCCTCCCGACCCCGGCTACCCGTATTGCCCGTTCGGAATCGCCACCGCCCACGATACTGATGCTGTTGGCCGAAGCTCGTTCCACGGCACGGGCAATGGCAATCGTTCCCTTGGCAAACGGCTCTAGCTCAAACACGCCCATCGGTCCGTTCCACACGATCAGCGCCGCGTCGCCTATGATCGACTCGTAGGTCGCGATCGTCTCAGGTCCGATATCGACCCCCATCCAGCCGTCCGGCACGGCCCCTATCACCGTTTGCATCGCCGCATCAACGCTGAAACCGTCTGCAATCACGTGATCAACAGGCAACACCAGCCTTTCGCCGGCTTCTGCCAGCAGGTCCGAGGCGAGTTCCACCCTACCGTCTTCCAGCAGCGAGGCGCCTGTCCCGAATCCTTTGGCCTTGAGGAACGTATACGTCATCGCCCCCCCGATCAAGACCTTGTCGGCCAATGTCAGGAGATTGCGGATGACATCGATCTTGCCCGAGATCTTCGCACCTCCAATGATCGCCACATAGGGGTGTCGCGGAGCGCTTGTGGCCATGGAAAGGTACTCAAGTTCCCTCTGCATGAGCAAACCCGCCGAATGCTGTTCAAGCAGTTCCGCAACACCGGCAGTCGATGCATGCGCTCGATGAGCTGCACCGAACGCATCGTTGACATACACATCGGCCAGCAATGCCAACTCACGCGCGAATGCTGGATCATTGGCTTCTTCCCCCGCATGGAAACGCAGATTCTCCAGCAAGAGCAGTTCTCCAGGGCAGAGCGCCCGCGCCATCGAGGCAGTTTCCGGACCGATGCAATCAGGCGCCAACCCAACGGGTCTCTGTAGCAATTCCGCAAGCCGCTTTGCGACCGGGGCGAGGCTCATCTTGGCGTTGGGTATGCCCTTGGGGCGGCCGAGATGGGATGCCAGAACGACCGACGCGCCCCGCTCAAGGACCGCTTGGACGGTCGGCAGGGCCATCCGGATCCGGGTGTCGCTCCTGATGGTCTGCCCGGTTTCCTTGTCGAGCGGAACATTGAAGTCGACGCGGATGAACACGCGCTTCCCGCTCAAGGAGAGTTGGTCAAGCGTCCTGAATTCCATCGTCAGTTCGGCTGACCCCTGCCTAGGCGAACCCGGTCAGCGTCGGTTGCGTCGCAGGTGTCACGCGGCCAGCTTGGCGACGAGATCGATGACGCGATTCGAGTAGCCCCACTCGTTGTCGTACCAGGACAGGACCTTGACCATGTTGCCTCCGATAACGCGGGTCATGGAGCCATCCACAATCGAGGAATTGGGATTGTGCATGAAATCGCTCGAAACCAGCGGTTCGTCCGTGTACCCGAGGATTCCTTCTAACTCGGAGCTTGCTGCCTCGAGCAGGGCCGAATTGACTTCCTCCGCAGTGGTATCCGTTTCCAGTTCCACGACGAGGTCAACGACCGACACATTCGGTGTCGGTACGCGGATCGAGAAGCCATCGCATTTGCCCATCAAGTCGGGCATTACCAAGCCGATCGCCGCGGCGGCACCGGTCTTGGTTGGAATCATGTTCAGCGCAGCTGCGCGGGCACGCCGGAGATCGGAGTGCGGCAAGTCAAGAGTGCGCTGATCGTTGGTGTAGCTGTGAACCGTCGTCATCGTGGCCTTGGCGATGCCGAACTTGTCATGCAGCACTTTCGCAACTGGGGCCAAGCAATTCGTCGTGCACGATGCATTCGAAACGACCGTGTGCGAGTCTTCGAGCTGGTCGTCGTTGACGCCAAGCACAACCGTGATGTCCTCGCCCTTCGCTGGTGCCGAGATGACCACGCGCTTCACGCTGCCACCGAGATGCCTGGCAGCGGCCTCGCGCTTCGTAAAGAGCCCTGTGGACTCGACCACAATCTCCGCCCCAACTGAATCCCAGGGAATGTTGGCAGGATCCCTCTCCGAGAAGATGCGAAACTCGTCGCCGTCAACTCGGAGTCCGTCTTCGGTAACCGAAACCTCTGCGTCCAAATTGCCCATAACCGAGTCGTACTTGAGCAGGTGAGCGAGGGTCTTCGTATCGGTAATGTCATTGATCGCGACGATGTCGATCTCGGGATTGCCCATTTGAGCGCGGTAGACATTCCGTCCGATGCGTCCGAAACCGTTGATCGCAACTTTCACAGCCATGATTCCTCCTTAGTCTCCTGTAGATGGTTCGAAAGATTGACAGAATCCCAGAACTAGCCTCCTGATGTTGCGATTGCGTTGCCGGTGACTCGACAGTCCGGTCGCCGCGAACACCTACTCCAGAAATACCAACGCTCTGAAACCGGATCGCCCTGACGCGATCTCAACTGTCCCCTTGATCGTAGCGAAGTCGGGGAATACCGTCCCACGAGACGGACAGAACCTTGGCTGCGCGACACTAGAAGCAATGCAAGGGTACTCCCAGGCGTTGATCGATCGCGCCTCCAGAATTCGCCTTCTCCTGATGGACTGTGACGGCGTACTGACCGATGGCACTATCTACTTCCTGCCTTCTCCGGACGGTTCCGTTGCGGAGACGAAGGCATTCGACTGCCACGACGGAATCGCACTCCAATGGATCCGCCGCGCGGGCATCGAAACGGGCATCATCACAGGCCGGGGCGGTCTCGCCGTGCAGGAGCGGGCCAGATCGGTACAGATGCGTTACCTGGTCGAGGGACGCACAGACAAGCTCGCATCATTCGAAGAGATTCTCGCCGACTCCGGCCTGGTCGCTGACCAAGTCGCATACGTGGGCGACGACGTCACTGACTTGCCACTGCTCCGCAGGGTGGGGCTGGCCGTAGGGCCGTCGAATTCACGCCGGGAAGTCTTGCAAGAGGTACATTGGACCACCCCGTCTGGAGGCGGCCGGGGCGCAATTCGCGATGTCATCGAATTGCTGCTCAAAGCGCAGGGACACTGGGACGACGTCATGTCTCGCTACTGCGGGTGAGCTGCTCCATTACAGGAAGGTCGTCGGCATCGGGATGCCCTGGACACTCGCGGCCGGAAGAATCCCGAGTCTCGCCTGGGGCTGAGATGGCAACGGCAGTCGGAACGAGAATCGACGTTTGCAGTCCCCAATGGGGACGATAGAAATGATCCATTGGAAGTGTGTCGACACCAAGCCGCCCGATCTGCCAAGCTTGAATTTCGTGGTCCCCGCCGTGCAGAAGGCGCTCGCGATGGTTCTTTGATCGATGCAGATCGGCGTGCCCACAGAAACCGCGAATGGCGAAGGCCGGGTGGCGCTGGTGCCCAAGGACGCCGCTGCCCTCCGGAAGCACGGCGCAGAGGTCTTGGTTGAAGCCGGAGCCGGCCAGTCAGCGTATTGCTCGGATGACGACTATAGAGCCGCTGGCGCCTCTGTCGCAACGCGCCAGCAAGTCCTCGGCACGGCAGACTTGCTGTTGACGGTCAACGGCGTTACGAACGCCGACGCGGTCGGTCTCAAGGAGGGGGCAACGGTTGTGGGATTCCTTGCACCGCTTGACGATGCGCCTGCAATCGGTGCACTAGCCGGTCGTGGCCTGTCGCTTCTATCGGTAGAATTGATCCCTCGGATCACGCGAGCCCAAGGAATGGACGCGCTCAGCTCAATGGCCATGGTTGCCGGCTACAAGGCCGTGCTGCTAGCCGCGGAGCACTCGCCATACATGTTCCCGCTGATGATGACTGCGGCTGGAACACTCACTCCCGCGCGAGTCTTCGTCATCGGAGCGGGCGTCGCCGGGCTCCAGGCGATCGCGACTGCCAGACGCCTCGGCGCAGTTGTCGAGGGATACGATATCCGTCCGGAGGTAAAGGAGCAGGTCGAGAGCCTCGGTGCGACCTTCGCCGAACTCGATGTCGGCATGGAGCGGGCAAGTGGTAGCGGAGGGTATGCCGCTGAGCAGTCCAAGGAGTATTACCGGCGCCAGCAGGAGGCATTGGGCGAGCATCTCTCCACCGTCGATACCATCATCACTACCGCGGCCGTTCCCGGGCGTAAGGCCCCCATGCTGTTGCCCGAGCAGATTACGGACCGCTTGCGTCCCGGCACGGTAGTCGTGGATCTAGCGGCCGAGCGCGGTGGCAACTGCGCCCTCACAGTACCCGGAGAGACCGTCGTCCGCAACGGTGTTATCGTGGCCGGTCCGGTCAACCTGCCGTCCTCCGTGCCGGCACACGCCAGTC
This sequence comes from uncultured Bryobacterales bacterium, assembly GCA_951813065.1. Taxonomy (GTDB): domain Bacteria; phylum Acidobacteriota; class Terriglobia; order Bryobacterales; family UBA6623; genus VXMF01. Next base: position 205,030 of record CATOTH010000006.1, on the reverse strand, counting down.
AAATGTATTCGAAGAACATGGTCAACTTTGCGGGACTCCTCATCAAGGACGGGCAACTGCATCTCAATTTGGAGGACGAGATAGTCCGTTGTGCGGCGGTCGCCCACGGTGGTGAGATCACTCATCCCGGTGTCCAAGAAAGGCTCGCGCGGTCACAAGACTAACCCCATTAGCTCCAATCGTATGCGGGCCACAATTGAGATGAAGAGCGAGCATCCCGCCGTATGGTTGGGCACGCACGGTTCGAAAGGAGCGATTCACCAATGGAAGCATTCCTGATCTCGGTCACGGTGTTCGTGCTCGCGGTGTTCGTGGGTTTCGAAATCATCACCAAGATTCCGTCGACGCTGCACACGCCACTGATGTCGGGATCCAATGCGATTTCCGGAATCGCAATCGTCGGAGCCCTCGTCGCCGCCGGAGGCGCCGGTCACGAAGTCGCGAAGTACCTTGGCTTTGGCGCAGTGGTGCTGGCAACGGTGAATGTCGTCGGCGGCTTCCTGATCACAAATCGCATGTTGGCCATGTTTCGGCGTAAGAAGTAGTCCGGTCCAATGAACGCCAACCTAATCAACTCGGCCTACCTGCTGGCAGCAGTCTTGTTCATCCTCGGGCTGAAGGGGTTGACGTCGCCCCGCACCGCGGTCCGCGGAAACTTCCTCGGCGCGCTGGGCATGCTCTTGGCAGTCGTGGCCACCCTAGTCGACCGGCAAATCGTCAGCTACGAATTGATCGTCCTTGGTGTCGCGATCGGTACGGTGATCGGTGCCATCTGGGCCATCAAGGTCCAAATGACAGCAATGCCACAGTTGGTCGCGGCGTTCAACGGCTTCGGTGGCGGAGCCTCCGCCCTTGTCGCAGGGGCCGCAGCAATGATGCCTGGTGCGATTACAGGGGTGCCCGAGATCCAGGTGTATGTTTCCAGTGCGCTCTCCGCACTCATCGGATCCGCTACGTTGAGTGGCAGTCTTGTCGCTTGGGCGAAACTCCAAGGGGTGCTCCATTGGCAGCCTAGGGGCGCCTTGCTCCGGTTCGTCAGCGGCGGATCGGTGTCAGCCGCCATCGTATTCGGCACGTACTATGCGATCGAACCCGAGGCCGTTTGGGTGTTTGGCGCGCTATGCGCCGCTGCACTGGTCTACGGGCTGTTCCTAACAGTGGCTGTCGGCGGAGCTGACATGCCAGTGATCATCGCCCTGTTGAACTCATGTTCGGGTCTGGCCGCGGCAGCCACAGGGTTCGTGCTCGGCAATAGCGTGTTGATCATTTCGGGATCACTGGTCGGAGCATCCGGATTCATCCTCACCCAAATCATGTGCAAGGCGATGAACCGCTCGCTTTGGGACGTGCTTCGCGGCGATCTCGGAGAGGCCGCCGCCAGCGCTTCCAAGGAGGATCTCTATACAGGTCGCGTGAAGAGTACGAGTCCCGAGGAGGCTGCACTCCTGTTTGAGACGGCGCGGATTGTTACGATCGTTCCCGGCTACGGCATGGCTGTGGCGCAAGCTCAGCACGCAGTCCGGGATCTGGCGAATCTACTTGAGTCCCGCGGAACAGAAGTACGGTACGCGATCCATCCGGTGGCTGGCCGCATGCCGGGTCACATGAATGTGTTGCTGGCCGAGGCCGATGTGCCGTACGACAGGCTGTATGACATGGACACGGCCAACCCAACCTTCGCCGAGACTGATGTGGCCATCATCCTCGGCGCGAACGACGTGGTGAACCCGGCCGCCCGCGACGAACCCGGAAGCCCGATTTTCGGGATGCCCATCCTGGACGTAGACAAGTCGCAAGTCGTCGTGGTGGTCAAGCGCAGTCTCAGTCCAGGCTTCGCAGGCATCCCCAACATGCTCTTCACTCGCGACAACACTTTGATGCTCTTTGCAGACGCGAAAAAGGCGCTGCAGGACTTGAATCGTGAGATCCGGGACATCTAACCACGGCCTCGCCACCAATTCCGCCCTCCCCGACCCGGCAAATCCCAGCCTTTCGGGCCAAGTTTGGGAGGACCATTGCGGGAAGAATCTGGGGGGTTACCTGTCGGATCTCCTGGCGTGTTCGTGACATCCTGATCCGCTCGCGAGAAATGCCTACAACTCGGGTAGGGCGTCTGACCCTCACCAAGTTAAGTGGGTGTTGAGATCCGTGCGGATGAAGTCCCTGCCCTTGCAAAGCAAAGGCTGGTTGAGCACCTTGGCCAGTGCGTAGACAAAGCAATCGCCGAGGTTCAAGCCAGCGGGATGGCGCCCCTTGCCGTATTGACGAAACGCTTCACGAGCGACTAGAGCTTGGTCAACATCAACCGGAGCTAGTTCGATTTGGGCTTTGGCTATCAGCAGGTCCAAGTCGCGTCTGCCGTCAGCTCCGTGACGGGCCTCGATGACCATCGAAGCCTCTACGAAAGAGACCACCGACATCGCACAACTCTCCGCTTGCTCAATTGCCAAGGTGAACCCCTTGCGCTCAGGCTCGTCCCCAAGGATCGCGACCAGCGCAGAAGTGTCGATGATCATGAGGATGGCAGGCCATCCTCGTCATAGCCGAGAATGGCCTCGGTCGAGCGAGAATCCAGTACGGGCAGGGATGCACAGTGCAGGGCTATTTCGTCCAATTCCTCGGACAAGTTCCGACCGGACCGCTCTCTGAGTACGCGGTCCAGCCGGTCTTGCAACGCCACTGTGACCGCGCGAGTCTTTGTCTCGCCAGTTAGCTGCGCCAACCTTTCCGCCAGCCGTTCGGCTTCGGGATTTCGGATATTCAGGGCCATTAGTCTTCCCTACATGTAGACTAACGACTACATTGTAACAGGGCAAACGGTGTCGTAGCCCGGCATCGGTCTATTGCTGGTGGGGAAAGCAGGAGTGCAACAAGACGAGCCAGTTCCCTTCGATGGATGACCAATCCTGCACCCAACGACGACGTCCTGCCGAATGCCGCATGTTTTCAACCTGAAGAGACTCGTGTGGATGATTCACAGATCAGTGCTGGGCGTCCGAGAGATCTAGTCTCGGCAACCAAGAGTCATCCAAAGGGCCATCGCCTTGCCAATCGACCGAAAGTCGGGCTCGGGAACACTCTGTATCGACAATCCTCTGACCTCATTCCTCGTTACGGTCGCCGGGGCATACGTATCACTTAGCCGGATCGGCCGAGCAAGTGAGACCCAAACCACTCCGCCGCCCACGAACCAATATCTGCCGGTTCTTCGGCCCCGGGAAAGCTTGGTCCGTGGCCGGCTTCCGGCACTTGGATCAGCTTTGACGGCACCCCTGCTTGCGACAACTTCTTGGCGAAGTTCACCGACTGATCGTAAGGAACGACATCGTCCTTGTCGCCGTGAATGAGCAGGATCGGAGGATCATCGGGTGTGACATGAGACACAGGGGATGCATCGCGAGCTATTCTCATTTCAGGAGAGTCGGGATGAGCTCCCTTACTGAGACGTGCCCCGAGAAACAACGCCAAGGCCCCGCTTCCAGAGGGGCCAGCAACGAATTCGGCCGGTGTTGCGCGGGCGACGACACACTGCACCTTCGCACTCATGCGGTCAATCTCGCTCTCGGATTCGGCGTCGCCTTCACCGTCCAACACGCCAAGCATGCTGACCAAATGCCCTCCAGATGAGCCGCCAATGGCACCGATCCTGTCAGGATCGATGCCGTAACGATCTGCGTGGAAGCGAATGAACCGCACGGCGCGCTGAACATCTTCAAGTGGTGCCGGATAGCGGAACCGGGGGGTTGCACGGTGATTAACCGTGAACACGGTGTAGCCCTTCTCAACCAACGGCAGAGCCTCAATCCGGACATGGCCGGCCTCTTTGAGGGGTCGCGCATCGAGGCTAAGCCGCGCGCTCCAGCCACTGCCGGATATATGAATCAATCCAATGCCGTTGGGCTCTTCCGGCCTGTGAACATCCATCAACAGCGCTAGGCCAGAGTACATCCCGTAGACGACATTCCGCTCGACCCCGTGCTGCGCTCGCAGTGGATGCGCCGTTTGTGCCACTATGGCGAGCATTCCAAGTGCTAGGCCGATCCGCATGTTCGGTATGTCCCGTTGCAAGATTGTACCGGTATCGAAACGTGGACTGACTCGCCATAGCTTCTTGAGGAGAACGCTCGAGCAGTCCCTGGTCATGTTCGGCCAAGGACGGAGGATTGCGGGACACCTGATGCTGAAGAGCTCCCGGTGATTTCGGCGGCTTGACTCCCTCGAAACGAACCGCCAGCCCGGAGTCACATTGATAGTACCGGCAATGGCCGCCGTAGAGCTGGCAAGGGGCATCAACCCAATCCCCTGGTAACTCTCAGCGTGACGATCGAACCCGCATCGGCATTTGGCCGGTGCCCGTCTTGGATCTGGAGTTGGGCTCGCAATGGACGCACGTGTAATGCCCGGACTCCCGAGCGTAGATCCACTACAATTGGACGAAACTTCCGGCGGAAACGGGGCTAGGCTTCGCAATCGTTTCGCCGGGAATCAAGACAGCTTGCTGACCTCCACGATACAGGACCGCGGACGCCGGGCAACGAGCAGTCGCCCAAATGTCGGCAAGTCGACGGGGAACCTCCACGGCGGTTCAGTTCGGTACGGTGTTCCGGGAGTTGCGGGGCCGAGCCGGCCGGCCCATCGTATGAGGTGCCCAGCCTGGCGCGGGCCGTTCCGTCCATGCTTGGAGCACTGTAATGCCATCTAACCCGGCAGCGCAAGGGAAATCGCCCATGGGTGATCCGGTCCAAGTCATCGCGGACAGTCCTCTCATGCGAGCGGTCGACCGCTCGACTCTGGATGGGTTGAGCCCAGACCTGGACTGGGTCGAACTTGGAGCGCAAGAGGCCCTTTTCCTCGACGGGCAGCACGGCGATGCCCTCTATTTCGTTGCTTCGGGAAGACTTGAAATTCTACAGGCCACGCGTGAGCAAGGCAGCGCGACCGATGATGATGCGGAAGTTGTGACGACCCTTGCCGCGGGGGACGCTGTCGGAGAAATGGGGGCCCTGACGGGTCGACAGGGTTCGGCTGCAATCAGATGCATCTTCCCGGCCCGGCTAGTCAGGCTAGCCAAGGAACGACTGGACCGGTATCTGGCTGCAAATCCCGACGCCAACGAGAAGCTACAGGCGATCTTCGCGCCGCGATTTCACCGGCTGGAGTTGGCGCAGGTGCTGGGCAATATGTTCGGCGACTTGTCGGACGACATTCTTGCGGACATCGAGCAGCGGCTGACATGGCGGCATGTGAGACGCGAAAAGACCCTCATCGGAAAGGGAGAAGTATCGGACCGCCTCTTTGTTCTGGTCAGCGGGCGCCTCCATGAGATCGCGACGGACGACTTGGGTGGGAAGAAGGTCGCTGACGAAATCGTCCAAGGGGGGACCGTTGGCGAATCCGGCGTGTTCACCGACGATGCGCAGACGACTACAGTGGTGGCGGCCCGCGATTCTGCCCTGCTGGAGTTCTCGCGCCAGGATTTCCTAGAAATGGCTGAGAAGTATCCCAAGCTGAGCCAGTGGATGATGCGCCTCTTGTCGCTGAAGCTGCGGGGCGTCTTCCGTAAGGATTCTTTGCGGATAATCTGCAGGAACATCGTTCTTGTTCCCATAACCCGTGACATCGACCTGGGCGAGTTCGCGGAGGAATTCAGCGGAACTCTATCGCAGCATCAGGAAGCATTTCTCGTCACAGGTGAGATGATCGACACCTTTCTGGGTGTTCCGGGGATTTGCCAAGCAGCCGAAGGCACTCCTGAAGACGCGCGTATTCTCGCATGGATCAATCAGCAGGAAACAGACCTTCACTACATGGTTTGCCCTGTTGACTACGGCCTTACCAACTGGACAAAGCGATGTATTCGTCAGGCCGACGAAATCATACTCGTCGGCACTGCTCGCGAAACGCCGAAGTTGACCGCAACAGAGACACAACTTCTGCGGGATGAAGAAACCCGAGGCGCGAGACTGCAGAAGATACTTGTCCTCATTCATCCTCCCGACACGTCCCAGCCGGAGGGCACGCTTCGATGGCTGAGCGAGCGGAGTGTGGATCGGCATTTCCATGCCCGTCCAGGGAATCATTCCGATTTGGAAAGAATCGTCCGCCACGTGTCCGGACGTGAACTAGGGTTAGTCCTCAGCGGCGGCGGTTATCGCGGATTTGCTCATGTCGGTGTGATCAGGGCCTTACGCGAATCGGGACTCGCTATCGATTTCATCGCCGGAGTCAGCTTCGGTTCCATCATCGCCGGGGCATACTCCTACTCGGAAGAACTGGACCAAACGATTGATTCGCTCAAGTCGCTTGTGAAAGGGATGCTCAGTGATTACACGATCCCCTTCATTTCCCTCATCCGCGGCCGGCGGTTTGACAATTGCCTGCAGACCCTGTTCGGGGAAACGAATATCGAAGATCTCTGGATCCCCTATTTTTGTGTTTCGAGCAACCTGACCCGGGCAGAAACCGTCATCCATCAAACAGGCTCATTGTGGAGGGCTGCGCGGGCGAGCAGCACCCTGCCTGGCTTGGTGTCCCCGGTGGTCATGAACGGCGATTTGCTCTATGACGGCTGCTTGCTGAACAATCTTCCGGTGGACAGGATGCGCGAGGAGATCCAGGCGGGATCCCTCATAGCCGTCGATGTCGTGCCACCCGTTGACTTCGACATTCGCGCTCCCAACTTGGAGAGCCCGTCGGGCTGGCAAATCGCTTGGAACCGGATCAACCCCTTCACGAACAGACTGAGCATGCCGGGCATTATCTCCATTGTCCATCGGGCCGGCGCCTTGGGAAGCATCTCCAACCGCCAGCAACTCATCGACGAGGACATCGCCGACCTCTACCTCAGACCTCCTGTCGGACAGTTCGACATCCTGGACGTCACCGTCGCTGACGAGGCGATGGAGATTGGATACACTTACAGCCTGCCCAGACTTCGCTCGTGGACAGAACAGGAGCGATGAAGCCCGTTGCCGTTTGACGCTTGGCGGAATCGTGAACGAACGCGACACCTCCCTGCCCGGTCTGGGTGCGCGAATGGGTGTAGGCAGGTAGCGGTTGAGGTCGAATCGCCGAACGCGCCGTGACCCTCTGGCGGCGCCGGCAGGAAATTGCTCAGATCGGAGACATTGGGTGAGCCAGCCACATTCGGGAACCGTCTGCCATGGCGACTGATACAGCCCCGACCTGGGCACGCCAGCAAAGACGCGGAAACGATGCCAGCGTGCTGGTCTGCCTTCAGGAAGAAGGAGACAAACCGCCTCTGTTCTTCGCTCCTGCTGGTCACGGCGACCTCCGCAGATTCAGGGCCCATGTCGCCGTCCTTGGACGCGACCAGCCCGTCTACGGACTAAGGCCTCCGGCGGCAAAGCTCGGTCTGACACTTCCCGCCAAGCCTGTCGATTGGCTAGTGTCGATGTACGTTGAGTCGCTGAAGCATGTGCAGCCTACGGGTCCGTACCGTCTCGTCGGCTATTCCCTGGGAGGCATCTTCGCAGTTGAGATCGCACGGGAACTGGATCGCAGGGGAGACGAGGTCGACCTCTTGGTTGCGCTGGACCCGCCTGTGAAGTGTGCGATGTGGATTGCGATTCTCTATTTGAGTCTCTACAAGCTCTGCAATCTGACCAGCCTTACCAACAGGATCCGTTGGAGCATCATTCGTCGATGGAACAGCCGGCTGCTTCGCTGGGCGTCGGATGAGGGACTGTGCACGCACACCGCCGTTCTCAAGGGCCACGACCTTGGACCGTGCCCAGTTCGCGTGACCTGCGTTCGACCCCGAAGGTCCTGGATACAGTTCTTGGATTTCACCTGCATTGGCCGGTCTTGGAGCCAAGTCGTTCAAAACGGCCAGGACATCCATTGGATTGTCTGCACTCACTACGACATCCTGGAACGCGAGCAAGTGGAATCGATTGTCGCGGTATTGCGAGACGCCCTAGATCGTAAAGCGCCCTAGCTCGCTGTCGGCCGCCCTGGACAGTTTGGAACACGGAAAGTCTGGGCACCCGGTTCGGCGAGCCATCGTTCTGCAACGGACCGCGCCCGCAGCAGTTTCAACTTAATGCTCCGCCGGGAGCCTCCGCATGGCTCGCTGCGTAGTATGCTGGCTGAGCCCGGCCCGAGCCACAACACCATCATGAGAGTCCTTCTTGCATTACTGACAGCAGCCCTTCTCCTACCCCTCCAAGCGCAACAGCGAAAGGTAGTTGTGATTGGCCAGTCAAGCGAAATCATTTCGGAACTCCAAGCAGCCAGCCCTTCGAACGTCACAATCACCCATGTGGCGGCTCGAGGTCCGGGTGACGCCAACCTTCTGCGAGAGGTGGCCGATGCACACGCCATCATCGGCAATCCCACACGTGCGGCGGTCCAAGCTGCGGAAAATCTTGAATGGGTGCAGATTACGAGCGCCGGCGTTAAGCCCTACCTCTACCCGGAACTGGTCGATAGCAACGTCGTAATGACAAATGCGCAGACGCTTTCTTCAGCTGCCATCGCAGACCATGGCTTCGCCATGTTACTCGCCCTGACCCGCAAGCTCAATTTCTTCATCAGCGATCGGACAAACGAGACCTGGAGGCGCGGATCATACGATCTGGAGGAGTTGGAAGGCAAGACCGCGCTTGTGATCGGGACCGGCGGCATCGGGTCCAACGTGGCGCGAAGAGCCAAGGCCTTCGGCATGACGGTGATCGGAGTTGACCCGGACGAATTCCCGCCGAGGCAAAGCTTTGACCGCATGGTTTTCCCGGACCGGCTGGACCAAGTGATCCCCGAGGCTGATGCCGTGTTTGTGTGCGCGCCGCACACCAAAGACAGCGCAGGCATGCTTGGCCCGGCCCAGTTCGAACTGATGAAACGTGGAAGCTACTTCATAGCGCTTTCTCGCGGGAAGCTCTACGACATGTCCGCGTTGGTCAAGGCGCTCGACCGGCAGCACCTGGCTGGCGCCGGTGTGGACGTCACTGATCCAGAGCCGCTGCCGAAGGGGCACCCCTTGTGGAAGTTCGACAACGCGATCATCACACCCCATGTCGCGACACAAGGATTGCTCGGAGGCCAGCTCCGAATCAGGCTCTACATGGAGAACATCGCCCGCTTCGGTGCCGGCGAACGGTTGCGCAACGTGGTGGACATGGAAAAAGAGTATTAGCCGCCCACTGGCCGATACTGGCCACACCAATAAACCGCAGGAACGGCTGTCCTTGCCCCTGAATGCGAGGAAGCCCTGCCTCATTGACCGGCGAGGCCCCGCGCTTGTCGAAGATGGCGAACCTATCGCTCCTGACCGCGAACCCGTACCAGGACGGTCAGGGTCTGCCAAGGATCCATGGAGAAGTCTCCTAGATCGAAAGACATATCGGTAAACTCCTCAACTGTATTGGCAAGCTTCGCATCAAAGATTGGCAATGGTGTGCTCAACTGAACGCCCTCCGCGGCAGCTCCAGCGTTTTCCTGCAGCCTGAGCATGTACCAGCCAGCATGAAACTGCGTAGGCTTGAACGCCAAGAGACGGACATCCGGATGGCTGATGTGGAAGAACTCCTGCGTCGGCGGTATCCCATCAGGCTGCACGAATCGGGCTCGCAAGGGCAGATTCAACTCAGCACCCATGCGCTTCCATTCACCCGGGCTCTCGGGCTGGATCGCCAAGCGGAAGCGAAACCTCTGGAAAGCTGTACTCTGCGGCTCTCCGCGGACGAGTCGCTGGACCCCCTCCTCGCGTGTCTGTACGATCATGTCTTCCCAACTCACCAGAAAGAGCATGTCCGGGCGAATGCAGAAGCCCTCTTTGTTCGCCAGGGTCACGCCCCAGTCTGGAGCACGTCGCACGTGGGTGAAGTGCTGCGGGGTATACTGCCGCGTATCACTCCCAGGCAGCCGCTCATCTGGAACATGCGCCACAAAGCCTGCACCATCGATGAACAGTTCCTCGCTATCGGCCAGCGGCAGGGCTATGCCGTAGGCCTGGTGCCCCGCTGTCTCGTCCCGCAACACTCTGAGGTCCACGTCAAACGCCAAATCCGCGTAGCCAGTGTCGCGGTAGGTGGTCAGGACCGTGAGAGGAAGAGCCGATCCCGGACGTTCGAATTCCACGCGCCGCGAAAGTGCCCCTTCAGTTGCCCGGACTTCCGCCGGACCGATTCGCGCCTCGAGGTGTTCCTTGCGGTCAAGAGCGAGGTACAACCCGCCAAACGTGCGCTCCGGGTTCGCGAGGAGCATTTCGCGGCCGGATTCCGAATCGAGGATTGATGTGAGCATGCCGGAGTCATCCCACGCGCCCCGCAATCGGAATCCCCGCTCCCGGTCCGAACGCGCTGACCCAGCCCGCTTGATCGAATACAGCCGGTAGCCGACCGCCGGCACATCGCGCGCAAAAAACATGACGTGACGTTTGGTGTTGGGAATGTCTTCGCAAGGAATCTCTTCTCCGCTGGCTAGATCAACTGCGACCAGCGGCCCTTCGTGCAGCTCAGCCGGCAACCCTTCGACCACTGTGAAGCCACTTCGACGCCACGAAAGGCCGTTGAATACCATCAGCGACTTCTCGACGTTTCGACGCTCCACTGGGGAGGCCAGACGGTCCATGGCCTTTCGGAACTGCTGCTCGGTATTGGAGTAACCGATCAGCGAGAAGGCGTACTGGGCCGCCTCGTTCCAGTCGGCCTCCCAACGGCTGTGGTAATCGGGCCAGGGCCCGCTCCCAGTCGTGTGCTCCTGAAAAGTGAGCATGGTCTCCCAGGCTTCAGCGAAATCATGACGGGGGAACGTCGAGCCATGAACGATGGAGGCGATCGTCGCTGCCGCTTCAGCTGCCGGCAAAGCGCTTGAGGCCTGGCGCATCTTGCCCGCCGTTTCCGGCACGCGTAGCTTCACGGTCGCCCAATGACCCGTTGCATCCCCCGAGGCCATCGGAAAGTCATCTCCGTACTTGCCTGTCAGATAGCGGAAGAACTCGTCGGCAGTCGACATCTTCATCGGCAGTTCGGGATGCTTGCGATTCCATTCGCGAATCGCTTCCAGAACACCGAGGGCAGCGAGAGGGCCGGAATTGTCCCCCGTGGCCCGCATAAGCATGTACGTGTCGTATTGGTAGCCGTTCTGCTCCAGCCAAGCCAGACGTCTCGGGACTTTTTGCTCCAGCTCCTCCGGCTGAAACTCTGTTCCGAGCTTCCAGTGCAGTCCCTCCATATACCCGTCGTAAGTGAACCACGTCAGAACCCGGCTGCCGTCCGGGCCAACCCAGTAGAAAGGGTTCTTGCCAAGTCCAAGGTTGTTGCCACCCCCGATGAAGATGTTGAGACCATTCACGAGGTACTTGACTCCGCTGCCCGCCAACACACGAGGAAATGCCCAGCTGAACCCTGGCACGTCGTTTTGGAATGCGACCGGCGCTTCGAGCCCAAGCTTGCGTCGAAGATCGTGCCCCAGGTACACCAACCGGTTGGTTTCCTCGGTGCCCATCAGACCGCTGTGCATGTTGCCGAAGGCCACCCCGAGCGCAAGGCGTCCTTCCTTGAGCAGCCTGGTCAGTTCGCCGACCAGTTCGTCGTCGTCAGTGCGACGCAGCCACTCCTGGAGCATCCAGGCGGATTCGATGGTCCAGCGGAAATCAGGGTTCTCGCGAGCCAGCCGGATCGCGGTGTCGATGCTGTCCTTGTAGTCTCGTGGAACCTCGTCCGGCGGCCGGGTGAAACCGATGTCGAGATGACTGTGGGATACAACGAAGATCTGGCGGATCGACCCGGTGCGCCGGCCAGCATCCAACTCGTAGCTCGGGCGTTGACCCACGCTGGCAGGCGGACAAACAAAGAACGATACGGCAGCGACGGTGCTCGCTAGCCAACTTGACCGGTTGCGCCAAGCCCTGAGAGCCGGTCGGAATCCGTTCGAAGACAGGAGCGACTCGAACTGGGGCTTGGCGCCGTTGCTCGTTGCGATCACGGCATCAGAACGAGTAGCGCAAAGCGAACTGAATCTGTCGATTCGACCCGAAGCCTGTGAAGGGCACGCTGTGGGTCGACGTGCTGTTTCCGAAATTCGGGAACACATAGTGTCCACCCGGATTGTTGAACTGCGGCGTGTTGAACATGTTGAACATCTCCGCCCGGAATTGTACGGTCTGGCCTTCCCCGACATTGAAGTTCTTGAATAGGGAGAAGTCCCAGTTCAAGGCCGCCGGGCCATTCAGTATGTTCCGGCCCGCATCGCCGAGCCTGCCGGCCGGGGGCTGGGAGAAGGCGGCGGGATTGAACTGCCTGCTCGGGATGTCCTGGTCAGCGGGATAGAGCGGCTCTCCCGGGACAAGGTCCGGACGTGAGGACCCGATTCGGCCAATGCCCAAGGGGTCACACCAGCATCCCGGATTCACCGGTAAGCCGGAGCGCATCGCGGTGATCCCGTTGATCTGCCAACCGCCGCCGATCCAGTGCGGCAGTTTGGGGACGCTGGCAAGCTCGTAGGTGTAGTCGAACTGCAAGTTGTGACGCACGTCCGAGTCACTGTCAGCGTACGCCGCACGGGGGTTCCGGTCGTCCTGGGGTGAACTGCCCCACGGAATGCCATCGTCGTCCAGCGCATGGGCCCACGTATAGTTCACGTTTGCCCGGAAACCCTTGCTGAAACGCCTCCGCAGACTGACCTGCAATGCGTTGTACGTCGAGGTAAGGTCGTCCCGGACTGAATTGATCGCGGCGAATTTGGGGTTTGGGCGCACTCCACCCTCAACCCTATTCAGGTCCTGGCCGGTAGTCAGATGCAAGGCGCGGTTTCCGAGGTAGGCGACCTGCAGCATCGCATGTTCGCCAAGGCCCTGCTGGATGTTGAAGTTCCAACTCTGGGTGTAGGCCTGCTTCAAGTCTCTTGGGAGCGCGGTGAGGTTCGCCCCGGTGACGAAGTTGAAGTTTGCGGGCGGAGGAAAGCCCTTCAGGCCAGGAACTTCCAAGGCGTTCACTGAGGCGGTCTGCTGAAAGAGGTTGTTCGGGATGTTCTGTGCCATCGCCGCGTTCAAGCTCGCATGGAAGATACCGTAACCAAATCGAATCACTGTGTTATTGGAGGCAAACGGCGAGATCGCGAACCCGATCCGGGGGTCGAAGTTGGTCGCGGGTGCATTCATTACGCTGGTGCCCACTGGGTCCAGGTCACCGGTAGCGGGATTGTAGTTTGCCATCCGTCCGTGCGATTCGGTTGGAGCGGTGTCGTATTGATACCGCATCCCCAAGTTCAATGTCACCTTCTGGTTGACTTGATAATCGTCCTGGATGAAGAACATGTTGTACGTGTTGCGCATCCCGGCCCGAGGCTGGCCCCAGGTGCTAACGGCCCACGCAGCGTTGCGAGCGAAATCGTCCAGCGAGAGATAGCTGATGTTCATCTGGAAGACTCCGGCCTTGTTGTCCTGGTTGCGAACAATCTGCGCGCCGACCTTTAGCTGATGGTTGCCTTGAACCCACGACAGCGTATTGAGCCACGTGAAGGAGTTGTTGGCAACCTGCAGGCCGAACCCACTCGGCCCCACCCCGGCTGATCCGCCGCCAAGCCCCACGATGGGAAAATTGAGGATCTCGTCTGTCTCGGCGCTAAGCGGATCAATGCGAACGCGGTTGAACGCAAAACCAGCCTCGTTGAAGACGGTTGGCGAGATCACGCGGTTGTAGGTAAGCTTGGCCAACTGCAACCGGCCCGGAGCCCTTTTGGTTTGCCCGCGCGCCACGCCGAAAAAGTCTCCGGTTTCGTTCGCGTTGAGGTTGTACCGGAAGTTGATGCTGTCCTTGTCCGACGCCTGGTAGTCGATCTTGGCGGACACCGAATTCTCTTCGAGCCTGTCCGCGACCCCGCGGTTGTACCACCCCAGGCGCGGTTCGCCGGCGGAAATCGCCCCGTTCGGCAAGGGCAGCATGTCTACTGCGGGCTTGACAGCCGGATCAACCGTGGCGCGGTACTCAGCTGTTGGAACCAAGGCGTTCAGCACTTTTCCGAGACGCTGCTGGATGCCCTCGTAGTTGGCAAAGAAGAAGACCTTGTCCTTGGCGATCGGGCCCCCGAGGGAGCCACCGTACTGATTTAACCGGAACGGAGGCTTGTCCCCCGTGTGATTGAAATAGTTCCGTGAGTCGAGCTGTTCATTCCGAAAGTACTCGAAGACCGAGCCATGAAACTGATTCGAGCCTGATTTCGTGATCAGGTTCACCACGCCTCCCAGCGTCTGCCCGAACTCAGCGGAATAGGAGTTGGTGTACACCCGAAACTCTTGGATGGCCTCGGTGCTGCTGCGAGAAATCCGACCCTTGCTTGACCCGTAGGTGTTGTCGAGAATGTCGAAGTCGATCCTGCTGGCGTCGCCGCCGTCGAGCAGAAAGCGCAAGCCTCCCTGCTGCCGGAACAGGCTGATGCCGTTAAACGCCTGTTTGGTGGCGCCCGTGCGCAGCACGTTTCCCGGCACCAAGTGCAGCAGATCGCTAACGTTCCGCCCATTCAGGGGAAGCGCGTCGATCTGTTCCGTCTCAACCACAAGACCCAAGGTCGAAGAGGCTGTCTCGACGAGAGGCGCCTGCCCGGAAACGGTCACTGTCTCCGTGACGGATCCCGGGTCGAGCGAAAACAACAGCCGAAGACGATCCGAGACTCGCAGGCGGATGTCCTCTTTCAACTGAGTCTTGAACCCCTCGGAGGATACCGTGACCCGGTACGTCCCAACGGGAAGCACGGGAACAAGAAAGTTCCCTTGCCCATCCGTCATGGTCTCTACCGTGACGCCAGTTCCCTGATTCTCGATGGCCACTCGGGCAGAAGCAACCACGGCTCGACTGGAGTCGAACACAGTCCCGAGCACACTACCGGTGTCCAGTTGCGCTAGGACTGAGACACAGCCTAGCAAAACACCGAAGACAAGCCTTACGAATAACTTACACTGCATTTCCTCACCTCCGATTGAACCAAAACAAGAGCCGTTTCGGCCGATTCGACCAGACCCGAACAAGACTATATCAAATCCTTACGTCTACGCAACAAGAAAAGTTTCGTTAGGCGCAGGGGAACTCCGCAAAGTCTTCATGTCCGTTCGAAATCAGACCCATTCCTTTCGTTCGACTCGGTAATCCTTGCATTCCGCAGTGAACAACCGGAGTCGTTTCGGCGAGTGTATGGTTCTTGCAGATAGGGATGCCCTGTACCCACTCCAGCCCACGTCACCGAGGCGCGCTCGGCCCCTGACCAGGCCCACGGGGAACGCAGGATCGCCTTAGCCCAGGACAAGAATCGACCGAGTTGGACTCGCCCAACTTCTTGTCGCTTGAGATCGATGCCTTGCCAACGGATAAACAAGTCTCAAAGGCAGCTGGCTCGGTAGTTCAGGACTCTGGCGGTTCGTGAACCACGGTACGTTGATTCAACGGAACGGACTCGACCGTCTGGCTCTGCCCGCTTGGCCAGAAGATTTCGACAGTCACTGGCGCTGTGCTTTTCCCGAGGCCGAAGTGTATCGGCCGCAGACTGGACGAGGCGTAGCCCGCAGCGCTCTTCATCCAGCGCGTTTGGTCCCGGGCTTTCACACGAGCCCCGAGTCCGTCGCGGTTGGAGATAGTGCCGACGAGATCCAAGGCGATCCAATTTCCAGCCGGTTCCGAGAGGTTACGCAACACGGCTGCGGGCTCGCCAAGTGCACTGACCACCAAGTCGAGCCGACCATCGTCGTCGAAGTCCGCGGCCGCTGCCCCTCTGTGAGCGCCGGGCTCCCCGATCTGCAGGGCACCTTCAAACCGACCTCCGAGATTTCGGAACACTGTGTTGGTCTGCTTGTACGAGAATGGCTCGAATTCTCCGATGAGGGCATTGACGTGGGAGTTGGCGGTGAAGAGATCCACTTGGCCATCGTTGTCAAGGTCCGCGAACACGTTGCCCCATCCTGCGTATGTCCGGGACGCTTTCGCCAGGCCGCTCGGTATCGTGGCATCACGAAACGAGCCCTGGCCCTCGTCGCGAAAGAGCGGAAACGTCTCGTTGTTAAGCGCCGTCACGGACAGATCCGGGTTCCCGTCGCTGTCGAAGTCTCCGATGTCCACGCCCATGGATGAGACCGGCCTCCCGTGATCCAACAACGCCACGCCGGCGAGGAGGGCGTCTTCGACGAAGGTCGTTCCGCCTTCATTGAGGAACAGGAAATTCGGAAGGTAGTCGTTCGTGACAAACGCATCCTGCCAGCCGTTCTCGTCGAAGTCGGCGAACGCCACGCTCATGCCGCGACCCCGAAGTCCACCAAGGCCGACCCGCTCGCTCACGTCGTCGAAATCTCCCTGCCCCAGGTTGCGGTACAAGCGGTTTGCAATCGGAATAAAGTTCTTCGGGTGGCAGTAGATCCGCAGGCCACGAGCTCGGTCGCCGCAATACCGGTCGAAGTCCAATGACAAGTCTGCATAGTTGATGACCATGAGATCCAGCAGTCCATCCCTGTCGTAGTCGAACCAGCCCGCTGCTACGGCCAACTCGGAGGTGCCAATTCCCGCGCGTGCGGCTATGTCCTCGAAGGTGCCGTCGCCCCGATTGCGGTACAGCAGACTCTGAAACACGCCGGCGACGAACAGGTCGACATCCCCGTCGTTGTCGTAATCAGCAGCAGCCGCGCCAATTGAGTACCCTTCTCCCGCGACTCCGGCGCTGGCGGTAACATCGAGGAACCTCAGGCCTCCAATGTTCCGGAAGAGCCGGTTGCGATACCGCGGCGCGTCCTTGCGCATCGATTCCGGGGAAGCTCCGTTGGTGAAGAAGATGTCGGGCCTGCCGTCTGCGTCGTAGTCGAATACGGCTAGTCCGCCGGCCAACGTCTCAAAAGGTCGCTTTGAAGGCGTGGGTGCGTTTTCCAGAGTGAAGTACATGCCTGATGCCTGGACGGGCTCAAGGCGAATCTCGGCTTGGCAAAGTGCACTAAGGGACGGGATGCAAAGCAGCAACGAACACGTCACCATGCGAGCAAGTGTGGGCCGCAACGGTCGGACCAAGGTCCAGATTGTACCGCTAAGGGCATTGAATGGGTCTTTGAGCCGCCTAGCGCTATTGGCCGCGCAAGTACATGAACTTGTGCGGGACATACCGATCGAATGAAAGGACTTAACCCCCACCAGGCTCTCCAGGTGACCGGGGCCAGCCGCGATCTGGAGCGGTCCAGCACCCTCGCATTCCCGAGTCAAATCGCTACCAAGAGACCTCCAGCGATTTCGCAAGCATCGCCTTAAGTCAACGAATGAGTATCAGCTTCCGCTGGGGCACGTGCAGATAGTCCGCTCCACTGCTGGTGATGACGACATCTTCCTCCAGGCCGATGTGGATCTCTCCGACATCTTTGTAGGGCGCATACAGAATCGGCTCGATCGCGAAAGTCTGACCGGGCTCCATCTTCAGGAAAACGGTGGTTCCGTAGCGTTCCGGCCAGTCGGGACCGATCAGAGGCCCAACGTCGTGAACCGTGAACCCAATCGCATGCCCGGTTCCGTGTGGCGGCCCTTGGTACCCGGCATCCTGCAGCGTTTTTCGGGCGATCGCATCGATTTCGACACCAGACACGCCCGGCCTCATCGCGGCCTTCTGCCGATCAGCTGCCAGGCGAGACGTCTCCCACATCTTTCGGATTTGGGCCGGAGCATCCACCTCGCCCGTGTTCAAGACGTAGGCTGTTCGCTGCAAATCCGTCGAATACCCCTTGAAAGTTATCCCGAAATCGATTCTGACGAGATCTCCGCGCTGAATCACACGGCTACTCGGATCCGAGTGGCCCCGGGACGGACCCGCCACGACACTAAGGAATGGAACAGTCGCTCCGAGCATTCCAGTTCGGGTCCGCAAGTAGTTGCCAACGTCGATTTCGGTGGTTGTACCGGGGACGATGACAACAGTCGTCAAGGCATCGCGGATCAGCGCGTCCGTGTGGCGGGCCGCCTCCCGCAGAACTTCGACTTCTTGGGAGAGTCTGCGTCCGCGGAACGAGGCGACCAGGGGTTCGGCTGAGACAAACCGTCCGGCGATCTCTTCCCCCAGCACCTCCTCCAGATACGCGCGCATTCCCGCCGTGAGCCCATCAGCGATCGGCATGTCCCTGGATGTGTTGACCGCGATTCTAGCTGGATCGAGGTCGGCCATGAATTGCTTCAGATGCGGCTTGATCCCTTCTCTCCGGTATGCCAGAACCTCGTCGAAGATCCCGCATTCTTCTAACGGTGTAACGTCATAGCTCGCCGCGATCGCGGTCTTCTTCAGCTTCCCATGCGAGTGTGCAAACAGCAGCGCCATCCTTGCCACAGCATCACCACCACCGAGGTCCGCCGCCAAGGGGTCCTTGGACTCTTCCCTCGTGAACACGAGCCAAAGGTCAATGTCGTTCTGGCTCATCGCCGCAGGCAGGAGCTTGTCCACTCGTTCGCGAAGAACATCGGGGCTCGCGCCCCACGATGGCAGTGCGCACAATGCGGCCAGAACTAGGATCAGCCTGAACATGGCAGGCTCACGAAGCGGAATGTCACGCAAGTCGGAAGGCTGTGGACACTGTGGAAATCAACGGCGACTGTCCACAAGATCGACTGGGTTACGCTAACACGATGCCTTCTCTTGTCGCAAGGGACCAGTCTTGCATCTGGCACCCCTTCACGCAAATGAAGATTGCTCCCGATCCTCTTGCAATCGTGCGTGGGGAGGGCGCATACCTGATAACGGAGGACGGGCGGCACATCCTGGACGGAATCTCTTCTTGGTGGGTCAACCTGCACGGCCACGCCAACCCCCGGATCAATCGGGCGCTCGCCGCCCAGGCGGAACAGCTGGAACATGTGATGTTTGCCGGCTGCACCCATCCGCCCGCGGTCGAACTCGCGGAGCGGCTGCTCCCCCGAATGCCACCCCAGCTAACGCGGGTTTTCTATTCGGACAACGGTTCAACCGCCGTTGAAGTTGCCCTCAAGATGGCGTATCAATACTGGACGAACCGCGGTGAGTCCCAGCGACGTACATTCCTCGCTTTCAGGCACGCGTACCACGGGGACACCGTTGGAGCAATGTCCGCCAGCCACGATTCCCTGTTCACTGCGAGCTACTCGCCGCTTCTGTTTGGTGTCGAGCGTGCCACGGTCCCGAACGACTACCTGGCGTCCATGGACCCGGATCTAGACGGAGGCGGAAGCGAGCCGCTAGTAGATCTCGAGCTGCTGCTTGAAGAGCGGGCCACGGATTTCGCGGCGGTCATTGTCGAGCCGATGGTCCAGGCCGCAGGGGGAATGCGCGTGTGGAAGCCCGAGTTCCTGCGGAGATTGCGCGAACTCTGCGACCGGCACGATTTGCTCCTGATCGCAGACGAGGTCATGACTGGATTCGGGCGGACCGGCCCGATGTTCGCCTGTGAGCATGGGCCGGTCTCTCCCGATTTGATGTGCGTCTCAAAGGGCCTGACTGCCGGCTACTTGCCGCTTGCAATCACCGCGGCATCGGACCGGGTCTATGAGGCGTTCCTGAGCGATGACACCAGCAAGACATTCTTCCACGGCCACTCCTTCACCGCCAACCCACTCGGATGCGCAGTTGCGCTTGCAGGTCTTGACATCTTCGACCAAGAAAACGTGCTGGGGCGAATTCAGGGCATCGAATCCAGAATCCGAGCGGGACTCCAATCGTTCGTCGGCCGGGACTATGTCCGGGACGTCCGACAGATCGGCGGCTTGGGGATCGTGGAACTGACCGCGGAGGGCGGCTATCTTGCCAACGTCGGGCCGAGGATGGCGGCAGCATTCCTTGAGCGCAACCTTCTCTTGCGCCCGTACGGCAGCATCGTGTATTTCATGCCCCCGTACGTTGTGACCGACCAGGAAATCGATTGGGTGTTCGACCAGATCGACGAGGTCGTGTCTTCGGTGATGTCGAACGGAAGCTGACTGCGGTATTGTGCATAGCCCCAGTTCCGGCAGCCGCTATCGATCTGGCGATTGGTACCGAAACAGAGAAAGGCGGTTTCCGCCCACTTTGATCACTCGCACGCGGTTGAGATCCCCGTACCGTTCCGACAACTCCAATTCTCTACCGTGTTGGGCAATCACCCATTCGGCGGGCTTGGTCGAGAGCCTTCTCAGCACGCCGACATACTCGTTCGTCGCTTCGTACGGCGGACCCAGGAAATAGATATCTGCATCGATGCCCTCCACGATTTCTTGGACCTGTGCAGTTCGCACCTCTGCTTGATCCGTGATCTCTAGAGCCGCGAGGTTGTTCCGAATCACCGTCACGGCGCGCTGGCTCGACTCCACGAAGACTGCACTTGCGGCGCCACGGCTGAGCGCCTCGATGCCAACGGCCCCGGTGCCGGCATACAGATCGGCGAACACGCGCCCCGGAATCTCCCGTTGAAGGACATCGAACATGGTTTGCCGCATTCGGCCGAGCATTGGACGAGTCTCGGAGCTCTCCAGAGACTGGAGTACGCGCCGTCGAAACTTGCCCGCGATGACGCGCATCAGAACGGCTCGCCGTGCGCTGTCCCCTCAGCCCGGCCGACCTTAGCGAAACACGCGCCTTGATCCAGGCGTGATGAGGTCCACGCCCTCCAGACGGGCTCTCGGCCGCAACTCGATGGGTTCATCAGCTCAAGAGGCGGTCCGCTCCGCAGCACCCGAAGCGGAAAGCACGTGCCGGACGATCCCGTCCACCGTCTCTTTGGCATTGGAATACGCATCCGCATAGAATGCTCGCTGGGTCGCGCGGTCCATTAGGCTACCCTCGCGATGCCAGTGCTCGAGCCCTCGACCCATGACGTACGTTCCCGCAAAAGCAATCAGTCCCTTCGAGACGAGCCCGCCGCCCGCCGGCACCTTCGACACCAATTGTCGAGCCATGGCCCGCCACCCTATAGCTGCCCCGACTATCGAGCCGATCTTCAGGGTTTGCTTGTCGTACCCCACCTCATGCCCATGTGCGGCCGCGAGCAACAAGGAAAGTCGCACCTGATTCACTGTCAAGAACGCGGTGTCTGAGGCGAACTCGCCAGCCGTCCAGGGAAGAGTCAGCACAGAAGGAACAATGTTCGGGACGGATGTAGCGACCGTGAATAGTGTGTTCTCCCTGGCGATCTTCCAGATCAGTCGCTCGCTGATCATCCGGCGTAGCCCTGGAAAACTCCGGGCTAGCGCAATCCAGTCCTCCTCGTTTTGGTCCAACAGCTTGTCAACGGAAGATCGCGGACTAATCGGATCAAACTCGAAAAACGACTGAGGGTGCGGAATCCCGCGCTCGGAGAAGCCGATTGTCACCCGCCTAAAGTCACTCTCGCTTGCAATCCGCACAATTTGGGGGTGACTCTGCTCGCCTGGACAAGCCCCAAGGAATTCATGGATCTGGTCGACACAGCTCTCGTCCGCCGCCAGAACCCCAAACACAACAGGCCTCTCCGCGATCCCGCGAACTTCCTGGGGGTTGAGTGTCTTGAATGCGGATGTTATCTGCTTCAGGACGCCAAGAGCCACCAAGTTCATTATAGTGGCCGCCCGTTTCACATTGCGGAGATCTCCAACCGGTTCGATCGTCTTCAGCGCAGGTCATGTAAGGGGCACTTCACACTGATCGAGCGGTATTGACATGCTTCGAGAACCGTTGGGCCGCCGTTCCATCCACTACACCCAACGGATCGAACAATACTTCAAGAAACGATTGCAGACTCGACCCCAAATCACTTGTTTCATGAGGCTTGAGATTGACGATCTAGCCTGCCGTGAGACATCCAGCTTCGCACAGGAACCTGCATCGAAGGTCCGGAAACCGCCCGGTGCCACCTTGCGGGGCCATCGCCGAGCAGTCGGACGGATGGACTGCCGTACACTCTGCCAAACGACTTCCCCCTCATGGACCGCATTGTGCTGGCCTGCGATGAAAAACGAGCGTATCAGCCCCGGTCGCCGAGTGGATACGCTCGACCTCAACGCCAAACACTGGCTCTACCAGATCGTCCCTCAGAATGTCTCTGACCGGGCCACACTCCCTCAGGCTGCCCGCGTGCATCAGCCCGGCATGGTCCGCCCATCGCTCAACGGCGTTCAGGTCGTGGAGGGCCACCGCAACCGCCTTCCCCTCCTTGGCAAGGTCCTTCAGCAATTTGAATGTCTCGAGTGAATGATCGATGTCTAAGTTGGATGTTGGTTCGTCGAGGAGGATCGCCTCGGCTTCCGTTGCCAGGCTGCGCGCAAGCACTACCCGCTGGCGCTCGCCCCCGGAAAGCTCGTTGACCAGCCGATCCGCGAGATGCGTGACATCCGCCCTCTCCAGTGCCGCCTCTACCGCGGCCGCATCCCTTGGTCCGGGCGTCTCGAATCGTCCAACATGCGGATGGCGCCCCATCTCGACCACCTGCCGAACCGAAAACGCGAAACCAACGTGGGTATCCTGTGGGACGAACGCCACCTGTCGCGCAATCAGCCGGCGTGCCATACCGGCCAAGTCCGCACCGTCCAGCGCCGCACGGCCATTCGTCGGCCGCCACAGTCCGGCCAGAAGCCGCAGGACCGTCGATTTGCCCGATCCGTTCGGGCCGACCAACGCAGTCACCCGAGCAGGCTCAATTGAGAGAGAGACGTCGCGCACGAGCCAACGCCCGTCGATCCGCATACCGGCCTGTTCCAAACGAAGGCTCAAAAGTAACCGATCTCCTTGCGTTGGCGGCGCAGCAGCCACAGAAAGAACGGCGCGCCGAACGCCGCAGTGATCACACCGAGGCGGATCTCCGTCGGAGGATGGACAGTCCTTGCCAGCAGGTCGCACACGATCACGAACAGGGCCCCGCTCAGGGCGCTGGCGGGCAGGAGAGCGCGGTGGGACGGCCCCAGGATCAGCCGCACCATATGCGGCACGACAAGCCCGACGAAACCCACGACGCCGCTCACCGCTACCGCCGCGCCCGTCAACAGCGCTGCCGTTGCCAGAATCGTTCTCTTGACGGTCTCCACGTCCACGCCGAGCGAAGCAGAGGTTTCCTCACCGAGCAACATCAGGTCGAGTTCCCTTGTATGCCAAAGAGACACGAGTGTGCCTAGCGCTAGGAACGGCAGGCTGATCCAGACATGGGTCCATGTCCGGCTGTCAAGGCCGCCCATCATCCAGAAGACGATCTCGGCCGCCACCTGCCAGTTCACGAAGCTGAGAGAGATCAGCAGCGACGAGCAAGCAGTGATCAGCGCACCTACGGCGATACCAGCCAGCAACAAGGTCGCGACCGGGGTGCGGCCACTTCGCGTTGCAATCAGGTAGACCGCGAACAGCGCGATAAACCCGCCGATAAATGCGGTCATCGGCAGCCAGAGGGCCGACCGGGTGGCGAGCCCAGTGACAAACGCAATTACCGCTCCGAGCGCAGCCCCCTGGCTGACCCCGATCACACTGGGATCAGCCAGCGGGTTGCGAAAAACGCCCTGAAGCTGGACACCGGCGATCGCCAGCGCTGCACCCACTAAGGCGGCGACGATCACACGGGGCATTCGGATCAGCCAAACAATGACTCGTTCGGCATCCGAGACGCCGCCCAAATCCATCCACGCCTCGGGTAGAATGCTGCCGGCAACCGTCTGCACGACGGTCTGCCAACTGATGTCGGTGCTGCCGATCGAGACTCCCGCGCAGGCGGCAACTACAAGGAGCGACGACACAGCAGGGAAAAAGACCAGCAGCCGACCCGCCCTCGCCTTCGTTGCGGATGCAGACGCAGCCTCGGGCCCGGTCCGGAGAGAACGAATCCCGCTCATATGGAGTCCGGGTAGATGGCCGCAGCGATGTCTTCCAACAGACCCGCCACATGCTGAGACATGGAAAGATAGCGGCGGTTCTCCACGATCAGGACCTGACCTTTGCGACCGGCCGTTGAAGCGGCCACACCCGTATCGGCCAGAAAGCGCGCACGAAGATCCGTTGCTGACTCCGGTTCACCCCCAGCTACGATCCAGTCGGGATTCCACGCTGCTACATGCTCGCTGCTGATCGATCCATAGGGGCCGATGCCACGCTCTGCCGCAACATTGATCGCCCCGAGTTGCGCGAGAATGTGATCGAACAGCGAACCCTTGCCATAGGTGTTTCCGAAGTTCGAGAAAGCGAGGACGCGAATGGGCTCGGCGTCCGGCGGACGGAGCTTCGCTGCCGCAGCAACTCGCTCCCGAAGGCGCCGAATCTCTCGATCCGCTGCGACGTCCTCCCCCAGCAAGAAACCCGTGGTTTCGAGACCACTCGCGATCTGCTCAAAATCCTCGAAGATCGTCCGCATCCGAAAGACGGGAGTGCCTAGGGTTCTTGCGATGTCGACATACTCCGCCCGAGCATCTTGGGAAACCAGTATCAGGTCCGGGCTTCGGCGCAAGACCGCTTCTGGATCGGTCGCGACTGCAACATCCATGTCGCGGAGCATGTCGGCCACATGGCTGTAGCGGCGGTCGTGAGCGGCTGGACTCACTGCAACTACCCGTTCGGGAGACACGAGGGCTAGCAGGAAGTGATCCGTGACCAGAGATTGCGAGGCAATAGCCCTCGGTGCACTCACCAACCTCAATTCGTCCCCATGAATGTCCCGTGCAACCCTGGGGAACGCCCTATTTTCCGTGCCGTTTCGGTCCGCCCCACCCGGCCGCGAAGGCGACGGAAAGCTGCCGCCGAATCGCAACGCCGCAGCGAACAGAACGAGGCACAGCGTCAACCCGAAGGCGAAGGCGAACTTGGACTTGGGTCTCACGCTCCCTCCGGATAAAGCGCTGCCGCGAGACTCTCCACCAACTCGATCACGTTGTGCGACATCGACAGAAAGACCTGCTGGGGCAGAATCAGCAGCTGGCCGTTGCGGGCGGCAGAGGTCGCAGCCACACCGGGATTCATGAGAAGCGCCTGCCTGAGAGCCTCGTGCCGACCAGGATCTGACCCGGTTACGATCCAATCCGGGTTCCAATCCGCGACCTGCTCGAAGGAAATCCCGTCATAGGTGTCCAGCCCTCTCTCGGCTCCAATATTGATCCCGCCTAGTATCGTGACGACATCATGGAAGAGCGTGTTGATCCCGTAGCTGGATGCCCGGCCTCGATCGTAGCCTAGGATGCGGGGATGCGAAGTGTCGTGTCGGGCCCGGCGATTGAGGGCACGCTCTATCCTGCCCTGAAACATCTCCGCCAACTCGCGAGCACGGTCGTCCGAGCCAGTCAAGTAGCCGATCCGGCGGATCAGTCCATTGATTTGTGACAGCTTCGCAATATTGTGCTCCAGACGGTAGACAGGCACTCCGCCCCGGCCCAGCAAGTCGAGCCATTCGACACGAACATGGCTTCCGGCAATCACCAAGTCGGGGCGGAGGCTCAATACCACCTCGGCGCTCTCGCTGGAAGGCAGGTCCAGCATCGTGACCCGTTCCGCCAGACTGCTATACCGCCGCTCGAAGGAAAATCGACTGACCGCGACGATCCGCTCGGGGTCGATCAAGTCGAAGAGGATCTCGTCAACTGTCAGCTCACTCGACACGATTCTTCGGGGCGGGACCGGGATCGTCGCGAGATTGCCGTAATCGTCGGTTACCGAGCGCGGGAAGGGCTGGTTCGAATCTGGACTCGGTTCTCGTCGCAGCTCGTGCCCAGGTTCATTGGCAAGCACACCGCCCAGGTCGCGGACTACGTGAATTACTGTTACAGCCAAGGCAACCACAAGAACCAACCCGGCCCAAAAACGCTGGGCTCCGGTCACTGGCAGGTACCCATCGGCGCGGCGGCCGCCTCTTTGAAATCACTAGGCAGGTCTTCGCCCAAGTATTTCTCCCGGAGCCGGTAGTAGAGGTCGAGACGGCTCCAGTCGGGCCGCTCGAGAAATTGCATTTCGTCGGTCAGCCATGGGCTCGGCAGGAAGACCGTGGTCATTTGATCCCCATAGCCGTTCCACATCCGTACGCCCCATGACCTGCCATGGACAGTTTCCTGGCTTCGACGTTCCCAGAGAGAAATGCGAGCCACGGGGCGTTTCTCCCTCAACTCAGCCGCTGGCGAGCCCTCGTGTCTGCCAATACACAGATGGAAGTGCCACGTACCAAGATCCACCGTCAAGTACCCGTCACTGATTCGCAGGTCCGGCTCCTCTTGGAACCGAACTTCAAAAACCGCGCCTTCGACGCAAGGACCGACGACGATGCACTTCCAGTTGCCGACGAACAAATCTCGAACCAGTTCACGCATCATTCCTTCGGTCGGTTCGAAGTAGGTGTGACACGTCGCCGACCCGTCCGGATGTCGCTCGACTGCTCGATCGTTCGTCGTCATTGGGGCAGATCCTCCATTCAGAAGACGAAGCGGATGCCACCGACCATCCACGCGCCAGGTGACCCGAAGCCGTCCTCGTAGTACTCTCCGTCAAACACGTTCTCTACTTTCCCGTAGACCTCCAGGTTTCTGGTGTCCGAGACAGGGAAGTCGTAGCGAAAAACGATGTCCGCCTTGACCGGCCCTGCAAACTGCAGCTTCCGGCCCAAGGCTCCGAACGGGGACTGGACGAAGTCACTAACGGCGAACAGATCAAAGGTGACGTTGAAGCGCCGCCGAATCCACTGGGTAGCCGAGGCAGAGAGCACGTGCTCGGACAACCCCGGAATCTGAAAGAAATCCGTTCCGATCGTCGGTGTCCTGGAATCTGAGTTGGTGAACGTGTAGGCACCTCGCACACTTGTGCTCGCCGTGGGTGTGATCTGCGAGCTCAACTCGACACCACGTGCGATACCCCCGCTGCCAGCGCGGTAGCCTCCAAACCTCCCAAAGATGTCGTCGCTCGGGAAGTTTGCGAAGTCGAATATCACAGTCTCCTGAAGGTTCGTGTAGAAGAACGTGCCACTCAGGCGGACCTTCGAGCCATGGAGCCACTGGTCCACGCCCGCGTCCACCGCAACGGATCTCTCGGGATCAAGGCGGGGATCGCCCCAATAAGTGAAACTCCCCGAATAGGACGAAAAGGATCCGCCAAACCGCTCGTATAGCGACGGAGCCCTGAAGGCATTTCCGGCGTGGGCTCGCAGCTTTGTCTGGCTCGACTTGAGGAAGTACGCGACGGAGAGATCGCCTGTGTAGGCACTGCCGGGAGACGCAGACGGCGTCTCTTCGTAAGGACTCTTCGTTCCCGAAAAGATCGGCGAACCCGGATCAAAGTACTGCGCACGCCCCGACAGCGATACATGCAGACGCCCTTCCAGCAAACGGATCTGATCCTGGGCGAAGATAGCGTGACTGGCTTGGTCGATCTCGATTCGGCTCCCTGCAGGCGCAGGACTCCGGTCGGTGTTGAAGTTGAGGTATCTCTCGTCTTCGAACTCGTATCCGAGGCTGGCCAGGTGTCGAGCTCCGGCCCGATGGTCGGCCCTCGCTTGAAGCGTGTGGATCTGCCCTCCAAATCGGCTCTCGTTCCCAAAGACCGGATCATACAGGCTGGGGCCGGCCGGACCGTCCTGGAACGAGCGATTGGTGTCCACGAACTGATACGCCAGCCGATAGGAACTCTCCGGAGTCAACTGATGCTGCAGTGAGATCGCGGTGGCAAGAAATGAGGACACCTGGCGCTGGTCGGGGTCGGTCTGCGCCGGAATGAACGTTGCATCACCGGCCTCAAAAGGCAGGCCCTGCTCGAACAGCACGAGCTGCGTGACCGGCAGGGCCCGTGCCGGCACTTTGCCGGTGACGGGAAAGTTCGCCGTGATCGCTTCGGTAAATGTGGGGCTTTCCGTTAAGGCCAGCCAAGCGTCAGACCCCCAGACCCTTCCAGTTAGCGACATACCCGGGGAGAACGAATGTTTGACGAAACCGCGGGCGCTCGTGTTGCGGTGAGGGCTGGCCTTTCGGTAGCCCTGTGTCACGTTCACGTGCGAGATGCCGCCACTATACGTGACACGATTGTCCGAGAGCCCGCCCCCAACGCGCCCGACACCTCGGAGCATGCCCAGACCACCGCCTTCCGCCCTGAGCTCGCCGTGCGGTCGTCCTCCGCCTTGGTGGGTTCTGACGTTCATCACGCCGCCTATCGCATGCGAGCCATACAGTGAGGAGCCCGAGCCACGCAAGAACTCGACACGGTCGGTATTAGCGAGGTTCATAGTCGAGTAGAAAGCCGTTGCGTCACCTTTCGGACCGGCGGCGTCGCGGAACCGGAGGCCATCGATCAGCATTGCAGTGTCGTGATTGCGCAAGCCGCGCGTCTGCACGGTTACAAGACTTCCGGGCCCTCTCAACTGCTGCACTCTGAGACCCGGAATGCTTCGAATCGCTTCCGCCAGGGAGAATTCGTTGCGGAGAGCGATCTGCTCGGAATCCACAACATCGAGTGCCTTAGCGACCTCCTGCAGGGTTAGCGGTGTGCTGGAAGCCGTTACGACCACTTCGACATTCGAGCCCGAAACCATCAATTGCAAGTCCTGGACCTCAGGGCCTCGAATCGTGATCTCTCGAGAGCCGGCCAAGGCCGCTGGCTCGGACTCCCCTTCGAAGATGTAGTCCCCTTCCGGAATCCTCCGGAAAGCGTAGGTTCCGTCACTCTCGCTCCGGGTCTTGCGCAATTCACCGCTATTGCGGTCGAAGAGCCGTAAACGAGCGTCAACCACGACGGCACCATCCGGATCAAGCACCCGTCCGCTAAGGCTTTGCGCCTCAAGCAGTCCGGCCGACAGTACGGCCAAGATGACTATTGCGGCGATCGAGGACACTGCATGCTGCTCCTGGATCGCTCTTTGGGTACGGTTTGTTCCGGGCAGCGCTCCTCGAGCAGGACCCGACACCGCCATCCCGCGCAGATCCTGCCGGCGGTCCGCGACGCACAATCGGTCTCGGAATCGACCGGACGGCGAAGTGCGGCAAACCTGAAGAGCCGCCGTTTGGAATGCGTCGCGAGCCTCTACGCCGGATTCTGGGACCCCACCATCCGAACTGCTGGAGCCCCCGTTCATGTCCTGAATTGCAATGCTTGTCACACAGCCTCCCTGCCCGTCTCACGGGCACAAATCGTTGCGCATTCTCCCGTCATCCGAAGCCAAGGATCGAAGGAGAATCAAGAAACGATCGAGAGGTGCTGGGAAAATCGGTCGGTGGCCGACGGTGTCGATAGCAATTCAGGTCGAAACGCTTGGAGCGCTTCCTCGCTATGCGTCGGGCTTCGAAGGTTGATTTCCAAGTCGCTCATCCGTTCCTCGCGGAAAAATGCGCCTGTCACGCCCTCGGGAAGGTCTCCTGACTTGCGACTTCCGACGGGCATTTCCGTCGATGCCGAACCGACCTTCCCAAGGCGCTGCCTCAGTGGCGTTTCGGATCAGCTAGTCGCTCACAGTGGCGGGACCGTGCCGGACTTGCACCGGACTTCCCTTTTACGCCCTTGCGGGCTCCCTCAAGCCCTCACACTGTAACACAGACTCGGCAACGTGAGCGCCTGAGACCCAACCGCCACCCGACATCGGGCATCATCAAGGGGTCGAGCGCCATGACGAATTCTCCAACCGCACTTGCCGGCGTCACCCTGCATTCAACCGAGGCCTTTTCGGCCCGCCGCATGGGGCGCTACATCTTGGTCGAACTGCTCGCACCACATCGTGTCCTCAGCACCTCCGCCCATTGCGGAGGCCAGCGGGAAGACATCAGATTCCTTGCAAACCACCAGAGCTGCGAAGCGCAAGGTGACACTGAGAGGCAGGTCAGGATCGCAAGCCTGGGCCTGGTGGAGTACCACCGCGAAGTCTGTCGGGCAATTGCCGTCGATCCGGACCACACAGCCTTGATGGGCACTGCCGCCAACATGGCCTACGCATGCCATCGCTGGGCGGAATTCGAGGGTCTTCGGGCGGATGCCCTCGTCACCGCCGGTGTCTCGGGAAACGCTGCGCGCGCAGGCGATCCCGCGCAGTGGAACGAGACTGACCGAGGTTGGCAGAGCGTCTCGCCCTATGCAGGCACGATCAACACGATCCTCGTGCTCAGTTGCCCACTCACACAGGCTGCGCAGGCCCGAGCCGTGATCACGATGACCGAAGCCAAGTCGGCCGCCTTGGCAG
The DNA here is from genome assembly GCA_951813065.1 of uncultured Bryobacterales bacterium. Lineage (GTDB taxonomy): Bacteria > Acidobacteriota > Terriglobia > Bryobacterales > UBA6623 > VXMF01. The sequence goes on along the minus strand of CATOTH010000006.1, from coordinate 174,981 downwards.
AACTTGCAATTCCGAGTTTGTATTCCCCGACCATCGCAACCGGTACAGGAACGGACCAGTTTTGCCTCGCGGTCCCGCTCGACTCGCGGCGGATGTCAATGACTTCGACCAGCCCCCATGTCAAGCTTGGTGAGATCATTGGGGTCTCTGTCAAGAACGCGGTCAGGGATGCGTTGCGCTGGCAGAACGGGCTGGAGCCGTCCTACACACGCAGCCTCTTCCATGCGCTCGGACGCTTCGGTCTGACTGAGGCCCGGGCACTCGAGGTGTTGGCACAACTGTTGCCCCAACAGCAGTTCGATCTTCTCCAGAAAAACCTCAAGTCTGTATTCTACGAGCCGGGTGTCGCGGCGGCAGCCTACGCCTTTGCCGCCGTTCTCGACCGTGTCGCGTTCGGAACCGTGCCAAGCGGCATGGCCACCACGACGCTGCGGCAGCAAGCCGCTTGCCTAGCCTCAGCGCTAGCCGCTAAGCCACAAGACTGGCAGGCGTTCTACGGCGGGTTGACCCTGCCGCCTGACGTCGACCATGTCGAACTCGTCCTGAAGGCGATCGCCCTCGGTTGGGGGGCAAAGTGGACCTGAGCAGCCTGATTCCCCAGACTGACATTCTACTAGCCGCAGTCGCGATCGATGCCATCGTCGGTGATCCTGTCTATTCGCTACACCCAGTTCGTTTGATGGGCCGATCACTCGTTTGGTTCGAAGCCAAGCTCCGCGCGATCGGTGCAAGTGGCCGAATAGGCGGCTGCTTGTTGTTCGCCGTTCTCGCCGTTTTGTGGGTCGGTGGCTCCGCGGCATTGCTGGTGTCATTGGCGTCGGCGCATCCACTGGCCGCTTCGGCCTTCCATCTATTCGCGGTTTACAGCCTTGTCGCGATCAGGGACCTGTTCAAACACTGCAAGGCAGTGGATACCTCCGTGAAGGCAGGCAGCGTCATCGAGGCCAGAGCCGCGCTAGCGAAGCTCGTCGGCCGCGATACGGCCCAGATTGACGGCGACGGCTGCCGACGCGCCGCGATTGAGAGCCTGGCTGAAAACCTGGTCGACAGCTTCATTACGCCAGTACTGTGGTACGCAGTGGCGGGGTTACCGGGCATCGTACTGTTCAAGGTAGTCAGTACGATGGACTCCATGATCGGCTACAAGACGGAGCGCTACATCCAGTTCGGCTGGTGTGGGGCTCGATTGGACGATCATCTAAATTGGGGTCCGGCTCGGTTGGCGTGGTTGCTGATCGCTTTCGGGGCGCTGCTCGTTCCAGGGTGTTCGGCGACCACAGCATGCAGCGTCGCCTGGCGGCAGCACTCGATTGTGCCGGGTCCAAACGCCGGATGGAGCGAAGCTGCCATGGCTGGTGCCATTCAGCGACGGCTGATCGGTCCGATTTGGGCGCAGGGCAAGCCGGTAACTGAGACGTGGCTCGGCCGCCCCGGTGACCCTCCCGCTGGCTCTGCACTGGACTTCCAACGGGCAGCCTGGATCACTGGCATCGCATCGACCGTCTCGGTTGTGGTCGCGGGGGGTTGGGTGATGCTGGCAGTAGGCCAATAAGAGACGTGTCTCGGCCCCCCAGGTCTAGTCTTCCAAGTCGTGACCTTGCCCACCTGCCCCACGGCGCGCGACGAGCATGCACTTGCCGCTCAGACGCTGGAGCAATCGTGAAGCACGAAACAGACCCATAATCGGACGTCCAGGGGGAAACCCAAGCTCAATCGAATCCCTTGCAGACTTTGCCAGACGTCCATCTGCCATTCGCAACCGGAATCCCTGTTAGGCTGTGTTCGAGGGCGATTTTCGGGTTGCGCTGAGTTCGACTCGCAGATTCCCGCATAAGCCAATTCGCGCGTGAAACCAAGGCCGGCACATACCGTTCGGAGATCAGATCAGGTCCGAGGCGCGGCCCCTTCCGAGGAGCCGCCCGAACGTTGCGTTCTGGCAGGTCTGGACTTGCGGTCGCCGCGAGTTGGAACAATCGTTCCTTCCGACAGGCTCACGGCAGAGGAGTCCATCGCGGAACTCGCGGAACTCGCGGACAGCGCCGGGGCGGAAGTACTCGGTCATATCGTGCAGGCTCGAGCGCGTCCTTCCCCCTCAACTCTCCTGGGAGTTGGCAAGATCGCAGAAATCCAGGTGTGGGCATCCGAGCAGGACTGCGACTTCGTGCTGTTTGACCACGACCTGACACCGTCTCAGCACCGCAATCTGGAACGTGCACTGCAACGCCCGGTGCTTGACCGCACGCAGCTGATCCTGGATATCTTCGCCAAGCACGCGCGCTCTCGTGTGGGCCGCTTGCAGGTTGAACTCGCTCAGCTCGACTACATGCTTCCACGCCTTGGGGGACGAGGCGCGACGATGTCGCGGCTTGGAGGTGGTATCGGCACGCGAGGACCGGGCGAGACCAAGCTGGAAACGGACCGCCGCAGGATTCGAGCGCGCATCGCCAAGTTGAAGTCCGCACTGAAGAAGGTGCGTTCAAACCGACGCCTGCAACGAGCTAGGCGAACAGCGGTTCCTGTGCCTACGATTGCCCTTTGCGGCTACACAAATGCTGGCAAGTCGACGCTATTCAACACGCTGACTAATGCGCAGGTCTTGGCTGATCAACGAATGTTCGCCACTCTCGATCCGACGCTGCGAAGGCTTCACCTGCCCTCCGCCCGGTTGGCGCTTCTCTCAGACACCGTAGGGTTTATTCGGAGCCTGCCGCCAACGCTGATCGAAGCATTCCGGGCGACCCTCGAAGAAGTCACCGAAGCCGAGATGATTCTTCACGTCGTTGACATCACGGCCGACCGTAGGAGCTTGCAAAGACAAGAGGTCGACCGGGTGCTTGAGGAACTCGGGGCGCTGGGCAAACCGCAATTGCTGGTGCTCAACAAGTGTGACCTTCTCCAGCCTGGCGCGAGCGCCCAAGAAGTGGAGCGCGAACGCTTCCGGGGCTCGGCCGCGGAAGTCGTGAGCGTCTCGGCGAAAACCGGCGAAGGAATCGAAGACCTGCTCAAGGCAATCGAGCAACTGCTCTCCCGGGAATCAGTCGTGCGGATGCGGTTCAAGGTGCCCTACGACGACGGCGGCGCGCTCGCGCTGCTGTACGAGCAAGCCCGTGTCCTCGAGCGACAAGACGAGCCCACTGCCGTCGAATTGGTTGCGGAGTTGGCTCCGGCCCTTGCGCAACGACTGGTGCGATACACGGACGGTGCCGTCTGAGAAAGCGCCGCTGGCGGATGCCAGCCGACTACCCGGCGCAGCGACCCGGTCTAGTGGCATGGGAATCACGCCGCGCAGACCGGCGGACGGCGGCCCCGCCATGGCCGCGCCTCTTCCAATTGGGCCGCCAAGCGGAGCAGCGTGACTTCGCCTCCGAATCGAGCGGTGAAGTGTACGCCTACCGGCAGTTCTTCGTCGGTCCAGTGGAGTGGTAGAGAAATGGCTGGCTGGCCAGTCGCGTTGGCTAGTGGCGTATACGGCGCGAACTCCTTCACCCGTCTTGCGAACGGCCGAACATCCGAGTCGACGGGCCCCGGATGGAGGAAGCCGAGCGGAGGCGGAGGTGTCGCTACTGTCGGCGTGAGCCACAGGTCGAAACGCTGGAAGAATCGAGCAACCGTTCGAGCGATTTTCTGCAGTACGGTCACCGCCCCGACGTACTCGGCCCCACTGATGTGCTTCCCGCGCACTCCGTAGATGAGAGTAGCGGGTTCGCACGCGGACGTCACTGCTTCGCTGCCAAAGTCCTGGACGTGGCCCGCCAACGTCGCCGCGAGGTTCGAAAACCAAATCGCGGTGAACGCCCTGCGAAATGCTGCAACGTCGTAGTCCGGCTCGGCTTCTTCAACGTGATGCCCCAGGGACTCGAGCAAACTGGTCGCGGACGCGACTGCCTGAACGCACTCAGGAGCGGCAGCCGATCCGACATGCCCCTGCGTCGAAACTGCGATCCGCAACGCCCCCGGCGGGGAGCCGACCTCTTGCAAGAACGGTCTCGTCGGCGGAGGAGCCCAGTAAGGATCCCCAAGGTCAGGGCCAGCCGTGGCGTCCAGCAGCGCGGCGCAGTCCCGCACGCTCACCGTCAAGGCGTGCTCTACCACAAGGCCGCCCATCAGGTCTCCGTAGTCAGGGCCCAGCGGATTGCGCCCTCGCGTGGGCTTCAGTCCGACAACTCCGCAGCATGAGGCTGGGATGCGAATCGAACCTCCGCCATCGCTGCCGTGCGCCAACGGCACGAGGCGAGCGGCCACAGCCGCAGCGGCTCCGCCGCTCGAACCGCCGGGTGTGCGCCCGAGGTCCCATGGATTCCGTGTCGGTCCGAAGGCGCGTGGCTCAGTCGTGGCCGTCAAGCCGAATTCCGGTGCGTTGGTCTTGCCGAGACAGATCAGGCCTGCCCGCTTGTACCGGCGTACGATCTCACTGTCGAATTCCGCGGGCCGGTCACGCAGCAGCGCGCTGCCATCCGACGTCGGGACCCCGGCGTAGCGGACCCGGATGTCCTTCAAGAGATACGGCACTCCGACAAATGGGGCGTCGGCGCTAGCAGCCTCAGCCTCCCGCCGTGCCAACTCGAACATCGGCGTGTTGACGGCGTTCAGGTCGGCCCCAACGCTTTCGATCGCAGCGATGGATGCATCGACGAGTTCGAGAGGTTGGAGTTCCCGCTTGCGAACGAGGTCAGCGAGTGCAACAGCGTCGCAGTCAAGAACGGAAGTGCTGAGGGCCATTCTTCAACATGGTAGCCCGGCAAATCTGGTCATCCGCTCACGCTCCCGAGGTGATCCAGGCATCGCGCAACAACCTTCACACCCGGGTTCGCAAGCGGAAGATACAAATGCAAGTGACGGTCGCAAGAACGCTCGCGACGATTCCCGCAAGCGCATCGACAGCGTAGTGGTAGCGACCGTAGACCGTGGCTACCGCAATGCCAGACGCTGCCAGCATCATCACCAATCCGTGCCGCCTACGATCAGGCATTGCGTACATCAATCCGAAGGCGCATCCGAACGCCGTGGAAACATGCCCGCTCGGGAACACGCTGGTGTGAATGCCGGCACCTCCGAGGATCCACCAATTGAACTGCCGAAACACCGTGTCGTAGTTGCTGCTCAATTCGCCGGGAAACACTGTTCTCGGAGGCTCGGATGGAAAATACGGAAACAAGGCGTAGGCCGCGACTCCAGATGCCACGTACAACGCAAAGTACTGGTCCGCTCGATCCAACCGACCGCACGCCGTCAGGATTGCCAAGCCAATCGGCGCCATCGCGTACGTCAGCAGGTAAAGGAATTCAAGCAACCCAGGCAACACAGGCCCGAGGACCTCGATCGCACTCTGCAGTGCGTACTCATCAAGCAGCAACCGGTCCCAGTGCACCCATGCGAGTTCTAGCTCGAGCCCGGTCTGCGGCTGTGCGAACCATCCCATCTGCTGGTAGCAGAGCAGGACTGCGCCCATAGGCAGCACGTTGCGCAACACCAGCGAAACCCGGCCAACGGGCCATCTCGCGAGACAGTGAAGAGCCGCGGTCGCCAGCAGGTTGACGCACACCGTCCGGGCACGGATTTCAATCGACAGAGGCAGGACCAAGGCTAATACGCTCGTGTAGAGGAAATACCCCTGCAGAATCCACTCAGTAATCCTCAACCGGTTGCTATTCTTGGTCTGCCGCACACTCCCTTAGCCCGATCATCCAGACGCACTCGAGATTGCAGGATCAGTCTTGCCGACTGCGTTCAATCGGAAAAGCACTCGGTTCGTATGGTAACTTGTAGGCGCAAGGTTGGCATGGTGTTCGGAGCCCACTTGGATCGTCGAACGCTCCTTCGGGGAGCCGGAGCTGGAATCGCACTTCCATTGCTAGAGGCGATGGTCCCGGCGTTCGCGGCCTCGCGGCGATTGAAGGGCGAAGCTCCCCGACGCTTGGCATTCATCTATATTCCAAATGGAGTGATCCAGGAAGCCTGGACTCCCGGTACGCTGGGCTCGGAATTCGAATTCACCCGTATTCTAGAGCCCCTTGAAGCCCATCGTAATGACTTGCTCGTGCTTTCGGGCCTGACTCACAACACCGGCCGGGCACTCGGCGACGGGGCCGGCGATCACGCGAGGGCCGCTTCGAGTTTCCTCACAGGCATCCACCCGAAAAAGACCGCTGGAGCCGACATCAAACTCGGGATCTCGGTGGATCAGGTCGCGGCCAAGGCGATCGGCAATGCAACACGGTTTCCGTCCATGGAACTGGGAATCGAACCCGGCCGGCTGGCCGGAAACTGCGATTCCGGGTACAGCTGTGCGTATTCAAACAGCGTTTCGTGGCGCGGGGAGAAGACTCCGAATCCCCCAGAGATCGACCCCAGCGAGGTCTTTGACCGGATGTTTGGCGACACCGATGCGCCTCTCGATCACGCCGAGCGCGCAAGACGCCGGTCCAGGGACGCGAGCGTCCTGGACCATGTGATTGCCGATGCTGCGCGCCTGCGTAGGACTCTGGGCCCGACAGACCAGCAGAAGCTAGACGAGTACCTCACGAGCGTGCGGGACGTGGAGAAACGAGTGTCTTTGTCCTCGCACGAGCAGGCCCCACCAGCACCTGAAATGGCGAGGCCCCAAGGAATCCCGGCCAACTACAGCGCCCACGCACGGCTCATGTTTGACCTGATGACGCTTGCGTTCCAGACGGACATGACTCGGGTGGCCACGTTCATGATGGGTCGAGAAGGCAGCAATCTGACATATCCCGACATCGAGGTAGACCGCGCCCACCACGGAATGACCCACCACCGCGGCGACCCTGACAAGATCGAGGACATCACCAAGGTCAACCGGCACCATGTAGAGCAGTTCGCTTACTTTGTGGACAAGCTCGCGGCGATCCGGGACGGGGAGGGCCGGCTGCTCGACAACATGATGGTCGTGTACGGTTCCGGCATCGGAGACGGAAACCGTCACACGCATCACGACCTTCCGGTGGTCCTCGCCGGCCGGGGAGCCGGTACGCTCCACCCCGGTCGCCACGTCCGCTATCAACCTGAAACCCCCATGAACAATCTCTTCCTCTCACTCTTGGACCGCATTGGTGTGCAGACGGAATCGCTAGGAGACGCAACGGGTGCACTGGAGCACCTGACCGAAATCTAACCATCGGCCCCGGCTCGGAGAAACAAGGCCTCTGATTCAGGCGTCGGAGGGAGGCGTAGAGCACGGACTCCAGCTTCCCTGTCACTGATCGAGAGCAGCCAGAAATCGCATCAGGTGCCAAGCTTCGGACTCTGAGGGTACTGCGACCAGCAAGCAGCAATGGAAGCGTGAGTGCCATGGAATCGCAGGGCAACCCTCGCAGACTGGGAATTGTGCTGTTGCAACTCGGTGGTCCCGAGTCACTTGACGACGTCCAGCCGTTCCTGGAAGACATGTTCCGGGACCGAGATCTCTTCGACCTGCCGATTCCCGATTGGCTGCGCAAATGGATTGCCCGACGCGCCTCGCTCCGACGCGCGTCCTCGGTCCGGTCGCTGTACGCCTCGATCGGGGGCAAGTCACCGATCGGGGATTTCACTCGCCAGCAAGCGAAGTTGCTGGAAGACGAGTTGAATCCCGGATTGCCCAGCCGGGTCTTCGTATCGATGCGATACGGACGGAATACCGCGCAAGATGCGATCGCGGCGATTCGCGAGTCCGGTTGCGACCGGATCCTACTTCTTCCGCTGTTCCCTCAATACTGCGCCGCCACGACCGGGAGTTCGATCAACGAGTGGAACCGCCACTGGCGGGCGAGCGGGCTCCGCCTTCCAACTCAGTCAATCGATTGCTACTACTCGTCACCGCTCTTTGTTCAAGCCATCGTCGAACGAATCGAGGAAGCAAGGTCTAGACTCCCCCCAAGCGCTCCGGCTCATCTCGTCTTCAGCGCGCATGGCTTGCCTGAAAGCTTCATTAATCGTGGCGACCCATACCAAAGGCAAATCGAGGAGACGGTGCGCCTGGTTGTCGCTCGCTGCCGGTCTGGCGAGCCGCACACGCTCTGTTACCAGAGTCGCGTCGGCCCTCAGCGCTGGCTAAAGCCTAGCCTGACGGATACCCTTCGACGACTTGGCGAGTCTGGAACGGAGTCCGTCCTGGTTGTCCCGATTTCATTCGTGTCGGACCACTTGGAGACCCTGTCCGAAATAGACATCGAAGCGCGCCAGCACGCAGCGGAGTGGGGAGTCCGCAGCTTTGCAATAATGCCCGGCTTGAACGACAGCCTCACATTCATCCGGTCGCTGGCCGAACTCGTTCGCGAAAACGCGAACTCGGAGCAATAGCGTTGCAGAAGACGCCAGGCTGGAGCAGGTCGATTACTTGCTGCCGGCGATCTCGAGCACCACGTTCCAGAGAATCTCGACGTAATCCTGGAACGGAGTTACATACAGGTATTCATCCTTGCCGTGAATGCCGCTGGACAGGTCCCACTCGGGCCTTGCCGGCCCGAATCCGTAGGTAAGGATTCCGGCGTCACGCAACTGGGCCGAGTCGGTTGCGCCCGTAGACATCGTCGGCAGCACGGGAGTCCCGGGATACAGCCGCTCGAATACCGCCTCGAATGCTTGGAATGCCTCGCTGTCCAGCCCGGAGGGCTCGTGTGAAGGCCGCGTCTGCGGATGCGGCACAAGATCGACGGCGGATTCGTTCATGATCTGTTTCAGGAGCGAAAACAGTCGCTCGGGGTCTTCATCAGGCAAGGCTCGGATGTCCACGGTCGCTCGCGCTTCCGACGGGATCACGTTTTTCAGGTAGCCCCCCTGAAGGATTGTTGGCACGATCGATGTCCGCACCATCGAGTGATATACAGGTGACAGGTCCCGCAGACGCTCGTAGTCCTCTTCCGTGGGGTTCTCGCTCAGAATCGCCGCAAAGACGGCGGCCCGTTCCGGTTCGGACGTCTCGGCCAATCGCTTGAAGTACTCGCGCGTTGTCTCGTTGAGGCGCGGAGGCATCTCGTGGTCGAAGAGCCGACCGACTGCGCGGGCGAGCACACCCACGGGGTTGTCCTTGAGGGGTATGGATCCGTGACCGGATGTTCCGGAAGCCTTGAGGTTGATTCTCCGGGGCGTCTTCTCCGCCGTCTGGATCTCGAATCGCGTGTATTGCAAGTTTCTTTCGAATACTCCCTTCCCCGCTTCGTTAATCGCGAATTCGGCATCGATGGCCTCTCGGTGCTTGTCGAGGAGGTACGTGATTCCCAGCACTCCCCCGGCCTCCTCGTCGGCGACACCCAGGAAGATGACATCTCGATCCAGGGGAGTCCGGTTTCGATGCAGTTCCAGCAAGACCTGGAACGATCCCGCTACGACCCCCTTGTCATCTGACGCCCCCCGCGCGTACAAAATGCCATCCTTGATTTCGCCGCTGAACGGGTCGAACGACCACTCGTCCCGCTCTACGGCTACGACATCAAGATGTCCCAGCAAGAGCAGGGGGCGCTTGGTCCCGTTGCCTTTCACGCGCGCGACGAGACTTGCCCGCCCGGGTTCCGATTCGAAGATCTCTGCCCGGATCCCTTCCGCGTCGAGGTGCTCTTTGAGGTAGCGTGCCGCTCGGATCTCGTTCCCCTCCGGCTGGGAGGTGTCGAGCCTGACCAGGTCAACCAGGATCTCGAGAGCTTCCTGTTTCGCCGCTGGCCAGTCCGGTTCCGTGGCCCGAGTGGCAGGGACCAGAGCGAAGCACAGGCAAGCGACCAAGAATCTCATCGCACCTAGCATATCTAGAAGCGGCCACGGCCTGAGCAAGTCATTGTTCTCCGTCCGTTTTCCGTTCAGTGTTAGGGGAAATCGCTAGAACGCGGATTCCGGCACTGGACTCGATGTACCGATTCCCTGGTCGCAGTGCGCCTCGGGGCGCGGGCCAAGAGAGGTGGCTCCGCGCGCTTGCGATAGTGCTAGCTGATATTGCGCCGTAGCCCTGTCACGCAGATGGCGCAGGCTCCGCAAATGAAGGACCACCGCATTGGCTCGCGCCGCCGGGCTACCTTGACGCGAAACCCCGGCCGAATTCCATCAGGGCGTTTCACTCTCGGGAGGAATCACGCCCAATCTCACCCACTCATCGAGTTGTTCCTGGATAGGATTCGCAGCGGTTGCGTTCGGGCTGACACTGAGAAACAGGCGGAAGTACTTTGCCGATGACGCGAAATCTCCGGAATTCGCATACGCCGACCCCAAGAATTGATACGCCTGAGGATAGTTCGCCACGGCTTCAGTCTCGACCATAGTAAGCGCGTTTTCGATGCACGCCGCGTTGTCTCCGCTCCGCAGGTAAGCACCGGAAACGAAGAATCGAACCTCATCTAGGTGAGGGTTGAGTTCAAGTGCCTTCTCTCCAAATTGAATTGCTCCCGGCATGTCGTTGGATCTGGCAAGCAACGGCACTAGCCGTTCGTACACGGGATAGAATTCCGGATCACCAGATACCGCCTGCTTGAAAGCCTCAATCGCCTCCTGGTTCAGGTTGAGTGCTTTCCTAATCTGGCCCAACAGGTCCCACGCAGCCGCGAATCCGGGGTCTTCCGATACAGCTGATTCAAGCCGGGCGGCCATCCGTTGGAGGTCAGAGCGGGGCTTCTGCCCTTCCTTGACGGCCCATTCGTACGACTGCACGGCTTTCTTCGGGGCCGTCGCAATGGTGGGGCTTAGCGCATGCCCGCGAACTCCCTCGAGTCGCGAAAGCACCACCTCGCCGATGTCCGGACTGTCGAACATTGAACGCCTGGAGAGCTGGATTTGTGTTGACTTGTACCCCGCCAAGTCAGCTCGCACTACGCAATTGGCCAAATCGACCACACCGAGGTGGTTGGCCTGGGGCACGTTGAGGGCCTCGATGGCGCCTCGCGTTGCGTCGACTGCCCCTCTGCCTGATCCCGAGAGCTCGATGTCGAATTCCCCTTTAGGCGAGACCGGGTCTGTGGCGCTTGGAAACCCACCACATACCAGTTCGGCGACAGTTTCTTTTGGAACAGTGCTGTCGTCGTCCATGCGAACGACTCCCGAAAGATACGCCGTTGCTTCGGGCGCGGGAGGAGCCACGTCTCCGAGATCGCGGGATCGGCCTTGCTGCCCTAGCTGCGCTCCCAGCGGCTGCAACGAGAATGCCAGCACTATCGCAAGACTGGGCAATTGATTCTTGACGAACATAGTGATTCCTCGTGCCTGATGCCGGGTGAATGTCATTCGAACCGCGGAACCAAGAAGCACGCGGGACTCATCACCGACCAGTTCAATCCTATCGCTCAGATTATCACGGCCAATCCCAGACGGACGTTAACTTTAGGTTAACTCTTGCCGTTCGGCGCCCAACGCTTCCAGGCAGCGGTCGATCTTGCCAACCCTAATCCATGTTCAGGACAGTTCGGTGAAGATTTCCTTGTAGGTTTCCGTTGCGAATCCACCATGAAATCTCTAAATTGAAGTAGAGTCTACACCGTTGCCGAGGTCCGGCACATCATGCGTCGGGAATGCCTGGTTCTTTCCCGCGCCTGAAGACCAGCATAATTTGCCGGTTCAGTTTGGTTTCCTGCGCGACGATGGCTTGTAGCAGCGCATGGGCACTTGGAGGCACGGATCGGCTGAACGGGCTGGCCTACGAGTTCGAGAGGGCGAGTCGCCATTCTTAAGGCGACGCCCCCATGAAACAGACCGCTTAGAGCAATATCGGAAACCCGCATGACCCACGCCAGCCTGAGTCGATTATTCGGCCTTCTATCAATCTGCGCACCGCTGTGCGCTCAGCCGGTCCTAGAGCGAATGCAACCCCGGGGAGCCGAGGCTGGCAGGGCCGCCCGGCTCGTGCTTACAGGCAAACGGCTCGGCCCGACACCGCACATAATCAGCAACGCGGGCTTTGCAGCGACTCCATTGACCGGGTCGATGGCAAGTGCACAGACTCCTCCAAGTGAACTTGTCTACCTCATCGAACTTGGTGCTGACGCCATCCCGGGCATCTATCCTCTTCGGATTGAGACAGCCGAAGGGCTGTCAAACGCGTTGCTGTTTACGGTCGGAGAGTTTCCGCAGACCGTGGAGCGCGAATCGGAACCGGATCCGGAAGGGGAGCAAATGGCAAACGACTTCCAGGAAACGGCCCAGGCGATTGAGGCGCCCGTTACGGTCGAGGGCCGACTCCAAGGGCCTGATCGAGATGTTTACAGCATTGCAGCCAAGGCTGGCCAGAACCTGGTCGTGGAGGTGGCGGCCCGCCGGATCGGTTCCGCGATCGATCCGAACCTGGAACTGCGTGACGGAGAGGGAAGGGTGCTTGCCCGCAACGGCGACGCTCCCGGCTTGGGACTTGATTCGCGGCTTTCCGTTGAGGTTCCGGCCGATGGGGAGTACTTCATTTCAGTGCGAGACGAGCGGTTCAGCGAGCAAACCCAGGACTTCTATCGGCTTACGGTCGGGGACTACAGGTTTGCGGCAAGTATTTTCCCTCTGGGTTGGACCCGGGGAGCGAAGGTACGAGCGGAGTTCTTTGGTGGCAACCTGCCTGCGCCCCTTCAATCAGACGTTCAGGCTGGGAGGCGTTCCGGCTACGCCGACGAGGCTTGGATTCGAGTGCCCGGCACCCCCTCCTCGCTTCCGTTTCTGCTGAGCGACGATGAAGAAGCCCTCGAAGCGGACACCGACGGCATCGTCACGGATGGCCTTGTCGTAAACGGCCGCATCGCAAATCAAGGGGAAATCGACCAGTACAGGCTCGCCGTCCAGGGCGGGGAGCAATGGGCCTTTGAGCTGCGTTCCGGAGAACTTCCGGGCTCCTCGCTATACGGCGTGATGACAATTTCAAGCGGAGATGACACCTTGGCGGTTGCCGGCAAGCACGCGGGCGATCCGAACCCCTACGTGATCAGTACTACGGGGCAAACTGCGACATATCCGTTTGTGAACCTGACCATTCCCCCAGACGCGAGCGAGATCACCTTGTCAGTCGAGGACCTCCTTGGACGGGGCGGCACCGAGTATTCGTACCGGCTTGTGGCCCGCAGGCAGGGGCCGGATTTCTTGCTCAGCTTGGTCAACCCGGAACTGAACATCCCCCAGAACGGCTCGACCGTTCTGACGGTGGTGGCCGAGAGGCGCGGCTACTATGGCCCTATCCAACTCTACTTGGAGGACGCACCCGAAGACATCGAAATCTCGGGCGGCCAGATCGCTCCGACCTCGACATTGGGAAACACGAAGCCGAGATTCGAGTTCGGCCGGCTCACGGTGACAGCACGCGAGAACGCCGAATTGCGTCGGTTGAACCTCATCGTTCGCGGGCGAGCGACTGAAGAGGGTCAGGAGCATCTGGACCGTCGGGCCACCACACCCGGGATCCGGGTGGCCGTCAAGGGCGCGCAGCCAAGCGCAGTGACAGCCGAATGGCTCGGCCAGGACCTGCCGGCACGCATCACCCCGGAACAACCGGCATTCCTCGCGTTTGAGACTCCGCTTCAATCGCGGGTTGTTCGCGGTGGTCAGGGCCTGCGCGTGAAATGGACGCATACGGCACGGAGGCCCGAAGCGAGGCTCAAGCAAAAGGTCGTGATCCCGCGCAACTTCGGCACCTTGCGAATCAGGAAAATCGGCGACAAGGATGCCAAGAATTCAGGAGAGTTCCTGATGTTCACTCACGAGCGCACTTCGCTCGGAATGGTGAACTTCAATCTGTCCGCCGTGGTTACGGGCGGTGGGAGGGACCATCGGCTGTTTTCGAAATCGCTCGAAGTCGACGTGGTCGACGGTTACACGCTGGCAGCCCCCACCGAACCACTCGTACTCGAAGCTGGTAGCGAGCGACGCTGGGAAGGCAAGATCTGGCGCGACAGCGAGTTCCGGCGCCCAGTTGATGTCAGCGCGCTGGGCTTGCCATCGGGCGTGAAGTGCAAGCCGGCCGAACTGAAGGACGAGCAAGTACGCTACGAACTGGTCTGCACCGCCGGCCCCGATGCACCGGAAGGTGACTTCGAAATAGAAATCAAGGCAGAGTCGGTGCTTTCCGACGAGGGCACTACCCCGTACATCGCCGACCCGGCCAAAGCCGTCCTCACGATCCGACGCTAACGAAGCAAGATGGCCGACAGATCATAACTGGGGACGCACTCGGTTCGTCCCACGCTTCAGGTTCAACTTGAATTCATTCTCTCTAAATACCGGATTGATTTCGATTTCTGAGTACAACTTGAGCTGGTAGTCTCCGGGAATTGCGTGATAGATCTTCAGCTTGACGGGCTGCCAGGTCTTGGTAGAGATCCACATCTCCAGCGGGCGGTTGTTGGTCGCGGCACCTGGATCCCGTGGCTGCAGGCCGAGCTTGACCACAGGATGGTCGTCTAGCGGTTCGGACGACTCCATGCTGATCTCGTAATGCTCGCCCAGATAGCTGCCGGCCGTGCCGAAACCAAGCAGAAATGCGTTTTCCAGCTTTTCCAGCTTGTCCTTCGATGCGCTTAGATTGAATTCCTCGACGGTCTTGGTCTTGGGCTTGTACCTCTCCACCTTCGTGCCCCGAATGGCGATGTAGTATTCGTACGGATCTTGGTATGAAAGCAGCAGGTCAACGCCGCTGGGCCCCGACCGACGCACGGCGATTCGACCCGACTCCACTCTCCTGTCATCCACCAGGGCCATGTAGCTAACCGTCTCGACTCGAGCCCGCATGCCATTCCACTCCGAGGCGGCGGCATCCATGCTTTCGAGAACCGTGGTCAGGTCCGGTGCCCCGTGCAGGGTGGCTCCAAGCAATGCGACAGAGAGGATACGCAAGCTCACCCTATACAAGACGGCCAAGCCCGGATTCCGGTTTCCGCGTCTGATGCTTGTCGTGCTAGGCACTGCAGGGTCTTGATCTCCTGAAGGTTAGTTGCTCGCGTAGACCAGATAGGCCCGGATATTCCCGCTCTCGTCCATCGCGGTTTCAGTTCGAACGATGTCTAGGATCTCGCCGCTCCGGTCTCTCAGCAGATCCTGTAGGCGCTCCGTCGACGCATCGATGGGTTCCCCTTTGAGCAGCTCCGGCTCGATCCAAAAGACCCGGGTGCCCTCTCCGGGAGCGTCGACTTCGTGAAGCACCCCACTGCTCGGCTGATCATTGAAGAAGGCCTTCGGGCTCAAGAAAATAAAAGCGAGGATCAGGGCTACGATCACGTCGTATTGCCACGATCCGCGACGGTACCTCCAAAGCAGCGCTGACTTCAAGCCCTCCCGGATCCGCCCGGCCATGAGGCCAGTGTATCCTAAGCATTGGGAACCCTTCTCGAGCCGGGCCCGATGTGAATCGATATGCGACGATTACGCCAATTCG
The DNA here is from genome assembly GCA_951813065.1 of uncultured Bryobacterales bacterium. Classification (GTDB taxonomy): domain Bacteria; phylum Acidobacteriota; class Terriglobia; order Bryobacterales; family UBA6623; genus VXMF01. The sequence goes on along the minus strand of CATOTH010000006.1, from coordinate 159,671 downwards.
CGAAGCTATGGGCTCACAGCCAGATCCTGCCTGCTCTCGAGACCGGGGACGACCCCTTGATCGGCGGCCAGGCGGTGATGGAAGGCGTCATGATGCGCACGCCTCAGTCGTACTGCGTTGCAGTGCGCAGGTCGGACGGTGAGATCGTCACCCAGGAGAAGTGCGCCCCGAAGCTCTCGGCGAAGAGCAAGTTCTGGGCCCTTCCGGTCATCCGGGGCTGCGGGGTGATAGGCCAGTCGATGGCACTCGGCATGAGAGCCTTGAACTACTCAACCGAACAGGCCCTTGAGTCCGACGCCGAAGCCAACGCAGAGGAGAAGTCGGAATTGCCGTCTTGGATGGTGTGGCTCAATATTGCCATCTCGATCGGCTTCTTCATCGTCATGTACAAGTTCCTGCCGCTGCTCGCCACGCAGCAATTGCAGCAGTTGCAGCCCGCGCTTGACAACCAGGTTGGCTTCAGCGTCGTGGAGGGCGCGATCCGGCTCTCGATTTTCCTTGCCTTCTTGTTCGCAATCTCCCGGCTGAAGGACATTCGCCGCGTCTTTGAGTTTCACGGCGCGGAACACAAGGTAGTCTTCAATTACGAGTCCCAGAAGGACCTGAGCGTGGAGAACGCCCAGAGCTTCGTAACTTGGCACCCGCGTTGCGGGACCAGTTTTCAGATGGTTGTGATGGTCGTTGCGATCGCCATTTACGCCCTGGTGCCGTTCGAGGGCTTTCTTGCCTCGTTCGCGGCCCGCTTGGCTCTGCTGCCATTGATCGCAGGCGTCAGCTACGAAATCATCCGATTCGCGGCCAAGCGCCAGGAGAGTGTGTTCGCGCTCTTCGTGCGGCCCGGCCTTTGGTTGCAACGAGTCACGACGCAGCCCCCGGACAACAGCCAGATCGAAGTCTCGATCGTCGCGCTGCGCAAGGCTCTGGAGTACGAAGAGCACTCTGGCGGTCAACCTGTTGTCGCTTAGCGACTCTCCGACGCGCCGTTTGCGGAGCGGCTCTGAGACTCCGCGAGCTGACGTCGGCCAAGACGGCTAGATCGGACGGAGGGGGTCATGGAGTGGATACGGAACATCAAGGAAATCGAGGCGCGGTTCGACAAGCTGTCAGAAGAACTCTCTGACCCGAGTCTATTGGCTGACCAACGGGCCTACCAACGGTGCGCAAGACAGCACTCCGAGATCGCGAGTATCGTCGAGAAGTACCGTTTCTGGAAAGACTTGGAGCGACAAATTGAGGCGACGCGTTCGATGCTCGACGAGCCCGATCCTGAGATCGCCCAGATGGCCGCGGAGGAACTCAACTCCCTGCAAGTGACACAGGGGCTGTTGGCGAAGGAAATCCGCGGTTTGCTACTTCCCGTCGACCCCGCCGACGAGAAAGGGGCGGTGCTTGAGATTCGTGCAGGCACCGGTGGAGACGAGGCCACGCTGTTCGCGCACGAAATCTATCGGATGTACTGCAAGTATGCGGAAATGCAGTCCTGGACGATCGAAGTTACTTCACGCAACGACTCTGAGAAAGGTGGCATCAAGGAATTAATCGCGCTTGTCACGGGGCGCCGGGTGTACTCCAAGCTCAAGTTCGAGAGCGGCGTCCATCGCGTCCAACGAGTTCCCAAGACGGAATCGCAGGGCAGGGTCCACACATCCGCTGTAACCGTCGCTGTCCTACCACAGGCCGATGAAGTGGACATCGCGATCGACGAGAGCGAGATTCGGATCGACACGTACTGCTCTTCGGGACCGGGTGGACAATCTGTCAACACTACGTACTCCGCAGTTCGGATCACTCACCTCCCGACCGGCCTAGTGGTGACCTGCCAGGATGAAAAGTCACAGATCAAGAACCGTAAGAAGGCGCTGCAAGTGCTGCGGTCGCGCCTCTATGAGATCGAACGCGAAAGGCAGCACGCGGAACAGGCCCAGAAGCGTCGGGCCATGGTCCGTACCGGAGACCGCTCGGAGAAGATCCGCACGTACAACTTTCCGGAGATGCGGGTCACCGACCATCGGATCGGGCTCAAGGTGCACCAGCTCACCCAGGTGCTTGACGGTGATCTCGACATATTGATCGAGCCACTGACCGCGGCTCAGCAGACCGAGGCGCTGGCAGCGCATGCTGCGTGACCCCCAATGAGCCCGCGAGAAAAGCATGTGGTGTGGGCCTGGATCATTCTGCCCTTGGCACTGGTGGGAGGCGTGGCGGCCGCCGACCCCAATCTGGGTTCGCTGACGCTTGAAGAAGCCCAGCTCGGATACAAATCGCTCTTCAACGGCAAGGACCTACGGGATTGGGACGGCGATCCCGCTGTCTGGAGCGTGCAGCGAGGAGTCATCCTTGGATCCTCGGACGGGCGCCCGTTGCGCGAGAACTCGTTCCTAGTCTCGCGGCGCAAGTACGGGGACTTCGAGTTGAGATTCGAAGTCAAGCTCCGCAACGGAAATAGCGGGCTGCAGTTCCGTAGCGAGCGATTCGGAGATTGGGGAGTGCGCGGCTACCAGGTCGACTTCGCCACCGGCAAGGGCTGGGGCAATCTGCACGGCGAGGGACTGCCCGGTGGGTTGATCCTGGACGGCTGGCAGGACAAGGCTGAGTTTGCCGTCCGATCGGAGTGGAATCGGATCTCCCTCCGCTGCGAGGGCAACCGGATCCGGGTCTGGGTAAACGGGGTGGTCGTGAACGACGTGCTAGATCCTGGTGCGACGCTGGGAGTGCTGGCCCTTCAACTCCACCGCGGCGAGGCGATGCAGGTCGAGTTCCGGAATATCCGCATCCTCGAGATCCCGCGCGACTAGACCTAGGACTATATCCAGGCCCGAACCGATTCAGGGTGTCTGTTCATCGCAGAGCCGGGTTGAGCCAACCGCCGACCTCTGGATCAGGCCTCGAGCAGCCAGCGTCCTACCTTGACCAGCGGGGAATCAAGCGGTCACAGCCGCATGTTCTGTCTGCAAGCCCGCTGTGCAGCCACAGTGGATCCAATTCCCAAAGCACTACCAGGCAGCACGACCACAGACCACGCACCCGCGTCTCGCTGTGGACGGCCGCGGCGGGCTCACTAGTCGACAAGGCGATTCAAGGTATACGCAGCCATCCGTGCCGCCAAGGGCTCCCCGCTCTCGCTACGGATCGAAGTCGGTCGCAGGTCGTAGAGCCATCCTTCTCGAAGGTCGTTCACAACGAGCGAAGCTCGCATTCCGTCATCTGAGACAGAGACGGAGACCACTTCGACCGGGGTGATGTCCGTCTTAGGCGAACCGTAGGCCGAATGATAGCGGTAGTAGTACCGAGTCACGGAGTAGTTGTTCCGGTTCGCCGCCGACTCGCGGTCAGCAGGCTTCGTGAAGGTCAGGTCAAATCCTTCTCGAGTCAGCTTCATCGTCAAGATATCGAACGACACGATCCCCTGCCACACGATTCGCTGCAAGCCCTCGGTCGAACCCCAAATCCGCGAAGTCTGCGCGACATAGAGACTTCGCCCGTCCGGTGAAAATGCCATGCGATTGTTCGCCATGCGCAGACCGTTGCCCTCCACGAACGGAAACGCCGCCCCTTGGTACACGCCTCGAACTTCCTGCAGATCGACGCGGTGCACTCGAGGATACGTCCACTCTCCCACGAGCAACTGCCCCGCATAGGGACCAAAGGCGCCCCCGGTGCGATCGAAGACCGGATCCGTATTCGAGCCACCCATGTCCCCCTGTGGAAACAGGATTGCGGGCCTCTTTCGACGCCGGTCCAGTTCAGCGACATCCGCTTCAACCGGATTCACGCCAAGAAACTCGGGATGCCAGTGCAGCGAAGCAGGGTGGCCGTGAAAGTCCCCGTCCGTGACGTGATGCAGCGGGGATGTCCCGACCCATCTGCCCTGATTGTCCGAGACGAAAATTTCCCCGGCCGGGCTCATGGCGATGCCGTTTGGCTGCCGGAACCCGCAGGCGAACGGGCGGACACTGCCGTCGGCTCGAATCTGTAACGCGCAACCCCGATACTGGATCGGCGAATAGTGGCCAACGTGGTTCACCTTACCCGGAACTGGCTCTGCGGCAGTGCGCGGGCGCCGGGTCAACTCACCTCGAACCGGTGGTCGCGGATCCGCGTTTCCGGACGCCAGCCCGAGCGAAACATAATAGTTCCCTTCCCGGTCGCGAATCGGCCCGGCGATGAATTCGTGGTAGTTTCCGGAGAGTCCCCATCCATCCGAAACGGTCTCAAACAGGTCCGCTTGGCCGTCACCATCCGTGTCAGCAACGCGAGTCAGTTCGGGAACTTGCGCCACCAGGAATTCGCCCGGCTGGTCTCCGCGTGCGATTCCCAGGGGCGTGTGAAGGCCCTCTGCGAACGGCTCCCAGCGCTGGGTTGCCGGATCGAATGAATAGATGTAGCCGCGCCGGAACGTAGCGTAGAGCAGACCGTCATGGCCAAACGCAATTGCGCTGACTTCCGCTGCGATTCCGCGCGGACCGATGATCGTCTCGACCTTGTACGCGCTACCGGGCACCTGCGCAGAGATGTCCGGGAATCCGGCTAGGACTGCCAAAGCAGCCATCCAGCCCCAGACGGACCTACTGCTGCGCGACAACAGTGACCTCAAAGCTCACCTCCTCTCCGTCCGGGATGACAAATCCATCAAGCGTCGACCGAATCGCGATGCCCTCCGATTCGGCGGGCACAAACCACATCGGCTGTCTGACATCCACGATGCGAAACCCTCTCACAAGCCCGCTGTCCGTGGGCTCGATGCGCTCGTACACGCTAATCCCGTCCACCTGATAGTGGAATTCAGGAATCGAGTCCACCAGTCGATAGCCCCGGAAACGGGTTTGAGGCACGCGGTTACGGTCACCAACGCGAATCGGGTAGAGCCCTTCACGGAAGAATATCTTGCCAACGATTTCAGCTGTTTCGGTTAGATTGGTCTGCCGGTTCTTCTTGTTCAACAGCGTCCGCGACATGTCGACGAACCCGCCGCTCCATGCATATCTCAGCTTCGACTCGCCCGCGTCGAAACAGTACGAGATCCCTCCCGGCAACCCCACCGCAATAGCAGCTGGAGTGGCCTCGGGCATGTCCCACCGCACTACGATCGCTCGGTCCACAGGCACCGGTGTCCCCTCTCCACCTTGCGAGGCATCTTCCGGGCGGAAGCCAAAAGGCGGAGGCCGTTCCGATGCGGTCTGAAATGCACTCCAGAGTTCATTGATCGCAGTGACCGACTCAGGGCTCTCCGAGCCGCCGAAATAGCTCGGCATCGACGTGCCCGCCAGAATCCGGGCGGGATCGCGCATCCAGCGCTTGAACCAAGCCCATCGAAGCCGCCTTCCTGCGGTAGACAGCTCAGGACCGTTCTCCCCGAGGGACGGAAGATCGCCCCAGCCATGGCAGCCGATGCAGCCCATACCCCCCGTGGACCCGTCAACGCCCAGGCGATTGTGACCAGTTTCGGCCAAGCCCGCCGAAACTTCGGGCTCCGATTCCCCGGGGTTCACTCCACTGGCTTTGGAGAGAGCGTCGGCGAGCCAACGCGCTTGCGAAGGGCCGAAGCCGGGCATTCTCAGTTCCTGCCAGCCGAGAGCTTTGGTCTTCGATCCGATTGCCTGCTCGATCCAACTCGACTTGAGCTTTTCGCCGACACCGGTTAGCGGCGGCGCGGTCTCGGCCAGCCAGCCGGTAGAAGGTGCCCCGTCAATTTCGTGGCACGCACCGCACCTCAACTGGCGCAGGCGGCGCACCAGATCGAAGGTAGGCGAGGGGGCAGTGTCCGGCGCCACCCGGTAACCGGCAACGAAGCGGCGCAGCGAATCCCTTTGTGAGACAGTCAACCGATACCGCGGCAACCCGGATGGCACCGCATTGCCGAGACATCCCGCGGTCTCGTCCAGGGTGTCGAGCCGGGGCGCCTGGACATCGGATTCCAAGCCACTGAGTTGGTGACATGCAATACATCCGGCTGTTCGGACGAGTTCCCCGCCTCGCCTCGGATCGCCCAAGCGCGCAGGTTGTTCGAATGCCTCGTTGCGTGACTGGGCAAGATATGCGGCCAGCTCAAGCGCTTCGGCAGGCGTCAGGTGGAATGACGGCATCCGCCCGTCCGGACTGAACTGAATCGGATCGAGCAGGTAGGACTGAAGCCGTTCCACGGTCATCTTCGAGCCGAGGCCGTCGAGCGGAAGCTCGGCACTGTGGCAGGCACCGCAGCCAAACGACTGAAACGTGGTGCGCCCGCGCTCGATGTGACTCCCACTGAAATCTGGTTCTGCGGTGGCGGGAAGTCCCTGCATGGCAAGGTACGCGGCAACATCTGCCCGCTCCTCGTCAGAAAGGGTTTGCGGCATCGTCGCCCATGGGCGGAATCGCTCGGGGGCGTCCAGCCAATGCCGAATCCACTCTGTCCTGACCCGCCCTCCCAGTCCGGTCAGGACAGGTGCCGGCCTTTGCTGAATGGAAGGCGATTCGGACAAGTGGCAATTCGAGCATCCGAGATCTTCGAACAGCGCGCGGCCAGTAGATGACGCGGCGGCGTCACTGTGGGAGAACAGCCGAGGTGGAATCGGCTCGCGCGGAAATCCCGGACCTTCCCAGTCAACTCCCATCGCAATCGGGCCGGGAGTGCGAGGCTGCCGCAGAACGAACTCGTGTCGGCCGGCGTCCAGCCGGACCGCAGCGTCCCCGACCGGGATCTCGCCGACGCGCAGTGAGCCCGGGGCAGCGAAGAACCTGTACATCCCGCTGCGAAGGATTGACAACTTCCCGGACCATTCAATCCCCGCATCCGCCGAACGAGGTGTGAAGCCCTCGCCACTGTCAAGGAACAGGCGTGGTGCGGATCGCCCGATTTCGCTCCCGGCGCTTGCCGTCAGCAGACCCGGGGATTCAGCCCCCAAGTGCGGCAACCACGGAACGCACGCCCCCAATGCCGCAAGTCGCCACAGGTGCATCAAACCAAATGGTACTGCGCTCCGGGACGGGATAAGGATACTGTGTGGCTGCCGTGCGGAGAGCACAGAAACCATCGAGAGCCGGAACGATTCGAGTGTGCTAGTCACAAAATCAATGCATTCGCTGCTCAGTGGTGGTAGTATCGGCCATTAGGAGGACAGCGAATGTCCATGACGAGACGCAATTTGTTGGCAGGAGCCGCAGTGGCCTCGGCCATGCTGCCAGGTCTACGAGCCGCTTCGGACGTACGGCACTACGTCCGCTTCCGCAAGGAGAATGAGAGACCAACGTTCGGTGAACTCGACGGCGAGACGATCCATCCGATCGACGGGTCGGTTCTGGGAGATCGCAAGCGCACGGGCGACAAGGTCGCTGTGGCGGACGTGAAGCTTCTCTTCCCGATCCGCCCGCCCAAAGTGTTCGCCGTCGGACTGAACTACAAGAGCCACCTGGGATCTACTCCGGCGCCTAAGAATCCCGAAATCTTCTACAAGCCGACAACGGCGCTGCAGAACCCGGGAGACCCGATCTTCATTCCCTCGGACTCCAAGAACCTGCACTACGAGGCTGAGTTCGTCATTGTTGTCGGCAAGAACGCGAGACGCATCGAGGAGAGCCAGGCTGCCGATCACATTCTGGGGTACACGTGCGGCAACGACGTGTCCGAACGGGATTGGCAGGACGGAGATCTCCAGTGGTGGCGCGCCAAGGGCTCCGACACCTTCGCGCCGATGGGACCGTCCATCGCGGTCGGCCTTGACTACATGCAATCGGAGATCAGTCTGCGCCTGAATGGAGAGACCAAGCAGGAGCAGAAGGTCAGCGACCTGCTGTTCAAGCCGGAGGCGATCGTCAGCTTCATTAGCCACTACGTTGGCTTGCAGGCCGGGGACGTGATCTTCACTGGCACTCCCGGATCGACCAGTGCCATGAAGCACGGTGATGTTTGCGAAGTCGAAGTCACGGGCATTGGCGTGCTTGAGAATCGAGTCCGTAACCGCCGAGCCTAGGCATAGCACTGACCGCCCAATGGCGACGGCTGTGGCTCCCAGTCAGGAGCTTGCCCGTTGGTTCTTGCCCCACCGCCAATCGGAACGAGATTGCTCGGTGGGCGGATCGGGCGGCCGGGCTTCGCTGGTGTATGATCGTTAGGCTCTTGCGGGCGCCCCGAGCGGCCGGCGGGACCGAGTGATTGGCGATTGCGGATCACGAACCGCGTTTTCCACGGTTTCTGGACGGGGCCCACTCGGCTGAGCGCCAGGGTCGGAACAGATCTTGCTCGATGCAAACGATACTTGTCACAGGCGCCAGCGGATTTCTCGGCAAGCACTTAGTCCGGTTACTTGAGGAATCGGACGAACAGTTACGGATCAGGGCATTCAGCCGTAGTGAGTTTCCAGATTTCGACGATGTCCGCATAGAAAGCTTTCGCGGAGACATCACCAATCGTAATGATGTGGATTCGGCCCTGGCCGGTGTCGATCAGGTCTATCACCTTGCGGGCACCGTGGAGCGCAATCCGACGGATCCGTGGAAGGCGTACCGCACTCATGTCGATGGCACTCGCAACTTGTGCGAAGCAATGCTTGAGCTGGGGCCGCGCCGATGCGTCCTGGTCTCGTCATCCGGCACTGTGGCAGTCAGTCGCGAAGCCGTGGAGCATACCGAAGAGTCGGGCTACAAGCAGGCCCTTGTCCACGAGTGGCCTTACTACCTGAGCAAGATTTACCAGGAAAAGCAGGCCCTTTGGTACTGTGAGCACCGCAGTCTGCCGATCACAGTCGTCAATCCCAGCCTGCTACTAGGCCCGGGCGACGACCGGCTGTCTTCGACCAACGATGTCCGCCTCTTCCTCAAGGGACAAATCAAGACAATCCCGTCGGGAGGCCTGAGCCTGGTCGACGTCCGGGACGCAGCGGCCGGCTTGATTGGCGCGATGCGCGACGGCGCCATCGGCGAACGCTACCTCTTGGCCGGCGAAAACCTCACATTCAGAGAATGGATTGCCAAGACGGCCCGGATTGCCGGGGTTTCGCGACCGGGATTTCAACTCCCCGACAGAGCCGCGCGGTTCGGTGCGGCAGCTCTGCGCCGACTCTACCCGCTGGCGGGGAAGGAGTTCGAGCTTGATGACGCCACGGTGAAGATGTCGACGTTTTTTTGGTACTGCAATTCGGCGAAGGCCCGACGCGAAATCGGGTTTGTCACGCGAGCCGCAGACGACACGCTGAAAGAGACGATCAGCTATCTGAGATCGTCAGGGGCAGCTTAGAGGAGAAGAAGGAGAAAACAATGGCTGGACTGAAGCAAGAGATCACTTTCGAGGTGCAGCAGGACCTGCTGGCCATGCTGGACGATGCCGCGAAGAGGCACAACCTGCCGGGGCGGGACAAGGCGCTCCGATGCATCCTGGACTACGTTGCCCAAGACGGGGACTGGGACGAGATCTTCAGCAAGATACGCTGCATGCGGTGTGGCGGCCGGCCCGGGTGGACCGCAACGCCCTGAAGCGATTCATGAGCGAACACCGATTCCGCAAGCCCTGCGTCATCCTGAATCCGAAGGCCGGGAGCGGGAGAGCAAGGCGACGATGGACGGCCCTGCATCCGGCGCTCGAGGACGCGCTCGGGCCGATTGATGCGCGCTTTACCGAGGCGCCCGAACATGCCACCGAATTGACTCGGGAGGTGCTTGAAGCCGGGGCGGACCTAGTCATCGCGACCGGTGGAGACGGGACGCTGAACGAAGTCGTCAATGGGTACTTCTCCAACAGGGCCGCCGTATCTCCTGGGGCCGCGCTCGCGCTTATCCCGTTAGGGACAGGTGGGGATTTCCGGCGGTCGGCAAGGGTTCCGCAGTCCCCCGGGGAAGCCATCGCGACAATTGCCAACGGCAATCCGCAGCAGATCGATGCTTGCAGGGTGCAGTTGACCGGCCACGGCGGGGAAACGATCGAGCGATACTGCATCAACGTCGCCAGTTTCGGACTTGGGGGCGACGTCGCCGTGGCAGGAAAGAGCAATTTCCTCACGCCATATAGCGGAACAGCGGCGTTTCTCTGGGCGACAACTTTCTCTTTCCTCCGCTATCGTCCCAAGGCTGTGCGGCTGTCCCTCGACGGCAATTCCGCAAGCGAGCCTGTGCGCATCATGGAAGTCGTGCTCGGAAACGGAGGCTACCACGGCGGCGGCATGCTTCCCTGCCCTTTGGCAGAGCTCGATTCGGGCTATCTCGAAGTGACCGTCATCAAGGAAGTTCCGTTCATTGAGTTCCTGCGGGCAACTCCGATCCTGTATTCCGGCAAGATCCATTCGCATCCGCAGTGCCGCCACTACCGCGTCAAGACCATCACCGCAAGCTCTGACGAAATCGTGCTTGCCGAAATCGACGGCGAAGCCTTGGGAAGCTTGCCATTGAGCGCCGAAATCCTGCCGGGTGCCATCCGATTCGTGGGTCTGGGGGGCGCTGACGAGGCAACCGGGAGTGCTCCAATCAATCCGGGGGGCGCGTGATAGAATCTGGCTTACGAGACCCGTCGGCAATGCCTTCCGAAATTTCCGTGCTCCTGCGTGTTCAGGAGCTGGACCAGCGAATCGGCGAGCTCACAAGCGAGATCGACAACCTTCCCAGGCATGTCGCTTCGATCAAGGCCCGCCTGGCCGCTCACCGGCAGGCGCTGGAGAGAACGCAGGCTATCCTCGCCGAAAACGGCAAGGAGCAACGCCACTTGGAGAGCCAAGTCGGCGATCACAAGCAGAAGATCGCGAAGTTGCAGGACCAGATGAACGGTGCGAAGACGAACGAGCAGTTCCGTGCATTCCAGCACGAGATTCAGTTCTGCAAAGACGCTATTGACCAGTTCGAGGAGCGCATCCTCGAGAACATGGAACAAGCCGAAACATTACAAACGAACGTTTCGAAGGCCGTCGCTGACCTGGAGGTGGAGGAGGCCAAAGTAGCGAGGGATGTCAAGGTGGCTTCCGCGAGAATCGAAACAGACAAGCAGGAGCGTACCCAGAAGCAACTGGACCGGAAAGCCGCGGTTGCGCAAGTTTCGCCCTCCACCATGCAGGCGTATGAGCGCATTCGCCGGGTGCGAGGTACGGCCGTGGCGCCGGTGATCGACGAAAGCTGTGGCGCCTGCCATGTCCGCGTCCGTCCCAAGGTTCTGCAGGACTTGCGGCGTCTCACAGATCGCATCTTCACCTGCGAGAGTTGCGGTCTGATCGTGTACCTGCCGGGAACCCTTGATGACGGAGTTCAGATCGAGGACCCCGCCGGAGACATGGCGCCAACTCGCGGAGCCTGATGCAGCAAGCGCCAGCCCTGTCTTGCCTCAGTGAAGAGGAGGGCATGTTCCTCGACTCCGTGATGGAGTTCGCCGAAGAGGAGGTCCGACCGCATGTTCGTGCTATGGACCAAGCCGGCGAACTCCGTGCCTCTGTCGTTGAGAAGCTGTTCGAGTTCGGCCTGATGGGCATCGAGGTTCCCGAAGAGCATGGGGGCCAAGGCGGCACTTTCTTCGATGCGGTGCTCGCCATCCAGGGGCTGTCGAGAGTAGACCCTGCGGTATCCGTGGTTGTCGACGTGCAGAACACTCTGGTCATCAATGCCCTGCTGCGATGGGCAAACCCTTCGCAGCAGAGACGGTTCCTGCCCCGGACATGCGAGAACCTCGTGTGCAGTTACGCGCTGTCAGAGGCGGGATCGGGCAGTGACGCGTTCGCCATGCGAACAACGGCCCACAAGAGCGACACGGAATTCCGCCTCAACGGTCGTAAGCTGTGGATCACAAACGCCAAGGAGGCAGGCCTGTTCTTGGTCTTTGCCAATGCGAATCCTTCGGCCGGGCACCGGGGGATCACGGCGTTTCTGGTCGAAAAAGGCTTCCCGGGCTTCACGGTCGGAAAGAAGGAAGACAAGCTGGGCATCCGGGCTTCCTCCACCTGCGAATTGATCTTCGACAACTGCCCGGTGCCGCACGAGAACGTCCTAGGCGAGATTGGCAAAGGCTACCGGATCGCGATCGAGACGTTGAACGAAGGCCGCATAGCTATCGGTGCTCAGATGGTCGGCGTGGCGGAGGGAGCGCTTGGGCACGCCCTGCGGTACCTCCGGGAGCGCAAGCAATTCGGAAAGCAGCTGGCCGAATTCCAAGGCGTCCAGTTTCAGGCCGCGGACCTTGCCACTCAGGTCGAGGCTGCCAAGTTGCTTGTGTGGAATGCAGCCCGGCTCAAGGATCAAGGCGCGGATTTCCTGCAGTCCGCAGCAATGGCAAAGTACTACGCGACCGAAATGGCCGTCCGGGTCACCGCGAAGTGCGTCGATTTCTTTGGGGGCGTTGGCTTCACTGAAGAGTATCCCGTCGCGAAGTTGTACCGAGACGCCAAGATCGGCACGATCTACGAAGGCACCTCGAACATGCAATTGCAAACGATCGCAAAGCAACTGCTGAGCCGTTAACCCCCGGGGGACTGAAACTGTGGCGGACCTACCACCGGACACGACAGGTGCACTCACGCCCGAAACGGATACCGGGAGTTCCGGCGGACGCTGGGCTTACTGGCGCATTCCAGTGACCTTTGGCGTCGTCCTCTGTGTTGTCCAAGTCGCGTTGGTCCTCATGAGAATTGGGTCCGGACCGGAATGGCAGGGTCCTGGGCGAGTGGTCCAGATGGCCCTGGCCATGGGGATCGGGCTTCTGCTCTTCTTCGTTGGCGGCGTCTTGATCGGACTGCTGGTTCAACGTCTGCTCCGAGGGTGCGAGGGCGGATGGCGGACCTTCGTGATATCGGCCGTTGTGATCGCCTCGCCGTTTGCCGTCCTTGGCAGCCTCGTTGGCGGAGTGCTCGGCCCGCCATTCGTGGTCCTTTACGCTCTCTTCCCATATCTGCTGCTGGTCGGCATTCCGCTCCTGATTCGCAAGGGCTGGCGTCGGCTGAGACGCGCATAGACCTTCCGCGGACACAGTAGACCGACTCGCACCGCTGAGACCCGCCGCTCTCCGAGCCAGAAATCCGAGCTGGTCTCCGTTCAAAATGCTAGCGGAAGCTTGCTCGGAACTCCGTTCGTCCGCTTCAGGAATGTGAAATCACAACCTTCATTAGCCTGTAGCACGTTCTCGAGATAGAGCTTGCCGTATCCCCGGTCGTAGTGCGCCGCCGACGGTTGCCACTCGCTGTGGCGTCGCTCGAACTCCTCCTCGCTGATCAAGAGATCAAGCCTGCGGCCCTGCGTGTCCAAACGTATGCGGTCGCCTGTGCGAACCAACGCCAACGGCCCTCCAATCGCTGACTCCGGCGCCACGTGCAACACTACAGTCCCGTAGCTAGTCCCGCTCATGCGAGCGTCCGAAATGCGCACCATGTCTCGAACCCCCTGCTTCAGCAGCTTTGCGGGAATTGGGAGGTTGCCGTATTCGGGCATACCGGGAGCGCCGATCGGGCCGCCGTTCTTGAGCACCAAGACAGACGTGGCGTCGACCTCCAGATCCGGCGAGTCGATTCTTCGCATTAGATCCTCGTGATCCTCGAACACGACTGCTTCGCCAGTGTGCTGCAGTAATCCGGGCGACGCGGCGCTCGTCTTGAGCACGGCCCCTCGCGGGCAAAGATTGCCATTGAGCACAATCGTCCCTCCTTCTGGTTGCAAGGCCCTCGCCCTCGGAAGGATCACTTCCCGGTTGTGGCACTTCGCATCGGCCACGTTCTGCTGAACGGTATGGCCAGTGACGGTGATTGCATCGCCATGGAGTTGGTCCAGAAGGTCACGCATCACAACCGGAATGCCCCCGGCGTAGAACATGTCCTCCATCAGATGCTTGCCGGACGGCTGGATATTGGCAACCACGGCGGTCTCGCGGGAAATCTCGTCGAACCGTTCTAGCGGGAAGTCGATCCCGAGACGCCCTGCGAGCGCCTGCAGGTGGATGATGGCGTTCGTCGAGCCTCCAATCGCCATGTCAACTCGGACTGCATTCTCCATGGCCTCTCGAGTCAAGACAGCTGACGGACGGAGGTCTTCGCGGACCATCTCGACGATCCGTTCGCCGCTGCGATGAGCGATCTCGTAGCGGCGCGAGTCCGCGGCCGGGATATTGGCGCATCCCGTGAGCGTCATGCCCAACGCCTCGGTCAGGCTGGTCATCGTCGACGCTGTGCCCATGACCATGCAATGCCCGGCCGAACGGGACATCGCGCACTCCATCTCGCACCAGTCTTCCTGGCTGATTCGGCCGGCGCGCAACTCGTCCCAGTAGTGCCACACATCAGTTCCGGACCCGATTTCCTTGTTGCGCCAGATGCCTTTGAGCATTGGCCCGCCGGTGACGAAAATCGAGGGGAGATCCGCGCTCGCGGCTCCCATCAACTGGGCCGGGGTGGTCTTGTCGCAACCGCAAAGCAGGACGACGCCGTCCATGGGGTTTGCGCGAATCGATTCTTCCACGTCCATCGCCATCAGGTTGCGGAACATCATTGTCGAAGGCCGCATGAACGGTTCACCCAAAGAAATCGTCGGAAACTCCAAGGGGAACCCACCCGCTGACCAGACACCGCGCTTGACGGCTTCGGCAACCTGTCGCAGATGGGCATTGCAATTCGTGAGTTCTGACCATGAATTGCAAATACCAATGACCGGCTTGTCCGAGAATACGCTTCCCGGGAATCCCTCGGAACGCATCCACGAGCGGTGGAGAAACCCGAGTTTGTCGTCACGGCCGAACCAATCCTGGGAACGCAATCTGGAGTTGTGATCGGACATAGGGGGCATTATATGCAGCGCCGGCTGCCGGACCGCTGTCTAGCCGACCGAGAATCGCGTGAGCCACGTGAACGATAGCTGCCTGAGCCATCGCGAATCGCTTGTTCCGAGCGGAAGCGGCCGTGGAGGCGTATAGTGGGCCTGCAAGGAGGATCACCACAATGCCAAATGACCTGACCCGCCGCCACTTCCTCGGAGGTACGGCCGTTGCGACCGTCGCATGCCGTTCCGAGGAGCAGGAAGTGACCAGCGAGTCCCTGCCAGCGGGAGTCCTGCCTGTTCGCCCTCTGGGCCGTACGGGCGAGAGTCCGTCGATTCTGGCAATGGGATGCGGCAGCCGGCTTTCCATGTACGAAGACGAGGAGCAGGGGGTGGAGGCTCTGAATCTCGCGCTGGATCTCGGAATCACATACCTAGACACCGCGCAGTCCTACGGCGGCGGTAACAGCGAGACCTGGGTCGGCATGGTCATGGCGGAACGCCGCGACCAGGTATTCCTGGCCACCAAGGTCAGGGTCCGTGACTACGACGAAACCCTGCGCGCAACGGAGACGAGCCTCCAGCGGCTCCAGACCGACCGAATCGACCTGCTTCACGTCCACAGCCTCGGCGACGAAGACGACTTGGACGCGATCGAAGCAGGTTCGTTGCGGGCCATCCAGGAGCTACGCGACGAAGGGGTGTGCCGCTTCATCGGAATCACCAGCCACACCTATCCGGACGTCCTCGCCACGGCACTGCAGCGGCACGACTTCGACTGCACTCAAATGGCGTTGAACGCCGCCAAGCAAGGCCGCAGCCGGAACGCCCGGGAAGCTGTCGCAACTCCTCCCCAGGACAGCTTCGAGGCTGTCGCCCTGCCGATTGCCATCGAGAAGAATATGGGGGTGCTGGCGATGAAGGCTACCGGCCAGGAAACACTCGTCGGAGAGGGCTCCGGGAAATCGGACATCGCCCGATTGCTGCGATACGTTTGGTCCCTGCCATCGGTGACGGCTGCCGTCGTGGGCATGCCCTCCCTGGACTTCCTGAGAGAGAACGCGGCAGTCGCCCGGAATTTCAAACCCATGCCGGCTGGTGAAATGGAGGAGTACTCCAAGGCGATGTCCGACGCCAACAAACACGTGCTTGACCGGCACTTCGAGGCCCATCTGGACGTCTGACACCAGCCCGGAGGCAGTCAGCCTCCCAGACTGATCATCTCGAGCTTCCGCACGGCCTCGGGCCGGTAGCCTTCCTTCGATGAAATCGCTACGAGGCGCTCTTCAGAGTATCGGTCGGTGCGTCCCACCCAGACCGATGCGATCGCTTCGGACAGTTCTCTATCTGTCGCCGAGGTGCGAAGCATCGCCTTGAGGTCATGACCGCGGGGGGAGAAGAGACATGTGACCATCCGTCCATCTGCGGTGAGCCTAGCACGAGTGCAGTCGCCGCAGAACGGCTCCGAAACCGAGGCGATCACGCCGAAGCCGCCACTCCCATCCTTAAATCGGTACCGCACGGCCGGGGCGCTTCCCCGTTCCGACGTGACGGGTTCGAAGGGATGGCTCTCGGAGATGCGGCTCAAAATCTCTGTCTTTGTCACCAGTTTCCTGGCGGTCCAATCATTGACGTTGCCAACGTCCATGTACTCGATGAAACGAATTTCGAAGCCTTCCTTCCTCGAATAATCGAGCAACTGGGATATTTCGCGGTCGTTCACCCCGCGTTCGACAACCGTGTTGATCTTGATCGGCCCAAGCCCCGCCGCCTTCGCCGCAGCGACACCGGCGAGCACGGAATCCAAGCGCCCGCGTTGCGCCATCCGCAGGAATGTGTCCGGGTTCAAGGAGTCAAGGCTGATCGTGACTCGGTGAAGGCCAGCGCGACGCAGATCAACCGCCGAGTCGGAAAGAAGCAAGCCGTTCGTCGTCAGGCAGATATCCTCGATTTCGTCGATGCGCGCCAGCATACCCACGAGTTCGGGCAAGCCGTTCCTCAAGAGGGGCTCGCCTCCAGTGATACGCAACTTGCTCGAGCCGAGCCGGGCGAAGATCCGGACCAATCGGCAGATCTCCTCGAAGCTGAGGATCTGCTCCCTAGCGAGCCAATCGTACTGGTCGAGCGGCATGCAGTAGGTGCATCGCAAGTTACAGCGATCCGTCACGGAGATCCTGAGATCTTGCAATTCCCGGCGATGCCTGTCAGTCAGCATGCTCGCTTCTGGCTAGGCCCATTGTACTGGGAAGCTCCCCGGTTCCCGACATCGAGGTGATCGGGCGAGTTACCCCGTTCATTCCCCTCTCCCACCGTTCGAGCCATTTCAGCACAGTCCCGGTTTGGATCGGAGTATCATGAGAGACAGCGATGATCGAAGTCACGCCTAGCGCCAGGGAACGAATCCGCGGCATGCTGTCCGAGGAGAACCCCGGCGGCCTCATGCGCCTCGGCGTAATCGGCGGCGGATGTTCCGGACTGCAGTACAAGTTCCGGTACGAACAGAATCCCCGCGCGAATGACAATGTGTTTGAAACTGGTGGCGTTCGGCTGTGCGTCGACCCCAAGAGCTACCAATTTCTCGATGGCATGACGCTCGACTACGTGGACACCATCCTGGAGCAACGCTTCCTGTTCAAGAATCCCAATGCCGACAAGAGCTGCGGCTGCGGGAAGTCGTTCCAGGTTTGACCCAGGGATTGGAATGATGTTTCCCCTCTCGGAGACGACAGGCAATCCAAATGCCGGAGAATGGCCCCATGCAACGACTTCCGGTTGAAAACTGGTACGACACGTTCAATGGCGCCGCGGGGGACCTCTACCCAGGGCGCTACACGCGGGAATACACCAGCCTCTTGGTCGACATTGCGGGCAGAGTGCGTGAACTCGCCGAATGCAAGCAGTCTTTGATCGTGGCGCATAACTACCAGTTCCCTGAACTGCAGGAAGTGGCAGCGGAAGTCGGGGATTCCCTCGGACTCAGCCGCTATGTCGCGCGTCAAGACTCGCCACGCGTCGATTTCTGCGGGGTCTGGTTCATGGGCGAGACCGCCAAGACGATCGTAGGGGCCAAGACGAAGGTCTACATGCCCGACAAGCCTGGATGCTCCCTGGTCGAGTCGATCGACCATGCCCGCGTCCGCAGATGGAAACAGGCCTGTCCGGACGGCATTGTGATCTCGTACGTCAACACCGACGCCGCCACCAAGGCCTTGAGCGATTACATCTGCACTTCGCGCAACGCAGCCCGTGTCTTGGACCATGCCGCGACGAACAACCCCGGCAAGCGGATTCTCTTCTTGCCGGACAAGTTCCTTGGATCGGTCTCGATCGCTCAAAGCGAAGTCGTCGACGGCTCGCTCGTCGACCTGTACGACGGCTGCTGCCACGTACATGCCAAGATCGGCGAGACCGCGCTGGAAGAAGCGTTCGATCGACATCCTCACGCCGAACTGCTGATTCACCCGGAGTGCGGCTGCGCGTCACATTGCATGGCCAAGGTCATGCAAGGCAACTCGCCCTATCAAAAGGCGTTCTTCCTCTCGACAGAGGGAATGATCCGGCACGCCGAGTCCTCTCCTGCGCGCGAATTCATCGTCGGCACTGAAATGGGCATGGTCTATCGTCTCCGCCGCGAGATACCTGAGAAGGTATTTCATCCGGTTAGCCCGGATGCGGTCTGCGAGTACATGAAGATGAACACCCTTGAGAAGCTCCTCGGATCGCTTGAGAACGATCGCATTGAAGTAACCGTCGAGGCTGACACCGCAGACAAGGCGCGCACGGCGATCGACCGGATGCTAAGTATCCACTAGGGCTGGTTGTCCTCTCCATGGATGTGAGACGCCCTGGCGTGACTGCGCCAGTTCTCTGAAGGGTCTCCTCGCAGGCTGTGCGACACTCTCGGTGGAGGCTGCGATGTCTACAACGAAAGCTCTTCTCCCGATCGTGTCAGCGCTATTCCTGGTGATCGCAGCAGGCGGCCAAGAGCGTACAGCGCCGCGGATGACATTGGATGACAGGCTCGCTGCCATCGAAGATCGCATCGACGCGATTGAAGACCGCCTGGCTAGCGCTGAAGGGCAGAGTCAGCAGGCGAGCCAACCGGATCGCCTCTCCATCCAGTCGGAAGCCAAGCTGGATCGTCTCGAGGTGAGAATGATCCGTCTCGAAGACTCCTCCAGCAACGGCAACGACCATGGAATGGTGCAACGCGCGCTGGTCGAACGTGTTCGATCGCTCGAAAGGCAAGTGGCGCGCCTACGATCGTCCACGCTGCGATAGAATACTCGCCGATGCGTCAAATATTGCTGGCAGCGCTTTGCGCGGTCATTTTCGTCAGTTGCGAAGAGGGGGTCACCTACATCGAGGAATCCCGGCAGGCGACCGGGGTCAAGGTCGGTGAGGTTTCGGAGAGTTCGGCCGTGATCTGGACCCGGCTCACGGCAGCTGAAGAGCGCCGGGCAGACGGGCTCGAGGTGAAGGGTAGACCAGACAGAACCGAACCCGGCGAAGAAATCAAACAGCTCGATCCCATGGATCTGCATGGATCCGCTCCCGGAGCCGAGGGCCGCATCCGGCTGCGCTATGACAGCAACGTCAATTTCTTCGATCCGGTTGTCACCGATTGGATCGAGGTCGATGCCAGCACTGACTTCACGCACCATTTCCGCCTCAACGGCCTGACACCCTTGACGATTTACTACTACGAGGTCCAGACCAGCGACGTCGCGGGAACGACGCAGCACAGGCCCGTAAACGGCCGATTCGAGACTGCCCCGCCGGCAGACGAATACGCAACTGTGACGTTCACTGTCGTCACAGGTCAAGCGAACCGGGATCACGACGACCCGGAGGGGTTCAAGATCTACCCTTCGATGCTGGATCTCGCTCCTTCCTTCATCGTGCCGACAGGGGACACCATCTATTACGACAGCGACGCACCGCTCGCCACGTCAATCGACTTGGCACGGTTCCACTGGCACCGGATGTACAGTTTCCCGACCCTGCGTCGATTCCACCTCAGCGTACCCGGCTACTGGGAGAAAGATGATCATGACTCCTACCACAACGACAATTGGCCGGGCATGTCGCGGGAATACATGGGAACCTTCAATTGGGACCAAGGCCTGCAAGTCTACGCGGAGCAAGTCCCGATGAGCGACCTGCCGTACCGGACGTTCCGCTGGGGCAAGGGCCTTCAGATCTGGGTCGTGGAGGGGCGAGACTTCAGATCCCCGAACACGATGGAGGCCGGCCCCGACAAGACCATCTGGGGCATAGAACAAAAGCAGTGGCTGAAGGAAACGCTGCTCGCCAGCGACGCGGACTGGAAAGTACTGATCAGCCCGACGCCTATCGTCGGTCCGGACCGCAGCAACAAGAAGGACAACCACGCGAACGAGGCCTTCCGTCACGAAGGGGACGAGATGAGGGCATGGTTTGCCGAGAATCTGCCCGATAACTTCTTCATCGCGTGCGGGGACAGGCACTGGCAGTATCACTCGGTGCATCCGGAAACTG
Source organism: uncultured Bryobacterales bacterium (assembly GCA_951813065.1). Taxonomy (GTDB): domain Bacteria; phylum Acidobacteriota; class Terriglobia; order Bryobacterales; family UBA6623; genus VXMF01. The sequence continues at coordinate 139,472 of CATOTH010000006.1, read as the reverse complement.
GAGTCCACGAGTTTTCAAGCGGGCCAGCGAGTGACGAACACGCGGGAGGAACACCGGGTGAGGATGACGGGTACCATCGATTCCACCGAGTAGCCGGCGGATTCGTTTCAGTGACCGCTGCCAAGGTTCTGGACGAGAGCAGCATAGTCTTTCGACACCACGACGTGGACGGGGCCGTCCAGTACGAATGGTCGCGATCCAAGAAGTACTAGTGAGCCTCGAGGCGGAATCCCCGCGCGTTGTGCCTAAACAGGGCCGGAGCGAAGGTCCAACGAAGTAGTTATCCGGGAGAATACGCCTGAAATCGACTTGTTGCCGTCAATCGTGACCAGCATCCCCAAGTCCTCATAGAGCTTCAAGAGCGGTTGCGTCCGACGATTATAGTTGCGGATCCGTCGTCGAAGTGCTTCCGGATCCGTGTCGGCTCGCTTCGTATACCCTGATCCCCAGCCCTCCTTGCCGCGCGTCATCACCCGTTCGAAGACCAAGGGGTCTGGGATGTCGATGTAAATCACCCGGTCAATGTCCCAGTTCTGCCAGAGAAACTCGGCCTGTGCCCGGCTGCGGGGGAACCCATCAAGGACGAAACCGTAGTTCCAGTCATGTTCTTGAATTCGACGACGGACCAGATCGAGCACAATCTCGTCGGGAATCAGTTTGCCCGAATCCAGGATGGCCTGAATTCTGGACGCAAGCTTGGTCCTGTGCTCCAAGTGCCAGCGGATAATCCGGCCTACCGAAATATGTACGAAGTCGAACCGCGCGGCCAGCATGCGGCTCTGCGTGGACTTTCCCGCCCCCTGCGGGCCTATCATTATGTACTTGTGCAAGTTAATGTGACTCTTGAGGGCACACGCCCGACGAACTGAGATTCGAGTCTACCCTACTCGGCCCCCCGGTTCGCCAGGGACCAAAGTTCGGGCGAGATCAAGTCCAGTGCTCGCGATCCAATTCGCCGTACGTGGCCTCGGCAAGAGTTGCAGCAGTGCCATCCCAAAAATGAAATCGACACATCCATCCATCGCAATTGTCGGCGCCGGAGCAGTCACGCTCGCCCGCCATCTGCCTGCACTGCGAGCGGTCGGTGGACGGGCCGTTAGCGTGTATGACCCGTCCCGTACGGCGGCGACCGCCGCCGCCGAGGCCTTCACCATCCCGCACGTGGCCTCAACTGCAGAAGAGGCAATCTCTAGCGATGGTGCCGAGGCGGTTCTGATCGCATCGCCCAACGCCTTCCATCGGGACCAGACCTTGTGCGCTCTGGATGCCGGACGTCATGTGCTGTGCGAGAAGCCTGTCGCGCTGACTCTAGCTGACGCGCGGACCATGGCGAACGCCGCCAAACGCGCTGGCAAGGTCGTCCAAGTCGGGTTCCATCACCGGTTCAGCGCGGAGCACAATTGCGTAAAGCGGCTGATTGAATGTGGGGTCCTCGGCGATGTCCGCGCCTTCAGCGGGGCTATCTCGGAACCACTCGAAGTAATTCCGGGCGGGCTGAAGAACTATCGATTCGACGCCCGCCAGGGCGGCGGATTCACGTTGATCGATGTGGGACAGCACCGCATAGATCAAGTGCGGGATCTATTCGGCGACATCGGCTCGGTATCGTGCGAAATGGCGTCCGTGCTGGAGAGTCACAACATGGACGACAGCGTCGTCCTGACCGTGAAGATGGCATCGGGATCCCTCGGCTCGTTGAGCTGGCACCGGTTCTCCCGAGCTTTCACGTCACCGCTGATGCTCTACGGCACCAAGGCTACCGCCGGATGCAGCGCGTTCATCACGGCGCCGTTCCAATCGGCCCCGGTCTCGGTATTCATGGACGATGACCCCGCAGTTCGCTTGCCGCCAGATGTGCTTGCTTGGACGAGGCCGTCGAAATGGTGGAGCGACGTCGAGCCCGGTTGGGTCGATATCTGGCCCCCCCGCCGGAAGACATTTCAGGACCAGTTCCGGAACTTCTTTGATGCGATCGCCGGACGCGCGTCCCCGGCAGCAAGTCTGGAAGACGGGTACAAGGCGCTGGAAGTCGTGCAGGCGTCGTACCAGTCATTCCGAGAGCAACGCGCCGTCCAGTTGCCAGTAGAGGCAACCTCGCACTCAGAACCGCCGACCTGGTAGGACCGTCGATTTTCCCGATCGGTCAAAGGACACTCAGGGTTCACATATGCCATGTGGAGACGTCATTCAGGCTGTACGATAGACCCTGTGTCGAACAGTGGAGGATGGTCTCCGAGTCGCCGTGACATGCTGCGGATAGTCGGAGCCGGCTCTGTCACTGGGCTGGCCGGCTGCCGCATGCCGCAAACACCTGCGGTTCCGATGGCGTTCCCGTCAGAGGAACTGTCCGAGATCTCCCTCGGAGAATTGCGCAGCGGATTCTCGTCTGGCCGCTGGACGTCACGCTCTCTTTGCGAAGCCTGTCTCGACCGCATTGCCGCCATTGACGAGAGCGGACCGAGGCTTAACTCCATCATCGAGCTCAACCCAGACGCTTTGGCGCACGCCCAGTCTCTTGACGCAGATCGTCAGGCTGGCCGGGTCCGAAGTCCGCTGCACGGCATCCCCGTGCTGCTCAAGGACAACATCGACACGGGAGACAACATGCAGACCTCGGCGGGGTCCTTGGCTTTGGTGGACTCCGGCGTGGAGCGGGATTCCTGGGTCGCGGCACGCCTGCGTGCAGCCGGAGCAGTGCTAATCGGAAAGACAAACCTAAGCGAATGGGCGAACTTCCGCTCCCGGCGCTCCACTAGCGGGTGGAGCGGACGCGGGGGTCTGACCCTGAACCCCTACGCTCTCGACCGCAATCCGTGCGGTTCGAGTTCCGGGTCAGCGGTCGCCGTGTCGGCCGGCCTGGTGCCGCTCTCCATCGGCACTGAGACCAACGGCTCGATCGTGTGCCCGGCCTCGATCAACGGCATTGTCGGGATCAAACCGACCGTGGGCCTTGTGGGACGATCGGGCATTGTTCCACTCGCGCACACGCAGGACACAGCGGGGCCGATGGCTCGGACCGTCGAGGACGCCGCGGCCATGCTGGGACCGTTGACGGGACTTGACTCTAGGGATCGCGCAACCTCGGGAGCCGTCGGACGAGCCCACCCCGACTACGCCGAGTATTTGGATCCAGGGGCTCTCCAAGGTGCGCGCATTGGCTTGCTTCGAAAGTACTGGGGGCGGCACACGGACATGGACACGGTGCTCGACAGCGCTGTCGATGCAATGCGTGCAGCAGGCGCCGAATTCGTGGATCTCGAAGACCTGCCTGGTATCGAGTCAACTGGTGGGCCGGGATTCGAGCTCATGCTCTACGAGTTCAATGCTGACATCTCCGCCTATTTGGCGGGACGGGGGCCGCAGGCCAAGGTGCGTACGCTTGCGGATGTGATTCGCTTCAACGAAGACCACCGGAGAGAGGAGATGCCGTACTTCGGCCAAGACATCTTGGAAGCGGCGGCAAACAAGGGACCTCTGACCGAGAGCAACTACACCGAGGCGCTTGCCCTCAGCCGAGACGTATCGCGAAGGTCTATCGACGAGACGCTCCGGGCTCACTCGCTGGACGCGTTCTTTGCTCCCACGACTGGGCCGGCATGGTTGACCGACCTGGTGCACGGGGACCGGTCGACGTTCCCGGCGTGCTCCTCGCCCGCAGCCCGCGCGGGGTATCCGCACATCACGGTTCCCGGCGGATTCCTCTGGAACCTTCCGTTCGGAGTGTCGTTCTTCGGCGCTGCCTGGTCAGAAGCTCGCCTGATTGCGCTGGCCTACGCCTTCGAGCAGGCCACCATGAACAGGCGCCCACCAAGAATGCTGGACACTGCGGCGCTGAACGGCGCTCCGGCCGAGGCTTCGTAGAGTTCTCGTCATCGACCTCTCGAATCCGATAGCGGATTAGCGCGAACTAGGATTTCCCTACAAGGACAAGACCGGCCGGCGTGAATCCAGCACCTGCCTCTCCGTCCAAAGACAGTTCCATGTCCGCCTCGACACTGACGCAACTGGAACTGTCGCACGCCTGGCCCCGCACCGTCACCTCGGCCCAGGGCTCCTCTCCGCGGCGCACCCTTGCCGCCAGGAGAGACTTGTCGTCGAAGCCGTACGAATACCAACGAAGCTCAGGCTGGGAAAAGTCCAACGGCTCGGACTGGTACCACTCGCCAATCGGTTGCAGTCCGCCCGTGACGATCACCTCGGTGTTCTGCTCGACTCCCAGCGACATCTTGCCGGCCAGAGCCCGCTTGGCGCGGTCCTCGTTGTCCATGGCATAGACGTGCCAGCCATCGGCGGGTTCGAGTTCGACGACCAAGAAGTCCCCGGCCAGCCTAGACCGACAGGTCATCAGCACTCTGCCGTCCGGTGCTTCGGCTCGAGCCGGAGCCGACCAATCCCCGGCCGACGAGGCGGTCGAAAGCGCAAGGGCCAATACGGCTCCAATGAATGCTCTCATTTCCTGAATCCCATGCGTTGCGTCTTCAGCGGCATTGCCAATCGATCCTTGCCGCGCAGAACCTGGAGCGTCACCTCGTCACCGGCACGCTTGCGGAGCTTGATGTATGTGTCCGCGGTCGTGGCGATGGGATCGCGAGTCTGCCCATCGACATCGTAGACGACGTCACCGACCCGCAACTCGTGACTGGCGAGCAATTCTGCGAGCGGGTCGATGTACCGCACTCGGCTGGCGAAGCCATCCGGGGCGAACCCGTGTGTGGTCTTCTCCTCCCGGGTCAGTGGCTCGGCGCGGAAATAGACCCTCGGATCGACTGACAGGTTTCGGTACGTGAGGTCCGAGTACCACCACCGGTCAGGTAGCACGAATGGCAACGTGACGGAATTGCCCGCACGCTCGACGGTCAGGTCAACTCGCACTGTCTCATGTGGCACGTGACCGAACCGCCACTGCAGGTCCCCGAAAGTCCACACCTCGGAACCGTTGAGGGCACGGATCACATCTCCCGCAAGCAATCCGGCCTCGGCAGCGCTTCCCGTTGTCTCGGCCACTGCCAAACCCCTTGGAATATCGAGCTGGATCCCGAGCGTCTTGAGTTCTGGCGTCCGGTACAGGTGACGCAGCTTGTCCAGCGTGCCATCCATCTCTCGCTGCACGTTCTGCATGTCCCCTACCAAGTGGCATTCCACGCACCGGCCCCTCCGGGACGTGAGCTCGTGCAGCGCTGAAATCTCATGGGGGTACCGAGCCGGGGGAGTGGGTTTCCCGGGCAGCTCACCTGCCTGGTACAACCGGTGCAATTTCAAGCCTTGCTCCAGCGCGAGTTCAAGGCTTTCCAGGTTGAGGTAGGTCGTGGCAGACTGCACGTCACGGCCGCCGTAACGCAGGTAGATCTGCTCGTCTGCGTTCAGCACGAAGAAGTACAGCGTGTTGTACCAGTCGTATTCGAAGAGCCCAATATTGATCCTGTCGAGACGCGTGATGCGAGCCGTCACATATTGCTGGAGCAGGCGTCCCCGTTTGGTATCTTCCTCGGTCAGCACAACCTGTGCGTCAAATGCCCTCCCGGCCCTTCAAGGCGCGCATCGAAACTCAAGAAAGATCGGCTTGCCTGTGCGTCGCGCCTCGCGCAACGCCTCGTCATAGGATTCGATCCAGACGACGGCTTCTTTCGCCCCCGCGGACCCGCCCAGGGGCGAAATCGCAAGAACCGCGCACAGCGCCACCCAGCCCCACGCTGCGCCCCGGAATCGTCGACGAAGCTCGCCGCGCGCAAGATCCAGAATTCGCAATGACGCGGACGGCTGTGGCTTCCCCAACACAATGCCCACCTCCAACATTCTAGCATCACTCGCAACCATGTTGCAATCATTTACCAACGAAGGTGCGGAACCAGGCTCCCCATTTCCGGCGTCCATGCAAGGCCGGCTGCCCACCTCGCTCCAGCGGTGCTTACTGGCCTCCACACCGGAGAATCCGGCACCCTGCCGCATGCCAGCCTCTCGCGCTTACTCTTTCCACGTACGACCATATGGGGAATCTGTAGCGGTGGAGTCCATTCGTGTCCGATCTTCTTCACGGGTGCGCACGATCCGTTCGCCAGTTCGGACGGCAAGCAGACACTCGAATTTCGGCCATATCGGACTGACGAAACAAACAGATGCAACACTGTCTCATTTAGATCCCCTATACGGTCGCCGTCACCTGCACGTGAACAGTCCGTCGCCGCGGACGGTTATCGAAGTCAAGCAAGATGACTTGCTGCCAGGTGCCCAGCCGCAGTTTGCCAGCGGAAATCGGAATTGAGAGCGATGGTTTCATCAAGGCGGCGCGCAGGTGGGCGTAGCCGTTTCCGTCGCCCCAGGCTTCATTGTGATGGTACTGGCTGTCCATCGGTGCAATGCGCTCCAGCGCCTCTCTCAGGTCCCGCACTGCGCCCGGCTCGAACTCGATGGTCGACAGAGCCGCAGTCGAGCCCTCAACAAAGACGTGCGCCACACCATCCGCAACCTTACGCCGGGTCGCGGCTTCGCGAATCTGCTGCGTGATGTCTATGACATCCGTGAACCCTTGGGACGATACATCAAACGTCATCCATTTACCGCTTTCCTGCTGCCGAGCACAGCGCCGCGAACAAGTCGTCCTCTTCAGTCTCGAAGACAGTACGCAGGTCGAGCAAGACTCTGTCCTTCTCGATGCGGACAATCACGGGTGGGTCGCTCGCGCGGAGATTCCGCTCGACATCTCGCGCCGAGAGGGCCGCGGTCGGGGAAAGCGCGACCAGCGCGGTCGGCAGGCCCTGCATAGGCGTCGATCCCCCTCCAAGCACCGACTCGCCGTCGACAACATCGGCGTCGAACTCGGCGTTGGCCGTGAGCCTGTTGGCGAAGCGCTCCGCGCGCACGTTGAGATCATCCCTCGACAATCGTGCTAGACGCAGGGCGGGAATTCCGCTTTCGTTGCCAGTGAGAATGTCGATCAGGGTGGCATTCAGGGCTGCGAGTGTCAACTTGCCTACCCGAAGAGCCCGAAACAGCGGATTGCGCCGAAACCGTGCGACAAGGTCGGCGTCTCCGGCGATAATTCCGGCCTGGGGCCCGCCGAGCAGCTTGTCACCGGAAAACGTCACAACATTCACACCCGCTTCCAGGCTGTCTGTGACGAGCGGCTCTTCGACGATCCCGGATGGTGACAGGTCTGCCATGCACCCGCTGCCAAGATCCTCGACCAATGGGATCGACGCGGCACGGGCCAATTCCGCGAGCTCCCCGAGAGCGGGCCGGCCTGTGAAGCCAACCATCCGAAAGTTGCTGGTATGGATGCGCAGCAGCGCCTTGGTTCCCGGGCCAATCGCGGATCGGTAGTCTTCCAAATGGGTCCGGTTGGTTGCCCCTACTTCCGTCAGCGAGGCTTGCGATGCGCCCAGAATGTCTGGAATTCGGAAGCCGTCGCCGATCTCGACCAGTTCGCCTCGCGATACGATCACGTGCCCATCACGGGCGAGTTCGTTCAGGACCAGAAAGATCGCAGCTGCGTTGTTGTTGACGGCGATGGCCGGTCGGCCGAGCAGCGTCTCCAGCAGTTCCCCGCAATGCGCGTCGCGTTGGCCCCGCTTGCCGTGCTCGATGTCGTATTCCAGACTGCAGTATTTTCCAGCGGTCTCGGAGATCGCGCGGAGAGCCCGGGCGCCTAGCGGCGCGCGTCCCAGGTTCGTGTGCAGAATCACGCCAGACGCATTGATCACTCTGCGGGGCGTGCTTCGGAGCAACCGGTTCACGTTGCTGGCGATGTCACCTTCGACGGCGTGCAACGGATTCGTCTCACCCCCGCCCCCTGCGATGATGCTTGACCGCAGTCTGCCGATGGCAGCACGAACAAGGCCAGCAACTGTCTCGCGGGGAAGGAACTCCAGCCATTTGCGCGCCGCCTCCCGCTGAAGAACATCGTCGACGCTTGGAAGCGCACGCAGATCCGCATGCGGGATGGATCGCTGCACTAGCCCAATCTAATCAACTTCGGTGGGCACGCGGCAACCCAGGCAGCATTGGAATTGGCCCTCCTATACTTGTTCAGTGACTCGCCGATCATTCATGCTTTCCGTCGCGGCCGCAACTGCAGCACCCCTGCCGTTTCCGGTGATCGACACCCACATACACCTGTTCGACCCTGGCAGGCCCGGAGGCATTCCCTGGCCGCCCGCGGACGACCCGATCCGGTCCAAGCCCACCTATCCCGACCGGTTTCGCAAAGCAGCGGACGGGCACGGAATCGTGGGTGCGGTTGTCGTCGAATGCAGCCCTCGCATCGAGGACAACCAATGGGTGCTCGACGTTGCGGCTAACGACCAATCGGTCGTCGCCCTAGTCGGATTTCTGGACGCTGGGAAGCCCGGATTTGGCCGCCATCTCGAGCGATTCGCGGAAAACCCACTCTTTCGCGGCATCCGTTACGGCAATCTCTGGGGTCGCAGCTTGGTGGCCCAACTTGACAATCCCGGCTTCTTGAGTGACATGGGCCTGCTGGCCGAGGCCGGGCTGTCTCTCGACACGGCCAACCCCAACCTTGATCTGCTCGAAGGGATGCTGCGCCTTTCCGATCGTGTGCCGACGCTCCGGATGGTCGTGGATCACTTGCCGAAAATTGTTGTGCCGAAGAGTGAGAGAGGTCGCTACGAAACGGCCCTGCGGGAGTTCTCTGCACGATCTCAAACCTATGTCAAGATCTCTGCGGTCCTGCGCATGACCGATGGGAAGGTTTCATACGACCTTGGAGACTACCGCGCAACCATTGACGAGATCGCCGATGCATTCGGAGAAGACCGAGTTCTATACGGCAGCGATTGGCCGAACAGCGATCCTCTCGGGTCGTATTCCCAGGTCATCGACATCGTTCGGGACTACTTCGCCGACAAAGGGGCGTCAGCTCAACAGAAATACTTCCGGCTGAACAGCAAGTCGGCCTATCGCTGGATCGACCGCGCTTAAGGCGCATCGAGGGTCTTGTTGCCGGACCCAAGGGATCGGTCCACTGAGCAACGAGCTGGCCCGTCCAACTTCGCCCAGATCGGGCCGCAGAGTGCTCTGCCCTACTTGGATGGAGTCATTCGCGCGAGGATTGCAGCCTGCATTGGGACTGCGCTAAGCGCGTTGCACCGGTGGAAGGGACTCTTCCCCTGCCGCGGGACCGGGACATTGATTCGATCACCCATTCCAAGGCGACAGGGAGTATCGAGAGGAATGCGAGCGCCTTGGCGCCTGCTCCTCACCAAGGCCGGGCGCGCGGCGCCCGACCAGCACCGTAAGCCACAACTCTGCTCTTCGGGCCAAAAGTGCTTGCGACGAGATGGAAGCTAGAGGTTTCGCCCCTGGCAGCGAACTCTGGCCCGCTGAAACCATGTAAGCTCATCATTGGCCTCGTGTGGCCAGCGACATGCAAGAACACCTGGGAGGGCAATAAAGATGCAACGAATGACACTCAGCGCCGTCGCGTGCCTGATGGCAAGTCTGGCCTGTCTCGTCACAACCCAAGACGAGCAAGGCAATGGGGAAGAAGCTCCGTCCTACAAGGTCGTGCACGGTTGGCCCGCGCTGCCAGATGGCTATGCGCTTGGCCAAGTTACCGGAGTCGGTGTCGACTCTCAAAACCGAGTTTGGGTGTTCCACCGTGCCGAGCGCCCGGTGCTGTGCCTCGATGGAGACACTGGCGAGATCATTACGTCATTTGGGGACGGCATGTTCGAGAACGAGCATGGTCTTGCGGTAGACATGGCGGACAACGTGTGGTTGACGGATGCCGACACTCACGTTGTCGAACAATACAGTCCGGAAGGCGAGCTCTTGATGACGTTGGGAGTCAAGGGCGACCCCGGCGAGGACGAGCAACGCTTCAACAAGCCAACCGATATCGACATCGCGCCGGACGGATCAGTCTACGTGACCGATGGCTACGGCAATAACCGAGTCGTCAAGCTCGACAGCGACGGCACGTTCATCACAGCCTGGGGCAGCAAGGGTACCGGTCCGGGAGAGTTCGACACCCCGCATGGACTTGCGATCGACGGCGACGGGCGAGTGTACGTCGCAGACCGGGGGAATTCACGGGTGCAGGTATTCGACGCGGACGGTACATTCGTCACGGAATGGAAGAGCGAAGAGATTGGTAGGCCGTGGGGAATCGACGTCACGGCTGACGGCAACATCGTGGTCGCCGACGGAGGCGACCTTACCGGAACGGCATACGACCGCAACGGAGCCCTGCTGATGACCCCGGAGGGCAAGATTCTGGAGCGCTGGGGATCCTACGGGAGCCATGACGGACAGTTTTATTGGGCACACGATATCGCGGCAGGAGGCGACGGTGCCGTGTATGTGACGGATGTCAACGCGGGGATGCGAGTCCAGAAGTTTGTTCTCCGCTGACGAGGCAACCGAAACCACCAGACGATCAGACTCGAACATCGAAGTGGAGGACGAGCGGACAGGCAACACCCGCCCCCTCGGACTACGCTCAAATCCAGTCGGGCCATCCAACTTGCGTACTGAGCGCCAACTCCTCCAACAGCCATATCTGGCAACTACCGTCAGACGTTTGGTAGGCGCAGTCAAACTGACTTTCGGGACTTGGAGTCACAGCAGCAGGGCGCAGCGACCGATCTCAAGACAACTGGGAGAGATCCAGCCCTGCGAACTAACACCTTAGCCAGCCGACGTCTGCAACCCAATGACAGAATCGATCTCAGTTCCGATCTGGCTCGCTGCCGTGGCAGCGGTCCTGGTGTTCTGGTCGGTTCTAGACCGCTTGTTGATTCCCAGCAGCCGATGGTTCGTGAGACGACGGATCAACCGGATCGTCACGGAATTGAACACGCGATTGCAGTTCCAGATCCCGGCCTTCAAGCTGACCAAGCGGCAGGTGCTCCTCGACCGCCTGACATTCGACCCGAAGATCATGGCGGCCGTCGACTCAGAGGCTCACCAAACAGGCGCCCCGAGGGATGCATTGGCGCGCCAGGTCGAACGCTATGCGCGCGAGATCGTGCCATCGTTCAACGCGTATTTCTACTTTCGAATCGGCCACTACCTGGCGCGACGGATTGCCCAATCCCTGTACAGGGTCCGGTTGGGCTACTCGGACGACGAATCACTGTCCAAGATCAGCCCCAACGCGAGCATCGTATTCGTAATGAACCACCGCAGCAACATGGATTACCTGATCGTCGCTTACATGGCTGCCAGTCGCGCGGCACTTAGCTACGCCGTCGGCGAGTGGGCGCGAATCTGGCCATTACAAACACTGATCCGGTCCCTCGGCGCATATTTTGTCCGTCGAAATTCCAGGAACTCCCTCTATCGTCGAGTACTGCAACGCTACGTCCAGATGGCAACAGAAAGCGGTGTGGTGCAGGCAATGTATCCCGAAGGCGGCCTAAGCCGAGATGGTCGATTGCAGCGGTTCAAACTCGGCCTGATCAGTTACATGGTGTCGGCGTTCGATCCGAAAAGCGATCGCGATCTCGTTTTCATTCCAGTTGGTATCAACTACGATCGCGTGCTGGAAGATCGCTCTCTCGTCCGCATGATTGACTCAAGTGCAGACCAGCCTAGCAACCGTTTCATCATCATCACTGTCCTGAAGTGGATGGGGCACAACTTGAAACTGGTCCTTCGGCAGCGCTGGTATCGATTCGGTTACGCCTGCGTGAACTTCGGGACACCGATTTCCATGCGGTCGTACTTCTGTCGTCACGAAATCGATCCTCACGCCTTGGACCCAGATGCCCGTGTCGCGGTCATTGCACGGCTGGGAGAGGACCTGCTGGGCGCGATCGCACGGACAATTCCGGTGGTTCCCGTGTCACTGATTGCTACCGTGTTCGTCCGCCAGTCGGCCCAGCCGATGAGCGAACTCGAAATCAAGGCACATGTGCAACGGCTGATCAATGAATTGGAGAGCCAAAACGCCTACACCCACATTCCTCGCGCGGACCGCGACTATGCGATCACCGTGGGACTGCGGATGCTGGTCCTTCGGCATTTCGTGATCGAGTCGGATGGACTGTATCGCGCAGCAGATGGCGAGCAATCGATGCTTGAGTACTATGCAAACGCGATTGCACACTTCTTGACCCCTGTGCGTTGAGGAAAGGCCGCCAGTGCGCTCCGCGAACGAATCCTGTATAACTGCCTCCAAGTTCAGGCTGCCGGTCCCGGCGCTGATCGCTACGACCTTGCGCGCAATGGCTATCAACGTGACCGAGCCGAAGCGTCCACCACCGCACAATGGAGCGAAATCCAGCCGTGGGCCATAGAACGCAGGCTATACCAGGCTCCGTGTCCTGGTGCGGCCGGAGACGGGGAGCGAGTCCGAGCTTCGCGCCGATCAGTCCAAGTAGTATCCGGCGCCAACTATGACGGGTATGCCTTGGGCCACGACCCGCTTGAGCAGACCGACCTTCCGCTGGTGCGACCCAGCTTGCGGATTGAACGCCCGGTAGTAGATCTGCGTCTCTCCGAATGTGTTCGCGACATCGACGACATCCCGGTCACCAAACTGATCCGTTGACCTACTCTGGCCGCCCAGCTCGTGCAGCTGGTTGCCGTTGAGCCGCACACTGCTTCCGGACATGATCTGGTTGCCCATTGAGTCGAGCACAAACACATAGACCGAACCCTCGCTCCACCGCGAGTCCTCCTCCAATTCGGCCTTCGCGAAGTAGCCTCGCGACTCAACAACCATCGCGGCGCAGCGCACGAACTCCCGTAAGTGCTGGTCACTGGGATCAGCTTCCAATGCAGCGGCGTTCACGTCAGCGCGATTGCAAGTGCCCGGCAGGTCACGCTCGTAGATCCCAGCTCCGATCGCAGCTCGTTGACCCTCCCAGTCGATTTCGACCAAGTACGAACTCTTCGGCTCGACGTTGCCACTCGTGAAGTTCGTGAAGAAGTAGTGCACCCAGCCGGCATCAACGGTTCCCAGAACACGGTGCAATTCCGTGAAGTAGTCCAGGAAATAACGATCTTCGATATCGTGGACCTGCGTACCCTCGACTCCCTCGCGTGCGGGGTCCGGAGGGAACACAAGAAGCCTGGAAAGCACGCCTTGCTCGGGATTTGCGAGGAGACGAACGAATACATAGTGGGGTCCGTACCGCCATCGCTCGTCTTCGTGAAATGCCCGGCGCGCCTCCTCAGTACCGTGTTCACTGACGTATTCCGCAGCGCAGTCCACAAAGGCCCGGATATCTGCCCGGTCCTGGATCGCGACAGCTGTGACGTACTTGTCCGAGCACGTGGTGCTCGCAATAGCCAGGCTGGAAGGCATCAATGCAACCGAAGCTTGTGCGAGAAGAAGCAAGGAACACACGCGGGTCATGCAGCCCATGTTCTGATTCTTGTGGGACGCGTGTCAAATTGCCGTCCGATCCGAGGTTCTCGCGACGACTGCGGGCAGTTCGGGAGGTGTCAGGTGCGTGGCTGGACGCAACAAGGGTCCCTCACGGGGAATTCGGCGATCGGCTCATGCTTGGAGGAGAAGCAACGAGACCACGAAAAGGACAAAGCGGTGCCCATGAATGCTCGGGAGCCTACAGCGGGAGCGTTCGCTCGCCCTGGACTCCGTGTTGACACTACGCAGAACCATCGGTAGGATCGAGAGAGTCGTGGCCGCCAGGAAGCCGGCAGCGAAAAGGAGATCTCATGAGAAGAACGCTAGTGTTGATTTCGGCAGTGATGCTGCTTTGCGGACTCAGCTTCGCCGGCACAGTGACCGGATACATCTCCGACGAAGGCTGTGCGCGGAACGGCGAAGCTCGCAATCCGCAGTGCGCGAAGAACTGCATCAGCGGGGGGGCCACCGCTGTGCTCGTGACCGACGACGGCGAAATCTACTCGATTTCCGAACAAGCCAAGGTCAAGAAATTCGCGGGCGAAGTGGTTGCCGTAACTGGCGAGATCGAAGGGAAAACGATCAAGGCCGTCGAATCCGCCTCGCTGTGCAGCGAATCTGACCTCTGCGAGGGCTAGATCCGCTGAGCCAGTCCCTTCCCTCCCCAGGCAGGCAGCGGCGGTGTAGTTCAGAATGTGGCCATGCTGCGCCTTGCCGTCCTGACTCTCATCGTTTGCGTCTCTAGTAGCGGGCAGCAGCCAACACAACATCCATCCAACATCGTCCTGATCTACGTCGACAACGTCGGCTGGGGCGACCTTGCGTGCTACGGAAACCCGGTAATCCGAACTCCCAGCATAGACCGGCTCGCTGCCGAGGGTGTACGGCTCACCGACTTCTACATTCCCTCGTCGTCTTGCTCGCCGTCACGAGGCTCCTTGCTAACCGGCCGTTACCCGGATCGAAACGGATTGACCCGCCAGCTGTCGACGCAAGAGAACTGGACAGGAATCGGCCTTCCGCACCGCGAGAAGATCCTGCCGGAATACTTGCGTGAAGGGGGTTACGCGACCGGTGCGTTCGGCAAGTGGAATATCGGATTCGCCGAGGGCAGCCGTCCAACGGACAGGGGCTTTGACGAGTACATCGGCTGCATCTCTGGCAACTGCGACTATTTCACCTATTCGTACAACGGACGGCACGACATGTACTCGGGAACTGAACCGCTGGAAATGGAAGGCTATACGACAGAGATATTCGCCGACGCCGCATCAGACTTCATCCACCGGAATGCCGGTCGTCCTTTCTTCGCGTTCGTCCCGTTCAACGCGGCGCACTACCCGAATCCCAAGAACAAGCATCCTGATCAGCCATTCCGGTGGCAAGCGCCGGCGGAGTTCTTCCGTGCGTACGGCTACGATCCTGATACGAAAGTCCCCGAGCACGGTTATCGGGCGGTAATGACAGCCCTCGATGCCGGCGTTGGTCGCGTGTTGGAACAGCTCGACAAAGAAGGACTTGCCCACAAGACGCTCGTCGTGGTGGCGTCGGACAATGGCGGTTGGGTGGGACCCCGCCGGCCGGAACTGGAAGTGGCATCCAACTCGCCGTTCCGGGACGGCAGGACATCAGTCTACGAGGGCGGCGTGCGCACGCCGTGCATTGTGCGCTGGCCTGGCCGGCTACCCGCAAACGAGGTCGTCCGCGAGCCCGTAATCAACATGGACCTCTTCGTTCTGGCGCTTCGCGCAGCTGGCCTCGACCCGCCGCAAGACCGCGTGATTGACGGGCGGGATCCAATCCCTGTCCTCAGGGATCAGGCACCGTCCCCGCACCGCAACCTTTACTTCCGATACCGCGCCGCGAGTGGAATGCGTCAAGGGCGCTGGAAGCTGGTTCGAGCTTCGCCGGATCACGCTCTCGAACTGTATGATCTGTCTGTCGATTTTGCGGAAACGACGAACGTGGCAGGCAGCCAGCCCGAACGGGTGGAGACACTCTGGGACGAGTTCGTATCGTGGCTATCTGAATTGGCGGACGAAGAGTAGCCTGGCAGTCATTTGGTCGCAACCCTGACACGTCCGCTGATGCTGGATCCTTGGAACTTCCGAAGAATAGAGCACTCGCACTCTCGCGGGGTGCCTGTTCCCCTCGTTTCCATCCACCGTTCAGAGTCGAACCACAGCGGACCAAGCCCGTCGTTGGCGCGCCGACCGGGATCCGGACTGCCTTTCGCCGATCCGTTTCGCCGCCACATTCTTCGCAACCGTACGGATGCCGAAAGCGCCCGTGGTAGCACAGCCCGTGTTCGATATTCCCGCGATCACCCGCCGGAGCCGGTTATGCTGATTGCCTTTGGTGGCCTACTGTTCCGCCAGGTGCGCCGCGGCTCCGGAATGTGCGCTCCCTGTCCCGCCTCCTCCAGCCCCAGCAGCACCCCATCGCTGTGGTAGCCCTTGTCCGCCACCACCTGCTCCGGCCCCTCCCCTTGGGCCGTCTCCGCCGCCTGCAGCGTCACGCCAACCAGGGCCCCGCTCTCCAGGTCCACCGCGTGCTCCGCCTTGTCCGCCAGGTGCGTCGTCCCAGCCTTCATCTTCGCTACCTGCGCGTCCGGACCCGTCGGCGACTCCCACTCCTGATTCGACAGCGTCTTGCCTTTCCGCTTGCGGTCGAAGGCCGCCAACTCCGCCAATGTCGGCGTCGGCACGCCGGCCGCCGCCAGCTCCTCCACGAACTCCCGGTACCCCGCCTGGCTGTCCTTGCGCCGCAAGGTCCGCAACGCCGCGTTGGCGAACAGCATCGTGGCGTCCACCGCCACCGTCCGCCCGTCAGCCAGGAACGCCTCCCCCAGCCGCTGCAGCACCCAGGCGAATACTTGCTCGTGGGTCTCGAGGCTGATCCACCGCCGGGTGCGCGAGAGCGTCGAGTGGTCGGGCGGACTCTGCTGCAGTTCGTAGCCGAGGAAGCGCCGCAGGCCCAGCGAGTCATACAGTCTCCGGCGCAGGTGGCGCGGCGCGTGGCCCGGCGGTAGAACTTGCGGCTGGCGCAGCGGGCCAGCGCAGATTGGCCTGCGATGGCGCAGTCGGCGAGCAAGCGAGGCAGGCTGCGGCCATGCCGCCGGTACAGCTTGTACTTGGGCATGCAGGAGGACGGGTGTAGCCATCGCCTGGTTGTGGCCATGACGGACGCATCGATTTCGCAGGCAGCCACGTGGCAGCAGCGCTGCAGGTGCAACCCCACGCAGCTCAAGGTCGGCCCAACGCTGTGTGCCGAGAGCCGTCGCCGGACTGACGCAACGGCCAGGCCGATCTGACGCGCCACATGTCGGCTAGCCTTGGATGCGGATAGTAGGGAATCAGGTCAGGCTAAGGCCGCGACGCGGACAGTGCCCGTACGATGCCGTGATGGTTGTGAGCGGCCAGCGCGATCGGCCCGCTACGATGGCGGAGTTCGCCGGGAAGGCATTCTCGGCTAAACTCGCACAAGCAAGTAGGGGCCGAGGACCAATTGTTGGTGCCAGCGTTTCGCCGTTCGGCCCATCGCACCTGAACTCGCCCTGTCCGTGGCCGATGGCCCTATCCACTTTCTGCTCGCAATTGCTGAAGTAGCCAGCCATGAGTCTCGCCTTTGACACGCTCGCCGACCAGATCAAACACCATCCGGGGTGGCGCTTGCTTCGCTCCGACAATGCGCCGCTCGTTGTGAGTTTCTTGCATCGGGTCTATATCGAGCGAAACCAGCGTGTTCTTGCTGAGAGCGATCTCGCCGAGTTGCTGGAAGACCAACTCTACAACTTGCGCGAGCGCATGGGAGAGGAAGCGTTTCCAAAGAGCGCCTTAGAGTATCTCGGTGACTGGGCACACCCTGATAGGGCTTGGCTCCGCAAGTTTTACGTCGACGACTCGGACGAGCCTCACTACGATCTCATGCCTGCGACCGAAAAGGCAATCGCTTGGCTGGGGTCGCTCTCGGAGCGCAAGTTCGTGGGCACTGAGTCGCGATTGCTAACGCTCTTCGACCTGCTTCGACAGATCGACGCCGGCGCAGAGGAAGATCCAACCAAGCGGATCAAGGATCTTCAGCGCCAGAAACGCGCGATTGAGAGTGAGATAGAGCGCGTGCGACAGGGAGACATGAGGGTGCTCGATCCTACTGCGATCAAGGATCGCTTTCAGCAGTTTACGCAGATGTCCAGAGACCTGCTCACGGATTTTCGTGAGGTGGAACAGAACTTTCGCACCTTGGACCGGCAGACACGCGAGCGGATCGCCCTGTGGGAGGGACCGAAGAAAGAGGTCTTGGGGGCGGTCCTGGGACGGCGCGATGCGATCATCGACACGGACCAGGGGCGTAGCTTTCTCGCGTTTTGGGATTTCTTGATGTCGCAGAGCCACCGTGACGAGTTCAGTTCGCTGCTTGATAGCGTGTTGGAACTTGCGCCGATCAAGGCAATGGACCCACAGGCCGGGCTCCGCAACGTCCACCATGAATGGTTGAAGGCTGGCGGACACACGCAGCAGACTGTCAGGAGCCTGTCGCACCAACTCCGCAGGTTTCTTGACGATCGCGTTCAGCTGGAGAACCGCCGCATCATGGAGATCCTGCGTCGAATCGAAAAGCGGGCCGTAGCCCTGCGCGATGACCGCCCTGACGGCATCGTGGCCGAGATCCCTGCTGCCTCCGCTGACATCAATCTGCCGATGGAGCGCCCCTTGTGGCAACCAGCCGCCCGAGTCAAGATTCGCGAAATCAAAGTGGATCTGGCCGTCGAGGATCTTGATGCGGCGGCTTTGTACGAGCAGGTGTTTGTCGACAAGAAAGCGCTCGCAGACCATATTCGCCTGGTGCTGCATGAGCAGGCCGTCGTAACTCTGCCGGAACTGTGCGAGCTGCGACCGCTCGAGCAGGGGCTGGCCGAATTGCTGGCGTACTTGCAGTTGGCTGCCGAGAACCCAGATGCGGACGTCGACGCCGATGTTACGGATTCCGTGTCTTGGCAGGTCGCGGTCGCGAGCGGTCAGCCGATCATCCGCAAGGCGCTGATTCCGCGCGTGACGTTTGCGAGGTAAGAATGCCCCAGCAGGCTGACAGCTCCCCGCGCAGCGATCCATTGCCGCCGGTGGCCATCCGGTTGCTGAAAGGTGTCGTGCACCGCAGGGACAACGAAGGACTGTGGCAGTCCTTGGTGCGCATCCAGTCCCGGGTGCGGGATCACTTCAGCGTGCTCAACCTTCGGCTGGTGCTCAACGAGGCCGAGGGCTATGCTTATCTGCGCACACGAGACGATATTGACGAAGATCAAGAATCGCAGGTGCCGCATCTAATTACGCGCCAACCGTTGTCGTACCCTGTCAGCCTCCTGCTGGCACTGCTGCGTAAGAGGATGGTGGAAGACGACGCCGCTGGCGGCGCAACGCGCCTAGTGCTAACACGGGATCAGATCTTGGAGATGGAGAGGGTTTTCCTGCCCGACAGCACCGACGAGGTGAAGGACAAGAAACGGCTCACCGAGAATCTCAACAAGATCGTACGGCTGGGATTCTTGCGCCGCATGGCCAGCAACGCCTCGAGCGTCGAACCTACATACGAGGTCCAACGGATCATCAAGGAGTTCGTGACGGCCGAGTGGCTCGTAGCGTTTGAGCAGAGGCTAGGGGATCCGTCAGCAAAGCACACTGACTTGGCGGAGAGCGGCGATGACTGAACTGCAGATAGGGCTGGACTTTGTTGCCGATGACACGCGCACAGGCTATCGCCTCGAGCGCTTGGAGGTATTGAACTGGGGCACGTTCGACGGTCAGGTCTGGATATTGAGGCCAGAGGGCCAGACGGGTCTGTTGACTGGTGAGATCGGAACCGGCAAGTCCACGTTGGTGGATGCCATTACAACACTGCTCGTGCCGGCGAATAAGGTCGCCTACAACAAGGCTGCCGGTGCCGGCAGTCGTGAGCGCACGCTCAAGTCCTATGTGCTCGGCCACTACAAGGTTGCGCGCCGTGAATTCGAGGATTCGTCTGCGCGGCCGGTGGCGCTGCGAGATGACGGCAGCTACTCCGTTGTGCTGGGCGTGTTTAAGAACGAAGCGTACATGCAGACGGTGACATTGGCGCAGGTCTTTTGGCCGGTCACGGGCGTCGGGCAGCCCAAGCGCTTCTATGCCGCCGCCGAGCGCAACCTGTCGATCACGGAGGATTTTGCGCACTTCGGCGGTGAGATCAATCGGTTGCGCCGCGCGCTGCGCAAGCAGAACGTTGAGATCTGGGACAGCTTCCCTGCCTACGGAGCTTGGTTCCGTCGACGCTTCGGCATTCATAACGAGCAAGCCTTGGAACTGTTTCACCAGACGGTGTCGATGAAGTCGGTCGGCAACCTCACGAACTTCGTGCGCAACCACATGTTGGAGCCGCTCGACGTTGCTTCTCACATCGAGAGCCTCATCGCGCACTTCGAGGACTTGAACGGCGCTCACGAGGCAGTGCTCCGGGCCAAGGACCAGATCGGGAAGCTGACACCGTTGGTGGAGCGATGCGACCGCCATGCCGATCTGGTGCGTGAGATTCAGGATTTGGAGCGTCGCCAGCATGCTGCCGTGCCATACTTCGCCACGCTGAAGATTGAATTCTTGGAACAGCAGCTGGTGGAGTTCCGCCACCAGCAGGCTCGAGAAGCAGCCAAGTTTCAGCGCTTTGACGAGCGGTTGCGGCAACTCAACGACAAGCTCGCAGCGCTGAGGCGTGACATCGACCTCAGCGGGGGCGCCCGGCTGAACCAGCTCGAAATTGAGATCAAGACCTGCGAGCGGGAACGCGAGCGCCGCAAGGCCGACTCGGAACGGTACGCTGCCGGGCTTCGTGTGGTCGGCGAAAGGCTTCCGCGGGACTCGAGTGCTTTCGACGCCCAGCGTGAGAGACTGGCCAAGCTTGGCGAGACGCTGCGCGCTGACAGGGAGCGCGTGCTGCAGGACCTCACCCAACCCTCGGTGGATGTGCATCAACGGCGCCAGGAGTGCGACGCGCTCGAAGCTGAACTCCAGAGCTTGCAGCAACGGGTGACGAACATCCCAGCGGACCAGATCGCAATGCGCGCAAGACTGTGCAGCGGTTTGGATCTTGACGAAGCGACCGTGCCGTTCGTGGGCGAGTTGCTGCGAGTTCGAGAGGACGCCGGGGAGTGGGAGGGGGCAGCGGAACGCCTGCTGAGAGATTTCGGCCTGTCGCTCTTGATTGCCGACAGACACTATCAGCGCGTGGCCTCATGGGTTGACGCCACCGACCTACGGCAACGTCTGGTCTACTTCCGCACCCGAGAGCGGCGGGTCCAGTTGCCCGAACTTCACCGCGACTCGCTGGTCCGCAAGCTGACCATCAAGCCGAACTCCCCGTTCTACGCGTGGCTGGATCGAGAACTCGCGCTTCGGTTCGACCTGGTGTGCTGCACGACCCAAGACCAGTTCATGCAAGAAGTGCGAGCCATTACAAGGGCGGGACAGATCAAGCAGCCAGGCGAGCGCCACGAGAAGGATGATCGCTTCCGGATTGATGATCGCGCGCGCTATGTGCTCGGCTGGCAGAACGAAGAGAAGATCAAGGCGCTGGAGGACCGAGCGCGGTCGAAGAACGCTCAGATCGCTGAAATCCTGAAGAGGATCGAAACCTTGCGATCCGAGCAAGAGCGGCTGAATCTCAAGATCGATTCTCTCTCGAAGCTCGAATCGTACGCGGGATTCGAGGCTATCGACTGGCGGACCTCCGCTCGCGAGATCGCTAGCCTAGCTCGGGAGAGGAAGAAACTGGAATCTGAGTCCGACCGATTGGGAGAGCTGCGCCGTGAGGCGGCTAGCGCCGAGACATCCAAGGCAGATATTTCTTCCAAGCGCGATCAGACTGGCCAGAGACAAGGCGCTATTGCCACTAGGATCGAACAGGCCGAAGCGATTCTAGTCCGGACGAATGCGACCCTCCCCCGATACGAGATCGAGGAATTCAAGGAGCACTTCGAAAAGCTGACCGAGTTGCGACTGGAGGCCTACAAATCGAGGATCACTAGCGTGGAAGCCTATAGCGAAGCAGAAAAATCGGTGAGCACGAAGCTGCAAAGAGAGATCAAGGACAAGAATGGCCAACTCACCAGAATTCGAGAAAGAGTTTCGGGGCTGATGACAGACTTCAGTCGAGAATATCCCCAAGAGACTGCTGAAGTCGACAACACAATCGAATCCGCACCGGAGTATCGCAACATGTTGCGGCGCTTGCAGGAAGATGACTTGCCCAGCTTCGAGCAACGCTTCAAGAAAGAGCTAAAGGAGAACACGATCCGCGAGGTAGCCAGCTTCCAATCGCTGCTTGACCGTGAGCGCCAAACCATCAGCGAGCGTATCAGCAACATCAATAAGTCGCTTGCCACGATTGAATACAATCGCGACCGCTACATCAGGCTTGAGAACCGCCGTTCGCCCGACGAAGAGATTGATGACTTTCGGAAGCAGCTCGTAAGATGTACCGAAGGGTCGCTAAGCGGGTCCGAAGACGACCAGTACTCCGAGAAGAAGTTTCGCGAGGTCAAGAAAGTGATCGACCGCCTGCGCGGCCGCGATGCATTGACCGATGTGGACCGCAGGTGGACCGCGAAGGTAACCGATGTACGCAACTGGTTCGAGTTCGCTGCTAGCGAACGCCGTTGCGCGGACGGCACCGAGTACGAGCACTACTCAGACTCGGGCGGCAAGTCGGGGGGCCAGAAGGAAAAGCTCGCCTATACCATTCTCGCGGCTAGCCTCGCCTATCAGTTCGGACTGGAGTGGGCCTCCGTTCGGTCGCGCAGTTTCCGGTTTGTTGTGATTGACGAGGCGTTCGGGCGCGGTTCGGACGAATCCGCTGAGTTCGCGCTGACGCTGTTTGCCAAGTTGCACCTGCAACTGTTGATCGTGACTCCCTTGCAGAAGATCCATGTCATTGAGCCCTTTGTGAAGAGCGTTGCGTTCGTCACGATCGAGAACGACCAGTATTCTCGATTGCTCAACATGTCTATCGAGGAATATCAAGAGAAAAAGCGTCTCAAGTCAGCCCAAGAACGGACCGTGCGAGCAGTGACGGTCCATTGAGCCCGGTCGCGGCAACACGGTCCGGGCTAGTTGGTGGGATAAGGTTGTGAATGTTCAAGCATGGCGGGAAGGCGGTCAGAGCGAAGCTGGACGACTCCGGCGGATCTTCGTCTCCAAGTGCAGAGACTCTGGGAGCGAGGCGTCATATTGGCCGATCTCGTGCGCGAGGGCGGAACTTTTCCTAAGCGCTTGACGCTCAAGCGCCCGACTTCCACCGAGGTCCGCGACAGCTTCGAGGCGGTGCGTGCGTGGAGCGCGTCGCTACGGTCGGCTCAGCATATCCGGATCACCATGCGCCAATCACGGCACCGCGTGCTCGGTACGAATTCGCTTCCCCACGAAGCATGGGTGGATTCCGTCGAGGCAGCCGCGGAGATGATCGGAAAGCGACAAGACGTAGCCGAGTTTCAGGAGTTGCTGTGGTTAACAGCTGAACGGCAACCGATTCTGGTCGATTGGCTCGCGAGGAAGCCGATTCGAGCATTGGAGCTGCGCCACGACTGGAGAATGCTGCTTGGCGTAGTCGACTGGCTCCAGGCGCATCCACGTCCCGGCATCTACGTTCGACAGATGGACGCAGGCGACGTCGACACCAAGTTCGTGGAGAAGCACCGCGGCGTACTCGCAGAACTTCTGGATCTGGCCCTGCCGCCGGGCGCGATCGACGCATCGAAGACCGGATCAAGCGGGTTTGCCCAGCGCTATGGCTTCAAGCCCAAGCCCGAGCGTGTTCGGTTTCGCATATTGGATCGGGATTACGCTTTGTTGCCGTGGCACGACGCCGAAGACGGCCAAGAGCTGACCATGGGAATCGAATCCTTCGCGGCGCTCGATCAACAGATATGGCGAGTCATCATCACCGAGAACGAGGTCAACTTCTTGGCTCTGCCGCCACTCGACGGCACCATCGCTATCTTCGGATCGGGCTATGGGTTTGAGACGCTAGCGCAAGCCGCGTGGCTGTCGCGCTGCCGGCTTTACTACTGGGGTGACATAGACACCCATGGGTTTGCCATCTTGGACCAGTTGCGCGGGCACTTTGAGCATGCTGAGTCGCTGCTGATGGACTTGCGAACGTTCTTGCGGTTCTGCCCGCTCTGGGGCAGAGAGCACAACCCGACTCGGCGAAGCTTGGCCCGGCTCTCACAGTCGGAGCGAGAACTCTACGACGAGCTTCGCAACGATCACTACGGCCAAGGTTTGCGGCTTGAACAGGAGCGCATCGGATTCCCGTGGGTGCGCGATGCCTTGGCTAAGCTGCCCGGCAGGGACTAGAAACAGGCTCTTAGTCTGAAGTTCTTAGTGAGAATCAGTCGTGAGTCTCTCATATCACATCTGTTTGTCAGCAACTGGACTTGTCGTCTACTGGGAACGTTCGGACGAGCTCCAGCGCCCGCTTCTGCAAGGCGTTGGCTCGGTCAGGCGCTCCACGGTGGGTCCCTCCGGATCGTCTCGCAGGCGGCATTGATGGTGGCAACGCGTTGCCAGCGCCTGCATCAGCGTCGAGAAACTGTGCAACTCCAGGCCAGCTGCCGTCACGCGGCGGTTCTTCTTCGCTTGCGCTGCCGGCGTCGGCTTGGCCGGCGCCACCGGATCGCGGCGCGCCTGCCACGCTTCCAGTCCCTCCTCCTGGAACAGCAGCGGTGCCAGCGCTTGCCGTAGGTGCCATTCCACGTAGTAGGCCAGCAGGCACAGGAAAATGTGCGCCCGCACGCGGTCCTCGGCGCGGTGTGACCAACGCGCGATCTCGATCATCCGCTGCCAGCCCGAGTTCCGCTGGGTGCCGGAGGCCAACCGCCATTACGCGGGCCGTCCGCAGGAGGCGCTGGACCTGGTGCTGGCCCCGCCCCGGAGCTAGCCTGGTCGGCGCGCTCGCCAGCGAGCCGTGTTCCGCCGGACCCCGCGGAGCCGTACCGCTGTGTCCGCGCTTGCGATCCAGCCGTCGCAGCCTGTCCGAGGCGCCTGCCCGAGCCCCTCGTGGCTGGCCGTCGGGGCCGTGTCCAGCGACTGCACAGGACGTGGAAGCAGGCATCTACTTCTCTGAGACCGCCTCAATCAGGACAAGAAAATGTGCCTGCATCAAGACCCATCCGGGAAGACGGAAATCAAGCTGAATCACGAGGAACCAGGGGATTCGGTGTCGGAAAATGACACAGTATGCGCAACTGGAATGCGGGTAAACCCAGCTATATCAACAGATTCTCAACCTCTAACCGAATCCTGACGCGGTAGCCTTGCGGTCGACGGAGCGCGGCACTCGTCGTTCGAAAGAGTCGCCGAGGGCGCTGGAAGTCATCTTCCTGATGATTTGCTGACCAGACACCCTTTGGGATCGCATCACCTCGTTGCCAAAGCTTGAGTCGAACTGGTCGTTGACAGAATTGACCTGGCTCCCAAGGTTGAATTGCCGGTGGTGCGCTCCGGACCGTCGGCGACGCAGTCGGAAACGTACAACGCGGCGGGAAGCCCGCTAGCAAGCGGACCAGATGCTTGGACCATCCCAGGGACATCGCGCGGACCCGCGCCGTCAACGAACGGACATTCGGGCAACCCGACGAAGCGGCGTTGACGGCGATCTCGAAGACACTTTCTCGCTCTAGCTACGACGATCTGACGTGCATTGATTTGGGGGTACGAGGCTCGGAAGCCGCCATTGATCTCCCTGTCCGCCAGTGCGGACCAGTCCGGGAGCCGCCGGGGTGCCCTCGAAATGCGCCCGGCCAAGCGCGTGCAGGTGTCCTAACGGTGAATGAAGTACCGGGTTGAACCAAAGCGGTAGCATAGACCCGTCATGCCGTTTTCGAAGACCCTGGCCGGCCGGTGGTGTCGGTTGCTGCTCATCGCGCTTGTTGCGGCCAGCTCTCCCGCCGCCGCTTCGGACGGATTGCCGATCGCTGAGGCTGAATCCGTCGGAATGTCCACTGAACGGCTCTCGCGTATCGGGGGCTGGCTCGACACGATCGTAGAGAACGGTCAGGCGGCTGGCGTAGTGACCTTAGTCGCAAGGCACGGAAAAGTAGTACAGTTCACCGCCACGGGGACTCGAGGCATGGGAGTATCCGACCCGATGCGGCCCGAGGCGCTCTTTGACATCGCATCGATGACGAAGCCTCTAACCGCCGTGGCAGCACTGATGCTCTACGAAGAAGGGCGCATCACGCTGGATGATCTTGTCTCGAGCCACATCCCTGAATTTAAGAAGCCGATGATTCTGCAAGAGTCCGGCGACATCATGCCGGCGGAGGGCGAGATGAGCGTCCGTCACCTGTTCACGCATACATCGGGGGTCAGGGATCCGCGCGGGCGCGCTGAAACGTATGCATTCCCGACCATGGACGCCTACATGGCAGACTTCGCCAAGCTCCCCTTGCGTGCAGAACCCGGTTCGAAATGGCTCTACGGCGATTCCCTCGATGTCCTTGGGTATCTTGTCGAGCGCGTTTCGGGTCAAGGGCTTGACGAATTCCTCCAGGACCGTGTCCTTGATCCCTTGGGCATGACTGACACCCACTACTGGCCACCAGAGGCCAAGCAGAGTCGCCGGGCCATGCTCGTCGTGAACGGGAACGATGATCCGACCCGGGTGTCGCGGGAACCCGTCGAGGCCGGTGAATCGAAGACATTCATCTCCGGAGCCAGCGGGCTGCATACAACGGCGGCAGACTACTGGCGGTTCTGCCAGATGCTGCTCAATGGAGGAGAATTCGGCGGAAATCGCTTGCTCGGACCGCGTACGGTCAGCCTGATCTCGATGAACCACTTGGAAGAGGGTACGCCGTACCGTTCGGGTCTTGGTTTCGGACTAGGCTTCGCCGTCGTGAGCGACCCGGCCAAGGCGCGCCTGCCGTATTCCGTGGGCTCGTACTATTGGGGTGGATCGCAGGGTACTGTGTTTTGGATCGACCCCGCCGAACACCTTGTCGGTGTCCTCATGGTGCAGGTCCGGCCCGCAGGCCGTTTGCAGCTGAGGCAGAAGTTTGCGGCGTTGGTCTATGCGGCAATCATAGACTAGGAATGCCGGGCGCTGAGGTGCGAGGCGGACCGGCTAGAAGGCTAGACGCTGCGACCCGTCGGGACGGCAGGGAATAGTATTATGGGCGGATGCGAAGATCCCCAATGCAGTCAAGAACCATCGTCGCCTACCGGATCGTAGCGGCCTTGATCGGAGTTGCCGGCGTCTCTCCGATTGCGGCGCAAATCTTCCCGGATGCGAACCTTGAGGCGGCAGTCCGCCACTACGTATTCGACAAGCGCAACAACAGCGAGCCGATTACGGCAGAAGATGTTGCTTCAATCTCGACGATTACGGCCCGCAACAAGGGTATCAAGGACCTGACCGGCCTGGAGCACTGCAAGCGGCTGATGCTCTTGGAGTTACCGGACAATGAAGTCTCTGACCTCTCCGCATTGGCCGGACTCGACCTGCTCCAAAGCCTGACCTTGACGAGGAACCAGGTCGAGGACATTTCACCCCTAGCCGGCCTCAAGCGGCTTCAGTACATAGAACTCTCCGACAACAAGGTGACGAACCTCTCACCGCTGAAGGACCTGAAGGCGATGAACTCGG
The DNA here is from genome assembly GCA_951813065.1 of uncultured Bryobacterales bacterium. GTDB lineage: Bacteria > Acidobacteriota > Terriglobia > Bryobacterales > UBA6623 > VXMF01. The sequence continues at coordinate 112,468 of CATOTH010000006.1, read as the reverse complement.
CGTACCTGTCGGGAAACCAGATCAGTGACCTTTCCGCGGTCAGCGGGCTATCGAAGCTCTGGACCCTAGATGTGGCCGAAAACAATGTGAGCGAGATCGGCCCGGTCGGAGCATTGACACGGCTCTCAACGCTCATTCTCGACGGCAACCAAGTCTCAGATCTGAAGCCGCTTGCCAGTCTCACGTCCCTGCAACGGCTGTCGCTCCGCAATAACAAGATCTCGGATATTTCTATTCTGGTCGAGATGGCCGACAAGGATATCGCCGGGGACAGCCGGTTCGCGCGCTATTGGGCAGTCTCGCTCCAAGGCAATCCGCTTAGCGCGAAGTCCAAGAACGACCACGTCAAGGCGCTGAAGAAACATTCGTTCCGGATCGAGTCCGACGAATAGGCGCGCTCTGAACGATCAGCGAACCGCGAAGCGTTCCAAGGCCTCCTCGTTGAGGTCCACACCCAAGCCGGGTTCCTGCGGGACAGGCAGCTGGCCATCGCGAGCCTCAACGCGCTGCATCGTGACGAAATCGCGCAACGTCGTCTGTTCCTCCGCGACGAATTCGACAATCAACGTGTTCGGGATGGAGTTCAAGAAATGCAGGGCAGCCGCCACGTTGATATAGGTGGTAAACCCGTGATTGGCCACTGACAGCCCTCGGTCTTGAGCCAGGGAAGCGATCTTGAGCGCCTCGGTGAAGCCGCCTGCGCGTGTCAAGTCGATCTGCACCACGTCAATCTTTCCGCGATCCATGAGGTCCAGGAATGAAGCCCGGCTGCTTTCTTCCTCGCCCGCGGCAATTCGGGTGTCAACAGCTTCACTGAGCCGTCGGTAGCCCTCGTAATCGTCCGGTATCAGGGGCTCTTCCAACCAGAAAATGCGGTATTCCTCGAAAGACCGCGCACGTCGGATCGCGGTCTTGGCGTCCCACGCCAAGCCGGCGTCGACAAGCAGTTCCGCATCTTTACCGAGTCCGGCGCGGGCCTCTCTGACCAATGCGATGTCGGTCGCCTCGTCGCGACCCATCGGATCCCACCCGAACTTTACGGCGCCGAACCCGCGGTCTACGTAACGCCTAGCCAGGTCGTGGGTGTCGGCGGGCGTCGGCCCCCATAGAGAACTCGCATAGCACCGCAAGCTTTCATGGAATCCGCCCCCTAGCAATTTCCAGACAGGCAGGCCCAATGCCTTGCCCTTGATGTCCCACAGGGCCATGTCAATCCCGCTGATCGCATGAAATCCGACTCCGCGCCGACCGCCGTAGATGTTGCCCGTGTACATCTTGTTCCAGATCTTTGCGGTCTCGAACGGGTCCTCGCCAAGAATCAGTTCCTTCAAACCACTTGCAACCGTATGCGAGAACGGACCTTCGATCGCCCCCTTGGCGGCGAACGGATTGGAATCAACTTCGCCAATTCCCGTGATGCCCGCGTCCGTGCTGACGCGCACAACCAAAGCATCCTGACCGGAATCACACTGTTCCCGGACATGATCTGCCCGGAGGTAGATTGCCTCAACGTCCGTGATTTTCATGAACTGCTCACACAGCCAGCAGGGCGTCTTAAGAGCATAGCCCCTGGCAATGTGGGACCGTCGAAAGGGCACAGAGTGTTATCAGTGTTATCAGGCACTCGCCGAAGGGGCCGCAAGCTGCGCAAGGACACGCAGGCCCAACAAGATGGGCTGCCAAGGATCGGCGGCTCGTTCGCCTATGAGGACGCGGCCCTAGATCGAGGAGAACACCAGGGATCAACAACGGGGTTGGGCGAACTCGCTTTCCGCGACTGACCACCTCCCCATTAGGGTTGCCCTCTAAGCGACCCCAGAGATCGGGATCGCTTTGTATTGGACACATGGGTAACACGTTTTGGCACCCGGAACGAGGCTGTAACACCTGTCTCCGGTTCGGTGTGTTACCGAAGTCTCCGGGCCGGACACCTCATCGATGGAGCCACGGGTCGGACTCGAACCGACGACCTGCGGTTTACGAAACCGCTGCTCTGCCAACTGAGCTACCGTGGCGGCGGGCCGATGCAACCAAGCTGCTAATCCAAGGCTAGCACAGAGGGGTTGAATCAAATTTCGGTATGGCGACGGCGGGTCCGGGCCCGTTTTCCCGCAACACCGAGATCGGAGCGGGAAGGTTCGGCGAGCCTTCTATGTCCTGACCGGCCTGAATGTCGAGTAGGCGTAGGGGTACCCCTCTCGGAACCAGTTCCGGAATGTGCGCCTGAGGAGCGGGAGTGCTGTGCGTGGCGACCCTCCCTTCAGCACATAGTGCTGGTCATCGAAGAAATTCGCCGAGTAGCCCGGATAGAACGGAAACTCCCGAAACCCAGGGAACGGGCGCAGAAGATCCGATGTCCACTCCCAACCGTTGCCGACAAGCTGCGATACGCCGAAGGCACTGTCAGAGCCAGACGTGGAGCCCACCCGGCAGGGATCCCAGCGAACGAAATCGTAGTTGCCCTGGCCAGCTCGTGGACCCTGCTTGCCAAACACGGGCGACTTCTCGGCCCCGTTGACAGAACCATAGGCGGCGCGAATCCATTGCGCCTCGGTCGGCAGTGTCGAACCAGCGTACTCGACGAACCGCCGGGCTTCGAGGTGCGTCACGTACACAGGCCAGTCGAGCGGAAGTGGCGTCTCGCCGAACATGGTTCTCAGCATCCATCCATTGCCATTCCTCGTCCAGTAGTGGGGCGCTTCGGCCCCTTGGCCGACATACGCGAGGTATTCGCCGTTCGTCACCTTGTGCCTGGCTATCTCAAAACCCGGGACAGCCACCGAATGCTCCCCGAATTCGTTGTCCCATCCGAAACCGGATCGAGGATTGCGCCCCAGTTCGGCAGTGCCCGCCGGAATCGTGATCCACTCGTCCGACGAAACGGGGTCATCCTTCAGCTGGAGCGTGCGTGATGCCTCCGCGGGAGGCACTATCTTCTTGCTGGGATCAAGATTGTGCAACAGGTAGCACAGGGTCTCCGCATGCATCAGCCGGTGTTCGATGCATACTCGCGCTAGAGCCTCGTCCACTTGATCCAATGCCCCCTCAACGACTCTGCGAACGCTTCGGCAATAGCTAGCCGTCTCCTCGAGACTCGGCCAGTCGGATGGGATGTCCGTCGGCAGGTCTGAACTGTCTGGATCGATGCCGAAGGCGAACAACTCGTTGAAGTCCGACCGAAGCGGATCCATTGCCAGACCATAGGTACAGACCATGTTCCAGTCGAATGCCTCGACATGTCCGATATAGAAATTTAGACGGTGCCGTTCGGGAACCGGACGCTCGAACAGCGCCTCTGGCTTGACAATGGCGAAGAGTTCATCGGTGCGACTACAGGCCGCTCGGTACTCCCTCCGGAGTTGCGTTGAAAGCTCCATTCCCCCCATTATCAACTGCGCGGGTTTCACCTCTCGTCGAACAGCTCCATGCTATAAACGGTCATGGAAAACGGTGCCGGAGTCAGAGTTGAATTCGCGCGCGACGCACGCGTAGGGCTTTGCACGACCGGCCCGAAGAGCCTACCTGCGAAGTACTTGTACGACGCAATCGGAAGCGCGCTCTTCGAGACAATCACGCACCTGCCTGACTACGGCTTGACCCGTGCTGACAAGCGCCTTCTGCGACAATGCGCCTCCACGCTTCCGCCGCGCTTCCAGGCTGCCAAGGTGGTGGTGGCGGAACTTGGAAGCGGCAGCGGTTCGAAGACTCGCTTTGTTCTGGAAGCATTCTCGGCCAAGCGGATTCTGTACTACAGCCCGATCGATGTGTCCTGCGAGGCGCTTCGCCTATGCGAGCGGGAACTCAGCGACATTGCCGGCGTCAGGAGCCATGTCGGCCCCTACCTGGAGGGGGTTGCGAGTCTCAAAGAGTCTCGGCCGGACAACACACCGCTCCTGCTGTTGTTCCTGGGAAGCAGCATTGGAAACTTCGACGCGGACGAGAGAGCGGCGTTCCTCGGACAGATTCGATTCCATCTTCGACCCGGCGACCACATCCTGGTCGGCTTCGATCTCGTCAAGCCTCGCGACACCCTGCTCAAGGCCTATGACGACCCGACCGGCGTGACTGCAGCGTTCAATCGGAATGTCCTGGGACGGGTCAACCGAGAGCTCGGCGCATCGTTCGATCTCGCTTCTTTCAGTCACCTGGCTCGGTATAATGAGCGGCACCAGCGAGTGGAAATGCACTTGCGTTCGGAAAAGGCGCAACAAGTCCAGATACCGGAAAGCGGTGCAACCTGCAAGCTAGCGCCGGGTGAGACGATTTGGACAGAGAGTTCCTACAAGTTCCGGACCCAGCAAATCCGACAATTGATGGCGGACGCTGGATTTGGCCACATAGACGAGTGGATCGATGATGACTGGCCATTCATGGAAGGCCTGTGGGCAGTGGCGCCCTGACATTCCTGGCGACCGCGTTCCGGTCAACAAACGTATTCCGGGAGACTTCCACGCGGCTAGACGGCTTTTCTGGGCTGCCCTACTCGGAGCCTCGATCCTTGTCCCGCATGCATTCGCTTTCCGGCCGCAGCCCGTCCACGCAAGCAACGCCATCGTGGTCACTGCAGAGCGGCACGCGAGCGAGGTCGGAGTTGCAGTTCTTCGTGAGGGAGGCAATGCAGTGGACGCGGCGGTTGCAGTGGGATTCGCGCTGGCCGTAACCGAACCCAATGCCGGCAACCTCGGTGGTGGTGGCTTCATGCTCGTGCGACTTGCCGACGGTCGCTCAACCTTTATCGACTTCAGGGAGCGCGCGCCAGCTGCGGCCAGTCGTGACATGTATCTAGACGACCACGGGAACCCCACCAGAGACAGTCTGGTCGGCTACCGTGCCGCAGGGGTGCCGGGTACCGTGCGAGGAATGGCGCTGGCTCTCCAGAAATACGGGACCAAGACATGGAAGGCCATGGTTTCGCCGGCGCATCGCTTGGCTCGCGACGGTTTTCCTGTAAGTTGGGATCTCGCGCGATCGCTCAGAGGCAGTCAGCGCCTGGCGAGCTTTCCGGAGTCCATGCGGGTCTTCCGTAGTGGCACACGGCCGTTCGAATTCGGGGAGATCCTGCGCCAGCCGGACTTGGCCGCGACGCTCGATCGAATCGCGACCAACGGCCCTGACGAGTTTTACACGGGGCAGACTGCCCGCATGATTGCGGCGGACATGTTGGCGCACGGCGGAACGATTGCGTTCAGCGACCTAGCCGAGTACACGCCTGTCGAACGGAAGCCCATTGACGGCACTTACCGTGGCTTTCAGGTCCTAAGCGCTCCTCCGCCCAGTTCTGGTGGGGCCGGGATCGTCCAGATCCTCAACATCCTGGAGGACTACGACTTGAAATCCTTGGGGGCTGGCTCGTCCGCGTCGATCCACGTAGTCGCGGAAGCAATGCGACGCTTCTTCGCGGACCGGGCGCGTTTCTTCGGTGACACGGACTTCGTCGAAATCCCGCTCCGCGGCATGCTTTCCAAGGAGTACGCAGCCAAGCGTCGTGCCACCATTCGGACCGACCGGGCAACCCCCAGCGCCGCGGTCGGGGATAGTAACCCTGGCGGCTACGAGAGCGACGAGACCACCCACTACGCCGTCGTGGACTCCGAAGGAAACGCGGTGGCGGTGACCTACACCCTCAACGGCGGCTACGGGTCGGGTGTGACAGCCAAGGGCACTGGTGTGTTGCTCAACAACGAGATGGACGATTTTACAGCCAAGCCGGGCAGCCCCAATGCCTACGGATTGCTCCAAAGCGAGAACAACTCCATCGAACCGGGCAAGCGGCCGCTATCGGCGATGTCCCCCACAATCGTGGTCGAAGACGGAAGCACCAAGCTGATTGTTGGCGCGCAGGGGGGACCTACGATCATCACCTCCGTGACGCAGGTCATCCTTGACGTCCTGGACTACGGGATGAATGTCCAACAGGCTGTGGACTTTCCCAGATTCCATCACCAGTGGATGCCGGACTTGCTGTACCTAGAGCCGAGCGGCATTTCCACCGATACGAGGCGAGAGCTGGAAAATCTCGGGCATCAAATCAATCTCGGACGTGCGCTTGGCCATGTTGGAGCCATCGCGATCGGTTCTGATGGCCTCACCGGAGCAGCGGATTCCCGGAGCGAGGGAGTAGCGGCCGGCTACTAGGACAGGTGCATGATGCTGCATCCACTTGAGTTCCGTGATGAGCGAGGTTGACGCGTCATACGCCCATTGCCGGCGCATCGCAAGAACCAGGGCGCGCAATTTCTACTACGCCTTCACACTGCTTCCGCGGAAACAGAGCGACGCCATGTGTGCGATCTACGCGTTCATGAGGCATGCGGACGACATTGCGGACGATGACAGCATTTCGTTGGATTCTCGGCGCCAGCAGCTGGAGGATTGGCGCGGCGAGCTACTCGCCGCGCTGGAGGGCAACCCCTGCAGCGAGGGGCTGTTCCCGGCGTTCCAGAACACCGTCCAGCGGTATGAGATTCCACCGCAGTATTTCCAAGACCTCATCGACGGTATGGAGAGCGACCTTGAGGCACGAAGCTACGAATCGTTCGAGGACCTCTACGAGTACTGCTACCGAGCAGCTTCGGTAGTCGGCATGACGACTGTCCATATCTTCGGTTTCGACTCCGATGCCGCCCTGCCCCTGGCGGAGAAATGTGGCATCGCATTCCAACTGACGAATATCCTGCGCGACATTCGCGAGGACGCCGGCTTTGGACGCGTCTATCTTCCCGAAATCGAACTTTCCGAATTCGGACTCAGCAGCGCGGAATTCCTTGACGGTTCTGTCCGGCCCGATGATGACCGCTTTCTTCGGCTCATGGAGTTCCAGTGGAACCGAGCCGACCAGTATTACCGGGAGGCCGCTCCGCTTCTGGCGCTGGTCTCCTCCCGGAACCGTCCAGCGTTGTGGGCTCTGGTCACGATTTACCATCAGTTGCTGGAACGGATTCGGCATCTCGGCTATAACGTACTCGACAAGCGCGTCAAGCTGTCAGTCTGGAAGAAGCTTTGGATCGTGGCACGGGCCATGACGCTGCGAACCATAGGAGGGACTCCGTCATTCCCGTAGTGAAGATCGTCGGCGGCGGGCTCGCGGGCCTTGCCGCCGCGGCCAAGTTGGGCGCGGCGGGCTTCTCCGTTGAAGTCCACGAGGCCAGGCCGTTCCTCGGCGGACGGGCCGCATCGTTCCCCTTGAATCCTGCCGATCCTGACTCGGAGCGGATCGACAATTGCCAGCATGTGTTGATCCGCTGTTGCACGGCGCTGATGGATTTCTACAGACGTTGCGGTGTCGCCGACAAGATCGATTTCCATGACCGCCTGTTTCTCGTTCGCCCCGGCGGGGCCATCGACACGATCCGACGGGACCCATTGCCGGCGCCAATGCACCTTGCCCGATCGTTCGTGTCGATGCGCGCGCTGGATTGGCGTGACAAGCTGTCTTTGGCGAGTTGCCTCGGCGCAGCCAAGCGCGACCGACTCCGCGACGACATAGACACTCTGTCGTTTTCGGAATGGTTGCGTGAGAAGAGGGCGACACCTCGTTCCGTAAAGAGATTCTGGCGGCCGTTCATCGTCAGTGCGCTGAACGAGGAACCCGAGCGGGCATCGGCTGGAGCGGCCTTGCAAGTCTTTGCCGAGGGATTGCTTGGCAGCAGCAGCAGCTACGAAATGGGGGTGCCTGCTGTCCCCCTCGGGGAGCTCTACTCCAGCGCGCTGGAGCGGGGACTCGGGTCGTCGGTCCGCGTCCAGTTGAAATCGAAGGTCAAAGTGATCGAGCCAGCCAGTCCGGAAGCCGATTTCTATATCTGCGCAGTACCGTTCCATCAAGTCTCCAAACTATTGCCGAATCTCGGTCTGGACGAGACACTCTTGCAATTCGAGCACTCCCCGATCACGGGTATCCACCTTTGGTTCGACAAGCCGATCACTGACCTTCCGCACGCAATGCTGCTCGACCGGGAACTGCAGTGGTTGTTCCACAAAGGACACGGATACTACCTCGCCGTGGTGAGCGCATCACGGAACCTTTCCGACGAGCCCGCCGACAGGATTGCCCGGCTCGCGCTCGCGGAGTTGCGGGAGTTCTTTCCAAAGGCTAGGACGGCCGCGGTCGAGAAGAGCCGCGTGATAAAGGAAATTCGGGCCACATACTCGATTCGACCCGGGTTGGATCGATTGCGACCCGGATCCGGCACGCGTTACCCAAACGTGTTCCTTGCGGGGGATTGGACAAAGACCGGCTGGCCGGCCACGATGGAAGGTGCGGTTCGAAGCGGGTACCAAGCAGCCGAGGCCGTGATTGCGGCAGCCCACTAGACTTCAGAGCCCCACGGAGTTGACTCTCGACATGAACAGCGCTGAGCAAGCGGATTCTACGGGTGTTCCCGCCCCGGATGCCCTCGACTGGATGGACGAGATCGATCGGGCTGGAGACCGGCTGGCGCCGTACCTGCCGCCGACTCCGCTGATCGTGTCCAGGCACCTCAGTGCAGTCCTTCAGCGCCCCGTCTGGCTGAAGTTGGAGTCCGTTCAGCCGGTGGGGGCATTCAAGGTGCGGCCAGCGTTCAACAGCATTCTCGCTCACCTTCAATTGAGCCGCGAAGCTGGCGTCGTGACAAACTCATCGGGGAATTTCGCTCAGGCCGTAGCCTACGCAGCTTCGACCCTGGGGGTCGATTCCACCATTGTGATGATGCGGAGCGCATCGGCCTTCAAGCGTGAGCGGACAAGACGATTCGGCGGAAACGTTGTGCTGTGCGAGGACAGCTTCGCCTCGCGATTCGAGACCACCGAGCGTATCCGGAGGGACAGCGGCCGCCTACTCGTCCATCCGTTTGATTCCACGGAAACGATTGCCGGAGACGGCACCCTCGGACGGGAACTGCTTGCACAAATCGATGGAGATTTCTGTTTGTTCGTACCAATCAGCGGCGGCGGGCTGATCGCAGGAACCGCGCTCGCTGTCAAGGCAGCCCGCCCCGGCTGCCGGATTCTTGGCGCGCAGGCCGTAGCGAACCCCTCCATGAAGCGCTCTTTGGAGCACGGGCAACGCATGCGCACTGTGCCGACGAAATCCATGGCTGACGCGCTCACAGTGCCGGAACCAGGAATGAATACGTTCCCCATCGTCCAAACCCTCGTCGATGACGTTCATCTAGTCAGCGAGGCCCGGATGGTGTCCACGATTCGCGATCTCGTGCTGCAAGACAAGCAGGTTGTCGAAGCTGGCGCTGCAGTCTCTGTGGCCGCCGCGCTCGAGCATGCGCCTACGGACGGCAGCGACCTGCCTATCGTGTGTGTCTTGAGCGGAGGCAACATCGATCCCGCCGCTCTGAGCTCGATCCTATGCCCTATCCAGTGAATCCGTCCGAATGTCGTACGGCACTCCCCGAAGCTCGCCCGAGCGGATCGCGAAGTGCAAACCTCGCCAACAATATTCGAAACAGCTTCGGCTACCTTGACATGCGGGTGCCGGGAATACCTGAGCCCTAGCCGTCGGTTGGATCCCCGACGACCTCGCCGTCGAACAGCCGGACAATCCTCTGCGCGTAGCTCTCGAATCGCTGGTCGTGCGTCACCATGCAAATCGTCGCTCCGCTTTCGTGCACCGTGCGCAAGAGATCCATGACCGCCTCGCCGTTCTTGGAATCGAGATTCCCGGTCGGCTCGTCTGCGAGCAGGACTGATGGATCGCCGCCAAGCGCCCGCGCCACCGCCACTCTCTGCTGCTGGCCCCCCGACAACTGCGAAGGGTAGTGCTTCATTCGGTGCGCCATCCCGACCCGCTCCAATGCCTCTTCCACGCGTTTCTTGCGCTCCGACTTCGGCATCGCTCGGTACGTCAGGGGCAGCTCGACGTTCTCGAAGACCGTGAGATCTCCGATCAGATTGAAGGCTTGGAAGATGAACCCGATCTGACGATTGCGAATCCGCGCTCGCTGGCTCGCTTTCAGGTCCGCAACCGCTTCTCCGCCAAGTCGGTACACACCCTTCGTAGGCGTGTCAAGCAGGCCCAGAATCGATAGGAGTGTCGATTTCCCACAACCTGACGGTCCGGAGATCGCTACATACTCGCCGTCGTGGATCTCAAGGTCCACGCCCGAAAGCGCATGCGTCTCGATTTCGTCGGTGAAGAAAACCTTAGAAACCCCCTCCAAGTAAATGAGGGGCTGTCCATCTGCTGTCGATTGCTTCATTGCAAGTCTCTCGGGATCCGTTGCAAGCAATGCCAATTGCGGGTGCGGGAGTTAATCCAAGCGTATCCGCTCATACGCGTCCCAATTGGACATGTCGGAGAGAATCACTATGTCCCCCGCTTCCAAGCCAGCGCGGACCTCGATCGTGCTCACCGAAACGCTACCGACTTGCACCTGGACGCGCGATGCATGCTCTCCGTCCTCATCTAACCGGAAGAGCCCGATGGCACTCTCCTCTTGAGCGTGAATCGGCCTCCCCAAATGCAGCACGTCTTCCAATCGCTCCAATTCTATCGTGCCGTCTACACTGAGGTCGGGCCGCGCACCGCGAGGCAGTTCGCCAGCGAGTTGGATGTCCACCAGCACGGTCCCCTCCACGGCGCCGGGGTCGATGCGCGAAACGTGACCCTCAATGACGCCGTTCCGGGTATCGACCTCGGCACGCTGCCCGACTGCAACATCGTTGACCAGCGTCTCCGGGATCTCGAGTTCGGCCTTAAGCCTCGTCGGATCGGACACGCGGGCCAACACATCCCCCGGACTGACAAGCTGCCCGACCTCGACTTCCATCAGTTGGAGGACGCCCAGGATTCCAGCGCGGACTGTGAGCTCGTCGAGCTTCTCCTTGCGCAAGGCGACAAGGGTATCCATCTGCTCGATCCGCGCATTCTGAGCGGCAAGCTGGGCTTCCGCGGAAGGCTTGCGCGCCTCTTCGCGAGCCCGCTCCAACTTCAGCCGTTTCGCAAGCTGATCCATCGCCACTCGGGACTTCATGAGCGTCACTTGATCGATCAGACCCTCACCTGCCAACTGGAAGTCCGCGTCGTATTGCGCTTTCGATTGCAGGTACTGGCCCTCGAGCTCGGCGGTAGTGGACTCTTGGTTGAGCCTCTCGTCCTCAAGCTTGGCTTGGAGGTTCGCCAAGTCAGCTTGAGCCCCCTTTAGCTGCGCTTCAGCGTCCAGATACTCTTGCTCAACCTGTGGGCTGCTCAGTTCGAGCAGGGCCGTTGACGGTCTCACGGCCTGTCCCGGCTGGACGTACCGACGCTCGACCCGTCCGGTGTCGCTGGCGGCGATCACCACGATTGTTTCCGGCACTAGAGTCCCGATTCCCCGCACTTGGCGCAGCATCTCGCCGCGTTTGACGGTATCAGTGAAAACTACGGCGGAGTCGACGGATGGCGCTGCCGGCTCAAGCCGGTAGATCGCCCACCCAAGCACCCCGACGACTATCGCCGCGCTGGAAGCAATGGCGATCTGCCGAATGCGCTTTCTCCGCGCATAGCCGACCCGCGGTCTATCCATCAGTTCTAATCCTGCAGCGTTCGCCGATCGGACTGACAGCGAGTAGCTTGATGCCGCGGTCCACGCGAACCGGCCGAAGTCCGTTTACCAGGTAGCTTTTTGAGCCTAGTCGAATCACGTGCCGGAAGCAATCGGCGGTGACCGCGTATGCCAAGTAGGTATCTCATGCGAGACTCTGGGCATATCCAGTTTCGGCGGCTTGGTAACAGCCGAAGACGGTCTTCAGGGCTCGCAGGCTATCGTCGGCGGTGAGTGGAGGGTCTTCAAGACCAGCGCTAGCCCGCACGCAGGACTTCACGAAAGGTGTGTATCCGGATGGTCCCGGAAACGCCTCGACCCGATGAATCCTGGGATTCTGCTCCTTGCGGCTGTACCAGGAGAGCGGGAGACCGCCGTGCTTCCTGATCTCGAGCCAACCATGCGAACCCCAGATCTTGAGGTGCGAATGGTATCCCCGGTCGAGGTAGTAACCCGAAGTCATGGTTCCGAGAGCGCCGTTCGCGAACTTCATTGCGACAGCGGCGGAGTCCTCCACATCGAGAGGCTGCCCGCCAACCACACTGGTGAATCCCGCGACTTCGACAACCTCAGAGTCCGTCAGGAATGTCGCGAGATCGAGCCAGTGGATTCCGAGCCAAATCAAGTGGCCGCCTCCACCCCGCGCTTTCTTGGCGTACCAAGTCTCATGGTAGGCAGGGCGAGTCAGGCGTGTCTGGTCGGCGATTAGATGCGCCTCGACACCGTAGATCTTGCCCATCATGCTCTCGCTTAGCAGCCGTCGAGCTTCGCGGACTTCCGGATTGAGGCGATTTGCAAGCGCCAGCATCAGATGCAAGTCATTTGTTTTTGCGAGGTCGTGGAGTCGTTCAAAGTCCTCAAGTCGGACGCACGCCGGCTTCTCGGCCATGACATGGCAGCCGCCTTCAAGAGCAACTTCGATTGCCGGCGGCGCTAGCGCAGCCTCCATGCTGACTAGGGCCATGGCGGGCCTTTCTTGTTGCACAAGGCTCGCTGGCCCGTCATACACCGCGCTGAGCTTTTCCCCCAAGACGTCCCGGGCGTCAGCGACGTTTCGCCCCCCTGGATCGGACAACGAAACGGCAGCCACTTCGTCTGCGGCAGCGAGCGCAGAGAAGTAGGCGTCCAGATGCGCTCCGCCAGCGTGGGTGATCACACCCACATTGATTCCTTCACCTGTTGGCGTCCCGGCCGTAGTGGCAGGCAGGAGAGCCGCTCCTGCCCCGAGCAATTTGGCAAAGCTTCTCCGTTGCATCGACTCTCAACTCCTCATCGCACGTCGCTCTCTATCCGTCTTGAATCTGCCTAGTATCGGGATCGAACGTCTTCCGCCTTCCACTCCAGAGGGCGTCTGTCGCCATGATGCACGCGATCGAGTGGCCATAGCCGGCCTCGACGGGCGCATAAGGGGCGTCGTGGTCTCGCCGCCGAACTGCATCGAGCCAATTGGCCATGTGGTGCAGCGTCCCTGGCTTCTCTGGAATCTCTTCCTTCCCTGCTAGAGCGTTCGGGTGTTCGCTCCCCTCTCCGGACACGCGCCAGACGTCTTCGACCTCGAGGGTTCCGAGCGTACCCAAGATCCGGGTGGCGCTGCCGGCGGCGTTGTTAAGACAGGTCGAATAGCCGGCCAAGAACTTCTTGGCACCTTGCCCGTATTCGAGTGAAACCTGGACGTTGTCGGGGTTCTCGCGATAGTCGCGAAAGTGATACAGGCCCCCGTGCGCCACAACGCTGGTCGGATACAGCTCTCCCGCCAACATGTGAATCACGTCAACTCCGTGGGTCATCCATTGGTCGATGATCGCGCTCGAGAAGTCCCGAAACAGCCGGAACGAACGATAGATCTTGGGGTCGAACGGGCGGTAGGGCTTCCCCATCAGGAATGCCTCCCAGTCGACGTCGCTTTCCTTCAAGGAATCCAGATCCTCTTGTTTCCGGGCCCAGCGGTAGGGGCTGTAGGCATTCCATATGACATCCGCCTTAACGATATCGCCTATGCGACCTTCTCTCATGATGTCGATGGCGGAGCGGTAGCGCGGGTAGCTTCGTCGCTGAGTGCCGATCTGGACGATTTGGTCGGATTCCTCGACCGCCGACAGCGCTGCGTTGGTCTCCGCAAGAACGTTTCCCATCGGTTTCTCACAGTAGACGTCCTTTCCGGCTTCCACGGCGGCTTTCAGCATCTTGGCGTGCTGGTGGTCGGGGGTTGCGATGATCACCGCGTCAATCTCTTGATCGGCGAGTAGCTCTTCGAAATGACGATACGACTTCGGTCGCGCACCGTACGATTCGCTGACCAGCTTGGCTGCCGCTTCAAGCCTCTGATTCCAGATATCACAAACAGCTGTGACCCGGGCCCTGTATTGACTGCCGAACTCGATGCACTCCTTCATCACCTCCGTGCCCCGTCCGCCAGGGCCGATCACGCCCACCTGGATCACATCGTTCTCACTTCTCGACTGTCCGGCGTTAGCCTGTTCCGCTGTCGCAAGCGTCAAGGCTGTCGCTGAGGAAGCACCCAGAAAACGCCGTCGATTCATCCGCAATTCATCCATCATCGATTCTCCTTCAGGAGGCTGAACTGCCTATGGCTGATTGGTCCCAGTCCATAAAGCGAAGTGCCTGTCACAGTCTAGCCTTGCTTTCGGCGCGCAGACCGGGAAGCCCACCGTGCGGGCATCATTTCGGGTGTCCGGCCTCGACCGCCGAGCCACTGCCGCCACTCGTGCTTGCCTGCCGGCATTCCGACAGTTTCCCCCGCAGTCTGTCTTCGATTTCCGATCCGGCAACCCAGACACAGGTGCGGCTCAGGCCAGGCTTCGTGTGTGCGGGGCGTTTCGACCCTCCCAGGCAGGGACACCAAGACCGACGCACCCTCGTCGGCACGTGGATCCCCAATCCGGAGCAAGGTCAAGACTCACTGCGGTCCAATCTCCGCATTGTCCATCAGCTGTGCCGCCTCTCGTGCCACCCCGACGAGGACTTCTTCCGCAGCTTCAAAATCCCCCTGGCCTGCAAGCCCAGAGTACAGGGCGATACTTCTTCTCAGCCCAGCCAGTTCATCCGGCATTAGGTCGCTCCAACCGAGACCGTAAACCACTTGATTCAACGCGGCCAGGTATAGTCCGTAATTCTCGGGACTGATCTGAGGATACTCAGGAGTTCCATAGCGTTCGTCCCAGTGAAACATGAGGTCTACCAATTCAGGCCCACCCATCCCGTTGTTTACCGGGGCGTAGGGAAAGTACAGAGGATCTTCCTTTGATTTGACTGCGAAATCCGGGTCGAACAGTCCTCCCTGACGCTTCGTCACTTCCTGGAATGCCTTTACACCGACTGGATCGCGTGTCTCCCCATCGGAATAAAGGATTCCCTGCGGGCCGCGAAAGGGGTATTTCGGATGGGTATGCATGATCGATTCAAACAGCATGAATCCCACATTCTCTTCCTCGAGATACCGGAGAACATCCTCGTAACGGGCGAGCCAGCCGGGCGCTCCAATCTCCGTCGCGATGATCGGCTTCCCACCAATCTGTTCCGCGTGTTCTCGTGCTTGTCTGGTGCGCACACGAACGTTCTCACGAAATACGCCGTAGGGGTGATAGCTGACGACATCGACCAACTTGCCAGCCTCTGTTACCGGAGGCGGTCCGGTCCACCCGATGGTGATGGGATGATCGGGATCCAACTCTCGGACGTGCTCGATCTGACGCCTCAACCAAGGCTCGGTTCCGTCACCAACAGGCTCATTCATGACGTCCCAGATGAGAAGTGCGGGGCTGGACCTTGCTTCCGTGACAATTGCTTCGACATAAGGATCAAAGCGATCCCACGTTTCGGGTTGGCGCAAGAAATCCTGTCCCGGACAAGGAATCCACGTGTCCAACACGAGCCAAGGGGAATCGGTCACGGCATTCTCCGTAAAGCAGGAATCCCACAGAACCGGCATCAGGAAGAGGCCCAAGGACTCGCAGGTCTCGAGCAGGTGCCGGAAGGACTCCAAGAACTCGTCAGGCTCGTGGTACCAACTCCAATAACTGAGCCAGACTCTCACGCTGTTTGCGCCGAGACGGCGCGTGTGCCGGAGTTCACGAGCCACCAACTCTGGATCGTAAAGGTTCCATACGCCGACACTGGATCCGGCATAGGAAGGGATGTAGTTCATGCCTCGCAGATTGGTGTAGTCGGAACGAATGGGCTCAAATTGGTAGAGTGCCTTGCCTGGGTCATCGGGAGCGAAGCTGCACTGAACCACCGTGACCAACACGATCCACGAGGCGAGTGCCGTCCGCAGGCGACGAATTCTCATGACTCCTTCCCGAAGCTAAAGCGCCATTCTAGCCAAGTGGAAACGAACACGCTCGCGTCCGTGAGGACGGAGAATCCGAATTGGCATCCCCCCGCCTCTCGTGCCGCCGGCCAGCGCGGAGGCACGAGAGGCGGAGAACAGCTGGGCCTCGCGAGCGTGACCCGAATCCATCAGGCTGGACGGGCAGTGCGGCTGACGCCGACACCGCCGCTACGCTACCTTGGAACGATGGCTATGAGAGGCGGAATTCAAGAGCTAACTGGAATGGTCGCCGCCGCGCAGTTCGCATTGCTGCTCAGCGGCCCCGCAGCCCTTGCGGAGGCGGAAACCTACCAAGGCGATGTTTCCGATGTGAGCGTTATCCGACGCGTCACACAACATCCCTACGCGTGGCGCATCTGGCAACCCTTCATCGTCCAAGGGGAGCGCGACCGGGACCTCATCGTTGCGTTCGGCGCGATGGTCAACGGGAAGAAGGACATGGGGGATATTCTGGTCACCATCTCGCGAGACGACGGCGATACCTGGGACGAACCCGTCGCCATTTTCGACCACCGCCAGCGTCAAGGGGCTATCCAGTTCGCCTACGCCAATCCGGTTCTCTACCGCGCGCCCGGGCAGGACATTGTTTGGTGCTTCGCAATGCGCTGTCCCATCGCCTTTGAGAACAGCGAGGAATCGCAGCTCGTTGCCGCCTTCACGGCCGACGGCGGACGCACTTGGACGCCGGTGGAGCTGGCCATGCGCTACACCGGCCCGCTAATCACCAATGCCAGTGTTGTTGAGACAGAAATCGACGGTCGGCAACTCTTCCTGCTGCCGGCCCACCGCAACACTCTCCAAAAGGATCCGAGGGGGTCCCGCGACCACTTCATCCTCAGCAGCACGAGCCTGCTGGAGTGGAAGCTCGAAGCCTTTATCCCCCAGCCAACCACGGCTCGAGTGTTCCTGCACGAAGGGAACATCGCCCCGGGTGACGCCCCTGGCGAACTCAAGATCGTGATGCGGACCGCTAACTACGATGACTCCAGCCTGACCACAAACCCGCCCCGCGCCTATTCCAGCATCAGCATAGACGGCGGCCACACCTGGAGCGTCTCCCAGGAAGAGCCCGAGCTGCACAACGCCAAGTCCAAGGCCTACTTTGGCCGGGCCAGTAACGGCACACACATCTACGTCTATAACGACGGTCCGGCGCAACGAGAACCCGGCGGACGAATGGCTCTTCGTTACAAGACGAAGGCGCCAGGTGGCTCGTGGAGTGAACAGAAGACCTTCTATGACGCAGGTATCAAGAACTCGTATCCGACCCTGACGGAAGTTGCGCCCGGGGACTTCCGAGCCGTGTGGGACAGCGGAACTCCCGACACGCCGCGAACCCACATCCATTTTGGGAAGCTGCGTCTAGACTGAAGTTCCTAGTGAGAATCAGTCGTAAGTCTCTCATATCACATCTGTTTGTCAGCAACTGGACTTGTCGTCTACTGGGAACGTTCGGACGAGCTCCAGCGCCCGCTTCTGCAAGGGCGTTGGCTCGGTCAGGCGCTCCACGGTGGGTCCCTCCGGATCGTCTCGCAGGCGGCATTGATGGTGGCAGCGCGTTGCCAGCGCCTGCATCAGCGTCGAGAAACTGTGCAACTCCAGGCCAGCTGCCGTCACGCGGCGGTTCGTCTTCGCTTGCGCTGCCGGCGTCGGCTTGGCCGGCGCCACCGGATCGCGGCGCGCCTGCCACGCTTCCAGTCCCTCCTCCTGGAACAGCAGCGGTGCCAGCGCTTGCCGTAGGTGCCATTCCACGTAGTAGGCCAGCAGGCACAGGAAAATGTGCGCCCGCACGCGGTCCTCGGCGCGGTGCCGGATCGGTCGCACCATCAAGTCCACCGTCTTGAGACAGCGAAAGGCGCGCTCGACGCGCGTCAGGTTCTTGTAGCTGCGCACGACATCGGCGGCTGTCAGGTCGGCCTGGCTGGTGCGGATGATGTACAGCCCGTCCAGGGCGGCCTCGCGCTCGATCGAGACCGCGTTGCGGGCAAACTCGAAGCGGCCGTCCGCGATGACCGTCTCGAAATGCTTGCCGACCTTGAAGCGCTGCTGCGCGCGGCCGACCTTCTTGGCGATCGCGGTGGCCTGCAAGGGCTTCTTCGTGCGTCGCCGGACCTCGCGCTGGATCCGCCCGAAGGCCTCCTCGGTGGCGGCCAGCAGGTCTTCGCGCTGGTGCCGGCGGCGGGCGGCCAGGGCCGGGTTCGAGCAGACCACGAGGCGCTCGCCCGGGTACAGCGGCGAGCGGATCTCGGCGAGGTTGCGCTGGTCGAACAGCGACATCTGCACACTCTGCTCGTCGGCCAGCTTGCGGATCGCGTCGTGGCACAGGGCGGAGATCCAGCCCAGGCCGGGGTATTGCCGCAGGTGCTCGATCTGGGTGTCGGTCAGCATGCCGCGGTCGCCGACCAGCACGAGCCGCTGCAGTCCGAAACGGCTGCGCAGGGTCTCGACGCGGTCGGGCACGGTGGTGGGATCGGCGGTGTTGCCGGGGTAGGCCTGCACGGCCACCGGGCGGCCGCGACGGTCGGCCAGCACACCGTAGACGACGATCGGGCGGCCGCGCTTGCCGTCGCGGCTGTAGCCGAACTGCATGAGCGGGCAGGTGCGGCCCTCGTAGTAGCTGGAGGAGACGTCGTAGAGCACCTGGGCGTCCTCGTCGAGGTGGCGTTGGGCGAGGCGTTTCTCGATGCGCTGCTGGCGCTGGAGCAGCCAGTCCATGGCGTCGTAGAGGTCGTCCTCGTCGGCCTCGAGCAGGGCGAGTTCCCGGGCCAGGGTGGAGCAGTGCCAGAGGCGGGTGGTGGCAAGTTTGGAGGCGGGGTGGAGCAGGCGCTGGGCCACCATGGCGAGGACGCAGTCGCGCTGGCGGGAAGGCCGGCGGTCGAGCAAGGCGGGCAGGCGCAGCCGGCGGCAGGCCTCGAGGACGAGTTCGACGTGGCCGTGGGGGAGGGAGCTGGCAATGGTGAAGACCTGGTCGGGGCTGACGAGGGGTTGGTTGCGCAGGAGCATGCGGAGGGCGGCGATCTTAGCGGGGGGCCAGGAGGAGAGGTTGGCGAGGGTGCGCTTGCGGACCTTGGAGCCCTCGCGCCAGCCTTCGCGGAGGAGGATGGCGGGCGGGGAGTTGCGGTTGGGGACGGTCTCCACGTACATGGGAACATCATAGCACGTGATATTCTACTAAGTCAACTCAACTAAAACATAAGATCCAGACAAAATTCCAATTACATGGGAATACAAGAACAGCCGCAAGACCGCTTGTAGGGACAGGAAGCTAAGTGGGATCAATGTGTTAGCGGCAAGTTCAAGAGGTAGAACCTAAAAGGAACTTCAGTCTAGAGCCGTGATCGCTCAGGAACTGCGAACGCGCCTTCGCATCGGTGATCCGGTCCTAGACGCGCTCATCGTTTCGGCGTCAATGCATCAGGTCGAAATCGTGCGCGGCTGAGACCTCGAATTCGTGTTTCTCAACACTGGGCACATCGCACTCGACTGAGGTCAGCTCAGTTATATCGGGCTCACCCATCCCGGCCCCGGAACGCCTCTGATCTTCCGCGCCCTGTCGACTGATTCTTGCAGGGTGACGGCGGCGCTGCACAGACCTGCGACGGGCGTAATCGCGCTTCGCGTCGATTGCTTTGAACAGGCCCGGGCGCTACGGGGAGCCCTGAAGCTGGAGCGGGCCAAGGGGCACAAGCTTCGACAAGTTCTCTCACGCCCCGAGGCGAAAACCATGCCATGTCCATTGGAGCGGGGAGCGTCGCCTGCCCGTGGTCAACACTGAGGTCGAAAATGGTGGGGCGAGGCCCAAGAATGACCCTTCCCGCTGCACACCAGGCCAATGCCGGTCCCGCAGAAGGCCTTCAAGTTCCTCGGATTCGACCCGCCGCGATTTGTTGCCAGTAACCTGCTAGTTTGGACTCCCGCTATCGGATCTGACTGCTTCCAGATGGGCTGATCTTGGGGCACGAAGACCCGAGCCCGTTCCTCAATCCAGAGGGCCGCCGCGAACCGATCCCCATGGAACGGTGCCGTCCCGACCCCACGGCTCGACCAGCCCCAGAAGACCTGACCATGCGGGGCAACCCCATTAGCCGCACCACGACCCCGGTCCGTCGCGGCCTCACAAGCCAAGGAGTTGTAACAGATCCTCGAGGCTCATTCCATGGTGCCGGGCGACGCTTTTCATAATGCTCGCCATTGACCTGCGTGGTGATCCGGATGTGGAAACCGCGGCCGCACGGCCTCGTAGCCCAGCCGCCGAAGAGACACCTGCAAGGAGGCACCAGTCACGTTGCGGAACAGTTTCACCCCGCCAGAACTTCATCCCGGACAAAGTGCAGGCGAATCAGCTTCGGCCGGGGCAGGCCCTCCTCGAAATAGCAGTCAACGGCTTCCCTGACGTTGCGACGAATCTCGTCAACGGAGTCACCTTGCGTGTGGATGCCGTACCCGAGCGCAGATGCCGAATACCCACCAACCTCGTCCTCCGTGACCTCGAAGATGATCTCAGTTCCGGCCATCACTCTCATCTCTTGTGCCATTATTCTCCACGATCCTATTCCTAGCGCCGCTATCGGAAATGCAACCGAGCGCCAACGTAAAGACCGATCCGGCGACGTGGGATAGCGCACAAGAACCGTACCGCTCGAGGGTCTCGTACGATAGTGGACCAGACCAAGCTCGCGGACTCGGATACCTTCATTCCAGTAACGGAAACTACTAACTGATCGACACCTTCGCCTGCTTGCGGGAGGACGCGGTTCATCCCCACAGCTGATCCGCTCAGCCTCCTCCCGGGCGGCTGCGGCGAACACTCGACCGATCTCCGACTGCCGACCTGCGCTACCGTCAAGAACAGGGGACGACACCAATGCCGTTCGACAACGACTCGCTTCCCGTGCGGTTGTTCACGGCGTCGCACGAGCGCGCTTGGAACCCCAGCGACATCGATTTCTCTCATGAGCGCTCCGACTGGCTGGCCCACACGGACGACGAACGCCGGCTCTTGCTACGGCTGGTCTCCGGATTCCGAGTCGGCGAACGCGGCGTTGCCCACGAATTGGCTCCCCTGCAGATCCGTTTCCGCCGAGTTGGATGGATCGAGGAGGAGGTCTTCGTCGCGGCGCAACTGTATGAAGAGGCGCGTCACGTGCAGTTCTTCGAGCGGTGGCTAGTCGACGCGCTGCCGGGCCGGTTAGGCGTCGAGATCGCCTACCCCGACCTCCGCGGTGACATGTTCTCGGTCCGCCTGCCGCAGGCCATGCGGATGCTCCTTGAAGACGATGGCCCGGAAGCCCTGCTTCGAGCCGTCATGCTCTACCACTTCTACGTCGAGGGCGTGGCCGCCGAGGCTGGCTACACCATTTACCATGAGATATTTGAGGGGGGCCACCGGTTCCCCGGACTCGAACGTGGCATCCGGCTGATCCAGCGCGACGAGGCGCGGCACATCGCCTTCGGTGTGCACGTGCTGCGGCGGTTGCTTGCCGAGCACCACCACCTTGTCGACCTGTTCGAGAGCCAGGTCGCGGCCCTGCGCCGCTTCGCCGCGGACGATCCGGACGAGATTCTTCGGGGCTTCCGACCGGGGAACACCCCTTTCGGCTTGGATCACGCAGGCTACCGGCAACTCTACCTAGACAACCTCGAAGGGATGCGGCGGCGGGTGAGCAATCCTCCGCAGTAGGGCCCGGCTGATCGGTTCGAAAGAGCATCGGCGGGGCCTTGTTCTTTGCTCACAAGGAGTGCACGGGCCACGGTGCCCTACGCAAAGCCGACCCTAGCCCTGCCCTGCACGGGTGCGCCGGTCGCGGCTGGTAGGCTGTAGCCATGAGCGCGGAGCTGACTGGCATCCTGAGCGTGGGCGTGGCGCTGCTGTGGCTCGGGCTCCGGTTGTCGGCTCGCTTGGATGACGTGGATCGGCGGTTTGCGCGTGTGGAAGGCCTGCTCATGGGGCTGGGGTTGTCGGGCCGCGTTCCGGGCGCGCCTGCCTCCCGCGACTAGGCCGCCGCAGAGGGCGAAATCCGAGGGTGCCCCAGACCGCTCCCACTTCGAGAAACGCGCTCTACGAGATCCGTGCCAGGTCCGTATCCGCCCCTTTCTCAACAGTGCTATGAAGGGCACGTCGACAGTGCGGGCAAGTCCTAGTGGGATTCCGACACCTTTGGTGCTGCGCAGGTAAAGCTCGCTCGTGGCCTTTACTCCTAGACGGTGACCTGATATCCAGGAACCCCATCCATAACATGGAGGGATTTGCGAAGTCTAGCGTCGGCTGTACTTTGAGGGTCGAATGACACAAGTACATGACAACCGTTGTAGGTTGCATTGGCGCTGACAGCATGCCGCATGAGTGCATCGGTCAGCCCGGAATCCCATGGGATCCTAGGGTGTAGCGGATCGTGGAAGTCATTCCATGCGAGTTGAAAATCCCAGAAGTCGACGAAGATTCGATTACGCACTAGCAATAAGCAGGGAGCCTCAAGAGCCTCCCTAGGGGTTAACTCCCGACAGTCTTAATCCCGTCGGGGGGGTATAACACGATCATACTACCAAGTGATGCATGCAGTGTCATAACGACGTCCCCTCTCCTGTGAAGGCCTCGAGAGAACTTTGCACACAACTGGCCTAGTCCACGGCGGCAAGAGCACTCAAGATTGACGTCCCCTAGACCATGATTCCCTCGGAGTCTCAACACGGATTCGGATGGCAGTCAGCAAGGGTCAAGGGTACTGTGCGCGGGTCCTATGCCTCGTCGATCATGTGGGACTTTTCGTGGAGCAAGAATACGATGGCGGGCCCGGAGCCCGCCAACCAATGATTCTCGAAGGTACTCGTATGTCCCATAAAGTGTTTATAGTCAGTGTGTTAAATTCAATCTCAGCCTCCGGTGGTCTTGCGCCGAGTCCTCAGTTCTCAATTCTTGTGGGGTACAATACGGAGTATAATTCGATGGACAAGAAGCGTCACCTGAGCGCAGCCTTTGTCAAGGGCGTTCGACATAGCGGCAAGCCGTACGGCCCGGACAAGTACTACGACCAGCACGGCCTGATCTTGCGCGTGATCCCTACCGGCGGTAAGCAGTGGATATGGCGCGGAACGATCCACGGCAAGCGCCTGGACCTCGGCTTAGGTGGCTGGCCCTACGTCTCGCTCAGCGAGGCGCGCCAAGCGGCGTTCGACTACCGGAAGCTGGCGCGCGCAGGCGGCGATCCCCGTTCGCTACGTTCCGGGCAAGATATTCCAATGTTCGCGGACGCTGCGAAGACGGTGATCGGAATCCACAGGCCGGGATGGAAGGACGGCGGCAAGACCGCCGCACAGTGGCGGGCAAGCCTGCGAGACTATGCGATGCCGCGGCTGGGCAAGATGCGCGTGAGTGATATCTCCACGGCGGAGGTCATGGCCGTGCTGTTGCCAATCTGGAATGACAAGCGCGAGACTGCGCGACGGGTACGCCAGCGGATCGGAGCAATCATGAAGTGGGCCGTCGCCCAAGGCTATCGCCAAGACAATCCCGCTGGCGACGCCATCGGCGCGGCCCTGCCGAAGAATGGAGTTGCCAAGAAACACCATCGCGCCCTGCCCCATGCTGAGATTCGGGGCGCCATCGCCACGGTTCGGGCGTCGCGTGCGAATTGGGCGACGATCGCCACTATCGAGTTCCTGATTCTGACGGCATCGCGGTCGGGCGAAGTGCGGAAGGCGCACTGGGATGAAGTGGACCTTGAGACGGCAACGTGGACGGTTCCTGCTGACCGGATGAAGATGCAGCGCGAGCACCGGGTTCCGCTCAGCCGACGGGCGTTGCAGATCCTGCTCGAAGCTCGCAAGATGGCCGACGGCTCGGGCTTGATTTTTCCGAGTGTCACGGGGCGGCCAATGTCGGACAATACCCTTTCGAAGCTGCTCCGGGAACAAGGCATTCGAGCGGTTGTGCATGGATTCCGCAGCAGCTTTCGCGACTGGTGCGCCGAGTGCTCGAATGCACCACGAGAGGTCTGCGAACTGGCGCTAGCCCACGTCAACGCAGATCGCGTCGAGGCGGCCTACATGCGGAGCGACCTGTTCGAGCGGCGGCGCACATTAATGCAGTCGTGGGCGGACTATATCTCAGAGGCGGCGGGTTGAATCGTTGAGGCAGGAAAGATCCCTTAGCGGGACCTCACTCTTTGGCTAGCATGGAGCGCGTGGGCAACGGTGCCTTACGCAAAGCCAATCCTCGAGGCCCTGCCCCGCACGAGTGCGCCGACCGTGGCTGGTAGGCTGTAGCCCTAAGGCCGGAGCTGATCGCATCCTGAGCGTGGGAGTGGCGCTGTTAGGGGTGGGGCTCCGGATGTCGGCTCGCTTGGATGACGTGGGTCGGAGGCTTGCACGTGTGGCAAGCCTATTAGAGGGCCTAGGGCGATCGGGTCGTGTGCCGGGCACACCTGCCTCCGGCGACTAGGGTGCCGCAGTGCGTCGATTCACATGCGGTGCGGTGCCAGCCGTAGCTCAATGATCGTGGCAAGACAGACATCGCTATGACTCAGTCACTTTGCGCCGACGCTGTTCTAATTGAGGACGCTTGGGCATTGACTTTTTCTCGTTCCAGCCCCAGCTTTGGATGTGGCCGAAATCGAACCGCTAACGTGCCTCCAAGATGACGATGCGAACTCGGTGGACGTCATGAATGTACAGTCGCACTCGGGTCACATTGCCTTTGACGCAGTCGGGCGTCTCGAACCAGCATGATTGCGAAGGACGTTCTCGTCAGAAGGGCGGCGGCACGATACAAGGGTCATCTAGGTCGAGAGCCTGGATTGGCAACACCCGCACTTGGTGTTATAGAATACGAACAGTGACGGGCGTTCACGGGGTCAGAATTGCAGACGTTCAAGACCAAGGCGTTCGCCCGGTTCGCTGCTCGGGAAGGGATCGGCGATGCCGCATTGTACGAGGCTGTCCTGCGCGCACGGAGGGGCTTGGTCGATGCTGATCTGGGCGGCGGCGTCATCAAGCAGCGCGTCGCCCGCAAGGGTGGCGGCCGGTCCGGCGGGTTCCGCACGATTGTTCTGTTTCGCCAAGGCGAGCTGGCGTTCTTCGTGTACGGATTCGCCAAGAGCGGCCGCGAGAACCTGCGCCGGAATGAGTTGGAGACATTCCGGCTGCTGGCCGATGAGTATCTGGCGCTGGACCGGACAGGCCTCTCGACGGCGAAGGCAGTGGGAGCAATAATCGAGGTGCAATGCGATGACTAAGCAGTACAAGAGTGAAGCACTGGCGGCCGCGCATGAAGCGGCGCTCGGACTGGCCGAGGCCGGTCTGATGTCGAAGCGGACCATGCGAGTGTTCGACGAGATGTGCCTCACGCCGGTCGAGGAGATGGCGCCGGAGGATATCCGTGCGCTTAGGCTTCGCGAGAACGCGAGTCAGGCGGTGTTCGCGCGCCATCTCAACGTGACGACCGGATTGGTGAGCCAGTGGGAGCGCGGCGAGAAACGTCCGCGGGGCGCGTCGTTGAAGCTGCTGACGCTGGTGGCGAAGAACGGCCTGAGCGCGGTGGCGTGATGGTGGATAGTGCCAGTTTATTGGTGCAAGCGTTAGAAACTTGCTCGCCCAGTGTGCCCCACTGGCGCGTAGCGGCGAGCCTGGCGCTGAGAATTTCGAAGGCGCGGTTGTGTGGCAGCGTTCGGCAGGGCTGCGTCGTCGAGATGGGCGAAAATCGTAGTGGTCTCGCGGTCGCGGTGTTCGAGGAGCCGAGCAACTCTAGTCAGCGCGATACCGCTGTCATCCTACCCATTCAATGCGCCGAACGCGACTGAGCCAGCGCTGGAAAGCGCTCCAGGGCACCGAATTGCGCTTCTCTTCAGCGGCAAGGCCATCGGATAGTTGATTCAGAAACCTACTCGAATTTGTAAATCTCCCTGCGATTTCGAGTGGCAGACTATTGTCTTGTTCGGCCTGGGATGCCCAATCGCGAACAGCTTCAACCGAAATGTCATCCAGGGACACGGGACCGGTCACCCCGATGGTGGATGGCGTGAATGACGCACGAGGTGTTGATTGTGCAAGATACGCCCCGATTAGCCGGTTGAAGTGTGCGCCACCCCAAGTCTTCAGTTCGTGGCCCATCAATTGCCAAATCGTCGGGTCGTGGCCTAGTTGCCGCGCGAGTCCCCAGACGACACTGCGGCTGACTGGAATCGCCGGGCCAGCCGCAAGAATTCGGGCCAGTGGACGCGACTGCGACACGGTGTCACCCAAGAACGAAGTTCCGTCAGCCCCTTGTATGAGTCGACGCCTCGTTCCTCCGACAAAGACGACATCGCCCCAACTTGCATCGGCAGAGTCGCGCATCGCAGGGTCGCCTGTTTTGGAGTCAATAACTGGATTGGTGGACTGGCCAGCAATGACGGAATGGATTCGTCCGGCATCTGCTTCGTCCATGAGGCGATCCGACGGAATCAGTGCGCCTCGGGAATCGGCAAGGCAGCCCGTCTCAATCATGTCCTTGACGACGGGTTCGTGTTCGGTTGTCCCGGCCTCTTTGGCGAGATCGGAAGAGGTCAATCCACGTTCCTGGCGGGTGGCGCGCCAGCAAAGACTGGCAATCTGCTGAAACCGTACAGAAGGTCTGTCATACTCGAACGTATCGTCAAGTTCGCCGCGACTTCCGCAATCAAGCAGCGCTTGGAATAGCCGTTCTTCATCCTCAGAGCCTCGAAAGGCGATCACGCGGGAGACGGCGCTACGGCGATTGCCGCGCCCAATCCGTTGAAGAAACGCGCTGACGGTCGCAGGTAGATCGACCAGCACGATGACGTCGACATCCCCTATGTCGATGCCGAGCTCAAGTGTCGAGGTCGCCACGCAAATCCCGTATCGGTTTCGGCGCATATCCTCTTCGACTCTTTCGCGGTGAGACTGTGCAAGAGCACCGAAATGTAGGTATACCGGCCAACGCTTACCATCGAGTTCGTCGTGAAGATGTGCCGCCATCGAATGTGCGGCATTGCGGGAATTGGCAAAGACAACCACCTTCTCAAGATTGGCTGCATCGATCCATCGTGCAAATGCCGCGGCGCGATTCTGGTAGGGATCTCGAATCGACCTGCTCGGTAGATTGACGAGTTGGCCGTCAATCTTTCGGGGCGAACCGTACGCCAGCAATTTCGCTGACTCACCCAACCATAGCCTACCGACGGTTTCCGTGTCGTCCAGCGTCGCCGTCATACCGACGATCTGAAAATTGTCTCGAGATGAGGTTGGCGTGTTCGACGCCATCCGGACGCGGTCCATGACGTGCCGCAGCTGCTGGCCGCGCGGTTGGCCGTGCAAGAGATGGATTTCGTCGACGACAATGGCGCGAACATCGGCGAGTACACCCGGACGCCTAAGTTGCAGCGAATCGAGTGCTTCGGGAGTTGTCAGAAGGCAAAAGCCGGAGGCTGTTGAGCCGAGTTCGTGGCGGTCTCCGGTATACCGAGCGACGGCGCTCGGAAACCGGGTTCCAAGAACAGCGACGAGCCTTTGGTGTAGATCGTTGACGAGGGCCTTAGTGGGCGCAACGTACACAGTCGAAATAGACTGTCTCCGAAATGATAGGTGGCGCTGAAATAGAGGCGTAACCGCAGCCTCAGTCTTGCCCGATGCCGTCGGCGATGCGAATAGTACGCTATTCCCCTTGACGATGTTTTGCATCGCCGCAGCCTGTCCCTCATAGGGTCTACGCCCCTCAAAGAAAACTGGGAAGGCATCCGGCATGATGCGCCGGAGGTTGGCCCGGGTCTCAGTCTCACTCATCCCATGGAAGCATCTCTCCGGCGACCTGCCGTGCCGCGCTGTCGACCAGTTCGACGAGTTCGTCCGCACCGAATCCCCGCTCATGGCTCAGCAATACCGCAGGCGCGAAACCTGCTAACTTGGTCCAGTTCCGCAAAATGAGTTCATCGGTCGGTGTTTGTTCGAAATTGTGCCTCAAAGTCTGGGCAATTCGGGCGACGAGCGTTCGATCGGCAAGCAATCGCATCTTGGAACCGAGTCGGTCAGCGCACCCGACGAGAAACTCGACCGTCCAGCTTTCATACGCTGCAGCGGACGGTGGTGATAGCCGCACGACGTCGTCGTCGTCATGGATGAGGACGCTCATTTCACCGACTTTCCGTCGAAGATCCTGAGTGTCCGCACCTTCCGTCAATCCTACGAACAGCGCGAAGTGCGGGCCTTCCCTCCAGAAGGGTGGTAGATTGAAATGCTCGTAATCGTTCTCGGGATTCTTGAGATCATTGCGCGGCAGATGAGCACATCGCGCCAAGACATCAAGAAAATTGTTCGCCCGAAGGTATCTGTTAACTGAGTAGGTCCTGACATGCTCAGCCTCATCGATGATAATCGCTAGACCCTTGTAGCCCAGCGCTTTCACGATCTCGTGAAGAACGACAATGTTATACGCATAGACGATCCCGGTGTTCTTATTTTGCGGCATGGGCGGAATCTTGTCCTTGAAGCCCGCGCGCCAGCTCAGGGACCTGATCGTACGAATCTGTTTCATCTGGCCGGCAAGCCAATTCACCGCTGAAACGTAATCAGCATCGTCCCGCCTATGCGTCAAGTAAAGAAGAGCTCTTAGACCCTGACCGAACCAAGGCGACCGCTTCAGGTATGGAAGGGTGCTTACTGCCGCCCAGTTGTCGCGGATCTCCTTGACGAGGTCGAAGAAATCGTAGCTTCTCGTTCCGTCCGCCCGAACGGGAAACTCCAGCCCGCTCGTGAGCGCCTGATAAACCGTCGAAGGCTTGGCGGGGTCCGCCGCTTTTGGGTCAAGCTCAAGCGAAGCGGTAACCCAGCCATCGCGTAGCGCCACCGATTTTATGACACTAAGTTGATGGGATTTGCCCGATCCATAGTACCCCATGTATATGCGGCCGATTCCGGTGGAGGGTGCGTCTTGAAGAACCTGTGCGACCTCGTCGGCAACCTCTTCGCCACCGATCGTGAGCTCAACAAGTCGTTGCGGATCGGCAGGAACGACACCTAGATTTACAGCCTCGAACGCCTTACGAAATGCGAGGTCTGTAATGTGTTGGGCACCCTGTGGCGGCAGCGCTTCGCCAGTGGACTCCGGGCGCGGCTGCAACTCGTCAATTTCGACATCCAGTGGCTCGCCGAAGAAATTGACAGTGGCGATATCCCCGAAGATCGAGACGACGCGGCCGACCCCGAACTCGAGGTGCTCGACTTGCACGCCTTCCTCTATCACGCATCGACCTCTTCAAGCGGCGGCTCGTTGTTGTTGACGAAATCGCTGGCCTGCTCCGCGCTGATGTGATTTTCGTTTTGGAGCTGCTGATGGAGGAATCGACAACACTGATAGACAAAGAACCTGGGCTTCGGAGTTTCATACAGCAATTCCTCCTGAGCTGCGACGATCGCGTGCATGTTTGCCAGTTGGGTATCTTGATCCCACTGGTAGTCATGTGCCTGGCCAAACACAGAAAGTAGTTTCTTGCCGATGTCGTATATCACTTCTCTCGAATTGGCTTCTTCGATGTTGATCAACGGCACCATTGGACTTCCCCTCGAAAACGCCTTGCTGCCGATTCGGTCCTGCAGTGCACGGTAAGTGCTGATGACTTCTGATCGGAAATCCGGAGTTGCTGCATAGAGAAACATCACTCCACCAAATTCGCCCTCGGCATTCTGGTTGATCATCGTCAGCAGATTCTCGATTGCCTGCTTTTGTTTGACGGAACCGCGTCGGAATGAGGACGTTCGGGTTCCTTCGTCGAAAGCGACCAGAAAGCCCTTATAGGCCATGCGTGTGCGTAGAAAGGCGACCACGGTCTTCAGACGGCGAAACGCATTGTCGTCTCGCGCAGGTTCGAAGAGACTCACGCTCCTCAGAAAGCTCGATCTCGCATTGTCGCCACGCACCCAGGAAATGATCTCGCTATCGCTGACTGAATTGGCTGCTCCGCATGCCAGCTTCAATAAGCGTTGGCTCAGCGCAGCAAGTGCCGAAGCCATCTGTGGATCCGGGGCACCGCGCCACAGGCCACCTATCTGATGCTCGATTCGCCGTTGCACCAGTTCAGGGACGTCATTGCCGGGTTCGGCACCAAGCTCCCTGATGCGTCGATGTATCCAGGCGTCGATGAGGACTTCAAGGCCCTTTCCGTCGTTGCCGTCCAGTTGCTCTTGGAGGGGCGCCTGGAAGGATTCCATGATCGCGCGGAAAATGGCCACAGGCGAGTTGAACGGACATTCCGCTCCCACGGTCACGATTGCGGTGACAACATCCTGTTCGCCTGCGCGTTGAGCGAGACTGTGGATGAACTGGGTCTTGCCGCTGCCGTAATCGCCCTCGAGGTACTTGAAGCACCCCAAGCCCTCGGCAAGCTCGCCGCGAAAATAGTTGTGATCCAAGGCATCGAGAATATGGTCAGTTCCGGCATTGATGAAATGTGAGTACTTGCCCGGGGCGATTGGGGCGTTCATCAAACCGCGCAAAAGGCGCCGTGCATCGTACGTGTTGATCGGAACAACCATATCTCACCTGCCTGTCAGTTCATCTTGCGCCGTATGTAGACCATCGGTCTGACCACCGTTCCCTCCACGTTTCCCGGCACGAAAAACGGCCGCGACCTAGATCCGTGAGCTTGGTTGAGGGTGGCCGGTACGAGTTCGAACGTGTTGCCCTCCACGAAGTCGGTCCGGTGTCGTCGCCAATTGATCAGGTTGACGGCAAACACCGCCTCTGGAACATCTTCGAAATTCCTGCGTAACGGTTTTCGCCAAAACCGCTGCTTTTGAATAGCGATCTTGAATACTCTTGCGACGTCCGCGATCAGCACGTCGTCGCTGTTCGTGAAGTGCCTTGCGATGGCCCAAGAAAGGCGGAGGCGGTCGAAAAACTGCTCGACCGGCAAGGTCCATTCTTCAACTGCCTGGTCAGCGGCTCGGTAGGCATGGACCAGATAGTTGACATCTGCAGGGATCTTGTCGAAGAGCGGATAGTGTTGCGTCATCGACCAAGCCCAGTTCTGACCACTCGGATCGGAAACTAGGACGAGCCGGCCGGCGTAAAACTGGTTATCCTTGCTGCCGGACTGTACGCCTTCAATCCTGTTGAGGACCTGCAGAGCAAAACGTCTACGATTTTCTGGATGCCGCATATGTTTGGTATGGGCTTCGACCGCATTCCTGGCCTCCTCGATCTCGTGGAGGACGTCCGAATCGGGGACGATTGCCTTCGGCAATGAAAGCGTAATCAGTTCTTGTTGTCGCTCAAGCTCTGCCGGAGGCAAATCGAGTCCCTCCGCACGGGTCTTTCCCTGACCCAGAATCCTGGGCAACCGGGCCGCTAGGATACCCTTTGCATTGGCGAGTAGCCCATGCTGCTTGACGAAGCGCTCGAAGGCTGGAAACAGGCTTTCGGGGGTGGAGGTCAAGGCTTGTCTTCCTACGCGCCGCCTAGGCCTGCGTGACGTCAAAGAGGTTGCGCGACACTCGGCGAAGCAATGATGGAAACTCATCGGCGACGATTGCAAGACGTCGAGTTGGCCTAGACAAGGCGACATATGCGCGATTCAGGGTGAAATTGAGTGCAGCACTCTCGGCTTGCTCGAGGCCCAAGACGATGCAGGCATCAAATTCGAGGCCCTTCACCCGTTCGACTGATGTCGTGAGAAGGCCATCACCGGACCAGGCCCATATGGGAGCGAGCGGCACACCAAGGCCTTCCAGCTCCGACCGGAGTCTTGACAGGAATTGCTCGTCCTCATTGATTTGAATGACGGAGACACTGTCGATGCCGTCCAAGCGGTGGAGCACGGAGAAAAGCTGTTTGATGCGTAGCGCCTGGTCATGCGGAGGCGCCAGAATCAACTGCGGCTTTCCGTCTTCGAGCGTCTCGTTCACATCGAATGTCGGACGTTCCTTGAAAGCCGCCTCGTAGAAACCCTGCAGGAATTGACCGATCTGCCGGCTTTGACGCATATTCCTCGCGAATGGATGACTCAGGTCAGTGCCTCGACCTCGCAACGACCTACCGACTTGCAGCGCCTGCGGGGACCGCATTCCGTGAACGGGGCTGACAATCTGGCGAAAATCGGCCGACACGGTTAGCGCGCCACGAGGGTCGACGAGAGACCCTATCAGCGATGCCTCAGCGACGCAGAGATCCTGCGCCTCGTCGATTGCAACATGGGTCCATCTTTGGTGGTTCCACAGCGCCGGCGCGACCGCGGACGGCATCTCTCGGAACCTGCCTTGTGGATCTGTCACCGCGGGCAGCGCAAAACGCAGAAGCCAAGCAAGCCACGGCCGATCTTCGGGCCCATATCGGCGCTCGTTCCATTCCTTGACCATGTCATCCAGAACAGCGGACTCGTCGACGCGGGCACCGGTTCCGCGCCTCATCCTGTGTGCTGCTTCGGATTTCCGGTTTCCAAAATAGGCAGCCAGTGCGGCAAGGGGGTCATACACCGCGTACAGCCATTGCTGGAACAACTCATCGAAACGCGCACGCGAATCGGCCGACATCGAAGAACGGGCTTTGGAGTAGCCGTCCTCGACAGCGGAAAAAACGGCCCCCATCGACAATTCCGACTGCAATGGATCTGTCCTGATACCGGCACGCTCACCGATCACCGAAATGCTGCGCACCAGAGCCTCCAAGTGCCCAGGCCCGTTCAGATCCCCGCGAGCCCACGCTGCGTCAGCACTGGAACGGAGCCGGTCGGAAATTTGGCGCTCATACACTTCCCACAGACGGCCGAGGCCGAGATGGTCCGACAGGCCGAGAACCGCGGTGCGCGCAGCGGTCTCCAATGGCGGCAGCTTTCTCTGACGTGGCCGGGCGTTATGCTTGTACGCCCAAACTTGATCCAGATAGTGCGCGACAAACTGATTTACCGGCTGGACGACAGAGCCGGGTATGTCGAGTTGGTCTTGCAGCAAATTCTTGGCCTGACCGGCCAGATTCTCGTTGGCGAGAAACACGCGCGTGAGGTGCGGCGCGTACTCAACAAGCCCGTCCTTGGCCAGACGCTCACCCTGCTGATCGTACAAGAAGCGGATGCGCTGGAAAGCAACTGTCGTCTTGCCCGAACCAGGTGCGCCCGTCACGACCATCAGGCCTGACATCCGGGAAATGAACGCGGACACCTGATCGCGCGTCATATCCAGTTTGACAGCTTTCAAACCCGATCTGGACGGCGCAGGCTTGAGCGGCCTCACAGCTCCACCAGGCTGGTAAACACCCGAGATATTCGGGAACACAGCATTGAAGCGTGCTTTAGCGAGCGGCTCAACGCCCAGTAGCCGATAGTCTTGTGCACTTACGTCTTCGAAGTCGCCGAGGTCGAGCGAGAGGGCCTTCTGCAGTCCAGGGTGAGTCCAAGCCAGGACACTGACGGACCGGCCGCCAGTGGTCAGGACTTCGTTGGCGGACGATTCGGTATTCGCATACCAGAGCTGTTCCTTCTCTACTACCGCGCTGCCGTTACTGGCGAGTTCTGTGTGGACCTCGACCATCACCTGGAACGGCTCGTCCGCAATGGCCTTAAGTGCTGCCAGTATTCGATCGTGGTGCTCAAATCTGCTCTTGTCGTGCGCGGTCACACCGAATCGGCTGTCGACCGGCCCCAGGGGTGGGCGAATACGCATGAGTTCACGTCTTGCTGTCTCAGCCGCAAACTCGGCGTTCTGCTGGTCCCGCTGAAGCCGGTCGTCGAGTTCTGGCCTGACCTGAGGCTTGTTGATGGTTGCTGGCCTCATCACCGGGCCTAAGTGTACAACAGAAAAAATCGATTTGCAAGACGACCTGATATCTAGTATTGGATGTCTCGCGCGCGAAAGGTTCAGTATCTGTGACCAGGTAAGCTCAAGTCCTGTGACGCGGTTATCGGCTGGCACCGAAACTCAGCTGGGCCACGGAGTTCGCCATGCGGCGGTGTCTTGGGCACATTCGAGGTACGGGCCGCTTCGCCGTGATTGTGAAGCATCGTCTAGCACCATCGCATCCAGCTCATCCGGTACGCCGGCGGCGAGCATCTCGTCGCGCAGTCTCGAGACCAGAATGTGCCTTGCACGCAACGTCGTCTCGATGAGTGTGCCTTCTACGGAGGGTGAAGAACCCTTCCTTCGAGTTGGCAGCGTCCCGATCCGGCGGCACGGGCCGCCCGGCCTTCCTGCAAGGAAAGATCCCGGGAGCGACCTCCCAGAAAGGCCCGTCTGCGCAAGCGAGGGTCGTTTTCGGGGGGGTCGCTCCCGCACGGCCGGCCGTTCGGTCCGCCCGTGCTCAGGCGTCCCGGCCCAATCACTAAATTGTTACTGGAAAAACACTTATGGCCGATGAAACTCGTTCAACAGGGGTGCCAAACATGCTTCTCCTGTGGACCGAGACCCGTTCGGTGCCACGATTTCCCCGAACGGGCGAACGCGGGCGTTCCGCGGACGAACCTTCCACAGGCCGCCTCGCTTTGCGAGTGAGCGCAAGGCCTAATGGAGACGCTTGTCCGGCTTTTGGCTGCCATTCGCAACGCACTGGTTGTATCGGGCCCCGCTTGCCGAGCGGATACCCGATTCCGCCGCCAGCACGGGCTCTCGGTCAGAGGTTTTCTACCTAGCTTGCGACAGCATGAGCAGCCCGCGCAACACGGAACCTCAAGCGAACTACGAGCCGGGCCTTGCGATGAGAAGGCGTAACCTGAGGAATTAAGTACTTGGCGCCACCTAGCTGATGTGCCCTAACGGGGATCGAGTCATCGCCTTTGGATCCATTCCTCGAAAGCCTGAGCCACTTCGGATATCTGGTCGTCAATCACCTTGTTCCCATAGTCGTCAAGGCACACGGTTCGGTCCGGATTCCGAAGACAAAGCGGCATCGACTTCGTGTTCTTGATGGGAATCGATACCTGCTACAAATCTAGTGCGAGATCGCGCTCGCGGCAGCGCACACGAAACGGATGCAGTTCGGTCCGCTGAAGAAGTGGCTGTCGATCCGTCGGGTCGCGCGACGGACGATCCTGGCCGTGGCGCACAAGATTCTGCGGATCGTGTTCGCAATGTTGCGGGACGGGTTCGGCTATCGAAATTCCGGAGGTCGACTACAACCAGCTCGTCGTCGGGCGCAATGCAGGACGCAGGGTCCGCGCCCTCTTCGACGCGGGCATCTTGTCCGTCGTCACCGAAGAGGAAACGGCCACGATGCGGCTCCGGACGGCCGCCCCCTTGCTATGAAACTTCTCGGAAGTGAAGTACACCGCCCCTTCCCCGCGTTCGCGAGCTGGTGGCTTGCTGCGCCCGTTGCGAAGGGAAGAAGAGTCGCGCCGAGATCAGGGAGCAGCCCCGATCTATGGCCCAAGGCAGCGGATCACGGATCCACTCCACCTCGAACCAACGGACATCGGCACCCTCTCAAGTGCCGATCAGCGGATACCCAGTTTCATGCTGTCGGGGTGAGCGACAACCCGATCATGTGAGTCTATGGTAGGGAGGGAAAACGGGTCGCGCTGGGCACCGGGGGCGGGGTGATCGGGGTACTCGCACCGATCATCCCAGCTCATGTGGCCCTCCCAGCAGCATCACTATCAAGCCGTTCCAGGCCAATAGTGGGTGGGAACAGCGGAAGCGGAGGTCTAGTTTGACGCCGCGCAGCCTTCAGAAGAAATGGACAAGTCGATTAATCCACTGTCTGCTCCCCGTCCGCACAACAGCCACAGTTGCTCGAAAGGATGTTTGCCGAGAGTGAAAGTTGTGTCCGCAAGATAAGAGTGAAAGTCACAATACGTCCACAGTGGATTGGCGTTTCGAACCAAGAGCCACACTGACGCCGTACTGTACGTCTTCTCGCACTTACGTTGAAGCACCCTTGCCAAGTTGTCGCCAATACGGGCACTTAATGGAGTGAGTCGTGCTTGCTGCTGTTCGGCGGCACCCGGATAGGAATGGCCTTGCCTTCCAAGAAGTCTCTTTGCGTCAGATGGGCAGCCATATACGTGAGCAACTTCAACATAGACATCATCGTCCGCCAATGTGCACCGCGTGTCTGGAAGAGGAGGTCGGCAGCGTTCGACATAGGTCAAGTGGTGTCCCGGATTCAGCCGGTTGTAGGCCTTACAAAATTCGATGGCCGCGAACTTCTCTAGATCGGCCTTTTCGGACATTCGCTACTCCGGCAACCCCTCAGGATCGCCCCACTGGCGGTCGCCAGTGACTGCAATCATCGTACCCTTGGGAATGGCTCGAAATCCACGGACTCGGTGCCATCAGGGCCGAGGAAGGCACCGGATTGTGGCAGGATGTTGCGGAAGAAGTGCGCGGCCCCACCAGGAGTCTGCGGCACTGGCTGGTAGAGATTCAGGTGCAGCCGGTCGATAAACTCAACCTCCAGCGTTACGTGCTTCTCGAGGGCTTCGGCGACATTGCGCGCTACAGTCATGGCGCGGGTTCGGGGCGGCGGGCCGCCTGCAGAACCGTCATGATACAGACACCGTCGCCTCGGCGACTATACGGCGGCCCTGGCCGCAGAGCGGAGCAGTGCCCAGAACCCGCTCTCACGCTCGCACTGCCTCCTCAACTCGGACCTTCCGCTCGTCGGTCTGACGCGTAGCCTCGCTAGGGCTTGATCCGCAACAAGAGGTAGGATTGGACCTCCTGCGAAAGCGATGGTGCGCCTAACCTTCTGTCCGTGGAGTTAGGAGCGCTCGAATCGACGTTCTTTCAGCCAAGAACTCTTAGGGGTGCCCAAGATCAGATTCGGATTGAACTCGGCAAGTGTACGCTTCGCGATGTCTCGTTGTTCAGAAAATTGTGTGGAGCATTTCGTGGAATAAGAATAGATAGTCCAGTCATAAGTGATTTATTATCAGCTCGTTACGTTAACGCGATGGCGGGCCCGGAGGGATTCGAACCCCCGGCCTGCCGCTTAGGAGGCGGCCGCTCTATCCAGCTGAGCTACGGGCCCTTGCCTTTGCTGATTGTTGCACGACACCGGCCTGCACGGCCCAGCGAGGGCACCCGAAGCCAAGTAGTGGTCAAGAACGGGAATCGAACTTACGCCAGAATCTCCTTGACCACCCGGCCGTGCACGTCCGTCAGACGGAAGTCGCGCCCTGCGTAACGGTAGGTTAGCCTTTCGTGGTCGAGGCCAAGCTGGTGCAGGATCGTCGCATGCAAGTCGTGCGTGTGGACCCGATTCTCGACCGCCACGCCGTGCTCGTCAGAGCGCCCGAATCGGGTTCCGCCCTTGATGCCGCCACCGGCCATCCACATTGTGAAACCGCGATTGTTGTGGCGCCGGCCATCGCTCTTGTCATTCTGCTCATAAGTTGAGCGGCCGAATTCCCCGCCCCAGACAATCAGGGTCTCGTCCAGCATTCCGCGCTGCTTCAGGTCGGCGATCAGGGCCGCGATCGGCTTGTCAATCGCGTCCGCGTTGGCCTTGAGGCGCTGCCGCAGGTTATTGTGCTGGTCCCAGCCCCGGTGGCCAACCTCTATGAAGCGCACGCCCTTCTCCGCCATGCGCCTTGCCAACAGGCACTGCGTGCCAAAGGTGCGGGTCGTATCCTCGTCCAGCCCGTACATCGAACGGACGCTCTCCGGCTCGGACGAGAGATCCATCGCCTCGGGAACGGCCGATTGCATGCGGAACGCCAGTTCGTAGGATTGGATGACGCCTTCAACCTGGTCATCACCCTCCGTGCGGTCCAGCATGCCCCGATTGAGTTGCTGCACGAAGTCCAGTTCGTTGCGTTGCACATCGAAGCCCATCCGGGCGTTGCGAATGTTCTCCACCGGATCCTGGCCTTCGACGACGTTGAGCCTCGTACCCTGGTAGCTGGCCGGCAGGAAGGCCGAGCCGTACAGCAACGCTCCCCCGACAGGGGGCGGGTTCATTGTCATGAACCCTGGCAGGTCCTGATTCTCCGTGCCGAGGCCGTACACGACCCAAGAACCGATCGACGGACGCACAAACGTGATGCTGCCAGTATGGGCGAAGATGGACGCCTGCGGGTGCGCGGGCGAGTCCGTGTGCATGCCGTTGAGCAGGCACATTTCATCGGCGTGTTGCCGTAGGTGCGGA
The DNA here is from genome assembly GCA_951813065.1 of uncultured Bryobacterales bacterium. Classification (GTDB taxonomy): domain Bacteria; phylum Acidobacteriota; class Terriglobia; order Bryobacterales; family UBA6623; genus VXMF01. The sequence continues at coordinate 74,544 of CATOTH010000006.1, read as the reverse complement.
AAGATCTCCGCAATTGGGAGGCCGCTCTCACCGCTCGGCTTGAAATCGAAGACCGGAGCAAGAATCTTGCCTCCCTGTGTGCCGATCGCCAGTTTCATCTCGGAATGCTGACCCGAGTGCTTGACGAGGGCCGGATTGTAGTCGAAGGTGTCGTGCTGGGTGGGCCCCCCCTGCATGAACATGAAGATGACCCGTTTGGCTCTCGGGTCGAAATGGGGCACCTTCGGCAGAAGTGGATTCTTGGCTCCGTTGGCCTTCAACGAGTCCATTGCCGAGAGACCGGCAAAGGCCGTGTAGCCAAAGCCGGCGGCCGCAGTCCGTAAGAACCCCCGGCGATCAGACAGCATGTGTTGCATCGTGTGTTCCCTCATCTTTGGGCTCGCTAGTTGCGATACCGGAATTCCGCACTGTTGAACAGCGCATGATAGAGCCTCGACCAAGCCTCGTGCTCTGGATTGGCCGATGCTACCGCAAAAAGCCGGGCCTCTGCGTTGCGGGCCTTGGCTTGCCTCTGGCGCAAGTATCTGGACACCTTGGTACGCTCCTCGCGACTGGGTGCCCGGCCCAGAAATTTCGTCACGACACGCTGGGCAGCAATCGCCGTTGGGTCGCCTTTGACTGAGTCAGCGTCCTGCTCCACGCGACGCCGGACCGCCTCGACCGTTTCCATCGCGGACGTCATTTCATCCCCGTGCGGCTCGCGATCCAGAGCGACAGCAAGCAGGCCCCTTACCCACTCCTCCTCGGCAACCGCCACGCTCTCCGGTCGAGGCTCGGTGTCAATACCGTCCATCGTCGCTCGAACGTGGGCGACTGCCATCTCGCTCTCCCTCGCCGTTGGGTTTCTCGAAAGCACTTGGCGAAACATCTGCCGCACGCGGGCCTTGTCATTGGACCGCGATGCCACTAGGCGCTCGGCCGCGGTCACGGCGTGAGACCTCACGAAATCGCTGTTCATCATGAAGAGCGCCTGGCTGGGCCCGGTCGTGATATCTCGCGTCCCGTGCGTCTCACTGGGCTCGGGGAAGTCGAACACTTCGAAGAAGCGATTTGCCTCGTTCCGGATCACAGGGACAAACACGCTGCGGTAGGACTCCTCGAGTTCCCACGACTTCAGACTCCCGCTGCCTGTCCTGAGCTGCTGATTGGGGTCAACGTCATTGATCGGGGACGGGGGCGGAGGGCCGGTCTGCAGTTCTCCGCTCACAAACAGGACAGAGTCCCGCAACGACTCAACTTCCAGGCGCCGCAAGTTGGCTCGCCAGAGGTAGTCGTTGTCGGGGTCCGATTCGAAGTTGTCCTTGTCAAAGTCCGTGGACAACCGGTAGGCACGGCTGGAAACGATTTCCCGAATCAGGCTCTTGACTGACCATCCCTGATCCATGAACTGAACACTCAGGTAGTCGAGCAGCAGCTGATTGGTCGGTTGGCGACCGCTAGTGCCGAAGTTGTCAACTGTGGCAACAAGGCCCTTGCCAAAAAGGTGGTGCCAGACGCGATTCGCCATCACGCGAGCTGTCAACGGGTTATCGCGCCGAGTCAGCCACTCCGCCAGTTGCAGCCTGCCGCTTTCTCCATTCTTGATCGGAGGCAGCTCGGCATCGGCTGGATATAGCACTTGCACGAATCCCGCCTCCACGGGTTCGCCCAAGGTGTGTGGATCACCGCCGATGTTGACCCTCAGGGCCGCAGTCTTGCCTGTTTCCGATACGCCGATAGCCAGGTTCTCGGGAAGCGGTAGCTCCCTGAGCTCCCTCGTCAAAGCACGGGTTTTCGTCCTGTCGCGCTCCTTCTGTGCCGCTAGAAGCAGCTTCCACACTCGATCGCGTTCGGCGCGGATTGCCGCGCCATCGGCGGTTCTGAAGTCGGGCAATCCGTCGAGTGTGACAAGCCGATCCGGATTGAAATAGCCGGCACCGAACTGTGGGCGCCGCCTTAAGCCATTACGCAGCTCCGAACTGCGGAATATCGTCGCGAGAGCATAGTAGTCCTTGGTCGGGATCGGATCAAACTTGTGATCGTGACACCGGGCGCATCCAACGCTCAGAGCCAACATAGAGCGGGTCGAGACATTGATCATCTCGTCTGCTACGTCCATATCGAACTGCTTCGCATCGGGCTCGTTGAGGTCATTCGCCCCGATCGCCAGAAAGCCGGTTGCAATCTGGTTTTCGATCCTTTGCTCCGGGCTGTCGAAGGGCAGTAGATCACCGGCTATTTGCTCGCGTACGAACTGGTCATAGGGCTTGTCTTCGTTGAACGACTTGATTACGTAATCGCGATATCTCCAAGCCACCGGGAAGGGGTAGTTTCTGGTCCTGCCGATCGTGTCCGCATACCGCACGATGTCCAGCCAATGACGTCCCCAGCGCTCGCCGAATCGGTCAGATTCGAGGAGTCGGTCAACTACTCGCCGGTAGGCGGACTCGTCCTTGTCATTCAGGAATGCGTCGACCTCCTCGGCCGTGGGCGGCAGGCCCGTCAGATCGAAGGTCACCCGTCGGAGCAGATCCGTCTTGCCGGCGTCGGGAGCCGGTCGGAGCCCCCGCTCCTCCAAGCCGGCCAGGACATGGTGATCAAGCACCCCATGAGGCCACGAAGTATCCTTGATTGCCGGCGGGGTCGTCTTCCGGGGCGGGCTAAAGGCCCAATACTGCCTTCCCCTTTCCACGTCGATTGTGCTGGCCACCTGCTTGACCTTTACTTCGCGCGGGTCCGGCGCGCCCATCTTGATCCATGCTTCGAAGTTCGCGATGACTTCGTCGGGCAGTTTCCCTGTAGGCGGCATCTTCAGCGCGCCGTCGTACCGGAGAGCCTGGAGAACGATGCTGGCTTCGACGTCCCCTGGAACGACCGCGTGACCGCGCAGCCCGCCCTCGCGCATCCCGTCGCGCGTGTCGAGGGACAAGCCACCCATGCGCGTCTTGGCCTCCGCGGAATGGCAGGTATAACAGTTGACAGCCAGAACAGGCCGGATGTTTGTCTCGAAGAATTCGAGTGCCTTTCCAGTGGGAGATTCGGCGGCTCCCGCCAAAGTCGCCAGCGCCAATGGAACGGCTAATAGTATCCCGCCAATATTACGCATGTCCCTACGGTAATTGGTTTTTGGCGAGTGCCGCAACAGCCAAACAGCCTGCCTCGGCGCAAAATAGTCGCTATTCCGAAGAAAGTGTCGCTTCAGCTGGGGTCGTTGGGCATAGCTTCGCTTCAACGGGACACCGATTGAGGTGTCTGGCGTCTTGCTGCACCGTTTAGGTTTGGACCCCACTGGCAGCGCGCGCGGGGGGGTAGCACCCCGCAACTCGCGCAATGACAATCCGCACTACGGGCCGACGACCGCGATCCCCACCTCGAACTTGTGGGTCGTCGACGCCGACCTCTCATTGGGCCGAGCGAATTCGGCCGGAGCCTGTGGTTCGGTCGGCTCCCCAACCATGGCGTTGTGACCAGCGGGCCCTTATAATTCAACCGCGCACCCTTCGTCCCCGGCAATGCCCACTCGTCGTGAATTTGTGTTCCGTTCTGCGGGGCCGCTCGTCGTGGGCGTTGCCGCGTCTGATCTCGAGTCACTCCTGGCGGCGCAGATCCGCAGCCGCTCGTATGGCTACGACTTAGTCGTGAAAGGCGGCCTCGTTGTCGATCCCTCTCAAGGCCTGTCGGCCCGCCGTGACGTTGCCGTCTCCGGATCCAAGATCGCCCGACTCTCTGACTCGATTCCGGAAACCGATGCACTCCACGTGATCGACGCCAGCGACCGCATAGTGACGCCCGGCTGGATCGATATCCATGTCCACGTCTACGACGGGGTCGCACCGCTGGGCATTCCGGCAGACCCAAACTGCATCGCCAAGGGGGTGACCACAGCGGTTGATGCCGGCTCGTCAGGAGCGCACACGTTTCCCGGACTGCGAAAGCATGTCATTGACGTATCCGACACCCGCATCATGGCCCTCCTGAACATCTCGGTTGTCGGCCAATCGACCCTTTCCCAGGACAATCCGTGGGGTGAACTCCTCGACTTGCGATACGCCAACGTCGATCTGGCGGCTAAGACGCTCAAGCGGCACCGCGACGTGATCGTCGGGATGAAGGTGCGCCTGACGCGCAACATTGCGGGGGAGCACGATCTGGAGGTGTTGCGGCGCGCCCGCACAGCAGCGGATGCCGCGGGCCTTCCCGTGATGGTCCATATCGGGGGGTCGCATTCCACAATCGCCGAAATCCTCGACTTGATGAAGCCCGGCGACGTCATCACCCACAGCTTTCGCGGGGGCGAAGGAGGAATTCTCGACTCGGAGGGTCGAATTCACGACGAGGTATTGGAGAAGGTCGCCTCGGGAATCCATCTCGATATCGGACACGGTGCCGGCAGCTTCTCGTTCGACACCGCGGAGCAGGCACTGGAGCAGGGCTTGCTGCCCGGTACGATTTCCAGCGATGTTCACCAGTTCAACGTGCACGGGCCGGTCTTCGACCTCGCAACGACTGTCTCGAAGTTTCTACACTTGGGCCTGACCCTTGAAGAGGCGATCCAACGGGTCACCTCCAACCCTGCGCGGGTGTTCAGACAGCTGCGCCAATTGGGAACGCTCCGGGAGGGCGCGGAGGCGGATATTTCGATCTTCGCCCTCGAGGACGGAAAGTTCACGTTGACCGATGCGCATGGAGGAACTCGGGTCGGACGTCGCATGCTCCGGCCCCTCGCCACGATCAAGGCAGGACAACTGTACGGTGCGGCATCCATACCGACCGAGCGGCTCTAGTCCGGCTGCAGTTTCCGCACGCCACGCAGGGGCTCGTACAATCGTACAATGACGGCGTGCGAACTCGATCGCACTGCCATGGCCCGTCCCGGCCCGCGGCGGAAATCCGCCCCTGGAGCGCCGGGCAGGCCCCGATTTGCCGGGGCCCGAGAACGCTCAGTTTGACTACATCGCGGCGGCGCCAGGGGTCTTGGTTCTGATTTCCATGAATTGCCCCCTCGCACTGAGGACTGCCTTCATTTCCGGGATGACTGTGGCAGCCGTCATCTCGTGTTCTGTGCAACCCCAGTCGATTCGAACCCGCCACGCGGTGCACTTGAGTGTCACAGTTCAGCGGTCGGATACAGGCGAGCGGATTCCCGCGCGTGTGTACCTCTTCAAGGGAGGTCGTGAATTCCGCCTGAGCCCGGTCGATGCCACGCTGCCCTTGCGACCCGACCTGTTCTACCGCGAGCGTGTCTGGCGGCGAGCAGGCGATTCGAACGTGCTCGAAGTCACGGCGAGGGACCGATCGCATTTCATCCTGCTACGTGGCACAGCAGTTCTTGAATTGCCCGCGTCGGACGATTACCGGATCGAGGCCTACCACGGAACGTTCTTCCGGCCGGCGATGGAAAGCTTCGCGCTGGAGCACGGCACGGATCGGAACCTCTCGCTCAGCCTTGACCCTGTGGCACCGAACTCACAGCACCAGTGGCTCGCCGGTGACGATCATATCCACCTTGTTCGCGAACGCGAGGACGATCCGGTCTTCCTGCAATGGATGCAAGCCGAGAATCTGGCGGTCGCCAACTTCTTGGAGTTGCAGCGGCAACAGCATGCCGCGATGCAGTGGGGTTTTGGCGCAGAAGCAGAAGCACGCGTCAACGGCCACTCGATTCGCTCCGGGCACGAGTCCCGGAGCCGATTTTATGGACACGTCTTGCTCCTTGGACCCCGGCGGATGATTGAGCCCTTGAGTATCGGCTTGGAATACGCCAACACCTCACTAGCGTTGCCGAATCCCATGGTGCTGTTTGAAGAGGGGCGCAGGCTCGGCGCACTGACCGGATTCGCGCATTTCGACGGTAGCCAGCCGAATTCCACGCTGTTGATGAATCTTGCCCACAACACCCTTGATTTTGTCGAGGTCTTTCAGTTCGGTGTCCTCAAGACAGCCGAATGGTACCGGCTACTCAACGCGGGTTTCCGCGTCGTCGGCTTGGCCGGAAGCGATTTCCCGGCGAACCTCGGGCGGTTCGAGTCTTGGCCGAGGGCGCTGCCGCTGCTCGGACCGGAGCGAGCGCTAGTGCCATCGCTGCCCGGCGAGTCTGCCTATGAATCGTGGGCCGACGGCGTGCGCAGGGGCGAGGTCACGCTCACGAACGGTCCGTTGCTTGAGTTCTCCGCGAACGGCCACCACCCGGGAGCGACAGTTGCCTGGAGCGGTGACACCTACAGCCTGCAGGGCTGGGCAGAAGCTGCGTATTTCCGCCCGCTCGAGAGTATCGAAGTCGTGTGTAACGGCGAGGTCGTCGGCCGGCAGCAAGGGGACGGCTCCGCCGAGCGGCTGCCGCTGGACTTTCGAATCGAACTCAACGAGAGTGCATGGATCGCGGTCCGCGTCACTGCGCAGTCACGGGAAGGCGAACCAGTGATCCAGGCCCATACCAATCCGATCTACTTCTTGCGCGAAGGGGAGCGAGTACGGATCGCCTCAGATCGAAGAGCCGTTCAGGATCAGTGGAGCGACGAGGTTGAATACTATCGCTCCAGCAGCCTCGACTTTCCGGACGAGGAGTCTCGCACGAGCTTCCTGGCCGGCGTCGACGAAACCTCTCGAAGGCTCGCTCAGTAGAAGCGCGTTGGACCGACTGCGTAGCCCGAGACGGTCAGGAGGTACTGCCCTTGCGTACTGTCGATTTTTGGCCCAATTCGGACTGACGGCAAGCCATCCGTCCTCGCGGAACATCGTCTCCCGCCTCACTTGCGCCACGAGCCTGGCGGCCGGGCAGCCAATTCAGTACGCCTTCGGGTCAATCTGGTACGAGACACGCAACCAGCGCTCCTCGACGCGCCCGTGATCGCTGCCGCCCGTGCTGTGCGCCCCCAGGCCAGCAGCTTATGGAAACCGGCATCGAGGCATCGATCGCGCACTCGACCTACCGCACGGCGAGTTGCCCTGCACTGGGTCGGCGAGACCCCGGCCAACTGGGCGGCGGTTGGGAGCGTTCCCACTTCCCGGGCCGGACGGGGCAAACTCCACACACCCCCTACGATTTGACCGCCCCTGCGGCCCTCTCGTATAATCAGGCTTGTATCGGGGAAGCCGCTTGTCCGGTACCGGACGGTTGCGGGGGTACGATCCATGTACGCGATTATCGAAACCGGCGGCAAGCAATATACGGTTTCTCCAGGCGACGAGATCCGTGTGGAAAAGCTCGACGGCGAGGCCGGCGACTCGGTGGCATTTGACAAGGTCATCGCTGTCTCCGGCGACGACGGTGCGCTACAGGCGGGTGCCGGTCTCGGCGCAACTGTTACCGCCACTATCGCCTCACAAGCGCGCGCCACGAAGATCGACGTGCTGAAATTCAAGCGTCGCAAGATGTACCGGCGCAGAAGCGGGCACCGCCAAGCCTACACGCAGGTGCACATTGATTCGATCGACGCCTGACAGTTTGGGCGGCAACGAGGAGACACCATGGCCCACAAGAAAGGTCAAGGCACATCTAGGAACGGGCGCGACTCGCACTCGAAGCGTCTCGGAGTGAAGCGATTCGCGGGTCAGCTCGTCACGGGTGGAAGCATCTTGGTCCGCCAGCGCGGCACGCGATTCCATCCCGGGACGAATGTCGGGCGCGGCAAGGACGACACGCTCTTCGCGAAAATTGACGGTATCGTGGAATTCCGCGACCGCGGCCGCAAGGGTCGGATGATCAGCGTCAACCCTGCGGAAGCCGCCTAGTCCGATTCATCCATACCCGTCAAAGTCAGCGCGCTTCGCGAGTACGGGTCGGATCGAACCATCGCCATATTCGGGCGGCAGCCAAGATACCAAGCCAGGTCAGCACCGGCGCATACTCGATACTGACCAAAGTCCTGTCGTATTGCCAGCTGCCCGTGGCTTCGTAAGCCGGAACGACGTGGTAGGCCAGCGGCACCAGAGCTGTCCAAAGCAGCAACGGTGGATACGGATGCACCGCGAGGAGAGGCAGCATCCAGGTCAGGTACCAGGGAAAGCAGTTCGCGGACAGCAACAGGAGAGCGCAGATCCCTGCCAGTTCCGGGGCTAGTCGAGGCATCGGCGCGATCCGGAACACCACTACCGCAGCCACCAACGCGACCGCAGCGGACCGCGCAGCGATGGCCATGTTGCCGTGGCTCAAGAGGAGCAGCCCCGCGAATAAGCTGTCGTTGTTACGCCAACCGCTGGCGAAACCATCCAAAACATGCCAGACCGACGCGATGCCGCCCCAATAGGGAAGGCACAGCAGTAGAACTACGGGCGCGCAAGCCAGCAATCCCTTCCACTCGAAGCGCCACCGGCCGCCCTCTCTCGTCAGCGCGAGGAACGGCAAGAGTATGATCGGCCAGACTTTGCACAGGGCGGCGACCGCGACCATCACCAACGCCCACCGGGGTTGCTTGCGCGCGGCCAGCGCGAGGGCCGCGATCGCAAACGCCAATGCTAGTGCGTCGTTGTGGCCCTCGATCCAGAATTCCGCAACTGCCAGCGGCGACCAAAGGTAGACCAGTGCCCATGTCGCCGGGCGTCCGACAGCCGACAGCAATGCCATCAACCCAAGCCCGACAGCGAGGTCCGCCGCTGCGAATGGCAGCTTGAAGAGCCACACCTGCTGCCAGGGATCGGGTTCCCACAACCGGACGAGCCGATAGTACTGAAGGTTGACCAGTTCCAGTACGGGGCCGTACGGAGAGGTCTTGTCCTTGCCTGCGATGCGCGGCCAAGTGGAGTCCCTCAGCCCATCCCAGCGAGCGTCTTCTGGTCTTGCAGTGTACGGGTCGCCCCCGGCATCCTGGACCATCCCCTGCCACCGATAGCGGGCCGTATCTTCGGAAAGGCTCGGGTCCAACGGAACAACCGTGACCCGAAAGAGCAATGCAGCGATCCATATCCAGCGTACGGCCCGACGCGAGGCAGGCATGCTGCCGCTCGTGACAAGCCAGCAGGCCGTGACGTATGGGATAGATAGGAGTAGATAATAGGAGACGAACTCCGGGACATAACTGGCCGGCCTCTCCAGAAAGAGGATTGCCAGCAGGCACGCCTCGATGGCGAGCGCGCAAGCGCCGAGGCCTAGCTCGAAATGCCGGCGACTTGGAACCCTAGGAGAGCCGACAGTCAATCCATGAGCCTCCAAGTCCAAAAGTCCCACCAAGCGTATCGCAATGGAAGCAATTGACATTGTCGTGCTAGGCGCGTACTTCGGGTTGATGGTCGTGCTGAGCGCGTATGGGTTTCACCGGTACTCGCTGGTCTATCTGTATTTCAGACACCGGGGCAAGCGACAGGGTCCGCCGAGCACCAGATTCGATTCCCTTCCCCGGATCACGATCCAGCTGCCGATATATAACGAGCGGTTCGTGGTGCGCGACCTGCTGGCCTCCATTTGCGCCCTGCAGTACCCCCGAGACCTCCTGCAGATCCAAGTTCTCGATGACTCGGATGACGAAACGGCAACCGTGCTGGCAGCTGCGGTCCGGGACAAGCAAGCCGAGGGCCAACCGATCGAATACATCCATCGCTCGAACCGGGAGGGCTACAAGGCCGGGGCCCTGCAAGCGGGCCTGCGGAGTGCGACAGGCGAGCTCATCGCCGTGTTCGACGCCGACTTCACGCCCAGACAGGACTTCCTGGAGCGTATCGTGCAGTATTTCGCGGATCCGTCGGTTGGCATGGTGCAGGCGCTGTGGACGTACCGAAACCGAAACCTCTCAATGCTGACCCGCCTCCAAGCGATGCTGCTGGATGGCCATTTCGTGTTCGAGCACGGTGCACGCGCTCGCTCGGGTCGCTTCTTCAATTTCAACGGCACGGCGGGAGTCCTGCGCAAGGCGATGATCGAAGACTCGGGGGGCTGGCAGCACGACACTCTGACAGAGGACACCGACCTGAGCTACAGGGCACAGCTTCGGGGCTGGAAATTCCTGTACGCGCCGAGCATTGAGGTGCCCTCGGAACTGCCGACCGACATGGCGTCATTTCAGGTCCAGCAGTACCGGTGGGCGAAAGGGCTGATTCAGACCGGGTTGAAACTCTTGCCCACGGTCTTGCGGTCAAACCAGCCGGCAGGCATCAAGCTAGAGGCTTTCTTCCATCTCACCGCGAATCTCGCGTACCCGCTGATGCTCTTACTTGCAGCGCTCATCCTTCCTTCCATGCTGGTACGGTACGCGCACCTGGAAGGAAGGCTGCTTTGGCTGGATCTGCCCGCATTCTTGATGACGTTTGGCTCACTTTCCAGCTTCTACACCTTGGCTCAGCGTGAACTCGGACGAGGGGGTATCCGTCGGCACCTTCACATGATTCCAGCGCTAGTCGCAGTTGGCATCGCACTTGCGATCAGCAACACTCGCGCGGCCCTTGGGGCGCTCTTCGGGTTCCAATCAGCGTTCGAGCGGACGGCCAAGTACAGCAGCGACCCGAAGGCCGTTTCAGCGGCCCGTCGTGCGTACGGACGACGAGGGGGCTGGCGCGTCTTCGCAAACGTTGCCGCGGCAAGCTACTTCGCAACGTGCCTGGGAGTCGCCATCTACATCGGCCACTGGCTCGGCCTGCCCGTAGTCACGCTGTTTCTCGCCGGCTTCGCTTACGCAGCAGGGTCGATGTTGTCTGGCGTTCCACGCCCGGCCCGGACCATGCTGCACGCGGCTGATGAACCCGCGCGATAGGACTCGAGCCGCACGAATCGATCCGGGACCTGACCTAAACCTCGGCATCGCGCTCGAGCGCTCAAGCGAGCATGCCGAGCATCGTGTCAACTGAGCTAGAATCGAATTACCATAGGGTGCGTCACTTCGACCGAGTCGCCGGTGCAGGTATTGCGCAGAGAAATGACCAATTTCCGTATCCTCTACCTCACGGAAAAGAAAGGGGAGGAGTTTCGCTCGAAGGCCCCCAGCAAACCACCCTACTCGCTGAAGAGGTCTCACTATGAGGACGGCCCGGAGGTTGCAGCCGAAAGCCCCTACGCTCTCTGGCAGAGTCTGCGCGACACGACCGACGCCCATGGGAATCGCCCTTCCCGGCCGTTCGGCATCGGTGACGCGCTTGAGACGGAAAACCGGCTATTCCTCTGCAACTACTGGGGATTCGATTCGGCGGAGTGGCGGGACGCCGCCGCGCCTCCACAAGCAAGTCAAGACGAAATTGCCGCGACCGGGAGCGCCCCCGCCGAAACTTCGCATGTCAATGGATAAGCGTTCAGGCTCCGCCGTATCCGAGCTGCGATGCGGTAGCGGCTGCCAACAGTGACGGTGCGACAGGAAGCCGCTTAGGGCGAGCCCTCGCGGGAGCTTCCGCAGCATTGGAGTGAGATTTGTATTGGACTTCGAAGATGGACGAGCGCTTGCTCGCCCCTTGCCGGCTCTGCCGCGCGGTCTTGGACAAAGGCACAGGGAAATGAGAGATGGGCCCAGCTGAAATCTGCGCGGAACGACTCCGAGAGCGCCAAGCGCAGTACGCGCGACTGGAATCAAGGCACCAGCAACTCGGAAACGCTCGGCTTGTTGGCGTTGCGCTCGGCTTGGCTCTGCTTTGGTGGATCGAGACCACGGTCCCGTCGTGGACTTGGCCCGCCGCTTCCGTGCTTCTCGCAGCAGTGATTGGCTCTACTCTCGTTTTCTCGAGGATCGAGAAAACGATGGACTACATGCGACTCGCCTGCACGCTCTATCCGGATCCTGCTCAGGGAGGCCGTCGGCAGCCGCCGCCGGCACGGACGATCGAAGCGCTCAACTTGGAGATCGACCACCCATTTGCCCGGGACGTGGACATTCTCGAGCCAAGGGGCCTGTTCGACCGGCTGACATTGGCTGCCACTCGAGAGGGCATGAACGAGCTCGTGCGCATGCTCATAACCCCGGCCACCGCCCAGACGATGACGGAGCGGCAGGCTGCGGTCAAGGAACTGAAACCTCAACTCGACCTCAGGGAACGGTTTTACGTCGCCGGAGCGCAGAAAGTCCAGACAATCCGCACTGACCGAATGGTTGAGTGGTCCCGGCAGGAACACGTCAGGGTGTCGCCCTGGATCCACCGGATTTGCTTCGTCCTCAGTTGCGGGGTGATCGCCGCCGGGGCGGCCGCCGCGGTGAGCCCTACGCCCTTGACGATCCTTGCTGTCAGCGCCCTGTTGGCCGCCGAGATTGCGGTCTGGGCTTTCTTCAGACGAAACCGCCGACTCCCATCGCTGGGAGCGGAGAACATCCATCTGGATTTCTTGGCATTGAGCGAGCTCCTCGAGATTCTTGAGGAACAGGATTTCCATTCCCCCCGTCTGCGTGAACTCGCCGCGGCCCTGCGGAGCGACGGTATCAGCGCCACACAGTTGATCGGGGAGTACTCACGAATCATTAGCCTCTACGAGGCACGCCACAACCAGATCGTGGCACTGCTGGGGCCACTTGTCCTTTACGAGACGCAACTAGCATTCGCGATGGAGCGCTGGCGAGCAAAGCACGCATCCCGGCTGCCCGGGTGGATCGCAGCCGTGGCCAAGTTCGAGGCGTATTCCTCACTCGGCTGTTTCGCTTTTGAGCATCCGTACTACGCGTTCCCCGACATCCGAGACAGTGGTCTGCTGCTGAGGGCCGAGAGCCTTGCACACCCGTTGCTTTCCGACGAGGCGATCGCCAACGATGTCAGTCTGGACTCGGGGCACCCGATCCTGATCGTTAGCGGGGCGAACATGGCAGGCAAGAGCACGCTCTTGCGCACGATTGGCGTCAGCGTCTCGCTTGCCTACGCGGGCGCTCCAGTGCGGGCGATGTCGATGGCGATTTCCCCGCTGCATGTAATCGCCTCGATCCGAACCACGGATTCCCTGGAACACGGTGAGTCGCGGTTCTCCGCAGAGCTGAAGAAAATCCAACTGATGCTCGAGAGCATGCGCGACCGCATCCCGACACTGGTGTTGATTGACGAGCTATTCGGGGGCACGAACTCTTACGACCGTTATACGGGCGCCGTAGCGCTAACAGACTACATCCTGGGCAGCGACACCTCCCTCGCAGTGCTATCAACGCATGACCGCAACGTAACCCACTGGGCCGAGGCGAATCGAGCAACCGTCCGCAACGCCCACTTCATGGACGTCTTCGAGGACGGCAAGATGACATTCGACTACACGCTTCGGGAGGGACCGGCCCAAAGAGGCAACGCGGTGCAGCTGATGAAGGAAGCTGGGATTCCTGTGCGCGAAGTACCACCTCCGCAAGCGTAGCGACGAACCCGCTCAATTCGCGGGACGGCCTACCACCTGAGCTGACCACACCAGGGAATCACGGCGCACCGAGAATCTCCGGGTAGTCGTTCCTGGGGTTGTTGACCTCGCGACTGATCTGCCGGCAATCGAACGGCCCGGGATGGGATGCCCGCGCGAGTTCGAGCAGGCGCGGAACCTCAGTGCCGGGATCGAGCCACTCCGCATATCGATCGGGCGGGATGATCGCCGGTTGGCGGTCATGAATCTCCTGCAGCGATTCCGTGGCTGGGCAAGTCAAGATGGTGAACGAATACACCGGCCCCACGCCCTTGTCCCAGGCCTCCCAGAGGCCGGCGAACGAGAACGGCCTGCTCCTGAGCGAAATCCACCAAGGCTGCTTGGCGCCCACCGCCGCCTGCCACTCAAACCAGCCGTTGGCTGGAATCAGGCAGCGACGGCGGCGGAATGCCGCTCGAAAGGATGGTTTCGACTCCGCCGACTCCGAGCGCGCATTGATGAGCCTCGCACCGATCTTGGGGTCGCGAGCCCATGCAGGGACCAGCCCCCAGCGATGCTGCGCCAAGATCCGCCGACCGGCGTGATCCATCCGGCAGAGAGCGAATTCCTGGGTTGGAGCACCGTTCCACCGGCTCCGCAGTACCTGTCGGGGTTCGGCCCAGTCCAAGTCGTAAAGGTCTACAATCTCTTCTTCGTCAAGGTCTTGCGTGAATCTCCCACACATGGGATTGCCTCCCGCTCAGTGGCTTTGTACGCAATTCCCATCGTATACCGGGCCTGACGAGCGGTGGAAGCAATCTACCCGAATGCCGGCATCGCGGCCAGTTCGACGCCTGGCCGGCTGTAGTCGAGAGCTCTCGCCACGGGTCCGGCAAGGTGCTCCCAATGAATCCCAGCGCAGGCACTACGGAACCCAAATTGGATGCGCTCTAAGACGAACGCGTTGACTCATCGCCCCTGTCACGGTCATCGCTCTTGGACAAGACGATCTTTCCCTGCTGTAATGAGACCAGTGGAGATCGCTCTCGGATCGGCAAATTACCGGAATCCTTGGACATACGGAACCTCGGACGCGAATTCGATCACAGGCTCTTGTGTTCTTGATCATGCCCGATTGCCAAGCATTGGCCTGGGGGGCTAGGGCGCCCGGACTAACGGTTCCGGTATTCGTTGCGTCCAATCATCAAGGGTCGTCGCTCAAGCTGACAGCATGCTATATTTCTCATCGGTAGGCGCCCGCGGCAAGGCCTACGCCCTGCTGATTGCAATCGTGCTGCTTGGCGCCGGGCTCGCCGCTTTGGGGTGGCTTGGATCGGAGGCATCCGGCATCGAGCCCAGGTTCGGTAGTGCCCCCCAAGATCGAGACGAGGCCATTCCTGTCGCGGTGGAAACCGCCGTGCGGGGTCCGATTTCCCACTCGCTGGCGTCGACCGCCAACCTGCGCGCGCGGCAGGAGGTTGACATTGCCACGCAAGTAGTGGGGATCGTGACTGCGGTGCACGTCGAAGAAGGCAATATCGTCCAGTTCGGCCAGGTCCTTTGCTCCCTGGACGACCGCGAACTCAGGATCGAACTAGAGCTAGCCCAGCAGCGGCTTGCCCAGACCAAGATCCAGGTCGAGTCTGCCAAGTTCCGCGAGGAGCAGACCCGGACCCAGATCAGGAACAAGGGCGCGGAACTTGACCGTAATGAGAAGGCTCTTGCAGACGGCTTGCTCGCAGAATCGGAAGTCGCCCTCGAGCGCCATCAAATCGAGGACCTGGAACACGAGCTTCGGGTGGTCGATTCCACGGTCCGCGAAAACCTGCAACGAATCGACCAATTGGAATCGGAAATCCGCAAGGTCGAGTTGCAGTTGTCCCAAACCGCAATCACCGCGCCGTTTTCCGGACGCATCACGGAGCGCACAGTCGAACTCGGGCAATCTGTTCGGGCAGCCGAGAAGCTCTTCACGCTCTCCGCATTCCCTCCGATCTACGCAGATGTCTATCTCGCCGAACACGACTCGCGGCGCACTCGGCCGGGCCAGCCGGTGAGCATGGTGCTTGGACCTGGCGACGAGACGGCCCAGGGCGAAGTCGAACGCGTCAGCCCGGTGGTCGACGCCGAGACCGGCACTGTCAAGGTGACAGCTCGATTCCGATCCCCGGGGCCAGCGTTCCGGCCCGGTTCCTTCGTGCGAGTCGAGATCGAGACTGACACACGCCTCGACGCCATCCTGATCCCCAAGCAAGCCGTGCTAGAAGAGGAAGGCAGGCCGTACGTCGTGCTGGTCGACGCCAACGGCACGGCCCGCAGAACAACGGTGGAACTGGGCTACCAGGACGGTTCCGCTGTGGAGGCGGTGTCCGGCGTCAACGAGGGAGCGATGGTCGTGATCGCCGGCCAGGGCAAGCTCAAGGACGGCGACACGACTCGCGTGGTCACCAACTAGCTCGCCCTTCGCCATGCCGCGCACGAGACAGAGCCCTCGACGGTGGCGCCTGTGCAGATCACTCGCATAGCCATTCGCCGACCCATCACGGTCCTGATGACCGTGACTGCGGTGATGCTTTTCGGGTATGTCTCCCTGGACCGAATGGCTCTCAATCTCCTGCCGGAGATCACCTACCCGTCGCTGACCGTCCAAACCGACTACGAAGACGCGGCTCCTGAGGAAGTCGAGACGCTTGTGACGCGCCTGGTGGAGGAGTCCGTCGGCACAGTGTCGGGGCTGAACCGAATCAGTTCTGTCTCACGCCCGGGCCAGTCCGAGGTGGTCCTGGAGTTCCAGTGGAACGCCGACATGGACATGGCTGGCATCGACGTGCGCGAGAAACTGGATCTGATCGAGTTTCCTCAGGACGTCAAGCGCCCCGTCATCCTACGCTTCGACCCGGCGAACGATCCAATCCTGCGTGTCCAGCTGCATGGTGGACTCACACTGGGCACCTTGCGTGACATCGCCGATCGGGAGTTCAAGACCCGCATCGAAGCGGTGGAGGGCGTAGCGGCAGTCAAAGTTGTCGGCGGCCGCGACGAACAGATCCGGGTCGAAATCGACGAGCGGCGCGTCTCCGAACTCGGAATCCCGATCACGCAGGTCACGGACATTCTGCGACAGGAGAACCTGAACCGAGCAAGCGGCAGCCTGTATGACCTCGACTTGAACTACATGGTCCGGATGGTCAACGAGTTCCGCTCGGTTGACGAGGTTCGGGACATCGTGATCGCCGACCGTGGCGGTCGCAAGACCGTGCTGCGGGACATCGCGCGCATCTGGCGTGGGTCGAAGGAACGGGACATCATAGCCCGCTACAACGGCAGCGAGAGCGTCGAGATGGCCATCTACAAGGAAGGTGACGCGAACACTGTCACGGTCTCTCGAGCGGTAGCGGAGCTGCTTGAGAAGATGCGCGAGGAAGCCAATTACCCCAAGGGGGCCGAGACCGCGGTTGTGTTCGACCAAGCGACATTCATCACCGACAGCGTGAACAACGTGCTGCTGGCGGCAATCGCGGGCGGCCTGCTTGCCACGTTTGTGCTGTTCGTGTTTCTCAAGGATGGCCGCAGCACGGCGATTGTTGGCGCATCGATTCCGATCTCGATCATGGCGACGTTCGCCGCGATGTATCAGTCGGACATCACTCTCAACATCATGTCTCTGGGAGGTGTCGCTCTCGGGGTGGGAATGCTCGTGGACAATTCCATCGTTGTGCTCGAAGCGGTGGACCGGTACCGCAAGCCCGGCACGCCACTCAGGGACGCGGTATACGCAGGCACAAGCGAGGTGTCGATGCCCGTCACCGCGTCGACCCTGACAACGGTGGCCGTCTTCCTGCCGCTGGTCTTCGTCGAAGGAATTGCCGGACAGCTGTTCCGGGATCAAGCTCTAACCATCACGTTCTCGCTGCTGGCATCTCTGGCGGTGGCGATCACAGTCATTCCCATGCTCCTGTCAGCGCAGTTCAGGACGGATGCGCCGGCGGCTCCAGCAACTCCCGGCAAGCCTGCAGTTCAGCCGAGTGGATCCCTCGCTCGCTGGGCTGCCGACACTGGCCGGTTCATGCTCGCCGAAGCGCCTCTGATCGTCGCAACCGATCTTCGAAGAGTCCTCCGCTCCGGGGCTTCCGGCGCCAAGCGGATTCTGGCACCCCTGCTCCGAACATTCGACAGGGGTTTTGACACGGTTTCCCAGCGCTATGCCAGCACGCTCGAACGGTCTCTCGATCACAAATCGAAGGTCCTCGGAGTCCTGCTCGGTGGAGCCGCGGCTGCAGCGCTGATGGTCGCCTACCTGGGAGCGGAACTCATCCCACCCCTCACGCAGGGGGAGTTTTCGTTCGAGGTCACGCTGCCGCCGGGCCGTCCAATCGAGTCCACCGCCGCGGTCATGCAGGCGATCGAAGAGCAAGCGGTGTCGATCCCGGGGGTCTCGACCGTGTTCTCAAGCGTCGGGGGCAGCCAAAAGAACCAGTTTGCAAGCGGAGAGCTGGAGGAAAACGTCGGGACGCTCCATGTGGTCATGGCGGACCGCAATGACGACCGCCAAGAGAGCGCCGCGATCCGCAAGCTCCGGGAGGTGATCGCTACCGAGCCGGAGGCCGAGCAGCAATTCGCGCGGCCGACACTGTTCAGCCTCAAGACGCCCGTTGAGATTGAAATCTTTGCGTACCAGATTGAGGATCAGCGGCAGGCCGCCAGCTTGATCGCAGCCCGCCTAGCCCAGATCGAGGGGCTGCGGGATATCGAGACAACAACCCGACTCGGCAACCCCGAGGTTCAGATCCGGTTCGACCGGCGGCGCCTGAGCCGCCTTGGCCTGCAGGAAGAGCAAGTGTCGAACGTTTTGAGAAACAAGATCCGTGGCGATGTCGCTTCCCGCTACCGTGAAGGCGACCGCCAGATCGACATCCTCGTCCGTGTCGACGAGCCCGATCGCGATGCCATCGAGGATCTGGAAAACCTGGTGATCAACAGTTCTTCCCGAGGCAACGTCAGAGCAGTGCCAGGTAACGCTGAGACGAGAGGCGCGGGCCCTGGTGCCCAGACCGACAACAGGCAGCAAACTCGCACAGGCGGGCCTTCCGCTGGCTCTCAACCGTCGGAAGAGCGCCCGTTCATCCCGATCCGGCTCAGCCAGGTCGCTAGCGTCCAGGTGAGCCGCGGTCCCGCGGAGATCCGCCGGATCCGATCACAGCGCGCGGCCGTGGTCCGCGCAAACCTGAGCGGACGCGACCTGAACAGCGCGTCGGCGGAAATTCGCGGCGCCCTCGCCGAACTCGGGCCGCTGTTACCCGTGGCGGCCACCGCGGCGATCGGCGGCCAGCACGAGGAACTTGAAGTTTCCTACAGAAGTCTCGGATTTGCCATGTTCTTGGCGGTGTTCCTTGTCTACCTGGTCATGGCCTCCCAGTTCGAGTCGTTAATTCACCCGTTCATCATCCTGCTGACTGTTCCATTGAGCTTGATCGGAGTGGTATTCGCCCTAGCGGTCACCGGGACAGCCTTGAGTGTCGTAGTACTGCTCGGGGCGATCGTCCTCGCGGGAATCGCAGTGAACAACTCAATCGTGCTGGTCGACTTCACGAACCGGCTGCGCGCGAAGGGCCTGTCGAAGCGAGATGCCCTGCTCCGAGCCGGCCAAGTGCGCCTACGCCCGATCCTGATGACGTCGCTGACAACTCTGCTCGGGCTGGTCCCGATGGCGGTTGGCTGGGGCGAAGGCGACGAACTCCGGTCACCAATGGCGGTGGCGGTGATCGGGGGCCTGCTGGCTTCCACGCCACTGACCCTGATCGTCATTCCCGTGGTGTACGAATTGGTGGACCGGAAGCATATTGCGCCGGCCGGGGCCCGGGAGGACGTAGGTGATTCGCTTGCGACCATCGAGATGGGCCTGAGTTCGACGGAGCAGGACCAGCATGCCTGAAAAAGTCCCAAACTCCAGAGAATCGGCCCGTGGAATGGGCGGGCGGATCGCAACGCTTTCGATCCGCAACCCGGTCACCATCTGCATGATCTTCCTATCGATCGTGGTCCTGGGCATTATCGCTGTCGCCCGGGTGCCGCTCATGCTCGTACCCAAGCTAGACGCACCTGTAATGTTCGTGGACGCGCGATATTACAACGCATCCCCAGGGCAGGTACTCGAGTCGATCACCATACCGATTGAGGAGGTGCTCGCGACGATTCCAGGTGTCCGCCGAATGAATTCTCAGTCCGCGGCCAATGGCATGTCCATTCACATCTGGTGCGGAATGAACGTCGACACATCCTTGCTTCGTTCGGAGATGAGGGAGAAGATCGACCAGATCCGGGACGACTTGCCGGATGACTTGCGCAAGGTCAACGTTCGCAACTTCTCGACCGACGAAATCCCGATCCTGGAAGGGACACTGACGGCTAACCGGGATTTGCGCAAGGACTACGAGTTCCTGAATGCACGGGTGCAACGACCGTTGGAGCGCATACCTGGCGTCGGGAACGTTGAGCTCTGGGGCACTGAGCGCAAGCAGGTCGACATTTACCTGCGCATGAGCGACGTCAAGCGGTACCGGGTCGATGTGGGACGTCTACACCGGTCCCTCAACAACGCGAATCTCAACCTGTCCCTGGGGCAGGTCTCGGACGGCGGCCGCCGCTATTCAGCGGTGGCCCGAGGAACGATGGAATCCATTGACGACATCGCTCAGTTTCCGATAGGCCAGCAAAACCTAGTTCTGAGCGATGTTGCAGATGTCATCTTTGACCAACGGCCGCGCGCCACTGGGCGGCACCAGAACGGCACCCACGCGTTGGGACTAGCAATCCAAAAGACCTCCGAAGCGAACACCGTGGAGGTGGTCGACGCGGTGGTGGCAGCCTTCGGCGAATGGGCCGATGACCCGTCGATGGACGGGCTGGCCGTGCGCTGGTGGCACAACTCCGGCGAGGAGATTCGCAATGGCATTGGCGAGTTGCTCAAGGCGGGCTCGATCGGCGCGCTCCTCGCTGTCCTCGTGCTACTCGCATTCCTGCGCCGATTGGATGCCAGCCTCGCTGTAGGCCTTGCGATCCCCTTCTCTGTGCTCACCGCCGTGGGTCTGCTCTACTTCAACGGCGACACGCTCAACACCTTGACGATGATGGGCCTGATGCTCGCCGCGGGGATGCTTGTCGACAACGCGGTGGTCGTGCTGGAAGCCATCTTTCGGAAGCTTGAGCAGGGCCACTCGGCCGAAGACGCGGCGCGGTTCGGAGCGGGCGAGGTGACCCTCGCCGTCACGGCCGCGACCTCGACGACCATGATCATTTTCGTGCCGCTGATGTTCGACTCGGAGTCACAAATCTCGATCATGCTCAGCTATGTGGGCGTCTCGATCATCTTCGCCCTGCTGTGCTCCCTGTTCATCTCGCTGACCCTGATTCCGCTCGTGGCCGCAAAGACGCTAAAGCACAATACAGCGAGGGTCGCCGGTCCCGTTCACCGCGCGCTGGAGTCATGTCGTTCCCGGCTCGGCGTGACCCTCGCGAAGATACGCGGCCAGCGCGACACGCAATCCCGAGTTTCGTTCGCAGAGCAATATCTGAGCCTGGTGCGATGGAACCTGGACCGGCGCTATGCGGTCGGCCTGCTGCTCGTGCCGGCAGTGCTAGGTGCGGCTTACTGGGTCCTGGTGAACGTGGTGCCCGACAATTCGCCGGACGCTGTCACCGTCTCGTCTGTACGCATTGACTACGAGTTCTCCGAGAACTACCACTACGCGAAGATCGAGCACGATTTCGTGACTCCGGTCGAAGACTACCTGCACTCCAATGCGGACGCGCTCAAGCTCAAGTCGACGTCAAGCGCCTACGGCAACAGCTCGGCCTGGACTCGCGCGTACCTCGACACCGATCGCGTTCGACCCGAAGAAGTCGCGAGCATCCGCCAAGCGATAGCTCAGGGACTGCCGGTCATTCCAGGGGCCTGGATCAAGCTTGGCCAAGACGGAGGCAACGACCGGAACTGGGTCTCCGCCAACATCTACGGGAACGATCCCGAAGTGCTGGGAGAGCTTGCTCGGGAGGCCCGGGAAACGCTCTTGGAAACTGACGGATTCGCGGAAGTCTATGCCGACACATCGGGCGGGCGTGACGAAGTACAGGTGCAACTCCGGCGCGACATAGCCCGAAAATACAACGTCTCCCCACGCACCGTGTCGCAGGTGCTGGCGATGACGGTGCGCTCCCAGCAAATGCGGAGCTACAGGACCCCGGACGGTGAGGTCGAGATTTGGATCGGAATCGACCCATCCGACATGCAGAGTGTCGAGGATCTCAAGTCCCTTGTCGTCGGCGGGGGCGCCGGGAAACAGCAGGTGCTGCTCGGCCAGGTGGCGGACCTGCGGATTGATCGCGTCCCGAGCAAAGTGACGCGTGAGAACCGGAGAACGTTCACCGAAATCGCAGCCGTATACCGTGGAAAGCACGCAGACGAAGGTCGCGAGAAGCTCCGGGCTGTGCTGAACGGGCTGCCATACGAAGCCGGCTACAGTTGGACTTCAGGCTTCTGGACGAAGCAGCAACGAGAAGACACCGCCGACTTCGTGTTCAGCATGATGCTGGCAGTTGTCATGGTGTATTTCGTGATGGCCGCCCTGTTCGAGTCCGTGCTGCACCCGTTCGCAATCTTGCTCTCCCTGCCCTTCTCGGTTGTCGGCATCGTCATGTTCCTGCTGATCACGGGCACCCCGTTCAACGTGATGGCTCAGATTGGGATCATCCTACTGATCGGAATCGTCGTGAACAACGGGATCGTGCTGATCAACCACGTCAACACCTTGCGACGGGATGGACTGGCCCGGCGGGATGCGATCCTACGGGGTTGCACGGAGCGGCTGCGCCCGATCTGCATGACCGCGCTGACCACAATCGTCGGGCTGATCCCTCTGGCCTGGGGCGGGGGCAACCTCATGGGAATCAGTTATTTCCCACTCGCCCGCACAGTCATGGGCGGCTTGATGGCATCGACCGTTCTTACCCTGATTGTCTTGCCTGTCTACTACGTCATCCTTGACGACTTCGGCCGGTGGTGCCGTCAAATCTGGTCCGCAAGCGCGTCCTCCCGAACACCTGAGCCCGTGGCTGGCGACTAACCCGGTCTTCGGTGCGCCCTGCTCAGGGCTCAGCGATTGTATGGCGATTCACTGATCCAGTGGAAGCCGCGATTGACCAACCTGAACTCGCTCGGGGCCACGTGGCGCAATGTGACGCTAAGCGCGGTCTCGCCGTAAGTGCCCCGCATGTGCAAAGTCTCCAAAGTGGGTCTGCTGTAGGTGAAATCTCCGTCCAAGAACAGCTTCTTTGCCTCAAGATCCACCGTCAGCGTGTGCTGGCGGCGTGTACCGTCCATGCTGTGAACGGATGCAGATTGTCCGGAATCGGTGATGACCATTCTGCGCCAGCGCACATTGTCTGGAACTACCGAAGAGGGGGCCTCTCCGTCCAGAGTGAACTGCTAGACGTCCCAGATTCCAGTTAGCGGGCCCTTCACCAAGCGCGCTTGCGATCTCAAGTAGGACGGGTAGAGGCTCGCCACCGCAACTACGGCCAAGAGCAAGACCTTTAGTACAAACCCAGCACGCCGAAGCCTGGGACTCTGCAATACCGTGCCCATTGGTGCGGGGCCGGCGGTCCGGTTCAGGACAAATAGATTTGCCAGCCTCCTGGCATCCGCGGCCGCCAGAAAGACAGACATCGCAAGGAGGTGGCAGGAGATCAGTTTCACCGGCACGTCGTAGGAGAAATTGAGTACCGCAACTTGGGTCATCACTGCAATCGAGACAAGCGCCCCGAGCGTGGTGGTTCGGCGGAAAAACAGCAGCACACCACCGAGCAATTCCGTCATTCCACAGAAGATCGTATATGTCATGGACGCACCCATGAAGGTCCATAGCAATCCCATCGGAGAGGCGTCCCCGAACGTTTGTACCAGCCGGTAAAGCGACAACGGCGGGAACTGCATCGGGAACACCTTCGCTGCCCCGTACGTGATGAGCATCAAGCCAAGCACGAGACGGACCAGCACACGCAGTCCCAAATAGAGGCCGTGATAGTGCGGGCGCTTGTGGTCTACGAGCGACCACACGAAGGTGGCCGCCAGGGCCAGGACGAGGTAGCTGAGAACCAGGACGTAGTGGAATGTCGTGTCGCCGCTGCCGTTGATTCGGTAGACGGCATCGACACCCAGAAAATCACCCACCCAGGGAACGAAACGCCTCCAAAGCCAATTGGCCGTCGGGCCGAGGCAGAACAGAAGCAAATAGACGAACAGCCAGCGGAATGCGATCTTCTTGAGGAGAGGCCATTGCATAGAGGCTCAATCTAACGCACCCAGGAGTCCACTTGCCTATTGCTTTGCCCCACGCGGCATGAGAGGCAACTTGCATTCTCAGACGGTTCGGATCAGTCGCTTCAAGCCCTGCATCATTCCGACATGACCGGGACCGGGCGGCCCAATATCGGTTGCCATGACGCTTGTTGCGGCGGGTACCGATCCGACGTCTCAGGACCGAAGTCTGGTTAGCAGTCCAGGCGAGAAATCCGACTTGGCCAACGCCCACGGTTCCCGGAAATGTCGCCAGCCGCTCTCAAGCGGGCTTCGAGACAACCTGCATATCGTTTGCCCTAGCGACTTGCCGAGAGCAGTCCACAAACATCGCGGCACCACCAGCCGGACCGCAGCTAGCCGCAGATCGGATCACTTCACACCGAGCGTCTCCCTCAACTTCTGCTCGAATTCCGGATCGAGTTCGGGAAGCGTCAATTCCACGCCTTTCGAAAGCGTGCGCACCACAGTCTCGATCACTGTCAGCCGCGAGTACCGCTTGTCGTTGGATGGGATTACGTGCCACGGATGGGCTACCGTCGACGTCTTCCGGAACATCTCGTCGGTCGCTTCTTGGTATTCGGCCCATCTGGATCGGTTTCGCAAGTCCTCTTCGGACAGCTTCCAGCGATTCAGCGGCTCCCGAAACCGCTTCTGGAATCGCGAGAGTTGCTCATCGGCTGTGATGTGGAGGAACAGCTTGACCAGGCGAATGCCGTCGTCGCCCAGCATGCGCTCGTATTCGTTGATCTCGGAGTAAGCGCGACGCCACTCCTCGGCCCTAGCGAAACCCTCGACTCGCTCGACCAGAACGCGGCCGTACCAGGACCTGTCGAAGATGGCCATCTGGCCACGTTGGGGAAGGCGCCTCCAGAAGCGATAGAGATAGTGATGTTCCTTCTCCTCCGGAGTCGGGGCGGCAATGGGCCAAACCTTTAGCCCGCGCGGATCGAGCGGCCAGCTGATCCGACGAATCGCTCCGCCCTTTCCCGAGGCGTCGCTCCCCTCGAACACGATGACTGCACGCAGGCCCCGCGCCCGGTACGCCAGGGTCACCTCCTTGAGTTGCCGCTGGAGAAGAAAAAGATCTCGGTCGTACGTAACTCGAACCGCACGCTTGGTCATATCCAGCTTGGCCAAGCTCGGCGGGCTGCGTTGCAAGCGTATAGGACCTCGGCGCCCGATGCTATTGGTGTTGCTGGAGACAGGAGGGAGCATACTCGATTGGTTGGATTTGGCTTGGGAAGCTCTCTGGCTCACGTTGACGCAGCCACCGGAAACGCCGACGACCAGACTCGTAGCGGTGGACCGACCTCAGCTTGCGGAGCGCACTGCGACCAGCCACCGCGGTCCGTGCACTATTCAACCCAACCCGTACCACTTCACGCAAGTCCTCTGGCAACGCGGGGACAGCCGGTTCGCCCGACACCAGCCAACACACCCATTCCGAGGCTGCGCAGTGAAGGCACTTCCCTGAATCAAGATGGCAGGCCCCAACGCCAGTGACAGGACCAACGATTCCAGTCACGAGAATCGGGCCGAGGGCGCCTCACACCCGCACGGCTGTACGAGACAGCCTGAAAGGCAAGGCCCGCGCCCAAGTGAACGGCAACCGGGCTGATGCGGGACGGATGGGATGCCCCAACCTCGCATTCGCGAGTACATGCCAGCCGCCATAACGGCAGAAAGTGATTCGCGCGGCGGAGCGGATCGGGGACGTTGTCGGCGGTCGCTATGATAACGCCGATGAACGCTCAGAAACACCGCTCCAAGGTTTCACTTGCCGACGGTCCTGGCCCGACCATTCCAGAGCTTCGCCGCCGGCTTCTGCGCCGGGGAGCGGTTGCCGCGCTGCTGGGCATGGCCGCGTTGGCACCCAACGACGCGTCCGGTCAAGCAGAGTTCTTCCCGCCAGACCCCGGGATCAAGATGGCCGACTTCCCGAACATCATTCTGATCACCGGGGACCATCTTCGATGGGATCACGTCGCTGCCAACGGGAATGAGGCGATCATCACTCCCAACATGGACCGGCTCGCCAGGGAGGGCACAACATTCCTTTCTCACTTCACCGTAGGCGTAGCCTGCGCTCCAAACCGTGCGTCCCTCATGACCGGACGCTATCCGCACTCGCACGGGGTGATGAGTAACGGAATCAAGATGCCGCAGGACGAGATGACGCTAACGCACGTGCTGCGGGATGCCGGCTACTACACCGGGCAGATGGGCAAGCTGCACTTCTGGCCCCACAAGGACAGAGACCACCGCGAGGCACACCCACCATACGGATTCCACCAGATGCGGCTTTCGGACGAGCCGGGCCCTTACGACGACGCGTACGGGCGGTGGCTGTGGGCTCAAGGAAAGGATGTCCGCGAAAAAGCACGCGTGACCATGCCCGGCGAGCGCCCGCGATTTGAGCACTACGTCTTCGAGGGCGATGACCGCACGACCCATGCCTCCTGGGTAGCAACCGAGACGATCACGTTCATCGAAGACACCCTGCAACGGCATCCGGACAGACCGTTCTTCGTGCACGCTGGCTTCTACGCTCCTCATCCGCCACTGAACCCTCCGGCCTCGGCACTGGCCCAGTACGAAGGGCGTGTCCTTCCGCCACGCCGGTATGCAGACAACGAAGTTGACTTCCTGCCGCCCAAGCTAGCCGCAACAATGACTTCCCTAGTAGGAACGCCGGAAGACACCTGGGACTCTTACCGGCGTTACTTCTACGCGATGGTGACCCACATGGACGAGAACATCGGACGGATCATGGGTGCCGTGGAAAAGGCAGGCCTACAGGACCGGACGCTGTATGTGGTTACCAGTGACCACGGTGACTACCTCGGGGACCACAATTTGACGAGCAAGAGTGCTCGGCCCTACGACGGGGCTCTTCGCATTCCGCTCATCTTCCGGGGACCCGGTGTGCCGACCGGAGTCTCGGACGAACTCGTGGAGATCGTCGACGTGATGCCGACCCTGCTCGATATGCTGGGCATTCCCGAGACAGCCGGCAACCAAGGGATCTCTTTGGTACCCGTCATGGCTGGCAGGAAGGGTCGCGACCTGATCTACATGCAAGCACTAACCAACCGCATGATTCGGACAAAACGAGCCAAGTACTGGATCGACGGAAGCGGGGAGGAGGTCCTCTTCGACTATTCGAACGACCCTGACGAGCTAAGAAACGTTGCCCAAGCCACCACCCATCGGGCACTGCTCGACGAGATGCGCGTCTCGCTCTTGAAGAAGTTGATTGCGGCTCGCGATCCGCTCCCTGAGAGGATTCGCCCGTATTGATCCGTGCCGCACGGAGCTGTCAACGCACGAACCCGCCTCAGTCCAGAAGACCGGCTTCGAATCGAAGTGTGCCACCATATACGCGAATCCCGAGCCGCGCAGGAGAGGTGATCCGAACGCTCGGCCACACCGCCGTGACGCTGAGTATCGTTGGATGAACAGCCGCATTTACCCGATCGCGCTAGCTGTCTTACATCTCGGGGCCGTCGGGCTGGCACAAGAGACGGCGAGCAACGTGCCCTCCGTCCAAGCCATCCGGATCGCTACCCCGCCAAGTCTGGATGGCTCGGTGGACGAGGATGTCTGGCGGTCGGTCGCCCCAGCAACCGGATTCGTTCAGCAAAACCCAGACGAGGGTGCCCCTGCGACCGAACGGACCGAAGTCCGAATAGCGTTCGACGACCGCAACCTGTACTTTGGAATCGTTTGCTTCGACCGCGAACCGGAAAGCATCGTCGTCACCCAAAACCGTCGCGACGGGAGTCTGGACGACACCGACTCGGTCCAGTTGTTGATCGATGCCTACAACGACGGCCAGAACGCATTCGTCTTTGGCACGAGCCCGACTGGCATCGAGTTTGACGCTCAAATCACGAAGGCCGGGCAGACCCGCGGTTCCGGAGGCGGTCCCGCCAGGGCCGGGGGCGGAGGTGGCGCGCAGAGGGCCGGTGCCGCGGCTTTCAACCTGAATTGGGATGCGGTGTGGACCGTGCGCTCCCAAGTGACGGACCGGGGTTGGGAAAGCGAGATCGCAATCCCGTTCCGCACACTGCGGTACAAACCGGGAACCGACCAGACTTGGGGTCTCAACATCTCACGGAACATCCGTCGACGCAACGAACTCTCGTTCTGGTCCCCGGTATCGAGGGCCTTCGAATTCTCCCAGGTCGAACTCGCCGGCCAGTTGAACGGGCTGGAGGCCAAGAGACATCGCAACATCAAGCTACTGCCGTACGTTCTGGGGGGCCTGTCTCAGGACTACCGGCTCGCGGAAGGGCGAACAGACCGCACGATTCGGGGTGGAATCGACATCAAATACGGCCTGACTCCGGGACTGACACTGGACGGCACCGTGAACACCGATTTCGCTCAGGTGGAAGTGGATGACGTGCAGATCAACCTCACGCGCTTCGACCTGTTCTTTCCCGAGAAACGTCCGTTTTTCCTGGAAAACTCCGGATTCTTTGAATTCGGCTCGCCGCGCGAGGTCGAGATCTTCTTCTCGAGGAGGATCGGGCTCGACGAGAACCGACGGGAGGTCCCAATCGATGCCGGCGCCAGGATCAGCGGCAAGATCGGCAAGTACCAAGTCGGCATGCTGAACATGCAATCCAGGAACGTCAAAGGTCGCACTCCGGCAAACAACTACTCGGTCGCGCGTGTGAGCCGGGAGTTGCCAAACCGCACTTCAATCGGTGTCATCGCCGTGAACCGCGAAACAGTGGGCAATCAAGAAGGCTACGGCAACTTCAACCGCACTTTCGGCGCAGATGCCAACATCGGTATCGGGAAGTTCGGGAACTGGTTCAACTATGTCGCGGGAACCCAGACGCCCGGCCTCAGCGGTTCCGCTCACGCGTACTCGAGCCGGTTTGACTACGACGATGCCACGCATCGGGTGAGCGTCGGCTACTTGGAGGTCGGTGAGAACTTCAATCCCGAAGTTGGCTTTGTCCGTCGAGTGAAGTTTCGCAAGCCAAACGCTTCATATCGTTACACGTACTATCCG
This sequence comes from uncultured Bryobacterales bacterium, assembly GCA_951813065.1. Classification (GTDB taxonomy): domain Bacteria; phylum Acidobacteriota; class Terriglobia; order Bryobacterales; family UBA6623; genus VXMF01. The sequence continues at coordinate 45,972 of CATOTH010000006.1, read as the reverse complement.
AAGAAGGGAGCCTGGCGTACAGTTGAGCCGCATGCCTTTTTCCAGAACTGGTACAGCCTTGACACAAACGATAAGGAATCGGGATTCGAGCACTTCCACCTCGACTCTCGCCTGCAAAACGGGGGTCGGGTGGGACTTGCCTACAATCGCAATTTCGAGCGGCTATCGGTTCCCTTCGGCGTGTTTCCTGGCGTGGAGATTCCTGTCGGTCGCTACCAGTTCGGCGAGACAATCGCGAACTTCCAGAGCGATCCGAGCGCGCCGTTGTTCGGTGGCGGCACCCTTGCAATTGGCAATTTCTACTCGGGTGACATCACCGCCTACAGCTTCAGCGGCGGGGTGCGAAGAGGACAGAATCTCACGTGGACGTTGACCTGGGCGCGGAACGACATCGAACTGCCCACGGCTTCGTTCAAGACCGATCTCGCGAGTCTCCGGTTCAACTGGTCGATCACGCCGAAGAGCTACTTCCAGACGCTCAGCCAATACAGCAATCGCACGAACCTGCTGTCTCACAACATACGGCTGGGGCTGCTCTCGACATCCAGCACGGGCCTGTACGTGGTCTACAACACGGGGATGCTGATGCGGGACTACGTGGATCCTCACAGCGTCGAGCGGCGTGTCGAGACCCAGGCTTTCTTCATCAAGTTCAACTACCTGTTGGACTATTAGGAGCGCCCACGCAATCCCGCAGGAGGCCCTTCGTCTCGATTGATTTTGCAACGAATTGCACTCTTCGTCCTGCCTGGTTTCGATGCTCGCTCAAGAAATGGAGGCACTATCGGGACCCGGCGGCTTGTAGAACACGTCGGGCCGATGACTCTCGCAAACATCCATGCCAGGCTGCTCCAGCGCATGGTGTTATGGATTGACGGGCCCGCAACAATGGACCGGTCCGCCGAGGAGCTCGCTGGCTAGGCCCTCCCACCGTCACCTGCGGTCCCGCCATACTCCGCCGTCACGGTCGCACCACCAGGCCACTCCACACAGATGGAATCGCCGATGTCAACTGGATAGAGCGGTAGCGGCGAGCCCGCCAGAACAACATCGCCTTCACTGAGAACAATTCCGAACGAGAACAGTCGAGAGGCAAGTTCGTAAAGGGTCTCGAGCGGGTCGACGGTTTCGCTGCCTCTTTCCCGGCCATTGATCGCAACTCGAATTGGCAGGGCCTCCCGGTCCCGCAGACTCGCCCGGCTCGGCGGCGCGACGATCCCGGCGTGGAATGCGTTGTTCGCGATCACCTCGGCGGCAGTTCGGTCCGCGCCCCGGAACAGGTAATTGTGCAGTTCGATGACGGGGAACACGTTTCGCACGAAGTGCTGCGAGACATCGCGGATTTGCTCCGGGTCCGGAATGTCCTCGGCGACCGTCAGGGCAAACTCGCCTTCGATAGCGAGTTCGCAGAATCCGTCCGTCGGCAGGACCGCCGGGCTCGACCAGATCTCGGTATCGAATAGATGTCCGAAGACCGGATTCTCGACACCCAGCTGGCGTTGAATCGTCCGGCTGACGCAACCGATCTTGTAGCCAACAACCGCTTCCCCGCGATCCCTGCGGAGCCGGGCGGTTTCGATCTGCACGCGGTAGGCGTCATTGACACCGACGAGCGGTCCTCGATACCGGAACAGCGTGCCCGGTCTCCGTTCGTCGTAGTCGGCCAACTGGCGCATAGCCCAGTCCGTCACCGCCTGATCGGAAAAGGTAGGCGTATGTATCATTGATCCACCCGTCGCCGCGGCTGATTCGCAGTGTTATTTCAGGATTGCATGCAACGTTTACCATTGGAGGGAATGAATTGCGCCCGCTGGAACTGGGATTCAGGGAATCCGTTAGCTACTGCCGCGGATCGAGCGCTGAAGGCATCACGATGAGGCATCGACTCTCCACATGCCCCTTGTTGAATGGAGGTCTCCGATGAGGATCCAGACCTTGGGCGCAGCACTTGCCGCACTCCTAGTCGCCTGCGGTGACACGCTCCCGGTACGCCCAAACGTACTGATGATCAGTGTCGACGATATGAACGACTGGGTCGGAGCGCTGGGATACGAGCCCGCCCAGACCCCCCAAATCGACCGCTTGGCCGGCCTTGGAACCCTTTTCACGAACGCGCACGCCCCGTCTCCGAAGTGCAACCCCTCCCGCACTGCGATCCTTTCCGGCCTGCGGCCTTCGACGACGGGTGTCTACGCCAACGGGGAATGGTGGAAGCCGAACCTGCCGGATGTAGTGATGCTGCCCAGGTACTTCAAGGACAACGGCTATTACGCCGCTGGTGGCGGCAAGGTCTTTCACCACACGCCGGGATTCAATCCGCCGGATTCCTGGGACGAGTACTTTGAGCTGGTCGACGACCTCAAGACCACCGGGTTCTTGGTCCCATACAGGCGGCCGGACAACATTTCCAGCTTCGACTGGGGCCCGTTGGACAAGTCATCAATGGAAATGGGAGACGGCGCAACAGTCAGCTGGGCGGAGGATTTCCTGGCCCGGCAGCACGAGCGACCGTTCTTCCTCGCGGTTGGACTGTTCCAGCCGCACCTGCCGTTCTATGCTCCCAGGTCCATTTACGATGAAGTGGACCCGGACGAGGCTCCGGTGCCGATTGACGCGCCGAATGACCTCGATGACGTTCCCGAGCCTGGGCGGCGGATGGCGGCATTCCGCCTCGCCGACTTGCAAGCTATCCAAGAGCATGAAGACATGGACGAAGTGGTCCGGTCCTACACTGCCTGCATCCGCCACGCCGACGAGTTGGTCGGTCGTGTGCTCAGCGCTCTGGAGGAAAGCCCTTACGCTGACAACACGATCGTCGTGTTCTGGTCCGACCATGGATACCATTTCGGCGAGAAGCACCACTTCACGAAGAACACGCTTTGGGAGCGGTCTTCCCATGTGCCTCTTGCGATCGTCGCTCCTGGCGTGACGGTGCCCGGATCGGAGAGCTCGCGGGCGGTCAGCCTGCTCAATCTGTACCCAACGCTGGTCGACCTTTGCGGGTTGCCGGTACGCCAGGACCTTGAGGGCATCAGCTTGCGGCCCTTGCTGGAGAACCCGGAAATGGACTGGGACCGGCCGGCTGTCATGACGTTCGGCCGGGGCAACCACGCCATTCGTTCGGAACGCTATCGGTACATCCGGTATGCGAACGGTGACGAGGAGTTTTACGACCATACGACAGACCCGGGCGAGCTGACCAACTTGGCGGCGGACCCGGGAGTCGCGTCAGAGATTTCCCGTCACGCCCGCTGGTTGCCGAGTGTTGACGCACCGGGAGCATTGTTGAAGCGGGCATTCGAATTCGACGCCGAATCCTATACCTGGCGCCGTCGCGAACCGGAGTCACCATGATCGACCGCAGAAATTTCCTGAAGACTGGGATTGGTGCCGCCTCCGTCGCCTCGGTCGCCGCGCAGACGGCCAAGAGCGACCTGAACGTGCTGTTTGTCGCCGTGGACGACCTTCGCCCGGATCTGGGCTGTTATGGCAATGAATCGATCCGGACTCCCAACATCGATCGGCTGGCCAGCCGGAGCTTGGTCTTCGAGCGCGCGTACTGCCAGGCCCCCGTCTGCGGGCCATCTCGGGCTTCGCTGCTGACCGGGCTTCGACCGGACACGACCCGGGTGTGGGGAAACCGAACGCATTTTCGCGAGACGGCGCCCGATGCGGTCACGCTTCCGCAGCAGTTCAAGCAGGCCGGATACTTCACAAAGGCGCTCGGAAAGATCCTGCACGGAAAGATGGCCGACGCTCCGTCCTGGAGCGAGCCAGCGTGGCCTCTTGGCGGAGTTCAGGCCGGCATGCAGTACGTCGACGAAGAGCGCTTCGCCCCGATGGCTGCGGCCGAGCCGGAGCGCGTCTGGACCGGCCCCGAGATCCCCACGCTCGAGTGGAAGAAGCGCCACTCTTGGCAGGCCCCGCGGGTGCCCGACAACACCCTCCAGGATGGCCAGGTCGCAGACCGCGCGATCCAAGCCCTTGGACGGCTGAGAAACCGCCGATCCTTCCTCGCCGTTGGCTTCCAGAAGCCGCACCTGCCATTCACAGCACCGAAGAGGTACTTCGACCTGTACGACCCGAGCCAGCTCCCGGTAGCCGAGGATCCGAGCCGGCCCGTCGGAGCGCCCGATGTTGCGTTCACTCGATGGCAGGAATTACGGGGATACACAGACATCCCTAGGGAGGGTCCGCTGCCTCCAGGAAAGGCGCGGGAACTCGTTCACGGGTACTACGCGGCAACAAGCTACATGGACTTCCAGGTGGGTCGGGTCCTGGACGAACTCGATGCCTTGGGGCTCGCCGACCAAACCGTGGTCGTCCTGTTCGGAGACCACGGCTGGCATCTGGGCGAGCAACAGCTCTGGGGTAAGACGACAACCTATGAACTGGACGCACGCGCACCGCTCATGGTGCATGTTCCCGGGATGCGCTCCGGGGGGCTCTCGTCCGTGGGCATCGTCGAATTCGTCGATATGTATCCGACAATATGCGATGCATGCGGAATCAGCCCCCCCGACGGCCTTGAGGGCACGAGCCTGATGCCCTTGCTGGAGGATCCCGATCGAGACTGGAAGGGTGCCGCGTTCAGTCAGATCACCAGACCGTACCTAGCCGACCAGGACTGGGAGCAAATGGGCCGGAGCATTCGAACATCTCGCTATCGTTACACGGAATGGGCCAATCGAGACGGTTCCGTCGCTGAGCGAGAGCTCTACGACTTCGAGATCGCTCCTACCGAGACGGTCAACTTGGCTACGGACCCCGGTCATGGGTCGCTCGTTGCCTCGCTCTCGAAACGACTGCGAGCAGGCTGGCGCTCCGAAGTGCCGCACCTCGCGCCCTAAGCAGTCGCCTCGTACAACGCTCGGCCGACCCACCCGCTAGGCGTCCATAAACGGAGGCTTCCTCGCTGCCTCGATGCGGGAGGCGGTGCCCACGCGATCGCCCGAACAATCCAGCTTCGCGAGTCGGCCGTCCGCCTCAATGCGCTCGGTCCAACGGTCCAGTCCCTGGCTAGGAGTGTTCGACTATGATAGGCTTCCATCGCACGGCCGACACTAGGCTTTGGTTCGTCTGGCGAATCCGCCCTCCCCTCAATGCCATCCGACCAAGCCCTCGAAACAGACTCTCCCCCTCGCCGACCGCCTTGGGGCCTTGTCGCCGTGCTGCTGGCCTGCACGACCACGTGCTACATCGACCGCATCGCGCTTTCGGGGCTTGCCCCGACGCTGCTGGACGAGTTCGACATGACGAACAGCGAGTACGCGTTCGTCGTGAACTCCTTCATGGTGACTTACGCAGTGATGTACAGCATTGGCGGGCGCCTGGCAGACGTGCTGGGGTTCCGGCGGGCGCTGTCCTTGTTTGTCGTGTGGTGGTCAATTGCCGGTTCAATGCACACCCTCTCCGTGGGCTTCCGATCGCTGGCGGCCTATCGGTTACTGCTCGCTGTTGGACAGGGGGGAGTATGGCCGGCATCGATGAAAACCGTCGCACACGAAGTCCGGGGCCCCATACGGTCATTCGCAGTCGGAATCGTCAATGTCGGGAGCAGTTTGGGGTCGGCTCTCACTGTGCCACTGGTCAGCTGGCTAACAGTGGTCTACGGCTGGCGGACTGCCTTCCTGGTGACTGGGCTCATCGGTTTCGCGGTACTGCCGTTCTGGCTGTCGCTTACCGGCCGGCAACACCGCGAATCCGAAGAGGCGAAGAACACCGAGGCGATTCCCTGGTTGCACGTAGTTCGGTACCGCCAAGCTTGGGCCGTATTCCTGGGCCGGATGACCGCCGCCGGAGTGTGGGGGTTCTATGTGTACTGGATTCCCCCATACCTGGCTCAGGACAAAGGCCTGGATGTCACACAGATCGGTTTGATGGCGTGGATTCCGTATCTCATGTCCGGCTTCGGGGACCTGTGGGGAACCGGAATGGCATCTTGGCTCATTGCCCGCGGCTGGACGGTCAACCGTGCTCGCAAGACAGTGCTCTGCATTTCGGGGATCATGGCTACGGCACTGATTGGGGCCGCCTACGCTTCCAATGTCTGGTTTGCAATAGCTTGCATAAGCCTGGGGGCCCTTGGCTTCAAGACCGTGTCGGTTAACCTGCTCAACCTGCCAAACGACTATTTTCCCGCTTCGTTCGTGGGAACCTCTTTTGGATTCTCGGGAACAGGCGCAAGCGCAGGCATCGTGCTCACCACTGCCGCGATTGGATGGGTGCTGGACACGACCGGAAGCTACTTGCCCGTCCTGATCGGAATTGGCCTGCTGAGCCCCCTGGCAGTGATCGTGACTTTCATCGTGGGTGGTCGGATCGAACCGGTCAGAGGAATTGGCCATGACCCGGTTCATACAACGTCACCTGGTTCCTAGACTTGTAACGCAGGAGAGGAGCACGGCTCAATGCGTTCCAAGTACTTGGCCGTGGCTCCGGCAGCGTCGATTCCCGTTGCAAGCCAAAGGCATAGGTCTCCGGTCGGAATCCGGGTCCCGTTGACGGAAGTCCCCAGACGCCGAGCGCGATTGTGGCACTTGTCGTGCGAGAACACCCGGTATCCAGATCGGTTGCTTGGCCAGCCTGTGATAGACTCTCCAGCGGTATCGGCCCACCCGCCGCTCGACGCGTGACCTCCCACCTTGTTGCCAGCGCATTGGAATCGAATGGGAACAAGACGGGTATCTGGAACAATCGCATTGGCAGCCCACTTGGGGCGATCGATTCGAAAGGAGTAATGCAATGAGTTTCAAGGTTGACTTGATCGTGCCGTTCGCGCTTGCGGTGCTGTTGGCGCCTTTACAGGCACAGAGTACGGTAGACCCTTCCGGCACTTGGATATTCCAGTACGGTGATGGGGAACAGGGCGGGGTCCACAGGTTTGTCCTGTCCCTAGGCGACGGCGGCAAGGTCACTGGGATGGTCCACCCTCCTGGCGGCACGCCATGGGAGATCGAGGAAGGCAAGATCGACGGGAACGAGTTACTTCTGACGGTCCGTCCGGAGGTTCGGGCGCGAACCTATGTCGTAGAGTTGCGGGGCCAGATCGACGGCGACGAGATCAAAGGCGACGGGACGTTGGTCCAACCCGATTCCGGGGTGTCACGCGCGATTCGATGGAACCCGGTACGAACCGTCGAGATGCAGGATGTCGTGGGGGCCTGGAACATCAGCATCCCGGATCCCAGGGGAGACAGAACTTGGAGTTCCGTGCTCACCATCACAAGAGATGGAGAGCAATACAAGGGCATCTACACTTCCGGCGGCCAGCAGCATGCGGTGACCGGTCTCGGTATCGAGTCCAAGCGGCTCACCTTCAGCACGGTCGTGACTCGAGCTGAGAGGGAAATGGCTCTCGTATTTCAAGGGCGCCCGTACGGCACGCGCATTCCGAATGGCACGATGGACGTCAACAATGGAAGGTTCAGTCTAGGGTTCACAGCGACGCTGTCGCAGGAAGACTAGTCCGAACCGGAGTTCGATGCCTCCAAGACGAGCTAGTTTCCGGCATAATATCCGTCACGCGCTTGAATCGTTTTCACGTCCATCCGGGGGCTCGTCAGCTTAATCTTCCGATAACCGGGCTCGTGCAGCCCGCGCTTCGGTGTGTAGCCGATGCTATAAACCCCCCGCATCTCGTCCTCGATCTGCGCAAAGACGTCTGACAGGCGCAGTCTCTCAGAAACACGGTAAAAGGCGCCGCCCGTTTGCTGAGAGATCTCCTTCAGTACCGCCGCCCCGACCCCACTACTGTCGCGATAGAGGTTAGCGTCGATTTCGAGGTCAAGATACTGAATGGAATAGACTACGACGTCGGCACGCTGCGCTGCCTCTATAGCGCGCGCGAGACTCGTCTTGCTGCCGGAGTCGTGACCATCCGAGACCATCACCGTCACCTTCCGTCCAGCATGATTGCGGAACATCTCCTCGGAAGCCAAGAGCAAGCTGTCGTACAGGGCCGTACCGACGGGCCTGGCTCCGCTTGCTGCGGACTGAGGGACACTTGGGAAACACCGCTTGTGATGCAGGTCGTCCAACGCCCGCTCAAGCAAGCCTAGAGACTCGGTATAGTCCTGCTGGAGTTCCACTTCACAACCAAACGTAAGCAGGAACGCTGAGTCCTTTGTGGGCCGTAGCACTTCGCGAAAGAACTGTATGCCCGCCCTGCGCTCTGCCGGAATCAGGGCCGATTGGCTGCCGCTCGTGTCAATGAGAAGTCCGATTTTCAGGGGAAGGTCGGTCTCATACGCGAAGTATCCGATTTTCTGCACATAGCCGTCCTCCCAGAGAACGAAGTCCTTCCTTCCCAGAGAATCAAGAATGCGTTCGTTACGGTCCTTGACTGTGGCGAATACATTGATTACATCGACGTCAGCCGAGAACGTCACGCCCTGTTCTACGACGGCACTCTCTTGGGCGGCCAGCGGAAGTAGCGTCGCCGACGCTACCAGCGCACGGACGAGGAGGCTCATGGCAGTCCGACAGACGAACGAACGGCCGATTCGGTTTCGGGTTGCGTGCTGCGGTCTCCTTGGACGTTCGGCTCGCTAACGGCAGGCACCGAGCCACTCTTCGGGCGACATCGTTCGAGTGCAAACAACCCGACAGACCAGATTTCGAGACGCGGAATTCTACCGCACGCCTGCATATCGGCGTAGGAACTCCAAGAGGATGCGGGTGCTTTCGTCCCCGTCAACCCCGAGGTACGTGTCCAGAGGGGTGTGCGCTCGTCCCTTGCCCTCGTGAGTGAGTGCTTCGATACCGTTCTCTTCGAGCTTACTGCTCAGCGATACCGCCTGCTCGAGCGAAACCGCACGGCCGTCGGAGATGAGCAGCAGGAATGGAGGGATGCCCTTCCCTTCCTCGATGTGATGCCAAGGTGAAACCTTAGTCCAGCTTTCCGACGCCCGTCCGAACACCTGGAATTGGGACTCTCGCGCAGTCTCCATGCGCGCTGGAACGTTGAGCATCGCGGTGTCAACCGCAACCACGCCACTGATGTCGCTCAGCGATGCGCCAGCCTCTTCCAAGAACGCCTTGTTGGATCCAACCACCGCCACCAGGTGCGCCCCGGCCGAATGGCCCATCAATACGATCCTCGAGCCATCGCCTCCGTACTTCGCCGCGTGCCGTTTCAGCCAAACCGCAGCCGAAGCAACGTCCTGCGCCATTTCGGACAGGCTCGCCTCAGGATGGAAGCGGTAGTTCATCGACGCAAACAGGAATCCCCGTGGAACAAGGAACCCGGGCTTGAACAAGGCTCTCTCCTTGTCACCACGGACCCACCCGCCACCATGCACGTACAGAACCACGGGGGCGTCCGTGAGCCCCTCGCGGATGAAGATATCGAGGCTCTGCCTCGCCGGATCGGTCCCAGGGCTGCTGGCATAGGAAATATCTGCGATGCGGATGACCCCAAGTTCCTTGCGAACCTCCTCGGAATCGAGAACTGCTCGGTGATGGTTCTCAAGGCCATCTCCCGAACTATAGGAACGCAGCGTCGAATTCGGCCAGAATCCGAAGGGTTCCATCCCCCTCAACCGATGACTCTCGGCCATCCGCTTGCGGAACCTCTCCACAGCCGGCTCCGGAGCGGCCGGCTGTTCCAGATAGCGAGCCAGGAAGCGGAACCGGTCCCGAGAACGCTCCATGACGGTGCTGCCAGCGTGATCTGCCCAGCGCACGAGGCGGAATTCGTGCGGGATCCGATGACGCCACAACAGGCGATGCATGAAATCGACGCCCTCGACGAAACCGAAGCCGTCCTCATCACCGACCTCTATATAGATCGCCGAGTCTTGGAGTCGGGATGAGGCGCCCTCGACGATCGATGCGGGATTCTCTCGTTGGAACCGCTCATGATCAAACGGATCGCCGAAGAGATTGGCAATCCGTTCCGGCAAGCGGATCTTGTTGCGTTCCGGAACTTGGTCCCAAGTGAGGCCCGGCCACGCACCGGGCTGCATTGCGGCTAGGGCCCCGAAGATCTCGGGGTACTTGAATCCGAGCCGCAAACTACCGAAACCGCCCATCGAACTTCCGGTCACCATGGTGGTCTTGCGCTCGTGGCTGACCTGGTACCGCCTTCTCAGGTGGGGCAGGAACTCTTCCATGACGAAAGATTCCCAGCGCTCCTGGCCGTCATAGCTGTCCAGGTAGATCGATCCAGTTCCCACCGACGGAGTCGCCACCACCATCTTGGGAAGATCATTCGAAGCCCACATCTCGCTGATCTGTGGCTCGAATCTTGCGAGTTGCTCACGGTCGCCCCCCGCGCCGTGGAGCAGCAACAAGAGCGGTAATCGCTCGCCGTTAGGAGAGTAGCTATCAGGAAGCAGGATTGCGTACTCGACGGCACCTGCCGTCACGGAGTCAGTCGACAGGGATCCCCGAATGATTTGCGAGCCCTGCGCAATCGTTGCGGCCAGTAGGTAAGCAACAAACCCAAGAGTAATTCTGCTTCCAGTCAATGTTCGCTTCCCCCGGTCGAATTCTGGACGGCTCGGCATCCGTCAGTACTCCTTCCGAACATTACATCAGGCGAGACACTGGCTTCAATGAATCGTTCTCAAGGGAACTCGGTCGGTCTGCATCGAGCATCGCTAAACGACGGAAGATCCTCAAGCATCCCGCACTGGCTTCGCTCGACGCTCTCGCTTCGCACCGCCGACACACTTCACCTGTTCTCAACTGCAAAACCCTGGGGATCAGCCCGTTGCCCTGTCACTTTCGCGGCCTTCCCCAAGACCGAACCGAAGGATGAGATTGGTTCTCGACTCGAGACGACCGGCCTCCAATTGACCTTGCGAAGCTACTCAAGTACAGAGACTCCGTGGCGGCATCTGATACGAATCCAGGAACCATGGCGGAAACCCTGGACCACAAGCCTAGCGCCTGGGTGCTTCCGTTTCGCCTAGGAGCCGGTCCAATTCCGCGGCGAGTTCGGCCTTCCTACCATCAAGGTTCGAGTCTTCGAACATATTGCGAATCTCGTACGGATCCGCTTCCAAGTCATAGAGTTCATCCATCGCTTCGATATCGACATACCGGATGTACTTCCACCGCTCGGTTCGAACGGCTTGGTACCCCATGTTCACCATTCGCGGCCAAACAGCGTCCGAGAAATACTCGATCAGCACGGACCGCCGCCAATCCGCAGGAGCAGCGCCTGCGAGCAAAGGAACCAGTGAGCGTCCGTGGGAGGCGGGATGGGGGCCAGCGCCAGCCAGTTCAAGGACCGTGGGTGCTATGTCAACACTGAGCGCGAAGCAGCCTGATTCCGCCCCGGCTGCAATCAGCCGGGGCCACCGCATAGCCAGGGGAACTCGGATGCTCTCTTCGTACGCCAAACGCCGCTCTTCGTTCAAGCCGTGCTCGCCGTAGAAGTACCCGTGATCACTAGTCAGGACGACTAGCGTGTCGTCAATCTGCCCTGTCTCCTCCAGAGCGTCCAACACCGTGCCGAAGGCTTCGTCCGCAGCCGTCAGGATGCGCAATCGGTTGCGGATCACGTGATCGGGCGTCCCCGTAGACGGCCCCAGCGGCGGAACACCAGAGAGCTGCCGCTGTAACGCTGGTTTGCCCTCGCCGAATGAGTATGCGTTGGGGCGGCGACGAATTGGCTCCTTCTCGTATAGCCGCTTGAGCCTGTCGGGCGGCGTGAAGCCCCCGTCGGCCGGGATTGATCTGATGCTGCCGTCGGCATCTTGGAAGAGATTGGGATGGACCGCCTTGTGGGAGAGGTAAACCAAGAACGCTCGGTCGCGTTCGCGTCGAATGAATTCAGCGGCACGTTCGGAAAGGATGTCCGTGGCATAGCCCCGGAGGGTGCACGACTCGCCGTTGTGGTTCATTTCCGGATTGTGGTATTTGCCTTGCCCGCTGAAGCTGAGCCATTCGTTGAAACCGGGACGGGGCATGTCGTCGAGGCCCATATGCCACTTCCCGATGAAGGCCGTGTCATAGCCGATACGCTGGAGTACCAACGGGAATGTAGCCAGCTTGTGGGACTGTGCGCTGCGGTCACGGTTGTCGGTGATCCCGTGGGTGTGGGCGTACTGGCCGGTCAAGATACACGCTCGATTCGGCGAACAGAGAGGGATCGGCGCGAACGCATTCGAAAATCGAATCCCTTCCATCGCGACGCGATCGAAGTTGGGGGTTCGGACGAACGGGTGTCCGGCGAATCCTAGATCATCGAATCGGACGTCGTCCACTACGACAACGAGGATGTTCGGTCGCGCTGGGGACGTCATTGGTACTTCCGCTAGACGGGGCGTCGGCCGATTGGCCGACTTGAAGTCTAATCATTGTCTGACCTGATGGAGTGAGAGCGCTGTCTCATTGGCTTGCCGCACTGGAATTAGTCAGTAGGGGCCGCCGCCGAATGCCCTGAACAGGTTCCCTGAATGAAATGCAACTGGCTCGTGCTCGAAGCCTCTCGAAACTGCTCTGCTGAGCCTTCCGATAAGGATCGTCACCGAACAGCAACGGATCTGCCAACGATCCCACGTGCAGATGGTTGGCCGGAAGTCAGGGCAATCCAGAATTGTGCGTGGTCAAGCATTCCGGCGTGAATTGGTTCACTGGCCCAGATAGCGACCAGCCCTTTGGCAGCAGTTCAGCGATTCGCGTGTCAAGGGTGAGTTCTCCTCTTGCGATCCGAAGCGTCCACAGAATTCCAGTGAAGGCCTTCGGAACCGAGCCGATCTCGAATGGCGTGCTCTCGTCTGCGCAAGATCGATGGCCGAGTCGGTGTGCACCAAAGCCAAGAACTGTCCCTTTCCCGTCGGCAACCGCTGCAACCTCAACGCTAAGACGGCCGTGCTCGTTGGAGTATCGCTGGACATCTTCCGTAACGAGATGTATTGGGCGAGTGTGGGCCAGCGGCTCGTCAGGCACGGAGTCCGGGGATCGTCCAGTCCTTGAGCCAATAGACAAAAGCAATCCGATTCCCACAAGAGAGAATCCTGCGGCCAAGAACCGACGAAGTCGCGCCCGGGCTTGACCACGACGATCCGCTACATCAGGGGGATCGAAACGCGAGCCCGGTCGCTCCATTTCGTTCTGTATCCAACGATCGAATAGCGGAACACGACGTCTTTCCTAAGCGGGTCAGTCATTCCCCGTCTTCTCCTTCTGGAGGACCGCCGCCCGTTCGCGCCCTGAGGTGTTCCTACAGTTGCTGGCGCCTCCGGTGACGTGCCCTCAAGCTCTTGCCGGGCCACAGTCGCCAGGAAGGCCGACCGGGTCATCTGGCGCTGCCTGGGCTCGTCGTCTATGGCCTCGAGCAGGCCGCGGTCCAGGGAAATGTTGATTCGCCGCGAGGATCCATGGTCCAGAAGGAGAGGGACCTGTGCGAAGTCGGCGCCGCGCCGCCAATCGGCCAGGTCCGAGTCGCCCTTGATGGCATCAATCGAGCGGGGTGCCGTAGAGGCTGGCAATGTGCTCGGGGGAGTGGAACTTGCTGCGATCCGGAATCGCGTCCCATGGCAAGCCGTGCTACGCCGCCGGCTCCATCGCAGCCACGGCCCCAAAGGTCTCGGGGTATTTGAAGCCGAGGCGTAAGCAGCCGATGCCTCCCATCGAAATGCCAGTCACCACCGTCTTCTCGCGTTGGCGACCAACTTGGAACCGCCCCTCAAATACGGTATGAACTCGTCCGTGACGAAGGATTCCCAACGCTCCTTGCCGTCATGGCTGTCCAGGTAAATCGAACCATTCGCCACCGACGGAGTCGCCACCACCATACTGGGAAAATCGCCCACGGCCCACATCTCGCTGATCTGGGGCGCGAGCCTTGAGAGGTGCTCGCGGTTTCCTCACCCGCCGTGGAGCAACAACAAGAGTGGCAGGGGCTCACCGTCGGGGGCGTAACCGTCGGGCGGTAAGATCGCGAACTCGACGCTATCTGCCGTCACCAGGTTCGTCGGCAGGGAGTCACGAATGATCTGCGAGCCGTATGCAGGCGGTGTGGCCAGCAAGCATGCAATGAGTCCGAGCGTGAGTCTGGTTTCTGTCAACGTTTGGTTCCGAATGCGCATTCGTTTGTGCGGCCGACAAACTACCGCGTTATCCCCACGGATGACAAACCCCACTCTAGCCTCGGGCGGGAACACCCACAGGCTCCGAGCCCGATCTGGGATTGGTACGGTCTTGCAGTGCCGGGCCACCGGAAGCCGTGGCCTGGTCTCCACAGGGGACAATTGCTCCCATGAGCCCTAGTTGATGCTGTCGACGTTCGAGCCAACCTAGTACATAATGGACTATAAGATCCTTCTCAAGGAAGTGGGAATTGTGGCCAACGATGTATCCCAACGTGTCTGGACGGTGGCCGAAGCCAAGGCTCGCCTTTCAGAGATCCTGCGACTTGCTGAAACAGAAGGCCCGCAGCACATAGGCACTCGACGCCCATTTGTTGTCGTACCAGCCGATGCGTGGTACGAGAGGATGCGGTCTCGTCAACCCCTTGGCCGCTGGCTTGTCGAGAACATGCCCCGCGGCGAGGAACTGGAATTGCCGGATCGACACGAGTGCGAGCGTGAAGTCCCCTTGATCGACCAGGAGATCCGATGAAGGGATTCCTGCTCGACACCAATGTCATATCGGAGATCGTAAAGCCCGAACCGGATCCACAGGTCATTACCTTCCTTGGCAGCCAATCTGAGTTGTGGCTCTCGACCATCGTCGTGCATGAGATCGAATTCGGGCTCCAGCTTCTGCCCCGAGGCGATCGGCGCACCAGCCTGGGCATCGCTCTGGCAGTCTTGGTGGACGAATACAGGGACTTCGTTCTGCCAGTCGATCGTCCAGAAGCTGAGCATGCCGCCACACTGAGAGTCGTGGCCAGACGATCCGGCCGAGTGCTGCGCCTCGCCGACGCGCTGATCGCGGGAACAGCCAAGGCTCATGACCTCTGTCTTGCAACTCGGAACGCCAGGGACTTCGATGGTCTCGATATCGACGTCGCCAACCCTTGGGACGCCTCCGACCTCTTCGCGCCTCTCCAGGTAGCGCAACAACAGGTGTGAGATCGATCCCGATGGATGAAGCCAAGAAACGTCAGTCGCTGCAAAGCTAGCGTGATTGCCTGTCGCCAATGCACCGAGCGCCCAGTAGTGGCCTAGACATCCAGCCTTGGAGATTCGGTATCCTCACTGGCATGACGGCCGCCCGAATCCTATTCCTTGTGTTGCTAGCTCTTCCTGTTTCGGAGGCGCGGGTCGAAGAGAACGTCGTATACGCGATGCGCGGCGGACTAGGGATGCTGATGGACGTGCACTATCCGGAACGATCGAACGGTTTCGGGATCATCTTCATCCCTGGCAGCGGCTGGCATGCTCCACTGACATACGATGCATCGCCCCTGAAGGCATCTAATTTTGCCAGGCTATATGTGCCGTCCTTGACAGCTACGGGCTTCACCGTCTTCGTAATCAACCACAGGGCAGCGCCTCGCTACCGCCATCCAGCCGGCCTCGAAGATGCCCAACGGGCTGTGCGCTTCGTGCGTCGACATGCTGAGCGATTTGGGATTCGCAGCGATCGCCTGGGAGGCGTGGGGGGATCTTCTGGCGGGCACCTCATCAGTATGCTGGGCGTCCTCGACGGACGTGGGGACTCGTCCAGCGCTGACCCGGTTGAGCGAGAGAGCGCCAAGCTCCAAGCAGTCCTCGCCCGTGCGGCTCCAACCGACCTGACCCGGTTCGAGGGCCGCATGTCAAGCGCTTCTGTCGCTTCATTGCTGCGGATGCGTCTCAGATCCAGGGATTCCTCGTCTAGCAAGGAATTCCAGACCCATTGGCAAGCTTCCCCGGCTGCGCATGTGTCGCCCGACGACCCGCCATTCTTGCTCATTCACGGAACGGCCGATGACCGCGTGCCCCATGCGCACTCCGAGGAGTTTCTTGCGCGGCTCCTGGCAGACGGTGTCCACGCGGAACTCCTGACCATTCCCGGTGGCGGACATGGAGCGTCTTTCCCAGGAGCCACGAACCCGCCAGACTACATGGGCGCCATGGTGCGTTTCTTCGAAGAGAACCTGTCCGGGGGAGCAGCCGCGGACAAGGCCCCGCCGGAGCATGCCCGCGAGGACCCGCGCGTCGAACGAGATGTCGTGGCCGGAATGGTCTCAGGTGGGGCTCTGCTGATGGACGTATACAGACCCGAAAACCCCAACGGGTTCGGAATCGTTCATATCACCGGCAGCGGATGGCATTCGCCGATTGCCGCCAGCGCGCCTCAGCAGAAGGCCAGCGGGCAGGTCGAGATCTTCGGCCTGCCGCTGGTGAAAGCGGGTTACACAGTGTTTGCCATAAACCACCGCACGGCTCCGCTCAACAAGTATCCCGCCCAGCTAGAGGACGTCCAACGGGCGGTCCGATTCATCCGGCATCATGCAGCGCGATGGAAGATCACACCAGAGACGATCGGCGGGGTTGGCGGATCCTCGGGCGGTCATCTCACCTTGATGCTGGGGCTGCGCTCGTCCCCTGGCGGCAAGAGCGATCCAGATCCGGTAAACCGAGAGAGTTCCAAGTTGCAGGCGATCGTGTCCTGGGCGCCCCCGACAGACTTGGTTCTGGCCAACGGCGAGTACGGCTCCGGAACGTTCGCATCGCTGTTCGGACTGCGGCTCATGCAGCGCGACCCCAAGACATCGCCCCAGTACAGGGCGTACCGCGATGCATCGCCCGTGCATCATGTTTCTGGAGATGACCCGCCGACGTTGCTGATCCACGGTGACGCGGATGCCGTCGTGCCGATCGAGCACTCCGAGATCCTGGCGAAACGCTTGCGACAAGCGGGCGTCGTGGTGGAGGTGCTGACGATCCCTGGCGGAGGCCACGGGGGGACATTCCCCGGCAAGGAGTCAGGCTCAGCGGACTTCGTGAAGGCGACCGTCGAGTGGTTCAATCGCCATCTGCGACAGTGAACAGCCACCGCGCGGCAAGCGGTGGCCATTCACTCCAGATGGCGCCGAGACGCCTCGGGGTCACAAGCAAACCCCAAGACTTCGGTACGGTCCGGTGCACGGACCAGGTTGACCCGCAACGTGATTGAGCGTGAGAGAAACACAGGGTCGTCAACAGTGATCTCTCCGTTGATGCCCTGGCCATCGTCTGATAACCAATACCGCTCGGTCACCGAGCGAGCATCGCTCCCCGGCGCGTTCCGGGAGAGCGCTCCGAGACTGGCCTTCATGTGAGTCGTCGTGATTCTCAGCACGTCGCCCGAGAAAGATCCGTTCGCGTGACCGAGCTGGGTCGGGGGGCCGGCGGCCGGGCGGCCATCGAAGTAGATCTCACGAACCGTGTCGAACTCTTCGTGGTGAATCGTCAGGACATCGCCCTCAAGAGACCAGGCTTGCGAATACGGCACCGCGGCAAGCGTCGGCACACCCGAGGAGCGGCAGTTGTTGGTCGGTAAGTCTCGCGGGTCCATCTTGTCGAAGGCGGCCCGTCCTTCCGACGTCATCAACTGGTATACCCTGCGGTCCCCGCCGTCCAGGCCCTCCACTTTCGGCGCTCTGCTGGCTGCGCCAGCATTCCCGGGAGGAGCCGGAGGGCGATTCCTAGGACCACGCGGCGGACGCATCGACCTGACATCCCAGACACCCTCGAAGCGCTCAATACCGGCGCGATCTTCTGTTGAGAGTTGATCTGCTTGCGCTGGTGCCACCGCTCCGATGAGTCCGAGGCCAGTCAATCCCGTGACGGCAACCCACATCCTGGCGAGGATGACCCAGTCGAGCACACTCCCTGTCCGGGTCAGCGCGGCTAATGGGCTGTTGTGGATTGCTAGCTTAAACAGGCGTGTTCCCACCATATGTTGGAGCGTGCCTGCGTCGCAATCCTTCATCCGCTGAGATTCCGAGGACGATCCGGGGTATGCGCAGGCTCGCCCCGATTGCAGTAGCGGTGTGTTGTGTTTCAGGCGCTCTTGGCCAGCAGAATGCAGTTACGCTTTCGGGTTCGATTCAGGACCCGAGCGGAGCCCACGTTCCTTGGGCGTCGGTGGTCATCACTGAAGGGAATCGCGGTGTGACCGAAGCTACCACCGCGGGCGCGGATGGGTCGTTTCGAATCGGGGGTCTCGAACCGTCACCTTCGTACGAAGTCGAGGTAGTCGGACCGATTGAATTCGCGCCGCACCGCCGAAGCGTAAACCTGACTGCGGACCAGCGCGTCGAAATCAAGCTGGAGATTAACCCGATTGTCGAGGCCGTCGTTGTTTCCGGGACGAGACCTGTCCCGGACCCGTCACTGCCCAAGGCGGCGAGGACGAGGACCCGAGTCGGTGGGAATGTCCAAGAGGCGAGACTCGTACACCACGTTTCGGCGCCCTATCCCGCGGATGCCGAGCGCGAAGCGATCGAAGGGACCGTGCTCTTGGAAGCTGTCATCGGCGAGGATGGGACGCTGAGTGGCCTTGCTCCGGTGAACACGATTGTCGACGAGCGGCTGGTCGCCGCGGCCATGGACGCGGTGTCGCAATGGCGGTATGAACCGGCGCGCTTGAACGGTCAGCCAGTCGAAGTCAGGGCCAAGCTGAGCGTGGCGTTTCAATTGCCATGAACAATCCTTGCCTGAACCTAGACGAGCCTTCCCAAGAACTTGAGCGCGGGGCACACGCGGACTCCATCAGGAGTCACGAAGTCCTGGTCGCCCCTCGCGGTCAGTTGCCATGCCTCGCAGGCCGGAAACCGCTTTTTCCAATAGCGCAAACTGCGACTTGGCTTGACGTCTGAAGCCTTGCATTCGATAGCGACGGCTGGCTGCATTCGTTCCGTGACGATGAAATCCACTTCCCGTCCGTCCGTGTCTCGAAAGAATCGTAGGTCCAGGTCGCGCCCCTCGGTGTCCTGTTGATAGTGGATCCACTTCAGCAAGTGACTGGCGATCAGGTTTTCGAACCTGGGTTCGGCATCGGGAACAAGCGACCAGTCGAAATGATAGTGCTTCTGGGCTTTCTTGATTGCTCGAATTCTTGGGCTGCCGAAAGGCGAGATCCGAAACAACGTGTATAGCCGCTCCAAGGCATCAATCCATGTCCGGACGGACTTGTGGCTCACTTGCAGGTCCTCCCGCAGGGCATTCAACGAGAGCAACGACCCCACCAGTTCGGGTAGACGGATAGCAAGCAATTCGAGATTTCCAAGATCCTGGATTCGCTCCAACTCAGCGATTTCCTCTCGCACGATCAAGTTGCGGTACTCCCTTGACCAGCGTCGGGCTAGCACCTCCGAACCTGACAAGAAAGGTTCCGGATACCCTCCCAGTCGCAGCAGTTGGGAGAAGTCATCCACTGACGCAATACCAAGTTCTGCGACCGACAGCGGATGAAGTCGAATCAAGTGATAGCGTCCCTGAAGTGAGTCGCCAGAATAGCGGTAGAGGTCCAGACGAGCACTTCCGGCCACGAGTATCCGCTGGCCCTCGGGCCGCCCGTCAAACAGTCCCTTCAGGTAGTTGCGCCATGTCCTGTATTTGTGAATCTCGTCAAAAAACCACACGGGACCGGTCGGCAATGCCCGTTGGAGTATTCGCTCGCGATGCTCAACGATGTCCCAATTCAAGTACCCGTCTGGGGCTCCCGGCAGGGACAGACCCATCGTGGTTTTTCCAACCTGCCTCGGTCCGGCTACGAACACCATCTTTCGCACTAGATCCGCCGCAACTTGGTGTTCTATGTAGCGTTGCTGCATGACTCTTCGATTTTACAAGATATTTTATCCTATGGAGAAAATATCCGCGGTTATATTTCCTCCGGGGTGAAACTACCAGCTTTCTGCGGCGTTGGCAACAAGAAAGGGGTTCGTCGCTGGGCACGCATCTTCTTGAGGGCTGCAAGTTGTGCTACGCCCGCAGCTCCGCGCTTGGGCGAGGAACCGTCCGGCAACGGCGCGAACCTCAGGAGGAGAAACCGATCCGGCGAGTCGTTCAGCGATTGCCCCGGGGCGGACCGGTGGCACTAATGTTGCCATTCGGCATTTGCCCAAGCCCTTGACGCTTGTGGCTGGGACTCGATTTGGGCCGCTCGGCGACCCAGTTCCGGTGGTGACCACCGACAGATTTCGAGACTCGATTGTGGGATGTGTACGCTCCTGCCCTACGGCCCCCACTGGGTTGCTTCAAGGAAAGCCAATAGGTCTGCCAGTGCATCCCTGCTGAGTTCCGCGTCAAGCCCGGACGGCATCACAGATACGGTTCCGGGCCGGATCTCCTCGATATCGCCACGGCGAATACGCACTTGATCGTCTGCGTTCACTGCCAACAACAAATGTGTTTCGGTCTCCTCGAGACGCACGCCACTATGACTCCCGCCGGCTGTTTCAGCCACGATGGGTTCGTAGCTCCGCACGAAACTTGCACTCGGGTAGACGATCGCCTCCAGCAGATCTCTGCGGCTACGGATTTCCCCAATGCGCGTCAAGTCTGGCCCGATCGTGCCCCCTTGGAAACCGATGGCGTGGCAGGATAGGCAGGCTGCCTCGCTGCTGTTGAAGACTTCCTGGCCGCGAACGACGTCACCCGGTCCGATCGAGTCGAGCATCGTGTCCAGCCTGGCCTGCTGCTCCGCAAGGTCCGCCACTTCACCTTGGAGCAGAGAATCCAGCCGCTCTCGAACCGCTGGTGGGTAGCCGCGGGCGGCCGACTGCACGATATCGGCACGCAAATTGGCAAGTCCGGAAGACTTCGCGAGGCCTTCGGCGAAACGAACCCCAATCTCCGCATCGCTTGATTGCCCGAATGCCTCGACAAGTCTTGGCAACTCCATCGGGCCAACCTCGGGAAGCAAGTCGGCCAGGACCATCAGCTGGCTTCTGTCCAACACGGATTGCGACAGGACCCTGGAAGCCGCGCTGCGCGCTCCTACAGCCACCGAAGGCAGCACGTGGCTCGTCGAAAGGTCGAATAGTGCCGCACTGAGTTCCTTTGCCGTTCCAAGCGCTGCGGCTAAGGCTCGAATCCGAACTGCGGGATCAATCGCTTCGTCGCCCGCGACAGCAAACAACGCGGCGTCGAGTTCCGGCGTTCCTTCTGGAGGTCGTGGCAATTGCCGAGCCGCGAGCAATGCGGCTTCGGTTGTTTCGCCTACTTGCAAGGCGGTCGCGATCGCTGCTGGCCAGCCCTTTGGGGCCTCGTCCACGGCCGCAGCCGCCATCGCAAGCAGAACAGCCCTCCTAGCGGCCACGGAGCCGCTCTCAGACACCGTGCGCTCAAGGAGCTCTTGGACAGCGGGATTTGCGGCAAACCGTTCCAGTTGAGCCGTGAGTTGCTCGGAATCCTCGGCGATTGGACCATTCAGTCGCCCTTTCAGGTAGGAAACGAGGTGCGTGCCCCATTCGGGATGCCTGGAGGCGATCCAGTGTGCAGCGACGGAAATAGAGTCGCTAGCAGATTGAAGCCTGGGCAACACCGCTTCCGGCCCGAGAGCTGCTGGCTGCATTTGGTCGAGCGCGATCATCGCAGCCCTCTGCGTTCTGGCTGCATCGGCGAGAAGCCCGCGCTTCGTCGACAAGGGATCGGCAATCTCGATCAGCGCGTAGACCAGCGAATGCGTCAGCACCTCGTCCTCGGTCGTCGCCGCGGCTTGGAGCAGCGATCCAACCGCATCCGGATCGCCGATCCGCCCGAGAGCTTCCGCTGCAACTCGCTTGACGGCATCGGATGGATCACGCAACAACTCGATCAACCTGGATGCGGCTTCGACGTCACGATGGAGAGCGACCGAATGGAGTGCCGCCTGTCGAACACTACCCGACTCGTCTGCCAAGGCTCCCCGCACGGCCGCCCGCGCTTCCTCGGTCTCGATCCTCGTGAGAGCCCAGATCGCATTCTGCCGCACTTGGGCTGACTCACTCATCCCAAGAGCGCTGCGAAGAACTCCAACAGCATTGCGTGCGGCCAGCGCCGCGATGGCCCTCCTGCGCACCGCAGGGCGACGATCGTCAAGCAGAGTTGTCAGCCTCGAGGGATCGATCTCTTTCCAGTCAATTTCCTTCCCCAGCGGGTCCGGCTGCGACACCGCTCCCGACCTGCGGACTCGATAGATTGCACCCAGCAGATCCGGCTTTGTCAGTTGCGAGGTCGGACAGCAAAGCTTGTACCAAGCACCGGTGTCCACTACCAACAGGCTTCCGTCCGCATCCTCCATGACGTCCGTCGGATGGAAATCCCGGCTCTCCGAAACCAGAAAGTCGGCATCCTCGGTCGCGAAGCTCGCGCCCTTCGATACGAGCTTGTGGGAACTGACCTTACGGAGATTGAACGAAGTTACGAACAGTCTCCCACGGTAGTCCTCGCCAAACGTCTCGGATTCGTACCGAGCCAACCCAACCGGTGCAGCGGCACCCATGTGAGTCATGACGGATAGGTAACCACCGGTAGTCGGATGGCTATCTGTAACACTATGAACCTTGCCGTACACGCCGCCGTATACGGCATGCAGGATCCCGTCGCGTCTTCCTAGCTGGGGATGGACCACGAATGTCGATGTCAGCAGTCTCTCGCCCTCCGGCGTGAAGGCAACCTCGACTGGATTGTTCATACCTCCGGTCAGCACGGGCTCGACAGGGCCGCCTCCCGGTCGCCTTCGGAATACATGGGCGGCCCATGTGACGAAGGGATCGCCTCCCGGGCGCTCGTAGGTCTGTTCGGCAAACGATCCCTTAGTCCAGTAGATCCAGCCATCGAGTCCGAGATACGGCCCGTGAAGGTCATTCGCGCAATTGGTGAGGGTCTTGGCGTCAAACCATTCCTCCCGCCGGTCTGCCCTGCCGTCACCGTCCGTGTCGGTGAGCTTCCAGATGCTCGGCGGAGCCGACACATACACCGAGCCGTCGTGCCACAGCACTCCTTCGGGAAGCATCATCTTGTCAGCGAAAACAGTCCGCCTGTCATAGCGCCCGTCTCCATCCTCATCTTCCAAGCGGAGAATGCTATGCGGCCGTTCAGCGAGTTGCTTCTGGACATCATCATTCGACCCGGACGACTCGGCCACGTAGAGGTAGCCTTGATCGTCCATGTCCACGATCATGGGGCGCTCCACGAGAGGCGGACCGGCCGCCAGTTCGATCTCGAAGCCATCGGGAATGGAAATCCCTTCGTTGCTGCCAGAATCGAGCGCACCGCATCCGACAAGCGAGACAGTCATCAGAAGACTCGGAAGAACTCTAGAATGCATGGCCACCATTAGTACGGGGAGTTGGCCAAATCACCATGACGCGGCCAATCGCCAACCCGCCGTCCATGCTACCGCCTTGCCCCACCCGAGACCAGCGGCAATGACCGCGAACAAGTTCCAAATCCTCGCTAAACGGCACGAAGGGAGCTCGTGCTGGCGATTGACGACACTGCTTTCTCCTTCGCCTCACTGGGGGTCACGTGCATCGGTGACGCCCGTGGCGAAACGCCTCTCTGAGTCTCGACTCCCAAGACACGCCCGTGCCCGTGAGTGACAGAGAAGAGGTGGGAACTGCGGACCGGAACACACCCCAATCCTTCGAGACATCTAGACTGGTCTACGCTATGCGACCAGCACTTCGACGCCAATTCGCCGCAGTCCCCATCGCCTTCGCGTGCATGTATCTCGCAGCCTCCGGGCAACAGCAAGACATTCCGCGCCCTGTTCGAAACGATGTGCCTGTCGATGGGACGGAGCTACTCGTGTTCCGCCACCAGAAGTTTCACAAAGGCGGTCACGAAGCCTACTACAGACTGAGCCGCGACGGCGTCTGGCCGTGGTTCGAGAAAATCGGGAGTCGAATCGTCGGCCAGTGGAAAGTCATCCATCCAGATGGATCGCAGGAAGACCCCGAGTTCGACAGCGGGTATCGACTCGCCAGGTACGCCAGTTACGAGCATTGGAAGGCGACACGCAGAGGGCACCTTTTGCTTGGTGGCAACGGTCCCGACTATCAACGCAACCGACAGGCTCTGCAAGCACGAAACCATTACATTGCTGGATCTGACGGAGCGCATTTCCTGGAGGGTGTGACGGCTTCGACAGCGGTCTACTACATGCCCGCACTCAAAGAATCGTATGAACCCGTCGACCGACCATCTGCCGAAGGGCCCCATCCTGTCCGCAATGACATCAATTGGCCTGCGCGCGAGATCATCGCCCTCGACCGATGGAAGGTCGACAAGGGATCCGCGGATGGGTTGATCCAGCTCGGCGTTACCAAGGTGTGGCCCTATTTGGAAAAGATCGGGGCCAGGATCGTGGGCCAATGGAAGGCCGTCTACCCGCCGGAAAGCGGGTTCCCCGAGAGCGCGGACTCTGACGAAGTCTTCATGATGGTTCGGTACGCGGGCTACGAGCATTGGAAGGCAGCCCGGCCCGGCGAGATCTCCGCAATGGGGGGAGACGGCAAGGACTACGATGCTTTCCGGTCTGCTAGAGATGCTCAGGACCAGGTCACCCAAAGTCGGACGGTTACATTCCTCGAAGGCTATATGTACCAGAGCCCGCCGAAGTTCCTTCCTGGATTGCACGAGGCCTTTCAGGAAGCGGAATAGGATCCGTGCACCATCCGTAATTCCGGCCGAATTGATTCGCAGCCGACTCCTTATCGAGTGAAGAACCGCCCAATGCCTTCACACGCGATCCGAACCTAGCATCCCCACGCAAGCGCTTCAGCGCGAACATCGCTAGGATCTTGGAGTATGCGTGCAATCACCCTGCTCCTCGCCACCGCGATGTCGCCAGCCCCTGCCCTACCCCAGGACAAACCTCCTAACTTCCTGGTGATCATCGCGGACGATGTCACATACAACGACCTGCCGCTGTACGGCGGCCGGAACATCGAAACGCCAAACATCGACCGGCTCGCTAGCGAAGGGCTCACGTTCGATCGAGCTTACCTATCGATCGCGATGTGCAACCCATGTCGGACCGAGCTCTATACAGGCCTGTACCCATTTCGAAATGGCTCAAGTTGGAATCATTCGGCAGCCCGTCCTGGCACGCGATCCGTTGTCCACCACTTGAGCGACATCGGCTACCGCGTCGGCCTGTCCGGCAAGAAGCATGTCAGCCCCTCCGACTCGTTTGCCTTCGAGGTCGTTCCGGGCGTGCCGAACCCGCGGACGGTCACGCCAGACCCAGAGTTCGACACGACCGGAATCCGAGATTTCATGAGTCGCGACGCCAGCCAGCCGTTTTTCCTAGTCACGGCGTTTCACGAGGCACATGCCCCCTGGAACGTCGGCCATCCGGAACGATTCGACCTCGACAAGCTCGAACTGCCCGAAAACGTCGCCGACACACAGAGAACCCGCGAGCAATTTGCCGCGTACCTCGCCGAAATCGTCACATGGGACTGGGAGGTTGGCGAGGTCCTGTCGGCGCTGGACGCAAGCGGGCAGGCCCAGGACACGATCGTCATCCTGACCTCCGAACAAGGGTCAGCGTTTCCTGGAAACAAGTGGACGAACTGGAACACTGGAGTCCACACGGCCCTGATCGTGCGCTGGCCAGGCAAGATCAGTGACGGCCAGAGAACAGGTGCCCTGGTGCAATACGCAGATGTGCTTCCGACACTGGTCGCTGCGGCAGGAGTCGAGCCAATCGGACAATTCGACGGTTCGAGCTTTCTGCCTGTTCTGCTGGGAGAGACGTCTCGACACAGGGAGTACGTGTACCTCATGCACAACAACGTGCCGGAGGGCCCCCCATATCCGATCAGAGCGATTGCAGATGATCGCTGGCACTATATTCGAAACCTGATGCCCGATCGTCTCTACTTTGAGAAGCACATGATGGGTGGATTCCGATCCAACTGGTTCTGGGAGTCTTGGCTGGCCGCAACTGGACCTCAGGGGCGCGCCCCGATCAACCAAAAGGCCGTTGAACTCATCCACCGCTTCATGCGCCGTCCCGCGGAACAGCTCTACGAGGTCGAGGGTGACCCCTATCAAATGAACAACCTGGCTGGCGACATGGGTCTCGCAGAGGTGCGGGAGCGGCTAGCGGCAGCATTGGAAGGCTGGATGGAATCTCAGGGAGATCCCGGCGCGTCGCTGGATACCGAAGCGCAGTGGAACGCAGCGCGCCGGGGCGAGCACTTGGAGCCAACTCGAAGCAAGTGATGGCCAAGACCGTAGCGGAAGGCCTTGGAAGGCTCGATAGTTTCGCTAGTCGCGACGCACCGCCTCGAGGGGCTCGATCCGGACGGCACGCCAAGCTGGAATTGCCACCGCGACCAGCGCCGCGGCCAACATCCCCGAGGCAAGGCCGAGGCCTGTGGGCCTTGCGTTGCTTCTGGAGGACCGCGGCCCGAGAGCACCATGTCTTCGGGCCATTTGAGGAATGCCCCAACAGCGCTGAAAGAGACCGCGGTCTGCCTAGTTTCCTGGTAGCGCTGGAGCCTTCATTTGTCGCGTTCGTTTCGAAGCACGTTGTCGAGGGACAGGTCGGCCAGCTGATGGGAGGCGGGATGAACGAGAGTCCTCATAGCCCCAATTCGATTGCGCGCGAGAGTCGATTACACGCCAGCATTGGCATACAGCGCAGAGGGCTATGTTGAGGTGAAACCCCGGTAGCAACCGATGATCGCCCTTGCCGCGAGGATGACCGTCACTGCACTGGCTCTGCTGGTCTTGGCACTGGCATACAGCGCGAATCCAGCATCCGCTGAAACGCGGGCATCGCAACCGTGGCAAAGTCCCGGTGGATGGACATGCCGTTACGACTGGGAGGGCCGGACTGCGCTCCACCTTGCTGCGGCATCGGGCGACACATGGAAGGTGGGTCTGGAGCTGAAGCGTGGCCAGAATCCGAACGTGCTCGACAAGCATGGCGTCTCTGTCCTGTCACTGGGCGTGTATTCCAAGAATCCGCGCGTAGTCGCCGCTCTCTTGAAAGCAGGCGCGCGCACCGATTGGGGAAGGCTCAATCCCTTGTTCGTAGCGTTCGCGCAGGGAAGCACCGAGATTGTGGAACTGCTACAGCAGGATGGTGCTCGGATCGACAAACCAAGCGAGAACAGAGCGGTCGCACTGCAGAACCGCTCGCTGTCTATACCCGAGATGATTGAGGTCGGAACGCAAGATTCCAAAGGTCCCTAGACAGGTCCACACCCCATGAAGGTTTCAATCGACGACTCGCCCCGCGTCGAATAGCTTTCACTCAAGGCAAACGGGAACCCTCCGCTATCTGCTGGCCTGAATCCCGCCCCAACCACAACGCGTGAATGTGCCGGTCCGAACGACGACTGGACAGTGACTATCGAGTCAGGACATGCTGCACGTGCGCTTACCGATGCGTACATTCCACTCGAGGCGCACCGCAACGAGGCCCGTTGGCGGAGTCGATTCACCTTGCTTGGCGCGTCCGCAGTTCCCTGGGGACTGTGAATTCTGGAATTTCTTGTCGAATGACTTGACAATATCTGTACTAGGATACATAGTACAGTTATGTTGCCCTTCACGGTCGAGTTGGGAACGGGCTCGTCGGTCTACCAACAGCTGGTCTATGCAGTGCAAAAGGCGATCGTTTCCAACGAACTGGCCCCTGGCGACCGATTCCCGTCGGTCCGAACGCTGAGCCAGGAACTGCGGATCAATCCCAACACGGCGCAAAAGGTCGTGACCCGGTTGGTGGATCAAGGCCTCCTCGACGTACAGCCGGGAGTCGGGACTGTCGTCGCTCGACTTCCGGAGCCGTCCCCACGTGAACGCTCCGCGCTCCTCGTCCGGGAGGTTGAGCAGCTGGTCGTGGAGGCAAGAAGACTTTCGCTGACGATGGAGCAGGTAATCGAAGCCATGCAGCTCCACTGGACCCGAATGTCCGCAACCCAACCAAGCAGACGGCAAGTGGGAGATGTTGCCAAGGAGGCTAGCAGGAAATGAATGCAATCATCGAGACTCGCGAGCTCTCGCGCCGGTTCGGCAAGCACTTGGCGGTGAAGAATCTCTCCATGGAAGTCCCCAGAGGGAGCATCTGCGCCTTGCTCGGACCCAATGGCGCGGGCAAGACTACCACGATCAAGATGCTCATGAACATGATCCGACCGTCGGGCGGGCACTCAACCGTTCTCGGCACGGATTCCACTCGGCTCGGGCCCAAGGAGTTCTCGCGCATTGGTTATGTCTCCGAGAACCAGGAATTGCCCGAGTGGTTGAGGGTACGAGACCTGATCGACTATTGCCAGCCGATGTATCCCTCCTGGGACAAGGACTTTTGCGGGCAGTTGATCCACCAATTCGATCTTCCGCTCGATCAGAAGATCAAGAGGTTGTCGCGCGGCGTCAGGACCAAGGTTTCCCTGCTCGCCTCCTTGGCGTACCGGCCAGAACTGGTTGTTCTGGACGAACCCTTTGGCGGCTTGGATGCACTCGTGCGCGATGAATTCCTCCGGGGACTACTCGAGCTGAGCGGCAGCACGGAATGGACTGTTCTCGTGGCATCGCACGACATCGACGAAGTGGAGCGATTGGTTGACTGGATATGCGTGATCGATCACGGAGAGCTGCGTGTTTCGGAATCCACCGCCTCGCTCGATAGCCGATTCCGGCAGTGTGAACTCAAATTGGAACCCGGCCAGCGGCTTCCGGATACGCTACCAGATTCGTGGCTGCAACCAGAAGCTGATGGACAGAGAGTCCGGTTCGTGGAGAGTGACTACCAAGCTGACACCGTGGCAGAGCGCGTTCGAAAAGTCGTGCCAAAGCTGAGTGAATTGACAGTGAACCGAATGTCGCTCAAAGCGACATTCATGGCTCTAGCACGGTCCTACCGGACGCAGAGCTAGGGGGAATCATGAGAGAAAAGATGAACAGCATCCTTCACATATTTCGCAAGGACTTTCGTCACCTCCGTCTTCTTCTGGGGGTATGGTTTCTACTCACGGTGCTCGCAACGGGCGTCGGAGTCCAGTTCTTGAATTCTCTAGGCCCGGGAAGGATTGACGGCCAGGCCGCCCTTGCACTGTTCGTCCTGGTTACGGCCGCAACGATGGTACTGGCGACGATCGTCTCGAGGCTAGTGCATGACGACTCGATCGTGGGAAGCTCCGCGTTTTGGTTGAGTCGACCTATTCCGAAGGGCATCTTGCTAGCCAGTAAGCTATTTTTCCTGAGTCTGGCCATTGTCCTGCCAGAGAAGCTGGTATATCTCTATGCGGCGAATCATCTTACAGCGGGAGACTATCTTCCCCCCGGCTATGATTGGCACGGGATCATTGTGTTCTACACGCCAGCGGCTGTTTATCTGATGGTGGCGGCCGCCTTGACGCCAAGCCTGCCAAGAATGTTGTTGCTCGGAGGAATCATGGCATCGGTCACGGCTGGCGGACTCATAGGCGCCACATGGCTCGCGTTGCATCTGGATTTCCTCACCTCCTCAGTATTTGAGGCAACACTCATGATGAACGCTGAGATCTTCGCGCTTGTGGGATGCATGGCGGTAATCTGTCACC
Source organism: uncultured Bryobacterales bacterium (assembly GCA_951813065.1). Taxonomy (GTDB): domain Bacteria; phylum Acidobacteriota; class Terriglobia; order Bryobacterales; family UBA6623; genus VXMF01. The sequence continues at coordinate 16,544 of CATOTH010000006.1, read as the reverse complement.
AATACCTGACCCGCCGGACCACCCGAAGCACAATTCTCGCCTTTTCGGGAATTCTGGTATACATCCTGCTCTTCAGTGGCCCCTGGTTCCTCAGCGCCTCTTGACCCTGCACGTTTCCGGTAAGCGGCATGATCCTGCCGCTTTCGTTTCGGCGGCCGAGCATGTGAGCCATCGGTTGATTGAAAATACGACGAGCGCCATGATTCGGGATGGGACGTAGCGGCGGTATGCTATCACCGACATGCGCTGGCTGGCATTCTTTCCCGTGTTGGTTGCCCTGGCCGGTTGCGGGAACGGCGGAGGCCCCATCGGGGATCTCCAATACGAGTCGATTCGCCGCTTGGCTCAGATCGAAGGATCTGTATCGGTACCTGGCTTGGAACAGCAGGTCGAGATCCTGCGAGACCGCTGGGGCGTTGCCCACATCTACGCCAAGACCGTGCACGACCTGTTTTTCGCGCAAGGCTACGTTGCGGCGCAGGACCGGCTCTACCAGATCGAAGTCTGGCGCCGCACCGGTTCCGGTGAACTGGCGGAGGTCTTTGGGCCGGAGTACGCGTCCCGGGACCGCATCGCCCGGCTGGTCCGCTATCGCGGCGACATGGAGGCCGAATGGGCAAGCTATTCGCCGCGGTCGCGGGAAATAGCCAAGGCCTTCACGTCCGGTATCAACGCATACGTCGATCAGAATCGAGACAACCTGCCGATCGAGTTCGAACTTCTGGAGTTCGAGCCCGGAGTTTGGGAACCCAATGACGTCCTTCTCCGGATTGCCGGGTTGCTCATGGTGCGGAATGTCAGTCAGGAAATCGCCCGCGCGAAGATGGTTGCCCAGCTCGGGGTGGAGGCAACCCAGAACTGGTTTCCTACGGATCCCCCGCACGACTTGCGCCCTGATCCCGATGTCGACCTCGCCGGGATCGACGATCGCGTCACAAGCGAGTACCGAAGGGCTGTGTCCATTCCCGTTCTTCGCACGCAGGACGGATCAAACAATTGGGTCGTCAACTCGGAACTCAGTGCTACCGGCGCGCCGCTCCTGGCAAGCGATCCTCATCGGCCAGTGATTCTGCCATCGCTACGGTACTTGGTCCACTTGAATGGACCGGGCTGGAATGTGATCGGCTCGGGAGAGCCCGCGCTGCCAGGTGTCGCGATTGGCCACAACGAGCACGTCGGCTGGGGTTTCACAATCGTGCAGTACGATGCCGCCGATCTGTTCGTCGAGAGAACCAATCCAGAGAACAGGAATCAGTACCTGCTGCAGGGAGACTGGCTCGACATGCGTGTCGAGCACGAAGAACTCCGCGTCGAGGGGCAAGACCAGCCCGTGCGGGTCGAACTCAGGTTCACGCACAACGGTCCGGTGATTTGGGAAGATCCCGACCACGACCGGGTCGTCGCGCTCCGCTGGGCAGGCCAGGAGCCGGGCACGGCCGGCTACCTCGGCAGCCTGGCTCTCGATCAGGTTGAAGACTGGGACGGATTCGTGGAAGCCATGCGGGCCTGGAAGGTACCCGCAGAAAACATCGTCTACGCCGACGTCGACGGCAACATCGGATGGATCCCCGCCGGCCTCATGCCAGTCCGGGAAGGTTGGTCCGGGCTCTTGCCCGTGCCAGGTCACACGGGCCAGTACCGTTGGAATGGCTTCCGGGAGATCGAGGAACTTCCGCAGATTCTGAATCCGGACGCCGGATTCGTAGCGACCGCCAATCACAACATTCTTCCGGAGGGATACCCGCACGACCTTGGGTTCGATTGGTCCGCCCCCTATCGTTTCGAGCGGATCAACGAAGTATTGGAGAAGCGCGGCAAGTTCACGGTCGAAGACTTCAAGCGCCTGCAGCACGATGAGACGTCCGTGCCCGCCCGCGAACTCGTCAAGATGCTGCTGGACGTGTCGGATCAGGGCTCAAGGGCAGTCGCAATGTTTGCTGAATGGGACTACGTCTTGGATGCCGATTCCGGCGCAGCTGCGCTCTTCGAGGCCTGGATGAAACGACTCCCATCGAAGTACGTCTCTTCCCAGGCACCTCCGGCTGCGTGGGAGCTGATTGCTCGATACCTGCAACTCCCTCGCTTGATCGCCGGGCTCCGTGATGCCCCCGAACAGCAGCGACGAGCGATCATGACCGAGTCGCTCGATGAGGCGTTTGCAGAACTCTCGTTGACCTTGGGAAGTGACCCCGCAACCTGGCGCTGGGGCAGTCTGCATACGATTGGCTTCCGACATCCGCTGTCGATCTCCGACAGCAGACAGGCGGTCTTTGATCTCAAGGCAGTGGAGCGTGGCGGCGACGGCTTCACACCGAACGCCACTCGAGGTCCAGACTACTCCCAGTCAAGCGGAGCTTCCTACCGGCATATCCTCGACTTGGCCGACTGGGACCGCTCGGTCTTCACCAGTACTCCCGGACAATCCGGCCAGCCAGGTAGTCCGCATTACGCTGACCTCCTCCCAATGTGGGCTGAGCACCGCTACGCTCCGCTATTGTTTAGCCGCGAAGCAGTCGAAGAGAACACCGCCAATCGCTTGTTGCTGCTCCCTGAATAGGTACGATCTGAAACACATGAACATTCTTAGGTTTCTGGCGCCCGCAATTCTCCTGATCCTGGTGACATCGCCCGGATTTGCCCGGGCGCCCAACTTCCTCATAATCATCGCCGACGATGTCACGTACAACGACTTGCCGCTCTACGGTGGACAGAACGTCAAGACGCCCAACATCGACCGGCTTGCGAGTGAAGGCGTTACCTTCAACCGGGCTTACCTCTCGATGTCCATGTGCAATCCATGTCGCACGGAACTCTACACCGGTTTGTATCCGTACCGTAGCGGCTCGGCGTGGAACCACTCTGCGGCCCGGCCCGGAACCCATTCCGTAGTCCATTACCTGAGAGAACTCGGTTATCGGGTCGGCCTCTCTGGCAAGAAACACGTCCAACCCGCAGATTCGTTTGACTTCGAGCCAGTGAAGGGAGTGCCCAACCCGAGAGAACCCACACCGGATCCGGAGTTTGACACTACGGACATTCAGGAGTTCATGAGCCGCGACAGCGACCAGCCGTTCTTGCTCGTGACGGGATTCCACGAGGCCCACACCCCTTGGACGGTAGGGCATCCGGAGCGTTTCGACCTGAACCAACTCGTACTGCCTGACAACATCGCGGACACACCGAGAACCAGGGACTTGTTCGCGGCTTACCTCGCCGAGATTGTCGTCTGGGACTGGGAGGTCGGCAAGTTGCTGGGCGCGCTGGAAGCCAGCGGCCAGGCGGACAACACGGTCGTACTCCTTACTTCCGAGCAGGGGTCCGCGTTTCCGGGAAACAAATGGACCAACTGGAATAGCGGAGTTCGGACAGCTCTGGTGGTGCGGTGGCCTGGGAAGATTGAGGCCGGCAGACGCACCGATGCGCTAGTGCAATACGCGGATGTGCTGCCGACACTCCTGTCCGCGGCTGGTGCAACGGCACTGAACCAGTTCGATGGCCACAGCTTTCTGCAAGTCCTCGTTGGAGAGGCTTCAAGTCATCGCGACTATGTCTATTTCATGCACCAAAACGTCCCGGCCGGACCGCCGTACCCGATCCGTGGAATCGCCGACAGCGAGTGGCACTACGTCCGCAACCTCGCTCCGCATCGAATCTACATCCAGAAGCATATGATGGGGCTCTATAGCGGGCGCTGGTTCTGGGAGACCTGGATTGCTGCCACCGGGCCCTCGGCCGATCAGCGATTGAATCAGAAAGCGCTCGATCTACTGAACCGGTTCGTCCGACGCCCTCCGGAGCAACTGTACCGTGCGAGCGGCGATCCATTCCAGTTGAGGAACCTGATTGGGGATGTCGGGCTGTCCCCGATACGCAACCGCATGGCAGCGGCGCTGGGCCGATGGATGCAATCTCAGGGCGACCCCGGAGCGGGCTTGGATACCGAGGACCAATGGCTGGCAGCCCGCAAAGGGGAGCATCTCCAGGGCAAACCTTCCCAGTAGGGTGGGCGAATCTCGCGTGGTCTCGGTCGCGCTGCTCCCTCCGCTGGCCGTCTGGATCTCACGGAATTGTATTGGGAGCGGGAATGCCTGCGGAACTGGCGACGCTCTTCGAGTCTCCCCAACGAACAGCTTCCACCCATGCCGCTCGAGCAAACCAGCATGGATTCAGTCTCAAGAACTACGATTGAAACCGTCCAACCGTCGCGACCGTCAAACATCGCGATGGTCGCACGACTGATGCTGGCGCTCGCATCGCTGGCGCTCGGACTGGCGACAGGGTGTACCGCGAACCCCTACTACCGCTACGAGCCGATCATCATCGTGGCACCTTTCCCACCTCCAGTGCCAGGACCCCGGCTTCCACCCACATTCCCTGGTTCCCCGCGATTGCCGGACCTAGGCCAAGCCCACAGGGAATCGCCGTAGAGCGGCGGGCAGGTGTCCTTGTTGGGAGCAGACTGGGCTCCTCATTGCCGCTCTCCAGCCAAGCGCCTGGGAGGATGGATCCGCCTGGATGTGCTCGACACCGCGCTGGGAAACCGCACTTGGCGGTCCGCCTTACCACGCGGCGCTCTAGGGCCAAGGTGCGATCGGGGTCGGGACAGTCCGATACTCGATCCGAGCGTCAAGCTCGCCAATCGCGCAAGTTCGCCAGATCGGATCCGGGCTACTTGCGACGTCGCCTCTGATCGAGCATCCAGGCGATGACTTCGGGATCTTCGAATACACGTCTAGCCATGCCGTGTCCTACGCCCGCATACTCCGTATAGCGCGGATTGCCACCGTTGGCTTGAATCGCGGCGACCATGCGTTTGGCAAGAGGCGCCGTGCTGAGGTGGTCCGTTTCCCCTTGAAACAACCATACGCCCATCCCGGCCAGTACAGGGGCGTCTTCGAGCACGATCACGGCAGAGCCTGCCGCCGACGCAACAGCGGCGATTCGCTCGGGATGCAGCGCGGCGTACCGGATAGACCCCTCTCCACCCATCGAATAGCCCGTGATAACTACTCTGTCCGTGTCTACCGCGAATTCCGCGATGATCGAGTCGATCAACGCGGTGACGTGATCCTCTGCATCCGGAATCGGATCGCGCCCGTGGCGCTGCAGGCGCCAGCTGGACTGCACGGGGTCCGCTGGGATGGGCGACCAGATCTTGCCCTGCGGGCAGCGCGGAAAAGCTACGAACGCTGGAAAGCGCTTTGGGTGATTCCGAATCTCTTGCACAAGGCTCTGCCTGTTGAAGCGCTCGGTGACAGCATTTCCGTTGTTGTCTCCGTTCCCTCCTCCGCCATGGAGGAAGACTATCAGCGGCCATCTCTTCGAGCTGTCATACTCTGGCGGCACATATAGCCCGGCGGTGCGCTCGGCGCCCTCGACGTTGAATGCGAAGTTCACGAAACCGGTTTCAGCGGATTGTTGCCCAGCGCCATGAACACTGGCAACCATCAACGCGAGGTACACCCGGAATGCGAATCTGCTTCTCATAGCTTGCTCTTCAACGGCCGGTCAACGGCTGACATCGCCGAACCATCGTGCCGCGCCAATCTTAGCGCGGTTTCAATCGCGACCGAGCGGAAAGCGGCACGCAGATCCCCGAAAATGAGATCCGGCGGTGGTACGCGACGCGAAACAGGGCATTCCTGCCCGGTTGGATGTGGAATCCTGTGGTGCCGACAGCTGGTCACATCAGGTCCGACTTGCCAACCGCCTCACCAATCGATCGATTCTGGACTAGGCCGGACGTCGACCAACTCACCGGGCGCTGCCCAGCGATCCAGCTCTCCTTGTAGCTCAGTAAGTTCGTTTTCGTACGCCGGATCGTCGGCCAGGCTGCACTGTTCAAGTGGATCCGTCAGGAGGTCGTACAGTTCCGTCGGCAGCCGCGGGACGGGATAGCCCTGACGCAAGGCATCGTCTCCCACTTGTTGCCAGATGCGAATCACTTGCGGCCAGATCAACGGCTCCTCGCGGTATGGCTCCGGATCAGCTTGAACCGCTCGCCTCGGATGGCATCAAGACGGTTCCGGTCGTGGTGTTCCAAGAAAACATAGCTGCGGGCATCCGCCGGCCGGCCAAACGCTGAGCGAAATCGCCCCTCTAGCATGTACTCGGCGCCATGCTCCCGGCAAGGCTCAGCAGGGTTGGAGCGGTGTCCACTGTCGAGGCAACTCCCGTGTCCACCCCTCCCGGCTCCCGACACACCCGGGCCGCGGACAATCAGGGTCGAATGCCTGCCCCACTCATGGCGCGAGGATTTCGCGCGTAGCATCTGCGGACTGTGTTCGGTCATGAAAGCGATCCCGCTCCGACCAATCTCTCCCGTCTCTTCCAATGCCCCAATCAATCGGCCGACCTCGTCGTCTATTTTGCTCGTCATCAGACAAGTGCCAAGCGTAGTGTTTCCGCGCGTGCGCCATGTCCTTCCGGTACGGTGCAAGGCACTCGCCGACTTCTTCGGGTTGGTACTAGACGCCAAGATGGCTTCGCGACGGGTGATGGGTGTGCGTCAGTCAGAAGTACACGCAGAACGGCCGGTCATGCCGCTGCCTCAGGAACGCAACAACTCCTCGAGAAAGGACGTGCGCCGGCAGAAGAGGCACCCGCCCCCCTGACTCGATTCGTCCGACGCCGTCCCGAGCAAGTGTACGGCTCGAGCCGAGATCCCCCATTGAATGAACCTGATCGGGGATGTCGGGCTGTTACCGCTGCGCAATCGCGTGGCAGCGGAGTTAGGCGGGCAGATTCGATCTCAAGGCGACGCGGGGGCCGGATTGGATACCGAGGACCAATGGCATGCGGGCCGCAAGGGAGAGCCTCTTTCGAGAGTGCGCTCGCATTGAACCGGTTCGCGCGTCGGCGAACCCAGTTGTATGGTCCCAGCGCGACGAATAGACCGGTCAAGTCAGTAGCCGGCATGTCGCGTTCACGCCCACGAGACCGCGGTATAGTGCTGGCCATAGGCCAATAGGGGTGCACAACGGCTATGGGGCGCAGAGCACGGAATAGGCTGGGGCGGCAATCTGCAAGTCCAACTGGCTCAACGGCTCTTGACCGTCGATCCCGAGCAAGTGGCCTTGTGTTGGCGGCATGTCTGGCAGTGGCGGCCCTCGCCGGCACTATTGCGTATCTTTCGAATCGTGACGGAGGTACTGGCGAAGAAATCCTCGAGCCGACAGCGGCTTGGGACCAGTCGTCGGCCCAGTACGTTGACGCCACTGCCTGTCAAGGATGCCACGCGGAAATCTGGGAAACCTATCGGCACACGGCAATGGCCCGCTCGTTCTTCAGGCCACGACCGGAAAACACCGTTGAGGACTATAGCGGTATCGAGGCCTTCCATCATGACTCCTCGGATCGGTTTTACAGAATGATTCGCCGCGACGGTCGGTACTTCCAACGGCGCTACCAAGAGGGTCAGGGGCGAGCCCAAACGAATGTCGTAGAGAAGGAGATCCACTACGTGATGGGCTCCGGAAACCACGCGCGGACATACCTCCATCTGTCACCGTCCGGGAAGCTCGTTCAATTGCCTCTCGGTTGGTATGCCGACGACGGCGGCAAATGGGCCATGAGCCCGGGCTATGATCGGCCGGACCACGATGGATTCCAGCGGGTGATCTCGTTCGACTGCATTTTCTGCCACAACGGCTATCCCGAAGTCAAGACGGGAGCGGACATGCCGGGAAGGCTCGCTCGTTACAGTGGCGCGATACCTGAAGGCATTGACTGCCAGCGATGCCACGGTCCAGGCTCGGCACACGTCAACATAGCTGGTGCGGGCAAGGCTCGAACTGACGCGATTCGAGCGTCTATCATCAACCCGGCAAGACTCTCGCCGGAACTAGAGGCGGATGTTTGTTACCAATGCCACCTGGAGTCGACAAGCCGCCCCCTGCCGAACATCGTTCACAAGTACGGGCGCGGATACTTCTCGTTCCGGCCAGGGGAACCGCTCTCGTCCTACGCCCTCTACTTTGACCACGCTCCAGGAACGGGTTGGGATGACAAGTTCGAAATCAATCACTCTGCTTACCGCCTACGCCAATCCCCCTGCTTCGTAGACAGCGGCGGGAACCTGTCCTGCACGACTTGTCACGACCCGCACAAACCGGCTCAGACCGAGGAAGCCTCCCTGCGATACGACGCCGCCTGCCTCAAGTGTCACAGCAATCGGCTGGAAAGCCTAGCTGCACTCGGCAAACACCGTGCCGTGAGCGGTTGCGTCGCATGTCACATGCCAAAGCGGCGTACCGACGATGTGGTCCACGCCATAATGACGGATCATTTGATTCAGGCGAGTCCTCCACCCGATCTTACGAGCCCGAAGCGGGAGCGCAGCACACTTGCAGAAACAGCCTACCGGGGAGAGGTCAAACTCTACTATCCCGCCAGGCACGTCGAACCGACAGACGAACTCTATTCGGCGGTGGCGCAAGTAGCACAGGGATCGCACCTCGAAGCGGGGATTGCCCGGCTCGAGTCGTCAATCCGACACCACAATCCTTCGGAGGCCGGCTTCTACTTTGATCTAGGCGCAGCGCACGAGGAGGCCGGCCAACTCAACACCGCTGCCAAATGGTTTGACGAAGCGATAGTCCGCGATCCAACTTTCGCTCTTGCGCGGATTCGCAATGGAAGTGTGCTGTCACAAGCCGGCAAGCACGCACGCGCCGAAGAGGTTCTCAGCCTGGCTGCTGCACTGGACCCGAGCGACCCTCGCATTCCCAGAGAGAGGGGAATGAACTTCGCCCGTCAGGGTAAGTTCGCACTTGCGGTCGAGGCAAACCAAGGTGGTATCGCGCTCGACCCGGACCTGCCCGAATTCCACAACAATCTGGGCGGTGCCTTGGCCGAGCTGGGTCGCTTCAACGAAGCGGAATCGTCGCTGGAGGAAGCAGTCCGCCTACAGCCGGATCTCGCCGAAGCCCGGTTCAACCTCGGCACACTGCTCGCGGCACGGGGCGATCTGGACGGTGCCGTGATTCACTGGCGGGCCGCGATTCGCAGTCAGCCCGACTACGCCGCTGCTCGTTACAATTACGCGGTCGTATTGGCAACCAAGGGAAACTGGAGCGCTGCCCTAGCTCAACTCGAAGCCCTTCTGGAAACCGAGCCAGACTTCCAGAAAGCCCGTGCCTTGCGAGATGAGCTGAGCCAAGCGCGCAACTGACACCGAGGTAAGTTGCTTTGCGAAGGACCGAACCCGGAAGCTACTCGCCACGCCGCCTCTGTTCGAGCATCCAGGCTATGACGTTGGGGTCCTGGTACACGAGCTTCGACATACCGTGGCCCTCGCCCTCATGCTCTGTGAATTGCGGTTGCCCCCCCGCCGCGCGGATCGCGTCAATCATCCGTCTGGCCAGCGGCGCAGTGCTGATGTTGTCGGTCTCTCCTTGAAAAACCCACACGCCCATTCCAGCTAGCACAGGGGCGTCTTCCAGCACTATCACCGCGGCGCCTGCGGACGGTGCGACGGCAGCGATCCTCTCGGGGTGCAACGCGGCGTAACGGATCGCCCCCTCCCCGCCCATGGAATGGCCGGTGAGGATGACTCTGTCTTTGTCTACTGCAAACTTCGCAATGATTGCGTCGATTACGGCGGTGACATGATCTTCGGCGTCGGGAATCGGCTCACGCCCATGACGCCTCAAGCGCCAGCTTGACTGCACCGGATCCGCCGGGATTGGGGACCAGATCTTGCCCTCCGGGCAGCGCGGGAAGGCGACCAATGCCGGAAAACGCTCTGGGTTCTCCCGGATCGCTCGCACCGGGGTCTGCCTGTCAAGACGCTCGGTCAAAGCGTTGCCGTTGTTGTCTCCGTTGCCTCCCCCACCATGCAGGAAGACGATCAGGGGCCATTTTCTTGAACTGTCGTAGTCCGAAGGCACGTACAGCGCCGCGGTACGCTCGACCCCCTCGACCATGAACGGGAAATTCACGAAGCGGGTCTCGGCGGATTCCTGCTCGGCTGCGTGAACACTGGCGACCAGCAACCCAAGGCACGACGCGGCCAACGCTCTGTGGCTTGTTTTTCTCATGGGTTCCTCGCGAATCCGAAAGCCGCTGGCCAGCCTTGACGGGATTCCCGATCCGGACCACCCAAGCCCGTCAGTCTAGCGCGATCTCAGTCGGGACTGATTGTAAGACAGCGCTTGACTCGCCCGTGTAACAGCGAAAACCGTTCGCAGCTCGCGAGCCTGACGTAGCTGTGGCTCGTAGCAATCCCGATTCGTTGGTCAATGGAATTCAGGTCAGGGCCCTCCATCGACCGGCCTCTTTATTGCTGCCCACCGATCCAGTTGGCCGCGCAATTCAGCGTACTGATTCGCGTATGCCGAGTCTTCTGCCAGATTTCGCTCTTCAAGTGGATCCGCCAGCAGATCGTACAATTCCACCGGCGGTCGAGGAAGTGGATACCCCTGACGCAATGTGTCGTCGCCCATCTGCTGCCAGTTACGGATTACTCGCGGCGAGATCAACGGTTCCTCGCGGGTATGGTTCCGGATCAGTTTGAACCGCTCGCCGCGTACAGCATCAAGATGGTTCTGTTCGTGGTGTTCCGAGAAAACATACCTGCGGGCGTCCGCTGGCCGCGCGGCCAACCGCGCACCGAGATCGATCCCTTGACACGTGCCCGGGGCCACTCCCCCAGCGAGGCCCAGCAGGGTCGGGGCTAGGTCCACTGTGGAGGCCAGTCCGGTGTCCAGCCGTCCGGCTCCCGACACGCCCGGACCGCGGAAGATCAGGGTCGAATGCGTGCCCCATTCGTAGAGGGAGAACTTCGCGCGATGCATCGACGGGCCATGGTCGGTCATGAAAGCGACCACGGTCCGATCAATCTCGCCGGTCTCTTCCAATGTCCCGAGCAAGCGGCCGATTTCTTCGTCCATCTTGCTCGTCTCAGACAAGTACCAAGCGTAGTGCTCCCGCACTTGCGCCGTATCCCTCAGGTACGGCGGAAGGCACTCGCCGACCTCGTCAGGCTGGTACTCGAAGCCGGGATGGCTGCGGAACGGGCGGTGGGTGTGCGTCGGACAGAAGTACAGGCAGAACGGCCGATCGTGGCGCTGCTTCAGAAACTCAATTGATTCCTCGAGATAAGACCCACGGCCCGCAAAATACTGATCGAACCCATGCGCGAGTGGCCCGGCCGTGGAAAGGTGCCACTTGCGCGCGGCTGCGTTCTCGTAACCGAGCTCCTTCAGGCCTTTCGCAAAGGTCCATAGGTCCTTGCTCAATGAGAGCTGCTCGGCGTCCTCGCCCTGCACCAACCGGGTCACCCCCGATACATGCGGGTACAGGCCCGTCATGACCGCACCGCGCCCCGGACTGCACAGCGGAGCTGTCGTGTAGCAGTGGGTAAAGCGAACGCCGTCAGACGCTAAGCGGTCAAGGTGAGGCGTTCGGATCACAGGATGTCCGTAACATCCCACATCGTTCCAACCGTGATCGTCCGCCACGATCACAACGAGATTCGGCGGTCTTTGCTGGGCTCTCAACGCTACTGCCGGCATGCCAGCCAGCAGGGTGCGCCGCGAAAACCCGGCCGACGCCCGAAACGTCGGAACTGCCTCTGCCTGATCCGACGAGACAGGCTCTGGCGCTTGCCATGGATCCATTACACCTCCATCGCTGCGCGAACCTCGTTCGTCGACTGCACGGACACGCCCACGACAATCGTGTCCCAATTCTCGATTCCGAAGTCTCAATATAACGGTGGGATCGCCGCGCGATCCTGACAACTCACGGCAGATTGTACCAAGCTCGCACAGCGCCCTGACGCCGCCGAGAGGTCGAGAAAGCCGGGTGCCGCGCTGGGTCGACACTCACTACGTTCAATCCCTTCTTGAGGTCAGCGCCACTCGCTGGTTTCCGATCACCGAGCCGGTCCCAGGCGCTTCCCGAACCTAGCGGTAGTTTACTGAGGTTGAAGGGAAAATAGTTGTAACGTACTGGCTCAGAGTCAGTTAGGTGGGGGCTGGCTGTATTACCTACCGTCGGTCTTGAGCAGCTTCTCCAATCCCAGTTCGGACACCAGGGCCGCTTGGGTCAATGTCTGCTTCGACGTGATGGTCGCCACCCGCGGCGGTCCCTTCGCCCCCAGCGGCGGATACAGCAGGTCGATGCGCTGGATCTGCCCCAGTTCGTGCTTGAGCCCTTCCATGGTCAACAGCGGCCACGCCGCCTGTGCCTGCTGGTACAGGTACTGCATCAGCGACACCCCCAACAGGCAGTAAAACGCATGCACCCGGATCTTGCTGTCGGTCCAGTGGTGCAGCGGCCCCCAGCCCAGCCAGTCCCCGCCTTTGAGGCCGCCGAACACGCGCTCCACGTGCTGCTGGCCGTTGTAGGCCGTGGCCACTTCGGCCGCGCTCCAGTCCAGCCGGTTGGTCACCAGCGTGGTCCGCCCGAAGCGCTCGCTCAACAGCCGGTGCAGCGCCTCCGCGTCGATCGCGAACTGCAGGTCCCAACTGCGGTCCGCGCCGCGCCGCAGCGTGTAACTCAGCGCCTGCGAAACGAAGTTCGGCCGCAGCCAGCGCTGGATCCGGTTGCGCAAGCCCTGTTCCGTGTGCCGGTCCCGGGGCTGGCCGATCTCCCGCGCGAGGGCCCGCAGCTTCTGCGTCGCCTTCGCCAGCGACAGGGTCACGCTCTGGAACTGTTCGGCGGCGAAACCCGCCGAATGCCGGAGCACGCCCAGATACTCGGCCCCGTGCACCAGGGTGCGCTCGGACCCGACCCGCAGGCCGGGCTCGCCAGGCACCGCGGCCAACTCCTCGACCGCACGCGAGCGCAGCGCGGCCGGGGCCTGGTCCCACGGCAGCGCTGCGATCCAGCCCAGCCCGCTGGCCTGCAGGGCCAGGGTGTTGGCCAGTGCCGCGCTGCCCTTGTCCAACACCAGCGTGACCGTCTCACGCGGAATCGACGCCCCGTCGAGCAGGCGCGTGATGCGCCCGAGGCAGGCCGGCAACTCGTCGCGGTCGGTGACGTTGCCCGGGTAGACGTGATGGCACAGGCTGAGGCCGTGCTGCCCGTCGAGGGCGTAGCTGAGGCCGATCTGGCGCAGGTCGTGGCGCTTCTGCTTGTTGTGTCCGCGCTGGGCGAGTTGGTTGCGGGTGTTGGTGGTGCCGATCCAGGTGTGGAAATTGGTGGTGTCGTAGGCCAGCACGCGTTGGCTGACGAGGTCGCGGGTGCGGAAGGCCTGCAGCAGGGCCAGCTGGGCCTGCTCGAGCTCGTCGGAGGAGGGCTCGGTGAGCGCCGCGCTGACGTCGATGGCGTCGAAATGGTCCCAGCAGGCCTGGGAGGAGAAGAGGCTGGGGGCGAAGCCCCACAGGTCGGCGAGGACGGAGTGGCGGTACCAGTCGGCGACCGCGGTCTTGGGGCCTGGTGCGCAGATGCGGTGGAAGGCGGCGAGGAGCAGGAAATGGGGGATGGAGGGGCCGCGTTTAGGGGCGGGCCAGACGGAGAGGAGGGCGTCGAGGGTGCCGGAGAGTTGGGCGGCCTGCCAGAGGGCGGCCGGGAGGCCGGCGTCGCGGGCCGTGGCCTCGAGAGGGATGGGGGCGGCCTTGTCGCGGACGAGTTGGGCGAGTCGTTCGGCGGTACCGAGGTAGGTTTGGCGGGTGATGCGGGGCTTGCCGTTGACGCGGCCGGAGGAGACGACGTAGTAGTAGGTTTGGTTGCCCTTTTTCTTGCCGACGATGGATGCCATATAGGGTAATACAAAAGAGGCTGGAGCGCCGACTGGTAATTGCTGTGGATGGAATCACTTCGCGGGCCCCACCCCCACGACAGCGACGAAACCCCGTAAACTACCGCTAGACCCAAGCCTGGTAGCCGGGCGAAAAGGCCCTGCCTGCCAACATGCTGACCGGCAAGGCCTACCGCGGGGCAATTCCGTGTCTGGGCTATGCTGCGCCTTTCTCCCTGGAATTCTCAGAAGAACTCCCGCCACTGTTCTTGCTTCGCAGCAATCGCCGCGCCTCAAGCCCGCAGACTGTGACGGTAATACAAACTGCCCACCACCACACACGGTTTCCAAGCACAGCAGCCAATACTGTAGCCACAACGGTGGTAGCAATGAGATTGCCAGCACAGAACTTAGCAAATTCTTGCATGGTCGAAGAGGGAACGCGAGTCATTCAGCAAACCACCTTTCGAGTGTTCATAGTCTAGCAACTTTTTCGGCAACCTCGTGGCAGCTATAGCACCCAAAGTGGGTCACTACGGGTGCGCTGGGTCCTCAGTCCCATGGGTAGGTAAAGGGTCTGTGACTGGGCGGCAATACAGATCCACACAGTTTCGATTCATCTAGGCCGCACAGCGAAACCGGTTCCCCACCCGCGCTCCCAATCGCGACAAGGAGTACTTCGCGAAACCGCCGAATCCCGCTACCGCCCCAGACGGGTCCGGCGGAGCTCCGGGGTCCGAGGATTCTCCAGGGGCGGAAAGCGTTCAGAACGAGATTACAGAGGGCACACACGCGGAAAACTCTCTTACATCGCTCCCAGCCGTGTTTTGGACATGGTTGCCCCATGGCCAAAAGTCCCAGCCGATCCAACATGGGCCCACGGCGGGATTGGGCGTTGCGTTGTCAGCAGGAACCGCGAATCCATCGGTATTCGGCGGGTATAGCATTCGTTTCCACCAGAACATCGGATTCGCGCTTGGCGTTGCGTTCTATCAGCAGAAAGTGCTAGCCAGCAAGTACGCTGTGGGTGACCCCGTCTTCGGTAGTATTGACTCGGACCAGCTGGCAAGCAAAGCCTGGCGTGCCAACCTTTTCTTTGGCCTGACGCTTCGATTTGGCTCGGACCCTCGGACGGGCTCGGGTGCGAATGGCTCTGGTGGCGGTGCTGAGGACCCTGGGCCCGAGTAAGCTTCAGGCGGAGGTCGCTAGAGCTCGAACGGAGGGGAGGGCGGGCGCTTCCGAATCCGGTCGGCGCGGGAGGCCAGCGTGATCGAGCGGGGCGTCGCGTGGGCGTGGATGGTGGGGGATTCGAGAAGGCTATGGTTGAAGGGATTGGACACATTAACGAAGATAGATGCTCCCTCACAGTTTATGGAAAGGAGTACCTAACTTGGATGAACCAATCGGGCCGCCCCGAGAACAGGTCTCTCTAGCGCCACTGCGGTCGGTCTCACATGCGGCGCGTTTGATCCTCCCCAAATTCCTTATCCATCGCCCGAATCGGGGCCCGCGATAGAGTAATCCCTAGCGTTGCATAAATTCTGCGTCGATCGGCCGGAAATGCCTTGTTTCACGATATCTGGAGGATATTGCCCGCTGTCGCTTGAACTCACCTACAGTGAGGTTGAAACAGCAGGTCATTTTCTATGCCATGGAGACCATGAATCGACCTTGAGCCCAGGACCATTTCTTGTGTTCATCGGCTGGACGGTTCCATTGCGGTGGTCGTTATCCTATTGATTGCGATATGGAAAACGTGTGACTGGACAACCCGTTCGGCGCTCGCCATACTCGTTCATGGTCGGCGCGAACGAGGTCAAGGCGATGCTCGGCACGATTGCCCAACGATTGCGCAAGGGTAAGCATTCAGGTTTCGGGGCGCTACAGTTAGGCTCTGCCGCAGAACCACGGGAGTAGCACAGAGACATGCGCACCGGATTTCGTCGGCGAGTTCAACGCTGAGGCAAAAGAGTTCCGGGGCAGCCGGAGGAGCACACGGTCGGCGTCGGTAGAGCGGGTGGATGGCGTCGGGCAAGGCTCGATGGGCAAGCAGAATATCGGCGGAGCACTTGACCTTGACTTGGCCTCGGCAACCTTGCCATCGTAGGACCGGGCGGTCAGCTCGGTCGTTGTGGGCAGGACGAAATCCAGCAAGCAAGGACAGCCAGTCGGGGGGCGGCCCACGTGCGCTCACTGTGAGCAACTCCAACGCGCACTCGACGCCGCACAGTCCGACATGCAGGCTGCGCGGGAACGGCAGGCCAAGCTGCAAGCGCAGCTGGCGAACCTGCAACGGATGCGTTCAGATCTCAAGGCGGAGGTCGGCTGAGCCGATGTTCGGGATGCCCGCGGAGGCGGGCATCTAGCGCGAGCGCGCAGGGCGTGTTGGTGCGAGCAGGACCGTCTGCCAGTCCCGCTGCAGCGGATACACAAAGACCGCCTTGGGCGTCTTCGCCGGCGCCGTGCCCCAGGCCCCGCGCGCCTGGGTCTGTCCCAGGTAGTGCCAGTTCGAGGCGCGGTAGCAGGTTCCCTTGTGCTGGTCGCTGACATACGTTTCGACCAGCACGGGCAGCACTGCATGGATCCGCTGCCAGTCCGCGGCCAGCTGGCGCAAGCTCAGGCCCAGCGCCTTCGAGGCCAAGCATTTCACGCGGACCCAGGGAAACAGCAAAAAACGGGCTTGCCGCACAATCCGCTCCAGCGGCCGGCGGGGCTGGTCCTGCCAGCCGATCCAGCGGTCCCGCACCGGCAGGTAGCGGGCGGCGAAATCGTACAGCAGGCAGCCCAGCAGGCGTTGCTGACGGTCTTCGAGGAAGTAGCGCAGGTGGCAGCCGATGGGCTGGCGATAGCCCAGTGG
>CATOTH010000005.1 GCA_951813065.1 uncultured Bryobacterales bacterium | reverse complement strand
AATGCGGTAGTCGGCGTAGGCGTTCCGCTCGACGTACTCGGTGGCCTCGATCCACAGGTCCAGGCCGGGAAAGAGCGTGACGGCGAACAAGACCGAGGCCGGCACGCTGCGGCGGTGCGCGGCGAGGGCGGCCAGGCACAGCGCAGCGACCAGGACGATGGTCGCCGCGGCCGTGCCCAGGAACCGCAGCAGCACGAATGTCGTCAGCAGCGCCCCGCCCACGTTGCCGACGGTGGAGACCGCGAACACGCCCCCGGCCGTCCGGGACGGGTCGACGCCCCGTGCGCAGGCGTGGGCCAGCAGCACGCATTCGGCCAGCAGCCAGCCGATCGGCGCGATGCCGACGAGCGAGTACACCGCGACCCGGGCCAGCTCCGGAACGGGCAGCCCGAACGCCAGCAGCGTTCCGGCGTCGCTCAGCCAGAAGGCGGCCAACGCCGCCGCGGCAGCCAGCCGCAGCGCCAGGCGCGGCCGGGGGTCCCCGGAGCGGGCCAGCCGCCCCCCGCGCCGGTAGCCGCCCGCCAGCGCCGCCAGGTAGACCGCCAGCAGCAGGGCCGTGACCGACACGGCGCTGCCGGCGAAGGGCACCATCCGGCGCAGCGCCAGGATCTCGGTCGCCAGGCTGGCGTAGCCCTCGGCTAGCAGGATCGCCCCCACGGCAACCGCCGGCAGCGGGGAGGGACCCGCCGAGAGCGCCCGGGCCTCGGCGCGGTGCGTCGCATGGAGCGTGCCAGCCATCCCTCAACGCTACGGCAGGACGATGGCTCCCACAAGAGCCGCAGCTGCGCTGCAGGGAGAGAGCGCCGCGCCGGCCTCCGGCCACGCCGCGGAAACGGGCCGGATTGGAGTTCTGGCGGTTTCCGGTGGACTGGGCCGCGTCCGGCCCCGAACGCCAGGAACGGCGCTTTTCGCGCGGAGCCGCGTCGCTGGGAGCCCCATAGACGGGTTTTCGAGCCGCCGCGCGACCTCCGGGCCGGCCCAAGCCGTCTACGGGAATGGCGCCCGATGATCCAGCAGTAAACCAGATTGCGCGCCACGGTCCGGACGCGCAGCTGCCCGGGCAGCGGTTCCGGAGCGCCTGGCCGCGTTGGCGTTAGCCGGCAGTCGATCGAGCGGGCCAGCCCCGCGCGCTGCAGGGACCTGTCGCCGTCAGGCGGCGGAGGCCTGCCGTGCCTTGGCCCGGACGAGGCGCTCGAACTCCGCCTCGGCGGCAGGGTCCTCCATGGCGCCCCACTCCTCGGCGTCCTGCTCGGTGAAGTGCTCGAACTCCGCGAGCAACTCGGGCGTCCGCACAATCCCGTCGGCATCGCGCTCGAACCGGTTCGCCCGCTCCAGAAGCTCGCTGTCGGACATGGCGTCGTACTCGGCTTGCGTCGGCATCGCTTCCAGCATATCAGCGCCCCCGTTCCGGCTCCGGCAGCAGATGCGCCCGCTCCTCGACCCGCCCGCCGGAGGCCTCCGGCCGGGAGGGCTCCATCTCCGGCATACGTGCCGTGACGTAGCGCGACATCCGTTCGGCGCTGTGGGCGGCCCGGTAGACCTCGCGGGGATCGGCCCGCAGCGCCTGCGCCCATTCCGCCGCGAACCGCGCGTGCCGCTCCGGGTCGTGGCCGATGCCGAGCCGGGCTCCGGTCAGGTAGGAGTGCAGCTCGGCCCGTAGCTCCTCGCGGGCGTACTCGCGCGAGCCCAGGCCCTGCCCGATGCCGGCCGCCAAGGTGGGCCGGTCCAGCCGGGAGGGATGGCCCGTCCAGTGGCCAACCTCGTGAATGGCCGTGCGGTAGTAGGCCTGGCGGTCCCCGAAGGCCTCCGGAGCGGGCAGCTCGATGCGGTCCCGGCCGAGGTCGTAGCGCGCCGCGCCGGTGCCCGAAACCTCGATTTCGGGAACGGCCAGGATCCTCGAGGGGGAGGGATGGTGGTACCAGGTCGTGCCGCCCCGGTCGAGTGCCGGCAGGCCCTCGCACTGCTCGGCGTTGTAGACGGGAAAGCGGAACACCCGTGTCCCCCAACGCTCCCCAGTGCGCGGGTCGGCGCCGGCGAAGCGCCAATGCAGCGCGGAAGCAGGCTCCTCGCCGGCGCGGACCCGGCCGCCCTCTTCCTCGACCCCCTCCCGCGTGCCCCAGCGGGGGTCGGCGTAGCCGTGCCGGTCAGCCACGGCGGCGAGCCAGACAGCGGCCGGCCCCTGGTACGGCCGTCCGGAGAGGTCCTCGGGCAGCGCGTAGCTCTCGGCCCGCCGAATCGTCCACGGAGCCTGGCCCTGCTCGACCCGCCTTGCTAGGAACTGCGAGACGTCGCGGTAGTGTTCTCCGGCGGTCGCAGTGATCTCGAGGTCGGCGGGAATCAGCACCGACTCCCGCAGAGCGACCATACGCCGCCCGCCGATCGAGACCTCGGTATCCCTCACCGGCCGGCCTCCCCGCAGGCGCAGGCCGCGGCGCAGGTCCCCCGCGCGAGGTCACCGGCATAGACGATGATCCCCGCCACGAGGATACAGACGGCGACCAGCACCAGGGCGCTCGCGACCACACCGGGATCGGATCTAGTACGGGACGTCGTCATCGCCGCCTTCCGGAGGCTGGGAATCATCGGCGGACCCCTCCGCCGCGGCATCCGCACGGGACTCGCCGGCAGCCGGGGCCAGCAGGATCACGTCCCCGGCGAAACAGGACACCTCGGTCCGCTGGCGCTTGTGGCCGTCGCGGTCCTCCCACCTGCGCGTCCGCAGGCGCCCCGTAACGTGGACGGGGTCGCCCTTCTGCAGCCGCTCCCGGTGCTTCTCGAGCCGGTCCGCCTTCCACACGACGACGTCGTGCCAGTCGGTCTCCTCGGCCCACTCGCCGTCGTCGCGGCGGTAGCTGCGCGAGGTGGCCAGCCGCAGACTGGCCACCGCCTCCCCGCTCGGCAGGTGCCTGAATTCGGCGTCCCCGCCGAGATGCCCCAGAAGGGTTGCCTGGTTGATGGTGCGTGCCATGCCACCACGCTAGACCGGATCCGGCGCCGCCACAAGGCCGCAGCGTCACGAGTGCGGTATGGCGGGAGACGGATCCGCTCCGCCCCGGATCCGGCCGACTCGTCCGGCAGCGGCCGCGATCGCCGGTGCTACGATCAGCCGTGGCGTGCCCGCCCGGTCCCAGCTCCCGCCCGCGGAGGATCCGCGTTGACGGATGTGCGCGCGAACCGCCGCCGCCGCGCCCTCGAGGCCGCGGGCGTGCTGCGCTACCAGTGGACGCCCGGGGCGGACGGCCAGGACGACGCCGAGGAGACCACCGCCCGCCTGTGGCGAGCCCGCGAGGAGGCCAGCTGGGAGGTCCTCCGCCTGCGCCTCGAGACCTCGTTCGCGGCGACCGAGACCGAGCAGACCCGCCAGTGGCGCCGGGTGCTCGCCCGCCAGAAGGCCCGCAAGACCGGACTGCAGGCCGCCCTGGAGGGCGCGCCCTCGAGAATCCCCCTGCGCCTGCGCCGGCTGTGGTGGTGGCTGCGCCTGCGCTCGGCCGGCAGCGGCGGGATCCGGACGGCCAAGGCCGCCCTCAAGGGCGATCCCGGGACCTGGGCCGAGTGGACCGAGGCCCTCGAGCGCAAGCACGCGCTGCAGTCGGCCAAGCTGGGCGAGCGCCACGAGCGCCAACTGGCCCGCGCCGCCTTCGCGGCCCAGCGGGCCTACGGCTCCGACATGGACCGCCAGGTCGAGCTCTGCCGGCGGGACGCCACCGTCCTGCTGGCGGCGAGTGCCGACCGCGAGGTCGGCGTCCAGGCCCGTCCGATGGCCTCCAGCGGTGAACTGGTCCCGCCCGGGGACGCCAGCTGACCTGATCGCCCCGACACGTGGACACCTCACCCACCAGCGCTTTACAATAGGAACCCCGGTTGCCACCCGGCCGCATCGAATGATCAAGCGAGAGATCGTCAGGCGAGTGATCAATCGCTCGGGTCTCAGTCGGCTGCAGTCAAAGACTGCGGTCGAGACGATTCTCAAGACAATGAAGTCCGCTCTGGAGCGGGGCGAGCGGATCGAGCTTCGTGGGTTCGGAGTGTTTGAAGTACGCACGCGCAAGACCCGCATCGGCCGCAACCCCAGAACCGGCGAGGTCGTGCAGATCCCGAGCAGAACCACGGTTCGCTTTCAGCCCGGCAAGGCGATGCGGTCCATCTAGCCGCCCGCGGCCAGCATGGTTTGCTGGCCTCCAGTTGACCCTCGCCGGCAGGGCCTGCTGTATGCTAGCGACGTGGACGGACCCAAGCGCGGCAGCGATCCTGCCGGCGACTTCGCCGAGATCTGGGAGTCCGAGCGCCGCAACGCCAGCTACCTCCGGGTGGTCACCGGAGCCCTGCTGGTCCTGCTGCTGGCGCTGTCGACGGGCTGGTGCCGCTCGGCCAGCCGGACCCTGCAGCCGGTGTTCGTGCGCGTCGACGAGGTCGGCCGGGCCGAGGCACTCGACTATGACGCGCTGACCTGGCAGAACGACCCCCTGCACCCCTCCACGAAGTACTTCCTGCGGCAGTTCGTCAGCGACCACTACTCGCGCCGTTTCGCGACGGTCACCGAGCGCTGGCCACACTCGCTGGCGTTCCTGGAACGCACCCTGGCCGCCGCGTCCGCGGAAGCCCACCAGGAGGAGATTGCGGAGTTCTCGGCAGGCCTGGTCCGCGAGGAGCGCGCCGTGGAGAACCTCGTGCTGCGCGTGCTCGCGCGTCCGGAGGAGCCCCACGAGGCGGTGGCCGACTACGACGTCGTGCGCCGCCTGAACGCGCGGGAGGTCGGCCGGGAGCGCTGGACGACGAACATGCAGTTCGTCTTCCGCGACGTGGACCCCTACGAACTGACGACCAACCCGATCGGCCTGACGATCACCTACTACGCCGCGGACCGGGCGGTCTCCTCGGGGGAGTAGGGCCGTGGTTCCCTGGCAGGTGGCCACCGGGCTGACGCTCGTGATCGCGGGCGTCTCGGCCATCCTGCTGCTGGACCGGCTGGACTACCTGTCCGGCTACTGGCGGCTGATTCTCAGTGACCACGGCTGGGCGATCGCCGCCCCGACGCTGACGGCCCTGGCCAGCGTCTTCGCCCTGCTCCACTGGGCGGCCCGCAAGGCCGGCCTGGGAGACCTCGGCCGGAAGGTGGAGCATATCGACCGCGGCCTGCGCGAGGACGGGGCCGCGCACGACCGGGACCTGGCCGCCGCCCTGCGGCGGGACCGCGCCGCGGAATGGGGCCCGGGCGGCTCCGCCGACTGACCTACCACGCCCCCAGCGGGTGCGCCGCCCCCGCGACCGGTACTCCCGGCTGCGTCGGGCCGCGTCACCGCGGTCGAACTCGACCTGGGCGGGAGACCGCCCCGCGAGATAGCGGAGGTTCTGGCAGCGCTTGCAAACCCGCTTGCGCGGCCCGCGGTGAGGCTGCTCCTTGTGCACGCTGCCGCAATCCTCGCAGCGCCAGCTGTACGAACGGTCCGGAAAGATCGCTACGACTGCCACGACGGGGGAAGGGGCTTATACCGCACTCGTGACGCTGCCCCCGGGCCGCAATGCGCCGGGACCGGCCGGCAGCTGGTCCCAGGTGCTGCCGTCGAGGACCCGGCCGCCGGCCTTGGCCGCCGCGCCGCCCCACTGCTTGAAGAAGAAGGGCACGCCTGCGACCTGGCACTGGTCGCGCAGCGATCGCGCCCAGTCCGGATCCATCGGCCGGGCACGCGGTCCGGACTCGCCGCCGGCGACGACCCAGTCGAGCCGGGGCCGGCAGCCCGAGCAGTCCAAGCCGTAGGAGTGGATGCCGCGCAACGCGTCGTAACGGACTTGCGCCTCGCCCGGGTGGGGCCGCAGGTCCTGCAGGTCGAGAGGCCCAAGCAGCGGCTCGGCCGAGATCCAGCGGACGGCCGCGGGCGCTTCCAGCAGGGCCGGGATCCGCTCATTGGCGGTCCACTGATCCTCGACGCTCGTGCCGAGCCAGACGTTGGGCAGCGGGAGCACCGGAGGCGCGGCCATGCCCCGTGCTCCAGGCGGCCCGAACTTGGTGCAGATGGCATCGACAATCGGCCCGCTCGAACGGCCACGCTGGTGCAGGTAGGACCGCATCCTCGCCGCACGCTTGGTCAGGACCTGGAAGACGTGGCGCGGGGAGAGCGCCATCGCCGCGAAGACCTGGTCGATCCACGCATCCGGAACGGACTCGTGGAAGAGGTCGCCGTGCGCGCACACGAAGATCCGCCGCGGCCGCTGCCAGCGCAGCGGCTGGTCGAGCCACTGGCTGTTGAAGCGCACCTCCCCGGTCCAGCGGCCGTGCTCGTCGGTCAGCCCCACGCGGGACGGGTGGTTCCGCAACCGCGTGGCCGCCCAGCGCTCGGCGTAGCAGCCGCCGCCATCGACCGCACCGCAGCCCCGGGAGACCCTGCTGCAGCCGGTGATGACGTTCCACGTGGCGTCGCTCCACTCAATCGAGGTCCGGGCCGCCATCGCTATCCCCCGCTCCGCCCCGCAAGCCGCAGGCCCGCCAGGAGCCCCAGCGCAAACGCCACCCCGATCGCCCACAGCTGCATGTCCGTCACGAGCCCGCCCATGGCTTCCCGACCCCTCCTATCGCGAGGGCCCGGAACGCTCGTCCTCGCGCCGTCGCTGGAACAGCCGGTACTGGTCTCCCGGATCCGCGCCGCCCAGCGGCAGGATCGCGGGCGGCGGCAGTTCCGGAGCCGGCTCCGGACGCGCCGCCGGCTCGAGCGCCTTCGCCGGCGCGGCCGACCGCTCTTCCGCCTCATGGTCCGTCTCGCGCTCGCGGGCGGGCTCCAGCAGGTAGTCGCTGATGCCCTGGGCATCCCTGGCCGCCCGGTAGATCTCGCGCGAGTCGTCCCGCAGCGCCTGGATCCAGTGACCCACGTAGGACGCGTTCCGCGCGGGGTCGTATCCCAGGTTGAGCCGGTCCCCGGTCATCATCGAACTGATCTCGGCCCGCAGCTCCTCGCGGGCGTACTGCTTCGAGTAGGGCCCCTCGACGATGCCTTCCTGCAGCGTGGCGCGGTTCAGCCGGCTGGCGTGCCCGGTCCAGTGGCCCAGCTCGTGCAGCGCGGACTGGTAATACCCGGCCCTCTCGGGGAACCGTTCCTTGTACGGCAGGACGATGCGGTCGCCGCGGATGTCGTAGAACGCCCGGTCCTCGCCGGAATGCTCGATGCGCGCCCCGGAGCGCTCCAGGACCCGGTCGGCCTCGCGGTGGCCTTCCCACGTTGAGGCCGCGGCCCGCCCCTCGCGCTTCGGAAGTCCGTCGCACTGCTCCGCGTTGAACACGGTGTAGGTGTACACCCGCGGCGACTGCAGGGACCGCGACTCGTACACCGGCTTGCCCCGCTCGTCCATGACCGTCCGGCCGCTGCCGTCCCTGGCGACGCGGCGGTCCTCGAAGTGCCAGTACAGGATGCGCGTGCCCTTCTCGCCCTTGCGCACCTGGCCGTCCAGTCCCCGGACCTGCTTGTAGGTGCCCCAGCGCTCGTCCGTGTAGCCCCGCCGCTCGGCGACCGACAGCAGCCACACCGAATTGCCCCCGCGGTAGGCCTTGCCCGTCTGCACGTTCGCCGGCAGGGCCTTCTCGCCCGGCTGCCAGGCCTGGGTCCAGGGCGCGGTGCCCTTCTCGATCTGCGCGACCAGCCCGTCGGCGACCTCCCGGTAGTACTCGTCGATCCGCCGCAGGCGGTCGACGGTGCTCCCTGCCGAGCGGACCCGGCCGCCCCGTCTCGCCCTATGCGCCATAGCCAGCCCTCCCGGCCCCGGCATCAGGCAGGTCCCCGGCCTCGAGCACGTCCTCGAGCTCGACGTCGTCGCGGAACGCCCCGTACTCGGCGGCCTCCTCCGGATCCAGCTCGACGAACGCCGGCTCCGGAGGCCCCGGCACCGCTGGAGCCCCCCGGCCCCGCCTGCGATTCGATTGTCTGTGTTGCATCGCTCTCCTTCCCCGGGAGGCGCGACGTCAGCGGGACCGCCAGGAGCGCCTTTCGCGCTCGGCCCGCAGCGACTCGACCGCCCGGTCAACCGTCCTCCGAGCGTAGGCCAGCGGTTTCGGCTTGTCATCCCTGCGGGCGGCCAGCGCGGCGACCAGGGCCTCCGGATCGCGCGCCGCGCGCAACTCGCCCCGCACCCAGGCCCAGTCCCGCCCGCTGGGCGAGTTGTCGCCCCCGGCGGACGGTCCCGGCGCCAGCGCCCCGGCTGGCTTCGAGGCCGCCGCAGCGGCCGCAGGCAGGTCGGCCGGGAATTCGGCAACCTGCGCGACGCGGCCGGTGGAGGCGACCAGCGCGCACGGCACGCCCCCGCGCTTCCAGTTGCGGTAGCCCGGGATGCGCAGGACCCGGGCCACGTCGATGACCTGGGTGTCGGCGCCGTAGCGGATGGCGAGGCCCTTCGTGAGGGCCTCGGCGCGGTCGTGGTCGAGCGCGCCCCGCGGCACGCTCCACAGCACCTGGAACCGCCCCGGCGAGGAGCGCACGACGTGCGTCGGGGCCGGGAGCCCGCCCGCCCTCGAATCCGACAGGATCCGCGCCAGCGCCCGTTCGCCGTCCTCGTCGATGTCGAGGTACACCCGCATGACGTCGCCAATCGCTCTCTTCGTCCGCCCCCAGGCTCCCGGCCGGATCGGATTCACTCCAAGGAACAGGTCGTGCCGGTTCGCGTTCAGGTGGCGCAGCCAGGCCTGCGTGCGGTCGGCCGCGGCGATCTCGGCCGAGTAGACCTTCTGCACGACGTCCCCGCCCTCGGCGGCACGCGGAATGGCGACCAGCGAGACGCGGTCCCGCTCCCCGAACAGCGATCGGATGTAGTCTCCCGGCCTCAAGCCGCGAGGGTACGACGGACGCGGCCGCGAGTCCAGACCCGCAGTGCCGCTACTGGCCGGCGATCTGGGCGAGCTTCTGCTCCACCCTCTGGCGCCACCACTCGCGCTCCTCCTCGGCCGACTCGATCAGGTTGCCGACCTGGTCGTAGTCGTCGTCGGGCTCCCAGTAGGGCGCCTCGCCCTCCCCGGGCGGTTCCGGATTGCTCCCGCCGGCCGGGTCGATCCGGTTGAGGTACGCCCACAGGGCGGGCAGGTTTCCGCCCCAGTGGGCCTCGAGCCCCGCGCGGAACTGCTCGACCTCGGCGACGCTGGGAGGGGTTGCCTCCGGCGCGTTGGCCGCCGCCTGGTCCGCGGCGTCTTCGAAGGCCCCGTCGCCGAGGTCATAGTCGGAGCCCGCCGCCTCGCCGAGCCGCTCGTACTCCTCGACTCTGTCCGAATCGGGCTCGTAGTCTTGGTCACCCGGTGCTTGCGCCCAAGCACTGGCCGGGCCCAGGGCGAGACCGAACGCAAGTGCTGGAAGGATCCGGGTCGTCATGCCGCGGATTGTACACCAAGGTCGAGAGACTTGAGGTCGCTCGGATTGGAGGACTTCGCCCGGCCCGCACGGCAGAACACGTCTGAGACCGGCACTCGCGGCGCGTATCCGATATCCCCTCTCGCCGAGCATCGGCTCTAGGTCAACGGCAAGGTACGGCTCTCCAGTCCGAAAGCTCGCTACAGTGGACGGCGCCGAAGACTGCAGGGGGCCTTCGCGAATCTCTGGCAAAATCGTGCAATCTGATACCATGTCCGGGTCACGATGTGCACCATCGCCCAGTGGCCCAGCGTCCTGACCTTGGCCGCCCTCGCCCTTGCCGGAAGCACTGCGGCTGCGCAGGTCCCCATCCTGAGGGAACCAGGCAAGTGCGGGGGCTGGAGAGTCGCACCGCTTGACGCGGCGGCTTTCGGCGTTCCGGAACCGCGGAAATTCAGCGTCCAAGATAGCGGCTTCTGTTCCCAGTACTCACATTCGGGATGGGAGAAGCCGTTGCGGCTCTATCTCGGCGAGGGCGCTTTCGACTACAGGCCGCTGATCGAATCCGCTGTCAGCTTGTGGAACACTGCGCTCAGGGGCTTTTCCCGGACGGACGTCATCCAGCTTGACACGTTGATCCAGCCGCGCACCTACACCCTCAGCGAACAGTTCTGGAGCAACCCCGAACCGGAATACAAGGCGAATCTTGGGGACGGCCAGTCCGTGATCTATTTCAAGGGTGGCGGTGATTCCAACGCGGTTTACAGCTTCGCCTACTTGCGAACGGACAGGGATCAACGGATGGTGGAGTCGGACATCTACATCAATACGACCCACGAGGACCTGTACGGAAACAACTTGGCTCTCACCGAGTTGCTCTTCCCCGTTGACGCCGAGCACGGAGTCTATACCTTGGTCAACTCCACCTTCGTGACTATCCTCCACGAACTAGGGCACGCGATCGGCCTCGCACACGTTCCGGTTTCAGGTAACATCATGAGCTACCACTACATGCCGGGTGTTGGCGAGGCATGGGAAGTTCCGCTGGCCCTAGCGCTGTCCGCGGCGATACACGGCCAGACAGACGCGGATCCCAACACAGTGTCCCAATTGCCGTTTGTGAGCCGACACGCCGACATCACCCCGTACATGGTTGTCACGGAAGAAAGCCTGCTCTCCCAACGCGACCTCTTCACTCTTACGACGCGACTCGGGGAGCAGGACAGAATCGCGCTGATGTGCGTATATGATTTCGACGACTGGAACGATTCGCCTTAGTCTTGCTTCTCCAACTGGCCAGCAACTGGCAGCACGACTCCGGATCGGATCCTCGTGTGATCGCCGATTCGACATTTACCGCTTTTCCGTTGAGTAGGCTGGTTCGTTGACGGTTCGTTGACGGCCGGCACCGAACGGTTGACGGAGTTGATTGCCAGCGATTTCTGCGAGGTCCAGTTCCGCACACTGGTAAGGCGACGGGAGGCCTCCCGCGAACCGCCCTCATCCGTGTCCGACAATTGCGGCTATCGGACGCTGTGCGATCCCCCTTGAGACCGGCTCCGGCGGCAGAAACTGGAATCTCAGGGTCTATTCTCGGAGCGCCAGCCCGAGGGCACCGGAGGGAACGATCCGGGCCGTCATGGCGCGGAGCGTACACCGGAACCGGGGAACTGGATGACATTCGGTCCCGGGATCTCGCTCGGGTTATAGGCGCGACTGCACTCCTGACACTGAAATTCCCCGGCTGCCGGCCCCGCTGAGATTTCCATCAGCCGTCCACTGCAATCGTCCATCGGGCAGGGTGCTAACACCTTCTCGCAATCCGCGCACAGGATGGCCTGGCCGACAAAGCGGGCCTCGGGCACAGGAACGGCTACGCCACACCCGCGGCAGAGCAGCCGGTCACTCACGCGCGTCCTCGCCGCCGTCACCGGCAACGCCGGCCCGACGGTGCATGGTCGCCTCGAGTTCGGCCAGTTCGCGATCCTCGCGGACACGATCCTCAGCCTCGCGACGCTCGATCCAGGCCCGCTCCTGGGCGAGCCGTTCCGGGTCGCCCCCCTCGAACGAGGCCAGCCAGCGCCCCCAGCTGGCCGCGCGCTTCTCCCGGTTCCGCTGGATGCTGGCCCGCTTGCTCTCGACCGGACCGGGCTCAGGCTCCGGCTCAGGGGCGGCCTCCCCCCACCGCTCGCGATGGGTTCTCGCTCGCAGTTGGCGCCACGCCGCCTCCGTCTCCGCCAGGCTCCGCTCAACCGCCTCGCGCTCGATCGCGAGGTCCTCGTCGGACATGCCCTTCGCGGCCAGCCGCTCGAGACGCGCTTCCGAGGAAGCCCGGCGAGCCGCGTTGATCTCGGCCTGGCGGCGCAACTCCTCCGCGTGGTCGTACTCGAACCGCGGCCGCTCCGGGAAGGCCTCCACCGCGGGCACGATCGGCTTGCCGTCCTCGCCCCGCGGCAGGACGAAGTGGTACCGGTAGGCCCCGTACCCCATCAGGAGCACACCCACGACGGCGCCTCTGCGCAACAATCTCAGCATGGTGGATATGACGGGCGCGGCTCACTGCCGGTTTCGGCCGCCTGGGGACCTTCGAACAGCGTCACGAGTGCAGTATAACGGCGTCGCGGAAGCCCGGCCGCACCGTGGCACCCCCAAAAGGGCCGTGTCGCGGGCCTTGCCCCGCCTTCACACCCCGCAGACGTAACCCAGATCCCCTGGGGAACGTCCGAACGGTCACTGGAGACGCGATGTTCGGACGAGACCGGAAAGAGCACCTCACCCACCCCTACCCGGGCCTGCTCCGGAACCCTGCCATGTTGGATCCGGAGTTCGACGCCGACAAGAGCCAGCCGCTGGTCCGCTACCGGATCCTCGTCGACGGCCAGGAGGATGCCGCGGGCGAGTTCCACTGCGACCACCTCGTTGCCCTCGGCACGGCAACAACGATGCTTCACGGTGGCCGGTACGCCCCGCTGGGCAAGCGCCTCGCCGAGGTCGAGGTCTACGATGCCGAGGGCAACCTGCTTGGCCGCGACAGGCAGCTCCGCACCAGGGTGAACGGCCAGAAGACGGTCCAGTGGGAGAGCATCGCCGGCCGCGGGGCCCGCGCCGAGGAGACCGAGGCCAGGGTCCGCGCGATGGGACCCCCGCGGTCGGCCCGCTAGCGCTCCAGGCCCGGTAGCGTCCGGTCTCTCTCCGGAAGTTTCACGGATGGCGGCAGTTTCGCCCCCTCCCGGCTGGCCCCCTCCAGCTTCACCCCTTCCATCCGAGCGCCGCCCAGCCGACTGCCGGCCAAGTTGGACTCGCGCAGGTCCCCGCCGGTCAGATCGGGCCCACGCCGCTCCGGCGCCTCGGCGCCCGCCAGGACCGCCCCCCGCGCCCGGATCTCGCGCATGTCCGCGTTCTCCAGGTTGGCGTGGTGCAGATTGGTTCCCGCCGCGCTTGCGCGCGACAGCCGGGCGTTTGTTAGATCCGCCTCGCCGAGGTTGGCACCGCGCATCGAGGCCTCCTCAAGCACAACACTGCGCAGGTCCGCCTTGCGCAGGTCGACCCTCTGTCCACCGCTCTCCTGGAACAGCGCCTCGGAGAAGTCGGCCCCGACGGCCCGGACACCGTACATCCGCGCCCCGTCGAACGCCGCCTCGCGCGCATCCGCCCCGCTGAAGTCGGCCGCACCCAGGTCCGCGTTCGAAAGATCGGCCTGCCCCATGCGCGCGTCGGTGAAGCGCGCTCCGTGGGCCACGGCCTCGCGGAGAGTCGCCTTCTCCAGATCGGCCCCCCGGAGCCGCGCGTCGACCAGCCTCGATCCGTCTAGGTTGGCCCCCTTGAGCCGCGTCTCACGCCCTCGCACCGCAGTCAGGTTCGCCCCGCGCAGGTCGGCCTGCTCCAGGCCAGCGCCGTCGACCCGCGCCCCAGCCATCCGCGCCCCGCGCAAGTCCGCACCCCGAAGGTTGAGATTCGACAGGTTCAGCCGCTCGAGGTTGAGGCCCCGCAGGTCCGCCTTACGGCCGTCCTCCCCGTCCGTCTGGAGCCAGACCTGGTGGTCGGCGACGATCCTGCGCAGCTCCGCCGCTCGCTTGTGGTCGACGATCTTCTCCGCGACGACGTCCGCAAATTGCTCAAGCGCGCGCAAGTCATCCGGCATGGCCGTTCATTATCTCCCCGCCAGCGGCCAGAAGCGCCGCGTTTCCCAGCCGTCCCCCTGCGCGCGGAGGACCCGCACAGCGGACGACACCGCCCGCCGCCCGTCGCGGCGCTCGACGTGGATCACGAAGTCGATCGCCTGGGCGACCTGCATGCACAGCACCGGCCAGGAGATCCCCTCACCGCCCTGCAGGGCGCAGGACGCCAGCCGCACCAGCGCGCTCTCGGCGTCGTTGGAATGGATCGTGGACAGCGAGCCCCCGTGGCCGGTGTTTAGCGCCTGGATGAGGTCGGCGGCCTCAGGGCCGCGGACCTCCCCCAGAATCAGCCGGTCCGGCCGGTGCCGCAGCGAGGCCTTCACCAGGTCCCGGATGGACAGGCCGGACCCGGCCAGGTCGCGAGCCTCCATCTGCAGCAGGTTCTTCGCCTCCAGCTGGATCTCGGTGGTGTCCTCGATCACCAGGATCCGCTCGTCGTCGGGGATCACGCCGGCGAGGGCCTGCAGCAGCGTCGTCTTGCCGCTTCCGGTCCCACCGGCGATCAGGACGTTGCGCCGCCCCCGGAGGTGCTCGACCGCCTCCTCGTAGACGGACCGCGGGAGCGACCCCTGCTCGATCAGGTCCTCGGCGCTGAACTGCCGCCGCCCGAACCGGCGGATGGTGATGGCTGCGTACTGGACGACGGGCGGCAGCGCGATGGCGACGCGCGAGCCGTCGTCCAGCCGGGCGTCGACGATCGGGACCTTCTCGCCGGCTTCCAGGCCGAGCGGCCGCGCGATATGGATCGCGGCGGCGTAGACGTCTTCCGCAGTCAGATCCGGGGCCTCGACCTCGACGGGCTGCCCGCCGCCGCGCTCGACGAAGTACCTGCCGGGCCCGTTGATCATGAGCTCGCTGACGGTCTCGTCCTCGAAGGCCTTGCGCACGACTTCGGGAAGCAGGGACAAAACCCGGTCCAGCGCCGGCATCAGGGCCTCCCGCCGTGGGCAGTCCCGTGGTCGTCGAATCGAACTGCAACCATCTGCATCAGAGTCCTCCCGTCCCGCCGAGTTCGCCCTCCCGGACCGCCTGCCAGTACGGCTTGTCCCGGGGCAGGAACCAGGGCTTGAGATACACCCGCCGCGCCGGCATCGCGTTGTAGCCGTCGAACGGGATCACGATCGCCTGGCACGTGCCCAGCGCCTCGAAGTCGTTCGGGTGGAACCGGGGCTCCCGGCGGGCCTGGTAGGACCGCCCGGCCCCCACGCTCGCCCGCGCTCCCCCGGCCTTGCCGCTCAGCAACGAGACGCCCGCCTGCGAGGAGTTCTCGCTGAAGTTGTAGCTGGCCTTGAGCCGCTCCACCGTCCCGCACATCTCCGACGCCGCCCTGGAGGTGTCGGCGTCGGCCGAGGTCAGGAACACCCGCGTCCGGAACGACTGCAGCAGCGTCTTCCAGGCATCCCCCCGCGTCGCGCTCTTCAGCGACGAGACCGACTGCGTGGCCACGATCGGGATCACCCGCGACTGCCGCGTCAGGGGGAAGGCCTTCTCGTCCCCGGCCGGCTCGTCCTCCCCGACCGTCGCGAACGACTGGTACTCGTCGCAGACGAAGACCGCCGGCCGGAAGTAGCGCTCCGGCTCGGCGGCCATGTCGGCTGGCCGCCGCAGCGCCGCCTGCAGCCAGGCCCCCTTGAGCATCACGCCCACCGCCCGGGCCAGCGCGGGGCTCGTCCCGGTCGGCATGTTGAGGCACAGCACGGTGCCGTTCTCGATCAGTTCGCGCAGCCGCCGCAGGGGCCG
Source organism: uncultured Bryobacterales bacterium (assembly GCA_951813065.1). Lineage (GTDB taxonomy): Bacteria > Acidobacteriota > Terriglobia > Bryobacterales > UBA6623 > VXMF01. The sequence goes on along the minus strand of CATOTH010000005.1, from coordinate 611,095 downwards.
CAGCAGCGAGGGCAACTCCCCACTGAACGTCGTGCCGCCCTGCGGCCCTGCGGCGACAGCCGGCGGCCCCGGGCAGAACACGCGTGCGACGTCGGGCTGGTCGAAGATCCCCAGGAACGACGAGACGCCCTCGACGATCGACGTCCTCAGCTTGGTCTCGAGCTGCCGCCAGTCATGCTCGAGCCAGCGCTCCGCCGCCTCCAGTCGGCCCTCCGCATCCGGGGCGACGGGCGGCCTGGAGGGCCGCTCGCGGGTTCCGTCGATGCCGGCCTCCTCGAGGGCGTCGAGCAGTTCGCGCGTCATGGGCGCGGACAGCCGGTCGCCCTCACGGGCCCAGGGCCCGAAGCGGTCCAAGGCCACGGCATTCACAGTGAGGTCCTCCGCCCGGACCGTGACCCGCATGGCCGGCTCCTCGCGCACCTCGGCGCGCGCCTGCACCAGGCGGGCCTGCAGCAGCCCGCGGTCGATCGCGCACCGGTACAGGTCCCGCAGCGTCACCCAGCCGCTGCCGTGGATGCGATGCAGCTCGACCAGGTTGCGCAGCAGGTTGGTCGACGCCTGCTGCCAGAAGGGCTCCTTGCCCCGGCCGAACAGCTGGTTCAGCAGCGAGCTGAGCTGGTAGGCCAGCGAATACGAATCGACCTCGGGGGCGTCGAGAGGGTTCCATTGCCACCGCCCGCCGACGCCGAGTTCGACATAGTCATCCTCCCGGTCGCAGGCCTTGAGGACCTCGCGGACCTGCCGGCAGAAGTCGCCCTTGACCTCCAGCACCAATCCGCCCGCCCGCTTCTCCGGATCGGCCGCCTGCCAGCTGAAAAGCTGAGCCACGAACGGCCGCATGCAGGCGGCTGTCTTGCCGCTGCCGGTGGCCCCGAATATGGCCGTCCCGGTGAACAGCCCGGCAGCCGGCACGGTCAGCCACGTCGGCCGCTCGACCTCGACCGGACTCACCGGGTGGTGCTGCTCCCCGACCACGACTGCGGGCTCGGGCTCGTTCCCGCTCAGCGGCCACGATGGCAGCTTCCCGCGGACGACGGCTGGCGCGCCCCGCGGGCCCCACACATCCCAGGCCGACAGGGCAAGGGAGCCGACGACACCGACGGCCGCCACCGGCCAGGCATACGCCCACAGCCAGAACGCCCAGTACAGCGCCGGATCGTAGACCGCGACCAGGTCCAGCGCCGGCGCCTCGCCGGCTGCTGGCCACGGCCAGAAGCGCCACCGCGCCAGCGCGGCCACCGTGCCGAAGGCCACCCACGCCAGCAGCCGCGGCGTCATCGCGACGCCCCCGGGGCACAGCGGCCGCCTTCCCGCAGGGATGAATTCGTAGGAGCGACCCCCGGACGCGGGATCATGTCGCAGAGCGACGATCCCGTGGTAGTCCACAGGGCCCGAAAGGGGGGGTCGCTCCTACCACGATCCAACCCGGTCGACTGCCACGAGACGGCGTTGGCCCTCATGGAAGTCCGCGGTTCAAAAGCCGTTACAGAAATCACAGATGTCGCAAGGTCTCTGCGATATCTGTCGCCACCCCTTGATGGGCCCGCGACACTCTGGACTACCACGGCTAGCACTCGGCAGCCCCCGCCCACCCCAATCGCAGTGAGTGCGTCTGAACCGCGTCCAGACGAATCCGCTGCGCGCCCTCCTGACTTGCGGCATCCCTCCGTCTCTGCAACTCCGCGACTCGCTTGATCGTGCCGTTCAACCCACCCCACTGCAACATCGCCGGCTCGTCGAGCGAAGCCAACGCCCCTTCGGCCCGCTTCAACTCGTCCAGTTGGGCATCATTCATGTCCACCCCGGGTACTGTGATCCCGCCCTCTGTCCACCTGGTCAGAATGCGCTTGGATTCCCGCAATCGATGATCAGACATACAAACCGCCGCGGCCTCGACGGGTATGCCACGTGCTCCAAGCACGGACCACAGGTGGGCGTGCTCCGCACCCCAGGAGAGCAGTTCGTCATGCGTCTCGCCGCCGATGTCAACGAAGACAAACCGCGCTAGCGCACCACCGAACGCGACCGGCATTTTCCAGCCGAATGGCCGCTCTGTCCGCCCCTTTTTTTTCGACCCATAGATCCGTTTCGGGAGCACCCGCCGCGGAACCCCCACGGCCTCGAATGCCGCCACTTTTTCGGGCTCGGTGGGCAGCCAGGGCGACTCGAGATCACCGAGGACAAAGTCCAGGGACAGCAGCCGCCGGAGCACCGTGGCCTGGGCTGCATCCCTGCGATGGCGGATGTGCTCGGCGCCGAGAGCACGATAGACCGTCCTGGACTTCAGTCGGCAGACCCGGCCCAAACCGGGCACATCGGATTCCACGGCGAGGTCCCGCCGGAGCAGGTCGCCCGCGAGGCGCTCGGAGCGCTTGCGGACAGCCTTTCCGTTCTCACCGTGGAACCGCCCGTACTGGGACCGCAGGAACACGCCGCTGTGCAGCGCGACCAGGGCGATCCACTCGGCATCCTCGGGCTTGAAACCGAGTTCCTGGATGCCCTTCTCGCGGCCCCGCAGGTGTGCGATCACAGCTCCAGCATCCCCCCTTCGCCGCGGCCGCCTCCGCCGCCTCCGCCGTGGCCCTCCAGTCGGGCCAGGTCGATCTTGCGCTTCGCCCGGCCGTCCGCGGCGTGCATCCGGAATCCCGCCGCCAGCTTCGCGGAGATATCCTTTCCCCGGTAGTGCCCGGTCGCGACCTCGACGTTGACCCGCCCACCGCGGTCCTCCGCGTCGAGGTACTCGATCTGCAGGTCCGGGTAGGTCACCTTGCCGTCGACGACCGGCACTCCGAGCGCCGCCGCCGCGGCCCGCTTGACCTGCTCGGCCGCCTCACGTCCGGACCGGGTCCGGGCCTTCTCCGCGGCTTTCGCGACGGCCGACTTGAGTTCCGAGTCGCAGCGGATCCGCGTGACGGTTGCGCCTTCCCCCTCAAGCCGGCGGCATTCCTTCCGCCCGGCCCGGTAGACCCCGGCCTCGTGGGAGGCCTCCCGCGCCTTGGCGCGGCCGCCCCAGTAGCGCTGGTCTGGATCCAGCGTGTCGCGCCGCCCGGTCGTTGCCTCTTGCCGTCCGGCGTGGGTGAGATGCACGACCTTGAAGGCCCCTCCCTTGGGGCCCCGTGCGGAGAACTCCGCGACCAGCCCGCGCCGCTTGAGCTGGTCAATGCCCCGCCGGGCGGCGTAGGGATGGCCCCCGAAGCGCTCGTCGGCGATGTCCGCCACGGCCGCGCAGCGGTAGATCCCGAGGTCCTCCAGCGTCCGCGCCTGGCGCGCGGCGAAGCTGACGCGCTCGCGCCGCGGGTCGACGTCCCTGCGGTGGCCGGTCCGGGTCCGGTCGTCCACCCGGCGCCTCCGGACGGGCCGCCTGGTTTTCTCCCGCTCCTCCCGCTCCGCAACCTCCGCTTCCAGCCTCGCCTTGTCCTCCAGCCGCCGCCAGGCACTGGGGGACCGGTCAAGGTTCTCCGGCAGCTGCACCCTCCGACCGTGGACCACTGTCGAGGCACGACGGCTCGGCGCTTCCTGCGCCCCCTCCCGTGGGTCGAAACCGCGATCCATTCGCTTACCTGCCCGCCGGCCCGCTAACCCGGGTCACTTGCGCAGCGCCCCGCCGCCCTTGACCATCACGGCCGCCTTGCCGGCCGTCGCCACCGCAGCCAGCGCCCCCAGCATGCCGCCCCCGCTGACGCTTCCGGAGACGAGCGCGGACGCCAGCTCGGGGATCTTGAACGCCGCCAGGATCCCCGCCAGGGCGAGCACGAGGTAGGAGACGATCCACATCAGGCCCGCGCCGAGAGCCTCCACGTCGGGAGTGAGCGACTCCCAGATGCCGTCGCTGGCCGCCCGCACCGCGCCCAGGAACACCCGCACGACGCAGGCGGCGATCGCCGAGTACAGCGAGTACGTGAGCAGCGTCCGCAGCCATCCCCAGAACAGGAACGCCAGCGGCTCGAAGAGCAGGAACGGGACGAAGATCGGCCCCAGCGCCACCGCGATCGCGATCGCGAACTGGGCCCAGATGACCTGGGCGTAGCCGATCACCACCAGCAGCAGCGACACGATCGCCATGAACACCACCAGCACCGCCAGCACGGTGCCGGCGATCAGGTTGCCGGCCATGTCCCCGATGCTGAGGATCCAGAACACACCCCAGTCGGTGCTCGCGGACCAGGCTTCGGCGAGCGCCCGCGTGCAGAAGTCCCCCAGCCATCTCCAGGTCGCCGAGTAGCTGTCGCGCGTGACCATGTCGGCGACCCACGACCCCATGCCCACGATCGCCTGCGGCAAGGTCTGCCCGCCGAGCGGCATCGGCGTGCTGTAGTAAAAGAGGATCGTCCGCGGCACCATCAGCGCGGTCACCAGCCGGGCGATGTCCCAGCCCGAGAATCCGCCTCCGGACAGGGCGATCCGCACGCCGGTCCAGACGATCACGACCGCCGCGAGGCCCTCCCAGATGTTCTCGCCGGCGGTCAGCAGGGGACCCGCGACGTCGGCCAGCATGGCCTCGGTCAGGCTGTCCAGCATGGCCTTGATGGCCCCGGGATCGTTCGAGTGGATCTGCTGGGCCTGTGTCAGGTCGACCTGCATGCTGCTGCTCCGCCTCGCTCAGCTGCTCGCCGCTCCGCTAGTAGACCGGCAGCCGCGGCCGGTTGAACGCGTCGTCGGCCCCCGCGTCGTCGAAGCTCGCCATGATCGCGGCAGTGCCGTCGAAGGCCGCCCGGATTCCGTTCAGTTTCGCCGCCTGGTACGCGGCGGCGGCCTCGCGCTTGACGCTCGCCTCCGCGACCGCCAGTTCCTCCTGCTGGGCCTCCACCTGCAGGTGCGCGGCCAGCAGGTCGCCGTGTGCCGCGGCCACGCTGACCTGCTTCTGCTGCAGCGCGGTGGCCGACACAACCGGGTCGGCGGCGATGCCCTCCAGCCGTCCGCGGATGTCGCCGGCCAGCTGTGCGTGGCGCGCGGCCGCCGCGGCTCTCGCGCTGGTGATCGCGTCGAGGCGGGCGAAGACCGCGGCCCGCTCCCGTGCCAGCCTGGCCCCGAGGTCGGCCCGCGTCTCCGCGGGCGGAGGCACGACGGGCGTGCCGATCGGGGTTGTCACCGGAGCCGCCGCCCAGGCGCCGCGGACATCCGCCTCGGTCGGCAGCGCGCCCAGCGAGCCCGCGGCCAGCTGCGCCGCGCGGTCCCGCACCTGGCCGGCGCGGTTGATCCATCCCTGGACCTGGGCCGGCGCCCCCAGCACGTCGGCCCCGGAAAACATCTGGGCCCAGTTCGAGAGGGCGCCGATGCGGCCCTCCGCGAACTGGAACGCCTGGTCCAGCTGCGAGTCCAGGGTGCTGATCATGGTCGTGGTGTTGGTCACGAGCGAGGTGATGCCCACCAGCTGGGCATTGTCGTTGATCGCCTTCTGGACGCGCTGGCCGAAGGCCGCCACGTCGAAGGTGGGGAATCCCGCCGTGGCGGTGGCCGCCAGCAGCAGGGCTGCCAGCGCTGCCGCCAGCAGGCGCCGTCTGGGTCTGGATCGAGTCATGGTGTCCTCCTGGAATCGGAATGCAATCGGAACGCCGGCCGCGGCACGAGCGCGTCGGACGTGAAGATGATCCGCAGCCGCTGTCCGGCGCGGATGGTGACTGTCGGCAGCCGGTTCAGGTACCGCTCGAGGATCGTCTCGGCGGCGCGGCCCATGCCGATGCCGGCCCCGGCCCGCGCCCCGTCGGTGCCGCCGGCATACGGCTGGGATCCCCGCAGGGTCAGCCCGGAGATCACGCCCACGGCCCCGGCGGCGCCGATGGTCGAGAGGTAGTGGCGGTTGACGCGGTCCTGCAGGCCGCTCGCGCCGGCCTGGTCCAGGGCCCCGAACTCGAGGCGGATGTAGCGCCCGTCGGGGAACAGCAGGCGGTGGAAGGAGACCGCGAGCCGGGCCTGTTGCCAGTCTCCCACGGCCGCGGCCCGGCCGAGCGCGCGCGTGCCGCGCGGGATCAGGATCCGCTGGCGGTCGCGGGACCACAGGGGGGCGGAGACGATGGCGACCACCGGACCGGCGAAGTCGCCGCGCAGCTGGGTGGCCAGCACGGCCTCGAGGAGCTGGCCTTCGAAGATGCGTTCCCAGCCCGGCGGATCCTTCGGCTGCGTGGCCGGGGCCGGTGCGGCATCGGCCGGCTCGGGCACGCCCTGCGAGCCGGCCAGCACGCGCAGTTCGGCCAGCTCTTCCGGGGAGGCGGCCGGCGGGGAGTCCGTGTCCCGGGGAGCCGGATCCGTAACGGGCTGTCGTTCCGGCCCCCCGTCGGAAACGGCCCCGTCCTGCCCGGCGGTGGGCCGCGAGGAGAAGGCCACGACCGGCGACCGCAGGGCCTCGTGCGCCCGCCGGATCTCGGCCAGGCGCAACTCCTCCCGGAGCTGCTGCTCGGGGGTCTCCGGCTCGGCCGCGCTGCCCGGAGCGAGGCCCGGCAGCGGCCCCTGCGCAACGGCGCGGGGCCGGAGCGGGATCGTCCCGCCGGCCGTGGCCTCCCGCAGCCGGTCCGCCTCTTCCTGGTCGCGCGCCGCCTGCAGCCGCGCGGCCTGTGTCCTGAGTCTCTCGATCGCGTCCGCGGTCGACCGCACGAGCCCCTCCCCGCCCGCGGCCTGCTCCACGGTCTCCCCGTCGGCAACGGATTCCCCGGCCGCCGCGGCCTCGCCTTCCTCGTCGCTCGATGGCGAAGTGAGGATCACCAGGGCCATGATCACGGCGCCGCCGATGATGCCGACCTTGTTGATCAGGCCCTTCGGCAGCGTGCCGACAGGATTGCGCGGCCTGCGGATCCAGCTGCTCACGGCTGCCCCCTGGCCGGCAGGTAGACCCACTCCGCCCGCTGCTTGCCGATCTGCAGCCAGCCGTTCCGGAGGACCCGCTGGGCGACGTACAGGCCGTCCTCGGTGAGCTCGTACTCGACCAGGCTCGGCTTGCCGTCCCGCGACTCGTAGATCGCCGGCGACTCCGGCGCCGTGCTGCGCAGGTAGGTGTGCCGGCCGTCGTTCCACATCGCCACCACGGAGAAGGGATCCCGCCGCGCCTTCGCCTCTAGCCGGTACTCGAACTGCATGGCCCCCGGATAGGCGGACCGGAAGGACTCCACCTGCTGTTCGACCGTCTCGGCCGCCGCGGCCCTTGCCCTGGAGGCCTCCTCGGCGGCCGCCCGGGCGGCCGCCTGGTAGTCGGCGACCTCGCTCGCCGGCACGAACACCGGCTGGTGGACGGGCGTGCCGATCGTGCCGTCCCCGGGCTCGGCAGGCTCGCCGACCTCGATGTGCACCACCAGGTCCGGATCGCCGCCGCCCTCCCGGCACAGGAATGAGTAGATGTTGCCGTTCCGCGTGATCAGCGCCACGTTGGTGCGCTCGCCCTTCCCCTGGGGCTTGAGGTAGGCGAGGTTGCCGCCCCCCTGGATCTGCCAGAACTCGGTGTCCCCGGCCACGTAGTCGACGATCGACTCGTGCGCCGGCAGCGCGATCACCGTGGTGTGCCGCACCGCGGTCCGGATCTCTACGATCTCGTCGAGCGAGTCCAGCCGGACCCTGCGCGCCTCGCCGCCGGCAGCGGCTCCCACCGCGGCCAGCGTCCACGTTGCGGCGAAGACGGTATGTCTCTTCGGATGCCTCATTGCGTTCGGTACGCCCCCCTGGCGAGCCGGTCGAGCGCCCCGGACAGCCCGTGCTCGGCGATCGCGCGCGCCCGCTTGGCGGCGTCCCTTGCCGAGCTCGTATACAGCCAGTAGGAGCGCTGGTCGACCTCCAGCCGCAGCACCTCGGCCTCGCCCGTCCGGCGCAGGTAGATCTCGTGCTTGGGCACCAGCCCGCGGATCTGGTCGACCTCCGCGGGCGACAGCTGGAAGGCCTCCGCCAGTTCCAGCGGGAACTCCGGGTTGGCCAGGAACAGCCGCGTGGGCGTCGCCTCCAGAAGGCCCCTGGCGGTCTCGGCCCTGGCCAGGTCCCCGCCCGACTGGGTCGCCAGCAGCAGGGCCGCGTTCTTCTTGCGCCAGGTCTTGGCGGCCTCCGCGAGATAGGCGCTCACGGACGGGTCCTTGAGGAACTTCCAGGCCTCGTCCACGACGGCGATCTTCACCCGGGCCAGGTCGGCGGGATCGTCGATCTCGTGCCGCATCTTCTCGAGGTAGTAGCCCAGCGCGGCCTCGACCAGGTCGTCGTGCTCGGCGGCGCTGGCCAGGTCGACGACCTGCCACTCCCCCCAGGCATCCTCGGCGCCCTCGGCGGGCGGGTTGTCGAAGACCGCGCCCCACGTCCCGTTGCCGACCCACCGCGACATCGCCGGCTTCATGCGCTGCAGCAGCGATTCCGCCAGCGATCCCAGCCGCCGCTCGGCGACGTCGAACCGGTACAGGTCCTCGACGAGCTTGCGGATCTCGTTGGTGTCGCCGCCCGTGGTCTCGTAGCCGCCGAGCTCCAGCAGCCGCCTGACCCATCCGGCCAGGAACTGGAAGGTCCGCTCCCCCGGCGGCAGCGAGAACGGCCGCACGCGGGTCGGGGCCTCCGGGTCCGGCGAGAGCTGCAGGTAGTCCCCGCCCATCAGCTGTGTCAGCGGGCGGTAGGACCCGCCGAGGTCGAGGATGAACACGCGCGGACCGTACTTGACCGCCGACACCAGCAGGAAGTTCAGCAGGAAGCTCTTGCCGCTCCCGGTCTGGCCGAGGATCAGGGTGTGCCCGATGTCGCCCCCGCCGCCGGCGAACAGGTCGTAGTGGTAGGGTGTCCCCTCGCGAGTCTCCAGGACGCACAGGCACTCCTCGTCCAGGTGGGCGCTGCGAGGGGACCCGAGGGTCGGCCCGCACAGCGGGGCCAGGGCCGCGGCGACGCCGGCGGAGACCAGCAGGGGCCGCGGCTGGTTGGCACGCGCCGCCCCGGGCAGCCGCGCGAAGTACGCCGCCAGCTGGCCGTAGCTCTCCCGGATGATCTTGGCGTCGCAGGAGGCGAAGATGCGCCGCACCGCGGCGTCGTGCCGCTCGATCTCCTCCAGCGGGCCGTGCAAAGTCAGCCCCAGGGCCAGGTCGCCGTATGGCATCCCGTCCGCCTCGAGCTCGGCCTGCGCAGTTCCCAGGCGCGCCGCCTCGGTGTCGGCGGCCTCGTCGAGCATGGCGGTCGAGGTTCCGTCCGCGTCCCGGGCGTGGGCCATCATGCTGAAGCGCTTGGCGAAGAAAAACTTCCTGGCGCTGTCGATGCGCTTGCGCGCCTTGTCCGTGGGCAGGCGCCGGAACTCCCACGACACCGTCATCGTCGCCGGCAGCTGCAGCAGCTCGCGGAGCTGGTCGGCAGCCGCCTCGGACGGGGGCTCGACCAGCGAGTACACGAGCGCGTCCTCGCCATCGATGCGCAACTGCCGGCGCTCCGCCTCCAACTCGGACTGGGCCAGGCGCCAGTGCAGCCCCGAGCCCCTCGCGGTCGGCGGTTCCGTGCCGGGCCGGTTGACCAGCTCGTTCAGGATCCGGGTGGCCTCATCGGGCTCGAGGATCCGGATCGGAGTCAGGTCCTCGATCAGCCGGCAGTGCGCGTCGACGTCCTGCCGCAACTGCTCGCAGGCCTCCTCGACCTGGCTGCGGATCCAGGCTGGCCGGCGATCCGGCTGCAGCACGGCCCGGCCCCGCTCCAGCCAGGCCGGCGTGCCGTTGGCGGAAGGGGCCGCCCTGAGCCGGGGATCCCGCGCCCACGCGACACTGATCTCGAGCCGTGAGAGCCTCCGGCTGAGGTGCGCGGCGCGCGCCCGTGCCGACTCGCCGGCGATCCCCGCCTCGCCGGCCTCGGCCGGGGGCAGGGGCCTGCGCAGCACGAACAGCGACAGCCGGGTGCGGCTGTCCAGCTGACCCAGCAGCCGCACCCAGCGCTCGACGACGGTTGAAAGCTGCTCGTGCGACAGCCCGGCGGTGGGCCGCGGAACCAGCCCCCCGACGGTGACCAGCTCCCCGCGCCGGGTCAGGCAGGTCCGCCCGTCCTGCAGCCAGCCCCAGTAGGGGATCTCCGAGGCAAGCGATCCCGCCTCGTCCCGGGCCCTCCGGAACACGGCTGCCGCGGATTCGGGCATCAGACCAGGCGTACCCCAGGCCCTGCGTCCGGCTTGCCGGGGTCGTACCGCGGCCTGTACCGCTGGGCGGCCTTGATAATCCGCAGCATCGCCGGATCCTCGCGGCAGGCGGCGACGCCGACGGCGTAACCCGCGAGCCCCAGCGCCGCGCCGAACGTGAGGCTGTAGGTCGCCGTGTACAGGGCGTAGGCCAGGATGCCGTTGAGGATGAACCAGGTGCGCTCGCAACCCGCGATCGTGAGCGGCCGATTGAGGGCCTGCGAGGCGACCCACTTGCGCGGAGGTTCCTGCATCAGCTCGTCAGCCAGGTCAGCCAGCCCGTCGCCCCGATGGCCATCGACAGGCCGAACAGGACTCCGGCCAGGGCCTTCTTGCCCCCGGGCTCGCCGAACGCGAACATCAGCCCGGTGACGACGATCGCGACCAGGCTGAGCCCGCGGCCGATGGGACCGGTGAACGCGGCCTGGAGGTTGTCGATGGCGCCCTCCCAGGGGCTGGCCGCCGCGAACGCGGATGCCGCGGTGACGGCCAGCAACAGCGGGAGCCGCAGGACGAGCGCCCCGCGAAGATCGATTCGAGGTCTCGGCATACTACGGCGATGGTCGCGCCGGAACCGTGGCACTGCAAGGACAGCCGGGGTGCTACAGGGAGATCGTGCCGTCCCGCCGCAACAGGCCCATCGGGCTCTGGAGGATCTCGTCCGTCCCTCCGCCGCGACCGGCGAGGGCGACGATGTTCGGCCACGGGTGGTCGTTTCCGAGAGGGATCTCTCCCGGCGCAGGGCGCCGCGACTTGTGGTCCGGAGCAGCTTGGCGCGATGCCCCAGGGCGCTGAGGAACCAGCCAGAGGAGCGAACCCCGAGGGCTGCATTCGCGCGCGCATCCTACAGGTGGAATCTACAGGTGCTATAGGAGCTACAGGAGATATATATGAGCGGTGTCAGTAAACCAGCGCAGGAGCGTCAGTAAACCAGCGCAGGAGCGTCAGTAAACCAGCGCAGGCCGCGTCAGTAAACCAGCGCAGGAGCGTCAGTAAACCAGCGCAAATCTGGTTCCGCAAGAAAGCGTCAGTAAACCAGCGCAAATCGTCAGCGTCAGTGGTGCTTCGCGTTGTGGCGCTCCGTGCGTGATGCCACGGAGGGCGGGGATGGAGTCAACACGACTCGCCTGTCCTGGACCTCTACGCCAAGTTCCCCGGGCCATGCTTCCTCAATCCGCTTGAGGCAAGCTCGGAACATCCATCGAAATTGCCGCGGGTGCTTGTACTCCGACCCGAACTGCCTCTCGATGCTCGGCCACGAGATCGTTGTCGGCCGCTCCAGCGTCGACATCCGGTAGGTGATCCACCCGTAAATGTCGATCGAGAGCGGGGACCGCCTGAGCTTGCGGAGGATGAAGGGGTCGAGGGGCACGGCCGACTTCGTGGCCTGTTCGAAGAAGCGCTCCGTGAGCGTGACCTTCAGACCGTCGCTTGTCTTCTCCAGCCACCGATCCGCCACGCCCAGCGCGGTGGGCTCGTACTTCGAGAGATGAGTTGTGACGAACTTCGCCCAGCAGAGGCGGTCGAGCTGGTCGCGGGCGAGCGTGGCCTGACTGCGGGAGCCGCCGCTGTTCGAGATCCCCATCCGGGTCAACAGTTCGTTGATCGAGCGGCCGATGACATACGTGCGGCTCTTCGTGCGGACTGCGGCAGTGGCCAGCTCGATCACGATCAGCCTGGGGTAGACGCCGAACGGCAGGCCGACAGCCCGGTCGGTGAAGACCGTCGTCCTCCCCTCTCCGTTGACACGCAAGAACCGCGAGTCCTTCGGCTCGCGATGCGGCAGCGTGGTCTGGACCAGGAAGGCCGGCATGTAGACCGGCCGTCGCTCCCAGGGCTGGCGTTTCTCTTGGCGCGCTGGCCTCTTCCTCGCCTTGCCGCCGTTCGCGCTGCCGCCGGAGCCATTCGCTCCCCCGACAGCCCGCGCGACCACCCCCTGGGCGGCCTCGATGGCGCGCAGCCTGTGGCCGAGGCGCACCATCGCCTCGTTGGCCTCCGCCAGGCGGGCTTCGGTCTCGGTCGGATAGACGAGCAGGATCCACCCGTCGTCGTTCATCGCGACGGGCGTCTGGCGGCGCAGCCAGTGGATGTGGGCGTCACGCGCCTCGGGGTGGCGCGAGAGCGCCTCGATCCCCTGAAGGTAGGCGAGCTGGGCCCGCTTGCGGGTGGGGTGACGCTCTAGCTCGGGGGGGAACTGCAAGGCAGCCTCCTTGGCTGCCTGGCAACACGCTCCGCTGCACTTCGTGGATCGCCGCTACATATAGTCTGTTTCGATTGTACAGAGGGTTTGCCGCGGGCGGGGCAGGAACTTGCTTCAGGCCGCGAGACGGTCCAGCAGACGGTGGATCTCGTTGAACAGGGACGATCCGTGGAAGGCGAAGCCCTCCCATTCGAACGTGCCGTCCGGCCTGAAGACAGCTCCGTTGGTCCCGGCGACGAACCCCATCAGCTTCTGCGGGTCGATCCGCGAGTCGGCGCGGAGTCTCAGCTTGAGCCTGTTGGACCGGCGTTCCAGCAGAGGGATCCGCATCGATTGGGCCCTGTGCTTCAACACCGAGTGCTGCAAGAGGTTGTTGACAGCGGCCGGCACCGGGCCGTAGCGGTCCTTGAGATCGGTCGCGGCCTCGTCGCGCTCCTTCTCGTTCCGGACCGCGGCAAGGCGCTTGTATAGCTGCAGTCTCTGTGTCTCGTCCGGAACGTATTCCTGAGGCACGTGGAAATCGACCCGCAGCGTGATCTGCGAGCGGACGGCTTCCTCGACGTCCTCGCCCTGCAGCTTGCGCACGGTTTCTTCCATCAGTTGCGTATAAGTCTCAAATCCGACCGCCGCGATCTGGCCGCTTTGCTCCCCACCAAGCAAGTTGCCGGCACCGCGGAGTTCCAGGTCCAGGGCGGCCATCTTGAAACCGGAACCGAGTTCGCTGAACTCCCTCAGTGCGCCCAGCCGCCGCCGAGCGACATCGGTCAGCTCGCGATCGGGCGGCACCATCAGGTAGGCGTAGGCGCGGCGGTTGGAGCGGCCGACGCGTCCGCGGAGCTGGTAGAGTTCCGCCAGCCCGTAGAGGTCCGCGCGATCGATGATCATCGTGTTCGCCAAGGGGATGTCGAGCCCGTTCTCGATGATCGTCGTTGCCACCAGGACGTCGAACTTGTGCTGCATGAAGCCGAGCATGACGTCCTCCAGTTGCCGCTCGGCCATTTGGCCGTGTCCCACGCGGAAGCGGACGTTGGGCATCGTCGCGGCGAGCCTTCCCGCGACCGCGTCGATCGACTCGACCCGGTTGTGGAGGAAGTACACCTGCCCACCCCTCGACACCTCGCGCCGGATCGCGGACTGCGCCAGGTGGTCATCGTACGCGGTCACGATTGTCTGCACCGCCAGCCGGTCCTGCGGTGGTGTCTTGATCACCGAGACGTCGCGCAGGCCCATCAGTGACATGTAGAGCGTCCTGGGGATCGGCGTCGCCGTCAGGGACAGCACGTCAACGGTCTTGCGGACTTGCTTGAGGCGCTCTTTGTGGCGCACCCCGAATCTCTGCTCCTCGTCGATGATGAGCAGTCCCAGATCGCGAAACTCGATGTCCTTCGACAGCAGCCGGTGAGTGCCGATCACGATATCCACCTGGCCGTTTCGCAGCCGCTCCGCGATCTCGCGTTGCTGTTTGGGGGTGCGGAACCGCGACAGCATCTCGATCTCGACCGGAAATGCCTCGAACCGCTGCCGGAACGTTTCCAGGTGCTGGTATGCCAGGACGGTAGTGGGCACGAGAACGGCGACCTGCTTGTCGTCTCCCAACGCCTTGAAAGCGGCTCGCATGGCGACTTCGGTCTTTCCGAAACCGACATCCCCGCACACCAGCCGGTCCATGATGCGCGTAGACTCCATGTCACGCTTGATCTCTCTAGCGGCACTGATCTGGTCCTCTGTCGGCGCGTAGGCGAACGAGTCCTCGAATTCGCGCTGCCAATTGCTGTCGGGCGAATACGCGAAGTCGCGACCGAGCTGGCGCTGGGCGTAGAGCTTGAGCAGGTCGTCGGCCATGTCCAGCAGCCGCGCCTTGACTTTCCTCTTCGTCCGCTCCCATGTCTGCCCCCCCATCCGGTCCAGCGATGGCTGCGGTCCCCCGGCGCCGTGATACTTGTGGACGAGGTCCAGGCGCGCCAGCGGAACGTAGAGCTTTGCGGCTTCGGCGTATTCGAGCACCATGAACTCGTCGCTGCGTCCGGCGGTCTCGACTTCACGGGTGCCGAGGTAGCGGCCCACGCCGTGTTGCGCGTGCACAACGAAGTCTCCCTTTCGCAAGTCCTCCAGGTCGGAGAGGAAAGTCGCGGCGGTGGCCTGGCGTTTCTTCGGCTTGGGAACCAGGTCGGAGCTGGAGAAGATATCCTGCGTCCCGTACACGGCGAGGCGGGAATCGGGCAGGGCACAACCCTCGCTGATCGCGGCTTGCACCAGGATTGCCGAGGCAACCGGGCCGGCCATGTACGCTTTCTCTTCGAGGTAGCGACTCAATCCGCGCGGTCTCTCGCGCAGCACGACCTGGAAGGGCACCTCGTATTCGCGAAACATCTCTGCCAGCCGCTCGAGATCGCCGACTGACTTGGCTGCGACCAGGACGCGCATGCCTGCGCCGATTTGCGCCTTGATCTCTTGCACGCAGTGAGCGACCCGGCCCTGGAACCGCACCGCGCGTTGCGACGGGATGTGCCACGATGAGTCCGGCGCACCGAGGTGCTCAACAGCCAGTCCCAGCTCGTTGAACGACACCTGTTGCCGGGAGCGGGTCTCGCGCGTCCAGCGGTCCAGGTCCAGGTAGTGCTCGCGGGGGTCGCCGCCGCCGCGCTCGCAGGCGTCCTCGAGCCGCTCACGCAGCTTGGCAGCTTCCTGGCTGGCCTCGGTCGGCTCGATCCACAAGACGGTCGCGTCCGGCAGCAGGTCGAGCAGGGTTCCGGAGCGCCATTCCTTCCCGACGGCGCTGAACTCCCATCCGGCAGGCAGGACGCCCTCGCCGGACCCGCCTGCCGGGTACTCGTGCATCGGCAGCACCGTGAGCGAGTCGCGTCGCTGGACCGACTGCTGCGTCCCAGGATTGAATTCCCGGATCGACTCCACCTGATCTCCGAGGAATTCCAGGCGGAACGGGTTCCGCGTTTCCGGCGCGAACACGTCCAGGATCCCGCCGCGCACTGCGAACTGCCCCACCATCTCGACAGGCTCACGACGCCTATATCCGAGCGTTCCGAGGCTGGCCGCGAGTTCCTCGAGGTCGATCCGGTCTCCCGCCTCGATCGGCCAGGCTAGCTCGCGATAGCGATCAGGCGCGGCGACTCGCTGCAGCGCCGCCGCCACCGGGGCGACGACGATGGAGACCTGCCGCTCTGCCATGCGCCAGAGGGCGATCGCCCGGCTCTCGCAGATATCCGGGTGTGGGGACAAGCCGTCGAATGGAGTCACGTCGTGGGCCGGTAGCAGGCACGGGGCGGGGTCGGTTTCCGAACCGCCCGCCATCTCGAACCATGCCTGCAGGGTCTCGTGGAGCGTCTCCGCGGCTGCCTGGCTGCCAGTGAGCACCAGCACGGGGCGGCCGGTCTTGCGCTGCAGAAGCAGCAAGTAAGCGGCCCGGGCGGCCGATGCAAGACCGGACAGTTGCTGCAGGACGGGCTTGCGCTGGCGCAGCACCGCCAGGAGCGCGAGAAAGGACTTGTGGCGACCCAGGTCCTCGAAGCGGTCGCGCAGTCCGAGGGGCGTCAATCGGAATGCATCCGCAGGATGTTCGCAACCACGTCAGTTGTCGAATACCCTGTCTCCACGGGGATGGCGAGCACTTCACCCCCGGCCTCTTCGACAATTTCGCGGCCCGCGATCCAGTGCGCCCAGTCGGCCCCCTTGACAAGCACGTCGGGGAGCAGCGTCGCGAGCAGCACGTGCGGCGTTTCCTCGCCGAAGACCGTGACCGCGTCCACGCTGGCCAGCGCGGCCAGCGTGGACGCGCGTTCGCTTTCCGGCAGCACGGGGCGGGTCGGGCCCTTCAGCCCCCGCACGCTGTCGTCCGAGTTGACCGCCACGATCAGGCGCTCGCCATGCCCGCGCGCCCGTTCGAGGAGGCGGACATGACCGGGGTGCAGCAAGTCGAAACAGCCGTTGGTGAAGACCACCCGCTCGCCGTGAGCCTTCCAGCCGGCTCGGAGGGCGGCCAGGTCGTTCCTCGAAACCACAACGCCCACTGCGCTGCCCGCCCGTCTCAAGCCTAGTAGCGCATCGTGGCCATGCGATGCTCGGCTTCGCCAGCGATTGGCATCAGGAACGGAAACTCTTCGATCTTGCGGTGGATCGGGCCGTTTTCCGTCAGTTGGCTGCCGTAAAGCGTAAAATACTCCGGCTCGATGGTGCCGAAGTCACGGCTCGGCAACTCTTCGACCGCTTCGTGCATTTCTGTCAGGTCGCATTCCCGTAGCCGTCCCAGCGTGATGTGCGGGACATAGGGGCGCACCTCGGGCGCGATACCGAGCGTCGAGAGGCTGTAATCCACGTTGCTGGCCAGTTGGCGCAAGGGCGGAGTGTTCTCGGCGATCGCCCAGAACACCCGCGGGCTGCGGGCGTGCGGGAAGAAGCCGAGGCCAGCCAACGGCACCTTCACCTTGGTGGTGATGCGGACCTGGCTGAGCGCGTCGATGACCTTGTCGATGCGCTCCACGTCCCACTGGCCGATGTACTTCAGCGTGACGTGCATGTTTCGCGGATGGACCCAGCGGACGGGGGCCATCGGCGCGAGGCTGCGCACCAGTTCCGTCAAATTCGCGATGACTTTGGTGTTCAAATCAAGTGCAACAAACAATCGCATGGTTTACTCGAGCGGCCGGGGCGTTCCCGGCCCAGCCTATTTCTTGTGAACCGAGACTTGATCGGAAGGGGCCTTCAGAACGATAGTCTTGGTCTGTTCGGCTTCGGTCAGGGCGATTTGCTCGCCATGAGTCCGAAACCCTTTGCTGATCACTTGGATCAGGATCTGTCCGCGAGGCAGCGGGGGCACTGGCGTGCTACCCTCCTCGCTGGTCTTGAGTTCGAGAGACACCTTCTTCTTCGGCTTCAGTTTCTTGCCCACGAGCTCACGCACGATCACGCTTGCGCGCGGAACCGGGCGGCCCATTTCGTCCTCGACGATAATGCGCAACTCCGTCCACTCCCGGGCGGCTTGCAGCACGGTCGCGCCGGACGCGGCCGCCACCAGCGCGCCCAGAGCCGACCGCCTCGTCAGCGGTGTCCGTCCGTCCCAGCTTCTCAATCCAGTCACTGTGCTCAGAAGATGTAGCTCAAGGCCCCCGAATAGCTGCGAATCGACTGCAGCAGGTTGAGGATCCGACCGTCCGCGAAGTGCAGCGGGACGTAACCGGTCTTGAGAAGGTTGCGAAGGTCGGCGCTCACTTCGATCTGTCCCGGCATGCCGTCCCCGATCGGGAGAGGCTGGCGCACGACGAGGTTGAGACCTGGCGCGGAGCGCGACGCGAAGTCGTTGAAAGGATCGGCCGGCAGCACGGACTGGCGGCTTGACCATTGGTAGGAGCCGGTCATCACCGTTCCCGCCCCGGGGAGTTCCGCCGAAACTGACGCGAGCAGCAGGTGCGCGCGTTGCGATTCAAGCACACCGCGCAACTCGTCTGCCAAGCCTGTCTCGAGGTGGTGACGGGAAGGGGCCAGGACACCGGCGTAGCCGTAGCCCAGCGCCGTTTGGAGTCGATCGCGGATCTTGCGGGCATAGGATACGCGCAAGCCCGGAGTTCGGTAGTTCCCGCCGTTGAGCGTGGCGGTTGCCGAGTACAACTCGGGAACGATATCTCCATTGGTGTAGACGCCGTCAGGGACGGAGGCCGCTACGGCGGCATCGCGGATCGAATCGCGGTAGACCGCAGCTTCGACCATGTTCTGGCCAAATCGCTGGCGGTAGGCAGCCTCGACATGCTCAGACCGTTGCACTGTAGGCATGCCGCTCGCCAACGCGACCCGGGGGAACATTCCAAGCTGCCTGACATGGCCGCGCAGGGCGGCTTCCTGGCCCGTCCGGGTGGCGGCCTCGGGCGGGACTCCGGAGGCGTAGCTGAACGCCAGCTCCCGGCCGGGTGCCAGTTCGTAGACCGCCTTGGCGTAGGGGCTAGCGAACTGCAGGCGCTGCACGAACTTGACCGACTCGAACAGGAGGCCGTATTCCAGGCGCAAGGCGTCGGTGAGCTCAACGGAGTCGCCGAATTCCAGCGTGAGTGTTTCCAGGCGGGGCACCCCCTGCCCGTCGCTCTGGGCGCCGAGGAAGCCGTTCGCCGCGGCCGCCGACGATTGCAGCTGGCGCACCGTCAGGGCCACTTCGGGCTTGGCGACGCCGATATCTTTCGCGTAGGTGGTGCGGAAAGCGGTCGAGCCCCCTCCAAACATCTCCCGATTGCCCACGGCCCGGTTGCCGCTGACCGTCAGGTCGTGATCGCCGAAGATCGAGGTAGCCACGGCGAAGGCCGTGCCCAGGTCCTGCTGGGAGTTCAGGCCATTCGAGCGTTGGCCTTGGCCGGCGCTGATCTCGGCGTACGCGTGCGTGTCTTCGAACGTTCCGCCCAGCTTCCGCAGGAACTCCTCGTGCTCGTCGCGGGCTCCCGGCACCAGTCGCAGAACGTTACGGCGGGAGTGCTTGGCCCGCAGCACCCATTGCCAGCGCTCGGTCATGTCCCGCACTTGGCTGCCATAGGACAGCTGCAAGCTGGCGAACAGCCCGCGCATGCAGACATCGAGGAAAGTACGCTTGCCGGGCTCGACGCTGAGGTCCGTCTTGCGGGCCCTTGAGAAATTCGCCTGCTGGACCTCGATCGAGTAGGTGCCCGGGAAGAGGTCGGTGAACTGGAACCAGCCGCGGTAGTCGCTCTTTACCGTCGAGGCGACCCGGCCGTCCGACGTCAGCAGGTCCACGGCCGCACCCATTTGGGCGATCCCCGCCTCGTCCCGCACCAGTCCAGCGATGCTACCGCCGACCTGGGCCGCGACGGGCGTTGCGACGAGACAGGCAGCCAGCCCGAGCCATGCGGCCCGGCGAACCGTCTCTGGTCGTAACCGCTGCATGTTCAACGTGGGATTGCCTCTACAAAACCTTAAACGTTGCCGATGGCGAAAGGGATTCGTTTTTCACGTTGTCCTCGACCATCACGCTGAGACGGTACTCGCCAGGTTCCAGGCTTCGCAGCGGGAGAAGCTTCTCGATCACGACCTGCCGCGCGGAAGCGCCGCGGATCGTGTTGACGTCCTCGGAGAAGTCCAGCAGCAATTCGCTCGGATTGTCGAGGCTGGCGATCTGATAGGTCACGTTGCCGATCGGACGGCTCGTTTCCGCGTTCTGTCCGAGGTTGTAGACCTGCATGTAGATGCCCATCCGCTCATCCTGTTTGAATGCGTAGTTGATCCTGGGCCGGACCTTGGAACTGCCGATCACGAACTGGCCCGTGCCGAGCGAGCGGATCGGCACGCGCTCGATCTTGTCGGCCAGGATCAACGAACTGGCGGCGAGCGCCTCGTCGTCGAATTCGGGAACGCGCATTGCCGTCCGGTACGTGCCCATCGTCTCTCCGACCAAGTCCTTGACGACCAGTTCCAGCCGATACATTCCCGGCGCCAGCGGCACGGACTTGTTGAAGACCGACGCGCGGTCCGCGTCCTGGTGCAGGCGCTCGGCCGTGGTCTTGACGCTGACGGTTTCCTCGAAGGTGTCGTGAACGCGCCGCGTCAGGGTGGTGATGCGCCCGAAGATATTGGCGACGGCCTTGTGCAGTCCGTCCTCCTCCTTGAACATCAGGTCCTCGTTGCGCAGCAGCACCGTGATGCCGGACAGCACCGAGCTGTTGGTCACGCGGACGTAATGGATGTCGACTTCGTAGGGCAGCGTGTCGTAGTCGATCGTGGAGTTGACGATGGCCTCGAGGTCCTTGAACTTAACCGCGGGCGGCTTGAAGATGTTGGCGTACAGTTGCAGTCGCTCGAACTGGTTGTAGCGAATCGATTGCGCCCCGCCGAGCGGTGTCCCCATGCGGGTGCCGTCAGTCCGGCGGAAGCGGTCAGCCTTGTCGGTCAGTCCCATTTGCTCGGACAGGGTCAGGCCCGCGCCGGGTACGTGCAGCAGCGCGTCTTTCTCCGAGGGGTCCATGGTGAGCCGGTACTCGCCGGTCATTGTAGGATCGACGAACTCCAGCAAAATGTCGCTTCCGATGCCCTCGATCCAGCGGTACCGCCAGATCTCGAACGGGTAGGTCGAGGTGAACCCTCCGCCTTCCTCGTACGGCCGCTGGTACTGGCCGCCCGAGGGGTGCGACTCGTTCTCGTCCGGTGGCCCGTAGGCGATATAGATACGGCCGCGGTCGGTCTTCCAGCCGGGAATCCCGGAAGCGAATCGCTCGTTGGCATAGGCGATGCGCCGGTAGTGCTCTTCCTTGTACTCGTTTTCCATCGAGTCCGGCGTGGGGTCACGGCGCATCCAAAACGACTCGATGAAGTTCTCGCGCTCCTCGTCCGTGGAGAGTTGGACGAACACCTTGCGCTCGTCGCCCGTGATGATGTAGCGGACATCCTCGTCAAGCCATCGCTTGAACGGCCCTCGAAGCTCTTTCCGCAGCTTTTCGATACGCCGTCTCTCCTGCTTGGCGGTGAGCTTGGCCGGCTCCTCCGCGATTTGCGCGAGGAGTGGTCCCGCCAAGCCCCCTACGGCGAGCGCCGCGATCCAGATCCCGAGTCGGCTACGCATAGGTCTCCCTTGTCGCCAGCGCCCCGCGGAAACATACGTGGATCCCCCGGTTTTGCCCGAATTTCTCAGACAGTTGCGCCTTTCGACGGTATTTCCAAGTTCGATTCTAGAGCGTTCACCGCAAACGGTCAAGCCTGATACCGGAATTTGACCGCGGGAAATCCGCAATACCGCGCTATTGGCAATGTTAAAACGTCATTCCCCAGACGCTCCGCTCAAAGTGGACGATTCCGCAACGGCTCCCGGCCGCACAGTTCGCTCCCCCTCGGGGGCGGCGCCTCCCGGGCCCTGCCCCTAGTGAAGCTTCACGCCGCCGAGAAGCGACGAGCCAGCTGGCGCAACCTCGCCAGGTGGCGCGGAACCGCCTGAAACGGATCTTCCGCTGCTTCGTACTCGAGCGCCATGTAGCCGCGGTAGCCGGCCTTGGCGAACATCCGCACGATGCGTTCCCAATCGGAGGGCTCGTGATTGCCGCGCTCGTCCCGGATATGGACCTTGAACTGGGAATTCACCGCGTAGGGCAGGCACATCTCAATTTGCTCGTAGGGCTCGCTGCGAAAGTTGCCTGTGTCGAGGTTGATGCCTACATTCGGATGGTCGACCGCCTCAACGATCTCGATGATCCGCTCGGCACGGGAGGTGATGCCCCCGTGATTCTCCAGGCCCAGGACGATGCCGCGCCCGGCCGCGTAGTCGGCCACCCGCTTGAGGATCTCGGCCACCCATCCCGCCGCGGCATTCTCGTCACTGCCATCGGGGACGTTTCCGCCGAAGACCCGGATGTGGCTGGATCCGAGCCGGTCGGATACGTCTACCCAGTGCTGCAGCCACGCGGCCTCGCGTTCCTGCTCGCGCGAGGTCGGACGGCACAGATCGGTCCGGATCGCGATGCTCGGCAGCTCCACGGCCGCGAGGTACGCCTTGCGCCGGAACGACGCCAGGAAGGAGTCCAGCGATTCTTGCGGGAACCAGTACACGGTCGAATCGATGCCCTCGATGTCGTTCTCGACGGCCATGTCCACCAGGTCCAGATAGCTCAGGGAACCCTCTCCAAGCGCCTTGCGAAAGGAATACGCGCAGAGTGCCGTCTTCAGGCGCGGCGCCTTGCCTTCCGCCGTTGGAGGCGCTCCGCTCGCCACTGCTGGCAGCAGGGCCGCGGCCGGAAAGAGTTCGCGTCGGGTAAGCATGTTACGGATTATACGGCCAGCTAGCGGCCGTACTTGCCGTCGGCGCGGCCGAAAGTCCACATCGTCGTCGTCACGACCGAGGGCGCCAACGCCTGGGGCACTGCATGCCGAAGAGCCCGTCAGGGACGAATGAGCATGCCCGCGAACCAGTCGTTGCGTACGGTACCGTTCCCCGGGAGGGTCCGCCTAGTCCTGACCATCTGGTCTCGCCGGCCAATCACGTAGCAATCACCGATCAACGGCAATGGGAGTGAACCTTGTAGTAGCGGTCACTGACGGCGACTGGGTTGAGATGCCTCGACAACGTCCCGACCTAACCGAAGTCAATATCTGGTCGCCGCGCCCGAAGGTGTTTTGAGCACTCGAACGAGGCGAGCTCTTCCTGTTCAAGCTCCATGCGGCACGCAACTCCAAAAACCAGGTGGCAAGGTCTTGTACGACGCAGCGTAAGGTTCACCGCCAGACCTACGGGATCGACGACAGCGTTGGCCACGCCTTTATGGGCTCGAACCCTGATGCGGCCGACAATTGCTGGCTCCGCGAGGCCCTCGAGAACCGCACTTCCGTGATCTGTTTCCTCGGCATCGCCCCAGGCCGATACCAAGCAATGTTTCCAGCCTTCATTGCAGGATGGGACGCCAACGCGCTGAAGGCCAGCCTTGCCATTGGCCTTCCCGTTCAGGAAGATGTCAGCCATCAAGCACCGATTCCGGAGGCGGTGATTAGCGCGTTTCCGGAGACTTCACTGGAACGACGCTATGCGCTGCAATCAGTCAAGCGGCGGCTGCATCAGTCATCGCTCCTCGATGCGGCGCACATTGTCCCCGACACTCGCGAGAAACTTGGCCAGCCTGTGATCCCGAAGGGCCTACCGCTGTCGAAGATCCACCACGCCGCATTCGACTCGCACCGAGTTGGCATCGACCCGGAGTACCGTCTGCACGTCTCCGATCGACTGCTCGACAAGGAAGACGGCCCCCTCCTGGACTCATTGAACCGGCATAAGGGGGCGCCATTCATCCGCCTGACCGAGTTGCGGACCGGCAAGATCGGGAGCGGCTCGCGCTGCACTACCAGTCCTTTCGAGTGGCTGGTTGAACCCGGGAGCCAGCCAGCCCCGGACATTGAAAGGGGTGGATTCTCGCTCGGATGCTGATCGGGCCGTTCGCTAATCGTGGCGGCCGTACCAACCATCGGATCCGACCTGCATTGCGCGGCCAGCAAGACTACCTCTCCACCTTGCAAGGTTGCGACTTCTTGGTCCCGCATTCCACGCCCGAGACCGATTGAAGCCGATGCTAACCCTCCGCTCCGTCTCCATATGCCTGGGCGAGTCCAACGCCGTCGCCCACGTGCCGGCCGGGCTCTAACGAAGGTCTCGGGCGCGGTCTTCTGTCCCCATTACTTCCGGCAACGCGCCGCTTAGGTGAAGGGCGAGCAAGGGGTAAAGGGTGCCGCTGTAGGTGATGAAGTGATACTTGTCTGTGTTCAGAGAACGGGTCCACCACCGTCCGGACTGTCGCTGGTTTCGAAGGATCCAGTGGACCGCCCGGCGGATTGCGGGATCCTGGGCACTGACTCCGGCTTCCCGGAGTGCGATTACAGCCAATCCGGTCTGGTGACCATCACTGGAGTGATTGGAAGCATCGTTCTCATTCCTGAGCTTTTCTGCCCGGCTGCCGTCGCCCCACTGCTCTGGCCGAGCAAACGTTCGGATGGACCAACCCCCATCAGCCTGCTGCTTTCGCCGGATCAGCTCGACAATTTCCGCTTTCCCGCTCTCCTCGAGCAAGCCGGGCAGTTGGGCCGATGCCCACAGGAGCACCACCCGCCCGTAATCGTGGGGCGGTTCCACCGTGCGGAAGTAGTCCTTCAGCCGCTCCACACCGGCCTTCAACCTCTGGTCGGTCAGGCCCGCGAGCCATCCCGGCGCGACTCCCACCGCCATCGCAGCGACTGTGGCCTCCTGGAATGCGCTTGATTCCAAGGGAGGCCAGGACTCAAGAATGGGCTTCCATACGCCGGTGGGAAGCTGTCTCTTGAACAACTGCTCCAAGGCGAGGCTGGTATCTTCGGACAACTCTCCTGAGACGTGAGCATCCCATTCCGCCAGACCGCGCGCGATGTAGATCAAATGCGAGTCGCCCAGGCCCCGGCTGCTTCCCAGTTGCCTAATCCCGTTCCGTAGGAGCTTCACGAATAGGTCGCGAACTTCCTGGCTGGGCTCGCCCAGGGGCCCGGACAAGGAAGGGCGAAGCGCCAGGTAGGTGCCGTTGGTGTGGCACGTGACACACTGCTGGCCTCGGGTCCAGGCAACAGCTCCCTGCTCGGTGTATTGCGACGCCAGCTCCAGCGAGAATTCATGGCGCACCGGCTCATCGGGATGGGCACTTGGGATCCTGATGGGTCCAAACTCGTACTGATACTTGAATGCTTCGGCTCCCTCAACGATCCAGGGCAGCCCCGAGAACAGGGTCATTCCCATGCCGACCGAACCCAACCACCGCTTCACATTCGGAACCATTGGCGCCCACCTCGTCTGGAGAAACCATTGTCATGATACAGAACAGATTCGTCTCCCACCGGATCTGCAATCGGAGTGCGCATTCGCTCGACGTATTCGAGACTCCCGCCGGGATGCACGTACCCGGCCTGTCCAGGAGGCCGGGCGATTCCACACCTCGGCCTCCAGTCAGGCTCGGCCGCGCCGCCGGCGGGTGCGGCTCCGGACCTGCGAGTCGTCGGTGGAGCGCCGGCCAGTGATGCGCACCCCTCGCGTGATATTGGCTCCCGGATCGGCCAGCGAGCCGACCATCCCGATTTACGGCTGCCGGCGTGATGCGAGACAATACTGCCGATATGCGCGAAGCCGTAATCGTCGATTCACTCCGCACTCCGTTGGCCAAGTCTTTCCGTGGTTCCCTGAACCTGACGCGGCCCGACGACCAAGTCGCGCACTGTGCTCGCACGCTGCTCCAGAAGTACCCCCAGATCGATCCGAACGAGATCGGGGACATGATCCTTGGTTGCGGGCAGCCGCACGGCGCGTCCGGCCACAACGTGGCGCGCATCTCGGCCCTGCTGGCGGGGCTGCCGAGCTCGGTCGGCGGGACCACGGTGAACCGGTTCTGCTCGTCTGGCCTGCAGTCAATCGCAATGGCCGCCCACCAAATCTTGCTCGAGGGCGAGGACGTAATGCTGGCAGGGGGGGTGGAGTCGATCACGATGATGGTCCCGGACAAGTCGCCGCACCCGCGACTGAAGGAGTCGAAGCCGGGGGTCTACATGGTGATGGGCGTCACGGCGGAGGTCGTGGCCAGGCGTTACGGTGTCAGCCGCGAGAGCCAGGACGAGTACGCCCTGCAAAGCCAGCTGCGGACCGCGACGGGGCAGCAGGACGGATTCTTCGACGAGGAGCTCGCGCCGATGCCGGTCACGCGAGGCGTGGTGGACAGGAAGACCAAGTCGGTCGTTGGCCGCGAGGAGTACCTGCTGACAAGGGACGAGTGCAATCGCCCCGACACCACCCTTGAAGGATTGGCGGGTCTGCCGCCATACTTCGATCCCGACTCGGGCCAGGGCTCTGTGACCGCTGGAAACTCCTCCCAGCTGTCGGACGGCGCGTCGGTTACGCTGCTGATGTCCCGGGAGCGCGCAGAGCAGCTCGGCGTCCCCTACAAGCTCGTTTTCCGCGGCTTCGCGACTGCCGGCTGCGAGCCTGACGAAATGGGGATCGGGCCGGTGTTCGCGGTGCCGAAGCTCTTGAAGAACCAGGGCAAGAGCGTCGACGACATTGACGTCTGGGAACTCAACGAGGCGTTTGCCGTTCAGGTCGTCTACTGCCGCGACCGCCTGGGCATCCCGAACGAGCGGTTGAATGTCAATGGCGGGTCCATTGCCGTGGGCCATCCGTTCGGCATGACCGGATCGCGCTTGGTCGGGACGCTGGCGAACGAAATGAAGCGCCGCAAGGCGCCCCTCGGTATCGTGACCATGTGCGTGGGTGGCGGCCAGGGAGCCGCGGGGCTGTTCGAAGGCGCGTGGTAACGCCCGCCCGGAAGCCCCGCAATCGGCCTTGGCGTCGGAGCTACTGGAGCTTGCTGCAAGCGCCGGCCGCGCCGGCGGGATCCACCGCCGCGCCGCCAGTTTCGACATGCGCGATCTTGCCGTCCTTGCTGACGACGAACGTCGCGCGCCCCGCCATCATGCGTTCGAGGTTTAGCACGTCGTACATCTCGGCGACGGCACCGTCCTCGTCGCTCAGCAGGGCGAACTCGAGGTTCAGCGACTCCGCGAACTTGATGTTGGTGTCCAGCGGGTCCGTGCTGATCCCGAATACCACGGAATCGCTGCCGGTGAAGCTTGAGATATCAGCCTGATATCCCTTCATCTCGCGTGTTCAACCGCCGGTGAAGGCCTTGGGGAAGAATGCCAGGACGACATTCTTCTTGCCGCGGAAAGAGGATAGCTTGGCGTCCATGCCGTTGGTCCCCGGAAGAGTGAAATCCGGGGCCGCGTCGCCGACGGCGAGTGCCGCGCGCGCCGATCCGGCGGCCGCTGCGACGGCACCGGTCAGCAGGACCGCGCGTCGTGAGAGTTGGCTCATCGTGTGTCCCTTTCTCGCAAGCGAGCGCACGCACCCCTTGCGCCTGAGATTGTAGCAGTTCGGCGCGTCAGGTCCGGCCCGCGTGCGGCTCCCGGAATTCGATTGACCGTCGCACCGCCGAGGCGTACAATAGGGCAAGTGTTCGCATAGGGGGACATTCACGTACGCCTTGCAGCGTCCCCCGGCTCCCTGAACATCTCGGCGGTGCCGCCCGGGCTTCCCGGTAACCCGTCCGCGGTCCC
This sequence comes from uncultured Bryobacterales bacterium, assembly GCA_951813065.1. Lineage (GTDB taxonomy): Bacteria > Acidobacteriota > Terriglobia > Bryobacterales > UBA6623 > VXMF01. The sequence goes on along the minus strand of CATOTH010000005.1, from coordinate 584,204 downwards.
ATCACTCGAGTCCGATGTTCGACAACCTCTCAGAGAAACTGCAGCGCGCGTTCAAGAACTTACGCGGGCAGGGCACGCTGTCGGAGCAGAACATCCAGGATGGCTTGGGCGAGATCCGCTCGGCGTTGCTGGAGGCGGATGTCAACTTCCGAGTTGTCAAGCAGCTTGTCGAGAATATCCGGGAGAAGGCGCTCGGCCAGGAAGTGCTGACGGCGCTCTCGCCAGCCGAGCAGGTTCTCAAGATCGTCAAGGACGAGCTGGTCGCGATCCTTGGAACGAGCCACGAAAAGGTGCGCAGGGGGTCGGTCCCGCCAACGGTTTACCTGATGGTCGGGCTGCAGGGATCGGGCAAGACGACCTCGACCGGCAAGCTGGCGCTGTGGCTGTCCAAGCAAGGACGCAAGCCGCTGCTGGTTTCTGTCGACGTGCATCGACCGGCAGCTCGGGAGCAGCTCGCGGTGGTGGCTGGCCAGATCGCGCAGCCGGTCTACCGGGGGACCGAGGGTGAGACGACGCCGCTGCAGCTCGCCCGAGGCGCCAGGCGCGAGGCGAAGCAAACCGGACGCGACATCGTGCTGGTGGACACGGCAGGCCGCCTGCATCTGGACGCCGCGCTGATGGACGAGTTGGGGGAGCTGAAGACAACTCTCGAGCCGGCCGAGATCCTGTTCGTGGCGGATGCCATGACCGGCCAGGACGCAGTCAAGTCGGCGACCGAGTTCCATGACCGGCTTGGGGTGACGGGTGTCGTCCTGACCAAGATGGATGGTGACGCCCGGGGCGGCGCCGCTCTGTCGATCCGGCAGGTGACTGGATGCCCGATCAAGTTCGTCGGCGTCGGGGAAAAGCCGACTGCGTTCGAGGTGTTCCACCCCGACCGCATCGTTTCGCGCCTGCTTGGCATGGGAGACATGCTGTCGCTGATCGAGAAGGTCGAAGCGGATGTGGACGAGAAGCAGGCTCGCGAGATCCAGCAGCGCATGCTCGCCAATCAGTTCTCGTTGGAGGATTTCCGCAAGCAGCTGGGCCAAGTCAAGAAGATGGGCTCGCTGCAGTCGATCGTGGACATGCTTCCCAGCGCGGGGCCGTTCAAGGACCTGCAGCAGGCGGAGATCGACCCGAAGGGGCTCTCGCGGACCGAGGCGATCATCAATTCGATGACCGCCCAGGAGCGGGCCAACGCCGACATCCTGAACGGAAGCCGCCGCCGGCGCATCGCGAACGGCAGCGGAACCACGGTGCAGCAGGTGAACCAGCTGCTGAAGCAGTACCGCCAAGCGCGCGACATGATGCGGGGACTGGCTCCGACCGGAGTCGGCTCGCGAACCAGGAAGAAGAACAGAAAAGGCAAGCGCCGGCGGGGCCGGTCCCGTGAAATGGGTCCGAGTCCGATGGGGCCCGGCGGGATGGATCTTGGCCGGTTGCTCGGCCGCTAGTGCCTTGAGGATTGATTTCGGAGGAAGCAATGGTTGCAATACGCCTGTCCCGGACTGGGGCCAAGAAGAGACCCAGCTACCGGGTGGTGGTGATCGACAGTCGCCGTGCGCGGGACAGTCGGAATATTGAGATCGTGGGGCACTACAACCCCCGCCCGGATCCGATCGAGGTCGTGCTGAAGCGCGACAGGATCGACTACTGGGTAAGCGTCGGGGCCCAGCTGTCGGACACGGTGAAGCGCTTGGTCAGGCACTTCGACGAGCGCGTCGCGGACGAGGCCAAGAACGGCGCGCCGGCCCCTGAACCAGCGGCGGTGGTCGAGGCGCCGGAGGAGGTGGTCGAGGAAGCGGCCGCTCCAGAGGCCAGCGCTCCCGGAGCCCCGGTCCCGGTCGCGCCAGGCGAGGAGGTGGACGAGGACTCCGATGTGGTCGAAGCCCTGCTAGAACTCGAAGGGGCTGCCGGCTCGTCCGAGGAGGCCGCCGTGGAGGAGGAGCCATTCGCGGTTGCCGGTGCCTCCGAGATTGCCGTGGCGCAGGCAGCGGGGGAACTGTCTCCCGAGAGCCCGGAGGCGGCTAGCGCGGAACCCGTGGCTGTTGGCGAAGCGGACTCTGCCACTGCGCCGGAGCCGGAAGCTGCTGCCGAAGCCGCGCCCGAAGCTGCGCTGGAGCCGGAAGCTGCTGCCGAGGGCGAGTCCGAAGCTGCGCCCGAACCCGCGGCGGCTGCCGAAGCCGAACCTGCGGCGGTGCCGGAGCCCGAGGCCGACAAGCCCGGCGAGCCGATCGCCGAGGGTACCGACAGCGGGTCGCAGCCCGCGGAGGCGAAGCCCGAATAGCTGAGGAGATTTCACCCGCTCCACGTTGAGGACGGGTGCCAGGGGGGTCGAGGGATGGACCAGGACACGGAATCAGTCGTCGAAATGATCGAGCTCATCGCCAAGTCTCTAGTCGATGAACCGGGCGAAGTCTCGGTTCAGGCCGTCAATGGCAGCCAGAGCTGCGTGGTGGAGCTGTCGGTGCACCCGTCCGACCTCGGGAAGGTGATTGGCCGAAAAGGCCGCACCGCCAAATCCATCCGAACCCTTCTCGGGGCGGTGAGCATGAAGCATAACCGCCGTTACACGCTTGAGATTTTGGAGGATCAGTGAGGTTGTAGCCTCGCCCTTGTTCTCTGGACGATGAAGGAGGATGCCGAACACGTAACACTTGCCCGAATCACCCGGCCGCGCGGCAACAAGGGAGAAGTCGCGGCGGAGAATCTGTCTGACGGGCTGCGCTATTTCACCCAGGGCGGCGAGGTTCAGGCGGTGCTTCCGGACCGCACTGCGCTTGAACTCAGGATCGACCGCGCGTGGGAGCACAAGGGTCGTCTGGTACTCAAGTTCGAGGGCTTCGACACGATTTCCGATGCCGAGCGCCTGCGGTTCGCCGAACTCAGGGTGCGAAAGGATGCGCTGGAGCCCCTGCCGCAAGGCGAGTACTACGCAGACGACCTGATAGGCTGCCGGATGGTAGATCAAGACAGCTGCCGCGAACTCGGGACCGTGGTCGATGTGTACGAGCCGCCCGGGGGCGTGCTGCTGTTTTCGGTCGAGGACAGTGACGGAAAGGAACTGCTAGTGCCGTTCGCCAAGGAAATCTGCAGGGAAGTCGACATCGAGTCCAGGCGCATCGCGGTTAGCCTGCCTGCGGGCATGGAAGACCTGAAGGCCTGACGTGAAGTTCCACATCGTCACGATCTTCCCGGAATTCTTCCAGGGCCCCCTCGCTTGCGGCATTCTGTCGCGGGCTCGGAAGGCCGGATTGGTGGATATCGAGATTCACGACTTGCGCAAGTGGACATCGGACACGCATCGCACGGTAGACGACAGGCCGTTCGGAGGCGAAGAGGGAATGGTGATGAAGATCGAACCCATAGACGCGGCGGTGGCCGAAATCGGGTCGCGGTGCCCTGGCGGTAGCGCGTGGACGGTCCTGCTGTCGGCGCAGGGGCGCCTGTTCGATCAGGTCGCCGCTCGGCGGCTCGCGGCTCGGCAGGACGACGTCGTGCTCGTTTGCGGTCGGTACGAGGGGGTGGACGAGAGAGTGGCGCAGCACCTGGCGGACGAGGAGATCTCGATTGGCAGCTACGTGCTGAGCGGTGGCGAGTGGGCGGCGGGAGTGATCGTGGACAGCGTGGCGCGGCTCTGTCCCGGCGCCGTCGGCAACGCGGCGTCTACGAGGCGCGAGTCGTTCGAGCCCCTCGACAGCGGAGGTGTGGGCATCCTCGACTACCCGCAATACACACGGCCGGCGCGCTACGCGCCGGCGCGCCTGGGCGGGCGAAGCTGGGACGTGCCCGAGGTGTTGCTCAGCGGACACCACGAAGCGGTCGCGCGCTGGCGGCGCGATGCCGCGCTCGAAAAGACGCGCGCGAACCGACCTGACCTGTTAAGGCTCTCGACGCCGATGGCCGGGGCGGACGCGACGCCGGGCGCGACGGAGAACTGAGGCTTGTCTTACCGCGGCGGCTAGCCGTCGGATACTGGAGATTGGATCATGCAGAACGCGATTATCGAGAAAGTGGAACAGGCGCACCGCAAGCCGTCCGTGACCCAGCTTGAGCCGGGCGACCAGATCAAGGTTCACGTCAAGATCAAGGAAGGCGAGAAAGAGCGCATCCAGATCTTCGAGGGAATCCTGCTGGCTCGCAACAATACGGGCATCCGCGAGACGATCACCGTCCGCAAGGTGAGCTTCGGACAGGGCGTCGAGCGCATCTTTCCATTGCACGCGCCGATCATCGAGAAGATCGATGTCGTCAAGCGCAACCGGGTGCGTCGCGCCAAGCTCTACTACTTGCGAAAGCTCAGGGGCAAGGCCGCCCGCCTCAAGGAGCGGGCGCGCCGCTAGCGTCGCGGTTCGAAGCCTTCGAGACAGGCCGCACACTCCGAATCGGCCCCCTCCCTCCGTCCCGCGCTCCTCGCGGGTCGCGTAGCGGACGGAATCCGACTGGCCGGATGACGCGCTCCGCTTCACAGTTCAGTGCCATTTCAACTATGCTTACTATGGTTCGGTAGATGGCGGATCGGACGGTGAGGCTCACGGCCTGCGGCGTCGTGTTGGCGTTCGCGGCGGTTTGGATCATAGGAACCTCAATCGCACAGGACCCAAGCGACGATTACCTGTCTTCCGGACTTCGAGAACGGGTCGAGGCGCTCAAGGTCGAAGCGCACCGCAGTTCCTCGGATCCGGAGGTGCTCGCCGCCCGCCTCGCGACCTTGTGGGGATGGGCCAATGCCTATTCCCTTACGGGCGGGCCCGTGCCCGGCGGCTTTCCGCAACTGGCCGCGAACGCCAATCGCGGCCTGCGTCGAATACCTGACGGAGGGGCCCAACTCCCGATTGACCGGATCTCCGCTTTCATTGCGCAGTCCACGCGGGAGTTCCAGATCAAGGACGAGAGCCCGGGGGCGCTGGGGACGCTGGAGATCTCTTCGAGGGGGCCGTTCAGGGCCGGCGAGATGGTCACGATCAGCGAGACGTACACGGTTGGCGGAATGCCGATGGAGCCGGGTGGAGGCATCGTGATCGGAAGGTCGCGGCCCGGACGCCTTCAGGCCAACAGCCCTGACGGGCACGGCTTTGTCACGGTGCGCAGTTCGAATCCGGCGGCGCGGTTCAGACCCGCAACTCCGTGGGGTGTCTGGGCATCGTTCGAGACCCGTGACGTGGTCGCGTTCCGCCTTTCCGGCGCCCCGCTACGGGAGGGCGACACGGTGACGGTCACGTTCGGCGACCGGACTGGCGGAGGTCCCGGCCTCAAGCTCCAGAACTTCTCGAACGACCGCGTCGTCTTCAAGACATTTCTCGACTTGGAAGGGAAGGGATGGTTGCTCACGCCCCGGTGGCCGTCCTTCGAGGTGGTCGGCGAGGACGAGATCCAATTCATCAACGCGATTGCTCCCACCGTGGTCGAGCCCGGGGAGGAATTCGTGCTGGCCGTCCGCTCGGAAGACCGCTTCAAGAACCTGGCCTCGGGCGAGACTCCCGCGCTCGAGGTCCTGTTGAACGGCGAGATGCTCCGGCGAATCCCCGCCGGCAGCGCCGCGATGCACGAGGTTGACGGACTTCGGATCGACTCGCCGGGCGTCTACCGGTTCCGGGTGCGGTCCGCGGACAGCGCATTGCAAGGCTCGAGCAACCCTGTCCGGGTCGTGCGGGATCCGTCCCGCAGGATCTACTGGGGAGAGACGCATGGCCATACCGGCTTTGCCGAGGGGCAGGGATCTCCGGACGGGTATTTCCGATTTGGCCGCGACGTCGCCCGGCTGGATTTCCTGAGTCTTTCAGAACACGACATCTGGATGGACGACTTTGAATGGATGACGCTGCAGGACATGGTGGAAAAGTACCGCGTTCCCGGCAAGTTCACGACCATCCTGGGATTCGAGTGGACCTCCCGTCTACGCTATGGCGGTCACCACAATGTCTTCTTCCGGGATACCCCGGGACGGCTGCGAGTCCCGAACCAGGAAGCGCCGTTGCTTGACGAGTTGTATGCCGGCCTGCGGAAAGGCAACGATCCGGACGACGTGCTGGTCGTGCCGCACGCGCACCAGCCGGGCGACTGGACGAACAGCGATCCGGACCTGGAGAGGCTGGTCGAGATCCAGTCGGGACACGGGACATTCGACTGGTTCGGAAACAAGTACCTCCAGAACGGCTATCGCGTCGGATTCATCGGCGCCTCGGACAACCACACTGGGCATCCGGGGTATAGCGGCATGACGAACCGCCAGCTGGGCGGCCTGGCCGCGGCCCTGGCGAGCGAGAACACTCCCGATGCGATTTTCGACGCGCTGCGCAGGCGGGCGACTTACGCGACGACCGGGGAGCGCATCGCGCTTGACGTCACGTTGAACGGAGCTGGCGTCGGCACGCAGCAGGACCACTCTCCCGCCAGGACGATTCATTGCAGCGTCAACGGCACCGCCCCGATCGATGCGATTGACGTTGTCAAGAACGGATCGGTGGTCTACACCAGGCGCTACCTGCAGACCGAGGTCGCAGCCGATGCCGTGGTACAAGTGAGCTTCGAGTCTTCGACCGAGGTGATCGGTCCGCGGCATGTGCCTCGCGGCGACCGCCCTTGGACAGGCGAGATCAGTGTGGAAGGCGCCGAGATCATTGGCTTCGACGAGCCCTGGTTTCGCAACCCGGCCAGCTACAGTGCGCGTCTCGAAGGCGGAACGCTGCGGTTCGGCATGCACACCCGGGGTCGTGGCTCGGCATTCCTGCTGCGGTTGCGGGGCGCAGGCGCGGATAGCCGGGTGGTCGTCGATCTGGCCGATACCCGCGAACGCCTGGGGTCTGGCGGCTACGAGCGGACGCCCCAGAGGCTGCCTGCTTCCCGGCATGAGTTCCGTCTCGGGGATTTGGGCGGGAACGTCGACAGGCGGGAGTTCCGGGTACTCGAGCACACGGACGCGTTGTCCGTTCAACTCGTACCGAGCGGCGCTGCGATTGATCAGGACTTCACCTATACCGATCGGGACGACACCAGGTCCGGCGACTACTACTATGTCCGGATCCGCCAGGTCGACGGAGCGATGGCATGGTCGAGCCCGTTCTGGGTAGGCGCGGCCGCCGCCGATCGGTAAACCCGCGAGACTGTCCTGGCCGGCCCCGCCGAGATGCCCGATCGGTCCGGCCCGTGAACTCCCTGCGCTAGCCTCGATTCCCAACGGGCAGCAAGAATGTGACCAATTGACTGTCAGAAGAAGCGAAGTTTGAGGGAGCGGTTGTCGAGCCAGGGGATGGGTTCCCGGGTTGCGGCGTAGTCGGCAGCCAGCAGCAGCGGGTTGTTGGCCCGGCGCCCGAGGCTGACGACGATCTCGGTGGGGGTGATGTCGATGGTGGCGCTGGAGCGCACGAGCTTGCGGAAGATGGTGCTGGCCTTGGCGATCTCGAAGCCGTTGCCGACGCGCTTGGCGAGCAGGCGGTAGAGGGAGCTGGCCATCAGCGTGAGCTGGACGTCGAGATCGATCTTCAGGGGCACGGCGGCCGACAGCGCGTCCATGTGGAAGAAGTCGATGGCGTCGGCGATGGTGTTTTCGATGACCATGCGGCGCGCGTAGCGGTCGATCAGGCGGGCGGCCGGCGCGCGCATCTGGTTGGTGAGCAGCAGGGTCGGCTTCTCGTGGCCGAGATCGGTGATGGCGATCTGGCGGATGTCGCCGGGGTAGTGCTTGAGGCGCACCTGGCGTTCGAGGATCCGTGGGGTGCGATAGATGCGGCCGACGTTGGAGAGGGTGACCTTGCGCCAGTCCGCGGCGGGTGCGGAGAGCAGTTCGGCGACCATCTTGGGGGTGCGCCGGCGGAGCGTCAGGAAGGCGATGCCCAGCTGGTGCAGCCGGGCGAGGTTGGCATAGGTGGTGAGACGGCTGTCGAAGACGAGTTCGGCGGGCAGCTCGCCGGTGCGCTCGCGCCAGGCCTGGGCGAAGCGCAGGATCTCGTCGTTCTGGCCGTCCTTGCGGAGGCTGGCGTTGGCCCAGGCGAACAGGCGGGCGTCGGCGTCGCGGGCGAGGAAAGCGAGGATGCCGCGCTGGCGGCGGCTGCGCTTGGAGACGTAGTGGCGCTCCAGCAGGGCGTCCTCGCCGTGGAAGGGGATGGTGTGGAAATCGAGATCGAAGGAGCGTCCGCCGCCGAGGTCGGGGCCCAGGCTGCGGGTGGCGTGGTGCCAGGCGTCCATCAAGGCGGGGCAGTGGCGCGGGTCGACGCGGCAGGAGTATTCGGTGAGGGTGGCGCGCTTGGGGACGGCATTGAGGCCGGCGAAGAGGGCGAGGCCCTGGTCCAGGGTTTCGGGCATGACCCGCGAGGGCCGGCCGATGCCCCACAGCTTGAGGGCCAGCAGGGAGCGGAAGGCACAGCCGGGAGGGATCATCGCGCTGCCCGGCAGGCCGTGCTGGCGGAGCATGTCGTCGAGCCCGATCCTGGCGAGGTCGGCGGCAAACAGGAACAGGCCGCCGAACTCGGTGCGCAAGCGGCGGGGGGCTAGGTCCAGGGCGCGGTGGTCGGCGACGGGGGCGAGCACGGGAGCGGGTCCGGCGGTGCGCTGCGCCGCTGTGCGCCGCCACAGCTTGGGCAGGCCAGCGCGCTTGAGCACGCGCGCGACGGTGGTGGCGCTGACCGGCAGGGCCTCCTGCGTGGTGAGGTGCGCGGCGATCTCGGCGGCCGAGAGATTGCGCTCGTTGCGCAGCGCGAGAATGCGCTCGTCGCGGTCCGGGCCGGGAAGCGGCTTGCGCTTGCCGCGGCGGTCGGGGAGGAAGAACGGCTGGTGGGGCTGGTGCAGGAACGCGGCGCGCAGGTTGCGCAAGGTGCCGGCTGCGTAGCCGAAGCGGCTGGCGGCCTCCTCGAGCGAGGCGTGGTCGACGAAGAGTGCGCGCAAGGCTTCGTAACGGCGGTGGGTGCTGTTTTCGGGGGTGCTGAAGCGCTGGGCGGGGTCTTGCATGTATTTATGCATGTTAGCATGAATACGCCACACTAGTTACTATGCAATCAGCGACTAGCCGTCAAGGGGCGCTGGGGCAGCGAACCGGGCCTGCCCACAAGGCCTGCGGAGAGGCCTTGGCGAGCCCGCAGCTGCCCATCCGCGCAGGGGCGGCAGAGCCCATCTGCCTGCCGGACCCTCCGCATAACTGGCATCAATACAAGAGCTTACCTCGTGCCAGTGGAAATCTCTCTTGGCGGTCTCGGTAGAGAATGCCATGTGGGAAACGCGGTGAATGCAGCCATGCCTGGAAGGCCACCTGTTCCGGTAGACGTTTTCCTGGTTCTTGTTGTACGAATGTGGTTATTGATGGAAAACTGCTATAAATAAATGTCAATGATCCTGAGAAAGCACTTATCGCCCATGGGCTTCACGCCGGAAAACCCGCTAATCTCTCACATGAACAACTTCAGTTGGGAATCGAGGCTAGTTTCCAGCCAGGGCGTGCAAACGGTCGATGTCAAAGTCGCGCAGCAGGCCGAAGCAGAACAAGTCCGGTGCGTCCGGATGGCTCACCGGCTCTTCCAGAAGGTGCACGAGCGAGCCGACGCCCTCGTGGGTGACGACCTCGGAGAAAGCGCCGGGAGCCAGGGCTGCGGCCGCCAGGGCCGCGACCTGGCTCCGAATGCCGTGCGTCTCCAGCTTCGGTCCCGGCCCCATCCATTCCGCGAGGGCGAGCAGTTGCGCGACCTCGACGCCCAGCGGGCGCTCTCCGATCGCGGCGAGCACCTGGATGTTGCGTTCCGGCCGGTCGCCCGGCAGAGTCGCCTCGCCGGTGAAGATCAGGTCCGCGGCCAGGACCCGTTCCCCGCGGTTTATGCGTTCCGAAACAGTCTCGGCCGCCGCGGCCCGGCCTTCATCGTGCAGGACGATCGTGGCGGGCCTCGGATCGGAACTTCCGGTGATCGCGTGGAACAGCACTCCGCTCGCGCTCAGTCCGTTCTCGAAATCGAACCGATACGCGCGTGAGTCGAGTCCCTTCATCCTCGTGCCCGCTAGGAACCAGGCCCGCTCGACCCCAACAGGCGCAAACCGTAGAGTCTCGCGCAGGATTTGGCGCTGCTCGCGTGCCCATGTGCGGCGCTCCGGGGGAGCGACAGGGATCGGCGCCCTCTGGATTCGCGATGCGAGCTTCCTGGCGATCTGCAGGATTGTGAGGTTATCGCCGGGCAGGCCGACCTCGAGTTCGGCTGCAGTTCTCAGTTCGGAGCCGGTCGCGAACTCGCGCTCCGGTTGGAGCAGCCCGAAGCGCTGCGCGAAGAAGCGGTAGGCCTGCATCCGGTTGTCCAGCTGGTAGTTGTGGTCGGCCGGGTCGAAATTCTCGTGGAACTGGAAGTCCTCGCTCGCTCCGTACACGTCCCAGACGGACTCGAGCGCGTCGAAGGTGCCCGGTTTGACCCGATGCGATCGGAAGATGTCCTCGGCATTGTGGATTTGCAGCAGTGGCCTGGGCGCGATCAAGGCCGTGAGATGGGTGTACTCGAATTCCGACAGGAGATCCGTTCCCTTTTGCTCCCAGTCGCCGACATCGCCCGGCCCGAAGTCCTCCAGGCGGGACACGAGAGAGGAGTGGCCCGCAACGGGCACGGCCGCGCGGACCCGCTCGTCCAAAGCGCTCAGCAGGACCGTTTGCCAGCCGCCTCCCGACAGCCCGGTCATGCCGATTCGGTCGCGATCGACCGAGGGGTGCTCGTACAGGTAGTCTAGCCCCTTCCTCATTGCCAGGTAGAAGAGGCCGATCCCGTTGGCGCCCGTCAGGTCCAGGTGGGCTCCAAACCAGTGCTGGTTCTCCGGGTGCGTGAGTTCGCCGAAGTAGAGCCAGTCCAGGTTGAGGGCGTAGATGCCCTGCTTGGCCTGGTGGATGCAACGCTTCTGCTTGTACTCGATTTCCTTGCCCTTGCCGTAGATGTGGCCGTTGACGTTGAGCACCGCCGGCGCGGGCGTCTGCACTCCCTCGGGTTCGTACAAGAGCGCCGCCACGTGCAGGCCCGGAACAACTTCGAGCCGCAGCTTGCGGACCCTGTATCCCTCGCCGGTGCCAGGGACAAGTCCGCGGTCCTCCGCGGCGAGTGGCCGTTCCACCCACTCGCGGGGCCAGCCGCGGAGAATGGTCGCCCGGATCCGCTCACGGATCCGGGGCGCCTCGCGCGTCCACTCCTGCGCACTCTGTGGTCGGGGCGGTTCAGGCACGCGGTCCATCAGGTAGCGGCTCAGCTGGTACTTGACGACCTCCTTCGAGATCAACTCCGCTTCAAGCAGCGCTCGGATCTGCGAAGCGCTCGATTGGGCCGTGGATGGGGAGGCGAGCAGGAGGGGGAGGATGGCTGCGACCAGACGGTTCGCCCGCAATCCTCGTGTGCAGCCAATCGCGAGCCTGCTCAATTGGTGTACTGCTGATCGTTCCATGACACACGCAACTATACCGATCCGCGAGGGTCGGTCGGGCACCGGTTCCAGGAACGCGCCTCTCATAGGCAGCTAGCGGAGCCGTTAGCTCGCCCGAGCCAGGCTTGGACTCCTGCTGCGGACCATGCGCCTGCCGCCCTGCGTCAGCGGGGCCGGTCAGTAATCCTATCGCTCCTCCCTTGGCTGGCTCGAACATCCCCGTGTGATAGTCTGTCCGCTGACTTGAGGGGGCAAGTTTGATGAAGCGATGTGCATCTCACTGGGGCCGGAGATTCCCCAAAGTCGCCACCGCGTGCCTTTCCGTGCTTAGCACCGCCGCGTTCGCCGCAGATCTCACCGTCACCGTCGAGAACATCACGGAAAACAAGGGGAAGGTGCACGTTGTCGTTTACGATGCGAGTAACTGGCTGGACGGTGATCCCGACAACTTCGCCGGGTCGCAGTCCGTCGACATCAACGCACGCGCGGACGAAGGTCCGCTAGTGACCGAAGTCGAACTTGAACCCGGCGAATACGGCGCTTTCGTCTACCACGATCGCAACGCCAATTTCAAATTCGACAAGAACTTCATCAGGATGCCCAAAGAGCCCTACGCGTATAGCGGCCCGTTTAGCAAACTCCGGATGCCCAAGTTCAAAGACTGCATGTTCGTCGTCGGTGAAGACGGGGCGGCGATCACGGTCTGGTTGCAGAGATGATGCATTCGGGAAAGCAGGTGAACTGTTCGGATCTGCTCGCATTGGTCAGCCTTGGGGCACTGGCCTGGAAGGGTGCATTGCACGACCCCTCATCGATACGTCGGATGTCAATTCCGATAGCGCTTGAGAGAAACCGGGCTACAGGAGACGCCGGCTGCAAGCACTGGTCGCGACGCGGGTCTCGTGCCCTTCCGCCGGCTCGGTCGAGTCCAGTTCCCGGGCTAGGTTGATCGCCGGGAACGAAGACCTGCCTTTCTCGTCACAGGCTCGCGAGGCGACCGCGGACGAAGACCGCGTGCAGTTCGCGCAGGTTGTGGATGTTGTCCAGGGGATTCGCGTTGAGGATCACCAAGTCCGCCGTTTGGCCCGGTCGCAACGTGCCGCGCTCGTCGCTGATCCCCAGCGCCGTCGCACTGCCCTGCGAGAATGCCCGGATCACGTCTGCTGCCGACATCCCGGCACGGTTCATCAGCACCGCTTCGCGGTACTCCGAGAAGCCTTCGAAAGTACCCGGAAAACCGGAACCGCTCGCGAGGCCAATGCGCACGCCGGCGCCGGCGAGCCTGCGCAGATTGCGGCGGGCCGTGTTGAACCGGAGCATCTTCAGCGCCCGGTCCGGGTCCAGGGCCTGCCGGACGCTCACGGGCCCCCTGAGCAATCCGGTGATGCCTGGCTGGAGGGAGCGCCGCAAGTAGCGGTCGTCGAGCCACGCCGGACGGTCTCCGAACTCGAAGCGAATGGAATCGGTGGACAAGGCCGGGGCGTACACCACGCCATGGACGAGCAGGTCCTCGATGAACTTGTCGGGTACGGGCTTGTCGCTCACGCTTGACGCCACCACATTCGCTCCGTCACGGACAAACGCTGCCGCGGATTGCAGGTCGCGGGCATGCACCACGATCCGAAGCTCGTGCTGCTTGGCCTGGCTGATGATGGCTTGCGGTACCAGCGGGTCCCGGCTTTCGGCTGGCCCGCGTCGGCCTTCCCGGAACTCGATGTAGTCCGCTCCCTCGCGGGCAAGAAGATCGACTGCCCTGCGCGCCTCGCCCGGGCTGCCAACGGATTGGAAGAGCCGTTGGACCAGAGGGTTCTCGTGGGTTCCGCTATTGGGTGATGTCAGGATGCGAAGCGGCGTCAGTGTCCTGGCCACAGGGGGAGTGGAGCCGGCCTCGACGGTCGAGCGGAAATCCGTCAGGTCCGCTGCCGGCGGACCGAGGGTGGTCGTGGTCGTCACCCCGTATGACGCGTAGATGCGCAGTTGTCTAGCGATCTCGGTCCGACTGAAAGGCGCCGCCGTGCGCTCTGGGCTGCGGACGAGTCCAGCCAGTCCCCGGAGGTTGATGATCCCCGGAATGACCGTCTTGCCGGAGGCATCGAGCACGCGCGCATCCGGCGGGGCTTGGCCTGAACCGGTCGCGGACAGCGCTACGATGCGACTGCCCTGGATCACGATATCGGCAGCAGGCATCGGCGGGCGTCCGGTCCCGTCGACGACCTGGGCGTTCCGAATGACCGTCGCGGACTGCGCGGCCACGCCCGGGACGACGGACAACCCGAGGAGGAGCGCCACCACGCAGCAAGCGCCCGCCGCCCGGCGCGGGACGCGAAGAGGGCGGGCGGTCTGGACAGGCGCCTGGCGAGGGGTTGAGGCGCCGCGCCCGTGGGCGGTCGGCGGTGTCATTCCACCAGGTGCGGCCTGAGTTCTCCCCAGCGGAATTCGATTCCGTGCCCCGGACGCTCCGATGCTGTTGCGTATCCCCCTGCGATCGGCAGACTGTGTTCGAGGTAGGGCCCCAATTCGAATCCATGGATTTCGAGGTATGACGGGTTGGGCGCTGCGGCCAGCAGGCTGACATGGAGGTCCTGCGCACCGTGGGATGTCACCGGCAGATTGCGTGCCTCGGCGAGGTTCGACACCTTTGTCCATGCCGTCACACCTCCGCAATTGGTTGCGTCGGGCTCGGGAAACGCCACCGCGCCCACCGAGATCATCTTCTCGAACTCTCCGACCGTGCGAAGGTTCTCCCCGGCGGCAATCGGCACGGGGCCCTCGCGTTGGATACGGACGTAGCCTTCCGTGTCACCAGGGGCGATCGGTTCCTCCAGCCAGTACACATCGTACTCAGCGAGCGCTCGCGACGCCCGCAAGGCCTCATGTACGCCCCATTTCATGTTTGCGTCAACCATCAGCGGGGCGTCCGGGCCAAGCAATTCGCGAATCGCCTCGACCCGCAGGATGTCTTCGACCAGTCGCGGCTTGCCGACCTTCATCTTGATCGCCCGGAATCCGCGTTCCCGATGGATTCTGGCGCTCTGTTCCAGTTCGGGGATCGACGAATTCAAATCGATTCCGCTGGCGTAGGCGGGGACCTTCGGGTCGCGGCCTCCGAGCAGCCTCCACAGTGGTTCGCCCACGGCCTTGGCCTTGATGTCCCACAGAGCGATGTCCACGGCTGAGATCGCGAAGCTCGCGGGTCCGCCACGGCCCACGTAGTGCGTGGCTCGCCACATGGACTGCGACAGCGAGGAAACGGCGCGCGGATCTTGACCGACTACGATCGGCGCCAGGTCTTCAGCGATTAGCGAGGCGATCGCCCCGCCGCCTGTCGAGCCCACTGTATAGGTGTACCCGACACCCTCCAATCCGTCCCGCGTGCGAACGAGCACCGTGACCAGCGCGAAGTCGCGTATGACGCCGTGCGTGGCGTCGCTCAGGGGATGCAATAGCGGGATCGAGTATCTCGATATCTCGAATCGGTCAACTTTCATAACCCTGCCCGCCTCTGCGGTAACTCAAGAGCATACAGTATCCGAGCTGGGTCCCGGCTCCGAATCGGCCGATTGCCGCTGGTTGATCCGGGCCGCGATGCACAGGCAGGCGTGTCGCCGTTGCTTTGTACAATGGGGCTTCGCCGTGAGCGCTGCGGAATACATTCCTCCCGCGACAGTTAGCAATGCATCCGGCCGCATCGCCCGCACATTCGCTCGGCTGCGATCCGAACGTGTCCGGGGATTGATCGCCTATCTGACGGCCGGTGACCCATGTCCCAGCCGAACGGTTGGTCTGATTCGGGCGCTCGAACGAGGCGGGGCGGATATCGTGGAGTTGGGTGTGCCGTTTTCCGATCCCATTGCGGATGGTCCCGTGATCCAGAGGGCTAGCGACAGGGCCCTGAAGGCGGGCACGAGCGTGCGGACCGTCCTGCAATTGGTGCGTGATCTGCGCGAGCGCTCGGACGTGCCGATCGTTGTGTTCAGCTACTTGAACCCGATTCTGCGTTATGGCTTCGAGCGATTCGCCGACGATGCCGCGCGGGCCGGAGTCGATGGAGCGCTGCTGATAGATTTGGGCATCGAGGAAGCCGAGCGCTATGTCCGCGAAATGCGCGCCAGGGGCCTCGACTGCATTTTCCTTCTGACGCAGACGACGCGGGCTGCTCGCATTGGCCAAATCGCTGACCATTGCACCGGCTTCGTGTATCTTGTGTCGCGGGCGGGCGTGACGGGAGTCAGAAACCGCATTTCTTCCGACGCGATCCCGCTAATCGAGAGAACGCGTGCTGCAACTGCACTGCCGCTGGCGGTGGGTTTCGGCCTGTCGAAGCGAGAGCACATGGAATCGGTCGCGCCCTATGCCGAAGCGGCGGTCGTGGGAAGCGCGTTCATGCGTCTGGTCGAGCAGCACGCGAGCGACGGCGGTCTCGAAGGCCGGCTCGAAGCGCTGGCCGCCGAGTTAAAATCCGGGCTGGCCGTTCCGCATCCGGATCGCGACGCGCAGGTGGGCCGGTGATGAAAGATCTCAACGACTGGCGGGAGCAGATCGATTCCCTGGACCGCGACCTTGTAGCGCTTCTGAACGCACGTGCAAGGATTGTGCTCGGCCTGGCTCCCGTGAAGCGGGAGCGCGGCGTCCCGGTGCGCGAGCCGAACCGCGAGGAAAAGGTGCTGAACAACATCCGCACCTCGAACCAAGGTCCCCTATCCAACGATGCGTTGGAGCGCGTCTACGATGCCGTGATCCGGGAGATGCGGGCGATGCAGCGCCAGCGGGACGGCTAGGCCAGTGGGCGCGATCAAGACGGTATCCATAGTCGGCGTCGGCTTGATCGGCGGTTCGTTCTCGCTGGCTCTGCGAAGGGTCGGCTACCGCGGGACAATCCTCGGCGTGAGTTCGCCGTCGACCTCGTCGCGGGCGCTGGACCGTGGGGTCATTGATGAGGCGTGTGCGTTGGATGCGGCGCTGCCGCGGTCCGACTTGGTCTACATGGCGCAGCCAGTGCTCCGCATCGTGGGGGAACTGGAGCGCGTGCGACAGCTGGTGCCGGACCGCGCTCTTGTCACCGATGCCGGCAGCACGAAGGTAGCGATCGTAGAGCGCGCCCGCGAATTGTTTTCCAGCGGCCCCGATTTCATCGGCGGCCACCCGATGGCGGGCAGGGAAGGCCGCGGCGTCGAGTTCGCGCAGGCCGACTTGTTCGACGGAGCGACCTATGCGCTGGTCCCGACGGGCGACGATCTGCCGGACTCGCCTGTCGCCACGGAATTCGGCGCCTTGCTGGATGCGATGGGGTGCCACCGCAAGGTGATGCGGGCCGCCGACCACGATCGGATCGTGGGGTGGACTTCCCACATGCCGCAGCTGGTGTCCACGGCGCTGGCCGCCGCGATCAGCGACCACTTGGCGGAGCCCGGCGATCTGGAGATCGCCGGTGACGGCCTCCGGGACATGACCAGATTGGCAGCCAGCCCGCATGAGGTCTGGGCCGACATCCTGCGCACGAACCAGGGTGCCATCGACAAGGCGATCGAAGCGTTCATCCGGGAGATGGAATCCCTCCGGAAAGCGCTGTCCAAGGATGCTGCCGAAAAGCACTTCGAGCGGGCCCAGAGCCTTCGAGCCCGGCTTCCTGGGCCCTAGACTCCGGTATGCCGCCGGTGTCCTACTCCAGGTCCTAGACCTGTACTTGCTCTGGCAGCTGCGGGGACGATACCGGCAGAGGGAGCTTCGGAGCGGTCCTCCACAGACGCTCCAGATCGTAATAGTGGCGCTTGTCCCGGGAGAATACGTGGAAGACGAAATCGCCGTAGTCGAGCAAGATCCATTCGGCCTGACTGTAGCCTTCCACATGCAGCGGCCGCCTGCCCTCGGCCCTGAGGTCAGACTGGACGGCGTCGGCGATTGCCTGGACCTGTCGCGAGTTGTTTCCGTGGCAGATGACGAACTGTTCTGTAAACGTGTTGACCTTGCCGATGTCGAGCACTGTCGGCTCCATGGCCTTGCGGTCGATCGCGGCTTGTACGGCGATTCCCCAGTCTTCCATACGGGCTTGGCGACCGTGTGGGCCGCGCTGTCCAATACCATTCTATTCGTATCGCACGGCGTGGGTCGCGGCCGGGGCGGCGAAATTTGCGCTCCCGCCGATTCCTCCGCACTGGATGCTCCCGGGATTGGCGGGTAGAATGGACCCGTATGCTGGCTCCAACCAGGACGGCCGTATTGCTGCTGCTAGCGTTGGCGGCCGCTCCCGCGCTGGTTGCCCAGGCAGACCCGGAGCTACAGCGGGTGCGCGACTTGGTGCGGGCCGGCGCCTTGCCGCGCACGGCCCTGGTTGAAGCCGAGAACGAGAGCCTGGAGCGCCGCTACCGAGAGACCCTGCGGCGGACTCTGATGAGCGAGGATCTCGAGCCGAGCGAACTCAAGATCATGCTCGACGCGGCGGCGGGGTTGGAGAAGATCGCCCAGGAACGCCTCGACCGTGTCATGGTCCAGTTCAAGGCGGGAGCGGTTCCGGCCAAGCGCCTGCAGGTGGCCAAGGACGGTCTCAGCGTGGCCCAGCGGCAGTCTGAACTGGCGAGCACCCGGGCCGACCTGATTCGACAGATGATTCGGATGACGGCGTCCCAGACCTACCGGGAGGAGCTCGAGGCGGACTACGACGCTCCGTACCGGTTCTACGGATTCGACGATTTCGAGCAGGAACTGCTCAACGATATCGGTGAGATGTACCAGGCTGCATTCGGGAGCGAACCGCCGGTCAGCGCCTTGGGGAGCACACCGATGCATCGCTCCATGGGACTGGACCACACCGGCAGAATCGATGTTGCCGTCCATCCGGATTCCGACGAGGGCCAGTTCCTCACGTACCTGCTGGAAGGCTTCGGTATCCCCTATATCGCCTTCCGCACAGCGATACCGGGGCAATCGACCGGGCCGCACGTTCACATCGGCCCGCCGAGTGATCGAATCGACGAGGCGGAGTGGTCAGGGGACGAGTACTAGCGGCTCACCGCTCGCGTCCCCGGAGCCCGCTGTCCGCGTTGTATAATCGGGCTTCATGCCGCGCGGGTATATCCCAATCCTGATCTTCGTCGTGGCTGCCGCGGCGTTTCCCGTGATCTCTCTGCTGGTCGCCAAGCTGGTGCGGCCCAGCGCCCCGGCCAAGACGAAGCTGGAACCGTACGAATGCGGCATCGAGCCAGAAGACGACACCCGCGGTCGGTATTCCATCCGCTTTTACCTGGTAGCCATCCTGTTCGTGATCTTCGACGTCGAGACGATCTTCCTGCTGCCTTGGGCGATCCAGTATGACGCCCTGAAACTGTTCGGGCTGATCGAGATGCTGGTGTTCCTGGCGATCCTGATCGTCGGCTACGTCTGGCTCTTCCGCCAACGCGCCTTGAAGTGGGCCTGAATCCAGCGCCTGGGCACGCGATCGTCACGATCCCGGTCGGCGCTCGAGCCATGGAGGCGTACGAGCGCTGAGGTGCGGCTGCGCCGCTATCCGAGCTGGTTCAGAAAGATCGGCGCGCCGGCCTTGTGGCCGTACATGGGCAGATAGTTGTCCGTGTCATACATCGAATCGACGTCCACGACGCGGGTCTTCCTGTCTCTCCCCGGGATTTCCGTATCCACGTAACACCCGTTCTGCACGGCAACCATGCGGCCGGACCCTCCGTCCGCAATGCATTCCACAGCGATCGATGCAAAGGTGATCGCGGCAAGCCGGTCAGTGAAGTCCGGCGGCCCGCCGCGCAGGTCGTAGGTCAGGTCACTGACGACCGTCTCCTCCCCAAGGCGGTTGATCACTTCCTGGCTCAACGCCTCGCCCACGCTCATCTTCTTGCGATGCCCGTAGGCGTCGGGCGCGCCGTATTCCTGGACCTCATACCCTTCCCACCTGGCACCCTCCGACAACACGATCATGGCGTAGTTGCTCGGGTTGTCGCGCTTCTCCTGCTTGATCAGGGTCAGCAGGCGCTCGAGATCGACCACGTACTCGGGAATGCAGCAGCGAATCCCCGTGACGTAGCCCGTGAAGAGCGACGTGAAGCCGGCGTCACGGCCGAACACCCGGAAGATGCCGACCCGCTCGTGGGATCCGACGGTTGTCCGCTGGCGGCTGATATTCTCGACGGCGCGCGAGATCGCGGTCGAGAAGCCGATGCAATACTCCGTGTTTGGCACGTCGTTGTCCATTGTCTTCGGGACGCAGACGACCGGGAAGCCCTCGTCGTGCAGCCGGCGGGCGTAGCTGAGGGTGTCGTCTCCGCCGATCGCGATCAGGTGATCGATGTCCAGCTTCTTCAGATTGTCCAGCACGATGGGCGTGAGATCGACAAAGCCCGGCTCGGGCTCCCGCAGCGACCCGACCTTGCGTCTGAGCCACCTGGGAATCTCGGAAGTGTTGATCCGCGACGGCTTGGTCCGGGTCGAGTGTAGGAACGTTCCGCCGCTGCGGTCCACCCGTCTCGTGTTGAGCCGGTTGAGCGGCAGCATGTACTTCGGGTCGGAACCGCCGACCGGATTGATGTGTGTCAGCCCCTTCCAGCCGCGACGAATGCCGACAACCTCGATACCGCTTTGCTCGCTCCGCTGGACAACAGCCTTGATGACGGAGTTCAGGCCCGGCACGTCGCCGCCGCCTGTCAGAATCCCGATTCGTTTGGCAGTCATGGCAACGCCAGCTTAGTCCCTTCGGTCGGTTGCCGGTGCCGCGGAAGGCGCCGACGGTTGGTCCGCCCCGGCCTGGCCCAGGAACGGCTCCTCCGCCGTACCGCTTTCCCAGCCAAGATGGTTGATGTAGAGCAGCACGACATCTTCGTCGTACTTTTCCCGGCACTTCGCGAAGACCTCGCCCTGCCACCCCTCGGCAAGCCGGTCCGAATAGTCGCCGTCCTTGTCGAAGAATCCGTTCCCGTCATGCTCGATCCCGAGCTGCTCGAGAACCTCGACGATCAAAGGGATGTTCGAGACCAGCACGGCCTGTGCCATCTCTCGCGCCAAGCCCGCATCACCCTCCGAGATCCGCTTCCAAAGCTTGGGCGCCGCCATGCGCAACTTCTGCCGGTTCAATCGCTGGAGCCTGGATCGGACCTTGACTGCCTCATACACACCGAAGGTCTTCAACGCACCAATCGAGACAGTCCGGATCAAGCGGTTCGAGCGCTCTTGGCCGAGCGCTTGGTACACCTCGACCAAGTCCATTGACCGGAGGATACCATAGCGCTACTTGACGGCTTCGAGCTCGAAGACGAGCGCTTTCCCGCGGATGAGGAAGCACAGGTAGAACTCCCAGAACCGGCGGAAGGCGCGGGAGCGGTTGACCGCGAACTCGAAGCCGAGCAGCTTCCAGAGCCGCAGCAGCTTGACCTGCAGGCGCACCTGCCGGAAGCGGCAGCGGGAATAGTAATCGAAGCCGCCGGCCTCCGTGAAGTAACGGAAAGAGAACGAATTCAGGTGCCAGCGGTGCGTGGGGTCGGTGAAGGAGCTGGCGTCCGAGTAATGCGGTGTTTCGATCACTAGGCGGCCACCCGGACGAAGCACGCGATGCGCTTCCTCGACCGTCTCGATCACGTCGCCGAGATGCTCGATGACGTGGACCAGGAAGACGGTCGCCACCGAGCTGTCGCGGAACGGCAGTCCGCCCCGGTCGATATCCGCCAGAACGTCCGCCGCGGTCCGAGGGTTTCGGTCGACGCCGATCGCCCCGGACCGCTTGTTCAGCCCGCAGCCGACGTCCAACGTGGGTGCGTCCGATGCCAAGCGAAGATTGTACCCGTGCCGAAACCCTCAGGCCTGGACGGGCTGCTCCGAGAAGAGCGGGAGCTGGGCGGCGGGTTCCAGTACGGGTTGCTGGCGCGTCCGCAGCCTGGGCTTTCCGATCACCCCCATCACGACGAACGTGTCGAGGGCCCGGCTCGGGACAAACACCCTTTGAGTGTTCCCTTTCGAATCGGGCGGGGTCAGCGTGACGCCGTGCTCTCCCATGATGCGGAGGTCGTTTGGAATCACGCCTTCCAGTTCCTCCCCGTCCAGGAAGCGCATTCGCACCCACAAGCCTCCCAGCTTCGGCCGGGATGCGAACACCTTGCGCTGGTTGCGGTCCGGGCTCTCCCCGAACTGCCGCACGAAGTAGACCGCCCGGACCTGGTCGTATGGAATGAAGACGGCTTCGGCCGATCGCGCCAGGACCTCGATGCCGTCGGTTTGCAGGAACCGCTGCGGGGAGACGTAGCCTTCGAGCGGCTCGTGGCCGAACCGGCGCACGCAAACCTTCTTGCTGGTCGAGTTTGACAAACTAGCCCCGGAATGTTTGGCGGATACGTCGATCCTAGTATGCGCCCTTCGAACCTGTCAAGGGTGGGGTGTTCGCAACTCGTTTATTATGATGGCCTTGTGAAACGCATGGATCCCTCGTTGCGGGAGTTCCTTGCATACTCGAGCACCGAGAAAGGGCTCTCCGGAAACACCCTCGCCGCGTACCGTCGCGATTTGACCCGTCTGGCGGCGTTCCTCAAGAAGCGCGAAACGGATCTGGCGAGCGCCAGCGGCTCTGACCTGGCGGCGTTTCTCGATTCCCTGTTTCGGGACGGCTTGGGTGCGCGTTCGGTGGCCCGGTATCTCAGCAGCGTGCGCGGCCTGTATCGCTATCTTCAGAACCAGGACCGGCTCGTGGAGGACCCGACTGCCGACTTGCGCGCTCCGAGCCAGCCGAAGACCCTGCCCAAGTTCCTGACGCTGCACGAGGTAGACCAGTTGCTCGATGCGCCGGATCCAGAGACGCCGCTCGGAAGCCGCGATCTCGCGATGCTGCAGCTGCTCTACGCGACGGGCTTGCGGGTCTCGGAGCTTGTGTCGGTCCAGCTGTCGGAGTTGAACGCCGAGATGGGCGTGGTTCGCACGGTCGGGAAGGGCCAGAAGACACGCTTGGTGCCCGTCGGACGGTCGGCGCTGGATGCCATCGAGGCCTACACATCCGGCTTCCGGCGCTCGATCCTGAAGCGGAGGGATTCGAAATACCTCTTTGTTACGGCGCGTGGCTCGGCGATGACGCGCCAGGGTTTCTGGAAGCTCCTGGGACGGTACGGTCTGATGGCGGGAATCGGCAAGCCGATCACACCGCACGTGCTGCGCCACAGCTTCGCGACCCACCTTCTCGAGCGCGGGGCGGATCTTCGAAGCTTGCAGCTCATGCTCGGCCATGCCGACATCTCGACGACCCAGATCTACACCCATGTCCTGCGAACCCGGATGCGCGCCATCTACGACGCACACCATCCCCGGAGCTGACCGTCCGCCGCAGAGCGAAACCCTCTGATACCCTGCGGGCATGGATTTCGAGGCCCTGCTTTCGAGGGACGCGCGCGTCATGCGCTCATCTCTGATCCGCCAATTGACGGGATTGGTCGGCCAGCCCGACATCATCTCGTTCGCCGCCGGCTCGCCGAACGCACAGATGTTCCCGCATGCCAAGTTCCGCCAGATCCTCGAGCACCTGATCGCCCGCGAGGGCGGGCAGATGTTTCAGTATTCCGTGACCAAGGGCAACCCTCGCCTGATCAACGCCGTTGGGGAACGCGACCGCGTGACCAAGGGGATCGCTGTGTCCTCGAAGGAATCGTTGCTGGTCAGCGGTTCCCAGCAGGGCCTCGATTTCGTCGCCCGCGTGCTGCTGGATCCCGGGGATGCGGTGTTTGTCGAGACCCCGAGTTATATCGGCGCGACTGCCGCGTTCGAGAACTTCCGGTCTCGCGTGTGCGCGGTCGAATGCGATCAGGAGGGCATGGACCTGGACCATCTTGCCTCGCGCGTCGCCGCGTGTCGCACGGAAGGGCGGCCTTGCAAGTTGATTTACGTGATTCCAAACTTCCAAAACCCTGCGGGTTCGGTTTGGTCCCAGGACCGCCGGCGGGAACTGTACGATTTCGCCTCGCGCGAAGGGCTGTTGATCTTCGAGGACGACGCTTACGGCGAGCTCTATTTCGATGGTATGGATCCGAGACTGTTGCGGCCGATCAAGGCCCTCGACCAGACCGGGCACGTGATCTACATGTCGACGTTCTCCAAGATTCTCGCCCCCGGGCTCCGCGTGGCCTGGATCCACGGACCCGAGGAGGTCACGCAGCGGATCGAGTACTGCAAGGAGACCGGCGACCTGTGCACTTCCACCGTGAGCCAGCGAATCATCCTGGAGTTCCTGGAACGGGGCTGGATGCGGGAGCAGGGCGAATCGGTGCGCAGCTTCTACACGGCGAAAGCCCAGGCGATGCAGCGGTCGCTAGAATCGCACTTCGGCGAGTTCGCCCGCTGGCGCGCGGCGCGCGGCGGCCTGTTCCAGTGGCTTAGCCTGCCCGAGGGCGTGGACGCCCTCGAGGTGTTCCGCGCGAGCCTCGCGGAAGACAAGGTGGCGTTCATTCCGGGAGCGCCGTTCTTCGCCGAAGGCGGGGGCGCCAACACGTTGCGACTTTCTTTTTCCAACGTGAAAGACGAAAATATAGAAATCGGACTGTCCCGCCTGAGCCGCCGAATCCGGCGATCGCTCCCCTGAGACTACGGCATGCGGGAATCTGGGCGCCTTGGCCGCGTTCGACCGGTTTCGGTGTTGATTCATGTCCCCCTATCCCGCCGACCTCGCCCGCCGGATCGCAACGGAAATCGAGGGTGAAGTCCGGTTTGACCGTTACTCGCGGGTGCTCTATTCGACCGATGCCTCGGTGTGGCAGATCGAGCCGATCGGAGCCGTGATCCCGCGCCACCACGGCGATGTCCGATCGCTGTTGCAGGTCTGCTCCCGGCACCAGGTGCCGGTGCTTCCGAGAGGCGGAGCCACGAGCCTGTCGGGGCAAACCGTCGGCCATGCGGTGCATGTCGATTTCGCGAAGTACATGAACGGCATCCTCGAGACCAACCTCGAGGAGGAATGGGTCCGCGTCCAGCCTGGCGTCGTGCAGGACCAACTGGGCAGGCACTTGCGGCCACTCGGCTACCAGTTCGGTCCGAACACATCGTCGGCCAGCCGTGGAACTGTCGGGGGCATGATCGGCAACAACTCGGCCGGGTCCCATTCGATCGTCTACGGCAAAACGATTGACCATGTTCTCGAACTGCGCTGTGTCTTCGCGGACGGTTCCGAGGCTTGGCTGCGGCCGGTCGGCGATGGCGAACTGGAGGCTCTGAGCGCCGGTGGTGGCTTCGTTGGGTCGCTGTACCGCGAACTTCCGCGGATCGGAGCGGCTCATCGCGAGGCCATCCTCGACAGGTTTCCCAAGATCTTGCGCCGCGTGAGCGGCTACAACCTCGACGAATTGGTGGTGAACGGCGACCGTTTCGGCGCGGGCTACTCGAGTGAACCGGGTCCGTTGAACCTGAGCCGCGTCATCGTCGGCTGCGAAGGCACGCTGGCGGTCGTCACGGAAGCTAAGCTGCGCATCGTTCGCTCGCCGCCAGCCAAGGGCATTCTCGTCGTGCACTTCCGGTCGGTGTTCGACGCTGTCGAGTCGGCGGAGCAGATCGTGGCCACCGGCCCCTCCGCCGCCGAGCTCATTGACGAGTTCATTCTCGGCAGCGCGCGCGCGAACCCCTCGTTCGCGGAAAAGCTCGGCTGGGTCGAGCCCAGTGCCCAGGCGGTGATGGTCGTCGAGTACTACGGGGAGAGCCAGGCCGAGGTTGCCTCGAAGCTTGAACGGCTAGGCCGGCTGCTCGAGTCCACCCGGACGGGGTACGGCTACGTGCCGGTCACGGACCCCGCCAGGCAGGCGGAGATCTGGGCTGTTCGGAAAGAGGCCCTGGGCATCCTGATGTCCGTAAAGGGAGATCACAAGCCTATCGCTTTCGTCGAGGACCCCGCCGTCCCCATCGAGGCGATGGGGCGGTTTCTCAAGGACTTCCGCGACATCCTCGACAAGCATGATGCGCACGGGGGCTACTACGGGCACGCTTCCGTCGGGTGCCTGCACGTCAGGCCGATGATCAATCTCAAGGAACCGTCCGAAGTTCGCAAGATGGCGGCCATCGCTGACGAGGTCTTCGGGATCGTGATGAACTACGGCGGCTCGATGTCGGGCGAACACGGCGACGGCATCGCGCGCAGCCGCTACAACCAGTGGCTGTTCGGAGAGGAGATCTACAAGGGGTTCCTCGAGTTGAAGAAGGCCCTTGATCCGCAGAACATCCTCAACCCCGGCAAAGTCGTCAATGCGCCGGAGATCACGGAGGACCTGCGCTGGGGCGAGAGCTATCGCACCCTGCCGGTGCAGACCAAGCTCGATTTCGCGCCGGAGGGCGGCTTCGCCCGCTCGATCGAGATGTGCAACGGGGCCGGCGTGTGCCGCAAGCGGATGGCCGGAACGATGTGCCCTTCGTACCACGCGACGCTTGACGAGGAGCATTCCACGCGAGGCCGGGCGAACGCGTTGCGGGCGGCGCTATCCGGCGCATTGCCGCCGGACGAATTCACTTCGCACCGCATGCACGACGTGCTGGACCTGTGCCTGGCCTGCAAGGCCTGCAAGACCGAGTGCCCGTCGAACGTCGACATGGCCAAGATCAAGTCCGAATGGCTGGCGCATTACCACGACAGGCACGGAGTTCCGCTTGCCGCCAAGGCCTTTGGCCGGGTCGAGACACTCTACCGCTGGGGCAGCAAGGCCGCATCGGTCGTCAACTGGGCCGGCGCTCTCGGGCCGGTCAGGTGGCTCAACGAACAGCTGCTGCATGTCGACCGCCGCCGTTCGTTGCCGCCGTTCGCGCGCCAGACGTTCCGGGAGTGGTTTGGGCGGCGCGTTCCGGCCGCACGAGCCGGGATCCGGGGCGCGGTGGTCCTGCTGGATGACTGCTTCCTGAACTACAACTATCCCCAAGTCGGCCGGGCCGCAGTTGAGATACTCGAAGCGGCCGGCTTCGAAGTCCGGCTGGCGGACAAGCGTTGCTGCGGCCGTCCGATGCTCTCGAAGGGCCTGCTGGGCGACGCTCGCTCCGCGGCCGAGCACAACATCCGGGAGTTCGGCAGGCATGCTGCGGCCGGCACGCCGATCGTGGGATGCGAGCCGAGTTGCCTGCTCACATTGCGCGACGAATACATCGACCTGGTGCCTGGAGAGGCCGCGAAGACTGTCGCGGAACACGCCTTGATGCTGGACGAGTTCCTGGTCCGGCAGGATAGCCTGGACATCGAATGGACAAGCGGGCAACGCCGAGTCCTCTTTCATGGCCACTGCCACCAGAAGGCCCAGATCGGTTCCCAGCCCAGCCTGGATGCCCTGCGGCTGGTGCCGGGCCTGACGGTGGAGGAGGTGAATTCCGGCTGTTGCGGGATGGCCGGCTCGTTCGGCTTCGAAAAGGGCCACTATGAGATCTCGCGCAAGATCGGGGCGGAGCGCCTGTTCCCGGCTGTCGAGGCGGCCGATCCAGAGACCGAGATCGCGGTGAGCGGCGTGTCGTGCCGCCAGCAGATCGACCATTTCACCGGACGGCGCGCGCGCCACACGGCGGAGGTATTGCGGGACTGCCTAGGGAATAGCGTGTGAACGGGCCGTCGGGATCCACTGTCGAGATCCGCCCGGTCACCTGGAAGATTGGACTTGCGGCGCTGATCGTCAGCTTCTTCTGGAGCGGGAACATCATCTCGATCAAGTTCGGGCTGGAGACGATCCCGCCGATTTGGAGCGCGTTCTGGAGGATGTCGCTCGGTGCGGTCTGCGTGACCGGCTGGGCGCTGGCAAAGGGCCAGCCAGTCCTGTTCGAGAGGGCCAGGCTGCGCCAGCTGCTGTTGCTGGGGGTTGTCTTCACGTCGCAAATCGCCATCTTCAACCTTTCCGTGCATTACACATCGCCGGCATACGCCGTAATCCTGCTGAACACCAATCCGGTGATGATCAACCTGATCAGTCACTTCTTCATGAAGGACGACCGCCTGACCTTCGCAAGGCTTGCAGGGCTGGGAATCGCTTTCTGCGGAATCTCCTACGTCATGTTCGGCCATCCCGAAGCGCAGCTGGCACCCAATCCGTTGCTAGGCAACAGCCTGATGCTGGTGTCCTCGCTGCTGCTGGCGGTTCGCGTTGTCTACACCCAGCACGTGGTTCGGACCATGGACCCGCTGCGTCCGGTGATCTGGCCGATGGTCTTTTCCATTCCGTGCTTCTTCGTCCTGGCGCGCCTCATCGAGCCTCCATTGCTCCAGCCCCTGACCGCCGAGCCTGTCTTCGCGATCCTGTACCAGGCGCTCGTGGTGGCGGGGTTCTGCTTCGTGGCCTGGACGACGTTGTTGCGGCATCACAGCGCTGGCAACCTGTCGGTGTATAGCTTCAGTGTCCCGGTCTTCGGGATCTTCCTGTCAGCCGCCTTCTTTGGCGAGCAGATCACGGGGCGCTTGTTCCTCGGCGCTGCCGCAGTTGCCGCCGGTATCGCGATTGTTACCCGCTCGAAGCGGCTCGAGGCTGGAGCATGAGCCGGGGGAAGCGGCGGAAGCTGAGCGGGCTGGCCGTCACGACCGCTCTTCTCCTGTCAGCGATGTGGGGGCTCAACATCGTTGGCATCAAGGTCGCCCTGGAAACGTTTCCTCCGATCTGGAACGCCTTCTGGCGTCTCTTGCTCGGCCTCCCCGTGCTTTGGGTTTGGGCTCGCGCCGGCGGAGTGCGCCTCAAGCCGGAACCCGGGGAAATCAGGTCCTTGGTGCTGCTGGGCGTCTTTTTCGCCGTTCAAATCATCATGTTGAACACCAGCGTCAACTGGACTTCCGCCGCCTTCGCCTCGGTTCTCCTCAACGCGGCACCGGTGTTCATCAACGTCATCGCCCACTATTTCGTGCCCGGCGACAAACTCTCCCGCCAGCGCATCCTAGGCCTGGCAATCGCATTCGGCGGCGTCGCTGTCGCGCTGCTGGGAGACCCTGACCGCGCGCTCGCGCCCCGGCCTGTTGCCGGGAATGTCCTCGGGGTCGTCACGGCGGCCGTGATTGGCGGGCGGATGGTCTACACGCAGCGGTTGATCCAGTCCATCGATTCGACCAAGACCGTGTTCTGGCAGGTCGGATTCTCGCTTCCGGTGTTTCTCGTTTGTGCCGTGCTCGCGGAACCGATGATGGTGGGTCCGCTCACGCTCGGGCCGCTGATCTCGTGGCTGTATTGCTCGTTTGGAGTGGTGGGTGTCGCGTTCATTCTCTGGGTGCGGTTGCTCAAGACGAACTCTCCCGGACTACTGTCGGTGTTTGTGTTTCCGACCCCGATCTTCGGCGTCCTGTTCAGCGCATTGATCTATCGCGAGAGCCCGCCAGTGGAGTTGTTGATCGGCGTTGCCGGGGTTGCCCTGGGGATCCTGCTGGTCACAATGGAGAATCGGAAGCAGGTCCGCGAGACGGAAACCGAATCGAGGCCACAACTGGGCCGGGCGGCTTGATCGACCGTAGCCGGATGTCGTGGCCTGTCGCTGGTTGAGAAGTGTCGCGAGCGGACCTCGAGAGCGATTTCGGCTGGCCGCGCTCGTGAGTTCCGGGAGCCTTATGTTCACGTTCGAGACAGACTGCTGGACGTTCCGGTTCCCCTTGGGCCTCAATGGCCTCCGCATTGGCGAAAGCGCCGCCGTCAAGCCCGACCGTCGGGTCGCGAAACGTTGAAGGCAGAGACGAAGTATCCGGTGCCTATCGCGGCCTTTGCCGCACTGTCTGCCGCTGCGTTTCTGAGGGCCACAATGGCCGCGCAGACGGCGCGAAGCCCCAACATCGTGCTCTTCCTGGTGGACGACCAGGGCTGGACTGGAACATCCGTGCAGATGCACGACGAGGTTCCGAATTCACAGAGCGATTACGATCGCACTTCGTATCTGGACAGGCTTGCTGCCGCGGGCATGCGGTTGTCAAATGCCTACGCGCCACATCCGCACTGCTCGCCGACGCGGATGAGCATCCAAACGGGCAAGAGCCCGGCGAAGCTCGGTAGTACTGATAGTCTGGACGTCATCCCGGGCACTCCGACGTTCATCCGCAGCTTTCACGTAAGCGTCATGGGATGGTTCGCCCTCTCTTGGGGCGAAGAAGCGATGCTAGCCAAACTTGGTGAGCGATGCGGGCTAGCGCCTCGCCCCAAGTGCCTTCCATCTGGGCTTCGGCGCCACTGGACCAAGCATGGACCCTCTCGATCTCTATGCCGACATGTACACCGTATTCGGCAAGCGGCGATAAGTTGACCAGCTCGGTTCGCCCCTCTGCCGCCTGCAACGTCGCTAGCAGTCCACGATTTCCGTTTGGCCAGGCTAGGTAGGCTCCGCTAGCCCAAGATCCAGGAATCCTGTGAGGCCCGGAGTAGGTGTCGCCAAACGATTTGAGAGGCATCGCTTGCGGGAGCCTTTCGGGGAGGGTTTGCAGCGCTTCGTCGGGGCTGTCGTAGAACGCGTCCCAATGCGATCCGCAATAGTGTCCTTGGTCCTCGGTTTCCTAGGTGAATGTAGAGTCAGGCCAAGATTCATCAGAGCTCATGAGCGATCATTCCTACTACGGAGACTGGCAAATCCGATGACACTGGGACGTCGTCGTCTCAAAGGAACTCGAAACGTCGACCGGCGGAAGTGCCGGGCAACTACGACGGGGGCAGTGTTCGGACGAACTGGCACATCATACAAGAACCGACCCGCCAGGTCCCGTCTCTTGCCTTGCAAGACTAGGTGCATTTCCGGCGCGGTGGCTTCGGGTCGACGACAGCTGGTGGACCCGCCAGCCCATCACTGACTGCGAGATCAACTCGGGCGCGACTCCTTTTCGTAGTGATCGAGCGACTAGAACGGGACGGCTGCTGGCAGGACTAGGCGCAGCTCGCTATCGCCCTGTAGGGAGTATTCGGGAAGGCGTCCGGTCAGGCGTTGAGTCTCTTTGCGAATCCTGGGAACTCCGTCGCCACGCAGGTCCATGAGCCTTTGCCTCGGAAACTCGGGGCACGACGGACACCTAGCCAAGAGCGATACGATCAGCGGATTCCGGGTTGCCTGACGAAGGTGGAGCACATCCGTGGTCAGTGTATTTACCAATCCGCCAGGCACATGGAGTTCGATCCGATCAGCGAACATGTGGAGCCGAATTCTGCTAACGGCGATGGAGTAGTCCCGGTGGGCGACCGCGTTTACAAGAGCTTCAAACACGGCCTTCTCGCTATACTGCGGAACGTCTCTTCGCCCCAGTCGCTTGACTGCGCCGATTCGCATGTTGCGGCGGACGAAGTCGAGTGCTTTGCTGACCTGCGCATCAAGCGGGCCCATAATATCCTTGGCGTCTGTCTGATAGTGATCGTCCACCCTATCTCCGGCGTAGAAGACCGCCTGAATATACGCTGCGGGCATCCATCGTTGCGGTTCCGATGTGCACATCGCGACGCCTGCTACAGACAGCCTTGCCTCGCCATCGCCATCCTCGACGATCAGCCCCAACTTGCGCACGGCCACATCGAAGTCGGCTTCCTCGCTCACGAAGCGCTCGGCAGCGTGCCTATCGAGATCTTGAGGATTAGTCCTAGCAAGCGGCTTCTCGTCGAACGACGTGATGCCGGTCTGTGTCCTCAGCCTCATCAAACGCTCGAGGGCCGGGGGGTCGATCTGGCGTTTGGAGCTGCCAATCCGGCGCAGGTAGCCGCCGGGGCTGCAGTGCACAAAGAGGCTCCTTGGTATCTCAACAATCAAGACCGGGTGCGACATGCCTGATTCCTTGAGTCCGGGTTCCTGCTGCTGTTGTAGCTCACGCCGGTAGATTCCGGCTTCCAGTGGGGGATTGATCGAATCGTTGCAGACCTCTCGCACAAGGTCCTCCACGGCATCCAGTCTGTCCAACGGGATCCCAGTCACCGATCGGGTCTTGTCGTTAACTCCAAGGACGAGCAGGCCTCCCTCCGAGTTCGCAAATGCTGCCAATTCGTCTGCAAGCTCAGCTCGCTTCGGACCCTTGATCGTTTCGCCCTTGAAATGGACCTCCTTCAGCTCTAGCCCTCCATCCTCGCCAAGGCGAATCCGGTTCACAAGATCCCTCATCCTCATGCCGCCAACTCCAAATGAATCAGAAGACTGCTTGTCCCGACCTCTTGTGCCACAGAGCCCTCAACACAGCAGTACGCCTCTCTGATCTCACCGTGTGGCTCGCCGCTCCAGTTCCACGAACTTGGAATCTTCTGGGATTGTCGCGTCCACTTCGCGTAGCGTCTTGAGCATATCCGCGAGAGGTAGCCTCTGCCACGTATCGAGTTCAACCTCTGGGACGATACTGTGCAACAAGGCGACGGCTTCCCGAGGATACGGCTTCCAAACGTTCTTGTGGTACCTGACTTCACCGATCTGCCTATCGTTTGACTTGTTCGATGCCATCAAGTAGCCGTTCGCCCACGCCACAGCTTCCGGAAATGCGTCTCCTGTACCCATAATGACCTGCACGAGGGCTGAAGAACTCTCGACAGTATTGAGTATCTTCTCGTGCGGCCAGAACTGATCGAGCCATGGACGCACGATATTGCACCACACTTGTTCGGCCGGTTGGTCATAATCGTCTAGCACTTGTCGAAGGGCTAAACCGACATGCAGCGGACTATCCCGGATCGCGATATGCGCCGTCATTCGACACGTCGGCTCGTCAATCAGATCCGTCTGGGGAGACACGCTCACATATATGAAGAATCGAACAAGTTTCTCCCCGTTGTCGAGTTGCTTGTGGCGTTGAACCGCCGTCCAGAGATCCGAACCCAAGGCCCGCACCAGATCGTCCGTGATCGAACCACGGAAGGCGATGACGCCCCAAAGGGCGCACACCTCCTCGTACCGTTCGTCGGAGGGTTTACTCTCCCCCCAGCGCATTCGCGGAAGGATGTGTTGACTTGTCCAGCCGGGCGCATATCCGTAGAGCCAACTCAAGCCGAAAACGAGCATGACTATTCCAGCCGAGCCAGTGACATCACCGGAAATCTTGCTGAGAACGGACTCCTGCTCATTCGTTATGGGACTAGGCGTGTTGCTGCTAGCTGCCCCGATTCGCTTAATTGCAGCGGTTGCGTACTTTCCCGCTGTGGTGTTCATCGCGTTGGTAAGGGCGTCTACGCGGCTCAGAATCGCTGACTGTTGAGAGCGATGTTCCCAACCACGCGTCCACAGGTGCCAGAACGCGCTGTCGTCTGTTCCCGGCCACCGCTCTGCTAGGACTTCCACAAGTTTCGAAATCTCATGTTGAAGGCGCTCGAATAGGTCTTCGGGAATTTCCAGAAGGATCTTGGCTACTCTCGCGGTGCGGCGACTCCAAGGCTTGGTGTGATTAACCTTCGTCTCGACCACACCCAGAGTCGCTTTCCACATCTCGGTCGGCCAGTCACCGCCGTGCCCGATTTCTTGGAGTGCGAGCATCGCGGCGACCGGACGCCTCTGTGAAAACTCTCGGAATGTGGCAACATCACCAGAGTTGTTTCGGAGCCACGCAACAACTTCCCGGATTGGGCCAGTGAGCACGGCCGGTCTAGCTTTCGATTCGTCCTGACTTGAAGCACGTAGTCGTTTCTCGAAGGCGGCGAGGGTCTGGGCGGCAGCCGCGCCCAGAATGACTCCACCTTCATGTAACGCGGCCAGCCGAGGCCCGACCGAGGCCAAAATGGTCCCATCAGATTCCGACCGGGGCGTACCGGAGCCCACTCTGCCTTGCACGGCATCCAACAACTCGATTCGGAGTTCCGACGATGCACGGGTGCCCACCTGTCGAAGGACCGACCGCACTTCGCGGCCGCAATCGGGATCCCACAGCACCTCTTGCGCGTTGCGGTGGAGAATGAGACGGACCAGATCAAAATCCGCACCGCTGTCTTGTTCGATGGCTTCCAAGGCGAGTCGCCACAGCATCTTTTCGCTACTGGCGGCCCAGTAACGAAGCAGAGCGTCGCGCTCCTTCCCGTCCTTCGGGAGAGCGCGGTAGCTTTCTCGAACCCAATCCAGCAACACTGCCCACGTACCGACATGATCGCTCAAGGCTCTTCGTCGCTTGGTCTTTGTCGGCCTTACGTCGGTGGTTGAGCCGACGATCTCTCCCTCTCCAAAGTCGTCGCTTGCAAATGCACTGGCAAGCTCGGAATGAATGAACCTCGCGACGATGTGGTCGCTGCGGTGTAGCAATAGAAATGCGGTCTTTAGGTACTCAGTGAGGGTGACGGCATGCCGCCTCAAGAATGGCCCAAATCTACTGGGCTCGAGTTCTGTCAAGACATTGAATCGGCCCTGGTCATCGCGGCACCCTAGGATGACCTCAGTGTGCCCGCATGAAAGGAGGGCGACCTGTTCCGGCGTAGACTCGTCGGTAGAGAGGATCCGATATGGCGGTGGGCCGGGGAACACGCTAAGTCGCGGGCGGAGTAACCCGAGGAGAATGTCATCTGTTGCTTCGGTGTACTCCCGCGAGAGGTTGCTTAGGATACGATCCAAGCGCAACAGGAACTGGGCATCTTCGGGCGGCTCGGCAACGAGGAGTATCCAAAGGCGTCTGAGGCGTGGAGGGATGTCGGGTAGATCCTCTTCAGTGATGGTGAGACGGTCCCAAAGTCGCCTTCGGAGTTCGAAACCGATGTTGTGCCCGTTGTTTATGACCCATCGGAATACTTCAGGCGAATGCGCGTGGATTTCGATCCAATACGCAACCGCATCGGCGACGGTATCCGTTTGCAGCATCTGCTGCTCCGCACGAACTGTGACCACCGGCCCTGCCGGGCCTCGCTCATGGCGCTTGGGCTGAACGGTTCCCGAGAGAAGGCCGCGAACAGCAAACTCTTCAAGCCACTCTGCCGCATTTGCGCCGAGAACCGAAGTCTGCCGAATTCGATTGAATGCTGGCCAGATGGCGGCTGGGTCTTTGACCGCCCAGACCACGCGATCGGGATCAGCCTCAAGCGTTTTCTTGTCCGGTAACCTCTTGAGGCCGGAAACCGCGACCTGAGTCCGGTACTGGTGAGGATCGGAGGCGAGCTTGGCCCATTCCTCGACCGTACGGACCAACTCTTCATGTTCGTTCCTAGAGTGGTAGAAGATTGGGCGGATACTAATTCCGGTCCATTCCGCTTCACGTCGCTCGCGTCGCTGCTTGTCCGTATACCCCACAAGGGCATAGGTATCGCCACCGACACGCCGCCCAGCGACGGCGTCCGTCAGATAACGAATCACGACGTCTGCCATGCTGTAACCGACGAACACGACCGTGTAGCGGTCCATGAGTTTGGACACAAACTCGGCAGCCCATCTCTTGTTCAAGTACGCCTCTCCGAAATCCTTGCCGGTCAGCACCAATCGGGGTACATTCGGTTCTACTAAGGAAGCTTGTATGCGACCGTGAAGGTGAACCACAGAATTCCAGTGGTCCAAGTCTGGAAGCGTAGGCCATGCGTCGAAATGGAGGTCATCCGCGACATTCGCACGGGCGAAGTTATCGTCATAGTTCGTCGTGACCAAACGCATCCCGGACGGGGTACGCGAGACTTGAAGCAAGGCTCGATGCAGCCGCAGAGAGTCTGGTCTCGGAGGAGAAGAAAGCAGCCGCGCCACTTCCAAGCGCATTGCGTTTCCAGTGACCCGGTTCTCAAGATGACCCAGCACTCCGGCGAAGTCCTTCTGGGCGATCATCATTTTCTCTCTGGGGCCATGGGAGATGTTCAGGGACTCGTAGAGGTGGTCAACGAGTCCCGGAAAGCTCGGTAGTCCGGTGGGGACGGAGATTCCAGCACCACAGAAGAAGACCATCTCACCCGCCTCCTGTTTCTGGATAAGCTCACCCGGAATGTCGGGGCCGTCCGGAATGAGTCTGGGCATCGGAGGTGCTGGTCCTAGTGTTGTAGTGTTTCGCGAAACCTGAGGACTGCTGAGAAGTTCGCCAATGGGTGGCCGAAGGCCAACTTGCGAATATTGCGGTAACGAGAGTACTCGTTGACGTAGCGCGCGAGGTGCATCGCCGTCATCTTGTGATTCGTGCTTTGGTAGCAGCGCTTGAGCACCGCCCATAGCGGTTCGATGCCACTAGAGTACGCTGTGCCCGGAATAACTCGCCCACGCCGTGATTCACCGCCTCGCGATTGGTAAGGCCATATACCGTGTTGTCGTCGGCGCGTGCCCATGCAGCGCGGCCCAACTTCTCTTCCAGCGTATCACTTGCAATTTTCCTGATTCATGCTCTCACCCGGTCGAGGGTGTACGTCAGATTCTTGAGACCGGATGGTTCGTGTCGGATCGAAACGCCCAGAGGTCCTCGCAGTGACCGCTGAGAATGGGGACCACAGGACGAGGATAGAGTTGGCCCTGTCCACCGTCCAGCGCATGCCGCCGCTCTTGGGCGAGTTGCATTAAGACACACGCAACATTACCTGCCTCCCTGCCTCGAGGAGTTTCCCGAGGTGGCTTCGATCACCCGAGAGCATCCGGCCTAGGATCCTCCACTCCCGATCGTCAAGCTCGCCCTGTTGGCAGGGCCGACTCAAATTACTGCTCCAGACACTCGGAGGGCGCAGGTGATTCGTGCCGCTGGGGTGAACCAGCGCTGGTAGAGCAGATGCGCTCCAGACATCGCACTCGGCTCTCGCGTCGCTAAGAGGGGTAGCTGCGCCTACGGACCATCGACCTCAATGTGGACCCTCTGATCATCGCAGTGGAATTCTACCGATTCAGGGACGGCTTTGCGAGGGTTTCGACTCTAGAGATCAGGCTCCGGCGGACGAATGCGGGCCTCGAGACCCCAGAGTAGCTCCTCCAGTGCCCGAACTCTCTCGTCCGCTGTGTTGGCTGTTCTCCCGAACACGAGTCCGAACCGCTTTTGGCATCAATCCGCCCGGACATTCGCATCGCATCAGCACACGTCGCGATCCGCTTCTTGCCCAATCCATCGGGTTCGCGGAAATCAATAGCAAGCAAGGACGGGTTTCGCCCCCTTACGTTCAGTGAGGGGCAACATGTGCCGGGCTTGCCCTACCGCGCAACGCGGTCAACACGTAGCTGCCGCTTGGTCGGATTCGGTGATTGGCCTTTCCACCTGCTGGTCGACAGGCCGCTCCGCCTCTTTCGTTGGAGGATTGCTCCGCGAAGTATAGAGAACCGTCTGAACACAACTTCGGCTAGGCAAACCTACCACCGATGCGAAGAGCGACCTCCGCCTGCTGTCCGTCCGAGCCGAAAGATACTTCGCGCTC
The DNA here is from genome assembly GCA_951813065.1 of uncultured Bryobacterales bacterium. Classification (GTDB taxonomy): domain Bacteria; phylum Acidobacteriota; class Terriglobia; order Bryobacterales; family UBA6623; genus VXMF01. The sequence continues at coordinate 547,695 of CATOTH010000005.1, read as the reverse complement.
CAGTTCCACCATGTACTTGTACGGCTTCTGACAGAATGGGCAGGCTTTCAGTGCTTCCGCCGCGGAGCGGAGACAATACCGACGGCAGAGGCCGCACCTGATCGCTCTCGTGGCCCACAAAATATGGGGGATTATGTACGAAACTGCCGGAATCACCGCTTGACTCTGCGGGTTCGGGTGGGCATGGTCAAGCTCAGCGCGTCCCCTCAAACGTTTGGATGTACCCATCCTTGCAGCCTATCCGAAATCTCTCTCCATCATGGTCAAAGATAACCCAGCGATACAGTTTCCCCGAGGCCAGCACCTTCGGAGTGATCCCCGAGTTCCGACTGGATTCCTCGATCAGGTCCAGACAGGCGTAGTACGACATCGGGGCGCAGTCCGGACCAGGACTGCAAGGTGCCCCAGTCTCCACGGCGGACCGCGAACCAGGACCGCACGCTAGAATCAGCGCGGCAGGGATAGCTAGGAACACAAGCGAATGGCGGCAAGAGCCTGGTTAGTCCATCGAATCCGGGTCAACCAGCTCGAATTGCAGCTTGACCAGGCGAGGCTCCGTCCCTGGACAATCTGGCGCGAGTCCGACCGGAAATCGAGATCCTTCACCGTGGCGTTCCAGTTCAATCCTTCAGGGGAGTGGGGACACTCCCCTAGGAACCTTTGCGGTCACCGGCAACAGGCAAGATAACCTCGCACTTGCGCTTGGAGAATCCAATTCGAAGTTCCCGGATATCGCTTAGAGCGAAGAAGATCTTCTTTTCCACGGCGAGCACAGCCTATCACCCGCGGTTGCATGGATAATACGGAAAACGGAGGTCAAGAACCTCGAATCACCGCTTGACCTCGAATAGCACAGCGGCACGCCGGAATCCCGGCGGAGCCAACTTGTCCTGCATTCAGACTCTTCTTGTACCGCTTGAACGTAATCTATGGACACAGAAAACCCCAACCTCCGTTATCCCATAGGGCTATTCTCGCCCGCCGAACCAGTCAAGCCGCAGCAGGTCCACGGCTGGATCGACAACATTGCAGCGCTGCCGGCCGATCTTCGTCGCGTCGTCTCCACGTTGTCGGAGCGTCAGCTTGACACCCCCTATCGCCCGGGCGGTTGGACCGCCCGGCAGGTTGTCCACCACCTGCCCGACAGCCACATGAACAGCCTCGTCCGATTCAAGTGGGCGCTGACCGAGGCCCGACCGGTGATCAAGGCCTATGACGAGAAAGGCTGGGCCGAACTGCCCGACTGCCGGAAACCGATCGCTCCTTCGCTCGACCTGCTCGACGCACTCCATCGTCGCTGGGTGAGCCTGCTGCGTAGCCTGAGCTGGGTGCAACTGCAGCGTGAGTTCGTGCACCCCGAGTCGGGTCCCTCGACGTTGGCGGAGACGGTCGGAGCCTACGCGTGGCACGGTCGACACCATCTGGCCCACATCGAGCGGCTGATGGAGCGCAAGGGCTGGGTCTGAGGGGCCGTCCGGCAAGCCCGTGAGGAACAGGTTCCGAGCATTCGGAATCACGGATACCGGATAAGCCACATGGAGATCCAAGGTCCGCAGGCCTTGCGGCGCTGCTTGGCTGTCGTCATCGGGTCCGTCAGGGGTCTTGTTGCCCCTGACGCAGCGTCTGGGTCGCGTCGCCCGAGCGTGAGCCCCCCCGGGCGACCCGGCGACTCGGAATTGCTTGACTCCAAACAGCGCTCCCCGTAGGCTAGTTGCAGGTCCGCAACCTCGGAGAAGGGGACCAAGCATGTTTCGCCTAGACGCCGACAAGACCGTGAAATTCTGCGATGGAACCCGCCGTCGCGACTTTCTTCATGTGGGTTCGTTGAGCCTGTTGGGGCTCGGGATGTCCGAGTTCCTCCAGATGCGGGCCCGAGCGGCTGTCACGGACACCGGCAAGGACATCAACGTGATCATGCTGATGCTGGTGGGCGGACCCTCTCAGCTCGACACGTTCGACATGAAGCCGGAGGCCCCGATCGAGATCCGCGGGCCTCACAATCCCATCAAGACGAACGTACCGGGTATCGAGATCTGCGAGATCTTCCCGCGCATGGCGCGACACGCCGACAAGTACGCCTTGCTGCGGGGTTGCTATCACAGCGCGGCTGCCCTGCACGCCGTGGGCCACCAACTGTTCCAGACCGGCCGTCTTTCCTTGAGCGGGATGGAACATCCGCACATCGGCTCGGTCTTGGGATACATCAAGGGGGCCAACGGTGACCTGCCGCCGCATGTGGTGCTTCCCAAGATCATCGGCCGGACTGGGGGCAACCTGAAGCCGGGGCAGACCGCGGGGTATCTCGGCAAGGGCCACGACCCGTTCGTCCTCAACGCCGATCCGTCAGTGGCCGATTTCAGAGTCCCGGACATGCTGCCACCGGACTACCTGTCGGCGTTGCGGGTCGACCGGCGGAGGGACTGGCGATCAATGGTGGACAGATCGGTCAGCAAGTTCGAGACGTCGCAAGACGCGCGCCTGCTGGATTCCACATTCCACCAGGCCTACACCCTGATGACCTCGGAAAAGGCGCGGGAGGCCTTCGACCTCCATCGCGAGGACGAGGACACGCGCAACAGGTATGGGCGCAACCGGTTTGGCCAGAGCTGCTTGCTTGCACGCCGCCTGGTGGAATCCGGGGTGCGTTTCGTGACCGTCAACATGTTCGAGACCGTGTTTGACGAGATCACCTGGGACATCCACGGTTCGCCGCCATTCAGCCCCATCAGCGGATATCGGGACTTGGTGGGGCCGATGTTCGACAACGGCTTCACGTCGCTGATCGAGGACTTGAGCAACCGTGGCATGCTCGAGTCGACCATGGTCCTGGCCCTGGGCGAATTCGGCCGGACGCCGAAGGTGAACCCGGCCGGCGGTCGTGATCATTGGCCGCAATCATGGACCGTTGTCGGCTCGGGCGGCGGAATCCAGGGTGGGCAGGTCATCGGCTCGACCGACAAGATTGGCGGATCGCCCAAGGATCGCCCGGTGCATCCATCGGAGATTGTGGCCACCATCTACCATCGGTTGGGGATCCCCCTGGAGACCGAATTGCCGGCCGCCAACGGCAGGCCGCTGCCAGTGGTGGATCGGGGAGTGGAGCCGGTTCACGAGCTGTTCTCATAGGCCGTCGGCCGGGTCGGCTGCCGCGGAACGCCAGAGCGATGGCCGATTCAAGAAGGAGGATTGATTCGTTGCGATGAGATGGTCTCGTCTTGTGTTGACTTCCGCGGCTGCCTGCTGGGCAGTTCTGGGCCAGTCCGCGACGGATATCGAGATTCTTCCAGCCTCCGTCGAACTGCATGGTCCGGACGCCCGCCAGCAGTTGCTGGCGCAGGCGACGACCGACGGCGTGCAGCGGGACTGGACTTCGAAGGCCGGCTGGGCTTCGGAGAACCCCGAGATCGCCTCGGTCGATGCTGGCGGGCTGGTGCGGCCGGTATCCGACGGCTCGGCGGTGATTCGTGTCGAGGCCGGGGGGCTGGCAGCGACCCGGACGATTCGTGTCACGGGCGCTCGCGACGATTTCTCGTGGAGCTTCCGGCGGCATGTGATCCCCGTACTGACCAAGAAGGGCTGCAATTCCGGAGCGTGTCACGGCTCGGCGGCAGGGAAGAACGGCCTGAAACTGACCTTGCGCGGCTATGACCCCGCGGCCGACCACGACGCCCTGACGCGCGAGGCGACGGCCCGCCGCGTCTCCCTGGCAGACCCCGCTTCGAGCCTGTTCTTGCTCAAGCCGACCATGACGATTCCCCACGGAGGTGGCAAGAAGGTCGCCGTCGGTTCGCTCGAGTACAAAGTGCTCTCCGAGTGGATTGCTGCTGGCGCGCCGGGCCCGGCTGAGGACGATCCCGCAGTGGTCGGGCTGGAGGTCTATCCTCGCGCGGCCACGCTGGAGCCGGGCTCGAAACAACGCCTCGTAGTGCGGGCGAAGTACGCCGATGGCCGGGTGGCTGAAGTGAGCCGCTGGGCGAGATACAGCTCCACGGACGGCGCGGTCGCGGAGGTCAGCGACGACGGTGTCGTGACGATGGTGGGCCGCGGCGAAGCGGCGATCACGGTGGCCTATGCGACGAGCGTGCTGTACGCACGCCTCACCGTGCCCCACGACAATGAAGTCAGCCAGCAAGAATTCAACCGGCTGACGGTCAACAATTTCGTTGACGAGCTGGTGCTGAAGAAGCTGCGCAAGTTGCGCATCGCGCCATCGGAGCCGGCCGATGACTCGGCGTTCCTGCGGCGGGCCTTCCTCGACTCCGCAGGTATCCTGCCCACCGCCGAGGAGGTCGAGGACTTTCTCTCCGACACCTCGCCCGACAAGCGCCGCCGCTTGATCGACCGCTTGCTCGAGCGGCCGGAATACGCAGACTACTGGGCCTACAAGTGGTCCGACCTGCTGCTGGTTTCCACGGATCGCGATCACTTGAACCGCACGGCGCTGTGGGACTTCTACAACTGGATTCGCGACAGTGTTGCCGAGAACAAGCCCTGGCACCGGTTCGCGCAGGACATATTCGCCTCCAACGGAAGCAGCCGGGAGAACGGAGCGCTGAACTATTTCGTGCTCCACAAGGAAACGATTGACCTGGTCGAGAACACGACGCAGGCCTTCATGGGCCAGACGCTGACGTGTGCCCGCTGCCACAATCACCCGCTCGAGAAGTGGACCCAGGAGCAGTACTACCGCTTCGCGAACCTGTTCACCCGTATCGGGATCAAGTCAGGGGACGAACCGGGCGATTCGGTCATCTTCGCGAGGGCATTTGGCAACATTTCGCACCCGCGCGCGGGACATCCGTTTCCGCCGACTCCGCTCGACGGCGAGGAATTGGCTCTGGATTCTCAGGACGACCGGAAGCTCCACCTGGCCAAGTGGTTGACGAGCGACGCCAATCCGTACTTCGCGCGCAACATTGTCAGCCGCGTCTGGGCCAACTTCTTCGCCCCCGGCCTGGTTGACCCGCCGGACGACTTGCGAGCCACGAATCCGGCCTCGAACGAGGAATTGTTCGAGGCTCTGGTAGCGGATTTTGTCGAGGGCGGCTACGACGTGAAGCACTTGATCCGGCGAATCATGAACTCGGGGACGTACCAGCTTTCCTCGACACCGAATGCCTCGAACCAACGCGAAGACAAGTACTACTCGAAATACCAGGTGAAGCGCCTGCCAGCCGAGGTGATCCTGGACGCCATGTCCTCGATTACCGGGCAGGAGTCGAAATTCGGAGGCTACCCGGTGGGTACACGCGCTATCCAGCTGCCGGACGTACGGGTGGAATCGCGCTTCCTGGAATCGTTCGGGAGGCCGTTGCGGTTGGTGTGCGACGTCGAGGAGCGCTCGGACGACCCCAGCGTCGCGCAGGCGTTGCACGTGATCAACGGCGAGACGCTGAACGGAAAGCTGCGGGCTGAGGGGAACAACATCGCGGCGTTCCTGAAGCTCGGCTTGTCGGATCGCAAGATCGTCGAACACCTGTTTCTGTCCGCATTCAGCCGCTACCCGACCGAGTCGGAGGAACACAAGATCCTGGAAGAACTCAGGGAAGCGCGCCGTGATCAGCGTTCCGGGAGCATTCAAGACCGCTCGAGACGGGAATCGCTCGAAGATCTGACGTGGGCGTTGCTGACGTCCAGAGAATTCCTTTTCAACCACTAGGCAGAGCAGGCTCGGACCGAATCTCAGGAGTCGTGGGCAGCAGGCAATGACGGAACAAGCACGAAAGGTGGCCACACGGACTCGCAATCCCCCGGGTGGCTTGCAAGGGCGGGCCGGAGAGCGGCTCCCGCCGAGCGCCGTCGCTGTTCCTGCGCTGCCGGTAGCGGTACTGCTGGCTCTCGCCTGGCTCCCGGCAACCGTTCTGGCCGCCGAACAGGACTCCCCGTCGTACACATCGGATATCGCGCCGATTCTTGCGCGGAACTGCATTGCCTGCCATTCCACGGGTACGACCATGGGGGGACTGGTGCTTGAAACGTTTGGCGGTCTCGAACGAGGGGGAGCACACGGCCGATCGATTGTCCCCGGCAACAGCGCGGAGAGCCGGCTGTACCTCATGGTTGCGGGCAAGATTGAACCGAGAATGCCGTTTTCCGCCAATCCGCTGGGACCCGCCGAGGTGGAGTTGTTGCGGCGTTGGATCGACGCGGGAGCGCCGGGTCCCAATCCGGGCGAGGCATCCGTTCAGGTAGCGCAGGGGCGCCTGCCGAGAATCGAACCGGCCGCCCTGTCCAAGCCGCAGATTTTTTCTCTCGCCTACCACCCCGACGGACGGTTGCTTGCTGCCGGGCGCCATGGCGGCGTCGCCCTGACCCATGCCGAGACCGGGGAACCTGTCGCATTTCTCGACGGACTCGCCGATATCGCTCGATCGGTCGCGTTCTCGCCCGATGGGCGCTTGCTGGCGGCTGGCGGCGGCCACGCGCAGCAAGGTGGTGAGGTCAGGATCTGGCAAGTGTCTGATCATCGCCCGCTACTGGCTATCCAGGGCCACGGCGACACGATCCAGGCGCTGGCGTTTTCGCCGGACGGCAAGACCCTGGCGACGGCGAGCTATGACAAGGAGATCAAGTTGTGGGATGCTGCTTCCGGCCGTGAACTGCGAACACTGCGGGACCACATCGGCGCCGTCTACGCGCTCGCGTTCACCCCGGACGGGACTCTCCTTTTGTCGGGATCGGCGGACCGTTCGGTCAAGGTCTGGGACCCGGGAACCGGAGAGCGCCTGTACACATTGAGTGATCCGACCGACGGCATCAACTCGATCGCCATCCATCCCTCTGGAACGCAGGTTGCGGCGGGTGGCTACGACTGCACGATTCGGGTGTGGGAGTTGGGCGAGAACGGCGGCAAGGTGGTCAACGTCCTCATCGCTCACCGCCTGCCGATCCTGCGCATCGCCTATTCCCCGGACGGGACGAAGATCGTCACGACGGGAGCGGACCGGACACTCAAGGTCTTCGACGCGGAAACCCTCGCTGAGCTGGCGAGCCCGAAACGGCAATCCGATTGGGTGATGTCGCTGGCTTATTCCCCTGATGGACGCCATCTTGCGGCGGGCCGGTTCGACGGATCGCTCAGCATATACGACAGCGAGCACTACCGCGACCAACTGCGGATTATTAAGACTGCGAGGAAATCGCCATGAATCGACCCTTCACCACCGCTTCGATCTTTCTCCTGGCTGCCGGCATGGCCGCAGCCGCGGGTGCGGCCGAGCATCCCACCGGCAGTCGCACGACGCCACCGACGATCGAGTCGATTGCACCCCGGGGGGTTCCGCACGGTGCAAGCTCCACCGTATCGGTGGAAGGATACAACCTGGGCGGCACCACCGCAGTGCACTTCAGCGACCCGTCGGTTCGCGGCCGTGTGTTGGAAGTCAGAAGAATTTCGGACGTCTCGGAGGCGCCAAGACTGGGCTTCGCGGGGACGGCTTCCATGATTGACCTGGGACCTCAGCCTCCCCGATATCAGGTGCGAATGGAGTTGACGGCGGATGCGGGATCCGATGTCGGGCCGGTGCGTTTTCGATTGGTGACGGATTTCGGCACCAGCCCCGCGGGCAAGATCCTGATCGAGCCGGATTTCCATGTCCATACCGAGGACGGCCCAGGTCAGGGGATTGACAACGACTTCGATCACCCGCGGAACGTCGCGCTGCCGGCGATCTTGGCAGGAGTGATTTCCGAACCGGGCGACACGGACTATTTCTCAATCGTGGTCGAAACGGGCCAGGAACTGGTCTTCGAGGAAGGGGGCAGCAGCGTCGGGTCGAGGATCAAGCCGGTCATCGATCTCCTTGCCGCCGATCACACGCCAGTCCACCTTGGAAGCGAACAGCGAGGCCGAGCCGGCCGTGCCTTCGCACATCGATTCGATGCGGCCGGGCGCTACCTCGTCCGCATCAGCGATTACCAAAAGAGCGGCAGCAAGGGCCACTTCTACCGGGTGAAGGTAGGGGAGTACCCGGTGGTCGAGTCAGCCTACCCACTGGGTGTGCGGCGCGGCGAGACAACGACGGTCGCGCTAAAGGGATTCAACCTCGGTGACGGGAAACTCGAGGTCCGGGGCGAGCCTTCGTGGATGGACGGCCACCGCGTGGTGGTCCGTCCCGAAACCGAAAAGGGCCGTGCCTTCAATGCCGTGAAGCTGGCCTTGGGCGATCACCCGGAGGTGGAGGCGAGCGGCAAGAACACGACGGTGGCCACGGCCCAGCGAGTGGCTCTTCCCGTGACCGTCAACGGCCGACTGACAGCCGGCTCGCACTATTTCAGATTCGAGGCGCAGGAGAATCAGGTGCTTCTCGTCGACGTGACAGCGGCCCGGGTGGGCTCAAGGCTCGACTCGGTCATCGATGTGTTGACAGCGGACGGCGAGCCGATCGAGTCGGCTACAGTCCGCGCTGTTGCCGCAACCCACACCGATCTGTTGGACCACACGTCCGAGCATGTCGAGATGCGCGTGGAGCGCACCAACGACTTCGACGCTGGCGACTACCTGATGGTCGGCAGCGAAGTGATGCTCGTGACCCGCATGCCGCGCGGACCGGATGAAGGCGTCGCTCTCGAAGCGTTCCCCCCGGTCATTCCGGGGAGGCTCACGCTCGGCGCCGTCCGGCAGGCCTCGTTCGGAACCAGTCCACAAGCGCACGCCAAGGGCGCGCCGCTGTACAAGGTCCAATTGCATCCACCTGGAGCGCAATTCCCCCCCAACGGGTTGCCGGTGGTGCGTTTGCACTACCGCAACGACGACGGCCGGTTCCCCCACGGCAAGGACTCTTTCCTGGAATTCAGGGCGCCGGCAACCGGAGAATACATGGTCCGAATTCGCGACACCCATGGGCGCAGCGGAGAAGACTATGCCTATCGGCTGGCACTGCGCCCACCGCGGGAGGACTTTCAGCTGACGGCTGATCCCCGCGCGCCTAACGTTCCCCAAGGTGAACGCATCCCCGTCCGCGTGACGGCCTTGAGAGAAGACGGGTTTGACGGCCCCATTCACATTTCGGTGGAAGACTTGCCTGCCGGGATTCACGCCGCCGACACGGTCATACCTTCGGGGCAGCTGGTCGCGACGGTGATACTGCGGGCCGATTCGGGCGCCACGATCGGTCAGGCGGTTCCACTGAAGATTCGCGGCACGGCGAAGATCGGCGGAAAGCGCGTTTCGAAACAGGCAAACCGGGGTGACAGCCTGCAATTCGTTTCCGTTACACCGCCCGCCGACATTCTCGTCACGACTGACAAGCGCGAGGTTGTGCTCGAGCCTGGACAAGATGCCAAGATCACTGTTTCTGTGAAGCGCAAGAATGGCTTCGGCGGCCGGGTCCCTGTGGAAGTGCTCAACCTGCCTCCCCACACAGACACCCCCGAGGTCGGGCTGAATCGCATCATGGTTACCGAAGAGACAGAGTCGAGGACGTTCTCGATTCGGGCGTTGGCAGGCGCCAAACCCATCGAGCAGTTGATCCACGTTGCGGGCATTGTCGAGACCCGTTCACTGCAACCGACCGTCTTCACGTCCGAGCCAATCGTTCTGAAGATCGTGGAGAATTCGGGAGGCGCGGCGGGCGGCGAATAGCCTTCGGGATGGCAGGGGATAGCCGGGGAGCCGACCTGGACTGAACGACCCGCGTCCTGTGGGCAATCCCATCGTCTGGAATCATTCCGCTACCGGACTCGGCGGAATCAACGGATTGAGCCAGAGATTATAATCTGGTCATGCTTGGAATGGTGCGCCTTCTCGCGATTGCGCTGCTCGCGACACTCGTCTGGGTCGTGGTCAAGTCCGGTCCGCCACGCACTGGAACGGTCGCCGCCGGGGAGTCGCTGCCATGGGGCGCGACGGAGCCCGCTTGGTCTCCGGACGGAGAGCAGCTCGCGTTCTCGCTGTTCGGCAGCATCTGGACCGTTTCGGCCGAGGGCGGGGCCGGGACGCAGATCACATCTTCCGAGGGCTTTCACGACCATCCCGCGTGGTCTCCGGACGGCGAATCCATCGCTTTCGTGAAGGGCGAGAACCCCCGGGGACGCTTCGCGAAGATCCGGGGCTCCCTGGTCATCGTGAATGTCGCAACCGGCGCCGAGCGAGTCCTGCGGCTTCCGTACCCGACGGGCGGGACCCCGGATTGGTCGCCCGATGGGAACCTGCTGTACTGCCCGCTGCTCGTTCCGAACGCCGGGGCGCTAGTGTTCGAGGTGGATGTAGCTTCGGGTCGGGCCATTCCCCTGCACACGCGGCCACAGCGCGGCCCTGCGGGCCCCTGGGCCGAGGTCTCCAGTGGTCCGGACGAGATCGTCTTCACCGGTGTGCGGATCGGTGCCCCGCAGGCCTGGTCGCTGCCGACGGGCCGACAGGGGTTTACTGTCCAGCTGCCGCTCACGCGATACCTGCCAGAGCACATCGTTGTTCTTGACGGCATCGGTGCCCTCCCGGATGGAGGCGCAGTGTACTCGGCGGACGTGATCAACGGTCCCGGTAACTTCGAGCTCTATCGCGTGCCGCAGAACGGCGGCGAGCCGGCTGCGTTGACCAGCACGCCGCGCCACGAACTCGCCCCGGATGTATCCCGGGACGGATCACGGATCGCATTCGCTTCGAACCAGCTGGGCAACATCGATCTATTCACGTTGCCGATCGAGGGCGGGGATGCCCGGCACGTGGTCATTGACGACCTCAACTTCCGCGCTGCGTCGGGGCGCGTCCGCGTCACGGTGCTCGACGAACTCGGCAAGCCGACCGCGGCGCGCCTCTATGTGGAGGCTTCCGACGGCAAGGGGTACGCCCCCCGGGGCGAGCCGATCTTTTACTTCCCGCTCGGGATGGCGGGGTCGACTGAAGCGGGGGGCGCGCCCCGCCGCGACGCGTTCTTTGTCACGCTCGGCGACGCCGAGTTCGAGCTGCCGGCCGGCAGTTTGCAGCTCACGGCTGCCAAGGGGAACGAATACCGCTTGGCGAGCACGACGGTCGATGTGAGTTCCGGAGGCACGACCGAGATCTCTCTCCAACTGGAGCGGTGGACCAACTGGAACCAGCGAGGCTGGTATTCCGGAGAGAACCACTTTCATGCCAACTACCTCGGCAGCTACTACCAGCGGCCTCCACAGTCTCTCGCCTGGCTCAAGGCGATGGACCTCAACGCGGCGAATATGATCGTGGCGAACGCGCAGGGCGCGTTCGTGCACGACAAGGAGTTCTTCACCGGGGAGCTGAGCCCACTCTCGACCGAGCGGTATTTCCTGTACTGGGGCCAGGAGTACCGCAACAGCGACCCGCTCGGTCACATGGGCTTCCTCAACATCAAGAAGCTGGTCCCCCCGTCCTACACGAGCGTCATCGGCAGCGACTCGCCGTACGACTTCCCGCTGAACACGATGGCCGCGATCGAGGCTCGCGAGCAGGGCGGGCTGGTGACGTACATGCATCCGATCAGCGGGGCAACACGCGACGTTTTCGATACGAATCTCGGCGCGAAGGAGAGCGTCGTGACCGCCGCGCTGGGCGCCCTCGACACGCTCGACGTCCTCCCGTATGCCGATGCGGCGTACCAGCTCTGGTACACGCTGCTCAACTGCGGGTTCCGGATCGCCGCGGGCGCCGGAACGGATGCGTTCACGAACTGGCGGGGAATCAATCGAATCCCGGGCGGCAGCCGGCAGTACGTCCATGTCGGTGGAGCGATGAGTTGGGAACGCTGGATCGAGCGTTACAGGGAGGGGCGCTCGTTTGCGACCACGGGCCCGCTGCTGACCTTCGAGGTCAACGGCAGCGGTGTCGGCGAAGAGATCCCGTTCCCGCCGGGAACGACGTATCGGGCGACCTTGCGAGCGGACGTGATGTCGCGCACGCCCATCGAGCGGGTGGAGTTCATCCAGAACGGCCGGGTCGTGGAGAGCGCCGATGCTGGAGGCGCCGACCGGTTTCGCCTGGAGAAGGAGATCCCGGTCACCGACTCGAGCTGGTTCGCCGCGCGCGTGTACGGTCCGGCAGCGCCGGGACTGACGACTCGCGCGCTCGCGCATTCCAGCGCGGTGTACGTGACGGCCGGCTCGAAGCCCGTGCTGGTGCGCGAGGATCTGGACCTGGCAGTCCGTTGGGTCGACCGGTTCTGGGGCTACCTGGTGGAGCGGAACAATTTCGGTTCGCAAGCGAACCGGAAGGTGGCCCGGGAGATGGTTGACCGGGCCCGCAGGCATTATCTGGACAAGCTTCGGGATCTTTGACGCCGGGTGGCGCTTCCAGCCCGGACTTCCTGCCGGAGGTCCGTCACGTCCCGGAGCAGTTCAGCGCTCGGGATCTTCGGGAGATCCCGAGCGCTTCGTCCCGATTCGAACGCGGTTGAGCGCCATCAGGTCGCGGCCGGCGGAAGCGACCACGCGGACTCTCAGTTCCGTGACGCCTGCCGGGAGCCGCAGCGTTCCGACGGGGTGGGGCTCGAAGAACGCACGGCCCGGTGTGGACCGCACCGTTCCCTGCAGTTCGCTCCCGCCGGCGCTGACCGCGAATCTGCCTCCGGCGTCGTCCAAATCGCAACCGTACACCAAGCTGATCTCGTACTCCCCGGCTTCCAAGACATCGATCTTCCACGCCACCGATTCCCCCGGCTCGTTCCACCCCTCGATCGTGTCCCAGTAGTAGCCACCGAACGTGTAGACCGTGGATTCCTCCACCGGCCGGTCACCGATTGGCGCCGGCGGCACCGGACCCCGATGACGTGGCATCACGACGCTCGCGTGCTGCCCCTTGTGGCGCGCCCAGCTCGGCCACAGGTCGACCGGATCCTCGAGGCTGTCGCCCACCGGGATCGGAACGGGTTCAAACGTCTTCCCGGTGGTGACGTCGGCCAGCCAATCCTTGAATTCCAAGAATAGGGAATCGGCGATTTCCGGCTCGCGGGCTGCGATATCGCGCAGCTCACCAGGGTCCGATTCCAGGTCGTACAATTCGCCGCCGACGAGCTTGTACCTGGGCCCGGCGATTGCCCAGCGTGATTCGATGCTCGGCGCGTGCCGGTCCCAGATGTGGACGAGCCGGTCGTGCGGGCTCTCGTCGGTCTCGCCCTCGAGCAGCGGCAGCAGGCTCTTCCCGTCAAGCGGCCTGTCCGTTGACGCTTCCCCGCCAGCGATTTCGAGCAGGGTCGGAAACAAGTCGAGATGCGATCCTCGCGCGTCTGTCTTGCGACCGGCCTCGAATCGGCCCGGCCACCTGGCAAAAAACGGAGACAGCACGCCGCCTTCGTAAACCGAGCCCTTGCCGCCCCGCAAGCCTGCGCGGTAGTGACGGCTTACACCGCCGTTGTCGCTCATGAACAGCACGATGGTGTCCTCCCTGAGACCTGCCGAGTCGATGGCCTCGAGGAGGCGGCCGATCGCCGCATCGCATTGTTCAACCAAGCCGAAGATGCGGGCGTCGTCACTACCCACGCCTTTCGCCAGATACTTCTCGTGCAGCGCGTCGGAAACGATCAGAGGCGTGTGCGGCACGTTGTAGGCCATGTACAGGAAGAACGGCCGGTCGCGGCTTGCACGCACAAAGGTCGACGCTGCGTCGGTGAGGACATCGGTGATGTGTCCCCGTACGCTGACGGCACGGCCGTTCCTCAGCAGCGCGTCCGGTTCCCAGTAGCGCTCCGTGTGCCCTGCCGAGAAGAAGATCGATTCGTCGAAGCCGCGCTGCCCGGGATGAAAGCGGCGGTACTCTCCAAGGTGCCACTTCCCGAATATGCCCGTTCGATAGCCAGCTTGCTGCAGGGCCTCCGCCAGCGTGCGCTCGCCGGAATGAAGCGTGTCCCCGCCGAATCGCGTGTTGTAGAGCCCCGTGCGCAGATAGTGGCGGCCCGTCATCAGCCCGGCCCGTGTCGGGGCACAAACCGGCTGCACGTAGAAGCGGGTCAGTTCGACGCCTTCGGCCGCGAGCCGATCCAGGTTGGGCGTCTCGATCTCCTGGTTGCCGTGGCTACCGACATCCCACCAGCCCTGGTCGTCCGTGACGATCAGCACGATGTTAGGCTTTCGGTCGGCTGCGGCAGCGATCGTTGCGATTGCAAGTGCCGCCAACGCCAATCTGATCGGTCTCAATTGAGAGCCTCGCTCGCACATGAGTGTATCCGAGAGCTCGGCCTGGGAATCGCCTTCGCGTGGCGACCACTGCAGCGCCGGTCCGACCATACCGACGAATTCAATGCTTTGGACAACACCGCCTTCGGACCGTGGGACGCGCTAGCTGCTGCCCGGAACTGACGTCTTCAAACTGACACAAGCGGGAACATGGCGGCCGACCGGGACCACCAAGAGTTCCTCCTGCAGATTCTTGAGAAGGTATGGTCGACCCAAGTTCGCGTCGTCAAGGCTCACGATCCGAAGCACCTTGTCTTCGGTGACGCTCGTTTTCTGAACTCCCTGCTCCCCGACGACATCATCAGACTCTGCTCCAAGCGCTTCCCCCGAACTGGACTGGGCCTCAGGACCGTCATCGGTGCGTTCCGCTGACGTCCGCAGGCGCAGGGAGGCGTCAGAGCGATACATCGCATAGGCGATCTCGCGTAGCTGGGATCCATGCTTGCTGCAGGAGAGGCAATCGGTCTTACCGATCCGGGGTCGGCTCGACGATGATGCCGGCAGCTGTTGCCACGATGTCATGCGCAAGACCGAGCGTAGTAGACGACTGATCCGAGGAAAACGCGTCGTCGGGCGTTCCGTCATCCAGACCGGTGGGATAACGCGTAGGGACGTAGTACAAGTCAAGTTGGCGCGCAGCCGAAAGCAGCTCTCCGAGGCCCGGAATATCCAGGCGCTCGATGAGCTGACGGATGCTATGACCAAGGACCATTCGCGCTCCCCTTGCATAGTGGATTGCCTTGACCGCCTTCTCGGCGGCTTGGTGGGCGTTGAAGCAAGCGTGAGCGTGGAATCCGGCGTCGGCTGCGAGCCGCGCATAGTCGAGGTCCTTGCGTGCGGTGTCGAGCCAGCGGCGCGAGGTGCGGTCGGAGGCTCTCATTCGACGTCGCGACCAACCGGGAAGATTGTCTTCCCTTCCGTTGCGATGGCTGCAAAGACATCAAGACCCGCTTGCACCCCTCGCTGGAATTCCGAGGGAGTGAAGACGACGAGGTCGAGGGAAACCGGAAGCGCATCGTACAACTCGGCGAGCAGTTGGCCTCGCTCCAGTCTTGGGATGTCCGTCTCGATCACGACGACGAGGTCGAGGTCGGACCACGCATCGGCGACGCCGCGAGCATAGGAGCCGAAGGCAATCGCGCGTTTCGCACCGGCCGCGCGTAGCGGCTCGTCCGCGAGATCGGCAAGACTCGCAAGGGACCAATTGGAGGGCTGGTTGAATACTGCGACTCCCCCGTCCATGGATTCATGCTCGCATGGCCTCACCGATCTGGCGACCTCGCAGCGGCGGCGGAACGGCCGATCCGTGCACCTCTGAGGACGCAGTGCGGTGAGGCCGCGCCCCGGGTTCCTTGAGCAGTCCAACGAGTGCCCTCGTCGGACGGCAGCTGCCGTCCGAGCCGCCAGAGCCTCCGGCGTTTCAATGCCTCACTGTGGACCGAGCGGTGACTTCGTCAGAATCCCGCGTCCGAACGAGTTGCTCAGAAATCGACCCACATGGGGCTGCCCCAGGCTACTTGGCCATCGCCCTGTTCGACGCGGACGTAGTAGTAGTGAGAGCGTCCGCTCTCTCCCGAATCAGCGTCTGTGAATTGGAAGTCCGTCTCCTGGGCCCCGGGCAAGTGCGTGTGAACGATGCTGCCGTCGCGAATGATGTGGACTTTCTCGACCTCGGCTGTCCCGCGCACGCGAACCCGAATGGGGAGCGGTTCGGCGGCCCGGAAACGGTCTCCCATGAAGTGGTCGCCCATGCGCACCTCGAGGATGATGTTGTCCGTGGCGCCATAGGTGTGACGGCGGCGGATCGCGTCGAGGATGCCCTCGCGCGTGAACGCGCTCGTGTAGACCATCGCATAAGAGTAGTGTGTGGAAAAGTGGTCGGAGCTGGCGATTGTTCCGAGAGTGTAGCCCTTGGCCAGCGCGTTGTTCACGAAGCCGGCCGCACGGTACCCGCCCGGAGCGTCGCGCCCAGCCGGGCTCCTGGCCGACAGGGGCGCGCCTTCGTGCTCGTAGTTTGTGCGGTCGCCCTGGAAGATTTCGACCACCGGCGCGGCCTTAGGGTCGTGAAAGCGCCAGTCCGTGCCCATGTTGGTTCCGGAGGTGTGGGGGATGGCCACGCCGCCCATGCGCTGGACTTCCTCGAACAGCAGCAGCGTGTCGTTCGCCGTCACGGTAGAGTCGACTGTCTCGCCATCCTCAAGCCGCTTCTGCGGCGGAACCACCCCGGGATGATCGCCTCGGCGAGCCTGGTGTTCCAGCAGGTAGTTCGGGACCCAGGCTTCCAGGAAGAACGGCACCACTTCACCGGACCGATCTGCATAGAACACATTGTGGTGCCCCATGGGGTAGTTGACGCTACGCTCGAAACCGAAGAGGCTCACGTAGTTGCCGGGTAGGTGGTGCATGTCGGTCATCTTCTGCGAGTACCACCACCAGTAGTCGTGAACCCCTCCCTGGTGGTCCGTCGAGGCACCAAAGTCCATCGCAGCTGCGTCAATCATGTAGCGGTAGAAGTCCGGCAGCGAACCGTCAATGGTCCCTCCGGCGTCCCAGCTCAGCTCGGTGTGCCGGTGCAGGTCGCCACGGACGATACGCGCCTCGCGGCCATGAATCGGAGCCCTGTAGCTGCGGATCGCCGCCAGATCTCCTGCTTCGTCCGCATGGCCTGGAGCCACCTCAACGGAAGGCACCCGGGGCGCGGTCAGCTCGATGCCGTTGGGTGGCGGGGCGTTTTCCGCCTTGCCGACGTAAACCTCGAACCGAATCGGGCGAGTCGGTGCGGTGTCCCGACGGTTGTCGGTGGGCCAGGCAAGCCAAAGGCTGCCGTCGCTCCCGATGGTGGTGTTGATCCAGGTGCTTGAGCGGCCCTTGCTGTTCGGGACTGCTTGCGCTGCGGTCCACGATTGGCCGTCATAGCGCGTGAGGCGGTACTCCCATCCCCTCCGACGTTGCGTGCCCGTTCCGAGAATGCACTTGGCCGCCACCAAGGGATTGCCGTTGCCGTCGAAGAAGACCTGAGGCTGGTAGGTGAAGCTCCCCGCTTCAGCCTGGAAGGCGGACTGTAGCGCTTGGGCGGGCGCTTGCAGCCGGCCAGCAGCAAACACACGCACTCGCACCTCGCGCTCGGCTCCGAGCATCAGGCCCGGTCCGAAGCAGGTGCCGCAGCCAAGCCCGGTTCTCGAATCGGGCAGGCTGTAACGATAGTTGTACCCGTTGTCCTTGCCCCAGTTCGCGCCGCCGCTTTCCCAGGCGACCCAGACGCGGTCGCCAGGGTCGACCCCAACGGAGGCCCGGGCCTCGAACAGCGGCGTTTCAGTGATCGCCATTTCCTCAGTGACGGTCTCGCCGTCCCGCATTGCGACCAGGTACACGTCGTAGTTGCCGTTGCGGTAGCTGTCGTAGGCCACCCAGGCCGTCCCGCTCGAATCGAGTGCCACGGCCGGTTGCCAGTCGTTGCCCGGCTGCCCGCTGACAGCGGTTTCCTCGGACCACTCCCCGTCGCTGAGGGTACGCAGGAAGATGTTGGATTCCCGGCCGCGGAAACCCTGCCAGACCACGGCGATTTGGCCTTGGCGGGAGGCCAGGTTGGGATTGATGTCGGGTAGGCGGTGATCAGTGAGGCGAATCAGGTCTTCCCAGGCTTCGGCCGCAGGATCGTAGGCGCGGGCGTAGAGGTCCCAGTTATCGTTGCGCCGAGCGGACCAGATCACCCACGGGCGGTTTTCCCCATCCACCGCAACCTGTGGCAGCCAGACGTCGCCAGACCCGCCGGGAACCAGGATCACGTTGCCCCATTTCCCTTCCTGGTATTGGCGCAAGCTGATCTCATCCCTCCGGTCGGAATGAGACATCCAAACCAGCCAAAGCGTGCCGTCCGCCGCTGCCGCGATATCCGGGAGATCGTCCGACCGCAGCTCGGTGCCAACGGACTCAACCGAGCTGAGCTGACCGTACGCAGGGACGCAGAGGAGGATGGAGACTACCAGAACAGTTTTCAACATGGCGATTGCAAGTATAGGAAACTTGGCAATGGACTTGGGGCTGAACAAGGCAAGATCGGCCCCGTTCTTACGGGCTATGGCGGTCTGAAGCCGACCATCACTCGCTGCCCGTGGGAAACACGAAGACTGAATGGTCGATGAGAGTCCGGCGGGCCGTACTGTAAGCTGTGCGCAAGGATCTTGTCCCTCCGGGCGAGCGATTTCATGGCCAAGAGCGAAGCCATTGGACGGCAGGGTTGCTTGTGGCGGCCAAAGAGATGCCTCTGTCACGGCATTGTCGTGGCTGTGCTGTCGAGCGGGTCTGCGTGTTCGAATCCATCCGCCAAGATCCCTTCGGTCTCTCGCCCCTTCGTCTCGGTCAAGGGGGACTACGTCACGGAACGGGACCGGTATCATACGTTTCGCATTCCCGGAATGATCGTCGCGCAGGACGGTTCCATCCTGCTGTTTGCCGAGGGCCGTCGAGGAGACGGCAGCGACCCGCGTCGCGACGAGAACGCACCGATCGACCTGGTCATGCGGCGGAGCGTCGATCAGGGCAATACCTGGGAGCCGCTGGTCGTCATCGAATCCGGATTTCGCCCGGACGGCGGCCTGCTCGATTTCGCCGACCCGACGCCCGTCCTCGATGAGACGACCGGTGTCGTGTTCCTGTTCTACGGCCAGTGGCCCGACGTGGGGCCGAGCACGGTGGCTTACGGGCAGGACCCGGACTCCGGCGAAGGAAACCAGGTGGTTTGGGTTCGCTCGAGCGCGGACCACGGCAAGACGTGGTCGGACCGCGAGCAGGTTGTGTATCCAGACGAGCCCGACGAGACCGGGGACGGCCTGTATTGGCGGCAGGCGGAGCCGGGGCCTGGGAGCGGCATCCAACTGCGCTGGCAGGATCCCGATGGCGGCAGGAACGGCCGCCTGATCATTCCGGCCAAGCGTGGCGGCTCGGAGACGCCCGACGGGCCGGCTACCGTGAGGCCGTTTGTCTACTACTCCGACGACCACGGCGCGAGTTGGCAGGTCGGCAACGTCACCGCAGGTCCCGAAGCCAACGAGGACGAGGTCGTCGAGTTAGCCGACGGTTCGGTGTTGCTCGATGCCCGCCAGAACAGCGGCGACGTTCGCCGCCGGCATATCAGCACCGATGGCGGGGTCAGCTGGGGGCCGGATCGGCCAGACAACATCCCGATCACGGCGGTTGACGGTTCAATGGTCCGCTACTCGGCTGTGCGAGCCGGGGACGACCGCGATCGAATCCTGTTCTCGGGACCAAGCGGAGAGAGTGGTCTTGACCGCAACAACATCACGGTCTGGACCAGTTATGACGAAGGGAAGACATTCGTCAATCCCGTCACGTTCAATCGAGGGTTTGCGGCCTACTCGGTGATTCAGCGCCTTTCCGACGGCACCATCGGCCTCGTGGCAGAAACCGCAACAGAGGCGGGTGCCAGGTACGGGGAGATCACGTTCTACCGCTTTGATCTCGCGCACCTGGAAAAGAGTGCAGGAACTCGCCCGTAGGCGTGCCGGTGATCCAGACTGGCGCGGGGTTCCACAACAGGACAACCTGGGACTGGCGAAGGGTTAACTGCGAGCGGCATCTGCTGAGGCCCAGATGCTCGAGCCGGCCCCTCCGTGCTCATTCCGCGGTAGGGCATCCACTCCCGTTCTCGGTGTCGCCCCGCCGGAACAATCCGGATGAGGCGCCCTATTGCGGGGCAACTTCCAGGTTGCGGTACACCTCCAACGCATGCTCGTACTCCGCGATTGCCGACTCGGGCAGCACGCCTCGGTGTCGTTCGAGTTCGGACTGCACTCGGCTCAGCAGGTAGTCGACCTCCTCGCGCCCCGGTCGAAGCGGTATGCCAGCCACGTCGATGTGGAACGGCGCGCTGTGAGCAAAGCGCAGCCGGCCTTCCTCGGTCCGCTCGTAGCAGCGCACGGCGAGCCAGGTCGAGGAGCCGAAGGAGAACTGCTGCTCGATCGCATTGAGATAGCCTCCGGCGGAGTCGATGCGGTTCTCCGGTGTGAACCGGTGGATCACCGATCCGGCGGCGACGACCTCAATCCTGGCGAGCGGCCGGGCGCTGCGAATCCAGCCCGACAGACGGTAGGTTCCGTCTTCGCCTTGCCGCTGTTGGAACGGACGTCCCGACAGCCTGCCGTTGACCCGGACGTCGAGCATCGGTCCTGTCGTGACGAAGCTCCGCCCATCGTTGAGCCCCTCGATCCACCCGTCGTACGAGAACTTCGCGCCCAGGTGGACGTATACCCG
The DNA here is from genome assembly GCA_951813065.1 of uncultured Bryobacterales bacterium. Taxonomy (GTDB): domain Bacteria; phylum Acidobacteriota; class Terriglobia; order Bryobacterales; family UBA6623; genus VXMF01. The sequence goes on along the minus strand of CATOTH010000005.1, from coordinate 527,307 downwards.
TCCGAAACCCAGCGGCACGGGATGAACGCCCGAAGCGGTTCCGGCAGTGGGCCGCAACCGGAAGCCGCAATTGAGCAGCAGGTAGTAGTTCTGGAAAGTGAAGTCGATCCAGCCCTCTTCCGTGAGTCCGTTGTCGGTACGGTCGACGTTCATGTAGTCTGCGGGCTCCTCGCCAAACTCGCGGAAGTAGAACGGCGCCTGCCAGATGTGATTGTTGGTGAGCTCGTACAGGTCCACGTCCATGACGGGGACCAGCATCATTGACCATGGCCAATTGTGCTTGTCGAGCTCCAGCAGTCCTCCCTCTCCGTGCACCTGATCGGCGATCGGTGCCACCGGGGGCGCCCCGCGGTCCAGGACGCTGCGGTGGTTGAGTGCGAAGACGGCGCCGAGCGTGTGACGCTCGCCCCCGACCGTGAAGATTTCGTACTCGGTGTTCATCGGATAGATCACGTGGAGCGGGTCGACCTCGAGTACCCGAGGCTGCGCGGGAGGCGAATTCTTGTCGCCTTGACCCGGCGGAGTGCCAGCGGCTGTCACCCAGTACGTGAGGGGCAGGGCGACGTTCAGGTCTTCTGCCATCAGCAGGTTGGGCAACTCATCCATGCTGCGGTGAACGTGCGTCTCGCCGGAGTACCAGCCGTGCTCGGCCATCCTCACCCAGCGACGCAGTTCGATCTTGATCTCGGTCGACCCTTCCTCGACAAGCACCTCCCGTGTGCTCGGCAGGTACTCCTTGCCTCGCTCGGCCGTGATCGTGTACGAGCCATGCGGGAGTTCGGCCAGGAACGGATGAGCCGAGAGTGTCGTGTGAATCTCCACGCTGTCGGCTGAACGTCGCTTGCTGTAGGTGACGGCGGACCCGGCCGGATGCGCGGACTGCGCAAAGAACGACTCGCCCCGGCCGTCCTCGATGTAGAGGCGCGCGGCGATCGGCGAGCCGTCCCGGCTGTCAACGATCACACCTTGCAACTGGCCCGCCCAGCAACTGCTGCAGAGCAATAGGGTTGTGGGAAGCCAGAGCGCGAAGCTGGGGGTCGCGGGCGCCTCGGACGTACCCATTGCTGTCAATCATAGGGCAATCAACCCTGTACCGGATCGGAAAAAACCGTCCTCACGCCTCGTGCACGAAGAGCTTGATCCAACTGGTTACTTCGACCGATGGCGACACTGTCGAGTGCAGGCCCTGTGCGACTTCGCGGAGCGCGGATTCTCCCTTGGCGATCCCGCCAGGCCGCGCGACCATTGGCTTCTCCGTCGCTTCCTTGCGAATCTTCGGACACATGATGCGGGTGTGCGTGCGTACCTGTCCTCGATCGGCCCCTATCGTAGAATCTCAGTGTCATGCTCCACAGTTCCCACACTCGCCACCGAGGAGGCGTCTGGCGCCCCGAACTGCTGCTTGGAATGGCGATTCTCGGCGCGGTTTCGGCTTGCAATCCGCCTGCGGAGGATGCCTCCCCGAGAACATACGTCTACAAGCAGGTTGCCGACCTCGAGATCCGTGCTGACGTGTATAACGGCGGGGACGGGCCCATACGTCCCGTGGCCGTCTGGATCCACGGCGGCGCGCTGATCATGGGCAGGCGCGAGAGCGTCCCTCCGCGACTGAGGGACCAACTGCTTCAGGCAGGATTTGCGGTCGTCTCGATCGACTATCGGCTTGCTCCCGAAACGAAACTGCCGGCGATTCTCGAGGATGTCGAGGACGCCTTCGATTGGATCCGCAATCAGGGTCCTGCCCTGTTTCGGGCCGATCCGGAGCGCGTCGTGGTCTTGGGCTCCTCGGCGGGAGGCTACCTGACGCTTGCCACGGGCTATCGGGTTGAACCTCGGCCTCTAGCGCTGGTGTCCTTCTGGGGCTATGGCGACTTGATCGGTCCTTGGTACTCCACTCCGAGCCCCCACGAGCGCCACCACCGGGTCGTCATGACCCGGGAGGAGGCGCTTGGCCAAGTCAGTGGGCCGCCAATCTCGAACGCTTCGGACCGCCCAGGCAACGGGGGAGCCTTTTACCAGCACTGCCGGCAGCATGGAATCTGGCCGCGGGAAGTATCGGGCTGGGACCCCCACAACGAAGCGGAGCGGTTCGCGCCCTACATGCCGGCGCTAAACGTGACACCGGACTATCCGCCGACCCTGCTGGTGCACGGCACGGTCGACACAGACGTGCCGTACGAGCAGTCGGTTCTGATGCAGCAGCAGTTACTCAAGCACGGTGTCCGGCATGAACTGATGACCTTTGAGGGCGCGGAACATGGGCTCGGAGGGGCTCTCGCCACGGCATTGGCACAGGCGCATTCGGCGGCTGTGAATTTCGTGCAGGTGCGGGCCGTGCGGTGAGTGGCAGGATGTCGAGGGGTTTGTGTCCCATTGATTGGCGCCACATGGGCTGCTATGACAGGGGATTGGCGGCTGGGCGGTTGAGGTCTTCGCCAAGCACCTACTTGGGCCGTTCCTGCATGCTGCTGCAAGCATGGGTCTAACGCCACAGTGCCGGTTGTGTTCGGCCATCCTCAGAAGCGCGCGGTCGAGAGGCAAGGCGCCCCTCAGATCCCAGCAGTCTCATTCGATGGACGAACATGGCAGCGACGGTAGAGCCGCAGAAATTGGGCGACCTCAGCAGTCCCAAACGACAAGATCTGCACATGCTGGGCATCAACGTGAAATCGACCAGTCGCGATCCACATCCCTTTCACGAGCGCGTCTTGGAATTGCACCCCGAAGCGAATGCACATAGCCCCGATAGTCGCCTGCCTCGTGAACGTGCTGCCCGGACTCGCTGGCCGCCACCAGGCGCGCACGATTCTGGATCACCAGGACTCTGCCGAATACTCGCGTCGGAATCGGGATGCGTTGTTCTTGAACTCGCGGCCACCTTCGATCCCGCTGTGCCGCTGTTGCATGACGGAGCCTAACCACGACCTCGTGTACAGCCGACACGTCCTTGAGCACCTCATCCAGCTCAAATTGATTCTTGTAACGACGCTCCAGCGCGTCCGTGTTCTCAGCAAACGCATGCGCACGTCGAATCTGGGAGTCACTCAGCCTGTCGCCGTAGGAATCCAAGACGAAGGCGAGGTCGAAGAGGTCACGAGGCTCGATCCTACTCTTCGTCGCGGCAAACTTCTGATCAAAGATCGCCGCAATCTTGTAGGTCCGGATACCATCTACGACTTCAATATCCTTGGATCTGAGGATAGGCCGAAACCGGACGTCAACCTTGATGGTCATTTCCTCTACATCGAACGGACTTCGATAGGGCGCGGTGAAACGTCGACGGTTGGGCCAATTCCTCCGCTTCACCGGCCCGAGGTCTATCCCCAAAGCTCGTCCGGCACGGCTGATCGTATCCCTTACTGAGAAACTGCTCGAGTCGCATCGAAGTCAAGGTCGGTCGAATGGTGGTTCAGGCTGCGAGTGAACGCGAGCGCGCTACCTCCTTTCAGGACCAGATCCAGATCGCGAACGCGATCCAAGACGGCCTTCATCAAGCGCTCATGAAGCGCTTGGCTCGGAGTTAGTCGTACGTCGCGCCGTAAACGACTGTCGGCAGCCATTGGTCGAATGCCGCTCTCCGCGGCCCCTGGATCTGTGCGCGTAGTGGCGTCAGGTATTCTTCTACCAAAACGTCGATGTCCTCCTGCGACCACATCCAGTCGTTGATCTGGCAGGCTGGCAGGACCTCCGCCGAGCACCGCCCTTGAAGCAGGTGCATTGCCTTGTCAGCGATCGCGCGGTAGTGGTTTGCAACCCACACCGGTCCGTCGTACGCCTTGATGCCGTAGCCCGCGATTCGACGGCCCATGTCGCGCACCCCACGGGACCCCAAGGTCGGTGTTGTGTCTACGAGGCCATTCGGTCCGGCTAGATGAGAGTAAGTTCCTTCGGGGTAACCGAAGAAACTGGTTTCGAAGTGCCAATCCCCGGTCAGTTCTCCCGGTTGTCGAAGGTTGAGGGCGCGATTGAAGGAAATGTAGTTGGTCGGACTGGTCTTGGGGATCAGTATCGGGTATCGTCTGTCAGCAAACTTGGGCTGCCCTCTTGCCCTTAGCCACCCAATGTACTCTTCCCAGCGCTGTTCCGAAAGGCCCAGAATCCTCGGAAGTCTGACGAGATCTCCACCCTCCCGCGCAAAGTCCAACGCGATTTTCTGCAAGTCCTCGTTCGAGACGGATTCGGGGATTGTCAGGTCGTACTGACTTTCGCCCATTGTTCGCTTCCCCTGCTGAGAGTATAGCAAGTGGCGTTGAATCAGGCGAGGGCAGTTTTGCTGGCAGTCTTGCTGGCAGTCTTGCTGAAGCGTTGCTAACCAGCACAACCATTCTCTTCGATCGGGCCCGATGCCCCCAATGGCCGAAGGGGCGGCACCGTGGTGCTTTCCCGGTTTCGTTGACTCTTCAACGATCAGGCATGCGCAGCACCGGTGGAGCACAGGTCACGGATTCTTGGCCGAGGGACAGAATCCTCTGGACGGACCCGTGCATTTGGCGGCCAGGAGGCAGTTCTCCGAGAGCCCATCACCGGGGTCGCGCCGGCAACTCGAATTGAAGAGGGGCAACATCAGAACCAGAATCCCCGCGTGACATCGACCCAGTGGACAAGATCGAAGCGAAACGGGCCGATCTGCAATAATGCCTAACTTGCTCAGCGACCTCCCAGCTGACAAGCCGCTGTGCCGATGCTCACAATCGACCAGATTCGGGAAATCCTCCCCCATCGTTACCCGATGCTGCTCGTGGACCGGATCCTCGAGATCTCGGACGAGCGTGTCGTCGGAATAAAGAACGTCACGTCCAACGAGCCCTTTTTTCAGGGCCATTTTCCGGACTATCCCATCATGCCTGGGGTTCTGGTCGTGGAGGCCATGGCCCAGTGCGGCGGCGTCCTGGCGCTGCGCTCGATTCCGGATCGCGCGAACAAGGTGGTTCTGTTCGCCTCGATCGACGATTGCCGGTTCAGGATGCCCGTCACGCCCGGCGATCAGCTGCGGCTCGAGCTCGACATCATTCGCCGGCGGGGCGCTGTGATCAAGATGCGAGGTCGCGCTCTTGTCGGAGATCGGTTAGCTGCGGAGGCTGTGCTCATGTGCAGTGTCAGCGACCGGCCCGCTACGGATGCGTAATGGCGATTCACCCCGCCGCGATTGTTGATCCAGGCGCGCGCATCCACGAGGAGGCACAAATCGGGCCCTATTGCGTGATCGGGCCGGAGGTCGAAATCGGAGCGGGCACCCGTTTCCTCGCCCATGTCTTCGCCGAAGGCCCCACAACCATCGGCGAGGACAACGTGTTCTTCCCCTATTCGACGGTTGGAGTCGCGCCCCAGGATCTCAAGTATCACGGCGAGCGAGCCCAGACCCGGATTGGGGATCGCAACCAGGTGCGGGAGTTCTGTACCATCCACCGGGGTACGGAGGGCGGTGGCAGCCTGACCGCGATTGGCAACGACAACCTGCTCCAGGCCTATGCCCACGTGGCGCACGACTGCCTCCTTGGCTCCCATTGCATCCTTTCCCACTCGGCGACCCTCGGGGGGCACGTCTCGGTGGAGGACTACGCGGTGGTTGGCGCCCACTGCGGGGTCCACCAGTTCTGCCGGATCGGCGAGCATTGCTATATCGGGGGCTTTAGCGTGATCACCCAGGATGTGCTCCCGTTCTCCGTGGTCGTCACCGAGAGGGGCGCAAAGACCTTCGGAGTGAACAAGGTTGGCCTCGAGCGCCGCGGTTTCGCGAAGCAGGCGATCCAGGCCTTGCATAACGCGGTCCGGACCCTTGTGAGGTCGGGCCTCAATACGGACCAGGCGCTGGACAAGATCCTGCGGGACGATGGCGAGGTTCCCGAAGTGGCTCGGTTACAGGAATTCATCGTCAGCTCCGAGCGCGGGTTCGTGAAGTGAGATACGGGCTGATTGCCGGCGGAGGCTCCTTCCCGCTGCTCTCCCTTCGGGCGGCGCGCGAAGCCGGGCACGAGATGACCGTCGTGGCGGTCAAGGAAGAGGCGGCGCCGGAGATCGAGGAACTGTCCGATTCTTGCCACTGGCTCTCCCTCGGGCAACTTTCCAAGGCCATTGAGGTGTTCCGCTCCGCCGGCGTCACCGAAGCCGTGATGGCCGGACGGATCCAGCACAAGCAGATCTATTCCGCGATCCGCCCGGACTGGCGGCTGGTCAAGGTGCTCAAGAATCTGCGTCGAAAAAACACCGATTCGCTGCTCGGAGCCGTGACTCAGGTCTTTGAGGACGAGGGGATTGCCATCCTCGACTCCACCTTCTTCCTGGCCGGCAGCCTGGCGCGGGAAGGTGCCAACGGGCGGCGGAAGCCGTCACAGGACGAATGCAAGGACATCGAGTACGGCCGGGAGGTCGCGGCGGCCCTGGCGGGCCACGACATCGGCCAGAGCGTGGTGATCTGCGAGCAAGCCTGCGTGGCCGTGGAGGCGATGGAGGGCACCGACGCCGTGCTGGCGCGTGCCGGCGAACTGGCGAACGGCAGAAGGCTGACGCTGATCAAGCTCGCCAAGCCCGGGCAGGACATGCGATTCGACGTGCCGGTCATCGGGCCGCGCACGATCCGCAAGATGCGCCGGGTGAATGCGACAGCCGTCGCGGTAGAAGTGGGCAAGACGTTGCTGCTCGAGAAGGACGAGTTGCTGGGGGAAGCCGACGGGGCCGGGATTGCGGTCGTTGGGTCGGGCTAGCGAGCCGCGCTTGTCAGGTCTGCGAGAGGATCCCGACGATCTCCGCAGCGGTCGAGCGGGCTCTTTCGAATTCGCGCGGCCCGAAGCTGATCGCGCCGACCCTGGGATGGCCTCCTCCTCCGTAGTGCTCGCAGAGTTCGGCAAGGTTGTGCGAGGGCACTTCCTCCGTCCACGGGTTCGATCCCACCGAGACCTTCGCGCGGAAGCCTCCGTCCAGGACCGACACGGTGTACATGCTTTCGGGAAAGAGATAGTACGGTACGAACTTGTTGTAGCCTTTCAGCTGGGTGTCCACCAGGTCGAAAAACACCACCCCGTCGCGATAGACCGCCCGATCCCGAATCACGTCGATTGTGCTCATATGCTTGTCGTACAGCCGCTGGAAGACCGCCTTGTACTCGGGGCGGGCGATGATTGCCTCGAAGGGCTCTGAATCCAGCAGTGGGATGATTTCCCCGGTCAGGTTGGTTTCGGCGGCCTCGAGGATCAGATTCAGTTTCATCGCCGGTTCCGCCATCGAGATCGCTGCATGGGCGCTCTCGTACTTGGCCCCGTCCAGAATCTCCGCCCAATGGATCACTCGCTCAAGGTGCTCGGAGTCGAATCCGAATTCGCTGCGCAGGATGTCGGCGATGAATTTCGTGCAGGACTTGTAGCGCGGGTCGTAGAACTTCCGGCCCGACGAGTCCTGCCGGAAGTGCTCTTCGTCTTGCACGGAGAGAAACGCGCTCTGGTGGTGGTCGAACCACCAAGTCACTCGCTCGGACGGAGAGTACTTGAAGTCGACGATCACGTTGATGTCGCCGTCGAAGAGACTCTCGTTGAACAACTGGTTCGCGCGGTGGTAGAGGCCGGTGAACGAGATCGTGGCGCTCGGGGCTAGGGCGCTACGAACAAAACTGGAGAAGAGCGCTGCGGAACACGCTCCGTCGAAGCAGCGGTCATGATGAAGAATACGAACTTGCAAGGGAAACAGGCAGCCCAATATCATCGCGGATTGCCCGCGCTCCGTTCAACCGCTCTCTTCCGGGGCCGTCAGGTGCTACGGGAAATTGGGCAGCCGGCACGGTGCCGGCGGTTTAGCCCCGGTCGAACCACAATGACATAATAATGGCGGTTGCTCGGCAGCACGGGCAGAAAGACGGAGAAGCGATGAGATCGGAATGGGTTGCCAAACGCCTCGGAGACCCGGTACGGACGCAGATGCACTACGCGCGTCGCGGGACCGTTACCGAGGAGATGGAGTATGTCGGCAAGCGCGAGAGCCTGCCTGCCGAGACCATTCGTGAAGAAGTTGCCCGCGGCAGGATGATCATTCCCGCCAACGTGCGCCACGCGAACCTCGAGCCGATGTGCATCGGTGTCGCGTCGCGCTGCAAGGTCAACTCGAATATCGGCAACTCGGCGACGACCTCGGACATCGATGCCGAACTGGAGAAGCTCCGCTACTCCGTGAAGTACGGGGCTGACACCGTGATGGACCTGTCCACGGGCGGGGATATCCCCCGGATCCGCGAGAAGATCATCCGCAACTCGCCCGTTCCGATTGGCACCGTGCCGATCTACGAAGCCTTGAACCGCGTCAACGGGCGCATCGAGGACCTGACGTGGCCCATCATGCGCGACGTCATCGAGGAGCAGTCCGAGCAAGGCGTGGACTACATGACGATTCATGCGGGCGTCCTGATCCAGTACGTGCCGATGGCGGTGAAGCGAATCACCGGAATCGTGAGCCGAGGAGGATCGCTGCTGGCCGAATGGATGGTCCGCCATCACCGCCAGAACCTGCTCTACGACAATTTCGACGAGATCTGCAAGATCTTCCAGAAGTACGACGTCAGCTTCTCGCTGGGAGACGGGCTACGGCCGGGATCGGTCGCGGACGCCTCAGACGACGCCCAGTTCGCTGAACTCGAGACCCTGGGTGAGCTCACCGCGAAGGCTTGGGAGTATGACGTCCAGGTCATGATCGAGGGGCCCGGGCACATTCCGATGGACGAGATCAAGCTGCAGGTGGACAAGGAGCAGGAACTCTGCCACGAGGCTCCCTTCTACACGCTGGGACCCTTGGTGACGGATATCGCGCCCGGGTACGACCACATCACTTCGGCGATTGGCGCCGCGATGATCGGCTGGCACGGCGCGTCCATGCTTTGCTATGTGACCCCGAAAGAGCATCTCGGGCTGCCCAACAAGGACGATGTCAAGCAAGGCATGATCGCCTACAAGATCGCGGCACATGCGGCCGATGTCGCGCGCCACCGTCCGGGCGCGCGCGCCTGGGACGACGCCCTTTCGAAGGCGCGCTACGAGTTCGATTGGAACCGACAGTTCGAGTTGGCGCTGGATCCCGAGACAGCGCGCAGCATGCATGACGAGACGCTGCCGGAGGAAGGCTACAAGTCCGCCCGGTTCTGCTCGATGTGCGGGCCGAGCTTCTGCTCGATGAACGTTTCCTCGCGGGTGGCCGATTTCACCGAGGAAGACGCGCGCAACGTGCTCCTGCAGATCCAGGCGACCGAGTCGATGCCAGTGGCCGCTGCCAGCGGCGACTGATTCGGCTGGCTGGCGGCAAATCCGGTCTATTCCGACTCCCTCACGAGTCGTGGATTCTCAGATGCTTGATCCAAGTGGAGTGGCTGGACCGCGTCGCGAAGTAGCGTGGGGCCGCAGGTCCGGGCAAATGCCCGGCATCGACATGCTCTTCAGCCTGCAGGGCGCAGTACCTTAGCCCCGCGCTTCAGCGCGGGGATGTGACAGCGGGCCGCCGCCGTCTCCGACGCTCTGAATTCCCACGGCTGAAGCCGTAGGAGAAGTTATCTATTCCTCACTGGGTAGAATCGAAGCGATCGCGGACGATGCAATGAGAACGAATCGGCTAACCCCAATGGCGTGCCGTTGTGCCATCCTTCTGCTGCCTGCATGTTCGATGCAAGCAGGGAGCCCCTTACCCGAGTTCACCTTCCAGGGCGTCGCCCTACACCCGACGGATCTAGCCTACGCCCCGACCCAGCAGTTGATCCATCCTTCCATCATCAGGACCGAGGGACGTATTGAGGATCCGTTGGGCAAATTCTACCTGTACTACGCTCCCCACAAGCACGTGGCGATCAGCATGGCGTACGCCGACAGTCTCGACGGCCCTTGGACGGAGTACAAGGCCAACCCGGTCATCAAGGGCCCGAGTGCTCCGGATATCCGCTGGATCGAAGAGAAGGGTCAATTCTACCTGTGGGGACACACGAAAAACTCTCGAACCGAGCTGTGGACCAGTCGAGACGGGATTCGCTTCGAGCATCGGGGCGTGAGCATCACCGCGGCGAACATCGGCACACGCAACGCCACGTACACCCGAGTCTACGAGTATCCGCTCGAGCGCTACGGCAGTCAATACGTGATGCTCTATTCGGGGTTCATCAAAGGGAGAGAGATCCGATGCGTCTGGCTGGCGCACTCCAAAGATGCTGAGAACTGGGTCCAGTTGAAGACCCCGTTGGTGGAGCCCATCGAGGGAGAGAAAAACGATCTGTACGGCCCGTCTCTTCTGCGCTGGAAGAACCGAAACTATGTCGTCTACCAAGATCACACCACTTGGAGAGGCGGCAACATCAAGTACGTCGAAGTGGACGCCGATCTGAACCCGGTTGGCGCCAAGGGCAAGCGTTTCGTGCTGATCGATCCACCGCCCGGGCCGCCTCTCAAAGACCGATACCGGGGCGGCGAGTTCTATCTGGAAGACGACACGCTGTACCTGTATTCCAGCGCCTCCTCCAACCCGAGGATCATCGTCTACGCCACAGCGCGCGTCACTCCCGGCCGATAGCGCAGGTAGAGGCGCGAGACCGCCTCAGCGCTCACGGCCTGGGCTGCCCCGTCTTCTCGAAGGTCGACGACATCCGCTCGTAGCAAATCCGAGCCGTCCCGATCGGATCGTAGCCCGGTTGCTTGTGGAAATGCCCGCTGACCCCGACGTTCACGAAGCCGTCGTAGCCGTGCTTCTTCAGTATCGAGAACAGCAGAACATAGTCGGTCTCGCCGCCGCCTGGAAGCAGATAGCGGTGCTTCCCTCGTGCGCCGAGCCCGACGCGTCGTGGTACACTCTGCGGCCATAAGGCCTTCGCCTCTGCGTATCGTAAATCTCTGATAATACATAAGTTATACCGAATGGAGCGGCCTTATGCCGTACCCCTCTTGAGTGGTTCGGGCTATTCCGACCGATACACTGTCTTGCCGGCGAGCAGCGTCTCCAGAACCCGTGTCTCGCGCAATTTGTCGTCGGGGCACGTCAGGATGTCGCGGTCGAGAACGACGAAGTCGGCATACTTGCCCGGCTCCAGGGACCCCTTCACGCCCTCCTCGAACGACAGGTAGGCTGCGTTCCAGGTCCACATGCGCAGGGCCTCTTCTCTCGATATCCGCTGTTCCGGGTTGTACACGTGGCCGTCCGCGGCGATCCGGGTTGCCACCATCCACATGCCCAAGAACGGGTCGTAGGGGTTCAGCGATTCCCGCGGATCGAGTTTGATCATGTGGTCCGAGCCGCCTGCAACGATCACGCCGGCGTCAAGGATAGCCCGGTACGGCTGCAGCCTTGCCATGCGCTGATCGCCCAGGGCTTGCGATAGTGCCGGTCCGTCGAAGTGGTACCAGGCCGGTTGCATGTCGACGACCACGCCCAGGTTGGCGGCGCGCCGGATGGCCTCGACGCTAAGGAAGTTGGCGTGGGTCAGCGCGAAACGCCTGCCAGTGATCGAAGTCTCTTGATTCACCGCCTCGTAGGCCTCGAGTAGGATGTCAGTCGAGCCTCCGCCCGTCGTGTGCGCGGTCATTTGCCAGCCTAGGCGCGCCGCAGTTCGGACAATCGAACGGAGCTTGTCGGGCTGCACCCGCAACTCCCCCCGGTAGTCGGGATCGTCGAATCCATAGACTTCCGTGTTTTCCCCGTAGGGCGTCCGCATGAAGGCCGTGCCCAGCAGGATGCCGCCGTCAAGGAATACCTTGAGGGAGCCGACGCGCAGCATTTCGTCACCAGCCCCAGTAGCCGGGCCGAGGGCCTCGATCGCCTCAAGCACCTCGTCCAGCGGCCGCTCTGCGTTGACGGTGCGCGTGACGTAGGTCCGCACCCGCATTGTTCCGTCTTCCCGGATTTCACGGTAGGCCCGCAGGCCCTCCACGCCTTGGCTGCGGTCGATCACGCTCGTGATCCCCACGCTGTTGTACGCCCGCTGCATTCTCCGTAGCGCCTCGACACGCTGGACATGGCTGTGGCGCCGGGCGCTGAGCAGCGGGCTGACCAGCTGTCTGGCCCCGATGATCAGACCGGTCACCTCGCCGTCGTCGTTCCGGACCAGCTTGCCGTTGGATGGGTCGAGCGAACTGTTCGAGATCCCTGCCTGCCGCAGGGCTGCCGAGTTCAACACTGCGGCGTAGCCGTTGTCGAGCACAACAGGGCGGTCCCCCGAGTACTCGTCGATCTCCCAGCGATTCGGGTAACGCCGTTCCCGCAGCCGAGTGGAGTAGACTTTCGGCACGAAGACCAGCACTGCGGATTGCTCCTCGATTGCCAGCTCGACGAATGCCTGGATGTCCTCAAAGCTGCGCAGGACCGGGATCTCGCGTTCGGACTCGGCCAGGGCCGCGCTGATTGGATGAACGTGGCTGTCGATGAGCCCGGGCACGACCGTGCGGCCCCCGAGGTTGATCTGGCGCGTGCGCGGTCCGGCCTTCCGGCCGACCACCTGGGTGATTCCAACGTCCAGGACCCGGCCGTCGGCAATGGTCATCGATTCGACCACGGGCCGTTCCGGCCACATGGTGACGATCTTCCCGTTGTAGTAGAGTGCGTCTGCGGGGCCAGCCGGGATTTCGCGTTGTGGTGGCCACGGCTGCGACCATGCGGTGGCCGCCGCCAGCATCAGGAGCGGAAAGCTGCGCATCACAGGCCTATGCTGGATGCTGGCACGCTACCAGGTTGGGTCGCCGGGTCTGCCGACCGTGGGCTCGCCCTCGAGGAATCCCAGGGATTCCAGGAAGCGGTCCATGTGCCACACCGTGTTCGTGTAGTCCTTCCGGCTCCGGGCGTAGTTGAAGAAACCGTGCGGTCGGCCTTCGTACCCGACGAGTTCGCAGCGGTTGCCCGCGTCCATCATGGCCTTGCAGAATGCTTCTGCCGTGGCGTATGGCACGGTCGTGTCGGCTTTGCCGTGAAGGACGAGCGTTGGAGGATCGCCTTTCGCGACGCTTTGAATCGGTGAGATGTCCAAAGCTCGATCGCCCAGCCGCTCGATCCGTGAAGTATCCGAGACAGGGTTGAACAGGACCATCGCGTTGGGCTTGGAACTGACCGAGGTGTCCTCGCCCTTCTGGTCTAGGCCCTTGATCACACCCGTGGTAGCCGCGACATGCCCCCCGGCGGACCCTCCCCCGGAAGCAATCCTGTCCGGATCAATGCCCAGTTCGTCCGCGTGCTGCCGCATCCAGCGCACCGCTGACTTCCCGTCGGCAACGCATTCGACTGGAGAGGTGCCGTGGCTCCCGCTAGTCCGGTATTGCGCGCTGACGGCGACCATTCCGCGAGACGCTAGGTACCGGCTATGCGGGTAGAACTGGCTCGGCGTTCCACCACGCCATCCGCCGCCGAAGAAGAACACGACCGCCGGGCGCTTGTCGCTGGCCTTCCATCCCTTGGGCAGGAAGAGGTTGAGTTCTAGCGGGTCCTTGTCGAAGGACTTGTACACGATCTCCTTGTCCGGCTCGAACTCGCGGTTCTGTGCAAATCCGACCACGACACTGAGGCCGACCAGACACGCTAGGGGTAGGAGTTTCATGGCAAACAGTCTAACAACTGGGCTCAACGGCGGGGGCGGCCCGCTATTCAACCCGCGTGGTGAACGGTTCTCCGGGTTGCTCCGGTATCGCATGGATGGAGTGGCTGATCTCGGTCTCGATGAGGTCTCCCCCGGCGGTCTGAATTCGCATCGACGTCATCATCTGCATGACGCGCCGCAGGTCATCGACTTCGATCCGGATAGTCTTCCGGTCGGGGAGTAAGCGGACGCTGCGGACGGCCATCGTTTCGATCCCCGGCTCCCCGTCCAGCTTCCACCGGTCGGAGCCGTAGCGGCTAAGCCACTTGTAGTTCCAGCGCCGCACCAGGTAGTTGGCGGGGTCTTCGGCAGAGGCCGGGTCAAGCTCGTGCAGGAACGAGACGTCGATGCCCTGGCGGCTGACGTGCAGCGCGCTCGGGACGAGCACTTCTCCGCCCGAATAGCGCACCCTGTAAAGCCCCCCCACGGCTTTGCGCTTCGTTCCCCACCCGTACATGCCCGCCAGGTACAGGTTTCCGTCGGACTTCCGGAAGTCGGGGCGCATCAAGCCCGTGTCGAAGTCGACCGGCAGTTCCACGGCCCCGCCCTGGACGGTCCCTCCGGCCCGTTCCATGAGCATGAGGAAAATCTTGCCGCGCCCAAACGACGAGTGTACGAGGTGCCCCTGGAACGGGCCCCACCGGTCCGTCCCGACCCAGGCTTGGCCGGCTCCCGAGTTGTCGACGGAAATCGGCAGCCAGGTGATCGGGTCGTCGTAGTCCTTTCGGTCCGGGTCGACGCCGCCGCTCCACATGTAGCCGTGAAAACTCCCCGGAGAGCAGAGGTTAACCCGTGTCGATGGAATCCAGTGCCCTTCCTGGTCCGAGGTCGTGATCTCGCCATTCGGTCCGACGGCGACTCCGTTCGGCACGCGGAAACCGCGGCAGACCACCTCCAGGTTCTCGCCTTCAGGATCGAGCTTGAAGATGACGCCGTGGTGCTTCACCTTGGCTGGCAGCGCGTGCCGCGCGGCCTTCGCGAAATAGAAATTGCCCTCCGGGTCGCGATCTAGGTCGAAGGTGAACTCGTGGAAATGGTGGGTGACGTGGAAGTCGTTGTTGAAGTTCTCGTAGTAGTCCGCCTGGCCGTCCCCGTTCAGGTCGTGCAGGCGGGTGATTTGATCCCGGTCAAGCACGTACACGGTGCCGTCGACGACTTCCAGGCCCTGAGGCATGTGGAACCCCACCGCGAAGCGGCTCCAGACGAGATTGTCCAGGTCCTCATCGACGCCGTCGACAATCCAGACGTCCCCGGACCAGGTCGCGACTGCGGCGCGGTCATCGTCGAAGAAGGCGAAATCAGTGGGGCGGAACCAGGACTCCCACGGATTCTCGAACGGCAAGGTGATCTCGTCAACCGCCCAGGGCCCACCTTCGCCCAGGCGTCCCTGCGTGACGACGGTCCCTCGGTAGACACGCGGCCCGCCCCGCGTGTAGGGCTCGAGCCGCTCGGGCCTCGGCGCCTCGCGCAGGGCGCCGGCAAACGCCCCCAGCTGAAGGGCTGGCAAGCTTGCGTGATGAATCGCGAAATGGCGGGTATTTGATGATGCGGGGATTTGCAGCCGCACTTCGCCCGGAGCCGACAGGTCCCATCGTGCTTTCTTGGTGAGCCCGGAGACACCGATCGCCGTTCCCTCGTCGCCGCCGAGATGCACCAAGTGCTCGATCGCCGGCCCCTGCCCTGGCGTTAGCTTCTTGAGCGAGAGCTGCCGCGGCGTCGAACCCCCCGCGGCCGCTACTTCGAGCACCAGCGCTTCGCGAGTCGGGCCGATCTCGAACGTCCGGGTGACCGCTTCAACGCCCCAGTCGCTCTCAAGGCCTGCCATTTCGAGCACGTCGGTTTCTCCGACGCTGTAGCTCAGCACGACCTTGTCGCCGAACATGTAACGCCCCTTGTACTTTGCCCAGTCCTTGGGTAACGGGCCGAATCCCTCCGAGCGCGGGTCCGTGAAGCTGCCATCCCGCGCCCAGCCGGGTGCGACGGGTGTCTCGAACACAGGTTTGCCGCTGAGGTAGGGATGCGGGCCGTGCCTCCAGTCATAGACCGTCCCTGTCAGCACGTACTGAGGCCCGTTCCAGGCCGCGGCCACGCGCAGCAGTTCGGTGTCAAAGATGATTCCCGCGCGACGTTTGCCTGCCAGCATGATGGCGTGTGACTTGTAGGAGACGTTGTCGTCCGGGCCCTTGTCGGCCCGCGGATCCTCGGGTTCGCGCACAGTGGTGCTCGCCGAAATCACCGGTCCGTAGTCCATGTGCAGCCACGGCTGCTCGTCCCGGCGCGTGCTGGCGTCGAACCGGTCGCTCGCAAACTTGGGCCCTTGGTCGATCCAAGCCCGGAGGATGCCGACTTGCTCGTCCGTCAGCTGGCCTCCGGTGGGTGGCATCATCAGGTTCTCCTCCAGGCCGGCGACCAAATGGATCAGGCGGCTGTTCGCACTGTCACGTGGAACGATGGCCGGCTTGCCTGAGTAGCCGCCCCGGATCGCGGACTTCCCGCGCCACAGGCTGAAGCCGTTCATGGAGGCCTCGTCGCCGTGGCACATGTAGCAGTGCTGCTGGAAAATCGGATCGACATCGCGCATGAAGTCGATCTCTTGCCCGGCGCTTGGCGGCAGCCGGGAATCCTGCCCCTGCAGGCAGGGGGTGATCATGCCGATTGTGGCGGTGACGACAAGTATGTGCCGGATGTTCTTGGGCATTGCGATGCGCCCATTGTAGAAGGCGCGAGATCCCGCGTCCGCGGACCTAGCCGTGCCCGCCGCGGCCGAGCGGTTTCGTGGCCCGGAGCCAAACGTGCGCGCATCCGCCCGCTGCCAGGGCCGCAATGCATGCGAGTGCTATCGCTATCCCCGGCCTTCCGTAGAGGATGTAGCCGGTGCCGAACAGGCTGGCATAGATTGCGGCCGAGCCCAGCGCCGCCGCGAGGATCGACCGCGTCAGCGGTTCGGGGGGAGTCGATCCAGTGTCAGGACCCGCTATGCGGGCAATGCGGCTCCAGCCCGGCCCTCCGGGGCGGATCGTCCGGTAGAAGTTCACCAGGGTCCGTTCCTCAGTCTCAAATCCGAAGAATGCGAACGGTAGCCAGCACAACGTCGTCAGCCCCACGCCCGCAAGCAGCTGCTGCCAGCTGTCCAGTCCGTCTCCGAAATGCGGGATGAGCAGGGCGACCGTGAAGGAAGCGACCATCGCAGCCAGTTCGGTAGCGGCGTTGATGCGCCACCAGAACCACCGCAGCAGGAACAGCAGGCCCGTCCCCGCGCCGATTTGCAGGAGCAACTGGAAGACCCCGAGAGCACTGTCGATCAGTAGCGAGACGGTGCAGGCGGCAGCCATCAGCAAGACAGTGGAAAGGCGCCCAACCCACACCAGCTGCGGCTCGGATGCGTTCGGCCTCAGGAACCGCCGATACACGTCGTTCACCAGGATCGACGAGCCCCAGTTCACGGATGTCGACATTGTCGACATGTAGGCGGCGGCAAGCGAGGTGACGACCAGCCCAAGCAGGCCCGGCGGGAGGAACGTCAGCATGGCCGGGTAGGCGAGGTCGTTGCGCACGACCTGCTCGGCAACATGCGGGAACCGTTGCTGAATGTCTTCCAGACCGGGGAATACGATCATCGAGGCCAGCGCGACGAGGATCCACGGCCACGGTCGCACCGCGTAATGCAGCAAGTTGAAGATCAGGGTCGCTGCCAGTGCGTGGTTCTCGTTCTTCGCCGACAGCATCCGCTGGACCAGGTAACCTCCTCCCCCCGGCTCCGAACCCGGATAGTACGCCGCCCACCACTGCACCAGCAACGGCATGAGGAAAACCGGTGCAAGGTCGGTCCAGGACATCGTCTCGAGGGACGGCCAGATCTCCAGTCGGCCCTGTACCGCCGGATGGGCAAGAAGGCTCTTCAGCCCGCCCACTTCCGGCAGGCCGAGGATGTAGATCGTGGCTGCCACTGACCCCGTCATCGCCATAGCGAACTGCACCAAGTCCGTGAGCAGGACGCCCTGGAGACCTCCGAGGGTGCTGTACGCCAGCGTGACCCCGGCGGCGATGACAACGGTCTGTAGCGGGCTCCACCCGAACATCACCGAACCGATCTTGATTGCGGCAAGAGTCACCGCCGCCATGATCAGGACGTTGAACACCAGCCCCAGATACACTCCGCGGAACGCCCGCAGGAACGCTGCCGTCCGCCCCGAGTAGCGCAACTCGTAGAACTCGACATCGGTGCAGGTCCCGGACCGCCGCCACAGCTTGGCGTAGAGGAATACCGTGAGCATGCCGGACAGCAGGAACGCCCACCAGGTCCAGTTACCCAGGACGCCGTCGCGGCGCACGATGTCCGCAATGAGGTTGGGCGTGTCCGTCGAGAACGTCGTGGCCACCATGGAGACCCCGAGCAGCCACCACGGCTGGTTGCGGCCTGCCAGGAAGAAGGAGGAGAAGTCGCTGCCGGCCGTGCGGGAGACACGCAGGCCAATCGCGATTGAGAGGACGAAGAAGCCCCCCAGGATGAGCCAGTCCAAGCTCCCGAGTTGCATTGCAATGAAAGGCCGGGGCCGCGACGGGGAAGCCCGCGCGACCTCCTAGACCTGCGCGACCGCCTTCAACAGGCCCTTGAGCGAATGCTCGCTCGCCTTGGCCTTGCTGCCGTTGATGGTGAAATGCGTCTCCAGCGAGACCGAGCCGCCGTAGCCATCTCGCTGCAGGGCTCGCAACTGGCCCACATGGTCAAACTCGCCATCTCCGACGCCGCACCACTCGACGGGGCCGTCCGCCTGCCGACGGTAGTCGCGGACGTGGACATGAAGAATCCGCTTGGAGTCCAGCGAGTTGTAGCCTGCCGGGAACGGTTCCGGATCCCCCGCGCGGGCGGAATTGTTCGGGTCCCAGGTCAAGCCCAGGGCAGGCGACCTGACCGCATTGAGCAGCTTTGCCGAGTGCGCGGCGGTCGCGACATAGCTGTCCGCCACATTCTCCAGGGCCAGCCGGAATCCGGCCTTGGCGGCGCGCTCGGTAGCTTCCTCGATGAGATCGTAGATTCGCGGGTACGCCGCCTCGTCGGGCTGCCCGCCTTTCGCGTGCATGAACCCGAAGACCCGGATCAGGTCGGTGCCAAGAACGTCCGCGCGTTCGAACGCCCGCTTGAGCAGATCCCACTGCTCCCGAAGGCTCTGCGAGCCGTCAACGGTGTCCATCCTGGGCAGCTTGACCTTGAAGAACGAGGTGTCCAGGATGGCCAGCTGGATGCCGGCGTCGTCGAGCAAGTTTCTCGCGTAGCGGATCTTCGGGAGGGGCCAGGAGGTGTTGTAGCGGCCCCACAGCTGCCGGATTTCGCAGTGCTTCAAGCCGAACCGCCGCAAGAAGTCGAGAGCGACGGTCAGGTCGTCGTCGATCTCGTCGGTGGTCACCGCCAAGCGGAAGGGGGAGGGATCGGCTCCGCGCGCCGCAGCCGCTAGACTGAACGGCAAGGCCGCTGCCGTCGTGGTAAGGAAGTCTCTCCGGGATGAAGATTTCACGGTGTGTGAATTATAGCGGTTTCCGGCCGTGAGCAGAGTTCCCCGGGTGGCGTCCGCGCGCGCTGCCGAGTGCGGCCTTGGAGTCGCCAGCGGGCTCGTCGGCCTGTGGCTCGCCGCCGTTCTGCGCGGTCTTGATGTCTGGATCCTGCGGGAGATTGGCGGCGCGGAGGTGACTGAGGGGCGGTCCGGGGCGGTCGTCTTGCTGCCGCCCGATGCCTCTTGGTTGATTCATGGAGTGCACGCATTCGGTCCGTTTCTGCTCACGACCGCGGCCTTCCTGGTGGCGGCCGGCGTGGCGTGGCGCCTGTCAGGGACCGCGTCTCTTGCCGCGGTGTCAACAGCCTTCTGGCTGGCGGGGCCGCTTTGCTCGCAACTCGCCCAGTACGGATGGGGTAGCCGCGGGTCCTTGGAGACCCTCGCGCAGAGCATCGGCATTCCGCAGGGTGGCGATGTCGGGCAAAAGGTCCTCGCGCTTGTGGCTGCGATTGGCGCCGTCGCGGCGCTAAGGATCGGACTGAGACGTTCCCGGATGATGCCGTTGACGGCGTTTGCTATCCCCGTGCTCGTGTTGTGTCTTGCCAGTCCCGAGAATTCGTTTGAGAGCCGCTGGATTGAGCGGTTGGGAATTCCCGGGTTTCCCATGATTCTGGCGATCACGGTCGGGTTGGCCGCGTGGCTTCCCCGGCAACAGTCGATGCCCCCCGCCACACGGAGCGCTGTGTTTCTGGCTCTTGCCGGCCTGCTGGCCATTGTCGCTCCCTCGCCGGTTCCGGCTCCGGGCCGGGCGATCCAGGAGATAGCCTGGTCACCGCTGTCATCGCCAGACTGGAATGCCCGGTTCGAGACGGTTCGTTTCCCGCCAGAGAGCCGGCAGCGGTGGCTGGACCTTGCCGGGGAGCGCTTGCGAACCTACCGCGATCGTCTTGGCATTCCACCGTCCGGCGTGCCGATCGACGTTCACGTCGCTCGTTCGGATGAAGCCGTTCGGAGCATCACCGGAAACCGCAGGGCAGCCGGGAGCTTCGCTTGGACGGGGCTTGCCGAGGGTGCCTTGATGGCCGGACCGGACTCCCGGCCCGAGGATCCAAGATCCGAGGCTCTGCTGGCGATGGTGCAGGCGTGGGGAGAGCCGGCCTCCCCGGCGATGGCGTGGGCCATGGCGCGGTACGCGATCGGTCGGATCGACGACGAGACGCTGGATTCCGCTGCGTCCAGAATCGCCTGCGAGGAAGAACGCTACAGTGCCGAAGCGGTGTTCTCCGTCGACGGCAAGTACCGTTCGCCGCTGGTCCGCGACGCCTTGGGGGGAGCTTGGGTCGAAGCCGCCGTCTCCCGGCACGGCTCTGCCGTATTGCGGAAGCTCTACCGGCTCCCGCTGGCACAATCTCTGGCGGAATGTCCGGACTGTCTTCCTCCCTGTAGCCAGAATCCCCAGCCCGCCGAGTTCCGCCGCGGCCGGCCCGGCTACCTCAAGGGGATCTCGTTCTCGCATGAGGTCACGGGCGGCGGCTACGGCTCGATGGCGGCCGCTCGCGAATTGGCGCGAATGGCCGCCATCGGTGCGAACGCGGTTGCGCTGGTGCCGTACGCGTTCACGCGCGCTCCCTTGGAGCCAACGATCCGGTTCCGCACGCTGGAGACCGACGCGCGATTGGTGCGTTCCGCGCGACAGGCCCGCGAGCTGGGTCTCAAGACCGTCCTCAAGCCGCACTTGTGGGCAGGAAGCGTGTTTCACGGCGCGATCGAGTTTGAACGCAAGGAGCGCTTCGACATCTGGTTCGACGACTACAGGCGCTGGATGCTGCACTTCGCCCGGCTTGCCGAAGTGCATCGATTTGACGTCTTGGTGATCGGCAACGAACTGGCCGGACTGACCGTCCACGAGCGGGCTTGGCGCTCCCTGATCGCGCAAGTGCGTCGGGTCTATCACGGCCCATTGACGTACGCTGCGCACTGGGAACAAGAACTGGAGCGAATCCCGTTCTGGGACGATCTCGATTGGATCGGTGTCAATTTCTATTTCCCGATCGCCGCAGAGGGCGCGGAACCGGAGGCGCACTCGCCGCAGATCGACCAGGCAGCCGAGAGGATCGCCAGGGTCCGGGAAAGGTACGCCAAGCCTGTGCTTTTCACAGAGGTTGGATTCCCGGCACTCGCCACCGCCGCAGCCCGGCCCTGGGAGGAAAACGCCAGCGGGCTGGATGCGGAATTGCAGGCGCGGTGCTACTCGGTTTGGCTGGAGCGGTTTGCCCGCCAGCCGGGAGTGGAGGGAATGTTCTGGTGGAAGTGGCCCAGCCACGGACGGGGCGGCCCGTTTGACTTCTCACATAGCCCGCTGGGAAAACCCTCGATGGGGGTTCTGCGGGACTGGTTCGGCCGATTCTGATTCCCGTGGACGGAACTCGCTCGATCGACGGATCGCTCTGGTTTGTCACCCGAGGGCCGCGTTTTCGCTGATTGTGTCCGGCACCGCCCTATTTCCCGGTCTTGCTGTGGTATTCTGATCCTTCGTTGAGCACGCAAGCGCTCTGCATTTCGAGCCCGGAATTCGAGCCGGGAATCCTACAGTCAACGAGGAATTTCATTGCCCGGTATGGGAAAGAACATCGGACACAACATTTTCTTCGGCAACCTGCCGACATGGGTCACGGCGGACGACATCAAGTCGTGGCTCGAGAGTAGTGACCTGGTCTGCGATGCGGTTCGTGTAATCCGCGATTTCGAGACTCAGGAATCCAAGGGCTACGCTTTCGTGGAGGCGCCCAACGACGAGGAGATGCACGCCATCATCCGCCGTTTCAACAGGGCTCCCATCGACGGGAAACTGCTGCGCGCGAAAGCGGCTCACCCGAAGGGCGACCGACCTCAGCAACAGCAGCGCAAGCCGCTGCGGAGGCGGGACGGCGGGCGGCCGCAAAAGGGCAAGGCGGATTCCCCCGACAAGCAGGTCGGCGCTTTCGGCGAGGCCCTCCAGAAGGTTCTGTAAGCGCACGGCGCCCGCGCTACCCAGCCGGCCGCTTCTGGTATCCGGGCTGCGCGTCCGGGAAGTTGGTCCCGGCGCCCTCAAAACCCGGATGCCTTGAGCGCGGTTCGCCCAGGATTCGTTCCGTGACCGGATCGAAGGCCATGATTCTGCCGGATCGGTACGAATCGACGCCCAGCTTGATCGCGACCATCACCTGGTAGCCGAACCAGGCGTCGAATACAGGCTTCTCGCGGGTCTTGACGCAGTTGAGGAAGTTCAGCATGTGGGCCGTGCGTGCAATTTGCTGGTCCCGGTTGTCGACCTCGGCGCGGATGACAGCCTTTCCGGTGCGCTCTTGGAATTCGTCCTCGTAGAGCCGTTCGGGCCGCAGTTCGACGACTCCGGGGGCGATCTTGATCGCGGCCTGTTGCCCGAAGATTGCCGGTCCGTGGAGCGTGTTCGGTGATTGTGAACCGCACGTGCCCACGAGGTTAATGAGCAGCCCGGGATATTCGATCGTCGTCGAATAGGTATCTGGAACTTCCCTGTCTTGGAACAGGTAGATCCCTCCGTGAGCGCTGACTGCCCGCGGAAAGCGCGGCCCCAGCGCATACAGGAGCGGACTCAGGCGATGGTACAGGAAGTCCGTTCCGATGCCGCCGGAAAAATCCCAGTACTTGCGCCACCGGAAGAAGCGCTCGCCGCTGAAGGCCTGTTCGGGTGCGTCTCCCAGGAAGCGCTTCCAATCCACCGTCTCTGAGGACGCCTCTTCGTCGACGTAGTACTGCCACACCCCGTTCGCGTGGTTCGACGAGTAGCTCGATTGTGCCATCAGGACCGGTCCGGTCAGGCCGTTGCGCACCATCTGTTTCGCCTGCGCGTAGGCCGGGTCCGAAACCCACTGGCTGCCGACCTGCAGTATCCTCTTGGTCTCGCGGGCTGTGTCCGCGATCGCCTTGGCTTCCGGGATCGTCCGCGACATGGGCTTCTCGAGATAGACGTCCTTGCCGGCTCGCATGGCGTCGATGGCCATTCGGGCGTGCCAGTGGTCTGGCGTCGCGATCACCACCGCATCCACGTCCTCCCGGGCGAGCAGGTCCTCGTAGGCGTGATGGACATCCCGGTCGCCAAGACCGATCATTTCCTTGGCCCGAAACTTGGCCCGGTCGTAGATGTCGCTCGCGGCGACAACATCCACAATTCCGTCCCGGCGCATCATGGGCAGCAGGCGCCTCTGGAGGTGGCGGGTGCCGATATTGCCCACGCCGATGATTCCGACACGAATGCGGCCACTGGCCGCCGCCGAGGCTGCGGCGGCACCGAGGAAGATTCTGCGAGAGGGCTTGGGGACCGTCATGGCGAGCCCATTCTGCCACACCGCTGCCGTGCACCAGTGCAGCCGGAGCGCCGGCAACGGTCAGGATCGAGCGGCCAGCTACAGCCTGAGGAGCAGCCGCTTCGCTTCGTCGATGTTGGGAAAGCGGCGCTCTTCGGCTTGGAATTCCGGCGTGTGCGCGCAGCGGCGGCCGCCGTTGCGGACCTGCACGGGGTGTTTGATGTGCAGCATCTCGTGATAGAGCACGTATTCCAGTGCGAGCGATGGCACGTGGGGCCTGTCGAACACCCGGCTGATGACGATCGCGTCGTGTGCTACGTCATAGTGGCCCAGACGGGTCGTTGAGGCTCGAAGGCTCCAACCGAGCGTCGGCTTTGGCAAGGCCGCTCCGAAATACTCCGCGTTCAGACGGTCGAATAGCGCATCCAGACTGTAGACACGGCCGCGAGGGGGCAGCATCCGCTTGTGCCCGCGTTTCCTCTTGTTGCCCAACATTCTCTGCTGCGTCTCGGGCAGATTTACCCAGCGATTGTAGTTGGCATTTGCGGCAGGCGGAATCCTCCTCCCATAGAGCTTCGCGAGGAGGACCATGGCGAGTGCCCCGACTACATCCGGGGGGGCTTCCTCCAGCAGGTCGCTGAGACTGGCGCTGATCCGCCTGGTCGCGTTTTCGAAGCAGATACTCGAGCGCAAGCTCGCATATGGACGGAAGCGCACCTTGAATTCGGGAACCGTTGCCCGGGGCATTAGCTTCATGAATGCACGCAGGAAGATTTGCGCTGGCTCCTCAATGGGCAGCCTCCGTTGCATGCCGGGGCCATGGCCCGTGTCCCCAGGAGCCTGCCGCTCGGAAGCCGAAGTCAGGACGCGCTCCCTTACTTTTTGGAAGCGGCGATGCGCTGCGACACGTATTCTTCGTATCGACGGTGGACCAGCACGTGAAAGGTCGGCTGATGGAATTCCTCGATCGCGTACAGGTATTGCTTTTCTCGAAGGCTAGAGAGCACGTTGCGCACCCATGCCTGCTGTGTTCGGGTCATGCCTTTCTTCGAGATATCCATGCAGGCGCCGGTCAGGTGCGCGGAAGCCTTGGGGCCGCTCGATGGCGCGGCGTTCGCATTCCGGCGGGCCAGGGCATTCTGGTAGCTGACGGTGCGCAGCAGGCTGGTGACGCGGAGCGGCCTTCCGAACCTCGTCCTGAACTGGTTGCCGAGCCGGTCCAACAGCAACTTGGCCCACGGGCGCAGGTACCGGTAGTCGGCAGGTACGGCGTGCAGGTAGTAGTCCCGCGTCTTCTCCCGTATCGGGACCAGGAGTTCGAGGCGGGCCCAGCGCTGCACCATCTCCTTGTCCTGCATCCGCGAGAGATGGTCTTGGTCGGCCAAACGGTTCTGATCGGCTTGGGACCTTGACGTTGCCCGCAGACTCGTGGCTGCGGATGCCGCCATGGGCAGGGCTAAAACAACAATCAGACAAATTGATGTATGAAACCGCATTAATATCAGGGTACCAAACCGGAATTGCCATACGTCGCCGGGCATCGTTGCCAACAGGCGCGCTCGTCGGGTTTCTGCCTAGATCAATCCATTGCCGGGAATCGCTGGCCAGTTGCCATCCGATCCGCGATGCTTTATAGGAAGGGACGGCCTGCCGGGAATCTCTCCCTGACCGAGCGCGCGCTGCGATGTTGATTGCCAGTCCACGCCTTCCGGCCCCCATTGCAGCCGTGGCGTGCCTCGCCGTGGCAATGCTGGCGCTGCCGTCCGTGCGTGCGGAGCCGGGATGGGTTGCGGAGACCCCGCATTTTCGCGTGATTGCGCCGGTACGGCCCGGCGTGGATGCGGTGACAGCCCGGTCCGCAGCGGAAGATCTCGAATCGGTACGCGCTCAGGCGTTGAGCGAGGGGCTGGGACCTCCGCGGCATTCGGATGGGCCAGTCGAAGTGCTGCTTGTCGCCACGAGGCTTGAGCTGCACTTGATGCTTCGGGACCCGCTCGACTCGCGCACACACGGTATTACGATTCGCGGGTCCGATCACGACGTCGCCATCGTGCCTTGGCACGAGCTGCCCGGCCCGCGAGTCACGCTCGCCCACGAATACGCTCACCAACTCGAAGATCGCGATTGGCCGCTCTGGTTTCGAGAGGGACGTGCCGTGCATCTGGCGCGGCGCATGCCGCTGCGATCGGGCGCCGATCCCCTGGCCACCCTGCTCAATCAGCTGGAGCGACTCGTGTGGCTTGACTGGGCCGAACTGCTTGCCGCGCAGCGCGACAGCGCGACGGCCGCAGCGGAGCTGTTCCAGACGCAGTCCTGGCTTCTGGTCCATTGGCTCGCTGCAACCGTGAATCCACTGGCGCGATTGGTTCCGGAAGATGCCACCGAGGCGCTGGAGAGACTTGGTGCAGAACGCCTGACCAAGATATTGCTGGCGCATTTGGACGACCTGCGGCAGTCGCGGCCGGACGGCTCCGATCCTGTCGAGGTTGTTGCCTCGGACGTCAATGTGCGGCCTGCCGCCGAATGGGAAATCCCGCTGTTCGCCGCGGAGGTTTCCCGCGACCTTCGGTTTCTTGATTCCGCTGAGCGGAGCATGACCCGGCTCGCCGACCAGTTCCCTGAAGCGGCGCGCGTACAGGCTGCCTATGGCGCCCTCTTGCAACTACTGGGCCGGCTCGACGAATCCGAGCGCCGCTTCGGCCAGGCCGTGCAGTTGGGTGATTCCCGAGCCCGCACCGCCTACCGCTACGCATCGCTGCTGATGCGACCCGGCACGGACATCGAATCCCGGACAGCGGACGCATTGCGCTTCGCGCTGCTTGCCAGGGATGCCATGCCGCGCGAGCCCGTGCATCAGCTCGCTGTGGCGCAGGCGAGGATGTTGCAGGGGGACTGGGAGGGTGCGTTCCAGGAGTTGCGCGCCTTGGCCGCGTTCCCGGGGTGGAAGCGGCAGGCGGATCGCGAGGCCCGGGAAATCGGACGAAGGCGTGCCCAATCGCTCCGGACCCTGCCGGCGCCCGCCATTGCCGCGGAGATTCCAGTCCAGCGGGTGCCGGTTGATGTGCCGCGCGATCTTCAGGCACGGAAACAGCCGCCAGCCCCGGCGGGCCCCGCCACCAGTCGCAGATGGCCGCCGTACGGCACGTGGCTGTCACACGGCCGGATCGCCTGGGTCGATTGTTCGGGAGATGTCAAGAAGGTCGTCGTGCACACGCCGTACTCGAGGATCGTGTTGCGGATCAGCGAGGTCAATCCACCTCAGCTCATCAATCGCCCGTTCAGTGGGAAATCGCTGCCTTGCGAAGGGCGCGGATGGTGGGGCGCCTTTGCCTATGAGAAACGGCCTGGCGAAGCTGGCATCGACGGGGATCTCGTCGGCATTCGCTTCTGACAGCGCGGCCGTCACATGATGCCGTACTTGCCGAAGGCCTTCCTGGCCGGCATGCCTCCCTCGATTTCGCGACGCACCGTCTTCTCGCCGCGCGCTTTCTCCAGTGCCCGCACGAAGACCTCATCTTCGTGATCGCGCGGCACGATGCAGACGCCGTCGCGGTCTCCAACGACTATCTCGCCCGGATCGATCGTCACCTGGCCGATCTCAATTCTTGAACGGTAGTCCACGACGGTGCCGCGAGGACCTTGGTCCTGGGCGTAAGCTCCGTGCCCGAAAGTCGGGAAGCCGAGCTGCTCGATTCCATCCGAGTCACGGTAGTAGCCATCCATGACGGCCCCTGCGGCCCCCAGCAACCGGGCGCGCGTGCTCATCAGTTCGCCCCAGACCGCGTACGTCGGCGAGCCGCCCGCACACAGGTACACTTCGTTGCGCTTCAGATCGTCCAAGGCCTCAAGCATGAGACCAAACGGTGTGTATCCGTCAGCTTCCGTGGCACCCTCAGGGAGATCGGCGGTCAGCACCGTCATTGCCCGCCCAATGACTCGCATGCCGGGATGCAGGGGACGGATGCTGGCAGGCAGGAACTGGCTGAGCAATCCCATGTGGTCCATCACGTCGCCGATGACAGCTGGAAACAGCTCTCTGTCGGCCAGTGCGAAGAGTTCGTCGTCCGTCTGCCAGGGCAAGGTCATTCGAGTGTCCCTTGATTCCGGATCAATCCTCGTTGAATTCCGAAATCCTAAGGTTGGGCGCGTATTGGGAGATGCGGTCGAGAACGAGCCGCGCGCGACGCACCCGCTCCCTCGAGAGCCTGACCACTGTGGGCTCGACATGTGTGCCGCTCGGGTAGACATCCGGGGCGTTGCGCAGGCCGAGCTTGACGTACAGCGGTGCTGCGACCCTGATGAATTCAGGCACTTCGTAATGACGCACGAATCCACCGAGATTGTCTGGAGCTTCGACGTAGAGGTCGATCGGAGCGTCAATTGCGCTGCGGATCGCCGCAAGCTGGCCAATCGTCAGGTCTGACGGGACGTTGATGGTCGTCGCACCGAGGTCCTCCAGCACACGGGCGGATGCCGCGTTGGCCGGGGCCATCATCACCGAGGTCTTCAGGATGAGATTCTCGGGCAGATTGCCAGCCCGTTTCATCTTCCCGAGGATCGCCAGCAGGCCGATGTCGGAAACCAGCACGCTCTGAATCCCGAGATCCACAGCCCTGCGAACATCCTCGATCGCGTAAACGAGCTGCTCGCTCCCGCGGAGGCTCAGGCCGAGCGTCTTGCCGGCCGGAGCATAGGCCTGGGCCCCGACATCGAAGGTCGCCCGTGGCCCTACGAAGAGGTTGACTTCGACGCCGTTGGCTCTGCCGAGATCCGCCATTTCCGTTATTTCGCTGTCGGTCAGAAGCATGATCCCGCTTCCCTGGCTGACGCGGTGCACAGGAACGCCGAGATTGCGGGCTTCGTCCAGCACTGTGCGGAACGCACCCGGACCCTCGGTGCTCGGAATCTCGATCCGGTACTGTGCTCCGTCGGGAAAGCGCTTCGCCGAGGAGGGCGCCGGGCTGGGATCCCCGGAAGGCACCCCGAGACGGTCCAGGTCTTCTCTGGTTCTGGTCATGTGCGCCTGCCGGACTTCCTTACGATCAGTCCAGTCCGGTCCAGATCCGGGAACATTGCCTCGGGCTGGCATCCCACCTTCTGGAACTCCCGCGCAACGGCTTCGACAGCAGTCTCGCTTCCCGTCTCGTAGAACACCAGCACAGCCGGACCCGCACCACTGAGCGCGCAGCCCAGCAGGCCGGGAACGCGTAGCCGGAGGATCGCGTCGAGGCCTGGCACTTGGGGGGCACGATAGGGCTGGTGCAGCCGATCCTCGAGCGCGACCGGAAACGCGTCTCGATCGCCCTTGAGCAGGGCGGCCACCAGCAGGGTTGCACGCTGGATATTAAAGACCGCGTCTGCGCGTGAATACTCGGAGGGCAGAGCTTTCCGCATGCGCGGTGTCGAAAGCTCGTAGTCCGGGCAAACGGCGGCGACCGAGAATGCGCGAGGAACTTCGAGTCGGACCGCGCGGGTGATGCCATCGTCTCCGATCGCGGCGGTCGTCACGGAGCCCAGCACGGCGGCAGAGACATTGTCAGGATGGCCTTCGATCCGCGCCGCCTCATCCAGCAGGCGGTGTTCGTCCCAGTTCAGGTCCAGCGCGCTGTCAGCGAGGACGACGCCGGCAACAAGTGCGGCGGCGCTTGACCCGAATCCCTTTCCCACGGGGATCTCGTTCTCGATTTCCAGGGCGACGGGCGGCAGTTGCCGTCCCTGGGAGGAAGCGACTTGCCGGGCCGTCTGGAGAATCAAGTTGTCCTTGCTCGCAGGGATCCTGTCCGCGTCCCGCCCGGTCGCGCGGATGCTGTCCGTCGTCGCGAGCTGGAACCGGCAGCGCAGATAGAGCCCGAGGGCGAGCCCCAGCGTGTCGAACCCGGGCCCGAGGTTCGCGCTCGAGGCCGGCACGCGAACCTGCGTCTGCCCGACCATAAGCCCGGATTATAGCCCAGGGTCGGCTCAGATTCGCCCGCGGCATGGTCCCTGCAGCCGTGCTTTTCCAAAGGCCATGGTTCGGCTTGGCAGGCAGTGCGCGCGAATCGAGCACCGGTGCGGGTTTTCCGACTGCCTCTCCCCCCTCAAAATATAGATAAAATCTAGCATGAACCAAAGTCGGACCAATAAGATAGATAAACTATAATACTGTACTCGATTCCCGTTCCTGCAATCATCCGATGCGGCAGGTCCGCCTGATCGAACGGCAAGCGCGTCTGCCGGTGGTGCGCCGGACCGGGAGCTACTCTTCGGACTCCAGCAAGCGCTCGGCCTCGATCGCCGCCATGCAGCCGGCGCCGGCTGCCGTGATGGCCTGCCGGTACACCCGGTCTTGCACGTCCCCGGCGTGGAACACGCCGGGGATATTGGTGCGAGCTCCCCCGTAGGAAACGATGTAGCCCTGATCGTCAAGGTCGAGTTGCCCTCGAAAAATCTCCGTATTGGGGATGTGCCCGATCGCCAGGAACAAGGCGTTCGTGGGATGGTCCCACTCCTTGCTGTCGACCGTGCTGCGGAGTCTCACGTTCTTCACGGACCGAGCGTCCGGATCCTCGACGGCAGTCACGGCGGCATTTGTGATCCAACGGATCTTGTCGTTCGCCCTGGCTCTGTCGAGCATGATCTTCGAAGCTCGGAAGGCCTCGCGCCGATGGACGACGGCGACCTCGGTGGCGAACTTTGTCAGGAAGAGCGCCTCTTCCATCGCGCTGTCGCCGCCGCCGACGACCGTCACGGGCTGGCCGCGAAAGAAGAAGCCGTCGCAAGTCGCGCAAGAACTCACTCCGTGGCCGATGAGGGCCTGTTCCGAGTCGAGACCCAGCCAACGGGCCGACGCGCCGGATGCAACGACCAAGGTCTTGGTTTCGAGCTCTTGGTCTCCGATCCACAGTTTGAATGGACGGGAGGAAAGGTCCGCTCTCGTGACTTCCCCCTGCTTGTAGGTCGCGCCGAAACGCTGGGCCTGCTGCTTCATCCGCTCGACGAGATCAGGTCCCATGATCCCCTCTGGAAACCCGGGAAAGTTCTCCACATCCGTTGTGAGCGTGAGTTGACCGCCGGCCTCCAGCCCCTCCACGACCAACGGCTCGAGGCTGGCACGCGCGGCGTAAATGGCTGCCGTGTTTCCGGCGCAGCCCGATCCGATAACGATGATGTTGTGCATGGGTCCAAGTCCGCGCGGATGCGGACCGAGAACCCCATTCTATCGGTACGGACGAGAGGCCTATGCTCCCGGCGGGCTGGCGTCTGGGACTGAAGCGAAATAGAGCGGCTGGACGGCCTTGGCAGCCGGGCGATTCAGGACGTTATTCGCAGCGCGAAGCAGGGTTTTCCTCGTGATCTGGCCCACCAGCCGCTCGTCTTGAAGCACGGGCAGCCTCCGCCGGGACGTCTCTCGGAAGATACCGGCGATGCTGAACAGGTCCGTCGACTCATCGATAGTCCGGGCCCTGGAATCCATGAACGCCGAGACGGTCCACGACCGTCCCGATCCCTCGTTGGCTTTCAGCAGGGCGTCGACCAGCGCCGACGCCTGCGAAAGCACGTCCTGCCGGCTGACCTGTCCCAGGACCCGCCGGTCGCGCACCACGGGCAAGCGTCGGTACGGGCGGGTGAGGAACCGGTTGGCGATCTCCTGAATCCCGATTTCTTCGCTCACAAGCCGTTCCGGGTTGCCGTCCATGTAGCTACGTACTTCCGCGCCTGGCAGGCTGTCGTAGATCGCGCCGATCAAGACACGCATGCTGCGAGACTCGGAGAACACCCCGAGAAATCTCCGCTCGGAGTCCACGACGGGAGCTCCCGATATACGGTGTGCGAGGAGGAAGTTCACCGCGTCGAAGGCGTCCATCTGGGGGGACAGAGTCCACAGCTTGCGGGTCATGATGTCGCCGCAAGTGACCGGCCCAGCGCCGGCTGGGTGCGCCCAGCCCCGCCTGTCGAGGAGCCTCGTCAGCACGTTGAGACAGCAACGTTCCGTGAAAATGCCCAGGTAGTTGCGGTCACGGTCGACCACGGGAGCTCCCTTGATGTTGGAGCGAATCAGCTTCTGTATCCCCAGCAACACCGGGGTTTCCGGTTCCAGCGTCACCAACTTGGTGACCATGATGTCTTTCGCGATCCTCGTCATCCTAACCTCCGTCAGCGTCGAGACGTCGCATGGCTTGCGCTGGTTTGTCCTAGTCTGGCCTGCTGTCTCCTCAGTTGTGTGTATGCAGTATGCGCGCAGTCTCCGTTGGAGTCAAGTCCGAGCGTCGCTCGAAATGGTAGGTGACTCCCCCTTGTGGTGCGATCTGACTTGCAGGCTGGGCCGAACCTTGGCGCTACGCAACGGCTTGCCGCCGAGAAGGGCCGAGCGCGCGTTGAGGAGTCGAGTGCCGGCACTGCCCGACCCAGTTCACCTCCCGCGGAGCGCGAGTCGGGTCTGGCGGTGTTTGAGCGCGAGCATTCGGTCGCTACACTGTTCGAGAATCTTAATGCCCGGAGGGACCGCGATGCAATCACCGATTACTCTACCTGTGCTAGCACTTCTAGCGACGTGCTGGGCGTGCTCTCCGCCGCCAGCCGAAGAGACCGCGCAACCGCCCAACTTCGTCATCGTCTTCGCCGATGACCAAGGCTATGGCGACCTCGGCGTTTTCGGAGCGACCGGCTTCAAGACCCCCCGCATCGACCAGATGGCCCGCGAGGGGATGCGGTTCACGGACTTCTATGCCCAAACCGTTTGCGGCCCGTCTCGCACCGCTCTACTCACGGGCAGCTATCCGATCCGTGTCGCCGAGTACGGCAACGAGAAGAACAGCTTCCCGTACGTGCATGAGAAGGAAATCCTGCTCCCGAAAGTGCTGCAACAGGCCGGATACGCCACTGGCATGATCGGCAAGGTCGACATTACGCAGCGTCGCCGTGGGTTCAAGCCCGAGCTCAATCCGGTCCGTCGCGGGTTCGACTATTGGTTCGGTGTCGTCGGGGCGAACGACAGCGGGGAGGTCCACTGGGTGTATCGCAACGAGGAGAGAATCCAGGAATCAGCCGGGGTCGACGACTTGACCAGACGCTACACCGACGAGGCGCTGGAGTTCATCCGGCGACACAAGGACGGTCCCTTCTTTCTCTACATCGCACACACCATGGCGCACGTGGTCCTCGGCGTGACGGAGCCATTCAGGGGGCGGTCCGAGCGAGGACTGTATGGCGATGTGATCGAGGAGCTTGACGCGAGCACCGGCGAAATCCTCGACCTGCTCACCGAACTCGGTCTTGACCAGAACACGATCGTCGTCTACACCTCGGACAACGGTCCCTGGAGCAATCACTCCCATCCCCGGTACACAGCCGCGATTGCTGAGCACGCCGGGTCGGCTGGCCCCTTGCGAGGCGCCAAGGGAACAACCTGGGAGGGCGGAATCCGCGTGCCGACCGTGATGTGGGGACCCGGCTTCATTCCAACCGGGACGGAAACCGGCGAGGTCGCCACGACGATGGATCTCCTGCCGACGTTCATCGGGATGGCAGGAGCACAGCTCCCCGCGGACCGCACGCTCGACGGACGTGATATCGGACCCCTGATGCGGGGCGAGCCCGGCGCGGCAAGTCCGCACGAGGCGTTCTACTACTACCGGGAGACTCACCTTGACGCTGTTCGCAGCGGTCCGTGGAAGCTGGTCTTCCCGCGTCCCGGTCGCGATGAATCAGATTGGCTCCTCTCCAAGGGTGGAGCATTCTTGGGAGAGTTGCTCGAGCCTGTCACGGAACTGTCGCTCTACAATCTCACGACCGACATCGGGGAGCAGGATAACGTGGCGGCGGAGAACCCGGAGGTTGTTGAGCGCCTCACAGCGCTGGCGGACAAGGCCCGCGATGAACTCGGAGACCATGATCGGATTGGAACCGGAGTGAGGTTCTTCGAAGACGGTCCGAAGTGGCCCCGCCGACAGGCGTGGATGAAGCCGTAGGCGAGGTCTCGCCGTCCGCCTCCGGGACCGGGAAGCCTGCCCTCGCCAGGCCCGCATTGTCTGGCTGTAGCCGGAACGCTAGCTGCCGCAGAGGGGCGCCGGGGCCGGCCTCCGGATGACGTGAGGTGTCCCTGGTCGGGCGAGCCCCTGCGGTTGACACTCATTTGCGCCGTGGGTTAGCTTAGTGGGAACCACTGGCGGAAGGAGGTGATCCAGAGACATGAACGACAATATCGCTGGTAGTCCCATGCTCGGAGGTGAGGTGGCCGAAGGCTAACGCACCCGTTCGGACGTCCTGATTCCCCGTCATTGCCAGTACGGGGACGCCGCTACTGTGGACCGGCCACGCGCCGTTCCGAGTGGTACTACCGGTACAAGCAAACTAGGCGCTCCGGCGCCACCCGCCCCCGCGCAGCGGTTCGCTCGCGGGGGCTTTCTCTTGCGATTGCGGACGGACCTTCTAGGGCAATTCGGAAAGATTCACGAACCGCAAGGAGCGCGCGACGGCTGTCGATTCCGGTCAGGGCCGGGCTTCCCCTGGGTCGGTGTAGTACGGATTCACCGTTTCCGGCTCGACTGCGTTCGTAGCCTTTCGCCAGGCCCTGAGTTCTGCGTGCAATTCGCGGGCCATCGACGGCGCCGCATCTGCCATATTCCTGGATTCGCTGATATCGGTCACAAGGTTGTACAACTCCAGACGGCCGTCCTCGAAGTACTCAATCAGCTTCCAGTCGCCTTTGCGGATGGCGCTCGCCGGACTCGCACGGCCCGTCAGATACAGCGGGTAGTGCCAGAATATCGCCCGATCGCTCAGCGCTCGCTGTCCTCTCAGAAGCGCGACGAAGCTCTCACCGTCAACCGGCTGGGTGCTGGGCAGGGATACCCCGGCCAATTCGGCGAACGTCGGAAGGAAGTCCACGCTGGTGATGGGCGTGGCGGACCTGGTTCCGGCCTCGATCACACC
Organism: uncultured Bryobacterales bacterium; assembly: GCA_951813065.1. GTDB lineage: Bacteria > Acidobacteriota > Terriglobia > Bryobacterales > UBA6623 > VXMF01. The sequence continues at coordinate 493,015 of CATOTH010000005.1, read as the reverse complement.
GGGCCATTTCATGCATGTTGGCACGCGCACGCCACCCTCGTAGAGCGACCCCTTGATCCCGCGCATAGGCCGGTTGATCGAGACCCTGGTGCCGCCGTTATCTGACGAGAAGATGACCAGGGTCTTCTCGCTGAGGTTCAGCTCTTCCAGCGTTCCCAGGATGCGGCCAACGCTGGTATCGACTGCCTCGACCATGGCCGCGTAGGTCGGATTGTAGGGATTCTTGTTCTTCGTCCAAGACGCGAGCTTTTCCTTGTACTTCGCCACCAGTTCCTTGCGTGCGACCAGCGGAGAGTGGACATCCCAATGGGCGAGGTACAGGAAGAACGGTCGGTCGCGGTTCTCCTTGATGAACTCGACGCCGACGTCGGTCAGGTCAAACGTCACGTTGGGGTCGTTGTAGTGGTTCTTCTCCGTACCGGGTTTGCCGTCGCTGCTGCTGACGTCGAATCCCTGCGTGTCGGGCCCGCCGTGCCACTTGCCGAACCTGGCAGTCGTGTAGCCGCCGTTCTTGAGCACCTCGGCGAAACTGACGACGCTGGGGTTCAAGGCCTGGCGAACCTCGAAGGGATCGCGCTTCGGTGCTTCCAAGCCGGCCTGCTCGAGAAAGCGCTGCTGAACCGGGACCCAGAGTTTCATCTGCCGGGGATTGATCTTGGACTTCCCTCCCGGCGTGTAGATCTTGTGCCGGGGCACATACATGCCTGAGATCAGGCTCGCCCGGGTCGGGGCGCAATTCGGACCGCCGCTGTATGCGTCGGTGAAGATCATGCCCTCTCGGGCCATGCGGTCCAGGTGGGGCGTTTCGTAGAATTCGCCGCCATTGAATCCGACGTCGTTCCAGCCTTGGTCGTCCGACAAGACGAAAACGATGTTCGGCTGCTGGCCACTCGCGGCAGTGCTCAGGGCGAGCGCCAGGACGATTCCATGTGAGATCAGATTCTTCATGCTGCTCCTCAGGCGTTCGGCGGACTCTACTCCGGCGAAGTGCGATTTGTCTGGATCCACTCCTCGACGCCTGCAATCAGGTCCGGGTGATCCGACGCGACGTCATTTGACTCGGAGATGTCTGTCTCGAGATCGAACACCTGCCACACCCCAGGCTCACGGGATACCAGTTTCCATTGCCCGTGACGAACGGCGCGGCTGTAACCCTGTTGATCCCCCTCCCAGTAGAGGTAGTCATGACGCTGCTGGTCGTCCGCATTGCCAAGCAGCGTCGGTGCGATCGACAGGCCGTCCACGTCCTCCGGAACGAGCTCCTCGGCGCCGGCCAGCTCGGCAAGCGTCGGCATCATGTCCGGCGTGTAGGTGACGTGGCCGCTCACCGCTCCCGCGGCGATCTTTCCGGGCCAATGCGCGATCAGCGGCGAACGAATCCCGCCGTCATGCATGGACCGCTTGGCTCCGCGCAGGGGGCCGCTCGAATCAAGCGCGCCCTCGAACCGGCTGGAAGCGCCGTTGTCCGACATGAAGAAAACCGCAGTCTTGCGGCTGATCCCGAGATCCTCGAGTAACTCCATGAGCTCGCCGACCTGCCTGTCGATCATGGTCACGAACGCCGCATGAACCTTGGCCCGGTCCGACCAGGGCTTGTCCCGATAAGGCTGAACCGCTGGCTCGTCCTCCGGGATGTGATACGCGGCGTGGGGAGGGGTCCATGGCGCGTAGCAAAAGAACGGCCCGTCTCGATTCTCGCGGATGAAGTCCAGCGTTCTCTCAAACACGAGATCTTGCGCGTACTGGTACTCGCCCTCCGGAGTGGACCGCGGCACGAACGGCCCCCTGGGACTCATCGCCTTGTAGGCTTGATAGTCCTTCAGGTCGGAGGAGAGCTTCTCCGGATCCAGGCCATACATCGTCGCGTTGGCGCGCAAGAGGAACGGTTTTCCATCTTCGACGAGGAAGGGCGGGTAGTAAGTGTGGGCATGGACCTGGTGGTAGTAGCCGAAGAACGTGTCGAATCCCTGTTTCTCGGCGGCCCCCTCGGAACCCATGACGCCGAGGCCCCATTTCCCGAATCCGCCGGTCGCGTATCCGGCCGACTTGAGCACCTCGGCGATCGTGACATCGGTGTCGCGGATCGGAGCCGTTCCCGCGTTGGCGCGTACAGTCCCGTGGCCGGAGTGCATCCCCGTCATGAGCGCGCAGCGAGACGGCGCGCAGACAGTGTGCCCCGCGTAGGCGTCGGTGAAACGCATGCCTTCGGTCGCCAGCCGATCCAGATTGGGCGTCTGGATTGCCTTGGAGCCGTACGATCCCAGATCGGCCCAACCCATGTCGTCAGCCATGATGAACACGAAGTTCGGTCGTTCAACCTCCCCGGACGACGGCTCTCCTCCACAGGCGAGGGTCATTGCGGCGAGGACCCACGAGGCTCGGCTGATCATTGGGAGGGATCGATTCGCTTGCATGCCAATTCGCCCCCGTCATCGTCGCAGACTCAGTCCCGGATTGAAAGGTTGAAGGCGTAGCGCCGGGGTGATGCGCGTAATCGCCTCGGTCGCGATTGGCAGGGACTTGGATCAATACGGCCGATTCCGGCGATACAGGTGGCCTGCCAGAAAACCAGCCCGCGACCCAGTCCGGGTGCCCGCAGTCGAGGTTCCGGAGAGTGTTCAGGCCGTCGATCTCGCGCTCCGCGGGAACGGCTGCCACGGGGACAACGTTGATGGAAGCCGTTGCCGGGAGCTTCTATACAATCGAACTGTCAGTCCCATTGGATCTGGGCGCTTCCGACCGGCATGTATCTCCTTGGCATTGAGAGTTCCTGTGACGAGACCGCCGCGGCTGTCGTCGCGGATGGCGAGCGGTTGCTTTCCAACGTCGTTTCCTCGCAGTTCGACATCCATGCAGCCTACGGGGGTGTCGTGCCCGAACTTGCCTCCCGTGAGCACCTGCGAGCGATTGTGCCGGTGGTCCGAGAAGCCTTGAGCAACGCCGGTATCGGGTACCGCGACCTGGGCGCCGTGGGCGTGACCTGCGGGCCCGGACTCATCGGAGCTCTGCTCGTGGGCGTGACCTACGCGAAAGGCCTTTCCGCCGCGTTACGGATCCCGTTGCTCGGGGTCAACCACATTGAAGGGCACATCCACTCGGTAGTCCTTGAAGAGCGACGCGCCCATCGCGACGTGGAGTTTCCAGCCCTGGCCTTGGTTGTCAGCGGAGGCCATAGCCATATGTTCGCCGTCGACCGGACCCGCGCGAACAAGTACTCGTACCGGTTGCTGGGCCGTACCCGAGACGACGCGGCCGGGGAGGCCTACGACAAGGTCGCCAAGCTGCTGGGTCTCGGATATCCCGGCGGCCCTGTTCTTGACAAGCTTGCCCCGTTCGGCGATCCGGACGCTGTTCGGCTGCCCACGTCACGGATGAAGGGCAACCATCTCGACATGAGCTTCAGCGGCCTGAAAACCGCTGTGCTGAGGTATGTCAGGGATGCTGATTTCCAGACCGAAATTGAACGTCGGCGGGTCTTGTTCTCACGGGGCCGGCCGACGATCGACGCCTTGCGGGAATCCGCCAGCGATGAGTGCCTCGCCTTGATCGCCTCGTTCCAGCGAACGGTTGTCCGGCAATTGCTGCGACGCGCGGAAGACGCCGCCGACGAAGAGCACTTCGCTTCCGTGATCGTGGCGGGCGGCGTCGCGGCCAACTCGGGCCTGCGGCGTGAGTTTTCGTCCCTGCCGGTGCCCGTCTACTTTCCGACCATTGCGTTGTCCACCGACAACGCGGCCATGATTGCGGCCGCGGCCTACCCGCGGTTCCTGCGCGGGGAATTCGATGGCTTCGACCTTGCGGCCCAGCCCTCTCTGCAACTCGCCTGACCGCGGCGAGGTCCGCCCCTAGGGCAGCCTTACCTTGTACAGGACGTCCGAGCCCACAACACCGTTCTGGTCGCGAGTCACGATGAAGGACCACTTGCGGTCCGGCGTCCATTCGACGCGGATCGCCTGCTGCTGGGCTGACGAGAGGTCGTAGCTGTAAATCAGGGTGAGGTCTTCCGCGATTTGCTGCTCAGTCGAGATTCGTGCGTTGGGGTTCGCCTCCAGGCCTCCGACCTGAGGGTCCACCTTCAGCCGGCTCACTCCGAAGAAGCGTTGGAGGCGTTGCGACACGGGACGGGCGATCGCCTGGCTGAGCAGGTTGTCGGCCCCGGTTTGCACGAGAGACTGCTGCTCGATGCGCCGCCGCGTCGCGATCCCGGGATCGAACGTCGGCTCCTTGCCGACGACCACCAGATTCACCAATTCATGGAACGGCAGCGGGGGATCGGACCGGTAGGTCAGGTTCAAGCTGCTGCTGGGCCCGGACAGCACAAGGGCGAAGTCGACATCCCTGATGCGCGCCTCGAGTTCCACATTCAACACCGGCTCGGCGCGGATCGGATTCTCGAAGCGGATGTCGCCCCGGGTGATCCGGTAGTGCGTGCCGAGTATGCCGATCTCCCCCCGGGTAATTCCAACGCTGCCGAGCATGGACGGATTGGCCATCGTCCCGATCAGGTCGAGATCGAGATCGGCTTCGATATCGCGTACCAGCGATGTCTCGACCGGTAGGTTCGGCACGGCGCCCACGTGAATGTTGAGCTGCATGCCCTGAAGCATCGGAATGGCCCCCCGGCCATCCACCGGTTGTGCTGGCGCGGCGAACAGGTCGCCGAACGAAATGTTGTTCCGCGTCGACATCCTTGAGATCAGGACTTCGCCGTTCAAGATGCTGCGCAATCCGACGCCGGAAAGGGTCAACTGCCCGTCGATCACGCTGTTGATCGTCTCGGGGTGGGTGACCCGCATGTCCTCCACGGTCGATTGCAGGCGATACTCGAGATTCGAGTCCTTGTAGGCCACGATGCCGGTCAGCTTTAACGTCCCACCCCCGGACACCGCCGACAGCCCATCGATCTTCCCGATTCCTTGCTCGAAGGTAATGGCGCCGCGAATGTCACTGAAGCCGAAAGCGAATCCCGGGCTGCGAATCGACGCGTCGAGGAGTTCCAGCGAACCCTCTAGCTCCGGATCGCTAAGGCTGCCGTGAACGCGCATGCTGACGTCCGCTGATCCGCCGACCTCCAAACCCTCAAACTGCCCCTGGAGCACTGCCAGGCTGACTTTGCCTTCGATTCCGAGGTCCGTTTCGGCTTCATCCGTCAAAGCAAGCAAGCCGTCGATTTCAAAGTCTGCGCCCGGGCCGGTCAGGTGCATCGAATCGAAACGCAAAGCGCCGTGCGTGATGCCCCATCGCATGGGGAACACGTTCGTGACTCGGGCTGCGTTCTCGGCGTTTGACAGCCGCGCGTCGATGTCGTCGATTGTCCCGCTCAGTTCAAATGCCTCGGCGCTTGCCGCTCCGTCGAACACTGCCTGCCCCGCGATCTTTGCCTGAAAGTCCCCGGTCGGCAGGTCAAACAAGTTCGCCAGTCGCTCCGCTCTCAAATCGCGAAACGAGAGGCTGCCTTTGTAGCTGGCCGGGTCGCCTTGGAGTAGCGCGACATGACCGCCCACGCTTCCCCCGAAGGCTGCGGCATCCCAGTCTAGTTCGATGTCCTGACGATCACGCTCAGAACGCAGCTCTCCCCTCCATTGGCCGAGATCCAAGCCGTCCTTGCGCAGGTCCGCCACAACCCAGGATCCTTCCAGCTCGAGCGCATCCAAGGGACGCGTGGGCCGCTCGAGGAGACCGGAACCGCCAAGTTCGAAACTGACCGCACCGGTTGTGCCCGGTGCCAGCAGTTGCACCCACGCAAAACTGTCCAGCGGCCACCGGTTGGTCTCCATCTCGAATCGGATTGACTGGTCGGCGGGGTCCATGGAGGCCTGGGCTTGCAGGACCGATTCGCCGCGCTCCAGGGAGGCGTTCCTCAACTCAAACCCATCGGCGTCGTACAGCACCTCGGCGGTGAGGCTCTCGAACCGCTCTCCAAACAAACTCGGGGCGTCCACGTTGATCGTGCTCTGCGCTTCCGGATTCCGCAGGGTGCCTGACAGCTCGAGTTCCATGGCCAGCGAGCCCTCAATCGGCAGCCCGAATCCGCTTGCCTTGGCGAGTTTCCCAGCGTCAACGTCCGCAGCCGAAACCGCCAAGCTCAGGGTGCCCTCGTCTTGCATGGGCAGCTGGCCGTGCAGGCTGAAGCCTCCCTGCTCGTCGGTCAGCTGGCCGCTACGGACCTCGATGCCTGAGGCGGACAGCGTCCCGGTGACTGCGATTCGCTTCCATTGCTGGTCGCCGAACACGGGATCCTCGATCGAAAAATCCCCATCCAAGATCACCTCGCTCGCCTGGCCCGCCCCTCCGCGCATGCTTCCGCGGAACGAGTAACGCCCGTCCGGCGCGGATAGCGGCAGCGTGGCTGCCGGTTGGACCACGGCCAGGACTCGTTCCACAGCCTGGCGCGATGCCATCGAGGCCTCGATCTCCATCTCTCCGTGGCCCGCCAGACCGATCGATCCGGCGGCGCTGACGAGCGCGTTCGGTGCTTCGAGCTGAAGACTCGACACAGTCACAATTCCGTCGCGGCTGCGGTATCGCAGCGAACCGCCGCCTTCGATCGCGAGGCTCGACGCTGCGCCAAGAGGCGTCACGGCGAGTTCCAGCGCGGTTTCGAACCCTCCCGCCAGCGAGCCCGAAGCCTCGATTTCTGCCTCCACCACTCCGTCCCACGGCAGCCGGGTCATCCCGGCGACATCGACCACGGCTCCAATCTGGATTCCGCTTACCGTTCCATCGGCGGAGAAGTGCGGGTCCTTCCGGGAACCGGCCACCAACGCCGATCCGCTGAATTCTCCGCCCAGCGTGAGGCCTGAGATCTCGGTCACCTCAACGCTGCTCCCGTCGCTCTCATACGCCGCATTGAACTCGGCTTCCGCCTCTAGGCCGGCGTACATGATCTGCGTTCCCTGCGCCCTGCCTTCGCATTGCAAGCGAGCGGTTCGCAGATCCCATTCAACGCGTCCCTCGGTGCGCAGTATTCCGGACCACAGCGACGGCCCGCCCTCAAGCGATCTCACGAATGGCCCGATGTTCGCCTCCGCGGAGTAGGTGCCCTCGAACCGGAGCTCGCCCGGACCGGCCAGGGCCCCATGGACTGAAAAGGAATAATCGTCGGAATACAGGCCGGCTTGCCTGATTTCGATTCCCGAGCCTCCAATCGACACCGCCAACTCGGCTCTTGCCGCGGCTGGAGCCAGACCGTCGCCTACACCCCAAACCGGATCCGAGATCGTCGCTTCCAGCAAGAATGCCTCTCGGATGGGATCGTAGTGCGTGCGGAAATCGCTGACTGATCCGCCGAAGTGAGCGCCGTACTCCTCGCCGTTCAGTACCACGCTCCCACCGTTAACCTCGAACTGATTGATCGCCAAGCGCGGTAGCTCACCGTCTCCCGCGGACGTCGGAATGTTGGACGTGCCACCTTCCCCCACAACGAGGTGAACAACCGGGTCGTTCACGCTCAAGGACTCCAAAGATGCCTGCATCCCAAGCAGCGTCGTCCATCCGAGCTGGATCGATGCTTCCGGGACCACGAGCAGTGGCGGCACGCGAGCGCTGTCGCGAGCTCGGATCTCAAGTCCGACGAGGTCGAAGGATAGTCGCGAGTTCCCGGATCGGAACTCGTCGATCGAGACCGTCCCGCCTAAAGCGCGCTCGAGTTCTCCAACCATCGCCTCCCGCACTCGCTCCCTGAACCCGTCGCTGTGCACGAACCGCTCGAACCCGCCCCATCCCAGGCCCAGCAGGAGCGTGGCCGCAAGTCCGAGTCGGAACCGTCGGCTCAAAGAGAGGAAACGCCAGGTCATGGCTGCGGCTCCTCCAGAGCGGATGCCAGGATCTTGATGCGACGCGTGACCCGCAGTTCCTGCAGGCGCCGCTCCAGCAGCACGTTGGCCTGTCGGGCCACCAGAACCAGCGAGATCGTCTCCGCGACGGCCTCGAGCGGCTCCACAGGCTGGCCCATGGCTCTCTGGCGGGGCGCGTATTCCTGCCGGTAAAAGGCCTCGACCGCTGCGGTCTCCGCATCGAGCCCGGTCTCGAAGCGAAACGAGACATACCGTTCGAACGCGATGCGCTCCTCAACGAACTTGCGGCAATCCGTCTCCATGACGCCGTAGTGGAGCAGCGCCGCCGCGAAGTCCCGGCCGTCCAGGTACTGATCCGCACGGAGCAGTTCCATCTGCTCTTCAACCTCTTCGGGCTGCGCCCTCAGGAACGGTGCGAACGCCAGGTCCTGCAAGACGAGGCGCCGGTCAATCAGGCGCTGCAGAACCTCCTCGTTCCGTTGCGACCGCTCGCCCAGTTCCGTGCGATTCAAGAGGGCCTCCAACCGGAGGTCGGTGTCGATTTCCGAGACTGTGACCGCCTCGCTACCGACCACCGCTGCGACGCGGTCGAGGATCTCTCCCCGAGCGCCGGTTGACAGCAGTGAAAGTGCCCCCGCCATCGCGGCGGTTCCGAATCGCAGATGACAGCGGTTGTGCACGGTCAGAAGGTCTGTCCCAGGGAGAAGTGGAACTGCAGCGCTCCGATGCGCTGCTCGCGGAAGGTTCCCGTGCCAGTCAGCAGTTGCTCGCGAGTCCCGTCAAAGCCGACGAAGCGCGGGGGGTTCGGGCTGTATGCCAGATCGAAGCGGATCGGTCCGACCGGCGTGCGGTAGCGAATTCCCAAGCCGATGGCATGCACCATGTAGTCGAATTCGAATTCCCGCGCGCCCCCCGGGGTGGTCCGGGCGGGCTGGCTGGGACTGAAGCTGATCCGTCCGGGCCGGGAATAGACATTGCCGGCATCATGAAAGAGCACGCCGGAGAAGTCCGCGCCGGCAAGTGGGAACCGCAGCTCGAGGCTGTTGAGAAACTGAGCGCCCCCGCCGAGCGGAAAGCCGGTGGCCGGATCGCGCGGGCCGGCCTGGTTGTACGCGAAGCCGCGGTGCGAGTTCGCGCCGCCACCGAAGTAGCGCTCGGAGAGCGGGATTCTCGGATCCGGGCGGATTTCTCCTTCGGGATTCCCGCCTCCGATCACCCCGTGTCCGGCCCAGGGCTTGTTGATGCCGACCTGGACAGTGCGTGCGAACACGATGCGAGAACCGATCCGATGGTAGGTGCTGTTTTGCGCGAGCACCCGGGCGAAGTTAGGCTGCCCGCCCCAGTACTTGGACGCCAGGGCGACGTTCACGGTGTTGTACATGCCCGTCGACGTATCTGTCGGGTCATCCCGGCGATCCGAAATGTAGGTTGAAGAAAGAAGTCCGACCCGGACTGGCTGCGAGATCAGGGGCACTAGGAGCGGCTCGATGTTCAGAGTGTTCTCGTCAATAGACGTTCTGCGGTAGGCGTAGCGGTACAAGACGGTGGTCCAGGAATTGAGCTGTTGGGTCAGTTGGGCGGCGCCTTCGAACCGGCGGCCGGTGAACGTGTTGACGTTGCGGAACGTGTCGTACAGGCCGCTCAGGGTCAACCTCCAGCGATCCGACGCGAACCACCGTGGGGCCTCGTAGGTGAACAGGCCCCGTTGCTGCAACAGCGACAGCCTTGTTCGGAGTGACATCGTATGCGCCTTGCCCCGAACATTCAGGCGAGTCACCTCCAGGGTCATGCGGGGACTGAACGTTGCATCGCCGGCGGGATTGGTGAGTTCTGCGGTATTGCGTCCGATGCGGGCGAACTCAGCCCCCCCTCCTCCTCCGACCGCCCAGCGGCGAGCCTCCTCGACCTGGAACAGCACGGTCTTGGCGTGCTCGCTGCCCTCGGGATTCTGGACAGCCACGTCGACCTTCGAGAACACTCCCAGGTCGTAGAGATTGCGTTGGGAGGCGGAGATCCGCGCTTGGGAGAGGCTGGAACCTGGAACGAGCTCGATTCTGCGGTCCACAACATCCTCCCGGGTCCGGTGGGATCCCGAGAGGATCGTCCTGCCGATTAGCACACGGTCCCCGGGGTTGACTGCGTAGAACAGGACGACTTCGTTGGCGGCCTCGGCGGGCTCGGCCCGCCAGTTGAAGGTGACGTCCTGGTAGCCGGCTTCGTAGAACTCGTTGAGAACGCGCTGCTGATCCATCGCGATGCTGGCTTCGCTAAAGGGCTCGCCTGGAGCGGAGGAGAAGTCGAATCCAAACTCGTCAACCGGGAACCTCTCAAGACCTGATGTCACGAGCCCGCCGACCAGCGTCTGGACTCCTTCCTCGATGTCGATGCGGACGGTGAGGCGGCCAGAGTTTCCGTCCGAGCCGTTGACTAGCCGCCCGGATACCTCGGCAGCTCGGAATCCATTCGACGAGTACAGGGAGCGGATGGCCTGCAGGTCCTCCGCAAGCAGCGCGTCCGTGAAGTGTCCTCGTCCGGACCGGAGCACGGCCGCCTTCAGTTGCATGCGGTCGCGAATCGCGGCGGTGTCGAAGTACCGGTTTCCGCGGATGTCGACATCACCTGCGCCACGTTTGCTTCCCCGATCGACTCTGTACACGATTGAAATGTCAGTTTCCGTCGCGCGTTCAACCTCGTACTCGACTGACGCGTCGATATAGCCCCGGGCTTGGAACAAGTTCCGCAGGTTGACGTTACCGGATTCCAGCAAGTCTTCGTCAACCGCTCCGCGGACGAGGACCGGAAGATACCTGCGGAGTTTGCCGAAGGGCATGCCGGTGCCTTCGACTCGAACCCGCATCCGAGGCCCGGAATCGATCGCGACGACGAGCGTCAATTCGCTTTCCGCAGGATTGTATTCCGCAGGTTCGACACGGATGTCGGGCTGCCAGAAGTCCTGCTGCTGGAAGTGCTGCCTCAGCCGGTTGATGCCACGTTGCAGGCGGTCTGGCCTGTATTCCGCCCCTCGCGGCCAGCCCGCGATCGTGCGGACCTCCTGCGCGGTCAGGGGTGCGCTGCCTCCGCCCACTAGCAGGGCGCCGATCCGTGCCCGCGGACCGCTCGAGACATGCAGTGTGACATGAGCCTGCTGCGTTCGGGGGTTGCGCTCCACGGTGGGTTCCAGCGCAGTTTCGCGGAATCCGTGGTCGGCGAGCTCCGCCCTCAACGAACGCAATGCATCGGCCAGCTTTTCGTCGGTGAAGAGTTCCCCGAGGCGCAGCTTGGTGGCGTTGATGAGGCGGCCTTCGGAAGGCGGCCGCGGGACGCCCTCAACGCGGACGTTGCCGATGAACCAGGCCGGTTCCGTCTGGAATGTCAGTCTGACCCCGCCGGACACGCGGACTGCGTCCGCCCGGACGTCGGCGAATCGCCCGGTCCGGAAGAGTGCATGGATCGATCCTCGCAGCCCGGCAGGGTCGAGCTGCTGCCCCGTTCGCAAGCTCAGGGCGCTATCGACCGAAATCTGGACATCGGGCGGTAGTGCTGGATCAAACAGGATTTCCGCGATCGGAACCCCGAAAGCGTCAGAACCGCTGCAAGGCGCTACGGCCATCAACTGGAGCGCCGGTACGATCAGCCAAGAGCGATGCACCTTTACAACTCGAATTATACGGCGGATGAGGGCAGGTGGCCCGCCCGCCCGTTCTGGCCTCCCGCTCAAGTGAGCCCGCTGCTAGGATCGAGTCGTGCGGGCGGAACAGCCGCCCAGGTGGATATGCAAGCCAGCGACCGCTACGTGCGCCAGTGCCTTCTGCCGGAGATCGGCACGGAAGGCCAGCAGCGGCTCGCCCGCGCGCGAGCCGTCGTGGTGGGAGTCGGCGCGCTGGGGACCGTGCAGGCGTCCCTGCTTGTACGGGCCGGCGTCGGTGAGACGGTCCTGATCGATCGCGACATCGTCGAACTGAGCAATCTCCAACGGCAGTGCCTGTTCCTGGAGCGGGATGCCGACCTCGGCACCCCCAAGGCGGTGGCCGCCGCGGAGGCCCTGCGAGAGGCGAACTCCGACGTGAGCGTGACCGCGTTCGTCAACGACCTGACGCCGTCGAATGCCGATCGGCTACTGGCGTCCGCCGACGTGATTCTCGACGGGACTGACAACTTCGAGGCCCGCTACCTGATCAACGACGTGGCCGTGAAGCGGTCCATTGCCTGGATCTACGGAGCGGCTGTAGGGACCCGCGGTTCCCTGATGCCAGTCGTGCCTGACCGGACGGCCTGCCTGGGCTGCCTGTTTCCGTCCGCTCCGCGCAGGCGGCAACCCACCTGCGACACCGAGGGCGTGCTGAGTTCGGCAACAACGCTCGTCGCCTCCTTGCAGGTGGTCGAAGCGCTCAAGGTTCTCGCCGATCGCCTCGAATCCCTCAACACCCGACTCGTGTCGATCGACGCCTGGACCGGGGAGCGGTCGTCCGTCCGAGCGGACCGTCCCGAACCGCGGTGCATGACTTGCGGCCAGCGGCAGTTTCTCCATCTCGAGTCCGAAGCGTCCCCGTCCGTGCGGCTGTGCGGCCGCGATGCCGTGCAGGTGCCTGGCGGGGACCGCGAGCTTGACCTGGCCGGATTGGCCGGGAAGCTCGCGCCCCTGGGCGAGGTCCGATCAAGCGAGCATGCGATGCGATTCTGCTGCCCGCCTCACGAGTTGACGGTGTTTCCGGATGGCCGGGCGATCGTCAAGGGCACGCAGGACCTAGCGCTCGCCCGGAGCCTGTACGCTCGGTTCGTCGGCAACTGAGGAGGGGTTCGCCAGCCTCCTCCCGAGGTTCTCCGCCGGAGAATCGATCGCCGCGTTTGCAGGTGAGTCGCGGTCGGACGAGGGGGCTTCCATGGCGGGTAGTTCGAGTTCGTCGATTTCGCGAAATCGCCCGGTGATCCTGTCCGCGGCCTTGCGCGCGCGCGTGATGTCCTCGCCGGCTTGGCGGATATGGACGGCCAGCTTGTCGATACTGGCTTCGAAGCGCCCGAATTCGGTTCCGAGGGCGCGCAGATGTCCTTGGATCGCATGCACCTCGCGCCGCGTTGCCGCGTCTCGCAGAACCGCGCGAGCGGTCGTCAGCACAGCCATCAGGGTCGTCGGAGAAGTCAGCCAGACGCAGCGCTGCTGCGCAAGTTCCACCAGTTCCGGACAGGCCGCGTGAATCTCGGCGAATACGGCTTCGGCTGGGAGAAACAGGACCGCCGAATCGCAGGTCTCGCCCGGGAGGATGTACTTGTCGGCCACGTCGCTGATGTGGGTCTTGACGTCCCTTGCGAACGCCTTGCCGGCCTGCTGGCGTTCCGCGGCGGGCAGCCTCGGGTCGACCTTTCTGCGGAAATTCGCCAGGGGGAACTTGGAGTCGATGGCAATGTTGCCAGTTGGCTGCGGAAGAAAGAGCATGCAGTCGGCGCGCCGGCCTGTTGACAGGGTGTATTGCATCTTGAAGCTGCCTGCCGGGAGGACATTGCTGACCAGTGCATGGAGCTGCACTTCACCGAAGGCGCCCCGCGAGGATCGGTCCGCCAGGACTTCCTGCAGCGAGACGACGTTGGACGAAAGCTCGGTGAGCCGTTGCTGCGCCTGGTCGATCAGCGCAAGGCGCTTCACGACGTCGGCCTGCGTGCGGTCAGCCCGGTCGAAACCCGTGGACAGGCGCTGCTCGATCTCGAGGCGCAGGGACTGCGCTTGCTCCAGTTGCCCCCGCGCCTGCTCGTCCAGGCGGGCGTCGATCCTCGCCAGCGCCGACTCCACGACCGAATGCCCGGACCTGCCGCGCAGCAACCGCGGCAGGAGGAACGCGACGGCAGCGCCGGTCAGGCCAGCCAGCAGGAGTTGCAGCGGATCCACTCCGCCAATTTAGCAGCCACCTCCCCCGCGGAATCCCGAGTCGTGCGGCTACCCGCCAGGCCGAGCTTGTGCGCGCGGGCTTATGCGGCTTCGACCCAGACTGGACTGGACCATGCCAGTTCGCCGTTGGATTCGAACACCCGCACGTAGTACCAGTCCGCTTGAGCCCCATCCCCTTCATCCTCGAGGCCGAACGATGTCGCCCAGTTATCTCGGAAGACGACCCGGTGCAGCATCGCTGACTCCCAAGGGAATGGTCTCGTGAAGAGCATCTCATTGGATTCGGTGAGTTCCGCGAAGGACTGCGTGAGCGAGCATTTCGTGGGCTTGGTGCAATTCACCGTGACCCGCGTGCTGGCATCACCCTGGACCCGGAGGACGAGCGCCTTTTGCGAATAGTCGTCGAGTCGCTGCTTGAGCGCCGTGTACGATTGAACGCGCACCGAGCGCGAATCGCTGCTGACGATCCTGTCGCGCCGGAACTCATCCAGTGGCCCTGAACTGAAGCACGGGTGGAACGCTTCGATTCGGCCGCCTTCCACTTGCAGCGTGAAGTCCCAGTCGGCTGTTCCGCCCCAGCCCAGTGCCGGCCACGGACCCCAGCCGTACTCGAACCGGACGACGACTGGCTCGTTCCATCGGCTCGCGCCCGGATCCCGATCGACCGGGAAGTCCCGGTGAATGACGCGCCCGTTCTTGACGATCTCCACGCGGTCGACGACATCCCACCCGCGGACGGAGGCGCGGATCTCGCGGTTGCGGGAATAGGGCAGCTCGCTACCCATCATCGCGCCGTTGACGGAGAAGTCGACCTCGATGCGGTCGCCTGTCACCGCGTAGGTCCTGCGGTTCCTGAGGGCGTCGAAGATGGCCTCTCGCGAAAGCTCGTGGGCCTTCACCACGGCCAGGCCCTCGCGATACCCTCCGGGGTAGCCGAGATGGTCGTCAGTGCTGGCGACCACGCCAAAGCGGTGGCCTTCGCTGAGGTAGTGCTGCAGTGTGTGACGGGTCCAGCGCCCGCCTTCGGTGTGGCGCTTGTACGGATGCGGCGCGCGGTCGTGCTCGGCGCAGCCCCACTCGGAGTGAATCTCGAGAACCGGCGAGACTTCGGTGTCGATGCTGGCGGAGGCGGTGCCGCGATGTCCCAGCCGGTTCGACGGATGGTGCGGGACGAGGATGCAGCCCCGCTGCTTGGCGAACGCTTTCAACTCGTCCAGATTCTCGATCAGCTCGTAGTCGCCCTGCAGGTCCGGGAACAGGATGTGGTAGTCGCCTTCGGCGGTTCCGTGCCGCTCGTAGCCGAGGATCGTGGTGAACTTGCCGGGGTCGTCGAACTCCCTTGCCAGCCGGACCACGTCGGGCCATCGCGCCTTGGCTACGGCGAAGCCGTTGCGCCACTTGTACTGGATCCTGCCGTCGTACTCGCCGACATCGGGCCAGTACGAATGCGGCGTGAAGGCGTAGAAGTCCAGGTGGTTGCGAGCCACCTCGAAGCTCCGCTCCAGCGTGCCTTGCGCGTACCCGACCTGGTTGTGATTGTGCAGGTCGCCGAAGTAGTTGTTGTACTCGGACCCCGCGGTCGAAACGGCTTGTGCCGCGGCAGCCACAGCCGGGGTGATGGACGCCAGCGCCGCTCCCGTTCCCGACTGCGCGCAATGCCGGATCCAATCGCGTCTGGAGATTGCTTCGATGTTCACGTCATTCCTCGTGCGAGGCGTCGGACAAACGCCCGAGGGCGGGGGAGCACTAATCCTATCACGCGTCACGCGCTTTCTCGGCGTGAAATGCGTTCCGTCACCAGCCGCAGTCCGGTCCGAAAGTGAGACGAACGCACCATGAGCCCGGCGCGTTTCGGTCAGTCCTCGCGATGGTTCGTGCCATCAGCAGCCTGCTGATGGCTCACTCGCTTCCGCCATGCAGATCCTCAGAGGACGACGGTCTACAGGCGGTTCGCGTAGATGTAGAACGCACCTCTCTCGGTACCGTCCGCCTGGATGAACCGGCTCTGCATCGTCGTCTCCCCGGCGGGCAACTCCATCGTGAAGCGCACGCTGGTGGCACCCTCGGGAATCGGTGCCGTCTGCTCTGCCTCACCCACGCGCAAGCCAGCTTCCGTCGCCTCGATCGGGAACTCGGCCGGCTTGTCCCTCTGGAACAGTTCGAATTCGTACGTACCCGCCTCGCTCACGCGGATATACCACGCGCCGTTGGCCGCCGGAGCCTGGGTGACCTGTCGCTGGTTCCAGGGCCCGCCAGGGGTGTCTTCCCCCGGTAGCCAGTCATGCGAACTGATGCGGGCCGGGTTCTCGGCATCCGACCCGATGTCGATGTAGACATGGCCATCGAAGCGATCGCCGATGCGGTCCCACCACTGGTCGTACGCCTCTCGCAACTCGGCAACCACTTCCGGGCTCTCGGCCGCGATGTCCTCCACCTGGCCCGGGTCGCTGGTGATGTCGTACAGCTCCTGGCCGTTCACCAGCCTGTAGCGCTCGGTCATCACCGCGCTCTTGCGCCACTTCTCGGGGTAGGGGATGCGCTGCGAATGCACCGCGAGGGTGCGGTCGTTCCAGTCCCCACCGCGAAGAAGCGGCAGCAGGCTCGTTCCGTCCCAGTCCAGTTCGCCAAGATCGCCCGCGCCCGCGATGTCCGCGAAAGTAGGTACGACGTCGATGTGCGCGGTCAGGTTCGCAATGTCCCGCGGCTCTCCGAGGTTGCCGTCCGGCCAACGCAGGAAGAACGGGACGCGGTGCCCACCGTCGTATTCTGAACCCTTGCGCCCGCGCATTCCGGCGTTGAATCCCTGCCACGCTCCTTCCTCGCGCAGCTTGGCTGCCTGCTCGAGTAGCCTTTTGTTCGTGGCGCCGACGATCTGGGTCGCGTGCGTGTTGGTCATTCCGGCGGCGGTGCCGTTGTCGGTCATGAAGATCAGCACGGTGTTGTCGGCGATGCCGAGTTCGTCCAGCTTCGCGGTCAATCGGCCCATGTTGTCGTCGATGTTCTCGATCATGCCGTAGAACTTGCTCATTGAATCCGGCACGCCGCTCTCCTCATACGGCGCGGAGTACGATTCGTCCACCAGAAGCGGTCCATGGGGTGCGTTTGTCGACAAGTACACGAAGAACGGGGCCGAGCCGCCCTCCGCGCTCTCTTCGATGAAGCGCAGGGCGTTGTCGAAGAACACGTCCGTGCAGTAGCCCTCGTACGGCGTGGGAACCCCGTTGTGCCAGTAGGTGTCGTCGAAATAGTCGTTGCCCCAGTAGTCCGGAGCCTGCCCCACGCCGCCGCCGCCGTGGCGCACGACCTCCTGGAATCCTCGGTCCATCGGCCGGTACGGGGCGTTGTCGCCCAAGTGCCACTTGCCGAAGAAACCGGTCGAATAGCCGGCAGTGGAAAGGATATCCGCGAATGTCCTTTCATCACGGTGCACGATCGAGCGGCCCATGATGGTGTGCCACACGCCCGTCCGGGATGAGTACTTGCCGGTAACGAGTGCGGAACGCGTCGGCGAGCAGGTCGGATCGACATGGAAGTTGGTGAGTCGCACGCTCTCCGCGTGCAGGGCGTCAAGGTTCGGCGTCCGGATCATCGCATTGCCGTGCGCGCCGATGTCCCCGTAGCCTTGGTCGTCGGTGATGACCACGACAATGTTGGGTCGGTCGTCGCCGGGCGCCGCGCAACCGATGGCCAGCAGCGTCACCGCGACCGTCAGCGCCGCTCTCGCGATACCCTCTCGTACGGTGGATGGATGCAACTTGAGATTCGGCATGGTACCGGGCTCGACAATACCACAACCCCGTGGTAGCCGTGGGTACCCGTAATTCCGGGGCGCAAATGCCAGTAGGGACGACGCGGCCCGCCTCCACACTTCGCTACCGGGGGTATATTGAGGGAACTCTTCCTGATCGCCATGTGGAAGCGAGTCTCATACGCCGCAGCGGCTTTGCTTGCCTGCGCCTCATTGGCCCTGGCGCAGCGAGCGGCGCTGTTCCTCACGGATGGCACCCAGATGAATGTCCGCGAGTTCGAGGTCGGCGAGGAGCGAGTGCGGTACTTCAGCCTTGACCGCAATCAGTGGGAGGAGGTGCCGCTCCAGATCGTCGACCTGGCACGCACCAACGAGCACAACCGCCGCGTCCAGTCGGCGGCAGCTGTCCGGGAAGAGGAAACCCGTCGTGAGCGCGTCGCCGAACGGCGTGCGCGCACCGAGCTGCACTCGGTTCCGCTGGAAGACGGCGTGTACTACCTGAAGGGGAAGGAACCTGTGCCCGTGGAGCAGGCGTTCTGGGAACTCGGCAAGAGCACGAAGCGCATATTCTTCAACATCATTTCGCCCGTGCCAGTGATACCGGGAAAGCGCACGCTCTCGATCGAGGGGCTCACGGCCAAGATTGTCACGACAGACCCGAAGCCCATCTTTTACCTACGGCTCGACAGCTTCTCCAGGTTCGGGATTGCACGCATCGTGCCCGAGAGGGGAAAGAACCGGAGGGTCGTCCAGCAGATCATGACGGTATCCGTGGCGGACGAGCAATTCGAGGAGCAGGACGAGGTTGAAGTCTTCCGCCAGCAGCTTGCTCCGCTCGTCTACAAGGTCTGGCCCGTCGAACCCTTGCCGGCCGGCGAGTACGCGATTCTGGATTTCAATCCGGGCGAGACCGACCTTCGCGTTTGGGACTTCTCCCACCGCCCCGACGCCGCCCCCTGACCGAACCGCATGTCGAAGGCCGCGATCGCGTTGTGCCCGTTTCTGCTGGTGACGGGGCTGTCCTGTGCGGGCCCTTCGGAGGAGATCGTGGGCATCAAGCCGGCGCGGCGTGATATCGAGGATGCCCTGACGACGAATGGCCGGATTGAAGCCGCTCGCCAAGTGCCGGTGCACGCCGCCGCGTCGGGCCGCGTGAGCCGCCTCTACGTCCAAAGCGGGGATACGGTTGAGACGGGCAAGCTCCTGCTGCGACTTGCCGACGAGGGGCAGTCGAACGCCCGCCAAAAAGCGTGGGCGCAGGTCCAGGCCGCCCGCGCCCGGGTCGACGCGTACAAGGACGGCCTGGCCCCACCGGCCGCCGCCGCCCTGGAAGGCGAACGCAACAAGCTCGAAGCTGCGAGAGAGTCCGTCCTCGAGGATCGCGCCCGTCTCGATCGACTCGTGGCTCGAGGAGCGGCGGCTCGTTCCGAGCTCGACCAGGCCAGCCGGAAGCAGAAAGAGCTGGAGGTTGGGATCGCGGCCGTTAGCGCCCAGCTGGAGGCGCCGGTCCAGGCCGCCCGAGAGCGCGAGCTCCTGGCCACCGTCAGCCACGCCGAGGCGGCCCTCGCCGAAGCCGACCAGGCCATCTCGAGCCTCTTGATTCGCGCTCCTCGCAAGGGTACTCTGTTTTCGTTGCCCGTACGCGAGGGTGATTTCGTCGCCAGAGGGGATCTCGTGGCCCAGGTAGGGAATCTTGGCACTGTCCGCGCCCGGATTTTTCTCGACGAGCCTGACTTGGGACGGATTGCACTCGGGACCACCGCTCGCCTCACGGCTGATGCCTATCCGGGAAGGGAGTGGGGTTGCGAAGTCGACCGGCTTGCAACCGAGATCGTGGAGTTTGGCACTCGACGGGTTGGCGAGGTGTTGTGCTCGGCACCCAACCCGGATGGATCGTTGCTCCCGAACCTGGCCGTTGGAGTCAGAGTCGTGACCGATCGAGTCTCCGGAGCCATTAGCGTGCCGCGGGAGGCTGTCCGAGAGATTGCAGGAAATGCTTCGACCTGGATCCTGCAGGACGGAGTGGCTAAGCACAGATCGGTCGAGCTGGGCGTGAGGGGCCCCGTTTTTGTTGAAGTGAGGAGGGGCCTCGACGGGTCAGAGACCGTCCTTCTCGCGGGCAGTGCGACCATTTCGGAAGGGCAACGCTTACTAGTGCGCATGGATGTGAATGATGCGGGGATGTAGTCTCGGACTGATTGCGCTAGCGCTCGGTGGCCTGTCGTGGGCGCTTGCCTCCACGCCTGGCGCGGAGCACTTGGAGGAAGGGCTGCGGCACTACTGGGCCGAGGAGTACGGCAAGGCGGTGACCGCGCTTGAGAAGGCGGTCAGCGCCGATCCGGAGGACTCGATGTCCGCTTTCTGGCTCGGTTCAGCGATAGGCCGGCGCGCCGAGCAGATGACCGGGCTGCGCCGCCTCACTGCGCTCCCAATGGCGAGAAAGTCCCGTGAAATGTTCGAGAAGTCCGTTGCCTTGGATCCGTCGAACGTCGAGACTCTGACGGCATTGCAGGACTTCAATCTCAACGCACCGGGAATTGTCGGAGGCAGCAGGAAGGAAGCCGGGGCCCTCGCGGGCCGGATTGAGGCCATCGACGAGATGAGAGGATTGCTGGCTTGGGCTGACTACTTCGAAAAGACCGGCGACGCCGAGAGTGCCGGCGAGCGCTACGCCATGGCCGAGGAACTCGACCCCGACGCAATCGAGTACCTGCTGGGACATGCGGGGTTCTTGGCCCGCCAAGGCTCGACAGCCGCCAGCGATGCCCTTCTGGAGCAGGCCCTGGCGGCCGAACCATCGAACCCGGCGGTATTGCTCGCTGCAGCCCAGACATGGATCCGCGCGAAGCGCCGGTCCTTGTATCCGTGGGCGAAGCAGCTGCTCGAGCGCTACCTGGCGAACCCGTTGCAGAAGCCGAGTGCCGAGCCGGTGTCCCATGTGCGCAAGCTGCTGAAAGGGATATGACCGCCAAGGCCCCTCTGGCGTACGGGGAAATCGTCCGCACAGCGATCGGTGCCCTGCGCGCGCGGCGCCTGAGGTCGTTCCTGACCGCGTCGAGCATGGCGGCGGCTGTCGCCGCGGTGTCGCTTGTCGCCACCGTAGCCGCGACCGGAGCCGACTTCGTGCTCGCGCAGATCCGGGGGGTCGGACCCAACCTGGTTTACGCCTACTACGAGGCAGGGGGCAACGTGTCGGCATCCCAGGCGGACTACATCAACATCGCTGACGTCGACGCTGTCCGACGGCGTCTCGGCAGCCTGGCCTCGGCCGTGGCCGGCGTGACGAGTTCCTGGGACTCGATATTCGTCGACGGCCAGCCAATGCAGATCCGCGTCCTCGGATCGAGCGAGGCGTACCGCTTCGTGCGGAACGTGAAAGTTCACGAAGGCCGGTTCCTGGAGGCCACCGACCTGGAATCGAGGGCCAAGGTCTGCCTGGTGACTCCCCAGCTCGCAGAGAAGCTGTACGGACCTGCGGCGGGGGTGGTCGGACAGACCCTTAAGGCCCACGGCCTGGAGTTCCAGGTTATCGGGGTCTTCTCCGAGAGCGTCGAGACGTTCGGTCAATCCGAGGTGGCGGAGTCCTCCGTGCTCGTGCCTTCCACAGTGCTGCAGTACTTCCAGGACGTTGAGCGAGTGGACCCTCTATACGTGGCGGTCAGCTCGCAGGACCGGGTTGACGAGGCCGCGGTGCTGGTGCGCGAAGTCCTGGAGTCACGGCACCGGCCCGGCTCGCTCTATCGAGTGGATACGCTTTCAGGCCTGCTGGCCGCCGCGGAGAGAATCCTCCTTGCGCTGAATCTGGCGATGGTCCTGGTCGCATCGATCACGCTCGTCGTCAGCGGTGTGTTCATCATGAACACGATGCTGATCTCCGTCTCCGAGCGCACGGGCGAGATCGGGATCAGGAAGGCCGCTGGCGCCACCCGCCGCGATATCCGGCTTCAGTTTCTTGCTGAGGCCCTTGCGCTAGCCGTGCTCGGGGGGACTTGCGGCCTGGCGCTTGGGGTCGCAGTTCCCTGGGCTGCGTCCCAGGCCTGGCCTGCGCTGCCGGTGCGCGTGCCGCCAGGCTGGGCTGCCTTCGCCTGGCTGTCCGCGGCGGTAGCCGGGTCGTTCTTCGGCCTGCTTCCCGCGACCCGCGCTTCGAATCTAGACCCCGTGGAGGCCCTTCGCCATGAATAGGTTTCTTGCTTGCTTCTTGTTGATCGCCGTTCGTGCCGGCATCGCCGCCGACGGACCCGTCGATCGCCCGATCGGGCTGCGCGAAGTCGTGCAGTTGGCGAACGCCCAGAACCCGGAGGTGCAGCTGGCACGGCTCGATGTCGAGAAATCCGAGAGCGATCTGCGTCTGATCCGCACGGAGAGGTCCGTGCGAGTGAGCGCGGCTTCCGGGCTCGGAGCCACGTCCGGCATTCCACAGAGCATCCAGGGCGCGACACCCTCAGTGGCTCAAGTCACCTTGCGCCAGCCGTTGCTGGATTTCGAGCGGCCCCGGCGTGCGCACGGCACCCGCGCGCTGATCGAATCCGGAGAGCATGCCGCGACGGCGACCGCAGAGAAGGCCGCCCACCGCGCCGGATCCCTGTATCTGGATTTCGAACTCGCGTCACGCGAGATCGAGCGTCTCGAGTCGGAAGTGGCAAGCTTCGAGCGCATCGAGGGGCTGACCGTGGCGCGGGTCGAGGAGGGGTCGGAGATTCCTCTCGCCTTGGCGCGAGTGCGGCTTGACCGGGCGCGGGCCACCGAGCGTCTCGCAGCATCGGTTGAGCGCTTCGACCTGCTGGAGGCGGACCTGCGCTGGACGCTCGGCCTCGGAGAGGGCGTCCGCCTGAAGCCATTGCCCACCGACACGGACGGCAGCCTAGGAGTGCCGCGATCGCTTTGGCCGACGGTACACCCGAGCAGCCCCGTGCACCCCGAGTTGGCCGGGATCGACGCGCGGATTCGGGCTGCCCGCCACAAAGCCCGCGAGGCGCGCTCGGCGCGCTACCCCAGCCTGGACATCGTGGGCCAGTACGCGATGCTGGCGCGGTTCAACAACTATGACGACTATTTCCGCCGGTTCGAGCGGCACAACTGGCAGGCCGGCGTGGCGTTGCAGGTCCCTCTATTCACCGGGAGGGGCTTGGCGGAGCGTGTGGCCAGGGCGCGGATCGAGGAGCGCGAGCTCGAGATCCAGCAAGAGGCCAAGAGAGCGTCGATCGACATGCAAGCAAGGCGGGCCGTGGTCGCGGTTCGCGAAGCCGAGCGGCTGGGCGGGCTCGCTCAGCAGGAATTGGATTATGCCCGGGAGAGTCTTGATGTCTTGATGGCACGGTTCGACGAGGGTTTGGTCACGCTGGCCGAGGTCGAGCGTGCGCGCGTGGTCGAATCAACCGCATGGGGAGCGTTTGTCGAAACCCGGTATCGGCTGGCGAAAGCCAGGCTCGCACTCGCGTACTCGTCTGGTAGATTGGGGGCGGCGTTTACCGACTGATTGGTCAGGCGCGGTTGCCGGCGGGTCACACGGCATCCCTGTAAGCAAGAATCGCCGCCGGCCCGAGCCGCTGCCGAGACAGGTGCAAGGACCGTATACAGCCGATAGGTAAGTTCCCACGATGTTGGAACGGAATGCGAAGCCCGGTCGCTTGACCTCAACGCTGGTAGCAGTCTGCGCGGTACTGGCAAGCGGTTGCTCGGACCGTGGGATTCCCCCGCTAGAGGAGCCGGTATTGGAGGGGGTCGCTCCGGCGGTGCGGCAGCAACTCAGATCGGCCTGGGAGCGAGCGAAGGCCGCACCCGTGGACGCCGCAGTCGTCGGCGCGTTGGGGCGCGCACTGTACGCGTACGGGCAATACCAAGCGGCGGCTCAGTGTTTCGACCGCAGCCGGGTCCTGGATTCGCAGGAATTCGAATGGGTTTACTTGCTGGGTGTGACGCAGACCGATCTCGGCCAGACCGAGGAAGCCCACGACGCGCTCCGGGCCGCTCTAGCGCTCCGACCGGATGACCTTCCGGCGGCGCTGCGACTCGCGGACGCGATCGAGCAGTCGGGCGACGCGGATCGCTCCCAAGAAATCCTGGAGGCGGCGCTCCGGCGCTCTCCGCGGAGCGCCGCGGTGCACTACCGGCTGGGGCGGCTGACTGCGTCCAAGAGCCCGCAGGGAGCGCTCGATCATCTCGAGAAGGCAGTCGACCTCGAGCCGGGCTATCGCGAGGCCCATTACGCTCTCGCCAATGCCTACCGCGCGATTGGCCGGGACGAGGATGCCGCGGCGCAACTCGCCATGTACTCGCAAGCGGACGCGACCGCGCGCCGGCACTACGCGGATCCCTTGATCGAGGCGATGGACTCCATCCGAGCGAGCAGCGCCCAGGCGTCTTTCGACGAAGGTCACGCCCTTGGCGCCCAGGGCGACCTTGAAGGTGCGCGTTCGGCATACCAGGCCACGTTGGAAATCGACCCGGGCTACGCGCAAGCCCACGTGAACCTCATCGCGGTCTACGGCGAGCTCGGTAACCATGGGCTGGCCACCGAACATTACAACCGCGCTGTGGGACTGAATCCTTCGATCGCGGAAGCCCACTACAACTATGGTGTGGCGCTCCATTTCGCCGAGAACTATCAGGGTGCTGCGGACGCGTTCGCCAAGGCGCTCGATGTCAATCCCCAGGACGCCAACGCCCACGCGAATCTCGCGACGACGTTGGAACGGCTGGGGCGGGCAGGCGAAGCCTCCCGCCATTTTCGTCTGGCCCTGGAGCACAATCCGTCGCAGCCGATGGCGAACTACCACACCGGGAGGCGACTCGCCGATGCCGGCCGGTTCCGCGAGGCGCTCCCGTACCTCGAGACCGCCGTGGCCAACGAGAGTTCCGGTACGGCGTTGCACGCTTTCGTACTCGCGCTTGTGTACCGGCAGCTCGGGCGGGCCGACGACGCCCGGAACTCTGCGCGGAACGCCCTGGCGCTCGCCAGGGCGCAGGGTCACGCCGATCTCGCGACCGAGATCGTGGAGCAACTCGACCCGTGATCCAGTTGCGGCACGGGCCTACGGTCCTGGCGCCTGGTCCCGGCTAACGCCGCTGTCCGGCACAGCTTCCACCCGGAGGGTCATTCCGTCGCTTCCGGTGACCCGGATCTGCTGTCCGGCTTCCACTGGCGCGACGCTCACGGCTCGCCACAGTTCAGGCCCGATGCGGACGAGACCCTTCGGCGAAAGATCCTCCTGGGCCGTCCCAAGGGATCCGACCAGTGATGCGGTGCCAGTGGACTTGCTGTCTTCGTACGCTCTTTTCAGTAGCGGGTACAACGCGGCATCCTTGGCAATCCACAACATTGCCGCCAGCGCGCTGGCCCAGATCGGCAATGAGAACCAGTAGGTGGCCGCGGCAAGCAAGATCGCGAGCAGGCCCAGGCCGGGGAGCTGGTAGACCAGGTACCGCTGCCAAGCCTTCATCCGATGTCACGCGTCAAGCTTCACGATGCCACACGTTCGATACCGCACCCGATCGGCTACCGTGTACGCGACGCTGGCTTGGGGACAAGCGCGTCTTGAATCGCGGTTGTCGGCATGCTAGCGTTGAACCGTCGCAATGAGATCCCAAGCAACCGCAACGTTCCTCTCCCTGGCGTTCATCGCGGTCTGTGGCGCCGCGCCCGAGACCAAGCACGCGGCCTTGATTGTCGATGGCCAGAACAATCACCGAATCTGGCCGGAGACTACGCAACTCATCAAGGGCTACCTCGAAGAGACCGGGCTATTCAGCGTCGAAGTCGCCACGACCCCGCCGAAAGACGGTCCCATGGACACCTTCCGGCCGACCTTCTCCGAATACGACCTGGTTGTGTCCAACTATAACGGCGAACCCTGGAGTCCGGCTGCGATGGAAGACTTCGAGGCATTCGTGGCCGGGGGCGGGGGATTCGTCTCGGTACACGCTGCCAACAACGCGTTTCCCGACTGGACCGCGTACAACGAAATGATCGCCGTCGGCGGATGGCGCGGCCGGACGGAACGGCACGGGCCGTACATTCGATTGCGGGACGGCAACTTCATCCTCGACGACACTCCGGGCAAGGGTGGCAGCCATGGCACGCGTCACGAATTCCGTGTCGACATCCGCGACTCGGACCATCCGATCACCCGGGGCTTGCCGGAATCCTGGATGCACGCCACCGACGAGCTGTACGATCGCCTGAGGGGTCCCGCCAAAAACGTCCAAGTCCTGGCGACGGCGTTCTCGACGGTGGAGACCAATGGGACGGGCGAGCACGAGCCCATCCTGATGGCAATTCGATATGGCGAAGGCCGGATCTTCCACACGACCCTCGGTCACGCCATTGTGTCGCAACGATGCAACGGCTTCATCGCGACGCTGCAGCGCGGAGCGGAGTGGGTTGTGACGGGAGCGGTCACACAACCCGTGCCACCGGAATTTCCGCCTCCTGACCAGATCAGCGTGCGCCCCGAGTAGCGGTTGCCAGTCCACGCTCGAACGATCTCTGAGGCTGAATCATCGCGCCAAGGCTAGCGCTTCTGCGAAAGCTAATTGGGTTGCTCTAACGTATCAACAAGACGAGCCGCGCGCTTTTCGTTTGCTGCTCTGTCTTCACTATCGAAATGGGGCTCATTGGCCTTCACTGGCTATCCACAACCTTCGGGTTGCTCCAGATCTTGGCCCTGAAGACGCGCTCCACGACCGCTTCTGGTGCGGTTCGCTCCGAGCGCTTCCGACGAGTATCAGGCTGTTAGCGGGTAGCGACGCAATGCCCACAAGGCCGTGCCGAGCAACAGCACAGCGCTTAGCGCGATCAGCAGGGCGGTGCCTCCGACGCGCTCGGCGATCGCGCTAGGTCTTTCAGGCCGGTACGAGAAGCGGGGAAGCTCGCCCAAGGCCTCGGCGGTGACGACGGTCTTGCGGAAGATCTGCGGCAGGAAATGGCTTTTCCACTCGTCGGCGAAGCGCCCGGCCTCGCTGCGGAAGTGGTCGAACCGGGAGTAGCCGGTTCCGGAAAGATCGTTCAAGGCCTGCTGCGCAAGAATGGCCGGGGACAGGAAGCGAAATTTCTCGACGACGGATTGCTGCCCGCGAATCTGGGCTTCGAACCGCTCGGTGAGCGGGGCGATCTGTCTTGAGATTTCATCCTCCATGACGAATTTGAGGGAGTAATAGTCACGCGGGTCGATCTCGCCTTCGGGCGCCATTTCCGGGTGGTCTTCGAAGTAGGCGCTCAGCAGTTGGCTGCCGAGCTCGGACGCTTCTTGGCCAGCGACGCGGACGGACTGGATCATCTCCACGCGTGACGGAACCGGGTACAGCGTGGCGGCGAACAGCGACGTCGCCGACGGCACGATCAGCGCGAGCGTGAGCCAGGCTCCGGCGAGGATCACGGCGTTGGTCGCCGAGCCTCGGCCGAAGGCGTTGACCAACAGGGCCAGCGAGAACCAGAATAGGCCGTACACAGCGGTGATGCCGAAGTAGGCGGCAAGGGACGAAAACGCGCCGGGTGCGCCCAGGTCGACGCTGGCAGCGACGGTCGCAGCCAGCGTCAGTGCTGCCGTCAGGCTCAGCACGACGACGCCACACCCAAGAATCTTGGCTGTCGCCAGTCGCGTGAGCGAGATCGGCTGCGCGAGCGCCAAGGCCAACGTACCGCCCTCCTTCTCGCCAGAGAGCAGGTTGTAGCTCAGTGCTAGGATCACGAGCGGATAGAGGAAGACGATGACGAAGGCGACGTCGAACCTGCCGGCGAGGAGGTTCGTCGGGTTGTCGAGCTCGTCACCCGCGAACAGCGCCTCACGGCTCTCCAGCGTGATCTTGTAGTGGGCTGGCAGGATGTCGCTCTGGCCGACCGACAGCGGGGCAAGCGGAGCCGGTGGCAGCAGGGCGTAACCGGCGGCGAAGCTCTGGCCGACTTGTGCGGGATTGCGGGGATCCAAGAAGCGACTTCGGGGCGAGCCGCCGCGGGCGATTTCGAGCAGCTGATCACGGGTCTCTTCGAGGCGCTCGCTCTGGTCGGCTACGAGCCTGCCATGCCGCTCTTGTTGCAGGGCCGACCAGCGGGCGCCGTTCGAGGCAGCGAAGAGCATCACCACAGCAAGCAAGATCGTCACTGCCCAAAGAGTGCGATCCGCGGCCAGGCCGCGCCATTCGTTGCGCATCACGCGGAGGAGCATCGCTAAGAGACCTCCAAACGCGCCGCGGCGGACCGTGCCAAGACGGCGGAGAGGACGAGCCACAACACTAGGGCGGCCAGCGCCGTCGATTGGCCGGATACCGCCCAGACCGGGTCCGGTGCGTCATAGGCGAAAGCCGGGGCTTTGCTCCACAGCCCCTGGTCCCGGCGGTAGGAGAAACCCGCTCCGGCGTGGTCGCGCATGTCGTCGTTCAAGAAGGCGACGAGCCGCCTACGATACTGCTCGGCCTGCTCGGCGAACCGCCGAAAGTGCGCGAAATCGGAGCCGGCGAGCGACATCGACAAGGAGCGCACGGCCAACAGCGGGGCCGCGAAGCCGATCTTCTGGCGGAATCCGTCCTGCGCCTCGAACTGATCCCAAAGGCGAGCGTAGTGGCGGTCGAAGAATTGGTTGCCGTACTCCTCGCTGACCTGGAAGCGCCAACCGGCGTAGTTGATTGGCAGCGCCTCGACGTCGTCCACGCCGTATTCGGCCAGCAACTCTTGTTTGCGGGCCTCGAGGAAATCGTCGTAGTCGACGCCGCCGATTCCAGTTTCCTTCTCTTCGGCCAGAGCGGCGGCGAACTCCTGGACAGACGGCGTTGGATACAAGGCTTTGGCCAAGTCCGTCGCTGCGCGCGGGGCGGCCAGGCAAACGAAGACCCAGAACCCGAGCAAGGCGACCAAAGCGAATCGGGCTGAGCGCGCCCGCACCGACACCGCCAGGGTCACGCCGACGAATGCTCCGAGATAGAGCAGGTAGGCGCCGGCGAGGAAAAGCGTCCGTACGAGCCCTCCCGACGGAGAATCGGCCCTGGCCGCGGTCAGCGCTGCCGCGCCGAGCATAACGGCCGGTACCAGGAGCAAGGCTAAGGCCCCGACGACGCCGAGCGCCTTCCCAACGGCGAGATCGCTTCGGCGCACCCCCAAACTCAGAACCTGCCGCAACGTACCGGACTCCCGTTCTCCGGCGAACGCGGAGAAGGCGAGCAGGATGATCAAGAGCGGCAGCAGCAGTTGCAGTACGGCCGCTGCGGTCAACTCACCGAAGCGCTGCAGAGTGTTGCCGTCAAGCGCCGGACGGTAGAGGAACTGATTTTGCTTGTGGGCTTCTAGCCAGACGGTGACGCCGGTATAGGCTTCCGTTCCGGGGTCGAAGAAAGCCAGCCGTCCTGTTGGTTTGAAGGCGTAGACGCCGTAGTGGGCGGCCGAGTGGGGACTCTTTTCTCCTTGGGATTCCCAGATCTCACGCTCCTGTGCAATAGCGATTTCATGCGCCGCGGTCACGTTCGAATGTCTGTGCCAGCCGAGTCCGAGAGCGATGAGCAGCAACAACGCGACGACTCCTCCCGCGACCCGGAAGCGGCCGTCGCGCGTCATCTCCAGAAGCTCCTTGCGAGCGATTCGGACCACCATGAGTCCGCCTCCTTATCCGTGCATGTGTTCGAGGTAGAGCCCTTCGAGATCGGCGTGGCCGATCTCTGCCGTGGTCAGGCGCGCGACGAGGCGTCCCTGCTTCATGAATCCGACGTGGGTCCCGGTTTCCTTGGCTCGGAACAGGTCGTGCGTCGCCATCAGCACGGCCACGCCTTCGCCGCTCATGCTCTTTAGTAGCTCGGAAAACTCGCTCGACGCCTTCGGGTCGAGACCCGAAGTGGGCTCGTCGAGAAGCAACGCCTTAGCCCTCTTAGCGACGGCTATCGCGATGCCGACCTTCTGTCGCATGCCCTTGCTGTAGGTGGAGACGCGCCGGTCAATCGCGTCTGCGGAGATTCCGGCCTCGTTCAAGAAGCGGCGGAGCTGGTCTTGCGAATACTCCTCGTGCCTGGCGAGGGCGGTGAAGTATTCCAGATTCTCAAGGCCGGTTAGGTGGCGGTAGAGCATCACCTGCTCGGGGATATATGCGAGGTGCTTCTTGGTTTCAAGCGGATTCTCGGCCACCTGGAGTCCGTGGACGCGTGCTTCGCCGGAGCTGGCTTCGATGAAGTTGAGAAAGAGATTGATCGTTGTCGTCTTTCCCGCCCCGTTCGCTCCGAGCAAGCAGAAGACTTGCCCGGGTTCGATCGACAGGTCGAGCGAGTCGAGCGCTTTGAACGAGCCGTAGAGCTTGGTAAGTCCTATTGCTTCCAGCATGAACCTGCAAACCCTCTACGATTGCTCATTTCTAGGAGTCTCCCCGCATGCCTGACCAAGGAATCCCGCAAGCGGGCGCACTTGGACTACGAGCGGACCGAATCGCCGCGCCCTCCAGAAGAACCGAACGCCGTTGCTGACGCGCACACCGCGCCGGGGCTCGGACGCTAAGTCCTTGATGGTGGACGAGTGGTTGCGATAGATTTGACCCCCAACGTTGAAGTCGTCGGCCAGCCCTGTTGCACGGCCGAGGGAGTCGCTACGGTATAGCCCATGTTCGGCATGGGTGCCTGTAAGTTATTGAATCGAAAGGGTCGCGAATTGGCGTTGTTACCTAGAAAATCAGCGCCT
This sequence comes from uncultured Bryobacterales bacterium, assembly GCA_951813065.1. Lineage (GTDB taxonomy): Bacteria > Acidobacteriota > Terriglobia > Bryobacterales > UBA6623 > VXMF01. The sequence continues at coordinate 462,950 of CATOTH010000005.1, read as the reverse complement.
TGGCGATGAAGTTCCTTTATCCGTAAGGGGTTTCATCCCCATATCCGGGAAAAAGTGTCAAACATGCGCTAGGTCGAGCTTGAGGGATCTTCGGGGCCGCGCTCCGGCGGCCCGGAAGCCTGGCGGACCTTCTAGAACGTCACCCTCGTCATGAACTGGAATGTTCGCGGAAAGCCCCGGTTGCCATCGATTCGCCCGAAGTCTCCGGATCCGAAGACGGTGGACGGCCCGCGCCAGTTGACGCCGTTGAAGATATTGATGAATTCGAATCGAAGCACGAGATTCGCGCCTTCGGAGATCGCCGTGCTCTTCTCGAGGGCGACATCCCAATTGACGAGTCTCGGGGTTCTGGCCGTGGCCGTCGTTCGGGGAGCGGAGCTCAACTGGAGGCCTTGGGTCGGAACCACGGAGCCTGCGGTCACGTAGTGCGAGACATTGCCGGCCGGGTCGTTCCCGCCGGACACTTCGGCATTGGCGGGGCGCTGGTGGCTGAAGCCGTACGCGCTCAGCGGGTTCGAGTTCTGGGTGATCACGAGCGGAAAGCCGCTGCGTGCCGAGGATGACAGCGAGGCCGTCCAGCCTCCCATCAGCCTGCCCCTGCCGGGCAATTGGTGCATCAGATTGAGGTTGAGGCTGTGCGGGACATGGAGAATCGAAGGCGAGTAGTCCTGCTCCAGCACGGGGCATTTCCCGAACGCGCACTCACCCGGGGTGTTGTATGCGGTTCCCGTTTCGCTCTCCGTCAGGGTATTGCTCTCGTAGATGTTGTCCAGGTGTCGTGTGAAGGTGTAGTTGATCCGAGCGCCCCAGCGATCGCTGAATCGCTTTTCCAGCTCTAGGCGTACCGAGTGATAGAGCGACCTGCCGGAGCTCACGTGACGCGCGTAGACGTTGCGGAAGTGCGGGTAGGGTCGCAGGAGCTGCCCGAGCGGAAGGGTCTCGTCGTGGGCGAAGGGTCCGAACTGCGAGTTGCCGTGGAAGGGATTCGGGTAGGGTTCGTTCAGCCGGGCCCCGAGCGCAAGGTGCGAGTCGGGCAACTGGTTGATGTTGATCACCGAGTTGCGGGTGCCCCCGATCGGCAAATTGGTACCGGTGCTACCGACGTACCCGGCCTTGGCCACCAAGGCACTGCCAATGTTGCGTTGCAGGTCCAGAGACCACTTCTGGATATAGGGGGAGTCGCGGAATTGCTCGTTGAAGTAGACATCGCCGCCGACGTTCTGGAGGCGCCCACGGGCGTTTCCCATGGGGCCCAGAATGCCGTGCGGGAAGGGATTGGATGCGGACGCTTCCGGCGGCGTGATGCCGTCGACGCTGGTCTCGATGTTGGTGACCGCGGTGTAGCCATAGGTGCCGATTTCCGAAGCTCCCGTGCCGGACGGTATCGCGTACGGAGCCCAGAAGACGGCGTATCCCCCCCGCAGAACGGTACCTCCGCTCAGGCTGTAGGCGAATCCGATCCTGGGTCCGACCTTGATCGGCGGTGGGTTCCATTGGTGGGTCGGGTTGCCGTCAACGCCCGCGTACATCAGTCCGCCCCGCAACGGGAACCCCGGTAGCGCCGCTTCGATTTCAGGCGCCAGCGACGCTTGCACGGGAAATGGGCGAGTTCGCTCCCATCCGACCGCGAAGTCATTCGTGTCTTCCTTCAGACCCGTTTCGCGCTCGATGCGCAGTCCGAGGTTGAGCACGAGGTCCGGAGTCGCTCTCCAGTCGTCCTGGATGAACCCTCCGAAGTAGTCCAAGAAAAGATCTGCCTGCGCGCCCAGCGTTGCCGTGCCGCCGGCCGGCACTCCGACCAGCAGGTCGGCCAGTGCGTTGCCAGAACCGACTTCAGGGCTGGTCGGGTTCGGGCCCTGCGTGAATTTCCTGCCGAACTGCAACGCGAAGCCATTTCCGAAATGGAAGGTGCTCAGGCCCAGCCGACGCCACTGCCCGCCGTACTTCAAGGTGTGGTTTCCGACGAACTGCGAAAACGTCCCGCTCACCTCTCGGGACAGCCACTGCGTGTCGTTGTTGCTGCTTGATCCGTGGGTGTGCCCGTCGTCACCGTATTCCGCGATGTGAATCAGCGGAAACTGCCCCTTGTAGCCCTCCTGCGCGTAAATCTTGTCCAGGAAGTCTCCCTGGATTCCCAGTTGGTCGCGGACCTCGCGGTCACCATATACCGAGCTCTCGCGAGAATCGTTGAAGTAGGTCTGGCCGTACCTCAGGTTCAGAACCGACGTTGGCGTGACGACAAACGTGTTGTTGATCGCCACGGCATGAACGTCTCGACCCAGGACGGAGGCACTGAGGGCGAAGGTTGGCGAGGACTCGGAATTGAGAAGGTCCCGGTAGTGGCCAAAGCCGGGTTCTTCCGACGTGTAGTAGAGGTAGGTCGCGGTGAGTTGCCACTTGTCAGTGACCGCGTGGTTGAGGTTGCCCGTGGTCTGGATCGCCTGCACTGTCTGGATCCCTGAAGTCGACCGCAGGCCGCCCGGGCCGAGGCCCGCCAGCAGCCCGGCCAGCGCCGCGCCCGCCGGATCCACCCGGTGCCCCGGGATGCGATTGTCAGGGAACCAGTTCCTGTTGCCGTTCTCATCTCTGTCGAACGGATCGAAGATCCGCGACCCGCTCTCGGAGAAGTCGCCGGCCGTCTCGGCCTGTGTCGGGATCGCGATCGACGTGTTCTCGACCGCATCGTCGGAGAAGCCCTCGGCCGCCAGCCAGAAAAACGTCCGGTCGCTCACGATCGGACCCCCGAACGAGCCTCCGGCCAGATTATACGGAGCGTTGCTGATGTCTTGCTGGTCGAGTGCGCCGGAGTCGAACTCCTGCTGCTGGAAGTAGCCCAGCTTCCTCCAGAACGTGTTCAGCTTTCCGGGCCGGAACTGGTACAGCGCGCTGCCCGCCCAGCGGTTGGTGCCGCTGCGGTGAATCGTGTTGAACACTCCTCCGCCAGTGCGGCCCATTTCCGCATCGTAGGTGTTGGTTTGCACCTTCATTTCTTCGACCGCCTCGAAAATCGGAATGATCACCGAACGGTTGCGCATGTCGGTCATCGAGACGCCGTCGAGCGTGTAGTTGTTGCCACGGAGGGGGCCGCCTCCAAGCGACAGCAGCGAAGAATTTGTTTGATCCGATTGCTTGACCCACACGGGGTTTCCGGTATGCACGACATTGGGAGTCGTCACCGCCATGATGAAGACATTCCGACCGGGGGACGGGAGGGATTCCAGCTGCGCGCGGTCGATCGTTGACGAAACCGAAGCGGTCCCGCTCTCCACCAGCGGACCTGCCCCCGTGACCGTAATGGTCTCGTCGATGCCTCCGACCCTCAACACTAGGTCCAACACCAGCCAGGACGAGATGCCGACACCCAACCGCTCCTGCACCAAGGGAGCGAAGCCCGCCAGATCCACTCTCAGCGTGTACTGCCCCGGCTGAAGGTTTGCGAACGAGTACTCGCCCGCCGTGTTGGACACGGTACTTCGGGCCCCCCCGGTTTCCTCGTTCTCGAGAGTGATTGCCGCTCCGACGAGAATTCCGCCATTGCCGTCCCTGAGGGTACCGCGCAGACCGCCCTGAAAGGTCTGTCCCTGAGCAATCGAGGCTGGCCCCACGGAGTAGAGGACCGCGACTGTCAGCAAGTAACGGATCCACTGCGGCGCCCGTCGACGGCTGAGCCTTCGGATTCTCATCATCGATCGACCTCGGGCACCTCAAGCTGTGTGCCGACGGCCGGTGGGCAGGACAAGCGTCCGGTCGCCGACACGCTGGTCGTCTTCAAGCCAGAATACCGGATCGTCCGGCGACAGTCGTCCAACCCTGCACTGCACAGTGTCCCGTGGATTGGCGTTAAGTTCCCCCATCTTGAGTTCGAACCCCACCAGCCAATCGTCACCTATCTCTCGATCCGCTCACGGGTGGCAGCAACCGGAAAGGGCCATGGAGGCTGTGGCATGGATTGGAGCTCATTCTGCGCACGGAATAGCCGCCATTGCCTTGCGAAACTTTCCTCATACCCACCACCGCCACTGCGCTAGGCCGGATCGTGCACCATCACACCGCCAGATCCAACGATCGAATCGGCCCCTGGCGCCGCGGCCTCAGAGCTGCGATCGACATCGGCTACGCCTCACTCGTGTAGGAGCGCGGACAAACTGCAATTGTAATGATGACTAGCGAGAGGGCGAGAGTTGGCGTTCAAGCTCCGATACTGTCTCCTCCAAGGGCATGCAATATTTCGAGACTGGACCTGGGGAACCTCGTCAATGAGGAACGCATTGGGTGATTCTCGCAGTCGCGCGGTCTTCCCGGGCTCTTGGTAGGCAACCAATTCGAAATCTACGTGGATAGCGGCTTGGCAGGGATTGATTTCCTGAACCCTCGTGGTCCAAGGACACGCCCAGCACGCACCCCGGCCACAACCTCGACCGGATGCCGCACCCGCCGCGGCTCGCAGCAGTAACTCACTGCCATCCGAACCGAATCGCGAGCCGTCAACCCGGCCGACCATTCAACGCCGTCACAGATACCCGGAGAAGGTCCAGAGGAGAATATGCGTCATCGCCTGCTCTCGTCGTAGACTTGCTTCGCTACCCACGCGTCGATCTCGTCTTGGTCCGCTCCCAGCGCCTTCGCGGTGTTCGGGTGTACGGGGCGCTCGCCGCGGGTGCCGGGCCAGGCTGGCCCGGGGTGCGGGGCGTGCCAGGCATCGATCGCGCGAACGAGTTCGTCGGTCAGCGATTTGCTGGCATCGCTGACGTCATGGCTTTCGGAGATGTCGTTGTCGATCGCGTACAGCTCCGGTTCGCGGTTAAGTATGCGTACCAGCTTGCTTTCGCCCGTCCGCGTGGCGTATTGCCCACCCTCGTCCGAATACCAGTAAAGCTGGTCATGGGGTGCTTCGGACTGGGCTCCGGTCAGATACGGCATGAGATCGACGCCGTCGAGGTTTCCAGGTAGCTCGATGCCGGCGGCCGCCACGGCCGTTGAGAAGATGTCTAGCGCGCTAACCAGAGGCTCGTATCGGGAACCGGCCGGAAGGCGCCCAGGCCACGAGACGACGAATGGAACTCGCACGCCGCCTTCGTATACCGTCCCCTTCGTTGCTCGCAGCGGCGAGTTGTTCGAAGCGTTGGCCGGGGTTGGACCGCCGTTGTCGCTCAGAAAGAACACCAACGTGCTCTCAGTCAAGCCGAGTTCCTCGACAAGCGAGAGGACCGCGCCCACGCCATCATCCAGGGCAGTGACCATTGCGGCATAGGTTCGTCGCCTGGGGTCTGCGATCGAATCGACCCGCGCAAGCGCTTCCGGTGGCGCTTGCAGTGGGCCGTGAGGGGCGTTGTAGGAGAGGTAGAGAAAGAACGGACGCCCGGAGTGACGGCGGACAAAATCGAGAGCAGCCTCAGAGAGTTGGTCGGTCAGGTAGCCCTCGACCGGGATCTTCCCACCGTGTGCGTCGAGCGGAATCAGGTACTCCCGTGCGTCTTCTCCGTTGGACTTGAAGTAATCGTGTCCGCCCCCGAGCAGGCCGTAGAATTCGTCGAATCCACGCTGGAGCGGATGAAATGCCGGTCCGTCACCCAAGTGCCACTTTCCCACCACCCCGCTGACGTAACCGCCTGGCGCCAGGACTTCGGGCAAAAGAGTTTCCTCCAGCGGCAAGCCCTCTCCGGCGCGAAACTTGGGATTGTGAATATGGCCGAATCGATGCTGATACCGGCCCGTGAGCAAGCCCGCCCGCGAGGGGCTGCAATAGGGGTGAGTCACGTAGGCATTGGTGAAGCGGATTCCGGCCGCTGCCAAGCTGTCGAGATTGGGTGTCTCGAAGTCCTGCAGATCATGGAACCCAACGTCTGCGTAGCCCAGGTCATCTGCCAGGATGAGGACGATGTTTGGCGGGAGGCGCGATTCGGCGGGCTCGGTTCCCGAGGGCGGGCCGGAACAGGCCAAACAAAGGGAGACGGAAAGCACCAGATTTCGCACAGCAAACACAGTGGCGCAGTTGCACGTCGCCTGTAAAGCGAAGGCGTCGCGCAGTCGCGCCCGAGCGGGCCAATGGACTGCATGAATTGGCATTGTGAATCAATTCTGGCGCCGCCAGGCAAGCGATAGGACACAGTCTACACAGGGCCGGGTTTCTTGTAGAACGGGGGGGAGTGCGGGTCGGGCTCCGCATCTTGAAGCCGGAGACGGTTCACTAGCTGCGCCGTGACTGAGGCTCCAGTGTCAACCGTGGCCAGTCGCTAGAGACGTGGGAGCCGACCGCGCGGGCGGCTGATATGCTACCCAATAGCCGGACGGACTTCTCCCCTGAATGATCCTCAAGGGGGTCCGTCTGAGTTCGCCATCCAGGCCTGTGCCCGACGCGGATTCTGCCCACGCTCAGGTAGTGCGCAAGGCGGGCGTTGCGAGCCTGGCGGTTGCTTTCAGCAGGGTTGCCGGGCTGGCCCGAGAGATTGTCTTTGCCGGACTGTTCGGCGCCGGCCTGCAACAGGACGCGTTCGTCGCCGCGTATCGCATCCCGAACCTGCTGCGCGATCTCCTCGCGGAAGGCGCGCTGTCGGCCGCGTTCGTCACCACCTACTCCCAAACGCTCTCGACCGAAGGCAAGGAGGAGGCTTACGCGCTTTCCAATCGCCTCACGACCCTGCTCGTGCCAGTCTTGATCGTGATCTGCGTTCTGGGAACAGTCTTCGCGCCGCCGTTAGTGAACTTAATGTTCCCTGGCTACGCCGAGATCGAGGGCAAGTACGAGCTCACGGTTCTGATGACTCGGGTAATGATGCCGTTCCTCCTTCTCATTGCGCTTGCTGCCAAGGCAATGGGTGTGCTCAACTCGCACGGCAAGTTCGGTATTCCGGCCCTGTCTTCCGGTTTCTTCAACATCACGTCTGTCGTTGCCGGTCTCCTGCTCGGATTTGCTGTTGGGCCCGGACTGGGCATCGAGCCGATCGTCGGTATGGCCATCGGCACCCTGCTGGGCGGCGGCGTGCAATACATCTGCCAGATACCCGCCCTCCGACGTACAGGGCTCCGCTTCCGTCCGATGGCGGGGTTTCTGGATCCTGGCGTCCGCCAATTGCTGCGCCTGATGGGCCCGGCCACGATCGGGGCGTCGGCCGTGCAGGTCAACGTGATGGTCAACAGTATGTTCGCTTCCCAGCTCGCGGGTTCGGCCGAACAGACCATTAGTGGCCCAGTGTCATGGCTCGCGTTCGCGTTCCGTTTCATGCAGCTGCCCCTCGGCATGTTCGGGGTTGCCGTCGCGGCGGTAACCCTGCCTCTGATTTCCCGAGACGCGAGCGAGGGCAGGATCAACGATTTCCGGGAAACACTTTCCAAGTCCCTTGGCCTGATGTTTCTCCTCACGATCCCGTCGGCAGTAGGGCTCTTCATTCTGAGCCGACCCCTCGTTGGTGTGGTCTACGAGCGTGGGGTGTTCACGCCATTTGATACGGAGCAGACGGCCCTGGCCTTGTCGTCGTATTGCCTGGGACTTGTCGGATACGCTTCGACGAAGTTGCTGGCTCCTGCGTTCTACGCCCTCGGCAACGTGCGAATCCCGATGTTGGTGTCGGTCATGTCCGTCGTGCTGAACTTCAACCTGAACAAATTTTTCATTGACACCCTCGGTCTGGGCCACTGGGCGCTTGCACTCTCGACATCGCTCGTGGCGAGTCTGAACTCCGTCCTTCTCTTCGCCTTCATGAGGGCACGGATCCATGGCGTGGGAGGAAGGCGGTTGCTGGTGTCCGCGGGGAAGATCGGGCTCGCCTCAGCCGTCATGGGCGCTTGCTGCTGGGGCCTCGCCGAGCTAGTCGAGTCGTGGATCGGACCGGGTACGTTTGCCGGTCGGCTCGCGGTGCTTGTTGTCGCGGTGCCCTCTGGCGCGGCCGTGCTGTACGCGCTCTGTCGCCTCATGCGGCTGCCCGAACTGGACTTCGCCCGGAGAGCCGTCCTGGCCCGAATCAGCAAGCACGCCGGCCAAGAAACCTAGCTGGTGCATGCGAGCGGATTGCGTGACGAAGCGCTGGACGGCGGCTCGACCCTAGTTCCTCGCACAAGGCTGCCGGCATACTTCGTAACAGCGAACACGACTGGGATGATGACCCTGCCGCTTGGGTGAGCTGGCAGCGCAGCGGCGATCCACGGCGCGTTGGATAAGACAACGCTCGTGCTCCTGGATACAACAGTCCTGATCGATTACCTGCTCGGAAGACCAGCGGTTGAGCGGGTCACCTCACTGCTTGCCCATGGCGACACGCCATGCACTTCCCCGGTGAACGTCGAGGAGATCATTCGGTGTCTGCGTGCGCCGGCAACCGCAGCGGTAGAGCAGCTCTTCGCTGCACATCCTCAGTCCTTTCGCGCGAACGCGGCATCCAGGTCCGCCAGCGAAATCTTGAGCGTTTCCACCGTTTGCTTTGCGCCCGAGAAGGAGATCAGAAGATGCCCGTCATGCTCAATGATGTGCGGATAGTCGACGTGCCGGCCTCCGACCAGGTAGAACATGCGATCGTAGACGAGCCCGTCGTCGCTGATGGACAGGGTCAGCGGATCGCGGCCGGACGGACTGGCGTTGGAAACCAGGACGAAATAGCCCTTGGAGGTTCGCATGGCGAAGAACTTGCTCGTCGCATCCGGGAAATTGGTTTGGACGATCTTGCTCCAGGTCCGGCCATTGTCGGTGGAAAACGTCCGCAGCAGGCGCTTGGACTGGGCGTTGTCCCGTATCAGTCCGACCACATTCTTCCCGTCGGGCAGGACATACCAGTAAGGCTCTTCCGGCTGCCCACCGGAGTTGTAGCTTGCCATTGGATGAATCTCCCATTGGTCAAAGCCCTGGATTCCGCCGACGGCCATTGTGACCTGCCGCTGGTGGTCGCGGCGCGACATCATCCAGCGGCCGTCCGGTAGCCTCTTGGGCGGAAAATTGTTGATTGCATCGTCCAAGACGCGTCCATGGTCAACCCACCCGCCCGCATCCGAGTCCCAGCGGAAGGCCTCGAGGCTGAGGCCAGGCCCGGGGTAGCCAGGCGCGTTGAAGTGGCTTGCAAGCGCCAGCAGCTGACCGTCCCGCTCCCAATAGCCGCGCGCGATCCACCCGTACCCGTCAATGCGTGGCGGACCCGAAAGATCTCCGGGCCCGGTCCAGTTCACGCCATCTTCGCTGGTCGCGAAGGACACCCTCGTGCCGGCTTGGTCGTGGCCTGGCACCACGTTCCTGTGCTGTCCTGGCGTGACGTCCGGCTTTGGAATACCGGGGCCGTCGCTCCACATCGCCCAGTACCGGCCGTCGTGCCGGGCGAGGTACGCGTGTTGGTGGACCCATCGGCCTGCCTGGTGCCGCACGTCGCTGAGGACGGCGTGTTGGGCATTCAGTCGTGGCAGTCCTGCGAAATCAATCTCGTCAGGGTCCAGGTCGGCGCCGTTCAGGCTCAGCATGAGCGCGCGCTCCGGGTTGGATTCCGGGTCCGGCCGGGAGAGAACTCCACTCTCCGGCAGGGAGCAGCCGGTCGCGATGACGGCGAGAAAGCACTGCGAAATCCTACTCACTGGAGTGTTGTAGCACCTGCCCCTGCTGCGCAAGGATGGATTGCAGTTCCTCAATGGGGATATCCCGCGGCTGCACTTGATGTTGAACGGCGAGATGCGCGGCAGTGCCAGCGGCCTGCCCGAGTGCCATCCATGTCGGTTCCATACGGATTGAAGAATACGCCACGTGCGTGGTCGAGGCCGCTACGGGAACAATGAGGCCGTCGATTCGCCGCGGGATCATGATGCGATAGGGAATCTCGTAAGGCCGAGTGATGTGGTCGAGCATGCCGAGATACCCCTCCAGGACGGTCGTGTCTCCTGGCTGCCTCTTCCGGCAGGGAAAGCTGTCGATCGGGAACTCCCCGATCGCGATTGTGTCGACATGGCGGCGCGGGCGCCTGTCACTTCCGTCGCCACTGATGTCGTGCTCGGTCAGCGTGTACTCTCCGACCAGCCGGCGGCCCTCGCGCACGTAGAGCTGGAACGGAAAGTGCCCGTTGTCCTGGAATTCATCCCGTGGCAAGTGCAGCTCGTTGGCGAGCTGGCGGTGCTCCTCAGGCACTGTGGGGTCGTTCTGAAGGAACCATAGAAGGCCGAGCGCGAGGCGGCGGTGTCTTTCCGCGATGCGATGACGGGTGGCTTCATCTCCTTCGATGTAACCGCGGTTCTGTTCCGGGAACGGAAAGGCGAGAGGCCGCGGATTGAAATTCACATCCGTCTTGAGATTGGGAATGTCTGTCACGGACAAGGCGCGGACGAGTGTGTCAAAGTGGGCCGGGTTGTAACCCCTTCCCGGCTTGAATACCTTCGGACCGGCGAGGCGGCCCTCTTCCAGATCCTCGAAGTAGCCGAGGTACTCGCCCCGGTCATATCCGGGTGGCGGTTCGGCGAGCCGGTACGCGTTCTCGGGATCCCTCGTGAGGCACAACCGATACGTGTAGGCCGGCAGCAACTCGCTCGCTTCGCCCGTGGTACCGGGGAGGAACACGCGGCGCTGGTAGTCGAAGTAGACCACGCCCGCATGCGGCTCGTTGAACGCGTCCCGTGACTCGCGCCCGAGCCTGAATTCCGCGCCCGCGGCGGCGTAGAGATCGCCTTCGTAGGTGGCGTCGACAAAAACACGGCTCGCGAGGGTTTGACGTTCCCCGCGGCGGCGGTGCTCGAATTCGACGGAACGGAGCGCGTCGGTTTCCACGGTCGCGGATTCGACGCGCCATCCTCGGAAGACAGTGATCCCGGACTGCGCCTGGAGCATTGACTCGAGCACCGACTCGGCCACGGACGGCTCGTAGTAGTAGCCATCGCGACAGAGCTTCGCGTTCTCCGACTCGGCGCCATAACGCGCGACATATGTCTGCTTGACCCGCCTGGTGAACTCCCGAAACAGGCCGCCGATCATCGCGCGGTTCTCCACATCACTCTTCCCGAGGCCGCTGGTCATCATTCCGCCAACGTGCGTGTTGTATGCGACGAGGGCGACCCTGCGGCCCTGACCAGCCGCAGACAGTGCCGCCGAAATGCCGCCGGGCGTTGCTCCGTAGACAACGACGTCGAACAGTTCACCCTGCCATCCTCCAGCAACCTGGAGGATGGCGAGGAAGCCGATGGACAGCCGAGCCAGCAAGTTGTGCACCCCGAATTTCAAGGGCCGGTGGGGATACCGGGGCGTTTCCTTCGAACACATCTTAAGCCCTGCTCGGACCCGGTAACGCCGGATCGTTGGCCAGACGTCCTCGGACCGTTGGTTGCGTCGTCAAGGCCGACGTGGCCGAAGGGTCATGGACGATCGGCTCCGTGATCAATCCGCGCCTACCGAGCCGCTCCAGGGAGGGTGCGAGAACAGACGAATGGTCAGGGGGCAACCTCCATGGTCGGAGTCGTTTCCGGCTCTTCCACCGCGATGAAGGTTGTGTTCGAATCGACGCCGGCGACCTGGATCACAAGCGGAACGGCGTTCCCCGACGGAGGTGAGTCCCCTAGTTCCAGGTTGACTTGGTAGAGGCCAGCGAACGACGGTGCGAGGCCGGAGAAAACCACGTTCATCGACTCGCCGCCGACTCGCACGCTAACGGACTCGACGGTGGCGGACATCGGATCCGCCAGGGCCACAGCACCCGTGGCCGGTGGATTCGTCACCGGCCCGAGGCCCGTCGCGAAGATCTCCAGGGTCTCGCCGGCCCGGGCTGGCCGGGATCCCGGGAACGGTCCCGCCGGCCCGGCGACGGCCCCTCCGGTCGAGGCGATCAACGCCGCGGCCTGACCAGTGGAGTTCAGTACGAACACGCCAGGGCTGATTCGAGCCAGGGGAACCACGACCGCTGGGCTGGTCTCATCGCCGACCGTGACGGTAAGGTTTGCCTCCGCGAGGCCGCCAAGTTCCCAGGGCACCTGGAAATTCCGCTGTCCCGGAGCGGCATAGATCTGCGGAGCGGCCGTGGCGTCGTTGAAGCTCATTGACCCGCCGCCGAGATCGTTCGGCAAGGGGAAACCATCGGCCGCTGCGGTGGTTGTAGCGAGGCCGACTCCGAACGCTGTTGCCAGGCTGCCCGGCGCCAGTCCGGACCCGACCTGGAAGGTTGCTGAACTCACCACGCCGCCGTCGGAGATCTGCGGCGACGGCCGGGGCGCCTCGATGCGGTAGACGACGCCTGAGTCAGCGAAGTAGATTTCTCCGCCCTCGTCCTCGCCGAACGTCCTGACGCTGATTTCTGTTTCGCGCGGTCCAAGCTTGGTCCAGGCACCGTTCTCCTCAACCGCGCCGAAGAACTCGCCGGTGCAGTAGTCGGCAAAGAAATAGGTGCCGGAGAGTTGGGGATGTCTGGCACCGCGGTATCGATAACCTCCCGTGACCGAGCCGCCGCAGTTTCCGCCGAGATTCGCGTACTCGACGATTGGCAGGACCAGCGAGTCGCTGGAATTGCAGTTGGCCGACGGGTTGTAGCAGTTCGAGCCCTCCATCCGCCGCCAGCCATAGTTCTCGCCGCCCGTGCTGTCCGAGGCCTGGAACGAGATCTCTTCCATCGCGTTCTGGCCGACGTCCGCGATGAACATGTCGCCGGTGAGCCGGTCGAAGCTGAACCGCCACGGGTTGCGCAGTCCGTAGGCCCAGATCTCGCCGCGGGCGTTTGGCGTCGTCAGGAACGGGTTCGTGTCTGGCGCGGTCGCCGTGGTTCCCTGATCGATGTCGATCCGCAGCATTTTTCCGAGCACGCTGCCCAGGTTTTGTGCCCAGTTGCTCCGGTCTCCCGCACCACCCCCGTCGCCCATCCCGATATAGAGGTAACCGTCGGGCCCGAAATGAATCTGGCCGCCATTGTGGTTTCGTTGCGGCTGCGCCGCCTGGAAGAAGATCGTTTCCGAGTCCGGGTCGGCCACGTTGGCATCGGACGTGACCGTGAAGCGCGAGACGACCGTCCCGCCGCTGAGGTCGGTGTAGTTGACGAAGAAGTAGCCGTTCGACGGATAACTCGGATGGAACGCCACACTGAGGAGGCCGCGCTCGCCGCCGGCCCGGACTCGCTGCCGGATATCCAAGAACGGGGTGGTGAGGAGGCTTTCGCCGTTGAAGATCAAGACCCGGCCGGATTGTTCGGTGACGAAGAGGCGTTCCGAACCGTCACCAGCGTGCGTGATCGAGGTCGCACCCGAGACGCCGCGGAAGACTTCGACGAAGTCAAGCTCGTCCAGGTCGATCTCGGCGGCCGTCGGCGAAACTGCGACAAGAACCAGCAGCGAAGGGGCGAGGAATCTCTGGATTGAGTAGAGCAAGATTCTCGGGCCTGTCTTGAACAGTTCGAATTATAGGGGTTCGCAATGCTACCGGGAGGGCCACCCTGACCGCGACCCCGCCCGGCATCAGCCGAGGTCGCCGCGCTTCGCGGCGTCAACCAAGTACTCCGATGCCCGCCGCGCCAAGGCCATCATCGTGAGCGTGGGGTTGACGTGGCCGATTGTGACGAAGGCCGCTCCGTCGGTGACGAAGAGGTTCTTCAGGTCGTGGGCCTGGTTCCATTTGTTGAGCACGAACTTGCGTGGATCGTCCCCCATTCGCGCCGTGCCGACCTCGTGCGTCGCGCCTCCGGGCCATCGCGGTGTCTTGATCTTGCGGATGTCTTCGGCTCCGGCGGCCAGGAGCATCTCCTCGCCGGCGTCAGCCGAGTAGCTGAACAAGCGCATTTCGTTCTCGCCCCAGGTGACGTTCATATGGAGTGCCGGAATGCCCCAAGCATCCTTGACTCGGGGATCGAGTTCGACGTAGTTCTCGTAGCGCGCGAGACACTCGCTTGACGTCGACAGGCTGAAGCGCCAGTAGTCCTCGGACGCGACCACTGCGCGCTTGAAAGCCGCCCCGAAGCCCGGGACGCGGGAAATCGCTTGCGGCGACCCGTAGCTGGAAGCGTTGCGCATCTGCGCTCCGAAGCCTCGGATCATGCCGTCGGCATGCTGGCGGTCGACATTCACGTAACGCGGCAGGTAGAGGCCGTTTGGCCGCCGCGGCGGACCCGCCCATTTCCTGTCTTCCTTCACCGGCAGCACGCCGGATACACCCCCGTACATGTGGTCCATCACGAAATGGCCGAGCACGCCGGATGAATTGCAGAAGCCATTGCCTGAGTTCAGCAAGATGCGCGTTGATTCCAATGTCGAAGCTGACAACACAACGATCTTGGCGCGAATCTCCCTCGGGGCACGGGTAAGTCGGTCGTAGTAGGCGACCCCGTTGGCGAGGCCTGTGTGCTTGTCGATGGTCACGTGAGAGACCACGGCGTCGGTCAGCACCTTGCAATTGCCGGATTTCTCGGCGTCGGCGACCGTCGTCCAGACGCTTGAGAAGTAGGAGTGCGTGACGCACCCGTGCTCGCACGGGCCGCAGTAGTGGCAGGGCTGCCGGCCGTTCAGCGGCCTGGTCAGTATCGCCGTGCGGCCGATGGTGACGTGGCGATCGAACCGGGCGTTGACCTTCGCCTGGAAATGCTTCTCGCCGCAGGTCATCCCCATCGGCGGCTGCATGATGCTGTCCGGGAACTGCATCAGGCCGAGCGGCTCCCCGCTGATTCCGACGTAGCGCTCGACAGTCTCGTAGTACGGGACCATCTCCTCGTAGGTCATGGGCCAGTCCTCTCCGTAGCCGTCGTGACTGGCGGCGGAGAAATCGAGTTTCGAGAGCCTGTAGCTCTGGCGGGCCCACGTGAGCGATCTCCCGCCGAGTTGGCGGCCGCGGGTCCATTGGAAGGGCCTGTCTTCGGGGTAGGTGTAGGGGTTCCAGACATCGTCGACGAACCACTTGAAGTTCGACTCCCGGCAGGCATACTTCATGCTCTGAATCGGTCGGTTCCGAGCGATTTCTGGGGATCGACCCCGGTACTTGAGATCGTACGGGAGCAAGTGTTCCGTGAATTCGGCCTCGGTTGTTCGATGGCCCGCTTCCAGCAGCGCCACTTGCATGCCGGACTCGGAAAGGGTCTTCGCGACCCAGCCACCGGTTGCACCGGAGCCGACTATGACGGCGTCGTAGATTTCGTTGTTCTTGGCAATGATCTGCACGGGGCGCCGGTGTGTGGGCTCTCGTTAGTCTAAAGGTCCTGGCCATCCCTGGGCTGCCCGCCCGCACCGACGGGTGCACCAGCGCAGAAACCGCGTTGGCCGAATTGCGGCCAGGTGCTGCCACTGGCGTCAACCCCAGGGCTCCGATCGTCCGGACCGACGGCAAGTCCCATCGGCGATCCGCCACCGGATTCGATTGCTTGATGCAGCGCGTCTTCGCTTGCCGTTGCACTATGTCGTGGCTTTGCGCGCATCCAGGATTCCGTTCGCGACGACTACCGCTTCATCCAGGTTGGACACAAAGCACTCGCTCGGGATTGCACCAAGAACCATGAGTGAATGAAGAACATCGGCCACTTCGCCCGCCAGACCGAGCACGATCCAGGCCGTGTCCCTATCCCTGGCGGAGTGGATCAACTGCTCGATTGCCAGGGCGGCGCTTTCGTCGACGCTGGATGTGCTCGAAAAGTCCAAGATCACGATGTCGTGATCCTCGATGTCCGCTGTCACCGCGCGAGTCACTTCATTCGCCGACGCGATCGAGAAGCGTCCGCGCAACGTGACAAGGCCGACTGGCATTCGGAACGGATCAAAGTCCACAAGGTTGTCCGATTCCGGGAAGAACGCGGGATTCAACAAGGGCAGCGATCTCACTCGGTCCAATTCGTGACGCTCTGATTCTCTTGATCGCACGACTCCCGCAGCGATGAGTCCGAGCGCAACCGCCGTGATCAGGTCGACGAATACGGTGAGTCCGAAGGTGATAAGCATCACGACGATGTATTCCAGCCGGATCCGGCGGATACGAGTGAGGAATCGCCAATCGATGATGTCCCACCCGATTTTCATGAGGATCCCGGAAAGCACCGCGAGCGGGATTGGCTCGGCCACCCTGCCAAAGCCCACGAGGAAGCCGAGCAAAAGGACTGCGCCAATTGCCCCTGCTAGCGGGCTGCGGCCGCCGGTGCGACTGCTGGTCACTCCTCCAGACGCACTCATGACGATCCCCCTTAACGACCACACTGTGAGCAGCCCAGCGGCCGTTGGTCAATCGATCACGACTGCGGTTGCGGGCACGCTTGCCCAAGCCCCACGTCGGATCACACCGGATTTGCAACGTAAGCAAACCCAGATAGCGCCTGACATTGAATGACATCCCATAAGCCCAGGCAGCCTCCGAGGGAGTCCTTCCATCGGGGCTCCCTGCACACTCGCCGCAGACCTGTCCGTTGCCGTAGCTCCGCCTCATCCGGCCCTAAGCGCATTGAACTCCTCCGCAGGGCCGCCTACCATCGGAGCGTCAGTACAACTCACAGCCCATGCGATCACAATGAGGCCCGTAGGTCGAGCTACAGCCGTTCCGAGTGCTTTGGCCTACGTCCGGCCTAGGTCTTCTACGTCCTGGAAGTCCGGCAATGTGGGCGGAAGCTGAGGCCCTGGAACTGGGTTGGGAGTCGGCACGGGAACCTGGACCGGAGACACGCCGACACACCCCAGTGCCAGTCCGAGCGCCAGCGCTGCCAGTACCGGTATGAGCCTTGCGGCCATCGCGAGTCCTGGATGCTCTTGATCGTTGCCCTTCAAGTTGCCGACACCCAAGTTCCAACTATGCCATCTTTGAGAGGTTGGCCGGCTCTTGGGAGCCTAGGGGAAGACACATGAGAGCTAGCACGATCGCATTCGCGATGCAGCTGGCTTCATCTCTCCGCGCGTACGGCAAGCGTAGGCACCCAGAGCGTGGGAAGACGAAAGCGGCCGTTCGCAGGAATCCAACGAGCGGCCGGCTGGTGCAGGAATTGAGGGGCTTGCTGGATAATCTGGCGTTGCCGACTGCGAACACCGTCCAGGTTCCTTGCGAGCCGGGAACGATTGACAACCTAGGCGTCCCAACCGATTTGCACCGAAGGGCCTTCGACCTGTTGCAGATCAAGTTCACGGCGCAGGCAGAATGCTAGCGGGTTGAGATCGATCGCGAGGATGAGGCGCCCTGGAGGGCCTGGGCTGTCGGACTGCTGTCGAGCGCATCGTCTTCGATAGCGTCGGCGCGTAGTCTCAAGTGGGCGAATATCTCACGGGTCGGAGCGAGATTTCCGCCGCGCAGCGCCGCGGGCAGCAGTTTCAAACTGACGGTTCCCCGCACGTTGCCGCCAATAGCCAGAATGCGTTTACGATCCGCCTCCAGCTTCACGACAACATCGCAATGCATGCGGGCGTCGACTCCGAGATGACGGCGCCGTTGGGCGATTGTCCCATAGCTTCCTCGCCGGCTGCTGCAGAGCAGATCGCCCGGCCCGACAACGGTCTCGCCGACGTCGTATGCCGTGAAACCAGCCTGGGAAGACCCTGCATCGCGAGCCCGTATGGCTTGATCGACGTAGACATGGTGAGCGATTGAACGTCGGAACCGATTAGAACTGCCGAGTCCGCCCTCGCACATTACCCAGGAGACGAATGCCGCGGACCAGGGATCGCGCCAACGCGAGGCCAAGCCATCGGGCCCCTTCCACCTGCTGTTCTGACGGTCCACCATCCAGGATCCGTCCGGCGTTGCCGCCCAGTAGCCACCGATTGTCGATGCGACGCGGGCACCCTCGACGGGATCCACTCGCCACCAACGGTGTCGCCTCCACGCTTGAGAGCCGCCATCGCTGGCTTCGTTTCCGACGAGTGAACGCTCTTCCTCCTGGATGGTTTCGTCGACGATTGAGAATCCGAAGAACCCCCATTCCTGCACGGCAACATCTACGATCCGCCGCCGTATTTCCCCGGTCGGCAGATTCCGGCACGTGCTGGACCGGACGCTCATCTGTCCCGGTGGGCCATTGACCAGTGCCGACGGTGCCGCGGCGTCGAACTGCTCAGCGGGGAGCCGGTCCAAGGGTTTCTGTTGCGCGAGCCAGTCAGGTGTCGAAGCCAGAATCGCCACTGTACCCGCTAACGCAAGAAAAATCGTCTTCATCGAGATTCCCATCAAGTGCTTGGCCTGCACTACAACCGCTGGTTTTGGCCGAGTATACACGAGGGTCGATCGCAACTAGCTCAAGGCGTGGAGAACGCTCGCCTGTCCTCCACGGCGGTGGCCAACTTCTGGGCACTCTGACGATATCGGTACCCACAATCTCATCGTGTCACGCTTGTTGTTCGGGGCAGTCTTTCAAGCCGGTTCAGAACCGGACGCGAGGCGACGGCGGGCGATGGTAGGTAGAGCACGCTATTCCCGCCCGACGGAGGACCGCAACATATCGTTGGTTGTCGAGGAACCGATGAGCGCTCGGAGACGGGACCTGCTTCGGCGAGACCCCGCCATTGTCACTTGGTGGGCAAGTCAGATAGAGTGCGCTTCAGCCCTGAACCGCCTCCATCGAGAGAACGCTATCGATTCCGCCGGACTAGGGCAGTCGCTCGAACGACTGCGGGGATTCGCGGAGACTTGGTTGGAAGTTCGGCCCATGCAGCGGGTGCGGAATCGATCGCTACGCCTGCGGCGGATCCATTCGCTCCTTAGCGCCGATGCGATGCAATTGGCGGCGGCTCTCGTCGCTTCGGGCGAGGACCCGCTGACGCTGGACCTTGTATGCAGCGACGCCAGGCTGTCGGCGGCGGCGAGTCAGGAAGGCATCACCATCCTTTGACCCATCCGGTCCGAGCACGGACGGATACTGCTCGGCGTTTGTTCCAATATCGATCCCCCGAGGCGCACGTCTTGGCCCAATCCTGTTGGCGGGTTGGCTTCGCGGGCGGCATCGAGGTCGACGCCGGCCCGCCAGCGCGGTTCAGAGTGCCTCGTCTGGATGAGTGCAGGAACGGCGGAAACTCGCACCTACTTGCCGTTTCTCCGGCCACAATCCTATACGATCAATGTGGCCTGTCGCCTGGGAGGAGAATCATGCGTCACCTGATCGCCAGCTACCTGAATAACGACCTTTCCCGTCGCGGACTCTTCGAAGCCCTCGCGGGACTTGGCTTCACCGCAGCCGCGGCGCAGTCCCTCGTCGCGCCCCTGGAGGCGTCGGAAAGCGGGGAGGGGGCAATCAAGATGACCGGCACCGGCGGGGAACTCGTCGTCGCCCAGATGAAGGCTGCCGGCGTCGATTACCTCTTCACCAATCCGGGCTCGTTCGAAGTTGGGTTCTTCGATGCCTTCGTCGGCCAAGATCACACGCAGCTCATCATGGGTCTGCACGAAGGAATCGTGATCTCGCTCGCCGACGGCTACTACCGGGCTTCCGGCAAGCCGGGGTTCGTGAATCTCCACGTAATCGCCGGAACTGCGCAGGCGGCCGGGCAGATGTACAACGCGTCGAAGGATGGCTCCGCGCTCGTTGTCACCGCCGGACTGAACGACAACGAGCTTTGGAGTGACGATGCCGGCCTGGCCCCGCGTCCGGGGTACGACCAAAAGGAGGTCAACCGCCAGTTCACAAAGATTTCCTGGGAGTCCCGGGATGCCCGCAGCTTGGCGCTCATGCTGCGAAGGGCCTTCAAGGTCGCCACGGCGCCGGCGGGTGGGCCGACCTATCTGGCGATGGCGCACCACGCGCTGGAGTCGAAGAACGTCGAAGCGCTCATCTTGCCCGGCGACCGGTTCATGCCGATGGCCAAGATGAGGCCGTCGAAGGACGCTATCGAACGGGCCGCCAAGTTGCTGGTCGAGGCGAAACGCCCAGTGCTGGTCGCCGGCGACGAAGTCTGGAAGACGCAGGGTTGCGACGAGTTGATGACGCTTGCCGAGAAGCTCGGCTTGCCGGTCACGAACCAGGGCCAGGGGTACGACAACTTCCCGGCCCACCATCCGCAGAACCTCGGTCGGTTCAATCAACGGCACGAACTGATCACGGGGGCCGACGTTGTCTTCAGCATTGGCGCGCCGGACTTCGGTGGAAGGGTCATCCCGCGCGGTCCCGAAGCGCCGCTCGACGCGAAGTTCATCCGCCTCACCGCGAATAGCGACGTAATCAGCCGCAACTATCCCACCGACCTGGTCTTGGCGGGCACGTCGAGGGAGGGTCTCCGGGACCTCAATGACGCCATCGATTCAATGACCACTGCAAACCGCCGCAAGAAGCTGGCCAAGCCGCGCTCGGCGGCGCTTGCGGAGTTCACACAGAACGCTCGTGCGAAAGCCGAGGAGACAGCACGCAAGAACTTCGGCCAGGGCCCCGTCCATCCTGACGAGCTTGGAGCGATGATTGCGAAGGTTGCTGATCCGAATGCGATCGTTGTCCCTGAGAACCTAACCGCCAAGTTCGGCGCCTTCAACTTCGGTCATCGTGACGGGGAAATGATGCGCGTGGCGAATACTGGCAACGGGCTGGGCTGGGCAATCGGCGCGGCTGCTGGCGCGAAGCTCGCCGTTCCCGATCGACAAGTCATTTGTTCCATTGGCGATGGCTCGGTGATGTACAGCGCGGCAGGTTTCTGGACGCAGGCACGTTATGAGATCCCCGTCTTGACCGTCGTTTCGAACAACCGCAATTACCAGACCGTGCGCAACGCTTACTATCGCTACGGCGGGAAGATGGTGGAGAACAATCAGTACACCGGGATGTACCTCGGTGACCCAGACATCAGCTTCGTGGAGCTAGCCAAGAGCCAGGGCGTCGCGGGCGAGAAGGTCAACGATTCCTCCGAGCTTGAAGCCGCCCTGGAGCGCGGTGTCGAGGCGACACGCGAAGGTCGCCCGTACGTCGTGGACGTCGAGACATCCCGGTACGGCGGAGGTGCCGACTCGGAATGGCACCAGAAGTTTAGCCTGGCGGAAAAGCGGACGAAGAGCGTCTAGCAGCCGCTGGCGTGGCAGCGATCGGTTTTCGGGTTGTCCTCTCGTGACCAGGAGGCGCCGATTGGTTCGGAAGGGCTGACCACCGAGTCATTTCTGTACCAGGCCAGAAGTCCGTTCGCTCGGGGCATTGCAGGTGGTACGGACCACAGGGATCGCCGCTTCGGATGGAAACGGACGGAATCGCCGGACCCGGCTCGACTAGGTTCCCGATTCCGGCTCATTTGGCGGATCTCGACCTTGCGGGCCGTTTATAATTGGGGCTTACATACGAGAGTGCCGAGTCAGGCAGCTTCCGCATACGGTTCTGGAGCGACGCACGGCCCAACGGCCCACGTTTGCGCTCCGGCGGCGATAACCCCGGCCGCCAAGATGTTGAGCGCGGCATTGAGATCCCGATCCGCGACCAAGCCGCAGCTCACGCAGCGGTAGGTTTCCGACTTGCCCGGATGGTTCCGGGCGCCGCACCGACTGCACTGCTGCGACGTGTATTGCGGGTTCACTGCTACGAACTCTCGACCGGCCCACTCTGCCTTGTAATTCCGAGTTCCCGATTATTCCGAGTTGCTCGTGGAACTTGGGCGGGGCTCGCACTGTTGTGCGCGTTGGACTCGGAATAATCACAGGCTGTTCAGGAAGGCCAGGACCTCGTCATCGGGGCAGTACCGGGCCGGTGCGTCTGGCATCGGAGTCGTCTTGGCCAGAGCCGCTTCCTTCAGCTTGAGATCGGCGTGTAGGTAGACGTAGGTCGTCTCGACCGACTCATGGCCAAGCCAGAGTGCTATGACTGAGCGGTCGACGCCGTTCTGCAGCAATTCCATGGCTGCGGTGTGGCGCAGCACGTGGGGTGTGACTCGCTTGCCTTGCAGCGAGGGGCAGGTTTGCCGGGCGACGGCCAGATGCTTGCCCAGCAGGTAGGCGAGTCCGTCGTGGCTGAGAACGCCGCCCTGCCGGTTCGGAAAGACTGGCGCGGCCGGCTCGCCGTGGCGTTCGTCCAGCCAGGCCCGCAGAGCGGCGGCCGCGTCCTGACGCAATGGCGTGCAGCGCTGCTTGCGGCCCTTGCCCAGGCAGCGCACATGAGCCCCGCGGCCGAACTGGACATCTTGGCAGCGCAGCTGGAGCAGTTCGGACGCCCGCAGGCCTGTCTGCACGGCCACCAGGAGCAGCGTGCGGTCACGGCGCCCGGCCTGGGTGTGCAGGTTGGGGGCTTGCAGCAAGGCCTCGATTTCGTCGCGCTGCAGGAAGTCCACCGGGCGGCGGGTGTAGCGCTTGGCAGGCATCGCCAGCACACGCTGCGCCAGGGCCGCATGCTGCGGTTGCTGCACCGCGACGTAGCCGAAGAACGAGCGGATGGCGGCCAGGCGGGTGTTGCGGCTGCGGGCGTCGTTGCCTCGCTCGGTCTCCAAGTGGGTCAGGAAGGCCCCGAGGAAATCCGTGTCCAGGTCGCGGATGTCCAAGGCGGCCGGCGCCTTGCCCAGTTCCCGCAGGGCATACTGGACCAGCAGGCGGAAGCTGTCGCGGTAGCTGGCAATGGTATGCGGGCTGGCTTGGCGTTGCTGCATGAGGCGCTCGGAGAAGAACGCGGCCAGCAGCCGGGGGAAATCGGCGGCGGGCGTCATGCGGGCAGCCTCCGGGCGGCGAGTTGGAGCAGTTCCGGGGTGGCTGTGAGATACCAGTAGGTGTCGCTCACCTGGACGTGGCCGAGGTAGGTTGCCAGACGGGGCAGGCGTTGCTCGACATCGCGACCCTCGCGGTACCAGCGCAGCAGCGTGCCGACGGCGAAGCTGTGCCGCATGTCATGCAAGCGGGGGCCGCACGAGGCGGACGGATCGCGCAGGCCGACTTGCTTGGACAGCTTGCGGAAGATGCGTTCGAGATTGCCTTGGGTAATCCGGGTGCCGCGATCGGAGAGAAAGAAGGCCCGTGTGGCGGGTAGCGGGCAAGTGCTGTCGCGCAGCAGGGCATAGGCTTGCAGGGCTTCGCAGGTGGACTGGTCAACCGGCAGGCAGCGGAAAGCGCCGAATTTCGTGTTGCGGACCGTCAGGACGCCGCTGAGCAAGTCGACATCGTCGCGGTTTAGGCGCAATGGCTCGGAGGAGCGCATCCCGGTCACCGCCAGCAGCGCCAGCAGCGTGGAGTGGGTGGCGGCCCGCAAAGGGGTGCTGCCCCGCAGCTGCCGGGCTGCAGCGACCAGGCCGGCGATCTGCTTGTCGCTGTAGATGTAAGGGGTTGCGCGCCGGGGCTGGGCCGGGAGCAGGCCGGCAGGAGGCACCTCGTGGCGTGCATCAGCCGCGTGTGCATAGCGCGCGAACGCGCGAACGCTCCTCAGTCGCCGCGCTTGGTAGGCAAGCTGTGTCCGGCTGGGCTCGCTCGCCCATTGCAGGGCCAGCTGGGTGGTGATGCGGGCCAGTTGACGCTGTGCGAGAAAGGCCAGGAAGCTGCGCAGCAGGCGCTCGTCCTCGACCAGCCGAGTTCCGAAAGCACGTCGCGTGGCGAGATACTCGTCCAGCAGGGGCAACAGTCCGGTCATGGCGCACCTCCGGGCCACGAGGCGGCGACGCTGCGCAACGCCTCGAAATCGACCTGCGCGTAGAGCTGCGTGGTGTCGGGATGACGATGCCGCAGAATCTGTCCGATGTCTTCCAGCGTGGCCCCGTTGCGGAGCATCCCGGTGGCGAGGGAATGGCGCAGCAAGTGGGCCCCCTTGCAGGGCGGGTCCAGTGCGGCTCTGGCCAGTGCGCGGCGCACGATGTCGCCGATGGCCGTGGTGGAGCTGAACCCACGGCGTGGCGCGTGCAGATGAATGAAGACCCGCCGCGTGGGGCAAGCGAGCGGCCGCCCGTTGCGCAAGTAGTCACGGCCTCGCCGACGTCGCGGGGCAGTGGCAAGGGCTCGCGTCGATCGCCCTTGCCGGGCACGCTGACGATGCCAGCGGACCAGTCGAAATCGTCCAGCGTGAGCGCGGTGACTTCGCCGCCGCGCAGCCCGAGCCGGGCCAGCAGCAGCAGGATGGCGTAGTCGCGCCGTCCGGCCACTGTCCCGCGATCACAGCCAGCCAAGAGCGCTTCGACGGCTTCCAGCGGGATCGCTTTCGGCGGGCCCGCCTGCCGCCAGTTGACGACTGACGGGATCGTCGCAGCCGAGTCCGTGGAGATGGCACCGCATTGGTGCAGATGGCGGAGGAAGCTGCGCAGGACCGTGCCGACCCGCCTGGCAGTGGAGCGGCTGAGGCGTTGCGCCTCTCGCAGGATGAACTGATTGGCATCCCGTGTAGACAGGCTCTCGAGGGCGATGTCCCCCGTTCCGAAGCGGTTGGCGAGAAAGGCCCGGACGGTGGGAACGTACCCCGCGACGGTTGTCGGTTTGAGACCGCGCTCATTCAGCAGGAAACGTTCGTACCTGCGCGCAACCCGCTCGATCGGAGCGTTGTCAGCAGGACTGCAGAGAGCGGCAGGGATCCGGCCGGCCCCACGCAGCCAGCTCAGCAATTGGCGGGCGTTCGACCTGTGGATCCGGCGCCTGTGGTGCGGCCCGCCTTCGCCCAGGAATGTCTTGACCCGCTGCTCATCGAGAGCTTCGACAGAGAGTTGCTGGCCCGCGAGCCAGCGGCTCAAGTTCGCAAAGAACCACAGTTTACTCCGGGCAACGGAGCAAGCATAGCCCTCGGCCGCGAGATGAGCAGCAAAAGCGTCGACATCCCTGGCTAACGGCCCTGCACGCAGTCTCTGCCGAGAGGCGGGATTGGGGAAAAAGCGTTCGATAGACATAGGTCTTCCCAGCATGGAGGCACGCCAGTAACTTGGGAAGACAGTTGGATTATTCCGAGTAGTGAAGACGACGACTACTTCTATCGCATTGAATCTACATGCATTCCAAGAAGCCTACTGATAGCAACTCGGAATAATCGGGAACTCGGAATTACAAGGCTTATTCCGAGCTCGGAATAAGCCTTGTACCTGAGTTGCGAAAATAGAAGTGACCAATTCTGCGCTAAGACCTCCCGGTTGAGCCCGGCCTTGGCCTTCACATTCGAGCCCGGTTCCGCCGCCGTTCCCTTCCCCGACCGAGTCATGTTCTTGGTCCGCAGCTTTTCGACCGCGATCAGCCCGTGCTGGCGGATGATCTCGGTCGTGGCCCGGTGACAGGCGTTGCGTTCCCGCACGTGTTCCTTGCGCGCATGCAGCGCCAAGGCTGCCCGGCGCTTGCCACGGTTGCGGCTGCCCTGACGGCAGCGCGCCAGCGCCCGCTGCAACTTGCGCTGCCGCTTGCGATTGCGCCGAGCGCGCGCGTAGCGCGTGCCGTCTGAGCAGGTCATGCGCTTGCGGACGCCCAGGTCGATGCCCACCGCCGTGACCGACGCTGGCAGCGCTTGCCGTTCGACCTCGTACACCAGCGACGCTTCCCACTTGCGGCCGCGCTTGGTCAGCCGCACCGCCTTCAGCGGCGCGTCCAGCGGCAGGCTCCGCCCGCTGTAGGCCCGCAGGCGCGGAAACCCCTTCACGCGAATCAGGTAGTGCCCGTTCTGGCAGCGCACCATGCCGTTGTGCGGGTCAGCCACGTCGATCGTCACACACCGGCGGATGGAGCGGAATCTGGGAAAGCCGGGAGCCTCGCCCGCCTGCACGCGCCGAAAGAACGCCTGGAAGGCGTGGTCCAGCCGCCGCAGCATGCCGCGGCTGGCCCCGAGCGCAAGCTCTCCCAAGCCGCACTCGTTGGCTGCACGCAGTTGCGTCAGCCATTTGCACTGGTCGTAGAAGCTGAGCGACTCCTGGCGTTGCTCGTAGGCCAGCTTGCGGCGCTCCAAGGCCTGGTTGTAGAGCCAATTCAAGCGTCCTAGGAGCGACTCCATCATGGCGTACCCGGCCGGGCTTAACTTCAGCCGAACCAAGTATGCAGCCGGGGCTGTCATTTACGATTGTCCTACTTTGATTCTATCCTATTCGCCTTTCACTCACAAATAGGACATAGGATCCCTCACACGATTTCGGCACTCACATCTGTAATTCCCTTATAATTCCGATCGACCCCATGTCGTATCGCCCTACTCGTCGCACTTTCCTCAAGAGCGCCGCTTTTGCTTCCGCATCTCTGTCTGCACCCTTCGCACGTGCTTACCTCGGAGCCTCGAGCGACTGGCGGCACTACGGCGGATCGCTGGCTGCCACCCGGTACTCAGAGCTGGACCAAATCGACCGGTCGAATGTCTCCGGGCTCAAGGTCGCCTGGGTCCACGCCACCGGTGACAGCCTGTCGCGCCCTCTCACCAAGATTGAGTGCACCCCGATCGTGGTTGACGGCAGAATGTACGTCACCACGGCGCAAGTGCAGGTGCGGGCCCTCAGAGCGGACACAGGGGAGATGCTGTGGAACTTCGATCCTTTCGAGGGGATCCAGATGCGTCGCTCGAAGGGCGTGAACCGCGGCGTGGCTTATTGGTCTGATGGTGAGGATCGGCGCATTTTCATGTCCGGCTCCGCGCAGGATCACATGTACTGCCTGGATGCTGATACCGGCAAGCTTGTGCAGGAATTCGCGGACGGCGGTGTCCTCAACATGAAAGAGGGCCTGGACCGTGAACTGGCTGAATCCACGCGCAGCTACTACGCCAGCCCGCCGGTAGTCTTCGAAGATCTCCTGATCCTTGGCGGCGGTTCCGGCAGTGAGGGGCCCGCGCCGGCTGCCCCTGGGCATATCCGTGGCTACGACGTCCGCACGGGCAAACGGCGGTGGATCTTCCACACCATTCCGCATCCGGGCGAGTTTGGCTACGACACGTGGGGGAAGGACAGTTGGAAGCTCTCCGGCGGCGCGAACAACTGGGGCGGCATGAGCCTGGATCCCGAACGCGGGTTGCTCTTTGTCTCCACCGGATCGCCGACTTACGATTTCTACGGCGCCGACCGCCCCGGCAAGAATCTCTTCGGGAACTGCGTGATCGCTCTAGACGCCCGCACCGGCGAGCGCAAGTGGCACTTCCAGACGACCCACCACGACCTTTGGGACTACGACCTGCCTGCCCAGCCGGTGCTTGCCCGGCGGATGCATGACGGCCAGTGGCAAGACCTCGTCGTGCAGACCTCGAAACAGGCCTTCTGGTACATCTTTCATCGCGAAACAGGCGAGCCAGTCTGGGAGATCGAGGAGCGCCCCGTGCCGGAATCCGATGTTGAGGGCGAGCATGTCTACCCGACACAGCCGTTTCCGACCAAGCCGTCACCATTCGCGCGGCAGGGGTTCGGGGACGACGCAACCATCACGAACATTTCCGAAGAGTCGCGGGCATACATCAAGAGCCGTCTCAAGGACCTGCGTAGTGGCATGCTCTACACTCCGCCTAGCAGGGGAGGGACGGTGTATAACCCGGGGACGGTAGGCGGCACGATCTGGGGCGGTGCCAGCCACGATCCGGAGGCCGGACTGATGTTCATCAACGCCAACAACTGGCCGAAATACTTCACTCTGATCGATGCGCCCGAAGGAGTCGGTTACCCGTTTCTGCACACCGGCTATCCGTTCTTCATGGACAAGGAGGGTTACTCGGCCGCCCGCCCGCCGTGGGGCGAATTGCTGTGCCTGGACCTGTCCACGGGCGACTACCGCTGGAGACGGCCGATTGGGGAATATGCCGAGCTCAAGGCCAGGGGTATCGAAGGGACCGGCACATTCAACGTGGGAGGTTCAATTGTCACCAAGGGTGGGTTGCTCTTCCTCGGGGCCACGCAGGACGAGAAATTCCGAGCCTTCGACACCGATTCGGGAAAGATTCTCTTCGAGCACCAGCTCTCGGCCGGCGGTTACGCGACCCCGTGCACCTATGCGGTCGACGGGAAGCAATACGTTGTGATCGCGGCCGGCGGCGGAGGCCGCGAGATCGGCACGGGTGGCAAGAAGTCGGGTGACGAATTCGTCGCCTTCAGCCTGGAATAGCCTGCCGCTTCCCTCGCTCGCATGCGGGTTGGCTTGACAGGCGCGTGGCTACATCGAGAATCCTTGCCAATGGCATAGACGGCAGGCCCTGCACACTCGAGAGAACGGTTGGCGACCCG
Organism: uncultured Bryobacterales bacterium; assembly: GCA_951813065.1. Taxonomy (GTDB): domain Bacteria; phylum Acidobacteriota; class Terriglobia; order Bryobacterales; family UBA6623; genus VXMF01. The sequence continues at coordinate 435,053 of CATOTH010000005.1, read as the reverse complement.
CACCCTCGTCGGGATTGCGTTATCGTTGCCCGTGAGGAATGTGCCCCGTGACGAACCGCCCGATCGACCGACGGCAGTTTCTCAGCGCCTCGGGCGGGGGCCTGGCCGCAACATCCCTCTCGTCGGAACAGGCCGATGGGGGGACTCCGAACATTGTCTTCCTGATGACCGACAACCATCGCTGGGACATGCTCGGCTGCGCCGGCAACGAAATCATCCGGACTCCCCATATCGACGCGCTCGCCGCGCGCGGCGCGAGGTTCACCAACTCCTTCTGCACCACATCCATCTGCGCCGCGACGCGGGCCAGCATCCTGACCGGTGAGTTCCGGCGGGAGCACGGCTACACGTTCACGATGCCGCCGATGACCGTCCAGCGGATGGACCGGAGCTACCCGGCCCTCCTCAGGCGTGCCGGCTACCGCACCGGGTTCGTCGGAAAGCTCGGCGTGGAGGTGGACCCACGCGCTCCAGATCGCATGTTCGACTTCTACCGTCGACGCATCGCCAGTTCCACGCGCAATCCGTACTACCGCCCGGCCGCCGACGGCAAGGTCAAGCACATCACGACGATCAACGGAGACGACGCCGTCGAGTTCATTCGGACGAATCCGTCGGACCAGCCGTTTTGCCTGTCGGTGAGCTTCAGCGCGCCGCATCCGGAGGACGACAACATCGACCAGTACGTGTTCGACAAGCGCTACGAAGACCTCTACCAGGACGATGTCATTCCCCAGCCGCCGATTCCCGGCGACGAGTACTTCCATCAACTCCCGGGATTCATCCAGGTCTCGATGAGTCGGCAGAGGTGGTTCCGCCGGTTCGACACGCCGGAAAAGTACCAGCGGATGATGAAAGGCATGTACCGGCTCATCACGGGAGTGGACGAGCAGGTGGGACGCATCGTCGACGAAACGGCCAGCCGAGGCCTCGCCGGCAACACGGTGGTGATCTTCACCGGGGACAACGGAATCATGACCGGGGAGCATGGCTTGACCGGGATCTGGCTGATGTACGAGGGCTCAATCCGCAAGCCGCTGATCATTGCCGACCCACGGCTCCCGGCTAGCCGGCACGGCGTCACCGTGGACGAGATGGCGCTCAGCTTCGATTGCCCGGTCACGATGCTCGATCTCGCAGGTGTTGATGTGCCCCGGCAGATGCGAGGAACGAGCCTCGTGCCCCTGCTTCGGGGGGAGACCGTTGACTGGCGCACCGACTTCTTCTATGAACACCTCTACGAGCGGGAGACGATCCCGAAGAGTGAGGGCGTGCGCACCGAGACGCAGAAGTACGTTCGGTATTTCGAGCGCAATCCTGTCTACGAGCAGCTCTTCGACCTGGAAACGGATCCCAACGAGGTGACCAATCTGGCGGGTGACCCCTCGCACTCAGGAACTCTGGCGGCACTCAGGGCGCGGTGCGACGAACTACGAGACAGTGTCGGAGGCCCGTACGTTCGGGGAATGTAGGGGACAAGTTGACTGAGTCGTTCCAGTGGAAGGGCTCGAAGGTGGCATCGCGACTTCTTGACCGCCAGTAGAATCCCAGTCGCTACCGTCCAAGCTCTCCTTGGTCTCGGCGTCAACCCTACAACCAGCTATGCCCTACTCCGGTCCGTGCGCTTCTTGTGGGCGGAGATTGGAAGACGACGCGGGCGAGTCATTGCAGTCCACGATCGTCGAATACTCGCGGTGCGGGAGGACCCGCTACTTCTTGGCGCGCAGCAACGGCAAGTCCTGGGTTGATCCGCTGCGAAGATCAACGATCCACCAAGATGGCGGGGACTCCACGATGGTTCCGAAGCAAATCCTGAACCTCCACTCGAAGGTCCTTCGGAGTCGGATGCCCGTAGCTCGAATAGACCAAGACAGCGAACATGAGAATCATCACAGTAACAATGACAAGAAGTCTCAACGTGCTGAATTCGTCAAACAGAGATAGCAGCCAGAGCCGTAGCCAGGGAGATCCAATGATTCCGGCCGGGAGGATTGCACCCAGCACCCGGGAGACTGTTTCAATGCGAGCCAAAAGCGTATTGAGATCTATCAACTCACCCTCGGTCCAGGATCGATGATCCAGCCGCCTTATGTCTGTGGCTTTGCGCTGAAGTCCCAAGCGCAGTGGCAAGAACACGATCAAGCCCACTCCGATGATGACGTTACAAAACACACCCGTGAACCGAGACACGACATCGAGGGAGGCCCAAGCGAGCAGGGAGATTAGATTGCTCGCGAACAAGGTGCCAATCACGCAGGCGAGAACAGCTTGGTCAACGAGCAGCCTATCGGTCCAATCGACAATTCGCTCGACTGAGGCGTCCAGCGATGTCCGAGTGGGGTGTTGCTCGGGAAACGACACGTGAACCAGTCCTTCGGCTCACTCAGAGCTAATTCAATCCGAAGGAGGGCGCCAGGCCGGGCTCAGTGTAACATCGCGCAATCCCGTCCTAGGTGGCTCGATGGACCCGGCACAACGTGCATGGTGCGGTCTGAAACTGCGCCACTCGAAACCGGTAGTTTCGTCGCAGGACGGCATGCTACTTCTGCGAGAACGCTTCGCTGGCGACCAACCGCGCAATCAGATCTTGGAAGCCGTACCCGCCTGTCGGCTCGGCGGCCACAATTTCGTCTATGGCCAGCTCGTCCGTCGAGGTCAGTTCCCGACCGGTTCCGTATTCGAGCAGGAGCGTCGCGAGCGTTCGGGTGAATTGGTCAGGCCGCTCCATGAGATAGTCCTTGATGTCTTGCGCGCTCCCGAGCCGCGTTCCGTCCGGCATCTCGCCGGCCGTCTCAACCGGCCTCGCGGGTGCACTTGAGTCATCTTCCTGGTAGTACTCGGTCCGCCATCCTCCGACCGCGTCATAATTCTCCAGGGCCAAGCCGATCGGGTCGATCTCCGCATGGCATACCGCGCAGGACTCGACACTCTGGTGGGCCGCTAGAAGCTCGCGCACCGTCTTTGCTTGCGAGACGTCCGAGACCAAGGCGGGGACATCGCTCGGCGGAGGTGGCGGAGGTGTTCCGAAGAGGTTCTCCAGCACCCAGACCCCACGCAGGATCGGCGAGGACTCCACGCCATCGCCGGTGGCGGCAAAGACTGCGGACAGTCCAAGCACTCCACCTCTCGTGCCCACGTGAGTTGGCACTTCCGGTCCGAGCGCCGTCAGGTCCAGTCGCTGGGGCTCCGGCCAAAGAAGGCTTTGTCTTTGGTCGGCTTCCAGCAGGCGCAAGCCGACCTCGCTGCCGGGAATCCCCCAGGCGATCCGCATCGGCTCGTTCGCATACGTGAAGTCCGAGTCGATGAAATCTCGAATCGAGCGATTGTCCTGGAGAATCTCGTTGAAGAACATCTCCGTCGATCGCACGATTCCGTGGCGGATCAGCTCGCTCCAGACATGGCGAACGTCGCACACCATGACCGAAGCCGCTTTGCGTCCCCCCAGCCACTGGCCGGAGAAGTGCCGAACGAACTGCTGCGCTTTCGGGTCCCGCACCATGCGCCGGACCTGGGCGGAGACATGACCGTCTTCCGACAGCTGCCCCCTGCCGGCGGCCTGCAGCAAGTCGGAGTCCGGCATGCTGCTCCACAGGAAGTACGAGAGGCGGCTCGCGAGTCCGTAGTCGCCTAGATCGCCGTTGCCGGTTTCGCGGTAGAGAAATTGCGGTGACAGCAGGATTCTGCGGATGCCGTAGTGAATGCCGTAGGCTGCGGATCCGGAACTCTCCAGATGGTCCAGGACGCTCGAGATCAGATTGTCGCTCTCTCCGTCCGTCAGGGGCCGGCGGAAGGCGCGCTCTGCCACGGGCAGGAGAATCGACTCGATGTAGGCCCGGTCCCGCGTGGGCTTGCCGTCTCCGAGGAATTGCACCTGCCTGGGCAACGGGCCGACCGGGCCCGTGATCTCCACCCGCTCGAATCGGATAGTCGGTTCGGGCGAGGCTCGGGCCTCGTCCAGATAGGCGGCCAGCAGCCTCCGCAGGCCGTCTACATAGCCCGGCTCGCGAACAAGGGCGGTCGGGTACTCCCGCCGCAAGCGGTTCTCGCAGTAGAAGTGGACCGTCTCGCCTTTCTCGAGAAGGATGTCCGTCTCCACGATCCCGGGCTCACGATTGGTGACCTCAACGAATCCCACCCGAGGCAAGTCAATCCGTAGCGCGCGTTTCGGCAAGTCGTAGTCAGCGGGATTGAATGCGTAGAAGCCAAGGCGCAGGGGCTTGCCGTCCGCTCCCGTCTCGGCTTCGGCACTGACCTTGAGGCGAACACGGTAGATGCCAGAGGCATGGGCCACGAACGCCTTGACCCACAGGCCGCCGGACCATCCGGCGATGTTGATTCCGGTGAAGTAGAGTCCCGAGTCGTCTCCCTCCCTGACCCAGTGCCTTGGCGTCCTTGACGGATCCGAGCCGATCGACTGTCGCTCCGCCTCGACGTGCCGTGGCTGCACGCTTGGGAGGGGCACCATGCGGTCTGCGATGTCGATAGCGACCTCGTGAAACGCATCCAGATGGCCCGGCGTCAGGTACGTGTCCTCCGCCATCGTGTCGAATCGCTGGCCGGGGCTGTCGTCGGGGAACGTCACCGGTAGCCGGATTTCCCGGATCTGGAACAGGTCCCGCAATGTGTTGAGATATTCGATCCGGTTCAGGCGGCGTACGACGGCATTGCCCGAGTGGGTGCTCTCCGCCTCAGCCAGTCCGTCGAAAACACTGTCATAGAACCGCTCCCGCCTGGCCTGCGACGGCTGCGCGGCGCCCACCGGAGGCATGACCCCTTTCGAGACGTACTCGCCCGCGATCTTCCATTGGCGGCGCGATTTCGCATCGGTGGCTTGGTGCGGACCGATGTCGGCCCTGAACCCGCCCTGCGGGTCCTCTCCGCCGTGACACGTGGCGCAGAACTTGGCCGTGAACTCCGTGCGGAAGGGGTCCACGGCGTTCGCAGGGAGCCCCGCTGCAAGGACAGCCACGCCAGCTGTGAGCCGGATCCTGCCCGCCACCCTCATGTGAGGACGCTGTTGAGGTCGGATTCGCTCGTGCTGAACTTGCCCACGTCGAAGCCAAGTTGCTGCAGCACAGTGACATAGAGATCGCAGGCCATCGTGTTCGTGACCGGCCCATCTCCGCATGACAGGTGCCGCTTGTGCTTGAAGCCTCCGCCGGCGACGAACAACGGGTAGTTCGTGCGCCGGTGGGCGGCCGCATCTCCCATGGCGCTGCCGATCAGGGTGATGGTCGAGTCCAGCAGTGTTCCGCCATCAACATCCGGCGTGTCGTGCAGGGCCTTCAGGAATCGGGCCGCTCCCATCATGTGGCGTTCCTCGATTGTCAGCAGCCCGTCGATCTTTTCCTCCTTCTTCCCATGGTGGGAGAGGCGGTGATATCCCTCGCTCATGAACCGACCGTCAATGAACAGCGCCCGATCGGTAATCGGAATCGTCAACGAGATGACCCGCGTGGAGTCGTTCTTGATGGCCAGGGCCATCAGGTCCCACATCAAGTCTTCGTTGTCGAGCAGGAACGATCCATCGACGTTTTCCTCTTCGGGAAGTTCCAGGGCCTCTGGTGGCGTCGGGTATGGCTTGTCCAGCCAGTCTCGGCGGCGCACCAGCCTGCCTTCCACGGCCCGAATGGATGTGAAGTACTCGTCGAGCTTCCGCCGGTCCTCGGCGTTAGCGCGCCCGCTGACGATTCCCGCCTCCCCGGTCAGGTCGTCCAGCAAGCTCCTTCCAGACTCGATCAGGTAGGTCTGTCGCTGCAGTTCCAGGGAGCCGGCACCGAACACTCGGGCGAACAATGCGCTGGGGCGCAACGTCACGGGAATTGGGACACCTGATGGCGTGAACGACAGCGAAGCCTTTGCCTGAGCCTCTCCGCAGCACAGCTGCAGCGACTCGTATCGTGTGTCGCCTCCGAGGGTTGGCGCGACGAATTGGTCGAGTGAAACGCTGGGAACGACATGTCCGGTGTACAGCGTGTAGACCAGCTGGTGGCCGTTTCCGGTCGGTCCCTTGTGATCCAGGCCCGAAATCGTGGTGAAAGCGCCGGCCAGGCCTGCATCCTCCACCGGCCTTATCAATCTCGCCTTCTCATTACTCGCGAAGAATTCCGGCTTGTAGAAACCGAGTTGCGTGCCCACGCAGACTAGGCGCTTCGCTTTGGCAGCCGGACTTGTCGGCGCGGCGCGAAGGGCGCCCGGCAACGATGGCAGCAGCGGAAGCGCCAAGGCATAGCTCGTGCCCTTAAGGAACTGCCGACGGTCGTGGTAAGGGATTCCAGTCATTCCTGTCTCCGAGTGACGCCAATTGAATAGTAACGCATTGGCATTCAGGAATTCGAGGTCTGGATGCGATTGAGCGGGAGGATTCCGGACGCTCGTGCCTAGAACTCGGCACGCGAGTGGATGCTCCTAGAGTCAGGTATCAAGGAATTGGCCTTGGGCATGCGTTGGGCGGAAACTTGCAACCTGCCCCGGAGCGCGCTCCGCAGTGGCATTCCACGAGGCCGTTAGCCCCAGCCTCGCTGGATTCGCCCGGGTTGATTCCACTACAGTAGGTGTCGTGCGATTCGCGATTCTTCTCCCCCTCGTGTTGCTGGGCTGTTCGGCGGACACGGCCACCCCTGATGAGCAGCAAGCACGTGAGAAGGCATTCGAGGATTCGATGCGCGGTGCCGTCTTGGACGGTCACTTCACGCTGGTTCGGCAGGGTGGGGAGCCGAGCGCGCCAGCTGACGGCGAGGAAGGTCTGAGGTTGCGGAGCGAGCGCTATGAGATCGAAAAGGTCGTCAAGCGGGCTGGCGATATCTGGACATTCCACGCCCGCATCCAGTACGGGGAGCGCGACGTCACGCTTCCGGTCCCGGTCAAGCTGCTTTGGGCTGGCGACACGCCGATGGTGAGCTTGACCGACCTTGGCCTTCCCGGACTCGGGTCGTATACCGCCCGAGTGCTTTTCTATCGCGATTCCTATGCCGGGATGTGGTCGGGAGGCAAGTACGGCGGGAATCTGTTTGGGCACATCAAACGGCCTGAGTAGCTGTTGCTTGTCCCCGGCTCACCTCTCCTCGCAGTCCGTCGGCTCCTGCCCGCCGGAGCTTACGATGACTCGAATCGATGTTCTATTCGTCCCGCCGCTTCGGCCACGGCTCGGAGGTCTACACTCACAAGGCGGGCGGCCACTCTTGCTTGCGCCGAACCATTGACTCTCCTTGCGAGGTGATCGTATCGTTTCGAGCACCTTCGGGAAGGTAGCCGGCCAACCGAGCGTGGCGCTCGGAATCCGGCGCCGCTCCGGCAGAAGCCAATTGCTGCCCTATTCGATTCGTCAGCTCGCAAGGTCAGTGCGGCAGGTTTAACACACTCGTAACCAGCGCAATGAACGAGATGGCGAACGCAGACACCAAGGCAGCGAAGAGTCCGGGCCCGAGAAAGGCGACCAGACCCACAAGGATCGCAATCCCAGTTGAGACTCGTGCCAGTCTCTTCACTGCGACGACCTGCAGCACCAGGCAGTAGACCCAACCCACTAAGGATCCAGCGACCGGAATCACGCCGAAGGCAAGCGGAGCCTGGACAAAGCCCACGGCCCGGAGCCAGAACGAGAATCTTGGGGAATCCACCGAGAACCATCGCGACATAACGCTGCAGATGGCGGCACCGATCGGCCACGCGGCGAACCCGGATATGGTGAAGAGCAGGAGCATTGGCAGCGCCTGCCAGGAATCCCAATCGATGTCGGCGGCCCGTCCTGCCGTTGCCGCAAGGAGCGCGATCACGACCACCGACAGGGCCTGGCGGGTTGCGCCTGGATCCTCCGCAATCTCCTCGAACACTCCCGGTTCGCACTGGAATGTCCCGAGGAGCCGGCCCCAGGCGGAGCGGTTCCGGGGACCAGGTCGACTTGCCTTCGGCGGTGTAGTGCCAGTCGTTGCGCCCGCCTGACCGGCGCAATCAGTTGCGTCGGGTTCATTGGCTGGGTCACGGTTGAATTCCCGATTTGAGGCAGCGCCCCCGACGCTTTCAAGGTCTTCACTATCAGTTCGATTCAACTCGAGCCTCTGGATGCCGGTCCGTTCAGCCTAGCGCAGCCGCCGAAGGACCGGTTGGGACAGGTCAACCAAGGCGGCTCGGATGATTCGCTTTGCTTGAGTGAAAGAAGAGGTTGGCTTGGAGGGGATGCTCAAAGAGCTGCGGAAGACTGCTCCAGTAGGGCGGCGCACGAATAGTCACATTGGCACGTCATCCGCGTGCCGCGTTTCCTTCGCCATCGAATCGTCAGGCTGCCAGTAGCCCCGATCAATCGACGCACCAGTCCTAACCGTGCGCGATAGCGCTCATGTCCGAATGCCCGTTCAATAGGCCGGCACCAATTTAGTCATTGAGTTTGGTAACTGCTCAGGCCCCTTCTTGATTACTTGTCTTTTCGCCTGACGGCACGCGGATCAATGCTTGCGCTTGGGTCCGGCCAGGTTGCGAACTGTGGTTCGTGTCGGGAACCGTCCTGACCGGCGATCAGCGGTATTTCAGACCCAGCGGATGGTCCGCTTGACAACCGCGCTGGGAGCGCCTATGCTGCTGAGTAAGGACTCCTTCTGGAGTGGCCGCGGCGATGGGTGCATGGTACGGATCGAAGGCGACCTCGGGTCTGTGCCAAGCGCTGATCGCGGCCATGCCGCCGCATGCCACCTATATTGAGACGCATCTCGGCGGCGGCGCGATCATGCAGCGCAAGCCGCCCGCCCTGCGCAACATTGGCATCGATCGCAACGCCCGCTCGATCCGGGCGTTTCGCGGCCCCTACGAGGTGGAACTGGTGCACGGCTGCTGCCACCGCTTCCTGTCCGAGTTCCCGTTTGCCGGCGACGAGCTGGTCTACTCCGACCCGCCCTATCTGCAGCGCACGCGCAAGTCGCAGCGTCGCTACCGCTACGACTACACGCAGGCCGATCACGAAGCACTGCTGGCGTTGCTCAAGAGCCTGCCCTGCGCGGTGATGCTCTCCGGCTACCCCTGCGAGCTCTACGAGCGGGCCCTGCCGGACTGGCACAGCCTGTCGCTGCAGGTGATGAACCAGGCCGGGGTGGTGACCGAGAAGGTCTGGTGCAACTTCGCGCCGGGGCGCCACGTGCACTGGCACCGCTATGCCGGCCAGAACTTCACGCAGCGCCAGTGCATCCAGCGCAAGGCCGCCAGCTGGGGCAAGCGCTATGCGGCCATGCCGCCGGGCGAGCGGCTGGCGGTGCTGGCCGCCCTGCTGGCGGTCGAGGCCGAGTGATGCCGACCGTCAACGACCAGTACCTGCGCGAGGAACTGCAGGCCGCCAAGGAGCAGATCGAGGATCTGCGCAAGAGCGGCAAAGTGTCGCCCGAAGCCGACGCCGTGTTCCGCGTCCTGATGCCCTTGCTGACCCTGCTGCTGGCGGTCTTGCTCGAAAAGACCACCCGCAAGACCAGCCGCAACTCCAGCCTTCCGCCCTCGCAGATGGACGCGGAGGACGCCACCGCGCAGCGCGCCAAGCCGGGCCGCAAGCCAGCCAAGCCCAACGAGCTGACCAGCCCCAATCTGCAGAAAGTCACCCTTGAGGAAACGCTCACCGTCGAGGCCTGCGACAGCTGTGGCGGCGATCTGTCGGCTGTCGCTGCGCTGCACCGGGAACGCCGCATCCTGTACGACATCGTGTTTCAGGTCATCGAGCAGCGTGTCGAGGCCGAGGTCAAGCAATGCCCCGACTGCCAGGCCCGCAGCAAGGCAGCCTTCCCCGCCAACATGCCCGGGCCGGTGCAGTATGGCAGCGGCTTGCAGGCTTTCATCATCAACCTGTTGGTGGCCCATATGCTCTCCCTGCGGCGCACCGTCGAGCTGGTCAAGGCGGTCTCCGGCCTGCGCTTGTCCGAGGCCACCTGCCTGGGCTACATCCGCCGCCTACATGAGTCCCTGCAAGCTTGGGAAGCCGCCGCCAGCGCCCACCTGCTGGCCTCGCCGGCCTTGCATGCCGACGAAACCGGCCTGCGCGTGGACGGCAAGAACCATTGGCTGCATATCCTCACCGATGGGTCGCTGACGGTCAAGTTCCTGCATCGCCGGCGCGGCAAGGCAGCGATCGAGGCGATCGGCCTGATCCCCCGCTTTCGCGGCACCTTGGTGCACGACTGCTGGGCCTCGTACCTCAGCTACGAGCAATGCACGCACGCTCTATGCAATGCGCATTTGGTCCGCGAACTGACCTTCGTTGTCGAGTCCAACAAGTACCGCTGGGCGCGCCTGCTGAAAGCCCTGCTGCAAGAGGCCTGCCACAAAGTCAATCGCAGCCAGGCCAAGGTCTTGAGCGCAGCCGCCTGCAAGGCCTTGCGCAAGCGCTACCGCACCATCCTGACCCAAGGTGCCAAGGAATTGCCCGCGATCCCGCCGCGCACCAAGGGCCAACGCGGGCGGCTTGCCAAATCCGATGCCCACAACCTGCACGAGCGGCTCGCCAAGCACGAGGCCTCCGTGCTGCGCTTCCTACACGATCCGAAGGTGAGTTTCACCAACAATGCCGGAGAGCGCGGACTGCGCATGGCTAAGGTGAAGATCAAAGTCTCGGGCTGCTTTCGAACGCAAGCCTACGGCGAGGCCTATGCCCGCATCTCCAGCTACCTGCAGTCGATGGCCGCGCTCGGCTACAATCCTCTCGTCGCCATTCAAATCGCGCTCGCCGGGCACGCTGTCGACACGCTCACTCAACACTATGGCCCGACCCCCACTGAAGACGCCTGAGAAGTTGCTCTGAGTGGCAAGTCGACACCCGGCTGGGTCCGCAAGGCAGCCGATTGCCGGTCAGGACCGTTTCCGGCCCGCGACAGGTTCCCGACACGAACAACCATTCGAAAGCTGGCCGGAAACCAGCGCAAGCCTTGATCCGCGGGATGCTAGGCGAGAAGATAAGTAGTCGAAGGGGCCTGAGCAGTTACTGAGTTTGTTGGCTTTGTCTTCTCGTCCCCGTCCCCGTCGCTTGCGCGCGCGCCATTCCGCATCGTAGGCCTCGCTCAGTTCCTTCGAGAACGCTTCAGGGTGACTCATCGGGCGCGCGTATTTCCATTCCCACGGCTCTGTGTCGGGAATATCACTGAAATCGATCTCCTCATCGGGGACCTGCTTGGACTCGTCCCATGTAGGCTTGGGTGCTCGCATGCCCATCTGGATCGTTGACCTGCTCCGATTGTAGGTGCGTCGTTCGCTTCGGCGGGCCGGTCGGGCCGAAATGAGGCGTCTTCGCCCTGCACGCTCGGTGAAGACGACTGTGATCACTCTGCCTTCCAGCAGACCGATCGTTGTTCAGCGATCCTCTTCTCCGGTTCCCCCCTTAGGACCAGTCCATCCGGCTCAAAGATGCGCGTTGCATCCTCGAAACGGATTCCGTGCTTTCTGACCATGGTTAGGTTCTTGTCGTCATGCCACTCGAACTTCGTCCCAGGATTTGGCACGTTGCAAGGGCTCGTTCCGACGCCAGTGGACGTGTCGTTTATTGGGCAATCTTACACGCGTCTCCTTGTCGAGTCCGAAGCCATCCATCCACCCTCGCCTCGCGGTTCCAGGGCTCATTGTCCGTCTGTGTGGCGGTCTGATCACGGGCGGCTCTCTTCAGCCCGGATGTCCCACGAGTTCGGCCACATCGCGTCATGCGGTCTGATTGGGGACACTCCGGTGTGGTGCCAATCTGCGGCAGTCACGGATAGGCGCAACACTGCTCCAGCGCCTGCCCGCGGTTACGGATGGTCTCGTGGACGACACCACCGCCGGGTGCATGGTGCGGGACGTGCAATGTCCAAGATCAACACCCATCTCCTCGTTCGCGCCCAACCCAGCCGATGCGCGCGATCGGAGACCTCGGAGAATCTGGAAGGGCTGGCGGACGAACCGCTACGACGCGCAGTAGCTCCTCGCGCTCGCTGTTGTCCGGTAAAGGGTCCAAGGCATGCAACCGCACCGCAAACTCCGTCAAGCGCCTCTGCCTCCCTGGCCCAACCTCACTCTCTCGGGCCGTTCCGCATGCCTAGCTCGGCCCGGTCTGCTGGCTCACCCGGTGCCAGTTGGACGTAGTCCCTATAGTTGACGGCCGAGCGCGCTGGCTGATCCGGCGGTTCGGTTCGATTCTCGCGGACCCAGCGCTCGAAGGTCTTGACAAGGTCCGGGCGCGAGGAAGCCAAGTCGGTTGTCTCGGTCTCGTCCGCGTCAAGGTCGTACAGTTCCACGGGGCCATCCACCGGACTGCGAACGAACTTCCATTGCCCGTTGCGCGCGGCCTGTGCCCGCAACTCGTTGCCTCCGGACACGACTTCCCAGTAGAGCCAGTCATGCTCGCGCTGCGTTGCGTCCCCGGTCAGCGTGGGGACGATGGAGATCCCATCCGTGGGAGGCGGGTCGACCCCGGCAAGTTCTGCGAATGTCGGCATCATGTCCGGGAAGTAGGTCACGTGATTACTGACCGTCCCGGCTTTCGCCCTGCCCGGCCATCTCACGATTTGAGGTACCCTCAGCCCGCCTTCATACATCGATCCCTTGTATCCGCGCAAGCCCCCCGAGGCTCCGAAGAAGTTCTCGCTCACGTCGAAACGGGATTGCGCGCCGTTGTCCGAGTTGAAGATCACGACGGTCTCTTCGTCGATGCCAAGGCTCTCGAGCAGATCCAGCATCCGGCCGACGTCGCGGTCTAGACGCGACACCATTGCCGCGTATGTTGCTCTCGGGTTCGGCGAGACGATGTAGCCGATCCGACGTTCCTGCCCTCCGCCCACTTCGGGGAACTGGCCGAGATATTCCGCCAGCGAATCGGCCGGAACTGCCAGCTCGACGTGAGGGATCGTCACCGGCAGGTAGCAGAAGAACGGCCCGTCGCGATGCTTGCGGACAAATTCGAGGGCTCGCTCGAACAGCACGTCATGCGAGTACTGTCCCCTGCCGCCGTTCTCGTTGAGGGGCAAGTTCATCCGACCGTGGTTGAGAGTCAGCCAGAACGGATAGAAGAAGTGTGCGTGTACCTGATGTAGATATCCCAGGAAGTCGTCGAAGCCCTGCCGCAAGGGATGTCCCGGACTGTCCGAGAGTCCCAGGCCCCACTTGCCATAGGCCCCCGTCGCGTAGCCCGCCGACTTCAAGGTCTCCGCCAGCGTCACATCCGAATCCTGCAGATGCGCGTCGCCGAGATTGCCCCGTACCGGGGTGTGCCCTCCGTGTAGCCCGGTCAGCAGGACGCTCCGCGAGGGAGCACAGACCGTCGATCCCGCATAAGCCTGCGTGAATCGCATGCCTTCTGCGGCGAGGCGATCGATGTTTGGCGTCTTGATCTTGGTTTGGCCGTACGAACCCAGGTGCCCGTAGCCTAGGTCGTCAGCCATGACGAAAACGATGTTTGGCGGTTTGGCGGCAGCGGTCGCCGGCAGCAGGCACGCAAGGAGGATCCATAGTGACTTCATGTGTTGCAAGGTATCACGGCAGTCCGGTCGAACTGGCTGGCGCGGTCGTAGACCTCCTGGCGGCGTAGCAATACAAATCGTTTCAAGACCCCACCTTCGCGCCGTGCTGACAATGAAAGAGTAAGACTTCAAGGCAGAGTCACTGAATTGTGTGCTGCAGGTTTGTTGCAGGACTTCACGGGGCATGGCGAATCGCTGCCCGTCGCTGGCCAATGTCCGGCCTTCACTCCAGTCAAGCGTGGCGCCGAGGCGGGAGCTGGCATGCACCAGCACCACCAGGGGATGTGTAGAAGAGAGCCCGAGCGTCGGGTAGACCGGCATTGGGGGCATCTCTATCGTGGAGGGAGGAACCTTCGTCCCGATCGGGGAGCGCACATCAGGCAAAAGGGTCCGGGTGCAGCCAGAATCGCCTCTCGACACGATAGTGGCTTGCTCCCCTGTTGCTGTTTGCTAGATGGTTTCGGCCCCGATGTGGTCACTGGCCGCACCGGACCACCCCGGTGGCTGCGATCTCTGGCCAGCGACTATGCCTATCCCGATGAAAATACCGGCGATTAACGCATTTCGGATGGATGCAGAGGAATCGACCTCGATTGCAGCGCAATCATCCCATAGGCTTGTAGCAACGGAGATATAACGATGGCAAGCATCACCATCCGCAATCTCGACGGCGACGTGAAGTCCATGCTGCGCGTACGTGCGGCGGGCTACGGCCGTTCCATGGAAGAGGAGGCGCGCTTGATCCTCCGCGATGCGGTCGGATGCAGGCCGAGTTCCCATAACCTCGCAGACATCATCCGCCAGCACTTTGGGCCGTCCAAGGGGGTGGATCTGGAGTTGCCACCGCGCGATGCAGGCCGCGAGCCGCCGTCCTTCGATTGAGGGGACGGCCATGATTCTTTTGGATACCAATGTCGTATCCGAGTTGATGCGCGCGTCGCCGGACCCCGCAGCCGAGGCGTGGATTGCTGGTCACCCCGTCAAGGACCTGTTCTTCTCGGCGGTTGGCGACTCCGAATTGCGCTAAGGAGCCGCGATCATGCCGGCGGGCCGGCGCCGTGAAACGCTCGTCTCGGATATCGAGACGATGCTGCACGCTGCCTTCGAGAACCGCCTATTGCCGTTTGATAGCGGGGCGGCGCGTGCTTATGCGAATCTCGCCGCCGAGCGCCGGTCCAGAGGACGGACCGTTGCACCGGCGGACTGCCAGATCGCGGCAATTGCTCGGGCGCACGGGATGGCAGTGGTGACGCGCAACGTTCGGGACTTCGAGGATATGGGAATCGAAATCTTCAACCCATGGGACGGCGCATGAGCGGAACGACCGAGCGGAGGAATAGTCTGGCGGACTCATCGAAACGATGCTCGCGATCCACAGGGGCATCGTCTTGCGCAATTCCCGAATCTCATTGGATTGATGGACTCAACACCTTGCAAGAGCTTACGCACTCCGGGGGCACGCCGGTATGAGCCAAGTTGTCATCGAGAACCCGACCATCAACTCACCTTTCGACGAGCCAATCCGCCATTTCACAACGTAGCTGTCGTCGAAGTGTCGGAAGTCTAGCTTGACGCCGGGCTGGTAGCACCACTCGAGCAGAATCTCGTCGACCGGGAGCGCAGGGACACCACCGTCCATCGTGGGGTGGTAATACTACGGAGCGTCCATTTGGGTTCCCTTGTGTGTCGAGATTCGCACGTCCTGGACCGCCCAGCCCATGCCGTCCGGTAGCTGCGCCGGCTGAAGCCCCGGAAACAGCGAGCAGAGTTCTGACGCGTTCGCGCGGTGCCCCCGGTACGTGATTTCGGACAGCAGCTGCTCCGGGTCCAAGCCGATCCCGGCCTCGAGCGCCAGCAGGAGCGACAGCGGCCAAGGACGCCTGCGGATCGTTCCCAAGCTCTTCCCGACTCCGCCTGCCGTTGGCGACGGCCGAACCCTGGGGTGCTTTCCACCCTCTGTCCCGATTTGAAAAGGAAATCTCAAACGCCCCCTATACTGAGGTCAAACGCCTTTGTGGAGCAGTGGCGGATCGGGCGGATCGCAAGGTTTCTTGTCAACTTGCGGGACGTCCGTTTTCGGTTGAAACCCAGAATTGGTTGGCGCGTCAGATTTCTTGGTAATGATATGAACGCTATTGATCAATCCGGACGGACCCGGATCCGGAATTCCGGCGAGACACTCTCTCAGAGAAGACGTGCGCAGCTAGTCAGCAGGTGCGTGATCTGCGTGGTTGTCGCGGGCAGCTTGGGCGGCCTGTTCTTCACGCCGGCGAACGGCTGGTCCTACGCGATCGATCTGCTTGTTCGCTCTTACCTGGCCTTTGTCGGCACGGTGATGGCGCATGAGGGCTCTCACGGGCTACTGGGGCGGACCCGCTCGGCAAACCTCTGGTGGGGGCGCCTCGCATTGGTCCCGAGCATGGTGCCGTTCACGAACTTCCGGAGGACACACCTCCTGCACCACCGGCACACGAATTTGGAACAGCAGGATCCCGATCATTTCATCAAGCCGGGCGCGAATCGAGAATGGGAACTCCCGATCCGGGCGATCGCGATGCCGCACCACTGGTTCTTCTGGCTGCGAGACCGCGATAGCGTCAACAGCACCCATCTTCGTGAATTGATCCTGAACTATCTCGGCATCGCACTCGTATACTTTCCGATCCTGCTCTCCGTCGGCACATTCAGGCTGGTCTCCGGCATGCTTCCCTTGCTGGTGCTGGTCTCTCTCCTGCTCTGGTACCCATTTGCGTTCAAGACGCACGAGGGCTTCTCTACGGGAAGCGCCGAATCCCGATCCCATAACTACTACGGTCGTTTCATGTACTGGCTCTCTTTCGGCTTGTCGATGCACCGGACGCACCATATGCGCCCCTACCTGACTTGGATCGAACTACTGCCGTTCGTCGAGCGAAACCCGAAGCGAGCCGTTTTACTGATTCCCCAGCGCGACATTCGCATCGACGACGAGCGCCCAGGCCCGCATGTCCAGTCTGCCTCTCAGCACGCTTGATCTAGTCTGCCTGTTGATGGACAGCCCCGAACGTCCACTGGACTTCGCTGTATTCCTCGACTTCAAGGGTGATCCAGGCGCGGAAGCCCTTGAGCGTGGCGCGCGGAGCGCGCGCAACCTCTACGCTTCTACCCGCTGCGGTGTCGTCGACGGCTGCTGGGTGCCCTTGGAGCCGGCCGCAAGCGAGCCGGCGATCCGCGCTGTGCGGCGCGAGGAGTGCGTGGGGGATGTCGAGCGGTTCATCAAGACTCCGTTCCGCCTCGTCCAGGAACCGCCCGTGCGCCAGTTGTGGGTCAGCGACGCCCGAACGGGCGGAGGATCGTTGATGACACGGATCCACCACTGTGCCGCGGACTTGCTCAGCGGACTGGCCTGGATCCGCCATCAGTTGCGGGTTGCCGCCGGCGTGGACGAGGAATGCACCGAGCCGAGGGAAATCGCCGTGCCGACAATTGCAGACCCTCCGCCCGGGGCCAAGAGGAATCCCGGATGGGCGTGCTGCGACCCATTGTGGACGCGTGCCGGCGAACTTTCCGGCGACAGGTGCTGGACCACCTTCTCGGTCGAGGCGGGGCCACTGCTCGAGATTTCGAGGGCCACCGCCGGGTTCACATTCAATGATGTCCTGGCAGTTGCCGCATTGGATACCTTGCACGAGTGGAATCGTGTCCACGGGGCGAGGAGGCGCAAGGTCGGCATCTGGTTACCCGTCAATACCCGTCGTGATCCCTTCAGCGGGTTCGGGAATGCCTCCAGCCGCATTCGGGTGCGCAGGGTCTATTCCGAGGGTTCGTGCCTGGCGGACAAGTGCCGGGCCGTTCGGTTCCAGGTCGACCGTGCCCGCGAGCGTGGCGAGTGGGTCGTGCCTCAGCGTACCGTCCTCTCTCGTCTGCCGCTGCGGTTCGGAGCGCCGCTCGTTCGCCGCTACTTGAACCGTCCTTGGGCTGACATGGGTACTGCGGCATTCAGTCATGTGCAGCGATGGCCCGGGTACGGCGATCCCGTTTTTGATGGATTGACGGGTCTCGGGGTCTTGGGAGCCATGCACAGGCGCCATGCCCTGATGATCGTGGCCGTTACGCGTCCCGATCGGACTTGGTTGACGATCACCTACGATCCAGCCCTGCTCTCGCGGGGCGACATCGATCGTATTCGGGATCTGTACGCGGGAATGATTGCGGCGGCAAGGAGGGAGGTGTGATTCAGGCGACGCTCAACGACTGCCTTCGTGCACTGATCGGAGTCTGTCTGCGCATGGCTGGAGCTCTCGCCGAAATCCGGCACCGGATACGGGCACGCGGTCACATGTACTCCCGTGCGAGGCTTCGACGGCGGCTGGGGATCCGGCCGGAAACCCCGCTCACGACCGAGCTGCCCCAAGTCGGACTGCGGGGGAACCCTCCTCCGGCCGGATCGGCCAGCGTGGTGTACACATCCGGCACGGGGGGCGACCCGAAACTCCTCGTGTATTGCCGCCGCCGCCTTGCCACGGTTCGCTGGGTCTTCATTGAGTCGTTCATGCGCGTGTTTTGGATGCTGGGTGTGCGCCGAACCAGCCTGTATGTGTTCGGTCCGTTGGAAGGGGACGAATCGCTAACGGGCTTGCTTCTGAGCGAAAAGCGCCTCCCCAGCTACTTGACCACGCTGCAGGCGCCGTACCGGATGCATGCATGCCCCGAACTACGTCGTTTGGTGGAGGCATACGGTGTTGCCGCCGTGCGCCTATGGACCCTTGCGCTCTCGAACCCCGGGGTGCTCTACAGCACCAATCCCTCCACCATGTCGGCGTTTCTGGACCGGTTGGATTCCGACTGGGAACGATGTAGCGCTCTGGCTCGGGATTGCGTGCTCAATCCGGAACGAGTGGGTTCGCTTGCCCGCACCGTGACGCGACGCTTGGGGTCCCGGGGCTATGCCGAGCGATTGGAGGCCATCGCCACAAGCCGAACCAGCGTTCCGATCACCGTGTGGGCCCCGGCCGCATCCGTGTATATCTGCTGGACCGGCGGCTATGTCGTTCCGTTCCTCGATCGATTGGCGAAACACTTGCCGGCGGGCCGCTTTCGGTTGGTTCCGATGTACTCCATGTCCACCGAGACAATCGCGACGGTCCCGGACTTCAGGGCCGCTGATTTGGCATTCCTGCCCATGGCCCCTGGCATCTACTACGAGTTCCTTGTCCCTGATTCCCCGCGAGAACCTCGCCGGCTACTCTCCCCGGAACAGCTCGCGCTCGGTGCCTCCTACGAACTGGTTGTCAGCCACAGCCATGGCCTGCGGCGCTATTGCACGGAGGATGTGTTCAAGGTGGAGCGTTTTGTCGGAAAGTTGCCGGATCTTCGATTCGAGCGCCGTCGTGGCCTGACATATTCGTTCACGGGGGAAAAGCTGACTGGTGAGCAGGCGTTGTTGGCGTACGCGCGGCTCCGCACGGCATTCCCCGAACTATCCGACGATTACGCGCTGACATGCTTCCCGTCCCAGCAACCCGCTGCCAGCCTGCCGCACTATCGGTTGGTCATTGTGCATTCGGACCCTTGGGACATAGGCCCCCTGCGCGCGCTCGCGGAGCGGTTCGATGCCTTTCTGGGCGAATTGAACCTCGAGTATCGCGCCAAGCGGGAAAGCGGGAGGCTGGGCGGTGTTCGGCTCGAGCGGCTGGACTTGCCCGCGCTCCGCGCGCGGCTTCCCGACGGTGGTGCGGCGGGGCTGGACTCGCAGTTTAAATTCCTGCCGCTCTATCCTCGCTTGTGGGAATCCTCCGAAAACGGTTGAATCGCTGGCAAGCGCCTAACGCATCTGATCTAGGGGGGCGTTCATGGTCCATCTCCGCACCGGTCGGTCGGCGACGCTCGCCCGGGGTGCTGCCCTGTCGCAAACATTGACCGGAGCTGAGTGAAGGAGCTGAAATCCCGGCCCAGCAACAGGACGCTGCAACCCGCTGCTTTCGCGCCCGCCCCGTCTGTGTCCGGACGGTCGCCGATGTGAAGCAGGCATTCGGGGGGAAGGCCGAGATCCCGCAGCACCCGCCTGAACGGCTCAGGGCTTGGCTTGAGGTGTCCGAGACGCTCGCCCGCGTAAGTCGCGCTGAAGGCATCCGACAAGCCGAGGCTGGCAAGTTTGTGTCCGCACTCGAAATCCGAGAGAGCGACCTGGAATTCCAACTGGCTGCCGACGAAGCGAAGCGTGTCGGCCACTCCGGGACGAGGCCCCGTGGCTGCGATCGCGGGAGACAGCCAACGGCGTTCGATCTCGATTCGGCGTTCGGTGCGCGCGTCGTCGGGGGTGATGTTCCCACCTCGCGCCCGGACGAGTTCCATTTGGCTGCCGAACCGCCGCAGCTCCGCCGCTGCCTCCCAAGCCTCTCGCGCGCGTCCGCGAAAGGAGGCGGCTAGCATCGCGAACCGGAGTCGTGAAGCGACGCGCCGCACAGAGTAGAGGGTGCCGTCGACGTCCCAGCTGATCGCTCGCACCGCTCCGACATCGAATCGTTTCGGGGGCACCGGCCCAACCTCGGTGCTACTGTACCGCCATGCGCCTCGCGCTCCCGCCCTCGCGCCATTTCGACCCAGCGAACGTCGAGCACCCAGAGCAAACGGGGGAGGTGGACTGGTCGCGCTTCAACGCCAACTTCGAACGCTTGCTCGGAACGAGTTGGCGGGACGTCAACAGAGATGTTGATTGCGGCCTTCCCCTACGCCTGCTGCGGCTTGCCTTGGCGTTCCAGCAACAACGCCGCAGCGCGATTCTCGACCTGGAGGGCAAGCTGCGCGTCTTCTCCAGGCTGAAGTTGCCTCCGAACCCCGACATCGTCCATTTCGGGGCCGAAATCGGCTGGGAGGCGGCGATCCTGCAGGCGCTCTTCGGCGACCGTGGGAGAGTGCTGCTGATCGACAGCGATCCAATGGCCTACCAGCGGTTCCTGCGGGCGCCTCGGTCCTCCCGGGTGAGAGTGCCGCGGTCACGCAAGCGGCGCTGGATCGACATCCATCGCAATCCCGAGCGCATCACGTATGCCCGGGAGGATTTCTATCGGGTGCGGGCGCGCGGCGAGTTCGATGTCGGCATCGACTGGGGCTTGATCGAGCACTACGACGACACGGGCAAGGAGTCGCTGATCTCGCTGTTTCGTACCTTCCTCAAACCGGGGGGCGTACAGATCTGCTCCTGCCCGCGGAACCGGCTTGCGGTTCGCCTCTTCTATCGCGCTTTCGCGGACGAATTGAATCTCGGCTATCGGGAGCTGATGACAATCAGGGAGTTGTCGAACCACGTGGAGCGCAACGGATGCGTCGTTGAGGCCAAGCATCGATTGCCAGCCCACAACATCATTGTCTATCGAGCTCCGGAGCTGCCGGCAGATGCGGGCTGAGTCCGGGCAAATCGCGCTCGCCGCTGCTGGACCTGTCGCTCGACACGACCCGCAGGGTCTCGACCGGCCTTTCCGGGCGCTTCGGCAAGTTTCTAGCGGTACCGATTTTCTTGATCGCAGAGACCTGCCATTGCGGTATCATTGCAACGATTTGCCCTGCCACGGCTTGCAGAAGGATGGAATCGAACCGCAGCCCCGCAAGACGGACGGGTGACCATAGCGGCAGCCACCGGCGGGAAACGCCCGAATCGCGCTTCCGGCCGGCCGCCGAGGTTTCCAACTACCGTCCCGACTTGTGGTGCAATATCTGGACTTGGAGCGGCCGAAGCCGCCTGACGGAGAGAACCATGAACCTGTTGAAGACAATCGTCTCCGCATGCTTGATGCTCGCCCTGCTCGCCGCATGCGGAGATGGCCAGGAGGGTCCGTCGACTCGCTCGCTGACCGCCGACGAGTATTACGAGAAGGTCCATGGCGCCTGGCTCGGCCAGGCGGTCGCGGGCGCTCTGGGAATGAGCGTCGAGGGCATGCACAAGCGCATTCTCAAGCCCTTTCTTACCGAACTGGGGCAGTGGCCGTTGACGGACTACATCAAGACCCTGCCGCCGCAGAAGAGCGGGCGCCGGCAAAACTACACCGTCGATAACTGGGGCCCAGAGGGGTTCGGCCCCGACGACGACTCGCTTTACCAGGTGGCGAATCTCCTGCTGATCGAGGAGAAGGGGCCCGAGATCACGAGCCAGGACATCGCCGACCAGTGGCTCGCGTCCTTCTCGGTCTTCGAGGCCCGGAACTGCGGTCGCGCCGTCAGGGTGGCCGAGAGGCTGATGAGGGAGGGTGTCAGGCCTCCGGAGTCTGGCCAGCACGAAATGGGCGAGTTCATGGGGGGCCAGATGAAAGGGGAATTCTGGGGCTTCATGCTGCCCGGCAATCCCGAAGCGGCTGCCGAGTACGGAAGGATGGATGCCGAGGTTGCCTTCCACACCGACGGTGTGTACGGCGAGATGTTCATGGCGGGTCTGACGGCCGAGGCGTTCTTCGAGTCTGACCCAACCAAGCTGCTGGAGGCCGGACTCGCGGTGATCCCCGAGGACTGCGACTACGCCCGCTGCATCCGCGACGTCATGCAATGGCACAAGCAGTGGCCCGACGACTGGGAAAAGACCCATGAGCAGATCGATGCCAAGTGGGCGCCGGAAGGTGACAAGAACCGCCGGGTCTTTCCGAACAACGCGGTCAACGCCCTGGCGCTACTTTATGGCGAGGGCGACTTCGACAAGACGATCACGATCGCCGTCATGGCAGGCTGGGATACGGACACGAATGCGGGCGATGTCGGGCCGGTGATGGGAGTCATCCTGGGGCCGGGAGCGATCGCCGAGAAATGGACCAAGCCCATCGCCAACATCTTCCGCACTGACGTCAAGGGCGCCGAGGAGTGGAAGATCGACGAACTGGCGCGCCGCACGGTGGCCGCCGGAATGCGGATGACAGAGGCGAAGTCCGCTGGCCTGGTCGAGATCGTGTCGCAGTAGGGAATCGCGCGGCGACCCGGCTCGCAGGCCGCCACTGGACCGATCGCCGCGTATCGCTTTCGGGGCAATCAATGCCATTTCTTCATGGAGCACAGCCGTCCGGCTCATCCGCCGACCGGCCCTCCAGCGCACTCCTTCCCGCGACCAGCAGACGCGACTTCCTCGGCGCGAGCGCCGCCGCGGCGCTGTCTCAGCGCCTCCAGGGCGCTGCATCCCGTCCGAACATCCTGTTCGCGATTTCCGACGACCAGTCGTTCGCCCACACCGGCGCTTCCGGAGACTCTGTTGTCCGCACCCCGGTCTTCGACCGCATCGCCGCAGAGGGCGTCCGCTTCGCCCACGCGTTTTGCAGCTCCCCATCGTGCACGCCGTCGCGCGGCGCGATCCTGACCGGCCAGGACTGCTACCGGCTCGAAGAAGGCGTCAACCTCTGGAGTTCGCTGCCGGCCAAGTTCGCGACGTACCCGGACCTGCTCGAAGCGGCCGGGTATCACGTCGGATACACCCGCAAGGGCTGGGCGCCGGGAAGCGTAGAGGCCGGCGGTCGCTCTCGCAACCCGGCTGGCCCCAGGTACGCCAACTTCCGCGCATTTCACGAATCTGTGCCCGACGGCACCCCGTTCTGTTTCTGGTTCGGCAGCCAAGACCCTCACCGCGCCTACCAGAAGGGTTCCGGCCTTGAGAGCGGCCTGCGCCTTGATGACGTCCGTGTTCCGGAATTCTTGCCCGACGTACCGGAAGTCCGTAGTGACATTCTGGATTACTACTTCGAGATCGCGCGGTTCGACCGCGAGCTTGGCGAAATCCTCTCCCTGCTTGAGGAGCACGACCAGCTGGCCAATACGATCGTGATTGTCACCAGCGACAACGGAATGCCCTTTCCACGCGCCAAGGCCGATCTCTACGACTACGGCTCGCGCGTTCCCCTGGCAGTTCGATGGCCGGAACGGATCCCGGCAGGACGGGTAGCGAGCGACTTTGTCAGCCTGGTCGACGTAGCCCCGACGATCCTCGAGGCGGCCGGGCTCGCGCCCCTCCCGGAAATGACGGGTCGCAGCATTCTCGACTTGCTGACATCGGAAGACGAGGGCCGCATCGATTCCAGCCGCGACCATGTCATCCTGGCGCGGGAACGTCACGCCCCGTGGCGCGCTGGGCGGGTGGGATACCCGATGCGCGCCATCCGCACGGACCAGTTCCTCTACATCCGCAACCTGGAACCGGATCGCTGGCCGGCGGGAGACCCTCCGATCTTCGGAGAGGTCGATCCGTCCCCGACCAAGGACGCTATGCGCGCGCTAGAGGCCGCCCCCGGTTCTGAACGGTACTTCCATGCCGCGTTCTCGAAGCGTCCCGCCGAGGAACTCTACGACATGTCCCTCGGGTCCAGCCAGATGAGCAATGTCTCCGGAGAGGCCGCCCACGCCGAGACCCAGCGATCCCTGGCTTCCCGTCTCGATCAACGCCTGCTAGCAACCGCCGACCCACGGGCCCTCGGTCACCCGCCCACCTGGGAATCAGACCCGCATTACGGCAGGCTCACGGCCGAGCAGCGCCGATGACTTTCCAACCTTGCTGGTAGGGTACAGTGGGCGCGGACCTGACTTGGAGGGAAGCGTGAATACTTCGAGATTCCACCGATCTGGGTGGGTCGCCCTGGCCGCCTTGCTCCTGGCGATGCATGGGCACGCCAGCGCCCAGGTTGCGGAGCGGGAGGGAGCGCAAGAGTGGATTCGACTCTATGAGCCTCATGCCGATGACGACATGCCCTATCGCCTCATGAGGCCTTACGGATTCGATGCAACCCAGCGTTACCCGGTCATCGTTTCATTGCACGGCGGAGCCGGCAGGGGGACGGATAACCGCATGCAACTGAGAGTCTGGAACCGGCTTCTTGCCGACGAAGCGACACGTGCTGCGTATCCGAGCTACGTGCTCGCTCCCCAGTCACCCCGCCTGTGGGACGCCGCCCACCTTGAGAGAATCAAGGAGATCGTCGCGACCCTGCCCTCGGTCGACATGGACAGGATCTACATCCTCGGGCATTCGATGGGGGGACACGGTACCTTCATCCTCTTGCAGATCGATCCGGGCTACTTCGCGGCGGCGGCCCCGTCTGCTGGCACGGGCCGGCCGGATACGGAGGAATTCATCGACGCGTCCTTGATCAAGGACGTTCCCATATGGGCCTTCCACGGCGACCAGGACATGGTTGCCCCGTACGATCGCGGCCAGAAGCTCTTCGCCGAGATGGAGCGCCTGGGAGGAAACATGAAGCTGACGACGTGGTCCGGCGATGCGCATAGCGTTTCCGCGAAGATGATCAGCGGCGGCGACAACGGCACCACCCGATGCAGTAGCGATCGCTGCGACGGAGAGCCCGAGATGCTGGAATGGCTTTTCTCGCAATCCCGCGCCGACGGGCAGTGAATCCGTTCGCTGCCTGCGGTTGCCTCCCCGATGCCAGACCGCCCGTGGAGAGTGAGCCAGGAGGGCGGCCGCGATCCCCTGAATCAACCGGGCTCGTCGATGGTCCAGTCCGCATTGGCCTTCCGACCGTTATCGGGCTAGGGGCCCCACGCTGCGGCGGTGCCCAGCGCTCGCGGGCCGTCGCACGGGGCGCCTCCGCCGAGATCCAGCGATCGCTGGCCTCCCGCCTCGATCAACGCTTGCTGGCAACCGCCGACCCACGGGCCCCCGGGGTCACCCGCCCACCTGGGAATCGGATCCGCGCGGCGGGCTCACGCTTGAGCAGTGCCGATGACCCTCCAACCTTGCTGGCAGGGTATATTGGACTCGGACCTGAATTGGAGGGAAGCGTGAACACTTCGAGAATCCACCGATCTGGCTGGGTCGCCCTGGCTGCCTTGCTCCTGGCGATGCACGGGCACGCCAGCGCCCAAGTTGCGGAGGGGGAGGGATCGGAAGAGTGGATTCGGCTCTATGAGCCCCATGCCGATGACGAGATGCCGTACCGCCTCATGAAGCCTCATGGATTCGATGCAAGCCAGCGCTATCCGGTGATTGTTTCCTTGCACGGCGGAGGCGGCAGGGGGACGGACAACCGCAAGCAGCTGAGGGGCTGGAACAGGCTTCTTGCTGACGAGGCGACACGTGCTGCGTATCCGAGCTACGTGCTCGCCCCCCAGTCACCCAGCCTGTGGGATGCCGCCCACCTCGCGAGAATCAAGGAGATCATCGCGACCCTACCCTCGGTCGACATGGACAGGATCTACATCCTCGGGCATTCGATGGGGGGCCACGGGACGTTCATCCTCTTGCAAATCGATCCCGGCTACTTCGCGGCGGCAGCACCTTCCGCCGGAACCGGCCTCCAACAGACTGAGGAGTTCATCGACGCGTCCTTGATCAAGGACGTTCCCATTTGGGCGTTCCATGGGGACCAGGACAACGTGTGTCCGTACGAGCGCGCTCAGCAGCTATTCGCCGAGATGGAGCGACTGGGTGGGAACATGAAGCTGACGACCTGGGCCGGAGACGCGCATGGGGTTGCCCCGAAGATGATCAGCGGCGGCGATAACGGCAGCACGCGATGCAGCAGCGATCGCTGCGACGACGAGCCCGAGATGCTGAAATGGCTCTTCTCCCACTCCTTGGCCGACAGGGAGTGAGCCCACTCGATCACGCCGCTTGCATCCCTACTGCCGGGCCGTCCTGGAGGGCGTCCCAGGAGGACGTCGGCGGCGTCACTCTTGATCAACCCGGCTTGTCGACTGCCCAGTCCGCGTTGACCTTCCGACCGTAATAGGGATAGAAATCCCACGGCGCTGGCGTGCCCAGCGCTCGCGGGTCGCCAGTGTCGGCCAATCGCTTCATCAGACGATCGCGAAGCGCCTTCAAATGGTCCGCTGCCGCGGGCTCGGCGGCAATGTTGCGCAGCTGGCCCGGGTCCGCTCGCAGATCGTAGAGCTCGTGTTCCGCGCGGGTCCCGAATGCGAGTTCTGCAAGCCGGTCCACCGCCGCGTCGTCGCGATTCTCCATCATGAAACTCTTCGTCGGCGACCGGTCGATCTCACCGTAAGGGATGCCGCGCGCACAGTCCGCGGCGTTCGGCGAACCGGAAGGCCAGCGGGTCGGCTCGAAATTGCGGATGTAGAGATAGTCCTGGTTGCGGATGGCGCGGCAGGGGTACCCCTTTCCTCCTCGGCGGCATCCGTCATGCCGTTCCATCGCGATGAAGGCCGCGTCACGTGACGGATCGACCTGCCCGCTCTGGTGCGAGGCGAGGATCGGCAGCAGGCTGCGCGCGGTCATGTCCCCATGGACCGCCAAGCCGGCAGCCTCAAGAAATGTCGGCGCCATGTCGCTCAGGCTGACGAAGTCGTCAACAGTCCTTCCTTCGGGGATGGCCTGCGGCCAGGAGATCGCCAGCGGCACGCGGCTGCCGTAGTCGTAGAGACTGGCTTTCGCGCGGGGGAAAGGCATGCCGTGGTCGCTTGTCACGACCACGATCGTGTTGTCCAGCCGCCCGGCCTTTTCGAGCAACGCAATGGCTTGCTCGACCTTGCTGTCCCAGCGCTCGACCTCGACGTAGTAGTCGAGGATGTCGTTCCGGATGACGGAATGGTCCGGAAGATGCGGCGGAACAACGACCTCTCCCGGATTCTTCCCGGATTGCGCTCCTGATCCGAGTTCGTACGGGCGGTGCGGATCGGAGGTGCCCAGCCAGAAGCAGAAGGGCTGGTCGACGGGCTGCTGCTGAAAGAACTCGGCAAAACTCTGGGATCGGTCGCCGGCGGGATTGCGCGTCCGGCCCCCCGGCTCCAGCCGGCCCGGTGCCCACGCCTTGCCGGTAGAGCCGACCCTGTACCCGGCTTGTTCGAGCATCTCCGTATAGGTCGCGAACTTGCTCGGCAGGGTGCTGTGGATGTTTCCGGCTTCCTCGAGTCGCCAGATCGACTGGCCTGTCAGGATGGCGCTGCGGGACGGGCCGCATGTCGGCGCGTCGCAATACGCGTGGGTGAACAGAACGCCCTTGCTGGCGACGCGATCGAAGGCTGGCGTCTTGACCACCGGATCTCCGGTTGCTCCTGTGTGTGCCCAGGATTGGTCGTCCGAGATGCAGAACAGCACATTCGGCCGCTCCTGTGTCGCTCCCCGCTGCCCCGCGAGCGGGAGTGCCGCGCTGGCGCCGAGCGCGGAGGCCGACAGTCCCAGGAAAGAACGCCGCGAGCGCTGAGCTTCGCTCCGCCGATCGGAATGGCAGCTTGTTCCTGATTTCATGGTGTGCCCATTGTCGCTAAGGGATTGCCCGTGGCGCTAGTTGCGGAGTTCGCCCTGGTCGGGGTGCCCCCGCCTTGACGAGAAGCACTGCGCGAGCCATGCAGAGCACCGACGGCTGCGCCGATGTCCCGTGCCGCGAGCAGACCGGGTTCGGGACCCGTTGTCCGGCATTTCCCATGGCCCGACGCCGACACGCTCGCGCCGTTGGGATGAGGGTAGGGCGGGGTGGCCGGTCCCATGTTGCGGTTAAACGAGACGTCGGTCAGCCGTCAACGGTCAGTTCGGGTATGCTCTTGGGCATGACCCGCAGGCAATTGCTGTACGCGACCCTGGCCGCCGGTGCGGCGCCGTCCGTTCGGGCCCAATCCAAGCGCCCCAA
Organism: uncultured Bryobacterales bacterium; assembly: GCA_951813065.1. Lineage (GTDB taxonomy): Bacteria > Acidobacteriota > Terriglobia > Bryobacterales > UBA6623 > VXMF01. The sequence goes on along the minus strand of CATOTH010000005.1, from coordinate 407,059 downwards.
CATTCTCTTCGCTATCGCCGATGATTGGGGCTGGCCGCACGCCGGCGCGTACGGCTGCACCTGGGTGAATACCCCCGCCTTCGATCGCGTCGCCAACGAGGGCATCCTGTTCGCGAACTGCTTCACTTCGAACCCGAAGTGTTCCCCGTGTCGCGCCAGCATCCTGACAGGGCGAAACACCTGGCAGCTGGAAGAGGCCGTAAGCCATTTCGGCGTGTTCCCCGCCAAATGGGCCGTGTTCCCGGACTTGCTCGAGGAAGCCGGGTACCGGGTCGGCTATACCGGCAAGGGGTGGGGGCCCGGAGACTACAGGGCCGGAGGCTTCTCGCGGAACCCGGCCGGGCCTGAATATGTGAAGCACACGCTCAAGGCGCCATTTCGGAGCATGTCCAACAAGGACTACGCCAAGAATTTCGAGTATTTTCTCGAAGACCGCGAGCCCGGCCAGCCCTTCTGCTTCTGGTTTGGCACGCACGAGCCGCACCGCGCCTTCCAGGATGGCGCCGGAGCCATCAGCGGCAAGCGCCATCAGGACGTCGATGTGCCCGCGTTCTATCCCGACGACGAGACCATCAGGCGGGACCTTGCTGACTACGCCGTCGAGTCCGAATGGTTCGACACGCACCTTGGCAGGATTCTCGGCACGCTCGAGAGGATCGGCGAGCTCGACAACACCGTGGTCATCGTGACATCGGACCATGGCATGCCGTTCCCGCGCGTCAAGGGGCAGATCTACGAGTACGGATTCCACCTGCCCCTCGCCGTGCGCTGGGGTGGCGGCCGGAAGGGACGGACGGTCGAAGACTTCGTCAACGTCCGTGACTTCGCGCCCACGATCCTCGAATTGGCGGGCGTTGAGACTCCCGATTCGATGACCGGCCGGAGCCTGGTTGACATCCTTGAGTCGGACGGGGACGGCTGGATCGATCCGCAACGCAACCGCATGCTGGTCGGCAAGGAGCGCCACGATCTCGGCCGCCCGAACGACGGGGGCTATCCGGTGAGGGCGATCCGCACTCCCGAGTATCTGTATGTCCGGAACTATGAGCCTGACCGGTGGCCTGCCGGGAATCCCGAGACCGGTTATCGCAATTGCGATGGCAGTCCCACGAAGAGTCAATTGCTGCGAGGATTCGACAAATACTACGCCCTGTCCTTTGGCAAGCGTCCTGCGGAAGAGCTCTATCGCGTCGACCGCGACAAGGATTGCGTCGAGAACCTGGCCGGCGATCCGGCTCATGCCGAGGTGAAGAGGGCGCTCCGCACGGAGTTGCAGGATCGGCTCGAGAAGGACGGAGACCCGCGTGCGCTGGGCAATGGCCAGGTGTTCGACACTTACAAGTACACGGGCGCGCGCCGTCATGCCTACTCCACTTGGCTGGAGCACAGCAAGCTCTAGACCCCGGCGCGTCCTATACTGTTACGCTGGGGTCGGTTGAGGGCAACCGGCGTGGCGCTGGGGGTTTGCCCCCTCCTCTACTTAGGGTTCAAGACGCGGGACTTGCGAGAGTGACTGGAAGTCGTCAGGAAACGAGGCAATGAAGGAATACAAGGGCAAGGACGTAAGAAACGTAGCCATTATCGGACACGGGGATTGTGGCAAGACGACGCTGGCTTCGGCCATGCTCTACACCTCTGGAGCAACGAATCGGTTGACGCTCGTTGACGAGGGCAACACTGTCACCGATCACGACGAGGAGGAAATCGAGCGCAAGGTGTCGATCTCGACCGGCGTAGCGTTCGCTGAGTGGGCCGGGACCAAGATCAATCTTCTGGACACGCCCGGCTACAACATCTTCATCAACGACGCGAAGGCCACTCTGAGCGCTGCCGATACCGCCTTGGTGGTCGTGGACGCGGTCAAAGGTGTCGAGGTCCAGACGGAGAAGGTTTGGGGCTATGCCAGCGAGCTGGGGCTCCCGAAGGTGATCTTCGTCAACAAGATGCACAAGGAGCGGGCATCGGTGGACGCCGTTGTCAATCAGGTCAAGGAAATCTTCGATGTCACCGCAGTCGCCTTGCAGGTCCCACTAGGAACAGAAAAGGGCTTCCGCGGAGTCATCGACTTGGTGTCGGGCAAGGCCTACGAGTACCAACTGGACGGTGATGGCAAGGGATCAGAGACCTCCGTGCCGGCCGATTTGACTGATCAAGTGGAAGAAGCCCGCACCAGCTTGATCGAGGCTGTTGCCGAGACGGACGAAGACTTGATGAACGAGTATTTCGAGGAGGGCACGCTGGAAAGCGGGAAGCTCCTTGCCGGGCTCAACAACGCGGTTGCCGCGGGAGAGGTCGTTCCGCTGCTTTGCGGCTCGGCCTTGCACAACATGGCCATTGACCGATTGCTCGGTTTTCTTGGCGAAGCCACGCCGTCGGCCGTCGACCGCGGGGAGCTGCCGACCGAGTCCGGGGTCCAGCCGATCACCGACGACGGCCCGCTGACCTTGTACGTGTGGAAGACAAGTTCTGATCCCTTCGCCGGCCGCGTGACCTTTTTCCGGGTTGTGTCTGGCCTGCTCGCGAACGATGCGCAGGTCTACAACCATCGCAGCCAGAGCAGCGAGAAGTTCGCGCGTATCAGTGTGGCGCAAGGGAAGACATTGCATCCGGTCGCGGCTCTGCATGCTGGGGACCTCGGAGCTGTGGCCAAGCTGAAGGACACTGCGACTGGAGACAGCCTGGGGACGAAGGAGAACGAGGTCCTGTTCCCGTTGGTTGAGCTGCCCCCTCCGTCGATCTCGTACGCGATCCAGCCCAAGACGCGCCACGACGAGGATCGCCTCAGCAGCACGATCTCCAAGGTGCTGGAGGAGGATCGGTCGCTGAACTTCTACCGCGATCCGCAGACCCAGGAGTTCCTGCTCGCCGGCAACGGCCAGCAGCACCTCGACATCGTATGCAGCAAGCTGCGCAAGCGCTACAACGTCGACGTCGAGCTGCGGGCGCCGAAGATTCCATACAGGGAGACGATTCGCGGCAATGCCGACGTCCACGGGCGCCACAAGAAGCAGACCGGCGGCCACGGCCAGTTCGGGGACTGCAAGATCCGGGTCGCGCCGCTGGATCGCGGGGCAGAATTCGAGTTCGCTGACGAGATCTTCGGCGGCGCGATTCCCAAGACGTATATTCCCGCGGTGGAGAAGGGGATCCTGGAGGCGGCCGCCCGGGGCTTTCTGGCCGGGTACCCTGTTGTCGACTTCAAGGTGACCTTGTACGACGGTTCGTACCATGATGTCGATTCGTCGGAACTGGCCTTCAAGCTAGCCGGAAGCAAGGCCTTCAAGCTGGCGATGTCCGAAGCCAGGCCAGCGCTCCTGGAGCCGATCATGAAGGTCGAGGTCGTCGCCCCGATGGACTTTGCCGGGGATCTCATGGGCGACCTCAACAGCCGTCGAGGCCGCATCCAGGGGATGGACACCAAGGGGTCGACACAGGTGATCCACGCTGAGGTTCCGATGGCCGAGATGCTGACCTACGCCAACGACCTCACTTCGATGACGCAGGGACGTGGCTCGTTCACGATGATCCAGGGGTACTACGATTTTGTTCCCGGGCAGATCGCCGAGAAGATCATCGATGCGGCCAAGCGCGAGCGCTCCGGAAAGGGCGAGGACGAGTAGGCCGTCGCCGCGATCCGATTGAGCGAGGTGGCCAAGTACATCCGTCCGCGATGCGCGGCTGGTTCGCTTTGGCGAGCTAGTGCCGGCTAGGCGCCGGAAACGAGCCGCAGCAGGCTCTTGGCGCAAGTCGTGCTGCCCAGGTACTTGTTGCCGCCGGGTCCGCCCCAATGCGTTTCAAGGCTCACCGAGCCGGCATACCCGTCAGTCTTGAGCCTGGCCAGTTGGTCCTTCCAACCGATTTCCCCCGCGCCGATATCGCACCACTCTGGCTGGTTGCTTGCAGTGTCCATCACGCAGTCCTTGGCATGGACGTGGCAGATACGCTCGACCGGGACGTGCGCGAAGCCGTCCGGAAAGGCTCGCTCCCCGGCGACGCAGGCATTTGCCGGATCCCAAACCACTCCATACCCATCAGGGTCCAGGCTCTGCGCCGCGCGGCCCACTTCCGCTCCGGTTGCGAAATGGCATGCGTGCTCGTTCTCAATGCCGAGCAGGATGCCCGAACTGCGGGCCGTCTCTCCGCCTCGCTGCAGGACTTCAACGATGCGGTCGAAGTTCCGTTCCGGATCAACGGTGCGCCAGAAACTGAACACCCTCACGAACGGGGCTTCGAGGCGCGCGGCGATGTCCAGCGCGCGGGCCAGGATGCGAGGCTGGTCCTCGAAGGAATACGAAGCCTGGAAAGCGTCGTGGTGAAACCGTGCGTCGATATCGCCTCCCTCCGGCAGTACGCATTTGTAGACCGGAGAAGCGACGCAGATGAAGCGCAGCCCGCGACGGTCGGCAGCCGCCTTGAGCCGTCGGATCTCTTCATCCGTCATGGCCAGGACGTTCTTATCCCAGGCCGTTCGGATCTCCAATTCCGGGATGCCGAGCTCTTGAGCGGTCGCGCAAACCCGGTCGAAGTCCTGGGAGAACTCGTCCGTAATGACGGCGACAGGGAAATCAGCCATGACTCTCCATCCTATCGGCAAGCGAGGCGAATGTTGACCCTCGGGCGGCACGCCCGGTCAGGAGTTCAAGTGATAGATGCCACCCGAGGCGGTGCGTTCGAAACCAGTCACTCGGAGCCCCGCCCCGAGCGACCCCGCGAACTGCCTGCGTACGCGTTCCTGGACCCGTAGCGCTTGGTCCCGCGGCACTGCCGAGATTCTGGCGGGGATTTCGATGCGGACCGTCCCCGCCTGCAGCGGGGGCGGGTTCCCGGCGAGCCGGCTCTCGACAGCAGGCTGGCGGAGATTCCAGGAGACGACCAGCCGATCCGTTGGCAGCGAGCCGTGGAGTTCGCTGGAAGTGATGCCGTAGAAGTTGGGCAGGTACGCTCCGACTTCGGTTCCCAGCTTTTCGATATTGAAGTAGGCGTTCCGCGCCTGTAGCGGGTCGAAGGTCCACTCGATCCGGTCGATCCCGGCAGCGAGCGCATCGCTACGCTGCCGCACCTTTAGGAGTCGGCCGACTCCCAGCCCTTGCGAGTGCGGCGCGACTCCGGCCATGTGACTGTGCCAGTATGGCGTGCAGTCGGGCTTGATCGCGGAGAACGCCAGCGCGTAGCCCACGATCTCGTCATCGAGGTACGCACCGAGGCACGAACCGCCGATGTGATCGAAGACCGCGAACAGCCGGGGTGCGACGAGATCGGCCTCTGCGAAGCCCCAGATCTGCCGCTGCAATGGGAGCGTCGCATCGAACTCGTCAAGGGTTCTGAGTCGGCGGATTTCAACGTGGCCTAGGTGTCTTTCGCGCTCTGCCATAGGTCTTCCAGTTCGTCGAGCGTATAATCTTCGAATTCGCGCCCCGAATCCGCGACAGCCTTCTCCATCTTCCCGAAACGCGCGCGGAACTTGGCATTGGCCCGCTTCAACGCAAGTTCGGGGTCGACCCCGGCAAAGCGCGCGACATTGACCGCCATGAACAGCAGGTCCCCGACCTCGTCTTCGACCCGCCCGGGATCTCCGGATTGCCGGGCTTCCCCGACCTCGCGGAACTCCTCGTCGATCTTCTCTCCCAGATCCTCGAACCGTTCCCAGTCGAACCCCGCCTTTGCCGCCCTCTTACCGATCTGGGAAGCCTCAAGCATGGCGGGCTGGTTGCGGGCGACGCCGTCGAGCTTGCCGCCGTCAGGAGATTGGGCCTTCTCCAGGGCTTTCAGCTCTTCCCACCGCTGTGTCACCGCGTCTGCTGTGCCAAGCGATTCCTTTGCGAAGACATGCGGATGCCTGCGAACGAGCTTGTCGTTGATTTTCCGCAGCACACGAGCGATGTCGAACAGGCCTTCGGCCTGGCCGATCTCCGACTGGAACACGATTTGCAACTGGAGGTCTCCCAGTTCCTCCGCCAGTCCGTCCCAATCCTGGCGTTCAATCGCATCGACGACTTCGTAAGACTCCTCGATGACGTACCGCCTCAGGCTCTCGAGTGTCTGCTCGCGGTCCCAGGGGCAGCCGCCGGGGGCGCGCAGCTGCCTCATGATCTCCAATAGCTTCGTGAATTCCCGGGCGGCTTCCTGCATGCTTTGGCCTCTCATCGTAGCTGTCCGGAGGTGTTTCCCATTACGCTTCACTTGAGCGGGCCGTCGGCCCCGTGGGCAGTGCTTGCGTCTCACTGCGGGAATCACCCTGCTCCTTGCAGGGCGAGACGTAGGGATATTTTCACCCGTCCAACTTACGAATATTTTCTGCAAGAAAATATCCTACGATCCGATGCGTATTACAGTGTACCTAATTGATATCAGGATAGTTATTGAAAATATTCTTGCTGATATTTTTTGTCAAGAAACTTGTCATACTGAGCACAGTGCCGACGGCAATCCAATATGACCTACCGACTTCGTGGATCGGATACGACAAGTCTGGAATCGCGACAAGGCTAATCGAGGCGAAGGCAGCTGTCCAAACGCTTCAATCCATGCCCTTCCAGCGGCGGTGGGTCGAAGAACTCCACCAGATCCAACTCAAGATGGAGGTTGACGGAACTTCTCGGATCGAAGGGGCCGACTTCGCGGGTGACGAACTCGATGCTGCGATCCGATCAGAGGGACCGGAGCCGCACTTCACACGATCTCAGAAGCAAGCTCGCGCAGCGATGCGGACGTATCGCTGGTTAGCCAAGATTCCGGATTATCATCCGATTTCGGCCGATCTGATCAAGAGCATGCATGAGCGGATCGTTACAGGTTGCGACGACGATCGCTGCGAACCTGGAACGCTCAGGAGGTCAGACCAGAACGTCACTTTCGGATTTCCCAGGCACCGGGGCGTCCAAGGTGGCAAGTCGTGCGTGGAAGCATTTGAGCGATTGGTTACCGAGGCCAATACCACATTCCGTGAACACGATCCACTCGTTCAGGCCATCGCGATGCACTGTCACATCGCGGCCATGCATCCGTTCCTGGACGGCAATGGACGGACCGCCAGGGCGCTCGAGGCGTTGATGTTGCGACGATGCGGGCTCAAGGAGATATTGTTCGTTCCCATGTCGAACTACTACTACGACGAAAAGGATTCGTACTTGGGGTCTCTCGCGAAAGTACGAGCGAACCGTCATGATCTGACACACTTCTTGAACTTCGCGCTGAAGGGAGTGGAGTTACAGGCCAAACGACTGACCGAGAAGCTCAAGCGGGCTGTCTCGAGAGAGATCTTTCGCAACTTCATGGCCGAACTCTCCATGCGACTGGAAACCACAAGAAAACGGGTGATCGTCAAGAGACAACTCCAAGTGCTTGAGGTGCTGCTGGAGAAGGATGCACCGATACGCCTGTCGCAGCTGATCGGCGACGTCGAGGAGCACTACAAGAGTCGCAAGCATCGCTTTAGCGCACTGGCGCGGGACCTCAACAGACTGATAGATTTGGGCGCTGTTTCCGCTGTCAAAGTGGACACGCCATTTGGATCTCAGTTCCTGATCTCGGTGAATCTTGATTGGCCTGCCACGATTACAGAGACTGATTTCTTTGAAATGCTCCGGACACTCCCTAAGGCGAAGACGACTGTGCGGGTTTCTCGCGAGATGTGACAGTAAATTCGTCACGCCTTGTCGCAACATGCTGTCGCCAGGAATCGCGGAGGCAGAGGATTTGGCTGTGGTGTTCGAGAACCTGCTGGAGGCCTGGTAGCCGCGAGGGTCGTGCCTGAGTCGGCGTCCGGCGGTTCTCGGTGAGTTGTGACAGAGGCTTGACGAGCCGTTTCCCGGACGCAAGTCGACTCGCTGAGTGACTGCCCCTTCATAGCGAGTCGACAACTTTCCGGTTGCCAAGACGATCGCCTGTCAGCAGGCAACTTGTGGTTTGGATTCCGATCCGCGTGTTCTGGTTTCCGCCCTCCTCGTTCAACGCGGGAGTCGAAGTCGTTGAGATCGACAAGACGCCCGTTCGAATCTACTCGGCCGAAAAGACACTGGCGGACTGTTTCAAGTACCGCAACAAGATCGGCCTCGACGTGGCGATCGAGGCGCTGCGCACCTACGTAGAAGCTAGACCCAAGCCGGATCTTCAAGCCATCACGGAATTCGCCCAGACCAATCGTGTCTTCCGGCTGATGCGACCCTATCTGGAGGCGCTGGCGTGAGCAGCCACGATCTCGCCGCGTCCTTCAGGCAGCGGCTGCTGAATCGCTCGCGATCCGAGAATCGGCCGTTCCAGGAGCTTCTGCAGTACTTCGCGATGGAGCGGTTCCTGTACCGGCTGTCGCGGTCACGCTTCGCTGATTGCTTCGTGCTCAAAGGCGCCCTTCCGCCAAGGTCGGCATCGGCACCCCGGCCGCCGCCAGCCCCTCCACGAACTCCCGGTACCCCGCCTGGCTGTCCTTGCGCCGCAAGGTCCGCAACGCCGCGTTGGCGAACAGCATCGTGGCGTCCACCGCCACCGTCCGCCCGTCCGCCAGACCCGCCTTCCGCAGCCGCTGCAGCACCCAGGCGAACACTTGCTCGTGGGTCTCGAGGCTGATCCGCCGCCGGGTGCGCGAGAGCGTCGAGTGGTCGGGCGGGCTCTGCTGCAGCTCGTAGCCGAGGAAGCGCCGCCGGCCGAGCGAGTCGGAGACCGTCAGGGCGATGCCGCGCTCGGAGTCGATGCCCAGCAGCAGCCGGAAGTAGGCGCCGGGGCCAGCGAGGGGCTGGCCGGCGACAATATATGACTCCCGAGGTGACCCGCGCTTCGTGTGCCACCCCAGACGCCTGCACGCCCCGGAACAAGCCGGCCCGTCTGAGCGCACCAGCGTACCCGCTCGCAGATGCTGCGCGGCCCAAGCTTGCAGCGCACGCTTGCGGGAGCCCGCCGGGCTCAGCCGCAGCCGCTGCGGGGCCCGTCCGCACTCACCTCTGCCGCGGCCACAAAGGGCGTCTTGCGCGCTGGGGTGGCTCCAAGAGCAAATGCTAGTCAAGTGATTAACTCCTCAAGTGTTGGTGTGGCACCAATCTATTCGGGCCTGCGCGCCGGGCGCACGAGGGCTAGGGCTCGCCTGCCCCTTGACGACCGCCAGCTAGGTGCCCGGGGAACTGGCTTTGGCGTGCTGGCAGGCTACTCGCCCATCGACCACATCGACAACGCGAGCCCTACGGTACTGGAGGTCAGTAGATCGCTACCGGCGCGACGGTGGATCCCGTGCCGCCCTGGATCTTGAGAGGCTGGACGACGAAGGCGAACTCGTGGACACCGGCCGCTGCCAGTTCGTCCAGCTTCATCCGCTCCACCAGATGGATGCCGTTGACCACCAGCATGATCTGGTGGACCGGCAACGACACTTGCGGGTCCGGGTTGGGTGAGACTTCGACCGGTTGGTTGTCCGCCCCCAGCAGCATGGGATCCTGTTCCACAAGCCACTGCGTGGCCGCGACGCCGATCCCCGGGTTGCTCGCCATAAAGCGCTCCGCGTCTGTGTCCCAGAGCACACCCCAGCCGGTGTGAATCAGTACCGCGTCGCCCGATTCCAGCGCTACGCCCTGCCGGTCGAGCGCCTGCTGCAGGTCGTCGACCGTGATTTCGTACGTGTCGGGAAGCATCTCAATGCCCTTCAGGGCGGCCACATCGATCAGCACGCCCCGGGTCATGAGCGTGCCGACGTTCTCCACGCCGAGCCGAGTGAACCCGTTTCGCGTCATGATCTCGCCCTGATCGACACAGTTGTAAAGGCTGTCGCCGATCGTCTGGTGGGTAAAACCGTCGAACTGCGTACCCACCTGACCCATCTCGGCAACAACCAGCTCCTCGTTCGAGCCACGCCGGTTCGAACCCACGTTCGGGCCTGTCGGCTTCATGTAGAGGTCGAAATGGCGGGGACCGAGCGGCATCGAGCCTCTCAGCACCCATCCGAGCTCGATCACTCGCCCCTCTCGTATCAGACGCGCTGCCTTGAGCACCGTCTCGGGACCCATGTGGTTGGCGGCGCCGCGCTCGTCGTCGGCCCCCCAGCGGCTGGGACAGCGCTCATCGGTCGACGGCGGGGTCCACGACTGGCCGGCGGCGGGTGCGGTGGCACCCGAGACTAGGACGGTTAACGTGGCTACGGCGGGGACGGCAACGCTGGCGAATCGCATGACTCTCCTCCCTGGGCGGTGTCTACAGCTCCTGCAGATTCTACCGGAACCCGTGACCCAGCCGATCCGGCGCTGTTTGCGCTACTTCAGCAGATCCGTCGCTGATCGAATAGCGTTTGGGACTCGCGGGCAGATCCCAAACGGGGAGACTTCCGAGCCCGTCAAGGGCAGCGGCGAGCGGGTCCGACTCTGGGTTGTGAGGGGTCTCTCGGCCCACCAGCCGAATGCCGTCGATTGCGCATGTTCCCAGTCGCGGCCCGCACGGCCAAGTCACCGTGCCCGCGGAGAGCTCATCCTGCATGCACCGCCGGATCCAATGCAGCGCGGCGATGCGGTCCGTATTCAGAACCTTCGCGACGTTACCCCGACGGCGACGCTGATCCCACCGACAGCCGCTGCAGGGCACCGATGCGCCGGAGTGCCGGCGGGTGCGAATAGTGCAGGAAGACGTCCAGCGGGTGCGGCGTCGGATTGCTAAGGTTGTCGGCCACCAGCTTCTTCAGGGCGCTGACCAGAGGCCCGCCGCTGCCGGTAGTTTCTGCTGCGAAACGGTCGGCCTCGAACTCGTGCTGCCGCGAGAAGACGTGCATGAGGACAGACAGGACCAACTCGACAGGCCTGAATAGGAGACCGAAGAAGACGAGCCCGGCGTAGACCGACGGTTCGGCGACGTGGAACGCGGCGTAAAGGGCTTCCTGCCCTAGGAATAGCGACAGGACCCACAGCATCGCCGCGATGTGGCCAATCGAGAGTGCCATTTGCAACCAAACATGGCGCTTCTTGTAGTGGCCAATCTCGTGGGCCACCACCGCCACCACCTCGGTGACGGTGTACTCTTCGACAAGGGTGTCGAACAGCCCGATGCGCTTGTGCTTTCCGAAGCCCGCGAAGAAGGCGTTCGGCTTTGACGACCTCCGTGAGCCGTCGACCACAAAGATGCCCTCGAGCGGGAAGCCCGCTGAGCGGGCGTATCCCAGAATGGCGTCGTGCAGCTCGCCGTCATCGAGCGGAGTGAATGTGTTGAACAAGGGCATGATCCACGTCGGGCCTATGAACTGCACGGCGAGCATGAACGCGGTTACCGCGATCCAGCACCAAATCCAAGCCAGCGGTCCCGCTGCCTCGAAGAATGCGACGATGACAGCGAGCAGCGGAGCGCCGAGAAGGATGGTCAGGGCGGCGCCCTTCAACAGGTCGGCGCCGAACGTCCTCGCTGTGGTGCGGTTGAACCCGTAACGGCCCTCGATCACGAACGTCGACCACGCCCTGAATGGGAGCTGGAAGAGGGTCCTGGCGAGCAGGAGGGCCCCGATGTAGACCAGACCGGTGACTACCGGGCCCTTGCCCAGTCCGCGAACCAATGTATCGAGCCACGCGAAGCCGCCGGCGAACCAGAAGGTGAGCATCGCCGCGAGACCAAACGCCCCGCGGACGAGGCCGAATCGGGTGCGTATCGCGGTGTAGCGCCGCGCCCGGGCGTACTTCTCGTCGTTGAACACGCCGGTGAACTCGGCTGGCACTCTGGGGCTGAACGAGCGCGAGCTGAGCAGTCCCGAGACCGCGCCTAGCATGTACTCGCCGACGAGGGCGACCAAGATGACAACAGCGAAGGTGTTCACAGCTCCCATAGGAATCCCCTACAGTACCGCCAGCAGGGCACTTGGGACGATAGGCGGGAAAAGCCCACGCCGCATGGCACGGGTGTGCTTCCGCCCGCGCTCGAACTTGTCTGGCTCAATGCGCAAGGCGTTCATTTGCTCGGGAGCCAGCTTCCGGCCCGTCTCACCAACGCCCTCGTCGAGTTCGGAGCGGAGCTTCAGCTCGGCATTCCGCGTCACCGATCCGGACAGGTTCCCCACCACCTAGCGGCCTCCGGAAGTGAGAATGCCAGTCTCGCGGCCGCAGAAAACAGTAGCCGAGCCGGTTCTGCCCTGTCAGCGCCGATGTTTCAGATGAACCCGACCAACTGCGGGCAATCGGCCGAACGGTCGTAGTGACGACTCACCGTCGGAGTGGTGGCAGGCAGGTAGGACGAGAACGGACGGCCCGTCGGCTTTTTCCGGTCAGGTCGATTGCAGCAACTCCGCCATCCGGTGCAAGCCGACTACCTCGGTTTCTCTCGAAATCGGACAGCGCGCGTCACCGGAGTACACCACGAAGGTCTTTCCGGGCTTGAGTCGTGCCCTGGCGGTTTCGCGGGTGAGGTGACGGGGGCGGAACGGACACGCGGAGCAAGAGCCGTGTGCTCGTCAGCCAAGGCGTTTCTCATCCATCTAGATGGTGCCGTGAGCTTCATCTCGGGAGCATTCTGGATGGTGGGCGGAAGGAACAGGATTGGCACCATAGATGGTCCCGCTCCAGGCAGCCATCCAAAACCTTGACTATGTCAGCAAGCCGCGCCAGTCGCGGAGCAATGAGGAATTCGCGCGTGATAGCAACCAAGCGCCTGAGTGCATCCTGCCCGGCCGTTCCTGACGGCGCCAGTTTGACCATCCGTCTTCGATGCGTCTCGCTGTGATACCGTATTCTCGCTCCTAGAATGACACGTCTCACACGATCAATCTGTGTCGCAGCTCTTGCCACCGGGCTGCTCGGCTCCTGCGGCGCTGAGGCACCGCCCGCAAAGCCCAACATTCTCTTCATCGCCATCGACGACCTCAACGACTGGGTCGGGCCCCTGGACGGCCATCCCCAGGTGCAGACGCCTCACATGGACCGGCTGGCCGCGCGAGGCACGACCTTCTACAACGCGCACACGCAGGCTCCGCTCTGCAATCCGTCCAGGACAAGCCTGATGACGGGTCGCCGCCCTTCGAGTACGGGCATCTACGGACTGGCCCCTTGGTTCCGTGAGGTCGAGACGCTCAAGGACATCGAGACCCTACCTCAGTACTTTGCGCGCCACGGATACCGGACCTACTCCACCGGCAAGATCTACCACGGCAGGTACGGAGGGGGCGACGGAGACGCCGAGTTCCACGAGCACGGCCCTCGTCCCGGCGTCGGGGCGCGTCCGGAGGAGAAGCTGGCAGCGGAGACGCCGGGAGGGCATCCGCTGATGGACTGGGGCACCTTTCCTCACGAGGACGAGGACAAGGGCGACTGGGCCGTCGCGAGCTGGGCGGTCGAGCAGCTCGCGGGGCCGTTGAGCGGGGCGCAGGAGAATCCCTTCTTCCTCGCGGCGGGGTTCTTCCTGCCTCATGTTCCCTGTATCGTGACCCAGAAGTGGTACGACATGTATCCCACGGATTCCGTTCAGTTGCCGGAGATCCGCCGCGACGACCGTGAGGACACGCCGCGTTTCAGCTGGTACTTGCATTGGAAGTTGCCCGAGCCGCGGCTCAAGTTCCTCGAGGAAACGGACGAGTGGCACAACCTCGTGTCGTCGTACCTGGCCTCGATCAGCTTCGTGGACAGCCAGGTCGGCCGGATCCTCGACGCCCTGGAGAACAGTGGCCATGCAGATGACACCGTGATTGTGCTCTGGTCGGACCACGGGTGGCACTTGGGAGAGAAGCTCATCACCGGCAAGAACACCCTTTGGGACCGCTCGGCACGCGTTCCGCTGATCTTCGCCGGACCCGGCGTTGCCGAAGGCAGCCGGGTCACGAGCCCGGCCGAGCTGCTCGACATCTATCCCACGCTGGTTGAGCTGGCCGGCCTGCCGACGCAGGGTGGGCTCGAAGGGCACAGTCTGGTGCCCCAGCTGCAGGATTCGATGGCTCCGCGGGAGTGGCCCGCGATCACGACCCACAACGCTGGGAACCACGGGGTGCGGTCCGAGAAGTGGCGCTACATCGTTTACGCGGACGGATCCGAGGAGCTCTATGACATGGAGAACGATCCCCAGGAGTTTCGCAACCTCGCCTCGGACCCGCAGTTTGCGGAGGTCATTGCCGACCACAAGCGTTTCCTGCCCGAGTCCGAGGCACCGGCGGCTCCCGGGAGCCGGGCGCGCGTCCTGATTTATGATGCCGGACGGGTGCAGTGGGAGGGCACGGAGGTAGGCCCGCAGGATCCCATTCCCGAGCTCTGATTACACTGAGACTTGGTGCCCGTCTCCGTTCTCGGCGTCATTCCGGCCCGGTTCGCCTCGCGTCGGTTCGACGGCAAGCCGCTGGCTCTGCTTGGCGGTAAGCCTCTCATACAGCACGTCTACGAGCGTTCCTCGGCCTGCCCCGTTCTGGCGCGGGTCGTAGTCGCGACCGACGATCGGCGGATCCAGGCGGCGGTGGAAGCGTTCGGCGGCAGGGCAGTCATGACATCGCCCGAGCACCTATCCGGCACGGACCGAGTCGCCGAGGTGGCGGCCGCTGACAACGCGGGAATCGTGGTCAATATTCAGGGAGATGAGCCGTTCGTGAACTCCCGTGTCCTCGAACAGGTCGTGCGGCCGCTGCTCGATCCCGACGCTCCGCCGATGTCCACCCTGTGCAAGCAGATCAAGGACCCTCTCGCGGTCGCCGACCGCGACGTGGTCAAGGTCGTCATGGATCGTGCTGGCCGGGCGCTCTACTTTTCACGCAGCCCGATTCCTTATCCCGGGCGCGGAGAGGGCTCCATCGCATGGGAGCACATCGGGATTTACGCCTACCGCCGCGACTTCCTGCTGGCCTTCAGTCGCATGGATCCCACTCCACTGGAAGGCCGCGAGGGACTCGAGCAGTTGCGGGCGCTCGAACACGGGCATCGCATCGCAGTCGTCGCCACGGAAGACCATGTCGGGGTGAGCGTCGACACGCCGGAGGACTTGGAGAGGGCCCGCAGATTGATGCAACGACCGGTCCCGGCCTGACCCGTCCGGGTGCGCCGCAGGCGCCTCGCGACCCGGCTTGATGCACGGCTCTCGGCTTTCCTACAATGAACACAGGCACGGCGGTCCCGCTTTCTCCGGGCTGCCTGTAGATTCGGGGGTACGTATGGCGGAAGACCAGGCCGGGGAAACGGCCCGCGCGTCGATTATCGATCGCATCAAGTCGAGCATCCAGTCGGAAGGCACGGATCCGAAGGCACGGATCCAGTCCCGGCGCCGCATGGTCGGCCTGCTGACCGGCGGCTTCCTGACAGCGAACTTGTTGATGTTCCTGCGGTTCTTCTTTCCGCGGACAATCTTCGAGCCGCCAACGCAGTTCAGAATCGGCTTGCCCGCCGATTACGCCATCGGCGTCGATACGCGCTTCCAGAAGAGCAAGCGGATCTGGGTTGTGCGGACGACGGACCGGCTGTTCGTGATCTTTGCCAGTTGCACCCACTTGGGATGCACCCCCGACTGGAAGCTGGCCGAAGCCAAGTTCAAGTGCCCGTGCCACGGCAGCGGCTACGACACAGAGGGGCGCAACTACGAGGGGCCCGCGCCGCGGCCGCTGGACCGCGCCAGGGTTCAGCTCGACCCGCAGGGACAAGTCATCGTCGACACCAACATTCTTTTCCGCGAGGAGAAGGGCCGGCCCACCCAGTTCGACGATCCGAGCAGCTACATCCAGGTGTAAGGGCGGAAGGTATTCGATAAACATGGCTGACACGAACCGCACTGACGAAGCGAAAAAGGCTGCCCCCACGGGTGCCAACGGCAGCGGAAACGGCGCTCGCACGGTCCTCGGCGTCAGGATCGACCCGCAAGAGGTCAAGAAGAAAGCGCTGATTGACCTGAACGCGGTCAAGGAACCGACCAAGACTGAGGTTTACAAGTCGATTTTCCGCGTCAAGCACGATGAGACCGCCCGCAGCCGCACGCTCGGCGTGCTGAGCAACGTCTTCCTGCACCTGCACCCCGCGAAAGTGAACCGCGATGCCGTTCGCTACAACTTCACCTGGGGAATGGGAGGGATCAGCTTCTACCTGTTTTGGGTACTGACCTGGACGGGCGTGCTGCTGATGTTCTACTACCACCCGACCAAGGTCCAGGCCTTCCGCGACATCCTGTACCTCGAGCACGACGTGCCATTCGGCAAGCTGCTGCGCAACATGCACCGCTGGGCTGCCCACGCGATGGTGTTGACGGTGCAGTTGCATATGTTCCGGGTGTTCCTGACGGGATCCTACAAGAAACCGCGCCAGTTCAACTGGTCGGTCGGCGTGATCTTGCTCGTGCTCACGTTGCTGCTTTCATTCACGGGCTACCTGCTGCCGGACGATCAGCTCGGCTTCTGGGCGGTCACGGTCGGCACGAACATGGCCCGCGCGACGCCGATGCTCGGCCACGAGGGCCCGTTCGGCCCGCAGATGGGCATGACTCCATTCAATGATGTGCGCTTCGCTCTCTTGGGAGGCTCGATCGTGGACGCCAACGCTCTGCTGCGAGCCTACATCTGGCACTGCATCGCGATCCCGGGTTTCGCCGCGACGTTCATGATCGTTCACTTCTGGCGTGTCCGGAAGGACGGCGGCATTTCCGGGCCGGCCCCGGTCATGCTCGAGCGCGAGATCAAGCCGGTGCGCAGGTAGGGAGCGGCATCATGGACTGGCATCAACTCTGGACGATCGTTTCGCTGCCGGACAACATCCCCATCGTGGGGATGCTGTTCATCATCCCCTTCTTCACCTGGTATGGCTTGCGGCAGGCGTTCGCCAACGACCGGTTGCTCGAGCGGCTGGAGGCCGACAAGGACCTGGCCAAGACCCACCACCGCAAGGCCCAGCCGTTCCAGAAGGGCTGGGCCCGGGAGGTCGCTGTCTGGCCGTTCCTGCTGCGCATGGAGTTCCTCGCGGCGGTGATCGTCACCATCATCCTGATGGTCTGGTCGATTACACTCGACGCCCCGCTGGAAGAGCCGGCGAACCCGTCACTGACCATGAATCCGTCCAAGGCGCCGTGGTATTTCCTCGGCCTGCAGGAGATGCTGGTCTACTTCGACCCGTGGATTGCCGGCGTCCTGATGCCGACGCTGATCATCATCGGGCTGATCGTCATTCCGTACATCGACGAGAACCCGCTTGGGAATGGCTATTACACCTACAAGCAGCGGCGTTTCGCGATATGGACATTCATATTCGGGTTCATCATCCTGTGGTGCTCGATGATCGTGATCGGAACGCTGATCCGCGGCCCGGGCTGGATGTGGTTCTGGCCAGGCATGACTTGGGACCACAACCGGTTGATTTTCGAGATCAACCGCGATCTCCACGAGATCGTGGGGATCACCTCCCAGCCATGGATCGGCATTTTCGGGGGCGTGGTCGTGGGCGGCTTTGTGACGGTCGCCGGGTATGCTTGCCACCGGATCATCGTGGCGACGGAGTTCACGCGCAAGATCCTGGACCGGATGTCGCTGCTGCAGTACGCGATCTTGCAGGGCTTGCTGATCATCATGCTCGCCCTTCCCGTCAAGATCGCGGCGCGCCTGCTGTTCCGCATCAAGTACGTATGGGTCACGCCTTGGTTCAACGTGTAGCCGCCGCAGTCTAAAGGGTTCCAGATACTAGGACGATTCATGGCCGAAGACAACAACGCAAAGCCGGATCCGATCACCACCAAGTCGTACAGCATCCACCTGCTGATTTCGATGCTGTTGCTGACGGCGTCGCTCGTGTGGGCAATCTACGACGAGGTCGAGGTGATGCGCCCGTACAAGGAGTACCAGGCGCGTTTCCAGGGATACTACACGGGCTTTCTGATGAAGCTGCGCCCGCAGCAGGCGGCCAAGGAGGATGCGATCCGGAACTCCCCCGAGTTCCAGGAAGTCGATTCGGAGTTGCAATTGGCGGAGTCTGCCGTCAGGGAGCGCGTCGCAGAGATCGACAAGGAGGTCGGCAGGGGAGTGATTCCGCGCATCACCGCCTCGCGGAATGCGTTCCAGGTCCTGCGTAGCGAGATCGACTCCCTGCGGTACCTGATCGAGGTTTCCCACGACGAGGACGAGAAAGCCGAGCTGCGCGAGGAAATTGCCGAGATCCGCGAGCGTGTCGTCGAGGTCGACCTGCCGCTGGCGGACGGGTCCGGGGAGACCGAAGAGCTCGAGATGAAGTACGACCAGCTCGAGGCGGAGTTCCTGGGGTTGCAATTGCGCCGGGCCGAACTGCAGGACGAGCGGATCGGAGCGCTCGGCGAAGCGAACCGCCTGCGGGCCGACCGCGACTCGCTCATGAGCGAGCGCCTCGTGGGCCTTGGCGCAACGCAGATTGACGGCCTGATTGCCAAGATGCGCGACTTCAGCATCGGCATCAAGCAGATCCACCTCATGGACATCGATCTGGTTGACCGCTGCGAGTCCTGCCACCTGGGCATCCGCGAGCCGGTCGAGATCGGACGGACGGACCTGATCTACCCGGTCTTCCAGAGCCACCCGCGCCCGGAGCTGCTGGAGATTCACGATCCCGAGGCGTTCGGCTGCTCGTCCTGCCACAACGGCAATGGGCGAGCAACCCGCAACGTCACCAAGGGGCACGGCAGGCACAAGTTCTGGCTCTGGCCGCTGTACTATCCGGAGAACGTCGAGGCCGGCTGCCATCAGTGCCACGCCAAGGAAATCGTCACTGTGGGTGGCGAGACGCTGAACATGGGGCGCGAGCTGTACATGAACAAGGGTTGCTGGGGCTGCCACCGGTTCGACGGTTTCGACGCCGAGGCGGAGGAACTGACGCAGGTCCGTCAGGAAATGCGGAACCTGGTAGCGACGAGGAGTGCCAACGCCAAGGAAATGCGGGTCAGCCTGGATCTGGGCGACACCTCGACGGACGGAGGCGCGGCGCAACGGTTCTACGCACGGGCCGAAGAGTTGCGCCTCACGAACACCCGTCTTGATGCGGAGATCCACAACCTGACCGTCGAGGAGACGAACCTAGCCCGCGAGGTCAAGAAGTTCGGCCCGAGTCTCAAGGAGATCCGGATGAAGGACGTCAAGGAATGGATTCCGGTGTGGATCAAGAACCCGCACGAGTTCCGGCCCGACTCCAAGATGCCGGTATTCCGCCTGGAAGACGAGGAAGTCCGGCAAATCTCCGCATACCTCTGGCAGAACGCCTTGCAAGGCGAACTGGTCCAGCATCCCCAAGGCAACGCCACCAACGGCAAGGAGCTGTTCGAGACCAGGGGCTGCCTGGGCTGCCACTCCATCGGCGAGGGTGACAGCCGCATGGGAGGAGCGTTCGCGGCAAACCTGAGCAGGGTCGGCGAGAAGATGGACTACGCGTACATGGTGCGGTGGGTCCATGACCCGTCCGAGGTCACTCCGGACCCGAACGTGCCGGATGAGATGCGTCCGCGCCCCGTGATGCCCAGCTTGCGGCTGACGGTCCAGGAATCTCGCGACATCGCCGCCTACCTGAGCGAGCAGCGCACGGACGCCGAGTACCCCAACGCCGATTACATGGACGATCCCGAGCTGGCCGCCGCCGGCCTGGACGCGATCCGGCACTACGGTTGCGCAGGCTGCCACGAAATCGGAGGCTTGGAGGAGGAAGGTCGCATCGGCACAGACCTCACCGTCGAGGGCAGCAAGCCGATCGAGCGGCTCGACTTTGCGCTCAAGGGCCATGATGCGGAGAAAGAGGGCTGGTACAACCACAAGGGCTTCTTCGAGCGCAAGCTGGAGAACCCCGCGTTCTTCGACGAGGGCAAGGAGCGGGAGCCGCGTGAGCGCCTGCGGATGCCGAACTTCGGTCTCAACAGCGAAGAGATCAACGCGCTCACCACGTTCCTGCTGGGAGCCGTGGAAACCACGTTTCCCGAGCAGTATCGCTACGAGCCCGAGGACGAGCGTGCCGACGTGCAGGAAGGCTGGTGGATCATCACCCGCCATAACTGCACGGGATGCCACCAGATCCGGCCCGGCAACGTTTCGTCGTTCATGTCGATTCCGCGCTACGTCGACGATCCCGACTGGGCCGAGCAATTGCCCCCGCAACTGTACACGGAAGGGGCGCGGGTACAGCCTGACTGGCTGACCGGATTCATAAAGAACCCCGCCTTGAGCGACTCTGACATCCATCGCAACGGCGTCCGCGAGTACCTGCATGCCCGCATGCCCACGTTCTATTTCTCCGACCGGCAACTGTCGAAACTGACCAAGTTCTTCATGGCACGCGACTCCCAGCCGGTGCCGTACATTCCGGAGCCGATGACCCCCATGACGCAGGCGGAGCGCTCGATCGGCAGGCAGCTCTTCACGAGCGACGCCGCACCGTGCCTGAAGTGCCACATGACCGGGATCCCGTCCCAGGACGTCGACGCGAGCGCGCCGAACTTCCTGATTGCGGCCGAGCGGCTCAAGCCCAACTGGACCTATCGATGGCTGCTTGAGCCGGCGTCGATCGCTCCCGGCACGGCCATGCCCTCGGAGCTGTTCGAACGGGATGGATCGCGGTGGGTCTTCAGCGGCCAGATCCCGGCCCAGGCCCGCCAGTACACGGGTGACCACGCCGACTTGCTGACGCGCTACATGTTCCAGATGGATAACGCGGAGCTTCGCCGGCTGCAGGCCCTACAATAAAGTTTCACAACGCTTTTTCGGAGGTAGATCGCGTGTTCAATCGTAAGACTATTGCAATCTTGGTGTGCCCGGTCCTGGCGCTGGCGCTCGTCTTCGCCTGCGGCGGAGGAAACGACTATTTCGAGGAATACGACGCCAAGTCCGGCGGTGCTGCCAGCGAGTCGGGCTCCGGAGGCGAGGCGGCCGTCATGACGAATGTCGACCCCGCAACCGCCGCGACCGTTAGCGGCGTCGTGTCCTTCTCGGGCGACGTGCCGCGCGTCCCGCCGGTCAACATGAGCGCGGAGCCGGACTGCATGCAGCTGCATGGCGGCCGCGTTCCGTCCGATCGCATCGTTGTCAATGACGGCAAGTTGCAGCACGTTCTCGTATGGATTTCCAAGGGCCTGGAGGGGAAGCGCTTCCCAGTCCGGAACGACACGGTCAGTCTCGACCAGGACGGCTGCATCTACAAGCCGCACGTGGTCGCGGTCCAGATGGGACAGTACCTCAACATCACGAACTCCGATCCGACCACCCACAACGTGCACCCCCTGCCGAAAGAGAACCGGGAGTGGAACAAGTCGCAGACCTCGGGCGCTCCGGCGATCGACTACGCCTTTCCGAGGGCGGAGCTGAAGATAGCGGTCAAGTGCAATATCCATCCCTGGATGCAGGCCTACATTCACGTGCTCGAGCATCCGTATTTCGCCGTGACCGCGGCGGACGGCTCGTTCGAAATCGGTAACCTGCCCCCTGGCACCTACACCGTGCAGGCCGTGCACGAGCGATTCGGCGAGCAAGAGATGGAAATCACGGTTGGCGCAAGCGACAGCCAGCAGGTCGATTTCAGCTTCACGGACTAGGTCAGCAGTCTGTCTCTCAAGGCGGTCCGGGGCATGCGCAGCAATTCGCAGACTACAGCGCGGGTTTCTGACGGCGCGAGCATGCCGGTGGTCCTGGCCGACTATTACGACCTTGCCAAGCCGTCGATCGTCTGGCTGATCCTGATGTCGACGGTCATGGGCTGCTACCTGGCGGCCTCCGGGCCGTTGCCGATCGAGCGCGTGCTGAACACGTTGCTCGCGACAGCGCTTCTCGCCGCCGGCACGGGTGCGCTGAACCAATGGTGGGAGCGCGAAACCGACGCCCGCATGCGCCGCACGTCCGTGCGGCCCCTCCCCGCGGGCCGAGTCCGCTCGAGCTCTGCCCTGGCGTACGCGACAGGCCTCACGGTTGCGGGCCTGGTCTACCTGCTGGTCGGCGTCAACTTGCTGAGCTTCGTCCTGGGGGTTGGCACGGTCGTCGCCTACAACTTCATCTACACTCCGCTCAAGACCCGGACCTGGTGGTCCACGGCCATCGGGGCGTTTCCGGGCGCGGTCCCTCCGTTACTCGGATGGGCGGCGTTGCGCAACGAGGTCGGGCCGGAGGCCTGGGTGCTGTTCGGAATCCTGTTCCTGTGGCAATTCCCCCATTTCTACGCGATCGCGTGGATGTACCGGGAAGATTACGGCCGGGCCGGGATCCGGATGCTGCCGGTTATCGAGCCGTCGGGAGAGTCAACGATCCGGCAGATTGTCCTATCCGGGGTGGCGCTCATACCCCTGTCCATGGCTCCCGCCTGGCTCGGTATGGTGGCGCCGTGGTACGCGATTCCCGCGTTCCTGCTCAGCGCGGGATACCTGGCGTTCGGTCTCAAGCTCGCGAGGAGCGGATCCGCCTTACAGGCGAAGGAACTACTGCGGGCCTCGGTGCTCTACTTGCCCCTGCTGTACCTGTTCCTGCTGATCGCCCGGTCATAGGCGTCCGGCCCAGGAGAGGCCGGGGCTCTGCTGCCAGGCGAATGCGCCGGGCTATTTCGCTTCGTCGCCCGTGGCGACATCTTCCATCGTCTCTGGGGCTTGTTCGAGTGCGGCTCTGGCGCCGTCGCGGATCAGGCTGCCTTGCGATGGCCCCTGGAAGAACATGAAGCCGTCGCGGTCTCGCCAGGACAGCGGCCCGGCGAGGATCTTGCCCGCCTTCAGCGTTTCGACCTTGATTCTCTCGATCAATGCCATGTACCGCGGGTCGTCGCGCGCGTACCCGGTGAAGCTCCCGATGTCGCCGCTCGCGGCAAACACCACGTCGACGCCGTCGACGGCGGCGATCTTGTCGACGATCTCGATCCCCTCCGGTTGCTCGATCATCACCACGACCATGATGTTGTCGTTCGCCGCCGCTCGATAGCCGCTGCCCCAGAGGCGGCCGTACTGCCCTCCGCCTTGGCTGCGCTTGCCGCGCGGCGGGAATTTCGTGTAGGTCACTCCGTCCTCCGCTTCCTGCAGCGTGTCCACCATCGGCACGATGATTCCCAAGGCACCGATGTCGGTGGCTTTCTGGATGTCCCCCTCGGTTGGAGTGGGTACGCGGATGAACGGGATGGCCGGTGCGCCGCGGCAGGCCCAGATCATCTTCGCGACCTGGTCGTACGTCAATGGGCTGTGCTGCATCTCGATCCACAGGAAGTCGAATCCGGCATTCGCCATGGCGCAGTAGACTTCGGGATCGGAAGTGGTTATCGTGCCGCCGATCACCTGCTTGCCGTCGGCCAGCTTCTGCTTCACGGTGTTGAAGAGCGGCTCATCGGCTCCAAAGGCCGATCCGGCGAGCAACCCTGCGATGGCGCCAAGAGAGAGGATGATGCGGTGTTTCACTGCGGCTCCGGGTTCATCTGGACGGCTGTCCATTCTTGAACGGCAACAGTATACACCGGCAAGAGGCTCGACCACCTTGTACGATTCGGCCCGGCAATCGCCGCACGCCGGCCAGGACCAGCGACATCGGGCGTCCGCCGGAGAGTGCTCCCCGCCCAATCACGGCACGTTATTGGCCGTTCCCATCGACAGCCTGCTGCGCCAGGTATCTGACCCGGACATGCTGGACTGCCAATGCGCTACCCCATTGGATTGGCAGTGCTGTCAGCTTGGCCTGCGTCGTCTGTTGCAACCACCCGCCACTTGGCTCGGATCGGGTTCGCGAGGCCGATGCTAGGGTGAGACTATGCCATCGGACATCGCCTCGAAACGAGCTGCTGTCTTCGGGATTCGTGTTCCGGTCGCCCTTGCGGCGCAGTTTCGCTCAGCGCATGTCGCGCTGCTGTCGCTCTCGTTGCTCTCCGCCGGAATTGCCCTGTCCGCCGACCCACCAGCTCCTGAGAAAACTGTCGTCGCTCGCGGCGAAAGTCTCGCGCTCGCGTCGGTTTGCACGGATGGGCAGTACATGCTCTTGCTCACCAGGCAGCCGGACACCGAGCCATGGCGGGCCGATCTGCGGGCTGCGGAAGAAACGGATCGCGTTGCCTTTGCACTGCGGTTCGGGGATTCCGCGGAGGGCAACGAGTGGCACCTGTACCGGATTGCCGGTGTGCCCGGAGCCTGGAGCATTCCAAACGGCCGCACGTTCACCGGCACACTCGAAGGCGTGAGCGTACCCCAAGAGCTCGACCTGCGGGTTTGGCTTCCGGGTGACGACAGTTCGCGTCCAGGGCGCTTCATTGAGGGGCTGACCCAGGAGGTCGTGGCGCGCATGTGGCTCAACGCGCTCACCTGCTGAGCCGCACCGGTTCGGGCGGCGTCTATTCGGCTTGGCGCGACCGCCAGGCGAAGCTGTCTCCAGACTCGTTTTTCATGCGGTAGTCCTGGACAAGCTGTTCGACCTGGACAATGTTGGTCGGGTACTTCCCGGTGTAGCAGGAGTAGCAGAACTCGCCGTTGGTGTCGGCCACCGCGCGCTTGAGCCCCTTGAGCGACAGGTACGCGAGCGAGTCCGCGCCCGTGTGTTGCCGGATATCCTCGACCGACATTCGATTGGCGATGAGTTCGTTGCTATCCGGGGTGTCGACGCCGTAGTAGCACGACGCGATTGTCGGTGGGCACGAGATGCGCAGATGCACTTCGCGTGCGCCGGCATCGCGCATGATCCCGACGATCTTGCGGCTCGTCGTACCGCGCACCAGGGAGTCGTCGACCAGCACGACCCGCTTGCCGTCGACGATGTGCCTCACCGGGTTGAGCTTCAGCTTGACGCCGAAGTTCCGGATCGACTGCTTCGGCTCGATAAACGTGCGACCGACGTAGTGGTTGCGGATGAGCCCGTTGCTGAAGGGGATCCCAGACTCGTTCGAGAAACCGATCGCGGCGGCGTTGCCCGAGTCCGGCACGGGTACGACGTAGTCGGCAGCCACGGGGCTCTCCCGGGCGAGGCAGCGCCCGAGCGCCTCCCGAGATTCCTGCACGGACCGATCGAACACCGTCGAGTCGGGCCGGGAAAAGTACACGTGCTCGAATACGCATTGCGATCGAGCCAGCGGCGGCGCGAACTGCTGCCGGATCACCCCCTCGTCGCTGACGATGATCATCTCGCCGGGTTTGACTTCGCCGACGTACCGGGCACCGATCAAGTCGAACGCGCAGGTCTCCGACGCGAACACATGCACGTCGCGCCCTTCGTGCTGCATCTTGCCATAGGCGAGAGGCCGGAAGCCGCGCTGGTCGCGGGCCACGATGATGCGGTCCCGGCCGAGCAGCGCAAGTGAGTATGCGCCCTCCAGCCGGAGCAGGGACTCGCGCAGGGCGTGCCTCAGGTCAGGCTCTCTCGAGCGCGCCATCAGGTGCGGGATCACCTCGGTGTCGCTGGTCGCCTGGAAGATCGATCCGGACGCCTCGATCTCTTGTCGTAGGGCGTGACCGTTCGTGAGGTTCCCGTTGTGAGCTACCGCCAGCGCGCCCTTGTTGCATTCCACGTAGAACGGCTGCGCGTTGAGTGCTCCGGCGTCGCCAGCTGTCGAGTAGCGCGTGTGACCGATGGCCATGTGGCCCTTGAGTTCGCGAAGTTCGGCCTCTCCGAAGACCTCGTTCACCAGGCCCATCGCCTTGCGGGTGTGGACCGTCTCGCCATCGCTGGAGCAGATTCCGGCGCTTTCCTGTCCCCGATGCTGCAGGGCGTAGAGGCCGAGGTAGGTCAGGTTCGCGGCTTCGGGGTGCCCGAAGATGGCGAAAACCGCGCATTCCTCTCGGAAGCGATCCTCGTTGTCAATAATCACTGGCGAACCGTTCGGTCGTGCCTGCCCCGTCACTGGGTCTCCAGCAGGCTCTCGAACACGGTATCCCATATCGCGTGCAGACGCGAGAGAGGGACTTGGAAGCATTCGGCTCCATTCAGTCGGACGGACAGGGTGTCTCCGCCGGTTTCCCCGAGGTCCAGAGTCTCGACCCCCAGTTCGGCAGCGGTCTGTTGCACCCTTTCGATATTTTCGGGCGCGACCGAGAGCAGCATTCGCGAGGGTGATTCGTGGAACAGGGCGTACTGTGGCGGCAAGTCCGTGTTCAGCGAGACCTCGGCTCCGACTGACGGCGAACCGAAGCAGCACTCCGCCAGCGCGACGGCCAAGCCGCCGTTGCTCACGTCGTGGCCAGATCGGGCAAGCCCCTGGCCGATGATCCGGCGCGCTGCTTCCTGCACGGCCGACTCGTATTCCGGGTCGATTGCCGGCGGCAATCCCCAGGTGGTACCGAGCACACTCTTAGCGTAATGCGTCGAGCCGAACCGTGTTGCCAGCCGGTCCCCGCAGCCCGGGAGCAATCCACCCAGCAGCACGATCCGGTGGCCGGCGCCCGGGAAGCAAGATCCCACCGGGGCTTCGGTGTGCTCGAGGATACCCACGATGCCCATCACGGGGGAGGGAGCGATGCCCTCTCCGAGTGTCTCGTTGTACAGGCTCACGTTGCCGCCCGTGATCGGCGTTCCGAAATGGCGGCAAGCATCTCCCATGCCTTCGATCGCTTGCACCAGCTGGGCCATGATCTCAGGTTTCTCGGGATTGCCAAAATTCAAGTTGTTGGTCGCGGCGATCGGCACGGCCCCGACTGCGGCGAGATTGCGGCAACATTCGGCGACGATGAGCTGCGTCCCGAGGCGCGGGTCCAGCGAGCAGTAGCGGGAATTGCCGTCCAGCGACATGGCCAGCGAGACCCCCGCTTCCTTGATTCGGATCACCGCCGCGTCAGAGCCGGGTCCCGCCGTCGTGTTGGTGCGCACCTGGTAGTCATACTGCTCCCAGATCCAGCGCTTGGAGCTGAGGTCTGCGGAAGCCAGCAGCGTCTCGAGAGCGGCGAGCAGGTCCTCCCCGGAACTCTCCCGGAGTTCGGGTCCCTCCATGGGAGCCGTGCGGAAGGGCGTCGTATGCGGACGGTCGTATAGCGGGGCGTCGTCGCTCAGGAAGCCGTTGTCCAATTCCGCCACGACCTCTCCGCCGTGCCTCACACGCAATAGCCCATCCGAAGTGACACGACCGATTTCGACGGCGTCTAGCCCCCATTTCTCGAACACCTTGAGCACTTCCCATTCGCGGCCGCGCTCGGCAACCAGCAGCATCCGCTCCTGCGACTCGGAAAGCATGATTTCGTAGGGCGTCATGCCATCCTCGCGTTGTGGCACGCGGTTGAGTTCGATCTCGATACCGACGCCGCCACGGCCGCCCATCTCGGCTGTCGAGCACGTGAGCCCTGCCGCTCCCATGTCCTGGATTCCCAGGATCGCTCCCGTCTGCATCGCTTCGAGGCAGGCTTCCAGCAGCAGCTTCTCCAGGAACGGATCGCCTACCTGCACATTCGGGCGCTTGGCCTCGGAATTCTCGTCGAATTCGGCGGAAGCCATCGAGGCGCCCTGGATCCCGTCGCGCCCGGTCTTGGCTCCCACGTAGATCACGGGATTGCCGACTCCCTTCGCGGAGCCCAGGAAGATCGAGTCCTGCCTGAAGATGCCTAGCGCGAAGACATTGACCAGCGGATTCGCAGTGAAGCACGGGTCGAAAGCGCATTCCCCGCCGATCGTGGGTACGCCGATGCAGTTTCCGTAGTGGGCGATGCCCTCGACCACGCCGCGCGCGATCCGGCGGTTGGCGGGGCCGTGCTCGGGGTCGTCCGGGGGACCGAAACGGAGCGCGTCCAGGCACGCGATGGGGCGTGCGCCCATCGTGAAGATGTCCCTCAGGATGCCGCCGACGCCGGTCGCGGCGCCCTGGAAGGGCTCGATGTAACTGGGATGGTTGTGGGACTCGATCTTGAAGGCCGCCGCCCAGCCGCCGCCGATGTCAACAATCCCGGCATTTTCGCCCGGGCCGACCAGAATGCGCTCGCCGCTCGTTGGCAGTTTCTTGAGGTGCAGCCGCGAACTCTTGTACGAACAGTGCTCGCTCCACATCACGCCGATGATGCCCAGCTCGGTCAGCGTTGGCACCCTGCCGAGCCGCTTGATCACCCTCCCGTACTCCTCCGGGCTCAAGCCGTGATCGGCTGCGACCTGTGCGTTGACCTCAGCCTGCATAGCCTGCGCTCACGGCCTCGGTAGCGGCAATCATAGACCGGAAGACGGCGATGCCATCGGTCGAGCCCACGACGGCATCGCACGCGCGCTCGGGGTGGGGCATCATGCCCAGGACGTTGCGGCCCTCGCTCAGTACCCCGGCAATGGCCCGCTGCGAGCCATTTGGATTGTGGCCGTGGTAGCGGAACGCGACCCGGTCCTCCGCTTCGAGCCGGTCAAGGGTCGCTTGGTCCGCGAAGTAGCGGCCCTCCCCGTGGGCAACCGGAATCCGGAGCGGCTTCCCAGGCAGGCTTTCGCTTGTGAACGCGGAATCGGTCGTTCCGGGAACGAGTTCGACCGTGCGGCAAACGAAGCGCAGCCCCTGGTTGCGCATGAGCACGCCGGGAAGCAAGCCGGCTTCGACCAGAATCTGGAAACCGTTGCAGACGCCCAGCACCAGCCCCCCGGCATGGGCGAATCTGCGCACCGACCGGATCACCGGGGAGAACCTGGCGATCGCGCCGCAACGCAAGTAGTCCCCGTAGGAGAACCCGCCTGGCAGGAAGACCGCGTCCACGTCCCCGAGATCCTCCGACTCGTGCCAAATCTCGGACGTGGTCTGGCCCAAGTTGCGAGACAACGCGTAGAGGGCGTCGTGATCGCAGTTCGAGCCGGGGAAAATGACGACGCCGAACTTCATCGCGGGCGGGAAGGGTTGCTGGTGTTCGCCTCGCTGAACCTCGTAGTGTACCATCGCCGGAATGGCTGTCTCGGGAGTCTGTCACTTGGGGATCCCAAGGACCTTATCCTTGATCTCAGCGACGGTCTCGGCGCTGATTCCCTTTCTGGCCACGGGCCTCTGTTCCGACTAGCCGACACCGAAAGGCGTCGCGCGCGATCTGGCGCGGCCACTTCGACGTCAGAGTTCCGCCGGGTCCGGACTCCTCGGCCGCCTTCACAGCGAGTGCCTCGGCGGCCTCCTGGGATGCGCGATCCCGGATGTGACTCTCGCACTTTTCGCTGATTCTTGCGGCCGACTCGATAAGCCGATAACCAGCGTCCTAAATGCCGGTAGGCCGTATTTCGCCCGTAGTATATGCAATGGAGCCCGCTGGAAGGAGGGGTTTGAATGAGTGACAGACTCAACCCTCGATAACTGCAGACTACGCCCCGTAGCCACGATCCCCCCACACCAGCGTCGGCTTCGGGCCGTGCGTTCATCGCGGCGCCCGCGGTCCGGGCCGAAAACGCGAAAGAATCCACTGTTTCGCCCGATTCCGACGTCCGTATCGTAACCCAATAGGTTACGATACGGACGTGGCGATACGGAGTTTCGCGGGGCGCGCCATCGAGCGGCTGCACAGCCGCAACGACGTGCGCGGCGTCAATCCGGCTCACGTGGCGCGTCTGCGGGATATCCTATCCGCGCTGGACGGCCCGCAGCCGCTGGGCGACTTGGCCATGCCGACCTACCGGCTGCATCGTCTGCACGGCCAGCGAGCGGGCGAGTGGAGCGTCCGCATCTCGCTCGGATGGCGCGTCACATTCCGCATGGACGGCCCGGACGTGCGGGCCGTCCGCTACGAGAACTATCACCATTAGGCAGGGAGGGACTATGACAGAGACAGAGATTCCGGCGGCCGCCGACGCTGCCATGCGGCTCGATCCGCCGCATCCGGGCCATGCCATCGCCGACGGATGCATCGGGCGGGACGCGGCCCGTCTCGGCGGGGAGCGCACAATCGCGGCGGCTGCGTCCCGCCTCGGCATTTCGCGCAAGCACCTATCCAGCGTGATCAACGGCCGTTGCGGCGTCTCGCCCGCGCTGGCCGTGCGGCTGGAGCGGGCCGGATGGGGAACCGCCGAGGGCTGGCTATGGCGGCAGGCGCGGTGGGATATCGCACGGGAGCGGGAGCGGCTGGCGGCGTAATGCGGCCGGCCAGCGTGGGTCGCGGCGTCCATGTATGCGCTGGTCGGATCATCAGGGATGCTGGGAGACGCGGCCTGGGCCAATGGGACTGGGGCGGCCGCGTGGCGCGTCCGCACGATAGGCGAGCATGTCAGCGTGCCGCTGGCAGAGGGCACGGTGATGCATCATCCACTTGATCGCGGCGGACGGCCCGGCTATTCGGTTCCTTGAAGCCGTGCCAGCAGTGCGCCGCCGATCTCGCAATCGACGATCCACTCGCCAACATCCTGTAACCGGTCCGGATTGTCAATTCCAGCTAGGAGCGTGGCAACAGGCCCCGCGACATCCGTTCCGTGCTTCCGCTTGGCCAAGCGCACCAGCAACCGCCGCTCTCGTTCCAGCCCTTGGTCCAGCCCGCGCTTATCGCTCTCCGCCCGAAACGCATCGTGAATGGCCTGGAAGCGTTCCTCCAAGGTCGTGTGTAACACCCCGCTCTGTTCCACCTGTTCCATATTCGCTCGGTCCTCCAGGAATTCCAAGTCCACCCCGGTGCGCGCCACCAGCTGCCGGAACCAGCCCAGGAACGTCCCCCTCAGCGGCTCATGCTCCGCCGTTGACAGCAACCGCAGCGCCCCTTCCTGAACCTCCGCGGCCACCACCAGCGACACCAGATTGCCCACCAGCAACCGCTGTCCTCAACGGGCGTCGCCATCCGAGAGTCGCGCCATGGCGGGCCACGGAAGCCTGAACTCGGCTGGATGGGAGCCCTCAACACCGATCCCACTGCCGATGCTCGCGCGGAGGGGCACAGGTGTCTAGCGACCATAGATTCTGCCCCCACGAACAGGCCCCAGTGGATCTTCCGAGGTCATAAGGGTTATCCCCCCCATGTTGGACCGCCGTGCCTCCCGCCCGCCACTGCTCTTCCGCCAGACCGGGCACAAGTCCCCTTGCAGATGCGGCGTGATCGCCCTTGCACATCGTTGCCTCCTCCCGATTGCGCCCGGTTCGATGACATCCGCCAGCTTGAGCGGATCCGCAACGCGGCACGAAGGCCGGCCGGCAGCAAACCTCACGAGTGCGTCCGCGTCTGCGCAGTTCGTCCCAGCCGTTGGAGCCGAGCGGGTTTCTCCGTCGTCCTCCCGGCGGGACACGCAGTCCTGTCCCTGGCATCTCTCGCGGCACGCCGGTCGGAACGGAGCCTGCGATGCCCCGCTCCGCCGCACTCTGCGGGTTCCCATACCCTCCGGCTCAGTGCAGCTCGTGCCCATCTTCCTATCTGAAACGACGGGACGATCAATTGCGGCGAATCAGCTGCCCGCGCCGGCTTCCGGTAGGATGGAGTCGCGCCAGCAGGCGGCTCTGCCCGGGGCTGTTCGACGGACCCCGTCGGGACAGCGGTTGCCGCAGGCCACGGAGGGCTCGAATGCTTGACAAAGGGATGCAGGCACCGCAATTGGCAGGGAAAGCCCTGTCTGCTCCAGCCCTGGTCACCTTCTTCAAAACCGACTGTCCCGCGTGCCATCTGGCACTGCGTTCCCTGGACTCTCTCGCTCGAGAGCTCGACGGCGGCGCGCGCATCGTCGCAGTGTCGCAGGATGGCGCTGGGAGCACCGGGGACTTGGTTCGTTCCCTGAATCTCAAGCTAACGCTGCGTTTCGACACGGGCCTCGCCGCCAGCCGGGCGTACGGGCTCGAAGCCGTGCCGGCGGTCTTTCTTGTCGATGGCTCGGGAGCGATCGCTGAGAGCTTCCAGGGATTCGACAGGGCTGACCTGAACCGTTTGGCGGCGGCGCTGGCCCGCTTGGCCGGCGTGGACGAACCGACACCGCTCGCGTCCGACGACGGGCATCCCAGCTTCCAGCCCGGCTGCGTGTCGCGGCACCTGGAACCGGACGCCGCTGGCGGGGATGCGCCGCAAGTCGAGCTGTACGCGAGGCGTGGCCAGCGCGCCTCGCGTGTCGAAGTTCCCGTAGGGAGCGACATCGAGGAGTTTTGCTACGACCGCGACTTTGCCGATCCTCTGCCTGTCGTCCCGCCGACTGTGGAGCGGGTCGATCGCATGCTGGCGGCGGTCCGACTTCCTCCTGACGAAATCGTCGCCCATGTGCCGCCGAATTACGCGGCGGCGAGTGTGGAGAAGATCGCGGCCAACGCCGTCATGGCCGGTTGCCGGCCCGAGTACATGGCGGTTCTCCTGCCGCTCGTTCGAGCGTTGTGCGACGAGCGGCTGGACATTCACGGGGTGCAGGGCACGACGCACTTCGCGGCGCCGCTGGTGGTGATCAACGGCCCCGTGCGACGGGAGTTGGGTTTCGCTTGCGGAAGCAACGTGTTTTCCAATGCCGCCCGCGCGAATTCGACCATTGGCCGGGCACTGCAGCTGGTCCTGCGGAATCTCGGGGGCGCCGCGCCTGGACGGATCGACATGTCCACGATGGGCAACCCCGGACGCTTCAGTTTCGTGATTGGCGAGAACGAGGAGGCCAGCCCTTGGGAGCCGCTATGCAGCGATTTCGGCATCCCGGCGGGACGCAATGCTGCGACCCTGTACTGCGCGGAACCGCCTCGGCCGGTCAGCGAGCACAAGGCCAGAACGGCTCCGGTCTTGCTGCGGGCGATCTGCCCCGTGCTGGCGAATCTCTGGAGCTATCGCGTCTGCAGGAGCCCCGAGGCGCTTGTGGTGATTGGCCCCGAACATGCCGCCACGCTCGAGCGGTCAGGCTTCAGCAAGCAGGATGTGGCCGCGTTCCTGTACGAGCACACGGGGATTCCCGTCAGCGAGTATGATGGCGACGGCGGCGAGGGCACCCACGAAGCGGAATGGTACGAAGAGTGCGTGATCCGGGGCGTTCGATGCTATCGCAAGTTCCGCAGCCCAGCGGCGATTCGAGTCATGGTCGCAGGCGGCCCGGCGGGCAAGTTCTCGGCCGTACTGGGATCCTGGCAAACGGGCCCCAAGGGAAGCCAGATGGTGTGCCAGGCCCTGGATTGATTGACAGCCTGCGGATCAGCGCTGCTACGCTATGCAATCTGGATCGGCCGTTTCGTTTGCGGTTCGATCAAGGAGGTGACGCATGGCCGCGATTCTTGTAAGCCCTCTCGACGAGCGACTGCCGCCGGAAGCTTCGGTCCCTCCACGCCTGTCCACCCTTGCCGACAAGCGCGTCGCCTTGCTCGACATCAGCAAGGGCGGCGGATCGATTTTTCTGGACCGTCTGGACGCGTTGCTCAGGGAACGCTATGGGGTCGCCGACGTCCTGCGTTTCCGTAAACCAACGTTTGCCAAGCCGGCTCCCGATGCTGTCCTGGCTGACATCCGCAAGGCCCAACCGCATGCTGTGATCGAGGCGCTTGCCGATTGAGGCTCCTGCACGACGTGCAGTTTGCACGACTCCGTCCGAATCGAAAACTCCGGGATCCCGGCGGTGCCGATCGTCACGGATGTGTTCCGGTCAGCCGCTCGCGCCCAGGCGTCAGCCCTCGGGCGCTCGGACTTCGACGCGATCTACGTGCCGCACCCGATCCAGGACCAGTTGCCGGAAGAGATTCAGGGTCGGGCCGAAGCCACGCTCGAGAAAATCGCGGCACGTTTGACCGAGAGCCATCAACCCGAGCCGGCAGCCAGCTGAGGGCTGCCGGTCCCCCGTCTGGTACGCTCGGGCAGGATCGATCCCTGCTATCGGGCCGACAGGGCCGAGTCCAGCGCATGCCAACGAATAGAGCGCGAAACCCCTTGTCCGATCGCCCCGGCGGCCGGTTCCGCGCATGTCTCGCTGCCGTCGCGGCTGCCGCGGCAGTCGGCTGCTGGTCGGGGGAGTCCAGCGCGGATCGAACTGTGGCGAACCTCGACCTGTACGAGGGGCTGGAGGCGACCCTGTTCGCGTCGGAGCCCGTTCTTTCCAACCCTACCAACATCGATGTCGATCACCGAGGGCGCGTCTGGGCCTGTGATGTCGTGAACTACCGGGAGCACTGGCGCAACAACGAGCGGCCGGAAGGCGACCGCATCCTGATTCTCGAAGACACCGACGGTGACGGTGCTGCTGATTCCTCCAAGGTTTACTACCAGGGGCACGACGTTGACGCCGCCCTGGGCATCGCCGTGCTCGGAAACAAGGTGATCGTGACCGCCGCTCCGAATGTCATCGTGTTCACCGACGAGGACGGCGACGATCTCCCCGACAGGAAGGACTACCTGTTCGTCAATTCCGGAGCCCCCCAGAGCGACCACTCGACGCACTCGCTGTCGTTTGGCCCGGACGGACGGCTGTACTGGAACATGGGCAATTCCGGTCGCCATGTCCACGACAAGGACGGCAGGCTCGTGATTGCCAAGTCGGGAGATCCGGTTCTGGACAGGAACTTCGTCCAGGGTTTGCGCAAGATTCCTGAAGCCGACCGCCCGGAATTCACGATGGGTCTTGAGAAGCTGCCAAGCCCGTACCAGGGCGGCATGGTGTTCCGTTGCAACCTGGACGGCACCGGCATGGAGGTGCTGGGGCACAACTTCCGCAACAACTACGAGGTGGCGGTGGATTCGCTCGGCGGCTTGTGGCAGTCCGACAACGACGATGACGGGAGCTACGCGTGCCGGCTGAACTACGTGCTCGAGGGGGGCAACTACGGTTACCGCGACGAACTGACGGGCGCCCGGAACCAGGTGGCTCGCACCGGGCGTCACAACGAGGTGCCGCAACGCCACTGGCACCAGAACGATCCGGGAGTCGTTCCGAACCTGCTGGTCACGGGAGCGGGCTCCCCGACTGGCGTCACCTCGTACGAAGGCCGTCTGCTACCCAGCGAGTTCTGGGACC
The DNA here is from genome assembly GCA_951813065.1 of uncultured Bryobacterales bacterium. Classification (GTDB taxonomy): domain Bacteria; phylum Acidobacteriota; class Terriglobia; order Bryobacterales; family UBA6623; genus VXMF01. The sequence continues at coordinate 372,435 of CATOTH010000005.1, read as the reverse complement.
AGATTCTGGCGACAGACGCCGGTCCCGGCGTCTTGCGCGCGGTGCTCGCCGAAAAAGCCGGGGCCGGGTATGCCGCCAGGATGGTGGACATCCTAAAGGGCGAACGCGACAAGTGGGTGCGGCCTGTGGACGTGGCGGTCGCCCCGGACGGATCGCTTTTCGTCAGCGACTGGTACGATCCCGTGATCGGCTGGAACCGCCAGGAGGATATCGAGCACGGCAGAATCTTCCGGATCGCCCCGTCGGGGCACCGCTATCTCCCACCGGAGCACGATTACGACACGGTGGAAGGAGCTGCCGAGGCGCTCAAGAGCCCCAGCTACGCAGTGCGGTACTTGGCGTGGCGGGCGCTGGATCGTGCCGGCAAGGAGGCGGAGGAGGCGCTTGCGGCCGAGTTTGCGGGCGGCGGGCGAGTACGGCACCGCGCGCGAGCCCTTTGGCTCTTGGCACGAATTGAGGGCCGGGGGCCTGCCTACGTGCGCCGCGGGCTCGAGGACTCCGAAGAGGACATTCGGATCGTCGCGCTACGGGCGGCCCAGCGCGCCGGAATGGACCTGACGCCGCTGATCGAGGGCCTCGTGTCCGACCCGTCGGCGCATGTCCGGCGTGAGTCCGCGGTTGCCTTGCGCACCGTTCAATCGGCCCGCGCGGCCGACCTCTGGGCTGGCCTCGCGTCACAGCACGTGGCAGGGGACCGCTGGTCGCTCGAGGCGCTCGGCATCGGTGCCGATGGCAATTGGGATTCCTGTCTTGGCGCTTGGCTGGAAGCCGTCGGAAAGGATTGGAACTCGCCCGCCGGGCGTGACATCCTGTGGCGGTCGCGCGCCGCCGTAACGCCTGGATACCTGGCTACGATCCTTAGCGGTCCGGAGGGCAGGGAAGGGGAGGCCGCCCGGTACATGCGCGCGTTCGATTTTCAGCCCGCGAGCGACTCGAAGAACCGCAACCTGCGGCAGCTGGCCTTCGGGAAGTCACGGAACGGGGATCCGCATCCGTTCTTTGTCGCGTCAGAGGCATTACTGCGCCTGCCGACCTTCGACCTCGCGTCGGATGCGCGGACGCGCCGCTTGGTTGGAAACCTCCTGGATCGCGGCGCGGGGACGGAGCAGTTCGCCGTGCTCGTACAGAGATACGAACTGACGGACCGCTATCCAGACTTGCTGGAAGTGGCGGCCGTGAACAGGGACAATCCTGTCGGCATCGCCGCGGCCAGGACGCTCCTGGATGCCGGCGCCGGCCGCTCCATCCTCGAGTTCATCCAATCCCAGCCCGGTCTCGCTGTTGCGACGATCGAGGCGGTGGCCAACACGCAGTCAGGGCGCGCCGTGCCCTGGCTCGAGAAGGTCGTCCTCGATCCCGACCTGCCGCCGCCTGTCCGCGACCGTGCGGTCCGCTCGATGGCCGGTTTCACTCAGGGCGCGCGGGCCCTGGTTGACATGGGGCGCCGCGGCGAATTCCCGGCGGAGCTCGAGGAGATAGCCGGCGCCGCGATCACAAGGTCCATGAACGTTCGCTTGCGCGAGGAGGCCGCCGAGCTGTTCCCCGTGCCGCCCCTGAGAGGTGGCGAGCCGGTCCCCCAGATGACGGACCTGCTCGTCCTTGTCGGCAACTCCGAGCAGGGCGCCTTAGTGTTCGAGAGCGCGACCTGCAGCGACTGCCATGTAGTCAACGGTCGAGGAACGAGTTTCGGGCCCGAGCTCTCCAAGATCGGCGACAAGCTTTCCAAGGCGGGTTTGTATGAATCGGTGCTTGACCCCAGCGCCGGGGTCTCGCCGGATTTCCAGTTGGTTCACCTCGAGCTCGACGACGCGGAGGAAGTGTCGGGGTTCGTGATCGACGACAGCGGCGATGCGGTCACCCTCAGGATGGAAGGCGGAGTCGTGGCGGAATTCCCGAAAGGCCGGATCGTCGACCGTCGCGAGTCGGCGGTCTCAGCCATGCCGGATGACCTCCAGGAGCAGATGACCGTGGACGAACTCGTCGACCTTGTCGAATATCTGAGCCGTTTGCGATAGGGCCTGCCCCGGCCGGTTACGGCAGGCGAATCTTCAGGACCCTGCCCATGTCGAACGACGGCGGCCGGCGATTGGCCAGCAGTTCCTCTTGTTCGGCGAGCGCGGAGACCAGCAAGGGCATCGCAATCGTCGAGTCGCAATGGCAATCCACCATGCGGGCGCCCTTGGCGATCTTGCCCCAGCTCTGGGACTCAGCCAGGGTGCAGCCCGACAGCCCGCCCCAATGAGGGGCGTCGGTCACGACCTGGACGCCGTACCGATGGCCCTCCTTGCCGCGATTCATCAAGATCGCGACCACCTCGGACTGCTGGGTGTAGTTCTTCGGAGTGCCGCCGCCGAAATAGATCACGCCCGTGGCCTTCGAGTCGGCCACCGCGTTGGTGATCTCGAGCACGTCGGCCATCATGTCGAACATCAGACGATTCTCTCCGCGATGCCGGCTCTCGGCGACTCCGATGCCGATTGAACTGTCTCCTATCGCGGGGCAGAACAGCGGCACTCCACACTTGGCGGCTGCCGTGACGATTCCGTCCTCGGAACAGTCGCGCCCGACTTCCAGTCCGAGACGGTAGAGGAACTCACGCGTGGTGTAGGGCCTGGTCTGGTCGAGACGGGATGCGAAGCTGCCGATCCAGAGGTCGTGCTCGCGGAACCTCACTTCGTCGGCGAGCACGTCGTACATCCGATCGACCATCACCTCGCCCAATGCCTCGTCGTCCATGTCCGCCGAGCCTTGGTAGTGGTGGAATCCCTTGGTTTCGTGGATGTCGTGAAAGAAATTCGCGCCGGTCGAGGTGAGGATGTCGACCAGTCGGTTCTCGATCATGAAACGGACGACACGACGCATGCCGGCAGGCACCATCGCGCCGGACAGGCCCATGAGGATGGTGCACTCGGGGTCGGCCAGCATCGCCTGCCACACCTCGAACGCCTGTCCCAGCTGGCGGCCCTGAAAGGCCGTGGCGGACATCTTCTCCAGCAGTGACGTCGCGGAGTTGGAACTGTCGATCTGGAACGGGTTCGTGGGATCGGACAGGAGGTCTTCCTTGCGAGCGTGCGAGTGCATGAAACCACCTATCGTAGCCAGCCGGTGGTCCGGCGATCTGCGGAATGGACAGCCGCTACTGGACGGCGATCGTTTCCAGAACCACCGCGACCCCGTCGGGGTTGTGAGCCTGGATGGCGGTGACAGCGGGTTCCGATTCCGGAAACGTCTCCGAGACAAGGCTGCGGAGTTCCTCGAGGTCTGCGAGATCGCTGAGATAGGCGGTGATGCGGACCACGTCCGGCAACTGCATGAGGGCAAGACCGAGCGCGGATTCGTGCAACTTCAGGGCCCCAAGGAATTGCTCGCGGAAGGTTGCTCCGCTTCCCGGCATCGCCGACATGTAGGCCACGCCGCCGCTGAGCGATGCCGGGCTTGACGCCGCCGTCGGCGGCTGGTCGTGCATGAACAGCCGCGTTACGTAGCTGTCGTCGACGGCGATGATCGTGATCTCGACCGCGATGTCGCCCGGGAGCCGCGAAAGGATCACGTTTGCCCGGCTGGGCGCGGCGCCGGGGCTGAACACGCCCTCGAGCGCGCTGTCGATTTCGCCCTGCTCCGCGGATGCCGGCGAGTAGGTGCCTGCGAGGACGGCGTTGTCGAAGTCCAGTCCGGCAGCATCCAGGATGATGCCAATCGTCGCCAGCGTGCGCTCCGCCTGTCCGCCGGATGTCTCGGAGAGTTCGCCGGTAGCCGGGTCGCGGCCGCCCTGCCCGGACAGATATACCGCCTTGCCGGCTCTCACGGCCGGCGAATACGGTCCCATCGCGGCCGGGATCCTGTCTTCCGGGGGCCTGATGACCTCGATCTCGGAAACGTCCGCGTAGGCCACGCACATCAGTAGGACTCCAGCGCCTTCCGGCACGCCCGGTACTTCGAGAGTTGTCCTCGCGGGGTAGCCGCCCTCGGAGAAATAGCGTCCGTATACGGAGTTCATCTCGGCGTAGTCGTCCATGTCCGAGAGGTGGACATGACAACTCACGACGTGGCCGTAATCCAGGCCCGCCATTCCGAGGATCTCGCCCAGCCTGTCCATCGCCGAGCCGGTCTGGTCCGCGACGGGCGCCTCAGCATCCTCGGGAGAGACTGCGCTGAGATACAGTGTCTGTCCCGCCATCAGGGCCACCGTCCGGCCGTTCGCGTCGCGGAACGATTGTCTCGGCGTCTCCGGCTGAGACGATTCCCCCACCGGTTCCGTCCCGGGTGAACAGGCGGAGCATGCCAGAATCCCGGCGGCGAACGCTGGTAGGACGGATTTCACCGACCCAACGTAGCAAAACGGGTGCCGAGAGTTCTGATGGCGAGGCGCCGGCAGGTCATGAGCGTGATAGATTCAACGGGATGAGTGGAGCCAGTCGTCGTGTTTTTCTGGGCACGTGCGCGGGCGGGCTCCTCGGGACCTGCGGGCGCGCGCCCGACACGGCGCTCCCGCCGGTTCGTGCCATTACAAGGGGCCCGAAGTACCACTGGTTCGGATACTACGACAAGCTCGAGTTCGATCCGGCGAACCGAAGGGTGCTTGGCATGGAGGTGGGTTTCGAGCACCGCTCCCCCCGGCCCGACGACGAGATCCGGATCGGCATGGTGGACCTACAGGACGGGGATCGCTGGGCGGATCTGGGCAGCAGCACGGCATGGGGCTGGCAGCAAGGCTGCATGCTTCAGTGGATTCCCGGATCGCGCTCGGAAGTGATCTGGAACGACCGCGAGGACGGCCGGTACGTCAGCCGTGTTCTCGATGTCCAGACCGGCAGGTCCCGCACGATCCCGTCTGCGGTGTACGCGCTGAGCCCGGACGGGGCATGGGCAGTGTCCACCGATTTCCGACGGTTGAACGACACCCGCCCGGGTTACGGATACGTTGGCATCCACGATCCCAACGCGGCTGTTCTGGCACCCAAGGATGAGGGCATCTGGAGAGTCGACCTGGCGACGGGAGCCCGGGAATTGCTGTTTTCCGTTGCCCAGGCGGCCGCGATTCCCAATCCGCATACCGATACCGAGGGCTTGAAGCACTATTTCAACCACTTGCTCGTCTCGCCCGACGGCACGCGGCTCATCTTCCTGCACCGCTGGCGCTACCCTCCTGGGTCGGGACGCGGCTTCGGGACGCGGATGTTCACGATCGGCAGCGACGGGTCCGAACCGTACGTCCTCGATCCGTACGGCCGCACCTCGCACTTCATCTGGCGCGACCCGGGCCACGTGCTTGCGTGGGCACGGCACCCGTCTCACGGAGAGAAGTTCTATCTTTACCGCGACCGGACGGACCAGGCTGAAGTCGTGGCGCCCGATGTCATGCCCCTCAACGGCCACTGCACGTACCTGCCGGGGAACCAGTGGATTCTCAACGACACGTACCCGGACGCAGACCGCCTTCAGCATCCGTATCTCTACGAAGCCAGCACGGGGCGGCGTGTGCCGCTAGGGCATTTTTTTTCGCCCCCCGAGTACAAGGGGGAATGGCGTTGCGACACGCACCCCCGGTTCAGCCCGGACGGCACCAAGGTCGTCATCGATTCGCCCCACGAGGGGAACGGCCGGCAGCTCTACTTGATCGACATCACCGAGATCGTGGGCACGTAGCGCTCGAGGCGGCCGTGCCAGGAGGGCCGCAGACCTCGATGCGACAATGGTCCGCATGACGCCGTCTGAACTCCGAAGTCGCTTGGAGGGGGTGATTGCGTTTCCGGTCACCAATTTCAAGTCCGACTATTCGCTTGACATTGATGGCTACCGGACCAACGTCGCCGAGATGGTGAAGTTTCCCCTGTGCGCGGTCGTGGCGGCGGGCGGTACGGGCGAGCTGTATTCGATAACCCCCGACGAGCATCGCCAACTGGTTGAGGCGACGGTGGCGGAAGCAGGTGGAAAGACCGCTGTGCTCGCGGGAGTCGGATTTGGCGGCGGCTTGTCAGTCGAATTGGCGAGGCAGGCCCAGGAAGCGGGTGCGGACGGGATCCTGATGTTTCCCCCGTACTATCCGAACGCCGATTTCGAGGGTCTGCTGCGCTACTACAAGGGAATCGGCGAAGCTGTCGACCTCGGACTCTTCCTGTACTCGAGAGACACGGTGAACCTGACCCCCTCCCAGGTCTTCCGCGTGGCCAAGGAGATTCCAAACCTTATCGCTCTCAAGGAAGGGCAAGGGGACATCCGGGGATACCAGCGCATCATGGAGCGGTGTGGCAACCGGTTGCACTGGATCGGCGGCATCGGCGACGACATGGTGCCCGGGTACTACTCCATCGGCATCAGGACATACACGTCAAGCATCGCCACCATCGCGCCCCGGCTCTCGCTCCAACTGCACGAGCGCGCGTCGATGCTGGACAATCCGAGCCTCTCGCGCTTGATGCGCAACTATGTGCTGCCGCTGTACGCCATGCGGGCGCGCAGGAAGGGGTACGAGGTCAGCGTGATGAAGAAAGCGATGGAGATCCTCGGCAAGCCCGCCGGGCCCGTACGGCCACCGCTGCCCGAGATTCGCCCCGAGGAAGTTGCCGAACTCGAGTCGCTGATGGCCCGATTTGAACCCGTCCTGTAAGGCCGGGCAATCCCGGGCCAAGCTCCAGGGAGACGTCGTGCCCGGTCAAGCGGCGGAATTCGAGATGTTCGTGGGGATCTTGAGCACGGCCCAATAAACAGGTCGATGTGATCCACAGGCAGGATCTTATCTGTACATTGCAGAACCAGACCGACGATGTTTCGTTCAGCTTCGTTGACCAGGAGCCGGTCTCAGGCGAGGTGCATTACTACGCTCGCGTGCAGCAAGCCGATGGCCAGATGGCTTGGTCCAGTCCGATTCTGGGTCAGCTCTCCACAAGGTCCGACGCCCAGCTGTCGGTGTTGATGTCGCGATGCACGGAGACGCCAGCGTGTGCCCGTTCCCATCATCCTGAAGTGACTGAGATTGCTCGGTTCAAGTGGTCCCGACCGACGAGCTCTGCAACGAGGAATTCGGCAAGATCGGCACGTGGGATCGTCTTGTTGGGGCCGGTATTCGATGCGATCACGCGGCCAGTGGCGGGTTTGTTTGTCAAGACCGCTGCTCGCACGGCTGTCCAATCCAGCGAGCTAGCCGCGAAAATTTCTTCCTCGCGGGCGTGTTCGTCGAGTATGTTCCTGAGCATCGTGCCGAAGAGCAGCTTCGAATACCACGGAATCTGCCCCCAACTCTCGCCGACCCCTGCCGCTGAGATGAAGACGACTCGCCGAGTGCCATGGGCCCGCATCGCCGAGGCGATATTGGCGGCCCCTTGGCTGAGAGTGGTCTGGTCTCCGGTACTGACCGGGCCAAGGCAGACCAGCACAGCATCTTGTGCTTCGATGGCTTTCGAGACCGCCTCGGTATCCAGCACATCTCCCTGGACTTTCGCCACGGGATCATCGGCGTAGCGCCGCCTGACCGATCGGCCAAAGACGGTTACGTCATGACCTGCTTCGCGGAGCAGCTTCCACGCTTGCTCTCCGGTCTTGCCAGTGGCCCCAAAAACGACGACTCGCAAATTTTCCACTCCATATCTTCAAGAGCTATCCGTCCTGCCCCGGGGACAGGCTCCACGTTACCTCTCCCCGACGAATCCAGTTGATCCCGACTCCGAGGACGGTTTCGCCTTCCGACACCAACGCGTTCCGGTAGGCCTCCAGTTGGGCCTGGTACCCGCGGAACGCCTCGACGGCGCTCTCCACCCGGTCGGACTTGTGGTCGAGCACCCAAGCACCCTTCGCGGTGCGCACGATGAGGTCCGCCGTGCCCGACACCACCGACCCCGCCGGATCGATGCACAGCAGGGGCCACTCGCGCTGCACCGACTCGACCTCGAAAGCGTTGCCGAGCCAGGCCTCGAAGCCCGCCACCGCGGCTGCGATCCGCTCCGTCTCCCCCGCTGGCGCTTCCACCCCCGTGAGCGACTCCAGCTGCGCGACCAGTTCCGGCCGCGCACCCAGGATTTCGAAGCATTGGTGCAGGTAGGTGCCCAAGTCCTTGCCCGACAGCCCGACATGCGCATCCACGCCCTCGCCGTATCGCTCGGCTCGCAGGACCAAGCTGTCGGGGAGACTGTCCAGGGCGCCCTCCAGCATTGACGGTGCGACGCTGTCCGGTGTCAGCTTGGCCGGAGCGCTGCGGCGCGCGATCGCGCGTCTTCCGATCGGCACCAGTGCCGGCGCCCGGGCATCTTCTTCGGCATGGAACTCATCTGGTAGTTTGAGACCGCCCTCGATGACGGTGCATGGAAAGCGCTGGCCGTCCACATCGAACTCGCTTGTCTCCTTGTCCACCGAGCAGCGCTCGGAGAGGATCGACCACACGTTGGGCGTGGCTTCCCCGGTGCGCCGGTTGGGCTTGCGGTCGGCTACATACTCCGGCCACTCCAGGATCAGCTTGTCACGGGCGCGCGAGAGCGCGACGTACAGCAACCGACGGTATTCCACGAGACTCGTACGCTCCTGGAGGTACTCGGCCTCGAAATTTTGCTCTTGCGCCGTGTACTTCGGCCAGTAATCGATCCGAACTCTGTTCAGGATTGCCGCGAGGTCGTCAAACGATTCGTAGCTCAGACCGAGGTCTGGTAGACGCACTCGAATCGCTTGGTCCAGTCCGCAGACGGCGACAACCGGCCATTCGAGGCCCTTGGCGCTGTGCCAGGTGGTCAGCACGATGGCGTCCTCGTCGATAACCCTTGCTGGCGGATGTTCGTCATTCTCCTCGGCCCTGGCGCTCAGCCACGCGAGGAACGTCTGGATCCCTGTGCCGTGATAGCCGCTCAGCGTCAGGGCTTCACGGTTCGAATCCATAAACGCACCAGCTTCCCCAAGCAGGCGCAGCAGGTTTGCCCGGGCTTGGTCACCATCGGGCCAGCGCGCGACCTCGTCGAAGAGGCCCACCGCCGCGAGCGTGTCGGCAACCAGCGCGTACACAGTCCGGTCGGCGACGCCTTCGGACAGAGTGTCAAGCTTGCGGAGCAACGGATCCTCGACGCGCCCGTTGTCCATCAACTGTCGCAGGCCCTGCTCGAGGCTGAGTGTTCCCAGTTCGGTTACCCCGAGGTACAGGGCGGCGTGCCGGTCCGCCGGATTGGCCAGGTAGGCCAGCGCGTTCCAAGCGATCTGGACGGCCCTGGAAGACAGCCAGCCTTCCGCCTGGTAGTTCACACGCAGACCGCACTCCATCAGTGCCTTCGCGCAGGCGGCCAGCACCGAATGCGTGCGGCACAGGACGGCGATATCGCTGCCTCGAAGGCTGCGCTCCAGGCCGGTGTCGCGGTCGACGATTCTCGTCCTGCCCGCGAGATGTTCTTTCAGGCGAAGCGCGACGAAGCCCGCTCTTACCTTGTGTGTTTGGGACCGCGACGTCTCTTCGAACGTCACGAGCTCCAGGGGGTCACACGGGCTGTCGCGGCGTTGCGGCTCCAGTGGGTGGTATTCGTCACCAAACAGCACGGGCCCGACGGCGTTGACGATGTCCATCAGGCGGGCCTGTGAGCGCCAGTTCTGCTCTAGCGGCCGGGCTTGGCGGTCGTAATTCCGTTCCAGTGCGGCGAAGAGCCGCGGGTCAGCTCCCTGGAAGCCCATGATCGCCTGCTTCAGGTCGCCGACGACCAGCGTGGGAATGCCGGCCTCCCTGAGTTGCCACAGCAAGGAGAACTGGAGGGGATTCGTGTCCTGGAACTCGTCGACGACCAGGCAGTCGACCTGTTCCGTAAGCCGCTCGAGGATATCGGGGCGCTCGCGTAGCAGCCATTCCGCTGTCGCGATCATGTCGGTGTAGTCGACAAGGCCTGCCTTGGCCTTGGCCTGCTGGTACGATCCGATCGCGTGCTGCCCCGTGGTCAGCAGGGCCGCAAGGTGCTTGCGGGCATCTTCCAATGGCCCGGGGTGGCATCGCAGCTCCTCCGCCGCGGTGCGCACTTTGCCGGCCAGCCGGTCATAGTCATCAGGCAGTTGTGTCCGCTGGTTCGAGACCCTGACTGCCCGCAGTGCCTGCCAGAGCTTCCAGTTGGTCTCGAGATCCGGCCCTGACAGCGCCGTGACAAGGTTCCGGTGGTCGCGGATGAGGTCCTCCCGAGCGGCCCGGGTCGTACCGAACTGCCGATGAATGCTCGCCGGAAATCTCTTCAGCAAGTCAGCGATGCGCTGCCTCAGTTTCTGGCGAAGCGGATCGGCGTCCCGGGTCGGGCCGTAGTGGTCGGCAAGCCGGCGGAACGCGTCTGCGGTCAGCGCTTCCCCCTCGGCCTGGGATCGCAATCCGGTTGTCCGCCAGAGCTCCACAGCTTTGAGACACCGTTCCCGGAAGAGATCTTCCGGCTTCATCTTCCTGACGGGGTCGTAGTGATAGCCGTATGCGTCCAGGTCGGCGACAATCGCGTTGGCCGAGTCCGTGCGCGCAAGCGACTGGCGAATCAGCGCATTCTGCTCGTCCTCACTGAGCAGGCGCGGACGTGGTGACAGCCCAGCGCTGAACGCGAATTCCGTCAAGATGCGCAAGCCGAATCCGTGGATGGTGGAGATGTACGCTTGCGACAGCCGCAGGGCGTCTTCGACCCGGTCGTTCTCGAGGAGCTCGGCGCTGATCCTCGCGCGCAGTTCCGCTGCCGCCGCCTCCGTGTAGGTCACGGCAACGATTCGCTCCGGGGAGACCTTGCCTGCCAGGATCCATTCGCCCAGCGTTTGCTGGACCGTGTAGGTCTTGCCGGACCCGGCTCCGGCGGGAACTACGCGCAGCGCGGGGAGGCCGTTCATTCGAGCCCCCTAGATCGGTCTTGTTGGATGATCGCGCCCCAGGGATCGAAGTCCGCATCCGTTTCCGGCAAGGCGAACAGGTCGATCAGGGGGCTGAGATCCATCGCGTACGCCTTGATCCCGGCGTTTTTCTCGATATGCGTCCGGTCGTTCTTGAAGTTCAGTCGTACTACGCCTTGCCGCAGCTCCTCCAGGCGCGCGCGGATGATCGCCAATGCGTTGGCGGCGATGTCATTGTCCAAGGCAAACCAGCCGGGGATCGAAGGCGATTCCGGGAGGGTGGAGTCGGACAGGCAGGTGCGATCCCTCATCGTGAAGTACACGATTCCGATCCCCTTCGCTGTGGTGATCTCCTTGGCGAGCTGCGCCTCCTCGTCGCTGCTCTCCCGGCCCGGCCTGGGTGGTTTCGGCCCGCCGGTCTCCGCCATCTCGCGATAGAGGCTGGCTTGGCTGTCAAATCCCAGTTCCATCTGGTTGCGACGGCCCTCGGAACGCGTCCATTTGTAGTCGACGATGAGGAGCCTGTTGCCCTCTAGACCCAGGATCAGATCGGCCTTGCCGTGGATCCCGATCCCTGACCAATACCCCTGGAGCCATTGCTCGGTTCCGAGAATCTCCGCCCCGAGTTGCTCCAGTACTTTCCGCCAGGTCTGGGCCGCCCGCACTACCTGCTCGGCGATGTAGTGCCGCTCGAACTGCCACTGCGGATTGCGCAGGAACGGCGCCTGCTGTTGGATCGCGCCGTCAAGCGAATCGCGCGCGCGCGTCGCGACCTGGTTCTGCTCGGGCAGTTCTCGTCCCGGGGGGAACAGATCTTCGAAGACTTTGTGGGCCAGGTTGCCGATCACCCGGGGATCGGCAGACTCCGGGGACCACAGCAGTGGCTCGGCGCCGAGGCGGCGGATCAACCAAGCCAGCGGCGAAACCATCGGCAGTTCCAGGCCGGTTGGCGACTCCGGCCGGACCTTGCCTTCCGCGTCGGAGTTGATCTCGAGGAGGTTGCGCTTCAGGTGCAGGTCGCCGCAGTGGTAGTTTCTGGGGGGGCGGGGCGAGCGGTCAGTGGACAACGCCAGATGCCGGATGCGGTTCAGATCCTCGCTCAGGTCGGTTTCGGCAATCAGGCTCAGTCCTTGCTTCGACTGCTCCACGAGCCGCTGCATGAACACCAGGGTCTCGGACGGCGACTGGGAGTCCCCGACCTCCAGCCGGCGGGGTATCAGGAATGTCGCCGAATCCGAGACGGCTCGGAGCTGCCGCCGGAAGAGCAGCCGAGCCCGGCGTTGCGCATCGCTGGGCGAGTCGATCGCGATGCCGCACCCTTCCCGGACCGCCCGGATGTTGGTCTCCGAGAAAACGGGCGCGGACTGCATGCGACGCGGGTATCGACCCTGCGAGAACCCCAGCACGAACAGATGCCGCACTGTCCGCCACGGCTCGTGCAGTTCACGCCATACGGTCACGCCTTCGATGTTGTACGAGGGAGCCTCTCCGCCGATGATCAGCTGCGGTTTCACGGCCCGGCGCAAGTCGCTCCAATCGATCTCGCGGGCTCCTTCGAGCCGATCGAGAACCCGCTGCGATGCGTCTCCGGCCCGCCGCTGGTGAGCCGAGAACGCCTCTCCGCCGTCCAGCAGGGCGGCGAATTCCCGCAGGGCCCGCGCCAGTGTCGCCGGTTGCGAATCACCTTGACGGATCAGCGCCAGCATCGCGTTGGCCCCGGCGCTTGCATGGGACGGAAACCGGGGTTCGTAATTGCCGTCCATCACGGCCTGGGCCATCACGGCGCCCTCTTCCGGGCTCCACGGCATGAGGACGGACGACAGGCAGACGGCAAGCGCCATTCGCGAAGCCGGTTTCTGGCGGCAGCACAGGAAGTGATACACGGCCTCCGGCCCGAGGTCCCGGCGCCACCGCTCCCCAGGCAGGCCCGACAGGGCAAGCCCGGCCAGGCCGAAGGCATCTTCCACGGCGACACAGTACTGGAAGTCCTCCGGCACCAGCAGTCCGATCTGCTTGAGTTCCAGGTCCGGATGCTCCTTGATGAGGGTCTGGACCATGCCGGCCGCGACCTCGGCTTCTTGCTGGTAGTCCCGGACACCTACCCATTGCACCGACCGGTCGGGCCGGATTGTGCTCTTGTCGGTTTCGAAGAGCTTCGCTTGCAGGACTCCCAAGGCGGATTCCGGGTTCGCCTGTGGGCCCGCTCGAAGCAGTGATTCGAGCGTGTCCTCGAGTTCCCCATTGTGCGACACTCCGTCACGCCCGGCCTCGCGGTTCAGCTTGTCGATGAGGGCGTCCTGCCAGCGCGAGGTCTGGGGAACGCCGTCGACCCGGACGACCCGAATCGGCTGGGAGACGCTGTCCGGATCTGCGCTCAGCAAGTCCCGAATCACCGCAAGATCCCCCGGGAGCCGCTCGCCAAGGGACGCCGGCAGACTCAAGAGGTCTGCGACGATTCGTCGCGGCCAGCCGGGAAATCTTTCCGGGCCTGGCAGTTGGGGTTCTCGATAAGGATCCGTGGCCGAATGAAGGCTGGCCAGCGCGCGCTTGACAGCGTCCGCGGTCTCGTCCGGCGCGACCGCAAAGCTCTCGCTCCAGAACGCGTTTCGATCCGATGCCAGTGCGGTCTCGAAGTCACTGTCGTTCCAGTCGTCGACCGGTGGTCGGAAGTACGCTTCCCGCGCATGGCGAACGAGTTCCCGCCACGGCCCGACGAGGATTCCTGACCGCCCGGTGGATTGCGCGATCGCCCGCCTGACGCGCCGGGCCGCGCTTTCGTCGGGCACGAGCAAGAAATGCAATACCTGTCTACGCACTATGGCTATGCTCCGAAGAAGGGGATCTCAGATCATCGCAAAGCGCGGCAGAAACGAGGGGTCCGACCTTGTCATCGATCACACTATTTCTATTCTAGTCCAGTTTTAGTGCGTTTCCAAAGATCGCAAGGCTGACGACGGCCAAGTCGCTCATTTTCCCCCTACTCGATCGGCTCGCCATGCTTGAAAGCCCAGTCGGCAAACAGCTCTTGCAGCCTTTGCGTCAGCGGTCCCTTCGTGCCGCTTCCGATTTGCCGGCCGTCGACCTCGAGGACCGGGGTCAGCCCGCCCATCGTGCCGGTGACGAATGCTTCGTCAGCGGTGTAGAGCTCGCTTGTCGAGAGGTTTCTTTCGACAACTTCGAAACCATTGCTGCGCGACATCCTGATCACGCTGGCGCGCGTGATGCCGGGGAGGCAGCTGTCCGCGTGCGGCGTGAGGAGCGCGTCCGCCCGGACCAGAAACATGTTCGTGGCGTTCGTCTCCGACACAAACCCCTGTGCGTCCAGCATGACGGCATCGTCGGCACCGGCGTGGTTCGCCTCGATCTTGGCCAGGATGTTGTTGAGCAGGTTGTTGTGGTGAATCTTGGAGTCGAGAAACTGCGGGCTGTTGCGCCGGACCGAGGCGGTGACCAGGCGGATGCCTTCCGGGTCGTATACGAGGGCCTTCCACTCGGCCAGCACGATGAGCGTGCATCCGGATTGGTTCCAGTGCGGGCTCATCCCGGAGGTGATCTTTTCGCCCCGGGTGAGGGTCAGGCGCACATGCGCGCCGTCTCGCATGCCGTTCGCGCGCAGGGTCTCGAAGAGGGTCTTCCTCACTGCCTCGCGCGTCGGCACGCCGGAGAACGCCAGAGCGTGGGCAGAAGCGAAGAGGCGGTCGAGGTGCGCATCCAGGTCCGCGATCCTGCCGTTGTACACTCGCAATCCCTCCCAGACGGCGTCGCCACCTTGGACCACGCTGTCGAACACCGATACCTTGGCCTCGTCACGCGGCTTCAGTTCGCCACCGACATGAATCAAGATGTCCGCGTTGCGGGGATCGGGAAGTTCCATCCTGTCGGCGGGCCAATCCCGCCACGCGGCAGATTATACGGCAGAGGGTAGACGGGGAGGAAATGTTGCCGGCCCAGTGCAAGCGTCCTGACCGGGGTATGGGCTGCAGTTGAGTCGGACTATAATTGCTGAACCATGCGGAGTTTTCTCGTTCTTGCCGCGTTATCTGTAGCGGTTGCAGCTGCGCAATCAGGGCCGAAGACCGTGTATATCAGCCTGGGAGAGAAGGCCGAGGCCGTTGAGTCCTGGGACGGCTCGCTTCGGGTTTCTGGCGGCGAACTCCTGCGATTGGAAGAGCGTCACTTCATGGGGTCGGATGAGCTGTCGGATCCGGATTCGTGGAAGGCTGCTACCCGCGAGGAGCAGATTCGCGGCTTCCCGCGGGTCAACTACAACGAGATGAGCCCTGCCAAGCTCCCTCCCACGCAGTACTCCCCAATCGGCCTCTTCGCAGTCGTGCGCGGCGACGGGTCCACGAACCTGAGGGTCCGCACGGAGCAAGGCAGTTTCGAGTTCCGGTTGAGCGACCTGTCGAATGGCACCAAGGCCTTCCTCGACGGGCGCGCCACGGCCAGCATTACACCCACGGTCGAGAGACTGTCGGATGACGAATTCGAGGACGACGAAGCCGCTGCTGCCCGCTTGCCCGGCTCGGCTGTGGCCGTGGCATGGGTGGCCTACAAGAACGAGGGCGACAGGGTCATGTTGCGGATCCGCCGCGACGGCTCGTGGGAGGACTCGCGGGAAGTCACCCCCAGTCCAGGCGACATCTGGCGCGCTTCGGCCGCTGCGGACGGCGAGGGCCGGCTTTGGGTGTTTTGGAGTCAGCGCGATGGCACGGGGTGGGATCTTTGGGGCCGCCTCCTGACCGGCGATTCCTGGGGTTCGCCGCAAAAGCTCAGTGTTGCTGGCACAAATACATTCCACCGGGCTGCTTCCTCCAGCGACGGCAAGGTCTTTGTTGTGTGGCAGAGCGCGCAAGGAACGGCCCGACTGGGCCAGTCCGACATCTGGATGCGAGTCTGGGACGGATCCTGGAGCGATCCGGTGCAGGTCAGCGATTCGCCGGCGAACGATTGGGAGCCACAGGTCGCAGGGGGCCCTGACGGTCAGGCGCACATCGTCTGGGACGGCTATCACAACGGCAACTACGACATCTTCTACCGGTCGTTCGTCAACGGTGCCCTCGGAGAGATCGACCAAGTCACCAGCAGCCCGCGGTTCCAGGCGCACGCAAACGTCGCGGTTGGGCCTGATGGCGCCCCGTGGGTGGCGTGGGACGAGTCCGGCGTGAACTGGGGCAAGGACCAGGGCTACCTGATTACCCCGCCGCTGGGCGTTCCGCTCCATCAGGAGCGATCCATTGCGGTCGTGCGACGATCCGGGGGGTCCTGGGTCGCGCCGAAAGTACCACTCGAGCCGTTCTACGTTTACCGGTTGTACCCGAACTTCGAGAATCCGCAACTCGGGTTCGATGCCAACGGCACCTTGACGATGCTCTTCCGCCACTGGACCCGGCAACGGGCGCATAGCATCGGGGCGCGCATGATGTGGGAGACGTTCGTGACCCAATTTGACGGGAACTCCTGGTCCCTCCCGGTGCCCCTGGCCCACACCCAGGGCTCGATCGAGAAGCGGCCGGCGATTGCCTCGCACGACGGCGGCCTGCTAGCAGCGTGGATGACCGACAACCGGCGGTTCTCCAACGCCGTGCCACGAAACGCGGAAATCTACGCGGCCGACCTAGGCGTCTCGCAGGGCCCGCCAGACTATTCGGATGGCAACTTCGCGAGGTATGTCGAGCCCTTTGCCGAGGCGATTCCCATCCATCCGTTCGAGGAGCGCAACGTCGAGACGATCCGCGGCTATACCATCGCCGCCGGCGACAAGGAGTTCAAGATCTTTCGGGGCGACATGCACCGGCACACCGATGTCTCTCAGGACTTCAAGTACGACGGCTCCCTGATCGAGGTCTACCGGTACGCCCTGGACGCAGCAGCCTTCGACTACATCGTCCCGACCGACCACCAACTCGGCTACGACCAGGAATTCACGTGGTGGCAGGATGAGAAACTGGCAGACCTGTTTCACGTGCCGGGATCGTTCGTCCCGATGTTCGGCTACGAGCGGTCGCTCAACTTCCCCAACGGACACCGCAACGTCATCTTTGGCAAGCGTGGCACCCGCACGCTGCCGATTCCGGACGCCGAACGGCGGGGTGAGGAGCGTGCCGAGAAGCTGTACGCGTACCTGCACGAGAATGACGGAATCTCGATGCCCCACAGCTCGGGCACCGCGCAAGGCACGGATTGGTTCAACAACGATCCTGAAGTCGAGCCCTTGATGGAGATATTCCAGGGCTACCGGGCGAGCTACGAATACCTGGGCGCTCCGCTGGCTGCTTCGCCCCGGAAGCTGCGGGAACAGCGCTCGGGATTCAATCCGATCGGCTATTGGTGGGATGCCTTGCGCAAGGGATACAAGATCGGCGTCCAGGCGTCGTCCGACCACTGGTCCACGCACATGTCGTACGCCATGATCGTTTCCGAGGAGTTTACGCGCGAATCGATGTTCGCGGCGCTGAAGGCGCGCCACGCGTACGGTGCGACAGACAACATCGTGCTCGATTTCCAGGCCGTCGACGCCAGTGGTGAGCGCTACATCATGGGCGACACCATCGAGTCTCAGGCGCCTCCGCGCCTCTTGATCCGGGCGATCGGGACGGACCGGATCAAGCAGTTCGTGATCGTCAAGAACGAGCAGATCATCTATACGAGCTACCCCAACCAGGAGGAGTACGCATTCGAGTTCAGGGACCGGAGATTCACGGCCGGATCGAACTACTACTACATCCGCGTGGTGCAGAATGACGGGCAAGTGGCTTGGAGTTCGCCCATCTGGGTCGAGTAGATTCGACGTGTCTGCGATCTGGGCCTGCCACAAGGGCTACTCGGTGGCCATGCATTCGAGAGAAGACCAAACCATGACCAGTAACCGGCGCTGGGCCGCCATGCTCCGTCTCGTCATTGCTGCCACCGCGGCAGCCGGCCTTCTTGCCGCTCAGAAGCCAAACTTCGTTCTCGTCCTGGCGGACGATTTGGGCTGGCGGGATCTGGGCAGTTACGGGAGCACCTACTACGAGACGCCTCACATCGACCGCCTTGCCGCCGAGGGCGTACTCTTTACCGACGCTTATGCAGCGGGGAATTCCTGCTCGCCGACGCGCGCGAGCATCCTCACGGGCAGGTACCCGGCTTCGACGCACCTGACCGACTGGATTCCCGGGAGAACGCCGCCGGGCGCGAAGCTCGAGATTCCGAAGTGGACCAACTACTTGCGTCACGAGGAAACGACGATGGCCGAGGCCCTCGCAGAGGCCGGTTATGTCAACGCTGCGGTCGGCAAATGGCACTTGGGACAGAAAGGCTGGTGGGCGGAGGATCATGGCTTCCAGTTCAGCGTCGGCGGCAGCCACGCAGGTTCGCACGGGAGCATGTTTCCGCCCTATTGGCCGGCCGCCAAGATCAACCGGCTCGGCTGGCGTCCCTTCCCCGACGACCGACCAGGCGAGTACCTAACCGATCGCATTACGCGCGAGGCCGAAGCCTTCCTCGACCGCCACGGTGATCAGCCGTTCTTTCTCTACCTGTCGCACTACGCGGTTCACACGCGGATCGAGGGCAGGTCGGAAGTCGTAGAGAAGTACCGCAAGAAGCGGCCGAGCGGTGCGCAGAAGAATCCGGAATACGCGGCCATGGTCGAAGGTTTGGACCAGAGCGTCGGCGCCGTCATCGCAAGACTCGAAGAAATGGGGGTAGCGGAACGAACCGTCGTCATCTTCTTCTCCGACAATGGCGGCCTATCGAAGGACGGTCGCATTACGTCGAACTTGCCGCTTCGAGGGGAAAAGAGTACGGCCTGGGAAGGCGGCGTACGCGTCCCTCTGATCGTCAAGTGGCCCGGGCAGTCCGAAGGTCTGGTCGTCGAAGAGCCGGTGATCAGCGTTGATCTCTTTCCGACGATACTCGACATCGCCGGAGTGGACGCCGCAGCGGAAGTTGACGGCAAGAGCCTGACCCCGCTGCTCAAGGGGGACAGGGATTTTCGCCGCGGACCGATTTACTGGCACTACCCGCACTACAACGCGCACACACCGATCCTCACGTGTACTCCCTATGGCGCCGTGCGGGAGGGGCCGTTCAAGCTGATCGAGTTCTATGAGGATGGGCACACCGAGCTATACGACCTACGCGAGGATATCGGCGAGACGAGCGACCTGTCCGAGGCGATGCCGGACAAATCGCGCGAACTCCTGGCGAAACTCCGTTCGTGGCGTGAGTCCGTCCAAGCGCAGATGCCGACCAGGAATCCGGAGGTTGACGCGGCTCGATACCGGGAGTACAAGGAGAAGAGGCTGTGGAAGCCGGTTGACCGATACGAGCAGCAGACGGCGTTTCCTCGGCCGTAGCGCGTCCGCGTGGACCTGGAGTCTCGCTTTCCTGTTTGCAGTCACCTGGCGAACCGCTCCCCCAACGGCGCAGCACCGATCGGCATAGTGTGCCCCGAGGTCGGACGTTGCACATCCGGAGGATCGAAGCATCGGAGCTGTTGCGCGACACGGGGATTCCAGCTAGCCTGGTCACGCGGGTTGAAGCGAGTTCTCAGATGCAACGTCGTCGATTCCTTCCACTCTTGGGCGTGCCGCTGACTGCCGCGAGCTGCGGTCTGCCGTTCACGGCCGACAACGACCAGCAGGAGGATTACGACGTCGTGGTGTATGGCGGCACGGTCGGCGGCATCCTCGCCGCCATCTCCGCCGTCCGGGCGGGTGCATCGGTTGTCGTGCTTGAGCCGACAGAAAAGCTGAGAGTTCCGGTGGCCAAATGCGGAAGGTCAATCGCAGGAATACGTCGCAAACGTGTATTGAGTGCGGGCAAATGGCCGCGCAGAGGGTGGAGCTTCCCGTGCGGTCGTGCATGTGTCACTACTGCGGGCAATGGATCGCGGTGCCAATGCTGCGCGCAACATTTTGTTCCGGGGTGTTAGTGCCTCGGATCCGGGCTAGAACCTTGCCGGAACGCAGGGTGAAAGAGAGCGCGAGGACGGCTGCGGCGCTATTGGCGGCGACAGAAGTCAACGCGACTGCGTGCAACCGCAAGCCTAAGGCCCGGATTTGGGTTCCGGCACTGTCGCAAGCAATTCCCTAACCTAGTAATCGACACTGCAGCCGCAGCGGAGTTCGTGGTGGACGGAACATCAGCCTCATCCTGGACAGTGCCTGTCGCAAGCCCCATGAACTTGGTGACCCTTGCCACGCTTGCCGCCTCGATCCTTGCTGGAATCCCGTCTCCAGCTGCAGCGCAAGGCATGGTAGGAGGCCGGGTTGTCTCCACGACACCGGGATTCCGCTACGAGGGCCCGCTACCCGCGATCCAATACCTCGATATTGCCGACGATGCGGGCCTCGCATTCCGGCACGTCGCGGCGAGTCCTGCTCGAAAGGACTACATCATTGAGACGACAGGCAGCGGTGTCGCGTTGCTTGACTTCGACCAAGACGGACTCCTCGACATCTTCTTCGTGAACGGGAGCCGCTGGGACGAGGATCCTTCCCGCGCTGAATTGTCCAACCGGCTCTTCCGCAACCTAGGAGGCCTTCGGTTCGGGGACGTGACCGCTCCTGCGGGATTGATCCGAGGCGGCTGGGGGCAAGGTGCGTGCGTCGGCGACTACGACAACGACGGCTACCCGGATTTGCTTGTAACTTCCTACGGGCCTGACACGCTATACCGCAACCTGGGCGACGGCTCGTTCGAAGATGTCACGGAGGCTGCCGGCCTGACAGTCCGTGATCGCCGCTGGAGCGCCGGCTGCGCCTTCATCGACTACGACCGTGACGGCTTGTTGGATCTGGCGCTGGCCAACTACCTTGAGTTCGACCGCGCCACCGTCCCCAAGCCTGGAGAGAACGAACTTTGCGAGTATCTTGGGCGTCCCGTCGTCTGCGGGCCCCGAGGACTTCCCGGAGGAACGAACGCGCTCTATCGGCAGGTCTCGCCAGGAGAGTTCGCCGACGTTTCCGCAGAAAGCGGATTCAACGAGCCGAGCGGCTACTACTGCTTCTCGGTCCTGCCGGGAGACTTCGACGGCGACGGCTGGACGGATGTCTATATCGCATGCGACTCAAGTCCCAGCATCCTGTTCCGCAACAATCAAGACGGTACTTTCACCGACGAGGGACTGCTCTCCGGTACTGCCCTCAACGCCGACGGCAAAGAGCAAGGCGGCATGGGTGCAGATGCCGGCGACTTTGATGGCGATGGGCGCATGGACATCGTGAAGACGAACTTCGATGCCGACATACCGTCCCTTTACCGCAACGAGGGCAACGGGCTGTTTTCCGAACTGGCAATTGACGCGGGCCTCGGAGTGAACACGCATTTCGTAGGCTGGGGAGTAGCCTTCTTGGATATCGACCACGATGGGCGCCAGGACGTGTTCATGACCAACGGGCATGTATACCCCGAAGTAGACAAGCTTGGCGGGAAAAGCCGGTTCCGGCAATCCAAGAATGTCTACTGGAACACCGGCCAAGGAGGGTTCATTGACGTTTCCGCCCGCTCTGGCCCGGGCATCACGGAGACAAACTCAGGGCGGGGAGCGGCTTTCGGTGACTTGGACAATGACGGCGACATCGAAATCGTCATCAACAATCTCGATGTGGCTCCCAGCCTGCTCGTGAATCGCGCCGCGAAGTCCAATTGGCTTCAGGTGCGGCTACGTGGAGTTACGTCGAATCGGGACGGCCTGGGCTCAGTTGTTCGCTTGCGGACGGGCCCGCTGGACTTGGTCCGGGAGGCGCGGAGCGGCGGCAGCTTCCTTTCGAGCAATGACGCTCGGCTTCATTTCGGACTCGGCGACAACGGACACGTGGATCGGATCGAAGTGCGCTGGCCCACCGGACGAACGGAGATTTACGGGCCTGCCGCCGCCAATCGAGAGATCACGCTGGTGGAAGGTCGAGGTTCGCTCGCCTCTGAGGAGGATCATTGACCGGGACGGCACGGCTAGCGGGAAGCATCGCGATTTCCCGTAACGTTGCGCGCAACGTTACGGCAAAACACGCCTCGTGCCGCTGGGGCCGCAACTGGTGCAGGCCATGGAAAAGTACGCGGCACAGCTTCAATGGGCGCCTGCGGGAGGAGTGCCTGAACACAAGCTGGTTCACCAGTTTCGCTGACACGCGGCGACAGCTCGAAGCATGGAGGGGTGGACTACAACCACGAGCGACCGCACAGCAGTGCGACTGCAGCGCGAAGAAGACCCACGTCCGCTGGCGAGTCCCGCCGCCGAAGGTCCTCGCTACAGCAATCTTCGTGTTGTCGTGGAAGATGCCGTGCGGCACGCTGGTGCCAGAATCCGTCCATGATCATGAACATAGCCGCCAGTTCGAATTGCTGGGCCATCGATTGAGGCGGTAGACTAAGCCCAAATGCCGGTGTTAGGGAGGGGTGCATTTCTTCTTTTGGTCGCGGCGCTTTGTTGTTTTGGGCAAGAACCTGACGCGGTTCGGCTCCTGAAGCAGAAGTGCTTGCCTTGCCATATAGGCGCTCAGAAGCAGTCCGGTCTGGACCTTTCGAGCCGTGCTCTGGGGATTCGCGGCGGGGACAGGGGGCCGGCCATTGTGCCGGGCAACTCCGAGGAAAGCCTGCTGATGCGGGTGGCCAACCACACAGCCACCCCGCATATGCCGTTGCAGTCGCCGAAGCTTCCGGATGAAGATCTTGCCGTGCTCGCGGATTGGATTGACGGAGGAGCAGAGTATGAGTCGAAAGCTCAAACGCAAGCTGTAGCGCCCCTGCTCGATCATTGGTCGTTCGAGCGGCCCGAGCGACCGGCTGTTCCCACGACGGTCAACGATGAATGGACTCGCAACCCGATTGACGCCTTCGTCGCGGCCGAGCACGAGCGGCGAAACCTGACGCCGATGCCCGAAACCGACCGCGGCCTGCTCTTGCGGCGGTTGTATCTCGACTTGGTGGGCGTGCCACCGAGCCGCGACGAACTCAACGAATTTCTGACCGACCGCTCTCCCCAAGCGTACGAAGCGGCGGCGGATCGACTGCTCGGCGACCAGCGCTATGGCGAGCGCTGGGGCCGTCACTGGATGGACATCTGGCGCTACAGCGACTGGTACGGCTGGCGCAAGGGGAACGACGTCCGCAACAGCCATCGATTCATGTGGCGCTGGCGCGACTGGATCGTCGAATCGCTCAACGACGACAAGGGCTACGACCGCATGATCCTGGAGATGCTGGCGGCTGACGAAGTGGCCCCCGATGACCCCAAGGCGCTACGCGCAACCGGCTTCCTGGCTCGAAACTATGCTAAGTACGACCGCGACGGGTGGATGCAAGACGCCGTCGACCACACGGCCCTCGGAATGCTGGGGCTGACGGTCAAGTGCGCACGGTGTCACGATCACAAATACGATCCGATTTCGCAGCAAGAGTACTATCAGTTCCGAGCCTTCTTCGAGCCCTACCACGTACGGGTGGATCGAGTGCCGGGCGAGGTGGATGTGGACAAGGACGGCCTATCGCGGGTCTACGACTCCGACGAAGCAACGCCTACGTATCTCTACATCCGCGGCAACATCCAGCAGCCGGACAAGGACAAGGAACTCGAGCCCAAGACGCCGCGGTTGTTCGGGTCCGGCCTGGGTCCGATCGAACCCGTGACCTTGCCGCTCTCTTCGTACTACCCCGATCACCGCTCTTTCGTCCATGAAGACTTGACGGCGAAGGCGAAGGCCAACATCGAATCGGCGGAAACCGCGTTGGCCAAGAAACACGAGGAGTTTGCGGGTGTCGAGAAAGAAGTCGGCGTTCTGAGCGTCGCCGAGGGCTACGAGAAGATGAGCGCGGCCGCGGATAAGCTGAAGGTCGCGGAAAAGACGTTGGCCGCGGCCAAGGAGCACGCGATTGCGCTGGCCGCGCGGATCAAAGCCGATAAAGCCAAGTATTCCATCCCGCCCGACCCTGACTATGAGGCCTTCGCCGTCAAGGCTCGTGAGGCGGAGCGCAAGGCGGGGATTCTTAAGGCGGACGAGAACCTGCTACGGGCCAAGCTGGATTTCGACAAGGCCCTCGCCGCCGAGAAGCCGGATGAGAAGGTCATCGGCGAGGCCAAGAAACGAATTGCCGAGGCGATGGCCGCCTTGACCCAGGCGTCGGAGGGCTATCACACGATCGGCGAGGTATATCCCAGCAGGAGCACCGGCCGCAGGACGGCGCTGGCGAAGTGGATCGGGTCGGCGGAGAACCCCCTGACGGCGCGGGTGGCGATCAATCATGTGTGGCTACGCCACTTCGGCAAGCCCCTGGTCGAGACGGTCTTCGATTTCGGCCTCAACGGCAAGACGCCGTCGCACCCCGAGCTGCTAGATTGGCTTGCCACCGAGCTCGTCAACAGCGGCTGGAGCCTGAAGGCGATGCATCGGCTGATGGTGACCAGCGCGACCTACCGTATGCGCTCAACGGCGGGTGATCTCGATCACCCGAACGTGGCGGTCGACCCCAACAACCGCTACTTATGGCGCATGAATCCGCGGCGCATGGAGGCCGAGGCGGTTCGCGACAGCATCTTATCGATCGCCGGGAAGTTGGACCTGGAGATGGGCGGGCCGGAGATCGACGAGACCGAGGGCTTGGTGTCGAATCGGCGCAGCATCTATTTTCGGCATTCGCCCGATACGCAGATGGAGTTCTTGAAGGCCTTCGACGGGCCGAACCCGACCGAGTGCTACGCGCGCGACGAAAGTGTCTCGCCGCAACAGGCGCTAGCGCTGGTCAATAGTCAGTTGAGCGTGGAGAAATCGCGCGATCTCGCCACCAAGATCGGGACGGACCACGATCCGGCGGACTTTGTGGAGGCGGCGTTCGAGACCATCCTGGGACGTCGTCCCAGCACCGACGAGCAGGAGGTGGGTGTGCGATTTCTGCTTCGCCAGCCTGGCCGGTTAGCCGCGTGGGAGGTGACCCAGCCTGGGGTGGCTCGGGCCAGGGAGAACCTCGTCCATGTGTTGCTCAACCACAACGATTTCGTAACGATTCGATAGTTCGATAGAGGAGCATCAACCAAGTGGGAAAAGCTCATCACGCCCCGAGACGAAAATTTCTGGCGGACCTAGGTATGGGGTTCACCGGGCTAGCGCTCGGCTCTATGCTTAACGGTTCGACCGCGGACTGGGCGCCGCCGGACGGCCAGCCCCATTTCGCTCCCAAGGCCAAGCGAGTGATCTGGCTGTTCATGATCGGCGGGGTCAGCCACGTGGAGACCTTCGATCCCAAGCCTGCCTTGAACAAATACGGCGGGATGCGTCTGGGCGATACGCCATTCAAAGATTTCGCGGACAATCCGCTGGTTAAGGAGAATCTGCGCGAGCTCATCGTGGGCCTGCACAAAGTCGAGCCGAACATTTACCCGCTTCAGACCGGGTTCAAGAAGCGCGGCCAGAGCGGCATTGAAGTCAGCGATTGGTGGCCGAACCTGTCCGAGTGTGTTGATGACATCGCTGTGGTGCGGTCAATGTGGACCACAGACAACAACCATGGCGCGCAGATGCAGTTTCATACCGGACGCCATGTTCTGGAGGGCCAGTTCCCGACAATCGGCTCATGGGTGCACTACGGGCTCGGGTCCTTGAACGAAAACCTTCCCCAGTTCGTCGTGCTGGGGGAGCCGATTGACACTTGCTGCGGAGGCTTGGCGGCGCATGGAGCGTCGTATCTTGGGCCGCAGCATCGCGGCGTCCAGCTTGCGGTGCGTCCCGAGGACCCCTTGGCTTTTTCAACCCTCGGGCCTGGAGTTTCACGAGAAGAACAGCAGAGCGAGTTCGAGCTGTTGAGCGAGCTCAACGGTCTATCGACGGCCGAGTATCCCGACGACGCAGCGATGCTAGCGCGTATCAAGTCGTACGAGCTGGCGTTTCGGATGCAGACGGCGGTTCCGGAAGTGATGCGGCTTCGTGAAGAAAGCGACGAGACGCAACGAATGTACGGGCTCGACCATGAAGCGACGCGGAGCTTTGGTGAAGTCTGCCTAGCGGCCCGGAGAATGGCCGAGTCAGGCGTGAGGTTCATACAGGTGTTCCATGGACAGAACGGCGGCGCAGGCAAATGGGACGCGCATAGCGATCTAAAAAAGGGCCATACCGAGCTCTGCGAGCAGGTCGACAAGCCGATCGCGGGTCTACTGAAGGACTTGAAGCAGCGCGGGCTGTTCGACGACACCCTCGTTGTGTTTGCGACTGAGTTTGGGCGAACGCCTGGATCAGAGGGAACCAATGGACGCAACCATCATCCCTATGGCTTTTCGGTATGGCTGGCTGGCGGCGGCATCAAAGGCGGCGTCGTCCATGGCGCGACTGACGAGATCGGTTTTCACGCTGTCGAAGACCGCCACTATGTCACCGACATTCACGCGACGGTGCTGCACCAGCTCGGGTTGGACGCGAAAAAGCTTGAGGTTCCGGGGCGCAAGCGCCTCGAAATCGACCTCGGTCATCCGATCCACGAGATCATCGCGTAGGCCGGGACACGCTTGCTCAGGCGGCGTCCCAGAGTTCTTGTAGCATGCGGAGCGACTCTTCAACGACGATCTCCGCGGCGTCGGGTGAGAACGGGGAGGTCTCGACCTCGTATCCCCCGGCCAGGTAGGCGCTACGCACCGGCAGATAGCTGAAGCCGCCGTTCGAGTAACCGCTAAATAACGTATGCGGAAAAGGAGATCGCGCGGCTACCTCCTGGCTGATTTCGATAAACGGCTCGCCGGGGATGCCGATGAGCGCGACCGAGCCGAGTCGGATACCCTGCAAATGCCAGTCGATGTGGCTGCGACCGTGATGGAGGCGTGCGCGCTCGGCCCTCATACTGGCCTGAGTGGCTCGGGAAGTCGCGGTGCGAATCTCTGCCTCGGTTCCTTCGCGGCGGAGACGCGCTAGCTCGTTGCGCAGCGATTCGGCTTCCGCTTCGGCTTCGGCGGGCGGGGGGAGCTCTTTGAGGGGAAGCTGCAAGAAGCGGGATAGGACGCCAAGGGTCGCCGGCTTGGGTTCGGCGGGAACATCCTCGAACAGCGCGATCGTCGTTCCGGACTCTTGCAGGCCTACCAGCTTCGCTTTCCGCGGCAGCGTATCGATGCCGAGCGCGAGCTTGGACGCCTCGAGACCAAGCAGGCGGCCGAAGCGGCGGTAGATCGACAGATCGCCGGTGAATCCCATGCGCGGGCCGATATTGCCGGTCGCGCCTTGCAGGAACAAGCAGACGCCCCCGAGTTGCTCTTCGACGACCCGCTTGGCCATTCCTGGATAGTCGGGCGTGGCGACGTCGGCGTCCCAACCCACCGTCGTCGGGTGGCAGGCGTAGTGAACCAGGTTGGCCAGCGGTTGTTCGTCCAACTCGTCAATGCGAACGACCCGAACCGTGTGGTCAACCGGGCCGCCGGGGTTTCGGCCGACTACAATTCGCCCGTCGGGGAGCTCCTGCCGGCGGTTGACATTGATCTCACACGAGCCGGCGGCGGCGCCGACACGAACGGGACGGAGCTTCTGCTGGGCCTGCCAGACGGCCCCGGCGATTTGCAGCGGAAGCCCCTCCAGGTATTCCAGAATCATGTCGCGGCCTTCGGTGATCACCGGGATTCGGAAGGTGTTGGGGCCGGAATGGGTGTGCGTGCACGACAAGCGAATGCTCGAGGTCTCTAGGCCGCTGAGCGCGGAGACCGCATCGAGGATACGCTGAGTCCATTCCGGATCGAAGCCGATGGAATCGATATCGATAGTGGCGACCGATTGAGCCACGTCCTGGAAGACGATCGCGGTGGCGAACAGAGGCAGATCGGTGCCCGCGCCGCGCTGGTGGGTTTGCGCCCCCCAGCCTCCCTGTGGCGTTCCTGGGGCAGGGGTGATATCGCAGCGGCCAACGCCCGCTAACAGCTCGTGCATGCCTCAATTCTAGTTCGAGGAGGGTGCCCTGGGCCGGGACTCGACTCACCCGTCCTGTCGTCCAGTCGGATGGACCTTCAAGCCACATTGTGTTCGTGATGCTGGACGCTATGGCAATAGCCAGGTTGCAGGCCCGCGAAGTCTGTTGCAATCAAACCTTTGTGAAAATCACAGCAATCGAAACTTTGGTCGTCAACGCGCGCATGCGCAACTGGGTGCTCGTCAAGGTGGTCACCGACCAGCCGGGCCTCTACGGATGGGGCGAGTGTACGCTCGAATGGAAGACGAAGTCGGTCGTCGGCGCCGTCGAGGATCTTTCCGTGTTGTTAATCGGTCAGGACCCGCGTCGCATCGAGCATCTCTGGCAGATCATGCATCGGCAGTATTTCTGGCGGGGTGGCATTACCAACATGTCGGCCATGAGCGGGATCGACCAAGCGCTGTGGGATATCAAGGGAAAGGAGCTAGGGCGTCCGGTGTGCGAGCTTTTGGGCGGCCCGGTGCGCGAGACCCTGCGACTTTACGACCACCTGGGTGGCGGCTTGCTCGAAGGCATGTACCGCACCGGCGACGCAGAGGCGTTTGGCGAGCGCATCCTCGAAAGCATGGTGCGGGGATTCACCGCCGTGAAGGCGATGCCGATCCCGGTAGCGGAGATGGTTGAAAGCGCCGCCGTGTTGAAGCACGCGGCGAAATGTGTGGAGGCGATGCGTACGGCCGCCGGCGACGAAATCGACATCATGCTCGACCTGCACGCCCGTACGACTCCGGCCACGGCAATCCAGTTCGGAAGGCTGCTGACCGACTACAACCTGTACTGGTATGAGGAGCCCTGCTGGCCCGAGCACGTCGATGCTCTGGCGGAGGTCGCGCGCGCGCTGCCATTTCCGATCGCAACGGGCGAACGACTGGTGGGCCGGTGGGAGTTCCGAGAGGTCCTCGAGAAGCGCGCTTGCTCGGTCATTCAGCCGGATATTTCGCATTGCGGGGGGATTAGCGAGGGGCGCAGGATCGCGGCCATGGCGGAGACCTATTCGATCAGCGTCGCCTGCCACAACCCGCAAGGTCCGGTCAGCACTGCGTCGTCGATTCACGTCGGGTTCGCCACGCCCAACTACTTAATCCAAGAGGTTGTGCGAGCCGACGTCCCCTGGCGCAACGACATCCTCGTCGAGCCGCTAGATGTTCAGCAAGGCATCTGCCAGGTGCCGACGGCGCCTGGGCTCGGAATCGACATCAATGAAGCGGAGGCACGCAAGCACCCCTTCGAGCGCGAAGTGACGATGGCCTATTTTCACAAGGATGGGTCGGTGGCGGACTGGTAGTCGCTATCCGTCCAGATAGTTGGACGGTGGGGCCATGTACTATCTGGTATCTGGGTGCTCGCGAATCGCGGCTATCTCTAAATAGAAAAAAGGAAACATCTTGAACCAACAATACTCAGAATCAGCGGCAATCCTCGAACACAATCGGCGTTTTATTCCGGGCGGAGTGGTGTCGATCAACCGGGCCGTGCGGCCAGAGATCGTTTTTGTTCGCGGGGACGGCGCCTATGTTTGGGATGCCGACGGAAACCGCTACATCGACTATCACGCCGCGTTCGGCCCGCACTTTCTGGGCCACAACGACCCGTACGTGACCGAAGCGGTGATCGGCGCGATACGAGACGGCCAGAGCCTCTTCGGATCGGGCACGACGGTGCACGAGGGTCGTCTGGCCGAGTTGCTTTGCGAACACGTGCCTGCGGCCGAGTCGGTACAGTTGCTCAAT
Source organism: uncultured Bryobacterales bacterium (assembly GCA_951813065.1). Taxonomy (GTDB): domain Bacteria; phylum Acidobacteriota; class Terriglobia; order Bryobacterales; family UBA6623; genus VXMF01. The sequence continues at coordinate 342,985 of CATOTH010000005.1, read as the reverse complement.
ACCGGCAGTGAGGCGACCTATCAAGCCATCCGATTGGCGCGCGCGGTAACGGGTAGAGATCACGTCATCAACATACAGGGCGGCTACAACGGCTGGCACAACGATGTTTCGAATAACCTGATGACGCCGCTCGAGCAACTCGGGCCGCGCAGGTCACCGGGCGAGTATCCCTACTATCCGATCAGCGCCGGGGTGCCCGAGGATCATCAGCGATTGATCCACAGTGTCAACTTCAATGACCTGGCGTCGGTCGAATACGTGTGCGAGCGGTACCCGGTCAGCTCGCTCATCACCGAGCCTATCTTGCAGAACGTTGGAATCGTGCATCCGCAACCCGGCTATCTGTCGGGTCTGCGCGACCTTGCCGATAAGTACAAGTTTTTGCTGATATTCGACGAGGTGAAGACAGGTTTTCGGCATTCCGTGGGCGGTTGCTCGAAGTTGTTCGGCGTACTGCCGGATCTTGCTGTGTTTGGAAAGGCGATCGCCAACGGCTACCCGATGGCGGCTCTGGGCGGCAAGAAGGAGTACATGGATTGGTTCGCCGATCCCGATCTCAAGAGGCGCGTGCTGCTGGCGGGCACCTACAACTCGCACCCTGCGCCGACGGTCGCGGCCATCGCCACCATCGAGCGGCTGCTGATGAATGGCGGGGAAGTCTACGAACGAGTAGACCGGTTGGGAGACCGGATGCAGACGGGGATGGAGGCGATCGTGCGGGAGCTGGATGTCGAGGCGACCGTCGCGCGCCAGGGTTCGGCGTTCTGCCTCTACTTCATGGATCATTGTCCACGAGATTGGCACGATCTGGCGGAGCATCACTTGTTCGACTTGGACAACCGGATGCGCAGGGCGCTGATTGATCGCGGGATCTATCCCTTCCCGGTGGCGACCAAGCAATGGTCGATCTCAGTTGCCCACACCGAAGCGGATATCGATCTTACCCTGGAGCAAATTGCCGCGACGCTCTCCGAGTTGGAAGGGTTGCCTATCAGGGCGCTCGCGGCCGAGGACGATTCGCCACGACAGGAACAAGCCCCTGGCAAGGTAACGGCACACAGGTTGGCAAGCATGCGCCGATAGGTTTGCGACATGAGTACGGAAAAAGAGCAATCCCACCTCGGCTCCATTGCGCGTGCGCTCAGCGTTCTCGAGTTCTTGGACGCTTCGCAAAGGGGCTGGAATATTTCCGAGCTCAGCCGCAAGTTGAACGTTCCCAAGAGCACGATGCACCTGATTGTGTTGACTTTGGAACGTCACGGATATATCTTGCGCGAGCTCGGCTCGCGCAAGTACACGCTTGCCGTCAAGGTGTGGGATCTCGGGCGCGGATTGATGCGAAACGTACTATTGCCCGACATTGCGCTCACTCACCTCCACAAGTTAGTGAAGAACGTGCAACTAACGGTGCATTTGGCTATCTTGGAGCACCATCAAGCTATCTATGTCCAAAAGGTAAAAGCACCGGGCCTGATCCAGTTCGATACCTATGTGGGCAAACATACGAACCTGCATTGCACGGCCGTAGGAAAAGTCTTGCTCGCCCATGCGGCCGCGCCAAGGCTAGTGCAGTTCCTCGAGCGCGAACCTTTCGCGCGATACACGCGTCACACCATTGCCTATGGTGATCAGTTGAGTAAGGAGCTGGCCAAAGTCAGGCAACAAGGCTATGCGGTGGATGATCAAGAAGAGGAGATCGGGGTTCGTTGCGTGGCGGTGCCGGTGTTTAGCAAGACTGGTGAATGCATCGCCGCGCTAGGAGTGACCGGCACCATCGACCAGGTAAGGTCCGAAGCGGTCCAAACGCTTGCTGGTTACCTGCGTGATACCGGGCAAAGCATTACCTGGGGGGTGGTCCGGGTTGTTTAGACAGCCGGTCGGCAAATTTAAGGTGGACTCCGCTACTACTTTGACTACCGACCGCAGTGATTGTACCTCAATACCAGACCATCATCATCCAGTCTCCTTCCTTGCTGCCCCTGCTGCGGATGAGGGTTCCCGCACCGCTGCTTCCGGATCTGCCTGTTCCAAATCTGGACAGGCACTTCTGGGCGCTTCGGCGTCTCGCTCCTTTCCGAGCCGCTCGCAACGGCGGAGATTGAACTGCAGGTGCTGCCAGTAGGAGTCCGGGAATAACTCCGTCCGCACTTCCTGCAGCAGGCTGGCGAAGTAGCGCAGACTGCGGACCGGCTCGCCACCCGGGTCATCGAGCAGGCTCATCGACTTGCGGACGCTGCCCAGCAGAATCGCCCGGCGCACCGCTTCCAGGGACACACCCTGGGGTGGCTACGAATTAGTGGACAGGTAGAGGTGACGCCCAGCTGGCGTCCCAGCGCCAGCGCCGAGAGGCCGTTCTTGGACTGCGCCAGCAGGTAGATGGCGAGGAACCAGGTGGTGAGGGGGAGCTTGGTGGACTGGAAGATCGTGCCGGCCAGCAGCGAGACCTGGCGCTTGCAGCGGTTGCACTGGAGCAGGCGGCGCGAGCGCAGGCGGCAGAAGCTGGAGGAGCCGCAGGCGGGGCAGTCGAGGCCGCGGGGCCAGCGGATGCGGCATAGCGCCTGCTCGCACTGGGACTCGGAGTCGTAGCGCTGGAGGAAGGCCCGGAGGCTGAGGCCTTTCTGGAACTGGACCTTGTTCTTGGGCATGGAGGGCGGTGGATACGCTCCAGATACCTATTATGATCGCATATAATTCGTTTAATGTCAAGCATTTAGCGCAAGAAACACGAACACTGGACCTACGATTGCGAAAGCTGCCCGTGCCTGCCGCCGCCCAGCACCGGGCTGCGATCACAGTGGTAAGGCTCGGGCGGCCACGAAACGACGAACCCGTTGGACTCGCAGTGCCACGTACCCGAGAATTGGTGCTTGAACTCTGGATGAAGTTGCTAGGGAATCAGGAAGCATTATTCTCGGGTCAAGCCGTGTGGTTTGCGGCCCCCAAAGGTGAGGTTTCGCGTTCCGGCAGCCAGATCCACAAAGCGCCCACGCCGAGAGGCTGCAGGGCGACGAGGATCACGAAAGCGAAAAAGAAGTCGCCTTGCATACTCAGGTATCCAACTACCGTGTTGAACAGCACGCCGCCGACCGCGCCGGCTGAGCCCGCCAAGCCGTGCACTGTCGCTACTTCTTCCTGAGGAAAGCCGTCGGCCGCGACGGCGTGCATGTTGCTGGCCCAGACCCCGACGCCAAAAGTGCAAAGACTAATCGACAAGAGTATGCCCACGACGCCTAAGGCACCTTGAAGCAGGACTCCCGCGAAGACGAATAGCGCGGCGGCGCTCATCGATATCTTTCTGGCCTCGAGGGGGCGGTTTCGCCGTTGGACGATAAGCCCAGAGACATACCCGCCCGCCAGGGCGCCGATGTCGTTCCAAAGAAACGGAATCCAGGCGAGCGTCCCGACTTCTTGTAGCGTGAACCCTTTCGAGCTAACCAGATATTCTGGCAACCAGAACAGAAAGAAGTAACCGGTTGTATCGCCGAAGAATCGAGTGGCGACATAGGCCAGCGAGCTCGGTGTCCGCAACAGTCGCGGCACGACTTCGCGGATCCGAGACGGCTTGGCGGCCGCCGCCAGGCGCGCCGCCGCGCCTGGCTGACGAGTGGCCAGGAGCCAAAGGGGCAACCAGATGAGCCCCAATATGCCGGGGAGCAGAAACGCGCTGCGCCATCCGTAAGTAAGGCTGATCCATACGACGAGCGGAGGCGCGATCAGCAATCCTACTCCGGCGCCGCTGGTAAAGATGCCTGCGGCGATGCTGCGTTGCGCGGGCAGGAACCGTTCCGACACCGTCTTTACCGCGCCGGTCCAGCCGCCGGGTTCAGAAAGGCCCAGCAAGAACCGGTACGCCATCAGACTGTAGAGGCCGGAGATCGCGGCGTGTAGGCCGCAGACCACCGACCAAAGCACAACGAACAGGCCCAAGCCCCTACGAGAGCCGAGTCGGTCCAATATCAAACCCGAGCCGAAGTACATGATTCCGTAGGCGACCAAGAAGGCGTTGACCGCCAACGCGTAGTCGACTTGGGTGAGTTGGAACTCTTCCCGGATGACAGGACTTAGCAGCGAGAGAACCGCCCGATCCAGGTAGTTCAAGAGGATCATGACGAACAGCAGGATCGCGATCAGCCATTGCTGCCGAGAGAAGGTCGCGAGGATGCCGGGCGAGGAGGTCATCGAACAATCGTGAGAGCCGAGCCCTGGCGCGCATGAGGCACACCGCCCTTCTATCGCTGACGCGCTATCCCCTCTCCGCCACTTCTTGCGCCATCGTATCCGGTGCCTCGCCAATCAAACAAGGGAGCCCGCGAATTCACGTCCAACCCTTTGGACATCTGATGCGATTTCGCTTTTCGACCCGCCGCCGGTGCCAGCATACTCGTCGTGTACTATGAAACGCAACAACCGGGTTCTTTCAGCGCATACTTGGATCGGCTGTGGGCTCCTACTTGCAGCGGCCCTTTCTGCTCAGATTCCCACGGGGACCGTGCAAGGGAATGTCACGGATCCAAGCGGGGCCGCCATTCAGGAGGCGGAGGTCATCCTACAGAATGAGCAGACGGGAGGTCAGCGCACGGCCACAACAAGCGATCAGGGTCTGTACTCATTTAGCTATCTCGACAGCGGCGTATACCGGGTCACGGTGACGTCGGAGGGTTTTCAAACCGCCCTCTATCCGGGCATCGAAGTGCGTGTCGGAGAGATCGTCCGTGTCGATGTGCCGCTCGTCGTGGGCGAGGTCACAACCACCGTGGAAGTGGTGGGCGGGGGCGCACTTCTCCAGACGGATACGGCTGTGGTGGGAAGCGTCGTCTCACGCCGCGAAGTCAAAGACATGCCCGTGCGCGGCCGCGAGTTCAGCCAGCTCGCCGCGCTACTGCCCGGAGTCCGTACTAGCGGATCGACCGGCGGCGCTTTGATTACCCAATTTGCCACCGCTCTCACCGTTGGCGGCACCAGTCAGAACAAGAATGGCTACACTGTCGACGGCGTCGACAACACGTTCAACGTCTGGAACGGTCCGGCGATGAATCCTTCGCTCGACTCGATTCAAGAGTTCCGCATCGACCGCAGCTTGTTCTCGGCGGAGTTCGGGCGCGGCGGCGCTCAGTTGCACTTGGTCACCAAAGCGGGCACCAACTCGTTTCATGGCGCAGCTTGGGAATACCTGCGCAACCGGGCGCTGAACGCCGGCAACTATGTCAGCCATCAGCAGGACAAACTCAAGCGCAACCAGTACGGCGCCAACATCGGCGGGCCGATCATAGGGAACAAGTTGTTCTTCTTCTTCAACTGGGAGGGCCAGCGCGAACGCTCGAGCGTTCAGCCCCTGGGCACGGTGTTTACTGACGCTATGCGGCGTGGCGATTTCACCGGATATCCCAAGGTCGTCAACGACCCCGAGACCGGCGAGCCGTTCCCCGGTAACGTGATTCCTGCCTCGCGGCTGAATCCGGTCTCTCTAGCTCTGATGGACGCGATGCTCGCTCCGGCCAACCTTCCCGGCTTTCAGAACAACCTGATCCGCCCGTTCACGACGAGCCGTGATTGGGACCAGTATATTGGACGAGTCGACTACCAGATATCGTCCAATGATTCTCTATTTTTTCGCTTCAGCCGGCAACCGCGAAACGGTATCTCCGCGCCGCTGACGGCGACCAGCATCAACCACAACGAAGAGTTCACGTTCCAAAACGCCGGCGTCGGTTGGACCAGAATCTGGAGCCCCAACCTGACCAGTGAGACCCGCTTCGGCTACCACTACGAGCGCCTTCTGTTGCAATCGCAGGCGCTCGACATGCTGCCGACGCAAGCGATCCGCGGATTTGGCTCAGTTCAGCCGCCGCCGGAAAGGCTCCCGACGATGTTTATCACCGATACTTCCGGGTTCCACCAATGGGGCTTTCCGCTGGGGTTCCGTCAGAACGCCTACGAGTTCGTTCAGAACGTCACGCACGTACGCGGAAACCACATTCTCAAGGCGGGCGTGTCGCTCAACCCTCGTATTTTGGAGAAGGACGGGAGTCCGGAGTACCAGTTCGTGATGAGCTTCACCGGTGCCTACACCGGCACAGGTCCGGGCGACTACTTGCTCGGGTTTCCGTTTACCGCCAGCGAAAGCCTGGGCTTCGTTACTCGGAAACAGAACTACGCCAGCCATGTCGCTTACGTGCAGGACGATTGGAAGGTCAGCTCCTCGTTGACGCTGAGCCTGGGGCTGCGCTACGAGCTCAATACACTACCTACGGAGGCGTCCAACCTATGGGGCAACTTTGACCCGGAGCTCGAGAAGATGGCCCTGGCCGGGGATCAAGTCGTCTCGAACGGCGTGCCCGATCCCTTCATCTTGCAGTCCTATCAGGACAGCCTCGTTACGGCCAGCCAAGCTGGCCTTCCGAGCCGGACTCTGGGGTTTGGAGATCACAATAACTTCGCTCCTCGCATCGGCTTCGCGTGGAGGCCGTTCAATGACAACAAGACTGTCGTCCGGGGAGGCTACGGTATTTACTACTTGTTAGAAGACGGCAACATCGCGTTCAGCAACACCAGCTCGATTCCGTATGGGGGCGGGGTCGCGGTGACCAACACCGCGGACCAACCATCGTTCTCGATCGACGATCCCTTCTCGACCGGGGTGTCCTCGCTCCCGCCGCCGAGCGCCCACTACCGGGACCCTTACATGCGCTCTCCTTACCTTCAGCAACTCAACTTCGGCATCCAGAGAGAGCTGCCGTGGAACATCGTCGGAGAGGTCAACTTCCAGGATCAGAACAGTAAGAAATTGGAATCAGGCTGGAACATCAATCAACCCGCGGCTGGGGCAGGTGCGGTGGCCGCCCGGCGCCCATTCCAGACCTTCGGACCCAACATCAGTAGCCGCTTCCGCGAAGGCCACTCTCGCTATGACGCGCTGGAGTTCGTGATTCGTAAGCAGTCCTCGCACTACACCTTCCAGTGGTCGCATACCTGGGCCAAGACGATGGAACGTGTTTCAGTGGTGGATCCCTACAATCGGGACCTCTTCTACGGCCCGGGCAACTACGTCCCGCATCTCGACAAGTTTCATTTCTTGATCGACCTGCCGTTTGGCGGCGGTCGCAGGTGGTTGAACAAGAAAGGCGTTGTCAATCAAATTCTGGGAGGCTGGACTCTCACCGGTTTCGCGATTCTACACCAGAGCGGTAGGCTGCTGACGCCGAGTTGGAACGGCGACGTGGCCAACGTCGGCATCAGGTCGGTGCGCCCGAATCGCATTGGCAGCGGAGTCGTCAGCAACCCCACGGCGGCCAATTGGATCGATCCTTCCGCATTCACGGCGCCGACGCCGTTGACGTTCGGCAACTCCGGGACGGGCATCATTCAAGGACCCTCGTCAAGCTTCTTCGACGCCAGCATCCAGAAAAACTTCGCCCTCGCCGAGACGGTAAGGTTGCAGTTCCGTACGGAGTTTTACAATGCCTTCAACCACCCAAACTTGAGGAATCCCAACTTGGCGGCGAACGGGTTGAACTTCGGGAGGATTCTTACGAAGAACCAGGACCCACGAGTGATCCAGTTCGCCTTGCGACTGGAGTTCTAGGTGAGAGCGAGGCGGACTTCACATCTAGCGCTAGGCTGGATTGCGGTGGCGAGCGCCTTGGGTCAGCCTCAATCAGTGGAGTCCGCCAGTTACAACGACGCGGTAGCCCGCGCGCGCGAGGGGGGCTGGACGGAGGCGTGCGAGATAGCGGCGAGGCTTGTTGAGACTCAGCCGAAGCTCTATGCTCCGCACAATCTGCTTGGCCTCTGCGCAGCTCGCCAGGGAGACAGGGCAAAGGCGGAAGCGGCGTTTCGCAAGAGCGTCGAGCTCAGTCCGAGTTTCGCCGACAGCCGCAACAATCTCGGGATCGAGTTGTTGCGGCGCGGGGAACGCGACGAGGCGATGGAGCAGTTCGCGGCCTCTCTGCGAGCTGATCCCAACAACGTCACCGCTCACCACAACCTCGGGCGGATCCAGTTGGACGCAGGCGCCCACGAGGAAGCCCTGCGTCATTTGAAAGCGGCTTCCGAGCTGGCGCCGGGCGACGTCCCGATACGTATCGCATTAGCCGAGGTGTTGGCGCTCACAGGGCAGAAAACCAGCGCTCGGGAGACGCTCCGAGATGCGCTCATGCAGCGACCGTCGCTCGCGCCCGCGCTCCTCACGCTCGCTCGCGACGCCTCCTCGCGTGGGCGTTACGAGAAGGTCCGAGCAATTCTGGCCGGATTCGATCCCGCTCCCTCCCAAGCCGCCGAGTGGCACGCCCTGGCTGGCTACGCCGAGTACAAGCTCGGCGACCCGGAGCGTGCCGAGGAACGCATGCGCCAAGCCGTCGCTCTTGACCCGAAAACCGAGCAGTACTGGCTAAACCTGGCGGAGCTGCTGCTGTTTCATCGATCGTTCGCGGCCGCGTCCGCCTATCTCGAAGCGGGCTTGAGGAACCTTCCTGAATCCGCCCGCCTGCATCTGGGCCTAGGGGTTGCGCAGATTGCCCGCGGCGGTTCGGACGAGGAGGGTCTACGGCACTTGGAAACGGCGTTGCAAATTGAACCCGACCTCGAGTTGGCCCTGGCGGCGCTGTGTGAGGCGCACTACCTCAATCGCTCATGGAAGGCGCTGGATCGAGCCGCCGCGCGCTGGCTTCGTACCAATTCCGCGGCTGCTCAAGCTTACTACTTTCAGGCGATCAGCTTGATCGAAGGGGGTTCGAGGGAGCGGCCGGAGAGCCTCGTCGAAGCCGAACGGCTATTGAGCGAGTCGATCCAGCTTCGGCCTACGTTTGCCCCGTCTCGTCTTGCAATGGGTAAGCTGCGGAACACTCTCAAGCAGCCGACTCTAGCGATCGAGGAATTTCGAGCGGCGATTGCGGCGGATCCGGAAGACGCTGCGTCGCAATATCAACTCGCCATGACCTATCGCAGGCTCGGTCAAATGGAGATGAGCCTGCGGGCGCTCGAAACTTTCAAGCAAATGAAGGCCAAACAGGAGGACCCGCGAATCGTCTTCCAACTTTCGAAAGACGGCCAATGAACGCCAAGCCCGCGGACGCCGAGAGCCCGGATTAGCAAGTCGGAAGCCAGATCATCCATGTATAAGACTCTTCTCTCAATTCTCTGCTGCGCTGGGGTTTGCGGCGCGGCCATTCAGTTTCCTCATGGGCGCGCCGCGTACATTGTCGCCGCCCCGGAAGCCGAGCTCCAAGAACGCGCTGTCGACCGGCTTGCGACCTATCTGCGCGAGGTTACCGGAGTCGATCCCGAGATCGTCTCTTCCGCGGGTGAGGCGCCAGCCGGCGAGCCACTATTCGTGCTCGGCGTGGAGCCAGGCGGGCACCCTGAAAGCTACACGATCGAGACTGCCGAGAAGGGCCGAAATGCTCGCGTCACCTTGTCGGGAAGCACCGCCCGCGGTCTCAAGCGAGCGGTCCAGAAGCTCCTGTTGAGGGGCCGGCAGACCAGCGACGGCCTCACCGTCGAGGACCTGCGCATTGCCGAATCACCTTGGATCGCCGAGCGCGAGTGGACCGTCTGTCCCTGGGTTCCCCAGAACGTTCGAGGAGTTTTCTCCAACCCATTCGCTGACAATCGCATGAACATCTGGACTTACGGCGACCGTCAGCTTGCCGACTACGTGGCGATGTACGACGCGTTCGGCTACAGCGGCGTCCAGTTGATGGAGACCTCCTACAACTACAGTGTGTTCGGGTCGCCCGAAGCGTTCCATTCCCGCCAGAAGGAGCTCGCCAACTACGCGCGCGCAAATGGCCAGAACGTGAGCTTGTGGGTTTGGGCGGCGGAGTTCACCGGGCATGGCTGGGTGGACCCCTCAATCCGCTACATGCCCGCCGCTGGAACCTCCGCCTTCGAGGACCAAGAGGTCCGGAGGGGCTTTGAGAAGTACTACGACCTGTACGCCGAGCTGGCGCCCTATGTGGATCGGCTGATCGGTCATTTCTACGATCCGGGCAGGCTCAAGGATCGCAAGGATGTCTTCCGCTACATGCGTCTGCTCGAGCAGAAGTTCAAGGCCAAGAATCCTCGCATCAAGATGGCCATCGATTCCTGGGGAGTCAGCCACGACTATCTGGCCGATCTGATCGCCAACGGCTTCACCGACTATGAGTTGCTCGAAATGAGCATGCCAAGCCTGTTCAAGCCCGGAGAGCGAGAGGAGTTTCATGAAGAAGCCAAACGCTTGGGGCTCAAGCTCGGCGTGTGGGGTTGGTACACGACCGAGTACGAAACGGATCAGCTCGCTTCGCTGTACGTGAACGCCAAGGTGCTGAAGGATTTCTATCTCGAGATGAGGGCCGGAGCGCTGAAGACGCATCCCGTCTCCTACTGGTCGGAAATGGAGGCGCATCATTTGAACAACATCTACTCGATGTACGTCGCCTCGCAGTTGTTGTGGAATCCGGACCGCGATACCGACGAGATTCTCGCGGAGCTGACCGAAGGCATATGGGGCTCGAGCAACGGGTTGCGCGTTCTCGAAGCGTTGAAGGTGATCGAAGACACGCGATCGGGCCCAAGCTGGGAAACATTCTGGTGGAGGGAGCCGCGGTACCGCCCCGACTCGGGAACCCCTGCCGCGGACCTCGCCCGCGCCGAAGCCGCGCTCTCCTCGCTGGAAGCGATGGAAACCGATCAAGCGCACGTGGTGAAATTTCCGCTTCCTTTTCCTCCTGACGTCTTCGTCCATCTGATGCTGCCGCACTTGCGCCAGATCCGAGACTTCGCCCGCTTCCGCGTGGATCTGGCGGAGGTCAAGCTGGCCATTTCGCGGGGCCTGTCCAAGCAGGAAGCCTCCCGGCGGCTGTCGGCGATTTGGAAGCCGATCCCCGACTACGACACGTGGATCGGCACGTTTGGGCAACCCGAGGAGAGGATGCAAGACCTGCTGATGCGCGAGGCGGCGGAAGAGGCGGGCGTGGATGTCGAGGAACCCGCCTGGCTGCGCTTTCGTGATGCGGGCAGGCTCTTGCAGAAGCTTCAGTTCATGCAACGCGCCCAACACTCGGAGCTGCGATTCGCACCGGACGACGTGAACGAGTTCTTCTGGGCCCCTCCGCGATTTCAAAGCCGATTCGAGCAGTTGCTTCGTGACGGAACGATCGAGAAGGCGGGCGCCGACATGTATCGGTTGGCAAACTGGAGCGACTTCGCGGCGCCCGAACCGGCGAAGTAGGTACCGCAACTACCCCGGGTCTTGGCCTTCATGCCGCACCAACGATAGCGAAGCGTTTCGTCGTGCGCTTCGCGTAGGCGTCATAGGGAGGTGGCGGCAGCGGCAGGAACACTTCTCGGTCGCGCTCGAAGCACTCGTCGATCGTTTCCGTCTGTCGCTGTAATCGGGCTGAAACTCCACGACAATGGAGGCGGCGTTCTTTGAATGAAACCGGTTGCAGTAGTAGTCCTGAGGCCGTTCCTGCGGGTGGAGTGACTCGAGCTTCGGGATAGTGCCGTGGATTGCGTAGCACAAAGCTTCGAATATCGAACTCTTCCCGATGCCGTTGACGGCAAACACGGAGTTGACGGAATTCGGTTCGAAGGTGATATCGAGGGGTTCGTTCTCGTTGTTGACGCCGCGGAAACCTTCGATGGCCAGGCTAGTCCCGCCCCCGCGCTCCGCACGGATCATTCAGACTCAAAACCGACATCGGTTCATTTTCCTGATTTCTTTGTGTCTTATTGCTCGAACAATCGCTAGACCGAGGGGTTTTCACATCAGAGATCGCGAGGCGGACTGGGCGGAGTGGAGAGTATGAGCGCCTGCAGGAAAACGGCTCGCTCTTCCACGTAACACGTTCTCCCTTCCCCTCCCAGGATTGAGGTCCGATCTTCGTCGGCACGGCCGACTCGCCGCTTAAGTTGCGCGAAACAGTCGTTGCCGGAACCAGTCCGCTAGATCGTCATAACCCATTTCTCCCCGTGCCACGGCGACTAACGTCTCGACGATAACCTCATCGCGCTCGTTCAACGAGTATCCGCTTCTGCGCACCAGCAGATCTACAAGGTAGAGGGCCGTGCGCTTGTTCCCGTCCACGAATCCATGGTTTCAGACCACGCCGTGGACCAATGCCACCGCCTTCTGATGAATGGACCTGTGGTACCCGTGATAGGGACGTGCCAGCGCCGAGGCGATCGCGTCCGCGCTGAGAATTCCTTGCAAGCCCCCGTCGCGCATGGCCGCGTCGTGGCCGCGGATGGCGTCCCGCCAAGTGATCCGATAATGGCGCCTAGCCCTGATTCCCAACGGTCAGGAAAAATGTGACGATTCTGCCCTTAGAAGAAGCGTAGCCGGAGGGTGCGGTTGTCGAGCCAGGGGAGGGGCTCGCGCAGGTCCGCGTATCCGGCGGCCAGTAGCAGCGGGTTGTTGGCCCGCCGTCCGAGGCTGACGACAATCTCGGTGGCGGTGATCTCAATGTGGCCCGTGGCGCGCACCAGCTTGTCGAAAATGGTGCGGGCCTTGGCGGTGGCGAAGCCTTCGCCGACCCGCAGCCCGAGCAGGCGGTACAGCGAGCTGGCCATCAGGGTGAGCTGGACGTCGAAGTCGACCCTCAGCGGCACGGCGGCCGAGAGGGCGTCCATGTGGAAGAAGTCGATCGCATCGGCGATGGTGTTCTCGATCACCATGCGGCGGGCATAGCGGTCGATCAGGGGGGCGACCGGGCAGTCCATCTGGTTGGTCAGCAGCAGGGTGGGCTTCTCGTGGCCGAGGTCGGTGACGGCGATCTGGCGGATCGGTTGGGGGTAGCCGCGGAGCCGGACCGTGCTGTTGAGGATGCGCGGGGTACGGTAGATGCGGCCGACATTGGAAAGCGTCACCTGGCGCCATTGGGAGGCCGGGGCGGCCAGCAGCTCGTTGACCAGCTTGGGGCTGCGGCGGCGCAGGGTGAGGAAGTCGATGCCGAGCTGGTCGAGCCGGGCGAGGTAGGCGTAGGTGGTCAGGCGGGAGTCGAAGACGAGTTCGGCCGGGTACTGGCCGGTGCGGTCCTTCCAGGCTTCGGCGAAGCGCAGGATGGCGGCGTTCTGGTCGGCCTTGCGCAGGCTGGCATCGGCCCAGGCGAACAGGCGCGAGTCGGCGTCGCGGGCGAGGAAGGCGAGGATGCCTTTCTGGCGGCGGCTGCGCTTGGAGACGTAGTGGCGCTCGATGAGCGCGTCGTGCCCGTGGAAGGGAATGGTGTGGAAGTCGAGGTCGAAGGATTGGCCGAGGCCGAGCGGGGGCTCGAGGGTGCGGATGGCGTGGTGGAAGGCATCCATCAGGGCGGGGCCGTGGCGCGGATCAGTGCGGCAGGAGTATTCGGTCAGGGAGGAGCGCTTGGGGACGGCGTTGAGGCCGGCGAAGAGGGCGAGGCCCTGATCGAGGGTCTCGGGCATGACGCGGGAGGGGCGGCCGATACCCCACAGCTTGAGGGCGAGCAGGGAGCGGACGGCGCAGCCGGCCGGGAGCATGGAGCTGGAGGGCAGGTGGTGGCGCGCGAGCAGGGAGTCGAGGCCGAGGCGGGCCAGGTCGGCAGCGAACAGGAAGAGGCCCCCGAAGTCGGTGCGGAAGCGGCGGGGAGCGAGGTCGAGGAGGCGACGGTCGGCGACGGGCGCGGGGGTGGGGAGGGCGCGTTGGGCGAGTTGGTCAGCGGTGCGGCGCCAGAGCTTGGGCACCCCGTGCCGGTGGAGCACGCGGGAGACAGTGGTAGCGCTGACGGGGAGCTGTTCGTGGGCGCTGAGGTGCTGGGCGATTTCGGCGGCGGAGAGGTCGCGTTCCGAGCGCAGGGCGAGGATGCGCTGGTCGCGGTCGGGGCCGGGCGGAGGCTTGCGACGGCCGCGCGGGTCGGGCAGGAAGAAGGGCTGGTCGGGGTGCTGGAGGAAGGCGGAGCGGAGGTTGCGCAGGGAGCCCGGGGCGTAGCCGAAGCGGCGGGCGGCCTCGGGGAGGGGGGTGCGCTCGACGAAGAGGCAGCGCAAGGCTTCGTAGCGGCGGTGGGTGGGATTGGAGGGGACGAGGAAGTGCTGAGCGGGGTTCTGCATGTCTAACTGCATGTTAGCATGCAATGACCACTATATGTCAACATGTCATGGAGGGGGGCATGAAGGGGCTGCGTGGAAGGTTCAGCCAGCGGGAGGGGGCAGGTGTGGTGGCGCATCAGGCAGCCCGCGGGGAGTGAGCGGACACAAGTCGGCGTCTGAGCTATAAAGTATTGATATACAGATGGATATGCTCATGGAATGGGATTTGTAAAGCACAGGGTCAGTGCCCGGAAAGTGGGTTGCGAGGTCTTCGCCGACGCAGTCCTCGGCATGGATTCGGAGGCGTCCAGAGTTCGTCAAGCGAACTGGGGGATTTCACACATAAAATATTGGTAGTGACATGCAAATTTGCACAAATAGATTCAGATTCTGATTGGTAAGTGCCTATTGCACATTGCCTTCAGCCCCAACAAGCCGCTCAAGTCTCACATGTGGAATCCTAGTTGGTAATCAAGGCTAGCGATTTGCGAGAGCCTCCATCGCCTTCCGTCGCCGCGCGGAAGTGTCTCTGATGATGTCTTCCGACTCCGGAGACGTATAACGTACCGGGAACACCACCATGTACGCCGAGTTGGGCCGCCGGTATCCCTGGACACTCAGGGTGTACTCTCCATCGTCGAGGCCCAATTCCGTGAACGTCTGCGACGCTGTCGGAATGACCTTCCGGGTCCGCTCCATCAAGTCACCCTGGTGCTCCTTCCAGGCGAGCACGTGCAGGGTCTTGCTTTCCCTCAGCGGCAGTCGTCCCAGCGCGATGTGCGGGACGTGTCCCCGCATCTTCCTTTCGCTGTCCACGATGAAGAAGGACACCACGACCACCTTCTTCCGATCGCCCACGATCAGCAGTTCGTCCTTGTTAATTCGCTTGGGGAAGTCTGCCTGCTCGAGTCCCACGCCCCACGGCGGGAACAGCAGCGTGAACGTTGCGACGGCCTCCGAGTCGAACTCCGGTTCGTTCCACCTGTTCCCGAAACGGCTTTCCACGCCTGCGCTCTTCGCAACATCGCTGCGGATGGAGATGTGCTGGTGCCCAGACGCATGGAGGCTTACCTTCTCGGCATTGGGATTGTCTCGGCAATAAACGTACGCGTCCCCTTTGCCGTTGACCTGTACTCCCCAACGATTCGAGAACTTGCCGTCGCTCCTCAAGACCGTGAAGTTGACCGGCCCTTGCACCATCGGCAGGTCTAAGTTCTTGTTCCGGCGAGACAGGGAAAGTGCCTGCATCGAGTCCGCATCGAATCGGATCTGGCTAACGTCGAATTGATTTTTTTTCGGCACGAAATAGGTCCACGGAATGCTCTTTCCCATCCTACCATCACGGCCCTGCGCCAAGACCGATTCGATGCTGTCGTTGACCTCGCTGGCTCACCTCGTGACGCTCCCTTCGAGTTCCTCTTTGCAGGGCGGGATGGCTACCGCGTCAGAATTCCGTTACGGACACGGAAACTATTGATATAGCTGACCTTTGACGCATCGGGATTCTGTATACTGTGCCATTTTGCCGGCTCTGGATCGCTGGTTGGCGTTGATTCAGGCGGATTGCCGTCCGAGATCACTGATTTCGGGCCCACAGCATGTCACAGTATAGATATCGTTGAAAGATTAGATATATACTGGGACGCATGCCCCCCCGCTCGCCCGATTTGCTCCTCCCTCTGCTGTCTTCCAGCACCCCGGTAACTCTCGAACAACTCCAGCACGCCCTCGGCCAGCCCTCCCGCCGCACCACTTTCCGCTACCTCGGCCAAGTCCGCTACCTGCGCAGCTACAACCACAACGGACGCTTCTACACCGCTCGCGACCCCGACCGTTTTGACGACTTGGGCCTGCTCCGGCTCGGCAGCGTGTGTTTCTCGCGCGACCGTTCCCTGGCCGCCACCGTCCTGCGCCTGCTCGGCGAGTCGGCCGCCGGCTACACCGACAAGGAACTCCGCGCCCTGCTGCACGTCCCCGTGCATCCTTTCCTGCTGGCCGCCGTGCGGCAGCGACACGCCCGCCGCGAACTGCTCTCCGGCGTCTATGTCTATCTCTCCGCCGAACCCCAGCTCGGCGCCCGGCAACTGCAGGCCCGCCAAGCGCGCTACGCGGCCGCTGCCTTGGCCCCGGACGTGATCATCGCGGGAGTACAAGGAGAAGAGGCTGTGGAAGCCAGTCGACGTTTACCAGCAGCAGACGGCGTTTCTTCAGCCGTAACGTGCCCGCATGAACCTAGAGTCACGCTGTCCTGTTGGTAGTCATCTAGCGATCCGCTCCCCCTACGGCCGCAGCTCGGATCGGATGTAGTTCGCCGCCAAGCTGGGCAGCCCTGACCTGACGCTGGGCTTCAGCGACCCAACATGCCGCGAACGTGGCCGCACCCGCTAACTCGTTCCGCAAATCGGTCGAGGGTGTTGTGGAGACCGAGAAGGCGCTCGGCCTGTCCGGGTTGCTGACGGAGGACTGAGAAATGCTACTTGAACTGAGCTCGGCCGGGGTGCCGTCCCACTCGTCGCAACAGGGCCGCCCGTTTGAGCAAGACTGCCTAGTCTGTCGGGGGCTTGCCTACCAGATCGCGAGTTGTGCCGACAGCGGAGCACTGTGCGCAACTGTGGCACATTTGGCGTAACAGGCTGGGCGCGGCATCATCTGCCATTCGACGTAGGTGGGCGCCGACCATAGGATCAGTAATACACTGGCAAGGGACCACGGCCATGAGGGACTCGCCGAGCGAATTTCGATTCACAATTGACGCATTCACACCGGACACCCTCCCTATGTCGCGTCTGGCCGCATACATGGCTGACTTGGCGAGACTATTGGGAGAGGTCGAGCGTGTGCACTTCTTGCGCCTCGAGGACGGCAGCACTGCTCTGGTTCATTCCATCGAGCCGGAGGCTGTTCCTACAGTCCGGAAACGGGTCCATAGTGTCATGTCCGACGACGTCCCCAAAGACGTAGCCAAGGCCTTCACAGGGCTCAATCGGCTGCTGACCGAGGACAACGCCATTGGCAGTCTTCGGGAAAGTGAGAGCGATGTGGCTGTCGAGTTTCCCGGTCGAGATCAAGAAGAGCTGGTCGACTACGGTGTAGTCAGTCAGCCGGGGGCCCTCGATGGTGAGCTCATTCGAATCGGCGGTCGGGACGAAACTGTGCCGGTACACTTACGGGACGGTGATGCCATCCACATCTGCAACACTAACCGTGAGATAGCCCGGCGTCTTGCCGTCCATCTCTACGGAACCACTTTACGCGTGGAAGGGATCGGGCGGTGGGAGCGCGACCCCGATGAAGGTTGGATACTGCGGCGCTTCAATATCAGCGAGTTTCGAGTGCTCAGCGACACGTTTTTGAGTGAAGTCGTGGGGCAGCTACGCGGCGTTGAGGGTAGCGACTGGAAGAATGTTGATGACCCTTCGGCCAAACTTGATCGATCACGCCGGTCCGAGAAGATCCATTGATGCCGGCGATCGATGCTACAACGCTGCTGTGCTTTCTCGAACCTGATACCGCGGCGCCAATTGCCCCCAACACAGGCGAGCCCGTTACCAATGCCAAGGTACGCATTGACGATCTGATTACTACCCTCTAGAAGGCACGCGAAACCATCATCATCCCAACACCGGCACTTAGTGGCGAGACGGTCAAGCCGGATTCGGGAATGGTAAGCCTCATATCGAGGTTTCAGGCCTCGCGCAATAGTGCGGACGGCTTGCAATTCGAGATTGACGGCGACGAGGCCGGAGGGCAAACGTATTCTACTGGGGGCTCGACGTTACGAAGCACGGCAAGTAGGCAAAGCGAGTCTGCCGGTCCGTTGGCTGGCAGTCTGATTTCGGGTCAATCCCGACTCACCGCGGCTTCGTTCAACTCGATCCCGAGACCCGGCCTCTCGGTCAGCTTCATCGTTCCGTACCTGGGCAGCACGTGCTCGCCGTAGAATTCGGCGGTGTCGTCGAGCGGGCCGGAAAACTCCGCTGAGAACTCGTGCGGCCGGGTGGCGTTTTCGACCGTCGAGTAGACGTGGAGCGAGGCCATTGAGTTGATCTCCGCGTGGGGCTATGCGGCATGACGGGTTTGTCGAGCGTTGTCGCCATGTCGCAGATGCGCTTCACTTCCGAAACGCCTCCCGCGTTGAGAATATCCGGCTACAAGATGTCGGGGTCGCCCAGCAGAACCAGCTGGTGAAACCCCCAGCGGTAGGCATCCTGCTCGCCGGTGGATACGGCGACGTCGAGGGCGTCGGCGACCTGCTTGAGCCCGGGCAGGTCGTAGTTGGGAATCGGCTCTTCGAAGTGATTGATGCCGAGCGCCTCGAAGCGCCGCCCTTGCTGGATGGCTGTCGAGACTGAGTAACCGTTGTTGGCATCGAACGCGAGGCGGATTTCGAGAGCGAGGAATTCGCGCACCAGCCGGAATATCTCGAAGTCCTTGTCCAGGTCGATGTCCTGATGCCAGCCGCGCCAATCCATCCGGATCTTGAACGCGCGAAAACCCATATCCCAGCCGGCCCTGACCCGATCGAGCATCTCGGGCGGCTCCATCCCCCAGCCGGAACCGGTGCTCCAGTACAGCGGAATGGTCGTGCGCGCCGCGCCACCGAGGAGCCTGAAGACCCGCAGACCGGTCTCCTTGCCCATGAGGTCCCACAGGGCGACGTCGATGATTCCCACGACCCAGCCGGGCATCCCTTGGAAGACATCGTCGCGGCCGAGCGCGAGGGTGTTCCAGTGGCGGTCGATCTCGAGCGGGTTTTCGCCGACGAGGACGGGCTTGATGACCTGTTCGAGAGTAAGCATTCAGGTTTCGGGGCGCTACAGTTAGGCTCTGACGCAGAACCACGAGAGTAGCGCAGAGGCAGGCGCACCGGATTTCGGCGGCAAGCTCAACGCTGAGGCAAGGAGTTCCGGGGCAGCCGGAGGAGCAACCGGTCGGCGTCGATGGGACGGGTGGATGGCGTCGGGCAGGGCTCGATGGGCAAGCAAGAAAATATCGGCTGAGCACTTGACTTTGCCTCGCCCACCTTGCCATCGTAGGATCGGGCGGTCAGCCCGGTCGTTGTGGGCAGGACGAAATCCAGCAAGCAAGGACAGCCAGTCGGGGGGCGGCCCGCGTGCGCTCGCTGTGAGCAACTCCAACGCGCACTCGACGCTGCGCAGTCCGACTTGCAGGCTGCGCAGGAACGGGAAGCTGGGCTGCAAGCCCAGTTGGCGAACCTGCAACGGTCGCTGTTCGGACGCAAGAGCGAGGCCACGCCAGCGGGCGGGGACGACCCGTCCGCGACGGCCGGAGTCGCTGCCGAGCGGTCGGCCGACCCGCCAGCGACCGCAACGCCCGCGCCGGAGCAGCCCGCGAGCAAGGATCCGGCGGTCCGGCCGCGCAGGCAGCGCGGGCGGCAACCGGGTTCGCCGACCCCGCCGCGCGAGCAGCGGCCCGACCTGCCGGTGGTGTTCGAGTGGCTGGACGTGCCCGAGCAGGAGCGCCGCTGTGCGGACTGCGGCACCGCCTACGTAGCGTGCGGGCACAAGATCAGTTGGCTGTACGAGCTGGCCTGGAACGCGCTGGTA
This sequence comes from uncultured Bryobacterales bacterium, assembly GCA_951813065.1. Lineage (GTDB taxonomy): Bacteria > Acidobacteriota > Terriglobia > Bryobacterales > UBA6623 > VXMF01. Next base: position 323,396 of record CATOTH010000005.1, on the reverse strand, counting down.
CGCAAGGTGGTGCGCCAGCGCTATTGTCCGGACTGCGACTGTGGCTCAGCCCGGCCGGTGAGCGCCCCGCCGGCTCCCCGGCTGGGCACCAGCCAGTTGGGCACCAGTGTGTGGGCCTGGTGTCTGGTGCAGGTCTACGCGCTGTTCCGTCCGCAGGCGGCGGTGGCCCGGGATCTGGCGGCACTGGGGCTGCGCGTGCCGCAGTCGACGCTGTCGACGGGGCTGCGGCGGCTCGCGCAGCTGTTCCAGCCGCTGGACGCGGCGATCGGGGAGTACCAACAGCAGCAGCCGGTGGCCCAGGCGGACGAGACCTCCTGGCCGGTGCAGTGGCTGGCCGCGGGCGGGGACGACAACAAGGACCCGCCGCCGAGCGGGCGACAGAAGCCGAAGTCTTGGCTGTGGGCCTGTCTGGCCGGCAACACGGTGCGCATGCGGATCCTGCCGACCCGGGGCCTGGACTCCGCCCGGCAATTGCTCGATACGTTGGTCGGCCAGAGCGGGTTGATCGTGCTGGTGTGTGACTGCTACAGCACGTACAAGGCCTTTGCCAAGCAGTTTCCGAAGCGGGTGCTGCTGGCCCACTGCTGGGTGCATGTCCGCCGTAATTTTGTGCGGGTGGGCACCGGTCACCCGGACCGCAAGGCGTGGGCGCAGGAGTGGGTCGAGCGCATCGGCGCATTGTTCCAGCTGAACCGACAGCGGCTCCAGCAGTGGGATCCGCAGCGACCGCTGGAGCGGCAAAGCGGGCAGTTCCAAGAGCTCCAGCAGCAGTTGCAGACGCGGGTGGAGGAGTTGTTCGAGCGCGCCCGGGAAGAGGGCGGGCAGCGCACGAGCGAGTGGCTGCGGCTCGAGCAGGCGGGCCCAGGCCGCAGCCGGCACGGTGCCGAGCTGGCCCGCGTGGATGCGCAAGGACGGGCTTTGGGTGCCTTGCTGAGTCACCGCGCATCGCTGAGCCGCTTCGTGGCCGACCCGCGCATCCCGCTCGACAACAATTTGTCGGAGCGGGTTCTGCGGGGGCCGGTCATCGCCCGCTACACCAGCTTCGGCTCGGGCGGGCCGGACGGTGCGCGCGCGGCGGGTCTGCTGTTCGGCGTGCTCGCGACCGTGCGGCTGGCGGGCCTGAACCCGTATGCCTGGATGCTGGACTGGCTGGCGGCCTGTGCCCGCAATGGCAACAAGGCCCCGCAGCAGCTGGATCCCTGGCTGCCGTGGCGCCTCAGCGAGCAGCGTCGGGAACAACTCAGCAAGGCCCCGGCGGACTGGATCCCGTCTGTCGCCAACAGCGCGGACAGCGAGTTGGACAAGGCGGCCTGAATGGCCCGTTCGGCCGCCGAGCTGGACCCGCGCATCGTGCGGCTGGCCTCGACCACCTTGTGCGGCCAGCGCCTGCGCCGGAGCCAGCTTGCGGACATCCAGGAGATCGTCACCAGCTTGCCCCTGCTGAGCCGCACCGAACTGGGCCACACCGTCTGCGAGCACCTGCGCTGGCAGACCCCTCGCGGCAGCAACCGCATCCAACTGGCGATGCGTCTGCTGGAGGCACTCGAACGGCTCTCGATCCTGGCCCTGCCCGCCCGCCAAGGCCCCGGACGGGGCCGCCAAGGGCCGCTCTCGCCGGGCGAGCGCAGCGCGCCCCAAGCCCCGCTCGACGGCCCCCTGCCACAGCTCGAGCCGCTGCGCTTGCGGCTCGTGAGCGGCCGCGCTGAGGCCGCCCTGTGGAACGAATTCCTCGCCCGCTACCATCCACTGGGCTATCGCCAGCCCATCGGCTGCCACCTGCGCTACTTCCTCGAAGACCGTCAGCAACGCCTGCTGGGCTGCCTGCTGTACGATTTCGCCGCCCGCTACCTGCCGGTGCGGGACCGCTGGATCGGCTGGCAGGACCAGCCCCGCCGGCCGCTGGAGCGGATTGTGCGGCAAGCCCGTTTTTTGCTGTTTCCCTGGGTCCGCGTGAAATGCTTGGCCTCGAAGGCGCTGGGCCTGAGCTTGCGCCAGCTGGCCGCGGACTGGCAGCGGATCCATGCAGTGCTGCCCGTGCTGGTCGAAACGTATGTCAGCGACCAGCACAAGGGAACCTGCTACCGCGCCTCGAACTGGCACTACCTGGGACAGACCCAGGCGCGCGGGGCCTGGGGCACGGCGCCGGCGAAGACGCCCAAGGCGGTCTTTGTGTATCCGCTGCAGCGGGACTGGCAGACGGTCCTGCTCGCACCAACACGCCCTGCGCGCTCGCGCTAGATGCCCGCCTCCGCGGGCATCCCGAACATCGGCTCAGCCGACCTCCGCCTTGAGATCTGAACGCATCCGTTGCAGGTTCGCCAGCTGCGCTTGCAGCTTGGCCTGCCGTTCCCGCGCAGCCTGCATGTCGGACTGTGCGGCGTCGAGTGCGCGTTGGAGTTGCTCACAGTGAGCGCACGTGGGCCGCCCCCCGACTGGCTGTCCTTGCTTGCTGGATTTCGTCCTGCCCACAACGACCGAGCTGACCGCCCGGTCCTACGATGGCAAGGTTGCCGAGGCCAAGTCAAGGTCAAGTGCTCCGCCGATATTCTGCTTGCCCATCGAGCCTTGCCCGACGCCATCCACCCGCTCTACCGACGCCGACCGTGTGCTCCTCCGGCTGCCCCGGAACTCTTTTGCCTCAGCGTTGAACTCGCCGACGAAATCCGGTGCGCATGTCTCTGTGCTACTCCCGTGGTTCTGCGGCAGAGCCTAACTGTAGCGCCCCGAAACCTGAATGCTTACGTTCGAGATAGGCGCCGAAAACCGCTTCCCGTTCCGGGATGATCGGATTAGGGCCTGGGGCTTCGGCCCATCCTTCGATGCCGACGTCGGTCTGGATGCGCAGCAGGTCCTTGCGCATCTGGGGGGGGTGAGCGTGATGTCGGTAATCTTTGTGGCCGGATGTGGGCTCCTGCGGTTTCGGCCCAGGCTGGAGACGCTTCGGACCGAGCGCGGTCAGGAGCGTAGTCTCTCCACATCGACGAAGTAGGCTCCGCGGGTCGTGCCGTCGGCACGATCGAACCACGTCCACAGCTCGGTCGAGCCCGCTTCCAACTCGGTTTCGAAGCGCACCGATCGGGCGTCGGGCGGGATGGGTTGTGCGGCCTCGAGAGCACCGATCTTAATGCGAGCCTCGGCGCCTTCGATCGGGTAGTCGGCCTCGGGCGGCCGTTCCATCAAGGTGAAGGCGTACGTTCCGGATTCCGCGGCACGAACAGCCCAGAAGCAGTGACCGTCGTAACTGCGGACGCGTTCCGGATCCTGAATCACGGCCTGGTTTGGCGGGCCTCCGTCGGGGCGCCAGTCGAAACTCGTCAGCCTGGTCGGATTCCCGCCCTCGGCTCCGATCGGAATTTCGACGTACTCGTGCGCGGGTCCCGAGACTTGCGACCACCATGCGTCGTAGGCGGCCTTCAGCCTCGCAACTTCCCGGGGGTGCTCCGCGGCGATGTCGTTGGCCTGAGCGGGATCGGCCTGGATGTCGTACAGTTCCTTGCCGTCGACCAACCGCCATTGCTCGTCAAGCACGGCACTTCTCTGATACGGCTGGGGGTCATCCATCTGGCGCTTCCCTTCGACGTAGATCTGCGCGTGCTGCGTGAAGTAAATGCGGCCTTCGGCCCACCCCGGCTCGTCTCGCAGCAGCGCGGCCAGGCTCCGTCCATCAAATTCGATTGGCTTGGGTAGTTCTAGGTTGGCAAGCTCGACCAGCGTCGGGACCACGTCAATGCCGGCTGCCAGGCGATCGACGTCTCTTCCGCCACCGATGCCAGCCGCCGGCCACTGCGCGAAGAACGGCACGCGGTGCCCGCCGTCATACGCCGAACCCTTGCGGGCGCGCATGCCGGCTGCGTGGCCCTTCCAGTCACCCTCGTTCGAAAACCCCGCAGGGCTGCCGCCGTTGTCGGTCATGAAGATGAAGATCGTGTTGTCAGCGAGGCCCAGTTCGTCGAGCTTCGTGCGGAAGGCGCCGAGGTTTTCGTCGATGTTCTCGATCATGCCGTAGAAGGCCGCCATCCGTGGGGCCACGCCTCTAGCTTCGTACGGCTTGCTATAACTCTCGTCGACGAAGAGCGGCCCGTGCGGGGCATTCAGCGGGAAATAGGCGAAGAACGGCCGGTCACGGTTCTTCTCGATCCACTCGAGGCCTTCGCGAAAGAATACGTCTGTGCAATAGCCTTCATACTGCTCGACGACATTGTTGTGCGAGTACCGGTCGTCGAAGTAGTCGTTGCCCCAGGCGTCGGCCGCCTGGGTAGCACCTCCGCTCCAGCAGACGACCGTCTCGTCGAAGCCACGCTCGTTCGGCCGGAAGGGGAAGTTGTCGCCCAGGTGCCACTTGCCAAACAGGCCTGTCGCGTAGCCGTTGTGCTTGAGGATCTCCGCCAGGGTCGTCTCTTCGAGCCGCATGATGGAGCGACCGGCGAACGCCGCCGTCACGCCGCAGCGGAAGGCGTAGCGCCCGGTCAGTAGCCCGGCGCGGGTTGGAGCACACAGCGGGTCGACGTGGAAGTCCGTGAATCGCACCGCGTTGGCATGGAACGTGTCCATGCTCGGCGTGTTGATGACGGGATTGCCGTGGCAGCCGAGGTCGCCATAGCCCTGGTCGTCGGTAATCACCAGGACGATGTTGGGCTTCTCGTCGAGAGTGCGTGGAGAGCAGGCGGCGACCACGGAAGCCGCTCCAAGAAAGCTGCGACGAGTGACGGGCTGCGGGGTCACGGCGTAGCCATCTTAGCCCTTCTGTACCCAAGAAGTGCCCGTTCTGACAAGAGTCTCCGGAGCGGGCATCCATGCTGCTCGACCACGTCCAGCACCAGCGGCTTGCCCTCACGCGCGAATACTGGGGGGCACTGGAGTTCGTCACATCCCCAAGCGCGAGCCGGGGATCGGACTTGTTCGAGGCGTTCATCGATGCTGCCGAAGCGGTCGAGCCGCAGGCCGATCCGCTCCATCGAGATCAGCCTGTGCGACTCCGTTCGTGGACCAAGTTCTCGAATTCAAATCGAACCGCACAGGAATCCACTATCTGCCAGGAGGCACTCTGCTGCACCCTGCAGGGACCGCGGGGCGATCATCCCGATCCCCCGCTGGCTATCACTTCGGGCGGATACCCCAAAGTTCTGCGCCCCGGCCTGGATGGGTCCGTGCAGCGCCGGGGTATCCTAGGAGCATGCCGCCACGCCAATTGCGCTTTCTGCTGATCGCGCTCGCGCTCTTCCTGATCCTCGGCAGCGCCCGGGGCATCGCCAACTTCTTCATCGAGTATCTGTGGTGGTCCGAAGTCGATCAGCTCCCGACATTCCTCAGCATTCTTGCCTACAAGATCTTCCCGATGGTGCTGGCCACGCTCATCGGCTGGGCTGCGCTGCTCTGGGCGCACCGCCGCGGAACGGCCTTCGCCGGAGCTGACACTGCGCCCTACTCGCTGTATCGAAAGATCGCTCCGCTCGCCCTCCTCGTGCTGGCGGTGGTGTTCATCGGATCCCAGGTCGAGTCCTGGGTGGTGATGGCGTTCGCGGGGTCGCGCGGTGTTGCCGCCGGTGCCGAGTACTGGGCCGATCCGATCTTCAACCAGAACCTCAGCTTCTATCTCTTTGACCTGCCGTTCTTGAGACTCCTTGTCAAGTACCTCTTCGCGCTGGCCTTCGTCGGCGCCGCGGTGTTCTGGATCTCGGGAAGGGGCTGGCAGATCTTCAACCAGTTCCGCAGTTTCCGAGCAGACGGGGGAAATCTCGAGGAATTCGACCTAGGGCCGCAACCACTGCTGCTTCCAGGTGTGACGAAGACCAATTTCGCGAAGATCCTGGCGTCCATTGCGCTCCTCGGCGCGGCCGCCTGGTTCTATCTGGGCCAGTACACGCTGTTGCTCTCGGACCATTCCTTCATGGTGGGAATGGACTGGCTGGACGAGAGCGTGCGGCTGCCCCTGCGCTGGTTGGTGGTCATCGCCCTGGTGCTGGCAGTTCTCCTGATCGTCACCTCCCGGTACAAGATCATGGCGTATCTTGTTGGTGGCGCACTCGTGCTGCACGCCGTAGTGCCGCTGGCGCTGCAGTGGGTTTACGTCAGCCCCAACGAACTCCAGTTACAGAGCGACTACATAAACCGCCACATCGAGGCGACTCGGCAGGCGTACAACATCGCTTCCGGCAAGGAACAGTTCCTTTCACTCAGTGAGACGCCGTCGCTGGATGTCGAGGCGCACTCGACCTTGGTCGACAACATCCGGCTGTGGGACGAGCAAGCTTACACCGACACGATCACGCAACTCCAGGCACTGCGGCAGTACTACCGCTTCGCGGACATGGATATCGATCGCTACCAGATCGATGGCAAGGTCAAGCAGCTGCTGCTGTCTCCCCGCGAGATCGACGTTGACGTCCTGTCGAGCGAAGCTCGAACGTGGATCAATCGCCACTGGGTGTACACGCACGGCTACGGCGTCGTCACGTCAGAGGTCAACCGAACCGACCCGGACGGGCTTCCGATCCTGCTGATCAAGGACGCCCCGCCAGAAGTGACGATCCCCGACATCAGCATCGAGCGGCCGGAAATCTACTATGGCGAACTGACACGCCATTCGGTATTTGTCAATACCGACCAAAAGGAGTTCGACTATCCACAGGAAGACCAGAATGTCACCTCCAACTACGCGGGAGGAGGGGGCTTCCCGGTGCACTCCATCCTGACGCGTCTCGCGGTCGCCATCAATGAAGGGGACTACAACATCCTTTTCACCGGCCTGACGAATGAGCATAGCCGGATGATGGTGTATCGCAATGTCAGCGAACGACTGGAGCATCTGGCGAGTTTTATCGAATGGGATCCCGATCCGTACTTGGTGATCGCCGACGACGGTCGCCTCGTGTGGATCCTGGACGGGTACACGACCTCAAACGTCCATCCGTACTCGGCCCCGGTGAGAGTCGGCGAGTTCAATGGCAGTGTCAACTACATTCGAAACGCGGTCAAGGCGACTGTCGACGCCTATCACGGGACAACCCAGCTGTACGTATTTGACGAAACCGATCCCATCATCCAGGCCTACTCAAACCTATTTCCCGAACTTTTCCAGCCGATGGAGGCGATGCCGGCCACGATCAAGGCCCACGCCAGGTACCCGGACCTCATCTTCAAGATCCAGGCCGAGATTTACCGCACGTTTCATATGCGCGATCCGACCGTCTTTTACAACAAGGAAGACATCTGGGATGTGGGCAAGAGCCTTGCGGGCGACACCGGCGTGGCCGAGCCCATGCAGCCGACGTACATCGTGGCGACCCTGCCCGGAGAGACGGAGCCCGAGTTCCTGCTGATGCTGCCGTTCACACCCAGCACCAAGGACAATCTCAACGGATGGATGGCGGCGCGATGCGACGGGGACAATCTGGGGGAACTGATCTTCTACCAGCTTTCGAAGCAGCAACTCGTGCTCGGTCCGAACCAGATCGAGGCGAAGATTGACCAAGACCAGGAGATCGCGCCCGATATCACGCTGTGGAATCAGCAGGGATCGCGGGTGTTGCGTGGCGAGATGATCGCGTTGCCGGTCGGTGACAACTTCCTGTATGTCGAATCGATCTACATCCAGGCGGACACCGCCAGGATGCCTCAGCTGCGCAAGGTGGTTCTGGCGATGGGAGACCGGCTCGTCTATGAGGACAATTTCGAACTCGCCTTGGCGGAGCTTGGGTACCTGGAACGGGAAGATGCTGCCGAGGTCGCGCGGGTCGCGGCGGAAGCGGCCGATCCCGGAAGCAGTCCCAGATTGCCCACGCTGGCTGAGCGGGTTGACGAGTTGCAAAAGCAGTTCCAGCTACTGGTCAACGAACTCGAGCAGGTTGGGCGTGATCTCCGGTAACCGGGGTTGACGCTCAAGGGCTGGAAGTCGGCCCGTTCCAATTCGTGCGTGTCAACATCGCGGGCGAGCCTGCCGCAGCGAATCGGCGATCTGCTGTGCGATTGGAACGTGGCTGACCTGGCTGGCCGCGCAACGGAACATCGGCTATGCTCAGGTGACGCTTCGGCGTAGCTCGCACGGCCTGGACCGGGAATGCCAACGCGGCGGTCTTTCATTGCAAGGGGAGCCCTGCTCGGAGGAGCGTGTGGACTCGTTGGCGGTCGAGTTCTTGCCCAGCAGGAACCGGACCGGGACCGTCGCTCGAATCGGCCCGACCGCGGCGATGGGTCCGATGCCCGCAGCGAAGAGGGCACTCAAGGGCCAGTGATCGACGAATCGATTGGTTCGCAGGTCGAGCTCTTTGTCGACCACCACAGGATCGATTCCATGGATGGGGTGGAGTTGCGCTTGCATCCGCCGAGAAGGTCTGGCGCGGCAATTCGCTTCGATCGTCCGTGGGAGGGGCCGACTTCGGCCTACGTGACGGTATTCGAGGACCAAGGACAGTATCGGATGTACTATCGCGGCTCGCCCGGAAGCCCCCAGTCGGAGCAGACCTGCTATGCCGAGAGCAATGACGGGATCGAGTGGCGGAAACCGGATCTCGGCCTCCACGACTGGGCCGGATCGAAACGGAACAACATCGTATTGCGCGGTCTTGGCACGCACAACTTCACGCCATTCAAGGACCCTCGTCTGGACGTGCCCGATCGCGAGCGCTACAAGGCCGTAGGTCGCGGTATCGATCCCAAGAGAGCGCTGCATGCGTTCGCTTCACCTGACGGCATCCACTGGAGTCCGGTCTCGCCGGAACCGGTCTTCACGGAGGGCATGTTCGATTCGCAGAATCTCGCCTTCTGGGATCCGGTCCGTGCCAGATACCGTTGCTACTACCGTATGCCGTACCGGGGTGTACGCGGCATCGGTGTTGTCGAGTCGGATGACTTCAGGAGATGGGAGGGTTCGAAGGTCATTACCCTGGATCCGCCGCATCCCGAGCACTTCTACACCAACGCCACGATTCCCTATTTCCGGAATCCTCGCTACTACTTCGCGTTCCCGAAGCGGTACCTCCCGAATCGGCGCCGCCTACCAGAACACAGCAACGACGGCATCTCGGAAGCCGTATTCCTCAGCAGCCGCGACGGGGTGCACTTCGACCGGACATTCATGGAGGCGTGGGTGCGTCCGGGCCGCGATCAGCGCAACTGGGGAGATCGGAGTTCAATGCCTGCATGGGGATTGCTCAGCACCGCCGAGGACGAGCTGTCGGTGTACATCAGCCAGCACTATCGGTTCGACAGCGCGCACCTGGTGCGCGCGACCCTGCGCCCGGATGGGTTCGCATCGGCGCACGCCGGCTATGCGGGCGGCGAGCTGGTAACCGCACCTATCCGATTCCAGGGACGGCGGCTGGTCCTGAACTACGCAACCGGAGCGGGTGGCTCCGTTCGCGTCGAGCTGCAAAGCCAGTTGGGGGAGCCAGTGCCGGGCTTCGCGTTGCTAGACGCGCCCGACCTCTATGGCGACGCAATCGACGAGACGTACAGCTGGAAAAGCGGCACGGACGTGTCGTCACTGGCGGGGGAGCGCGTGCGCATTCGATTCGTCATGAAGGACTGCGACCTGTACTCGTACCGTTTCACCGGATAGTCGTCGGACCGGGAGCGGACCGACATCCCTATCCTGGCCCAAACCAGCTGGTCTGCAATCGCCGGGCGCGGTCCCTCGGCGCCGCTTGCGGGAACGGCTTGGCCCGTCGGTGCAATAATCGCCCCGTGAAACGAATTGCCATGGTATTCGTCCTCGCCGCAGCGGCGTTGTCCGCCCAGGCACCGTACGACATCGTAGTCCGGGGCGGGCGCGTCATTGATCCGGAATCGGGTCTGGACGGCGTCCGCAACATCGGGATCATCGCCGGACGCGTGGCCGCGGTCACGGCGGAGCAGATCGACGGTGAAGAAGCGATCGAAGCATCCGGGATGGTCGTTGCGCCGGGATTCATCGACCTTCACCAGCACGGCCAGAGCCTTGAGAACTACGACGCGCAGGTTCGCGACGGAATCACGACGGCGCTTGAGCTGGAGATCGGCGTCGAGGACATCGAAACCTGGTACGAGGACCGTCACGGCAAGGCTCTGGTGAACTACGGAGCCAGCATCTCGCACCCCTACTCCCGGCAGATGGCGATGCTGGGCCGCAACCCTGGCTTGGCGGGGGAATCGCTTGCCATCGAGTTGACCGCGTCTCAAACGGCTGGATTGCTCCGCCGGATCGAGCGAGGACTTGACCAAGGCGCCGTAGCCGTCGGATTCGGCCTGGCGTATACTCCCGGCGCGACACGCGGTGAACTCGTTGAAGTGTTTCGCATCGCTGCCCGCTACGGGGCCAGTTGCCACGTGCACATGCGCACCGACCACGAGACCCTCGCCAATCTGGAGGAGGTCATCGAGTTGGCGCGCGAAACGGGTGTTCAGGCTCACATCGTGCATATCAATAGCAGCGCTCGCGACAGGGTGCTCGACTACCTTGCCCTGATCGAGAGAGCGCAGGCGTCCGGAGTCGATATCACCACCGAGGCGTATCCGTACAACCGAGGGTCCACGCTGATCCAGTCGCACCTGTTCAACGAGTGGGAGGACTACACCGATGAGCAGCTTGCCCAGTTCATTTGGGTCCGGACGGGAGAGACGCTTACCCGCGAGACGTTTCCGGCAAGACGGCACATGGGAGGCACGATCATCCTGCCGCCACTGTACAGGGAGGAGAGTGTCCGGCACGCAATCGCGAGCCCGCTCGTCATGATCGCCAGCGACGGGATGTGGCTCAGCGGCGGGCGGGCGCACCCGCGATCATTCGGGACGTTCTCCAGGGTGCTGGGTCGCTTCGTTCGAGAGCAGGGGGCTCTCTCCTTGCCGGAGGCGATCCGCAAGATGACCCTGATGCCCGCGAAACGACTTGAGCGGCGCATTCCGGCCATGCGGAACAAGGGCCGCCTGCGGCCCGGGGCAGATGCGGACATTGTGGTATTCGACCCGGAAACAGTGATCGATACGGGAACGTATTCGGACCCTGCACGGAGCCCGGAGGGAATCAGGCATGTGATCGTCAATGGAGTGCTGACGCTCACGGACGGAGAGGTTGTTGCCAGTGCGAGGCCGGGCCGGGCTGTTCGCGCCGAGATTTCGTATCCGTTCGTTCCGGGAACCACTTGGGCCCGGCCCGGGCAGTAATGTGGGACGCAAGTTCCTGAGCTGGTCCAGAACCTGGTAGTGTCGCTGTCGGCGGTCGCTGGGCGAGGGGGGATCGGTGCGGTATCCGACCAAGCGACAGCATCGGTTCTAGGCCAATCCGTGCGAACCAACCGGCGACGCGGTCCGAGCCCCTTCGTCAGAGCGGTGTCAGGGCGATGTGGCGTCCCCGTTCCAGTCCGCGACAAAGATGTTGAACTCGTAGGGCGAGGACGCTTCGCGGTCGGACGAGAACACGACCTGCGTGCCATCCGGAGAGAATTCGGCGAATGACGTGAAGCCTCCGAAATCGGTGATCTGGCGGAGGTTCGATCCGTTCACGCCGATCATGAACAGGTCGAAGTTGCGGCTGTCGCAGTCGTTCTTGTTGGACGAGAAGATGATGCTCGCGCCGTCCGAAGTGAACTGCGGGGCGAAGCTGGCGCACCCGAAATCGGTCAACTGGCGCATTCCGCTTCCGTCCGCCTCGGCGAGGAAGAGTTCCATCCTCATCGGCGCGGTCAAGTTCTGCTCAAGAAGCTCCGTGTAGCGATCGGAGTCGGCCCCCTCGGCAGGGTGGTTGGCACGCAGCACCAGGCTCATGCCGTCGCGCGAGAAGAACGCTCCGCCGTCGTATCCGAACGTCGTCGTAAGGCGCGTCTTGTTCGAGCCGTCCAGGTTCATCGCCCACAGGTCCAGGTCACCCGACGCCATCGAGGTATAGACGATCTTGTCGTCCGCCCAGTTCACCGTGCCCTCCGCGTCGTAGCCGGCCGTGTCAGTGAGCCGCTTGGGCTCGGAGCCGTCGATGTCAGTGAGGAACAGGTCGTATCCGGCATGTACCGGCCAAACGTACCCCTGGCTACGGTCGGGCCGCGGAGGGCAATCGCTGCCGACCAGGTGCGTCGAGGCGTAAACGATGCCGTTGTTGTCGGGAAGGAAATAGCCGCAAGTCGTGACGCCTTGCCCGGTCGAGACCATTCGCTGGTCCGATCCGTCCGCGTTCATTACGTAGATCTGGTCGCAGGAGGCGTCTCCTCGGGTGGACTGGAAGACGAGCTTGGTGCCATCTGGAGACCAGTACGCCTCCGCGTTCTGTCCCCCAAATGTCAGTTGGCGGAGATTCGAGAAATAGCCGGTTTCCTCGGTGGCTTCCAATTCTTCCGCCGATTCCGGCAAGCTGCTGCAGCTCGTTCCGAGCATGGCTGCGAAGCAAGCAAGAGCTAGGACACGCATAGGGAACTCAATCCGGAATTATAGTCCCGCCGCGCTCTCGCGGCGGCCCTGCTGCGCCCCGCTTGAGCATATTGTTCAAGCGCCATACACTATTTTGGGCTAAACTCTAGTCAAGGCCCTGCCAGTAGTTGCAAAGTTGACCTTCCATCCGGTAGGCTAGACGGCACGTGAAGCTTGACACACTCGGAAAGCTGACTGGTTCTTCCGGTTCAAGGTCCAGCCAAGCGGCTGTTTCCGACAGGGAAGCGCCATGCTAAGGCTCAAGCAGATCGATCTCTCCGGGTTCAAGTCGTTCTGCAATCGTGAGCGGTTGCGGTTCTCCGGCCGTGGCATCGCTGTGGTTGTCGGACCGAACGGTTGCGGGAAGTCCAACATTTGCGATGCCGTCAACTGGGTGTTGGGCGAGCAGTCGGTGAAGTCGTTGCGCGGCGCGCGCATGCACGACGTCATCTTCGCCGGTACGAAGAACCGCCCTCCGTCCGGCCTGGCGACGGTCACCCTTACGCTGCATGACACCGATCGGGCTCTTGAGCGCTTTCCCGCAGAGAATGGCCGATCCCAGGCGGCCAATCTCCCGGAGAGCAAGAAGCCCGGCGAGGTCGCGGTCACCCGCAAGCTCTTCAGCAACGGGCATAGCCAGTACATCCTCAATGGGAAGGTCGTGCGCTTGCGGGACGTGCAGGACTTGTTCCTCGGCACGGGGCTGGGGCCGAACCACTACGCGATCCTGGAGCAAGGGCGGATCGGCCAACTGCTAACGGCGCGGCCCCTCGATCGCCGGGCGTTTGTCGAGGAGGCGGCCGGCGTGACCCGGTTCAAGGCCCGGCGGAAGCTTGCCGAGTTCAAGCTGGCGAACGCCGCGCTCAATCTGGAGCGCGTTCACGACATCCTGCAAGAGGTCCAGCGCCAGACCAACTCGTTGAAGCGACAAGCCGAGCGCGCCGAGCGGTACGAGCGCTACCGGGAACAGTTGCGGGAAGCCCAGTGCATGCTCTTCGCGAGCCGGTTCCGCCACATCGAGGCCCGCCGTGGGCGCCTTGAGTCCGAAGTGGAAGAGGCGACGAGGACTTTGGCCGAGATCAACGAGGAGACAGCCCGGATGGAATCGGACTTCTCGCGGACGCGCGACCGCGAGCAGGAGTGGGAAGCCCAACTCGAAGCCGAGCGCACCGAATTCTCCGGGTTACGAGTCAGTGCGGAACGCATGCGCGAACGGGTCGAGCAGCAGGTTCGCACGGTTCACGACAACACCGAGCACATCCGGCAGGCGAAGAAAGACCTCGAGAGCGTCGCAAGCAGGGTTGAATCGCTCGAGAAGGGAGAACTTCAAGATCGTCGCGTCGCCGCCAATCTCGAGGCCTCGGTGGAACGCTCCAGGCGACAACTCGGCGAGAAGGATCTCCAGTGCGCCGTGCAAGGGGCGGCCATGTCGGAATTGCGGACCGAGCAGGAGAGTTGCCGCAAGCGCTCGTTCGAAGCGCTGACCGCGATTTCTCACGCCCGGGGGCATCTGGGAAAGATCGAGGAGACTCTCTCGAGCTGCGATCGCCAGCTGGGAAACGCTCGGGAGCGCCGCGACGAGGCGTCTGCCAATCTGATTCGAGCGGTTGAGACGCAGGGGCAGCGGGACGAGGAATTAGACGAATTACGCCAGCAGGTCGAGGCAAACGAGAAGAAGCGCGACGCCTTGGCGGGTGCCGTCGAGGAGAGGGGGCGCGAACTCGACACGTTGCGCAAGTCGGCCGAAGGCAAACGCTCCGAAGTCTCAAGTCTCGCCGCCCGTCGAGATTCCCTGCGACAACTGCTGGAGCACCGCGCATACACGACGGAGGCTGTCAAGGACATCTTCGACGCGGTCGAGATGAACCCCCGTGAGGGCTTCAAGCCCGCCGGCATCCTCGCGGACTTCCTGGAGGTGGACGAGGGTTTCGAAAAGGCCGTCGAGCAGTTCCTCGGGGAAGACCTCGAGTACATCGTGGTGGGCGACTGGGCCGAAGCCGGACGCGGAGTGCGCCTGGTGCGCGAAGAGTTCGGCGGACGGGCGGCGTTTCTGGTTCGGTCCGGCGCCGAGGCCGAACTGCTCGGCCCGGAGCCGCCGTCAAGCAAGGCCCGGCCCTTGGCCGACCATGTGAGGCTCGTTGCCCGCAACGGTGATCCGGCCCCGGGAATGCTGCCGAAACTCCGCAACGGGTATCTCGTGCAGGACGAGGCGACAGCCGAGAGCCTCGCGCGCCAGCATCCCGCGCTGCACTTTCTGCTTCCGAACGGCGCGTGGTACAGCGGCAACGCGGTTCAGGCCGGACGCAAGTCGACGAGCGGCCCCCTGGTGCTGAGGCAGCAGATGCGCGAACTGGTCCCGGTCCTGCAGGGCGCCCAGTCGGAACTGGCCAAGCTGGAGGAGAGTATCGCTATCGCCGAGGAAGCGGCGCGCCGCGACGGCACTGAGCTCGAGACCGTACGGGCATGCCTGCAGAACCTCGAGAGGGACGTTCTTGAGGTCGAGCACGATTTGCGCCAGATCGAGCGGACCGTGAGTGAACTGGAGCAGTCAGAGCTGGCCGCTGGAGAGGAAATCGAGCGCGTCCAGGCGGAGCGGGCCCAAGCCGAAGAGCGCATGCAAAAGGTGCTCGCGGAGCGGGCGAAGCTCGAAGGCCTCTACCAGGAATCGGAGTCGCTTGCCGCCGCCCTCACGGAAAAGGGGAGCGAAGGGCAGGCCGCGCTCGCTCAACTTCAGGAGGAGCGCACTGACCTGAGCACGGAAGTTGCGACGCTCGACGAACGCCGCCGGGCGGCGGCGGCATCGCTCTCCCGCACGGAGACGCTGCTGACCGAGCAGCGGCAGCGCCGAGATGACGCGCATCGCCAGATCCAGCAGTGGACGCAGCAGAGCGAAATGTTGCTCGCCGACAACCAGGACCTCGACAAGCGAATCACGGCGGCAATTGAGGGTCAGGAGCGGCTGACGCTCCGAATTGCCGACACCTCTAGAAGCCTGCAGGAGTCCCGCACCAGGACCACCGATCTGATCGAGGCCGTCCGCGACCAACGGGCTCAGGTGGAGGCTGCTCGCCAGGAATGCTCGGCCAAGGAAGTCGAGCTGGCCCGCGCGAAGGCCGACAGCGATCACCTCGCCGCGGATTGCGTGTCAGCCCTTGGAGAGCCGGTTGCTGCAATCGCCGGCAGCGTGCAGGCAGAGTTGACTCCGGAGGCCCTGCAAGCTGCCGAAGAGCAGCACCGGGCCATCAGCGAGAAGATCGAACGGCTTGGCCCGGTCAACATCTTGGCCCGCCAGGAATACGAAGAAGTGTCCCAGAGGCGGGAGTTCCTGGAAACCCAGCAGCAGGACCTGATGGACTCGATCGCGCACACGCGGACGACCATCAAGGAAATCGAGACGGCGAGCCGGGAGCAGTTTGACGTGGCATTCAACGCGATCAACGAGCAGTTCCGCCGGGTCTTCACGACGCTCTTCGGTGGCGGCATCGGAGAGATGCAGTTCACCGATCCTGACAACAAGGACGAGTCGGGAATCGACATTGTCGCCCAGCCCCCGGGAAAGCGGTTGCAAAATGTCGCCCTGCTGTCGGGCGGCGAGAAGTCGCTCACGGTAATGGCGCTGCTCATGGCGACGTTCCGATACAAGCCGAGCCCATTCTGCATCCTGGACGAGGTGGACTCGCAGTTGGACGAAGCCAACACCGTGCGCCTGAGGCGCCTGCTGCAGGAGATGGCGGCAGAGACGCAATTCGTGGTGATCACCCACGCCAAGGCGACAATGGAAGTTGCCGAAACGCTGTACGGGGTGACGATGGGAGAGGCGGGCGTCTCGAAACTGGTCTCGGTCCGGATGGCTGACAATCGCAACGAAGCGGCTCAGGACGAGGCCGTCGAGGAGCCGGTGCTCGCTTTCGGTGCCTGAACGGCCCAGTGCGCGAAGGCGCGCTCAGGTCCGCCCGCGCAAGGCCAGACCCTATAATCAAGTGTCACCGCGCGGCGCGGCGCAGTAGCCTGGCGGTTTGGGGCGGCGATCGGATGACCCCGACGAGAGTTGCATTTCAGGGCGCGCGTGGAGCGTTCAGCGAGGAGGCTTGCCGGCGGATACTGGCAGGCGCTGACCTCCAGTTCGAGCACTGCGAGCGGTTCTTTGACACGTTTTCCGCCCTGCACGATGGGCTCGTCGAATACGCCGTCATCCCGATCGAGAACACGCTTCATGGCTCGGTTCACGAAAACTATGACCACCTGATGCACTTCAACCCGTCCATCCTGGCCGAAACCCAGATTCGGATCGTTCACAACCTGATCGGTCGGCCCGGGGCGACGATCGAAGGCATCGGCTGCGCGATTTCGCACCCGGTCGCTTTGGCGCAGTGTCTCGAATTCTTCCGCCGCCACCCCGGAATCCGCGTCGAGAGCTACTACGACACCGGCGGCAGCGTAAGGGCCGTGATGGAGCGCGGCGATGCGAGTTTAGCTGCCGTGGCCTCTTCCGTAGCTGCCGAATACTATGGGGCGACCATCCTGGAAGCGTCTATTGAGGACGACCCAGAGAACTATACGCGGTTTTTCCTGCTCGGCAGGAATGGTGCTGCCGTGCCGGACGGCGAAGGGCCCACCAAGACGTCCCTGGTATTTGTCACCAAGAACGTGGCGGGTGCGCTCTACAACTGTATGAGCGCGTTTGCGTTGCGCAATATCAATTTGACGAAAATCGAATCCCGGCCCCTGAAGGGTCGTCCCTTCGAGTACCGTTTCTACGTGGACATCCTAGGCGAGCCTGGCGACGACGACTGCGCCGCCGCCATACATAGCCTGGAACAGATGACAGAGTCATTGGCGGTTCTCGGGTCGTACCAATCCGTCGGTCTGCGCGCAAGCCGGGTCGGGCCGTGACAGGCATCGATCGCAGGACCTAGAACTGGCAGGTCGACGGTTCGGATTTCACGAAGTAGCTCTTGTAGTTCTTGGCCCTCGGGTGCATGCAGCCGGCCAGGTTCAGGATCTCGACCTTGCGGAATTCCACGGGGTGACTTTCGCTCTGGAGCGAGATGTAGCCGCCGTCGAGGAGCTTGCCCTGTTCCAGGATCGAAGCGTCGTGACCCTCGACGTTGCGGCCGCCCATCTGCGGCATTTCGTACTCCAGGACGACCTCGCCGTCGACGATGTGCCTGATTACGGAGTCCCCCAGGACCCTTACCTCGGCGCGTACCCACTGCTCGCCATGGTAGGTCTTAGACGCTGACTGCACGCAGTGTCTGGTCACGAGCTTGCCGTCGAACACGACATTTGTGCCTGGCGTGCATAGGTTCAGCGTCGTCCGCTCTCCCGTGCCGGTGCCGCCCAGAAGCTGGACCTCGATCGAAATCGGGAAATTCTGATCCTTGCCCATGGTCCCAGGGGCAGGGGAGTGCAGCATGATGCCGCTGTTGCGGACGGCCCAGCCCGGCCCCTCTTCGGCTTGCTCTCCCACGAAGCGGTACTCGACCGCCAGGCGATAGTAGGAGAATGGGCGCTCGTAGAAGATGTGCCCGAAGCGCTCGGCGAAGGGCCCGTACGCCTCGTAGCCGGTCTGCATCGCGCCGTCGACCACGCGGAACGTGTTACCGAAGTTCTCACCGAGTTCGTATCCCCGGATCTTCGGGGTCCAGCCATCGAGATTCTGTCCATTGAAGAGCTGAACCCACTCTTCGTCAGCCGGGGACTGGGCCCCGACCGCCATCACTGCCGCCAGGGCCAAGGTTGCACACCGCCACCACATAATCCGCAAGTATACCCCTCAGCGCTTCTTAGGCGGTTTCGGGCCGAAGCCCAGGGCTTTTCAATGTTCGGTAGCAATGGCTGAATGACAAAGGACTAAGGCGGAAGGCTGGACAAACACGCCTGGGTTATGCGATAACTCGCAGAGTGATCCCGAACGAGATTCCCTTGCGAGAAGTGCAGGTCCGGACAGTGCGGCCCGACGAGGAGCCGCGCTGGAACGAGCTGATGCGCCAGCACCACTATCTCGGGTTCCGCAACTTCTGTGGCAAGCGCCTGCGGCAGGTCGCCGTGCTCGGCGATCAGTGGCTCGCCTTGATCGGCTGGCATGCCGCCGCCCTGCACTGTGCCGCCCGCGACCGCTGGATCGGCTGGACCTCCTTGCAGCGCCGCCAGCGGCTCTTCCTGGTCGCCAATCAGTCCCGCTTCTTGCTGTTATGCGAGGCGGGCTCCTGCCCTCATCTCGCCTCCCGCGTGCTCGGCCTCAGCCTGCGCCAACTGCCCCGCGAGTGGCTGCGCCTGCACGCGGCTCCCGTGTTGCTCGCGGAAACGTTCGTTGATCCCAGCCACTTTGAGGGCACGTGCTATCGCGCCGCCAACTGGATCGAGGTCGGCAGCACACAAGGGTTCGGCCGGGTCCGTGGCGGCGCGATCGGCTATCACTCCCACGGCGTGCCCAAGCGCGTGTTCGTCTACCCGCTGCGGCGCAACGCGCGGCAGCAGCTCGCGGCGACCCAGCCGCATCCCCACTGGCAACCCCATCGACCCTGTATCATGCTGCAACCCTCCCAATGGCGGTCCCTGTTCGCCTATCTCGACCAGATTCCCGAAACCCGCAAGCGGCGGGGCCTGCGCTATCCGTTGCGCACCGCGCTGACGATCCTGATCGCCGCGCGCCTGGCCGGCCAGCAGAACCTGACCGAACTGTGCGACTTCGGCCGGGCCCTGAGCCAGGCGACCCTGGCGGCGATCGGCTCCCGCCGGCGCCCCCAGACGGGGCGCTACGAGGCGCCCGGCATCAGTAGCTGGCACTACATTCTCAAGCGCATTGACGCCGCCGAGGTGGAGCGTCTGCTGGCGGCCTGGACTGCCGAGCAAGTCTTTGATGAGGAGGAAGATAGCGCCGAGGGCGAGGCAGCTGACAGCGGCGATTCCGAGGCGCCGCTACAGGCGATTGCGATCGATGGGAAGGTGCTGCGCGGATCCTATGACCGGGACTTGGACGCGGCTGGCCAGCCCCGCGACAAGGCCCCCCAGCAACAGCTGTCGGCGCTGGAGATCCACTCGGGCACGGTGGTCGGCCAACTCGGCTTCACGGGCCAGAAGGACGATGCCGAAGGGGCGGCGCTGCGCCAGTTGGTCGAGCAGTTCGCCGGCACCGGGATCTGTATGACGGCGGATGCGCTGCACACCCAGCGCCCCACGGTGGAGAAGCTGCTGGCACTCCAGCTCAACTTTGCCCTGACGGTGAAAGACAACCAGCCCACCCTGCTCGAGGAGGTGCGCGATGGCTTTCACTGGGACTGCATGCCGGCGTACACGACCACCGATGGCGATCACGGACGGATCGAAACCCGCTCGATCCGGGTCTCGGACGAACTCGACCCCGCGGTCCCGTACGTGCACTTTCCCGGTGTCCGTCTCGTCGCGCAGGTACGGCGGGAGGTGACCTACAAGAAGACCGGCAAGCAGCGCCAGCCCGAGACCGTCTACTTGGTGACCAGCTTGGGGCCGGAGCAGGTGACACCGCAGCAGTTGCTGCATTTGAACCGCAGTCACTGGGGCATCGAGAATCGGGTCCACTACGTGCGGGACGTGGCCGTCGGCGAGGACAAATGCCGCATCCGCAAGGGCCCGCTGCCGCGTTTGATGGCGGCGGTTTCGAATCTCGCGATCTCGATCCTGCGGCTGCTGGAGACGAAGAACATCCAGCGTCGCATGAGCCAACTGTCGCTGGACCCGGACGGGGCCGTCGCCCTCCTGCTCAGCTAACTCCCCCCAGCCCGATTCGTCCGACTCTCAGCCCCACCCCCGTTGTGGAGCCCACCACCGCTGCGCCTCAATGCGAGCGTGTGGAGACCGTGTTTCTGCTTTCTGGCCCAGCCATCCCGTGATCGGGCAAATGTCGCCTTTCTGCGCGACTCAGAATGCCTTGCCTACGCGCCTAACCCGATCCCCGTACCGAACTTTGAATTTGCCTGGGCCGAAGCCGCCTGCCGGGAACTCGACGCTCCTGATGCTGATATGCTGCTTGAATCTCTCCCGGAGACCGCGAACCGTCATGACCGACCAAGACCACCGCCAGTTACTTGACACGCTCACGGCGGAGGGTCCGGCCGAAAGCAAATCAGAGGCGTTGCGAGCCCACTTCTCGGCCGACGATCTCAGGGACGGCTCGGCCGTGGCGTCCTTCGGCAGGGAATTCGCATGGGTGATCGACTCGGCCGATCGCCCGCACCTCTATGTTGACGACGAGCCGACTTCCCCGATGCAGCAGCTCCCGGGGGGGATCTGGATGCATGCGCAACGCGTGCGGACCGGAACTTCTCACGCCCACTACTATCGCGTTGCCGGGAGCATTCTCGGGAACAGGCGGTTCGACACCGCCGCGTACGGGGAGGACTCGTATCTGCAGGACGGTGTGCCTCGCGGAGAGCTCTCGGACGAGCTGATCCACGAGAGCCCGACTTACGGGGGCTGGAAGGTCTCCTACTGGGTCTACGCCTCTCCCGGCGTTGATCCCGGTGAGCCCGCGGCCGCCATGGTCTGGCAGGACGGACACCGCTTCCTCGCACCCGACAAGCGGTCGCGGATCAGCACGGTCGTCGAGAACCTGGTCCACAAGAGGAAGGTCCCTCCCATGGTGCTGGTGTTGATTGCACCAGGCTACATCGGCAGCCACGATAACGAGCGATCCTACGCTCCCCAAGCCATCGGTCATATGCGTAGCGTGCAATACGACACGTTCAACGACGACTACAACAACATGGTCATCACCGAGATCTTCCCGAAGGTTGATCGTATGTACCGTCTGCGAAACGACGGCTACAGCCGGGCTATCGGTGGCCAGTCCTCGGGCGGGATCTGCTCGCTCAATTCGGCCTGGTTCCGGCCGCACGCGTTCAGCCGCGTGCTCTCAAGGATCGGCAGCTACGCAAGCATCCAATGGCGGCACGGGCAGGAGAACCCTTTCGGCGGCTACCCGATGGGGCGTTTCGGGGACCGCGACCCGGCCGAGATGCTGGATGGCGGAAACATCTGGCCGTTCCTTATCCGCAAGCGAGAGAAACGGAACATCCGGATCTGGCTCGAGGGTGGTAGCCACGACCTCGAGAACGTCCACGGGAGCTGGCCCCTCCAGAACATCCAACTGGCGAATTCGCTGAAGATGAAGGAGTACGATTTCAAGTTCAGCTTCGGCGACCACCAGCACAGCACCACCTACGGCGATGCTGAGTTGCCGGAAGCGATGACGTGGCTTTGGCGGGACTACGACCCGATGCTGACCCATCAGGACTATCGCATGGACCCGGCCGAATCCGACAAGCCGTACTTCCGCGTAAGGATATTCAACCGCTGACTGGTGGCGGAATTAGAACTTGGAAACCTGCAGTTCCTTCGAGGTGATGAACTCCAGAAGGACTGGCACGCCGTCTTCGGTCTTGGCGATTCCGCGCCGGATGGCGGGCACGATCTCCTCCGGTTCCGTGATTCGCTCGCCGTACCCGCCGAGCGCCCGTGCGAAATCCGCGTAGTTGCCGGAAATGTCGGTGCTGCGGTACTTTTCGGTCGCCACCTTCATCACGGGCAACTCGATCGCCATGCACGAGTTGTTCGACAGCACCGACATGATGGGGATCCGTTCGCGCACGGCGGTTTCGAAGTCCATTCCGGTAAAGCCGATTGCCGCGTCGCCCCACCAGTTGATGCAGAGTTTCCCGGGATGCTCCAGTTTCGCTCCCAGCGCCAGCCCGAGGCCAAACCCGAGCTGTGTCGTCTTGCCCCAGCCGATGTAGCTCAGCGGTGATTCGCACTGCCAGAACGGAGTCAGCTGGTCGCGCGGGCTGCCCGCATCGTGGGTGATGATCGTGTTCTTCACGTCCACTGTACTCAGGAGGTCCCGTATGACCCGGTAGGGGTTGATCGGAGCGTCAGGGCAATCGAGCTTGGCGCTCCAATCAGCGATCCACTCCAAATGCAGGGAAGCGATCTCCGCAGTGGTCTTGGCTGCCCGGCCCCTCGGGCCCGGAAGTAGCGCCCGCACCTCGGCGAGCACCGCTGCAAGAGTCAGGCGCGCATCGCCCACAAGGGCGAGGTCAATGGCGACGTCCTTGTGCAGATCCGCGGTGTCGACAGTCGACTGGATGATTGCCGCGGTTCCCAGGTATCTCGGCCAGGGAATCCCGAAGGCGGTCTGGGTGAAGCTGGCACCCACGCCGAAGATCACGTCTGCCCGACAGAGAAAGGCGTGAAGCTCCGCCGAGTACGAACGGCCGCCGGACTGCAGCGAGAGGGGGTGGGTTTCGGGAAACGCGCTCTTGCCCTCGATGCTCGTGGTCACCGGTGCCTCAAGCAGTTCGGCCAGTTCTCTCAACTCACCCCAGGCCCGACCGTAGTGGACGCCCTGACCCGCGTAGATCACCGGGTGATTCGCATTCACCAGGATCCTGGCGGCTTCGCGGGCGGCATCGGGGTCCGGGCCGCTAACGGCCCGGATCGAAGGACTGTATTCCAGTTCGCCAGGAAAATCCTCGTGCAGCAAGTCCCACGGAACCTCCACCATGCAAGGACCCGGGCGGCCGTTCTTGGCCTGGGTGAAGGCGCGGCGGATCGCGTTCGGCACTTCCGACGGAATCGTGACCTGTTCCAGTGACTTGGTGACGTGCTGGAAGTTGACGAGCGAGCTGAAGTTGGGTTCGACGTTCGTTCGCGCTCGCGGGTAGCCCGCGGGCAAGACCACGAGCGGGACAGACTCGCTGTAGGCTTGCGCGACGCCGCCAAACGAGTTCTCCACGCCCGGTCCGTGCTGCATGGCGAAGACTCCGACCCTGCGTCCCGAAGTGAGGCGGCCGACCGCTTCGGCCATGTGTAGCCCGGTGCGCTCCTGGCGCACGATGATCGTACGGATGTCTTCTTCGGCGGAGGCTTCAACGACTGGGTTGACGGGATAGGCGAAGAGCTGGTCCACGCCCTCCTGTTTCAGCGTCTTGGCTATGGCGCGGGCGACCTTCATCGGGCAAACTTCGCTCCGGCTCCTACGTTGGCGCAGACGTGGTGGAAACGCATTCAGTGGATTACAGCATTGCGGAGCGGCGGCACGCAATGATGCCGCGGCAGGCGTCGCTCTTGATCGGCGCGCCCGACGCCTCGTTCGATCATCGGTGCAGGCCTGCCCGCGCGCCCCCAAATCGGATACCATGAGGCATCGCCGGTCCGGCTCAGGGAGGTAGGCCTAATGACGCTCGATGCAACTCGTCGCTCGTTCTTCCAGGGAATGTTCGGGAGTGCCGCGGCAGTTGCCATGGCCCAGCAGGCCCTTGCGCAGCAAGACAGCCCCAACGGCCTGCCAACGCGTAGGCTCGGGCGCACTGACGAGCAGGTCTCGATCCTGTGCCTGGGCGGCTGGCATATCGGCGCGGTCCAGGACAAGGACGAAGCCGTCCGGATCATGCATGCGGCAATTGACGAGGGCATGACCTTCTTCGACAACGCGTGGGACTATTTCGACGGAGGGTCCGAGGAGATCATGGGCCGGGCGCTTTCGGCGCCGGGCAAGCGTGACAAGGTCTTCTTGATGACCAAGAACTGCGAGCGCGACTACGAGGGCTCGATGAGCAACCTCGATGACAGCCTGCGCCGCCTGAAGACGGATCGGATCGACCTGTGGCAGTTCCACGAGATCGTCTACGATTCCGATCCGGACTGGGTGTTCGACAAGGGCGGCCTGAAGGCGGCAATGGAGGCCCAAAAGGCGGGCAAGGTCCGCTACATCGGCTTTACCGGGCACAAGGATCCAAACATTCACATCAAGATGCTCAACAAGCCCTATGACTGGGACGCCGCCCAGATGCCGATCAACGTCATGGACGCCCACTACCGGAGTTTCCAGAAAGAGGCCATTCCGGTCTGTCTCGCGCGCGATGTCGGCGTTCTGGGCATGAAGAGTCTCGGCGGCGGCATCAGGGGCGAAATCCCGACGAACACTTCCGTGACCCACGAGCAATGCCGGCGGTATGCGCTCAGCCAGCCGGTTTCTTCGCTGGTCGTGGGCATCCTTTCGATGGACGAACTCATGGCCGAGATCAAGATAGGGCGCAACTTCGAGCCAATGAGTGATGACAAGAAGGCGGTGTTGCTGTCCCAAGTTGCCGATGTGGCGGGGGACGGCAGGCACGAGAAGTTCAAGTCGACCCAGAGATACGACGGTCCTCACCATCGCAAGCAGCACGGGTTTGCGTTGGCGGACTAGGGGGCGTGCTTGAAGCGTCGACCCGATGCAGACTCGCAAGAACCTCACACCAAGGAACGTCTTGAGACCACGAAGAAAACGTCCAGGCGTAGCTTGAGGCGCACGGCACGGATACTGCCGGCGACGTGAAGGCTGCGCTCAAAGAGAATCGCTATTCCGCGAGCCAGCCCATCTAAATGCCTGAAAGGCGCCTGGAAATATCGCGCGCAGCATCTTGGCCAGTCCTGTGAGCACCGTGCACTGTGGCCCAATGCGCCGGACTGCATGCCTCGCCAGCAAACCAGATCCGATCACCGACAGGTTGCCGCAGCACCCGCCGCAGCGCATACGCGCCAGGCTCGGCCGAGGCGTAGGCGCCGCGAGTCCAGCGATCCAGGCCCCAAGGCACGAAGTCCGCACCGACGATATAGCGGTCTACTCCTGTGCCGAAGAGGCGGCGTAGCTCGCCGCGGACGAAGTCAATGGCAGCGTCCCGACCGGCAACTTCAAGCTCGCGGGCAAAGTTGCCGCCGACATCCGCGAGCGTCAGGGGTGTGCCGGACACGTTGGTCAGGAAGCCAGTGAGCGCTGGCGACTGTGCGCCGTGAGTATCGGCGTTGTAGAAGAAATACCCGTCAGCTTCGGTCCCAAAGATGTTCTCTGAGAACAGCAGGGCGACGTGGTCATAGAAGCCCATGCTGATCTTGGCGAAGGATTCCTGTTTCTCTACAGGTAAGACAGGATTGAAGCGGATCGACCCGGCGGCCACCCCCCGGTAGAGGCCGTCACCAAACAGGCATGCGCCCGGATTGATCCGGATTCGGTCGAAACAACGACGCCGTTACCGCTCCAGTCGACGGTTGTGGCCGGAGTCGACAGGTGCACGGGGATGTCGCGGGCGCTGTGTGCCAGAAGGGCGCCGTAGCCTTCCCGGCAATACCGATCCGCGCCGCCTCCGGACTCCCACCAATCCAGGCAGGAAAAGCCGTCATAGTCTTTACCCTCCTCATAGGGGCCTATGGAGAAGTGCACCAGATCATGCCATTCCCCGGTGTCCGGAACCACTTCGGCAGGGCTGACATCGCGGCCTCGGCGTCCGGCAGCCGAGATAGCGGCCAGGGTCGTCCGGCGCGCGAGGTCAAAGGCCGCATACTCAGCGTCGGTGGCCTCGCGCTTCCCGATGTACACGATCTCGTTATCGGGTGCCGGGTAGACGGTGAAGCCGTCCCGCTCTGCAGACCGCAGAAAGGGATTGCGGTTGCCGCCCTGCAGCCAGTGCGCCCCGGTGTCATAGGGCACACCGAAAATCTCATGGTCGGTATAGGCCCGACCTCCAATCCGGTTCCGAGCTTCCAAGGTCGTGACCCGCAGTTGGTTCCGGCGCAGCTCACGACTGGCGGCCAGTCCGGCGGCACCGGCGCCGATCACAACAACGTCCGTTTCGCTGTCGGCTCGAGCGTCCGGGACCAGGGACACGGTCGGGAGCGCCGCCAAGCCAGCCAACAAGCGGCGGCAGGTCTGAACGGCCGTCATGCTCACGTCTCCCGTTCACGGGCGACCACGAATTCTGTCCGGAGATTGACCAACTGCAAGAACACAAAGACCGCACTTTCAAGGCGTGCCATGTGCTGACGCAGGTTACCGATATTCCGGGACACGTTCCGATTGGGACCTCCGAGCGGACCGTGCCGTTTTCCAATGTGACAAGGTAACCGTTCGATCGAGCCGTGGAATCGCGTTCAGCACTCCCTGCCCGCACCCCGCCCGCAACGAGCCTGCGGTGTTGAACGGGCCGGTTATTCGGTTCCTTGAATCCGTGCGAGCAGCTCGCTGCCGAGGCCGCAATCGACGATCCACTCGCCGACATCCTGTAACCGGTCCGGATCGTCGATTCCAGCCAGCAGCCCGGCGACAGCCTCTCCGATATGGGTTCCGAACTTCCGCCCGGCCTGACGCACCAGTAACTGCCGCTCTCGCTCCAGCCCGCGCTCCAGCCCTTGCTCCAGCCCGCGCTCTTCGCCTTCCGCCCGAAACGCATCGTGCATCGCCCGAAAGCGTTCCTCCAAGGTCGTGCGCAACGCTCCGCTCTGTTCCATCTGTTCCATTTTCGCTCGGTCCTCCAAGAATTCCAAGTCCACCCCGGTGCGCCCCACCAATTGCCGGAACCAGCCCAGGAACGTCTCCCGGAGTGGCTCCTGCTCCGCCGATGCCAGCAGCCGCAACGCCCCTTCCAGCACATCCGCCGCATCGCCCGGCCCCGCCATCCTCTCCGCTGCCACCACCAGCGACACCAGATTGCCCAGCGGCAACTCCTGCTCGTACTCCCCCACATCGACCAGCACGTAGCTCTCCCCGGCAAACGGCGGCCCCGTTCCAGCCTGCGGCCGCGCTGCTGCCCCCACCAGATCCCCCAGCGCCGTCGCCGCCGTCCAACTGGCCTTGCCGTTGTAGACCACCACCGCCAGCAGCGCCGGCAGCCGGTCGTCCCGGCCCGGACGCCGGTCCTGCCAGAGGCTCTCGTACAGCCGCACCGCGTAGCCCTGCACGCGCAACGCCATGAACCAGTCCACGCTCGACTGGAACTCGAGCATCAGCAGCACGTGCAGCCACTCCGGGCCGTCCGCCGGGTCCCGGAAGCGGACCCGCCAGACCAGGTCGTTCGTCCGTGCGCGCAACGTCGGGTCGATCCGTTCGGTCGGCAGCGGCTCCAGCGTGGAGAAATCGAGCCGCTCCACCCACTCGCGACCGCCCTCCAACTGTTCGGCGACGAATTCGCGCAGCAGGTCGCGCACGGCCAGCGGGTGCGAGAACAGGGCCTTGTAGGCACGGTCGTGGCGCATGCTTCCGCCCACCGCCCCCCGACGGCTCCCCGCATTCTCGCACGCTGCCCGCGGGCACTGTGGCCGACACCATGCGTCGGCCCACCAAGACGTTCCCCGGCCGGATCGAACGGTTACGTGACAAGAGCATCAACGACAGGCCGCAGGCCACCGATGTTCAACTGCAGGCGGTACTTATCGTTCCTGGGGCGGGTTAAGAAGTAGACCCGGTTAATCTAGAAGCAGTGATGGCGCCTAGCCGAGAGATTGCGGCGCGGCCAACGTTCGTAGTCCTCACCCCAGGCGGATTGCAGTCGAGCGGTCATGGTGTCCGGCAGGCTCGGTGAGTGCATCTGGTTCATGGGCGCGCCATTCTTCGCCCGTGTATTCGACACCGATCAGCAGGCCAACGTAGTGACCTGCATTGCCTCTCCAGACTTGGGCTTCCATGCCGGATAGGAGCCTGTCCAGCGATTCGGGTATCACCATGCCCCACAGGTCATGCCGCCCTTCGGACATTCGCGCCTCAATGCGCGCGGCAATCCTCGAAGAGGAGACAGGTGCGGTCCGCGACAGGATCAGTGCCGCACGGCTCACCCCTGAGGAGCGGCGAGCGATTGTCACGCGTGCAATCGATCTGATCCGCACTATCCGGGCAAGGTCCAGACCCTCGATCATGCAGGGTTTTCTCACGGAATACGGGCTGTCGACCCGCGAGGGAGTGGCACTCATGTGCCTTGGTGAGGCGCTGCTGCGGGTTCCGGATACAGAAACCATCGATTCGCTGATCGAAGACAAGATCGGCACATCGGACTGGGCAGCCCATCTCGGGCACTCCAGATCGCCGCTCGTGAATGCCTCCACCTGGGCGCTGCTGCTGACCGGGAAGGTGCTCAGCGAGTCGGAACATGGATTGGCCGGCGTACCGCACGAAGCGATCAGGCGTCTTGGGGAGCCGGTTATCCGCGCCGCTGTCGCCCATGCAATGCGCGAGATGGGGCGTCACTTCGTGTTCGGACGTGACATGCGCGAGGCCAAAGACCGGGCAGTCTCGATGGAGTCGAAAGGCTACAGCTTCTCCTACGACATGCTGGGTGAGGCGGCCAGGACCGAAGCGGATGCCCACCGGCACTACATTGCCTATTCCGACTCGATCGGCGCTCTAGCCGATCTGGGTCGAGATCTGGGCCTTTATGACAGGCCGGGCGTGTCGGTCAAGCTTTCGGCGCTGCATGCCCGGTACGAGTTCGGGCAACGGGAACGGGTGATGACTGAGCTCGTCGCACGCCTGCGCTCGCTCGCGCTGCTCGCCAGATCAGCCGGGATTGGCCTGACAGTCGATGCGGAGGAGGCGGAGCGTCTCGACCTTTCTCTCGACGTGATCGAAGCGGTGCTCGCGGATTCCGCACTCTCGGGCTGGGACGGCTTCGGGGTTGTCGTACAGGCCTATTGCAAGCGCGCGCCGTACGTTATCGACTGGTTCTACGAACTGGCTGACCTGTTGGATCGGCATATCATGATCCGGCTCGTCAAAGGTGCGTACTGGGATAGCGAAATCAAACGCGCACAAGTCCTCGGTCTCAATGGCTTTCCAGTCTATACCCGCAAGGCAAGTACCGACGTTTCCTACCTGACCTGCACGCGCAAGCTGCTGGGAATGACGGATCGCATCTACCCGCAATTTGCGACCCACAACGCGCACACGATGGCGGCGGTTGTGCACATGGCCGAGGACCCCTCGCGCTTCGAATTCCAGCGCCTGCACGGGATGAGTGAAGCATTGCACGACACGGTGCGCGAGGCGCACGGAGTCCGGTCTCGGATCTACGCGCCGGTGGGTGCCCATCGCGACCTACTGGCCTACCTTGTCCGGCGCCTCCTTGAGAATGGCTCCAACAGTTCGTTTGTGAACCAGATCCTCGACGAGAGCGTCACCGCGGAGGAAATCGCGCGTGATCCGATCTCTGCGATCGAGCAGCTTCGCGGGTCGGTCTCAAACCCGCGCATTCTGGCGCCCGCCGATACTTACCTTCCCCAGCGTCGCAACTCGAAAGGGTGGGACCTTACTGATCCTGTCGCGTTCTCTGCAATCGAAACGGAACGCGAACGGTTTCGTTCTGTTACGTGGCAGTCAGAGCCGCTTATCGCAGGAACGTGCATCGGCGCCGAGCGCTGTGAAGTCCGCAATCCAGCGCGCCCGGACGAAATCGTGGGCTACGTCACGCCCTCTTCGCCGTCAGACATCGAGACAGCCATGGAAGCGGCCCGCACGGGCGCGGAGACTTGGGCAACCATGCATGTGGAAGAGCGGGCGGATCG
The DNA here is from genome assembly GCA_951813065.1 of uncultured Bryobacterales bacterium. Classification (GTDB taxonomy): domain Bacteria; phylum Acidobacteriota; class Terriglobia; order Bryobacterales; family UBA6623; genus VXMF01. The sequence continues at coordinate 293,684 of CATOTH010000005.1, read as the reverse complement.
GGTACGCCGAGTGGCTGATCTCTATGAGGAGCACGCAGCGGAACTCTTTGCGCTCGCCGCACGCGAGGCAGGCAAGACCTGGAGTGATTGCGTAGGAGAAATCCGCGAGGCGTGCGACTTTGCCCGTTTCTACGCCAATGAGGCGATTCGCGAATGCGCAGGAGACCGCAGCATCCCAGGTGGCGTGATTGCCTGCATCTCGCCATGGAACTTTCGGCTCGCGATTTTCTCTGGCCAGGTTCTCGCCGCGTTGGCGGCAGGAAACGGGGTCATCGCCAAGCCAGCCGAGCAAACCCCACTGATCGCGGCCCGTGCGGTCGCTCTGATGCACGAGGCCGGAATCCCGCAAGATGCGGTGCAGTTATTGCCGGGCGACGGCCCGACAGTGGGGGCGGCGCTGGTCTCCGATTCGCGTATCGATGGCGTCTGCTTCACCGGTTCGACCGAATCCGCACGGCTGATTAACCGTGCGATGGCGGAACGGCTTGCGCCCCATGCGCCGCTCATCGCGGAGACCGGGGGGCTCAACGCGATGATCGTCGATTCCACAGCGCTGCCCGAGCAGGTGGTGCGCGACATCGTCGCTTCTGCGTTCCAGAGCGCCGGGCAACGCTGCTCGGCCTTGCGAATCCTTTACGTCCAGAAAGAATTGGAGGAACGGGTCCGCGACATGTTATTCGGTGCGGTCGATGAGCTTCGGCTCGGCGATCCTTGGGACCTGGCCACCGACATCGGCCCGGTCATCAGCGTCGAGGCGCATGATCGGATCGAAGCCTATTGCAATCGTGCCAAACGCGAAGGCCGACTGCTGAAGCGGGCGGCTGTGTCGGTCCCAGGCCGGTTTGTACCGCCAACCGTGCTGCAGATCGGCGGCATCGAGGCGCTGGATGAAGAAATCTTCGGGCCGGTGTTGCAGGTCGCGACTTTTGACGCAGAGGACATTGACGCGGTGGCCGATGCCGTCAATGCGTCTGGATACGGACTTACTTTCGGATTGCATTCCCGCATCGACGACCGCGTTCAACATATTGTCGACCGCGTGCGCGCTGGCAATATCTACGTCAACCGCAACCAGATCGGTGCGGTTGTCGGCTCGCAGCCCTTTGGCGGAGAAGCCGAAAGCGGGACCGGGCCGAAGGCGGGTGGACCGCACTATGTCCGGCGACTGATCGCCGGCGACCGACCGTCTGGTGGATTGCCGGCGGGGGAGGTGATCAACTTGACACGGCTCAAGGCGGCGATTTCGAAAGCTGCAATCGGCTTGGCTTCCCGGCCGCTTTGCCCGAGCAAGCGCTTAACTGCCAGCGCCGGCCGCACCTATGGGGACGGATATACCGCGCAAGCAGGGCCCAACGCCCAATCCACCGCCGGTCGCTTCCCGGATCGCGGTGACGAGTGCGAGGGGGCGTTTCAGTTCGCGCCCAGGGATCTTCCCGGGCCAACCGGCGAATTGAACCGGCTTTCCTTTGGGCCGCGCGGGGTGGTGCTCTGTCTCGGTCCTGGCGCAGAATTGGCGGGCAAGCAGCTCGAGGCGGCTCGCGCTGCCGGCAACGCTGCGGTAGTGGTTGCCGATGGTGTGGAAGCGCTGCTCGCCTCTGGGACCTGTGATGGCAGAGGGGTCATGCTGGACGGGCAGGTCGCTCCGGAGACTCTCGCCGTGCTGGAGGGCATAACCGCGGTCGCCTGCAGCGCGGACCGGGATGTCCTCGTCGCGATGCGTATGGCATTGGCCAGGCGTCCCGGCCCGATCCTGCCACTGATCACGGAACCAGCGGCACACGAACGCTATGTCGTCGAACGCCATGTGTGCATCGATACGACGTCAGCTGGAGGCAATGCGTCCCTGCTCGCTGAGTCGGAAGCTTGAGCACCCCTGGCTGGCTCAACGTAGCCGTTAGAACGATCTGGTTGATCGGCAGACCGTCTTCGCCCATCGGGCCGGCCTCAAGCTCACCGCGCTTGAGGGTGAATAGTGGGACTGCCAGCACATTGGCGAAACCAGCTGGATCACTCCGCACTTGCAGGGAGAGATCGTAAACCCGAGAGCCTGATTGAAATCACCGAAAGCAGTTCCGCAATCAGTGAAGGAGACTCCAACGCCCAACGTAGCGCGGAGCCCCAGCATGGCACAGACGGACCGGCAAACTTGGCTGCTGAACAACGGCAGGCGTTTGCTGCCGCCATCAAGGGATTGCTCGTCAGACATCACCACGCGCTTGTCAGGCTGCTACCGAACGTAAGCAAACCGCTGGCGATCGCGGCGCTGAGACGGGATCAAGGCCGGAAGGATCGGTTACTCTTGTTCCGCGAGCAAGTCGGGCAGTTCATCAACTGGATGCAAGCCTACGTTCGACAGAGGCCTAACCGATGAGCCGACACCTCCAGGGAAGACGGGACAAGTGAAGAGCCCCACGGATCAAATGAAGCTGAACGCCAAGGCTTTCTATGACCTGATGTTCAATCAGTGTCGGCCCCGCGACGCCATCGATCGGTACGTCGGAGAGAGCTATACGCAACACAATCCGGGTGTTGGTGACGGCAAGCAAGCCTTTATCGACTACTTCGAGCGGATGGCGATTGAATACCCGGGCAAGCGAGTGGAGTTCAAGCGTGCAATTGCCGAAGACGACCTTGTTGTCTTGCTCTGCTTTCAGCACTGGCCCGGCGACCACGACTATGCCGGCATAGACATCTTCCGGTTCGACAGCGCCGGCAAGATCGTCGAGCATTGGGACGTGCTGCAGGTTATTCCTGACAAGGCGGAAAACGACAACGGGATGTTTTGAGCCGTTGGAATGCAAGCCGCGCACTCCGAGGATTCATTTACCGTTTGTGAAATCCGGAATGCTGATCGCCGTTGGACCGCAGGCGCCGATCCTCGTTGGCGAAATCGGACTGTGGCTCGCGATGCAGTGCGCTGTGCGCAAACGTTGGCCGAAGGATGTCGAGCAATAGTCAGATCTGAACAGGTTCTTCTGTCCTAGATGCCACTACAGATCAATGCGGCACTTCACGCAGCTTCGAGGGAGCATGACGGCAGAGACTGATGGGATGGCGCCACAGCGACTAGATTTACCTCACAAATTGAATATTCTATGTTGAATTTGCATAGATTATTCGCCGGATCGATCAATCAGAACTGTTGTCGAAGTTGCGGCACCCCCCAGCTGTAGTCCTAATCGGCCCTCGTCAGGTTGGTAAGACAACCTTGGCCTTGGAGATTGCACGCGAGCACAAGAGCGTCTATCTGGATCTTGAACGGCCAAGTGACTTATCGAAGATTGCCGACATCGAGTGGTTCTGCGACCTGAACAAAGCCAATCTGTTGATCCTTGAGGAAGTGCAGCTTGCCCCGAATCTGTTTGCCCCCCTCCGCGCAGTCATCGACGCCCGCAGACGCGCCGGAAATAGGTCGGCACAGTTCCTGTTCATCGGGTCCGCGAGCGTCGAACTGCTGCGCCAATCGAGCGAGACGCTTGCCGGCCGTGTTGCGTATTGCGAACTGCGCCCGTTCGATATAAGGGAAGTCGGGCATGGAGCCCGGCATCAGCTATGGCATCGTGGGGGCTTCCCTGAGAGCTTCGTCGCGGACAGCGACTCAATAAGTCTTGACTGGAGGCTCGACCTCATCCGTACTTACCTGGAACGCTACATGCCGCAGCTCGGTCCTCGCATTCCCGCTGAGACATTGCGGCGCTTCTGGACGATGCTCGCCCACAACCAAGGGCAGGTCTTCAACGCTTCGGCACTCGGACGTGGACTGGGCTTTAGGAGGTTTACGATCAGCCGCTATCTCGACTTCATGGTCGATCTCTTGCTCGTCCGCCGACTTCGGCCATGGACAAGCAACCTAGGCAAGCGTCTCATTCGTGCCCCCAAGACCTACGTACGAGACAGCGGCATTTGCCACGCACTGCTGGGGATCGGGTCGCTCAACGACTTGCTGGGGCATCCCGTTGTCGGGGGCAGTTGGGAAGGGTTCGTCATTGAGAACTTGATCGGCGCATTGCCAAGCCACGCCCACTTCGGCTACTACCGCACATCCGGCGGGGCGGAGGTTGATCTCTTGGTGGACTTCGGAGCGGGTACGCTTGCGGCGATTGAAATCAAACGCGGCCGAGCCCCCTCGGTCTCGCGTGGCTTCTTCAGCGCTTGCGAGGATCTCAAGCCAACCCTGCGGCTTGTCGTGCATGCTGGTGACGAAAGTTTTCCGCTGTCGAGGGAGGTCGAGGCCGTTTCCTTGGAAGAGGCGATCATACGATTTCAGGAGTTTCGATCTCTCGCCGGTAGTGCGACTCCGTGAGTCGGCCGGTTGCATCCTGTGCCGTCACGGATGATTTCTCTCGGGCGTTCCGGCGGGGCAGGAACCTGTTCGCCAACAACATCGTAGCGCTGGATGCTCTCGCTGGCGAGCGCAAGTGGCATTACCAGATCGCTCGCCCCGACACCTGGGACTACGGTCACTGGACCGGCAGGTAAGACAGCGCGGAATGTCCCATTTTGTCAGATTACCAGTATAATCAGAATTTCAGTGAAATAAGAAATGGAAACTGCAAAGATTACCGCACGTGGACAGACGACGATTCCCAAGAGCATCCGTAAGGCGGCCAAGCTGAACGAAGGCGATGTGATCGCGTTCGAGATCGAGGGTGATCATCTGGTGGTACGCAAGGTGATCCCGGGGCAGGACGACTACCTGGGGGGCCTCTCAAAGGTCTTGAGCGAATGGGTCTCTCCTGAGGACGAGGAGGCGTGGCGTGACCTTTGAATCACTCGATGTGGTCGTCGTCCCGTTTCCCTTCGCGGATAGCTGGACCGTCAAACGCCGTCCGGCCTTGATCATCTCATCGACAGGCTTCAATCGGGTTCATCAACAATCGATTCTGACCATGATCACCTCAGCCGGGAGCGATTGGCCGAGTGACGTGGTGATTCAGGGCTGGCGGGAAGCTGGCCTGATAGTCCCCTGTAAGGTCCGCTTCAAGCTCTTTACCCTAGATGACACCCTGATTGTCCGGAAGCTCGGGTCCTTGATGAAACGAGATGGCGAAGCGGTGAGGAAGGCGCTGGGGCAAGTCCTGACAAGCACTGGTTAGTAGATACCTCCACGACGCCAGCAATGACGCTGAACCGGTTGGAGCCTTCTGGTGGGATGCACCCAACGTCCTGAATGGCTGTTTGACCCAGACGGCCAAGTCCCGGCAGGGCCAGGTGAGACCGTCAAGGCATTGCCTCGGCTACTCAGTGCGCAGATCTTCCCCGCGAAGTGCTGGATAATGGGCAATCGCAGATCATCTGGACCGGAGATGCAACTCGATCTGGGATGTTGCGGCGTGCGGTCGTTCCGCGACTCCGACGCCGCTGGACTAGCCCTGCTGGCCAACAATCGAAGAGTGTGGCTGCAATTGCGGGACAGGTTCCCGCATCCTTACACGATCGACGACGCACGCAGGTTCATCACACTCGCGCTCGGGGGAATTCCCGAGACGATGTTCGCGGTCACAGTGAACGACGCGTCGATTGGCTCGATCGGCGTAGTCCTCCGTGACGATGTGGAGCGTTGTTCCGCGGAGGTCGGTTACTGGCTCGGCGAGCCTTACTGGGGTCGGGGCATCGCGACGCGTGCACTAACGGGTTTCACACGCTTTGCGTTTGCCGCCTACGAGTTGGAACGACTGTATGCCGTGCCCTTCGCATCGAATTCTGCGTCCTGCCGCGTATTGCAGAACGCAGGGTATCGGCTCGAGGGCCGCATGCGCCGGAGTGCCATCAAGGATGGCACGGTGCAGGACCAGTGCTTGTATGCCATCCTGCGCGGCGATGGACCGACACCGAAAACCTCCTAGACTCATCCACCGACCTGTCACGGGAATCTTGCCCTCTCTGCCGTGCTTCCGGCGATTGCCTGAGATCTATCGTGCCGCACTCGTCTGACCTATTTGCAGTCGTTGGCGAATGACGAGCGACTCCACGATGGTTGCGCGCCACTATTCGGCATCCGGCGGGACGAGTGGTTCGAGTTGGGCGATCAGGGCCGGGACATCCTCTTGTACCGTCCGCCAGATCAATGCGAGGTCGACATCGAAACAGGCATGACCGAGTCGATTGCGCATGCTGCTGGCTTTCCGTCGAGCGATATCCAAGTGCGCCTCCCTCATCCCGCTACCACCCGTCTGCACGTTACTGGGCGCGAGACGTATGGCACAGTAGGCGCTCCGGTGTCGACCTGCAGCTGCAGGTCATCGACCACGTCGCTGGATCAGGGTAAGGGGCGGGTTTAATTGCGGGGAATCGAACGGCATCCCGCGCTAGGCACGGATGGCGTCGGCCGGTCGAGCCTCTCGGTCGGCCGGGCCGAGACGATCAGTGGTGCCCATAGCCTCGAGCATCGTGTTGTACAGGTCGAGCGCCTCACTGCCCAGATCAAGTATCTGCCCGGTCTTGAACTTGCCGCCTGCGCTCGAAATCGCGTGGAAGACACCGGAAAGTTCGCGCTTCACATCCGAGTGCCTTCCATCGCCGGACTCGGTCGAAATCGTAACCATCGAGTTCTGCAGTGCGGACTGCCCATTGGCGTCCTGCACTGAGTCGAGACGATTCAGGAAGTACGCCACCTCCCGCAAGTGCATATGAGCGTGGGCTCGCAACTGCGGATTCCGAGCTTCCGGTTTGAAGTCATGCCACCACTCGTGACTGCACGCTTTCGCGCCGCTGGCGTCGCGCTGCCTGGCATCGTCGAATTCAAAGACCCTTCGACCGGCGAATTCGTAATCCCCTCGGATGCGCAAGCGCTCGCCTGCGGCCAGAAACGTCAGCGAACCGAAGCGCACTCGATCCATCTCGACCGCCAGTGCGTACAGATCCGCTGTCAGCCGCCACTCGCGGGTAAGCTCGGCGAGGTCCATGTCAATCCCCTCTCCGCCCGGGTCAGCGTATCCCCCGTGAGCAAGCCGCGACCTCGGCGGCAACTGAGGCCCGGTCCGTTCTTTCCCTCCTTGGGAGAATGCGCGTTGCTCGAACTCGCGGATGCGGTCCAGGTGGTCCGCCAAGCGGGACCTCGACTGGGTGCCCAGCGGAGAGTTGTCCCGAATAAAGTGCTGGTACTGGCCCACCACTGTGTCGAGCACACTGCGGCGAAAGCGCTCTTGCTCGTCGTCGTCGCCTCCCGGAAACTCGATCCTTCCAAACACCCGGTCGAACAGATCTCGGGGCCTTTCCTGCATGGCCGCCGCCACCGTGCCGTCGGACCGGTAGCTGTGGACGTATCTACTAACTCGGCTCCGGCGGAAATAGGTGCCGGCAATTACCGTCGGAGTGACTCCTCGAGGCTGTCCATCCGGGTAGTGCGTCTGGCGAACGACCTGGTCTATGGAGGGGCCGCCCGCTCGCGCTTCCCCATTCGGGGGCTCGGCAGTGAACGCGCCGCTAGAGCCGTCGAAGTGAGCGTTGATGCCTGACTCGTCGCAACGAACCTGGTCGACGTTGCGCAGGATCAAGAGCCTGTCCGCGAGCGGCCGCAAGGGCTCCATCACGCCGTCGAAGCCCTCGGACTGCAGCGGGGCGGGAATCCCGAGCCCAAAAAAGACATTGAACGCCCGCACCGGAACGGCGGCGGAAGCGCTGGCCCGCATTTCCTCAAGCAGAGGCAGGCCGATCCCGATTCCCCCTACGCCTCTGAGAACCGTTCGCCGGCTGATGCGCCGCCCAGTCATAAAAGCACGGATTCCATCATAGCTGTTCGGCTACGGCTCCGTCTGCGTCCTTCGGACCAGGTCGCTTGTGACAATCGCCTCGATCAGGGTTGCGTAGGTTCCGCCATTGCCTTGGCTGCGCTGATGGATCCGGTTGACCGTGGGCTCGTCAGCGGGAACGAGTGGCCGACCGATAGCGAATTGGGTGACTTTCCTTGTGATATTTCGTTGGGCACGGTCGCTTGCGGCGATCAGGTCCATCATTTCGGCGGCCGTGGAATACGCGACCGGTTCGTTGGAGCCCGGAAACAGGATTTCGCCGTCTTCCCGCAGTTCGTTGCCGTGCTCGTCGATTTCACGGTAGCTGCCGAGGCCGTCGAACCGCTCCAACCCGAAAGCCAGAGGCTCGAACTTGGCGTGACAGCCTCCGCAGGCCGGGCTTTCCACCCGGTCGGTGGCGATGGTCCGACGCGATTGCCCAGGGCTCGCCGGCACGGGGGAGGTATCGGTGCCGGGAGGCGGGGAGCCGACTTCGCCGAAGAGCAGATCCTCAAGCACGAAGAGCCCCCGGGTGACCATAGACGCGTCGCTACCGCCTTTCGTCAGCACGGCGCCCTGCGTCAGGATTCCCCCGCGGCTGGGGACGCCAGCGAGTTCGTAGCGTCTCAGGCCAGACCCCGCAGCGTCGAGGCCGTAGTGCTTCGCGAGAGGTGGAGTGAGGTAGGTGAACTGCGCGTTAAGTAGATCCGCAAGCGGCCGCCGCTGATCCCAGACCAGTTCCTTGAAGAAGGCGATTGTCTCGGTCCGCATATCCGCTGCCAACCGAGGATTCCAGCGAGGGAACTGCTGGCTGTCGGGGCGCAGGGTGTCAAGCCGCCCCAAGTCGAGCCACTGGGCCACGAATTCCACCGAGCGGGTAACTGCCCGCGGATCGGTGAGCATCCGGCGGGTCTGACGTTGCAGCTCCCCGAGATCGTGAAGGGTTCCGGCAGCTGCGGCGGCAGACAGGGCCGCATCAGGCGGCTCTCCCCACACGATGTAGCTGAGCCGTGCGGCCAATTCGTAGGCGTCGGTCGGCCAACGGCTTCCATCGCCCTTCTGCTGTTCGATGCGATAGAGGAAACGTGGTGACTGCAGCATGGCTTCCGCCACATGGCGGATGGTTCCCTCGAAACCGCCCCCTGAGGACTGCACGGCACTTGCAAGGGTCCGGTAGAGGTCGATTTCGCGCTCTGAGAGCGGGCCCCGGAGGATTTGTTTCCCCATCCGTCGGAGGCGGCTGTCCGTAAGGTCCGTGCCTTCGCCCGCGATGTGTTCGATGTCGACTCGCTTTGCTGCGGCCTCAGCCAGCCGGGCATACGCTTCCACGTGCCGCAGGTCCACCGTGAGGTTGTAGGCGGTATTCTCGAATCCATCGGCGCGAAGATCCGGCGGCAGGAGTCGCGCCGCCTCCTCCGAGACGTCGATTCCGGTTGCGCTGCGAATTGAGGAGACGTACTCGGAGACCGTGAGTCTGCGGACCGGATTGGGGAGGTTTTCCCCGCTGCGACGGTGCAGGGAGGGGTCGATCGCCTCGAATGACCAGGTTGCCCCGCCATCGATCCAATCGCGCAGCACCTGCTTCTCGGCAGCCGATAGTGGCGGGCGGTTCTGCGGCATTGCCTCCGATTCCGTCATCAGCCACACAAGGCTCTTGCTCGCGGCCCCCGGCACGATGGCGCTACCGTGATCTCCTCCTGCTAGGGCTGACTCGCGCGCAGAAAGGTCCAACCCCGCCTGCTTCACGGCGGAATCGTGGCAGTCAAGGCAGCGGCTTGCCAGCAACGCGGCGACCTTGTCCTCGAACAGCGCCCGGTTTGCGGACACCTTGACAGGGACCGATTCGACAAGGCCCGGTCCTGCCCGGAAGTTGCGCGTCACCTCCTCGCCCAGCAGGTCGCGGCCGTAGACGGCGACCAAGTGCACTCTGCCCAGCCAGGGCTTTTGGCCGTGTGGGCCGTTCCCGATCACGAGCGTCGTCTTCTCCCAGTCCGAGGAGGATCCGGCGATTGTGTGCTCGGCGGCGATCGCTCCGTTCACGTAAATTCGTGCGCGTCCGGTGCGATCGCGGGTGAAAGCCAAGTGCGTCAGTGCGGGGCCGGCGCTGGCCTTCGGCGAACGAATCGGAGGCGCTTCCCCAGTGTCGGTCTTGCTCGTGCGAAATCGAGCCTCGAATCGGTCCCTCAATTGGACGAGCGCGAAGTTATGCTGATCCGTGGCGTTGGAGATCATGACGATGCCTGCTCTCGTGGCTTCGGCTCGAGCCGCGGGCTCGATCCAAGCCTCCACTGTCAGTTCGCCCGACACACGCACCAAGTCCGCAATCTTCGCCACGCGTTCCCGCGAGCGCATCCTTGTCGGCTGGTCAATCGTCAGGGAACCCTCTGTCAGTCTCACTGCATCGGGGTCGTCCAGCTTCAAGTCCGCCGGTTCCAGGAAGCCGGAGCGGTCCGACACTCGTGCACCGTCGAGGGAGCCGAAGCCGTAGAGCGCCACCAGGCCGTCGCGGACTCGCGGCAGATCCTGCGCCAATCCGGCACCCGACAGCACGTGGATGCTTCCCAGCCAAAGCATGCAGGTCGCGATCATGCTTGCGGCGCTTTGCAGAGCGCCCGGCAGGTGTTCATCACGGATCAGGCCCGAAGTCGCTGTGTCGGGCAATCCTGGCAGGCGTGAGGGGGCAGGCATTGATTGCGCGGACCTATCAGTCTCCCGTCTACCTGGCGTCGAGCGCCGGGGTGCTTGCCGGACAACCTTGGGAATGGCGCCCCCCAACTTGGCTCTCGAAGCTAGCCGTTGCGACGCGGCAGCCATCTTCGTATCAGGGTACATCAGCATGGGATGCCACGTGCCGAGCGAGGGGATGTTGGACTCGATGCGGGGAGGCGATGCTGAGGGAATCCGACTTGATCGGAAGAGTCCGCGAAACCTGCGGCGGCCCCACAGATGTGTGCAACTTTGTTTGTCACAAGTGCGCAGTTCTGGTTTGACATCGACAGTCCATGGTGGAACTCCGACGCCAACTACACCCTTGCTCGACTGGTCGACGCTAGCGCGGGCTCCTCAACTCGTAGAGCTTCATCTTGAGGGACGTGTAGAAGCCGGTGTCGATTGGCCGCTTCAGGGAGAAGCGGTGAACAGCGGGCCGGCGCACAAAAGCCTCGCTCCCGTCCAGTACGTGAACCTCGAACCGATAGGGGTCGGACGACCACACGCCGTCCACATCACGGTCCAGCCGCCAAGCTCTGGATGCGCTCTTCGCCTCGGTCACGTACATGATCCAGCCCGGCGTGAAGTAAAGCGTTCCCTCAGACCCCTTCAGCAATCGTACGTGCTTGGCGGGAATCGCCAGTTCGGCGTCGGCAGGCTCGCGGACAACGCGGTCCGTGGCGGGCTTTCCGATCCCGGCGACCACCTGTGCGTGAAGATCGTCTGTCAGCGTTCCGCCGACAAGCTCGAACCTGTACCAGCGATCCTTTCCCAATCGCAGCATTGAATCGGCGTATGTTCGGATCGCAACCTCCGACGCGCTCACCCGATCGAAGTGCTGCACGTCGTTCAACGTCCATTCCAGTGGACGCTTGCCCGGCTTGTCGGGCTGGAATGCGATCACCTCCTCTCCGATCCGCAAGGAGCCGGAGACGTCGGGTCGTAGCGGCCTCTTCCACTTGGCTTCAAGAGAGACCTCCGTGGCCGCGAGCGGCAACGCGAAGAGCAGCAAGAGGAGAATGTTCACGAGGTGGCCTCCTTCAGGGCACGCGGTTCAGCCCGGCTCTCACGACCGGTGATGGACTGTAGGTTCAGGTAGTAGTACAGGACGGGGAAGATCACCAGCACGACAAAGGCCGATGAGGCGACGCCTCCGAAGAGAGGCGTCGCGATTCGCTTCATGACGTCGGCACCGGCTCCCGTGCTCCACATGATCGGCATCAGGCCGAGCATGTCAGTGGCAACTGTCATCGCGACGGGCCTCACTCGCGAGACTGCAGTTTCCTGGATGACCCGAACCAAATCGCCCGACCGCACCAAGAGCCCTCTGCGCTGGTGGTCTTCGAAGGCAATCTCGAGGAATCGCCAAAAGACAATCGCGGTCTCCGCATACAGTCCTGCCAGGGCGATGAGACCCACCCAGACAGCAATGCTGAGGTTGTAGTCGAGGATGGCCAGCGATACGAACGCTCCGCTCAGGGCCAGCGGGACTCCTGCCAGCACGATGATGGAGGTCAACGTGGACCGAGTGCTGACAAGCAGTACAGAGAACACGATCACGATGGTGAGCGGCACGAGGAGCTGAAGCCTTTCCTCGACACGTTGCATGGACTCGAACTGGCCACTCCATGCGAGAGAATACCCGGTCGGCATCGTGACATTGTGCTCGACCGCCTTGCGTGCGGCGGCCAGGTAACTGCCAATCTCCGTTTCGGCGCCGACGTCGACATAGATCCAGGCGTTTGGCCTGGCATTCTCGCTCTTGATGGCGGCCGGTCCGGAGGAATACCTGAAATCGGCCAGTTGAGACAGCGGGAGGTGGTGCCCCATCGGCGTAGTCACCAGGACGTCGCGAAGCGCGGGCATGTCCGCCCGCAAGTCCCGGCTGTACCGCAGGTTCACCGGGAATCGTTGCAGCCCTTCGATCGTTGTGCCGACATGCACTCCGCCAAGTGCGGTATGAATCGCCTCTTGGACTTGGTCTATGACGAGTCCGTGGCGCGCGATCGCGTCACGATCGATGTCAATATCCAGGTAGTTGCCTCCCATCACCCTCTCGGCGTACGCACTGACCGTGCCGGGGACTCCGCGAACCACGCTCTCGATCTCTTTGCCGAGGTTCTCGAGGACCTCCAGGTCCGGTCCTGCAATCTTGATGCCGACGGGAGTCTTGATGCCGGTGGCCAGCATGTCCAGCCGGGTCTTGATCGGCATTGTCCAGGCATTTGTGAGCCCCGGCACGCGGACTACCTCCTGCATCTCCTCGACGAGTTTTTCTGGCGTCATTCCCGGTCGCCACTGATCGCGAGGCTTGAGCCGGATCGTTGATTCGATCATCGAGAGCGGCGCGGGGTCTGTGGCCGTGTCGGCCCGGCCGGCCTTGCCGAATACGTGCTCTACCTCCGGAAACGTCATGATCATCTTGTTCGTTTGCTGTACCAGTTCCTTGGCCTTGGCAATCGATATGCCGGGCAGGGTCGTCGGCATGTACAGCAGGTCTCCCTCCCACAAGGGCGGCATGAATTCCGATCCCAGTCTGCGGTAGGTGCCGATCGAACCTGCGAAGACCGCCAGAGCAATCAGCAGAGTCACGATCCGGTATCGCATCGCCGCCGCCACTACTGGTCCGTATACCCACACCAGCAGCCTGCGAACCGGGTTCTTTCCGTGCGATCTGCCGGGCGTACGAACGGCGAGGCTGACGAGAACCGGCACCAGCGTGACCGAAAGCAGCGCGGCGCTCGCCATCACCAGCGTCTTGGTCCAGGCCAGGGGGCGGAATAGCCGCCCCTCTTGCTCCTGCAAGGCGAAAACCGGCAGGAAGGAAACGGTGATGATCAGGAGCGAAAAGAACAGCGTCGGCGCAACTTCCTTGCATGAGTCGCGGACGATGTCCCCGCGGGACTTGCTGGTGCCAAACCGGGCCATGTGCTGGTGGGCGTTCTCCACCATGACGATTCCGGCGTCGACCATCGTCCCCACAGCGACCGCGACACCGCCAAGCGACATGATGTCGAGATGGACGCCGAGCAAGCCGGCTGCGATGCCGGCAATCAGCACACCAACAACGATGGTGACAACGGCGGCGATGCCACTCAGGACATGGAACAGGAACAGCAGGCAAACGACGCCAACGATGACGAACTGCTGCGTCAGGCTGGATCGCAGGCTCTCGATGACCCGGTCGATCAGCGACGTCCTGTCGTACGCGACCTCGATCGTCACCCCCGGGGGAAGCTGAGGTCGCAATTCCTCGAGCCGGCTCTCGACGCTGCGCACGACTTCCCTCGTGTCCGCACCCTGCCGCACAACGACGATCGCTCCGACGATTTCACCCTGCCCGTCCCACTCGGCAAGCCCTCTGCGAATCTCCGGCCCAACCTCAATTCGCGCGACATCGTCCAATTGCACCGAGGTACCCGCCCGGTCCGTCCCGAGCGAAATCTTGCGGATGTCGTCGATCGACTCGATATACCCCCTTCCGCGGATCATGAACTCCTTCTCGGCAAGCTCGAGGAGTCGGCCACCCACGTCCCGGTTGCTTTTCTGGACGGCTTCCTTGATACGCGAGATCGGCAAGCCGTAAGCCCTCAGCTTCACCGGGTCGATCGCAATCTGATACTGGCGGACGTAGCCACCGACGGACGCGACTTCGGCCACCCCCGGAATACCTGTCAGTTCGAACCGGAGGAACCAGTCCTGCAAGGAACGCAACTCGCTCAGGTCGTGTCTGTCCGACTTCAAGGCGTACATGTAGGCCCAGCCGACTCCAGTAGCGTCTGGGCCGAGCGTCGGCGATGTGCCTTCAGGAAGCTGCGCCGCCACCTGGCCGAGGGTTTCCAGCACTCTCGACCGTGCCCAGTACAGGTCGGTGCCATCCTCGAACAGGACATACACGAGCGAGAAGCCGAAGAACGAATAGCCCCGCACCACTTCCGCGTGCGGCACGGCGAGCATCTGCGTTGTCAGCGGGTAGGTGATCTGGTCTTCGACGATCCTGGGCGACTGGCCCGGGTATTTCGTGTAGACCACGACTTGGACATCCGAAAGGTCAGGTAGGGCATCCAGTGGCATGGAGCGGATCGAATACGCCCCCAGGACAGCCATCACAAGCGCCGCAAGCACCACCAGGAGCTTGTTCTGAAGCGACCAATCGACGATTCCGCGGAGCATTGGAGGGTCGGCCTTTCTAGTGCGCGTGATGGTGCTCGCCATCGGGGTTGGTCGAGAGCCTGTCGATCGCCGCTTGCAGATTGCTCTCGGAGTCCAGCAGGAACTGGGACGATGTCACGACATGTTCTCCCGCCGCGAGGCCCTCCAGGACTTGCTGTAGCCCGTCGCTCTCGATCCCGAGTTCGACTTCGCGAGGGACGAAGATGCCGTTTCCCGCATCGACAATCACGATGTTCCGGTTGTTGCCGGACCGCAGGACGGATTGAGCCGGAACCACGAGAGCGTCCCTGGCGCCCGGCAACTGGATCTCGATCGTCGCGTACATCTTCGGGCGCAGCCTCTCATCCGAGTTCTCGATCTCGACATAGCCCGTCAAGGTCTGGGTCTGGGGATTCATCGCCGGCTCGAAGAAGAGCAATCTGCCTTGCCATCGGAGTCCCGGGAAGGCGTCGAGGGAAATATCGGCGCGCAAGCCGACGCGAAGGTCTCGCAGGTGGTGCTCGTAGAACTCGACCTTTGCCCAGAGGGTCGAGTGGTCGGCAATCTTGAGAATGGTCGTGCCAGGGCCTACCTTCACACCCGCCAGGGAGTCCCCGAGCTTCTCAACGACGTACCCCGAAGCCGGGGCGTAGACCTCCACGGTCCGGCTTGACTCTCCGGCGGCGTGCAGCTCCTCGACTTGCTCGGTCGTCAGGTCCCAGTGGCGCAGGCGCTCGCCAGCCGCCCGCAAGAGTGCCTCGGCTCGCGTGACAGCGCCATCGTACGCCTCGCTGGCCCGCAGCCGGCTGGCATAGCCCAGGGCGCCCAGGTATTCCTCCTGGGCGGTGACGAGTTCCGGGCTGTAGATCTCGAACAGGACATCGCCATGCGAGATCCGCTCGCCCACGGTGTTGACCCGGGGATTCTCGATCCAGCCGGGAAACTTCGTGCTCACCGAAATCAGCTTGGCCTCGTCGTGGTCGAGATATCCGATCGTGCGAATCCGTGCGGGGAGATCGGTCCGCTCGACCTCCGCCGTTTTCACAGCGAAGTTCTGCAGGAAGCCCTGGCTGACGCGGACACCCTGATGACCTGCTTCTGGTGGAGCCTCGGAACCGCTGGCCAACGGCACGAGATTCATTCCGCAAATCGGGCATTGTCCCGGTTCCTGCTGAACGACCTGCGGATGCATGCTGCAGGTGTAGAGATCGGAGGGGACAGACTTGGCGTCCGCCAATTCCGGCTGGACCGGGCCATCTCTGGGAGCGCCGAGTTGCCAGCCTCCAATGCCGGCGATGACAAGTGCCGCGCACGCGAGGCATACGGCGGCGAGTCTCGATCTGGTCATGAGGACACCCCCGATCCGATCGTCCGCTCCAGGTCGGCAACTGCCTTCAGATAGTCGGCTTGAAGCCGGGCCAGGCCAAGTTGCACATCCAGGAGCACGCGCTGGCTATCCAACAGGCCAGTCACTTCGACGGTGCCGTTCGAGTAGGCGGATTCGGTCGACCGCAACGCCTGCTCCGCTTGGGGCACCAATGCGCGCTCAAAGAGGTCGAGCTGCTTTTCTATCGTTTCGATCCGGAACGAGACCGCTCGGACCTCTGATTCCATTCGTCTGGCGGAGTCCCTGTAAGCAAACCGGGCTGCGGAGTATCGTTCCGCGGCCTCCCTGATGCCGGCGTCATACTTGCCGCGAAACAGCGGCAGGGTCAAGCCAAAGGAAATCGCGTAGGAGTCCTTGCCGTCGCCCGGGATCGCCATGCCAGTGGCAGCGGTCCCGCGCGCACGGATGTTTCCCCACGTCAGCCCTACCGTGAAGTCCGGACGGTGCTGGATCCTCGCGAGGTGCATCGATTTCTCCCGCTCCTCGATTTGAAGGAATGCAGCCCGGAGTTCCGGCCTCTCGCGACGCCCGATTTCGGCTAGCGACTCCCGGTCCAGGTTCAGTGCCGGAAGGTCCGCGAAGCGCACCTCGGCAACCGGAGTGTCGGCTGGAAGGTCGCGCAGGGCATTCAGCACTGCCTCTAGGTCAACCCGTTGGGCCAGCAATTGCTGGCGCCGGTGGATGGCGTTCGTGATCTGCGCTTGGAGTCTCAGCACATCGCCCTGCAGGCCGAAGCCTTGGGCGTACCGGCGTCGGGCGATTCCCTCGAAGTGTTCGAGGAGGGCTTCGTCCTCTTGACTCGTGGAGAGGGCGTGGTCCAGGAAGCCGAGGTCGTAGTACGCATGCTTCACGCGAAGGACGACCTCGGCTTGCGTAGCTCGGTACAACTCGTCGCTGACGGCTGCCGCCTTGGATGCAAGCTGGCCCTTGGCCGCCCGCTTCCCCACGCCGGGAATGCTTTGGGAAAGCGCGACCATTCTCTGCTGCGAGCCAACCCTGGTTTCGACAGTGCGCGCAAACTGGGTGACGGCGACGCTTGGATCAGGCACTGCCGTCGCCTGCGGAACCCGATGCAGGGCGGCCTGATAGTCGGCGAATGCCCGCAGCACTTCCGGGTTGTTTTGAAGCGCTTCCTCGATGAGCGCCTCAAGGCGGTCATCGCCGTGTGTAGCGTAGGGTTGCAATGGTGGTGCAGCGGCCAGGGCCAGGGCCGCAGCCAAGTGCATGAACATTCCCGATTCCTCCTGTCTTGCTTCGTGCGTGCCGGCGGACAGGGATAGCTGTGCACTGCCGGCCCGATTCCTGTCTCGGATTCGCGTGCCCTTCGCGAATCAGGGAAACCCGAAAGGCAGTGCGATTCCGCGACTTAGAGCAGGGCAACTTGCCCTACCCGGTTGCGGAAGCAGGGGGAACTCTATAGGAGCAGCGCCGAATGCAGGATGTAGGGAGGGCAGGGAGACGCCGGTTCAGGCGGTGTCACGGCGAGTCGGGATCCGGCCGATTCGCTGGACTGGCGCGTGATCGCCGATGACGGCTCGATGTCGATCCCCTGCGCAAAGGTACGGTCGGCCTGCGTTTCTACGCGCGACTGGACTGCATCGGCAGCGACGCAGCCGGACTCGCAAGACTCATCCGTCTGGCCCGTCGGAGCCGCTGGCTCCGAGCCGCAGTCGTGGGACTGTGAAGGTAGCTTGTCGGCGATGGACCCGAGGCACTGGCAGATTCCTGACCCAGCAAGAATCCATGCCAGAAGCAAGGCTGTTGTGGCCCTGGCCCGCATTGCATTCAGCTTGCACCCACTTCGGCGGCTTGTCAAGTGCATCAGGATTGCACGGTATTGTTTGGAAACCCGCCCAATGTGGACGGGCATTCGTGAGACTCCGAACTCGTCGAGTAGGCCGAGCGCGGCGCCTGGTCCTTCCGCGACTTCCTCGCCGCTCTCGCCTGCGCCGAAATCGAGCATCGCCGCCAGACCCGCCTGCGCCGTTGCGTCCGGCAGGCCCGCTTCCCGGTCCTGCACACCCTCGAGGAATTCGACTTCTCCGTCCAGCCCGAACTCCGCCCCCTGCTGCTGGGCTCCGCCTTCGCCCCCGAGTTCGCCGCCCAGGGCGGCTGCCTCGTGCTCAAGGGCCGTAGCGGTCGCGGCAAGACCCATCTCGCCACCGCCATTGCCTACCAGGCCATCCTGCACGGCCACGACGCCCTCTTCGCCACCGCCAACGACCTGGTCGAGACCCTCTCGCTGGCGGCCCGCAACGGCCGGCTCCGTGACGCCCTGGCCACCTACGTCCGTCGGCAACTCCTCGTCTGCGACGAAGTCGGATACCTCGCCCACGGACCCGACGACGCCAACGTGCTCTTCCATGTCGTCAACGAGCGCCACCGCCGCCGGCGCTCGATGGTCTTCACCACCAACAAGCCGCTTGAGCTCTGGGGTCGCGTCCTGCACGATCCCGACCTCGCCGAAGCCATTCTCGACCGCATCCTCGAGCGCGGCCGCATCGTCACGCTCGAAGGACCCTCCATGCGCACCCGCCACCTCGACCCCGTGCCGGGTCAGTCTGACCAGGAGACTGCCTCATGAAACGTCTTCCCAACCCTTCTGTGGATCCCTCTTTGGGTATGCCAGAATTGACGGAGAAATCCTGACAGAATAACTAGAACCCACAAATGCAAACCGCTGCCATTCTTTGCGGCTGGCAGGCACCTCAATGGCTGCCCCACCGGCCAGTGTCGACCTCCTGGCGCAGAAGAACTATCCCAGTTGGAGCGATGTCACCATGGCACTATCGGCCCTCGGAATGATTTTGGATCGTGTATATGCTCGGCTTCGGGCCGGGATGCGACTGAAGTCGCATCGGATTGATCGGGTACCGTAACGTGCGTCTTCTGTTGCGAATCGGGCTTCAAGTAGCTTTGGCAACCGTATTCTTCATGCTGTTCATGGAGGTTCTCATGAGTATGATGCGGAAATCTCCAAGCTTCGATGAATGGCTTGTCGGAACAGTGGTTTGCGGGGCGTGCAATGGCATTGCCTGTATCGCGGCAGCTTCGGCCGCTCGCAACGTGATCCGGTTCCTGCGCGAGTAGGTGGGGTAAGCGTTCTATGGAGAGGAGCCTGTTCACCATCGTGGTCTGGAAGACAAGGGGTTGGCTCTCGGCATAGCAGCCGAGAGCCAACAGCTGACCTTTCCTTCCCTTGTTAACCGAGAACGATCCGCCAGTTCGTGGAATTCCGACCGGTGTGAAACGTGAGCTCATGTACGTGGAGGGCTAATCTTTTGTCGCCTGTGATGCCATATGTCGCGGAAAACCTGACGACTCGGTCGAGAGGGATTCCAGCCCTTTCGCAGAACTTCCGAAGCGAATCCTGTATTGCGCTCTCGACCGTCTGTGGGATCAACACGATGAAGACAAACCGGTCCGGGCCGAACGCTTCCCCCGCTTTCTCAAGCCAATGTGCGACTTGCGGCTCGTCCGTGATATCGCGGCTGCGCGGGCTCAGGCCGCGTAGCCTTTGGACTTCGATATCGGCGTCAAATTGTCCTCCTCGAACTTCCGCGAGGAGTTCAAGATGCTGGGCCCGGGCCACGAAAAACCGGGCGCCGAGCCGTCCCATGGCTTCGGCGTAGGACGCGAATCCCAGGTCTTGGTATCCGACAGAGATTTCCGGAAAGCTGCCTGCCTTGAGACGACCACTCCTGCTCGGCAGCTGGGGCTGCCGTTGGGGGGCGGACCCAGCTACGGGTGCGTCCGTCACGGGGACCGTAGGTTGCTGTTCGTCGACGGCTTCCGGAGCCGGTACCTGTTGCTTGGCCGCCTCCTGTGGGGCTGGCATGGCCAGAAGTTCAACCGTCACGGGGACCGTAGGTTGCTGTTCGTCGACGGCTTCCGGAGCCGGTACCTGTTGCTTGGCCGCCTGTGCGAGTTCAGAATCAGTCGCGACTTGCGGCGGTGTCAAGAGGAGCAGGAGGGCGGCAACGAATGCAGCGACAACCACGGTTCTTCTCGAACCCTCCAGCAGCAGTCGATTGAAGCTACGGTGCGTTGCGGTCACCATGGGATCGTTCGCCTTCCAACTCGCTGATGATGCGTATATACGACTCAATCAGAGCCCGAGTATCCCGAAGAGGAGCCGGAGCGCCGCTGCTGTCGATCCCCGCCTCCTCCAACGATGCAACACCGGGAAATGGATCGGGCGTCCCCGCAATCTTGTGACCCGCCTGGAGGATGGACGAGTCTCCCTGCGAATCCGGTGGATCGGTAATGATGCGTATGTACGATCGAATCAGAGCCTGCGTATCTCGAGGTCCCGGTGAGGCGTTTGCCTGCGGGGGAGCCGGAGCGACCCTGTCCTCGATCCACACCTCATCCAAGGCAGGAAGATCGGGGAATGGGTCGGGCGTCCGTGTAACCTGCTCGTCCTCGCGGAGGATAGGCGTGCCTCCCAGCGAATCCGATGGAATTTCGCCCTCGGGATCGGCGTGGAAAAGGCGTTCGGACCCATCGGAAGCACCGGCGTCTTCGCCCTCGGTCGTCTCGTTTCCATCGGAAACGCCGGGGTCTTCGCCTCCGGCCGTCTCGGTCACTTTGCTGTCGGCGTCCCGTGCCGAATCTCTCCCGAACCAGATCAGAACTACAGCGATGGCAGCCAGTCCTATCAATAGACGAAGGGTCACAGTACTGTCCTCCTCATTGCGGTGTTTCGTACGCGAGCGAGATCGATTTCGCCCCTGCGGCCTGCAGGCGTGCGAGCAGGTCGATCACCGTGGCGTAAGGAATTCCCTCGGAGCCCCGGATGACCAGGGGAGACTCGCTATACTTCTCGCCGACGCTGCGCACCAGTTCACCCAGCGGCAGCGCCCTGCCCTCGAGAAGGTACTGCGGCGCGCCGTCCCTCCAAGTTAGGGAGATCGACACATTCCTGCGCGTGGTTGCCCCGTCCGCCTCGACCGCTGCCGGGGGAACCTCGACAATGGGTAGGACGCGCTCGGAGGCACTCGCCGCGCCGTCGCCGACGCGGGCGACTAGCATGATGAATACGAACAGTAGACAAAGAGTGGCGTCCAAGAGGGAGGTGGGTACCTTCATGGCTGGCTCCTGCGCTCGACGGCGGTGAAGATCTGGGCCGGGTCCAGGTCGATTCTCTGCCGCTTCAAATACAGCTGGAACACCTGCGGTGCTACGGGCTGTGCGGGGTCGATCTGGCCGAGAACAAGGCGGTCCGTGATTCCCGCAGCACCGAGGTAGCCTTCGAGCTTGACGAGTCGGAGAATTGCGCTGGGCAGTTCCCTATGGTCAGGATCTTCCAGCCACAGCCGAAGAGTTCGCCTGACGGTGTTGTCGTGCTCGATTCTCCAGCGGGCTTCGATCGTCGCTGCTGGAAGGGGTAGGAGGGTGGCGACGCCAAGCAGCAGGGTCGCCAGCAGGGTCGCAATTCTGTTTTCATTATTCATGGATACCTCTTCTTATTCTTCAACCTCGTATCGACCTGCGCGCAGCCTTTCGAGAACGTCGATGTCCGTCGGGCGGAGCGCGCGGGATCCGTGCTCGGTCAGCTCCTCGCCGTCGAGCACGCTGTCGTACTCACTGAAGCGATCCGCGATTCGGTCCGTGGCCGATCCGCCCGCCGAAGGACCCAGCAAGCTGGTCCCGGCCAGGGCGCCGTGAAGCCGTCTCGCGGTGATCCGAGCGACGCCCCCTATTGCACGTTCCTCAATCGTTTGTCCTTCTCGATCCAGCGCAAACTCGTCGATTTGCAGCCGGGCATACTGTTCCTCGAGGAGATCGATGGTCGCGCGAAGCCGGCCGACCACGGATCCGACTGAGAGCGGAGCTTCGCTTATTTTGGCCTTTTCAATGAGGTTGCGCTCGGCCGCATTGGCGACGGCCTGGTCTTCCTCCTCCAGTGGTCCTGCATTGCGGAGGCTGTCGATCACGAGGGCCGAATTGGCGAGCTGCCTAAACTCCTCCTTGCGGGTCGCGGCTTTGTCTCGACCGCCCAGTTCGTCGAGGAGGCGATAGGCCAGGGGCACCACTCTGCCGATTGTTTGCCGTCGGAGCCGTGTGATCTCCAAATCTGCCCTTGATGTCTTCGCCCAGACTGCAAGGAGATCCGCGTTCAGCCGCTCCTTCGCCTCAATGTCGCGGGCTTCCTCTCGAGCTCTCCGCAGAGTGGTCGATTCTTGCTGGAGGATATCTCGGCGGGCTTCTAAGACCGGAGCTTTTTCGTCGTAAGCGGCGACTTCGAAAGCAAGACGCCTCGATAGTTCCTGGACAATCCCGCCGGTGTTTTCTTGCTGAGCACCGAGCGTGGAGATCAGCGCGACGGAAAGCGGCAAGGCTATGAACGGGTGCGTTCGATCATTCATTGGGGTATCTCCTTTCTGGACACGACGATCGAGCGGAGCTCGGGCGGTACCTTCGCAGGCTCGCCCCTCATGAAGGCATCCAAGAAGAGCATGATCCTCAGCGGCTCCCCGGGCCAGAGGCTGTCGTGTTCGGGCAATGCAGCACGTAGGTCCCTCAAGACCCTGTGGAAGTCCTCCCGCTGGTCAGCCAGCAGGTATGCAATGCTCGCTGCGAGCAGCGCCCGTCGAGCGTCTTCCTCGGTGATTTCACCCGCCGGGAGCCTGGCGGCCCGAAGGAAATGGTCGGCCGAGCGCGCGTAGCGACCGGCGCCAAAGAGCACAAGCGCATTTTGGAGGGTCGGATCCGGATCCGCGTGAAGCGCAATTGGCGCTCCGTGGTGCGGTCGCGGGCCGTGAATCGGGGGATCCAAGGCCGGGGCCAATGCCCGAGTGCTTCCGGGGCCTCCGCAGCCGCAAGCGGCGAGGCTCGCGGTCAAGAGTACGGTTAGGGTGGCGGGCTTCATAGTGATTCCTCCTGGAGTTTCCCGAAGAGCGTCGCGACTCGCTCGATGAACCTGCGGGTTTCGGCCGGAATGGGCGCGCGCCGGTCTCGCTGAAATGCCTTCGCTCGTGCTGTGCCGGCATTCCAGGCGACGAGGGCGGTGGACAAATCCCGATAGCGGGCTAGCAGACTCCTGAGGAGGCTTACACCAGCCGCGATATTCTCGTGTGGGTCGAAGGGGTCTGCAACGCCCAGGGTCTTCGCGGTCCTGGCCTCCAATTGGTAGATCCCACGGCAACACCCCGTGTGGGATATAGCCTGGGGTTTGAGGTCGGATTCTGCGCGGGCTATGGCCTCGGCCATCAAGGGGTGGATTCCCGCCCGTTCGGCTTCTTCATGAATCGCTCGTATGAGCCTGGAAGACGATGTTGGCTGCTCGGGTTTCGGTGCCAGGTCGCTGTTGGACGGGCGTAGCCGAGACGAGTCCCAGATTTCGAGGATCTCGTGCGGAAGCAAGGCGCGTGAAAGGTGAGCGGACGTGGGTTCTGCGCTCGCACTGGGCGCGACGCCAGGTAGTAGGGCCATCGCGCAAAGCATCACCGAGGTCTTCCTGGCGCCGACCCGACACCCGAGGTTCGCAAGGTTTCGTAAGGAATATGCCAAGATCCAGATCAGGCTGCCGATCCCCGTGCTCCATAAGCCACGGCCCACTGCGGGCACGAGGCGCTGCACTTCCGGTGCGAGATCGAATTCGCTTAGGGCCTCGATCATCGCGAAAACAGTTCCGAGCAGGCCAATCGACGGCGCTAGTTCCTCCGCTTTCTCGAAAAGTACGCCAGCCCGGCGGGCGTCCAAGTTGCCGCTCAGCTGAAGGAGTGCTGTGACAACTGTGCCCATCGCCACGATGAGTAGTAGGGGCCAGGTCGGGCCAATGCGCTCGGACGCAGCCGCATGCAGGTTCTGTAGAAGCGGCAGGGCGCGGACGATCGCGAAGCCCAGGAGCGTTCCGGCGATTGCTGGGGCGAGGAGTTGGATTGGCCGGCTCGTCATTCATCGCCAAGGTAGCGCGAATCGGGCCGCTCTGCGACGGGAATACCGTAGAATGTTTGGGAATCGGGTTTCACAAATTCAGTGTTGGCGCTCACACCGTTTCGTGTGAGAATTCTCAGATTGCTCATACTGTGGAACATCATGATTCTAAAGGCGATACGCTACTGCCAGAGGGAGTCAATGGCGTCGGGTCCGTTCGGGTGTGGGACGCCGAGCGGTCATCTCATATTGACTTCACGAGGGCGGCTCGTGGGTATCCCGATGGGTGCGGCGATGTTCGTGAATGGATTCACTGCCCAAGGACCCTGACCGGCAGGTGGCAGGCCGCGGGCTTGCCCCTGGAAACGGTCCACCGCCCCACCTTGATCGCCGGCGTGCGCTAGTCCATTGGCCTGATCAAGCGACCCGCCACCCAGCCCGTGTGCCATCAGCGACTTCAAGGCGTTGCAGCGCGAGGTCGAGCGCGGGCGGAGCCCGGCTGCCTTCCGCCAGGATCTGGCATTCATCCTCGGTCGTTACGAGGACTACTGGCAACGCGCGCCCGTCACCGGTCCGCGCGGAACTTGGCATGGGCAGGACCCGGCAGGCCTGCCGGCAACTCACCCCCGCTCCATCCCCATCGGATCAGGAAGGAAACTCGAGATGATGCTGACCGCCACGCTAGGGTCTTGTCGGGAGCCAAGAGACGGAGGAGACAGCGAAAGGCCATTCTGCGTGCGCCGGCACCGATTCGCTCCGAGGAGTTCACAGCCCTTCGGACTGCTCACTCCAAACCGTGTTTCGCGTTCCTGCGGATCGAGTGTTGTGATTCGCCGGAATCCCCACAGGCCTGCGGTGCGGCTAGACCGGACCACACGGGCGACTCTCGTTGACGATTGCCTGGCCAGACTCTGCCGTGTCGGGCGGCAATTGGCAATGGCGGCCTTCGTCACCACGCGATCAACGACAAGATCTACTGCCCAGACGTGAGGCCGGTGCGCAACCCTTCCCACGGTCGTGATGGCGGGGAGTCTTCGTGAACGTCAACCCTGTCATGAATTGGATGGTATCTTCAGGCGCATCTAAGTGACACAACACGAGCTTGACGTTCACCTAGGTTGCGCTGATACAGGAGGCCAGCCGGCTTGTTTCCGGCGTGTTTGCAGTGTGAATTTGCGTATCTGCTTTCGATTACGGAGATTAGCCAGAGAACAGGAAGCAAGTTCAGGTCAGACAGCAACTAACCCCGATACCGAAAGACGAGTATTTTGAAGTTCCGATCCTGCCGCGCCGAATACGTCTCGACGTATTCGAAACCGCGCTCCTCAGCAAACTCCTTGAATGACCCCTCGACATAGCGCGTCGACACAGCCAGCACCATCTCGCGTTTCAGGCGGCTTTCCAATCCAGCAGTGAAGTACACGGAGAATGATCCGTTTGGGACAGCACTGTATTGGCTGGGGTCTGAGGACTTGACGTCGATTCTATGGACAGCGTCGGCGACGCTGCCATCGTCGCCAATATGTTCCCATACAGCCCGCAGAGGAAGCTTGAGGAGATTCCTAATGCTCGGTCGGTTGTAACGTTCAAGCAACTCCCTACAGTGCTGTTTCCGCGCTTCGCCTTCGGCTGCAATTGTGTCCATGGAAATCATCAGCAAGTCGCCCGCCTGACACACCCGGGCCACTGAAGCGAGGAACTTGCTCTCATCCACGTTGCCAATCGTACCTCCCGTGATAAACCAAGCCCTCGGCCCTGGCGAGGCACTGACTGGGAAATCGTCTTTGCTCATCTGTGTAAAATCCTGATGATAAAGCTGGAGTTCCACTCTAGATTGCTCTTGGACAGAGTTCTCCTCAAGGACCTCAAAAGTATGATCAAGCATATAGTAGCTGCAGTCGACGAGCGTGTAAGACAGAGGAGAATTACCCTTCACCTCTCTCAGGGCTTCGCAAATCATTACGTCTTTTGAAGCAGAGCCTGCACCGAAAGCCACCGCTCCCGCGAAACCTTCACTTTGGCAGAAGTCCTTCCAGACACGGCTTTTCAAGAATTGGTTCAAAGCCTCTCTACAGTAATTGAATTGGTCGTAAGCCCTGGCTATTTTATCCCAGATTTCTGGTGCATCGTATGAGAGATACAGACGCCTCTGATCCAGCATTCCGGTGTTAACGTCTTTTACAATATCCGGCAGGGGTATGCGAACTCCGAAGATGATGAACCCATGCCCATCTCGGATTCTATCGCTCTCTCCGGTCACGAGCCGCTTGAATTCGTCGAACGTACCCTTCTCAAGAGCCGTCCGTAGTGCCTCCTGATCGCCCGATGCACCTTTTTCCATTAATAATTCAACCGCAAGTGTCAAGAACATCTGACCCCTTTCACCGCTCGGTGCGTTTGTGACCCAGCCCTTCCTCACGGAAGTATGAAGGTACTTCTTGACAACGTCAGGTTGTTCTCCTCCTAGTTGCGAAGAGTCACGTTCTCCGACAAGAGCATCGATCAATATGCGAAGTGTTGCAGTTGTATTGGTGAATTCCTGTAAGAGCGCAAGCTTGTCTTTCCACTCTGGTATCCCCTTGGATTCCTCGGTGCGGTCTTCGTGTCCGTCGCTCCCTTCGACATGATCGTCGGCCGAACCATCAACGGGTCCGCTGCCGTCGTCGCTTCCTGTCACACTCATCATCGGAGGCCTCAGCTTGGATACGAACCGCCGGAAATCAACGTGCGCCACTTGCCCGCTATGGTCGAGGCGCTTCGCAGCACAACGTTGGTCAATCCTCCGGCCAGAACGCCTACAACGGCTTCGTTCAGATGGGTGGCCAGACCCACCTGAACCCACACAACCGCCGAAGCGATCCCGACGGCAACTGCACCATTGAGCGAGGCGCCGGTGTGACGCCAACCCATGACCTTGATCATAACCGGGGCGGCCAGGCCGGCACCGATCATCGACACAGACGACATTGCCAACTTGGCGACCGTACTGTCAGCGGCGACCGCAACTGCCATGGTTGCGGCTCCGCCCACGAGAGTCAGGCTAGTCACGGAAGCGAGGCGAGCGCCTGCGGGAAAGAAGCGCTCCACGATGTCACGCTTAATGCTCTGAGCCATTGAAATCAGAAGAGAATTCGCGGTTGAAGCAATAACACCGAAGACGTCTGCCACGACAAGGCCGGCGACGACGGCAATCAAGTGGGCGCTTGCGAACACGCTCAGCCCAGCTTCCGGATCGGCGATATCTGGCATGATTCCGCGGAGCAGAACACCGAAGACGGTCATCGTGACCCACGTGGTCTGGACGAAGCCAATGTATATCCATTTCGCAGCTCGCGTTTCATTAGGGTTTCTTGACGCCAGGTAGCGCGATACGAGTTGGGGCTGTCCAAGCCCAAAGCCAAGGGCTGCCGCGGCCCAGCCGGCGATGAATCCGATGGTCCCGATCAAGGAGGCGCCTGGGAACGGATTTAGGAAGTCGGGACCCGCCGAAGCGATGTTTGACTGAAATCCAGGCTCTCGGACGCTAATCCAGATTGCAGCAAATAGCACCAGACCGGTGCCCGCCAATCGAAGGATCGCCTGGAAGGTGTCCACGTACACGGACCCCCGAAATCCCCCAATGCTGGAGTACGCGATGATAAGTAGGGCGAACAATCCCAGCGACGTATGCGTCGGAAGCTTGAATGCCCCGGCCAAGAATGTCTGTCCAGCCTGCCACTGGGCTGCAGTGTAGCCTGCGAGGCCGAAAACGATTACGGCCGTTGCCAGCACTGAGATCGACGACTGCCATCGGCCTGACAATCCATGCTGCAGCATTTCGGAAATTGTGACCGCACCACTGCGGTGGCCGAAACCGGTAATACGGTGGGGGAACCAGCGCCAGAAAACCAAATCCCCAAGAAGCCATGCAACAGGAAGCATCACCCATTGAATTCCTCCTTCGTACCCTAGACCGACAGCGCCTGCGACTACGAAGCCGCTGTTGGCGGTAGCGCCTGCGCTTAGCCCTATGAGCCACCGATTGAGTGTCCGGCCTGCCAGGTCATCGGTCGCAGAGCCTCGGCCTGATCGCCGAGCCATAATGGAAATGCAAAAGGTCAGGACCAGAAATAGGGAAAAGACCCCCATAGCAACGAATCCTTGGTTCATAATTCGCCTCGCTCTATCGGAATCATAGTCCACCGCAGAATGTGAATTCGGTGAACGATTGAGAACCTTTTGGGAATGAAATAAAGCAGCGGTCCAAGAACTCTTCGGGGCGCGGTTTTGGGACTGGCGAATTGCGTTTGGCACTCCCTTACCGCGAGTGTCTGCTTTTGCGAGTCCTAGCTTCCGACAGTAGCGCTGTCGGTGTGACGGAATTGCTATGTCTCGTCACTACGGCCCGCAGCTGTTCGATGGGGATTCTTGGATGGAGGCCGGTGAACGGAAAACCCGGGAGGGATTTGCGCCCGACACAGTCGTTCGTCATCTGCCAGACAACTCCGGGCACCGGCTCTCCAGCCATTTCCCACATGGCTCCGTACGAAGGGTTTGGGAGCGTCGGAAGCGACTTGCGTCGCGCGAACCCCTCGACCGGAGCCCACCGCCATCGCGACCGTGCGGGTGTCGGCGGGTGGGACAGCGACCTTCGCCACTTCAGTTGGACTAAAGGGGGTGATCGTGAGCAACGAGACAATCCGAGACACAGTCGAAAGGGCTGTCGATGCAGCCGACCGCATGAGGGAGGAAGACAATCGATTCTATGCAGGGCGAACTTCCGAGAGCGACATCTTCGGAGCCGGTTTTCCTTGACACTTCCAGTTGCGGGAATTTGCTTTCCGGCATCTGTGCCTCACCATATCAGCGCGTGCGGACGCGATTGCGGCACCTGCCGATCGCCGCCCGGCTCCGGTATGCTCCGCCGACCCGCCAGCTCTTCGCAGAACCGTTTGTGCACAACCCGATCGCTCTGCGAACAGGAGGATCGCAGGTGCCCATCATGAGGCGAGTGGGACAGGCGGGAGGTGACGGCAGCCGACGACCTCCCCAACCGCCGCATCGAGCCCGCAGTAAGAGGGGCCCGAAATCCCCGCAGTGCGATCGACCGCGTGCAAGATGAGGGCGGCTCTGACGTCCAACACAGTATATTGGCACCATACTTGGAGCCTTCTTCGTTGTGGGCGTGATCCTGCTGGCGGTTGCTTTGATGGCCATGTTCTGGCGCGTCATCGTCTCGCTGGCCATCCTCGTCTGGATCGTAGCCGACCCGCTCGACGCCATGCTCTGGTTCGGCACCGGCCTTGCCGGCTTGCTGGCTTGGGAGTTCATACAGGGCTTGGCCGATGAGGGGCGGGCCGAGCGCAAGCGGCGTTCTCGGAAAATTCGCCGAGTGGCATCCGCTCGAGCTTTGGGAGGCCCCATCCAAACGCGCCTGCCACAGCGGCGATCGCCAGCTCCAGTTTCCGAGTGTCCACAAAGGTAGCGGAGACCACATGAGTCGCACATTCAAGTGCGCCTCAATCGGCGTCCGGATCACTCGTCATCGCTGCCGCATGGGCAACTACGGGACCCTCTCAGGCAAGACCACTCCGCTACGAGTACCCGTACCGGCGTAAAACGCGGATTCTGCTGTTCCTTGCATCTGCGATCCAGATCTCCCCGTCGGACCCAGAGGCAATACGGTCTGCGGAGAGCCCGGCCAGCGTGGCGGGCCCGCCGTCCCCACTGCAGACAACCCGCCCCATGCCAGCAACCGTGGTGATGATCCCCTTCATGTCGATCCTGCGTATGCGGTCCCCGTGAGCCACGTACAGATTGCCCCGCTCGTCCAGAGCGATGTCCTGGATGTCCAGGCGGGCCTGCGTGGCCGGGCCGCCATCCCCGCTAAAGCCCCGCTCGCCCGTCCCGGCAACCGTGGATACGCCCCCCTGTGGATCGATCTTCCGTATACGGTGCCTAGCGGCATCGGCCACGTACACATCGCCCGCTGCAGACGCTGCGATTCGCGATGGGCGATCGAACGTGGCCTCCGAGGCCGGACCTCCCTCACCCGACCAGCCCTGCTCCCCGGTACCCGCAAACATGTCAATCGTCCCGTCGACACGGATCTTGCGCACCCGCTGATCCCCGGCGTCGGCCACGTAGACATTACCCTGCCCGTCTGCAGCCAGTTCCAGTCCTGATGTGAGCGGCGAGTCGCCATTCTGATATTTGGTCCTGACCTGAACGTAGCCTTCAAGCCGGCTCACGTCGGAAACGAACTCACGCGTTCGAATGCATCGTGGTGAAACGTTGGTCTGATAGCTGAATCCAGACCAGTCCTTCCGGGTGTGGGCGCCCATGGATGGGCCTTCTGAGTCCCCTTATTTTCGGGCAAATCCCTCGTGATGGGGCGGATCAAGACCCCGAAAATCGCCATTGTGCAAAGGGAGTCGCCGGGGCAATCCCCTAGCGGCAGAAGTAAGGACTACCGAGCACGGAGAGGAGTATCTGGTTTTCTGGACGTGGCATTGTGTGACCAACCACGTGTCGCCCGGGCGAGCATCGGTGGCGTCGGCAGCCAAGGGATTGGCGCCTTCAGTACGCTCCCCTCCCTGCCAGCACGGCTGGCACGGACCGGACCAGGATCTTCAGATCCAGGGACAACGACCAGTTGTCGATATACTCCAGATCCATTTGCATCCAATCGTCGAATTCGAGACGGTCCCGTCCCCGGACTGCCCATAGGCAGGTCAGGCCAGGTCGCATTCGCAGGCGTCTCCGCTGCCAAGTCTCGTATTGTTCGACCTCCGACGGCGTCGCCGGCCGTGGGCCCACAAACGACATCTCCCCTCGCAGCACGTTCCAGAACTGCGGCCACTCGTCGACCGAGAAGCGCCGCAGGAAACGCCCCACGGGAGTGAGCCTGGGATCGTCACGGATCTTGAATGCCGGTCCGTCTTTCTCGTTGAGGTGCTCGACTTCGGCTCGCTTGGCTTCCGCGTCCTCGACCATCGAGCGGAACTTGTAGCAGTCGAACAGCCTGCCGTTGAGCCCGCAACGCCGCTGCTTGAACAAGACCGGTCCGTTCGAGGTTGCCTTCACTAGCAGCGCGACAAGCAGCATCGGCAGGCACAGTCCTACCAGGCCCAGCGCTGCAAACGCAGCGTCGAAACCGCGCTTGAGCATGAGTCGGAACTCGTCGGCCGGAGCGATCGAGAAAGTCAGCAGCGGCCAGTCTCCGAAACGGTCAAAGTCCACCCGGCTATGCACATGCGGGAAAAAGTCCGCTCGCACGCGCGTCTTGACGCCGTGATTGTCGCAGAGCGCAAAAGCGCTCCGGAGTTGTTGCAATTGCTCCCCGGACACCACGAACACGACTTCGTCGACGGCCTGGTCGGTGAGCAGGCCAGGGAGGTCGTCCAGTTGCCGGATGGGCAGGGTGCGGCCCAGGCGGGCTTCCCGCCCCATACCCGTGCCGCAGTCGATGATCGCCAGGAGGCGGATGCCCAACTGCCCCGACAACTCCAGTTCGCGGGCCATGTCCACGGCCTTCTCGCTGTCTCCGACGAGCACGACCGAAGTCTCCGTGCCGATCGCTCGGCGCAGGACACCTTGGAAACGGCCCACCAGCGCACGTTGCATCACTTGCAGCGCTGCGAGGTAGCCGAAGAACAGCGCGAGGAACAGTCGACTGACCGGCACGTCGAAATTGAGCAGGTACAGGAACGCCAGTAGCGCCGGGGCCGCGGCGGCCGTCTGGCGCAACGTGTCGACCAATGCTCTGGGCTGCGACGCTCCGATGAGACGCGAGTAGATGCCGGTTCCGCGACCCGCCCCGACTACTGCGACCAATGCGGCGACGAAGACTACCGTTTTCGCGGTCGAGCCCAAGAAGAACTCGCTCATCGGCAGGGCGGTTCGCGTGCGGTAAGCGAACTCGAACGCAGCCGCCGCGACGATCGAATCCACGGCGGTCAGGATCAGGACCGCGCGCTGTTTGTGTCCTTGGAACACGCGATTTCCCAACAGTACCAGAGCGGCTTGGCGAGGCGGGGCCGGTGCATAATACCTACATGGACAAGAAACCGCCCGGCGAGGATTCGCCGGAACGAATCCAACCCGACAAGGTCCGCGTTGTCCGGCAGGAAGACTACCGCGAAGAGTATGCCAACAGCGTTCAGGTCAACGTGAGCGTCTGGGACTTCTTCCTGCAGTTTGGACGCCTGAAGATGCAGTCCGGCAGCGATGTCACGTTCTCTTCGTTCCTCGGTGTCTACATGAGCCCGCAGCAAGCGAAAGCCTTGCACCTGGTGCTTTCCCAGAATATCGCCCAGTACGAGTCCGCCTTCGGAACAATTCAGATCGACAAGTCCCAGGCCAACGTCGAAGCCGGGGCTCGACTGGTGCAGTAGCTGGCGGCCTACCGGCTAGGCGGATCCGTTCAGCGCTTCCAGGGCCATGTCCAGGAAGGGGTCCCCGACCTCCTCCTGCGCCTCTTTTTGGGCTTCCGGGGTGTCGTACTCGCGCTGTCGCACCTCCCGGTACCGGCGCAGGTCGCGTTGCGACACGGACCGGTCAGGCTCGACGCCTTCCTTGTGGATGGCCTCGCCTCCGGGTCCGTAGAACTTAGCCACCGAGAGGATCAATGCGGCGCCGTCATCCAGATCGACCGTTTCCTGCATGGCAGCCAATCCCGCGCTGTTTTCACCCACAACTTCGCCACGATCATTCTGCTGGATCGCTGCGGCGGCAATCTCGGCCCCACCGGCCGTCGGCCGGTTCACAATAACCACGAGGGGCAGGTTTGTCACCGTGGTCTCGACGCTTGCCGCGAATTGTTTTTCGGCAAAATTCTGACCCTTGAGCGACCCGATCGTGCCCTTTTCCAGCACCAGGTTCGCCAGCGCGATACCGTCGTCAGCTGTCCCCGAGGCGTTTCCGCGCAGATCCAGGACCAGCTTCTCGGCTCCCTCGGCCTGGAGGCTGCCGACCGCATCTGCCACCTGGCGCACTTGATCCGGCCCCAGGAAATCGACATCGAGGTACCCGATGCTGCCATCGAGCATTCGGGATTCCACGTCGGGGAGCACGGGGTCCGTTCTCACGAGAGTGTGTTTGACCGGCGAATCGTAATCGGAGGATGAGCGGACCATGACGTCGATGCTCGTACCGGCTTCACCGCTCAGCATTGCCCG
Organism: uncultured Bryobacterales bacterium; assembly: GCA_951813065.1. GTDB lineage: Bacteria > Acidobacteriota > Terriglobia > Bryobacterales > UBA6623 > VXMF01. Next base: position 260,667 of record CATOTH010000005.1, on the reverse strand, counting down.
CAGGTATGCAGGCGGCATCACCCGGGTGCTGACATCATTGATCGCGTCGAGCAAGTCATCCCCCCGGATCCCTGCCTTGTACGCAGCGGACCCGGGCAGCACGCCAAGCACGGAGGTGTAGTTCCCCTGCTTGTGAACGATAAGCCCGGTTGACAGACCGCTGCCGCCGTCCGGGTTGCCTTGCCGCTTCTTGTACTCCGCGAATTGTTCCGGGGAGAGGTAGCTGGAAAGGGGATCGAGGTACTCCACCAGCCCCTGCAGGGCCCCTTGCGTGACCTTTGGAATGTCAGGCTCTTCGACGTAGTCGCTCTTGATCCTGGCCAGGATCTCCGTGTACACGGCCAGCGGCCGGTACGCCCCCGCCCCTTCCTTCTGCTCGCTCTTGCCTAAGACGGCTCCGACGACGAGAAGTATCGTGATCAGGAAAGAGGTGCAAACAAGGCTTAGCTTCAACCGCGAACCCATGGGATGCCTCTAATCATACACCGGGCCTTGCCCCTCCGGCAGATTTCGCGGGAGCCAATATCAGTGCCGATTATGCCGACCCCTGCGCCGAGAAGCGCCATCGAGGCGGTTCAATCCCGGCAAGTCTGAGATACACGACCACCGAGCCCCGATGATGTGCGGAGTGCATGTAAGCCCTCATGAATACATCCTGGGCGGTGTGGGGAGTCTTGCGTCCCACAGGGCCAAAATCGATGTCGCGTCGGCTGAAGTCCTCCTCGCTCATTGCCGCTAGCACTTCGGCTACATAGTCGTACGACGCGACGAGGTAGCTGCGCAGGGCGTGGGGAGTTGTCTCCTCTGGCACGGGCGGTGGCTGGATCGGCAGCCCGAGCGCCTTGAAGTAATTTACGTTCGACTGAACGTAGTGTCCGATCTGCTCGACAAAGCTTCGTTGGCCTGGGGTCGGCTTGAGATCGAAACGGTCTACCGGCATGGCGTCCAGTACGTCAAGCGAGTATTGCTTCTCGACCTTCCAGTGGGCCAGGAAGTCGTCGCGGAGCTGCTCAGCGAAGCGGTTGTTCCACCCCGTACCCGAGGCCGATGCTACCGCTGCCGCCCCGGCTGCTCCAAAGAATAGTGTCCGTCGTTGCATGTTTTCTCGGACGATACCACGCCTCCCGGGAATTGGCCCTGGCTATCCTCCCGGGACCGGCCAGATGAGACGGATCACTGCAATCGTGATCGCGATACCTGCCGCCGGCGGGTCGACATGGGTGTCCCCATGCTGGTGGAAGACCCGCGAGAAGCCCTCTCCCGCGAACGCGCCCGCGATGCCGAATACGGAGCCGATCACGATATTCCCCGACGCGATCGCCGCGGCCGCTGCGGGGAGGGCCATATGATGCGTGACGGGCACTTTGAGCCCAAACTGGGCGAACACGAGCGAGGCGGCCGCGATGCCGAACCCAAGCACGTCTCCGCCGCGGTCCGCCCCGAGTGTCAGCGCGACGTAGGCAGAAATGATCCCGACCCCGAATCCGATGGTGCGGATCTGGGCTGCTTTTTCCTGGTGCCGCACCCAGTTCGATTTCTCGTTCGGCGTGAATTGCTTGCTAGCCAATCCGGAGCGCCCGAACATGAGCCTGGCAATCATCGCCGAGATCACCACTGTCATCGCGATCGTGTCGGTTCGAGGGCCCAGGCCAGCGAACTGCCACAGGCTGTTGAGAGCGTACCCGACCATCCCGAACCCTCCGCCGACCAGCAGGACATCCGGGCGGTCAAGACCCATGAGCGGCAACGTGATCTCCCGTCCGCTGGGGATGAGGCCCCGGCGGTGGGCATAGGCAGTCGCGGCGGCGCCCCCGCCGAACGCGATATGCGGCCCGAAGACCGGACCGAACGCGACATGGGCCAGCACATCGGTCCCGCCGCCCGCAGCGGCCACGCCCGCGCCGACCAGCACCATCAGGCCGGTGAAGATGAACGCTGGCAGGGTGCCAATCGCGGCGCCGAACAACCCTCCGCCGAAAGCGGCGAGCAACGTGATCCAATCGATTTCCATGGTGGTTGGGAAGAATGATCCGTGGTGGAGTGGCTGCCCGCCGCACCGGTTGTGCTTGCTTGGCGACTAGTTCCCCAGCGGCAGGAAGAACTGCGTTCCGGTAACCGGCTTGCTCAGTTCGGTGAGCAGGTTCTCAAGATCTTTCGCATTGCTGACGACGTCGGTCTCCGCTGCGTCGACCACCAGCACATCCGCAGCCTTGTAGTGGTTGAAGAAGTGATCGAACGCGCGGACCGCGCCCTCCAGGTACGAGTCCGAGATCCTCGCTTCGAACCCGTCCGCATCGACGTCGAGCCGCGCTCGGATCGATTCCGGGGTCGCTTTCAGGTACACGGTCAGGTCCGGGCGGGGCAGTTGGTCCTTGAAATACCTGTAGTACGTGTCGTAGATCGCGATCTCGTCATCGTCGAGGTTCAAGTAGGCGAAGAGCTTGTCCTTCTCGATCATGAAATCCGCAACGACCGGAACGTGCGATTCCTCGATGGCCGACTCGGAGAGTTGCCGGAAACGACCGATCAGGAATTCCATTTGGGCGCGGAAGGCCGCGCCGGGCCGCCCCCGGTAAAAGGACTTCAGGTGCTGGTTGTCCTCGGCATCCAGAATCTTGCGCCCGCGGAGATGGTCAGCTAGCGCCGACGCGAGCTTGGTCTTGCCAACGCGGAGGGGTCCTTCGATCGCGATGTAGTGCGGCGCTTTCCTCACGACAAATCCTAGAACTTCAGTGTGCCCTGCGGCTCTGGCGGGCGGTGCAGGTTGAAATACTCGAACGCTCCCGCTGTGCCGACGCGTCCCCGGTGAGTCCGGTCCAGGAACCCCAATTGCATCAGGTACGGCTCGTAGACTTCCTCGATGGTGCTGGGATCTTCTCCCACGGCGGCCGAGATCGTGTTCAGGCCTACCGGGCCGCCCGAGTATTTCGCGAGAATCGTCTCCATGATCTTGCGGTCGACCTCGTCGAGGCCGAGCGGATCAACTTCCAGCATATCCAGTGCCGTGCAGGCGATCTCCTGGTCGATCCGGCCGTCGGCCCGCACCTGGGAGTAATCGCGAACCCTCCGCAGGAGCCGGTTGGCGATGCGAGGCGTTCCGCGCGACCGGCGAGCGATCTCCTCGGCGGCATCCTCCTCGACCTCGATTTCGAGCAGTCCGGCCGAGCGGAACACGATCCGTTGCAGGTCGACCGGGTCGTACGGGTTGATGCGGAGGGTGATTCCGAAGCGCGCCCGCAGCGGCGGGCTGATCAGTCCCTGCCTGGTGGTGGCCCCAATCGCCGTGAACGGGGCCACGGGGATCGAATGCATGCGCGCGCCCGGGCCCGTGCCCACGACCAGGTCGACCCGGAAGTCTTCCAGCGAAGAGTACAGCATCTCCTCGATGTCGGCCAGCAAGCGGTGGATCTCGTCGATGAAGAAGACCTGGCGTTCCTGCATCGTGGTCAGCATGCCGGTCAGGTCGAGCTTCTTTTGCAAGACCGGCCCCGACGTGTAGTCGGCCCGCACCGCCAATTCGTTGGCGATGATCGTCGCCAAGGTTGTCTTGCCTAGGCCCGGTGGTCCGTAGAGCAGGACGTGATCGAGCGCCTCGCCACGCTTGCGGGCCGCCTCGATCGCGATCGAGAGGTTTTCCTTGAGGGCAGTCTGCCCGACGAATTCGTCAAGACACTGCGGCCGCAGAGCGATATCGAACTGGCGATCGTCCTCGGACGGCGCGGAACTGACGATGCGCTTTCTGGCCATGCAGGCATCCCTTAGCGCTTGATCGATTCCATTGCCATCCGGAACAGCACTTCGAATTCCGCGGGCGCCCCGTTCTGTCTCGCGGCTCGCACGCTCCGGCTGGCCGCGTCGGGGCTGCACCCGAGGTTCACGAGTACCGTGATAACGTCTTCCTCGACCGCGCCTGCACCTTCGTCGGTGCCTTCCGTGTCGATTTGGAATGCCCCGAGCTTGTCCTTCAATTCTAGGACAATGCGCTCGCCCGTCCGCTTGCCCACTCCCGGTATCCGGACGAGTTTCTTGGCATCGCCGTCGCGGATCGCGGCGAGCAGGTCAACCACCGGCAGACCTGACAGCAACGCGAGGGCCAGGCGAGGGCCGACGCCGCTCACTTCGAGGAATTTCTCGAACAAGTCCTTGTCCCGGCGGTCATGGAAGCCGAACAGCGCGATGAGGTTCTCGCGAACATGCGTGTGGACATGCAGCAAGACTTCCTCCCCGGACTCTCCGAGCCGGCTGTAGGTTTCCACGGGGATGCCGACCTCGTAGCCCACACCGCCCACGTCCAGAATGACCTTGTCGGGCTGTTTTTCGACCAGCGTTCCACGCAAGAGGGCGATCATGGTTTGGACGGGATTATAGCGGCTGAGCGGCTGGCCCCGAGATCAGCCGGATGATTCTGGAATCGCCGTCGCCATGTTTCAAGTGGACCTCGAGCCGATCGCCAGGCAGAGCGAGGTCGAATTTCTCGCCCCACTCGATGATCACCACGGCCCGCTGGTCCCACAGGTCCTCCAGGCCCAAGGTCTCGACCTCCGGCACAGTTTCGAGGCGGTACAGGTCAAGGTGGTAGACCTTCGGGTCGCCCTCGTACTCGTGGACCAGCGAGAACGTCGGGCTGAGCACATCCTCGGCCGGCGCGGCGCCGAGGGCCGCGACTAGTCCCTTTGCGAGGGTTGTTTTGCCGGCCCCAAGGTCCCCGATCAGCATGACCACCGCGGGTGGCGTGATGCGCTCGGCGATCACGGCCCCGACCGCTGCGGTTTCCTCGTCCGATCCCGTACGGAACGTCACTTCGCAACAGTCCTAACGGCCTCCAGCAAGCGGCCGCCGATATCGGTTGCCAGCATCCTCTGCTCGCCAAGATCCCGGGCTGCGAGTTCGCCCGCGAGGCCGTGCAGGTAGACGGCCGCGGCGACCGTCTCCAGCACGGGGTGGTCGGGAAACTGGGCCAGATAGGCGGCGAGGATGCCGGTCAGGACATCCCCTGAACCGGCTGTTGCCATGCCGGGAGTGCCTGTCGGATTGACGACGACATCGCCTTCCGGTGACGCGATCAGGGTACGGTTCCCCTTGAGGACCACGTAGGTTCCGGTACGCGCCGCGAATGCCCTCGCGATCCCGAGCCTGTTCCGCTGCACCTGCGCTGTGCCGGAGCCGACCAATCGCCCCATCTCGCCGGGATGGGGCGTCACCACGGTCGGGGCCGAGCGCGCTGGAACGGTGCCGGACTGCAGCGCGGCGAGGCCGTCGGCGTCAACCACCAGGGGCAGCTCGCACGTTTCGAAGACCCGGCGGGCCAGCGCGCGGTTTGCGTCCGAGTTACCAAGTCCCGGCCCGACCGCTACGACCGATTTGCCCGAGAACCAGCCCTCGTCAAAGCAGTCGGGGCCGAGCGTGCCGTCGGGCAGTTCCTTCGCGGGCTCCAGCATCAGTTCCGGAGCCGCGGCGAGGATGGCGCCTGACGCACCGGCCGAGGTGGCTACCGTGGCGAGGCCGGCACCGGCCTTCAAAGCGGTCGTCGCCGCCATCAGGATCGCCCCGGGCTTTGGCGAGGACCCGCCGATCGCGAGGACATGACCGTAGGTGCCCTTGTGCCCGGAAGCGCTGCGCGGAGCGGTGAAAGGCCGAACGTCAGCCGGCTTGGTCATTAGCAAGCGCGGTCCCGGCAGAGAGTCCAGTACCGAGTCCGCCGTCCCGATGCGGGCAACGGTCAGGGCTCCGACGTGCTCGCATGCCGGTGCCAGCACCTGACCGACCTTTGGAGCGGTGAACGTCACGGTCCAGTCCGCGCGCATGCACTGGCCCTGCAGTTCACCCGAGTCGCTGCCGAGGCCGGACGGCATGTCCACTGCCAGAACCCGAGCGTTTCGGAATCCGGCGTTCACGTCTGCGACAACCCGCGCCGCGAGCCCCCTCGGCGCGCCGCTCACGCCCGTGCCGAGAATGGCGTCGACGATCACGGTGGAATCGGTGATTCCCGCAAGCAGGGATTCCCATGCCGCGGGTGTCGCGGCGACGTCGGCCTGGTGATCCTGGGCTGCCAGCATGGCCCAATTCAAAGCCGCGTCTGGCGAAAGCGAGTCCGGGGTGGCCAGCAACACCGTCCGGAGATCGAGTTGCGGCGCGTATAGCAAGAGCTGGCGTGCGACGGCGAGGCCGTCTCCGCCGTTGTTGCCCTTGCCGCAAAGCACCAGGACTCTTTCGCCGTCCAGGCCGGGAAAGACCGACTGCAGCTTGCGGGTGACGGCGCTCGCGGCATTTTCCATCAGCACGAGCCCAGGCACCCGCCGATCCTCGATCGTGACGCGATCCGCCTCGCGCATTTCGGCGGAATCGAGAATGCGCTGCATCAGTGTGCGAGCTCGCCGTGCATCTTGTCGAGCATTGCTCGCCGGCCCATGACGATCAGGACATCACCGACTTGCAAGCGGGTCGACGAGGGCGGATTGAACCGGACCGAGCCGTCCTCCTCGGTGACCGCCAGGACGATTACATCGAATTCGCGGGTCAGGCCGGAGTCCGCGAGAGTCTTGTTCTCGCAGATGCTGCCCTCTTCGACGTGGTGCTCCTCGATCTGCAGATCAATGTCGGCCTTGGCGATAGCCGAAGCGATGTCGAGGAAATTCGAGACCTGCGGACGCAACAAGGCCTGGGCCAGCTGGTTGCCGGTGAACGTGTACGGCGTCAAGACGGACTGGCAGCCAGCCCGCAACAGCTTGTCCTTCGCTCCCTCGGTGGTTGCTCGCGCCACGATTCGCAGGTCGGGGTTCAGGACCCGCGCTGAAAGCGTCACGTACACGTTTTGCGCGTCGCTGCTGATTGCCGCGACTAGGCCCCGAGCGCGGCGCGCACCGGCCCGTTCCAGCGTCTCGTCCAGGGTCGCGTCAGCCTCGAGCAACGGCACCTCGTGTTCGCGTGCCCATTCGGCGTGCTCGGTCGAGTTGTCGATTGCGATGACGTTCGCACCTTCGCGCTGGAGCTGTTCGATCACGCCTCGGCCCACTCGGCCGAGGCCACAGACGATGTAGTGATCCGAGAGTTTCTGAATCATGCGCTTGCTCTTTCTCTGCTCGAAGAAGTTATGCAGTTCGAGTTGTAACAGGACGTGCGACACCATGCCAAGTGCGACGAACACAACGGTGAAGCCGGCGAGAATCAAGATGGAGTTGAAGATCCGTCCAGCCTGGCTCAGTTCGAACATTTCCTCATAGCCGACCGTTGTCAGGGTGATCAGGGCCATGTAAAAGCTGTCAAAAAGACTCGCGCCCTCGATCCAGCGAAACCCGAGCAGGCCGACCAGGAGGATGCCCACCAGCAGGGCCATCGGCACGATCAGCTGACGTATTGGCTGCTGGATGTTGTTGCTGATTTGCTTCATGCCTTGCGCACCACCAGCATCGTCATATCGTCCTGCAAGGCGGAGTCGCCGGTCCAGGCGAGCACGTCGTTCATCACGCGGTCAATGACCTCGCTCGCGGACAGGCCGTCAGCCTTCTGCAAGGCTTCCCGGAGGCGCAGTTCGCCGTATTCCGCTCCCGCTTCGTTCTCCGGCTCGGTCACCCCGTCGGTGTATGCGACCAGCATATCGCCGCTTCGGAGCGTCAGTGAGCTGGCGGTGTACGATGCGTCCGGGAAGATGCCGACCACCATCCCATTGACTTCGAGAGGGACGATTTCACCGTTCCTTACCAACAGGGGAGGCAGGTGGCCGGCGTTCGAGTATGCCAGCGTCGCGGTCCTCGCGTCATAGGCGCCGAAGAACAGCGTTGAGTATTTCTCCGGCGCGGTGTCCGTGACCAGCTGCCGGTTTGCCCCACCGACCACACGCGCTGTGGCCTCCCGGAACGTGTCCTGCTCATCGGGAAGAAGCAGTGCCAGTTGCGTGCGAACGATGGCGTGCAAGGACGCCATCACGAGTGCCGCCGAGATGCCCTTGCCCGAGACATCCCCGAAACTGACGGCCAATGTATTGCTGTCCAGTCGCACGTAGTCGAAGAAGTCACCGGACACTGACTCGGCCGGGCGGCAAACCCCGAGCACCTCAAGCCCCTCCAGGTCGGGCCGCTGACCGGGAAAGAGCTTGGCCTGCACTTCCCGGGCGATTTCGAGCTCGGCCTCCAAATGCTGCCGTCTTTTCGAGTCCTCGATCAGACGCTCGATCGAGGCTGTCATGGAGTTGAAGGAGCGCGCAAGGTCGCTCACCTGGTCGCTTCCTGAAACCGGGATCCGGTAACTGAAGTCTCCCTGGTTCACATGGGTCGTGCCGATCTGAAGGTCGTGGACAGCGCGCGTTAACGTGCGTGTCAAGGAGCCCGCGATGAAGACCGAGACGAAGACGCTGAAGGCAAATGCCGCCGCTGCCAGGACCGAGAAGAAGATGGCGAAGGCTCGGGAAGCCGGGTCGGACTGATGCGCGAAGATCGCTGACCACAGGACTGACGGGCGGGTTTGGAGCCAGAAGAGCACCTGTTGGGATTGGCCGTCGTCGACGTCGAACACTGGAACTTGCAGCGGCCACGAGATCACCCAGTCGAGGGAGTTCTTTGGGGGCGGCAGATCGGCGACCCTCCGCGCCACCGTTGCCTCCCGCAGGCGTTCGAGCCCTGACTTCGCCTGGTCCGGGTCAACGGATTGCTCGTTGGGCGATGGCGACGGGCTCTCGCGCTCCAACATGACGATTCCCAGTCCGGGAACCAGCTTGCGTGCCAGTTCCGACCTGACGGGAACGGCCATCACCACCTCCCCCATGCCGTCACCTACGACTGTCCGCACCATCATGAACGGGATTTCGCCCTTGCGGATCAAGGTGGTCGAGTCCAGGATTTCGGAGGGTACGGAATAGTTCAGCACGCCCTCCGGGAATGCCAGCTGGACACCGTCGAGATCCAACCGGAACTCGACGCCCGGATAGATGGTCTCGGCGTCGGCATGGAATCGATTCAGGGTCGCTCCCCTCAGGGCGGGGGGAATTGATTGCAGTTGCCACGAAAGTGCCTGCGTGGTGGCCCGCATGCGGTTGGCCAGGTCCGCGAACGGTGCCGAGAATACATACCCGGTCAGGGAGCCGAAGGCCAAGAGCATCCCCACCGCAACGAGCAACACCCCCAGCGCAAGCGGCAGGGCACCCACGAAGAAGAACACCGCCACCATGCGATGCCGCACTCGCCACATCGCCTTCTGGCCAACCCACCTTGCCGCGCGCAAGAGCCAGTACGCGAAGACCAGGCCTCCGAATATGACTAGCAGCGCAAGCGTCAGTCGGTGGTACGGCTGCAGTCCCTCGAACAAGAACTGCAGGAGCCATAGGGCGAGGCTGACCGTTCCGAGCGCGACCAGGGTCTTTTCGACCTTGCCTGAGTGGAGCCCTAGCGAGCTCATAGGATCAACCTATTCTAGGCGCTCTCGAGGTCACCGACGGACTGGTGGCTCGCGCCTGGGATCAGGGCAATGGTTCTGTGGAGAAGGAAGGAGTGCGGATTGGGCATCGCATTCTGAAGCCGGGGGCGGTGAGGTGGTTGCGGCGGGAGTTGCAGTGGAGCATCGCCGGAATCCAGAGCCGCTGGCTTGACCACAGGCGCTCCGGAATCAGTCCCGGTTCGGAGAACGGTCCTGGCAAGAGCCAGCAGGTCGCCCCGGGCACGGGCGGCGAATGCCTCCGACATCGCCTCGACGGCCGCGGACCCAGGATCCTCAAGCGGACTCGTCTCCCCTGTGGACCGAAGCGGCGAGCCGCTTGTTGCACAGGAAGAGCACAACCGCCACAGTGCCGAGTTGGACGAGCACGGTACCCACGCTGAAAACGTGGTCCGCGCCGAACGGGACCAGCCAGCTTTGGGGGTCGTCCTGCCACGCTTGGTAGAGCAGCCAGACGGTCAGGACGACGGCTTCGAACGGAACAACGGTGCGGATCACGAAGTCCCACCAAGAGCCGATCCGGATGTCCGAGTGTTCGTGGTTGAGCGTCTCGTCGCGAAACTTTCGCGCCCCGTAGCGCCCGACAGCGAGGGCAAAGAACAGGCCCGAGAGGACTAGAGCCACGCCCCAGACCCAGTCTTGATTATCAAGGACATTCATGTTGAGCGCCGATGGCAGCCCGAGGAGGAACCCGACGGAAGCGATGCCGAAGAGCGCCTTCCGGCGGTCGAATCCCGCGTCCTCGAACGTGCGGGTCGCGACCTCGACCATGGCAATCAGACTGGTGAACGCTGCGAACGCAAGCGCCATGAAGAACAGCGCCATGAAGAAGCCGCCCTGGGGCATCGAGCGGAACAGCTCGGGCATCCAAATGAAGGTGATGCCTGTGTTGCCTTCGGAAAAGACGGTGTCCTGCACGAGCTGCTCCGAGAACGGCTGCCCGTCGCGGACAGCCTGCTCGAGCGAGCCCAGACCACGCAGTTGGTCGGGATCCGTGGCAGCCCTGTCCATCAGCGCCGGCACAGCCGAGAAGACCGTACAGAAGACCATGATCCCGGCCAGCAGGCTGATGGCGTTGTTGGCGGCCGGGAGCACGTAGCTGTTGAGCGCAGTATCATCCCGCTTCCGCTGGTAGGCGGCGTAGCAGAGTACCAGCCCCCAGCCGGCACCTGTGTCCCAAGCATTCTGGGTCAGGGCCTCGATCCATATCCGCGCCCTGGTCAGCTCGCTCCAGTCGATTCCGAACAGGTACGCGATGCCGTCAGACGCCCCTGGCAGCGTCACCGCGCGGGCAACGAGCACGAGTACCAGAACGATCAGCGCAGGCATGAGGACTGTCGCGACCCGCTCGATCGCCGAAACTCCCTTCGCCACGACGAGCACGGCCAGCCCGAGCATCACGGCGTGGCAGACAGCGGGCAGAGCCGAAGACGTGAAGTCGCTCCAGAATGCGCCAGGAACCGTAGACGACAGGCCGCCTCCAATCGCGGCGACCGCATAGCGGACCGTCCAGCCTGCAACGACGGAGTAGTAGCAGAGGATTCCGGAGCAGACGCAGACCACCATCGCCCCGGTCCAGGCCCATCTGGGCCCCGCGAGCCTCACGAATGCCCGTATGGGGCCGGAACGGGTCTTGCGGCCCATGCCGAATTCCAAGAGAATCAGCGGAATCGACCAAAGGAACAGGAAGACGATCCAAGCTACGAGGAATTCGCCACCTCCGTTCTTGGCGGCGATCCGCGGGAACCGCCATATATTGCCTGTGCCGACGGCCATGCCGAGCATGGCCAGCATCATGGTCCACCGGGATCCGAACCGCCTTAATTCCATGGAGCTACCGCTGGTTCTCACGGCATTCGCAGGCTGCACATGGCCTGCGATACAGCGCTAGAGCGCCCCAATTGTTGCATAGCGGGATTCCGACGGCGCGCCGCTGAGAATCGACCATTTCCCTCGGGCTGAACGCAAAGCGTTATGGCAGAACCGCGGCGCCTAGGCGGAACTGCGCGCACTCTCGCCAGCGACGATCGCAACGCCTCACTGCCCGGCGGCCACGCCCGAGTACACGAACTCGCGCCGAACCGAGTTCGCATCCGCCAGTTCCAGCGCGGGGAACGGTCCCAGGGATCGCTCCGCGCCCCCGGCCAGCCGCCTCAAGCTCCTCCGGAACGGTTGGGAGAAGTCCGCTAAACCCGCAGCGGGCCTCTTCCCAACGGTGTGCAGTTTTCGGTTGCCATTGGCATTCCCGCTGCAACTCCCGTCACAGCCACCTCACCGTCTCCGTCTTCAGAATGCGGAGCTCAATCCGCACCCCTTCTTTCGACACAGAACCATTGCCCGGTATTCAGTGTGTCAAGGCGCTAGGACCGGTTGCCGTCCCGGGAGTCCACGCTCGCCGTCTTGGGGGGACATCCGACCAGGCGGGCCAGGCTTGGAAGATGGATGCCGAGCGCTGCCGGCCATGAATCGCGCCAACATCGGAAACTGAATTAGACTTAGGACATCGATGGAGGTAGTGCGCGGTACTGCGGCTCGCCGGTGGCTCGCAAGCAGCGCGCTTGCGGCAGTTGGGGCGTTGCTCTGGATTGCCCCGGGCGCGGCCCAGTCCAAGTCCGTCTTGGTCCTGGAGCTGAATACCGTCATCCACCCTCTCACGCACGAGATCGTCTCCCAGGGATTGCAGCAGGCGGCCGAGGCTGGCGACGCGGCTGTCGTGTTGCGGATCGACACGCCGGGAGGGCTTCTGGATTCGACCAATGAGATCGTTCAATCGATTCTCGCCTCGTCCGTACCGGTCGTCGCCTACGTGTCTCCCAGCGGGGGCCACGCCGCGTCCGCCGGCTTCATCATCCTCGTCTCGGCCGATGTTGCCGCGATGGCCCCGGGCACGAACACCGGAGCTGCGCATCCTGTCCTTGCGCTGGGCGGAGAACTCGAGGGCACGATGAAGCAGAAGATCGAGAACGACACTGCCGCTTCGCTGCGGGCGGTGACCGACAAGCGCGGTCGCAACAGCGAACTCGCGGTCGAGGCTGTTCTCGAGAGCAAGTCCTTCACCGAGGAGGACGCATTGGAGGCCAACTTGATCGAGTTCATCGCCCAGGATCTGGATGATCTGATGCGGCAACTCGACGGCCAGACGATCACGCGCTTCGACGGCCAGTCTGAAGTTCTGGATCTAGCTGGCGCGGAACCTTACTTCTACGCCCCGAACCTTCGCCAGCGTGTCTTGCTCCCGCTGATCAACCCGACAATCGCCATCCTGGTGCTGGTTCTCGGACTGGCTGGGATCTATATCGAGTTCACAAACCCGGGGCTCATCTTCCCGGCAGTTATCGGGGGGGTTTTTCTGATTGTTGGCCTGATGGCCATGTCACTGCTGCCGATCAACATCGCCGGAGTCGTACTGATTGTCCTTGCGCTGGCCTTCTTTGTCATCGAGGCGATGACCCCGGTGAACGGAATTCTGGCAACCGGCGGCGTGGTCGCGATGGTCTTGGGGATCGTGATCCTTGTCGACACCGATGTCCCTGAACTGCAGATCGGTTGGTTTACGGCAGTGGCGATCACGCTGCCGTTTGCCCTGCTCAGCGTGTTCCTGCTGCAACTTGCCATCCGCTCGTTTCGATTCAAGGTGGCAACGGGCAGCGAGGCGATGGTGGGCGAGATCGGCGAAGTTCGCACCGCCCTGGATCCCTCCGGTTCCGTGTTCGTGCATGGCGAGCTGTGGAACGCGCGGTCGGCCACCGCCGTGGCTGCCGGACAGAGGGTGCGTGTGCTCTCAGTCAATGGCATGCACCTGGATGTGGAGCCCTGCGGGGATCCGTTCGAGGGGGACGAAGCGACCTGAGAGCGCCACACCGGGTCGAAGTGAGAGGTCTCCACTGGTTCTTGTTGCCTTCCTTGCGGGAGACGCTTATTCTTAGCAGTATTCGCCAAGGCAGCGTCAATGAGTCTACTGACAGGGTGTCGCAGCGAGTGCGCTAGCAGTTTCCATGACTGGAAAAGGAGTTTGAGATGAGTTTTGAGATGAATTTCGGGTTGTTCTTCATAGGCCTTGTCCTGCTTTATTTCATCAACAGCATCAAGATCCTTGCCGAGTACGAGCGAGGCGTGATTTTTCGCTTAGGGCGCTTGCTGCCCAGACCCAAGGGCCCCGGACTGATCCTCGTGTTCCGTCCGATCGACCGGATTGTTCGGATCCCGTTGCGCGTGGAAACACTCGAGGTTCCCCCGCAGGATGTCGTTACCAAGGACAACGTGACCGTCAAGGTCAGCGCAGTGGTGTTTTTCCGCGTTCTGGACCCCTCCAGGGCCGTTGTCGAAGTCAAGCACTACGTGCACGCGACCTCCCAGCTCGCCCAGACGCGTTTGCGTTCCGTGCTCGGGGAGGCCGAGCTCGACGAATTGCTCAGCTCACGGGAAAAGCTCAACGCGCGCTTGCAGGAGACCCTCGACGAGCAGACCGGTCACTGGGGCATCAAGGTCCAGGCAGTGGAAGTCAAGCATGTCGACCTGCCCGAGCAAATGATCCGGGCCATCGCACGCCAGGCCGAGGCCGAGCGGGAACGGCGAGCCAAGGTCATCCATGCCGACGGCGAAATGCAGGCTTCGGCCAAGCTGACGGAGGCTGCGGGGATGCTCAGCCGCCAGCCGGCTTCGATTACTCTGCGCTACCTCCAGACGCTGACCGAGATCGGCACCGAAAAGAACACGACGGTCGTGTTGCCATTGCCAGTCGACCTCTTTCGCGGGCTCTCCAAGTGGGCGGACACGCTAGAGTCTGAGGATTCTGCAGGCGACGGATAGCGATTCTACCGGCCAGCGCATCCGTTCCGCCGGGGCGAACCAGGATCAGGGTTGCTTCAACCTGTCCGGGCGCTCCAGCCTTCGGGCTCGCCGATCTCGAAGCATGCCGCATTCGATGTAAACTTGTGGCATGGCTCGGAGGGCTAAGGACGAGATTGAGGTCGTATTTGGCTTCAAACAGGTTCTGGGCTTGGCGCTCCTGACCGCACTCGTGCTCGGCGTAGCGTTTGTGTGGGGTTTTGAAACGGGCCATCATCGAGCCACTCGAGGTGAGCCAAGCTTGCTGGTCTTCCTTGAGGAATCCGCGGACCCCCTTGCCGAGCCAGTCTCGATTCCCGATGTGCTGCTGACCGATCCTAGCGAGACGCCGGGCTCGGCGAACCGGCCGCAGACGGCCGAGGCTGACCAGGTTGCCGGTACTCCTCCCCCGCCCGAGCCTGTGGACCTGGAGCGCATCAAGCCGAATCCGGCCGTGCAAGCGAAGGCCGAAGATGCGGAAGCTGCCGAGACTGCGGAACCGGCAGTGCCCGCACCAGTCGCCGCGGCTGCGGCAACCGCCGCGGACGGATCGAGGCACCAGCTTCATTACCAGGTGGCGGCGCTGAGGGTCCGCAACAACGCGAAGCAGCTCGTGGACTGGCTGCGCAGCGAGGGCTTTCCGGCCAGGATCCAGGCTGCCGGGGAGGATGGCCTCTACCGCGTCTACGTCGGGCCTTTTCGCACTCCGGAAGACGCAGCCTCCGCCAAGGCCCAACTGGGCCGGGACGGCTTCAAGCCGATGTTGCGGATGCTATGAGGCGAACGGCCGGGAAATCCCCCTGCTTTCAGGAGCCCGACTCTGCGAGCCCTCGCGACAAGGCTTCCTGCTCGTCACGAAGGTCCAGGTAGCTGCCTAGCCGCCCGGAATCAATTCTGCCGGCCTCGGCGGCCTCCCGGACAGCACATCCCGGCTCCTCGCCGTGGCGGCAGTCGCGGTAGTAGCAGTTCGGGCTGATCTCCGAAATTTCGGAAAAGACTGTGCCCACGGTCTCCGCACTGCTCCAAGGATGGATTTCCCGGACTCCGGGAAGGTCCATCAGGAGCCACCCTCGCGGGTGCGCGACCAGCTCGCGGCGAGTCGTGGTATGTCTTCCGCGCCTGTCGCGGCTGCGAACGGAACCCACTTGGAGGTGATCCTCTTCCAGCAAGGCGTTAACCAGCGAAGATTTTCCAGTGCCCGACGGACCGGCTAGCGCAATCGTGCCGCCCGGAGGCAAGTATTGCTCGAGCTCTTCCAAGCCGGCGCCGGTCGAGGCGCTCGTGGCAACGACCGGGAATCGCTGCAAGGCGGCGCTCAGGGCCGCGACTGCTTCGTCGGGATTCCCGTGCAGATCCCGCTTGTTCAGCGCGATTACGGCGTTCGCGCCGGCCTCGCATGCGCACACCAGATAGCGCTCGACCACGCGGGCGCTGATCTCGCGGTCCATGCCCATGACGATCACGACTCCATCGATGTTGGAAGCGAGAATCTGGCGCCTTGGAGCGCTTCCCGGCCTCTTCCGGGCCAACACGCTCTGGCGTTCGAGAACGCGTGCTGCGATCTGCTCGGAGGGATCGAACAACAGCCAGTCTCCGACCGCTACGTCGCCGAGATTCCGGGGAAGACTGACGCTAACCCTGTTTCCGGCCGCGAACAGATGGGCTCGTCTCGCGGTTGCGAGCCGGACGCGCCCCGGTTCCAGATCAAGAGACTCGGCCTGGCGCTGGAAGAAGGGATTCCAACCGTAGCGCGCTAGGTTCATGCGGACGCGTCGCTGCCGGACCGGCTCAGGCGCCGGGTCGCGGAATCCAGCGTATTGGACATGAGCATTGCGATGGTCAAGGGCCCGACTCCCCCCGGCACCGGCGTGTAGGCCGCCGCAATCTCAGCCACATCGCCCGGGTGGACATCGCCGACGAGAGCCTTCCCCGATTTCCGGAAACGCTCCAGCCTCTTCGGAGCGTGCCCCAGCAATCGCTCCGCAACAGCCTCGTTGCTTACCCGATTGATACCTACGTCGAGCACCACAGCGCCCTCTCCGATATGCTCACGCGTCAGGAAAGCTGGGCGCCCGATGGCGGCGACCAGGATGTCGGCCTGGCGACAGACGGCGGCAAGATCAGGTGTGCGTGAATGGCAGATCGTTACCGTGGCATGCTCCGCCAGCAGCAGCAGCGCGGCTGGTTTCCCGACAATGTTGCTGCGACCGACGATCACGGCGCGCTTGCCTGCGATCGGTATTTCGCTGCGCTTCAGGATCTCGATGAGCCCCCGGGGCGTGCAAGGGGCCAAGCAGGGCGTTCCGGTCGCCAGCCTCCCGACATTGATCGGATGAAACCCATCGACGTCCTTGCTCGGAGAGACTGCCGACAGGGCAGCTCGGGCGTCAATGTGGCCGGGCAGCGGGAGTTGGATGAGGATGCCGTCAATTTCCTCCCGGCAGTTGAGCCGGTTGATGAGCTCAAGCAGGTCTTGGGTGGTCGATTCGGCGGGCAGATGGACTGTCTCGGAGAACGCGCCGATTCGGTCGCACGCGCGGGTCTTGTTTCGGACATAGATCTCCGAAGCGGGGTCTTCGCCCACCAAGACCGCGGCCAGACCGGGCTTGACCCCTCGCTCCGCGATGTCTTCGACCTTCGCGGCAAGCTCGGCCAAGATGTCGTCCCGGATCTTGTTGCCGTCGAGAATCCGTGCCGCCATACCGAAAGATTGCAGCGTAGCAAACTGCTCCCGGGCGGTTTGCGAAGGATAGTTCGACCGTTTCCGGCGGCGTGCGGTTGCCGCGCCGCTGCCAATTGTGCGTTAGTGTGTTTTGGCCCGCCTGCCGGCCTCTGTGACCAGCACGCCGGGCGACCGCCTCCGGAGAAGTGACCCCAAACGTCAAATCGAGCGATGCCGAGGTGTTGTCCGGCCTGATTGAGCGAGTCGTCTTCCACAACGAAGAGAACGGCTTCTGCGTGCTCCGGGTCAAGGCTCGCGGCTACCGCGAGCCGCAGGCTGTCGTGGGCCACCTGCCTGCAGTCTCCGCAGGGGAGTGGATCACCTCCTCGGGCAAGTGGGTCACTGACCGCTCGCACGGCCCCCAGTTCGAGGCCGGGTACATCAAGACCACGCAACCGAGTTCGGAGGATGGCATCGAGAAGTATCTCGGCTCCGGCGCGATTCCAGGAATCGGCCCGGTCTACGCCAGAAGCCTGGTCCGGGAGTTCTCCGAGAAGGTCTTCGATGTGATCGAACGGGAGCCCGAGCGCCTGCGTGAAGTCCCCGGAATCGGGCCGGTGCGCGCCAGCCGGATCATCGCGGCATGGGACGAGCAGAAGGTTGTGCGGGAGATCATGGTCTTCCTGCACAGCCACGGTGTCGGTACGGCGCGGGCCGCCCGCATCTTCAAGACGTACGGGTCGGACGCCGTCAGGGTGATGTCCGAGAATCCGTACCGGCTGGCCAGCGACATCCGGGGCATCGGATTCAAGACTGCCGATGACATCGCGATGAAGGCCGGCATCGAGCGAACAGCCTCGGTCCGGGTGCGCGCCGGGATCGGCTACGCCCTCTCCGAGGCCACCAACGACGGCAACTGCGGACTGCCGAGAGACGAACTGCTGGAGAAGGCGCAACAGCTGCTCGAAGTGTCCGTCGACTTGGCCGAAGCCGCTCTTGCGGACGAGATCGAGACGCGCAGCGTAGTCGAGGACACCGTCCGGGAGCGGCCCTGCGTGTTCCTCACTGGTTTGCACCGGGCAGAGGAGGGCATAGCGAACACGCTCGTAGCGATGGCGGGCGATCGTCCGCCATGGCCCTCGATCGACGGTGACGCGGCTATCCCATGGGTCGAGCGAGGCATCGGATTGACGCTCGCGCCGAGCCAGGCCGAGGCCGTGCGCACGGCGCTTCGCTCGAAGGTCATGGTGATCACCGGCGGTCCAGGCGTCGGAAAGACCACGGTTGTCAACGCGATCCTGCAGATCCTGGCTACCAAGAAGATCGAGATCGGGCTTTGCGCACCGACCGGCCGGGCTGCGAAGCGCCTCAGCGACACTACTGGCATGGAGGCGAAGACGATCCACCGGCTACTCGAGTTCGACCCCGGCCAGGGGCGGTTTCGCCGTGGTCCGGACAACCCCCTGGACTGCGATCTGCTTGTGATCGACGAAACCTCGATGGTTGACGTGCCGCTGATGCACTCATTGGCGAAGGCGTTACCGCCCGAGGCGGCACTGCTGGCGGTCGGTGACGTGGACCAGCTCCCGTCGGTCGGCCCCGGCCAGGTACTAGCCGACCTGATCGATAGCGGGGCCTTCCCGGTCGCGCGCCTTGTCGAGGTCTTCCGACAAGCAGCGGCGAGCAGGATCGTGGTGAACGCGCACCGCATCAACAAGGGGGAATTGCCCGACATGGAGCGGCCGGAAGGGGAAAGCGATTTCTATTTCGTGCCCGCGGAGGATCCCGAGGCAGCCATCCGGAAAACCCTCGAACTTGTCCGCGCCAGAATCCCCCAGCGCTTCGGCATGGACTCGGTTCGCGAGGTGCAGGTGCTTTGCCCCATGAACCGCGGCGGCATCGGCGCCAGAGCGCTCAACGTGGAACTGCAAGCCGCGCTCAACCCTGCCAGCCAGACCCGGATCGAGCGGTTCGGCTGGACGTTCGCGCCCGGCGACAAGGTGATGCAGGTCGAGAACGACTACGACAAGGATGTCTATAACGGGGACATCGGCTTCATCGCCTCGATTGATCTCGCCATGGGCGAACTCGAGGTGGACTTCGATGGCCGCGCGGTTGCGTACACGCTGCGCGAACTGGACACTCTCGTGCCGGCGTATGCGACAACCATCCACAAGAGCCAAGGATCGGAATATCCGGCTGTCGTCGTTCCGATCATGAACAGTCACTTTGTCATGCTGCAGCGCAACCTGATCTACACCGCGATTACGCGCGGCAAGCGACTGGTCGTGCTGGTTGGTCAGCGCACCGCGGTCCAGCGGGCGGTCCGAACTGTATCCACGTCCCGTCGCTGGTCGAAGCTTCGCGAATGGATCCAGGGCGTTGCAGCGTTGAGGGCGGGGCGGTCGGGTCTGCTGCCGGGGCTAGGTTGACGCCTCGGCGGACCGCTGCCGGAGCTGGCCGTGCTCGAATCGGAAGACCCGGTCGCAGAGCGCGGCGAACGCCGGGTTGTGCGTCGCGATCAGGATTGCCAGGCGTTCCTCGCGCACCAGTTCGAGGAGCACCTTCATGACCGCCGCACCAGTGTTCTCGTCCAGGTTGCCGGTAGGCTCGTCGGCCAGCAGCAGCCTTGGCTGCGAGACCAATGCTCTGGCGATCGCCACGCGTTGCTGCTCTCCGCCCGAGAGCTCGCCGGACTGATGGGTGGTCCGCTCGCCTAGGCCGACTCGCCGGAGCCAGTGCTCGGCTCGTTCCCGGCAAGTTCGTGCCTCCAAGCCGCGGATGCGCAGTGGCATGGCGACGTTTTCGAGGGCGGTGAATTCCGGTAGCAAGTGGCAGTTCTGCCAGACGTACCCGGTGTCCTTGTTGCGGTACTGGGCGAGTTCGCTGTCGCTCAGCGAGCCAAGTGCCTTGCCGAGGAAGAACACTCCTCCTGCTGTCGGCTTCTCCAAGGCGCCGAGAATGTGCAGCAGCGTGGACTTGCCAGCACCCGATTCTCCGACCAGGGCAACGCTCTCGCCGGTGCCGATCTCGAATGTCAGGCCCGTGAAGATTGTCAGCGTCTGCGTGCCGTTGCGAAACGTCTTGGTCAGTCCTTCGGCACGGATGACGGCCTCAGGCATCGGCGAGTCCCCCCTTGAACCATCGTAGCCGGAAGATCCGCGTTGCAATCTCCTCGGGTGAGCCTGAAGCATCGATTCGGAAATCCGCTTTCGCGTAGGACTCCTGCCGGCTCGCGTGCAGGCGCAGGAACGCTTCACGGTCCTGCGCCAGGGGCCGGTGCGACGCGTCGCGCACCCGCTCCCAGAGCGTCTCGGGATCGGAGTCGAGCCAGATCGTCACTGCGAAGGATCGCAGCAAGTCGCGATTTCGTTCAAACGCGTAGGTGCCGCCACCGAGGGCCAGCACGATGTCCCTGGTTCCAGGCGAGCACTTGGCCTGCTCGCGGAGTGCGGCGTGTTCCCAGTCGCGGAAGCCATCCTCGCCAGACTCCTTGAAGATCCTGGAAATGGCTTGGCCGGCCAAGCGCTCGATCGCTTGATCGAGGTCGATGAACTGCCGTCCGAGGCGTCGCGCGATCTCCCGGCCGACCGTTGACTTGCCGGATCCCATGAAGCCCGCGAGAGCAATGGCACCGGGGCCCGGCGAGTCCGCCATCGGCTGAGAGGGGGAGGCGGTAGATGTCAAATCGTGTCGTCGCTTGGAGCCATTCTCGCGATCAAGCGGTGCAGCGTCCCGGGAAACAGCCGCTGCGCAGCGACTGCCGTCCAGTTGATTCGTGGAATGACCACCGTCCGTTTGTTCTTCTGAAGGCCCCGGTGAATCGCCTTCGCGCAATCTTCAGCACTGATGCTGAACCGCTGGCCGAGGTTCGGCGGTTGCCGCGATCGGCCGAGCAGGTTCTTCTTGAACTCCGTATCGACCGGGCCGGGGCAGACATTCATCACGCGAATGCCTCGACGCCGGGTCTCCATTCTCAGGATGTCGGCGTATGCGTTCAACGCGTGCTTCGAGGCCGAGTAGACCCCCAGGCCCGGGACGGGTACCATTCCGGCGATCGAACTCACCGTGACAACCGTCCCGCCGCGAGGCATGATCGGCAGCAGTCTTCGGATGATCTCGATGGGGGCGAGGAGGTTGAGCGCCAGCAGCCGGCGCGCGAACTCCGGGTCGGTGGAGTACGAGGGGCCGTAAGTGCCCACGCCTGCGTTGAGGATCAGGATGTCCAGGGCGCCCCTGCCGGAGAGAACGCGGTCGCATAGTTGAGAGAGGGATTCCGGATCCTCCAGATCTGCCTCGATGATCTCGCCCTCGCCAGCGCTCCTGGCTGTTTCCTCCAGCGCCGCCCGCCGCCTCCCGGTGAGTACCAGCCGCACCCCGTGCTCGGCGAGCGTGGTTGCGCAAGCGCGACCGATCCCCGAAGACGCTCCGGTAACGAGAGCGCTCTTGCCGCGAAGGTGCATGTCGCTTCCGGACGGCAGGATCGATCCGGGAATGCATACTGTAGCATGGCCGTGGAAGCGTTCCTGCCCCTTTTCCCGCTCGACTTGGTCCTGCTCCCGGGGGAGCTGCTGCCGCTGCACATCTTCGAACCGCGGTATCGCTCGATGATCTCGCAGAAGCACTCGGATGGTGGCGAGTTCGGCATTGTCAGGCAGCACGCCCGCGGGATCGAGAGGACTGGGTGCGCCGCCACCGTCCACTCCATCACCGAGCGGTTTGATGATGGAAGGTTCAATGTCCTTGTCATGGGGACGAGGAGGTTCGTGGCCCGCATGATCGACTCGTCGGAGGAGTGTTGGCAAGCGGTCGCGGAGTTCTTCGACGACGACGAGCCCGGCGCAGCGAGCGCCGAACGGGAGCGCAAGCTGATCGAGATTGCCCAGGCGGTGTTGGAGGCTGGCGAGGACGCCGCGAATGAAGGGGACGCGCGCCGACATTCGGTGTTCAGCTTCCGGGTCGCAGCTGGATTGCCGCTCGGTCCCGAGACGAAGCAAGCGCTGCTCGAGGCGCGCAGCGAAATCGAGCGTGTGGACCTGTTGATCAAGCACCTGGAGGGGGTGGTCGAGAGTCGACGCGAAAGCAGGAAGCGCATGCTCGCTGCCCGCGGCAACGGTCGCTTGCGGCACTGAAGCAGGCTGCTCGGCCACGATTCAATTCCGCTACGGCATGCTCATTGTGAGTTGGGGCTACGTGACTGCTCCGTTTCGTGTATACGTACACCATCGTCATGGCGAGTCCGAAGTACTTGAAGAAGCCCGTTGCGAAAACAGTCCATTGGGGATCGGATGGGTTCACCATCGCTCTCGGCCAACTCACCAGGGACTCCCTAACGGTGCCATGGCCCCGGTTCTGGTAGGCTCCGAATGACCGACGTGATACGCATTGCAAACGGGCAGGGCTTCTGGGGGGATTGGCTCGAAGCGCCGCGCCGCCTGGTGGAGGACGGCCCGATCGACTACCTCGTGCTGGACTACCTGGCGGAGGTCACGATGTCGATATTGGAGAAGCAGAGGCGTCGTGACCCCGACAAGGGGTACGCCACCGACGTCGTCGAGTTAGCTGTCTCGCTGATGCCCCGGCTGCTCTCCGGCGGCGTCAGGATCGTGACGAACGCCGGCGGAGTCAATCCCGCGGCGTGCGCCCGGGCCATCGTGGCCGGCGCGGAGCGGACTGGAATCCGCGGCCTCAAGGTCGCGGTCGTCGTGGGCGACGATATCAGCGACCGTATCGACGAAATGATTGCCAGGGGCATTCCCTTCGACGACCTTGACACGGGGCGCGGCATTGGAGAAATCCGCTCCGAAGTCCTGAGCGCGAACGTGTATCTCGGGGGTTTTCCGTTGGCCAAGGCGCTCGCGGCGGGAGCACAGATCGTGATCGCGGGTCGGTCGACGGACACCGCCCTGACCTTGGCGCCGATGATTCACGAGTTCGGTTGGTGCGAGCGTGACTGGAACCGCTTGGCGGCAGGCACGATCGCCGGGCACATCATCGAATGCGGGGCGCAATGCACGGGCGGCAATTGCTCGCTCGACTGGCAGTCGATCCCCGACATGGCGAACATCGGATTTCCGATCGTCGAGGCCCAGGAGACCGGTGACTTCGTGCTCACCAAGCATCCGGGCACCGGCGGGCGAGTCACAGTGGCTTCGATCAAGGAGCAATTGCTCTACGAACTCGGCGACCCAAAGGCCTATCTCACGCCGGATTGCCGGGCGGATTTCACGAGCTTGAGCCTGCGAGCTGATGGTCTGGACCGCGTTGCCGTCGAGGGGATCTGTGGAGGTCCTCGGCCCGAGACCCTCAAGACCTCCATCACCTACGCGGCTGGCTATCAGGCGGTCGGCACGCTGGTGTACAGCTGGCCGCAGGCCATTGAGAAGGCACGAGCAGCCGAGGCGATGGTACGAGCCAGGCTTGACGGTCTCGGCCTAGAATTCGCCGAGATCCATGCGGAAGTGCTGGGCGCGGACGCCTGCCACGGTCCGGCTGCCACCGCAAATCCTGATCCGCCGGAGGTTCAGTTGCGGATCGGCGTGCGCGCCGTCGACCCCGCGCCCGTCGAGCGATTCAGCCGCGAAATGGTTCCGCTCGTGCTGAACGGCCCGCCGACCGCGACGGGATTTGGCGAAGGGCGCCCTCGCGTGCGGCAAGTCGTGGCGCATCACGCTTCACTGTTGCCGCGGGAAGAGATCCAGACGCGGGTGGAAATCTTCGAATCGCATTGAATCGTGCGAGGTTGCACCCCTGCTGCCGCGACTCGGGTGGAACGGCTTGCGCAATTCGTATCTGCCTCGTGCTGCGTGAACGTTCGATTCGTCCCTGGGAACTTAGACATGCCGCGGACTCCGACTGGGCTCCCCTGGCTTGAACCGCTATGTCTGATCGGCTTGGTTCGAACCCGTCGGGGCAATCAAGTTGACCGAGGGGAAATACCTACGAAAACGCCGGACGTCCCTGGTGAGGATCCCGAGGCCATCCAGTTCCGCATGCGCGCCGATATAGAAGTCGGGCATCGGCGATGACCTCGCGCCGCCGTTGCGGCGGTACTCGAGAAACGACCGGCCCGCACGAAATGCCGCTTCGTAAGGGAGTGGCAAACGCTGAACCAGCAATGAGTCCAACTGGCAGTCCAAGACCTCTGGATCGTCGAAGCGGAGCGAGGTTTCGGCGTAGATCATCGGGTTGATGCCAACTTGGCTCGAAACGACTGCTCGGTGCAGTGCCGCTTCCGACCATGGCCGCCAAGTCGCGTCGTCGGAGAAGATATCGAGCAGGACATTCGAATCGACGAGTATCAATTCAATCTTCTCCGCGAGTGAGCTGCATGACTTCATCCGTGGTCAGCCCGCCGGGCGCCACGCCCCGTGCTCTCCGCAGACGCTGCTCGATCAGTCTTGCCTTGCTGAGCCGGGGGCGGATCAGGGCACCACCATCGGCTTCCACGAACGTGACCTCGGTATGGGGCAGCAGACCGAGGCGCTGCCGCAGACTTTGTGGAATTGTCACCTGTCCCTTTGCTGTGATCCGCATCATGGTATTCCTACTAGAAGAATTCTTACTTTGAAAAGTATACCACACCAATCTCGCGGCGATGACTGTTGCACCCCGGGCCGACTCGGCCGGCTCAGTCACGCTCAGCGGCCTGAAGCGCCCGCATGACCACGAATGGGGCCGCCTGCTGGTGCGGACGCGTCGGGACCCGACTCGCGATCCTCACCGGCGTGCCGGGAGCATGTTGCGGATAGCGGAAATCCGCCAGCCGTCCGCGGTTCGCACACAGAGAAACGTGCTCCACATCTTCCGGTCCTCGGTGCCTTCCGGCCCCTTGATCACGTACCGCGCGTCAGCGAGGGCCGAGCCTGGAGCAGGGAAGCGCACCGTCTCCACTGCAAGCGAGCGGGACCCGGGATTGCGACGGGAGCTCTCCAGCATGCCCCTGACCAATGCCTCGCGTCCCCGCCTCCATGTGCCGGATGAGACCAACTGGTCCGCATCATCCGTGAACAGCGACCGCACGGCCTCGGGATCCCGTGTTTCTCGAGCGTCGGCATAAGCGGCTACGAGGTCCTTCACTGCCTGCGCCTCGGGATGGCTTTCGGCCAACAGACCAGGCAAAAGTGGGATCAGGCCGGCCAGAACGGCAAGTAGTGCGGCATGCGTCCCCTTCATGGCCAACTTCCGGATCCGCCGTCAATAGACGCCGACGGTCACGCCGCCGCTCTTCGGGTCCTGATACGGCCGCACGTTGCGGACGCCGTCCCAGGGATACAGCTCGATCGGTGGCTCTCGTTCGCAACTGTCGCGTTCCGGGAATCGCGGCATGAAGAATTCCTTGGTCAGCGTCGTGAGCACCGTGCGCCCAGTTTCGCCGTAGCCCACGGGCTCTTCCAGATTGTCCGGATCGCACACCTCCAGGACCGCCCTGGGCTGTGGCGGGTAGTAGATGATCGCGTAGTTGTCGGCCGGATCGAAGGGCTTGTGGCACGCCAGGCCCATCAGGGTGTTGCCGTAGGTTGCGGCGAAGTATGCCCCCTCGAGCAATTCCTCACGGGCGAACCGGTGGA
Source organism: uncultured Bryobacterales bacterium (assembly GCA_951813065.1). Classification (GTDB taxonomy): domain Bacteria; phylum Acidobacteriota; class Terriglobia; order Bryobacterales; family UBA6623; genus VXMF01. The sequence continues at coordinate 235,185 of CATOTH010000005.1, read as the reverse complement.
ACTCGGGGGTCATTTCCGTGCCTCCGCAAAACACTCCCGAGATGCCGTATTTCTTGAGCGACGTGCGCTCGCACAGCCCTTCCAGCAGCTTTGGCGTGGCGAACAGGCAACGAACGCCTGGATGCGCCTTGAGAATCGTGAGCGCCTGGTCGAGGCAATGTTGCTTGTAGCGCTCGGCCTCCTCGTAGTGGCCCCGCTTGAGCAGCTTGACAACCCAGCGCGGGTCGAGATCGACCGAAAAGCATGTTCCGCCGCGGACCTGGGCGAGGAACTCCACCGCCAGGCGCAGGCGTCTCGGACCGCTCGGCCCGAGATGCAGCCAGTCCGAACCGGGAGGGAAGAACTCGTCCGGGAGCGTCTTGGAAAACTCGGCGTAGTCGATCCGGAAATCTTCGACGTTGATGCGCGATTTTGGAACGCCTGTCGTGCCACCCGTCTCGAACACGTATACCGGCTTGTCCGCAAGGCCCTTCGGGACCCACCGCCGGACGGGTCCTCCGCGGAGCCACTCGTCCTCGAACGATGGCAGCAGTCTCAAGTCGTCAAAGCCGCCGATGCGGTCCCGCGGATCCCAGCCGAGCCGGTCTCTCGCGAATTCCAGCCAGAACGGGCAGCCGGTGGCCGGGTCGAAGTGCCACGCCACCACATCCCGGACTTGTGCGTCCAGCGCCTGCCTGGCGGCATCTATGCGTGCCTGGATGTCAGCCATTGTTTCCGTCTCAGTCGCCTGCGATCGCATAGAGGTGGGACCGGGTCATGACGTACAACGTCCCGTTCGCCGCGACCGGGGTCGAGTAGATCACGTTGCCGAAGCCGATCTCCGCCAGGACTTCCATCTCGCGTCCAGCCTTCAGAACGGTCAGGTCGCCGTCCTCGTCCCCGAGCATGACCTTGCCGTCGACGACGTACGGCGACCCCCACACCGCGGCCAGCATGTCGTACTCCCAGACGAGTTTGCCTGTCTCGCGATCGAGGGCGTGGAAGAAACCGGAGAAGTTCGGGATGTACACGATGCCGTCGTGGATCGCGACTGTCGATATGGTCCGTCGGAACGGGTGGTGCCACACGACATGGCTTTCGGTCACGTCGCCTTCGCCGCTGGCGTCGATGGCCCACAGGTGACCGACCCCTTCGCCGTGTTCGGGATCCTGGCCGACCGCGATATACACAATTCCGTCAAGGATTACTGGCGTCGCAATGAGGTTGTTGCGGTCTCCGCGTCCCTGCTTCCACTCGGAGTCCTTGGGGTTCGTGTCGAACTTCCAGATCAGGTCCCCGGTTTCCGGCACGAAGCTGTACAACCAGCCGTCCCCGCCGGCGAATATGACCTGCATCTTGCCACCCGCCTCGCCGTAGGCGGGGGAAGACCATTGCCCATGCAGGATGTTCCGGCCCGGCGAATTGTCTTCCCATAGGATTTCCCCGGTATGTCTGTTGAGCGCCAGGAAGCTGGGACTGCGCGGCGAGGGGATATTGATGTGACTCTCGTCAACGCCGTTCGAGGTGTTGACAAACAGCATGTCGCCCACGACCAGGGGTGAGGTTGCCGCCATGTTGTGCGGGAATACCCCCAGATCGTTGTACATGTCCACGGCCCAGACTACGTCCCCGTCGGCTTCCGAGGTGTGCGCTTCGTTCTGCACGGGGCCGTCGTTCTCTCCGTCCCGGAAGCCTTCCGCGTCCAGAGCGAGGACCTCCGCCCGGTTTGACACGTAGTACACGATGCCGTCAACAACCGCGGGTGAAGAGCACACCCCCTGCTCCGGCCAGTCGTTCACTCGCCCGGCAGCCAGCTTCTCGTGGGTCATCTGCCAGAGGAACTCGCCGTCGGCCTCGCGGAAAACCATCAGCACGCCGCGGTCACCGCCCTGCTCGGGGTCGCGCAGCAATTCGTTGTTCGTCCCCAGGAACACCTTTCCGTCGGCGATAACCGGGTTGCCGTACGACTGGGACCCGATTTCCGCGACCCACTTGATCTTGTCCTTGGTCTTGATGTCCCAAGTGCGCGGGATGCCGGTCTCGGCCGAAACCATGTTGCGGGATCCGTTGGCACCCCACATCGGCCAGTCGGCACCCGCTGCGGTCGACACGCACACGAGGGCCGTGGCAATGGCGAGCCAAAGGCTCGAGTTCTGGCGAAAAAGCATTTCGTACTCCGGTGCGTTGGGGTCAGCCGCCGAACGGCGTGACTTTCAGGTTGTCGTAGTGGATGTCGGCAGACGAGTAGCCGTAGATTCCCGGGCTTCCATGCTTGTGGCCCAGGTGGTCAATCGCCTCGATTGTCCACTCCGCGGGCTCGTCCTCCTCACGGGGCCAGACCTTTCCGCGAATCGTTGTCTCGGGACCATCCCCGGTCTCGACGCGCAGCTTGACGCGGTACCAGCGGTCGGGATCCCAGTCGAATGGCACCTCCTTCGAGAACCGCTCCAATTCGGACAGCCATGTGCGCAGCATCACGGACTGGGCATTTCCCATCACTGCCAGCGTGTAGCGGTGCGAAACCAGGCCCATGTCTGCCATACGGCGCCGCTGCTCTCCGGACATCATCTCGGCCTCGATCTCGTAGCCGCTCTGCAGCGGGTCGCCGACGTAGACCGTCGTGCGCCAGCTACGGGGGTTGCCGGAAGGTTTCTGGAGCACCTTGCCGGCCTCCGTCTCGACGATCTTGAAGCGTCCCTGCGCGGCCGACCAACCCTCCGGAACGGAATCGTTCTCGTACCGGTCGAAGCCCTCGGTGAAGCCGCCGCCGGCCTTAACAGCCACCCGCGCGACGCCCTTCAAGCCGCCAACCGTGGCCGTCACATGGCCACCTTGCGGGAACTGGCTTCCCGCGGTGAACTCCCCGTTCGAGTTCAGTTCGCCATTCAGGGCGCCCTCGATCGACCATGTCGCTTCGCGCTCCCCCATCAAGCGGCCCTTGGCATCGAACAGCCGCGCCGCGAACCGCGCCTTGCCCCCGGGCGCCAGATTGATCTCCCCCGGCACGACCTGCAGATGCGTCGCCTCGGCGTTGGCCGGTGCCGTGGCGGCAGGGGCGGACGAGACCTCGCGCCCCGAACCGCGCGCCTGCGGACCGGCGATGCAGTAAAGCATGTTGTTGGTGATGAAGTACACGCGACCGCCCGCGATCGCTGGCGACCCGTTGATCTGGGTGGCGCTTCCGTCCGCGTTCTTGAATTCGTCGACATCGGTCGTTTCGGGCTCCCCGCGCCCGGCCAGTCGCAAGATGTGCAGCTTGCCGTCAACGTCGGACACGTAAAGCTTGCCGTCGCCGATCACCGGGGAGGCACGTTGGGCGATGCCCAGGTTCACCTTCCACAGTTGCTGGCCGTCGGCTCCATCAAATGCGACCAGATTGGCGGAATTGTCGACGTGGTAGAGGATGCCGTCCAGGATCGTCGGCGAGGCGTAGCCGCCCTTGAAGCCGTCAACCATCCAGAGTTGCTTCGGCTGGCCGTCTGTGACTTGGGTCCCATCGAGCGCCACCACTCGCCCCATCGCCGTGCTTTGGTCGACATTCTCCTCGCTATGAGAGGCATAGACGATATTCCCGTCCACCACCACCGACGAGTTGATCCCCCGCTTGGAGAGCGGGAACGCCCAGGCCTTGAGTCCGGTCGAGATCTGCATGGCGTAGATGCCGCCGTCGCCGTTGCCCGTGATCAGGAGCCGCTGGCCGTCGATCTCCGTCACGACGGGGACCGTGTAAGTGGTGTCGTAGGGCGCGTTGCCCGGCGTTGACAGCCAGACTGTTTCGCCCGTGCGCTTGTCGAGGGCGTAGAACCGGTGCCGCGGAATGAACGTCGATCCCCAGCCCGCCGACAGGAAACTCACGACCAGCAGGTTGCCGTCAAGCAGGGGCGTGGCTGTCCGCCCGCCGAATCCGGAGATGCGGCCGATTTCCTCAGAGGTCGAGCGTTTCCAGACGATCTCCCCGGCGGGATCGAACGCGATCACCATGCCCTCCACGCCGTGGGCGAAGACATTGCCGGTTTCCGGATCGGCGACCAAGCTGGCCCAGCCCACCCGATGGTGCGGAATGTCCGTCTGGAATACGTTGTAGCGATACTCCCAAGCCAGCTTTCCGGACTCCGCGTCCAGACACGCGATCTGCTCTTGCCAGCGGTCTGTGGAGTCGGGCTCAGCGAGCCGGATCACGCAGACCCGTCCGTCGATCACGACCGGTGCCGACCGACCGCCGTAGGGCGCTTTCCAGAGGAGGTTCTCGCCTTCTGGCGACCAGCTTTCGGGCAGGCCCGTATCGGCTGATACGCCGGTCTCATCAACGCCCCGCCAGGATGCCCAAGTGTTTTCGGAAGCGGGCGAAGGGATCGCGCCTAGCGCTATTGCCGATGAAAGGGCCGCGACTCGCAAGAAGGGTGTTCGCACGCTCATTCTGTTCGATTGCAATACCTTAGCCGAGAACAACGGCCATTGTATCAACTAGGCATGGCGCACCGGACGGTCAGATGGTTTCACACCTGCGGCCGATCCACATCGTGGTGTGCGGGGGTACGGCTGAACTAGCGATGGGACACAGTCGACACAATTCGGGCCGTTTGCGCGACGCCTGAAGGAGTCACTTGGCGAGAATGGTTCCATTGCGGCTGCAGTCCGCGATTCGAAATCCATTCGCAATCTGTCTCGCCTATGCACCGAAGATCGGGCTTCCCCTCCCGGCTTTCGGCCTTGAAGGAACCGCATTTCTGGCATTCTGCACGAACCAGCAGTGCGGGAGCGACATTCCGTCAACCACGGTCCGCTTCCACGCGGTCTGCCTGCCGGAGGACGAAGCTGAACTGGAAACGCGAGGAGTCGGGAATTCCACTCTTCCCAAAGGCGCCCTTGAAGTCTCATTCCTAAACGATGGGAAAGGGGCTTATGCCTAAACGACGGCGCGGTCTGTTCGGCTCTATGTGGTGATTGCCCGCATCAGACACCTGCTGTCCATGTGGCTGGTGGCCACGCATCGATGTCATGCCCCATGGACTGGACCAGATTTCCGAACGAGTTGGCAAGCTTGCGGAACGAACGCGAATGACGATAGGCAACCGAAAGCGAAAACTGCTCACTAAACGCCGGTTGGTCCGCAGTTTCCATGTAGCTCGCACCACGGTGCATTCGCAATTCCAATTGCTCTTTCGCACCCCGCGGGTTCTCGGGGTCGGGATGAGTCTCTGCTTCGAGCCTGATGCCGCGACGACCGCGCAACGATTCGATCGCCGCGAGAAACCACGCTTCGAATTCTCGGTGAGCCAGAACTACACCGCATGGCACTCCGCCTGCCGCCGCGGTCGCCCATCGATGCACGATCGGCCCCAGTTCGGCAGGACAGTCAGAGTCGCCATCAAACAGCATTAGGACCGCACCGCAGTTCGGTTGCACGCACGCGAGTCGTACCACTCTCTTCACTCCGGCTTCGCCAACGAGTTGACCGCGTGGCTGTCGAATTGGCCTGCCGATTCGCACAGGCCACACTTGTGCTTCCGCGACGAAACGGCGAAGGAGGACGGGAACCGCGGCCACATCGCCATGGCCCTCCACAATCGGCTGGATGGTCAATTCGAGTTGTAACCAAGCAAGAGCAGCCCTAGTGCTCATTCCCGGTCGCCGGCTGTTCGGGTGTCAGGGCGTTCGATCGGAGCAACTCCCCTGCGCCCATAATGCGCTGTTCCAGGGCTGTCTGCGCTGCTTTCGAAACGCGGTTGATACGACTGAAGCCGTGATCCCACGATAGGATACGCAAGTGTCGATCCTCGATCCACTTCGCGTCGAGAACGTCTGGACTATGTGTTGTCACGACGACCTGCATGGAACGGCTGGCAAGCCGCAGCACGTCGAGGATTGCACCTAGCGCTCCCGGGTGAATCGATGCCTCCGGTTCCTCAATGACCAGAAGCGACGGCTTTGGGCGCTGGAACACGGCCGTGATCAGCCCCAGCACACGCAGCGTACCATCGGACATGCTAAAGGCTTCGAACTTGACGGGCTCCGCCCCTTCCCGGGTCTGCATGAACTCTAGGGTCAGCTTGTTGCCGTGCTTCTTCGGCCGGACCGCAACCGTTCCAGGAACAACACTCTCAAGCAACTCGCAGATCCGGTTCCAATCCTCCTCCGGAGACTTGCGGTGGATTTCACGCAGCACGCTGGCAGCATTTCGCCCATCCGACCGCAGACCCGAACCACCGTCCGGGTCCTGCATTGCGCGTAGCGCTGCCGGCTCAATTCGGTAAGTCCGCATTCCGGCCAGAAAACGAAACATCGCCGAGAATCGCTTGTCTCCGCCAACTAGAGGCAGCGCCAAGGCTCGCGGTTCGATAGCGGGTTGAAGTGCATCAATGCTGCTGCGCCAAAGTGTCGTTCCCTTGGAGGTCTTGCGAACGAACGAATCCTCCCTTCCATCGGACCGAACAGCGACACAATGCTCGTAGGCAACCTCGAAGTCATTGCCTCTGCGGGGGCGCAGATCGATCCAGTATCGAGCGCTGTCCGTATTTTCGTCCGGATTCTGCAAGTTCACCGCGAGCGCTAGGTTGGCTGGACGGCCTCTTGCCGAACTCCGATGGGACGCTGCGGAGAATCCTCCACGCCGCTCAATCACAGCCTGCAGGGGGGATGTCATGGCCGCTGAGAGGAACGCGAGAGCATCGGTGAAGTTGCTCTTGCCCGATCCGTTTCGCCCGACGACAAACGTGGGATTCTCAAAATCCACGTCCGCAAACGCGAAGCTGCGGAAGCTGAACAATCGTAATTGGCGTAGGACGCAATCGATCATATGTCGCCTCACCGCAAGCCCGATAGGCCTCCCCAAGGTGCCTCTTCAGGATATCGTCTCTGCATCTGAGGCGAAGGGCTAGCGGCAGAGCCGGGAATGACTTGAGGGGCTGCACCTTGGAAGAGCCAAGGTGCCAGTGACGGAAACAACCGCGCCGCGACTTGCAGTTCGGTTGGGGTGTTGGCGGAAAGGGGCGGTCGAGACGATCTGTTTGACGTCGCACGTCAAGCATCCGCCAACCATGTTTCCAGATATGCACTGACCGTTCGTTCGCATGTTGTTCGGGGGTGGGTTGCTTACTGGATGACGGCGGCCTGGGCTTAACTCGGATGATCCGATCTAATGTAGTGAGCCTCGTACAAAATCCGTCTTCCTTCGGGATCTTGCAAAAGGGTCGATTTCCAAAGATTGTGCTGGCTAACTCGGCCCAAGCCGGATTAGGGGAGCCCTTGCCATGGTGAATTCGAACCAGACGAAGATGACCTGGTTGGCAAGCCCAGTGACGCCCTTGACGCTCTCCGAGTGATCTATCGCTATGGAGCGTGGCAAGAACAACGTTCGATGGTGCCATGACCCCCTATCCTGCCGCCGTCTGCCAGGGGCCTGATTTCTTGCGGGCCGCCCGGCGGGTGGAGACTTCGGACATGGTTCCCGCTCAAGATGTCCTTGACATTGCGCTGGTAGGATGGGACCGAGTGTCCGAACCCTCGCCAGCGCCGCCCATACGGGTGCTCGTGGCCAAGCCCGGCCTCGACGGCCATGACCGTGGGGCCAAGGTCATTGCCCGGGCGTTGCGCGACGCCGGCATGGAGGTTGTTTACGCCGGGTTGCGGCAGTCGCCCGAGCAGATTGTCAACGCGGCGATCCAGGAGGATGTGGAGTTCATCGGCCTTTCGATTCTTTCCGGGGCGCACATGGCGATCGTCCCGCGCGTGCTCGACTTGCTGAAGCAGGCGGGCGGGGCCGATATCCGGCTCGTGGTCGGCGGCATCATTCCGGACGCGGACGTGCCGGTGCTTGAGGACCTTGGCGTCGCCAGGATATTTCAGACCGGCGTCTCCCTGGAGTCGATCGTGAACTACCTTCGGGAGAACCGTCCCCAGCGGGCTGGCGTCTAGCCGCTCTCGGGATTCAGCGGGTTCGGGCGAGGTCAATTGGCAAGGGCGCGCCGCGACAACCGAAGATGGCTCGCACGGCAACGTTGGGGATCGTCGGCGCTGGCAGCGTCGGTCAGGCGCTGGGCCGGTTGCTGGCTCCGAAGTTCATGATCCTGGTCGCGTCGCGGGGCCGCCCGGACGAGGCTGTCGAGTTCATCGGCCCACCAGCGCGGGCCGCGACTCTGGAGGAGCTCGCGAACCGCAGCGATTGCGTCGTCGTTGCCGTGCCCGACCGGGCCGTTCCGTCCGTTGCTGGACAGCTCGCCAAACGACCTCCCCGGGTAGTAGTGCAGACGTGCGGAGCCCTCGGCCCGTCGGACTTGAGTCCGTTGCCGGAGCGCGGCACTGCTTGCGCCACGTTCCATCCCCTGCAGACGGTGCCCGACGCCCGGTCCGGAGTGCAGTTGCTGCCAGGGTCCACGTTCGGCGTTTGCGGTCGCGGTGAGGAGGCACTCTCGTGGTGCCGATCGCTGGCGCAATCGCTCGGCGGAACGACCTTGAGCGTCTCGGAGGACCGGCTGCCGCTGTATCACGCCGCCGCTGTTTTCGCGAGCAACTTCGCAGTGGGCCTGGTCGCCGCGGCGACGTGCCTGATGGAATCGGCGGGCGCCTCTCGGGCTGAAGCTCGCCGCGCCTTGCGCCCGTTGATGGAGGCAAGCATGGAGAATGCGTTTACAATGAGTTCGGTGCAAGCGCTGACCGGCCCGATCGCCAGAGGCGACGCAGGTACGGTCCGGCGTCACTTGGACGCAATGGACGGGAGCTTCGGCACGGAGCAAGCCTTGTACCGGCAACTCGCTCGATACCTGTTGCCGCTGGCGATTCGTCGCGGGCTGGAGCCTGAAGCGGTGGCGGCATTGCAAGCCTTGCTGGATGGGGAACACTAGGGTGCGGGATTTTGAGCGGTCCGTTCGAACGACGGACTTGATTCGCATGAAGCGGCAGGGCGAGCGCATCGCCATGCTCACGGCGTACGACTTCACCATGGCGCGTCTGCTGGACCGCGCGGGTGTCGATGTGCTTCTGGTCGGGGATTCTCTCGGCATGGTGGTGCTCGGGCACGACAACACCCTACCGGTCACGGTGGACGCGATGGTGCATCACACGGCAGCTGTTTCGCGCGGTGTTTCCAGGGCGCTTGTCGTTGCCGACATGCCGTTCCTGAGCTGCCACACCGGGGTTCCCGACGCCGTCCGGGCCGCCGGGCGCCTAGTGCGCGAGGCCGGCGCGCAGGCGGTCAAGATCGAGGGCGGCCACTCCGTGCTCGAGGTCTGCCAGCGGCTGGTGGAAGCGGGCATTCCCGTCATGGGCCACCTGGGATTGACACCGCAATCCGTGCACCAGCTCGGAGGGTTCCGCAAGCAGGCCAAGAGCGCCACCGAGGCTCGCAAGCTTCTCGAGAGCGCTCAGGCGTTACAGGCCGCGGGCGCGTTCGCGATCGTGCTGGAATCAATTCCCGAGGCCGTGGCATTGGAGGCCACGGAGTTGCTCGATATCCCCACGATTGGCATCGGCGCGGGACCGCACTGCGACGGGCAGGTCCTGGTCAGCCACGACGCGTTCGGGCTGTACGACGAGTTCGTGCCCAAGTTCGTCAAGCAGTACGCCGATCTGGGGCGGCAGATGACGGCGGCGGCCGAGGACTATGTCCGCGAGGTCCGTGACGGCGCCTTCCCGCCCGTCCGCAAGCGGTCCTTGAGCGGCAGCTATCCAGACTGAGGCGAATGGCCACGGAGTGCATAGCGGCCATTGCCGCTCTCCGGGAACGAGTCAGCCGCGCCAAGCTGGCCGGGCTGCGGGTCGGATGCGTGCCGACCATGGGCGCGCTGCACGCCGGGCACACGGCTCTGTTCGACCGGGCGCGGCCCGATTGTGACCTGCTTGTTGCCACGCTCTTCGTCAATCCGCTGCAGTTCGACCGGCAGGATGACTTGAGGAAGTATCCGAGGGATCTTGAATCTGACCTTCAGATCTGCGACCGGCACGGCGTCGACGTGGTGTTCGCCCCTTCTCAGGACGAGATGTATCCGCGCCCTCCGGTCATGACCGTCGAGATCGAAGGCCTCGCCGACGGTCTTTGCGGCGCGAGTCGCCCGGGTCACTTTCTCGGCGTGGCCACGGTTGTAATGAAGCTCCTGAACATCGTGCAACCCGATTTCGCTTGTTTTGGCGAGAAGGACTATCAGCAGCTCGTCATAGTGCGGCGCATCGTGGAGGATGCGAACCTGCCGGTTCGGATCGTCGGCGTGGAAACCGTCCGGGAGCCGGACGGTCTTGCCATCAGTTCGAGGAACGCCCACCTCAATGCGGACGAGAGGGCGTCCGCCCCGGCGCTCGCGCGCTCGCTGAGGGCAGCGCGGCAAGCAATCCAGCAAGGCGAGTCCTGTGCGGCCGTGCTTCGTGACAATGCCGGGGCCGTCCTGGATCGGGAACCGTTAATCCGGCTCGACTACTTCGAAATCGTGGACCCGGACACGCTCAAGCCGGTCGAGCGCGTCACTGGCCCGGTCCGTATCGCCGCGGCCGCTTTTCTCGGCAAGACCCGGCTGATCGACAATGTCCTGGCGACTCCCTCGTAGCGGCGTCCGGCGGACCGGACGGAAACTCCGATCACTGCCCGAGAAACGCGGTACGGTCGAGTTCGGCGCCTCGCTCGCCTGCGTCCCTCGAACCCGTTTCGATGTGCCTGATCGTGAGATCGGAGTCGGGTGGATTCTGACAAGACCGTCCAGACGGGGGGCCGAGACGCGATAATGGCGTTGATGCGTCCTACTCTCTTGTCCCTGATCTGGCTGTTGATGGGCGGCACCACTCTCGGGTGGTCCGCTCCGAACATCGTCCTGATGTTTGCGGACGACCTGGGCTACGGCGACCTGGGAAGCTACGGGAATCCGACGATCCGCACCCCAAACCTCGATAGCTTGGCGGCGGAGGGGTTACGAATGACGTCGTTCTATTCCGCTCCGTCCTGCGTTCCGGCACGGACGCAACTGTTGCTGGGCCGCTACCCGAGCCGCACGGCCGTCGGCCGCACGAGCGTTGGCGGTGACGGAGGAATTCCGTCCGACCTGACGACCCTGGCGCAGGGTCTGCGGTCGGCGGGTTACCGCACGGCGATGGCAGGCAAGTGGCATCTCGGGTATGCGCGAGAAGAGTACTTGCCGGTCGGAAAGGGGTTCGACGAGTGGTTCGGGCTTCCGTACTCCAACGACATGATCAAGCCATGGGTGCAGACTGACGAGCCCCTCTGGCTCTACCGCAATGCCGAGAAGGTCGAGCATCCGGTCGATCAAGACCAATTGACGATCCGGTACACGGACGAGGTGGTGAAGTTCATCCGCGAGGAGTCCGGCGAACCCTTCTTCGTGTACCTGGCCTACAGCATGCCGCACCTGCCGCTCCGCACAGCCGGGGTGTTCCGCGGAACATCGCGGGCCGGTCTGTACGGCGACGTGATCGAAGCGATCGATTGGTCCGCGGGCGAAATCCTGCGGGCCCTGGGGGAAAGCGGCAAGCGGGAGGACACGATCGTGATCTTCACCAGCGACAACGGGCCATGGCTGAACCTGCCGGGCCGCATGCTGTCGGGCGGCGTCAGGCCCTGGCACGCGGGTTCGCCCGGACCGTTGCGGGGCGCCAAGCACACGACTTATGAGGGCGGCGTCCGGGTGCCGTTCATCGTCAGGTGGCCCGGGAGGGTGCCCGCCGGCAGCGTGTCCGCCGAGATGGGCGCGACGCTGGACATATACCAGACGCTGCTCTCGGTCGGCGGGGCGGAGCCGCCGCCCGGAGGAGACGGGCATGACATGACAGAGTTCTGGGAGGGTGGCGTCAATCAGTCTCCGCGCCGAGACTTCATCTATCACCACGGTTCGCGAGCGCAGGGCATCCGGGTCGGACCGTGGAAGCTGCGGACGGTGGACGGGGACGAGCTCTTCCAACTCGACATCGATTCCTCCGAACGCTACAACGTTGCCGAGGAGCATCCCGAGATCGTGGCGGAACTGCGCGACCGGCTAAGCGCCTACGAGGCGCGGGTAGCGGCCGAAACGTCGCCAGACGAATAGGGCCCGCGACCTGCCGTCTCCGAGAAGTGCCCGAAAGGCCCAGGCAAGCGGCGAAGCACTACCCCGGAGTCATGGCCGCGGCAGCGGAAGTGGCACTTCCCGGCCGGCCTTCGCCGAGACCTTGGCGGCTTCGAGGATTTGGACCGCGTCGACATTGATGTCGAGGGCCACGATGTGCTCGAGCGGCTTGTCGCGGCTCACCCGATCGATCATGTACCGGACCGGGTTGCTCGCAGCCGCATCAGGTTGGCTGAGTTCCATCGGGACCGGAGCCTTGCGCCCGTCGCCGAAAGCGACCTGGTCTCGGGTCACAAAGAGACTACCCTGGTCGCCGAAGATCTCCAATTGCCGGAAGCCGCGTGGCAGGTTCCAACTGGCTTCGAACACTCCGACATGGTTCGGGTAGGAGAGGACCAGCACGGCGTTGTCGTCCACTTTGGGGAACCGCTCCGGCTGCAACTGGTGGATGGATGCGTAGACACGCTCCGGCAACCCGAGATGCCAGACTGCCCAGATCGCGTTGTAGATTCCGAAGTCGACCAACGCGCCGCCCCCGTTGGCGTCGGGATCGGTCAGCCAGTCGAAGAAGACCTTGCTGGTGGCGTTCCGCGGCGACGGCCCGCCGTTGCCGACGACGCCATGTAGCCTCCAGATCCTGCCGACCTTGCCTTCCGACGCCAACCGCCGCATCGCTTGATTGGATGGCAGCCAAGCCATCTGGTAGTTCGTCATCACCTTGATGCCGTGCTTGCGGGCGATTTCCTGAATTCGCACTGCATCCCGGTAGGATCCCGCCAGCGGCTTCTCGAAAATCACGTGGACGCCGAGAGGGGCCAGAAACTCGACAATCTCCAGATGACGGTTGTTTTCGACGAATGCCCAGACGATTTCGGGCTGTCGCTCTTTGACGAAGTTGCGGTAGTCGGAAGCGTAATATGCGTCTGGCTGGACTTCCTTCGCCGCCTTGACAAGTTCCGGGATGGATTCGGCCACGCCGACGAACTCGGCTTCGGTGATGCCTGAAATGTCCTGGAGTTGACGCCAGCTATGACCGTGCCGCAGGCCGATGAAGCCGATCCTTGTTGTTTCGGCAATCGCGTCGGCAAACGGCAACAGCAGGGCGCAAACGAGCAGGAGACGGTGCCCGCCTCGGCAAGCAAAGTTCCGGATCATGGGACCCATTGTGGCAAACCGTTCCGAATGCGCCTGAGTGGGACCTTGGCCGGTCAGCGAGCTGGCCCTGTACTGGCTTGTTCGCTGAACGCCGCAAGCTAGAATGGTGCATGGTCACAGAATCGCTGCCTCTTGCGCTCACCTTCGATGACGTTCTGCTGCTTCCGGCCCGCAGCGAGGTCCTTCCGAGCGAGGTTGATACGCGTACCCAAGTCACCCGCAGCGTAGCCATCAACATTCCGATTCTGAGCGCTGCGATGGACACGGTGAGCGAGTCCAGGCTGGCGATCGCCCTTGCCCGGCACGGTGGCTTGGCGGTCGTTCACCGCAACATGACGATCGAGCGGCAGGCAGAGGAGGTGGATCGCGTCAAGCGCAGCGAGTCGGGCATGATCGTCGACCCGATCACGGTGTCCCCGAAAGCCCGCATCAGCGACGCGCTTGAGCTGATGTCGAGATACCGGATTTCCGGTGTGCCGGTAACCAAGGGCAACAAGTTGGTCGGCATCCTTACGAATCGCGACCTGCGTTTCGAACATCGCCACGACCTGCGTGTCCAGGAAGTGATGACCAAGGACAACCTGATCACGGTGCCGGTTGGTACCACGCTCGAAGAGGCGGAAAAGCTGCTCCACCAGCATCGGATCGAGAAGCTCCTGGTTGTCGGGCCGAACATGGTTCTAAAGGGTCTGATAACAGTCAAGGACATCCAGAAAAAGCGCCGATTCCCCAATGCGGCCAAGGATGACCGAGGCAGGCTCCGTGTCGCAGCGGCTGTCGGGGCGAAGGGGGACTACCTGGAACGCGCCCAGGCGCTTTGCGCCAAGAACGTCGACGTCGTCGTTGTGGACACGGCTCACGGCCACTCGAGCCGGGTCGAGGAGGCTGTGAGAGCCTTGCGGGAGGCGCTTCCGGATGTTCAGCTTGTGGCCGGCAACGTGGCGACCGCCGAAGCGACCCGCGACCTGATCAGGATTGGCGTCGACGGCGTCAAGGTCGGCATCGGTCCCGGCTCGATTTGCACGACAAGGATCGTATCCGGTGCTGGAGTGCCCCAGATCACGGCGGTTTCCGAATGCGTCAAGGCGGCAGAAGGTAGCGGGGTCCCGGTCATCTCGGACGGCGGGATCAAGTATTCCGGCGACATCTCGAAGGCGATCGCGGCGGGCGCTCACTGCGTCATGGTTGGAGGGCTGCTGGCCGGGACGGAGGAGAGCCCCGGAAGGACGGTGCTGTACCAGGGTCGCACCTACAAGACCTACCGAGGGATGGGCTCGCTCGGAGCCATGAGCCAGGGCAGCGACCGGTACGAGCAAGGCGACCAGCACGGCAAGCTTGTGCCGGAAGGCGTCGAGGGCCGGGTGCCGCACAAGGGCCCGTTGGGGGACCTGGTGCATCAATTGGTCGGCGGCCTACGCGCCGGGATGGGGTACTGCGGCTGCGGCACGATCGACGCAATGCGGACCGACACCCGGTTCGTGCGGATCTCGCCGGCCGGCCTGCGCGAGGCTCACGTGCACGACGTGTTGATCACGACCGAGGCCCCGAATTATCAGGTCGAGGGCTAGCCCAGGCATCGTGGTCTCTGCACCTGCGCGCAGTTTCGGCTAGCCCCGCAGGCCCGAAAACGCGTGCAATACTTGAGCCTAGGAGCGTTGGTGCGGGGCGGTTCGGCATGGCCGGGCTGCAGCTCTCTTGAGTGGCTTCCCGCGCACTGATCATCATGGAAATCGCAATCCCCTTCAAGTTCAGCCTCATCCAGCCGCTAGTGGTCGCGTGCCTGACTGGCGCGTTGGCAGTCCCGCTCGTGGCCGAGATCGACATTGCCTACGAGAAATTCGTTCTCGACAACGGCCTGACCCTTCTAGTCCACGAGGACCGCAAGGCCCCGATCGTCTCCGTCAACGTCTGGTATCACGTGGGCTCCAAGAACGAGAAACCCGGCAAGACGGGCTTCGCGCACCTGTTCGAGCATTTGATGTTCAACGGTTCGGAGCACTTCAACGACGATTACTTCCAGGCGATGGAGCGGGTCGGTGCGACGAACCTGAACGGGACGACCAACCAGGACCGCACCAACTACTTCCAGAACGTGCCCAAGCCCGCCCTGGACCTCGCGCTGTGGATGGAGTCCGACCGCATGGGCCACATGCTCGGCGCGGTCGACCAGGCCAAGCTGGACGAGCAGCGCGGGGTCGTCCAGAACGAGAAGCGCCAGGGCGAGAACCAGCCCTACGCGATCGGCTACGAGCTGATGACCAAGGGCACCTATCCCCACGGGCATCCGTATTCGTGGACCGTTATCGGGGAAATGGAGGATCTCGACGCGGCGTCGCTGGAAGATGTTCATGAATGGTTCAAGACCTACTACGGCGCGGCGAATGCCGTGATCTCAATTGCCGGCGACATCTCGCCGGACGAGGCGCACGAGCGCGTCAAGAAGCATTTCGGCAGCATTCCGGGCGGCCCTCCCGTGGCCCGGCACACCGCATGGATCGCGCGGCGTACCGGAGAGCAGCGCCAGACTGTCGAGGATCGCGTCCCACAAGCCCGCGTGATGAAGGTCTGGAACACTCCGCAGTGGTCCACCCGCGAGTCGACGCTGCTGGATCTCGCCAGCGACGTGCTCGCCAGCGGCAAGAGTTCGAGGCTGTTCAAGCGCCTGGTTTACGAGGATCAGATCGCGACCAGCGCGAGCGCGTACGTTTACGCTCGCGAGATTGCCGGGCAGTTCGTGATCCAGGGGACGGCGCAGCCCGGTGGGGACCTGGCGGCGGTTGAAGCCGCGCTGGACGAGGAACTGGGAAAGTTCCTCCGGGACGGGCCGACCGAGGAGGAACTCGCGCGCGTCCAGACCGCCTACAAGGCGCGCTTCATCCGCGGGATCGAACGGATCGGGGGATTCGGCGGAAAGTCCGACATCCTGGCTCGCAACCAGATCTACGCTGGCGATCCCGCGCACTACAAGAAGGCACTTAGGTGGGTTGCCGAGGCAACGGCCGAAGATATCCGCGCAGTCGCCGCGGAGTACCTCTCGGACGGCGTGTACGTGCTAGAGATCCACCCCGTTCCGGAACGGACCGTCTCGGAGAGCCGCGTCGACCGGTCGGGGCTTCCAGTGTCCGAGGGCTTCCCGGAATTCACTTTCCCCGACACTCTGGAAGCCAAGCTCTCCAACGGGCTGCGCGTGGTCCACGCCTCCAGGCGATCAGTGCCAACCGTCGAAATGTCCCTGATCGTCAATGCCGGCTATGTCTCTGATCACAACGGCATCGCGGGCTTGGCGAAGATGACCGCCGAGATGCTCGACGAAGGCACTGAAGGTCGCAGTTCGCTGGAGATCAGCGACGAGACCGCACGGCTCGGAGCGCGGCTCCGTGCTTCGGCCGGGCTTGACATCGCTACGGTCTCGCTCTCGGCGCTCTCGGAGAACCTGTCGGAGTCGCTAGACCTGTACGCCGACGTCGTCATGCGCCCTTCCTTTCCGCAGCAAGAGTTCGACCGCCTCAAGCGGCTCCAGGTGGCCGGAATCCAGCAGGAGATGTCCGAGCCGTTCACCGCAGCCTTGCGGCTGCTCCCGGGCCTCGTGTTCGGCTCCGAGCATGCGTACAGCATGCCCATGACGGGCAGCGGGACCATCCAATCGGTCGGCTCGCTTGGGCGGGCCGATGTCGTGGCGTTCCATCGCAAGTGGTACCGGCCCGACAACGCCACCCTCGTGGTCGTCGGGGACGTGCCGCTGAAGACGCTTCTGCCGATCCTCGAGGAGCGGTTCGGGGCCTGGTCCGGCGAGGGTGACCTGCGCGCCGTCGAGGTGCCCGCCGCAACTGCGGCGGACGAGCGGACGGTTTACCTGGTTGACAAGCCCGGCGCGCTACAGTCCGTCATCATTGCCGGTCTCCCGGCGCCGCCAACCAACAACCCCGACGAGATCGCGATCGAGACCATGAACTCCATCCTGGGAGGGAGCTTCACCTCGCGCATCAACATGAACCTGCGAGAGGACAAGCACTGGAGCTACGGTGCCCGGAGCACCTTCCCTGATGCCAGGGGACCGCGGATGTTCATGGCTTACGCGCCCGTGCAGACCGACAAGACCAAGGAGTCCATGGTCGAGATCGACCGCGAACTCCGGGACATTCTCGGCGATCGCCCGCCCCAGGAGGACGAATTGCTCAAGGCGCAGCGCAACCGGACCCTGCGGCTGCCTGGCCAGTACGAGACCAAGGGCGCCGTTCTGGGAGCGCTGCTGGACATCCTGACGTACGAGTTGCCCGACGACTACTTCGCCACGTACGCCGACAAGGTCCGGGGACTCGATCTTGCCGACATCAACCGGGCCGCTCAGGCCATCGTGGATCCCGACCGGATGGTTTGGGTCGTCGTTGGCGATCTCGACGAAATCGAAGCGGGCGTGCGGGAATTGGGATTCGGCGAAGTTCGCCAGCTCAGCCCCGAAGGTGAAACCCTCGAGTGAAGCCTATCTCGGCTGGGCGGCTGCGGCCGGCTTCTTGATGTCCGTGGTTGCGACGTTCATCACGGGCAGGCCCAGCCCGCTACCGATTTCCGAGAGCGCCTCGAAATCCACGGGGCCAAGGATCTTGACGACCGTCACTTCGTTCGCCTCCCTGGTGACCACCGTCATGCCCGCAACCCGCTCGTCTTCGGAATAGGAGTAGACCGAAAGCGATTCCGGCTTCTGGCGGTCCGCGGTCTCGATCATCGGCACCCACCCGTCCTCGGCTAGCTGCCTGTGCACGGGCGCCACATCGTCCTCGCTCGGCGGGTCGCGCCGGAAGCGGTAGGTACGGCGGTACACCGCCGTGAGTCCGTTCATGAAGCTGCGGACAGAGCTGGTGATGTTCTTTCGCAAACCCACCAGCTTCTTGGCCTGATCTAGCGGGCGGCCCCATAGGTTGACCTTGACCACCTCGTCGGCCTTGCTCTCGAGATCGGCGAATTCGAGAGCGGCGCCCTCGGCCGGAACGTCCTGCGCCCGAATCCCCATGGAACTGCCGCTGGCGAAGAACGCCAGGAGCGCGAGCGTTGCGGTTCGAAGAAATGCGGGTCTAGTCATTGTCCTTGTCCTGTAACGGCGAGAATGCCGCCTCCTGGGCGCGAACCCAGCCGAGCCCGGTCAGTTGCAGTACCTCGGCCAGCTCGCGTTCCGCGGTTTGCATCGCGACCGATGCCTCTTGGCGGCGCGTGTGCCAGCCCGGAACCACCAGTGCGACCAGCACGGCGGCCGCGCACGCGCATGCCGCCAAGGCCCTCGGAAAACTGATGCGGAGGCCGGGTAGCCCGAGGAATCGGGCCGACGGCGCCCGTTGCGGGTCGCGGCCTGCTTCGGCGCGGATTCGTTGCATGACGCCGCCGGAGAACCCGGCCGGAGCCGCGCGTCGGGTCAGCGACCGGCCCAACTGGGCTTCAAGCTGGCTGGTTTTGTCGTGCCGGTGCATAGCGAACCTCCCTTTCCAGATGGGCGACCTTCGGCTGCAGCCGGAGCAGCGCGCGTCGGAGCAGCGTCTTCGCCGTGTTCACCGGGATGTCCATCGTGTCCGCGATTTCGCTCAGACGCAAGTCTTCTTGGAATCGCAGGATGATGACCGTGCGCATCTTCACCGGTAACTCGGCGACCTTCCTCCCCAGCTCGTCGGCCAGGATCGGATCCCACTCGACCGGATCGACCTTGCGTTCCGGGATCGAATCCAGATCCAGGTGCGGCCGATGTTTCTTGCGCCGGGAATGGTCGATGCACTTGCGCGTGACCGTCTGACGCAGCCAGTTGATGACATGCATGTCCGAGTCCAGCTTGTGCAGATTGCGAAACAGCTCGAGATACACTTCCTGTGCCAGGTCTTCGGCGATCGCCCGATTGCGAAAGAACCCGTATGCCAGGCCGTACACCATCGACTCGGTCTGCTTGACGATCGCCGAGAATGCCTCCCTGTCGGCGAGCGCCGCGTCGAGCAGATCGCGCTGGACCGTCTTCATCCGTCGCTCCTGACAGGCCCGTGGTTCGGCTGTCGCACTCTCTTCCTTCAATGGAACCTACGCCCGCGGTTGCCGTTGGGGTTCACTCCAATCATAGGGGCGGGTCGCAACTCCCGCGGCGGCCCTGTTCGGTGCGACGCTCTGATGCAGCCTCGCGACGTCAGCCGGGCACTGTCTCCCGGGTCCATTCGAATCAGTCGCTGGGCCAGACGACTCCCTGTTGCTTTTCCGTCACCGGTCCGATGCCCTTGTACATGAAACGCTGCACGCGCTGTCCACGGTACGTCTCCGTCGTATAGATGTTACCCATGGAATCGGTGGCGATGCTGTGCACGGCGTAGAACTGGCCCGGCTGCCTGCCGCCGTCGCCGAAGCTGGTCAGCAGCTCGAGGGACTGGCGGTCCAGAATGTGAATCCTCTGGTTCGTACCGTCGGCGACATAGAGGAACTTCTGTTCCGGATCCCGCGAAATCGCGATATCGAAAGTCGATCCGTCGCCGAGCGTCTCCGGTTCCACCCAAGTCTCCTTGACGAATGTCCCGTCGGTCTGGAAGACCTGGATCCGGTCGTTCGTCCGGTCGCAGACGTACACCATGCCGTCGTCGGACAGGGTGACGGCATGGACCGGCGTGCGGAACTGCTGCGGAGCGGGCTCGCCGGGCGTGTAGGCGGGCAGTTGCGTGTCATCGGGCTCGTTGCCGTAAGCGCCCCAGTGGCGCTTGTACTCGCCCGTGTCCGCATCCAACACGATCACCCGCCGGTTTCCGTATCCGTCGGCGACGTAGAGCTCGTTCGTGGTTGGATCGACGAGCGTCTTGGCGGGCATCTTGAAGTTCTTGAGATCGTTGCTGCCCTCGCCCATGAACGGTTTGCCGATCTGCATCAGGAACTCGCCGGTGCTGGTGAATTTCAGCACCATGCTGTCGTGGACGCGGCCCTGCCCCATGGCGCTTTCATCGTGCGGGAGCGCGGCAGCCGCCTTCGAGGCTCCGCGGCCGTTTCCGCCGATCCAGACATTGCCCTTGTGGTCGACGTCAATGCCGTGATTCGAAACCGGCCAGTCGTACCCTTCTCCCGCGCCGCCCCAATGCTTGATCAAGTCCCCTTCCGGGTTGAATGCCAGGACGGGCGGCGCCGCGAAGCAGCAGTAGGAGGCAGGCGGCTCCCATGTCGCATAGAGCTCCTTTTCTTCCAGGGAACTGCCGCGGTGAACGATCCAGACGTTGTCGTCGGAATCGACGTCAAGACCGATCGTGGCACCCAGAAGCCAGTGGTTGGGCAGCGGCTTGGGCCAAAGCGGATCGACCTCGAACATCGGAGCCATCACGGCATCGGAATCTGCCGCGGGGCTCTCCGCGCCGGGCTCGTTGTCTGCAGGCGCGCATGCCGCCATGAGCAGGACCGTGGCGGCCACTGCCGCAAGTGTTCGGAGTTTGAAAATCATCGTGGTCTTTCGCCTCTCAGGCCCTCGCCATCATACTTGCATAAGTGAGGGACCGCAAGACGATCGTGCGGCGACCAACTCCATGCATTTTCCTGATCGCGCTCGCCGTGGCCGGAACTGCTCGGGCACACGAGATACCCACCGAGGCCGTGGCGCGCATGCTGGCGAGGCCCGCCGGGACGACGTTCCAGGTGCTGGTGCGGGTCCCGATGAGCTCCATGCGGGACGTCGAGGTCCCGGAGTTCGGGCCCGGCTATCTCGATGTCGAGCGACTGGCGCCGCAACTTGCGGAGTTGTCGGCCCAGTGGATCGCGCCGTTCGTGGTGGTCTACGAGAACGGCGAACGCCTGCCCATGGCCGCCACGGCGGCAACCCAGGTATCGATTCCGTCCGACCGTTCGTTCTCGGCGTTCGAGCAAGCGCTCGCGCACGTTCGCGGCGCACTCCCGGCGAACTCGGAAAACCTTGTGTGGGACCAGGTGCTGTTTGACGTGCTGCTGGAGTATCCGATCCGGTCCGACCGCGTGGAGTTCTCGATTCACTCGCGCCTCAACCACCTCGCGGACAGCGTGCTCACGGCGCTGCAGTTCCAGACGGCTGAGGGCCTGACCCGGGCCTACCAATTCTCGGGCGACCCGGGCCCGTTGCCGCTGGACCCGAGCTGGCTCCAGGCGGCTTGGCGATTCGTTCAATCCGGCTTCTTGCACATTCTCGACGGTTTCGACCACTTGCTCTTCCTGTTCTGCCTGGTCGTTCCGTTACGGCGCCTGCGCCCGCTGGTGTGGATCGTGACTGCGTTCACGGTCGCGCATTCGTTCACGCTGATCGCAAGTGCCATGGGGCTGGCCCCGGACGCCCTGTGGTTCCCGCCGCTCGTCGAGACCCTGATCGCGGCCTCGATCCTGTACATGGCGCTCGAGAACATCGTCGGCGCGGCGCGGAGGAGGTGGGTGTTCGCCATGGGATTCGGGTTGGTTCACGGGTTTGGCTTCGCCTTCGCGCTACGCGAGACGCTGCAGTTCGCGGGGTCGCACGTATTGACATCGCTGCTTGCGTTCAACGTCGGGGTCGAATTGGGGCAGCTGGTCGTCTTGCTGCTGCTCGTACCGGCCTTGGCCGCCCTGTTTCGGTTTGTCCTTCCCGAACGGATCGGGACGATCATCCTGTCGGCATTGGCTGCTCACGCGGCGTGGCATTGGATGGCCGAGCGCGGCGCAGTGTTCGGCCAGTTCAACCTGGGCTGGGGCGCGGCCGCCAACCCGCTCTGGTGGTTGGCGGGCAGCGGTCTCGTTGGTGCGGGCGCGCTGGCAGTTGCCCATTGGCGGGCGCGCACGGTGGCGGCCCGGCCGCGACCGTGAAGCCAGGCATCCGCCGGATTCGCGTGACCATTGTCAGCCTTGTCCGGTCCGTCCAAGTCCGGAGAAAGCTTGGATGCTGCTCCAAAGCTGGTCGAGGACATCCAGCATTTGGTGGTCGGTGTCGAACCACTGCAAATCGGAGTCCGGGTTTTCCCGTGCGAATCTCGCTGCCAGCGCCGGATCCACGGATTCGTCGCGCCGTCCGTGAAGCACCCTTGTCGGGACGCTGACGGCGGGAAACGGCTCGTACCGGCGAGCGTCTTCGATGAATCCGTAGTCGAGAGGTGCTTCTCGCTGGAGTCCGTAGTGATGGAAAGGCAAGCTCCGCTCCCCTTGCCATGCCGTCATCCGGGGGCCGAGCGCGAGGCTGATCCGGCTGGCGAAATCGAACGCGGGAGCCATCAGCACAAGGCGCGGCACCGTGTCCGGATCACGCGCGGCACAGAGCGCTGCCAGGTAGCCCCCAAGGCTGGATCCAATCACCATGGACGGTCGCAGGTGGCGGGCAGTGCGCCGCACCAACGCCAGTTGCCGGGAAATCGTCGTGTGCTCGAAATCGCCCTCGTCCAGGTCGGGCAGCACCACTTGGATTCCGCATTCCTTGAACCGGGCGGATAGGAACACTCCCTTGGCTGATTTCGAGCTCGAGCAGAAGCCGTGGAGGTAAAGGACGCCGGGCATAGGCAGTTTTCTCAATTCTGGCATCGTGGCGGGGCATCCCTTGACAGAATGGAAGTTGACCGCGGCGCAGTCCTTCACCGACCATCCGCACCGCACGTTGGTGGCGCTCAGCGTTCCCATCCTCGGCTCGCTCGTTGCCGAGCCGCTAACCGGGTTGGTTGATACGGCATTCGTGGCGCGTCTTGGAGTCGAGGCGCTTGCCGCCCTCGGGGCGGGCACGATGCTGCTTTCCGCGTTGATCTGGGGCTTCAGCTTCCTCGGTGTCGCAACCCAAACACGCGTCGCGCTGCTGGGCGGGGGAGATCGGGAAGGCGGGGCTTCGGACCGGAGCGCGGCACGGTTGTGCCTTGTCGCCATGACGCTCGCGACCGTGCTGGGTTGCGTTGTGGCTGTCATCGGAGTGCTGTACTCCGATAGCGCGGCCCGCGCTATGGGCGCCGAAGGCGGTGTTGCCGACCTCAGCGTGGTGTACCTGAGACTCCGGTTGATCGGGCTGCCAGCAATGCTGGCAAGCCTGGCCGCGTTTGGCGCTCTTCGTGGCGCTCACGACATGCGCACCCCGCTTTGGATCGCGGCGGGCATGAACGCCTTGAATCTCGTGCTCGATCCGCTGCTGATTTTCGGCTTGGGAGGGTTTCCCGCCATGGGCTTGGCCGGAGCTGCCATCGCCAGCACTCTCAGCCAGTGGGTGGGGGCGTTCTGGGCCGCCGCCGCAGCAATGCGCCGCCTGGGCCGGCCGGATGGGTTCGATTGGCGGCATGCCCGGGGCCTGCTCTCGACCGGTGTCGACCTGTTCCTCCGCGCGGCGGCCCTGAACGGATTCCTGATTCTGGGAACGCGCAGGGCCACGCTGATCGGAGCCGAAGCCGGAGCCGTCCACCAGGTCGTGCGCAGCACCTGGTTCTTCAACGCCTTGTTCCTCGACTCGTTCGCCATCTCGGGACAGAGCCTCGTCGCTCACTTCCTGGGGCGCCGCGACCGTCGCCGAGCCCGGCACGTAGCGCTGGTGGTGTGCCAGTGGTCCTTTGGGACGGGAGCGGTCCTGGGCCTCTTGATGCTGGTGTGCCAGCCGTGGGTCCAGAAGCTGTACATTCCTGCCGAGGCGGTCGCGCTGTTCGGGATGCCGTGGTTGATCGCCGCCGTGACGCAGCCTGTCAGCGGGCTGAGTTTTGGCACGGACGGCGTGCAGTTCGGAAGCAGCGACTTTGCCTTCCTGCGCAACTCCGTGCTGTCGGCCCTCGTCGCTGGAGTATCGCTGATGTGGTCCGTCGAGGTGGACTCGCCGCTTGCCATGGACTTCGTGTGGTGGTCCTTCACGGCCTGGGCAGCCGTCCGCGCCGCCGCCGGCACCCTCCGGGTCTGGCCGGGTCTAGGAGCGGCTCCGCTTAAGGATCGGATTTGAGGGCTTGCCGCGGTCGGGCTGGTGGCTACCTGGCGTCCGGCAGCCGAAAGGCCATCACCTTGGCCATGAAACTTCCCGGGTTGTATTTGTTGCCGCCCCCGACGGCGAGGGCCAGGTACTGCCGTCCGTCCAGCATGTAGGTCATCGGCGTCGCGTGGGCGCTTGCGGGCAGGCGGAACTCCCAGACCAGATCGCCGGTGTCCTTGTCGAAGGCCCGCAAGCGCTTGTCGTTGGTCGCCGCGATGAACACGAGCCCCCCAGCCGTGACGATCGGCCCGCCAAGGTTCGAGGCTCCGGTCGGGGGGATGCCGCGCTCGGTCAGTTCGTCGTACTCGCCCAGCACCTTGCGCCAGCGGAATTCGCCGGTATTGAGGTCGATGGCTGTCAGGTGCCCCCACGGGGGTTGCTGGCAGGGGTACATGTTGGAATCCCAGAAGCGGCCCTGGGGCCCCGAGCGGCTTCGCCAGGGGATTTCGGCGTCTTCGCCCCGCGGCACCATCGATGCCAGCGAGCCGACATCCATGGAATTGATGTAGAAGGTAGCCGTTTCGGGGTCAAAGGCCCCTCCGCCCCAGTTCGACCCGCCGTTCGTCCCGGGGAAGAAGACCGTCAACTGGCGCAACCGCGGTCGGAAGAGCGGACCCTCGATCGACGCGCCCTCCAGCATTTCCAGGCACTCGGCGCGTGACTCCGGGGTTACGGTTGTGATCTCGTCGGCCCGCATCGATTGCCGGATGAACGGCTTGGGCAGGACGGGCCTGGGCTGGGTCGGGTGGTAGTACTCGCCGGGCAAGTCACCGACCGGGGCGGGGTGCTCCTCGATGTCGAACAGGGGTTCGCCCGTCGCCCGATCGAACAGGAAGAGGAATCCTGTCTTGGTGGCGAGCGCCACTGCCTTGACCGGAGTGCCGTCCCGGACGACCTCGACCAGTGACGGCTGCGAGGGCAGGTCCCAATCCCAGATATCGTGGTGGATGGACTGGAAGTGCCAGCGGCGGCTTCCCGTGCGGCAGTCCAGCGCCACCAAGCTGTTTCCGAAGAGGTTGGCGCCCGGGCGGTCCCCGCCGTAGTAGTCGTACGACGGCGAGCCCAGTGGGACGTAGGCCAGCCCGAGTTCCTCGTCGACGCTGGCGATCGACCAGAGGTTCGAGCCGCCGCGGCGTTTCCACGAATCGCCTCCCCAGGTCTCGTTGCCGAACTCGCCGGAGTGGGGCACCGTGTGGAACCGCCAGCGGAGCTGGCCGGTGTGGATGTCATAGCCACGGACGTCCCCGCTCGGTCCTCGGGGAAGCCCGTCGGAGACGCGGCCGCCAATGACGAGGGTACCCGCGCACTGCGGAATCGGAGACGTCAGCCCGAACTGCCCTTCCACGCCGCCTTCCAGCATGTCCCGGGCTACGTCCAATACTCCCTTCTCGCCGAAGTCCCGGTCCGGCTGGCCCGTCTGCGGGTCGATCGAGAAGACGAGCCCCGTCTGGCCACCGAGTACTAGGCGTTCTTTCTCGCGTTGTGCCCAGTAGCTGATCCCACGGTTGATGAACAGGTTGAACCGCTTCCGCCTGTCGAGCCCCGGATCGAACTCCCAGCGGAGTCTTCCGGTTCCAGCGTCGAGCGCCAGCACGCGGTCCAAGGGGGTTGGAACGTAGAGGGTCCCGCCGATCATCAGCGGAGTTGCCTCGAAGGCGGACCGCGTTGGCGTCCCGGCCTTGCCGTCCGAGAAATCGGGGCTGTCGTATTCCCACGCGATCTCGAGGCTGCCGACGTTGGCCCGGTTGATCTGGTCGAGCGGCGAGTAGCGCATCCCGCCGGGATCGTTGCCGTAGTGTCTCCATTCCTGCGCGGGCAGGAGCGGGGCCAGCAGTGACAGGGACAAGCAAACGATACGCACGAGCGGATTGTATCGCGGCATTGATACTTTCGGTCCGCGCGTGCCGCCCAGCGGGCGGGCGGCACGCCGGACGCGGGCTGCTACAGCGGCCCCTCGCCTAGTTGGCGGCGAAGCAGTAGAAGTAACCGTTGCCGCCAGTCCCGACCAGGTTTGCTTGGCTGCACCCGCGCGAGCCGTGCGCGGAATTCCAGGATGTCGGGTTCTGGCCTCCGCCCTGTCGGTCATGATGGCCGACCTGGGCGCTGCCCTCGCCGTTCTTCGTCCAGTCGCCACAGGTGTGGTCGGCGTCGTCGGTGAACGCGGATCCGTCCAGCTGGGATCCGGTCAG
The DNA here is from genome assembly GCA_951813065.1 of uncultured Bryobacterales bacterium. Classification (GTDB taxonomy): domain Bacteria; phylum Acidobacteriota; class Terriglobia; order Bryobacterales; family UBA6623; genus VXMF01. The sequence goes on along the minus strand of CATOTH010000005.1, from coordinate 208,918 downwards.
GATGTCATGCTGGTTCGGCGAGTCGCCGCGCCCGTTCACCATCTTGCCCATCTCGGTCAGGGAGTTCTCCTTGCCGAGCTTGGTGTTTTCCGAGTGCAGGTCGTCGACGTTCATCGCGACCTGCACACCCTTGGCGTTATGCCAGGGACCGTTCCCGATTCGGTCGCGCGCATTGACACCCTTCGCGCTGAGGTAGGCCCGCCAGGTGTTGCTTCCGGCTCCGGCGGCTGCGGCGAGCTTCTGGCAGTGGGCGTCGGCGCCGTCGAGTCCTCCGAGGTTGGCGCCGTCTCCCGATCCGACGCTGGTGATGAAGAAGCTCAGGCTCGTGTCCTGGGCGGCTGCGGGCATTGCCAAGCATGCGAACGCTACTGCGAATGCCGTTAGGGCTGCGAATTTCATTGTTGCGATCCTCTCTTCCGGCATCCGGCTGGATGCCGCCTACAGCCAGGAGATCTGGCTTTCTTGGGATTCTAACAGACGGACGCAGACGGCAGGCGGGCACAATTGCCGGCGAGCGGGCGCTATCTGGAGGTAGACGGCTCTTCGTTGCGCCAGGCCGGAGCGGACTGCCAGCCGGTCAAGCAGCTATTTCTTCGGGGCCAGCTCCACCGTGACCAAGTCGGACCTGGCACTCCAGCCGCTTGCGTTTCTAACGCGGAAGTGGAAGTAGTAGGTGCCGTAGGGCTCCCCCCCAGGGGCCTTCCAAACCCAGCTGGTAGCCCTTGCCGGCCGGTTGACCCGGGTGTTTGTCCACGGCTGGTCCCAGGCTTCGGGTTCCGGCGAGCTACGGTCGTAGCGGTAGCCGACCCGATCGATACTCGAGTCCTTGGAATTGTCCCAAGTGAACTTGACCTGCTTGTTCCCGACGATCTCCGCGGTCAGGCCGGTGAGCTTCGCCGGCCTCTGCCCTTGGGCGGTCGCGGAGGTCACCAGGCAAGCGAGCACGCCAATGCTCGCCAGGGCAGCCAGCCAATTGCGCCAGGTGGTGACTGAAGCCAGGGTGTGGGATCTCATGAGCGGAGCCTCCTTCAAACGATCTGCTGGGCGCGATCCGCGAAGGCCATCCCTGGACGCTTGCCGATCACGATACGGACATATTGAAATGGATCGACGCACGCTTGTCAAGGCCGGAAGAGCACGGGCATCCGATTGGGTTGCGCGACGCGTTCGACAGCGGTATCGGAACGACCCACAAGATGCATCATGGACTCGTCTCGGCGTTCATCTGTTCCAATGCCTGGCGACCGAGCGTGGCGGCCCTTTCGTAGTCGCTTGCCGCCGCAGCCTGATAGTGGCGCCGAGCCGCTTCGATGTTCCCGGCCTTCCGGTGGAGGCCTGCCAGATTATAGTGCACCGGGCCGTAGCCAGGGTCAATCTCCAGCGCCTGTTGGTAGACCGCTACGGCATCCTCGATTCGTGCGAACGAGACCAGGATCGCCCCCAGGTTTCCATAAGCTTCGATGTACCGCGGTTGGATGAGAATCGCCCGGCGAAGGTGGCGCTCGGCCTCGTCGGCCCGCCCGGTGTTCACCAGCACGACCGCGAGGTTGTTCAGCGACGGCGCGTGAGCTGGGTCTGCCTCGATCGCATGGTGGTATGCGGTAGCCGCCTTGGCCGTCTCGCCCTGGAGATTCCAGGCCAACCCGAGATTGTGCCAAGCGAAGACACTCCCCGGGTCGCCCTCAAGCACTTGTTCGAACGCGCGGATGGCTTCGGGCAATCTGCCGGCCTGGAGATTCCAGTAGCCGAGGTCGTTGCGCTTGCCGAGATCGCCGGGATTGATCTCGAGTTGCTTCCCGAGACCCGCCAGTTGAGCGAGGCGCTCCTTTCGCAGGAAGTCTTGAGCGAGAATTTCCCGGTCGGCCCTGTCCTTGGGGAGGACCTGGAACCAGAGGTCGCCCATTTCTTCAAACGTCCTCCAGCCGTACGTGACTCTCTTCGGGGGATGGCTCGGGTTGCGGGGGTTTCCCGCGGAGTTGTCGTAGGAGAATCGCATGAAGATGCGGCTGCCTCGGGGTAACCCGACAGGCTCCTGGTAGCGATACTCGTCCTGCCAGTCGAACGACCAATCTTCGATGCGGAGAAGGTCTCGGCGCTCCCCTCCCGGCAAGACAGCCCAGCCCTCCACCGATCTGCCCAAGTAGTGCGCGTGGGCGTAGACGTTGAGCACTTCGATGTCGACCGGCGTCTGGTAGGAATCCTCGATGACGTAGTTGCTTTCGCCGGCCGGAATATCGATATCGTTGCGACCCAGCCGCAGGATGAACGGAGTTCGCTTGGGCGCCTGATTGGTGAAGTACAGCCCTAGCGACGACCGAATGGTTTCCGGCTTTCCCGTGGGCAGCATGTGAAGCTCGAGCACGAGGTCGCTCCCCGGGTCGATTCGCCAGGCCAGGTCAGGCTGCAGCAAAGTCGGCCGCTTTCCGGGCGTCCAGCCCATCCAGTGGCCGTCCGGGTCGAACACTTCGCCAAGCGCCATCCCCTCGCTGAATCCCGGCCCCGGCTCGCGTTCGTCGCGACGTCGGGAAACCCGGTTCGGATCGAGCAGCATGCGGGCATGGTGCACGATTGGCGCATTGCCCGGACGAAACTCGAATCCCCGGACGTGACGGGTTTGTTCGACTGGAACCGCCAGGACGAAGTTCCGAAAGACGTCCGGCCCCTCGGCTGGGATGGAGAACGCTTCGTCCATCTCCAGAATCAGATCCGGCTCGCCCAGGCTCCAGTCTGACGGCCAGGTTGGCCTGACCGGCAGGTCTTCGGCATGCCCCTCCGGTCGATCCTCCTCGATCCACTTCAGCACCGTAGCGATCTCGCTCTCCGGCATCCACCGTTCGCCCTCGAACTTGGCGATTCCAGGAGTTGGCTGCCAAGGGGGCATGTAGCGCCTCTTGATGACATCCGCGATCAATGCGGCCCGCTTGGCCACATCGCCGTAGTCAACCAAGGGGAAAGGCCCAGCACCACCCGGGCGGTGGCATGGGGTGCAACGGTCCCAGACGATTCGCGACACATCTCGATTGAAGGTAGGCCCCGAGCCTGCCGCCAGGAGGTGGGTAGGCACCACAGCGGCCAACGCGAGCATGCTGGCGATCATGTGCCGCGATCGCATATCTCGATAGTATCTGCCCCTTGAGGATTCGCTCGAGTGGCGCATCGTTCGGGCGGGGCCGGGTCGACGTGATGCGCCCGAAGCCGCCGCGAATCGCGTCCGACCCACCGCCGCGCGTGTTGGTATCGATTCCGCCGAAGATGGAGTGGTTCAAGGCGTTGAAGAGCCAACGCTCAGCTGGACACGCATCCCTTCGTCATCGAGGTTGAGGCTCTTCGAGAGCGAGACATCGACCGGCCAGGCGCCCGGTCGATAGATCGAACGCCCGGCTAGCCGGACCGATTTCCGCCGACGTTGGGAGAAATGTTCACGAACACCGCCGCAGGCAGCCTTGCCCTTGGCGACCGCGCAAACCGAATCGAGATGCTATATGAATTCTCTCTCCGATGCTCAGAACTCGTACCGCAGGCTCAACTGAGTGGCCCTTCCGGGATTCGCTGACCTGAGTCGACCGAACTGGCTGCTCAGGATGTTCGTCTGCATTCCTCCGAGGTTCGTGTGATTCGTGGCGTTGAAGAATTCAACCCTTACTTCCAGTCGGTGATTCTCGTTGAGAAACACCCTCTTGTTGATGGTTGCGTCCAACCCGGAAAATCCGGGCCCATAGATTGCGTTGCGCGAAAGCGAGCCTTGGCGCAGCGATTGCCGGCTTACAGGGTGCCTGTCTACTTGACTGAACGCGCCCACGTCCAGGTACTGGTACGTGCCATTCTGCAAGCTCGTGCGATAGTCGCCTCTGACAGCAGCTGAGTGGCTGGAAGCCACGATGTCGGGACGCTGCGCAGGGCCGCTGCTGCCTTGGGAAATGTTGAGCGGGTTGCCTGTTCGCAGCGTTAGGATCCCTCCGATCTGCCAATTGCCCAGAATGCTTTGCGCGGCTTTCCCCAGTCCGTCCGGAACCGGGATGTCATAGACGAAATCGAGCGTGTAGCGGTGGCGAATGTGGTAGTTGGTCGGGGCGCGATTGTTGGCCAAGTCGAGGAGGCTCCAGGGTTGGATCAGGCAGCAGCTCAGGTCGCCACTTGAGTACGCCATGTTGCTGGCCCAGGTGTAGTTCATGTTGAACGTGAGATTGTCCGAGAATCGCTTCTTGAGCGACGTCTGCAAGCTGTGGTAGGTCGTCGAATCGTTGCTCTGGTAGAAGCGGAAGCGGGCCGTGAAGTCTTCGCGCGGCAACAGGCCCGTCACCCGGTCTGGACGGTTCACGCGCGGGCTGGTTGTCACCTTGACTCCGTGGTTCCCCACGTACGCAATGTCGAAGACCGTCGTACCGGTGAGTTGGCGCTGGATTCCCAGCGTGTACTGGATGCTGTAGGCGTTCTTCCAGTTCGGGTCGACCACGGTTCCACCCATGATTCCGGAAGCTTGCGCGTGCGACTTCGCGCTTTCCGTGCTGAACGGGTACTGGACTCCGAATTGCTCGATCTGCGCCCGGCTGAAACCAACCTCTGCCGGTGAGTCGGCCGCGTTCCGGATGATTTCGACCGGCCCGGAGAAGAAGTTGTGCGGCATGACGAAAATGCCCGACCCGCCTCGGATCACCGTATTGCCGGAGTCGCCAACTTTGTACGCGAAACCCGTCCGCGGGGAGAATGAGTTGTATTGGGGGTACCACGGCTCGTCGGGCGGCAGGTTCGCGCCGAACGGAGTGATCCGGTTGAAGAAGCGCCCGTCCCGTTCTGTGGGCACTGCGTCAAAGTCCCAGCGGAGACCAAAATTCAACGTCAGGTCGGAACTGGCGCGGAAATCGTCCTGGAAGAAGAACCCGGTTTGCCAGCGCGACATCTCGAATGGGTCGAGTCCGAAGTTGAATCGCACGCTACGCGGCTGGTTTGAAAACAACTCCTCGACCGTAGAGTACTCGAAGTTCGGCGTGTCTTCGATCGCCCGTCGCACGAACACCACCTGGTAGAGGCCACCGAATTTTATGGCATGCCGTCCCTTCTGCCAGGCGAAGTTCTGCTCCAGCGTGGACGTCGACCCTTTCTTGGCGAAGCGCCGGCCTTGCGATGGCGAGGGCAGTCCCGCACCGTTGATCTGCGGGATGCCCGCCAGGAGCATCTGGTCCACCCGGTCCAGGTCGGCGCGGTTATACCCAAAGCGGGTCTCCGACGTGAGAGTCGGATTCCAGACCCGGTTATAGGTTGAAGAGAGATTCTCGGTCAGACCGTCATGCACTCGCGAATTGCCTATCGCGACCCTCGGGCTCCTCTGGAATGGCCGCCCGCGCGTGTACCGCACGGTCAGCAGGTCGTTAGCGCTGGCGGAATAGTCGCTGCGGACCGAGGCGGTGTTGTCCTCTCGCTGGCGCGCATCCGTGCCGATGAAGTTCGAATCGACGGCGTCAGGAGAAACCGGAGGCTCCGTTGCCAGCGGCCACAGATCCCAATACGCCTTCGATTCGGGGATTGCGGCGATTACTCGTTCTCGCACCCAGGTCGAGGGCACGGACCCCGATAGTGTCTGCTGCGCGTTGTAGCGGTACCCCTCGAACGTGCCAAAGAAGAACAGCTTGTTCTTCGCGATCGGCCCGCCCAACGACCCGCCGTACTGGTGGAAAACCAACGAAGTCTTCCGCGCCAGGATATGGTTGTTCGCGTTCAGGCCGCCAGCCTGGTACTGCTCGAACACACTGCCGTGATAGTCGTTGGTTCCGCCTTTGGTGATGATATTGACGTTGCCTGCGAGCGTGTTGGCGATCTCGGCGGAGAAGATGTTCTTCGAAACCTCGACTCCCTGGACAGCCTCGACACTGACTCCCTTGATGAAGTTGTAGTTCTGGTAGGCTGCGAGCGACGCGAACTCCGAGTCGGGCACGGCATTCACACCGTCTACCGCGAACGTGAAGCCACGCGGGGGCAATCCATTCAGCGAAATCGTCAGACCGTTACTGGACGCGCCCGTGCCGAGGTCGATGATTGACGTGATGTCTCGGTTTCGCAATGGCAAGTGGTCCACCTGGTCGCTGCTGAGACTGATGTCTTGCTCGGCGCTGGTGGTGTTCAACAGCGGCGCATCTGCGCTGACCTCGACCAATTCAGTGGTCGCGCCGATTTCCAGCACGAAACTGAGATCGGCCGTCTGGCCGGAGGAAAGGTTCACGCCGGACTGCACGCGAGTGTTGAAGCCGTCCGCCTCGATGGTAATCGTGTACGGACCGACCGGAATGTAGGCGACGACGAACTCTCCGCGTTCGTTCGACTCCGCGATCTTCTCCAAGCCCGTGGCTTCGTTGGCAGCACGTACGGCGGCTCCCGGAATGACTGCGCCGGACGGGTCCAGAACCCGACCGTAGATTGTGGCAGTGGTCACCTGCGCGGGCGCCGACACTGCCAGCAAACCCGCGACCGCCAGAAACGCAAGCAAGGTTTTCATCACTCGGTTCAGGCCTCTAAGATTTTGTGAATTTCGCTTTTGCAATTCTTCCTCCAGGGCAGTCTGCCCACAACAAACCAAGCCTATTGGACCACAAGCGGAAGGCCGTTCAGAGCCCTTTTGACAACAAAGTTGAAATGGCCGACTCGCGGACTTTGTGATTGCAGTCGCTAGACTTGTCAGCCGCCACGGCCGCCTCGCGGGCAACTCGAGGACGAATCGGCAGACGGCATCGACGGGCAGCGGTTGATCCAGCACGGATGCCGTTGCTCGCGGCTCGAAACCAACGGGCACGTTTGGAATGCGAGCGTGCCCGAGTTCGAGTTTGTGGCTTTGGTGTGCTGGCTGAGAAAGTCGCGAGTGTACTCGCGTGCTGTTCGCTACGAGCTGCCCAGGGATCTCGTCGCTCAGACTTCGTTTGGCAATGGGTGCTTCCAGGGTGCCCGGTAGGGCCGCGCCAGCAGCTTGTTGGCAGCCTCGTCGTTTCGCACTTCACCCCGAGCCGGGTCCCATGCAAGGGGCCGTTCCAGCTCCATCGAGAGGTTCGCCAGGATGCAGGATGTCGTGGAAATGTGGCCTTCCTCGATATCGGCTACCGGGCGCGACCGGTTGTCGACGGCCTCCAGCCAGTTCTTCATGTGGTGCCGGACGGCAGGGGCGGAGTGCAGCTCGAGATCCTGTTCGGTCTCGTCCTCCGGGTAGTCTTCGAGCTCGAACTGGACCTTGCCCTGCAGCCGCTTGGCGTTCTTGTCGACAGGAACGAAGTCCCAGCGGTGCACGCTGCCCTTGAGCGTCCCCTTCGAACCGTAGATAAAGAACGCCCACGGGTAGTTCGGATCGGGAGGGGTGCCCCAGCTCCGGTGCGTCCATACGACCGGGAACTTGTCGAACTCGAACGTGGCGACCTGCGAGTCGGCCGTGTTGGCCTGGCTGTCTTTCTGGATGCGGATTCCGCCGTTCGAGTACACGCGGCCGGGCCATCCGAGGTCGAGCATCCAGCGCACGGCGTCCAGCATGTGGACGCACATGTCCCCCATGATGCCGTTGCTGTACTCCATGAACGCCCGCCACCGCCGGGGGTGCCGCAGCTCGGTGTACGGGCGCATCGGTGCCGGTCCGGTCCAGAAATCGTAGTCCAGGTGCGCTGGAGGCTGGGTGTCGGGCGGATCGTTTCTGGCGCGCATGTGGAAGTAGCAGCAGACCTCGACATGCCCGATCTCGCCCAGCAACCCCTCGTCGACGATTCGTTTCTTGGCGTCCACGAGGTGCGGGGTTGAGCGTCTCTGCAGGCCGATCTGGACAACTCGCTGGTGCTTCCGGGCCGCGGCCAGCATCGCCTGGCACTCCACGATATCGACGCCGATCGGCTTCTGGCAGTAGACGTCGGCGCCTGCCTGGCAGGCCGCGATCATGGTCAATGCGTGCCAGTGGTCGGGCGTGCCGACCAGGACGAGGTCCAGCTCCTCCTGTTCCAGCATCTCCCGGTAGTCGGAGTACATGCGGGGCTCGTTGCCCGACTTCTGGCGTTCTGCCGTCAGTTCCGCGGCCGCCTTCAGGGACCGGCTGTCGACATCGCAGAGGGCGACGACTTCGACCGGCTCGACCTGGATCAAGCGGAACAGGTCGACCTTGCCGTACCAGCCGGGTCCGATCACCGCGACTTTGCGGGAAGGGGTTGCAGGCCGGGCGCCCGGAACCAGCAGGAGGCTGCTTGCGGCGGCCCCGATGAAACTGCGGCGATTGGGAAGGAAGCGTGTCATATTCGACCTCCTCGGTCGGGATTCCAGTATGATACCCACCTGCCCTGGCACGGAGCGTGGGCAGGCGAGAGCAACGATGGTTTCCGCAATGCCGAACGTGATCCTGATCGCGGCCGACGACATGGGTTACGGGGATTTCGGGTGCTTCGGCGACGGCACCGCCAGGACGCCGCAGCTCGACAGGCTCGTCAGCGGCGGGACGTGCTTCCGGCAGCACTACTCGGCCTCGCCGATCTGCGCTCCGGCGCGAGCTGCCCTGCTGACTGGGCGGTACCCCCATCGGACCGGAGCGATTACCCAGCACGAGAATCACGGGCTCGACCGCATTGCGTTACGCGAGGTAACGATTGCCGACGCGTTCCGGTCCGCCGGGTACGCCACGAGCCTGGTTGGCAAATGGCACAACGGCACGTTCGACAGCCGGTTCGAGCCCAATGCCCGCGGATTCGAGGAATTCACCGGGTTTTGCGGGGGCTGGTCGGACTACTACCGGTATCACTTGCGCCGGAACGACAGCGTGGCGGTATCCGACGGGCAGTACCTGACTGACCTGCTGGCCGACGAGGCGGTCGGATTCATCGAGCGGAGTCGGAATCGCCCGTTCTTCCTCTACCTGCCGTTCAGCGCTCCGCACTCGCCGTTCCAGGCGCGCGACGAGTGGATCGCTCCGTACCGTGACCGGGGCCTCAGCCGGATCGTCGCGACGACGTACGCCATGATCGAGCGGATGGATACCGGCATCGGCCGGATTCTCGAGACGCTGGATCGCACCGGTCTTGCCAGCAACACGATCGTCGCCTTCACCAGCGACAACGGCCCTGCCTTCTTCAATCCGCCGTACATGCTCGAAGAGGGCGAGCCCACCTTCAACGTGCGGTACAACGCCGGGCTCCGGGGCAGCAAGGGGTGGATCTACGAGGGCGGCATCCGCGTGCCGATGGTCGTTCGATGGCCGGGGACGATTGCGGAGGGGCGGATATCGGACGACTTGACGCACTTCACCGACTGGATGCCCACACTGCTCTCGCTCGCTGGAGTGCCGAAGCTGGACGGCCCGGCGCTCGATGGCCAGGACCTGGCGCCACTGCTGACCAATCGCCCGAGGGCGATCGAGCCGAGGCGCTTCTGGCAGTGGAACTACTATTGGCCCGATATCGGCACGAACGCGGCGGTTCGGGACGGCGACTGGAAGCTCGTACGCCCGCTCATTCGGGGCACGCGTTTCTTCCGGGAAGAGCTTTGCGTTTCGGCCGAGGACTGGGCCCGGACGGCTGCCTTCATCGAGGCTGACATCAAGCACAAGGAGAATCCGGCGGCTGTAACCGACATCGTGCCGGTGCCTCGCCTCAAACCCCAGCAGCCGGAGCCGCCCGAACTCTTCAACCTTGCCGAGGATCCGGGTGAGGAAAGCGATCTCGCCTCAAGGCATCCGGATCGCTTGCGCCGCATGCTCGGCGCTCTGGAAGAGTGGTTCGAAAGGGTGGAGGCCGAGCGCCGGACGATCGACTGGGGAGTGGGCCTTTCGCAGCCCGATTGACGGCCGCGAGAGCCGATGTAGTGCTAGTGCACGTCCGGTGATTCGATGGCGCGTCGCAAGTACTTGTCAACCGTCTCCGCGGGTGCGCCGGAGAGCAGTTCCACGTGCTCTGACACTTGCTCGCACTCCCCGTGATCGACAGCGCGGTACATGGACGCGAGGATCGCGCTGTCCCTATCCGGAATGCCATCCTCACGGCAATTGGCCATGAACTCGGCCTCGGAGACACAATCGAAGACGATGGGCGCCCCGGTGGCCGCGGCCAGTGCCGCAGCCAGTTGCGGCATCGACACGGCCTCCGGTCCCGTCAGCTCGTACACTTGCCCGGAATGCCCGTCCTGCATCAAGGCGCCGGCGCTAGCCCGCGCCAAGTCGTCTCTCGAGATATAGGCGACTCGGCCCTGCCGGACTGGATAGGGCAAGCGCCCTTGCCTGGCTAGCGCCGGAGCCCAATCAGCAAGCGGGTCCAGGTACATCCCGTTGCGCAGGATTGTCCAATCCATTCCGCTGACCCGGAGCTTCGACTCCGCGTAGACGAGGTAGGGGGCGATCAGGAACCTCGAGTCCGTCCGGGCGGCGCTGAAGCTGCTCAAGACGATCCTGCCCACAGAGGCTGACGCCGCGCCTGTCAAGATGTGCTCGTGCTGCACGATTCGATCCTCGACGTCGGCCATGCTCGGAATGAGCATCAGCACATCGGTCCCCGCGAATGCCGGCGCAAGCGTTTCGGGAAGATCGAGGTCCGCGTGGCGCACCTCGATCCCGAGATCTGCGAAACGCCGCGCTCTCGGTGCATTGCGGCAACTGACGGTCAAGTGCTCCGGGCGGGTTCCTGCTTGCAGGAGCACCTCGACGATCCTCGAGCCGAGTTGGCCGGTTCCTCCGAGAATGTTGATCTTCACGCCGACAGTCTATCGATGCACGCAGAGCGCGAACCAGGCCCGGAACGCAGCCGTGACCGACCGGGAAGCGGACCGGGCGGCCGGTCGCTCCCGCGGTCGGGTTGAGACCTGTGAGGGAAAGGCCTAGAAGTCGTGGTCGGGCGGTGGAGCCGCCGTGGCGGACTGCTCCTCGGGAATCTCGTGCACGGTGGCTTCGGTCGTGAGCATGAGCCCTGCGATCGAGGCCGCGTTCTGCAGCGCGTTCCGAGTGACCTTGGCCGGGTCGATGATACCGGCCTCCACCAGGTCGCAGTACTGGTCAGCCTGCGCGTCGTAGCCGTTGTTGCCGCTCGCGCTACGGACTCTCTCGGCGACGATCGCACCCTCCTGTCCTGCGTTCTGTGCGATCCAGCGTAGCGGGGCTTCCAACGAGCGTCGGACGATGTTAACGCCGGTTTGCTCGTCGTCGTCCTCGAGATTGAAGTCGGCAAGCGCTTCCGCGGCGCGCACCAGCGCGACGCCCCCGCCCGCGACGATCCCCTCCTCGACGGCGGCTCGGGTCGCGTGCATCGCATCCTCCACGCGCGCCTTCTTTTCCTTCATTTCCGTTTCCGTGGCCGCGCCGACCTTGATCACGGCGACGCCACCTACCAGCTTTGCCAGCCGCTCCTGCAGCTTTTCGCGGTCGTAGTCGGATGTGGTGTCCTCGATCTGGTCGCGCAGCTGCCTGACACGGCCCTCGATGGCCGCCTTCTCGCCGCCGCCCTCGACGATGGTCGTGTTGTCCTTGTCGATCACGATTCGGCTGGCCTGGCCGAGATCTTCGAACTGCACGCCTTCGAGCTTGATGCCGGTCTCTTCCATGAGCGCACGCCCGCCTGTCAGGATCGCGATGTCCTCCAGCATTGCCTTGCGCCTGTCGCCGAATCCGGGAGCCTTGACGGCCGCGACATTCAGCGTCCCGCGAAGCTTGTTCACCACGAGCGTGGCGAGCGCCTCTCCGTCAACGTCCTCGGCAACGATCAACAGGGGACGCCCTTGGCGCGACACGGCTTCGAGCACGGGCAACAGGTCCTTCATGCTGCTGATCTTTTTCTCGTGGATCAGCAGCACTGCATGCTCCAGAACGCACTCCATGGAGTCCTTGTCGGTAACGAAGTAGGGCGAGAGATAGCCGCGGTCGAACTGCATGCCCTCGACGACATCCAGTTCAGTTGCCATCGACTTGCCTTCCTCGACCGTGATCACCCCGTCCTTGCCGACCTTTTCCATTGCCTCGGCGATGATGTCGCCGATGGCCTGATCGTTGTTCGCCGAAATCGACGCAACTTGGGAGACGGAACTGCTCTCTACGGGCTTCATCATGCCGTGGATGCTCTCCACCACTCTGGCAGTGGCGGCTTCGATTCCGCGCTTGATCGCCATCGGGTTCGCACCAGCGGCGACGCTCTTGACGCCGGCTCCGTAGATCGCCTGGGCGAGGACGGTGGCCGTGGTTGTGCCGTCGCCGGCGACGTCGGACGTCTTGGACGCGACCTCGCGCACCATTTGGGCGCCCATGTTCTCGATGCGGTCTTCGAGCTCGATCTCCTTGGCCACAGTGACGCCGTCCTTGGTCACGGTGGGTCCGCCGAACTTCTTCTCCAAGATGACGTTGCGGCCCTTGGGGCCCAGCGTGACCTTGACAGTGTCGGCGAGCTTGTTGACTCCAGCCAGAATGCCTTGGCGCGAGTCTTCTCCGTACACGATTTCTTTGTCTGGCATGACGATTGTGTTTCCTCCTGGGGTGCCGCGCGAATGCCGTTCACGCGATCTCGCGAACGGCCGGGACGCGAGCTAGTCTTGGATCACACCGAGGATGTCGTCCTCGGTCATAATCACGTAATCCGAGCCGTCGACCGTGATCTCGTTTCCGGCGTACTTGCTGATCATGACGGTATCGCCGGCCTTGACGTCGAGCGGGATCACGGTGCCGTCGTCCTTCTTGGATCCGGGACCGGCCGCGATGATCTTTGCGGTCTGCCCTTTCTCCTTCGCAGAGTCGGGAATGATGATGCCGCCCGAGACCTGCTCTTCTTGCTCGATGCGCTCGGCAACGATACGGTTGCCTAGGGGCTGGATTGCCATTGATGTAGGATCCTCCGGTTTCGTGAAGCGCAGCCAAGTGCCTGGGGCGTTCCGCTGGCTGCCGCTGAGATGAGATTCCCCGTTCCTCGCAGTAGATATCGATGCCGCGAAAGAGAGCGCCAAGCCCGCTCCCGGCTGTTCAGGGACTCGGGGAAAACTCCCCGAAACCAAGTGTCTCATAACGCCCGAGCACGGCGCAAGGAGCAGCCTACGCGAAAGGGCCTGGGTGTGGAACCGTCTCATGCCCGGCCTGGATCCGGACCCGAAAACTCTTTGGGTTCGCCTCGCCAATGCCCGCGGTAACGGATTCGCCTCCGCGCTAGCGGGAGCTCTTCGGCTCAGGTCGGCAATCGAGCACGCCTTCCGGAATTGCGCTGTCGAGCTGGGGCGGGAATTCCGGGAAGGCGTGCTCCCACGATCTCAGCGTCTCCGGTATCCATCTCGACGGGACACGGGTTTCGAGCGATAGCGCCGGCTTCTTGACATTGAAGCCCTCGCGGACCGAAGGCACGATGCCGTGGGCCGCAAGACTGGCGAGCCGCTTGTCGCCCTCGGCCTCATTCTCGTAGAGTCCGAGTGACACGCCGAATTGCAGGGATTCGTCGCCATCGAACAGGTAGTCGACTCGAACCCACCGCACGTCTTCGATTCCCAGGCCACGAAGCCGTTCCACCTCTTTCGCCGCCGCCGCGGCCGATCCCAGTGACGGCAAGTAGAAATGGCGATATGCCCGGAGCCGGTTTCCGTAGTGCACGTTGACAGTCTGGCCCTTCGCGCGAGTCCAGAGAAAGTCCCGGATGCTGTCAATTGTCCTGCGCGACGTGACGTTGTCAACGCAAATCGAGCGATAGCTCTCGGCAGTTCCGGGCTGGACTCCGAGAACAGCCGCCAGGATCAGAAAGCAGGGGCTTCGCACCTGGTCTCATCCTAACGCCGTGATCCGACAACTACCCGAATTCGGCACGGAGGACCGCCAGCCGAGAGGATTCGCCGTCGCGCCACGGGAGGCTCACGGCAGAAACCGTTCAGGGTGTGCGAGGCCGCAGGTTGTGGTCCAGTTCAACCACAACGCCACCAAGCCCCGCACCCGGCCTGCGTGCGTACCGCAAATCCGTAATTGACACCCGGAAACCATTCGGCGTTTCCTCAACTCGGTAGAACGGATACCGGAGCCAAATCGCGCGGCCGCGGACATGGGGGGCCGATAGCGCGGCCTTGACGACCGGACCATCAGCTCCGCGGGCGATCGAGGAGTCAACCGCGCGGATCGGCTCGTCCGCCAGCCAGTCGACTTGCAGGAAATGATAGTGCTCGTCGTCCACAGCGACGATGTCGCGACGGAGCGGGTTGCCGGCCACGGGACTCGCGAGAATCGACACGGGCGTCTTACCGTTCTCCACCAGCCATGCGGCGACCTTCCGCTCGGCGATCCGGGAGGTGGAAACCATCCCGGCGATGTAGACAGCCGTCGCCGCAAGGCAGATCGCGGCCAACCGAGAGCCCCTCTGTGACCACCGTCGTCCCTTGAGACGCAGCCAGACGATTACTGTCACGCCGGCGCACCAAAGGACTCGGATGGCAGTCGGCACGCCCTCAAACCCTGTCACCAGCAGCGTGGTGGCAAACCCTAGCAGAATCCAGGCGCACGCTGTCGTGCGGGACGCGCTGTGGGCCACCGCGACCGGTGCGCAAAGCAGCAGCCAGAGAAAGGGGTCCATGATGAACAGCGCGTCTCCGTAGTACCACGTTCCGTCGAATGGCATCAGGAGCCGAATGCCGTACGTGTTCAGCCAGTCGAGTGCCGGGTGAGAAGCCACGGCCAGCGCTGTGATCCCGAAGAGAGGAAGTGCCTGGGTGTGCGGCTCGCGTCCCCGCCAGGCTCCGTGTGCGCGATCGACGAGCATCAGCAGTATCGTCAGCAGGACGGGAAGCAGAACGAGAGCGAGCACGCCGTGAGTCCATCCGCGGCGGAAGCCCAGCGACAGGTCACGGCTCATGAACATCGTGATCGCGTCGATGTCGCAGGAATTGGCTCCGAGAATGAGCGCGGGTGAGGCCAGCGCGGTCGAGCGCCCGAGCCGAGTCTGGGCCAGCGCGGCACCGGCCAAGGTGTGGGCGAGCGGGTCCATGAAGCGCCTTGGAATAATCCAATCCGAACCGCCGCGGTGGAGCGTTCGCCGGGGCTCGCGGAACTTACGGGGATCGTATCAGACCGTACGCCACACTTCGCTGCGAGCTGGCGAGCGTGGACGCGAGGCGACACCTCGTTTCGGGGGCCGTCCGGAAACCATCCAGCTTCCGCGCCTGTTCGGCGACGGTGGAGGTGGCAATGATCGGGGGCCTGCTGGCGGGAGCCCGCATGTGGCCTGGGATCACAGGTGGGTTGCGAGTGCTAGACCGGATCCGGGATGACCCAGGGCTCTCGGTATTCCTTCGTGAGCAGTTTGTCGGCTTCAGGATCGTCAATGAACTGCTCCTGCTCCGGATCGAAGTCCAGGACGCGACCAACGCGGTAGGCGATCTCGCCCAAATGGACCAGCCCGCATGAGAGATGGGCGATCTCGGCGTTTGCGACCGGCTGCTCCCTGCTCCGCACGGAATCGAGGAAGTTGTACATGTGCTCGGGGTGCCCTCTGGGGCCTTCGGACATCCCGGGACCCTTTTCCTCGTCCTTGCCCAGATAGACCTGAAAGTATCCCCGGCGGGAGAAGATCATGTACCCCTCCGTGCCGTAGAAGGCGTTGCCGCTGTCGAATCCGTGCATCCCGTACGGTGTCCAGCCGCGATCCTCGTACAGCAGGACCTTGTCGTCGGCGTACTGGTAGGCGACCATCATGTTGTCCGGGAACTCGCGCTCCCCCTCGAGAGCGATGTGGCTTCCGTGGGCCGTGATCCGGATCGGGTGAGTCTCCACCCCCAGTCCCCAGCGGGCCAGGTCGATGTCGTGGGGGCCGTCGCCGCCTATGTCGCCGTTTCCGAACCGGCGGTACCAGTTCCAGTGCCGGTTGTAGTGGTTGGGATTAAACACCCCGTCGAAGGGGGCCGGCCCGACCCACAGGTCGTAGTTGACACCGGGCGGGACCGGCGCGTTGGGCTTGGTCTGCTCATGGACGTGCAGCTGGCAGTTCCACGCCTTGGTCGTCTTGACTTCCCCGATGATGCCCTGCTTGAGCAGCTCGTCGGCTTTCTTCGTCACCTCGCTGGAGCGCATCTGGGTTCCGTGCTGAACGATTCGGCCGTACTTCTTGGCCGCGTCCACCAGAAGTCGGCCTTCGCGGAAGACATGGCTGGCCGGCTTCTCGACGTAGACGTCCTTGCCCGCTTGCATTGCAAGGACCGCCATCAGGGCGTGCCAGTGGTGCGGCGTCGCAATGATGACCGCGTCAACGGAATCGTCCTCGAGTACTCTCCGGAAGTCCCCGAGCTGCACGGGTGTTGCTCCCCGCGCTCGATTCACGGTCTGCCCGGCTCGCTCAAGATTGGCTTGATCGACGTCGCAAAGGGAGACGATGCGGACATCGTCACGGGTCAGGACTCGCTCGACATGGCCATGGCCCATCCCTCCGACGCCGATGATCGAGACGCCGAGTTGATCGTTGGGCGACGCCGCGCTGGCGCGAATCGCCAGTCCGGCCGTTGCCGCTCCCAAGGCCTCGCGACGGGTGATTCCAATGGAACGTTTCATGTCTCTCCTTGCGTGTCGCTGCGGGGATTCACCAAGTGTGTGACCAAGCCACCGAGATGCCGGGGGGCCTCGCGGCTGCTCAATCAAAGTCCCACGGCGGGCTTGAGCCCGGCCCGAACGCTGGGTCCGTGTGATTCGCGCCGCCGCGCATGGTCACTTTCGGGTATGCCAGTTCAACGATGCTGGAGGTACGCTAGCACCGCGACTTGGAACAGTCAAGGGTCATTTGGACGTGGATTCCCGACCAGGGCGCCAAGCCGCCTGGGCTGGCCCAACGGGTTCCGAGCGAATCAATTTCCATTCCGCGACCGATGACGAGCGGCATCGCAAGCACGCCGCATTGGTATTCGGATTCGATTCCGGAATCGTTGCCCACCCCCGTCAGGTAGCCCCGAACGGTCCCGAGAGGTCGCGCGAATTCTATTTGGTCGGGAACTGGAGCAGCTAGTTTCCGCAGCAATACGGTGGTAGGATTGTCACCGAGGAAACCAGCGCAATGAACACGAAATCGATCACAAGACGCGGACTGATCCGCTCAACCGCAGTGATGCCTTTCGCCGCTGCCGCCGGCAGCGCCGCGAACTCCGCGGTGACCGTCGGTATCATCGGCTTGGGCGGCCGGGGCAGCAGTCATGCTCGTCATCTTGCGAGCCTGCCCCAGGCGAAGCTCGTCTCGGTGGCGGATGTCTCGGACGCCTCGATCGAGCGGGCGCGGGAGAAGGTCTCGCTCGACGGAGTGAAGATCCACAAGGACTTGAACGATGTGCTTGCCAGCGATGTCGACGCCCTGATCATCGCAACGCCAGTCTACATGCATCCGGACCACTTCGAGCTGGCGCTCAAGTCCGGCAAGCACATCTACATCGAGAAGCCCGCCGCCGCAGATCTTGCCGGGGCGAAGAAGGTGATGCG
Organism: uncultured Bryobacterales bacterium; assembly: GCA_951813065.1. Lineage (GTDB taxonomy): Bacteria > Acidobacteriota > Terriglobia > Bryobacterales > UBA6623 > VXMF01. The sequence goes on along the minus strand of CATOTH010000005.1, from coordinate 191,529 downwards.
GCTGGCCGACGCGGCCCCGCGCCATCTCAACATCACCTTCGGCTATCAGCAGCGCCACGGAAAGGTTTACCACGCCGCCAAGAATCTGATCGACTCGGGCAGTATCGGCAGCAAGGTCAACCTCGCGCACTCGCATTTCCTCAAGAGCGGGATGACGGGGAAGGAGCCGGCCCGGCCGGCGCCCACGAACGAGAAGGAACAGCTCGAGCAATGGAAGATCTGGCGCGCGACGTACGGGGAGATCATCACCGAGACCTTCTGCCACAACATTGACTGCCTCAACTGGTTCATCGGCTCTCGTCCGCAGAAGGCGATTGGGACAGGCGGACGGGCCGTGATGAAGGTCGGCGACCTGCTCGACCACCTCAACGTGACCTTCGACTACGGCAACGATACCCAGGCGAATCTGGTCGGGTCCTATCTTTCCCCGTCGTTCTACCGGGAGGTGTACGAGCGGTATTTTCTGGACGGCGGCGTGGTGGAGACGGCCCGCGGCTACTGGAAGTACCATCGTGGGAGAAACGATATTGTCGAGGAGAAGTCGCCACACGACATCACGATTGACGCGCTTGAGGAGTTCTTCGGCCGGATCCTCGACGACAAGCCGGCCAACACCGGAGTGCGTGGAGCGGAGAGCACCCTGACGGCCTTGCTGGGCCAGATGGCGATCGACCGCAAGGAAGAGGTCACCTGGGACGAGATGATGGCATCCTAGGGCCCTTCGCTGGAAAGGCAGAGGTTGGCAGGTGACTGAACCAAACCGCAGGCAATTCATACAAGGCGGCGCGCTAGCCGCCGCCGGCGCGACGGCCGCTCGGGGCTATGAGAAGCCCGACCACTTCACCGTCGATTGCCAGAGCCATTTCTTCGTGCCCGAACTCGTCGAGATGATGGCGAAGCGCAAGGAGCCGCCGTATTCCTACCGCAAGGACGGCCAGACTTACGTGGTTACCGGCCTGGCTGGCCAGGACGCCTGGCATCGCCGCCTGCGCGAGAAGCACATGGATGTCGACGCGAAGCTTGCCGACATGGACGAAGCCGGGATCAGCCTGACGACCATCAGCACGAATGACCCCGGGCCCGAGTCGTTCGGCGCGGAAGGCCCGGCTGCGGCGCGCGTCATCAACGACTGGATCGCCGATCTCGGCAAGCGCCACCCCGAGCGCTTCGCGGGTCTGATTGTGCTGCCGCTGCAAGACATGAATGCATCGCTCAAGGAACTGGATCGCTGCGTCAACCAGCTGTCGATGAAAGGCGTGCTGCTGTACTCGAATCTTGACGGCCGGTTTCCGGACGAACCGGAATACGCGGAGCTATTCGCCGAAGCCGAGCGCATGGACGTGCCGATCCTGTTGCATCCCGCGCATCCGGTGACCTATGAGCAAACCAAGGGCCGGGGGATGATGGCGGGGCTCGGGCTCATGTTCGACACGACGATCGCGCTCGGCCGCATCATTCTCGCCGGCATCCTTGACAAGCATCCCCGATTGAAGCTCGTCTGTCCGCACGTCGGGGGCACGCTCCCGTATCTCATTGGCCGGATCGACCATCAGACCCAGGTCCTCGGGCGCGGGGCCGAGAACATTGTCAAGCCACCCAGTGAGTACCTCCGGAGCGTCTATCTGGACGCTGTCTCGCCAATCCCGATGGCAATCCAGTACGGCATTGACTACGTGGGCGTTGACCGGATGCTCTACGCCAGCGACCATCCGTGGGTCGATCCCAAGACGATTGCCGGCCATGTTCAAAGCCTCGGACTGTCGTCCGGCGACGAGGAGAAGATCTTCGGCGGCAACGCGCGGAAGCTCTTCAAGCTGTAGTGTGATGAAGCGACGCGCGTTCCTGATCGGAGTCTCGGCGGCCGCTTGCGCCCCCGCGCCGGGACCGGATGAGCATGCTGCCGAGGAGCCAGGCTTCAGGCTTGCCGTCTGCAACGAGACCTTCCAGGACGCAGGCTTTGCCGAGGGCTGCGATCTAGCCCTGGCAACCGGCTACACGGGCCTTGAGATCGCGCCTTGGACTCTTTCGGAGGATCCGGCCGGCTTGCCTGCCGGAAGGCGCCGCGAATGCCGGGAGGCGATGGCTGAGACGGGAGTCGCCTATGTTGGACTCCACAGCCTGCTCACTGCGCCGCGCGGCGAGTTGCACGTGACCACGCCGGACGACGTGGTGCGGGAGAAGAGCTGGGAATACTTCCGCCGGCTCATCGACCTGTGCGCGGATCTCGGCGACAACGGCTTGATGATCCTGGGCTCGGGAAGGCAGCGGCGCGCGGTTGACGGTTCGACCGTGGGAGATGCCGTGAAGCGTCTGCGCGACGGTCTTGCCTCGGTGGCCGACCACGCGGGTGACAGGGGGGTCTCCATCCTGCCGGAGACGCTGGCGCCTCATCTTTGCGACGTGCTCACCTCCATGGAGCAGACCACGGCACTGGTCGACGAGATCGGGCACCCGGCGATCCAGACGATGTTCGACACCCACAACGCGGTCGCCGAGGTGGTCCCTCACGACGAGTTGATCCGGCGCCACGCGCACCTGATCAAGCACGTGCACATCAACGAAATGGACGGCCGCCATCCGGGAACCGGCAACTACGATTTCAGCGTTCCGCTACGGGCTCTCAGGGAGATCGGGTATGACGGCTGGCTCTCCCTGGAAGTATTCCAGTTTGAGCCGAGCGGAGAGGAAATCGCGAGGGTGTCTGCCCAGTACCTGCGCCAGCTCGAGAGCGAGCTGTAGCTGAAGGGCTCCGGTGGAGCCGTTCTGTAGCAGTGTCAAGATTGCCTGCTGGACGTCGGTGCCACTCCGAATCCGAGGGCTGCCGCGTTGGCGCGGATCCGGTCATCGAACGACAACACGTGTATGTCCGGGAATAAGTTCCGAACGGCCAGCGCGGTGGCTAGATGAATGGCATCAAGCGCCCGGATCGGTTCGCGCGGGAAGGAGCGCCGGGACCGATGTACGATTTCCGCATCCATGCCATAGAGTGTCCAGTGGGCAGAGGCGGTGTCGATGATAGCCTCCAAACGCGATGATTCGCGCGCCGTTAGTCGTCCGGTGGCGGCGGCGCGACGAAACGCCCGATCGCATTCGATGACGGTTAGGTCGGAGGCGTGGATGGCATCGGCGGCCGCGAGGTGAGACCGGGCCTGATCGCCTCGCTCTTCGTCGAGAAGCCACGCCACAACGGCGCTCGTTTCCGCGTACAGATTCACCGCTCTCCACGCACCTCGTCCAGCAGATCCTGTACGGTTCGCGAGGACAGTCGGCGGAACGGGACAGGGTAGATGTCCGGGCGGTTGGGGGCGCCCAGACGAACGGTTCCTGCTCGGGCACGACGCCGCAGATCGGCTTGGGCTTCGTCCTCCGTGGTATGCGTCGGGGGCCCCAATTCGGCCACGATTCGCCCACGGTGCGTGACGGCCACGCGCTCGCCTTGTTCCACCATCCGGAGGTAAGCGCTCAGGCGATTCTTGAGTTCTCGCACACCGGATGTCTTCATCACTACCAAATGTAGCCACTACAGGCTACATTGTCAAAGTACAACGGAGGGGCAATCAACCTCAGGCTGCGATGTCCGCCTTGGTCCAACGGTCCAGTGCCCGCAGTTGGTTTGTGGGGTGGGGCCTCCTGCAGGAGACCCCTAGCACGGGGCCTGACGGCACGGATCTGCTTTGGCATCCCGGGCTGTCCGTGGGATACGATGAGTGCAGACCTTGAATCGCGCGGGACGTGGCTTCCGACCCGTTTGGGCCCGCGAAATCCCGTCGGATGGAAACAGTCGCAGTCCTTGATTCCGGTGGCCAGTACTGCCACTTGATCGCTCGCAAAGTTCGCGAGCTAGGAGCGTACGCCCAGATCTTCCCGATCGGCACCCCTGCCGGGGAGCTTGCCGAGAACAGCGGTATCATCTTGTCCGGAGGGCCGTCGAGCGTGTTCGACGAGTCCAGCCCGCAGCCCGACCCGGAACTCTTCGAGATCGGCAGGCCCATGCTTGGGATCTGCTACGGCCACCAACTCATCGCCGGGCATCTCGGCGGCCTTGTCGAGCGCGGCCACACCCATGAGTTCGGCAGTGCCAACTTGTCAGTTCGTCTTGACGGCGGACTCTTCGACGGGATGGACCGCGACCAACAGGTCTGGATGAGCCACGGTGACCACGTCGCCCAACTCCCGCACGGCTTCCAGGTTCTGGGAGCTACCAGCGACTGCGATGTGGCCGCCATGGGGCATCCCGCGCGGGGCATCTATGGACTGCAATTCCATCCGGAGGTCGTCCACACGCCCAACGGCTCCGAGATATTGAGGAACTTCCTGGTCAACGCTTGCGGGTGCGGCCTTGACTGGAATCCGCGGGGCCGTGTCGAGGACCTCATCCGGCAGATCACGAGCGCGGTGGCCGGTCGGCGGGTCCTGTTCTTCCTCAGCGGCGGCGTTGACTCGACCGTGGCCTATGCGCTGACAGTACGGGCTCTCGGAACGGAGCGTGTCGAGGGTGTTTACGTTGATACCGGGTTCATGCGAGACGGCGAGACGGCTGAGATCGAAGAGTCCTTCCGCGTGCTTGACCTGGGGCGCTTGCAGGTATGTGACGCCTCGGGTCGGTTCATGAGCAATTTGCGGGACATTGTCGACCCGGAGAGCAAGCGGGCCGCGATCGGCCAAGCCTTTGTTGACGTCCAGGACGAGATTCTTGCAGGCGAGCAATATGGCGGGCACGACTGGATGCTGGGGCAGGGAACGATCTACCCCGACACCATCGAATCAGGCGGTACGCAAGCTGCAGACGTCATCAAGACCCACCACAATCGCGTCGAGCGGATTCAGAAACTGATCGAAGAGGGCCGCGTGCTGGAGCCCTTGAGCGAATTCTACAAGGACGAGGTGCGAGAACTGGGGCGCGCTCTCGGGCTCTCCTCGGCGCTGCTCGAACGCCACCCCTTCCCGGGTCCGGGCTTGGCAATTCGCTGTCTCTGCTCCGGCGAACGAGCAGACCCGATCGTCGACGACGGAATTGCGGCGATTGCTCGGGAAGGCGGGTATCGAGCGTTCCTCCTTCCGATCCGGAGCGTCGGCGTCCAAGGCGACAGCCGCAGCTACGCTCAATTGACCGTGCTCCATTCCGGCGACTTCGCCTACGAGCGCCTGTTGCCCCTGTCGACAGCCATCACGAATGAATTCCGGAGCACGAATCGGATCGTGGCGGCGCTGGCCCCCAGGGCAATTGCACCCACGGAGTGGGAAATCAAGCCGGCCACGCTGACGCACGATCGCGTTCGCCTGCTCCAGCAAGTCGACCGGGCTGTCACCGAGTACCTGCGGGCCGAGGGCCTCTACGACGAGATCTGGCAATGTCCGGTGGTCCTGCTGCCGTTGAGTCGGACCGGTGGGGAAGCGGTCGCGCTGCGCCCGGTCAATTCGGTCGACGGCATGACGGCTGCCGTGTCGACTCTCCCAACCGCAGGGCTGTTCGAACTGGCAGACCGGCTACACGCGATCGAAGGCATTGACGCGGTGCTGTTCGACGTGTCGAACAAGCCGCCATCCACGATCGAGTGGGAGTAGCGGCGAGGGCGCGGTTCGCGCTCAGCTTGCGAGGGAGGTGAGCCACTCGCCCAGTTTCGAGCGGATGCCGGAGCGTCCGAGGCCGGATTCGACCTGGATCGCGCCGGGAACGTCCAAGGTGTCGTAGATGTCGAATGCCGAAGCCCATTCGACACGCGCTCGATCGGCCTGCACCCCTCTCCGCTGCGAATCCTGCGGGTTGATGACCAGCACCGGCCGGGGTGCGATTGAGGCGTAGATGTCCTTGATCTCGTAAGCCCCGAGAACTCCTGGCAGGAAGCTGCTCACGGGTTGCTTCACGCGGGGATCCTCGAGCATCCCCATGTAGGACAGCGGAGCCTCGATGCTGGCCACGCCCGCGACGCGCGGATCGAGAGCTGCCACGTGGGCCGCGACCAAGCCTCCGATGCCGACGCCGATGACGATCCACTCCCTCCGCTTCGTCAGTGTCGGCGCGGCCGAAAGCAAGTCCTTCAGCCTTTGGCCGAACAGCGGCCGTCCGAGTTCGAAAGCCCTATAGGCGAAGAAGTCTTCCCAATCGAAGCCGACCTCGGCCGAAGGCATGGACGGCTCGGTGACTCCCCACCCTCGTAGGTCGAGTCCGTGCACGCTGTGATTGGCCGCCACGATCGCGTCAATGCAGTAGCGCTGGACGATCGGGTGGTCCTTGCCTTGCTCGGCGACGAGGAAGGCGGCCCCCTTGGCATACACCCCGGCGTCAAGAAAACGCGTGGGCACCTCGATGCCGAACTCAGACTTGAAGGCGCCCACGTTCGTCACTTTGCGAATCCGGTTGGCCACCTCGCTGCGAAAGATCTCGAATTCGCTCGCGTTGGTGACGGGCGGCAGGGTTGGCTTGATTGCGGCGGCCCGTTCGGCATTCAGGGTGGCGACGGTCTTGGACCCGAAGGCGCTGGAGACTTGGCCTGTCGATGTGCACTGCAGCTCGGTGACGGGCGGCAGGTCGACCGGTTCCTCGACGACCGATTGGTCGCGCCCCGCCAGGGTGCGCAGGAAAAACGATCCAGCGGCTTCGCGCAACTCTTGGTTGAGGCCATGCGTGTCGTCCGTCTCCGCCAGTGCCAGATTTCCTTCCGCGCCCAGCGTTCCGTACACTTGCTCGAGTTCGGCGTGGGTCCGGCGAGCGCCGTCGATCGGAACGTAGTCGCGAAGCGCCGCTCCGATCAGTAGCGGCTTCGGGGCGAAGGCGGCCAAGAGCTCGGGATGGTCGATTCCCGCTCGCAGCGTGCCGAATAGAATCTGCTCGGGGTCGGCGATCAGCAGCGCTTCGGTCTTGGCCCGGAAACTTGCCACGGCGCAGCTCACGAAGGCCGCCTTGACGCGATCGTCGAAACAGGCGAACTGCAGGGTCACCATCCCGCCGCCCGACTGGCCCGCGATGCCGATGCGCGAAGCATCAATCTCGGGCCGGAGTTCGAGATAGTCCAGAGCACGAATCGCGTCCCACGCGCGGTACTGCATCAGGTTGTCGCCCACGAGGTAGCACTGGTTGCCCAGCACGCGGTGTTCGGCGGTCCCGGAGCCGAAAACCGAAGCGCCGGTCTGCTCGTCGAGGAACTGCAGGCGCTCGCCCTGCCCCAGTGGGTCCCAGGTGAGCACCGCGATTCCGTGCCGGGCCATGAGCCCCGCGAACCGCTGATAGCTCTCCGCGGCCTTGCCGGCAGCTGCGTGCCCGCACGGGAAGATCACTGCAGGCACCGGACCATCGCTGTCCTTCGGGCGGTACAGATTGGCCGTCACGTGAAACGACGGCCGGCTCTCGAAGACGATCCGCTCAATCCAGTGGTCAGCGCGCTCGATCCTGCCAAGTTGTCTGGAATTGAGCGAGGTGCGGGCCGGAAACGGTCCCCACATCCGCTCCAGTTGCGTCCTGACACGCCGACGCAATGCGTCGAATTGCTCAGTCGAGTCGAGCGCGGCCAGCTTGGAGGCCCTGTGCTCGTCCAGCAGCCGCAGGTACTCCTTGTTGTACTCCCACAGCATCGAGCCAAAGCTCGATTGGCCCGAGGCTCTTGAGAGTGCCCCTCCAGCGGCCAGAGCAGCCAGTTCTCGCCGAGTGATCAAGATCCTTGCCACGGTACCCGATGATATCCCCGCCGGTGATTGGAGGCTATCGCCGGGTACGCCGTCATTTGACGGCGACAGCCATGGCCTCGCCGACCCGAGGCCCCCCGTGGACCAGTTCGGACACGGCTCCAACCGCTTCCGCCGGGTCGCCATGCTGCCAGATCTGGCGGCCGAATATGACACCCGACGCGCCCGCTTCCAGGACCTCGCTCACCGTCTCGAGAGTGCCGCCGAGACCTGCGGAGCGACGCGGCCCGCCGGCCACTAGCACCGGCTGCCCACAGGCTTCCACGCTCCTGCGGAATTCGTCGACACTGCCGGAGTACCGGGTCTTGATCAGATCAGCCCCGAGTTCAGCGCCGATCCGGCACGCGAGGGTGATGTCGTCACCAATGTTGGCGGGAAGTTCGTCGTTCCCGCTACCGGCCATGTCCATGTGATTCCCCATCATCCGCTGGCTGAGGATTTCGGCGACCACCGGCATGCCCCACGTCCGGCCCTCACCGGCGGTACTGCCGACCTTCTCAAGTTCTTCCGCTTCGTGCGGCGCGCCCAGCGTGGCATTCATCACGACGGCGTCGACGCCCATCGCGACCGCTTGCTCCACATCCTGGAAGAGTTTCATGGGACCTCCTCCCAGGGGGCTCACGCAACCGTCGATCCGCAGCAGGATGGCCAGGTCGCCCACATGCTCGCAGACCTGTTCGAGGATTCCGGGGGTAACGAGGATCGCGTCGGCTCCGGCTGGCGCGACGGCTTTGACGACCTCGGCCGGCTTCTCGAGGCCTCGTACGGCGCCGGCGGCGTTTCCATGATCCATCGCGACGACCACGGCCCGCCCGCGACGCAAGATGCGCCGCAAGCGCAGGCTCTTCCCAGTTGATTGAATCGGCATCGTTTCCATTGCACCGTCCTGCCGGTACTTCGCTACCCTCCAGTGTGCCCCATTCGCCGAACTCGGACAGTCAGGCAGCTAGCGACCGGACATAGTTGATGCTGGAGGTTTCGAGCCGATGGGGGCTGCGGCTCACATTCGGTCTTGATGGTGCCGGATGGGCCTCCCGGAGACTGGGGGGCGAGAGGAGGGCGTACCAGCGCAGCACGACAGACGCGCGCATCGGCTGGAACCCGGTTGGGCCGTACGGCCAGAGTTGCTATTCCGGTCAGGGCGTTGCGAAGGGGTGCCATTCCGCCGTTGCGCCAGGGTTGGCAAGACGGATCAGCGGCGACCAGCGGGCAGGCTTCGGGCTGCGCCCAGGGATTTCCCGACGGAGCCCGCCTGCGGCCCGGCCGAGAGGATTCCCGACCCACGACAGTGCCTCCGGGAGCGTGTTCTGCGCTCCCCCTGACGGTCCCCTACGGCGGCCCCCGCAGGGACTGCCGGTAGCGCACCATCGTTTGCAGTTGCCGGTACGCCTGCCACAGCACCTCGTTCCCCGGCAGTTCCCGGTGTTTCTTCGGACGCCAGCCCCGCATGCGCGCCAGCAGCACGACCCAACTGCGAATGTCCGGTCCCACCGGCTGGCCCCGCTCCCGCGGCGGCCGCAACCGCTCCGCCTCCGTGACGCCCTCGATCACCGCCAGCTCGTCCGCCGTGAGCACCGTCTCCGCCGGCGTCTCCGGCGCGTCCCGCGCGTAGCGGTCCAGGCTGAACACCCGCCAGGCCGTGATCACGTCGAACACCAGGCACTTGCCCAGTGCCTCCGCGTCCCGCAGCCGCCGGTCCTCGATCCGCGTGCCCGTCTTGAGCAGCCGAAAATACTCCTCAATCCCCCAGCGCCGCTCGTACCAGCTCACGATGCGCTCCGCCCACTGCGCTGTCGCCGCCCCCTCGCTCGACAGCAGCAGCCACTCCAAACCCTCCTCCCCGGGAGGCGGGTCCGGCTCCAGCACCCGCACCAGCCACGCCGGCAACGGCGCCACCTCCCCGGCCCGCTCCTTCGGCGGCAGCACCGCCACCGGCCCAATCCGGATCTCCGTCACCGCCGTGCGCTTCTCCCGCGCCCGCGCCCCCCCTTGCGACTCGATCTCCACCTTGCGGCCCGTCACCAGCGCCTGCTCGAAGTCCGGCTGCGCCTCGATCGGCCGGATCATTTCCGACCGGACCGCCGCGTCCCACACCCGCACCTTGCGCTGCCGCCCCAGGTGCACCCGCACCCTGCCGATTACACACAAGTTGAGACTTGACAAATGCACTCGCTCTGTGCGATTCCTTGGGCATGTATGAGCAACATCGGATTCCGACCACACTGGCGCGGGGCCCTGCGCTGATCCAGGTCCGCAAACTCGTGGCCGACGCGGGCGACGCCAGCCGCACCGAAATTGGCCGGCAGGTCTGCGCCCGGTTCGGATTCCTCGATGCCCACGGCAAGCCGCAGATCGCCAGTTGCATGCAGGCCTTGCGCGCCCTGGAAGCGGCCCGCCACATCGACTTGCCCGCGCCGCGTCACAACCGCCAGCGTTGCCACCCGCGCCGTCTGGACCGTCCCGTGCCCCCGCCCATCGACCTGCCCGCGCGGGTCGACCAAGTGCGCGGCCTGCAACTCGTCGCGGTCCGCGACGAGCACCAGCGGCGCGTCTGGAACGAACTCATCGCCCGCGAGCATCCCCGCGGGGCTGTCCTCCACGCCGGTGCCCAGTTGCGCTACCTGCTGGTCTCCGAACATGGCGTGCTCGGCGCGTTCGGCTTCGCCGCTGCCGCCCTCACGCTGGCCGCCCGCGACGCCTTCATCGGCTGGGACCCCGACACCCGCTCCCGACACTTGCATCGCGTGATCAGTCTGAGCCGCTTCCTGATCCGACCCTCCGCCGTGTGCCGCAATCTCGCCTCCAAGGCCCTCTCGCTGGCCCTGCGCCGTCTGCCGGACGACTGCCTGCGCCGCTACGGCTACCGTCCCCTGCTGGTGGAAACCTTTGTCTCTCAAGATCAACCGGGCACCTCGCTGGCGGCTGCCAACTGGCAACGCATCGGCGAGACCGCCGGGCGGGGCCGCGCCGCCGCTGCCGGCACGCAGGTGGGGGTGAAGGCGATCTGGCTGTATCCGCTGGCGCGCAACTGGCGCACGCAGTTGGGCCTGCCGGCGCCGGGCGTGCCGGCGCTGGAACTGGGGGCGGGCCTGGCCTCCGACGAGTGGGCGCAGCACGAGTTCGGGGCCGCGCCGCTGGGCGATGTACGCTTGAGTCGGAGGCTGGTGCAGAGCGTGGAGATCCAGGCGGCAGCGCCCACCAAGTCGTTCCCGGGGGCGGCGCAGAGGGATTTGGCGGCGGTGCGGGGCTACTACCGGATGATCGACCAGCCGGCGGATTCGGCCGTGACGCCGGAGCACATCCTGGCGCCGCACCGGGAGCGCACGTTGCAGCGGATGCAGGGCCAGCACACGGTGCTGTGCCTGCAAGACGGGACGGACCTGAATTTCGCGGAGCATCCGGGCTGCGTGGGTCTGGGCCTGATCAGCAAGAACAAGGGTTCGGCGGGGACGCTGGGGATCCACATGCACTCGACGCTGGTGGTCAACGGGGAGGGGATCCCGTTGGGGGTGCCGCAGATCCAGTACGAGGCGCCGGACGGGCAGGCGGAGAAAGACAAGCCGCTGGAGGCACGCAAGACGATGCGCTGGATCCGGGGATTGCGGGCGTGTGCCGAGTGGGCGGAGCCGTTGCAGGGAGTGCGGCCGGTGTCGGTGATGGACCGGGAAGGGGACGTGTACGCGATCTTCGCCGAGCAGCGGCGGTTGGGGACGGTGGACCTGCTGGTGCGGGCGCAGCACGACCGGGTGTTGGGCAAGCGGGTGCCGAAGCTGTTCGATGCGGTGCGGCAGGAGGCCGCGCAGGGGCGTTTGGAGATTCACGTGGCGCGGCAGAGCGCGCGGCGGTCGAGCCGCGGGCAGCCGGGCCGAGCGGCGCGCGAGGAACGCGTGGCGGAGGTGGCACTGCGGTGGAAGGCGGTGGAGTTGCCGGACCCGGACCGACGGGGGGCAGCGCTGCAGTTGCACCTGGTGCATGTGCGGGAGGAGAAGGTGCCGGAGGGGGTGGAACGGCTGGAGTGGTTCCTGCTGACGAGCCTGGCGGTGCAGACGCGGCAGGACGCGGAGCGGATGCTGGAGTGGTACCGGCTGCGGTGGCGGATCGAGGACTGGCACCGGGTGCTGAAGTCGGGTTGCAAGGTCGAGTACCTGGGGCACCGGCGAGGAGAGCGGATCGAGCGGGCGGTGACGATCAACGCAGTGATCGCGTGGCGTCTGGCGGCCATGACGCTGATGGGGCGGGACACGCCGGAACTGCCGCCGGAGACGTTCTTCTCGGAGATCGAACTCGCGGCGTTGGAGGATTTCGCCAAGGATCGTCGGCAAGCACCGCCGGACAATCTCGGACGGGCGGTACTAACACTGGCGATGCTGGGCGGGTATCTCAACTTCAAACGCAAGCGGCATGCCCACCCGGGCCACAAAGTTATGTGGGAAGGCTACATCCGCCTGGCAACGATCACGCAGTGCGTGGAACGGACCCGTCGGCTCAACGAGAGTAGCAAGCTCTATCAGAAGATGCGTTCACCGTGATTTGTGTGTAAACGGCAGCCCGCACCAGCAGCCCGGCCTCCGCGGCCCGCTCCGCCTGCCGTTCGAACAACTCGAAGATGTCGCTCTCGCGGTCCCCCACCACTACCACCCGCGTCTGCGGGCTGCAGCGCCCCAGCTGCTGGCCCTGCTCGAACCCCCGGAACCAGCGTCGGCTCTCCTTCTCCCGCTCCGCCGCCTGGCCCGGATCCTGCTCCGGCCGCGCCCAGCGCTCCAGCCCGCTCACCCCCAGCGGACGCCCGCCTTCGGTGAACCCCACCGCCGCGTGCACGAACAGCCCCCGGGAACTGCTCGCACGGTCCTGCAACGGCCCCAACCCGCGCGTCACCCCCCGCAGATTCGTGTAGTTCAGCGTCGTCGTGTCCTGCACCAGCAAGACCGTCGACTCCACCTGCACCCGCTCCAGCAACGCCTCCCGGTGTGGTTGCAGAATGTCCGCCGCGCTCATCCTGCCATTGTGCAAGAGGCGCGTCGCCGCCCGCAGTTCCGCCGGGTGCGGGAAGATCGCCGGCAGATCCTCCCCCGGATGCCGCTCCCAGCTCTGCCCCATCTGCTCCAGCCGCTCCCGCAGCCGCCCGTCCGGCAGGTCCGAGCGCAGGTACTCCCGCCGGGCCCAGCTCGCCTCCGCGTCCAACACCAACTCCGGGTACTGCCCCAGCGTCTGCTCCGGCTGCTGGCACAGCTTTTGCTGCCAGTCCGGCTCCAAACCCCGCAGCCAGACCGTCTTCGCCTCCACCGCTCCGCCCGCTCCCGGCGGCCGCCCCCGCGTGGCTCCCACGCACTGCCAGCCGGCCGCCTTGTAACTCGTGCCCGGCCGCGAACTTTGCACACAGGTCTCCACCATCCAGGGCCGCACGCCGTGTGCCCGCTGCCAGTCCCGGGCCAGTCTCTGGAGCGTCTTGCCCCACACGTGCGAGGCCAGGTTCTTGACCTGCACGCCCGCGACCAGCACAAAGCGGTCGTTGCTCAGGATCCGCTCGATGTGCGCTCCGCGCGTGCGGTCGTCCCACCCCAGGAAGGCATCGCGCGGCCCCAGCCGGAACGGCGCCGCCACGAACGAGAGCACACCCAGCGGCCCGCCAGCGGCTGCCAGCAGATAGCTCAGCCGACAGCCGGGGGCCCGGGCCGGACCCAGCGGATGGTGCTGGTCGAGCAGTGCGGCGCACAGCCGCCGCTGCGCCGCAGTGCGGGCCCAGTGCACGCTGACCTCGCCGAGTTCCGCCAGCGAGCCGGTGAAGCCGGTCGACGGCCCCGGCGGGTCCGGGCTGGACCGCGGGCGACAGGCGGGTGGACCCGGCTGGGCCTCAGGCAGTGGCAGGTCCAGTTGGGCGGCCAGCGTAGGCAGCACCGTGCGCGCCGAGGCCGTGCAATACTCGCCTTTGGGATTGCGCCAGTCCTCCCGCTCGCAGATCCCGCGACCCAGGGCCGCGCGCGACAGCTGGCCTCGCTGCAAGGCCTCTCGCAGCCAAGCGATCGTCTGCGGACGGAAAATACGGAGGCCTACCCGCACTACCCCCGTTCTACACAGAACACCGTGCCTGTGTCAAGTGTGTCCGGTCGCTAGGTCAGGCAGGGGTCAGGAGGTCATGAGGGTTGGCTCTAGCGGCATCGCGAGCGGCTCGTCCACCAGGAAGTCCGATCCGCGCATCGCGTCCAAGGCGGAATCCAGCGCCTGCCTCGTGGTCGGCTCCAGCGTGGTCACGAAGGGCAAGTCCTCCCTGTCGAAGTGCGGCTCCTGCAAGACGGCTTCTACGCTCACGCCTTGATCGGCCAAGGCCGCGGTGAGGCTGGCGAGAATACCGGGCCTGTCGCGCACGCGGAACCGCAAGTAGAACTGGTGAACCTCCGTGCCGCCGGGGACAGGAGCGTGCGGCTTCAGGCTCACGTGCCCGAACGGCGGCGCGCTTTGCGAGCCGGAAGTCTTCAGATCGCGGGCAGCCGCCATCAGGTCGCTGACCACGGCGACGCCGGTCGGTGCCGGGCCCGCGCCCTTTCCGTAGTAAAACGTATCGCCCCCTTGGCCGTGGACCCACAAGGCGTTGTAGGAGCCGATGACGCCGGACAGGACCGTGTTGACGCCGACCAGCGAGGGCCGCACGGCCAGCCGCAAGCCTTCCGGTTCCTGCCTGGCGGTTGCCAATAGCCGAATCGTGTGTCCGAGTCTGCCCGCGTACGCGAAATCGATCGTGCGAATGCGGCGAATCCCCTCTACCGGGATCTGGCGCGGCGCGACCTCGACGCCAAAGGCGAGGGCAGCCAGGATGGCCAGCTTCGAGCGGGCGTCGTAGCCGTCGATGTCGGCGCTGGGGTCAGCCTCCGCGTAGCCGAGATCCTGCGCTGCGCGCAACACGCTCTCAAAGGCGGCGCCAGTTCTCTCGATTTCCGTGAGGATGTAGTTCGAGGTGCCGTTGAGGATACCGATCAATGTGTCGATTCCATCCCCCGCGATCCCTTCCCGCAGGGCTGTCAGGACCGGGATTCCGCCTGCCACGGATGCTTCCAACCCCACCCAGGCACCACGTTTGCGAGCGCGGGCAAGGATTGTCGCACCGTGTTCCGCCATCAGTTCCTTATTGGCGGTAATCACCGGTTTGCCGGCATCAATGGCGGATTCGACGATTTTTCTCGCGACTCCCGTGCCGCCAACAAGCTCCGCCACGAGGTCGACGTCCGGACTGTTGACGAGTTCCTTCCAGTTGGCGGTCCGGGAGGCTGCGGGATGGAGGCTGACCGCCTCGGGCGGGCTGGCAAGGACCCCGCGCGAACAAACGGCTGACACTTCCAATGGAAAGCCCAGCTTGCTCGCGATCTGACCGGCGTTGCCGTGCAGCAGGCGGAGCGTTCCGCTGCCTACGTTGCCCAGACCGACGATTCCGACACGGACCGCTGACACAATTTTCCCAGTCTACTGCACGAGGCGGCAGTTCCCGATTGGCTGGCATTGCGGGACACTGGAGCCTTGGTGTCGCGGTCATTCCAGGCTTGGAATGGTGGATCGCGGCCAGCGACCTTCAAGCCCATCCGGCGCCGCCGATGGAACGCGGACCGTCACGAGCACGGCGATCGGCGAAGTCTTCCTCGCCACCGAAGTTTTTTTCTATGCCAACCGGGAGGGTCTAACTGTGGCTGCACCTGCGCTGGTTATCAACAAACCCTTGATTTGTTGGAGTGTTCAGGCACTCTAGTGCATGCTGACCTGGCTTCTGACGAGACTGGCGCACAAGGCTGGCGCGAAATTGTGCTTGACAAGTGGAGGATTTTGTTGTCAAATCTAAACGCACAGCAGGGGCAAAGTCCTGTTGGGTGAGCAGATTGGGGACATCCCAACTTGCTGGATCAGCAGTGAAATGGAGGATTTCAATGCGTAAGTACCGAGCTTCAATGCGAGCTTTTTGCACCGTCGCGTTTTGCGCGGCGGTTTTGCTCTTCAGTCCTTGTGTGCAGGCCCAAGTGACCACCGCGACGCTACAGGGAATTGTTTATGACCCGAGTGGCGCCGTCATTCCAGGAACGGAGATTTCGCTTACGAGTGATGCCACCGGCCAGGAGTTGACCACGTCGACGAGCGAGGGAGGCGAATTCGCCATTTCCTTCATCCAGCCGGGCTCATACTCGATCGTCCTGACTGCCGATGGCTTCAAGGCAACATCAGTCGAGGGCCTTCAGCTGGCCTCGGGCCAGCGGGCCAACATCAACTACACGTTGGAAGTTGGCGCCACGACGGAGACGGTAACCGTCACCGGCGCGGCCCCGCTAATGAACACGGTTAACGCCGAGCAGGACATCTCGCTGAACGAGACTCAGGTGGACGAGCTGCCCATGATCAACAGGGACATCACGGGCATCCTCTCGCTGGGTACGGGTGCCGCCATCGTCGGTGGCTGGACTATGTCGATCAACGGATTGGCGCCACGTGGCTTCACCATGACCGTGGACGCCGTCGATGCCGTCCCCGATGCCGAGTTCGCCGCCCTCGCCCTCTATCAGAACTTCAATTTCATCAAGGGCATCAGCCTGGAAGCGGTCGCCGAGGTCGAGACGTCGAAGAATATCTTCTCCGCCGAGACCGGCAACACGATCGCCGGAAACATCAACCTGATCAGCAAGAGTGGCACGAACAGCTTGCACGGAAGCCTCTTCGAGATGTATCAGTCGGGTGGGTTGCATGCCCGCAATCACATTGTCGGGATCAAGTCGCCCCTGGTCTACCACCACTACGGCGCTTCACTCGGCGGGCCGATCATCCCCAACAAGACGTTCTACTTCGGGGTCTTCGAGGGTTATCGGTTCAACCGGCTCTCACCGGTATCGGGTGAGGTCTGGTCGAGGGCGATGCGGCAACGCATTGGCCAGGCCGTTCCTGCAGCGCAGGCCTACCTTGACCTGTTTCCGGAGCCGTCCGAACCAGACGGGCCCAATCTGGATCCTTCGGACGCCACTTGCGGGGCGGACCTCCCTATGAACACGCCCTGCGTTCCGGCGGTGGCCTTCTTCCGCGGGGTTGGCACCGAGAATCGCAGGGACGACCACGCGGTGATCAAGGTGGACCACCAGGTTGGCTCCAACAATTTCCTGACGTTCCGGTATGTGCGCAGCCGCCCGCTGCGCCAGATCCCCAGGTTGGCTCTTGGCAACTGGCGGCAATGGGACGGGATCCAGGAGAATGGGGCCTTCACGCTCACCAGGATCATTAACCCGACCTTGACCTCCGAGACACGGTGGGGCACCAACGTGAACGCCATCAACCGGCTCGACGGCGCTTACGACGCGAACGAAATCCCCTTCCTGCGGGGCTTTGGTGGCCCCGGTGGCGGTGCGGAGGTGTTCGCCAAGGACGGTCATACCTCCACGTTGGAACAGACCCTCGCCAAGACCAGTGGACGGCACGTGATCAAATTCGGCGGGTTGTTCCGATACATGAGCGGGACGCGCATCAACGAGGAGGTTCCGATCTACACATACACCACGCAGGCTGACCTGCTGGCAGGAAGGATCCAAGAAGCCCGCTACGTGTTCCCGCTGGAGAAGTTCACGTGGAAGCGTTGGTTCGGCGGTGTCTTCGTGCAAGACGACATCCGGCTCAAGCCGAACCTGATGGTGAATATCGGACTGCGCTGGGACTACGCCTCCGTGCCACGGTCACACCAGAATGAGGGCGGCATGCCCAACATCTTCAACCGCAACGGCCCGTTCGGTCTCCCAGGCGCCACGCTCAGGCACGAATTAGGAAAGCAGCTTCTCTTCCGGCGGCAGAACCGGTTCTGGGACGCGATCTACAACATGTGGTCGCCCCGGCTGGGGTTTGCGTGGACCTTGGACGATCAAGGTAAGACCGTCGTGCGCGGCGGGGCCGGGATCTTCCACATGCCTCACAATATCTTTGCCGGCCCAATCGACACCATGTCGAACGGTCCGGACCTCCCCTCGCACCTCAACGTGGTCGGAGCCGACAACGTCGCCAATCTGGGCATCCAGTACGGAGACCCCAACGAAGTCGGGGCGCGGCTCGCCTCGGCAGGATCAGTCATCGGCGGCAACTCGGTCGATCCTCGATGGTCAGCGCCGTACAGCGCCCAGTTCACGTTGGGCGTCCAGAGGCAGGTCACCGACGACACCGTCTTCGACATCAGCTTCGTCGGCAACCGCGGAGTTCACCTGATCTTCAACCCGACCTACAACCGGCCGCTCCCTTACACGGGCGGCCAGCAGTACAGCCAAGTGTTGGGGCTCGAGGACTTTCCGTCTAACTTCGGCTTCTACCAAGGGGGTGACTCGACGGGCTACCACAGCTTGCAGACGTCCCTGAAGCGGCGCTTCTCGCGCAACCTGCAGCTGAACATGAACTACACCTATGCCTGGAACTGGGCGCACTTCCGCGGCGACATGACGTGCTGCACGGGCGGGAACGACCCGCAGACGGTATGGTCGCCAAGCCGAGCTGCTCTCTATGACCTGAAGAACAACCGGGCGCCTACGCACTACCACATCCGGCACCGGTTCACCACGGACTTCTACTACGAGGTCCCGACTCCGGGCGGAGCCTCGAGCGGGATGCGGCACCTCCTCGGAGGCTGGAGCCTGGCAGGGATCTTCGAAGCGGCGAGTGGCACGCCATTGCGGATCACCCAGGGGGGGACCCGATCGCCTGGCCAGCGGCCCGACTTCGTTGGACCCGAACATGGTGCAGCCATTCGACCGGACTGGGGGTCGTCGAACCAAGGGCGGTATCAGTACCTGAACATCGACATGTTCCAGTCTGTCGGGACGGACGAGCACCGGATCGCGCTGCGACCGGGAACGCTGTCGCGCTACGCCCTATACGGTCCCGGTCTCTGGAACCTCGACGCGGCGATCGTCAAGCGGATCGAAGTCAAGGAGGGTCAAAACCTGCAACTCCGCGTTGACCTGTTCAACGCCCTGAACCACACCGTCCTGGGCGGGATCCAGACCAACTCCGTGTCCGGTACGTTCGGAAGGCTGAGGTCGTCTCGCGACGGGCGCAAGGTGCAGTTGACGGCGCGCTTCGACTTCTAGCAGCGCCGTAGAACCCGGCGGGGCCGTTTCGCACCTGGAATGGCCCCGCCAACGCCGAATTGGCGTACAAACAAATCTGCAAGCGGCCCCGTGCCTACGCACCGTGGGCCGCTATTGTTTTGAGGAGTACAGGAGCATGCATCGTCGTTCATTCCTGGCGGCCGGATTGGCCGTCCCGCTAGCAGCCAGGGCCGCGGGGGCTGAATCCGTGCGGATTGCATTTCTCGGTGCCAGCCATTCCCACGGCGGCGGGAAGATCCGGGTGTGCCAGTCGTCAGCGGACTTCGAAATCGTCGGCTTGTGGGACGCGGATCCCAAGGTCCGGGCAGAGTACAAGGGGCAGGGCATTCCGATCGTGCGCCCGAAGGCGATGCTTGAGGACGACTCCATTGACGTGATCGCTGTCGAGGGACCCGTAGCGGACCATGCGAGCGAGGGCCTGCGCGTTGTCCGCGCGGGAAAACACCTGCATCTGGAGAAACCGCCGGCGCTCGATGTCGAGTCCCTCCGCGACATCCTCAACGTTGCCAGGAGCAAGGGCCTGGTCGTGCAGCAAGGCTACATGTGGCGCTACCACCCCGGCATCAACCGCATTCTGGAGGCCGCGAGGAGTGGATGGCTGGGCGACATTCACCTCGTGCACGCCACGATGCACAAGACCCTCGGCGCAGACGCCCGGCCGGCATGGGCGCAGTTCCGTGGCGGCCACATGTTCGAGCTCTCGCCGCACGTGATCGATCCCCTCGTACGCCTGCTCGGCCGGCCGAACCGTGTGACTCCGTTCCTCAACAAGCACGGTGAATTCGACGACACGATGGCGGACAACACCGCCGCGGTGTTCGAGTACTCCGGCGCCCTCGGGATCGTGGTCGGAGCGTCGCTGGCGGGAAACGGCAGCCGGTACCGGAGCTTCGAGGTCCACGGGACGAACGGCGTGGCGACCCTGCGGCCGATCGAGGATCCGCAGCTGTCCTTCAACCTCGTGGAGGCTGCCGGACCGTACCCGAAGGGACCTCACAACGTCGAGCTACCGCCTTACGAGCGCTATGTCGATGACATGGCCGCCCTAGCGGCCGCGGTGCGAGGCGATAAGCCCCTCCATGTCTCGTTTGATGAGGACATCGTGGTTCAGGAGGCCGTTATCACCGCTTCTGGAATGTAGACCAACGTGTGCGCGGGAACCGCGTCGCGGGGGGAGGCAATCAGCGATCCTCCCGGAATCCATTGTCAATGGGCGCTCACGACTTGGGCCTGGGGGCCGATCAGCACCACTCAACGGTGACCGGACAGGGCCCGCCTCAGTCTGAGGCTGTTGGAAAGCACCGAGATGCTTGAGAGGGCCATCGCCGCGGAGGCCAGGACCGGCGACAGCAGGAGGCCGGTCCACGGATACAAGGCGCCCGCGGCAATCGGGACCCCGAGCACGTTGTATCCGAACGCCCAGCAGTAGTTCTGCACGATCGCGCGTTGCGTGCGCTTGGCCAGTTCGATCGCCCGGCCCACGTCCGAGGGGTCGCTGCGAACGAGAATGATCCCGGCGGACTCGATCGCTATGTCGGTGCCGGCGCCGATTGCGACGCCGAGATCGGCTTGCGCCAGCGCGGGGGCGTCGTTGATGCCGTCGCCGACCATTGCCACCGTGCGGCCTTCAGCCTGAAGGCGCTCGATCGCCGCGGACTTCTCGATGGGCAGGACGGGCGCGAGAACGTCCTCGATTCCCGCTTCGGACGCAATCGCCTTGGCTGCGACCTTGTTGTCACCGCTGAGCATGAGGGTCGTCACGCCCCGAGACCGGAGATCGCGTGCCGCTTCCGGGGCCTCAGGGCGCATAGTGTCGCGGAGAGCGAAGATACCTTCCAACTCGCCGTTTCGGGCTGCCAGGACAACGGACTTGCCCTCGCTCTCAAACCGGTCGATCATGGTCCCGGCAGAGGCCAGATCGGCCCCCTCCTTGGCAAGGAGGTCCCGTTTGCCAAAGACCCACGAATCGTTGCCGATCCTTCCGGTGGCGCCCGCACCCGGCAACGCGCGGTAGTCCGCGACCGCGTCATCCGCCGCACGGCCCGCCGCCGCGATGGCCGTCGCGATCGGGTGTTCGCTGCGGCTCTCGATCGCGCTTGCCGCAGCGGTCAGATCCTGAGTGCTCGCGGTACCAACCGCGATGACATCGGTCACGGCAAACCTTCCAAGAGTCAGCGTGCCGGTCTTGTCGAAAACCACGGTATCCACGTTTCTCGCGGCTTCCAAGGCGGATCCATCCCGGATCAGGATGCCTTTCTCGGCTGCCCTGCCGATACCCACTGCCAATGCCGCCGGTGTGGCCAGGCCCAGCGCGCAGGGGCAGGCGATGATCAGCACGCTGACGGCATTGCTCAATGCCATGCGCAGGCGATCGTCCCCGGATCCCGTGACAAGCCAGGCGGCGAACGTCGCCAGCGCGCACACCAGGATGATCGGAACGAACACAGCCGCGATCCGGTCTGCCAGACGTGCGGCGGGAGCCTTGGATCCCTGGGCGTGCCGAACGAACTCAATGATCCGGGACAGAGCCGTCTCGCTCCCCACGCTCTCGGCCCGGAACACGAGGAATCCGTCCAGGTTGAGGGAGCCGCTGACAACCCTGGATCCGGCGGTCTTGTCGGCTGGCACGCTCTCCCCGGTGATGGGCGATTCGTCGACGGCACCGGAGCCGTCGATCACCGTGCCGTCCACCGGGAACCGCTCGCCCGGGCGCACCACCACCTCGTCCCCGACGGAGACCTCCGCCAACGAGACTTCGTTCTCCGAGCCTTGGCGCCGGACTCGAACGGTCCCGGCTTGCAGTGCGACCAGCTTCTGGATCGAGGCGGATGTCCGTTGCCGGGCTCGTGTTTCCAGAACGCGCCCCAGCAGCACCAGAGTCAGGATCGCGGCCGCCGTTTCGAAGTAGACCGGAGGAGCGTCAGTCCCGGACGATACCCACGCCGGTGCCAGCAGCACGACGACGCTGTATGCCATCGCCGCGCCCGTGCCTACGGCGATCAGCGTGTTCATGTCGCTGCGGCCATGCCGAGCGGCGTTCCACGCCGCAGCGTAGAACGATGCGCCGCCATAGAAGACGACTGGGAGCGCCAGTCCCAACTGAAGCCACTTCGACCCGGGGAAGTCGAGGCTCCCATGGGACATGGCCAGAATCAGCAGGGGAGCCGTCAGCACCGCCGAAACGGCCAGCCTGCGAACAAGCGGGCGCGAGGCGCGGCCGCCGATGTCGGCAGCGGGATCGGCCTTCTCGAGCGTTGCCCGGTAGCCAGCGGAGTTGATTGCCTCAAGAACAGCATCGATAGCACCTTCGCGCGGGTCGATGCGGACCTGCGCGGCTGATTCGGTGAGACTGACCTGGCAGGAGGCGACGCCGTTCACTCCCAGCGCCGCGCGCTCGACCGACAGCACGCAGCTTGCGCACGTCATGCCTTCGATGTTGACTCGAAAATCACCGAATTCCGGCGCCGGCGCTTGCTCGATTGGCTTGCTGTCCACCGTCGGATCCAACGACACCAGGTTGCTGGCAGGGCGCGGCGCGTACCCGACCGCGGCGACCGCGTCCTCCATGCTTGCGATGTCGGCAATGGAGGGATCATATTCCACGCGTGCCGATTGCGATGCCAAATCGGCCGTGGCGGTCATCACGCCGTCCACTGCGGCCAGTGCTGTCTCCACGGTGGAGACGCAGTGGTCGCAAGTCATGCCGCCCAGTGCCAGGGTTGTCTGTTTTGGAGTGTCTCGGGCCAATCGATACCTTCCTTGCCGTCGAATAGATCCCCCTCATTCTAGGTCTTCTACCCCCAGCACCTAGCTGCGAGTCGGATACCTCGAGGTGGTCGTTCCAGCATCGTCGCGGGTTGTTCCGACAGTGGCTTTCGGACCGCGTCGCTACGAATTGCATTGACACCAGTGACAGTTTCTAACAACTTGCAGGTGCATCCTTCAATTTGTGAGATTGAAGTCGTCCCATGGCCCCCATGATTCCGCGCGACATTGCCCCCGTCCTCAAGAGTCTGTTCCAGCGCTACCCCTTCGTGACCGTGACGGGACCACGCCAGTCGGGCAAGACCACGCTCTGTCGGGAGGCGTTTCCTCACTTGACCTAGGTCAATCTCGAAGCACCCGATGAACGCGAATTTGCCGAGCGCGACCCACGCGGCCTGCTCGCCCGAATCAGTACGGGTGCGATCCTGGGCGAGATTCAACGTGTACCCGACTTCCTCTCGTACCTTCAGGTCTGGGCGGCTGAGAGGGGACAGAACAGCCTCTGTGTGTTGACGGGCAGCGAGCATTTCAAGCTCTCAGATGCCATCAACTAGTCCCTCGCGGGCCGCACCGCGCTGCTTCGCCTGCTGCCGTTTTCACTTGCCGAACGACGCCGTGCGAAGCCGTACGAAACGGTGGACGAGTTGCTGCACTGCGGCTTCTATCCCAGGATCCTCGATCAGGGCCTCGATCCGCAGCAGGCGTTCGCGGCCTACTTCGAGACCTAAGTGGAACGCGACCTGAGGCAACTCGCCGAGATCCGCAATCGCTCAAGCTTTCGTCGCTTCGTCTGCTTGTGCGCGGGAAGAGTGGGCCAGCCCGCGAACTTGTCCTCCCTCGGCGCGGACGCCCTCAGAGGGGCATTCGCGGCAATTGAACGCCGGTCCGGAGGATGATAGCGAGGTGGCGCGAGACCTCTTGCGTCGGCGCACGCGGGTGATCCGGGTTTTCCCCAATCCGACCAGCTGCCTGCGGCTGATCCGGGCGCTGGCGGTGGTCAGTCTCGCCCGCCTCCAGCCGGGAGCCGGACATCCCTCAGCGGGTCGCAATTTCAGTAGCGGCCACGGCCCGGCAGTGGATCAGCCTGCGGGAATACGATCTCCAAGTTCCCCGAGCCCCAAAAGCACCAGGAGGGATTTGCAGAACCGTCTTGACACAATTTCGCATCGCCGCGACGGTCGAGACTTGGATAGCGGTTCCAAGGCCCGCAGCGGAGGCCGACGGACATCCAGATCTACGGCCGTTCGACTGCCGGTTGTGTCGAGCTCGCAATCTCTGGACAGTGACGCAACGCGGTCCGCGAGTGAGACACTGAGGGGTAGCCATGGGAGTGAGACCGGTCCTTCGATCCGTCATCGTCCTGCTGCTCGCCGGCGTGGCGCCGGGCGTGGCGGAAGTCCAGCGCTTCACGATCCTGCACGTCAATGACCTCCATGCCCGGCTCCTGCCCGATGACCGGGGACGAGGAGGCTTCGCGCATGTGGCAACCGCGATCGAACGTGAACGGCAGAAGGCCGGGCACGCCGTCGTGCTGCATGCCGGTGACATGGTGCAGGGCTCGCCGGTGTCGACGATTTTTCGGGGTACGCCTGCGTTCGAGGTGGCGAATGCGCTCGGGATTGATGCGCATTGTCTCGGAAACCACGAGTTTGACTATGGCTGGGAGCGCATCCGCGACTTTGAACGAGTGTCAGACGCGCCGATTCTCGCTGCTAACGTCATCAATGGGCGGGGTGACCTGTTGCTCCCACCGGCGACGGTCTTGCAGGTAGGAGACCTCGACATCGCGGTGATCGGGGCGCTGACCCCCAGGTTGCTCGCATTGATCAAGCCCGACCAAGCCGGGCCGTGGCGGTCTGCTGAGCTCGTCGAGTCCCTGCGCCCGGTCGTCGAGGAGATGCACGAGCGCTCGGACATGGTGGTGGTCCTCGGCCACCTGTTTGACGATGAAGACGAGTTGGTGCTGCGAGAGTTGCCCGACGTCGATGTCCTGGTGAGCGGACATGATCACGGCGGGAGGCAGGAGCCCCTGCTGGTGGAGGGGCGTGTCGGAGTGAAACTGCGCGCGTACGGCGTCGAACTGGGGCGACTGGAGCTCGCATTCGATACCGACACGAGCCAGATTGTCCGGCACGAATGGACTCGAATCCCGGTTTCGAGCGATGGCTTCCCGGCTGATCCTGCCACTGCCGAGCGGGTCGCACACTGGGAGTCGCAGGTTTCCAAGCGAGTGGATGTATCGATCGGATACTGCGAACGCGCGTTGGATCGGTCGGCCGTTCAATCGCTTGTCGAGCGGGCGATCCGGGACGTGACCGGCGCGGATCTCGCCTACATGAACCGTGGCGGCGTCCGGGATTCCCTTGGCCGCGGAACGGTGACAGCGCGCCATGTGTGGAACATCCTGCCGTTTGACAACACCCTGGTCGTCGCCACCGTGCTGGGCAAAGATCTTCCGGAGGAAGCCACGGCCGGACGCCGTGTGGACCCGAACCGGGTCTACCAATTCGTTACCAACGATTACGTCGCCGGGCAATGGCGCGGACGGGGCATTCCCTTCAGACCCACCGAGTGGGTATTGCGTGACACGCTTCTGGAGTGGGTCAAGGCGCGCCCGAGCATCCCTTGATCCCTCCCGGGAGCGCTCGGGGAGCTGGGCGCGAGTCGTGCGGCAGCGTTCGGACATTATAACTTCGCGGCAGGAATTCGTTCCAACGCCTTGCTCCGCGGGCTGCTCGGGAAGGACAATCAAGCCATGGCGCGCGTCGAGCCCTTCCGTGGAATTCTTCCCGCGATGCAGGTCCCGTTTCGGGATGACCTTTCCATCGACGAGGCCGAACTCAGGCGGTTCGCTGGCTGGCTTGCCGGCCATGCCGGGATTGGCGGGCTCGTAACCAACGGTCACACCGGAGAGGTCTTTGCCCTGAGCGCGCACGAGAGGGCGGACGTTACCCGAACCGTAGCCGACGCGGTCACGGGCCGCGTGCCGGTCGTTTCGGGGATCTGCTGCGAATCGATTCAGGAGTCCGTCGAGCATGCCCTGATGGCGAGCGAGGCCGGCGCCAGCGGCTTGCTGGTCATGCCGCCGCACTACTGGTTGCGTTTCGGGATGCGCGACGACCACGTGGTCGACCATTTCCTGGCCATCTCGCAGGCCGTGGACTTGAACCTGATCGTGCATGTCTATCCGGCCTGGACCAAAGCCCGGTATTCCTCAGGGCTGCTGGCCGAGCTGGCTCAAGTGCCGAACGTGACGACGTTCAAGGTGGGTACGCGCGAGATGTCGAAGTACGAGCGCGACATCCGCGCGATTCGGACAGCGAATCCGGACTGCACTGTCCTGACATGCCACGACGAGTACGTGCTGGCGTCCATGGTGCAGGGCGTGGACGGCGCCCTTGTCGGATTCGCGTCTCTGATCCCGGACCTCTTGGTGGAGTTGTACTCGGCGGTCTGCGAAGGCGACCTGCATGCGGCGCGCCAGGCCCAAAAGCGGATCAGCATCTTGAAGGATGCCGTCTACGCCGACGAGGAGCCTTCGGGGGACGCTCATGCGCGCATGAAGGCGGCCATGGTGATGGCGGGCCGCTTGAAGTCGTCCGTGGTCAGGCCGCCGACGAGACAGCCCTCGCACGAGCGCCTCGAACAGATTCGGGAGGCATTGGGCGCGGTAGGGCTGCTGGCCGAATCGACATTGCTGGCGGTCTAGAGATTCCGAAGGGGCAGCAAACACAGTGACATTCGATCGCAGGCAGTTTCTTGCCCTGGCCGGGGCTCAGTGTGGCGGGTTCGGCGCCTTGGGGTGTGCGCCGGCTTCCGACGAAGTCGTGACCATCGGAGCGATGCCGCCGGGCACTTCATGGTATGTGTTTGCCGCGACTCTCGCTCAACTGCTGCAGCGGTCGCTTCCGGAGGGAACTCGAGTCGAGGTCATCGCGCGCGGGGGTGGGATCGGGAATCCGATCCTGGTGGACCGGGGAGAAGAGACGATCGCGATTGCCCAGGCGGCGACCGCCTCATGGGCTTACAGCGGCAACCGCGTCGCCTACGAGCAGGCCCATACCAATCTCCGGGCCCTGGCGGGCGGCTTGAACCGAGTCTGGATGGCCGCGATGCTGACCGAGGAGTACATCGGTCGTACGGGAAACGACACGCTGAAACAAGCGCTTCAGTCCGGGGATCCCTTGCGGATCGTCATGAAGCCGCAGGGCAGCACGGTGCCGGTCGTGGCGGACATGCTGTTCGAGTCTCTCGGTACGGGCCGCGAGAAGATCCTAGAGGACGGCGGAGACATCATCCAGGTCTCGGCAAACCAGGTTTCCGCGATCCTCCGGAACGGACGCGCGGACCTGTATTTGGAGACTGCGATTCGCGGTCATCCGACGGTGACGGAGGTTGCGACCACGACTGCGGTGAGGTTCCTCGACTATCCGGAGGAGACGATCGCCAAGCTGTCCGGGCCCGGCATCGAGCGCACCCCCATGCCGGCATGGTTCCGCGGGCAAGCGGGCCCGATCGACTCGGTGGACATGGGCACGGTCCTGATCACGCACAAGGACACTTCGGATGAATTCGCCCACCTGATTACCAAGACCGTCTGCGAGAACAAGGATGCGATGGCCGAGGCCCATGGTGCGTGGGAGGACTTTAATCCGAGACAAGCGGGCCGGTTGGAAAAAACCGGAGTTCCACTGCACCCCGGCGCGGAAGAGTACTACAGTCTACGGGGATGGACTTAGTCGGCAGGAACGGTTCCCCGTTGCCAGCCGACAGTGAAGCCCCCTCTTCCCGAGGTTCCGCTTTTTCCGGGTCGGTCGCTGTTCTGCGGGTTGCGCTCGGAACGTTCTGGATCGCATTCCAGATCTACATCCTGTTCAGCCCGCAGGCCCCGCTGGTCGAGCGCCCCTTGCACTTGACGCTGGCCGCGACGCTGCTGATCCTGTGGATGCCTCTGAAGGGAAAGCGAGGTGGGCTCTTCCCGAGGCTGGCGGATGCCGCCTTGGTCCTGAGCGCGATGGGCACCGGGGCGTACTACTTGGTTTCGTCCGCACGCCTGACAGAGCGCATGGAAGGAGTTGACCCGGTCCTTCCGGTCGACATTCTGTTCGGACTGCTGTGCCTGGCGATCTTGTTCGAGGGAGTGCGCCGGTCAGTGGGATGGCAGTTGCTGGGCGTCCTGATCGGATTCCTCGCGTACGGCTTTCTCGGCGCATGGATGCCGGGCTGGCTGCGGTTCTCGGGATTCGGCCTGCACGACGCGATCGAGATCCTGACGCTGTCGCTGAACGGCATACTCGGGATCACCACCGGGACTTCGGTGCAGTTCGTCTTCTACTTCATCCTCTTTGGCGCGGTGTACGGCTCGATTGGCGGCGGGCGTCTCATCATTGACATCGGTCTCTGGCTGACGGGGGCGCACAGCGGCGGTTCCGCCAAGGCTGCGGTCGTCTCAAGCAGCCTGATGGGGAGCATCACGGGTAGCGCCGTAGCCAACGTTGCGGGGACTGGTGTGTTCACGATTCCCCTCATGCGCCGCGCCGGGTACTCGGCCGACATGGCCGGGGCGATGGAGGCGATCGCGTCCACGGGCGGGCAGTTGATGCCTCCGATCATGGGCGTGGCAGCCTTCGTCATGGCCGAGATGATCCAGGTGGACTACGGCCGCATCGCCCTGGCCGGGCTCCTGCCTGCACTGGCGTTCTACGCGGCCCTGTTCCTTTCGGTGGACTTGCGAGCGAGGAAGACCGGGGTGGGTACGCTGTCGGAGAACGAGCTTGTAGCCCAGCCGCCGATTGTGCCCCGGCTCCACCTCCTGTTTCCTCCCGTCCTGCTGGTCGGACTGCTCGTGGCCGGGCACTCCGCTACATACGCCGCCGTGCTCGCAAGCCTCGGTTGCGTGGCGGTGAGCTTCGTCACACGGGAAGGCCGGCTGGTCGGTCACACGCTCGTCGAGTGCATCGAGACCGCCACCCGCCAGGCCTGCCAGGTGGCGGTTCCGATCGCCGCCATCGGCATCATCATCGCGGTGGCGATCCAATCCAATCTCGCGCTGAAGTTCAGCACGGAACTCATCGCCGGCAGCGGCTCGTCGATCGGTGCGATGGCCTTGATCGTGCTCGGATGCATCGTCATGGGAATGGGTCTGCCGACGGTTGCCGCGTACCTGATCGGCGCGATCCTGTTCGTGCCCGCACTGAAGGACCTGGGGATCGAGGAGTTGCCCGCGCATTTCTTCGTCATGTACTACTGCGTGCTCTCGATGGTGACTCCACCCGTCGCTCTCGCTTCCTATGCCGCGGCCGGAATCTCCGGGGGCAGCGCGATCAAGACCAGCATGAATGCGTTTCGCCTGGGTCTGGTCTGCTTTCTGATTCCGTTCGCGTTCGCGTTCGATCCCCGGCTCCTTGGACAAGGCGATCTGCTGGGAATCGCGGCGGCGGGTCTAGCGCTGCTATTGGGCACGGCTGGATGGGCGGTAGCCCTGGTTGGCTATTGGTTGCGACCCCTGCGAGCCTCTGAACGGCTGTTGACTGGATCGGCCGCGGCGGCTGCGATCTGCCTGCCCTTCGGCGCCGCGCCGTGGGCGTGGGCTACCGGAATTCTTGCCTTGGCCGGCCTCTGGCTGGTGCTCTCGCCAGGAACTAACGGATCCTCTGGCCGCGAGTAGGTCAGTTCGGAGCCCGACTCCCAGCGGTCACGGGACCCCATAGCAGCCGAAACCGAACCGATACCTGACTTTGACCAGGCGTTGCGCGAGTCTGCGCTTGTGCGCTCGCAGGAGACTCCTCCCACGCGACGCCAAAGCCGTGGACCCGGTTGCCCGCCTCGCTGCACCGCTGCGTCGCAACAAGCGAACGGTCCAGCACTGCCTCTGCGCGAGCAAGGCGAGAGCTGCGGTCGGGTGAAGCGCCGGTCCATGGCCTTGGGATCCGAAGACTATGGTGGTATTGGTATGGCAATGGTAAAGGTCACGTTCTCGCTCGCTCCGGAAACGGTCGGGATGCTGAGTGATGCGGCGGAACGGCTCTCGAAGCCCTAGAGCGAAGTGGGACGGGACGCAATTCAGGACTACCACACTCGCATTGATCGACTGAGCGAGCCTGAGCGGATACGGATGCTGGCAGCGTTCGACGAGCTCTCGTCCAAGTTGCCCGCAAGAGCCGCCGAGGATGTTGACCGGGAGATCGAGCGAATTCGAGCGAGCCGGCGTAGCGGAGGGCGGCTAACGAGAGCGGAATGATTCTGCTCGACACTTCGGTCCTGGTCGATGCCCTGACCGGTCCGCAACGCTTAGGGCCTTCGCTGCGCACTGCCATCGGAAGTGGGAACCGGATACGGATCCCGTCTCTGGTGCTATTCGAATGGCGTCCCGGACCTCGCACGATGCCCGAGCTGGCGCTCCAAGAGGCGTTATTCCCTTCGGACGAAGCCATTAGCTTCGGACCGGCCGAAGCGATGCGAGCGGCTGACCTGTACGGGGCCGTCGGACGCAATAAATCGCGAGAAGTTGATCTCGCCATAGCCGTATGCGCGATTGTGCACGGCGGTGAACTGTGGGCCGGGAATCTCAGCGACTTCGTCGACATTCCGGGCTTGAGTATCTATGCTCCGCGCTGAACGCAAGGCCGTGCCCAAGGTCTAGCCATTGCTCGCCGGTGGCCCCTGCATTCCAGAATCGAGATGTGCCGCGGAGTTCGATTGGGCCATTGCTGCTGTTCCGCCACCGAGTTCCGTGATCGACGCGGAGGTGCTGCGGGGACATGAGTGTCGCGCCAAATGGATCCACGGCTGGTTGACACTTCTCTGAATGGGTTCCGCAGGACCAGTTGCGGAGGGTACTGGATTGTTCGGCTGGGGTCGTGTACTCGTGGCATGACGGTACTGAAGTCCTGTACTGAAGAGAAACCCGTGTCGAGCAAACCGGTGGTGTGCTCGGCATGACCGGATGAGCCAGGCATATAATTTCCCCTAGTTGGTGGCAATGCGCAGATGAGTGTCGATGGTTCGATAGCCAGCCGGTGGTCGCCCTCAGAGGCCCGCCTAGCCTGCCGTAACGGGGCTCATGCCGGTACGACGCGCGGCGTAGCGATGGGGTACGTCCAGTGCAACCTGGTCGTCCTGCGTAAGGCGCACGCGTATGACTTCCTCCTGTACTGCCAGAGAAACCAGCGCGCGTGTCCCGTGCTGGAGGTCCTAAACGCGGGCAGCCCGGAGCCCAAGCGCCTGGCCCCAGGTGCGGATCTTAGGACGGACCTGCCCCGTTACGCCGTGTACCGCGAAGGGATACGGCTAGCTGACACCACGGACATTTCCGACCTTTGGCAGGACGATTTCGTGGCGTTCCTGATTGGCTCCGGAATCACGTTCGACCAAGCGCTTGAGGACGCTGGCGTTCCGACCGCGAAGGATCGGTGGGTACTGCGGACCGAGTTGCCTACCGAGCCTGCGGGGCGCTTTCGTGGTCCCATGGTCGTCACCATGCGCTGGCTGCGGCCGGAACAGGCGATTGTTGCCACGCAGGTGACCGCCCGCTTTCCGTTCAACCATGGAGCACCCCTGCACGTCGGCGATCCGAGCGCGATCGGCGCGAACCTGCGGGACCCTTACTTCGGCCCTCCCGTGGACGAGATTCCTCCGTCGGTCGTGCCGGTGTTTTGGGCTTGCGGAGTGACGCCTCAGGAGGCGGCGATCGCGGCGGAAATCGACATCATGATCACGCATTCTCCCGGACACGGGTTCGTGACGGATCTGCGGGCCAGCGAACTTGCCCTGCCGTAGGTCCGGACAGCGCTTACGGGGTAACCATTCGATCCGGCCGGGGAACGTCTTGGTGGGCCGACGCATGGTGTCGGCCACAGTGCCCGCGGGCAGCGTGCGAGAATGCGGGGAGCCGTCGAGGGGCGGTGGGCGGAAGCATGCGCCACGACCGTGCCTACAAGGCCCTGTTCTCGCACCCGCTGGCCGTGCGCGACCTGCTGCGCGAATTCGTCGCCGAACAGTTGGAGGGCGGTCGCGAGTGGGTGGAGCGGCTCGATTTCTCCACGCTGGAGCCGCTGCCGACCGAACGGATCGACCCGACGTTGCGGGCACGGACCAACGACCTGGTCTGGCGCGTCCGCTTCCGGGACCCGGCGGACGGGCCGGAGTGGCTGCACGTGCTGCTGATGCTCGAGTTCCAGTCGAGCGTGGACTGGTTCATGGCGTTGCGCGTGCAGGGCTACGCGGTGCGGCTGTACGAGAGCCTCTGGCAGGACCGGCGTCCGGGCCAGGACGACCGGCTGCCGGCGCTGCTGGCGGTGGTGGTCTACAACGGCAAGGCCAGCTGGACGGCGGCGACGGCGCTGGCGGATCTGGTGGGGGCGGCAGCGCGGCCGCAGGCTGGAGCGGGGCCGCCGTTTGCCGGCGAGAGCTACGTGCTGGTCGATGTGGGGGCGTACGCGGGGCAGGAGTTGCCGCTGGGCAATCTGGTGTCGCTGGTGGTGGCAGCGGAGAGGATGGCGGGGCCGGGCGATGCGGCGGAGGTGCTGGAAGGGGCGTTGCGGCTGCTGGCAACGGCGGAGCAGGAGCCACTCCGGGAGACGTTCCTGGGCTGGTTCCGGCAATTGGTGGGGCGCACCGGGGTGGACTTGGAATTCTTGGAGGACCGAGCGAAAATGGAACAGATGGAACAGAGCGGAGCGTTGCGCACGACCTTGGAGGAACGCTTTCGGGCGATGCACGATGCGTTTCGGGCGGAAGGCGAAGAGCGCGGGCTGGAGCAAGGGCTGGAGCGAGGGCTGGAGCGAGGGCTGGAGCGAGGGCTGGAGCGAGGGCTGGAGCGAGAGCGGCAGTTACTGGTGCGTCAGGCCGGGCGGAAGTTCGGAACCCATATCGGAGAGGCTGTCGCCGGGCTGCTGGCTGGAATCGACGATCCGGACCGGTTACAGGATGTCGGCGAGTGGATCGTCGATTGCGGCCTCGGCAGCGAGCTGCTCGCACGGATTCAAGGAACCGAATAACCGGCCCGTTCAACACCGCAGGCTCGTTGCGGGCGGGGTGCGGGCAGGGAGTGCTGAACGCGATTCCACGGCTCGATCGAACGGTTACCTTACGGGAACAGTGGTCGTCACCTTCAACCAGCTTCCAAGTCCAGTACGGGCATTCCCATGGCGCGAGCCGCGTCCGCCATTCGGCGGTCGTAGCTAGCGAGCTTGATCGGTTGTCCTTGGCGCCACAAGAAGTCGAACGTCGCTAGATGCAAGGCATCTAAAGTGCGCACGGGACAAGGGAATTCGTCCAAGGCCCGTTCGACTACTGGAGGGGCCAACTCTACCAGCGCGATGCGTTCGATGATTCCATGGGCGGCTTCGCCATGGGATTCTGCAAGCTTGTATGCGTGCAGTCGAGTCCAAATCTCGTATTCAATCAATCGGCTCGCGACGAGGGTCCCTTCCCAAAGTGCGGCCGGCGGGCAGCGATTCTCGGCGAGGAGATGCGCAAGGGCTACGGAGGTGTCTATATAGATCACCGATCGCTACGGTCGCCTTCCAGGTCCGCGAGGATTTCTGTTAGCGGCAAAACTGGCTTTGGCCTGGGCGGAGGTCCCTCCAAGCGCAGGGTCGGAGGTGTCAACCAACCCTTGCGAACCGCTTCGGCTAGCACCGCATCTCCCAATACCGGGCTCCGTGACTCCCTCGGGGGACCTATTTCCGCCACCACCCGATCGCGGTCCGTGACCAGAATCGTTTCCCCAGCTGCCGCCATCCGCATGTACTCGCTTAACCGACTATTGAGCACCCTGATCCCGACCGCTCGCATCCGACTCAATGTAGCAACTTGTTGCTACTTCGTCAAGGACCGCTAAGCAATAGGATCGCTTAGCAACACCCTCCAACCACCATTGAGAATGTCCGCGATAGCGCAAGAGCCTTGGCTGCGCCTAATGCGAGCGAGACTCGTCAGGCGTCGTTTCCCGTCTCGACTGCGACGATACCATCCGTCCTGAATCCGGGGCGCCACCATGTCCGGCGGCCGCCCGGTGCATAGGATCCATTCGAAGTGCCGCGAGCGGACCACAGGTCCGCAGCCCGATCATGGAACGAATTGCAGTCGTAGGGTGTCTATCACCCCATGAGACATTCAATGGCGCGTCGGGTGCCACGTTGCTGCGCATCATGGCAGTCGGCCACTTCGGTCTTTCTCGATTGGCTTCAGGCTGTCGTCGCGAGTGGATCTGCCAATTCATTGCAGTTGTGCTCGGGTAAGCCAGCCTCGCTCTTCCCATTCAGCCGGGTCACTGGGACGCTGCCCAAGGGTTTGCAATGCGGATTCATAGCGTTGAGCTGTGTATTCCTGCTTGCGGCAGCTGCATGTAGTTCGAGGAATCAGTCTGCGGCTGTCCAAGGTCCACCGGAGCCCGAAGCAGAAGCAACTGCTGAACTCATTCCCACGGAACCAGAAACTTCCGAACAACCGGCAGCCGATCCGAAGCCCGTGGCTGCCGTGAGGCCGATGATCGTTGCTCCACCCGCCCCGCCAGCCCCTACTGCCAACCGTCCAAGGGAATCGGGAACCGTTGGCGGTGTCCTGGGCGCCTTTGTGAGCTCGCAGCCTCGCGAGCGTAGCCAGGAGTTCAGGCCCGGGTGGATTCCAGCGCAGGGAAGAGACCGCTTCACCGACTTCCCAGAGAGTCCGGTCAGCGTTGTCGCCGAAAACTCCGTATCGACCTTTTCGATTGACGTCGACACGGCTTCCTACAGTTTCGTGCGCGCCTCACTGGAACAGGGCGTCTTGCCCCCGAAGAATGCAGTGCGGGTAGAGGAACTGATCAACTACTTTCCGTACGATTACCCGATTCCCGAAGATCGTGGCTCACCGTTTTCCGTCACCGCTTCGCTGATGCAGACCCCGTGGAATACCGGCACCCGGCTATTACACATTGGGATCAGGGGCTACGAACAGGACACGGAAGGGTTGTCCCCTGCGAATCTGGTTTTCCTGATCGACACTTCCGGATCGATGAGGGCGCCAAACAAGCTGCCGTTACTGGTCAACTCGTTCAAGCTCCTGCTCGACTCGCTCGCTCCGGATGACACGGTGGCGATTGTCACCTACGCAGGTTCAGCAGGGGTCGCCCTCGAACCGACCCAGGCCGCCGAGCGGGGCACGATCCTCGCCACTCTCGAACGCCTCCGCGCGGGTGGGTCGACGGCCGGAGCGGAGGGGATCCGCCAAGCCTACCTGCTGGCCGAGCAGAATCTGACCGAGGACGGCGTCAACCGCGTGATCCTCGCGACGGACGGTGACTTCAACGTCGGCATCACCGACACGGAGGAACTCAAGAGCTTCGTCGAGCGCAAGCGCGAGAGGGGAGTGTACCTGTCAGTGCTCGGCTTTGGCAGGGGCAACTACAACGACGCCCTGATGCAGGCCCTGGCTCAGAACGGAAATGGCCATGCCGCCTATATCGACAATCTGATGGAAGCGCGTAAGGTGTTGGTCGAGGAAGCCACGTCGACGCTGTTCCCAATCGCAAAGGATGTCAAGATTCAGATTGAGTTCAATCCTGACCTGGTTCAGGAGTATCGGTTGATCGGCTACGAGTCCCGCATGCTGGCACGCGAGGATTTTCGCAACGACAACGTTGATGCAGGAGAAATCGGATCTGGCCACACCGTGACCGCGATCTATGAGCTGACTCCGACCGGGGCGGACGCGGCACTCGTAGGAAGCCTTCGGTATCAGCGCGAGACCGCCTCTCCCGGAAGCGCCTTCTCGGATGAGTATGCATTTCTAAAGATCCGTTTCAAGGCTCCAGATGGCGACACAAGCGACGTGATTACTGAACCGATAACCCGGGGCAACGAGATTGGAGAAACCGGAACTGTCGCCCGGGAAGCCCGATTCTCCGTGGCCGTAGCGGGCTTCGGGCAGCTTCTCCGCGGGGGCCGCTACACCGGTGACCTTGACCAGGACGATGTGATCGACTTGGCGATGAATGCCAAGGGCGACGACCCGTTCGGCTATCGTGCCGAGTTCATCAACCTGGTCCGGCTAGCCAAGTCCGCAGCTGCCATGGAACCCTTGCGGCGCGAATGAGGACGGGTGCTGCAAACCATATTCCAGCGCGATTCGGCGAGTGCGTTCGATGATCTAAGTGTTGCTGGTAACCGGCGGGATTCCGGTGACCGCGGAGTGTAGCTCGGAGAGCCCGACAACGCCCTGCGCCAGACCGACTGTCACGGCGGTGGCCCCAAGAGCACCAAGTCGAGGAGCGATCGCGGGCGATCTGCTTCCCGCCGAGCCCGATCCCGCAACTCGGGTAGGAGCCGCTAAGACAACGCTTGGGACAAGACCGTCCCGGCGACGTCCGTCAGCCGGAAATCCCGGCCCATGTGTCGATACGTGAGTCGTTCGTGGTCCAGCCCCAGGGTGTGCAGGATCGTCGCCTGCAGGTCGTGCACATGAACGGGGTCCTCCTCGATACCCAACCCTAGTTCGTCAGTCCTGCCGATGACCTGCCCGCCTCGAATTCCCCCGCCGGCCATCCAGACGCTGAAGCACTTGGCGTGGTGATCCCTTCCCGCTGCTTCGTCGACCCGCTCCAACTGCCCCATGGGCGTGCGGCCGAACTCCCCCCCCCAGACGACGAGTGTCGAGTCCAACAAACCGCGCTGCTTGAGGTCTTTCAGTAGCGCGCCCGCCGGTTGGTCTGTGATGGCGCAGTTCTTTCCGAGCTTCCTGTCGATTTCCTGGTGATCGTCCCAACTGGCGTGCGCCAGCATCACGAAGCGAACGCCTTTCTCGACCATTCGCCGTGCCAACAGGCAGTTGGTGGCGTAGGGATGCGTGGGTTCCTTGCCGACACCGTACATGTCCAGAGTCGCCTGGGACTCCTCGCTGAAGTCGAGCAGTTCCGGGGCCGCCGCTTGCATCCGGAACGCCAGTTCATACGACTGGATCCGCGAAGCGATCTCGGCGTCGCCTGTCTGCGCATGCCGCTCCTGGTTCAGCTTGCGGATGGCATCGAGACGGGCTCGCTGCGTGCGGTCGCTGACGCCGGGAGGATTCTTCAGGAAGAGGATCGGCTCTCCGGAATTGCGGAAGACGACTCCCTGGTAGGTTGAGTCCAGAAACCCGTTGGACCAATTGCTTGAACCGCCGCTCGACCCACGCCCTGAACCGAGCACGACGAATGCGGGAAGGTTTTCCGACTCGCTTCCCAGACCGTAGGAAACCCATGCCCCCACGGTTGGGCGTCCGAGCTGCACGCTGCCGCTCATCAGCAGCGATTGGCCGGGATGGTGGTTGAACGCCTCGGTGTGCATCGAGCGCACGAGGCAGATGTCGTCCGCGCGGGAAGCGATATGCGGAATGTAGTCCGAAAACTCCGTGCCGCTCTCGCCATAGGGACGGAACACCCGCGGGCTGGCAAGCACTTTCGCGCTGGGCTTGACGAACGCCAAGCTGAGGTCCTTCGTCATCGACTCGGGCAACGGTTGGCCGTGCCAGCGCTGCAGAGCGGGCTTAGGGTCGTAAAGGTCAATCTGGCTGGGTGCTCCGGCCATGAGCAGGAAGATCACGTTCTTTGCCCTTGGCGCGAAGTGTGACGGTTTCGGCGCCAGGGGGTTAGGCGGAGCCTCCGCGGCGCCGGCACTGGAACGGCTGCCGATGAGATAGGCCAGTGCGGCTGTGTCGAGCCCGCCGGCGCAGTACCGGAAGAAATGTCGCCTCGTCGAAATGGCGTGATAGTCGAAACGATCCATCCCTGTCTCTCCTGGGTACCGTCTACTCGCGGGTGATGAACTCGTCCAGGTTCAGCAGCACGCTTGAGACACCGGTCCAAGCCGCCACTTCCGCTGGATCCAGTCCGGGCACATCGAGCGGCATGAATTCCTTGGCGAGCTTGCGCTCGGAATCGAAGATCGCCTTCTGCTCGGAATGGTAGTCCTTCAGGTGACGCAGTTCGGCCGCGGTTGGCTCCCGGGCGAGGCACAGGCGGAAAGCCTCGCGGACCGTGCCGTCGAAGTCCCCGCCGCCCGCTTCCAGGCTCCGCAACGCCAGTGCTCTGGCGGCCTCCACGAACGTCGAGTCATTGAGCAGGTTCAATGCCTGCAACGGCGTATTGGATCGCTCACGCGTACAGCGTGCCGCCGTCCTGTCCGGCATGTCGAAGTTGACGAGCTGCGGATAGGGCACTGTGCGCTGCAGGAAGGTGTACAGCCCCCGCCTGTAGCGCTCCATGCCGTGGCTTGCTTCCCACTTGACGGATCCTGCGTAGGCCAGGTCCGCAACTCCCGGCGGCTGCGGGGGACGCACGCTCGGCCCCCCGATCTTGGTGTTCAGCAGACCACTGGCGGCCAGGGCCGCGTCGCGTACCATTTCGGCTGGAAGGCGCACGCGTCGCTGCCTGGCGAGCAGCGCGTTCTCCGGATCCATCTCTTCGATTTCCGGCCGGCTCGCGGAGGACTGCCGATACGTGGCGGACATCACGATGGCCTTGTGAAGCCTCTTCAGGCTCCAGCCATTGTCCATGAACTCCGATGCCAGCCAGTCAAGCAGGGCAGGATGGGAGGGGCCGGGGCTGCGCGTGCCGAAGTCGTCGGCGGTCGGCACGATTCCGCGCCCGAAATACTCCTGCCAGACGCGGTTGACGGTGACACGAGCAGTCAGCGGATTCTTGCGCGAGACGAGCCACTCGGCGAGCGCGAGGCGCGGGTGCTTCCCCACCGTATCGAGTGCAGGGAGAACGCGAGGAGTGCCGGACTCGACCGGTATACCGGGTGTGTTCCACGCGCCGCGAAGGTGGATATGGGTGCGACGGGCGGGGGTAGAGTCCGAGATCGTCCGTGCGTAGGTGATGTCCGGTGTTTCCGCGCGCAAGCGCAAGAGTTCCGCGCGCAAACTGACCCAATCCAGTTCCTTCCAGAACTCCTTCGAGATGACCCGGTGGTAATTCTTGATGAAATGGTCCTCAAGCTTCCGCTGCTCTCGGTCGCTGCGCTCGGACCGCGGCTTCCTGGCGATGCCTTCGCCGTTGTCCAGATACTTCTGGAGTGCGTCCAGCGCGTGGTCCCAGTCCGTCCATTTCCCCGGATTGTCGGCGGCCTCGATCATCCTGGCTTCCCAAGCGGGCTGCAGTTCGTAGACGCGGTTCTTCTCGAGCAGTTCGCGACGGCGCGCCAGGTATCCGGGTAGCGCCTTCAGGTAAGGCCCAGTCTCGCCTGCCATCGGGGCGGCAATTTCCGCCTCGTCGACGGTATTGAAGAAGGCGAAGAGGCGGTAGTAGTCCTCTTGTGAGATCGGATCGTACTTGTGGTCGTGGCACTGCGAGCAGCCGACAGTCAGTCCGAGCCAGACCGTGCCGACCGTATTCGCCCTGTCGACGGTCTCCTCGAACCGGAACTGCTCGATCTTCACCCCGCCCTCGCGGTTCTTGAGCCCGTTGCGATGAAATCCGGTGGCGACTCGCTGGTCGACGCTCGCTTCCGGGAGCACGTCCCCGGCGATCTGCTCGATCGTGAAGCGGTCGAACGGCATGTCGTCGTTGAGCGCGTTGATCACCCACTGCCGCCAGCGCCATGCGTAGGGCCTCTCGCTGTCCTTCTCGTACCCGTCCGAGTCGGCGTAGCGGGCCAGATCGAGCCATTGGATCGCCCAGCGCTCGCCATAGTGCGGCGATTCCAGCAGCTCGTCCACGAAGCGCTCGTACGCCTCGGGATTCGGATCGCCCAGAAAGGCGTCGACGTCACGGACGGACGGCGGCAGTCCCGTGAGGTCGAGGCTCGCGCGGCGGATCAAGGTCTCGTCGTTTGCGGGCGGGGCCGGATCAATTCCGTCCCGCTCCAGTCTGGCCAGGACAAACGAATCGATCGGGTTGCGCACCCACGATTCGCGTCGAACGGCGCGCGGCAGTGGCTTGGAGATCTGCTGGAACGCCCAATGGGTTGACTCCGGCGCGTTCTCCTCCGCCGCCTCCTGCGCTGGCCAGTCGGCTCCCTGGTCGATCCATTCGCGAAGCAGGTTGACTTCCTCGGCGGACAAGCGGTCCCCTACCGGGGGCATGACCAAGCTCTCTTCGAGGCCCGAGACAAGCCGGATCAGCCGGCTCGCCCCACCGTCGCCGGGCACAATGACGGGACCGGAATAGCCTCCCTTGAGGGCCGCGGCCTTGTTGTCGAGCCGCAAGCCGCTAAGCTGCTGTGCCGTCCCGTGGCATGCTTGGCAGCGATTTTCGAGGATCGGTGCGATCTGACTCGCGAATTCGACACGCCCCGCGACCTCTGATCCCGGCGTCAATTGCTGGCCCGGCGCCGCCTGCGCCAGCAGTGATGCAAGGATGACGGTCCGATACGGCGCGAGCCTCGGAAGCAAGGGGGTTGCCATTCTGTTGGGTCGAACCCTCTGAATGAATACTCGAAATGATCAGAGAGTGAATCAGCCTATTGTTATCCTACTCG
Organism: uncultured Bryobacterales bacterium; assembly: GCA_951813065.1. GTDB lineage: Bacteria > Acidobacteriota > Terriglobia > Bryobacterales > UBA6623 > VXMF01. The sequence continues at coordinate 151,544 of CATOTH010000005.1, read as the reverse complement.
CCCTCGTTGCAGACAGCAACGCAAGAGCGAGAGTCTTCTCCGATGAGACGGGTAGCCCTGAATCAAGGGGTCGTTTCCGATAAGTGACGCCGCCAGCCGGTAACGCAGGTCGGCTGGACTGCGTTGCAAGCTCCTGTGATGCCCTTTCGCGCCCGGCCGGATCGTAGGCCCGCTCCGAATAAATGGCGTGCCTCGGCCGCCAGGCCGTGCCAGCTTCGATCGACTCGAATTGACAAACCCCCTTGACCGAGTGGCCGGATGCGAAACGCCAGCGGAGACCGAACCTCGACCCGGACCGGATGAAACCCTCGTGCTGCAAGGCCAGCGACTGGTGGAGCCAGGGGGAGACCCGGACTCTGAGGCGCTCAACGTCGAAGTGCTGGCGGTAGCAGGTGAGATCGGGGGCATCCGGCCGGTCAGCATGGTGCTCGTAGAGAGTCGTTCCGCCCACCGAGACAGCCCGTTGAACGATCGGATATGTCACGCCCGTGACGAGGCGGTGATCCGAACCAAAGGCGAATCCCGGCAAGGTGTGACTCCGCAGAACATAGCCGAGTTTGACGCCCAAGCGATCCGTAGGCGTGGCTTCCGCCTCAGTCGCGGCCCGCCGATCGTAGCGGCTTCCCAATGAGTCCCGGATGTGGGCAACACCATCGACTGTCAATTCCACGTGGTCCGTATCGAGGACTCTGACCCTGCCTCTGACCATGACTGGAAATCTTCTGCCGCGACTGATCTCGTCATCAGCAGGCACAGGCACAGCAACAGCGCTCGTGGCCCGGTGGGCTCGCACTGAGAACGAATTGCAACTGAGGCCGCATGCCGCGGACCGTCAGCCCCGTAGCGCCGTTGTCCTGGCGAATCGCAACAGCCGGGAGAGCCTGCTGCCCGCGGCGCCTCTGATGGAATGGGGCAATCGGCGTGCCGTTCCTGGCCCCTGCTTCGCCGTGGCGTGTTCGGTGTCAATGGCAAACGAAAATTGCGCACTTCTGACAAACGAGAATTGCTCAAATCTGGGGGGGCCGCCTAGCTGAACGCGCCCCACTGGGGCTTCTCCCTCGCCGCCTGCGCTCTCGGCGTGGCTAGCCCTCAAGTTGCAGCTACTACCGGTCTAGCCTTGGCTCAAGCGGCAGTCGCACGAGCCTTGATTACGTTCGGGTACATAGTGCTGGCCGAGTCTGAGGCGGCAGAATCGTGGGCGGTGCCCTACGCCAATTGGCGCCAAGCTACCGGAAAAGGACACCAGTTTCAGCCATCGTAGCAGGCCGTGGAGAGTTGGGATTCAGTCATCCCGACAGCAACGCAAGAATCGCGCTGGTTCGCCTTCGTGTCCAGCACGCGTCCGGATGGCTGCTCATGGAACGCAGTGGCACGGGTGCTGCAGCGAGAGCGTTTTCCGGTTTTTTTCGCTTTTCGCTTGACAATCTATCTATAGCTACGATACTCTACCTATAGATGAGTTCTGCGGGGCATGGAGCGACGGCGCGAAGCGACACCCTTTGTTTCATTGCAGGCTCCGATCGGCCCCGCCTTCCGGCCCTCGCGGAACTCTCGACCATTCCATTTCCAAGCAAGGAGGCTCCATGATGCCCCGTTCTCTTCCTTTCCGCGCCACAAGACGCGCCAGTAGCCTACTGGCTGTCCTGGTGGCGCTTCCCCAAGCGTTGCTCGCCCAGGCGGTCAGTCCCTGGCTGCAGGCCGTGACGGTCTTGCAGACCGCGTTCACCGGCCCGATCGCGCGCGGGCTGAGCCTGATCGCGATTGTGGTTGGCGGTTTGATGTTCGCGTTCGGCGAGGGCGGCAGCAAGCGCGCCCTGGCGGGGCTGATATTCGGTGTCGGCATGGCGATCGGCGCTGTCAACTTCATGCAGTGGCTGTTCCCGTGAGCACTTCCACCGCCACGCCCGCCAGGCACCTGTTGTACCCGGCCCTGAGCCGCCCGCTGACCGTAATGGGTTGCGAGCGGCGGCTCTTCCTGGGGGCCGCATGCGCTGGGGCAGCGGCGTTCTCGTCGTTCAATGCGCCCGTGGCCGGCATCCTGTTGTTTGCGTTCGGCTACGGCGCGGGACTGCTGGCGACCCGTAGCGATCCCGCCCTACCCGCGGTCCTGTTGCGCTCGGCCGCGTGCGCCCGGCGCTACGACCCGGCCCTTCGATCGGAGGGTCCCATGGCGGTTGAGATCGTCGAGCGGGAGACCTCATGAGCCGGGACGGAGCGTACCCGCTGCACGCCGAACTGCCTTGGTTCGGGTTCGCCAGCAAAGGCGCCGTGCTGACAAAGCGCGGCGAACTGCTCGCCGGGGCGCGGTTGAGGGGCGCGCCGTTCGAATGCCGCGCTCCCGACGATTTGGACAGCGTGGCCCTGCGGTGGACGCTGGCCTTGAAGAGCCTCGCGCCGGGTTGGCGGATCCGCTGGCAAGCGCGCAAGCGGCGACTGGGGACATTGCCTCAACGTCCGTCCGGCGATCCGCTTTCCGCACGCGCGCAGAACGATCGCAATGCCGCCCTCATCGGCAAGGGCCTGTATTCGATCGAAGCGTCGGCCTATTGGGCGTGGGACCCGCGGCTGTCACCTCAGCCGCCGCGCAAGGCCGGTGCTGGCTTGGCGCGTTCGCTGGTCTCGTCAGCTGGGCTGTGGCTTTCGCCTGATCGCACGCGACGGCTGCTCGCGGGACAGGTTGCCGAGGCCTGCGAGCGATTCGAGAGCGCTGTGGCGGCGTTTCGCGGTCTGGTGGACGACGTCACCCCGCTGGAGCCGCTGCTGGGAGAGGATCTTTTCCACGATCTCGCGCTGTCGGCGAACTCCCGGAATGCCGCGGACACGGCCCGGCCGCTGGGGCCGGACGGGCTCGACCGTCAGCTCGCGCTCAGTGACCTGGAAGCTCACCGCGACCACCTGCTGGTCGATGCCGAGCGAGTTGAGACCTACGCCTTGCTGGATCCGCCTTCGGTCACCCGCGCGCACTTGTTCGGGGGGATTCTCGATCTCGACGCCGAACTGGATCTAGCGGCCGAATGGCGCCGGGAGGATACCGCAGCGTCGGGGCGCCGGATTCGTGGCGCGCGCCGACACTACCACCAGAAACGTTACAGCATGATGGCGCACGCTTCCGGGGACTCGGCATCGCCTCAGGCCCGGGGCGCGCTTGAGGATCGGGCGGCGGAAGCCGAGGCCGACCAACTGGGCGAAGCCCTTCGCGAACTCGAGGTCGAGGGCCTGCCCTTCGGCCAGCACAGCCTTTGCGTCGCCCTGCGGGGAGCGCGGCCGGGAGACTTGGACGCAGTTCGCCCGGAATTGCTGCGCATTGCCGCTGCAGCCGACGCGCGCTTTCACCGCGAGACATACAACGGGCTCAACGCGTGGTTCGCGATGGTCCCGGGAGGTCACGCCCGGCAGCTGCGCTGCAACTACATGTCCGCCGCCGTCGCAGCCGACTTGGCGCCGCTGTGGGCGGTACCCGAAGGCAATGTCCGTGACGATCATCTCGGGGACGAGCACTGGGCGGTCTTCGAGACCCGCCGCCGGACACCGTACTATTTCACCGCGCACGCGGGTGATATCTCGCACGCTCTGGTTGTGGGCGCAACAGGATCGGGCAAGAGCTTTCTGCTGAACTTCCTCCTTGCGCAGGCCCGCAAGTACTCTCCGAGGGTGTGCATTCTCGACCTGGGGGGTTCGTACCGCCAACTCACCGAGTTGGTCGGCGGGGCCTACCTCGACCTGGCCCCAGCGAATGGCGAGCCGTCGTGCCTCCTGAACCCGTTCCGGGCTCTGGAGCCCACAGCGGACAATCTGCAGTTCCTGGAATCCTTCGTGCGCCTCCTGCTGGACATCGAGGGAAAGGCCTGCGACTCGCGCGAACGCGCCGAAGTGCGCTCGCAGGTGCTGGCGCTGTACGAACTCGAGCCGGGCGCTCGGACACTCTCCTCTTTGCGCGAACTCCTGCCCGCGACCCTGCGGGCTCCGCTCGGGGCGTGGACGTCCGATGGCGTCCGCGGGGCGGTTTTCGACAACTCCGAGGACACGCTGACCCTGGCCGACTGGCAGGCGCTCGACCTTGCCGGGGCGGCTGGCAAGCCGGACCTGGCACGGGCCCTCCTGTTCTACCTATTGCACCGACTCGGCGCCGCCGTCACCGCGCCGGCCGAACTGGAGCGGTGGAAGCTGCTCGTTGTTGACGAAGCGTGGCGTTTCCTGGCCGATCCCCGCATCGGGGCATACCTTTCCGAGGGACTGAAGACTTGGCGCAAGTGCAATGCCGGCGTGATCCTGGCGACGCAGTCCCCGGGAGACGCCGTGCGCGACACCGGCCTGTGCCGCACGGTGGCGGAGAGCTGCCTGACGAAGATCTTTCTGGCGAACCCCGAGGCGGATGCCTCCGAGTATGCCGAGGCGTTCGGATTGCGGCCCGCCGAAGCGCAAGCCGTCCGGACGCTTGTGCCCAAACGCCAGTTGCTGCTGCACAGGCCGGGCGCGGCCCAGGTGCTGGAACTTGGAGTCGACCGGCGCAGCTACTGGCTGTACACAACGAACCCCCTCGAGGCCGCCCGCCGCCGGGACGCCATCCGTGAGCTCGGTTTCGAGCGCGGCCTCGACTCTCTGACGGAGGACTGAGAAACGATGCGAATCCCACATTTGAGTACCGCCATAGCGGTGACGCTGGCGGCAATTTCGCTTGCGGGCGCGCGTCTGAATGCGCGCACTGTCGAGGCCGGGCCCGAAGACGTGATCGAGGTGCGTGCCCGCGTGCGCTTCGCGACGGTGGTGGCCCTGCCGCCAGGAGAACGGATCCTGGACTGGGTCTGCGGAGACGCCGAGTACTGGAGTGTCCAGGGCGCCGCCAACCTGGCGTTTGTCAAGCCGACGGCCGAAGGTGTCAGCACAAACGTGACCCTCGTCACCGATCGTGGCAACGTGTACACGCTGCTGTTTCGCGAAACCGGAGGCGAGGCCGAGCCCGACCTAAAGCTGTTCCTGCGCCCGGCGGGAACGGGCGAGGACCTGCTGGCCGACCTCGAGCCGCTGGGTTTCGAGCCGCGCGGGGAAGCTGCGGTGCTGGAGCGGGAAGCGGCCGCGGCCCGGAAGCAGGCCCGTGACGCGATCGAACGGGCCGAACGCCAAATCGAGGACCGGGTGGCGGCGTTCCGCGTTGCCTATCCGGCGACCCTTCGATTTGACTACGAGTTCGACGAGCGGGCCACGGCGGCGCCGTTCGGGGTCCGGGCGATATGGCGTGACGACCGCTTCACGTATATCCGGGCCGCCCCAGAGGAGGTTCCCGCGCTGTACGAGTCCCGGGACGGAAAGCCGTCAATGGTGCCCTACGACTACGCCGACGGGTTGTACGTGACCCGCCGGCCGTTGGGGGACGGCTGGCTGCAGATCGGCAAGCGCAAGCTGATTTTCCGGAGGTTGCGGGACGGACGGGGTAACTTCCGGTGAAGCGCATCGTAGACCGGATTCCGAAGCCGGCCGGCGCCTTGCCGACACAGGCCCGGACGTGGCTGCTGATGGGCGTCACGGCCGCGATCGTGATCGCATTGCTGACGTTTCCGGGCGAGCCGCCCGAGTCCTCGGAGGCCGAGCCCGCCGTCCCGGCTTCAGTCCCCGTCGGGTCGTTCGTCGGCACCGGCGTGGTGGAGAGCGCCGCGCAGCGCATCGAAGAAGAGGCCGCCCGGGAAACCGCGTACCGGCTCGAGCCGGAAACGCACAGGCCCGAGCCGCGTCCGGACGGCCTGCCCCATCCACCGACTCCCCTGACGGCGGGCAGTGGCCGATACGCCCCGGTGGCTGCGGACGCGGCTCATGCTCTCGGCCCGGAGGAACAAATCGCGCGCCAGGAGCGCCTCCGGCGCTATGAATCGTTGAGAGCCCCGCCGCTCGTTCAGAGTCGCCGGGAAGAGGGCGGCCCGCCGTCTCTCCCGGATCCCGGCAGTCCGGCGGAAGACGACGGGACTTCGGTCCCGGAAGCGCTGCCCGCCATGGCGCCGGCACCGGGGTCGATCGTTGCTCCGATGGCACAAACCCGCAAGGCCGAGTCCGCCGGCCCCGAAGGGCCGCTGTACACGCTGCATGAAGGGGAGTCTCTTGAGGCCGTCTTGACCAATCGCCTGAGCGGAGATTTTTCCGGACCGGTGAACGCGATGGTCTCGGTCGACGTGCATGACCGCACTCGCCGGCGCCTGCTTGTTCCGCGCGGCACTCGCGCGCTGGGCATGGTGCACCAAATCGAGGAACGCGACCAGTCCCGGCTGGCGGTGGTGTTTCACAGGTTGGTCCTGCCGGACGGAAGCTCCGTGCGCCTGGACCGGAGTCCCGGCTTGAACCAGATGGGCGAGACGGGATTGAAGGACATCGTCAACCGCCGCTACGCATCCGCGATTGCGGCCGCGGGCGCTGTCGGCGCACTCGCCGGGCTCACGCAAGCGTCCAGTCCGCACGACGCCTACACTTCGCGCTTCGGGTCGGCCCGCCTCGCGGCCGGCTCGGGTCTTGCCGGGGCGGCAGAGCGAGTGCTCGACCGCTTCCTCAACCGCATGCCCAGGCTAACCGTCCGGGAAGGGCACCGGCTTCGCATCTACCTGACCGCGGACCTGGAACTTCCGGCTTACCGCACGTGGCGCGGCCCCGCCGCAGCCATTCCCTAGAAGGAGGGAATCCATGAATCGAAGACTCACCGTTCTCTGCATCTTGACGCTGCTGATTGCAGCACCAGCCACGCCCTTCTGGGGCGCATTCTTTTCCAGCCTCGGCAACGCGGTCGGCAGCGCCTTCGGGTTTTCGTCCGGCGGCCTGAACGCTTCCGGGCTGATGCCCGTGACGGTCAAGGCGGCCAAGCCGGTGGTGGACGCGGCCAGGGAGCGCCTGGCGGAATTGCAGCGCATCCATTCGATGGCGAGCGAAACGCTGGACCACTACTCCGGGCTCGCCGGCACGCTCCGCGATCTGGGCAGCCTCCAGCGCTTCCGCGCGGAAACGACCAACTGGCTGCGCACCACCACTGCAAACCGATTCGGGACGAGCGGGGCGTGGACGCGTGCGCTGAACGGAGAATCGAGTCCGTCGGCAACGGTGGCCGCCTATAGCGCTGCCGGAGTTGCCGTGCCGGACTGGAGTGCGGCCCTGCCGAGCCTGCCGGGACCCTGGCAGGATGGAGTTCGGCGGGAGCATGCCACGTTGGAACTGGCAGACGCGGCGTCGGTCCGCTCCTTGACAGTGCTTGGAGAACTGCGTCGCCTCGCCCCGGAACGGCGGCGGGCAAATGGGGAGCTTGAGGCTTCGGCACTGAATCCGGCGAACGCCGCGCAGGCGATGCCGGCGTTGCTCGGCAAAGTGGCCGTGGGCCAGGTACGCCAAGTTAGGGGCACCGAGCAGACGAACCAGCTCCTCGACGCTCTGCTTGAGGCCGAGCTAGCCGGCCTGAAGCGCGATCGCGACCGCATGGCGCGGTCGATGCAGGCGGCAGCTGACTACCGCACTGAAGTGGCTGCCGCCCCGGCCCCGAACTGGCGGATGCCCTAACGGGGCTGTGGAGGAGCCAACGCCGTGCAATTCCTGCCCACCCCTCCGGCCGTCCCGCCGACAGACCCGACCGAGTTTCCGCTGACCTGGGCCTACGCCGCGATCGACACCGCGATCAATGGCATGGTGCCGGTGTTTGTCGGCGAGGGCATGATGCTGTTTCGGGCCCTGGCAGCGCTTACCGTGGCCTGGTTCGGGATACAGACCGCCCTTGGCGGCCAGGGCGTGCCGTGGTCGCGCTTTGTTCCGCTGGTCCTGGCGATGTCGTTCAGCCTGGCGATGTTGCGGTTCTACGTCGTTGACGTGCCCGGGCTCGGCATGCCTTTCTCGACCCTGCCGATCCGCGCGGCCGACTTCTACGCCCGGCAGATCGACGGGTTCATCAACTGGAACTTCGCTCGGGCCTTTCATGACGGCTGGAGCGATCTGACCTCGTGGAGCTTTTTCGACTTCCTGAGCGGCGCGGCATCACTGGTGTGGACATTCGTGATCCTGCTGTTCAACACGGCCTGCACAGCCCTGCTGATTGCCACGATCGCCGCCGGCCGAGTCGCGGCCGGAGCCTGCGCTGTGCTCGGGCCACTGTTCATTCCCTGGCTCTTCGTGCCGCGCATGGATTTCCTCTTCTGGGGCTGGCTGAGGTCGTACCTGCAGTTCTCGTTCTACACGGCTGTCGGCTGGACGTTCCTGGCACTGACCTCGTTCATGCTCGACGGCGTTTGGAGTGCCGTGCCCGACGGCCTGGCTGCCCAGGTCACCTGGTTCTTCTACTCCGCCGTCGTGCTGCTGGTGGCGGTACTGGCGATGGGCAAGGTTCATGCGCTGACGAACGCCCTGTTCCAGGGCGGAGGCAGCTTCACTTCCGGGGCGGGAGCGGTCGCGTCCGCGGCCGTGCGACGCTTCGGCGCTTGAGGGGAGGCGAAAGCATGAAAGCACAAGAGGCGTATGCCGAGATCTGGGCGGAGGTGCTGGCCACGAATCGCTATCTGAAGCTGGCGTTGGGCGCTTTGGCCTTGCTTTGCGTCGGCCTCCTCCTGCTGTGCTGGCGCACGTTTGACCGCTTCGAGCACCTGGCGCCGCTCGTGTTGCGGATCGACGAGGTGGGCCGGGCAGAGGTGGTTGACTACCAGGCGGCGGCCTACCGCCCCGACGTGGCCAAGCCGGAGGTGAAGTATTTCCTCCGACGCTTCCTGCTACTGCACCGGGAGCGCCGCCGGGGAATGGCGCTGGAGGCGTGGAAGCAGTCGCTGCTGTTCCTGGACGGGCCGCTGGCGCGACGCCTGCTGTCAGAGCAGGAGTCCAGCAAGGAACTGGCACGGTTCATGAGCGGGGAGGGTCCGGAGATCGAGGTGGAGCTGGGCGCGGTGCAGGTGCAACCCTCGCGTGAGGAGCCTTACCTGGGGCGCATGGATTTCACGGAGATCCGGCGCGACGTTACGGGACGGGAACTGGACAGGACCCGCTGGACGTCGGAATTCGAGTTCCGGTTCCTGCCGGAACCCCCTCAGGAACTGCTGCTGGTCAACCCGATCGGCCTGTCGGTCACGTACTTCCGCAGCGACCGGATCGTGGAGTGACGACCGGCATGCACGTCTGGCGGCTTGCGTTGGGAAACTCCGAGAGTAAGCATTCAACGCGGGGTGGGTTGGAGCCGGAGGGTGTGTTCCGGATCATTGGGATGAGTGCTCGTGCCGGAGTGGCGCCCGGCTCGCAGCTCGGCGCTGCGTGAGGGCGATCCAGCGCGCATGCTCAGGGTTTTCCTGCCACCCCCTAACTTTGGCGATCCGGCCTGCCAAGGTAGGGGGGGAGGGCAACTCGGTTGGACCCACGCATCCGCCAGCTTCGCTCCACCACGTTCGGCGGCGAGCGTCTGACGCGCCGCCAGATCGCCGCGATTCAGGAAACCGTCGGCACGTTCCCCAAGCTGAGCCGCACCGAGCTGGGGCACACCATCTGCGTGCACCTGCGCTGGCAGACCCCCACTGGCAGGAACCGCATCCAGCAGGCTCAGGGCTTGCTGGAGGAGCTTGAGCGGCTCGGCATCCTGACCCTGCCGGCCCGCCAGGGCCGTGGGCGGGGCCCGCAGAAGCCGGTCGAGACCAGCGGCGTGATTTCCGCAAGGTGGGGACGGGCTTCCCGGACCTCAAGCCGTGGGCCGACGCCTGGCTCGACCGCATCGGCGCCGTGTTCCATCTGGCCCGGCGGCGGCGGCAGGCCTGGCAGCCCGGCCTGCCTCTGGACGGGCAGGACGCGACCTTCCGCAGCCGGCAGGAACAATTGCAGGCCGCCTTCGACGGCCTCTTCCAAACCGCGCGCGAGGAGTTGCTCGAGTTGCGCGTCCCGTGGATCCTGGAACTCAATCGTCCGCACCCGCACGGCGGCGAACTGGCCCGGCTGGAGGCCCGCAGCGCGCCACTGCTCTCGCTGCTGGAGCACCGGGAAGGCCTGGGGGTTTCCTGCGCGACCCCCGAGCGCCGCTCGACAACAACGCTTGCGAACGCGTTCTGCGAGGCCCGGTCATCGCTCGCTACACCAGTTTCGGATCGGGCGGGCCGCAAGCAGCGAGCATGACGGGGCTGCTGTTCGGCGTGCTCGCAACGGTACGCCTGAACGGCCTGAATCCGTACACCTGGGTGCTGGACTATCTCGGAGCCTGCGCCCGTCACCGCGGAGAGCCGCCCCAGGAGCTGGACCCTTGGCTGCCCTGGCGGATGGACGAGCAGCGCCAGCAAGAACTCCGCCGGCCGCCCGTCGGCTGGCAAGGCACTAGCCAGCGCCCCACAACGGCCACCGCCGAGGAGTCTCCCACGGCCCTCCCATTGGCAGCCTAGCTCACGCCTTGAGCCCAGGCCATCCGGCCCTATTTCGCTACGCCCCTACCAAACTTGCGCGCCCCCACTGAATGCTTACAAGCTAAGAGCGACGATGTCAAACATACGCTAGCACCTCCGTTTGCGGAGAATGTGTGCGACAATAACAGGTTGGCGCTTCCGCTTTGCGTCGTCATTCATTTGGAAACCGGCGACCCGCATGGTCGCCAAGCTAACGAAGGAAGCGGCCCGTCTCATCACTGTCCCACCGTCAGGGTGACCTGAGCAGCCTTCCGGCAGTTCCTCCACCGTGGAGGAAAGCTAATGGGGGTCGGGGGAGCGTGCCCGCCACGTAATTGACCAATGGCCACCCCTGTCCTCACACTTGCAGCTCGCTCCCGCCACACTTCGCCCACCGGGAGCCGACCTAGCCCCCTCGGGTCGGGGGCAACACTCGCTCCAAGACTCTGCTCTGACCTCTCGGGACGGCCTTTCCAGCCGGCCTGCTGAGCACCCCCGCAATAGGAACACCTGTGTCTTTCTCTGCCATCGAATTGCATCCGACTCTCTTGAAGGGCGTCGACGAGCTGGGGTTCACCACCCCAACGCCCATTCAATCGCACGCGATCCCTCCGGGCCTCGAAGGGCGGGATCTTCTCGCCAGCGCCGCCACGGGAAGCGGCAAGACCGCCGCTTTCCTGCTCCCCATCTTGCACCGGCTCGTGGATCTACCCCGGGGCACCACACGGGCCCTGGTCCTGGCACCCACCCGGGAGTTGGCCCTGCAACTCCTAGAGGATCTGCGGGCGTTGGCGCGCTATACAGGAATCAAGGCCGCGGCCGTCTACGGCGGCGTGGGAATGGGTCCGCAGGTGACGGCGTTTCGGCGAGGCGTCGACGTAATCATCGCCACGCCGGGGCGCCTGCTCGATCACTTCCAGCAAGGGCACTCGCCCCTATCTGGACTGCAGTACCTAGTTCTAGACGAGGCGGATCGCATGCTGGACATGGGCTTCCTGCCTGACATCCGGCGCGTGCTTCGGCACGTGCCCAAACCCAAGCAGACGTTCTTCTTCAGCGCCACCATGCCGCGGCCGATCGAGGTTCTCACCCGTGAGATCCTCCGGAATCCGGTGAAGATCTCGCTTCAGCGCCGAGCTGCTCCGGCCGCAGGCGTGTCCCAGGCACTCTATCCGGTGCCCGGCAAGCGCAAAGGGGCGCTCCTTGTGGAATGCCTGAAGGACGGCCGCATCGACGACGCGCTGGTCTTCACCCGGACCAAGCACCGGGCGGACCGGGTGTGCAAGCTGCTGGTCCGAAACGGTATCGCCGCCGAGCGCATCCATGGAAACCGGTCACAGCCGCAGCGCACCAAGGCGCTCGCTGGATTCAAGGCAGGGAAGTACCGGGTGCTCGTGGCCACGGACATCGCTGCGCGGGGGATCGACGTCGAAGCCTTGGGACATGTGGTGAACTTCGACGTCCCTAACGTACCGGAGGACTACATCCACAGAGTGGGGCGCACCGGCCGTGCGGAGTTGACCGGAAACGCCATCACACTCGTGGCCCCGGAGGAGGAGTCCAACGTCGGCCAGATCGAGCGCGCCGTCGGATCCAAGATCCCAAGGGAGCGCTTGGAGGGCTTCTCCTATGCGACCTCCAGCGCCGAGGGGCCACTGGAGGTGCCTCGGGCCAAGCACATCGCCGCGATACGAGCCAGAAGGGCCCCGCGCCGGAAGCGAGCAGCCTAGCGAGAACCAAGTCCGCCGACGCATTGCTTCGCAGGGGTTGCTACTGAGTACGGGTCGTGGCCTCACAATCTTCCCCGAACGCCGCATGAGCGGGCCGCCCCGGGCGTTCTCATCGTGGGCACCGGGAAGGCCTGGGGGTTTCCTGCGCGACCCCCGAGCGCCGCTCGACAACAACGCTTGCGAACGCGTTCTGCGAGGCCCGGTCATCGCTCGCTACACCAGTTTCGGATCGGGCGGGCCGCAAGGAGCGAGCATGACGGGGCTGCAGTTCGGTGTGCTCGCAACGGTACGCCTGAACGGCCTGAATCCGTACACCTGGGTGCTGGACTATCTCGGAGCCTGCGCCCGTCACCGCGGAGAGCCGCCCCAGGAGCTGGACCCTTGGCTGCCCTGGCGGATGGACGAGCAGCGCCAGCAAGAACTCCGCCGGCCGCCCGTCGGCTGGCAACTAGCCAGCGCCCCGCTACGGCCACCGCCGAGGAGTCTCCCACGACCCTCCCATCGGCAGCCTAGCTCACGCCTTGAGCCCAGCCCATCCGGCCCAATTGCGCTACGCCCCTACCAAACTTGCGCCCCCACACTGATGCTTACCTCCGAGATTCCCAGGCGCGCTTGACTCCGATGGTGATTGTGCCCACTTGCGTGTCGCCTTCAGTTGTCATCGTGGGAAAGATTCCGACGGGCTCATTGCCGCCCGTTCCCCAGTACTTGACTCGGTCGTTGGAGTTCCGGATGGGCGTCGGGTAGCGCGATTTGTAGGCCTCGGTCTGATGAATCGTGTCGGTCAAATCATCGGGGAAATAAATCTGAGTCGTCAGCAGCTCCTGGCCGCCGAAGTGCACCTTCACGTGCACATGAACGGCGCGCGGGTTGTACCAGCCAGGGTAGATGGTCAGAAACTCGACCGCGCCCTGGCGATTGGCCGTCTGTGAGCCCCGTAGGAATCGCTTCGGGCCGGTTGGTTCCCGATGGCCGCCCATCCCGCCCCCTCGCCGTGCTTGTCCGCCGGGTGCTGCGCCGCCGCCTCCGGCGCGACCGTGTGCTCCGCCGGGAACAGGAGGCACGTTCGGGTCGACATCGGGATGACCGCTGTAGTTGCCCTGAGCATCGCAAGACCAGATTTCGGCTCTGACTGCGGGAATCGCCTCGCAGGCCCCGGCGTCGACGACCTGCATTCGCAACACCAGGTCTGTACCAGCCTTGCCGGAACGGACATCGCGGCGGTCGTCCGCGCCCTGGATGTGATACGGCCCGTCGACTTGCGTCGAGGTCAACAGGCACTCGGCGGCCCGAGAGAAGTCCGGCCCAGCGGCGAGAGTTCCGAACGCGGTCCCACCTGCGATGAGCGCCTCGCGACGGGTGGGTCTGATGATTCTTGAGTCTTGGTCGGGCATATTACTGGCACCTATTGCCCATGAAATTCTTGCTCTGTCACTGGCAGACGGAAATTGCGCACTTGTGACAGACGAAAATTGCACACATTTGCCGGGAGGCCCTCCCGGCCCGCCGGCAGCCCCACTGGTTGTGGACGCGAGCCATCAAGCCCATGGTGTAAGAGCGTTCGAATCCGCTTGAACGTTACCGCCTCAGGATCGCGATCGGAGCTTCCCGTGCCTGATTCCGCTGCCTTGTCGAGATCAGCTTCAGCAAGACCGCACAATTGTCGGCCCACAAACGAGATCTACGCCGGCGTCCGAGGGACAGCACGACGCAACGCCCATTCGAGCCCAGTGAAGCCCGCACACCCGCTTCAGCGGTTTCGAACACTAGCGCCCAGGTCTGGTTGACCCGCATTCCCTACGTCCTGGAAGCCAGGCTGTGTGGGCGGCAGCCGGGGCGGTGGCACTGGGGTCGGATTCGGCAAGGGAGCGTCGATGGTGAAACACCCTTGGGCGAGTCCTAGCGCCAGCGTTGCCAGCATCAGTCTCAGTCTTCCAGCCATCGCGAATCTTGACTGGAACTAAATTAAAGCCTGCCAACGTTGCAGCACGTTCCTGACTGTCACTGAATGGTTCGGGTAGCAGGTGAGCTAGAGCGGTAGAGCGGCCATCTGTCTCTGGCGTTGCCACCAGCCCCGCAGCGTCGGTACCGGAGAATGGTAGGCTCGCGGCGCGATGGGTGGTGGGCATGCCTCGATGAACCGCGTGGCTCCGAGTCCGGATTTCCGCGTCCGATCCTCATCGTTCAGGCCGATGCCTTCAGCCGGAGCAGGCTCAGAACGGTTCTCGGCGTGATCCTGGGGTGGAACTTGCGGCTCGTCGACATGCCCGGAAACGTCCTTCTCCCAGCGAGGAGCACAGGGCTACCGAATGCGGTCGGCCGCCTACGGCAGGTGCCTTGGGTCCGGGGTCCAGCCCAACCTTACCGGTCGCGACTCAGAAATCGGAATTGATGATGTAGACGACGTCACCATCGCGAATTTCCATCCGCCCGCCGTTCTCGAGAATGGCAGTCTTGGCGATGGCGGCAATGCGCTGTACGATTTCGCTGATCGGGGTCCGCAACCGTACTTCTTCGCGCGTGATATTGACGTACGAATTGTTGAAGGGTTCAGTCCATCTTCCCCGCGTGGGCAGGCTCACCGAGTGTGCGATCGCCGCTTCGCCCATACCGCTCAAGCCGTTCAGAACGCCGATCAGGCCGCCGGTCGTTGCTGCCTGGTTGTCGCAATCGTAACCGGCCGAGGTGGCGATGCCCACCGTCTTCATGAAGTCGCCCTCGCCGTATAGCACGGCCATGACTCCCGCCAGCCCGTTGACCAGCGAGGAGACCCTGCTCACGGGAGCCTCGTAGGACCCCTTCTTGTAGGCGTAATACTTGTCGTGGATCAATTTGCGGGTGTCACGCCAGTCGTCGTGATCGGAATGCCATTGGACGACGTCACGAATGCCCTCGGCGAAGGGCCCCTCGCTGGGCACGGCTTCGATGCCGATTTCGACCAGCATCTGGACGTCCTTTTCGAAGAACGCCGCACTAATCATGGCCCCGTAGGCGATGGTCGGGTGGGTTCCCCAGTCGTCGTTGGTAATGCGAGCCCCCCACAGCGCGCGCCCTGCCGCTTGCTTCGTCATGCCGGGATAGAACGCGCTCCAGATCTCGTTGACCAGCTGTGAATCGATCTGGAACCAATTGCTGTTGTTCTCCTTGCGACCCGTGTCGGGTGCGACCAGGCCCTTGTCCATCAAGCTGCGGGCTTCCCGGTTCGCGACATAGATGAAGTTATTGATATGGGTCTTCCACATCTGGGTAATCTCGGGATACGTGATGTCCAAGCCGTATTTCTCCACGGCATGCAAGGTGATGAACTCGATGTCGGTGTCGTCGTCGCTGAAAGCCCCCTGCAGGGCGCTGGCCATGATCGGTATGTGTCCCCGCCGGTCTCTGACATTGATCATGAGCGCGGGTTCGCCGTCATAGTTGGCGGTGTAGATGCGGTCCACGAAGATCGGCAACGGCTCTTCGACATACCTGTTCTCGAACGGAAAACCGATGTAGTTCCCGAGGAGCTGGCCGATCCAGAAACCCGACAGTTTGTCGATCAAGTCGTCGTGACTGATCACTCGTTCCTCGGCTCTGAGGCCGTCGGCGACCGCCAGCGGAGCCAGCGCCAGCGCCGCAACGGTCATGCAATGAATCATTCGCTTCATTCTCGATTCCTCTCGTTTCGCCCGGTGGGTGCCGCGTCATAGAACGCGGCGTCCTACAGAGTAGCGATTCCGATCAAGGTCAGCCCGCTCGTGTAGCCGAGGAACATCAGCACGATGAATGGGGTGGCGCTCCTGGGAGCGCTCTTGAATTCTCTCCAGATCAGCACCCCCCAGACCGCCGCGACCAGGGTGGCTCCTTGGCCGAGGGCGTATGAGATGGCCGGGCCAGCCACGCCCGACGCGATCACGTTCAGACCGAGAGCCACCATCCAGATCAGGCCTCCCAGGACTCCGAGCGAATGGAGTCTCGCGCTTCCACCGAAATACCCCGAATAGGTCTTGCCTCCCGCCTTCATGAAGACGGTGTTGATGACAAAGTTGCTCAGGAGGAGGCCGATGCCGAAGTACAGCAGGGCCGTGTAGGGCGTAAGAAAGCCGGACTCGATTGCCGCTGAGCGGAAGTCGGGCGAGATCGAGCGGACCAGCATCGGATAGAACGATCCCATCAGGCAGCCCGCAATCACGGCGAAGAGCAGGCCCCGCCCGAGGCGCCGACCTGCTACAGGCGGCAACTTGCTGTACGCGAGAGCGGACATCACCATTGCAACAACGATCAAGACGACACCGGAAGTGAGGAGCGTGGGGTCTCCCTGGGGTGTCTGGATGTAGCTCCGCACTGTGCCGATCACCAGCGCCAGCCCGACCCCGACCGGGAACGCCAGCGACATCCCGGCGGCGTCAATCGCCACGACCAGGAGAATGTTCGCTAGGTTGAACAGCGCTCCGCTCAGCAGCGCGTCCATGATCGGCCCGCCCTCCGCCTGGCCGAGGTTGGTCATCGCGCTCATGCCCGCCGACCCGAAGCTGCCCAGTGTCAAGGCGAACACAATCCCGGTCAGGAACACGCCGATCGCGTAGTCCCAGTAATAGAGCTCGAAGGGCCAATCTTCCTTGCCCGCCAGCTTCTGCGTATTGGCCCACGAACCCCAGCCCATCATGGTGGCTATGCACAGGGCGATAGCCAGTCCCAAGCTCTCGACAACAAACATTTCAACCTCCTGGAGTTGTGGCGCTTGAAGTCAAGCACCTGCCTCGCTCAGAAACCGATTGACCTCTCCGCGTGAAGGGACCGAATTCTGTGCGCCGGGGTGGGTGACCGACAGAGCAGCCGCGGCGTTTGCGAATCTCGCCGCGTCTGGAACCGACTGGCGCTCCGCCAGCGCAGTGGCGAAGGCGGCGTTGAACACATCCCCGGCTGCGGTTGTGTCCACTGCGGTCACCTTGAATCCAGATACCCGGTAGCTGTCCTGCCCGGTGGTGATCATGCAGCCCCGTGCTCCCAGCTTGAGGACGACAGTCCTGGGCCCGAGGGCGAGAAGCTTCCTGGCCGCGAGTTCGATGTTGGCATCGTCGTCCATCGCGAATTCGGGTTCGCCCAAGAGGGTCACGGTTTCGGTTTCGTTCGGCGTCAGGAAGTCGACATTGGCCAGCAGGTCGGGGGACAGCGGCCGAGCCGGAGCGGGATCGAGAATGGTGATCGCTCCCCGCTCTCTGGCAACTGCCAGTGACTTCTCCACCGATTCGATGGGAATCTCCAGCTGAGACAGCATGTAGCCGCCTTCCCTGACAACGCCCAGCCTCTCGGCGGCCAGTTCAGGCGTGACGGTGGCATTCGCTCCCGGCGAGAGGACGATCACGTTCTCCCCGTCGGGCAGCACGAGGATGATGGCCGCGCCGGTCGGCGAGTCGGATTCGCCGACCAACTCTGTACTGACCCCGGCGGCTCGCAGGCTCTCGAGCAAAAGGGTGGCGAGGCCATCGCTGCCCACCTGGCCGATCATGCACACGCTCGCTCCCATCCTGCCGGCGGCGTAGGCTTGGTTGGCTCCCTTGCCTCCGCTGAAGGTTTGGAGGCTGCCACCGACGATGGTTTCGCCCGGTTTGGGCAGACGGTCGACGTTCTGAACGAGGTCGGCGTTCAGGCTGCCAATCACAACGATCTCAGGATGTTCCCCCATGCCTGTTCACTTTCTGGGCACCGTCATCGGCTTCGGTCGGGCTATCGTACCCCATCACCTGCACGCAGCCAGGGGGCGGCTATCGAAAAACCACCAGATGAGAGAGCGCGATGTCGCTTCCAGCCGAGCCTGGATAGGTCTCACCACGCACAACGACGCGCAGGGTGTGCTGGCCGTCATCCAGACGGTAGTCGTGCCAGACCGATTCCCAGCCTTTCGGTCGATTCTCATCCGGATAGACATCCACAGTACGATCCAGTTCACCGTCGAGATAGATGTCTGCGGTACCGCCGGTGGGCAAGTAGAAACCCGAAATGATCGCGCCGGTCCCTTCGAATGCGATCGTTGCCTCGGAGCCCTTGGTGCCGCTCGTCTTGACAGTGTGCTGAGGACCCCATTTGGAGATTCGCTCTGTCCAATCGCCTTTCCAGGCCCACCGCTCGTCGGTGACCGGGACCCGTTCGACCGGGGAGCCATAGTCGTCCCAGACCTCGAGCTTCGCGGGGACCGCCTCCTGGGCCTTGACGATCAACTGGTCTGCTTCGACTCTTCCCCCGTGGCGCTCGGCCATCGCGATGGCGCGCTTCTCCGTGCTGTCCACGATGGTCCGAAACGAGTAGTTCGTGTAGCTGAACTTCTCGTCGGCGATCTCTTCGATGCCGCTCTTGTACTCGTCGGGAATGCCTTCCAGTCCGAGCACCACGCCGAGGATGCCGACGGCGCTGGCGGGGTTGCAGTCAGAGTCCTGACCGCAACGCGTGGAAATTCTCATCGTCTTTCCGAAATCCCCCTCTCCGTAGAGCATCCCCAAGGCGATATAGGCTCCGTTCAGCTTGGCGTCGATATTGAACGGGTTGGCTGCGCCTTCCGGGCAGGGCTCGCGCTTGTTCCACTTCTCCTCCACGAGGTTCCAGGCCGTGATCCAGTCTTCGGGGTGCTGATCGGACCACTCGATCACGTCGGAGATCAGCATTGCGTAAGGGCTTTGGGGCGGGAGGCAGGCCAGACCGGCCTCTACCAGCTTCCGGGGATCACTCTCGAAGAAAGCTGCGGCGTACATGCAACTCACGAACATCCCGCCGTAGATTCCGTCACCGTGGTTCATGACCCGCCCGGCGCGGAAGCACAGGTCGTTCGACGCCTGCGGAAGCCCGGGCGTCATCAGTCCCACGAAGTCCGCCTCGATCTGGAAATCGATATCGTTGGCGTGGGCGTTGTATTCGGGGGTACCGCTGAGGGTGGCGGGAACGCCGCGTTTCAGGGCCCGGCGCGCTGCCAGGTTCGCATGCCAGAGATGGTACTCGGCGTCCCTGAACATGGCCCCGAAGTCTTCGGTTGTCGCGTCAAGCCCCTTGTCGTCAAGCACCTGTGCGAAGGTCATGTCCACGTAGAGGTCGTCCTGGCGGATCGAGTTCGCGACCCTGTCCGGATTCCATTCAGGCAGCTTGTCTTCGGGGATGATCGTCTCCCGATGGCGGAACTCGGTCGGGGCGCCGTAACTGACTCCGATCATCTGCCCGGCCCAACCCCCGGCGATCTTGTCCCGCAGGTCCGGAAGAGAGATTCGCCTGTATTCGGGTTCCGGCGCGGTCCCGCACGAGCCGAGAGCGACTGTCAGCGCGAGCGTGCCGGTCAGGGATGGATGCATGAGTTTCATAGGCAGGTCCTGTATCTGCGAGCGTCGTGGCGAGTGACCGCCGGCCCGTCGGGGGCCGGCCCGATCGAAGCGCAGTGAGCAAGCGGAATCAATGGTGCCTGAGTGCGTGGCCCCGGTCAAGGGGCGGGAACGCCAGCTTCGAGACCTTGATTCGATTACCGCGGGGTGGGCAGCCGAGGGGATGCCGGATGGCAATGGAGGGCCGCACCCTTGCGGACGTTGCCGTGCGCTACGGGGATGTGGCGCGGCTTCACTTCGACCTGGAGCGGATCGTACCCGGCTCATTCGGGGACCGGTCCGCCGTTGACGCGGTGTTGAACGCCATGCACTGCCGGGACCGACCGCTGACCCGCACCGGAGCGGGTCTTGCCTTCAAGGACACCGCCGAAGCACTGAGTATCCGGGCCGAGCTCCCGGTACGCGGGAAGCCGGCGACACTTAGGAGCTAGTCAGGCTCCGGGCGTATCGCGGACTGTTGCTCTCCTGTTCGCTCAGGCTGGCCCCTAGTTCCGGTCCGGGTCCGGGCTGTCCGGGTGGTCGAGTCGGTCACCGAGTCCGATCTTCGTCCATGTACGAAACTCGCCTTCCCTGACGGGGTGCCCCGGATAGAATTCCGGGCTGCTGACATATTCGGCGGCCAATTCCCAGAGATACCCGTTCCACCAGACAATCTCACCAGTCTGGTACGTCCTGCTACCGTCCCAAGCCGGTGCACTCGGGAGCGGCAATCGCGGCTCGACTAGCAGATTGTAGATTACGTACAGCGGGACCCCGACCACGAGGGAAAACAGGATTCTCCGATTGTAGTGATCCATGCTCGCATCCTAGGATAGTTGTCTAGCGCTAAGGTTTACGTCTAGGTTTGGGCCGTAGCAGGGCGCTACCGTTAGCGGTCTGAGTGCGGCCAGATTGCGTCTTCCGCAGTGGGGCAGATGAACGAGTCCAGACCGCTTGCCGTTGTCATTCCTCGCCGGCCCGAGGCGGAACCTCTCCCGCCTGTTCCGGGAGGAGCTGCAATCGCCGGACCCAGGGCGAGCCGCCTGCTACCCTGAGCCTATGCCCGTTCCCGGCACGGCTGTGCGGCGTGCTACCCGCCCGCCCGAGGTGCAGCTGGAGGAGTACCCCTACTCCGACGGCCGGGTCCTGATGGAGACCGACCCGCATGCCAATTCGATCGTGGCCATGCGCAACCAGTTGCAGTGGCATTTCGAGGCCCGGCCGGACGTGTACGTGGCCGGCAGCATGGCGGTGTATTACCGGCAGGGGGACCCGAGCGCGGTGGTGGCTCCGGACGTGTTCGTGGTGCAGGGCGTAGAGAAGCGGCAGCGCCGGTCGTACCGGACCTGGGACGAAGGCGGGGTGGCGCCGGCCTTCGTGGTGGAGGTGGCGTCGGTGTCGACGAGCCGCCGGGACGGGACGGGCAAGAAGGCGACGTACGAGGGGATGGGAGTGCTGGAGTATTGGCGGTTCGACCCGCTCGGGAGGCGGATCCCGCAGCGTCTGGTGGGCTGGCGGCTGGCAGGCAGCCGGTACGAGCGGGTGCGGGAAGCGGCGGAGGGTGGCTGCTACCGGAGCGAGGTGCTGGGGCTGGATCTGCGGGCGGAGGGGTGGCTGCTGCGATTCCGGGACCCGGTCCTGGGGCGGGACTTGCTGACCCATTCGGAGACCAGCCGGGCCTTGCAGGAGGCCGAGCGGGAGCGGGACGAGGCGAATCGACGCATCCGCGAACTGGAGGCGAGGCTGGAGTTGTCCGGCTAGCAGCCGACCATTCAGAGCGGATTCCGGCCAACCTGTGTCAGCCAATCGGGCAGGACCTGCCAATTCAAGGCATCAGGGCGGCTCCGACTTGAAAGGGCAGCAGTCTCAACAGACGCCACGGTTCGACGGCCAGATCGCGGGCGATCGACGCAGCCGCTGGCTCAATTCCTCGCCCCTCCGCTTGGCGGAAAGGAAAGCCGTTTTCAGACGCCCCTGCTCTCCCTGCTTGCGATCCCTCTGGCGCTTGGTCCCGTCGGCGCAGCCTCGCTCGTTCCTGTCCGGGTCCGGTCCAATAACTGAAACTGGTCGGGTCGGATTTCCAGCGCGCGCCTCCACGCCTTCAGCGCCTCGTCCCCGCGGCCGAGCTTCTGGTTTGTCACACCCAGGAGGTAGTGAGCGTTGAAGTCCGTCGGCAATGCCGTGACCGCCCGGCGGAGCAGCGGCTCGGCGGCTTCCAGATTGCCCGACGAGAACCGCATGTAGGCAAGATTGAACAGGGCGGGGAAGTAGTCCGGCGCAAGCTCGAGCGCCTGTTGCCACAGACCGGCCGCCGCCGTCTCGCCGCCCCGCGCAAGTTCCAGTCCGCGGTCAGTCAGGGCCGCAGGGTCCGAGGCCTGGTGGCCATGGATCGCGGCCGGCCAGCAAAGACATAGCGCGACCACCAGGGAGCCAGCGGCTTGCGTCGGCGCGAAGCGGTTCCGCCTGACTGTCACTGGACGGTCGCGACCTCTTCCGAACCCTCTGCCAACAGCCAGGTGTCACCGCCCGCAGCGCCGGGAAATTCCTCTTCCTCGCCGCTGGGCCATCGCACCTTGATGCTATCCACAGTGTCCGCATCCCCGAGCCCGAAGTGAACTCTCAGATCGTTGTGGGAAACGTAGCTCGACTGGCTCATGACGGCGCGGGTCTGCCGAACGCCGCCCGCTTCAATGGTCACAACGGAGCCGATCGTGGCCCTGTTGGATACAGTGCCACGCAAGGTCAGGCGGACCCAGTTGCTTCCCGGCGGCAAGTCGTTCCGCAGCAATGACACCTCCTCAGCCATGTTCATGACCACCACGTCGATATCACCGTCGTTGTCGTAGTCGCCGAATTCCGCCCCACGGCTCGACCTGGCCTGGTGCAGTCCGGCACCCGAAAGGACGGTCACGTCCTCGAAACGCTCGCCAGAGACGTTCCGGTAGACAAGATTGGATTGCGCATACGTTTCCGCGACCTTCGCCTGGTGATCCAATTCCGGATAGACGTGCCCGTTGACTTGGAAAATGTCCTGCCAACCATCATTGTCGAGGTCGACGAACTCCATGCCCCACCCGACGTACCTGGGATTGGAAGCCAGTCCCGCGCGCACGCAGATGTCCTCGAAGAACACGCCGTCTGTGTTGCGGTACAGGTTCGGGTAGTCGTCCGCGAAGTTCGTCTTGACCAGGTCGAGCCAGCCGTCGCCATTGAAATCACCGACTCCCACGCCCATCCCGCCTTGCTCGAACCCGTGCTCGTTGAAGGCGGCGCCCGTCTCGGTGGCGTCGTCCGTGAACATTCCGCGCCGTTGTTCACGAACAGGATGCTCGGCGTCGAGTCGCAAGCGATGTAGATGTCCTGCCAGCCGTCCCCGTCGAAGTCGGCCGCCGTTGCCATGAATGCGTAGTAGTCGCGTACATCGCGCACGCCCGCTGCCTCGCTGCCGTCCTCGAACGTGCCGTCGCCGAGATTGCGGTACAGCGTCACGCCGCCAAACGGGAGCCCCCGCGGATCGCAGTAGACGGGCATGCCTTTCCATTCGCAGTTCGACGTCTTGCCCGGGGCGGAGCCGTCTCCGGATCGAACTGCTGGTATTGCGTGACCAGCAGGTCGAGCAGGCCGTCTCGGTCGTAGTCGACGAACGTGCAACCGGAACTCCACTGCTTCGAGCGCTCCGCGACCCCGGCCATGGCCGCGGAATCGGCGAAGCTGCCGTCATCTCTGTTTCGATACAGGGAGTCTGCGCCCCAATACGCCACGAACAGGTCCAGCCTGCCGTCGTTGTCGTAGTCGCCGGCGCATACCGCGCTGCCCCATCCGGACCGTCCAAGGCCGCTACTCCCGGTCGAGTCCTCGAATTTGCCATCCCCGACATTGCGAAACAGGCGGTTCATCGGCGCATCGCCTTCGGGGAATCCTTCGAGCGTCGATCCGTTGATCAGGAACACGTCGAGCCGGGAGTCGCCGTCATATTCGAGGAAAGCGGCCCCCGAGCCGTTGGACTCGATGATGTAGCTCTTCGTATCCCGTCCGCCGTACGTGAATTCCAGGTCGAGGCCGGCCTCCCGGGCGGTGTCGACGAATTCCGCCCCCCAGGGGAGTCCCGAGGCCTCCAGGGCCTTGACGGGCTGGGCGTTCGGGCTCGCGACTCCTTGCGCCAGCAGCGAGCAGGGAACCAGGGCCGACAGGCAGAGTGACAGCAACGGCTGAACGCCCATGACAAGCGTCGGCGCCACTCGAATCCTGAGTATGCCACAGGCGCTGTGGGGCATCGCCGCTGGTCAGAACGAGGGTCGGCGAGAGCAGGCGTACCTGGCTACGCGCGATGCCTGTTACCGGGCCGGCGGGGGAGCGGTTCCGGTGGCCTCGACGCTTGCAGAGAGCCAGCTCAAGCCAGCGACAGGCCAGAATCCTGGAGGCGGCGAAAGTCCCCCGCATCGGCGGTCGCAAGCGGGGCACCATCAGCAATCGCGGTCGCCGCGATCATGCAGTCGGTCAGAGATCCGCGTATTCTTCCTGATTGATTGAACAGACGAGCCGCCAGCGCAGCGTGCTCCGAGGTGAATTGCCGGTAATCGTCGATGATTGCGGCTGCCGATTCGATGTCGGACCGGTCGAGAGGGCCACATTGGAACTCCGTCCAAGCAATCGTGCTCATGGAGAACTCTTCGCCCTCCCGAACCCACGTCCGCAGTTTTTGGTTTTCGGGCGAACCTGTCTCCAGCACCCGGATCAAGAAGCTGGTATCCAAGTGAATCATTCGGGTTCGAGAGGTAGCAGTTCAGGTTGAATTGCAGTCCGTCCGAAAAGCGTTTCTGAACTTTCACCTGCAAGCCGTAATACGACCCGTTGTACTGGTTCGAACCCCCGTCGAGATCCCCGAACGAAGGCAGCAGCCGCCGCGGCTGCACAGCGCCAGGGCCGGGGCTCAATGCGTTGTTGAACGGGGAATAGCCGATCTGCTTCCGGGTTCCGGATCCCACGTAGCCGACATCGAGCGTCATGTCGTCCATGATTTGCCGCTGGATGAAGAAGTTCCACTGCATCGAGTAGGGCGAGCGGTTCGTCGGCTGTTGCGGCCATCCGCGGATGGCGGCCGTGGAAGAGAACGGCGGGCCCTGGTTGGTGATGCTCAGGTCGATGCCTCCGCGGTTGGGGCTGAACACTTGCTGAACAGTGAATGGCCAGAACTTGCGGAGGTCCTGCAGTTCCTGAACGAAAGTGGAGTTGCAAACCTCGTCCCCCCGTCACAGTCCCTCCGGCTCCGCCGCCGGCGTTGTACGAACCGAAGCCCATGCTGACCAAGGGGTCGCCGAAGAGGTCCCGCTGGTACATTTCCAGGCCGGTCTGGTCGATGAAGTCCGGGCGGGTGAGTCCGCCCAGATGCCTGCCGATGCCGGGGTTGTTGGGCGGATTCGTCCCGAAGGTCAGTTGCATGACGGTCGTCGGTCCGAAAATGTGATTCCAGGTGCCGCCATAGTTGAATACGTCGAATTCGCGATCCGCGCTGAGATTCGGATTGGAGCTGGGCTGGGTCAGGTCGGCGTTCTGGTTGCTGAACCTGAAGTACACGGTGTTCTTGGTACCAGGTTGAGGTGACAGGCCTCCATCGAATGGGAGGTTGGGGTCTGCCCCGAACCGCAGTGGTTCCGAGACGTACAGGTATCCTCAGCCATGCAGTCTTGCAAGTGCGCAGTGCAGGGCTGTTCGACCAAGCTCGTCGGCTTGGTCTGGGTCGTGGCCTGCCTGGAGCAATCCGGTGAGGCGATCCAAGTCGCTGTATCGGATCGCTTCATGCAAGGGGTAGTAGCCTGGGGAAGCTGCCGCCAGGGGCACAGCTATCAAAATGACCAGGATTGGCAGAACTGATGTCTGCTTGATCTTGTGCATGCGGCTTCCGCTCGTCCACTGGATGCGGATTGTTCACCTGGCATCAACGGTTGGTTGTGTCAATAGTTTCTGCAAGACAAGGTCGCGGAGGGGGCAGGAGGGGCGGGGAGAAGGCAGAAGGGGCCAGGCGGCGGGCATTTGGCGCAGCCTTCCGTGATTGATATCAAGCGTGTTCCCCACCGCCTGAGCACCGGCTTCTGAGGCGGCTTCAACATGGATCTGCGGCCGCGCGGCCCGACGGGGGCCGTACGTTCGACGAGCGCTGAATCCCGGGTCAGCCCTGAAGCCGTTGGGAGAAACCGAGCATGACTGCGGAGAGAACGATAGCCAGCAAGCTGGGCTATTCCGGCCCGCATCACGATCACGAGGTTCTCAGCCTCCAACGCGAAGACCGAATTGGCGTGCCGATTGTCGCCTGGACGCAACTGTCCAAAGGAATCCGGACTCGGACTGCAGGTCGTGACGAAGACCAAGGCGCGGTCCTCGTTAACTCCGTGCGCGCCGCCCCAGGGCCCAGATCATCGACCCGCCCAGCATCGACGCCATTACCGCGGCCACGGCAGGGGCCGCGATGAACACCATGGTGTTGCGCCGACCGGACATCTTGCCTCTACCCCCGTCAACGCCGACAAGGGGTCGGTTACGTTTTCCGATGCGACTGAAGGAAGAACTCAATAGCCCGTCGTTGTTCCTCGCCGATCGGCTGCGAGGGAAACACTGCGTCGTGGACGCCGAATACTTCCTCCGCTGTACTCAACTGCAGCACATCGACGAGCGTAGCGATATCCGTCAAATCGGCCTGGCGTCCGGACCGCAATTTCATGGCTAGCAAGTGCTCGGGCGAAGCGCCTGTGACGACCAAATGCGAAGAAGCGAAGACGGTCTTTGCGCGCTGGTCCGGGTTTAGGGGCAAGTATGTCGTTGCCTGTTCATTGAGCCACGAGTCGGGCCAACCGCGCTGGCGCGCGACTTCGCGAGACGCTTCGAGCACTGCGCCATGGCCCTCCAGGATCAGGGCGTCGACATCGAAAGTCCGGCGGCTCCGCCGGAAAGCGAGCGCGATCGCGGCTCCGCCCACTATGTAGATATGGGCCTTGACCCGTTTCCGCCCCAAGCGATCAGAGAGATCCTTGAAGGCGTCAACGATTTCATCGTGGGACAAGGCACGCATCGGGTCGTTCTCCGCCGCGATCGTCGAGATCTCGCGGGTCGGGAAGGGCTCCGTGCCGCAAGAACGCCGCCGGGCTGTCGATGAGTGACCGCGAGACGAGCACTGGATTGCCCTCGGACAGGATCCAAGTCAGGTCGAGGAATCGTTCGCGCTCGTTCATCCAGCCTTGAATCGGGTGCTCGTGCAGCATTGCCAGGTGCTCAGCCATACCGGCGAGCAAGGCATCCCAGCGAGTGCCTGTCAGCGGCGGGGCCGGCTCGAGCGCCCGTGCCTGCTGCTCGCGATCTGCTTCATGGAAGCGACGCGGAAGATCGTGGATGAGCATCCGATAGCATTCGGATTCGTCGAGCGCATGCTTGATCACCTGGCTATAGTTGGCAACCGTGAATTCCGGAACCATTGGACCCACATCAATTTAGCAAGGGCTGAGACCAGGCGACTCGGTGTGATTTGTTGGGAGTGGCGCCATGCATTGCCGCGAGCACGTGGCGGCCCTCGCCTGCGCCTGAGGATTCCCCAGTCGCTCCAAGCTTCGATAGCGGCGGCCGGCAAACTGCATTTCTTGCTGGCCGGGCCTAGCAATCAAGATGAATGGATGATTGGATGCGGCGCGACGATCCAACCAGGGGCCATGCGCCGGGAAGAGCATGGTTGGCTAGATCGGACGGTCTCGAGGGTAGGGCACCCATCCGGGGGAGGTTGTGGGAATGCTCCACAACTCGCCGCCCGCGGTAATGAACAGCGTCTTCCAGTCGGTGCCGCCAAAGGCGCAGTTAGTCACTTCGTCCACAGGGATGGCGACGAAGTCAATCAGGTCGCCTGCGGGCGAGAGGATGTACACGCCGCCCTGGTAGCGATCCGCTGACTCGAACGGGGGATTGGGCCGGTTCCGGCCGGCCGCCACGAACAGCCTGCCAGCTTGGTCCATCTCCAGGCCGTCCGGCCCGCGACCCTCGAGCCAATCGAAGATCAGCTCACGGCCAGCGGAGTCGATCGAACCGTCGTTGAGCAGTGGAAAGCGCCACAGCTTCCGAGCCCCTCCGACGGTGTCATTGTTGTTGTCGGCGACATAGAGGTACTCATCCTTGGGCGAGACAAGCAGTCCGTTCGGACGGTCGACCTCGTGCGAGATGATCCTGGCGACCTGTCCAGGCGCGTCGATCCGATACACGCCCTCCACGAGGTGCCCCGAGGAGTCGCGCATTTCCATGCTGCTGCGTGCGCCGTAGCGCGGATCGCTGAAGTAAATCCGTCCCTGCGAGTCGATCGTCAAGTCATTCGGGGAGTTGAACCGCCTCCCCCGGAAAACGTCTGCCAAAACAGTTGTCGCGCTGCCGGAATCCGTACGCGTCACGCGGCGGCTGCGGGCCTCGCAGACCGTCAGCCGGCCCTGCCTGTCGATCAGCAGACCATTGGAACCGGCGTTCTCGCGATACACGCTGACATTGCCAGCTGCGTCACGCTGCGTGATGCGATTGCGGCCGGAGAAATACAGGACGCCCCGGGGATGCCACACGGGCCCTTCTCCGGCATTGATTCTTCCGTGGCTGACCGGCTTGGCTCCCGTCGGGATCGGCGCCGCCGCGCGCGCCAACGGCTGGACGGAAAGGCACGCCAGGATTTCACGGCGGTTCAACATTGCTGGAGTCGCCACCCGAAGCCTAGGTTATGAGATATCGGTTGTCCCTGGCAACGGATTGTACAGGGCTTTGCCAAGTCGCCTCGGCCTTCTCGCGGTCGAATGGCAGCAGGGGACTCCAGAGCGTGGGTCGCAGCGCCGTGGAAGGGTTGATTTGGACTGCCTTCGAAGCTACACTGACGGTGCTCGGACGGCCCGACCGTACCGCCGGGCTAAAATCAGTCTTAGTGACGGTCAAGTTGGAGGGACAAAGAATGCGAACGTTATTGATGGTCATGCTGGGTGCCGGGCTCACTTGCGCGCTTCTGGCGCAAGAGGATCCGCTGAGCACTGAGGCCAGGCAGGCATGGAACCGCACGAACAACCTGGTTGTGGCCGCTGCCAACAAGATGCCCGAGGAGCACTACAGTTACAAGCCCGCCCCCGAGAGCCAGAGTTTCGGGGACTTGGTGGCACATACCGCCAATGCTGCACTGGGGGTCTGCTCCGGATACATGGGCGAACGGAAGCGGGCCGGTGTCAATGGGTCTAGCTCAAAGGCTGACTTGCTTGCCGCTCTCGAAGCTGCCGCGGCGGAGTGCGATGGTGCCTACAACTCGCTCACCGACGCCAGGGCATCCGAGATGATCGAAGGCAGGCGCCGCAGTCGGTCCCGCCTCGGGACACTGTACGGCAACACCATTCACATCGAGCACGAGTATGCGCAGATGGCAGTGCACATGCGCGCGAACGGGCTTGTGCCTCCGTCCAGCGAAGGCCGCTAGTCCGGTCTGACCCTAGATCCAGCCAAATCCTGCTCGGCGCGAGCAGAGCGCCCGTCGTCTGCCCCAGTCCCGTGCGGGAGCGTCTGGATTCCAAAATGGGCGCGTCCGCGCGGACGTTGCTGCATGCAGAACAGCCGCCGATTGCTGGGACTCGGCGATTTCTTCCTGCGAATCCGCGATCACGTCGGGGTGAGCCTTTCCAGGCCGGTTCGCGTCAGACCAGCTATTGAATGGGGCAGTTCGTCGACTCTCCAATCCGCGAGGCGTGGGATGCCCGGAGCACAGTTGATGGATCCAGGCGAACCCTGGCAAGCCTATGGCTTGAGCGCGTCGCGCTGCCCTTGCCTCATTCGAACAACGAGGCGTCGATTCCCGGAATCAGCCGCACGGCGTTCTTCCAGTAGATGTGCTTCAGGGTGTCATCCGGCAGACCGAGACCATACAGCCGCCAGTGGGCATGGTAGCGACGGTAGTACTCGAAGTACTCGTCGCGGGTCTCGAGCACGCGCCAGTAGTACGGAAACTCGCTTGGTTCGTAGGAGTCCTTCCCGAATAGGACGCGGTCCTTGTAACGGTTCACGAACTCCGGGCCACTGAACGGGATTCGGCCCAGCTCGTAGAGAACGGCCGCGATGTCGACGTGGACATTCGGATGTTCGTCCAGCAGCGCCCCCAGCTTGCCCAGGTCGTTACCTTGCCAGCCCATGTGCGCCAGGATGAAGTTCACATCCGGATGCCGCTTCAGCATCCGATCCCTCTCAGCGATCAGGTCTTCGAAGCTTGGCGGCGCTTCTTGCTTGCGGCGGGGCCGGAGCTTGAGTTCGAGCCAGCGCTCGTTCCGGGAATCCTGTGGTGCCCAGAACTCGGCAGGGTCCGCGACGTGGATCAGCACGGGTATCTTCAGGCGGGCGCAGGTGCGGAACAGGGGGTCCATGGCAGGGTCGTCGACCGGCACGCGCCTGCCTTGGGGATCGCGCACACTCATGCCGAAGCTCTTGAATATCTTCAGTCCCTGAGCTCCGGCCTCGACGTCCTCTTCTAGCTGGCGGGCGGCTCGCTCTGGCCAGCCTGCAGTACCGATGCCGCCGAAATCAGGATTGGCGAAGACCGCGAACCGTCCCGGGTGCCGTTGGCGGAAATTCTGAACCGCGGCTCGGAGCCGCTGGCCGTAGCCGCCGCTGAGGTTGACGAGGACGGCGAGATTGAGCGCGTCCATCTCCCCGACGATGGCGTCCAGGCGGGCCTCACTGATCGAGCCCCGGTGATGGCTGTGGACGTCAATGACCGGGAACTTCGCACGCGGCACTTCGTGCTCGTCCACCACCAGCGTCGAGCGCGGCTCCCATTCCTCAACGCTCAGGTCTTGGGCCATGGCGCCGGTGCCGAGCAAGGCGAGCAAGCAGGGAAGCAATCTCATCGGGACACGTCTCGATACAGGGTACACCGGGCGCAGGTCCTGGACCTCCTGTGCACAAGCCCCGGACATCCCTGAGCCGCAATCCGATCAAGTCGAGGCAGTTGTCAGTGTGGCGGCGCCAGCGGTGTTTCTATGCGCTGCGACCGGATCTCCCTGGTCGCAGCCAAGGTCGAGCCAACGGCCTCGACGAAGCGCCATGGAGCGTCCGGAGGCGGACTTGCGCCACTGTAATCGCTAACGCTAACCCGAAGCTGTGGAACTGTGAGACGGCGATGCCGCCAAAGGCGGGCGGGGAGGGGTCACGCATGGACTCATTGGCCGGACTTGGTCTCCATTTCGTCTATCACCGCATGCATTTTTTCCGTGAGGCTGGGCATCGATGTCATCGTCTTCTGTTGAGCCCAAGCCATACTCTCCTGCATGATCAGCGGCATCTTCTCAAGGGATTTCTGCCCAACGGGTGACCGATGAAAGGCAAGCATCTCGTGTAGCTCTTCTTCGGTGAAGTGCTTTGACAGGATCCCCGCCACCATGGAATCCATATCGCCCATGAGTTCAGACAAGTAGTTGCGTGCCAATTCGCGAAGCTTGGATTCCGTCTCCGCATCCATGTCCGGATGCTTGGTCTTCAATTGACCGACGAGTTGGCTGGCGGTCACATCGCCCATTTGATCGATCATCTTGTCGTATTGCATGGCCTCGATCAGCTCCGAGAGGACCTTCTGCTTCGAGGCTTCGTCCGCACGAGCCAGCGGCGCCGACAAGCAAATTAACGCGATTGCCGAAGTGGCAGCGACGATTCGAATTGACATACGGAACCTCCGGATTTGGTTTACCTTACTACGTATTCCCTGGTTGTCAAGAGAATTTTGCATTCCAGGTCTTGGTGTTTGTTCGCGGCGGCATACGCATCGTAGGCTCCGAGGTGTCCCCGGCCTAACGGGGCGGCAGGCCGGTGTTCAGGGCTTGTCGATCGGTCTAGGGGTCCTGAGCTGGCTGGATGGGCGGCGGGTCGTCAAAACTGCCCCCAAGTGCGAGGTGCAGGTCGACGCGATTGTCGATCCTGGCCCGCTGGAGGCCCAGCACCGCGCTCTCCGTCTCGAGAATGGCCCGCTGCAGGGCGAGGATCGTGAAGATGTCTCCCATTCCCGCCGCATAACGCTGTTCGGCCAGTTCGATCGCCTCCCGGGTGGTTTGTTGAGAGTCGCGCAGCAAGCTCTGCTGGTTCCGCAGAGTCGCCTCCGACGCTAGGGCCGACTCGACTTCCAGGTAGGCCTTCCACATGAGGCTCTCGTAGTTTGCGGCCGCTTCGTGGGAGCGCGCCTCCGTTGCCCGCACGTTCGCCTTCAAGCGCCCGCGGTTGAAGAGGGGCTGGGCGAATCCGAGCGCGTAGCTCCACGCCTGCAAGTTGGGGTTCACGAGGTCCAGTAGCTTGTTGCTGGCGGTGCCGGCGGCTGTTGTCAGCGCGAAGCTCGGCAGCAACGCAGCCCTCGCCTGCACGATCCGGGCGTCCGCACCCAGCAGGGCCTGTTCGGCAGCAATCAGGTCGGGTCTTCGCTGGATCAGTTCCGAGGGCAGGCCTGCGGGCACTTGCGGCGGCAGACTCGGCAACGCCGCCTCTGGTGCCCGCTCTCCCGCGGGATATTCGCAAGCCAGGACCTCGACCTGGCGCACAAAGAGGTCGCGTGCTCGCTCGTGCTCCCGCACTGTCGACTGCGCCCTCTCGATTTCGCTCTCGGCGACCCGCACGTCCACGGATGCCCGCGATCCGTACCGGTAGTGTTCCTGGGTCCATTCCGCCACCGTTTCCAGATGCTTCACGACCGCCTGCGCGGCCTTGAGCTGGGCATGGGCCTCGACGGCCGCGAACCATGCCTTGGCCACCTGCCCGCTCAGGGAGAGACGGACGGCAAGCAGGTCCGCCTCCCTTGCGGTGATGCCGGCGTCGGCGGCGAGCTTTTGCGAACTGAGTCGGTTCCAGAGGTCGGCCTCCCAGGCGATGTTGAACGTCAGTCCCGCGCTCGAGTACGTGCTCTTGAGAACTTCATCGGAAAGGCCCGGAAATGGAAGCCCGACGAAGTTCTGGCGCTGGCGCAGGCGATTGGCACCGACACTGATCTCCGGCCAGTCGGAGGCGTCCACGATGAGCCGCTCCTGCGTGGCAACCTCGATCCTGGCGGTGGCGGCGCGCAGGTTCTGGCTGCAGCCGAGCGCCTTGTGGATTGCGGCGTCCAAGCCCGGGTCGTCCAGGTAGGTCCACCAGTCGGCGCCGGGAGCCAGGGGTTCTGTCTCGGCTCCCTGCCAAGTCTCTGGCGCCGGGACCTTGAACTGATGAACGGGCAACTGCACCGGTTTCGAACAGGCGCCCATCAGAACGGCGGATAGGGTGATTGCAATTCGAACACTCATCTTTAGGCTGCCTGGGTCGTTCCCTGAATCCCTGCGGCGAGGGTGCTGCCCTTCGCTGTGGCGCGGAAGCCGGCGGCGACGAACCGCACCATGGCATCGAGCGTCCCGTCCGTGTCTAAAGGATCGCATGCTCCGGCGGTCCATTGCCGAGTGCGGTTTGAATCGAGCATCGTGTGCACCATCACGCCGACTGCAAAGTGCATGCGCCGTCGCAGGTCCGGTTGCGCCAGCTCGGGCAGGGCTCGTTGCAAGGCGCGCTCAAACCGCATGATGACCTCGGAGAACTCTTCCTCGAATGCCGATTCCAGGTACTTCCCCGGTTCGCTGTAGAAGCGCGCGCAGAGTCTCATGAACCTTCTGCCGTGGACAGGCGACCGTGCGAGTCGGAGGACGGGCGAATACAGAGCGGTCAGGATGCCCTCGACGTCCGCGGCACCCTCAAGCTCGATTCTGTCTAGCATCTCGAGACGCTCGGCATTGATCGGGCGAACCCGGCGGCAGAACGCGGCTCGAGCGACCGCCTCCTTCGAACCGAAGTGGTAGTGGACGGAAGCGAGATTGACGCCCGCTTCCCTGGTCAACGCACGCAGGGACACACCCTCGACTCCGTTCTCGCTGAACAGCAGCTCCGCGGCGTCGAGAATCAGGTCCTTGGTTTCCACGGCCTGGGGCACGGCTTCATCCAAACGTTTGTTTGAAGGATATGGGCTCGCCGTGGCGCTGTCAACCGCTGAAATGGCCTGCTTGGCATCATGGCCCTCTGGTGGCGCCGCCCTTCGAGTTCCTGGGGGCGGACTGCGTTCGCGAGAACACCCGCCGCGTTCCGGGTTCTGTCTTCACGCCAGATCGGATCCCAACGCCATCGAGGCTCGTTTGGATAGCGTGCCTGACGGACGCCGCGGTCCCGTCAGGTAGTGTGCGAGGGGGGCTTCCGCAGTGGGTCCTTTGAGAGCAGGGATTGGATGTGATTCTCCAGGTGGGTCTTCGAAAGCGAACCTACGTGTCTCGCGTGGACCCTGCCATTGCGATGTACGAAGAAAGTGGTCGGCAGACTCTTGATCGTGCCGAAGCTCTTCCGGGTGTTCTCGTCGGCCAGCAGTACTGGAAACGAAGGTTGCAGCTCGGCCAGATAGGGCCGGACGACCTCCCACCCCTTCCGGTCGACGGAAATCGCGATCACGGTGAAGCCGGACTCGGCGTATTTTTTCTGAGCCTCATCGAAATAGGGCATCTCCCTGCGACACGGGGCGCACCAGGTCGCCCAAAAGTTGAGCAGCACCAACTTGCCTTCCCAATCGCTGTTGGTCCAGACCCTGCTGTCCGCATCCTGCAGCTTGATTGCGGGAATGCTGTCACCCGCCGAGAGCAAGTCATCGTCTCCGGACGCCGAGGCATCCCCCGCTGATGACGAGGCCGACGCGCCGGGGCTCGAATCATCCGAACTCCGAGTTGCATCCAGTTCCTCCCGGATGTGTTTCATGAAGAACCCGGACATCGTTAGTGCGGTCGTGCCCACGCTGATCGAGATGGTGGCTACCACATAGACGATTGCCAGAATCTTGATCGACCTGACTTGGCCGGCCATCTCCTTGACCGCAGTCGCAACCTGTGAGAGTTGCTCGCGATCAGTCCGGTCTTGGTCCGGGTTGATAGGTGACAGCATTGCGACGGGCCTCCTCGCGAATCCACCGCCTCCACACTGCGCGCGTCGCCGCTTCCGATTTCGCGACAACTTCCGCCAGGGAGCCGGGAGAGTTTCGCGACCTCATGCTAGCAAACCAAAACCGCGGCCTCGGGCCGAGAGTCAGTCCAACAGCTAAGTCGCACATTTCGAACAAGTCAGACGGCGCTTCCCCGGAATCGGAGCTGGTTCAATCGAGCTTGCTCTCGTGGCTGGCCCTTCGCGCGCAAGCGTCCGGAAATCGGTTCGAGCCCCTTCGGACCTCCTCGGCTTCAAGCCCACCTTCGAGGAAGTGGAGCTTCCCCGGAGTGACCCTTCCCAAGTCGATTCACAGATCGAAGGAGCGTGCCGGGCTCCAAGGCCGATCCCGGACCTTCCAGAGCGAGCCTTCGCACACCCGGGAAACAAGTCTGCATGGCGGCGCCAAGAGCCGTTATACCGGAACGGCCCGTCTTTCGGGCACTTCCTGGCCGGTATCCGAAAGATCCGAATAGAACTGCGAGCAATAGCGACGAAACATTCCGATCTCGCCGTCGGACTGGCAGAGCCGTGGTCGGGACTGGTACTGCTTCCGTCCCCAGATCACCACATCCTGAAGAACGTCGCGCTTCTGCGCCGACAAGATGACTTTGTTCATCATCCGGGCACGCAGGCTCAGCGGGAGGAATCTCAAGCCCACGATCGGCCGCTTCGGTTTCCGCATTTCTCGCACCTGCCCAACCAGTGTCACCTCGATGAGCGTGCCGTCCACAGGGGTGGCGAGGACCCACAGGCGCGAATCCATGCCGATGGAGTGCTCGCGGATGTTGACGAATGAGTAACCCAGTCCATAGATTTCGGTGATGGCAGAGACATCGAACACGATGTCCACGATTCCGGCGACGCACTGGCTGCGCCTGAAGTCAAAGCAGCTCTGGAGAAACGCTCCGTTTACCGATACCGGACCGACCCGGCCCACGTTGTCGTATCCGTGCACATATCGCAGGTGGGCCAGGTCCACCGAATTCTCGGTCGTTTCCTGGGGATGGCCGGCAAACCGGACCGACCGGAATTCCAATTCGCTCCACTCGGGCCCGACCGGCGGGTCAGCGTGAAGGTTCCATTGCGCCGGCCGTCCGTCGATTCCCCACCAGGCAAAGACCATGTCCAGAAGTTCCCGCGTCTCGTACACCTTCAGCTTCGCGGACTTCGGTGCTGGGGCGAAGGGCGTGGCGACACATTGGCCGGTTGCGTCGTACTCGAAGCCGTGAAACGGACAGACAAGGCAGCCATTGCGCACCACTGCTCCGCCTGCAGGCCCAAGGTCGGCGCCCAGATGCGGGCACACCGCGTCGGCCACGCAGATGCGGCCTTCGCCGTCGCACCAGGCAATGATGTCTTCGCCCAGCCAAGTCTTCTGAATCAGCTTTTCCTTCAGGATCGATTGACGGGTGGCGACGAAGAACCAGCCCTCGGGAAACGGTGGGAGCGACGAGATGGTGCTCCGCTCGATTCGCCTTGCCTGCATTTCACACCGAGAATCAATGGTTTGGCGGCTCGGTCTGTTTCAGCCCGGCCGACCGGCTCAAGAACGGCAGAATATGTTTGTTCATAGTATCTCAGGGCACGGGAAGGGCTGCACAGGGAAGAACACCATGGGCGGGGCGAAGCTACTCCGGCTGGCTGTGGCTGACACCGTTTCGGGCTTGGTGCGAGGCGGTGTCCTGCGACCCTCCGGACCCCTTGTGTTGCAATGATCGCCGACCGAGGGTCTGAGGGAGACGGAGCCAGCGGCCCGACGGGCCTGCGGTTCGTGAGGCTTGTCACGGCGGTCCTGAACGCCAGGATCACTGCCAGTTCGGCATTGTCAGGGGATAGAGAAGGAGTATGCTAGGAGGTGAATGGAAGCAAGCGTTCGCTCGCCCGGCCGGCTTCGCGATGGTGGGTCCATCACCGGTCGGGAGCGACGCAACACGGATCGCGCAGGCTCGATGCAGGGAGCGTCCGGCTGACCGACGGCTGGCAAGTGCCCCGGAATTGAGCCATCCGAACTGGATTGGAGGGCCATGAGCACAACTGTCGAGTCTCCAGTACGCCTTGCCGAAGAGCTGATCCTGCTCATGCTCAACGAACAGAGCGGCTACCTTGAAATGGTTCCGAACTGGGATTTCTCCTGTGTCATGGCAGGTGCCGTAATCGCCGATCTTGCGCTGGAGAGTCGCATCGACACCGATTTGGATGCGCTCTTTGTGATTGATTCCAGTCCAACCGGAGACAGTCTGCTTGACCCGACGCTTGAGGAAATCGCCAATTCCCAGGAGAACTCGGAGACGCAATACTGGGTAGAACGAAACGCGGCCCGTTCCGAGGAAATCGTCACAGTCACGCTCGACCGCTTAGTCGAGAGGGGGATTCTCGAACACGAGAGCGGCGGATTCTGGACGCTCTCGAGCCACGTCTCACGTTCGGGAAGCTATCCCGCCTCCGACAGCACGATCCGCCAGGAAGCCAAAGCGAGAGTCCTGAGCGTCATCCTGGACGACATCATCCCGGATCCGCGCGACGCCATTCTCGTCGCTTTGATGCACACATGCGACGGGTTCAAGCTGGTGCTCTCGCCCGAAGACTACCAGGCCAAGCTTGAGCGGATCCAGACGGTCGCCAAGCTCGATCTTGTCGGGCGGTCGGTTGCCAGCGCAGTCCGGGAGAGCTCCGTCAAACCGAAGACCCGCCGTGTTCTCCAACCCAAACCGATCCCGAAGCTCAGTTTCATCGACATCCTGCGACAGCGTGACTTCCGTACGGGCAATATTCCAAAGGCCATGTACGGCATCTTCCAGAAGTACGGACCGGTCGTTCAGGCTCCCTTCACTATGGCCAACGAGACCGTGGTTGCCTTGATTGGGCCAGAAACCAATCAGTGGGTCAACAGGCATGGTCGGTTCTACCTTCGCTCGAAGGACTATATCGAGGGTCTCGAACGGGTGTTCGGCGCATCCCGCACCCTACCAAGCATGGATGGCGCGGAACACTACAAGATGCGCAAGTCGCTGCAGAGCGCCTATTCCCGTGCCGCGCTTGCGCGACGGCTACCGGAATTGATCTCCCACTGCAAGCAATCCATCGGTTCATGGAGCGAAGGTGACGTTTTCCGGGTCACCAAGACCTTCCAGAACCACATGAGCCGTCAGGTCTCGGGCCTGACGATCGGAGTGGATTGCAGCCACTACGTCGACGAACTGCTTGCCTATGAACATCGGGCGCTTGTCACCGAGGTTCAGGGCGCGCTGCCAAAATTCATGCTGAAGACGCCGAGGATGAAGCGTGCGCGCAAGCGCGTTCTCGAACTCCACGAAGCGATCCAGGCATCGCACACGCCGGCGCAGCGGAAGGGGAAGCCAAGAGATCTTGCGGACGCATTTCTCGAACTCCATCGAAACGACCCGCAGTTCCTTCCGGAAACGGACATCAGGTTCCCGTTTGTGGCGGCAATGGTCGCCAGTATCTATCTCGGCAGCGCGCTCGGCTTCGCAGTCTATTGCATGGTGCGGCACCCGGATGTGTACTCGAGGATCCATCGAGAAGCCGAGGCGCTCTTCGGCGGCGGTCGTGAACCGAAAGCGGAGGAGTTCACCCTCGAGGCCATCGATGTCACTCACCGCCTCTGCCTGGAGTCCCAACGTTTGTACCCCGTGATTCCCTGGCAGTTGAGGACGGTCATGAACCCGTGCATCGTCGAAGGCTTCGAACTGCTTCCCAAGACCCGACTATTGGTGTGCCAGACTGCATCGCATTACGCCCCCGACCTGTTCAAGGATCCACTGAAATTCGACATCGACCGTTACTTGTGGGATCGGGCAGAGCATGTGACGCCGGGCGCCTACGCCCCCTATGGCCTAGGCACGCACACTTGCCTCGGAAGTCGCTGGGTCGAACTTCAGATGGCCGTCAATCTCCTGCTCATCGCGTACCACGTAAAGCTCGACGTGCTGCCGGAGAACTACAAACTTGCCATCAATCCGTTCCCGACAGCCGCCCCCAACAAGAAGATGAAGTTCCGCGTCGCTCAAGTCACGAATACCGTCTGAGCACGCCAACGTCCATCGCCGTCCCCGTCGGGAAAAGGTAGGTCAAGGCCTGCCGCGGCGGACCTCGTCGAGAATGCTTGCGCACCCTTGCCCCGCGAACGTGGGTCCGGTTCAAGGGCGACGGGCTTGGCGCCCGACTGGGGGGTCAGTGAAACCGGGCGGCCGCCGCTGCCACGCGACGCGAGTTGACCCGCAGATAGATAGCCATCAGTGCCGGCACAAGCAGTATCAGGATCCCGGTTGTGACCATGATGCCGACCCCGAGCGAGACGGCGAAGGGGACCAGGAACTGGGCCTGGATGGCGCGTTCGAGAATGAGCGGAGTGAAGCCGGGAAAGGTGGTCACCGAGGTCAGCAGGATGGGACGGAAGCGGCCTTTGACGCCCTCGACGATCGCCTTCTTCGGAGTGGCGCCCTCCCGAAGTCGATCATGACCAGCAAATCGTTGACGGTGACTCCGCTGAGTCCGAAGAAGCCCATGAACGATGCGGCACTAGTGGCGACTCCCAGCGCGAGGTGGCCGAGAACGACGCCCACAAGGCCGAACGGAATGATGGCGATCACGATGAACGGTTTGAGGTAGGACCTCAGGGGAATGGCCAACAGCGCGAAGATGGCAAGCATGGCCAGCGCGAAGCCGCGATACAGGGCGTCCAGCGACTCTAACTGCTGCTGTTCGCCTCCGAAGGAGTAGGTCAGCCCAGGGGCGGATGCGATCAGTAGCGCAAGGATCGTGTTCTCGAGGATGTCATTTGCCTCCCCGCCGGAAATCACGTTCTCGTCCACATCTGCCGTTACCGTGACCACCCGCTGACCGTCCTTGCGCCGGACTGCTGGAGGCGAAGTGCCCATGCTCATCGATGCCACGTGGCTCAGCGGCACCTCACCGCCCGACGGTGTGCGGATCAGGTAGCCCTCGACATCAGTGATCGAATCGCGCTCTTGGTCGGGGAGTCGGGCGTAGACCCGGACCTCCTCCCTGTCACGCTGTACTCTCAGCGTCTCCACGCCGAAGAACGCCGCCCGCGCCTGCTTTGCCAGTTCCTCGACCGTAAGGCCGAGCGTTCGCGCCTCCGGCCGCAACGATAGCTGAATCTCCCTGACGCCCGGCGTATGGTCGGACCTCACATCGAAGACGCTTGCCACGGTGCGGAGGCCGTCGACGACCGAGTCCGCAAATTCGTTCAGGTGCGTCGGGTCCGGGTGCGACAGCACAGCCTCCACGGGGCGGCCGAGATTGATGACCTCCCCGCTGAAGGCGATCCCCCGGACGTAAGGGAGGATCCCGACCTTCTCCCGCCAGGCCTGTATGACGGCGATTGTGGACAAGTCCCGTTCCTGGGCACTCAAGAGCTTGAATTCGACGGTGGCGATGTTGGCCTGCGGATTCACGGTGGGGGTTGGGTCGAGCCCACCCCTCTCCACGCGAGGTCTCTCGCCGACGGTTACGGTCGAGCCCGACAGCAGCGCCGGCGCCCCGTCCGGCCTGTCCTGGTTCAGGCGATCCAGAACTCGCCGTCCGGCCTGCTCCAGTTACATAGCCACCTCGAGGGTCCGTTCTGCGGGTGTCGCGTCCGGCATTTCGAGATTGGCCGTGACAAAGTCGCCTTCCACGACGTCGGCGAAGGTCGTCGGGACAATGCCTGCCGGCACCAGGGACAGGCTGACTACGAGCAGGCCGATCGCCCCCGCTACCACGACGGCGGGTTGATCCGTCGCGAAGCGCAACGCGCGATCCACGGGGCCGTTCACAAAGGCGGATAGCAGACGATCCACAAGACCTCGGATGGACGAGAAGAACCGATCCCCGAGATTGGTGGGCACCCACTCCGGTCCATGCAAATGGGACAGGTGGCTCGGCAGAATCAGGAGCGCCTCGACCAGCGAGATCAGCAGCATGCCGATGATGATCACTGGCCACGCGGTCCACACTTCTCCGATGCCGCCGGGGATGAAGAGCAGTGGTGTGAACGCCGCCACTGAAGTGAGAACCGCGAAGATCAACGCACCCTTGATCCGTTGCGCGCCGCGGATCGCCGCCACGACTCCCGGCACGCCCTTCATGCGTTCGTAGTGGATGTGCTCGGCCACGACAATGGCGTCGTCGACGATGATGCCGATGCCCAGGACGAATGCGGACAGTGAAATCGTGTTGATGGCGAGGTCGAGCACCAGCATCACGGCCAAGGCCCCGAGGCCCGAGGTGATCAGGCCGGCGACGACCCACAGCGCGACCCGAATCTCAAGAAACAGGGCCAGCGAGATGAGCACCAGGATGAGACCAAAAGACCATTTCTGACGAGGAGGTCGAGACGTTCCGAGTAGGTCTGGGAGTCGTCGTTCCAGAGGGTGATCCCGACGCCATCAGGCAAGGATGGAGTAATCACGTTCGCGGTGTACTTGTGGACGGCTTCGGGGACATTCATCACCTGCTCGCCCTCGGCCAGGTAGACCTCCACGAAGCCTGCCGGCCGATCTTGGTGGCGGAAGATCAGGTCGGTGTCCTGGAAGGCATCGCGCACGTCGGCGATACCTCCGAGGCGCACGACCGTGCCGTCTTCCCGGGCGATACCGACGATCGCCTCGAAATCGAGCTGATCGTGGTTCTGGCCGATGGTCCGGACGTGTACCTCGGCCTCCCGCGTGTCGATTCTGCCGGCCGAAAGGTCGAGGGAACTGTGGCGGACCGCGTCCGCGACATCGTCGAGCGTCAGTCCGAGGGAGCGCAATCGGGCGAGCGACACTTCGATCGAGATCTCGTAGTTTCTAGTCCCGGTCGTCTCGACATGGGACAGGCTGAGGAGCGTCCCCAATTCGTCTTCGATCTGGTGGGCCAGTTCCTTCAGCGAGCGCTCGGGGATGTCGCCGAAGACGATCGGGCGCATCATGTCCGTGCGGGGTTGTTCATTTGCCTGAACTTGGGACGCTCGGCTGCGCCGGGAAGCGAGTGGATGAGGCCGACGGCGGACTCGATTTTGTCCATGGCCTCGTCGATGTCCGCCCCGGTATTCAATTCGACCCGGACCGATGCGATCCCCGGTGCCGCCAAGGACTCGACCGCCTTGACATCCGCCAGCGCCTCGACCTGCTCCTCGATCTCGACGACGATCGACCCCTCCACCTCCTCGGGCGTGGCACCCGGATAGGCCACGGACACTTCAACGGTATTGAAGGGGACGATTGGCCAGGCCTGTCGCTCCAAGCCCCCCAGCGACACGATTGTTCGCCATGTAGGCGATCGGTTCGCCTGTGTCCGCTGGTTGTTGTTCGTTCTGGCTCATTGCGCCAGGCCGGCCCCCGTCTGTACAACCATCCCTTCGGTGACAAACTGAACTCCGCCCGTGACGACCAATTGCCCCTCTTCAAGAGCGCCGACTACAACGGCTTCATCGTTGACGCGCTGCAGGACACGCACTGGGACAATACTCACCTTCCGGTCGCCGCCCACCACCCAAACCTCGTTGCCAGGCCGCAATGCCGGTCGCGGCACCCGGAAATAGCTCTTCGGCGCAACGCCCTGGATCTCCAATTCCACAAACTTGCTCACCAACAGCGGGGGGCTGCCGGAGCCACCGGTCCCGGTCACCCGGGTGCCGGGGGAAAAGGGGTTGGGCACGCGCACGATCGCGTCAATCGTCCGTGCCCGCTCGTCGAGCGACACCTCGGTCCGGTCCACGTATCCCTTCCAGGCGTAGCTTCCGTCGCCGTACCTGGCAATTACGCGTGCGGCCACTTGTCGCTCGACGTCTCCAGCCCGAAGCTTCCACAGGTCCGGAATCAAGGCTGCGCTGGCGTCGGACAGCGGCACGATCACCTCGACAGCGTCGGCGGCGATCAGCCGTCCGACGGACTGGCCAGCGGTCACAAGCTGCCCCGTTTCCAGCGACTCGTCAAGCACATAGCCATCCATGGGGGCCCGCACTTCGATGCGGGAGAGCGCCAGCTTGGCAGCGGCCAGCCGGACACCCTCGCGGTCCAGCGCGGCTTGGGCCGCCTTCAGCTGGGGTTCTCGGAGGGCTAGGGGACCTGCCTCGGACACCGTAGAACCGGCTTCTTGCCGCAGGCGGGAGTACTTCTCGAATTCGCTGCGGGCGAACGCGGCCTCCTCCTGAATCACAGCAAGTTCCGCCTGCCGGGCTTCGATAGCCACCTCGATTTCCCGCACATGATTCACGAAGTCGGCATCCTCGATACGGAAGATCGGCTGGCCCGCCTCGACGCGCCCCCCGCTCTGGAATCCGGGCTCCGTCCATACGACGCGGCCGCCGACCTGCGGGACAATGTCGATTTCCGCGCTGGGCCGCACTGTTCCGGTTCCG
Organism: uncultured Bryobacterales bacterium; assembly: GCA_951813065.1. Classification (GTDB taxonomy): domain Bacteria; phylum Acidobacteriota; class Terriglobia; order Bryobacterales; family UBA6623; genus VXMF01. The sequence goes on along the minus strand of CATOTH010000005.1, from coordinate 108,784 downwards.
TGCACAGCAATGGCACCTGAGCCGGCCACGACCGGCGCGGTTCGCGCAAACGGGATTGGGGGCGGTGGCTCGCTACGCTCAGGTTCGGGTGCCAAGGACACCAGGTAGGTTGCCAGCCAGACGGAGCCGCCCAGAATGGCAGCTGCAAGCAAGTAGCCGATTCCTCTGTGCATGCTGGTTTACCTGGTGGAGTCTGGTGCTGCTTGCTGGACCGTCGCGCAGGAGGCGTCAGCGCTCAAGGAGCGTCCGGCGCCGGTGTTCGGAGGGAATACCGTTGGCGTGACTCCAAGCCGTACTGACTGGTCTGCGCTCCATGAATGAAGGCATTGCCTGCGAACGCCATAACTCAACGCAAGTCGAGAGCTGTGAGTGAGGGGCACCAGAATTGAGCCAACATTATACCGTTAGGAACCGCAATCGCTTGGCTAGTCGGGCAGTTCTTGATCGTCGATTGAAGGCAACCTCGGCGCAGCATCGGACGGTCTGTCTTGGTCTTTCAACTCCCTCGGCGGTTCCTGTCCCGGACGAAACGCGGTTGCGAGGGCCCCCTCGGCGATTGCCACCAGGCCGCCTGTCCGCAAGCGAGGATCGACGGTCCCTGTCACGATCCCTTCCAGGCGGTCGAAGTCTGGCTCCGGTGCGGTCGAGAGTTGAAAGACTACACCAGGGAAGTTCGTGATCCTCTCCCGTGACGACAGAAGGCTGAAGACCTTGGACCGTTCGCCACGAGTGATCGTCGCCAGCACAGTACCTGAAACGGACACGCTGACGGAAAGAGCGCCATCGGGCCGCGTCTCACGTTCCCGAGCTGTGTTGAATTCCTGTACAGCGAGTTCGAGTGCCGCCATCGATCCTTCAAATTGCTCGGTTAGTGCCAAGCCTCCCGCGATCGCCAGGCGAAGATTTGGACGAATGTGTTCGGGGAGCTGAGCTGTCACGCTATTGGCGAGATGAATTGCCTCGAGCGCAGCCTGCCCATGTCGGTCGCCGGACCCCTCAGAGAGGTCCCAATGGGCAGACGACAGGCCCAGAGCCGCCAGAACCAGGTGGAGATTGTTACTCAACGTCGAGAGTCCTAGACGGGCTGCCTCCAGATCACCCTCAGTGATCGCTTTTCTGATTTCCTCCAGGGCAATGATTTCGAGCAACGGCCGACGGATCTCGTCCTCCAGATCCGCCACGATTTCACGCGCCCCTTCCAAGTCCCCTTCTTGAAGCCTGGCGGACGCCAGGTTGAATCGCAGCTTGGCCTTTGTCGGCTCGTCGGGTGCCAACTCAATCTCCTCTTCGAGTCCGATCGCGGGATTGCCGGAAGGGGACTGACCCCTTGCTTTCAGCACCGGCAGGCGCTGATCTTGGTCCAACGCTGCACGCTGAGCGCCCAAGAGGCTCGCAAAAGTCGGGGCCTGGTTTGGAGCGTGCGAGTCCGACCACAACGCAAGTTGCTTCGTCAACCCGAATGCCAGGAGACGATCGCGAGGCAGCGCTGCCTCGCGGGCAAGAATCTCGCTTGAGGATGCGAGGTAGAGGCTTACCAGTTCGCTCGGAATTCCCGGTCTGGTCTCCGAGATACCGTACACGTCGCCCTCGGACAGGACGGGCGTCACCCCGACGGCATCGGAGCCTGGTTCCACCCCCAGGGGGCCAAAGACGTAGCTTCGGAGAGTGAAGAGACCTGGGACGGACACCGACGTCGTGACATTCAGCAGCGCGTGTAGAAACACGGCGTCAGCCTCATTTGGCCGCTGCTGCCGCAGCTTTGTGAGGGTGGAGACAAGGCCGAGTTGTCCAAAGTTGTCCAAGTCGGAGAAGGTCTCCGCGAGATCCTGTGCGAAGCCGAGAGCCGCGGCAGGGTTTGTCTTCGCGGCAGTCAGCGTGGCCCTGAGGCTGGTCCAAACCCTTGGTTTTGGCAGGTCTCCGCGGCCAGTCGGTGACCTGAGCCTGAATTCGGGATGACATCTCGATGCTGCTTGCGCAAGACTGGACAAGACCAGAATCGAGGACTCCTCGTTCAAGTCGAAGTCGATGCCCGCGGCGACCCAATAGGCCTTCTCGAAAACCCGAATGCCAAGGTCCTTGTCATGCTGACAGGCTGCCGTCCCCAGCCGTGACAGGGCATTGACAACGCCACCATTCCAAGGCATGCCCCAAAGACGCTCCGAGAGCTGATCAACCCGATCGATTGCCTCTGCCTGGTTGTCGGTGTATTCCCGCTCAGGGGGATCCGCCTGCTGCTCCTGCCCGTTCAGGTGCACGCCTCCGGCGAAGAGGGCCGCCGCCAGTACGAGAGAACATGGGCGCAGCCGGCGCATTCCGAGGCGTGTCCAGCAGTTCCGGATAGACGGGATCGGGTGCCGGGCGGCCGAGCCAGCCGTCAATGATCGAACCGTACCCTTATGGTGACCATTCGCCAAACTTGCTCAGCTTAACCCAACTTTCTCCGGCTGGCCGCGCGCCGCTTGAGCGCTTCCCGAAAGTCAATGCCATCTCGCACGGATCTCAACGCCCGAGTCATCCTCCACTACAATCGTTGCCGGAGGACGCAAGAGGTTTCCGGGCTTCTCGCCCCTCGAGTCAACCTTGCGATCTGCACTCTGCGCCTCGGCCATCGCCCGGATGCCTTCGAATCGACAAGTGGAGCGCCGCCTTCAGGACTTCAGCCACTTGAAGTAATAGAACAGCAGCGGTTCGGCTCCGATGCACTTGATGCCGTGGAGTTCATTGGCGTTGGTATACATCATCGATCCGGGGCCGACCTGGGTCACCTCGCCCTGCACGTAAATCTCTCCGCCGCCCTCTGTCACAAGCATGATCTCCTCTTCCGGGTGCTTGTGGGGAGGGTGCGGTTCCATTCCGGGCTTCAGCCGTAGGCTGCCCCCTTCAAACACGCTCAGTTCGTTGGTCGGCCCCTGGTAGTAGATGTGCTGTACACCGAAAGGGTGCTCAAGCTTCTCTGCCTTGCCGCCCGTCTTCACAGCGGCACCGATCGCGGCTTGGGCGCCCGGCGTGCCGCCGGGCGCCATCGTCGCCCCCACGGCGGCCGATGCCATCGCAAAGAAGAATCTGCGGTCTTGCATTGCTGTGCCCTCCCAAGCTCGTAATGGCCCACTATAGCCCAACCACGAAATGCTCTCCGACCCTAGCAGGGAGTCTGCGGACCGAGCGGTGGAAGCTGGAATGACGACTCGATTGAGCAGCTAAGAGCACAAGCAGCAATGGACGGCTCTTCGAACGGTACCCCGATCGTCATCGGCCGCCAAACTTGCTCAACTCAACCCAACTTTGCCGGCCGTCTGCGCGGAGAACGCACTGCTTGGCTGGCGAGAGTCATCGTCGTCTAGCACGGCACTCAACGCCCGTGACGACCGCCACTGCAATCACCACCGCCGGAGGATGCAGGAGACGCCCATGCGCTTCGTGGGAGTTGTGCTGGGGGCGATCGGGCTTCAGTGTTTGCGACAGAGAGGGTTCTGGCAACCCTGGAGGGCATCCAGCGGAGAGGGCTCGAGATCTGTCCCATGCTTGCCGCAGCGCCCGGTCAGAAGGCTCCATCTGCGCTGGCTCGTCGAGGTTGGGCGGCGCGCGGTAGTCCGGAAACAGGGCGTGCGCTGTTCGCGATCAATCCGTTGCGGGCCGGCCGGCGCCGTTCTGGCTCCGGGCCGATGACCGAATGGCCAGGGTCGCCACGATGGCGACTACGATGAGAGCGATTGCCAGAGCGGCAAGAATCATTCGAATTGACATTGAATCCTCGTCAAGACTGATACAAACACAACTTTGGCTCGCCGGCAGGACCGATCCGGCAATGGTCTGGGCGAATCACTGAGTCCGGAGGGCATTGGACGAGCCACAAGGGATACCTGTGTCCCATGGTGAGGCATGGATGGGGATCTGTCGAACCCGGATTCCCTCCAACAGTTGTTCGCAACCAGTGTCCCGAGTCGGAAACCCGTGTGGATAACCTTTCGATCTTGTCGAGGACGGACCGCGCAGTCGCGACCCACACGAATGGACTTGCGTCCCGGTTGCACCCCAGCATGGGCGCGTGAACGCAAACGACCAAATCGTCCACGCTGGTGAAGCTGTCACGCTTAATGACGTGCTGGCTGATCAGCCAGGCGCACCGAATGGGCCGGGGTTTGTTTCTCTCTTGCTCCCGCGCGGTCTGCACGGACGCGAAGACCGGCAGGCTGCGCCTGCAGGACCTGCCCCCGCCGCGCCGGGCAAGCCCTCGTCTACGCCTTTCTGAAGCGCCAACCGTACATCATGCGCCCGTAGAAATTAAACCACTTCCTTGCTTCAGAATCCTGAAATGGATAGTCCGCTCCGATCTGTCGCGCCGTAACGAGGCCGGAAACGAAACAGGTCTCCTGGCTGTTGATCAGAGTATGGGCGCCACAGTGCCAAGTTCGCCTCTTGCCCTGAACGAAGCGAAACAAATGGACCAGAAAGGCCACGTGAGGCACATCGTGCACGATGTGCTGAAACCACCACTTCTTGATGATCTTGCCTTCATCGATGCAGCTGATCGGGTTGTAGGTCACCAGGCATGGCTTGTCCGATCGACTCGCCCAAGGCTGCTGGTTGTGCATGATATAGGTGATTTCATAATTATCAGGTCGCACACCGTACTGCTCGATATGGTTGCTTCGGGTGGCGAGTGGCTTGACATCGCTGTCCGGAAGAATCGAGCCGTCCGAGTGAACGACCGTATGGTTGTGCAGTTCACTCTCGTAACGTATCGACGAGAGAAGAAAGCCCTCCAGGAATGTCGGTTTGTCCAGAATCATTAGCGTTTGATTCGCGTTGCACGAGAAGACGACGTCATCAAACGTCTCTGTCCTTCCGTCTTCGTCCTCCACGACCACTTCCGAGCGACGTCGATACACTTTTCGAACCGGTCGCTCAAGGTAGATCTTGTCCCGGAAGGGAGCCGAAAGGCTTTCGTAGATACGCCGCGTTCCACGGTCCCAGGTTTGCATCGGCGTTGCGGTTTCGATGTCAAAGAACTCCAGATACCGAGCAAACAGGGACGCGGGCATGTCGAACACGTTCGTGGCCATCAGGAAGTTGACGAACATGGGCTTCAGGATCTTGTATCTGAAATCCCCGGAGAACCTGCCCAAGTTTAGAACCGTCCCCATACTGACGTAGTTGAACGGGTTGAGCGCACTGAGCAGTCTGGACCTGGATCTGGTGAGCCGGCCGAACCGCTTTAGATGTCTCAGGACCTTCTGGAATCTCTCGATTTCCGGTTGCAACTGCCTTCTGATGTCGGAGTCAAAGTCATGAGCGTAGACGCCGCCGCGATACTTCACGCTGTAACTGAACCTGGTATCGACCAACTCGATACCGTGTTGCTGCATGATCAGAAGGATGTGATGGTAAACGGAGGGAATGCACGCGGTGACGGAAATATCAAACGGAATCGAGGTTCCATCCGCTTGCGGCATATCGGCGGTGACGGCATTACCCCCGACCTGAGCTTGCGCTTCGAACAGTCGAAAATCGAATCGAGCGCCGTGCTGGTACAGTGCCCAGGCCACCCCCAGCCCCGAGACTCCCCCACCGATAATGGCAACCCTTCTCGGCATCGTCGCGCTTCGCTCCCCTCAGGGCTCGTACTCTATCATCGTCCGCGACATCATCGAACGACATTCCGGCAGCCCATTGTCGTGAAGCGCCAGAAGGGGTTGTGTGCGGTTAGCATAGCCAGTGCCAACCCGAGCACCAGGCTGCACTCGCTCATGGGAACGGGCATTGCAAACGACGTTGAGCCCAACTCATATTTGGGGCCGAAGCTCTTGCGGGGACGGTTTCGTGGTGCCCCAGGGCTCCCTGGAGCGACGTTCGGTTACGGTGGTGAAACGCCCGGTCCCTAGGTAGAGTCGGCTTTGGGACTTGGTATTGAGACCGTCGAGTTGATCCCCAATTGTCCTGGCTGGCACTCGGCGGGGAACCGTTTGGCTGCAGGCGTCACGCCTCGAGCCGATTGCAGGCCCGAGATTGAGATACGCCGGAATCGTCTGAACCCAATACCGTCAGAAGCGGCAACCGCCCCACTAGTCGGGCGCTTCTTGATCGTCCGCTGAGGACGAGCCTGGCGTCTGCTTGTCCGGTTCGTCGCTGTTCGCCGGCTCCGTCAACGGTTCATTCGCTGGGCGAAACGCCCCGGCGAGGGTACCCTCAGCGATGGCTAGAAGTCCGCTTGTCCGCAATCGCCGATTGACGACCCGCGTTACGATCCCTTCCAAGCGGTCAAGCTCTGGCTCCGGGGATTCCGAGAGTCGAAGGACGGCACCGGGAAAGTTCGCAATCTGCTCCCGTCGCGGTAGGAGGTGGAATTGCCTGGGCGAATTGTCACGAGTAACCGTCGCGTACACAGCACCAGTGTCGTATACGCTGACCGAAAGCGGTTCGTCGCGGTTTTTCTCGGCTTGCTGAGCTGTGTTGAATTCCTGCACCGCGAGTTCGAGTGCCGCGAGCGATTCTCCGAATCGCTCTGTACGTGCCAGGGTTTCCGCAATCCCCACTCGGATCTTCGGACGAATGTCGTCAGGGATCTGTGCCGTCGCGCTGCCCGCCAGCTGGATAGCATCGGCCGCAGCCTGCGAGTCCTTCTCGCGGCGATTGCCGGACTCGTCCGACAGGTTCCAGTGGGCCGAGGCGAGGCTGAGGGCCGCCAGGACCAGGTGGAGCTTGTCGTTCAGCGTAGAGAGTCCGAGACGGGCTGCCTCCAGATCGCCCTCGCCGATCGCTTGCTGGACTTCCTTCAGGGCAATGATATCGAGCAATGGCGGCCGGATCTCGTCCTCCAGCTCCGCCACTACCCTACGCGCCTCTTCCAGGTGGCCATTGCTAATCTTGACGTACGCCAGATGGAATCGGAGCCGGGCATTGGTGGGCTCATCGGGAGCTGAGTCAATCTGCTCCTCAAGTCTGGCCAATGGCTTGCCGGACAACGACCGACGAACGCGTTCCGCTCCTGCGGACAGGCTCTGGGCTTGGTCCAGTCTTGCCTGTTGATCGGCCAAGAGGCTCGCAAGGGTCGGCACCTGATGGGGAGCGTGCGATTTCGCCAAGGACTCCAGTTGCTTCGTTAACCCGAAAGCTAGGATGTCTTCTTGTTCCAGGGCTCCTAGGCGGGCAAGGGCTGTACTTGACGACGTGATGTAGAGGCTCGCCAGTTCCTCGGGGACTCCTGGTCGGGTTCCCGCGAAGCCAAAAATGGTGCCCTCTGCCAGCGGCGTCACTGCGATGACATCGAAACCTGGTTTCGTCTCCCGCGGGCCAAAGACGTAGTTTCCGAGCGCGAAGAGCTCTGCGACCGACCCCGATGATGCGACCTTCCCTAGAGCGTATTGAAACACGGCGTCAGCTTCTGCTGGCCGGGGTTGCCTCAGGCTGGTGAGTGCCGAGACAAAGCTGCGCTGTCCCCAGGTGTCCAGGTCGGAGAACGCTTCCGCGACATCGTATGCGAAGCCGGCAGCCGCAGCAGGGTTTGTCCTCACGGCGTCCCAAGTGGTGCTGAGGCGTGCCCGAGGCTGAAGTCTTGGCAAGTCCTCGCGACCGGTCGGGGACCTGACCCCGAACTCGGGATGACAGTTCGACGCTCTCGACATAAGTGTCGACAGCAGAAGGACGGAGGACTCCTCGTTAAGGTCGAAGTCTATGCCAGCGGAAACGGCATACGCCTTCTCGAATACCCGAATGCCGAGTTTCTTGTCGTGCCGGCAGGAGACGTTTCCCAGCCGTGACAGAGTACTGACCACTGCCGGGGTCCAGGGCATACCCAACAAGAGTTCCGACAGCTCATCAACGCGATCAATCGCCTGTGTCTGGCCCTCGGTGTACTCCCTGTCTGGCTCCACTGAGGGTTGCTCTTGCCCGTTCAGGTGCAGGCCCCCAGTGAGAATGACCGCTGCAAGTGAAATCGGACCTCTACGCAGGCTGTGCATTGTGATTCACGCCTGCCGTGCTGTACGAGCGGGACCGGGCGGTGCGAGGCGGTGGTTGCGTTCCATCATCGAATCCTAACCCTGCCGACCATCCGTCAAACCGCTCTTGATCACTCGATCTCGTCCGTTTGCCCATGCCGTCACAGGCCGAAGGCGTCCCCTTGTGACTCGCGCGGTGTGGTGACCAATACCCGCTAGTGCCCGCCGCAAGAAGCCAGCCGTGTCACTCTAGTGCTTGTCTCGCGACGGGGAAGGCAGGTGCGCGCATGATGGTGACAAGGCAGTGGGTCACGCCGCTTGTGCTCCGCGGTACTTCCAAGCGAACAACAGATTGCCTGAGAACCTCAGCGATCACGATTCGCGGGACGGTGCTTTTCGTGTATCGCGCCGACGACGGAGTCCGCCGGGACTTTCGCGCGGCCTCTGGCGCCAATCAATGTTCGAGGTATTGGGGAACGACGCCCGGAAACGCCGTTCACGCACCCCTGCCAAGGGATCCCAACCGGTCTATTCCGCGAGTAGAGCCCTGATCCTGGCTTCGATCCGGGGAGTCGACTTCCCAATCTCCTGCTGGATCCAAGCCCCGAATTCCTGCGCCAGGATGGGCGCGGTCTCAATGGCCTTGCGCCCTGTGTGGGACTCAAGGAACGCGGACAACTCCGCAAACTCTTCCTCGGTGAAGTATTCGTAGAAATGTCTCTCGACCCAAGGACCAGACTCCCCTGTGTCCGGCCTACCCCACCCCACAGTGCCCTGCGCTGGCCCAAGCCCCATCTCCATTGACTTTCGTCCTGTGTCGGACTCGACAAAGGCGAGCATCTCCCCGAGTTCCTGCTCGGTGTAGTGCTTGGCCCAAATCCGCAAGTCCAAGCGTCGTACGTCAGTCTTGAGATCCGCGAGACCCTCTTGTGCAATTTCGAGGAAACGCGATTCCATCTCTTTATCCGCTTCCGGGTGCCGGGTCTTGACCTGGCTGACGATCCGTTCGGCCACCGCCCCATATAGCTGATCGACCACTCTTTCCCTTTGCGTTACATCAAGGATCTTCGAAATGATCTCCTGCTTGGAGAATTCGTCGGCGCGGGCGCCCGGCACTGCCGTTGAGATGATTGTGATTGCCAGAGCGGCAAGGACCGTTCGAATTAACCTGGAAACCATCCTTGGTTTGATACTAGCAGCACTCTGGCGCTCCGTCTTCGCGAACCATTGAGGCCATCTGGCCGTGCCACTTCATGGCCATGGAATTCGATTCGGCACTGCAATCACCGGTGCTCCCGCCACCGCCAATTCCCAGTCTCTAGCGGCCAGTCTCAGGGACCGCAAGCCACCCGGGCTGCGCCTGTCTCATCACCCGGGGCCTTAATGCCCACATCTGGCCGCGGTCGATACCTCTGTTCCATCCGTGCTATGTCAATCCGAAATCCCCCCAGGATCCGGCATCATCCCTAAGAAGGCCTCAGTTCGCTCCGTAGACGGATTCTCAGGTCCTGCAGCCAATCGCTAAGGGGAGTGTTGAGCTTTGGAACTATTGAAGATCGCCGTGTGAAATACCAGCCTCCCGCGTCGTGAGGCAATTCGCCGAACGCATTCCCAATCGCGATCACTGAGTCTGCAACTATCTGATTTAGAAAAGTTTATAGGGTCCAATACGGCGAAGTTGGGTTGAAGGCGGGCACCAGCTTCACAGTATCGCTGCCAATCTTCGGAAGCGAGCAGCAATGCGCCGTAGCCATCTGGAACCCACACTGGACGCAACGGGAAATCTGTCGTGCCCGCACCTCCACCAGCCACGGCCAGCCCAATTCCCGCAAGCCCCTGCAGTGCAACTCCTGCAAGCACGACACCGCAGTCCTCGCACTGGCTCACTTCGCCGGTCAGCCCGGTTCGCTCCGCGCGTCGCCACGCTCGAGGAAGTGGCGCGGACGCTCCCCGCAAGGCCCTGCGCCCAGTGCTCGTGCTCCGGGTCCGCGACGGCCGTGCTCGCGGGAGTTCCGTCCCGTCCGAATGCGGGGGATACCGGGACCGCTTCGTGGCCTTGCGCAGGTGCGGCGGGCACTGGCGTTGTGGTCTCGAGCGTCTGGGTACGGGCGGCGAGGGCGGGTGAACGCGGATGCATACATGTATACTGAACTACTCATCGGCCGACAAATGCGGAGGGGGACTGCGTGGGTGACAGATGCGCAGCCCCGACCGGGTGAGTTTGCCACAAGAAAGGGTTCGTCCGGCAGGACGTGGTCATTGGGGAGAGGAAGCGCTACCGGTCCCCAACCCGGCTGTGCCGAGCCGACGGGCCTATCGGAAAGTACCGCCGATACTGCCGCCAGTTCCTATTCGGACTCGGCGATGGCACCTCAAGGCCCGGACGGCAATGGTGATTAGGCGGACCTCACGACCGGGCGGTGGGCGTTGTTTCAGGGCTGAGAAGGTTTGCGGGCCAGGAAACAGTAAAGCGGCGTGAAGATACCCGTCTTGCCGCCCGCAACATACGCCTCCGCGGTTCGATCGAGGAGCCGAACGACTTCCGCCGAGCCATTCGGAAAGAGCCGCAGAAGCTCGGCCAGCTTCGATCCCGCGATGGCCGCCTTGCGGCCCCACGGAAGCCTTCGGAGGGCGTGCCCCAACGTCCCGTGGCGACTCTCCATGGGTTGATACCAAGGCGTGGAGGGTCCCTCCTGAACGTCCCAGTCCCTTCCCTCAATGACTTGAAATCCCGCGGCTTCGAGCGCGTGATCCACTTCCCCGAACGTGGCGATGTCGTACAGCGCGATACCGCGCATGAGACTCTGCTTGACGGCCCGATGCCGACCGTCGTTCGGATCGAACCGGTCCGTCAGACACATTTCCTGACCCCAGAGCAGGGCACCCGGTTTCAGCACGCGGAATATCTCCGCGAAGGCGCGTTGCTTGTCCTGCGCGTGGCACGTTGACTCTATGGCGTAACCCCGGTCGAAGGTGTCGTCCTCGATGGCGCTCATGTCCGTGAAGCTGCACCTCTCTAACTCCACCAGGTGATCGAGCCCCGCCTCAGCGTTCAACTTCTTGGCTTGCGCCAACTGGACCTCATTGATGTTGATACCCACGACCCTGACGCCGGTCTCGCGGACGACGCGGCGCATGGGGCCGCCAACCCCGCAACCAACGTCGATCACCGTCATGCCCTGTTCCAACTCCAGCTGGGCGATCATCGCGCGCTGGTGCCGGACCTTGGACTCCTCCAGACTCTCATGGGGCGTAAGGGGCGCGAAGTGCAGGGATTCACCCCAACCCCACACCATGAAGGCGTTGCAAAGCTCGTAGTAGTCCCTGACCGTTTCCGCGTGGGCGTAGCCGCCCGCGCCTCCGGCCTCCGGCACCGCCCGGTCAACCCAGCCGTTGAAGTGCCGGACGCGACGCGCGACGTCCGATCCGTGGCACGCATCCCTCAGCGATTTCGACAGATCGCCCAGCCGCATTTGGTGGCGGCTCACGCGGGCAACTCGCGCCGCTGCTCCGAGATGCGGAACTTCAGCTTCATGCTCGGCATCATCGACGGAAACGGATTGAATCGGAGTTCCCGCGCGTACTTCGCCGGCGACACCTCAACCGTGAAGTGGTGCGCCAGCATCAGCAGGTTGACCGCTAGGGGCACCTCCATCCACCCTGTGCCGAGACACCTGTGCGTGCCCAGCTCGTACGGGGCGGACCCGAGGCTGTCACGCTTCTTGCGCGACGGCAGGAAGCGGTGCGTCACGTCGATGTTGGCGGGGGTGAAGTCCTCCTTCGCGGGATCGCCGTTGGCGAACAGGGCATCCTTTTCGGCTTGGATCTTGGCGTACAGGTCCAGCCGCGACGCCATCGCGTAGACCATGAGGCTGAACGCTTCGCCGAGGTACACGCTGGCAATCAAGGCTGCGGAAAAAGCGAAGAGCAGGTTGGACTCCGGGAGAAACCGCGGGTCGCTCGCGTGCAGGCTAACGGAATCGTCCCATAGGTTCCGCGGGTTGTCCGCCCGGTGGGCGGAAGTATGGCCTTGCAACACCCGTTCCATCAGTGTGTCCAGGACTCTCGCCCGGCGTTTCATGCCCGGGGTATTCACCCTGAACTTGGGCAGGAGTCGGGCGATATGCACGCTGAGGGCCCGTTCCTTGCCGTCCAAGGCGGGAAGGACGTCGTCCGCACCGTACACCTCCTCGAAGTGGTTGAAGTAGTCCTCGGTTCTCAGGTACGCGCTCCCCTGCTTGTGCACCCAGCGGTTCGTCTCGAGTCCGGCCAGGAAGATCATGGGCTCCGAGAAGGGAGGGTGGACACGGAACACCGGGCCGTGCTCCTCCGGGAGGTTCCCGAACAAGGTGTTCAGGTTGCCATCTCGGGTATGCGGGTTGGCCAGCAGCTGGCGCATCGGAACCGTCGGAATCTTCTTGGAAAGAGCGGAATACCTACGGGCCGGGCCGTCGAGGTTCCGGGAGACCGCATCGGCAATGGCCCGACCGATCAAGTCCATCTGGCAGATGTACTTGATGCGCTCCTCTGCCTTCTCATCGAGTGCAAGAATCAGACGAAAGACGTCGCACGAATTGACGAGGCATGCAATGACGATGTCTCTGTGGCCGGGAATCTCGTCGGCGAAGACAACCTTGCCGATGCGCGCCTTGATGAACTGTTGGGGTGTACCTTCCGCAGGCATCCCGTACTGTGGCCCATGCAGGACGGTGGCAGCCGGCATCCAGAATTCGCCATCGTGGCGTTGGAGGATCTCCCGTTCAACCAGGCGCGCCAGAGTCATTTCGATGATCGACTCCGCACGGGATGCAAGCCGTTCGATCCAGTACCGGGCAGTGCGTTGGCCCCGTGCGTCCACGATTTCCCTCAGGATGGGGTCCAGGACGGGATCGCCCGCTTCGGGCGGGTCCACGACGGGCAGGGATGCAAGGTCCGAGTCGAGCCGCGACCGGAAGGAGAGTTCCGCCAGCACTCCGACGACGACGCCGGCGCAGTTCACTTGCCAGCCTGGCACTTGATGGAAGTAGCCTCCCTTCTCGTCGAGATGAATCAGGATGAGTTCGTCGACCAAACTCAGGGGTTCGGCCGTCGAACTCTCCACCGTCTCTGCCGTTATCGCCATGTCAGTCATCGGTTCCCGTCTCGCCGCAGACGAGATCCGCTACGCGGCACGCGCACCGGAACGGCGCCACGAGAGCCTCAGACTCAGGTGCATGGTGTATAGCGCCGGAACAACCATCATGAGAATAGCCGTGGTGAAGAGAATGCCGCAACCGAGCGACGCGGCGAAGGGTATCAGGAACTGGGCCTGGATTGCGCGCTCCAGGATCAGGGGCATGAAGCCGAGGAACGTCGTCAGGGAAGTGAGCATGATGGGACGGAAGCGTCCCTTGGCACCCTCCACGATCGCCGTTTTCGGCGCGGCCCCCTCGCTGAGTTTCTGGTCGATGAAGTCGATCATGACCAGGGAATCGTTCACCACCACCCCGCTGAGACCGAAGATCCCCATGAAGGATACGGCGCTCAGGGCCACGCCCAGGATCCAGTGGCCCAAGATCACGCCGATGAACCCGAAAGGGATCACGGCCATGATGATGAACGGCTTGGCATATGAACGGAGTGGGATGGCGAGGAGCATAAAGATCATGATCAGGGCGACCGCGAACCCACGGTACAGCGCGCCGATGGACTCCAGTTGCTGCTGCTGTTCACCTCCGAACGTGTAGGTCAGGTCCGGAAACGTCGCGACCAGGTCCGCGAGGATCGAACCGGCCAGGAAATCGTTGGCTTCGTCGCTGGAGATCACGGAGGCGTCCACATCCGCTGTGACGGTGACGACGCGCTGGCCATCCCTGCGCCGGAGGGCCGACGGCGACACGCCCTGGCTCAGCGCGGCCGCGCTGATGATCGGCACCTCGCCCCCGCTCGGCGTGCGGATCAGGTAGCCTTCGATATCGGTAATGGATCTCCGCTCTTCCTCGGGCAGGCGCACGTAGACTCGGACCTCTTCCCGGCCGCGCTGCACTCGGACAGCTTCCGCGCCGAAGAAAGCGGCCCGCACCTGCCCCGCCAACTCCTGCAGGGTGAGACCGAGGGTCCGCGCTTCGGGGCGCATTTCCAACTGAATCTCCGGGATGCCGCGGGCGTGATCCGACCGTATGTCGTAGACGCCTTCCACGCTGTGGAGTCCGGCTACCACCGAGTCCGCGATCCGGGCGAGGCGCTCCGGGTCGGGATGGGACAGTACGGCCTCGACCGGGTTCCCGAGTGTGAAGATCTCGCCGCTGAAGGTGATGCCGCGCACGTAGGGCAGAACACCCACCTCCTCCCGCCACGCCTGCACGACCTCTCCGGTGGAGATCCGTCTCTGCTGCGCGCCGAGGAGTTTGAACTCTATGGTGGCGATATTGGCCTGCGGATTGAGGGTGGGCTCCGGGTTGAGTCCGCCCTCGAGTCTAGATCCCAGTCCGACGGTCACCGTGACGCCGCTCAGCAGCGGTGGCGCATCCACGGGCCGGTTGCGAGACAGTCGTTCGATGACCCGGCGGCCCGCAGCCTCCAGCTCCTGCGCCACTTCGTACGTTCTCGAAGCGGTGGCCCCATCGGGCATTTCCAAAACGACCGTCGCGATATCGCCTTCCACGTCGTCGGCCAGCGTCATGGGAACGACCCCCGCGGGCAGCAGGGAGATGCTCAGCACGAGCATTGCGACGGCACCCGCCATCGTCACTTCGGGCCAGTCCGTGGCGAACCGCAGGGCCCGGTCCAGGGGCCCCCGCACGAACCGGTTTAGCTGGGCGTCAACACCACTCTGGAGCCGCGAGAAGAACCGGTCGAAGGGATTGGTCGGAACCCATTCCGGGCCGGGCAGGTGTGACAGGTGGTTGGGCAGCACCAGCAGAGATTCCACCAAGGAAACCAGCAGCATGGCGATCATGATGATCGGCAGGGCCCGCCAGACGTCGCCGACGCCACCCGGGATAAACAGCAACGGGACGAAGGCCACCACCGACGTGAGGACCGCGAACGTCAAGGGCACCTTGATCCGCCTGACGCCGCGGATCGCGGCGGCGACCCCGGGCGTCCCCCGATTGCGTTCGAATTGAATGTACTCGGCCACAACGATGGCGTCGTCGACGATGATCCCTATGGCGAGGACGAAGGAGAACAGGCTGATGGTGTTGATCGCCACGTCGAATGCCATCATGACGGCGAGGGCTCCGGCGCCCGAAACGGCGATGCCCAAGGCAACCCACAGGGCGAGCCGGACTTGGAGAAACAAGCTGAGTGCGATCACCACCAGCACCAGGCCCAGCAGACCGTTCTTCAGGAGAAGATTGGCGCGTTCCTCGTAGGCTTGGGATTCGTCGTTCCACATGGTGATACCCACGCCGTCCGGCAAAGCCGGGATCACCTCGTTTGTCATGTGCTCGCGCACGGTGGTGGCGACATCCATCACCTGTTCGCCACCGGCCCGGTAGACCTCGACGAAAAGGGCGGGGTGGTTCTGATGGCGGACAATCAGGTCTGCTTCCTGGAAGCCGTCGCGGACCTTGGCGATATCTCCGAGGCGCAGGACCGTGCCGTCGCGGCCGCTGAGGAGGGGGATCTCCTCGAAGTCTTGCTGGTCGTAGCTCTGCCCGAGGGTCCGCACCCGAACTTGGGATTCCAGGGTATTTATGCTGCCGGCCGACAGGTCCAGCGAACTGCGTCGGATCGCATTGGCGACATCGGTGAGCGTGAGTCCGAGGGCCCTCAGCCGGTGAAGCGGCAGCTCGATAGAGACCTCGTAGTTCCGGACCCCGCTAACTTCGACCTGGGACACGGAGGGCAGCGCGGTGAGGTCGTCTTCGATCTGGTACGCAAGTTCCTTCAGCGAGCGCTCGGAGATGTCGCCGTGGACGATGAGCCGCATCATGCTCATGCGGTTGTCCATCTCCCGGAACTGGGGACGTTCGGCGCCGGCCGGGAAAGACTGTATGCGATTGACGGCAGATTCGATGTCGTCCAGGGCTCGATCCATGTCCGTACGGAAATCCATTTGGACCCGCACGGAGGCCATGCCCTGAGACGCTACGGACTTGACCGCGCTCACGTCGTCCAGGCCGCTGACCTGGTCCTCGATCTTTACGATGATCGACTCCTCGATCTCCTCCGGCGTGGCGCCGGGATAGGCCACCGAGACTTCGATATGGTAAAATGGCGTGGTAGGCCAAGCTTCGCGATCGAGGCCCGTCAGCGACACGAGGCCGGCCGCGATGATGCCCATCATCAGGAGATTGGCCGCAATGCCGTTGCTCGCCATGTAGGCGATCGGGCCGGACCGTTCGCGGTCGTCGTCCGACCCGGGATCTGCGTCGGGACTCATCGCACTAGGTCGGTTCCGGTCTGGACGCACATGCCCTCGGTGGCGAACTGAATTCCACCCGTGACCAATCGCTGGCCACTCTCGAGCGGACCGGTCACGAATACCTCATCGTTCGCGCGCTGCAGCACCTGGACTGGAACGATGCGCACGACGCCAGCCACGCTCACCGCTCAGACCTCGTTGCCTGTTTGCAGCGCCGTGCGCGGTGTCCGGAAGTAGTCCTCCGGTGAAACGCCGTCGATTTCTACGTCCACGAACTTGCCGACCAGCAGCGGGGGCCGGGCGCCGGCCTCACTGGATCCGCTCGCCGGGGCACCTGAGTTGAACGGGGCCGACACACGCGCGATCACACCGACGGTTCGGGTCTGTGCGTCGAGCGACGCCTCGACGCGGTCCACGTATCCGTCCCAAACGTAAATTCCCTCTCCGTCACCGGCTTGGAGTTCCCGCAGGCCGGGGATCAGCGACGCATCGGGATCGGACAGCGGGACGACCACCTCCACGGCATGCGAGGCGAGACTGCCTTCGGCCTCCTGCAGGCGGTACAGGTAGTCCGCCTCCTCAATGCGGAGCAGCGTCCCGCCGTCTTCGACCCGGCGCTCGCTCTGGAACCCCGTATCCACCCAGATGACCCTGCCGCCCACCTGCGGGGCGATGTCGATCTCCGCGCTTGGCCGCACGGTGCCGGCCCCGTACACCGGCATGGGACCCGATCCGGCCGAAACCCGCGCGGTCTGCGCGAACGGAATCCGGGGAGGCAGTTTCCGGCTGTCGGGCTCAGGTGCCAGTGTAAGCAGCAGCGTCACACCGACCGACGTAGCTACCGCGATGACGATGATGATCCTGACACTGGATCCAAATGAAAGGCTGCGCAGCATGGCGATCTGTTCCGGGTAGCTCGTGAAGGGGATGGCCTCCTTAATGGTTCAGCACGTTTCCCACCGCTGTCAACCGAGAATCGACTACCGTTTCGCGAGTACGCGAACGAGGGTGCGCCACGAAGGCGTGCGGGGGGGCGGGGGCCTTCCGCGCGGCCATGCTGCGCAAGAGATGGAGGGAGGCCCTCCGCTGCCGCCGTGCAGGCGGAAGCTGCAAACCACCTACTGCTGCTGCGCTCAAGAGGCGTGGTGGTGAGCGAGCCAAGAAAGGCAGGACAGTGATCTTGTCAGGTATGGATGTGTGTCCAGCGAAGGCTGGCATGTTCAGTGGGAGTCAGTCCCATCGGGGTAACAATCAGAAGTCCCGTAGCTTGGATAGCAGGAGGGAGGGAAACCGAATGCTTGAAGCCTATCGACAAAGTCTCCATGTCCCTTCCCCCTTCTTGGGTTCTTCTCTTTCCGAGGCCCCCTCGCTCCACCGGCACTACCCGGCTTCCCCGCTACTGCGGGCCTCTCCGCCACCCTGCCGGCCCAAGCTGGCCCTCACGGGTTCCCGGTTGGCGCGTGCACGCCACCGACAGGGCTTCCCGTGTTGGTGCTGTCTCCCTCTTGGGTACATGCCACCGTCAATACCCCGGCGGAACCGACCGGTGCTTGCGTTGCTCGCTTCCCGGCCGCTGGCAGCCTTCCCCGATTTGTCGGCGGGTCGGCTTCCGCGTTGCCCTTCTCGAGGCATGCTCAATGTCTAATGCGCGTTGTAGCCTGCACGCTCGCTGAGCCGCCCAAAGGCGGCCCTTTTCCATCGAAGTGCTTCGGCATTCCGTGTCGTTACCTCCTCGAACCGCTCCAATTGCTACCGGCTGGAGCAATAGTTGCCGGGCGGGATTCGAACCCGCTAGGACACAGCGCCTTTCCATGGCGCACGACAAACATGGGCTAGTCGGAAAATACGTTAGGGAACTTGCGAAACGGAGTACTTTGCCCTTCGCGCACGGTGTGCTGTTTCGACTCCTCCCCGACAACGACACGGACAGGATCGCAGCACGGCGGCAGGCGGGAATCGGTGTCGAGGCATGGGAGGGTCTACCGGAAACCTCATCCAGTCGGCATGGCTCGAGGGCTCGATCCGATCCTCCTTCCGCATTTGCAGACTTGCCGCTCCTGCGTAATTCGAGGAATAGGGTTTTCCGGTTCCGGCTGTGTATTCTCCATCCGAAAGCGAATGGTGCTTCGTTTCACACCGCCAGAACCTGATCTACTAGGCCTGAGTCCAGTCAAGACCATCGACCAAGCCGTCGTCATCGAGGCCCATGGCTTCTGCAGAGGGTACGCGCGGCAGGCCCGGCATTGTCATGATCTCACCGCAGATCGCCACCACGAAGCCGGCTCCGGCAGCCAGACGCACTTCGCGTACCGGAACAGTGTGCCCGATCGGCGTGCCGCGCAACCTAGGGTCGCTCGAGAAGCTGTACTGGGTTTTCGCTATGCAAACCGGGAGATTTCCGTAACCGGCATTGGTCCAATTGCGCAGTCGGTTACGGATGGACTTGTTGGCGACAATGTCATCGGCACGATAGACCCGCCGCGCGATAGTCTGCATCTTCTCGAACAGAGGGAGGTCGTCGGAGTAGAGCGGGGTGAACCGGGCCTCGTCTTGCTCCAGCATATCCACGACATGATGCGCGAGGGCTTCGGCTCCGGCCGAGCCTTGGGACCAATGCCTGCACAGAACCGCCTCGCTACGCTGGGCCTTCGCATACGCTTGGATGGCCGCGATCTCGCCGTCCGAATCGCCGTCGAAATGGTTGATTGCGACGACCGTCGGGACGCCGAATTGATTGACGTTCTCGATATGGCGTCCGAGATTCGCGCATCCTCGTTCGACAGCGCCAACATCCTCGACGGACAGATCGTCCCTGCTGGCCCCGCCGTTCATCTTGAGCGCCCGCACTGTCGCGACTATGACTGCCGCATCCGGCTTCAGTCCGGCCTTGCGGCACTTGATGTTGAAGAATTTCTCGGCTCCGAGATCCGCGCCAAACCCAGCTTCCGTGACGACGTAGTCGGCGAGCTTGAGCGCAGTCTTGGTTGCGACGACGGAGTTGCAGCCATGAGCGATGTTGGCGAACGGTCCGCCATGGATGAATGCAGGGTTGTTCTCAAGGGTCTGGACCAGGTTTGGTTGCATTGCCTGCCTCAGGACCACGGCCATAGCGCCGTCCGCCTTGAGGTCGCGGCAATACACAGGTGTGCGGTCTCGCCGGTAGGCAACGATGATGTCTCCGAGCCGTTGCTCCAAGTCCTTGAGGTCGCGTGCCAGGCACAGGATTGCCATGACCTCGGAGGCTGCCGTGATATCGAACCCGCTCTCGCGCGGGAATCCATTGGAGATCCCCCCAAGCGAGCAATTGATCTGGCGTAGCGCCCGGTCGTTCATGTCCATCACGCGGCGCCAAACCACGCGCCGGACGTCGATTCCGGCCTTGTTGCCCCAAAAGACGCTGTTGTCGACCATCGCGCTCAGCAAGTTATGGGCCGCTGTGATGGCGTGCAAGTCCCCGGTGAAATGGAGGTTGATGTCGTCCATGGGCACGACCTGGGAGTAGCCGCCTCCGGTGGCGCCGCCCTTCATCCCGAAACAGGGTCCGAGCGATGGTTCCCGCAGACAGATCGCCGTCCTCCTGCCGATCCGGTTCATGGCGTCGCCGAGGCCAATCGTGGTCGTGGTCTTGCCTTCGCCGCCCGGTGTTGGGCTGATGGCTGTGATCAGGATCAGCTTTCCGTCTGTCCGCCCTTGAAGAGAATCGATGAACTGACCTGAGACCTTGGCCTTTTCATGGCCGAACGGCAGCACATGCTCGCTTGGTATTCCAAGCTTCGAGCCGACTTCCTGAATAGGCTGGGCTCTTGCCCGGCGCGCGATTTCGATGTCGGTCATGATCGAGGTCATCGACAACGTCTCCAACCAATGTCTTGTTCGTGGTGCGATTCAGGCAAGGGCCATGTGGGCAGTTCGGCCCGGGCATGCAAGTATCACCCGTGCAAGTAGTTGATTATGGAACAGTTGCTTTTGACGTGATCGATGGCAGCCTGAGTCTTTGCGCTGCCCGGGGGACTCGGCCATTGTAACGGCCCTGCCAGATGCTTGCCCAATATCCAACCGCAATCCAATCCGAGCCGCTTCAACCTCGGATTCGACGACTCTGACCGACCTCCTGATCGGCCACGACTCCCCACGGAATGCTGCCATGTTGCCTGCGCGTTCGCATTGTGATCATGCACTGCAACACCCAAGACGCAGGAGGGCTTCGGGCCAAGAGCATCGATGGCCATGCTCTCGCAATGCGACCAACGCAAGGTTGTACCACTTGGGGAATGAGGAGCCACGCAGCCGCTCTCGCGCGTTGCGGCCATTCGACGCCAAGGCATGCCCGAGGAGAGCCGGTATGCTGCGCATCGGCAATTCCAGGGTGAGTCAGAGGCGGTTGCGACGAATTACCCGGCCGGGCAGTCGCCCTGTGTGTGCGCCGTCGGTCAATACCTCCCCGCCGTTGACGAAAACGTGGAGGATGCCGGCCGGGAATTGATGGGGATCGCTGAACGTGGCGCGGTCGGCGATAGTGTCCGGATTGAAGACCACGAGGTCGGCCAAGAGGCCCTCGCGAACCAGCCCCCTGTTGAGGATTCCCAGTTTCTCGGCATTCATAGACGTCATCTTGCGCACAGCGTCCGGAAGGGCAAGGGCGCCCTGTTCGCGAACGTACCGGCCGAGAACCCGGGGGAATGTCCCGTACCAGCGAGGATGCGGATGGGTGCTGCCCGACGGCCCGCCGGGGCTGATCGCCGCGCCGTCCGACCCCACAGATACATAAGGCTTGCGCAGCGCGTGGAGCATGTCGTCTTCCCGGTGGTGGAAGTACACCGTCCGGACGCTGCCCCCCTCCTCGACGAGGACGTCGAACAGCACGTCGAACGGGTCGCCGCCTCGTGCCTCGATCAGATCCTTCATGCTCCGGCCGACGAAGGAAGTGTTGGCTGCACCGCTGAGTTGGACGAGGAGCATGCGGCTCCAGTCGCTCCCGACAGCGAGGTAATGGTTGTACCAGTCCTGGTCCGGGTCGAGGATGTCGCGCTTGATTCGTGCCCTCGCGGCGGGAGACCGCAGGCGCTCCAGCAACGAGTCGTTGCCGCCATCGTGGGCCCATGGAGGAATGATCGCCCGCAGGTTGTTCTGGCCGGCCGTATAGGGATACACGTTGGCGCGAATGTCGAGTCCAGCGCGCCGAGCCGAATCGATCATTTCCACAACTTCGGCCATCCTCCCCCACAGCGCCTGGTCGGCGATCTTGAGATGAATGATGTCGACTCGGATGCGTGCTTCGGAGCCGACGCGGACAGCCTCCGCCACGGCATCGAACACGCCGCGGCCCTCGTCCCGGATGTGGGTGGAATATAATCCCCCATGCTCTCCGGCGACCTTCGCCAGCGTGACCAGCTGCTCCGTGGTGACAAGGCTGGACGGCGGCATTAGCAGCGAATTCGACAGGCCCATGGCGCCCTCGCGCATGGCTTCGGCCACCAGCTCCCCCATGGCCCCGACTTGCGCGTCGTCCGCAGGCTCGAGGGCATCACCCTTCACATACCGCCAGACCTGCGTCAGTCCCACGTAGGAGCAAATGTTGGCAGCGACTCCTCGCTGTTCCACGTGGTCGAAATAGCCGCCGAGGGTGGTCCATTCCCGCTCGCCGGCCTTGACGGGACCGGCGGAGCCGCCCTCGCCAAGGACCATGGTTGTTACCCCTTGGCGGATCATGCTCTCGCAACGGGGCTCTTCCAGCAGCGTGAAGTCCGAGTGGTTGTGGATGTCGATAAACCCCGGGGCGACGACAAGTCCTCTCGCGTCAATGACTCGGTCCGCGGTCGAATCCGAGAGGTCGCCAATTCGGGAGATTCGGTCTCCCCGGAGGCCAACGTCGGCGACGAAGCCTTGGCTGCCGGAACCGTCGATCACCAGGCCGTCCCGAATGAGGACATCGAATACGTTCTGCGCGAGACACACGGGACCCGCAACCGCGGCTGCGATGACCAGCCCCATACCGACAAATCGATTGCGCGTTCTGTACAGCACTTGTGGTTCGTCGTCTTGCAGATTCTATCCGACGGGCCCGTCCCTGACGATTCGTCCGAGCGCAACCGCGGCGGCCCGAGCTGCGCGGGACGGTGGTCGCTCACGCACGCCGGGACCTCCAGAATCAAGCCACTTGCAGATGTAGTACCATGTGCTACATGGATCGGGTTGGCATCAGAGAATTACGCCAGAATCTCAGCGTCTATCTAGCCAAGGTGAAGACCGGCTCGGTCTTCGCCGTGACTGACCGAGGCAAGCCCGTTGCAGTGCTCAAGCCTCTTGCCGCGGAAGACGACGCGTGGCAGCGCTTGGTCGAGAGCGGTGTGGTGATTCCAGCGGCCGGGTCGTGGTCGGACATCGAGCCGCCCAAAGGGGACATCGACTCGAGCAGGAGCGCGTCCAAGTACCTTCAGGAGTTGAGAGAAGACCGATCGTGAGCGTTGCCTTCTGCGACTCCTCGGCATTGGTGAAGCTGATCGTGGAAGAGCCCGAATCGGGAGCGCTTCGCCAATCCTTGGGGACTTATTCGAGGGTGATGGCAAGCGAACTGGCAGCAGTGGAAGTCCCGAGGGCGATTCGTCGCCGCGACCCGGGAAGGGTAGCTTTGGCGCACCGGCTGATCCACAACCTCGGGACCGTGACTGTCGATCGAGGCGTCATCGAGCGTGCGGCCTCGCTCGATCCTGCAGGATTGCGGAGCCTGGATGCTCTTCAGATTGCATGCGCGCTTCGGATTGCTCAGTTCGATCCGGTCTTCATCGCCTATGACAAGCGCATCCTTCGAGCCGCATCGGTGGCTGGTCTGCGCGCACAGTCTCCTGAGTGATTCCCCTCCGTGTCTTCGTCCAGCGGCGAATCCTGCGGAACCGGCTTCAGGCGGACTCACGGTTCAGGATGGCCTGTTCCGAAGAGCGTGCGAGGATGATCGATTTGCGGAATTGATTGGGGGCACCTTCGTACATAAGCCCCAATCATGAAGGTTGCCTCCAAGCAGGGTGGGCAGCAGTTTGAACCAATCAGGGCTGGCTTCATGCGTCGACTCATGTTCTGCCAGGCCCGCGACCGTGGCAGTATACCGGCCAGGCTGATCGATTCATCCGAACGGCCTGTCGTGGCGTCCGCGAATCGGGATATGCTGGCAAAATGCAATCATTTGTGGTATATTGCATGCATGTCTGTTCAGATCACGATCAGAAACGTGCCGACAGAGGTCCGGGACGTACTCAAGTCGAGAGCTGCAGCGGGGGGGCAGTCGATGCAAACGTACCTCTTGGGCGAACTGGAACGCATTGTGGGGTTCCCGACCAACCAAGAGTTGATCCGTCAAATCGAAGAGCGCTTGGAGGCTTCGGACACGAGCGTGTCCGCCAGTGAGATCCTGGACGCTCG
This sequence comes from uncultured Bryobacterales bacterium, assembly GCA_951813065.1. Classification (GTDB taxonomy): domain Bacteria; phylum Acidobacteriota; class Terriglobia; order Bryobacterales; family UBA6623; genus VXMF01. The sequence continues at coordinate 85,084 of CATOTH010000005.1, read as the reverse complement.
CGACCAGGACCGAAAGTGAGGGCGGTCGTCGATGCCTCGGTCCTGGTCGCGAGCCTTCTGCCCACGGACAAGGAAGGACCTTGGGCGCGATCCATTGTCGCTGGGTACCAGCTGGCAGCCCCAGAACATGTGTTGGTCGAAGCCTGCAACGTCTTGCGCCGACTGGAACAAGCGGGGTCAGTCTCGCGCCTTGAAGCGACACTAGGTTTCCGCACATTGTTGCGATTCGATCTGAAACTCTTCCAATTCGCACCCTTTGCGAAGCGAATCTGGACATTGCGAGCCAATCTGACCAGCTATGACGCTTGGTACGTGGCTGTTGCTGAGGAACTCGATTGCCCGCTCTGCACCTTGGACGGAAGGCGCTCCCGCGCTCCCGGCCCGTTGTGCAAGATCATCACACCGCCGTCCGAATTCCCTGAGTTGCTCGTGCATCAATCCGCAGATGGAAGTGCCGATCAGTAGTTGATTCCGGGCCATCTTTTCGCTTGAAGCGCCACAACGCACCTGTCCCATACTCTTCGATTGGGAGTGTCTGGGATCGATCCGGCAGCGCGCACCGGACCGGACGGCCGCGCTTGAGTAGTGCCTGTTGGCTGGGTTGCTGAGGCCCTATCTACCCGCGCGCTCCTGATTGCAAGCCGATTTCCGCAACTAGTTGGCGACACCGCGATTGCTTGGTCATGGCAGCCTCGAGAAGCCAATTAGTCTAGACTCCTTGTCTCGGCGTACGGTTGGCGATTGAGTCAAGTCGCGACTCGAAGTGCCGCTCTCGTCCGTTTGAGGCACAGCGTCGCCAGACTCCTAGTCGCGCTGCGGCATGGACGTTGGCTGCAAGTCTCGCTGTCGAGGCGCTGTCCGCGTACGGGCCGGGCTCAGCGATTGGCATCGCGACCGTGTCAGCTGGCCGGGCATGACGGCTGTATAATCGGGAACACGAGGGTTGCAGCGCCTTCGAGTGCTGCATCTCGACGATGGCCACCCCACGGACGGAACTTCCCGCGCTGGCCTCGCCCGGTGCCACCGCGGTGCCACCGGCGACCGACGAAGTCGAGTACCCGGAAGGGCATTGGATCGCGCAGAGCGTGGCCCACGGCGTGACGGTGCGGCAGGCTGCGGCAGCTTTGGACCTGCACTTCCGGGATCGCTCGGAAGTGCTCGTGGCGATGGAACTGATGGTGTACTACCAGATGGGCAATAACGCGGCCAAGCTGCAGCCGGATGTGCAGGTGGTGTTCGGGGTGGGGCGCGGGAACCGCAGTTCGTACAGGGTCTGGGAGGAAGGCAAGCCCCCCGATTTCGTGCTGGAGGTGGCGTCGCCGTCGACGACGGGCACGGATGGCCGGCACAAGGCGCGGGAATACTCCCGGATCGGGGTGCGCGAGTACTGGCGGATCGACCCGCAGGGGGCCTTGATGAGCAGCCCGCTGGAGGGCTATGTCCTCAGCGGGGGCCGCTTCAGCCCGGCGGAGCGGGTCGCGGGCGAGGGCGAGCGGGTTTACCTGCGGAGCGCGGTGCTGGGATTGGAGATGCGCAGCGAGAGGCAGGCCGCTGCGACGGTGCTAGTGTTCCGCGACCCGGCTACGGGGGAGGAGTTCGACGGAGCACTGCCAGAAGCCGAGCGGCGGCGGCTGGCAGCAGAGCGCGCCAAGCAGGCCGCAGAGCAGCGAGCGAATGTGGCGGACGAGAGAGCGCGGGCACTGGAGGAGAACCTCCGGGCTCTGACGGCTCAGGCGGGTATGGGCGGGGACGGCCCCGGACCTGCGCGGCCTCGGCTACTACCGCTGGGGCGTGCACATCGACGTGCGGCCGGCTGACCGGCTGGTGGCGTGGAACGGGCGATCCGTGGGAGTGAGGGCCTGATGGGAGTGTTAGACAAGATCATCGGAGCGCCGTTCATCGGCGCGGCCGAGGGCATCGCCAACATCATCGACCGCTTCGTGGAGACGGCGGACGAGAAGGCCGCCGCCGAGGTCGTCAAGCAGCGCATCCTCGCCAGGCCCCGCGAGGCGCAGATCGAGATCAACAAGATCGAGGCCGCCCACCGCTCGATCCTGGTGGCCGGCTGGCGTCCGTTTATCGGCTGGGTATGCGGCGTGTGCCTCGGGCTGCACTACGTCCCGCAGTAGGTGCTCGCCGCCTTCCTGTGGGGCCGCCAGGTGATCCGCACGGACGAGCTGGTGCCGTACCCGGTTGGGGTGGACGGGCTGATGGAGCTCGTGCTGGCGATGCTCGGCATGGGCATGCTGCGGTCGGTCGAGAAGCTGGGTGGGAAGGCGAAGTGAGCACCAACGCCGATACCCTGGTGCGTCTTGTGAAGGGTGAATGTGTTTGCCGCAACGAGCGACATCCTAGCGCCCACTCGTAAGCCAGGATTCCAGCACGAGCGTCCTTCGAGCTTGCACCGATGCCTGGTCTGTAGAACGGTCTGCGAGGATAGCCTCCATTCCGTCCATTGTCATGGTATTGACTCGTGGTGGTAGCGCCATGTATTGCCAAAGCATTCCTGTGCGTCCCTCGCTGGGTGTCACCAGCCGCCACGTGTCGCCCGTACGGATGTTCAACAAAACGGTTTGCCCATCGCAACACCGTGCAGCTCGAACTGGCGTTCAGCAACACTTTGTGCGTGAGCGCTTGGAAACGGTTGGAACATCCAGCCTGCAGCGAAACCAGCAAATGCAAGCCCGATAAACAGTGAGGATCGAATCGCCATGCGGGTAGCGTATCACTTCGACGCGCAGGAGGCCGTCGCGTGTTTCGCTGGCGGAGCGGTTTATTCTTCCGTTCCTAAGCCTTCTTCGAGTGTCTGAACTGCCGTGGCTCCTTGCATCGGATCTCCGGGGGCCGCCGACGCACCTTCCTGCGCGGCGTGGGCAGCATCATCGACCTGTTCCCGTACCCGCAGCGGCCGGAGGCTATACTTAGGGCGGTGCTTACAACGGAGCAGGCTGGGACGGTCTGGGGATTGATGCACGAAGCGGAAGTGCGTTCGCTGTACTTTGCCGATCTTGCAACCCGCTACACGAAGCGCAAGCAGGCCGTCATCGGACTGTCGTTCCTTCTCTCCTCGGGCGCGGCGCTGACCGCCTTCGGCGACTTGGCGAACTGGGTGCCGTCGGCCTTCGGCCTGCTGGTGGCCGTCCTGACCGGCTATGCCCTCGCGGCGAATCTAGACCAGAAGGTGGTGCAGTTCGTCAAGTTGCAGATGGCCTGGGAGCAGCAGTCGCACGAATACAAGCGGCTCCGCCAGCATTGGTACGAAGACGGCTCCGAGCGGGCGCTGGACCTGCTATTGCGCCGGGAGCGCGAACTCTCTGGGGAAGCGACCAGCACGGGCACGCCGTGGAAGCCGAAACTGATGGCCCACTGGGAAGACTTCGTCTACGCGCAGCTGCGGCCTGATGCCGCGTAACCCGATCGAAGAAAGGTCGTGGCCGCCGGTCCATCCGCCGCCGCGGCCTGCCCCACCGCCGCCACGGCCGCCTGCCCCGCCGCGGCCTGCCCCAGCGCCACCGCCTGTCCCACCAGCGGGGCCCGGCAGGGGCTGAACGGCACGGCAGCAGGCGGCCAGCTACGAGCGCGACCGCGAGAAGGACGCCGAGGCGCTGCTGCTCGGCTGGCGCGTGCTGCGCGTCACCGCCGGCATGGTGCGCAGCGGGGCCGCCTACCGCTACATCGAGGGGATGAGCGGTGGCTAGGCGTGGTCACGCCATGCGCCGCTGCTGCCTGGGCAAGGCCCGCTCCTCGTCCCGAACCGCAATCGCCCGGCCCTCGATGACTAGGCCGCGTCCGACTGCCCGCAACGCCTTCTCGACCTGGCTGATGTGCGAGCGGTGGTACGGATCGACGATCTTGCTTGCAGAGGTATGGCTGAGTCCGAGGCGCTCGGCAAGCGCGACCCTTGTGATTCGATGCTGTCGCATGGCCGAATAGAGTTCGAGCTTGGCAGCCACGATGGGCTGGACCGCGACCACTTCTTGGCCGTCCATCACCGGGCTCGGGGTCGGAATGTCCCGGCGGTGCTTCGCATAGAACGCGAGGGCTACCGACAGTGCATCCTCGGCCATTTCCAGAGCCTCGGCACGGTCCTTGCCGCAGGTGCGGGCTTCGGCAATGTCTGGGAATGTGACCAGGAACCCACCCGTTCCATCTTTTTCCGGTGTGAGTTGGCATGGATAGGCGTATCGCATCTAGAATTCCTCCTTCCTGATGTTCAGATGGTTCAACATGTCCCGAAGCAGGCCCTTGCTGATCTCCGACTGTTTGACAATCGTTGAGTGCTCGCCAATCGTCAGGACTTGGTGACTGCCCTTGCCGCGAGCCTTGTCAAGGTTGTAATTCAGACCGTTGCGCTTGGCGTATCGCTTGGCCCGTCTCTTGAATTCCGCTCCGTCCATGCTTCTATTATGACCTCGCAGACGGGCATTATCAAGCGTTTTTAGTTCAGAAATCAAAAAAGTCCCTAATAAATAATTAATTCATGGCCTAAGAGAGGTCATTGAGCACAGGGGTGCGGCCGAGTTGTCCGCCTCGGGTTTCAGCAGGACTGGCGTATCGGAATGTTGAGGGGATCAGAGCTGTCCAATCATGGAACCACTCGCGCGGCTAATCACCCCTGCCGCTGATCACCGGTGTTAGAACCACCTATTCGACGGACGCCTTGTTCGGGTCATCCAAACTAGGAACTCGACCCCGTAGGCTGTGATATGAAACTGCCCTTCAGTTTGAGTTATCAGGTTGTAAGCAAATAGAAATTGACAGTAGCGTTCAACGGACCATTGCTCAAAGTCGTTTGGATACAGTGTCTTGACCCCTCTGAAGTGGCGATTGACGTAGGCGGCGCTCAAGCCGCTTGCACCAGTCTCGTTGAGTGCCCTAAGCAAGGTGATCTGATTACCAAAAAACCAGGCCATAGATGGTCTCGAAAGTGAGCAGCAACTGAGTTCCCGCTAAGTGCTTAATCAGCAGTTTCTCAGTATCCGGGCCGCTTGGAATGCCCTTTTGCTTAAGGTCATTGCGAATACCGTCTTCAAGGACATCTCTGACAGGGGAAGATCCGATTTCAGCCAAGAGTTTCGCAAAGTTTTCCCGGCCCTTGTCGGATTGACTCTGCTGGGCTTCAAGAGGTGGATCAGCCGATATCCCCCCCTTGCTGATCTTTCGGGTGCGTTCAATTAAACCTGAAAGCGGCTTGCGAAAAATCACCATGAGCACTACGGCACCGATAATTGCCGCAACTGGCCAAGCGATCGCATTCAGTATGTTTTCCATCGCCTAGACCGTAATTATCGCTACTCACCCACCATCCACGCCCACGCGACGCCCCGCTCGATCACGCTGGCCTCCCGCGACGGCCGGATTCGGAAGCGCCCGCCCTCCCCTCCGTTCGAGCTCTAGCTACCTCCAACTGAAGCTTGCTTGGACCCGTTACCGTCATCAGCGCCATTCGCACCCGGCCTCGTCCGAGGGTCCGAGCCGAATCGAAGCGTCAGGCCAAAGAAAAGGTTGGCACCCTAGGCTTTGCTTGCCAGCTGGTCCGAGTCAATACTACCGAAGACGGGGTCACCCACAGCGTACTTGCTGGCAAGCACCTTCTGCTGATAGAACGCAACGCCAAGCGCGAATCCGATGTTCTGGTGGAAACGACAGTTCTGGTGGAAACGAATGCTATACCCGCCGAATACCGATGGATTCGCGCTTCCTGCTGACAACGCAACGCCCAATCCCGCCGTGGGCCCATGCTGGATCGGCTGGGACCTTTGGCCAGGGGGCAACCATGTCCAAAACACGGCTGGGAGTGATGTAAGAGAGTTTTCCGCGTGTGTGCCCTCTGTAGTCTCGTTCTGAACGCTTTCCGCCCCTGGAGAATCCTCGGACCCCGGAGCTCCGCCGGACCCGTCTGGCGTGGTAGCGGGATTCGGCGGTTTCGCGAAGTACTCCTTGTCGCGATTGGGAGCGAACCTCCATCCGTACGTTCGCTGCCAGCTGCCACCCGGGCTGGAGATGACAATCTGCCAAGTTGGTTCAGGATCCTCAGCTACCTGACCTTCCTTAGGAAGCCTGTGCACAGTTATCGGTCTGCGAGAATTTCGTTCAACGGTTAGGTCTGCTACCTCTTCTTTTGTCGACGAAATAACCTCTTTGACGCTGTCCGTACGCGCGGGAATCTCGCAATCATTTAGAAGATCCCCAATCTGAGCTAGGAGGGCGGCCACCTCCAACTCTGACCCTGCATTCCGCAGCTTATCTTCAATCTGCTTGAGTTTATCGCACGATCCGTCATCCTCGCTTTCGTCACCCCCTAGTGTGGTTGAACCTAGGTCTAGATGCGGCACGTCATATTTCTCGGATCGACCAACTTCAACCTTATAAATCCTCCCTGGATTCATGTTAGCGAGCCTGATCGAGTAAGTGCCAGGATTGGTTCGAAGCTCCCTAACGCGATCCCGGGCGAGGTCGATTTCAACACATGGTGCGCCGTCTGGGCGTGACACAAGTCGGGAATCCCGATGGCGAACGATATCGAAAGAATCGTTCCTGCGAGAAGCTTGCATGGATTCATTTCTGTGCCTCCTATGGCGAATTTTCGTGGAGACGCCAACGGTCTAGGCAGACAGCCCCCTCAGACCGTCCTCCCGCCCACGTCACGTGCCCCGCCCTCACTCCGACTGCTTGATCCGCTCGAACAGCTCGGTGCTGAGCTTCTGCGCCTCGGCGACCTGCTCGGCGGTCATGCGTTGGCGGAGCTTGTCCTTGTACTTAGCGGCCATTTCGCCCCCTTGCGCGGCGGAAAGGTTGTACCAGGCATAGGCTTGAACGTAATCCTGCGGCACACCCCGTCCACGCTGGTACATAAAGCCGAGCCCGGCTTGGCCCGCAGGGATTCCCTGCTCGGCGGCCTTACGGAGCCACATCAGGGCCTCCGCATCGGTCTCTAGTGCTCCCCGCCCCATGATGTGCATGAGACCGAGGTTGCCTTGGGCGTTGGCATCCCCTTGCTCGGCGCCCTTGCGAAACCACTTCACGGCCTTCGCATCGTCTTTCGGGACGCCCGTGCCCCTGAAATACATGAAACCGAGGTTGCCTTGGGAGGCAGCGAACCCCTGCTCGGCGGCCTTGCGATACCACTTCACGGCCTCCGCATCGTCTTCCGCGACGCCCGCGCCCCGGTCGTACATGAAACCGAGGTTGTGTTGGGCTCTAGAGTCACCCTGCTCGGCAGCCTTGCGAAACCACTTCACGGCCTCGCCGTGGTTCTCCGGCAACCCATCGCCGCTCTCGTACATCGACCCAAGCCTGCGCTGGGCACGAGCGAGACCCTGCTCGGCTGCTTTGCGAACCCACGTCTCAGCCTCCGCGTCATTCTCTGGCACACCTTGGCCGTTGGCGTAGGCTATGCCGAGATTCAGTTGAGCCACAGCGTGTCCTTGCTCGGCAGCCTTGCGTGCCCACGCCACGGCCTTTTCGTTGTTTTGGGTCACGCCCCAGCCTGTTCGATACCTTACTCCGAGATGGGCTTGGGCATCGGCGTCGCCCTCCTCCGCCTGGCGGCGAATCACCTTAACCTTAAGCTCCTCCAAAGTCTCCTCGAGCGAGCACGATGCGCCAAGCGCCAGCACGGCAAGGCCAACAGCCGTCGGCACTCTCCGATGCATCCGCTTCATCGTTCCCTTCTCACAGCGTCCGCCCCGTCCACATCACCTGCGCCACGACCTGCGCCTCGCGCGGCCACGGCACAGGCCCGTACTCCGGGTTGTCGCTCACGAGCAGCCAGCCGCCGCCCGCCTTGGCGATCCGCTTGATCTGCAACCCGTCCTCCGACCGCACGGCGAAGACGCGGTTGGCGCGGCGGGTGGTGCGCTGGTGGTCGAGCAGGACGAGCGCCCGGTCGCAGATCGTGGGCTCCATCGACTCGCCGACGACCTCGATCACGCTGGCCATGTCGGGGTTGATCCCGCTGCGGCGCAGCCAGTCGCGGCGGAAGACGACGCCGCGGACCTCGTTCTCCGAGTCCACGACCGCGCCCGGACCGGCCGAGCCGAACGCCTCGTTCCACGGCAGGGCGCAGTAGTCCGGGTCCTCGCCGGGGCGGTACAGCTCGGCGGCGGGGGCAGGATCGTCGGTGAGGCCGAGCAGGTAGTCTGCGCTCACGCTGAGAGCCTTGGCAGCCCTGACCAAGCCATCAGCCAGTAGACCCGACCGACCCGTCTCAACATTCGAAATCATCGATTGGTTGTAGCGGTCGCCGAGGGCGGCAGCTAGTTCGACTTGGGCCAGTCCTGCTCGCTTTCGTGACTCTGCCAAGCGCTCAGCTAGCACATAGTCACGGTAATAAGATAAAGTTGTTGACATATCAGTTGATTTGATATATCATCTGGATTGATGATTGACACACAGATCCGCAAGCTCCGTGTCCGCATCGTCGAACTCGGAGTACGGCAAGCAGATCTCGCTCAGGTCCTCGGCGTGGACCCGACGCAGCTGAGCGCCATCCTGAACGAGCGCCGCAAGCCTCCCGCCGACTTCGTGGCCAAGGCGAAAGCCGCGCTCGACCGCCTGGAGGCCGCCGAGGAGGCACGCCAGCGCGTGCTCGCGGGTGAGGCGGCGTGACGGGCTACGGCAGATGCCACAGGTGCAACGCAGCGGTCCGCACTCGCCAGACCGCCCTGCCCCGGCGGCCGTGCCCGCTCCACCGCCGCCGCCCGCGTGGCGGCCGCCTCGGCCACCCGCACGGCCGCCTCCACCGCCTCCAACGTGCCCGTCACGTGGGCCGCAAAGCAGTCTGGCAAAAGGCTCACCGTGCGCCCCACCCGCCGGCACAGGTACCGCCGGATCAGCGCCCCCCGTGGCTGCACCCGCGGATAGAACCCGTGCGGCGCCAACTGATGCCGGCACTGACACCAGGGACACTCCGGCGCGGTTGCGTCGTTCCACACGCGCTGGCTAACATACTCCTTGTGTGCGCCGTGGGAAGGCGCTGGTTCCTAGCGGGTTCGAATCCCGTCCGGCAACTGTCGCTCCAGCCGGTAGCAACCGGAGCGGTTCGAGAAGGTAACGAAACGGACTGAAGCACTCTGGGCAGAAGGGCCGCCTTGGGCGGTTCAGCGAGCGTGCAGGCCGCAACGAGCAGTGAACGTTGAGCAGGCCTCGAAACATGTAATGCGGAAGCCGACCCGCCACAAGGACGGGGAAGGCTGCCAGCGACCGGGAAGTGAGCGAAGTGCGCACCGGTCGGATCCGCCGGGGTAGTGACGGTGGCATGTACGCGAGAGGGAAACAGCAGCAACACGGGAAGCCCTGTCGGTGGCGTGGCACACGCCCAACCGGAATCCCGCAAGGGACAGGCCGGGCCGGTCAGGGTGGCGGAGAGGCTCGTAGTACCGGGGAGGCCGGGTAATGCCGGCGGAGGGAAGGGGCCTCAGGCGAGGAGAGGTGAGTGAAGGCGCGAAGGAGGCCGGGAGTGGCGCAGCCTAGGACCCCGGCAACGAGTCCGGGAGCGGCGGAGCCACCGCATGCGGAAGCGAAGGGAACGGTCACCGAGCGGGGCGCGAGCCAGAGCGGTGAGCGGCGGCGGCAAGGCGTCAACAGGCTTGCGGCCGGGTTCGCGCACGGACGGGAACAAGACGGAGCAGTGTCACTCCAGAGGCAGGCGCGGCCAATGGTCGTGCGCCGCTTCCCGCCGGGGACGAACAGACCCGTGGGCGAAGGGCATGATCCTGCTGGAGAGCCCGTTGCGTTATGCAGCCAGCCCGCTTATGTAGCGAAGCGGGGCGAAGTTCTTGCAGACACAACGGTCGTACTCGCAGATTGACAACATAAGCTGACGCCGTTCATGGTGCATCCGATAGGAGGTGCTCACCATGTTCGAAGAGCTCTATTTCTATGCCGGCGTTATTCGCCGTCATCGCGAGGCGCCGCTTGCTAACGAGCGCGCAGCCTACTTGAAGCAATCGGCTGCAAGAGGCGTTTCGCAAAGGACCTTGCTGCGCCAAGCGCGCTACGTCCGATGCGTTGCGGTTGAACTGCCAGTCCTGTTGCCCGGTCAATCGTTCACCCCAGCCGAGGTGCGCATCCTGGCGCGGAACTGGGCCTCTCGCCGTAGCGGCGGGAACCAGGATCCCAACCCGAGAGGGGCCATGGAGAACTTCCGCTGCGTGGCAACGGATTTCCTGCGGAGTCTCGGCAGACTGGAACCCGACCAGCCCGCCGAGGACCTTGGAGAGTTCGAAGCCAAGTTGGACGAGTTTGTCTCGACGCAGCAGGAACGGCACTGGCGGTCTGAAGCGACCCGTCAAGCAGGCCGCTGGCAGATCCGACGCTTTCTCGCATACCTGAAACAGCGCCGTTTGGACTTCTATGAGATCTCGGCAGATGACGTAGACGCCTATTACAAGCATGCTTCGCTGCGCTGGAAGCGAAGCTCGCTGAGACGATCCGCCTCGGCACTTCGCAAGTGGTTCGAGTACGGCGAACAGCGCGGCTGGTCGCGTCCGGGACTGGCCGCGACGGTCCAGGTACCGCGGGTCTATCGGGACGAGGGACTGCCGATGGGGCCGGCCTGGGAAACAGTGGGCCGGATGCTTGACGGAACCATCGGAGACTCCCCTGGGGTGGCTCGCGACAGGGCGATCATCCTGTTGCTTTCGGTGTATGGGGTACGGTCCGGCGAAGTGCGCCGCCTCCGCCTGGACGACATCGACTGGGCCTGTGACCGGATTCAGATCATGCGGTCCAAGAGCGGGCGATTGCAGCAGGTCCCGCTGCAAGCTGCAGTCGGCGAGGCGATCGCCGAGTATGTATGGCGTCACCGGCCGCGCTCGTCAGAGCGGACGCTCTTCCTGACTCTGCGCGCCCCATACCGGCCGCTTTCGCAAGGCGGGCTGTATGACGTCGTTGCCCGGCACTACCCCGTCGGGGAGGCACCCTGCCAGGGACGGGGCCCGCACGGCTTGCGGCACGCCTGCGCCCGCCATCTCGTCGAGTCGGGCCATAGCTTCAAAGAGACCGGTGACCATCTCGGCCATCGTAGTCCCGACAGTACCCGGACGTATGCCAAGGTCGCTCTGACCTCACTGCGGCTCGTGGCGCTCGAGGATCTCGGAGATCTCGCATGACCCTCTTCGAAGCGACCGACACATTCCTCGAACTGAAGCGGTCTCTCGGGGCCAGGTATGCAGCCGAGGGGCGCGTACTGCGGGCATTCGGCCGCGCCATGGGCGACATCGGCCTGGATGAGATTCAGCCCGAGGCCGTTCGGGCCTTCTGTCGCGGCAGCGGCCCGCCGACCCTGTGGCTTGTGCGCAAGCACTACGCTCTCCAGGTCTTCTTCAAGCACCTGGCCCTCCGCGGACTCATCGCCACATCGCCTCTTCCGGAATCGCCGCCGCGTGTTCCGCGACCGTTCCGCCCACGCATCTTCTCCCGGCAGGAACTGGCGCGGCTCCTCGAGGCCACCTCGATCCTCGACAGTCCCGCTCGTCCGCTTCGCAAGGAAACCTACCGCACGCTCCTGCTCGTGCTGTACGGGGCCGGACTGCGACCGGGCGAGGGACTACGCTTGCGTGTTTGCGACGTCGACGTTGACTCACGTCTGCTCTTCGTCTGGGACTCGAAGTGCTTCAAGTCCCGAATCGTCCCAGTCGGAACCGCTTTGGGCGAGGCACTGGCGACCTATCTCCGGGCTCGCCGGACGCTGCCCATGCCGTCTGGACAGAGGTCCTACTTCTTCGCTTCGCCCCGAGGCGGCGGGATCTCTCTCGCTTCGCTGGAAGCGGCGTGGGTGCGACTCCGCGAGCAGGCCAATGTCTGCAACCCGCCGTCCGCCCGCTGGCAGCCTCGCCTGCAGGATTTGCGACACAACTTTGCCACACACCGGCTCGTCGCTTGGTACCGCGAGGGTGCCGACGTGCAAGCCCGCCTGCCGTGGCTGGCCACCTACTTGGGCCATGTCACCCTCGCGGGTACACAGGCCTACCTCTCAATGACCCCCGAATTGCTCGCCGAGGCTTCCCAGCGCTTCGAGCGCTACGCAGATATCGGCGACGAAGGAGCCATGCCATGCCCCAGCAACATCTGATTGGGCCGTTCGTCCGCCGCTTCCTGGTCGAGGAACTCGCCCGCGACCGCAACTTCAGCCCGAACACCTTAAAAAGCTATCGCGACGCAATCCGGCTGCTGTTCCGCTTCCTAGACGAACGCCACGCTACCGATCCCACTCGCGTGACCGTCGAACAGGTCGACGACACACTGCTGCGCGAGTTCCTGCGCGACTGTACGGAGCGCCGCGGGAACGCGCCAGCCACCTGCAACCAGCGCCTCGCAGCCTTCCATTCGTTATTCCGCTTCATCGGGCGCCAGGAGCCCGAGCTTGTCGAGCACGCCGCACGTATTCAAGGAATCCCTTTCCGGCGCGTGCCGATTCCGGTCATGCCTTATTTGGACAAGCCGGAAATCGAAGCCCTGCTCACAGCTCCGGACCGCCGACACCTCCAGGGACGGCGCGACTACGCATTGCTCCTCTTCGTTTACAACACTGGAGCCCGTGCCAGCGAAGCCGCCGGCACCAACGTGGCCGACCTGCGCCTCGCCGAAGCCCCTTCCGTCCTCATCCGAGGCAAAGGGCGCAAGGACCGGGTCTGCCCGCTCTGGTCGCGAACCGCCGAGACCCTGCGCGAATTGCTCGGCGCACGTCTTGCAGGTCCTGCCGAGGCACCGGTGTTCTTGAACTGCCGCGCCCAGCGCATCACCCGCCACGGGGTGTACACGCTCGTTGAACGCAGCGTCGCCAAGGCGGCCAAGGTTGCGCCTTCCTTAACAGGCAAGCGTGTCAGCCCCCATACCGTGCGCCACACAACGGCAGTTCATCTCCTGCGTGCCGGCGTGGACATCAATACGATCCGGGCTTGGCTGGGCCACGTATCTCTCGAGACGACCAATCGATACGCGGAAGTGGACTTGGAAATGAAGGCTCAGGCTCTGGCCACCTGCGCGGACAATGTGCCGACACCTTCGCCTGGCAACTAACCGAGTTGGCACCGTGATTCGGAACTGATGGAATTCCTTGCATCCTTGTAGCTGCGCTTGCGGAATATGTAGCGAGTTCTGCGCGTATCTGACTGCATTCTCGGTACTTGCGGGCGCTTCGCTACATAAGCGGGCTGGCTGCATAACGCAACAGATGTAGTTAGCAACATCTGTTGCGGGAAAACCGCACGGCGGGTTCGGTGAGCGGGGAGCGGAAACGCAGCCATGCGAGGGACTGAGGCACCGGCACGACGCGGCAGCGTCACGCGAAAGCGGTCGGCGAACTGCTACTCCCCCACGCTACAGCAGGCGCGCCGCTCCCCGACTCTACCGGTCAGGCTTGTGGGCAACCGCACTTGCAGGCCAGGACCGGCCACGGCCCGGCGGGTCGACGCGCGGGCCACCTATTACATACCCCGTTCCGGGACCGCGACGCCACCCGGCCCCGGCACGGGGCCTCCTGCCGCTAACGCGCTAATGCCGGAACGGGATCAACGCCGGTTCCGAATTCCCGCAATAATCCGATTCCCAACCTGTTTGGCGCCAGAATAATCCGAGCAAAACCCCTACCCTACCGCCGGAATAATCCGGGCCCCTACACTCAGGCCCCTCCGCCGGAAGGTCATCACTAGGGTCGATCACCCTTCTGCAAAGCCGTTCTTCGATCGTGAGGATGAAGGGCGGTGCCTCAATTTCCCTCGACGCGCAGCGTTAACCTTCCATCCAGAACCACAACCCACAAGTCTCATGATCATGCAGTTGATGATCGACATCGGTTTCCGAGCAATCCATGTCTTACCCTGTCGGTCTGAGGCGTGCCTCGCTAGGAGTAGGGGAACATTATGCGATTGGTTTTCGTCGGAGCAGCTGCGCTGCTCGGGCTCTCATTGGCGTGGCCTGACCGCGCCACCGGACAGGCGGCGGATGGCCACCTCGTCGGAATCGTTCTGGACCAGACCGGAGCGTCGGTTCACGCTTGCGCCGTGGAGGTCGAGAACGTGGCCACGGGGATCATCTGGAACCGGGAAACCGACGCGCGAGGCGCGTACCGGTTCAACAACCTCCCGGTCGGGAGTTATACGCTCTCTGCCCGGTTGGAGGGCTTCTCCCCGAGAGTCATGTCCGGGATCGCCATCGCCCTCAACCGCTCGACCACGGTCAACGTCACCCTTGAAGTGGGTCGTGTCGAGACGGAAGTGGAGGTGACGGCGGCGACCGCCCAGATCGACACGACGTCGTCGTCGATCGGGGGCTCTTTCGATGCCCGCCAGGCGCTCTACAGCCCAAGCTCGGACATCGCCCTGGGGGTGCTCAACCTCTCGCTGCAAGGAGCCGGCGTCGCCTCGAGCGGAGGCACTGGCCTCGGCCAGGGCCCGTCGATCGGCGGCCAGCGGCCCCGGAACAACAATTTCATGGTGGAGGGCGTCGATAACAACGACAAGGGAGTTACCGGGCGGGTCGTCGACGTGCCGAACGAGGCCGTTGCCGAATTCTCCCTCCTTCAGAACCAGTACGGCGCAGAGTTCGGACGCTCCACTGGCGGCCAGTTCAACACTGTCGTCAAGAGCGGCACGAACGAGCTGCATGGCTCCCTGTACGAGTACTTCGCAAACCGTCACCTCAACGCGATCGACGAATCCAACAAGCGGCGTGGCATCGACGAGAACCCGCGACTGGACGACAACCGCTTTGGCGGCACGGTCGGCGGTCCGATCATCCGGAACCGCCTCTTCTACTACGGCAACTTCCAGATGAACCCGGTTGGTGTCGCTTCGGCCCCGGGACGCCCATTCTCCTCGCCAACGGCCGCAGGCTTTGCGGCTCTGGACCGCATCCAGGGTCTCTCGAGTACCAACCTGGAGGTCTTGAAGCGCTATGTTCCGGCGGCCCCGGCGGCGGACCGTTCGACGAGCGTGCTGGGCACGGAAGTCCCGATTGGTGTCCTGCCCATCAACGTGCCCGCGTACCAGAGCAACAGCTCCGCGCTCGCCAGCGCAGACTACACGCGAGAGCGCGGGGACCAGGTTCGGTTCCGCTACATTCGCAACGCCTCGACGGCCATCGACCCGGCCTCTGTGCCCGACCTGCCGACGTTTACGAGCGAGAGCGAGGACGGCAGGCACCTCGCGACAGTCTCGTACTTCCGGACCCTCTCTCCCGACTGGTTCAACGAGACGCGGCTCGCCTACACGCGCTCGGCGAACTCCCTGCCGGCGGGGGACTTCGAGTTTCCGGGACTGGACTCGTTTCCGAACATCTCGATCGAGCAGGACCTGGACATTCAGATCGGTCCCTACCTGGGCTCGCCTCAGAGCGGGGTGCAGAACACCTACCAGATCGTCAACAACCTCACCTGGGTCCGGGGTCGCCACACCCTCAAGCTCGGTGCGGATGCCCGTCGGAACATCACTTCAGAACTGTTCGTGCAGAGGCAGCGCGGCGACTACAACTACTCCACGCTTGAGCGCTTCCTGCTGGACCTGAGTCCCGATATCCAGGCCGAGCGCAATACCGGCGGAGGGGTATACCACGGGAACAACACCGAGTTCTACTCGTACTTCAGCAGCGAGACGAAAGTCCGACGGAACTTGACACTGACCGTCGGCCTACGCCACGAGTACAAGGGAATACCCTACGGGGACACACTGCAGCAGCTGAATGCGATCTCCAGTGTTCCGGGGGTGCTGACTTTCGGCGTGCCGAGGGCCCAGCTCGGGAACTTCGCTCCGAGAATCGGCTTGGCGTACTCGCCGGGTTCGGAAGGCAGGACGGTCATTCGGACGGGCTTCGGCATCGCCTACGACGCGTACTTCACGAACCTTGGCCAGCTGCAGAAGCCGCCGCAACTGGAGAACACGTTCCGCGGAGACCCGACCGTCGACACGCCGAACTACCTCGCGAGCGGCGGAATCCGCCCGGACCAGCGCCCGGAGCAGCTGGACGAAGAAGCAGCACGCTCCCTCACATCGACCTACATCCCCGACCAGCATCTGCCGTACTCCCTGCAGTGGAACTTCGGGATCGAGCAGGTCGTCGCCGACCACTACACCCTGTCGGCGCGCTACCTGGGAACCCGCGGGGTCCGGCTCTTCACGCAGAACGTCCTTCCGCTGCTGGCCCGGGCTGGCCCGCAGCTGTCCCTGCCCACGTTCTACCAGCGCCCCACGCAATCCGAACTGGACGCGCTCACACTCACCCTGGCCGACATCGACGCGCAGCCGATCTCGCTGCCAGAATTCGCCGAGGCCGGCTTCAGCCCGTTCATCTTCGAGTTCCCCAACCGGGGCAACTCGATCTATCATGGCCTCGCGACCGAGGTGAAACGAAGGTTTTCCAACGGCCTCCAGTTCATCGGCGCGTACACCTGGAGCAAGAACATCGACGACAGTACGGCGGACCTGTTCTCGACCCTGCTGTCCCCGCGCCGGCCGCAGGACTTCCAGGACATGCGCGCCGAGCGCGGGCGCTCGTTCTTGGACCGCACGCACCGCTTCACGTTCGCGTGGGTCTACGAGGCACCGTGGTACCGGCAGTCCCCGCACTGGCTTCGCAAGAACCTGTTCGGAAACTGGGTCTTCTCGGGCATGTACACGGCGGAGTCGCCGCAGTATGCCACGGTGCAGAGCGGGTTGGATTCCAACCGCAACCTGGACGGCGCAACGGACCGCGTCGTCGTCAACCCTGACGGCGCCGACCGGCTCGGCAGCGACGTGACTGCGCTGACCAACAGCGACGGAGCCGTGGTCGGCTACTTGGCCGACAACCCGAACGCCCGATACGTGAAGGCCGGCGCGGGAGTCCATCCCAACGGCGGCCGGAACACGTTGCCGCTACGCGGAATCAACAATTTCGACGTCAGCGTCAGCAAGCGCTTCTCGATCGGAGAGTCGAGGGCTGTGGAATTCCGCGCCGCATTCTACAACGCCCTCAACCATCCGCAGTTCACGCCAGGATCGCTGAACAGCGTGCGCGCTGTACCGTCCAACATCACCCGGAACAACCTGATCCCCGGACACCCCGTGTTCGACCGGCCCGACCAGGTCTACGACAGCCATGCCCGCGAGATCCACCTGGTGCTGCGGTTCCTGTTCTAGCCTGACCCTTTCACCGGTCTCGGATCATGCGGCATCTGATCGATTTCGAAATGGATTGAGGCCAGGACGGCATTCGGTGGAGCACAACGTCTGAGCAGTTGCTTGGCCAAGGCTGCCTGCCTCATCGGTGATTTCCCTGTATCGGGTCTTGACGCACGGATGCCCCGTGCGCCCGCTCCGAGCCTCGACAATCCGCTGCTTGCTACCGTGGTTCGTTGCGGCGCACACCTGTCCTCGTCTCCTGGTCTTCGGGCAAGGACTCCGCATGGGCCTTCCGCGCTCTTCGTCGGCAGCATGACCGATTCGACGTTCGCGGTGTGTTCACGACCGTGACCCAGGACTTCGATCGAGTGTCCATTCACTCGACACCAGCCTGGATGCTCAAGGAGCAGACTTTGCGGCTGGGCGTACCGCTGTACGAAATTCCGATACCGTATCCGTGCTCAAACGGCCAATATGAAGCCGCGATGGAGAGGTTTCTGGACCGAATGCGGGGGCTTCCGAAGCACTTGGCCGCGTCGAGCCTTGCCTTCGGCGATCTGTTCCTCGAAGACATTCGCCGCTACCGGGAGGACCGGCTCAGCGGAACAGGGTTCGTACCGCTCTTTCCGGTCTGGGGACAAGACACCGCCGACCTTGCCGAGGAGATGATCGAGTCCGGGATGAAGGCGATCGTGACTGCCGTCAACCCATCCGCGCTGCCAGCCGCCTTTGCCGGCCGTTGGTTTGACCGTACACTCCTTTCCGAGCTTCCGGCTGCCGTCGACCCGCTGGGCGAGAACGGCGAGTTCCACACCTGCGTTGTGGATGGACCGATGTTCTCCTCGCCGATCGCAGCCCGCCCGGGCGCCGTGGTGCGCCGAGAGATCGCGATTCAAGGTGACCAGGACGAGAGCGCCACGGCCGCGGATCCTCACCCGACATATATCTATGCCGACATATTGCCGTTGCCGTGACGCCGACGGCGGGCCGAACCGCCGCCGTCGATGCACCTCCCCGGGGTGTTGATTTTCCAGGAACCTACCCCCCGTGGGCCTTGGCAGCTTGGCAAAGCAACTCGTGCCGCTTGTTGAGGACTATTCGGACAGTATTGCGAACGGCTCGGTCCGGACGGCCCGCCAGACGGGAACCGAGCCGGCCAAGAGGGTGGCTCCCAGAACGGCCAGCCCCACGAACACGACTGAGCTGACCGGGAGGTCGCCGACGCCATACACGGCATTCCGGATGAGCGCAACCAATGGATACGACAGGATTGCCCCGGCGACAACGCCAATCACTCCCAGGCCTGCCACTTTCTCGAGCACCAGGCGGGCGACTTCGGCATTCGAGCATCCCAGGATACGGCGGATCGCGAGCTCTTTCGTTCGTGAGACCACCATGGACGAGGTCATTCCGTAGACTCCCATCAACGTCATCACCAGGGCGAGAGCGGCCAGGATTGACAGCGAGAATGTCGTGGCTTGGTCCAGAGACATGTATGTGTCGAGAACATCGTGCATCGACTGCAGGCTCGCGGTTCCGAGCGCTGGGTCGAAGTGGGCGACACGCGTTCGAATTGATCGCTGGAGACTGCCGGGAGGCAGGTCTGAATCGAAGACCAACGAGAGGCGCCGCGTCGGCGCGGACTCCATCTGCCGGAACACAGCATTCCCAGAAACGGAATTCGGGGAATGGTGAGTGTCCGCGACCACTCCAACCACTCCGTATAGCTGACCTGCGATCTCGACGGACCGTCCGACGGCGTCGGCATGATCGGAGCTCCACAACTCTTGCGCTAGGCTCGCGCTGAGGATGACCTCGTTGCGGGGTGTCGGGTCTCCGGACCGGCTGAACGGTTCGCCTGCGAGTACGGGGATCTCCATCACCGAGAAGTACTGCGGGGTGCACCTGTAGCTGGCGGCTCGGCGCGGCTCGGCACTGGACGTTTCCGTACCGGTACCGGGCAGGGCGATTCCTGCGGAACTGAACCGATCCTTGATCGGAAGCGGGTATACGGCGGCGAGGCGGTTCACGCCGGGAATCGAACCCACGCTCGCAACCAACTGCCGAACTGCTTCGAGGCGAGGTTCGAGTGACGCATACCGCTCAGGCGTCAGGGGGATCGAGATCGCCTGCTTGCCCTCCACCGCGAAGCCGAGATCCCGGTTCCTGGTTGAGCGAAGACCCGCAATGGCTGTCTCGCTGCCGACCAGCAGGAGAACCGCGGCCAGCACTTGCCCCAGGACCACGCCCCGCATCAAGAGTGCGGTCTTGCGGCTTCCACCCTGGCCTTCCTGGAGCGCACGCCAAGGAGCCCGGGAAGACTGGAGAGCCGGCAGCAGGCCCGCGACGATGCCGACCAGCACGGAGACCGCGAGCGTGTACAGGAGAGCCTCCCAGTCAATCCGGATCTCGATCCATTGGGGCATTTCACCCTCGAACCTGGCCATGATCCATCGAACCGTCCAGGTGGCTCCGATCGCGCCCAAAGCGCCACCTGCGACTGCCACCGCTACGCTTTCCGCCAGGAAGCTCCGGATCACCGCGGCCCTGGAACCGCCGAGGGCCAGCGCGGTGGCGGTCTCGCGCTGTCTCTGCAGGAAATCGGCGGACTGGATGCTCGCAACGTTCAGGCACACGACCAACAAAAGCAGGCTGGCGGCGAGGAGCATCAACCCGGCGGAAGTCCTTGCACCCACTCCGGCAAGTCGTTCGCTGAAGGAGAGCACTGAGACGGATCGCTCCGAGCTTCCCGTCACGCGAGCAACGACGTCGCTCAGCTCCGCCTGGGCGGCTTGCGTCGACACACCAGGCGAAAGCCGGCCAATGACCTCCAGAATGGGTTCCTGACCGCTCTCGGCAAGACTGGTGTCAGGGAGCCATGCATCCACTTGCGCGGGCAGCTGGAACCCTCCCGGCATGACTCCGACGATTGCGTACGCATCGCCATCCAACCTCAGTGACTGTCCGATCACGTCGGTCAAAGCCCCGAGACGCGATTGCCAGAGTTTGTGTGAGACGACGACTGCCTTGCGTCCGCCCCTGATGTGCTCGGCGGGTTCGAAAGGGCGGCCCAGTATTGGTTGGCTCTTGAGCGCCTGAAAGAATCCCGGGCTCACGATCATGGTGTCAATGATGCCGGATCCAGCAACGCGGTCGGACATGCTGAAGGACTTCGAGCGATGCGAGGCGATGGCGGAGAGAGACCGTTGCTCGCGTTCCAGGGCGATGTATGCCCGTGCCGAAAACGCTCTCAAGCGTGACTCGTTACCTGACTCGTAAACGAGAACGAGATTCTCGGTCCCGGCGAATGCTCTGGGATCGACGATGGCTCGGTATGCGCTGAACATGACCGTGTTGGCGGTGATGCCCAAGGCGAGGCTGCTGGCGACTACAGCGGCGGATTTCGGGTGTCTTCCGAGGCGCCCCAAGGCGTACCTGAAATGCAAGAGCAGGCTGTCCATCGGCTCAAGAAAACCTGGTACGTCTTGGGACGGGCCGACCCGAGCCCGCCGAACGGTCAGGTGAGCGGCATCTGACGGGCGGATTCGAAAGCGTCCTGACTGCAGTATCCCAAATCAGCAGCACACGGATCCGCAGTGAATGAGCGCGGTGCGGACTGATCGTATCGGAAGACCTGATTCCAACCGTCATCGGCAATTCATCATGTCCCCTAAGTGCTTATGAATAAACATATTAGAACTATGATTTCCTGACGCGGACAAGCCACTTCGGGCATGTTATTCTGAGAGATCAGGAGGGAATTGGTGTGAGACCAACCATCACAAAACTGCTGCTGGCAATCGGGGTCCTGACGCTTGCGTCGCCCTGCTTTGCGCAGACGGCAACCATCACGGGTCGGGTTACAGACTCGACAGAGTCGGTAATCCCAGGTACGCAGATTACCGTAACGAACGAAGCGACCGCTGCAGTCCGGGAGACCGAGGCGAACCAGACGGGGTACTACGCTGTGCCGCTGCTGCCACCCGGGCAGTACCGCATAGTCGTCGAAATGGACGGATTCAAACAGATCATCCGGGATGGCATCAACCTCGAGGTCGGCCAGAACGCCGAGATCGACTTTGTCATGGATGTCGGCACCATCACCGAGCAGATCGAGGTCACTGCTGACGTGCTCCAGTTGAACACCGTCGAGGCCAGCCAGGGGCAGGTGATCGAAAACCAGCGCATTGTGGACATGCCGCTCAACGGCCGCAACTACAATCAGCTGGCGCTGCTCTCGGCCGGAACGGTACAGCCGGTCGGCGGTCGGTTCGGAGGGTTCAGCGTCGGTGGCCAGAGGACGACACAGAACAATTTCCTCCTGGACGGTGTGGACAACAACGGTGTCGAACTGGCCGGAGCGCAGCGCCGCTCCGAGATGGTCCAGCCGTCCATTGATGCGATCCAGGAGTTCAAGGTCCAGACCAACGCCTACGCCGCCGAGTTCGGTCGCGCCATGGGAGCGGTGATCAACTTGACCACGAAGTCAGGCACGAATCAGCTCCATGGCACTGCGTTTCACTTCCTGCGCAACGAGGCGATGGATGCGAAGAACTTCTTCGATCCTGCCGACCGTCCGAAACCGAAATTCCGCCGCAACCAGTACGGCTGGTCCCTGGGAGGCCCGCTCTACATTCCGAAAGTGGTCGATTGGCGCAACAAGGTCTTCTGGTTCGGGGACGCCGAGTGGACCGACATCCGCGAGACCAGCACGATCACGTCCACGATTCCGACCGCCGGGATGCGCAGCGGCGATTTCTCAGACCTGCTGACGCAGCGCAACAAGGCGATCATGGATCCTCTCACGGGCCAGCCGTTCCCGGCAAACCAGATTCCGATGAGCCGTTTTGACTCGGTCGGGCACACCATGATCAACCTGTATCCGAATCCGCAGAATGCGGATCTCGCGGCGAACTTCGTCAACCAGTCGCCCCGGAACGAGGACGTCAAGAAGTGGGACGTTCGTGCCGATGTGAACATCACCAGCCGGGACAACATGTACTGGCGTTACAGCTGGCACGACTTCGTCAGGCCAGCCGCCCTGTCCCTGCCGGCACCCGCTTTCGGCGGCGGCAACGACCAGTTGGTGGAGGGCAACAACACCGGTGCCGGATGGAACCACATCTGGTCGCCCAACCTGATCATGTCGATCCGGGGCGTTTGGAATTTCGCGCTGTTCAAGCGGGACAACGTGGCCGACGCCATGGCGCTGGCTGAGGAGCTTGGGGTGTTCAGTCTCAATGATGCCTACGGCATTCATGGTCCTCCCGCAGCGACCCTCGGCAGCTTCTCGCTCATGAGCGTCAGCGGGTATCGCAATGTCGGCGTGGGGTCCTTCAACCCCGTAGACCGGAATTCCCAGAACCGCCAGATCGTGGGCGATCTGACCTGGACCAAGGGCAAGCACACTGTCAAGGTCGGGGGGAACCTGATCCGGTCGCAGAACAACATCTTCAACATCTCCCGCCAGATCGGCCAGTATTCGTTCAACGCCCGGTACACCACCGACGGGCAGGCGGACATGCTGCTGGGCTGGGCCAACCGCTACATATTCTCGAAGCCCTTGCTGGTGGATCTCCGCCAGACGCTGTACGCAGGCTATGTCCAGGACGACTGGAAGGTCACCTCGCGCCTGACATTGAACCTGGGCATCCGCTACGAGCTGTTGCTTCCGTGGACAGACATCCGGGACCGGATGGCCAACTTCGACATCACCACAGACCCCGAAAACCCCGTACTGGTTCCGGCCGGGTCCCGGGGGACTTCCAACTTCGACCGTGCCGGGTACAAGGCCGATCCGAACAACTTCATGCCGCGGCTCGGCTTCGCGTACAAGGTCGACGACAAGACCGTGTTGCGCGCGGGCTGGGGCCTGTACTTCACCTACATGGAGCCGTTCGGCGATGCGCAGTATCTCATCGGCAATCCGCCCAACGCCTACATCGTTGACATGAATTCCAGCGCGACGAGGCCTGCGGTCTTCCTGCGGGGCGGCCCGCCGGCGGGGTCCCTGGAACTGGAGAACGCGACCGGTGTTCAGTTCGTCTCGTACGAGACCGACCCCGATCTGGGCAACGCCCAGCAGTGGAACGTCAACATCCAGCGGGAGCTTGGTCAGGACTGGATGTTCGAGGTCGGCTATTCCGGTTCTGTCGGAAGGCACCTGCTCCGCCGCTACGGCGTGAACTTCTCGCCGCCGGGCCCGGGGGGCATCAACGAGAAGCGGCGCTACAAGTCGGCCGAGATCACCGGCACGGGTATCGTCACCTCGCCGCTGGGCCCGATAATCGGGTACCGACAGAATGGCACCTCGGACTACCATGCGCTCGTCACCAAGATGGAGAAGCGGTTCTCCGGCGGTTACACGCTGCTGACCTCCTACACGTGGTCCAAGACGATGGGCGACACTTGCGGCGCTTCTGCGGCGGGCAATACGAGCGGTTGCGGGTACCAGGACCTGCGTCGGCTCGACCTCGAGAGGGCTTTGGACAACCAGCACGTGCCACACCGCTTCGTCCTGAGCGGGCTGTGGGACCTTCCGTGGGGCAGGGGCCGCAGCTTCGGGTCCGGCTGGAACCCCGTTCTCAACGCGATCGCGGGCGGCTGGAGCGTCGGGAGCATCGTGACCGCGGCCAGCGGCCGCCCCTACAGCCTGACGGTGAACGGGAATCCCGCCAACAGCTCGGGCAGCACCGTCGTCAACCGGCCAAACACCGACGGGCGGGATCCCTATGGAGGCAACCGCACCCTGCAGGAGGACTTCGATACCAGCGCCTTCACGCCCAACAACCGCTTCGAAATTGGGAACCTGGGTCGCAACACCATGCACCAGCGGGGCTTCTTCAACTGGGACTTCTCGCTGTTGAAGAACTTCAGGATCAGTGAGGACGTGGGCCTGCAGTTCCGCCTCGAGTCGTTCCACTTCACGAACACTCCGCGCTTCGGCCAAGCGGGCAATGTCGTCGGCACCAGCGCCTTCGGCCGGATCACCAGTGCTGATACGCCGCGCAATCTGCAGCTCGGCATGAAGCTCGTGTGGTAGGCGTGGCGGCCACGCGCCGCAACACTGTCGATGCGTTCAGGTCAGGGATGGCGAAGGTGTCTGAACCGCAGGCAAATCTGGCCCGACACCTCGCGCAGGTGAGCGTTGAGCGGACGGTCACGCCGAGGGAGCGTAACGCGTGCGTCCAGAATCGAGCGCTATCGACCGGGTGTCTGTGAAACGGTCCAGTGTTTCGTGGAGCGACCCCGGGCCAGCCCACCAGCGGCGCCGGGGTGACGGCTCGCCGGTTATCGGCGTCCGTCGTCGGCCTGCAGGCCGATTCGCTCGCAAGGAAGGGGCACTTTCCCAGCCAATTCCCGACTCCAAAGGCACTGCGGTGGTTTTCATTGCGAATCGGCCCTTACAAGGTTTCCGTTCGCAGTGGCGCCTTGCCATAATGTCAGGCGATCCCCCGTACCCGTCGCGCGCCGATCTCATTGGCACACTGAGTAAGTTCCCAAGTTCCATGCGTACAGCCAGTTTCCTCTTGTCCATCGCCCTCCTACCGCTCGCCTCGGCGGAGTGGAATCAATGGCGCGGCCCGAGCCGCGACGGCAAGTCGCCCGAATCCGGATTGCTTGCCGCCTGGCCCAAATCGGGACCCGAGCGGACCTGGATGATCGAGTCGCTCGGAGCCGGATACTCCTCCGTCGCTGTGGCCAACGGCACCCTCTTCACCCAGGGCGCCAAGGACGGCAAGCAGTTCTTGATCGCACTCGATGCCGAAACTGGGGAGATCAAATGGGAAATCGAGCACGGCAAGCCGTTTTCCAATCGGCGCGGGGACGGTCCCCGGGGCACCCCCACAGTCGACGGTGGCCGGGTCTACGCGCTCGGCGGGGATGGAAACCTCATCAGCGCGGATGCCGCAACCGGCGCCAAGATCTGGGAGAGACACCTGCTCAAGACATATCGGGGCAGGAACATCAACTGGGGCATGAGCGAGTCCCCCCTGATCGATGGGGACCAGCTCATCGTCAACGCTGGAGGTCCCGGTGCCTCCATCGTCGCGCTGGACAAGGCGACGGGCAAGGAATTGTGGAAGACGCAAAGCGACGAGGCCGGCTATTCCTCCGCCGTGGCTGCCGACATTGGCGGAGTGCGCCAGTATGTTGTCTTCACGGGGGAAGCAGCGGTCGGCGTCCTGGCCAAGAACGGCGAACTGCTCTGGCGCTACACTCCAGTGAGCAACAAGACTGCCAACGTCGCCACACCGATTGTGCGCGACAACCTGGTCTTCTTCTCCTCCGCCTACGGCACAGGCTGCGCACTGCTTCGACTGGAAAGCGCTGGTGGCTCCACGACCGCTTCCGAGGTCTACTTCAGTCAGGACATGAAGAACCACTACAGCAGCTCGGTGCTGCTTGATGACCACCTGTATGGATTCTCCGGCCGGATTCTCACCGCGATGAATTTCGAGACGGGCGAGGTGACATGGCAGGATCGTTCCGTCGGGAAGGGGCAGATGATCCTTGCGGACGGACGGCTCTATATCCTTTCCGATGACGGCGTGGTCGGTCTCGTGGAACCCGATCCCGGTGAGTACCGAGAAATCTCGCGCTTCGAGATTGGCACTGTTGGTGCCTACCCGACCTGGACGCTTCCGGTCATAGCGGACGGCACGCTGTACCTGCGCGACCAAGACCGTCTCTACGCCTACAACGTCAAGTCCCCGTAAAGGCATGGACAACCTGGTATGCGCCCAGGTTGTCCACCGCACTCGACTCGCCGGATCGTGGTCTGCGCCAACCTATCCGACCTCGAATGATCATCGACCACGACAGGATTTCGCATCGCCCGTGCAGCCCGTTTTTCCATGAATCCGGAATTGGCGAGCAAACTGTTAACTACCTCATTTCGCATCTACCGGGCCTGGCCCCTTCGTCATGAATCGTCGCCGACATCTTGCCCATTCGATTCAAGATGGCACGACCGCTTGTGTCCTAGCGCTGGGCACTCACTTCCCAGTGTCAAATCACGGTTCTCAAGGTGACGAACGAGGAACCCCTGGATCTTGCGCAGGCTCGCGCCGAAAGGCAAGCGGCATGACCGATGATCATCGGCGGGAATCGGTGGCCTCGATACATGGATTCCACTGATCCATTCCCGAAGACCGACGCGAAGTTAACAGTACTTGGCTAGCCGTTCAGCTTCCGGGATCACTACAGCTATAATTGCCTGCCAAGGGAACGATATCATGTCCAACTTCTTCCGCGCCAAACACTCCAATGCCCGGCCGCCCCGGCGGCTTGTATCGGGACTGTTCGGCCTGTTGCTGTTTGCCACATCCGCCGTGGCTAACCATCCGAGCGAGGGCGGGCCTGCGACCTGTCCGGTCCCGGAAGGCCTTGCCGAGAATCATCTCTCAAGCCCCCACGTAACGGCTGGTGAGGTGGCGGCGAATCCGACGCCCGAGAATCTGCAGAGCTTCGCGGTAGCGGCACGGGACTACGTGGCGGGCTGGAGCACCCAGTTCGAGCTCGCGTACGGCTCGTGCCTGATGCGCCAGGAAGGGGAGGATTGGCGATCCGGCGGCATCTATCCGGTCACCATGTCTGTCAACCCGGAAGTTTTTGCCAATCCCCAGGCTCCGATCGACATGCGAGTGACCTTTCACGCGACGGATATGGGACTTGGAGGTAGGCTCGTCGATCCCGGTGTTGCCGGAGCCATCCTTGCGGGTGCTGTGAGCGATCCGGCTGTCGGTGGCCCCGTGCCGGGAATCGGCGGCTATGCCGCACTGTATGGCCCTTTCGTTCTGGTGGCCGGTCTCGACCTGCAGGAGGCTCACCTGATCGAGGAAGTCGTTGAATCGGATCATGTCCCGCACACCACGGCAAGCGAGGTCGTGGACCGTGCCACGCTGAAGGCATTTGTGAACGGGGCGATCCGCCGCCTCGACGACCTTTTCCAGGCCGAAACCTTTAACGCGTCCACAGCACTGAGGGGCGAATTGAGGGACGAGAACGGACCCTGGAGGGCGGGACCTGTCTACCTCTTCGTCATGGACCGGACCGGGTACACGCTCTTTCACGGGGCATTCCCGAACCGGTTCGAACTCCAGATCCCTACAGACACGCTCAGGGACGCGGTCACGGGAGAACTGATTCTGCCCAAAATTATTGCCGCGGCGACCGAGAACCCTCCGGGCGCCTTCGTCGAATACCACTTCGACAACCCCGACGACGACAGCGACAGCGCGGACATTCCCAAGGTGGCATTTGCCCGCGAACATACCTTCAAGTACGAGCACCCCCTTTTGGGAGAGTTCGAGAACACGGCCATCGTCGGCGCGGGAATATACCAAGAAGAGAGCGGTACGATCTGGACGCAAGGCTGCCCCGATCACAGCATTGTTGCCAGCGCCGTCAACACGCAGGGTGACATCCGGGCGTTCGTCGAGTGCGCGGCGGCGTACTTGGCCGAGCACGGCACGGCCGAGGCGCGCCGGGCATTCAACGAGGACGACCGCTGGAAGCAGGGCCCCACGTATGTCTTCGTCGACGGGATCGCGGAGTCCGGGGAGAACTCGATGACACACGTTTACCCGCCCGACCCCTCCCGGGAGGGCCAGGTGTGGGGCGAGTCGATCGACGATTTCGGCACCGACCTCTTCTACGAGGCCTACCGCATGATGCAGGTGGTCGACTCGGGCTGGCTCTACTACTCGTTCCCGAACCCGGCGACGGGTCGCAAAGTGCCGAAGGCCTCGTACGTGATTGAGATTGACTGGGACGGGGACCCGGCGGTGATCGGGGCAGGAATCTATGAGCTGGACCTGCCGGCGACGTGCAACGACGACGAAGTGAGCGCGGCAGTGTTGGAAGCGGACCCGAGTCCGGAGACGCTGCAGACGTTCGTGCGCTGCGCTGCGCAGCTGGTGGAATCGCAGGGGTACATGGCCAAGCACGCGCTGGAGACGTACCCGCGCTGGAGCAGCGGATCGAGCTACGCGTTCGTACTGGACATGCAAGGCAACCAGGTGATCTCGGGGCGCCAGGTACGGGTGAATGGGCAGGCGCTGCACGAGTGGGGCGGCCGGGGCAGTTCCGACGACCAGTTCGGTGGCCGGGACATGGTCGACGTGGGGGGCACGTTCGGGGAGGCCTTCATGTATTACCGATCGTTCAACCCGCTGGCGGGCAGGAGCCAGCCAAAGGTGAGCTTGCTGAAGCGGGTGGTGTCACAGGGCGTGCCGCTACTGGTCGGGGCAGGCTATTTCGTACTGGAAGGGGAACCCGGGACTGGGAGTTGCTCCGAATACTACGTGACGGCGGGAGCGATCCGCACGCGGGAAGAGATGCAGGGGTTTGTGCAGTGCGCGGCGGAATACGCCCAGGAGCACGGCGAGGCGGAGGCGCGGCGGGCGTTCAACGAGGACGAGCGCTGGAAGCAGGGGCAGGTCTACGTTTTCGTGGACAGTTTGCAGCCGTCCGGTGAGGATTCGCTGACATACGTCTTCCCGCCGGACCCGTCGCGGGAGGGGTCGGTCTGGGGGACGTCGATCGACGGTTTCGGGACGGACTATTTCTTCGAGCTGCACCGGCTGCTGGAGCTGGTGGACGAGGGCTGGATCTACTACGCGTTCAACAACCCGGCGACGGGGCTTGAGCAGCCGAAGAGTTCGTACGTGAAGACGATCGACTGGAACGGTGATCGGGCGGCGATCGGGGCGGGGTACTACTCGCCGGACCTGCCAGGGACGTGCGAGGCGGGGCTAGTCAACGCGGCCGCCCTGGAGGCTGACCCGAGCGACACGCGGCTGCAGGAATTCGTGCACTGCGCGGCGCTGATGGTGGAGAGGTCGGGGTACTTCGCGGCGCCGGTGTTGTCGAGCGACCCGCGCTGGAAGCACGGCTCGATCTACGTCTTCGGGGTAAACGCGGAGACAGGCGTAGTCGAGTTCAGCGGCAGCGAGAGCAGCTTTGCCGCTTCCGGACGGATCCCGGAACTGTTGTTCGACGGGCGGGACGCGATTGCGGCCGCCGGGGATTTTGGAGGCGGTTTCTGGTACTACAACTTCACCAATCCGGTGACGGGAGAGGTCGAGCCCAAGACCGCATACATCAAGGTGGTGCAGGTGCAGGGTGGCCGACTGCTGGTTGGCTCGGGCTACGATCCAATCACGGCCGCCCCCTCAAACTAGTATAACATATTGCTTAATTTGTCGCATATAGTGTATGCTGGAAGAGAACTCGAAGGAGGGGTTCTTATGGCTGCACCACGCTATCGCGTCACACTCACGCCGGAGGAATGCGAGCAATTGGCGGCCTTGACCCGGGCCGCCACCAAGACCACCGGCAAGCGCTTCCTGTACGCCCGGGCCTTGTTGCTGTGCGACCGTGGAGCAGATGGCCCCGGCTGGCCCGTAGCGCGCGTCTCGGAGGCTCTGGGGGTTTCCGCGCGCACGCTCGAGCGCCTGAAGCAGCGGTTCGTCGAGCAGGGGCTGGATGCGGCCTTGGAACGCAAGCCGCGCGAGCGACCGCCGCGCAAGGCGGTCTTCGATGCGGCCTTGCAGGCACGTTTGGTGGCGCTGGCCTGTTCGGAGGCCCCGGACGGGCGCGAGCGCTGGACGCTGCGCCTGCTGGCCGACAAGGTGGTCGAACTGGGCTGGGCCGAGTCCGTGTCGCTGATGACGATCCAGCGGACGCTAAGAAAAACGAATTGCAGCCTCACCTGAAGCAGTACTGGAGGATCCCGCCAAAGGCCAGCGCTGCCGATGTGGGCTGCATGGAAGATGTCCTGGAGGTGTATGCCCGCCCGCATGATCCAATGCGGCCCGTGGTCTGCATGGACGAAACGAACAAGCAGCTGATCGGCGAGGTGCGCCAACCGCTGCCGACGACAGCGGGCCATCCGGCGCGAGTGGAGCACGAATACAAGCGCAACGGCGTGGTGCGGCTTTTCTTGGAAGGGGAGCCGCTGAGCGGTCAGCGGCATGTCGAGGCCGGCGAGCGGTGCACGCGGCGGGACTGGGCGCTGTGGATCGCAGGCATGCTGGAGACACGCTACCGGCAGGCCGAGCGGGTGGTATTGGTCATGGACAATCTGAACACGCACGGGATCGAGTCGCTCTACGCGACGTTCGCGTCTGCGCAGGCTCGGCGCTTGGCGGAACGGCTCGAAATCCACTGTCCAGCGACAATTAGAATTGCCGGGTGACGACAACTAGAAATGCCGGTTTAGCCTCACGGTTGGTGGCTATTCTCTTCCTTCCCAGGGGAGGGGGAGTTCGTGATCAAAGACCAACAAGTGAGGCTACTGATGAAGGAACTACGAAAGCAGACGCCGCTGGTCACAGCGGCGTCGAGAGCGGGCATGAGCGAGCGGACTGCCCGCAAGTGGCGCGATAGCGGGAAGCTGCCGAGCGAGAGCGAGCGGCAGCGAGACTGGCGGACGCGCGAGGATCCGTTCGAGGAGCTGTGGCCGGAAGCGGAAGCGCTGCTGGCGAGCGATCCGGGGCTGCAGGCGAAGACCGTCTTCGAAGAACTGCAGCGACGTCATCCGGGCCAGTTGAAGCCCGGGCAGTTGCGGACACTGCAACGGCGGTTCCGGGATTGGCGGGTGCGCCAGGGGCCGGAGCGGGAAGTGTATTTCGATCAGGAGCGGAAGCCGGGGGAGCAGGGCCAGTCGGACTTCACCGACATGCGCCGTCTGGGGGTGACGATCCGCGGCGAGCCGTACCCGCACCTGCTGTACCGTTTCGTGCTGCCGTACTCGAACTGGGAGCACGTGGAGCTCGCTGTTTCGGAAACGTTCGAGGCCCTGGCCGGAGGTTTGCAGGAGAGCCTCTGGGAGCTGGGCGGCGTGCCGCGTGAGCATCGGACCGACAACCTGTCGGCGGCGACGCACAATCTGCGCCAGACCGGCGGGCGGGAGTTCAACCGGGTGTATCTGGAGTTTCTGGCGCACTACGGTCTGGAGGCGAGCCGGAACTGGCCGGGGAACGCGCACGAGAACGGGGACGTGGAATCGTCGCACGGACATTTCAAGACGGCGTTGGAGCAGCGGCTGCGGCTGAGCGGGACACGGGACTTCAGTTCGGTTCAACACTACTGGCAGCTGGTGGGTGAGATCGAGGCCCAGCGCAACAGCCGTCGGCAGGAGCGGCTGACAGTGGAGCGGGCGGCGCTGCGGCCACTGCCCCCGCGGCGCCTGCCGGTGTACCGGGAGGAGCAGCGCACGGTGACACGGGGGAGCACCGTACGGGTGGCGAGCAAGGCCTACTCGGTGCCGTCGCGGTTGATCGGGGAACGCCTGACGGCGCGGCTGTACGCGGACCGGGTGGAACTGCTTTTCGGCGGGGAACTGGTGGTGCGGCACGACCGGGCCCTGGGCCAGCAGCCGGGGCGGGTGGACTACCGGCACGTGGTGCATTCGCTGCTGCGCAAGCCGGGAGCCTTCGCGCAGTACCGCTACCGCGAAGAGATGTTCCCGACAGCGGTGTTCCGCCAGGCCTACGACCGGCTGTGCGAGCAGCGTGTGCAGCGGAACGCAGACCTGGAGTACGTGCGCATCCTGCACCTGGCGGCGACGACCCTGGAAGCGCGCGTGGAGACGGCCTTGCGGGACTGCCTGGAGGCTGGCGAGCGGCCGTCGTTCGAGACGGTCCGCGCGGCGGCGGCGCCGGCGCGGCCGGACCTGCCCGACGTGCACATCGGGGATCCGGACCTGGCTGTGTACGACGCCCTGCTGGGCGGCGGGAGGCAGCGATGACCGCGGCGGAACGGACCGCGCTGGGGGCGCGGCTGGCACAGCTGCGTCTGCCCTCGTTCTCGGCGCATTGCGAACGGTTGGCGGAGCGCGCCCGCCAGCAGGGCTGGGATCCGTTGCAGTTCCTGGCGGAGTTGGCGGATGTGGAAGTGGCCGAGCGCGCCGACCGCCGCGTGGCCCGGCTGACCAAAGAGGCCCGGCTGCCGCGCGGCAAGACGCTGGAGACGCTGGACTTGCTACGCCTTCCGCAAGCCGTGCGGGGGCGCCTGCCGGTGCTGTGCGAAGGCGAGTTCCTGACCGCCGCGGTGAACGTGTGCATCTTCGGCAATCCGGGTGCCGGCAAGACCCACCTGATGGCGGCGCTGGGTGCCGAACTGGTCCGCCGCGGTCATCCGACGCTGTTCGCCCCGGCCCGGGCGCTGACCGAGCGGCTGGCCGCGGCCAAGCGCGAGTTGCGGCTGAGCCGTGAACTGGACCGCCTCGACCGCTTCACCTGCCTGTTGCTCGATGACATCGGCTATGTCCGCCAGGACCGCACCGAAATGGAAGTGCTGTTCGAGTTGCTGGCACAGCGCTACGAGCGCCGTAGCGTGATGCTGACGTCCAACCTGGTGTTCTCGCAATGGGAGAGCATCTTCCCGGACCGCATGACGGCTGCCGCGGCGGTGGATCGGGTGGTGCATCACTCGGAAATCTTGGAACTGGACATCGCCAGCTACCGCGCCGAGCAGGCGCGCCAGCGCCAGGACGGATAAGCCTGGCCACCGCAGTCGATGGCGGGCATGCTGTGCGCCTTCGGCTGGCTCAGGCTCGCCGGGTGGGCTGGCTGCGAGCACGGCTGAGGGGGCCGAGGATTGACCTAAAATTATCTGCTTGTCTGAGTGCATAATAAAAAGGCATGGGAGAGTTCGGTGCCTGTTCCGATTGCGGGGCCCGGTTTGTCCGGCATGGCCGGGGGCGTCCGCGCACGTGCTGCGACCGCTGCAACCGGCGTCGGCAGAATGCCCGGGCACGCCACGTGCCGGTCGGCACAGCGTACGACCACTGGGACCGGGACAGCCTGCGCGCTGCGCTGGAGGTGGAACGGGCCAAGCTGGAGGCACTGCGCGCCGCGACGCGCACGGCGGAAGGCGACATTGCGTCGCTGGAAGCGCAGTTGGCGCGGGTGGAGCAGCGCCTGCGGGACGGCCACCAGCGTGCATAGTCGCTTCCAGCAGCCCTGCGCGAGGCATCGTCAGCCTGCTCATTGACCGGAACAGGAGGCCGGAGAGTCGAGCACGATCCGCAGCCAGTCCAAAACAAAACTGTCCAAGATGTTCTGGGGGGCATGCCCCCCAGAACCCCAGGCCCTCCGGGCCTCCTCACCCACTCCGACTGCATCTCTTGGAGAGGGGGGAGGGGCAAGCCCCTCCCCCTGCTACCCCCTCCCCTCTCTGCTACCATGCGGGGGCGGCAACGGTCGCCCTTCGGGCTCCCTCGCCGCCCTCCGGCCGCCGAGGCCAAACCGGCAATTCTAATTGTCGTCGGCGGCAAGAATAGTTGTCGCCGGCCAATCCACTACACGCCGAAACACGGCAGCTGGCTGAACATGGCCGAGAATGAACTCAGCGCACTGTGCCGACAATGCCTCAACCGCCGCATTCCAGACTTGCAACGGATGCAGCACGAGATCGCGGCGTGGGAAGCGGATCGGAACAATCAGCAGCCGAAGATCAACTGGCGTTTCAGGACTCAGGACGCTCGAATCAAGGTGGAGAGCCTGTATCCAAATCCGACAGATTAAGTGATATTGTGTACTAGGAGAGCGTAGCACTTTGCTCTAACGGCCATTGGCCTTGGTGGCGTTCGCTAGCGATAGGCCTCAATCCCTCGCCCGAGCGTACTCCGGGCGAGGAAGCTAGCTGATTGGTTCATCAGCGGATGCAAGAAGGTCAAAGTCCGAATCCGACGATTCGAGAGCGGTGCCGTGGCGAATGGCACAAGCGGCGATGATCAAATCGATCGCAGGTACCGTGACACCTCTTGATCTGGCCCGACGGGCCAGGTCATATGCTGCCTTCCACACATCTTCATCGATCGGGACTTCCGGGAGCGCACCCGCAAGCTTGCGCAGGACCGCTCGTTCCTTGTGTCCGCGCGCACCGTTCCAGAGTTCAAGTTGGACGGGCGGGCACCAACATGCCTGCCCTGAAGTCAGCGCAGCCTCGACACGGGCGCGCACGGTTGGATCGCCGCTTGGCCGAAGCATGTGAATCCAAGACGAAGTGTCAACGAGAATCACTGGACTATCCTTTCCGGCGAATGGCCTGAAGCTCTTGTGGCGAGATCAGGTCGGCACACGTACCGGAATACCGTGTGAGTTCCGCCATACGCATGCGACAGTTGAAATCTGTGATGGCACCAACTATCGCCTCACGTTTCGTCTTTGCCTTCGTGAACTTGATGGCATCCTCAAGTTCCTTGTCGGGAATATCAACAGTCGTCTTCATGTGTAAATCATAGCCAAAATTGAAATACAACACAAGTTTCTTGGGATTCTGATGTATTGAATTACTGCATCATGACCTGAGCGGAATGTAAGGATTGGCGCGTGCTTGGCAAGTATCATGAAGCAGGTCGGACCGAACGAGGAGTGGCCGGACCAATGCGCTACACGATCGTCATCGAGAGAACGCCGAGGAATTATGTCGCCTACGTCCCTGACTTACCTGGGTGCGTTGCCACCGGCGCTTCTAAGGCGGAGGTGATCCGCGGGATCAGCGAGGCCATCCGGTATCACATCGAGAGCTTGTGCGAACACCTTGAGCCGGTGCCGGAGCCGAATTGCACGTCGACTGTCATCGATGTGGTCGCTCTCGCCGGGTGACGCACCTGAGACCCTAGCCCGGTGCGTCGCTGGCCACTGGGGGTTTCCGCGCGCACGCTCGAGCGCCTGAAGCAGCGGTTCGTCGAGCAGGGGCTGGATGCGGCCTTGCAGGCACGCTTGGTGGCGCTGGCCTGTTCGGAGGCCCCGGACGGGCGCGAGCGCTGGACGCTACGCCTGCTGGCGGACAAGGTGGTCGAACTGGGCTGGGCCGAGTCCGTGTCGCTGATGACGATCCAGCGGACGCCAGGAAAAACGAATTGCAGCCTCACCTGAAGCAGTACTGGAGGATCCCGCCCACGGCCAGCGCTGCCTATGTGGCCTGCATGGAAGATGTCCTGGAGGTGTATGCCCGCCGGTATGATCCGCTGCGGCCCGTGGTGTGCATGGACGAAACGAACAAGCAGCTGATTGGCGAGGTGCGCCAACCGCTGCCGACGACAGCTGGCGATCCGGCGCGAATGGAGCACGAATACAAGCGTAACGGCGTGGCACAGATTTTCCTGGAAGTGGAGCCACTGAGCGGTCAGCGGCATGTCGAGGCCAGCGAGCGGCGCACGCGGCGGGACTGGGCACTGTGGATTGCAGGCATGCTGGAGACACGCTACCGGCAGGCCGAGCGGGTGGTATTGGTCATGGATAATCTGAACATGCACGGGATCGAGTCGCTCTACGCGACGTTCGCGCCTGCGCAGGCTCGGCGCTTGGCGGAACGGCTCGAAATCCACTACACGCAGAAACACGGCAGCTGGCTGAACATGGCCGAGAATGAACTCAGCGCACTGAGCCGACAATGCCTCAACCGCCGCATTCCAGACTTGCAACGGATGCAGCACGAGATCGCGGCGTGGGAAGCGGATCGGAACAATCAGCAGCCGAAGATCAACTGGAGTTTCAGAACTCAGGACGCTCGAATCAAGCTGGAGAGCCTGTATCCCAATCCGACAGATTAAGTGATATGGTGTACTAGTGCCCTGATGGCGAGTTTCGTTCCCGGATGCTCGAGCGCCAATCGCGAACGAGCTGCAATGGCAAGTGCACCCGGCGAAAAGGAGCGGTGTAGCTACCGCCGATTGCCGGCTGAATACCGACTCAACTCAGAGGCGAATCCGGCAGGGCTTTCCTGCGCGGGGTTGCAGTTGCGAAACAAAGTAAGGCGCGATGAGTACTCTCGACATTGCCGAATGTATCAATGAGACCCGCCCCTGGTCCGGCAAGCCCGTACAGGCCGATTCTCTCACCGAGTATGACGGTCGCGTCGTCGGTTTCTGCAATCCCGGATGCCGCGACAAATCTGAAAGCGTAGTCCGCCATTTCGAGAGAGCAAAAGCGTCGTACGCTGCAGAGTGACGTGTTGGGCGGCGGAAGCCGACCGCTTTTGGGCCGCGTCCAGCCGTCGACCAGGCGGCGGGAGCAGGCTGGCGAGGCTTTCGTGGAGGCATGAGTTCCAACGATGAGCCGAACGGCCTCTATCGGAGGGTCAGCCAGACGCTTGCAAGGAACCGCGCCCCTGTCACGAAATGGAGCGAGGCACCATTCCCAGGTGATTCGCAGGGATCCGGCTAGGGTGTTGTGGCCGGCACTTCTTGAGGCTCCGGCTCGGACACTCCGCACGGTTCGAGGAGTACCTCGGTGTTGAGTCCGTCACGGCATTGCAACTGAAGCAGCGTCTCGCCGAAGAGGGCGACTGACTCGGTTCCGATGGGCGCGGTCGCCTCGTCCGGACACCATGTCCCTCGCAACGTCAGCCTCAGCGTATGCTCCATCGCGCGCTGGTGAGCGAAATGTCTCCTAGTATAGGCTAGGCCCCGAGAGACAATAGCGTCTTCGAACTGCCATCCAATGTCCGGGACGCTCGCAGCCAGCCGGACAGAGTTCAGGGTTTCTTCCTGATCCTGGTTTCCGGTCGCTTCTTCCGTCTCTGGCTGGGTTTCTGCCCCCTCGTCTTCCAGTTCTCGGACGATCACCGCAGCGGGCTGATTGACGGTTCGTATCAGTTCGTCCTCGGGCGTCTCCACCACCTCGTAGAACGCGTAGGCGGTTATGCGTTGCTCGGGGAAATGCACGAGGTGCATCGAACTGCTGTTCAGCACCTCGTAGTAGGCTGACGGGTCGGACACCAGCTCATTCAATCTGGTGGCGTCCGCGTCGGCCGGGATGACCACGTACTGGTAGCTGTCGCCATCGGGCTTGATGCCGTGATCGAGATAGGCCGTGGCGTAAGCCCCTTCGGAGGAATCGTAGGCTTCCGTCATGCTCTGCTGAAGTCTCCTTGAAACCATCAGTTTCGCTGTGCTGGCCGCCAGGTAGTAGCTGTTTCCAACACTATCGGTCAGCTTCACTGCGGTACCCGCCGGATACTCAAGCGAAGTGTCCAGTCCGGTCAGCTCCTGGCCATTGACCTCCGTTGCTGAAGTGGATTCCTGGAGGTAGGTCTGAAAGAGCGTGGTGTGCGTTTCGTGCGTTTGCGTTCCTCCCGCGATGTGGGTTCCCAGTGCCAGCACGTGATCGCCGACAAAGAAATAGCTCTTCCGGCCTCGCAGATCGGTCGGTGCAGTGAATGGGACGCCTTCCAAGTCTTGGACGAAGAAACCGTGGTTTCCCAGGCTCACTCCGCCCACAAAGGTGCTTGTGTTGTAGTTCCGGTGCGTGTCACGCTGCTCAATCTCTTGCTCCCTGCGCAATGCGCGGAGTTGCGACTCCCTCCGCTGCTCGATGGAATAGTGAGTCGCAGTCGTCCCCGGCACGTGGTACCAGTCCCAACCGGTCGAGAGAGCGTATCCGGATCCTTGTTCGCTGACGGGAGTTCCCGCGCTGAACACCATCAGAGATCCGTATGCCCAGTTCTGACCGAAGCTGTTCTCGCGTGCATTCAACTCGCCCTCGTAGTCCCAGAAATACTGGCTGAAGCCCTTTGCCGTCACCAGCCAGTTCCCGCGCCGGAAGAAGCCCGCCGCGGCGTAGGGCTTGATCCAAACGCCTGATGGGGCATCGGCAGCGGCGATGTTCTGGCCCTGCAGGTCCGCGATCAGGCGGCAAATCCCGAGACCGTGGATATCAATCCCGCGCGCCCCTTCGTGGAAGCGCTTCCGCCGATCGTCCGAGAAAAAGTAGTCCCCGTCGAAGAATTCCCCAAAACGGGCCTTCATGTCCATGTCATCCAGCCCCTCCGAGTGGGCGAGGAACAGCATGGCCTTGGCAATCGCCCCGGATATGCCCTCCCCGTCACTACTGATCAGGCGCCCTCGAAGCGCGGCGGAGGGGAAATATTTTTGGACCATCACCCGATATGCATCGAGCCCTAGCATGACGGCGTCGACGTTCTCGCCCCGATAGAACGTCGTTCCCTTCAGGAGGTAGAGCAACCGGGCAAACGCTTCCAGAGCAAATGGGCTGTACGCGCCGACATACGCGGTCCCGTGGTGAAACCCGGTGCCGTCCGCCTTGATGGTTCCCTGGATACCCGGCGTGATCGCGATGTTCCTGTCGATCACCTGGTACAAGATGGCGGCCATCCTGCTCCGCTCGGCGGCACTGTCGACCAGCAGATAGTACGGCCAGAAATAGTCAGCGAAGAGCCGTGCGCCATCGGCATTGAGATGATACTGCTGCTCGATCGGAAAAGGATCGTCGTAGGTGATCCCGGCCTCCTCCCGCGCGACCTGGAAGAATGCCCCGTGCATCGTGCCGTGATTCACCACGAGATTGCGGACCACCGCTCGGTACTTTGCGAGCAACCCGAATTGGTCGAGAGCATCACGCAGAAGGAAGACTGCCTGGATGTAGCCGCCCAACCGCAACGACACCTCGGAAAAGTCGCCGGAAGTTCGAACCAGTCCCGCTTCGAGAGCATTCGAGCTTGCGTTCCCGGCATGATCGGGGAGCCATGGATTTTCCGTGAGCCCGCGGCTGTAGCTGTAGTCGAGAATCGAGAGGCAAGTCTGGAACACACTTGCATTGCGGTAGTAAGGATTCGCCTCGTCGTCCGTTCCGGGCGTGAGGTACGCGTACACCAGTCTCGGCAGGATCAGGTTGAACAGTTGGTGGAAGTCACTGTTGGCTTCCTCTCGAGCCTCTCTCTGCTCGGCCGTCTCCTCTTCCTCGGTGTCCAAGCTCGAGACGAAGTAGGCGAGTTCTCCCCGGCGGTCATAAGAGAACTCGCCTGCGTTGCGCACCGCTCTTCGAAACAGGGTCAGGAGAACGTCTTCGAACTCTGCCTTGGCGGCTGCGGAGCTCTCGTAGTCGCCGGACTGGAACAGCAAGAGGTTTTCGTACTTCGAGGCCAAGTCCTCCAAGTTCCCTGAATTTGCGAAGAGCGGGCTAGCCAGGACCAAGCAAAGGCAGGCGACGCACTTCCGGGACGTCAACTTCCGGCTTGCCGGGCGAGCCCCGGACGGCAGTCCGGCATCCGGGATTTGTCGGCATTCTGAAAGCGTTGCTCTGTTGCGCTCGAGGCTTACATTTTCGCGACCCGCCGGATGCGCGGACCCGACCTCCGCACAAACCAATTCGAAGGATTGGTTCACGTCTTCGGATTCACTGTGCGGCACCGTTGATTCCTAGCCTACTTGCACGAATGGATGGGACTGTCACTCGGGAAGTCAGGACCGAGCGCCGAGCGTTTCGCCAGTGACCGTCCAGCGGATCTTGGGACAGACGCACTCAAGCCCCATCGGTAACGCACCGACCGACCGCGTCGCTCCGGGGTGAGTCGCTGCGAAATTGCTAGGTTGGATCGGGAGCATCCTCGGTCTCTGCCTCTGTTGTCCCGCACGGACGAAGCAGCACCTCGGAACTCATTCCGTCCCGGCACTGCAGCTGCAGCAGCGTCTCTCCAAAAAGGGAAATGGACTCAGTTCCAATTGGCGCGGTTGCCTCGTCCGGGCACCACGTCCCGCGAAGCGTGAGTCTCAGCGTGTGCTCCTTGGCCTCCTGGAAGGCGAAATGGTTGGAGGCATAGCCCAGACCGCGAGTGATGATGTCGTCGTCGAACTGCCATCCGATGTCCGGGACGCTCGCAGCAAGCCGCACAGGATTCGGTTCTTCTGCCTCATTCTCGCTTCCTGTCCCGCCTTCCGTCTGCGGTTGGGTCTCGGTTCCATCGTCTTGCTGCTCTTGGATGATCACCACCGCCGGTTGGTTCACGATCCGCACCAATTCGTCTTCCGGTGTGTCCGCCAGTTCATAGAAGGCGTAAGCCTTTATGCTTTGCTGCGGAAAGCTCACCAGGTGGATCCCGGAGTCGTCCAGCACCTGGTAATAGGCGGAGGGGTCCGATGCCAACGAATCCAACTTCGTGGCATCTGTGTCGGCCGGGATCACCACGTACTGGTAGCTGTCGCCGTCGGGCTTGATCCCGTGATTGAGATAAGCCTTGGCATAGGCCCCCTCGGTCGTTTCATAGTCTTCTGTCATGCTCTCCTGGAGCTTTCGGGACACTTCGAGTGTTGTGGTGCTGGTCGCCAAGAAATAGCTGTTTCCGACACTATCGGTCATCTTCACCGTCGTACTTGGCGCATACTCCTGCGAGGTGTCCAGGCCGGTCAGCTGCTCCCCGTTGACCTGCGTGGCGGCGTTCACGTCCGCGAGGTAAGTCTGGAAGAGCGTGGTGTGTGTCTCGTTCGTTTCCGTGCCTCCCGAGATGTGACTCCCC
Source organism: uncultured Bryobacterales bacterium (assembly GCA_951813065.1). GTDB lineage: Bacteria > Acidobacteriota > Terriglobia > Bryobacterales > UBA6623 > VXMF01. Next base: position 44,714 of record CATOTH010000005.1, on the reverse strand, counting down.
AATGCCAGGACTTGATCGCCGACAAAGAAATAGCTCTTCCGGGCCCGCAGGTCTGTCGGAGCGGTAAACGGGACGGCCTCCAGGTCCTGCACGAAGAAACCGTTATCACCCAGGCTGACTCCTCCCACGAAGGTCTTTGTGTTGTAGTTCCGGTGCGTGTTCCGCTGGACGATACCTTGCTCGCTACGCGATTCGCGCACGTCCGCTGCCCTCCGCCGCTCAATGGGATAGTGGCTCGCGGTGGTGCCTGGAACGTGGTACCAGTCCCAGCCGGTGAACAGGGCGTACCCGGACCCTGACTCGCTGACGGGGTCGCCCGCGCTGAAGACCGTCAGTGAACCGTAGGCCCAGTTCTGGCCGAAGTTGTTCTCGCGCGTAGGCAGCGGTCCTTCGTAGTCCCAGAAGTACTGGCTGAAGCCCTTTGCGGTCACGAGCCAGTCCCCGCGCCGGAAGAATCCCGCCGCGGCGTAGGGCTTGATCCAGGTGCCCGACGGCGGCTCGGCCGCAGCGATGTTCTGGTTCTGCAGGTCCTTGATCAGGCGATAGATGCCGAGACCCCGGATCGGAAGGCCGCGCTGGCCCTCGTGGAAGGAGTTCTGGCGTTCGTCGGAGAAGAAGTAGTCCTCGTCGAAGAATTCCCCGAATCGGGCCTTCATTTCCAGGTCATCCATGCCATCGGCGTGCGCCAGAAATGCCATGGCCTTGGAAATCGCGCTGGAAATGCCCTCTCCGCTGCCTCTGATCAGGCGCCCTCGAAGCGCGGCGGAGGGCGAGTATTTCTGCACCATCACACGGTAGCTGTCGAGCGCCAGCTTGAGCGCGTCGACGTTCTCGGCCCGGTAGAACGCGGTTCCCTTCAACAGGTAGAGCAAGCGGGCGAAGGCTTCGAAAGCGAACGGGCTGTAGGCGCCGACGTAGGCGGTGCCGTGGTGAAACCCCGTGCCGTCCGGCTTGATCGTCCCGAAGACGCCCGGCTTGATCGCGATGTTCGTGTCGATGACGTGGTACAAGATGGCAGCCATCCTGCTCCGCTCGGCGGCATCGTCAATCAGGAGATAGTACGGCCAGAAATAGTCAGCGAATAGCCGGACCCCATCCGCATTGAGGTGATACTGGCGCTCAATGTTCGTGGGATCGCCGTAGCCAGCAGCCGCTTCCTCCCGAGCGACCTGGAAGAAGGCCCTGTACATCGTCCCGTGATTGACAACCAGATTGCGGACAACAGCTCGGTACTTTGCTAGCAACCCGGCTTCGGCGAGAGCTTCGCGCATTAGGAAGACACCCTGGATGTATCCGCCCAATCGCAGGGACACCTCGGAAAAATCACCGGAAGTTCGGACGAGGCCCTGCTCAAGGGCCCTGGCGCTCGCGTTGCCCGCATGATCGGGAAGCCACGCATCCTCGGTGAGTCCGCGACTGTAGCTGTAATCAAGAATCGAGAGGCAAAGCTGCAATACAGATGCGTTCTGATAGTACGGGTTCGTCTCGTCGGCGGTTCCGGGGGTGTGGTACGCAAACGCCAGTCTCGGGAGGATGCCGTTGAACAGGGCGTGGAAGTCGCCGTTGGCGTCCTCGCGCGCCTCCCGTTCCTCGTCCGTCTCCTCCGTATCGCCGCCCAGGTTCGAGACGAAGTAAGCGAGTGCGCCCCGGCGCTCGAACGGGAACGAGCCAGCGCTGCTAACCGCCCTTTGGAAATTCGTCAATAAACTGTCCTCGAACGCTGTCTTGGCAGCGTCGGAACTCGTGTAGTCCGTGGACTTGAAGAGCAACAGGCTCTCGTACTTGTCGATCAGATCATCCAGATTTCCCGAACTTGCATGCAGCGGGCCCGCCAGTGCCAGGCAAAGCCAAGCCATCGGCCTAAAGAATCTCGACCCGCGGCCCAAGCTGCGAGCCGCGGTTGCTTCGAGGGCTTTCGGCAGCTGGCGGCGTTCAGGCATCATCTCTTTGCCCTGCCCAGCGTTCCCGCAGAACGAGCCCGCGGAATCGGCAAGGGTGGCTCGCGTGCCCGGGGATTGGAGGCATTGGTTCACAGCCTCGGATTCAACGTGTGGCACAGGGACGCCAACTGCATGCATACAATTGTAAGGACTATCCCATATTTCATTACGAATACAGAACAAGTCCGTGCATGCATCGGCAGATGCGCCCTGCTCCGGGAGCGATTAACCTGTTCCGATTCTTGGACTAGCGCTCTCTCCCTCAGCGGAATTGACTGGCACGGTACGAGACCATGCCGTTTCAAGCCCAGACTTTGGATTTGCATCTCTCGTAACCGGCGGTACTAGCGTTTTCTCGGAAGATTCGACATTCCCAGCAGGATCCCTGCGAAGGGACAGGTGCCGTTCCGGGCTTCGGGCTGTGGCCATCTCGCTACTCGTGCAATCGGATGTGTTCCCCGGATTCGCTTCCGACTGCGATCGGGCCCCGCCCGGCGGCTGCCAAGCCCCGCGGAGCGCGAGACCAGCTTGCTCTCGAACTGGTCCTAACCAGTCCCGATGCCCCCAGCGGGGCTCCAAATCTCAAGCGGTGAGAACGTGGCGATCCGGTCAAAGTCACGGTCGAAGTGCCACAGGGGTGTCTTGTGCCTGATCGCGACCGATGCGATCAGGCAGTCCACCGACGAGCGGATCCTGAGTCCCCGCCGCCTGGCTGAAGCGTACAGGTCAGCAGCCTCAAGGAAGAGGTCGACCGCAACCGGATCGCCCAACCGTGGAAGGCCGAGGAGTTGCCATCGGATCTGTTGTGCTTGGCGACCGGGCCGCAGGCCTTGAAGGACTTCTTGTATCACTGGACAACAAGTCGCCATGGTCAGGAAATCCTCGCGGGAGGCGGTGGCTCGGCCGGCGAACAGTTCGATCCAAACCGACGTATCGACGAGGACCATCTACCGGTCCCGTGCGAGTTGCCGATCGGAGTCTGACCGCATTTCAGAGAGATTTCCGAGCCACTCGACCCTTCCGATGTGATCCGCCAAGCCCTGAATCCTCTTCATGCGCAGCGCTTCCTTCAGTGCCAGGTTGACAGTCGCGGAGTAGGTCTTGGCACCGAGCACGCGAACCGCTTCTTCCAGCAATTGCTCATCAAGCACAAGATTTGTACGTTTCATGTGTATATGGTCGCACTCAGCGATGGCGCGCCGATCAAGGGCGACTCCTGCATTTCCCAGTGAGACGGTTTCATGATCGATCAGCCTCCTGAGCAATAACACTGTCTGCACTGATGAGGCCGCGGCCCGCTCAACCGATCCACAACCGTGAGGAGCGGGAAACGACAACAGCCACTGTGGAATGTTCCGATGCCGCGGCACTGTGCTCCCGCGTCGGCACCACGCATTGTCCGCACAAGACCTTGCCAGCCTGCGAGACAATGAATCCTGGGGTCAGATAGGTGGTGAATGTTGAGAACAAGCTCTTGCGCTCTGTCTAGCGTTATCGTCTTTGGCGCGTGGGTCGGGTGCGGATCACAGCCCACGGTGGAAGAGGCTGCCTCCGCCGAGATCGTTTTCACCGGCGAGGTCGACGACGACCTCGCGAAGATCGACGAGACGATTGCCGCCGGCCCGTTCACGGCCGACTGGGACTCGTTGGCCGGAAACGGGGTCGCGGACTGGTACCGAGACGCCAAGCTAGGCATCTTCATCCACTGGGGTGTATACGCAGTCCCCGCGTTCGGCAACGAGTGGTATCCGCGGCGCATGTACCTCAACGAGATCGACAGGCGTCGCAACGTCAACGCGTTCGAGCATCACTTGGCCACCTGGGGCCCTCAGAAGACCTTTGGCTACAAGGACTTCATTCCCATGTTTAAAGCCGAGAAGTACGACCCGGATGCCTGGGCGGCACTGTTCGAGGCGACCGGGGCGCGATACGTCGTGCCCGTCGGCGAGCATCATGACGGCTTTCCGCTCTACGCCTCGAGCCACACCCAATGGGACGCCTCCGAGATGGGGCCCAAACGCGACGTCATCGCCGCTCTGGAACGCGCGGTGCGCGCTCGCGGGATGAAGTTCGGCGTCAGCAGCCATCGCGCTTTCAACCATGGCTACTACCCTCGCGACGAATCCTATGACACCGTTGACGAGGAGGGCCTCGGGCTATACGGGGAGCCTCGCGAGGATCTTGAGTTCACCTCGGGCCAGAACCTGGATTGGTTCCCGCAGAGCAAGGCGTTCCGCGACGACTGGCTGGCCCGAACGGCCGAAATGGCGGAGAAGTTCAAGGCCGACCTGATCTGGTTCGATTTCGGTATCGGCCCGAGGCAGAAGGTCACAACCTGGCAAGAAAACCCCTTCGCGCCCCACCTGAAGCGCTTCATGGCCTTCTACTACAACCGAGCCCGGGCCTGGGGCAAGCCGGGCGTCGTCAACTACAAGTTCGAAGCCATGCCGGAGAACGTCGGCGTGCTCGACTTGGAGCGCGCGCGGCTTGCCGGCATGCGCGACCTGTACTGGCAGACCGACACTTCGGTGGGTTTCACTTCCTGGGGCTACGTGACGAATCACCGTTACAAGGATGTGCGGCTGATCCTCACCGAATTCGTCGACATCGTCTCGAAGAATGGCTGCCTCCTGCTGAACATCGGTCCCAGGGCCGACGGGACGATTCCCGAGAGAGAAGCCGAGATGCTCCGGAAGATCGGCGGATGGCTCGAGATCAATGGCGAAGCCATCTACGGCTCGCGCCCCTGGAAGATCTATGGCGAGGGACCGACTGAGACGGTCGAAGGACACCTCAGCGAAGAGCGCAACAGGCCGATGGGTCCTGAGGACATTCGCTTCACTACCAAAGGCGAAACGCTCTATGCGACTGCCCTCGGTCTCGCCGACAGCGAGTGGACGATCGAGTCGCTGAGGGCCGACTCAGAGCACCTCGATGGTCACGCCGTTTCCAAGGTTCGCTTGCTCGGCCACGACGCAGACCTCGAATGGTCGCAGGGGCCTGACGCACTGGTCATCCGCAGACCCGCATTGGGCAGCGACAGGTACGCCTATGTCTTCGAAGTGACGCTGGAGCAATAGGCGGTTGCGGTTCCCACGACCTGGGGAACAAGGCCGCAGAATCTGCAGGGCCTAGCTGCCATCGTGCAGCACATGTCTAGGCTTGTCGGTGCAGTCGCCCGGGATGGCCGGGCAAAGACACCATCATCCGAGGCCGGAACGAACGGCTGCCGACGCTTGAGAAGCCCATCGAGCGGCGCGGCGCCTGTCTGCAACGCCGGAGACCAGCGAGTGTGATCGACGACGCGCCTACCGCAGGAACTCATCGAAGAACGATACCATCGCCTCGAACGCTTCCATCGTGAAACTGTGCTCGCCGCGCGGCTGGTGGATCCGCAAGGCCCGCTCGGCACCGGCTTGGGAATAGGCAGGCTCGACTCGTTCGCGGAATCGGTCCACTCCCTCCCGTGGCATTCCGACGTCCGAAGTCGGAGCCCAGATCATCAGGGGCTTCGGAGCCATCGCCGAGGCGAAGTCCCCGTGATCACCTCGCTGGAGCATGCCCGGGACCCACCAATACGTGCCGTGGTAGGAGAGCGGTCCGAGGCGGATGAATGACTCCAGAGACCCGACTCCACCGCAGATGGGAGCGGCGGCCGCGACTCGATCGTCCAGGAGCCACGTGTAGAACGAAGTGATTCCGCCGAACGACATCCCAGTGACGCCGATCTTACCCACATCGTTTCGGGCTTTCAGGAATGTCAGCCCCTGGCGAATCTCGTACAGGATCTCCCCCATGGCGGTGCGGCCCTGCACAAGCATGGCGTTGGCCTGCACGTTGATCGGGGGTTCCCGCCGGTCGAGGCCACGCTGGGTGATGGCCAATGCGATGAAGCCCCGCCGCGCCAGTTCACGAGCCCAGCCCAACATTCTGGTATGGGGACTGTCGCGCCCCGGTCGTGTCCACTGGCCGGGCCCGAATTCTTGCGTCGCCATCGATTCCCGGCTGCCGCTGGAACCGTGAAGGCAGACAACTGTCGGCAACCGTCCAGAAGCCTCCGCGGGCCGAATCAGGTACGCCGGCACGGTCTCGTTGTCACTTGAGTCCCACGTCAGGTCGTCGATCACGAGCGCCTGATCGGTGACCCTGCCGTGCACTGTCGGCGAAACCGGCGGAGCGTCTGCGGAGGTCTTCAGGAGTTCCGCGAACTCCCGGCGGGCGATCGCCACCTCCGGTTCCTGAGCGGCGGCCGCCAGTGGAACCAGCAATACAATGGAGGCGAACCGGATCATCTCGACAGGCACCGCCCGCGGGACCCCGCCGGGCGGGGTTGTGTGAACGGCCTCACTGGCGGGGCATCACCCACACACCTGCGCCCGAAGTCACCCAAGATCCTACAGCACACGGAATCCTCTCGAGACAGTCCGTCGCCAGTCTCCGATGAGGGCCGGCCGATCGGATTTGAACGGCGGTGAGCACTTTCTTTCGCCCCCATACTCATTGATCACATCCGGGTTTTGCTATCGAACTGGGGCCAGGCCATCAGCTCGGAAGGTCTGTGATCGCATCTAGGCTTCCGGACAGTGCGCTGGCCGTGTTTGGACTCGATGCCCCGTACTCGATGTGACAGATGTTGTATTGCTGAACCGTTCGCTATCGGGACAGATGCCGTGAACGGTCCTGCAGTCCGGGGTGGCGAGTCAGGGGAATCGGACGGGTGCGTCGGCAATCGGAGTGCCTCCCCGGGAGGGACAGTGCAGGTAGTTCCCCTATGGCAGTGAAAGGTGCACCACACGCCTGTTCTCGAGCCAGTACACCCAGCCTTCGAGCCGCAGCCGCCCCGTGGCCGTGCGAGCCGCGACCCAAGGATGCGTCTTCAGGTTCGTGAGCTGCTGACGGACGTTCTGCCTGACAAGCTCAAGCCAGCGCTCTTTGGGCCCAAGACTCGGGTGCAGCTCGTCAACCGCCAATCTCGCGGGCTCGACGAACTTGATCCAATTCGCGACATTCGGAACCGTATCAAGGCCCGTTGGGTCCAAGGCGGCCTTCATCGCACCGCATTGCGTATGACCGCAGACGATGATTTTCGGCACCTCGAGTACCGCGACGGCGTACTCGATGGTGGCAGTCACTCCCTCGGGACGCAGGTCATACGGCGGCACGATATTGCCCGCGTTTCGAATGACAAACACTTCGCCGATCCCGCTCCTTGTAATCAGGCTCGGAATCAGGCGTGAGTCCGAGCAGGTGATGAACAGGCTATTGGGTGACTGCCCCTGAGCCATTTCGTGGAACTGCGGGGGCCGGATCGGGCCGCCGCCCAGCCTCTGGGCGGCCTCGGGACGGGTCCTGGCGGAACCGCCTTCAAGGACCTGAGACAATGCCGGCTCGACCTGGAAACCGAGGATGGCTGCAAGGGCCGACCAAGAAAGGGCCAGAAAGATTCTGCGGCAGGGGTTGCTGCTGTCCGCCATTAATTCACCTCCGAGCCACGCGACGACCCCGGGCACACACCCGCGACCGCGCGAAGTCGGCCTACAATATACATTCTCAGGGTTCAGCAAGTGGACCGTTCAGGTTGTCGCGGCCTTGCCGCCGGACGCCGCCCCGGCTAGGCCAGTCTGAGGTCCGATGACCCACACAAGACGGGATGTGTCCGGCGTCTCGGGCCGGACTACGTTCGTATCAACTTCAGCGCGAATATCCCTGCCTCCGATACGTCTCCAGCAAGCCGGCGAGGCGCTCCGCGATGCTCGGATGGGCGCCCACTTGGTTCTCTCGCTCGCCTGAGTCGTCAAGAAGATTGTAGAGTTGCGGGCCGAGTTCGTCCGGACGCGATACGCGCCTGACCGTAGGACTCGCTTTGCCTTCGACGTACTTCCAGCGCTCCTCGCGGATTGCGAAATTACCGTCGACGCTATGGACAATCATGGAAGGACGGAGCGGTTCAGGAGAGGACTGGCCAAGGAAGGCAGGCAAGACATTGAAACTGTCCCCGGCGGCTTCTTCCGCCGGCGGGAGCGATTCGCCAACCACCGCCGCTACCGTGGCGAAGATGTCAACCAGGCTGATGGTTTCCATACTGGCCGTTCTGGGGGGGACCTTGCCCGGCCAGCGAACGATGAACGGCACGCGAAAGCCGCCTTCATAGATGCTGTGCTTGCGGCCACGCCACTCGCCGTTCACATGCAGGCCCGCCCTGTAAGCCGCTGCTTCCGGGCGGTCACCGTCGGTGAGCAGAACGCCGCCATTGTCGCTCGTGAAGATCAGCAACGTATCGTCGGCAAGACGGAGTTCGTCCAGGGCGTGGATGATATGTCCCACGGAGAGGTCCAATTCATGGACCCAGTCGCCGTATACTCCGACGCCGCTCTTGCCCTTCGAATCTTCCGAGGGAGTGTATGGGAAATGGATGGCTACCGGAGCGAAGTAAAGAAAGAACGGCGTCCCCGGGTCCTGCGTTCGAAGCCAATCCACGGCTTCGGTCGTCAACTCGCGCATCACGTTCTCGTCCACCCGGTGCGGCGCGTCAAACCCCAGGAACTGCCGGCCATAGGGTGTCTCTCCGAACGGTTTGACACGGCTGGAACGCAGACCAACGGCTTTCCGGTTGCGTACGTAGATGCCAGTCGCATCACCGTGGTTCTGGGGCACGCCGAAGTGGTAGTCGAAGCCGACGTCCAGCGGGCCGGGATCGAGTGACTTCGTGTAGTCAGTCCGACCGGTCCCGTAGCCGAGGTGCCATTTCCCGATCGCCGCCGTGCGAAATCCAACCGACTTGAGCAGCGACGCGATTGTCAGTCGACTGGTCTCGACGTGCAACGGTGACGTGATGCCCAGGACACCGTGCCGCAACGACGTGCGCCAGCAGTAGCGGCCTGTGAGCAGACCATAGCGCGTCGGCGTACAGACCGACGACGGTGCGTTGGCGTCGGTGAAGTGTCGCCCCTCCCTGGCCAGACGGTCGATGTTTGGCGTCCGGATATGCTGCTCGTCGGCTCCATAGCTGTTCAAACTGCCGAAACCGAGGTCGTCTGAGAGGATGATCACGATGTTCGGATGCTGGCCGCCATCCCGTGCGGCAGCTGTTGTTGCGAGGGCTACGGCAAGGAGGATCGCATTGCGGAACAGCCGATGCAGATGATTCATCGATTTGCCTCCTACGCGTTCTGGAGTCTGCCAGCCGCCGGCAGCAAGGCTTGAAGGGTACCAAAGCCGCCCCGCGATTGACATCGTTCAGCATTCAAGCTTTAAGTCCAAGGGTATTGCGGACTCGCCGAAGGCCCTGTTGATTTCACCAACGTTGAGGTTGCTCATCTCGGGGCCGTTTGGATTGCTTCAGGCCAGGTGGTCGAACAGGTCGCGCACTTCGCGATGTTGAGTGGCGGCGAGCCCACTCAATGCGCCAGAGAGCGCTTCCGGAGGGTCATGTTCTCACCCACGAAGGCTCCCCTGCGAATCAATCCGCCTTCGTCGGCCAATAGCCAGGAACACGGTAGGCTTCTTCAGTGCCGGGCCAAGGCGGAATCGTAGTTAGCACGAACCGCAATGGTGTATCCCCTGTGTTCCGGAACTGGAAGTGAGCGCCAAGGGGAATTGAGAGGGAAGCGCCGGGAGAAACCTCGACGACCTCCTCCCGCTCGCCGAGCTTGCGCCAAACTTCCCCTCGCCCGGCGAGGAAATACCAGACCTCTTCCACCGTCCTATGAGCCACTGCCAGCGAGGTCTGCCCGGGAGGCAGCGAGCAGTGCACCATGCTCCCCCCTCCGGTCGCTGCAAGAATGCGGATTTCCGAACCATCCGGCGCCAGCGTGTCGTAATCCTCGGGTAGTCTTATGGTCTGCATGGTCTGCCTTCAACTGCCGAACTCGAGGCGGCCTTCGACCAGCACCCTTCTGGCACCGCCACCTGCCGCACTCCCAAGTGTCCACCTTCTCGTAGCTTCCCCAACGATCCGCAACAGTGCACATCCGAGATGGGCGGACACGTGCGGATGGTGAAGTGGGCGAGCAGGCCGCGCCGCGCGTCTACCTGGAGATGCCGGAAGCAGCGGGCCTTGGGGATACCGAGGTGATGCCGGGGAGCCTCGAGGACGGGCAGGCGACCTACAGCGGCCACCCTAGGGGGCGTTGGACAAGAATTGAAGTTGATAGGCCGAGCCAATCAGCAAAGGCACTCCTTGCACCAAGACACGCTTCACGAAAGCAACCTGCGGCACCATCCTGCCTGAAGTCTGATCGGGCTGCAGGTAGTACCAGTATGCCTCTCCGAAAGTCTCAACGATTGCAATGACATCTCGTCCGGCGAACGCATCGTCGACGAACTCCGTAAACGAACGATCGTATTGCGTTCCGCTGAATTCGACCTCTCTCGTGGCTGCGTTGACTCCAATGACTTGGATCGGTCCGCTGTACCAGCGCGAATCGCTGCGGTAGACCGGCCCCGCGAAGAATCCCAAGGTCTCCGCCTGGGCGGCGGCGCAGCGCACGAACTCTTGCAGGCTCGATTCGCTCGGGTTGGCCTCGAGAGAGGCCGCATTCACCTGCTCCCGATGGCATGTGCCCGGCAGGTCCTGCTCCAATATTCCAGCACCCACGACCGCGCGGTGCCCGTTCCACTCGGTCTCGATGATGTACGAACTCTTTGGCTCGACCGTACCGGTTTCGCGATTGATGAAGTTGTGATGAATCCAGCCCTCGCCAACGGCTTCGGCGATGCGGTGCACCTCCCGTAAGGTGTCGGCAAACAGACTCTCCGAGACCTCATGGATTGACGCTCCAGGAATCCCCTCGCGGCTCCGGTCCGGCGGGTACGCAACAAGCCGTGATCTTTCCCCTGCCTGTTCGAGCAACCGCACCCATACGTAATGCGCCCGATCATCCCACCGCTGGTCTTCGTGAAATGACCGGTACGCTTCCTCCGGGCCATTAGCCGCTATATACTCCGCCGCGCAATTCACCAACGCCCGGATGTCTCTCCGCGTTCGAACTGCGGCGGCCGTGATGATGTTGTCGGAGCAATCCCCGCGTGCCTCCGATCGTTCCGGCGTTACGTAGTAACCGGACCCGACCAGTACAGGCACGCCCTGCGCCACCACGCGCTTGAGCATGCCAACCTTTTGCTGCCGCCGACCGATGAGCGGATTGAAGCTCTGGTAATAGGTGAACGATTCCCCGAAGGAGTCCCCGATCGACACCACGTCGCGACCTCCGAGAGCGGCGGGCCGGTTTCCTCCACCCCATTCATGAAGCGCGTTCCCGTTCAGCCGCACCCTGCTGGAGGACATCACTTGGTTGCCCATCATGTCCATCACGAACACATAGCTCGAGCCATCGCTCCACTGCGGATTCCCTTCGAGTTGGTGCCGGGCGAAATAGCCTTCCGACTCCACCATTAGCGCGGCACACCGGACGAGGCCCTGCAGATTCCTATCGGTTGGCTCGGCGGAAAGGGTGGCGGCGTTCACTTCGTCGTCGTTGCACGTGCCTGGCAGGTCGCTTGCGTAGAGGCCGGCCCCGATCGCCGCTCGGTTGCCGTCCCAATCGATTTCCATCACGTAGGAACTCTTCGGCTCGTCGCGTCCTGTCGCTGGATTGGTAAAGGCGTAGTAGATCCAACCGGAATCCACGACTGACAGGATGCGGTGCAACTCGAAGAAATAGTCCGTTCCGAAGCTGTCAATCGATGTCCCCCATGGGCTGCCTTCGCGCGAGGGGTCCGGAGGGAACACAAAGGTCACCGAATCCTCCCCGGATTCCGCGAGGCCGTCGACGAAGACGTATACCGGTCCGTAGTGCCAGCGCTCGTCCTCGTTGAACGCTCGCCGTGCTTCCTCAGTGCCGTGCTCGAGCACGTATTCGGCCGCGCACCGCACGAACGCCCGGATGTCGCCGGTCGTGGCGACAGCCTTCGCGGAGATCCTGTGATCCGAGCAGCTAGCGTGGCTGCTTGCCGCCGCGGGCACGGTCGAAGTGGCAACAAGGGCCAACCCGACCAAGAAACCGTAGAATCTTGACATACTTTTCCTTCCGATCTTGCGCTTGACCGATTCGGGTACCGGTTCACGCACCCAGCTGGTGGTCTTGCCGCCTTGACTGGTCGGCGCCATGGGCACCGAAAGCGAGGGTCCTATTCCTGCTCTTCGGCGCAGACCCCAATGTACCGTAGACCTCCCCGTTCGGCGACCGCCAGACCTGTGTGCCGTGTTTCTCGCCGTCCACGGACGGAGCCTCCAGCACATTCCCGTTCGAGCAGTGAGAAGTGAGCAGCCCGTGCGCCTTACCGACCCGGAGCGCCCCCGGGGCACTCGTTGCTCCCTGATTCGACCTCCCACTTGACGGATCGAGACAAGATCACCCGAATGCTACGGCTCCCGAATTTGACAGATTGATGGTAGGATTTGCGCGATGATTCCTGGCTTGGTGTACTTGATCCTCTTCGCAATCGCGGGTCCGCTCCTTCAAGCGGCCGATGAGACCCGAATCTTGGTCGTCGTGGGTCCGAGCAAGCATCCGCCCGGCTCGCACGAGGCTGCCGCCGGCGGACGCCTACTGCAAGCTGCCCTCCAAGAGACGAGAAACGTTGCCGGCGTCCGGACGGACCTCGTCTACGAATGGCCGCAGGACAAGGCGTTGCGCGACTCGGCGTCGACAGTGGTCTTCATTGGCGACACGTTCCCGGCCAATCGCTTCGAGAACCCTGCACGCAACCTCGCAGACCTCGCGGAGATGATGGACCGCGGATGCGGAATCGTGTGCTTGCACTACGCGACGGGACTCCTCGGCGGGGACGTCAAGCCCGACGGGGATCATCCCCTCTTGCGCTGGATGGGCGGCTACTTCGCCAATCGCTCGTGTCCTCACCACCAATCGATCGCAAGGGTTTACCCCGAAGCCAGGATCGAGGTCGCTGCTCCCGACCACCCCGTCTCGCGCGGATGGAATAGCTTCACCCTCCACGACGAACCCTACATCAATAACTACTTCGGTGGTCCCGGCAATCGCCTAGCGCCGAACGTGACGGCCCTGGCGACATCGATGCTTCCGCCCGATTCTCCGATGAGTGAGATCGTCGCGTGGGGTGTTGAGAGGACCGACGGGGGACGCGGCTTCGGTATCGTGATGCCACACTTCTACAAGAACTGGAGCAACGACGACTTGCGCCGGTTCATCCTGAACGGAATCGTGTGGACCGCAAAGCTGGAGGTGCCCCCCGCGGGGGTCGAAACCGAGCGGCCGGATTTGGGTGCCTTCAATCCGGAGTCCGTCGAGTTCATTCCGCGGAGTCGGTAGGCCCGGGCCAGCTGCGGGGTACTCCGCACGAGTTGTGTTGCCCGTCCCCTCTTGGAGCTTTCGTCGAGGCGACCCCCGGCTTGGCGAGAAATGCCGGTATTGTGAGCAGCTAGCATGAGAGAGCCATTGAATGGAGTCTGGAGATCGCCCCGAGATGACGCGCCTGATGACACTCCTTGCGATTCTGGCGCAGGCTCCCGTCCTGCCCGCCGCAGAGCCAGGCTATGCCGAGCTAGCGCGCCGCTTTGCCGACGCGATGATCACCCAGGGGACAGACCGCTGGGGCCGCGAGCACAGCCCACAGTTCGCTTCGATGCTGCTGCGGGCGAGTCCAGCCGAACTCTTGCCCGACGCGGTGTTCCCGGTCGAATCTCGCGGCGTGAACCGGATGCACGTGCAGAACCTTCCCAACATCTACAAGGGCAACAATCGTGCTCACAAGATCACCTACCGGGGCGGGGACGTCGCGGCCGATGCCGGGCTCTACCAACTGCTCTACGAGATCAGTCGCGATACCGGCGATACTCGCTACGCGGAGGCTGCCGATGCGTCGCTGTCCTGGTTTCTGGCGAATGCCCCGTTGCATAACGGGCTGCTCCCCTGGGGCGAGCATTCGGGCTGGGATTTCCGCCGGGAGCGAGCCGACTACGGCTACGCCTTCGACGGAAAACACGAGTTCGACAGCAGGTGGCCTCTCTGGGACCGCTTCATGGTCCTGCAACCCAAGCCCCAGCCAAGTGAATGGACCGTTCTGGAGAATCTTAGCCGGAGGCTGTGGATCGGGGGCGTGAACGAGACCGGCGAGCGCCTGCGGTACGGCCGGCACACCCCCCTGTTCAGCTTCTCCCGGCCCGCCGAGGCCGAATGGGCCGAGTTCGGGATGTTCCCGAGGCATGGCGGCTACTACATCGACCTCTGGTCGACCGCGCTGGCAACTACCGTCGATGACGAATTCCCCAGGTTCATGTTGCCCCGCCTAGAGAGGTTCATCACCGCCCTTGAGCGGCAGACCGACGAGCATGGGTTCGCGGCCTATCTCGAGAAACAGACTTTCTTCTTCAACCCCCGTCAAGTGGCGTCGCTGGCAGTCGACCTCGAGGCAGCTGCGGAGCGTCTGGAAAGGCGTCTGCCGAGACTCTCGAACCGCATGCGACAGCTGGCCGCTCGGCAGGACCAGGCGATCGCGATGTCCTGGCGGTACATCCATCCACTCGATGCCATTCGCCGGGCCCAAGCGAATCACGCTGCTGGCCCGACTTACGTGCAGAACTTCTTGCGAACTGCGGATCGTTACCTCAAGCCTATTCCGCCCAGGACTTTGGGCGAGGAGGTTGCCGACGTCACGCAGGCGGGCCGGATTCCCGAGCAGTCCGCCGATGCCATCGAAGTGCTCCTGCTGGCGTGGTCAATCACACAGGGACCACGGGCCCGCACGTACCTCGATGCTGCCAATGCCCGGGCACGGGAAGCGGTCGACCTGTTCCTCCCCGGCGATTCCCCCCTGCCACGCTCGATTGACCGGGGTCCCGAGCTCCTGGACGGCTCCCCGTTCCCGGAGTTTTACAGTTCCTACCTGGGTGGGGACGACTTGATGTGGAGTCTCTGGCGCCTTTCGCGAGTGACTGCCGGCGATTCGGGGCGCTAATCTTGCAGGCAATTGCCCGGCAGGGCGGAGTAGCAGTTGTTTCTTAAGAGAGGTTGCTGCTGTCCCGACGTGCGCGGAATACAAGTTGACTCCCCAGACAGTCCGAGTTAGCAGCACCAGCCCGGTTCGGAGCCATGGTCAGGTCAGAGCGGGTTGCGCCACCGCAGACCGGGGAACCGGTTGAAATCGGAGTCGTTGGAATGGACCTCTGCCTGGTACTCGATGGCTAGTGCCGCGATGTGAGCGTCAGTTACAAGGCTGGCGCCGACTCCGGCAGCATCGAGATTCCGCTGGACATGCGTCAGGTGCTCGCTGCCAGGATTGATCGGCGCAACATGCCCGTACCGAAACCAGTTCCTTACGTGATCGACCGCTTCGGCCGAGGATATGGGAGACGTCAGTACCCGAGGATGCGTCATCAGTCGTATGAATCCAGTCGATACCACCCACGGCACGCCGACTCTCTCCGCACCGTTGACCAGGCCTTCCCACCACTCGCGAGCTGCCTCGTGAAGTGGTGTGCCAGTGTTGTAGGCATAGACCAGCAGGTTGGTGTCCGGCACGATCACCGCCCGCTCTCCGCGGCGAAGTCCTCCGCCTCCAGTTGATCGTTCAGTTGGTTGAGTCTGAGCGGATCGACACCCGGGACCAGCCCGCTGCGATTGGGAACGACCCGAAACGTCGGCGGTTCCAGCCCCTGTCGTCTGGGTGCCATGCCGCGTCGCAAGACGTCGTTCACCACCTGCTTGAATGGCCTGCCATGCAGGCGACTCTGCGCCTTCAAGTAGTCCGCCACATCGTCGTCAAGAGTCAATGTCGTCCTCATCTAGACATCATGATGTGCTAACTAGTTGATGTCAAGATGATGACTTCGCTCACCACGGTATCCACAACGACCGGTCCTTCCGCACAATCACCGTGCTGGACGCATGCACCGAGGGCGTCCTGGCGAATCTAGTTCCTCAGGACAACGGCATCGGCATCAAGTCTGCCACCACGATCATTGCGCCCACCGTGCTCCGTAGTACTGCACCGACCCGTGGCGGCGTCCGACAACGGCAACTCCACGTGAACCGGCGATCTTCACTCCGTTGGACACGAGGGTACCGGCTCGACCGCGCCCAAGGGCCCAATCGGATGCCGGGATCTCGGTCTTCTTCGGTCCGAATGCTTCATCAGTGAGCACACCGTCGGCAATTATCGGGCATTGATGCAGGGGCCTCGCCGCCGGCCCCGCCCGGATTGCAAACGGGATGATATCGATTAGTCAAATTGCCACGTCGCTTGTGCATCCAACAGTGAAGATCTGCGGTGACATTGAAAGTGTCAGTGTGGCTGCCGTGATGGTCATCGTGATGAGGAACGAGATCGTCCCCAGGGGCCTCAGATACCGGGAGAGCCAGTTGGAGCTATTCGAGAACTTCCACTCTGTTGCGGCCAATGTGAACATCTTGCTGAAGTTCCCGGAGGTACCGTGCAAGAAGATCTGGGCCGGTGACTTCGCGGTACGCACGTAGAGATGACCCCAATGGGGATTCCGCGAAGAGTTGCCGGAAGTGGCGATCGAGCATCAGAACCTGCGAGTGGAGCAGGGAAGACAGGATGAGCTGGCGTGTCATTCCAATTCGTCGGCCAGACGAGTGCGAGTTGCCCTACAGTGCGCGGGTCGTGAGTTGGTTGAACGCCGTAGTTCGAGACCGGGGCGCGGGCTACGCCAACGGCAGTCCAAGAATCCTTGCGGCATTGTCGTGATATACCTTCTTGAGAATCTCGTCGGGCAGGCCGATGCCATAGATCTTCCATCGGCCTTGCGGGGGAGTGGGTGCGGGCGAGTAGTCGAAGTACTCGTCGACGGTCTCCAGGAATCGGAAATAGCAGCGGAACATCTCGGGTTCCAAGTCTTGCTGCGGTACGGTCGTTCCGTTTGGCGATGCATCGGTCCCGAACAAGACGCGATCCGCGAAGTCCTCAAAGAACTTCCGCGCCCGTCGCGGCTGGCGGCCGAGTTCGCCCAGTCGAGCTCCAATTTCAACGTGCAGGTTGGGGTAGGCGTCCAGCCACGATGAGACCTCGTCGAGATTCTCCGGACGATTCGCCACGTGCAGACCGATGAACGTGGTGTTCGGATGCCGCTTGATGACCCGGTTGCGGGCAGCGAGCAAATCCGCCTTTGGCGGGAAGTCCTGTCCGTAGAAGGACCAGTCGGGGTGATTGCCCAGTTCCTCCCACCGCTCGTTGAAGCGGTCGGTCGGGATGAAGAAGGCATCCGGGTCAGCCACGTGGATGAAGACCGGGAACCCGAGTTGGCCGGCGGCATCCCACATCGGGTCGAAGCGCGGATCATCGATCTTGACCAGCGGCCCCTGCTGGTCTGCCTCCCGCTCGGAGTCGCCAAGACCACCTTCGCGTAGGTACAGCCCCAGCGTCTTCAAGATCTTCAGTCCTATGGCGCCGTGCTCCTTGGCGCGGGACAACTCCTCTGCCTGCCACTCGGGGTAACCAGGCTCGTTGAGCCGGGCATAGGTGGGGACCGTACAGGTGATCAGTTGGCCCGGGTGTTTCTGCACCATCTCGGTGACGGTGTGCTGGAGTTGTTCCCCGGTCCCGCCGGTCAGGTTGACCAGTGTCTGGAGATTGAGCTCGTCCATCCATTGGCTGATCTGGTCCAATCGCTCGGCGGCGGTTCCTTGCAGCGCATCGTCCGGACCCGGCGTTCGCCGGAACACCGACGAGACATGGGTGTGCATGTCGATTGCCGGATAGCGCGCGGATGAGACCGCATTCTCTTCGACCACGAGCATGCTCTTTGGCTGGTAGTCGGCGAGGGCCAGTTGGGCGGCGGGCGCGGTTTCTTCGCCGGCCCCCGGTTGCGGTTGCGAGCAGGCCGACGAGAGTACGCCTGCCGCGGCTCCTGCTCGAAGGAATGCACGACGAGATTGGGACATGAGGGTTGCCTCCTGATCTGTTTGGGTGCCTCTAGGGCGGCGGGGGAGCGCCGTTCGCATGGCCTCGGCGATCGAACGTTGCACGGCGCCGACTGCGGTGCCCCAAGGACTGGGGTTACCGAGTGGCCTACCGGGTCCCATCGGACAACCGGTTCCTAAGCGCCCTCAAGAGGTCTCGTTTGGGGGAAGATTGTACACCCAGATCCCAGAGACGCGACACCAGCTTGGTCTTTCTGTCAGCCCTGATCCGAGGAAAAGACCAGGTCTGGCTGTGGGGTGAGTCAGATTGCCCCGAACCGGCAACGGTCCTGGATTGGAGTTGCCAAGGGGCTCACGTATCGGACGAACTCTGGGGCCACGTCCGACCCGGAAGGAGCGATCCAGGTATCGGGTACAAGTCGTTCCGCGTTCGCAACGGATGCCAGCGAGGTCTGGAACGTCTCGTAGCGGTACGGGTCAGACGAGACGCGTCGCAGCGCAACCATCACACCGGCGGATCCAGCAACTGCGGCCTCGACGGCAGCCCTTCCGCACCTGTAGGACTCCTCAGCGTCGATGGCTGAAACCGCGAACGAGCACGACCGGCCCAGCAGGCCCGGCTTTTCGGATCGCGCTCGCAGGCCCGTCATGACGGAAATCCCCTGTGCCAGTACGTGGCCGAGGTTTTGCGCCAACTCGTGCTGGGCGCTCCCGGCCCGGTCGAGTGCTGCACCGAACGGCATTCCTTCCGGGTCGCGCAGGCCCTCACAGGTTACGACGACGGCTCGACCCAGCCGCTCGACTCGGCTTGTCACATCCTGGCAGATCGTCTCCATCGTCGGCGGGCGCTCGGGAAGATAGATGAGGTGGGGGGCGTCGTCTGGGTCCTGCCGTGCCAACGCTGTTGCTCCGGCCACCCATCCTGCATTGCGTCCGATCGTCTCGACGACGGTCACGGGGGAGCGCAGGGCTCGGTTGTCCTCTCCGATGTCGCGTGTGGCCAAGGCATAGAACCTTGCAGCTGATCCGAACCCGGGTGAGTGATCGGTGACCATCAGGTCGTTATCGACGGTCTTGGGAACACCGATGACGCGGAGGTCGGGAAATTCTCGTTCGGCGAGTTGAGCCAGCATCCTGGCGGTTCCCATCGAGCCGTTGCCCCCTGTGTAGAAGAGGCAGTCAACGCGCTTTCGGCGAAGTTCGACAAGCAGTTTTTCGGCTGCGGCTTCGCTGAGTCTCATCCGGCTAGACCCGATCGCGGAACCGGGAGCGCTGCGCAGGGCCCGGACCCTCTTTGCGTCCGCGCCCGACAAGTCGATCCAATCGCCAGCGACCATGCCCTCAACCCCGAAGCGTGCTCCGAACAAGGAGCTCTTCCCCGGGGCATCGGTCCACGCTTCGATGATTCCGGCGAGGCTAGCGTTCAGGACTGCGGTCGGGCCCCCGCTATGGACGACCAGTGCTCGTGATTCGCCTGGCATATGTTGAGAGATCAACCCGCAAGGAACGGGATTCAAGAACCGCCACCTGGTACCGGCATTAGTCTCCCCTGCAGTTCCTGGCCTGCTCTTGAATTCCGCACGGTAGCACGGCGGTCCCGCCGACACGGGTGGCGGTCAGATTCTCAGGTGCGGGAGCAAGGCGTACCCAGCGCAGCCGCCGGTCCAACCCGCCTCGATTGACTCGGGACTCGCTTGAGAGCGGAACTCATTGCGCACCATATGCCCCAATTGCAGCCAGAACGGACTGCCTGTCGCGTTCGCGGAATAGACTGGATCACTGTTTCCCCTTTGCTACACTTCGGCCTTCAATTCCGATCCGTGATTGGGGCCTCCCGTATTCCACCGTGATCGAGGAGCGAAGGCAAGAGTGTGACGTCGACCGCACAGAATCGCCTATTCGACACCTTGAGTCATGACCCCCGCCAGCAAGGTTGGCGTCATACGCTCACCGAGATCTTCCAGCAACCCGAGCTTTGGCGGCAGACTGCCGAGTTCTCCGCGTCGCTCGCCGGACGGCGCCTTGAGCAGATCCGGCGGAACGAGTGCGTAGCGTTGACCGGGTCGGGAAGCTCGCACTATGTTGGCGAATGCATTGCCCCAGCGATCCAGCGCGGTACTGGCCGCTCCGCCCAGGCCTTTGGGAGCGGGGAGTTGCTGCTTGCCAGAGGAGAGTTGCTGCCCCTCCAGCGCCCGCTGATGCTCGTCTCGTTTGCGCGATCCGGGAGCAGCCCGGAAAGCACCGCACTCATCGCATCCTGCCTTGAGCAGGAGCCCTCCATCGAACACCTTGTCGTGACCTGCAACCCAAGCGGCATGGTGGCGCGGCAGTGGGGAGCCGGAGTCGAGCAGCGCGTCACTGTCGATGTTCTCGATCCAAGAACGTGCGACAAGAGTCTCGTCATGACGAGCAGCTTCACCAACCTGGCGCTGGCGGGGTTGGCCCTGGGCTACGCGCAGTCCCCGATGACCTATCTTCAACATGCTGAGACGTTGGTTGGCGTCGGGCTGGATCTGTTGGAAGGCTGGCTGGACCGTCTTGAATCGATTGCCCGGAGGCCGTTTGCCCGCATGATTGCGCTGGGAAGCGGAGGGCAGTTCGGGACGGCTCGGGAATCTGCCTTGAAGATGCTGGAGATGACCGACGGCCGTGTATCCACGCAGGCAGAATCCTGGCTTGGCTTCAGGCACGGGCCGATGTGCGCATTGCGGCAGGACTGTCTTCTATTGCTGTTGGTTTCCGGCGAACCGGCGAAGCGTGCGTACCAGCTCGACGTGCTGCGGGAAATCCGGGACAAGGGCCTCGGGGGGATGGTTGTGGCGGTCGGGCGGGAGATTCCTCGCGAGCTGTTGTCGGACGGGGACTTGCTGGTGGATCCGCCGGGCTTGGCGGGAATACCCGACGAGTGGGCAGCGATCGGGGGCACCGTAGTGGGGCAACTCCTGGGGTTCTTCCGATGCCTGCAAGAGGGCCTTCAGCCGGACCAGCCCTCGGGAAGCGGTGCAATCAGCAGGGTCGTTCCCGAATTCCGGCTCCACCAGGCCTGACGCATGAGGGTGTTGGTTGCAGGGGAGCTGAATCCCGACCTTGTCCTCGCCTCCCTGACCGCCGCCCCGGAGCCGGGACGCGAGGTCGTGGCGCGCGATTTTGCCTTGAGGCTGGGAAGTTCCTCGGCGATCTGCGCTTCGGGCATGGCCAAGTTGGGCAACGACGTTGCGTTCCTGGGCACGGCGGGTGACGACGAATTCGGAAGGTTCTGCGTGGAACAGCTGGCTGCCGCCGGGGTTGACGTTGGCCTCGTGAGGACGGACCCCTCATTGCAAACGGGCCTGACTGTCTCGATCAGCGATCGGGACCGGGCCCTGGTTACCTACCCGGGTGCCATGGAAGGACTGCGCGCCGATGACGTCACTGAGGGCGTGCTGGCTCAATGCACTCATCTTCATGTTTCTGCCTACTTCCTGCAGCGAGGGCTGAGACCCGGCCTGCCCAGTCTCTTCCGCCGCGCCCGGGCGCTCGGACTGACGACCTCGTTCGATCCTGGCCACGATCCATACAACGAATGGGGTGACGGGATCCGAGACGTCTTCCCCCAGGCGAGCGTGCTGCTCCTCAACAAGGTCGAACTGGAACTGACTACCGGCACCGCGGACATTGAGCAGGGCCTGGGCCAGCTCACATCCGATTCCACGATTGCGGTCGTCAAGCTCGGTGCCTGCGGATCCGCTGCGCTGGGTGCAAGCGGTGTGATCGAGCGGGTTCCGGCGATGAAAGTTGAGGTCGTTGACACGACTGGGGCAGGGGACTCCTTCAATGCAGGATTCCTGCACGCTTGGCTGCGCGGCTGGGGCCTCGCCAAGGCACTGCGCTGCGGAGTGGTGTGTGGGAGCCTCTCGACGCGTGGTCTGGGCGGGTGCGAAGCGCAGCCGGATGCGACAGAACTGCAGGAACACCTCCTCCGATTCGAGACAACACCCCGATGAGATCGATGCACGGTTCCGTGCCGCCATGTGGGAGTGTGCTTCGAGATTCCGACAGATCCCGTGTTGGCACAGACCGTAGAGGCGCTGGCCGGGGATAGAATTAAGGCGTTTCCACCCAGGAAACCTCCAGGAGCTGCAACATGGCCGATCGCCTCCACCGACGTGACTTTCTCGGGATGTCGGGTGCCGCTCTGGCGGCTTCGCCCGCGGCTGCGCAATCAGCTGCGGGGCAGCGGCTCACGCGGCCCGTGCGGCTCGGATTTGTCGGGGTCGGGGACCGCGGTTCGTACCACCTCGACATCGCTCTTGGCATGGACGGCATTGAGGTCCCGGCCGTGTGCGACATCAACCCTTCCGTTCTGCACCGCGCCAAGACCTGGATCGAGGAGGCCGGCAAGCCCTCGCCGCGGCTGTATGGCAAGACCCGCACCGACTTCGAGCGCATGTGCGAGCAGGAGGACCTGGACTGCATCATCTGCTCGACCTCGTGGAAGTGGCACGCTCCGATCCTGCTGGCGGCCATGCGCAATGGCAAGCACGCGGTCTCGGAAGTGCCCCTGATCCAGACTCTGGACGAGGCCTGGGAGATTGTGGAAACCCACGAACAGACCGGCAAGTGGGCCGCGCTGGGTTTCAAGGGCGTGCATTCGACGTTGACGAACATGGTGCATCAGGGGGTGCTGGGCGACATCATCCACACCGAGAGCGGCTACGTGCACGATCTGCGGCTGGTGAAGTTCGATCCGGAGCGCGAGCCGTGGCGGCTCCAGCACTCGGTGGACCGCAACGGCAATCTGTATCCGGACCACCCGACCTGCCGTTTGATGCCAGTGATGGACATTAACCACAGCGACCGCTTCGAATTCCTGGTTTCGATGAGTTCGAAGGCGGTGATGCTAAACCGCTACGCCGACTTGTTCTACGGTCCGGACCATCCGTACGCGACCAAGGAGATGAAGCAGGGGGACTACAACTGCACTCTACTGCGGACGGTCGGGGGCAAGCTCTACACGGTGAACTTCGACACGAACACCCCGCATCCGCGGGAGTTCACACGAATTCAGGGAACGAGGGGCGTGCTGTTCTACAGCCGTGGAATCGGTCAATTCATCTACTTGGACGGGGTGAGTCCGGACCACCAGTGGGAGCCGGCGGAAGAATACATGGAGGAGTACCAGCACCCGATAGAGAGGGAGTACACGCCAACTCCCCGAACGGCGATCCGCGGACACGGTGGAGGGCAGCAGACAACGCCCCTGAGTTGGCACCGGCTGTTCGAGGCGCTCGTTGAACAGCGGGTGACGGACTTTGACGTGTACGATTCGGTCACGTCGAGCGTGATTTCGCCACTCAGCGAGATGTCGGTGGCCAACCGCAGCGAGCCGGTGGAATTTCCGGACTTCACAAAGGGGAAATGGAAGGAGCGGCTTCCTGTCGAGGTGGCGTACGAACGCACAAGTGGCTAGTCCGATGCGCCGGTGTCGGCCGCGACGGCCCAGGGTATGACCAATTCGAATCGAATCCGCCCGGCAGGGGATGGATTGGCGCCGTTCTCCGCCAACGGTGGTTCAGGAGAGGAGTCGATGAGCCAAGACAGGAACGGATCCATCCGCGGCAGTGTCTCCCGGTCAGCCGCCGCTGCGAGTGCGGGCATCGCTTCGTCCGCGGTGGCGCCGACGCAGGCCAGTGCCGCCACGCGCGTTCGGCTGGGCTTCGTAGGCATCGGAGGACGAGGCTCTTACCACCTCGACGCCGCCCTGGGGATCGAGGGAGTCGAGGTTCCGGCCGTGTGCGAAATCCAGCCGGATCGCCTGGAACGGGCCGCGGGCTGGATCGAACAGTCAGGACGTCCGGCACCGAAGCGTTACGGTCGCGGAGAGCGGGACTTCGAACGCCTCTGCGCCGAGGAAGACCTTGACTGCGTGATTTGCGCGACATCCTGGCGCTGGCACGCCCCGGTTTGCCTCGCCGCCAATCGCCACGACAAGCACGCCGTCAGCGAAGTGCCGATCGTCCTGACGGTGGACGATGCCTGGAGCCTGGTCGAAGCCTACGAGCAGACTGGGAAGTGGTCGACACTGGCGCTGGAGCAGGTGCTGCTGGAGGTTGGCGACGGCATGTACCTGACGTTGCTCAACATGATCCGCCAAGGCGTGCTGGGGGACGTCCTGCATGCCGAGAGCGGGTACGTGCACGACCTGCGGCGGGTGAAATTTCCGGGTGGCAGCGAGCCCTGGCGGCTGCAGCACGCCATCGATCGCAACGGCAACCTGTACCCGGACCACCCGATGAACCGCATCATGCCGGCGATGGACATCAACCATGGGGATCGCTTCGCAGAACTCGTCTCGGTCAGTTCTCGGGCCGCGACACTGAACGAATATGCGGCGTCCCGCTACGGCCAAGAGCATCCGCTGGCCACCCGCCAGATGGCGCAAGGCGACTACAACGCCACTCTGATCCGGACCGCGGACGGCAAGCTGGTGACGCTGAACTTCGATACCAATACCCCTCATCCACGGGAGTTCACCCGGGTCCAGGGAACCGACGGCGTGTTCTTCGATGGTCGCGACATGGGCGGGCCCAGAATCTATCTCGACGGGATCAGTCCCGAGAGCCATCAGTGGGAGGACGCCGCCCGCTACATGGAGGAGTACCGTCACCCGTTGCTTGACCGTTACGACCCGCCGGAGCGGCCCGCGCTGCGCGGGTATGGAGGTCGCAGCATGAAGACGCCACTCACTTGGCACTTGCTGATCGAGGCGTTGCGGGCCGGGACGGCTCCCTATTTCGACGTGTACGATTCGGTCACGTCTAGCGTAATTTCGCCGCTCAGCGAGCAATCGGTCGCCAGCGGTAGCCGGCCCGTGGAGTTCCCGGATTTCACCCGCAGGCAGTGGATGGAGCGCTCGCCGATCCAGTTCGGCTGACCCCTGGCCGCTGCTGGCGGCTGACGTGGAACGAGCCAACGAACGGGTTGGAACCGAGAGGAGAAGCAGCCATGAACGAGCACATGGACCGACGGGGCTTCTTGGGACCGCCCGCGAATCGTCGTTGCTGTTGCGGCCAAAGGACCGATGGGGTCGGCGCAAGGAAAAGCGGAATGGAACGCCAAGCCTTGGCGGTCCAGCCGGACGGCTCCGGACTGGCCAAACCGCCCTCGGAGACCGGCGGATGACTTGGCCCAAGACACCAAGCGCTGCAGCAATGAGAGCTCTGAGCGTAACGATTGTCCAAGGGGGTCGTTCCAATCGGAACCGGCAACGGCATGGCAAGTTCACCAGTGTCGAGTCAAGGGGGGGACTTTGACCCATAAGCTGTAACTCGTCAATCACTTGCGAGAGACTTCGATCCAACGGATGGGCCTCCGTGAAGTGCCACGATTGCTATTGTCTCTGCGGTGGCGAAAGCGGCCGACATCTCCGGATCCGATTCCCCGCAACGCAGCGTCTGCGCCAGTCATACTGGGATTTGGATCGCCCAGCGAATTCGACCGCGGCAACTCCGCCCCGGCGCGCAGGGGCGGCTGCTGGTGAATCCGGGCAGGCAGGTCGCAAGGAGTCTTGGAAGAGGTAACGCCAGACCGTCTGCAGAAATTAGCGCTTCGGGTGGATCAGGGCATGGGCTTTGCCCCTGTCCGCTACAATCCAATTGCCTTGGTCGGTAGTTCGGAGGGGGTGCGACGGCTTCCGCAATCCCGCCGGCTGGTTTTCCGTGCAACCGCTGCCGCCGGAACCATCACGAGCCGATCTCGCTCATCCGAGGCTTTGTAGGACAACGCGATGGATACTCAGAGACTGCAATTTAGAGGGAACAGTTCGGAATATTTCAGGGTCTGGATCGTCAATCTGCTCCTGTCCATCGTCACGCTAGGCATCTACTCCGCGTGGGGCAAGGTCCGCCGCAAGAAGTACTTCTACCTCAACACAACGCTCGATGGGCATAACTTCGACTTTCACGCGAATCCAGTCAAGATACTGAAGGGACGGTTGATCGTCGTACCTTTACTCGCGTTGTATCTCGGTTCGAACTATTTCTTGCCCGCGCGAGCCCAGTACGTGCTGCTAGTGTTGATCGCCTTGTCATTGCCCTGGGTCATTGTTCGGTCGCAAATCTTCAATCTCCGGAACACGTCCTATCGAAACCTTCGTTTTGACTTTGCGGGACGTTCAAAGGAAGCCTACAAGGTTCTGGGGTCGTACGGACTGCTGGCAGCTATTACCGTGGGCCTTGCGTACCCACTATTGGACTGCAAGCGGCGTGAATTCATAATTGGCAATACGGCCTTTGGCAAGGCGCGCTTTCGCTTCAGCGGCGCACCAGGTGAATTTTTCACGATCTACCTGAAAGCGCTCGGAATCTACATCTTGACCTTTGGCGCGGCATCCATCATGGCTGGCGCGTTGGCTGTCGTTGCCGTGTTTTCTCGGCAGGGATCGCAACCGGATCCGCAAGCAGCTGTGATCCTTCCGTTTGTAATTTCGGGAATCGTGATCTTGGTGGGCTACGTTCCCGCATTCGCCTACCTTCAGTCCCGCCTGACAAACTACACGCTCTCGAACGCGGCGATCGGAAACAACCGGTTGTCCTGTGAGTTGAGGGCAAGCGAGCTGACTTGGATCTACATGTCCAATCTGCTCTCGATCGTGATTTCGCTGGGGTTCCTGATTCCTTGGGCGACCGTTCGTGCTGCGCGCTATCAGATCGAGTGCACGAGGCTTGCAATTCCGGAATCCCTGGACGGTTTCATCGGAGATTCTGTGCATGCACAAGCTGCAACCGCAGAGGAGTTCGCTGACATGTTCGACTTCGATGTTGGGTTCTAACATGATTTGCGGCACCTATCTTGACGGCAAGACATCGGCCCCCAAGACGGTCGAAGTTCACTTCGGACCAGAGACGATCCGAATCCTCGGGCTCGAAGAAACGCTCGAGGTCCCGCTTCGATCGGTGGACGTATCCGAAGCGCTCGGGGACACCCATCGAAGCATCCTGCTGGGGGACGGAGCCCGCATCGACGTTCCCAATTCTCCTGAACTCGATCGAATTGGGGGTCGTCACGGTGTGTTCTCCCTCGTCGACGCGCTGGAACGGCGCTGGGCATATTCTGCCTTGGCCGTCGTCTTCGTCATCGGCGTGTGTTGGGCCATTGTGACGATCAGCATCCCAATTGCCGCAAAGCACCTTGCCGCAGCCATCCCGGTCAAACTGGATGAGGCCATCGGTACGAACGGTCTCAAGCTCTTGGACCGATTCCACTTCGAACCGACAGGTCTAGCCGAGCAGGAGCAGACCGCGATTCTGGAGCGGTTTCGACCGATTGTTCAGTATGCGCAGAGCGATCATCAGTTTCGTCTTGAGTTCCGCTCCGGCAGGCGGGTTGGTGCAAACGCCTTTGCTCTCCCATCCGGAATCATCGTCATCACGGATCAACTCGTCGAACTATCCGCCAATCACGAAGAACTCGACGGCGTGCTTGGTCACGAAGTCGGTCATATCGTAAACCGCCATTCCCTGCGACGGCTCTTGCAGTCATCGGCGACTGCAATGTTGCTGGCTACCTTCACTGGAGACCTGGCGTCCCTTTCTTCGCTAGCGGCCTCGATTCCGACGGTCCTTGTCCAGACAGGCTACTCCCGGGACTTCGAGCGTGAAGCGGATCGGTACGCTTACGAGTACCTGGAATTCGCGAATATCCCTGCGCGCCGATTTACGGACATTCTCCAGCGGCTTGAAGCCTCACACGGTGGAGGCGTAGAGGGCCCTCTGGGTTATCTCTCAACACACCCACCCTCTTCTGAGCGGGTTGAACACCGATCAAACTGACTCAATTCCGACTTGCTCTCGCTGTCGAAGCCCTGACCGGCCCCTATCTGATTGCTCCGGTCGCGATGTTCGTGCGCGGACCGTGCCTCGGAAAACCTGCTTGCCGACCGTCGAGTTCTCCCTACCCTCTGAGAGGGGTGCAGGGGTGTGCCCGTGCCCCTGTCACCCTCGTGGGCCCATCTCTAAACGACGGAAACAGGGCTCACTTCTAAACGACAACGACAGATCCAATCAGCACAATCGACCAGTGGCCGAACTGATTCCGTATCGACGGTGCGACCCCGAAAGAATCCGGGCCGCGGTCGAGCGATTGGCGGCGTTCCAGAAGAGCTACAGCTTGCATGGGCTGTCCGTCCGTGAACTGCCGATCAGCTTATTGACCGCCAGCGTCTGCTGCAAGTGCAGCCCCAAGCTGTTGCTCTGGGTCTGGTTGCGACCGATCACTGCCAACCCGCCGGAGCCCGGCCGCGTCGCGAAATTCGGGTCGTTGCCGTCCTGGATGCACAGCACCGTCCGCTGGCCGCGCATGCGCTGGATGCTCCGCCAGCGATGCGGTGCCAGAATGCTCTCCGTCGTCACCGCCGTCTGCTCCGGCTGCTCGATCAGCCGGTAATACCCGTCTGCCGCCGCCGCATCGCTGCGCGCGTTCGCGCTGATTGCCCGTCCCGGATATTCCGCCAGTAGCGCCGCACTGTGCACCAGCCTCGCCGTCAGCCGTTTGTCGCCCAATTGCGCACCTCCGAATTCATTCTGCGTGAGCAATCGGTGGCCAGCGGCAGCCGGCCCGTGGAGTTTCCGGATCTCACCCGCGGGCAGTGGATGAAGCGGCCGCCGATCCAGTTCGGCTGACCACTGGCCGCCGCCGGTTGATGGGCAGGTCCGGAATCGAGGCCGTTTCTGACGCCGGGCCGCTTGATCAGCGGGTCGATCCGCACAATCTCAGAGGGACTGGGTTTCCCCGTTTCCAAGTCGTCGGCAACATAGCGCCTTCGTCCGCATCCGAAGGGAGTCGAGGTGATGCGTCGTCCATCCGAACACCGACTGCACTTCCCGCCCGTGCTGGTCTTGGCGCCAACGTTATTCGGGTCAGCGCCATGCGCCGCTCCGCGCCGGCGTCGGAGGGCGGTGAGACACGCAGGTGGCTCCAGCGCGACCCACGTCCACCACGGGCATAAGACTTACTACGCGGCCACATCAGCCCGGTATGTTATTCTAATCACCGACTAGTCAGTAGTCCATAAAGAAGCTATGAGTGCTAGGGTGACCGCGCTTGAGGCGAAGATTCGATTCGGCACAATCCTCCAGCGCGTGGCGAAGGGCGAGGAGATCGTCGTGACCAGATACGACAAGCCGGTCGCACGGATCAGTCCGGCAGACGGCCGAGACCTGCGGGATGTTCGCCAAGCCGTAGCTGCGCTTCGCGCACTCCGCAGCACCATTGCCGAGCGGCGAGGATCCGGACACGGCCTTGATGATGGAGAGGTGAGGTCCCTGATTGAGGAGGGACGCCGATGAACCCGGCGTTCGTCCTTGACGCATCGATGGCGTTTGCCTGGGTTTACCCTGGGCAGGCGACTTCCGAGTCGGAGGCCTTGCTCGAGCTTGTCGAGTCAGGCACCGTCGCTGTCGTCCCGCCACTTTGGTTCCTTGAGGTTTCCAACGGACTGCTCGCCGCGCAACGTCGCAAGTTGGTCACACCTGCCGAGCGACGGCAAGCCCTGGATGGATTGGCGGCTCTAGCTCTAACTGTCGACCAGCACGATCCTCGTAGCTCCTTCGGAAGGACCGCGACACTGGCCGAGCAACACGGGCTTTCCGTGTACGATGCCACCTACCTTGAGGTTGCCTTACGCCGGAGTCTGGCGTTCGGCTCACGCGACCGAGCGCTGTTGGCAGCGGCCCGGCAGTGCGGAGTGACCATTGTTTCCTGAGAACAGTTGACTCTCTTCACATGAGCATCATGGTTCCGGCCCAGCGCCGCTGATGCTCAGCTTCCACTTGGGAGGGCCTGTGGAAGCGAGCTAGCCCTCACCGAATTCTCCATGATCGGCACGTCCGGAGCCTGTTGGACGTGCGAAGAGAGCGGCAGCGGCAGTCCAGCACCCTGGCCGAGCATGGTGTTCTACGCGCGTCCCAAAACGACGGATTCCGAACCCGGCGGTTGGCCACCGTGGATCGTGGGCACTGGCAGCTGCGATGGGTTATTCTTGACGCCTCCAGGTTTCGAAGTTCCAGAGTTCCGAATCCCAGGCGTTCATCCAGACGCCCTCGATGTCCTTGGCGTGAGCTGACGCTAGTCCGCGGTAGATGAGCGGGATGATCGAATAGCTCCCGACGAGAAGGTCGTTGAGCTCGATCGTGAGCTGGTTGCGTTTGTCTTGGTCGACAGTGTTGCGGAGTTCGCCATGGAGGCGATCGAATTCGTCGGATTGGAAGCGCTGCACGTTCCGGCCGAGGAACGAGTTGGCCGCTCGCGGCATCTCGGCGGTGACCCAGGCCCCCAGATAGCTTTCCGGATCCGGGCCGCTACTGCTGTTGGTGTACATCTGGACATCTGCGAAGAACTTTCCGGCGGTGTCCGGGCTGTTGGGGTCATCCCCGAAGAACACCGAGCCGCTGATATGCTTCAGTTCGGTCTCGACGCCGATTTCCGCCCACCAGCGCTTGATATGCTCTTGGGTCGCTTGGCGAACCGAGTTCGTCGAGGTCTGGAACAGCACCCTCAGGGGCACGCCTTCGCGCTCTCTCACGCCGTCCCCGTCGGAATCCACGATTCCGGCGTCATCGAGGATCTGTGCGGCCAACTCAATGTCTTGGGCGAGACACTCGTCGTTGTTGGTCGACACCTGTTCAGGAGGGGCCGGCCAGACATTGCACGTGGGGCGTCCGGCGAGATCGCCATATCCGATCCGGACCAGTTCGCTGCGGTCGATTGCCAGCGAGAGGGCCCGGCCGACGACCGGATCGGTCAGGAAGGGGTGGGGGTTGGTGCCGTCCGCATACTCGGATCGCAAATCGCCCAGGCTGGGATCCGGATTGGTTTGATTCAGCAAGAGGCGCTCGACTGAGGTGGCGAAGGCCGATACGACCGTTCCGCCGCCTCCGGCTTCGAGGGAGTTCAGGATCTCGGGCTCGATCTGGAGGTTCCAGGCATAGTCCGCCTCGTTGAGCTCCAGGACAGACCTTGCCGCAGCGACCGCGTCGCCGCCCCCTTGCAGGACAACCTCCCGGAAGTAGGGCTGCCCTGTCGCGATGCCGCGGTATTGCGGATTGAACTGGTAGCGGACGGACTCGTTGCTGTGAAATTCGGCCACGCCACACGCCGCCCCTGACGGCGATCAGTGCCTCCGTTTGAGCCCCGGCCTGGTCAGCTTCGCGACCGCCGCTCTCGTTCTACGACACGGCTCTCCGTACCAGATTGACCCGCTTTCCCACCCGATCCGCCACGAGACAATCCGATTCAAGATCGTGACGATTCAACGAATCAGTGTGGAAAACAACACTAGGCGCGAGGGGATCCCGTTGGGGGTGCCGCAGATCCAGTACGAGGCGCCGGACGGGCAGGCGGAGCAGGGCAAGCCGCTGGAGGAGCGCAAGACGATGCGCTGGATCCGGGGGTTGCGGGAGTGTGCGGAACTGGCGCAGCAGTTACAAGGGGTGCGGCCGGTAGCGGTGCTGGACCGGGAAGGGGACGTGTACGCGATCTTCGCCGAGCAGCGGCGGTTGAGGACGGTGGACCTGCTGGTGCGGGCCCAGCACGACCGGGTGTTGGGCAAGGGGGTGCCGAAGCTGTTCGAGGCGGTGCGGCAGGGGGCCGCGCAGGGGCGTTTGGAGATTCACGTGGCGCGGCAGAGCGCGCGGCGGTCGAGCCGCGGGCAGCCGGGCCGACCGGCGCGCGAGGAACGCGTGGCGGAGGTGGCTCTGAGATGGCAGGCGGTGCAGTTGCGGGACCCGGACCGGCAGGGGGCCGCGGTGCCGCTGAACGTGGTGCACGTGCGGGAGGAGAACGCGCCGGAGGGGGTGGCACGGCTGGAGTGGTTCCTGCTGACGAGTTTGCCGGTACAGACGCGGCAGGACGCGGAGCGGATGCTGGAGTGGTACCGGCTGCGGTGGCGGATCGAGGACTGGCACCGGGTGCTGAAGTCGGGCTGCAAGGTGGAGTACCTGGGGCATCGGCGGGGGGAGCGGATTGAGCGGGCGGTGACGATCAACGCGGTGATCGCGTGGCGGCTGGCGGCCATGACGCTGATGGGGGCGGGACACGCCGGAACTGCCGCCGGAGACGTTCTTCTCGGAGATCGAGATCGCGGCGTTGGAGGATTTCGCCAAGGATCGTCGGCAAGCACCGCCGGACAATCTCGGACGGGCGGTGCTGACGCTGGCGATGCTGGGCGGGTATCTCAACTTCAAACGCAAGCGCTATGCCCACCCGGGCCACAAGGTCATGTGGGAAGGCTACATACGCCTGGCGGCAATTGGGCAAGCCATCGAACGGGCTCGTCGCCTGAATAAAGCCAGCAAACTGTATCAGAAGATGCGATCACCATGATATGTGTGTAAACGGCAGTCCGCGCCATCGTTTCGCCCCCCAGTCTCCGGGAGGCCCATCCGGCACCATCAAGACCGAATGTGAGCCGCAGCCCCCATTGGCTCGAAACCTCCAGCATCAACTATGTCCGGTCGCTAGCTATCTGAGGTGGCACACCAGCCATCTCAGCTATGCTCGGACGGGCAGTCGGGAGGTTCGACAGTAGTGTCGCGTACGATCTTGCCGTCCCTGAAGACTGTTACATATCCGGAGGTTTCGATGGCTCTCCTGCGGGCAATTACGGCTGCTCTTCGCAGTGCCTCCAATGCTGATGCAGAGTCGGATCCCGGTGGTCCCTTTGAAGTTGTGTTTTTCCGTTGCTTCGTCATGATCGACTCCCCTCTTCTAAGAGTATCGGTGTCTCCCCGGAATTGTCGTATACAGCCCATTCGTCGACGAGATTACGGTAAATCGTCTCGAAATTCCGCCAACCTGAGTCAAATCGGCGACGGACAATCGATTCCGGAACATTGTGTCCTCCCTCGTGCACCCGGTGCCTGACCCGGTCGATGGCCAGTTCAGGGTTAGGCAACCGCAGAAAGAAGAGCTTGACCCAGTACCCCTGCTGCTGCCAGCGCGGGATCATGTTAGCGTAGGTTCGCCCGCTGAGAGTTGTCTCGAAGGCGAAGCTCTCACCCCTCGTCACGTACTCGCTGATCAGGTGCAACATCACCCTGCCAGCCCGGATAGCCGCGGGTTCCGGACGGAAGGGACTGATTCCCGCTGCGATGAGATCGGCGTTAATGAAGGTCAGGCAGCTTGCTTCGTTCGGAAGGTACTCCAATGCGAAGGATGTCTTCCCGGCACCGTTAGGGCCGGCGACGATAAACACTGTCTTCTTGCCTGGGGTCACTCCAGACCTTCCTGCAGGCTTCCGCCGCCCCGTAAGTGGAGGCTCGTGTGGTCGCACGCGCTGCGGATCCCATGCTCCGAATGGCCAATCGCCTGGGCGAACTGCGTACTCATACCACACTCGACCGCGCCGTTGCGAAGCCGATGCCGATGAGACTTAGTATCGCGTGCCCGTGATGCAGGCCTGATCCCATTCACTGCTGGCGACTTCGACATTGACAGGGCCGACATGGCCGGTGACCCTGCTGATCCTGCCCTCGGGGCGATGCTGCCGCCGGCTAGGCAAAAACCCGTTCCGGCGGCATAGCCCCACAACAATCGGGAAGTCGTATGGTCGCACCTAGCAGTTGCGTGGGCCCGCGTATGTCGTTATGGACCCGGCGCGGGCGAAAGTCCGCCGGTCGAGCCGAGGGGCTGCGTACGCAGCGCCCAAGCTTAATGCGGGGACGCGGTGCCGGGCCGGCAACCGATTCGTCCGGTGTCTAGCTCCCACTGCTCCTCCTGCTCCTCCTGTGGCGCCGGCGTGAACCCCTGTTCCTGTCCACGGCCCGACGGCACATTCTCGTGATGGCTCGCGACTTCTTGACGTCTCGGGATGAGATTCGAGATTCCAAGAGCTTGGATTCGCTGGCCGCGGATTGGTGGCCCGCAGCCGCGGCCAACGAGAAGTAGATGTGTGCAAGGAAAGCAACGTGAGCGGTCTCATCGGCCTGTGAGGCGAGGATTCTTGCATATAGCCGCAAGCCTTCGGCAGTTGACAGTTCAGTTATCCGCCGAAACCACTTCGCAGCCTTCTCAATGTCCTCCCCGAACGGGCTGCCGGTAGAGTATGCTTCCGCGATGGCGCTGATCTTATTGAGGTCGCCTTGTTTGGCACGTCCGGTCAGCAAACGGGTGAGCTCCTCCACATCTGCCTTGAGGTCAATTCCATAGCAAGACTTCCGATCCAACCTCGCCCGTGCATCGGGGTGCCCGCTGGAAGCGGCCCTCCGCAACCAAGTCATGGCCTCCGCCGCATCGGCCCTCACTCCCTTACCGGCCTCGTATCTGAGGCTTAGATGGAACTGTGCATCCAAGTCGCCTTGCTCGGCCGAGAGTCGATACAATCGGGTGGACTCGACTTGGTCAGGTTCGACGCCGAGACCCTCCCTGTATATTCCCGCAAGGGCTAGCTGGGCAGTGCGATTCCCCGTGTCGGCAACGCGGATGTACCATTTCGCAACATCTTCATTGGTTCCGGGAACGCCACCTTCGTTACCACACATTGCCCCAATCTCCGACCAGGCAGGCTCGTGGCCCTGATAGGCGGAATGCCGGAACAAGTTCATGGCCTGGAGTTCATCCCCGTGCCGGAGAAAGCGCCGGCCTGCCTTGCACTGAGCGACTGGATCACCGTTCGCAGCATCGTTCAGGAGACTTTCAATTTCGTCCGGGCTCAACTCGGCATCCGCCGAATCTTCTCGATCCGGGCTCGTGGCGAGACTCTTCTGAGATCTTCTCCAGATTCGCATCGAGGACTTCCCCAGCATCGTAGCAACGAGCTGTCATTGGCCGGCCGGGAACTTCGAGCAATTCTTGATCAGGCCAAGAAGTCGCGAGCCTGGCTGGGTACGAATGGCCATTCGAGTCCGGTCTCGACGCATGGTCGTGGCACCCGGATCATCCGCAGAGCGCTTGCTAAGCTCGTACCCAACTTGCCTGCGGTCAGGCCTTCACCAAGAGCGCGGATCCGTGGTTGTTTGAGCACACAATCCGACCTCGCGACTGGACGCTGCCGCTGTGGTTTGAGAGTTTGAGATGGGATTCACAAACATCAAGTACAACACCGAACAGAAAGACATCGAAGAATTGCTGCAATCGCTCGACCGGCCCGGGGACTACTGCGTTCATTCCGAACTGGTCTCGCCAATGCCGCTTTTGCAAGTCGAGCGGGTTGGCACGGTTGCCTTTCCGGTGCAGGAAGCGCAGCTCCGGGCATTGCTTGACGTGGCGGAACGCGCCCCTTACGGCAAGGGGCCCGAAACCGTGCTCGACACCTCGGTGCGGGACTGCTGGCAGATAGACAGCTCGGAATTCGGCGTGAGCGGTCAGGGCTGGACCGAGTCGTTCAAGACCATCATGGCTAAGGTCTCCGAAGGCCTCGGATGCCCCGCCGAGCGGCTGGATGCCCGCCCATACAAGCTCCTGGTCTACGAGCCGGGCGGCTTCTTCACGGCTCATCGCGACACCGAGAAGGAAGTCGGCATGGTCGGAACATTGGTCGTCTCTCTCCCGACCGAGGGTGCCGGTGGCGAATTGGTGGTTCGGCACGGCGGCCGCGAGTCGGTCATCGACATGTGCGTCAGCGATCCGTCGGTGCTCTCGTTCGCCGCGTTCTATGCCGACTGCACACACGAAACGAGGCCGGTCCTGGAAGGCCATCGCGTCGCGCTGGTGTTCAATTTGGTTCTCTCCGGGGCGGGGGCATCGAAACTGGGGCGAGCTCCGGATTTCGCGGAACAGGCCGAGACCATCTCGACCTCGCTGCGGGCGTGGGCTCGTCGGGCCCAGTCCAGCGCCAAGATCGTATGGCTGCTCGATCACGACTACAGCACGGCCGGGCTGTCGTTCGCGACGTTGAAAGGGACGGACGCAGTTGTCGCACGCACGCTGGCGACAGCAGCGGAGCGGGCACAGTGCGCGCTGCACGCCGCCACCGTGCATATCACCGAGTACGGCTCCGCCGACTACGGATGGTACGACGACGACGATCTCGAGTACGTAGAAATGGGCGAAGTGCATGACTGGGAATGTGGCCTAGAGGGGTGGGTGGCCATCGATGATTCGAGGCCGGAATACGGCAAGCTTCCCTTGCTGGACGGGGAAATGCTCCCGGCCGGGGCGCTCGTCGATGCCGATCCAGACGAAAAGAGGGTCGAAGAAGCTTCCGGTAACGCTGGAGTCAGCGTGGAACTCGTCTACCGCATGGCCGCCCTGGTCGTTTGGCCACAAGCCAAGACCGTCCAGACACTAGCAAGGGGCAACATTCTCGGCGCAATCGAATACGTGGATTCGGTACTTGCCGCGGGCGCTGGCGATGCCTCTGGCATGGAATCTCCCAAGGCCTTGGGAGAACAGCTCGTCAATGCCTGGCGCGAAGAGGCCGAGGGAGGCTGGCGCTACGACCCACGGGGAGAGATATTGCGAAGGACGATCGCGGTGCTGGTCCGAATCGCCGATCCCGATCTCACGATGCGCTTCCTGCGCGGGAATGGCATTCGGGGGTACTCCGGCATCGAGAACCGCGAACTGGTTGCAGCGGCCGGGCTGGTCGGGGCGGGCTCGATGACCAAGTTCCTTCCCGAATTCGTGGGCACGAACGTTCCGAGGCAGCCGAGCAACGTCTTGAAGCTCCTGTGGGAGCTCAAGGAAACGTATTGCAAGACTGGCGGCGGCGACTGGCACGGAGTGCTCTCGGAGGTGACCGCCGCGGCAATCGAGCATCTGCCCCACGCTTTCAACCCGCCGCGCGAGGACGCACAACCCTGGAATCTCCCGACGCCCAAGAGCCTAGACGACCAGGCGGTATGCGACCTTTTCTCTCTGACGCATCAGTTCGGATTGGAGTCGAATGCCGAGGCTGCCGTTCGCTTGTTGTCGAAGCACCCAGACCAAGCGAGCCCGGATCGCACGATCCCGCAGGCATTGGCCAAGATGCGCGAGCGAAGCCGCTCACTGGCGGCGTCTCAAGCCTACGAAGCGCTCTGGCGGCAGGCAACCGCATTCTTGTTACAGCGCAGCGGCTCGGTCCCGATCAAGCCTCGCAATTGGTTCATCGACGCACGTCTCGCATGCGGCTGCAGTGCGTGTGCCCAACTCCAAGCCTTCTGTAGCAATCGTGTCACTGAGCACACCAAGATCGCAGTTGCGCAGTCCCTGCGCCAGCATCTCCGCAGCAAGATCGACAGTCTCATGTTGGACATCGACTACGAGACTGAACGCAAGGGTCGGCCATACAGACTCGTCTGCACCAAGAACCGCAACAGCTACCGGCGCCGACTCGCTCAATACGCCGATGACATCCACGAAATGAAATCCTTGATCAGTTGCTCTCCTTCGGGCGGGCAACGCGACCTTCGCAGACCGGAACTGGACCGGCTGCGGGCCGCAACAGGGCGACGGTCCTGACCTGCACTCATCGCTCTGTTCCAAGTTGCGCAGTGCCTTGAGACAGCCCGCCAGCTGTGGTCGCCCCTGGTGGTCGAGGAAGTCAAACTCGGCACACACCCGGCTACCCAGCGCTCCGCGGCTGTCAAACTGTTCTTGGGACAGCAGCGCGGCGACGCGCTCGATCGCGACGGCCTGGCCCAAGGTGCGCTGGATCTGCGACTGCGCCCTCATAGACCATGGTCTAACACGAGGCGAGCGCTCTTGTCCGGTACCTTTTTTGCTACACGGTAGAGCTAGCCCTCACCGAATTCTCCATGATCGGCACGCCCGGAGCCTGTTGGATGTGCGAAGAGGTCGCCAGCGACAGTCCAGCACTCTGGCCGAGCATGGTGTTCTACGCGCGTCCCAAAACGACGGATTCCGAACCCGGTGGTTGGCCACCGTGGATCGTGGGCACCGGCAGCTGCGATGGGTCATTCTTGACGTCTCCAGGTCTCGAAGTTCCAGAGTTCCGAATCCCAGGCGTTCATCCGAACGCCCTCGATGTCATTGGCGTGAGCCGACGCTAATCCGCGGTAGATGAGCGGAATGATCGAATAGCTCCCGACGAGAAGGTCGTTGAGCTCGATCGTGAGCTGGTTGCGTTTGTCTTGCTCGACAGTGCTGTGGAGCTCGCCATGGAGGCGATCGAATTCGTCGGACTGGAAGCGCTGCACGTTCCGGCCGAGGAACGAGTTGGCCGCTCCCGGCATCTCGGCGGTGACCCAGGCCCCCAGATAGCTTTCCGGATCCGGGCCGCTACTGCTGTTGGTGTACATCTGGACGTCTGCGAAGAACTTTCCGGCGGTGTCCGGGCTGTTGGGGTCATCTCCGAAGAACACCGAGCCGCTGATATGCTTCAGTTCGGTCTCGACGCCGATTTCCGCCCACCAGCGCTTGATATGCTCTTGGGTCGCTTGGCGAACCGAGTTCGTCGAGGTCTGGAAGAGCACCCTCAGGGGGACGCCTTCGCGCTCTCTCACGCCGTCTCCGTCGGAATCCACGATTCCGGCGTCATCGAGAATCTCCGCTGCCAGCTCGATGTTCTGGACGAGGCACTCGTCGTTGTTGGTCGACACCTGTTCGGGAGGGGCCGGCCAGACATTGCACGTGGGGCGTCCGGCGAGATCGCCATATCCGATCCGGACCAGTTCGCTGCGGTCGATTGCCAGCGAGAGTGCCCGGCCGACGACCGGATCGGTCAGGAAGGGGTGGGGGTTGGTGCCGTCCGCATACTCGGATCGCAAATCGCCCAGGCTGGGATCCGGATTGGTTTGATTCAGCAAGAGGCGCTCGACTGAGGTGGCGAAGGCCGATACGACCGTTCCGCCGCCTCCGGCTTCGAGGGAGTTCAGGATCTCGGGCTCGATCTGGAGGTTCCAGGCATAGTCCGCCTCGTTGAGCTCCAGGACAGACCTTGCCGCAGCGACCGCGTCGCCGCCCCCTTGCAGGACAACCTCCCGGAAGTAGGGCTGCCCTGCCGCAACGCCGCGGTATTGCGGATTGAACTGGTAGCGGACGGACTCGTTGCCGTGAAATTCGGCCACGACATATGGTCCCGTACCGACCGGTCCGTGGTTTGCATCGGTGCATCCGGCAGCCGCCGTCCCAAGGCAGCCGGAAAACTGCGATGCCTGAAGGATCGGGCTTGAGGAGGATACGAACGCGGCATAGGGGAACGACTCCGGTCCGGTAAACACGACGGTGACGGTATGTTCGTCGACCGCCTCGACAGAAGCGACGTTCTCGAAGCGTGCCGTCTGGGCACAGCCGCCCCCGGGCGCGGTGCAGTACTGCCAAGTGAAGACGACGTCATCCGCGGTCAGCGGCGTGCCGTCCGACCAGGTCACGTCCTCGCGGAGAGTCCACGTGATCCTCGTGCGGTCCTCCGAGACACCGTCGTTGGCGAGGGTCGGGATGCGGGTCGCCAGAGCCGCGACCAGGACTCCGTCCGGATCGTACTCGGCCAACGGCTCAAGCACGAGCGAGGCGGCCTCGGCCTCCTTGGTGCCTCTGGAGAGGTAGGGGTTGAGGATCGTGGGTGCCTGCCAGTAGAGCAGTGTCGCGGTATCGCCTTGACCTGCGCTACCGCCGTTTCCGCCACCGGGATCCTGTCCTCCACCCGGCCCGCCCCCCGGCGGTCCCGTGACGGCCCTGTGGTCCGGATAGTAGCCGGCGCCGACGAGCACCGGGAGGCCCTGGACCATGGTCCTCTTGACGAGGGTCACCTTGCGTTCCTGCATGTCCGTGGAAGGATTGCGCGTCGAATAGTACAGGTAGGCCTCTCCGAAGGTATTGGCCGTGCTCACGAAATCCCGGCCTCCGAACGATTCGTCGCTGGCGGGGCTCACCTCCGAAGCTCCCATGCTGGACTGCGCGCTGAACAGCGTGCTGCCGTGCGTGTCAAGGCCGAAGACATAGACCGAGCCGCTGTTCCAGCGCGGATCAGACGCCAATGTGGCCTTGGCGAAAAACCCCTTCGATTCCATTTCCAGGGCGGCGCAACGGACGAGTTCCTGCAGTCTCTCGTCGCTCGGAACCGCCGCCAGGCCGGCCGCGTTCACTTCCTCGCTTTCGCACGTGCCGGGCAAGTCCCGCAGGTAGACCCCCGTTCCGACCACCGCGCGGTGGCCTTCCCAGTCGACCTCCACGACGTACGAGCTCTTCGGCTCGGATCGTCCGGTGACGAAGTTGGTGAAAGCGTAGTGGAGCCATCCGGAATCGCCGAACTTCATGACGCGGTGCAGCTCGTCGAAGTAGTCGGTCCCGAAGTTGTCCACGAGGATTTGCGAGGTGCCTTCCCACGAGGGATTCGGAGGGAAGACTGCGATATGCGAGAGCGGCCTTTCGTGGGGCTGCGCGATCAGGTCGACGAAGACGTAGTACGGGCCGTGCCGCCAGCGGTCGTCTTCGTGAAATGCGCGGCGGGCCTCCTCCGGGCCGTGAGTCTGCACGTACTCCGCGGCGCACCGCACGAACGCCTGGACATCCCGGCGGGTGCGGATCGCGCGAGCCGAGACATTGTTGTCGTCGCAGCTGGACTCCGGGACGACCGAATCGGATGCCGCGTGGTAGCCTGCGCCTACGATCACCGGCACGCCGTGTGCCACGACGCGCTTAATCAG
The DNA here is from genome assembly GCA_951813065.1 of uncultured Bryobacterales bacterium. Classification (GTDB taxonomy): domain Bacteria; phylum Acidobacteriota; class Terriglobia; order Bryobacterales; family UBA6623; genus VXMF01. Next base: position 4,352 of record CATOTH010000005.1, on the reverse strand, counting down.
GCTGACCTTCGGATGGATCGTCCCGGCCATAGGGTTGAAGCCCCGGTAGTAAATGAGTGCCTCTCCGAAGGCATCGCCGACGGCGGCCATGTCCCGGCCACCGAACTGATCCGTGGGCCGGCTCTTGCCGCCCCACTCATGGAGAGCCTTTCCGTTGAGTCGTACGCTGTTGCCGGTCAGGAGTTGGTTGCCCGCGAGGTCCATCACGAACACGTAGATGGAACCGTGGCGCCACCTTGAGCCGCTCTCCAGCTGTCCGCGGGCGGAATAGCCCTTTTCTGCCACCAGCATCGCGGCGCAACGCACAAACTCCTGCAGGTTTTCCTCGCTCGGGGCGGCCGCCACCTTGGCTGCGTTCACTTCGTCGGCGTTACACGTGCCGGGCAGGTCGGGCGCATAGATGCCGGCCCCGACGGCTGCGCGCTGACCGTCCCAGTCCACCTCGATCACGTACGAGCTCTTCGGTTCGGCGGTGCCGGTTTCCGGATTCTGGAAGGAATTGTAGATCCACCCGGAATCGACAATCGACATCATCCGGTACAACTCGTGGAAGAGGTCATTCCCGAAGCCATCGACCGTAGTCCCCCAAGGAGTGCCTTCCCGAGAAGGGTCCGGGGGGAACACGTAGGCGATCGACTCGTCCCCGGACTTCCCGAGTCCATCCACGAAGACGTACATGGGACCGTGGTTCCAGCGCTCGTCCTCATTGAAAGCGCGGCGGGCTTCGGTGGTGCCGTGCTCCCTCAGGTATTCCGCCGCACACTGGACGAACGCCCGGACGTCGCTGGGTGTGCGCACAGCGCTTGCGGCTATCGAATGATCGGAGCAGGTGACCGCTTCGTCGTCGGCGACGGCGGTCCAGGGAAGCAGGAAACCAAGCAGGCACAGAAAAATTGTGTTGCGAATCATCTAACGAGCGTACGAATCAACGGCGTGGCCCGTCAATTTCCGCATCGTGTCACCCGACCCTGACCTCTCCGGGGCCGTGGGCAGGAGGTTCGCTACCTGACTCCGGTCGGGCTTGTACGCCCACCCGATCGCCTTCTCTGCTCTTGCTGCTTTCCGGGCGCCCGCGGGCAGGGAGGGCCTGTTCAGACGTTTTGGGTAACTGCTCAGGCCCCTTCGACTACTTATCTTCTCGCCTAGCATCCCGCGGATCAAGGCTTGCGCTGGTTTCCGGCCAGCTTTCGAATGGTTGTTCGTGTCGGGAACCTGTCGCGGGCCGGAAACGGTCCTGACCGGCAATCGGCTGCCTTGCGGACCCAGCGGACACAGGTGGGTGTCGACTGGACACTCAGAGGAACTGCTCAGGCGTCTTCAGTTGGGGACGCGCCATAGTGTTGATTGAGCGTGCCGGCGAGCGCGATTTGGATGGCGACGAGAGGATTGTAGCCGAGCGCGGCCATGGACTGCAGGTAGCTGGAGATGCGGGCATCGGCTGCAAACGCCCGCAACTGATTGAACAGACTCCGGTAGCTCTCGAGTGTCGATTGGCGCATGTTCCGCGCCCGGAGCTCGCGGAGGTAGGCGCTGCATGTCTCGTCAACTGTCATGTGCTGCTCCCATGCCGCGTCCCGTCATACGCGTCCGGGTCCCCGCCCGGGAACCAGTGGTAAAGGACATTCCGGTTCACGCCGAAGTGCTCTGCAATCGCTTTCCGCGATATGTGCCTGTCCTTCAGCATGGTCTTCGCGATCCTGACGTTCTCCGGATTATGGCTTGGCTTCCACGGAGCGCATGGCCACGGTTAAGGGATTCGTCTTGGGCATGGCTTGGGTCCTCCTCGTGTACGTCCACTAGGCCTCGAGACGGGCACGGGCCCATCGGAAGAGCGCGCGGATCTCTTCCGCGGCCTTGCCGTCGGGCTCGTGCTCGATCACGCCGAGCCCGTTGGTGAGAGAGTGCTGGAACGCGACGCGGTAGCCGATCCGGCACGGCGAGACCTCCAGCCCACTGCCGGCCGCCGCCTCCGCCGCCTGGTCGGCCAGTGGCCCCCGAGACGGGGTCTGGTTCAGCACGACGGCGCTCGCAACCGCGGCCAGGGAGCAGATGTCGGCGGTCGTCCCCAGCGCCCGCAGATCGAGCACGGCCGATTCCGAGTGCGGAGCGGAGTCAATGACGGCGAGGTCCGCGCCGTGGCCCCGCGCCGCCTCGAGGGCATCGGCCAGCCGCGATGCCGGAACCGTCGCGACTGCGGGCGTGACCCCGTGTCGGTGGTCGCCCCAGCCCGCGGCACTGGCCTGCGGGTCGATGTCGACGAACGCCGCGCACCAACCATCCAGCTCGGCGGCAACCGACAGGTTGATGGCCAGCGTCGTTTTCCCCGTGCCGCCCTTCTGCGCGATCAGCGTGAGGGTGTACACATTGACGACCCTATTTCTATAGGGATTGCTTGTCGAGTGCTATAGCAATCTCATCCTATGGGAATAGAATCCTATAGGAATCAATTGTCACGGCGGTGGTCGCCGCGCGAGCGGATTCGGTAGGCATGAAGATCCGCTGGCAGCCCCTCTCTTCCAGCGCCCGGAACTGCTAGCCGCGACTGTGGTCGGTTGTGGCAACCCGTGTTTAGCCGACGAGCACTAGATCAATCGCTGGCAACCCCACCCAGCCCCGTGTTCCGGTGGCACGGTGGGAGGCGCTCCGGACGGTCACGCCGGCCTCGGCCGCCTCGAAGTCGAGCAGCCAGGTACCGCGCCCTGGTGGCCGAGGCGCGCCGCAACGCCGAACCGGCCGATTCCGGGACGGTGGCCTATTCGTCGGGGCGACAGGCCTGCAGCAGGTCGCCGCGGAGCGGGATAACGGGTACGATGAAGGTCGGGGCCAGGGCGGCATGCGAGAGTTCGACCCGGATTTCGAGGTTGCGGCATACAGCGACGTGATCGCGAGGCACCCGGACTTCGCGACTCGCTACAGGATGGTGGTGTGTGATCTTCCGCGCTGCTTTCACGCCCAGCCACGCGAGGAGCAAATCGCGGCGATGGCACGGCCGCCCGAGTTGACCGGTACGCGCTGGGACGCTCTGCTTGCGGCGGTGACGGAGCATCTGGCATGGGAGCACGGACTCGAGCCCCCGCGGTGGGTGCACGATCCGGAGCGGTTCTGCGATCCCGACTGGCAGGTCACGGACCGGCCAAGGGGTGGGGCCGCGGGCGTTGATCCGAAGAGATTCTCGCCGCCGGCCTTCCGGCGGCACGGCACGTTGATCGACCCCCGCTCGCTCGACCCCCGCGGGGGCGAGAAGTACCACTGGGCGCGGGGATGGCTGAATACCTGGAACCTGCCCGAATGGCCGTGGGAGAATCCGCCCGCCTACCCTTGGGCCCGTCCCGCGTGATCGCCGTGGGCAAACGAAGTGGCCGCGGCTCGGATCGCGATCGCGTCCTCGACAGGCCAAGAATCCTCAAGGCCTTCGCTCATCTCGACCGGAAGCTCGAGGAGCGCCACCTGCAGGGCCGTGGTGCACCTGGCCGGGAGCGCCCCGTTGTTGCTGGACGGCAAGCCGCGAGAGCCTGACGAGGGACGTCGATGCGCTGCGCATCGAGCATGCCGGTGGGCAGGAGGAGTTCGCGTCAGCGGTGCGGGACACCGCCAGGGAAATGGGCATCGCCCCGAATTGGCTCAATCGGGACGTGTCGCTCGTGCCCGGCATGCCCCCGCGGCCTGACGGCGACGAGCGAACGGTCTACGAGGGCAGGTGATTGACAGCGATCGCGGCCTCGGACCGGCAGCTCCTAGCGATGAAGTTCCGGGCCCACCGCCAGCAAGACTGGGATGACATGCGGATTTTGGCGCGGAAAGTGGGCGCGAGCACGTTCGACCAAGTTAGGGATATACATGACAGGTGCTTCCCGCACTCGCCGTACAGTGAGTTCCCGGACATCGCCAGGGAGTATCTCGGGAGGGAGCTTCCCGGGTTGCTGGCGGAGCTCGGCCGTGCGGCGTGGGAGGCGGCCAGGGAATCCGGCCGACGCGCTCCCGGTAACGAGGGCGGAGAACGCTGCAAGCGGCCCTGATAGTGACTGGCGTCGGCGCGAGGCACTGTGTTTAGGCGCGACGGTGAAACGAGCCCGGATAAGAACATCTGTGTCATCGAAAAACTAGCCCTGAGCGGCCTCGGTCATCGTAGAGATCCTCACGGCGCAACGAAAAGCAAGCTGGCCAAGGAACCGGGTTGTATGGCGGGAACGCCTCGTCGAAACCGGCCTTACCACCGCGCTCTGCGGCAGTAACCTCATCATGCAGGAGCGTTTCGCTTGGGGAGCCGGCGCGCTCGAGCACCAACGATTCCGCCGCAAGGTCCCACCGCGACTGTCTTCCAGCCAGCCAATTGCCAGGCCAGCACGTGGCCA
>CATOTH010000004.1 GCA_951813065.1 uncultured Bryobacterales bacterium | reverse complement strand
GCTCCGGCGTCACCTCCGAATCCGCCGGCTGGTCGATCATCCGGTAGTAGCCCCGCACTGCCGCCAAGTCCTTCTGCGCCGCTCCGGGAAACGACTTGGTGGGCGCTGCCGCCTGGATCTCCACGCTCTGCACCAGCCTCCGAGTCAAGCGTACATCGCCCAGCGGCGCGGTCCCGAACTCGTTGTGCGCCCACTCGCCGGAGGCCAGGCCCGCCCCCAGTGCCAGCGCCGGCACGCCCGGCGCTGGCAGGCCCAGTTGCGCGCGCCAGTTGCGCGCCAGCGGATACAGCCAGATGGCCTTCACGTCCACCTGCGTGCCGGCGGCCGCCAAGCGGCCCCGCCCGGCGGTCACGCCGATGCGCTGCCAGTTGGCGGCCGCCAGCGAGGTGCCCGCTTGGTCTTGAGAGACAAAGGTTTCCACCAGCAGGGGGCGGTAGCCGTAGCGCCGCAGGCAGTCGTCGGGCAGCCGGCGCAGGGCCAGCGAGAGGGCCTTGGAGGCGAGATTGCGGCAGGCGGCGGAGGGTCGGATCAGGAAGCGGCTCAGGCCGAGCACGCGATGCAGGTGGCGCGAGCGGGTGGCGGGGTCCCAGCCGATGAAGGCGTCGCGGGCGGCCAGCGTGAGAGCGGCCGCGGCGAAGCCGAGCGCACCGAGCACGCCATGTTCGCAGACCAGCAGGTAGCGCAACTGGGCCCCGGCGTGGAGGACAGCTCCGCGGGGATGCTCGCGGGCGATGAGTTCGTTCCAGACGCGGCGCTGGTGCTCGTCGCGGACCGCGACGAGTTGCAGGTCGCGCACCCGGTCGACCCGGGCGGGCAGGCCGACGGGCGGGGGCACGGGACGGTCCAGGCGGCGCGGGCGGCCACGCTGGCGGTTGTGCCGGGGCGCGGGCAAGTCGATCTGGCGGGCGGCTGCGAGAGCGCGCAAGGCCTGCATGCAACTGGCGACCTGCGGCTTGCCGTGGGCATCGAGGAATCCGAACCGGGCGCAGACCTGCCGGCCAATTTCGGTGCGGCTGGCGTCGCCCGCGTCGGCCACGAGTTTGCGGACCTGGATCAGCGCAGGGCCCCGCGCCAATGTGGTCGGGATCCGATGTTGCTCATACATGCTCCAGAAATGGCACAGAGCGATGTCAAAAGTCAAGTGTCAACTTGTGTGGCATCGGCAGGCTGCGGGACCTGGCGGGGGTCCGCGAGGTGGATGTGGTCTACCCGGCGCAGAAGGACGGCGGCGAGCCCGTCGTGCGGACCACGCTGACGGAGATGACAGCGCAGCAGAAATCGCTATACGAACTGCTGGAGCTCGACCAGTACACCGCCTGAACCATCGCCCACGGCCGGGATTAGGTCATACACGCGGGACCGGTGTATCTCCCTGCGCAACATACACTTACCTTGCTGTCTGCTGCCGAATCCGGTAAAGTCGGGCTAGGCGCCTGAGGGGCGATGCAGTTCGGGTTAGCGCCCAAATCCGTTACCGTCGCTGCCTTTCAAGGTTGGGCCAGGGTTTTCGTACCAGATCACGCCCAGACCCGCACTGCCCTCACCGTAGTTCTCTTCGGTGGTTAGCGCATCCATGTCGCCGTCTCCATCCAAGTCCAGCAGTTCGAGGCGGTCGTACTTGCTGCCGACAGGCCCGGAGATCTCGTTCCGCCGCCAAACAGGGTCAAATACCGACTGCTCGTACGAGAGCCAGACGATCCCCGACATCGGAGCTCTCGCCGAGGCATGCGACAGCACGATGTCCAGTCGACCATCGCCATCGACATCGCCCACCGCGACACCCTTGGACTTGCCCACATTTGCCGGATAGGCGATCTCGTGGCGGCGCCAGTTCCGCCCCGTGGCGTCGAGTCTCTCGTACCAGCGCAACCGGCTCGGGTTTCGGGCTGGGTCCGAGAAGTCCCCGTCTTGCGGGTCTTTCTCTTCGTTCAAGCGTAACGGGACCAGTACATCCAGGTCGCCATCGCCGTCCAGGTCGTGCAAACGCAGAAACATCGCCTCGACATTCGGCGCGCTGATGAAGTGGTTCCGCCATTCCTTGCGTAGTTTTTCCCCGAGTCCCGGATTCTCCAGCCAGCGTGCGCCTTGCAGCCCGACGGTCGTGCGGCGGTCCGTTAGCACGATGTCCTGATCTCCGTCTCCGTCCATGTCTTCGCTGACCAGAGACATCACCCACCCGACGTCTCCGATGACATGGAAGTTCCATGATCCTAGGTCGCGCTTGTTGGCTGTCGGAGCCTCAAGCCAAGCGATCTTCGCGTTGCTTCCCTTGCCGCCCACGATGATGTCCAGGTGTCCATCTATGTTTACGTCGAAGGTCGTCGCGAACATCCACATCCGATCGCCAGCCAGTTCCTTCGGAAACGCTAGCGTCGACCACGCCGTGGCCTGGAGCTTCGCACCGACCTGTGGGGCGAAGTGCACCAGCAGACTGCGGGAGCGCCCCTCGGTTGAGCTGATGACATCCATCCTCCCGTCGGAGTCCACGTCCGCCATCACCGCATCTTCGACTGCCATCGCCGGACCGACGTCGATCCTTGGCCAAGGATCCTTCGCCCCCTTCCCTGCACCGGGATTCAGGTAGAGCCGCGAGGTCCCCGCCTGCTCCCAGCCAACGGTGACATCCATGTCGCCATCGCCATCCGCGTCGTCCAGCCGCACGCCGTCACCGCCGCTGAGGCCTCGGTCTATTGCATGCCGTTTCCAGGGGGCATCCACGTCCTCGCCCAGTCCGCGGGCCACGACAACCGGCATCAACGCTGCGAGTGCCAGGGATGCAAGAAGCGGCAGTCTCATCGATCGAGTTGCAATCCGGAATTGCTCAACGTCCATCCTAGTACCAATACCGAGCCCGGGCACGTCTCGGTGCCCACACACTATCGGCCCTGCGCAACTCGAAGCTAGCAAGTGCAATTCGGTCGAATGCAGCATCGGTCGCCTCGCAGAGGGTCGGCGACAGTTTGTATTGAGCGGCCCAAGCGCAGCAGGGTGGACACGGCACTACCAGTGGAGGCGAATCACCAAAGAGGCTGACCCAAGCGCGTGCTGTGGGGGCGGCTCGGGCTTCCGATCATTGCCGTCTCCAGACATGCTTGAGCCCGGCCGGGGCACAGTCAACACATGGACATCGGAGAATTGGAGTCACTTTTTTCCGGAAATTGATGAAATCTGCTTGACACATGCCAATTCTGTAGTTTCGACCTTGACATTGTGTGCGGCTCCACCTAGATTGCTTAGCATGGCTGCATAGGATTCATCGGGGTAGTTGGGTAAATTTCCGAACCGAGCTTCGGAATCCGTGTAGCGGGGAAAAATCAGGAGGTTTCGCTATGACGATCCAACGTTGGGGGCTGTTCTTGCTCGCAATTCCTCTCTTGCTGGTATTTGGGAGCCCAGCGCAGGGCCAGGTCGCCTTGTCGCACGTGACGGGAGTGGTCGCCGATTCCCAAAGCCTGGCGATTCCGGGTGCCCAGGTGACGATTCGGAACGTCGGGACGGGTATCGAGACTTCGGCCGAGTCCAATGAGTCCGGCTATTACACCCTAGTTAGCTTGAATCCCGGAGACTACGAACTGGTCGTGACATCGGAAGGGTTCCGGAGTTATGTCCAGCAGGGGATCCGACTGGAAACTGGCCTACAGGTCCGGATCGACGTCGAACTCGAACTCGGTGTGGTCACGGAATCGGTCACTGTCGTTTCCGGGGCACCCGCGATCAATCTAGAGCGAGGAGCCATCAAGGGTGACGTGATCCTCTACGAAGAGCTCCAGGACCTGCCCTTGCTGGGACGCGACTTCACCGAACTGGCGTACTTGATTCCCGGGGTCGTGCCCAAGGGGCGCGGGGCTGGCTCGTTCGCGTCGATCAACGGCGCCCGCGGTGACCAGACGAACTTCTACGTCGATGGCGTGAGCAATCGTAACCCTGTCGGGGGCGGCGCGCAAGTACGGCCACCGCTGGACGCCGTCGAGGAGTTCCGGGTCGAGACATCCGGTTTCTCCGCCGAATACGGCGGCTTCTCGGGCGGCATCGTCGGCATCACCATGCGATCGGGCCAGAACCAATTTCATGGCTCGCTGTTCGAATACAAGCGCAACGAGTTCATGGATGCGAGGAGGCTGTTCGACCAGGAAAGGCTCCGCCTGCGGCGCGACCAGTTCGGCGGCACCCTCAGCGGTCCCATCGTCAAGAACAAGAGCTTCTTCCTGTTCAGTTACGAAGGCCGCTACAACTCGGTTCAGCAGACACGCTACGGCCGCGTCCCGACCGTAGCCCAGCGCGCCGGGGATTTCAGCAATTCCCTAGATCTCTGGAAGCCGCCGATCAACGGCCAGCTGCAGCCGACCTACCTAAATGATCCGGACAGGAAAGGCGCCTGCAACGCGAAGAACCAGAAGGGGTGCTATCCGAACATGATGATCCCCGCTTCCCTCCACGATCCGTCGGCGCTCCATTTGATCAACCTCTACCCGCTGCCGGCCGAGGTCGAGGGTCGCCGCAGTGCGTTGAACCTGCGTCTGAACCACCACAACGTCGCCCAGGACGACGACGACTGGCATCAGATGGTGATCAAGTTCGATCAGAATTTCTCGCCCAAGGACACGTTCTCGGCCAGCTACCAGAAGCGGTTCAACAACAACAGTGCCCCGTTCGCGGGAAGCCCCCTGGCGATTTGGGGAAACTTCGCCCGCAACCGCCGGTCCCTGCTCTCGGTCCGCCACACGCATACGTTCTCGCCCACCCTCGTGCTGGAATTCGCCGGCGGCTACAGCCAGCGGGACAACTTCGTCACGTCGATCGCCGCCGACGACGATCCTGCAACCATCGGCTTGCCAGTGCCGGAGGATCTCCCCGCGCACCTCGTGGGTCTCCCGCGAGTTGTCTTGAACGGGCACTGGCCGCTGGGCCAAGGAGCGAATACGCCGAACGAGCAGGAGATCATGGACCTGCAGTTCACCGGCCGGCTTTCGTGGATCAAGCAATCCCACACGATCAAAATGGGATTCGACTTCAACCGTACCCTCTACGATCAGCCGCAGTGGAACAACGCTCGCGGGACCTTCGTATTCAATCGGAAGTTCACGAAGCACTCGGTTGGCGACCTGCTGCTGGGTCGACTCACAAACTCGAATCGCAGGGTCTCGACAACGCAGAACGCGTTGCGCGCCGATGGTTTCGGGATGTTCTTCAACGACGACTGGAAGGTAAACCGAAACCTGACCCTAAACCTGGGGATCCGCTATGAGTTCGACTTGCCGCCGTATGACGTGAACGACCGCCTGTCCACGTACCGGCCCGATCTGAACCAGGTGATCCTGGCCGGGGACAAGGACATCCCCAATCTCCCCGAACTGCTTGAAGCGCAGGGGCTCACCGGTCGCACTGCATTAGCCCGCGACGTGGGCATGTCCCGTCGGCTCATCGACCCGGACTTCAACAACATCTCCCCGCGGGTAGGCTTTGCCTGGCGGCCGTTCGGAGACAACAAGCATGTGTTCCGCGGCGGGTACGGAATCTTCTACCAAGGCTACCTGCTGGGACCGGTTCGCAGCCAGTTGGCCGGCGGGTTTCCGTTCACATTCAACCAGGCATTCAATTCAGCCAACAGACCGGGCATACCGATGCCCACGATCCAGAACCCCTTCCCAGAGGGCCGCGCGAATACAACTGGCGCGGGCATCAACAACGTGAACGCCTTCGACCCCGATCCTCCCTCTGCGTACCTGCAGCAGTGGAACATGACCATCGAGCGCGACATGGGGGGCGGGCAAGTCGTCGAGATCGGCTACGTCGGTTCCAAGGGAACCCATCTACAGCGGCGGTACAACCTCAACCTGCCAATTCGGGACCCGTCCGTGGCCACAATCGGCGCCAACGGCAACTATATCTTCCCTCGCCCGATCGAGGGCTTCAACAACCTCAACTACAACTCGTTCGGCGCCAACTCCACCTTCCACTCGATGCAGGCTTCGCTGCGCCGCCGGAGCCGGAGCGGGTTTTTCTATCGCCTCAACTACACCTTCGGGAAGTCGATCGACGACGCTTCGACGCACAACGATGGCCGCGTGGGGACCGGGGGGGCACTGGACAACCGGAACCTGAAACTCGACCGCGGCCGCTCGAATTTCGACCAGCGGCACGTGGTCACGATCGCCACCCGCTATCCGATGCCGATAGGACGAGGGCGCCACTTCCTGCCCAACTTGCGGGGACCGGTGCAGGCCATCATCGGCGGCTGGCAGTTGGCCTCGACCGTGAGGGCTTACTCGGGACAGCCCTTTACCGTGTTTTCTGCCAACTTCGACTTGAACGCGGGCGAGTCGCGACGCCCCAACCGGATCGCGCATGGCTACCAGCCCGATAACGCAGGACCTGGCCGCAAGGGTGTCGATTTTCCGTGGTATGACACCACCGCCTTCGAGCGCGTTCCCTGCATCGGCACCGAGAACAACAACGGCATCGAGTGCGTTCAGAGCGCCTATGGATTCACGCCGTTCCATCCTGGTAACTCCGGCCGCAACATTCTGGACATGCCGGGGCAGTTCAACATGAATCTGAGCCTGCAGAAGAACTTCCAGTTCGAGAACAGGCGCAGGTTGCAGGTTCGCCTCGACGCATTCAATGCCCTAAACGCAGCGCAGCTCGGCAATCTCAACGTAGCAGCCGCTTCGTTCGACGGAATTCAGGGAGGACTGATCGCGAACTCTCGCCCCGCGAGAATCATGCAAGCATCCTTGTCCTACTATTTCTAGGCACCACGCTGAGGCCGCCCCAGCCAACCGGCGCACCGCCGCGAGGCTGGGGTCTTGGCAGGCTTTGGTGGCAGTGGTTGGCGAGTCCGTTCACCGCCACCCGGCCGAGAGGAGGGGGCCTGACCGAAACCCATCGCTTTCCATCCGGCTCTTGGATTGCCGAGAGCGAATCAGTGCCTGACACAACCTCTGGTTTCTTCAGTTCGAGCGCGAGCCCTGATCTGTCGGCCACGGTTGACCTTCAAGGCGAGGCTGCCGCCGGGATTTCGAAGGGCGGCGAAATCCTCGCTGCCGTCGGAGGGGTAGACGAATGACAACTGACTGTCACTTGAGATGCAACGGTCGGCTCCTACTTGACGGAGGTCTCCTCCGAACAGCAGCCAGACATGCGGCGTCGATTCGCTCCGGTTGGATTGTCTCACTCGGTACGGATGATGATCCGGATCGAATTCTGCGATTGCTCGGTCGGAATCAGCCCGAAGCTTGGCAACCTCGAACTGCGGTTCGGGTCGGCGCACCGTTGCGTACCGAATAAGTTGACCGGCCCGACCGGGAAGGTCAGGTTTTTTCGACGTCGCTAGTTCGGTGAACTCTGTTCGAAGCGGATTTCTTGCTGCTGGTCGGCGATGCCGGTCATCTGGCAGTTGCGAAGTGCCTCATCCGAACACCGAGGAGCACATCGTCCTGCGGGAAGGGGGTCCCGGAGTGCGCGAGAAGCTCCACCCGAAGAGAGGATCCCCAAGTGCCGCATCCGACACGGGCCAGACCGCTATGCGTGGCCTCACGCCGCAAGTACCATCTTGAACCGTTCGGCCTCGCTACGACGCTCGCATCTGGACCAGACCGTGGGCGTCAGGGCCGTTGAGATCCCAAAGCAGAACCACGGCCGGTTTGTATTCCGTTGCAGCGACTGCCGTGACGAATCGCTTGTCAGCTGTGATCATCCTGGCTCCAATGCGAAGCGCGAGCGCGAGATAGGTGCAATCGTATGCAGGATGGCCAATTTCAAGCGCTATCCTCAACGCCTCGGCGCATGTCGCTTCGTCGTCCATCCACGTCAGGGGCAGGTCCGTGACAGCGGCTGCCATGCGAGCGGCTTGGTAGTTGTCAAGAGACCCTGAGTTGGCCTTTCGCCACAGTGTATTCGCGACCTCCGACGCTAGCAAGCGGGGTGCGTAGAGGTCGTATGAGTGGTCCAGAAGTTGCATCGCAGACGCCGAGTCAGTTTCAGGAACGAACCATTTCGTCGCTACGCTCGCGTCCACAACGATCCGCATCGTCAGGACCGGTGTCCGCGATCCCGGTCCTCGCGGATGAGAATCTCGCTGGGTGTTTGTGGACCCATCGCAGTCATTTCCGTTCTGAGTTCTTCCACGCGAGCCAAGAAGGACCTTCTCTTTGAATCCATGTCGTCCTCAACTGCACGGCCAAGGATACGCCTGACTTCGCTCTCCACTGACCTGCCGTTGGCCTCAGCACGAGCTTTCAATCGCCGCCACACTGCGTCGTCGAGTCGGCGCACTGTTATCGTAGCCATCGGCTCACCTACGGTTCTCCTGCTCATAGCAAGATAGCATAATGACAGCATTATGAAAGCCCCGGAGTGTTTGAATTCGGATCTACGGTCCGATTTCCTGCCACTTTGGGAATGATCTGTCGCGAATCTCTGTAAGGCATTGGTCTTACTGTTCGGATGTGGGCGAACTGCCCAGCCTGCTACCAAGCACGGAATCTGGTGCTTGATCCGTTCCGGCGCTGGAAAGCCCCGCCTTGAGGAGAACCGTCTACTGCGTCAGTTCGCGGCAGCCAGCAGCGAGAGTCTCGCTACAAACCACGTGGTGCCAGGCCGGTCAGTCGCGGCAATTCAAGCTCGCAGCGTTGGCTAGGAAGCCCAGAATTGACGGCGGGGATCGGCGCTCTGTCGTGAACAAGATCAAGCATGTCATCGACGCCCTTGATCTGCAGAAGCTTCGGTTGGGGTTTGCAGCGCCCTACCGCGAGACGGAGATTGCCTCCATGAGAAGAGATGTGGGATTGTCTTGAGTTGAGTGACATCAGGAAGTAGACACAGCCCGGCGGGTCGACGGCCAGGCCGACTCAAACCCCGAGCGCGGTCTGTCCGACGATCTAATCGATCATCCAGCCGAGAAACCCGCCATCAGCTGCTTACTTGCTGTGCGGGCGCGGTTCCGGCAGTCGCGCCCCGTTGTTCATTGGTGCTACCAATGCCCCAACATCAGTTTGGGTTCGGACAGGCGATCATTCACTAGCGAGGTTTCTTCGGAAGCCCTCCTCCAAGCCAGCACTCATAGCCAAGGCCAACCCGGGCCGGAACCCGTGCTCCGAGCCCGGCTCGGAGCAGCACAGGGGCAGCCCCGCGGTCCAGTGCGGGCCGCTGGGCGGGGGAAGTTGTTCCCCGAGATCCAGGGAAAGCCCTATTGTGTTTCAAGCCAGCCAACACTGTGTGTCGGTGATTTGGAGACCGTCTCTGGCGCCCCAGTAGCTTCCGATGTGTCCAGTCGTCGAACAGCAATCCGTCGGGAGCGATGCTTCAGCTGAGACCAATGGTGATTGGAGAAGTTAGAGTTTCTTCCTCAAAGAGGTTGCTGGCTTGCGGCCCGGAATGCACGCCAAGCAGATTGGTGATTTGCAACAGCGACCATCTTCTAGCCGCTGGATCGAAGCCGATGATTGGCGTGCCGCTCGAATATGGCTAGCCGAAGTGCCCCGCTCCGCTGGAAGGTCGATCGTTCGAACTCGATGCCTTCGCTACCGCTCCCGCACGTCTCACGGACGTAGTAGCTGAGCCTCCTCGAAAGCGGACGCCATGCGGTCGTAGCAGATTCTGGCCGCAGCGATCGGCTCGAATTCCGGCAGCTTGTGGATCTGGGCGCTGATCTCGACGTTGGCGTATCCCCGGTATCCAGCCTGACGCATGCGGCGGAACATCGTCACGTAGTCCGTCTCGCCATCCCCGGGCAGCAGGAAGCGATAGTCTTCCGAAGTCCCTCTCGCGTCTTTCAGGTGCACGTAGGGGCTTACTGGTAGTAACGCATCCAGCGATTCGACGAGATCGTGCCCTGCGAGCCAGAGGTGGCTGTAGTCATAGGTACACCGGAAGTGCGGGCTGCCCACCTGACTGACAAGCCAAAGGCTACGGTCGACGTTGTTCACAGCATGGTTCGCATGCGGCTTGAAGCAGATGACCGTGTCGGCGTCGGCCGCCACGCGCGCCCACTCGCCCACGGCATCAGCCAATTCATGCTTGATCTCGTCCCATTTCCCTGGGTTGCGTCCCAGCACCGTTTCGAAGAGCGGCGGCTTCCCCGGTGCCAACTCAGCCCCGAGGTCAATCGCCCGCCGAAGGCGCTCCAGGTTTTCCGCCTGCGTTCGAACCGGATCCAGCGCCCTAAGGTTTTCGAGCAGCGCCGGCAGGGCCAACCCGAGGTCCAGGAGTCTCGACCGGATCCGCAGTCGGTCCCTCGCGGAAAGCAGTTTCGGTTCCGTCGGCCAATCCGGCATGAGAGCGAGTTCCACCCCGTCGTAGCCCGTGCGGGCGATCAGTTCGAGCGAGTCTTCCCACGTCAGCATCCACAGGGCGTACGAGCCGAAGCTGAGGCCGACGGTAGGCGCTGCCGGAAGAGCGGCCTTCGCGGCTACGAGCCCGGCCAGCAACGCGCGGCGGGACAGGGGAGCGACGTCGGGCTTACAGGCGGCTGGATTCGACGCGCAAGCCTCTGTTAGTTCGCAAGCGGCCGCATTCAATGGCTAGGCTCCCGTGTATTCTGGACGGTTTGACGCCTGTTGCAGATCGCGTTTCCAGTCTTCAAGACCTGCACCCGCGAGCTTCTTGGCACGATCGCGGATCGCGGTCATCTCCTTGTCGTCGTAATAACGAAACTCGCGCGCAATCCGCACGTCGTCCTCAATCTGGCCGATCGTGGTGCAGCCAACCGCCAAGCAGTGGATGGGCAGACTCAGGACGTACTGAATGCACTGCCTGACGCTGAGGGACTGTAGCAGCTTGGCGTTGGCAAGGCTCTTCATTCCCTGGATGCCCAAGCCGCGCTTCCTGGCTTCGGGCAGCACCATGTTCTCGAAACTCAGGTACGAGGGATCCGCAGGGTGCAGCGGCATCAGGATGGTGTCGTAGTCGTCATAACGCTCCAGCATCGCCATGTGCACGTTGGGGTCTCGATGGCCGGTGAAGCCGATGAAGCGGCAAAGTCCCGCCTTCTTCGCAGCTTCGAAGGCCTCGATCGCTCCGCCGGGACCAAAAATCTGGTCGACGTCGTCCATTTCGCCAACAGAGTGGATCTGCCACAAGTCGACATAGTCGGTCTTGAGCCGCTTCAGCGAAAGGCGCAGTTCGGCTTCCGCCCCCTTTCGCGTTCGGTCGGTGGTCTTGGTGGTGATGAAGACATCCTTGCGAACTGGTGGCAGGACCGCCCCGAAGACTTCCTCGGAGCGGCCGCCCCAGTAGCTGTGGGCGTTATCGAAGTAGTTGATGCCGAGGTCATACGCACGCTGGACGATCGACTTCGCCTCGTCAAAGGTACAAAGCGGGAATCGGCCACCGGCCTGGCCGATGACGGTCAGGCTCTCCCCGGTCTTCCCGAAGACCCGGGTGGGCACATCGCCGCGCGGCGAAGCAGCGCCGGCAGCCGCGAGGGCTGGTGCGCCCGCCAGGGCGCCACCGAGAAAACTTCTGCGATTCATTGCGGTAGCCTCCGGGCTGATGATAGCACCGGCTCGCGGGCGCTTGGCGGCCTGTGGGATCGCGCCAGCGGATCTTCGTCAATGGAAGTCGTGCGACTCGATACCCAATGCCGGCACGGTCAGAGGCCTCAGCGCGTCGACCTTCACGGCGGCCGTGCCCTCGGTATTCTGCAAGAGTCCCTCTGCCAGCAGGAAGGGCTCGTTCATCACCGTGAGCCGATAGGTCTGGAAGATCTGCGGGGTCAAGATCAGGTTCGCGACTCCTGTCTCGTCCTCAAGCGTCACGAAGCAAAATCCCTTCGCGGTCCCAGGACGCTGCCGGGTGATCACCGCTCCGGCGACGCGTACCCGCTGGCCATCGGGGACTGCTTCGACCTCGCGCGATGAAAGAATGCCTAGCCCGGCAGTCTGCCCGCGTATGTAGTGCATGGGATGCTTTCCGACCGTCAGGCCCGAGGCACGGTAATCCGCCTGGAGGCGCTCCAGCGGGCTCATTGGGGCGAGCGGGCCCGGATCAGGCAACACGTCATCTTGCCCCTCGAAGAGCGGTCCCTTCGGGCGCCAAACACTCTCAACCTGCCACAGCGCCTCGCGTCGGTGCATCTCTTCTCCCAGCGAATTGAACGCTCCGATCTCCGCCAGCGCGTCGAGTTCGTTCTTTTGCAGGCGGACGCGCCGGACGAACTCCCCGATCGATCGGAAACAACCCGCCCGGATGCGCTCATCCACGATCCCGTTGGCTGTCTCGGCTCGCAGCGCCCCCACGTACATGAGGCCCAAACGGACACTTGAGGCTGCGCCCGGCGCAGCGCGCAACGCCTTGGCCTGCGTATCGCCGACCGCGCAGCGCATGACCGATTCGTTGACATCAATCGGCTGCACGCGCACGCCGTGCCGCTGCGCGTCCTTCACCAGCACGGCGGGGGAGTAAAACCCCATTGGCTGGCAGTTCAGCAGGGCCGCGAGAAACTCGGCCGGGTAGTGCGCCTTGAGGTACGAGCTTGCATAGGCGAGCAGCGCGAAGCTCGCCGAGTGGGACTCAGGAAAGCCGTAGAGCGCGAAAGACGAGATAGACCGCACGATCTCGTCGGCTGCGGCTCCCTCGATACCGTTGCTCGCCAGACCACGGCGCAGCCGGGCCTCGATCTCCCCCATGCGCTCGACCGAGCGCTTGAAGCCCATCGCGCGACGGAGCTGCTCGGCTTGACCGCCCGTGAAACCCGCAGCGGTCATCGCTATCCGGAGAAGCTGCTCCTGAAAGAGCGGCACTCCCAGCGTGCGCTTGAGGATCGGCTCGAGCGACGGATGCGCGTAGCGGACGGGCTCACGCCCCAGGCGGCGGTTGATGTACGGGTGCACCATGTTGCCCGTGATCGGTCCCGGGCGGATGATCGCCACTTCGACAACCAGGTCGTAGAAGCAGGCCGGACGGATCCGCGGCAGCGTCGCCATCTGGGCGCGGCTCTCGATCTGGAAGACGCCGACCGTGTCAGCGCTCTGGATCATCCGGTAGGTCTCGGGATCGTCGGCAGGAATCCGGGCAAGGTCAAACGAGCCTCCGCGCGCCCGGATCACCGCGGTTGCCTCCTCGAGCACCGCCATCATGCCCAGGCCCAGCAGGTCCACCTTGACAATGCCGAGATCGGCGCAATCTTCCTTGTCCCACTGCACAACAACGCGTCCTGGCATACGCGCGTTTTCGAGCGGGACGACGGCATCAAGGTCCCCTTGGCAAATGACGATGCCACCGGAGTGCTGGCCAAGATGACGCGGCAGCCCCCGGACTTCGAGGCAGAGCCGCAGCCAGTGCGCAACTCGCGGGTCGTTGCGGTCAAGCCCGGCCTCGCGCGCCTGGTTGAGCAGGTCGTCGTGGCTGTCGACATATTCGAATCCGTTGATCGACTTCGCCAGTCGTCCGATCACCTCTTCGGGGAATCCAAGCACCTTGCCCATCTCGCGCACGGCACTCTTGCCACGGTAGGTGATCACGTTCGCCGTCATGCCAGCCCCACGCTCCCCATAGCGCTCGTAGACATGCTGGATCACGCGCTCGCGCTGGTCGCCGGACGGCAGGTCGATGTCGATGTCGGGCCATTCGCTGCGCTCTTCAGAGAGAAACCTCTCGAAGAGCAGGTCCATGCCGACAGGGTCAACGGCGGTGATGCCGAGCGAATAACAGACGGCCGAGTTGGCTGCCGATCCCCTTCCCTGGCAAAGGATGCCGTGCCGACGGGCGAATTCAACCAACTCCCAGACGATCAGGAAGTAGCCTTCGAGGCCCAGCTTGGCAATGAGCACGAGTTCGCGGTCGATCTGGCGGAACGCCCGTTCGCGGCAGGGAGAGCCGCGGTAGCGCTCGGACGCTCCGCGCAAGGTCACCCCGCGCAGGAAGGACGTGGGTGTCTCACCCGGCGACAACGGGTACTGCGGAAACTTGTACCCCAGATCCTCAAGTGTGAAGTCGAGGCGCTGTGCGAGCTCGGATGCGTGTGCCACCGCCTCCGGGATATCGGCGAAGAGCTGTTCCATCTGCCGTGGAGGCTTGAGATAGCGTTCGGCGCTGGCATCGAGCAGCCGACCGGCGTCGTCGAGTTTGCGCTTGAACCGCAGGCAGGCAAGCGCATCGTAGAGATGCTTGCGGTCTGCTGTGTCGTAGCGGACTCCGTTCGTGGCGAGCAGCGGCAAGCGGTGCAAGCGAGCGAATTCAATCCGGTCACGGTTGGCGCGCTCCTGCTCGCGCAGCATGTGGCGCTGCAATTCGACATAGACGCTCCCATCACCGAAGATGCCTCGCACCTCGCCTTCGTCACGGAGATCGTGAAGCAGCGCGACCAGCCCGGAGGCGTGCTCTTCGATGTCCTCCCAGCGGGCGCGGCCCTCTCCCTTGGGCGCGCGCAGGTTCACGCGGGTGAGCAGTCGGCAGAGATTCCGGTAGCCTTCGCGGCTCTCGACCAAGACGGTCAGGCGCCGATCCAGGACCGCGTTAGGTGTTCCCTTCCTGACATCCGGCTGGTCAAGCGAGATCTCGCAACCGACCAGCGCCCGCACGCCAGCTGCGCGAGCGGCCTGGAAGAAGCGAGGCGCCCCGGAAACGGAATCGCGGTCGCACAATGCCAAGGCCTCGTAGCCCAAGTTCGCGGCCTCTCCCAGCAGATCCTCCGGATCCGATGCCCCTTCGAGGAAACTGAAGCCCGACGCGCTGTGGAGTTCGACGTACATCCGCGTTTCCCAGCCACTCGCGGCTAGTCGTACTCTCCTGCAAGGAACCACTCCCCCGTCGTTCTCTCGCAACAGGCCCGGTACAATCGCCCTCCGACTTCAACGTCCCACTCCTGGTACTGCCAGCCGTCCGGCGTCCACCATTCGCCCGAGACACGCCAGGGCCCGGCGCACGCTGTCACGAGTCCCCGGACCTCCCACGCTTCGACCCGGGAGGGACGATCCCTGCGCAAGGCCACCTCCGCCGGACGGGACGGGCGAAAGCAGCGGAAAACCAAAGAGCTTCTCGATGGGGGGACGCGCTGTGGAGAACGGAATTCACGGTGCTGATGCCGAAGTTTCGCGGGGCTCGGCACGGCCGGCCTGTCAGTAACAGCTGCGAGGGCCGGTTCGGCCACCGTCTTCCGCCCTGCCACGCCCCCTTCCGACGCCGGACGGAACGTCTCGAGCGCCGCCGCTCCGGGCCGGTGAGTATCCAGAACCGTCGGGGCGCCAACCCGCTCCTCCCCCACCAAGCAGGCCAGGCGCGCCAAGGTCACCGCCAGATTCTCCGCATCGGGCAAGTCCGGCGCGAACAGGGACGACTGCACCCTACGGCGCTCGGCGGGCTCGGCCGAAACGCGCACGCCATCGACCGCGCCTCCCGGAGGGTGCGCCGTCAAATCGATGCGCACCAAAGTCAGCAGGGTGCGCGAATCGCACAGCGGATAGGGCAGATTGATCGTTCTCTGGAACACCCCGCCCTCGACGAGCCGCAAGCGTGTGGTCAGGCTGGCTGCCGCCTGGTCCAGGCTCTGCAATCGCAAGCACAGCCGCTCGAGCATGTCGGACATTGCGAATGCCAGCGGTTCGATTTCCCCGATCTCCCAATCGAAATCCCGGCTCAGGTCCAACCGGGGCTCCGGCCGGCAGACCCGCAGCACCGAGTCTTCCTCACCACGGGCCAGCCGCACCATGCGGGCTCCGCGCTCCCCGAAACGCTCGGCCATCTGGTCTCTCGGCAGCAGTGCCAGTTCCCCGATCTTGCACACACCCCAGCGCTCAAGGATCTGGAGATCCTTGCCATCCAGCGGCAGTGTGTCGAGGGGCAACTCCTGCAGGAAGCCAGCCTCCTGCCCCGGGTACACATGGGTCACGCCCGGCTGCGTGCGCGCCGCGCACAAGGCGACAAAATGGTTCCGGGCAACGCCGACATTGGCTTTCAGGCCGAGCCGGGCCGCTCCCGAGACCAGTGCCGTTGCCGAGGCGTACGGATCCGGCAAGCCTGTGAAGTCGAGCGACAGCAGCCCCGGCGCAACATCCTCGAAGACAGGGGTCGACATCTCCGCCAGCTTGAGCAGCCGAACCTGGGCCCTGCGTTCCGCCTCCATGTCACGGCAGAGGACCTGCAGCGGCTGCCCTGCCCCCACAGCGCCGTAGCGCGCCTGCGCCGCGGCCAATGCCATTCCCTCGCGCACGCCGCATTTCCGGGCGGGAGCATCGGCGGCGTAGACAAGCTGGTTGGGGGGCTCGCCGCAAGTGACCACCGTTGGCCGCAAGCACCTCTCTCCCGCCCGCAGCACCGCAACCGGGAAGTCCGGAACGTGCACGGAAGCGTACAGGGAGGTGCCACGTGCCCCCCTGCCGGAAGGTCGAGCCGTCATGCCTCACTCTCCAAGCCCGTGCTGTCCGCCCCACGTGCCCTGTGTCGAACGACTTGCACGCGAATACCGATTCCTCCCAGCAGGCCGTGCCACTCGGTTCGCTCTCGGCACAGTTCCAGCACCACATCTGCAGCGCTCCCAGCCACATGCTTCTCGGCCAGCACGATCAACGCCGTGGGCGTGTCCTCCACCGCATGCTTGAGCCGCGCCCATGTCCGCCCCTGCAAGCCCCCCAGCTGGCGCATCGAGAGCCCTCCGAGGTCGATCGCGACTACACCGAAACCTCCTGCCGAGACGACCAAGTTCGCCGTTTGCCATGCTTCGTCCATGCGCGAGAGCCTCCGCTTGCCCTGATCGCGACGGGCGTTCTCCCCCGCGCCGCAGCGAATCCACAGCAGCCTCTCCAAAACCACTCCGGCCTGCCCGGCCGAGCGAGGATCCAGGCAATCGGTCGTGTCGATGTACGCCGCAATCCCGCCGGCCTGGGTCGTCCGAGCGAGCGAGGCCAGCACCAAGCCCGTGCGCCCGGACGAGCACGGCCCGGTCACCTCGCTGATCGCGCCGCGAGGAAGGCCGCCTCCAAGGCGGGAGTCCACCCACCCGATCCCGCTCGGCACAGGCGAACGGCGGAGCTTTCCCTGCTTCGGCAGGGTCCAGCCAAATCCGCGCTCTCGGACCAAGGCCTCAAGCGCGCGGATATCCTTTGGCGGTACAGTGGCGCAAGACATATATTCGTGTTTTGTTCGCCTCCATATGATGCCATAGCTTGTATCCGCAAGCAAGTTCCAAGGACCCCTCCCTCAAAAATCTGCATCGCCGATGCAAACGCGGAAGAAAAGCGAAATTGCCCGGCCGCCAGACGAACGCCTGAATCGGCAAGTCGTTGCTGGATCGCTGCAATGCCGCCCGACAGGGGTCGTTACAATCCGCTGGAGCCAACTCCACCGCGATCAAATGAAGGAAAGCAACGACCCGCCCACCATCCGAATCGGTACTTGGAACACCGAGTGGGCCAAGCCAGGCAGCCCCCGTGGCAATATCATCAGCGACAAACTCAACGCTACCGACTACGACGTCCTGTGCGTGACGGAAGGGTTCGCGGGGATCCTCCCGGATGAAGGCCATGTCATCGACGCTGGCCCAGATTGGGGCTACCCCCTCCGCAAAGGCCGCCGGAAGGTGCTGCTGTGGAGCAAGTTGCCTTGGACTCCCCACACCCATGCCATCGGTTCGGAACAGTTTCCGAAGGGCAGGTTCGTGGCGGGCGTCACAGAAACACCTTCGGGAGCTTGCCTGACCGTCGTTGGTGTCTGCATCCCTTGGAGCCATGCGCACGTCAATACCGGGAGCAAGGACCGCAAGCCCTGGCAAGACCACAAACGCTGGCTGGCGGGATTCGAGAAGTTGCGCTGCCAATTCGTGAAGTCGAGAACCGTCATTCTGGGAGACTTCAACCAGAGAATTCCGCGGACATGGGTGCCGCATAAGGTGCACGATGCGCTCTTGCGAGCGTTCGAAGGCTTCGAGTTTGCGACCGCAGGAAAGTTGGATGGGGAACAGACATTGATTGATCACATCGCGCACACCCCAGACCTGGTCCAAGACAGCCTCGAAATCTGGCACAAAAAGTGTGCCGGCGGAACACGCCTGTCGGATCACCTCGGGGTCTGGGGTGATTTCGGCCGCCGCTAGCCACCAGACGAGAAGAATCCGACGATGACCCTCGATCGCCTTACGCCCTCACCGTGATTCCAACCTGCTACGCGCCAAACCCAAACGACCACGTCGGCACTCGCGGAGACATACAGACAGGGCTGGGCCTCCTCGCTCATGGACCTAGATGTATCCTCCATACATGCGGCGCATTCAGATCTATATCCAAGAGGATCTGGACGATGTGCTCCAGATCGAAGCGGCAAAGCGCAATCAGGCCAAGGCTTCGCTGATCCGAGAGTGTGTCTTGGCTCGTTACGGGAGCGATTTGCCAACCGAGAATGACCCGCTGGCGGCCTTGATGGCACAGTCGACATTGATCCTGAAGACGTCAACGATGTGATCTACGGGAAATTAGGAGTCGTTGACATTGGCTTCTGGGTAGATCTGCTTGTTCCCCACAACCACGTCGAAGCGACGAGGATTTGGAACGAAGACTTGGACGTTCTTGCGCCGCCGGGCGAGCCACGATGTAGCCGTGAGCTTCCTCTATTCTATGTATTGGACCGATCACCCGGGTCGCTGTAATCCATGCGGACCTGAGGTCGGAGACGAGGCCCGGCAATGGTTGCATCGACACGATCAGAGCGTGGATTTGTTTGTCGATGCAGTGAACTTTGAGATCATTCGCCGGCGGCGGCTGAGCGAAGTACTGACGTTTGATGGCGACTTCGCGGCAGCGGGTTACGTCAAAGTACGACGTTCATGAGCCCCCACCCCAAGTACTCTCACGGGAAACAATCAACGTCTACGAACACAGTCACATCTTGGTTCGTCTATACGAGCCGACTTGGTATATTGGCGCATCGGATGATGCCGTTCAGCAAGAGAAAACCCACTCCGCGAAAAGACGCCCGCAGCATTGCCCGGCGCGATTTTGTGAAAGCAGCGGGAGCGGTGACCATCAGTGCCGCGCCAAGATTGCAAGCCGCGACCGAACTGACTTTCAGCTTTCACTCAAGCTGGCACGGAAACCGGATTTGGGTGGGAAAGGAGTATTGGGCAAACCCGCTCCAAGACTGGCGCGTGGAAGACGGCGAGGTCATCTCCCAGGCTGCGGCAGGCCGGACCCTGCACCTGCTCACCCACCAAGTGTCCGCATCCGGCGGCGGATTCCACATGGAAACCAGCGTCAGGCTGGCCGCGTCCGGAACTGGCGAGGAGGCGGTCAGGAAGACCTGGGCCGGGTTCGCATTCGGTATTCGGGGAGGACTGCCGGGCTATCAACATGCGCTGGTCCACCCGGCCGCTTCGATTGCGGCCGGCTTGCGTGGTGACGGGCGCGTCTTTTGCGGGAACACTGTTGGCAGGTCGGTGCCGTTGGATACTCTGGTGCGGTTGACGTTGAGCGTACGCTCGGCGGGCCCGGACTACGAAGTTACTCTTTCCGCGACCCCCGCATCAGGCGGCACCGCGGTGGAGGTCATCGAGACCATTGATCCAGCCCGGTTGCCAGGCAATGTAGCGCTGGCTGCTCAAGCGCCCGGCCGGCCCGGCCCGGAGACCAGCGGTGTGGAATGGGGATTCCGTGATTGGAAGGTCGGAGGACCGCAGATTGAGGCACATCCGGACCAGACCTTCGGTCCGATCCTCTGGACGCAATACACCTTGAGCCGAGGGACACTCAAGCTCGCGGCGCTGTTCCCGCCCCTGGGCGAGGACGACGAATGGACCGCGCGGCTTCAGGTGCGCCGCGGAACGAGCTGGACGACGATCGCCTCTGCACGGATCGAACAGCTATCGCGAACCGCAGTCTTTCGCGTCGAGAATTGGGACGACACTCTCGATGTCAACTACCGCGTGGTCTATTCCTGGGGCGACACGGAAGATTACTGGGAGGGGGTGATTCGCAAGGATCCCCGTGAGAAAGAGCGGCTGAGGATAGGGATCTTCTCTTGTGACCACGGAGAGGTTTTCCCCCAGCATCGAATGGTGCGGAATATCACGCACCAAGACCCCGACATCGTCTTCTTCGCCGGCGATCAAATCTATGAAGGTTACGGCGGATTCGGCGTTGCCAGGGGGAAGCCGAGCGGGGAAGCCATGCTCGATTACCTGCGCAAGTACTGGCAATTCGGTTGGACTTGGCGCTCGGTATTGAAGGACCGCCCAAGCATCATCGTTCCCGACGATCACGATGTCTTTCAGGGCAATATCTGGGGCCAGGCGGGACGCGCCCTGCCCCGATCACCGGACGGCCGGGGATTTGAGGGAGGCGGATTCCTGATGGAGGTGGACTGGGTCAACGCCGTGCAGCGCACCCAGTCCGGCCATCTGCCGGACGCGGTTGACCCAGCGCCTTGCGACAGCGGTATCGAGGTGTATTTCACGGAGTTGCGCTATGGCGGTGCGAGCTTCGCGATCGTCGAGGACCGCAAGTTCAAGACCGGCCCCGCAGACATCCTGAGCCCCGAGCAACGGGCCGGGGTGCGCAGGGACCATACCCTCGTTGATGTCGAAGGCGCGGAGTTGCTCGGGCCGCGTCAAGAGGCGTTCTTGCGCAAGTGGGCTCGCGACAGCGCCGACGCCGACTTCCGGCTTGTGTGCTCGCAAACGATCTTCTGCAAGGCTACTACGCACGCCGGTGGCAACCTCGCCCGCCGCCTGGCAGATCTCGATTGCGGGGGCTGGCCTCAGGCAGCTCGTAACCGCGCGCTAGCCATCTTGCGGCCAGTGCGCGGTGTGATTATGCTGCACGGCGACCAGCACATCGGCTCGCTCGTGCGTCACGGAATCGAGGATTGGGAGGACGGCCCAATTGCGTTCATGGTTCCGGGAACGTCGAACGGCTTCCCGCGCGCTTGGTGGCCCGAGCGGCCTGGCGCGCCCGCCTGGACCGGTCGCTATCGTGACGGGCTCGGCAACCGGATGACGGTTCTGGGCGCTGCAAACCCCGACAGAAATAGCAACACTACGGAGGGTCAAGCGGGACTGAACGCCGAAGAAGTCGCTCACCGTAAGGGCTCGGGGCACGGCATAGTGATCCTGGACCGAAAGGTGCAGGAGGCAACGTTCGAGATCTGGCGACACGCGTTCGACGCGGCCAGGCCCAGCCCGCAGGACCAGTTCCCGGGCTTTCCGATTGTCCTGAGGGTATCTGGCTGACCGCTCGTGCCGACGGCGGGGCAGATCCTGCCAAGAGCCCGTGCCGGCAGGACAGCCATCAAGCCGTCGAGCAACCATCCTTACCGTGCTTCCGGCGGCTGTGCGTGATTCTGAACGGCCAAGACAAACCGTGGCTCGAGCCTAGAGTGGGCGTTGCGACTGAGGTTAGTGCTCGCCTACACCTCGCGCGTCAGGAATGCTTGGCCGGAGAGCCACGTGCACACTGGGCGACGATCCACGACATCTCTTGAATGGATCAGGGTGACAGGCGATAATTCACAGACGACTATGAAGTGCTACAAGCCGATACCCCTGTTCTTGCTCCTCGGCTTGCTGTGGGCCGGCTGTGCGGGGCCCGAGGTCGAAATCTCGGGAGAGCTCAAGCAATGGCACAAGGTTACCCTGACCATCGACGGCCCGGAAGCCTCCGAGGCGGACTCCCCTGAGGGCGTAAACCCTTTCACTGACCACGCGATGACTGTGCGCTTCGAGCACGAGTCCGGTTCTCCTTCCTATGAGGTCCCCGGCTACTTCGCGGCTGACGGCATGGCCGCCGAGACCAGCGCGACTGCCGGCAACAAGTGGCGCGCGCATGTGTCCCCGGACAAGACGGGCGTCTGGAACTACGAAGTGTCTTTCTTGAACGGTCCGGAAGCAGCCGTCAACGGCGGCGGCGATCCAGTTTCTCCGTTCGACGGCGCAAAGGGACAGCTCACCGTGGCCGCGAGCGACAAGACTGCGCCTGACTTCCGTGCACGCGGGCGGCTGGAGTACGTCGGAGAACGCTACTTGAGATTCGCCGGCGACGGCACGTACTTCCTCAAGGCCGGGCCTGACGCTCCGGAGACGTTCTTGGCGTACGAGGATTTTGATGGCACATCGACCGGGAAGGCCGAGCTGAAGAGTTGGGCGCCGCATGCAGCGGACTGGCGGGATGGCGACCCCACCTGGCAGGGTGGCAAGGGCAAGGGCATCGTCGGCGCGCTCAACTATCTGGCCGAAGAAGAGATGAATGCATTCTCATTCCTCACTTACAACGTGCAGGGGGACGGCGACAACGTGTGGCCTCACGCCACGCGGCTCGACAAGGTGCATTTCGACGTCTCCAAGCTCGACCAATGGCAGATCGTCTTCGACCACGCGCAGAGCCGCGGCTTGTACCTGCATTTCAAGCTTCAGGAGAACGAACTCGACGACCATCGCAGGGGGCAGCAGCGGGAGCCCGTCGAGATCGAGGCCGCTCTGGACGGAGGGGTGCTGGGCGTGGAACGGAAACTGTACCTGCGCGAGCTTGTCGCGCGGTTCGGGTACGCCTTGGCCCTGAATTGGAACCTCGGCGAAGAGAACTCGCAGACCAAGGAAGAGCAGTTGGCAATGGCCGGATTCATCCGCGACGTCGACCCGTACGATCACCTGATCGTGGTCCACACCTTCCCGAGGGACCAGGACGATGTCTATACCGCGCTGCTGGGCGCGGAAGAGCTGACGGGCGTCTCCTTGCAGAACAGTTGGGAGACCGCGCATCAGCGGACCCTCAAGTGGGTAAACGAGTCCGAGGCATCGGGGCACGTCTGGGTCGTCGCCAACGACGAACAGAACCCCGCCTCACAAGGCGTTCCCCCCGATCCGGGATATGAAGGCTTCGACGGCAAGGACAACCAGGGCAATCCGGTCCACACTCTGCACGACGTCCGCAAATACACGCTGTGGGGGAACCTCACGGCCGGCGGTGCGGGAGTGGAGTACTACTTCGGATATCAGTTGCCACAGAACGACTTGATCGCCGAAGACTATCGCAGCCGCGACCTGACGTGGGACTACTGCCGCCATGCGCTGTCATTCTTCCAAGACCACGACGTTCCGTTCTGGGAGATGAAGAACGCCGACGCGCTGGTCGGGAACGACGACAATGACAACAGTCTTTACGCTTTCGCCAAGACCGACGACGTCTACGTGGTGTTCCTGCCCGAAGGGGGAGCGGCAACCTTGGACCTGAGCGAGGCCTCGGGGACTCTCGGGGTGGAATGGTTCGACCCGCGCAACGGCGGAATCTTGCAGAGAGGTTCGGTCGACACCGTGGAAGGCGGCGACAACCGCAGCTTAGGTGACGCGCCGTCTGACGCCAAGGAAGACTGGGTAGTTCTGGTGCGGAAGTAGGGCCTAGCTGGAAGCCGGCCAGCCCGGCAGCGGCTCCAGCCCCAGCAAGGAGCGACGAATCAGCCCTTGGCTGCGGTACCCGGCCCTAGTAAGCCGAGTACTCCAGTCTCTTTTCTCCTGGAAGAGCGTCGGAGAGAGACAGGTCGCAATCAGACTGCCGGCACCGAAGCATGGCTGCAAGCAGTACTGTGGGCGAGCCTGGATTCATGCTGGGCCTCCCTGGCTGACCGCGGCCTAGCGCGGTCCTAGTCCATCGGACGGTCCGACGGTCGCCTCATGCCACCTCAATATCGGTACGGGCGAAGTCGTCTCCCTTGAACAGCAGCGGCTCGCCAGTGGCCTTGGCCAGCGCATATGCGAAACAGTCTCCGAAGTTCAGAGCTGCGAGGTGGTTTCCCTTGCCGAAGCGCCGCCAGGCGTGACGCGCGGCGTTGGCGTGCTCAAGCGTGAGGGGTACCAATTCCACCTGCGCTTTCTCCAGCAGTACATCAAGCTCGTGTCCAGCCGCCGATCCACCTCTGCTCTCGACAACCATCGCCGCTTCGAGCAACGCGACCACGGCCATGCGACGAGGCCACGCTTTGGCGATGGCATCTTCGTAACGTCTCGCGTCCGCCTCGCGAAACAAGATAGCGAGAACGGCGGACGTATCGATGATCACTTGGGAAGTCCCCGCTCGTCATAGAGAAGGTCGCCATGTTCCACGGCCGAAGGCCCCGGTGCCAGGAGGCTGGCACAGCGCTCTCCAATCTTGCGAAGCTCGCGGGCCAGGGCGTCCGGATCACGTCGGTGCCTCTCACGCTCTAAACGCTCACGTAGCGCAACGGTCATCGCGCCAGTCATGGTCTCGCCCGTCAATTGCGCCAGTTCGCGAGCCAGCGAACAGGTCTCCTCATTCTTGATGTTGAGGCTCACATCACTCTCTGGGTAGAACAACCTACCTTGTTTCTACCCTAGTCCATGCAGCAATCAAGTGCAACGACAATCGGTAGGTCTGCCAACGGGCGGATCACCTCTCTAAACCCGTCTAGCGGCAACGCCTGAATCATTACCAGCTAATGCGACACGAATCGGCTGCTGTGCGAAGTCGGCCTCCAGGTTTGACAACCGGAAAGGACTCTGTACTCAAACCACGCCGCTCAGTGGGAATTTCACTTCTTCCCGGTGGAGTTCGTACGAGTAGGAGGCTCCCGAACAGACATCAACAAGCTGACCATATCGGAGGTCACAGGATCGGCATTGACCGATCCCGCTCGCTGGCACACCGAAGCGGCCCTTTGACACCACATCCGTCACGAAAAATGGCTGTGGCACAGCGACAGAACCAAATGGTGCCATCTGGAAACGGGGCGAAATCAAGTTCGATCGCGTCAGCAAGTCGTGTTTGGACACGGTCTTGGCGGGTCGGTCGCCGATGGCTGATCAACCCCTATTTTGGGAGGGCTGGTTGCAATCCCGAAGCGGTACACTGATGTACCGAACTGAGCCAAGCTGGCTGCCGCCGGACTCATTCAAACCCTGATATCTTCAAGCCGGAGCCCAACGAGCAGGCCGCCCAACCTGAACTGAACGGAGAATCCAACTTGAAGCGACAACTCGCAATTCGTGCCCTGCGGGCTCTTACCACCACGGTCGGCTCTTGCGCCGTGCTCTGTGCAGGACCGGCATTCGAGTCAGAGCCAACGATTCGGGCGAATCCGAATGCAGCAGTGCCACTGGCCGCGATTGTCGACTTCGAGACAAACGTACCTGTCCATTCGATGCTTTCGATCTCGGATGGCGAGCGTGAGTGGGTGCTCAACTACTCACCCGAGCGGGATCCCACAAAGGGACTACCCGTGGTCGGCATGAAGTACGGCAGGACCCACCGGATCGAAGTCAGCATCGCCGATTCGGCGGGCGCGACGGCAGTCTCAACGTCGGAATTGATCTTCTCAACCCCGGAGAAACCGAATGATCCCACACTGATTCCACCAATACGAATCATGGCCAGCAAGCCCGAAAAGATGGAACCCGGCCATACGCTACTGAGCCTGAGACGGGTCCTTTCCCGTCTGACGGGTCAGCAAAGGCGTCGAATGGGAGCAACCTTCGGCCTTCTGGCGGCCATCGACCACGACGGCGACATTGTGTGGAGCTATCGCTCGGACTCGAGAATCAGTGACGTCGAACCGCTCAAGAATGGCAATTTCCTATTTGTCACAACCGACAATCGCGCCACCGAGATCGACGTTCTGGGCAACCGGGTCGGACACTGGTATGCCGCCAATCGCCCGCAGGGAGAGACCGATGGGGTCCCGATTCCCACGCTCACGATGCACCACGAGATTGACGAGCTCTCGAACGGGAATCTTCTGGTCATGGGGACCGAGCTACGCGAGTACGAAAACTGGTACACGAGCGAGACGGATCCCGGGGCACCCCGAGAGCGCCAGAAGGTAATGGGCGACGTTGTGGTGGAGTTCACGCGTTCCGGGGAGGTCGTGTGGGAGTGGAAGGCGCTCGATCATCTCGATCCGTACCGAATCGGCTACGAGACGTTCACGAACTACTGGATCAATCGAGGCTTCGAGGAAGCCCGGGACTGGTCGCACGGCAACGGATTCTTCCACGACGAGCGCGACGATTCGCTCCTGATCTCCTTTCGGATGCAGGACGCGGTCGTCAAGGTGGACCGCAAGACGAAGGCGATTGTTTGGATCCTAGGCGACCATAGCGGCTGGCCGCCCCACCTCCAGCCGAAACTGCTGACCCCGGAAGGGGAGATGTCCTGGTTCTACCACCAGCACATGCCGCAGATCACCGCGCGCGGCACGCTGCTCCTGTTCGACAACCGAACCTTCTCCGCGCGGCCGTTCGCCCCGCCACTTCCTCCCGCGCAGACCTGGACCCGGGCGGTGGAGTACGAGATCGACGAGAAACGGCGAACGGTGAAACAGCTATGGGCTTCGCAAGGGCCGGGGCCCGATCGCCTGATGACATTCGCGATGGGCGAGGCGGATGCGATGCCGCAAACGGGTAACGTGCTGCTCTTTTACGGCAGCGCAGCGGTCGTGACCGACATGTCGCTGACCTGGGAGGGAGTTCTCGCGCCCCGTGGCAACACGGATCGGGGCACTCGCATTCGCGAGTTCACCCGCACGGACCCGTCTGCGGTCGTTTGGGACATCGACATCTACGACCGTAGCGAGAACCAAGTCCGATGGGGCATCTACGGCGGGGCACGGATCCACCAGTTTGGAAGCCACTCAGGGAGATGACGATCGCCATCCAGTCGCAGTGCGATGCCGTCACGAGATGCTCCAAGTCCTAGCGGTCCAAGGTGATCGGAACGGGCAGGCCAGCTTCCCGGGCTCTTGTCCGCGCCCGCATGAGAGGGCCGTTCCCGTCAGCGGTACCGCTCGAGAGTGTGGCTGGGACGACCTGGAGCACTGCCACCAATGTCCCAATGGCCGAGCCATCAACCCATGTCCGTATTCCGGTGTCTAGCGAGCCAAAGCCCGGGAACCAGCACCTATGCACAATCCAGGAATCGCTGCTCGGAGAGTCCGGATTCGATCGCTGAGATTGTTCGACAACCGCGGGAGACCGCTAAGCCGCTGGCGAGGTCCTATGATGAGACTCAAGGCAGGAATTCGCAGCCATCAAGAACAATGTCCTTCCGGTCTGTCTTCGTCGCCATCACAATCAGCGGAGGCCTGCTGCTGGCGGCGCTGTTGATCAACCACGCGAGACCGCCGTCAGACACCAGTCAGCCACTGCCCGAACTCGTGCGTGCAACCGGACGATGTGCGCAATGCCACCGCGAAGAAACCCCGGCCGTCGTCCACCAGTTCGAACGTAGCGAGCACAGCCGTGCCAACATCACCTGCTACGACTGCCATCAACCCGGCGACGGTCAGGAATCGTACGACCACTTCAACTTCCGTCTGGCTCGCGAAGTCACTTCGCTGAACTGCCGGGGGTGCCACCGCACCGAGTATGAGCAGTTCGCGCGCAGTCGGCATGCACTGCCGGCCTGGGCCGCAGTCAGCGGCTCGTCTGGCATGTCTCCCGAGCATGTGGCCTTCGGAGAGCGCCACCACCCCGGCGCCGTGGACCGTCCTCCCAACCCGCTCGCGCGCCGGGAGGGCGCCGCCGCGACCGAGACCGGATGCCTGGGCTGCCATGCAATCGGCCGGCCGAACCGCGACGGGTCGATTGGAAGCTGCACGGAATGCCACTCGCGACACTCCACCTCCATCGCACTGGCCCGCGAGCCGCGGACCTGCGGCCAATGCCACATGGGTCCCGACCATGCGCAGGTCGAGATCTACACCGAATCGAAGCACGGCGCACTCTATGAGGCGCAGCGCTCCTCACTGAACATGAGCGCCGAACCCAAGCGACTCACGACCGCGGACATGCCGATCCCGACCTGCGCAACTTGTCACCTCAGTGGCCTCGACGGACTTCGGGTGACACACGACACCACCGAACGGCTGTCGTATTGGCTGTTCGCTCCGGTCTCGGAACGGCGCCCCGGATACTCCCGGGCTCAGGCGGAGATGCAGGATACGTGCCTACGGTGCCACGCCTCCTCGAATGTCGAGCACTTCTACCAGGAAGCCGAGGCGGTTCTGGCCGCGACGAACGAGTACGTACGCGAAGGGCGTGCACTGATCGCCGACCTGCGAAACGAGGGACTGCTGACGCCAGACCCGTTCGACGAGCCGATCGAGTTTCTCTACTTCGACTTCTGGCACTACTTCGGGCGCACTGCCAAGCATGGCGCATTCATGGGAGGGGCAGACTTCGTGCAGTGGCATGGAAATTACGAGTTACTGCTCTCGCTCACCGAACTCAAGGGGATGGCCGCCGAGTTGCGGGATAGCCGTGCGGATCATTGACCGGGCCGCTGGGTGCAAGAGTTCTCTGCTGGAAGTATTCGTCGTCGCGAACTTCGCCTTCCTCGTCCTCGACGTATTCCTGGCACACTCGGTCAACAACTTCCGCCACACCGCCGAGTGGATCCCGTTCGCCTTCTCGGCCGTGGCGACGTTGCTGCTCGCCGCGGCGCTGCCGAGGAAGGACTGGGCAACCCGGGGATCCTACGCGCACGGGGCCGGATTCATGGTCGGGTTCAGTTCCGTCGCACTCGGCCTAGCGGGCGTCGTATACCACCTGCAAAGCCAGTTCTTCTCGCAGTGGACCATCCGCAGCCTGGTCTACACCGCGCCATTCGCCGCGCCGCTGGCGTACTGCGGGCTCGGACTCCTGCTGCTTCTCAACAGGATGGTCCCGCCCGCGAAAGAGGAGTGGGGCAAGTGGGTGGTCTTCCTCGCCCTGGGCGGGTTCCTTGGCGTCTTCGTTCTAGCCCTCTGCGACCACGCGCAGAACGGGTTTTTCTACGCCAGCGAATGGTGGGCCGTTGCGTCGAGTGCGCTGGCGGCGGGCTTCCTTGCCGTGGCGCTGGTGGACCGGCGCGAGACGTTCATCAGGGTCTGCTTCGGCGTGCTCGCGCTGCAGGTCGCTGTCGGTCTTGCCGGCTTCTACTTCCATGTCTCGGCCGACATCAACGGGCTGTCAGCCAGCATGTTCGAGAACTTCGTGCATGGGGCGCCGGCGTTTGCGCCGCTACTGTTCGTCGATCTCAGTGTCTTGGCAGCAATCGGATTGAGCGGTCCGTATGCCACCAGAAAATGGTGCGGAGAGGGGGACTCGAACCCCCAAGGGATTGCTCCCACTAGCACCTCAAGCTAGCGCGTCTGCCAAATTCCGCCACCTCCGCTTGCCTAGTTCCACCTCGCCTCTACCGCCTGGATCCGCCGGCCGCGACCGATCCTCTATTCCTGAGTATCCCCGTCCGTTTCGGAAGGGGCGCTCGAAGGAGCGGCCGGAGCGGGAACCTCGGGTGTCGCCGGTGCGGCCTCTTCTTCGGTGGCGATGCCACTGCGATCAATCACCGACTGGCCGACGATCCTGCGACCCTGCATGATGCCGAGCGTGATCGACGTCAGCATGAACAGCACGGCAGCGGTCGTCGTGGCCTTCGAAAGTACTGTCGCCGCTCCCCTAGGCCCAAAGGCCGTCTGGGATCCCATCCCGCCGAAGGCACCCGCCAAGTCTGCGGCCTTCCCGCTCTGCAGCAGCACGACGATGATGAGGAAGAAACTCACCAGCACGTGCAAGATTGTCAGCAGAATCACCATGTTGTTCTTCCATTATGCCCGGACAGACCTTTTCATGTCCGCACGAGCGCGGCAAAGGAATCCGGATCCAGGCTGGCGCCCCCGACCAGGCCGCCATCAATGTTCTCGCATGTAAGCAACTCGCCAAAGTTGGAAGGCTTGACGCTACCGCCGTACAAGATGCGCACGGCAGCTGCCGCTGACGCTCCGAAACGCCCCACCGCAAGCGACCGCAGCAGCTTGTGGGAGGCCTCGGCAATCTCGGGAGTAGCAGTGCGGCCTGTCCCGATCGCCCAGACTGGCTCATAAGCCAGAATCAACTGCTCGAACTGAACCGTTTCCAGCTGGCCGACACCCGCAGTGAACTGCTCCCTGAGAACAGTCTCGGTATGGCCGGCCTCGCGCTGGTCGAGCGTCTCGCCAACGCAAACGATTGGCGTCAGCCCGGACTCGAGGGCGGCCAGAGTCCGCAAATGCACCGTTCCGTCAGTCTCACCGAAGTACTGCCGACGCTCGCTATGGCCGATAATTACGTGAGTGCAGCCGATCGCCGTTAGCATGCCCGCCGATACTTCCCCCGTGTAGGCGCCCTGCGATTCCCAGTGCAGGTTCTGCGCACTGATTCTGATGTTGGTTCCGTCGGCAGCTCGTACGGCAGACGCGAGCGCGGGAAACGCCGCCGCGATGATGATTTCGCGATTCAAGGCACGTTCGGCGGTTGGCCTCAGGGCGTCCACGAACGCCGCCGCCTCTGACGCCGTCTTGTGCATCTTCCAGTTTCCGGCTATGACAGGTAAGCGCACAATCCCTCCTGTTGGCGACTGCAAACTGGGGAGCCCGTCAGCCTTCGGACAAGGTCCAACGGAACTTTCAGGATAGTACAGCGCGCCTGATGGGGCCTCAACGCCAAGTACCCGTGTGTGCCGTCCGGTCATGCCATTGACGACCGACCTGCGATCGCCACTAGAGCAGGCATTCGATCGGGCGGGCGGCCGATTGCGACAGATGCCGGTCCTTGACGACTACGTTACAAGACTGCTAACATTCCGGCGGTCAACCAGTGCGCATCCCAATTTTGCGGCGCGGAATGACTGAAGGGGAGAAAACCATATGAGAAGCAATATTGTATTGGCACTGCACGCGATGGCACTCGTTCTGTTTGCTGCTCCGCTGGCAGCCCAGACTCAGACGAGACTCACGGGAACGGTATCGGACGATTCGGGCTCGGTGATTCCGGGAGCCAGGGTCACGATCTCGAACGTCAACACGGGTGTCACCCTGGAAGCCGAAACCAATACTTCGGGCAGCTACAACTTCCCCTTGGTTTCGGCCGGCCAATACGAGCTAGTTTGCGAGTTCGAGGGCTTCAAGACCTACAGTCAGTCAGGAATCGTCCTGGAGACCGGAAACGTACGCGGTGTCGACATCCAGATGCAGATCGGGGACGTCACCGAGACGATCGAGGTCGAAGCGGCGGCGCCGCTCCTCGAGACAGAGAGTTCCACCGTCGGCCAATTCATCGAGCGCGACACGGTCTTCAACATGCCGCTCGCGAGTCGCCGCAGCGCCTCGCTGGTGCGACTGCTGGGCAACGTCACTTATCGCAGCGAGGGCGGCGCGGAAGCGCTTCCTTTCTTCTCGATGGCAGGTGGGCGTTCCCGCAACCAGATGTGGACGCTGGACGGCACGGTCATCCAGAACATGTCTCTGGGTATCGCCCAGCTGGGACTGAACCCGCCCGCCGAGTCACTGCAAGAGTTCAAGGTGGAACAGAGCAACTACTCGGCCGAGTACGGCCGGGCGGGGGGCGGCTTCATCGTGATGACGACACGCTCCGGGACGAACGAGTTCCATGGCGCTGCCTACGAGTTCTTCCGCAATCAGGTAATCGACACGCGAACATTCTTTGCACCCAGCAAGGCACCCCTGCGGTACAACATCTTCGGAGCATCGGCAGGCGGGCCGATCGCCAAGAACCAAACGTTCTTCTTCTTCAACTACGAGGGCGGACGCCGTCGTGACGGTGTAACCTACTCGAGCGACGACGTTCCCCACCCACAAGAAGTACAGGGGGATTTCTCAAATCGCGCCGGCCTCGAGCTCCGAGACCCCATGAGCGATGGCGGGATATTCCCCGACAACACCATCCCACAGAGCAGAATGGATCCGCTGGGACGCCAGTTCGCCAGCTGGTACCCCGCTCCGAACCAGCCGGGAGACATCACAGCACCTGCTGCCGACAACTTCGTGAACAACGCATCGAACGTCCTGACGCAAGACTTCTACACGGCCAAGGTGGACCACAACTTCGGCGCCAACGACCGAGCGTACGGACGCTTCCAATTCTCCCGGAATCCCCAGGTCATACCGGCCGTCTTCCCGAATGACTTTGCGGACCCGCGGGCGGGCACCCGTGCAAATCGCCATACGAACGTCACCGGAAGCTGGATCCATCACTTCTCGCCAAACTTGATCCAGGACATTCGCATCAACTGGGGACGGCGTCTGCACATCAACCGCTCCGCCGGGCGCTTCTCGGGCAAGAACGGAGAGATTGGCGTTCCCGGAGTGAATCCCGAAGCCTCGCCACGCATCGCTGTCAATGGTCTCAGCACACTGGGAGCAGGCAATCACGAGAGGGTCCAGACACCGATCGAGACGTGGCAGTTTGTTAACACCTACACCTGGATCAGGGGCAACCACCAGATCCGCATGGGAGGTGAGTGGCGATTCGCCATGAACGTCGACGATTTCAACCAGTCGACGGGCGGACGCTTCAATTTCGGAAACCGCGCTACGGGCGTGGGCCTTGCCGAACTGCTGCTCGGTCATGTCGGGTCTGGACAGCTCGTCGATGCCGACATCCTGGAGAGCCGAACGGACTTCTACGGGTTCTTCGTCCAGGACGACTGGAAGCTTACGCCGACGCTGACCCTGAACATGGGACTGAGATGGGAACTCGACTCACCGCGCTGGGAGCGGCAAGACAACCGCCAAAGCGGATTCGATCCCAACCAGGTCAATCCCGTATGCGACTGCCGGGGCGTCGTCACGTTCTCGGGCAGGGACGGCCGGAGCAAGTATGCGCACAATTTCGACACCAACAATCTTGGACCGCGTTTCGGCTTCGCCTGGGAAGTGACCCGAGGCCTTGTGTTACGGGGAGGCTACGGCATCAACTACAACGGCATGTACGCCCGTGCCGTGCCGTTCACCCTGTTCAACGGATTCAGCCTGAGCGGCTCCTTCCCGTCTCCGGATGGCGGGTTCACGAGAGCCTTCCGGTTGATGGACGGTATGCCGCCAGTGCCGCGCGAGGAACTGACGTCCTCGCTCGGGGCGGTACCGATTGGCAGTGCCCCGCGCCTCGACCCTGACTTCTTCCAGCGAAACCAGCACAACGGAATGCATCAGCAGTGGAATTTCGGCATCCAGAAGGAACTGCCCGGCAACCTGCTGACCGAAATCAGCTACATCGGCAACGTAGGCCACAATCTCGGCGGAGCCAACGTCAACATCAACATGATTCCGTTGGTGGACGGCCGGGGGCCTGAGTCGCAATCCCATGAAGCAAAGCCATTTCCGCAGTTCAACCGGGTGTTCCACGAAAGCCCCGCATGGGGTAACTCGGCTTACCACTCGATGAACATCAAGGCCGAGAAGCGCTACTCCGGCGGAATGAATTTCTTGCTGAACTACACGTTTGCGAAGTTCATCGACGACGTCGAGGCGGCAACCGAACTCGGGGGCGAACAAGGCAACGGCTACACCCACATCTCCCTCCGGCATCTTGACAAAGCGCTTTCCGGGAACGATGTGCGCCACCGGTTCATCGGGAGCTTCGTCTACGAACTGCCTTTTGGCAAGGATCGGCCGATCGCAATCGATAGCGCCGGGCTCAACGCGCTGGTCGGAGGCTGGGGCATCGGGCTGATTTCCGAGTTCCGCAGCGGAGTACCGTTCGGCATAGTCGAGAACACCAACCGGATGAACACCTTTTCCCATGCGCAGCGGCCGAACCTGACACGGAATTTCTATCGCAATTCCGAGTGGCGCTCCAATGTAAGGAGCAACACTTACTTCGACCCGGCGCTATTCGAGTCTCCTGGCGTCGGGGCGATTGGTAACAGCCCTCGAAACGTCTGCTGCGGGCCAGGATTCAACGGCTTCGACCTTTCGGTCCACAAGTGGTTCACCTTCACCGAGAGACACAAGCTGCAGCTTCGAGGTGACTTCTACAACCTCTTCAACAGGGCACTGTTCGCCAACCCGGAACTGCGTAACGGCCGCGGGAATTTCGGCCGCATCAGCAGCATCCTCGTGGGATCAAACGGACGACTCGCCCAAGTCTCGCTTCGGTTCGAGTTCTAACAAGCTTCTGCCTGAACGCAGTAGGGACGATTGGACATCGTGATTTCGGGGGTTCCGACCTTGGTCCCAAAGGCCCTGTACGGGAGCGACTGGCGCGTTCGGCCCCCGGGGTTGCGAGTTGGAGCAAGGCCCCTCCCGGAGCGCCCAAGACCGCACCTGAGCGAGCTTTGACAAACCGGCCGGAAACCATCTAAACTGGTTAATCCAAGGTCTTTTTCCCGGGCGGGGTGTCCCGGATTTCTGGATCTAGCGAAAGGGGATTCCATGCGAAACCATAGTTTCTGCGCCACCCGTGTATTCGGCGCAGCTCTTGCCCTGGTCTTGGCCGCCGGCACAGCCTGGGCTCAAGACCAGAGCCGTCTAACAGGTTCCGTCGTCGACACTACGGGTGCCGCGATTCCAGGCGCCCGGCTGATGTTGAGCAACATTGCCACGGGCGTGGAGGCAGGCACCGAAAGCAACGAATCGGGAGTGTACGTCTTCCCGTATGTCGCCCCGGGCAGTTACTCACTGCAAACGGAGGTCGACGGCTTCAAGACCTCGAACCAGACCGGCATCATTCTCGAAACGGGAACGACGAGCACGGTCAACGTCCAGATGGAGATCGGCGAGTTGACCGAGGTCATCACGGTTGAAGCAACAACACCGCAGCTTGAGTCGGCTACGTCTTCGGTCGGGCAGTTCATCGAACGAGAAACCGTCTTCAACATGCCGGTGATCAGCCGTCGGAGCGCTTCGCTCGTGCGGCTGTTGGGAAACATTTCCTTCCGCTCCGAGGATGGCGGCGAGCAGATCCCGAAGTTCTCGATGGCAGGCGGCCGCTCGCAAAACCAGATGTGGACGCTCGACGGCTCGGTCGTCCAGAACATGGCAATCGGCACGCAGCAACTGGGGCTCAACCCGCCCGCGGAGTCCTTGCAGGAGTTCAAGGCCGAGGTGAGCAACTACTCCGCCGAATTCGGCCGCGCCGGTGGTGGCTTCATCCTGATGACGACACGCGGCGGAACCAACGAATTCCACGGCGCGGTCTACGAGTTCTTCCGCAACAACGCGATGGACGCACGGTCGTTCTTCGCGAGGGAAACCGCCCCGCTACGCTACAACATCTTCGGCGGGTCGCTCAGCGGCCCAATCACGAAGAACAAGTCGTTCTTCTTCTTCAACTACGAGGGCGCGCGACGCCGCGACGGGGTCACCTACTCCAGCGATGATGTTCCGCACATTCCCGAGAAGCAGGGGGATTTCTCCAGCCGAGCCGGCCTGACGCTGAATGACCCCATGGGCGGCGTGTTCCCAAACAACATCATTCCGACAAGCCGGTTTGACCCGCTCGGCGCCCGACTCATCCAGCTGTACCCGGATCCGGATCCGGACAAGCAAACGGCGGCTCTCCTCGCCAACGCTCCGGCAAACAACTACGTGAACAACGCGTCAAACGGCCTGGACCAGAATTACTACACGGCCAAGTGGGA
Source organism: uncultured Bryobacterales bacterium (assembly GCA_951813065.1). Lineage (GTDB taxonomy): Bacteria > Acidobacteriota > Terriglobia > Bryobacterales > UBA6623 > VXMF01. The sequence continues at coordinate 282,977 of CATOTH010000004.1, read as the reverse complement.
CCACAACGTGTCTGACGCGGACCGGGTTTCGGTACGGTTCATGCATGTGAAGGCACCGCAGAACATTCCCGGTGTCTACCCGCAAGACTTCGCCGATCCGCGGGCCGGAGTTCGCAAGAACCGGCACCACAACACGACGGTCAACTGGATCCACAACTTCTCGCCGACCATGATCAACGAGTTTCGGTTCAATTGGGGCGACCGCCTCCATATCAATCGCTCGGCCGCGCGCAACTCGGGAAAGAACGGCGAGTACGGTATTGCCGGAGTGAACCCGGAATCGTTCGCACGAATCAACGTCAACGGGCTGACACCGCTAGTTCCGGGCAATCAGGAACGCATTCAGACCCCGATCCGAACGATCGAGATCAACCAGAACCAGACTCTGATCCGGGGGTCCCACCAGCTCAAGTACGGGTTCAACTGGCGCTACTCCCGGAACATTGACGACCAGAACAACCGCACGGGCGGCCAGTTCGTTTTTGGCAACCGGGCGACGGGGGTTGGCACGGCGGAGCTGCTCCTCGGGCACGTGAGTTCGGCGGACATCAACGACGCCGACATCCTGGACCGCAGGACCGACTACTTCGGCCTGTTCGTCCAGGACGACTGGAGAGCGACGTCAAAGCTCACGCTGAACCTGGGGCTCCGGTACGAGGTCGACACGCCGCTTTGGGACAAGAACAATCGCCTGAACGGCTTCGACTGGCACGCGATCAATCCCGTATCGGGTCTTCCGGGAGTGATCACGTTCTTCGGGCGGGACGGCCTCGGGAAATACTCCCACGACACATACCTGGGTGCCCTGGGCCCCAGATTCGGACTGGCCTACCAAGTCAGCCAAGACACCGTGATTCGAGGTGGATACGGCATCAACTACTACGGTGCCTACCGTGGCGCCGTGCCGAACGCGTTCTCCCTCGGCTTCAGCACCCAAGGAAACTTCACCTCGCCGGATGGGGGGTTCACTCGCGCCCTCCAACTCGCTGACGGCATGCCCGCCACGGCCTCTGCTGAGCTAGGGCCAGCGTTCGGCTCCGTGGAATTCGGGCAGCGGCCGCTCGTCGCACCCCAGTTCTTCCGCCAGGGACACCGCAGCGCGATGGTTCAGCAGTGGAACTTCGGCATCCAGCACCAGCTTCCGGACAATTTCATGATTGAGGCGACGTACATAGCCAACATGGGCCACCGTCTCGGCGGTGCCAACAACAACTGGAACCAGATTCCACTCGTGAACGGGCGGGGGCCCGAGAGCCAGTCGCAGCAGGCGCGGATATTCCCGACCTTCAACAACGTGAGCCAGAGATCTGCGGACTGGGGCAACTCGGCCTACCACTCGGGCAACCTGAAGATCGAGAAACGCTACTCGGGTGGCTTCAACTTGCTGATGAACTACACATGGTCAAAGTACTTGGACGATGTCGAAGCCGGATCGGAGTTGTCCGAGTTTGTCGGCAACCGCACGCAGCACATCGAGCTGCGCCACTTGGACAGGGGGTATTCCGGAAGCGATATCCGCCATCGGCTGGCTCTGAGTTCTGTTTACGAACTGCCGTTCGGCCAGGGTCGTAAGTTCGACATCAGCAACGGCGTTCTCAACGCCATGGCCGGCGGCTGGGGAATCGGGCTCATCAGTGAGATCCGTACCGGATCGCCTTATGTGGTGATCGAGAACAGGAACACGAGCAACACGTATTCCTCCAGCCAGCGCCCGAACATCCTCGGAGACCCAGTCCAGCTTTCCGGTTGGCGCAGCAATGTCAAGGGCGAGACCTTCTTCGACACGGCATTGTTCGAGGCACCGGGAGCAGGTGTGTTTGGAAACTCTCCGAGCTCGCTGTGCTGCGGCCCCGGACTTGTCAACGTCGACTTTTCCGTACACAAGTGGTTTGATTTCACGGAGAAGCACCGCCTCCAGTTCCGGGCGGACTTCTTCAACCTCCCGAACACCGCGCAGTTCGCCAATCCTGAAGAGCGGCGCGGGCGCGGAGGCTTCGGCATGATCTCCGGCTTGTTGCGCGGCACGGGAGGTCGCGTGTCGCAGCTTTCGCTACGGCTGGAGTTCTAGCCGAACAGCCCGGACCTTCTACGTGGACCGCCGGCCCAAGGCCGGCGGTCCTTTGCTTTGGTTTGGAGCTCTGTCGTCGAGGCTGGGCTCGGACGTGGAGGGATCGCATCGCTCAGTTTCAAGCCGGCGCAGCCTGATACGATCAGCTTGATCGGTGATTCGGGGTTCGGAACGGTGAATCCGCGAGCCGAGCAGCCTGAACCGCCCGGGCGCCTACAGACAGTTGCCCCGAGATGGATTCGCCCAAACTGCTCGAAGCCGTTATACGCAGCCTTAGGCTCGCCGCTCGCTCTTGCCTGCGACACAAGCGCACATACCTAGCAGTCAGCGCGACCCTGGCGCTCGGCATCGGAATGAGCGTCGCCATGTTCTCGCTGGTGGATGCAGTTCTGTTGCGACCCTTGCCGTTCCCGGAGCAGGATTCGATTTATGTGATCTGGAAGGCAGACCCGCTCGCCGGGACGCACGTCGAGGAACTGGCGTACCCGGAGCTAGTCGATCTTCAGAAGAGTCTCCCGGGATTCGAATACGTAGCTGTAACACCAACATCCCTTTACGGCTACGCCCGAGTGCTGCAGAGCGGGACGGCCGATCCCTTGCAGCTGGAAGCCTCGCCCGTCTCCCACGACTACTTCCGCGTCCTCGGCGTCGCTCCCCGCTTGGGACGGGATTTCATGGCTACCGACGAGCGAGTCGGCGCACCGCCGGTTGTTGTCGTTTCGGATCGAACATGGAAAGACCATCTGGGAGCGGACCCCGACATCATCGGCCGGACGGTGCGTCTCAACGGGCAGGGCCATACCGTAATCGGCGTCATGGCACCGGGCGTCGAGTTCCCCCGCGGAGCCGCCCTTTGGGTTCCGCTGGGGATCGAGCAGCGAGTGATCGAGCGCCGGGGCGCAACCTTCCTGCAAGCCGTGGCCCGGGCCAAGCCCGGTTACGAGCGCGAACAGGTCGCTAGCGATGTGAACGCTCTGTTCAAGCGTCTCGCGGCAGAACACCCGGAAGCGTATTCGGCCTCGCAGCAGGGAGTTGTAACGCCGCTGGTCAACTACTGGACTGGCTCGACAAGGATTCACTTGTGGATTGTCCTCGGTGCCTCCCTGCTCCTGCTGACCGCGTCCGCGATCAGTTCGGGCGGCCTCCTGCTGTCACGCGCCGTGTCGCGTCGGTCCGAGATTGCCACGCACCTCGCTCTGGGCGCCCCACCCCGACAGATACTTGCGCAGATGGCCGCGGAGGGTGTTGTCGTGGGGGTCATCGCCGCAATCGCCGGGCTGGGGATTGCGCATTTGGCGGTCGGCTCCTTGGTGAGATGGCCTCCAGCTGACATCCCCCGACTGCCCGAAGCCGCACTGAATCTGAACTCCTTTTGTTTCGCTGCTGGAGCGGTGGCATTTGTGGCTGCCATCTGCTCGCTGGCACCCGGGTGGGCAGCCTTGAGAATGCGCCTCCAATCCGCAATCAGAGAGAGTGACCTTCGCTCATCGGTTGCACACCACGACAGCCGGGCGCGGAACCTGTTCGTGTTCGCCCAGTCCGCGGCGACCGTCGTGCTCTTGGCAGCAGCCGTCCTGCTCGTGCTGAGCTATCGTTCCGTGGCGTTCACCGACACCGGTTTCGCGAATCGCGATGCACTGACACTGGATGTCACGCTCCGCGGTCCGGGTCTGTTCCCAGCCCAAGGCTTTGACGCAAACACAAAGCGTGCGTTCTACACACGCCTGCTGCACCGGTTGCGCGACGAGCCAGGTGTCACTTCGGCGGCCGCGATCCTCCTCCGGCCGCTGGCGGGGCCAATCGGATGGGACTTCCCCTACGAGTTCGAGTTCGAGGCAGGCAGCCGTCCCGGCAAGGCGCGACCGAAAGCAAACTATGAGGTCGTGACCCCGGACTATTTCGAAACCGTCGGATCAGCGCTGCTGCAAGGGCGAGACTTCGACACTCGCGATTCGGAGGGAGCGGAACCGGTGGCAATCATCAGCGAGACGCTCGCCGACCAGGTGCGGTCCGCTGGCCACACTCCACTTGGCCATCGCGTCCGACTCGCGACCCGCTGGAGCCCAGGCTGGATGCGCGTCGTTGGCATCTCCCAAGACGCCCGCTACCGGACCGGCAATCACTCAGGAGCCCACGTCTTCGTGCCGAGCTCACAACCATCGCCGGCAACGCGGCATGTGGTAGTCCGCGGAACTCGGCCTCGCGAGGAACTCACGGCTCTGGTACAACGGATCGTAAAGGAGATCGATTCCAGCCAGAACGCGGGGGATCCGCTGACAATTGGCGAATTGATCGACCGGGACACGGCACGACATCGATTCAACATGATCCTGTTGCTGTGGTTCGGCGCGTGCGCTGTGATCCTTGCCGTCACTGCAGTCTATAGCGTGATGGCCGAGACAATGGCCGCCCGCAGGGCTGAGGTCGCGATCAAGACAGCGCTGGGCGCACAGCGACACCGAGTAGTTCACGACATGGTGTCGCGCACGGTGCGATTTGCCGCTCTCGGCCTAGCGCTAGGCACGGGGGCCGTAGCTGCGCTGGGCACACTGGGATCGGAGGTATTGCACGGCACTTCCGCTCGTGACCCGATTGTCCTGATTTCCGTAGCCGCTTTCCTTTTTCTTGTTGCTCTGGGCACGGCGTTCTGGCCAGCGTGGAACGCGACACGAGATAATCGCGGGACTTCGCTTCGCGTGAGCTAGCGGCGCACAGCAAGCCAGCGCGTCATCACACTTGATCAGGCACCACGTACGGTTCGCGGTACTCCCTGCGCAGGAAGCGGTTCGCCTCCTCGTCTCCGGGGAAGGTTTCGCTAGCCGAGTCGAAGACCAACTTGCGGCCCGTGCGGTACGAAATGTTCGCCAAGTGGCAGAGCGATGTCGAAAGATGCCCTTCCTCGATCTCGCAGCGCAACGCTTCGCGGTCGCGTGAGCGCACGCAATCGATGAAGTTCTGGAACTGGTTGGTTGGTTGTTCTTCCAGTGTGGGAATCGGCGGACCCGCGGGGTACTCCATCTCAGGGAAGCTGAGTCTGCTAGCCCGCATCGAGACCCCCGAGGGCGAATCCGGCTCGTCTCTTGGCGAAAACTGCCCTCGAGTCGCGGTCCAGTCGCCGACCGAGGACATATAGCCCTGGTCGGTGTAGAAGAACGTCCCCATCCGCGTGCCTCCGAAGGTCGGGCTGTATAGCGTAGTCGCGTCGATTTCCGCCAGCGTGCCGTCGGCATACTCGAAAGTGCCGACCTGGACATTGGGCACCTCCGAGTCCGAGTCCTCCACGAACTGCCCTCCGGTGCAGTGGATTCGCACGGGATGGACGTCTTTTGCGAGGCCCCACCTCACCACGTCAAGCGCGTGGACGCCGTTGTTGCCCACCTCGGTCGTGGAGGTGTCCCAGAAGAAGTGCCAGCCGTAGTGAAACCGATTCAGGGAGAAGGCACGATACGGAGCCGGCCCAAGGAAAAGGTCCCAGTTCACACCTTCGGGAATCGAAGATTCCTGCACTCGGCCGATGTTGATCCGACCGCGATAGACGATGGCCTTTGCCCGATAGGCGGTGCCGAAACTCCCACCGCGGAGAAACGCGACCGCCGAGCGAGTCCGCAGGCTACTCCGGCGGTTCAGACCAACCTGCACAATACGGTCATACTTGCGGGCAGCCTCGACCATCTTGCGACCTTCCCACAGCGTGTAGGAACAGGGCTTCTCGACGTACACGTCCTTGCCGGCCTGGCACCCCCAGATGGTCATCAGTGCATGCCAGTGATCGGGTGTAGCGATCGAAATCGCATCCAGATCATCTCTTTCCAAGAGCTTGCGGATATCCGTCTCGGTCTGGGGCGTGTAGCCGCCGGTCCGTTCGACTTCAGCCACGGCATCGGGAAACAGGCGCTCGTCGATGTCGCAAAGATAGCCAACGCGTACGCCGGGCATCCGCAAGAATTCACGTATGTGCGACCTGCCGCGACCGCGGAAACCAACCACACCGACATTGACGGTGTCGCTCGCGGCCGATTGCGCTCTTGATGGGCGCGAGGCCGAAGCAGCTGCAAGGCCAGCACCCATGACTGCCTTCCTTACGAAACGTCTGCGACTTGTTGCCATTAGTTCATCCTCCCGTCTTCCGGCCTCGATGGCTTAACTCCCGTGACCGGGGCTATTTTCCTTCGCCAAAACAGTACAGCATGTGACGCGTGCGGAAGTAGATCCTACCCTGTTCAATCGCGGCGGTGGCAAACACGTCATCGCCGAGATCGTTGGTGGCAAGGACCTCCCACTCGGGGGAAGCCCGCAGGACCGTGACCTGCCCCTCCTCGCTTGCAACGTACACTTTCCCGTCCGCAGCGACCGGCGATGCCCAGTACCGGCCCAGAGCCCCCGGCAGACGCCCCTGCTTGAAGACCGCACCGGTCTGCGGGTCCAGGCTGGTCAGGATGCCTCCGTCCTTCACCAGATAGAGAACGCTCCGATACAGAAGCGGCGAGGGGACGTTGGGGAGGGCCCTGCGATACCGCCATACAATGCTTGATTCCGTCAGGTCTCCGCGGCCGCCCAGCCGGATCGCCAGCAAGGCGTTGCGGGCCGCCAGCCTTGACTGGGTGTTGTTCCAATCCCCCTCGTCGACGAATCCGTCGCGGTCAAAGTCGAAGTAGCTGCTGAAGCGCTCGCGCATCATCGGCAAGAATGCTTCCTGCTCGGAAAACCGGCCGTCTCCATCGGCATCGTGCTTCGCCAGCACCTCGCCATACGGTGGCAATTTCTCGTTGACGGCGTTCCCGGTGGAGGACCATCCGTGCACGTAAAGCATCGAATCATCTGTAATCGCCAGGGACTTGACTTCGAACGCAATTCCTCGCGCCCACCAGAGCTTGGCCCCATTCTCGAGCGAGTACCCACCAACTTGATAGGCCCCGGGCACAATCAGTTGCGGCGCGCTCTCAGCCGGTCGGTAGACGCTTGGGGTCGAGAATCCCCGGGTGTATTCGAGGCGCTCAGTCTTCCAAATGACGTCACCGCTGTCACGATCAATGGCAACCATGAACGAACCAGTGTCCTGATCGCAAACGAGCACCACCTTGTTGCCAACAACGATGGGCGAAGACGCCATGCCCATCCAATTGTCAAACGGGCCTAACGGAACCCTCCACCGCTCGTTCCCGTCGGGGCCATATGAGAGCAGCCCGAAATCGCCAAAGAAAACATACACGTTCTCTCCGTCTGTGACCGGACTGGGAGAGGCCGGATGATTCAATCGGTTCATCTCCGATATTCGGTCTCTCGGCGCCTCCCGCTGCCAAAGAACGCTCCCGTCTTGTCGGCTGAGGCAGATTGTCCACAGCTTCCCGTCTGCCATCGCCGTGAGGAATATACGGTCGCCGGACAGGGCGGGAGAGGAGTGGCCTGGCGGTAGGGTCGTCTTCCACAGGACGTTCTTGCCTGCACCGAACTCAACCGGGAGATCTGTGGCGTCGGACGTGCCCGATCCGTTGGGACCGCGGAACTGCGGCCAGTCAGCAACGAGGAAGGCGGGGACTGATGCGGCAAGTGCCAATGCCGTCAGGAAGCGAACCATGTCAGCGGGAAGGGCCGACTTCCCGAATGCGGATGTTGCGGAACATGACGAAGTTGAACTGGTCGTGAAGTTGCAGGCCGATCGGCCCTGTCTTGGGACGGTCGGGATCGCCGGGATGTTCGGCGGCAATCTCTCCGTTGACCCTGACCAAGATCCGGTCATTCCTCGATTCGATGTCGAACGAGTTCCACTGCCCGTCCCTCTGGAGGCCAGGCCTCGCCGTGACGAAGGTATAGAGACTGCCACTGCCGCTTCGAGAACTGCTCGAGCCGTTGATCTGAACCTCATAGCCGTTATGGGCCGGCGTTTTCGTGTAATCGGCCGGTTGTACTATGGCGAACATTGCCCGCGTCGGGTCGCGGATCGAGATTCCGCTGTTGCCCGGAACGCGGATCCAGTACTCCACATGCAAGTCGAACTCACCATACTCTTGCTTCGTGTAGAGCCAGGACTGCACCCTGAACCAGTCCTCGAACTGCTGCCTTGTGATCGTCTCCGCCTCGCCGAACAAGGCATCGGTCATCGGCCTCCGGTATCCCACCAAAGTGCCGTCATCGGTGACCCGCCAGATGCCGTCACCTAGGGACTCCCATGCCTCAAGCCGAGGCGTTATGAGGTCCTTCCAGTCGGCAGCAGCGGTGATCGATGCGGTCAGGAGCAGACCAGCAAGCAAGGATGGCAGTCGGCGGGGCGTCATGGCACTGGGGGATCGAAAGGTTGTCGCAACACAACTACTCCAGATTCACCGCTGCTATTCTCGCACGTGGCAGAAGCACAGTTTCCAGAACTTCGGCAGAAGCACACGATCAGCCCGATGTTCCGCTGGCGAGAGGACCGTTGCTGCTTCTGAACACGGATGTTGCTGACTCCACCGAGGTCAGTCCTGAACCCAACGACCGAGGAGTCCATAGAGCCCGCCAAGGCTCTTCGTGGCCGATCAATTCATCGCAGCAGCATGATAAGCTCTGGCAGCGTCCGTCCATCGGACGAGCCGTCTGCAAGGAGCAATCCAATGCGAATCATCTCACTATGCATCCTCGCGCTCGCGGGCGGGGCTGGCGTTGCGTCTGGCGACGCGGTCCTGGGCCACGAGCAGGTCCTGCTGTGGCCCGCCGGGGCCCCCGGGGCGAAGGGAGACGAAGCCGTGGACCGGCCGGCACTCACGATACACCTTGCCGCACCGGCGGAAAACACAGGGGCGGCGGTCGTGGTGAACCCAGGCGGAGGCTACCGCATTCTCGCGTCCGACCACGAAGGGTTGCAGGTCGCGCGCTGGCTGAATTCTGTCGGAATCAACGCTTTTGTCCTGCGATACCGGCTGCTGCCGAAGTACGATTCGTCAGTCGCGTTGCTCGATGCCCAGCGCGCGGTCCGGTATGTGCGGTCGAACGCCGAGGAGTTGGGGATCAGCCCGAGCCGAATCGGAGTTCTCGGATTCTCGGCCGGAGGGCATTTGACGACCGCCGTCGGAACCTCGTTCGACGACGGCGATCCGCGAGCGAGCGACCCGATCGAGCGGGTCAGTTCCCGCCCCGACTTTCTAGTGCCGGTCTACCCGGCAGTAACGGGTACGTTGCTCCGCGGCAACGTCGAGACGTACTACGACACATCCCTCGAAGTGACGGAATCGACCCCACCGACGTTTCTGGTTCACACGCACACGGACCCGACGGTAACGCCAAAGCACAGCATTGCGTTCTACCAAGCCCTTCTGGATGCGGGCGTCTCAGCTGAAATGCACATCTTCGCCTTCGGTCCGCATGGCACGGGACTGGCCCCGGGCGATCCAGACCTTGGTCAGTGGCCAGGCCTGCTGCATGGATGGCTGCAACGTCAGGGGTTGCTGACCGATGCCGAGCGCGTCGAGGTCAGCGGTACTGTCCTGCTCGACGGGGAGCCGCTGTACTGGGGTTGGGTCACATTGATCCCCGAAGGCAACCGCAATCCCCCGGCGATGTCCTATATGGGCCGACGTAGCGAGGGAGCGTTCAAGATCGCGGCCGATGTCGGGCCCAGCCCGGGACGATATCGCGTCGAGGTGCACCGCGTTGCGAAAGACTTCTCGGCTCCCGCGACCGGTTCCTACTCGATTGAGAGCGCCGAGAGGTTCACGAAAGCCTCGCCGGGCGGCGAGGACATCCTCGTTGAGATCGTGCCGGGACTCAACGAATTCAAGATTGAAGTGGCTACGAACTAGTCCCGCGACCCAAAGCGCCAGTGCCGCAGTCGGAGAATGTCCAGGCGCGGACTGGAAAGGCTCGCATCAATGCGGGTTGACAAAATCCTGCGGCGATCCGTTCTAACCGGCTGATTCGACGGGTTAACATAGGCTTAGCGCACGTTCCGGGGCCCGGGGATTTCGCAGGCGGCTCGGTTTGCGCAACTCGCATGCGCGGAAGAAGGCACTGGATTCGGTTGCGCACAGCCTGCGCCCTGACTGCTCTGGTAGCGGTCTGGATCGCATGGCCCGGGCGTGTCGGGCCAGCGAGCGCGGCGGAGAGTACCGCAGACGGGCTGGAGTCCTCGTTTGAGCAGGAGGTGCGGCCAGTCCTGCAGAGCCGGTGCATTCTATGCCACACCGGGGACACGGCAATGGCCGGAGTTCGCCTCGACGAGCTGGATGCGAAGCTCGCCCGGGAAGACCTCCGCCTCTGGGAGTTGGTGCAGACAAGGGTCCACGACGCGACCATGCCTCCGGAGGGCGCGCCGCAGCCTACGGACGCAGAGCGCCGGCAAACGCTGGAATGGATCCGGCAGGCCTTGGATTTCGCCCGCATGCGGCCCGTTCCGAAGAATGGCGCCGTGCGACGCCTCACCGTAGCGCAATACCGCAACACACTCCGGGAACTGCTGCTACTGGACGAGGACGTGGCGAATGTCCTTCCCCCGGACGCCGTCTCCGAAGACGGATTCGTGAACAATGCCGAGACGCTGCAACTGTCCCCCCTGCTGATGGAGGCCTACCTGGAGGTCGCCGAAGAGGCCTTGGATCGCTCCATGGTCGATCCTGGGTCGAAACCCGCGATCCAGAACTTCCGGGTTGACCTTGGCCGGTCAGTCAATCCCGCGCCACTGCGTGAAGAGCTGATTCTCGGGGCGAACAGCCAGCTGCTTGACATCCGGCACTACGCAGTGACGCAACTCGTGCCGGACAAACCGTTCGCCTTCGAGCCGATCCGAATGCGAACGAAGTACCGGTTCAATGAAGGCTACAGGGGGAATGCCACGGTCCGCGGCTGGCGGGACTACGACAGCATCTATCACGCGGTGTTTGCCGGCATGCGGGGCAGCAAGGGCTACCCCAAGGGAAACCCGTTCGACATCGTGCCTGAAGGCCTGCTACTTCGTCCAGCCATGCCCACCGACGAGATTTTCCGCAGCGAGGGCACGTTCGGACCGAAGGCGAACTTCAAGGTCTCGACGCGCGAGCTTCCCGACGAAGGGCGCTTCCGGGTCACGGTCACTGCCGCGAAATACCAGGACGGCTTGCTACTCGATAAGGGGGTGTCCACCCAGCAAGGTCTTCGACCGGATGCGATCGTGGCGTTCGATCCAGGCAAGCCCCGAACCGTCACCATCGGCAAGGCTGGCATCTACCAGGTCGATATCTACGATGCCCAGCCGGACCCGCCTCGGATTCCTGCGGATTCGTCCCGACTGGATGAGGGATTGGTTGGTGCATGGCCGCTCGACGGCGACGGTACAGGGCAGCTGGAAGGCGATGCGCAGTTCGTCAACTCGCCCTTCGGCCGAGCCGTGAGGCTCGACGGAAATGGCGATTCGGTCGTGATACCACGCACCGCATCGATGGGGGTCGGCGATGGGGATTTCACGGTCGCGGCCTGGATTCGCCCGCGGCAGCTTCGAAAGGCGGGCATCGTCGCTCTCGGAAGGTACAACTGGCAGCACGGCTGGTACCTGGACATGCCCAGCAATCGCGGGGAGCTACGAATCGAGACATCCGGCCCGGACAACGAATCGAACGGAGCGGTGACGTCCCCTCCCGGAGTCATCCGCAACAATGCCTGGCAGCATGTGGCCGCGGTGATACGGCGCGGGGAAAACGAAAGCCAGCTCTACGTGAACGGATACGAGGTCGCCAAGGGGAAGATCGGTCCGGAAGACCTCGACAACCCACGGCTGGACATCCATATCGGCCGCATTCCGGACGCAAACCAATTCCGTGGCGAACTGGACGATGTCCGCATTTTTCGGCGTGCTCTGGACGAGTCGGAAATCCAGGCCCTGGTACAGCCAGGAGAGCGTTTTGCGGAGCCACCGGGCGACAGGCGGGTGGACCTGACCCTGACATTGGGGGACCGGGAGTTTTCCGGTACCTTGCTGCAACCGGCGTTCCTCGCGCTGAGGCTGCCAGCGGGACCGCTGCAAGTTGTGACACGCCAGACAGGCATCAGGAAGCTGACCCGGATCGTCCTGACTCCGCTGGCCCCCGAAGATGCGGTCGCCCGCCGCTTCGCCGCCTTCGAGAAGCGTTCCCCGCGAGTTGGCGTGCATCTGGGATTGCGGCGGGATTGCGGGCACACGTTCTCCCGGGTCGAGGAGCCGCAGCCCGTGGGCAGCACCCAGCTCTCCCGTTTCGTCTTCGAGGGAGCGATTCGCGACTTCCCGAGTCCCGATGTGGAAAAAGACAACATCAATTACCTGGCGGGCATCCGCGAAATCGCCGTCCGGAGCGAGTACACCGACGGCCGGGACATGCCGAGGCTGCTAGTCCACTCGGTGGAGTTCGAGGGACCACTGTATGAGACCTGGCCACCGGCATCCCACCGGAACATCTTCGGCGACTCAGACGACAGCCACGGCACGGCTGCCAGCGCGCGCGGAATCATCCGGCGCTTCGCGAACCGCGCCTACCGCCGTCCAGTCTCCCCCGCTGAGGAGGACGTGCTGGTGGCGGTCTACGAGAAGGCGCTTGCCTCAGGGAAAAGCTTCCATGAGAGCGTGAAGGACGCGCTACTCGTCACCTTGACATCGCCGCAGTTCCTGTTCTTGGTCGAGAGCAGCGAGACACCCGATCCCGAGCCGCTCACGAACCATGAGCTGGCGTCCAAGCTGGCGTATTTCCTGTGGAACGGGCCGCCGGACAGCGTGACGTTGCAGCTGGCCGACAGCGGAGTGCTGCGGGAGCACCTGGACGAGGAAGTGGAGCGCATGATCAAGGACCCGCGGTTCTCCCGGTTCGTCGAGGAATTCGTCTCGCAATGGCTGGATCTGGGACGGTTCGACGTGCTGGAGCCGGATCGAGACCAGTTCCCGAAGCTCACGCGCGACACGCGCTCTCAACTGCGCCGGGAGCCGGTGGAATTCCTCCGGCACATGATCCAGAGCAACCTCCCTGTTCGAAACCTGATCGACTCCGAATTCGTGGTCGCAAACGAAGTCGTCGCGAGCTACTACGACCTGGCAGACCGGGTGGAGAGCGGCTTCCAGTTCGTGCCAGTCCGTCACGAAGACCCCGGGCTGGGCGGTGTTCTCACGCAGGCAGCCATCATGGCCGGGTTGTCGGACGGGCGCGAGTCGAACCCGGTGAAGCGAGGCACGTGGCTGGCCCGGCGGATCGTCGCCGAGCCCCCTGACCCGCCCCCTCCCAACGTACCGGACCTGTCCGCAGACACGGAGGGGCTGTCCCTGCGCGAGCGGCTGGCGCAGCATCGCAGCCAGCCGGGATGCGTCCAGTGCCACCTGAAGATCGATCCCTGGGGGGTTCCGTTCGAAGAGTTCGACGCCGGCGGGCGTCTCAAACAGACACCCGTGGACGCGCGGTCCGAGTTGCCAGACGGCACGCAGGTCGAGGGCGTGGCCGACCTGAAGCTCTATCTCGTGCAAGACCGGATCGATCAGGTCGCGTTTAGCGTCCTGAAGCACCTCGCAACGTACGCCAGCGGTCGCAGTTTGGAGTACAGTGAGGTACACTATTTGCAGCAGGATGGCACGCGTCTCAGGGCTGGCGGCTACCGCATGGCAGACATGATTCGGTACGTTGTCGGCAGCAAGCTATTCCTGGAGAAGTAGAACGGAACGGGGCGCAGCCGACCCACACGCCAAGAAGTACGATGACCAAGATTGATCGACGAGCATTCCTGCATGGATTGGGAGGTGTCTCGCTGGCACTGCCGGCCCTTGACGCGATGGGTGCGGAGGTGACCGAGCGCGATCCCCGGCGTTTCTGCGCGCTGTACACCGCGAACGGGATGTCGCTGCCGCGCACTGAGAACCATCTGGACGAATGGAGTTGGTTCCCCAGGACCGAGCGCAATGGCGAGTTCGTGTTCGGGAAGTCGACCGAGCCGCTGAGCCCATTCCGCAACGAGCTCAGCTTCATGGGCGGTCTCTACCATCCAAGCGGACCCAAGGCCGACCCGCACACCTGCTCAGACATGTGGCTGACGGGTGCCCCGCTGCACAAGCCGAAACGGCCGACATACAACACCGTCGGACTCGATCAAGTGGTGGCTCTGCACACCAAGCAGTACTGCCGACAGCCGTCGCTGGTGCTTTCGATTGATGCTGGAACGGGGTACCTTTCACGGACCGGCACGATTTCATACGGCCTGGATGGGCGCCCGATTCCAGCCGAAAACAATCCGCGGCAACTGTTCAACCGCCTCTTTCGTGGCGACCGTGGATCGCTAGAGGCGGAGCGGGACAGGCTGCGCGAGCGTGTGAAGTTGGTGGATGCGGTCGCCGACAGCGCCCGTTCCCTCGACCGGCAGCTCGGCAAGTCCGACCGGGAACGCATGGACGAGTACCTGACTGCCCTGAACGAGGTCGAGTCGCGGCTGATCGCATCCGAACGCTGGATCGACATCCCTCTCAAGAAGCAGGACTACTCCCACCTCAACCTGGACGCCACGCCGCAAGGCGAGCCGGCCGAATACTACCGCACCATGTTCGACCTCATCGCGCTGGCGTTCGACGCGGACATTACCCGGTCCGCTGCATTCATGCTCAATCGTGAGGACGGAATGGGCATCAGCGACACATTTCCGCTCAAGCTGGGGCTGTCCCGAACCCACCACAAGCTCTCGCATGCGAGCGACAAGGACGGCCAGCATGAATTCGCCAAGTACGACCTGTTCCTGAGCCACCAGTTGGCGTACTTCTTCGGAAGGCTGGCAGGCTACCAGGATCGCAATGGCAGCGTCTTGGACAACACGGTCGTCCTTTTCGGAAGCGGTGCCAGCACGACACACACTTCGAGAAACTTGCCGACGCTGGTCGCCGGAGGGGCAAACCTGGGCCTGAAACACGGGACTTACTGGCGTAACGGCGAAACCCGGATGTCCAACATGTACCTCAGTATTCTGCGATCTCTGGACATCGAGCGGGAAGCCTTCTCCGACAGCACGGGCACGCTGACCGATTCGATCTTCACCCGAACCTAGCACCCCGGTTCCCTCAATCGCCCTAGCACGAGATTCCTGTCACCTTGGGTGGCAGGATTTGGCGCGAACTGAGCCGCCAGCCCCGATGATGGGTTTTCGGCGAAATGCGAGCCCGGCGGCAAGACGCACCTTGCCAAGGCGCGCTGCGAAATCCGGCTATGAGACGTCAGCGCTCCCGTCCGCAAGGGAAGTTGCATTGCCGAGCCTGATGCAACCTATGCGCGTGAACGGAATCAGTCGAGGTGTTGAGGCTTGATAATTCCGATAAGACGGGTATCGAGCAAGGGAAATGGATTCAGTGAGTCTGGTTGATCCGAGGAAGACCAAGGTCAAGGAGACAAGTCCAAGTCCTGACCAATGGATCCACTGACCTGTGGACGCGACACCGAACAGATAGAACACGTACCACATGCCCATCTCGCAGAAAAAGCTGGGATGGCGGCAGTATTTGAATAGTCCATGCGTGATATACAGCTGTTTCACAGGTTCACCAGCTTCGATGCTGCGCTTCTTGTGCTGTTGAAAAGTCCACATCTGGTTGTCGCCAATTGCTTCCATTATGAGGAGAAAAACAAAAGAAAATATAGCGAGAAAATCAATGAAATTCAGACTCTGATCTTGCCCCAACCATGCTTGATGAACAGGCGAAGTAAACAGCCAAACTACAAGCATTTGGCCGGGTGCTATGAATGTGGCGTTGAGGAGCTGAAACTTGACCGGCCCAAGTCTTTCTTGCATCACCTTCCAGCGATAATCCTCACTGCCGACGTGGTAACCTCCTTTGCGCGCCAAGTTGCACGTAAGGCGAACACCCCACGCAAGGACTAACAGCGTCATGATGTTGAGTCGAGTTGAACTGAAGTCCGATGCGGCAGCTACGATCAAGCAGTAGATGGCTGGGCAAACGGACCAAATCCGATCCACCCAAGAATAGTCACGTGTAATTATTGACAAGCTCCAGCATGCAAGAGAGAGAATGATCGCTAGATCAAACGCGTGTCCGATTGGAGTTCCATCAAGCGGATGAGGAATGAAATTCATATCCATAGCCTCGAAGAGTATTTTGTCACATCTGGCTGCTCATTCCGATTCATCGATACCATTCCGAAGGAGCTTGATCGCTTCGAATCGAAGCGATGCTGGAGCACATAGGATGCCGTTTCGGTAGTGCCTAAGTCAAGTGGATCCAAGTTGTTGAGGGAAAGGAACTGACCATCCCCTTTTTGGCTTGTTTCTTGACGGATTCGGACCGGACGAAGAAAACAGGACTGATCCCGCTGTCGCGCTTGCGCCAAGCCGCACAGTTCCGGTGCGAGACCAGAACGGGGCTCAAACGTCCTCTGCGTTTGGCGGGCTTCGAGACGCGGTCAACCATTGTCCGCCAACACTATCCTTTCCCGCCTCCTGCCGCAGCTGGCGACATGCGGACTCCGCAATGACGGCAGCCTGCACAACGGCACGGCACGAAGCCGTCAACCATCCGTCAAACAGAACAAAGGGGTCCACGTGCCGAGAGAGAGCATTCGCGGGATTGGGGGTTGGCTGTGGCTTTACCTGATCGGGTCGGTTCCGCTCGCGGCGTTCTACTCGATGGGCCTGTCGGGTTGGTTCTTCGACTATCCGGCTCCCCTCATGGCCCTGATCTTCCTGTTGCTTGCGACTCCGCTCGCCCTCATACCGCTCAAGTTCCAGAAAGCGCCGCAATGGAACATCGCTGTGCTGTGGATCGTCGTGGCCTTGATGGCACTGCGCTCGCTAAACGTCTTCTTGATGCCGTTCGGCACCGGGGAACAAGCGCCAATGGGAGGTGAGGAACGGCTGGCGACCGTGCTGACCCTCTCAGCAATCATCTCGGTCTCACTGGGATGGGCAATCGTTTGGACGCGCTACTTTAGGCAGTCGGTGCGAGTGAAGAATACCTTCTCGACGGGTTCCCGGATCGGGACCTGACAGCGCCGGGCCTGCACTACCGGACTCGCAGATCGATGGTGGCGTCTCGCGTCGGACAACACCGCTCTGAAGGCAGTCGCCTGCTGGGCGAACCGCGACGCCATGTTCTACAATGCTCGCCAATGTTTGCTTGGAGTCGACGCCACTACTTGATGATTGCGCTGCTGGCGGCGTGCGCTTCCGCACCGGAAGAACCGCACGTCCAGCCGAATGTCGTCCTGTTCGTCAGCGACACGCACCGCTGGGGAGCCATGTCCTTCACCCAGACGCCCCACGTCCAGACGCCGAACATGGAACTCCTCCGGGATCAAGGCGTTTCGCTCGACCGGCACTACGTGAATCTGCCCATCTGCACTCCTTTCCGGGCGCTCCTGATGACTGGCCGGTGGCCATATCAACAAGGACTGATGGCAAACCACATGTCGCTTGCCCAGCGGGTCGACATGCCCGACGACGAGAAGACTCGAGGCACCTTGGCGTGGGCGTTCCGCGACGCGGGCTACGCGACCGCCCACTTCGGCAAATGGCACCTAGGAGGCCGTGACGCCCGCCCCTTTGGGTTCGACAAGTCGGTGGTTTGGCAAGGCACCAACAACCACCGCAAGTGCCGCTATTCGGTAGATGGCGGTGAATACGTGCAATGGGAGGGGCTGTCGAACTCGACAGCAACGACCGAACAGGCCCTGGAGTGGATCGGTTCCTCCGCTATGGACGGGCAACCGTTCTTCATCGTGATCTCGGTCAATCCTCCCCACGGTCCATTTCACGACGCGCCGGAGGCAAAACAAGCCCTGTATCCGGACGAGACGTCGTTGCCCTTCCATCCGTTGGACATCACTCGCGACTTCGACCAGCACCGCGACTACCACGCGCTCATCAGCGGCATGGATGACGACCTCGGGCTTGTCATGGCGCGCCTCGACGCACTCAGGATCTCGGACTCCACAATCCTTGCCTACACTTCCGACCACGGAGGCATGACCGGGATTGACGGCGTGGCGTACGGCCAGAAACGCCACCCCAACGACGAATCGACCCGAATTCCCTTCCTCGTACGCTGGCCGGGGCGGATTCCGGCTGGCCAGCACTCGGACGCGCCCACGTCGACCATCGACGTGTTCCCTACGCTGATGTCGTTAGCCGGCATCGAGAGCGAGCAACTCGGGCCGTCCGCTGGCTATGTCCGGTCGCTCCCCGGCACTGACCTGTCGGCGCTGCTCCGGGGAGAGCCGGACGCCAAGCGGCCGGATTCGGTCTTCCTGGCGCACCCCTCGAACATGAACAATGGCGGCAGCCGCCACGAAATCATCTGGCGCGCGGTGGTTACGGACGAGTTCACCTACGCCGTGACCGAAGATGGCGAACACCGGTTGTGGGCTAACATCGACAGCTACCAAGACACGAACCTACTGGACGACCCGGCGTATGAGACGACGCGCAAGGAGCTCTGGGAACGGCTCGACCGGTGGATGGATGAGGCTGAACGCCCTTTCTACGACAACTGGTTCGCGCGCGCCGCGGAAGGGGAGATTGCGTCGTGGAACGCCGAGCACGGCCTCAAGTCGGAAGGCGCGAGCCGCCAAGCCGGGCGTTCCGCGGTCTTTGACATGACAGCTTCCAGGCCACGATGACCCACCCTATTCTGGCAGCGGCGAAGCCATGCCCTCGACCTTCCATCTCGGATTCTGCAGCAATCGCCAGGGATTTGTGAACGGATACGAATCCCAGTGGCTGGCACCGCGTTGGCGCGGATCGTCGTGCTTCTGGAGGTACTCGTTCAATCGCCAGACCAGGTTCTGCTTGATCTCAGTCATTGCCGGATCCGAAGCAATGTTCCGCAGCTGTTCAGGATCCTTGCGCAAATCGTAGAGTTCCTCCGCAGGCCGACGCCCGTAGGCCATCAGGTAGTACGGCCGGATTGCCGGCTCGAGAGCATTCGCCATCAGGAACGTCTTGGTGACACCCCGGTCCACATCGCCAAAAAAGCCCTGCGGAGGGGCGTTGTAGTCAGGATCACCGGCAGGCCAGCGGTCCGGTTCGTAGTTGCGGATGTATGCATAGTCGTGTGTGCGAATTGCACGCATCGGGTAGCCCACGCCACCGCGACGAGCGATCGTGTGGCGCTCGAATGCCGCCACAACGAAGTCGCGAGAGTCATCCACCAAGCCCGATTCCTGCGACTGCATGATCGGCCACAAGCTCCGACCTGACATTTCGTCCGGAATGCTGACGGACACTGCCTCGAGTATGGTTGGGGCGATGTCGACCAAGCTCGCAAGATCATCGACTTCGCGCCCTCCCGGAATCGCTCCAGGCAAACGGGCCGCCAGTGGGACTTGGATGCCTGAGTCGTACAGGTTGCACTTCGAACGCGGTAGCGGATTGCCGTGATCGCTGGTGACGATCACCAGGGTGTCGTCGAGTACGCCGGCCGCCTCAAGGGTCGCTAGCGCCCGTCCCAAGTGCCTGTCGAAATGCTCGATTTCAAGTCCATAGTCCAGGATCTCGCCCCGCACTTCCGGATGGTCCGGCAGGGCACCCGGCAACCGAGCGTCCTCAAGTCTCTTGCCAGCCCCCTTCCACGCTCCGATGTCGTAGCTTTGGTGGGGCTCGGAAGTGCCCAGCCAGAAGAAGAACGGCTTGCTCGGGTCGCGATTCTCAATGAAGTTCTCGAAGTTCGCAGCATAGTCAGTGGCATTGAGGCCTGGACGCCGCTGGTCCGCGGGCAGCTTGATGCTGCTATCGTTTTTCCCGAAGATTTCGCGCTCCCAACCCTCCAGACGGCCCGGGCTCCATGTCTTGCCTGTCGCACCGAGTTCGTATCCGGCGTCTTCGAGCAAGAGAGTGAAGACAGTGAACTTCGCTCTCAGGATGCCCAGCAAGATGCCGCCTTCCTCGAGTTCCCAAATGTTGCGGCCCGTGAGTATCGCGCTCCGCGACGGAGCACACGAGGGAGACGCAGTAAATGCGTAGTTGAACAGCACGCCCTCACGAGCGATGCGGTCAAAGGCAGGTGTCACGGTTGCGATGTCACCGTAGGCACCGGCGTGCATTGCGGACTGATCGTCCGAAATCGCGAACAGGATGTTGGGTCGGTCGGACTGGGCAAGGGCAGTCGTGACAGCGGCGATCAAGAGAGGCAACACTCGGGACATGGCGGTATCCGTCGCCCATTATGCCAAGGGGGCACCGGGCCGGCACGCCGCGGCGTCGGGAGAGAAGCCGTCAACAGTGTGACGCACCCTTCAGAAGGGCACCCGTGAACGGACTGGGATTTCGAGGACCGGCAACGGGTCAGGGGAATCCGTCAGTCGCGGGGAGTCGCGGACAAACCAAGTAGCGCCGGTCCCGGAGCGGAACGCGCGCACGCGCAGCCCGACGGCAGATGGCAATCAGGGAAGCAGTGGAACAAACAAGATGTTCCTCGGCGCCAAGTCCAGCGGCAAGCACACCTACCTGCAACTCATCGAGTCTCACCGCTCCGGCACTCAGGTCCGCCAACGCGTCCTCACCACCCTCGGCCGCTCCCTCGCCGATGGCTTCCCCGCCCCCGTCCTCGGCCCCGAGTTCGTCTTCGCACCCCTCTGGCGCCAGACCGGCTGCCGCGATGCCCTGCGCACCCAATCCGACTCGGGGTAGTCCGGTTCAAGACCACCCGGTTATCACGAATTAGTGTGATTCCCAACAAAGGGCTATCGAGGGGCCGTCTTCACGACGGCCCGCAACCTGGCGAGTTGGTGTATCGCTTGCTGCGCTGGGGCCACAACTCCGCGGGTATCGGCGAGCAGACCTACACGCTGCAATTCCGACAGCAGTGCATCGCGGGCATGAAGCGGGCGGCCAAATCCTTGGGCTACGAACTGGTCCCCATGACCCCAGCGGCCATGGAACAGCACACTCCCGGCCCACCCTGTACCTAGCGACATGATTGAAAGCTCCGGCAATTCTAATCCTCGCCAGGCACGCTACGGCTCACCATAGACAGCCTTGTCAGCCTACTCCTGGGTGTGCTCCTGATCGTGTTTCCACGAGACCTCATCTCGTTCCTGGAGGTTCCTGAGCCCGGCTCGGTATCTTGTCCCAACCTTCTTGGCGCTGTACTCTTCGACATTGGGATCGCGCTTTGGATGGAGCAAGGGGCTGACCGCGCGCGGTCTTGGCCTTGGAGGAGCGATCGCGATCAACCTTTGTGGCGCCCTAGTACTTGCCGCTTGGCTGCTATTTGGGGACCTTGCTCTTTCCATCAAACGTGCCGGCATGCCTTGGGGAACTGTTGTGATTCTCATAGTAGTGAGCCTGGCCGCGGTCACTAGCGTGCGTCATGGTCGTGAGACGGCCCGGCGATGAGTGACAGCGCAAACGACTACCGCAATTCGTCGTCCGTCGAGCACCACATCGTCGATGACCTCGGCGACGTCTACAGCCCGTACACCGGCGCGTGATTCCCTTCGCAGACCGAAGGGGACATCGAGCACATGGTGGCCCGCTACGAGGCGCACGACAGCAGCAAGGACGCCGCGGAATGGCCGTCAACCATCAACCGCTACTGGTTCGCGGATACCGTCGTCAAGGTCAAGTACAACCTGACCGTGGACGTGATGGAGGCGGCGGCGCTGGAAAGTGTGCTGCGGAACTGCCTTTCGGTCGCGATACAGTTCACGAGGCACTAGCGGGAAGGCTAGGGCATGATTGATACTGACCTAGGTACACGTACTTGTAATAGACATCTGTAATCAATTGAAATAAATAATGATAGAAATTTCCATCTGTACCTATAAGAGGTACAGTATGTTCAGTGGCGATCAAGCGATTCAAGCACAACGGCCTGAAGCGATTCTTCGTGCGTGGGGAGACGGGACGGATAGCGCCCGCTCTCGCCGAGAAGCTTGAGGAGAGGTTGCACAATCTGGACCAAGC
Organism: uncultured Bryobacterales bacterium; assembly: GCA_951813065.1. Taxonomy (GTDB): domain Bacteria; phylum Acidobacteriota; class Terriglobia; order Bryobacterales; family UBA6623; genus VXMF01. Next base: position 261,061 of record CATOTH010000004.1, on the reverse strand, counting down.
AGAGTCACCTGAAGATATAGCCCTCCCCGGCTATTACCTGCACCAGCTGACAGGTGACCGAAGGGGCAATGGTCGGTGCGGGTTTCCGGAAACTGGCGTGCCGTCTTCAGGTTCAAGGACGGTCACGCCGTGAAAGTGGACTTGGTTGATTACCACTAGGGAGAACATCACATGAATGACAACAATCCAATGACCGACGAACCGATCCCGGAGGAGGCTTGGCTACGGCTCAATCCGCCCCATCCAGGGCGTACCATCCGGGATGGCTGTCTCGTTGACGGGATGACCGTCAGCGAGGCCGCAGCGAAGCTCGGCGTCGCGCGTCACACGCTGTCCCGGGTGCTCAACGGCAAGGCTGGAATCTCGGCGGAGATGGCCCTGAAGCTGGAAGCTGTGGGCTGGTCGAACGCGGCGTTCTGGATGCGGCTCCAGAGCCACTACGACCTGGCGCAGGCCCGCAAGCGCATGAAAGCGAAGACCAAGGCGGCCTAGCCGCATGGTCAGGCAGTTTGCTCAGGGGCCACTCATATCCTAGACATACCGATGCGCTTGGCGCGCTATTTCGCAACAGCGCCGCAGGTCTGGCTGAATCTGCAGAAGGCCTACGAGCTTCGCCGTGCCGAGATCGAGGCAGGCCGCGAGATTTCCGAGCGCGTCAAGCCCCGGCGCACGACGGCCTGAGACCAAGTAGCAATCGATACCCCATGCTCGTCAGTGACTACCAATCACTCCTGCTCCCAGCATCGCATCCCCTTGAATTCGACGCCCTAACTCACCGTCCATAACGAAGAGGTTGTGTGTGGCTGGTCGCCTTGGCCAACTCAACCGGCGACACCTACTGATTCAAGGCCACCGCTACGGCTGCAGCCGCTGGTGCGATGCAGTTCAGCTCCATGACTAGGGCGGCTATGCCCACGCCGATCTGTTCGGCCATGAATCGCTTATGGTGGATGTCAATACCAAGAGCTGCATCGCCTAATCGCAATCGGTCGCCCGGAGTACCGTCTGGCAACTTGCGTTGCTCGGAAGGTTGCATCGACCCTGTTGTTCTTCCGAAACTGGGCATGCCCAAAGATGCGGCCTGAATCGGTAACTGCTACAGCCACGAATCCGCGAAAGTTGCCTCTCGTCGCATCGGCGGCAAACGAACCTGTTCTGACGATGATTCCCTCGCTCGAAACCAGCACCCACTTCCTAGCGACATTTGACACGATGGCTACGTAGTACTTCGAGGTCGCCATCTGTGCATTCCACATCGGGTGCCGACGTTCCGTAGACATGCTGTTTCTGGAAACGAGCGAGCGAACCAGGCGGCCATCAGAGTCGTACTGCCTGAGAATGTCATGAAGGAAATGAAACGTGTCATGGTGATTGACCTCCCTGTTCGTTCTCTTGTTCTTCTTGTTGTTGTGTTCTCTAGTTCCAGTTTTCGCACCCGGCTTCTGCACAGGAGGCTCCACAGCAACTGTACTCGTCGGTGTGCCACCACCCCTCTTCGTAGTTCCAGTCGTAGATCGGGTCAGAGTAGTAAGACTCCTCTATGTCCCCACAACTGTAGTGACAGTCGCGGTAGTCAGGAACCATGTAATGGTCGCCGCACTCGTCGGACCGCCCGCACCCTGAGGCAGAGACTGGCTCGACTTCCACCCACTTCGCAATCGCGCTAATAACCGGAATCGTTCCATTGTCCTGACGGTTGTTGCGGGTCAGCTTCTCGGCCGGGTTCAGGAGATAGTCTGCATGCTTGCTCGGAGCGATGCCGACGAAAAGCGACCCCAGGGGAAGTCCTGCGTCACTGTAGATGGACTCTGGGGAAACGCGGATAGACGATTGGGCAGAGCCGTCAGGCACGCCTACAGCAAGGATGCCGCAGAACAGCAGCAGCATTCCCATCAAGCACATTCGATGTTGCGGGTCATGTGTTGTAACCCTCCTTCTTAGTCACGGATGGTCTTAGGGTCTTGAGCGCCGTGTGCTGAGAATGAGCAACGCAACGGGAATCCGTTTCGTCATGGCCGTTCTCGCAGTTCGATCGATTGGCCGAACACGACAGCGCTCGTCTCCTGTCTTAGTAACACTGTCAGGACAGGAAACCGTCACAAGCTTTCTCGGGATGTGCCCAATGACATCCCGCGCCCAAGATCCTTGCAGCTCGGCACCGGTTTCGGCGGCGAAGGTCCCGCCCATGGGTCGGCAAATAGACGCTCGAGCTCGTCATCGGCTTGGACGAGCAGAAACAATCACATCCAAATCTGTAGTGGGGAATTCAGGGGCTACGCGGTCGGGCGGCATCCCGTTCGAGCCCGACGGCCTCGTGGCTTCGGGAGGCCCGAGTTGCGATCGTTCGCTCAGCTCTGTGCCGTCAACAAGTGTCGTCGTTGCAGTAGTCTTCCTCGCATAGCTCTTTCTCGTCTTGCGCAGCCAACACGCAACCTTCAAACTCGTCGCGTTCATCCTGGTAACATTGCCACCGTGCCTGCTGATCATCGTTATAGGCTTCATCACAGTAATCGGTATCAAATTCATCCAGACAACAACTGACCCACTCTTCGTAATCCTCTTGACAAATGTCGCAGTCCTCATTCGAAAATGCCCAGGGCGCTCCTACGCTTAGGGCCAAGAGAATCGCTACGCCCATGTGTGTGATTCTGATCCTGCTCTGTGTCACAACTTGCCTCCTCTTCTCGGGCATTGCATGCCCGATTCGTCTTCCCGCTTTTCCTGTACTGTCCCTGTGCTCCCTTAGCGGGAAGGTCGTCGGGACCGTTGTTGCGCCTCCGTAGCAGAAGCCTTCTCCTGCACTAGGTCGCGGTAGTCGCGATATGAGATGCCTTCTGTGACCGGTGTGGTCTCGAGAGCTGCAAGATATCGCTCGCGGAACTGTTGCAGCTCCTCTACTTGGTCCTGCTTGCCTTGCGCTCGCAGAGTTTCCTCGGTGGCGTCCGCAAACACTTTGAATTCCTCCCGGAGCAACGTCTGCGGGTCGGTTTCCTGATACTTGCGAAGATCGCGCACCCTCTTCTCCCAGAGCTCCTTTACCGCAGCCGACGTATTCGCTCCAAGCTCCAGTCGCTCCCGCGTTGCCTGGTCGAAATCATCAGCTCCTCGAAACTTCAAGAAGTCTGCAATTCGTGCCCTGTCCTTCTGGTAAGCCATGTACAACGGCGTGACTCTACGCTCTTTCATCAATGGGTTCGCCGCATCCACCTCCCCGCCGTGGTCAGCAAGGAACTTGACGACAGCGAGATTCCCCGCTGCTGCGGCGTAATGCAACGCGGTATACCCCTTGGCATCCGCAATCCTCGGATCGGCCCCGAATCGCAACACCAGCGGTCGCACCATATCGATGGCGTCCGCCGACTCATCCTTGGCTGCCAATCCCAAGGCCGTCATGCCGGTCGTTTCCTCCACCATGTCGATGTCCTTGGCGAGCACCATCGCCTCCAGCGCATGGTCGTAGTGCTTGCGGTGCAACTCGTAGTGCAGCCTGGAGTTCTCGTACAAAGCCGACAGCCTCGCCGGCACACGGTCCTGGGTGCTGCCTCCAATGACCTCCACCCCCTGGCCGAATCCCAGGACGGCTACGATCAGCATCCCGGGAACCATCCGTTTCGTGACCTTCTTGACTTTCATAGGACCTCCTTCAATCCATCTTCATGATTGCTAGCAACTACGGAGGCTGCGAATGGATCATCCTGGCGCTCGTGGCTTCTTCGCTTGGCGTTACGGACCCGCCGTAACCTCCGGAAGATCCCTTCTTGCTCGTGAACGAGAGCGCTCAAATCCTAACCTCCTGCCTTATAGACTGTTGAGGCAGGAAATCGTCACAGAATTGTGGGGCGGTCCGTCCTTATAGATTCAAGCGGGCATCAAGACGCTGTTTGAGCAGCTTGACAGCGCGATTGAGGCGGGTAGTGACGTTGGAGGCGGAGATCCCCAGGTTATGGGCGGTTTCGGCTGAGGATAGGCCTTGGCCATAGCGCATCTCGAGAACATCGCGAAACGCGGCTGGCAGGGAGTCGATGATTGCGCGGATCAGTTGAAGCAGCTCCCGTTCTGAGGCTATCGCTTCGGGGTCCAAGGATGGATCCCGAAGGTTTGTGTCGAGTTCCTTTGCACGCGGGCTGGATTGGCTGTTGGAATCCTGAGCGCAGTTATGGACGATGCTGTGGACCCAACCACAGGCAGGTGGACTTCCACGGTATTCGCACACATGCATCAGAACCCGGATCCAGCTCTCTTGGAGGATGTCTTCCGCGACCTGGTTATTGGCGGCGATGCGCCGCGCTAGTGGCAAGAAACGCCGCGTACAGCAAGCCACCCAAGCTTCTCGGTCGCTCTGGTCTTGCAGCAACGGACAGTATCGAGCGGTCCTCGCGGTTTCGGACAGGATACGAAACTTGTCGGCCACAGCACTAGAACATCGTGGCTGCGCATCTCGGGACGAGGCCTGACCGGCCGCATCGCGCATACACGCCGCTACGCATTTCCCCCAGGAGAGCGTACGGGACTCCACCAACCCGAAAGGTGACTTGGTGTTCGAGCGCGTCTGAGTGGTCAGCGACAAGGATTGACATTAGACATGGGCAGTATACGCTAGTAGGTTCGTCAGTTCCAGAAATTCTGTCAGACTGAATTCCGGATTTATGGCTGGTCCGGCCGATGCTAGTCCCATGTCCTCTCGCTCACGGAGTCCGCATCGGGACTCCCGTGAACGGGAGCGATACATGGTCGGAGAGGCGAAACGCCACGATGTCCAGTTGTTGCTGGCGGCGGGCGTTTCACAGGCGCGGATTGCCTAACTAACTGGGGTGTCGCTGGGGACGATTCGCCAGTTGCCGAGCGAGCCACGGCCGACCGTCGGCGGTCGAGGCCGTCCGGGAGGCCGTGCCAGCGATGTTGCAGGAGGCACCGCGGCTGAATAGTCTGGAGGCGCTGCGGCGTCTGCGAGAGCGAGGCTACGCCGACGGCAAATCCGCGGTCTACGCGCTGGTCAAGCAAGTGCGCCCGCTGGCCGCGCATTCTTGCCAGATTGGGAGCTTCCGTTGCTGGCGGTCCTTGACCGCTCCCGGACGATTGTGACGAAGTAGGATCCGCAGACCGGCGCGGAACTGGATTGGAACCCGACGTTCGCGGAGGTGAAGGCCCGGATGGACGTGGCGGTGGAGGTCTGCTGGCCGTACCAGCCACGCCAAGAGGGGTCGGTGGAGAATCTGGTGGGCTTGGTGAAGGGTGCCTTCTTCAAGACGCGCCGGTATCTGACATGGACGACCTGCAGATGCAGTTACAGGCGTGGCACGAGGATGTCAACGGGCGGCGTGCCTGGCGTGCGACCGGGCGCATTCCCGGGGAACTGCTGCTAGCGGGGGAGTTGGGCCGCCTCCGACCGGTCAAGCGGCACCCGGACCAGCTGGACTTGCGGTTCCCCGTGCAGGTCGGCCCGACTGGCATGGTGACCTTCCAGACGGCCTGCCGTTGCGGGCTCATGCTCTGCGTGGAGTCTTGCCCGCACGGCGATCCGCCTCCGGTGTCCGAGGACACCTCGAGATTGCCACCCTTTCCGCCAACCCCTCTCGCCGCCCGGCCCGCCCGGTCGGGCGCACGCCCAACCTGCCTCCCTTTCCTCGCCCGCAGCCCTGTCGCCGGTACCTCGTCCGCCGCCGCTTCCGGAAGCTCCCCGACCACGGCCCAAACGACCCTCCAACGGCCCGTTCGCGCACCGCCCAAGGCCTTCCTGCCGTTCCGGTCAGGCTTCCGCGTTCAAGCAATCCCCATTGCCTGCCACCGGCGTACCCCATCAGATTCCTTGCTCAGCACCGCGGCGACGAGATCTCTTCTCTTGCTCCTAACCGCCGTCTACCGCGCCGCCGACCACGAAATGCTCTTCGACATGCGATGGCTCTTGCGCATGCTTGAAATGCTGCTTGGGACCGCCTGCACTTGCTGTGCAACATCAGCGAGGTTGGCGGGCGACAGTAAACCGAAACCGCCCGTAACCTGGGGATCTGCGCCTCCAACGTCACTACCCCGCCTCAATCGCGCCGTCAAGCTGCTCAAACAGCGTCTTGACGCCCGCTTGAATCTATAAGGACGGACCGCCCCACAATTCTGTGACGATTTCCTGTCTCAACAGTCTATGAGACAGGAGGTTAGGATTTGAGCGCTCTCGTTCACGAGCAAGAAGGGATCTTCCGGAGGTTACGGCGGGTCCGTAACGCCAAGCGAAGAAGCCACGAGCGCCAGGATGATCCATTCGCAGCCTCCGTAGTTGCTAGCAATCATGAAGATGGATTGAAGGAGGTCCTATGAAAGTCAACAAGGTCACGAAACGGATGGTTCCCGGGATGCTGATCGTAGCCATCCTGGGATTCGCCCAGGGGGTGGAGGTCTTTGGAGGCAGCACCCAGGACCGTGTGCCGGCGAGGCTGTCGGCTTTGTACGAGAACTCCAGGCTGCACTTCGAGTTGCACCGCAAGCACTACGACCATGCGCTGGAGGCGATGGTGCTCGCCAAGGACATCGACATGGTGGAGGAAACGACCGGCATGACGGCGTTGGGATTGGCGGCCAAAGATGAGTCGGCGGACGCCATCGATATGGTGCGACCGCTGGTGTTGCGGTTCGGAGCCGATCCGGGGATTGCGGACGCCAAGGGGTATACCGCCTTGCACTACGCCGCGGCCGCGGGGAATTACGCTGTCGTCAAGTTCCTTGCTGACCACGGCGGGGAGGTGGATGCGGCGAACCCATTGATGAACGTGCGTAGAGTCACGCCGCTATATATGGCTTACCAGAAGGGTCGGGTGCGAATTGCGGACTTCTTGAAGTTTCGAGGAGCTGATGATTTCGACCAGGCAACGCGGGAGCGACTGGAGCTTGGAGCGAATACGTCGGCTGCGGCGAGGAAGCTCTTGGAGAAGAGGGCGCGCGATCCTGTCAAGTATCTGGAAACCGATCCGCAGACATTGCTCCGGGAGGAATTCACAGCGTTTGCGGACGCCACCGAGGAAACTCTGCGAGCGCAAGGCAAGCTGGACAAGGTAGAGGAGCTGCAACAGTACCGCGAGCGGTATCTTGCCGCTCTCGAAAGCACACCGATCACAGAGGGAATCTCATATGGCGCCTACGGCGACCTGGTGCAGAAGAAGGTTTCTGCTACGGAGGCGCAACAACGGTCTCGATGACCTTCCCGGCACGGGAGCAGAGAGACAGGACAGCGATCGAGCAACAACATGAACGGCACAGGAAAAGCGGGGAAGCGAATTGGGCGAGCAATGCCCGAGAAAGGGAGGCAAGTTGTGACACAGAGCAGGATCAGAATCACACAAATGGGCGTAGCGATTCTCGTGGCCCTAAGCGTAGGAGCGCCCTGGGCGTTCTCGAGTGAGGACTGCGACCTCTGTGAAGAGGCTTTCGAAATGGAAGCAGAAGAGTGCATGGACAACTACGACACTAGCCACTGCGATGCCGAAGAAAACTTGGCTAGACGGTACCAGTGCTACCGAGAAGAATGGCAACTCCTCAAGAGTTGCATGGCGGATGCGTATGAAAACCAGGAAGCCTGCGAGAACGTGTTCTGCTATGGCGACGACATATGCATGTTGGCACCGCCAAACCTGGGTTTCTCAACAGGTTCCGAACTTGAGGTGCTTGACAAGCGACGAGCTTCCGAGGGGTCCAGCATGAGAATCACATCATGAGAATCACTACGGGAACGAAGATCTTGCTGGGCATCTCGACCGCTCTGGTCCTGGTGTTCACCGCGCCCGTCTTCGCGACCGTGAACAGCGCAACTACGGTCTGGAGGGCGAGATGATGCAGCGGACGAAAACGACCCCCACGGGGAATGCGAACACCTCGAGGAGTGGACGGAACGGCTGGCCTGCATCGCCCAGAAGGACTAGGAGTTCGAGGACTGGAAGAGTCAGGCCTTCGATAACTACGAGGACTGCTACTCCACGTATATGCGCGACGAACAGTGCGGATGATCCCGCCAGTCTCTCGGACCTGGCGACTGGAGACTTCGGATTCCAGCCGCCTCACTCAAGACAAGAGAAGAAAGGAGAACAACATGACATCCTACCTGCCACCACTGATTGTCCCGGCAGTCTTGGGCCTCGCGTTCCTGCTGCCAGCTGTCACGGAGGTCGCGGAAGCCTTCGACTCAGACTGCTATTTCGAGTGCGACGAGACTTACGAGTTGGATATCGCGGGGTGCGACTTCCAATATGACCACTGCACCGAGGCATGCTCGGATATCGCGGATGATGACGATCAGGCCGTGTGCTACGCAAGGTGCGACGGCGAGTATGACGATTGCTGGTCGGAGGCCGAAGACGAGTACCAACTCTGCATCGACGACTGCGAGTCATAGTAGGACTACTGGCCCATTCTTTTTCATGGGTTCTGTCAGAATCGGACAGTGCGCGGCGACTACATTGGCCCACCGGTCGCCGCGCAGCACTACTGCCTCTCTGGCAAGGTTTGCTGAAATCGGGTGGCAACGCTCACAAATGGCGGAGGCATGCGCATGTCGAGGAGATGTTGGCCAGATTGGAGACGTAACCGGAGCGAGGCCCCATACGTAGTTCAATCAAGGGAATCTGCTGATGGCTCCATTCGAAGGCATGCCTACATGCCTTGCTGGATTGAGTTCTTAGGCATTGGAGGATATGATGTTGAGTCCGCCGAGTGGGTCAGAATCGACGAAACCGGATCTCGAGATTCGGCCGGCACGCGAATTGGAGCTGTCCCCGACCACTGAGGAGGTATCCGCAAAATGGCTGGCCTAGATCGCCGAACGTTCCTGCGCGGCGCGGGCGTAGCAATTGCGTTGCCGGCGCTTGAGTCCTTGAGCGCCACGACCACACCCGCCCCGATGCGGATGGTCTGTGTCGGCAATCCGCTTGGGATGCTGCCCGAAGCGTTCTTCCCGACAGACACCGGCCAAGGCTACGCCCTGCCGCCGTTGCTCGAGCCCCTCAAGCGACACCGCAAGGATTTCACGGTCTTTTCCCATCTCGACCATGACGTATCGGGTGGCCACCGAGGGGTCCATTCGTTCCTGAGCGGCATCAAGGACCAAGACGCAGCCGACTTGCCCGAGCGCAACATTTCGATCGACCAGCGAGCGGCCGAGTTTGTGGGAACCGCGACTCGTTTCCCTTCCATCGTCGCATCGGTCGGACAGGCCAAGGGAGTCTTGGCGTGTCAGATGTCGTGGACCCGCAACGGCGTCAACGTGCCACCCATCACGCGGGCTAGCGAGCTATTCGCACGGTTGTTTGTCGATGAGAGCGTCTCAGCGCGCCGCCACCGTGCCCATGGGTACGCTGTCAACGCCAGCGTTCTGGATGCCGTGAACGCCCAGGCAAATGATTATCGCCGCAGCCTCGGAAAGCCGGACCAACGCAAGCTCGACGAATACCTGACGTCCGTCCGCGAGGTCGAGCGTCGCATTGCAATGGCATCGGACTGGGTGGACCGCCCGAAACCACAGATCAACATGGAGCCACCCCAAGACGGATCCTTCACGGAGAGCCTGGACGATTTCTTCGAACTGATGGCGCTTGCGATCCAGACCGATTCGACACGCGTCGGCGTAGTGGAGATCCCGGGTGTCATCGACACCCAGAATCTTGGCCTGAGCGGCGGGTATCACGGCTTCTCACACCATGGCAAGGCCGAAGACCGGATGCGAGGCCTGCTGGTCATCGAGCAGTTCCAGACCAAAGCACTTTCCCGGTTCCTCGACCGGCTTGCCGGCATGGAGGATTCGGATGCTGCCCCACTGCTCGATCGCACGATGGTCCTGTTCGGCAGCGGCATGGGCAACGGTAGTTCGCATTCGAACAAGGACCTGCCGATCCTAGTGGCTGGAGGCGGCTTCCACCATGGTAGTCACAAGTCGTACCCGGAAGGCCGCCGTGTGCCGCTTTGCAATCTGTACACGACGATGCTGCAGCGCTTCGGCGTCGAAATCGATCGCTTCAACAAGGCATCCGGAACGATCGAGGACTTCGCATGACTGGCCGCGTCGCGTGGTTCGCTGCCACCGGATTGATCGCCATCGCCGCTCCTGCACAGGAAATCCAGCCCTTTCTGGACTCGTACTGCATCCAGTGCCACGGCCCGCAAGTCAAGATGGCCGACCGCAGTTTCGATTCCCTGGAATCGGATCTGACTTCCCTCGACACACTGCAGCAGTGGCAGGATATCCTCGACCGCCTCAACCTGAGTGCCATGCCGCCGGAGGGCGCCAAGCAACCCAGCGATGCGGAGCGTCGAGCCGTCATCGAGCTGATGACTGACCGCGTCACGGTGGCCGGTGCCAAATTCAAGAGCACGGGCGCAAGAACACCGCTGCGCCGCCTGAACCGCTTCGAATACAGCCGCACGATCCGCGACTTGCTTTCGCTACAGGACTTGCTCGCCGATCCAACCGACGTCTTCCCGCCGGACACCGTGGAGGAAGGCTTTGACAACATCGGAGCCGCGCTGCGCACCTCGGATTTCCTCCTTGACGGCTACCTGTCTGCCGCGGAGGTCTTCATCGACGCCGCCGTGGCAACCGGAGGAGTCCCGCGGCCGAAGCGGTACGCCTTCAAGGCCCTGTTTCATCCGAACCGCAGTCGCCCCGACAGTCAAGACCTGCCCGGCCATTACCAGCACATTCGCAAGAACACGTCAGACCGGGGCGGTTTCCTATGGCTGGAGAATTTCCTGGAAGGCGTGCCGCGGTCCGGCTACTACAAGCTCCGTTTCAAGGCCCAGGCCGTCAATCGGGTCTATCCCTACGACGAGGCAATCGTCGGCGCGCGCAAAGACGAGCCCTTGCGCGTAGCTGTCATTGCCAGTTCCAGCCGCTACGGAAACCTGGAATTCCGCACTCCCTCGGACCGCCAGGTTGCCGAGTTCGAAATTGCGAACGAGCCAACCTGGTACGAGGCTCGTATCTGGCTTGACAAGGGCTACCAGCCGCGCCTCACATTCCCGAACGGACCGATCCGGGTCAAACCCCTGAAGAAGCCTCTTGTGATGAACTACCCCGACACGTTTCTCGGATTCATCCGCGAGTACGTCATCACCGAGGGTCCGATCAACGACCAGACCATCGCCGAAGCCTACAGCCCGGGTGCAGTCAACCGTCGCGGCCGCGGGTGGGCGGCCTTCTTCCGCGAATACCAAGGCCCGCGCATCCGCGTCTACGAGATCGAGATCGAGGGCCCGCTCTACGAGGCATGGCCTCCGGCATCGCATGTGGCGCTGTTCGGAGACTTTGAACCGAGACTTGAGAACGCACACAAGATCCTCGAGCGATTCGCTTTGCGCGCCTACCGCCGCCCGGCGCGCCCCGGGGAGATCGCGCCGCTGCTGGCTTTGGTGAATGCCCGCGCCGAATCAGGGGACACACCCTTGGAAGCGATCAAGACCGGCCTTCGCGCGATCCTCTCCTCGCCTAGCTTTCTCTATCTGAACGAGGGTGACGGCCCGCTTGACAATTCCGCTCTCGCATCGCGGCTGAGCTATTTTCTCTGGTCCTCCATGCCGGACGACCAGCTCCTTGCCAGGGATCTGCAAGCGCCCGGTGCGCTTCGGTCCGCTGCCCTGCGGATGCTCTCAGACCCCAAGGCCACGGCATTCGCACGCCAGTTCACATCGCGCTGGCTCGAGTTGTACAAGATCGGCTCGATGCCGCCAAGCGCGAAAGACTTCAAGCAGTACTACGTGGAAGGCCTCGAGGAGGCCATGAAGACCGAGGCACGGCTCTTCTTCGAACATGTCCTTGAGCGGAATCTGCCAATCGACCGCTTCCTCGACGCCGACTTCGCGATCGTCAATAGCAGCCTTGCGCGCCTGTATGGAATTGATGGCGTGCACGGCCCCCAGTTCCGGCGAGTTTCGATCGATGATCCACGCCGTGGCGGACTGCTGGGCATGGCTGCGGTGATGACCGCCAGTGCAAACGGCATTGACACCTCGCCGGTCGTGCGTGGCGTGTGGCTTCTCGAGAATATTCTCGGCACGCCGCCCAGCCCGCCGCCACCCGACATCGAAGCCCTCGAGCCCGACATTCGGGGTGCGACGACTATTCGCGACCAACTGATCAGGCACCGCGAAGTTCCAAGCTGCAACGCTTGCCATCAACACATCGACCCCCTGGGCTTCGCGCTCGAGAGTTTCGACCCAATCGGCGGCTGGCGGGAGCATTATCCGCGCCGGGGCCGCTCGGGGCCACCGATCGACCCGTCGGGAGTGCTCCCAAGCGGAGAAGCGTTTCAAGACATCACTGACCTGAAGCGGATCCTGGTGGAGAATCAAGGAGGCCAATTCTCTCGGAACCTCACGGAGAAGCTCCTGACCTACGCTACCGGCCGCGTGCTTGAGCGGTCGGACCAACCGTCGATTGATGCGGTCGTCGAGATGCTCGAGCGCCAGGGCGGCGGCCTCCGCGACCTCGTTCTACTTGTCGTCGAGAGCGACGCCTTTCGGAGAAACTGAAACCCGTGCGGGCTTTGGCGCAATCGCTCCATCAAGGCCTGGACCCCATTCGACAGTCGCAGTCGGAACCTCCGGCGGAGGGCTAAAGACAGCGGCGACGCAACCTCCCTGGCCGACAGGGAAACCGATATCGGAATCCGACAGCGCCGATCGGGAGCAGTGACCTTCTCGGAACTCCGACGAATGAGTTACAAATGAGCCCCATTGTGAGCGAGAGAGTTCCCGCAATGGAGTCTCGCCGGCAATTCTCTCCGCTGGCGTCGCCCTAGTCTTGCCGAGAGGGATGCCGTTCGTCCTCAGTCGCGCCGATAACGACTTGATCCGAATCACCCCGGCCACGACCGGTGGTCACGCTGGCCGTGAACACACGTATTGCCCATGGTGACGACTTTGAAGGCATCCCCCACACGCCTCGCTCCCCTCATCAATCCCGAGACAGCACCAGACTGGATCTAGCAAGCCGAATTCGACTCACCAACTGGCTCGGGAGGGACTGCCCCGCCCCTTAGAGATCGTCTGAGATTCTCGCTAACATATTGATATCCAACGACTTTTGTTGGCTATACAGGATGCTGGCGAAGTTTATTTTGCAATTTATTGACAACTACCCAGGCGAGCCCCAATATGAAAAAACAGGCTCGTTTCGCGGGGGTTCCGAGTGTGTTTTCCGAACTACGATTGCACCCACTACGGATCGGAGCCGGGAGGAAGAATGAAAATCTCAAACAACTTGAACCGGGCCCTACAGGGTTGCCTGGCTCTCGTGCTAGCCCTGTGTTCGGGCGCGTCACAAGCCTATGGGCAGGAAGTCAGCGCGGGGATCACGGGAATCGTCACGGATCCATCGGGGGCAGCTGTCGCCGGAGCTGCGATTGAAGTTAGGGATCTCGACCGGGGGGTCTCGTGGAACACCGAATCTAACGAGGCCGGCAATTACGCCTTACCGCGTCTGGCGGCCGGGCGCTACTCCATGCGGGTAACGTCTGGGGGTTTCCGAGCCTGGGCCCGGCCCGAGCTGCTGCTTGAGGTCAACCAGCGCGCCCGTATCGATGTCGGGATGGTCCTGGGAGCGGTGACGGAGACAATCGAGGTCTCCGCCTCCGGGCCCTTGCTGCAGACGGAAAAGACCGAACTGGGTGCCGTCATCACCGGCAGCCAGACGGTCGACCTGCCCTTGGTCTCCCGCAATTTCGTCGCCATGACCATGCTCGTGCCGGGAGTGACGACCACGAACCCGTCGGCTCTGAACAGCGAGCGAAGGTCCGGAGGCAACGGCAGGCCCTACGTCAATGGCAATCGCGAGCAGGCCAATAACTTCCTGTTGGACGGGATCGACAACAATCAGGTCTCAGAGAACCAGACGGCGTACCAACCGAACATCGATGCAATCGCCGAGTTCAACGTCATCACGAACAACGCTTCGGCGGAGTTCGGAAACTTCCAAGGCGGCATTGTCAGCGTGACCCTGAAATCGGGGTCCAACGAATTCCATGGTTCCGCCTTCGAGTACTTCGAGAATGACAAGCTGTCCGCCAACGCCTGGGCCCGCAACTGGCAAGACCGGGAGCGGGCGGTGTACTCGAAGCATATCTTCGGCGCCACCCTGGGCGGGCCGCTTGTCAGGAACAAGCTGTTCGTGTTCGGCGACTACCAGGGAACCCGGAGGACCAACCCGGGCACTGAGGGCAATTTCAACGTTATCTCGTCAGGATTTCGCCAAGGCGATTTCTCGCGGCTGCTCTCGGAACAGAACATCCGGCTCTACGACTACGCCAACACCGATACCGCCGGGAGGCGACAGCCGTTCCCGGACAACGTGATCCCGTTGAGCCGGATTGATCCGGTCGCGCAGGCGCTCTTCGCGGACACCTCGCTGTATCCAGCGCCGCTGAACGACGGATTGCGGTTCAACCAGTCCAACACGTCAAGCAACAAGACCATCAATGACCAAGGCGACGTCAAGGTCGATTGGAACCCGACCGTCGGCGACCTCGTCACAACGCGCTGGTCCAAGGGCGTCCAAGGCCGTCCGTCGGAAAACACATTCCCGCTGCGGTTCGATTCCTTCAGCGATTCCCCATTCCAGGCGGGCGTCGTTAACTGGACCCGCACACTCAGCCCGAACGCCGTGAACGAAGTGCGCATCGGCGTGAACCATATCACCATCCACAACGGGGCAGACGCCAAGGGGCTCGGGAATGTAGCCGAGCGGCTTGGCATCGCAAACGGAAACGACCGCGGTCCCGGACTGATGAGCCTGCAGTTCAACGGCGGCCTGGCGACGGGCATCGGCAGCGGCTCACTGGGCACCAGTTCCCTGTTCGCCAACACGACATACCAGTACGTGAACAATCTGACGTTGATTCGCGGGCGTCACCAGCTGAAGATGGGCGGACAAGCCCTCAGACAGCAGATGAACACGTTCTATGCGGGGAATACTGGTCGGACCGGCTTCTTGCGCTTCAACGGAAACTTCACTCGCGACCACCTCGACACAAAGTCGAAGGGGTTCGCGGAAGCGGATTTCTTCCTGGGCGCACCGGTCCGCCTCGGCCGGGGGGTCGCTGGGAACGTGTGGGGCCATCGAAAGTGGATCCTCGGCTTCTACATCCAAGACGACTGGAGGGTCTCGGACGAGCTGACACTCAACCTCGGGATCCGCTGGGAATGGCACCAGCCCTTGTACGAAGTGCTCGATCGCCAATCCAATTTCGAGCCTTTCAGCGGAAAGCTGATGCTTGCAGGCAAGGACGGCAATTCGCGTGCGCTGTACAACAGTTTCAACAGGGATTTCCAACCCCGGGTCGGGTTCGCCTACACGCCCAAGTCATTCGGCAGCAAAACGGTCTTCCGGGGTGCGTACACGATCTCGTCTTTCATGGAGGGAACCGGGACGAACTTGCGTCTGCCGATCAACCCGCCGTTCAATGTTGAGTTCGAAGCGATCTATGACGATGCGCTCCAGCCGGTGTCTCGAACTGGAGACGGATTCTCGACAGTGGTGCAGACGAATCCGTACAATCGCGCGAACATTCGTTTGTGGGACGCAAATGTGCGTCCGTCGCACGTTCAACAGTGGAACTTCACGATCGAACAACTGCTGCCGTTCGACTCGGTCTTCTCGGTCGGCTACGTCGGCCAGAAAGGAACGCACCTGGTAGTGCCAATGCCCTACTTCCAACGCGTCGACGAGAGCGGACGCCCGGCTGCATGCAATTGCAGCCCCTATCTCGCGGGCAACCCGGACCTGAGTGTCATTTCCCAGATTTCCGGGACCGAGTCCAATGGGAACCAAGAATACAATTCGCTTCAAGCGAGCCTGAAGCGACGCATGAAGAACTCATTGCAGTACCAGTTGTCCTATACCTGGTCGAAGGGCATGAGCGATGCCATCGGATACTACGGCTCGGGCGGGCTGCCCCGCTCCCAATCCGCTTATTGGCAAAACCTGCGCGACCAACGTGCGGAATGGGGGCCGACGTTCTTCGACCAAGCTCACAGCCTAGTCACGAATTTCGTCTATCTGCTTCCCGTGGGCAAGAATCGAACGATCGGCAAGCACTGGGGACCGGCGGCGGATGCCATCCTGGGTGGCTGGCAGCTCGGCGGAATCCTGTCCCTCAAGTCCGGCTTCCCTTGGACAATTCGCAGCCCCGACAGGTCGGGAACAGGCTCGCGCGGTTTCCGCGCCGATCGGGTCGGAGATGGAAAGGGACCGCGAGCAGTGGGCCCCGGCACATCGTGGCTTGACACCAGCGCCTACACCGATCCTGCGAGGGGAACCTTCGGAAACGCCGGTGTCGGCACGGTTCGCGGTCCCGGGTACACCACGCTGGACACAAGCATTGAAAAGAGCTTCCGGATTTCCGAAGATCAACGCTTACAATTCCGGACAGATTTCATCAACTTGTTCAACTCTCCGATCTTCAACGGCGGGCAGCGAAGCGTCACCAACGCCAGGTTTGGAGAGATCACGAGCGCTCAGGGCTCCCGCAGGATCCAGTTCGGATTCCGGTACGAGTTCTGACCGATCTGGCGCGACCGTTCGGTTCCCGCCCCATCCAGCCCTGCGTCAATGCGTCGAACGCGTTGGCGCAGGGCGCAATGCCGAACGGTGTGAATGCTCCCAAGGATTGCGAGTTCAACTCGCTGCGGGGCGGCAGATCCGAAGAATCACGCGTCCCGCCGGCATCTGGCTGATTCCAGCGACACGAACGTTGGCCGCTGGATCGGGGGTTTGACGGGTGTGTGCGCCTCACGCCATCAGCTGATGAGTTGTTGCCCGGGAAGCAACGCTATGCCAGCAATCCGGTCCGGACAGTGCCGCTCACATCGGTGAGCCGGAAGTCACGCCCCATGAATCGATACGTGAACTTTTCGTGGTCGAATCCCAGCTGATGCAGAATCGTCGCCTGTAGATCATGGACATGCACGGGATCCTTGGTGATGTTCAGGCACAGATCGTCCGTCGCGCCGTGCACGTGCCCCGGCTTGATCCCGCCGCCGGCCATCCACATGGAGTACGCGGTGGGCTGATGGTCGCGGCCGGCATTCGCAGCCTCCTCCGGCTTGCGGATTTCGACCATCGGTGTGCGACCGAACTCGCCACCCCAAACAACGAGCGTCTCGTCGAGCAGGCCGCGCTGCTTCAAATCCTTGATCAGCGCCGCCGTGGGCTGATCCGTCTCTTCCATGCGCTTCGGCAGCTTGCTATTGAGGTAAGTGTGGTCGTCCCAGGAAGCGTCCATCATCAGCACGGTGCGGACTCCGCGCTCGACAAGTCTTCGCGCGAGCAAGCAATTCGTCGCGTACTGCCGGCGATGCTGATTCTCGCTCTCGATCCCGTACATCTCGAGAGTCTCGGACGACTCGCCGGAAAGATCCACGAGGTCAGGCGCTTCGGTCTGCATACGGAACGCCAGCTCGTAGGCGCTGATGCGTGAGGCGATCTCTTGGTCTCCCGTCTGTCCATAGCGAATCCGATTCATGGCGTTGACGAAATCAATCGTGTCGCCTTGGATTTCCGTGGTCACACCGGGCGGATTGCTCAAATAGAGGATAGGGTCGCCCTGGTTACGGAAGAGTGTTCCCTGGTAGTGCGAGGGCATGAAGCCCGACGAAAAATTCGTCGTGCCCCCGGAAGTACCCTTGCCAGAAGTGAGCACCACGAAACCGGGCAGGTTCTTCGATTCGCTCCCCAAGCCGTACAGCAGCCATGATCCGAGCGTCGGTCGGCCGGGGACCGTCGCTCCGGTGAAGAGCAGCAACTGGCCGGGATGATGGTTGAAGGCGTCGCTGCGCATCGAGCGGACGAGGCATATCTCGTCGGCGACACTGCCCAAGTGAGGCGCCAGCTCGGACAGTTCCATACCGCAACGGCCCTGCGGGGCGAACTGGTAGCGGCTCGCCATCACCTTCGCAGTGGGCTTGATGAACGCGAGCGTCAGGTCCTTGGTGACCGAATCCGGCAAGGACTGACCATCCCAGCGCTCCAGTTCGGGCTTGGGATCAAACAGCTCGTACTGGCTCGGTCCGCCTTCCATGAACATGAAGATCACGTTCTTGGCCTTGGGAGCGAAATGCGGAGCCTTGGGAGCGAGGGGATCTGCGGCGGTCAATCCGTCGGCCGCCAGCAACTCCGCGAAGGCCGCCAACCCGACGCCGCCGGCGAAAGTTCGCAGAAATTCGCGCCTTGCCTGAAGCGCCTGGAACTGCCGTCGGTTCATCGCGAGCAGCCCACATTGTACAACTCGCACCGCCACACCCGCCGCGTATGGAGCCTCGAGCCCGAGACTGACACAGGCCCGGAAGGATGGGTCTGCTGTACCGCAACCGGCAGTCATACCCCTGGGCAACGGCTCAATGGAGGTGGATTGTAACGGCTTGCTACTCCTGCCAACGCCTTCCGCGTACATCCCGTTTAGAGACGACGCAGCGGATCAGGGCCGCTCCAGACAATTGCGGTTACAAGACTTCCTTGGAGCGGAACCGCCAGAGGGCCAAGAGCAGAAAGATCGCCGTGACATCAAACGCATAGAACGTGAGGATGACGACGTCTTCCAGCGTGATCAGCCTCCCTCCGGAAATCAGAGAGAAGACATTGAATCTGTCGTAGCTCGGCAAGATGAAATAAAGGGGATTGGGCGGGGAGAAAAACCAGGAAGTCGCGAAGAGGGCTAGGATCGCCGCGATGAGCGGATGCATGAGCAACGACAAGAGCAGGCCGACCGACCCGACCATGAGACTCTGGCAAAACATCAGCCAAGGGGCATAGCGGGCTGCCACATTCATCTCGAGCTGATTGGCGTAAGTAAATGCGATGAGCGCGGCAGCAATCAGCACCGAGTACCCAAGCAATACGGAAATCGCACCGCAGTACCTCCCCAAGAGGAACTGTGTCCGGGACACCGGCTTGGCCAGGATAATGGGTATCGTGCCGTGACGGATGTCCTTGGAAACTGCAGTACAGCAGATATAGAGCGCGACTAGCGAGCCTCCCAACGCCGTAAACCAATACAGGGCGGCCAGGAAAAAAGAGCCTGCTGCGTCCATGCTACGGCGCGCCTGTTCGAGCTGCTCCTCATCCATGTCGGTGCCTTCCATCTCGGCCGCCCGTTCGGCCGCTTCCAGGATGAAATCCTTCGACTGGGTAGCCAGGACCGAGAAGATCGCAGTCAGCCCCAATGCGAGCAGCATGAGCGCCACCAGCAGGCGCTGATGCAGCAAAGCACGAATCGTGTCGGCAGCTATGAGGAGCAATTTGGTCATGACTCCGCCTTGCGGTCAATGGCTCCAAAGAAGATCTCCTCGAGCGATTGGGTTTCGGCTTCGACGTGCTCGATTACCACGGCGCTCTCCCTTAGCACGCGCTCCACCTCGTCTCGCACTTCCTCGTCGCCGCAGGTGATGGTGGCATTCTTGCCGTGTAGGGTCACCCGCGCAGCAGATGTGGAAAGCGCGTCGATGGCTGCTGCCGGCAAATCGCGAGCTACGATCTTGAACCCTTTTGCACCAGACAACTCCTCCATCGTTCCCACCCGATTCAGAACACCCCGCTTCAGGATGGCAACTCGGTCACATACTGATTCGACTTCCGAGAGAATGTGCGAACAGATGAAGACCGTTTTTCCACGGGCCCTGTGTTCTAGCAGGATTTCGCGAAAGTCGCGGCGTCCGACCGGATCGAGATTCGACGTTGGTTCATCGAGAATCAGGAGTTCAGGGTCGTTGATCAGCGCCTGTGCGAGCCCGAGGCGCTGCAGCATGCCCTTGGAGTATTGCGAGACGGATTTTCCGGCGGCTTCCAGCAGCCCCACGAGTTCAAGCAACTCCATGGCCCGCCTGGCGCGCACTCCAGGCTCAATGCCAAAGAGTCCAGCGTGGAACTCCAGCAGGCGCTGGCCGGTGTAGTAGGTCTGCAAGTTCACGGATTCCGGCAGGTATCCAAGCCTCTGCCGGGACTTCGTGCAGGTCACCGGCCCATCGAACAGAAAGGCTGTCCCCGCCGTAGGCCTGATGAAATTCAGCAGGAGCTGGATAGTCGTGGACTTGCCCGCGCCGTTCGGACCGAGAAACCCGAATACCTCGCCGGGGTGCACTTCAAGATCGAGCCCGTTGAGGGCGGTGGTGCCCCCTTTGTAGACCTTCCCCAGATTCTCGGTGCGAATAATGCTCACAGGCCGATCCTATAAGTCATCCATCCCGGTGGGCTGAATCTCCCGGATCAGATCGTGCACTGTTTGCTTGAGCCGGTCGGTACTTCCGGCACCGTAACCGACCCGGATTCGCTTGACGCGCCCATCGGCGCCGACGACCACCATCGTTGGGATCCCTGTGACCCCGAAAAGGTTGCCGATGGAGTGGTCTTGGTCCGGCACTACGCGGAACGTGTATCCCTTCCGTTCGATGAAACGCTGGATCTGTTCGGGACTCTCGCCAAGATTGACGGCGAGGATTTCCAGTTGCTGGCCCTCAAATTCGTCGTGCAGCTCCTGAAGGCCGGGCATCGCCATCAGGCAGGGGCCGCACCATTCGGCCCAGAAGTCCGCAACAACCACTTTGCGATCCCTGAATTCCGACAGCTCGACCGGCTGTCCTTGCAAATCGGTAGCGGAAAAGTCGGGGGCCTCGCTTCCGACCCGGAGGTCTCCCAGAGCGGTCGTGGTCCCATCATCGCGAGGCATCTCGACCTTGACGTGGTATTGGATCCTGGCGCTCCCAAGCACAAACAGGATTCCCGCCAGAATCCAGGCGACATTTCGCCTATTCAATTGCACTTCGCCTCCCGATCCGGCAGGTCTGTCTCAGGCGACTCAATCCAGAGCACGGCGGCAAGTCGGTGTCACCGGCAGTCCTTGCTCAGCTCAGCAATGACGTGAATTGGGAGATGCCTTCCAAAACTCTGAGTCCCGTTCTTGGATTGTACTCCCTCGACGGGTCGTGGCATGTGATTCGAATTGTGAATGTCGATCCCTCACCCTCGGATAGCCGCCATCAGCCAGCCAACCCGCAAGGACGGGGATGAGCCATGTCTAGGCCGCGGCATGCTCAGCTCCCGTTGCCCAGAGTAATTTGGATCAACCACCCGGCAACAAGCTGAGAGCGATGGCCAAGCTCTGTCCCTGCAGCCCGCCTCGCCGCGAACCGCTACCCGGACGGGTAGTCGTCACCGGCGTCGCTACGCGCGCACGAAACATCCCAATCCTGCAGTTCGGTTCGCATCTCCGCCGCCACATCCGGTAGTTCCGCCACCAAGTTGTGGCGCTCGCCGGGATCCGCGGCGAGGTCGAACAGCATGTCCTGGTCGGCGCGCTCCTCGTCAAGGTAGGACAGGAACTTGTAGCGGTCACCGATCAGAGCGTGGTCCGGTGACCCAAAACGACTCAGTACTGCCCGTTCATTGTTGTCGGGACACTGGAATGCGATGCGCTTGTCGCGACGTTCCATGTCTCCGTCGATCAATGCCAGCAGGCTAGTGCCATCCATCGGCCTCCCGTCCGCCGATGCCTCCAGTCCCAGCATTGCAGCGACCGTCGGGAAGTAATCGGAGGTTGAACAGGGAACACTCGTGGTCCGGCCGTCCGCGATGCGGTCCGGCCATTCCAAGATTCCCGGCACGCGCACTCCCCCTTCGAAGAGGCTGCGCTTGCGTCCGCGCAAGCCCCCGCTGGACCCGCGGTTGGCGCGGACCTGCGGCGTCCTGCCTTCCGGTCCGTTGTCGCTGCAATACCACAGCATCGTGTCATTTGAGACACCCAATTGCCGAAGTTCCGCTCGCAACCGCCCGACCTGCTCGTCCATGGCAGTGATACAGCCGTAGTAATGCTGCTCGCCCTCGCTGAACTCCTCGTACATCGCCCTGTAGCGAGGGCCTGCCACGACCGGACTATGCGGTGTGTGGAACCAGATTACGGCAAAGAACGGCTTGGCGTCCTCGACAGCGCCGCGGATGAATGGAATCGCCCGGTCCATGATCACCCGCGAGTCGTCTCCGTCGAGATTCTCAGTCGCGAACTCCCCCGGCCCGGTCCAGTATTTCGAAGGAAACGCCTGGTCCACCATCGGGTTCCAGGTCGGCATCTGCACTTCCGCCGAAAACGATTCATCGAAGCCGTGCTCCCACGGAGGCGCGTAGTGCTCCGGCCTCCTCCCGCCCCGGCGACCGTCCTCCTGGTCGTTCGTCAGCGTCCCTAGGTGCCACTTTCCGAAGTGCCCGGTCCTGTAGCCTTGGTCGCGCAACAGTTCGGCAAGAGTGACCTCCTGCTCCCGGACATGGCCCGCGTTCGCCGTAGTTACGCTGTAGCGGTACGGATGGCGCCCGGTCAAGGCGCTGCCGCGTGTCGGGGAACACACCGGAGCTCCCGAGTAGAAGCGATCAAAACGCAACCCGGCCTGGCTCATCTCATCCAGGTGCGGGGTCTTCAGGTAGGGGTGCCCGTTGTAACCCGTGTCCCCCCAGCCTTGGTCGTCAGCCATGCACAGAATGATGTTCGGCTTCGTCGCGGCAAGGGACACGTCCCCACCATCGCGGCAAGCCGCAAGCGGCAGCGCAACGGCAGCCATCGTTCGACGCAGGACATCACGCCGATTCAGTTTTTCAGCCATTTCTTTCCCCTTGATCCACGAAACCGCCCGACTCGGATTCTAACGCGGTTGATTCAACGCTTGTTACCTACCGGATGCGACAACCGCTTTGCCGGGTCCGCCGAAACAATACAGGCGAGATGCCGTCCGGACATACAAGCAGCCACCGCCGATTGCCGGCGTGGCGTATACCGACTCACCCAAATCGTTGGTTTGCAAGATCTTCCAGTCCTTGCCTGCCTGAACCACCGCGGCCTTCCCCGTGTCGCTAACCATGTATACCTTGCCATCGCCTGCCACCGGTGAGGCGTAGAATCCATCGAGCGCCTCCCGCAACCGCCCTTGCTTGAGGACTCGCCCGCTGGCTGGGTCCAAGGCAGTCACGATCCCGCCGTTGCGCACCAGGTACAGCACCCCCTGGTAGAGGATTGGTGATGCTACGTCCGGCAAGGACTTCTGATGCCGCCATAGCACGTGCGATCGCGTCAGGTCTCCCCGCCCGCCAAGTCGAATGGCCATGCAGGAGTTCTCGGAGACACGCCGTGCGCGATAGTGGGCCCAGTCTCGGGCGTTCAACGTGCCGTTCTTGTCCCGATCATGCATTTCCCAGTTGCCGGGGTGCCATTCTTCGGGAACTTCCTGCCGAGTCAACTCGGTGTCTCCATCCTCATCGAATCGTTCGTGCATTTCGGCGAAACCGGGCAGTTCCAGCCGCACGGCGGGCTCCCCGCCCGGCGCCCACCCGTTGAAGAAGAGGTGTTCGCCGTCGATGACGGCTCCCGACTTCACTTGATACGTCAGTCCGTCGACACGCCACAGCTCGCGACCATCAAGCGCATAGCCGGTCATTCGATACGATCCCGGCACGATAATCTCGGGGTCGCGATCAGGGTGCCGGAAAACCACTGGCGTCGAAAAGCTGTGCACGAAGTCCGGACGCGATGTCTTCCAAAGAATCTCCCCGTCGGCGGGATCAACCGCGATCGCGTATGCATCCAGATCCTGGTCGCAGATCAATATGAGCTTGCCGTCGACCAGGATCGGCGAGGCGCCCATGCCATGGAAGTTGGTGAAGGGATCAAGCGGGAGGTTCCACAGTTCGTCCCCCGAAGGGCCATAAGCGACAAGGCCGAAGCCGCCGAAGAACGAGTACACGTTCGCACCGTCCGTGACCGGCGTGGGCGAAGCCTCGTCATTCAACCGGTGCATCGTCTCCAGCCGGCGAGCAGGCGCTTTACGCCGCCAGAGAACATCGCCCGTCGATCGTTCGATTGCCAGGGTGAGCAACTCGCCGCGCTCATGGGCAGTCAGGTACACGCGGCTCTCGGTCAGGACCGGGGATGACTTACCGGCGGGCAGCGCCGTTTGCCACACAACACCCGTGGTTGGTCCGAATTCGACCGGAAGTTCGCCGCCTTCGGCCACCCCGGTGCCGTTGGGCCCGCGAAACCGCGTCCAGTCCGACGCCATGAGGCCCCCCGTCACCAAGAGGACGCCAAGGATCGCGCTGGCTCGTCGCACCTGAGCAGACTATAGCGAACCGACCGCAGCCGCACGCATCGCCAATCCGACACGGGCGCTCTGACACGGTCAATAGGGCTCTGAGACCGGGATCAAATCGAGAAGACGAGTGGTTTCTTGTCCCCGGAGTCTGCCACGGAAACCGCAAGGGGCCTGCTGAAATTGATGTGGTAGCCCCCGTGAAGAGGGTTGTGACGCCCGGGTTGGATTTCTCCGGAATCAGAGATGGCGCGCGCCAGCAGCTGGTACTCCCCGTGCCGCGTAGGCTCCCACTCGATCCGCCAGTTCGTCCAGGTGTAGCGTTTCTGGGGGCCAACTAGTTCGGCACGCCTCCAGGACTCCCCTCCGTCGCAACTCAACTCCACAGCTGCAACGACCTCCGCACCGGCCCAGGCAACGCCCTCGACCAAGCGGGCCCCGGGAGCCAGGCATTCCCCGTGCCGCGGTCGGGTGATCTCGGATTTCGGTAGCATCATGCCGACCACCTCCTCGCGCACTCCCCGAGCGCTCTTCCGCTTGACGGTGTACTTGACACTCTGGAAGAATCCGCGGAATGGCTCGTTGACGACCTGTATTGCGCGCAACCATTTGACGGAAGCAACTCCGTACCACCCCGGCACCACAAGCCGCGCCGGGTAGCCGTGCTCCTGGGTCAGCACTTGGCCATTCATTCGTAGCGCCACCAGCGTGTCGGGATGCAGCGCCATGTCCAGTGGCAGGCTGCGGGCGAAGCGCACATCTCCGTCAGCACCTCCCTCGGTTCCGCTGTCAGAGCCCTCAAACACCACTTCGAGCGCCCCTTCCCTGATACCTGCCAGCTCAAGCAGGTCCCGCACCGGCACGCCAGACCACTCGGCGTTGCCGACAGCACCAATGCCCCACTGCACTCCGGGCACGTCGCCTTCGAGAAACGAACGGCCGTTCCCGGCACACTCGAGCGTGGCGAACAGGTCCGTCTGCGACATTGAATCGAGGTTCTTTCGGTTCAGCCGAAGGCTCCGCTCCACAAAGCCGGCTATATCGAGCGTCCAGTTTGCAACGTCGAGCGACGGGCTGTCGAAATGATTTCGGACATAGAAGTCGTTTGTCGGCGTGACCCAAGTGCGGAAGGATTCGACCGGCGTTTCGCTGTTTTCTGGCGAGCTCGTGATCACTCGCCGGCCTGTGATCTTCATACTGGGATCATACTCCCCTAAATGGCTGTTTACAATGGCCTTATATCTCCTGATAGTTGATCGGGATAGTAGGGAAAACATAAGCGTTCGAGCGGGCCGTGAAAGGCGGCCGTGGAGCAAACGATTGAGGTTTGCTTCTCAGTCCGGACAGAGGAGTTCGACGAAGACGTTATTGACGGGCTCGTTCTACTCGTGACAAGTATCTAGTTTGCCGCGGCCCTGCGTCTGGCCCAGATGGACCCAGTTGGCGGCGCACTAGCAGGTGCCCTGGAAACGCGGAGATTCGGAGAACGTTTCGCCAGCAACAAATCGTGGCCGTGCTGGGCGAGCCAGTGGGCCCCGTCACGCATCCAGCGGCTCGAGACCCGGATCGCGGGCTCGGGGTGGACAGTTTGGTTCCCGCCCAGATCCAGGCCGGCGAACAGGAGAACAAAGCCGTCTGCGGCGGCAGCTGTGCACAGGAGGATCTCCATGCCGGGTCCGAAAGGCTCTCCCGCGAATTCGACAAGAACCTGCTTGCGGCGCACCAGCCCACCAAGCGCACAAGCGTCTTCCTCGAGCAGCTGGAATCCCATCCCGCTAGCGCATCCGGCGCTACGCCGAAGACCTGTCTCCTCGTACAGGGACAGGATCTCGGACCGGCGCGCGGGCCACTGGTCGGGTCCTTCGACAGTCCGGCCGTCAGCTCGGCTCAGGATGTCCGGCAAGACGCATTTCGGCACCCTGGCTTCGTCGTAGTTGGCGCCGGCGGGGCTGGCCCCACCCGACCGAGACCGTGACAGCAACGATCATCAGCGTCGCGAGTAACCCCCCGAGCAGATTGGATTCGACTCGAGGGGGCGGTTCGGGTATTCTTACGCCTGTGACTCCCGAGGGAATCCTCGCCGTTATCGTGGTGGCCGGTGTCATCGTGGCGCTGGCGACGAACCGGGTCGCCGTGGAAACGGCGCTGCTTGCCGGCCTGCTGATCCTGATTCTGCTCGGCACGGTGGATCCGCAGGCCGCGCTGTCGGGCTTCGCGCATCCTGCCGTCGTCGCAATCGCCGCGCTTTTCGTCGTGGCTGCGGGGCTGCGCGAGACCGGGGCTACGACAGTCGCCGCGCCCCTGCTCCTCGGTCGCCCGAATTCAATGGCCTTCGCGCAGCTTCGGCTCATGGTGCCGGTGGCCCTGCTTTCCGCGTTCATCAACAACACCCCGGTTGTGGCGATGTACCTGCCGCTCGTGCACGACTGGGCGAACCGGATTCGGATGAGCCCTTCGAAGTTCCTGATTCCACTCAGCTTCGCTTCGCTCCTAGGCGGGCAGCTCACCTTGATCGGCAGCGCGTCCAACCTTATCGTGATGGGCCTGTACCTTCAATACCTGCAATCCGCCGGACTCCCCGCCCCGACCCACGTGCTGGAGTTCTGGGGGCCCGCACTGCTCGGCCTGCCTGCCGCCGTGGTCGGGATCGCTTACCTCATGGTTGCCTCGCGAGTCCTCATTCCGGATCGACTGGCCGTCCCCGATGATCTCTCGGAGGCCGAGGAATGGACGGTCGACATGGAAGTGATCCCGGGGTCCCTACTGGCGGGCGCGAGAATCGAATCGTCCGCCTTGCGGGAACGCCCGGGGCTTCGTCTATACGAAATCGAGCGGCACGGGACCGTGATCGAGTCGCCCGCACGGGACACGCGGCTGGAGTCCGGAGACCGACTCGGATTCACCGGCAATCTGGACTCGATTGTGGCCCTGTGGCGAGTCCGCGGACTGGCCCCGCCAGAGCGCCGGAAATCCGGCGTCGTCACGGACCCGGACAAACGCGAGCTCGTGGAGGCTATCGTGGCCCCCGGCTCTTCGCTGGTCGGACGCACTGTCCGTGAGACGCGGTTCAGGACCCTGTTCAACGCCGCGGTCGTGGCCATCCGGCGCGGCGGGGCCACGCTGCGCACCAGGATCAGGGACGTCCGGTTCGAACCAGGCGATGCCCTCCTGCTCGAGGCATCCAAGGGCTTCGTCCGATCGCACCGGAGTTCGCGCCAATTTTACGTCGTCTTCGCCGTTCCCGGATTCGTTGCGACCCGTCACAACCGGCTGCGGCGGGCCACGGCGGTGTTTCTCCTGCTGGTCGCGGGACTGATCGCGGCGCCATGGGAACCCGTGATCGTGTGCCTGGCTGCAGCGCTCCTGATGGTTGGCCTGGGCTGCGTCCGGCCCCCCAGGGCACTCGCGGAGGTGTCCCTTCAAGTCATCGTCGCGATCGCGGCCGCGCTCGGCATGAGTGCGGCCTTGGAGCAGACGGGCGCCGCCAGTGTCATCGCGGGTTGGCTTCTCGATGCTTGCCGCGACATTGGCCTGGGAGACCGCGGCATGCTCTTCGTGATGATCCTGACCGCCTCGGGCTTCTCCCAGCTCATCACCAAGAACGGCGCGGCAGCGCTGATGTTCCCGGTCGCCAAGGCGACGGCAGACGCGCTCAATGTCCACATCGAGCCGTTCGTGTTCAGCCTGATCTTCGCCTGCGGTTTAAGCTTCCTTTCCCCGGTGGCGTACCAGACGAACCTCATGGTATACGGCCCGGGCGGGTACCGATTTCTTGACTTTGCCCGGATCGGCGCGCCGCTCACGATCCTGCTGGCCGCCTTGGGAGCCATCATGTGCCCACTGGTGTTCCCGTTCCGCCCGGTACCGTGAGGAATTGCCCTGGACAGCCCGCGGATGCCGAAACCGGTTTGAGGGCTCGCTCCCCTGTCAAGCGCTGGGTATGGCCCCATGCCGGAACTACCGGTCATCGTCATCTACATCGAAGTGCTCGAGTCCCGGGTCGGCGGACAGCCCTTCGAGACCGCGCGAATCGTGAGCCCCTGCTCCCGCGGACAGTTGAGGCCCCCGCTTGAGGCTTGGCCCGGCAAGCGCGTGCTCGGGTTTCGGCAGCTCGGGAAACTGATAGCAATGGGTCTTGAGGACGACTCCCGGCTTGTGTTGCACCTGACGATCGCCGGGCGCCTGCATTGGCGGCTTCCGCGCGCGAGGGTGCCGGGCAAGCGCGGGCTCGCCGCATTCGAGTTCCCGACCGGCGCCGTCCTGCTGACAGAGGCCGGATCGGAGAAGAGGGCTTCGCCGCATGTCGTACGCGACGAGGAAGCTCTCGGGGAACTCCATCGCGGGGCCCGGAAGCACTGCAAGCCTCGCTCACCGAATGCCGGCAGGCAACCTACAGCCGGAACCGCACCCTGAAGCGCACCTTGGCCGACCCCGCTGCCTGCGGCGGCATCGGCAACGCCTACTCCCACGAGATCCTGCACCGCGCGCCTGTCAACGGCCACCTTGACCGGCCACAGGCCGAGCGCCTGTACGAGTCGACTCGCGATCTGTTCTCGGCATGGGTGAAACGCTTGTGCCAGAAATGCGGGGGAGGGTTTCCGGAGAGGGGCACGGCGTTCCGGGAAGGTATGGCTCTCCACGGACGCTACGGCAAGCCGTGTTCGGAGTGTGGCGCCCCTGTGCAGCGCATCTGACGATCGCTGCCAGGCCAGGGGAAGGCGCTGGTCTTGCCGCGGCGGGGCTCGCCCAGATCCTCAGCATGTTCTTCATGGTGACCCAATAATGTCGCGTTAAGGTCGCTGAGTTGACTCGTAAGACGGGTCTCTTAAATCACTTACGAGGGCTCTCAAGTGTTAGAGACTTGAATTCCGAAGGCACGGTGGAGCCCAGACGGTGTGCGTGTGCTGGGGACGGACCGGCCTTTCATCCATTGGATCCATCAGGATGCCCCATAGATGCTTTGGGGTTGTACCTTGGTCAGACCCTTTTCTCTCAAGTCATGCAGTTGCTTTCGTGGATGGCGTTCTCGCGAGTTGAGGCTTGCTACGGGGCCGACCGTCGCGTCGGCAGTCTGAACTGCGCCCAGCAGTTCCGGGCGATGGCGCTTGCCCAACGCACCAAGCGCCGGAACCTGCGGTTATTAGCTTCCGCTCTGGGCGCCGTTCCGACCGGCTTGTACCATGCCGGCTTTACCTCCCGGATCCATGTCTCGACGCTGGCTGGCGCTAGCCGGAATCGCTCCTGGCGCATCCACGCGGCTCTGGCTCAGCGACTGATCAACCGCGCCCGCGCTCTGTGTGCGGGCGAGCATTTCGGCCTGGAATTGGACGAAGCCGTTCACCCGCTCGACTCCTCCACCGTCGATCTGTGTCGGTCCGTATTCCGTTGGGCATAATCGTTCGAGCTAGGCCTGGAACTCGCCGAGGCTGTCCGATAGGGGAGCTTGGCGGTAATGGTGCAAACGCTAGAGGGTGCCGCTCGGCGACATCTTGAAGACATTGTCGATGAGTTCACGTGCATGGGGTGGTACCCGCTCGAGCGACGTAGGAATCCCCAATGCACGCATATCTTCCACGGCGCGCTGGAGGACCATTGCTCCCGTCACGTCAATCCTCCCCAGTCCTTCGAGGTGAAAGATCACTTTTGAGAAGCTGCGCACATCGGCAAGGCGGCTGAGGAGAGTCTCCTCCAGGCGCGGAGCCGAAGCGAACCAGAGGACTCCCGTTACTTCCAGGTGCAGCACGTTGTCTTCGATCCAGCTGTTGAATCCAGCCCGTCGTTCCCGCCAGACGTGGATGGCGAGCGACATGAGGATGCCCAGGAGAAGGGCGTCTTCGACCCGCGGAGCCAAGAGGAGACAAAGCCCGAGAGTGAGCCACATCACCAGGGCCTGAATCCTCGAGATCGTCCACGCGCTCAGCAGCAGCCGAGGGCGAACCAGACCGCCAACCGCCGCAATCACAATCCCGGCCAGCACGGCCCTAGGCAGCGCGGAAAGCATCCCGGCGACGGGAAGGAAGAGAAGCACGGTCAGGCCCGTGACGGCCCCTGACCAGCGGGTGACGGCGCCGGACAGGTGGTTCAGGCTACTGCGCGACAGCGATCCGTCTACCGGCATGCCTCCGCAGATTCCCGAGACGAGGTTCGCCGCACCTTGGGCCAGGAATTCTCGGTCTGGGCTCCAGCGGGCCCTGTCCTGAGTTACGAAACTTCGAGCGATGGCGGCGGTTTCGGCAAAGCCAACCAGTGCGATCACCACTCCGGGGAACACGAGAGCGGGCAGATGACGCCAAGGCAGCACGAGGCTCAGCGGCGGCAGCCCACCTTGGATGCTTCCGACAATCGGACCTTCATAGCTCGTGAGAACGGAGAACACCACGCCCCCGATCACGGATGCCAGTGCACCTGGGAACAATGGGTGTATCGAGCGTACCGAAAGAGTGATGACGACGGTCAGGACGGAGAGCGATAGGGAGATCAGGTTCCATTCGCCCGGGCTGGCCAGCACGCGAAGCATGTTGCCCACGGGACCACTCTCCTCGGAGACCGACAGCCCGACTGCGGACGGGAACTGTGACAGGAGGATTAGGATAGCCGCCCCCGACGTAAACCCGCGCACGACCGGTTGTGACATCAGATACGTGACCTTGCCCGCGCGCACGGCCGCTACGGCCAGACGTATCAGGCCGACGACGAGGGCGAGGAGAGTAGCTGCTCCAGCGTATTCGCTGGTTCCCTGTGTGGTGATCGCGACCAGAGAACCATGGGTGAGGAGTGCAGTAAGGGCAACGGGACCGGTCTGGAGGTACGGGCATGAGGCGAACAGTCCGCAAGCGAGGAGGGGAAGCGTGGATGCGTACAGCCCCTGTATGCTTGGCAGGCCCGCTAGCTCGGCATAGGCCATGCTTTGTGGGATGATGAGCAGCGCGACGCTCAGTCCGGCTACGAGGTCCCGCGAGGATGCACGGCGTCCATTCCAGGCTGTTGCCCCGATGGCGGGACGGCTCCCTCCCGACGCGGAGTCGCGCCTGGACCCATCACGCAGGCGTTTGATCCAGTTCAGAGTGGAGTACCAAGCGACCCTTAGTGTGGCCACATGGTCGCCATTGTGATCTCTTGATCCGATCATGCAGTGGACTCCGCATGGCTGGCTCCAAGCACCGCCTTCGACCGCGTGCAACCGGACCCGTATCCCGAGAGCGACTCCCACCTGCGCGCGCGGACTCTTCCACAGCAGCTCCGGAAGAAGCGGTGCCCGGGGCATTGCCGCGTCTCCCGTTCCCGTGGATTCGGCATGAAGTGAGGTGGCTACGGAGTGGTGGACAGTTGAGTGCGCGGCAGCTGCAGCAACTCCAGAGGGGAGGCACCATGATGGGGCAGGGGGCTTGAGATGTCAAGTGGCGAGGGTATAGCAGAAGGAGGGACTGGCCCCTAAGTGCTAACTTATTTACCGAACCGCTATCTGGTATGGTGCTGGCATGAGCGGAACGGCGGCGAAGGCGGCTTCGAACGAGGACTGGGACTTACTGCTGACGTTCTTTCCCGACAACTGGCGGGATTTGGCGACCGAGACGGGCGCGTTGAAGGGGCTGCGCAAGAACAGGTCAGCGGAGAGCCTGCTGCGGACCTTGCTGATCCATCTCGGCTGCGGGCATTCGTTGCGCGAGACCGTCGTGCGGGCACGCGAGGCAGGCTTGGCGGACCTGTCGGACGTGGCCCTGCTCAAGCGGTTGAGAAAGTCTCGCGACTGGCTCTACGCGCTGTGCGTGGCATTGTTCCGAGAGCATGGCATTGCGGTCTCGGCGGGCGAGGGCTTCCAAGTGCGGACATTCGATGCCACGACCGTGCAGGAGCCCGGTCGGACCGGGTCGTTGTGGCGCTTGCACTACAGCGTCAACCTGCCTTCGCTGGGCTGCGACTTCTTCAAGTTAACCGCCACCGAAGGGAGCGGTACGGGTGAGTCGTTCACGCAGTTCCCGATCCGCCCGGGCGATTACGTGCTCGCCGGCCGGGGCTATTCGACCGGGGTTGGCATTCGGCACGTGGCGGCGGCCGGTGGCTACGTGACGGTGCGCGCAAATACCGGGTCGCTGGTGCTGGAGACCACTGCAGGCAAGGAGTTTGATTTACTTTCCTCGGTCGAGTCCGTGAGCCAAGCCGGGCCTGTTGGGGTGTGGACGGCCCGCACGACCGCAAAGCCTGGGCCGCCCGTGGCGGGCCGGATCTGCGCCCTACGCAAGACCGACGAAGCCATCGAGGTCGCGCACGCCAAGATCCACCAGACAGCCCGCCACAGCGGCAAGCGGGTCCAGCCCGAGACGCTGCGCTTCGCACGCTACGTGATAGTCTTCACGACCTACCCCCCGGAGGCGTTCCCGGCCCAGCAGGTGCTGGAGTGGTACCGCCTGCGCTGGCAGGTAGAGTCGGTGTTCAGGCGCTTCAAATCCATCGCCCAGCTCGGACACCTGCCCAAGCATGACGACGAAAGCGCCAAGGCTTGGCTCTACGGCAAGCTGCTGGTCGCGCTACTGGGCGAGAAGGTCGTCCGCCATGCGATGGCGGTTTCCCCGTGGGGATACGACGTGGCGCAAAGACCGGACTCGCAGTCCCTGGCGTGACTTCAAGCTCGCACTCAACCAGGTCACCCGAGCGATCGAGCCAGCGTTCTCTATGCGGTGAATGCTCGAGGAGTGGCATCAGATCTCGCAATCTCTCGCTGAACCATCCAGACGCCGGTTGAATCACGCGGACAGCCATTTGCCTCATCATTTTCCCAATCAATTAAGTTAGCTCTTATGCAGGCCCCGCTACCACCTGCTCTACGCCCCCACCTATGCCTCCTGGATCAACCAGGTCGATCAGCAGGCCATCCGCCGCGGCTCGTTCTCCAGCGTCAGGGAGCTGACCAGCAGAATCAACGCCTTCGTGGAACAGTACAATGCCCAAGCCAGTCCCTTCGCCTGAGTCGCAACAGCCGAATCGATCCGCGCCAAGATCGCACGACTTTGCTCACTGATTGCCGGGACGTGACAGTGGTCGCTTCCGACACCACGTTACAATAGCCTCAAGACAGGTCATGTTTTGCGAGGGTTGCGGCTACGAAATTGAGGAGGGCGACACCTTCTGCAGCAAGTGCGGCCGTGCAGTCACCGGATCGGGTCGAAGGACTCGGACTCGGATCTGTCGGCGCCGGCGGGAAGGCCGGATGATCGCGGGAGTTTGTGCCGGAGTCGCAAGGTATTTCGACAGAGACGTAGCCGTGATCCGCATCGTCTGGGCGCTCGCCGCACTGATTCCACCGTTGTTTCCTGGTATCGCCGCCTACGTGATCGGTTGGCTCTTGCTGCCCGTCTCAAGCGATTCGTCATCGGACGATCTCGAACCCGAACATGCGGGCGCGTCCGACTAGGCGCTGGCAGTGATCGAAACTGTCGCCTATGCCCGAGCCGGGGTCTTGGGGAACCCGTCCGACGGTTACTTCGGCAAGACCATCGCCCTGACCTTGCGCAACTTTCGCTCGCGCACGCTGCTATACCCGAGCGAGCGGCTTGAGATTCGACCTTCGGATGCCGACATTCCGGTCTGGAAGAACCTTGAGGAACTCCGGCAACACACTCGCTGGCGCGGCTACTACGGAGGAATCCGGATCATCCGAGCCTTGCTGATGCGCTTCACCGACTACTGTGACGCTGAGGGCATCGAACTTCACGATCGAAATTTCTCAATCGAATACGAATCGAACATTCCCCTGCGCCTCGGCATGGGAGGGTCGTCCGCGATCATCACGTCGGCACTCCGGGCGGTAATGCAGTACTACGACGTGCAAATCCCGCTTCCGGTCCAGGCAAATCTGGCTCTCGAGACGGAAACCAAGGAACTCGGAGTCGCCGCGGGCCTGCAGGACCGTGTCGTGCAGGTGTACGAGGGATTGGTCTATATGGACTTCGACCGAAGTTTGATGGACTCGCGCGGATTCGGGGAGTACGAGCACTTGGACAGTGCCCTCCTGCCCAACCTGTACGTGGCCTACCGCACGAAGCTGAGCGAAGGAACGGAGGTCTTCCACAACAACTTGCGCCAGCGTTTCGAGTCGGGCGATACAGCCGTCGTGGATGCGATGGAAGAGTGGGCCCGCATCGCCGAACACGGCCGCAACGCGCTGCTGGCCGGCGACACTGACCGGTTCGGCCAGCTGATCGACGCGAACTTCGACTTGCGCGCAAGAATCTATCGGATCAGTGACGCCAACGGGGAAATGGTGGAGGCTGCGCGCCGAACTGGAGCGACGGCCAAGTTCGCAGGCTCAGGGGGGGCAATCATCGGCACGTACCGTGACGAGGAGCATTACAACTCGCTGCGCGCGGCGTTCCAGAATCTGGGCGTTCGGGTCGTTCGGCCAAAGACGTAGCCGGCATTCGAAGTCACGGTTCCCGAGCCGTCGGGCGGTCCGGGCTCCGAAACTCCGGTCGCGAACCTGATCGGAAGTTGGCGGCAAAACCCGGGGAATCGCCCCACATGCGCTGCACTGGAAACCCTCGTGCCGCGCTCTACCCAAGCGGGCCAGGCATCCTGCCACGCGTGGATGTCTCGATCCGGCACAGATATTCGTCGGAGCACAGGTAGAGTGTCGATCCTTGCCCTCCCCAGCAGAGGTTTGCAATCCGCAGACCGGTCACGACGCGTCCGAGGACGCTGCCGTCAGCCGTCATCACCCAGACGCCGCCAGGACCGGTTGTAAAGATGTTCCCTGCAATGTCCACCTTGATGCCGTCAGGCAGGCCCGGCGCATCGGAGGTCCTGTCGGTCAGGTCCGCCAAGACCTCGCCAGGCCCGAGCGTTCCATCGGAACCCAGGGGGTAACGCATGACCACGGCTCTGCGAGGATTGGACTGCGTGACATACAGATACCGTTCCTCCGGGTCGAATGCGACGCCGTTCGGATTCTCCAACTCCTCGCTGACGAGTACCGCCTCGCGCTCGCCGGCGCGGACCAGGAAGACCCCGCAGAAGGGCAACTCGCGCGACGGGTCATCGTAGCGGCGATGCAAGCCATACGCGGGGTCGGTGAAATAGAGGTCTCCGTTGGAGCGAAGCACCAAGTCGTTGGGAGAGTTCAATCGCTTGCCCTGGTACGAGTCAACGATTGTCGTCTTGCCACCGCCCAGTTCGAGCCTGGAGACCCTGCGGTCCCCGTGCTCGCATGCGAGCAGCCGTCCCTCGCTGTCGAGGGTCAGTCCATTCGACCCCGGCTCCTTCCCGTAATACGAGACACCGGTGTAGCCAGATGGCTGCATCCAGATACGAGCTCCATCCCGCTCGCTCCAGCGGATGATTGCGTTCCGCGGAATGTCAGAGAACAGCAGGTGCTCGCCGCCAGCCACCCAAACTGGCCCCTCAGACCATGCAAATCCTACCTCAAGCAATTCGATCACGGCATCTCCCGGAATCAGACTGTCCAGCGCTGAATCGAAGCGTTCGACGCGGCCAACGGTCTCGAAAGTCGACATAGAGGGCCATTCTACCCCCGGGGTACAGGGGCACTCCCCTCGGCCAGACAAGTCCATGCATGGCAAGCCCGCAACGGGTAGTGAGCGGCCCCAGGCTCCTAGCCAGGAGACCTCTTGGGCGGCGCCGATCACGTTGCGGCCCCTAGATGAGGTCGAGCGGCAGCAGCGGGAAGCACGCTCCACGGGAGCGCCGAGAAGTCAAATGGAAGGCGTTCGCGCAGGCGATTTCCCGGGATTGGGCACCGGCCGTGCCGCAGGCGGTCGGGCGGCGCCGAAAACAACTCCAGCCGGACCCGCCTACGGCGGATAAGTTCACGTCAATACGTCAATCCCTTGCCTGGGAATCGTAAAGACGTTACGATAGACTTAGTCACAGTTTCGGCCGTAACCGGAAGTGGGCTTACGCCCGCTTTTTTTGTGGAATCGCGGATGAGCTTTCAGGGCAAGGCAGTGGTGGAGCAGGTTCGTGGCATGGCCGAGCGGATTGTCGTCTCGGAAGGCCTTGAGCTGGTGGACGCGGAGTGGAAGGGCGGATCACGGGGGGGCACGTTGAGGGTCTTCATCGACAACGAAGCAGGCGTCACCCACGCCGACTGCGAGCGCGTCTCCCGCCAACTGTCCGCTGTCCTCGATGTCGAGGATCTCATTCCCGCCACATATAGTCTTGAGGTTTCGTCGCCGGGACTGGACCGGAAGCTTTCAAGGCCTGGTGACTACCGTCGATTCGCCGGTCGCGCGGCGAAGGTGCGGGTGCGCGAGCCCCTGCACGGAACGCGGCAACTGACAGGGCGCATCGAAGGCAATTCGGATAGCGCGGTGTCGCTTCGGACCGCCAGCGGGGAAACATTGGAAATCCTCTTCGCGGATATCGAGCTTGCTCGTTTGGTCATCGAAGTCTAGGGGTTGTCTGAGAGTCTGGAGGAAGATCGTATGGCGCGGGGCATATTCTCGGAAATCGAGCAACTGAGCCAATACAAGGGCATTGATCCAGACGTCATCCGCGACGCCGTCAAGGACGCGATGCTTGCGGCTGCGCGCAAGCACTATAAGACGGACGAGGACTTGGTGGCAGAGATCAACACCCAGACGGGTGGTCTGGATGTCTACGCTGTCAAGACGGTGACTCATTTGGTGGCGAACCCATCGAGAGAAGTGAGCCTGGCGCAGGCACGCAGACATGATCAGTCCGCCAAAATCGGCTCCGAAGTTCGCTTCCGCAAGCCGACGGCGCCGCTCGGGCGCATTTCGGCCCAAATGGCAAAGCAAGTGATCTTTCAGAAGATCCGCGAGGCCGAGCGTGAAACCGTGTGCGCGGAGTTT
The DNA here is from genome assembly GCA_951813065.1 of uncultured Bryobacterales bacterium. Classification (GTDB taxonomy): domain Bacteria; phylum Acidobacteriota; class Terriglobia; order Bryobacterales; family UBA6623; genus VXMF01. The sequence goes on along the minus strand of CATOTH010000004.1, from coordinate 224,150 downwards.
GAAGATCGCATCAACACGATGGAGTACTGCACGGTCAAGAGAACGGAAGGGCCCGAGGTGATCGTGGAATTGGGGCGGACCGAGGCTCGCCTGCCACGGCGCGAGCAGTCCAGGCTCGAGACGTTCCAGCCGGGCGACCGCGTGCGTGTGGTGATCAAGTCGATCGACAAGGCTGCGCGCGGTCCAGCCGTCGTTGCTTCGCGCGCGAGCGAGGAACTGGTGAAGCGGCTCTTCGAGCAGGAGGTGCCCGAAATCTACGACAGCACGGTGGAGATCAAGGCCTGCGCGAGGGAAGCCGGCGAGCGCACCAAGATCGCCGTGCTATCCCGTGACCGCGACGTAGACGCTGTAGGCGCCTGCGTCGGCATGCGAGGCATGCGGGTGCAAACGATCATCCGCGAATTGCGGGGGGAGAAGATCGACATCGTTCCGTATATCGAAAATCCCGTCGAGATGGTTCTCTCCGCGCTCAGCCCGGCCAAGATCATCCGGGTGAACGTGATCGACCCGGAAGACAATCGCATGGAGGTAATCGTCGACGAGTCCCAGCTCTCGCTCGCCATCGGCAAGAAGGGCCAGAACGTGCGGCTCGCCGCGAAGCTGCTCGGGTGGCGCATCGACATCAAGAGCGAGGACGAGAAGCGCAAGGAAGTCGAAGAGGCGATGGCCGCGATCAGCGGCGGTGGAACGCCGGTCAGCATGTTACTGGAATACGGTCTGAGCGAAGGGCTGATCGACCGGCTGGTGGAATCGGGAACGGCGACCGTGGAAGCCTTGGCCGACATGACGCCCGAGCAGCTGATGGAGATCCGCAGCGTGGGGCCTGAACTGATCGAGCGGATTCAGATCGCGGTCAGCCAATGCTACGCGCACCTCGCTAGAACGGTAGGCGCCGTGCCGACGGCGGAAACCAGTCCGTCCGAACAGGCAGAGGCGGCAGGGGAGAGCGGAGAGGTCGTCGAGGAAACCGCGGGCGCCCCGCCGGTCCTGCCAGGCGTACCTGACTCCGGCACAGCCGAGGAGGAAGACGAGGAAGACATCGAATTCGACGCGGAGGAACTCGAAGGCTTTGGTAGAATAAACCGATACCGGGGCCCTACAGAGGATGCGGGGTTTCAGTTGGCGGGGCAAGAGGAAACTCCAGCCGCTGAGGAGGGGGATGCGCCCGACGCACCGATCCCCGCAGCGGTTGCAGAACAGCCCTAGCGAGCGCGGACGCGAAGACGGGACGAGAGGAGAACAACGATTCGCATCAATGAGCTAGCACGGGAACTGGAAGTCAAGTCCGGCGAGATTATCGCCGTACTGCCGGAGTTCGGTATTGAGGACGTGAGGTCCCATTCCAGCTCGTTGGACGGCACCACGGCAGCAAGGGTTCGCGACCGATTCAAGGGACGTCAGAAGGAGGAGCCTGACCCGCAGCTGTCCGAACTCGAACTGCCTGTACGGAGACGAGCGAGGATGCCGGCGAGCGTCTCCACTCCACGGAACACGCGGACAGACTCGGCGTTCGTGAGGCCATTGATCCCTGTGGGCGGCCGTAGCGGAACGGCGCACTCTCCGGGTGGAGCGTTCCGCCCCCCGGTCCGAAGCCCAATCTCTCCTCCAGTGCAAGCACCGCCCGCCAAGCCTCCCGCCCCGCCGCCGGTTCCAGTGGCCGCCACCCCCCAGCAGGTCGTGAAACCGAAGCCGGAGGGCGCCGCACGGGCAACAGATCTAGCTGTCAAGGATTTCGAGAAGCCCGACATCCCCCTTGTCCTTCCAACCGGACCGGAAGTGCCTCGGCCCGACGTCAATCTCGTTCCCGGCCGACCGAAGGTGACTGGCGTGACTGTAGGCGGTACGGTGCCTTCCATTCCTACCCCGACAGTCACCATTCCGCCAGCGGCCGCTGTGCCGAGTGAACAGCAACAGTCCGTTCAGCCTGCAGTGCGCCCGCCCGCTGGCCCGGCACCGCCCATTCCCTCGGCACCCGCCCGGCCGAGCCAGCAAGCGCCCTCCAGGCAGCAAAGCCGGCCGGTAACGATCCCCGGAACGCCGCAATCTCCGGAGCCGGCCCGGAAAATCCAGCGGCCAAAGATTCCGACACGCCCGGTTCAGCCACCCGGGTCACGGAGGACGGGATCGGCGGGTCATCCCCAGCGAGCCGCGGGACCAGGGCCTTCCCGGCCCAACATCCTCGTTCCGGGACAGGCGATCGTGCAACGCCCGGTCCAGGCGACTCCAATGCCCGGGATCCCAGCGCCAACGCCAGGCACGCCAGCCGGATACGGGCAGCGGCCGGGCGGGCATCGGCCGGGCGCGGGGTTTGGCGGGCAACGTCCCGGCATGCCCGGCCTCGGCAGGCCCCCGGGCGCAGGCCCCGGACGACCTGGTGGACCGGGTCGCGGCGCACCGGGAGGCCAGCGCCGTCCACGCCCGGCCCAGCAGCGCAAGCGGGACCTCGAGGCCCTGGCCGAGAAGAAGATCCTGCAGCGCAAGCGTCAGGCCGAGATGCCCAAGGCCGTCAACACCGAGATCTTCGCAGCAGACGGCACGTCGGTGAAGGAACTCGCCGAGAAACTGGGCATCAAGGCCAGCCAGATCATCAAGACACTCGTCGAGAAAGGCAAGTTCGCCACAATCAACCAGCCGCTGGAACTTGCGAGTATTCAAGAGATCTCCACTCTATTTGGAGCGACGGCAACCGAACTGACCTTCGAAGAGGAAGCCGTCCTCGACGTCGATCAGGAAGAGACCTTTGAAGACGTCGAGATCCGTCCGCCAGTCGTCACTGTGATGGGGCATGTCGACCATGGCAAGACCTCGCTGCTGGACGCGGTTCGATCGACCAACGTGGCGGCCCGCGAAGCGGGCGGAATCACCCAAGCGATCGGTGCCTACCATGTCGTGCGGGACGGCAGGCGCATCGTATTCATCGACACTCCCGGCCACGAGGCATTCACGAAAATGCGTGCCCACGGCGCCTCGGTGACCGACGTGGTCGTGCTGGTCGTCGCCGCCGACGACGGCGTAATGCCACAGACAATCGAGGCAATCGACCACGCGAAGGAGTCCAAGGTCCCGATCATTGTGGCGATCAACAAGATCGACGTTCCCAAGGCGGAACCGGAACGGGTCCAACAGCAGCTCTCGGATCGCGGTTTGGTGCCGGAGGCCTGGGGCGGCGACACCATTTTCTGTCAGGTCTCAGCCAAGACGCACGAGGGCATTGACAACCTTCTCGACATGATCAACCTAGTGTCGGAACTGGGCGAGCTCAAGGCCAACCCGGCGCGTGCGGCAATCGGTGTCGTGCTGGAAGCGAAGCTGGACCGCGGTATGGGTCCGGTGGCAACCGTCCTCACCCAGAACGGGACGTTGCATGTCGGGGACACATTTGTCGTCGGCGCGGTGCTCAGCAAGGTACGTGCCTTGGTGGACGACATCGGCCGCAAGGTCAAGGAAGCGGGACCGTCCTCGGCGGTCGTGGTTCTCGGCCTCTCGGACTTGCCGGAGCCCGGGGACCAGCTTACCGTGATCTCGGACAAGGACCGGGCGAAGAAGATCGTGGAGTACCGCGAGGAGAAGGCCCGCGAGCAAGCGATCGCGCAAACCGCCCGGCTTTCGCTGGAGCAGTTCCAGGAGCAACTGGCTTCCGGACGCGCCAAGGAACTCCCGATCATCCTCAAGTCCGACAACCAGGGATCGGCCACCGTGCTGCAGGACACCCTGGCCAAGCTCACCAGCGACAAGGTCAAGGTCCGCGTGATTCATACAGGCGTGGGGGCGATCAAGGAATCGGACATCCTGCTGGCGATAACCGCCCAGGCGATCGTCGTCGGATTCAATGTCAGGCCGGAGCGGTCGGCTTCCTCTCTAGCGGAGCAAGAAGGCGTCGACATCCGCATGCATACCGTCATTTACGAGCTGATCGACGAGTTGAAACGGGCTCTTGCCGGACTGCTCGAGCCGATCCGCAAGGAGGAGACCCTGGGACGCGCGAAGGTGCTTGAGGTATTCCACATCACCAATGTCGGAACGGTTGCAGGCTGCATGCTGGAAGACGGTGTGGCGCAGGCCAATGCATCGGCCCGGCTCTTGCGCGACAACGTGGTTGTCCATGTGGGCAAGCTGGACTCGCTGCGCCGGTTCAAGGAAGACGTCAAGGAAGTCCGTGCCGGCCAAGAGTGCGGCATGCACATGGAGCGCTACAACGACGTCAAGCAGGGAGACGAAATCGAGCTCTTCAAGACCGTCGAACTGGCGCAGGACATCAACGAACTCATCTCGGTCTGATTGGCAGCGGGCTCGCCGCGCGGGGGCCGAGCAAGCACGTTCAGGACCCGGTTCATGGAATACGCGATCGGAACGCTGAGCCTGAGCCTGCGTATCGACCATTCCCGGTCGCTCAAGGACAAGCGGCAGGTACTGCGGTCGCTCAAGGACAGGATCAAGAGACGCCACAACGTCGCAGTCGCAGAGGTGGCGCATCAGGAAAGCTGGCAACAGTCCACTGTGGTGGCGATCACTGTGGCGACCACCGCCGGACAAGCCAGGCAGGTCCTCGACGCGGTACATCAAGACGCCGTCCAACTGCTCGGCAGGGACCTGCACGAGGCTGAGATTGACGTCGGTTCGTGCTAGCCGGGAGCCGAAGGGGCATTCGCAACGCAGCCCCCGACACCCCTGGAGTTGGTGGGTAGACTGAGATCGGTATGGGAGCGCCGATGAGACGAATGATACCGCGGTCGAGTCCGAAATCACTCCGGCTGGGCAAGCCGGGCTTGGCATCCGTGACTTGGGTCGCGCTAACCGCACTGATCGCTGCGATTTCGGGCGGCTGCGGGCCCAGCGGGAAAGAGCCGTCTCCGGAGACGTTCGATGTGGTCGTTTATGGGGGGACATCAGCTGGAGTGGCAGCGGCCGTCCAAGCGTCGCGAATGGGCAAGTCCGTCGTGATCGTGTCGCCCGACAAGCACCTTGGAGGACTGTCAGCGGGAGGGCTCGGATGGACCGATACCGGAGACAAAGCTGTGATCGGCGGTCTTGCCAGGGAGTTCTATCAGCGGATCTGGCAACACTACCAGGATCCCGACGCCTGGGTTTGGCAGGACCGCGAAGAATACGGCAATCGCGGACAAGGGACGCCGGCCGTGGACGGCGAACACCGTACGATGTGGATCTTCGAGCCGCATGTGGCCGAATCCATCTTCGAAGACCTGGTCCAAGAGCACGGGATCGAAGTCCGTCGCGGCCAGTGGCTCGACAGAGCGAACGGAGTGCTCGTCAATGGGCGCCGAATTCGGGGCATCACCACCCGGGACGGGGAGGCCTATCAGGGCGCGGCGTTCATTGACGCAACCTACGAAGGGGATCTGCTGGCCGCCGCCGGTGTTTCCTATGTCGTCGGGCGCGAGAGCACGGAGGCCTACGCGGAAGAGTGGGCTGGGGTCCAGAAGGATGCGCGCCACCACGGGCATTTCTTCCCGGAAGCAATCGATCCGTACAAGACCCGCGGCGACCCAACGAGTGGCCTGCTGCCGCGTATCAGCCCGGAGCGGCCCGGCTCGAACGGACGGGGGGACCACCGCATTCAAGCGTACTGTTACCGGATGTGCCTCACGCAGGTGCCGGAAAACCGGGTGCCGTTCTCCAAGCCTGCGAAATACGACGCCGGCGAGTACGAACTGATCCTCCGGGTTTTTGACACTGGGTGGCGTGAGACGTTCCGCAAGTTCGACCCGATTCCCAACGCCAAGACGGACACGAACAACCACGGCCCGTTCAGCACTGACAACATCGGGATGAACTATGGTTACCCGGATGGCTCGTACGAGCTACGTGACGAGATCGCCCGTGAACACCGGACCTATCAGCAGGGCCTGATGTACTTCCTTGCCAACGATCCGCGAGTGCCCATGGACGTCCGAGACGAGTTTTCCAAGTGGGGCCTTGCGGCCGATGAATTCGTCGATAATGGCCACTGGCCGCACCAGCTCTATGTCCGTGAAGCACGCCGGATGATTGGGGAGTTCGTGATGACAGAGCACGAGTGTCTCGCCAAGCGCGACGCTCCGGAGCCGGTGGGAATGGGCTCCTACGCCATGGATTCTCATCATGTGCAGCGATACGTGGCCGCGGACGGGTCCGTGCGGAACGAAGGGGATATCGGCGTCAAGCCTTTGCGACCGTACGGCATTGCCTACGGCTCCCTGACGCCGAAGCGGAACGAGGTGACAAACCTGCTGGTGCCAGTCTGTCTGTCGTCGTCACATGTCGCGTACGGTTCGATCCGCATGGAACCCGTCTTCCTGATCCTGGGGCAATCCGCGGCAACGGCGGCCGTGCTGGCCATGGACGCAGGAATCGCTGTGCAGGACCTGCCGTACGAGACGTTGCGAGCGAGGCTCCTGGCAGACGGCCAAGTCCTGGAACTGACCTCCGACTAGTGCGGAGAGCGTTCGACGGAGCCCGTGCACCATTCCGGGTCGCGGTGATGGCGAGGGATCGGCCGCTGCTTCTGGATCCGCCGATGGCCCCACCGGTTCCAGCCGCCGTGCCAGTAATCGCGGCAATCTCGGCGGCAGGTCCGCGGGCGTAGGACCGCCCGTTTCGGCTGCTACGCTATCGCCATGAAGAGATTCATTTGTGGTGCGGCATTGGCGGCACTGTCCGCGAGCGCCGCCTCGGGGGCGGTTGGGTTTCGTCATCAGGAGATCGAGAGCGACCTCGGGATCGGATACGCGGTCCTGTGCGAGGACGTCGATGGCGATGGGGACACCGATGTGGTCGCTCTCAACGAGACCCAGGTCATCTGGTGGAGCAATCCCGAATGGGACAAGCGTGTGATCCTGGATGGCGAGACCGAGGCAGACAACGTGGCGATCGCGGCCCATGACATCACGGGCGACGGCAAACTGGAATTCGCGATCGGAGCGGCCTGGCGCCCCAGCGACACAGCGGGCGGCGGGACCCTGCAGTGGATTCGGAGATCCGGCGACGAGGACGCCGAATGGGAACTGTTCCCCCTCGGCAACGAACCAACAACGCACCGGATTCGGTGGGCTGACACCACCGGCAACGGCCAAGCCGAGCTGATCGTCGCGCCCCTGCACGGAAGGGGTACAAGCGGGCCGCGGTACTGGGTGGGCAACGGTGCGAGGCTATTGTCCCTGACCCCGTCCGACAGTCCGGAGACAACGCCATGGGCGCAGGAAGTGATCGATGACTCGTTCCATATCGTGCACAACTTCTGGGTTTTGAACTTCGACGACGACTCGGCCGACGAGCTACTAGTCGCCTCCTACGAAGGCGTTCACCTGCTTGACCGGGATGCGGACGCCTGGACCAGGACGCAGCTCGGCCCCGGACACATCGGTGAATCGATCCGCGGAGCCGGAGAAATCAAGCTAGGCACTCTGGCATCGGGCAAGCGATATATCGCCACCGTCGAGCCATGGCACGCAAACAACATCGTGATCTACTCCGAACCGGCCAATCCTCGGCAGCCGTGGTCCCGCAGCACGGTGGTTACGCGCGTGGGTGGCGGCCACGCTCTCTGGCCGGCGGATCTGGACGGCGACGGGGACGAGGAACTCGCGTTCGGTTGGCGGCTCAAGGGGCGCATGCCTTACGATCGCCCGGGCGTCGCGGTCTACGATCCCGGCACGGAAGAGGTGCAGATCGTCGACTGGGGAGGAATGGCTACGGAGGACCTCACGGTCGCGGACCTCAACGGCGACGGGCGCAACGACATTGTCGCCGCCGGGCGCAGCACGCATAACCTCAAGATCTACTGGAACGAGGGGCCCAAACCGGAACCACGCTAGACACGCGGCGAGCCGATATCGACGGCCTAGCCGTTCAGACCCTGCTTGTAGGTGTTGACGATTGCTCCCAGCTGGGCCGCATGGTGCGAATCGTGCCAGATCAAGAACTCGATCTGCGACTGGACGTCCCGGATCCTGAGTCTCTCGTTGGGCGGAACCGACGCGTCAAGGTCAGTGTCGCTCATGGCGGAGATCGCTTTGCGAATCGCTGCCCTGCCCTCCTCAAGCAGGTCGAGAATGCCTGCGGGATCCGAGTAGGCAGTTGCATCGTCAAGGCACTCGCTACCGTTTCCGAAGCGCTCCTTCCAATCGGCCAGAGGGTTGGATTCGAGACCCGTGTAGAGCTTCAACGCCCCGGCCTCGTAGAATGCCAGATGCCCTGCAATCCAGAGTCCGTGAGGGCCTCCCGGTCGGAACCGGGTCATCCACAGGCCTTCATCGCCGATGTATCGAAGCAGGGATCCGCTGACTTGCCAAGCGAAGTCAACACGGTCCTGAAGCCTTTCCAGGCGCCCGTATGGAGCCCTTGGATCAATCATGCAATTCCTCCCGCGCAGTCACCTCGCGACGGATGCACGATGGCCTGCATGTACTACGATATCGCCCGGAACGGCCCGGGGCGCTGCAATGTCCCATGCGGCTCCCAATCTCCTGCGGGAGCCCAATCCAGGCTTCGACCGGTTTCCGGTCTTCACAGGGTTCCCTGACTGAGCCGCGCGTGCCCTGTGGTCGGCAACAAGGACACTTCGTGCTCTGTGGCGAAGGCAGTCAGCGCGGTGCGATCTCGCACTTGGTGCCGGCATCCCGAAGCGATTCGCAGGGGGAGTCAGAACCAGCCCGCAAAGCCTGCCAGCCATCCAGTCAAGCCGCCGCCTGCCACGATCCACGCCGCGGGCCAGCGGGCCCAAAACAGGCCCGCCGCTCCAGCCGCCGCGATGGCCCAGGCCGGGAGTGTGGAAAGAGTGGCCGCAGACAGGTCGACCGCAACCGCAACCATCAGCCCGACGGCAGCCGCGTTGACCGCGTCGAGAAATGCCGCGGTAACCGCGGACTCCCGCAGCCGCTTGACCAAGGGGTTCAGGATCCACGCGAAGCCGAACGCGGGCAGGAAGATCCCGGCGGTGGCGACGGCAGCGCCGACCGGCCCCGCAACAAGGAAACCGAGAAAAGTCGCGGCGGTCAGGACCGGCCCCGGAGTGAACTGCCCAACCGCGATCGCGTCCAGAAGCTGCTGCCGGGTAACCCAGCCGTAGTCCGTAACAAGGCCGCCCTCCAGGAAAGCGATCAGGACGTAGCCGGATCCGTATAGAACGGCCCCAACCTTCAAGAAAAACAGCCCCAGCTTGGCCAGGTCCGCGCTCTCGGCGGTGGATGCCAGGGCGCGGGCAGGTTCGAGAAGCGCCATCACCAGAAGGCCTAATGAAGCCGAGGAGCGAGGCACGGAGAGCAGCAAGGCGCCCAGCACCCCCCCTGCCAGCAAAGCTGTGACTTCTCCGGCTCCCGCCCAGACCGCCGCGACCACCGCCACGCCGATCAGGCCGAGCCGCCAGCCTCGAATCGCCTTGCGCCCCAGCTTCCACACCGCCCCGACAATGACGACGAGCACAGCGGGGCGCACACCCGCGAGGATCGGCTCGACAGTCGGCAAAGCACCGAACTCGACGTAGATCCATGCCAGCACAGCAGTGATGCCGGCGGCTGGCAGGACAAAGCCAAGGCCTGCGGCAATCAAGCCCGGCCCCTTGGCGCGCTCGTACCCGATGTGCATCGTCATTTCGGTCGAATTCGGGCCCGGGATCAGGTTGGTCGCGCCCATGAGGTCCAGGAATCGCTGGCGCGACAGCCACCCGCGGCGGGTGACGAATTCGTTCTCGAGCAGTGCGAGGTGGGCCGCCGGGCCACCGAAGGCGACTACGCCCAGGCGGAGAAACGCCACTGCAATTCCAATCAGGCCGCGCGGGCCGCGCCGTTCAGTCTTCATGCTCGCTGACCCGGTCATGCCGTACTCGCGCCGCCGAGTTCGGCTGATGGCGGCCCGGATCGTACTTGGCTGCTCACTTGCGCCAGGCTCCCATTCTCGGACGAACGGCTCCCGTGTCAAAGAACCTTGCATCGGATCCGATGCGATCGAAGTCGCCGATCTCGGCGCGCACGCTTTCGGCAAGCCGCATCAGGCGCGCCACGACATCGTCGTTTTGCGCGGCGACATTGCGGCTTTCGCCCCAATCCAGTTCCAAGTCATAGAGTTGGGGGGCCGTGACGGCGTCGATCATCCGGCCATACCAACTCGTCCAAGGCGGGTTCTCCGGGCGCTCCAGGACGAGCTTCCAGCGCCCGTCCCGCACAGCTTGCAGATGGGTGAATGCGAAGTAGTAGAAGCGTTGGCGGGGGCTCCGGGCGGAATCCCCCAAGAGCCAAGGCCCGAGGTCCAGGCCGTCGATCGGCCTATCGGCAGGGAGTCCAGCACCGGCCAGGGCGGCGAAGGTCGGCAAGAGGTCGAGTGTCGAAGCGATCTGGTCGCTCGTTTGCCCGGGAGCGATCCGGCCGGGCCAGCGGAAGATCCCCGGGACCCGCAGGCCCCCTTCCCACGTGGACATCTTGAAGCCTCGCAGGGGCTCGGCGCTGCCACCGTGGTCGCCAAGGTGGCCCTCGATCCAAGGGCCGTTGTCGGACGTGAACACGACCAGAGTGCGGTCGTCAAGACCAAGGCGCACAAGCGTCCCCAGGACCTCACCGACACTCCAGTCCAGCTCTTCCACGACATCGCCATAGAGCCCCCGAACCGAGCGGCCCTTGAACATTGGGGACACGCCGAGCGGGACATGCGGCATCGTGTGCGCCAGATACAGAAAGAACGGCCGATCCCGGTTTCTCTCCAGAAACGCCACGGCTTCCTGCGTGTAGCGTCTCGTGAGGAGGTCCAGATCGGTCGGGCTCTCCAAGACCTCCTCGTTCCGCATCAACTCGGTCTTCCATCCTCCCGGCTGGACCTCTCGAGTCGTGCCGTTGTGCGACGGGGTCCCGAAGAAATACTCGAACCCCTGGCTGTTTGGCATCAGGTCGGGATTGTAGGGGCCGGTCCCCCGACCGCGCTCGTGCCCTCCCCCGCCAGCCAGATGCCACTTTCCGATCAACCCACCGACATATCCCTGCGGCTTCAGCACCTCGGCAATCGTCCGTTCGTCGGGATGCAGCACCGTGTGCGCATTCTTGGCGTTCCCAGGCTCTCCCACACGGATCGGGTAGCTACCCGTAAGCAGTGCCGCGCGCGACGGGCCGCAGACATTCTGGGCGTAGAAACTCGTCAGCCGAATGCCCTCGCGGGCCATGCGGTCGAGATTCGGCGTCCGAATGTGGCGGTTGCCGTAGGCGGCGAGGTCACCGAAGCCCAAGTCGTCGGCAAAGATGACAACGAAGTTTGGGGTTTCCTGGCCCCTGCACGGAACCGGCAGGCAACCGAGCACCAGCAAGAGCAACCCCTGTCCCAGCCGCTGCATGCCGGATATTGTACAGCCGTGTGCCAGCCGTCGAGGACTGGCGTCAGTTGGATTCGGGCACCGCGGGAAGCCGCGCCACATACCAAATCCCATACGCGCCCGCGGCGGCTACCAGCACTTTGGCGGGCCAAGGCAGACCGCCGAGCCAGATCGAGAGGCCGATCGTCACAGTGCAGGCAGCGATCGCCGTGCCCTTGACCCGACGCTTCAGACCACGATGGCGCTCCCAGTCCTGCAACAGAGGCCCGAAAGTCTTGGAGCGCAGCATTCTTCGGTGCAGCCTCGGAGAGGAGCGGATGAGGAAATAGCTCGCCAGGATCAGGAACGGTGTCGTCGGCAGGACCGGGAGGAACGCCCCCACGCTCCCAAGGCCGAGAAAAAGGCAGCCCAGCCCTACGTACAGCCAGCGCCGCCAGCCTGTCCGCAGGTTGGCCGCGTTGTCAGTTCGCGTGCCGGAAAGCGCGGGCACCTGAGCCTTTACGCTCCTGCCGCCTTCGGACCGCGCGGCCGGCGTCCCGGCAGATCCCGTGGTAAGCAAGTTGCCGTTCCCCCTACCAGAATACTGTCCGCCGCCCCGAGCAACGCTCAAGAGTCAGTATCATGGACGTCTTGCCAGAATTGGCGAGCCGTCGCAGGAGCCCATGCCACGAACCCGCAAAGCCATGATTCGAACTGTTAGCCTGGGGGCGCTGGTTCTGGGCTTGGCTGCCCTCGCCTACTCTCAGGGCCCGCGAACCAGAGGCCCGAATGTCCTGTTCATCGGCGTGGACGATCTGAACGACTGGATCGGGCCGCTCGGCAGGCATCCGCAGACGCAAACGCCGAATCTGGACAATCTCGCCAAGCGCGGCGTGACATTCACGCGCGCCTACTGCCAAGCACCATCATGCAATCCGTCCCGGGCAAGCCTGATGACCGGTATTCGCCCCTCCACTTCAGGCGTCTATCGCAACACCGACGTATGGCGCGACGCCATGCCGGAGGCCGTGACGCTGCCGCAGCACTTCATGCTGCACGGTTACGAAGTCCTGGGCGGCGGCAAGACCTTCCACGGCCCCATGAACGAGGCTGCCTCCTGGCAAGCCTATTTCCAGTTCAGGGGCTTCCTGCACCCGCCGAACAAGCCTGTAAACGGCATTCCGAGGACGGGACATTTCGACTGGAGCGGGCTGGCTGCGAGCGCGGACGAGACCGAGGACACGAAACTCGCAGCGTGGGCCGAGCGCTACCTGAGCGAGAAGCACAGCAAGCCGTTCTTCCTTGCGGTCGGGTTCTACAGGCCCCACCTGCCGTGGTACGCCCCTCAATCGCATTTCGATCGCTTTCCGGCGGAGCGTATGGAACTGCCTCCGACTCTTGAAAGCGACATCGACGACGTGCCCAAGTCAGCCCTAAGGAGCTTCCGTGATCACACCAACGTCACCACCCACGGCGAATGGCGCAATGCAGTTGCCGGCTACCTGGCCTGCATCAACTACGCCGACGCCAACGTGGGCCGCGTCCTGCGGGCGCTCGACAACGGACCCAACGCCGACGACACGATCATCGTCGTGTGGAGCGACCACGGCTGGCAGCTGGGTGAGAAGCGGCAGTGGCGCAAGTTCACGCTTTGGGAGCGCTCCGCAAGGGTAGTCATGATGCTGGCGGGCCCCGGCGTAACTGCCAAGAACGTCAAGAGCGGTCGGACGGTCGAGCTCTTGGACCTGTATCCGACCTTGGTGGATCTGTGCGAGCTCCCGGAAAGGCCCGAAGTCGAAGGCCGCAGCCTACGTCCGCTGCTTGCCGACCCCGACGCGCCCTGGGACAAGCCTGCAATCACGAGCATAGGCCACGACAGGGTGACAGTAAGGACGGAGCGATGGCGCTACACCCGCTATCCAGACGGGGAGGAACTCTACGACCACAGCCGCGACCCCATGGAATGGGCCAATCTTGCCAACGACGACAAGTACGCCGAGATCAAGCGGTCTCTGGGCGATCTGCTTCCGAAGAACCCGTCCCGCCGAGAGATCCTGTCGTACAACGACCTGCCGGAATCAGAGCGACGCTTGGTTGACGTGCCGGAAGGCGAATTCCGCAAGTCGGACCCATCGAACTATGTCGCGCTGCCCGAAACAACCCGGTAGGCACCTATAATCAGGACGGTCAAGAGCTTGGCGCCAGGTCGAGACGAGACCCTCAGTGACGGAGGCAATACCATGCGAATCGGCAGGCGCGAATTCATTGGGCTGGTAGCGGCGGGCCCTGCGCTGGCGAGGCTTGAAGTCCGTCACGCCGAGGTGGAGACCGTCTTCGACTCCCCCGGCCCCAAACCGAACGGGCTGCAGGCAACAGCGGAAGGACTGTGGATTCTCGACCAAGGCGACAACCGCGCGTACCTGGTCGATTACGCTTCAGGCAAGACGATCCGGAAGCTTGAGACCGATACGAAGGCGGGCAGCGGAATCACTTTCGATGGCGACGCGCTGTGGACTGCCTCCACCTACAGTCGAGAAATCCTGAAGATCGACCCGCACGACGGGAAGACCCTGCGACGGGTGGACTCTCCGGGTTCCGGGGTCGTGGCTTGGACCACCCCGAGGCGAAGTCCCCTGGCGCCGCCTGCCCCGGCGCCCACCAACCCGCAACCCCGGGGTTCTCGGAACGCCACCGGCGCGCACGGAATGGAGTGGCGCGACGGGAAGCTGTGGGTTGCGGTTCCACCGTCGCAGCGGATCTATCGGATCGACCCTGGACCGTTCCGGATCGAGAAGCAATTCCCCACGGCAGGTAACAGGCCTCACGGACTTGGCTGGGAGGGCCGATGGCTCTGGTGCGCGGAGTCAAACGACAACGCGTTTTACCGCTTTGATCCCGAGACAGGCAGTGCCGACGCCAAGGTCCAGCTTGCGGACACCGACCCGTTGCCGCATGGAATGACGATTTGGAACGGATGGATGTGGTACTGCGACGATGTCGGGGTCGTGTGCAAGCTGCGCTTGGACACCTAGGGTCGGAGGGCCCGCGCTCTCACGGTCAGGCAGCCCGGAGCGGGGTATGTGGTAAGCATCATTAGAGCGGCCCAATGATCGAATGGATTCACTCCCGACTTGTTGACTGGGGCATGGCCCCGGACACGGCCACATTCACCGTCAACGCCCTGGACATCGCGGGCTTGGCGCTGACTGCCTTTGTCGCCTACCACGTGGCTCAGAAGAGCTTGGTCCGACTGATCCAGCGGGTGGCGTCCAAGACGCGAACGCACTGGGATGACAGGCTGGTCGAAAAGAAGGCCTTCAGGCGGTTCGCACATGTAGTTCCGGCCATCGTGATCTACTCCTTGGCGCCGCTGGCGGTGACGTCGGAAGCCGTGGTGTTGTGGGCGCGCCGCGGGGCCGAGATCTACATCCTGGTGGCCGTGCTGGCAACTGCAAACGTGGTTCTGTCCGTCGGCCTCGACATCTACAACACGTACGAAATCGCGCGCCGGTTCCCGATTCAGGTCTATGTCCAGGTCGTCCGGATCCTGCTGGTGGCGACAGCGCTAATTGTCGCGACCTCGATTGTGACCGGCCAGTCGCCCGTGCTCCTGCTGAGCGGTCTGGGAGCGATGACCGCGATCCTGCTCCTGATCTCCAAGGACAGCATCCAGGGCTTGGTAGCAGGCGTGCAGTTGGTCAGCAACGACATGGTGCGGGTAGGCGACTGGATCGAAATGCCCCAGTACGGTGCCGACGGGGATGTCATCGCCATTACCCTGCACACCGTCAAGGTCCAGAACTGGGACAAGACGATTTCGATGATCCCGACCTACTCGCTTGTCGCGGGAAGCTTCAAGAACTGGCGCGGCATGGCCGAATCTGGAGGGCGCAGGATCAAGCGCTCGATCTATCTCGACATCTCAAGCGTGCGGTTTTGTGATGCCGAGATGATTGCCCGGTTCAAGGAAATCGAATTGCTCCGCGAATACATCGGGCGGAAGGAGGCAGAGCTCGTGGAATACAACCGGAACCACGAGGTGACCGAATCCATGCCCGTCAACGGGCGCCGGATGACCAACGTGGGCATGTTCCGGCAGTACCTGGTGGGCTATTTGCGTACTCACCCGATGATCAACGAAGAACTGACACTGATCGTTCGGCAACTGCAGCCGAGCGAGCACGGCTTGCCGCTCGAGCTATACGCCTTCAGCGCAAACAAGGAGTGGGTAGCATACGAAGGCATCCAATCGGACATCTTCGACCATATCTTCGCCGCCCTGCCCAATTTCGGGCTCCGGGCGTTCCAGGCCCCGAGCGGCGAGGACGCTGTCCGGGCACTGGCCCCACTGCGCAACTGACATCCAGGCTACCGGAAATCGGCTGGCTTCGCGGCGCGCTCAATCCAGTACTCCGGCGGGTGATTGTTGAACTTCGCCGGGTTGAACTCTCCCACAAGTTCGGCTCCCACGCCATCAGCGGTGATGGCGCCTTCCTCGTCGAGCGCCCAGAACACGGAATTCATCAGCAACTGGCGGACGCCCGATTCGAGCAGGTCGGTAGATGATCCCAAGGTCGTGGACAGGACTCTACCCTGGACTCCTCCTGGGAGCTGGTACGTCTTCGTCCAGACGACTGGCATCATGGGATCGTTCTTGCCCTCGATCGGCTCATCGTCGGTGGGTCGCATTCCGTAACGAGAGTCCCCTTCGTCATACTCCCCCGCACGAGCCATCACCTTGCCATAGACCAAGGGCGAAGAGTCGCCGGGGAGTGGTAGGCGAACCGTGTATACATCTGCTGCACTCCAGATTCCATCCGGGTCCACCCCGCGCAGGATCGGATGGTCGGCTGCCTCTTCGGCAATGACCCCGCGAGCCGACTCGTGCTTGTGGCGGCCATGGTGCGCAACCCAGCGCTCTCCCACCACAAGGCGGCCGAACCCACCTCGCCATGCTTCCTTGGGCCCCGTGTAGCCATCGCCGTAGTGGTCGTACGCGCTCCATGCGTCGGGCGCGATGTCCGGCAGTGGGACCGATTGCGGATCGTCCGCTCGCGAGACGTTGCGGAGATAAGCACGAATCTGCCTGTGGACTTCCGGCTTCGGCTTGAATGCGTGCGTGGCCGTACGCAGTGCGATGACCGGCTTGCCGGCCATGAGGAAGCGATCGATCGGCTCCATCTGATCGTCCGGCAAGTCCCGCCAACGTGTCTGGATGACCATCAAGTCAGCGTCGTCGAGACTCCCGGTACCGGGGATATTGTCAATCACATGCGGGTTGACAATGCCGGTGTCGGGATCCACCGCGAAGAGCACGGTGCAGCGAAAGCCATGTAATGTCGACAGCATCCTTGCCAACATCGGCAGACCTTCTTCCGAGCGGTACTCTTCGTCGCCTGAAATCAACACGATATGAAGACCGTTCGCTGCAGTGTCAGTGGGCTCGTATTGGAGGAATTCTTCCGAGACCGTGGTCGTGGCGACGGGCTCGGAGCTGCCGCATGCAACCGCGCCAAGAAGACAGAGAAGGATTGGGATTGAGGATTCTCGAAGCATAGCCTTGCTTGCAGTGTAGACCAGCGACAATGGCGGACCGCCCGGCTAGGTGGTCGAAGCATCCTCATGCAGCCCGGCAGCGCGGTCTCCCTGCCCCACCGGCAGCTCTAGCGGCTCAAAGGGAAGTACTTCCGGTATGCCTCCGGCATGCGAATCATCTTGCCGCGAGCGTCCATGACAGTGTGATGGGTTTCGCCGGTTGCCAGCAGTTCGTCGTCCCTGCGCATCTCGTACGCGAATCGCACCGTGCGCGATCGGGATTCCGTCACCCAGCACGAAAGGGCAACGTCGTCATCGAAGCGCGCTGGCACGCGATACTTGCACCGAGCTTCGGTCACGGCCAGGTACGCACCGGCGTGGCGCTCCATGTCGCGATACTCGAATCCGACGGCGCTGCAATAGGCTACTCTCGCGACTTCCATCCAAACCAGGTAGTTGGCGTAATACACCACGCCCATCTGGTCAGTTTCCGCGTACCGCACACGGATCTTTGTGTGGACCTTCTTGCCGAGCACGGCGCTAGCTCTTCATCGAAGCCAGGAATTCGGCATTGCTCCGCGTCTTGGTCATACGGTCCAGCAGCAGTTCCATGCACTCGACAGTGCCCAGATTGCTCATCACCTTGCGGAGCACCCACACTCTCCGCAAGGTCTCCGGATCCAGCAGCAACTCTTCCTTGCGCGTGCCACTCTTGTGAATATCGATCGCCGGAAATGTCCGCTTCTCGACCAGCTTCCGATCGAGGTGCAGTTCCATGTTGCCGGTTCCCTTGAATTCCTCGAAGATCACCTCGTCCATCCGGCTGCCCGTATCGACGAGGGCCGTCGCGACGATCGTCAGGGAGCCGCCTTCCTCAATATTGCGGGCGGCACCGAAGAACCTCTTGGGCCGCTGGAGGGCGTTCGCGTCCACGCCGCCGGTGAGCACCTTTCCGGAGGACGGCACAACCGTGTTGTAGGCGCGCGCGAGCCGGGTAATCGAATCCAGCAGTACCACGACGTCCTTCTTGTGCTCCACAAGCCGCTTGGCCTTCTCGATTGCCATTTCAGCCACCTGGACGTGGCGGGTTTGCGGTTCGTCGAACGTCGAGCTGACCACTTCACCCTTGACGGATCTCTGCATATCGGTGACCTCTTCGGGGCGTTCATCGATCAACAGAACGATCAGCACAACCTCCGGATGATTCGCGGTGATGGAGTTCGCGATCGACTGCATCAACATGGTCTTGCCGGTACGCGGCGGAGCGACAATCAAGGCGCGCTGGCCCCTGCCGAGGGGCGTGATCAGGTCCATGACTCGGCCACTGTAGTTCTGTTTCTCCGTTTCGAGGCGCAAGTGCTCTTTCGGGTAGAACGGCGTGAGATTGTCAAAATGGATCCGCGTACGGGCCGATTCGGGATCGCTGAAGTTCAGGGTTGTGACGCGAGCGAGTGAGAAGTAGTTCTCCCGGTCACGAGGGGCACGCGCCAGGCCCTCGACGGTGTCGCCGTTACAGATCGCCTCGCGACGCACCAGCTGCGGTGGCACGTAGATGTCGTCTTGCCCCGGAAGGTAGTTGTAGACCGGCGAGCGCAGGAACCCAAAGCCCTCGGGCAGGATTTCCAAGATCCCCTCGACGGGAAGCAGTCCCTCTTCGTCGGCTTGGGATCGAAGGATCTTGTAGATCAGCTCCTGCTTGCGGATCCCTGAAAAGTCCTCGATTTCCAGGTCCTCGGCCAGCTGGGTGAGCGACTCGATGTCCTTTTGATGCAATTCGCCTACGGTCATCAGGAAATTGGAGGCAGCCGACTGGCGTGCCTCGGGGCCGGTACCGGCTAGGAGGAGCCTCCGAATGAGCAACTGCCCATCGGAGTTTACAGCATAGCGATTCACACCGGAGTCGGCAAGTTGGCAAGGTGGCCTGTCAAGGCCGAGATTGAAGTGTCCTGTCTCCTCCAACGATGAAATATCCGCTCTAGGGTTGCCCCGGGGCGGAGGCAGGATCCGCGGGGACCGCAGTTAGCCCTGTGGACTCGCCGCGCTAGCCAGCCGGGCCGAGGTCCAAGTCGCATTGCGCTGTCGTTCGCTCACGTGCCCGTCGCTAGAAGAGGTTGTGGCCACCTGCGGACATATCACTGCATACCTGCGCCAACGCTACGGGTGTTCCGTAGCTCCGGGATGTGCTGACCGGATTGGCAGACTCGCCGGGCGAGCCTTGCCGAGTCGAGAGAACGGCTGCCACAGCCGGCCGCCGTGCGGGTGACTGGCAAGCACGCCGAACGTGCCCCGGAGGCGTCGTCACGCTCGATCACAGCCACCGACCCCGTCGCAGGAGTCCAGCTCCCTACCGTTGGCGGGATCGCCTAGATTTCATCGGCGTCCAGAGTGCGCTGTCCTTCAAACGGTCCCCACGCAGTACGCTCTTCGAACTCTTTCTGTTCCATGTATACCTTCGGATCATAGTCCGGGTTCACCTTCGGGAGTCGCGCTCCAACCTTGTCAAGATAGCGCATCATCTCATCGTAGATTCTCCGGTGTGTTTGAGGATGCTCGTGTGCGATATTAGTCACTTCTCCAATGTCCGAAGAAAGATCAAATAGCATCGGAATTTCCGGGCTCTCGTAAAAGTGAATCACCTTGAGTGAACTGGAAATAACGGCGGAATGAGGCATACTTCTCCGATAATGAGGGTAGTGGAAATACAGATTGCGATTGAGGAAGGCTTCATTCGGTTGAAGTCCAGCCATGTAATCCGCAAGACTGACACCGTCAATGTTTCTTAATTCTTCCGGGTCTCCACCGGCCCAATCAACAAACGTCGGCAAGAAATCATAGTTGACCACATTTCCAGCAAAGACGGATCCTGGCTTGATACCCGGACCCTTGACAATCATCGGCACCCTGAGACCTCCATCCCACAACCACCACTTCGTTGCGTGTAGCGGCTGCTTGAGACTAGGCGAAAGTTCGATTTCTTCGTGGCGGTAACCGTTGTCACCAGCTACGATGACATAGGTATTGTCATCAATTCCCAGCTCCTTGATCTTGTCAAGCACCGCACCGATGCGACCGTCCAAATCCTCACCCATTGCTAACCAAATCGCCGGATCATCCCCCCGATTGACTGTTTCGGGTTTCTTGTTGTTTTCCTCATACCAAGCCTGTACGAGAGGATGATTCACATATTTCTTACGGGTCTCGTGTAGCGATTCTCGACCTTCATGCATGGCATAGTGAGAGATTTGAAGGTAGAATGGCGTGCCAGATTTCGCCTGTTGTTCCATGAATCCAATCGCCCTTTCGGTGATGCTGAACATCAGTTTTGGATCGGTCATGATCTCAGGCATTCGCTTCATACCCTTCAGAGGATTACCAGGATTATTGTCGGTATCTCCATCATGCAATACGTAACCCTCGTTTCCGGGATCTCCCCTCATGTGCCACTTGCCAACATGAGCGCTGACATAACCCAGCGGATTGAGAGCTTCGGCAATGGTGACCGCGTCTTCGTCAAGCTCCCGATCGGAAACGTTCGGAACAACCGGAAAACCCCGGACATCTTTCCTCGTGTCATAGTACGGTTCTCTTGCCCCCAGGTACACCGTGAAACCGCTGCGTGCCGCAGACTGTCCTGTCTGAAGAGCTGCCCGGGCGGGTGAACACTGTGGCGAACCATAGGCATTGCGAAACTTCATTCCCTGCCTAGCCAAGTTCTCTAGATTTGGCATTTGCAAGACAGGCTGGTGAGAATTCTCCATGGAATCATCCATGGGGACCGGTGTTCCGTTCCAGGCCCAGTCATCGATATACAGGAGGACAATGTTCGGTTTTCCTAGTGCGACTGCGCTGAAAGAGGCCAACGCTCCACACAAGATCCAATAGGTGAGGCTCCTAGACATTCTGATCATCACGCTCGCAGACATCAGCTGCTCCTCTAAACACTCTTGAGTTCCTGCGCGGCGAATGCCAACCGAGAGATCAGTGAATCGTACTCGACCGAACCCGCAAGACATGTTGGGAGGAGGATGCCTATGGCCGACATGACCCGGAGAAACATGCAAGGTGTCTTTTTCATCTTGCGTTCCAGGCCGCGATCTCTGTCTTGGCGTTCCACACGCTTGCAGCGTAGTCGAACCCTGGCCTGTGGCGCAACGACTTTCCGTCGGGAAGGGCGAAACTCCGAGAGGCTCGCGCGAGGGTTTTCCGCCGCCCCGAGAGGGCCGCTGATGGCGGTGATCTCAACGCCATCAGCGAAACGCAACGAAGAACACTGTCGCAGCGGTGACGATCAACAGTGCAGTGGCACGCTCGGG
Source organism: uncultured Bryobacterales bacterium (assembly GCA_951813065.1). GTDB lineage: Bacteria > Acidobacteriota > Terriglobia > Bryobacterales > UBA6623 > VXMF01. The sequence continues at coordinate 203,036 of CATOTH010000004.1, read as the reverse complement.
GTGCCACCGGCTGACAACGGATCGCTGAGATGCGGTTTCCAGTGCCAAGGCGGCGCGCGAACGCTCGAGCCAGCCCGTCCCGGCACCGTCGTACGATTCGCCACGACGGCAGCTAGCGAGCGTCAACCCCCTCAGCGAATCCGGATCGGCGAGGCCGCGCAACATTGACCACGCGCCCATCGCGGCAGCGGTTACCGCTACCGCCCATAGATAGCTCCACCAAACGCTGGTCATCCACACCGGAAACGGCCAGCTCAAACGGTCTCCCAACATCGACACGACACCGCACCCGACGCCGGCAAGCAGGCCGACTAGTCCTGAATCACGGTGCACACGGCTCAAGGCGCCGACGGCAAACACGGTTGCAAGTGGCACGACTGCGACGCTTGAGAGCCGCAGGTAGAACGCAACCATACCCTCACCAATAAATGGCAGATATAGGAACGATATTCCTATGCAGGCCACCGCCGCGGCTCGGCTCGCCAGCAGACTTGTCCTAGCGCCGGCGCCCGGGGCGAGAAAGCGGCAGAACACATCGCGTGTGAAGACCGCGCCGAGGGAGGAACCGATCGAGTCATACGTGGAGATGCAGGCCGCCAACACCCCGGCCAGAACCAGTCCAGCCAGTCCCCCGTCCAAGTGGTTCACGAAGACGCTCGGGAAGGCGTCGTCGACGTTTCCGAGGTCGGGGTAGAGTGCCCGCCCCATGATTCCCAAGGAGACATTGCACCACATCACAGCGATCAGAGCGACAGACGCCAGGGTCGCGGCGGCCCGCATGTCCCATTCCCTCCGGCAGCCTAGTAGGCGCATCGTTTGCGAATGATTCACGATGCAATAGGCCGCATGGACTGTGACCCAGCCGAACAGCACGAGCGCCAGCGGCGCGCCTGGCCCGGCCAGCCCGCCGTAGGTCAAGATACGGTCTGGCAATTCCGGATCGACTTCCCCAAGGCTGCCTCGGACGCCTCGCCAACCGCCGACCGCCGACCACACCACCCACCAGAGAAGCCCGGAGGCGATAACGATCAGGACCGCCTGCAAGGAATCGGTGGCGACCACCGCGCGGAGCCCTCCACTTGCCGTGTAGATCGCCGCCAGGACAGCGAGGCAAACGACCAACCACCACGCGCCGGCCCCCCATCCCGTCACCGCCCCCAACAGCAGGAACAGGGAGTACGCCATGTTGCCCATCACGTGCGTGCGCTGCTGGATCTGGATCAACGCACCAACCCCGCGCATCGCCGGCCCGAATCTTGCCTCCAGGTACTCGGCGTTCGTGAAGAAGCCAGCTCGGTAAATAGGAACCAGGACGACACTGGTCGCGAGTAACCAGCCGATCGGAATGCCCAGCCACCAGGTCGACAGGTACGCGATCCCGAACTGGTATGCCCCGCCGACCACGGCAACGAAGTCCCCGCTGTCGATCGCTGTCGCGAAGAGCGACAGACCGACTGCGGGCCAGGCAAGCTGGCGCGCCGCGAGTTGCCAGTCCGTGGCGTCACGAGGGCGCCGCGCCCGCAGCCAGCCCGAAGCGACGACGGCCGCATTGAGGACAAGGGCGAGGATCCAGGCAGTCGAGTTCATCTGATCGGGGTTCGAGAAAGTCCGCTAGTCGCGGGTCAGTGTCGCGACGAATCGCGCCGCCTCCGCTTGGTGCTTCCGCACAGCGCGTTCCAAGGATCCGAAATCAGCCGGGCCACCATGGAGATGCCAGTTTCCGAAACAGTCGTTGCCGCGCACCAGGGCTGCGCCCTGGTCCGGCCTCTCGGGCTTGGTATCCGGTGTCATGTAGCGGATCGCCAAGCCGATTCTGGAACGGTCAGATGTGTTGGCATGCGATCCGTGTATCGCTCGCACATGGTGCAGCGACATCTGTCCCGGAAGCAGTTGGAGATCGACGACTTCGGATTCGTCGTACTCCGCCTGGACCTGTTGTCCGCGGGTCAAGAGATTGTCGGCGTCGAACGTGTCCGCATGGCGCAGGATGGCGGAGCGGTGCGATCCCGGAAGCAGCCGCATGCAACCGTTTTCCCTGGTACTGGCAGTCAGCGCGATCCATGCCGTGGTGACTTCCCCTCCGGCAAGTCCCCAGTAGGTGCCGTCCTGATGCATCGTGACGTAGCCCGGGTCCCGGGGAATCTTGGCAAACACGGAAGCGGACCAAAGCAGGATGTCGCGCCCGAGCAGTGATTCGACGGCGTCCAGCACTGCGGAATGCGTGCACAGTTCCCATGCCCAGTGGTAGAACCGATGGACTTGAATCATCTGAACCGCCTTTGGCGAACCTCCGAGCAGCGCAGCTACGGCCTCGTATCGCGAGCGGAATGCATCTGCCTCGGAAGGGTCAAGTACATCCACCGGGTGCACGAATCCGGCCCTCTCGTATTGATGCACCTGGTCTGGCGTTAGCTTCGATCGCATCGCGTCTCGAGTGGCCCCATCATACGACCCTGGAGCCTCAAGCCGGTGGAATACGGTGATGTGCCCGCGCAACGGCCTGCGGCAACCGACTCTGCCAGACCTCCAGGAGGCGAACCGAGGCTCGTGGATTCTAGGCCTTGCCTCGACCACCACAAGAAAGCGCGATCGATGGCCCGGACGGACTGACTCTGCTAGCCTTTGCAGGGATGCGACCGATTGCAGCAGGTTGGGTGCTCCTCCTGGTCGCCAGTGTTTTCGCCGCTGGCCAAGTGCCGGATTTCGACAGCCGGAACACGGAGATTCGACACACGGACCGGAAGTACTCGCTTTCGACATATTCCAGATCCGAATGGGAAGACAGATCCGCATTCTTGCGAAAACAGATCCTGTTCGCGTCAGGACTGCTGCCCCTCCCTGCGAAGGATCCGCTGAACCCCTTGGTCGGGGATGTGATTGAGCACGCTGACTATTCGGTCACAAGCGTGCTGTTGGAGACCTACCCGGGCTATTTCCTTGGTGGCAACCTGTATCGCCCGGTTGGCAGGCAGGGACCGCATCCAGCCGTGGTTTCGCCGCACGGCCACTGGCGGTTCGGACGGTTCGAGAATTCCGAGAACAATTCCGTGCCCAGTCGGGCGATCAACTTCGCCCGCCAGGGCTACGTCGTGTTCGCGTACGACATGGTCGGCTGGAATGACACCATGCAGACCCCTCATGCATTCGGCGGGCCCAGCGAGGAGCTGTGGCTGTTCGGACCGCTCGGCCTGCAACTCTGGAACAGCATCCGCGTAGTCGATTACTTGGCGGCCCAGCCTGACGTTGATCGGAGCCGGATCGGTGTGACAGGCGCCTCGGGAGGCGCAACCCAGGCGTTCCTCCTGGCAGCGGTCGATGACCGCATCGGGTACTCGGCACCAGTCAACATGGTGTCCTTCCAGATGCAGGGCGGTTCGCCTTGCGAAAACGCTCCTCTCCTACGGATCGACGCTAACAACGTCGAGTTCTCAGCTGCGTTCGCGCCGAAGCCGCAACTGCTGGTGGCGGCGACCGGTGACTGGACGGTCAATGTGCCTACCGAAGAGTTTCCGGCGGTGCAAGGGGTCTACCGCCTGCTCGACGCGGAGTCGAATGTCGAGTTCCGTCAGTTTGACTCACCGCACAACTACCATCGAGACAGCCGCGAGGCTGTGTACGGATTCTTCGGCAAGCACATCCTGGCGGGCGCCGAGGAGGGGAAATTCTCAGAGTCCGCGGTGCGGCTGGACCAGTTGAGCAGGCTGCTCTATCTGTGGGGACGGTCCTTGCCGGATGGAGCCGTCGGGTTCGAGGAGTTGGTCCGCCAGCGGATCGCGGCCTTCGAAGCGGACACCTTAGCCCTTGCAGTGCACGACGCGAACTCGCTGGCCCGCGCCAAGTCGGCATTCGGCGAGCGGCTGGGCCTTTCCCTGCTCGCCGAAGTCCCTTCCGGGAGCGACGTGAACTTCCGAATGCTGGGATCCGCCAAATTGCTGCTGGGGCGCAAGGGTGTTGGCGATCGCATTCCGGCAATGTACCTGAATGCCGATTCGAAGAAGGGCCGCCCGACGTTGGTTGTCGATTCCTCCGGCATGGAGTTGGCTGCGGGTTCGGGGATCGTGCGCGAGTTGGCGAGTCACAACTCGCCCACCCTGCTGATCGATGCATTTCAGACTGGATCAGCAGTGGCCGACCGAGACATTCACGGAGCGGGGCGAAGAGCCAAGCAGTACTATCACGTGTTCAATCGCAGCGACGACGCCAACCGAGTGCAGGACATCCTGACTGCTGCCGCATTCCTCAGGCAGACAAGCGGAGTCGACTCGATCAATCTAGTCGGCCAAGGAAGGGGCGGACTGTGGGTGCTGCTCGCCGCCGCGCTCGATCCCGGGATCCAATCCATCGTGGCAGACTTGGACCAGTTCGACACCACGGACGATTCACGCTACGTCGAAGGATTGTTCATTCCCGGCCTGCGGCGGGCCGGTGATTTCCGAGCGGTAGCAGCGTTGGTAACGGACGCCCGCGTGTTGCTCCACAACGGCCATGCCGGCTTCCCGGCCCTGTCGTTCCGAGCCGCGTTCAAGGCCGCGGGTCGAGCCAACAGCCTGGCTATTGAAGACGGTCCCATCTCCACCGACACGCTTGTCAGCTGGCTTCGACGCTGATCGGACAACAAAACGAAAGCGTTTGGCATGATGACAGTAAGTTCGGCTTGCTCCGGCAACTCATCCGGCCGGATTGAGCCGGCCCGCTAGGTCAATGCTCGGAACGGGACAGCAGACGGGTCAAGGGAAATCCCGGACCGCGCCGCTGCTGATCGCGGCGGTGCTCGCCGTCGCGATCGCAGCCTTCGCCTACCTGCAATGGAAGGCCGGGGCAGAGCGACCATCGGAACAGGTTGTGCTCACCGCGGCCGCTCGTGACTACCTGCCCCATCTCGATCTCGTGGGCGTCGAGATGTCGGCGAAAGACAATGCGCTCGGACAAACGCTGGTCGAGATTACCGGCAAGATCAGCAATCGTGGGGACCGGCAAGTCCGCGGCATCCGCGTGAATTGTGTCTTCTTCGACGTCTATGGCATCGAAATGCACCGGACGCTCTCAGCAATTGTCCGCGCGAGCGACGGCCTTGCCCCGACCAAGGAACGTGACTTCCGGCTGGCGTTCGACGATATTCCCGAGGGATGGAACCAAGTCCTGCCCAACCTCTACATTGCCGAGATCGCGTTCGAGTGACCTGCGCTTCTGATACGGGCCAATGTCCCAGTTTCTCGCGAGGATTTCTCCGTTTCAAATCGGGCCCGGCCCTCAGTCCCCGACGTATCGCCGGCCGGACGACGCCATCGTGGCGCTCTGGTCGACTTTCCAGGACTCCAGTTGCGCGAAGTCCGACTTGGCCCACCTGGCACGCAGAGCGCTCATCTGCGGCTCGCTCAGCTTGGTGTGAGCCCTCGCCGCGCGGATGTCCCTGTCCACCTGCTCAGGGCTCGTGCAACCGAGTATGGCTGTCGAGATCGGAAGCGACCATACATAGTCCAGATTCTCCTCCAGTGAAGAAATGCCTTGTTCATGGAGCACGCCGACGCCGGTCGTCTTCATCGCCATGATGCCGAGACCCTTCTCCACGGCCGGTGGCAACGTGGTGCGCTCGAAGCTGAGGTCCTGGTTTGCGCCATCGGTGACGCTGAGAGGCATCAGCACTGTGTCCCAGTCATAGGCGTTAAGCATCTTCAACAGGATTCTAGGATCCATGTGGCCAGTGAAGCCGACGTAGCGGACCTTCCCGTCGCGGCGGGCCTTCTCGATCATTTCCATCACGCCGCGCGGACCGAATACGAAATCGATGTCGTGCATGTGCATGACGTTATGCACCTGGTACAGGTCGATGTAGTCGGTCTTGAGCCCGGCAAGGCTTTGGTTCAAGTCAAGCTCGGAGTGACTGTAGGTGCGATGCCGAGTCTTCGTACCGTAGATCAGCTGGTCCCGCGGAACCCCTCCCAAGGCAATCCCATAGCGCCTCTGGCCCAGCCCGTACGCACCTGCCGCCGCGGTGTCGAAATAGTTGATGCCCGAATCGTAGCAATGGCGGATGGTACGAAGCGCTTCGGCCTCGTCGCGGTGCGTGCCCACACGCCCCCCGCCCAGGCCGACGATGCTCACCTCAAGGCCTGTGTTGCCGAACTTGCGTCGCGGAACGGGCTCGGCGGCGGCCGCGCTCGCGGCCAGTCCTAGCCCGGCGGTCGCCTTGACGAAATCTCTTCTGCTCTCCGGCATGAAATACCTCCGGTTTGGGACAACATCCCTGTGTGGATAGATTAGCTGATCGCCGATCCCGAGACGCGGAAGGGGCTGGACCGCAACAATTGCTACTCGGATCGGATCGCGGCGCCGTTCGGAAACGGGTCCAGACCCGCTTTGTACCTCGGGTTGGGCACGGGAATCACAGCCTGCGTTTGTGAAACGAAACGCTCGATCAGCGTCCCCAATTCAACGACCTTGGCAGGCTCGCGCCTCGCCAGATCCCGTGTTTCGCCGATATCGTCCTTCAAGTTGTACAGCTCGTGGCGATCGGTCTGGCCCGGACCATCGCAGTAGTAGCGGATCAGTTTCCAGTCGCCCTTGCGCACCGACGTGCTCGGGCGGTGAAGCGTAGCGGGTGTGTAGTGCGGAGAATGCGTGAAGATCGCCTCTCGGGCCAGTTGCTCCCCTCGGAGAGCCGGGACGATGCTCACGCCGTCAAAACCCTGTCCAGGGCGCGGCGACAACCCAGTCATTTCGAGAAGCGTCGGATAGAAGTCCACACTCTGGACGATCTCGTGGCTCACCGAGCCCGCAGCCGCGACACCCGGCCAAACCGCGATCAGCGGTTCGCGAACACCGCCCTCGTAGATTGACGACTTGCCGCTCCGTAGCGGGGCGTTGCTAGTGACCGCGACGCCGTCCGTGAATCGATGCACCATTCCTCCGTTGTCGGAGAAGAAGATGATGATCGTGCTCTCGGCGATGCCGAGGTCGTCGATCATGTCCAAGAGGGCGCCGACGGCGTCGTCAAGACTCTCGACCATGGCGCCGCTGATCGGATTGCGCTGCTCGCTGCGCAAATCGGCCTTGGCTCGGTACTTCTCGACCAGATGCGGCTTGCCTTGAATAGGCGCGTGCACGGAGAAGCACCAGTAGTTCAGGAAGAAGGGCCGGTCCGCGTTCTCACGCATGAAGTCCGACGCCTCGGTAGCCATGCGGTCTTCGATGTGCTCGCCGGCCCGGCCCATGCCCTCCCAGAAGGTCCACGGTCCAAGATATCCGCCCGAAGGTCCCGGAGCGGGTGTGTGCGGCAGGTCGATATCGAATCCCTGCTGGTACGGATCGTACGGTTCGCGGCCGAGATGCCACTTGCCGAAATGAGCGGTCCGGTAGCCCGCGGCGTTGAATGCCTCGGCCAGCGTGAAGTGCTCGAGACGGAGCCGAGTTACGCTCTCGGCGGTAAGGGCCGGCTGGTTTTCCACGCCGCGCTCCCGCAGACCCTTGTCCAGGACCACTCGCGCGAGATGCCCGGACGCGGTGGTCATGCCGAGGCGGGCTGGGTGCAGGCCCGTTAGGATGCTGGCCCTGGTAGGTGAGCAGATGGGCGCTGCCGCGTAGGCGTTGGTGAACCTCATGCCCCGCTGGGCGAGCGCATCGATGTTCGGCGTTTCGTAGAACTTGCTGCCGTACACGCCGGTATCGCGCCAGCCCAAGTCATCGGCCAGGATGAAGACGACGTTCGGCGGACGACTGCCGGTCTGGGCGGTCGCGTCGGCGGCGATGAGTCCCAGCGCGAACAGACATGCCGTAACGCCAGCCACGCCATGTGCAAGACCGTGCCCTTTCCGATTTGCCATCCTGGGAGTTCGCCTACTCGCCAATGCCCGCGCACTAGCCCCACGATTATAGTTGCGGTGGCGGAGCAGCACGCTCGAAGATCACGCCACTCGGTGCCGAGGGTTTCCGGCGAGAGCGTCAAAGACGTTGTCGACGGCCATTCGCAGCCCAGCCTCCAGCGCTTCCGTGGTAACGCCGCCGGAATGCGGCGTCATGACGACATTCGGCAGGGCAGCCAGAGCATGGTTCTCCGGAAGAGGTTCGCTGTCGAAGACATCAAGGCCCGCTCCGGCGATCCGGCCCGTCGCCAACGCCTCAATCAGATCCGCTTCCTTCACGACCTGGCCGCGAGCCGTGTTGATGAGAATCGCCGTGTCCTTCATCAGCCCAAGTTCCCGGCGCCCGATCAAGCCGGTCGTTTCAGGGGTCAGCCGGACATGCAAGCTGACCACGTCGCTGTGCGCATATAGCGTCTCCAGATCCACCAGTTTCACTCCCAGGCCGTCCACGGGCTTGCCTTCAGGCGTCCGGGTCCAGGCAATGACCTCCATGCCGATGCCCTTGGCGATCCTCGCGGTCTGAAGGCCGATCGCTCCGAGTCCGACCACTCCCAGGATCTTGCCGTGGAGTTGCGTAACGAAGCCCCGCGGCCACGCCCCGCGCCGGGTCCTGGCATCGATCCGTGGCAGGTCGCGGGCAACAGCCAGCATGAGCGCCAAGGTGTGCTCGGCCATGGCCACAGCCGAGACGCCCGGGGTGTTCGTGACGGCGATACCGTGGTCCGCGGCCGCTGTGAGGTCCACATGGTCGGTACCGGTGCCCCACAGGGAGAGCACACGCAGATTGGGGCAGGCTGCGAACACCTCCGGTCCGAACTCGATCGAGGACCGGATGTTGATCACTGATTCGGCTTGGCCGATGCGTTCGGTCAATACCGCGGGAGAGGAAGGCAAACTGTCGTGGTACCGGATGTCGGCCCTCTCCTCGAGAGACCTGAACGCGGCGCTAGGCCCGAGGACGGGTGGGTAGTCGTCGGGAACCACTATTCGTGGAAGATCCATCATCACTCCTATCGGTGAGAGCCTCGGCAGACACTAGCGGAACATCCAATAGAGGAGTCCGATCGTCAGGCACAGGGCCGCAGCGAGCCTGCGCGGATCAATGCCGCTGCCTGTCCATTTCCGGGTGAGGGCCGTCAAGGGACTTTCCCATGTCAACCCGTCCACCTTCTCCGCGGGGGGCGGCGGCGTAAGCAGGCTGACGGCAAAGAACACCGCGCTGCAAATGACGGTCATCAGGAACGCCTGCAGCATAAAGGGGATGCCCCAGCCGTCCGTGATCAGCTTGAAGCCGGCCGCATCCTTGAAGTCCAGGATGAACGCTGCGGCGCCCATCGAGAACCCGAACACCAAGGTGGTGACGGCAGCTTGTCCCGTGCCACGGCGCCAGAACACGCCCCACAAGAACACGGTCGTGATGGCCGGCGCAAGCGCCGCGCCGATCTCTTGGACGGCTTCGAAGATGCTCGAAAATTTGTCGCCCTGCGTGGACCACAGCATGGCCAGCAACATCACCGCGACCGCGCTCCAGCGCCCGATCCGGACCTGAGCCGCGTCGCTCGTCGCCGGGCGCACGCGAGCAACGATGTCAACCGCGAAGAGCGTCGCGCAGCTGTTGAGAGCCGCAGCGATCGTACTCATCAGCGCCGCCAGCAGCCCGGCCGATATCAAGCCCCGCAGACCTGTCGGAACAAGTTCCTGGATCAGGACGGGCAGCACTTGATTGGCGTTCTCGCCGATCTGGTCCCCGTAGATCACGAAGCCGATCACACCCGGCAATACGAGGATGAAGACGGGCAGCACCTTGATGAAGCCGGCGAACAGCGGCCCGATTTGCGCGTCGTGCTCGGATCTCGCTGCGAGCACGCGCTGCACGATCGTCTGGTCCGTGCACCAGTACCAGATGCCCAGCACGGGGTAGCCGAGCAGCACCGAGTACCACGCCAAGCCAACGGAGTTGTCGCTCCACACCATGCTCAACTGCTGGGGTCGTAACCGCTCCTGGAATTCTGTCATCGTGTTGATGCCGTGCTCTGGCAATGCGAGGATCGCGAGCACGGTTACGAGAATCGATCCACCGATCAGCAATACCGTCTGGATCGCTTCCGTGACAACGACAGCCTTGAGCCCGCCAAGCACGGTGTAGGCCCCGGTCACGATGGAGATGATCAGGATTGAGGTCACGACATCGATTCCGAAGAACTGCTCAAAGACGGTCGCGCCCGCGTACAGGCTCATGCCAATGTGGATGAACAGGGCACCGAGTATCGCCATGAACGCCAGGAACGAGCGGGCTGCCGGGTTGAATCGGCGTTCCAGGTACTCGGGCAGCGTCTCAATCTTGTTGCGGAAGTAGAAGGGCGCGAAGAACAGCGACAGGATCACCAAGGTGAATGCCGCCATCCATTCGAAATTGCCCCAGACCAGGCCCTCGTTGTATCCGGAAGCCGCAAGGCCCACGAGGTGGATGGTGGAAATGTTCGAGGCGAACAGCGCAGCGCCGATCATCACCCAGCCGAGCGAGCGGCCCGCCAGGAAGTAGATCTCGCCGGTCATCTTCTGCCGTCGAACCGAGAGCACCCCGACGGCGAGGATGCCGAACATATAGGCAACGATGATGGCGAAGTCGATTAGAGGGATTCGCAGCCCGAACGTATCCATAAGAATTCTTGAGTGTAGCCAACGGAAGGTACGGGCTAGTCGGCTGAATCCGCCGGGCCGTTTGTCCCCTGCGTTGAGTCGGACCCTCGGGACGAGTGCCGCTTCCCATCTAGCGTGGGGGACGCGAAGGATTCGCCCAGTGGCCGTCCCCGTCAGTGCCGCTGACGATCACGCCCTTGCGGTTCCAGCCAAGATAGGCCTTCACCTCCGCGGCGCAGTACCGCAGAGTCAGCCCGCACCTGCGCCGGTCGGACCCGTTGGCTTCGGATCCGTGGAGGAGCAAGTCGGTGTGCAACGAAATTGCGCCGGCTGGCAACTCGTTGTTCACCGCCTCGCCCATGGCCTCGACGTCGGGGACGGTCTGGTTCAGCACGTTGGACTGGTCTTGGTCATCCACTTCAAAACCCAACGGACCGTGGAGATGCGATCCCGGAATGAAACGCATGCAGGCGTTACCGATATCCGCATCGTCGATGGCCAGCCAGACAGTCACGGTCTTTGACGGCGACAATGGCCAGTACGTGGCGTCCTGGTGCCAGGCGACGCGCTTGCCGTCGCGCGGCATCTTGCAAAAGTAATGACAGCCCCAGCCAACGATGTCGTCACCCAGCAGGTCCGTGACGTAGTCGACAATGCGTGAGTCGGTCAGCAGATCGTAAGCCTCGGCGTACAGCAAGTGCGCCGAACTGATCGAATAGCTGTCACCGCCCGCGGCAAGCACGGTTTCGAGGAGCCGGTCGAAACGCGCCCGGACAGCCGCGATTTCGGCATCCGAAAACACCTGGAAACCCGCCAGATAGCCACGCACATTGAACTCGGCGAGTTGGGCGCTATTGAGCGTCCGCGGATTGGCGTTGCGGGCAGGGAAAAAAGCCAACTGGCGATCGACTTGGGCAAGATCGTCCAAACCGGGAGCGATGGCGAACTGGGTGCCGGGCTGCATGCTCTCCCGCCGATGATAGCGTGCCGGACCGCTCAAGACGTTTCCGGCGAGGGTGTTTGTTACAATTGGATTTAGGGGAGGGATCTCGACGGCCCGGCCTCCCCTCAATTCACCCGTGCATCTGCGATTCCTTGCAGTCTTGGTGCATCTGTGCACCGTGGTCGGTTGCGGCGTGCTCGCCACAACCACGGAGCTTGCGCCACCTCCGTCGGTGCTCCCTACCGCCAGCCGCCTGGACCTCATCGAGACGGTCCAACGGATCGCCAAGGTGGAGTCGATGAGGGCCTCGGTTGATATCACGCTGACCGTGCGGACAGCCGACTCGACCAAGGAAGTGCGGTCTCGCGACGTTCGGGGCGTGCTCCTCACTCGCAGGCCGGGCTGGATTCGGACGAACGCCGAGGCTCCCGGGGGGATCGCCATGGTCTACGACATGGTCTCGGACGGCGAGCAGTTCCGAGTGTTCATCCCTTTGAGAAACAGGGTCTACGAAGGCCGGAACGAGCTGACGGATATCTCGGAGGAACGCATCGAGAACCTGCGGCCGCAACACATTCTGGACGCGATCATGATCGACCCGATTGAGAAGCCTGACGAGGTGATCCTTGACCGCGAGATGTACGGCAGCTCGGGCTACCAAATCCTGATCCAGACCGAAGACGGCGAGGACGGGGTCCCACGGATCACACGGAAATACTGGTTCTCCCGCTCCGACCTGGAACTGGCCCGATTGATCATCTTCGACGACCGCACGGAGATTGTGACCGACGCTTGGTACCGCGACTGGGGGGAGGACAAGGGTCTGCCCTACCCGCAATCCATCGAAATCGAACGACCCCTGGATGGCTACATTATCGAGCTCGTGATTCTGAAGCCAGGCCTCAACGAAGACATCCCGGACGCTTCCTTCGAACTCTCGTTGCCTGACGGAGTTGAAGTCGAGACCCTCGGAAAACGGTCTCCCGGCACCTCCTGAGCCAAGCCCCATGATCCATCGACTGGTATTGCGCAACCTGGCCCACAGGCCGATTCGCACCGGCCTGACCATCCTCGCCCTTGCGGTCGAAGTCATGATGATCGTCATGATGACGGGCGTCTCGGAAGGCCTGTTGCAGGAGACCCTGCGGCGCACGCGGGGCGTTGGAGCGGACATCTTGGTCCGGCCCGAGATCACCGGCGCAACCATTAGTGGAGCCGACATTTCCGACAAGCTCCCAGGCATGCTCATGGAGCGCTACCCGCAGATAAGCCAAGTGATGGGGTCCACGGTGTTCACACCTGGCAACCTGCAGACGATCACCGGAGTGGACTGGGAAGAACTCTCCGTCATGAGCGGGGGCATAGCGATCTTCGAAGGCCGGACGTTCCAAGATTCCTTCGAGGCGGTGATCGACGAAGTCTACGCCGAGCAGGAGGAAATCGGCGTCGGCGAGACCATCATGCTGATGGGGCACGAATTCGAGGTTTCGGGGATTGTCGAGACAGGCAAGATGTCGCGAGTTTTCATCCCGCTCAAGACGATGGCCGAGTTGCAGGGCTGGCAGGGCAGATATAGCCAGGTCTACGTCAAGTTGCACGATCCTGCCCTCGCGCTCGACCTGATCGAGGAACTGAGGGCGTTGCTACCGGATCATCACGTCGTCTCCGTGGAGGCGTTCCTGGCAAACACGGCGACAAACGTCCGCCACCTTTCTTCCCAATTCGTCAACGTGATTATTGCGATCGCGGTCGTCATCGGATTCATCGTGGTCATGCTGGCGATGTACACGGCGATCCTGGAACGCACGAAAGAGATCGGGATACTGAAGGCGATCGGAGCATCCAAGGCCTATGTATGCAGCGTCGTCCTGCGCGAGACAGTGGCCGTCAGCGCGGTGGGAATCGTGCTGGGATACGGGCTGAGCGTGTTAGGTCAGCGCATGGTTGCCGTCAAATACCCGCTGATTCCGGTGCTGCTGATTCCGGGATGGATGGTCTGGGCGGCGGCACTGACAATCGTCGGAGCGATCGGCGGGGCGATGTACCCGGCTCTGAAAGCCGCACGAGCCGACCCCTGCGAGATCCTGACCTACGAGTAGCGCCCCAAGCGAGTTGAGCGAGTGTCAGAAGAACCGATCATCAAGGTCCAGAACCTGAGAAAAGTCTACCGGCTGGGAACAGTCGACGTCTCAGCGCTCCGCGGCGTGTCGCTGGAAGTCGACGCCGGAGAGTTCGTGGCCGTGCTGGGACCGTCGGGCTCCGGCAAGTCAACGCTGTTCCACATCATCGGTGCCATGCTCGCACCGTCAGGCGGCACGGTCCGGGTTGACGGCTTGGAACTCGGCCAGCTCAGGGAAGCCGAGCGTTCGCACATGCGCAAGCGAACCGTGGGGTTTGTCTTCCAGCGATTCAATCTGTTGCCGACGCTCACAGCCGAGGAGAACATCCGCATCGCGCAGCACATCGCCGGTAAGGCGGATGCAGACGAAGACCACTTCCAACGCATCATCCAATTCCTCGGAATCGCGCACCGGCTGCGTCACAAGCCGTTCGCGCTGTCGGGCGGCGAGCAGCAGCGGATCGCTATCGCGCGTGCGCTGGTGAACAAACCGCCGATTCTCCTGGCCGATGAACCGACAGGGAACCTCGATTCCGAGAACTCTCTGGCAGTGCTGGACACGTTGAAGAATCTCAACCAAGAACTGAACCAGACGGTGTTGATGATCACCCACAACCCCGACGCGGCAGCCTATTGTACGCAGCGGGTAGTGAGAATGAAGGACGGCAGGATCGTATAAGGGCCGGGAACGCCTGCCGCTACCGAGCCAAGGCCGCAGCCACTTTGCCCTGTCCGCCGTAGATTCGCGAATACAAGGCGCGATTCCTCACGATCGACTGGACGTACCCGCGAGTCTCGCTGAACGGGATCGTCTCGACAAACTCCGTGGAATCCTCGAACGGGCCGAGTTGCATCCATCCGGGGATGCGGCGCTCGCCGGCGTTGTACCCGGCAAGGCCTTTCTCCAACTCGCCATCGAACTGAGCCAGGACCTCTTTCAGATGGAACGTCCCCAGTCTCAGGCTGATGTCAGGCACGGTCAGCTTGCGACTGCTAAAGCCGGGTATTCCAAGTCTTCGGAACAGCTGGCGGCCCGTAGCGGGCATGATCTGCATCAATCCCAGGGCGCCGGCGTGCGATCGCGCGCCCGCGTTGAACTCCGATTCCTGGCGAATCAACGCAGCCACAAGATACGGATCCAAGCGGTGGCGCTCGGAGCGGGTCCTGAGCCGCTCCTCCCATCCGATCGGGAACAAGTAGCGCCAAGACTCCAGGTCGAGCGCTTCGAACGGCATCCGCAAGTAGCCGAAGGCATAGCGCTTCATCGCGCGAAGCGCGCGGAAGTGCTCTTCCCTGCTTGTGTGCAGACGAGCCAACTCGACCCCCGCAAGATGGGAATCCGCCTTGCGGTAGTCGACGCGATGGAGTTCCAGAGCGGCATCGTCGGCGAATCCCAACGCGGCAAGCAAGCCACCCACATCCAGGAAGGCCCGGGTCTCGCTGGTCGGCACAGAGGCAAGTTGCCTGGGCTTGGGCAAGCGGTTGACGATCTCTTGGGGTGCCGCAACGGCATTTCCGGCAAGCCGCTTGCCTGCGAGCACTCCGTAGTAATAGTGAGGAAACGCATCCGTGACAGCCCGATAGTAAGATTGCGCTTCAAGCGGGCGGCCCTCTTCCTCGCGAAGCCGACCCAGCCAGTAGAGAGCCCCTGCCGCAGTGGGCGCGGCGGGGAAGCGCCTGAGATGCTCGACGAACAACCGTCCGCGGTCACGCCCGTCATCCAGCCACTCGCGCCAACAGACCTTCCAATGAGCGTAAGGCGCATGCTTTCCCGTGGGAAACGCTTGGGCCAGGCGCCGGAACCACCGTGGATACTCCCTCCGATCGTCCTTCAGGTAGTAGTAGTTCCCGACCGAAAGGAGCGCCTCCTCATACCACGGCGAGGCGGCATGCTGCTTGGACAGCTTCTCGACACTGGACAACATGGGTCCAACCAGACCCAAGCGGCGCTCCAGGGCTGTTAGCCAGTACAGCCTTTCGGCACCCAGTTCGGGGTCCCTGGGGCGCAACTTGGCCAGGGAGCTGTAGGCCGACGATGTCCTGCGATGCGAATAGTCGGACGCTGCCTTGCGCACAACTGCCAGCTCGCGCTCGGCACCCTGCAGCCCAGCGGCCAACGCCCGGGCAAACTCGGCAGACGCTCTCTCGAAGCTACGAGCGACATGCAGTTTCTGGGCCCGCTCCAAACGCCAGGGCGCCGGCGCTAGCGGGTATGCCTTGCCCATACGACTGCGCAAGCGGTCAAGCTGGGCCTCGGATGCATCCGCTTGATCGCTCAACGGAAATCGGTAGTACGCTTGGCGATACAGACTGACGGCTGCCTTGAGATTCCCTTCGAGGTGCTCCACCCGGCCAGCCAGGTACAGGCGCACGGGTTCGTCCAAGGGACTCCGCTCCTGAGCGACGAGCGGGCGTACGCGGTCCCATTCCCGCAATCGAAGCAGGCTCTCAACTCGCAGACGTTCCACTGCGGGACGGAAGCGGCTGTCCGGATGCTGACTGCCGAACCTCTCCAGCGGACCCAGCGCCCTCTCGAAGTCCTCCGAGAGCACAATACAGCGCACACGGTAGTAGGCGGCATAGTGGTCCAGAAGACCGAGACTGCCAATCACCTCCGACAGCACTTTCTCGGCTTCCGCATAGTCCTTCTCTTCGTACCGCGCCATCCCGATGGCATATCGCGCAAACGCCTTCTCTGTGCCGGACGCCCGGTTGGCGAACACCTGAAGCGATTCGAAGTTCGCCGCGGAGCGGTTCGCGGCGATCCGCCGACTGAGTTCCTTGAGCTCGGAGGAGATTTCGACCGCCGCCGCCGGGGTGGATGCCAACGCGGTTGCGGCCAGCACGAACCAGCCCAAGCAGGCAGTTCCCACTCCAATGACACCGGCCCACAGCCGTCGTGCGCGAGCTGGCGCGGAAACATCCGCGCTAGTCATGCTCCTCGCCCTTTCGTACCGTACGCGAACCCAATGCTTCGATCCACGCTTCGGCCGCAAGAGTCATCGCCTCGATCGCGGCCCCCCGGACAGGCTCACCATCGACAAGCAGCACCGCCACGACCGTGTTCCGCAGGACAACGGGATGCACGCGGACCTCCTGCTCGTCGGCGTATCCGAATCGCTGCGCCACTTCGGCAGACAGGTTGTCGGGAGGGCTCTGGGTGATCACGGTGTCGCGGCTCTGGACCGCGTGGGCGATTGCGGGTGCCGCAGAGCACTCCAGGGACAGATCCTTCATGCTATCGACATCGGGGTGTTCGCCCGGCCCGGCAGCACGGAAGCCGACCACGCGTCCTTCTCGATGGAGCAATAGCGCGGCGCGATTGCAAAATAGCGGCGCGGCTTCGACGAGCTCAGTGAGTACGCCAACCGGCTCCGCAGCCTCGCGAATCTTCCGAATCGCAGCGGCCAGCCCGTCCAATCGCGCCTCTCCCTCGGCTGCGAGCTCCTCCGTTACACGCGCTAGTTCGGCGTCCGCAATGCGGGTAATTTCGGCACCCAAGCTAGAGGCGTGATCTTGGCACAGGGACTCGATCCGATCACCCACCGAGCGCAACTGATTCTCGTCCGGGAAGTGATTGGGATCGGCACAGGTCACGCAATGTTATTGTATCGAAGACGACCCTCTCGGCATGGCACGGCGAGGCCTTCGGACCGTGCCCGTGGGCACCGTCTCGAATGCCATGATCGACCTAGGTGGGAAGTCTGCGATCGTCACCGGGGGCAGCCGCGGCATCGGTCGAGCCATTGCTGAGGCGCTGCTGTCAGAGGGTGCCGAAGTCGCGATTTGCGGACGCAGCGAGGGGTCCGTACAGTCGGCCCTAGCCGACCTGCAGGGTCTAGGCCGCATTGTCGGACAGCGCTGCGACGTTGGCCGGTGGAACGAAGCCGAGAGATTCTTCGGCTTTGTCGACCGCGAGCTATCCGGCGTGGACATCCTGGTGAATAACGCCGGCATCGGCCGATTCGCGCCGATGGACGAATTGAGCCCGCAAGACTGGGACGATGTCATCCAAACCAATCTGAGCGGGCCTTTCTACTTCTCACGGTTGGCCGTTCCGCGCATGAAGCGGCGCGGTGGCGGTTTCATCCTGAACATCGGCAGCTTGGCTGGCAAGCATCCGTTCGCCACGGGCGCGGCGTACAACGCCTCCAAGTTTGGCCTTGCCGGCTTCACCGAGGCGGTGATGCTCGACCTGCGGCACGACAACATCCGGGTCAGCACGATCATGCCGGGGAGCGTGCAGACCGAATTCAGTTCCGGGACCGAGAATGCCGACTGGAAGCTGGACCCGGCCGCAGTCGCTTCAACAGCGATGCACCTGATCAAGACACCAACTCGGAACTTGGCGAGCCGGGTTGAAATGAGGCCGAGCCGCCCACGACGTAGGTAGGTCTGCGAAGACTGCCGCGGTCTACCCGGTGCCGCCTTTGCTCACAAGGCTGTAGACGCTCTCCAACGCGTCGCCAAGCGCGTCCGGGTTCTTGCCGCCCGCCTCGGCCATGTCCGGACGTCCGCCGCCGCTGCCACCAACTGACTGCGCAACGGAACGGATCACCTGCCCCGCATGCACCTTCTTGCCAGCCACATCCTTGGTTGCAGCCGCGACCAGCGCAACGCGCCCTTCCGTGACGGTGCCCAGCACGACAAGCCCCGAACCGAGCTTCTGGCGCAGTGCGTCGGCAAGCGAACGCAACTGGCCGCGATCCGCATCGTCCAATCTGGCCGCCAACACCCGCATACCGTCGATCTCCCGCGCCCGCGCGGCCAGATCGGCGACGCCCGAACGGGCCAGCTTGGACTTGAGGGCGTCGATTTCCTTCTCCTGCTTGCGACGCTCGGCAAGGAGCTTCTCCACGGCCGCGACAAGACCGCGCTCGCGTACCTTGAGCATGAGCGCGGCGCGCTGAACCTCCTGCGATGCTGTGCGGTACTGGCGCAGGGCGCCGAAACCTGTCAGGGCCTCGAGCCGGCGAACGCCCGCAGCAATGCTGGTCTCGGCCACGATCTTGAAGACGCCGATCTCGCCTGTCCGGGCCACATGGGTGCCCCCGCAGAGTTCCGTGCTGAAGTCACCGACGCTGACAACCCTGACCCGATCAAGGTACTTCTCTCCAAACAGAGCCATCGCTCCGCCCCGCACGGCTTCATCGAGGTCCCTGATCTCCGTCAGCACCGGGGTGTCGACCAAGACGTGCTCGTTCACGAGGGTTTCGACTTCCTCTAGCTGGCCGGGTTCGATCGCGGCGTAGTGCGTCACGTCGAACCGCAACCGGTCCGGCGCAACAACACTGCCAGCCTGCTTGACATGTGTGCCCAGCACCTTACGCAAGGCGGCATGAAGCAAGTGCGTGGCGGTGTGGTTGCGCCTCGACGCATCACGCAAGGCCGCATCCACCTCTCCCTGCAAGCTGTCGCCCACAGCGACAGCTTGCGAGAACTCGGCGCTATGAACGGCGATCCCGCGAATCGGGGCCTGCACGTCAAGGACGCGGGCGACTTCCGCCGATCCTCGCAGCAACGCTCCGCGGTCACCTACCTGACCGCCCGATTCCGCGTAGAACGGAGTGTGGTCGAGCACGATCTCCGCCCGCTCGCCGGCAGAGACTTCACGAACAGACTTGCCATCCTGAATCAGGGCGATCACCTTCAAGTCGCTGTCTCGTGTCCGGTCATACCCCACGAACTCCGTGCCGCCTTGGTTGCTGATCTCGGTCAATGCCGGGTCTGCCTCCGAACCAGCCCGAGCGCCGCCCTTCCAACTCGAACGCGCCCGTGAGCGCTGGCGTTCCATTTCACGATCGAAGCCCGCCAGGTCAAGTGCCAATCCGCGCTCGCCGGCCATTTCCTGCTGCTCGTCAAGCGACAGTCCGAACGTGTCGTACAAACGAAATACGGACGAACCTGGCAGTGTGCCGTTCTCGACCCGCTCGAGGGCCGCCTCGAATTCGCGTTCCGCGAGGGCGAAGCTGCGCTCATAGCGCTGCTCCTCGTCCTTGACGATCCGCGCGACCCGGCCGACCGAGTCCTGCAGCTCCGGATAGGCACCGCCCATGCGGTCTGCGACGAATCCAACCAAGTCGTGGAAGAACAGGCCTTCGAAGCCGGCCAGGCGGGCATGGCGCAACGCGCGACGGATGATCTTCCGAAGGACGTATCCCCTGCCCTCGTTGGCGGGCATGACGTTGTCGTGCACCAGAAACGTGGCTGCGCGGCTGTGATCGGCGACGATCCGCAGGACCGTGTCGGTCTCCTTCCGCGCGCCGTACTCGATGTCCAGCATCCCTCCGGCGCGCTCGATGATCGGCAGGAACAGGTCGGTGTCGAAATTCGAGAGCTTCCCTTGCAGCACGGCAGCCGTGCGCTCGAGTCCCATGCCGGTGTCGATAGAAGGCTTCGGAAGCGGATGCAGGTTGCCGTCCGCATCCCGATCGAACTGCATGAAGACGAGATTCCAAATCTCGACATAGCGCGAGACATCGGCCGGGAACGGGTCGTCAGCCTCGTCTGGTTCGAGCCCTTCCGGCCCATAGTCAAAGAAGATCTCCGAGCACGGGCCGCAGGGGCCCGTGTCGCCCATCTGCCAGAAGTTGTCCTTCTCGTCGCAGCGAAAGACGCGATCGGGAGGTACGCCAGCCACGCTTGTCCATAGCCGCGCCGCATCGTCGTCGTCACGAAACACAGTGACCAACAGGCGGTCCTTGGGAAGCCCGTAGACCTCGGTGATCAGCTCCCAGGCGAAGCGGATCGCGTCTTCCTTGAAATAGTCCCCGAAGGAGAAGTTGCCGAGCATCTCGAAGAACGTGTGGTGCCGCCTCGTGCGGCCGACATTCTCGAGATCGTTGTGCTTGCCACCCGCCCGGACGCACTTCTGGGAAGAGGTCGCTCGCAAGTAGCCGCGTTCCTCGGTGCCGAGGAACGTGTCCTTGAACTGGTTCATCCCCGCGTTGGCAAATAGCAAGGTCGGGTCGCGGGCGGGAACCAGAGAGGAACTGGGAACTCTTCGATGCCCTTTCGACTCGAAGAAGCTCAGGAACTGCTCTCGAATTTCGCCACCCGACATGTAACGCTCTCCGGGCCGGCTGCGTGCCTCCCGGACGAACTTCCCATCTTACTGCCTGCCTTCGGGTCCGATTCCGAATCGTGGCGCAGGCCCTGGGGCTACAGCCCATCCCCTGCATGGCCCGGCGCTGGGAAGTTAGCTCGCCAAGTCGACCCACATGGGAAGGTTCGAAGGCGAGACCCCGGAGATCATCGCGACACTGTCGGCGCCTGCCTCGAACGCGCCAACTGCGTTTCCCAGCGTGATTCCGCCGATGGCGACGAGCGGCTTGGCAACCAAGGCCCTCGCCGCGGCAATCCCTTCCAAGCCTACAGTGGGGTCGGGGTCCGGCTTGCTGGCAGTGCCGAAGGCCGGACCGATCGCCAGGTAGTCGGCCCATTGGCATTCGACGTCCGTCAACTGGTCGCGGTTGTGGGTCGAGTATCCCAGGAGCATCCCGTCGCCAACCAGCTCTCGGACAACGCTGGGTGGGAGATCCGTTTGCCCCACGTGGAGGCCGTCCGCCTCGAGAGCCATGGCAATATCAGCACGGTCGTTCATCACGAAGCAGACTTGCCGACCGCGGAGGATCGACGCAACGGCCTGCGCCTCCTCGTATCGAGCGCGGGTGAATGACCCCTTGTGCCGGTATTGGGCGATGCGGACTCCGTCCGCTGCGGCAATCGCCGCTGCCATGCGTTGCACGCTGATGCCAGCTGATTCGAGATACGCGGTGTCGATGATCGGGTAGAGGCGCGGAAAATCGGCGAGAATCCGGTTCACGCCGGACGGCGAGCTATCGGGGATACCCTTCATCGCTACGCGCCCTGCTGATTGGCTGGGACGCACTGCCCGGCCATCTACCCGATCTCGAGGATTTCCTTTTCCTTGACTTCCCCGGCTTCGTTGATTTCCCGAATACAGGCATCAGTGATCTTCTGCATTTCGTCGTGCCCGCGCCGGTGTTCGTCTTCGGAGATTGCCTTGGCTTTCTCCAGACGCTTGATGGCTTCATTCGCATCGCGACGGATATTGCGCACGCCGACGCGATGCTGCTCGACCACCTTGTGCAGCAGCCTCACGAGTTCCTTGCGACGCTCCTGGGTCAGTGCCGGGATTGTTAGGCGGACAATCTTGCCGTCGTTGGTCGGGTTGATTCCGAGATCCGAAGCACGAATCGCCTTCTCGATCGCCACGATCTGCGACACATCCCACGGCTGGATCGCCAACGAGGTGGAATTGGGCGTTGACAACGTCGCCATCTGGCTCAGAGGCGTGGGAGTGCCGTAATAGTCGACCTTGATCGGATCAAGCAGGGCGATCGAGGCGCGGCCGGTTCGGATTGTCGCCATCGAACGACTCAGGTCGGCGACGGCCTTCCCCATCCGAACTTGCGCCTCGGCTTTAACTTCATCGACCGTTTCGCCGTGAATGTGCGTCATGTGGATCGAACTCCCTAAGAAACAGCCTACGCCATGAGCGTCCCGGGAGCCTCGCCCGCCGCCACTCGCTCCAGACCTCCATCGGCGCCCAGCCGGAATACCAGCACGGGCAACTGGTGATCCCTGCACATCGCCACGGCAGTCGCGTCCATCACGCCGAGCCGTTCCGCCAAGACCTGATCGTAAGACACGCTCTTGTAGACTTTGGCGTCGGGATGGACCTCCGGGTCCTTGTCGAAAACCCCGTCAACCTTGGTCGCCTTCGCGAGCAGGTCCGCGTCCACTTCGACCGCTCGCAGGGAGGCCGCTGTGTCCGTCGTGAAATACGGATTGCCCGTGCCAGCGGCAAACACCACAACCTCGCCCCGCTCCAAGGCAGCGACCGCCGCCGCTCGTTCATAGGACTCTGCCGCCGGCTCCATCGAGATGGCGCTCATCACCCGCACGGAAACGCCCCGCCTTGCAAGCGAATCGCCGAGGGCAAGCGCGTTGATCACCGTCCCGAGCATGCCCATATAGTCCGCCGTTGCCCGCCCAACTCCGCTCTCAGCCAGTTGGGAACCCCGGACGAAATTGCCTGCACCCACTACGAAGGCGACCTGGCACCCGGTTTCATGGGCGGACTTGATCTCGTCGGCGATCCACGCCAGCTTCCCGAGGTCAATGCCGGTCCCCTCGGGAGCGGCAAGCATCTCGCCGGAAAGCTTGAAGACGATACGCCGCTGTGTTTGCATGCCCGGAATCGCTCCATCATATCCCGAGCGCCGCTGGCCAAGCGTGGCCGAGACAGAGCCACAGGGAGCGGGAGACAGGCGGCGGTCCCTCCGAAGGATCCGGCCAGAATCCCGGCTACGACTCCTCGCCGACCTTGAATCGCTGAAACCGCCTCACTGTCATGTTCTCGCCAAGCCGTGCGATCGCGGCCTGAATCATGTCCCCCACGGTCGTCGAGGGCTCCTTTACGAAGGGCTGATCAAGGAGGACGATTTCCTCGTAGAACTTGCCCATCCGGCCGTCAACGATCTTGTCCAGGACGCGCTCCGGCTTGCCTTCCTGCAACGCGCGGTCGCGCTGGATCTGGCGCTCTTTCTCAACGACATCGGCGGGAACGGCGGCCCTGGTGATGTACTGGGGATCGGCCGCGGCGATTTGCATCGCGACATCCTTGACCAGCTTCTGGAAATCGTCGGTACGAGCGACGAAATCGGACTCGCAGTTCACTTCAACCAGCACGCCGAGCTTGGATCCTGCGTGGATGTAGCTGCCGATGACGCCTTCGTTCGCGGCGCGGCTGCTCTTTTTCTGGGCAATCGCGACGCCCCGCTTGCGCAGGGCGATCTCGGCGGCTGCCATGTCGCCGTTCGTCTCGACCAATGCCCGCTTACACTCCATGAAGCCCACGCCACTCTTGTCGCGCAGTTCCTTCACCTGTTTAGCGCTGATGTCTGCCATTGCACACCTCTGCTTCAAGAACTCCCTGCAATTCCAACTCCCTCGGCCCGCTGACGATCAAGCTTGCGGCGTCTCGGCCACCGCCTCAGCGTCGCCCGCCTCGGATGCTTCCTCGACTTCGGATCCCTCTTCGGTCTCTGACCCCGGCGGCGGGATCAAGGCACGGCCGGCCAAGACGGCCTCCGACACCTTCTTGGTATACAGCCAAATGGACCGCAGCGCGTCGTCGTTGCCCGGAATGACATAGTCGACCTCGTCAGGATCACTATTGGTGTCCACCACCGCGATGACCGGAATGTTGAGCTTCCGGGCCTCGTGAACGGCGATTTCCTCCTTGCGCGTGTCGATGACGAAGACCATGTCCGGAACGCCCGGCATGTCCTTGATCCCGGCGATGTTCGCGTCCAGCGCCTTGCGCTCGCGCTCGAGGCGCGAGATCTCCTTCTTGCTGCGGCCCTCGTAGCCCTCCTCCCCGGCAAGGCGCTCCAATTCCTTGTAGCGGTCCAGGGATTTCTGCACGGTGACCCAGTTCGTCAGTAGGCCGCCGAGCCAGCGATGGTTGATGTAGAACATCTCGCAACGCTTGGCCTCCTCGGCAATCGCCTCTTGAGCTTGGCGCTTGGTGCCGACAAAGAGGATCGTCTTGCCCTGGCTGGCCTGCTCCTCGATAAACTCCAAGGCGTGCTTGAAATGCTTGAGCGTCTTCTGCAGGTCAATGATGTGAATGCGATTGCGTTCGCCGAAGATGAATTCCTTCATCTTCGGATTCCAGTGCTTGGTCTGGTGCCCGAAATGAACGCCCGATTCGAGCAACTCCTTCATTGTGATTTGCGACACGATACCTCCGTTCTGGCTGTGCGCTTGTTAGCAGCGGCTTCGGCGAAGCCACCCCGAGCAACCGGATCCGTCCAAGCAGGATTTGGATACCGGCCGCGATGAAACTGGCCGTGGACTCCGGCTAGCGCTTCGAGTATTGGAATCTCTTGCGAGCACCCGGCTTCCCGTATTTCTTGCGCTCGTGCTTGCGCGGGTCGCGCGTCAAGTAGCCGCCCTTCTTGAGCAAGGGGCGGAGCTCGAGATTGTACTTCTGGAGGGCGCGTGCGATCCCGAGGCGGACCGCGTCGGCCTGGCCGGACTTGCCGCCGCCATGGACCAGGACCAGCGCGTCGAACTTGCCGTCGGTCTCGCTCGCGAGCAACGGCTGGCGGACCTTGGATTTGAGCGACTCTGTGGGGAAGTACTGGTCGGGGCTCTGATCGTTGATCTGGATCTTGCCGGACCCGGGACGCAAGAACACCCGGGCGACAGCCGTCTTACGCCTGCCTGTGCCCAAATACTGAACTTGATTCGTTGCCAAGACGATTCCCTTCTCGTGCGACCCCTCAGAGCGGCCACACCTTCGGCTGCTGGGCCTGATGCGGATGATCCGCACCAATGTAGACCTTCAGTCGAGTTTTCAATTGGCGCCCGAGCTTGTTCTTCGGGAGCATGCCCGCGACTGCCCGCTGCACGAGCCGCTCCGGATGCTTCGCGCGAACATCCCGGGCGGTCTCGGTCTTCAGGCCTCCCGGGTAGCCCGTGTGCCGGTGGTACAGCTTGTCGGTTTCCTTCTTGCCGGTGAGGCAAACCTTCTCCGCATTGACCACGATGACGAAATCGCCGGTCTTGAGGAACGGAGTGAAATCGGGCTTGTGCTTGCCTCGGAGCAAGGTGGCGGCGGCCGTCGCCAAGCGCCCGAGCGTTTTCCCCTCCGCGTCCATGACATACCAGTCATTGCGGATCTCCGATGCTTTCGGAACAAAGGTATTGGTCGACATGGCCGGATAGGGATCCGGGAGCGGGTACACCCCTCCCCGAAATTCATGGTAGCGCGAAGCCGAGCCGGGGTCAATTCGAACGCGCATTAGAATGGCCCTGTGCGAGTGCGCTGGCATCTTGGCGTGTGGGTCTGCGTGCTGGCAGCCTGCTCGGCACCGGCGCCCGACCCGGGGCCTCTGCCGCTGCTCGACCTGGCGGTGCTGGGCCCGGCACTGGAAGACCAGCTTGGTCCGGTGATGTCCTCCCTGCGATCCAGTCCGTCCGACCCGACGCTGTCCGGCAAGGCTGGCATGTTGCTGCAAGCCTATGGCCAGCACGGGCTCGCGGTCGAGTTCTTCAAACGTGCCGCGCTGGTCGATGCCGGCGAGTTTCGGTGGGAGTATTACCTGGGCGTCTCGCTCTCCGCGCTGGGACAACATGCCGAAGCAGAGAGCAGGTTCCGGCGCTGCCTCGAAATGGATCCCGGATCGGTCTGGGCGCAACAGCGCCTGGCCGGCGCGCTCTTCGAGACCGGCAAGGTGCAAGAGAGCCTCGGGATCTTTCGGAAGGCTCTGCTGGCCGGGCCCGAAGACCCCCGCATCCACTACGGGCTCGGCCGAGCCGCAGCCGCGGCGGATCAAGCCGGTGAGGCTCTCGAGCACCTGCTGCGGGCGGTTGAGACGGCACCGACATTCGGCGCGGCTCACTATGCTCTGGCCCTGCTATACCGTGACGAGGGCTTGGAAGCAGATTCCCGGACGCACCTTGATCTGTTTGAGCGATACCGTGGCGAGGAACCGCCAGAGGGCGACCCGCTGGCTGCTGCCGTGCACTCGCTGCGAACCAGCGCGACAGAATACCTCCAGCAGGGTGTCGAGGCCATGGAGGCGGGTCGGCACGACGAGGCGGTCCGATTGCATCTCAAGGCAGCTGACGAAGACCCGTCACTGCTGCAGGCCCGGATCAACCTCGTGATCCTGTACGGATCGAATGCGCAGGCAGACCAGGCCGAAAAACAGTACAGACTCGGCCTGGAGGCGGGCGCGGACAGCGCGGAACTGCACTACAACTACGGCGTGATCGCCTATTCGACGGGCAAGACGGCCGAGGCCAAGCAGGCCTTTGGGAAGGCGCTGGAGGTGAACCCCGACCATGCATCAGCGAACCACAACATGGGACAGATGCTTGAGGAAGAGAGACGCTTCGACGAAGCCATGACCCTGTACCAACGGGCGCTCAAGAACCGCCCTGATCACGGTCTCTCGCACTACAAGCTGGGCATGTTGTGGATGCGCCGGCGAAACGTGCCCGAGGCCCTGCGGTCGCTCAGGGAAGCGATCAAGGAGGAATCTGACCGCAGGCCGGAGTTCCTGTTTTCCCTAGCGGGTGCCGAACTGGTCGCTGGCGAACGTGACGCAGCGATTGGGCATTTCCGCCTTGCACGCGAGGAAGCATCACGCTATAATCGTCAGCAGTTGATCAGTCGGATTGACCAGGCGCTGAAATCGCTTGAAGCGCTCAGCTCTGGGCCCTGATTAACACCATACGGCGCTTGTCGCGGTTCCCCTAAGGATAGAGATAGCCTTCCGTCGCGAGAACCTTGCGAATCAGGTAATTTTGTAATTCCTTGACACTTCGCGCATGCGTGGTACGATTACATCATCATTACAAGGCTAGGACTCGATTGTGGGCAAGAGGGGTCCGTCTGCGGTCCGAAAGAGCCTTCGAAATCTAACTAGGAGGATTTCAATGCAACCAACTTCTCGCTGGTGCAAGAGGGGTTTACTGCATGCCATCGGCTTGCTGACCCTGTGCGCCTTGATGTCGCCAACCGCCCTGGCTCAGCTGATCCAAGGCGGTATCGATGGACTCGTGACGGACAGCACCGACGCCGCCATTGTCGGCGCGGAGGTGTCCATCATGAACGAAGCGACCGGCCAGGTGCGTGAGACAACGACTGGTGCGGCGGGCAACTACACCTTCCCGACGGTCAACACCGGAACCTACTCGGTCACCATCCGGTCCGACGGCTTCCAGGCGTCGGTCACGACAGGAGTGGTGGTTTCGCAGAACAATAGCACCCGCGTCGACGCAAGCCTCGAGATCGGACAGATCACCGAGACAGTCACGGTCGAGGCCTCGGCCGCGACGCTGCAGACAGACCGCGCCGAGGTTCGGCAGGAAGTCACCGAGACCACGCTGCGCAACGTGCCGGTCCCGCTGGGACGGAACTACCAGATGCTGTTCGTGACCCTGCCCGGCTTCTCGCCCCCGCAGAACGCGCACTCGGTGCCGACGAATCCAACGCGCGCCGTGCGGTTTTCGGTGAACGGCACGAGCCGCTCGAACAACAACACCCGTATTGACGGCGCCTCCTCGACCAACATCTGGGTACCTCACATGACGGGCTACAACCCCGCGCTGGAGTCGATCGAGACGGTCAACGTTGTCACCAATTCGTTCGACGCCGAGCAGGGATTGGCGGGCGGCGCGGCGATCAACCTGCAGATCAAGTCCGGTGGCAACGACGTCCACGGATCGGCCTTCGAGTACCACATGGACCAGCACTTGAAGGCATACCCGTTCTTCAGTGACCGGGAGTCGGCCAAGCCGAAGCTGATCAACAACCAGTTCGGCGGAACGATCGGCGGCCCGATCAAGAGGAACAAGTGGTTCTACTTCGTCAGCTACGAGGGGACCTACGAGTCGCGATACGCTCAGCGTTTCATCACCATGCCGACCCAGGCGATGCGCTTCGGCGACCTGCGCGGCACAGGAGTGGTCGCGAACCCAAGCATCGTTTACGACCCGCTGACCGGTGTCCAGGACCAATTCCACGACGACTACGCGACGGACCGGTCTCCATTCCCGGACAACGTGATTCCGCGTACGCGAATCGATTCTGGCGTCGCCGCCATGATTCACGATTCCGCATTCCCCAGTCCGAACCAAGCAGGCGTGGGCTCCCTGGGCCTCGACCAGAACTACAAGGCCGACGGGTCCACCACGTTCTTCCGGGACACCATCGATGCCAAGACAAACTTCAACCTGACGGACAGCACCACCGGCTTCATCCGATTCAGCCTGCTGGACTACCGCATGGCGAACGGCCAGACCCTGGGTCAGTTCGGCGGCAACCGGCTGCACCCGACTAACTCGAACCCGGGGACGGGGTTTGGAAACACCTATTCCGGAACCATCTCGCTGACACACGTGGTGACCCCCACGTTCCTGATAGACGGGTACTACGGCTACACGCTGGTGGACACCAACGTCGAGCAGCAGCGCCTGGAGGAGAATCTCGGCTGGAGCGTTCTGGGCATCCCCGGGCTGCAGTCGGACCGCTTCATTGACGGAGGCTGGCCTCGCCTGCGAATCGATGATTTCGAAGGGCTTGGCATGTCGAACAGCTTCCAGCCGTACTACCGCTCCGACCCGCAGAACCAGTTCGTGTTCAACGCAAACTGGACCAAGGGCACCCACAACATCCGATTCGGCACAGACATCTACCTGCAGGACCTGGACCACAACCAGCCGGAGTTCTCGGGGGGCACTGGCGCCGCCTCGGGCGAGTTCCGCTTCCGGCGGAACACGACCAGGTTGCGTGGCGGCCCGAGCGCCAACGACTTCAACTCGCAGGCATCCTGGCTGCTCGGCCTCCCACTCAGCGCGGGCAAGATCTGGCAGTTCGACGAGAATGGCTATTTCACCCGCACCAAGTTGCTGAGCTTCTATGCCCGCGACCGCTGGAACGTTACGCCAAGGCTGACGCTCAGCTACGGAGTGCGTTACGAGATCTACCCGTTCCCGACTCGCGCCACCCGCGGACTGGAACGCTTTGACTTCGACAACAACAAGATCTGGGCCTGCGGCGTCGGTGCCATTCCAACCGACTGCGGGATCGACATCGGCAAGAACAACGTCGTCCCTCGCGTGGGGTTCGCATACCGCATGGACGAGAACACAGTTCTCCGAGTGGGGTACGGCATTACGGTGGACCCGTTCAACTGGGCGAGGCCGCTGCGCACGAACTTCCCAATCATGGCGAAAGATGGTCCAGTGGCCCCGGACAGCTACGGATACGCCACCACGCTGCGCCAGGGCCTGGACGTGATCAACGAGCCCTCGCTCGGAGACGGCGTGCTCGACCTGCCGCTCAACACAGTCGTGCGTACCATGGACACGGAGAATCTCACGCGCGGTTATATCCAGTCGTGGAACTTCACGCTTGAGCGTCGCTTCGGTGATTGGATCGCGACAGCAGGCTACGTCGCCACACGCTCCGTCAACCAGCTGGCAGGACTCGACCAGAACTGGGGCGAAATCGGGGAGGGCAGTGCCGGACGGCAATTGTTCAAGCGCTACGGCCGGACAACCACCACCCAACTCTTCGGTAGCCTGGGGACGGCAAAGTACGACTCATTGCAAACCAAGCTGCAGCGCCGATTCGCCAACGGCTTCCAGATGAACCTGGCATATACCTGGGCTCACGGGCGTGGCTACACGGATGAGGATTCGGGCGACGGACCGGCGTTCTTCCGGATCCCGAGCTACTACGACCGTACTTACGGGGACCTGAACCAGGACATCCGCCAGAACTTCCAGATGACCGCCATTTATGAGACGCCGTTCGGCCGGGGCAAGCGGTTCCTCGCGGGCAGCCCACTCGGAACGATTCTGGGCGGCTGGCAACTCAACGGGCTGTTGAGCGCCTACACGGGTACGCCGTTCAGTGTGCAGGCCGACAATGGAGACCTAAATGCATCCGGGTCCAGCCAGATCGCCGACTGCCTGGGAGAACCGAACTATGTCAAGGCTGGAGCCAACCAGGTCTGGATCGATCCAGGCGCGTTCGCACAGCCGAGCGGGCTCCGTTTCGGCACCTGTGGACCGAACAGCGTGCGCGGACCCGGACTGTTCAATCTCGATATGGGCGTCTTCCGCAAGTTCCAGATCACCGAGAAAATGGAACTGCAGTTCCGCGCAGAAGGCTTCAACATGACCAACACGCCGCACTTCGAGCGCCCGAACAGCAGAAACGTCAACTCCGGCAGCTTCATGATCCTGAACCGAATCCGGAACACTGGACGAGAGGGCATTGACGAGCGGTTCTTCCGCATCGGACTGCGACTCGGCTGGTAGACATCCGGCGATCGCTTCAATCACCAGGGGCCGCGCTTCGGCGCGGCCCTTTTCCTTGTGTTCGGCGCAGGGCAGGCGCCGCTCGCAGTCGAACCGGGAATCCAGGGTATGTTCGCTGATGGCGATAGGTTGGTCGCTACCCTCAATAGTTACCGGGAGCAGGCCTGAACCGGACCGGCATCGGACGCTCGCCTCCAAGATCAGGCAAACGTCCACTCCCCGACCGTACTTGAGCCGTCCCTGCGCATCAGCGTGCACTTGCGACACTCCACAAGGCCGGCGTCAGCACTGAACCGAAGCGAGAACTGCGTGAGCCATCCCTCGCAGTCGATGTCCGCCGAGACGTTCTGCCAGCCATCTCCCGGCTGCAATTCGACCTGCGCAAGCCCGGCAGCGCGCATGTTCAGTGGAGTACCCCAGCGCACCTCCAACCCCTGCGCCCGAGCACTGCGGATTTCAAGGACAAGCCGTAGCTGGCCACCGGCCCCAACAATCGGCACGACCACATCACGGGGCCGGCGACCTTGCCGCGACCAATCCATGCGCAGCAAGCCGTCCGCCTTGCTTAACATTCCGTTGTTTGTGTACCAGCCGTCGACCATGGTCCGTAGCGCGTACTCGGCAGGCAGCGGATCCTCGGCCTCGCGACCGTGGTCGTTCGATTCCTCGATCCACGCATCGAGCTTTTCCCGGAGCAGCGAGAGTTTCTCGGCATGTTCGGGCCTCCCGGCGAGATTCTCGACCTCGTGAGGATCGGACTCGAGGTCGTAGAACTCGAGCTCCGGCCTGCGCGGTGCCATCCACTGCGCGGCCGCTCCCTCCAACTCGCCTTTGGCGTGCAATTGCCGCATCACCTGGAGCGCCGGATAGCTCGTGTCCTTGTAGTGGTTCCTCTGGGAGTACGGCCGCTCGGGCATGAAGTTGCGGATCAGTTTCCATCGCTTGTCACGAATGCTGCGGATCCTGTCAACGGTCTCGTCGCAGCGATCCCGCGCGGAATAGGCATACTCGCGTTCAGGGGCAGCTTGCTCCCCCAGGAACACTTGACCTTGCATGCCCGGAGGTGGTTCGATTCCAGCCAGATCAAGTGATGTCGCTGTGATGTCGATGTGCTGGAGCAAGCGGTCGTCCACCGTCCCAGGCTCAAATCCGGCGGGCTGGAAGGCTTCCGGGATCCGAATGATCAATGGCACAACGATTCCCTGCTCGTAGAGGAATTGCTTGCCCCGGTGCAGGGCCTGCCCGTGGTCGCCGAAGAAGAAAACGGCTGTACGGTCGTAGAGGCCCTCGTCCCTGAGTCGTTGAATCACCTTGCCGACCTTGACATCGAGGTGCTGGGCCGCGTCCAGGTAGAGCGCGATGTCCTCCCGCACGACCGGATGGTCCGGGTAATAGGGTGCGAGTGGAATCGTCTCAGGATCCACCGGCGCGTCCTCGAACCGCCGGAACTGTCGATGTGTCTCCCCGAAGTTCACCTGGGAATAGAACGGCGCGCCTGCGGGACGCTCGTTCCAGTCCGCCCCGTCGAAGGGCTTTTCCGTGTGGAAATTGAAATCCGTCTTGCCCTTAACCTCGAGCCCCGGGGCGGGTTTGCGGCAGTTCGATGTGTGGTAGCCCGCGTGGCGGAACATGTCAGTGACGGTAAACACCCCTTCGGGCAGTTCGTACGGAACCACCCGATGGCTCCGATGGTTGTGGGCGCCAATCGAGGTCTGGAACATCCCGGTCATCAGTGCGGAGCGGGCCGTCGAGCATACCGGCGCCGTGCAGACGCACTGGGTGTACCGAACACCTTCGGCTGCCAGGCGGTCCAGATTCGGCGTCTGGACGAGTTCGTTGCCGTAGCAGCCCAGGTCAGGCGAGAAATCCTCGGCGAAGATCCAGAGGATGTTCAGCCTTTCCTGCCGGGAGGAGCAGGCCGCAGCCGCAGCCAAGCCCGGAAGCGCGGAACCGATTTGGAGAAAGCTACGCCGTCGCATCGCGCCCATTCTAGCCCGTGTGCGCGACGGCGCCCCCGCGGCTAGCGGATCGGGGAGAACGGCAGGCCGGCCAAATGGATGTTCGAGACAGTAGAGACTATGTCCGCATTGCTCCAGCCCGGGTGGTTCTTGATCCGGTTCCAGTCTTCGCTTCTGCTGAACGTCGACCATGCCTTCGCGCGCGCATTCATGTCATCGTAGTGCGACATGTAGATGAGGCTCGGCATATGGGAACCCACGATCGTCTCCCCGAAGAACACCGGGTTGATGCCGCAGTCGCGGAAGATCTGGATCTCTTCCTCGTTGAACATGCGCATCTTTTCCTGGGTGTCGCGGAAGGTTTCCTGTTCGTAGATCCGGAGGTCGAACACTCGCTTGGCGGGCTCTTCGGGCACCTCGATCGTCTTCATGCCGTCAAACGCGCGCAGCAGCCAGCTCTCCACGCGATCGTACGGCGCGTCGTCGTGCATACCGAACTCGGTGGCAGCCTTGACCCAAGCCTTGTCGGCTCGCTTGGCCTCCATCTTCGCGCCCATGTCCGCCAGGGAGTCATAGGCCGACAGGGTATACACGCGCGGGGTAAACTCGCCAAGCGTCACGCGAAAGTAGCCTTGCACGATGCCCAGTCGCTTCGACATGGACAGGTGCGCGGACTCCATGAAACCGGTCAGCCGGCCGAACTGGCCGGCCTTGGAGTTGCGCAGGCGGTAACAGCGCAGCTCATAGACTTGATTCTCGCCAGCGCCGGCTTGGGCGGCTGCCGCCGAACCTGCCGCCAAGCCTGCAATAGAAGAAGTTGCCATGAAATTGCGCCTGTCCATCGCTCAGTTATACCACCCGGGCGGGCGGTTCGACTCAGCGCCCACGACCGAGCTATCGGAAGATCGAGCGACGACGGAAGAAGGCGGGCTTCTGGGACTCGCCTTCGTCGTAGTCCGAGTCCTGATCCTGGATTTTCGGCGGAGGCATGAAGTCCAGCGGCCTGCCATTCGGCATGCGGTCATCCAGTGCAGGCGCGGCCGCTTGGTTGTCGTTAGCCGCCGACTGGACAAGGGGTTCTACCACGGGCTGCAGTTCCTCCAGACCCGGGTCACCGACCTCGACAGTGGGTTCGGAATCCCAAGAAGCCTCGCCGGCGCTGATTTCCTGACGGGACTCCGGAACGTCCGCTGGCGATTCCAGGCGGAAGGTCTCGCTGGCGAAGCCGGAGGCAAGCACCATTACACGCACGGATTCAGCCATCGAATCATCTTGCACTGTGCCGATGATCAGGTTGGCATCCGATGCAACCTCACGCTGGATCAGCTGGAAGGCCTCGCTAGCATCATGGATGCCGAATTGCGCCGAGCCGGTGATGTTGACGAGCACCTTGCGGGCAAACCGGAGACCCTCGTTCTTCATCGTGGGACTGCTGATCGCGTCACGGGCAGCCTGCATCGCGGCATCGCGGCCGGAGCGCTCCGCGGAACCGATCGCCGCAAGCCCGGCGTCCTGCAGGACTACACGGATGTCCGCGAAGTCGGCGTTCATGATTCCGGGTTTCAGGATGATGTCGTTGATGCCTTGCACAGCTTCCCGCACACGCTCGACGGCCATCCCGAATCCATCAAAGAATCCGCTCCCCACTTCCGCTTGCTCCAAGAGCTGCTCATTCGGAATGACAATCGCGGTATCAGCCTGGCTCAAGAGGGTTTCGACTCCTTCGTCTGCAACACCATTGCGATGCTTGCCCTCGAAGGCGAAGGGCTTGACCACCGCAGCCACCGTAAGGGCGCCCATCTGCTTCGCCAATTGGGCAATGACTGGTGTCGCTCCGGTCCCCGTCCCGCCACCGAGGCCGACAGCCAGGAAGGCCAGGTCCGTGCCCTCCAGCAACTCGGTGACCTCCTCGGTGTTCTCAAGGGCCGCCTCTCGACCGACTTCGGGGTTGGATCCGGTGCCATAACCTTGGGTGACGCGGCTGCCAATCAGCAACTTGGTCGGGGCACGGCAGCTGTTGAGCGCCTGCTCATCGGTGTTGAGACAGGCAAACTCGGCGCCTTCGATGCCTTTCTCGATCATGTGATTGACGATGTTTCCACCACAACCGCCGATGCCGATCACCTTGATGGCGACGCGACCTTTCGGCACCTCCTCAATTGTGAACTTCATGGCGGAAAGATCGATTTGATCCGACTCGCCGTTGGTGTGCTTCTTCTCAGTCATGCTGCTTTCTCCTGGTGTCTGGTCTGTTCGAATGCTGGTTTGGTCTCGCTGGCGTCCCTGGGACGTTCTGCGAGGCGGTGCGCATAGCGCACCAAGCCTGCGGCACAGGCCCATTCGGGATTCCGCAACTCATCCGGCAGACCGGCGAGATGCGACGGTGCTCCGATGCGGGACCTGAGCCCTGTGATTGACTGCGCCATGTCCGTGATGCCGGGCAGTGCCGCCAAGTCTCCCGAAATGATCAGGGAGCGAACCTCCCCGTTGGTGAGACCGGCCCGCCGGAGCTCGTCCCGAGCCATCACGATGCACTCCTCGATGCGGAGCGCGATAAGCTTGTCGAGCATGCTGCAGGGCCACGGCCTGCCGAACTCACGCTCGTATAGCGGTCCAGTGGTCGGCACGATCACGTAGGAACGCGTCCTCACGGATGTGTGCACTGCCCGGCCGTAGTCCGAGATCAGCGAAGCCGCAACCCCGGGCGTCGTGGCAAACGCCCGGGCAACGTCGTGGACCACGTCGTCACTTCCAACGGGAAACCCGCACGCAAGCCGTAACCGTCCGTCTGAAAACGCGACCAGGCTGCTGGCGGTCTTCCCGATTCCGAGATGGACGGCGCCGTTGCCATGGTCCACGTCCGTCAAGGTCTCGTAAGCGGCGGCGAAGCCACCCAGGACGGTTTCCTCCACGCAGAGGCTCGCTTCGTTCACCAGTCGCTTGGCACTCTCGTGCTCCTCGGTCCGCGTGGAGATCACCCTCACTCTCGCCTCCAACTGGCGGGCGGACTGCCCGATTGGGTTCAGCACGGGCTGCCCTGAGCCTGCGACGAATTCCAGCGGAACGAGCTGAAGGGCGGTGGATTCCGGACCCAGCAACGCTCCGGATGCTTTCTTTAGGGCGTTGGCGACATCGGTGACCTCGACCACGCGGCGGCTCTGCGGCACGGGAACTGCGGTCTTGACGAGGTTGCTCCTGACATGGGCTCCGCCGACACCCACAACCGCGGAATAAATCGTCAGGCCACTGTCCTCCTCCGCGTTGCAGACCGTTTCCAGAACGGTCTTGGCAGTCAATTGCGGTTCTCGCGCGTCGATTTCATCCCATCGGGCAGGAGGGGTAGTCCCGGCACCGAGGTATCGAAGACGCCCGCCATCCTGTGCGGCTACCAGGCAGCGCATCCGCGCGCCGTCTAGATCCAGGCCCACAAACGTGTTGCTCTTATCTGTCATCCATTCTCCTTTCGGCCCGTTACAGGCTGCACCGCCACTTGTTTCTCGAATCGAAGATCGACTGATTCAACCGGTCCGAACTCCGCTTGCCAGGCTTCGATGTAGTTCAGGAACACCTCCAGGCGATGATCCAAATGCCGGTCTCCCATCTGAAGCCTGACCATCCGGTCTTGGTACTTGGCCAGCACCACGGCATTGGCCTCGTCCGACACATCGATTTCAGAGACGGCCTGACCAAGTCCTCGATCCGCCCCGCCAAAGACCTCCAGAACCCTCTCGAAGAGATGCATTCGCTTGCGCCGCTCGTCGAAGGGCATGTCCGAGTCGATGCCGGTCAGAACGGGAAGCGTCCCGTCGCCCGCGGCACGCGGTTCCAGGATGACCCCCTCTTCGTCAATCATCCGAATGCCATCGGCTTCGCCCGTCCGAAGGAACGCAACCGGGACGCGCTCCTCGACGGACACCGCAATCTTGTTCGGCCAGACCCTGCCGACGCGAGCGCCGCGGACCCACGGAATCCCGCGCACCTGCTCCAGCCGCTCGGACACATCGACAGCCACCATGCTCCGGCCGAAATCCTGTTCGAACAGCGCTTTGACCTCGTCGTCGCGAACCACGGACAGGCCGTCCACCTGCCAGCTTGCCTGCTGAAGGTCGACCCGGAACGGGGCGGTCTGCAGCAGGACGGAGTACAGAATCCAGTGTCCCGAGCACAGCAGCACGGCCCAACCGGAGAGTCGGATGGCACGGCGCTTGAACATCTCGCTCGGCTTCCATCGGCTGACGGCCTTCAGGGGCCGCGGGACACGCAGGTAGGCGGCCGAATCGTCAACCCGCGTGATGCTTCCTTCAGTGACTCTCAAAGCTGTCTTGCCTCCTTCGGTGACGCCGGCGCACCGACTCCCGCGCACGAGCCCGCCGAGTCCTCACCCCGGGTTCGCGCTCGCTTGAGGAACTCCTCGCCCGCCATCCAGATATTGCCCGCGCCGAACGTGATCAGGACATCGCCCGCCGCCGTTTGGTCCAACGCCTGCTCGACGGCGTCTTGCATCGAACTGCAGTACGTCGCGCAGGCGTGCCCCGCATGGCGGATCCTGTCCACAAGGCCAGGACTGCAGACCCCGGGCAGAGGGTCCTCGCCCGCCGAATAGATGTCCACGACCCAGAGACGGTCGCAGTCAGCGAAGCACCCCGCAAACTCTTCCTCCAAGTCCTTGGTGCGGCTGTATCGGTGGGGCTGGAAGATCA
Organism: uncultured Bryobacterales bacterium; assembly: GCA_951813065.1. Lineage (GTDB taxonomy): Bacteria > Acidobacteriota > Terriglobia > Bryobacterales > UBA6623 > VXMF01. The sequence continues at coordinate 165,942 of CATOTH010000004.1, read as the reverse complement.
CGTTGACTGTGCGATAGCCGCACGAGGCCGCCGCCGCCAGCGTCGTGCGGATTTCAGTGGGGTGGTGGCCGTAGTCGTCGATGACCGTCACGCCGCCCTCCGTGCCGCGCTGCTGGAAGCGCCGGTCAACACCATCGAAGTCCGCCAGCCCGCTCCGGATGAGCTCGAGAGGAACTTCCAGCTCCAGGCCAACGAGAATCGCGGCCATGGCGTTGCGGACGGTGTGCAGGCCCACTCCCTGAACGTGGAAGCTCCCGAGATCCTTGCTGCCGCGCCGGAGCCTGAAGGTCGCCATGCCACGGCCGAGTTGGACGTCGTCGGCAACGACATCGGCGTCCGGAGAGACGGCGTGAAGGCCGTAGGTGAGGCAGCGCCGCCGGACCCGGTCAGTCAGGCGTTTCGCGAGCGGGTCGTCGGCGCAAACGATCGCTGCGCCGTAGAAAGGCACGTTATTGGCGAAGTCTTCGAAGGCCTGCATCAGGCGCTCGATCGAACCGTAATGATCCATGTGCTCGCGATCGATGTTGGTGACGACCCCGATGATCGGATCCAGTGCCAGGAACGAGCCGTCCGACTCGTCCGCCTCGACGAGCAGATAGTCGCTCTTGCCCAGCCGCGCGTTCGAGCCCATCGTTGCGACGCGTCCACCAATCACCACCGTGGGATCCTTGGCACCGGCTCCGAGGACGGCTGCGCACAGGGAGGCCGTCGAGGTCTTGCCGTGACTGCCCGCAACGGCCACTCCGTACTTGACCCGCATCAGTTCCGCGAGCAGTTCGCCGCGCGAAATCACAGGCAGCTTGCGTTTCCGGGCCTCAGCCAGTTCCGGATTGTCCGCAGGAATCGCTGAGCTGGCGACGACCGCTTCCGGGTCGCCAAGATGCTCTTTCGCGTGCCCGATATGCACACTCGCGCCCAAGTCGAGCAGCCGCTCAATCACGGGGGAGCCCCGGAGGTCGGAACCGGTCACGGTGTACCCGAGGTTCAACAGGATCTCGGCAATTCCGCTCATGCCAATCCCACCGATTCCGATAAAGTGGAGCCGCCGCTTGCGGAACGCACCCTGGCTGAAGAGCATCGCTACTGAATCCTTCCCGCCGCCCTGGCCGCGGCGACCACGGCGTCGGCGGCATCCCGGGCCGCCTGCCCGCGCGCCAGCGGCGCGAGCGCCTTCGCCATGGCGTCCAGACGTCCGGAGTTCGCCTGCAGCGAGGCAATTTCACTGACCATCCGCTGTCCCGTCCATTCGGTGTCCTCCACCAACACGGCCCCGCCGGCCTTCGCCAAGGCCGCACCGTTCGCACGCTGGTGATCGTCAGCAGCGTGCGGAAGCGGAACCAGCACGCAGGGCTTGCAGGCGGCGCACAATTCGGCTATCACAGAGGCACCGGCGCGGCAGATCACCAAGTCCGCCTGGGCGAATCGCTCCGGCATGTCATCAAAAAACACGGCGGTCTCCACCTCGATGCCGATCTCGGCGTATGCCGCAGCAACCGTCGCGTGGTCGCGCTCGCCGGTTTGGTGCACAAGGCGCGGTGGCCTGGCACTTTGGGCCTGCCATGTTCGGGCAGCATCCACGGCCGCGCGGTTCAACCGGGCAGCCCCCTGGCTGCCGCCGAGAATCAGAACGGTAAACGGTGACCCTTTGGGCCTGGGCGCAGTCCGGAAAAACTCGCCACGCACCGGCATGCCCGTCAGGAAGCACGTACCCGACCGGAAGTACGACGCAGCTTGACCGTGACTCAAGAGCGCCAGGCGTGCTGCCGGGGCCGCCAGACGATTCGCCAGGCCAGCTCGGGCGTTCGGTTCCATCACGACCAAGGGCAAGTCGAGCAGTGCGCTAGCCACGACCAGCGGGCCCGACGAGTACCCCCCGAGGCTGAGTGCCGCCAGCGGCTGTAACCGGCGCACGAGCGCGAGCATGACCGCCAACGCGCACGGGGCGTACAGCAATGTTTCCAGCCTGCGCCGCATCGAGACCCGATTCAGGGACCCGATCGGCACATGGTAGAGTTCGAATCCCGCCTGCGGCACCAGACGATTCTCAAAGCCTTTCGGCGTTCCGACGAAGGCGCATTCCCAGCCCCGGGCCCGCAGCACGCCAGCTACCTCGAGCGCGGGAATCACGTGCCCGCCAGTTCCACCTGCGGCGATGATGACGCGCTTGATTGGCATGGCTTCTCCAGTCATCGTCCGAATCGGCTCACGTTTAGCAGCACTCCCGAGGAGGCCAGGACTGTGATCAGCGAGGAACCGCCATAGCTGATGAAGGGTAGGGGCATGCCCTTGGTAGGCAGCAATCCGAGGGCAACGCCCATGTTGAGCATCGCCTGACTGACGATCATGGCGGTGATGCCACTCGCCAGGTACGCGCCGAACAGGTCTGGGGCACCGAGCGCCGCGCGCAGTCCCCGCCACAGGAACAGGCAGAACGCGATGACCAGCAGCAACGTCCCGATCAGTCCGAGTTCCTCGCCCACCGTGGCATAGATGAAGTCAGTGTGGGCCTCGGGCAGGAATAGCATCTTTTGCTTGCCGACCATCCAGCCCTTCCCGAATAACCCCCCTGACCCGACGGCGATCTGGGACTGCAGGACCTGAAAGCCACTTCCCAGCGGATCCGCTTCCGGGTTGAGGAATGCGAGAATCCTTTCGCGGCGGTACTCGACCTGCCACACAGCGAAGTAGAACACCGGGATCGCTGGCACGGTGCCCAAGGCAAAATAGAAGATCGGCACTCCGGCGATGAACAGCATCGCCATGGCGATAACCACCAGGCAGAACGTCGTTCCAAAGTCCTTGCCTACCAAGATCAGTGCGGCGAAGATTCCGACCACGATCGCGGGCGTGACGAGGGACGCAAGGCGGTCCATTCGGTCACGATTGCGCTCGAGGAAGTACGCCAGGAAGAGGATGACTGCCGGCTTGGCCAACTCCGATGGCTGCAGCGATAGCAGGCCCAAACGTAGGAATCGCCGAGTGTTGGCTCCTGTGCCGAGGGCCATCGCAATCAGGAGCAGGCAGACGCACGCGGCCAGCACGGCGTACACAACTCTCGGGTTTCGAAGGCAGCGGTAGTCGAAGAACATCAATCCGTACATCGCCGCAAAACCGATCACGGCCGCCACCAGCTGCTTGGCGATGTAGAGCGAGCTCGATTGGGGAGCGACCGCGCTCGTGCTATACACCATCAGTAGCCCGAAAAGGGTGAGGGAGAGAATGATCCACACCAAGATCCTGTCGCAGCAGAGCATCAACGGCATCTCATCCCTCCAACTCCCCGACGAGTCGACGGAACGCCTCGCCGCGCGCGATGTAGTCTTCGAACTGATCGAAGCTGGCGCAGGCCGGAGCAAGCAAGACCGTGTCACCGCGTTCTACCCGTCCGGCGGCGAACTCCAGCGCCTCCTTGAGCGTTCCCGCCTCGACAGTCTCCACGCAGCCGTCTAGTTCCTGCCGGATCAATGGCGCGGCTTCCCCGATGAGAAGCGCGGCCTTCGCCCTGCCCCGCAGCACCGCCGCCAGCGGACCGAAATCCGAACCCTTGTCACGACCTCCGACAATCGCCCATAGCCCGGACGGAAACGACCGGCAGGCCCGCACGGCAGCTGCCACGTTGGTAGCCTTGGAATCGTTGTAGTAGGCCACGCCCCGAACGTTGGCGATGAGTTCGAGCCGGTGCGACACGGGGCGGAACGTTTGCAGAGCTTCCGCGATGGCAGCCAGGTCGGCACCGGCGAGAGCGCAGGCAGCGACGGCTGCCAGGGCGTTCTCGAGATTGTGCGCGCCCTTGATTTGCAGGTCGGTTCCGACAACGTCCCTGCCCTCGAAGCGGATCCGGCCGTGTTGCGCGCAAGCGGATAATCCGTCGCGGCAATCCACTCCAAACCGGACCACCCTGCCCCGCGCCAGCGGCTCCATGGCGACGCACAGGGCATCATTCGCGTTGAGCACGGCAGCGTCCGACGGTGTCTGGTTCCGCAAGATCCGCGCCTTCGCGGCAGCATACGCGGCAAACCCAGCATGGCGATCCAAGTGGTCCGGCGTCACATTCAGGACAGCGGCGATGTGGCAGCGGAACGATCGGCTCGCTTCCAGCTGGAAACTCGACAGTTCCAGCACGTGCCAATGGTCGGGACGCGAGTCGTCGACAACATCGAGGACGGGAGTGCCGATGTTGCCTGCAAGAGCGCCGGGAACGCCCGCGTGCCGCAAGACATGCCAGATAAGCGATGCCGTCGTGGTCTTGCCATTAGTGCCGGTGACGCCGATCACGCGGCCCTGCAACGAGGCCGCAGCGATCTCCAGTTCCCCACACACGCTCACTCCGCTGCGACGGGCAAGGGCGAGACCGGGAAGACTCCAGGGCACCCCTGGAGAAGGCACGATGAGGTCCTGTTCCAGGAGCAGGCTGTCCGGATGCGCGCCGAAGTGCAGGCTAACTGGCAGCTTCGCAAGCGCCTCCACTGCCCTGAACAACTCGGCGCGGGCCCGCAGGTCGGCGGCCGCAACGATCGCGCCCCTCGCGACCAGAAATCGCACGGCGGCGAGCCCGGACTTGCCGAGGCCGATGACGAGCGCGCGTTTGCCTTCCAACTTCATCGCAGTTTCAACGTGCTGATAGCCAGGAGCGCCCAGACAAATCCGGCGATCCAGAAACGGACGATCACCTTCGATTCAGGCCAGCCGATCTGCTCGAAATGATGGTGCAAGGGGGACATGCGGAGGATCCGCTTGCCGGTCAGCTTGAAGCTGGCAACCTGCCCAATGACGGACAGGGTCTCGATCACGAAGATGCCTCCGATGAAGAGCAGGACAATCTCCTGCTTCGCGAGCACGGCCACCGTGCCGATCGCTCCGCCAAGGCTGAGAGAGCCGACGTCTCCCATGAAGATTTGCGCCGGATGTGCGTTGTACCAGAGAAACGCGAGGCTCGCACCGACGATCGAGGCGCAGAAGATCGTCAGTTCCCCGGCGAGCGGGACGCTGGGTATGTCGAGATAGCTGGACAACTCGCTGTGTCCCGAGATGTAGACCAGCACTGTGAGCGCACCCACGCAAATGATCGCCAGCCCTATCGCCAGCCCGTCCAGTCCGTCGGTGAGGTTCACCGCGTTGGTCGAACCCACCAGAACCAAGAAAATGAATCCGAAAAACAGGATGTATGCGAACGGGAGGGTCAGCGGATGCACCGTGAGCGCGTGAATCACCGGGTCCGGCCGGACGTCCTTGAAGAACGGCAGGGTGATTTCCATCGCGTAGTGCCCGCGGTTGTTCAGGACGAAGAGCAGGTAGCAAATCACCAGCGTCATGCCACCTTGCATGGCGAACTTTGTCCACGTGCGCAGGCCGAGGTTTCGCTTGTTGGAAATCTTGCTGTAGTCATCGATAAAGCCGACAGCGCCGAAACCCGCCATAGCCAGCAAGGCAGTCCATATGTAGGGGTTGGCCAAGTCCGCCCACAGCAGCGTGGGCGCGATCGCCGCAAAGCAGATCAGCAGCCCACCCATGGTCGGCGTGCCGGCCTTGGCCTGATGTGATTGCGGTCCTTCCTCGCGGATGTACTGCCCAATCTGGGCTTGCTGGAGCTTGCGGATGAGCCACGGTCCGAGGATCAGTCCGATCGCGAGCGCAGTCAGGGTAGCCAGCGCGGAGCGAACGGTGATATAGCCAACCACCCGCAGGGGGCTAAGAAACGGGTACAGATGCTCGAAGAGGAACTGGTACAGCATGGCGGCTACACTGCAGTCCTTTCTGGTTGCCCAAGTGCCTTGAGCAGCCCGTCCCGGGCTTCCTCGAGCCCGACCCCGCGCGAGGCCTTGAGGAGCACGACGTCACCCGGCTTGACCATTCCGGCCAAGACTCTCGCGGCGTCGCGGGGACTTTCGCAGAACTCGGAAACCCCACCCGCGGAACGCGCGATTTCCGCCGCATCGCCGCACACAGCGATCAAGTGGTTGATCCCTGCGTCCGCAACGGCCCTGCCGACCTGGCGATGCAGATCGCGCGAGGCCGCGCCCAGTTCGCGCATCTCGCCCAGCACGGCGATGCGCCGCGCGCCTGGCGTCCGGCGCAAGACATCCAGCATCGCCGCCATCGCCGGTGGATTCGCGTTATAGCAGTCGTCGATCAACGTGACCCCCCCGCGTTGGTGGACGATGCCGCGCATCGCGGAGGGTCGCAACCGACCGACCGCGGCACCCAGGCGGCCGGAACTGAATCCGAGCGGCTTGACCGCGGCAACTGCCGCGAGGATGTTGTAGACGTTGTGGCGACCGGGCATCAAGGTGGTCATGCTCTGCCCGGAGACGCTGAAACGGACGCCTTTGGCTCCCAGTTCCACGACATCGACGGCCCGAACATCCGCAGGCCGCTCGATCCCGAATGTCAAGGCGGGACCGTCGTGCGTCTCGCGGAACTCGCTCACGCGCCGGTCATCGGCGTTCAGGACGGCTGTTCCACCCTTCCGGAGGGCCTCGACGAGTCCACGCTTCTCTCCCGCTATCTCGTCGACCGATGCGAAATTCCCCAGATGCGCCGAACCGACATTCGTGACTACGGCGATGTCGGGGGCCGCAAGTTCGGCGAGCGGCCGCATCTCACCCGCGTGGTTGATGCCGATCTCCACAACGGCCACGCGCGCCTCGCAAGGAACCCTCAGCAGCGACAGGGGCAACCCGTACTCGTTGTTGAGGTTGCCCTCGGACTTCGCGACGGGCACGAGATCTTCGAGCAGTGTCGCGATCGCGTCCTTGGTAGTGGTCTTGCCACTGCTACCGGTGACGGCAATCACCGTTCCGCCCCACTCCCGCCTGGCCTGCGCCCCAACGGCCCGCAGCGCCGCCGCAGGATCGTCGACTCGCAACAGGCACCCGGCACCCTTGGCATCGAAGCCAGCCCGAACCACCGCAGCCACCGCGCCACGACGAAACGCTTCCAGGACATAGTCGTGACCGTCATGCGTTGGGCCGCGAATCGCAAAGAACAGCTCTCCTGGCTGGACCGTGCGCGAGTCTATGGAATAGCCGCAAGCCTCACCCACGGCTTTACCCGGGGACAGTTCCAGCCATTGGCAAATCTGGGACAGCTGCACAATCACTGGTTCGCATACCCCATCTGGTGCAACGCGGAACGCGCTGCAACCCGGTCGTCAAATTCCACACGCCCGTCTGCAATCACCTGCGTCGTCTCGTGACCCTTGCCGGCAACGAGCACGACATCGTTCCTGCGGGCCTCGGCCAAGACGGCTCCGATAGCGGCCCGTCGATCCGGCTCCAGGGTCCAATGCGCGGCGCCGCCTTCCAGGCCATTGGCAACCTCGCGAATAATCTGGAGGGGATCTTCGCCGCGCGGATTGTCCGACGTGAGCAATGCGAAATCGCTCAGTCGACCGGCGATGCGGCCCATTGGCGCACGCTTGGTCCGATCGCGGTCCCCGCCGCAGCCGAACAGCACCAGGACCCGGCCCGGAGGGTGGCTGCGGTTCGCAATCGCCCTTGCCGCTTCGATCAGCCGCTCCAGCGCGTCCGCGGTGTGAGCGTAGTCGACGATCACCAAGAATGGCTGGCCCTCGTCGATCACTTCGAACCGGCCTGGCACGGACTCGACCTCGCGGAGACCCACCTCGATCTGGGAAACCGACATGCCGTGGCACTGGACGGCGGCGATAGCCGCCAGCAGGTTTTGGACGTTGAAGTCCCCGACAAGGGGTGCCTCGGCACAAATCGGACCCGCAGGCGTGTCCACCTCGAAGCGCAACCCGGTCGAGCCGGACCGCACCTGCCGGGCCCTCACATCGGCATCGACAGAAAGGCCATACGAGACCGCTTCCGACTTTCCGATCCGCAGGAGGCTCCTACCGGCCTCGGTGTCGGCATTCGCGACTGCAAAGCGCGGAGGCTTGGCGCCGGCTCCCTCGAACAGGCGGCGCTTGGACGCCGCATAGGATTCCATGTCGCCGTGGAAATCGAGGTGGTCCGGGGTCAGGTTCGTGAAGACCGCAGTGTGGAATTCAAGGCCGCGAATCCGTTCGAGTTCCAGCGCGTGGGACGAAGCTTCCATCGTGGCGTGGGTGCCGCCGAGGTCACGAAGGCGCGCGAGGAACCGGACGATGTCGAGCGACTCCGGCGTTGTGTTGATGGATTTCTCGGTGAAGGGCCCGACGCGGTGCTCGATCGTGCCGAGGAGGGCAGTCGTTTTGCCCGCCGAACGCAACAGCGAGTCAATGAGATGCACGGTGGTGGTCTTTCCGTTCGTGCCGGTTACCGCCGTGACGCTCAGTGTGCGGTCCGGACGGCCGTAGAAGCGCAGGGCGGCGTGAGCCAGGGCTCGCCGCCCGTGCCCGACGCGAGCCCAGCGCGATTCCATTCCATCCGGCGCCAGGCGCTCGCTCACGATGGCCGCCGCGCCCGCCGCCAGTGCGTTGGGCACGAATGCGTGCCCGTCGACGCGCTCGCCGGGAAAGGCGAAGAACGCCTCTCCCGGTCCCGCCTTCCGGGAGTCGTACTGCAGTCCCGTCACCTCGATCGGCGGCACGGCTTCCGCTGCGAATCCCTCTAGCATCTTTTCGAGCCTCATCCGCCATCTGCCTTCGCGCCAGGTTCGGTTGCGGACGGGGCGACCGGGGCTAGCCCGAAATAGAGTTGCAAGACTTGGTCCTGCGCCAAGACCTCGTTGGGCTCGGGAGACTGTTTGTACGCCACTCCGCTGCCATTGGGAGCGACCTTGATGCCGAGACTGGTGGCAAGCGAGAACGCTTCACGCATGGTCAGGCCGAGCAGGTCCGGAACCACCACCGGCAGCATCTCGGGCACGGTTTCGGCCGGCGGGTCCGGCGCCTCGCGCGCCAACTGCCCACGGCCTCCGCTCCCATCAGGGTGAGCGGCCTCCTGCGGCGAAGCCATTTCGCTTTCCGTCTGGAGGGGCGTGGACGCCGGCCCGTCGGCGACAGCCGCCAGCAACTGCTGGCCGACGGGCACGGCGGCAGAGCCCTCGACAAAGTCCGCCAGCATGCGATCCGGGAAATCCGTCGGCACAGCCGGCGGATACTGCGGGAGACCCTTCGATGGCGGCAGGTCGAGTTGCCGAAGCGCCTGGCGCATGACGGACGAGAACACCGGCGCCGCGATGCGGCCGCCGTAGTAGAACTCCCCGCGAGGGTCGTACAACATGACGACCCCCACGAGGGCCGGGTCGTTGACGGGTGCAAACCCGCAGAAGCTGGCCAGGTACGCACCGTCCACATAGGACCGCGACACCGTGTTGATCATCTGCGCGGTGCCGGTCTTCCCGGCCACGCGATATCCCTGGATCTGGGCGAAGCGGCCGGTCCCGGATTCGACGACCTGTTCGAGGATGGCCTGCATCGTGGCCGCGGTATCGGGGCTGAGCACTCTCACTCCCGGCTTGGCCTCGAACTCAATCTCGCTTCCCCCGTTCGGGCGCAAAGCACGCACGATCCGCGGGCTGACCAGCGTTCCGCCATTGGCGACGACGGCAAACAGTCGCGCCATCTGGAGAGCCGTCACCCCGATTTCCTGTCCCATCGAGAGGGACGCGAACGACGACGCGCTCCATTGGTGCGGCGGACGGACCAAGCCGGCTACCTCGCCTGGGAGACCGACGCCCGTTGCGGCGCCGAACCCGAACCGCTTGATGTACGAGTGCAGCCGCTGCTCGCCCAGGCGGCTGCCGATCTTGATGATGCCGACGTTGCTCGATTTCATGAGCACCTCCGGCATCGTGAGCAAGCCGAACGGATTGTGGTCGCGAATCCGGCGGCTCCCGATCCAGATGCCCCCCAATTCGCAATCCAGGACGTCGGCCGTCGTGACCAGGCCCTCTTCGAGTGCAGCGGCGGCAGTGAGGACCTTGAAGGTCGAGCCTGGCTCGATCATGTAGCTGACCGCAAAGTTGCGCAGGTTCTCCAGATCCTGCTCGCTGCGCGTGAGATTGTTCGGGTCGAACCACGGCCAGCTCGACATGGCCACAACCTCGCCGCTGTCCGGCTTCATGAGCACGATGGTGCCGGCCCGCGATTGCGTCTTTTCGACCGCATTGGCAAGCTCCATGTCAGCGAGTGACTGCAGGTCGAGATCGAGGTCCAGGACCAGGTCGCTGCCGGCGACGGCCGGCGCAATCACCTGGCGGCCATAGCGCCGCTGCCGGGCGTCGTACTGCAACAGGCCCTGGCCGTGGTCACCTTGCAGCTCGGAATCGAAACGCTGCTCCAGGCCCGCTTGGCCCTGGTGGTCGATGCCGACGGTGCCGAGCACGTGCGCGGCTACCGTGCCGTACGGGTAGAAGCGCTTGCTCTCCTTCTCGAAGTGCAGGGTTTCGAGGTCCAGGGCACGCACGCGCTCCTCGTCGGCAAGCGTCGCAAACCGCTTGAGCCACTGGAATCCGCCCCGTGTCATCCGCTCATCCAGCACGGATTGAGGCATGTTCAACGCTTCCGAGAGCGTCGCGGCCAAGGCCTTGGGGTCAACGACCTCGTCGGAGAAAATACCGATCGATTCGGCCGGGGTACTCAAGGCGAGTTCCCGGCCGTGACGGTCAAGGATGGCGCCGCGCCGGGCGGGAATGTCGACCGTGGCCTGCTGCTGCCGGACCGCCTTCTCGGACAAGTCGTCGGCCTGAAGAACCTGCAGCTGCAGCAAGCGCGAGACCACGAGCAAGCCCCAGAAAATCGCGCCGAGCACGACCGCGCGGATACGAACGCGACCATGCTTGCTCAGGCTGTTCCTGGGCAAGGCCCTCTCGTGCGCGCGCGCGGATCGTTGCTTCCTTCGCCCGGTCTTGCTCATGAGAGACACGCGCGCAATCGCTGACCTATGACTCCGCTCCTCCTGATCGGTCCAGGATCCGGGTCACCGTCTGGGCGGTAACGCTTCCCTACTCCTTTCTGTCAATCAGCAGCGCGACGGCGGTTTTCGAGCCTGAATCGACCGGGCGAGGGGCGAACCACGTGTAGCTGCCCTCGTCGGTCTCCTGGAGCCCTTCCGTTTCCGCCCGCGCCGCAATCAGCCGGCGGTCCTGGAGCCGGCCTCGCTCGACCTTCAACTGGTCACGGACCAAGGCCAGCTGCGCGATCGACTCCGTCAGCTGAGCTTCTCGATATCCCAAGTGCCGCACCCAGAGGCGCGGCGCGAACCACACGACAAGCAGAAACACGACAAACAGCCCCCAGCTGATCTGCCTTCGCATGGCGTCCCGGTCGCGCGGGTCGTGCCTGTAGCGGACGCCACTGTTGTCGATTCTCTTCTGGTACAGCACGGCACCCTCCATCGACGCGGCTCGCGTCGATGGAGGGTGCCGTGGAATGGCGCCGCCGCTCGGCCTGTTGCGCAGCACTTGCTGGGGCAAGGAGGATTTGCTCCAGCCGTACTGGCCCGGTTCCGGCAGCGGCGCGTTCGGTCTATTTTCCTTCTCCATGTGTACCGATCCTTATCATTGGGTGAACTCCTGCCGAGTCCGGCAGACCGCCCGCAAGCGGGCGCTCCGGCTGGGCGGGTTCAGGTCCACCTCTGTTGCCGAGGGGCGTACCACCCGGCGGGTCATGAGCCTGTAGACTCCAGTTCCGGCCTGGCTTCGGAAGGAGTGCTTCACCATGCGGTCCTCACCGCTGTGGAAACTAACCACCACGAAGCGCCCGCCTGGCGCGAGCAGGCGCGGAGCAGCATCCAGCAGCCTGGCCAGTTCGCCCGGCTCGTCGTTGACCGCCATCCTGAGGGCCTGGAAGGTCTTGGTGGCGGGATGGATTCGGCTTCGCTGACGCCGTGGAACGGCGGCCGAGACCGTCTCAGCCAGGTGCAGCGTGTTCCGGATGGGCCGGGCTCTCACGATCGCCCGCGCGATGCGCCGGCTATGGTGCTCGTCGGCAAGCCGATACAGCAGGTCCGCCAGCTCGGATTCGCTTCCGCGGTTGACGAAGTCTTCGGCACGCGATGCCTGGGTCGAGTCGAAGCGCATGTCCAGGGGCCCGTCCAACCGTAGGCTGAACCCCCGCCCGGGATCGTTGATCTGCTTAAGCGACAGTCCGAGATCCGCGACAATCCCAGCTAGTGGCCCCGATCCGCTCACGGCGTCTCCGATCCGTGAAAAGCCGCCGTGGAAGTACCGCACACGGTCGCCGAATCCAGTGAAACGGCGCCGACAGCGGTCCAGGGCCGCCCGGTCCCGGTCGATTAGAACCAGCGTGCGGCGGGCCACGCGGCTGAGGATCCTGTGGGCATAACCGCCCGAACCCGCTGTGCAGTCGCAATAGGCGCCTTCGGGTCGCTGGCTCTCGGGCGCGAGCAGATACTGCTCCATCTCGTCCGCCATTACCGGAAAGTGCTGCTGGGCGGAACTCATCACAACCCCAAATCCGCAGCGTGGGCCAAGTCATCAGCGGTCAGCATGTTCTGCTCGGCGGCGTCGTTGTAGCGGGCCTCGCTCATCACGAGCATGTGATTGGATTGCCATTGGATCTTGACCGCGCCCTTCATGTCCGCGGACTCCCGCAGCGCCGAGGGCACAAGCAGCCTCCCCTGGCCGTCCAGGGTCTCCTCGGCTCCGAAGCGGTTCGCCTGGAACAGAATCCTGTTCTTTACGGCGCCGGTCTGGGCTTGGTCAGAGCTCTTCGACTTGTCAGCGAGCCGGTCTTCGACCAGTTCCCATTCCCTGATAGGGAACACTTTCACCGTCTCGCCGTCCAGGCTGGTTACAAAAATGTCCAACTGGCTGTAGAGATCCTTGAGCCGGCGTTTCACCGACGCAGGCAGTTTCAAACGACCCTTGTCGTCGACGTTTCCTGTCTGGACTCCGCGGAACATCGCCTGCATTTCCTAGCAATGCGACAAACGTGAGCCCTGGCAAAGCCATTTTGACCACTTTTGATCACTTTGCAACATTTCTGTCCACATCTGACCACCACATTGTCGAACCCCGACCACGGCCCTGTCAAGAAGAAATTCAAATTGCCCGAAGAAAACTAGGCGGTTCACAATATTTTGTATGAAGTTTCTTGTGATCAACAACAGATAGTGCCTTGAGGCGCGCGAATCGAGTGCGATAAGGCTCGGACAACGCGATCAACAGCGTTCGAAGAAGGCCCGTGGTCCACGAACAGGCCCGTTTGGCGGGGGAATTCGAGATCCTGTCTGCAACAATGGAGCGGGCACGGTCGGGTCGACGATGCCGGAGCGGGAAAGAGAGGCACAGCAATGAGATTGGGACTCGTCACCTACAACGTCGGTCGAGAGTGGGACATCGACACGATCATCGAGAAGCTCGAGGCAGCCAGGTTTGAGGCCGTCGAGCTCCGTAGCACGCATCGGCACGGAGTCGAGCCCGGCATGGCTCCGGTGGACGTCGAGCGCGTTCGGCAGCGATTCGAAGAAAGCCGGGTGCGACTGCTAAGCCTGGGGTCGGCGTGCGAATTCCATTCCCCGGACGAGACCGTCCGGCGGGCAAACGTCGAGGAAACTGGCCGATTCGTCGAACTCGCGCATGACCTGGGCTGCTGGGGTGTCAAGGTTCGCCCGAACGGCCTGCCCCCGGATGTGCCTCGAGAGGTCACGGTGCAGCGGATCGCCGAGGCATTGCGGGCGTGTGGCGACCACGCGGAGCGCTTCGGCATCGAGATCTGGGTCGAGGTCCACGGTCGCGACACCCAACAGCCGGAGGTCATGCGGGCGATCATGGACGGATGCGGCCACCCGTCGGTCGGGATCTGCTGGAATTCGAATCCGACAGATATCCGCGACGGGTCGATCAAGGAGGCGTTCGACCTCCTCAAGAGCTTCATCCGGAACGTGCATATCCGGGACCTGCCCGACTATCCGCACCGCGAGCTGTTCCGGCTGCTGAAGTCGATCGACTACAGCCGCTACACGCTAGCCGAAACCGCGCAGAGCTGCGAGCCAGACCGTTACCTGCGGTTCTACAGAGCCCTGTGGCGGGAACTCGTCAACAGCGTCTGAAGGAACCGCGCGCCGCGCCGGGCTAGTTCGGTGCGAAGTTGATCTTCGGAGGCGCGAGCTCGATCCACAGCGGATCGCCTTCCTCGCCGTTGATCGAGTACCGCAGGATCACCCCGTTCGGCTGGGTGTAGGACCGCCCGAGAGAGTAGTCGTTCAACTTGCCGTACGGAGCGTCCGGCCCCCAATCCTCGAGAAACTCGTCATACGGGTAGTAGCGGCAGGGCTCCTCGGCGGAGCACCCCCACAACCTGTATGCCTCTTCGTACTGCTCGGCCCGGATCTGCTCGAAGAATCGTTTCGCGTACCGCTCCTCGCGCCAGTTGCGGAAGAATACGTAGTAGAGTGCCCCGAGCATAGCCGTCACGGCAACGCTGACGAGAACAATCTTGACAATGCGCTCGGCAAGCACCCCCTTGGTGCCATAGCCTCCGAGGAAATCCATGGCCGGGTCTGGGCCGCGGTCAGTTCGCGGGGTGCTTCTCGTCGTAAGCGCGCGTGGCATCGGCCGTGAGGTCGATCAACGCGCTGGCCGCGAGAATGCTCCCGCCGTCGATGATCAGGTCCAATCCGCGCTCCGTGCGCAAATCCTGGATCACATCCCGCATCCGAACACTCGCGCCGTTGAGGATGTTTTGGCGGTCGAATTCCACATCCGACTGCAGGTCCTCGGTCAAGCGCTGGGCGGTACGCTGCTTGCGCTGCCCCTCGATCTGCAACTCCTGGGCCCCGGCCCCGGCCGCGGTTGCCAGCTGCGCCTGGATTTCCTGCAGCTCCGCGGACAGTTCGGTGAGCTCATCCTGGCGGTCCTTGTACTTGGCTTCGAGTTCGGCGGACTGCTTTTTCATGTCGGCCGTCTCAAGCAATGCATTCTGGAAGCTGATGACGGCAACCTTTGTTTGCGCGGCGGCTTGGCCGGGCCAGGCGCAAAGCACGAAGACCGCGGTGAACATCCAAAGATGCAACGGCTTGCTTTTCCAACTGCTTTTCATGGTCTTGCTTCCCAATGCTCCCATTCTGGCATGCCGGGCGTGCCGAATTCCACCCCTTCAGGAGCAGCGTCAGCGGCGCAGGCCTACGGGGAGAAGATCTGACGCATTACGTCGTTGTACATCACCATTCCGAACAGAAGCAGAATGAACACCATCCCCGCTTGGGTGATTCGATTTCGCATGGCCTCGCTGACGTCGCGCTGCAGCAGGGATTCCACTGTCAGCAGGACGATGTGGCCGCCGTCGAGAACCGGAATGGGCATGAGGTTAATGATGCCGAGATTGACACTGATCAGCGCCATGAGCTGGATCAGAGACCCCAAACCGTAGGCGGCGGCGTCCTGGGTGTGCCGGTATATCCCGACCGGACCCTCCAGGGTCTTGAGAGAGAGATTTCCGAGGAACAAGTTCTTCAACGTCTGGAGGATCAGCCCCGCGTAGCCGTAGTTGTCGTTCATCGAGCGTTCCAGGGCCTGCCCCGCGGCAAGCGGTTCGTTGACCGATTCGTATTGCGGCCCGAGCATCACCCCCAAGCGCCAGTTGCCGCTCGCCTCGTCAAGGTTTGCGCGAGCGGAAAACATCTTCCTTTCACCGTCCCGGTCAATGGAAATCTCGAGCCGTCGTCCCTCTGATCCGGCAACCATCTGGATGAACTGCTCCACAGCAACGACCTCGACACCGTCCACGCTGGCGAGCATGTCGCCTGAGCGCAATCCGGCTTGGGCTGCGGGTGATCCGGCAACTGTGGAACCCAGTCTGACGCGGTGAGCCGGGCTCCAGCCCGTGTCCACCGGTTCCCGCATCTGGTCATCCCCTTCGATCAGGATTCGGGTCTTCTTCAGGACCCCGTTGCGGTCGTAGACAACTTCAACCTCACGCCGGGCCGCAATCGCCGCATTCAACGTGAGATCCTTCCAGGTCGCCGTCGACGCGGCGTCCAACGAACGGATGACGTCGCCAGGTTGCAGACCGGCCGTAGCGGCGGGCGAGCCAGGCCGGACATACCCGAGCCGGGCCTCTTCGTCGAGAAACACAGGCTGCTCGAAGCTGTACATGTAAAGCCCGGCAAGCAATCCCACCGCGAGGATGAAATTGAAAATCGGTCCCATCGAGGCGATAACCAAGCGCTGCCAGCGGGGCTTGGAGGTCAGCTCGCCGGGATCACCAGTCGGAGGGCCAACCATCGTGCTGCCAGCCATCTTGACGTAGCCGCCGAACGGCAACAGGCAAACCTTGAAATCTGTGCCGTTCTTCCTGATCCCAAGAATGCGCGGCCCGAACCCAATCGAGAAGGATTCGACCGTGACGCCGAAATAGCGCGCAGCGACGTAGTGCCCTAGTTCGTGAAACAGGACAAGGACGCTGAGAACGACAATGAAGTTGACCATCGGTTTTGCCCGGATTCAGCGCTTGCCGGCGGCGGCATGGGAGTGAACTGCACGGGTGTTCGCCATTCGGTTCGCGAGATCCAAGGCGTACGCCCGGGCCTCGCGGTCACACTCCAGAACTCCGGCTATTGACGAAGGGTCACGCGACGAGTTGCGGGCCAACGTCGCTTCGACGATTTCCGCTATGCCGAGGAATGGAATCCGCCCACCCAGAAAAGCCTCCACCGCGACTTCGTCACCCGCGTTCAACAAGCAGCCCGCCAAGCCACCGACGCGAAGGGCTTCGTAGGCCAGAGCCAAGAGCGGAAACTTTGCCAAATCCGGTGGCTCAAAGTTCAATTCTGGCACACGCGACCAATCCATGCGTTCCCGGGGACTCGCCTCGCGAGCGGGATAGGCCAGCGCATAGCGAATGGGCAGCTTCATGTCAGGCGGGCTCAGCTGCGCGATCAGGGAGCCGTCACGGTACTCGACCATCGCATGGACGATGGATTGCGGGTGGACGACGACCTCGACGGCTTCAGGCTGCAAGTCGAACAGCCGGCAGGCCTCGATCACCTCGAAGCCCTTGTTCATCATCGTGGCGGAATCAATGGTGATCCGGCGGCCCATCTTCCAGGTCGGATGGCGCAACGCCCGCTCGGGCGTAACCGCCGCCAGATCCTCTCGGGGAATCGTTCGAAATGGGCCGCCCGAAGCCGTCAGGATGACGCGCTCGACTTCGTCCCGGCGGCCCGCCCGCAGGCACTGGTGGACGGCATTGTGCTCGCTATCGACTGGCAGCAGGTCGGCGCCGGAGGAGCGCGCTGCCGCCATCACCGGCTCTCCTCCCGCCACAAGAACCTCTTTATTGGCAAGAGCCACGCGACATCCGGCCTTCACCGCCCTATAGGTCGCATCCAGGCCAACGACACCGACGGCAGCGGACACCAGGACATCGAAGTCGACATCGACAGCGGCGGCAAGGATGCCATCGGGACCGCAAACGCAACGCGGTGCGTAGCCGCTGATACCGCTCAGTGCGCTGCGCAGGCGCCCCAGCGCGTGCGCGTCGGCTACCGAGATGAGCTCGGGCCGGAATTCCAGGGCTTGGCGGACCAGCTCGTCCACGTCCCGCCCGGCCGCGAGCGCAACAACGGTAACTGGCGTCTCGATTTCTCGGACGACCTGGAGTGTGCCGCGCCCGATCGATCCGGTGGAGCCCAGCAGTGAGAGCCGCATCTTACACCCGGAGAGGGTGTGGCCGCGGACCGGGCCCGCCGAACCACAACTTCATGCCCTATCCCGGATCATGGCACAGATCGCAGTCATTCGGGGCGCTATTGCGGGCGTGGCAGTCCATGCAAGCGGCCATTGTGGTCGGCTTTTCCTGGAAAAGGGCGTCTCGTTGAGCCACCGGACCATGGCACACTTCGCAGTCGACCGAGGCATCGTCCACGTGGGAAGCGTGGGAGAACCACACGAAATCGGGCACGCGATAGACCCGATTCCATGGAACAGGCTGGCCTTCAGAGTTCAGTTTCGCCAGCAATTGAATGTGTGGGCTGTCGGTCTTGATGGCCGTGTGGCAGGCCATGCAGGTCGTTTCGGCGGGATACCCCGCGGCAAAGCCCGGATCGGCAATCTGGTGGCAGTCACGACATTGCAAGCCCAATGCCACGTGAGTCTTGTGACTATACGGTAGCGGCTGCTCGACCGGAACGGGGTCTGAGTGAGCCTCCGGCGGCGGCTCGGCCGTTTGGGACATGGACCACGGCGCAAGAACGAAGGTAAGCAACCCGATGCGGCGGATTGCGCCACGAGAGAGGTACCGCCTAGTTGGCATCAGTCGCGGGAGCATCACACATCCATGGCGCAGCGGAAGCCCAGATTGCCTGTCGCGCTGTCGGGCGTATTCGATGTCCGGGCGGCGACACGGTACCGATTGCAGTACGAAGCATGGCAAAGGAACGAACCGCCCCGCATCACACGGGCGCTCCCGCTGGGCGGGCCAGCCGGATTGGTCTTCGTGGCAGTGACGTGGTACGTCGGATGGAACCAGTCATGGCACCATTCCCAGACGTTGCCGGTGACGGAGTATAGCTCGAGTCCGTTCGGGGGAAAGGCGTCGACGGGGCAGGTCCCGCGATAGCCGTCCTCGCCGGTATCGACATCGGGGAAACGCCCTTGCCAAATGTTGCACAGATGCCGACCGCCTGGCTCAAGTTCCTGGCCCCAGGGATAGGTAGCCTGTTCCAAGCCACCTCGAGCGGCAAACTCCCATTCGGCCTCGGTGGGGAGGCGCTTGCGCGACCATTGGCAGTAGGCGAGCGCATCGGCGTAGGAAACCTGCGTCACGGGGTGGTCGAGGCGATCTCGGACGTTCGAATCAGGCCCCTCGGGATGTAGCCAATCCGCGCCACGGACCTTGCACCACCATTCGTGGCCGGCGACGGTGTCGTCGACAAGCGACGCGTATCGATCCTCCGGCAACTGCTTGTGGAAAACGAAAGACCAACCGAAGCGCTCCGCCTCGGTCTTGTAGCCAACGGCTTTGACGAACTCGCCGAAGGACTCAACAGTCACGGGCGTGATGTCCGCATAGAAGGGATCAAGGAGGACTTCCCGCACTGGGCCCTCTCCGTCCGCCGGGAATCCCAAATCGGTTTCCGTTCCCATGAGAAAGCGGCCGCCTCCGACGTTCTGCATTCCCGTGGTGGAGCCGCCCTTGGCAATCGGCCGCCGGAGGGAAAGGCTCTCGGATTCGGCTAGGTTTCGCGCTCTCGCGACGCTAGGGACACAGCAAGGATGAGGCCCCTGGATCCGCAACGGCTGGCTGATCTTGGGATCCGCCGCGAAGGTGGCGCTGGCACCCAGGTTGTCGCACTGTTCCGGCACCGGCTTGGGCGATTCTATCACGCCCGCCCGGACTCAGCCGTGCCCGGCATCCCTTGCTTCAGCCCGCGACGAGGGAGCGGCTCCCGTGAGCGGAAGAATCGGATCGATTCGGTCCAGCGGGACCCGGTCCAAACCGGTTGAACCGGCGCATCGAGAGATCGGGTTGTCAAGCTTCCGAGCGATCGTCCGGTTGAGGAACCTCGATCTTCGCCGACTCCCGCAGCCGATCGACATAGGCCTCGAGCAGCTTCGTCCGCCGCTCATCCATGATCTCTTTCTCAAGATCGCTCTTGACGGCGCTGAACGGCCGAAAGCCGGCAGGCTTGCGGTCGAGCACCTTCGCGATGTGAAAGCCGAACACCGTCTGGAAGACCCCGCTTGTTCTTCCGACGTCCAGATCAAAGACCACGTTCTCGAACTCCGTGACCATCTTGCCCCGGCCGAAATATCCCAGATCGCCGCCGTTGCCGGGGCAATCCGACTGGCTGTCGGCAATCTCTTCGAAGCTGGATCCGGCTTGGAGCTTCGCGTACAGCGACTCAGCCGCGTCTCGAGCCTGCTGTTGCGTGACACCCTTTTCGACATGTTTGACGATGTGGGCTGCGCGCACCATCTCCTCAGTGCGAAAGCGGCTCTTGTTGCGACGGTAGAAGTCCGCCAACTCCTTCTGCTTGGGAGACTTCGCCTTGGATGTCACCTCCGCGATCAATCGGTCCACCTTGAGACGCGCCTGGATGTCGGCCCGGAGCCGATCCGGGTCAATGCCCGATTCCACGAATTTCTGGTCCCCTCCGTGGCGCTCGATGATCTCGCGAAAGCTCGTCTCGACCGCATCGGGATCCAGCGGCCTGGCATCCGTGAGCGCCGCTTGCCGCAGGAGCACCTGCTCGATCACATTTTCGCGTGCCCATTCTACCGCCGTCTTTTCCAGCTCGCCCGGCCTGAACTGTGGCTGTTGCCGCTGCTCCTCGGTCAGCTGTTCGAAGCGCTGGCGCATCGCTTCTGCCTCGCGACTCAGGACAACGTCCTCAACCGTTTCCCCGTTGACGACTAGCGGCATCCCGGTCATTCTAGCGCGATGCCCGAAGCGCAAGAGACGGGCCAGTCGCGGCCGGTGGAATGGGCTACCCGGGATGCACCCCTATCCGTTGCCCATACGGAACAAGGGGCTTACATCGCTGCGCGCCAGG
Source organism: uncultured Bryobacterales bacterium (assembly GCA_951813065.1). GTDB lineage: Bacteria > Acidobacteriota > Terriglobia > Bryobacterales > UBA6623 > VXMF01. The sequence continues at coordinate 145,534 of CATOTH010000004.1, read as the reverse complement.
CCCCATGCCGGCGCGAGGCACGAGCCGGCCAGATTGCGTGCAGGCGCTTTCCAATCTGGTCGGAATGCCGCCCTGTCCGTCTCCGTGGTCTCGGCGTAACGAAAGGATGCAGGGTGGCAAACAAGGGCATCAGTGACTGCAAGGTTCTCACGGTCGGGCAACCGGCCAAGCGCAAACGGTTGCGTACGGGGTCGCCATTGGGGCCGACTCATGCGAGGCAATTCAGGCAGGTTCAACGAGGTGGCCGGTGGTGGGCGGTCCCGAGCGCGACCCGCGCCACCTGCGGGATTCGATCACCGCCGTTGGGGACGAGGCCGTAGATTTGCCCCGCGATGGACTCACGGTTGCCTGGCTCCTATCGCGTACGGATAATGGGAATCGAGGTCCGCGCTCAAATCTCCGGGCCGGAAACTCAGGAAAGGCAATCGATGGCAATTGAGACGCGTGCATTCGAATACAGCGATGGCGACACAACGCTCCGCGGGCAGATGGCTTGGGATCCATCCATCGCGGAGGCCCGCCCTGGAGTGCTGGTAGCCCACACCTGGGCTGGCTGTGGGGAATTCGAACTGCAAAAGGCGGTTCAACTGGCCGGGCTTGGTTATGTCGCGCTTGCGGTCGACATGTACGGAGACGGTGTGATCGGTAGCGGCCCGGAAGAGAACTTGAAGCTGATGACCCCGCTTGTGGAGGACCGCGCCACAATGCAGCGCCGGATGAACTTGGCTCTTGACGCGCTCAAGGGTCTCGATAGCGTAGACGAATCTCGCACGGCCGCGATCGGCTATTGCTTCGGTGGAATGTGCGTGCTTGATCTGGCCCGCACCGGTGCCGCGCTTCGCGCAGGGGTCAGCTTTCATGGCCTTCTCGGCCGCCCGGACAACCTCGAACAGCCGCGAATCCAGGCAAATGTCCTGGTGCTGCATGGATGGAACGACCCTATGGCAAAGCCGCCGGAAGTCGAGGCGATAGCAAGCGAGTTGACTCAAGGCGGAGCGGACTGGCAGATCCATGCCTACGGCAACGCAATGCACGCCTTCACCAATCCTGATGCCAATGACCACGACATGGGCACCGTCTATGACGCCAAGGCCGACAGTCGGTCGTGGCGCGCCATGCGCGACTTCCTCGAGGAATCACTGGGCGGCGAATAGCGCCGGCCACGGCCGGGTTCCGGGAATCGGACCACGCCGAACCCGGCACGGAAGGTCGGGCAGGGTCGCTCCCAACCTCACGGAGCCCCCGAACATGGCGCCTCTCAGCGACCCGATTGCACGGGGTCGGTTGGATCCCACTCGGTCTTGTATTGCAGAGCGCGCCTTTGTCTCGCCCTGGCCGGATCGAATTCCGGGTTCGGGACCGCCAGCCGAGCGCCGACGGAATCTCTCCAGGCGGCCAATTCCTCGTGCATCAACCGAGCCCGTCGAGGGTCGGTCTTCGCCAAGTCGGATGACTCGGCAGGATCGGTCTCGAGGTTGTAGATCTCGACGTGCGAGTCCTCGAAGAACTCGATCAGCTTCCAGGGGCCCTTTCGAATCGCGCCCATCGGGGCCGATCCGGCATTGGAATAGTGGGGGTAGTGCCAGAACAGCGCCGGCCGATCTATGGCTCCCGACCCTTCGAGCAAGGGAAGCAGGCTGACCCCGTCGCTCGTGTGGCCGGAAACGTCCGCGGCACCCGCCATTTCGAGAATCGTGGGATAGAAGTCGACGCTGGTCACAGGTGTATCTTCGACTGATCCGGGTCGGATGGATTCCGGCCAGCGTACGATCAACGGCTCCCGGATGCCTCCCTCCCAGATGTATCCCTTGCCGGATCGAAAACCGCCGTTGAAGGCCCGCTGCGGCACGCCGCCGTTGTCAGAGAAGAAGAAAACTGCTGTGTTTTCGTCAAGTCCGAGGTGTTCCAGCTTGGCCATCAGGCGCTGGACCGAGCGGTCCACTCCCTCGACCATCGCGGCATAGACGGCGTAATTTCGTCCGCTCGGATCGTTGCGGCCAGCATAGGAGTCGATCAGCTCGGGCTTCGCCTGGATCGGCGCGTGAACCGAGTAGTAGGACATGTACAGGAAGAACGGGGTGTCCCGGTTCCGCTCGATGAACCGTTCGGCGGCGTCTGTGAGTAGGTCGGTGAGGTAATCCCCATCCGTCGCGCCAGGCACTGGAATCCGGAACGGGGCAAACATCGTCCGGGGGCCAAGATGCCCCAACCCGAAGCTCTCGCCAAATCCTCGCCGGTCGGGAAGGTAGTCTCCCCCGCCCAGGTGCCACTTGCCGACGCAGGCGGTCGAATACCCCGCCTTGGCCAGAGGCTCGGGAAGGATCTTCTCGTCGAGCGGCAGCCCGACCGGCAGTTCGGGCTGCAACATCCTGGCGTAGGGCAGGACATTGCCGGGCAGGTATTGGGTAACGCCCGTGCGGGCTGGCCAGCGGCCAGTCAGGATGCTTCCCCGGGTCGGCGAGCAATTCGGGGCGGCGGCATACGCATTGGTGAAGCGGATGCCCTCTGCCGCGAGCCGATCGATGGTCGGGGTGCGATGGTATGTGTTTCCGTAGGCTCCGATGTCCGCATAGCCCATGTCGTCCAGGAGCAGGAAGATGATGTTGGGCCGCTTGGCGTCCGGGGACTGGGCAGGCGAAGGCCAGGCGGAGGTGGCTAGCATCAGTACGCCAATAGCCGTGGACAACGCCTTGACTGCGCGAGACATGAATAGAATCTAGCAAGTTGCGACATGCGCGTTCAATGCTGGTCAAGGCTTAAGTGTCCGGTTTCCGGCAATCATCAAATATCCGGTTCTTGGGTGGCAACCGGAGCCGGGCCCCCTCTTGGCTCCGGATGCACCGCCAACGGGGTGGATGCCGGACTGGCTACTCGCCACGCAGTCGCCGCCGTCCCGTCTGCGATTTCCGCGGCCACTTCGCGCTGCTTCATGCGCTTCTGCACCACGGCTCCGACGATCACCAAACGGTCGGCTTTCTGGATGCTCAACGTGATGTCCCTGCTGGGCACAATCCCTCCGCGGCTCCCGATCAGAAGCGGACACTCAAGAATTGCCCAATCCGGACATTGGTCCTTTGCCGCAACAAGTTGGTGATTCTGTGTGGTTGGTTCAACGATTCCTCCGGAAGCGTTGGTCTAGAGCCAGAGCCTACCCTGCTGGATCGGTGACGGCAATGCGGAGCATCGGTCAAACGGAAACAGCAGCAAGGGCGCGGCTACGCCGCCGGAGCGGAAAGAGGTTACCACGCATTCTTTCGACGGGCCCACCGCGATCAACTATCCTGAATCGGAAAACTCGCGCCGATGAATCGCTTACGTGCGTTGTGGAAGTGGCTGGCACTCGTCGGGTGCGTCGGAGCCATCGCGGTCGTGCTACTGATGGCTGAGCCGCCGAATGTGCCGCTCCTGACATTCCTCTCGAACTCTCTGATGGGCCTCTGGAACAGTCCGTTCCTGTCTACCGAGAGCTACGGTGACACCCTGCAGATGGTGATCAAGGGAGTGTTGCTGGTCGTCATCCTTTGGTTCGCGACCAAGCTGGCAAGCAGGATTTTCCGGGTCCGATTCCTGGACCGGACGCACCTCGAAGAGGGACGCAAGTTCGCCCTGCAGCGCATCGTCGGCTATTCGCTGTTCACGTTCGGTGCACTCACCGGCGTGCATGCGATCGGGGTGGATGTGGGCAGCATCGCCGTCTTCAGCGGCGCTCTCGGTATCGGCCTCGGTCTGGGCTTCCAGACCATCGCCAAGAACTTCGCCTCCGGGTTAATCCTGCTCTTTGAGCAACCCGTCAAGGTCGGTGACCGGGTGCAAGTGGGAAACCTTCAGGGGAACATCGTCACGATCGGGTCCCGGGCGACATGGGTCCGCACGAACGACAACGTGGTGATGATCGTGCCCAATTCAGAATTCATCGAGCAACAGGTGACGAACCTGACGCTAAACGACCGGATTGTCCGGATCAACGTGCCGCTGGGGGTTTCGTACGCCAGCAACCCCGAACATGTCCGGGACATCCTGATGGTGGTTGGCCGGGGCCACCCCGATGTCCTGGAAGAACCGGAGCCGGACGTGATCTTCACCGGCTTTGGCCAGAGCTCGCTGGATTTCGACCTGCGGATCTGGACGGCCAATCAAGTGTCCACCCCGCGGGTCATCGCCAGCCAGCTGTACTTCGAGATCTTCGCCGCCCTGAAGCGCGAGGGCGTCGAGATTCCCTTCCCGCAACGCGACTTGCACGTGCGGTCGGTCAGGAATGTGGCACCCGGCTCGGAGATTGCAACAAGGGCACTTGGGGAGGACCATGAGTCCGTCGGATCAGTGGACGTCAAGAAGCCAAGCGCACTGCCTGTCGAGCGCCCGGAATAGCTCTCCGGGCCCCGGCGGCGGGTTGATCTCGACGCTGCCGACGATTCACGGAATTTCGGCGGAACCCTTCCGGCGGGGCGGACTGACGCGAGTTCGTGGAATCATGGCCGTCGCCTGCTGGTGCCCAAGAGCGCGGGGCTGGCTCGGCACGCCGGAACGGGCAGGAGATCTTCCGGGCCGTGTTGTATCGTCCTAGCTATGGGGTCCGGCTATTCCGCGCGACCGATTCCGCGACCGGGCGAAGCTGCGCTTCCGGAACGCACAGTGGATGTGTGGCTCGCTTCGCTGGACCTCGTCCGGGATCCAGTCAGCCCGGAGGCGTCGCCGCTCTCCCGTGACGAGTCCGCCCGCGCGACCGCAATGGCCGCGGCACCCCGCCGCCGCTTCATGGCCTCCCGAATCATGCTGAGATTGCTGCTATCGGCGTATCTCGGCGACGAGCCGCAGGAAATCGAGTTTTCCTACGGATCCAGCGGTAAGCCATCGATGGCCGGAAGGCCCGCAAGCGCGCCTCTGCATTTCAACCTGTCGCACTCACGGGATCGGGTGCTAATCGCAGTTGCCAGGACACCAGTAGGCATTGACCTGGAGACGCCGCGAAGACTGGAAGATCTTGAAGGCCTGGCGCGGCGGTTCTTCTCGCAGGGGGAAGTTCGCGCCCTGGCACGGATCCCTGCCGCCCACCGACTCGATGCGTTCTTCGCGTGCTGGACTCGCAAGGAGGCTTACTTGAAGATGATCGGCCAAGGGATCTCGAAGGGTCTCAAGTCGGTCGAGGTGGCGTTCTCACCGGGCCAGGAACCCGCTGTGATTTCCAGTGACCAGAGGCCGGACGCACAGTGCAGCATGCATCACCTCGAGCCGGAACCAGGATTGGTCGGGGCTCTAGCCGTCCAGGGCGGTGCGGACACCGTGAACTGCTGGTCGGTTCGATGACCTCAGGCAACGAGCGGCAAGCTGTCTTCGCGGCCCGGCACGCGGGCAGAGGCATTGCCGGCCAAGCTAGAGTCCGAGTTCCTCGATGAACTTTGTGTCATACCGTCCTTCGACGAACGCAGGCTCATCAAGGATCCTCTGATGCAGCGGTATCGATGTCTTGATCCCATCCAGCACGTACATCGACAACGCCCGCCTCATGCGCTGGATCGCTTCCTCGCGGTTCGCTCCGTGGGCGGTGACCTTGGCCACCAAAGAATCGTAGTGGGGCAGGACGCTCCCTCCCGAGTACGCGGCGCTGTCGACGCGGATACCCAGTCCACCAGGCGCCGCATACCTCTCGATTCGACCGGCGGAAGGCCGGAATGTCACCGGGTCCTCCGCGTTCACTCGACATTCAATCGCGTGTCCGCTCACTCCCGGAGGACCCGGTAGAACCTCACTCAGCGGCTCCCCGGCGGCTAACCGTATCTGGCTCCTTACCAAGTCGACGCCCGAGACCGCCTCAGTCACCGGATGCTCGACCTGGATCCGAGCGTTCAACTCGATGAAGTGCAGCTGCCCTGCCTCGTCCATCAGGAACTCAACCGTCCCGGCGTTCGAGTACCGGATCTCACCGAGGGCCTTGGAGAGAATCCCGCCCATCTGTTCCCGAGCCTTGGCGCTGAATCCGTTCGCCGGTGCCTCTTCGAGCAGTTTCTGGTGACGCCGCTGGATCGAGCACTCGCGTTCCCCCAGGGAGATGACATTGCCCAGATCGTCGCCGAGCACCTGGAACTCGATGTGCCGGGGGCGGTCCACAAATTTTTCCAGGTACACTTCGCCGCTGCCGAATGCCGCCGCCGCTTCCGAACGGGCCTGATCAAATCCCGCTTCCAGGTCCTTTGGGGTGCGCACGATGCGCATTCCTCGACCGCCCCCGCCGCGCGATGCTTTGAGAATCACTGGGAAGCCTGTCTCGGCTGCCCATTGCCGGGCATCGCCGGCGGTTCGCAACGGCTCGTCAGCGCCCGGCAAGACCGGGATGCCCGCATCCTTGGCCGCCTTGCGGGCCTGGGCCTTGTCGCCCATCAACCGAATCGCTTCCGGGCTGGGGCCGATGAACCGGATCCCGCAGTCCCTGCAGATTTCCGCGAAGCTCGGATCCTCGGCGAGGAAACCGTAGCCCGGATGAATGGCATCGACATCGGCGATGTCCGCCGCGCTGATGATGGCAGGAACGTTCAAGTAACTGGCGGAACTCTTCGCCTTGCCGATACAGATCGCCTCGTCGGCGTGAGCAACATGCAGCGAGTCTCGGTCTGCGGTCGAATAGACCGCAACCGTTCTGACCCCCAAATCGCGGCAAGCCGCGATCACTCGCAGGGCGATCTCCCCGCGGTTCGCGACAAGAACCTTTTCGAACATGCCCGGCGGAGCCCTAGTCGTCCGAGATCCTGAAGAGCGGCTGCTCGAATTCCACGCCCTCGGCGTTCTCGACCAGTATCTCGGTGACGACGCCGTCGTGCTCGCATTCGATTTCGTTCATCAGCTTCATCGCCTCGATGATGCAGATCACCTGCCCTTTTCGAACACGGTCGCCAACCCCCACGAACGGCGGCGAATCGGGCGATGCCGCGACGTAAAACGTGCCGACCATCGGAGACCGCACCGTGATTCCGGCTTGTTCGTCGGTTTCAACTTGGCCAGCGTCCGCAGCCTTCGCCGAACCGCCAGAGATGACGGGCGCCCCTGGTTCCGGCGCAACCGTGGCAGCTGGCGCAACTGGCGCGCCCAAGCGGGCGACACGAATGCGAAGGCCACCCGCCTCGTACTCGATCTCAGTCAAGCGCTTCTCGTCGAGGATCTTCGCCAGTTCCTCGACCTCCTTGCGATGCCTGATGGGATTGGCCATGAATCTATCTTCCTGGTCCTTACAGCACGCGGAGCTCGCGCGAAGTTCTGGTCAGCACCTCACAGCCAGTCTCGGTGACAACGACCACGTCCTCAATCCGTGCACCCGCCAAACCCTCGAGATACACACCGGGCTCGACCGTGACGACCATGCCGGTCTCGAGCCGGCGGCGCTGTCTCGGAGCTACGCGCGGCCCCTCGTGGATTTCGAGCCCGACTCCGTGGCCCGTCGAATGGGAGAACTTGGTATCGAGCCGTATGCCTTCAACAGTCGTCATTCTCAACACCTGCCGTGCCCGATTGTCGACCGTGCGACACTCCACGCCTGGACAGATCGCATCAATCGCGGCAACTTGGGCTTCCAGGACGGCGTGGAACAGCTTCGTCTGCGTTTCGTCCGGATGGCCGAGAGCGATCATCCGGGTCATGTCACTGCAATAGCCGTCAAGTATAGCACCCTGGTCGACAACGACCAGAGACTTCTCCCGCAGCTGTCGAGCGCGCGGCTCGGCGTGTGGCAGGGCACCGTGCGTCCCGCTCGCGACGATCGTCGGAAAGGCCGCCCCCTCCGCGCCCAGCCTGCGCATCGCGAACTCCAGTTCCGCGGCGACGAGGGACTCAGTCCACCCCGGTCCGATTCGCGCGCAGACATCTTCGAACGCCTTGGAGTTCAATTCCACCGAACTGCGGATCGCTTCGATCTCGGCTGGGCTCTTCCGCATTCGCATCGTCTCAACTACCGATCGCAAGGGGTCGAGCCGGCAAATCGGCAAGCTGCCGTCAAGGAACGCGTAGGTGTCATAGTCCAGGCGGTTGGCCTCGAAAGACAGGCGCCGCAAGCGTAGAGCGACCACTCGTTTCGCCAAGGCAGGTCTGGAATCCCCGCTTGCTATCTCGACGTCGATCCCCTGGGTTTGCTCGCTCGCCTGCAACCGGTAGCGGCCGTCGGTGAATAGCGTGGTCTCGTCTGGCGCGACCAATAGATGGCCGGCGCTGCCGGTGAAGCCGGTTAGGTAGCGGATATTCGGGAGCGCCGAGACATACATCGACCGGCCACGCAGGCGCCTGCGCAAGCGAGCCAATCGATCGCTGTGGTCTGGCATCTAGTAGTGCGGTCCCCTGCAGCGCGAAGTTGCTTGAACTGTGCCGGACTCAATGGCCTGGGCCGAGCCCCGACCTCGACACAAACGTTTCGCCCATGGTACGGAAGGCAGCGAGATCACCAAAAGAACCGTAGCTTGACGCTGGCCGTCAAGGGCTGGACAACCCTCGTGCCGACAAACACGGACTGGAAACTATAGAGCCCCCTTCGATTCGTGAGATTCGAGATCTGGAACGCGATCTCCCATGCCCGCCGATCTCCGTGGTAGTGCTCGTATCCGATCGAGGCGTCGATGATCGTGCGCGGGCGGATCCGTGGAGGGTCCGCCTGCAAATCGACGTATGGGAGCTGGTCAAAGTAATCGGGGTCCGCGGCAACCTCCACTGGATCGGAGGGGTTCGAAACCAAGCCGCTATCGTAGCGAACCTGCCAGCTTGACCACCACCGCTTCGCGGGTCTGTAGATCAGGCTGCCGGTCACCCCAAGGGCCTGATCGTGGTCGATGACGAACGGCCCCGCAGTCAGCGAGTCCAGTGCTGCGGATCCCAGAAAGAGCCCGCCCGTGAATGGTGGCGTCACGATGGCCCTGAAATGCGTGAGGCTGAAGGAGCCCGAGACCCGTCGAGCCATTGGCACGACCAGCCGGGTCTCGAATCCGTTCACGCGGGAAAACGCCAGCGATGTCGGGAAGATGATCCCTGTGTTCAAGAAGTTGTCGTTGTCCTGGGGATTCGCGGAGTTCTTGTGATAGAAAGCCACGTCCAACGAGGCGTGGCCGGCCAAGTCCTGCTGGAGGCCTGCCTCGTACACGTTCTGCCGCTGGGGCTCGATCGGGATCACTCCACCGTTCAGGGTGCGCCGAACATCCGGCGGGGCTAGCAGAGCCGATTCCGGCGAACTCGCGAGCAAGAGGTTTTCGTTGGGCGGAGTCTGGAAGTTGCGGTTGTAGGAAGCCCGAATCACGGTGCCGCTGGACTTGATGTGGTACGCGAAACCGATCCTCGGCTGCCACTGCGCGGCACGCACCAACATCGAGTACCGGTCGTACCTGACTCCGAGATCAACCACGAACCGACGCCAATTCACGCGATCCCGGAGAAACACGGTGAAAAGCTGCCCGGAGCCGCGTTCACTGAAGCTAAATCGCGCCCCGCCCCGAGACAGGTCGAACGGCACGAGGTTCGGATTGAAATTGGGCCGCGCGGGATCGTTCAACCTCGGATCGGTCAGGCCGAACACGAATTCCTCCCGGACAGGAAAGTGCTGGCCGTCGATACCAACCTGGACCGCATGGGCTCCCCGCTGCCAAGCGAGGCGGTTGAGGGTCACCAAGGTTGCCAGCGTGCGGGTCAGCTGTGCGGTCACGGGCGTGTCGCCCGGACTCGGCAGAAGCCGCGCGGCCGTGTCGCGGTAGGAGGTGGTCGAATCGAAGGTAACGAATGGCGACAGCGCGCGCACGTATCCCAGCCCGAACGATCGATCGTCAAGCAAGCGGCGCTGGGCCTGCCCATGCGCGTGTTGGCTGCGCAAGTTTGCGAGTTGAAACGACGACTGACCGGCCATCGCGCTGAAGCGAAACATCTCCCGATCGGATCGTTGCCAGTCCGCCCGGAACGACGCGCGCCGGGCATTGCCGCCATTGTGCAGGTTGTCAAATGAGGGAGGATCCAGGAAGCGATTGCTCTTGATATTCGAGAACGAGCCAAACCAGGCGAGTCTTCCACGCGCGCCCCCGGCTTGTGCCGCCTGTGTGAAGGTGTCGAACCCGCCACCACCCAGCTCGATCTGGCCGAATGTCCGCCCGCCCCCGTCGAACCCCGACCGCGTTGTGATGTTGGCCACCCCGGACACCTTGGAACCGTACTGCGGAGGCACGTTGCCCGTGAACAGCTCCAAGCTCTGCACCAGGCCCGGATCGATCGAGGTGGCGAACTGCCCGGAGAATTGGTCGCTGATCGGCATGCCGTCGATCACGTAGGTCATCTGGTTGTGCGCCCCGCGGGGATGGATTGAGCCGTTCGCGTTTGCGGCAAATCCCGGAAAGCCGAGCAAGACTGCCTCAAGTCCGCGTGCTCCCGGCGCAACCGGCAGTTTCTCGATGACTCGCTGGCTCAGCTGCGCTCTCGTTCCGGTGGCTTCGGTATCGATAAGGTCGAGCCGCTCATTGGCGGTCACCACCAGCGATTCAAATTTGGCACTGATCTCTAGGACAATCTCAAGTGGGGCTGTGAGGCTCGATCTGAGGTCGGTGGATCGAGACACGGGCCGGAACCCTTCCCGCTCCACCCGCAAGGCATACGCCTGGAACGGGAGGTTCGCAAACGAGAATTGTCCTCTCCCGTCGGTTTGGGTTTCGCGTTGGAACCCGGACAGAGCATGAGTCAGCCGGACCGCGGCTTCGGCCACAGCAGCACGCTGAGAATCGACGACGACACCTTCCAGCGCCGCAGATGACTGGGCGCGCGCGGGATTCCAGGCAACCAGAAGCGCCAGCGGCAGCAAGGCGGGTTTTCGCAGCATCTCGGAATCCAGATTTAGGTATGCCTAAATCTAATTCCTATAATACCTAATTGACTTCCTGCGTGCAACTAAGTAGGACTCGGGACCATCCGCTCCTCGCTCTGGAGGGCGACGCGAACCGGCGGCTTGCCTCCCACTACACGGTGGACAACGGGAATGTGGGCTCCGGCCTGCTCGAAGCACAGCGACGAGGCTATTGCCGAAGCCGGTTCAAGTGCCCATGGTTGCCGGGGATCCATCAATGGCGGGAGTCTTTGACCTCGTATACCAGACTGACCGTGCCCGTCCGCTCGAAAATCCTGTGTTCCGTCAGCGCCAATGCAATGCGAGAAGCGGGCTCGGCGACCAGAGGCACCCCTCCACCGAGAAGTATCGGAATGATCGCGACTTCCACCGTGTCAACGAGTCCTTCCTGGGCGAGTGAGCGAAAGAGGGACCCTCCGCCGAATAACCAGATATCCTTACCCGATTCCTTGCGAAGCGACTGAATCACCTCTTTCCAGTTGTCACCGACAATCGTGACGTTGCTGTAGTCACATTGGCGCAGCGTTCGCGAAAACACGAACGTGCGGACGCCTGACGACGCAGGCAGCCCCTGCCCGCCGGTCACCTCGAAGGTTCGTCTGCCTAGCAGGTAGGTATCGAATCGCGCAGAAATCGCCTGGAAATCGATTTCGGGATCCATAGTGATCCAGTCGAACTCGCCGCCCGTTCCGGCGATGTATCCATCCAGGCTTACGGCGCAGTTGTAGCAGATCTTTCTCATTTCGAAGGTCTCTGTGGGTCTGTCGATGGCTTAGCTCCCGCACTTCGGGGTCGACCGCAACACCGCTGTCCGCCACCTCCCCAGGACGGGAAACTGATCGATTCGACGCGTCCCTCACCATTGCACGCGCCTTCGGGCGCAGGTCCTTTCCGGGCCAGCATGGATCGGACTCTAACAGTTCATCGGGAAGTGGTCAACGCCATTGCCACGCGTATCGAGACAAGCCCGCGCCTTGCCAGTTGACAGCAGCCCACGATGATCGACTGGGGTGCGGGCCACGCGGGAGACGGAACCAGCGACGTGTCGCCACTCAAGGCACGAATTCCCGTCAGCGGCCAGCAAACCATTCCGGCCGGGTGCAGTTCCCTTTAAATGGACCGCAACAACTTGCCGGGCTTGAAGCGAACCGTGTTTCCGCTCGGGATCTGAACCACCTCCCCGGTTCTGGGATTGCGGCCAATGCCGATCTTGCGCGGGCGCACTTCGAACACTCCGAATCCACGAAGCTCAATCCGTTCTCCCCGTTCCAGGGCGGACCTCATTGTTCCCAGGATCGTCTCGACCACTGTCTTTGACTGAGAGCGACTGAGACCAGAGCGATTGATCACGCGGCTTACAAGGTCTTGCTTGATCATCCGATGTGCCCTGCGGAGGAATCGACATTCCCAATGTAAAGCGTTTTTCCTCACCGTGTCAAGGTGTGGGCAATGTGGTTCGCAGCGCCGGCATGCCGAGTTGAACAGGCTTCGACGGAAACATGCGACCGGCGAGATGACGGGGTGGGGGGCTCGAGTTGCCCCACGCCAAAACGAGGCGAAGCCGGTTGCCAGGTGCTTCGACGCCAGGGCCGCATCCCCTGCTGGGACGATGCTGTTGCCGCGAAGAGCCATGTGCAGGCCCCGACCGGGCGTCGGCGAAGCGCCTCTCGGGGGTTCTGCGGCATTCGGGTCGATGCCAAGGCGATGTTCCCGGTGTCGACGAGATCGGACTCGGGATCAAGAGGCTGTGGCGTTTCGCGTCTGCACTCCGGGCGGGCGACACGCGTTCGGCGCTATCTCCTTGCGGCATGTTCGACAATGGAGCGATGATTCGGACCCTGCTCCTCTGGTTTCTGGCGGTCCTGCCGGCTGTGCTTGGCGCCGATGTCCTGTTGGAGCGCGACGGCGACCGGATCGCCGTGTCGATCGACGGCCAGCCGTTCACCACGTTTTACTTCGGCAGCGACGCGACCAAGCCGTACCTGCACCCATTGCGGACTGCGGACGGCACCGTCGTCACTCGGGGCTATCCGATGGAGCAAATCGCAGGCGAGCAGCAGGACCACCCGCATCATCGCGGTGCCTGGTTCAGCCACGGTGACGTCAACGGAGTCGATTTCTGGGCCAACGAAACCAGCCAGCGATCGCGCGGCAACAAGGGCACGATCTCACTCAATGCAATCGACACGGTCCAGTCCGACGAGGATCAAGGGGTGATTGAGGCCAGCTTTGACTGGAAGGGCCCCGGGGGGGGCCTCCTGGTGACGGAGCGCCGCATGATGGCCTTCATGCGGGACGGCGGGGACAACATCGTGGACTTCGACATCGTCTTGATGGCGAAGGCCGATCCAGTGCTGTTTGGCGATACCAAGGAAGGCACGTTCGCCGTGCGGATGGCAACCGAACTCGAGGAGCAGCACCTGCGCGCTAGAGGCATCCCCCGGACCGGGAGGATCGTGAACGCGGAAGGGCGCATGACCGAAGCGAACGCGTGGGGCAAGCGTTCCGCATGGGTCGACTACTCCGGGAGCATCTCGGGCAAGCCGATGGGAGTGGCAATTCTGGACCATCCGGACAATCCGAAGCACCCCAGCTACTGGCACGTTCGAGGATACGGGCTGTTCGCTGCCAATGTGTTCGGAGAGCACGATTTCCACGCCGACGAGAGCCGCGACGGGAGCATCTCGTTGGCGAAGGGCGACAAACTCCGATTCCGTTATCGCGTCATCATCCACAGCGGGCGGACAGCGGACGCGAACCTGCAATCGCGATTCGAAGCATGGAGCGGCTCCGGCAGTCGGTAGGATTGGCGCCGGCGCTCTTGGGGATTTCGATGCGGTATTCCAGAACCCTCTTCGAGGCATGGGTTGACGAGGCTTGGGAGAACATCCCCGAGTCCATACGCAGGGAATTCGCCAATCTCGTGATCGTAGTGGAGGACGAGCCCAGCGAAGAGCAACTGGATGCGGCGAACGTACCGCCGGGAGGGACGCTACTGGGCCTGTACGAGGGAGTGCCCCTAGACAAACGCGGATGGTACTACCAGATGGCATTGCCTGACCGCATCACGATCTTCCAGCGGCCGCTGGAACTATGCGCCGAAGGCGACCTCCGACAAGCGATCTACGAGACTCTTTGGCACGAACTCGCGCACCACCTTGGCATGGACGAAAAACAGGTCAGAGCAGCGGAGAACCGCAAGTTCGGCTGGCGGGAGTAGCGATAGACCCCGGCATGTACAATGGCGATCTGCCGAGAGGCTCGCCCTTATTCATGCACTTCGATTTCTCCCCAAGAGTCCAGGACCTCCGCGCCCAGCTGCTCGCTTTCATGGACGAGCACATTTACCCGAACGAGGCGCTGTTCCGGCAGCAGATCGCTGAAGGCGACCGATGGGAGCATCCTCCGATCCTGGAGGATCTCAAGCCAAGGGCCCGGGCCCGAGGCCTGTGGAACTTGTTTCTACCCGGCAGCGAATACGGAGCCGGCCTGACGAACCTCGAGTACGCTCCCCTATGCGAGATCATGGGCCGCTCCCCCATGGCTTCGGAGGTGTTCAACTGCTCCGCTCCGGACACCGGGAACATGGAGGTGCTCGTGCGGTATGGCACAAACGAGCAGAAGGAACGGTGGCTCAAGCCCCTCCTGGCTGGAGAGATCCGTTCGTGCTTCTCGATGACCGAGCCCGACGTGGCGTCGAGCGATGCCACCAATATCCGATCCCGGATCGAGCGGGACGGTGACCAATACGTCGTCAACGGGTGCAAGTGGTGGTCTTCCGGGGCGGGCGACAGACGCTGCAAGATCTCGATCTTCATGGGCAAGACCGACCCGGACGCGCCGAAGCACAAGCAGCAGGCAATGATTCTGGTGCCGCTTGACACACCCGGCGTCAAGGTCGAGCGACTCTTGCCGGTGTTCGGCTACGATCACGCCCCGCACGGGCACGCGCAAATTACGTTCGACAACGTGCGCGTGCCCGCTTCGAACATGCTACTGGGCGAGGGACGGGGCTTCGAAATCGCCCAGGGGCGTCTTGGACCGGGCCGCATCCACCACTGCATGAGGTCGATCGGAATCGCGGAACGCGCGCTCGAGGCGATGTGCCGCCGGGCGAAGAGCCGGGTTGCGTTCGGCAAGACACTGGCGGAGCATGGTGCACTCCGCAAGGACATCGCCGATTCGCGCATGGAGATCGACCAGCTCCGCCTGCTGGTATTCAAGGCCGCCTACATGATGGACACCGTCGGCAACAAGGTCGCGCGGCAAGAAATCGCGCAGATCAAAGTGATCGCCCCCAATGTCGCCTTGCGCGTGCTTGACCGCGCAATCCAGGCCCACGGCGCGATGGGAGTCTGCGACGACTCGTTTCTGGCCGCGGCGTGGGCTAGCCAGCGGACGCTACGACTTGCGGACGGACCGGATGAAGTGCATCGCGAGGCGATCGCCAAGCTCGAATTGCGCAAGTACAACTGACTGGGGAGGCTACCGGAGCGGCTGACCTTCCCTGAGCCGGATCTCGCGATTGACCTTGAGCCCGCGAAACGCCTCGACAGCCCCGCCTGGCCAGCGGATCTCCAGCCGGTCGACCTCGGTATCCTGGCCTAGGCCGAAGGTTGCCACCGTCTCGCTTTGCGAGCAGTAGCTCGATCCCCCGCGGACGACCTGGATCTGGGTTCCCGACGCGGTGGTCAGCTGGAGTCTAGTGCCGAGGCCGCTGCGGTTCGATTGTGTCCCTTCGAGCCGCACTCGCAAGTAATTGTTAGCGTCGCCACCATCGTTGCGCAGCAGTTTGGCAGGCCCGTCGTTCGTCGTGATCAGGATGTCCAAGTCCCCGTCACCGTCGTAGTCGGCGTAGGCCGCCCCCCGGGCTACCAACGGCTCGGAGAAGTCGCCGCCGACTTCGCCTGACGCAAGCCCGAACCGGCCCCTTCCGTCGTTGCGAAACAACTGCGGCTCCTGTGCGAACTTCACCGCCGGCTGCACAACTTCGATTTCCTCGTCGAGGTGTCCGTTAGCGCAGAATATATCCACGTGGCCGTCGAGATCGTAGTCGAAAAAGAAAGCTCCGAACGTCAGCGCCAGCAGGCTGTCGCGACCGATCTCACTCGTCGGAGCCTCGTCGACGAAGAGTCCGTTGCCCTCGTTGTGGAACAGGTTCAGCATCTCGTTGGCAAAGTTCCCGACCAGAAGGTGCGGTCGTCCAGAGCGATCGTAGTCAGCCGCGTCGACGCCCATCGCCCCGCGGGCCTTTCCGTCCTCGGCGTAAGCGATCCCGGCCGAGACTCCATGCTCGCTGAACGTGCCGTCACCTTCGTTCCTGTAGAGCTTGTTCGGCTGGGTGTCGTTGGCTTGGAAGATGTCGGGCAATCCGTCGGAATCGTAGTCAAAGATGGCGATGCCGAGCGCCTTGGCCGTCGGGTCCGCGACGCCGGCGGCGGCGCCAACTTCTTGGAATGATCCGTCGCCGCGATTCCGATACAGGGCGGACGGTTGACCGAAATAGGACTCGGGCGTGCAGTACGTCTTCGTGGATCCATCCATCGAGCACCACAAGTCCCCCTCCATGGTCCACTTGACGTAGTTCGCGACGAACAGGTCGAGATGGCCGTCAAGGTCGTAATCGACCCATGCCGCGCTAGTCCCGAACCGCGCGTTGTCAATGCCCGCCTCTCCGGTAACGTCCTCGAAGGTGCCATCGCCGCGGTTGCGGAAGAGCCGGTCGCCGTCCAGCACCGTGACATACAGGTCCTGAAAACCGTCGTTGTCGTAGTCGGCGGCTGCAACGCCCAAGCCGTACATCGGAATCGCCAAGCCCGCTTGCACCGTGACGTCGGAGAATCGCCCTCCGCCTTCGTTGCGATACAGCTTGGACGTCACATCGCTGGCATTGCCAGTCCACGGCCGCGAGTTCACCAGGAATATGTCGGCGCGCCCGTCGTTGTTGTAGTCAAGGAACGCGCAACCCGAACCGAGCGTCTCAGGGAGGTATTTCCGGCCCGATCGCCCGTTGTGGTGGACAAACTCGATCCCCGCCTCGGAAGTCACGTCTGTGAAGACAACCGCGACACGTGGCGGCTCTGGCGAACCCGAGTCCGTTTCCTCGCCCGAAGGGCCGCAGGCGACACCGGCGCAAAGGGCCAGTGGAATCAGGAGCTTAAAGCGGTACTGATACATGCTCGTGAATTGGCTGGCGTTCGTTGTTGTCTTCGGGGCTGGAGCGTCGCAACTCAGCCGTACGAGTCTGAGACGACTCATCAGCCTTATACCGCAAGAACAGCGTCTCCTCGCGTTCGGCCGCCTCCAGATCCCCCAATCCTCGGTAGCATCGCATCCTGGTGTAGTGCATCTGCAAGTCTTCCGGATCGATGCGTGCGACGCGGTCGAGAACTGCAATCGCCTGCTCATATTCACGCTGCAAGAATAGGATGTTCGCGATCTCGTTGAGCACGACGCGGTCGCGCGGAAACTGGCGCGAAGCCGTTCGGAGATCGTCGAGAGCCTGATCGTAGTCCCCCGCGGCGCGGCGCGCGAGCGCACGGAAATAGAGTGCTCGCGGCAAATCCGGCGACAGCGCCAGAGCCTTTTCCAGGTGGCGCTCCGCATCAGCCGTCCGCCCTTCCTCGACCATGGACCGGGCCATGTTCACCCAGCCGTCCGGATTGTCCGGATCAGCCTCCGCGGCGCGGCTGAAGGCGTGCTCGGCTCCCCTGAGGTCGCCTTGCAGCAAGAGCCCGATACCGTAATCGTTCCAGCGTTCCCAGTCCACTTTCTCGACGCTGGGCGCCCATTCTTCGGACCGGCCGCCGATGCGCAGTTGGGCTTCCGCGGAGGCGAGTTCGGTGATTGGCAGGACCGGGATGCGATCCTTGATGCGTCCTGGCACGTTAGCCGGAATATTCTTCGCATCGAACGAGAATTCGCGGTCGTCGAAGTCCTTGCCAAACTCTCCCGCCCCGGCCCGGCCCGCGTAGGAGAACGCGGTGTAGGAGTGCGAAAACTTGCGGTGGTTCACCTTGGCGCGCAACGTGAACGGGCCGGAAGCGTCATCCGGCACCGGCACGCGGTAGCGCACGACGTCGGCCGCCCCCGGCGGGATCAGGCGCGCGTAGACCAGGCCACGCATGTGGAATGCGTTCCGCTTGTCAATCGGATTGCCGTGGCCGTCAACCTGCAGGGCCCGATAGAAATGGGCGCCCGGATCAACAGGGCCGGCGCCTCCATCGGCGACGCGCCCGCTCCAGAAGACTCTTTCGCCGGACGCGTCTAGGATCTCGAATTCCACCCAGACATCGAAGGCGTCCACAGTTCCGCTGGGGAAGAAATGTCCCACCTTGCGCGTGCGGACGACAACATCGACGCGGAGCGTTTCGCCAGGCTCTGCCACCGGTCCGGACCGGTCGATCGGAGCCGCCAGGTCTCCGACATCCCGCAGCAGGACCGGCCCACGACGCCCAACGGCTTCCTCGCCCACGGCGAAACCGGTCGCCGCGGCTATCTGACCGCCCTGGCGCAGCATCTGCGGTGCCGCGCTGTCTTCGGTCGCCCGTGAAACAGCGAAGACGTCCACCGAAATAATGCCATCCTGCAGGAACCGCTGGACCGCCTCGAGTTGCTTCGTGTCCTCGTTGACATACGGGACGGCGGTGTTGGCCGTTGCGAATCGATGCGACCGCACCATGCCGTCGCGGTTCCCCGGATCGTTCGAGGGGACCAGCGGCATGTGACAGTCCGCGCAATCCTGAGGTTGCTCCGGGTAGTAGAAGGAACGGGCACCCTGCCCCGACACTCCGCTAGCCTGCCAGTTGTCGTACGAATTGAAGCCGCGAACCCAGCGGTAGCTGTTGACGGGCACATCCAGGTGCACCTTGTGGCACGAAGAGCAGAACTCGGCACCGTCCTCGCGCATGAAGGGCTTCAGGAACGCGCGGCGATGGGCGGCTGGCGCGGTACGGGTGACGTAGTTGTGGACCGCACGTACCAAGCCCACCTCATTCGAGGCGAGGTGGTGCAGTGGCGGGTATTCGATCACAAATCCACCGTTTCCCATGGTGTCCGGAACGTGCACGATCGAGTGGCACGAGACACAGGCGAGGCCAGCGTGCGCCTCGGGAGTATCCAGCTGGCCCTGCACCGGCTCTTCGAACATGCCGTTGAACAGCATGGCGTGGTCATGACAGCCTGCGCACCACTTGGACGCCTCCACGCCGGCAGTCTCCTGCATGTACTCGATCGACTTGCGATAGAACTGGTTGTTGAACGAGGAGAATCTGTGCATCGAGGATTGCCATTGCTCGTAGACATCCTTGTGACACTCTCCGCAGGCGGCCGATTCGAGAAAAAAATCGGAAGGGATCTTCCCGCCGGTCACGGTTTGCGAAGCTGACGGGAAGAACGGACTGTCCACGCCCCCTCCCTCGTACTCCATCGACAGGGGCGCGGAGACCGGGTTCACGATGCGCTGCGTTTCTGATGGAAACCACCGATCTCGGACGGCCGAATAGGCCGGCATCATCAAGGCCAGCGCCAGGCATGTCGCCACTCGGCGGTCGCGCCAGGCGAACGCCAGCATCAGCGCCCCGGCAAAACCGCAGGCGCCGTGCAGGGCAACAATCATTAGGTGGGGCCTTGTCGCCCCGATCACGCAGAGCACGGCTCCGAGCACGGCACAGATTGAGAGAGCGACCATCACGCGCAGGTCAGAACGAACCCGCCGGAAAGCGTCGCTCGCGGAAAACCACATGCCCGCGGCCAAAGCGATGCCCGCCAGAACGTGCAGCAGCACATTGGCAACGTAGAAGAGGCTGGCTCTCGGGAATGCCCAGAGCAAGCCCGAGTTGACGAGCAGGAACAGGAACGCCCCACCCGCTAGCCGTGACAGCCAACTGGATCGGTTGGCAGCCGGAGTCTTCTCATCTTCGGCGAGTTTGCCCGAACCGGAGCCTGAAACTGCCATCATCGAGGCGCGCTCCGCGCCACCAACGGTCTCAGCAGGCGCATCGCGCGACGCGTGTGATACCGCTCCAGATCGGCTCGGTGCTCGGGCGTATCGGGATACGTTTCCCCCGGGCCATAGGGATACCCGCTCATGGAGTGGAACGGCAGCGGCGTAACCGAGTCCCCGAATGCCGTGTTGGCCTCGTTCTCCTTGGCCCAGCCATCAACAAAGAGCAAGTAGTCCCGGGTCCAGCCGGCGGCGAGCGGGGGGAGTCCGCCGGAGGGAAAGCGCAACTCGATTTCGTCGCCGGCTCCCATGATGACGAGTCGGTCGTCTTCTCGGTCGAGGAGTTCCCTGACATCGCCGAACCGCGTGTAGCGCCCCGGCGTCGGGTTCCAGTTGGTCGTCGAGGAAACCTCTTGGTAGTCGAATCGCTCGGGCTGCGCGCGACCGTCCGCGATGTAGTTGCGTGAGAAGCCCCGGAATCGCAAGCGGGACGTCGTCGGGCTCAGGTGCGTGAGGCGCGCTTCAGGCTCGGTCGTTCCGAGGCCGATATACGCCGAATCCCAATACACGCACATGTTCGTCGTGAGGCGCATCGCCCGCGAACCGGACGGGATCACGCCGCGCAAGTCGACCGCGATTGTGCGCAGAGTGCCTCCGGGCAGACCGACATCGGCAACAGCCGTCACCCAATCGCCGTGCTTGTCCAGAACCTCGAGGTACGGAGGCTGCAGGGCTGAGTTCTTCGTTTGGGAAGCGGCAACGATGCTGCTGGCCGAAGACCAATCAACCCAGCCCTCAAGAAAAAGCACGGCATCATCGGAGTCAAACCGTGGGAACTCCAGCGTGAGCGAATGGCGCTCAGCACGGTTCTGATAGTCGCGCTCGAACTCCGCGTAGCGGCGGTCGCCGGACACAATCCTGGCGAGCACGTCCTCGCCGTGATGGTTCGTGGCAGCCACCGGCTTGATGGCCGAGGCAACACCGTAGAGCCTGAAGTCGGGAAATGGCGGACCCTTGGCCTTTTCACTCGTGACGATCCGAATGTCACCCGGGTGATCGACCGCGATCAGACGGATCTTGTCGACGTAGGCGACTTCCCTGAGTTCTTCAGTCAATCTGACGTCCAAATGGCCGTCGCGTTCGCGCAGCTGATCACCTCGAATCGAGACGAACTCCGTGTGGTCGACCGGGAAATAGGTACCCCGCGCCAGGCTCGCTCCCAGCGGGGCGACCCCCAGGACCTCGCTGATGTACTCGAACCGATGCCCGTTCCACGTGAACACCATGGGACACGAACCGGACAGCCTCGGAGCCTCCGTGATCCTGACTTCTGCCACGGGCTCTTCCGCCAGTTCGTTCTGGATCAAGCCGTTCGGCCAAGTCACTCGAATCGTGTCGAAGCTCTCCGCCGGGCCCAGACCGAAATGCAACGGCGTGCCGAGGTAAACATGCTTCGCATAGCGGAATCCGGCCTTCAGCTCGACCCGTGAACCCGCGGCGATCGCTGGGCTCTTGACGCCTACGAGCCGGACAGTCACGCCTCGATTCGCGGTCTCAGTGCGATTGGCGGCGAACCGAATGGCACCTCCGGGGCCGGCCGCGAGCAGATCCGGCCTGCCGTCCGCGTCGAAGTCGCCGGAAACGGCGAATCCGGGAGGCGGCTCGTCGCTGGAGTCGACCACGCCGAACTCGAACCCCCCGCGATTGGCTTGGACGCCGTGCTCGGTAGCGGCGTCTACGCGCCCGCGCAATTCGAAGTCCGCCCATGCCTCGACACGGTCCATGGCCGGCCCGGGGCGCAAGTCGCCTTCGTGATTCTCGAGCAACAGCGTGACGCCCCGCCCGGTGACGGCGACGTCGAGGTACCCGTCGTGATTCGCATCCACGACCTCCAAGCGGACACTCCCTGCGGGCGCGGTCGCGCCCTGGATCTCGACAGCCTGGTCGAACACGCCGAGCTTGCGGTCCTGGTGCACACTGACGCCATCGCCGTAGACCGCGATCAAGTCGTGCCCGTTGTCCTCGAAGAGTTCGGCGGTCGCGGCCGCGCGGACTCGCCCGTCACCGAAGGGGAAATCGCTACTGACATCGGCCAGGGAACCCTCCCCGTCGTTCCGAAACAGCCGCTTGTCCCGCCCCAGCGCGAATAGATCGTAGTCATTGTCGTGATCATAGTCAGCGAACAGGCACAGGTCGAACCCACCTGCCTCAGAAAAGACCGACCGGAACATGCGCCCGCCAGCGTTCCGCAGGACCTCGACTCCGGTGTCGTCCACGCGGCACAGGTCGGCCAGTCCGTCGCTGTCGAAATCTCCCGCAGCGTAGTGGCTTGCGCCCGCCAGCACCAGCGGGGCCACCTCAGGACCCGCCGAATCACCCCCAACAAGGGCCACCGCGCTTTCCGCAGACCACGCAATCGCGTCCGCAGAACCGTCTCCGTTCAGGTCCAGGCTCAACGCGCCCAGAGCGCCTCCATCCAGACGCGCCACTTCGTGTGTTGCGAACTTGTAGGGGACTGCAGGAGCCGCATCGCCGGTCGCTAGCGACGGGTCGTAGAGTTCCGAATAGAAGCTCCAGTCGACGTCTTCCCCAACTGCAGCGTCCTCGGTCGCCTCCTTGAGGCCCTTGAATATCTCGAGTTCCCGAGTCGCCCGCTCGAGCTCGGTTCGCCTGAGGATTCCGAACAGCTGAAAGTGCGGCGCCGCAAGCGAGGGATCGAGTTCAATCGTGCGCTCGAACTTCTCGATCGCGCGGCGCGTATTGCCGATCTGCTTGTACAGCGCCCCAAGGTTGTATTGAGTCTTCGCCTCAAGCGGTCGGAGCCGCTCCATTTGGAGCAACTGGTCGATCGCTTTCTCCGCTTCACCGGCCTTCTTGAATTCGATCCCCAGATTGAAGTACGTGTGGGGCAGCGACCGATCGATTCTCTGCGCCTCGATGATTTGCGCAATGCCCTCTTCCCGCTCTCCGGCTCGCAGCAGTGCCAGACCATAGTTGAGATGCTCTCGCGCTGAGCCAGGGTTGAGGTCCAGCGCCATTCTCAACTGCTCGACCGCCTGGCGGGACGATCCGGGGGTCTCGTAGAATGCCTTGCCGAGATTCCGCGCTTCCTGCAGCCGAACCGCTTCCGGCGAGATCGCAGGAGTCTGCGCCGACGCGAACATCCACAACGCCACACCGCAGGCGAATGAGAGTGTGAACGCCCCCGCAATCCCCATTCGGGACTTCATCGAATTCACTCCTCCGCGCGTTGGCACTCGCCTGTCTTGAATCGTATCAACCCCCGCTGCAGCAGGACCCCGCGGGTATCCGCGGGAACAGCCGGACACGACTGGCCGGCCGGCCTCACGGTTTCTCCGCCAAGAGCCAGCCGTCCGGGTCAATCACCACCCGCGTTGCCGCATTTCGCAGGACCACCGAGAAGCCGGGGTCGTCACTGCCGTCACCGACGAGGACGTGCTTGACGAGTGATCGACCGGGCAACGTATGCACCTCGACTGCCACGTGAACGGGAAAGTAATCGGACACACCGCTCTGCACGAGTCGCAGGTTGAAGTGATGCTGCCCGCCCCTAGCGTCTTGATCCCACTCCACTGCCAGACGGGGTACACCGGTGCCGTAGACCCATTGGTCAAAGAAATCCCTGAGGCTGGGGTCATGGTAGTCAGCCGGCACGAAACCGGCGGCCAACTCTCGGAAGCTCTCCGTAGTCACCGCTTCTGATCCCCGCTGATCGCACAACGCACGTAGCAAGGCGAGGAATCCGTCGTCCCCCAGAACTCCCCGCAACATGTGCATGATCCAAGCGCCCTTCTCGTAGACGATGAGGCTATACGCCTCGGGCAGCTTGGCAGTGCGCAAGCGCCGGCCCATCACGACCGGTCCGGCACTCTCGACAGACTGGCCGTCAGACTTGCGGATGAGATTCTGAAGGAAGCCGCCCAGAACCTCGTCACGCTCCCCGGCTCCCCTCTTCTCCTCCAGCCAGAGCAAGGATGAATACGTCGCCAGCGCCTCCATGAGCCACCCGTCCCGGTCAAACGGCGTGTACACGACATTGCCCCACCACTGGTGCGAGATTTCGTGCGGCCGCAGCAAGTCGGCGTAGAACCGCTGCGTCCCGGGCGACAGGTTCCGCAACGGTCGGTCTCCCCTCTGGAAATAGCTCCGGGTGGATGCGTACACAAGGCCGGGAAATCCTTGGCCGAAGTCCCCCGGAACGGGTGAGATCACGGTGACGGGCATCGCGGGCTCACCGAACCGCCGAAGAAAGAAGGCGAAGGCTGCTGCGCTCTCGTCCGCGATTCGCTCGATCTCGATGGCCGGGCTCTCCACAGGCGGCCGCGGCAAGACGAGGACCGTAGGCTGGCTGCGGTTCCGGCGGCTCGAAGGCAGCGTGGTCTGCGGAATCAGAACCGGCACGCGGGGTGCCTGCAGCCGCGGCTCCACCTTCTTGGTGGCCCGGACCTCGACGCGAAAGCCGTCCACGTCGCGACTCGCGGACGCATAGTCGCCAAGATTGAATCCGGCCAGCCGGATCGGCTTGCCACTGTCGAAACGGGATACTCGCATTCCGCCGTCAATGAAGTCGGCAACCCTGGAGCCCGTGGCCACGAGATCCAGTCGTGCGGGGTAGCGGAAGCTCAGATCGTAGGTTGCCAGCTCATTCCCAGTGCGGGGGTACCAATTGGTCCGGTCCGCAACCGAATACACCCCCGATCCCGCATCGGAAACCACCTTGCCGCGGTAGTCGAATTCCATCTGGCGGTTCTCCCCCGAAAGCATCGGCTCCGGTAGGACGGCAATGACCAGCGTGCCGTCCGAGTCCCGTCCCGTCGCCTCGGGCTGCCGGGACTGCAGGAACTCGACCTCCTCGCCATCGATCCGCACTGCGGTCATCTCGAGCTTGTCAGAGATGTCGAAGCCGATCGCCCGGGCTCCCGAGTGATGCGGGACAAGGGTCGCGGTGGTCTTGACCTGCATGTACAGGTCGTCTCCAAGACGAGCCTCGATGCGGTAGTCCTGCAATTGCGCCACCGGCTTTGCCGGCTCGCGCCGGCCGTCGCGGACAGAGCGCGCCTGAAACCGGCACCAGACCTCGTAATATGCCTTGCCACCTGAGCGAACCAACTGGCCCGCCACGACCTGCTCGGCCATCGTCGGGTCCACGACAACATCGAACCGCCCGAGCGACCGGCCGCGGACGGCAGCCACGAAGAATCCGTCAGCCGCCGGCCTGCCCGAGTAGAGATCGACCAAGGCGCGGCCCGCGGACAGTTCGATCAGGTTGCGCAGGACAATGGACCAGCGCGGTGCGATGCGAGCACCTACTTCGGGATCGAGACGGCTTCCCGGAGACTCCCGGATCGCCGCGTCGAGTTCCTCCGCCGTGTCATCTGTGAAGAACAGCATCGCGTTTCGGAACTTCTCGTTCAGGATCGTCTCGCCAAGGAAGCGGGCCGTCGACTGCCGTTCGGCAGGATCCGGCGGCATGAGCAGCAACTCGCCGGTGTCGCTGGGGTCCGTGGCCAGGAAGAGTGCCGCGACAACCCTTCCCAAGACTGGCTTGGCGAAGATCAGGTGTCCGTCCGTGAAAAAAAACTTCGCGTCCTCGCGCTGCAGGAACACATCGCGCACTCGGAAGCAACGATCCGGATCAAGCTGCAGATCCTTGATGGCTCGGAGATCCTCGGCTCCGGTCGAACCGTCGGCGATTCCAGCGATACAGAGAACCGCCACCAGGAGGCGCACTACCACGTCACGACCCAACTCGTATTGTAGGGGCGAATCAGCGGCCCAAGCCGGGAGGCATGCCTGCTGAGACGGCCAAAAAGCACGCGTGGGCCAGCCGTGCAACGGGTTTGAGGCGACCCGCGTCTGACCAATTGCAGGGCAGCGGTTCCCTACCCGAAACATCGAGGTCCAAAATGACGCGAACACTCTCGAGAATCCTCATCGCCATGGCTCCGGCAGCGCTAGCCGTCGGTCTTGCCCAGGCCGAAGTGAAGACGCCTTCGGAAAGCGACAAGCGCGAGCCGAAGAACGCCAAGGAAGACGTCGACCAGATCGGCGACCGCGGCGTCGGCAAGGCGATCAACTTCTACAGCCTGGAGAAGGAAATCCAGCTCGGCCGGCAGCTGGCAAGCGAGGTCGAAAAAAACGCCAAGATCGTTGATGACCCGGTGATCGCCGAGTACGTCAACCGGATTGGCCAGAACATCGTCAACAATTCCGACGCCAAGGTCCCGTTCACCATCAAGGTGATCGATTCCGACGAGGTAAACGCGTTCGCATTGCCGGGCGGGTACTTCTACCTCAACACCGGGCTGATCGAACTGGCGCAGGACGAGGCCGAGCTGGCGGGCGTGATGGCTCACGAAATCGCCCATGTCGCTGCCCGGCACGGGACACGCAACGCAACACGAGGGCAGCTGATCCAGATTGCAAGCATCCCGTTGATGTTCATCGGCGGATGGGCGGGCTACGGGATCCAGCAAGCAGCCAACTTCGCCGTCCCGATGACCATGCTGAAGTTCTCCCGGGAATTCGAGAAGGATGCCGACTTCCTCGGAGTGCAGTACATGTACAAGGCGGGCTATGACCCGGCCTCGATGGTGCAGTTCTTCGAACGCCTCCAGGCAAAGCAGAAGAAGAACAAGAACGCCATCGCGAAAGCCTTCAGTTCGCACCCGATGGCGAAGAACCGCATCACTGCCGTGCAGAAGACAATCGACGAGTTGCTTCCTGAGCAGCCGGAGTATGCGGTTACGAGCAGCGAATTCTCCGATGTGAAGGCTCGCCTGGCCCGCCTGAACGCTAGACGCAAGGGCCCCCAAGACGATCCCGACCGTCCGACGCTCAAACGGAGCCCGAACGACGAGCCAATTCTCCCCGGCGAGATCGACGATGAGGAAGAGGCTGACGAGCGTCCGACGTTGAAGCGCCGCTCGCTGTCCTGAGCCAGCATCGGTTCGCGGGTGGCGCTTGCTCCAGTTCCGACCGGGAATCACCTGAGGGCCCCGGAACGGCACGACCGGGCCGCATCGTGGGATACCCTCTCCTCGACTTGGTGGTCAAGGGCGTGGAAGGGTGCACGAGACTCGAGGCGCTCCGCGACAGCCTCGAGGAACAGCGCCCCGGGGGAAGTGTCAGTGCCGTCGCATGGCGCACCTGCATTGCTGGTCGATGACCCGCAGCACTCTATCGAGCGCGGGCAATGGCCCGTGCATGCCTTCGAACCGGTCTTTGGCCTCGCGGGCCGCCGCACCCAAGGATGCAGCCATTCCCTCAACCATGGCCATCACAGCACGTGGTTCAACGTCGCACTCGGCGGCGAGAGATCTCCACTGGTTCGGCCCCACCTTGCCTGGGTTTCGGACGCCACCGACAGCAAACGCCAGCTCGTGAGCCAGATTCTGGATGGCGCGAGTCGGAACCAAGTCATAGAAGGGCGCAAGGCGAACCGCTCCGTCGAGCCTGTACAGCAACGACAGGGTCTTGGCATGACCATCCGAGTTGCCTGCCAGCACATTGAAAATCTGCCACCGCAGCAGGCTTTCCAGATCGTCCAGCGGCGCGGCTGAAGTGTCGCGGACCAGTCGGAAGCAGTCAATGAATGACGGCCCCCCGCCATTCTCGTACTTCGCGTGGCTGGTGTACCCCAATGCCTGGCAGAAATCCTCCTGGTGCAGTCTCAGGATCCGCCCGTCGCTTCCCTGATGTCGATCGTAGCGCTTGGTGAGCGCGATGGTGTCACGCCCGACTTTGCGCAGTTCGAATTCGACAACTGGCAGACCGGCTGACGCCGCTAGCTGCGTGCCAAAGCACTCGAATGCCAGCACATTGAGATACCGGAGCGAGTCGAATTTGAGGATATGGGTCGATGGGGCGTTCCCCTTGGGGCAGTGTATTTCCCCGCTCTCGATCATCACTGTCGTCTTGTCTTGAGCCCCGGCCAGGGAAAGCCTTGGAGGGGCGCTCTCCCCTGATTCCTCCGATTCCCAGCCTCGCCGAAAGAGCATTGCGGCGAGCCGGTCATCGTCGATTCGTTCGTACGCGAACTGCCTGAAGGCATCGGGCTCCTGTTCCAAGGGCAGGATCGACAGCGCACCAGCACACTCCCCTCCGATCGCTCGCAGCAACTCGAAGTCATCGTCCGGAGTTCGGTATCGCCGCACAACTAGGGTCCGAGCCTCGCCCTCTGGTAGCAGGTTTGCGAAGAAGCTGTGGGCTTGATTCTGCGCGGTGGTCGACTCGAACGAATCCAAGGGCAACGACTGAGAGATTGCGAAGCCGCCTTCGTGAATCCATGCAGGGTCGTACTGGAATTCCATCGCCCCGGACGGGCGCCGACTGAGAAGACCGACGCGCCGATTCCCGCACCAGACCCCGAGTGCCTCGCTACCCGTCACTCGGCAGCATCCTTCGATTCGATTCCTAAGCCGCGACGAAACTCCCGGGGAAGCGCCTTTCTCGGCACTATGGCGATTTCCAGGCCCAGCAACTGCAGCGCGTGGAGAGCCTTGCCCAGCTCAGCCGTTTCCTTGCCCCTCTCAAGCTCCGAGAGAAAGCGCATGCTTAGATTGGCGAACTGTGCGAGTTGACGTAGAGTCCAGCCACTGCCCTTCCGGTGGGCGCGCATCAGCTGGCCGAGCTCTCGCGCGGACCGAACAGTTCCGTAAGGCGCGCTCGTGGACGTCTGCTCCTCGGCCATTTTTTTATCGTACGGGAATATGCGAGCCAGAAAGCGGGTTTCTCGGAGAAATGTTACCGTACGGGACAACTTGTGACCACCTGCCCGCCCACCCGCATATTGCGATGCGTGCAGCTCACGCGTGATCTTCGCTTGGCACGCTGGCTGCTACGCCTGCGGGCCGCTCTTTTCGTCGACGAATCATTGCCATTCGCGCCGCAGACTGATTGCCATCAAGAAGAGCGACGAGGGGCCACGCCTGTCGGAACGGGAACCGGCCGACCCGGAATCTGGTCGCAGGGTCCCGCATCGCACTGGCTCCCGGTTCACCACCCAACCAGGCAGGGGCTTCGGCGATCGTTCGCCAGGCGGCCCCTGGCGCCACCCCGCTGGGACCAGCACTACCGGCTGGCCAGCCAGTCAGCGGTTTCGTCGAGAGCCTCCCCGAAGCGATCCAGGACAAGGTCGATCTCGGACTCCTCGATGATCAGCGGCGGAGAGAACGCCATCGAATCCCCTAGCGCCCTCAGGACCAAGCCCCTCTCCATCGCCCTGCCCGCGCAGTATTGGCCTACGCCCAGTTCGGGCGGAAACGGATTCCTGGCTGCCTTGTCCGCAATGAGTTCTACGGCGGCAAGCAGTCCGACCCCCCGCACCTCGCCAACGATCGGATGGTCGGCGAAACACGTTCGCAACCCGTCCTGCAGCCTGGGGCCGACTCGCCGGACGTGGTCGACGATGTTGCGCTCCTCGTAGATGTTGAGGCACTCCAGTGCGACGGCGGCGGAAACCGGATGGCCGCTGTAGGTGAAACCATGGGCGAACATACCGATCTCCTCGCTGCCCTCCAGCAATGTTCGATAGACCTTTTCATTGACCATCACGGCGGAAATCGGCGCGTACCCCGAAGACAACTGCTTCGCCGTGGTAAGGAAATCCGGACGCAGTCCATAGGTTTGCGAACCCCACATGTTGCCAGTCCGGCCGAAGCCGCAAATCACCTCGTCGGCCGCGAAGAGCAGGTCATACCTGGCAATGACAGCCTGGATCTTCTCGAAATAGCCGCTCGGAGGCAGCAGGACGCCGCAGGACCCCATCACGGGCTCGGCGATCACGGCAGCTACCGTGTCCGGGCCCTCGTCGACGATCAGCTGCTCGAGTTCCTCGGCCAGGCGCGAGGCGTACGCCTCCTCCGATTCGCCAGGCCGCGCCCCGTGGTAGTAGTGGGGCCGCGACGTGTGGATCACGTTTGCGATCGGCAGGTCGAACTTGCGGTGGCTGCGTGCGATCCCGGTCAAGCTGGCGGCCGCGACCGTCGTGCCGTGATAGCCGTCCCTGCGCCCGATGATCTTCTTCTTCTCGCTCCGTCCCAGAGCGTTGTTGTAGTACCAGACCATCTTGACGACGGTATCGGCCGCCTCGGATCCGGAGTTCGCAAAGAACACCTTCGACATCGGCACCGGCGCCAGCTTCAACAGCCGTTCGGAGAGTTCGATCGCCGGCGAATGGCTGCGCGAGGTGAACAAGTGCATGAACGGCAGGGTCTTCATCTGCCGGTAGGCAGCCTCGGCCAGGCGCTCTTCGTTGAAACCCAACGAGGCACAAAACAAGCCGGCCGCCGCCTCGATGTAGCCGTTGCCGTCCTCGTCGTAGATCCAGACGCCATCCCCTCGGGCAATGACATGTGGCCCGTTCCGGTGGTGGACGACCAGGTTCGTGAATGGATGCAGGAGACTTCCCCCATCCTGGGATGCTGTGGCAGGGACCATCAGTTGTGAGTATATTCCAAGGTACCGGAACACCTCCCGCACGAAGAGGGACGGGCTTACTCTTCGTATCGCCGCCTGGCGTTGATCCGCCCGAGGGCGTCAAGGACTGCCGGCTTGTCCTCCAAGGCTCCCTCGAATCCAGCAACCCCGCCGCCGTGGGACTCGTACCGGCACAGAACGGCACGGGCCTCGCCAATTTCCCGGTCGGAGGGCAGGAACGATTCGTTGATGACCTCAACCTGGCTCGGATGAATTGCGGCCTGTCCAGTGAAACCGAGACGCCTCGCCCGGACAGCGGCCACTCGCACCGCGCCCAAGTCCAGATACTGCATGGATGGCGAATCGAACACTTCGCGTCCCGCCGCGCGCGCCGCATTCACCGCCTGGGCTCGTGCGTAGGCCAGCTCCGGCTCTCCCGGGCTACGGATGATCCCGGTCCGCGCCGAGTAGTCCTCGGCCCCGAACATCAAGCCGGCGACCCGTGCCGAAAAACCTGCGATGGAGTAGGCGTTGTGCAGGCCCTTCGGCGATTCGATCATCGCAAAGACCAGCACGGACCCAGCCGATTCATCCAGCGCTTGCTCAAGGTCTTCGACGTCTTCGCACTTCGGGATCACGACACCGTGGGGCGCACACTCCCGAAGCGCCTCGGCATCCGCGTCGGCGAACACGCCCGGGGCGGGATTGCGGCGCACGAAGACGTACCGTCCCAAGCCCAGCAACGTGGGCATCGCGCGGACCGTCTCGTCGCGGGCAGCGACCTTACGGTCTTCCGCCACGGCATCTTCCCAGTCGATAATGAATCCGTCGGCAGGAACCCCTGCCGCCTTGGCAAGCTTCCTGGGGCTGTCCCCCGGCACATAGAGAACGCTGCGTGGCTTGATCGAGTCCATCGAAACGGAGAGCCGCTGCATTCATAATGGGCGTCGGGGCACCGGCGCGGCAAGCTGGCCACTCCCCCGAGGATCGACATCCGATGGCATTTGGACGGTACTTCGAGGAATTCGAGGTCGGGCAAGTTTTCCGGCACTGGCCGGGAAGAACCATCTCCGAGGCCGACGACACCTGGTTCTCGCTGCTGACGATGAATCAGCATCCCGTTCACATCGACGCGCACTACGCCGCGGGCACGCAGCACGGGCAGCGGCTCGTCGTCGGCCCGCTGGTCTTCAGCATCGTGGTCGGAATGAGCGTGGCGGACATCAGCGGGCGCGCGATCGCCAATCTCGACTACAGCGAAGTCAAACATGTCGGGCCGGTGTTCCACGGCGACACGATCTATGCCGAGAGCCGGATTGCAGAACTCCGCGAATCGCAATCGAAACCGGACCGCGGGCTGGTCTACGTGGAAAGCCGCGGCTTCAACCAGCGCGAGGAGACGGTGCTGACGTTGAAACGGACCGTGCTGGTGCCAAAGCGACCGCAAGGTGCGGCATGAGCGATTCCCTGACCGCCGAGCAACAGCAAATCCGCGACGCCATCCGGGAGGTTTGCTCGGGATTCCCAGGCGAGTATTGGAGGAAGCTCGACGCGGTCGAAGGCTATCCCGAGGAGTTTGTGGAAACGCTGACTGCCGGCGGCTGGCTCGCGGCCCTGATCCCGTCCGAATACGGTGGAAGCGGTCTGGGCATCCTCGAGGCCAGCTTGATCATGGAGGGGATCAACGCATCGGGCGGAAACGCTGCCGCATGTCACGCCCAGATGTACATCATGGACGTGCTGACCCGCAGGGGCACCGAAGCCCAGAAGAAGCGGTTCCTGCCGGAACTCGCGGCCGGTCGGCTGAGGCTGCAGGCATTCGGGGTCACCGAACCGACCACCGGGTCGGACACGACCCAACTCCAGACCCGCGCCGAGAAGCGCGGGGACCGCTACGTCGTGCATGGCCAGAAGGTGTTCACTTCGAGGATCATGCATTCGGACCTGATGCTGTTGCTGGTCCGTACCACACCGGCCGACCAAGTCCAGACGAAAACGCAGGGTCTCTCGATCCTGATGGTCGACCTTGACAAAGCGCAGGGCCGCGGCCTCGAAGTGCGGCCGCTACGAACGATGCTCAACCATCACACCTGCGAGATCTTCCTTGACGGGCTCGAGGTGCCCGCAAGCAACCTGATCGGCGAGGAGGGCGACGGGTTCCGGGCGCTGCTGGACGGACTCAACGCTGAGCGCATCCTGATTGCCGCCGAATGCGTTGGTGACGGCCGGTGGTTCATGCGCAAGGCCTGCCGGTATGCAAACGAGAGAGTCGTCTTCGGGCGGCCCATCGGTCAGAACCAAGGCATCCAGTTTCCGCTCGCAACGGCCCACGCGCACCTGGAGGCAGCCGACCTGATGCGATTCCACGCGGCGGAGTTGTACGATGCAGGCACACCCTGCGGTCCGGAAGCCAACATGGCCAAGCTGCTGGCGGCCGACGCGTCCTGGGAGGCGGCAAACGCCTGTCTGCAGACCCATGGCGGTTTCGGTTTTGCGACGGACTACGATGTCGAGCGCAAGTTCCGCGAGACGCGCCTCTACCAAGTGGCGCCGGTCTCGACCAACTTGATCCTCAGTTATATCGCCGAGAAGGTGCTGGGCCTGCCACGCTCTTACTGACCGGGTTCGGCGAACGCCGTTGCCAGCGCGACCAGTCCCTCGTCCAAATCGCCTGCAATTTGGACTCGCAATGCTCGTCGCCCCAGGCCGGTGAGGACATCAAAATCGCCGAGCGCCTGCGCCGCCTTGACGACCCCAAACGTCAGGCCACGACCAGGAATAGCCAGATCCTGGCCATCGTCGCATCCGATCTGCACAAACACTCCCTTGTCAGGGCCGCCCTTGTGCAACTGTCCGGTTGAGTGCAGGAATCGAGGACCGAAACCGACGCAGGTCGCGTTCCGCCTCGATGCGCGAACCGTTTCGCGAATCCGTTCGAGTCCCGCCACCGTCCGCGCATCCCGGCGGATGAAGGCCAGCAGCGCGATGTAGTCCACATCGCGGGCGGTGGCGACATGCGCCCTCAGCAACGTTCCGAGCTCCGGCGCGGCGTTGCCGGAAAGCAGCCGGCGAGCGTGATCGGACGCTGCGAAGATCTGGAAGCGCCCATCTTCGAAGAACGGTTTCTCCGGCGGCAGCGAGCCTTCGCGCTCGAAGGCGTCCGTCAGCTCGCGGGCGGCGACCTTAGCGGATTCCACGTCGGGTTGGTCAAAGGGATCGATACCCAGAACAGAACCGGCCACAGCCGTGGCGACCTCCCAGCGGAAGAACTCCTGGCCGATGTCTTCCACATCGCGGATACCGATCCGCACAACAGGATGGCCCAGATAGTAGAGGTTTCCCAGGCTGGCTTCGACGGCCGGGTCGGCCTCCGAATCCAGCGCGAACGAAACGAATAGACGGTCGTGCCCATAGCTGTCGGGCGCGGCGAGCGCCTCCCCCTCAACCGGAACGATGCCCTTCCCCTGCTTGCCTGTGGACTCGGCTACAAGCTGCTCGATCCATGCTCCGAGAGCGGCGACGCGCCGGGATGCGACGAACGTCAGCTTGTCGCGACCAGCGAGGGTGGCAGCCGCCAGAATCAGTCCCAGCCGCAGGCCGGGGTTGGCGCGTGCAGGCGCGGCAGCGGAGCAGGCCTCTTGCATGACGCGCGCGCTCTGCAACAGCGACTCCACGTTCAGGCCCATCGCAGCGGCCGGCACCATCCCAAAGTTCGAAAGTGCGGAGTAACGACCTCCGATCGAGGGCACGCCGTGCACCACCCTTCCGAAGCCGCCGGCGGTTGCGTTCCGATCCAGCTTGGATCCCGGATCGGTGATCGCAACGAAGTGCTCGGCTGCCCGCCGCGATCCGACATGGCTCGTCAGTCGATCCAGGAAATACTCGGTGAGCAACGAAGTCTCGAGCGTCGATCCGGACTTGCTGGCGGAAAGAAAGAGCGAGGACTCGATCTGGATTGACTCCTCGCATGCCTTCACTTGGACCGGATCGGTTGAATCTACGACTCGGAGATCTGGGAAACCGTCGCGCTTGCCGAAGCACAGGCGCAACACCTCCGGGCACAGGCTGGAACCGCCCATCCCGAGCAGCACCGCGTGGGTGTAGCGCCCTTTCACGTGGTCCGCGAAGGCGCGAAGGTTTGCACTATCGGCGAGTTGCTCGCCGATGATCGTAAGCCAGCCGAGCCAGCGCGACTCTCCGGACGATGTCCATAGGGTTTCGTCGCGGCCCCAGAATCGCCGCATGTGGCCTCGGTCGGCCCACATGGCAGCCAACCGGCTGATACTGTCAAGCAGCCGATTCGGGATCTGCTCCTGTTGCGTGTTGACGTGCGCATCCATGCCACACCTCCGACTCCGGGTGCGTTCGAGTCAATCAGGGATCCGTGCGGACAATCGCTGAGCCGGCGAAGCCAAACCGCATCGCCGGCCCTATACACCGGAGTCCGCGCCGACATCGAAACGCAAACTTGGCGAAATCAAGCCGACTATTCAGCCATCGTAGCACCGGCCCGAACGGACCTCGTGAGCCCCACCCCGCGAGCCCCGAATTCCGTGTCGCCACCGGAGGGCCGGCGCCTCCGGCGCGAGCAATTGATCGCAAGTTGCCGCCACGGCGCCTGGCGGCGTGGCTCAGGTTCCGCGTCAAGCCGGAGACGGCCATCGGGCCGCAAGCGCAACCGGGCTGGGAGACCTGCCGAGACATGCCGTCAGGCGAAATCCGCAGCCCGGACTTGCCCCGCGAACACCTGTTGGTGTTCCTGAACCCGCGCCTGCGACAGGAGTGGGCGCGCAGGCAGGAGGCGCTGGAGGGCGTCGAGCGGGCGCTGCCGGACGGGAGGCGATCAACCGGCGGGTCGGTCGCGACGTGGGCCGCAAGAAGGTGGCCAAGCCCTTTGTGGTCGAGGTGGAGGCCGGCCAGGTCCGCTGATCGCGACGGTGTTGATTCTCCAATTATCCCTGACAAGAACGGCCATTTCCCCTCGAATTAGATTCACGCCAAGAAGGCTGAACACCAAGATGATCCGAGAATGGCTGCTGCCTAGAGGTCCTGCCAAGCCTCTGACCAACAGTCGGTTTCAGGCGGCCGTGCATCCAGTTCCCTTCCGGTAGGAGCATTCAATGTGAGAGAACCTAACTCCCCGCCGCCTGCCGAAACTGAGAATTGGGCGTCGGAATCATGTGACTTCCAACAGCTGACGCGCAGTTGGACGGGGTCTACATCATCCGGACGAGCCCGGAGGCCGAGCATCTGGGGGCGGACCAGAGCCTGGTGCAGGTGGAGCGGGCGCTCCGCTCGCTGAAGACGGGGCAGCTGGAGGTGCGGCCTGTGTCCGTCTAGAACGAAGACCTCGCGCGCGGGCACGTGTTGGTGTGCCTGCTGGCCTACTACATGGAATGGCACCTGCGGAAGCTGGCGCCGGTGCTGTTCGAGAAGCAGGACCGCGGGGCGGCGCGGAAGTGGCGCTGCTCACCGGTGAGGCAGGCGCGGGTGTCGGCGAGTACCAACTGCGGTATTACCCTGCCAGTTCGGAATCCGTATCGAAGGGACCTGAGCTGACTCGCACTACCACCGCTCCCGGTGTTGAGAACGCCTTCACGCTAAGAACCCGAAAACGCGGGAACTTTCCCGGCCACGTTCGGGTCAAAACAAGTCACAATCAGGGCCTACGTTCGTGATGGTGCGCTTGTGCAGTTTCGGCTTCGGAGTGGGGCTGCTTCTGGCGCCCTTGTGGGTGTCAGCCGCGCAGTCGACGATCACGGGACGGCTGCAACAGAAGCACGGAGACTCTTTCTCCCCCGTCCAGCATTGCACCGTATTCGCCAGCTCGGCCGATCGAGGCCCGCTCATCGGAGAATACTCCGACAGCCAGGGTCATTTTCGACTCGACATTCCCCCTGATGGCAGCATCACCGTCGGCACGATGTGTCCGGGACTTCGGCTCTCCGCGGTCGATGGGCAAGCGATCGAGGTTAGCGCACACCCGACACTGCCAGCCCATGACTGTTCCAGCGCCGGTCTCTGCGCCGATTTGCAGCTCGTCGTCGAACCGCTTGCGGTGATCGAGGGCCATGTCGTCGACGACAACGGCATGCCGCTCGAGGCAATCCGCGTAAGTCTTCGGATGCAGGCGGGCGGCTCACTGGCTCGTATTCGCCAGGCCACTTCCGACGATCGAGGCTATTTCAGGTTCTATCACCTCCTTCCTGGGGACTATGAACTGCTGGGCGTTCTGAGCGGTTCAATATACAGCCGGAGGGTGGGCGCCGAGCCGTTGCGGCTGAGCGTCGGCGCGGGCGACGTGGTGTCCACGGGACCCGTCCACCTGCCGCGCGCCGCGCCTTCCATGCCGCAGGCAGGGCCGTCCGGCAGCGCGCGACCGGGCGGTATCGCGGAAGAGTCCGGCCACACCCTTGACGGCGAAATTGTCGCCAAGGTGATCGATTCGGCCGGCAACTCCGTGACGGGCGCCCAAGTGGCCTTGCGGGGAATCTCTGCCGCCAACCAATCGGTCACGCGCATCTCAGGGTCGGACGCCGCCGGACGGATTCGTTTCGACGATTTGCCGAACGGCGCGTTCCGGGCTCAGGTTCTGATGGCCGGCCACTCGCTAGATCCGGCCAGCGCCCACCGGGTCGAGTTACAGGGCGACAACGCGCGTGGCCGCATGGAACTCCGACTCTTCCGCCGACCTGTTCTTGCCGGGCGCGTCGTCGATGAGCAAGGCGAGCCAATGCCCGAAACACGTATTCAGCTTTTTTTTCTGGCGACGAACGACGGCGAACTGGTTGTGGCGCCTGGCCAGTCAACCATCACCGACGACCGCGGAACTTACCGCACCAGCGTGGCGCGGCCCGGCCGCTACTGGGTGATGGCAACCCACATGGAGGCGAGCTTCCCGTTGGGGTCGGCACCGCAGTCGACCGGCACGGTCTTCTATCCCAATTCGCCGGACCTGCTCTTCGCCCAGTTTGCGGATCTGGAGTTCAACCAGCCGGATACGAGGTTTGACATCACCCTGCCACCGGCGCCACGAACCGCGATTACCGCCGGTCTGCTTTCAGGTCCCGAGGGACGGCCGTGCGCGCAGTGCGCCTTTTCCCTGCGGCGCGTCGAAGGCCCTTACGAATACGAGTGGATTCACGGCGAAATCGGAGGGAGGCTTCCGGGTTTTGAATACCGCGGGATACCGGCCGGGGACTACCGTATCCTCGTCGAGGATCGCGACAACGACACACCGGGGTGGTGGGCGATTGAGGACGTCACCCTCGTCGAGGACGATCCCGTGGCGTTGGCGATCGCTACCCAACCGCCGGTTGTCATTCCAGGATGCGTCGCGCTCGAGAATCCGCCGCTGGGGTGGCTCGCTGAAAACCGCGAACTCGCCGACTCGGTCAACGTGCAATTGACTCCGGTGGGTGAGCAGTTCTTCAGTGTGCAAGACGCCTTGACGACGCGGGTTGAGTTGTCGCCCAAGCAGCTCGAGTTCAAGCTGGGGCCCATGCCGCCGGGGAAGTTTCGCCTCGAGGCATGGGTAAAGGGAACGGACGGTTACCTCGCTGGTGTGGCGCAGGAGGGCCGTGGCCTAGCATCGCCGGTGCTTGATTTGTCTCAGGCGGGAGATTGGACCAATCTGGACTTGCGGGTGCGCTTCGACATGGCTCGGCCGGCGATCCGGACTCCTGCTCAAACCAGCCTGAGTGACTTTACGATGTACCGTGTCGTTCTCGTGCCCGACCGCAACCAGAATCCCTTCGGCCAATACGTAGAGGGATTTTGCGGTCCCGACGGCGCATGCGAGATTTCACCGTTACCTCCGGGACGCTATTGGGTGATTGCCTTGAGCCACGAGATCGCCCGCGGTCTCGACTTGCGCGACTCGCAAGACGGGAACCGGCTCGCGGCGTGGGGCAGGAATATTGATTTCAGCCCAGGGCAGAATGCCGCTGTTGAGCTGAGGCCGGTTCCGGAAGAGGCGCTTGAGGGCATATATTGATTTCCTTCTAATTTAGTGAAGTGAGTCTCAAGTACGTATGACTTAATGGCTCCATCCATCGGATTGGAGAAGCCATGCCACGAGGACGCCAACTCGCCCCACTCGAGCTCGACGCGGAGACGCGCGAGCAGTTGACTGGCCTGTCCCAGTCGACCACCCTGCCGCACAGCCTGGTGCTCCGGGCCAAGATGATCCTGGCCAGCGCGGAAGGGATCAGTGACACCGCGGTCGGCCGGCGCGTCGGCGCCTCCCCGCAGGCCGTGGGCAAGTGGCGGCGCCGCTTCCTCCAGCGCGGGGTGGATGGGCTGTATGACGAGCTCCGTCCGGGCCGGCCGCGGACCTACAACGACGAACGGGTCGCGGGCCTGATCAACTGTGCCCTGCAGGACCGTCCCCAGGGGTCCACCCACTGGAGCACACGCACGCTCGGCCAAGCCGAGGGTCTCTCCCAGAGCACGGTCAGCCGCTGGCTGCGCACCTTCGGGATCAAGCCGCACTTGACGGGGACGTTCAAGCTGTCCGTCGCTCCGTTTTTCATAGAGAAAATGCGCAACATCGTCGGGCTGTACCCGAATCCGCCCGACCACGCGGTCGTGCTGTGCGTGGACGAAAAATCGCAGGTGCAGGCGCTGGACCGCACGCAGAAGGCCCTGCCGCTGGATCTGGGCTATGTCGAGGGCTTCACCCAGGATTACATCCGCCACGGCACGACCACCCTGTGCGCCGCCCTGCAGGTCACCACGGGGGAGGTGACCGCCCGCTGCGCCAAGCGCCGCCCCATCAGGATTACCTGACCTTCCTGCGGCTGATCGACAAGGAGGTGCCGTCGGCTCTGGACAGTCATCTGGTGGTCGACAACTACGCCACCCATAAGCACGCCAAGGTGCGGGCGTGGCTGGCCCGGCACCCCCGCTTCCATGTACATTTCACGCCGACGTACTCGTCCTGGATCAACCAGGTCGAACGCCGGTTCGGATTGATCAGCCAGCGCGTCATCAAGCGCGGCAGCTTCACCAGCGTGACCGGTCTGATCCGTTGCATCCACGAGTTCACGCGGGCGTACAACAAGGACGCCAGACCGTTCGTATGGGTCGCTACAGCTCAGTCGATCCTCGACACGATCGAGAGACTATCCACACGTATTTCTGACTCACGAGACTTGTGCGACCAGAACTGGCTGCCCTGCCGCCGGAAAGCGGTGACGATGGGACTGCCATAGATTCTGTGGCATTATCTCACCCATACCCGTGAGCGAACTCCGACTCACCAAACGCTGGCAGCCATTTGTCCCAGACCAGCTCAGCCGGCCTTCTTGACCCCAAGCGACGAGGCTAGGGTTTCCGGGCTCTCGCGGGCTCCAGCAGGGTCTTGGCAATCCCCGTCCCGTCGCTGCAATCTGCGACTTGAGGGCCGCTTCTGGTGGCCGATTCCAGGAAGGGGCTTTCCGAACACCGGGGGCGAGTATCGGAAACTATCTGAACTTGCAAGTCCATCTTG
This sequence comes from uncultured Bryobacterales bacterium, assembly GCA_951813065.1. Taxonomy (GTDB): domain Bacteria; phylum Acidobacteriota; class Terriglobia; order Bryobacterales; family UBA6623; genus VXMF01. Next base: position 105,814 of record CATOTH010000004.1, on the reverse strand, counting down.
CGTGCTTGACAAGTCAAGTTGCTTGAATTGAATTCTTCATGGATCAACCCGGACCAAGCGGATGCTGCCATCGCAAACCCGCAAAGCGAGCAAAATCCGAATCCGTGGACACCATCGTGCAACCGTGCTCAATTGCCACCGCCGCGTGTTGCGCGTCAGCTACCAACTTCCCCCTGGCCCCTGCGTCACGACAAAGCCGTTCGAAGATTGCCAAGTGGTCGGGACCTGGGCCAACAATGCGGGCGTTCGGGCGCTGTGAAAGCTCTTGGACGAAGGCGAACACCTCGTCCACGGTCGATGGTCTGGCGAAGACGCGGCCGTTCGTCACGATACGGACAAGGCCAGAGACGGACAGGACAGAAATCGCGAATGGTTCGGGGCTTGTCGCCAGCCTGCTGAGCCATTGCGCGTACAAAGCATGCTCTGGGGTGGAATCGTTTCGGTGCGCATAGATCATCACGCTGACGTCCGGAAGCAACATCTCTTCACTAGCGATCGCGAGAGACGAACCGAAGCTCGTCATCATCCGCTTCGAGTGCTCGCGGGCGATCCAGATCGATTGCTGGAAGCGGACCGCCGCCGCCTACTGTGACCAGGCGGAACGGTTTGTTCAACACAGGCTCACGGCGCTTGATCGCATCGTCCAGCGTCTTGGCGATGAACGCACTCACGCTGAGACATTGGGCGGTCGCTTCCCTGCGTACCTGCATTGCGAGTCTGTCATCAAGTGAAATCGTTGTGCGCATATGCACAGCATAACTCATGTTCATAACTTCATCACCTAGGCTCCTTACCGCGATGGGCAGTCTATGTCGACAGCAATACCGCGCTGACGGCCCATGGCTATCTTGCCCACCCATGCAACTCGCTCCGAGGTGAGCACGGCCGGATATAGGCTAGCCCAGAGTGACTGGCCTTTGTCGGCTTGAGACTGCTTCGAACGGACAGCAGAGCAACATACGATAATGGAGCGACATGCTCCGACATGACTGGAGCCGGGAAGAGATCCGGCAGATCCATGACCTGCCGCTCCCGGCACTCCTTTACAGAGCGCAAACCGCGCACCGTGCGTTCCACGATCCAGACGCTGTCCAAGGCTGCGCCCTCCTGAGCATCAAGACCGGCAACTGCCCCGAGGACTGCGCCTATTGCCCCCAGTCGGCCCACTACAAGACCGATGTCGAAGGGGAGACGCTGCTCAGTGTCGAACAGACTCTGGACAGGGCTCGACAGGCCAAGGTCGGTGGCGCGACACGGTTTTGCATGGGTGCCGCCTGGCGCGACGCACCCCTAGGTGCAGAATTTGACAGGGTCATCGAAATGGTCCGCGGCGTGCGGGCTCTCGGATTGGAAGCCTGTTGCACGCTGGGAATGCTCAGCCAGGACCAAGCCGACCGGTTGGCGGAAGCCGGCCTGACGGCCTACAACCATAATCTCGACACGAGCCCGGAGTTCTACGGCGAGATCATCACTACCCGCACCTACCAAGAGCGGCTAGACACGCTGGACCGGGTGCGGCGCAGCGGAGTCACAGTCTGCTGCGGCGGCATCATCGGGATGGGCGAGGGCGTCGAAGATCGCCTGGGCCTGCTGCATCAGCTCGCTCGGCAGAACCCTCATCCCGAGAGCGTGCCGATCAACAGCCTCGTCCGCGTCCCCGGCACGCCGCTCGCCGAAGCCCCCGCCGTCAGCGCGCTGGACTTCGCCCGGGTCATCGCGACGGCCCGGATCCTAATGCCTTCGTCAATCGTGCGGCTGTCCGCTGGGCGCCTCGAACTCTCCGAGGAAGGCCAGGCGTTGTGTTTCCTGGCTGGCGCGAACTCGGTCTTCCTGGGGGAACGCCTGCTGACAACGCCGAATCCCAACGAGGACGAGGACGGCCAGCTCCTCGCGAAGCTGGGCATGCGGCTGTGCAGCGAACCCCTCACAGCGGCCCCTTCGCCGTGACATTGTTGGAGACGCCGGCCTACCCGGGCGCGAATCGCTGAAAGTGCCCGCAGCGATGGACACACCTGACAGCACGTTGGAAGCACGCACGCGGACGCGATTGAGCGATCTGGAGAACCGGGGTCTGAAGCGGTCGCTTGAAGAGCCCGCCGGCATCGACCTGTGCTCCAACGACTACTTGGCGTTCGCGCAGCACCCACGGATCCGCCGTCGGTTCGCCGAGGCCGCCGAGAGACTGGGGGTAGGGTCCACCGGCTCGCGCCTCTTGCGCGGGCATCGAGCGGCGTTCCGCCTGGTGGAGGAGCGGTTCGCCCAGCTTAAGAACACGCCGTCAGCGCTGTTCTTCGGGAGCGGATGGGCCGCGAACCTAGGCGTGCTCTCCACCTTCCCGCAACACGGGGACGTGATCTTCTCCGATGAACTGAATCATGCGAGCTTGATCGACGGCATGAAGCTGTCCAAAGCCAGGCGCGTGGTCTTCCCGCACTGCGACGACGTGGCCTTGGTTCGACTGATCGGCAGGGTGCCGTGCACCGGCCAGCGTTTCGTCGTCACCGAGTCACTCTTCAGCATGGACGGTGACCGGGCTCCCTTGGCGCGCTACGCCGAGATGTGTACGCGCTCCGACTTCGCCCTCATTGTGGACGAGGCCCACGCGGTCGGCGTCTACGGGGAAAAGGGCAGCGGCCTGATCGAGCATACGGGTTGCAAGGACAGCGTGTTCCTTTCCGTCAACTCTGCCGGAAAGGCGCTGGGCGTGAGCGGCGCCTTCGTGTGCGGCCCGGCGTGGGCAACCGACTACCTGATCCAGGCGGCTCGGCCGTTCGTGTTTTCAACAGCGCCCCCTCCGGCAATCGCCGAAGCGCTCTTGGAATCGCTCGATATGTTGCCGGACACCGCGAGCCAGCGCCTGATGATTCGCACCCTTGGCGCGGAATTGCGAAACCAGCTCAACATGAGGATGGTCAGCTCGCCGATCGTGCCGGTAATCATCGGTGACAGCGAGAAAGCCGTCGAGATCTCAAGACGGCTGCGCAAGACAGGATTCGACGTGAGAGCGGTCAGGCCGCCAACAGTTCCGGAAGGCACCGCCCGGCTGCGAATCTCGATCAACGCATCCGTGACTTCCGATGACGTTCTCAACCTCTCGGCGCGCTTGCGCGAGATTCTCGAGGAGCTTGGCTTGTGGCCGGCGTTTTCGTGACCGGAACCGATACGGAGGTTGGGAAGACCGTCGCATCGAGCCTGCTGGTCGCAACTTTGAGGCGGTACGGGCCCGTAGGGTATTGGAAGCCGATCCAGACCGGCATTGAAGAAGATGACGACACGGCCGAAGTCCGCCGTCTCGCGGCGTGCTCTGACGACGAGATCCTCGACCGGGGCGTGCGGCTGCCGAGGCCGCTGTCGCCGCACCTGTCCGCACGCCTTGCCGGCACGGAGATCGATGTGGACTCGCTCGCGCGGCTGGGGCTCGCCCTCGCCAAGGATCGGTTCTGGGTCGTTGAAGGAGCTGGCGGTCTGCTCGTCCCGCTCAATGGCAGCGAGCTGCTGGCCGACCTGATCGCAGTTCTAGAGTTGCCAACTCTCATCGCGGCCCGATGCGGACTGGGCACGATCAATCACACGCTGCTCACGATCGCCGAGTTGCGCAGGCGCTCGATCCCGGTGGCAGGGGTTGTCATGCTGGGTACGCCGAACCCCGAGAATCGCGCGGCCATCGAATTCTACGGGAAAACCGAAGTACTCGCCGAGGTCCCGGTGCTATGCCCGCTGGATGCCGATTCCATCGCAAAGGTCGCCAACGAGTCGGCGAGCCGGCTGGCAATACTGCACGCCGCCATCGGGGGGCTGCCGCCTCGGTCGGAAGTATGATGGAGATTCAAGATGTTCGGATCGTCGACGACCATCAAACTGGACAAGGCGCTGTTCGAGCGTATCAAGCGTTGCGCCGATGCCGGCGGTTACTCATCGCCGCAGGAATTCGTGGAACACGTGATCGAACGGGAGCTGTCGCAAATCGAAGACGGTGCTTCGGACGAAGAAATCGCCAAGCGCCTGCAAGGCCTCGGCTATATCGAATGACGGAGCTCCAAGGGTGATCGTCGACGGGTTCAACGCCGTCCTGCGGGCGCTCGTTTCAGGGTATGCCCGCCTCTTCGATTCCCTGCCCCCGCTGGCAGGATTGGCGATCGCCTCCGCCCTGCTCGGGTTCGGCATGTTGTGGGTCGTTGGCAAAACCTCGAACCAGCAAGCGATCGAAAGAGCCAAGAAGCGCATGCAGGCCCATCTCCTGGAAATGCGCTTGTACCGAGACGAGCCCGGCCTGCTGTTCCGCGCCCAAGGGCAGCTGATTGCCAACAATTTCCGCTATGTCGGTGAGATGCTGAGGCCCGCCCTGGTGCTGACGCTGCCGATGGTCGTGCTGTACGCGCACTTCGACTCGGTCTATGGGTTGCGGCCCCTGCGGGTCGGCGAATCCGCCTTGGTCACCGCAGCAACCGAGCTTGCTGGAACCGAACTCGCGCTCCGAGGTTCAGACAAGTTCGCCGTTGAAGGCAGCTCGGTTTCCGTGGAGGCCACGAACGAGGTAGTCTGGCGCATCCGCGCCCTCGCACCGGGAGCGAGCGAGATCCAGTTGGAGACACCCGTAGGCCCGATCCCGAAAACAGCAGTCGCGGGTGACGGCGAGACCTATCTTTCCAGGGGCAGGGCGCGGTCATGGTGGCAGCGCCTGCTGCTAGTGCCAGGAGAAGACCGCCACGACGTGACCGGGGTGGCGCGGGTTGACATCGGCTATCCGTCGCGCCAGGTCGGATTCGACGGCTGGGAGACGCACTGGGCGATCTGGTTCTTGGGAATCTCGATCGTTACCGCATTCCTGTGCAGGGGGTTGCTCGGCGTCACGATCTAGTGCGGCCGGGCCTGGATCGGCTACACTGCATCCTTGCGCGCCCGCGTCGCGGGCCCTCTGCTATGCCAGGCCAGGCGGGCGTCCATGTCCTGTGTGTCGGGATGGGTTTTCTCGACACGCGGCTGTGCGTGGAACGCTTCCCACCCAAGTTCCATCGCGAGACCGCCTCGAAGCGTTTCGACGCGCTTGGGGGACCGGCTGCCGTAGGAGCGGTGGCGGTCGTGCGCTTGGGAGGCTCGGCCTCGTTCTGGGGCCGGCGGGGCACTGACCCGGCTGGCGACCGCATCGCGAGCCTCCTTCAAGCGCAAGGCGTTGACACGGATGGGTACCGAGCATTCCCTGGCACGAGCCCCACGTGCGAGGTCTTTATCCGTCCGGACGGGGATCGTTTCCTTTTCCCGTACTTCGGGGAAGGGATGCCGCCGGACGCGGAGTGGATTCCGGATCAAGCCATCGATTCGGCCGATGCCGTGCTCATCGACGGCCGCTGGCCCGAGGGCGGCATGCGAGTCGCCACACGCGCGGCCCGGCGGGGGATTCCCATCGTGCATGACTTCGACCAGGACCGACCCGAGATCTGGGAGATCGCAAGGTGTGCAACGCACGCGATCGCGGACGAGGATCTCGCCGCAACGCACGGCGGGGTCCAGCCCTTGATCAAGAAGGTCCAGCAGCTCGGAACATGGGGTGCCGTGACACTGGGGGACCGGGGCGTGGCTCACGCCGGCGGGATCATTCCGGCCTTCCCTGTCGAGGCCCTCGACAGCACCGGTGCGGGCGACGTGTTTCATGGAGCGTTCGCCCTGGCCATGGCGCAAGGCCAGGGCGAAGCGGCAGCCCTGCGGTTCGGCTGCGCATCAGGCGCGCTGCACTGCCAGTTCGGTCGAGTGCCGGAGTTGACGGAAGTCGCGCGCCTGCTTCGAGCGTAGTGGCCCGATCGCTGCACCCGGCGCGTCCCGCGATCAGGCGCAAGCGATGTAGCGCGCACGGGATCGCCCGCCACGCTCTGCTGCACGCCTGACGGCGAAACCGAGCGGTGAAGGCCCAAATCGAACACGCTCGTCTCGGGAACGACGGCATCATCCAAAACTCCGCAGTTGGATGTCATGTGCGCAGCCGATTTGACTGTGTTGAATTGCCGTGCTGACGGGTCGAGAAGGGTCCTGAGTCAGGCGGCAACAGCCCTTGCGGTGGCTTCGGGGCCCGTCCCCAAGAATTTCCGCAACGCGCAAGCCAGGATCTCGCACCAACGCTCCACCGCGGTTAACCGCGGCGGATTCCGCAGTTCCCGCAGAATGCGGGTCAGCGCGGCAAACGCTGCCCGCAACCCGAGCCGGAACCGCCTTCTACCGGGTACACTTGGCGCATGACACGCAGAAACTTTGTTGCCGCGTCAGGCATTTCGGCGCTATCCGCCTCTCGCGCGATTGGCTCTAACGACCGGATCGGCGTCGGGATCCTCGGATGCGGGCGGAGGAATCTCCTCGGGCAGGTGCTCAGTTTCCGGCAGCAGGCCAATGTCGAGGTCCGAGCGGTTTGCGATGTCTGGCGCCAGCAGCGGGAACAGGCCGCCGCCGAGGTCAGCGAGGCCACGGGCAATGCACCCGACCGGGTTCACGCCTTCGAGGACTTGCTTGCACGCGACGACATCGATGCCGTGACCATCGGCACACCAGACCACCAGCACTGCACACAGCTAATCGACGCCGTGCGGGCCGGAAAGGACGCCTACGTCGAGAAGCCGCTGGCCATGGATCTCAAGGAACTCAAGAAGGCCTACGACGTTGTGACGGCCTCCGACCGCGTCGTGCAGATGGGAACGCAGGTCCGCAGTTTCCCGTCGTCCGTCGCGGCCCGGGCCTTCGTCCAGGGCGGCGGCCTGGGCACCGTGTTCAAGATCGAGCAGGCGCGCAACAGCTACCAGCCCTACTGGTACCGTTACGCGGAGCGGCGCTTGGAAGAGAGCGACACCGACTGGAAGCGGTTCCTGATGCAGAGAAGGGCGCGGCCCTGGAATGCACAGCAGTACGCGGGCTGGTTCGGCTACCGAGATTTCTCGCAGGGCCCGCATAGCAACCTCGGCGTGCATTACTTCGATCTTGTCCACTACGTCACAGGTTCCGGGCCGCCGGCCCGCGCGATCACAATGGCCGGCAGATTCGTGGGCCACCGAGACGGCTTCGATGTGCCCGATTCGGTCGAGACGACGCTGGAGTACCCAGAGCAGGGATTCCTTGTCCGCTACTGTTCCACTTTCGGCGTTCGAGGGCACAGCTACCTGAAGTTCTTCGGGACGCGGGGGCACATGGACGCGACCCGCTGGGGCGATCCGTTCGTGATCAGCGGGGACTCGGTTGAAGCGGAGGACCGGATCCGTGCCAGCGAGACGATTCCAGAGACCGAGAGCGTTCCGCACATGCTGAACTTCCTGGAGTGCGTCCGGACAAGACAAGAGCCGAACGCGCCCATCGAGGCCGGCTTTAACCACTCCATCGCGGCGATCCTCGCGGACGAGAGCTTTGTGCGAGGAGGGCGGGTGGAGTACGACCCGAAGAAGCGACGGATCCGGGAAGGCTAGGCTAGCGCCAAGCCGGCCATTCAAGCAGGCGCCGCTCGGACCAGTACAGGTCGTGATAGGGAACGTCCTCGGTTGGGACCTCTGGATTCTGCAGTGCTTCGCCAATCCGCCTGGCAATGGCTGCGGCGTCCGCCTCGGTCATGACCCGGAGGTCGAGCCAGAGCTCTCGATTCCTGTCATCCGCGCGGTTCACCCACACTGGCGGGTCGCCCTCGCGCAATCGGTTGGCCAGCGCGCGTGCCGATGTGACCGTGCCCTCGGGAATCGATACGACTGTGGTACAGGCATCATGGCCCGGCCGCACCGGCAGGGACTGCGACAGGATGGTGGCTATGCCCCGGCAGCGATCAGTCTGGTGGCCAGCGTCTCCGCCGTACCACGCCTCCGTCGCGACCATGCACCCGACGATGCCTTCCTTGCCGACCTTCATCGCGCGCCCGATCCCGTAGTTGTTCAGGTAGCACGCGCGGACCAAGTCCAGCCTCCCGCAAATCATCCCTGAAGTCGGCGCGCCCATCTGCTTGTGGGCACTGGTCAGCACCAAGGCCGCGCCGGCCTTGACGAACGGACGGACATCGGAACCGGCGGCGGTGTCCACGACAACCGGGATGTCTCTCGAACCCGCAATCTCGATGCACTGTTGCAGCGACAGGAAGGAGCCCGCCGGGTTCACGTCGCCCGAATCGACATAGAATACCGCGGCGACCCTCTCGTTCAGCGCGCTTCTGATGTGAAATCCGTCGCAATGGCTGGCGGTGCCAACATGAACGACGTTTGCTCCACTGATGCGCACCATCTGGGAGATCGGAGCGCCGAAGTTCACATCGTGTGCCACCGGAAGGACCACTTGATCCGGCATGCCGTCGGTATCGGGAAGTCGCGCAATGGCTGCAAGATCGGAACCGGTCATGGCAGCGGCGGCGGAAATTGCCAGCGCCGCCGAACACGAGGAAGTGACACAGCCGGCCTCGGCTCCGGTGCAGGTGCTGATCACCCGGCAGGCTGCCGCCTGCAACTCGTCAATCTCGACACTGACCTGCAGGATGCTGTCAACCGACGAGCGGACATCGTTCGCAACCGTGTTCGCGCCCAGGATCGTGGGCACGCCCATGGCATTGAGAACGCGCTTGACGCGCAAGCGCTTGCAGAGATCGGCTCCGTCCTGCATATCCTCACTTCCCGACAATGCGATTGGCGCCAGGGCCGCTGGCCTACGTGAGATCGGTGGCTACAGTCAGGTCGTTACCGACAATCGAAGGGCACCAATAGCGCTCGATGTGCTCGATGACGAGTGCCGTCCCCCGCTCGTGGCTCACGTAGGGCGGATCTCTCGGGTCGTACATCGCATCCGTGAGATCGCGCGCCAGCACGACATTCTTGCCGAGCCGCACCTGCTGCCGTATTCCGAACGGGCGGCCCAGTACGCACATATTCGTGTGAACGCCCATCAGCACGACATTCTTGATTCCGGTCTGCGAGAAGTAGTTGTAGATCTCCTGGCCGTCATCGCTGATGCCGTCCTCCGCAGCAATGTGGAGGGCGGGATGCTGGCGGCTCCAAACGCGCTTGCTCTCGCTGGGAAACTCGTCGTCGCAGGGATCCTTGTCATCGATCGGCAAGGGGCCCTCGGATTGCGGGTCGAGGTGGCACCATTTGGCGATCGGTACGGGCGGCTCGGCACGTGGCGCGGCCTGCATGCGTTCGCGCTGGGCCGTCCCGGCATAGAAGTCCATCGTCCCGCTGGGGGCATGGACAATCGCTACACCGAGATTGCGAGCGCCGCCGACAACCCGATTCATTTCGGGAATCATGGCTTCGAGCCGACCCACCGAACTCTCGCAATGGTGGTCGTCCCACATGTCGCAGATGACGATCGCCGATTCGGAGCCCTTCCAGAAGAGTGGCCTTTCGACCGCCTCCACGGTCCCCTCGCGCTCGACCCGAGAGCGGGCTCCAAGCCGCAACGTCGCGCCCTGCTCGAGCGGCCGGCGGACGAGCCTCTGCGCCGCGGCGATCGCAGCAATTCCCCCGGCACCTGCCAGCAACGCTTGTCGACGTGTCATCTCGCTCCTCGAATCGCGCTCCTATTCTAGCCCCGACTCCCAATTGGAGGGCAGAGCACGCCTCGGTCAGTCGGCAGCCAATGACACGCACACGATCTCTTCGTCATTTCGCGCGAACACGCTGCGGCCGGCGTAGGCTGGATGCGACCAGTTGACAGCCCCCAGGTCGCGCCGCGCACCGGGCGGCGACGTCGGCCGGATGAGAGGTGTCCGGCTGATCTCGGTGTAGCCGGCCGGGGAGAGGCGGGCAATGATCAACTCGCCGCGGTCATTGCTGATGAAATAGCGGTCGCCGTTCCGGACCATGAAGGCTGAGGCGTTGCGAGCCTTCTCGCCAGTGACGGCTTGCGTCTCCCAGACCCGTCCGCCTGTTGCGAGCCGGAGGCAGCGCAACTGGCCGTAGCTGCAAATCCCGTAAATGTGGTCGCCGTCGATCACGGGCGAATTCATCAAGGCGTGAAGCCCGTCCGTGTCAACGCCGCTGTCGCTCGCACCCTTCCATAGCAGTCGGGGGTCCGAGCGCTCCAGGCGATACAGGCGGGAACCGTTGAAGAACGCGGAAACGAGAAGATGCGGCTGTTGCCATGTGGGGGTCGCGATCGGCGTCTCCATCCGGGTGCGGAAAGGCTGTTGCCAGACCACGGCTCCTGATCCGGGCTCGATCGCGGCAAGGCCTCCCGCGTGCCACACGATCAGCAACAACCGGCCTTCATGGCGCACGAGGATCGGTTGCGAATAACCCGGACCGGATTCCTCGGAGGAGAGCGCCCGCCACACCTCCTCGCCCGAGAACTTGTCGAACGCCATGACCTTGGCGCGCGGCCGGCCGTATACGACCGCGATCAGCATGTCCCCATGGACGAGCGGAGCGGACGCCATCCCCCACGGAGGAAGCGCGGTGCGGAACTCTCGAGGAAAGCTGCGCTGCCATACAACGGTACCGTCGAGGACACGTGCGCAGACCAGGCTGCCTGACGCGCCCAAGGCGTAGACGCGGTCGCCGTCGACCGTGGGCGTCGCGCGAGGCCCGCCGGCATACTCGATGCCCGCGTAGTCGACCCGCCATCGACGCGCCCACAGGCGTGTCCCAGTCGATTGGTCCAGAGCGACCAGCCCTTCCGAGCCCCCCACCCCTTGGCCGGACCGGAAATCCATCGCGAAGACCCGGCCGCCAGATACGCTGGGGCCGGAGTAGCCGGAACCTAGCGACGCTCGCCAGGTCACGTCAAGGCCATCGCTGGGAAAGCGGTCGACGATGCCGGTTTCGTTCCAGACCCCGCGTCGACCGGCTCCCCGCCACTCGGGCCAGTCGTCGGAAAGGAGAGCGCCGGGAACCGAGAGCCACCCCGACATGAGCAGCATGCCAGCGATTGCCGCTCGAAATCTCACCGGTGCAGCGGCCACCGGTCGAAGGGTCCAGAATGGTCGTCCGGATGGAACGTCGATGACGGCTGCCAACACGTCGAGACTCGCGTTTCCGGCCGCAGCCAAGGCGCGGAATCCTCGCTCGCGGCGCGTCCGGCCGATGCGACACCACTTCATGACGCCCTTCCTCACGATCATCTCGCAGACAAGCGCCGCGATGCTGTTCGGGAGTATTGAGATGAGAACGGGGAACGCTGCCGGTGGGACGGCTGGTGCAGGCGACCGCCACGTAGCTGTAGACTCGTGATCGCCATGCCGACGATCCTGGTCATGGGCACACTGGATACGAAAGGCGTCGAATCCGGGTTCCTCGCCGAACAGGTGCGGGCGAACGGCAGTGACACGCTCGTTGTCGACCTCGGGATACTCGGGCCCCCGGCGTTCGACCCGGACGTGACCCGCGACGAAGTAGCGGACGCAGCGGGGGAACGGATCGAGGCACTGGCCGGGGATCGGGGCCGGGCGGTGGCCGCCATGACTCGTGGAATCGAGAAGATCGTCACCGACCTCTACGCGAACGGACGCATTGACGCGGTCGTGGGCCTCGGCGGGAGCGCGGGTACCACGATGGCAACGGCCGCCATGAGAGCCCTGCCGATGGGCGTTCCCAAGGTCATGGTTTCAACCATTGCCGGAGGGGACGTCACGGCATTCGTCGGTCCAAAGGACATCACCATGATCCCGTCGATCGTGGACATCAGCGGCCTGAACCGAATCAGCCGCCAAGTGATCGCCCAGGCCGCGGCAGCGGTGTCAGCCATGGCACGGGCCGAGGTGCCGGAAACCGGGGACAAGCCGCTCATCGCAGCGTCAATGTTCGGCAACACCACCCAATGCGTCGAAGCGGCCCGCTCACGTTTCGAGGCGTCCGGGTTCGAAGTCCTAGTCTTCCACGCGACCGGCGTGGGAGGGCGGACCATGGAAAGTCTCGTCTCGGGTGGTTTCATCGCCGCGATCCTGGACGTCACGACCACGGAACTGGCGGATGAACTCGCAGGGGGCGTGTTGAGCGCGGGTCCGACGCGCCTGACGGCCGCCGCCCGAACGGGAACCCCAGCGGTCGTGGCACCGGGCTGTCTGGACATGGTCAACTTCTGGGCACCCGAATCGATTCCGGAGAAGTATCGCGAGCGCCGGTTCTACCGCCACAACCCGAACGTGACACTGATGCGAACAACACCCAAGGAAAACCGGGAACTGGGGCGACGCCTCGGGGAGCGGCTCAATGCGTCCCAGGGGCCGGCGGCGATCTACCTACCGCTCAAGGGAGTCTCCGTCATCTCCGCACCGGACCAGCCGTTTCACTGGCCCGAGGCGGACGAGGCCCTGTTCCGATCCATCAAGGAGGTCCTTCGACCGGAGATCCCAGTCTTCGAACTGGATGTCAACATCAATGACCCGGCATTCGCCGAAGCGGTCGCGGACGGACTACTGCAGCTTCTCGGGTCACGGGGAAACGCTGGAGAAGCCTGAAAAAGCTCGACCGTCATTGAGGGGAAAGCCATGGATCACGACTCAAGAATGCCGGGAATGCCAAGGGAGGTGATCCTCTCACGGCTCGCGGAGCAGGTGCAACGCGGAGTTCCGATCATCGGGGCCGGCGCCGGGACGGGCATTTCCGCGAAATGCGCCCAAGCCGGGGGCGCGGACCTGATCGTGATCTACAACTCCGGTCGCTTCCGTATGGCCGGACACGGCTCCCTGTCGGGACTGATGCCCTATGGGGACGCCAATCAGATCGTTGTCGAGATGGCGCGCGAGGTCCTGCCGGTAGCGCGGAGCGTTCCGGTACTCGCCGGAGTGTGCGGCACGGACCCGTTCCGGTTGATGCACCCATTCCTGCGAGAAATCAAGGCCATCGGGTTCAGCGGTGTGCAGAACTTTCCCACGGTGGGGCTGATCGATGGCCTGTTCCGGCAGAACCTGGAGGAGACCGGGATGAGCTTCTCGAAGGAAGTCGAGATGATCGGCATCGCTCACCAACTGGACCTGCTGACGACTCCGTACGTATTCACTCCCGAGGAAGCGGTCGCGATGGCCAATGCGGGAGCTGACGTGCTAGTCGCCCACATGGGACTGACGACGAAGGGATTGATCGGGGCCCGGACAGCCAGGTCGCTGGGCGACGCGGTGACCGCAGTCCAGGCCATTCGCGACGCGGCGGCAAGGGTACGGGAGGAGATCCTGGTCATCTGTCATGGTGGGCCCCTCAGCGAACCCGACGATGTTCGCTATGTTCTCGAGCATGTGCGGGGGATCGTGGGATTCTTCGGTGCCAGCAGCGTCGAGCGGCTGCCGACCGAGCGAGCGATCACCGGCCAAGTGCGGGCGTTCAAGGACATCACTCTGGAGCAGCAGCCGGAGAATTAGGGATCGCGGCCTGGAATCCTCGATGTGCCCTTACCTCAGGATCTTGGTTCCGACCTGCTTCCGCTGGCGTCGGTCCGAACCGAAAACCCGGCTCGGCCCAGGGCCAACTGGTTGCGTGTACTGACTGTCTGGAGGTGATCAGAACATGTACTTCAACCCGAGCTGGACGATTCTCGGGCTCCCTGCGCTCGTGATCCTGCCGAACTGGCTGGACACCATGGTCCGCTGTGGGCTACCCAGATTAACGTTGTTGAACATATTGAAAAACTCAGCGCGAAACTGAAGCCTGTGTCTTTCTGAAAGATTAATTTGTTTCTGCAAACTCACGTCCACTTTGAAATCCCCGGGGGCGTGAATAAAGTTCCGCGGGGTGGTGCCGAACGTACCGAGTGGATTCAGAGTGAAGGCATCGGTGTTGAAGTACTCTTGAATAACTTGGGCTCGAGGTCGATCAGATGGCAAGAATGGATTGATACCCTCGAGCAAATCCGGCCGATTCTCATGTTGCGCCGGACGAATTCCTGCGCCTCGCTGATCTGTACGTCGAGCAGGCCTCCAATATCCTTGGCATCTGTCTGGTAGGACTAACCCGCTACGCGGGACTGGTGGTTCGGCTATGCAACGTATACGGACAACGTACTCTAAATCGCTGCAAACGCTGCCAGAGCCCGATCTGCGACGACTGTGTGCCGGTGGCCGGGTCGACGCCCTGCTGTCGGCGGCGGTAGAGTGAAAGCATAGTTGGCTACGATGAAATTGCGCCGGCCGGGAGCGATGGTGTCCAACTGAAATCCCGGCATTCTCCCGCCTCGCAGCCTGCTCCTCACTAGCCGTTTAACGGCGGTTTAAGCCGCCACTGCAGCGACACGCCACACCCCAAGGTGTTGTGGTTGCCCTGGCTCACTTCGTTTGAAAGATTGGCTCAATACGTTTGACGGCTTACAGGTTGTGGAGCGCAACAGCGGCAGGCTCATCCGGATGCTCCTACAGGACGGCTGGGTGCATGTCGCCACCAACGGCAGCCACTGGCAGTTCACGCACCCCGCCAAGCCGGGGCGCGTGACCGTGCCACACCCGAACAAGGACATCCCGCGCGAAACGGTGGCGTCGATCTACCGGCCGGCGGGCTGGAACGCGTAAGGAGGACGGACCGATGCGCTACGTAGCTTTCATCCACCGGCACGACGCCGGCTACGGGGTCAGCGTCCCCGACTTCCCGGGTTGCGTCTCGGTCGGCGACACGGTTGACGACGCCGTCAGGCTAGGCAGCGAGGCCCTAGCGTTCCACGTCGAGGGACTCCTCGACGACGGTGAGCCGATTCCGCCGCCACGATCGATCGACGCCATCAAGGCCGACCCGGACCTTGCCGAGTGGCGGCGCGGCGCCGACTTTGTGCTGGTCCCACTCCTCCTGGACCGCGGATCCTCGCGGCGGGTCAACATCTCCCTTGACCGCGGTCTGCTCGAGGCCATAGACGACGAGGCCAAGCAGCGCCGGATGACCCGGTCGGCCTTCCTGGCGACCGCGGCCCGGCACGAGATCGAGGGCACGTGACCGGAGGCAACGGCAATTCCACAAGCCGGAACACAAGCACCGTTCGTCCTGGGTTCACAAGTCAAGCAGGTTCATCAGTTCCTCGACGCTCAGTCCATGGTGCCGGGCGACGCTCTTCAAGATGCTTGACAATGTCTTTGCCTTGACCGGACTGTGGAGCGGGACCACCTGGTGGTGCTCTCCATTGACCTGCGGCCGGGCGTGCGGCGGCGAGTCCGGGGAGGAGGCCCGTGGGGGCTCCAGAGCCGCCCCGTGGACCGTTCAGGACGGCCTGACGGCTGTCTCAGGCGGCCTCGGATTCCAGCACAGGTTCCTCGGGCCATTGCCCGACGCGCCGGCGCTCCCGCGCCAGATCGTAGGCGGCCTGCTTGCGCAGCCAGGCATCAGCCCGGCCCCAGCCCGCCGCTTCCAGCTTCAGGGCCAGCGACACTGAGATACCCGCCCGCCCGGCGAGCACACGGTACAGCGCCGGAACAGATACTCCCAGTTTATGGGCGGCCCCAGCGACCGACATGCGATTGCCCTCGCTGTCCTCCATCCAGTCGCTCACAAACTCCCCGGGGTGCGACGGATTGCGTCGCAGCCACGCATCGTAGGGCAGGCTCTCGTTGCTCTTGCTCATGCTTCCCTCCTAGTGATAGTCGCTCAGGTCCACGTCGAACACACTACCGTCCTCAACCCGAAACACGATCCGCCAAGTCCGGTCCACGCGCACCGACCACTGGCCTCTACGATCCGCCTTGAGAGGATGCAGCCGGAATGTCGGTGCCGTCAAGTCGCCGCGCAACGGATCACCCTCGTCAAGCGCTTCGAGGATACGCTTGACCCGCCCCACATGCGTCGCGTGCAGCTTGCTGGCATCGTTGCGGAGAAAGAACCGCCGCAAGCCACCGTGACGGATGCTCCGGATCGCCACTGGATAATTTTATCTCGTTACGCAACAAGGCTCTCGTCTATTTTCACACAGACGGCCTTCTCTGCGACGCACTGGCTAATGTTACTCATGTTCCTAATGCCCAATCATTGGATGCGCTTCTGGCTCTACGCGAAGCCGTATTGAGCGCAGGGATTCCTTGCCGAAAAAGCCTGTACCCCCCCCGAGTTACGAGACAAGCACCTCAACACGATATTGATCGCCGTCGGAAAGAAGACATAACCGACGCTCCTGGCGAGCGTCCTCATCACCCTTACGCATGCTGCCCAGGGGCTGAATCCGGGCCCCTCCCCATACTTCGCCTGTACGCGAAAAAGCCACCGGACCGCTCTCGGTAGGGGCAAGCCCTCTCCCTCATCCCCGGCTGCCTCGCGAGTGTTCTCTTTGTGGGGACCCCCGTGGGCGTGGCGCTGACCGTCCACCTCCGCGCCCTGGAACCAATGGTAACTGGGAGTCGAGCGTACGCGTGCTCGCATCTGAGGGCCACCGCGAAATGAACCAGGTCGAGCGGCAGATGGCACGACTAAACGACCACCGACTGAAAGTCGGTGGGTTTGATTGCGACTGAAAGTCGTAAGTGCGGCTAAAGCCGCCTTAGAGGTGCCCGGCTGAAGCCGGCTCAAGGCGACTCGGGCGCAACGACCTGGAACCCCTCCACATCCGCGTCCCACTTCTGGTTCTCGATGTAGGCGCGCACCGTCTCCTCGTTCACCGCGCCCACCGTCGCGCAGAAGTACCCCCGCGCCCACAGGTGCTGCCCCCAGTATTTCTTCTTCAAGTGCGGGAATTCTTCCTGCAGCCGCCGCGACGACCGCCCCTTGATGTACTGCACCAGCTTGGCCGGCGCCAAGTGCGGCGGTGCCGACACCAGCATGTGCACATGGTCCGCCGACACCGCTCCCCGCACGATCTGCACTTCCCGCATCTCGCACGTCTGCCGGATCAGCTCCCGGGCCCGTTCCGCCACCGCCCCGCGTAGCACTCGGTAGCGGTACTTCGTTATCCACACCAAGTGGTACTTCAGGTCATACTTCGCGTGCCCACTCGATTGGTATTCCGCCATCCCCACAGTCTAGGCCGACCGCCCACCCTCGGGCTGCTCAAAGCGGACCGACTGAAAGTCGGTGGTTTTAGACCGGGCACATGGATACTAAACGACCACCGACTGAAAGTCGGTGGGTTTGATTGCGACTGAAAGTCGTAAGTGCGGCTAAAGCCGCCTTAGAGGTGCCCGGCTGAAGCCGGCTCAAGGCGACTCGGGCGCAACGACCTGGAACCCCTCCACATCCGCGTCCCACTTCTGGTTCTCGATGTAGGCGCGCACCGTCTCCTCGTTCACCGCGCCCACCGTCGCGCAGAAGTACCCCCGCGCCCACAGGTGCTGCCCCCAGTATTTCTTCTTCAAGTGCGGGAATTCTTCCTGCAGCCGCCGCGACGACCGCCCCTTGATGTACTGCACCAGCTTGGCCGGCGCCAAGTGCGGCGGTGCCGACACCAGCATGTGCACATGGTCCGCCGACACCGCTCCCCGCACGATCTGCACTTCCCGCATCTCGCACGTCTGCCGGATCAGCTCCCGGGCCCGTTCCGCCACCGCCCCGCGTAGCACTCGGTAGCGGTACTTCGTTATCCACACCAAGTGGTACTTCAGGTCATACTTCGCGTGCCCACTCGATTGGTATTCCGCCATCCCCACAGTCTAGGCCGACCGCCCACCCTCGGGCTGCTCAAAGCGGACCGACTGAAAGTCGGTGGTTTTAGACCGGGCACATGGATAATAAATAACCTGATTACCCAGTAGTTCCAGCCAGAGTTGGGAGCCGGTCGGGCAGGGGCTGGGTGAGGCAGCGGTGCTGGCGGCAGGCTACGCCCGGGCCATCGGTTTCCTGCACACGGGCAAGCCTGTAAGCCGTCAAACGAAGTGAAGCCACGGGCACCACTACATCTTGTGGTGTAGGTCTTCGCTGAAATGCCGGGATTTCGCAGTTGGCACGGCTCCCGGCGAGCCATTCAACATCTTAGCGGTCACCGCGAACGAGCACGGATTTCGCGTGTATCAGCGGGTGGGGTGTTGGGGCCTGAAGGACCGTGAAACACCCCTTGAACGGCCGTTCAAGGGAGAGCTGGGTGCCGGGGTTTTCAGCGTTGGCCCTCCGCCCTCGGCGGGCGTCCGATTTCGCCGCAGCACGAGAGGAGCAAGACCGACTCGCCTGCCCGGACCTGGACGGACGCTTTCGCAGTCTGCTCCCTGGCGGAAGTGGGCGTCGTGCCCCCCTACTGTCGCTGGCAGCAGGGCAGTCTTGAGCACTCGCAGTACTGGGTCGGCCAGCGCATGGCCACCGGAGCGAGCCAGCAAGCCGCTGGGCGAGCTGCTTGAATACTCCCAGCTAGCCGCCCGGATGGTCGGCGCGCGCTTCGTCGGGCGCGACCTTCAGCAGCCTCCAGGCGAGCATGCAGGCCGCCATGCCGGCGAGCCAGAGCAGGCCTTCGAGTGGGTCGCTCCGAAAGAAAGCGTACGCCAGAAAGAGCCAGATGGCGTTCCGCACCCCGCGATTCGAGAGAAGCAGGAGTCCTGCGATGAAGCCCAGCGCCACCACGAGGGAATCATAGCCTGCCGATCCGCGAGGCGCTGGCCTGGCGGCACATGGCGGTCGAGCGGGCGCTCAGCCTCCGAGGCCGAAGATCCCCTCGATGAGATCCCCGACAACCGCGACGCACAGGGCGCCGACGATCACGAACACGGTTGTCGCAAGCAGGGATACGAGGTAAACGATGGCGAAGGCCGCGGCCCACGTCAGAACGCCGGTCTCCCCGGCCGGGGAATTCGCCAATGCAGCGCTTGGCCAGTCCCCGGTCGCCCTCATCGGCAGCCTCCGGGGTACTTCGGCTGAGGGAAGCATGAGTGCGACCGGCTGCGGGACATACAGTCTACAACCGCCCCGCTCGCGTCGCAATTGCAGGGCCGTCCGAGAAACTCCTTCCGAGTCGCGCCAGCCAGACCCGACCTCAACCCCCGCGCTCGCGCAGGGTAGGACGTCCGCAGGAGGTCTGGGGCGCCACTGGTTCTGCGGCGAATGCCGGCTTGAAACCGCTTTCTCGATACGTCGATGGCCGGCTATAGGAGGCTTGGAAGACCTATTGCACCGGCAAGCGAACGATGTTGCTCGTGGCGGAATTCACGATCACTTGAACCGCATGCGTTCCAGGCTGCAGCGACTCGGGCACAATCGCTCCAACCAGGTAGAGCCCGGCAGTGCCAGGATTCAACCCGGAGTAAGTGACTTCCGCCGCGACACCGCCGATCCGGACGACGGGGGTATCCACGGTCTCTACCATGACCTCGCTCGCCTCACCACTCGGGGGTGCCGTCACGACGGCTCCGTTGCCAGTCGTGACGAACGTGACTTCGGCCCCCCGCGTCGCTGGCGTGTCCGCGGACACCAGCGAACCATCCGAGACTGTGGCCCAGGCCATGGCTTGCCCGTCCACATCGTAGGAGAAGATGCCAGGATCAGCGCTTGCCAGCTGAAAGATGAACGGCTCGCTGTTCTGCCCCGAACGCACCTTGACGAATCCTGTGTTCCATCCGTCCAGTTCCCACGGCACCTGCACGGTGACCCAGTCCTCGCCGATCTCGAAGATCCTGCCCGGGGCACTGACACCGAGAGTTAGCGAGTCGAACGCAACCGAAACCCCCTTGCGCGTGATCGCGAGCCGGCCTGATTGATATTCCTGGGGCGGGCCGGAGGCGTAGTCGGCAAACCCAGTGCCCCAGATCGTCACCAGCGACCCGGGCGCAACTCCCTGCCCGGAAGACTCGCTCGCGGCGTTGTGGATGCTGCTGATTTCGGGCACCGTTTCAGTTGCCTCGTAGTTGAACGTCAGGTTAAGGTCTCCGATCGTCGCCACAACCGTCTGGGGATCCGCTTCCGGACCGTACCGGACCCTGGCAAAAATCAATCCCGTCGACCCGCTATTCGGAGCGGACGATTCGATCCAGCCCGAACCCTCGGTAACTGCGAACGTGACTGGGCGATCGGCCACGGGCGCGCCGAACTGATCGGTAATTCGGGCAACCACGGTCTGACGCGTTCGCTCCCCTTCGATCCCAGTGGCATGTTGCCCTTGTATCGGCAGTGAATTGTACGGCTCGCTGTCTCCCACGACGTACAGGTATGGAATCGAGATGTTTCCAGACCCGCCCAGGCCTGTCAGCTTCAGGCGCCCTTCGTAGGACCCAGACGGCGGACGGGTGCCGGCCAGGGTGATCTCCAATTCAACACTTCCTCCAGATGCGAGCCGCAGCCGCCGGGATCGACTCCCGTCGATCATGACTTGGGCCCGGGAATCGCTATCCCGTGACTCGACGTGCAGTTGAAAGGACTCGGTGCGCTGGAGATTGTTGGCGATCACAAGGGTGCGCCGAACAGGGAGCGCGACGTTTCCCACCGAGCCGAATCCAATCGACGACGGGACCGCCGTCGCCACTGCCCGGATGGCCGCCTGGATATCCAGGACCCCCGCCCCGACCGAGGCCAAGCGCGCGTATACGTCATCCTCAAGGACAGACTCCGCATCCGCCGAATTGATCAACGCCGACGACACCTGGCGCGCATTGAGGGAGGGGTGGGCCTGCCAGACCAAGGCGGCGGCGCCGGAAACGACCGGTGCAGCGAAACTGGTCCCGCTTAGCTGCGCGAAGCCGCCCGGCGCGAACAGGTTGCCTTGGTCGTTGTACTTGGGAACCGCTGTGTAAAGCAGGTGGGCGGGCGCCGCCAGATCCGGTTTCGGATAGAGCGAGAGCGTCGGTCCACGCCCGGTCGAGGGCCAGACGTAATTCCACTCCTGCTCTTCGGCCACGGGGGTAGGGTCCAGTGTGAGGACGTTGTCCGCCTCCGCGAGCAGGCCGCGCAGGGTTTCGCCGTCCGAGGCCCCGATGAAGAACGCGGGGATATCGGTATCGCCAAGCTGTGCCATCGCAACCAAGTCGTCTCCCTCGTGGTTAATCACCAAGACACCGACGGCACCCGCGGCGTCGGCGTTTTCCACCTTTTGCTGAAAGAAGCATTCGCCCCGGTCAACGATCACTATGGCGTTCGCCAAGACGCCCTCGTCATAGGGTTCGCAGCCGAGCGCGTCGCCAAGGTCCGAAGCGAGCTTGACGGAGGCGGCGAGGGGCCCGTCCGCGGCCGGGCCGGAGCCGCTCAAGGCGGCGAATGACTGGCTGCCAACCTGAACGGATTCACGAAAATCGCTGTATGCGTTCCCGATTCCGCCCACGGTAATCACTGCGGGAGCGTTCCCGGGAGAGTTGATGGTGTTCAGCGAGGGCAACTCGTGAGATCCTCGGAGGCCGCCATTCCCGGCGGCCACCACCACAACTTTCCCGAAGTCGACGACTGCATTCTGGGCAGCAGCGGCAAGCGGGTCGCACGCCGTTGTCAGGACGCCCTGCCCGCAGTCCCGACCGGTGGAGTCCCACTTCCAGAAGGCTAAGTGCCCAAGGCTCAAGTTGAGAATGTCCATTCCGTCCAGGATGGCGTCGTCGATCGCGGCGATCACGGCATGATCAGCTGTGTAGAAGTTCACGCCCGGTGTTCCAAAGACCTTGTAGACGCCGATGCGTGCCTTGGGCGCGACGCCGCTGAACTCACCCAAGTCAGTTTCGACGCTCGCACCGGCAGCGATCATCGCCACGGACGTACCGTGCCCACCCGTGTCTCGTGGAGTGTAGTCGTCAGGCGTCGAACTGTCAGGATCCTTGGAATTCAGCATCTCTACGTACGAGCGCACTGCGATGACCTTGTTGGTTGCATACTCCAGGTACGCAGGGTCGCCCTTGGGGTATCCCGGAATCGGTGTCAGCGAATCATCCTGGAAGGCCGCGTGTTCGAAATCAAGCCCCGAATCGATGATCGCGATCTTCATTCCGTCCCCACTTAGCTCGGAGCCAACTGGCCTCATCCGGGCCGCCGAGACGTTGACGATGTCAGAGACACCCATGACCAGGGCCTCGTGGCGCCGGCTTTGGACCACTGCCGACACACCCGGAAGATTCCGGATCGCCTCGGCTTCGGTCGGTGTCGCGTGAACGAAGACCGCGTTCAAGACGTGGCTCGCAGAACCGAGAACCTGCCCGCCTTCCGCTTCGATCAAGTCGATAACGGGAGCCTGCGCCAGGACAACCGATCGACGCATGAACCCGACGCTCGTCGCATCTCGTCGCGGAAGAGGGCTAGCCTCCTTGGAACTGGACGACTCACGCAGGCGCTCCCCGACCGAAGGGGATTCCAGCAGGACCGTGTACGCGGCAGGACCGTCGGTGCCGGGAATACCCTGGGCAAAGGCAGCGGAGGCGAGCGCGATGGCCGCGACCACCAAGAGACCTGCGTACCTGGCCATGGCACAAGCGGATCGACGACCGGCAGGGCGGAGAGTCTCCCTCCGCTGCATTGCAGGAATCGAAGATCTGCGTTGGCTAGTGCCGAATAGAAGACGCCGAATCATCCCGAATCTGCTCGAGTTTCGCGGCCAAAGCCGAATGCAACGAACGCAGTCCTTGACCCTGTGCGATGCTATACCATCGCTTGACCGGCCCGGAAGGCTTGTCGATAACTTGCCTCATTTAACACCATGAATCCTACTTTGCTTCGATGTTCGATCATCGCTGCGCTCGGCGGTCTGCTCTTCGGATTTGACACGGCGGTGATTTCAGGCACCACGGATCACTTGAAGAGGGTCTTCGACCTGGAGGGCGGCGGGCTCGGCTTCACCGTGGCCAGCGCCTTGATTGGGACCATCCTGGGGGCGGTATTCGCCAGCTATCCCTCAGACCGGATCGGGCGCCGGAGCACGCTCATCTGGATCGCGATCCTGTACTTCGTTTCGGCGGTCGGCAGCGCCGCGGCTTGGGACTGGTATTCCTTCCTGGCGTTTCGCTTGCTGGGTGGGCTCGGCGTCGGTGCGTCGTCTGTCGTGGCGCCGATGTACATCGCGGAGATATCTCCGCCCAGGTTTCGCGGGCGCCTAGTCGCCATCACCCAGTTCAACATCGTGCTTGGCATCCTGGTCGCCTACATGTCGAATTACGGGGTCGCACTCCTGGACTTCGGGGCGATCGAATGGCGCATCATGTTCGGCATCGAGGCACTGCCTGCGGCGATCTTCTTCGCGCTGATGTTCCTGACGCCGCGCAGCCCGCGCTGGCTCGTGGCGCAAGGTCGGAGCGCGGAAGCGGCCCGAGTACTCGAGATGGTCGGTGCCGAGGACGTCGGACGCGAACTCCGGGAGATCGAGGAATCGCTGGCGCAGACGGCGAAGAGCGCCAAGGAGCCCCTGTTCCAGGAGAAGCACCGCCGCCCGGTCTCGCTGGCCGTTGCGATCGCAACATTCAACCAGTTGTCGGGGATCAACGCCCTGATGTACTACGCACCCCATATTTTCCGCATGGCTGGAGCGGGTGAGGACTCTTCCCTGGCGCAGGCCGTGATCGTGGGCTGCACGAACCTGGTCTTCACGATGGCCGCGCTGCTGGTCATCGACAGATTCGGGCGCTGCAAGCTGATGGTGGTCGGCTCGATCGGCTACATCTTGAGCCTGGCCGCCACGGCTGCGGCATTCTACCGCTACGGCACGGAATTCACGGACTTCGGGAGCACGGTTGTGCTCGTGAGCCTGATGGTGTTCATCGCGTCCCACGCGTTCGGACAAGGAGCAGTGATCTGGGTCTATCTGAGCGAGGTCTTCCCCAACCGGGTCCGAGCCAAAGGGCAAGCGCTCGGCAGCTTCACGCATTGGGTCTTCGCGGCCCTGATCTCCTGGACATTCCCGGTCATCGCAGACCTGTCGGGAGGCCACACTTTTGCGTTCTACGCGAGCATGATGGTGCTGCAATTGATTTGGGCGCTAAAGATCATGCCCGAAACCAAGGGGGTGCCGCTGGAGGAAATCGAGAAGCGACTCAGCGGTTGACACCCGAGCCTCCATTCCCTAACAGGTCAGTTTCGCAGTAGTTTCCGATCACGTCGGATCACTATTTCGACTCGTGAAGATCCGGGAGCAGCACTCGGAGTCCACGACCAGTGCTGTGCAGAGCACAGAATCGTCCATTCGGCATCCTCCCGTTGATCAGCCGTACCCACAGAAATGGCGCGCAAATGCGAGTCAGGAAAAGGCGGCCGCATGGGATTGGTCAGTCGAAGTGATGTACCACCCCGCAGAATCGAATTCGAAGCCTCGCTAGCCACTGGTTCACTCTCCGTTCACTCCAGCTTCGGCAACTCGAAGCTGATCCGTGATCCACCGGAAATCCGGGGCCCCGCCTAATTGCAACACTCCTGCTGAGATGAGCCGTGGCGCCCGCCCGCGGCTAGTGTCACAGCCAGAGTCGCAGGCGATGAGAGTGCTCGAGGAGCTTGCAGATGAGCCGATGTCAAAAGCCCACCTATCCGGCAAACTGGCGCAGAAGCAACTATCGGGTCACCTCAACAAAGAGAGCCGTCTCCCTGTTGCTGACGGAAGCGTCGGATTCACGGTCCCCGAGAAACCCAGAATCCGGCATCAGGTGTGGCTAGCTGCATTGGTGTAGTGATTCACTCGTTGTTGGCCCGCGCCTCGATCGCGGCGCAACGTTCCATCAGTTCGTCGAACGGCTCATCCGCGTCGAGCAGCATACCGTCGGCCAGCATCCTCGCATAGTCGTTGGCGAGCACGGCATGCCCGTTGCCGGCTGGCACGAGTTGCAGACCGCCCGAAACTGCTGCTTCATAGTCGATCCGCTTACCGTTCGCGTCATTCTCGCTAAAGAAGATAGCTTTGTGGCGGGCAACCGAGAGCGCGAGCGCGCGGTCGGCCAGAGCGGTCTGCGCGATGCCGGCTTCGTCGAGGCGCGCAAGATCGTGCCAGTGTCTCGACAATCGGCCGCCGCGACGCCGCTCCTGGCAGCAGAATACGTGGATCGCGGTCGCCTTCTCCCAGAACGTCCGCTCCGCCAGCATGGCTGTCGGACGGGCTTGCGGAAAGGCGAGACCGGGGAGATAGGCGGCCGCATCACACACGACCGGAAGCGCTCTTCGCGGTTCGCCTGTGGATCGTGCCCCAAACTCGACTACGACTTCGGGCCGCACGAATTCGGCCTCCCCAAACAGCGGTTCGTAGCCAATGTGAAGCCGCTCCCCCTCGGCGCGAACCCGTGCCGCGAAACCGTCACGCGCGAGTTCCCCTTCCACGATCGGGCAGGCTCGATCTCGGACCCATTCGGCAAGACGAGCCTTTATGGCCCGCGTCCAGCGTTTCTCCTGGCTGCGCGTGGCCGGAAGTGGCTCACCGCCAGCGAGGCCAACCAGGTCGGGCGCGAAGACACGGATGTCGTACGTGATATCGATGTCTTCCGAGAATCGGCGGATCGCGCGCCACACCTTCGACAGCGAAGTGCCGCCCTTGAAGGTCAAATGTGGCGCAAATGTGGCGTCAAAAAGGACTCTGAGTGTCGCGACGACCCAGACATCCTTCTCCAGAAGATGCGCATTGAAGCTGCTGCTCCGTTCGGCCACCTCCAATGCGTCACGCCTGTCGTCGACCGACAGAGCCTGGTACTGCTTTTCAGCCATGAAAGAGGTGTACGCTCACCTGTTCCGCCATCCAGATAGGCATAACGGCCCGCGCGGCCGTAAGCTCGTCCCGATCCTCCTCAGAAAGCGTTGGTAGGACCGCCTCGAGGCTATCCTCGACCTCCTCGGGACCGAGCCACGCCAGTGCACGGATCACATCCCCCGCCTTGCGGTGCGGGGCCGCAAGCTGCCAGCGCGGCGCATGCCGCAGCTCAACGGCGAGCGCGCCGAAGTGCAGTCGCCGGCTGGGGCCAGAGGTCAAATAGACCGCGCGGACCGGAATCTGCTTGCTAAGACCAAGGAAATTGGCCGCCGCGCCGCCGCACGGCACGATCGTTTCGCCCCACAACTCCGACAGAGCGGCGAGCACCATGCCGACACGAGGTGCCCGAAGGCCGAAGCGGGTTTCGATCGGACGCATATAGACGCCCTGGCAGATCCGCATCAGATCGCCCGATCGCGCTAGACGCGACAACGCCTGATCGACGGCCGCGCGATTGCCAAGGTGAAGCAGCGCAGCGGGACAAAGCGGCGTGGCCTCCGGAAGCGAGGCGGCAAGCCGCATGATGCGAAGGGGAAGGCCGCGCATGTCTCTGTCTCCAATTCAGCTTGTCAGAAATCTAATGACTGTTCTAACACATTTCAACAGCTGAACAGGCTCTCGAACCAGCTTTTGAACCAGAATTTGCGGCCGATGAGAACGGACTGACAAGGGATCTAGTGGTAGCGGCGTCCACCCTGAATTCACCGGCCAGTGGTCTAAACACATCGGACCACCTCAAACCCGCCGCGGAGCCGTGGCCGCTGCTGGAATGCCGACCCGCTCAGGCAGCCTCCGGCTCCCGACAGGGTGCAGGTGAGGCAGGGGCCGTCGCCAAGTACCTTGAGAATCCCGCCTGACTCTGTCCTACGGGCAGCATCTGGCGAGCGTTCTGCGCGCGCTCTCGAAGCCATCCGCCAAGGACTCTGCGAGCGCGGCTCCGCCGGCCAGCAATCGCCGACTACCGCGCCCGGCCAACCCGGACCTATTACTTGCATTTGGGAGGGGTAGCCAAGGCAATGCCCGAAAGCAACCCGGCCCCTCTCAGGCGGAACCTCAAGATCATGAGCGGCGCGGTCGTTTTCAATTGGACACGGGTTCCGGTGACGGTGCTGATCGACTACCTCGACAGCGAAGGATCCCTGGCCAAGTTTCTTTGCGACTTCCCCACCGTCTCCCGCGAGCAGGCGCAGGCAACGCTGCGCCTGGCAAGACAGGCGTTCAGTCGGCATGCAGATGAAGATCCTGCTGGATGAACACCTCCGGGATGCTCTGGGCCACTCGTTCCCGGACAACTAGACCATCCGCAACACACACTGGATGGGCTGGCACGGCAAGGAGAACGGCGAACTCCTGCAACTGCCGGCGGCCCCGGGGGTTCGATCGGCTGATCACGGCGGACAGGAACGTGCCGCACGAGTGAATCCGGAACACCCCGCCCCCTGTTGTCGTGCTCCGGACCTCAAGCCTGCGGGTGCGGGACCTGCAACCGCTCCTGCCACAAGCGACCGCCCTATGTCGTGGAGCGGCTGCGGCGTAGCGATTCGGAGGCCGAGGAGAGCCCTCGATGCCCCGGATCGGTAGCCACCCGAGAAACCACGGCCCTCCGGAGAGCTGCCCCTCTATCCAGCACCCTTTGACGCAAAGGACTCCCACGTCAACTGGACAGTCTCTCCGGACGCCAACTGATGCCTGATCTCGGCCCCGGCGTACCTGACAGTCAATGGTTTGCCGAGCCGAGACTCGATGCTGGCGCGAACCAGTTGTCCGTCCAGCCACTCGATCGCCACCTCGAAGCCTCCGCGAGCCCGCAATCCCCGAATGCTGCCGGAACCCAGCGCGCTCGGCAAGGCGGGTAGCAGGTGCAGGAAGCCCTCCTCGCCGGTCTGCACGGGGCTTGGCCGCAACGCGGAACCGTGCGGGTCATGGCTCTGCAGCAGCATCTCGGCAATGCCGGCCGTAGCGCCGAAATTCCCGTCGATCTGGAACGGCGGGTGCGCGTCGAACATATTCGGGTACAGCCCGCCCCGACGCCCGCCCGAGCGGCCAGCCCGACGTTCCGGCACCGGTCCCAGCAAGCCCTGCAGGATCTTGAAGGCCCTGTCGCCGTCCAGCAGGCGCGCCCAGAAGTTGACCTTCCAGCCCATCGACCACCCTGTCGCGCCATCCCCGCGCAATTCAAGCGAGGTCCTGGCGGCCTCAAACAGCTCGTGTGTGCCGTAAGGCGTGATCTCGACCCCGGGATGCAGGCCGAATAGATGGGACACGTGGCGATGCTTGTTCTCCGGGTCATCCACGTCCTCCATCCACTCCTTCAGCTGCCCGAGACGTCCGATCTGGTTCGGAGCGACCCGCGCCCGGACATGGCCCAGTTCCTCGCTGAACTCCGCGTCTACCCCAAGAATCCCGGCGGCGGCGATCGTGTTTCCCATCAGATTCCGAATGATCTGGTGGTCCATCGTCGGCCCCATCACAAGGCCGCCGTTCTCTGGGGAATTGCTCGGTCCCGAGATCAACCAGTCGCCGCCGGGCGATTCGACTAGCGTGTCGACGAAAAACTCCGAAGCACCCCGCATCAAGGGATAGGCGGTTTCGCGCAGAAAGTCCTTGTCACCGCCATACAGGTAGTGCTGCCACAGGTCCTGGCAGAGCCACGCCCCGCCGGTCGGCCAGATTCCGTGGTTCGAATTGTTGATCGGCGCCGTGCCGCGCCACAGGTCGAAGTTGTGATGCAGCACCCAGCCTCGAGCGGCGTAGAGCTCACGCGCCGTCTCCGCGCCAGACTCGGCCACCTCCCGCAAGGCCGCGAAGAGCGGTTCGTGGGTCTCGGGGAGAGCGGTCACTTCGGCAGGCCAGTAGTTCATCTCGGTGTTGATGTTGACGGTGTACTTGCTTTCCCATGGCGGGTCGTCCAGATCGTTCCAGAGGCCTTGGAGGTTGGCCGGCTGGCCGGTTCCCCGGCTCGAGGCGATCAGCAGGTAGCGACCGTACTGGAATAGCAGCGTGACGAGTTGCGGATCGGCCCGGTCGGCAAATCGTACGATGCGCTCGTCGGTAGGCTCGGCGGCAGCCTCGGTCCTGCCTAGATCCAATTCCACACGGCGAAAGAGCTCCGCGTGACTGCCTGCGCTTTCGCGCCGAAGGTCCTCGTAGGGGAGGCCGGTCATCTCCGCCAACGTCGCGGCGTTGCGCTCCGCGGGGTCGGCAGAGACATCCCGGAAATTGACGAAGTTCGTGGCACCGGCGAGCACGAGGGTGGCTTGGCTGGCGTTGGCTACGCGGACTTCGCCGTTCTCCGACTTGGCGTCACCGTCAGTCTCGACTGTGAGCCGGGCCTCGAATCGGATCGCCCCATCGGCAACCCGGCCGGTCATGCGCAGGCCGCCATCAGCTGTGCGAACTGTCTCTTGCTGGTGGGACGATTCCAGCCTGGCGGCAAAAGCCAGGCCCTCACCGCCGGTGGCGGCCAGCCTGGTCACCAGCACTTGCCGGGGAAAGCTGGCAAAGACCTCCTGGGAATGCGTGACCTCGCCTGCCTGGAAGGCAACTCGAGCGACCGCGTCGTCCAGGTCCAGCGAGCGACGGTACGCCGACACCACGGAGTGATCGACCCCCGGCCTCTCGATGACCAGGTCGCCGAACGACTGGTAGGCCTTCTGCCGCAGGGGCACACTCATGAACTGCTCCATCGCAAGCTTTTCGGCTTCCCCTTGCTTCCCCTCGGCCAGGAGCGAGCGAATGGTACCGAGCCAGCGGTGCGCGCCCTTGCGCGCATAGCTATGCGGTTCCCCCTGCCAAACGGTGTCTTCGTTGAACTGGATCTTCTCGATTGACGTTCCGCCAAAGACCATCGCTCCGAGGCGCCCGTTCCCGACCGGCAGGGCCTCGACCCAGCGCTCCGCCGGTTGGCGATACCAGAGTTCCAAGCCGGAAGACGCACCTCCGGCCCCGCACGCCGGGATGCCCGCGCAGCCGGCAACGGCAGCAAGAAACTCGCGGCGGTCGGGAACGTAAGGCATCCCGCTAGTGTAGTGCCACCGACAAGTCAAACGAGGTCGGCCGTGATCGTGGTCTATGGCACTATTGGACGTCTGCCGAAAGTGGGGCGAGGGCTCGTTCCCGTGCCTAGCTCAAGCCGGAAGATTGCGCTGTTCCAGTCCCCCAAAGTCCGTAGGGGCAGGAAGCGTTGGAGCGTCCCGACCGTATCGCCAATTCGACGTGACCGTGGTCGGTGGTGAACCAAGAGACCGCACTCACTACTTGGCCTTGACCTTGGCCCTCGGTCCATCCGTTCCGAGTTCGTTTCGTGCAGCAACCTCCGGACTCGATTCCAGGTCCGGATGGTCGAACGCAACCGAGCACGTCATGCTTGCAGGGCGCCGCAAGGCGGAGTCATGACGGCCGAGGAAGTATAGGGCCGTGCAATTCGCTCAAGGCAGGGCCGGTATGAAGAGCCTCGTCGCAGAGATCCATGCGAAGCTCCAGATCGAACCGACCAGAACCAGTGCGACTACCGCTACGCCGAACGCAACCCGAAAGGAAACCGACCTTACCACGATCGTGATCCCAAGCGCGACCAGCAGCCAGCGCCAAATAGATAAGACTCCGATCTGACCGGCGATGGCACGAACCATTGGATGCAAGCCAGACCCGTTCACAAACGCTGCGACACTGAGCCAGCGCAAGTAGTTGGGTGGCGGTTCCAACTGCCACGCAGCAACCCCGGCCCAAATCACCGCATTCGCGGAACAGACCAGAATCTCCGGGACAAGACTGTACGAAACCAAGGCAAGCGAGTGACGCACGCTCAGCGTGCGGGAGAGCGCACGAATCAGACCGGCCAACGTGAGTGCTGAGAGGAGCACGACGGCTGCCTGGGCGACGAATCCCGCTGCGAAAAGGACGAGCTCCCTGAGGAATGCGGCGCCGAGGTCTACGGCCAAGGATCCGATCGAATGAATATCATCCATGAATGTAGGCGCTCGGAACCAAATGCCGATGGTGAAGATGGCTGACGGCACCAGGGAGAGCGCTACGGGGAGAATCCACCGAGGCTGCCTCGCGAGGTGTTCCATGACCCGCCGCGGCTCGAACAGCATCCCGGCTAACCGGCTCCGATGCGAGAGCAGCGGCCGATCCTCCGATCCCTCAGCCACTGCAGACTCCCAAACCGCTAACCGCGGACCGGCAGTGGGGGCGGTTCCGGCCGGATACACCGAGATTGGATTGGCGTTTCAATGTCTTGAGGAGCAGACCTCTCGCAACGCAACTCCATCCACGTAACACTGGTCACGCCTTCCTACCTAGCATGCGGTCCAGCGCATCCGAGGTTTGGTGGATCAGCGCCTCCGGGTAGTGCTCGAACGGATGGAAATACTCGAAGGTCAGATACCCCTCGTACCCGATTCGCTCCAACTCGCGGATCACGGCGGGCCAGTTGGTGGTCCCGTCTAGCAGGGTTCGGAACGTGTTGAGGTTGAATTCCTGGGTCCGCTTGTCCCACTCCTTCAAGTGAATGTTCTTGATGCGCTTCCCGAGGATCGGCACCCAGTGCTCCGGGAACTGGTACTGCATGATGTTTCCGGTATCGAAATGCACCCTCACGGTCTCGCTCTCGAAACTGTCGACGAACGCCGCCATCTCCTGCGGGCTGAAGAGGAACCCGTTCGCGAAGATGTTCTCGATGTTGATCGTCACGCCGACGCTCTCCGCACGCGGGATCAGCTCTTGGACGGCTTCGCGTGCCAAGCGCTCGCAGACATCGTTGGGGACGGGGACCGGGTCTTCCAGCCATGGCGCGTAGACGGCTCCCGGTACGACGAGCAAGTTGTCGGTTCCGAGCAACGCGGCGGCCTCCGCCATGCGTCCCGCCAGTTCGATCCCTTTGGCTCGGCGCTCTGCATCGGGGTGGCTCATCGAGTACGGCCAGAATAGAAACGAGCAGACACCGCTGATCTCGATTCCGACATCGTCAGCCATTCGTTTCACTGCACGAATCTCGTCATCTGACGACTCCGCCGAGAACTCCCCCTCCAGATTGAAGTTCGGTTCGACGGCATCGAACCCCGCATCCCGAGCGATCTGAAAGCACTCCTTCAGCGACCACTTGTCGGGATATGGGAATGCCCACAGGTTGATGGATTTCTTCATGCCTTGCACAGGGCTCGCAACCGTCGGCGCCTGGGCTGCCGAGGCCGACGCTGGCGCAAGGCCCTGACGGGCCATGAACGCCGATCCGAACACCGCTGAATAGGCCAACAGCTCCCTGCGACCCGGATCTCTACGGCTTGGTCTTCGATTTGCCATCGCAATCTCCCACGGCACCTCTGTGCCAAGAGCAATCCTAGCCGAACGCAAGCCGAATGTGGCGCATCTGTCGTCCGCGAGTATGGCTCGAAGCGCCCCTCCCTCGCGGCATTCTTTGGATCGCAGGTGCCGGAACTTCTCGTGATGGCTGGAAGGCGACTCAGTCTTTCGGACGGCCAGCGCTGCGAGCCATGGCCTCGATGGCTCCCATAACGACATCTTCCACGCCCGGCCGGAACAAGCCATACTCGACGTAGAGCCCACGTGTCTCGTATCCGCCCTCCCTCAAGATGCGCGACGTGGGAAGGTACCCGAATACGTCGTTGTTGTACCCGCTGACCCAGAGCTTCAGCGGACCGAGAGCCGCTTCGGTCAGGCGCACGTAGTCCACGACTGTTTCGCCGCTGAAGGCGACTAGCGTCAAGTCCGAACCGAACTGCCACAGTGCGAACGGAGCGCTGTAGGACCGGAGCAGCGACTCTCCCCGGTCCAGCTTGGCCAAGGCGCCTTGCGTGAAGAAGCGCCGGTACGAGGGCGCTCCGACCTGGATTTCCTCGATCTGCTCCCGCGAGTGCTCAACCAGCGGCAATTCGACTCTCCGGAATTCCGTCCTGAGAGGGCCTGACACCGATGCCAACTCCCCGCCGAGAACGTCTTGCACGGCTCCGGCCAACTGGCTCCCGTGTCGCCTGGCCAGGTCCAGCGTGCCGCGGGGATAGGGGTTGGCGTCCCCGGCGCAGCCCGTCACGAACATCGCCTGCACACCCGGATTGCGGATCTCGAGGAATTGCTGGGCGTAGCCGGCATAGTCCCCGGAAATCACCATGTTGCGCCCGGTCAGAGTCGTGCAGTGGGAACCTGCACCGAAGACCACCGCCCTCGGCCTGCCATCCGGGCCGGCAACCCGTAACACGGGAACAGTCCGATCAGCAGGGCCGCTCGGGTTGGTCCCGAGGATCACGCCGTTCTCGGTGACCTCGCGCCGGTTCATCACGAATGTCGCGACCCCTCGACCCCATGCCAGGCGCGCGGGGCGCAAGTCCCGCAGTGCCTTCTGCGCGCCCGCAACGATCTTGTCCTCCATCTGCTCGATGTAGCGTTCAATGGCCTGACGGCTCGATTCCGGAACGGACGCCATCATCGAGCCGGCGACGAGGGGGCCGGCATGGGTGTGAGAGGCGTTGAGCAGGATCTGTTCTCGGGCTATTCCGTCGCTCTCGCTCAGCCTGCGGCTGATTGATGCAGACCGCTCCTCGGTGAAGCCCAAGATGTCGGCGGTGATCAGCAGCGCCCGACCGCCTTCGCGGCTCTCGATGGCCATCGCCTTGGCATGCAGTCTCTGGTCGACCGCCTCGAACGGCCCTCTCCGGGACGCATAGCCCGACATGGGGATCGGATCGGCCGGGGTAATGTCGACTGTCGCAAGGCCAACACTCCAGTCGGCCGGCTGGGTCCAGGCCAGTGTCGGCGCGACGAGCAGGATCGTGACAAGCAAGCGCATCGCGTCCAGAGTATACCGTCACTCTGCCGATCCGGCACCGGCGGCCAGAATGCCGGAAGGCGGGTAGAGCTGATTCCGTAACCGGCCTACCTGGAGCCGAGATTCCCGCAGCCACACCGCCGATTGACCGACTGAGAGCGGCTATGATGGCGGGGACCTAGGGTCAGCCAAGAGGTATATCGATGACAAAACGGATTGCTTCGATGATTCTGTTGGGGAGCGCTGCCGTCTCCGCTTCGCAAGATACCGAACCGATTGTGTGGGACCTGTGGCCAGGAATGCCGCCGGGAGAGACAGCCAAGCTCTCGCGGGAGTACGACAGTTCGGGACCCAGCAGCCGACTCGTCGACGGCCGTCGCGTCACTCGGTTGACCAACGTCTCGACCCCGACCCTTGCGATCTTCAAGCCGGAGGCTGAGATCGATTCGGGAACTGCGATCATCATCGCGCCAGGCGGGGGGCACAAGATCCTGGCGTACGACTTGGAGGGCACCGAGGTGGCCGAATGGCTGAACTCGATCGGCGTCACGGGAATCGTGCTGAAGTACCGAGTCCCGATTCGAGACCCGGCCAAGCCCTGGCTTGCGTCAGTACAGGACGGCCAGAGGGCAATCAGCGTCGTTCGCGGAAGAGCTCGGGAGATCGGAGTGGACCCGGCCAGGATCGGAATCATGGGGTTCTCGGCGGGAGGTTCGCCGACGCGTTACTCCGCCTTGGTCAAGGACCGCCTCTACGAGCCGGTGGACAAGTTCGACGATGTTCCGTTCCGCCCGGACTTCGCGGTTCCGATCTACTCGGGAGGCATTCCGGAAGAAGCGACAATCACGGAGGATTGCCCCCCGTTCTTCATGGTCATCGCGCATGACGACCGGGACCGGTCGGTTGCGATGGCGGAACTTTACATCGCTCTCAAGAAGGCGAACGTCTCGGCGGAACTCCATGTCTACGAGAGTGGGGGCCACGGCTACGGCCTGCGACGCACGGAACTGCCCGTGACAAGTTGGCCCGATCGCATGGAGGAATGGATGCGCCGGTTGAAACTGCTCGGGCCAAAGGAAGCTTCTCCCTAGGCGCGTGGTTCGGGGCCGTGGGCAAGAAGGTGATCCTCTACTCAATAGCATCCAGAACGGACGGGCTTCGCCCAGAATGTGTGTTGATGTCCCTACGAATCCTCGGCCTCCTGGTTGCCGCCGGCTTTGTCACTGCGCACGCTCCGGGTCAGACACCCGCCCCTGGCCATATCGACCCGTTCCCGGTGCTCGATCGAACTGCCGAGGCCATGGGCGTCGACCAACTTGGATGCATCAGCTTCTCGGGAACCGGTTACGCGGGAATGGTCGGCCAGAACATCGAGCAAAGCTCGGATTGGCCGCTTGGCGAGCCGCTGGATGACTATTCGCGAACCATCGATTTCGAACGCCGAACCTCCGTCGAGCGATTCAGGCGAAAGCCCGTCCTAAACCCCGCCTCCTGGAAGTACGGCTCGGGATGGCTGGGAGGCACCCCGTTGCAGCAGCGCGAGCAGCAGACGTTTGCCGTGGCCGGTTCTGATGCCTGGTATGTCGACGGCATCGATGGAACGCCGGTGGCGGCGCCCGAGGTGGCCGATCTATGGCAACTCGACATCTGGATGACCCCGCACGGATTCGTCAAGGCGGCCAGGATGCCCGGAGCAGAGACCACCGCGATCTGGCGATGGGAACTGGGGGAGAGCGGCCGGGACGGGGCCACAACAAGCAACATTCAGAAAGTGATCGTGGTCTCAGCCACGGTGCTCGACAAGTACCGCGTCAACGCCACCGTGCGCGAGGGGAACATCGTCCAGCGGACACAGACCAGAGTGCCGCATCCGGTCCTTGGAGACATGAACTATGAGCACGAGTTCACCTCGTGGCAGCAGGTCGGAGACGGCATCATCTTCCCCGCCGGCTGGCACAAGCACGACGGCTGGGACGACGAGCGCCAGGTCCCGCTCATCACAGGTGGACACAACAGCTTTGGCGGCAACTTTCCCGACATCACCGCGAACGACTGCACACCGCTCGCCGTGCCGGATGTCGTCCGGCAGGCTCCTCCGGCGGACCATTTCGTCGAGACCAGCAAACTGGCCGAGGGCGTCTGGCTCCTCGGCGGGGGCTCACACAATAGCGTGGCCGTGGAGTTTGCGGGGTACGTTGCCATCATCGAAGCGCCGCTGAACGAGCGCCGCTCGCTGGCCGTGATAGACAAGGTCGTCGAACTGGTGCCGGACAAGCCGATTCGATTCCTCGTCAACACGCACGACCACTACGATCACCTGGGCGGGCTGCGCACTTACCTCCACATCGGAGCGACTATCGTCACCCACCAGCGCAACCGTCTCTTCTACGAGAGCGAGCTGTTGAATTACGTGCCCCGCACTCTCGAGCCGGACATGGTCTCGCTCTATCCACCCACTGAAATCTCCGAGGGCTACACGATGGAGGATGTCGACGAGAAATACATCCTCGGCGACGGAGAACGGTTCCTGGAAATCTACTACGTCCAAGGTTTGGGGATTCACGTCGAAGGCATGCTGATGGCCTACCTGCCCGGAGAACGGATCGTGATCGAAGCCGACCTGTACGACCCCGGTCTGCTGCCGGACGACATTCCCCGCCCGACCGAGACTGAGCACGCCTTCTACAACAACGTCATCCAGAATGGCCTCTCGCCGGCCCTCGTCGCCCCGATACACGGGGAGGCAGTTCCCTGGGAGAGATTTCTCGAGGAAACCAAGCAGGACCGGTAGGCCGCCGTGCAATCAAGCGATCAGTTCCGGGATCAGCTGACCGCCTGTCTGCGACAACTGCTTGTAGCGCCCGCCGTGGAAATACGTCAGGCGGTTGTCGTCCAGGCCCATCAGCCGTAACCACGTCACGTGCAGGTCGCGCAGGGGGTGGACGACTTCCACGGCCCGGTTTCCGAATTCGTCCGTGGCTCCGACGACGGTCCCGGCCGGAGTCCCGCCTCCTGCCATCAGCACGACCATGGCGTCGGCGTTGTGCCCACGACCGTTCGGGTCCACCCCGCCGCGACGATTGTTGTCCGGAGTTCTGCCGAACTCGCCTGAGCACACGACCAAGGTCTCGTCCAGCATGCCGCGTTGCCGCAGGTCTCGGATCAGCGCTGCCAGCGGCTTGTCGACGCTACGGATACGTGATGAGTGGTTCCGCTCCAGAAAGTCGTGACTGTCCCATCCGCCGGAGAAGATCTGGACAAACCGCACGCCCTGCTCCACCAGTTTCCGGGCAAGCAGACACTGCCGCCCGAAATCCCGGGTCGGCTCCTCGTCGAGGCCGTAGGCTTCCTTGGTCGCTTGGGTCTCTCGGCTGAGATCGACGATGTCGGGGACCTCGGCCTGCATCCTGTATGCGAGTTCGTAGCTCTCTATGCGCGCCGCGAGCTCGTCGTGGGACGGATGGCGCTGGGCATGCCTGCGATTCAGTTCCGCCAGCATGTCGAGGCTCTCGCGCTGCTGCTGCCGGGTCTTCCACTCAGGAGGATCGAGATCGAGCAGGGGAGATCCCGAAGGGCGCAGCAGGGTCCCCTGGTAGTGGGCCGGCAGGAACCCGTTCGACCAGTTCCCCGACCCGCCCTGGGGAAACGCCAGTTCCGCCATGACGACGTAACCGGGCAGGTTCTGATTCAAGCTGCCGAGCCCGTAAGTCACCCACGAGCCGACACCGGGATCCGCCCCGAGCGTGCTCCCTGTATTGATGTGATAAAGAGCGTCCGGATGGTTTACGGATTGCGCCTGGCACCCGCGGTAGACGCACAGCTCGTCGGCAACCGCAGCGTCCGCCATGTGCACGAACTGATCACACATGTCGATCCCGGAGTTGCCGGTCTTGCGGAATCCGAACGGGCTTCCTACGTAGTACGTCTTGGCGGTGACCTCGACCAGCACCTGGTTCGGGTCGCGGACCGATTCCTTCAGGTGCATTTCCCGCAGCTTGGGCTTCGGATCGAAGGTGTCCATGTGCCCGGGACCGCCTTCCAGCACAACGAAAATGCACGCTTTCGCCTTGGCCGGGAGCATAGGCTCCTTCGGCGCCAGTGGCCCGACCGCGGCCCGGGCCTCGCTCGCCAACAGGTCGGAGAAGGCAATCGCGCCGACCGACGCGCCCAGACCGTAGAGAACGTCGCGACGGCCCATGCGATGCGCGGACGGGGAAATCGGCGGGCAGCCGAATGAGGTTCTCGAGTCTCTCCGTCTAGTAGACATAAGCGAACTCGTTTGAATTGAACAATAGCAAACAAAGGTCGGCGAGCGCGCGCGTGCGGTCACCAACCTCCCAAGGTTGGACGTCGGGGTCGTAGTCCTCGTAGACCGGCAGCCACTCCTCGTACTCAAATGGCGCGCCGGTGAATTCCTCGACGAGCGAGCGCGTGATGCGGGTCGGATAGTCCGTCTCTTGGGGGGTGCGCGCCCGGTGGCGAGCTTCCATGGCTTCGACGTAGTCTGACAGCATCTGCCGTACGTCCGGTTCCGGCAAGCGGTTGTGGGCCAACTGGTACGCCCGGTCGATCCGGCCGCCCGAATCCCCAGCATCGCGGTCCAGTCGCAAGGCGAACGCGATGGACCGGTTTGTCAGGTAATCGGAATTCATCATCGTCAGCGCCTGCGGACTGACCGCAGAAGCATCGCGTTGGTCGCACGAGTCGTTGGGATTGGGCTGGTTGAAGACCTCCATCAGCGGATCGGCCTGGCCGCGAACACGGTAGGCGTAGATCGACCGCCGATTGCGCTCCGAGGGGATCGGCGAAGGCTGATATGCCGGAGCGATCGAGAACTGGATCATGCGCGGCTGGAGGGCAACTTCCATGTTGATTTCGGGCATTGCGGGCACGCCGCCCATTTCGGCATTCAACTCTCCGGACAGCAGGAGCATACTGTCCCGAAACTCTTCCGCTGCCAGCCTGCGCGGGGCGAAGAAAGCCAGCAGGCGATTGCTCGGATCCAGTGTGCGGACATCCTGCATGTCATCCCGGTTCCCGCTTTGGCGGTAGACCTCGGCAGTCAGGATCTGGCGGTGCAGCCGCTTGATCGACCACCCGTGCTCGACAAACTCCGCCGCCAGCCAGTCAAGCAGTTCCGGATGAGTCGGTTTGCCGCCCAGCGCCCCGAGATTGTTCGGCGTGGCGACGAGACCTCGGCCGAAGTGATACGCCCAGACGCGGTTGACGATGGAGCGGGCAGCAAGCGGATTGCGAGGATCTACGATCCACTCGGCCAGGGCCAGGCGGCGGCCATCGAGCCCCGCGGGTAACGAGTACGGGTCCTTCCCCTCGGAGCGTCCGGTCGGAAGGTGCGTCGAGCTGAGGACACCTGGAGCAACCGGTTCACCCGGCGCGTGCACGGAGCCTCCATCCAGGATCGTGGACTGCGGACGCCAGCTAGTGTCGAGCTTCGCAGGCACTCGCAACTTACGGCCGTTCCCGGGAATGTAATCGGGCCCATTGAATACCGTCTGGGCAAGCGGCTCGTAACGCTCGAGTCGGCGCGTCCATATCCACTCGTCCTGCTTGCGCACCTTCAGCCGCCCCTCTTCGGCCGAGGTCAAGCCGTAGTGGCGCGGCGGCTTTCGGTCATCGGGAAGGTCGTTCCGCTTGGCACTCGGAACGAATTCCAGACTGCGCTCACGAAACCACTCCCTGGCCCCATCCTCAACTTTCGCTTCAAGCGCGTCCTTGCGGGCGGTAGCGAAATCCCGCAGTTTCTTGACGTGCTCGCGCCCTTGCTCAAACCTGGCCACGTTCTCTTCGGGCAGGAACCCGGCCGGCCGCTCGGCCATTTGCGTGGTCGCGAAGGCAGCGTAGATCCGGTAGTAGTCGCGCGTCGGGATTGGATCGACCTTGTGGTCGTGACATTTCGAGCAGCGCAGCGGCATCGAAAGGAAAGCCTGGCCGACGCTATGCACAACATCGTCCAGATACGCTTGCCGTGCCATCTTCTTGGGCACCATCGCCGAGCCCCATGGGCCCATCCGCAGGAATCCGGTCGCGACCGCCATTTCGGGGTCGTCCGGGTCTAGTTCGTCGCCCGCGAGTTGTTCGGTCACGAACCGGTCATACGGCTTGTCCGCGTTGAAGGAACGAATGACGTAGTCCCGGTAACGCCAGGCGTTGGAGCGCTCGTAATCGTTCGAGTTCCCGGCGGTATCCGCGTAGCGCACAACATCGAGCCAATGCCGGCCCCACTGCTCGCCGTAGCGCGGGCTGGCCAGCAGGCGGTCCACCAGCCGGTCCCAGGCACCCGGAGCCGTGTCCGCGAGGAATTCGCGAGCCTGGCCGGGCGTTGGAGGCAATCCGGTCAGTCCGTAGTACACGCGCCGCAGGGCAGCGAGGTCGTCCGACCGGGGAGCGGGAGCGATTCCCGCCTCCGCGAGCTTGGCTCGGTGGAACGCGTCGACCGGGTTGCTGGCGGGCACGCTGGGCACCGGCGGCTTCTCGACCGCCTTAAACGCCCAAATGTCCTCGGGGTCGTAGAGTCGCCGCGTCCACGCCTCGGTCTGGCCTCCGCTGGTGACGACGCTGACGCCGGCGCCTTCGAGCCCCTCAGACACCAAGGCTGAACGGATTTCTTCGATCTCAGCCTCGCCAGGCCACGGGGCGCCATGCTCGATCCATTCCCTCACCCGCGCGAGTTGCTCTGTGGCGAGCCGGTCGTTCTCCTTTGGCGGCATCGGCAAGACGCCTTCGCCGCCGGAAATCGCCTGGTACAAGAGGCTTCCGTCCGGATCGCCGGGGACGATTGCCGGAAGACCGGAATTGCCCGCGCGCAACAGGCCTTCGCGAGCCGTCAGGTCCAAACCGCCCAGGACCAATTCGGGGTCCTGCCCATGGCACGGGAGACACTTCGCCGCGAGCACGGGCTGGATCTCGGTCGCGAACAAACGGTCCCCCTCGGCGACCACTCCGGAAGACGCGTCGGCGGCCCAGCAGGCGCCGGTGAGCAACCAGGGGGCAAGTGCGATGCACCAGAATGAACGCATAGCCGCAACCATGTTCTCCGCCGGACTGGCGGTGTGCCCGGTTGGGCCGGCTGAGGTCCTCAGAGGCA
The DNA here is from genome assembly GCA_951813065.1 of uncultured Bryobacterales bacterium. Taxonomy (GTDB): domain Bacteria; phylum Acidobacteriota; class Terriglobia; order Bryobacterales; family UBA6623; genus VXMF01. The sequence continues at coordinate 65,492 of CATOTH010000004.1, read as the reverse complement.
CCCTCGCAAACCCAATCGTTGGCCAATCTTCGGCGGAAAACTGACTTCCCTACCTGAGATTATACGCCGCTCCAAGGGGACCTGCCAGTTCTGGACACGGGCGGTCTTGTATGATGGAACTCTCGGCGTAGGCGCCCGTAGCTCAGCTGGATAGAGCGCTTGCCTCCGGAGCAAGAGGTCGCAGGTTCGAATCCTGCCGGGCGTACCATCTGTCATCGGTCCGGCCCGGAAGCACCCGTACCAGTACGTACCGAAGACATGGGTTACAACGTCTCGCCAAACAGGTCGAGGCTGGCTTGGGGCGAGCGGTCTTCTCGAACGGAGCGGGATACGGTTCGGAATCCTCGGCTCACGGCGCAGCCAAGACAAACAAACCGTTCCGTGAGGGTCTGATCTCTACGCGCGGTCCTGTGATCCACACAGCGATCTGCTCAGTTCCGACGCGCCGAATCACCCGCGCACACGAGCATGGCCGGAGGCAAGTTGCAAGCAGAGTGACAGCGGATGCGGTCGCATTGCAATAGGCGCGACCTCGCTTTGGAACTTCGTCTTCGGGATCTGCGTAATCTCCCTTTCGGGCACCACCATCCTGGCATGCAGCTATCACCTAGATGGATCTCTCGGCTCACTTGTCGACACGGTACGCCAAGGCATCGACAAGTGCGTCTTCGGGATAGTGAGAACGGTCGAAACAATGCCGCCGCGAACAGCTGTGCTCGATTTCATCCGCGAGGCGTACAGATTCTTGGTGATACCGCCGATGACATCTGCTCTATGCCATTTCGCTGGCGTGATGAAGGAAGCGGGTCACCACGTGACGAGCACGCGGTCGCAATTGGCAACGTCTCTCGCACGGATTCGAGGGATTCTCCTCAGGGGCCGGCTCGACAACGGTCATGCCATGCGAGACATCTTCACCGCAATGGTGTTCGCACCGCGGCACTCGCTGGCGCCCTGTGGCATCTGACATTCCCCGATGCGTTAAGCGCCCAGACACAGCTCCAAACCGAGACGATCCGCGAATTCGACATCCACGTGCAAGCCGCCGAGAGCCAATTCGCTCAACGGCTAGCCGGCGAGTCCCCCTTCCTCTGGAGTTCGGAGAACTCGACCCGGGAGCATGCGGTCTCGGTGGGGGATATCGTCGTAGGGCCCTCCTCGGGGCAAGGCTGGCACGAGATTCAAGGGGGATTGGTCCACGACTGGAGCGCTGCAGTGCTCGTGCCCGGCGTGAGGGTCGAGCAACTGGTCCACGTCGTCACCTCGTACGACACGCACGCCACCACCTATGCCCCGTCCGTGATTCGATCTCGGATCCTCGAGCGAGAGGGCCACACGTATCGCGTGGCCATGCGGGTCCTCGCCAAGAACGTCCTGACAGCTGTGCTCGACACGGAACACCACGCCGAATACGCTCCCATGGACGAACTGCGCTGGTGGGGACGCTCCCAGAGCATTAGCATCCGGGAAGTTCGCCGGCCGGGGCATCCGGAAGAGTCCTTGAGACCTCCTGGTGACGACAACGGTTACCTATGGCGACTCCGGGTCTTTTGGCGTTTCGCGCAGACTGGGACCGGGGTCATCGTCGAGCACCGCGCCATCTCGCTGACTCGCAGCATCCCCAAAGCCTTGCGCTGGATGCTACGACCGATTCTCATCGCCTTGCCCCGGCGATCACTGGACGAAATGATGCGGAAAACGCGCGAATCGGCGTTGGCCAACGCCCGATAGGCAAGCACGAAGGCTGGATTCCCCTGCGACGCCAATGCAAGAAACTCATGACCCATGCCCCGGTGCTTGAGGTCCTGTGCCGCGGCGCGAGCAGAGTGCAGCAAGACCGCCGTTCAACTCGATGCGTACATCCCCGGCAGACTGACGGGAACCAGTCTCAGCGATTGTAGTTGGGCGTTGTGCCGCGCAACGCCTGCCATGCGGCGTCGCACACCGCGAGCGTCTCTTCCGGCAGGGCCGCGTTGCGCATCGCGCGCATGTTCTGCTCGAGATGGTCGAATTTCGACGCCCCGAGGATCACGGAGTCGACACCCGGCCTGTGACAGACCCAGCGGAGCGCCAGCTCGGCAAGCGAGATTGAGAGCCCTTTCGCGGCGGCGCGAAGCATCTCGACCGCTCGAAAGTACTCTTCGTGCCAGAACCGCCGCAGGTACATGGCATTGCCGTCGAAACGGGTACCGGGCAGCGGCCCTTTCTCGAACGACTGCTTCCCGCTCAGCAGGCCGCCCGCCAGCGGATTGTAGCAGACGTTCGAGACGCCGAAATGCTCCGTGAAGGCAAGGTATTCCTGCTCGATGCCGCGCGCGAGGACGTTGTACATCGGCTGGGCAACCAGGGGGGCCAGAAAGCCCCTCTCGCTGGAGATCGCGAACATTTCCGCGATTTGCCATGCCGCATAGTTCGAGGAAGCGATCCAGCGGATCTTGCCTTCGCGGCGGAGCCCGTCCATCGCCTCAAGCGAGTCGGCAATGGGCACGGCCCCGTCCGGTTGGTGCAGGTAATAGATGTCGATGTAGTCGGTACCGAGCCGGCGCAGGCTCTCCTCGGCGGCGTGCCGGATCGCAGCGGGACTCAGCCCGCCGTAACCGCTTCCATCGGACCCGCCCATTTGTCCCCGCACCTTCGTTGCCAAGACGATGCGCGACCGACGCACACCGAGGACCCGACCGGTGATTTCCTCCGAAACGCCGCCGTTGTAGACGTTCGCCGTGTCGAGAAACGTCACTCCTTGGTCGAGTGCGTAGTCGACCATCCGTGCGGCCTCCGCCTCCTCGACCTGGGATCCGAAGGTCATGGTCCCGAGGCAGACTCGCGATACGTTCAAGCCGGTGCCTGTTAGCACTGTGGACTGCACGGGGAAATCCTATCCGATTCAGGGGGCAATGCCGCAACCTTCGCCGAGTCGCTAGCGCCGCACCGGGTTGACGAACGCCCCGTTTGCGGCGACGTCCCAGACAGCGACGCGCGCCCATTTCCAGCCCGGCGCCCTCGCCGTCCAGCGAAACGACCGCTTCTCGAATTCCCCTGTGCCGGACAGGTCGATGATCTGGCGCTGGGTCCCGTGCCCGTCGCCCCACACGATCTCGGCGAAGCGCAGGGGGAATGTCGCATGTACATCGAGGCTCACCTCAATCTCCGCATCCGTCCCGCTGATTTCCCAGGACGGCAGCAGGACTTCCCCGGTCGAGACGAAGAAGTCGCCCGCTCGCAGGGGCTCGAGGAGCTCCCCGTAATCCGCGAAACCCGGCAGGCGCTCCGCCTTTATGTAGTTGACGTTCATGTGGGCATAGACCTCATGCGTGTGATCGAACTGGAACACATCGACTTCGCCGAGGAGCCGCTTGTCCAGACCCCAGTTGTGCATGTCATCCAACAAGGTCAAAGTGCGCTCGCCGAGGCGGGGAGACGACAGATCCGAAGGCATCGCCTTCCAGCCCGCGCCGAAGTAGCGGGGGTCCCGGAAATGCTCCGTTTCGCGAATCGCGTCGGGGTATCCGGTCGAGCCCTTGGTCCGAGCATGGGTCTGGTACATCCAGCCGCCCTCGCGCCGCACCATCTCGAGCATCTCGCCCGCATCGGCGGTGCTGTAGACGGTGCCGAATTTCGGATCCCTGGAAACGAAGCTGCCGCCTTCGGGACGGTTCTTCCACCAGTGCACCGGCCCGGGAAACACCAGACCCCAGTGCCCCCCGAGATGGACATTGGCCTCTTCGGCTGGAATCAGCAGGAAGTCCTTTCCAGACTGCCGCTTGCAGGCCTCGTAGAAACTGTCCAGTTCTCGCAGCCGCAGACTCGTCAGGTCCCGCGGGTGGAGGTCGCCGTGGAAGTCCATGATCATGGCGGCATCGACTCCCATATCCTGCAGGACCGGCTTGAACGGCGGGACCCAGTCCTCGTGCTCTTCGAGCGCTTGCTCCGTATAAGCGACGTGGAAATGCGCCGCCAGCTTCTTGTAGCCGTCCAGCGCCGGGAAACGATCGCGATTGGTGTAACGCAACGCATCCTCGAGGACGGTCCCGGGCGGCCCGTCGCCCACGAGCAGGAACAGCGACAGCGACTGCTCACTTCCGGGCGGTGCGTTCATCCATGGGTAGAACTGCCAGTTGGTGTCGCGGACCTGGCGAATGCCCAGCGAGACCCTGCCCCGCCACGACCGATGCCAATTGTGGGACAGGTTGGAAGTGAAATCCCGCGGAAAGAAATACTGGTGGGGCGCGGGAAAGGCGGCGACGCTGCCTTGGCCCGCCGCCGTTGCCATCGCCCGGAAACGCACCTTGTGCGGGACGCGCTCCGGCTGGAAGCCGTTGGCGGACTCCTTGCGCAGCCGCCCTTCGGTGTCGTAGTAGGCATAGGGCGTGTCCATGTTCCGGCCAGGGAGCAGCTGCTCCGGCGCCAGAAACTCGAACCCCACGTCATAGAAGAATGCCATCTCCGGTTCATTGGTCAGGACCTCTGCCGCCTGTTGGATCAAGCGCGAACCGGCGAAGAACGTATAGACCACCGAGCCGGCGAACGGTCCTGCGCGAAAGCCCCCGCAGTGGATCCGAACACGATTGCCTGCGGTCTCGACGCGTAGCCCGTCCAGGTCGAGCGTGCCGAAGAAAGCCGTGGTGCCTTGGGGATGTGCTGGCGGGTAGTCGAAGAACGCGTTCCAGCCCTTGCGCCGAATCCCCGTTTCGACCCGGTAGTGCGGCTGCGCGTCTCGCAGCACAATGTTCCCGCCAACGCTCAAGAACGCAATCAGCGGCTTGGACGGGTCGCGTCGGAACGAAACGGACCAGTCCCGGCCGGCCTCGTCCTGCCACTGCACCTCCACCGTGGCGTCGGTCGCGCTCACGCTGACGGGCCCATCACGGTAATCGTCCAGGTTGACCGGAACGGTTGCAGCGGACGCCATGAACGCTGGCAGCAACAGCGGGGCAAACCGTTTCGCGAGGCAGAGCATGGCGCTCATGATACCGAAATCGCTATTCAATCGAATGGCTTACGAAGGCGGGGCCGCCGACGCAACAAGCTCCGATTTCAGTCCCAGACACGGGATATCGTGCCCGGTCGGGGGTACAGAAAAGGCATCCAGTACTGAAGCAACTTGACCCTTTGGCGCCGCTTCCCTACACTGCAAACGAAGAGGAGTGTTGCAAATGTATCGCGTGACGCTCGCGATAGCCGGATTTCTCGTACCTTTTGCGGTTCCGGCAGCGGGAGCGAGCCAGCCAGATTTCACCGCAGAGGTGGAACCCATCCTAGAACAGCGCTGCGTCCAGTGCCATGGCGAAAAACAGCAGCTTTCTGGCCTGCGTGTCGACAGCCTGGAAGCCCTGCTGAAGGGCGGCCAAAAGGGGCCCTCGTTGCGGCCCGGCGACGCCGAAGGCAGCTTCCTCTACCGCCACGTGGCTGGCAAGACTGAGCCGCGCATGCCGTTCGGCAGCACGTTGGCGCCGGACGAAATTGAGACCCTGAAACGCTGGATTGACGCCGGGGCTCCGTGGAAGGAGGCGTCCGGGAAGGCGGAAGAGGATGTCTGGTGGGCTTTCAAGGAACCACAGCGTGATGCTCCGCCGCAGCCGTCGGCGCATCCAGTCGACGCATTTGTACACGCCAAGCTGGCCGAGACTGGAATTCAGCAAGCCCCCCGGGCGGATCCGGAAACCCTTGTACGCAGGGCCTATCTCGACTTGGTCGGGCTCCTTCCTCCACCAAGCGTGGTGGACGAGTTCGCAACAAATCCCTCGAAAGAGGCTTTCGCTCAACTCGTGGAGAGACTTCTTGACTCGCCCCGCTATGGGGAACGCTGGGGGCGCCACTGGCTAGACGCCGTCCGCTACGCGGATTCATCGGGATACGAGCATGACTACGACCAGCCGAACGCCTGGCGCTACAGGGACTACGTGATCAAGGCGTTCAACGACGACAAACCCTACGACCGGTTCGTGCAGGAGCAGTTGGCGGGCGACGAAGTCGAGAATCCGAGCTACGACTCGCTGATCGCAACCGGCATGCTGCGTGTCGGTCCCCGCGTGCTGTTCCGGGAAAAGGACAACCCGCAGTACCGATTCAACTACCTGGACGACATGATCGCGACCACCGGCCGGGTCTTTCTGGGATTGACGGTGGACTGTGCGCGCTGCCACGACCACAAGTTCGATGCCATCTCGCAAATGGACTACTACCGCACGATGGCGGTGTTCTTCCCCTACATCCGATATGAATTCCCGCTGGCTGACGACGAGACTGTCGCCCGCCACCAAGCCGAGACGGACGCGGTGAACGCCAAGATCGAGCCAGTCAAGAAGCAGATCGCGGCGATCGAGGCACCCTACCGCAAACTGGCTCGAGCCAAGACTCTGGAAACATTCCCGGAGGAGATCCAGATCGCGGTGCGCACGCCGGAAGCGGACCGTTCGCCCGGGCAGAAACTGCTGGCCGCCCAAGTGCAATCGTTGAGTTCGACCGGGTACGCCAAGCTGATCAGCGATGAGGACCAGGCGAGCCTTGCCGTACTCAAGGCGATGGTTTCGGAACTCGAAGCCCGGCTTCCCGACCCGCTGCCGACGGCCATGGGAGTGCGGGACGGCGACTACCGCTTCGCACCGAACGGTCTGGGCGACGAAGTCCAGCCCGGGAAAGGGGATCGCGAGGATTTCAGCGGGATCCAGGGGACGTGGCTTCCGACCAAGGACTTCCGTCCGCCGCCCGCCCCTTTCCTGCCGAACGCCGATTACCGCACCAAAGGAGAGGTCGTGGAGCCGGGCTACATCGAGGCGCTAGCCAAGGGCCGCGCGTTCGAGCCCGCCCCACCGGATCATCGGGTCTCGACCGGTCGGCGGCTCGCGCTCGCCAAGTGGATCGCCTCACCGGACAATCCGCTGACTGCCCGGGTGATGGTCAACCGCATCTGGATGCACCACTTCGGCGAAGGCATCGTGTACACCGCCAGCAATTTCGGCAGCATGGGCTCTCGCCCGACCAATCCGGAACTGCTGGACTGGCTCGCGACCGAATTCGTGAATCAAGGCTGGAGTATCAAGGCGATGCACCGCTTGATCATGACATCGAACACCTACCAGATGGCCTCGGCGCATGCCGATCCAACGGCTGGCAAGGCGGATCCGGAGAACAAGCTGCTCTGGCGTTATCGGCAGCGGCGCCTGGAAGGCGAGGTGATCCGTGACATCATCCTCGGCGCAGCCGGCAATCTCAATCTCAAGACGGGCGGTCCGGGGTTCTTCCCGCCCATCCCGCAAGAAGTGCGGGATTCGTTCCTGAATGGCAAGTGGGAGATGACCGAGCCCGGACCGGAAAACTGGAGGCGCAGCATTTACGCCTACGGCAAGCGCGGATTGCGGTACCCGCTGTTCGAGGTCTTCGACCTGCCGAACATGAACGTCACCTGCGAACGGCGCACCACGACGACTGTCCCGACGCAGGCCCTGACCCTGCTCAACAACGATTTCGCCTTGCGACATGCGCGCTACTTCGCCGAACGCGTCGCAGCACTGGCCCCGACTGCCCAAGAGAGAATCCGCGAAGCCTACAGGATCGGTCTCAGCCGCGCGCCGACGGACGCCGAGATGGGGGCCAACCTGGAGTTCCTGGAACGCCAAGCGAAGTACCACAAAGGCGATTCCGTGGCCGCCTTGACGGATCTCTGCGACGTGATCCTCAACCTGAACGAGTTCCTCTATGTCAGCTAAGGATCATTTCGTATCGCGCAGGGACTTCCTGTTCCGCGCCGGAGAGGGCATCAGTGGCGTCGCGCTCGCCGCGATGCTCCAGCAGGACGGTCTTCTCGCCGCCGAGAATGTCTGCGACACGCAAGGCATCACATCCCCGACGGCTCCCCGCCAGCCGCACTTCGAGCCCCGGGCAAAGGCAGTGATCTCGCTGTTCATGAGCGGCGGGGTCAGTCATGTCGACACGTTTGACTACAAGCCAATGCTGGAGAAGCATCACGGACAGCCGCTGACAGGCAAGGGCCGCGTGCGCGTGCGCCAGGGCTTCCCGGGTCCGCTCATGCGAAGCCCGTTCAAGTTCGAACGGCATGGAGAGAGCGGCAAACTGGTCTCCGAACTGTTCCCGCATATGGGCGCGATGTCGGACGAGCTGGCTTTCGTGCATTCGTGCAAGGGCCGCTCCAACGACCACGTCCTGGCCCACTACGAGTGGAACACGGGATCGGTCCTGATGGGCCATCCGAGCGTCGGCAGCTGGGTGACCTACGGGCTCGGCTCCGAGAACCAGAGCCTGCCGGGCTTCGTCGTCGTGTACGACCACCGTGGCGGCCCGTTCTCGGGACCAGCGAACTGGAGCAGCGGCTACCTGCCAGCGACGTACCAAGGAACTGTTTTCCGTTCGCAAGGCGATCCGATCCTGGACCTCCGGCCGCCCAGCGACCTGCTCGCGCCGGACCAGCAGCGCGCTCGCCTGGACCACCTCGCCAGGCTCAATGAGGAGCACGCGAAGCGTCATCCCGGCTCGTCCGAGCTTGCCGCGCGGATCGCGTCGTACGAACTCGCCTATCGAATGCAGGGATGTGCGCCGGAAGCCGTCGATGTCTCGCAAGAGACGGAAGACACCAAGCGGTTGTACGGCATGGACGATCCCGTGACAGAGCCGTTCGGGCGCCAGTGCCTGCTGGCAAGACGGCTGGTCGAGCGTGGGGTGCGGTTCGTGCAGCTCTACAGTGGCGCGCTACGCCAGCAGAACATTGACACTTGGGATGCCCACAGCAACCTGATCGAGAACCACACCCTCCACGCCGCGGAGGTTGACCGCCCGATCGCCGGGTTGCTCAAGGATCTGAAACGGACCGGACTGCTCGACGACACACTCGTCGTGTGGCACTCCGAGTTCGGGCGCATGCCGATCTCGCAACGGGGCCTGGGGCGCGACCACAATCCCCACGCCATGACCGCGTGGATGGCCGGGGCCGGTATCCGCGGGGGGCAGTCGGTCGGGGCGACGGACGAGTTCGGCTACAAAGCCGAGCAGCAGGTGCTCACCTACCACGACCTGCACGCCACGATGCTGCACTTGCTCGGCATGGATCACACCCGTCTGACCTACTTCTTCAACGGGCGTCACATGCGTTTGACCGACGTACACGGGGATCCGATCCCGCAGCTGGTCAGCTAGCGAGCGAGGCCGCCGAACAGGCCTTCAAAGGCAAGCGGCGCCACTAAGCGCCGAACGGGCGTTCCTGACGATGTCCCGGACAACATCCCCTGCGGACGGAACTCTGCTGATCAATCCGACGCTCTGGCCAGCCGGCAGCACACCGTTCTCCGCGTCCCCGTCGAGCCTGCCGCGCGTGGAGGCCCGGTTTCCGACCTCGAGCGCCTGCAACGGGTAGGGCTTGATTTCGTCCTCGTGATCCGACCAGAATTCGGTGAACGAGTTCCGAATCAGGCGGCACGGCTTACCGCTGTGACCGCGTGTCACGACCGTGCCCGACGAGCCGGTTTCCACGATCTTGCGCTTGTAGTTGCCGTGCGCGCTGGCTTCTTCGGTCGCAATGAAGCGCGTCCCGAGCCAAACGCCTTGGGCGCCCCACACCAGCGCAGCGGCCAGGCTGGACCCGTCGGCGAGGCCCCCGGCGGCGATGACGGGCGCATCGACCGCTCCGACGACCTCCGGCACAAGCGCGGCCGTTCCCACTTCGCCCACGTGCCCGCCGCCATCGCGCCCGGAAGCGATCACCGCATCCACGCCGTCGGCAACCGCTTTCTGAGCGTGCCGCACCGCACCGACAACGGCCATTACGTAGATTCCGCGGGCGTGGGCCTCCGGAACCGCGCCACGCGGACTGCCCAAGCCGGAAATCAGCACCGGTACACGCTCCTCGATGGTCACATCGACCAGTCTCTGGACCGCGTCGGTGTAACGCGATACCGCAGTACCCTCGGTGCGGATCGTCGCGAAAAGAATGTCGACGCCGAATGGCTTCCTGGTCGCGGCACGCACGGCTCGGATCTGCTCTCGCAACTCGTCCGGCTGCATGCTCAGTCCAGTGCCGATCACACCCAAGCCGCCAGCTTCGGACACAGCTGCCGCGAGCTCGGCTCGCGCGATCATGCCCATCCCTGCCTGCAACACGGGGTAGTCGATGCCGATGGCCTGGCACACCGGCGTGCGCATGGGTGGGGGAATGGAGTCAGTCATGGCCCCGGGTAGGCAGGCCGCGGGCTCAAATTCCGCTCCACCGTACCCCTTCGAGACGGGACATCGGCCTTCACCGTCGCGATGTTGTCCGTGATCGCATAGGACTCCAGCTGGCCTAAGCGACTCACATTTTCCACGGCGATACCGGCCTCTTCGGCTCCGGCCGCCACGACGTTCCGGATTCTCAGGCCGCCGAATGTCTCGTCCGCACTGATGCGGTACTCGACACCCCGTTTCGGCTGCCTGTCGCCGGAAAAGACGACATTGTCCACCAATGCATTGTCGGCATCCTCCAGAACTAGCACGGCCCCGTCGTTGCCCGCCTCAAGCAGGGTCACATTGCGAACCGTGACATTGTCGCTGTTTTGGACGTAGATCCACGGACGATCTTGCGGACCGCCCGAGAGATTCACGTTCTCGATGAGGACATTGCGCGTGTTGCGGATGTGTACCGGGCTCCATTCGCCAGCCGCTCGGAACTCGGCACCGGTTACGTTGCGGATTGTGAGGCCCTCGTGGCCGAAGTCGCGATTGGCCGTCCGTATCGCGGTCACGCAGTTCCTCACCTGGACGCCATCGATCAGGATGTGGCGGTTGACCATGCCTGGCCGCGAGTGGTCTTGCACATCAACACCGTAGACGCTCGACTCCGCGTAGACATCACGGACGGTGATGTGCTCGCTGCCGTCCGAGACCTCAACCGGCCCGCGCAACCTCGATCCGTAACTGCGAATGTTCTCGACCACCAAGTGGCGGACGTAGAGGCCCTCGTGACCTTGGCCGCCGATCGACACGACGTCGCGAATCGTGTCACGAGCGGTGAGGTCTCGGATCACGCCATGCTCGATGTCGCCGTACTCCGGCACTGGCGTGATCATGATGCCGTCCTTCGCGCTGTTGTTCGTCTGGCCGTTCTCGATCCTGAACCGCCCGCGGCGGACCACGATCAAGGGTGCCCGGTCGGTCTGCTCGACCGAGTCGCCATTCCCCTCCAGGACGAAGTCACGGATGCGGACGCCTTCGGCAAGCACCTCAAGGATCGGGGTCTTCGCCAGCCCCGGCTCCAAGTGCATGTTGAGCCCGACGAGGGTGAGAGGCTTGTCGATCCGAATGGTTTCGTTAACCTCGACCCGCTGGCTGGGATCCGCCATCAAGACCGAGTGTGATGGAGCGCGGTCGATCTCCTGTTGCAGCACACTCGCATCGACGTGGGTCGCTGCTCCCAGAGCGCAGGGTGAATTGCCGGCCGCGATGGCCAATGCAACGGCAGGTAGCAGGGCGTAGAGGCGCATGGGATGTCGGAATGAACTCTATCATGAACGGTGATTTCTCCAGGACCCATCGATTCCGCGGAGCATCGATCTGCCCATGTGGCGACACTGCCCGCGCCCAAGCCACGTGCAGACCAGCCCCGGTGCGCGCCGGCCGGCGATTATTCCATCGTCGATAGCTTCTTTCCAAACGGCTCCTGAAATGCCGACCCCGCCGCTATACTCTTGCCAATGCCGTCAAAGGCCGGTCTCTCGAACTGGGCTTGGACGAGGGGTCGCAGACATGAACGCGCTTCAGCACACCCACCAATTGGTGCAGTTCCCCACCGTCAGCAACGTGTCCAATGCTGCGATATGCGCGTACCTTGAGAGCGTCCTAGGGTCGCTCGGCTTCGAGCTTGAAAGGCTCGAATACACGGACTTCGCCGGCGTCAGAAAGGTCAACATGATCGGTAAAAAAGGGGCCGGAACTGGAGGTATGGCGTACTTCGCCCACACCGACACCGTGCCAGCCGATTCCTGGTTCAGCTCCGAACACGGCCCGTTCGAGCCGAGGGTCAGCGGAGACAGGCTGTATGGACGCGGGAGTTGCGACATGAAGGGATCGATCGGCTCGATGCTGGCCGCCGTCGAGCAGACTGTCAAGGACGACTTGCGAGCCCCGCTCTATATCGCGCTGACCGCGGACGAAGAGGTCGGCTACTGCGGAGCGATTCAGGTCGCGCAACGATCCAGGTTCTTCCAGGAGATGGTCCAAGGGGGGACCAACGGAATTGTCGGAGAGCCAACGATGCTCAAGGTCGTCCACGCTCACAAGGGAACCTACGGATTCAGGGCGACGTCGCATGGCAAGGCCGCGCATTCCAGCACCAACGAAGGGGTCAATGCCAACCTCGCCATGATCCCGTTCCTGAGCGAGATGAAGAGAATCCACGACGAGACCGGGGAGGATCCCGCGTGGCAGCATTCCGACTTTGACCCGCCAGGGATCAGCTGGAACATCGGAATCAACGATCACATGAGGGCCGTGAACGTGACACCGGAAAGGAGCGTCTGCACGGTGTACTTCAGGCCGGCCCCCGGCCACGACGCGGAATGCCTGATCGAACGGGCTCGATCGGCCGCCGCTGGGTGCGGCGTTGATTTCGAACTACTTTGGGCGGGGCAGCCCCTGCATACGAACCCCGATTCGAAGTTCGTGCGCGAGGTGCTGGAGCTGTCTGGGTGCGAGAGAAGTCAAACAGTCTGCTACGGGACCGACGGCGCTGCGCTGACAGGCATGAGAAACCTGGTCGTGCTTGGTCCCGGCGACATCGCACAAGCGCACACGAGAGACGAGTGGATCCTGTTGGATCAACTCGAGCAGGGGTCGCAGCTGTACGCGAAGCTGATTCGCCACTGGTGCACTTGAACAATCTCTCAGATGCGGCCCGCTTCCGGGCCGACGCGCAACCCGGGGATTCATTCCTCTTGGAAAACCGACTAAGATTCGTTGAGAGCCGAGACTCCATCGCCGGCTCCAAGAAGGTGATACGTGATGCTATCGACAACAAGCGGCCTCCTGGCGCGTGACCGCGACCACCTGATCCATCCGCTTCACAGCCCAGCCACCCACCGGCAGGGTCACGTTTGGGTGAGAGGCGAGGGCGCTGTCCTGGTCGATGCCGATGGCCGGGAGTACCTGGATGGGCTTTCGGGACTGTGGAACGTCGTTGCCGGCCACGGCCGCAAGGAGCTCGCGCTGGCCGCCAAGAATCAGATGGAGGACCTGGGCTACTGTTCGGGATACTCCGGCAGCTCGAATCCGCAGGCCATCGAGCTGGCGGAGAGACTTGCCACGCTGACCTATCCGTCGATCTCGCATTTCTTCTTCACATCGGGTGGCGGAGAGGCGAGCGAGACCAGCTTCAAGGTGGCCCGATCTTACTGGAAGAAAAAGGGTTATGAGAATAAGACGAAAGTTGTCTCCCGGCAATGGGGTTATCACGGTGTGACTCTGGCGGCGATGAGTGCGACCGGCATTTCCGGGTACTGGCCGCAGTTCGAGCCGCGCGTCCCCGGATTCCTCCAGATTCCTTCCCCGTACCCGTATCGCTACGAAGCGCCCGCAGGGACCAGTTCGGGAGTGGCCGCAGCCAACGAACTGGAAAAGGCAATTCTCCGGGAAGGCCCGGAAACTGTCGCGATGTTTCTGGCGGAACCAGTGCAGGGAGCGGGTGGTGTGATCGTCCCTCCGGACGACTACTTTCCCCGCATCCGGGCGATCTGCAACCAGTACGACGTCCTGCTGGTCGCGGATGAAGTGATCACCGGTTTCGGGCGGACAGGCAAGTGGTTCGCCTTGGAGCACTGGGGCGTGGAACCTGACCTGGTGCAGTTCGCAAAGGCGATTACATCGGGTTACTTTCCCTTGGGGGGAGTCGGGGTCACGGGGCGAATAGCCGAGGCGCTGGCAGGTCTCGGATCGCCATGGATGCACGCCTACACCTATAGCGCCCATCCGGTCGGATGTGCCGTGGCCCTGAGCAATCTGGAAATTCTCGAACGCGAGGGACTGCCGGCCCAAGCGGCCTCGAAAGGCGATTACCTGCTCGCCGGACTGCGGGCAGAGCTGGCAGGCCATCCCCATGTGGGAGAAGTGCGAGGAATGGGCCTGATGTGCGCGGTCGAGTACGTCAAGGACAAGTCCACCAAGGAGGAGTTCGAACCCCGCCAGCAGGTCGGCCAGAAAGTCAACGCCGAAGCCGAAAGGCGGGGCTTGTTCAGCCGCGTGCGGGGAGACGTGTTCTTTCTCGCTCCGCCGTTCATCACCAGCCGCAAGCAGCTAGACCGAGGCGTCCAGATCTTGGCGGAGTCAACCAAGGCGGTATTGGGCTAGGCAGCTGCTAGTGTGTGTCCAACACAGTCTGGTTTGCCTGAACGCGGTCGCAATTCCGAAGGCCATGCCGGATAGGATGAACCGCGAACTGGGAGAAAGACCGGTTCCAGGATTGGTCCCATCACCTTCAATACGCCGATATCGGAAGCACTGGACGTCGGGCATGTGGGATCGGAATCCGCCGCGCTTCCTGCTCCGGAGCCAAGGCGTGGAAGAAAACATTGAGGACGATGCCCACGAGGCTCGCGCGGTGCGGAGTTCACTCGGAAAATAAGGCCACACCCTGGGCTCCCGGCTTTCGACTGAGGCCGATGCGGAACCCGACTGGCAGAAAACCCAATCAACATCTCACGCCGACACGCGCACGCGAAGGATTTCGATCCATGCTCAAGACCAAGCTTGCTGGTTCCAGACCGTGACCGATCAGAATCGAGAGTATCCTAGGTTCGGAAACTCGAATGGGCCTGTGCGATTTGTATCGGGTGACCATCCAGTACATGTCGGAGGTTCAATATGCCAGGCAGGTTGCCGGTCGCTGCAGTCGTCGTTCTCGTCATGGGCTGGCACTGCTCATCGTCTTTCGAGGCGGACCTGCGCCAATACTCACAATCTGGTAGAGACCTCGACGCGGTCGAAGCTGAGAAGTTGGAGACGCAGCTCGTTGAAGACCCTGAACACCTGATCGCTCGATCTCAATTGCTCGGCTTTTACGATCGGCAGTTCCGGGACGATTCTGCCCGTGCAAGACGTCACCAACATGTCCTTTGGCTGATCGAGAACGCACCCGAAGCCAACGTGCTCGCGGGAGGTGCGGCTGGGATCGATCATGTCTTGTACGCCGATGCATACCGTCAAGGGAGTGACGCTTGGACTGCACACTTGCAGAGCGATCCGAACAACCTTTCGCTTCTGAGGCATGCGGCTGAGTTCTATACGCTCGGAGACCGGCCAACCGCAATCCGATTACTCCAGCGGGCCCAGTCAATTGACGATTCGAACCCGTTGTGGGCAAAGCGACTGGGCCATCTTCACAGCCTGGACATGCAAGGGCGTGGTGAATCGCCCGCAAGTGTGTCCGCGGCCCTGGATGCGTTCGCTCAATTCGAGCGAGCGTATGACCTGTCATTCGAGGCGGAGCGTGATCAGCTGCTTGAAGAACTTGCCAAGACAGCCTTGGCTGCTGGCGACGTCGAGAAGGCGCGAGAGTACGCGGAATCCATGCTAGACCGAAGCGGTGGAGGCTGGCTGGGCGGGATTTTCGTGCACCACGGCAACCTCACGCTCGGGAGAATCGCTCTCGCTGAGGGCGATGTGGCAGAAGCTAAGCGACGCCTCATCATGGCTGGCGGAACCACGGGTGCTCCAACACTGAACTCGTTCGGCCCGAACATGGCCTTGGCCGAGGAATTACTCGAAATCGGTGAAAGCGAGATCGTCCTCGAGTACTTCGATCTCTGCTCGAAGTTTTGGAATACGGCCTATGCCGAGGAGGACCTCAGCAAATGGTCTAGGCAAGTGGCCGCTGGTGACATTCCGGACTTCGGCGCGAATCTGGCCTATTGACAGCGACCCGGAAAGGGCTCATCACAGCGAGTTTGCTTCTCATCCTCACTTGAGCCAGCGGGGTCGCCTGTCACGCCCCAACGCGACAGCCGGCAGATCTCGCAAGGACACTTCAGACAATCGGCTAGCGCGGTTTGACACCTGCCAAGTGATGATCAGGCTGTCTGGCCGTCGAAGACCCAATCGTGTCAATGGTTAGAGACATCGATTCCAGTTCGTCACAAGGAGACATCGGACCCCACCGGTGGGAAGCAGCACAAGTATGCAATCGCGGCGTGTGACTGCATTCAATTCCCGGAGAGCACCGAAAGGCCACACGAAATCGGACCGCGGGTCGACCTCCCAGCGAGTGCATTGCCAGAATCCGACAGCCGTGGGACGATGGATCTATTGTCGCTAACCGGCCCAAGTTGCCCCCACGTGCAGCAGGCAGGTGTCCTGCGCAAGATGCTGCTGGCGGTTTTTCTGCTCGGTGCGCTAGGGACAGGCATCGAACTGGTTCTCTTGGAGCATTACGCCGAGCTTGCCCAACTAGTTCCGCTGGGCATGATCCTCATCGGCCTTGTCGTGCTGGCAATGTGGTTCTTGTCCGGCGTGCCCGCCGTCCTGCGGGTATTTCAGGTGTCGATGCTCCTGTTCGTTCTGGCGGGATTCGTTGGCATCTATTTCCACTACGCCAGCAACCTCGAGTTCGAGCTTGAAATGAATCCCGTGGCCGCGGGCTGGTCACTGATCTGGGCCTCGCTGACCGGAGCGATGCCGGCCCTCGCACCGGGTACCATGGTTCAGTTGGGGCTGGTGGGCCTCCTGTACACTTACCGGCACCCGATCTTCGCCGACTCCGGTTTCGATCAATCAGGATCCTCCGAGGAAGGTGACGAACCCAAGGAACAGAGGTGAAAATGATGTCCCGAAGACCCGGTCGGTCGTGCCTGGTACCACTTGTACTGGCGATGCTATTCGCCAGTTCCGCTGACGCGCAGGTGGGCCGCAACATGGGCGTGCTCAACCCGAACACGGCGACAGAGACTGAGATGGCCGCGCTGCCGCACATGAACGGAGCCAAGGCATCTTCGATTGTTGAAGGTCGTCCATTTCGGAACATGCTCGAGATCCATGCTCTCGTCGGGGCATCCCTGACCGAGGAGCAGCAGGACGAACTCTACTCGCGGCTGTTCCTACCCCTTAACCTGAACGACACGACCGAGGAAGAGATTCATCTCGTCCCCGGGGTCGGCAGACGCATGGCCCACGAATTCGACGAGTACAAGCCCTATGCCGGCCTTCCGGTGTTCCGTCGGGAAATCGGCAAGTACGTTGATGACGAGGAAGTCGCACGGCTGGAGCAGTTTGTCTTCGTGCCGATTGACTTGAACACGGCCAGCGACGGAGACATCCTCTCGATTCCGGGGATGGGCCGCCGGATGCTCCGCGAGTTCAAGGAGTATCGGCCCTACCGACAGGTCGAAGAGTTCCGGCGGGAGATCGGCAAGTACGTCGACGACGACGAAGTCGGACGGCTCGAGCGATACGTGAGCATCGACTGAGCGGTATCGGCCCCCGCCGTATTGTCCGCGACAAGCCCCGCCGTCTGAGGACGTCATCGCGCTTCCTCGGCAAGTTGCTGGGCAGCCACCCGGAGGATTCACTCGGACGGGGTTCTCCAGCCCTGTCTCCTTGTCCCGCGCGAATCTCGGGGGGACGGCCAGGGCCTATTGAACAGTTCAGAGGCCAACGGCAATCTTGCCAACGCATTGATGGCTCAGTGCAATGGGCAACCCCACAGCGCAGACCTGGTCATCGTCGTCGCCATAGCCCCATCACCAGGCACTGTCAACTCTGGACCGCCAATTCCCGAAGCGGTCGTATCAAAGTCTAAACTGCGCGTGACGCAGGCCGACTTCAATCGCCAATGTCGCGAACGTGACTCCCCTTCTCCGGTGGCACCGGACGGGCTCAAGGCGACCATCCCGCCCTGTCCACGCACGGTCGGACATCACTCCGGTGAATGCTTCAGGGGGGGAGATCGCACTAACACATAGTGTGAACCCCTCGCGAACTCCCTGCTCCTCTCGTCCTTGGCCCGATACCAAGTTGGACGCGTAGGAAAGGAATAGAGGAAGCACCAATTCACAGCAGTTCGGAATCGGGGCGCAGGTCGGAGAACCAACAGAGCGGTACCGGCCGAGGACCGCTCATCGATCCCGTACTTCGAGAATCTGTTCGGGCGTGCGATCCAGCGAATCGAACGGATCGATCACGCGGACGCTGTCGAAGACCTGTCCATGCTGAAGGTCCTCGGTTAGAAGAATGGCGCACCCAGAAAACTGCGCGGCTGCGACGATCAGGGCATCCCACCACGAGATAGAGTTGCGCGCTTGCAGGAGCCAAGCTCGCTCCAGAATCGAACGGTTGACCGGAACCGGATTCCATGCGGTCAATCCCCGAACGATCGCCTGCGCATCTGACTCGGGCACGGCCGGCCGCAGCTTTCTGGTAAGCGCGCTATAGGTCTCTTGCAAGACCTGAAAACTCACTCGGCCCATGCGGAGGTGCCAAAGCAGCGTGTACCAGCTGTCGGCACGAGCCTGCTTCGCTGTGTCCAATGCGGAATGCCGGTAGACGACTACGTTCGTATCAACGAAGACCGCCCCGGTCATGCAACTCGTCCCTCGTCGGTCTGTGTCCCTCAATCCACTCTGCTTGCCGGGGTTTGATCGCCAGCGTCCGTTCCATCGCGCTCCGGTAGTCGTCCTCCTGGAGTTTCATCCCCTCAATCAAGGTAGCCAGCCAGCTCGAGACACTTCGGTCCTGCTCGGCAGCCCGCACCCGCAACCACAAGGCAAGTTCTTCGGTAAGCGTGATCGTAACGTTTCTCATGACACGAGATCAGTGTAGCACGATTCTCGTGTGCCTATTCCTGCCCCATCGATGATTTTCCTCGGGCGTTGCTGTGCGACCGGCCCAATACCAGCCAACGCTGGCCCGGAATGCGGTACTCGGCCTGAACTCAGTCCCCAGTTTGTCGGCCGTCGAGTGCGCGCGATGGTGTTCCCAACGAGGAGAGTCCGCTTCCTGAGGAGGTCGGTGACCAGTCATCTCGAATAGCTTGTACAAGCCCAGAGAACACCGTAGTTTGCACGGCAAGAGCGGTCAAAGCCCTGAACGTGAGCCCCCGATTGTAATCGACGCAGAGGGCTGTCTTGGCTCGCCGCTGAGCTAATGGGAAACCTTGATCTGATCAACCCTCGGGGGGGCTCAATGAGTGTTGGCGAGGTAGGCTCGGGTCCGCCTAGTCTAGGAGTGCCAACTGGCGTCTAGCGATTCCCAGAGCGTTGTGAACACAGCCTACAACGCATCTCATTACAGCTTGCATGATCCGTGCCATCCGGAACGAGAGGGCAGACCTATACTGCGTAGTAGTCCTAGCGGTCAGGCCACGCCGGAGGTGCGACATGCCAGTCAGGTTGTTCTACGCTACCCTCGTCTCAGTACTCGGTGCCGGGCTCGTTTCATCGGTGATTGCACAGGATCTGCGCGAGCATTTGCGAGCAGGCAGAAACCTCACTCCGGAGAAGGCCGAATCCCTGGAAGCAGAGCTTGACAGAGACCCTGAGAACCTGTTCGCCCGAGCTGAGCTCGTCGGGTACTACGCCCGGCTGTTCAGGGACCGTTCGGCTCGCACGAGACGCCACGAACACGTCCTCTGGCTGATCGAGAACGCACCGGAAACGAACGTTCTGGATAGCTCAGAGGCCATGATCACGCGTGGCCTTTACTCCGCAACATACGGGGAGGCAACGCGCTTGTGGACTGAGCACCTGGAGAGGCACCCGAACAACCTCGCGATTCTGAAAAATGCGGCTCAGTTCCATACGCTCGGCGATCGGACAACCGCGATCCAGCTGCTCGAGCGCGCGCAGGCGCTTGACGATTTGAATCCGTCGTGGGCAAAGGAGCTTGGACATCTGCATAGATTGGACATGCAGAGTGCGAGTGGATCTGCTGACGTCACGGCCGCCGTCAGAGCTCTGGCTCAATTCGAGCGAGCTTACGAACTCTCCAACGAGAGGCAGCGCGACGGCCTGCTGGAAGGACTTGGCAAGGCAGCCTTAACCGCCGGGGAAGTCGAGAAGGCGCGAGAGTACGCGGAATCCATGTTGAGCCGGAGCAGCCGAGGCTGGAATCGTGGGACCCTGGTTCACCACGGTCACCTCACGCTCGGGAGAATCGCACTTGCCGAGGGTCGGCTGCAGGAGGCCAAGAACCGCCTCCTCTCGGCCGGCGGGACACCGGGTGCCCCAACGTTGAACTCGTTCGGGCCGAACATGGCACTCGCCAAGGAATTGGTCGAACTAGGCGAGAGGGAGATCGTCCTCGAGTACTTCGAGTTGTGCTCAAAGTTCTGGGACACGGATCGCGCCAAGGACAAACTCCGCAGGTGGTCCGAGCAGGTGACGAGCGGTAGGATTCCAGACTTTGGTGCGAACCTGATCTACTGACACCGGTCCGCAACAGACTCGGATCAGCGCGCTTTCTTCCCTCTGCCCCCTGAATGCGGAGGGCTCCTCGTCACGCCATTGCTGAACCGTCCACAGATTTCCACTTGACGCTTGGAGGGGCCTAGCCGAGCCTCCGGCGGCTCCCAACAGACAGGGCACCGATCGTCACGTTCTTTCGACCTCAACCGCCGTGCTGGCTGGCATCATGGACACCGCCGGGACGAGGCATATGAAGTCCCAGAACTGCATCCAAGCAACACTCTCACGTCTCCAGGCCGACTTGAGGGGATTCATGCGGGTTCGATTCACACCGCGATCATCGCGCATCGAACCCGATCAGTTCTCGGGAACTTGAAGTCCATATGCGGGGTCTATACAGACTGTCAGATCGACTGTTTGGTTCACTCCAGAAGGTTCAAGATGCCAATCAGGTTCTTCTTCGCTATCCCGGCCTTGTTGTTGGGAACCGGTCTCTTTTCGTCGGGTCTCACGCAGGACCTACGTGGCCACCTGCGAGCAGGCAGCAAGATCACACCAGAAAAAGCTGCATCGCTGGAGGCGGAGCTTGCTGAGAACCCAGAAGACCTGCTGGCGAGAGTTCAGCTCGTCGGGTATTACTTTCGGCAATTCCGCGACGACGCTGCCCGTGATAGACACCGTGAGCATGTCGTTTGGTTGATCAAGAACGCACCGGAAGCGAATGCTCTGGCTGGCCCTGAGGCCAACATCAACCGCGTTTTCTCCCCCGAAGGCTATGTCGAAGGAAAGGACGCGTGGTCTTGGCATCTCGAAAACGATCCCAACAACCTTGCCGTGCTGGAGCATGCGGCGGAATTCTTCACGCTAAGCGATCGGAAACTCGCAATCCAACTCCTCGAACGTGCGCAGTCCATTGATGCAGGGGACCCGGGCTGGGCCAGGCAGCTCGGGCAGCTACACCGGTTGGACAGCCGACTCCGTGATGGAAAGAGAGATCCAGAGGCTGTCAGGCGAGCGCTGGCGCAGTTTGAGCGTGCTTATGAATTGTCGGACGAACTGCGACGCGGCTACCTCTTGACGGACCTCGGCACCACAGCATTCAACGCTGGCGCCATCGAGAAGGCCAAGGAGTACGCCAAGGCAATGCTGGAAGAGAACGGAGAAGGCTGGAACCATGGCAATCGGGTCCATTATGGGAACCTCACCCTGGGCCGCATTGCGCTCTTGGAAGGGCGCATTGAAGAGGCGAAGTTGCGCCTGATCGCCGCCGGCAGAACACCGGGGTCGCCTCAGCTGAACTCGTTCGGCCCGGACATGACCTTGGCACATGAGTTGCTCGAGCTAGGCGAATCAGAAGTTGTGCTCGGGTACTTCGCGCTGTGCTCGAAATTCTGGACAATGGACCGGGGCAGACTCGATACCTGGAGCACCTTGGTCAAGGGCGGCCAAACGCCAGACTTCAGAAGGAGTCTGCGTTACTGACGGCTCGCTGGAGACGAGGTCGGCGCCCAAGCGAGACTCCTGTCACGCCCGAAACGGGGCGCCGATCAGGACCGTTCCCATGGCAATGTCCGCCGCCGCCCGGAGCGCTGGCTGGAGCCCCAGAACGATTGTCTCCCCAACTGCCTCGAGGCCTGTGAAGACCGTACGGGCCCTAAGCTCTGGACGAACAGGCAACAGACAGACTACTGTCGCTCCAGCACCTCTGTTCCAGGCCTGATCTCGTCGGTTGCCCGCAGAACAATCGTGTCGCCTACCTCGATATTGCCAAATACCTCGGCGAGATCCCCCTCCGACTGGCTACGACGAACGTTGACCCATTCGGCCTCGCCATTGGCAACTCGGATCACGAAGATGCGCTCAGTAGTCGCAATGATCGCGCTCTGCGGGACAAACAGCGTTTCGTCCGAGCGCCGGACCGGCCACTGGACCTCGGCGTACATGCCCGGCGTCAGCTTGGTCCCGGTATTGGTGAAATCCAACTCGACCGGCATCGTCCGGGTCTTGGGATCGACGGCGTAGGCCGGCCTCGCCACAACCGCGGTGAAGGCTTCAGCCGGAAACGCGGCGACACTGAACTGCACCTTCCGGCCACGCGCGATGCTCTGTCTGTACGCTTCCGGAACGGCGGCAACGAGGCGCAAGCGCGACACCTGCTCGATCGTGAACAACGGCATGGCCGTATCGCCTCGTGGCCCGGCGAGCGCGCCGGGATGAGCGAGGCGCTGGGTGACCACGCCGGCGAACGGCGCCATCACCTTCAGATACTTCTCGATCTCTTCGAGAGCTCGGACTGAGGCTTCGTGGGCGGCGATGGTCTGATCGAGCGCAGCAATCCGTGCTTCCTCAGCCTTCACGTTGGCTTCCGCCAGCACCACATCGTTGCCAGCGACAACTCCCGGAGTCTTGGCCGCTTCGGACAGCTTCTGAAACGTGCTCAGAGCCGCGGCGAGTCTGGCGCGTGCCTCGATCCGCTGGGATTCGACCGCCGGGATTCTCGCCTGGGCCTCGATCCGCTGGGCTTCGAGCTCGGGCGCGCTCATCTCCGCAAGGAGCTGCCCTTCCTCGACAAACGACCCGCGATCCACGTGGACGACTTCGACGAAACCCGTGACCTTGGCATGAATATCCACGCGCTGGTAGGGCTTCAGTTCACCGGGGATGACCATCATCTCATCCAGCGATTTCGAGACGACCTGGGTCAGTTCCGTGCGAACAGTCCTGGATTCCTGGGCCAGAAGCGGGGTCGAAGAGAGTAGCAGTGCGGCAAGGATGGTGATACGCATGATGGGTTTTCCCTTCTAGGCAACGGGGGACGCCGGCGCCGGACCGCCGGTGTAATGCGGGCTTCCGGGATCTTCGGGGTCGATCGAAGCTGACGATGTCGACGCGTTTCTTTGAACCACGGCGAATACTGACGGAATCACGACCAAGGCCGCCAGCGTCGAGGCAACGAGCCCGCCGATCACCGCGATTCCAAGTGGAGCGGTCTGCTCAGCACCGAGCGCCAGCGGTGTCATGCCCGCGATCATCACCACGCTTGTCATCAGGATCGGGCGCATTCGCGAGCGCGATGCCTCGACAGCGGCCTCAACCGATGACATGCCGGCCCGCCTGAACTTCTCGGCAAAAGTGCAGAGCAGGATCGAGTCGGCAACCGAGACGCCGATTGCCATGATCGCTCCCATGAACGACTGGATGTTGAGCGTCACTCCCGTCAACGTCAATGCAAGGATCACGCCGGACAACACCGCGGGAATCGCCATGATCACAGCGAAGGCGACGCTGACCGATTGAAAATACGCAGCCAGCAACAGGAACACAGCGACGACTGCCAGCATCAGGCCCAGCTCCAAGCTGCCGGTCATCAGCTCCATCGGGCTGACCTGGCCGCGGACATTGACGTTGACTCCACGGGGCGGGGGCAGTTCAGATAGTGCCATGCGGATGTCAGCGGCCGCTCGACCCAGGTCGTGATCGACGACGTTGGCCGTCACAGTCACCATGCGCTGCATGTTGTACCGGTGGTATTCGCCCACTGCCTGGCCGAACGTGACTTCGGCGACATCCCCTACCAGAGTCGGTGCAGGGGCGCGGCTCTTGACCGGCACCCGGGAGACATCTTCCAGGGATTGGATCATCGACTGCGGGATTTCCACCTGGACCTGGTACGCGATGCCTGATTTTGGATCCGCCCAATAGACGGGCGTCGTAAAGCGGCTGGACCACGTGGCAGGGGCGAGTGCCTTGCCGATCTCCTCGACCGAAACGTCCAGTTGCGCCGCGCGCTTTCGATCCACGTTGATCTCGACGGACGGATACTCGAGCAGTTCTCCAATTTGAACATCGCGGAGATAGTCGACGGTCTCGAGTCGCGCCACCACCTCGCGGGCGTAGGCTTCGCTCTCGGCCAGGTCCGGGCCAGCAACGGCGATCTCGATCGGTGTCGGCGCGCCGAAGCTCATGACCTGGCTGACCAAGTCAGGCGACTCGAACGCAATCTGCGTGCCCGGCGCCAGCTCGGACACCCGCCTGCGCAGTTCCTCTTCAACCCTCGCCGTTGGAATGCCGGAGTCGGGGTTCAGCGCGATCCGCATGACCGCTTCGTGCGGCCCGCCCGTCCACAGGAAAATCAGGTTGACCGGAAAGCTGGACGGCTGGACGCCGACAAACGCGATCGACTTCTCGACGTTTTCCGGCCCAACAATCTCGTCAACAGCGGCGAGAACTTGCTGCGCTATCCGTTCAGTTCGCTCCACGCGCGTCCCTGACGGGCCTCGCACCCTCATCTGAAGCGAGTTGGTATCCATCCGCGGAAAAATGTCCATCCCGAGACCGCCACCGACGTAGTACAGGATTCCGGCGGTGCCAATGAGGTACAAGCCGAATATCGGCCAGCGCAGCGCAACGAGACCGCTCGACACGTTGCCGAAAGCGCGCTGGATGGGAGAGAACCAGGTCCGGCGCATGATCGACGCATGGCTCGCCCTACGGTTCAGCCAGGTCTCCATGATCGGCACGAATGTGCTGGCCAGGAAGTAGGACGAGATCATCGAGAAAGCAACGGCCAAGGCAAGGGGGACGAAAATCGCTTGGGCCACGCCCGTCATGAAGAATGACGGCGCGAAAACCGAGACGACGCAGAGCATGGCCAGCAGCCGTGGCACGACCACCTCGCGACTGGCCTCCAGGACGGCTTTCGCCACGGGCTTTCCCTGGGCTAGGTGCGTATGGATGTTCTCAACAGCAATGATCGACTCGTCTACCAGGATGCCGATCGCGAGAGTTAGGCCGCCGAGAGTCATCAAGTTGATCGACTGCCCGGCCGCCCAGAGGGCGACAGTGGCCGAGAGCAGCGCGATCGGAATCGTCATCACAACGACGATCGCGCTGCGGAAGCTGCCGAGAGTCAAGAGCACGATCAACCCCGTGAACAGGGCGCCCAAGACCCCTTCGATCGTGAGAGCCCGGATCGCATTGAGGACGTAGAACGACTGGTCGAATTCGAAGGAAACGTTGATGTCTTCCGGAATCGCGGCCCGGAACGTGGGAAGCGAATCCTTCACCCGCTGCACGACTTCAAGCGTCGATGCATCGGCTCGCTTGGTCGCGGCGATGTACACGGCGCGAGCGCCATCGACGAGAGCGTAGCTGGTGAGGATGTCGGCGGCGTCCTCCGCGTAGCCGACATCGCGCAGAAAGACCGCCGGTCCCGATCCGCTCGTGATCGGCACATCGTTCAAATCGGCCGCCTGCACGACTGTCGAGTTGACCGGCGCTAGATAGTTCTTGTCATCGATGCGAACACTGCCTGACGGCGAGATCGTGTTGGTCTTCGCGATCGCCTGAACGACGTCATCCGGTGACAGGCTATAGGCGCGCAGCTTGTCGGGATCTACTCGCAC
Organism: uncultured Bryobacterales bacterium; assembly: GCA_951813065.1. GTDB lineage: Bacteria > Acidobacteriota > Terriglobia > Bryobacterales > UBA6623 > VXMF01. Next base: position 39,721 of record CATOTH010000004.1, on the reverse strand, counting down.
GACGAGGCTGCGGGCGCTGCCCCCGTATGGCGGCGGGGCAGAGACCCCCTCGAGCCGCGAGAACATGGGCCGCACCCTGAACAGCGCCAGGTCCGCAATTTCATCAACGCCCCGTGTCTCACTCGAGAACACCAGATAGCCAACCGGCACACTGCCGGCATCGAACCGCATGATGAATGGCGGCACCGTTCCCGGCGGCATGAACGAACGCGAACGGTTGACCTGTGCGACCGTCTCGGACATGGCAGTCGCCATGTCCGTGTCCTCATGGAAATGCAGCTTCATCAGCGCCGCGCCCTGGATCGATCGCGATTCGACATGATCAATCCCGCGAATGTAGAGGAAGTGATACTCGTAGTAATTCACGAGGTACCCTTCCATCTGCGCCGGGTCCATCCCGCCATAGGGCTGGGCAACATAGATGACCGGAGTGCCGAGATCCGGAAAGATATCAGCCTTCATGCGGGTCAGTGCCAGCGCGGACGCCAGCGCCACGCCAAGAATCACCATCAGGACTGTAATCGGCCGCCGCATCGCGGCATGAATGAGCCACATGGTTCGATCCCTCTACCGGCTAGCCGCCGTCAATAGCTCGTCCAGTTCGCCCTGAGCGGCCGCAAGCCCGAACAAGGCGCGCCAGATTCCGAGGCTGGCGAGCGAGTCATCCACTTCGGCTTGGCGAAGCAGCCGCTGGGCTTCCGCCACTTCGACCACAGTGCCAAGGCCGGCCTTGTAGCGGGCCTGGGCTTGCGTTTCCAACGCTTCTGCAGCTTCCAGCTCTACCGGAGTGTTTTCCGCGATCGCCCGAGCAGACTGGACTGCAATCCTCGCCCGGGTGACATCGCCGCGCAGTGCCTGCGTGACCGCCGCCTGCCGCGCACGGTCCCGCTCGAGGTGATGGGCTTCGACTTGGAGCTCGGCCCGATTCCTCTTGTAGTCGAGCAGGTCGAAGTTCATGTTGAATCCGACCGCCCAATTCCCCTCAGCGGGCACGAGCCCATGGGCGCTTCCCTGGAAGGACCCGTCGAGCCGGGCCCCTGTCCCTCGACCGTACAATGCGGACTGAGCCAGGAACCTCGGCCGCCATTCTTTCTTGATTGCCTCGATCCGGGCCTCCCTGGAGGCGATCTCGGCCTGTTCCACTGCCGCCACGGGGTGCCCGTCTACCGAACGCTCCGGCAAGTCCACCATGGGCGGATCGCCCAGCAATCCCGCAGGATCGATCTCGACAGTGACCCCGGCAAACCCGAGCCACTCCGCCAGCGAAGCCAACGCCAGTTGCTCGTCTTGCTGGACGCGAATCAAGTCCGATCGGGAGCGAGCCAGCTCCGCTTGGACGCGTGACAGGTCCGCGCCGGGCCGCAGATCGTTCTGGACCAAAGCGCGAACGGAGTCGTGAAAGACCTGCAGCCGTTCCACGTTCGCCTCGGCTGCCCGAACGGCGCGTCGGCTTGCGACCACCCGCAGGTAGGAATCCGCCGTCTTCAGGGAAACCTCGTACTCTGTCATGGCTCGCCCAGCTTGGGCGCGCGTCTTGGCCGCTTCGGCAGCCCGGACATTTGCCCGCCGCAGGCCCAGATCGAACGGCTCGTAGGAGAGCAGGACGCCCGCCGAACTCCCAAACCCGCTGGTCAGGACGGATTCTTCCTGAACAGGACCGGAGATCCCCGGGATGATTCCGTTCGGAAAGATCAACCCGAAAACATTGTTGCGGGTCGCCCGGTTAACGCCGAGGTGCATGTCCGCCCGCGGCAGGTACGCGGTCTTCGCGAGGGCTATGCCGCTCTCCGCTGCGGAAACCTCCGCCGACGACGCCTGCACGGCCGGGAAGTGGCGCGCCGACAGGTCTACGGCTGCCTCCAGCGTGAGCGGGCCTGGAGGCTGCTCGGGCGCGGGTTCCTGGGCAGGCATCGTGGCGGCCATGAGCGCCAAGGCGTAGACGGGTTGATGGATGGATCTCGTCATTTCTGATTCCGGGCCGCAAGCCGTGGATCAAGCTCGGCGTCCTTCGGCCTCTTCACATTTCTGGCGGCGCCCAGACTCCCTGGGCCTCGGGGCCAGGTGGTTGGCCTGGCTGGCCGCATTCGCAAACAGACGGCTCTGTCGATCGGAGCAGGCCGGGCCGAATCCTACGATTTGGTAGCTCCTGCACAACTCTTCTGGTCCCGCTGTCACCGTGCACGGAAGGCAATCTCACCTCGGGATGACCTGAACCATTCCAACACGCCGACCCGCAGGGGCAATAGAAAAGCAGAGCAGCTTTATCCAGACCGGCCGTTGCCCCACGATGCCGGCTCGCGACCCTCCGGCGTGCAGCACGGCATGAGTCGCTGCTGACCCTCGCCACTGCCGAAACTGGTGCGATCGATCGCACAAGCACGCCGGAAACAGTCCAAGCCGCCACGCAGCCCTGCGACTAGCGAAAGTTCGGCCTCGGAATACCCCCAATCCCCACCTGCGGATCGCGCACGAAGCGAGAATGCCCCGCCGCCAGGCTCGAGACCGGAATCGGATGTCAACTCAGCGTCTCGATTGACGAAAGGATACCAGTACCCGCTCTGGCCCACAAGCGGCGCGGAAGGCAGGACCCACCCTCCACCGGGCGCAAGTGTGCATGCGAAACAATTTTCTTGATGGCATGACACAAGCATGGCCGTCCAGATCACCATTCGGGACGTCCCGGAGGCAGTCTGCAACGAGATCGCGGCTCGTGCGGCAATGCAGCACCAATCCATGCAGGAGTTCCTCCGCTGTGAATTGGAGCGGATCGTGTCCCGGCCTTCTCTCGGGGCGTGGCTGGAAAGGGCTCGCGACCGGAAGGAAGCGGCCGGCACCGCGTGGCCCCGTCCAGCATTCTACGCGCCAGTGACACCGACCGGACGTGACAATCGTCGCGGATGCGTCAGTGCTCGTCGCAGCCCTAGTCGACTCCGGGCCCGACGGCGACCGGGCGGAGTCAGCACTCCGGGAGGGCTTTCTTGCCGGGCCAGAACTGGCTCTGGCTGAGGCGAGCAACATCTTGCGACGGCTGGAACAGGCCGGGGAGATCTCGAGGCTTCAGGCCAACTCCTCGCACCGAGATCTGACGCGGCTAGACATAGAGCTGTTTCCGATCGCGCCCTCCGCCGACCGAGTTTGGGAATTGCGGGGACCTTGACCCGTTCTGACGCGTGGTATGTGGCGGTAGCCGACACATTGAACTGCCCGCCGGTAACACTGGACCGAAAGCGTCGCCGAGCAGCCGGTCCCGCCTACGACACCAAATTCCCGGTCCGTTCCAAGACAACCGGCAAGGAATGATCTGCAGGATCTGCAAGGGCGTCTCGAAGCGCAACTGCCGTCGGGAAACCTCGGGTTCTCGGCGAGCGTCCAACCAGGCATGGTCGCTCGATCATTGGACTCTTCGCCGGCACGGACTTCGACATGGACGGCAGTGCCGCTCGCGAGATACGATGGCACCTGTGGAGCGGCACGAGGCAAACATGCATAGCTACACACGACGATCACTCTTGCTTGGCACCACTGCTGGAGCCTTCGCAATCGCGGCGGATCGATCGACGCCGACGTTCGAGATCATGCGCACTGACGAAGAATGGAAGAAAATCCTCACCCCCGAGCAATACTACGTCTTGCGCCGGGAGGGCACCGAGCGAGCCGGAACGAGCCCGTTGAACAGGGAAAAGCGCGCCGGCACGTTTCATTGCGCGGGTTGCGACCTCCCCGTGTACTCGTCGAAGACCAAGTTCGAAAGCGGAACCGGCTGGCCCAGCTTCTGGGAGGCAATCGAGAAGTCCGTCGGGACCCGCATGGACCGGTCATTCTTCATGACGCGCACCGAGGTTCACTGCCGGCGCTGCGGCGGACACCTCGGGCACATTTTCGATGACGGGCCGCCACCCACCGGCAAGCGCCACTGCATCAACGGCGTGGCACTGAATTTCAAGGCGGCCAGCTGAGGTGCACACGATGAGAATCACAGCAACCATTTTCCTGATGGGTCTAGCCGCCACCACCGCCCAGCCCGCCGGGGCACAGCAGCCGGAATCCGAAACAGCCTCGGCGGTCTTCGCCGGCGGGTGTTTCTGGTGCATGGAGCCTCCATTCGACAAGCTCGACGGGGTTCACTCCACCATCTCGGGCTACATCGGCGGGTCCGCTAAGGACGCGACATACCAGCGGACCTCGTCCGGACGAACCGGACACTACGAGGCTGTGCGGATCGAGTACGATCCGGCAAAGATCGATTACGCGACTCTGCTCCAGGTGTTCTGGCGGAATGTCGACCCGTTCGATCGCAACGGCCAGTTCTGCGACAAGGGTCCCCAGTACCGGGCGGCAATCTTCGCGCTAACGGACGAACAACTGAAGCTGGCCGAGGAGTCGAAGGCAACGGTGGTCGCCGAAAAGTCCGGCCAGGGCAAGATCCAGACCGAAGTCCTGCCGGCCGCGGAGTTCTACCCGGCCGAGGACTACCACCAGGACTACTACATGAAGAACCCCGTGCGGTACAAGTTCTATCGCTGGAACTGCGGTCGGGACAAGCGATTGGAAAGCATTTGGGGCGGATCCTAGAGCCGGATCGCTTGAGTTTCCCGGAACCTGCCCACTGGGGCCCATGAACGGCGCGGGCCGTTTGTCATCGGGAACCGGAACCCCTACAATGAAGGCTCTGCGATTTAGCGACCGACTCGTCATGGAATCGACGCTTCGTTAATCCCAACTGAACATGGACTGGTGGATATGGGTGCTGGCGGGCTTTGTCTTGCTTGCCGTCGAGATGGCCTCGCCAGGTGGCTTCTACGTTTTCTTCTTTGGTGTCGGAGCCCTTTCGGTTGGATTGCTGACCGCCTTGGGCGTGAGCGAGACGATCTGGCTTCAGGGGGTCCTCTTCACCGGCCTCTCTGTGGTCTCTCTCCTGTGCTTCCGGCGCCCGATCTTGAAGAAGATGCAGGTGCATGGGCCGACCGGGGAAATCGATAGCTTGGTGGGGGCGAGTGTCGTCGTGCACGATGAAATCGGTCCCGGCCGACTCGGCAAGGCGGAGTTGCGCGGATCGACATGGAACGCGAGAAACGCAGGAGAGACTCCCATCGGCCGCGATCAACCGTGCCGGGTGGAGAGAGTCGACGGGCTGACCCTTTGGGTCCGGGCCGAGTAGTCGGGCGGAAAGGAAATTCGAAAGATGGACATTAGTTTGATTGCACTTGCCGCACTGGTCTTGTTGGTGGTCATCGTCATCGCGAAGACGGCTGTCGTCGTGCCACAGCAAAGCCAGTACGTCGTCGAAAGGCTCGGAAGATTTGCCGGAACCCTCGATGCCGGCTTTCACATCCTGATCCCGTTCCTGGATTCGATCCGTTACAAGCACTCGCTGAAGGAGTCTGCCCTGGACATCCCGGAGCAGATCTGCATCACGAGCGACAATGTTCAGGTCGGCGTCGACGGTGTTCTGTACCTCAAGGTCCTGGACGCCAAGCGCGCTTCGTACGGCATCGGGAACTATATGTTCGCGATCACTCAGCTCGCCCAGACCACGCTTCGCAGCGAGATCGGCAAGATCGAGCTCGACAAGACGTTCGAGGAGCGAGCACACATCAACACGCAGATCGTGGACGAACTGGACAAGGCAACGGAGCCTTGGGGCGTGAAGGTGCTGCGTTACGAGATCAAGAACATCAATCCCCCGCGTGATGTGCTCGCGGCAATGGAAAAGCAGATGCGGGCAGAGCGCGAGAAACGCGCAACGATCCTTGACTCGGAAGGCCTGCGCGACTCGGCAATCAACACCGCCGAGGGAGAGAAGCAGAAGGTCATCAAGGAATCCGAGGCGAACAAGCAGCAACAGATCAATGAAGCGGAGGGTGAGGCCGCGGCAATCAAGACCGTTGCGTCGGCCACGGCCGAAGGCATTCGCAAGGTGGCTGAAGCAATCGAGGCTCCCGGCGGCCACCAAGCCGTGCAACTGCGAGTCGCGGAGCAATATGTCGAGAAGCTCGGCTTGCTGGCAAAGGAGAACAATACGATGATCTTGCCGGCAAACATGGCCGATGTCTCCTCGATCATCGCCACCGCGATGTCGGTGATCCAGCAGACCGGCGGCTCCCAGGACAGGAAGTAGCGGCATCCCCGGGGTGTTCCGGGATGCGTACCGTTGATCGCCGGGAGCCTGTCACGACCTCCCGCGGCGACGTGTTCGTCCGTGTGTTCCGTCAGTCCGCACCGCTCTCCGCTTCGCGCGGTCGCGGCGAAGGCTGACATTGCGCTTCACTCCTCGTCTTGCTGGGCACCGAGCCGGTTGATCACCGACAAGTCCTCCAGGGTCGTGATATCGCCGCTAACCGTCTGCGTGGTGACGATCTCCCGAAGCAACCGGCGCATGATCTTCCCCGAACGCGTCTTCGGCAGGGCATCACTGAATCGGATCTGCTTCGGCCGTGCGAACTTCCCGATCTGCTGGGCCACCCATTCGCGTAGTTCCGCAGCGAGTTCGTCGGTTGGATCGTACCCTTGGATCGGCGTGACGAACGCGATGACCGCCTGCCCGGTCAATTCGTCCGGCATACCGACCACCGCGGCCTCCGCGACCGAATCGTGCCGGACGAGGGTGGATTCAAGTTCCGCGGTCGAGAGCCGGTGGCCGCTGACGTTCATGACATCATCAACCCTGCCGAGCACCCAGAGATAGCCGTCTTCGTCCCTGCGGGCGGCGTCGCCCACGAAATAGATCCCGGGAATCTGGCTCCAGTAGGTCTGGATAAAGCGTCCGGGGTCACCCCACAGCGTGCGGAACATCGAAGGCCAAGGCTTGCGGACGACGAGATATCCCTCTCCGCCTGGCGGAACCGAGTTCCCCTCCATGTCCACGACGTCAGCATCGATGCCGGGCAGGGCGAACGTTCCGGACCCGGGTTTCAGCGGGGTCGATCCCGGTAGCGGCGACACCATGATCGAGCCGGTTTCGGTTTGCCACCAGGTATCGACGATCGGGCAGCGACCGCCCCCGATCACTCGGTGGTACCACTCCCAGGCCGATGGATTGATCGGCTCTCCCACGGACCCCAGCAGCCTCAGGCTCGAGAGATCGTGGCGACCCGGGTAGTCCTCTCCGAACTTGATGAACGCGCGGATCGCGGTGGGCGAAGTGTAGAAGACGTTGACCTTGTACTTGTCTGCGATTCTCCAGAATCGGTCCGGCTCGGGAAAGTCCGGCGCGCCCTCGTACATCACAGTCGTGGTGCCCACCAGCAGCGGGCCATAGACGATGTAGCTGTGCCCGGTGACCCAGCCGACATCCGCCGCGCACCAGTAGGTGTCCTCGTCCTTGATGTCAAACACCCAGCGCATCGCCATGGAGACCTGCAGCTGGTACCCGCCCGTGGTGTGGACAATGCCCTTGGGCTTGCCAGTCGTCCCCGACGTGTACAGCACATACAACGGATGCTCGGCATCCAGCTCGGCGGCGGGGCACTCCTCGCTGGCACCGGCGTCGACATCGTGCCACCACGCGTCACGGCCGGCCTTCATCTCGACCTCATTGCCCACCCGCCGGTAGACGATCACGTTGCGCACGCTGGGGCACTCCTCGAGCGCCTCGTCCACGGCCGGCTTCAGCGGGACGACCTTGCCGCGCCTCCAGCCCCCATCCGCCGTGATCACAACCCCGGCCTCGAGGTCCAGGATGCGAGTCTTCAGCGCTTCCGCGGAGAATCCGGCGAAGACGACGCTGTGAGTGATGCCTAGCCGTGCGCAAGCGAGCATGGCAACGGGCAACTCCGGCACCATCGGCATGTAGAGGATCGCGCGGTCCCCCGCCCCGTAACCCCGCGATTTCAACACGCTGGCAAAGCGCTGGACGGAACGCAACAACTCCTGATAGGTCAAGACCCGCTGCTCTCCGGGCTCGCCTTCCCAGACGATCGCGGCCCGGTTCTTGCGCCACGTCTGGCAATGGCGGTCCAGGCAGTTGTAGGACATGTTGGTCCGGCCGCCAGTGAACCACCGATAGAAGGGAGCTTCAGCATCGTCGAGCACCCTGTCCCATTTCCTGAACCAATGCAGTTCACTCTCTGCGAGGTCGCCCCAGAATCCTTCCGGATCGGACTCCGCGCGCTCCATCAATTGCCGGTGGGCGTCTCCTCGCGGCACGTTCGCCCGCGCGACAAATTCTTCGGAAGGGTGGTAGAGATCCATGGAGTCCTCAAGTCTACGATTGCGCGGCGCCGCCGGCCCTGTGCCAAGCCAACGGCTGGTTCAACTGCCTACTGCCATGCGGACTGGGCTTGCGTGCTCGACACGAGCGAGTCGAAGATCGCCAGTACTCGTTTCCTGTAGACGTATAGCCGCCGGAGTTGGTCGCGGAAGTCCTCATCGTATTCGCGGGCGCGCATCCACTTGTCCAGAAGCTTGGGCGATACGTCGATTTCCGCCCGCAGCGAGTCCGCGGAGTGGCCGCGCAAGAACAGCCCGTAGAACATCGCCGCTTCGGTCTGCGGGGAATGCAGTTCCGTATCGTTCGCTCTCGGCATGTTGGCTTCTTCCAGCAGGCCGCCTGACCTATGAATGTATCACTATAAGTCCAGTCCTGGAGTGACCGCAATCGGCGGAAGCACAAGCCGCTACGACCGTTCCCGAGAGGCACGATTCCACATGACGGTAAGGATTGGCGGCAGGCGTCCCACAGCTTCGAGCCCGCTGGCGGCGCTCGGCACGAATCCTGTGGAATGGGGTGCCAACGACAGTGCCACGATGGCGACTCTGCGGACACTGGCAGCGCGCCTGCCGGCCTCAAACACTACAATTCCTATGTATGTTGTGGGTGCCACTCAGCATTACGGCCGCTGCCCTGGCGTCCGCGGCCCATGCCTCCGCGTGGCCCACATCCCAGCGCTGGGGGCCGAGCTATCGTCGGCTACCGACGGATGCCGCTGACATCGCGTTGACCTTCGACGACGGACCGAGCAACGAGACGATGCGATTCCTTGACGTTCTCGATGCTCTCAGCGTGCCAGCGACATTCTTCGTCTGCGGGCAGAACGTCGAACGGCAGCCCCGAACGGCGCGTGCAATCCTCGAGGCCGGCCATGCGCTGGGTAACCACACCTTCTCCCATCCGTGCTTGCCGTTGTGCCCGTTCGTTCGCGTGCAGCGCGAGATCGCCCGCACGCAGGACGCCATTGCCGAGGCCACGGGCTGTCAGGTAGCGATCTTCCGGCCGCCCTACGGCCTGCGCTCGCCCGCCCTCAGGGACGTTCTTCCCGACCTCGGCCTAGTCGGCGTGCATTGGAGCGTGATCGGGATGGATTGGAAATGGAGCGCGGATCGGATCGCCACACGCGTGGAGAGCCGCGCCGACCCGGGCGCAATCGTGTGCCTGCACGACGGTCAATCAACCCGGGTCCGAACGGATCGGACGCAGACAATCCAAGCGGTTCGCCGGATCGTCCCCAACCTGAGGAATCGCGGCTTCCGGTTCGTGCGGCTCCCGGCGTGGCAGGCCGGACTATGACCGCGGCCCGCGCCGCGCAAACGGAACCTACTGCGCCGTCCAGCCTCCATCGATGACGACATCGGTACCGGTGATGAAGCCCGCATCATTGGAGCACAGGTAAATGGCGAGCTTCCCGATTTCGCGGACCTTGCCCCAGCGGCCGACGGGAATGCGCGAGAGAAACTGACGATTCTTCTCGGGGTCCTCGATCAGCGGACGGTTCATTTCTGTCGCGAAGGGTCCCGGACTGATGCCGTTGACGGTGATGTTGTGCGGCGCCAGTTCGAGGGCAAGAGCCCTGGTGAAACCCAGCAGACCCGCTTTCGTCGTGGAATACCCGGTACGGTTTGGGAGCGAGACGTGGGACATGATCGACGTCATGTTGATGATGCGTCCCCAGTTCAGGCTCTTCATGCCGGGTACGAATGCTCTTGACATCGCGAACGGCCCAGTCAGGTTGACGTCGAGGATTTCGTGCCACTCCTCGAAAGAGAACTCCTCGATGGGCTTGCGATTGTTGATGCCGGCGTTGTTGATGAGGATGTCGCAGACGCCGAAGGCTTCGCGCACGGCCTGCTCGACCTCGGAGCCTGCCGCCTCGTCGGTGACATCCGCGACGACATGCTCGGCTTCGCCCCCGCGTTCGCGAATCGCATTCGCGACATCCTCGAGCAACGCTTCGCTCCGCGCGACCAGCGCGACCTTCGCTCCGGCGGCCGCGAGCGCCTCGGCCATCTCCCTGCCCAGACCCTTGCTGGCTCCCGTCACAACTGCGACATGGCCGTCGAGTAATGGTTTGGTCACATTCTTCCTGGTCGCCCGCCTCAGCATCGGTACCTCGCCGGCTAGGATACCAAGGGGATCCAATCTTCGGCCCGGGCGCCAGAAACGCTTGGCCGCGATTGCCGCGATCAAAGCGCCATGAGGCGCTGGCGGACGCGTTCGGCCATTACCGAGTCCGCTGTCGCGATGAAGATCGTGTCGTCGCCCGCTATCGTGCCGACGACCTCGTGCCAAGCTGCCGCGTCCAGACGCTGCGCCAGCGCGTTCGCCCCTCCCGGAGCCGTTCGCAAGACGACCATGTTCTGGGCGGTTCGGATTTCCAGCATGAACTGGGCGGCGACGCGACCGAGGCTGCGCTGCGTGGGAGCGACCGACCGCCTCCGCGCGGGGAGCGAGTAGCCGTCCGCCGCCTTTGCCACGCCAAGTTCTCGCAGGTCGCGCGAGAGCGTTCCCTGGCTGACCTGGATGCCCTTGGCGGCGAGCGCAGTGGAGAGCTGATCTTGCGTCCGCATCGAACCCGTGCCGATCAGGCGCAGGATTTCGCGCTGCCGTCGCGGCTTGATGCTCATCAGTCTGCGCCGCTCCGTGAAACCTCCGCGAGGCTCTCAAGGCGCTCCTTGGCGGCTTGGCGCGCGGCTCCCACGGCCCCCGGAGCCGTCCCGCCAACCACCGCGTGGTTCCCGAGCGCCTGGCGCGGAGCGAGCGCGGTCATGGCCCTCTCGTCGAGTTCCGGAGCAAACTCCCGTAGCTCGTCAAGGGTCCAGTCGCGAGGCCTCTTCCCGTGTTTCACGCTGGAAAGCACGATGCCTCCGACGATCTGGTGGGCGCGATGAAAAGACACGCCGGCGCGGGCCAGGATCTCAGCCAGTGCCGTCGCCGACACCCATCCGTCCTCGGCGGCGCGCTCCATTGCCTCGGGCCGGAGGCGCGCCGTGTCGACGCAAAGCGCGAGAATGCCGATCGATTCGGACACTTGATCCGCGGTTTCGAAGACGCATTCCTTGTCTTCCTGGAGATCGCGGTTATAAGCCAGCGGTAGTCCTTTCAGGGTCATCATCAGCGACTGCAGGTTGCCGCACGCGCGCCCGGTCTTGCCTCGAAGCAACTCGAGCGCGTCAGGATTCCTTTTCTGCGGCATCAGGCTCGAGCCGCTCGTGACCTCGTCGCCCATCTCGAGAAATCCAAACTCTTCAGTGCTGTAAAGGATCCAGTCTTCCGCCAGCCGGCTGGCGTGCAGCATCGTGACCGAAGCCGCGTACAGGAAGTCCAAGGCGAAATCGCGATCGGCAACCACATCGAGACTGTTCCGCGAGACGCTGGCAAACCCCAGGTCGGCGGCCATCGCGTGGCGGTCGAACGGGAAACCGCTTCCGGCCAGGGCACCGCTCCCGAGCGGTGAGACATCGGTGCGCTCGTACGCCTGCTGGAGCCGCTGCCAGTCCCGCCAGAACATCTCGAAGTACGCCAGCAGGTAATGCGCGAACAGCACCGCTTGAGCGCGCCGAAGGTGTGTGTACCCTGGCAGCAACGCGTCCGGCTCGCGCTCGGCGAGAGCAAGCAGCGAACCCATCAGGGATTCCAGCTGGCGCTGGGTGTCGCGGATCGCGGACTTCACCCAGAGCCGAAAATCCGTCGCAACCTGCTCATTGCGGCTCCTGCCCGTGTGGATCTTCTCCGCTAGCGAACCGACGGATTCGCCCAGTTTCCGGATAACGAATGTGTGGATGTCCTCGTCGTCGGCGTCGAAGTACCCGGGAGAACCCGACTCGGACAGCATCGCATCGAATGCCTCGTGAATCGCCGAGCGCTCGTCCTCTGTCAGGATCCCGACCTGCGCCAAGGCGTTGGCAAAGGCTTTCGATCCGGAAACGTCTGCTTCGAACAGCCGTTTGTCGAACTGGAGTGAACCGGAGTATCGCTCGAAGAGCTCAGCCGGTCCCGCTTCGAAACGGCCTCCCCAGAGCTTCATTGTTCCCCGCCCTTCCTGGTAGCGAGTCCACCCTGGATTGACGCGTGAACCCGGATCGGCAACCCGGTGAGGTTGATGAAGCCCGCCGCGTCCCTCTGGTCGTACTCGTCGCCCATCGTGAAGCTGGCGATCTCGGGCGCGTACAGCGAGTACGGAGACTCGCGACCAAGGACATCAATGCGGCCCTGGCAGAGCCGGAGTCGCACGGTGCCGGTCACATGCCGCTGCGTCCGTTCGACGAACCCGTCCAGCGCCTCTCGCAGCGGCGTGAACCACTTGCCGTCATAGACGAGTTCGGCGTAGTCGAGCGCAAGCTTCTGCTTGTAGTGGTGCGTTGCGCGGTCAAGAGTCAATGCCTCCATCTCGCGGTGAGCGGCCATCACGATCGTGCCGCCCGGAGTCTCGTAGCAGCCCCTCGACTTCATTCCCACGAACCGGTTCTCGACCAGATCGATCCGCCCGATGCCATGCGTGCAGCAAGTCGCATTCAAGGTCTCGACAATCGTGGCCGGGCTGAGCCGGACGCCGTCGACCGCCACGGGCGTGCCCGCTTCAAAGCCGACCGCAACCTCGCAGCCGGACGCCGGCGCGTCCACAGGGTTCTCGGAGAGAGTCCAGACCCTGCCGGAAGGAGCGTTGGCGGGATCTTCAAGCTCCGCACCCTCGTGCGAAATGTGCCACAGGTTCGCGTCGCGGCTGTAGATCCTTTCCTTGCTCTGCTGGATCGGGATGCCGTGCCTGGCGGCGTAGTCGATCGCATCCTCGCGCGAAACGATGTCCCATTCGCGCCACGGGGCGATCACCGGCAAGTGAGGCGCCATGGCCTTGTAGGCAAGTTCAAAGCGCACCTGGTCGTTGCCCTTGCCGGTAGCTCCGTGTGCGAGCGCGTCACAGCCTGTCCGCAGTGCGACCTCGGCCTGGAGCTTGGCCAATAAGGGCCGGGCAATGGATGTGCCGAGAAGGTACTTGTGCTCGTACACCGCGCCGGCGCGGACCATCGGCCAGACGTAGTCGGAGACGAACTCCTCGCGGAGGTCTGCCACATGGACGTCGCAGGCGCCACTGGCGAGCGCCTTCTCCTCCAGGCCATCGAGTTCCCCGGCACCCTGGCCTACGTCCCCGCAAACCGCAACAACCTCGGCCCCGTAATGCTCGCGGAGCCACGGAATGATGATCGACGTGTCAAGGCCCCCTGAGTAAGCCAGCGCAACTTTCGTCGGTTTCGTGTCCATGATCCGCTACGCTCCGTTCACCATCATCATCAGCAGCGCCTTGTGCGCGTGCAGGCGATTCTCCGCCTGGTCGAACACGACGGAGCGATCGGACTCGATCACCGCGTCGCTGACCTCCTGGCCGCGCAGTGCCGGCAGGCAATGCATGAAAATTGCGTCCTCGCGCGCCAGCGTCATCACGGCGTCATTGATCTGATACGCGTCGAAGGCGATCCGGCGCTGCTGCGTTTCGTCCTCCCACCCCATGCTCGTCCACACGTCCGTATAGACCGCCGCGGCGTCGCGGACCGCCTCGCGGATGTCCGCAACGACATCCACGGTCGAGCCGTGCGCTTCGGCAACTGCCGTTGCAACCGCCAGGTCGGCCTCGCGCGGTCCGAATCCCGGCGGACCGCAAACCGAAATCGAAACCCCCAGTTGAGCCGCGCAGTACATGAGCGAATGGGCGACGTTGTTGCCGTCGCCCACGTAGGCGATCCGGAGGTCTTCGAACGAGCCGAAGCGTTCGCGGATCGTCAGGAAATCGGCCAGTGCCTGGCAGGGGTGATACGACTCGCTGAGGGCGTTGATCACCGGCACGCTTGACCATTGCGCCAATTGCTCCAATGTCCTGTGCGAATAGGTGCGCGCCACGATCGCGTCGAACCAGCGGTCCAGGTTGCGCGCGATGTCCCTGGCTGGCTCCCGCTCGCCGATCCGGCCGTCGCGGTGATCCTGAAAGACCGCGAGTGCCCCGAGCTGGGCCGCCGCAAGCTCGAACGTCATGCGGGTCCGCAGCGACGGCTTCTCGAACATCAGCACGATCGCACGATGCTTGAGCGAGTCCCGGCAGGACTCGGGCTCGATCTTGATCTGATAGGCGACCTCCAGCAAGCTACGCAACTCGTGGTCGGACAGGTCGCTGTCCCGCAAGAAATGCGCTGTCTCCAGGCCCGGGCGGCTGGCGGGCGCGAACGCATGAATATTCATATAAACGAATTATTACACGCTCGGGACGGCAAGTCAAGGCCGTCGCAGTATCCTTCTGTCAGCGCCTGAGTGCAGTACGTGTGGCACCCTGAAGGCGATGGTGCTGGACGCCGGACCGGAGGCACAAGGCGAGCGCCTGGACCAGTTCGTCGTCAAGCGCTTCGCCGAGACCAGCCGCTCGCTGGTGCAGGAATGGATCCGCGCGGGGCGAGTGCGTGTAGACGGCAAGGCGGAGTGCAAGGCATCGAGGAGGTTGCGGGGCGGAGAGACCCTGGAAGTCGACCCCGCCGAACGACCTCCGCTGAAGGCCGAGCCCGAGGCAATCGACATTGCCATCGTCTACGAAGACGACCATCTCGCGGTGGTCGACAAGGCTGCGGGCATGAACGTGCATGCCGGGGCCGGCAGCGCCAGCGGGACGCTGGTGAACGCACTCTTGCACCATCTGACCTGCCTCTCGGGCAGCTCCGGCGGAATGCGTCCCGGCATCGTTCACCGGCTCGACCGCTATACGACCGGGCTGCTCGTGGTCGCCAAGCACGATGCGGCGCACCGGCACCTGCAAGCACAGTTCCAGAACCGGCAAGTGGACAAGCGCTACTGGGCGGCGGTCGAGGGGCAGGTTCCGGCCAACCCGCACGATGATCCGAAACTGTTGCGGCACGGCCGTCCGGTCATGCGGAACGGCGTGTGGTGGCTACGGATCGAGATGCCGATCCGGCGCGACAAGCGTAACCGCGTGAAAATGGCGGTTGCGCAAAACGGCAGGGAGGCGGTCAGCGACGTGCGCCGCCTGCGGGGGTCGGACCGCTTTGGGCTGGCCGAAGTGCGCATTCACACGGGCCGCACGCACCAGGTCCGGGTGCACCTGGCGAGCGCGGGGCACCCGGTCGTCGGCGACACGATCTACGGGGCGCGGAAGGCCTTGCCGGAACTGCCCCATTTGGACCGCTATCTGCTGCATGCCCGTTCGCTTGAGTTCGAGCACCCCGATACCGGGGCCAGGGTTCGATTCGAAGCTCCGCTACCCACCGATTTCGGGAGCTGCCTCCGTGCGCTGGGGCTATAATGCAGGCATGTTCGCGCGTTTCGCCGCCCTGATGGCGGTCGTCGCTGTCGGCGTGGCAGCATGGGCGCAGCAGACTAGCAAGCCGGACCTGGATCCGGTCTTCACAGACTCCGAAGCCGACATCATCAAGGTCGACGTCGCGCGGGTGCCGCTACTGTTCACGGTCACGGACAAGAAGAACCGCTTCATCACCGACCTGGGCCGCGAGGATTTCCAGGTCTTCGACAACGGCTGGTTGCAGGAGATCCGCGAGTTCGACCGCGAGAGCGACCTGCCGCTGCGGATCGGCGTGATCCTCGACACCAGCAACTCGATTCGGCCGCGCTTCAAGTTCGAGCAGGAAGTCGCGATCGAGTTCTTGCAGGGGGTGCTGGCCGAGGCGGCCGACCGGGCGTTCCTCGTCAGCTTCGACACACGGGCCGAACTGATCGTCGACTACACCAACGACATCGAGGAGCTCGCCACGGGCGTTCGCCGGTTGCGGGCCGGGGGTGGCACGGCCCTGTACGACGCGATCTACTACGCGTGCCGCGACAAGCTGCCCGAAGACCAGCCCAAGGAGCAGTTCCGCCGGGCCCTCGTCGTGGTCGGGGACGGGGAAGACAATCGCAGCACGGTGACGCGGGAAGACGCCCTCGAGATGGCCCACCGGGCCGAGTCGGTCGTCTACACGATCTCGACCAACCGCTCCGGGCACGCGGCGACCGGCGACAAGACCTTGCGCCGCTTTGCCGAGGAGACCGGTGGCGTCGCCTTCCATCCCTTCCAGGCCCGTGACCTCCAGCAGTCCTTCGCCAACATCGCCAACGAGCTGCGCCACCAGTACTTCATCCTGTACTCTCCGAGCAACTTCGCGAACGATGGCTCGTTCCATTCGGTTGAGGTGCGCACGAAGCTCCGCAATGCGACTGTGCGCGTCCGTAGCGGGTACTACGCCCCGTTGCCGGGCGAACCCGACTAGGCAGGAGAGCGGCTTGGTTGAGTTCGACTAGTTTCTGGATGATGAAACGAGAAAAACGGCAAATTCTTGCCGATAATTCGTAATTTGTTCGCCTTTATGGTATCTTGGGAGTGTAGAGTCCACTCACAGAAGGAGCGTTCCCATGGAACCCACAAAGCAGAGAAACCTCGATGAAGCGATCCGGCAGATCGAGAAGGAGCATGGCAAGGGATCGATCTTGCGCATGGGCGAGCGCGACGCCGGGATCGGGGCCGACGTCATCTCGACGGGGTCGGTGTCGGTCGACGCCGCGCTCGGGATCGGCGGCTTTCCCAAGGGCCGGGTGGTCGAGATCTACGGCCCGGAGTCGTCCGGCAAGACCACCCTCGCACTGCAGGCCGTCGCCCAGGCGCAGAAGCAAGGCGGCATGGCGGCGTTCATCGACGCCGAGCATGCGATGGATCCCGGCTACGCCGCCAAGCTGGGTGTCGACGTCGACAACCTGCTGGTCTCCCAGCCGGACTACGGCGAACAGGCGTTGCAGATCGTGGACGTGCTCGTGCGGTCCGGGGCGGTAGACATCGTGGTGGTCGATTCGGTAGCCGCCTTGGTGCCGCACGCGGAACTGCAGGGCGAAATGGGAGACAGTCACGTGGGGCTGCAGGCCCGGCTGATGTCGCAGGCCCTGCGGAAGCTGACAGGCCAGGTCTCGCGATCGAACTGCTGCATCCTGTTCATCAACCAGATCCGCGAGAAGATCGGCGTGATGTTCGGCAGCCCCGAGACAACCACCGGAGGCAGGGCACTGAAATTCTACTCGTCTGTGCGGGTCGACATTCGGCGCATCGCCGCGATCAAGGACGGGGACGCTGTGATCGGCAACCGGACCAAGGTCAAGGTCGTGAAGAACAAGATGGCGCCGCCCTTCAAGCTGGCCGAGTTCGACATCATGTACGGGGAAGGCGTCTCGCTGGAAGGCGACCTGCTCGATCTGGGTGTCGCCAACAGGATCGTCCAGAAGAGCGGCTCGTGGTTCTCGTACGGCAGCGAGCGCGTCGGGCAGGGCCGCGAGAACGCCAAGGCTTTCCTGAAGCAGAACCTGGACGTCCGGAACCGGCTCGAGCGGGAAGTCCGGCAGGCCATGGGACTGCCGGTCGAAGCCGACGAGGCGTCGCCCGCGAACGGGTCGCCCGCGCAGGCCAACTGAGGCGGTCCGGACGACGGCCTAACCGAACGTCTCCCGGAATGCCGGGAACGACTCGCGGAAACCGTCCTCAAACGTTCCGCCGGAAGGCCGGTAGACGCTTTCGAACGACACCACGCCGGTATAGCCGTCCCGAGCGAGGCCTGCGGAAATGGCATCGAAGTACGCAGACATCTGGCCTTCCCCGAACCGGACCTGCCGGACTGTGGCCTTGGGGATATCCACGTGCAGGTCCTTGACGTGGACATGGGCGAGGCAGCCCCGAACCGCATCGTACCCGTCAGGATAGGCGGGCTCGGCACAGTAGAGGCTGTTGCCGGGATCCCAGAGCACCTGGAGCCGGGCGCTGCCCATCTCTTCGACGAGCCGCCGCGCCAAGTGGCCCGACGTGATCATGGCGTTGTTGCCGGTCTCGACGACCAGTGTGACGCTCTCGGACTCGGCAAGCTCCAGAGCCGGCACGAGCAGGCGCTTGAGCGCGTCCCAAGCCCCGGTCGCCACGTTCCAGTCCTCGGCGCCGCCCGACCCGAAGAGGATCATCTCCTTGCGGAAGCTCATGATCCGCACGAGTCCGCAGTCGAGCGCCTTGGCCTCGGCGATGCAGCGCCGGAGGGCGTCCATGTGGCGGGCATGAGCCGTGGCGCCGACCTTGGTCTGCCCGACGGCCATTCCCGCGAAGTTGTGCCGCGACAGGCAGCAGACCTCCATCCCGTACTGCCGGACGAGATCCTGGACCTGCCCGAGCCTTCCGTCGTCCAAGTCTCCGACTTCGCGGTCCCAGACATACTGCAGTTCGGCGTACCGAAGGCCGTGCTCGCGCATGACCTCCAGCGCGCGCTCGAATTCCCTGCTGATGCCATCCGTGATGACGGCCAATCTAGCCATGGCTCCCCCTACCAGGCGACTTCGGTCCCGGCGATTTCCTCAAGGACCTTGGCGACGGCCCAGTTGTCCTCATCAGGAAAGCGCGAGATGCCGGCCTGAAACAGTTCGTAGGCCGAGCTGGCCGTGAACATCGCCGCGCCAGCCTCCCTGGCCACGGCCATCGAAATGCCTAGGTCCTTGTACATCGTTCCGATCCGGCTGCCGGTATTCCTGAATTTCCGGTCCAGCACCTGGCGGGCGCAGTTCTCGAAGAGCGGACTGCCGGCCGCGCTCGAGCGGAACACGTCGAATAGAGTCTTCCCGTTGATGCCGGCTTTCGCTCCCAGCACGAGCGACTCGAACGTGGCGGCAAAGGTGCAACCGATCAGGACCTGCAGCGCGGCCTTGACGACCTGTCCCTGACCGATCTCCCCGCCCACATGAAAAATCTCCCCGGAGATCGCCTCGAGCACGCTGCGGTTACGGTCGAGCAGGGCTGCGTCGCCTGCCGCCATCAAGGTCAGGGTGCCTGCCTCAGCCCCGGCCTTGCCACCGCTGACGGGGGTGTCGATCAGGCCAACGCCGCGGGCGGCAAGCGGCGCCTGGAGGGCCTTGACCTCCGCCGGGAGGATAGTGGCGGTCAGGATCACGGTGCTTTCCTCGCGCATGCCCTCAAGAGCCCCGTCCGTTCCGAGCAAGGCATCGCTGGCCTGGCCGCCGCTGAGCACCATCACAAACACGGCATCCGCCCTAGCGCCGACTTCGGCGCAGCTCGCGGCCGGACGTCCGCCCAGAGCCTCAAGCAGGTCAACGCGTTCCGGTCGAAGGTCGAAGCCGACCGTGGGGAAGCCGGCAGCAACGAGACTGCGGGCAATGCCAATCCCCATGTCACCAAGACCGATCACCCCGACAGATCTGATTTGCGATTCCGCCATAAGGGCACATTGTCGCGCAAGGCCTCGAACCGGTCAGACTCGCTCGTGGATTGAAAGATCGCAATCCCCGCCGTGCGAAGAGCGGGACCGGTGCCAAGCCACGGCATTGAAACGGACTTCCATTGGTACGCGACGACTCCCGGCAACTGGATTCCCGAGGCCTTGCTGTTTACCATGGAATGAACCGGCTCGCTGTGGGTGGATGGACCCCTCGGCCCGCACGGTGATAGATTCGCAGTCGTGGTAGGGTCGAGGTAAGTGCCAAGGTCTTGGACTTTTTGCAACATGCTGGAGTGGCGGAATTGGCAGACGCACTGGACTCAAAATCCAGCGCCCTTTATCGGGCATGAGGGTTCGACCCCCTCCTCCAGCACCAGCGAAGCCGTTGGCCGGAGCGATCGGGACAGCCGCACAGATTCCTGGCCCGCCAAACCGCTAGCCACGCTGCTCCTTGGAGTTGTAACGATCCCGGCCCTGCCCGCCCCAGCCCAAGAGCCTGCCAAGCCCGATGCCGATGCGCCCAAGGCGGCAAGAACCGGCGGGCAGCCGGATTGGCTTTCGCTCGGAGGCGAGTTCCGCGTGCGGTACGAGAACCGGCAGGCCTTGGGCTACCAAGAGGGCCGCGACGATGGCTACGCTCTCGTCCGCACCCGGCTCGATATCGGAATCGAGCCCACCGACTGGCTCAAGTTCGGATTCCAAGGGCAGGACGCGCGGGCGCCGGCGATCCGCGAAGGCGTTGGCAACATAGGCGCGTTCCGAGACGGGTTCGACATCCGGCAGGCCTACGTCCGCATCGGTGGTAGCAAATCCCCGGTCGCAGTCACGGTCGGGCGGCAGTTGCTGGCATACGGGGACCAGCGCCTGGTCGGGGCGCTGGACTGGGCCAACACGTCGCGGGCTTTTGACGCGGTAAAGCTGGAACTGCGGGCGGCCAGTGCCAAGGTCGACATTTTCTCGGCGTCGGTCGTGCAGAACGATCCGTTCCGGCGCATCAACCAGTCAGCCGAAGGAAACAATCTGCACGGCGTTTACGGCGCAATCGAGGACGTCATTCCCGGATCCACGCTTGAGCCGTACGTGCTCTGGCAAACAACTCCGGTCGTGGTCGACGAATTGAACGTCCGGGGCGACATGGACCGCTACACCGCGGGATTGCGTGTCTGGGGCTCGGATCTCGGGCCGTGGGACTACAACGTCGCCCTCGTCGGGCAGCGGGGCGACCTGGCCGGCGCGTCGATCGAGGCTTGGGCGTACTACGCCGAACTCGGCTACTCCATTGACGCCAATCTGGACCCGCGCCTCTACGTCGACTACAATTTCGGTTCCGGCGACGATGATCCCAGCGACGGCGTGGTCGGCGGCTTCGTCGACATCTATCCGACCGCGCACCGATGGTACGGCTACAACGACCTGGTCGGCTGGCGGAACTTGAAGAACATTCGCCTGGGCGCGGAAGTGAAGCCCCACCGGAAACTGGGACTCCAGTTCGACTTCCACTCGTACTGGCTCGTGAGCAAGCGGGACGCGCTCTACAACGTCGGTGGCCGCCTGGCCGTGGCTCCACCGCCCGAGGGGGCGACGGAGACGAAGGTGGGAGACGAGGTCAACGCAACATTCTCCGCAGCGGTCACAGAGGCAATCGGCCTCAGTGGCGGAATCGGCTACATGTTTCCGGGGCCGTACGTCAAGGCGAACTCCCCCGGGCACGGCAACACGTTTTCCTACTTGGCCATCGCGATCAAGTTCTGACAACGCGCCCTCGGGCTTGCACCGTACCCTTGTTGCGACGGATTCGCGATGCGATCGCGAGAACTCCAGCGAAACCTGGCGCCGATGCAAGCGAGTCTTGATAGAATGCTACGGCCCAGGCAGGGGGTAGGACACAGAACTGTCGCTAGTTGCTGGCAGCAATTCAGGGGCAATGGGGAGCGCAATGGATGTCTTGACTGATCGGATCAACGATGTAGTCGTCGCCAAGGCCCGTGGCAGCGTAGACGGAACGAACGCAACCGAGTTCGAAAAGGCACTGAGCGCAGCGGTCTCCGAAAATGATCGGGCCATGGTTATCGACTTGGAGCAACTGAGCCACATCAGCAGCGCGGGATTGCGAATTATCCTGCTGATCGCCAAGGCGATGAGGCGCCACGATGGCAAGCTGGCGATGTGCTCGCCGCAAGCCCCTATCCGCGAGATGTTCCATATCAGCGGTTTCGACAAGATCATCCCGGTCCACGGGTCGAGAGCGGCTGCGCTCGACTCCCTCGGATCCTAGCGGCCCGTCCCGGCAGCCGGGAGCGCTTGCGGTCTGGCTACGCGGGCACAGCGATCGAGGGTGCTGTCACCGGAAGATCGATTGTCATTTCCGTATACTCGCCGGGCTTGGACTCGACACGAATCTCCCCGCCGTGCTCGCGAACGATATCGTTCGACAGGGAAAGGCCCAGACCGGTGCCCTTGTCGGTCGGCTTGGTCGTGAAGAACGGGTTGAAGATCTTGTCGATGACCTCCTGCGGCATCCCGTTGCCGTTGTCGCGAATCCGGATCAGAACGCGCCCGTCGGTTTCCTGCGTTTCGATGCGCAGGGTGGGCTCGTAGTCGCGTGCGCCCTGCCGCCGTTTCTCGTCCGTCGCATAGCAGGCGTTGCTCACCATGTTCAGGACGACCCGACCCAGATCCTGGGAGACGACCTCGATCTCGCCCAGGCTCGGGTCCAAGCCCTCCTCGATGGTGAGTTGGAATTCTGAATCGGTTGCCCTCGCGCTGTGGTACGCGAGATTGGCGTGCTCCCGGACCAGCAGGTTGATGTCGGTCGGCGCCTTGTCACCCGCTCCCCCGCCCATTCGCAGCATGTCGTGGACGATCCGGTTCGCACGGGCCCCGTGTTGCTGGATCGACTCGAGGTTCTCGGTCAGGTCCTGGCAGATCTCGGCGACCTCCTCGCGCTCGTCTGTGTTCATGGCATCGCCGTCCTGCGGGAGAAGCTCCTGCAATTCCTCAAGCAGTTCCGCCGAGACTTCCGAGAAGTTCTTCACGAAATTCAGGGGATTCTTGATCTCGTGGGCGACGCCGGCCGTGAGTTCCCCGAGCGCCGCCAGCTTCTCCCGCATGACGATTTGGTTCTGAGCGGTCCGCAGCTCTTCGAGCACGTGCTCCAGCTCGGAATTCTTGCCCTTGAGCTCTTCAGCCAGCTTTTCGACTAGGTTCAGGCGCTGGACCTCCAGCGCGTGCCTGCGAAACACTTCGAGCGCGGCGGCCATGTCGGCCACCTCGTCGCGGCCCCGCACCTCGACCTTTGTCTCCAGGTCCCCAGCGGCCATGCGGCGCATCCAGCCCGACATCTGCTCCAGCCGACGCAACAGGACCTTGCCGACGAACAGCCATCCGATCAGCACGGCGCCGACGGCGCTGACTACGTTCAGGGCCAGCAAGAACTGGCGGCCGGTCAGGATCGCCTGCTGGGAGGCCTGGGTCGCTTGCAGGGCGCTCGCGCGCGCACTGCTCACAAGGCTCTCGACCTCGGAGACAAGGGCGGTGGCTGTCGCGCGATTGTCCGCGAGCAGGTTGCTCTGGAGATCGGAGAGCCGGAGTTCGTTCTCGCGCACATCGAAAATGCTCTCTGCCTGCGTGCCCAAGGCCACCAATTCGTCGAACAGGGGGTGGAGTTGCGCAACCTCCGGAGCTGCTCCAAGCGCCGCCAGGTTTCGCTGGATCCGCTCGGCCGAGGCCTCGAACCGCTCCCGAAGCGGTTCGAGTTGGGCCCGATCGGTCAGACTGAAAGCGTTCGCCAGAACCTGAGTGCCGATGGCCGAAGCCTCTTGAAGTTCGGCCAGGCGCCGGTAGCGGTTGATCTGGCCCGCGGTGAAGTACTCATCCCGGGGAGCGGGCCCGGAATCGAGGCTGCTGTAACCCGTCATGGCATAGAAGTACTGGTCGTCGATCGCTGTGACGAGAATCGCGTTCAACTCCGCTTCCACAGCCCGCAGGGAGTCTCTCAACGTCTGGCTGCGGTCGGCCAGTTGAA
Source organism: uncultured Bryobacterales bacterium (assembly GCA_951813065.1). GTDB lineage: Bacteria > Acidobacteriota > Terriglobia > Bryobacterales > UBA6623 > VXMF01. The sequence continues at coordinate 16,245 of CATOTH010000004.1, read as the reverse complement.
ACCGTACGGCTGCCGACGCCTCGATGGAGTCCAGATTGGCTGTCAATGCGCCCCCCCGGGCGCGGACGACTTCCGTGCCTTCCTGAGGCAGCGAGTCGACCCGGCTGAGAAACGTCTCCATTTCCCGGTTGATTTCCTCGACGACTACACCGAGCTCGTCCAAAGACTCCGCGACCGTAAGCCGCGGGGCCGCGGTGGCGACCGCGTCAGCTTGCTGGGCGATTCCGAACGCGGCTGCCATGTCTGGGACGGCGCCATCGTTCACCCGCCTCTGGGCGTCCGCCACGCGGTCGAACGAAACCCACGCCACCACTGTCGCCAGGAGTGTGATGGCAACGGCACCGCCGATGCCGAAATACAACTGCGCTCGCAAACGGGCTCGCAGAATGATGTCGAGAAGGCTCGTCACCGGCCCCCTCCCCGCGCAAGTTCGGAAATCTCGCCGAAGCTTCCGTCGTCGCCGATCACTGTCAGGAAGACCCCATCGGAACCTTGGTTGTCGTTTTCGCCGTACTTGAGCAGCAGGCCGTCGAGGCTGATCGGCTTCGCCATCAGCAGACTGTCCAGGAAACGCTGGCGCGTGAGATCAGGGCCAGTCCTGTCGAGACCGACGATTGCCAGTCTACCCGCTAGATACCCCTCGAAGGAGACGAAGCCGGGCACCGCTTTCGGCGAATACGCGGCCAGGGCCCGTCGATAGGCCACCGCAGCCGGATTGCCGGACATGGGAAACGGGACGACCTGAGAGACGAGCACCCCACCTCCGCTGGTGCCCAGTTCCCTGGCAAGGGCATTGCCGCCCGAGAAGGAGATCGTGAAGAAGACTGGATCAAAGCCAATGTGCCTTGCCCACCTGATCGCAGCCGCCACCGGCTTGTAGGCACCGACCAGCACCACAGCTTCGGGGTTGCCAGCACGCAGGTCAAGCAGCGCCGTCTTCACGGCCGTGGTATTGCGCATGTACGAGGCCACGCCGGCTGGCTCCATCCCGCGCTTGCCCAGGGCTTCCAACACGCCCTGCAGTCCGGCGCGGCCGTAGGAGTCGTCTTGATGGAGGACCGCGATACGGCTGAGACTGAAGGCGTTTCGCAAGTAGTCGACGATCTCCTCGGTTTCCTGGTTGTAGGAGGCACGCAGGTTCACGACGTTGGAGAGCTCAGCCTGGCGCAGGAGCGATGCGCCGGTGTAGGGAGCTAGGTACGGCACGGCCGCGGCAGCGGCAATCGGAGCAGCTGAGCGGGAAGTCGGCGTTCCCACCGCACCGATCAGAGCAAAAACAGGATCGTCGCTCCCTTCGATCAGGGCCCTTGTGTTGACGATCGCCTTCTCGGGCTCGTAGGCGTCGTCTAGCGTGCGCAGTTCGAGGCGGCGGCCGTGGACTCCGCCACGAGTGTTTGCTTCGCGGAACGCAGCCTGGATTCCCAGTCGGACACCGGTGCCCAGATCGGCGGCAGGGCCGGTGAGCGCCGCCGACTGTCCGAAGAGAATCCGATCATCGGAGACCCCCTCCTCCGCCGCCAGTGCCGGTGCCATCGCGAAGACCAATCCAACCGGAATCGCGGGGAAATAGCGTCTCATGCGTTCGTCGTCCTTCGCTAGCTCAACCGCCGGTCACCGCCACCAAAGGCCTCCCCGCTGGACCTCGGAATCGGTGCCCCAGAGCAGATCCGTACCCTTCCGCGGCAGGCGCGTCGGTCGATCGGCGGGACAACCTTCCGGGGCCTGTGAGCCCGCCTTGGGGGCGCTGGATTGAAGCTTCGAACCTCGCCGGGCACCTTGGCTCACTCACGCGGAGCCTTCAGTATATTGAAGCGCAACGCAAGTGATGTCATCGAACTGAGGAGCGTCACCAACGAACTCGCAAACCGCGTCGAAAACGCTCGTGGTCGCAGCCTCCGGATCGGCTGGCGGCTTGTTACCAAAGGCAGTGCAGAGCCTCTCTATCCCGAACTGCCCCCCGGCTTCATTGCGCGCCTCGGTCACGCCATCGGTATACAGAACGATCGTATCGCCCGGGGAAAGGGTCGCTGTATGGCATTCGTACTTCGACTCGGAAATCACACCGAGGGCGATCCCGCCCGTTCGAGGAAGCTCAGTCGCGCATCCGTCGGGATGCACGAGGACGGGGGCCTCATGGCCCCCGCAAGCGTAGGTGAGCGTCCCCTTGGAGGGATCGAAGATCATGTAGAGCATCGTCACGAACATCATTGCGGAGTTATCGGCGGCGAGAAGGTCGTTGACATTGGCAAGTGCCTCTCCAGGATCTCGCGTGCCGATTGCCGCGCCCTTAAGCAACGTCCGCGTGGACATCATGAAGAGAGCCGCGGGAACACCCTTGCCGGACACATCCGCGACGGCAAAGCCGACACGCCCCCCTTCGAGGACAACGAAATCGTAGAAATCGCCCCCGACGGCCCGGGCGGTCCGCATGTTCGCGTGCAGCTTGTAGCAGGGGCCTGAGGGGAAGTTCGTCGGCAGGATCGAACGCTGCATCCTGCGGGCCACCTCAAGCTCGTTTTCCAGCTTGGCCAGCTCTTCCCTTGACGCGACGGTGTCGCGCCACTCACCAAGGTTGCGCAGAGTCCGCTCGATCGTGAGGCGCAAGTCAGTGAAATCGACGGGCTTGGTGATGAAATCGAAAGCTCCCCGGTTCATCGCAATGCGGATGTTTCGGATGTCGCCGTAGGCAGAGACGACCACGGCCCGGATGTCGGGAGTGACCGGTATCCGCTCAAGCAGTTCGAGCCCGTCCATGCGGGGCATGTTGATGTCCGAAATCACCAAGTCGAACGGTTCGGACTTGGCCAGGACATCCAGCGCTTCAACACCGTCTCGGGCGAACGCCAAGGAATAGGTTCCGGCACGGATTTCGTGCCGCATCCTCTGCCTCACAAGCCGTTCCAGATCCGGTTCGTCATCCACAACGAGGATTTTGTGCGGACTGTCATCCATGTCAGACACCGAAGTCAGCGTACGCTCTCGTCCGTGAGACGGACGTAAGAGATTCTAGCCGTTCGTGAAACGTGGCCACCTCCAAGGTACGCTGTTGTCCCCGGGGCGGCAAGTCGCCCGACATCCGCAGGCCCGGTGCGAGGAAACCCCGCAAGCAGGTGTCGCGCTAGGAATCCGGCCGCGGCGCCGGTCGTTGCCAATCCCCCTGAACGCGCTCGAGCCGCAAGCCAGTCCCATCTGTCAACTGGACTGCGGTCTCCGGAGATCGTCGGAGAGGACGACGGCCTCCGCCACCTGCTTCATCGGAATGCGGCGCCTGCGGCTCTCTTGCTGCAACTTGAGATAGGCCTGCTCTTCGGTCACGCTCAAGTCGCGCTGCAGGATGCCCTTCGCGCGCTCGAGCAACTTGCGTGTCTCGAGTTGCCCGGTCAGCTTGGCAACCTCGCAGTCCAACCGGGCGCGTTCGACCTCCGCTCCGACAAGATTCCCGATAGTCGAAACCAGGTTGATCTCGCGTTGCGAATGCTCATGGCGCGCCCGATGCTGCAAGTTGAGCACTCCGATCAATCGCCCGCCTGCCAGGATGGGCACGGAGAGGATCGCTTGGAAGCCGTCTTCCGGCAGTTGCCTGAACACCCTAAAGCGGCTATCCCCCATGGCATCCTGAGCAATCGCCACTGCCTCGCGGTTCTCGGCCACCCAGCCCGTGATGCCCTGCCCCACGCGGATTCGCAAGTTGTCGACCGATTCCGGATGCGGATTCTTGGAGGCCCGTAACACCAGATCCTGCTCTTCGAGCAAGTACACAAAACAGGAGTCGGCACCGATGACGGCGTTCAGGAACTCGACAATCTGGTCGAGAACCTCATGGAGCGGGTCAGCCACGGCGAGACGCCCACTGATGCGACGGAGGAACTCCAAGTGCGAGTCCCCCCGGTCCGAAGGAGACCGGTCGACGGGCGGGTCCGACACGCCGCTCGGTTCCGCGCGGCCCGTCGTGTCGAGTTCCTCAACGGCTTCGGTGTTCACTCAATCTCCTTCTGATCCACCGCCGCGCAGAGTGCGCGACAGCATCTCGTCAAGCACAGGCGACGCAGGCCTCGAGGGCAGCAGCATCGGCCGCCTGCACCCTATGAATCTGCGTTGCGAGCAACGCGTCGATCTGGTTCTCCGGCGGCAACAGCAAGTACACTCCGTCCCCGGCCACTTGCACGGGGAAGACCTTCAGCGCGAACGGCTCGCCTGACAAACACTCTCCCGTCTCGAGCGAGAAGGGTTTCTTGTGCAAGGGGCAAGTCACTTTGGGCGTCTGGCCGTCGCTGCCAGTGATGCCGCGAGCCAGCACGAATGCGTTCTTGTGCGGGCACATGTTCTGGCAAGCTCGCCAGCCCTCTCCGCCCGACAAGCGGAAAACCGCGATCTGCGTGGCGCCGTACTTCACCGCCGCGCCCCCGCCAGGCGGGAAATCGTCGACCCTTCCGATGCGAACCCAAGAGAGCTTGCGGGGCGGGCTTGCGGAACCGTTCCGCGAAGCCTCTCCCAGAGCGCGACCGTCGGGCAGCTTGATCTGGTCCAGGGGAACTCTGTCCCTGGGCCAGTCGGCTGGCCGGTGCTGACCACGCTCTTCCACAATCTCGATCCCGCTGAGGTTCTCTTCCGTGTTGACGAACTGGCGAAACAGCTTCCTCCTCTCGGGGTCGTCGACAACTTCCTTCCATTCGCACCGATAGCTGTCGACCAGGAACTGCATGCGCCGCTCCAGCTCGTCGCAAATGCCGAGCTTGTCGTGAACAACGATGTCCCTGAGGCGTCCGATCCCGCCGTCGAGCTGCTCGATCCACACAGCGGTGCGGGTGAGCTTGTCGGCCGTCGAGATGTAATACATGAAGAACCGGTCGATCAGGCGGATTGCGGTGTCCTCGTCGAGCGAGGAGGCGAGCAGGTCAGCATGTCGTGGCTTTGCCCCTCCATTGCCGCAGACATAGAGGTTGTATCCGGTCTCCGTCGCGATCAGCCCAATGTCCTTCGATTGCGCCTCGGCGCATTCCCGGACACAGCCGGAGACCGCTCCCTTCACCTTGTGCGGAGCGCGAATCCCGCGATAACGCTGCTCGATCCGGATGGCGAAACCGACAGAGTCCTGAACCCCGTAGCGGCACCACGTCGTCCCAACACAGCTCTTGATCGTGCGCAGAGCCTTGCCATACGCATGCCCGCTCTCGAACCCGGCCTCGATCAATTCTTCCCAGATGCTCGGCAACTGCTGGACCTGCGCGCCGAACAGGTCGACCCGCTGGCCTCCGGTGATCTTGGTGTAGAGCCCGTACTTCTTGGCGACGGCTCCGAGGGCTATCAGCTTGTCGGGAGTGATCTCGCCGCCTGGAACGCGGGGCACGACGCTGTAGAGCCCGCCGCGCTGCATGTTCGCGAGAAAGCGGTCGTTGGTGTCCTGGAGCGTGTGATGTTTCGGGTCGGTGATGCTCTCGTTCCAAAGCGAGGCGAAGATCGAGGTCGCGGCGGGCTTGCAGATTTCACACCCACGGCCGCTGCCGTAGGCACGGATCAATTCGCTGAAGGTCTTGATTCCCTTGATCTTGATGATGTCGAAGAGATCCTGGCGAGTGTATTGGAAATGCTCGCAGAGGTTCTTCTGCACGTTCCGGCCAGCCGCTTCGAGCTCGGCATTCAGCAAGGTCGTCACCAGGGGCAGGCAACCGCCGCAGCCAGTGCCAGCAGCGGTGCGTTCCTTGACCGCCTTGACGGTGTCCAGGTCCGAGTCGCAGATCGCGGCGCAGATTGCCCCCTTGGTCACGTTGTTGCAGGAGCAGACCTGGGCATCATCGGCCATGCCGGCCGAGCCATCCGCAAGGCCCTCGCCGCCGACTCCGGCGAGAGACGAGGGCTCGGCCATCAATTCCTCCCCGGTCCGGGCGAGGACCGAGAGCGTGGGATAGTCAGAAGCGTCGCCCACGAGCACACCCCCGAGAAGCCGCTTCCCGTCGTGGCTGAACAGCAGCTTCTTGTACACGCCCGCGAAGGGATCCTCTACAACCAGCGGCGCGGCCTCATCCGGCCCGGCCTCGTAGTTGCCAAAGCTGGCAACGTCGATCCCCATCAGCTTGAGCTTGGTCGATAGATCCGCGCCAGCGAAGTGGACATCCCGGCCCACAAACCGGCCTGCAGCGACGTCCGCCATGTCCCAGCCCGGTCCGATCAGGCCGTACACGATGCCACGATGGACAGCCGCCTCGCCGATGGCGTAAATGTCGGGATCCGAGGTTCTCAGGGTATCGTCAACCGTGACCCCTCCGCGCTCGCCGACATCGAGGCCGCAACTCCTTGCGAGTTCGTCCCGGGGCCGGATACCCGCCGACACGATGATCATGTCCACGTCGAGGCTGGCCCCGTCGACGAATGCCATCCCAGCGACCTTGCCGTTGCCAAGAACTTTCCGCGTGGACTTCTGCAGATGCACGCGCACGCCGAGATCCTCGATATGGCGTACGAGCAGATGCGAGCCCGCGTCGTCGATCTGGCGGGGCATGAGGCGCGGGGCGAATTCCACGACGTGCGTTTCCAGCCCCAGGTCATAGGCTGCCTTGGCCGCTTCGAGGCCAAGCAGGCCGCCTCCGATGACGGCGCAACTGCGTGCGCCCTTGGCGTAGGCGATGATCGCCTCGAGATCTTCGATCGTGCGGTACACGAAAACCCCGCGCTTGTCGACGCCCTCGATCGGCGGGACGAACGGGTGCGACCCGGTGGCGAGTACGACACGGTCGTAGGGCACCTCCAGGCCCTGGTCGGAAACCACGGTCCTGCGCTTTCGGTCGATCTCGCGGGCGCGATCCCCGACATGGATCTCGATGCCATGTTCGTGGTACCAGTCAATTCGCGCCACGGCGAGCTTGCCGGGATCTCGATGGGCGAAATACGAAGTGAGGTGCACGCGGTCGTACGCCGGGCGTGGCTCTTCGCAGAACGTAACAATGCGGTATTCGCGGCGCTCGTCGAACTCGATGAGCTTCTCGCAAAAGCGGTGCCCGACCAAGCCGTTGCCGATCACTACCGCCGTTTTCCGAACCCCCACCTTGAGCCATTCCTCCCTCGTACGCAACATGCACTCCAGACTCTTCGCGGCGCGAACGCGCCAACGGGAATCCGCTGCAACGACGGGGTTCTCAACTGATTCGGAGATCGCTCCAGAGGAGAGCGAAACGCTGAGTACAATCCCAGTCTAGGAATTCGGCACGCTACCGGAACGCGGTTATGCGAGCGATAAGGATAATTTAGGGAGCGACTTACGTCAGCCGGTAAGTACACCTGCGCGACCTCGGACCGTATCGTCGAGAGACCGCCTCCCCAAACTGTCGGCCGAAGTGGTGATAAACTCTCCGGGAGTCGGAGGAACCAATGAAACGAATCTGTATCCTGTTCTTGGCATTTGCGACGCTGGGCGTCGCAGCCGACAAGAAGATCCTCGTCCGTGCTCTTTCGAGCAGCTTCGCATACGACGAGGACGCGATCAAACGCTACCAGAAGGAGGCGGGCGAGGACGCCGAGGTGGTTGCCGCGCGCACGGTCGAGGCGTTCGAGAAGGAACTGGTCGACGCGGACGGCATCATCGGCGGCATCAGCAAGGAGCAGTTCGCCAAGGCGAAGAATCTGAAGTGGGTCCAGTCCACCAGCGCCGGGGTCGAGGCCTACGCGTTTTGGCCGGAGTTCATGGAGAGCGACGTCGCACTGACCAACTGCAAGGTCGTGCAGGGGCCCACGATCGGAGACCACGCCTTCGCGTTGCTGCTGTCAATGACCCGCGGCCTGCACTACTACCTTCCGAACCGCCGGGAATGGAAGTCCCGGGCTGACGCGCCCAAAGGCATGACCGAGTTGCCTGGCATGACAGCTGTTGTGGTCGGAGTGGGGGGCATCGGCATGCAGATCGCGCAGCGCGCGCATGCATTCGGAATGAGAGTGATCGGCGTCGACCCGAAAGACATCCCTGTCAACGTTTTCGTGCCGACAATCGTAAAACCCGACCAGCTCAACGACGTGCTCCCCAAGGCCGACGTCGTGTTCATCGCCGCGCCGCTCACGCCGCAAAGCGAGAACATGATCGGCGAGGAACAGTTCAGCGCCATGAAACGCGGCGCCTATTTTGTCGCGGTTTCCAGAGGCCGGCTCTATGACAAGGGGGCCTTGATCAAGGCCATCGACAGCCAAAAGCTGGCGGGAGCCGGCCTGGATGTCACCCACCCCGAGCCACTCGCAGCGGACGATCCGCTGTGGCAGTTCGACAATGTCGTGATCACGCCTCACGTAGCCTCTCACGCCAAGGGATCCGACATCCGCCGCCTCGAGGTGATCGCAGGCAACATCGGCCGATTCGCCCGCGGTGATCCGCTAACCAACGTGGTGAACAAGGCGGTGGGATACTAGCACCCGCACCAAGGACCCGATCAACTTCAATTCTGGTTGCACCATTGATGTGGTAGTCGGATAGCATAGGTGCGATGGCAACACTGACTAGACGTGGATTCCTCGGAGCCGCCGCCAGCGCCATGGCTGCGGCGGCCCAAGCTACGACCCGGACCGGCAAGCCTAACGTCGTCATCATCTACACGGACGACCAGGGAACGCTCGACGCAGGCTGTTACGGATCGGATGACATCCACACTCCCAACATCGACGCGCTCGCCGCACGCGGCGTGCGCTTCACACGGGCCTACGCCCACACCGTGTGCTGCCCGTCACGGTCGCAACTCCTGACGGGCCGAGTCCCGCAACGTTCCGGCGTCATCGACTGGCTCTCGAACCATCCCATGGACGAGAACGCCCGCAACATGAGCGTCGACGAGGTGACGCTGGCCGAGGTGTTGCGCGAGAACGGCTACCGGACTGGCCTGACGGGCAAGTGGCATCTCGGAGCGAAACCCGGCCACCAGCCGCTCGACCAGGGATTCGACGAGGCCTACGGGCACCTGGGCGGATTCATCGACAACTACGAGCACGAGTTCATGCACTCGAAACCGCAGCGGCCTCCGTTCCACGACCTGTACCGGAACGGAGAGGAAGTCTACGAGACCGGTCGGTACTTCCCAGACCTGGTTGTCCGGGAAGCCACCCGGTTCATCGTCGAGAACAAGGACCGTCCGTTCTTCCTGTACTGCGCTTTCAACGTTCCACACTACCCGGAGCAGTCCGACCCGAAGTTCGCGAAGATGTACGACAGCATGGCCATGCCGAGGCGCTCGTACGCCTCGATGATCACGACCACGGACGATCGGATCGGGCAAGTGCTCCGCGCCTTGGACCTGTGGGGCCTGCGCGACAACACGCTCGTGCTGTTCATGAGCGACAACGGGCACTCGACCGAGGAATTCACGAACTGGGACGTCAACTACGGGGCGCACGGCGGCGGTGGCAACACTGGCAAGTGGCGCGGAGCGAAGGCCAGCATGTTCGAGGGCGGCGTGCGAGTTCCATCGATCCTGAGCCTGCCGGGCGTGATTCCCGAGGGCGAGACGCGAGACCAGGCAATCTCGAACATGGATTTCTTCCCCACGATTCTCGAACTCTGCGGGGTCGACCCGCCGGGATATGAGATCGACGGCAAGAGCCTCGGTCCGGTTCTGGAGTCGGCGGACACCCCTTCCCAGCACCACGAGTTCCATTGGATGTGGCAGGGCCAATGGGCCGTGCTCGTGGACGACTGGAAACTGATCGGCAACGGGCGGGACACGACCGGGCTGCAGTCGAAGCACGCTCCTCGGAAGCAGATGGGGGCCCTGTACCTGGCGAACTTGTCTGACGAGCATCCCGAGTCGACCGACCACGCTGCGGATCGCCCGGAAGTCGTTGCGCGGCTGCAGAAAGCCCATGAGGACTGGCTTCGCCGTGTTGTTCCGTGACCGGCGCTCGCCGGCTCGAAGTCGTTCGTTGCGCCACGCACGCCCCCAGGGCGCAGAATGGTGACAATGCGGTTGACGCGGCGCTTGAAAGGATCCCGGTGCGTAGGACTGGCGATCTTCGTCTCGACCGCTATCCAGAGCATTGGCCAGGTCCCGCTTCTCACTGAGGCTGCTCCGAGCGCTTCGACTGTTTCGGTACGGCTGATGTTCGGCCTCGACCGGTTCACGCCGCAGCGGTGGGACGGATCGGTCAGCGTCTCTCCGGGCCGCGTGCTGCGGCTCAGCGGCGTCCACTTCGAAGGCAGGGACGAGATTATCGATCCGAATCGCTGGCTGCTGACCAACCGCGTGACGAGGTACGCCGATTCCACTACGCAACGCGGCTACGACCCGGTCCACACCCGCCAGTTCGCCATGATCCCGAACGGGATCGTAGCCTCCGTTGACGCAACCGAGGGATCGCTCATCCGGACGGAGACGGAACAGGGATCGTTTTCCTTCCCCTTGCGCGATCTTGAGTTCGGCCGCTCCCTGGAATTCCTTGGAGGACTTGCTGGTGCCGAGCGCCTCCCGACAACGATCGATCTTACGCGCGGAGATACGTTCAACGACTATCCCGACCTGGCTGCCGACCCGTCCGGAGGAATGTGGGTCTCCTGGATCTCGTACCGGAGCGAACGCGACGCGGTGTGGCTGGCGAGGCACGACGGTCAGTCCTGGAACCAGCCAATCCGTGTTTCGCCCGACGGCTACCCGGATAATTTCCGAACCGAGGTCGCGCTCGACGGCGACGGCAGCGTCGTGGTCGTCTGGTCCGGCAAGTCTCCGGATGGCGCCTGGGGCTTGTTCTCGCGGGCGTTGGGCGCCGGCGGGCTGACCGAGATCGTAAGCCTAGCAAGCACCGGCGGGAACATCTATCACCGGACGGCCGCCGACAGCCGAGGCAATGTCCATGTGGCATGGCAGGGTTTCAGGGACCGGACCTCACGGATCCTGCATGCGCGGTGGGACGGCTCCTCGTGGTCAACGGAGGCGATCGTGTCCGAGCCGGCCCACGATGACAGCTGGGCACCGGACGTGGCCGCCGATTCGAAGGGCAACGTGTGGGTCGGCTGGGACGGTTACGGCGAGGGCGACTTCAACATCTACGTGCGGAGGCTGCGATCGAACGGACGCTGGGACGCACCCCGCCAGATCACCCGGTCGGACGGTTTCGACGCCAACGTCGCGCTGGCCTGCGATGAGTCGGACAGGCTCTGGCTCGCCTGGGACCGCGGGGAGTCCAACTGGGGCAAGGACTGGAGCAGCCAGCGCTTCAGGCCTGGCGGCGGAGCCGGCCTCTACCGCCTCCGATCGACCAAGGTCGCGGTGCTCGAGGGGAACCGGTTGCGCCAGGCTCCCGAAATCATGGACGCCGTCCCGGCAGGATCGAGGGATTACGTCCAGCAAGCCCGTCTGGCCGTCGATTCCGAAGGCCATGTATGGGCAATGATGCGATCGCTGACGAGCGTGACGAGCCGCGTCAACAACAACTGGGGAGCCGGCGGGATCTGGGAGATGCTGCTGACCCGGCTCGACGGGAACGGCTGGTTGCCCGTGACCAAGCTGCACGCGACCAACGGCCGAAACGACACCTGGGCCTCGAGCACGCTGGATTCCGGAGGACGGCTGTGGTTCGCGTGGTCCCGCGACGCCCGGCCGTTCGGCTCACCTCAGCGAGCGGTCAACCGCGCTTCCCCGTCGGCACAGACCACGCAGGTCTCCTATACCGTGATTGATCCCCGCCACCCAGCCTGGGCGGCCAGCGGCAACGCGACACTGTCTGAGTTCCGGGAGCCGCCCTCGACGGCCGTCCCCGTCCATCCCAGCGAGCAGGAGGACACCGCGGCTATTCGCGCATACCGTTACAGCGCGGGAGACAAGAGCTATCGGATCCTGCGCGGCGACTTGCACCGGCACACGGACATTTCGGCGGACGGGATCGGCGAGGGCGCGCTGATCGACTTCTATCGCTACGCGCTCACCGCAGGCCAGTTCGATTTCATGATGGTCGGAGACCACCAGTACGGGGGAGACAACGTCCCCGGAGTCGAATACAACTGGTGGCGGACTGAGAAATCCGAAGATATCTTCCTGGTCGGCGGCCGGTTCTGGCCGTTGTTCGGCACGGAGCGCAGCCTGCCCTACCCCAATGGGCACCGCAACACGGTCTTCGCGAAGCGCGGGGTTCGGTGGATGCCGATTCAAGCGGGCGAGAGGGACGGCTCGATCAACACGGGCGATGTACTGTTTCCTTACCTGCGCCGCAACGGCGGGATTTCGACTCCCCACACATCCGGATCGGACCAAGGTACGGACTGGCGCGAAAGCGATCCCGAAATCGAACCAATTGTCGAGATCTACCAGAGCTTGCACGCATCCTACGAATACCCTGGCGCCCCGCGAGCCGAAACGCGGGACAGGCGCTACTACCACCACGGGGAACCCTGGAGACCGGCAGGCTTCGTATGGGAAGCCTGGGCGAAGGGAATCAAGATCGGAGTGCAGGCCAGCTCGGACCATGTCGGCACGCATGACTCCTACGCCTGCGTGCTGGTGCCGGCAGACAGAACGCCGACCCGGCAAGCCCTGATCGATGCGATGAAGCAGCGACACACGTATGCCGCGACCGATAACATCATCGTCGACCTGCGAATCGAAGACCACATCATGGGCGACGCTTTCGGGGCTTCCGAGCCAGCTGTTGTGCGCGCCAAGGCCATCGGCACAGGCCCAATTGAGCGGATCGTACTCATCAAGAACAACGAGATTGTCTATACGATCGAGCCAGAAACCAAGGAAGCCGAGTTCGCCTACCGGGACGACGCGGCCCAGCGCGGCGAGAGCTACTACTACATTCGCGTCGAGCAATCGGACGGTTCGCTGGCCTGGGGGAGCCCGATCTGGGTCTCGTACCACTAGCCGCAGCAAATGACAGAAGCAAGCGCTGGAGGGCGGTGGCTGCCGGCCACGGATGCGAGGATGGCTTCATGCCGACAATGACACGCCGGACGATGCTAGCCCAACTCGCTGCAGTCGGATGTGGAAGCGTCCCGCAAGAACCGGACAGCAACGCTTCGTCCCCTCCCCGGTGGCAGCTCGCCGTCGGACTGAACGGTTTCGGATCGTCAGAGACCCACCATGGCAAGCGGTACGCCTACGACGAGATCCTCGAGTTCGCCCGTGACGAGGGATTCGACGGGATTGAGCTGTGGGGCAACTGGCGCGGCGGATACCCCGATCCAGAAGACGAGCCCGCCATTGTGGCGCACAGGGAAAAAATCGAATCGTACGGACTCCGCGTATTCTCGATTCAGGGCGGTGTGCGCGGAGTGAACCCAGTCTCCGACAAAGCGTCCGATCGTGCCGAGTACACAGACCGGCTCAAGAGCCAGATCGACCTCGCCGTCAAGTTCGGTTGCGACGCGATGGGTCTTTGGTCGGCTGGAAGGGAGCCAAACAGCCTCTCCGAGAACGGACTGATCGAGCGATTCGCGAATGTCCTCCGCCCGGCCGTGCGCTACGCGGTCGAGCGTGGAATCCTGCTCTCGATCGAGGGGGAACCTCCGCTACTCATCAATTCGGTCGAGCGCTACCACAAGCTCTTTGCCGCGGTCGGAATGGACGAGTTCAAGGCGATTTTCGACCCATCGCATTTCGACGTGCTGAACGGTGCGCACGGGCGGCCCGAGGACCTGCTCCTGGAGCTAGGCGTCGACCGTATCGGCTATGTCCAGTTCTGTGACGGGGATTCCACGCTCCGGCCGTTCCCGAACGGCGGTGCCGGCACTTCCAGGCACCTGCCCTGCGGCGAAGGCGTCTACGACATCCCCAAGCTCTGCTCGATCCTCCATAAAGGCGGCTTTCAGGGCTGGTTCCAAATGGACAGCTGGGGGACCGAGGACGCCTATTGGGCTTCCAGATCATGCAAGGACGCAGTATCGAACTACGTCCGTAGCATGAGCGGCCGGGCGTGACCGCAACAAACGACGGAGTTCCGGCCGGATCGCTGCCAACTCGGAGAATTCAATGTCGCCCACAGTTGCGGATGGTAGGCCCGAGCGGACTCGAACCGCTGACCTCTACCGTGTCAAGGTAGCGCTCTAACCAGCTGAGCTACGGGCCTGTGCAGCGGTCAACCCGGCGAAGCCGGGCCCAGTGATCGGCAACGGCCAACGGTCGAATCTCCCGTCGCCTTAGCCTAAGCTGGATCATAGCACGCCCGAGGCATCCAGCCGCCGGACGGCCGACGCCCACATTCGGGATTTGGGGAATCGATCAGGCCGCCCATACATCGGAGGAACAATGCACCAAGCCAAGCAACTGGGCCGTCGGGGCCCCATGTGGATCCTGTCCATCCTTCTCACTTGGACCGGCCTGGCGATGGCCCAGGCCATCCCACCTGACGCGGACACGGCGTTGACCGCGCTCAACGAATCGCCTCGCCACGGCGAATGGATCGATATCAAGGAGGGACGGTCCGACACCAGCCGATGGGGGGACACAATCCGCGCCTGGGTCGTCTACCCGGAGCGCGCGACCCGCGCGCCCGTCGTCATTGTCATTCACGAGATCTTCGGCCTGACCGACTGGATTCGAGCGGTGGCCGACCAAGCAGCAGCCGAGGGTTTCATCGCCATTGCTCCTGACCTGCTCTCGGGACACGGACCCGACGGTGGCGGCACGCCAGCGGATCGCCAAGAAGCGATTGCGCTCGTGCGGTCACTGCGCGTGGAAGACGTGACGCGGCGGCTGACGGCAGTCGCGCGGTTCGGGCTTTCCCTACCGTCGGCAAGCGGTCGATTCGGCGCGGTGGGTTTTTGCTGGGGGGGCAGCACGAGCTTCAACTTCGCCGCCAACGAGGAGGACTTGGACGCCGCCGTGGTGTACTACGGCAGTTCGCCCTCGAGCAATCTCTTGAGCAGGGTCAAGGCTCCAGTGCTCGGTCTCTACGGTGGGGACGACGCCCGGGTGAACGCGACGATCCCGGATGCATTGCGGGTGATGCGCCAGATGGGCAAGGACTACGTCCCCCATCAATTCGAAGGAGCCGGACATGGCTTTCTGCGACAACAGTCAGGACGTGAGGGCGCGAACATTGCGGCTGCCCGCGAGGCGTGGCCGAAGACAATCTCGTTCTTCCGGGAGCATCTGGAGAGATAGCCGGCCAGAGCCGCGACAGATGCCCGCTGCCCCGGCATCCCCACGAATCCGCGACCCGGAGGGGCATCGAGGAATGGAAAATGCGGGCAGGAGAATCCCCTTGGCGTCAGCCACCAATCCTGACTCGCCAGCCTGCAACAAGGAGCCGGCTGGCCGGGAAACGCAGCCGCTACAGCAATGCGCCGACCGTCCGGGCTCGCTATGATGCATTCGGAGTCCCTTGGAATGATCCGCTTCAGTCTGCTCTTGTTCGTGTCAGTGACGCTGAGCCTTGCGGCAGCTCAGTCTCCGCCCTGTCTGGCCGACGCTTTCCTCGATGTTTCGAACGCCCCGGGCCCGGGCCCGGCGTACCCGCAGGCCAGGGTCGAGGCGAATTGCGAGGGAGAGGATCTGGTAGTGCGTTCCAACGGCATTCCCCATTACGAATTCGTGCAGATCACGCCGAATCCGCTCAAGGAACAAGATTACGAATTCCGGATCCCGGCCAGGCCGACCTTGGCAAGCGAGCCGAGCCCGATCCCGCTTCTCGGCACTATCGGGTTTGCGGTCAACGGCATCGCCATCTACGGGCCGAACGAAGGCCCCGTTCCGGAGGAGGAGCAGTTCGGCGATCCGATCTTCAATGCGATCATGGACGCCTGCATGGGCCACACGGCCATGGAATACCACTATCACGCGCTGGTGCAGAAGTGTCTGAGCGATGGGGTCCGGGAGGGTGAGCGATCTCCGATCCTGGGATTCGGATTCGACGGCTTCCCGATCCGCGGTCCCTGGGGCTGCGCCGACGCGGAGTGCAGCGAGGTCATCCGATACCGCAGCAGTTGGGAGAAGGTGCGCGAGCCGCACCAAGACTCATGGGACGCCTATGACTACGTCGCGAAGGAGGACCCCGAATATCTCGACGCCTGCAACGGGCACACCGGTCCGAGCGGGGACTACCACTACCACGCGACCGAGACCTGGCCCTACATTCTGGGCTGCTACGCCGGGACCGCCGTCAGGCCCAACATCCGCGGAGCGCGTCCGCCGGCGGTGAGCCAAACCGGGCCGGGCCCGCGCGGCCAGCCGCAAGGTGCACGAGATCGGGCCGCGCCACCGGCACCCGCGCGCCGCGGGACGCGGGCTGGACAGGGCCGCCTGACGGCTGACCAGGTCGAGGCAGCGGCGCAGGAACTGGGCAAGG
>CATOTH010000003.1 GCA_951813065.1 uncultured Bryobacterales bacterium | reverse complement strand
CCAGAAATCACAACGTTCTACAAGCATCTGCGGGATAGCGGCTACCACACCATGGCCTGCGGCAAGATCGACTTGCACAAGGGCAGGGCGGGACGGACGCTGGACGGACGCGCCAACATGGAGCCTTGGGGTTTCTCGGACATGCTGATCACGGCCGGCAAGGGCGGCGGCTACTTCGGCGACAGCGTTGGCCCCAAGGAACCCTACTATGCCTACCTTGCCTCCCTTGACCCCCCGCAAGACCGAATCTGCGCGGAGGACATCGCCATGAGGAGCGAGCCTCGTGACTCCAACTGGTGGGGCATGACCGAGCCCTGTCCACTGGCCGACGAGCACTATCTGGACAACTTTACCGCTCGGACAGGACTCGGGTTGTTGGATCGCGCTCCAGGCGAGTCACCTTGGTTTCTCGTGGTGAACTTCAATGGACCGCATCCACCGATGGACATCACCGCCCGGATGGAGCGCCAGTATCGCGGCCCGGACCGCGTGATTGACGGGTTTCCCCAGCCACACAACTACTCAGGGCCATTCCCGGCCGACCAACACGTGCAAATCCGTCAAAACTACTCCGCCATGATCGAGAACATCGACCGTTGGCTTGGGCTCTACCAACGCCACTTGGGGGAGCGTGGAGAGCTTGACAACACCGTCATCGTCTACTCCAGCGATCACGGCGAAATGCTGGGTGACCACGACCGCTGGGGCAAGAGCGTGCCATACCAGGCATCGGCCGGGGTTCCCCTGGTCATGGCGGGACCCGGCATCGCGGAGGGGGTGCGAAGCGACTCCCTGGTCAGTTTGATGGATCTCTCCGCAACGTTCATTGATTTCGCAGACCTTCCCGTTCCTAGGGAGATGGAGAGTCAATCGCTGCGAGCTCTCCTTGACCAAGGGGGCGGACAGCATCGCGAGTTCGCTCGGTCCGCACTGAAGGCCGGCCAGGCGCATGCGGGACGATTTCGGTTGGTACAAGACCACCGCTACAAGCTTGTTGAAGGATTCTTCGAAGACACCGTGCTCTATGACCGAGAGGCGGACCCTCTCGAGATGGAGAACATAGGGGCGGCCAAGCCGAGCGAGGTCGAGAGGTTGTCCAAGCTGTTTGCCGACGGTTGACGGGCCCCCCGAATCATTCTCGAGGAGTGGATGATCGCTCCCCGTTGCTGGCTGATACTGGGCAGACTCGATTCTTGTCGGCCAGGCGTCGTAGATCTCGCTAAACAGGGCGGGCCAAACACAGAATGCGGTTTGCAATCTTCTCTATGTCCGGGTCTCCCGTCCCCTATGCCACGTTGAGCACGTTCGCGTGCCCACCTCCCCGAGCGGCAGGGGGCACCTGGCCGTCGGAGATCCAGACTATACAGGCGGCGCCCGGACCGGTTTTCGACGATTGGCCAACTATACTGGCCGCTTCGTTGAAGTGTGGTGCTCCTTGTCGGGGTCGATCCCGAGCCGGTCGGAGATCGTGGCCGTCAAGTCCTCCATCGAGACTTGGTTGTCGGGCGGTTCGCCGCCCACCGCGTCGGAGGATCCGTAGGCCCGCCCGCCCTGGATGCCCGATCCTCCGAGTACCACCGAGAAGACCTGTGGTCCGTGGTCGTGTCCGGCTGCGGCATTCACCTCCGGCGTTCGGCCGAACTCGCCCGAAACGACCACCAGCGTTGAACTGAGCGGGCTGTCATCAGGACTGTGGCACATGGTCGCGGGCCCCGCCGCGCGCTGAAAGGATATTGAAGGCCAGTCGCTCGCCAGCGTCCACGTGGAACCGAAACATGTCCGAGTCTTGTACGGTCGCGATCTTGCCCTCGATGATCGCTGGCGTCGGGACCGGCTGTGGTTGCTCACGGCTTTCGTTCGGTTCTTTCTCGACGATGCTGGGCCACCCCGTCACGCGGAACAGGATTCGATTGGAAGGCCCCTTGGGAGTCTCGACAACGAGGGCGCGGGGACCCGGAATCGCGGAATCGCTCGCCTCGACAATGGCTTGGATGCTCAGCGGACCACCCGAGCGGATCGTGGCCTTCAGGTCCGTGCATTCGCAGGTGATGCGCCGCGCGCGGTCGAGGTAGTTGCCGACGAGGATCCGTCGGCGGCCTGCTTGGCCTGCAGGCTCAGGGGCAAGACGAACCCCACCGCCGGCCGGTTGATCGCAACCCTGGGTGCCGAGCTCTCCGAGGCACCGCACGGAACCAGCACGAGCAGGCCCCACACACCTGCCTCTGCACTGCGCGGGAGCCGCGCAGCAGCGCCAGCCACAAAGCGCGCCATCATGGTTCGAGAACGACCCATGGGCCGCTCGCCGCCCGAGTTAGCTGAATAGATCCCATAGGACCCGTCCGTGGACGTCGGTCAATCGGCGGTCAATCCCATTGTGGTAGTACGTGAGTCGCTCGTGGTCGAGGCCGAGCAGGTGCAACGCCGTGGCATGAAGGTCGAAGATCTCGACGGGATTCTCGGCTGGCTCGTAGCCCAGTTCGTCGGAAGCCCCGAAACTGAAGCCCGGCTTCAAACCTGCGCCGGCCATCCAGCATGTGAAGCAGTTCGCGTGGTGATCGCGTCCGGCGTTCTTGCCGCTGCCCTGGGATACTGGTGTGCGCCCGAATTCGGTGATCCCCATCACCAGGGTGTCTTCGAGCAGGCCCCGGCTGCGGAGATCCTCGAGGAGGGCGGCCACGGGCCGATCGTATTCGTCTGCCATCCCTTGGTGGTTGGCAATCAGGCTGCCGTGCGCGTCCCAATTGCCGCCCGCTCCGCCCTGGTAGATCTGGACGAACCGAACGCCGTGCTCCAGAAGGCGCCGGGCGAGCAGGCAGTTCTTGGCCATCCCCGCTGTCTTTTCCTCGTCGAATCCATACAGGGAACGGGTCGCGTCTGTCTCCCGGCTGAGGTCCGCGATCTCCGGCACGCTCACTTGCATCTGCGCGGCGACCTCATAGCTGCGGATCCGCGCATCCAGGCTTGAATCGCCCGGGTTCGCCGCGGTGTAGCGCTCGTTCATCTGCCGCAACCACTGCATGGCCCCGTTGCGCGCTGTCTCCGATACTCCTTCCGGGCGGGTTAGGTCGGGCACTGGCGGGCCGTCGCCCTGCGTCCGGAATGCGGTGCCTTGCACCGCGGCCGGCAGGAAGCCGTTGCTCCATTGCACGGAACCGCCCCAAGGGTTGCCTTTCTGGTCGGGCAGGACAACGAAGGCGGGCAAGTTCTCGTTCTCCGATCCGAGCGCGTAGGTCACCCAGGCCCCCATCGCCGGGAATCCGGTCAGGATGAAGCCGGTGTTCATCTGCGCGACCGCGGGCATGTGGTTGGCGCTCCTCGCCACCATGCTGCGCACGATAGTCAGGTGGTCTACCTGCTTGGCGAGGTTGGGCAACAGACCGCTCACCCACTGGCCGCTCTCGCCGTGCTGCTTGAACTCCCACGGGCAGGCCCAGAGATTGCCGCCCTGGCCGAAGAACGTCGGCATGTCGAACGGCTGCCCGTCCCGCCTCTTGAGCTCCGGCTTGAAGTCAAACGTGTCGATGTGGCTCATCCCACCGACCGAGAAGACCTGGATGACGCGTTTGGCCCGTGGGGCGAAATGGGGTGCCGCCTGCCCCCGCTCCGACCCGAGAATGCCCGCCAAGGCCAGCCAGCCGAATCCACCGGCAGCGTCCAGCAGCCACCGTCTGCGCGTTGGATCATCGAACATACAGGAACTCGCTTGTGTTGAGGATCCCCCAGCTGAGGGAGGTCCATCCGTGCTTGTCCACCACCGCACGACTTGACGCCAACTCATCGGCGTCCGGCAGCCGCCCGTATGCCAGCGAGAACGCTCTCTTGATCTGGCTGTCGAGCGTCGGCGCTTCCTGCTGCATGCGTGTCGCAAAGCCCTCCGCCCGGTGTTGCACGAACGCGTTGTTCATCAAACTCAGGGCCTGGATTGCAGTGGTTGTCGACGGACGCTTCGGTGCCTTCACCGCGGGCAGCGGGCAGTCGAGCGCCTCGAGCATCGGATCGCCCCCCGTTATGGTGTTCATCCGGTAGACCGTGCGGCGGCGCAGGTCCGGGGAGTCGCGCGTGGTCAATTCGTAGCGCCGCAGGCTGCCGGGGCCCGCTCCGATGTCAAACGGACGGTAGCTCGGACCGTGAACGCTAGGGTTCAGATCGCCGCTGACGGCCAGCATGCTGTCGCGCACATCCTCGCCCGTGAGGCGGCGCGGCGTGAACCTCCAGACGAGGCGGTTGTCTGCATCCGCGGAGGCCGCTTCAGCGTTCCAGCGCGAAGACTGGCGATAGGCCCGCGACATCAGGATGCGCTTGTGCAGTTGCTTGAGGCTCCACCCTTCGCGGGCGAACTCGGCGGCCAACCAGTCGAGTAGCTCCGGGTGGCTGGGCTCGCCCCCGTTGAAGCCGAGATCGCTGGGGTTGGAGGCCAATCCCTGGCCGAAGTGGTACTGCCACACGCGGTTGACCATCACCCTGGAAAACAGTGGGTTGTCGGGATTGGCGATCCACTCCGCAATGGCACGGCGCCGCTCCCCCTCTCCCGCCTTTACCGACAATCCAAGGTCCACGGGCATCCCGGGTACGCACGCCAGGCCCGCTGGTTCGACTACCGGCCCCTTGCTGTTGACGGCGCCGCGGATCAGAACATGCGTCGGCTCCATGGCGCGCACCTGCGCCGCGTGGGCGAGCTGCGGCTTCTGAACGCTTTCGCGTTCCTTTCGCAATTGCTCCAGCTCGTCTTGCAATCGCGCGATGCGGTCTTTCGTCGACGGATCCATCCGCTTATGGAGCTCCGCTTCTGTCCAGTCCTGGATGCCTGCGCGGAAAGAGGCGTCGATTGCTGCCTCGGAGAGGGCCGTGTCGTACAGCCGCGCCTCCCGGATCGAGAAACTGTCCGTGACCGAGAACCGCAGGAGCGCGTCGTCCTCTCCGTACAACTGGAGACGTCCCGGAGGGGATCCCGGATCGGGCCGGTAGGGCTCCCCGTAGAGTTTGCCGTCGCGGAAGATCGAAATCGTGCCCTCGGCCGCGTACGCAATCGCGACTTGGATTTGGTCGCCCGGCTCTAGCTTCTCGGCGGGGCCCCCGACATCAGCGGTTCGAAAGCTGCCGACCGAGAAATTCTGCCAGCGCGGCTCCTTTTCCGCCACGTACATGATCCCGTCGAGCGGCGCGCCTCGAAATCCGCTTTGTCCGCGGATTTCTACCGGAATGCCCAGCTTGGTGGGCTCGCTGTCGACGTACAGCCACACCTCAAGGGTCTTCTCCCGGAGGTCCCGGGTCAATCGCGAACTGGCGGCAACCCCCAGGACGGGCTTCGGCGGCTTCTTGTCCGCAGCCTTGTCATTGTCCGGGTCCTCCTCCACCCGGCGCAACCGCATCCGGCCCGCGGCAATCTCGGTGTTGCCGTCCAGGCGAAGATGCAGAGATTCGTGGTCCGCGCGACCGTCGATATCGAAGGTCCACCGCGCGCGCGGCTGTGGAACAGTGCTGGCCATGCGCTCCGGGCGCACATTGCGGTACAGCCGACCCACCGT
This sequence comes from uncultured Bryobacterales bacterium, assembly GCA_951813065.1. GTDB lineage: Bacteria > Acidobacteriota > Terriglobia > Bryobacterales > UBA6623 > VXMF01. Next base: position 211,033 of record CATOTH010000003.1, on the reverse strand, counting down.
GTCGGCGATTTCCTCCATGCGCTCGTCCAGCGCGCCGATGCGGTTCTCGTGGCGAACCCGCTCGTCAGGCGTCAGGACCGGCAAGCCGAACGGAAAGAATTCGTCCAGCCCGCCGTTCGTGATCGGGACGGTTGGCGGCCAGATCGCTTGGAAGGCTGCCTTCATGCGGTAGTACTCTTCCTGGGCGATCGGGTCGAACTTGTGGTCATGGCAGCGGGCGCAGTTGACCGTCAGTCCCAGAAAGGTCTGGGTGACCGTTCCGACCATCTCCTCGAGGTAGTCTTCTCGGACCTGCTGACGCTCCTCAAGGACCGCCGAAGTGAGGCCGATGCCGTCGACCGGACCGAGTGCAAGCATCGTGGTTGCCACGATGCCATCCCGAGTCACCGGCTCGATGACGTCACCAGCCAGCTGCTCGCGGGCAAACTGGAGGTAGGACTTGTCGCTGTTGAAGCTGCGGATCACGTAGTCTCGATACGGCCAGGCATGATCGCGCTGCAGATCCCGCTCAAAGCCCTCGCTCTCGGCGAATCGGACCAAATCCAGCCAGTGCCGCGCCCAGCGCTCGCCATAGTGCGGAGATGCGAGGAGGCGGTCCACCAGGCGCTCGTATGCGTCCTCGTTCGAGTCCTGCACAAACTGCTTGACCTCCTCGGGTGTCGGAGGCAATCCGAGCAGCGCATAGTTCAGGCGGCGGATCAGGATCCCCCGCTCCGCCTCGGGGGAGGGTTGCAAACCGGCGGCTTCCAGCCCGTCAAGGATCCAGCGATCAACGGGCGAGGCTGACCATCCTGACGCCTTCGCTTGGACCGCAGGAGGGACCGTTTCTCGCAACGGCTGGAGCGACCACCAGTCATTTCCGGCCCTGCGCTCCGAGATTTGGCCCGGCCACACTGCACCGCCCGCGATCCAGCTTCGCAGGGCTTGCTTGTCAGCCTCGGAGAGCGGCGCTGCGGGAGGCATTTCGTCCGCGAACACCCTGGCGAGGACAAGGCTGTTCCCCGGGTCCGACGGGACAACCGCTGGTCCACGGGTGCCTCCCCGCAGCGCTGTCTCCCGATTCGAGAGATCCAGCTCTCCCATGCGGGTCGTTGGCCCATGGCACGCGAGGCAGCGACGCTCCAGGATCGCCGGTCCCTGGTCTCCGACATCCGTGGCTCCGCCCACTAGTGGAAGCATCGCGAGCAGCAACAGCGACAGGGGACGCCGGGAAATGGCGGCACTCACGCTGCCGCCTTTCCTGGGGAATCGATCCGCGAACCGCGGGACTTGCATTGCAGCGATTGGCCCTAGGCTGTCTTCCAAGCCGATACCGATCACCTCGAATTTCGCGACCCCAGCCACCGTTCGTACCGGCTCATTTCCGACGAGCTTCCACCGGCGGTTTCAAGAGCATCCCAGTGGAAGTCTAGCAAGCGCGGACATGCTTTTCAATCGATCCAGTGCCACAAGCATGGGACGGGTCTTGGGTGACAGATCGCACTGAAACGGGATACGGTGCAGGTTGCCGTGGTGTGCCATCAGAAAAGCCACAGAAGTGTCACGCGCTCAGGATGTGGCGGGGCCGGCGGCCTACCGCACAAGTCGACCCGGAATCCCACTTGCACTAGACTAGTCATGGAGCCGGGGTGTGGTGCACGCTTGCTAGTGCGCTTGTTTCGGAACAAAGCGGTCCCGGAACCAGATCTCGACGCTCCTGCCGTTGAGTGATCGCCACGGCCTTCGGGCCGTCGGCGCTTGGTTGAGAGAATGCGACTGCCTACATCGTTTACCGCCCTCCTGGTTTCGCGACTTCCATCTCCGTCGAACGATCGATTGAATCATTCGGCGCATGCGCCCATTCTGGTTGCAGCCGTTCTCGCAAGCCTGTTGGGAATGGTGTCGGCCCGCCCTGCGTCCGCGGATCTTGTCCGGCTGGCCCTGGAGAAGAATGACTCGATCATCGTGATCGGCAACACTTTTGCCGAGCGTATGTCGATGTTCTCGTATTTCGAAACGCTGGTCAGTGCGCTGTATTCCGACCACGAGTTGAAGTTTCGGAATCTGGGATGGTCGGGGGACACCCTTTCGATCCAGCCCCGGCCATTGAATTTCGGCGAACTGGACGAGCACCTCGCATATTACGGAGCGGACGTCATCGTCGCTTGCTTCGGGATGAATGAGTCATTTGATGGCCCCGCAGGCCTGCCCGCTTTTGAACAGGAGTGGGAAGACTTCCTCGAACGCATGAGCGAGTTCAAGTTCAACGGCGAGGGGCCACCGCGCATTGCCATGGTTTCCCCGATCGCCCACGAGCCCCAAGGGGGCAAGTTGCCGGATCCCCGCGTCCACAACGAGAACCTCAAGCTCTACACCGATTCCATGCGGCGGATCGCCGTCAAACACAACCTGCCGTTCGCCGATTTATTCACGCCCACCATGCGGCTTGCAGGAACGGCCCCCCGCTTGACCAGGAACGGCATTCACACCACGCCGTACGGCGATTGGGTAACGGCTCAGATATTGGTGCGATCACTCGGGCTGCTCCCGCAGGGGGACGACGCGCTCCGGATTGACGCAGCAGCGGAACAACTGCCGCTTCGATTCCAGCTCGGGGCCCAAGTCCCGTTGCCGACCCCGCCGGGCTCCCCCGGCGCGATTCCGGTCGACCTGCGCCCGCAGGTTACCGTGACAGGACTTGGCCCGGGGCGGTATTCCTTGCTGATTGACGGCCAGGCGACCGCAACGGGGGACGCCTCGGACTGGGCAAATGGCGTCCGGATCCAGTCCGGCCCAACTGTCGAGATGGCGGAGGACTTGCGTCAAACCATTCTCGAGAAGGAGAAGCAGTTCTTCTACCGCTGGCGGGCGGTGAACGGTGAGTACATTTACGGCCGCCGCAAGGAACCCTTTGGAGTCATCAACTTCCCAGACGAAATGAAGGCGCTGGAAGCTTCTGCGGCCGATCTCGACGGCAAGATCTGGAGTCTGAGCAGGGCCCTGAAGAATCAGTCGTACCAACTGGTGGCGGTGTCAGAGTGATGCTAGGCCGCGATTTCGGCAAAGACCTTCCTATACGGTGATCCTGATGTCAAACACACAGTCTCTCTGGACAAGCAACCTGTGGGGGTCCGGGCTCATCCTGGCCCTGGCTGCGGTCACTTCGCTATCGGCGCAAACGCAGCAACGTCAGCCGACGCGCGACGGTGGGGGGAACGACACCGTCACGGCCGTCGAGCCCAACCGGGGCGGGGATATGAACCTTGAAGCCCAAGATCCGGACATCGCTCAGAGCCATCTCACCATCGCCGACGGCTATGAAATCAATCTCTTCGCATCGGAACAGGACTTCCCGATCGGGAACCCCGTGGCGATGGCTGTTGACGGCAAGGGTCGCGTTTGGGTGTCCACGATGCCCACCTATCCGCAGTACTATCCTGGCAAGCCCCCCGAAGACAAGCTCGTGATCCTTGAAGACACAGATCGTGATGGCAGGGCGGATCGGCACACCGTCTTCGCTGATGGCCTGCACCTTGCGGCTGGATTCGAACTCGGGGACGGCGGCGTCTACGTTGCGCAGCAACCGAACTTGGTGTTCCTTCAGGACACCGACGGCGATGACGTCGCCGATACGAGGGACGTGGTCCTGCACGGTTTCGGCACGGAGGACAGCCATCACGCGATTAGCTCGTTCACCTGGGGACCGGGCGGCGCGCTGTACTTCCAGGAGGGTACCTTTCACCATTCGCAGGTCGAGACCCCGTGGGGGACGGTGCGCGTGGAGAATGCGGCCGTATTCCGATACGAGCCCACGACCGAGAAGCTTGGAGTACTGGTTTCCTATCGCTTCGCGAATCCCTGGGGACACTGTTTTGACCAGTGGGGGCAAAACTTCATCGCCGATGCCTCTGGCGGCGCCAACTATTTCGCGGCGGCGTTCTCAGGCCACGTCGATCATCCCAACAAGCATCCGCGCATGAGGGAGTTCACGCCCACGAAGGTGAGGCCCACCTCGGGCTGCGAAATCGTCAATAGCAGCCAGTTTCCGGAAGAGGCGCAGGGAAACTTCCTGCTCAACAACACGATCGGGTTTCACGGTATCAAGCAGCACCGGATTATCGACGACGGATCCGGTTTCACCGCCCAGGAAGTCGAGCCGTTGCTCCAGTCTTCCGACATCAACTTCAGGCCGGTTGCGCTGCAGTTCGGTGCCGACGGGGCCCTGTACGTTGTCGACTGGTTCAACCCGCTGATCGGTCACATGCAGTATTCGTTGCGGGATCCCCGACGCGATACAAGCCACGGGCGGGTGTGGCGCATTACTTACAAGGGGCGGCCGCTCACGGAGCCAAGGGACACCACGGAGCAGGGCATCGAGGAATTGCTGGAATCTCTCAAGAGCCCGGAGCGCCGCTATCGCTACCGCGTGCGCCGCGAACTGCGAGAACGGAACCCGCGGCAGGTCGAGGAGGCACTGCGCAAATGGGTCGCCGGCATCGACGCCACCGAGGAGAACTTCGAACATCACCTCTTGGAGGGCTTGTGGCTATTTCAGAGCCTCGACGTGGTCGAACCAGGCCTGCTGGAGAAGCTCCTGGCGACGCCGGACTATCGAGCGCGGGCAGCTGCGACGCGCTTGCTGCGGTACTGGCATGACCGCTTGGAGCGTCCGCTGGACGTGTTGCAGCGCCTCGTTCGGGACGATCATCCCCGGGTCCGGCTGGAGGCAGTAGTCGCCCTGAGTTTCATGAAGAGCGCTCGGGCGGCCGAGATTGCGCTCGATGCCCGCCGCCACGAATCCGACTACTACCTGGACTACGCACTGACGGAGACGGTGGCCACGTTGGGACCGGCCTGGAAGCCCCTGCTCTCCTCTGGCGAGCCGTTTGCGGAGGACAACCCGGAGGGCTTACGCTTCGCGATTGAGCAGGTCGCGCCCGAGGAACTGACTGAATTCAAGCCAAGCAGACCGGTCCTTGAGGTCCTGATCGACCGGGGCCGACGCAATGATGTCCGATCCGCCCTGCAGAAACTGGCGGAACTCAGCGAGACGGACCCGACCTCGGAACTGATTTCCGCCATCCAGAGAGCGCAGGCATCGGAGAGCGAGAGCCTGGACACGCTCGTAACGCTGCTGGCCGACTGGGATCCGGATGGGTTGCGGAGCAAGAGGGGCCAACTCGAGCAACTTGCGTTGCGAGCGGAGACCGATACGGTTCGGCGGGGGGCCTTCGCCGCCCTGCAGCGGGCGGACGGCAGCCCCGACCGGGCGTGGTCGCTGGCCTCAGGGAGTCCACGGGCACTCGCTGACTTGATGGGAGCGGCCGCGCTGATCCGCAACGCGGGTCAGCGCAACGCACTGTACGGGAGGATCCAGTCTCTACTTCTGGACCCGCCCACGGCAGTCGGCACCGGCGGGGACTCGGGCCAGTCTAGCCGCGTGCTGCGGGCCGCCATCCGGGCGCTGGCACACATGGACCGGCATCCGGGGGAAAGCTTCAAGCTGCTTGCAGGATTCGCCAGGGAGGGGGCCCACTGGAACGACGCCGTCACGGTGATGGGCGGCATCCCCAAGGATCACTGGGATGAACAGGAAGCCGCTGCCTTGGTGAGGCCCCTGCTCCGACACACTTCTGAGGTGCCCGAAGCCGAACGCAGCCGCAGGCCCTTCGAGACCGCAGTAGCGTTCGGCCTGGAACTGGTTGGTTTCCTGCCCCCGGAACAGACCGAGGAAGCGCGCGAGGCGTTCGAGGCGCTGGTGGTGCAGAGAATCCGAATTGTGGCTGTGCCCAAGGAGCTGCGGTTCGACAAGCTCAATTTCAACGTCATTGCGGGACGTCCCGTAGAGATTCTGTTCGAAAACCCGGACGACATGCCGCACAACCTCCTGGTGACCAAGCCGGGGGCATTGAAGGAGGTCGGGGAAGCCGGGGATGCGATGGCGACCCAGCCGGATGCCTTCGAGAAGCAGTTTGTCCCGGATACACCGAGCGTCCTATGGGCGACACCCCTACTCAACAAGGGGGAGGATTTCCGACTGCGCTTCACGGCTCCCTCCAGGACGGGCGGCTATCCGTACGTCTGTACGTTTCCAGGGCATTGGATGACCATGAACGGCATCATGCGAGTGAGAGCACCGAGTCCCTGACGCAGGAGCCTCCTGCGTTGATCGAATGCGACCCCGGGGTGTCGGTTGCGTCCAGCCTAGGGGACCAGGAGCCGGCGACCGCAACCGCCAGCATCGGCCCCCTTGGCGGTATCGACGCCGGCAGTTGCGTAGTGCACTCTCCTATGGACCGGTGAAGCCTTCGGACCCGGCCCTGATCATCTTGCTGAGTCCATGTGTCCTGCTTTCCCGGGCGAATCGCCCGGAAATCCACTCTTTTTGACTCGGGCTACATGGCAACCAGCGGCTGGCCGGGGTAGGCTGTATTAGGAGAAGTGTACTGGGAGATGAGTTGCTCAACCTTTCGCAGACAATCTTTCGTTAGCAAGCTGTGGACAATGGCCGTATCGCGAGCAGCCAAGGTTCCTGCCCTAGCGTGCGTGGCAGGCACTCTGTTGGTTGGCACGATGGGTGGGCATGCTGCGGAGGCTCTGACACCCAAGGACCTGGAATTCTTCGAGAAGAAGATCCGGCCGGTTCTGGCCACGAATTGTTACGCTTGCCACTCCGCTGAGGCCAAGACGCGCATGGGTGGCCTCAGCCTCGATACCAGGGACGGCATCCGCACGGGTGGGCAACGCGGCCATGCCGTGGTGCCGAAGGACGTCGAAGCCAGTCTGATCGTTACTGTGCTCCGCTACGACGGCGCTCTCAAGATGCCGCCGACGGGCAAGCTGGAGCCGCAGGTCGTCGAGGACTTCGTCGAATGGATCAACATGGGTGCGCCCGATCCCAGGGCGATAACGGTTCAGGTGGAGGCCACCGCGATCGACTTGGAGGCCGGGAGGGAGTATTGGGCGTTTCAGGCCCCACCGAAGGGTTCTGCTCCCCCCATCAAGAATGTGGCCTGGCCTGAAGGGCTGATCGACCAATACGTTCTTGCCGGACTTGAGTCTCAGGGGCTCAACCCTGTCGGCGAAGCAGGCCGCGAGGAGTTGCTTAGGCGGGTCACATTTGATCTTACGGGCCTGCCCCCGACCCCTGCGGAGATTGACGAATTCTTGCGAGACGACAGCGAATTCGCCTTCCGCTCCGTCGTGGATCGGCTGCTCGATTCGGACCGCTTTGGCGAACGCTGGGGCCGACATTGGTTGGACGTGGTTCGGTACGGGGATACAGTGGGCCGCGCGCGGAATCTGCCCTTTCCCACGGCCTGGAGATACCGCGACTACGTGATCCGGGCATTCAATGAGGACAAACCGTATGACCGCTTCTTGCGAGAGCAGATTGCAGGCGATCTTCTGCCCTCCGAACGCCGTGAAGAGCGCATCGAGAACCAGATCGCAACTGGCTTCCTGGCCATTGGTGCCCATAATCTGAACGAGCCAGACGTCAAGCAGTTTGAAATGGATGTGGCGGATGAGTTGATCAACACGACGACGCGCTCGATCCTGGCGCTCAGCGTGGGTTGCGCTCGCTGTCACGATCACAAGTTTGATCCGATTCCCACCACCGATTACTATGCGCTTGCGGGCATCTTCCGCAGCTCCGAATTGCGGAACGGGCTTCGTCGGCGACCGTCTTTCAACTCTGCCTACTTCCAGGAATCGCTGTTCCTGGAACTTGAGGGTATTCCAGAATTCTCGAAGGCCGATGCGACGGAGGTTCGTAGCACGCGAGAGGCTTTGCTCCAAGAATTGAAGGCTGCGGAAAAGGCAAAAGATCGGGACAAGCGCCGCGAACTGGCCAGCAAGCTGGCGAAGCTTCCGCTGCCGGAGAATCGCGCCATGGGGGTGATCGAGGCGGAGCCGACAACCCTCCGAGTCAACATAGGAGGGGACCCACACACCCTCGGAAAGCCGGTCCCGCGGGGATTCGTGCAAGCCCTCTTTCCCGATGGTGCTTCCCTGCCAAAGATTGGCGACCGCGAGAGCGGTCGGCTGCAACTGGCCCAGTGGTTGACGCGGCCCGACAATCCCTTGACCGCTCGGGTGATGGCCAATCGGATCTGGCATCACCTCTTTGGGCGTGGAATCGTGGCGACGGTGGATAATTTCGGCAAGACTGGCCGACAACCAACGCATCCAGAACTTCTGGACTACCTGGCTGTCCAGTTCCAAAACCAGGAGTGGTCGGTCAAGAGCCTCATCCGGGAAATCGTTCTCAGCCGAACGTACCGCTTGGCGGCAGACTTCGATAGCGCCAACTACGAGATTGATCCCGACAACAGATTCTTGTGGCGGGCGAACATGCGGCGCCTTGAGGTCGAGGCTCTCCGCGACGCCGTGTTGTTGACGAGCGGCCAACTGAAGCTTGGGGCCCCTCCACCCTCTCCAGTCAACGGATTCGACCGGCGTCAAAACATCAATGCCAGCAACAGCCAGGTGGAGCCCTGGGAAATCCAGGAATCCTACCGCAGCGTCTACGTGCCTGTGATTCGGAACATCCCGAGCCGGCTATTCGAAGCCTTCGATTTCCCGGAAGCCAGCGAGACTCACGGCTCGCGGGATGTCACGACAGGACCGAGTCAGGCTCTCTTCTTGATGAACAACGACTTCGTGCAACTCCAGGCCGCAATCGCCGCAGAGCGGCTGCTCACCAGCCACGAGCGAAATCCCGAGAGGATCCGGTATGCGTTTCGTCAGGTGTTCTCTCGCGATCCAACGCTAGAGGAATCTGCCAGGGCGTTGCGTCACATTCGCGAAACGGCGAAGGCCCTCGAGTCCGACCCCTCCCCTGGCAACGAACAAGGCGTGACCGCGCCCTGGGTTTCGGGTTTGTTGGCCAGAGTGCTCAAGCGCGAGCCCGAAGCGAACGAGATGGAGTCGGCGATGGACTTCTTGAGGAGTCACAACGAAAAGGCGCTCGAGTCCGCCACTAGCTCCCCCTCCGTCTCGGAAAGCGATCGCGGCAGCACGAGGAAAGAAAGGGAGGCCGCCACGGCGATCCTGGAGCACTTGCTCGAAAGGCAGCCCAACAGGGAGGAGCGGACGACGGCCGCAAAGTACTTCCGAGAACTTGGTGCTCAGCGCAGAAGGCAGCGGCCCAAGCCACGACGCGAGGATCGCGGCGCTGTGCTGGCTTCCTCGGGAAGCGTAGAGCAGAGGGCTTGGGCCCAGTTCTATCACGCGCTTTACAACAGCGCGGAATTTCGGTACACCAATTGAGCGGAGTGAACAAGGAGTCGATCGATGAACCAGGCATTTCAGGATCGGAGATGGTTCCTGCGGACAGCGGCCACGGGTTTCGGCTACACGGCATTCGCGGGACTCGCAGCGCTGGACGCATTGCGGGCGAAGGACTTTGAGAACCCTCTGCGGCCAAAGCAGCCGCATTTTGCCCCGCAAGCGAAGCGGGTCATTCTCCTGTTCATGCAGGGAGGGCCAACGCAACACGACACGTTTGACTACAATCCCGACTTGCTCAAGCACGCCGGGCAGATTGCCGAAGGCAAGATGACAAGCGGCACCCAAAAGGGCAAGATCCTGCCGTCCGTGTTCGAGTTCAAGCCGAGCGGGGAGAGCGGAATCCCAATCTCGGAGGTCTTTCCCAATCTGCGCCAGCATGCTGACGACCTTTGCCTGCTGAACGGCATGCACACTGATACCCCGGCGCACGCACCAGCCTCGATCTTCGCGCACACGGGCAGCATCACGTTCGTGCGGCCGTCGATGGGATCCTGGATCGTCTACGGCCTGGGAACGGAGAGCCAGGACCTGCCCGGATTCGTGACGATCAACCCTCCCCCGGCGGGTGGATCGTCCTTGTATGGGTCCGCCTTCTTGCCCGCTACCTATCAGGGGACACGACTCAACGTCACCGACGGACAGGAGCCGATCGAGAACATCCGCAATCCGCGGATGGGTTTCGACCTGCAGCGCAAGCAGTTGGATTACGTGCAGGAGTTGAACAAGGGGTTGGTTGATCGCACCGAGGCCGCCAGTCAGGTCGAGGGAGTCATTCAGTCGTATGAGCTCGCATTCCGGATGCAACGAGCCGTGCCGACGACGCTCGACCTTTCCACGGAACCGGAAAGTACGCGCGACATGTACGGATTGAATGAGGAAGCGACCCGGTCCTTCGGCACGCAATGCCTGCTGGCTCGACGAATGGCCGAGCAAGGGGTCCGATTCATCGAAATCGGACATCGCGGCTGGGATCACCACAACGACCTGCGCAAGCGCCTGGCAGACAATGCCAAGGCCACCGACAAGCCAATTGCAGCCTTGATTGAAGACCTCAAGCGGCGTGGCATGTTCAAGGAAACACTGATCGTTTGGGGTGGCGAATTCGGCCGCTCAACAGTCGAACAGAACGACAAGAGCGATGGGCGTCGCCACAACAACCGCGGCTACACCATGTGGATGGCTGGCGGCGGCATCCAGGGAGGGATGCGTTACGGCCGCTCGGACGAATTAGGCGTAGCGGTCGAGAACCGGGTTCATATTCACGACTTGCATGCCACGATCTTGAACCAGCTGGGTCTGGACCACACGAAATTGACGTATCGCTACGCTGGCAGAGACTTCCGTCTGACGGATGTCCATGGGCGAGTAGTCAAGGAGATTCTGGGTTGACTTCGAGCTCTCTTCGGTTTGTGGGATGCCTGCGTTCCCGGTGGCTCAAATCGTGCGTGAGTGCCCTTGGTGGGGTCATCGAATGTGCGTCGACCCATAGCTGAGTTGGTTCGAGCGGCCGCCCCCTACTCGCCCAGATTGTACGGGTAGGTCTTGCTGGATTCGATTTGGTCCCGCAAACTGGCCCAGTCGTGCCATGTCGGGCGCATCTCGCTGGCCGAATAGAGCCGCATCTGGTCCGTGGCGTGCACGGCCCCCTCCTTGCGGGACTGTCCCCAGGGAACGATAGACCAGACCCGGATCGGGTCGGTCAACTCCACCACGCTCGTGACCACCTGGCCGCCCCGAAACTCGATCTGACCGTGCTCGTTCATCTCCGAGCCGCCCGTGGAGCGCAGGACCTCGCTCCCCCAGACGCCCCCGGGAGAACCGTCCAGGGGCAAATCGAGACCATGGCGGCGCAGGCGCAAGACGCGGCCCCACGGAACGAGGACCGATCCGTATAGTTCTCGCATGCGTTCGACCGCGGCCTGGAGGGCCTTGAAGGCGTCGGCCTGCTCGTCCGGGGATTGCGGGAACGCCTTGTGCTTGACGGCCGCCCCAAAGGCCTCCGGGCGAAGCTTGTGGTATTCCTCGCGCCAGAAATGAAACACCGTCGCCCCTGTGCTTTCCTTGACGACGCGGTGGTCCCAATTTCGGACAGCGTCGGCCGCCGCCCGCAGATCGAACACCGGGTCCTCGACCGTCGACCGCCGTGCGTCGTAGGCCGCCACCAGCGGGGCGGCCCAGTAGCGGGCATCCATGGTGGTGGTGTCAAGGGCGAGATCCTTGGCCTCTTTCAGGGTCGCGCCACGCATCGCGGAGAGCACCTCGGTTGCACGCTCGCCCCGGCCGCGCCACACCGGCCCTTCCGAGTAGTGGCCGTAGACGACTCCCGGTGGAAAATCGGAGGCCTTGAGTTGGAAGTCTTCAGTCACGGTGTTGGCAGCCGTGTTGCAGTTCTGGATCCAATCGGCGGCGGGATTATGAACTTGCGGAAGCTCGTCAAAGGGAACCACCCCTTGCCACATCGCCGACGAGCGTGTGCCGTCGAGGGCCAGTTCCGGTCCGGGTCGCTCCGAGCGTAGCGGGGCGCAACCGGTTTGGATGTAGCCAATATCGCCGTCGGCGGTGGCGTAGGTCAGGTTGACCCAGGTCAGTTGGTCCCTGCCCACGGCATTCAGGAATTCCCGCTTGTTTTTGGCACGGTTCATCTCCAGGAATTGCTCGACGAAGCCCGTATCCTTCCAGCCGCAGACCGCTCCGGCGAACACGCGTCCGTCCGCTTCCTCCACGACAGGGCCATGCACGGTCTCCCGGAAGGTGAACCGACGCTGCTCTATGCCATCGGCGGTCTTGACCCAAACGCTGGCCTCCCGCGTGTCCATCGCGCGCCACTCGCCGTCGAACAGGTAATGGTCCGGATTGCTCGGATGGATCGCCAGTTCGAACACGTCTCCCGAGTCGGCGCCTCCCGCCGTGCCGCCCCAGGTCACGCCAGGGGTGTAGCCCAGAAGGGCGAACGGCATGCCTGGCATGGCGAATCCGCCGATGTCGAGGCGCCCCACGGTGAGATGAAACTCATACCAGCTGTGCGTTCCCTCGGCTGGCCAGTGGGGATCGATCATCAGGATGGGATGGCCGCTGGCCGTCCGCGAGCTGCCAATCACGAAGGTGCTGCTCTGCCCGGTCGGGAATTCGGGCGCCGGTTGCCGGCGAAGGGTCGTGGACGCATCCACTTCAAGGATTCTCAGGGACGGCGAATGGACGAAGTACTTGGCCAGGGCCATCACCTGTATCGGCGTGGCCTCAAGCGAGAAGCGGGTCTCCTCGGGATGTGCTGCCCGGTATGCATTGAGGCCATCGGCGAATGCCTTGAGGAGACGGCGGGTTCTTGGTGGGCTCCGGTCCCACATCATCTGGGCGATTTCCGGGATTCGCCACAGATGGACATTGCGGTCGCGATCCAGTGCGCTCTCGCCAAGTACCTCGGCGGAGCGGCCCACTCCTATCCGCAAGTTCTCAAAGACCTGGTCGCTGTAGTCCTCGCACATCGCCTGCGCCAGCGCGAACGCGCCGGCCTCCTCGGTGTCGGCGAAGATGTGTGGTACGCCAAAGACGTCGCGGTGCACGGTGGCCTCGATCGCGCGTGGAGGTCGCAGGTCGTCTTCCCGAGCCAAAATCACCTCGGCCCCCTCACGTACCAAGGCACCTACGGTTTCGAACGCCTGCGCCTTGTCCCCGTCACGATAGGCCGCTCTAGCCGCCTGCAGCTCCTCAAACATCTCGGCCTTGCGCGGGTGGTTGGCCAGTAGGGCGGCAATCATGGAAAACGCAAGCGTGCTGCGCTCGCTCCAGGTCGAGTCGGTGACAGCATCGCGTGTTACGAAGCGAAGGTATTCGGGCAGGTTACCGGGCTGATTCGACGCGAATCGCGAGCCCTCTTCGTCCGGCTTCTCGGTCAGGAAGGTGGCGGGAGCATTCACTATCGCTTCGACCTGGTCGATGCGGCGCGCGCTGCCGTCCGGATAGAGCAGACCTGAGATGTGGCGGAACTGGTTCTTTCCGATCACCACTTCCCACACGACATGCCCGATGTTGTAGTCCCGCAAGATAGGCATGATCATCTCGTAGGTGTTGCCCCATCCAGGAGCGCCGGTCTCGGTGATGATCCAGGGCTTCCCGACGGCTTCGGCTTGGCGACGGCCAAGTTCGAGCGCCTGGATGTACTCGGTGCGCGTGGGCGCATAGCTGTGGATCGACACGACGTCAACCTGGTCGATGATGTCCGATGCATCGGTACCGGCGATGCCGACCGTGACCGCGTGGGTCGGGTCAACCTGCTTGACCAGCTCCAGATTGTGCCGCAGGAACTTCTTGATCTTGTCTGGCCCACCCGGCTCGTGCATCAGGGTTGTGGCTGTCGGTTCGTTCATCACGTCCCACATCACGATGCGCTCGTCTCCGAGGTGTGCTCCGACGAGAGCTCGCACGTAAGCGTCCGATTCGGACCGGAACTCCTCTCCCATCCTGTCCGGGCCTGGGTTGGCCACCCAAACGTGCTGGCTCTCCAGGCTGGGGGAAATCCCGAAGCACGAATCGAAAAGGATGGGCATCACCTTGATGTTGTGCCTGTCGGCGGCGGACAGGAAGTGCTCAAAGTTCGCCAGGAAGCGGTCTGGATCGTGATGGTAGACCAACGATTGCAGAAAGACCCGGACCGTGTTGAGACCGATCCTCTCGGCGAAGCCCAACTCCCGATCGATTGTGTCGGGATCGTAGCGCAGCCAGGTCTCGACATCGGTCGCAGCGTACGAGGGCGTGTAGTTGGCCCCGTGGATCCATCGAAAGTCATCCGCCTCGGTGGGCTGGGCGGCTAGCACGCCCGGAAGCGAGCAGAGTGCAATCAGGATGACGATCCACACCCGAGGTCTCGCCAGATTGTGTGTGGCGGGTCTTCTCGCGGCTGAATTCAGCTTCATTTGAACAGTCCCTCCTGTCGCTTGGTCAGTGCGATCGCCGGCCGCAAGTAGGCCTCGCCAGCCTCCGTCTTTCTCTTGAACTCCATTATTTCCAGTATCCGCTCGGGATTGAACTGGGTCTCGTGGCACTGCAGGGATCGGAGCGCGCGGTGGTAGTCCTCCTCGGTATAGGCGACGCGCACGGGAAGATGGGCTTGTGCGACCGGGAGAAATGTCGATCCCTCCGGCGGGGGTGTCTGCTGCATCCGTTCGGCCGGGATCGCCGGGTAGTACAGCGCCCGTGGCCAGTTCTTGCCTGGGGCTTGGGAGAGGAACACCTCGGTCACCACATTACTCACCGTTCGATGGTCCGGATGTCCATACAGGCCTTCGGGTCCCCACGTGATCACGACCTGCGGTTCCAGGGCGCGGAAGAGTTCGCGCACCGCGGAGGCCAGCGAGCGGGCATTCTGCACAAGTTGGCCGTCTTGGTAGCGAAGCAGGATGGGAGGCCGAATGCCGAGTTTCTGGCAGGCGCAAATGACTTCGGCCTCCCGTGCCCGACCCAACGGCTCCCCTCTGGCAACGGCGATTCCGGGCCGCTTGCCGCTTTGGCCCGACGTGGCCACGGCCAGGTGGACGCGGGCTCCTTCACGCGCATATCTCGCCAGCATGGGCCCGACCATGGCCTCGTCGTCGGGGTGGGAGAAAATGGCCAGCACGGATCGGTCGGGCGGAGTCTGCGCGTCGCGGCTCTTGACTCGTTGGTCGAGCGCCAGAAGAAGGCCATGGACTGCTTCTGTTTCGGTTTCGGCGGCGGTGGGCGAGTAGCTGGGCGTGTGCCGCTCCACTTCCCGAACCCAGGCTGCATCCGGCGTCAGGTCGTTGAAGAAGCCAACTCGTGCCAGGCCGTAGATGAACGTATAGCGCTCCCGCAGATTGGCGGCCGTCGTCGGTGTGAGAAGCATGCGCGCCAGCATCGTGCGGACAGGCGGGCCAAATCCTCGTCCGCCATCCGGGATCACGCCCTCCGTGTCCGGTTTGACGACGAAATCCTGAGGTTCTTCGCCCAGGACGGCCCGAATCTCGTCCCAGCGCCGGACCGATCCATCCGGGTAGACCAGCCCTTGGTACGACCTGAATTGGTCATTCCCGATCATCAGCTCCCAGAAGTACCAGCCCAGGCCGACCTCGCGTGCACGCTCCAAGGTCGAGGCGTAGTTGCCCACAAAACAACATTCGGTGATTACGGCCGGTTTGCCGTGCGTGCGGGCATCCTCGCGGACCTTGCGCATTTCCTCAAGTGACTCCTCGGGGCCGCGCGCGTAGCTATGCAAGGAGAGGATGTCCACCTTGTCGGCAACCTCTTCGTAGGCGGATCCGATCACGCCAACCGTGATCGGGGTCTCCGCGTCGAGTGCCCGGACAAAGTCGATGAAATGGAGGCAGAAGTCCCAAACGGCCCGTTTGCCCTCGTCGTCGGCCATCAGCCAAGTGGCTTGGGGTTCGTTCATCACATCCCAGATCAGGACCCTTCCGTCACCCCGGAAATGCCCGACTACGTCGCGCGCGTAACGTTCCACCTGGGGCCAGAAGTCGCGGTGCATGCGGCTTGGACCGGGATTGGCGACCCAAAACCCAGAGCTCTCCAGACTGGGATCCGTGCCGAAGCAGGAGTCGAACAGGACCAGCATGGGGCGGATGCCACGGCGTGCGCAGCGAGTGACGAAATCCTCCAGGTTGGCGATGAAGCTCTCGGGATCGTGCTCCCACACCAGGTATTGGAGGAAGACCCGGAGGCTGTTGAGCTTCAGGCGTTCCGCGTATCCCAGCTCTCGCTCGATCACGTCGGGGTCGTAGTGCAGCCATGTCTCCACATCGGTCGTGGCGTAGCTCGGAACGTAGTTCGCGCCACGGATCCAGGAGTAATCGTCCGCGGGACTGGCGGTTGCCGCCAATCCCGCGACGGCAGGAACGCCGACGGCGGCTCGGATCCATTCGCGTCGCGCCCATGTCCCGCCCGGGCTCGCGTAAGGTGCGCTCACGGTGTGCGTGGTCTCTCTGTGTGACACGAGACTCTCCTGATCGTCGCTCCTCTACGGTACATCCGGACTCAGCTTCGCTCGCAGGAATGCAGACACTCGATCGAGGGCATTGACGACCTGAGATTCGGACCGGGCCATGTCGAAGCCGTGCCCACCTCCCCGGATCCGGACAAGCTCGTGCTCGACCCCGTGCCGCTTCAATTGGGCGGCCATCCGCGCGGACTGTTCGAAGGGCACGTCAGAGTCCTGATCACCGTGTAGGAGCAGGGTTGGCGGGTATGCGGAACTGACCTGACCATGCGGTTCGAAAGCGGCGAAGAATCCCGGATCCAGCGTCGGATCGACGCCCGCAATCTTGAAGGGCCACAGGCCTTGCTGGCGACAGTACAGATAAAAGGCGCCCCTCGACATTCCTGCTGCCTGCGCGATGGGCTCGTTTCCAACCGCGTCATGGGCCTCTGCGTCGGTCACAGCCGGCATCGCACCGTAGAACGGGTCGGGAGCGGTGAGCCACGGGGCGTTGAGTTCCCCGTAGCCGTAGAACGAAACCAGCGCCGTCGGCCGCGGACGGACTCGGAAGCCGCTAACCAACGCCAAGTAACCGCCGGCAGACCGTCCGACTACCGCGATGCGATCGCTGTCCAGTCCGAATTGCTCGGAACCCTCCTGACGGACCCATCGGTAGGCGTCCTCGACGTCGGACACGATTTCTGGCAGCTTCGTCTCCGGGGCGAGGCGGTAGTCGACCGAAACCACCGCGAATCCCTCTCGCAGCAGGCGTTCAACGTGCTGGGCGGGGATCATGCGGCGGTCGCCGAGGATGAGGGCCCCTCCGTGGATCCAGAGTACGATCGGAGACTTGGTGGAGTTTGGCAGGCGATAGACATCGGCCTGGATAGCGCAGCTGCCGACGCTCTTGTACGTGACCGTGTGTTTGACGATGCGCGAATCCTGAGCACGGGAATCTCCGTGCAGTAAGCAGAAGGCGCAAGCCAGCGCGATCGCTACCCGGCCCATCCCGCTCGCTCAGCCAGCCCTTTCGCGGTAGATTTCCTGGGCCTTACGGAACAGCTCGATCACCGATTCACGCGTCTCGTCTCGATCAAATACCCCTTTCTCCCGAACGGTCTCGATCAGCCGGTCGATCCAGGTCACCCAGAACGCCGCATCCTCGGCGGAACTGATGGGCTGGTCACCGATCAGGCAGTAGGCCGGGCTGGTGTGGGCGAATGCGCGGGGATCGTTCAGTACCAGGCGGTGACCCGGCCCCCAGGCTCGCGCGGCCAGCCACGAGCTCTGCTCGATTGTGGTGGTCTCTTCGAGCGAAAGCCTGGTCGTCTGCGCGTCCGGAGCCTCGATCGAAGCAATCACTTCTCCGTTGGCGACTACTTCGAGCCTCTGGATTGGAACGACCGACTCGACATCCGCCCGGATTGTGACGGGGGTCTCCGTGTCAGCCGGCAGGCTGAGCTCGGCACCTGGGCCCACGCCATTTGCGCTGAAGGTCAGCATGGGACCGTTGGTGGCGAAGGTGTGCCCCCCGCGGAAGGCCTCGACCCATGCTTCGTAGCTGAATTCTCCGGGAACGGCGACATAGAAGCGGCCGCCGCCGGGAACCACGCCCGTGGTTGTGTTGGTGAAGGAATCCGTTCCAGCCGAGATCGCGCTGCGCATTCCGCTGTTCAAGCTCCGGTACCAGAGTTCCATGGTTGCGTCCTCAATCGCGTTACTGATCACGTCCAGGGCGTCGACTGATCCAAGAGCCACGTCCACGGGAAACTCCCGCATTCCGATAAAGGCCGTTCCCTCAAAGCTCGCCAAGCCGGCTGGGTGCACGTAGGTCACGATGCCACCCTGCTCCCGCGCCTTCCGCGCCTGCTCGTGATTGGGAGGATAGTCCTCGTGAAACGGGGTGCCCGGGAAGCCCGTGTAGAGGGGGTGCACGAGCTCCTTGAGATTGAAGAAGGCCATGTGCCCATACAGGCCGTAGTTGCGCATCTCCTCGTTCCAGTACAGAATCGATCCGTCGCTTTGGTGCCGGGGTCTGCCCTCGAAGAAGCGTTCATCGTGGATCACCGCTCCGAATGAATTCGCAACCAAGAGGTTCGCGATGTCCAGCCCTTCGCCAGAGACTTGCAGGGCGATCTGCTCACGGTCGATGACCTCGTTGTTGATGTAGTTCGCGTGGATGTGGGAATCGCTCGAGTACCATCCCCGCTCGGCCATGCGTAGCCGATGATCGAGGTCGAGGTCTGCGGTCACTGTCCGACCGGCGATGATCTCGACACGACGTTGGACCGGCGCGTATTCCGGCCCCCGGACGGCCTCGACGATGGCCTCTCCCTCGGGCAGCACGACCGCGAACTCCTCCTGGGCGTAGAAGTAGTACTCACCGGTAACGGGGAGCACACGCTGGAGCGCTCCAAGGGGCATGTGCGCCAGGCCATCCGAACCGGTCAGGTAGACCCTGGCAGCAGCAGGGCGCCGGTCGTTGTCACGCAGTCGGACCCTCAGCGTGCCAGACCGGCGGACCTCGATGGCGAAGCTTGCTGTGCGGCGCGTCCCGTCGACCTCAAACTCGATCTTGCCCTCGTGGTGGCCGGCCTCGGCGGGCGCGGCGATGTTGAGGCTGAATCCCCGCGTCTCGTTCGCCGGCAGGACCAACTCATACTGCTTCCACGAGGTCGCGACTTTCAGCGAGAGCGGACTCGGCCTCCGATTGCGGACAAGCAAGGGGAGCTGGTAGCGGTACAGCGCAAGTAGCGCGATCTGTTCCGGCCCCCCCAGCAGTTCCAGGCCGCTCTCGGTGATGTCGAGCTTCAAGAGATCCGGAGCGGTGGCTTGGTCAAAGGAGCCGTCGCGATAGTTGACCAAACCCATCTGGAATCGAGCCATCTGGCTCCGGTTTGCCGCCCTCCGGAGCAGCAGGGTGCGAAAGTCCGAGGCGGGCAGGACACCCTCAAGTTCCCATTGGGAGGGAGGGACTCGCGTAATGTACGTCAGTTGCGGCGTTGGCAGGTCGGAGACCGGGGCGGGGGACTGTGCTGAGGGCGGATCGGAGAGTTGGACCCAGCACACCAGGAGACTGGCGACGAAGGCGGCCCGTATCCAGTTAATTGGCCGACACAGAATTCTTGCGCGAGCGTGCTTCGAGTACATTTCGCTCAACTGTGCGGGAATTTCGGCAGGTCTGTCGGAGGCGCCGGATCGGGGCGATAGCACTGCGGCGGCAGGTAGATCAGTATTGAACATAGAAGTCTTGACGGCATTTCTCATAGGCCGGTCTGGCTTCGTGCCGAGTCACTCAGGTGTCAACCACGGGGTCGGGTCTTCCCAAGTTGATCTTGGAGCCGCCGTGTTTCGCGAGATGTCGAATGGAGTGAACGGGCGATTCGACTGGCGAGCGTCGAGCAAGAAAGCACCGGACCTGCTGCCGGGATTCCTGACTTCCGACCACTGCGGTCTCAAGAGCCCCGGCTACCATGGCTAGTAGTAGAACTTCAACGCGAACTGCACCTGCCGCGCTGGCCCGGCCGAAAACACTCGGCCTGCGTTCGGCGTCCCCAACCGCGTCACCGGTTGCCCGAAGCGGGGCGTATTGAAGGCATTGAACATTTCCGCGCGGAACTGCACCCGATAATGGTCGTTCTCGCCCCAGTAGAAGTTCTTGTTGATCCCAATGTCCCAGTTGTTGAGCCCATCGGAGCGCAGGAAATTCCTACCGGCGTTCCCCTCCTCGGGCAGGAAGAAACCCGGATTGTCAGGATTTGGAGGCTTCATGTGAGGGGCAAAGGCGGAGGTGTCGAACCATTCCTCGGGGGTGGGATTGTCCTTGCTTCCGTCCTTGACGCGATCGGGGCGAGCTGCGATGGAGATAGGACCTGCCCCGGTGTTGCCACCAGCCCAGGTCACGTTGAAGACCCTGCCACTCTGGTACTGCCCGATGGCGCTTACCTGCCAGCCGCCCAAGACGGCATTCACGAGACTACTGGCAGAATTCAACCACCTCCGTTCCCGTCCGAATGGCAGGTCGAAGGTCGAACTGAAGACGAAACGGTGAGGAATGTCGTAGTCGGCCAAACCCCTTTGGGCATTTGCCGCGCCCGGGTTGCCCAGGTTTCCGCTCGCGATGTCGATCGTCTTCGACCAAGTGTAGGAAGCCAGGAAGGCCAGACCGCCGGAATAGCGTTTCTCCAATCTGGTCTGGAGCGAGTTGTAGTTATTGTTGGCTTCTTGGGTCACCAGTGTGAGGCCAGGAGGCACGAAAGCGGGCCGGGTCTCCGGAAGCGCTATGGGGCGGTTGCTCTGCAGGTGGACGGATGTCTTTCCGACATATCCAATTTCAAAGACCAGGCTCCTGTTCAACTGATGTTGGATACTGAAGCTGTACTGGTTCTCGTAGGGAGTGTGCGTGTCCGGGTTAATTCCGACTGCAGTCCAGTTGGGTGGGATCGCGCGTAGTTCATCCAGGTTCGTGTACATGTTCTCGAAGGTCCAGAAAGGGCCTCGGCCGACATTGTTCAAGTTGTTCTGAACCTCCACCAGGGAGAATGGGGGGGCTTGGCTGAAGAATGTGGCGATATTGCCAACAATGTCCACCAAGTAGTACAGGCCGTAGCCAGTCCGGATCACGGTCTTCTGGAACGGTCTCCAGGCGAGTCCGATTCGAGGCGCGAAATTGTTGTGATCCGTATTCACAAACGATGGGTGCAGCCCTAGTTCGGTGGACGACACCAGATTTTCTTCACCGATCAACGGAAGCAATATCGGCAGCGAGGGTGAGAAGGCGGGGCTGGGAACGCCATCACCATTGACGTCGGCGAAAATGACCTTGCCGGTCTTGGTGTCGACCGCTCCTCCCGCCCCCATCGGGACGGGCGCGAAGTTGAAGTCATAACGCACTCCGAGGTTCAGCGTGAGCCTCGGAGTGATCTTGAAGTCGTCTTGCACGAAGAACTGGAAGGTGTCCCGCTCGGATCCTGCGCCTGTCCTCGGGGCGGCGCGTTGGGCAATTGTTGGAGTGCCCATCACAAAGTCAGGCCAATTGTTGGCGAACAGGGTGGATGCTCCCAAGAAGGTGAAAACGCCTCTTGCCCCCAAGGGAGTCGCACCCGGCAGACCCTGGGTCAGGAAGTCAACCCCGCCCCGGATGGTGTGCTTGCCCTTGACCCAGGTGGTGTTGGCTTTGAGCGAATGGTTCTGAGCCGTAGTCCGGAGCGGTGACGCCCAATTGAAATCATTGAGGAACGCGCCAGAGAAGAACAGGGTGGGAGTGCCCGGATAAAACTTCGACCCGAAGTCCATCCCTCCGATTCCGGACTCCACAGTGTGATTCGTACAGCCGTCTTCCTGGAAACAGACGCCGGTGCCAACGTTCGACGCCCGGGCGCTCATGTAGCCCCAGGAAACATCAAGCAGCAGCGATGGCGAAAAGGTGTGGTTCCAATGAGCGGCGACTTGATGCAACGCGTTGTCAACCGTGTTCCCTCCAATCAGGTCCGGACGGGTTCCCCAGCCTCGATTCCTGGTAAATCCTTTTGAAAAGAAGTACCGGGCCCAGATGCGGTCTGATGACGAGAAGTGATGATCCGATCGATTGGAGAATTGGTTGTTGTCAACGGTCGCTCTTGGTGAGGAGATAAAGCGCGAGGCGGATGAGTTTGGTTCAGGCCACCAGTCCTTGAAGTACTCATAGGTGGGATGGATCCTGGTCGCGGGGATCTTGTTTCCCGGAAAGGGCGCGTACGGGATCGGGAATCCCGGCGGCAGCGGGCTCATGAAGTCCAGCAATACCGCCACTCCCGGAGTCTGAGAGAAATCTCCGGCCTTCTGCATCGGAGTCGGGACGGTGCCATTGATGGTGCTGCCGCGATACATGCGTTGGCCCTCGTAGTTAGCAAAGAAGAATGTCCGGTTTCGGACAATCGGACCGCTGAACGTGGTCCCGAATTGGTTGCGGTTCAGTGGGGTCTTGCGGGGATTTGCACGCTGGTTCTCGAAGAAGTTGTTGGCCGAGACGACATCGTTCCGGAAGAACTCGTATACGTTGCCGTAGAAGCGATTGTTGCCCGAGCGGGTACTGACATTGATGATTCCCGGGGCGCGTCCGTGCTCGGCTGCGAAGGTGCTGCTCTGGAGCTTGAACTCCTGAAGGGTTTCAATCGACGGGCGCGCTTGGTTGCGGCCGTTCAGAATCGTGTTCGTGCTCATATTGTCGATCTGATGGATAGCCTGTGTGGGACGGGCTCCGTTGACGACAACCAAGCCGCCCGGAGCCCCATAGACTCCCGTGCCCAGCGTGGCCAACTGCTCGAAGTTCCGGCCATTGAGTGGCAGTTCCAGAATCAGGCGGTTGGTGATCACCTGGCCGATCTCCGGAGACTCGGCTTGTAGCAGGGGCGCCTGCGCTTCCGCCGACACCGTGACCGTGTCCTGTAGGGCGCCAAGCTCTAGGGTGAAGTCCTGCTGTGTCACCTGCGCAATCTCGACAATCATCCGCGCCTCGCTCGCCTTGAACCCCGTCAGTTCCGCCCGAACCATGTACGGACCTGTCGGGAGACTCGGGAGATCGTACTTTCCGCTCTCGTTCGTCTCAAAGTTGTAGGCGATATTCGTCTGCTCGTGCGTGGCCGTCACGGAGACACCGGGAACGACACTCTGGGTGTCGTCGAAGACAGTGCCGACGATCCTGCCCTGGGCCATCAGGTCCGACGCCAGCACGGCTCCAAGAACAAGAGCCAAGCACGAAGTCAAGGTCTTTTGAAGCATGGTTCCCCTCCATCACGGATCGAAGGCCACGAGTCCGGACCGGCGATTCTCCAATCGGGGCTTCCGCAAGCCGGCGGTGAGATACACCGCGACTCGTGACGCTTGACTGAGTTTGGCCATTGCAGACCTTATCTCCATCGCCTTCCAATCCATCCGAAGTATATCCGGATATCCAGATCTGTCAATGCTTGGAACAAGAACTTGTAGCCTCACTGCTCAGCCGGTTTCTTGGCTTGGCTCACTTGCTCTACAATTACCTGCGTCGGGATATCGAAGAAGGACTGCTCATGAAAATCCTGATCGTCAGCCTGACGCTAATGCTGGTTGCTGGCTGTGGTGACCCTGCTGCGAGAGAACCTGCTGGGCTGCCTCCGCTGGAACAGTTCGAGCCGGACTACAGCAACCTTCGGGGATTGAACTACATCGCCAGTTACGCCCCTTCGGATGTGGCGATGTGGCGTCTGTACGACTCTGAGCGCATCGACCGGGAACTCGGCTACATCAAGAGCGTCGGAGCCAACAACGTCCGCGTCTGGCTGGCCTGGGTCGTGTACGACGTCGAGAAGGAGGGTTTCGTCGCCAAGTTCAAGGACTTTCTCGGGCTTGCCCGTCGGCACGGCCTGTCCGTCATGCCCATACTCTGGGATTCCTGCTTCGGAGACGCGCGCGCGAGCTACGAGGACCTCGACGACTGGGTGGCCAATCCGGGCTACGAACGCGTCCAGAACCCGGCCTTTCGCGCTCAGGGTGACGAATACGTGCGGGCGTTGATCGAGGCCGCGTACGGAGATCCAACCGTCGCAATGTGGGACATCATGAACGAGCCTGCCGGCGAGGGAATCCAGGACTGGCTCGAGCACTACGCGAAGCTGGTCAAATCGCTCGACCCGGACCGCCCGATTACCATTGGCTGGGCTCACGCCAAGGGGAATGAGGCCACGGCGGCCTGGGTGGACGTCCTTTCCTACCATCCCTACGGGATCTTTGATCGCAACCGGGAGGTCTGGACCGAATCAATGCGCGAGATCTCGGCTCGGCACGGCAACAAGCCCATCATTGCCAACGAAGTCGGGGGACCGGGGTTCTTCCAGGCTTACGAAGATGTGATCGCCTTCTTCGCTCCACGGAACATTGGGTTTTCGCTATTCGAGGCCTCGATCGGATCCACTCGCTTTAAGCACCTTCAGGGGTTCTTTTTCCCCGATGGGAGTGTGCGGGACCGGGAAGGCGTCGAGGCCTTCATGGCGCATGCGCGCTCCCAGGGCGCCGTGGCGGATCGAGTGTTAAGGGTCAAAACCGCGGATGAACAGGGTTATGTTCCGAGTTCGACTGCCAAGACCCGTGCAGAGGAAGTGGTGGAGATCTTGCTCCGCTGGGAAGAACAGGATCTCAGCGAGGACCGCTTGCATTACTACACGGAACTGCTGCGGTGGACCTATATCAGCTTGGCGTGGGGCGGCGGCCTCGAGGGGCGAGTCGAGGAGGCGGTGGAGAGTGGGAAGGAGCTCGACGAGGCGACACAAGCAGGGGACGTCGAGACCGTCCGGGCGATTCTGACCGAGCAGGCATTGCTCGCGCGGGACCTGCTGAAGGCAAACGGCTTCATCTGACCGGGGCCTCGCTACCGGGTCCCACCGGAACGAGGTCGCGTCAGCCGGCCAGGACGAGTTGGCACGCATCGGTACTTGATCCGCCCGTTCGATCACGGGCCCGAGTTCGCCTGCCTCGCCAACTGCAATTGCCCCAGTTCGGCAGCGCGGGACTCTTTCCGCCGGAATTCCTCCCGAGTCTCGTGAGGATTCCAGTACCAAGGGTGGTCGATAT
This sequence comes from uncultured Bryobacterales bacterium, assembly GCA_951813065.1. GTDB lineage: Bacteria > Acidobacteriota > Terriglobia > Bryobacterales > UBA6623 > VXMF01. Next base: position 186,234 of record CATOTH010000003.1, on the reverse strand, counting down.
GAGACCGTTGCATGATGCGCGCCATCTCTGACACGACATCCGGATAGGCGGAGGCCAGGTTCCGTTCGCAGTGGATGTCTTCTTCGATCAGGAACAGTTCCATCGGATCGTCAGGAGTCGGCCTGTACGCTTTCCAGGGTCCCTTGCGCACCGCCTGCTCGCGGGCGTTTTCCCAGTACAGAGCCCTAGCCGCGGGAAAGCTGCCTGGATCGCCGCTGAAGAGCGGAACGAGGCTGACACCGTCGTTAGGAGGAGCTGAGGATGCCACGCCCGCCAGTTCCGCGAATGTGGGCAGCAGGTCGACCAGCCAGACGGGCGTGCCGGAAACACCAGCTGGGATTGCGCCTGGCCAGTTCGCGAAGAACGGGATGCGGATCCCGCCTTCCATCAAGGAGAATTTCCCTCCCCGGAAGGGTCCCTTGTTGCGAAAGAACGGATCGTCCGGCCAATTCGTCCCTTGGTTTCCGCGGGCAAAGTACCCGCACATCGAGTAGCCGTTGTCGGAGGCGAACAGAATGAGCGTTTGATCCAGGATTCCGAGTTGCCCCAGCAAGGCGGTCAGCTCGCCCGCGAATTCGTCAATCCGCATCACCATCGACGCCCATTCCTTGTGCGCCGTAGTAGGGAAGTCCGAGCGGTTCAGGAGCAGTCCGAGGCTGTCGGTCACAACCGGGCCGTGGGGAAGCTGGGTTGCGAAGTACAGGAAGAACGGCCACTCCGCGTTGCGTCTAACGAAGTCGATCGCGGCGTCCTCGATCACGGCCTCGGAGTAGACCGCCTTCGAGCGGTCCGGGATGCCCGCCGGGATTAGGCGGCCGTCACTGTCGTAGTGTTCCGCCGAATCCCTGGATGCCGCAGGGGTCCCGTTGTCCTCGTACATATGGGCCATATCGAAGCCAAGATTCCCCGGGTAATCGATCTTCCGCCCGTTGCGGAAGAGATAGCGGGGGAAGAAGGTGTGCGCGCGGCGTTGGTCATAAAACCCGAACGCCTCGTCAAAGCCCTGTTTGTCGGGTGTACCCGGAGTGCCCGGTAGCCCGATTCCCCATTTTCCGAAGAAACCCGTCGCGTATCCGGACTGCTTCAAGACCTCGGCAATCGTAGTGTCGGAATCCGCGAGGTGATCCTGTCCGCGGGCACTCCGGTTGTCCCGGATCGGTGCATGTCCCGTGTGGAGGCCCGTCATGAGCGTGCCGCGCGACGGCGCGCACTCCGGCGCACCGGCGTATCCCTGCGTGAAACGCAATCCCTCCGCGGCAAGTCGGTCCAGATTGGGAGTCGAGAAGCGGGTCTGCCCCCAAATGCTCAAGTCGCGATAGCTGAGGTCGTCGGCCAAGATCAGCACGATGTTCGGCTTGCGCCCAGCCAACGGCTCTTGCGACTGCGAGGGGGCTGCTACCAGCAGCGCGAGGAGGACTAGGGCGACAGGCGTCACGGGCGCAAGGATAGCAAGTGAATTGAGCGCAACCCTCCCGTCTGAGGAGACCGCTCGGGCTGTCTCTTGTCCGAGACGACGGTCGTCGATGCGGGTAGCTGGGCAGCGCCGGTTTTGCGTCGGCACGGCTGGAGGCTCGGATGCCCCGGAGGCGGAATCTTTCTCCGCAATCGCAAACAAGTTAGTCTAATCTAGTAATGGAGGAGGTACGCTTGCGCTTGAAGTCTCTGGTTTTCGTCTCTATTTTCCTCGGACTCTCGTGGGTTGTTCCAGCCGCAAGCCAAGGCCCGTCCGCGCCTGCAGTCAGTAGCGAGCTCGGCCCGTCCCTAGAGCGGGCTTCCCGAGGTGGTGACGGGATCGAACTGGAGGGCGTCCGCCAAGCGATCCAAGTCTTTCGGCGGGTCACCAGGAGTGCCGGCCTGAGACCGGACCAGCGCGGGACTGAACAACCCATCAAGCAGGCCCAGGGTCGCGCGAGCTCCTGGCACGGCCGCTTGTTCGAGTACTTCCGCAACGACATCCTCGACGCCGTACCGCATGAAGTGGTGCAGCGGGGCGGGGACCGCAACCTGCGCCGTCGAAACCAGTTCGGATTTACAGTGAACGGCCCGGTCGTGATTCCCGGGATCTACAACGGCCGCGGTACCTCGTTCTTCACGTTCTCGTACGAGGGGACGCGCGAGCGCGTGGGCCGGTCATACTTGCTGACGCTGCCAACCGCTCAGCAGCGGATCGCGGACTTCTCAGATCTCGTGAACCGAGCTGGCCGGCCGCTCACGATCTACGATCCTGCCTCGACCCGTCGCAATCCGCGGTACGACCCGTCCCGCCCGGTAAGTCGATCGAATCTCCGGTACCTCCGGGATCCCTTCCCGCTGAATCGCATTCCCGCACCGCAGGTCGACCGTGTGGCGGAGACTGCAAGCGCCCATTACCCCCAGCCCAACACCAGCGTCGGACCATTCCTGAGGAACAATTACTGGACCAATCCCTCCGAACGAAATTCGCCGGACGGCTTCATCGCTCGAGTGGACCACAACCTCGGCGAATTACAGAAAATCACACTCAGGCTAAACGCCTCCGACGGCTTCCACGAGACGCCGGACCTCTACCCCACCGCAGGCAACCTGAGTCGTCCCGACCGCATGTTCAAGAATCGCGGCGTGGAACTGTCGGACTCGGCCAATCTGACCTCCAACGTGACCCTCCGCGGTCGGATCGAAGCCAATTTGGAGACCGTCGAGACGAATTCATTCGAGAGCGAGCGCGACCTGCCATCCGAAATCGGTCTGGAGGGAGTCACCGGAGTGGTCTTTCCGGCCCTTCGCGTGCAGCGATACGCTGGGCTCGGTCCGTCAACACGGTCCTACTTGCGGAACGCGCAGACCGTCGTCGAGTTCGATAGCACGTTGATCGTTCGCAAGGGGAATCACACGTGGACGATTGCGAGCGACTCGCGGGCCCTCGATTGGGGCACGCATGAGTTGGATGCCCCTTCCGGGAGCTTCTCATTTAGCGATCGCATCACGGGATTGCCAGGAATTACGAACACCGGGGACGGTTTTGCGACCTTCCTGCTAGGCCAGGCGTGGCGTGCCCAAGCCACCGACCAGCCCCAGCCGGCCTACATTCGCCGCCGCTCGTTCCAGAACTCGATTGCCAACCGGTGGCAGGTTCTCCCGAACCTCACCCTGAGCATTCGCCTGACTGTGGATGCTGCCAGTCCCCGAACGGAGAAGTTCGACCGTCAGTCGACGTTCGACCCGGATGTTGCAAATCCCGCGACCGGAACACTTGGTGCGCTCGTGTTTGCGAACCGGGATGGCCAGCGGCGCGCATTCCAGCCTTACCGGGTTCGAGCCGAGCCGCGCATTAGCGTTTCGTGGAGTCCGACCGCTGATCGGGCCACTGTCGTCCGCGGTTCCTTTTATCGCTATTACTCCGGCATCGCGTTGCGCACTGGACCGTTTGGGACTCAAGGGTTCACCGGGCGTCGGTTCCCGGTTTCACCCAACCGCCAGCTCGTACCCGCCGTGACGCTCGCCAAAGGCTTCCCGCAATTGGCGAATCCGTTGCCGGATCTGCGAGCAGACTTCGCGAACGGCACCGACGTGGACATGATCCCCAGGACGGATGCCCAGCCGACGATGAACTACGCGACGCTGGAGATCGAGCATAAGCTGCCGAAGAGGTTGACAGTTCGGGCCAGCGGGCGGACGTATCACGGCAGGGACATGCTGATCGGGGGGCATATCGCGGGTCTCAACCAGGCACCGATCGAGGTCTTGGGGTATCGGGACCGCCTCAACGATGAAACCTTCCGGCGGTCTCTGCGCCCCTTCCCTCACTTCCAGCAAATCCGGATGAACTATCAATACCCTGGTGGACGGTATCGCTACGACACGGCTGTCGTCGCCTTGCAAAAGCGCACTGGGGACGGGCTCAGCCTGGACCTCGAATACTCCTACCGTAGCCGCTGGGACGATTACTCCGGCAACGGCATTCAAAACCCGCACGAGCGCTCCAGTGCTTGGGCGCTGAGCAGAGGCTTGCGTCCGCAGCGCTTCAGTCTCAGCTATACGTACGAGCTTCCGTTCGGACCGGGCCGGGCAATGCTCTCCCGGCCCAGAGTACTGCGGGGGCTGCTCTCAGATTGGTCGGTGAGTGGATTCACCAACTGGTACGGCGGCGATCCGATCACCCTTGAGCCGCTATTCAACAATACGGGCGGCATCATCCCCTACTTGCGGGTCAACGCCGTTCCAGGGGAGGATCCACGCGTTGCAGAGCCCGGACCCGAAGCATGGTTCAACCCGAACGCGTTCGTCGATCCGCCCGACTTTTCGCTGGGCAATGTTTCGCGGACCCATCCGACACTGCGCAATCCGCCGTATCGCTACCATGACATTGCCGTGACCAAGCGCCTCCCGCTGACAAGACAGCAGAGCGTGGAGCTTCTTGTTCAGAGTTTCAACTTCCTCAACCAGGGAAACTGGAATGATCCCGATACGGAGATCGGTCCGGAGCACGCCAGGAACGCCAATGCCGGCAAGATCATCGGCTCTCGCGGCGGGCGCGTGCTGCAGATCGGGCTGCGTTACCACTTCTAGCTCATGGCCATCTGTCGAATCCTCGCCTGGTCCGTTCTGCTTGCCACACCCGCAGTGGCTGAATTGCTGAAGACCCCGGTGTGGTCCGAGGCCCCTCCGCATGCGTTCGAAGTCTTGGTTGACGGGGAACCGGTGCCCGTCCAGTCTGTCCAGACACCCGACGACGAGCTGGTCTTACTGCTGGTGATGGACGTAGTGGAGCGCGCCGATCGTGTTGATGCTGCCCGCGAGGCGATCGTGCGCAAGCTCACGGAACTGGGACCCAAGTACTATGCCGGGGTTCTGTCCGCGCAGGACGGCCTCGAGGTCAAGCAGGATCCGACCCGAGGGAGGGGCAAGCTGCGACGCAACCTGGAGGGATTGGATGTCCGCGGGGTGCCTGGACTGCTCGATGTCATCGAGCAGGCGTCGCAGATCGCCGACCGGACTCTCCTCGCCGCCGATGTGCGGCTAGCTGTGCTGTTCCTGACAGACGGGGAGATTGAGGACTATCGCGGGGACTACACAATTCCGGTCGTGAATCCGAGTGACAGGCGCGATCTTAGCAGGCGGTTCGGGTCACAGTTGATTCTCGGGCGAATCCGCTCGACCGTCGACGCGCTCGAATCAGCTCAGGTGCCACTGTTCTTCCTGCACCTGGCGCGCCAGTACGATGACCTCAACGAGGTCTACCAGAATGGCATCAGCGAATTCGCGAGGGTTACCGGCGGTACTGCCTTGTTCGCCCAGGGTCTGGAGGAAGTTCCGGTCTTGGTAAATCAGGTCCTCGACGAGATCGCCGGGCATTCGGTCGTGTCGATCGAGGTGGAGTGCTCGGGCTTGCATCAACTCGAGGTTCTCGCCGGTCAGGACGAGGTTCGGCACGTGAGCCTGATCGGTTGCCCTTCGCCGGGTTCCTGAACCAGGTCGCGGTTGCCGCTCACTCGATGGCGATGCCTGTGCGTTCCGCGTACCGCGCCCACTTGTCCGCCAGTTGGCGGACCGTTTCGGGGTGGTCCTTGGCAAGGTCCGTAGTCTCGGCGCGGTCCTCGGCCAAGTCGTAGAGCTCCCAGCGGATTTCCGACGGCATGCGCTTGCCCCACACGGCCTTCCAGTTGCCCTCGATGATCCCCCGGGCCGCTTGATGTTCGAAGAAGAGCGTCCGTGTTGCCAAGCTCTCGCCGTTGAAGACCGGCAGGAGGTTCAGCCCTTCCTCGGGTTGCACGGTGCGGCCCGCGAAATCGGTTGGGTAGTCTGCTCCGGCCGCGGCTCTTAGAGTAGGCATCACATCGATGATGTGACCCCGTTCGCGCACCCAGTGGCCGGGGTTGCGGATCCCCTCCGGCCAGTGCGCGATGAACGGCGTGGCAACGCCCCCTTCGTGTGTGAAGTGCTTGTACAGGCGGAACGGGGTGTTCCCTAGATTCGCCCACCCGCTCCCATACGAATGGTAGGTCCCGGGACCGCCCATCTTGCGCAAGTCGTCGCCCGTGTGGAGTATCGTTACGCCCTGGCGGCTGCGCTCGTCGAATCCATACGGCCCCCATTCGTAGCATGCCCCGTTGTCGCTCAGCAGCATAATCAGGGTATTGTCGAAGTCGCCCGTATCCTCCAGGTGCCTGACGATGTCGCCGACGCCGCGATCCACATGCTCGACCATTGCGGCGAAAAGAGCCATCCGGCGGGCGAGATCCTTCTGGCGTGGCTCATCGATGGAGTTCCAGGCCGGATTCGGTTTGCCGGGGAAGCCGTTTGCGATGTCGTCGCGATCGACGGGCACGAGCGAGCGGTCCGTGAACTTCCAGCGATTGCCGTCAATCAGGCCGATTTGCTTCATTCGCGCGAAGCGTTCCTCCCGCAACACATCCCAGCCCCGCAGGTAGCGGTCGACGTACTGGTCCGCGCTCTTGGCCGGCGCCTGGACCGGAAAGTGCGGGGATGAGTGGCCCAGGACCAAGAACCAGGGACGATCCCGCTGCTGGCCCTGCCGGATGAACTCCAGGGCGTATTCGTTGAACACATCGGTGGCGTAGAACTCTCCCTGCGGCGTGTCGATCTCCTTCTCCCGTCCGGCAGGCAGACGCTGGTAGTAGTCGGCGTCCCACTGGTCATGGGAGTGGTCCTGCGCATAGCCGTAGAATTCGTCAAAACCCCTTCGCGTTGGCCCGGTCTCGTTGTGCAGGTGCCATTTCCCCACGTAGTAGCAGCTATACCCCGCGTTGCCCAAGACTTCGCCGAGCGTGACGCAGCGGTCGTTGAGCCGCCCGAGGTAAGCCGGGCCGCGGGTGGGGTGCGGCTGCCGGGTGGTGAAGCTCGCGACGCCGGTCTGCGGGGGATACAGGCCAGTCATCAGGGACGCCCGGCTGGGACAGCACCGCGCGGAATTGTAGAACGATTCGAATCGCACGCCGTTCTCGGCGAGCGCGTCGATGTTTGGCGTGTCGATCTCCCCGCCGTAGCAGCCTAGGTCGGAGTAGCCGAGATCGTCCAGCAGAATGACGATGATGTTGGGCTTGTCGGCGGCTGCCGCGAAACCCATGCCCACAGCAAGTAGAGCGAGCGCCAGGAGTGATCGGGTCATGGAAACGAAGGTATCACGACGGGAGGTCCTTTGGGTCTTCGGGCTGAGGGCAGAATCTGATTCGGATGCGCGGGGTGTATCATGAGCTTCCTTGCCCTGAACCAGTTGACGACGCAGGGGTTCACGGATTGGAAGGAACCACTCATGAGCCGTGCAGCGAGAATCTTCGCCTGTGCACTGGCATTGACTCTGTCGCTGGCATCTATCGACGCAAGAGCGGATGAGCCCGAATCTCAGGATCCGGTTGTCCTTTGGAAAGGACTACGCGCACGGATTGCTGACGGAAAGCTCCGGTCCGCGAAGCTTGCATTCACAGAATCCGCCGTGACTGTCCAGTTGAACCCGGGTATTTCGGAACGCTTCGAGTTTGGCCAGCTCCGAGTCCGACGCGGCCAGCACCGCATGAACTTGCCTCTGATTGACGGGTGGTACTGGCTATCACTTTCGCCATCCATTGCGATTTCCATCGCGACAGGGGGGCTCAGCGACGGTGCTCAATTCCTGTTGGGTTCACTCGTCGGGTCACATGCGTCCTATTTCTTGAAGCGTATGACCAACCGCCACGAGCAGCGCTGGCTAAGCCTGCACTCCGACGCGGAACATCGCTGCGCGTTCTTGGTGCTGCCCCGCAAGGAGCCGTTACGGCTGGAGATTCTCGAGGAATTCGCAAATCGGTCCAAGAAGGAGTTGCGCGTTCGGAGTCCCGATGATCCGGCGCTACGTGATTGGCCGCCTTATCCCGCGGAAGGCGAACCAGCCCCCGATTTCGCGTTGCCGGGATTGGATGGCACTCATTGGCGGCTGTCGGAACTTAGAGGCAAGGCCGTTCTTGTGAATTTCTGGGCGACTTGGTGCGGTCCTTGCCGCAAGGAACTGCCGCACCTGGAGAAACTGCACCAGCGGTTCTCGAGGGAAGGCTTGGTGGTTCTGGGAGTCAGCGACGAGAAAGCTGCCGAGTCTCGTGCGTTTCTTGAAGAGCACGGGATTACGTTCCCAACCCTGAACGACCACGCTGCCGAGGTCTTCCGCCGCTACCGTGTGACGGCCATTCCGACGACCCTCATCATCGGGCCTGACGGTCGATTGCGCGAGCGAATCGAGGGATATACGAAAGCCAATGCATTCGTGAAGGCGGTCAAGCCGTATCTCGCGAAACCCCGCTGAGTCCCAGTGACCGAGGTGTTGCTGGCCGCCAGCTGCCGTTCTGCGTCGATAGTCGGCGGATGCAACCGCCATCCGCGAACAAATCGTCACCCTGGCACTTTCCCAAAGAGGCTCTGCGGTGAAGAGGGATTCCCTGCCACAGCAACACCGGAACTTCCAGAGTGGCGCGGATCTGGCTGGATGGGCCAATGCCGAGCCCAACCGCGGGCACTTCGTTCTTCGGTCTGTCACGAAAGCCCGGCGTGAGACAACCCAAGGCAGGCTGTGGGCTCTGTGTTCGTCCGGGGTCCATTCACGGACACCGCAGACTGCCACAAGGACGCTTGGCCGAGCCAGGTTCCGCAGGTAGCGCGGATCTTCTTCAGGCCAGCAGTTCGCTGACGATGCGACCCTCGTCTGTTGGACCGATCAGGCGCTGCCTGAGGCCCTGGTACGGGTAGTGGAACGCATATGGGTCTAGACCCAGCAGATGCAGCAGGGTGGCCTGGACGTCCCTCGGGGTTACCGGGTCACGGTCGACGTAGTAGCCGATATCATCCGTCGCGCCATGGTTGACGCCGCCCTTGATGCCACCGCCGGCCATCCACATCGTGAATGCTTCAGGATGGTGGTCGCGGCCGTAGTACTCGGTCTTGTCGCCCTGGCGGTTTTCCCGCATCGGTGTGCGACCGAATTCACCTCCCCAAATGATCAATGTCTGTCCAAGGAGCCCGCGCTGCTTGAGATCCTTGATCAGCGCGGCCATCGGCCGGTCGATATCGCGGGCACGGTCGGGAAGGTCAAGACGGATGTCTGTCTGGCGCGCGTTGCCATGATGATCCCAACCCCAGTCGTACAACTGGACGAACCTAACGCCGTTCTCGACGAGGCGCCGAGCCAGCAAGCAGTTGTTTGCAAAAGAGAGCTTGCCCGGCTCAGTCCCGTACATCGAATGCACTGAGTCCGGTTCCCGCGAAATGTCCATCACCTCGGGAACCGAAGCCTGCATCCGGAACGCCAGTTCGTATTGCTCGATCCGGGAGAGCGTGTCCGGATTGCCGGACCGCTGCTGGTCGATCCGATTGAGGTCGCCGAGCGCGTCGAGAGTCTTGCGGCGTAGCGATCGGCTCATGCCTTCCGGATTGCGAAGGAACAGGACCGGCTCGCCCTGGGTACGGCATTGGACACCTTGATACACGGACGGCAGGAATCCGCTGCCCCACAGGCTTTTGCCCGCGCTCGGAGTCCTGTTGCCGCTGACCAGCACCACGAAACCCGGCAGGTCTTGGTTCTCCGTTCCGAGGCCGTAAGTCGCCCACGAGCCCATCGAGGCGGAACCGAGACGAGCGTTGCCGGTATGCAGCAGCAGTTGCGCCGGCGCATGGTTGAACTCCTCGGTCGTCATCGATCGGATGATCGCCACATCGTCGGCAATTTCCGCAAAGCGCGGAAGCAATTCGCTGACCCAGGTGCCGGACTGGCCAGCGCGGCTGAATTCGTACGGCGTCCCGAGCAACTGCGGAACACCCTTGATAAAGGCGAACCGCTTGCCTTCAAGCAAGTGCTGCGGGCAGTCTGCGCCGTCATGTTTCTGCAATTCGGGCTTTGGGTCGAACAGTTCCAGCTGCGACGGTCCGCCAGCCATGTGCAGGTAGATCACGGACTTGGCCTTTGGCGGATAATGTGGTCTGCGTGGCGCGAGCGGGCCCTTGGCGGGACTGGCGGCCGCACGGGCAGAGCCGAGAAACATCGAGGCCAGCCCGAGTTGGCAGCCGGAGAGAAAATGCCGCCGGGTCTGCTGCTGTACGAATTCGTAGCCCGAGTGCATAGTCATTACCGTATCGTGAGCGCCTCGTCCAAGTTGAGCACGACGTTGGCGACAACGACCCACGCTGCTTCGTCTGCGTCTTCCGGGCCGGAATCCGGGAAGGCAGGCGGCCGCAGTGCCGTGAGGCCAACGTCGAGAAATCTGAGGCCGTCTGACAGGCCCGTGTGGATGGCGTGGATGGCGAGCACGTTCTTGCCAGGACGCAGTGCAGCCTTGGCCCTCGCGGCCAGTTCAAACGGGGCGAATGTTCCCGAGCCGTTGATCTGCGTAGCGGCTGGAACGCCATTGAGAAAGGCCTCGAACCCGCCAGAGAAGCGGCCTTCCAAGCGGATTTCTTGCATGCTGGGATCGGCGAGATCGAATTCGACCCTCGTCCACAGGTCGGTGGAATTCCAATCAGTTCGCAGGCTGGTTCCGTACGGGTCCGGAGCGTCGCTGACGTTGGGACGCTTCGTGCTTCCGAAGGCTCCCTTCCCGCGATGCCAGCTTGTGTCGTCAAATCCGGGCATCGCCCAGCCGTCTCCAGGGTCTTCGGCCGAGTACCGCCAGTCCGGGGAGTCCCCTCGCGAGTCGCCAACCAGCGGCGTACGTCGATTTGCCTTGTACATGACCCGGTCGTAGTGCGCAAGCTTGCGGGCGTTCGCCGATTGCTGGCGCAGCTCGAATGCCGCCTCGGCCTGAAGCGCGAGCAATCGCCCGGTTTCCGCAGGTGATGGCGGGCGCGACAGGACAAGCCGAAAGAGGCGGTCCAAACGCCGTTCCGGGTCGCTCCGGTTTCCCGTTCCAGTACGCGCGGCCAAGCGCTGGGCCGCTTCCATCAGGGTCGGGTCATTGAGCGTGACCAAAGCCTGCAATGGTGTGTTGGTCCGTATACGGCGGACCGTGCAGGTTTCCCCGGAGGGCGCGTCGAAAGTGGTCATGGAAGGGTAGGGCGAGGTGCGCCTCCACAGCGTGTAGAGCGCCCGGCGGTAGCGATCTTCTCCGGGGCTGGTCTTCCATTGTTTGCTGCTGTACACCACCTGCCAGATCCCTTCCGGCTGCCATGGCATCACCGGCTCTCCACCAATCTTCCCGGACAGCAAGCCGCTCGCAAAGAGCGCTTGGTCGCGAACCATTTCCGCGGGCATCCGGAATCGCGCGCCCCGCGCCAACAGGGAGTTTTCCGGGTCGACTGCCAGCAATTCGGGCGTGAGATCCGACCTCTGCCGGTATGTCGCCGAGGTGACGATGGTCTTGAGGATGTCCTTCAGGTCCCAGTTCACCCGCATGAATTCTGTGGCGAGCCAATCCAGCAGTTCCGGATGGGTCGGCGGCGTTCCCTGTGTGCCGAAGTCCTCCTCGGTTCGGACGATTCCCGCTCCGAATAGCCTGGCCCAGAGCCGGTTGACCGTGACCCTTGCTGTCAGCGGATTCTCCTTGGAGGTCAGCCAATGAGCGAGCCCCAATCGGTCCCGTGGCGCGCTCGAGGGGAACGGATGGAAGGCTGCAGGAACGGCAGGCGCGACCTGCCCTCCGGGACTCATGAAGTTGCCACGGTTGTGGATGAACGTGTCGCGACGCTCCTCGGCGGGAAGTTCCCGCAGAACAAGCGTGGACACCCCCTCCGCTAGCTCGAGCTTCGGAGCGTCGTCATTGCGGTCCGCGTCGGCTGTCTGGTTAAGAAAGGCGTACAGCGAATAGAACTCTCTCTGCGACAGCGGGTCGTATTTGTGCGAGTGGCACTGTGCGCAGCCCCACGTCAGGCCCATCCAGACCTGGCCGGTCGTGGCCACCCGGTCCTTGACCGCGGCATCGCGGAACTCCTCGTCATCCGTGCCTCCCTCGGTGTTTGTCATCGTGTTGCGATGGAAGCCGGTTGCCACGAGCTGGTCGTTAGACGGTTCAGGGAGCAGGTCACCAGCGAGCTGGAGCACCGTGAATTGATCGAATGAAATGTTCTCGTTGAGTGCCTGGACGACCCAGTCTCGATATGGCCAGATCGTGCGGATGGAGTCCTTCTCGTAGCCCACTGAGTCGGCGTAACGAGCCAGGTCCAGCCAGACCCGGGCCCAGCGCTCGCCGTAACCACTGGAATTCAGCAGTCGGTCAACCAGGGCCGAGTAGGCCTCGGCCGAGTCGTCGCCCGCGAACGCTTCGACCTCTGTCGGGGTTGGGGGCAATCCCGTCAGGGCCAGCGACAGGCGCCGGATCAACGTGTGGCGGTCGGCCTCCGGTGATGGTTGCAAGCCTTCCTTGTCCAGCCGGGCGAGTACAAAGCTGTCGATGGGATTGCGAATCCAGCCCGGGTCGGACACGCTCGGGGGTTCGGGGCGCACGGGCGAGTCGAAGGCCCAGTGACGCTCGTACTTTGCGCCGGCATCGATCCATCTCCGGAGCGTGTCGATCTCACCAGCCGTGAGACGATCCCCAGTCGGTGGCATGGGGTTTTCGTCGGACGAGACTCGTACGATGACTCGGCTCGCCGCGCTGTTACCTGGCACAATCCCTTGGTGTCCACCATTCTGCCCGCTGGCCGCGGCCAGCGAGTCGAGCCTCAGATTCGCCATGCGGCTGTGTTCGTCGGGCCCGTGGCAGGGTAGGCACTGCTGCAAGACGGGGCGGACTTCTGTCCCGAAGTTTGGGCTGGACAGTGCCGCGCCGGCGCAAGCCCAGCCCACAGCTGGGATCAGGGCGCCTCGAATCACCATAGAGAGGTTGCCGGGATGCATCGGGATTCGGCTTCAAGCGAAGACCTGCACGGCACCAAGTCGCTCCTGCCTCGGCACGAGCGCCGGTCATTCGATGGTCCGCGGCAGTTGCCCGCCAAGCGGATGGTTCTGCCGTAGCTTGATGGGCCGGTGGGCTTCAAGGGCAATGTAAGCCGAATCCTGCCGCCACGTCAAGGCTTGCTTGCCCTCCCTGCCGTGCTCGGAGCCCTCGGCGGCCCGCCGCACCACAACATGTGTGACGATACAGTCCATGGCGGGCGGTTGTCAGGCGACGGGCCGAGCGAAAGCGTTGAGTCTGCGCGGGAATCCCGGCAGGGCCATCAGACCTGCGACGGCATCCGGGCAGATTGCTGCGCTCGCGTGCACAGGGCTGATGCTCGCCGGATTTGCGTCCGACGCCCTGGCTGCGCCCCCCGATGTAATTCTCCATAACGGCAAGATCGTCACTGTCGACGACACGTTTTCCATTGCCGAAGCAATTGCCATCGCCGACGGCCGGATTGTTGCGGTCGGCGTCGACTCGGACGTGCGGGCGCTCGGGGGCGAGCGAACACGGCTGACCGATCTTGAGGGCAGGACTGTGCTGCCGGGCCTGATCGACACGCACACCCACCCCACCGGCGCGTCGATGTATGAATTCGACCATCCCGTCCCAGACATGCAGACGATTGCCGACGTGCTGAGCTACTTTCGCGAGCGGGCAAAGGTTGTACCTGAGGGAGAGTGGATTCGTCTTCAGCAGGTCTTCATCACGCGGCTCAGGGAACAGCGCTATCCGACACGCGCCGAGCTCGACGATGCGGCCCCCAACCACGCCGCCTACTTTCGTACGGGGCCAGACGCCTCGTTGAACTCGCTTGCACTGCAGCTCAGCGGGATCGACAGGGATTTCCGCGTGCCTCAGGGCGTTCTGGGACGCATCGAGCGCGATGCGAATGGCGAGCCCACCGGAATCATCCGCAGCGGCGCTCACCTGATCCAGTTTCGAGAGAGTCAGGCCTTGCCGACGCCCGGCGACCGCCGCCGTCGGCTAAAGGAACTCATCGCGGCCTACAACAAGGTCGGGCTGACCGGCATCGCCGACCGCAACGCCAGCCCGGAGGCGGTTGCGCTGTACGAGGATCTGCTCGAATCGAATGAACTGACCGCCCGCGTGTTTCTCAGCTTCGCGATCAACGCTCAAGACCCGCTGGAAGACATCGAAGCAACGATCTCTAAGCTTGCCCGCCATCCCAGGCATCGGTACCACCCGATGCTATGGCTGCGTGGCATCAAGTTCTTCATGGACGGGGGCATGCTGACCGGCAGCGCCTTCATGCGAGAGCCGTGGGGAGTCAGCAAGATCTACTCGATCACCGATCCCAACTACAGGGGCCTACGCTTTGTGCCGCCGGGAAAGGCTTACTCGATAGCCCGACTGGCCCTTACCCACGGCCTGCAGCCAACCGCGCACTCCGTCGGTGACGGAGCGGTGCACGCGATGGTCGAAGCCTACGCGGAAATCAACGACGAATTCCGCGTTCGCGAGATGCGGCCGTGCATCACACACTCGAACTTCATGAGTCCGGAAGCCATCAAGCGCATGGCAGAGATCGGAATTGTTGCGGACCTGCAGCCGGCGTGGCTCGAACGGGACGGAGCGACGCTCGCAAAGCAGTTCGGAGAGGCGCGCTTGAGCTATTTTCAGCCATACAGGAGCCTCAGGGACGCGGGCGTGATCGTCGGTGGCGGCTCGGACCACATGCAGAAGATCGGCGGAATGCGTTCCATCAATCCCTACGACCCCTTCTTTGGTATGTGGATCACGCTACGGCGCCAGCCTCGGTGGACCGACACTCCTCTTCACCCGGAGCAGCGTTTGACGCGCGAGGAGGCGATTCGCTTGTACACGATCGACAACGCCTTCATCACCTTCACCGAGAGCGAGCGCGGTTCGATCGAGGTGGGGAAGCTAGCTGACCTCGTTGTCTTGGATCGTGACATCCTCGCATGTCCGGTTGACGAGGTGAGGGACATTGCTGTGTTGAGGACCTACTTGGGCGGGAAACTGGTCCACGAAGCCCCGGACTGAGTTTGGCCCGTCGATTGCGACTCGGCTCGGCCGCAATCGTTCACGCCACCTCGCCTCGTCGGTGCGCCGCCGGCTGGACCACAACACGGATATCGTGAGTCTTCGTGTGGTCTCGCCGAAGAACGGTCATTGTCATTTGACGATCGACGCGTAGTATATTGTGCTGGCGGTTGCTCATGTGCAGGTCAACCGCGCTCGACGAAAAGGAGACCAGCGATGTATTTTGTTGTTTGGAACACCCACACGGCCGGAACGGAAGAGACTCGGCGCAACGAATCCGATGCAATGAAGGCATACCTTCACAACCACTCGCGGGTAACCCTTCATCACGGGGGGGCTACATTGGACGACAATGCAGAGACCGTGGTCGGCGGCCTCATGATAATCGAGGCGCCCTCAATCGAGGTGGCACTGAACTTCGTCGCTGACAGCCCCTTTGGCAAGGCTGGTATCTTCGCCCAATCCCAGGTACAGCCATGGAACTGGCTGACGGGTCGCCCCAGTTAGCGGCACGGTCCTTCCCGGGCCGCCAACCGGCACGATTCGGTCAAGGTTTCAACACGCCTGCCCAGCCCCCGCTGGTTGGTCCGGTCGCGACGTTAGTGCAGTGACGATGCATCGGTCAAGCTGGCCGGCTGGCAGAGCGTCCGCGGCCGGCCGCGGGAAGTAAGCCGTCCGGGCAGCATCCTTGGCAGCGTCATCCAAGCGTGTGGCCGAAGCCCTGAAGGCAGGGACAGAGCTTGTCGGCCACGTCGGCGGGGTAGCCCACCGGCCGTTCCCGTAGCTCCGCTCGTCCCCGGCAAGGGAACCACCTACAACCCCCGTTCCCGAGCCCTGACGGGCTTGTTTCTGAGTCCGGACAACGGGGTTTCTTATACTCTTGGCTTTTCCTGGCTCTACTTGGTTCTTGCGTGCCGCCGATATACTGGGGAAGGCTTGCAGAAGCGTTTCTTCCTGTGCCAGCTTGCGCTGCTGGCAGCTCCCGTGTTCGCGGTCGATTTCGATCGCGACGTCCGCCCCGTTCTCGCCGAGAATTGTTTTGCCTGCCACGGGCCCGATGGCGCGCAGAGGCAGGCCAACTTGCGGCTCGATCAGGAAGATCAGGCCCAACTGGCGGCAGGCGAAATCCTCACGCGCATCTCCAGTGACGACCCGGTGCGTCGGATGCCACCCGCCTACCTCGGGCACGACAGGCTCTCCGAACGCGAAATCGCGATTCTGCGCGAATGGATCGAGGCCGGCGCTCACTGGAGCGCGCACTGGGCATTCGTGGCTCCGACGCGTCCCCAGCCGCCCGCGGTGGAATGGGGGGCGCGTGTACAAAACGAGATTGATCGCTTCGTGTTCAAGCGCCTGGAGCGAGCCGGCCTGTCTCCGGCAGACGAGGCTGATCGGAGGACCCTGATCCGCAGGCTGAGCTTGGACTTGACGGGCCTCCCGCCTGAAGTCGGGGAAGTCCGCGCCTTTGTGGACGACCGCTCTCCATTCGCATACGATCGGGTGGTTGACAGGCTGCTCGAATCCCCACGCTACGGGGAGAGGATGGCGGCCCGCTGGCTGGATGCCGCACGCTATGCCGACACGCAAGGCTACCAGAACGATGCGCCGGTGCAGATGTGGGGTTGGCGCAACTGGGTAATCGAGGCATTCAACGCGAACAAGCCCTTCGACGAGTTCACCGTCGAGCAAATCGCCGGCGACCTGCTCCCCGATTCCACGCTCGACCAGCTCATAGCCACCGGTTTCAACCGCAACCACCGCAGCAACAGCGAGCTCGGGATCGTCGATGAGGAATACAGGGTCGAGTACGTCGTGGATCGAGTCGAGACCATGTCGACGGTGTTTCTCGGGCTGACCGTGGGGTGCGCGCGCTGCCACGATCACAAGTACGACCCAATCTCGCAGAAGGAGTTCTACAGGCTGTTCGCCTACTTCAACAATGTCCCCGAGCGCGGTAGGGTCTTGCGGCCGTTCAACTCGCCGCCGAGGATTCCCGCACCGACCAGGGAGGAGGCGCGGCAACTCGAAGAGATGGCTGCCCGAATAGCCCATGCCGAGAAGGCGTTCCGGGCGACGCGCGACTCGGCTGGGACACAGTACAGGGCTTGGGAGCACAGCCTTGCCCGATCGGACTGGGACGCGGATTGGCATCCAAGTTTCGGGCTTGCTGCGAGGTATGACTTCGAAAGCGATCTCGGATCAGCCCTCGCGTCTGGTCAAGTCGGGGATATCGAGGGCAAGGTCGGCCGGGCGCTCTCGCTCCGGGGCGACGGCCATGTGGAAGAGCAGGGCATTGCGGACTACGACTACAACGACAGGTTCAGCTTTGCCGCGTGGATCAAGCCGGAGTTGCAAGACGGCATCATCATGAGCCGTTCGCAGACGTTCGATCCTCGCGACGAAAACGCCGGAAAGGGCTTGACCCTGGTCCTGGAGAAGGGGCGGCTGAAGCTCAAACTGATTGGCCGCATGGATGACTGGATCATCGTCAGTACGCGCGAGCGCATTCCGTTGGACCGCTGGTCGCACGTCACAGCGACGTTCGACGGCTCCCGGCTGGCCGGCGGCGTCACGCTGTATCTTGACGGCTTGGCAGCCGACACCGTAGCCGAACTCGATTACTCCAACGGCGGAATCAAGACAAAGGAACCGTTCCGGATCGGTGCCGGCGCGGACGTCACCAGCCGCTTCATTGGGGCTATTGACGAGGTTGCCGTCTACGATCGGGAGTTGACGCGCGAAGAGGCCGCGATCCTCGGGGCTGGCGAAGACCTCGTCGAAATCGCGCGAATTCCGGCGGACAATCGAACTCGCGGGCAGAGGCTCAAGCTCGAGCGCGCCTTTGTGGACGTTCACGGACCCCCAGGAGTGCGGTCCGCTTGGGCCGAGCTTGCCGAGTTGACGCGCGAACGGGATGCCTTCGCGAGAGGAGTCGCCACCGTGATGATCATGGCCGAGATGGATCCTCCGCGGGAGACGTTCATCCTCGAGCGCGGTGCCTACGACAAGCCCGGAGAGAAGGTTCTTCCGGGCGTTTTGGGTGTGCTTCCTCCGCTGCCCGCGTCAGCGCCTAACGATCGGCTAGCCCTGGCGCGCTGGCTGGTCGATCCGGCGAATCCCCTGACCGCGCGCGTGACGGTGAACCGGTTCTGGCAGATGCTGTTCGGTGCGGGGCTCGTCCGGACGCCGGAGAACCTGGGAACGCAGGGGGAGCGGCCAACCCATCCAGACCTGCTGGACTGGTTGGCTGTCGAGTTTGTCGAGAGCGGCTGGGATGTCAAGTCGCTGCTGAAGACGATCGTGACGAGCGCGACGTACCGACAGGAATCGAAGGGCTCGATGAAAGCCGTGCACGAGGATCCGGAGAACAGGGTTCTGTCGCGAGGGCCCCGCTTCCGGCTGCCGGCCGAAGCGTTGCGGGACCAAGCCCTGCTGGTCGCCGGGCTGCTGCGCCACCGCCTCGGGGGGCCCTCGGTCAAGACTTACCAGCCGGACGGCCTGTGGTTCGACATCGCCGCCGGCGGTGGCTACGACCGCGGCGACGGCGACGACCTATACCGACGCAGCCTCTATACCTACTGGCGTCGGACGATCGGTCCTCCGTCAATGCTCAACTTCGACTCGGCCACTCGGGAGACGTGCACGGTGCGAACCGATCGCACGAACACTCCCCTTCAAGCGCTGAACTTGATGAACGATGTCACATTCGTCGAGGCGGCCCGGAAGTTCGGCGAGCGGATGTACTTCGAAGGGGGCAAGACTCTCGAGGAGCGGCTGGCGCACGGCTTCGAGATGGCAACGTCAAGGCCCCCCAGGCCCCGTGAGGCGGAGATCCTTCTCAGCGCGTTCGGACGGCAGCTGGAAGGCTTCAAGAGCGACCCGGACGCGGCGAATGCGCTACTTGCCCAAGGGGACAGCCCCGTCAGCGATGGTGTCCGTCGGACCGAGCTAGCGTCCTATGCGATGACTGCTGCCATGATCCTGAACCTCGATGAGACTGTAACGAAGCAATGAAGCCAGCCGATCCCGCAATCCGTATGACCAGGCGCCACTTCTTCGGACGTGGCGGGACCGGCGTGGGAATTGCCGGCCTGGCCCATCTGCTGGGAAGGGACGCCGTTTCGCAGGGCGGCTTGCCGGAGCTGCCGCACTTCGCCCCCAAGGCCAAGCACATCATCTACCTGTTCCAGAGCGGCGGGCCCTCGCAACTCGACCTGTTCGACTACAAGCCGCGGCTGGAACAGCTTCACGGCACGGAACTGCCGGACTCGGTTCGCCGGGGCCAGCGGCTGACGGGAATGACGGCTTCCCAAACGTCGTTTCCTGTCCACAAGACCTGGTTCAAGTTCCGGCAGCACGGGGATTCGGGAGCGTGGGTGAGCGAACTCCTGCCCCATACAGGGAGAATCGCTGACAAGCTCTCATTTATTCGCACAATGCACACCGAGGCGATCAATCACGATCCAGCGGTGACCTTCTTCCAGACAGGCGCGCAACTGGCCGGGCGGCCAAGCATCGGAGCATGGCTCGCGTACGGTCTAGGCAGCGAGAACGACGACTTGCCGACGTTTGTCGTGATGACTTCGCGGGGATCAGGGAGAGTCGGGCAGGCGCTCTACACGCGACTGTGGGGCAGCGGGTTCCTGCCGAGCCGCTTCCAGGGTGTCAAGTTCCGATCGCAAGGCGATCCCGTGCTGTATCTGTCCAACCCGGAGGGGGTGAGCCGCGATCGCCGCCGGATGTTCCTTGACGATCTTTCAGCCCTCAACCGGATCCAGCAGGAGCAGTTCGCCGACCCCGAAATTGAGACACGCATCGCGCAGTACGAGATGGCTTTCCGCATGCAGGCGTCCGTGCCGGAGCTCATGGATCTCTCTGGAGAGCCGGAATCCATTTTCGAGCTATATGGGGAGTCCGCACGCGAGCCCGGTACGTACGCCCGCCATTGCTTGATCGCTCGCCGCCTGGTCGAGCGCGGCGTACGCTGTGTTCAGCTCTTCCATCGCGGGTGGGATCAGCACAGGTCGCTGCCGCAGCAGCTTCCGAAACAATGCTTCGACACGGACCAAGCCTCAGCGGCGCTCATTGAAGACCTGGACCGGCGCGGTCTGCTTGAGGAAACGCTTGTGGTTTGGGGCGGTGAGTTCGGGAGAACCGTCTATAGCCAGGGAAGGATGACCGAAACGACCTACGGCCGCGACCATCACCCGCGTTGCTTTACGATCTGGCTTGCGGGCGGCGGCGTACAGCCCGGACTCACGCATGGGGAGACAGATGATTTCTGTTACAACGTGGTCTCCGATCCCGTTCACGTCCACGACCTACACGCGACCTTACTGCACCAGCTGGGAGTTGACCATACGAAGCTGACCTATCGATACCAAGGCCGGCAGTTCCGCTTGACCGATATCGGGGGCGACCTCATTCGCGAGCTGATTGCCTAGCCCACCTTCAGCGGCCGGCATGGCGGATGGATGCCGAACGAGATCACGCATGCGACACTGCTTCTGGAAGTCGGTGAGGACGGCGTGGCGCATTGGTTCCGCTCTAGCCGTCCCGAATCCGGGGCAGCAGGCGCTCGATCGAAGCTTGGCAATGCGGTACCTGCAGCCGTTCGCAAAGCAAAAGTGCGGCGAAAGACCTACACCTGAGACGAATGTCCAGTCCTAGAGGCCTTCAATGTCTCGAATAGACCACGAACCATTTCCCGCCATCGAAAAGGTAGTACTCCTCGGCGAGCCGGAAGCCTACATCGGCCATCCACCCTGTCACCTGCTCCTGACTCATGTGCATCTCACGCTGATCCGGCCGCCTGTGTCCACGCTCTATGACCGCGATTCTGCCTTCCGATTTGATGTAGCGTGAGAGGTTCTTGAGGTAGCCTGAGCGGTCTTCGATATGGTGCAAGACGTCGTGAAAGAACGCCAGGTCGATGTCCTGAGTCGGGAGATTGGGGTCCGTAAACTCACCGAGCACGCTGGTGACGTTTGCCACGTCCTCGGTTCGGGCTCTATCCGCGATGTGGTCGACGAGAGCTTGGTCAACCTCCACGGCATAGACCTTGCCGCCGGGTGCAACGGCGCGCGCGAAAGGCAGGGTGAACGCCCCCGAGCCGGCACCGATGTCCGCGAGGAGATCTCCGGGCTTGAGCCGGAGCCTGGCGATGACGTCATCGATCCGGAGTTGCTTGACTCGTTCTGGTCGACTCAGGGTTTCGATCCACCGTTCGGCCGGTCGGGACCCCAGTTGCCAAGCAACGGCACCGGACGCGCCCATCGAGCCGACGACAGTCACAACCGCCGCGATACGTGCCCAACCAAGCCGCATGCCGATTTCCACCCCCGGTCTGCATTTGCCCGTCTCCCGGCGACGGTGTCGTTTCCGTTCGCCACCGGCACGTTGAGACAGCTCCAACGCCAGCCTAGTATGCCATATGCCACGAGCAGAGCCTTCCCGCCCGACAGTCCCTGAGCGGGCCGAGAGTTCGCTACCGACACTCGAACGCAAGCTGGGTTCGCTCGATGGCGCCGCGATCGTCGTTTCGAACGTGATTGGAGGTGGCATCTTCATCGTGCCTGCCATCGTGGCGCAGTTGGCTCCCGATCCATGGGCCATGCTTGGCGTTTGGCTGGTTGGCGGTGCACTGGCCCTCGCCGGGGCGCTGGCGTATGCGGAACTGGCCGCGTTGCGCCCGCAAGCGGGAGGCGAGTACGTCTACTTGAAGGAAGCTTACGGCCCCCTGGTCGGGTTTCTGAGCGGCTGGACGTCGTTCGTCGCCGGATTCTCCGGTGCCATGGCAGCCAGCGCGGTCGGGATGGCAGGTATCCTGGGCCGCTTCATCCCCGCTGCGGCGGACACGACGCCGATCTTCACGATTGCCCTTCCATTTGTCTCGTTCACATTTTCGCCACAAGCGGCGGTGGCGCTAACGGCTATCGCTGGATTGTCAGCCATTCACAGTTCGGGGCTGGGTCCCGGGCGGGTGGTTCATAACCTGCTGGCGGGTACGAAAGTCGCGGCGCTCGTCACTGTCGTCGCCCTCGGGTTCTCGATTGGGCGTGGAAGCGTGGCGCACTATGCGGGCGGGGAATCGCTATCGATCGGGAACTGGGTGTTCGCGCTGATCCCGGTAATGTTCAGCTACTCGGGGTGGAATGCGGCGGCATATGTGAGCGAGGAGATCCGGAGCCCGGAGCGGAACGTTCCGCGAGCTCTGTTGCTCGGTACAGCACTTGTTGTCCTCATCTACTTGTCTCTGAACATGGTGTATCTGTATGCCATGCCGGTCGAAGATTTTCCCGACCAAGCGACCCGAATCGGCGATGTCGCGTTGGAACGGCTGTTCGGGTCCGGTGCAGGTGGAGCGTGGGCCGCCGCGTCAGTTGTGATGATCGCGGCCAGCATCAGCGCGATGGTGCTGGCCGGGCCGCGTGTTTACTTCGCCATGGCCCGCGACGGACTGTTGTTCGACTCGGTCGCCCGGGTCCACTCCAGATTTCGAACGCCAGTGGTTGCAATCGCGGCACAGGCGGTCTGGAGCGGTGTTCTCGTCCTGACGGGCACGTTTGGCCAGCTCGTGGAGTATACGGGCTTCGCCATCGTGTTGTTCGCGGGCGTCGCCGTATTTGCGGTGTTTGTGCTGCGGTGGAAGCACCCGTCAGAGGCCCGGCCATTTCGGGCCTGGGGTTACCCGTTCGCGCCGCTGTTCTTTGCAGTGGCGAGCCTGTTGATCGTTGCAAATGCTCTGCGGGAGAACCCCGCCACCTCGGGAGCCGGCCTCCTCGTCATCGGGCTGGGGATTCCCGTCTATTCTTGGATGCGCGTCCGGGGCCGCAAGCGCTCCTAGGACGCTACAACGGTTCAGCCCTTCGACTTCCATCTGGAAGGACAGTCGGCGTGGCCAGCCTGCCAGTGTACTCGACGGACCAGCGGTTCTCCGAGTGACCAAGAAGGAACCGGCCGCAGGTGATGGCTATGGGGATGGTGGGAACGATCTAGGCGAGGGATAGAGTAAGAGCGATTTCCCAAGGTGTTCGATTGACGTCCGGGGAGGAAACCTCTGGGGCATCGAAACCGTTTGGAGGCCCGGGTCGAGGACACTGGTATCCCAATCGCCCGACGAGGCGAATCCGGAGAGGAATCCGGATGGGTCGAGTGGAGCCTCCGGGTTGCTATCGCCAATTCAATTCGTCACGATAGAATCCACTAGTGGGTTCGGAATCCGATGTTTTTGCTGGATCGCGTGGTGTTCTTCGTGGGAAGGGTCAGCGCATTCCTGTGTCTGCTGGTCGTACCTGCAACTGCGGTCGGCGCCGTAGCCGATCTCAGCGCGAAGATTGACTTCAACGGTCTTTGGAGCCACTCATGGGTGTGCGCCGAGGGGGATGCCCTCGAACTGGGTGTGCGGATCCAACGGCCCTCCGAGCTTCCCCCAAACGCCCGGATAAGAGTGGCATGGGTCGGGCCGGAACTGCCGCAGCACAAGTTCGATGGAGACCGGGGTGATCCCGGCGTGGAGGCGGTGTCAGGTTGGAACAAGGTTCTCCACGCGCTCGATCCGGATGTCCACATGGTGTATCGAGTCCCTCGCTCGGGCTCCTACACCCTACAGCTCGAGGCCGTGATGGACCGGCAGCAGCCGTTGGGGCCGATTCCGCACGACACCGGGCTCGCGCCCCTGGCAACCCCCCTGCCCGCCAAGACCCCGGCTGTCAGCGGTGTGGCCGTCTCGGTTGATCTAAGCGCGATCGAGACCCTCACCTCCGGCTCGCTGGTACTGGAGGCGGAGCCCAACAACGCGCCCGAGCAGGCAACCGACCTGTCCTTTCCGGACTATGAGGGCGAGCAAGTGTTGTACGTCATTGCCGGGGCCGATGAAATCGAGTACTACCACAACACCGAGACCGGGACGACACCCGACGACTGGTACCGCATCGAGTACCGGGGAGCCGAGGCGAGATTCCTTAGCGCCAATCTCCAGATCGTCGAACCGGTCGTCAGTGCCAGGATCCGCTTCTACAAGGAGGGTGTGCCGAGCGAGGAGGAGTTAGAGGAGCGTGACGTGCCCAACAGCTACGACTTCTCCAACTTCAATCCGATTCCATACGTTCATCCCCCGGCTGTCGTGGTTCCCGGTCCCGTGCCGGTGTACACCTACGAGGAAGGCCGCGCCCTGAACGAGCGCGCCCACCAACAAGACCGATCGTTCCGCACCTTTGTCACGAGGAAAGTGGAACCCGGCCAGACGTACTACCTGCGGGTCGAGGCGAACCAGCCGCACTACGAAATGCAGGTTCGCCTCTTCGATCCGGCCCCGTATGACGATCCCGTCGACGCCGTACGGCAGGGCATCTACTACCACCTCGCGGAGATTGACGCGTGGCTCATCCATAGGCCGCGGAACATAGCACTGCACCGACGTGTCCGCGATGCCACCGCGCTGTTCGGCGAGAACTGCATGAGCTGCCACACCCAGAGCGGTGTTTGGGGCGTTGCGGATGCCTTCCGCATGGGATATGGGCCGACTGGTGTGGAGCAGAACTACCGGCGGCTCGTCAATACGATGTACGAGTCCTTGCGGCTCACTAACAACCTCAAGGATGCCGCCGTCAATACGAGCGTGGCACCCAACGACCTAGGCGATGGACCAGCGGGAACGCGCGTCGCCGGCCGCAACATCGTCTTGCACGAACGGACATTCCCACCGAAGAAAGCGCACGCCCAGTGGCAGCAGCGGACGGCGAACTACGTGCTCCAGACCGCCGATCCGGCAGGCATCAACGCCGCCGGACGCGGTTCAAACTTCGGCCCCAACGTCGTGTTCAAGTTCGCCGCCGAGATCCTCGCACGGGCTTGGCACGAGACAGGCGAGCCACGCTACTTCTTCGGACTTGAGGAAAAGGGGCGCAAGATCCTGGCGACTGGCGACAACGTGCGTGTCACCGACGACTACGGCCACCGCGTTGAATTCTTCCGCCGTGTGTGGCCTGGCGATTACGTCGAGCGAGTCCGCGAGTTGACTAATTCGCCGCGCCGAGTCGCGGAAGCGGAACGGCTGCACGGACAGCTCCGCGAAAGGGCCGAGACCGACGTCCGGCGCCTGCTCGCTCTCCAGCGAGAGGATGGCGGCTGGGGATTCAAGCCCGGCCAGCCCGACGGCAACGGCGGATGGGCCCGTCCGGACGACTTTAGCTATCCGGCGGCCACGGCAGTTGCGCTGATCGCACTGGAAGCCGCGGGGCGCGACGCGAGTGACCCGGCAGTTGCTAGGGGAGTGCAGTGGTTGTTGCGGAACCAGTACCCTTACGGGCTCTGGAACGCTGCGGCAGCGACCGGCTTCGTCACGAGCGCGTACGCAATCCGCGCTTTGAGTCGTCTGCATCCCGCGCCACCGGAACCGGCGGAGGCCAACATCCGGCTGGATTCCGCCGACACGCCGCTCGAGACGCTCGCGAAGGTACGCGCGGCTCAGGCCACTGGCGATGCGGGGTACATCCCCTTGTTCCGTGAGGCCGCGGGAAGCACGCATGCCAAGGTCCGGCTGTACGGCCTGCTCGGCCTCGGTGCCGTCCTGGCTTCCGACTCGGCTTCGACTCTCGTCGACCACTTGGACGATCCCGTCAAGGCATGCCGCGAGGCGGCCTTCTGGTCGTTGCGCCAATTGCTGCTCAACGGAGCAGGATGGGACGAAATCCTCGCAGCTTACCGCCATGGCAACGACAGGACGCGGCAGTCCGTGATGCAGGCTCTGGTCACGAGGGCTCATCTGCCCGATGCGGGCTTCGATGTCGATCTTTCCGAACTTGCGGGCACGCTGACCGCCGGAATGGTCGATCCGCACCCAGGTGTCAGGGCGTTCGCATTCAAGGCGGCGTGGCACTGGTGGGTGTGGAACCCGCCGATGCGGGAGCCCCTGAACCGCGCCTGGATCGACGCACTGCTGCGCGATGAACCGGAAGCGAACGTCGACATGGCGCTGCGGTACTCGACAATCTCGCTCTTTGTCGTGAACGGCCAGGTCAACAACATCACCGGCGGAAAGTATCTTGACCAGCAATACCCGGAACTGGCGACCCTCTACGCGGAGCTGGCTGCGTGGCGCGAATCCGCGCCGGAGGACCACAGGCGACTCCTCGATCGCCGGCTCACAGCGATGGCGGCATCTCACTACATGGAACGGGCCAACCAGCAGAGCCCCGGGCAATTCGCGTACAGCACGCCTGGTGCCACCGAACTATTCGGCAAGGCGGTGCTTGCCGTATACGAAAATGGGATCGATGAGGGCATTCCCTGGAGGTCGATCGCTCTAGAAGGGGCTCGCAACGTCGTCTACAAGCCCCTCCAGGACACGCTCCTGGACCTCTTGCTGACCTCCGACCCGGCTGTGGTTGCGATTGCGGCGCGTGCCCTGGCCAACCCCGGTGAACTCTCCATCCCGGCCCGGCCGGACGCCCTTGAGCCGTTGCTGCGCGTACTCCGCCAGTTCTCCGTCGATGGTCGCGCGAAGGACGCTGAAGCGCTCGCCAGCTTCCTGGCGAGAGTCCGCTGGGATTTTGAGGGGGTTGGCGAGGAAGGCGAAGCGGCGTTCTACGAAATGCTCCTCAGCAGCGCGGACGACGGCCGCGCCGACTTCCGCGGGGTGGCGGATCCGGTGCTCGGCAGGCCGGCGCCATCATCCACCGCTCGCCTTGACGAAGATCCGACGGCGCCCTTCATCGCGAGGATCCTGGGGGAGAATCGCACGCTCCATCGCAAGCGGGCGTTCAAGCATCTTTCGAGCGATCCCCGGCTGTGGCTGGATTCGACCGAATGGATGCTGGCGTTCCGGGAGGGCCGGGAAACTCTCGAGGAGGCCGTGGAGGGAGCCGTCGAAGCCGAGGACCTGCGGGTCGCCGAACTAACGTTTGGCCGGACGACGGAGCAGATGATCCCAGGCGGTGTCGCCAGCAACAACAGTGTCCTGATCTGGGAAGAGGGCAAGGTCGGTGCCCACATCACCTTTGCTCTGGAGGTGCCGGCGGGCGGCCGGTACGAGGTGCTCGGCGCGTTTCTGTACGGGGCGTCGCACGGTATCGTCGAGATCGCATTCGATGGCGGTACGGTCCTGGAGCAGACCGACTTCTACCGTCCCGAGGTGACCTCGACGGGACCGATGTCGCTCGGTACGTTCGAGCTCACCGAAGGCCGGGCACTGTTCAAGGTCACCATGATGGGGACCAACGAGCCGGGCGAGCCGGAATACAAGTTCGGCCTGGACTATCTGAAGCTGGCGCCAGGCGGGGACGAAGAATCTGCTCCGGCGTTGGGAAGCGCGGGAGACAAGATCGATCCGATTGCCACTGCCAAAGCCGAGGTCGTGGCGATGTTCGTGCGATGGTTCTCCCCATCCACGCCGCAAGAGATCCGTGACCTCGCCGCCCGGCTGGCGAGTTCGCCCGCCTTGCGGCGCCATCCCGAAGTACGCAAGGCCATCGCGGCCCACGTCGAAAACGAGCCCGTTGCCAAGATCCGCACCAGACTGCAGCTGCTGCTCGCGAACGACGACCAACGGTACGGGGCAGAGTTGCGCGACCTGATCGCGAACGGGGGGAGCGATGCAATCGATTCCGAGGGGCGCCCGATCGAACCTACCCGGGAGTTTATCGCGGACATCCTGCACTTCCGCGACTATGTCTTCGCCGAGATGACCAGGATCAGCGATCGCGACGGGCGCGCCTGCATATCGTGCCACGGGGTTCCAGGCAGGGTGCCGACGCTGTACTTGCACCCGCCGGACGGCGCCGGTTTCATTGGCGCGAAGGAACTGCTGTCGAATTATCGCAAGTTGCAAGCCAGGGTGGATGTGGCGGATCCCGAGCGAAGCCTCGTCCTGCGCAAGCCGCTCAACGTCCAGACAGGCCAGGAGGAGGGACACCAGGGAGGTTTGCGGTACGAACCCGACGACGAGGGCTTCCTGGTGCTGCGTGATTGGGTGCTCAAACAAGCCGCGCTGCAGACCCCTGCGGAAACACCGTAGCTCTGTCCCTCGTCCTTCGCCGACTGGCTGGCAACGAATCTGAACTCACAAGGCTGAGGAGGCAATCACCCCGTCCTCGCGGCCCACGCACTCGCCCTTGGCTGCAAAGTCGCCATGGCCAATGTACGAGTTTACGGCGCAGAGCCTGGATTGAATCCCCGCCGCCCGTGAACCGTCGCTCGCTTAGCCGGCGAACCCGATTGAATGTTTCGGGCTGGCCGTAAGGCGGACTGACGCGCGGTCCCGCCCTAGCGCGTGTTGAACGCCTCCGACTGCACAACATTGACGACCAGGTCGCGGAAGCCGTTGCCCTGCTCTGCCGTCATGGCCACGATCTCGTCAGCGACGCGGCCATCACCGTAGCTGAGGGGACGGCCCGTGCCGTACACCATCAGCTTTTCGGTCAGGCACCGCGAGAACATGTCTATGCGCTCCAGGAGGTGCCGTTTCAGGTCGGTCACGTCCTCCATTCGGGTGCCGTCCGCCAGGATACCCACCGCGTCCACCGGCGGTCCGTTAATGACCCCCTTTCCGACGCTCGAGTAGAATTGCTCCGTCAAGGTTTCTTGACCGTCGGGCGGCTTGGTGTAGATGGGATAGTGGTCGCGCCAGCGTCCTATCGGGTCGAAGTTTTCCAGGACCATCCCGATCGGGTCGATGTGGTTGTGGCACCGCGCGCAACTCGCGTTGGCACGGTGTGCCGCGAGCTGGTCCCGCATCAGGGTTGTGCCGCTCGTGTCCGGCGCGATGGCCGGGATATTGGATGGAGGATCCGGAAGGGACATCCCGAACACGTTGTCCAGCAACCACACGCCCCGCAGGATGGGATTGGTGTCCACGCCGTTGGCAGTCGCCATCATGACCGAAGCCAGGCCCAGGATCCCGCCCTGGCGCCCTCCGCGCGGGAACGTCACACGGCGCATCTCCTTGTCTTCGAGATCACCTCCGTAAAACAGGTTCGAGTCTTCGTTCCGATAGCTGAATCCCGCATCGATGAAGGTGTCGATCGGCAAGTTCTCGCGGAGAATCTCGGCGAAGAACATTTCCGTCTCCCAGATCATCGCCCGGCGGTGCTGCTGGTAGTACTTCGTCAGGCGGGGGTCGGGCATGATCCCCTCCAGCAGGCGCGTGCCCAGCCACTGGCCGGTGAAGCTGCGGACAAAGTTCTCGCTCTGCGGCCCGTGCAGCAGGCGGTCGGTCTCTTGTTCGAGGACCTCCGGCTGGGAGAGCCGGCCCTCAACGGCGAGCGCGACAAGCCGCTCGTCCGGCGGCGAGGAGGTCAGGAAATAGCTCAGCCGGCCGGCAAGATCGAAGTCGTCGAGGTGCCCCGGGCGCAGGCCTCGATACAGGAAGTGCGGCGACACGAGCGCTCGTCGCACGGCCAGGTGCAGACCGTCCTTCACGGAGGACTCCGGATTTTCGTCAAAATAGCGACCCACCAGATCCATGTATTCCTGCAGTTGCGCTTCACTCACCGGGCGGCGGAACGCCTTCGGCAAGAACTCCCGCAGGACAGCCTCGGCATGTTCCCGCCTCGAAGCTCCCGGCGGACCCGCCTCGAGGAACTTCTCCGTACGCAGCCTCCGGGTCCGCGCGATGTCATCTTCAATGAGCCGAATGGGACCTTCGACCTCGGCATCCAGCACATCGAGCGCCGGTCCTAAGCGGAACATCTCTTCATAAATGAAATGCGAGACGCCCCTAAAAGCTCGAGGCGGGAGGCTCCCAAGCTCTCCTGGCGCCTTGTCCAGGCGGGGATCGCTCAGGTCGAGCTTGCCACTCCGCATCAATGCCGTGACGGCTTCGTAGATCTCTTTCCGGGCAGCGCCCCGAGGGGAACCCCCGTACTCGAGCAAGGCGGCGTAGAAGAGGCGGTCGCTCTTCACTCGATCCTGCAAGAGTTTGGTGATCATCCCTCGATTCGAAGGATCTGATTGCGCCGGGCCGTCCGCCCAGCGAATACCGAAGGTCTCGCCCCGCATCAGTTCGATCTCGGCGGTGAGGACTTGTGTCTCGCCACTGGGCTCGACTTCAAACTCCTTCAGCTTGCGGAGATTGTCGAACAGCTCGTATGTCTGCTCGCCCTTGTGGCGGGCGTAAAGGTACATCTGCAGCGGCTCGGTCCGGCGATCGAAGAACATCCGGTCGGTCTGGTGCGCCCTAGCGTGGATGACAATCCGGTAGACGCCGCTATGAACTGCCTCGAAGCGCGTCGGCCAACCGGCGGCGCTGGCGTTGGTGCGTATCGACAGGAGGCGGAAACCGCCTCCGTCGACGTGTGCCACTCCCGACGTGATGCCCAGGTCGCTTGGACCGATGCGATACAGCTTGCGCTCGACCTTGAGCGGCCCGCCGTCCGGGGGGAGCAGTTCATCGGCGATCCCGTTCGCCAGCGTCAGGAACTGTGCCATCAGCGGCGGCGATAGCACCAGACCCTCGCCCACATTGTCAAAGCCGTCCAGCGAATCGTCCGACGGGAAGGAGTTTGGCAGCGCAAACCCGGGCATGTCGAACAGATTCCGGATCGAGTTCGCGTACTCCTCCCGGTTCAGCCTCCGCGGCACCACGCCGCCCACCCCGGAGTGCCGCATCAGCTGGCTGTCCAGCCACGCCACCATCCGGTCGCGAGCCTCGCCGGACGGCTGCACCGCCCCCTCGGGCGGCATCGCTTCGCTCTCCAGCGCCGTGTGCACACGCTCCCACAGGTCCGTGGATCGCCGCGTGCTCCAGTCGATCTCGGATCCATCCAGCCGGACCTCCGCCTGGGCCTGGTCTCCGGTGTGGCACACCGCGCAGTGCCGCGAGAGAAACTCGTGCTCCGCAGCCGGGATCGATTCCGCTGCCCCCGCTAGCGGGGTTGCCGTCGCCACCAGGGCGATGATTCCAATTCGTCGCATGCGCCGATCCTCACACCAAAATCTCGTTCAGGTTGCTCTCCGCCCCGGCGAAACGCTCGGCCTCGATGCCGAACCGCTGCATCAGAGTCAGGTACAGGTCTCCCAGCAGCTTCGGTTTCGGAGCGTCCCGCTGGAACTGATGGTGCCAGCCGTGCCGGAATCCGCCGCCGACCAGCACCGTGGGCAGGTTGCTGTTGTCGTGCGTATTGGCATCACCCATGCCGCTGCCGAACACCACCGCCGTCGAGTCCAGCAGCGGCCGGTCTTGCGCATCTCGCGCGGTCGCCAGCTTGTCGAGAAACGCACCGAGCCGCTTGACATGCTCGATCCCGACCTGGTTGTACTCGACGATCCTCCCCGGGTCGTTGCCGTGGTGCGACAGACCGTGATAGCCGGCGCTGAGCTTGCGGCCGCCGATCGTGAAGACCTGGCTCCATCCGGGAATCGTGAAGGTCGCGACGCGGGTGGAGTCGGTCGTCAGCGCCAGCGCCATCAGGTCGTACATGATCGACTCGCATTCCAGCGATAGGTCATGCGCGACCGGATCGAATTCCGGTAGGGGGTAGTCGACCTGCGGCACTGGCCGGTCCAGCCACAGCCGCTGTTTCTGCAGCCGCTTCTCGACGGCGCGCAATGAGGCGAAGTATTCGCCGAGCTTGTGACGGTCACTCGCCGTCACCGTGCGTTCCAGGCTCCTGGCCTCCGCGGTGACTCCGTCCAGCACGCTGCGGTTGCTGGCGAGCAGGTACTCTGTGCGTGCGGCGTCGTCGCCGGAGCTGAACAACGTGTTGTACAGCACGCTGGGACGCCCGATCATGGGCAGCGCCACGCCTTCCGGGGTGAAGCTTGTCCGGGCCTGGCCGGGCGGGTTGCCGCATGTGAGCTGGAGCGAGTCGAATCGCGTGCGGTCGCCAATCTGGGCGGCCACGACCTGGTCCAGGGACACGCTCCCCGCGGCGGAGCCGCTCATCCAGGCGCTCCAGGCTTCATGGCCGTTGCGCCCGCGGTGGTCCAACCCGGAAAAGATTGTCGCCTGGTCGCGGAACCGCTCAATGGGATTGAGCACCGGCGAGATCTCGTAGTCCGGTCCGGTCTGCTGCGGGTAGAACGCGGCTTGGTAAAAGCCCAGGTAGGTACCGATGCAGACCAGGCGGTCCGTCCCGGTCGCTTGCGCGCCTCGCGCCGAGCGTGGGGCAAAAGACTCCAGCATCGGGAGAGCAAGGCTCGCGCCAACGCCCCTCAAGAAGTTGCGTCGGTCAGTACGGTTCAGCATCGTCCCCTCCGTACGGCCAGAAACTGGCCGCTGTTTAACCGCGTCCAATGTACCATACGAGCGGCGAAACGGGGACATCGAGGCTGAAAGCCCGTTAAGCTCGCTCAAGTCGATGCGACCCGTCCGCCGCCCTCTGCGCCGTGGCCAATGACGTTCAGGCCCGGCAGATTCTGGTTCCACTCAACGGATCACGCCGGAAACCATATTTCCCGGCTCATGGTTTCACAGGGATGGAGTTGGGTGTCGTCGGGTCCGAGGCCAACCCAGGTGACCGGAGTTTGCTCGAACGCTCGAATCCGTCGGCCTTGACAATGGCTCCGACCCCCGCCGAAAAGCCCAATCTCCGCCTGCCCATGCTCAGCCGGGCCGAATCACCTCGGAGCCAGCGCTGCTACAGGCGAAGCGCGATCGATCGCAAGTTCGTTACGGACACTCCAACAGGCCTCGTCAGGCGTCGACGGCGGTGCGCGGTGGGTGTCGATGCACCCAGCGGAACGTTGTAACCTGTCTTGACGGGCGCGTCCACTTTCTGTGATGTCGCGCTGCCTTCTGAGGGCCGATCCGCCCCTTGCGTAGATCGCCGTTTGCTATGGCTGGCAATGCCCAATCCTCCAGATCGACCATGAAGCAGACCGCGAGTAGTCAGACTGGCTCCAAATCTCGTCGGGTCCCGGGAATGGGGACGGCGATCGACCATCTTCGTCAGCAGTTGATCGACATCGGCAAGCGGAACCGGCTGACAAACGCCCCGGTCGGCAAGGATCGGGCGAAGCAGCTCGATATCGAAGACGAGCGGTCAGACGAGGTGTTCAAGATCCTGTACTTGCAAGGCAGGAAAATGTACTTCGAAGCCTATCGAGGCGCGGCGGAATCCGAGGCTGGCAGCGAGACCGAGGAAAGGATCTTCGTGCCCGGAGATGCCGAGGCTTCCAATTCGGGACCTGCCGCCCATCACATCGATTCATACCTGCAGACAAGGCTGACGGCCGAGCGACTGCAGAAGCGGCTCCTCACGCTGTTCAGGGACGCGGAGGCGATGGAGGAAGAGCAAGGCATCAGTGTGCTGTTCCTCGCTCTGGGATTCTTGCGCTGGTACGAGAGCGAGTCTTCAGAGCTGGAGCGGTTCGCTCCCTTGATTCTCCTGCCAGTCGATCTGGAGAGAGACAGCGCCAGGGGACGGTTCAAGCTGTCCTATCGTGACCAGGACCTGGAGCCGAACCTGTCGCTCAAGGCAATGCTCAAGGCCGACTTCGATTTGGTGCTGCCAGACTTGCCCGAAGGGTCCGAATGGCTGCCGTCGGAGTACTTCCAACAGGTCCGGGCATCGATTTCCTCTCAGCCACGCTGGCGGGTGCACCCCGACACGATCGAACTAAGCTTTTACTCGTTCGCCAAATTCCTGATGTGGAAGGATTTGGAGGCCATGGGGGCGGAAACTGGCGAATTGCTGGAGAAGCTTCTCATAGGAGGATTCGACGCGGCTCCCAGCATATTCGCCTCGGATGAGGACCTGGACCAGCGCTTCTCCGATCCGAGGGATCTGGGTCACATTCTCGATGCTGACACCTCGCAAACTCAGGTGATTGCCGCGGCGCGATCGGGGACGAACCTGGTTGTCCAGGGGCCGCCAGGCACGGGAAAGTCACAAACCATTGCCAACATCATCGCTGCTGTTGCGCAAGAGGGGAAGCGAGTGCTCTTCGTTGCTGAAAAGCGTGCCGCCCTCGACGTCGTCCACGTTCGGCTAGAGAAATGCGGTCTTGGTTCCTTGTGCATGGAATTGCACTCGCACAAGGCCAACCGAAAACAGGTCTACGGCGAGTTGAAACGGACGTTGGAACTTGGCGAGCCAAAGGCTGTCAACGAGCAGCACTACGAGCGAGTGCGGCAGGTTCGCGACGACCTCAACCGCATTTCGTCGCTGCTGCACCGCGTTGACGAAATCACGGGTGAGACCCCCTACGGAGTGATCGGCCGGCTTGCCAAGCTGGACTGCGGGGAAGCGCCGCGCCCTGACTTCAGGATTCCGGGCGCGGACGGTTGGCGGAGAAAGCAGTTCAGCGAGCGATTGGATGCAGTTGCGTCCCTGGCCGCACTGACAAGGCGCCACGGCGGCGAGCGCTCCCACGCCTGGCGGGGCACCCGCAAGAGGCTCAGCCCGATGGACCGCCAGCGCCTGGCAGAGCGATTGCCGGAGGCGATCGGGCGCCTCGGCTCGGTCCAGGGCGCACTCGAAGTTGCCGCCAAGGCTGCCAGCGTGGGGGATTGTGCCCAGCTTGCCGCGGTCGGATTGGTGGTCGACCAATTGAACGCGCTTGCGAGCATGCCCGGGGACGTTCCGGGGTTGCTGGAATCGAACGTTCTCGTCGAGCGGCCGACAGAGGTGGTCGATCTCTGCGAAGACATGG
Organism: uncultured Bryobacterales bacterium; assembly: GCA_951813065.1. GTDB lineage: Bacteria > Acidobacteriota > Terriglobia > Bryobacterales > UBA6623 > VXMF01. The sequence continues at coordinate 151,786 of CATOTH010000003.1, read as the reverse complement.
AGCGACTTCAAACCGCCAAATCCGGCTTGCTCGAGGAAGTCGTCGAGAGTGCACTCGAACTCCCGTGGGACGCAGTGCGTCTCGAGATCGCCAGGTCCGGCATGTCGCTGTTCCGGGTCTTCAACGGTCGCTACCGAGAATCCGTAGCGCGACTCCGTTCAGTGCTGCGCGGCGATATACCCAAGAACCACCACGAGCGGTTGGCGATCCTGGACCGTCTGCTCGACTACCGCAACCGGAGCCGAGCAATTGACAAGAGGGGGCAATTGGGACGGGATGCTCTCGGCTACTCCTGGCGGGACGAGGACACCGATCTATCGAGGCTGCTTCCCGCCCTGAGGTGGATAGGTGATCAGGTGAAGAGCTTCAGGTCCGGTATGGCCGTGAAACAGCAGATTGCCACGGTTCCGGAGGGATGCGACCTGCAAGGCATGGCCGAGGGTCTGCGCAGCGCCTACACAGAGTGGCTGAAGCTGTGGCAGTCGATGGCAGACGCCACAGAACTCGACTTGAGGACTGCGTTCATCACGGACGCCATCGAGGAGGTTGAATTCAGGGTTCTCCTCGCGCGTCTCAGGGCCTGGGCTGCGGCTCCAGGTTTGGTGGAATCTTGGCACAGGCTGGCAACGGCCGCGCAGCGTGCAACCGAACTGGGTTTGGATGAGATTCGCCAGCGTCTGGCCGACGGTCGCCTGAGCCCTGATCACGCTCGAGACACGCTGGAATTTATTCGGGCCGAAGCGGTCTGGAACCGGATGCGAAGGGAAGAGGCCGCGCTCGACGCGATTGACGGACGGGACCGCTCCGCGTGTGTGGAGGAGTTCAAGGAGCTCGATGCTCAACTCCAGGAACTTGCATCGCAGGAAGTCGCGCTACGGCACTTCAACTCCCTGCCGGCCGGTTCCGCGGGCATGGTTGGGATTGTTAGGGGCGAGGCGAACAAGAAAACCAGGCACATGCGGATTCGGAAGCTGCTGGACGCGGCTGGGGAAGCGGTCTTGGCGATCAAGCCTGTCTTCCTGATGAGTCCGCTCTCAGTTGCTCAATACCTGACGCCGGGCAAGCTGACTTTCGACGTGCTCTTGATCGACGAGGCCAGTCAAGTGCGACCTGCCGATGCTGTCGGTGCGATTTGCCGGGCCAAGCAGGTCATCGTGGTCGGCGACCAGAAGCAAATGCCGCCGACATCATTCTTCGACAGGCAGCTCAGCGGCGAGGAGAGCCACGACCTTGAGGCTGCGGCAGACCTTCAGGCGGCGCAGGTCGGTGATATGGAGAGCATCCTTTCCCTATGCGAGGCAAGGGGAATGCCGGGGGGCATGCTGCGCTGGCATTACCGCTCCCAGCATCCGTCGTTGATTCAGGTCTCGAATCATGAGTTCTATGACGATGCTCTGATCTGCCCGCCCAGTCCGGACGCAGCTGGGCGCGATATAGGCATGTCCTTTGTCTACGTGGATGGCGAGTACCAGCGAGGCAAGCAGCGCAACAATCCGAGGGAAGCCCAAGCCGTGGCGGAGCAGGTGCTCGCCCATGCGCGTAAGCGGCCCGACGAGACCCTTGGCGTCGTGGCCCTTTCCGTGGCTCAGCGTGACACGATTCGGGACACCCTGGAATACATGCGCACCGAGTATCCCGAACTCGACGCCTTCTGTAGGGAGGGCCAGGATGAGGCGTTCTTTGTGAAGAATCTCGAGAATGTCCAGGGTGACGAACGCGACGTGATGTTCATTTCGATCGGCTACGGCAAGGACGCGGGAGGCTACATGTCCCAGAGTTTCGGTCCCGTCTCGAGCGAAGGCGGCGAGCGCCGGCTCAATGTGCTCTTCACCAGGGCACGGAAGCAATCTAGGGTCTTCGCGTCGATCCGGCACTCCGACATCCGCCTCGACGTGACACGGCACGCAGGGCCGAGAGTGTTGAAACGGTTCTTGAAATTCGCCGAGACGGGAGAGATGGATGTGCCTGTCATGACCGGTGCGCCGATGGACAGTCCCTTCGAGGAGTCTGTCGCCTTGGCGTTGCAGGCTCACGGCTTCCGCGTCGAGCCGCAAGTCGGATCGTCCGGATTCAAGATCGACTTGGCCGTCTACCATCCGGATGACGAGGGCCGCTTCCTATTGGCTGTGGAATGCGACGGCGCGCGCTACCACTCGTCGAGTTGGGCCCGAGAACGCGACCGCCTGCGCCAGGCCGTGCTCGAGCGGAAAGGCTGGAGATTCCATCGGATTTGGAGTACCGACTGGTTCTACGAACGCGAGTCAGAGATGGCCAAGTTGCTCGATTCGATCGAACGGGCTCAGTCGATCGGGGTTGCTGGTCCGTCCGGCGGTCTGGTTCCACAACGCGTGCTCGTGGAACGCAAGGAGCCGGCGCTGGCGGGGGAGCCAGCAACGGCAGCGTACACGGAAGTGAGGTTCGCTATTCCTGAGAGCGGATACCTGGAATTGCACGAAGCCGCGCTGCCTGAACTCATGCACTATGTCGTTCGGATCGTCACAGCCGAGGGTCCGGTCCACATAGAAGAAGTCGCTCGCCGACTCAGCCGACTCTGGGGTCACAAGCGAACCGGCCGCAGGATTCAGACCGCGGTCGAAGATGCCGCGCACAGCGCGGCGGCAAGCGGTCTTCTCGTGTACTGCGACGAGGGGTCGGAGAAATTCCTTACCAGCAGCGACTCCGACTCACTTGTTGTCGTCCGGAATCGCAGCAAGGTCGACTCGGCGTCTCTGCGCAACGTGGAAATGCTGCCGTCCTCGGAGATCAATGCGGCAGTCTTGGAGGCCGTCCGGAAGAACATCGGGATCAGTGTTGCGGACTGCGCAACCGAAGTCGCCAGGATGTTCGGCTACAAGTCGACGCGTGCGGACCTGCGACAATGCCTCGAACGACACGCACAGAAGTTGGTGGCGCAAGGCCGATTGACTACTGTCGATGGTCAACTGCGATTGCCACAATAGCTACCCAGCCGTGAGTCCAAGTCCTAGTAGACGATGAACTCCAGCAGATTGCCATCAGGATCTCGCGTGTAGTGGCTCGTGCCCATGACCGTCCCGCCATCGCGGCCGCCCCGTCGTTCCACGGGGCCCTCAATCACCTCCGCACCTGCCCGCCCGAGCGCCAGCAGCAGCTCGGCTCGGTCACCCTCCCACACGAAACAGAAGTCCCCGCAAGGCGGCAGCGCCGAGGGGGCCCTCAACGCGAACTGTTCGTTTTCCCACAGCATGGGCCGGTGGAAGTTGATCTTTTGGTCTCCAAAGTGAACCGAGCAGATGCGTTCTCCTTCTCTCACCTGGAATCCGAGCGCCCGGTAGAAGCGCATCATTGCCTCGACATCCAGCATGGGAACCGCGACATGATCGAAACCGCTGATGGGTCCTCGGCCCTGAGCCCGGGCTCGTCCTCTGCTTAGGGTCTGCGTCATGAGAACTACGCCTCCGGCCAACAGCACAAAACGGCTCAGGAACAAGCGTCGCAAGAGGTCCTTCATTGCACTCCACTACCGATCCTCCGCATGGGGCCGCCACAGGAGCGCCACCCGGCCGAGTTGCTGACCAAGACACCCGTGGCTCCGTGCAGTGAATGCAGTATAGCCGCGGCGCACTGCAGTTGCAGAAGAGGCCGTCGTCTGCCCATCCGGATCGGTGAACGCGGTTGTCGTGCCTTAGACTAGTTTTGATGGTGAAACTAACTCCTGTCCTGATCATTGCGACGGCTGGCGCCCTGTCTGGCGCGGAGGGGTTGGTTGCCCTGGTTGATCCTCTCGACGAGCCTGAGCAGTACTGTGTGGATGTTCCCGGCTTCGGCCGCCGCATAAACCTCGATGCCTCGTTGATGGCTCACACGTGTAAGCCCGGTGCGGCTGACGAGCTGTTCACGATCGATCATCCCAATCCAGGCCAGATCTACATGAAGGCCTACGACCGCTGTGTGACAGCCGAGTCCGACCGATCCGGCGCAGAGGTGTTTCTCAAGCAGTGCGGCTCGACGAACCTTCAACGGTTCTCCTTTCGGTCGGACGGTCGGATTCAACTAGCCGGTAGCGAGGTGTGTTTGACAGTTGCCGATGAAGACGGCACGCCAACGGGAGGGCCCAGCCACCTCCGCAGGGATCTGATGTTGGAGTCCTGCAGCACGGCCGTTGCGTCTCTCTCGACTTGGAAGGTGCCGAAACCGGATTGATTCGGTACCGGTGTGTGCCAACGAGTTTGGAGGGCCGCACCGTCTCGGTAACCGCGCAGTCCGAAGCGAATCGCGTGTGCGCCGGAACAGTCGTGGTCTTGGAGAATGTGCTGAACAGGCAGTCGGGGACATGGAGCACCTCCGGTCACAGGCAATGATGTTAGATTCTATTGGGGTCCGTAGCGTGTCGGTTCGCAACGCGTAGTGGCTCAACGCGATGAACGCCTTGCTGAAAGCTTTTCGATCAGCGCGATTCAAGATCCTTGAACTCAAGGAGTTTGGTGGGCTTGTTGAACCGAACGCGCCATCGTGCCAACTGGGAGCCCTGTAGCTATTGGGCCTTCATGCAGGACGGACTGCCGAGCAAGTCGTGGGTGCGGCCAAGGTCGTTGGGCGCTATCGGATCAGGATTCAGGGGTTGGAAATCTGGGAGTGTAGTCGAGGGAGTTGCGCGAAAATGACTCGGAGAATCGCTTTGCTGGCAGTTGTCTGCGTTGGGACCGCCCTTGCTAGCTCCCCCGGGGATGACCACTGGCAGGAAGGCCTGCGCCAGTTTGCCGCCGAGGATTTTCGCCGAGCTCAAGATGCGTTCCAGGAGGCTGTCGAGGAAGACCCTCGGAGTTCGAAGTACACCCTTTGGCTGGCGCTCGCCATGGGCCGCCGTGCCGAGAAGATGTCCGGATTGCGCAAGCTCACGTCAGCACCACCCCTGGTGAAGCGAATGCGGCGTGAATTGGAGCGCGCTATCGAGTTGGATGAATCGAACCTTGACGCGTACGACGCGCTCCAGGTGTTTCACTTGCAGGCACCCTCGATCGTGGGCGGGCGCAAGGACAGGGCGAGGGAGATAGCGGGTCAGATCCAGAAGCTTGATTCAGCGCGCGGAGCGGGGGCTTTGGCGGTCTACTACGAGGATGTGGGCGAGGTCGAACGCGCGGGGGAGCAGTACGCGTTGGCACGACAACTCGATCCGGATGAGATTCGGCACATCTTGAGCCATGCGGGTTTCCTGTCTAGGCGCGGCGCGTTCACCGAAAGCGACGAATTGTTCGAACTGGCTTTCGCACGCGACCCGGACAACCCCAAGGTGTGGCGCGCTGCCGCCACCGCCTGGGTCCTGGCGAAGCGCGAGTCGCTCTATTCCCGGGCGCGCCAACTAATCGAGCGCTATCTGGAAACGCCGGATCGAGAGCCGAACCCCGACCCGAAGTCTGAGGTGCGCGAACTGCTGAAAAAGCTCTAAGGGGCAGGTCGCTCAATGGCGCCCGCCAACCTCCTTGAGCCTATTGGCCCGACCAGCCCGTGACCTGCCGCTCGCGGGACTCCGTTCTGCGGACACGGGAAGAGCCATCTTCGTCCTGCTCGACCGCAAGCACGCGTCCCAGGCCAAATACATCGGAACGAGCTTCGGCCTCGCTTCACGGTTCGACCTCACGGACATGCACGGCTCGCGCAGGTTCCCAGAAGCGGATGCTCCTGACGGATCGCAGGGAAATTGGGGGAGGGGTGCGCCAAACGCCGAACGCCAGGGTCTCGCGCGTCAGTGAGTCGAAGTAAGCGATACGGTTCGGAATCGCTTTCAGTATCGTCTCTCTCATTGCTTTGGGAAGCCGGTCCACTCGATGGCGCACGGCAAAATAGGGCACGAAGCTCTCTGCGAGGTCTTCCCGGTCCGGATGGTCAAGGGCATATTCGGAGATGTATTTCCCGTCAGCGGCTTGGGCCGCTCGCCACCCGGGTGAGCGCCTGTGCTGCGGGTCGAGTGAGCTGTGCACTCCTTCATGCATCAGTGCTTCCTCGAGAAAGCCGTCTCGCATGTACTCCTCTGCCATCTGCAAGTGGATCAGGATGTTCTTGTTACCTCCGCCAAACAGTTTGCGTCCGCGATGGAGCCAGACCGTTTCGACTCCGGCTCGCAGCAGTGTCGGAAGCCGACCGATCGATTCCGCGTACTTGCTGGCCTCAGCCACCGCAGCTGCGGCGCTGAACTCCGGATTCACCTGAATCTCGATGTCGAGGCCGTCGTCGAATTGCGCGTCGAAGAGATAGGCGCGCGCGGTGATCCATCCATTCACGCGTCGATCGAACATCATGCGGTCCCCGCGTCCTCTTGGCGTGAGACTTCGGAGTGCCGTTGGGTCGGATTGGGTAAGAATGTTCGGGTCGAGAAAGACAGTGCCCTTGTACGGCGGGGCTGCGGCAACTGGCCCAACGGATACGGACGCGAGCCAAAGCAGGGCGCGGAATGTGGCAATCAGCGCACGCGGTTGCAGCCACTTCGCCGTCTTTGCGGTGCAGCGAGCGAAGTCTTCGGAGATGGCCCGCCTGCGTCGCCCTATTTTCCTACCGTTGGTTCCGCAAGTGCCGCCTGGAACGCAACCGAAGTGCACGGACCAACGTGCACGAGGTGGCTTCGCTCGCGCATCTGCGGGAACCTCTCTGCGCGGCATCGTCCAGACTCTACCATCGTTGTGGCAGCACGACACCGTGCTGTGATTGGCGCGACAGGCGCCATTGCGAGGCGGGACAGTTGGCGAAGAGGCCGGCCCGGCCCGGAAGCGTTGCAATTCCGAGGCTCCAGGCTTGCAAGAAAATGGGGCAATCTCAATTCCATCTATCCCTACGCAAGTCGGCGCTAGTGCATGAAGGTGGATTCCCCGAGGGATGGATGCCAACCGCTACGCACGGACAATGCGAGGGTTCTTGGCGCGGGATTCAAGTGCGGGCGGCGCTCCGCGCACTTGATACAGTGTTCTTCGTGTGCACGACCTCTTGGCGATGCCTAATCTTCCGCGCCTGCCTTGGGGCCGCACTACCTCTTCTGCCACCCATCCTGGTTGCCGACGATGGTGAGCCGTATCGGTTCCAGCGGTTTGTCGAAATTCCGGAGAGTGTCGAACTCGGAGCGGTCTCTGCAGTGGCCATCGGACCGGAAGGCCAAACTTACGTCTTGCATCGCGGAGAGCCGCCCCTGCTGGCGTACGACCGTTCAGGTAAATACACGCATGGCTGGGGACAAGGGGACTTCGGAGTCGCTCACGGTCTCCGCGTCGACTCGGCCGGAAACGTCTGGGCCACCGACAACGGCCTGCATGTTCTGTGGAAGTTCTCTCGAGATGGCAAAGTGCTGGCGATGTTCGGCGAGAAGGGGGTTGGGGGAAACGATGACTCCCATTTCCGTTCTCCGGACGACTTGGTATTTGCCTCGAACGGCGATATTTTCGTGGCCGACGCAGGTAACGGACGAATCGTGCACATGTCCCCGGAAGGCAAGTTTCTGGGGCAGTGGGGCCGCAAGGGGAAGGCCGAGGGCGAATTCGCGGCCGCACACGGAATCGGGATCGATGCACGAGACCGGATTTATGTGGCTGATCGCGGGAACAATCGGGTGCAGGTCTTCTCGAAGGATGGGAAGTTCCTTGCGGCGTGGAGCGGTTTCGGCAATCCGTTTGGCGTTCTAGTGGTCGGAGACGAGCTGATTGTCAGTGACGGAGATGCCCACACGATCAGTCACTTGCGGCTACGCGATGGCAAGATGACCGCGCAATGGGGGAGTCCCGACACACTGCTACTGCCACATCTGATGGATAGCGATGCAAGCGGCCAGCTCTATGTCACCGAAGTCAACGGCCAGCGCGTGCAGGTCTTTCGCCGAACTGATTGATCTACGGCCGCCCCAACTTCTGACACCCGCCAGTTCGTGCCCCGAGGTCTCGGATCACTGTGGGATAAGCTGTTGGGACTATGCGAGTTACTACGGCAATTGCGGCGCTCCTGTTCCTGATTTCATGTAGCGGGTCGCCGGAGGGTAAGCAGCGCCTCCCGAATTTCGTCGTCATCATGGCCGATGATCTCGGTTACGGCGACCTGTCCACCTACGGGGGCTGGATCGATGTTCCGAACATAGATCGGATGGCTGCGGAAGGCCTGAAATTTACCGACTTCCATTCCAATGGCGCTGTCTGCAGCCCTACCCGAGCCGCCCTCATGACTGGCCGGTACCAGCAACGCGCTGGCCTGCCAATCGTGGTGTTCGCGCCCGAGGATCGCCCGACTCACGTCGATGGATTGCAAGCGGTTGAGCTCACGTTTGCAGAAGCCCTGGGAGACACGGGCTATGCCACGGCTCTATTCGGCAAATGGCACCTCGGGTACTATCCGCGATACAACCCCGTGCGTCATGGCTTCGACGAGTTCAAGGGGTACGTTAGCGGGAACATCGACTTCTTCTCGCATGTCGATGGAGCCGGGAGGTTCGATTGGTGGCATGGCGAGGAGAAGTCCGACGAGCCGGGCTATGTCACAACCCTGATCAACAAACATTCAGTGCGATTTATCGAGGATCACTACGACGATGCCTTTTGCCTCTACGTTGCGCACGAAGCCCCGCACAGTCCCTACCAGGGCCCGAATGACGACCCGGCCGGATTTCGGCAAGTCGGCGGATTCTCGGGTCAGCTGAGTCTTTCGGGAGACGTAGTGAAGGAGAAATACAGGGAAATGGTGGTTGAGATGGATAACGGTGTAGGTGCGATTCTAGAAACGCTGAGTCGCCTTGGAATCGCTGATCGCACGCTGGTGCTCTTTTTCTCGGACAACGGGGCAACTCCACGCGGCAGCAACGGTTCCCTGCGAGGCCACAAGGGATCGGTGTGGGAGGGCGGCCATCGAGTGCCGGCTGTGGCGTGGCAGCCAGGTGCTATATCGGGCGGCACGGTTACCGATCAACTTGCGGCCACGATGGATGTTTGGCCGACATTGGCTGAACTGGCAGGCGTGTCCGAACCCGTCGAGCGTCCCCTTGATGGCGTGAGCCTGGTTCCCGTCCTGGCCGGCGGCACGGTGGATCGCGGCCCGATGTTCTGGAGCTTCATGGACGGGCTGGCAATGCGCGATGGGAATTGGAAGTTGGTATCGGGAGAAGACGGGAGCGAGCAGCCGATGCTGTTCGACCTCGGTTCAGATCTCGCGGAGGCCAACGACGTCGCGGCTCACGAAACGGACCGGGTTGCGCAAATGGCGGTGGAAGCATCTGAATGGCTCCGGTCCGTCAATGCCGACGCGACACCGCAGCCTTCAACATCCCAATAGGGGAGGGGCTTCATCGACTCCCTTTTGACCGCACGCTACTCGCGTGAGAGCGCTTTGTCGATCTGCTCGGTGACCTTGAGAGGCGCGACGTAGAGCTTCCCGTATAGGCTGCCGATATCAAGCGGTTTATCGCTAGCGAACTCGAGCTGGGTCCAAATCTCGCTCGCGCTCAAGGCTTGCAATTCCGCAAGATCGAGCTTGTTGTCCAGGTTCGAGTCCGCAGGGATCATCCGCAGGCCGACCTGCAATGCCCGGAACCGCGGCAGCAATCGCTGCAAGACTCGCTCGGAAGCCTCGGCTGTAGAAATCAGGCCATCGCCGTCAGTGTCCTCCCGCGAGAAGTGACCTCTCGCGTGCCCGTCGAGTCCATCCTTGTCCGCTGTGTCTCCGCGCATCGGTTGGGAGAGACCGTACTCACGGGCCGAGACCAGACCGTCGGCATCAGTGTCGAGACCCTCATGCGCGAGCATCGCCTCAGCGACTTCTGAATGGATGGCGTCTCTGGCCTCGTCCGTCGAGAGTTCCATGTCGCGATTCGAGTCCAGAGCCGCGAGGAACTGCACATCGCTCGATGCTAGATCCGGGGAGCGCGGACTGGCCGCGCCGCTTCCGGCTTGCCCTCGGCCAACTGCACCACCTCGCCCTCCGGCCCGACCGCCCCCACCTCTCCTGCGAGCCTGGAAGCTGGCGAATTCCTCGCGGAATTCCTCCAGACCAATCCCAACAGTCGGCGGGGCTTCCGGGCGACGCATGAATCCTGGAATCTCGTCTCCGCGTAATACCCCGTCACCATCCTCGTCCCTGGACTCGAAGACATCGAACGGGTCCACTGCGCCTGCGCCACCCCTGCGTCTTGGCTGGGGCTGGCCGTATCCCATCGACTTGAGAGTCCGGACCATCGCCCCTAGTCCGACCTGTCCGTCCTGATCTGTATCGAGCGCGCGAAAGCCCTTCATGAATTCCGCGCTCATCTGGCTTGCTATACGGGCGACGTCATCGGATTCTCCGTCGCTGGCAGCGAAGCCGAGGCTCGGAATGGCAAGGAGAGCCGCGACCGCCATGCCAAATCGCCATCCGACTGGAAGCAGCGTTCGTCGGAATGGTTCGCTCGCTTGCCCTGCCTTTCCCTCGTGTGCTCGCAGCGCGGATACTGACGCATGCCTTGTTTGCAACATTGTGTCATCTACTATACCGTAATTTCCTAGATTGAGTGTAATCGAGCTCTATTTATGCAACATGCTTGCACAAAGGTCCTTGTTTAGGCATTCTTGGTTGCATGCGTGGCTGTGCTGGGAGCCCTCACCACTGCGGATTGGCTCAGCGTCTGTCTGGGGGAAGCCGTCCTGATGGTTTGTCTGCCGAGTAGCTGGGGTTCAAGGACGGCATGTTGGCGCCGACTTCGTTCAGCCACTTGTCCAGCGTCTTTGCTAGGTTTGCCGCCCTGTTCGGAACGAGTTCAGAGAGATCGTATCGTTCTGCGGCATCATTCCCCAGGTTGTATAGTTCAGTGGCCCCATCCTCGTACCACCGGATGAGTTTCCAGTTGCCTTCGCGAATTGCAGCTCCCGGGGCTCCGCCCTGGTTTCCGTAGTGCGGGTAGTGCCAGAAAATTGGGCCCCTATCGATCCGCTGGCCTCGCAGTAGTGGAACGAGACTCGTCCCGTCCACATGTTGCCGAGGCCGCTTGCGCAGGCCTGCGAGGTCCAACAGCGTCGGGTAGAAGTCGGTGCTGGTCACGGGGGAATGGATGACGGAGCGCGCAGACGTGACGCCCGGAGCGCGGATGATCATCGGTTCGCGTATGCCGCCCTCGTACAGCCAGCCCTTGCCTGCCCGCAGGGGCAAGTTCGCGGTAGGCGATCCTTCCGAGGTGCTCAGACCGCCGTTGTCGGACATGAACACGATGATTGTCTTCGAGTCGAGACCGTTCGATTCCAAGGCCCGGAGCACCCTGCCCACGGCGGTGTCGAGCGCTTCTACCATGCCCCCATACACTGCGTGATCCTGGACCTGGCGGGCGTCGCGGAATCCCTCGAGGATGAACCGCGGCCCGGAGAATGTCAGCCGGCGAGCCTTTTCCATGTACTTCCGCTCCAACTCTTCCGTGGTCATGAGCGGCGTGTGGACCGAATAGAACGACAGGTATGCAAGGAAGGGATCGTCGCGATGGTTCTCTATGAACTTGGCGGTCTCCCTGGCAAGCCGGTCAGGCAAGTGTTCACCGGCCGGTCCGTCTTTGATGTTCGGATTGCCGTACGGCGAGAAGTAATTGTCACCGCCCCAAGGGCCGCCATGCTCGAATCCTCCAATGTTGATGTCGAAGCCCTGGTCTTCGGGCCAGAACCCTTTCGGGCCCAAGTGCCACTTGCCTGCGAAGAAAGTGGCGTAGCCGCTATCCGAGAGTGCTTCGGCCAAGGTCGTTTCCCCGAGTGGCATACGGTCGTCATACGGTGACGGCAGCATCGCGGTGTTGCGGCCCCACGATGCCGGTTGGTTTCCGCCCGCCGGGCTGATGTAGTCCGTAACCCGCATTCGGACCGGGTACTTGCCGGTCAGGATACTGGCCCGGGTCGGGGAGCAGACAGGGCACGCTGCGTAGGCATGCGTGAAGCGTGCTCCCGACGCCGCGAGGGAGTCAATATTCGGTGTTTCGTAGAACTGGCTCCCGTAGCAGCCCAGGTCCCTCCAGCCCAGGTCGTCGGCCAGGAAGAACACCACGTTCGGGGGGCCGGCCTGTCCCGCGATGGCGAGGGTCAGCGAGCAGACTGCCATTCGCACAAGGACGGCCAGTCTGGACGTGGGCATGGAAGTAATTCTGACTGTTTACCAGCCGCTCTTGTCAAGCAGATCGGTGCACGGAATCGACCGTGCGGCGGTTGCGGTGGAGATCTGCCGGTTGTCGGGTCAGGCGGGTACCGATACCCGTCGTACGCTCTTCGCGTCGATTTCCGCGAAGCGCGCTCTCCGCGCCAATTGCAAGCAGATCCGCTGCCACGGTGCTGTCAACCATGCGGTAACCGCTGGCAGCGACTCGACCGGCACGGGGCCGAACAGCAAGCATCGCCTGACTTCGAGATGGAGGCGTTCCCGCAGGTCAACAATGCCGAGCCGGGTATCCTCGCCGGACACTTGGCCTAAGGCTGCCTCCCACTCTCTGTGGTGCCGGGCGAGGGTTTCGGCCCGCGTCGCGGCACTGCCCAACGCGGTCGCCAGGAAAAGGCGGGTCACGCTCATCTCGTGCGCCGATGCGGCTAGGTTCGTGATGCTGTTGCGGACCATGGCGTATGCCGGGTGTCCCACCGTGAGATGACCGTGCCTCGCAAACTCGAAGAGTTCGATCTCCAGAGCCTGGAGCTTTCGCCGCAGGACCTCGATCGCGCATTCGCGCCAAACCTTGGCGGCGAGCAGGAACAGGACGGCAAATATGATGGTTGTCCGCGCAATGGCAAAGGATTCCGGGTCGAGTGTCATGCAGTCTCCACACGAGCGTTCGCTCGCATCTCTTGCAATCATCGACTGATTATGTAGAAAAAGTCAAGGAATAAACGTATTTTTTTCGCTTATTGTTTTCTAATGACCTGAAGACGACTCCCGCGGCGTGGCCACCGCACCTCAGTTCCCATTGCGGGAAAGCATTCCCCGCTCAGTCGTGCAGGCCGAACGCGAAGACCCCGGCCTTGGTCGTCACTGCGACATACTGCTTCCCTTGGGCGAGGAACGTGACCGGCGAGGCCCGGATGGATCCGCCAGTGTTGAACCGCCAGAGGATCTTGCCCGAGACCGCGTCGGCGGCCATGAAGTAACCGGCGCGGCTCGAAAAGAACACCAGTCCTCCCGCGGTGGTCATGGCCCCCGCGAATGTGACTTCGCGGTTTTCTACTCCCAGCATCGGAATCTCCCAGCGAATGCGGCCAGTGTCCAAGTCGATCGCTCGCAGGAAGTTGTCCGCTCCGCTCTCGATGTGGTCGATGCTGTGTCCGGTCCGGAAGTACACGCCGCACGCGTCGCGTGACACTACGTAGAGCAGGCCCGTGCCCCGGTGGTAAGTTGGCGCTTGCCAGTTCGTGCCGCCGTGAATGTCGGGGCAGGTATATGCGCCAGTCGGGCTCGGTGCTGCCTCCGGTCTGGCCAAAGGGCGACCCTCGGGAGTAAACCCGTCCGACCAGTTCTGCTTGGCGAACTCCGCTCCTCTCAGGAATTCGCCAGTCTTCCGATCAAGGACGTAGAGGAATCCGTTGCGGTTGGGATGCACAACGAGCTTCCGCTGCTCGCCATTCCAAGCTCTGTCCACCAAGACCGGGGTCTGATTCGCATCCCAGTCGTGCTCGTCATGGGGAGTGAACTGAAAGTGCCATGCCAGCTCCCCGTCATCGGGTCGTAAGGCCAGCAGCGAGGCTGTGTAGAGGTTGTCGCCCTCGCGGTCCCGCCCGTCGAAGTCCTTGGGTCCGGGGTTGCCGGTCGGCCAATAGAGGAGGTCGAGTTCAGGATCGTAGGTGCCGCTGGTCCACGGCGCTCCTCCTCCGACTTTCCATACTTCGGTGTCTGGCCAAGTCTCCGAGCCGGGATCGCCTGGTGCTGGAATCGTGTAGATGCGCCATTCACGTGCGCCGGTCTCAACGTTGAACGCGTCGAGATGCCCTCGGATCCGGCCGCTGTCCCCTCCGCGAATGCCGATCATCGCACGGTCCTTGGCAATGATTGGCGCAGCTGCCGTGCCGAAACATGGCTGATTGGCCGTGATGGGCGATCGCCAGAGCATCGCTCCGCTCCGGCTGTCGAGCGCGATCAGGTGGCAATCGGGTGTACCCATGAGGAGGCGGTTTCCGGAAATCCCGAAGCCTCGGCTCCAATTTGGATCCTGGCGGCCCTCGCGCTGCCTGTAGGGGTAGTCGAAACGCCAAATGCGGGTTCCCGTGGTGGCATCCAGGGCAAACGCTCTTACTCCGCCCGCCGTCAAGTACATGATGCCGTCCCGGATGAGCGGGGTCGCCTCGGTCCGCAGTTGGAGCTGGCTGAATTGGAATACCCACTTCGGAACGAGCTCGGAAACGTTCTCCCCGTTGATCTCGCTCAGCTCCGAGTACCGCTGGCCGGTGTTGTCGCGGTCGTAACTGAGCCAGTTCGAGGGGTTCCTGTAGCGTTCTTCGAGGGGTTGGGCCGAGACGGGGACGGCCGACGCAGTTGCCGCGGCAATCGCCACGAGCGCCAGCCTCGGGAGGGTTGGGGTCGTGTTCACCTGAAGAATCCTCAGTAGTTCGCGAAGCCCCGCCTGACCGGGACGAATCGGTCCCGCTGGCGGTCAAGAAATGCGAGCAGGTTCCCGAGGTCCTCAGCGGAAAGGCTCGTACCGAGGTCGGCCGGCATTTGCGATCGGTCTGGCTTCGTGACCGATCGCAGCTGATCACGGCGGAGCGTCACGAAATCCCCGCTGGCGGCCTGTAGCACGAGGTTGAAGGTATCTTCATTCTTGAGGATTCCTTCGATCGTCCGACCGTCCGGTGATTCGGCTATCACGGTTTCGAAGCCCTCGGCCAGCGTGGCATCGGGGTCGAGCACGTCAATGCGGATCTGCTCGCTGGTCTTGCGGACCGAGATTGAATCCAGTGGTGGCCCCAGAAACCCTCCCGTGCCGTCAACAACGTGGCAGGACACGCATCCCGCTTGTCGGAATACCCTCCGACCCGCATCGGGATCCCCCTTCAGGGGAGGCTGCTGGCCGGGAAGGGCCAAGGCGCGGAGATAGGTCACAATCTGCCAGATCCCCGTGTCTTCGAGGTCAGGCTGCGGAGGCATGTCCGTCCCCGGAATTCCGTTGCGGATCAGCCCGAAAAGGGCTGCTTCCGCACCTCGCGTCACAGTTCGGGTCCGGACAAGGTCTGCTGCCATCGCGCCCTGGGCTCGCTGGCCGTGACAGACCGCGCAACGTTCGTGGAATAGTTCGTCGCCCGCTTCGATCGCGGCGGGGTCGCGCCGTAGCGGGTTAACTCGGGCCGGATCGGTCTGTGCATTCAGCACAACCGGGCGGGCGAGAGCGAGCGCGAGCGCGGCACAGACCAGCGCGAAACATTGTGTGTGGAGTGTTTGCGAGATGCCCATCGCTTGCCGATGCCGTAACATTATCCGCAATCTCGCGTGAGCGCACAGCGAGTTCCCGAGTCGGATTTGTTGCTTGGCTCGCCGGGTTTGGGTGTTGCAATCGCTCTTTAGAGCGATCCCCGGGCGCTGATCTGAGCGCGGACGATTAGGCACGCGGCCATTTCGGCATATCTGCCGGTCCCCGATAACGTGATATGATCTGTCTGTTCGGCTTGGATGCGGTGGCTGTCAGGGTCGGGCTGGGTTCGGAATGTAGTAGCAGGATTGTAGTGGTCTGAATCGCTCTTTAGCGTTGGCCGCTCGACATCACCCGCGCATTTCGTGAGGAGCGGATGAATTGGCGTTCGTTCGCAGGATTCTTGAGTTGGAATTTGTACATCGTCCGCTGTGTTGATATGCTTGTGGCCCGTGTTGGAGGAAGGTACGGAAACCGCCATGATTGACCGAATGCCGATTCCGGAATCGACCATGACGTACAACAGCTTGGACGTTGCGGAACTCACCGGGGTGAGCTTGCGACAGCTGCAGTGGTGGGACGAGCAGGGCTTGGTCACTCCGATGCAGGCTGGACACCGCCGTATGTACACGGCTTTTGAAGTCCTGCAAATCTCGCTCATCATGGGCTTGCGCGGCAAGGGCATGTCCCTCCAGAAGATACGCCCACTGCTGAATCACCTGAATCCCCGGCAAGTTCTGGAAGCCGTACGCTTGGACGACGGCGACCGGGACGTTTATTTCCTTACAGACGGAAAAGCGGTCTATCTGGAAGAGGCGACCGAACGGATCGTTGGGATTCTGCGGGATTCCGAACGCCCGATCTCGGCGATCTGCGTATCGGATCTGTATCGGGATCTAGGCCTTGGGGAGTCGCCCCGGAAGCCGGTGGGAGTGGCTGATACCGGAAGCGGTCGGCCTGCTGCTGGAGAAACCGCCGTTCAAGCCGTCGCAGAAGCCAGGGCAGTCAAGTAGGAACAGGCCTGCATTCCGCCCCGACCTGAGCCGCCATGCGAATTCAGCTGCTCGGGTGAGTTCCGTGCCGCCTACTCGGATCGAGCGATTGACGAGGGACTTCGATCCCCGGTCGGCGGAGGCTGGTCGTCAGTTCCAGTTGCGGAATGGAACGGGTTCCAATCTTGCCGATGGCGCATCTCATTGCAGGTGCTTCGCAAGCAAGGCCCGGGTCTAGCTGGAAGCGGAATACATCGCGACCGATGAGTCGAGCTCGCGAGGGCTAGGGAAAGCTGCAACAACCCGACGCACCTCAGCGCTGGAAGCCGAATCAATCCTTCTCGCCCGCCTGTCTCGCTGCCGCTCGCTCCTCAGCGCGGGCACCGCTCAGGGCATTGGTCATGGCATAGTTCCCCTCGTGGCACGCATATTCGTAGATTTGGTATCCGTCTAGCCGGGGCATCGCCCTAACGGCGGTCCAAGGTGCCGTGTAGGTCTCGGGGTCTTCGATCGTGAATTCGTTGCGAATCGTGTACTCGTCCACTCGGGTGAATCGCTCCACCGCGCGGAGATTCTTGGAAGACGGGAACCTGTGCTCTGTCTTGTCGCTGAAATTGGCGGTTTCAACAACCAGTGTGTTGCCTTCCCAGCGCCCTCGGGAATCCCCGTTCCACTGGCGTATGCGCTCGTCGAGATACGGGCGCCCGTCTAGGGGGATAATCCGCACATCGTGAATGTTCTCAACCAAGATTGCCACATGGTCAGGGGTTTGCAGGATCAAGTACGTATTGTTGTACCCGGTGGAGATCGGAGGGACTCCATGGTAGGTGATGCAGCGAGCCCACGCCGGGAAGTTCAACCAGGACTCAGGCCGGTCCCTCAATCGCTCAGACCGAGCTTGCACGCGTGCTTTCCCGACCGACGTCAATGGAGGTAATCGACCGTTGGGAGGATCGACGATCAGCGAGGTTCGCAGGCTTGGATCCACTCTCCCCTTGTCAAACCAATGGGAGTTGTACGAGCCTACGACTCCCGGCACAGGCGGGCGTTCGGCCGTGGAGCCCGCTTGTCGCGCGGCAGCTTCTCTTGGTGTGAAAAACTCCTTGTCTCCCATTGCTGCGGGCCGCTGGAGCGGCGTGAGCGAGGCATAGGACCACACTCCTTGCAAGTCTGGATCACCCCAAGCTGTGCGCGGCGGCGTCCACTCCCGTGCTGAGTCCTTTCGTTCCGTAGCCGCGGCAGCTGACTCGGCCGGAACGGTTTGGCTGGCAAGCGGCGTCGCGGCCATCCACCAGATCAGGATTGAGTGCGCGACCGCAGCTGCTCCGAGAAGGAATCGGTTTTTCATGCGGGCTCCCCGTTTGGTAGTCGGAGTGTCGCACTACTAACAGCGTTCGGGCAAGGCGGAGTCCCTCGCAGGGGAGTCGGCAGACGTCGTGAACTCACTCCGATTGAAGCACCCATCGCTGCAGTCGTTTTTTCGCGAGTCCCTCGACCTGATCGTCAGTCGGGCCTTCCTTCGCTGTCTCGCTCTTCGCGTTCGAAGGATCAGCTGGGCGAAACTCATGCGGACAGCTGCCACTCTCAGGTCAGGGGCCAGCCGCCGCCGGCCGGTGATCAGTTCGTGTTGCTTATCGCATAGAGCTTGTTCTGTCCGCGGAGGAAGATCTCGCCGTCGACGATGATCGGAGATCCCATGAAGAATTCTCCCTCGATGGTGTTCGTGGCAAGCGCTTCATAGGTCGGGCCCATCTTGACGACCACAACGTCGCCCTGCTCCGTTGCGACATACAGCCTGTTGCCAGCCCCGACGGGAGAGGACTTTAGTGAATACGGGTTGGGCAGCCTCTGCTGCTGATAGTGGGGTTCGCCCGTATTGGCGTCGAGCGCGCTGATCAGACCTCGGTCGGTGACGAGATACAGGATGCCGTCGTGAACAACGGCCGAAGCCGTGTAGGGATTTCCGCGCTGATTGGTCCAAAGCACATGGTTGGAACCCGTGATGTCACCCTCGCCGCCCAGACGGATGGCCAGCAGGTTCGGGTTCCGATGTCCCGTCATCGCGTAAACGACATCGCCTTCCCGGATCACGGCTGGTATGGCATTCGACCCGAGGCCGGCGCATTCCCAGATCACGTCACCGGTCGCCAGGTCGTAGCTCCGAATCTTGCCTGATGCCGCGACAATGGCCTGTGCGCGACCACTGTACTCGGTGATCAGCGCCTGGGACCAGCTCGTTCGTTCGTCTCGGTCACGTCTCCAGAGTTCCTCGCCAGACCGCTTGTCAAGCGCCGAGATGAACGAGTCGCCCTGGTGGTCGAAGACCAGCAGCAACGTGTTGCCATGCAGGCTCGGCGAAACGCCCTCTCCGAATGCATTGGCCATCCGCATCGTCACACCGTAGTCCTTTTTCCACACAAGATCACCGTCGAGGTTGTAAGCGTAGACACCCCGAGAACCGAAGGACACATACAGGAGCTTGCCATCCGTGACAGGCGAACTTGAGGCGAAGCTCCCGTACCGGCGATGGTAGCCCTCGTGGGGTGCGACCGTGATGGGGTTACGCTCCCAGATCTGGTTCCCCGTTTTCCGGTCCAGCGCTAGCACCAAGAATCTGTGCTCGACACCGGCAGCCGTACCTTGACCGCTTGCTCGCGCGCCCGCCGAGGGTTGTCCGCCAGCGACGCTCCTGCGCGTCGCGTTGCTCGATTCCCTGCGGAGCTGCTGAGTGGCTTGACGCCTTTGTGCCCGACTGAGTTCGGACAGCTCCTTGCCGCCTGTGATTTCTAGCAGCCGTTCGCGCATTGCGGGTGTCATCGCGTTGCCGCCGCTGCGCTGGGCGCTCTGCTGCGTTGCCCGTGGCGAGGGGCCCGTCGCGGATTGGCTAGTTCTTTCAGTGGCAGTTCCGGTCGGCACTGCGGTGGTAATGAAGACGCGGTCGCCCCATACGATCGGCGTGGAATGGCCCCGCCCGGGGATTTCCGCGACCCATTTGATGTTCTCTTCGGCAGACCATGTCAATGGTGCTGTGCCCGTTGACATTCCGGCGTTGTTTGCGCCCCGCCAACGGCTCCAGTTTCCTGCATTCAGCGAAACAGCGGCGATCAGAACGGCGATGGTAGTAACCAGCCTCAGGCAATTCATGGGAAACCTCCGTGTCCTGGAGAAAGGCGTGTCTGAACCATTGCTCTAGGACACCGTGCGTGCAGGTCGCACCCAAGCGGTCCGCGATTCCCAGAGCGACGAGAAACGGGGGAGGGTCCTGGCCGTGCCCCAGCTGCTCCCCTACCAGTCCCCAATACAATCAATGTCATCATAGCGACCTTACGGACCGGGTGTGCGGGGGGCGCATCGTTCCTTCCCGTTGTCGACAAATCGATCTGTGTATAGCGGCCTCCTTAACGGTTGGGAGACTGCAAGCCCTCTGTTCTGGTCTCCGTACGCGACGAAAGGTGGACTGCGACCTATGAAACGCGACCAATGCGTTCTATTCTGTTGGTCGATGCTCCGCCGCCTACGTCACCTGATTCCCGCAATTGTCATTACCATCGGCAGTGGGCATGCCCAGGCTCAAGCGGAAGAGCACACGTTCCGCATCCGGTTCGGACTGACGGACTCTGTGCCAACCGCATGGGACGGCTCTGTGACGGTATCCGGTGGACGCGTTGCAAGCCTGCGCAGTTGGCGGCTACGCAAGGCTGACTCGGTTGGGGAATCGTCTTGGAAGCTTTCGACCACGCCTGGTCGTCAATTCCGCTATCGGAACTGGGAGCCCGAGCCTTCATTCCCAGTACCGGCCTATCTCAACCATGTTGGCCTGATTCTGACCATTGATTCCGACAGCGACGCCCGGATCGACATTGCGACAGCCGGCGGGAGCTTCTCGTTCCGTCTGTCGGAGCAGCCGCCCGCGACCCGTGTTGGGTACCTAGGCGGAGCGGCCGTCGTCGAGCGCGCGGCGAACTATCGCTCGGTATCGGAGCAGGACTTCGATAACGGTTTCGCCGATGTCACGGCCGAAGGGAATGGTGCCTTTTGGGTGGCGTGGGTCGGGTACCGCGACTGGGCCAATCACGTGTTTGTCAGGCGTCACGACCGCAGCGACTGGGGAGAGATTCAGGAACTTACTGCCGGTCCGTCAGACGTCTACTACGTGCGGCTGGCCATGGACGGCCAGGGAGGAGTCCTCGCTGTCTGGTCGGATCGCAAGGAGGCCAACTTCGATCTATACTCGCGCCGGTTCGACGGCAAGTCCTGGTCAGCTGCCGAGAGATTGACACAAGCTGGTGGGCCCGATATCCACCACGCATTGGCTACCGATTCTCTCGGAGGGGTGTGGGTGGTCTGGCAGAGCTATAGGAACGGAACTTCCGACGTCTTTGCCAGGCGCTGGAACGGCGGCGAATGGGAGCCTGAGTCCCGCGTGTCAGTCTCACCGGCCGACGATTGGCATCCTGCGATCGCTGCCGACTCGAAGGGTGGCGTGTATGTCGCGTGGGAAACCTACGAGAATAACGACTACGACATCCGCATGCGCAAGTATGCGGGAGGGCAGTGGTCCGCGGTGGAGGCTGTAGCCGACACGTTGCGCTACGAAGCCTATCCCGCCTTGGCTTGTGACGATCAGGACCGTCTGTGGGCGGCATGGAACGAAAGCGGCACGCAGTGGGGTAAGGATACCGGCTTCCTGCTGAATCGGCCGGCGACACAGCTGTACCAATCCCGGTGGATCGCGACAGCCGTTTACGAGAACGGCGTGTGGCGCGAGCCGATGCGGACATTCGAAGGCTCCCTGCCTCCGGACTTGCGAGCATTCAATGATTTCCCTCGCCTGCAGGCCGACGGGTCGGGCCGGGTGTGGGCACTTTTCCGCCATCGGCATCTCCGCCAGCGCGAAGTGCCCCACACCGCGGCGGCGCACCGGGCTTCGTGGGAGACCTATGCCACTGCGTTTGACGGACGCTCGTGGAGCACACCGTTCCCGATACCCGCAACGGCGGGCCGCTCGGATGCGGGTGCCGGTATTGCGGCGGGCCCTGACGGCAGGCTCTACGCTTCTTGGGCAACCGACAACCGGATTTACGACGACTACTTCTACGAGCAAGGCGAGGTGTTTGCAACGGAGCTGCCAGGTCTGGAAGGCCCTGTATACGATGCACAATTCAAGACGCACCAGCGAGATGAGCTAGCGACCTTCGTGAAGCACCCGAACGAAGCCCGGGACATTGCGCGGATCCGATCGTACGTCATCGAGTCCGAGGGCAAGACGTACAAGATCTATCGCGGTGACACCCATAGGCACACCGAGTACTCCGGTGACGGGAACAACGACGGCGCGCAGAACGACACGTATCGGTACGCGCTGAAC
The DNA here is from genome assembly GCA_951813065.1 of uncultured Bryobacterales bacterium. Classification (GTDB taxonomy): domain Bacteria; phylum Acidobacteriota; class Terriglobia; order Bryobacterales; family UBA6623; genus VXMF01. Next base: position 130,101 of record CATOTH010000003.1, on the reverse strand, counting down.
GTTGCAGACCTCGACTATCTCGGCATGAGCGAGCATCACAACAGCGGCGGCGGGAACATCGAGTACATCAACTGGCTGCTCCAGCAACGTGTCGACGTGTTTCACGTGCCGGGGCGGTTCGTGCCGTTGTTCGGGTATGAGCGAGGTGTGGGATACCCCAATGGTCACCGCAACATCATGTTCGCGAGACGCGGTAATCCCACGTTCCCGGACCAGCCCAATGAGCGGGAAACATCGAGCGGGACCGTCGGCCTGTTCGACTACCTCAAGCGCTACGACGGAATCTCGATTCCTCACACGTCGGCGACAAACATGGGTACGGACTGGCGCGACAACGACCCTGAAGTGGAGCCGCTTGTCGAGATCTACCAGGGGGACCGCATCTCGTCTGAGTACGAAGGAGCCCCGAAGGCAGCCACGGCGGAAGATGTGACCAATCAGGCGGGCGGTTTCCGTCCCGCAGGCTATGTCTGGAACGCTTGGGCCAAGGGCTACAAGATCGGCGTCCAGGCCAGCTCGGACCACCTTTCAACACATATCTCGTACTCCTGCACGATTGCGGAAGAGTTCACCCGGGAAGGTTTGCTCGATGCGATGCGCAAGCGCCACAACTACGGTGCCACGGACAACATCGTGCTGGACTACCGCATGCGGGTCGGGGACAGGGAGTACCTGCAGGGTGATGTCGTGCCCGGCGAGTCTGCCGATTTCGAGTTGCGGGTCAAGATTCTGGGCACGGCCCCCGTCAAGCAAGTCGACGTGATCCGCGGCCAGGATTTTGTCTACACGTTGCAAAACCAGGCCCAGGACGTGGAGTTCCGGTACGTCGACCAAAGCCCGAAGTCGGGAGAGCAGCACTACTACGTTCGCGTGCAGCAAGCGGACGGCCAGATGGCGTGGTCGAGTCCGATCTGGTTGGTGGTTCCGTAGCGTCGGAGTGACGAGTGACCAATCGAGTCCTTGGTATAGTAATGCCGACTGCTGATTACACTGTCTGATGGAGAGTCAGGTGCCGTTGTCATGGGACGGCGGAGTAGGAGGCCTTGCTTGGCAATCAGGCCCAGGGAGAAAAAGCCATGAAATCTAATCTTCTACTTGCGGTCGTCATGGCTGCAGCCCTGTTACTGGCGGCGCCCTCTGTTTGGGCGCAAGGGGTATCCGGAAGTTCGTCCGTAGGCGGTACGGTGACGGACGAGACAGGAGCGGTCATTCCGGGAGCATCAGTTGTCCTGATCAATGTCGAGCGGGGCTCCGAACAGGAAGTCTCGACCAACGAGGCCGGAATCTACGTGTACCCGGACGTGACGCCCGGTGTCTACACCGTGCGAGTCTCGGTGTCTACACCGTGCGCGTCTCGAGTTCGGGCTTCGCAACGCGGCGAATCGCAGTTTCGGGCTGGTCGGGAGTTCCCGCCAGCCGCGCTTGATTCAAATGGCGCTGAAGGTGGTGTTCTAGCCGTCTGAGACGCGACCTGGTTCAGAGGGGGCAATGCGCACTGGAAGCTACGAATCGATGGGAATTCCCTCGCCAATAGTTCATCTGTTGCGCGGGTCGGCGCTGTCCTTGGTTGTCGTGGCGGCGGGGGTCCTCTCGGCCTCTGAGTTGCCACCGCCTTCGAGCGCAACAGTCAAATTCGAGAGCCAGGTTCAGCCTCTGTTCGAGCAGCGCTGCTACGTATGCCACGGTCCAGCCAACGCCATGAATGGGTTGAGGCTGGACCGCAAAGCCGATGCATTTGCGGGAGGCCACTCCGGCCCAGCGTTCGTGCCAGGGGACTCAGCGGGCAGCCGCTTGATTCACATGGTGGCCGGGTATCAGGTCAAGGTCCTCATGCCTCCTGTCGGAGAGCCCCTGACCACTGCCGAAGTCGGTCTCCTGCGGGCTTGGATCGACCAGGGAGCGGCGTGGCCGGATGCCGGCGAGGTGTCGCTGGCAGCAGCCGACGATGCTGGGGACTCCCAGCACTGGGCCTTCCAGCCGATCCGTCGCCCAGACGTGCCTACAGGTCGGAATCCAATTGATTTCTTTGTTCGAGAGAGGTTGCGTCAGGAGGGGCTCGAGCCCGCGTCGCGGGCGGCTCGATCGGAGCTTCTCACGCGAGTGTCGGTCGACATGACGGGGTTGATTCCAACGCTCGACGAGCAGCGCGCGTTTCTTGCTGACGACCGAGAAGGCGCCTATCAACGCCTCGTGGACCGGTTGCTCGCTTCCCAGCACTTCGGAGAGAAACAGGCGATGCATTGGCTCGATCAGGTTCGCTACGCGGACTCGGACGGCTATGCCAAGGACTATACCCGTCCGCATGCCTGGCGCTACCGGCGCTGGGTGGTCGACGCTCTCAACAGCGGCATGCCATTCGACCGTTTCTCGATCGAGCAAATCGCCGGCGACCTGTTGCCGGACGCCACGCTCGAGCAGCGGGTTGCGACCGGATTTCACCGGAACACTCTCAGGAACCGCGAAGGGGGCGTGAATCCCGCGCAGTACGCCTTTGACGAGACGATTGACCGCGCCAGCACGTTCGGCACGGTGTGGCTGGGACTGACCGTCGGCTGCGCCCAGTGCCATGACCACAAGTACGATCCGATTTCCCAGCGCGAGTTCTACGAGCTCTTCGCGTATTTTGACAATCTCCGGGAAGCACGTATCTACGCCCCGCTTCAGGGCGAGTTGGGTCCCTACCTGAGGAGCGTCGACGAGTACCGTGAGAAGCACCAGGCAATCCTTGACGAGTACAACGTGCCCGCCCTGCAGGCTGACTGGGAACGGAACGGCCTCAAGGCGGGCGCATCGCCCGGGGTCTACCTGGACTGGGACCTGATTTGGCAGGAACTCGGATTGAACACGGACGGGGGGCAGCAGATCGTGCGCACTTCTCCGTCCGAACGGACTTGGCGGCAGGCGAACGAGGTCACCTACTACTTCCTGCGCGCCTATGGCCTGATCGCTGGCAATGACAAGTACAAGGAACTGGGGTTTCCCGAGGCGCTGCGCAAGATCAAGCAGCTCAACAGCGAATACCCGCTCCTCAGCGAGGCGCGGGTGGTTGACGAACGGCGGGAGCAGCAGCCCACGTTTCTGCGTGTCCGCGGTAGCTGGGACCGCCCGGGGATCGAAGTGAGCGCCACCACGCCCGCGGCGCTGCCAGGTCGAACCGAGGCGAAGCCCACCCGCTTGGGCCTGGCGCGGTGGCTGTTCGCCCCCCAGAACCCGCTGACCGCGAGGGTCGCGGTGAATCGGATCTGGCAGGAGTACTTCGGACGCGGGCTCGTCGCCACGTCCGATGACTTCGGGATTCAGGGGGAGGAGCCGAGTCATCCTCGCCTGCTGGATTGGCTGGCAGCCGAGTTTCGCGACTCCAACTGGGACATCAAGCGCATCCATCGTCTCATCGTGACCTCGGAGACCTACAAGCAGTCATCGGCGGCGCCGGGGGACGAGTCTGCGGAAGATCCGGGAAATGTTCTCCTGTCCCGGCAGAAGCGACTCAGGCTTCCAGCTGAACTGATTTGGGACCGCGCGCTGCTGGCGGCTGGCCTGCTGCACCACGACGTCGGCGGCCCGAGCTTCCGGCCAACCATGCCCGAGGGTACAACCGGCCTGAAGGCGGGAGGCACGGACTGGGTCCCGAGTCCCGGGCGCGATCGCTACAAGCGCGGCATGTACATCCAGTTCCAGCGGACCCAGCCGCATCCGTTCCTCATGAACTTCGATTCGCCGGAGTTCCGCACTCCCGTCTGTCGGCGCGACCGCTCGAACACTCCGTTGCAGGCGCTGAACCTGCTGAACGACCCGACATTCGCCGAAGCTTGGCAGGCGCTCGCGCTCCGAGTCCTGGCGGGCGCGGAGTCGCAGTCGTTCCGGAAACGCCTCGAGCGTGCCTACCAGTTCGCGTTGGGCCGCAAGCCGACCGAGGCCGAGCTCGACCGGTTCTCCCGATACGTCTCCGAGAGGCGGGACGAGGTTGCCGTCCGGCCCGACGCCGTTGATGGGCTACCGTCAGTCGAAGGGGTTCCCCTAACCGAATTGGCGGTGTGGGCCGGAGTCGGACGGGTGCTGATGAATCTCGACGAATTTGTGACACGCCCATGAACGCGCGCGATTTCTTCACGATCCAGACCCGCCGGGACTTTCTTGACCGGTCCTTGTATGGCTTGGGTCTTGGCGTGCTCGCGCACCTGTTCGGCATCGAGGGGCGCGCGGCCACGGATCCAGCGGAGGCGATGGCGCCGCGGGCAGGCCATTTCGCGCCCAAGGCGAAGAACGTGATCTTCCTGTTCCAGGCGGGGGCTCCGAGCCAGATCGACCTCTACGATCCGAAGCCCAAGCTGCACGAATGGAATGGCAAGCCCCTGCCGGAATCGCTGGCGAAGGAATTGCAGCTCGCGTTCATCCAGCCGACCGCGAAGGTGCTGGCCAGCCGCCGCAAGTTTCATCCGGCGGGCCAGTCCGGACTGGAGATCTCGGAATGGCTGCCCCACATCGCGACGATCGCGGACGACATCTGCCTGGTGCGATCGATGCACGGCGAGTCGGTGAATCACCATCCCGGCCAGTCGCTCTTGATGAGCGGCAGCCCCATCCCGGGCCGGCCGACCCTCGGGTCCTGGGTGACCTACGGCCTGGGAAGCGAGTCTCGTGACCTGCCGGGGTTCGTGGTGCTCAAGACCGGCAGTTCGACCCAGGGCAGCACGGGCAACTGGACCAACGGTTTCCTGCCATCGAACTATCAAGGCGTGTTGCTGCGGAACCAGGGGGATCCGATCCTGCACCTGTCGAACCCCCGCGGCGTCACGCCGTCGATGCAGCGGCAGGACCTCGACATGATCAGGGAACTCAACCAGGAGCAGCTCGAGCGTACCGGTGATGCCGAAATCGCGTCGCGCATCGGGGCCTACGAACTGGCCTTCCGAATGCAGGCTGAAGCTCCGGGGTTGATTGACATCTCCGACGAGCCCGAGTCGGTTCGCGAGATGTACGGGCTCAACGCGGAGGAGACTCGAGCCTATGGCACGACGTGCCTGCTTGCACGGCGGCTGGTCGAGCGCGGAGTGCGGTTCGTCCTGAACCAGCACGCTCAATGGGACCATCACTCCAACCTGGACAAGGGGCTGAGCCAGAAGTGCCGGACAACGGACCAGCCTGCCGCAGCGCTTGTCAAGGACCTCAAGCAAAGGGGGCTTCTGGACGAAACGCTGGTGATCTGGGCCGGGGAGTTTGGCAGGACGGCGCTCGCTGAATGGCGCAACCCGTCCGATCCGGCAAGCATCGGTCGGGACCACCATGCGGACGGATTCAGCCTGTGGGTGGCCGGCGGCGGAATCAAGGGCGGCCAGGCCGTAGGCAAGACAGACGAACTCGGTTTGACCGTTGCCGAGGATCCTGTTCATGTCCATGACCTCCAAGCCACCTTGTTGCATTGCCTGGGCCTTGATCACGAGCGCCTGACCTACCGCAGCGCGGGCCGCGATTTTCGGCTGACGGATGTCGGAGGCACGGTCGTCAGCAAGATGCTCGCCTAGGCGGATGGCTGGGTGAAGCGTAGCCATTCCGGTACAATCTTTCCCGCAGGAGGTTAATCCCATGATCCGCTGGATCGCCCTAGGTATCCTTTCCGTCTCCCTTTGCGGAGCGCAATCCCTCAAGATCCTCGTTGCGGGACAAAGTTCCGAAACCATCGCCGATTGGCAGTCCGCCTCGGGCAAGGTCAAGCTCGTACGGGTGAGTTCCGACACTGCCATGGGCGAAATCGGCGACGCCGACGCCTACATCGGCAACATCACTCCCGAGCTCGTCAGGGCAGGGAAGAAGCTCCGCTGGGTGCAGACCCTGAGTGCTGGCGTTGAGCAGGTGCTCCACAAGTCTGGATCCGACGATTTGGCGAACAGCGACATCGTCCTGACCAACAACCAGATCGTGCAAGGCCCCGAGATCGCGGACCACGCGATGGCGATGCTACTCACGCTCACCAGGTTCCTGCCGACCTTCATGGAGCGACAAGCCGACGAGAACTGGATGTCGAGACCATACACGCTGGTCGAACTGAATGGTAAGCGGGCGCTCGTAATCGGAATGGGAGGGATCGGCTTGCAGATCGCCATCCGGGCCTGGGCTCATGGCATGAAGGTGGTCGGCGTCGATCCCGAGGATATCGCTTATCTTCCCTATGTCGAGCAAGTGGTAAAGCCGGACATGGTGGACACCGTGATCGGTGACGCGGACGTGATCTTCATGGCCGTACCACACACCCCAAAGAGCCACAAGATGATCGGGCCGAGTCAGTTCGAGGCAATGAAGGACGGCGCATATTTCATCGCCGTCAGCAGGGGTGGCACCTACGACCTGGACTCGCTTGTCAAGGCACTTGACTCGAAGAAACTCTCCGGTGCGGGCGTTGACGTGACGGACCCCGAGCCGCTGCCGAAGGGCCACTCGCTTTGGAAGATGGAGAACGTCATCATCACGCCGCACATCGCCGGACGCTCCGACATGGATCGGGGCCGCATGCTCGGCATCGTCAAGAGCAACATCCAGCGATTTGCCGACGGTCTCCCGTTGCACAATGTTGTCGACAAGCAGAAAGGCTACTGAATTGCTTAACTCGAAGATTCGCTCCGGAAGACGCGGCCCCGTGGTGCCGAAAGTGCTTGCGGTTCTGGGCACCGCAGTTGCGGCCTTGGGTTGCGGAGCCTCCGCGGAGCCGGAACTGCCCCCGAACATCGTTCTCATCATTTCCGACGACCACGGGTGGACAGACTATGGGTTCATGGGCAGTCCGGATGTCCGGACACCAGCATTGGATCGGCTCGCGTCGCAGTCCATGGTGTACACCCGCGGCTACGTTCCGGCTCCGCTCTGCCGGCCAAGCCTGGCCACCATCGCGACAGGGCTCTATCCCCACCAGCACGGAATCACCGGGAACGACCCGCCGGCAGTGCGGCCGAGAAGTTCGCGGGATCCTGCCAGCCGGGCCGCGATGGAAGCGGTGTTTGCCAGGAATGACAATATCGCCGAGCTCCTGGGACGCTCCGGATATGCCAGTCATCAGTCAGGCAAGTGGTGGGAAGGCAATCCGCTGGACCACGGGTTCACCGCAGCCATGACCCACGGGGACGTCACCCGCCGGGGCCGGCACGGCGACGTCGGTCTCGTGATCGGTCGCGAGGGGATGGATCCGATCTTCGAATTCATCGAGTCCACCCGTGGTTCTGGTGCCGGCGGGCCAGAGTCCGAGACACCTGGCGATCGAGCCGCCGAACCCGCGGCTGCACAACCGTTCTTTGTCTGGTATGCGCCGTTCTTGCCGCACACACCGCACAATCCGCCGGAGCGGCTGTTGGCAAGGTACAGGCAACCGGGTCGGGACGGGGCCGTTGCCGGATACCTTGCCATGGTGGCGTGGCTGGACGAGACCGTGGGCCAGCTCTGCGACTACCTCGACGACAACGGCCTGTCCGAGAACACGATTGTGCTGTACGTCGCCGACAACGGCTGGCTCCAGTCAGATGAGCAAACCGAGCAGTGGACGATGCGGGGGAAGATGTCCCCATACGATTCCGGCGTGCGATCCCCGATCATGATCCGCTGGCCGGGCAGGGTTGCGCCCGGGCGTGATGACAGGACCCTCGCCAGCAGCATCGACTTCGTTCCCACGATTCTGCAGGCTGTCGGCATCGATCCGCGCGCAGACTTGCCTGGCATCGACCTGCTGGACCGCCCCGCGCTGGCGGAGAGGGATCGGATCTTCCTTGAGGAATTTGCCCACACCTCCGTAGACCTAGAGAGGCCGGTTGCCAACTTGAAGTACCGCTCTGTCGTGCAAGAGGACGGCTGGAAGCTGATTCTCCCGTACAACGTCAACAAAGAGGTGACGCTGACGAATCGCAACACGGTCCCTCCTTGGTTCAGCGCGGACCCGGAACTGTACCAAGTGCTTGAGGATCCGCACGAAACCAGGAACCTGGCCACAGAAAGGCAGGACCTTGTAGAAGAGTTGCACGCGTCCCTCCAGGAATGGTGGCCTGTGCCCGAGTGACAGGTGGTGCCGAGATCAGTTTGGCTGGCCTTCCGGGTGCGCGGCTTGCCGCACGACCACGAGTGGATCATCCGGGGCAGTCACAGTCTGCGTCGATCCGTCCGGCCACCGGACCGTGATCCGTTCGCACAGGCCGCTCTCGCCAAGGCCGAAATGGATGTCGGGCGAGGTGGCTGAAAGATAGCTGCCGCCGCCCCCCCGGAAGGCGCGTTGCTCGACGCCTTCGCCATTCTTGACTTGAACGATGGCACCTACGGCATCGCGGTTGCGGCCGGTCCCCACGAGTCGTACGGTCAGTCCTGTTCCAGCGTTGGACACGTTCCGCAGGACGAGTGCGGGGCCGTCGTTGACGTTGACAGCTGCATCAACCCTGCCGTCGCCGTCCAGGTCCCCGAACGCAATGCCACGTGCTGGGAAGGGCCGCTGGAACACAGCCCCGGCCTGGCGGGAGACATCGTAGAAGCGTCCGAACAGGTTGCGGGCGAGCATGAGGGGCTCGTTGTGGGCCAGCGCTTCGTCGGACAGGCCGATGTCGTCCATCACGTGGCCCTGTCCGACAATCAGGTCGCGCCAGCCGTCGTTGTCGAAGTCGACCAGACCCATTCCCCAACCGGAGCGGAGTTCGGAGAGCGCCGTCAGGCCGCTTACGTCGGAGACGGGTTCAAAGCGAGCACCCTCATTGCGGTAGAGCCAGTATCCCTGCCGCCCGAGCGCGTTGACCAGTAGGTCGGGCCGCAGGTCGCGGTCATAGTCGGCCCAGACGACTCCCATCCCAGCGTATTCCCGTCCTTCAGCGTCGTAAGCGGAGCCGGTCGTGACGGCCATCTCCTCGAAGCGCTTGCCGGCCATGTTGTGGAACAGTTGCTGCGGGTACGAGTCGTTCGCGACGAAGATGTCTATCCAGCCGTCGTCGTCGAAGTCGTTCACCGCCACGCCCAGACCCTTGCCGGGGTGCGCCGCGATCCCGGTTGCTGTAGACACGTCCTCGAAGCGCCCGTCACCCAGGTTGCGGTAGAGGGAGTGTCGTGCCGGAGAGAAGACGCGTGGGTGGCAGTACGACCGCCGCTGCGGGAGGGCCTCGCCGCACGGCTTGCTTTCATCGAAGCTCCATTCCAGGTAGCGCGATACGAACAAGTCGAGCCAGCCGTCTCCGTTGAAATCCAGAAAGGCGGCCCCGGTTGACCAATCAGTCCCTTCGATCCCGGCGTCGTCGCTAACCTCTCGAAACGAGCCGTTACCCTCGTTGCGGAACAGAGCGTCCGGTCCGAAGTTGGAGACAAACAGGTCGGGGTCGCCATCAGCGTCATAGTCCGCGACCGCGACCCCCATGCCGTAGCCATGACCAGCAACGCCCGCCTGCTCCGTCACGTCCACGAATCTCCAGTCGCCGGTGTTGCGATACAAGCGGTTCCAATAGCGTCGGTCGGACTTGGCGTCCGGTGTGCCGCGCTTGAGCTTGGGCAGGTCGGCTCCATTCACGAAGTACACATCGAGAAGGCCATCCCCATCGAAGTCCAGCGTCGCGACCCCCGCGCCCATGGCCTCGACCAAGTACTTCTCGGCGGTCTTGGAGGCGACATGGCGAAATGCAATGCCCGCGTCCTCGGCCACTTCCGCAAACTGCAGGTCCGCCCACAGCGTGATCGGAACCAGCAATCCGGCGAGCACGAAGCGGATAAGGATTCGCGGGAACACTATGCGCTGGACCTGCAAACCAATAGCTGAGTGTAGGCCACCCCCGCCGTCCAGTACCGTGACTGTGCCGCGGAGAATTCCGGCCATCCCGATATCCGGGTCGTGACGAAGCAAGGCTGTTTCCAGCGACGTGGTGCCTCGACCACAAGGTCACGGGTACTGAGACCGTTGACATGCGTGGTGGCAGCGATTGTCGACATCACTCGTTCTGCAAGAATAGGGCGGTCACGTGCCAACGCCTGACGCCTCCTGACACTGTGGCCCGATTGCGCGGCGACTTGCCCGAGGGAGACCATCTTGCAGATTACCGACCTGAGGATCCTTGAAACGTACGGAGAACATGGCAACTGGCTCTTCGTGAAGATTCACACGAACACAGGGGTGACTGGAGTCGGCGAATGCAGTGCCGAGCAGCATCACAAGGAGATTGTGGCGGCGCTCCAGTCGATGAAGGACTTTCTGGTGGGCAAGGACCCGTTTCAGGTTGAACACATTTGGAATTCGCTGTACAAGCAAACCTTTTGGTACGGACAGTTCATTACTCTCTGCGCATTGAGCGGGATCGAGCAGGCGCTCTGGGATATCAAAGGCAAGGAACTCGGCGTGCCGATCTATGAGCTGTTGGGCGGCAGGGTTCGTGACAGCGTCCGCGCCTACGCCAACGCCTGGGCCTTTCAGCAGTCGGTGACAGAACATCGCATCGAGGACACCCCAGAAAGCATCGCGGAGGCTGCCCAGGACATGGTTTCCGCCGGTTTCACCGCGATGAAGTGGGACCCGTTTCGTTTCGGTGGCCAAGTGATTTCCAGAGAAGAAGAGACGTTTGCGATCGCCTGTGTCGAAGCCGTCCGCGAAGCGGTTGGCCCCAATGTGGACCTGATGATCGAGTGCCACGGGCGCTTCAACATGTGGAGCGCGATTCGCATGGCGCAAAAGCTCGAACCCTACGATCCATTCTTCTACGAGGAGCCGATTCCCCCGGATAACGTCGACGCCTTGGCCGAAGTGCAGCGCGCCATCAACCTCCCGGTCGCGACCGGGGAAAGGCTATATACCCGTTGGGAGTTCCGCCCACTGCTCGAAAAGCAGGCTGCACGGATCATTCAGCCCGATATCTGCCACGCGGGCGGAATCTTGGAGCTGAAGAAGATTGCGGCGATGGCAGAGACCTATTACGTTGCCGTACAGCCACACAATGCCAACGGACCGATCGCCACAATCGCGAGTCTGCACTTGGACGCGTCAATCCCAAATTGCATCGTCCAGGAATTCTTCTATCCATATCTTGATCACTACAACGAGATCCTTACTGAACCGATCGAGTACGCCGACGGCTATTTGAAGATTCCCGATCGACCGGGACTGGGTACCGACATCAGGGAAGAGGCCATACTGAAACGGCCGCCCGTCGATATGCCGCACGTCGCGTCTTGGATCGGGTCTTACTGGTAGGGGGGAGGGCTGCGCCGTCGCGGACTCAGTGCGCGCCAAGAGAAGGGATCCCTGGCGTTCCAGGCCAGGCAGAGCACCCCAAGATGCCACAGTTGAATACCGGCGAATTGGGGTCGCCATCAGCGTTACGGTCCCGAGCGGCCGTGCTGATCCCACAGCGGTAGCCGAGGCGGGCGCGATTGTCTGTTCCACCGGGACAGGTCGATTCCGCCTGACTGCGGGATCAACAACCTGGCACCGGTTGCACTTAATCCACATGGAATGGCATGCACGGGTGCCACAACCGAAACCCGATTGAATGACCGGTCTCGGACTCTATCCAGCCAGACCGGCCGAATCGACCCTGCATCGAATTAGTGAAACCATACTTTCCATTTGGACGTCTATATGGAACGTATGAATTTCATTGGTCGTGAAATATGGCTGCAGCGCATGAATCGTGCCTGGTCTGATCGGACTATCGTGTGGCTGTCAGGCGTCCGAAGGGTCGGAAAGACCACGCTCGCCCAGATGCTCCCGGATTCGAACTACGTCAACTGCGATCTCCCCTCCACTGCTCGAATGCTCCGAGATCCGGAGTTGTTCCTCGAAAGCCAGATGCCGGGAACGGTACTGATCTTTGACGAAGTGCATGTTCTGGCCGACCCGAGCCGGTTGCTCAAGGTCACCGCCGACCAGTATCCCCACCTGCGAGTGTTGGCAACGGGCTCTTCGACCCTAGCCGCTACGAAGAAGTTCCGGGATTCTCTGACTGGTCGCAAGCACTCGGTCCACCTGCAACCGGTGCTCTGGGAGGAGTGCGTCGACTGGCTCGGCGCTCGCGATATTGGTCAGCGGCTGCTGCACGGCGGGTTGCCAGAGAGTCTCCTTTCGGAGAGTCCGTCTCCCGACTTCTTCAACGAGTGGCTTGACAGTTACTACGCCCGTGACATCCAGGAGCTATTTCATGTCCGCAACCGCCAAGGCTTCCAGACACTCTTTCGACTGCTCTTGAGACAAAGCGGCGGCCAGCTGGAGTTGAACCGGCTATCGACGCAATGCAAGCTGAGTCGCCCCACGGTCAGGGCACACATCGAAGCCATGGCGATCACGCATACATTGCATCTACTGCGTCCTTTTCATGGTGCTGGGAAACGGGAAATTGTCGCCCGGCCGAAATGCTACGGCTTCGATACAGGACTCGTTTCCTTCGAAAAGGGTTGGACGAGCCTCCGGCCGGAAGATCGAGGCATACTTTGGGAACACCTGGTGTTGGACACACTCCGTTTCCTCTTCGATGACGGGAGTCTCTTCTATTGGCAAGACAAGTCCCGACGCGAGGTGGACTTCGTCATTCGAAGGAGTGATGGGCACGTAGACGCCGTGGAGTGCAAGCTGAACCCGGAGCATGTCAGGCTTTCCGGGGTCGAGGCCTTTCGAGGATTGTACCCTCGGGGACGCAATCTCATCCTGTCCCCGAACGTCAAGCATCCCTTTCGAATCCGTCAGCATGCACACACGCTGACGGTTTGCGACACTCGTCACCTGTCGAAGGTACTGGACGCGCCCCCCCGCTTCTCCTAGCGGCGCCGCACGTCCGAGGTGACGTGCGGCGACACGGGGACCCATTCCTCGGTCAACTGACTTGCCTCAGGCCGCCGTCGAACATCATTGCGCCGCCAGAGTCAGCCTTGCAGGCAGTGCCGTACACTGATGGATTCCAAGTGTGGTCTTGAAGGTTCCATGCAAGGTGGTGAGACAGCGCAGTCTCGGTCCTACCGCGACCCTTTCCGTAGGAGTCCTATTGGGCTCGGCGATCGCCGCTGGTCCCGTTGCTGGTGCGGACGCCAGGATCGCCGCCGCCGCGAACTTTCGTGATGCCGCTATCGAGATCGGCGACGCGTTCGAGGCGGCGACTGCGCATCAAGTGATCTTCAGCTTTGGTTCAACGGGGCAGCTCTACACCCAGATCTCGCAGGGTGCGCCGTACGATGTTTTCCTCGCTGCCGATCAAGAGCGGGCGAGAATTTCCGTTGAGGCAGGGTTAGGTGTCACGGGCAGCCGATTTACCTATGCACAAGGCAGAATCGTACTGTTCAGCATGGATGTTGACCTGATAGCTGGCCCGGAGACATTGCGTGGCGGGGAGTTCGCGAAGCTTGCCATCGCCGACCCTGTCCTAGCACCGTACGGCGCGGCGGCGGTCGAGACCCTCAAGAACCTCGGCAGCTACGAGCAGGTCAAGGCGCGTATTGTTCGTGGCCTGAATGTCGCTCAGGCCTTCCAGTTCGTATACAGCGGTAATGCCCGGGTGGGCTTGGTGGCGCTTTCCCAGGTCGCGCGCCTCTCGAGTGGTTCGCAATGGCTCGTGCCGGACAGTCTGCACTCCCCGATCGCACAGGACGCGGTGCTCTTGAGGAGGGGCATTTCCAATCCAGCGGCTTCGGCGTTCCTCGCGTTCCTGCGGGGGCCGGAGGCCGACGCCGTCCGGGACAAGTACGGCTACGGCCACGGAAAGTGAGCCGGCGATGCTCGATGCCGCAGAGATTTGGTCGCCCATCCGGCTCACCCTCGAACTGGCGACTTGCTCGACCTTCTTGCTGATGCTGCTGGGCACGCCAGTGGCCTGGTGGCTTGCGCGGTCCGGCGCGCGCTGGAAGGAAGTGGTTGCTGCGGTCGTGGCCTTGCCGCTGGTCCTCCCGCCGACCGTTCTGGGATTCTACCTGCTCATCGCGCTTGGACCGGGAGGTCCGGGCGGGTGGCTCGCTGGATTGGCTGGTGGCCGATCCCTGGCGTTTTCGTTCGAAGGCATCGTCTTGGGTTCCGTTGTGTATTCGTTTCCGTTTGTCGTCCAGCCGATACGAAACGCATTCGAAGCGTTCGGGGACCGCCCGCTGGAGGCCGCGGCGACCTTGGGCGCGACTCCATGGGACGCATTCTGGACCGTTGCCCTGCCGCTTGCCCGCCCCGGTCTCGTGACGGGAGCCGTTCTCGGTTTCGCGCACACCATCGGCGAGTTTGGGGTTGTCCTCATGATCGGCGGCAGCATTCCGGACGAGACCAGAGTGCTCTCGATTGCGATCTACGAATACGTGGAGACCCTTCAATGGGCTCAGGCGCATGTGCTTGCGGGGGGCTTGCTGGTGTTCTCGTTCGCCGTGATCCTGTCGATGATGCTCTTGCAGCGCAGGTCGGGAAAGGGACAGACCTGATGGCCGGCCCTGATGCGATAGAAGCTCGTTTCGAGGGTTCTCTCGGCGAGTTCGACCTCGATGTCTCCTTCCGCGCCCCGATGCTCGGGATCACGGCCATATTCGGGCCCTCGGGGTGTGGAAAGACCACGATCCTGCGGTGCCTGGCTGGTCTGCGGCACTTGCCGGGACAGCTCCGAGTTGGCGGTCAAGTATGGCAAGACGATTCCGAGCGGATTTTTCGCAAGCCATACCAGCGGTCAGTCGGATACGTGTTTCAGGAGGCCAGCCTCTTTCCCCACCTGTCCGTCCGGAGGAACCTGTTGTATGGAACTCAGCGGAGAAGCCGGGCTCAGACGCAACCCGTCCTGGGCTTCGACGATGTCATCGACCTACTCGGGATTGCCAACCTAGTCGAGCGATCGCCTGGCGACTTGTCAGGAGGTGAGCGCCAGCGCGTCGCGATCGGCCGCGCCCTGCTTTCGCAGCCGCGTCTGCTGTTGATGGACGAGCCGCTTGCCGGGCTCGACCAGGGAACCAAGGAAGAGATTCTGCCGTACCTCGAGGGGCTGCACCAAGAGCTCTCTGTCCCGATCCTTTACGTCAGTCACGACATCCGGGAAGTGGCCCGATTGTCCGACACGATGATCGTGATTTCCAGGGGCAGGAACGTCTGTAGCGGGCCAGTCCACCAAGTGCTGGAACGGATGGACTTGGATCTAGGCAACGATCTTTACGAGACGGGTGTCGTGTTGCGTGCTCGGGTATCCGACCAGGATCCGTCTCTGCGCATGACGCGCCTGGATCACCACGGACAGGAGATCGTGATCCCAGCTGCCGACTTTCGACCTGGGGACGAGGTCAGATTGCGGATTCGGGCTCGTGATGTCGCATTGGCAACAGCCAAGCCCGAATCGATCAGCGTGCGCAATATTCTCTCCGGGACCGTCGAGCGAGTGGTAGAGGATCCTGAGACGGCCTTTGCCGAAGTGCTGGTTGGGATCGGTGGGGGCCGCTTGAGGGCGCGCGTGACTCGGGATGCAGTGAAGGACCTGGCGCTGGTCGAAGGCACGCCGGTCTTCGCCCTGGTCAAGAGCATTACATTCGACCGGCCGGCGCCTGGTGTGCGCCGGTCCGTCCGGAAAGCTCCGGACTCCCTGCTGCCGTAGCGAGGCGCACTGGCCGGGACGACCCATGCAACGAGCGAAAGTCCGTCTGCGAGATGCTCCGGACCGGTCATGAGACCAGCCGGGCCAGGATGCGAAGCACTGCCCACAAGGCAACACCCGCCAGCAGGAAAACGAGGATCTCGGGTGTCCCGAGCACGGCGCCAATGGCTGCGAATCCCAGTTCACCGATGGCAAAGAAGGCGATGGCGAGGGTCACGAGCACCACCAGGCAACCGATGCAGCCGCAGCAGCCAGATTGACGCGGCTGCCGAGGCTGACTCTCGGGCTCCACAATCTCCCAATTCGAAGAATCGGGTGAATCAGTTCCGGCCATCTTGTCGCCGGTCGGCATGAATTGCAGTGCAGGCGCGGATCCCGGCTGGAATCCGGCGTTCCTTGGCCCCGGCGGGACATTCCAACCGTAAACTGGCCCCGCACTGCCCATTATTCCCGCTCCGTGCGGATGATTCTCTCACTTTGGAATCAGCGTCTTTTTCGTCGGAATCCGCAGCCCGCCGCTGTGCTTGGTGAAATATCGGAGCAAGAGTGGGCAAAGGGCAGGTGTGGCCGGATCCGGGTGCGCTCTGCTCCCCGCATCCGAGCAAATGGCAACGCGGCCCACGGCATTGTCGGAGTTTGTAGCGTCGCTGTTCGTCTCGGTCGGGCCGTCGTTGTTCCGGTACCTTGCCCGCGCAACCGGCTCGTTCGGAATTACTGACGACATCATCCAGGATGCCTTCTTGGCGTTGAACCGAGAACTCTATCTTGGCAAGCGCATCAAGAACCCTTCAGCGTACGCGTTTGCGGTGGCCAGGACCAAATCCGCTAGCACACTCGCACGCAACGTCAGCGGGGCGAAGTGTGTTCCGGAAACATTGAAGTGACGAGCAGCTGCTTTCCGGCCTGGACGGAGAGCTCGCGCCTTGAAAGGAATGTGCAATCAAACTGGCCACATTGCTTCAAGCAACAGAGACGCAGGGGTCGAATCGTTTGCATTCTCCGAAGACGACCCTTGCGGCGCGTGTTGTTGGCATACCTACACGGCTAGCGAGGTGCCACCTGGTGGGCCCTTGGCGAATTGCAGAGTCGCACTGTCGACTCGCTGGTGGTGGCACCCGAGATCGGAACGTTGCCGCCATAGCTATCGGCCGCCGGGCGATTCATGGTTGGGTCGAACGTGAACCAGCCATAACAGCGTCCCTTCACCAGTACTGCGCGGGAGCCTCCAGGAACTCTCGCGACCCGGCCGTCCGTGTTGGCAACGTGAGGCTTCTGCGCGGGAACTGCGGGGATTTTCGAACTGCGTTGGCAAGAATCCAGAGCTAACGGATGCGATTTGTGCCATCACCTTCACCGATGAGTATCTCCCAAGCCTATTCCAGCCTTGACCCGCCCCGGCGGCACTCTCTGCGTTCGATTCGAAGGAAGTTGTAGGGAAGGGGTCCTTCCCAAGGTACTTCTTGACAATGGTGATCCTGTCGAAGGAAGTTCCCTTCGTGCCGGCTTCGGCCGCATTCATGGTCGAGCACATGGCTCGAAGCACGAACTTTCGGTGTGGGCGCTCGGTTGAAACGCGGGTGCGGCTCTCACTGCTTTCGGCCTCAATGGGCCAGACCGCGCCGATCCAACTCCGCAATCTGAGGCCGTCCCATTCTCTAGGCTTTCCACTGGACGGTTCGGAGCTTGAGAATGTCGCTTGGCACCGCTCCCCCGCTGACGCGCTCCGAGCGAGCTTCAAGCAATCTATTTCATGTAGGAACGCGCTGGACCGCGCTGGTGGTGATCTGGACGGCAGCAGGTATTTCAGAACGATTCACCACACCGCCTGCGAAGATGGTATCGCTCATTCCGTCAATCGGCTGGGCGAGCGCTGGCGTGTTCGAAGGGCCCCGATTCTTCGCACCCAGAATCTTGAAGCCGAGAGATTGATGCGGTTTCTTCCCGTGACCATGGCATCTCAAGTACAGGCTGGCGCCGTGTGAGCAGACGGCAACGCCATCAAGGAATCCCGGTTGGAGACCAGAGGCCAGTGACACGCAGGCAATGGCTCACCCGTAGCGCCAACGGCTTCGGCGGCCTCGCATTGGCCGTGATGGCTGCCGAAGAGAGCGCCCGTTCCGAATCCGCCAGACTGACACACCCGATGGCAGCCCGTCCCCCGCACTTCCGCGCAAAGGCCAAGAGCGTCATCTTTCTATTCATGGACGGCGGCCCCAGCCAGATGGACACCTTCGACCCCAAGCCGAGACTTCGAATCGAGCACGGCCGGCCCATCCAGCTTCCCGAACTTCCCACGACGGTGTTTAACATCTCGGACAGGGTCTTCGGGTCGCCCTTCGAATTTCGCCAGCATGGGGAGTCCGGCCAATGGGTCAGCGAGATTTTTCCTCACGTGGCCAAGTGCTCGGATCAACTGTGCGTGGTCAACTCGGTCGTAGCAGACCATTCCGAGCACACCGCTGCCAACTACTTCATTCACTCCGGCTCTGGGTTTCAGGGGCGCCCTTCCATGGGCGCGTGGGTAACCTACGGACTGGGGAGCGAGTGCAACGACCTCCCCGGGTTCGTTGTACTGGACAGCGGCGTAATCCCGCCGGGCGGCATGGACTGCTTCGGTAGCGGCTTCCTGCCGGCGTCCTACCAAGGCACACTGTTTCGCCGCGGCGAACATCCGATTGCCGACATTGTGCCTTTGGAACCGGACCCAGCCCAGCAGTTGGGAAAGCTCGATCTGATTCGGAAGCTTAACCGCGGGGTCGTCGCTCACCTTGGCTCGACAAGTGAGATCGAGGCGTCTATTTCGAACTATGAGCTGGCTTTCCGGATGCAGTCCGCGGTGCCCGAATTGCTGGACTTGGAAGGCGAAACCCGGGCCACCAAGGCACTTTATGGCCTAGATCAAGAGGAAACGGCCGAGTTCGGGCGACAGTGCTTGCTGGCGCGCCGAATGGTCGAGCGCGGAGTTCGGTTTCTCGAAGTGCTAACCCCCACGAGACTGGGCAGGACCCGCTGGGACCAGCATCAACGCCTGGAGGAGGGGCATCGGGCCAATGCCCGAGCCACGGACAAACCGATCGCGGGACTACTGAGGGACCTACAGTCTCGCGGGCTGCTCGATTCGACACTCGTGATCTGGGGCGGAGAGTTCGGCCGCACACCGACTGCCCAGATGAACGGTCCTGCGTTCGACAGGACCACTGGACGAGACCACAATCCCTTCGGCTTCACGATGTGGCTGGCCGGAGGGGGCGTCAAGGGCGGCGTGCGGTACGGCGTGACTGACGAGTATGGCTACTTCGCGGTCGAAAACAAGGTCCACATACACGACCTACACGCCACCATCCTGCATCTGCTGGGACTCGACCACAATCGACTCACATTCCGCTATAGCGGTCGCGACATGCGTCTGACGGACGTGCACGGCGAGATCGTTGACGACATCCTCTCTTGAGCCCTCGACCACAGACTTGCGGCATGACAAGGACGCGTGCGGGGAACACACACGATGGAGGGTGCCCGGCGCCCGTTTCTGGACAGCACCCCGAAGTCGGCCACGGAATCTTGGCCAGTCGAGCGGACGGCGAGCACCAACTGAAGCGACGGCTGCCACTTGAGGGAGGCCACCTTCGGATGACAGCCTATCAAGCGGCTTCGCTTCACTCCGATCTGATTTTTCGTTCCTCTTGCACCCTGGAAGCCGCAGGCCGCTGCTATCCTTGGTGAGGTATTCAGGGCTAGCTTCCGTGAGCATGGAGCAGGTGTGGGCGTGTCCGGGTGCGCTCTCCGCCCGGCCTTGGAGCAAATGGCAACGCGGCCCACGGCACAGTCGGAGTTGGTAACGTCGCTGTTCGTATCGGTTGGGCCGTCGTTGTTTCGCTACGTTGCCCGCGCGACCGGCTCGCTCGAACTCGCTGACGACATCGTCCAGGATGCCTTCTTGGTGTTGTACCGAAAGCTCTGTCTTGGCGAGAGGATCAAGAACCCTTCAGCGTACGTGTTTGGGGTGGCCAGGAACCAAGTCCGCAAGCACGCTCGCTCGCAACGTCAGCGTGGCGAGGTCCTGGTGGCTCGTGACATTCTGGATGAGACCTGTGCTGCCGCCGACCGGCCAGTCGACACATTGGCCGACCTGGACGAAGTGACAGCGGTCTTCTCAGTCCTGACCGAACGGGAGGAGGCAGTTGTCCTACTGCGCTTCCAGTCGCTAAAGTATCGGGAGATCGCCGAGCAGCTAGGCATCAGCCCCAAGACAGTCGCGACACTGCTGGCTCGTGCCATTTCGAAGCTTCAGAAGGCCATCAAGGCCCGGCGCCAAGGTCGACGACCGGTTCCGATCAAGGTGATGAAACGTGTTCCGGAAACATTGCAGTGACGAGCAACTGCTTTCCTACCTGGACGGAGAGCTCACGCCTTGGAAGGAGTGTGCAGTCAAGAAACACCTGCGGCTGTGTTGGTCATGCCGCCGACGGGCGGGTGACCTTGAGGAAACAATCCGAGGCGTTTCGGCCGTCCTCGACCGGCAGGACTATCCAAGTCCCCAGTGGATTGTCGAAACCAAGCTCCGGATCGCGGCGGGCACGCGGCAGATTGACCGGGAACTGGTAGCCGCGTCGAAGCCGGGCGTCCTCCTCGGCGTTTCTGGGCGCTCGCTGCCGGCCGCCTCGGTCGGGCTCGCTCTCATGCTTCTCTCGTTCGGAGCGTGGTACTTAAGTTCGAAACCCACCATACCGGAGGCGACGGAAGTCATCGCCTTGGTCGAAGGCACCGAAGCCGAGATCTACCAGCAATCGGTCCGGCAAGTGTTCAGCGTCGAGTTCAATCAGATCAAGCCGCGATCAAGGCAGATCAGTAGCCGCCTCCAGATCGTCTCGGACCCGAAGGGCAAGCGGTCCGTGACCCGCTGGATCGGTCCGACCGGCACCTTGAGACATGCGGTGTATCGTCCTGCGCAGAGCAAAGGCTACATCTATGACGCCGGAGTTGCGCCACAGGCCGTCAGGGAAGCCAGCCGAGTTGCCAAACTGACCTCCGTGGTCGACCTCAACCAGAACGGAATGGCGGTTGAGCAGCTTGAGACCGGTTTCATGCGGTGGTTGGAGAGCCGGGACTGGCAGCCTCTGTCGTTGACAAGGGAACTGGCATCCTTTGCGGACAGGGAGGGCGTCGTGCTGATCTTGGAACGGGCCGGAATCCGCGATGGAGGCGAAGTGCTGCGGCTTTCCGCCCGACGAGCGGGGCAGGATCTTTCGGTGGAGTTCCTGATGGAGGTCGATCCCCAGACGCATCGGCCCAGGGTGCACGAGATCCGTTTCGAGACGCCGCATGAGGTCGTGCACTTGCGGGTCGTGGCGGAGGAGTTCGAGTCGATCCCTGCGGCGGCTCTGCCTCCTAGCATCTTTGAGCCGGAGTTCCCGCACTACCGCATGGTGCGGAGCCCGGTTTCCAGACGACCGCCTACCCCGCCGCGAGCAATCGTCTCCGGGCTGGAACCTGCTCCCTTGCCCGGCGAGGCCCACTTGGAGGCTGCCGAGATCGAAGTTCGCCATGCTCTGCACCACATGGCCGCCTGCTTGGGAGAGCCCATCGAGGTTGTCCGAAACGAGACGGGAGGCCTCACCGCTCAAGGCATCGTCAGCACTGCCGAACGCAAGTCGGAACTGACTGCGGCTCTTGACGACCTGGATGCGCTCCCATGGTTTACGCACGATCTGCGGACGGTCGAAGAGGCTGTTGAATCCTTGGACCGCAGTGGTGACGCGCATCAGAATGCTGACGACGCGGGTGTCGATTCGTCCTTCGAAGCAGTGGATGGCGTGAACGAGCAGATCACAGGAGACCGGCTCCCGCTACGGAACTGGCTGGAGACGTATTTCCATGACCATGGCGGAGACCCGGCCCAAAGCCAGGACGATCCCGGCGCAAGGGTCCGCGCCTATGCTGAGGAGGTCGTCACCTTGTCCGGCGAGGCCTGGGCCCACGCGTGGTCGCTACGTCGTTTGGTGGAGCAATATCCGCCGGGATCGGCGGCCAGCCGCTCGAAGCGCTCGCAAACCCTGATTGACGTCATGTTCCGAGATCACCTCTCGGCTCTTCAAGCATCAATGGGCCGACTCCGACGCTTGTTCCAGAGCGTTCTCGTCGGGACGGACCCGCCGGCCATCGGCGCGCGAACCTCCCATCAGGCGGTCTCGGAGGGCGATCCGGAGTCGGCTGTCACGTCACCAGTCGTAGGCATCCTGGAAGTATTCACTGGGGTGGAGCAGGTCAGAAACCAAGTCCTTCTACTCTTTGCGTCGAGCCGCCCAAGAGCCGACACAAGAGATTCCCCAACGTCCGGGCCCGCAACGGCAGATTCTGCCGCGGAATCAGCAGAGGCTCTGCTAGAGATCATGGCCAATGTGGAAGCCCTGGCAAGACGATTCGGAAGCAGCCGCCTTCGGTTGCGCCATACCGTGGCGTCAGACGTAGATCCCGCAACCGAAGGCGGAGGTAGCCTAGCCGGAACTTCTCATAGCCTGATTGGCCGATAGCCTCTTGGATTCAAAGGGGTTCCACTGATCCCGAGGGGCTCGAATCTAACGGTGTGTTCCCATGACATCTGCCCGTGGACTTCCACATCGAAATCATCCCCATCCGCGCCAACCAGCCCGCCGTTTTGCTCCGCCAGGCCCGGCGCGAAGGCCACCGCATCCGCGAGAAGACTCTCGCCAACCTCTCGCGCTTGCCCCGGAGGTCCTCGATGGCCTCCGTATCGTCCTCAAGGGCGGCCGTGCCGTCCAGGATCCCTCCGACCTGCTCTGCGTCGAACGCTCTTGGGCCCGCGGCCTGCAACACTGCCGATCCGACCACCATGAGGTGGTCGATCGCACGGATCCGCAAGCGCTTCGGCATCACCCGCATGGCGATGGTCAGCGAGCGCGGCGTGCTCACCACGGCCGCATCCTCGAGGATCTCTCCCCGGCTGGCCTGGACTATATCTCAGCCCTGAGAGCGTGACACATCCGCACGCCGCTCCAGCGGTCCAAGCCCCTGATCGTTCCGGACAAGCTCGTGCCCGATCAGGTGGCCGAGAGCTGTAGCCCAGACTGCTTTTGGCGGCGCCCGCTGGCGTGCCTGAACCCGCGCCGCAAGAAGATGGAGATCGAGGTGAGTGACGCCTCGCTGAGTTGGTCGCGCCACAAGCAGCGGATCGAGGTCGAGGCGCACTGGGATAGCGTTTACATCCTAAGCACCGCCTATCCAAGGAGGTACTCGGAGCGGAGGCCTGAGTGCGGGCCAACAAGAGTCTCGTGAGCACGGAACGGGCCTTCCGCCTGAGCAAGGATCATCGGTGGGCCGCCCGATGTACGTCGACCGCGAGGACGCTCTGCGCGGCCAGGTCTTCTCTTGCATGCTCGCCTATTGGGCGGAATGGCACATGCGCCGGAAGCTGTCCCGCTGTTGTTCCGGGATGAGGACCCGGCCGCAGGGCGGGTCCAGCGTGACACGCCCGAGGGCGTACCCGTGCGCAGCTTCCCGACTCTGCTGGGGGACTTGGAGCATCTGTCGTCGGCCTAGAGGTGCCGGAGTATTCCATGGAGACCTTGAAGAAACTTGTGGGGATTCCCCCAGCCTCGGGGTACTCAAGGATGGACATGCTGCTGCTGTGCACTTCGGACAGCGTGTGCATCGTTCATCGTTGGGGAAAGGAACAGGGGCAGATGACTCTCAGGCACACGAATTCGTTGGGGCTATTCTTGGTTCTTGCGCTACTGGCTGCGCTCGCGGCGCCGTCCAGGGCAAGCGCTCAAGCCACCTCGCAGATAGAGGGCACGATCACCGATCAGACCGGCGCAGTCGTTCCCAGCGCGGACATCTCGCTGGAGAACGAGGAGACCGGAATTCGGCGGCAGACAGAATCGGGCGAAGACGGCTCATACTTGTTCCCGCTGCTGGATCCCGGGCGCTATCGCATCGTCGTGCGCGCGGAGGGCTTCAACCCAATCGGGAGAACGGGGCTGCAGTTGCAGGTCGCGCAGTCGGCGACGATCGACTTTGCGGTTAGCGTAGGGACTGTCGAGGAAGTGGTTAATGTCACCGAAACAGCGCCGCTCCTCGATACTTCCAGCAATGCTATCGGAGGCGTGGTGACGGTCGAAAAGATCGACAACCTTCCGGCGAAAGGCCGCAATCCGTACACGTTCATGATGTTGATGCCGGGAGTGCGGATCACGAGAAACACCACCAACTCTCCGGCCATCAGTAGCCACTGGCAGTTCTTCTCCATCAACGGATCCCGGCCTGGTGAGAACGCCTTTCTCCTAGACGGGGGCAACAATAGCAATGTCGGCTTCAACAGCCCGAACTACACTCCGCAGATGGAAGCGGTCATGGAACTCAAGGTCCAGACGAACAACTATGGGGCCGAGCACGCGAATGCCACTGGAGGCGTGATCAACGTTGTGACGAAAGGGGGAACCAACCAGTTCCACGGCAGCGCATACGAGTTCCTGCGCAACGATAAGCTGAGCGCCAACAACTTTTTCCTCAACCGAGCGGGCAGAGAGCGCACTGCTCTTCGCTACAACCAGTTCGGAGGAACGGTAGGCGGACCGATCGCAAGGAACAAGACGTTCTTCTTCTTCGGCCTGGAATCTCTGAGGATCAAGAACCCGTGGGCCTTCACTGGAACCGTTCCCACATCGCTGCAAAGGCAGGGCGACTTCTCCGAAACCCGGGACGCCCAGGCGCAGATGATCGGCGTATTCGACCCGCTGACTACGCGAGAGGATGCGAGCAATCCGGGCGCGTGGCTGCGCGACCAGTTTCAAGGCAATGCCGTACCGGCCGCGCGGTTCAACCCTGTCGCGTTGACGGCTTCCGAATTCTATCCTGCGCCCAACCAGGCCGGCGACGCCAACACCGGGAACAACAACTATTTCGCGAGCAGGGCAAGGCCTAACAGCAAGAACGATTATTCGATCCGGGCCGATCACGACCTGAACCCTGAGACTAGGCTGATGGGGAGATACTCCGGGTCCTTCGTTAACAACGAGACTCCCAACGAGTTTGGGGTCGGTAATGTTGCCAGTGCCCAAAACCAGTTCTTCGACCAGGAACACTCATCCCAGGTGGTGAAGCTGACGAAGATGTTCTCGCCCTCGATGTTCGGCGAGTTTGTGGCGTCGGGCAACCGGTTCAATTTCCTGCGGGACGCAATTGGAAACGACTTCGATGTTCGCGAACTGGGATTCCCTGGATATCTGGCCGACAGCAGCCGGGCACAGGGCTTTCCTCGGCTAGCACCGGCGGGCATGTCGGCGCTGGGGCAAACTCGGTTCGTGCAGCACGCCTATCACCGGGCAGAGCTGAAGGCGAACTTCACGAAGATCAGCGGGAACCACACCTGGAAGTTCGGCGGCCTGGCGATGGGGGCTTGGCTGAATGTGCGGCTTGACATCTTCTCGACGGGGACCTATAGCTTCGGTGCTGCCTTCACCCGGGACGACCCTCTTCGGGCAAGCCCCTCCAGCGGGCTGGGTTTTGCCACGTTCCTGCTGGGACTGCCCGGAGGGACGCACAATCCGACCGAGCTGCACGCCAGTGCACTCAACAAGTACGTCGGCTTCTACGTGCAGGACGAATATAAGGCGACATCACGGCTGACACTGAACTTCGGGCTGCGCTACGACTACGAGACGCCGAGAACCGAACGGCGCAACGAATCGGGAAACTTCGACTTCACTACGCCTAGCACCTTGTCGAACGGCACTGTGATCAACGGGGGAGTCATCTTTCCGGGGGTGGACGGGCTGCCTCGGGGACACTGGGAACGGGACCTGGACAACTTCGGCCCAAGGTTCGGCTTCGCATACAGGCTGGCCAACGATACGGTCTTTCGCGGGGGCTACGGAGTGTTCTTCGGGAACAGCTGGGGAAGCGGAGTTAACGGCACGGGCATTCCGCAGCCGGGCTTTACCTGCAGCACCCCAGTGACGTCGAGCTTCGATGGAGGAATCACTCCCGCCCCTGGGCTGAGCCTCAGCAATCCCTTCCCTGACGGCTTCTGCGCTGCGCCTCGGTCGTCATTGGGTCTGCTGACCGACTTGGGGGTAGGGGTCCGTTTCGTCGGTCGGCAACACCCGAATCCTTACAGCCAGCACTGGAACTTCGACATCCAGCAGAGACTGCCGGGTGACGTGCTGTGGCAAGTCGGCTACGCCGGGAGCCGTGCTATCGACATCATCGGAACTTGGGAATGGAACACCTTGGACCCTCAGCACATGTCCCTCGGCTCCCAGCTGAACCAGCGGGTGCCGAACCCGTTCTTCGGAATCATCGAGCGGGGCGGGCTGTCCGGACCGACTATCACGCGGGGGCAATCCCTCCGACCGTACCCACAGTTCACCGGGGTCTCGGACCGCGACGCCCCGAACGGTTCGGGGATTTATCACTCGCTAGTGACGAAGATCGAACGCCGGTTCGCTCAGGGCTTCAGTGTCGTGGGCTCGTACACGTGGTCAAAGAACATCGACGACTCCCGTGCCAGCCGCACCGGGTTCCCTGGCGACTCGTTCGTGTCCGGGGCTCTGATGAACTACTGGAACCGGAAGGGTGAACGGGCCTTGGCGGTGTACGACACGCCGCACATACTGACAGCCGGATGGGTGTTCGAGTTACCGTTTGGGGCCGGCAGGAGGTTTCTGGACCGGCCCGGCGCACTGGACAAGATTCTCGGCGGATGGCAGCTCAACGGCACCTACAACTACACGAGCGGAGCTCCGTTGGCCATCGGAGGCGGCAACACCAACGGCGCCTTCACGGGTACCCGCCCGGACTGGAACGGCCAAAACGCCTCGCTGAGTACCAATCACTCGAAACGGCTGGATCGTTGGTTTGATACGTCGAACTTCTCGCGGAACGAACCTTTCACATTCGGCAATGCCCCGCGAGTCATGCCCAACCTGCGGGGCGACAGCGACAACAGCTTCAGCATCTCGATGTTCAAGAACCTGAAGATCGCGGAACGAGTCAATTTGCAGATCCGGGCGGAGGCGTTCAATGCCTTTAACCGGCCGCAGTTCGGGAATCCTGTCACCTCGATCAACTCGACGGCGTTCGGCGTTGTGCGAGCCCAGTCAAATCCTCCGCGCGATGTCCAGCTGGCACTGAAACTGCTGTTCTGAATGCCGAATTGCGGGTGATGAGTCCGAGAAGGTTGTTGCCGGTCGTGGCCGCAGGCCTTGCGTTCCTCTCTCCGGCCGGAAGTGGCGGTCGGCTGCGGCTGCCGGGAGGTAGGCTGGGGGCAGCGCGCGGGAATGCGCGTGCGCTGTGCCTGTTGCAGGCTTTCGCCGCAGGTGTTCTCGTAGTAGCATCGCCAGCGGCGGAGCCCGAGTTGCCAGAGTTGAAGCAGCCAGCGTTCCGCTTCAGCGAAGCACGTGGACTGGGGTTTGAGCAGGGCGTCTGCCGACGCGATCCGAGCGACGTGATTCAGGTGGAGCAGACCTACTACCTGTGGTACACGAGGGTCGACGAACGCAGCAATCCCGCCTTGTTCCCGTCGGGCTACGCTGGCGAGGTCTGGTTCGCGACCAGCCGTGACGGTTTCGTCTGGCAGGAGCAGGGGAAGGCGCTCGGGACCGGCCCGGCCGGCGCGTTCGACGCCCACGGCGTTTTCACCCCTAACGTCCTTGCGAGCGACGGGAAATACTATCTCTTCTATACTGCGGTTCAGCCAACGCCAGGCCGCGACGACGGTGTGTTTGAGAACAACGCTACAAGTGATCGCACGGCGATCGGGCTGGCAGTCAGCGATTCGCCCATGGGTCCGTTCGTTCGTGCGAGTACCAGTCCTGTCCTCGAAACCAGCGAGAGCGCGAATCGGTTCGACAGCTACCGCGTCGACGATGCCTGCCTGATCGTGCGTGACGGGAAGTACTGGCTCTATTACAAGGGCCGCTCGCGCGCGGATGGCCGGAACGGTCCGCGGCGCACAAAAATGGGGGTCGCGATCGCCGAGAGGCCCGATGGGCCGTACGTCAAATACGGCGCCAATCCGGTGCTCGACAGTGGGCACGAGGTGCTGGTCTGGCCGCATCGCGTCGGAGTGGCCGCGCTGGTTTCGGACACCGGACCGCAGGCACGGACCGTGCAGCATGCTCTCGACGGTGTTGGCTTCCGCAAGGTAGGCGAACTCCCCGAGGCATTTCCCAGGGCTCCGGGTGCGTTCCGACCTGACGCGTTCGACAACACGAAGTTCGGACGGGGCTTCCTGTGGGGCATTTCGATGGGAGCCGGCCCCCACCCGTATCTTATCCGTTACGACGTGAACCTGGCGGTTCCGGAGAGCGGTCCGAGCCCGTAAGCCTACGCCACGGGTTCCAGGCAGTGCGGGCAAGCTGCCGGTCGGCGTCGCCATGTTCGCCGCGCGGAGGTCTGTCGTGGGATCTGGAAGCGCGGAGCTACCCTCTCCGCTCCCGAGGGGTGCCTTCGCGCTTCCGGCGCATTCGTTCCGCGGGGTTGGGCCGTGCTTGGCGGTAATGTTCAGGGACTGGGGTGGTCGGCTGGGTTTGCGCCCAGCGCCGCGCGGTGGCTGTTCGCGTAGTGCTGCCGCAGGAGATCCTTGCCGTAGTCGTTTCCGTTCGGCGTGCGGATCACCGAATGCACATGCTGGAGGGTCGGGACCCTCGGCAACCGCATGAACACCGGTCGCTGGTGGTCGAATTCGATGAGCACGACTGGACTGTGGACCCGGTAGTAGCACGGACTGTCGTCGCCGTGGTCTCCGATCCAGGCAAAGTGCGTGCTGTCCAGGTGATCTCGGACTTCGTTCATCTTCACCTTTGCGTGACCTTCGTCCATGTTGCCCACGAACTCCTCCACCAAGGAGAGCAGGAGGTCCCGCTGGGCATCCGTGAACTCGCTCGCAGCGATCCCGGCGTAGTCTAGGACGACGTTATCCCGAAACGCCTGGGCGAGTGCGTTATTGCCTTGCTTCGACTGCGCTATCACCGCCTTGGATCGCTGGGCCGGATCCAGTGCACGAATTAGTTCAAGTCCCCGCCGAAGTTCGTCCTGCATGACTGCGACCCCCTTGTACTTGCCGGCTTCGGCGATCACCGGTTCCGAGCCCATGAACGTCGGTGTCATCACAACCTGGTCCCCTAGAACGAAGTAATTGACGATCAAGTGGTGACCGTCGAGTTGCCAGCCCCAGGGTTGGTTCTCCGATGGCTCGCCCATCACGGTGAAGTAGTAGAACCACTCGTCCAGTTCCGCGAAATTTCCCGTGATCTCGCCGAGAGTGTAGTTCAACCGCATGATGTCGCGGCTGCGTCGAAACCCCTTGGCGCTGAGACCGGCCTTCATCAGGCCGAACGCGGCTTCGCGCTGGCTTTCATCAAGTTCTTCGAACGAGACTCCTTGCCTCCGGTAGGAGTGCTGGTTGGCCCAGCGGCGCCACTCGGAGTCATCGACAGGGAAGAACACGCGATCGCGCTGATCATCGCTCAGCGACCCCAGGAAGTTGCGCGCGGCTTCCAGGACCGGTGCCGTGGAGACACCCGTCTCTTGGATCGAGAAGAGTCCGGTCTGGATCTCTCCGTTTGTCGTGATACCCACGAAAGGTTCCCTGATCGCAGCCCGTTCCCGCCCTCCGAATCCTCCCTGACCGCGGAGTTGCGACAGCACGTCGCCTGAGATCAGCACAGCTAGCAGGGCTGCTGCGAAAGCTGCCAGGAGCAGGAATCGAGGATGGCGAACCGATTGCATGTTGTTCTCTGGCGTTAGCTTATCAGGTGGCTGATTGGACGCACCCCAGGTGGAATTGGCAAGCTGCTATTCTTTGAACCTGTGAGACGGTCGATTGCATTTCTACTGACGCTCTTTGCTCCCGCGCTCTTCGCTCAGGAACTCGGTGTCATCAGCTTTCCCAACAGCGGCAACGCTGCCGCCCAGGAGCCGTTCCTACGGGGCGTGCTGCTCTTGCACAGCTTCGAATACGATGACGCGGCGGCGGCGTTTCGAGATGCTCAAGCGGCTGATTCGTCGTTCGCGCTGTCGTACTGGGGAGAGGCGCTCACGCATTACAGGCCCGTCTGGGGGCGCGAGAACCTGCGGCCCGGGCGCTCGGCACTGGAGAAGGCGCCCGACAGCCCCGCCGTTACGCCTAGAGAGCAGGCCTACCTGGACGCTGCCAGGATCGCTTTCGGTGATGGGAAACGCGACGAACGCTGGAAGGGGTATTCCGACGCGATGGGCCAGTTGTCTCGAGACCATCCGGAGGATCTGGAAGCCGCCAGCCTGTATGCAGTGTCGATGTTTGGAGTGACCGGTGGCGACCGAGACCACAAGACCTATATGAAGATCGCGTCGATCGGGGAGCGTGTCTTCCGCGAGAATCCGGAGCATCCCGGTGCTCTTCACTACCTGATCCATGCTTTCGACGACCCGGTCCACGCGCCTCTCGGCTTGCCATTTGCCCGCCTATACTCCAAGGTCGCCTCGGCGGCGCCGCACGCCCAGCACATGCCATCGCATATCTTCCTGGCCCTCGGAATGTGGGACGAATGCATCTCATCCAACGTGGATTCGTGGAATTCGTCCGAAGACCGGGTGAAGCGCCTGGGCTTGGGAAGCGACGACCGGGGCTATCACGCCCTATGGTGGATGCAATACGCTTACTTGCAAAAGGGGCGCTTGGACAAGGCTCGGGCAAACCTCTCGATCATCGAGCAGGATGCTGCCGAATCCGGTACGCGTCACGCTCGCAACCACCAGGCCTATCTCCGAGCACATTTTCTTGTCGACGGAGAGCAGTGGGAATCTGACTTGTTGCCCGTCGACGACGATGGCCTCACTGGCAGGGCCTGGGGGGCGAACGCGCTGGTCGAAGGCATCCGGGCACTGAAGAACGGGGACGCGGCGGGCGCGCGTGCGTGGGCTTCAAAGCTGCAAGCCAGAGCGGATGCCGACGGAGACGACGAGCCTTCGTTGTCCATCGCAGCTCTGGAACTCCAAGGTCTGTTGCATCTCGAAGACGGCAGGGCCGAAGAAGCCGTTGCAACTCTCCGCAAAGCGGTGCAGATCGAA
Source organism: uncultured Bryobacterales bacterium (assembly GCA_951813065.1). Classification (GTDB taxonomy): domain Bacteria; phylum Acidobacteriota; class Terriglobia; order Bryobacterales; family UBA6623; genus VXMF01. The sequence goes on along the minus strand of CATOTH010000003.1, from coordinate 99,511 downwards.
GATGGGACTCCGTTCGGCTACGGACCACCCTTTCCGCCCAAGCCGGCCCTTGAGTTGCTGGGCGAGACGCTGCTGGTGCTTGACAGGCCCAAGGAGGCGCTGACCGCGTTCCAGGCATCCTTGGAACGGACTCCCAGGCGCACGCTCTCGCTGAGGGGCTTGCGTAAGGCGGCCACGGCTGCTGGGGACGAAGAGTCCGCCAAGCGCGCGAAATCCGAGTTGGGCGAGCTGATTTCGAGCCGCTGAGAGCACAGCTGCGGCCTGCCGCTGGCGGCCTTACCGGCCCCCGGTCAGATCGGGGTGCGTTTCAGGCAACGCGAACGACCAAAAGCCCAAGCCCGATGCGATCGCAACATACTGGTGGCCGCCGACCATGTAGGTCATCGGGGAAGCCTTCCACTCCTGGTTGGCCTGGAAGTGCCAGAGCGGATCTCCGGATTGCGCGTCAAGTGCCGCGAACGCGCCGCTGTCCTCGCCGAAGAAGACCAGGCCGCCAGCGGTGGACAGCACTCCGGAGTAGGTCGTCGAGGCACCTGTCTGCGCGTAGTTCCAGATCGTTGCGCCGGTCTGGATGTCAAGAGCCCGGATGTGTCGCTGGTTCGGCGAGTCGTCAGTCAAGTGAAATGTTCCTCCGAGCCACGACTGCCCACGCTGCCACGGCCTGTCTGTCTTCTTGTAGACCATGCACGATTCGTGGACCATCAGATAGAACAGCTTGGTGTCCGGGTTAAAGGCCGATGCCCACCAGTTCGTGGCGCCGCGGATTGCGGGGCAGACGGCGCTGCCTTCCTCGGTGGGATCGCTGCCGGGCAGTACGATCGGCCTGCCGTCTGGGGCGATGCCCTCGGCCCAGGTCTGGTCGATGAAGGGCTCTCCTAGCAGGAATTCCCCCGTGACCCGGTCGAGGACGTAGAGGAATCCGTTGCGGTTCCCCTGGACCAAGAGCTTGCGGGGCTCACCGCGAAACTCCTCGTCGATCAGAAGCAACGGTTCCTGGGCGTCCCAGTCATGCGTATCGTGGGGCGTGAACTGGAAATACCAGAGGAGTTCGCCGGTTTCGGGTACAAGCGCCAGGACGGAGTTGGTGTACAGGTTGTCTCCGGGCCTCCGGTCGCCGTTCAGGTCTGGACAGGGGTTTCCCGTCGCCCAGTAGAGGACATTCAGATCAGGATCGTAGCTTCCCGTCAGCCACGTTGCCCCACAACCCCTCTCCAGGACTTTCGGATCGCCCCAGGTCTCAGACAGCGGCTCCCCAGGGGCGGGAATCGTCCAGAACCTCCACGCACGCTCTCCGGTTTCGGCGTGGTAGGCATCGAGAAAGCCTCGTAGGCCGGTATCGCCGCCCGAGATGCCGAAGAATACCAGGTCGCCAACGACAAGGGGGGCGGCAACGCCACCATAGTGGTCCCGGTAGTCGGCCATTTCAACGTCCCAAACAAGCGCTCCGGTCCACCGGTCCAGGGCGATTGCGTGGGCATGGTCGGTGATCACGAATAGCAGGTCTCCCCGAATTGCCACCCCGCGGTTCAGCCCAATGGCTGCGTCACCGAGCAGCCCCTTGGTACGGGGCTGGGAATACTGCCAGATCTCGCGGCCCGTGGCCGCCTCGAGCGCGAAGACCTGGTTCACTCCCGTGATATACATGACGCCGTCGATCACCACGGGAGTGCCCTCGATCATGCGCTGGCCCGGAACAGGAAAGAACCACGCCGGTGCAAGCGCGCCGACGTTCCCCCGATGAATCTGGTCCATCGTGCTGTGCCGGTTCGCTGAATAGTCTCCGTGATACGTCGGCCAGTCGGTACTCGGGCCCAAGTCGGCATCACGGTAGGTGTGTCCATCCCGATGCAGGAATCGGAACCGGCCGTCCGCGGTGCGGAGTTGCACGTCGAAACCGCTCTCGTTGAGCAACTCGCCCCGCGCTGACGATCCGTCGGAAAGCACGAGTTCCACGGTTCGCGTCACGGGCTCCTCACCGGACTCGGCCGACAGGGAGGCGAGGTGTTCGACCAGTTTGCGGAGTTCCGGAGCAGGGAGGTCGAAGGCAGGCATGCCCTTTTCGAGGACGCCGTTCCGGATCAGGTCGGCGACGTCTCCTGGCGGGTTTGCCCGGACGAATTCAAGGATTCCAGCCGCGCGATTGGTTCCGTTGCCATCCCCCGCGTGGCAGAGTACGCAATGGTTGGCGAACGAAGTCCTGCCGTCGGCGGCAGGTTCCTGCCCGGAAGCGGCTACTCCCAGGGCAAGAAATGCGATGGCGATACGCAGTTCCGACATACGCGATGATGAACAGCGATTATAGGTAGTCATGACACCCCGGCCCCGCACAAGCGCTCGTTGGTGGGATCGTTCGCGGGTAGACCAGGCCCCCCTCCGAGTCGCCAGCTTCTATGCGTCTCTATGAAGCGAGCTGGATGACCGCCGAACGGCGACCACTCGGTCGATTCCCGCTAGGTCTTTGAGGAACTCGGGCTGTGCCCATTCGGGCCGCCTCAGCATGGCCTCGATCGCCGGGCGGCTGTTGAATCCAATTTCGGCGAGGAACCACCCTCCCGGCTTGAGAATGCGCGGCGCATCATGAACGAGCCGTCCGACGATTCGGAGCCCGTCTTCGCCGCCAAACAATGCGATTGACGGCTCGTGACGCAACTCCCGCTGGAGACCGCCCATGTCCTTGCGCGGCACGTAAGGCGGATTCGAGACGACAACGTCAAAGCTTCCTTGGCGAAACGGGCCAGCTAGGTCACCTTGGCAGAATTGCACTGAGCTTTCCAGTCTGGTTGCATTGGCCGCGGCGACCCGGAGAGCCCGGGAGGAAAGGTCGGAAGCGGAGATGACCGAGCCGGGCGAGTTTCTGGCGACGGCAATGGCGATCGCTCCCGACCCCGTTCCGATGTCAGCCACACGGTCTCCCGGCCGCACCCGCGCGATGGCGGCTTCAACGAGGTGCTCTGTTTCGGGTCGTGGAATCAGAACGTCTGGCGTAACGTGAATGGCCAGTTCAAAGAATTCCTGGTATCCGCAAATGTATTGTGTAGGGATCCCCTCGCAGCGGGTCCGAATCATTTCCGCGTAGCCTTGCCTTCGGTCTTCGGCGATCGGCTCGTCAGAGTGGGCGGCGAGCCAGGACTGATCACGCTCCAGCGCATGCGCGAGCAACACCCTGGCAGTCAGTTCGGGGACCTCGACGCGGTGCGACCGCAGGGTAGCCGCAGCCTTACACAGCGTTTCTTCGAGATTCACTGGCGGCCCTCCACAGCGGTCCGGCAAGTCCAAAGCCCCATGACGGAACGGTACATCGAGTCTACTCCGAAACCCCGTTTGGCCGTGCTCGGCTCCCGCGGGTTCCGGGCTGGTTGCGTCGGGCCGCTGGTACTGGGATTCTGATGGGGGCGTCCAGCGCGAGATCCAGTTGTATCCAAGCACCTTCTTAACCCTTGCGAGAGCGGATCGCTCTTTCGGGAGAATCGCGGATGAGGCCGCGAGGAAATGGTTCTTGGCAGGCACCCAGCAGGTCCGAATCCACGGCAATCGAGGGGATCAGTGGCAGCCAGCAATCCACACCAAGAAGCCCTGACGGCGTGGAAACGCTGGGCGAAATGGGCCGCCAAGACCCGTGTTCCCGTCGGCGTCCTGTTGGCGGCAGGTGCCTGCGTGCTCGCAAGTCCCACGCCGGACAGCCTCATGGCAGGCGTGCCGATCGCGATTGGTGGGCTTGCCATTCGGGCATGGGCAGCCGGCCACCTCCGCAAGAACCAGGAACTCGCCGTGTCCGGACCGTACGCCCATGTCCGCAATCCGCTCTATGTGGGCAGCTTGATCGCCGCCCTCGGATTGGCGATCACTGCCGCGCATCTGGTCTTGGTAATTGCGATTGCGGCCGTCTTCGTACTGTGGTTTCTGCCGGTGGTGGGCGAGGAGGAGGATCACATCCGCAAGATCCTGCCGGGCTTTCGGGAGTACGAGGCCCGAGTGCCGCGCTTCGTGCCGTCTCTCGCCCCCCGCTACGCGTCGCGCGAGGAGTTCGAATGGAAGCTCTACTTCGTCAATCGGGAGTATTCGGCAGCTCTTGGATTCGGTGTGTTCCTGTTTGTCCTTTGGGTCAAGCTGATGCTGTCCTGAACCCGTTCATGCCGAGGCTGGGGTCAGCCGAAGATCCGGTACGCTGCAAACCCTGTCCCATAGGCGAGTGCCAGCATATAGGCAAACTGCGCTATCGGCCATTTCCACCCGCCCGTTTCTCGACGCACAACCGCGACAGTCGACATGCATTGCATAGCGAACGCAAAGTACATCAGCAGGGCGATTGCGCTGCCGTATGAGAGGTCTGATCTCAAGGCCTCCTGCAGGTCCGGAGAATCCTCGTCAGCCTCCATGCCGTAAATCGTGCCTAAGGTCCCCACGATCACCTCGCGAGCGGCCATCGACGTGATCAGGCCGATCCCGATCTTCCAGTTCAAGCCCAGTGGCTCGACAAGTGGTTCGATCGTCTTGCCGATGGACCCCGCGAGGCTGTCGCCAATCTCAGGCGGTTGGCCGTCTACATAGGGCACGCTCGCCAGGAACCACAACACGATGGTCGTCACGAGAATCACAGTGCCTGCGCGGCGCAAGAACACTCTCGCTCTGTCGAACAGCCGGAGCGAGAGCGAGCGGATTGTCGGCCAGCGGTAGGGTGGCAGCTGCAACATGAACGGAAGCGGACTGCTCTTCAGGACGGTCGACTTGAGCAGCCAGGCTGTGGCACAGGCGACAGCGAATCCGACTGCGTACATTCCAAGAAGGACTGTGGCCCGAGTGCCAAGGAACGGGCCGAGGATCGGACGCTCCGGGATGAACGCCGCAATCAGCAGTGCGTACACGGGCAATCGCGCTGAACAGGTCGTCAGGGGAGCGATGAAAATCGTCGCCATCCGGTCTCGTTGGTTCTCGATCGTCCGGGCCGCCATGATCGCCGGCACTGCACAGGCGTAGGAGGACATCAGCGGGATGAATGACCGGCCCTCGAGCCCCACGGCTCGCATCGACCTGTCCGCAATGACGGCTGCCCGCGCTAGGTATCCGGAGTCCTCCAGGATCCCGATGAAGAGGAAGAGAATCAGAATCTGCGGTAGGAACACCACGACGGAACCGACGCCGCCCCACACGCCATCCAACAGGAGCCCCTTGAGCATGGAGTCCGGCATTAGCGTGCCGAGCCAGCCAGCTGTCAGACCGATAAAGTCTTCCACCCCATCCATCAGAGGCACGGCTAGCGTGAAAATACTCTGGAAGACGGCGACAACCACGGCGAGGAAAATGAGCGGCCCGGCGATCGGATGGAGGAACACCTTGTCCAGCCGACGTCCCCACAGCGACGGCTCAGGTGGATGGTAGTGTGCTTGTCGTGCGACGCCGGTCGCCCATCGCTGCTCGGCGGGAATATTGTTGAGGACCGGCAATTCGACGCGCTGGGGCGGGGCAGTAGCGCCCTCGAGAAACCGCAGCACCGTTTCCATTCCTGTGCCGAGGCGTGCGCTGACCGCGGCCACCGGGGCCCCTACCTGTTTGGCGACAGCCTCGATGTCTACGCTTCCCCCGCGGGCCTCCAGGTCGTCGGACATGTTCAGGACGACCAGGGTCGGGAGTCCGAATCCCAGGATTCCCGGGACGAGGCGCAGCTGGGCTTGAAGGTTCGTCGAGTCCAGGAGCAGGATCGCCGCTGACGGTCTGCCCGACATGGGGCTGTCTCCCTTGAGCACGTCGACGCTGATCCGTTCGTCTTCCGACCGCGGGTGTAAACCGACGATGCCTGGCAAGTCGAGCAACTCCACATGCTCACCGTTGGGAAGCTCGACCCTGCCGATTCGCTTCTCCACCGTGATACCCGGGTAGTTCGCCACCTTCTGGTGCAACCCGGTCAGTCGGTTGAAGAATGTTGACTTGCCGACGTTCGGGGGGCCGCAAATCGCGACGGTTCGCAGGGACCGCTGCTCCGGGCTGTCCGCAACAGCACCAGCTTCCGCCATGCTAGGCATCCGCGGTCCCCGAAGCCTGTACTGACCGGATGCGGATTCGGGACGCTGTCTCCCGCCGGACTGCGATCTGCGCGCCGTCGAGCTGGTAGACAGCAAGATCGCCCAGCGGCACCCTCCGCTGGCACGACACGGGCGTCCCCGGGATGAATCCCAGCTCCATCAAGCGCACCGAATCGCTTTCGTCCATGTCCAACTCCCCGATCAGAGCGGTCGTTCCCGGATTCAAGTCGCTCAAGGTCTTGATTTTCGCCGCTGGTTCCGGTGACACTGCCTTGTATCGTACAGACAACCGACTTGCCGGCAGGGAATGCCTAAAAGCCCGAACGCTAGCTATGCCCTCAGATCCGTGCCAGGCGCTGAGTTTCGCCAGAGTTCAAGACGGTGAGGGGGAACCCCGACATAGTATCCGAGGATGCATATCTGGTGCCTTAGCGTGACCCGCCAAACCCCCTCCCGGTGCCAGCGGCGAGCCGACGTGGTGGCACTTCCGTCCGCAAGGGAGATGGTCCCGAGTCTTCTCAGCCGGCGGAGCAAGTCGAAGTCCTCCATGACTGGTATTTCGGCGAATTGTCCGGCCCGATCAAACGCTGTCCGTGACACGAAGATCGCTTGATCACCGTACGGCAGGCCGAAGGCGCGGCAGCGCATCGCAACCACCGTCTCGACCAGCCGCATGTTCCATCCGGGCGCGTCCAGGCGGAAGCGGAAGGCGCCGGCGCTGGTACCGGGTTTGGCAAGCACGGTTCTGACCTGATCGGCGAAACCGGTTGACAGCACTGTGTCAGCGTGCAGAAACAGCAGGACGGAGCCCTTGGCCCGCTGAGCACCAAGGTTCTGTTGGCGGCCCCGGTTGGCCGGACCGTGCAGAACCTGCGCTCCCAGCGCTTCCGCAATCTCGGTCGTACGGTCGGAGCTTCCGCCGTCGACAACGATCAATTCATCAATATCCGAACCTTCAAGACTGCGGATCGTCCCCCCGATAGCTTGCTCTTCGTTGAGCGTCGGGATGATGACTGAGATCGACGCTCGCATCTCGGCCTGGCCTGTGTGACGTCCGCCTTCACCCGCGAAGCCGCAGGATTGCCTTGAGTAGCCGCTGGACGGTCGGTGTCAGGCGTGTTCGCTGATAAGCGTCGGCTGTCTTGCGGATGGCTTCGGCTTGGGTGGGGTAGGGGTGGATGGTGCTGGCTATTGCGCGCAAGCCGACGCCGGCCGTCATCGCCGTCGTGACCTCGGAAATCATCTCGCCCGCATGACGCGCGACGATCGTCGCGCCGAGGATTCTGTCCGTGCCCCGCTTGCAGTGGATTTTCACGAAGCCCTCGGCCTCGCTGTCCAGAACGGCCCGGTCGACAGCACTCATCTCAGTCCTGTAGGTGTCGATTGCGATGTTCCTCTCCTCGGCTTGGCTTTCGCTTAGCCCCAGGTGAGCCAGTTCCGGATCCGAGTACGTGCACCATGGAATGTTCAACGAGCTGGCTTTGGACCGTCCGAAGAAGAGCGCGTTCCCGATCACGATGCGGGCCATGGCGTCGGCAGCGTGCGTGAACTTGTAGGCCGAGCAAATGTCACCCGCGGCGTACACGTGGGGATTTGATGTGCGCAGCCGGTCGTCCACTATGACCCCCCTCCGCTTGTCGCACTCAACGCCCGCCGCATCGAGGCCGAGGTCCTCGATGTTCGGCATGCGGCCGGCAGCGACCAGAATCCGGTCTACGCGGACTTCGCTCGGCTTGCCGTCATCTTCCGAGGCCACCTTCACGAGTAGCTCGGCTTGGTCAGAAGCGACCGCCGCTGCCTTCGTGCCAAACAGCATGGAAACACCGTCGCGCCGCAAGGATCTCTCTACGACTGCCGCTGCGTCCCGGTCTTCCCGGTTCAAGAGACCGCGCCCGCCCTCGATCAACGTGACTTGCGATCCGTAACGTGCGAACGATTGTGCCATCTCCACCCCGATCGGACCGGCGCCGATGACCGCCAGCCGCTTGGGCAGCTCGGTCAGCGCAAAAACGGTTTCGTTGGTAAGGGCACCGACCTTGTCGAGTCCGGGGACCGGCGGGACCATGGCCCGAGTTCCCGTCGCCACGCAGGCCTTGGCAAACTCCAGCGTCTGGTCTCCGACGCGTACTTGCCGGGGTCCGGTGAACGTCGCCTGGCCGAGGTACACGTCGATCCCCTGGTCGCTGAACCGGCGAGCGGAATCGTGGGCGCTGATTCCGGCCCGCAGGCGGCGCATGCGCTCCATGACTTGGCCAAAGTCGATCTCGCTGGCTCCTTCGGCCACGCGGACCCCAAACTGGCCTGCGTCCCTCACGTTGGCCGCGCCATGAGCGGCGCGGATCAGGGCCTTGGACGGAACGCAGCCGGAGTTGAGGCAGTCGCCGCCCATGAGGTTCCGTTCAATCAAGGCAACCTTGGCTCCGAGGCCAGCGGCTCCGATGGCGGTGACCAGGCCCGCCGTGCCGGCACCGATGACGACCATGTGATAGCGGCCCTTTGGTACAGGGTTTTCCCAGTCTTGGGGGTGCACGTTCCCCACTAGCACCCGATTGTGCTCGTCCAGCGGTCTGGCTTCTACTATGGATTCGATCGATCTAGGCATTGGCTCTCTAGCAGCGGTGGCCCAGTTGACGCGGGTTGGCAGCGAACGTGAGCGAGTGGAAGTTCAGATCCTAATCGTAAGGCAGTCAGCGGATTCGGACTGCGCGGCTCTCGCCAATCGCGGCGGGCTCGCCGCCGCGCAGGGGGACGGCCAGAAGGGATCCATGCGTCGGTGCAGGGTCTCCTGCGTCCCTGCGCAACACCTGTCCGAGCCCGTAGTCGAAGGTGGCCAAGCCCCAGGGCCTTGCGTATCGCTCGGTCAGCTCTGCTCTAGGGGGCAGCAAATGTTCTCGGAGCGCCCCACGCCGGCTGAACGCAAGTATGCTTGCCAGCAAGCAGACGAGAGAAATCGCGAATACTAGCCCGGCCTTGGCCGACACGACCGAGCCGGCCGGTTCCTCTTTCCGCGCTTGAGCCGTCGGGGTGGCGCCGTTGTCGGGCGCATGCTTGGCGATGGCTCCTGCTGCGATTCGCGCCACCAACACGGTCACGACCACGGTTGCCAGCAAGCCTACTAGTTGCAAGCCCAGCTTCAATGAATCCGTACCACTTGCGCTTCCAACAGCGGCGGCCGCCTCGCCGCTGGCATAACCCACGTACACGTACAGGAAAACTCCGGGAATGATGAACGTAGTGCTGGAGATCAAGTATCGCCAGAACGGGATTGCCGTTATACCGAACAGATAGTTCTGGAGGGTGAACGGAAACACCGGAGAAAGGCGCACGAGCGCGACGATTTTCCAGCCCTGCTCGCCAACCGCGCGATCAACGGCCGCAAATCTGGGCCTGGTTCTGGACATGTCCTCGACGCGAGCCCTTGCGGCATAGCGGGCGATCAGGAACGAAAGGGCGATCGCGAGCGTGGCTCCGAACCAGACGACCGCAGTGCCAAGCCAGACTCCGAAGAGAACGCCGGCTGCCAGGGATAGCGCCGACGCCGGGATGAACAGTGTTGCAGCCAAGCCATAGGTGAGCGCGTAAGCCAGTGGGGCCCAGAGCCCGAGCCCTGCGATCCAGCCACGCAGGGCGTCCATCAGGCTGTCCAGGGGCAAGGCTGCAAGCAGCAATCCGAACGACACCACGAAGCAGACCGCGGATCCCCATTTCATACTGGTTCCGAGCCGATTCATCAAGGCACTGCCCTCCTGTGAGTACGAACTCCTATCGGCGTCGGGGCCTGGACGTAGCGAGCATCGTGGCACCGCAGTCGATCAGAATCGTCTCGGCTGTGATTGCGTTTGCGTCGGCTGCCAGGAACAGCACTGTGGACGCGACATCCTCGACCGAGGCGATTCGCCGCAGCGGGGAGCCCTCCCGGCCCTGTTCAAACGCTTCCTTCGGCCACCCTGCGAATCGCGTTTCTACGAGGCCGGGGGCGATGGCATTCACTCGGATGTCCGGCGCCAGCGCTCTCGCAAGGGACTTCGTCATGTTGACCATGGCGGCTTTTGAGGCCGAATAGACGATCGAACTTCCCGCGGCCGAGTAGGCCGATGCCGAAGCGTTGTTCACAATCGATCCGCCGCCGTTCTTGCGCATCAGGGGTACCGCGGCGCGGCAGCAATAAAAGGCACCACGCAGATTCGTGTTGAGAGTGCGATCCCAAATCTCGTCGGTGAGGTCGTCAAGCTTCCAGTGAGGCGTCAACTTGCTCCATCCCGCGTTGTTGACGAGTACGTCCAGGCGGCCCCACCGATCCTCCGCCGAATCCACCATGGATCGCACCTCAACGTCGTTCTGGACGTTTGCAGCGTGCGCGACGGCTTCACCGCCGGCTGCCTGGATGCCCCGCACCACTTCCCGGGCTGCGTCCGACGATGCGCGATAGTTGACAACGACCCGCGCGCCCTCGGCCGCGAGTAATTCGCTGATCGCTCTTCCCATTCCAGTTGCGCCACCAGTAACGATGGCTACTTGTCCTTGCAGTTTCATCACGGTAATGCGGGCGAATGATTAGTTTAGCCCGGCAGACTCCATTGCGAGCCTTGGTTCCTCGGTTGAAGGCATCTCAGGATCTTGGGTAGGGTCCCCGATGTGGCATGCTGGACTTCCGCTTGGAACAATGCATTCTTTCATCCAGCCCTTCACCATCAGGCCGCGTGTGACCATTCAGCGGATCGGGCGATCCATGAGACCGTTGGCGTCAGTCCCCCCGGCAATCGTCCTGGCATCCCTCTGCCTCCCGTCGCTTGCTTCATTGAGCGCCCAGGATGCGTGCCCCTGGTGTGGCCCGTCGGGTGGCGTTGCTCCGGCTAGCGTTGAGGGTGTTGTTGATCTCCACGTCCACAGTGCTCCCGATAGCGGGCACCGTGCGATCGATGCCCTGGAGATCGCCCGGATCGCGCGAGATGCAGGGATGCGGGCCCTGCTGTTGAAGAACCATTACGCTCCGACCGCAGGCCTGGCGTACTCGGTCGAGCGTGCGGTCCCCGGTATCAGGGTATTTGGCGGGATCGCGCTGAACTCGTCGATGGGTGTGAATGCGATTGCTGTGGAGCACATGGCTCGGACGACGGGCGGCCATGGAAAGGTGGTCTGGATGCCGACGTTCGATTCCGAGCATTACCACCACGTCTTTCGTCCGAACCCGAACCGGATACCGGTTTCACGCGACGGCGCGCTCCTGTCGAGTACGCTCGCCGTGCTGGACAAGATCGCGCAGCATGGCTTGGTGCTGGCGACCGGGCATTCGTCTCCGCAGGAGTCCTTGATGTTGATTCGTGCGGCAAGGGACCGCGGGATCGATCGCATTCTGGTCACCCACCCCCTTCCGGAGCCGGTCAGCATGTCGGTGGAATTGCAGAAGGCCGCCGCGGGTCTCGGAGCCATGCTCGAGTATCCAGTGGGGACAGCGCTGGCTTCCAACTCTCAATGGAAGGGGTCCGCCGAGGAGAAGTTAGCGGCGTACGTGGAGGCGATTCGAGAAATCGGATCTGAGCACGTCGTGATCTCAAGCGACCTCGGGCAGTCGATGAACCCGATTCACACGGACGGTTTGTCAGTCTTTCTTGGGCAGCTTCTTCAGGCGGGGTTCTCGCAGTCCGAGATTGATCGAATGACCAAGACGAATCCATCCTGGTTGCTGGGCCTTCAATAGAGCGATGTTCAAGACCGACCGGCGAGGCGTGATGCGCTTGGAAGCGTGGAGTCGCCACGCGTGGCTCAGACACGGCTTCACCACGAGGAAGACCGGCGATTTCCGCGAATGGCCAAGCGAGCCGGAGATTGCCAGTGCGTTCGACGCCGACGGATTCGGAATCTGTGCACTCAGGCAGGTCCACGGTCTCGATGTCTCGGTGGCAGATCACGCATGGGGCACGGAGGGCAGGGCGGCTGACGCGGCAGTGACAGATCGTCCGTTCGTGCTGGTCGGTGTCCGCACGGCCGACTGCGTACCGATCTTGCTCGTCGACCCCGTGCGGCGAAGTGTCGCCGCGGTTCACGCCGGTTGGCGTGGGGCGGTCGCGGGCATTGTCCAGCAAGCCGTCTCGGTCTTGCGAGTCGAGTACGGATCGCTCGCTGGTGACATCGAATGCGCCCTTGGTCCCTGTATCGGGGTGTGTTGCTTCGAAGTGGGAGAGGAGGTCGCGGCCAAGTTTCCCGAATCGGTGGTGGACCGCAGTCGGCGAAAGCCCCACGTCGACCTTCGCGCACACGTCCAAGCGCAGCTCCGCAGCGCCGGAGTAGGGCTGATTACCGCTGTGGGAGAATGCACTCAGTGCAATCCGGATCGATTCGCTTCCCATCGCGGGCAGGGCGGTAGCGCAGGCCGGATGCTGGCCGTGGCAGGTATCCGGTCCGATCTAGTCCGATGATCGAAACAGCCCGAGTCATCCGGACGCAACCCGCACGGTTGGGGCCGGTGCTGATTGAGGCGTCGGAGATTGCTGGACGTGTCCGATCGATCGCCGATGAAATCCAGCGCGATCATGCTCACGGGAAGGTGAGACTGCTGGTGGCTCTCAAGGGAGCATGGGTGTTTGCCGCAGATCTCGCCAGGTCGATGGAAGGCCGGGTCGAGGTCGACTTCCTTCGTCTCTCAAGCTATGGGGACAGCACCGAAAGCTCGGGACAGGTGAGTATCAGCGGCTACGAAGAACTTGAATTGAGCGGAACGCGGATCGTAGTTGTCGAGGACTTGGTGGACAGCGGGCGCACGCTCCACGCCCTGATGAAGCGTCTGAGAGGTTGCGGTGCAAGATCGGTCCGCGTCGCGGCCCTGCTCAGCAAACCGTCGAGGCGCATCGTTGAAGTCGAGATCGACTATCTGGGATTCGAGATCCCCGACAGATTTGTTGTCGGTTATGGTATGGACTTGGCTGGAGCGTACAGGCATTTGCCGGATATCCGCACCTTATTGCCCCTTTGATTGGCTGCACAGTGTCGGCGAATTTGCTCGGCACAACGGTCTCCGGGCCTGGCCATTCTGTATTGAATCCCGGAAAATCGAGCGAACCGGGTTTCTTGACTGCGCGTTGCTGACCTATAATCTGCATAGGGTTCATCGATGCTGACAATTCCGAATCGATATCTTGCTCGTTTCTGCGATGGTTCGTCTCGCAGAGAATTCATGAAGATCGGCTCTCTTGGCCTCTTCGGAATGACGTTGCAGGATGTGTTGCGACTGCAAGACCAAGCCAAGGCGGCCCCCGAAACCAACCGTTTCGCAGGATCCACCGGCTTCGGCTCCGCAAAGTCCGTCATCGTGCTCTTCCTCCAAGGCGGACCTTCTCACATCGATATTTGGGACCCCAAACCAGATGCGCCGTCGAACGTGCGTGGCGAGTTCAAGCCAATCAAGTCCAAGGTCCCCGGTATCGAATTGAGCGAGACGATGCCGATGCTGGCCGATGCAGTGGACAAATGTACCTTGATTCGCTCGATGAGCTACACGCCGGCGGGGCTGTTCAACCACACTGCGGCGATCTACCAGATGCTGACTGGCTACGAGCCGACCGAGGTGTCGCCGTCCGGCCAGTTGGAGCCCCCGTCTCCCAATGACTTTCCAACTGCCGGTTCGTGGATCACGAAGTTCCATCCCCCGACCGAACCGGTCTTGCCTTTCGTGGAACTGCCGCGCCCGCTGCAGGAGTCCAGTGTCATCGGCAAGGGTGGCGCGGCCGGGTTCATCGGCAAGGCGTACGATCCGTATCGCCTTTACCAGGACCCGAATAAACCAATTCAGCTAGACGATCTGGAACTGCGCAAGGAAGTTCCGGCTGGCCGTCTGCAGAGCCGGTTCGAGTTGCTCCGGGGCATCAACGAATCAATGCCCGTCTTGGAAAAGGCAGTTGACCACTACGCTCTGGACAAGTACTACCAAAACGCCTTTGATCTCGTGCTTTCCGGCAAGGCGAGGAACGCGTTCGATCTGTCCCTGGAATCCGATGACATGCGCGACCGGTACGGCCGGTTCACATTCGGCCAAGGCGCCCTGATGGCCCGCCGATTGGTCCAGGCTGGCACTCGCATGGTACAGCTCAACTGGCCTTCGGTCGCGAATGGCGACCCCGAGACGACCGCATGGGACACCCACGCCGCGAACTTCGGTCCGCTTCGCGATCTGCACTGCCCGAAACTCGATCGCACGCTCGCGACCTTGCTTACTGATATGGAGGAGCAGGAATTGCTTGACGACACCCTGATCGTTGCGGTCGGGGAATTCGGACGTTCGCCGCGCCTCGGCGTGTCCACCTCGGGCAACACGAATTCGCCTGACGGCCGCGATCATTGGCCGTATTGCTACACGGCGATGGTTGCAGGTGCCGGAATCCCAGGAGGACGGCTCTATGGAGAGTCCGATTCCACGGCCTCTTCGCCGAAAGAGAAGCCGGTACACCCGAACGACCTGTTGGCGACGATTTACTACGCTCTCGGAATCGAGCCGAATCAGGAGATCCACAACCATCTCGACCAGCCACGCGACCTTGTCAAGGGCAAGCCGCTGATGGACCTGTGGGTGGGGTAGCTCGGGACTGGCCCATCTCCGAGCCAGAGTCAGGGCTCCGACTCCGGTCCGCGGGCAACAGACCCATTTAGGCAGCGGGTACGTCAGCATCCCCGCGTTGGATGTGGGCGCGTTTCCCCCTGGTCCTCAGTTATTGGCCCAGACCGGCTCCCGCTTCTCCAGGAATGCGCACATTCCCTCCTGGGCGTCGGCGGCCAGCGCATTCATGCTCATCACTTCCTTGGCATAGTCGTAAGCCTTGGGTTGGTCGAGGTCAATCTGAGAGTAAAACGCCTGCTTTCCCAGACCCACTGTAAGGCTGCTGGCCGATGCGATGTCGCGGGCCAGAGAGAGCGTCTCATCCGCTAGGCTTTCGCTGTCTACGACGCGGTTCACCAAGCCCCACTCGGCTGCTGTCGAGGCGTCGATCATCTTGCCGGTAAGGAGCATTTCCAGTGCACGCTTTCTTCCAACGCAGCGCGTGAGCGCCACCATCGGCGTGCTGCAGAACAATCCGATTTTCACTCCCGGCGTCGCAAACCTCGATCGTTCCGAGGCAAGTGCCAGATCACAGGAAGCGACCAACTGGCAGCCAGCTGCTGTGGCGATGCCGTCGACTTGCGCGATCACCGGCTGCGGGATCGCCTGGATGGCAGCCATCATTTCGGTGCATTGATCGAAGATCCGCCGGTAGAGTCTAAGGTCTCCTCCTGTCAGTTCACGGAGGTCATGCCCGGCTGAGAAAACGGGCCCCTCGGCTGCCAGGATTACCGCGGCGATTCCCAGATCATCCCCGATCTTGCGGATCACCTCTGTCAGCGAGCGCATGGTGGCGAGTGACAAGGCGTTGCGCCTCTGGGCATTTGCCAGTGTCAGGAATGCGATGTCGTCTTCGCGGCGGATTCGCAATGCTTCCGTGTCCATCGTGCGCTCAGGATAGCAATCCGTTATATGCTGTTCGGAACCCATGCACCCGATTCTCATCTTGCTTGTCGCGATGGCGGCGGTCTTCTTGCTCATCATTCGCTTGAAGATCAACGCGTTTGTCGCTCTCATCCTGTCCGCGATTCTGATCGGGCTGCTGTCCCCGCATGTCGCGGTTGAGGACATCATGGGGGCTGTCACGGAGGCCTTCGGAGGCTTGGTGGGCCGCATCGGCATCGCCATCGCCATGGCAGCTGTGATTGGACAGTGCCTGATGGAGAGCGGCGCTGCCGAGAAGATTACCCGGCGATTCGTTGCCTGGCTCGGCGAGAAGTACTCCTCGTTCTCGATGGTGATCAGCGGCTATATCCTCTCGATCCCCGTGTTCCATGACACGGTGTTCTATCTCTTGGTTCCGCTGGCACGCTCGATGAGCATGCGAACGGGAGGGCGGAACTATCTCCTCTACACGCTTGCTATCGGGGCAGGGGGCGTCACGACCCACATTTTCGTGCCCCCGACGCCGGGTCCGCTTGCCATGGCGGAAACGTTGGGGATCGACATCGGACTGGTGATCATCGTCGGACTGATGGTTGCGATTCCGTCCGCCTTGGCCTGTTGGGCGTACGCGTACTGGATCGATCGCAAGCTCGGCATCAAGATCCGCGAGGCGCCGGGGCTCTCCCTCAAGGAACTCGAAGAAGTGGCGCACCGGCCGGAGAGCGAGTTGCCGGGGTTCTTCGTGTCGCTCTTACCCATCGCATTGCCGGTTTTCCTGATTACCGCCAATACCGTCACCAACACATTCTTCCCGGAGAGCGCGATGAGCGGCGTGACAGCGTTTCTGGGTAATCCCAGCCTCGCGCTGATCATTGCAGCCGCCGCAGGACTCTGGTTGCTCGCGTCGCACAAGGGATTGACATTGACCGAACTGGCAAAGCCGACCGAAGAGGCGATCAAGAGCGCCGGGCTGATCATTCTGATCACAGCTGGCGGCGGGGCTTTCGGGCGAATGCTGGTAAAGGCTGAAGTGGGTACCGTTCTCGGGGACTACGCCCAACAGATCGGTCTTTCGCTGATGTTGCTTGGCTTCGGGATCGCGATGCTCTTCCGCATCGCCCAAGGCTCGGCGACGACTGCGATGATCACTTCCTCCGAGATCCTAGCTCCGCTGATCATTGCAGTACCTCCGGACTACCACGCCGTTTACATCCTGACTTCTATCGGGGCCGGCTCGATCGTCGGCGGCTGGATGAACGACTCGGGATTCTGGGTCTTCAAGACGATGACGGGGCTTACGGAAGTCGAGGCTCTCAAGACAAAGACGGTCTCGCTCTTCGCGCTGGGAGCCGCCGGTTTGCTGGCGTCCTACGTCGGTTCGGTGTTCTTCCCGATGCGATGAATCACCAGAAGGGCGCTCACCGCGTCGATGCGCGCGTCTTGACGTGCTCGTACAGCATCTTCCCGTTTTCCTCGTAGAACCTGAATTCCGCCCGGGCCGCCGAGCCGTCAGGCACGACCGAAATAACCAGGAAACCCCCGCTCGCCTCGGGGGAATGGAACGGCTGATTGATCTTGCCTTCCGGATCCGTGGTGTCCGGGTCCCCGGGGAAGCTCCCGAGGATTGCGTTCGCGTCGACCAGCGCGCCGGATGAAAACTCCTCGTAGCCGTCGGACCGGATGGAATGGTATTGCCAATGCCGATCTCCGCACGCGATGAAGAACTCCTCACCTGAGATGCCATTGCTGGCAAGCCACCGGAAGAACTCGTCCCCCTCGTGGCGATATCCGTTGAGATTGGTGTGGTTGTCCCGCTTGCTGCTCGAGTCCGGTCCGATCATCGGCGTAGCCGATAGCAGCAGTTTGAATGTCGCGTCGCTGGCCTTCAGCGTCTCGAAGAGCCAAGCCTTCTGCTCGGCGCCCCAGATGGTCTTGTCGGGACCGTCGGGTTGGTCGAGCGGGCTGCGGTAGTCGCGACCCTCGACAAACCATACTTGCAGATCGCGGCTGACGCGGTGCGTGCGGAATGTGACCGGATCGGGTTCGGTAGGATCCACCACTGGCATCTGCTCCTGGAAGACGTCCAGCCCCAGTTCATGTGAAGGTTCGAAACCCGACCCGGACTCACCCTCGTGGATGTTGGTGCGCGGATAGTAGGCGAGTTGTTTCGGCGCGCGGATGCGCACCGCGTTGACGGCGTCCGAGTCGTCGAACCGATGGTCGTGGTCGTCCTTCATCCAATAGGTCGCCACTTCGCGGAAAAGGCTCCGAAAACGCGGTTGCGAGTATTGCTCGTGGTGCTTCTTGCGCATTTCATGCCGAGTCTGGGCTCTCCCGCGGTGGCCGGGATGGTCGTAGTAGACGTTGTCACCCGTGCCGACGAAGAAGTCCGGCTGCAACTTCAGGATCGAAGCCAGCGCCGGATAGCCCAACTCCTTGTCCGGGCCGCTGTAAGGCGGAACGCGACTGCTTCCGGTGTAGTGGAAGAACGAGTAGTTCATGCCCGTCACAACGGCGAAGCTGTAGGTGGCGGGGTTCTCACCGGCCAGTGTGCGGAACGTGCCGGTTTCGGAAGTCGTCAGGTTGTCCTTCCTGGGTCCGTAGTGCAGGCGGTAGTAGTACCGTGTCGCCGACGCGAGGCCCGTGACCCTTTCCTTGACGATGAAATCCGAATACGGGGATGCCTCCAGCCACCCGGTCATGCGGCCGCCTTCGAATCGATCGTTCTCCGCAATCTCGAAGCGCGCCCAGCCGTCGCTGCCCCGGATCCCTTCCCAGCGCGGGTCCTGGCGAGGATTCGATGAAGTCAGCCGGGATTGCAGGATCGCCGAGTCTTCTCCGACCTCGCCGACGATGACACCCTGTCGGAGGTTGATGGGGAAATCTGACGGCTGTGCCCCGCACAGCCCGATGAAGAACAGGGCAAGTGAGATCGTTCTCGGCATGGCTGGAATCCACCTTCGAATTGAAACGTCCAATGGTACATGATGCTCGAGGCTGCATACGGCTCGTTCCTCGACAGGTGCAGGCAGCTTCTGGCTTGGAACGATCGCTGTCCGGTCTGGCGGCAGTGCGAACTGACGTTTGTGGTCCGCCTGGCCTCGGTATGCCCCTCGTTGCGGCACCTGCCCCAGATTGGACTGAAACCTATCCAATCCCTCGAAGCCGAGGTGTCTGAGGTGTGCAAGACGCATGGTCGCCGATTTTCCCCGTTCGGAAAGGGGATTATATACGAGATTACCCAGAGCGCCTCGCGGCTAGCGCGGCTTTCGCGTCGGCTTGACGTAGCGGATTTTCGCGGGCTGAAGCACGGCTTTCAGCAGTTCCTCGAAGGACGCGTCCACCCGCATGTCCTCGTTCAATTCAGCGACGCTGGGCTGGTAGGAGTGGTGCGGTAGTTCGATGATGCGCGGCTCCGGCTTGTCCTGCTTGGTCTGGTTCGCCATTCCCGATCCTCCCTTGATCGCGGTTATCGCAATCCCTGCTTACTTAGTTAGCTTCGCATGGAACGCAGCTTGGCTGATCGTGCCCTTCATCGAATTGCAGGCTCCGCAGAGCAGCTGAAGGTTGGCCAGGTGATCGGTGCCGCCACGCGACCGCGGCACGACATGGTCGACCGTGAGATTGCGGAACGGGAAATGGATACCACAACCAGCGCAGTTCCCCTCGAATGCTGCGCCCGCCGCTTCCGGTCCGATTGACGCAGCGTAATCACGATTCGAGTTGAACGGCGGGTCCAGGTAGATCAGGTCCACGCACTGGGCGTTCATGCCCCGCATCACGTCGAGGTTGTCCCCGGTGAACAGGGTGCGGTTCTTGACGTTCAGTGCCACTACGCCACCGCCACCGCCCGGGCACCGGACTTCAAGCCGTTGTCCTTAATCAGGGCCTTGTAGGTCAGCCGCTTGCTCTCCATCCCGGAGCGCAGCGACCGCAGCTGATCGATCGTATCCTGCTCGCGCATGTTGTGGCGACCGGCGAATTCCTGAACGTACCGATCCAGGTGCTTCGAACTGATCTTGTGGAACGTGCCCTTGTGCGCCCTCTTGAGCATCGACCAGAGGGACTCGATGCCATTGGTGTGCACGTCTCCCTTGACATATTCTTGGAGCGAATGCTTGACCGTGTCGTGATCGAATGGCAGCGTCTCATACGCGGTCGCATCGTCCGTGTACACGGTGGCGTCGGGGTCGGCGTTGTCCTTGACGAACTCCTGCAAGGTTTCGGCATCGGTGGACGCGACGACCTTCGCCGCAACCTGTTTAGTGGCGCGATCCTTGGCACCCACCACGGCAGTCTTGCCGACTGCGCCGCGGCCGGTCAGTTCCTCCCGCTTATGCTTCGGCATGTTCTTCCGCTTGCCGCCGAAGTAGGTCTCGTCCACCTCGACTGGCCCCAAGAACAGCTTGCCGTCTTCTGACAGAGCCTTGCGTAACCGCTGGGCTAGGAACCAGGCTGACTTCTGGGTGATTTCCAAGTCCCGGTGCAGCTTCATCGAGGACACGCTCTTGAGATTCGTGGTCACCAGAAACATGGCGATCAGCCAGTCTTGGTGGCCCAGCTTGGAGCCTTCCATGACCGTGCCGGTCTTGGTGCTGAAGCGCGGCCGCCCGCAAGCCTGCTCGCGGCAGCGGTACGGCATGGCGTGCTTGCAGCCAACCTGCACGTTCAGCGAGCCGCACTTGGGGCAGCAGATGCCGTTGGGCCAGCGGTGACGGATGAACCATTGCTCCGCCGTCTCGTCGTTCGGGTACTCGCTAATGAACTGCTTGAGCGAGATGCCCTTGCGGAACGCCTTGCCCGGTGCTCTCTTCTTCATACTTATATCTTACAGGAGTTTACCCAGCGAGTCAAGCGGAAATCGTCCATAAATGCAATAAAATCAACGAACTACGTGCTAATTCTCCGCGCAAGCCGCGAGGCGCTCTGGGTAATCTCGTATATAATCCCCTTCGGAAAATACTGATTGAAAGACCAGGGCAAGTGTAATGAATGGCGGTATTTGCAATGGCAACATGAAGCTTCGGTTCAGAACTTGCACTTCCCCGGGTTTCTTGGGCGAAGATGGCGAGTGAAGTAGTCTGAGTAGGTAGACAAACCTTGCCGGATCGGCCCCTTGGGGCTTAGCAGGGCTCGGAAGCAGCAATGACGTGGAACAAGGCAAGTATCATCTGGGTTGCAATCGGGCTTCCACTCTTGATTGGAAGCACCCTCATCTTGTCATGGAGCGTTCTGACTCGGTACGCGGGCAAGTTCGGGATGTCGGGGGCGTCGGATGCGTCTGCCGGTCGGCTGGAACAACTGCAGGTCGGGAGCGAGCCGCCTGAGTTTTCGGTGAACGACCTGACAGGACGCCGGGTCGCCCTGTCGGGATTCAAGCATCACATGACAGTGGCTCTGTATTTCTGGGCGACGGACTGTGAGCCTTGCGTGAGCGCTATGCCCACCGTCGAAAGACTGCACCATCAATTTGAAGATCGCGCGGTCGAGATTCTTGCCGTCAACGTTGGCGATGACTCGAATCTAGTCCGACAATTCTCAGACCGGAACAAGTACACCTTCCGCATGGTGGCGGACGAAGACCGGGCCATAGGCGACCTTTTCGGAGTTGGGGCGATCCCAGCGTTGGTGGTCGTGGACCGGGACGGCCGTGTACTGCGGACCCAGGTCGGCGACAGCTCGAGCGAAGCGGACGAGCTTCTAGGGGTGCTCGCACGGCTTGCGGAAGAACCACGATCCGACACTCACGCGGTCGCACCTCCTGGTGACGAAGACCCTCGACCCGGCCCAGGTCCAGCTGCCTCAGCCACGAAATCAGAAGGGGCATCTTCGGGCAGGGGGATCTCCGGAATGCAAATGCCCAAGCTCCTGTACAAGGTCGAGCCGACCTATTCCGACGAAGCGCGAGAAGCCAAGATCGAGGGCACAGTCCTGCTCGCCGGCGAGGTTCGGGAAGACGGCAAGCTGCACAACATTCGCGTTGTCGGAGGACTCGGTCATGGCTTGGATGAGAATGCGGTAGTAGCCGTCGAGCAATGGAAGTTTGTGCCGGCTGAGCGTGAGGGAATAGCAGTGCGCACGACTGCGAGGGTCCAGGTGACATTCAGGCTGGTGGCAAAACGCTCGCCTCAGAATCTCTGAATGCTTCACACATCGAATGGTCACTATCTGCTGAAGGGAACTGGTTTGCATTTCCATCCGTTGCTCCCCTTACGCTCGTCGGACGTCGTTGCGGTGATCATCAGTCTCGAGTTCATGCGTGGATTCTCGGGTGTATTGAGTCATCACTGAGCGTATCGATAGCTGAATTGCAAAGATCATTATGACGACGACCAATAGGGCACAATTCCGGAGCAGCCTCAATCTGACAGCTTACCTGTGACACTGGCGTGGCGTATGGTGATGTACAGGAGGCAATGAAGCCTTGGACTGGCCAGTGTCCCCCTGGCTTTGCGCTCGTAGCTTGTACCGTCACGGTCAGCTCTGTGCCCACCAGGTTTTCCATACAGGAACGAGGCACAGCGTCTCCCCCCTCCCTCCAAGGATGATCAAGAATACCTGGGTCTCGCTTAATAGCTGGTGCTTGGGGATCTATCTTGTAATGGGGATTATATACGAGATTACCCAGAGCGCCTCGCGGCTAGCGCGGCTTTCGCGTCGGCTTGACGTAGCGGATTTTCGCGGGCTGAAGCACGGCTTTCAGCAGTTCCTCGAAGGACGCGTCCACCCGCATGTCCTCGTTCAATTCAGCGACGCTGGGCTGGTAGGAGTGGTGCGGTAGTTCGATGATGCGCGGCTCCGGCTTGTCCTGCTTGGTCTGGTTCGCCATTCCCGATCCTCCCTTGATCGCGGTTATCGCAATCCCTGCTTACTTAGTTAGCTTCGCATGGAACGCAGCTTGGCTGATCGTGCCCTTCATCGAATTGCAGGCTCCGCAGAGCAGCTGAAGGTTGGCCAGGTGATCGGTGCCGCCACGCGACCGCGGCACGACATGGTCGACCGTGAGATTGCGGAACGGGAAATGGATACCACAACCAGCGCAGTTCCCCTCGAATGCTGCGCCCGCCGCTTCCGGTCCGATTGACGCAGCGTAATCACGATTCGAGTTGAACGGCGGGTCCAGGTAGATCAGGTCCACGCACTGGGCGTTCATGCCCCGCATCACGTCGAGGTTGTCCCCGGTGAACAGGGTGCGGTTCTTGACGTTCAGTGCCACTACGCCACCGCCACCGCCCGGGCACCGGACTTCAAGCCGTTGTCCTTAATCAGGGCCTTGTAGGTCAGCCGCTTGCTCTCCATCCCGGAGCGCAGCGACCGCAGCTGATCGATCGTATCCTGCTCGCGCATGTTGTGGCGACCGGCGAATTCCTGAACGTACCGATCCAGGTGCTTCGAACTGATCTTGTGGAACGTGCCCTTGTGCGCCCTCTTGAGCATCGACCAGAGGGACTCGATGCCATTGGTGTGCACGTCTCCCTTGACATATTCTTGGAGCGAATGCTTGACCGTGTCGTGATCGAATGGCAGCGTCTCATACGCGGTCGCATCGTCCGTGTACACGGTGGCGTCGGGGTCGGCGTTGTCCTTGACGAACTCCTGCAAGGTTTCGGCATCGGTGGACGCGACGACCTTCGCCGCAACCTGTTTAGTGGCGCGATCCTTGGCACCCACCACGGCAGTCTTGCCGACTGCGCCGCGGCCGGTCAGTTCCTCCCGCTTATGCTTCGGCATGTTCTTCCGCTTGCCGCCGAAGTAGGTCTCGTCCACCTCGACTGGCCCCAAGAACAGCTTGCCGTCTTCTGACAGAGCCTTGCGTAACCGCTGGGCTAGGAACCAGGCTGACTTCTGGGTGATTTCCAAGTCCCGGTGCAGCTTCATCGAGGACACGCTCTTGAGATTCGTGGTCACCAGAAACATGGCGATCAGCCAGTCTTGGTGGCCCAGCTTGGAGCCTTCCATGACCGTGCCGGTCTTGGTGCTGAAGCGCGGCCGCCCGCAAGCCTGCTCGCGGCAGCGGTACGGCATGGCGTGCTTGCAGCCAACCTGCACGTTCAGCGAGCCGCACTTGGGGCAGCAGATGCCGTTGGGCCAGCGGTGACGGATGAACCATTGCTCCGCCGTCTCGTCGTTCGGGTACTCGCTAATGAACTGCTTGAGCGAGATGCCCTTGCGGAACGCCTTGCCCGGTGCTCTCTTCTTCATACTTATATCTTACAGGAGTTTACCCAGCGAGTCAAGCGGAAATCGTCCATAAATGCAATAAAATCAACGAACTACGTGCTAATTCTCCGCGCAAGCCGCGAGGCGCTCTGGGTAATCTCGTATATAATCCCCCTTGTAATACCTTGCAAGCAGCCATTTCGACCCCTGGGACTTGATCACCAATTCGGCGTAAGCCAGAATACTGACTGGCAACTGAAACACAAACAATCCATGCGGTGAGCAAGGTCCGGGAAAATCGTAGGCGCCAGCCTACGGTGTAATCCCCGCCACCAAAGCCGGGTACGCTTCCAGAATCCGACGTGCTGACCCGCTAGCGTGGCGTAGGCAAGGCCGGTTGCAAGTACGTCACAATGGTCGCAGGTAGAACCTGGCGGGTTGTCAAGACCTACGCTAGACGAGTGCGGTCTCGACACTTGGTGAATCTCATCAATCTAATCTCGCCACCCACTGTGACGTCGATGTCAATCAGATTCGCCCCTATTCTGCGGACTAATAATACTGCTTCAGTCAGGACAACGAGATAGTTACTCTTACTTCTATGCCTGCTATATCCCCTTCACACTCCTCCCTTGATTTAATCCCCCTCTAGGTCAAACGGGTCACTTCATCAAATCGATCTGTTGTTGGTATCGAGGCTTCGCTGTCACCATTGGTCAATCCAACCAGCCATCTGCCGACTACTCACTTACTTGGCATCAGGAACGACCAACTCGTGTGCGCGTGGCAAGAATTTAGCCATGTACTCCGAGAACTCAGCGTAATACTGATCCCAATCCGCGTCTTGGTAGTCTGCGGCGTTTGTCTCGATGTTGTGTCTGAGCACCTGAGAGCAAACTGCGTCTGAAACAATCTCAGCAAGAAGAACTCGGAATTGTCGCTCTTCTTGACCGGGAAATTGGTCAGACTTTGGTCCGAGATACCTAGATAATGAACGATGTCGTGCAGCGATCTCAAGAACATTCTTCTTCCATCGATAGCGGTATGCACCGTGATCGACATCTTCCAATTTTATAGTTATGCCTGTGCCTTCTGGAAGTGCAGCCATGATTTCAGTCTCTGCTGAATGTGGACCTAGGCGGGCTATGAGCCTCCCTGGTTCCAAATCGTCTCGCGAGGCACTCACTCTAAGGTCGGCTATCGCTACGTCCAGAATTCTATTAATTCTTAGCTCAGTGCTACCAG
Organism: uncultured Bryobacterales bacterium; assembly: GCA_951813065.1. GTDB lineage: Bacteria > Acidobacteriota > Terriglobia > Bryobacterales > UBA6623 > VXMF01. The sequence goes on along the minus strand of CATOTH010000003.1, from coordinate 74,617 downwards.
AGTATTCGTAGCCAGTCCCTTTAAGTTCCAAGTCGAATTTCCCTCCCTCGTTCCTGACGATATCTGATGGTGCCAACAATCTAATCCGCTTTCGAGTATTCGTCCGCACTCGGTATCGCTTGCTCTGGAATTCAAGACAATTGAGTTCAGAAAATCGCTCTGCCTCGGAATAAAGGACTTCTATCACTGACTCTGCGGAGATCGGCCCAACCCTGGCACGAACTCCGGTCGCGATTGTCTTGGCTAGGGCCTTGATCGACCAGGTTGACCGTAAGACGCCCTCCTGTGTGGGGTGAGGCTCGAGAGTCGCAACGTAGCGGTCGACTTGCAACTCCGATGTAAGGCACTCAATCTGGACTGGATCACCTGCTTCGATTTCCGGAAATGCTTCTTGGAGCACTGACAGAGTACACAATCTGCTTTGGCCGACGATCATCTGGGCGAATGGAGGATTTAGGGCATACCCACGCTTGCGGAACCGACTGCCTGGCTCCCGATTGTCGGTTTCCCGAGAGACATCTTCTTCTTCCGAATTCTGTTCTATGAATTGATTGGCTGCATTCTCAAGCGCATCGAGACGTTTGCGTGTCTCACGACTCTCCACATGAGATTGTTCTCGTTGCTCACGTTGCCTCTCCTCTTCTACAAGTGGTCGGAGCCGTTTGAGAGCCTCCTTGTAGAGCGCGTTTACAGCGGGATGTGCGCGCGTCAGCCCAGATCTCCTTGAGGGATCGACAATTGGAAAAGGGTTTGACTCGAGAGCAGGCAACTGTTCGGAGAAACGGTTGTCAAAATCGTTCCATAGTATGTCGATCGCCTCGCACTCGAGCCTCCCGTAGAACCACGCCGCACAGGGGTCTGATTCAAGCGTCGAGTCAAAGAGTGTCGCTTCGTGAATCGCGTGTTGGGACTTGATTAGTATTCCACCTAGGCGGAAACGTGGATTGACGTGTTCAAATTGTCGCTTTGCCCTATAAATCTTTAGCCGCGCGAGCATTCCGGAATAGCCCGGGATCTCAAATTTCTCTACCACTCTACAGTTACCCGAGATTGGTGGGAGGACAATCTTATCTTCACGCTGTTGCTGGAGATCACTAACGAGCAATTTGGTTCGATTCTGGGTGATGATGTCACGAAGCGGAACCAAACAAGCTACCTTCTTCAGAAGATCTCTATGATTGGGAATGGCATGACTCGGCTCCAGCGAAATAGTCACGACTGTCCCAGTCCCGAAGGGAATTCCGAGTCTAGTTCGTTTGTCCTTAGTTGCGGGACATGGCTTATCTAGCTCGAAGGAGAAATACTTTGTGATGCGACAGGTATGGAGCTTCTTATCACTGCCAATGGATTCAAATGTTACGTTCCCTAACGCCGCAATGTCCTTAGCTCCCCTCGAGTTTGTTCCTCGAACAAAATGTCCTTTCTCCATACCACTGACGCGATCGCCCATTCGGGCCAGCTTCAATTCCATTTCCTCACTCGTCATCCCATCAGCGAAGTCACGAACCCGAAGGACAGACGGTCTTCCTCTATGTCGCTTGATCTCGATTTCGACCCTACCGTTCTTCCCTAGGACTTGATAGCGATCATCCGCATTTGTTACCAACTCTACGATTACGTCAAAAACATCCCGTATAGCGAGCTTAGCGTTCTGCATAACAGTCCGACGGGTGACCTGAAGGTCCTTTCTCATCACAGCGCTCATCTCTTGGCTCCCCCTTCCTTGGTGTTCTACCTTCCCGACTTGTAGGCTTCGCGGCATTTCTTGATAAAATCAGTGAGTTCATTTCGATCGCTGGCTGTCGCGTCGCGTTCGAGATTCAAGAATCTGCTGTTCCAAACCTCTTCTGGAGCATCCACTCTGCATCGGAGCAGGCTTGCGATGTCTCCCAGCGACGGAGCGAATTGCACCGGCTCCGTCATGTACATATCAAACACGGAATGTTCCAGCACTCGACGCATTCGCCGAAGGACAGCTTGACGATGGTCCCGCAGCATCCTCTTATCGGAATGCGTGGCCAGAAAAGTCGACTCACGATTGAACCAGTGAATTCCGGCTTCGGTGAGCCCCCATCCGTCTGGAGCTCGCTTCGGCTTGGATGAAGAAGGTCTAGTCGAGGATTGTCCCGAGCGGCCGTAAACCAAGGCGCCATATTTTTCTTTTCGTGAGTCAGTCAACGCTACTCGGACGACATCCTTGTCTGGAAGATTTGGGTAATTTGTCCAGGAAAACGTGTCTGGATAGAGCTTGTGGGCTTTAACGGCAATGTCCTCAGTGTGGACTGACCTGTAGCCCCCGCCCAACAGGCCAAGCACATACACGACCAGTTCCCGGTTTGGTCGGTCCCCTTTTCTCACACTCCGGCTCCTTCTGTCTTAGTCCACTCCAAGCGCGCTTTTTCGGCCATGTCAGCCAAAATGATGTGTTGTCCCCGCGCAGACGCCCTGGTTAGACCCCGTGAGCGGAGGAAGGCCAATATGGAATAGACCTGATACGACGGCGGATCTTGACCGCCAGCCTCTAGGAGATCACGAACTGATTCCGTTGGGACGGGGCCGGCTGTCCGTCTGCCAGCCTCGGCCACCGCATCCACGACGACATCAAAGGCCTCACGAGAAATTCGCTGTGTGTACTCGGCATTTCCTTTTCTCGACCATCCGACCTTTGTGAGGGTCGAGTCTTTGATCTCGAACCGAGGGTAGCCGCTCTTTTTCTTGGGCCTTGAAAGCTTAGCGCGGCTCGGCAACGTGTCTGTGGTCTGCTCGGTCTGTACTGCCTCGGCGCTCGTGCTGGCCTCGGCCGCGGACAGGCGGCTTCCAATTGATTTGACCTGTTCTGCCGCACCCTTTGCTAGGTCTATACCTCCGTAGTTCTGAGCGACTGCGGCCTGACTCACGATCTCCAGCAAGGCAACCTCAGCGCTTGAGAGAATCTTGAGAATTGCTTGGCGGTAGCAGGGGTTCATACTGGCCTCCGAATCATAAGATATGATACTATACGGGAAATGTGGAGCCACTGCCAGCAGTAATATCGTATATCGTCGTATTGTATAGTATATCCGTTACTGTCGTCTACTGTAGGGGCAGCGAAAGGACTGGTTGTTGGATGTAGTTGAACCGAGAATGGATCCGAGAACGCTATGGCCGGGTGTCTCATTGAAGTGTTGCGGCTGTCAGCAGCATCATCTTCAAGATATTCATGAGGCGTGCTGGCACACGGGGCGTTTACTACCGTGCAAAGAGCCTCTGTAGCTGCTGTCATCTCTTCGCCCGAGAGTCCTCCTAAGTGCTATGCCTGCGCGCACGAGGTCTCTTTCTCCGTCGGAATGCTGGTCTTTAGCATGCGACTCTCACTCATCACCCAATTCCTCGTTACTTACGACGCGACTAAGGCCAATTGTTTCCCTCAGCCTGGGGAGGCCCCACAAGCTCGAGTCAGGCCAGCAATCCGCCTCGAGGCTGTAGCAGCAACACATGTGATTGATCTGTAACCACAATCTGTGCTGCGATGATGCCCTGTTGGGATCTGAGCATCGCCAGACAAATGGGCTGCGCATGTCGCTCCAGCAAGTGCACAGCTGACAGACATCAGGCCTTGAACACTCGCCACGCATTGGAGTGTCCAACTCCGATCCTGAGGTACCCCCTATCCGGGGAGTGCACGACCGAATCGAGATGTGAGCGACAGCCGTGATCTGAACGGTTACTTCCGGGCGGCGAAGGTGGCATCCCCACTTAGAGGAAGCCGTAGCGATCCAAGAATCCTCGCCAGACTCAACATCCTTCCGAAAGGAATCCCCGAAGCGAGAGGCTAGGCTGGCTGGTTGGTAGGGCTCCGCAATGCGGGGAGTCGGAAGTCGCGAAAGGGTCGGCAATGGCCCCAGGCAGGGCACGGGCGGAGCAGCGAGCGCTGGGCCGTGGTAGTCGAGAGTCCAAGCATCGTGGCGCGGGGTCCGAGTGAGCCGAAACCCCGTCCGACGAGCGCAATTCTTCCGTGGTACTATCGCTGCGACCACCATGACGTCTCGACGCAGGTTCATGCAATCCGCAGCTGGCACACTCGCAGCGTCTGCACAGGCTCAAAGCGGCGACCTTGACAGGCTCCTCGCCATTCCTGGTCTAGGTCGTGTGAGAGCTGTACTGGACACGGACACCTACAACGAGGTCGATGATCAATATGCGGTTGCCTACAGCTTGCTGTCTCCCGAGCGATTGTCATTGGAGGCGATCTACGCCGCCCCATTTGTCAATAATCGCTCGCCATCCGCAGCCGTCGGAATGGAGAAGAGCTACGAGGAAATCCTGCGACTGCTAGGATTCTTCCCCGATGCGAACACAGACACCGTGTTTCGCGGTTCGAGCCAATTCTTTCAGGTGAAGGGCAGACCGGTCGAGAGCCCCGCTGCGCGAGATTTGATCGAGAAGGCGTTGCAACCCAGCGACGAACCGCTCTACGTCCTGACCATCGGCTGTCCCGTGAACGTATCGTCCGCGATTCTGATGGAGCCAACCATCAAGGAGAAGATCGTTGTCGTCTGGCTCGGAGGGACCACGCACTATTGGCCTTCCGCGAGCGAGTTCAATCTGCGCCAGGATGTTATCGCCTCACAAGTGCTGTTCGACAGTGGAGTTCCCTTGGTCCAGATCCCGACTAAGAACGTTTCTGAGCACCTAAAGACGACGGCCTCGGAGTTGGAGCAATTCCTGGCCGGGCGCTCCCGGTTAGGGGACTACCTTTACGGCCAGTTCCTCCAGTATCAGGCCGTGCGGACGAAGGGGCGAAACAGGGGATTTCCGTATTCCAAGGTCATTTGGGACATTTCGGCCATTGCTTGGCTGAACAATCCTGAGTGGGTTCCCTCCGAGATCGTGCCGAGCCCAGTGCTGACCGACGACATGCGTTGGGAAACCTCACCCGGCCGACACAACATCCGGGTCGCGAACAACTGCAACCGCGATCTGGTGTTCAACGACGTGTTCATGCGGCTTGCACGCCTGAACGAGCTTGATGTCTAGCCTTCGTCCATAGTTTGAAGACCTTCCTCAGGGAAGGGAACCCACCGTTGGAGCCAATTCGAGGACTCTGTAGTTGTTCTAGCCCTGTTCGGCCGGGCCCTTTGGTTGTTGTCGGCGATCCTTCTCAGCTCTCACCCGATCCTCCAAGATCCTTCGCTGTCGCTCCGATGCCTCCAGATCGCCGTCGAACTCCTCGCCCGTCCGCGGATCACGCATCACCAGCACCGTCGCTCCGTTCCGCTGCTCCCCGCGCAGCTCCAACCCCAGCACCCCGCTCCCCAGGTACTCGACCCTGCCCGTGCCTGCGATCGTCTCCACCCGCTGATACTGGCCGCCCCTGGCCCGGTAGCCCTCCAACGGCGTCCCCATCATCGTCCCCTCCGGGTCCAGCTGCCAGTACTCGCCCACCCCGATCCCCAAGTACTCCTGCGCCCTGTTCCGCGCGCCGTTCTCCGCCGTCGACGGCGACGCTACCTCCAGCACAAAGTCCGGTGGCTTCCTTTCCTCCCGCATGTCCGGCGACAACTGTTCTTGCCGCCTTGTTGCCTCATTTCCGGATGCTACCCACCGTCCTCACAAAGATGCTACCGCCTCTCCAGTGAGGATTGCAGCAGTAGCAATCTCTGATGGTCGTTGGGGACTGCCGCTCCGGCAAGAGCGGGCTGGTGACCTCTTGATCGTCAACCTTGCTGCGGGTCAAGGAGTCTGGAAGTGGTCGCAAGCATGCCTGGATTGCCGAGGCCTGGTGTCAGCGCCGTGTCGGTGGTCATTTCGCCGGTGCTTTCGAACCTCTCCTCGGGTCCGTCAGAGCCCGCATGATTGCTTTGAGGGGGCCGCGCTGGAATCGGCTGAGCCACAGGACGGAGAACGCGACTCCCACCACACAAAACACCGAAATTGCGGCCATCGCTGCGGGCGGCGTCTCCTTGCCAACGCGCCCCATGGCATCCAGAATGGACATCCCGACCACGACATGTGCCACAGACAGCGTCAGGGCGAGTTGCCCGGTCGAGACCAAGGGGCGAATTCAAGCCGCTTCCCGGTATCGCTCTCCCAGCGCGACAGAGGCGGCAATCACTACGCTTGCCGTGCCGCCCGCTGCCAGCATGTAGAGCGGCATTGGCGGCATTGGCGCGATCCCGAAGAGCGCCGCAAAGACTGCCTCGTCTGCCGGGTCTGCATTGCACGTGAATGCATGCACACAGAGTCAGCTAAGGCTTTCGGCAGCTAGGGTCACGCTCGCGCCCTAGGCGAGAACACGTCGACGGATACCGCGATCGGACCTGTCCTCTCGTCCGAGGGCCGTGCCGGCCAGGAGAAAGGCAAGCCACGGCACGACTGGGTGGAATCCGTTGAAGATCAGATGAGGCACGGTCCCTGCGGGGCTCCAAGGGGCCTTCTATTCCAACGTCTCCCAATTCCAGCAGCGATCGTAGTCCAGAGCGAGGGCCATCACCACAAATGCCATCACCAACACCTCGCTTGTGACCCATGGGCGGCGCGTTGGCGCGACCAGCACGAGAGTGCAGCCACGGCAATGTAGACACCGTAAGAATGCAGGATGTCGGTACTGAACACCGATGTGTGCACTATTCCCGCAAGAAAGAGAAACGAAGCGCGCCTCAGCAGGGTTCGGCGGTCGGTTGCGTTTCGAACGGGATCATTCGATGCGCGTCCTTTTCGGGTTGCCAGCGAAATCCCGTTTCCCGGCAGAACTACAAACGTGGCGGCCGCCCGGCCTTCGAACTGCCGGCCAGAAACACGAGCCATTTCGGGCCATTCTGCCCGGCGACCATCACAATCTTGAAGTTGACCAAGACCATCCCGAAGATGGCGAGTGCCCGCGCGATGTCATAGCCGGCGATGCGTCTGATCATGAGGGAGGATTCCAGGTGACCGGTTTGCCCTCGGGTCATGGGGGCGGAGAATCGATCTCGCGCTTGGCAGTCGAAAGGACCACGCGAGTCGAGTCCAAGAGCGGAAGGGTGCTTCTACTCCGCTCAACGTGAGTGTACCGAGCCAATATGTGTTCCACCCGTCCTCGAATGATTGACGTCAGTGCGACCGTATACGTCAGATTGGCGTCCTCTCTGGGCTCTCGAGCGACGATTGGGTGCGAGCTAGGGCCCGGCCACCGCGAAGTCCTTCGAGTGTGATAAAGGTCCTCGACATCATGCGCGGATCGTACCGGTAGGAGCCTGTGGCGAGGCCGAAGCGGTGCGTGGCGAGACGGTTGCCGGGGCTCCGTCGCAGGCCAGAATGACCGCAGTCGCCGATCCGGGGGATGCCGCGATTCTTGCTCGGACGTCTCGCGATCCGAGCTTCGTCCGGGCGGTTGCGCCGGGCTGGGCTCCGGTCAGGCTTAGTCGGTGGGTGACCCGGCCGCCTCAAGCGCCGCCGCGACCTGCTCGACAAGCCCGTTGACAGTCAATTCCACAGTCTCCGTCAGCACGGCTGGATACAGGCCGACGGTAAAGACGACAATTGCGAGCGGCGCGAGCGTGAGGAGTTCGCGTCCACCGAGGTCGGGCAGCATCGCTCCCGCAGGCGTCGACGGCGGCCCGAGCGCGACGCGCTGCAGCATCCAGAGCATGTACCCGGCAGCCAGAACGATGCCGCCCATCGCCAGCAGCACCTTGAGCATCCCGCCGTAGGACGTGCCCACCAGCACCAGGAACTCGCCGACGAAGTTTGCTGTCCCCGGGAGCCCGAACGAGGCGATGGAGAAAATCGACAGCAGGACAACGAACCGGGGCATCGCCTTGTGCAGGCCGCCGTAGTCGCTGATCATTCGGCTGTGCGTACGGTCGTACAGAAGCCCGATCGCCAGGAACATCGCGCCGGTCGAGACACCGTGGGCGAACATCTGCATCACCGCGCCCTGAATCCCTTCCCCGTTAAAGGCGAAGATCCCCAGTGTCACAAAGCCCATGTGCGAGATCGAGGAGTAGGCGACCAGCTTCTTGAGATCGGTCTGGGCGAGAGCCAGGCATCCGCCGTAGAGAATCCCAACGACGGACAACCAGAGAAGCACCGGAGCGAAGTGGTCCGATCCTTCCGGCAGCGCGGGTAGGCAGATCCTCAGGAAACCGTACCCTCCCATCTTCAGGAGCACGCCGGCCAGGATCACGCTTCCGGCGGTGGGGGCTTCCGAGTGCGCGTCGGGTAGCCACGAGTGGAAGGGAATCATCGGCAGCTTGATGGCGAAACCGAAAAAAAGTGCGGCGAATATCCACGTCTGGGCGTCACTGGAGATGCCGGTGGCAATGATTTCCTGCAAGTCGAACGTCCGGTCAGCCTGCAGGTACAGGCCCAGGATCCCGACCAGCAGGAGAAGGCTCCCCGTGAGGCTGTAGATCACGAACTTGATTCCGGCGCGGACCCGCTCCGGCCCGCCCCAGAGAATGATCATGAAGTACATGGGAATCATCGTGACTTCCCACAGCATGAAGAACAGGAACAGGTCCATCGCCGTGAAGACCACGATCATGGCGCCCTCGACAAGCAGAACTAGGCTCATGAAGGCCTTGACCTTGCTTTCGATCGACGCCCAGGACGCGAGTACGCACAGCGGAGCCAACAGCGCTGTGAGAAGGACCAGCACAAGGCTGATGCCGTCGACGCCGACGGCGTAATGGATGTTGAACGTAGGCATCCATTCGACGCGCTCGACAAACTGCATCCCGGGGATAGTGGTGTCAAAGCCCGACCAGAGCGCGAGCGCAAGGCCGAGCGTGACAAGCGAACTCGCGAGCGCGCACCAGCGGGCCCAGGCTTGGCCGCGGACCAGCAGGATGGCAGCGATGCCAAGAAATGGAACGGCAATCAGCGAACTGATCAGGTGATCTGTGAGTAATGAAGTCACTTGAAGCTCCGTTGTGATTGCAGCATGCCTGAAATTCCCATGTTGCCTCTATATGATCAGCCAATACGTCAGCCCGATGGCGAGGGCGAGCCAGCAAACGATAATCACCAGGTGATGGCGAAGCGTTCGCGGCCCGATTCTTTGTAGCGTTTCGCCCGCGTCGTCCGCAAGTCGGCCCACGCGTTGCAGCGCCTCGTCCGTGCCACGCCGGTCGATGATTCGCCAAAACCATCCCGACGCGCGCACAAAGCCGCTCGCCGCAACGTGGGGAGCGCGCTCGATCAGGCCTGTCTCGGCCGTTCGCTCCAACCATCCCGACCAGATTCGCGCCAGGCTTGCGACACCGTGGACCGGGCGCTCGATGAGGAGTGTCTCGGCAGTCCCGGCCAGCCACCGTGCGCAATGCCTTACGAGGGTTGCGACACCATGCACGGCTCGGTCGATCAGGCGCAGGTCGAGGTCACGCCATAGCCAATTTGAGAACCTCAGTGTCGGCTGCACCGCGACTGCTTGGTGAATTTCGTCGAAATAGAGCTTGTTCAGCAGCAGCACGTAAGCGGTCTTCGCCCATCCCCGGCGCGGTACAGGCACCGAGACCGGGTTCAAATGCCGGTAGTACGCGAATCCCCAGCCGGCAACCGCCACCGCCAGGGGCACGGCCATTCTGAGTGTGATTCCGGAAGGCACCTCGGCCGGCGGACCGCCCGCTAGCGCCGGTCCCAGGAATTCGCTGAACAGCGACCATAGTCCGGTCAGGAACGCTGTCGCGAGGATGGCGACTACGGCCAGGACTGGCACGTGCGCGATCGAGGAAAGGCGTGGCCGGACGCTCAGCGACCGGCCGACGGAAGTCCCGAAAAGCGAGACAACGCCGCGAAATGCGTAGAGCGCCGTGAGGAAGACAGTTGCCAGTCCGATGACCCAGAATGCGACGCCGGCCGACGGAATCTGCTGCGCGCTCCAGATGCGTTCGTATGGCCCGGAGAAGAAAACGAACGGGGGCACGCAAGCCAGCAGTAGCGCTCCGATGGCTAGAGGGCGAAGGTGCGCGCCGCGGACTGCAGGGGTCCCGTGGCTATGGGAACCCGTCGCCGACAGAGCATCCCCGGTGGAAAGGAAGAGGAAGCCCTTGAGGAATCCGTGCGCCAGCAGATGGAACACGGCGGCACCAAACGCACCGACGCCGCAGGCGAAAACCATGAACCCGATCTGGCTGATCGTCGAGTAGGCCAGGAGCTTCTTGATGTCGCTCTGCGTGAGGGAGACGAAGGCCCCGTAGAGCGCGGTGACCGCGCCGACGACGGCGATCACGACCATGGCAGCCGGCGCCAGCAGAAGCAGGGGGCTCATCCTGACCAGCAGGAACGGACCGGCGTTCACCATGGTCGCGGCGTGAATCAACGCCGAGACAGGGGTCGGTGCCTCCATGGCGAATGGCAGCCATACGTGCATCGGAACCTGGGCCGACTTGCCGACCGCGCCGCTGAGCAGGCAGAGAGCGATCACGGTGTTTCTTTCGATCTCCAGTCCGAGCAAGGCGATGGTCTGGCCGTCGATCGAAGAGGCCATGGCCAGGATCTGTTGGATATCCAGCGTTCCGTACGTCGCGAAGGTCAGCACTACTCCGAAGCCCAGTCCGACGTCGGCGACGGCGTTGACGAGAAACGCCTTCGTCGCGGCGCGCCCGGCCGAAGGCCGCTCGGCCCAATGGGAGATCAGCAAGTATGAGCAGATCCCCATGATTTCCCAGCACATGTAGGTGACGAGTAGGTTGTTGCTCATCACCAGCATCGTCATGGCGAAGGTGAAGAGGGCCATGACGGCAAAGAACCGCCGGTACCGCGGGTCGCCGGTCATGTACCTCGACGAGTAGACGTGCACGACGAAGCTGACGCCCGTGACTAGGGGCAGCAGCAACACCGTCAGTTGGTCGACATAGAGGCCGACGCTGACCGCGAGGTTGCCCACGTCGAGCAAGCGGTACAGCGGGACGGAGATCGGCCCGCGACTCGCAACCTCGGCCAGTGCGGCGATCGAGAGGCCGAACGACCCGGCGACGGCCGGGATTCCAACTCGGTGGCTCCGCTCGCCCAAGCGACGGCCGCCCAAGGCGAGAACCAATGCCGCCAAGAGGGGAAGGACCGGAATCAGGAGATAGGGCGACATTCTAGCGAGATTCCATCCTGGTGAGGGGGCTTTCCTGACTACGTGTCATATCGCCAAGCCCCCGGTCGCATCGATGAGTGCCTTAACGATCGGGTCATTCCAAATGCCCAGCCCGAGCATCGCCGCTGCCAGTGCGACCATGCTGGCGTGTAGCGCCCACGGGGTGTGCCCTGAGTCGGGCTCGGGTACGGCATCCCCCTCGCGGCGGACGAGACGCTCCAGAACCTGCGCGAAGTATCCGAGGGTCACCAGCGTGGTGACAACGACGGCTCCCGCCGCCAGGTAGTTGCCTGCCTCGATGGTTCCGAGGAGAATGCGTAGCTTCCCGAAGAAACCGCCGGTCGGCGGCAGGCCGACCATTCCGAGTGCGACGACCACGAATGTGCCGATCACCAACGGGTTTCGAATGCTCGCCCGGCCGGCGTCGTCGAGCGAGCGCACGCCATATCGCTGGGCAATGAATCCCGCCAGCATGAAGAGCGCACACTGCATCACGGCGTCGTTCAGAAGGTAGTAGACCGCGCCGGTCAGTCCGGTCTGGTTGGCCTGCCCGAGCCCGATCAGCACTAGCCCGACGTGAGAGATTCCGCCATACGCAAACATGCGCTTCAGGTCCTGTTGGCGCAATGCGATGCATGCCGCGCCGACGGATGCGAGGATTCCCAGGCTCGAAACAAGGGTAAAGATTCCGGAGGCCTGTTGCGCTTCGCCGGCACCAATCACCCAGAAGAGGATGCGGACCCATAGGAGCAGTGCGACCTTCGTCACCAGTCCGGCCAGCAGCGGAACGGCTGCCGCTGGCCCGTCGCTGTAAGCGTCAGGAAGCCAGCCGTGGAGAGGCATCAGGGCCATCTTGATCGCAAGTCCGATAAACATGAAGATCAGACCGCCCATGACCGCCTTGGAACCGAGCAGGGCGGGAACTTGCTGGGCAAGATCGGCAATGTTCAGCGCGCCGGTAGCGGCGTAGAAGTAGCCGACGCCGAGGAGGTAGAACGCCGTTCCGAGTGTGCCCATTAGCAGATATCGGAATGCCGAGACAAGGGCACGGCCGCCTGGCACGGCTACCAGCGCGTACGCGGAGAGGGACACGACCTCGAGGAAGACGAAAATGTTGAACAGGTCTCCCGCGTACACAGCTCCCGTAAGCCCGGCGATTAGGAGCAGCACGATTGTGTAGTACGGAATGGGGTGCTTGTCGTGCGTGCGGTCATCGATCGCTGCTCCGTACAGCAGGCACAGGACGCCTAGCGCGCTCACCCCTACGAGCATGATCGCCGCCAGGGGGTCCGCGAGCCATTCGATACCGATGGGCGGCTCCCAGCCGCTGAACGAGTACCGAACCTCACCGTGGGAAACAATGGCCCAGAGGCTTGCAACGGACAGGACCGTCATGGCAGCTACAGCCAGCAAGGCGAGCGGCTTGCAGATGCTCTTCCTCCCGTGACCGGCCACGGGCATGCAAATCGCCGTCGCCAACGGGACGAGGAATACGAGCGCTGGAAGGTGTTCGGTCATTCCAGTTTGGCCAGGATCTGATCCTCGTCGAGGCTTCCGAACTTGCGATAAATGCGAGAGACCAGGCCTAGGGACACGCCGAGCGTCGCGATCTGGACGACGATCGCTGTCAGCGTCAAAACCTGCGGAAGAGGGTTTACGTAGGCGTCTGCGGTGACCGGACCCATCCCGTCGAGGATCACGGGCACGGTCGCGCCTTCCTTGGCCCCCGTTGTCACCAGAAAGAAAATCACGCTCGTCTGGACCAGGTAGAGCCCGATCAGCTTCTTCACCAAATTGTGGTGGGTGATCGTGATGTACAGGCCCCAGAGCAGGAGCACCACGAAGGCGACAAGATTCGGTCGGCTGAGCGCGGCGTCGAGGAACTCAGGCATCGCTGGTCCCTCCTTCCGTGCTGCGGGACAGGCTGAAGACGATCGATACCGCCGCGACGGCCACGTCGAGGGCAACCCCGATCTGCGTCAGCAGAATCCCCGCGTACCGCCGGCTCGCATCTTGCAGCCCGGGTATCGGGGCCTCCGAGTAGTTCAGGAACTGGCCACCGCCAATCAGGCAGAGGCCACCGACCGCTACGAAGAGGAGTAACCCGACACCGTCGCCAAGAAGCAGGCTCTTGGCCCGCTTGGCCGACAGCCCGTTGCCGCCGAAGACAAGCAGTCCCAGGATGAGACTCGCCGAGATCATCACTCCCGCAACGAAGCCGCCTCCCGGGCCGTACTGCCCGAAGAACAGCACGTAGAGGGCAAAAATCTGGACGAGCGGGACCAGCAGCGAGCCGGTGCGCCGCACGATCAGGCTGTCTAGTGGTGCCCCGATCATTCCGGATCCCTCCTCAGCAGAAGCCAGCAGGCAACGCCGGAAGTGAAGACGACCACGGTCTCGATCAGCGTGTCGAGAGCTCGGTAATCCATGAGCACGGAATTCACCACGTTCGGCGTCTTCGTGTCGGCGAGGCTGTTCTCGAGATAGTGCGGCGATACATGGATGCTGGCCGGCGACGCGGGATCGCCGAAACCCGGCAGGTCGTTGGCGGCATACAGCAGGAGCAAGCCCAGCAGGGGCAGGGCGAAGACCGCGACGACAGGGGGTCTGGGCCGTCGGATGCGGGTGTCCGCCGGAGCCGTGCGGAACAGTGTGAGGAGGAAGAAGACCGTGGCAAGTCCGGCACCCACAACGGCCTCGACAAACGCGACGTCGGCAGCTCCCAGCCAGGCCCAGATCAGCGCAAGGAAGAAGCTGTAGGATCCCAGCAGGAGAACGGCGCTGATCAGGTCCTTGACGATGATCGCTCCGCCCGCCGTCAGGATCAGTAGCACCAGCAGGGGCAGTTCGAACGAGTACGTCATCGGCGATCCTCTCCGACCGGCTTCTCGCCGGTGCGCAGAGCTGCACGAACGGTCGCGTGCGAGACGACCGGATTCACGAGGTAGAGCAGCGCGAGCACAACCAGAATCCGGAGCGTGTTCGTGCTGAATCCGTCATAAATTGCAAGTCCTACCAAGAGGAAGAACGCGCCGAGCGCGTCCGTCAGCGCGACAGCATGGGAGCGCGCGAAGACGTCGGGAAGCCGCACCATTCCCACGGCCGCCACGACAAGGAAGAACAGGCCCAGTGCGATCAGCGCCGTTACTAGCACCGACATCTAGGGGTGCCCCCTCTGCTCGAGATACTTCGCGATTGCGAGCGCGCCAATCAGGTTCAGCAGCGCGTAGCCTGTCGAAATGTCAACGAACATGTCGACCCGGTCGTAAACCGTCCCGATCACGATCAGTAGAATGATCGCCTTCGTCGAGATTCCGTTCAGCCCGAGAACCCGGTCGTAGAGCGTCGGTCCGCGGATGACCCGGTAGAGGTACATCACGATCAGGACCGCGATCAGGTTCATGACCAATAGGAGGTTCATGACCCGTCGCCTCCCGGACCGAAGACCGCGGTGACCTTGCTTTCCAGTCGCCCAGTCGCCACGTCCAGCGTCGATTCGTGGTCCATCGCGTGCACGAGGAGTTCGTCGCTGCTTGCCTCGACGGTGACCGTTCCCGGTGTCAGCGTGATCGAGTTCCCCATCAGCATCACCGCCTCCTCGTTATCGAGTCGGACCCGATGACGGAACAACTGCGGCTTGATCGGCAGACGGGGATGGAGGATCAGGTAGGAAAGGTGCAGGCCGCTGAGGAAGATCCTGCTGAAGAGCCAGGGAAAGTACAGCAGCGCTTGCATCCATCGGACCGTGTAGGTCCTCGAGACGGATGGATCCCTGCTGAGCAGTGCGACGACAAGAGAGCTTGCCAGTCCCACCGCCATGTGGGCCGGCTCGAAGCTCTCAGAGAGCAGCAGCCACAGAACGAACAGAACGAGGGTCCAGAAAGCCAGCCGTTTGGTGTAGCGGTTTCGCATGGAATCTAGGCTGCTTCCTTCAGAGGCACTCCGCTCCAGCGGGCGTCGGGACCATAGCGATGGAACTCATTCGATGCGGGGTCGAATGCCAACAGATTCACCCACTGGTTGTGGAACAAGGCCTGCAACACGTCGTGCTTCTGGATGATTCGGGAAATCCGGTCGGTCGGGGCCTCGATGATCGCGAGCAGACGCATCGGCTCGTGGTATCGTCGGGGCCCGTCCAACACGCCTTGCAGGGGAAGTCCTCCCTGCAGGTCTCCCTGGCTCCCCAGCATGACGCCCACCCCACCGACAACGTTGTGGATGACCTTGCTGCCACTGCCGTAGACCCAAGGATCCACGGAGGAGAAGTAGTACTCCATGTTAATCCACTCGCCGACAATCAGAGGGGCGGTCATGATCCGCTCCAGGATCGCGCCGTCACCGTCTGACGACGGGTCGTAGGAGTGCAGGAACACCCTGGATTCCAGATCCAACCCCTTGGTCAGTGCGCGCCGCCCGATCAGGAATGCCGCGTTGCTCGAAAGACCCCATTCGGGCCGCGGGTTCGCCCAGTCGACGCTCCTACTCACGACGTGCTGGGCCGCCTTTCGGGGATTGAGGCGCCTCGGAGCCCCCGGCAGCTTGTTGATGCGCCCCCGTGCCTGCACGGCTCCCGCCTCGACCAAGTCCCGATCCAGCCTGAGCAGATTTTCGGCGTGGCTTTCGGGCAGGTCGACGAGATCGTAGAAGCTGACCCGATCTGTGGTGGTGTCGTGCTTGCCCGCTATGAAGCGCACATCGTCCGGTATCACGAGACCCTGTGCCGCGATCGCCCGGCGCACTTCAGGGTCGTTCGCCATGGCCGTGAATGCACGGGCATTCGGGTCGCCGTGCGCCCCGCCACACGCTCCGCAATTGTAGGCGGCCGCGTAAGGGTTGTTGGCGGATTCGGCCCCGTGACCGCAGACCACAACCAGCGGTGCCAGGTTCCGTGTCAACCCGATCATGCGCAGCCCGTTTCCGACGAACGCCGCGCGTTCGTCGATCGTGAACCCAGCCGCGCCGCCGGGCTCGCTCTCGATCCTGTCCAGCGGCAAGTGCGTTCGCAGATCACTGCGGAAGTGGCCCCGGAGCCAGGCCCGCAACCGCGCGTAGGGCCGTTGGAACAACGTCCTGCCGACAAGACCGATGCTGAACAGCAGGCCCAGCGCGTCAACCAGCATAAATGCCCCTACCGGGTTCTGCTTCAGGTCGTGGAACAGTTCGTCCCCCAGATTTCGCCACCGGGTTCCCGAGGCGTAGCGCTGCAAGGGCGCAGCTTCGCCCGGCCGGGGCTCCTCGTCGACAGCGCGCCCTGGCTTGAGGAGCACTGGGCACAGCGCGAGCCGGTCGTGGCTATCGAACGCCTGGTGACTGATGGGCACTCCGAAGAAGCCCGCGTACCCGAAGGTCTCATAGGCTCCCCGTGCCTCGATGTGACGACGGAACGGTTCGGAGCGAGCGTCTATGCAGAAAATCAGCTGCGCCGCCGGCCGCTCCACCGGTGATTGTGCCTCCCCACGATGACCGGCAAGCCGCCCGACGAGTCGCTCCGAGTACGATTCCTCGTATGCTGCCAGCCACACCGGCCCTTGGCGATCCTCCGGAAGCCGGTCTAGCCACCGCAGGAGCGTCTTCGCCCCGTCGCCGCTTAGCGATCGCAACTGGCGTGCCGTCAGACCGAGACGGGCAGCGAGCAGGTATAGCCGACCGGTAACCAGCCCGGGCTGATCCCCCTCGCCGAGGTCTCTGGCGTGCTTGAGCGCGTAGGATCTGACGCCCGACAGGGTGCTCGGCACGCCGAGGTCCCGCTGGCAGGCCGTGGCGACGAGTTCGACCTCAAAAAACAGCCGTACTGCGAGGTACTCAACCAGATCGACCGGGTGATCGCGTTGCCCAGGGTACTGGGGGTTTTCGCTCCGCCAGCGGATGAACCCTGCCCAGCCCGGAAGCTGGGCCAGCATCCGGGCCTGGTACTCTCCGCGGCGCTCAGGGGGAATTTCCAGCCGGTCTAGGCCAAGCGCGATCGCCTCCTCCGGCAATTCGGGAAGGGCGCGGATCTTGGCGGCGAAATCGCTGATCCCGAGAAATCTGCCGGACTGGTCGCGCGGGGCCAGGTCCCGCCAACTGCGGAAGAAGCCCTCCTGGCGCGACGGCATTCCCCATCCCGCTATCCCCTCGTCCAGGAAGGCCGCTGACCACTTGATCATCTGCTCGTTGATCGGATCCACGACCGGCGAGCCCGCCAGTGTTTCCACCCAGTCACTGAGAGTTCGCGAAGGCGGTAGGTCCGCGTAGCTCGGTGGCGTGACCTTGTCCAGGCCGAGGGAATCACAGACCGTCTCGGCAGCTGCAAGCAGATCCGCCCTTCCTTCAGCCTTCGCCTGCCAATCGAGGACCGACCGTTCGGGCACTTCGACTCCTTCGGTCAGATGGATCCAGAGAACCTCGTGCTCCCGGATTGGCCGGTCATCGACGGCCACGGGATCGGATTCAACTGAAGGACAGGCCTGTTGCAGCGCGCGGCGCAGGTGTTCGTCCTTGATCCTGCCCTGACGACGGATCTCCCGGTACTCGCTATTGGAGAGAAACCCCGCACCGCCGATCACACGGGCCGCCTCCCGGATTCCCTCGTCGAATGGGAGATTCTCGTACCCGCGGACCGGATTTCGGTAAGCGAACGTCTTCAGGGGCCAGATCTGGGCAGCTGGACGCCCGGAATCACTGACCTGCTCGCGGAGCGCCTTACGTTCGTCAGGACCCATTGAAGGATTTCGCCGGCCGGCGACTTAGGACTTTCTCACGCGCGCTGCGGTGGGGTCGTCGGACACTGCTCGATGCTTGTCGAGCCCCTGGATTTCCAGAGTCGCGCCGTCTTCCTGGAATTCCTTCTTCATTTCCGCCAGGCGGTCCATCACGGTGTGGTCAACGAGAGCCGTCCCGGACAGGTCAACCGTTACCGGAGTCTCACCCTTGAGCGCTTCGATCCGCCGCTTCAGTCCGATCCAAGTGGAGAACACGGCTGAGCCCTTCACCGCCAAGGTGGCGCTCTCCGGGTCCTTGTCGATCTCGACACGGAGGCGGAACAAGGACGCGATTGGCGCGCCGTTCACGAGGTGGATCAGCGCCTTGACCAGAATGCCGATGCCGATACCCATGAGCAGGTCCGTTGCCAGCACGCCCACGATTGTTGCCACGAAGATGACGAACTGCTCGCGGCCGACGTGGTACATGTGGAGGAATTCTTTGGGCGAGGCAAGGCGGAAGCCGGTGTACACGAGCATAGCTCCGAGCGCGGCCAGCGGTATTTGGTTGATCAGCGCCGGCGCCAGCGCCACGAATACCAGCAGGAACGCCCCGTGGTACATGTTCGCGAAGCGCGTTTTCGCTCCGTTATCGATGTTTGCCTTGCTGCGCACGATCTCGGAGATCATCGGCAGGCCGCCCACGAAGGCTGCGGCGGTGTTGCCTACGCCGATCGCCAGCAGGTCACCGTCATAGTTGGTCTTTCTCCGATACGGATCGATCTCGTCGACCGCCTTGGCGCTCAGCAGCGATTCCAGGCTCCCGATCAGGGCGAACAGGATGATGTACTGGACTCCGGTCGCCGTCGGGACGCCCGAGAAATCCGGGAACGTCAGGGCTCCGAACATGTTCTGCGGGACGGACACTAGAAACTCGGTCCCGAGGTCGTAGTAGAGGCCCATCGGGACCGCGATCAGCAGGACCACCAGGGGCGCCGGAATTGCCCTGAGACCGGGGATCTTGAGCAGCGGATAGACGAATACCACGATCAGGCTGATGATTCCGATGACACCGACCTGCGGGTGCATTTCCGTGATGAAGCTCGGGATCTTGGCCAGCAGCTCGAGCGGCGTTCCCTCGGATCCGTGTCCGAGCGTCACTGGCAACTGCTTGGCAAAGATGATCACGCCGATGGATGCCAGCAGGCCGTGCACGGCGGCGCTCGGAAAAAACTCGCCCAGAATTCCCGCTCGGAAGACACCGAAGAGGATCTGGATCGCGCCGGCGACGACGCCGACGCCGAGCGCGAGGCGGTATGCCTCCATGTCCGCCGCGGGATCGCGGCCCGCGGTGAATCCAAAGTCGGTCACGCAGCCGATCGCGATCACGATCAGCCCGGCTGCCGGCCCCTTGATGGTCAGCTCGGAGTTGCTGAACACCGTGCCCACAAGCCCGCCGATGATCGCGGTGAAGATGCCGGCAATGGCGGGATACCCGCATGCCAGCGAGATTCCGAGGCAGAGCGGCAGCGCGATCAAGAACACCAGGAATCCCGACAGCAGATCGGAACTCCAGTACCTCCTGAAGCCTGCACCGTTCCCTTGAGGCGTCTCTTGCGTCATGGTCACAAACGGAAATGTTAACCCCTGAAATTGCTCTACAGCACGGGTTCGGAAACTAGATGAGTCTTACGAACAGTCAGGATACCTTATTCAATGGTCTGGATTCAATTCCTCACTGATCGCTGTCAGTGTCTTTGAGTCGCTTCCTAAGCTTGCGGACCTCTCTGTCAATCTCGGGCAGCCGGCCGTACACTGCCGTCGAGCGCAGCCACCGGCGA
This sequence comes from uncultured Bryobacterales bacterium, assembly GCA_951813065.1. Taxonomy (GTDB): domain Bacteria; phylum Acidobacteriota; class Terriglobia; order Bryobacterales; family UBA6623; genus VXMF01. The sequence goes on along the minus strand of CATOTH010000003.1, from coordinate 55,049 downwards.
TTGTCAAACGCTGGAGAACCCGACACCTTCGCTCCGTCCGGCAGGTCGTGACCTACGCCGGACTGGGCGGTGATGACGACGCCGTTGCCGATGTCAAGGTGGTTAATGACACCAGCTTGGCCTGCCAGGATGCAATCCGACCCAATCGTCGTACTCCCGGCGATTCCAACCTGTGCGCACAGCACAGTGTTGTTACCGATCTTGGCAGCGTGCCCTATCTGGACCAGATTGTCGATGATTGTCCCGTTACCGACTCGGGTCTCGCCCACCGCCGCCCTGTCGATGCAGGAACCGGCTTGGACCTCGACGTCGTTGCCGATCGCAACCCTCCCCGTTTGGGGGATTTTCTTGTGAGTGCCGTCGGCTCGGCGGGCGAAACCGAACCCATCTGACCCCACGGTCACTCGTTGATGCAGTACCACCCGGTCGCCGATTCGAGAACCGTGGCATACGGTCACGCCGCAATGGGCTGTGAAGTCGTCCCCGATGCGAGTGCCGCGCTCGATGACGACATGGGGGTGGAGCACGGCATTGGCCCCGATCTCCACATCGCCCTCAATCACGACGTAGGGTGCTACAGATGCCTCTGGGCCTAGGCGCGCGGACGCAGCGACAACGGCGGTCGGATGGATTCCCGGTTCGCGTTGGATCTCGGGGTGGAACAGTTCGAGAGCCCGCGCGAAGTCGAGGTAGGGATCGGACGAGATCAGGACGGCCAGGCCGGGGACGTCGGGCGGCGCTTCCGCTAGCAATGCAGCGGCTCTTGTCTTGGCGACCAGCGAGGCGTAGCGGGGGTTGGAAAGAAATGTGAGTTCCGTCGGACTGGCATCTTCCAGGCCCGCGACTCCCGTGATCTCCAGGTCGGGGTCGCCTTTGATCCGGCAACCGAGGGCTTTGGCGATGGATCCAAGTTTCATCCGAGCACAAATTCCCAGTAACGGTTCAGGATAGCGTCACCGGCGAAGATCGTTACCAGCGCCGCGCCGGAGAGATAGCTTCCGAAAGGTAAGGGAGTGCGCCAGCCCGCGCGCTTCACTGCCACCGACACGCTGCCGACGAGCGTAGCCAACAGGCATCCGAGCAGCAATACCAGCAGCGCTTCGGAAGTGCCCAGGAAGGCCGCGACCATCGCCACTAGCTTCACGTCGCCGCGCCCGAGGCCATCGATTCCTCGGAGCCGATAGTACGCCTCGCCGATCAAGTACAAGATGCCGCCAAAGAGGATCGCTCCTGCGAGCGACTCAGTCAACGAAAGCAGCCAGGCAGGAGGGTACCCGCCGACAACCAGGAAGCCAACATCCGCAACACCACTCGGCAGGGGCACGAGCAAGCTGAAGGTGACTCCTGCCACGATTCCGCTGATCGTCACCTGGTCAGGCAGCTTCATATGCTCCAGGTCGGTAAAGAACAGTACGATCAACATGGACGCGAGCAGTGCGGCCCTTGCCGCCTCGAGGCCGAAACCGTGCGTTGCAGCTACCAGTGCGTATGTCGAGGCTGTCAGGAATTCGACCAACGGATACCGCCGTGCGATCACTTGGCTGCACTGCCGGCAACGGCCCAGCAGCAGAACGTAGCTCAGCAACGGGATATTGTCGTACCAGGCGATCCCTGCGGAGCACTTCGTACAGCGCGACCGCGGTGAAATGACGGACTGCTCCCGTGGCCAACGGTGAATGCAGACATTCAGGAAGCTGCCCGCCAGGAGCCCGAAAGCGAATGCCAGCGATGTCATCTGTGCTCCTCGGAGCTAGGCTCCTTGACTGAGATCCCGAGAACGCGTCGATAGACTGCTAGAGTCCGATCCGCCATCTTGTCCTGACTGAATTCTGTTCGGATCCTTGCCATGGCCGCGGCAGACATTGTCGTTCGCAGCCGGATGTCATCCCGGATCCGCTCAAGAGCGGAAGCGATCGATTCCGGATCGTTGTCGACGAGCAAGCCGGTCACTCCGTCAGTCACCAATTCCGGGATGCCTCCGACGCGGCTTGCGACGGTAGGGAGCCCGCGCGTCATGGCGAGTAGAATTGCCGATCCCAGTCCCTCCGACCGGGACAGATAGAGCAGCGTCTCCGCGGCGTTGAGGTCACTGACCAGATCGTCCGACAGGCACAGTTCGACATGTGCGAGCTGGCACGCAGCCACGGCTAGGTCGCGGCCCTTCAGAGGATCTTGCAGGTTCGGCGCCACGACGCGAAAGCGGCTACTCGCTTGGGGGCCGCCCCAGCGTTGGGGTGCTCCTAGCGCCGGCCTCGAGTCCTCGTCTGGAGCCGCATCGTACACGACGCTGATCTTGGTGTCGGGGATGCCGCCTTCTTGCAGAATCGAGGAAACAAACTCGGAGACGGCAATGAAGTGGGACGCCCGGCGGTACTTCCAGAGCGAGACGGGGTTCCGGCCAATCGGAAAGGCGACGCGGCGGGCGACAACCAGCGGCTTGCCGCACCCATGAATCAGTGCGAGCGTATGGGCCTTGGCATCGTGCGCGTGGATCAGGTCCGAGCGACCTGCGGATTCTCGAATGCGGCGCGCCAAAGGGGGGCCGCATTCATACCTGGACCGGATCGCATCGCCCGCAAGGAGAGTCTGCTCGCAATCGATTCTGGCGAGGGCATCGTGCAGGAGCAGCACCTGGTACTGGCCTCCGCGCATCTCGCGGCCAGTATCGATGTGTAGGATGCGCATCCGCTACCTGCTGCTCAGTCGCCGTGCCTTCGAGTACTTCAGATAGACGTACCGGGCGGCCATTCGGGCAATCGTGAGTCCAGCCGCTCCGTCGAGCAATCCCAACTGGAGCAAGTATGACTTGACGAAGGCATACGGTGGGGCGAGCAAGACCCGCCAGATCGGCGGTTTCTTGCCGGTCGCGCGGATTTCTTGGGCGGCGAGGTCGGTGTAGCGCTCGACATTCGCTCGATGGGCCTCCAGCGTGTCGCACGTGTAGTGCAGCAGGTCTCCATCAAGGTGACCGACAGCCCCCGAAACGACAACTGATTCGTGGACGAAGTTTCCCTTCCAGCTACCCCTGTCGCGACGGTAAAGCCGGACCTTGCGGTCCGGATACCATCCCGAGTGTTCGATCCACCGTCCGCAATAGCGCGCCTTGCGGGCGAAATCGAAGCCAACATGCCGTGTACCCGCCTCCCGCAGTCGCTGGATGCTCGCTGCCAGCCTCGGGCTGACTTCTTCGTCCGCATCGATGGAAAGAATCCAGTCGTGGGTTGCGGCTCTGGCCGCGAAATTCTTCTGCGCAGCGTACCCCAGCCAGTCGTTGTGGATGACCATGGCTCCCCGTGATTCCGCGATTTCCACGGTCCTGTCGGTGGAGCCGGAGTCGACCACCACGATTTCATCGCAAAATCCCAGAGACGAGATGGCGCGGGCGACGCTGTTTTCCTCGTTTCTGGCGATGATCGTGGCTGAGATCTGCACGGTCGGTTGCTTGGCACCTTCTTCGGTCAGAGTGGTGTCCCCGCGGCCGTGGCGAGTGCTCAGAGCGGTGACACCCCGTTTCGCACCATGCCAGGCAGCCTCTGCGTCATCAGGGCCGTTGCTTCGCCCACAATGCGGTCGAAGAGCTCTTGCACGGTCGGCACGTCGCGGATCAGCCCGATCACTTGGCCGCTTGAGAAGACGCCTTCGTTCAAGTCGCCAGTCTCGATCATTTTCTTGCCTTCGAGTCCGGACATGTACTGCTTGATATCTGCGATCGTTGCATTCCCGCGGGATTCGATCTCAAGCACTTTCTCCGTGTTGTCGTTGGCCAGAAACCGGGCGGTGTTGCGCAATGACCGCATCAAGAGCCTGGTATCGCGCTCGCTCGCGTTCACCAGCGCCTGCTTGACTGCATCGTGGATCGGGCACTCCGCAGTCGCCACGAAACGGGTTCCCATGTTCATGCCGTCTGCCCCCAGTGCCAGCGAAGCCACGAGGCCCCGGCCGTCTCCGAAGCCTCCGGATGCCACGATTGGGATCTCGAGAGCGTCCTTGGCCAGGGGGATCAGGATCAGCGAGGTCACATCGTCTTCTCCCGGGTGGCCGGCGCATTCGAAGCCGTCGATGCTGACGGCGGCGCACCCGATCTTCTGGGCCTTGATCGCGTGCCGGATCGAGGTGCACTTGTGAATCACCTTGATCCCGGCGGCGTTGAGGGTGGGCATGATGGCCTCGGGGTTTCGCCCGGCGGTCTCGATGAATTGGATGCCCTCGTCAACGCAGACCTGGACGTAGGCCGGGAAATCGGGAGGCCGCAATGACGGCAGGAACGTGAGATTGATGCCGAACGGCTTGTCCGTCAGCCGGCGGGCCTTGCGGATCTCCGCGCGCAGTTTCTCGGGAGCGTCGTGCGAGAGGGCGGTCATGAACCCGATGCCGCCCGCTTCCGCGACGGCCGCGGCCAACTCCGCCCGCGCGAGCCACATCAACCCTCCCTGGATGATGGGATACTCGATCCCGAACATTTCTGTGATTCGAGTTTGGAACATGCTTGCCGTTCCAGCCCCAGGTGAGGGGTGGGGTTCGTAACAACATAGCGAATCCTGATTACCCAGCAGTTCCAGCCAGAGTTAGGAGCCGGTCGGGCAAGGGCGGGGTGCGCACTGCAACATAGACGAGACGGGGCACGAGATCGGCCAACTCGTAGCGCCGATTGAAGCGATAGGCAAATTCGGCGAGATAGCGCCCCGCATAGCGTGCCTCGCAGGCATGGTAGGTTCCGTCGATCGCACGCTTGACGTTGCCCAGCAGGGTGTTCACCCAGCTCAACCCGGGCGTCTCGCAGCTGCCCTTGCCGCCTCCGGTCACCTGCGCCTGGTGCGCACAGCCAGCCGCCTGCACGCCCCGGAAACAAGCCAGCCCGTCCGAGCGCACCAGCGTGCCGGCTTGCAGATGCTGCTCGGCCCAAGCTTGCAGTGCCCGCTTGCGGAAGCCCACCACCGGGCTCAGCCGGAGCCGCTCCGGACGCCCGTCCGCACTCACCTGGGCCGCGGCCACAAAGGGCGTCTTGCGCGCCGCACCGCGCCCGCGCTTGCCCCCGCTGGTCTCGCCGCCCAGATAGGCGTCATCGAATTCCACGATGCCGCGCAGCGGCTGGCTGTCGTCCCGCTCACGCATCGTCTGCATGAGCTTGTGCTTCAACATCCAAGCCGTGTTGTAGCTCACCCCCAACTGGCGCTTGAGATCCATCGCCGAGATGCCGTTCTTGGACTGGCTGAGCAAGTAGATGGCCAAGAACCAAGTCGTCAAGGGCAGCTTGGTGTTGTCGAACAGCGTGCCGGCGGTGAGCGAGGCCTGATGCTTGCAGCGGATGCACTGGAAGACTTTGCGCTGGCGTAGTTGGCAGCTCTTGCGGTAGCCGCAGCTGGGGCAGAGGAAGCCCTTAGGCCAGCGCGCCGCGAACACGGCTTGCTCGCATTGTGCGACGGTACCGTAGAGTTCGAGGAACGCAGGCAGGCTCTGGCCTTGCTGGAACTGGACTTTGTTCTTAGGCATAGATAACTCCTTTCTGATCAGATACTTAGTATACATCAAGCTGTATTTTGTGTCAACTGTATCGGGCATTCAATCGACAAATATTCGCCTCCTAAATTTGGCTGTGACTTCGGGGTAATCAGGTAGCGAATTGCAGCGAACCGATTGGCCGCAGTGCAGCGTGACGGCCGAGACGCGGAGACTCGCCGCCAAACATTCGGCCGGCCAGGGGCTCAATCGGCTGCTGCAAGCCGCAACAGGGGCGGCGAGCCAGTGGGTGCGCCTAGGAGACGGGGTTGTTCGTGCTTTGCCCGTCCGAGGCCGTCTCAATGCCGGCGCGGGAACCCTTCCGGGAGATCGGGCCGGGCAATCGGCAACTGTCGGCTCGCCCGCCGAACCCAAAGCGGTTCTGCGCGAATCGGTCATAGCACCAGTCGCGTAGCGGCTTCGGCACTGCCCACAACACGGCTGCAGCCCTCCATGGCCAGCCCAGACGGGTCGCAACGAACAGGACCGCGCTCGAGCGGTCTAGCACCGACTCTCTGGGTGTCCCTGGGAAGGTAACCACGAACGCCGTTTCAAATCCACCTGCATCGAGTCCATGCCTCGCAAGCTCGTGCTCTGCGGCTTCATTCTGCAAGGGTTCGTATCGGAATTGTCTCGCCCGATCGAGTCGCTGCACTGCCTCGATCGCTTGCCCGCAAAGACCGCAGATTCCGTCATAAAGGATCAGGTGCATCGGAGTCAGTTCCCTCGCAGCCATCCCGCCAGCGCCTTTCCCGGATCGGCGATCTGCTCCACTCCGGTAAACCAGTAGCGCTCCCAGCCGTGCTTCGGCAAGCCGGAGTAGAGCATCAGGTTCAGAGGGTAATCTTCCGAATCGGTGCAGCGCCGGAAATCGTCTCGAAAGAGAAAAGTCGGTTTTCCCCATGCGATCGCCATGCCGAGTTCGACCATGACCCCTTCGTCGGGCGGGCAACCGTTGACGACCGCGAAGATGCCATCCGCTTCCCGGACATCGCGCAGGTCGTCTTGGCCGACACCGTAGGCCCAGCCAGCCTTTGTCTGGTCGACTTGATTGTTGCGCTTGAACGGCTCCCAGACATCGGCCCCGGCTGTCTCGAGCGCGGAGACCAACTCGGCCAGCGGACCGGACTTTTGTTGTGCCGAAAAGCCGTAAGGGCTGGCGAGATATAGGGTTTTGCGAGCCACTGCGGATGGCATGAGCGAAGCCCGAAGGCTCGGTTTCAGTGTACATGGGAGGTTCCCGCAATCGCTGGCCCGTCTGTCACCATAAGGGGGGATCTATCTTGCGACGCATTGTGATCGGAATCAGCGGGGCCAGCGGGGCGGTATACGGTGTACGTTTGATCGAGCGTCTCGCGGCCATTGAGGGCGTCGAGACCCACCTCGTGGTGACCCGGCCAGGCGAAAAGACGCTGCACCAGGAAACCGGTCGCGGACTGCAAGACCTGCGTCCGCTCGTGACCGAATTGCATGCCGTTGAGAGGATCGGCGCAACGGTCGCCAGCGGTTCCTTCCTCTTCGACGCCATGGGTGTCGTGCCGTGCTCCGTCAACACAATGTCGGCGATTGCATGCGGTCTGGCATCAAATCTCCTCACCCGTGCTGCCGATGTAGCGCTTAAGGAGCGGCGCCGATTGGTCCTTGCGGTCCGGGAGACTCCATTGCACCTCGGCCACCTTCGGAACATGACCGCGCTCGCGGAGATGGGTGCTGTCATTTCGCCCCCAATGCCGGCTTTCTATACACATCCGAAGAGCATTGACGACATCGTGGACCAGCAGGTCGGGCGACTCCTGGACCTTCTAGGTGTGGGGGACGGGCACCTCGAGCGTTGGGCCGGCATCTAGGATCCCGGTCTGGACAATCAAGTCCCGGGCAGCCGCCGTCGGTGAGCGCTGTTCAGCCTCCGATGCCCGGAGTACCATGGACGCGGCATTCCAAATGAAGACATCGATCTCGTTGCTTGCAGGTCTGGTCATTCTCGGAACAGGAGCGGCGGGTCAGGATTGGCCCCAGTTTCGAGGGCCTGATCGGGATGGGATCGTACCGGGCCGCATGACGGTAGCTTCGTTTCCCTCGGACGGCCCTGAACTCGTTTGGGAAATGGCGGTCGGTGCTGGGTTCAGCGCGCCCGTTGTCAGATTGGGGCAGTTGGTGATATTCCATCGGCGCGCTGATCAGGAAGTGGTCGAGGCACTACGAGCCTCCGACGGCGAGAGCGTCTGGAAGTTCTCGTACGAGACCGAGTACCGGGATGATTTCGGGTTTGACAACGGACCCCGAGCTGCCCCCGTGATTGCGAATGGCAGGGTGTTTACATTCGGCGCGCAGGGGATCCTGCATTGCCTGGACTTCGAAACGGGTCAGAAGCTGTGGTCAGTGGACACGCACCGGGAGTTCGGCGTGCGAAAGGGTTTCTTTGGCGCGGCTTCGACGCCCTTGGTGCTCGATGGCAGGGTCCTGGCGAACATCGGCGGGCAGGATGACGCTGGCATCGTGGCATTCGACGCTGCCACCGGGGAGACCCTGTGGACGGCCACTGACCACGCGGCCAGCTATTCCTCGCCAATTGCCGCGCCGCTAGACGGGAACACGTTGGCTGTATTTTTTACGCGCGAAGGCTTGGCGGCCCTTGACCCGTCGACCGGGCAAGTTGTCTATGAGCGCCGGTGGCGGTCGCGGAGCAATGCCTCGGTCAATGCGGCGACCCCGATCGTGATGGGGGATATCGTTTTCCTCTCGGCGTCTTACGGGACCGGTTCGATAGCGATGCGACTTTGCAATCGCAAGGTCGAGGAACTGTGGGCTGGCGAAGGCGTCATCGACAATCACTATTCGAGTTGCGTGCGGGACGGCGGCACGCTGTTCGGATTCCACGGACGGCAAGAGCATGGACAGAGCTTTCGCGCGGCGGACTTGGCGACGGGGAAGCTGCTCTGGTCGCACAGCCCCATCCGGGCCGGGTCCGTCATGCGAATCGGTGATCGCTTGCTTCTCCTGCTTGAATCGGGCGAAGCCATGCTAGTGGCTGCTTCCCGCGAGAAGTTCGAGATCCTTTCGAGAGCTCAGATTCTGGGCGGGGAGACTCGGACTTTTCCCGCCGTGGCAGATGGCCTTCTGTTCGCTCGCGACACCGATTCCCTGGTCTGTCTTCGGCTCTGGTCCGAATGAGTTTCGCCCCTCTTCTCGCACTTGGCTAGAATGTTCCCGGCGGTCACCTGGCAGGTGGCCCGGGAGGGATGTCTTGAATTCTCGACATGCGATCTTTTTTCTTGCTGTGGCAGTGGCGGTACTTCCCGCCGCCGCCCAGCACGCCGACGACACGATTCGGAACCCATTTACATCGGAGGAGGATATCGAAGCCGGCGGGCGTCTATATCGGTCGCACTGCGCTGTCTGTCACGGAATCAATGGCGAGGGCGCGCGCGGCGCGGACCTGACCACCGGATCGTTCCGGCACGGCTCGGCCGACCGCGATCTCTTTAACACGATTTCCGTCGGAATTCCAGGTACGGAAATGCCGGGAATCTTCTTCAACGGTCGCCAAATGTGGCAGTTGGTGGCTTTCGTGCGGTCGCTTAGCCATGGCCGCGCCGCCGAGCAGGCAACCGGAGATCCCCAGAAGGGCAGGGCGGTGTACGCGGCCAACGGCTGCTCCGGATGCCACCGGATCCGGGGCGAGGGCGGGCGCATGGGCCCCGACCTGAGCGACATTGGCGGGTCGCGCTCGCTGGCGCATCTCCAGACGTCGATTCTCAGTCCAGACGAGTCTGTGTTGCCGCAGCACTGGATGGTACGCGCCAAATCCAAGAACGGGAAGCCGATTTCAGGCATGCGCATGAACGAGGACACGTTCTCGGTGCAATTGATCGACCCTGCGGGCAATCTCGCCTCGTTCAACAAGGCGGACCTTGCCGAGTATGCGGTGGACCGGTCTTCCGGGATGCCGTCCTTCGAGGGCATGATCACGGGTGACGACTTCGAGAACCTGGTTGCGTACTTGGCGAGCTTGCGTTTGAAAGGAGCGGCCGATGCCACGGAATAGCACCATCCGCGTCGCCGCGTTGGTCGGATTCGTCGCGGCCCAACTCTGCGCGCAGGTTACTTACGAACGCATTCTGAACGCGGACCGGGAGCCGGGCAACTGGCTCACCTACAACCGCAACTACATGAGTCAGCACCATTCGCCCCTTGACGAGATCAACCGCGAGAACGTGGGCGACCTCGAACTGAAGTGGGTCTTCCAGGCGAAGTCCCTAGAAAAATACGAGGCGACCCCCTTGGTGGTCGATGGCGTCATCTACACCGTCCAGATGCCCAATGACGTCGTTGCGCTCGACGCAATTACCGGCCGGAAGTTTTGGGAATACACACACATTCTCGACGGTAAGGTAAACGTCTGTTGTGGGCGCGTCAACCGCGGTCTCGCCATTCTCGGGGAGACCCTGTACATGGGCACGATCGACGGGAAGTTGGTGGCGCTGGATGCGAAGACGGGCGCAGTCGTTTTCACCAGGCAGATCGTCGACCCCAGCGGGGGCTATTCCCTTACGCACGCACCCCTCGTACTGAAGGACAAGCTGATCGTTGGCTCCGCCGGCGGGGAGTACGGTATCCGCGGGTTCATCGTCGCGCTGGATCCCGGCAATGGCGACGAGCTTTGGCGCTTCAACACGATTCCGGGGCCAGGCGAACCGGGCCACGAGACTTGGTCGGGGGATTCCTGGAAGCGAGGCGGCGGCTCGATTTGGCTGACCGGTTCCTACGATCCCGACTTGAACCTGACGTACTGGGGAGTTGGCAATCCCGCACCTGACTGGAACGGCGACGTCCGGATGGGCGACAACCTCTACACGGATTCCGTTGTCGCGCTGAATCCGGATACCGGAGAGCTTGTCTGGTATTTCCAGTTCACTCCGCATGACGAGTGGGATTGGGACGCGGTCCAGATTCCGGTGCTTGTGGATCGCGAATGGGAGGGCAGGCAGCGCAAGCTGATGCTCTGGGCGAACCGCAACGGCTTTTTCTACGTGCTGGACCGCGAGACTGGCGAGTTTCTGCACGGCAAGAACTTCGTCAAGGTGACCTGGGCAAAGGGCTTGGATGAGAATGGGCGTCCGATCAGGGCCCCTGAAGCCGCGCCGACACGCGAGGGGGTCCGGGTCTGGCCCGCCGTCCAGGGGGGCACCAATTGGTATTCTCCGGCGTACAGCGAGAAGACCGGGTTGTTCTACGTCTCCTCGTGGGAGTACTCAAGCGTGTACCACAAGGGAGACCCGCTCTACACGCGCGGGAACCGCTACGTCGGCAGTCTGCCGCACGGCGTCTGGCCGGACACGATGAAAGATGATGCCGAGCAGCAAGGGCACGGCGCGATACGAGCGCTATCTCCCTTGACCGGCGACATGGAGTGGGAGTTCAAGATGACCGGGGTTGGCGAGAGCGGGATCCTCTCGACTGCCGGGGATGTGTTGATTTCCGGAAGCAAGGAAGGCTACATGCTGGTGCTGGATTCCTTCACCGGAGAGAACCTCATGTCGGTGAATCTCGGCGGTACAGTTGCGGCTTCCCCGATCACATTCACAGCCGGGGGTGAGCAGCGGATTGCTGCGGTCGCCGGCAATTCGCTGTTTGTATTCGGACTCCGTGACTGAGTCCGGTGTGCGCGGGTACGGCTGCCAGTCGTGCCCGCGACGCGCTTGACAACGCGATCGATGCGCTTTGCCTGGGAGTCGGGACCGTCACCCGCAAGCGGATGCTCAGACTCGGTGCTCTTTCCACCTGCCGCGCCGAAACAGGAAATACCCCACGATCGCCCAGGTTGCGCCGGCGATTACGACCGAGGCGTATATCCCCATCACGCCGATTCCCATCGGTTTCGCTAACCAGTAGCCCAGCGGTAGCTGCCAGCACCAATAGCACAGGAAGTTGATCCACGCTGGCGTCGCGGTGTCGCCGGCTCCGTTGAATGCCTGGCCGAACACCATCGAGAACCCGAAGAAGATGTAGCCTGAGCTCAGAATCTTGAGGCTTTCCACTCCACGCACGATGACTTCGGACTCGTCCGCGAAAACTTGGATAAGGGGGCTCGCGAACGTCCAGAAAATGATCGCGATTGCACAGAGCATCCCGAAGTTCACGAAACCCGTTCCCACGACGGCTCGCTCGGCGCGGTCGGGCTTGCCAGCTCCCAGGTTTTGACCGACCAGGGTGGCGGCGGCGTTGCTGACGCCCCAAGACGGCAAGATCGCGAAGTGAATCAAGCGGAGCGCGATCGTGAATCCTGCCAGCACAGCCTGTCCAAAGAGGGCGATGAGCCTCGTGACTCCCAGCCAGGCAGCCATCCCGACAAAGTACTGCACCATCGCCGATCCGGAGACTCGGACAAGCCTCCAGAACACATCCGGATCCCAGCGCATTGAAGCTCGATTCAGCGCGATGCGACCGTTCCCGCGAACCAGCATGACCAACTGGTAGACAACGCCTGTTCCACGTCCCACAGTTGTTGCGAGGGCGGCTCCGAGAAGACCGAGCCTCGGAAACGGCCCGATTCCGAAGATCAGCAGCGGATCCAGGGCAATGTTGATCAGGTTGGCGAGCCAAAGCGCTCGCATCGCCACAGCCGCATCGCCGGCGGCGCGGAATATGGCGTTGTTGAGAAACAGCAGAAAGATCGTGGTTGCTCCGGCAAATAACATTGCCGCGTAACTTGACCCCGCGATGATTGCGTCGGTACCTCCCATCCAGCCCAGCAGCTTCGGCGCGAGCAGCGCGCCGCACACGCTGATCGGAATGGCGCAAGTGACTCCCGCAAGGATGGCTTGCCACGCAGCTAGTCCGGCAGCTTCTGGATCTCCCTCGCCAATACGTCGCGCGACCGTCGCTGTCGTGCCCATTGACAGCCCCATCACGATCGCGAACACCAAGATGACCAGTGAACCCGTCAAGCCGACGGTCGCGACTGCGGCTGAGCCCAGCCTGCCGACGAAATAGATGTCCACAAGTCCGAACGTCGACTCCATGACGAGTTCAAGCATCATTGGGATCGCGAGCAACACGATCGCCCGGGTCAAGGGGATGGAGGTGTAGTCCTCGTGGGAGCCCCGGATCGCGTCCGGAACGGCGCTCCAGAGCGAATCCTCTGCCCGATCCGGATTGGTGCCCACGCGCCAGTTGCTATGGTCTTGGTCCATGCCGGATCCCGAACTGACCAGACTAGCGACGGCTCGGAGCACCCATTGTTTCACAGGGTCCAGGAGGCTCGTTTTCGGGAATTTCGAGATCTCTCGGGCGGCTACGGGGATATGAGAGAGGATTCGTCCGACCGGATGGATTCCAATTGATCTTCGACGGGTACTAACCTAAGGGCTGGGAGATTGCCGGTAGTGCATCGTTATTCGAAGCAGAACAGCGTTGTCACGGCGTTTGCCCTTGCACTGGTGTTCAGTGCAGGATTGCGCGCCCACGACGAGCCGGTCGAGGTCTACTCAGCGGCCAGCCTCGACAAGGATTCGGCGGTAGCACCAAACTCCATCGCCATCATCGAGGGTGAGTTCGGAGACCGCACAACGCTGGCGCCGGGAGGCGAGCCGCAGGATGAGCTGGATTCAGTCACCGTTGTGGTTGAGGGCAGCGACGGCGCCGAAATGAGTGCGTCGCTGTTCTCGGTCGCACCGCGCGAACTGCGCATTCTGGTGCCGGATGTGCCAGTGGGAGATGTCCACCTCACCGCCAAGCGCGGGGAGGACGTTCTGGCCGAGGGTGAATTCCAAGTCCAAGCAGTCAGCCCGGGACTGTTCTCAGCCGCAGATACCGGTGGGGGTCTCGCAGACGGCCAAGCCTTGACTGTTGACTTCACCTCCGTATCGGTTCTTGTGTCGGACCTTGCGTACTTCAACTCCCACGATGGAAGCTATCGCTCCGTCCCGGTCAATCCGGCGGCCGACGGTGTCGTGCTATTCCTGAAGCTCCGCGGAACGGGACTGCGCGCCGCGTCAGAGATCAGTCTGACGATTGACGGAGTCTCAGTTCCAATCGTTGGCGGGGTTGGCCATGGCGCGCCGTCAGGCGTGGACGAACTCTACGTTGGCCCGTTGCCAGTTCAGCTCATGAACAGCGAACTCGCCGACGTCGTGGTGACGGCCGATGGATTCAGCTCGAACACTGTCCAGGTGGCGTTTACGGCGACAACCGGCGCTAGCGTCACGTTCAGCAACCAGATCTCCCGGCTATTCCAAGAGCATTGCCAGCAGTGTCATCGACCCGGAGAGGTCGCACCGTTCTCATTGATCAACTATGAGGATGCGAGCGCATGGGCGACCAGCATCAAGCAAGTGGTCACGGACAGAATCATGCCGCCGTGGAAGCCGGTTGCCGGGCACGGGGAATTCGTGGGCGAGCGCCGACTGACCGAGGACGAGATCGAAATGATCGTGTCCTGGGTTGATGCTGGGTCTCCCGAGGGTGATTCAAATGACTTGCCGGAAGCGTTGGAATTCAACATTGACTGGACGCTCGGCGAACCGGACTTGATCCTCGAGACGCCGACCTATACGCCCAATCCCGACGTGGACGACGACTATCGATGCTTCAGCGCCACGATTCCTGACAGCATCGACGAGAGCAAGAGTATCACGGCAATTGAAGTCCGCCCTGGGAACCGGAACCTTGTCCATCATCTGATCCTGTACGGAGATCCGGTGGGAGAGTCGGTCGCGCTCGATGCAGCGGACGAAGACGAGTCCCCCGGCTACGAGTGCTTTGGAAGCGCTGGAATCAGCTTTTCCGGATTCACCCTCGGAGTGGAGTCGTACATCATGGGCGGATGGGCGCCTGGAACCCGACCCCAGGTCCTGCCAGAAGGCAGCGGGATCTACTTGCGCCGGGGCTCACGCATAGCCATCCAGGTCCACTATCACCCCAACGGGACCTCGCAGTCCGACACGACCCGAATAGGGCTTCACTTCGCGTCCGAAAGAACACCCCGGAACACAACTGTACTAACGGCGATCAACCGGGACTTTACGATTCCAGCAGGAGAGGAGCGATACGAGGTGACGGCCGAGTTCCAGTTGCAAAGCGTAGTCAACCAGGTTGTCCCGCCGGCGGTCGCTGCGCTACTGGAAGGAACAGGGGTGTTCCCCCTCGACATCACCGGCGTCATTCCGCACATGCATACCTTGGGCCGTGAGATCCGCATGGACAAGATCTCTGATTCTGGCGAATCGACGCCAATGGTGTACATCGACGACTGGGATTTCGACTGGCAGGATTGGTACACCTACGTCAATCCCGTACCACTCGAACTGGACGACCGGCTCGTCGTGTCTGCCATCTACGACAACTCGGCAAACAACTCACGCAACCCCAACAGCCCGCCGATTGCCGTCGGATGGGGCGACGGGACTGCGGACGAGATGTGCATCGTCTTCTTCGCCGTGGACGTTCCCGACCTGTGCGCGCTGCCGCTGGGACTCTGTAGCAGTCACTAAGTGCTCCTCTGCTGCGCGGGGGCCAAGGTGCGTCCGCGACGCACGTGTGAGTCCTCAACGGCCTCTCAACTGGCCGTCGTGTCGGACCTGACTCCCAACGCCCGCATCTTGCGGTGCAGATTGCTGCGCTCCATTCCAAGCACTTCCGCGGCGCGAGTCACGTTCCCATTGGTGGACAGCAGAGTGCGCTCGACATAGTCCCGCTCATAGGCCTCGCGCGCCTCTTTCAAGCTTGCGAATCCATGTGACGCCGACCCGCCGCCATGGCGTCGGGCCCGCCGGCTGGGAATGTGCTCGGCTCCGATGTCCTGACCGGGATGGAGGATGACGATGCGTTCCATCAGGTTACGCAACTCGCGCACGTTACCGGGCCAACGCTGCGCGGTCAATGAGTCCACAGCGGATTCCAGGAGCTGTTTGGGCGTTCGCCCATACGCCTTCGAGAACTCATCCAGGAAGTGCTGGGCGAGCACGGGAATGTCTTCGACCCGGTCTCGCAGGGGCGGCACGTGGAATGGCACGACGTTGAGCCTGTAGAACAGGTCCTCTCGGAAATTCCCGTTCTCAATCTCTTCCTCGATGTTCTTGTTTGTCGAAGCGACGATCCGGGCGTCCACTTGCAGCGTCCTACCCGATCCGAGCGGCTCGAATCGTTGCTCCTCGATCACCCGCAGGACCTTCGATTGCGTCTTGAGACTCATGTCCCCAACCTCGTCAAGAAAGAGTGTGCCTCCGTCCGCCAGTTCGAACTTGCCGGTCTTGTCCTTCACCGCGCCCGCGACGGCCCCTCGGACATGTCCGAAGAGCTCGCTCTCGATGAGTTCTTCGGGGATGGCCGCACAGTTCATCTCGACGAACTGGCCATCAGCTCGCGGACTGGAGGCATGGATCGCATGGGCCACCAGTTCCTTGCCGCTGCCGCTCTCTCCGTAGATCAGGACACGTCCATTCGTGGGTGCCATCAGCTTGATCTGGCTTCGCAGGGCTTTCATTGGCACGCTGTCGCCCAAGATCCGGTACTCGGCGCTGGTCTGTGCCCTCAGTGCGGCGTTTTGCACCAGCAAGCTCCGATGGTCCAGCGCATTGCGCACAGCCACGATCACTCTCTCGACGGAGAGGGGTTTCTCGAGGAAATCGAGGGCTCCCAGCTTGGTGGCCCGAACGGCAGTCTCGATATTTCCGTGGCCGGAAATCATCAAGACGACCGGTCGTTGGAGCACCGGCAAGTCACCGATTCGGACCAAGACATCGAGCCCGTCGATTCCTGGCAGCCAGATATCGAGCAAGACGACCGGGATTGTCTCTCTTGCAAGCAATTCGAGGCACTGCTCTCCGCTCGCGACGGATTCGGCATCGTAGCCTTCGTCCTCCAGGACGCCCGTGAGAGTCTCGCGGATCCCTGGCTCGTCGTCGACTACCAGGACGCGACTTGACGAGGTTCTGCTCACGCCATTACCTCCTGCAGCTCCGCGACGCCGTCACGAGCTGCGGGCAACTCGATAACGAAGCGAGTGCCCGAAGGTTCGTTGTCTTCGACCCGAATCGTGCCCCGGTGGTCACTGATGACGCTCCTGACGATCGCGAGCCCCAGGCCTGTGCCCCGGCCCTTCGTCGAGAAGTACGGAACGAACAGCATCTCCTTATTGCTTGCCGAAATGCCGGGCCCGGAGTCTGTGACGGTCAACTCGACCGTGCCCTCGTCAGGCCTGGTTCGTGTCGAAACACCGATCTGTTTCGCCCAGCTGTCTCGGAGCACCTCCGCGGCGTTATCAATCAGGTTGATGATCACCCGCTTGATCGATTCCGGATCGATGTGCGCTGCCGCGATCCCCGGAGCCGTCTCGCACGAGAGTTCTATGCCCGGCAGCCGACCGTCGAACACGCCGACCGCATCGCGCACCACTGCGTTGAGGTCCGCGTTCTCTGGGTGGATTGCCGGAAAGCGCGCCAGGTCCGAGAATCTGTCGACTAATGCCTTCAGCGATTGCACTTCTCGCTGAATCGTACTGGTCGCCTGCTTGAGCCGGTTGCGCATTTCGTCCCAGTCAGTGCCTCCATTCCGGTCGGAATACCGATCGAGCTGTCGGTCGATGCGCCCTGCCGCGAGTGCGACGGGAGTGAGGGGGTTCTTGATCTCGTGCGCCAGGCGCCGGGCGACCTCCTGCCACGCCTCGGACTGCTTGGCGTGCACCAGTTCCGTTGTGTCCTCCAGGACCACGACAAATCCATGCTGCCCATGGTCGGAATCCAGCGAGGACACAGTGATGCTCAAGTGCTGCGCCCGCCCGGACCGATCGACCTCGAAGTCCCGGCTGACGATTCCCCGCCGGCGGGCACTGCTGAACATGTGCTCGAAAGCCTCTTGGTCCTTCCCGTCAAGGATCGCTGTCACTGCTTCCAGCGACGACATCGAAGGGTCTGCGGAAAACCCACGCGCCGACTCGTTGAACTTGAGGATCTCGCGGTGCTCGCCGACAGAGATGACTCCCGGCGAGATGCTCTCAAGGATGGCATTGATCAATCGCCGGCGATCCTGGAGTTCGGCGTTGGCAGCGGCAAGGTCTTGATTGCTGCGTTCGAGCTGGCTTGTCTTTGCTTCAAGTGCCTGGCTCATGCTGTTGAACGACTGGACCAAGCTGGCCAGCTCATCCATGGCTTGTGGGTCGACTCGATAGTCGAGGTGACCGCCGGCGAGCTCTCCGGTGGCCGTGACGAGTGCTTCAATAGGCCTGGTTATTTGCTTGGAAGCGAACTGGGCCAGCCAGACAGCAAGGAACAGGACGAAGATTGTAACGAGGGCGAGGATGGAGGCGTATCCCCGCCACAGCAGCGGGCGGTTGGCCTCCAGTTGCTGCCATTCACGGACCTGGGCCAGCATGAATTCCTGTTCCGTCAGGATCGACGCGGGAATCCTGCGTCCGAGCGCTAGTGTTCCCGCCAGGCCATCCGCTGTCTCAATCCGGGTCGTTGCGAACAGCAAGTTCCCCACCACCCCGCTTTGGGGTGTGACGCTGCTGCTGTCTACGGCTAGCCGCATGGCATCCGGCACGGTCTCCTCGTCCATCGAAACCTCGACAGGTGTCAACTGACCGCTGGCCGGCGCTAGGATCAAGAAATCTGCACTTAGCTCACCCAGGAAGTCCCGCAGACCCTGCGACGGTTCTCCGGTACGCAGTACCGTGTTCGCGATCGGAGAGGATGCCAGACTGATTGCTTCATTGCGCAAGCCGACCAGCAATTCCTCGCTTGCCCGCTCCATCAACCGTCCTGCGCTCTGCAGGATCTCGACGTTTGCTTGCGAGAACCATTTGTCGAAGTTTCGATTGAGCAAGGTGATTGAGAAGTAGACGTGCATGGCAATCGGCGCGAGGCTCAGGACGAGGACCCCTGCCACGAGCTTCGATATGACTCGCGATCCGAGCTTGCCCTTGCGGTACTCGACATACAGCTTGACGATATTTCGTGAGAGCAGGAATCCGAGCGCGATGGCCCCGAGCACGAGGCAGGTCGTGAGAGCCCACAGCACGTACGCGGCGGTCGGAGTTGCTGGGCGAAAATCCCCAAAATCGAGAGATGTCAGCCAGAAGCACAGTGCCAGAAGCGCCAGCAGGACGATCCCAGTGGCGACCAGCGAAATTAACTCCCTACGCTTGATCAACTTACGGTTATTCTAGCGATCGATTGCGAATGCGAGGTATCAATTGGCGCAACGAGGTGTAATTCATTTGGGCCAAGGTGCTCCCGATGGTCAAGCTGGAGTGCCGACTCGCGATTGGCCGCACTCGGCAATGAACCTGGCCCGGCTCAATCCACGGCGCGCACTCTGGTTCGAGACCTGCCTGCTCGGCACACGATTTCATCCGCCTCCCACTGCAAACGTCAAATCACCCACGCCCACGGGGAGTTTCGGCCTTTGTGGTTGAACCCAACGCCCAGAACTGTATGACTCCCTCCCGCTGGCTCGTACAAGCGAGAAGTCTGTTCAGTCCATGTTCGTGCCCGTGACTTGGCGGCAAGTTCGCAGCAGGGGTGTCCTCGGACCGGAAGGATCCGTTTGCTATGGACCCAATGGCAGCTCAGCCGGCGGTTGTCGAGGCTTGGCCTTGGTGGCCTGCGGTGTAGCCCCTCACGGCAGCTTCATCGAATCCGAGCTCGGCTAGAATCTCGGCCGTGTGTTCGCCAACTTCAGGCGGGACCCTCCGCAGGGGGGGGCGCTTGCCATCGAGGCGGATCGGTAGCTTGAGGTCCCGGTATTCGGGAATGGTGGGATGGGCCTGGGGTTCGAAGATCCGGTTTGCCCGCACTTGCGGATCGTTCACGACTTGGTCGATGTCCTGGATTGGCGAGCAGGGAACACGGTGGGCCTTGAGCAGCCTGTCCAGTTCGGCTGTCGTTAGTTGCCCGGTTCTTGAGGAGAGCAGTTTCCGGAGAGCGTCGCAGTTCTTCACGCGCGAAGGATTGTCCGCAAATCTTGGGTCGTCGGCCGCCTCCGGAATCTCCAGGGCTTGGCAGAGGCGCACGAAGATCCCGTCGTTTCCACCGCAAATCATCAGCTCTCCATCCGTGGTGGGATAGGCCTCGTACGGAGCGACCATCGTCAGTCCGGTGCCCATTCGACGCGGCACCTGGCCGCTAGCGAGATAGGTCATCATGTGGTAGCCGATCCAGCCGAGGGCGGTGTCCAGCAGGGAACACTCTACATGTGATCCCACGCCTTCGAGATCGCGTTTTCGCAGGGCGGCCAGGATGCCGAGAGCAATCAGATTGCCGGAGCCGATGTCCACGACCGAGCCTCCCACCCGTGCTGGCGGGCCATCTGCCTGCCCTGTGATCGACATGATGCCGCTGTATGCCTGAAGTAGCGGATCGTAGCCCGGAGTGTCAGCGTATGGCCCCTCGGATCCATAGCCGGTAAGCGACGCGTAGATCAGCTTCGGATACTTCTGGCGCACAGCCTCGTAGCCGAAGCCGAGCCTCTCCATGACACCTTGGCGGAAAGCCTGCACGAGGACGTCCGTGCGAGCAATCAGCCGATCCATGATTTCGCGTCCAGATGGGGACTTCATGTCCACCACGATGCTCCGCTTGTTGCGGTTGAAGGCTAGAAACAGGGGCGCATTGTCGCCCCAGAACGGGGGCCCCCACTTGCGGGCTGGGTCCCCGTCAGGGGGTTCCACTTTGATTACATCGGCACCGAGGTCGCCCAAGACCTGGGTGGCTTGCGGTCCGGCGATGTTTTGAGACAGATCCAAAACGCGGATACCATCGAGCATCATTCCGTTATACCGCCCTGCTGCCACGATGGTGTGTCCCGACGCTTGGCGTCGAAGACTCGGCGGAGTCTAGGTCAGGATCTCTCGGATCACTTGTCCGTGGACATCGGTCAGGCGCCGGTTGATTCCGTTGTGGTACCAGGTCAACCGCTCGTGGTCCAATCCCAGCAGATGTAGCATCGTGGCGTGAAAATCATGGACAGTGGTCACATTCTCGACAGCTTTGCCACCGAAGGCGTCGGTTGCTCCGTAGCTGATGCCGCCTCGGATTCCGGCACCGGTGAACCAGACCGTGAAGGCATTCGGATTGTGGTCGCGTCCGACCGTTCCTTCTTGATGGGTAGGCATTCGACCAAACTCCGTAACCCATACGACCAGGGTGTCATCAAGGAGTCCTCGACTGCGCATGTCCTGCAGCAGGCCGGCGGTCGGCTGGTCGAGAATCGGGCAGTGGCGTTCGTAGTCCGCCTTGAGGGTTTTGTGCGCGTCCCAGTTCAGAAGGCCGTCAACCCCGGATGCACGCGACGCACAGAACAAGCTGACGAAACGTACGTCCCGTTCCAAGAGCCTGCGGGCAAGCAGGCAGTTCCGGGCATAAGCCGCCTTGAGTGGATTCGCATCGTCGGCGCCGTACAGGTTGCGGGTCGCTCTAGACTCTTTCGAGAGGTCCGTGACCTCTGGAGCAGAAAGTTGCATGCGAGCCGCAAGCTCGTAAGAGGCGATGCGGGCTCCTAGTTCCTCTTCCCCGGGATGCCGCTCTGCATGAGTCCGGTTCAGGTACCCCAGGAAGTCTCGGGTGTCGGCGTCCTGCCGAGCTGGCACGCCGAGCGGCCGATCGAGGTTGCGAATCGGTGCTTGGGCGTTGAACACGATCGCCTGGTGCTCGGCCGGGAGGAAGCCGGCTCCCCAGTTCGCCGGGCCTGCGGGAGGGATGCCCCGGATGTCGGGGATTGCGACATATGTCGGCAGGTCATTGTTCGCTGATCCGAGTGCATAGCCAACCCACGACCCGGCGGAAGGAAACCCTTCGAGGGAGAAGCCGGTGTTAAGCAGCACGCAAGCTGGTCCGTGGGTGTTGGTCTTTGACTGCATGGAGTGGACGAATGCGATGTCATCCACCAATCCGCCCAGGTTCGGCAGCAGCTCGGTAACCATCTTGCCGCTTTGCCCGCGGGGCTTAAACTCCCAGGGCGAGCCCATCAACGCACCGTTCTTGCCTTGAAAGGTGACGGCGTCCATGGCGGCCGGAGCGGCCTCGCCCGACCGCTTCTGCAACTCCGGCTTGTAGTCCCAGAGGTCGATGTGAGAAGCCGCTCCAGGGCAAAAGATCTGAAGGACACGTTTGGCCTTCGGCTCGAAGTGCGGCTTCGTTTGCGCCGAGCCCGCGCGGGGCAACAGTGTCGCCAGCGCAACGCCGTGCAGGCCGGAGACAAAGTCTCCCAGCATATCCCTGCGAGTTGGCAGCATTGGCATTCCTTGCAGACCGCGGTTGCTCTAAGGATAGATCAGCCGCAGCACTGGCCCCGGGCCTCTCCCCAATGCCAGCGACCGTTCACGGGACCAACGTTGGATCATGAGTCGAGACGGCAGCAGTCGAGTAGGAACCACAATCGCTCCGCGGGGGCCGGTTCGTGGCGGCAACGGCTTGACAGGCTCTTGCCCTTGGCGCGTCGACTTGACAGGGGCTCGCGGCATCCGGCGCTTCACGCCGTCGCTTGATCGTCGGTTAGGCCTTGCGAGTCGCCCGTCGCCTCGGGATTGGGGAATTCAGCGTGAGATCCGAATCACCGGCAATCCACAGCGAGGCCGGCCGGCCGCTGCGGGGCCTAGCCGGGCCGGGATCCTGCAAGAACTCTGGCTGGGACAGTGAAGAGTCCATGGCATCGTTTGCAGAAGCCTCGTCCGCAGGGTCCCAGCTCGCTTCGGCTCGCTCGAATCGCATTTGTTGAGCCCGGACATCGGACGCGGGTTCCGCGCCCGCCGCCAGCCTCGACTGACCGACTTGCTGGAACGAGCGGTTCTCGCGCACCTTGCGCTGAAAGTTTCCCGGATCGAGCTTGGTGTTCCAGACTGTCTCGTAGACGTTCCGGAGCTCGCTGATCGTGAATTCCGGTGGGCAGAATCTCGCGGCAAGCGCGGTGTACTCCAGCTTCGCGCGAACGCGCTCCAAAGCGTCTCCTACGATCGCCTCGTGATCGAATGCCAACTCGATGTCGGCTTCTTCGATCTGTGATACTCGCACGAGTTCCGCATGCGCGGCGTCGCTTCGCCCCAGCGGGGCAGGGAGTGTGGAACAAGCTCCCCAGTAAGCGACCGTGACCACTCGCATGCGCGGGTCGCGGCCCGGCGAACCGTAGCTGCGCAGTTGTTCCAAGTAGACGGAGTCTTCGGTGACTCCCGTCTCTTCTGCAAGCTCCCTAGCTGCCGCAGCATCGAGGTCTTCGTCGGGTAGAACGAAACCGCCGGGCAGGGCCCAAGCGCCGGCGAACGGCTCGACTCCCCGCTGGATCAGGACGATATATAGCTCGTCCCGGCGAATTGCGAACAGCGCCACGTCGACCGTGACTGCGACTGGGGGGTAGTCGCGAGGGTTGTAGTCCCTACCGCCATCGGATCTCATTCGACACCTCCCATTTCAACACCGGTACGCCTGTAATGCCGCTCTCGACCCCCACTTGAGCAACCGCTGGCGACGGGCCAAGAAAATTTCTAGCGACTTATTGACAGTATCACAATAACCCGCTAGACTTATTGTCAAGTTGATAATATCAAATCAACAATAACTGCTGGAGCAAATGTACAGGAGCAAAATCATGACCAACAGCGCACATCTTCCCAATCTTGAAACGGCTGCCATTGGCAGTCCAATTACGCGGCTCGGAGTGTCCTTCTTTCCCGTCTACTTGATGGGGAGTGACCTTCCGGAAATCTCTACTGGGAGGGATTCGGGCCTCCGCATTGAGGAACTGGACGACCCTGCCGTTCCGACCCTGGTGGCGCACAACCCCACTCCCAAGCCGGTCTTGGTAGTCGAGGGCCAGCACTTCCTGGGCGGCAAACAGAACCGCACGATCAACGGAACGGTTCTCGTTCCGGGGATGACCAAGCTAGAGATTCCGGTCTCGTGTCTCGAGCAGGGTCGCTGGGGACGAGCCGAGGCGTATCGGCAAGCCGAGACCTTCGCTCCTCGCAAGGTGCGCCTGCGGAAGGAAGAGTCCGTCAACCAGTCGATGCGCGACAGCGGGTCTCGGCAAGGTAATCAGGGAGCGGTCTGGGACGAGGTCGAAGACGTACTGTGCGCCGCGGGAACTCATTCCGAAACGTCGGCCGCGTCCGTCATCGACGATGTGTATCGCCGTGAGAGCGGTCGGGGCGAGGCGGTCAAGGATCTAGTTCGCCGTGGGCCGCTGCCCCGTCAGAGCGGGATCGCCGTCGCTCACGGGCGGTGGGTAGCGGCGATCGAGCTGTTCGGCTCGCCGGATTTGCTCAAGGCGCACTGGGAAGCCCTAATCCGGTCGTATCTGCTTGAGAGCGTCAGGATCCAGGGACGCCCCTCCCCGACGAGAGTGCTGTCAATCATCAGGCGGTTCGGAGCGCTCAAGGCACGGTGTGCGCCGGGAGTCGGGCTCGGAACGGACCAGCGGGTAGAGGACCGGAGGATCGTGGGGCAAGCGTTGACACTCGACGGGACGATCGTGCATGGCAGCGCGTTTGCTCGTTCCGCTCATGACCTGGCGTAGCCCGCGGAGTCGATGATCATATGACCACGGGTGATGCTCCGCTGCTGGCTGTCCCGGCGCAGTCTCCGGGGAGGGGCGTGCGCGCTGCCTGAAGAATGGAATCCGGCAGGGGCCCTCGCGGCGCCGTTGCCGGGCTCCTCGTTCTCACCCCGGAGGGAGCCAGCTCGGTTCTAGAACACGTAAAGGAATTCGTTCGCGTTCAGGAGCGCCCTGCCAAGCGGTGCGAGTCCGTGCTCCGCGACGAACGCAGTGGCTCTCCTCACCTCATCTACCGATGGTTCACGGGCGAATACAATCTGCCATGCTTCAGAAATCTGGTCCGCGGGATTCTCGCCCGCCCGATCTCTGACGCGGTTGGCAAAGGCACTGGCCTGATCGAGGACGAAAGCGTTGTTCAGAAGGCTGAGTGCTTGAAGCGGGGAAGTGGTCGCGATCCGTTTGGGCGCGGGCAGGGAAGTGTCAGGGCAATCGAACTCCCCTAGCAGTGCCGGCTTTACCGAACGCGCATGCTGGTGGTACACCGATCGCCGGTAGGTGTCGGGAGAGAATTCCTCAAGCGGGTAGTACGTGGCGACATTGTCCACTGTGTACCGGTAAAGCCTGAACCCCGGACCGCCCATCCTGAGATCCAAGTTGCCGCTCGCCAGCAAGATCGAGTCCCGTAATTCCTCGGCTTCCAGCCTCCTCGGCGGATAGCGCCACAGATACAAACCGTCCCGGTCGACCCTCGCGGCATCCGCGCGAAAGCTGCTCGACTGACGGTACGCCGCCGACATGACGATTTCGCGATGCAAGGGCTTTAGCCGCCAGCCGTAGCGATGCACCAGTCGTTGTGCAAGCCAGTTCAGCAGTTCTGGATGCGACGGCTCGCCTCCGTTGATGCCGAAATCGCTGGGATTGCGCACGAAGGGCTGTCCAAAGTGGCGCATCCAGACACGATTGACGATCACGCGGGCGGTCAGGGCGTTCTTGTCGGACGCGATCCACTCAGCGAGCGCGATCCGCCGTTTCGACTCCGGAGCGTCGAGGGCGAGCTTGAAGCCGCCTACGAGGCCCTCCAGAGTGGTCAAGCTTCCAGGCGCCACTTCCTCGCCCCTGTTCATCGGGTCGCCACGGACCATCACGAACGACGAGTCGTCCGGCTGCTCGAAATTCCCCAGAAAGGCGCGACGGGGTTTCGGCAGTTTCCCTAGCCGCGCTTGCGCCACGCGACGCCGCTCTACGAGCGCTTCCCATTCCTGCTTCTCCTTGGCACTGAACACGGCGTCAAGCAACAGTTTTTCGCGGGCCTCGTCCGAGAACGGCAGCCGGCCTTGCGACGACGCGACGGTCGACCAGGACTCGCCTTCGGTTGAGACCTCGATCGTGTAGCGCTCGGGCTGGGATCTGGCAAATCTGCCGCCGAAGCCGCCCAAACGGTCGGAAGACCATTCGACCCGGCCTATCCTCTCCACGTGGGGAAGTTCCACCTGGACCCAAGCAGGCAGCCCGCTGCCAGAGATCCAGCGCTTGTCGTACTTGCCATCCACGAGGTTGGCAGGAGTGTATGTGTCCGAACTGGCTGCGTCCTCGCGGGCTGCGTTGGCGCTTGCCTTGGCGCCGAGGGCAACATTGCGAGGACTCGACCCGACTGTCCAAACGGAGAATTCGTCCAGATCGACTTGGAGCCGTCCGGTTGTGGAGCCGGTGATCGACATGCGCACAATGCGGGCATCCACGGGCTCAAACGACTCTGACGTGCCCGCTTGGTCTACGGAGGGCCGGTATTGCCCCAAGATTTCATCCCGTCTTGCGTCGATCCGCCCCTTGGCACCTAGCTTGAGGCGCTCCAAGCCACTCTCCGCCAACTCGATCTCTTTCTCAAGCGAGGCAGCAGCCTGGCTGGCAGCGGCCACACGCTCAGGTTCATCCCAGACCCTCTCGCCGTGCCAGACTCCCGCGAAGGCAGATTGCATCCGGTAGTAGTCCGTCGTGCGAATCGGATCGAACTTGTGGTCATGGCAACGCGCGCAATGCACGGTCAGGCCCAGGAAGGCCGAAGCCGTGCCCATGATCATGTCGTCTAGGTGGTTGGCGCGCTTCTGGGCTTCACCGGCCGGGTTCCTGATGCCCACGGTGTCGTGCGGCCCGGCCACAAGAAAGCCGGTGGCGGCTTGGACCTCGGGATCTGACGGTCCGAGTTGATCGCCTGCAAGTTGCTCGAGGATCATGCGATTGAAGGGCTTGTCCTCGTTGAACGAACGAATCACCCAGTCGCGATAGGGCCAAGCGTTGTTGCGAAGGTGATTCTGCTCGTAGCCGTTGCTCTCGCCGAATCGCACAACGTCGAGCCAATGGCGTCCCCAGCGCTCGCCGTATGCCGGTGCTGCCAACATCGCGTCGACCAGCTTTGCGTACGCGTCCGGGTCCGGATCGTTGACAAAGGCCTGCACTGTTTCTGCCGCCGGCGGCAAGCCCTGTAGATCGAAACTCAGGCGACGAACGAGTGTACGGCGATCGGTCTCCTCAGAGGGCATGAGGCCCTTCTCTTGCATCGCTGCTAGCAGGAACGCGTCGATCGATGTGCGGCCCCAATCGCCCGCGGCTGTCGGCACCGCAGTCTCGGTTAGCGGCAGGAACGACCACCACGTTCTTGCGGGCCCTTCATCCACAATCGCGGAATCGTCCTGGGCACCTGCCGCAATCCATCGCCGCAGGATCTCGATTTCCTGCTCCGTCATTGGATCGCCTGCTGGCGGCATCACGGGTTTGTCGCCGGCGACTTTCTCCAGGAGCAAGCTGCGGTCGGGTTCGCCAGGTGCAATCGCGGCACCGCTCTCGCCGCCGCGAAGCAAGTCAGCGACCTGGCCCATTCGCAAGCCCTTCTGAGCGTTTGGGCCGTGATGGCAGACCGTGCACCGTTTCGACAGAATTGGGGCCACGTCGCGGGTGAAGCTGAGATCGGTCGTCTGGCCCAGTGCCGAACCGAAACCCACAGCCGAGCCAAGCGCCACCAGCAGTCCGAGCTTGCGCAGGCAAGTGGCAAGCTGTGGCAGCGATCGCAAGTCAGCTTCCATCCGCGCTTCTATCATGCGACGGCCGGAGGTGACTTCGCTAGATCGGATCCCAGCCGTTTTCGCACCCGAGCGGGTATTTCTCGCCTTAGCCACCAATGATTTGGTTCCGACAACCGTTGCCGCGTCGAATTTGTGTGAATGAGGAATCCACATTCCCAATTCTTTCTGCCAATCGCGCATTGGAGGGACTAGGGGTCTCTTGAGAACACGCGTGTCGTCAATGCGCAGCAAGTTGCGGTCTTCTCCAGCGCAGTCCCGGGAACCGGGCGAAATCCCCGTCGATGGTCACCCACTCCGCCCCCGATTCGATTGCGAGCGCTGCGAGGAAGGCGTCTGGAACCAGGTTCCCCCTGGCTTCCGATTCCCGGCACAGGGCAGTGAAGATCGTCCAGTGGCGAGGCCCGGGAAAAACGGGGACGCAATGGTCCAGGTCTCTGATTCCGCTGGCAAACGCCATGGCGTCCCCGACGGGGCTGGGAATCTTGAAGATTCGAGGGTGGGTTACGACTCGAATGAAGCTGCTCAGCACGAGATCGGATATCGCGAATGCCGCCGGGCCATTGACAGTCGCATCCAGCCACAGCCGGCATCGTGCGTGGTCCGGGGTATCGTCTCGGTAGGCGCACACGAGGACATTCACGTCAGGAAGGTCCATCTGCCTTCTCCATGACCTCCAGCAGCGAAGCCGAATCCGCAATGTCCACGCCCGGCTGGAGGCCGGATCCATGGAACACGGGCAACTCGAAGTGGTTTCGACCAGCTGACCGGCGTCTCGACAGCGATTCGCGCAGGGCATCATGGATGACCGACGTCAACGTGCATCCAGTATCGGCGGCCAGACGCTTGAGGTCTTTCATGAGAGCGTCGTCGAGATTGATCGTAGTTCTCACACATAAAAGCATATTGATCATATGTTTTGATGTCAATCGGACGGTGGCATCGATGGATGGCGGCTCTACCTCCAACCGTTCCCTCGGTGAATCGTACGGAAACAGTCACGCTATCAAGGACAAGCCCCGGTGCTTCGGACTGCGCGTTGCGGTCGTGGCGACCTGAGCGTCATTGGTGTTTGCAGGGATCCAGGCACGACGCTCGGTAGACTGAATCGAGATGGCGTTCCGCCTGGATTCGGACTATGTTCCCAGAGGGGATCAAGGTGCTGCCATTGAGCAACTCGTCGACGGCGTGGCAGACGGCGACGCCCATCAAGTCCTGCTGGGTGTGACCGGTTCCGGCAAGACCTACACGGTTGCGAAAGTCATCGAGGCACTGCAGCGCCCCACGCTTGTTCTGGCGCACAACAAGACCCTTGCGGCGCAGTTGTACCACGAGTTTCGGACATTCTTTCCCGACAACGCCGTTGAGTATTTCGTCAGTTACTACGACTACTACCAGCCTGAAGCGTACATGCCGGCCAGCGACACCTACATCGAGAAGGAAGCGACTGTCAACGAGGATCTCAACAAGTTGCGCCTCGCAGCGACCAAGTCGCTTTTTGAACGCAGCGACTGCTTGATCGTTGCCAGCGTGAGCTGCATCTACGGCCTGGGATCGCCGGACGCCTACTACGAGATGCTGCTGATGCTTGAGAAAGGGCAGCGCATTTCCCGCCGCGAGATCGCCCGGCAACTCGTCAAGATCCTCTACAACCGCAAAGACGGCGGAGACTTCGAACGCGGATCGTTTCGCATGATCGGAGATATAGTCGAGGTCTTTCCGCCGTACGACGACTACCCCTACCGAATTGAACTCTGGGGCGACGAGGTGGATTCGCTCTCCCAGTTCGATCCCTTGTTCGGCACTGTCCGCCAGACTTACTTGCGGCTGCCGATCTATCCGGCCAGCCACTATGTGATGTCCGACGAAACGATGCTCGGAGCCATCGACAGCATCATCGAGGAACTCGACTGGTGGTGTGGGTCGCTGAGGGCCGAGGGAAAACTGCTGGAAGCGCAGCGCCTCAGCCAGAGAACCCAGTTTGATGTCGAGATGATGCGAGAGATCGGGTACTGCCACGGCATCGAGAACTATTCCCGCCACTTCTCTGACCGCAAGCCGGGCGAGCCGCCACCGACCTTGCTGGACTACCTTCCCCACGACACGCTGCTCTTCGTGGACGAGAGCCACCAGACCATCCCCCAGTTACGGGCGATGTACCATGGCGATCGGTCGCGCAAGGATCGCTTGGTCGAGCACGGGTTCCGCCTCCCAAGTGCGCTGGACAACCGGCCACTGACATTCGAGGAGTTCGAGGAAAGAACTTTTCAGCTCGTTTATGTTTCAGCTACGCCGGGCCCCTACGAATTGACCAAGTCGGCGGGGGTCATCGCGGAGCAGGTGATCCGACCGACCGGGCTGCTGGATCCCGAGGTCGAGATTCGGCCAGTGAAGGGGCAGGTCGATGACCTGCTGCGCGAGATCCGGGTCCGCGCCGAGGCCGGAGAGCGAATTCTCGTTACCACGCTGACAAAACGGATGGCCGAGGACCTGGCGGAATACTATGCGGAGGCCGGGGTCAGGTGTCGCTACCTGCATTCCGAGGTGGATACATTGGAGCGCGTCAAGACCCTGCGGGACTTGAGAAGAGGCGAGTTCGACTTGCTGGTTGGCATCAACCTGTTGCGCGAAGGTCTTGACTTGCCTGAGGTTTCACTGGTTGCGATCCTTGACGCGGACAAGGAGGGCTTTCTGCGGTCGGCCGGCTCCCTGATCCAGACCATGGGCCGTGCTTCGCGCAATGTCCACGGCAAAGCACTTCTGTACGCGGACCGGGTCACCGACAGCATGAAGCGCGCCATCGACGAGACGACAAGGCGGCGGACGCTGCAGCAGAGCTACAACGATGCCCACGGCATCACCCCGGAGTCCATTGTCAAGCCGATTGATATGACTCTCGCGCGCATCGTAGACGCCGATTATGTCGACGTGCCGAAGGATGCGCCGGAAACTGGATTGCCTCAGACTCGCGAGGAATACGAGGGCCTGCTCGCACAGCTAGAGGACAACATGCGGCAAGCGGCTCAGAAGTTTGAATTCGAGAAAGCCGCTCAGATTCGCGATCGCATCCGTGCCATGAAGGACGAGAGCCCGTTCTCCGTGCTGTCCCCCGCGGTGGGCTGATTGCCAGATCCAGAGGA
Organism: uncultured Bryobacterales bacterium; assembly: GCA_951813065.1. GTDB lineage: Bacteria > Acidobacteriota > Terriglobia > Bryobacterales > UBA6623 > VXMF01. The sequence continues at coordinate 24,856 of CATOTH010000003.1, read as the reverse complement.
TCTTCTTCGTTAGGTCAGACCTATACTGGGAATGTCGGAGCAGCTGAATGAGTGATGGGAAATCAGTGTTGCTCGGGGTGTCCGGAGGCATAGCTGCCTACAAATCAGCCGAGATCGCGCGTGCGTTGCATGTCGACGGGTACCGGGTGCAAGCGGTCATGACGCGGGCCGCTACCAAGTTCATCACACCCCTCACACTCGCTTCCTTGACCGGCAACAAGGTCATCACCGACCTCTTCGCCGATGCATCGCCGGACGAAACGCTGAGCAGCGCGATCGAACATATCGAGGTCGCGCAGTCCGCAGACCTGCTGCTCGTTGCCCCCGCGACCGCGGATGTCCTCGCGAAGTTCGCGCTCGGACTCGCTGATGATTTCCTGAGTACAGCCCACCTGGCGTTCGAGGGACCGCTGGTGTTGGCGCCGGCCATGAACACGCGCATGTGGGAGCATCCGGCCACTCGGGAGAACCTAGCGCTGCTTCGCTCCAGAGGCGCCCGGATCGTGGACCCTGACTCGGGGGAGCTGGCCTGCGGGACGATTGGCCCCGGGCGGTTGGCCGATCCGGCCCTGATCGCCGGCGCCGTTCGAGATGCGTTGCGGGAGGATGACGACCTCCATGGCGAGTGCGTCTTGGTCACTGCTGGCCCCACGCGGGAGGCACTTGACCCGGTACGTTTTCTGTCGAATCGCTCAAGCGGTCGAATGGGTTTTGCGATCGCCGAGGCGGCAGCGCGGCGCGGCGCGAAGGTGATCCTGGTGGCTGGTCCTGTCGGTCTTCCCACACCTCAGAGTTGCGAGCGTATCGATGTTGTCAGCGCAGAGGAAATGAACGACGCGGTCATGAGCCGGTTCGACGAAGCCACCGTTGCTGTGATGGCAGCGGCGGTTGCGGATTATCGCCCTAGGTCTACGTCCCCGCAAAAGCTCAAGAAGCGCGACGGAATCCCGGCGGTTGAACTCGAAGAGACACCGGACATCCTGCGGTCTGCCGGAGAGCGGAAGGGCCAACGCGTCTTGATCGGCTTCGCTGCCGAGACCGAGGGCTTGGAGGAAAACGCACGGCACAAGCTGCTGGCCAAGGGATGTGACTTGATCGTTGCCAATCCGGTTGGCGGATCCACCGGCTTTGACGTGGACCGGAATCAAGGCCTTCTTCTGTCGACAGATGGTGATGTTGTTCGATTGGATCCCATGAGCAAAGGTCGAATGGCCGAGCGGATTCTAGACGCTACGGCGGAACTCCGGCGGCGAAAGGCCGCTTGAAGTAGCCCAACGGCCATGTCGGATTCGGTCCGCAGGTATTTGGAGTTCTACAGGGACCTCGGTATCGGGGAAGTATTCATCGACAACGATCTGGCGGTCCAGACCGGAGCGAAGTCGGATACGGCGTCGGCTCTTCGAGTGATTCAGGACGACATTGGCGATTGTACGCGGTGCAAGCTCCATTCCGGACGCAACAGCATCGTATTCGGAAGCGGCAATCCCGCAGCCGACTTGGTGTTTGTCGGGGAGGGTCCGGGCGCGGACGAAGACCAGCAGGGCCTGCCGTTCGTAGGCAGGGCAGGGCAGCTCCTGACGAAGATGATTGATGGCACTGCCGCAAAGATCGGCCTGCCGGTTCGTCGGCCGGATGTCTACATTTGCAACGTCGTCAAGTGCCGCCCGCCCAACAACCGAACGCCAGAGAACGAAGAGATGGAAATCTGTGGTCAGTTTCTCGCGCGGCAGATCCAGGCCATCCAGCCGAAAGCGATCTGTGTGCTCGGCGGCACGGCTGCGAAGGCCCTTCTGAGAACGGCGACGGGAATCACGAAGCTCCGCGGCAATTGGCAGGAGTGGGGAGACATCCCGGTCATGCCGACATACCATCCGTCGTACCTGCTTCGCAGCTACAACCCCGATGCGAAACGGCAGGCGTTTCAGGACCTTAAGAAGGTCTTCGAATTCGTCTACAGATAGCTGCCAGCGCTCAACGCTCGACCCGTCCCGATCCGCCTCCGCGCATCAGGCCCATCACTTCCGCTGCCGAGAAGCGATTGAAATCACCGGGCACGGAGTGCTTGAGACACGATGCAGCTACCGCGAATTCAAGCGCCTGGCTCAAATCGTCCGGGAAGAGGTGCAAGCCACCAATCAGACCACCCGAGAACGAGTCGCCACCGCCCACCCGGTCAATGATGTGTGTTATCTCGTACTTGCGGCTGAGATGGAAGTCCGTGCCGTCGTGGACGCAGGCCGACCAGCCATTGTGGGAGGCGGACACGGACTCCCGAAGGGTAATGGCCTGCATCTGCAGGTTGGGGAACTCCGCGAGCATTTTCCGCGCGAGCTGCTCGTAACGGTCCACGTTCAGGGTGCCCGATTCGACGTCCACGTCCTCAACGGAGATCCCAAGCGACTTTTGGCAGTCCTCTTCATTGGCGATGCCGACATCGACATGGCGCACGATCTCGGCCATCACCTCGGGCGCGGTCCTGCCGTACTTCCACAGTTTCTTGCGGAAGTTGTAGTCGCAGGAGACCGTTATGCCTTTCTGCTTGGCCGAACGGACTGCTTCGAGCGAGAGATCGGCGCAACCCTGGTTTAGTGCCGGGGTGATGCCCGTGATGTGGAACCACGTGGCGCCTTCGAAGACGGCATCCCAGTCGAAGTCACCGGGACCGGCTTTGGCGATGGAGCTTGCGGCGCGGTCATACAACACCTTGGAGGGGCGCTGGTTGGCTCCGGTCTCGAGAAAGTAGATGCCCACCCGGCCAGGCTTGCGAACAATCGGGCTGCAGTCGACACCCGAGCTTCGCAGCTGGGCGATGCACCCGTCCGCGAGGAAGTTGTCGTCTGGCAGGGCAGTGACGAAAGCGCTCGGAATGCCGTAGTTCGCGGTCGACACGGCGACGTTTGCCTCTCCGCCTCCGAAGGTCGCCACGAACATCGGGGATTGCAGCGGACGCTCAAGATTCGGGGGGGCGAGACGCAGCATGATCTCGCCGAATGTCACCACTCTGGCCATGATTTAATCTTTCCTGGGATGATCCGCGGGGGCGACGGATCTAAATTGTCAGCGTATCACTTTGGCTAATCCGCGTTCTTCAGAGGGACCAGGGCTTTTCAATGTTCGGTAGCAATGGCTGAATGACAAAGGACTAAGGCGGAAGGCTGGACAAACACGCCTGGGTTATGCGATAACTCGCAGAGTGATCCCGAACGAGATTCCCTTGCGAGAAGTGCAGGTCCGGACCGTGCGGCCCGACGAGGAGCCGCGCTGGAACGAGCTGATGCGCCAGCACCACTATCTCGGGTTCCGCAACTTCTGTGGCAAGCGCCTGCGGCAGGTCGCCGTGCTCGGCGATCAGTGGCTCGCCTTGATCGGCTGGCATGCCGCCGCCCTGCACTGTGCCGCCCGCGACCGCTGGATCGGCTGGACCTCCTTGCAGCGCCGCCAGCGGCTCTTCCTGGTCGCCAATCAGTCCCGCTTCCTGCTGTTATGCGAGGCGGGCTCCTGCCCTCATCTCGCCTCCCGCGTGCTCGGCCTCAGCCTGCGCCAACTGCCCCGCGAGTGGCTGCGCCTGCACGCGGCTCCCTTGTTGCTCGCGGAAACGTTCGTTGATCCCAGCCACTTTGAGGGCACGTGCTATCGCGCCGCCAACTGGATCGAGGTCGGCAGCACACAAGGGTTCGGCCGGGTCCGTGGCGGCGCGATCGGCTATCACTCCCACGGCGTGCCCAAGCGCGTGTTCGTCTACCCGCTGCGGCGCAACGCGCGGCAGCAGCTCGCGGCGACCCAGCCGCATCCCCACTGGCAACCCCATCGACCCTGTATCATGCTGCAACCCTCCCAATGGCGGTCCCTGTTCGCCTATCTCGACCAGATTCCCGAAACCCGCAAGCGGCGGGGCCTGCGCTATCCGTTGCGCACCGCGCTGACGATCCTGATCGCCGCGCGCCTGGCCGGCCAGCAGAACCTGACCGAACTGTGCGACTTCGGCCGGGCCCTGAGCCAGGCGACCCTGGCGGCGATCGGCTCCCGCCGGCGCCCCCAGACGGGGCGCTACGAGGCGCCCGGCATCAGTAGCTGGCACTACATTCTCAAGCGCATTGACGCCGCCGAGGTGGAGCGTCTGTTGGCAGCCTGGACAGCCGAGCAAGTCTTTGATGAGGAGGAAGATAGCGCCGAGGGCGAGGCAGCGGACAGCGGCGATTCCGAGGCGCCGCTACAGGCGATTGCGATCGATGGGAAGGTGCTGCGCGGGTCCTATGACCGGGACTTGGACGCGGCTGGCCAGCCCCGCGACAAGGCCCCCCAGCAACAGCTGTCGGCGCTGGAGATCCACTCCGGCACGGTGGTCGGCCAACTCGGCTTCACGGGCCAGAAGGACGATGCCGAAGGGGCGGCGCTGCGCCAGTTGGTCGAGCAGTTCGCCGGCACCGGGATCTGTATGACGGCGGATGCGCTGCACACCCAGCGCCCCACGGTGGAGAAGCTGCTGGCACTCCAGCTCAACTTTGCCCTGACGGTGAAAGACAACCAGCCCACCCTGCTCGAGGAGGTGCGCGATGGCTTTCACTGGGACTGCATGCCGGCGTACACGACCACCGATGGCGATCACGGACGGATCGAAACCCGCTCGATCCGGGTCTCGGACGAACTCGACCCCGCGGTCCCGTACGTGCACTTTCCCGGTGTCCGTCTCGTCGCGCAGGTACGGCGGGAGGTGACCTACAAGAAGACCGGCAAGCAGCGCCAGCCCGAGACCGTCTACTTGGTGACCAGCTTGGGGCCGGAGCAGGTGACACCGCAGCAGTTGCTGCATTTGAACCGCAGTCACTGGGGCATCGAGAATCGGGTCCACTACGTGCGGGACGTGGCCGTCGGCGAGGACAAATGCCGCATCCGCAAGGGCCCGCTGCCGCGTTTGATGGCGGCAGTTTCGAATCTCGCGATCTCGATCCTGCGGCTGCTGGAGACGAAGAACATCCAGCGTCGCATGAGCCAACTGTCGCTGGACCCGGACGGGGCCGTCGCCCTCCTGCTCAGCTAACTCCCCCCAGCCCGATTCGTCCGACTCTCAGCCCCACCCCCGTTGTGGAGCCCACCACCGCTGCGCCTCAATGCGAGCGTGTGGAGACCGTGTTTCTGCTTTCTGGCCCAGCCATCCCGTGATCGGGCAAATGTCGCCTTTCTGCGCGACTCAGAATGCCTTGCCTACGCGCCTAACCCGATCCCCGTACCGAACTTTGAATTTGCCTGTCAGAGGGACCGGTCGACAAGGCCAGGCCGGTTCCCGGCCAAGGGCGAGCTTCCTTGCCGAGCCGAGACTCACCTGCGACGGATCTGCAGGGGCCTTCCGTGCCGGGAACCCCAAGTACCGACGGACATCTGTGTTCCGCCAGCCGTCACGCGAGAAGTCTGTCGATCACTCGGCCGCCCACGTCCGTGAGTCTGAAATCTCGGCCCTGGTACTGGAATGTCAGCTTTGTGTGGTCCAACCCAAGCAAGTGCAGGATCGTGGCCTGAACGTCGTGCACCTCGACCGGGTCCTTCGTGATGAAGAACCCCAGCTCATCGACTTCCCCGATTGTCTGACCGGTCTTGATGCCACCGCCTGCGAACCACATCGGGAAGTTCTCGATATGGTGGTTGCGGCCGGGGGACTCCTTGACTTCACCCATTGGGGTGCGGCCGAACTCGCCGCCCCAGATGACCAGGGTGTCGTCGAGCAAACCGCGCTGCTTGAGATCGGTCACCAGGGCCGCGCAGGCTTGGTCCACATCCAGCGCCACCTCGTCAAGCTTTTCGGCGAGATTGTTGTTGCGGTTGCCATGATGGTCCCATCCGGTGTGATAGAGCTGGACAAAGCGCGTCCCCCGTTCGATCAAGCGCCGCGCGATCAGGCAATTGTTGGCGAAGGTGGAGTTTCCCGGTGTAGCGCCGTACATTTGCAGTGTTGCCTGGCTCTCCGTACTCAGATCCATCAGTTCTGGCCCGCTGGTCTGCATCCGATGCGCCATCTCGTACGAGGCTATGCGCGTCGAGATTTCTGGGTCGCCGACTGCAGCCAGATGAGCCAGATTGAGATCGCGGATCGTCTCGATGCGCTCTTGCTGGCTACTCGCAGAGAACCCCGGCGGGCTCGGGAGGTTGGGAATGGGGTCGGCTGAGCGAAGGAACTCAACGCCCTGGTAAGTTGAGGGCAAGAAACCGCTGCCCCAAATGTTCGCGCCGCCCATCAGGTTGCGCTCCCCAGTTCGGAGCACTACGAACGCAGGCAGGTTCGACGACTCGCTCCCTAGGCCGTACGTGATCCACGAACCCATGCTGGGGTGACCGTAGCGCGTCGAACCTGTGCTCAAGAACATCTTGGCGGGCGCATGATTGAAGTTCTCGGTCTTCAGCGAATGGACCAGAGCGAGGTCGTCGACTATCGAAGCCATGTGGGGGAAGACCTCCGAGACCCACGCTCCCGATTCCCCATGCCTCTGGAACTTGCGTTGCGGGCCCAAGAGCTTGGGCCGCTCTTTGGTGAATTGTTCCATGAAGGCGAATCGCTTGCCGTCCAGGAACGAGTCCGGAGTAGCTTTCCCGTCCAGTTCGGCTAGCTTCGGCCGCCACAACCAGGTCTCGAACTGGCTTGGCGCGCCCGCCATGAACAGGTAGATGACCCGTTTGACCCTGGGCTTGAAGTGCGGCGCCTTGGGTGCCAGCAAATCGTGAGAGTCCGGTCCGGACTCTGCGGCCAAGAGCCCGCCGAGCGCCAGGTTGCCAAGACCCACGAAGCATTGGCTGAAGAAGTGCCGCCGCGTGCGGTGGAGGAGGGCTTGTTCACTCAGAGTCATGGCAGTCTACTCCCGTGTGACGAACTCGTCGAGGTTCATTAGGACTCCAGCAAGCGCAGTCCAGGCCGCGGTCTCGGCGAGATCGGTCTTGGTGTCTGTCTTCAGTGTGAGAACCTGCTCGATTCGTTCCGGGTATGTCCGGAACTCGTCGAGTTGTGTGGACAAGAAGCGTTCGAGCCTATTGCGTTCGAATTCCGAGGGCAATCGAGTCAGGCAGACGCGAAACGCATGGCTGATTTGCTCGGCGCGGTCCTGACCCGCCTGCTCGGTCAGGATTCGCGTCGCGAGACCTTGGGAGAACTCGTGAAACGCAGTGTCATTGAGCAAGGTCAGCGCCTGCAAAGGAGTGTTCGACCGATTGCGCCGCGTGGCGATCGTGAGCGAGTCCGGGCTGTCGAAGACCATGAGGCCCGGATGGGGGCTCGTGCGCCAGAAATATGTGTACATCCCTCTCCGGTACCGGTCCTTCCCCTTGCTCTCACGCCAAGGATTCCGGATCATCACGCCTGGCGGCTGGGCGGGAAATACGCTAGGGCCTCCGATTGCTGGTTCCAACAGCCCGCTCGCTGACAGCGCCAGGTCGCGGACGATCTCAGATTCCACGCGGAGTCGGTTTTGTCGTCCCAGCAATCGATTCGATTCGTCTGTCGCGGCCAGGTCCGGACGGAAGGTTGAAGCCTGTCTGTAAGTGGCTGATGTCACGATCAGGCGGTGCAGGGACTTCATGCTCCAGCCGTCGGTGATGAATTCTGACGCCAGCCAGTCAAGCACCAGCGGATGCGTGGGGGCTTCTCCCTGCGTGCCGAAGTCGTTCTCGGTTCGCACGATTCCTCGCCCGAAGAATCGCTGCCAGACCCGGTTGACCGTGACCCTGGGGGTCAGCGGATTGCGCTCGTCCACAAGCCATCGCGCGAGGTCCAGCCGGTTCGGTTTGGCGACGCCGAGCGGGGCCAGCACTCTCGGTGTTCCCGGTTGCACCTGGATCCCCTTGTTCAAGAACTCGCCCTGCAGCAACACGTGCGTTGGGCGCGGCTGGGGCAAATCGCGCATGATCAGCGTACTCGGAATGTCCGGCAGCAGCCTGGTCACGGCGGCGATTGCTTTCCGGCGTTCCAGTACGCCGATGTCTTGCCCCAGGTATTCGTTCTTCACGAACACGAGCCGGCCCTTCAAACGCTGCTCCGGTGGCGTTCTCAAGATTCTCTGAACGCCGACCGGGAACTGGTCGATCTGATCCTCTGTGAGGCTCGCCTCCCACTGCGGCAGATTCTCCAGCAGCCTGGCCTCGTATTTCTTCTGTTCCGCCCTCATCGCCGCGATCTGCGCCCTGAGCGCGGTCTGGCGCTCGTGCTGTTCGGCGGTTCCGAATTCAAGCAAGGGTTCATATGCCCGGGCCCGGCCCTGTTGGTTATTGAACTCCCCGCTGAGTTCGTCGATGCTGTTGAAGAAAGCGAAGAGTTCGTAGAACTCGCGCTGCGAAATGGGGTCGTACTTGTGGTCGTGGCACCGCGCACAGCCCAGGGTGAGTCCGAGGAAGGCGACGCCTGTGACGGCCACACGATCGACCACGGCTTCTACCCTGTACTGTTCGAAGTCGACGCCACCTTCAAGATTGAGCAACGTATTGCGGTGGAAGCCAGTCGCAATAAGTTGATCTTGTGAAGGGTTCGGCAGCAAGTCACCGGCAATCTGCTCGATCACGAACTGATCGAACGGCAGGTCTCGGTTGAAGGCGTCGATGACCCAGTCGCGGTATCTCCAGATCTTGCGTGGCGCGTCGTTGTTGTAGCCGTTGGAGTCCGCATAACGTGCGATGTCAAGCCAGTGGCGCCCCCAGCGCTCCCCGTAGTGCGGGGACTTGAGCAGTCTCTCGACCAGCCTCGCATATGCTCCCGGCCGCTGGTCGGCATGAAAGGTGCGGATCTCCTCGGGGTTCGGCAGCAGACCGGTCAGGTCGAGATGGACGCGGCGCATGAGAGTTGCCGGGTCCGCTTCCGGCGACGGCTCCAGTCCGGCCTCATCAAGGCGGGCAAGCACGAACCGGTCAATCGGATTCCGTACCCAATTGGACTCGGACACCTCCGGGAGCTCGGAACGTTCGATCGGCTGGAACGACCAGTGCTCGTCTCCGGGGGTGGCAGCCGCTGGCGTGAACCCCTCCGGCCAAGGAGCCCCCAATTCGATCCAGCGCTCGAACGAATCGATTCGGGTCGTCGAAAGCCTTCCGTCGGCAGGCATCTTGAGTGGCCCTGAGTGTCTCAGGGCACTCAGGATCAGGCTCTCGGCGGGGCGGTCCAGAGAGACAGCCTCCCCTCGGTTACCCCCCGTCAGGATGTTCTCTCGCGAAGTGACCGAGAAACCACTGGTGCGCAAGGTGTCGTTATGGCACTGTGCACAGCGCGTTTGCAGCGTGGGCCGAACCTCCGTCTCGAAGAACCGAATTGACTCGGCGGAAAAGGGTTGCCCCGATGCGATAGGCAAGGCGAGGATCATCCCCGTAATTGGCACCAAGACTGATAGCCGAATGTGCATTTCCCGTTCGGGCGTCGAAACTACCACCCGACTTGGCTCGTTATCGCGAGAAGCGGTGTTTCGTTCGTCGCCAGCTTACCATGGACTTCCCAAGTCGAACTCCGAGCTAGCCGAGCATCAATCGGCGCGACTGCCGCTTGTCCAGGACGAGCTGCCATGAATCGAATCCTTTCCCAACGGGCGGTCCAATCGAAATCCTGCAGGCAGACCGTGCGCTGCTCCCTTCGGAGGCTGAGCCTGGCACAGAACGGGAACTCCCAGTTGCCGCCGCTCAAAGGGTGAGCAGATAGGAACAAAACGTGGTATCGCGTTGCCAGCCGACGCCTTCATACAGGGCCTGCGCCGTGGCGTTGGTGAGTTCGGTTGACAGTTCCAAACGAATCGCTCCGATCCTGCGTCCGTAGCTTGCAGCTGCGCCGAGAAGGGCAGTTCCTGCACCGCGCCTCCGCGTGCTCGACATCACAAACAGGTCATTCAAGATCAGGATTCGAGCCATGGCCGTGGACGAGAAGCTGGGATACAACTGGGCGAATCCGATCGCGGATGAGCCATCGAAGGCTAGGAAGATGACGGACTGATTGTGCTCGAAACGCTTCAGGAGGAATTGTCGTGCCCCTTCCGGGCTGGCTGGCTCACGGTAGAACTGCCGATACGCATCGAACAAGGGTACGATCAACCCCAGATCATCCACCGTGGCTTGCCGAACCGTCACCGCTACTTGGGTCATGACGCATTATCGCTTGGTCCACGAACCCTCAATGGTGACGGTACCGATCTCGGGGTGGACTGCTGCGGGAAAGTGGTGGGACTTGGTCGCTAGGAGAAGAATCGTGCTCCGGCCCGAAGATCTAGCGAGGCTGCGCCTGGAAGTGCCCAAATCGGAATCTCCGAGGACTTACCGCGCTCGACCTACGTCTGGGGGAAAAGGAGTTTGGCTTTCTGCACCTTGCCCATCGCATTGCGGGGCAAACTCTCGACGAAGACGACCCGCTTGGGTGTCTTGTAGCTCGCCAGCGATTGCCGGCAGTAGTCGATCAGTTCACGGGCCCCGACTCCCCTGGCGCAACTGACTACGAAAGCGCTCACCGACTCGCCCCATTCGGCATCCGGGACACCAACCACGGCACATTGCTCCACCGCGGGATGCTTCGCAAGGGCCTGCTCCACCTCGCTGGGATACACGTTGAGGCCCCCGCTGATGATCAGGTCTTTCATGCGGCCCTTGATCTCAAGGCGACCATGCTCGTCGCATCGGCCCAAATCCCCTGTCCTGAACCAACCGTCATCGGTGAAGGCCCGCGCTGTTTTCTCGGGGTCGCGCCAATAGCCCGAGAACACGTGCGGGCCGCGCGTCTGGAATTCTCCCACCACACCAGGCCGGGAAGCCAGGCCAGTGTCCGGATCCGCTACCCGCACCTCCACGCCGGGGAGGGGAATTCCGACCTGACCTGCGACACGGTCGCCGTTCAGTGGATTCGAGGTCATGATGCCCGTCTCAGTCATGCCGTAGCGTTCCACGACGCGGAATCCGAACTTTTCCTCGATTCTTCGGAAAGACTCGACTGGCAGACGGTCAGAACCCGAGGTCAGCAGACGGATGTGCCGCATGGCAGCATGCTCGTCGCCCGCGACGTCAAGCAGTCGCCGGTACATTGTGGGCACTCCCATGAAGACATTGCATTCCCCGCTCCGAAGATCATGGAGTGTGCGGTCTGCGTTAAACCCTGAGTGCACTACGCTTGACGCACCGGCGTGGAGCGCGCCGTGTAATGCGACAAGCAGCCCATGCACGTGAAATAGCGGGAGCGCGTGAAGTAGCACGTCATGGCTGGACCACCCCCAGGCCTCGCCGAGCATGTCCATGTTGGCGGTCAGGCTCCGATGCGACATGCAAGCACCCTTGGGCTGGCCTGTCGTGCCGCTGGTGTAGAGCATTAGAGCTGTTTGATCTGGGTCTATCTGGACCGAAGAGAGGTCCATTGCACGACGGGAGAGCAGTTCTCCAAATCGATCCGGGTCGATTCGAATGACCGTTGTTGCAACGGCTGTGCCAAGATACTCTGCGGTCTCTTCCCAATCGGGCTGAAGGGATCCAACCACGACCTTGGCGCCGGAGTCCTGCAGCAAATATTCCAGTTCGGCGGCTGAATATGCCGGGTTTAGAGGCAGTGAAACAGCCCCCATGCTACACGCGGCCAGGTGGAGTTGGAAGCAGGCGACAGTCTTGGGCAGGCAGATTGCCACGCGGTCTCCCGGGTCGACTCCCTGCTCCGCTAGCCAGGCAGCCGTCCTCGCAGTCCTCTCGACCAGGGTCTCGTACGTGATCCGCTCGGTTCCGGCCCCACCGCGATACTCGATCGCAATCTTGCCAGGCTGGGCTTCGGCCGTGGCTCGTAGCCGGTCGAGAAACATCGAGGTAGACAATTCCATGGAGGCGGACAAGCGACGCTCTCCCTATCTTCGCTAGATTTGGCGGCCCACTCGGAACAGTCCTGGTTCGGGCTACGCCCGTCCTAGCGTTGGCCACGCCTACTGATCCGGTGCGTCCATCCAGTACAAGAAGCCATCCTCGGCGCCGATCAGCAGCTCTCGTCGACCATCACCGTCCCAGTCCACCGTCGTCGGGCTGGTCGTATGCCCGGCAAGCTGGGTGGAGGTCAGCGGCCCCTCGTCCGACAGGACCGTCAGTCCGTCCCGTGATCCTTGATTTCGCATCCAATGGACGCTCGTGCTGTTGACCAGCAGGTCGAGCTTTCCGTCCCCGTCCCAGTCCACGATGTCGATCTTGCGTCGACCGCTCTTGCCGGCCCGGCCTACGTTGAGTCGCAACGGGCCGGACTCATGGTTCAGGGGACGGTGCTTGTTGTCGTATTCGGAATTTGGCGTGGACTCAAAAATCCTCTTGCCTGGTGTCAGCATCAGTTCTCCCTGCTGGCGCACCCTCTTGAACCAAGCCACGTACCCCTCATGGTCCAGCATCACCAGGTCCATCAGCCCATCCTCGTTCCAATCGATGGGTACGGGACGGGTCCGCCATTGACTTACCATTTCGGCAGAGCCTGGATCCCACCAGTTCCAGTTGGGTTTCTGCGGGACGCCTGCCCACTGGACCCGGACAGACCTGGCAGGCTCGAGGGCTGGCTTGCCAGGCACTCCCTTGTTGCGGTACCACACGATCCGCCCCCAAATCGAGTTCGCGATGATGTCGGCGAGCCCGTCGCCGTCCCAATCGGCGACTCCGATCGTCGTATAGCCCCACTTGGCCTCGCACGGTCCCTGTATGGAGCCGTTCGGGCCCGCTTGGATCCGAATGGTTCCCTCGCCTGCGGCAATGGACTGCGGCGCGGCGAAACGCGGCGGGTTGCCGCCCAGGTTCTCGATGAACCCGATGTAGCCCGCGGTGTTGCCCGCCACGATGTCTTCGTCGCCGTCCCCGTCCCAGTCCACACCTTGCGGGGTGACTAGGGCGCCAAACTTCACAAATTCCGCTTGTTGGCGGAAGTAGCGAGGCTGGGCGAACTGTGGCAGACCGCTGGCGGTCTGGCCGAGGTTTTCGACGAAGGCTACCCGACCGTCCTCGTCACCCACAATCAAGTCCGGATCTCCGTCCCGATCCCAATCAATCGCGGTTGGTGTGATCATTTGCAGGTCCATGGCAACAGCCACACCCCCGAGAGTGATCCGGCGTCCGGCGGCCAATCTCGGTCTGGACCGGGTCCCCACGTTCTCGAAATACGTGAATCCGTCCAGGAATTCACCGCAGATAAGGTCGAGGTCGCCGTCAGAATCGAAGTCAGCCAGGCTGGGACTGGGCATGCCATAGACATCGATATCATTCCCTCCGGCCACGAGTCTTTGCGGACTCGCGTAGGTGCCGTCAGCTTCTAGCGTCGCGACGTACACATACCCGTGCAAGGGACCATTGGTCCAATTGCCAGCGTTGTCGAATGCGTCATCCCAGCCGTAGTCTCCCCAATCGCCGACACCGATCAAGAGATCAAGGTCCCCATCGCCTTCCCAATCGGCCAACTTCCACTGCTTGGCTCGGATACGCCCCGTCGAGGAATAGACGGCATCCGTCGGCAATCCAAACTCTTGCGGATTCGCGAATGCCCGCTTGCGGAACTCGTCGTGCCATGCCCCGGGAGTCGTCACAACGAACGCATGTCCATCGTTGTGGGAGATCTGAGCATTCGAGCGGTACTCTCCGACGCGAACTCCGGGGAGGAAGACCGGCATGGGATCGGGGTCGGCCGGCCCCGATGGATTCTCGAAAAAGTAGGTGCCCTCGTAAGGCAGCCCACCGCTTGAGACCACTAGATCGAGGTCTCCGTCGTCGTCGTAGTCCATGGGCAGCGGCCAAGCCCACAGGCCCACTCCAAGGTCCACCTCAAGGCCCGGATTGTTGTACCGCACTCGGTCGACCTCCGAGCCGGACAGAGCCGAGAGCATACCGACCGAGAGAGTTGCAATCAGGAAACGCACGGAACCACTCTGCCACTTGCATGTCTGTCCTGCAACACGCCCCATCGCCTAAGCCGGGATCCCGTCGCACCGGAAACAGTGGGCAGAATCGAGCCGGGCCCGCCGGATTGGCGTACGGACGATCAACGGATGACTTGCAACGGGGTAGAATCCGAGGGTAGGGAGCCCGGGCGGAGCGTGCAGACGATCGAGCAAGTGCACCGGGAAATCGTCGAGGAATTCGAGTTCCTCGACGACTGGATGGACCGCTACCAGCACATCATCGACCTTGGGCGCAGGCTTCCGGAATTCCCGGAGGAGTTCAGAACCGACGAGAACAAGGTCAAGGGTTGCCAGGCCCAGGTTTGGCTCCATGCCGAGACGCGAGACGACAGGTTGCACTTGGTGGCGACCAGCGACGCGGCCATTGTATCCGGGCTGATTGCGCTCCTGATACGGGCATATTCCGGGTTCGAGCCCCGCACCATCCTGGCTGCGGGCAACGCCTTTATTGACGAGATCGGTCTGACCGAGCATCTCAGTCCAACCCGGGGAAACGGGCTGCACGCGATGGTGCGGACCATTCGGCAGCACGCAGCAAATTCCTGTGTATCCTAGGTAGCCAGAAGCCCTTTTCGGCGTCGCCCTTTCGGTGAGGGTCGCGGGTTGCCCACCGACCTTAGTCAATGCAGGTACTGCAAACCGCCGAGAAAGCCAGCCAAGTCGCCCAGAAGTTCGGTACGACGCCGGTCTTCTTGGCCGCAATCAGCACAATCTTGGGGGCTGTACTGTTTCTGCGGTTCCCGTACGCTGTCGGGCACCTCGGTTTCTGGGGCGCTCTTGGCATCATCGTCCTTGCCCACTTGGTGACCATCCCGACCGCACTCGCCGTGGCGGAGATCGCCACGAACCGCCGGGTCGAGGGCGGGGGCGAGTATTACATCATCAGCCGATCGTTTGGAAAGACGATCGGCGGCACGATCGGGTTCTGGTTGTACGTTTCCCAGGCGGTGTCGGTCGCCTTTTACATGATCGCTTTTGGGGAAGCGTTTCAAGGGCTCTGGCCGTGGATTGAGTCGTGGTCCGGTCTGCAGGCTGATGCCCGATTCATCAGCATCCCGACAGCCCTGCTCCTCGTAATTGTGATCACGAGAGTGGGTTCCAGCCTCGGTGTCGGCATGCTCATCGTTGTCTGCGCGACACTGCTGGTGTCGCTGACGCTGTTCTTCCTCGGCGGGCCGAATTCCGATGCCCCGCAGCTTCTTGGCGGATCCATCGAAGACAGCGATCCGTTCGTCCAGGTCTTTGCGATCGTCTTCCCGGCGTTCACCGGGATGACTGCGGGTGTCGGCCTTTCAGGCGACCTGCAGAACCCCCGTCGCTCGATCCCGCTCGGCACGCTCAGTGCCACGCTTGCCGGCATGGCGATCTACGCAGCCGTGGTGGTCAAGCTGTCCGCGAGCGTCAGCCCCGACGCGCTCGCCAACACGGACCGACTCGTGATGCAGGACATCGCACTCTGGCCACCAATCATTCCCATCGGGCTGGCGGCGGCTTCCTTGTCGTCCGCGATTGGATCGATCCTGGTTGCGCCCCGCACGCTTCAAGCTTTGGGCAGGGACCGGGTCTTCCCTTGGAGATCGGTGAACGACTGGGTTGCAACGGGTGCGGAAGGCAGCGACGAACCGAAGCGTGCCACAGTGATTTCCGGCGCCTTCGCCCTGCTGTGCATTTTCGCCGGGGACATCGACCTGGTTTCCCAAGTCATCACGATGTTCTTCATGATCACCTACGGGACGCTGTGCACGGTTTCGGTCCTGGAACATTTCGCCGGCAATCCTTCGTACCGCCCGACGTTCCGCTCGCGCTGGTATGTCTCGTTGGTCGGCGCCGTAATGGCGTTCATGCTGATGTTCCAAATCCAGCCGTTGTACGCCTTGCTGTCGCTGGCGATGATGTTCGGCCTGTATCAGTCACTGGCCTACACCCGGAAGCACGAGCGGGATGTCGGGCAGATTATCCGCGGAGTGATGTTTCAGCTCACCAGGCGCCTGCAGATCTCCATCCAGAAGACACGTGCTGGCACGCATCGTGGCCCGACGCGACCCGCCTTCGTGGCGGTAGCGCCCGAGTCCGACGGGGGCATCGTGGCGTTTGACCTGCTCCGATGGATATGCCATCGCCAGGGGTTTGGGCAATACATTCGATTTATTCAGGGAGAGTACTCTCTCGAACGCACTTTGTACGCCCGGATCTCTACCGACACCTTGATTCAGAAAGCCGAGGAGAGCCAGGCGGATATTTTTGTCGACACGGTCGTTGCCCCCGACTACCACAGCGGACTCGCCCAGGCGATTCAGCGCCCGGGTATATCGGGCTTGCCCAACAACAGCGTGCTCCTAGATTTCGCGAGAAATGACAAGGATGAACTGGAAAGGGTTGTGAACGCGACCCGCTACTTGGCCGGGCTGCATTACAACATCTGCATCCTCAGGTCCTCGGGCAGACGCTTCGGCTACCGGTCCAACATCCACATCTGGTTAACAGCCGACGAACTCGAAGGCGGGGACACGGCCCGCCTGATGGTCCTGCTGGCATATATCATCCTGGGCCACAAGGAATGGGCCAAGGCCGAGATCCGGATCTTTGCGTGTTTCCCAGCCGAGCTCCTGGATCAAGAGACGGAGGTTGTGGAAACGTGGATCATCGAGGGCCGTCTCCCGATCTCGCCGCAGAACCTCTCGCGCATCCCATATCGGGACGCAGAGGGGCTGAAGCGGGAAGTGCGCAAGCTCTCCAAGGATGCAGACCTAGTGGTGATGGGAATCAACCCTGTAGAAATCGCGGGGGAATTCGACCAAAAGCTGGCCCGCCACCCTGATTTAGGGGAAGTGCTGTTCGTCAACGCGGGTGGGCCCATATCGATCTCCTAGCGGTAGTTTACGTGCGCCGTGGAAAGGCGCTGTTTCCTAGCGGGCGCAGAACCCGCCCGGCAACTGTTGCTCCAGCCGCTAGCAGTCGGGGCAACTCGTGGAGGTAACAACATGGGTTGAAACCTATTCCGAGCGCGGAATAGGCTTCAGTATTCCGAGTTCTGGAATATTCCGAGCTGGTCTCGTTTGGGTAGCAGAGTTCTTGGAAACCCAGCAAGTTACGGCGTACTGAGTCTCCGAGTACTCGGAGTATTCCTGCTGGCCTCCTATTCCTGATCTTCTATGACCATGAAGAGGATATGTTCATCAAACTCCTTTCTTCCCCGTCACGAAGCCGCCTGCGGGTTCGCGCGGGTCCGCTGGCCCTGCATCTCAATGGATTCGCGGACCAGCTGGCGACACAGGGGTGCTCACGCTACTTCGCCAGACTAAAGCTTGCAACCGTCTGCGATTTCGGAGCCTGGATCGAGCACAAAGGTCTCGACGTCACAGCGCTTGACGGGCGGTGCATGGAAGCTTTCCTGCAGACTCGCGAACTGCGGCGCAGCTCGCGTCACGGAGAGGCAGCGACCGGCCGCCAATTGCTGGCCTACTTGCGAGAGAACGGCTGCATTCCTCCCGCCTCTCCCCCTCCCAATGACGACAGTCCGTTGGATCGGATCATGCACACCTACGAACGATTGCTCGTCAATGAGCGCGGTCTCAGCCGAACCACGATCGACTGCTACCTGCCGGTCGCACGCGCCTTCGTCTGCGAGCGCTTTGGCGAGAGTCCCATCGAGTTGGAGAGGCTTTCGGGCCGCGATGCCAACCAGTTCGTCCTTGGCCTCGCCGACCGTCTTGGCACGTCGCGCTGCAAGCAGGCTGTCACGGCGCTGCGCAGCTTCCTGCGTCACCTACACCAGCGCGGGGTGAAGTGACACCGCTTGCAGACGCACTTGCGCGATCCCCAGTGAGCCTGCTCCTTCCGTACGCTGCCGCAATCCTCGCAGCATCAGATGTACGAACCGTCCGGGAAAACTGGTACGACCGCCACGAAAGGGGAAGTGCCTTATATCGCACTCGTCACGCGCCCCCCATGACGCACCGCCGGCCGAACAATCGTCTGCAGCCTCGCCCCTCGATTCTCATGCCCGTCAACGGGCTACCTCACTCATGCCGCTGCTGCTGTCGGCGGAATCAGCGTGGTATTTGGCGACGGCGCCGCGGCCGGCGGACTGGGCGCGGACGTAGAGGGCGGGCATGGCGCTGGTGCTCCAGCGGCCGGCCTGCATCAACTCGGGCAGGCCGACACCGGCAGCGGCGAGGTCCTGGGCCATGCCGACGCGCGGGCTGTGGCCGCTGAAGCCGTTCCCCAGCCCGGCCGCGCGCGCGGCGGCGGCGATGCGCCGGCTGACCTGCGAGCCGCTGATGCTGAACACGCTGTCGCCGGGCCGGGAGTCCGGGGGCTTGAGGGTGGCCAGGTCCTGCATGGTAGGGGGACCGAGGTACTGCACTGTCCCGCTGGCCTCGGGGTCGGTGTTGGAGCGGCGGATCGTCAGCCGTCCGCTGCCGTCGTCCTCCCAGGCGATGTCGGCCCAGGTCAGGGCGGCGGCCTCCTCGCGGCGCAGCAGGGCGTCACGCATGACGCCGCACAGGGCGATGTCGGCGCGGCCCCGCCGGCGGGCGGTGTCCGCGGTCTCGCGCCGCCGGCGTAGTTGCCCGCCAGTCCGCCGGAGACAGGCTGTTGCCCGGATCGCGGCCAGGGCGGTGGCGGTGAGCGGGGCGGCCTGGCTGACGGGTCTGGACGTCCGCTTGACCAGGCCGGAGAGCGCCCGCCTGACCAGCTCGCTCGCGGTCGGGTCCGGCAATCCCGCGGCCCGGTGGGCCGCTCTGATGGCGGCGCGGCGGACCTTGAGCGTGGAGGCTCCGGCGGTCCCGGCGATGGCGGCCAGGTGGGCTGCCACGGTTTCGGGGGCCGCGGGCGCGGAGGCGTAGCCCTGCCCCTCGGCCCAGGCGCGGAAGGCGTCCCAGTGGCCCAGGTAGGCGCGCCGGGTGTTGGGCGCCAGGGCGTCCGAGAGGGCCTGCCGCACCCGGTCCCGTTCGGCGGCGGACAGCCCCGCCGCCAGGGATTCGCGGCGGGCGATCTCGCTTCCGTGCGTCATAACCCTATGTCAAGCGCATTATCGCGCAATTTCCGGAAAAAATGGCGGAACTCGCGGAAAAACTGCCATCAGAGTCCGAATTCGGCCCCTGAGCGACCGCTGCGTCCCGCCAGGCCGCCGATCAGGAGGTCCGGAGAGCCTTTGAAACCCATCCTATCATGCTCGATAAATAGGGTTATCGAGCCAAATATGATCGTCCACAAGGTCGCTTCCAACGACCGGAGTAAGGAGACAAGCAATGAACTTGAAAATCGGAAAACTAGCGACGTTCGCAGTGATTGTCGCGTTCGCCGTTTCCCTGGGTGCGGCTGCCGAGCCGTACCCGTTGCACAAGGCAGCGAGCCTCGGACAAATGGACGATGCGAGGTCCATGCTGGAATCCGGCATGGCAGTCAACACGGTAGACAACCGGGGTATGACCCCGCTTCACAACGCGGTGGTTCCGGACCATCGCCATGAAGATCGGTCCCTGAGAATGACCGCCCTGTTGCTGCGCTTTGGCGCCGATCCGAACTTCACCCCTTCCTCGGGCGTAAGCGCGATGGACACGGCCGTGCTGTCTGCCTCCCCCGGGGTCGTCGATCTTCTACTGGTCAGAGGCGGGGATGCGAAGAAGGTGTTCCCGAGCGGACTGACCTTGCTAACGATCGCCAGGACGGCCGGTCGGGAAAACATTGCCGAGATGCTTGAGGAGTACGGTGCGACTCACGGCGTCTCGCAGTTCGACAGGGACATGGTCGACAACCTGCCGAAGGCCATGCAGTTCAAGCACGGCCTGCAAGTGCTGCGTGTGCGCCATGGATCGACCCGATCCGAGGAGTACCGCAGCGCCGCGGCACGGATGGCATCGATCATCTGGCCGGAGCTCTCCCTGCAACAGGCCCAGGCCATGGTCAAGAACAGCTTGGCCCTGGTCGATCCAGCAGGGGATCCTGACGCCGCAGAGCGTGACTCCCGGAGGTAGCCATGACGAGATTCACACTGCTCGCTTCGCTGCTCCTGGTGTTTGGCCTAGTCGCAGCTCCCCCAGCAGTTGCCAAGTGCACTCCACCATCTACGGATGATGACAGCGACTGGCAAGACTACGAGGATTGTCTCGAAGATGAAGAGGCTCAGAAACAGGCCGATGAGGAAGCAGAGGAAGAGGAAGAGGAAGAGGAAGGTAGGAACTGGGGGCAGGCCGCTATCGGTGGTCTCAAGATCCTTACTGGTGCCGCTGGGGCTACCGGTGCAGTAATTGCCGCCCTGGTAACGACCGGAGCGGTTGCTGTCGGCAGTGGTCCAGCGGCTCCAGTGACGACGCCATTGGTGACCGCTGGAGTCTGGTCTACCACTACCGCTGTCGTTGGTGGGGGCATCTTGCTTATAATCGATGGAATCAACGATATCGTTGATTCCGGCAACACCGACGACGGTGGATCCGACGATGGAGATGGCGATGGAGGCGGCTGAGAGGAAGACATTCCTTAGCTCGATGAAAGGGATGCTGCTTCTCTATGTCGGAATGATCCTGGTCTACTTTGGAACAGATCCCATTCCGGCTCTGGCCGTCCTTGATGTACCCATCCGCGTTTTCGGTACGGCCGTTGTTCTGTATTCCTGCTGGGCCTCATTGAAGAGGTTGCGCAGAAGACGGGAAAACCGCCGGGTGCCGTGAAGGTGAACACGGGGGCGAGGATGTAGCGCGGTGCGCGAGCGGCCACAGAATAAGCCTTGATCTGCACCCCGATCGCTAGGTGGTGTGCAAGCTACGGGCGGCGGCCGCGAGCTGGGGATGGCCTTTAGGTACGACTACGATCAGTTGGTTGATGGGGGATTACACCGCGGAGCAGGCCGACCGCTGATCGACGGGAAGCGCTGCCGTGCCCGGTAGGTGCTAGCTGTTGCGGTCCGTCCGATGCCAGCCGGGCAGCGGCGCGTGGCCGGCGACAACTATTCTTGCCGCCGCGCAATTCTAATTATGTCGCTGGACACAGAATTTATGCAACGCTAGGGTACACTGTGTCTTCAAGGCTGCCTCCTCCACGCTTGGCCTAAACGATTGATCACACATCCGTTATGCCACCGAAAGCAGCCTTTTTCTACCCCCTTGGAGAGTTTTTCGGGCTAGCCCTAAGAGAAGATGAAAGTTGTCGTACCGATCTTTCTACATAGCCGAAGCCTAAAACGAGAAACATGACTGCTACTCCTATTGCGCACATAAGCTCAAACCCGACAGTGATTAGAAAAAAACACAAAATCACAGCCACCTCGATAAAAAGAATTAGCAGTAGCGACGTTTGACCTGGCAGCATGTACCGCGGAGAAGGAATATTTCGCCGTTTAGGTCGAATTGCCGCGCGCTGGTGTAATCGGAAGCGTAGAAAGACATTTAGCAATAGCAACAGGATTACGAATACAAGAAATAGGAATATAGAAGCAGAAATTCTTGCATTGATTGAAGGCAATAAATTTTCAATTTCTGCACTATTTGCAAGTAACAAAAATGCGATAGTTATCGAAAAGCTGAAAATTGCACTAGACCAAGCAGGAACTTGCCAAATCATGCTGTCAAAATGGCGATAGTCCTGTGTATAGATTTCAATTTCAGATGCTGTTAATTTCTGCCTATATGATGCATCGTTCTTGTCTTCAACAAATAGAGTTCGATCTTTCCTCTCGCCGAGAAACTTGAGATGAAGAATTCTCGCATGAACACATGAATTGTTTGCAATTCTGTGAGAAATTCCACGATCGAAAACAACGAAATCACCGGCATTTAACGTTTGATGATTGGATTGACCCGATACTGTCTCTTCAACGAACACCTCTCCTTCTAGTACAAGCATCGCTTCTTGAACGACTTGATGGTAGTGAGCTTCCTGTGAGGTGTTCGGCTCCATCCAAGTTTCTATAACTTCTAAAGGATCTCGATCAGGCAGATAATATCGCCTTAATTCTGTTTCTTTTTCTACGAGTGATGCGTCAGATTTTCTAATTAAATGCATGTATCTACCCTAGCGTTGCAAAAAATCTTTACACTGGCTGAAGTGCATCGAGATAGCGCCTCATCTCTTCTTCGATTCCGGCGTTCACGTTGATCGACAGAATCGAGTGGTTTCCCGGATGAATCAGCCGCCCGGCACGACGCATCCATCTATTCCGTATTGTTTCGATCTTGTTGAAAATCCAGCAGGGCGAACGCTTGGCCGTCGTTCCGCGTTGCGGGCGGTGGACAGTCATCTGAAGCTCACGACCGAGATTTTGGGCAAGCAACGCCGAGAGCAGGCAGATCTGGTTGCCCACTCTCGTCTTCACGGGGATGGCATCCATATGACATTGCGATTTCAGCTCCGCAAAGATGCTTTCCTGAGACCCGCGACCCTCGTGGAATGCAACCACCGACCTTGCCGTGCGCCCCTTCTTGTTCGTCACGATCACCTTGAACTCATAGTCATGCTCGTACGGAATGAACAGGTCGAGTTGAATGGGTTCCTTGTGCTGGCGCCGCACCCGCTTGCGCACGAAGATGAATCGATCGAATCGAGACCAGCTCTTTGGCTTTCACGTCGCCTCGAAAAAGCTCAGCTGGGGATTGATACGCGACCAATCGTTGCAGCTTGCAAGCATCGACTTCAGCTCCGTGAACCGCTCGAAGGGCACAGAAATCGTGAACTCCACCTGCTCTCGGTGGAGACGAGCGATGAGTTCGTCGCTGAAGAACGCGCTGTCCATTCGTGACTCGACAGGCGTGATGGGCAAGACCTCGCGAATCCTGTCCAAACACTGTTGAATAAAGGGTTCGGCGCCGTTGGAATCATGCACATTGCCGGAGCGATGATGAAAGTCGAAGACTTGGTGGGTCTGGGCGATGGTGGCAAACAATGGATAGTAGCTTCGCAGACCCTTCTTTTTCTTGTTGAAGCCCACCGCAGTGCCTTCGGCATGGCGTTTCGTGCTCAACACCGAGCCGTCAAAATCCAGGGTGATCGGCGAAGCGTGGTCTTGTGTCAGGCGGTCGAGGACGAGGGAGCGGTTGACGCCGCGTAGTCGGTCGACACTGGCGGTGTCGGCGCTGGCAAGGCGACGGCTGACAGTGGAGACGTCGGGGAGGATCTTCAGGCCCACTGTTCGTTTGACCATTTCGTCGTGACGGTAGCACTGGAAGTCTCGCAGGCCACGAAAGCCGAGAATTCGGTGCACGATGAGCAACAGTACGACGAGATGGTGTGTGTAAGCGCGATGACCTGTCAGGTGACGAAAGCAGTGCCGGAGCTTTTCCTTGAGCCCGAGGTAGATGAACAAGCGCTGGAATACGACGAGGCCGGAGAACAAGGTGAGTGGTTGTTCGTCGAACTGTACGTTGAGGGTCCTCGAGGCTTTCCCTTGGGTCTCCTTTCTGCTACGTTTCATGGCGGTGGCGTCCTCGTAGTTGGTGTTGGTTTGGGCTAAGAAATCATACACCAACTACGAGGCCGCCACCTTTTTTCGGCAGATATTTCTCGATAGGCTCAAGGTCACGGCCATTTCTTGTATTGCTGGCCTTGTTTGCGTCGTGGGCCGCAGCTTGAACGCGCCCGCTTGCCAGCCAACCAGTGCGAGCCAGCGCTCCCCCAGCACCGCGACGTGTCGCATGCTGCGCCCCACGAGGGTACGAAAGGGCAGGTAGTGATGGGCGCCCATCAGCTCGTCCCAGCGCTGGCGCTCGCGGGCCCCCACGGTCGCACGCACCGTCACCTTGCGCGTAAGCATTCAGGTTTCGGGGCGCTACAGTTAGGCTCTGACGCAGAACCACGAGAGTAGCGCAGAGGCAGGCGCACCGGATTTCGGCGGCAAGCTCAACGCTGAGGCAAGGAGTTCCGGGGCAGCCGGAGGAGCAACCGGTCGGCGTCGATGGGACGGGTGGATGGCGTCGGGCAGGGCTCGATGGGCAAGCAAGAAAATATCGGCTGAGCACTTGACTTTGCCTCGCCCACCTTGCCATCGTAGGATCGGGCGGTCAGCCCGGTCGTTGTGGGCAGGACGAAATCCAGCAAGCAAGGACAGCCAGTCGGGGGGCGGCCCGCGTGCGCTCGCTGTGAGCAACTCCAACGCGCACTCGACGCTGCGCAGTCCGACTTGCAGGCTGCGCAGGAACGGGAAGCTGGGCTGCAAGCCCAGTTGGCGAACCTGCAACGGTCGCTGTTCGGACGCAAGAGCGAGGCCACGCCAGCGGGCGGGGACGACCCGTCCGCGACGGCCGGAGTCGCTGCCGAGCGGTCGGCCGACCCGCCAGCGACCGCAACGCCCGCGCCGGAGCAGCCCGCGAGCAAGGATCCGGCGGTCCGGCCGCGCAGGCAGCGCGGGCGGCAACCGGGTTCGCCGACCCCGCCGCGCGAGCAGCGGCCCGACCTGCCGGTGGTGTTCGAGTGGCTGGACGTGCCCGAGCAGGAGCGCCGCTGTGCGGACTGCGGCACCGCCTACGTAGCGTGCGGGCACAAGATCAGTTGGCTGTACGAGCTGGCCTGGAACGCGCTGGTACGCAAGGTGGTGCGCCAGCGCTATTGTCCGGACTGCGACTGTGGCTCAGCCCGGCCGGTGAGCGCCCCGCCGGCTCCCCGGCTGGGCACCAGCCAGTTGGGCACCAGTGTGTGGGCCTGGTGTCTGGTGCAGGTCTACGCGCTGTTCCGTCCGCAGGCGGCGGTGGCCCGGGATCTGGCGGCACTGGGGCTGCGCGTGCCGCAGTCGACGCTGTCGACGGGGCTGCGGCGGCTCGCGCAGCTGTTCGAGCCGCTGGACGCGGCGATCGGGGAGTACCAACAGCAGCAGCCGGTGGCCCAGGCGGACGAGACCTCCTGGCCGGTGCAGTGGCTGGCCGCGGGCGGGGACGACAACAAGGACCCGCCGCCGAGCGGGCGACAGAAGCCGAAGTCTTGGCTGTGGGCCTGTCTGGCCGGCAACACGGTGCGCATGCGGATCCTGCCGACCCGGG
>CATOTH010000002.1 GCA_951813065.1 uncultured Bryobacterales bacterium | reverse complement strand
ACGCAATAACGCCGCGATAGCGCTGGAGGTCGCGCGCCGGGCCCGTGATCTGCTGGGGGCCAATGGCATCACCGACGAGTACCCGATCTTTCGGCACATGTGCAACCTCGAGACGGTCAAGACCTACGAAGGAACGCACAACATCCATACGCTGATTCTCGGATCGCACGTCACTGGGATCCAAGCGTTCACGTAGCACCGGTTGCGACCAACCGTGGTGCCGACACCAATTCTTGCCATCCCCTCTTTCGGTCAACCCCAGATCATCTACCGCGTCAGAATTCAGTTGGATACGTGTAGTTCTGGGTGCGCCTGTGGGTAGTTGGGTGAGTTCGGGGGCGGGCAATGTCGGGCGTCGTCGGCCCACGCCCGGTTCCGTCGGCGCAGTTCCGCATCCCGGTTGTGGCGCTGCAAGCGCGGGGGGCGGGTGGGCTGGTGGCGGTCCAGTTCGGCGAAGGCCCGGGGCAATTGGTCGAGCGTGCCGCACAGGATGCGGACGTAGTCGGGATGCCGCAGGTTCGCGGCCAGGGCGGCTTGGGCCGGCTGGTCCTCCAGGTCGCGCCCCAGTTGAGCGCGGCCCAGGCGGCGGCGCAGGCCCTGCTTGGTGATGGCGAAGGACTGCTCGATGACATTGTTGGTGCGGTCGACGACCGCCACCGCCGTCCGGCTTGGTCGCGGACCACGGGATGGCCGGTGAGGCCGTCGCCGTAGCGGTCCAGATAGCGGAGGACGATCGAGTCGGGCTGGAACGATCCGGGCCCGTCGGCAGCCGGCGTCCGGACCCGCTGGCGCAGGTCCTGGTGGTAGCGCTGCAGGTCGGCGGCGATGGCGCGCAGCCGGGCGGCGGCCGCCGCCGGGCCGAGCGGGGCGGAGGATGGCGGGCGCGGCCCGCCCGGCAGTTCCTCGTCGGACAGGCGCAGCAGGGCGCGCAATTGGCAGAACACGGCCCAGCCGCGCTGGAGGCGGTCGGCGGCCCAGCCCGGCCGGTCCAGCCGCTGGTAGTCGGCCAAGGCCTCGGCCGCCAGCCGCAGCACGCGGAGTTCGGCCCGGGTGCGCGGCCGGGGCAGTCGGCGGTCGCGCTCCGCGGGGAATTGCGCGCCACGGAGGTGGAAGTCGCGGTGCGGCAGGGAGAAGGGATAGGGCAGGTCCTTGCGGCCCTCGCCCTCCAGGATCCAGAGCAGCAGGGCCGGCAGATCCGCGCGCACGCCCGCGGCCGAGCGGGCCGTTCGCAGCAGCTCCCGCAAACGAGCGCGCACCTTGCTGCGGGTGATCTGGGTGCGCAGCAGGGCGTAGCTGTCATCGAGCAGCTGGTGGCCGACGGCCGCCAGGAAATGGTACTGGCACAGCAGATCGGGGATGCCCCGCTGGCGGCAGTCCGCGACCGCTTTGGCACCGGCCCCGCCCAGGTCGCGCATGACCGCGACCGGATCGCCGAAGGCGGCCAGGGTGCGCTCGACGGCCGGGCGCAGTTCGCGCTCGTTCTCCGAACCGATCCGCACCGCGTGCAGGACCCAGCCGGTCCAGCCGTCCAGGCAGCGGAACGTGCCGCCCTTGCCCTTGTCGCCGGTGGCATCGATGTGCAGGGCATAGCCATGGGGCATGCCAGCGCGCAGGGCCGGGGCCCGCTGCCAGTGCAGCGCTTCCAGCGCCGCCAGGAAGCGATCGCACAGCGCGGAGACGGAACCGGACGAGAGGTGGATGCCCTGGCGGTCCAGGGCAGCGCGGATCTCCTCGCGCTGGAGGTGGCGGTGATAGCGGGCCAGCCCGACCCACACGAGCAGGTCGTAGCCGTAGCGCTGGCCGGGCGGGGCCAGACCGGCCAGTTGCCGGCAGACGGCGGCCGGCTCGGACCGGCAGGCGCGGCAGTGCTTGCGGATCTCGCGCGCCAGGAACGTGCCGGCCGCCAGCGTGGCCACCACCCGGGTCTGGCTCTTCTGCTGGCTCAGGACCCGGCCGCAGCGCCGGCAGTGGCCCTGCTCGGCGACGAAATCGACGCGTGGCGGCGACCCGCCGGCGAGCGTGGCGCGGGCGATCCTCGCGCCGGTCCAGCCCGCCTCGCGGGCCTGTTCCAGCAACAGTGTCAGCTGCGAGTAGACCCCCCTTTTTGGCCGCTCCCGGCGAGCTCGAAGCGATCGAACACGGCCTGCACCTGCGCCCGCCCGATGGGCGGGGAGCGGCCTTGCAGGCGCCGGGCCACCGCCGTCGGCCGGGACCCGGGATAACGGACCAGCACCAGCAGCACCGCGATGATCAGTTCCGGTTCCAGCGTGGCGTCCGGAGCGGCCTCGCCGCTGGCGGCCAGGCGGGCTAGGCGAGCCTGCAGCTGCCGGTCGCCGGCGGGTCCGTTGCGGAGATAGACATACACGCCGCCGAGGCGCTCGCGGCGGGCGCGGTCCTGGCGCACGGCGGCGAGCAGGAAGGGGTGCACGGGCACGTGCAGCAGGGCGCGGAGTTCCCTGTCAGTGCAGCCGTCCTCGGATTCGTCGAGCAGGCGCCGGACGGTGGCGGGGAGCGAACCGTCGCGGGAGAAGTGGACGTCGCCGAGGGAGAGCAGGCCGAAGCGGTCGAAGCGGGCGGGGTCGCGGTCGGTGTAGAAGCGGCCGTTGTGGTTGGTAGCTGCGCAGGTGGCGGACCTGGCGCAGGTAGCGGAAGGTGGTGCGGCGGGAGACAGGGCCGAGGGCTTGCTGGAGCTGATCGAGCGTGACGGGGGAGTTGGAAGCCAGCAGCGGGACGAGCAGGTCAGGGGACCGGGCGGGCATGATGTCCTAGTATACACACATATTGGCAATCGAGTCTATACCCTGACAATCTGGGCCGGCGGATCAAGGCTGACGGAAGGGGATTAGCCCGAAATCGGGGTCAGACAGCAGTTCCGTACTGGAAAAATGGCACAGTATGCAGAACTTGAATTCGTCTAACTACATCTATATCAACGATTTCACAATCCCCAACCGAATTCTGACGCGGGTAGCAGATCATTATCTAAAACACTGAACAATAGATACTTACTGCTCACACTCCGTGCAGAACAGCTATCCGTGCGGGTAACCGTCGGGCGGGCTGTGGGAGTTGACAAGGGCAGCGGTTCGCGCCGAACGTTACCGAACGAAGCCTCAGGAGGCGGTCGAACCCGCGAGGCTGGAATGGCGATGCCTGGATGCTGTTGCGGCCTCGGTCTGGCAGCCGGTGGTGGCAAGCACCGCCGCGGTCCCCGTGTCGTATGCAAGAGGGTGCGGGCGGTCGCGGGTGGCGGCCAACGAACCAATGCTGTAACGTAGACGCAATGTTGGAATGGGCACCAGCTGAGGTGCGGGCTCTCGGCGTCCTGATTGCTTTTTTTGCGCTGCTGGCAACGCTCGCGTACAGGTGGCTTGTCGGGCACCGGCGGGACTTCCAGATGCTCTTGGAGCGGATAGACAAGGAGACCGAGAGAAGGGAGCGGGAGACCCGGGAGATCACCGAGCGCATTGACCGGGAAGCGGCAGAGCGCCAGCAGGCATTCGACAAGAGGGCCGAGAGAAGGGAGCGGGAGACCCGGGAGATCACCGAGCGCATTGACCGGGAAGCGGCAGAGCGCCAGCAGGCATTCGACAAGAGGGCCGAGAGAAGGGAGCGGGAGACCCGGGAGATCACCGAGCGCATTGACCGGGAAGCGGCAGAGCGCCGGCAGGCATTCGACAAGAGGGCCGAGAGAAGGGAGCGGGAGACCCGGGAGATCACCGAGCGCGTTGACCGGGAAGCGGCAGAGCGCCAGCAGGCATTCGACAAGGAGGCCGAGAAGCGGGAACGGGCGATCCAGGCAGCCTTGGAGCGGAGTGACAGGGCTTTCGAAACGCTGACGGCCCGCCAACGAACTGACGAAGGAGTTGGCAGGCATCGCCCAGCGCACTGCGCGCAGCGAGGGAACGCTGGAGGCGATGGCCGCCGGGGAGCCTCGCACGGGATCGAAGTCCACGTCAGCTGCGGACGAGCCCCGCACGGTGGCCGCTCAGCAAGTTCCTGGCGAGCCGCCCGCGGAATGAAATCGTGTGCACTCGCCAAGCTCCGGGTGGCAATGCCCTTGGCGGCAGCGGCCCGCATTCCGATGCCGCCAAGGGCCGGCCGGGCCGACACCTGTATCGGGCACGGCTTTGCACGCATCGATTGCCGCGGCCCTGTGGCACGAGTCCCCGTCCCTGATGCATTCCGGGACCGTGCATCTCCGCGCTCGCCCCAGCCTCCTGGCCGTTCCGACGCGAACCACAGACCACGGCTCTCTCATGACGGTTACCCGTGCGGGACCGCGTTGTCGCCAAGCCATCAGGCTGCTACAGTTTGCGATATGCGTTCACGACACATGCGCCAAACCCGGCTACTCCGTCGGGTCCGGCGGACGACTGGAGCGCTGCTGCTCCCCGTCATCTCCATACCGGTCATGGCAGCGGCGCAGACTCGGCAACTCGAGCTGGTGTCGACGCCGTGGGCGCCGTTCACCAACGCGCCGGGACAGCCGCGGTACGCCCTCGACCTGGTTGGTGCGGCTCTCCAGCGCGTGGGGATCAGCGCAGAAACGGTCATCGTGGACGAGGACAGCCTGGCGCCCTCCCTGCTGAGCGGCGATTTCGACGGAAGCGCGGCCCTCTGGAAGGACACGGAGCGCGAACGGGTGCTACTTTACTCGCAGCCCTATCTCGAGAACCGGCTGATCCTCGTCGGACGGCAGGGCAGCGACGTGTCTGCGAATTCGCTGGCCGACCTCGCCGGCAAACGGATCGCCCTGGTTGCCGGGTACGCGTATGGCGAGGCGGTCGCGACGGGGGACGGACCGATCTTTGTGGGCTCGCACAGCAAAGAGGACAGCGTCGCAAGACTCCTCAACGGTGAGGCAGACTACACGCTAATGGATGACCTCGTCATTCAGTATCTCGTCAGCCACCACGAAGAAGAAGTTCGAAAGCGGTTAGCATTCGGCTCGACGCCGCTGATCACACGCTCGCTTCACCTTGCCATCAGCCGGACGCTTCCAGACGCCGAGTCGATCATTTCGCGGTTCAACACGGTGGTGGTAGACATGATGGTCGACGGCAGCTATCATCGCCTGCTCCATCTCGACTGGATTCATGCGGACGTCGACGGAGACGGTCTCAGGGAGTTCGTGCCTCACGACGATCAGACCGGCCCGGACGAGCCGGAGCGTCCCTACACGCTCTTCTTCGCGACGGGCGCTGCATCCGCGGAGCCCGAAGAGAAGCGGCGCTTCTACTTGGGCGGCAAGATCTACGAAGGCTGGTCCACCGTACCCGCGCAGTTCAAGGCCCCGGACTACAGCAGGCTCGGGCCGAGTCGACACGCGGTCAGGATCTTCAGCTTCACTTGGTAGCGGTAGCTCATCCACTGGGGCCGCGTCACAGGATTGCGTAGAAGGATCCCGGCCCGGGATCTAGGTCAGGCGGCCAGGTCGCGCAAGTCATCGACCAAGACGTCCGGAGGATGTCGCTCGAAATCCTCCGGCCGCAGCCCGAACGTGACACCGGCACACGCAATTCCCGCGTTCCGCGCCGTGAGTACGTCCACCGAACTGTCGCCGACCATCAGCGACTGGCCAGGGCCGAATCCCAGTTCTTTCATGATGAGCCGCAGGCCATAGGGGTCGGGCTTCTTGGTCTCGAAGCTGTTGCCGCCGTAGATGCGGGAAAAGCAGTCCGCGACCCCCAGCCCGGCAACCAGGTCCCGGCTAAACACTACCGGCTTGTTCGTGAGGACGGCCATCGTCTTGCCCGCGGAGCGCCACGCTTGAAGCGCTTCGTGGACGCCTGGATAGAGCCTCGTATTGACGAGCATGTTGTCCCGGTAGTAACGCAGGAAGAACAACAGGCCCTGGCGCACATCCTGCTCGGAGGCGCCAGGTCCGAGAGACCGGCGGATGAGCATTTCCGCACCGTTGCCGACGTACGATGCGACCTGCTCGATGTCCAAGGGGTCGAGTCCGGCCCGGGCGCGGGTGGCGTTCACCGAGAGCGCGAGGTCCAGCGAGGAGTCGATTAGTGTCCCGTCCAGATCGAAGACGAGCAGGTCATAACTGGCTTCCAACGTGCGCAGACCCGTCAATCGTCGAGCAACGGCTCGATTCCCCGCTTCAGGTCCTCGAAGATCTGCTCGGGCGGCCGAGTCGCATCTACTACAGAAAAAACCGTATTCCTCGGCTAACGAATCCAGCACCTCCATCAACTTGGTCTGGTAGCCGACGAAGCTCTCGTAACGGTCCTTGCCGTAGGGCACGTCCATGCCGCTTTCCCAGTAGTCGAAATAGAGATTGCCACGAACAACCCGCGCGAGCACTTCCTTGACAGGAGCCCGCAGGTAAAAGGTGGCGTGCGGGGCGATGGCGAAACCGGCAACCCGCTCGAGCCACTCGGCATCCTGGTGCCGTGCCACGGCGCGCGCAATCACCGAATAGAAATACCGGTCCGTCAGCACGATGAATCCAGCCCGCAGGGCGGGGATCATGGTGTTCTCCAGCCGGTCCGCGAAATCGGCCATGTAGAACAGGGCCATCGTGAGCGGGCCGAGCGTATGTCCGCTCTTGGCTTCCCGGATTCCGTCCTTGGTCAGCGCCGCGCGCGCCATGCCGGTGTCGGCTACCGCGAATCCGCGCTCCTCGAGCCAGGCGCGCAGCATCTGCACCTGAGTGCTGCGGCCTATCGAGTCCGGGCCCTCGATCACGATCAGCTTGCCCTGCAGGTCCGACACGTCGACCCCTGGCAGGGCGTCATCGTAGAATCGCAGCGGCTTCTTCCTGTGCATTTCCTGGATCACTCCGTCGGCGACCGCAATACGTCTCGTTCGAGGGCATCGCCTATGTGTTGAAGGACGATCTGGCGAACCTGTTTCTGCTGCTTCTTGATCGACTGGGTCGCATCGATCACGTGGAAGCCCATCTCCTCCGCCATCGAATCATACTCCTCGAGAATGCGCTGCTGAAACAAGGCGAAGCTTTCCTCGATGTCGGGACTGAGACCGAGGTCCATGCCGGCCTCGTAGTACTTCAGGGCCGCCCTGCCTCCCAGAATCCGCTTCAGAGCGACACCCAATGGCACCCGGAAGTAGAATGCCAGGTCCGGCTGGATGGCAACGCGATAGAGGTTCCGCACCCAGTCTCGGCGCACACCCCGCGCGGCATCCCTGGCGAACGCGGTGAACGCATAGCGGTCCGCACAGACGACGGCTCCCGCCTCCAGCATCGGCCGGATGCGCCGCTCGAGCCTGTCCGCGAAGTCCGTGGCGTGGATCAGGCTGAACGTCGTGGGCGTGAACATCTGCTTTTTCTTGCCCTGGCGCGTCGTGCCTCGCACGATCGAGGAAGAGTTCCACTCGCTGAATGAGACAACCAGGTTCTTGGATCGCAGCCACTGGCTGAGCAAGGACAACTGAGTCGATTTGCCGGACCCGTCGATCCCCTCGACGATGATGAGCTTGCCCGGGAAGAGGTTGGGGCGGAACTGCGGCATAAGACCGATTCAATCAACTGTAGCAAAGCAATGTGACAACAAGATGTCCCCGAGCGGCCCGCCCGCCGAATGGCTCTGCTGTGACGAAATGCGTGGCGGGGAAGCGGTCTGTAAGATTGGATGAGTGCTGGAATCGCGGATCAACGCCCTCTATGACCGCAACCCGGAATCATACTCACACCAGGACCTAGAGACCTTCCGGGAGTTCAAGAAAGGGCTCAACAACGGCACCGTTCGCGCCGCCGAACCTGACAAGCAAGCGGCCCCGCACGGCTGGCGCGTCAACGCGTGGGTCAAGCGCGGCATCCTCGTGGGCTTCCGCATGGGCAGGAGCGTTGACATGTCCGATGCCGGCAGCCGGTTCCGGTTTATTGACAAGTCGACGTATCCGCCGCGCGACCTTTCCGTCGAGGAGAGCATTCGCGTGGTGCCGGGAGGATCCAGCTTGCGGGACGGTTGCTACCTGGGCCGGAGCGTCACCTGCATGCCGCCGATGTATATCAACGTCGGTGCCTACGTGGACGACGGGACGATGGTCGATTCCCACGCCCTGGTAGGCAGTTGCGCGCAAATCGGCAAGAACTGTCATCTCAGCGCTGCGGCGCAGGTGGGCGGTGTGCTGGAACCGATCGGTGCGCTTCCTGTAATCGTCGAAGACAATGTCCTTGTCGGCGGCAACACCGGGGTCTACGAGGGCACGATCATCAAGCGGTCGGCCGTGCTGGGCGCGGGAACCGTGCTAACCCGGTCGACGCCGGTCTACGACATTGTTCACGACGTCGTGCATCGGGCCGAGGGCGACAACCCGCTGGTGATCCCCGAAGGAGCCGTTGTCGTGCCCGGCTCACGCCCGATCACGTCGGGCACAGGCAAGGCCATGGGCCTGTCGCTGTACGCCCCGGTCATCGTCAAGTATCGGGACGAAAAGACGGAATCACGCGTGGAGCTCGAATCACTCTTGCGGTAAGCCGCGTCGCGATCTGCCGCACCCCCTTATGACTGCAACACCGATACCGAGACCCGTCCGGACGCATGATGAACTCGCCGTGCTGATCCGCAAGCAGATCGGCAACCGCCTGTTCGTCAGCGTCTCGAACCGCGAGCCGTTCGTCCACTCGCGGAGCCCCGACGGTACGGTCCAGGTTCGAGCGGCTGTGGGCGGCCTCACGCTCGCCCTCAACTCCGTGATGCAGGCGGTCGGCGGAATCTGGGTCGCCCACGGCGATGGGAATGCCGACCGGGAAACCGCCGACGCAAGGGGCCGTGTGGCCGTGCCGCCGGATGCTCCGAGCTACGAACTGCAACGCGTCTGGCTGGAACAGGTCGAGCACGAGAGGTACTACAGCGGCTTCGCAAACCAGGCGCTGTGGCCCCTGTGCCATGTCGCATTCACCAAGCCGGTGTTCCGCCAAGACCACTGGGAAGCGTACAGGGGCGTGAACACGAAATTTGCCGAGGCTGTCGCCGGAGTCGTCGGGGATCGCGAAGCGATCGTCTTCGTACAGGACTACCATTTCGCCTTGCTGCCGACGCTGATTCGCCAACGCTGTCCCCGGGCGACAATCCTGCACTTCTGGCATATCCCCTGGCCGCTGCCGGACATCCTGCGTGTCTGCCCGTGGAGTCCTGAGCTGCTCGACGGCTTGCTCGACAATGACGTGCTCGGATTTCACACGCCAGATTATGCTGAGCGCTTCCTGGCGGCCGCGTCCGCTCGCCCGGGATGGCGCAGCGCTGGACAAGACATCCTGGAGCGGAAGGATAGCCGCATTTGCGTTCGGCCGTTTCCGATTTCGATCGACTTCGACGGCATCTCTGCCAAGGCGGCTGGCACCGATTGCGATGCCGCGGTCGACCGGCTTAGGAAGCGGTATGGATTAGCCGGGAAATTCATTGTGCTCGGCTTGGACAGGATTGACTACACCAAGGGCGTGATCGAACGCTTGCAGGCAGTCGAGCGCCTGCTGGAGCTGCATCCCGAGATGCGCGGGCGCCTAGTGTACCTGAACGCAGGCGCCCCGAGCCGCAACGAAATTCCGGCCTACCAGCAGCTGCATCGCTCCATGGACGAATTGGAGACGCGGATTAACGCCACCTATGGCGGCTCCTACGGCAACCCAGTCGTGTCGATCAAGGAGCAGCTCCCGGAAAGTGACGTGCTGGCCCTCTATCGCCTTGCGGACGTCTGTGCCGTCAGCTCCCTCGAAGACGGGATGAACCTCGTCGCCAAGGAGTACATTGCGGCCCGCAACGACAACGGCGGCCGGCTGCTCCTCAGCGAGTTCACCGGTGCCGCGTGGGAACTGCCGGGAGCCGAGACATTCAATCCGTTCGCCATTGATGCCTTCTCCGAACGGCTGCTCGCAATGAGCGAACCGGACTCCGGGCAATCGGCAGAACGAATGCGCAAGCTCCGTCAGCATGTGCGCGAGCACACCATTTACAGTTGGATTGGCAGCATCTTGGAAACGCTTCAGCCATCTGGTCGGACGAGCGGATGAGGCACCTCCTCGACGCCTGGCCAGCCGTCGATGCCAGGCTGCGGGAGGCTGAGCACCTGCTGTTGATGCTGGACTTCGACGGGACTTTGGCACCTATCGTGCCGCATCCGCCTGACGCTCGTATCCCGGCCAAGACGATGGAAGCCCTGCGCGCGCTGGCACGCTGCTCCCGCGTCACGATGGCGATTGTCAGCGGTCGCTCGGCAGGCGACGTCCGGTCACTCGCGGGGCTCGCAGGTATCCACTACTTCGGAAGTCATGGGCGGGAACGCATCCGACCGGATAGCGACGCGGTCGAGGCGGACGATCGCGGCAGGTCCGCGATCGCGGCGGTTTCCCGACGTCTTGTCATGGACCTGGCGGATGTCACTGGGTTCGAGGTCGAAAACAAGGGCCTTTCGGCGGCCGCGCACTACCGCAACGCCAATCCGGGCGATTACGAACGGATTGCCGAGAGCGTGCGGCGAGCGGTTGGCGCGGATCCGGCTCTGAGAGCCAGCCCCGGCAAGATGGTCTTCGACATCACGCCGGCCGACGGCGTCGACAAGGGCGTCGCGGCAACGACCCTGCTGCGCGAGATTGGAGGATTGGCCATCTATTTCGGGGACGACACGACCGACGAGACCGCATTCCGGGCTCTACCTCAGAAATCGGTCACCGTCTTCGTCGGACCGACCAGTTCGTCGTCTCGT
The DNA here is from genome assembly GCA_951813065.1 of uncultured Bryobacterales bacterium. Taxonomy (GTDB): domain Bacteria; phylum Acidobacteriota; class Terriglobia; order Bryobacterales; family UBA6623; genus VXMF01. Next base: position 1,039,613 of record CATOTH010000002.1, on the reverse strand, counting down.
GCCCGATTCAGGGTCACAAACCCGTTGGAAGTCGGAACAGCCCTGACGAAGATTCTAGATACAGCTGCGCTCTGAACTGCCCGCGGCGTAAGGGGCCAGGGACTTGCGACATCCGACTGGCGGCGTGGTAGCCTTGGGCTGCCTGCGCCTCTTCCGGCGCTGCCGCCACGACCGCGAAAAGGAGTCATCAAGCATGGATCGTCGGGAGTTCCTGAGCATCGGCTCGGCCGCTGCTGTGCCGCTTGCATTTCCCGCATTTGCGCGTGTCGAGGACGACCTCCGCATCACAGGCGTGCGATTGGTCAACATGCGGCCCAAGCGCCCCGTCCCCAGATTCGAGCCCGCTCCCGGCTCGTGGTCGACCAACCGGGTCGAGGTAGCCAACCCGGTCTCGATCTATCCGAAGTACAAGCCAATGCGGAGCCTTTTCCGGGCAACCGGACCCCGCGCAGGCAGCTTCTGGGTCGAGGTCTCCACCAACAAGGGCGTCACGGGCTACGGCCGGGGTGGACCCGCCGGTGGGGTCATTGTCGAGGACCATCTGTCGAGACTCGTCATGGGAGAGAATCCCCTCGACATCGAGCGCCTTTGGGACATCATGTGGCGCGCCACCATGTCCTACGGACGCAAGGGCAGCGTGGTCAACGCCATTTCCGGGGTCGACATCGCTCTCTGGGACATTGCCGGCAAGGTCTGGGACGCTCCCGTCTGGAGGTTGCTCGGTGGCCGCATCCATCCCCGCATCCCGTGCTACTGCACCGGCAACGATATCGAGCAGCACGTGGAGTTCGGCTACAAGCGCCTCAAGCTGGCCCTGCCCTATGGTCCCGCCGACGGCAGGGAAGGCATCCGCAAGAACGTCGAACTCGTCAAGCGTGCCCGCGCAGCGGTGGGCGACGATGGCGACGTGATGATGGACTGCTGGATGGCCCTGACCGAGCGCTACACAATCGAGCTTGCAGAGGCGTTCGAGCCGTACAACGTCTATTGGATCGAGGAGGCGCTGCCCCCGGACGACTACGAGGGATTCGGCCGACTTCGCGAAACCATCACCTCCACGCGGATCGTCACCGGCGAGCACATCTATACCAGGTACGGCTTCCGCCAGCTCATGCGGGTGAACGGAGCGGAAATCTGGCAGCCCGACATCCACTGGTGCGGCGGCATGAGTGAGCTTGTCAAGATCGCGCATATGGCGACCGCCCACGACATCCCGGTGATCCCGCACGGTGGTGGCCAGAGGGACGCCGTGCACTTCATCTACGCCACGCCCAATTCCCCGTGGGCCGAGATGTTCATGCCGGCTCCCGGCGGGCCGGATGTCGTCTATGAGCGGTACGAGGAAGATAACAACCTGACGCGCGGCCCCGAAGGCATCTACACCCGACCGTCGGACGGGCCGGGCTTCGGCTGGACGGTCGAGCCCGAAGCCTGAGCCGAACGGCTCCATTACGGTTTTCCCGGTGCGCTCGTTCTTGCGGCCAGAAGCCTCTTGATGACGTCAGTCGTATCGGTCGGCCGGACCACCGCCTGCAGCTTTTTCGGATCCCCCTCGGCACCCTGCCGGAAAAGCGCCTCCTGGAACCTCTCCTGATGATCCGCAAGATCGAGCGGAGTTTCGCCTTGCTCGTTCTTCCAGTCCAGAGGCGCCCCTTGGGAGGCGAGGTATTCCACGACGCCCGAAAACCGGTTGCCCGCCGCCACATGCGTGATCGTCTGGCCTTGCCGCGAAAGGCTGATAGCCTCGACCGGATCCGGGAACCGATCGTCCAGATCGTACCGGGCAAGGAGGTCGGCACCCCCCTTGACCATCGCCTCGAGGATCGGCATATCGCGCGCGACAACTGCCACCGAGAAGGGCGTATGGCCGTCCTTGCGGACCAGGTTCGTATCGGCGCCGGCCTCAAGAAGCGTCCTGACCAGATCGACGTTCCGGGAATCCGCTGCGATGTGGAGGGCTGTCGAGCCAGGCGGAGCCGGATTGATTCTGACGTCCCCAGACGGCCCGGAGGTGGTGTAGACAGTTTGCGTGTTGGGATCGGCACCTTCCACGAGCAGACGGGTGACAATCTTGAGCCAATCGTCCGGGCCGAATCGTGACGCCCCCTTGGGCGCGCGCTTGACGGATAGCAGCGCAGCCAGATGGCGGTAGACGCCCTTTTCAGTCTCGTCCTTGCTTCCCCCGGCCCATGCGACCGCCAGGGCTGCTGCGTGCAGGGGCGTGTAGCCAGCAGCGTCCCGGACGGTCACTGCGGCTCCGCGGTCGAGGAGCAGGGTCGCGATTTCCCAGTCCGGGCCAAATCTCTGCGAGCTGCCGGCGGGGGCGGGGGCGCCCCGCCCGGGCTGGAAGTCGGCGCCGATCGGAACCCAGTTGTACAGGGATGCCAGTAGCGGGGTCGTACCGTCCGCCGCTGGCTGGTTCACGTCGATACCGGCTTCCAGCAGCATGCGGGCGGACTCCAGGTCCCGCTTGCGGATCGAGAAGAAGAGCGCGTTCTGGCCACCCCTCTTGCTCACGTACTCACCGTCGGTGTTCCAGGGGATTCCGGTTTTCCCCAGCGTGAATGTGTTCGGAGCGTAGATTGTGTAACGCACGTCCCAGGTCTTCGTGGTCGCCCCCACGTCGGCCCCGCGATCAATCAGCAGGCGCACCGCCGCAGAGGTGCCGGCGGCCCACATCAGGGCGTTCTGGCCGAACTTGCGTTCGCGCGCGTTCACGTCGGCTCCGCGATCGATCAGGTCTTCCATCAGCCGGAACTGACCGAGCCTTGCCGCCGTCATCAGAGGCGTCTCCCCACTCTCGCGAGCCGCGTTCGGATCGGCCCCGTGCCGGACGAGCAGCTGTGTTACCCCAGTCGCCCCGTTCTCGATGGCGATGGACAGAGGGGACACGCCTAGCGCGTTGGGTAAATTCGGGTCCGCCCCGGCCTCGAGCAGCCGGCTCGCGATTTCCGCGTTTCCGCGAATGGCCGCCCACGAAAGAGCGGTTGAGCCGTCCGCCTCGCGAGCGTCCGGGTCCGCGCCACGGTTCAGAAGCGCGGTGACTCCGGCCCGGTCGTCCGCGCGAGCGGCTTCGACCAAGCCCGCCCCGAGGCTTGCTCCGGAGGCGGCTTCGGCACAGGCCAAGACAGCGACGACGGTAAGTCCGAACGTCTTGAGGCAGGACATCGCGCTAGACCTCCACCCGGTTGAGCTTGCCGGTGCTGTCCCCGAGGCTCTCGGTCGGTACTCCGACCTTGTCGAGCATCGTGAGGTACAGGTTCGTAAGCGGGGTCGTGTCGCCCGCATAGGTGATGTGGCGCCCCCCGGCCACGCGACCCGCTGCCCCTCCCGCCAGCAGGATCGGCAGGTTCCGCTGGCTATGGCTCGTGGGTACGCTCAGGCTGCTGCCATACATGATCAACGAGTGGTCCAGCAGCGTCGAGTTGCCTTCCTTGAGGGCGTCGAGCTTCGCGAGGAAGTACGCCAGAAGCTCTGTCTGGTTGACGTTGATCCTCGCCAGGGCATCCAGCTTCTCCCTCTCGAAGTTGTGGTGCGAGATCTCATGGTGGCCCATCGAGATGTCCAGGTGCGGGAAGTTCATCGAGGTGGCCTCCCGACCGTAGAGGAACGTCCAGACACGGGTGAGGTCCGCTTGCAGCGCCAGCGTCTGCAGGTCGAACATCAGCTTGACATGTTCCGGCCAAGTTTCCGGGATTCCGGGCGGGCGCTGGGTGGCCGGCAGGTCCACCGGAGACCTCTTCATGGCGACGTCGATGCGGCGTTCGACGTCACGGATGGACCCGAAGTACTGGTCGAGCTTGTGCCGATCGTCGGCTCCGAGATCGGCTTTCAACTCGGCGATCCGCTCGGAGACGCTGTCCAAGGCGCTCCGGTCCGCAGCATCGCGCTGACGCACGGCCGCGGGGTCAATCCGGCCTCCCTCGCCGAAGAGCCTCTCGAACACGAAACGCGGATTCTTTTCGAAGGGTAAGGGATTCGTCGCGCTCTTGAACACCGGACCGGGCAAGTTTCCGGTCTCCTCGGTGGAAAGTTCCAGCGAGGCGAACGGCGTCTCCTTGCCGAGGGTCCCGGCCGCCACCTGGTCCACTGAAATCCCCACATGGACCTTGCCCGCCGTCGGCTCGCATCCGGTCATGAACGATGCCATCGCGCGGTCGTGGAAACCTGTCTTCGACCGGTCCGGGTCGGATGACAGGCCCGTCAGTACGAGGAACTTCTTGCGGTGGGCAGCCAGCGGAGCCAGACCCTCGCTGGCCAGGTAGTCAGGTCCGTCTCCTTCCGGGTCCCAGCGGTCGCGGTCGACGCCCAGCGGAAAGTAAATGAACCCCAGGCGCCGGACGGGCGCCGCGTCGGTGAGGCTCTCCGCGGTAAGCGCCGGAATCATCGCGTCGAGTAGCGGAAGCGCGAGTGTTGTTCCCGCTCCACGCAGAAACGTACGACGTGGAAGATGCCTCTTCGTCACAAACATGATCGGCTCCTCTTAGCTGCCAGCGGGTTGCCGCATCTGGAACGGCGTGCTCTTGAGCACACCGAGCATCAGGTCCACGAAGCGGTAGCCATCCGCTTCGGTCTGACGTACGATGCTGCGGACGGTCGGCTGGTCCCTGGCATCCAGTTCCCGTCCGAGTGCGTAGGTCAGCAGACGCTCCGTCGTTGCGTGCACGAACCGTTTCGGCTGGCCCAGTAGGAATTCCTTCAGTCCTTCGATGCCTTCGATGGTCTCTCCCGAAGCCAGGGTCGCGGAGGCATCGATAGGCTTTCCCCTTTGCTTGGGCCGCCAGCGGCCGATGACGTCGAAGTTCTCCAAGGCGAATCCCAAGGGGTCGATCCGGACGTGGCAGGAATTGCACGCGGGGTCGGCGCGGTGCCGGTCCAGCTGTTCCTTGGCTGTAAGGACACGGCCCTTCTCGGCGCTCGCCGCGAATGGCGGGACGTTCGCCGGCGGTGGTGGAGGCGGCGAGTTCAGCAGGTTATCGAGGATCCAGGTACCGCGGAGTACCGGCGAGGTCCGGTTTGCATGGGAAGTCAGCATGAGGATGCTGCCCTGCCCGAGCAGGCCACCCCTCCGCGCTTCACCAGGTAGGCGAACACGGCGAAAGCCGGGGCCCACCACGCCGGGGATCCCGTAGTTCCGAGCCAGCCTCTCGTTCAGATAGGAATAGTCCGCTCCGAGCACGTCGAGGACACTGCGATTCTCTCGGATCAAGCTGAGCAGGAACAATCGCGTCTCCTTGCGGAAGGCCGCCCTGAGCCCGGCGTCGAACTGAGGGTAGGCCAGGAAGTGGGGCTGGACCTTGGCCAGTTTTCGCAGTCCGAGCCACTGTTCAGCGAAATTGTCCACGAGCGTCGAAGCCCGTGCGTCGGCCAGCATCCGCCGTACGTGGCGGTCCAGCACGCCAGGGTCTCTCAGCTCGCCATTCGAGGCGGCGTTGAGCAACTCGTCGTCCGGAACGCTGCTCCACAGGAAAAACGAGATTCGCGATGCCAGTTCGAAGTCGGAAACCGGGTGCAGAGCACCCTCCACGGAGTCCGGCGGGTCGAACTCCAGCCGGAACAGGAAGTCGGGAGACAGCAGCACATCCCGCAGGGCGGCGGCAACGGACTCGTCGAAGTTCAGCTCCCGGCGGGCCGCCGAGTAGGTGGATAGCAGCGGCTCAAGGTCCTTCGCCGTGATGTCCCGCCTGTAGGCCCGGCGGGCCACGGCGGAAAGGATCGCGGAGGCGCACTTGGGCTCCTCGTCCCGGCTCTCGGGCAGACAGACGAAGAGGCGCTTGCGGCTCGGTGTTTCGCTGGCGCGGACGGGATCGTAAGGACCGGCGATCTCGATCCGACCGAGCGTGGGCGGGCCGGCGAGGCCGTCGAAGGCCGACTCGCCGGAGGTCTTTCCCGCGATTTCGAATAGCTTGACGCGCTGGCCGTCCACGCGGAAGTCGATGGTCGGCCGGATCGCCGTTCCGAGCAGGTCCAGGGGGCCGCCCAGGGCGCGGCCTCCTCGGCCGCTGACGTTCGAGACCGGACCCTCCCGGACCGCGAACTCATCGGGAAAGGTGACGATAACGACGTGGGGGCCAGCGCGCAGTTGGACTCTCGCGCGGAAGAACCGCACGCCCTCCGTTGGCGTCAGGCTCTGTCTCTCGAGGAACGCCCGGATCTCGTACTCGCCGTCGTACGGGAAGTGATGGTTGACGCGGATCCCGCCACGCGTCCCGTATGGCATCCCCTCTCCCTGCCACTGTCCCTGCGCCCCGGTGGCCGGATAAGTCTCGATAACCGGGGAGGAATCACTGACTCCGACGGCGACCTGGCTTACCTGCCGTGCTGCCTTGAGATACCCCTCGAGCAGCAATGGCGACATCGAGAGAGCGTCGGCAATGTTGTCGAAGCCCGCCGCCTGTCCGTCCGGCGGAAGCCGCGCCGCCACCGGCACTTCCAGTGCAAGGATGTCGCGGATCGCATTAGCGTACTCCCTCCGATTCAGCCGCCGGATGACAGTCCGCCCCGCATAGGGCTCCCGGCCTGCGGCCGCATCCAGATCCTTGATGAGCCCTTGCCGGAATGCCTCGCTGGCCACTTCTGCTGGATGCGGCGCTCCCGTCGGCGGCATTTCCCGGGCAGCAAGCTTGCGGATGACCCGCTCCCACACGTCGGGACGGCCTTCCGGAGTCCCGGCATCAACCTCTGCGAGTGCTAGACCTCCGGCAGGGGATCCGCCGGAGTGGCACGCCAGGCAGTACCGCGAAAGGAAGGCGTCACGGTCGTGGTCGGCTCCGGCCAGCGCAGCCGGCAAGACGAGCAGAAAGGCCGCAATCAGACAGTAACGATTCCTCCGGCCAGCCGGCTCAGCCAGCGGTCGAAGCCGCTCCACACGGCGGTTGAAACTGTACCTGTTGGACTGCGAGATCACATCCCCGGCAAAGCCTTCCGCTCGTATCGTACATGAGCAATTGGCCCAATTTCCACGGAACTTCGTAGAGGTACGGGCTGTCGCACGGCTCGCCAGGCAGGGGCCAAACAGCCGGGCTTGCCTCGCTCTTGCCGATTGGCCTTCGGGATCTCTGGTCAACCAGCCTGTCATCCGACAGACTGAGGGTCACCGTCCGAAATTCCGCGAACTAGGCATGCCCCCAACTCGGACCACAGTAATCCACTCGCGCAGTTCCTCTTGACCCGACTTCCAGAATTTCGCGCATTGATCAAGGTACTGCAGTACCGCTTCCTTTTCTCCTGCTTCGAGCAACTGCTTGGCCAATGCCATGTCTGGTCCGAATGAGTTCAATTGCGGGGAACCCGGCGTGGCTCCAGCTAGCAGCAAATGCGATGCTGCGCCTTGAACATCTCCCTCGGCGAGTGCAATCTTGCCAAGAGCGATGTTCCCGTGATGAATGTTGTTTCCGTAGTTCCAGCCCGGCCGGTCATCCTCCAGCATCACGGACGCCCACTGCCGGGCTTTGTCAAATCCCTCGAGGGCAAGGGCAACTTCTAGGGCCCACTTCATTCCGCCCTTAACAGTGTCGTCTTCCGATAGTTCAAACGCCCTTTCGAATTGACCTAACGCCTTTCTTGCAACCTCGCGATTCACTTCGGATCGCCCACGGCTCTCGAGATAGTACTTGAAACCCAGCTTGAGAGCCCAGCCGGGGTTCGCGTTGTCAATGCCTTGAGCCCTCTCAAGCAACTCGATGGCAAGCGACCGATCCCGCAAGCCCACAAAACCCGCAGTGTATTCCAGCAGGGTCAGGTCATTCGGTTCCTTTTCCAGGTGTGTCAGGAACGCCTGCTTGCCCTCGACGTATCCATCGGGATCTCGGTAAGGGTCCAATTGCCAAGCCGGTGGCGCCAACCAGGCAAAGACCGCGGACTTCGGCTCGTTGTGGATCAGCCAAAGCACGAGGGAGCGCAAGCGTGCCTTCGACGAAGGTTCTCGGTAGCGAGGAATGTCCCCGTAATAGCCAAGCAACCGGGTGCGGGCAGACATGTCGAGGGGATCAGCCTGCAACTGTGCTTCGAGAGCCGCGACCTCATCGGTCGTGAGGCTTGCACCTGCCTTCAAGAGGGAACGGACGTCTTCGGCCGTCGCGAAATCGGCCAGCCCGAGACTACAGCCGACCGCAACGGTGAGGATCAGTATTCGTCTCAGCATGGTCTGATCCTAAACCTCGACCGTGCCTCTGTCAATTGCGATCCGGAGGCGTCGGGACAGGGCAGAGTTCACGCTCCTGCCACGCAATTGAGGGCGTGGAAATCACATTTGCCGAGGTGCTCGTCAGTCTCTCGAGATGAGAGTCCTCTTGACACCCATTGTCAGCACGGAAAGTCGTCGAACTCACCACTCGGGCAGTAGCTGCTCCCTGCCAGGATGCCAGCAACAGATACGTCCTATTGCCCTAACCTCGGTCGTGCCTGTACAGCCATGGGAAACCCTCGTCAATCAGCCCGTCATTCGACAGACTGGATGCTCCGGTCAGTAGCGCCTGAAGCTCGGAACTTGCCCAGCTCGTACCAGAATGGCCCACTCGCGCAGTTTGTCCTGGCCTCGTTCCCAGAAACTCGCACACTGATCCAGGTACCGTAGCACCGATTCTTGTTCTCCTTTCTCGAGAAGTTGCTTGGCTAGTTCAGTGTCTGGACCCAAGTAATTCAACTGCGTTGATCCCGGCGCGGACCCGGCAAGCAGCAAGTACGATGCCGCGCCTTGAATATCTCCCTGAGCGAGGGCGACCTTGCCTAGGGTGATATTTCCAAAGTGAAACTGGTCCCCGTAGGAATACGAGCCCGGTCGAGCCTCACCTAACATCAGGTGCGCATACTCTCCGGCCTTCTCGAAATCGTTCGCCAAGAGCGCAGCTTCCGATGCATGCCTCAGATAGCGCTTACTGGATGTCTCGGCATCCAGTTCGAGAATCCTGTCGTACTCCGCCACTGCCTTCCGGGCAGCCTCGACGTTCGGCTCATTGAGCCCTCCGCGACCCTGGAAATAGTACAGAAGGGCCAGCTTTTGTGCCACTCTGAGGTTCGAACTATCAAGGGACTTGGCCCTCTCGAGTAACTCGACAGAAAGCGGTCTATCCCGCGTTGCCAATAGGTCTGTGGTGTAGCCCAGAAGGGTCAAGTCATTCGGTTCCTTCTCGAGGTGCGCCAGAAACGCCCGCTTAGCCTCGACATATGCCTCCGGATTTCGGGAGGGGTCTAGCCCCCAAATGCTCATCGGACGTGTGCCTATGATCTCGGACTTCGGTTCGTTTTGGATGAGCCAAAGCAAAAGGGACACGATACGAGCCCTCGATGAAGGCTCCCGGTAGCGCGTTCGGTCTCCGTGGTAGCCGAGCAAACGCGTGCGGGTGGACATATCCAGGGGATCGTCCTCCAACTGCGCTTCAAGAGCCTCAACCTCCAGGGACGTGAGGCTTTCGCCTGCCTTCAAAAGGGAACGGACGTCTTCGGCTGTCGCGAAATCGGCCAGCCCGAGACTGCAGCCGACCGCAACGGTGAGGATCAGTATTCGTCTCAGCATGGTCTGATCCTAAACCTCGACCGTGCCTCTGTCAATTGCGATCCGGAGGCGTCGGGACAGGGCAGAGTTCACGCTCCTGCCGCGCAATTGAGGGCGTGGAAATCAGATTCGCCGAGGTGCTCGTCAGTCTCTTGAGATGAGAGTCCTCTAGACACCCATTGTCAGCACGGGAAGTCGTCCAACTGACCACTCGGACAGTAGCACCTCCCTCCAGGATGGCACCAACAGATACGTCCAATTGTCCTAACCTCGGTCGTGCCTGTGCAGCCATGGGAAATCCTCGTCAATCAGCCCGTCATTCGACAGACTGGATGTTGTGGTCAGTAGCGCCTGAAGCTCGGAATTTGCCCTGCTCGTACCAGAATGGTCCACTCGCGCAGTTTGTCCTGGCCCCGTTCCCAGAAACTCGCACACTGATCCAGGTACCTTAGCACCAATTCTTGTTCTCCTTTCTCGAGAAGTTGCTTGGCTAGTTCAGTGTCTGGACCCGAGTACTTCAGCTGCGTTGATCCCGGCGCGGACCCGGCAAGCAGCAAGTACGATGCCGCGCCTTGAACATCTCCCTGAGCAAGGGCCACCTTGCCGAGGGTGATGTTTCCAATGTGAAACTGGTCCCCGTAGTCGGGCGAGTCCGGTCGCGCGTCACCTAACATCAAGTGTGCATACCCACCGGCCTTCTCGAAATCGCTCACGATGAGCGCAGCCTCGGCTGCATACTTCAGATAGCTCTTACTTGAGGTCTCGCTATCGAGTTCGAGGATTCGGTCGTACTCGTCCACTGCCTTTCGGGCAGCCTCGAGGTTTGGTCCTTTCAACCCCCGGCGACCCTGCCAATAGTACATGTGGGCCAACTTTCGTGCCACGTTGAGGTCCGCACTGTCAAGGGATTTGGCCCTCTCAAGCAACTCGATAGCAAGCGGTCTGTCCTGCATTCCCAGCAAATCGGTGGCGTAGCGCAGGAGGTTCGGGTCATTCGGTTCCTCTTCGAGGTGCGCCAGCAACGCCCGCTTAGCCTCGACGTATGCATCTGGATTCTCGTAGGCGTCGAGTCCCCAGATGCGCATCGAGCGCGTGCCAAGGATCTCGGACTTGGGCTCGTTATGGATGAGCCACAGCAAGAGGGACGCGATGCGGGCTCTCGATGCAGGTTCCCGGTAGCGCATTCGGTCCCCGTAGTAGCCGAGCAAGCGTGTGCGTGCAGACAAGTCCTGGGGATCTCCCTCCAACTGCGCTTCGAGAGCCGCAACCTCGGCGGACGCAAGTCCCTCGCCTTCCTTCAGCAGGGAACGGACGTCTTCAGCGGTCGCGAAATCCGCCACCGCGAGGCTGAAGACAACAGCAACGGCTAGGAGCAGTACTCGTCTCAGCATGGTCTGAGCCTATGCCCTGCCTGAACCTCTGTCAAGCGTGCAGACGCCATTCAGACGCCGCGCAGTTCAGGTTCTCGGTTCGCAGCTGAGGGGCCTGGAATCGTAGGTGCCAGGGTTGTGGCAATCGACCTAGTCGCGGACACCCGAGATGCACCACAAGTAGCGTTTCTGAAGGCCTCCATTTTCAGGAGGCCGACCGGTAGGAGTCTTGAGAGAACTTCGGTTCCGGCAACACCAGCGTCGGCGGCAATGTTGAGTCACCCCCGACTCGGCCCTCCTCCTCGGACCTTGGGAAACTCTCGTCAATCAGCCGGTTATCCGATGACCCGGAGGTTACCGTCCGAAGTCCCGCGAATTCGGAATGCCCCCGCCTCGCACCACAATTGCCCACTGCTTCAGTTGGTCCCGCCCCCGCTCCCAGAATCTCGCGCACTCGTCGAAGTACTGAAGCACCGATTCTCGTTCACCCTTCTCAAGCAGTTCCTTGGCTAGAGTCGTGTCAGGACCCATTCCACGCAATCGCTGTGATCCGGGCGTGGATGCGGCAAGCAGCAGATACGATGCCGCTCCGTCAACGTCTCCTTGGGCGAGGGCGATCTTGCCGAGGGTGATATTTCCGTGGTGAACATGATCTCCATAGTGACGCGAGTCGCGTGGATCAGTATCCAGCATGAGGTCCGCGTACTCCCGAGCCTTGTCCGTCTCGTTCGCAACGACGGCAACCTCTGCCGCAAGCTGCAGGAAGCCTCCCCCTCCGGGCTCATCCGCTACTTCGAAGGCTCTGTCGAATTCGATCAGCGCCTTTCGAGCAGCCTCAACATTCAGTTCTCCCAGTACACGGCGGTTCCTCTTGTAGTCGTTAAAGTGCACAAACGCCAATCCGATTGCCCAGCTGGGGTTCGAACTGTCAACGGACTTGGCCCTCTCGAGCAACTCGACGGCAAGCTGGTCATCCCGGCCAGTCACGAAATCTACCGCATGTCTCAGCAGGGTCAAGTCGTTCGGTTCCTTCTCGAGGTGCGCCAGGAACGCCTCCTTGCCTTCGACAAATTGTTCAGGAACCAGGGAGCGGTTGAATTCGTGCAGCGGCGACGGAATCGTGGCAAGAACCTCGGATTTCGGCTCGTTGTGGATCAGCCACAGTACAAGAGAACGCCAGCGGGCCTCCGCTGAAGGATCTCGATGGCGGAGTCGCTTTCCGTAGTAGCCCAGCAATCTCGTGCGGGCGGACATGTCCAGGGGGTCGTCCTTCAGCTGCGCTTCTAGCGCCGCAACTCTTTCGGCCGTGAGGTCAAAGCCCTCCTGCAGAAGAGCTTTGACGCCATCGGTGCTTGCGGAACTGGCCGCAGCTAAGCTGCTGGCGACCAAGACGGCGTGGAGCAAGACTCGTCTCAGCATGGTCTGATCCTAAGCCTGAACCGTGTCGGTGTCAATTACGATCAAGGGACGTTGGGGTGGGGTGGCGATCAGGTTCTTGGCACACAGTAGTGGGCGTGGAAACGCCAATCGCAAAGGTACCCATCAATCCCTTGAAATGAGCGTCCACTGGGCACCATCTGTCGGTACCGCAGGCTGCCGTTTACACACAAATCATGGTGATCGCATCTTCTGATACAGTTTGCTGGCTTTATTCAGGCGACGAGCGCGTTCGATGGCTTGCCTAATTGCCGCCAGGCGTATGTAGCCTTCCCACATGACCTTGTGGCCCGGGTGGGCATAGCGCTTGCGTTTGAAGTTGAGATACCCGCCCAGCATCGCCAGTGTCAGCACCGCCCGTCCGAGATTGTCCGGCGGTGCTTGCCGACGATCCTTGGCGAAATCCTCCAACGCCGCGATCTCGATCTCCGAGAAGAACGTCTCCGGCGGCAGTTCCGGCGTGTCCCGCCCCATCAGCGTCATCGCCGCCAGACGCCACGCGATCACCGCGTTGATCGTCACCGCCCGCTCGATCCGCTCCCCCCGCCGATGCCCCAGGTACTCCACCTTGCAGCCCGACTTCAGCACCCGGTGCCAGTCCTCGATCCGCCACCGCAGCCGGTACCACTCCAGCATCCGCTCCGCGTCCTGCCGCGTCTGTACCGGCAAACTCGTCAGCAGGAACCACTCCAGCCGTGCCACCCCCTCCGGCGCGTTCTCCTCCCGCACGTGCACCACGTTCAGCGGCACCGCGGCCCCCTGCCGGTCCGGATCCCGCAACTGCACCGCCTGCCATCTCAGAGCCACCTCCGCCACGCGTTCCTCGCGCGCCGGCCGGCCCGGCTGCCCGCGGCTCGACCGCCGCGCGCTCTGCCGCGCCACGTGAATCTCCAAACGCCCCTGCGCGGCCTCCTGCCGCACCGCCTCGAACAGCTTCGGCACCCCCTTGCCCAACACCCGGTCGTGCTGCGCCCGCACCAGCAGGTCCACCGTCCCCAACCGCCGCTGCTCGGCGAAGATCGCGTACACGTCCCCTTCCCGGTCCAGCACCGCTACCGGCCGCACCCCTTGTAACTGCTGCGCCAGTTCCGCACACTCCCGCAACCCCCGGATCCAGCGCATCGTCTTGCGCTCCTCCAGCGGCTTGCCCTGCTCCGCCTGCCCGTCCGGGGCCTCGTACTGGATCTGCGGCACCCCCAACGGGATCCCCTCCCCGTTGACCACCAGCGTCGAGTGCATGTGGATCCCCAGCGTCCCCGCCGAGCCCTTGTTCTTGCTGATCAGGCCCAGTCCCACGCAGCCCGGATGCTCCGCGAAATTCAGGTCCGTCCCGTCCTGGATGCACAGCACTGCCGACTGGCCCTGCATGCGCTGCAGCGTGCGCTCCCGGTGCGGCGCCAGGATGTGCTCCGGCGTCACCTCCGAATCCGCCGGCTGGTCGATCATCCGGTAGTAGCCCCGCACTGCCGCCAAGTCCTTCTGCGCCGCTCCGGGAAACGACTTGGTGGGCGCTGCCGCCTGGATCTCCACGCTCTGCACCAGCCTCCGAGTCAAGCGTACATCGCCCAGCGGCGCGGTCCCGAACTCGTTGTGCGCCCACTCGCCGGAGGCCAGGCCCGCCCCCAGTGCCAGCGCCGGCACGCCCGGCGCTGGCAGGCCCAGTTGCGCGCGCCAGTTGCGCGCCAGCGGATACAGCCAGATGGCCTTCACGTCCACCTGCGTGCCGGCGGCCGCCAAGCGGCCCCGCCCGGCGGTCACGCCGATGCGCTGCCAGTTGGCGGCCGCCAGCGAGGTGCCCGCTTGGTCTTGAGAGACAAAGGTTTCCACCAGCAGGGGGCGGTAGCCGTAGCGCCGCAGGCAGTCGTCGGGCAGCCGGCGCAGGGCCAGCGAGAGGGCCTTGGAGGCGAGATTGCGGCAGGCGGCGGAGGGTCGGATCAGGAAGCGGCTCAGGCCGAGCACGCGATGCAGGTGGCGCGAGCGGGTGGTGGGGTCCCAGCCGATGAAGGCGTCGCGGGCGGCCAGCGTGAGAGCGGCCGCGGCGAAGCCGAGCGCACCGAGCACGCCATGTTCGCAGACCAGCAGGTAGCGCAACTGGGCCCCGGCGTGGAGGACAGCTCCGCGGGGATGCTCGCGGGCGATGAGTTCGTTCCAGACGCGGCGCTGGTGCTCGTCGCGGACCGCGACGAGTTGCAGGTCGCGCACCCGGTCGACCCGGGCGGGCAGGCCGACGGGCGGGGGCACGGGACGGTCCAGGCGGCGCGGGCGGCCACGCTGGCGGTTGTGCCGGGGCGCGGGCAAGTCGATCTGGCGGGCGGCTGCGAGAGCGCGCAAGGCCTGCATGCAACTGGCGACCTGCGGCTTGCCGTGGGCATCGAGGAATCCGAACCGGGCGCAGACCTGCCGGCCAATTTCGGTGCGGCTGGCGTCGCCCGCGTCGGCCACGAGTTTGCGGACCTGGATCAGCGCAGGGCCCCGCGCCAATGTGGTCGGGATCCGATGTTGCTCATACATGCTCCAGAAATGGCACAGAGCGATGTCAAAAGTTAAGTGTCAACTTGCGTGGCATCGGCAGACCGCAGGTCCTCCAAGCGGCCACTGAGGCGGTACCGCCTCAGTACCAGAACGGCGGGACCAACGTCGAAACTCCCATGAATGCTGACGCACCTGTGTCTGGATCTGACTGGAATCACGCACTGCGCTTTGGCAACCCTGCGATATCAGCGCCGCCGTGTGGCTGAACCATCCCGGAGCGCGCATATACTGGTGACCATGCCAGACAGACGCACGTTTCTCGCCGGTGCGGCGGCCCCGATGCTGCTACCGGCCTCTGCAGTCGGAGCAAACGACCGCGTTTCCATCGCGCTGATCGGTGCGGGAGGCCGTGGCCGTGGAGTGATGGCGGCCTTCCGCGAACTGGGCTCCCCTGCGCCGGCCGTGTGCGACGTGTACGAGCCCAACCTTGCCAAAGGGATCGAAGCAGCCGACGAAGGGGCGCAGGGATATCGCGACTACCGGGAAGTCCTGGAACGCAAGGACATCGATGCAGTGCTGATTGGAACGCCCGACCACTGGCACGTCCGCATGATGCTCGACGCGGTCTCGGCGGGCAAGGACGTGTACTGCGAGAAGCCGATGTCCCACTCGATCTCGGAAGGGGTCCGGGCAGTGCGGGGCGTTCGCGCGACGGACCGGATCGTGCAGATCGGGATGCAGCGTCGCAGCACACCTTGGGTCATCGAAATGCAGCGTGCTGTCGCGGATGGTGCGATCGGCAGGATCACGATGGCGCGCGCGGAATGGAACTGGGCGATCTCAAGACCGCTCGACAACTCGGCGCTTCCGGGAGATTTGGACGAGGAAAAGTTTCTGGGCGGGTCCGCCTCCTCCCTCGAGCCCATGATGTTTCGGAAATGGCGGTACTTTTGGGCGTTCTCCGGCGGCAACATGACGGACCAGGGCACGCACCTGATGGATGTAATCCAGTGGTTCGGGGGCGTCGGGGCGCCACGGTCGGCGGTGTGTCAGGGCGCGGTGATCGGCATGCAAGGCTCCGAAACACCGGACAGCTTCTCTGCGGCCTTCGACTACGGTTCGTTCCTGGCCAGCTGGAACCTGAACTACAACAACGACTACCAGAATGGCTGGGCGATCGAGCTGCTGGGCGACAGCGGAACAGTCGTGCTGAACAACCGCGGCTACCGCCTGTACACCGCTCCGTGGACGCAGAACCGGGAGCCCGTCCAGGTGCTCGAGGATCGCCTGCCAACAATCCCGCACGTCCGAAACTTCCTTGAGTGCGTCCAGAGCCGCGAGGAGCCTAACGCGCCGGTCGAGGTCGGTCACACAGCCGTGTGCGGACCGCACCTGGCGAACATCGCCTTCCACCGCAGGTCCGCCGCGTTCCTCAATCCCGAAGCCACGGAAGTCTTCTGATCTGACGGTGGACACGCGGGCTGGCTTGCAACTGGGATGGCTGTCCTGGTGTCGGCAGCGGTTGGTGTTGGGAGTGGCCACATCTCACCGGAGTACTATCTCCGGAACTCGCCGTGGATTGCATCACCGAGCGTCCAAAGACCGGGCGCCCGGATCGCGAGTAGGAGGCACAGAGTGTCTGTGATCCGATCACTGGCGACGTTTGCTAGGTCGCGGGACACCGATTTCTTGCCGTTGGTGTGGACCGTGATCGGCGGAGCACTTTTCTTCTTGTTTTTCGTGAGTCCGATCCTTGGGGCGCAATATTGGTTCATCGCGTTCATCCCTGCCTGGACAAGCATCGCTATGATGCTGCTCCGGCCGTTGTACAACCGCATCCGCCGAGACAAGATGGAGTAGCCTTACTCAGCCTCTACAGGCACGCCTGCCAATCGGACACCGGCGGTCTGAGTGTTCTCAATTGCCGTGCCTACGGGGGGCACGCCAGTTCCCAATCTGCCAGCTCCAACCGTTCCTGTTTGGGTCTTCGATTGGTTGCACGGGCTCCACTCCCCGCTCGTCCTATCTGACGATGCCGGAACACAATTCGCCTCGCTCCTCGATTCCATCTCCCGACAAGAGACATAAGAGGACGCACGCGTATCCGGCTGGCAAGACTCGTCGAAGGAGGAAACGATCATGAGACGCACAGTTCTTCTTGCTGCCCTGGTTGGAATCATTCTGGGTCCGCTACAGGCAGAGATTGTCCGGATCACCAAGCGGCAGCCTGTTACCAACATCACAACCCGGTGGCTCCCTCAATTCGAGAACGGGCACGTCTTCTCGGTCAACACTCACCGGAACGGCCTGATCGTCACCCATCAATCGGGCCAGCCTAGATTCGACAAGCACCTCGAACTTCCAGATGTGCACCGAGTAAGCGTTAGAGATATTGCGGTGTCTCCTGATGGCCGAGTTGCGGCAATTGCCGGAGCCACAGACTGGAAAGGGCGCAATAGCTCAGATCTCGCAATGCTCGACATGGACGGAAACATGGCTGGGACGATCCCGACATATCCCTTTGTCTCCGATGAGATCGGATTCACGGGAGACGGCAGTCTTTGGGCTATGGGAAGGGAAATCGAGCCGGGTGAAAGGATGATCGGCAATCAGCGAATCGGTCAGGAGAAGCCAGTTCACGACATTCTGAGACAGTACGACCGGGACGGGAAATTTGTACGGTCCCTGTTGCCGAGGTTAAGTGTTTCTACGGATCGTCGCCACCCCGCATATGACGCCAGTCTGGGGACATCAAAGAACTACGTTGCGATACTGTCGAACCTATCCGGATACTGGGCTCTGGTTTCAACCGACGGCTTGATTGTCAGGAGCGGGCACCTAGAAGTTCACGAAAAGCGCAAGTTCATGAACATCATCCCCACTGACTCCGGCGAACTCTACGTGACCGGAATGTTGCGCGGTCCATTGGCAACTACCCACAGGGAGAAGCATGGTACCAACGTGGCGCTATACAGGCTCGACCGCGATACCGGCCAGCTCGAGGCAGTCGACCTAGGAGCCAATTCCGGGCTGATCGCTCTCGGCTCGGATGGAGAGAATCTTGTCTTTCGTGACCGCTTCTCGGAAACTGGCTTCAATCTTGCCTGGGGACCAACAAGTAGTTTCTAGCTGGCTGCAGCACCCAACGTCAGTCATGTTCCCAGGACGGATCCTCCAGCGAATTGTAGTGACTGCAGCCAAGACGAAGAATCAGGAATGAGAACGCATGATGGGATGTGAGACACAACAGAGTCTGTGTCTCATGGGCGAGCCCTGCAACACAAGATAGGCCGGTCTCCTGTGGTGGGTTGCCCCGCTGAAGCGCTGTATCGGGCTGTGCCGAGCCGCTCCGGTGCTTGCCCAATCCGTTCCGGCACTTCGATTCGCGCTTGATGGCCGTTCCCCGTACCTGCGCCAGCATGTCGCCAGACACCCTCGAAGGTTGCACCGATTCGCCAGAGTCCAGTTCCAGTCCTGTCCGGCGACGCGTCTGGTCGGCGAATCGCTGCGAGTTTACAGCCGCGCGAACCCTCTGGTACGATGGACTTGCTAACCGGAGTTCACGTTCCTCCCCATGCTTGCTAAAAGACTCGAATAGGAGATCTGTGTGAAACGATCGCCTTCGGAAGGAGCATTGCGCTGTTCCTTTTGCCGTAAGAGCCAAGACATCGTCTCCAAGCTCATAGCCACTCCTGGCGACTACCCAAAATCCTATATTTGCGACGAGTGCGTCCTGATCTGCACGGCAATTCTCGACGAAGAGAGCACCAACAAGACCGGGCCCGGGGGCTTCACCCTCCTCAAACCCCAAGAGATCAAGGACAAGCTTGATCAATACGTGATCGGCCAACATGCGGCCAAGAAACGGCTCTCGGTCGCCGTCTACAACCACTACAAGCGCACCTTCATTCAGCATCCGCGGACGGCGCCGGCAGACGGCGAAGCCGAAGTCGAGGTCCAGAAATCGAACATCCTGCTGATTGGCCCGACTGGTACGGGCAAGACGCTGCTGGCCCAAACGCTGGCGAAGATCCTGGACGTGCCTTTCGCCATCACGGACGCCACCACGCTGACCGAGGCCGGTTACGTCGGAGAGGATGTCGAGAACATCATCCTCAGTCTCCTGCAAGCGGCGAACGGCGATGTCAGCCGCGCCCAGAAGGGCATCATCTATATCGACGAGATTGACAAGCTGAGCCGGCGTGACGAGAATCCGTCGATCACGCGTGACGTCTCGGGCGAGGGCGTGCAGCAGGCGTTGCTCAAGATCTTGGAGGGCAGCATAGCCAACGTGCCGCCCCAGGGTGGCCGCAAGCACCCCCACCAGGAATTCACGCCCATCGACACCTCGAACATCCTGTTCATTTGCGGCGGAGCGTTCGTCGGGCTCGATAAGCTCGTGGCCCGCCGGGTTGACTCCCGCGTGGTCGGATTCCGCAATGCCGAGGAAATCGAGCAGGGCGTGCCGCCAGAGCCGATCGTCTCGGGCGAGGGCGACGAAGATCTCGGGTTGCTGGGCCAGGTCCAGCCACAGGATCTCATCCGCTTCGGGTTCATCCCGGAATTCATCGGCAGGCTGCCTGTCATGGCCACCCTCGGCGACCTGGACGAGCCGACACTGGTTCAGATCCTGGCCGAGCCGAAGAACTCCCTCATCAAGCAGTACCAGAAGCTCTTCGAGTACGAAAACATCCAGTTGACCCTCGATTCCGGGGCGATGAAAGCCATCGCTAAACTCGCGTTGGAGCGCAATCTCGGTGCGCGCGGACTCCGGATGATCATGGAAGACCTGATGCTCGAACTGATGTACTACCTGCCCTCCCAGTCGAAGCGAGTCAAGGAATTCGTGGTGACCGAGGAGATGGTGCTCGAGGACCACAGGCACTTCCGGACGCGGCTGCTGGAAAAGGCGGGCTAGCCGCTCCTCCCGCCAATCGCTCGGGCCGCCATGCCCAGCGAGAACGAAGCCGCGTCGTAGAATAGGGGTATGCCTAGTTCAAGCGGCGCCAAGTCCAAGGTGCGCCTGCCGATGATGCCCATCCGGGACGTGGTGATCTTCCCCCACATGATGTCCCCGTTTGTCGTCGGCCGTGAAGCCAGCGTGATGGCCCTCGAAGCGGCGCTCGCGCACGATAAGAAGATCTTCCTGGCGACCCAGCACGACGCCTCGAACGACGGCCCCAATCCCGACGAGGTCTACCAGGTCGGCACGATCGTTAGCATCGTGCAGAGCCTCAAGCTGCCGGACGGCAACATCAAGGTTCTCGTCGAGGGCCTGGAGCGCGCCAAGCTGCGCAGCGTCCGGCTGGACGAGGGCTACATGCAGGCCGTTATCGAGACCGTGCAGTTCCCGGTGTCCCCGCACCCCGACCTGGAGCAGCTGAAGAGCCGGGTCACGGCAGTGTTCGAGCAGTTCGTGAAGCAGAGCCAGAGCCTGAACTACGAAACCATGATCGCCGCGGTGCGGGTCGAGGACCCCGGCAAGCTGTCGGACACCATTGGCGCCAACCTCCAACTCACCGTGCCCGAGAAGCAGGACCTGCTTGAGATTTTCGACCCTGTCGAACGCCTCACGCGCATCGCCGAGCTGCTGGATATCGAAATCGAGAAGCTCTCCCTTGACCGCACGATCCAGGGCCGCGTCAAGAAGCAGATGGAGAAGGTCCAGAAGGAGTACTACCTCAACGAGAAGATCAAGGCCATCCAGAAGGAGCTGGGACGCGGCGAGAAGAGCGAATTCGAGCAGTACCGCAAGCGGATCAAGGAATCCGGCATGAGCAAGGACGCCAGCACCAAGGCGCTGGCCGAAGTCCAGAAGCTTGAGAACATGCCGCCCATGTCGGCGGAAGCCACTGTCTCCCACAACTACATCGACTGGCTGCTCGCGGTGCCCTGGAAGGCCAAGAGCCGCGAGATTCGCGACCTCGGCAACGCGGAGAGAGTGCTGGAGGCCGACCACTACGGCCTGGAGAAAGTCAAGGAGCGGATTCTGGAGTTTCTTGCAGTGCGGCGCCTCGTGACCCGGCCGCAAGGATCGATCCTGTGCTTCGTAGGCCCCCCGGGCGTCGGCAAGACGTCCCTTGGCCGGTCGATCGCCAGGGCCACGGGCCGCAAGTTCGTGCGGCTCTCGCTAGGCGGCGTGCGCGACGAAGCCGAGATCCGCGGCCACCGGCGTACGTACATCGGCGCGCTGCCCGGACAGATCATCCAGATGATGAAGAAGGCGGGTACCCGCAATCCGGTCTTCATGCTGGACGAAGTCGACAAGATGTCCACGGACTTCCGCGGGGACCCGTCCGCGGCACTCATGGAAGTGCTTGACCCGGAGCAGAACTCCGCCTTCCAGGATCACTACCTGGACGTGGAATTCGACCTCAGCCAAGTGTTCTTCATCGCCACGGCCAACGTGCTGCATACGCTGCCCCCACCGCTGCTCGACCGCATGGAAGTGATCCGGATCAGCGGCTACACGGAGCAGGAGAAGACCGAGATCGCCAAGCGCCACCTGGTTACCAAGCAAATCGAGGGCGTGGGGCTCAAGCCGGGCAAGCACATCGAGTTCACCTCGGAGGGCATCCGCGCCATCATCGAGCAGTACACCCGGGAAGCCGGTGTGCGCAATCTCGAGCGCGAGATCGGCAACATTTGCCGTAAGGTGGCCCTGAAGGTCGTGCGCAACACCGAGGGCAAGCGCAGCACCAAGACACGGGTAACCGCCACCAACGTCCAGAAGTTCCTGAAGGTGCCCAAGTACCGCGACCCGGGTGCCGACCTCAAGAACCAGGTCGGGATCGGAATGGGGCTGGCATGGACCGAACTCGGCGGTACGCTGCTGCATATCGAAGCGACGCTGATGGACGGCCAGGGCAAGCTGACGCTGACGGGAATGCTGGGCGACGTGATGCAGGAATCCGCGCGAGCGGCGATGAGCTACATTCGCTCGCGCTCGGGAGCGTTCGGGCTGCCGAAGAACTTCTACCAGAATCTCGACATCCACGTGCATGTGCCGGAGGGTGCAATCCCCAAGGACGGCCCTTCGGCCGGGATTACGCTGACCACCGCTCTCGCTAGCGCCCTGACGAAGGTCAAGGTGCGCGGGGAGGTGGCCATGACGGGCGAGGTCACGTTGCGCGGCAAGGTGCTCCCCATTGGCGGCATGAAGGAGAAGCTGCTCGCCGCGAACCGCAACGGCATCAAGGAAGTAATCCTGCCCAAGGACAATCAGAAGGATCTTCCCGACGTGCCCGAAAACGTCCGCGAAGGGCTGAAGCTGCACTTCGTGGAGACCATGGACGACGTGCTCGCGCTGGCTCTGGTAGAGCCGATCGACGAGCTCTCCAAACACCCCTTCACTTCGGGGGGCGTGGAAGTCGCGCAACACGAGGAGCGGGTGGCGAACTAGGCTTCGCCGCGCCGGCCGGGATCGATGCCGGTAGAATTCGTCCTGAGTGCTCACGACGCGGGGCAGTTCCCGAGGGACCGTTTGCCGGAGGTCGCGTTCGTCGGCCGCAGCAATGTCGGCAAGTCGAGCCTCTTGAACGCCCTCCTGCTGCGGTCGGGCAAGCACTTGCGCCTGGAGGGCGGCGTGAGCCGCAAGGCTCTCGCCAAGACCAGCCAAACGCCCGGGCGAACGCGTGCCGTGAATTTTTTCCGCATCGCCCGCCGCATGTATTTCGCCGACCTTCCCGGCTACGGTTTCGCAAAGGCCTCGCACGACGAGCAGAATCGGTGGAAGCGACTCGCCGAGTCATACCTGGTGGAACGCGACGCGCTGAAGTTGGTTGTGTTGATCGTCGATATCCGGCACGGACCAACGCCTCTGGACCGCCAGATGAAGGATTGGCTGGATGCCAGCGGCCAGGCCTTCTGTGTTGCAGCCGCCAAATCGGATAAGCTAAAGCGAGCAGCGCGGTCACGCGCTATCCGCTCCATCGAGGAAAGCTTCGCCGACCCGATCCCGTTCTCCGCAGTGACCGGGGAAGGCGTGCAGCAACTCTGGCGAGCCATTGAATTGGCTCTCGCCGCATGATTTCAGCCACGCACGCGTGGACGCTTTGCGACGGGAACGAAATGAATCATGCCCTCTAAGTCCAAGGACAAGCCAGACGAAATTTCGGCCGTCCCCGCTGACGACCGCGCGGAGGCGCAGCCGAGCGCGGACGATGCGCCCCGGCGCCCGGCCCGCCGATCCAGGCGGCGCGAGGAAAAGCCCAGGGACGAAGAACGGGCAGCATCCCCGGCTTCGAAGGAGTCCGCCGATGAGGGCGGCAGTTCGGAGGCTGCGACCGACACGGGCAAGGAAGCGCAGGCGGACGACGAGAGACCAACTACTACGGAACAGCCGGCCCGCGACAGGGAGGATACCGGCGGTAGGCGCGGCAGGCGCAACCGCTTCAAGGGACGGGACGGGGACTCTGCGGACGGTCCGCGCGGGTCCGAGGACCGGCAAGCCAGAAGTCGCGAAGGCGGAGAGAGCGAGGGAGAGGGCTCCGAACGCAGAGGTGGTCGCGATTCGCGCGGCAGGCGGGAACGCCCCAAGCGGCGCTCCCGCGGACCTGACCGGGCCGAAGAGATCGACGAGGAAGCCCAGTTTGAAGCCGCCGTCGAGGCCATGAAGGCCGCCGGCACGGCTCCGATGGACTTGGCGTCGCTCAAGGCGCTCAGCATCACGGACCTCCACCTGAAAGCGCGCGAGCTCGGTATCGAGACAACCGCCCGCGTGCGCAAGCCGGAACTGATTTTCGAGATCCTGGCAACTGAGACGAAGGGTACCGGGTTGATCCTGTCACAAGGCGTGCTGGAGGTCATGCCCGAGGGGTTCGGGTTCCTGCGATCCCCCGAGTACAACTACCTTCCGGCTCCCGACGACATCTATGTGTCACAGACGCTGATACGGCGGTCGAACCTCCGAATCGGCGATACGGTCACGGGATTCGTGCGGCCTCCCAACGAGGCCGAGCGCTTTTTCCCGCTGCTCAAGGTCCAGGCCGTCAACTTCGAGGCGGTGGACGGTGCAACAAAGAAGAAAATCCTGTTCGACAACCTGACACCGCTCTACCCCCAAGGGCGATTCAAGCTCGAAACCAGCCAGCACAACTACAGCGGTCGTGTGATGGACCTGCTCGTGCCGATTGGCAAGGGACAGCGTGGACTGATCGTAGCGCCGCCGAGGACAGGCAAGACGATGCTGCTGCAGGCAATCGCCAACTCGATCACAACAAACCAGCCCGATGTCTACCTGATCGTGCTGTTGATCGACGAGCGCCCGGAGGAAGTGACCGACATGCAGCGCTCCGTCCGCGGCGAGGTGATCAGCTCGACATTCGACGAGCCCGCCTCCAGACACGTGCAGATCGCCGAAATGGTGATCGACAAGGCGAAGCGCCTCGTTGAGCACAAGCGCGACGTGGTCATCCTGCTGGATTCCATCACCCGTCTCGCGCGGGCCTACAACACGATTGCCCCGCCATCCGGCAAGGTCCTCTCAGGAGGTGTCGATTCCAACGCGCTGCAGCGCCCGAAGCGATTCTTCGGGGCCGCACGCAACATAGAGGAAGGCGGTTCCCTGACGATCGTCGCGACGGCGCTGGTGGAAACCGGCAGCCGCATGGACGAAGTCATCTTCGAGGAATTCAAGGGGACCGGCAACATGGAGACCCACCTCGATCGCAAGCTCGTCGACAAGCGGATCTTCCCGGCGATCGACACGAACCGCAGCGGCACTCGCAAGGAGGAACTCCTGCTGTCACAGGAGACCCTCAACAAGGTCTGGGTCCTGCGCCGCGTCCTGAGTGGCCTGCAGACGGTCGAGGCCGCCGAGCTGCTGCTCGACAGGATGTCCAAGACCCGCACGAACAGCGAGTTCATGGCGTCAATGACGGCCTGAGGCAACCCTCTTCGAAGCTGCCTCCGACCGCTCTGACGGAACGGAGTTGGCGTTCGAGGCTATGCCGTGATTTCAGCCTGGGCCGCCGCCAGCCGGGCGATCGGCACGCGATACGGCGAGCAGCTGACGTAGTTCAGGCCGGAGCGGACGCAGAAAGTCACCGACTTCGGCTCCCCGCCGTGCTCGCCGCAGATCCCGACCTCGAGGCCGGGTCGCGTGGCACGGCCCTTCTCGAGGGCGATCTGGATCAACTGGCCAACTCCCGTGCTATCCAGCACCTGGAATGGATCGTCCTCAAGGATGCCCTGCTCCAGGTACGGCTGGATGAAATTGCCCGAATCGTCGCGGCTGAAACCGAACGTGGTTTGCGTGAGGTCGTTCGTGCCGAAGCTGAAGAACTCCGCATGCCGGGCGATTTCGTCCGCCGTGAGCGCCCCGCGAGGCACCTCGATCATCGTGCCGACCTTGTAATGCACCTTCTGTCCGGATTCGGCCAGCACCTGCTCGGCCGTATCCACCACGATCTTTTTCTGGTGCGCCAGTTCCTTGTGGTTCCCGACAAGCGGAATCATCACTTCCGGAATCGCATTGACGCCCTTCCTGGCGCACTCGACGGCCGCTTCGAAGATCGCGCGGGCCTGCATGGCGGTGATTTCGGGGAATGTGATCCCAAGACGGCACCCGCGGTGCCCCAGCATGGGATTGAATTCGTGCAACTCTTCAACACGTTCGAGGAGCGCCGCGATTTCCTGCCGCTTGGTCTCGTCCGCCCCCGACGCTTCCAGCTGGGCCACCTGGACCATCAACTCCTCGCGCTTGGGCAGGAACTCGTGCAGCGGGGGATCCAGCGTGCGGACGATCACGGGATAGCCGTCCATTACCTCGAAGAGCTCGACGAAGTCCTGCCGCTGCATGGGAAGCAGCTTGCTCAGCGCGGCCGCCCGCGTCTCGGCATCCTCGGCGAGGATCATCTGGCGGACATGCTCGATCCGCTCGGGCTCAAAAAACATGTGCTCGGTGCGGCACAGACCGATCCCCTCGGCTCCGAACGTGCGCGCCGCGCGGGCATCACGCGGCGTCTCGGCATTGGCCCGCACGCGCGCCTTGCGGTGCTTGTCCACGAACTCCATGAACCGCGCGAACTCTCCTGATGTGGGGTCGGGGTCGATCGTGGACGCCTGCCCGGCGAACACCTCGCCAGTCGACCCGTCGATGGAAATCCAGTCCCCGGCGCTAAGCTCGTGGCCATTGCAGGAGACCTTCCTGGCCCTGGAGTCGACATTGACTTCGCCAGCACCGGCGACGCAGGGCGACCCCATGCCGCGGGCAACGACCGCCGCGTGCGAAGTCATTCCCCCGCGCGAGGTCAGGATGCCCCGGGCCGCTTCCATACCGTGAATGTCCTCCGGCGTGGTCTCGGCGCGCACCAGTACTACGGGATTCCCCTGCCCCGCCTCTTCGACAGCGTCGTCAGCCGAGAAGACAATCCGGCCAACGGCCGCGCCGGGCGACGCGGGAAGACCAACCGTGAGCGTCGTCAGCGTGCCCTTCGAACCGGGCTCGATCACCGGGTGCAGCAGCTGGTCCAGATGCTGCGGCTCGACTCGCATTACGGCTTCGCGATCGTCGATGAGCCCCTCGGCGACCATGTCCACGGCAAACTTGACGGCAGCCGCTCCGGTGCGCTTCCCGTTGCGCGTCTGGAGCATGAAGAGCTTGCCTTCCTCGATGGTGAACTCGAAGTCCTGCACGTCGCGGTAGTGTTTTTCCAGCCGGTCGGTGATCGACCGCAGTTCCTCGTAGGCCTCGGGAAGCACAGAGCTGAGCTCTGCGATCGGCCGGGGCGTGCGAATGCCGGCGACGACATCCTCGCCCTGGGCGTTGAGCAGGAACTCGCCGTAAAACTCGTTGGAACCGGTCGCGGGATCGCGCGTGAATCCTACTCCCGTCGCGGAGGTCTCTCCGAGATTGCCGAAGACCATAGCTTGCACGTTGACGGCCGTGCCAAGATCGTGTGGGATGTCGTGCATGCGGCGGTAGTGGTTGGCACGCGGGTTGTCCCAGGAACGGAAGACCGCATCGCGAGCCAACTTGAGCTGCTCGTGGGCGTCCTGGGGGAAATCAGAGCCCTTCGCCTGCTTGTAATGCGCCTTGAACGCTGCCACGACCTCTTGAAGCTGCGTGGCTGTCAGATCCATGTCGTTCTCGGCTCCAAACTTCTCCTTGATTTCCTCCAGGATCTCCTCGAATTCGCTCTTCGACACGTCCATAACGACATCGCCGAACATCATGATGAAGCGACGGTAGCAGTCGAGAGCGAACTCCTGCTTGCCGCTGAGCCGCGCAAGTCCCTCGGTTGCCTCGTCGTTGAGGCCGAGGTTCAGGATCGTGTCCATCATGCCGGGCATCGAGAACTTCGATCCGGAACGGACCGACAGCAGCAGGGGATTCTCGTCATCGCCGAGCTTCTTGCCCATGTCGGCCTCAAGCTGCGCCAGCTTGGCGGCCATCTCGGCCTCGACCTCGTCGGGAACCCGGTTTCCGCCAGACAGATACATGTTGCAGACCTGCGTCGAAACGGTGAACCCGGGCGGGACCGGAATGCCTGCCCGAGCCATCTCCGCGAGATTGGCACCCTTGCCGCCAAGGGTGTCCCTCATGGACTTGTCTCCTTCGGTTCTGGAGCCGCCGAATGAATACACGTGCTGTGCCATCGTCTTGTCTTCTCTCTGTCCTGAAACGCCTGCCGGATCGCTCGTTGGAATCGCAGCGCCTGCGGAGCGCTGGCCTAGGGTTGCCGAAGTGGGGAGCGGTGCGGACTCGCGCGGACGATGCCGCGCCTCCGCGAGTTCCGGAGCGGAATTGTCCATTCTAGCTCAGACCTGCACTAAGTCGCCCACGCACCCACCTGCGGCCATTGCCACTACGCCCGGGCTCGGCAACGCTCTCACCTGTTTCCGGGCAAGGTGGTACACTGCGCGCCTGACTCGCCCCACTCTGCCGCTGGGTCTCATCGGTGCCGTCGAGGCTCTGGTCTCCGGCTCGGCCGGGCTGACGAGGAGCCCTGTTGGCGGGGCCTCGTCAGTAGCGTCCGCGCACTTGACGACCGCAATGGTGCGTCCGGAGGCACCAACAGCGGAGGATCTGCGTTCTTGCGGCTTGACGAGTCGGAAACCGGGGTGGCGGTCGGCATCGACGCTTGGAAGACGTGGCCGGAGGCCACGCGGAGAGATCGCGAATGGAGAGGTTGTCGGATGATCAGGGTGGTGAGCTGGAACATCGGCAAGCGCAGCGAACCGTGGCGTGAACTGGTGCAGATGGCCCGCAAATGTGACGCGGATCTGGCGCTACTGCAGGAAGCGGGAAGCCCACCAGGAGGCTTGGTGGACAAAGTCGAGTACGTGGACAGGGTGTTCTGGAACCGGCAACTGTACGATCGCTGGCCGCTGGTCGTGAAGCTGTCCGATCGAATCACCGTCGAGCCCTACCGCCAGGTGCCCCCGACCGGTGATTTCGGAAAGGATGAGATTGGCGTCAGTGGCATCGGCACCATCGCCGCCGCGAGGGTGATCCCGCACGGCAACGAGGACGAGGCTTTTGTGGCAGTCTCGATGTACGCCAGCTGGATGAGTGCTCATCCATCCACCAAGAGCAGCGGGTGGATCTACTCGGATGCATCCGCACATCGGATCCTTTCCGACCTGTCCGCGTTCATAGGCCACTACGACCCCACGAAGCACAGGATCCTCGCAGCGGGTGATCTGAACATGTTCTATGGGGCGATCGGTTCGAGGTTGTCGCTACCGGAACGGGAACGCACGGTGTGGGATCGGATGCAGGCGCTCGGGCTGGAGTTCCTGGGTCCGCAGGCGCCGCACGGTCGGTGCTCGAAGACAGCGATGGACGACGTACCGCCGGGCACGAAGAACGTGCCGACGTACTATCATCGGGGCGGGCCGGAAGGCGCGAAGAATCAGTTGGACTACGCGTTCGCGTCGCGCGGGTTCCACGAGGCAGTGTCCGTGCGAGCGATGAACGAGATTGACGAGTGGGGATCAAGCGATCACTGCCGCCTGATGATCGAGGTGAAGGGCCGCGGCGAGCGTTGACCGCACTGACTGACCGTCGGGCATGTTGAACACCCCGCCGTTAGCGACCGCTTTCGGTCCAGCCCGGCCGGCGCCGCTCTTGGCCGTCAGAAACCCATTGGCGAACTGGAAGGCACCAGCCATGGGTGTTCCGCCTGTGGCCTTGCCCGGACACTGGCGGGCCGCATTTGAATGGATTCCACCAGCGAAGTCTGAGCGATTCGCCCAGAAGGAAGATTCCGCGACCTTGCGCCTCGCAGGCAAGGGAACCGGGACGGATCGAGACTGGCGAACTGGTCGGCTAGGCAAGGCCCGGTGGCGATTCAAGTAACCTAGGATTGGCATGCAACTTGGCTTTGTCAGCGCGATCCTCCCGGAGTTGTCCTTCGACGAAATCTGCTGCATCGGAGTGGGCGAGGGCTACGACTGTATCGAGGTGATGTGCTGGCCTCCAGGCAAGGCCGAGCGCCGCTACGCCGGCGTTACCCACATCGACGCCGCAGGGCTGGACGAGACAGGTATCGACACGATCCGGGCGTCGCTTGAGAGGCACAAGATCGCGATCAGCGCGCTGGGGTACTACCCGAACCCGCTGGCACCCGACGATACGGAATCACAGGTCGCCCAGGACCACATCCGCCGAGTCATCCGCGCCACCAGCGCGCTCGGGCTTTCAACGATGAATACCTTCGTCGGTCGCGACTGGAACCGCAGCGTGGACGAGAACTGGCCGGACTTCCTGAGAGTCTGGAAGCCCTTGATAGCCTTCGCCGAGGAGTGCGGCGTCCGCGTCGGCATCGAGAACTGTCCCATGACCTTCACGCGGGACGAGTGGCCGGGCGGCAAGAACCTAGCCTGCTCCCCCGCAATCTGGCGGCGCATGTTCGAGGACATCCCGAGCCATTCATTCGGACTGAACTACGACCCCTCGCACCCGACGTGGATGCAAATGGATGCTATCGCCCCGTTGCGCGATTTCCGCGACCGTATCTTCCATGTCCACGCCAAGGATGTGCGGGTCGACCGCCACCTGCTCGACGATGTCGGCATCCTGGCGTATCCGCTGCAGTTCCACACGCCCAAGCTGCCCGGGCTCGGCGACGTGGACTGGGGCCAGTTCTTCTCTGTTCTCACCTCCACCGGATACGACGGGCCGGTCTGCGTGGAGGTGGAGGATCGCGCCTACGAAGGGTCCCTCGAAGCCCGCAAGCTCTCGCTCCGCCAAAGCGCGCGCTTCCTCAGGCAGTACATTCCCGCGACGGACCTGCGATAGACCGGCTCGTGAAGTGTCTTTTGGTTCCACAATGTCCCTGCCCAGCAGAAACTGCTGATTCAGATCCCGTGTCAGCAGAGCCTCCCCCGACCGCTTCCCGATCCGTGCCCGACGGAATCGTCGACTGGATTGTGGAGGCTGCACCCGCAACCCTCAGGGTCCGGGTTCCAAGACGGAAACGAGATGGTCTCTGCCTATCGATTCGCTAGCGCAGCACGATCGTGACGCTATCGACACCGAACCACTCGTATCCGGAGGGATTCCAGTGCACGGATCCGTCGTCCGGCTGGGACCGTCCGAAGGCATCGAACGCCCGCACGCGGAACTCTGCGATCTTGTCGCCCCGGTTGATATCGCGATTCCATCCGTACCATAGGGTCACGTTCCACGGGTACCAGCCATAGGGGCTGAGGGGAGCCTCGAGATTCACTCGCCGCCAACTGATTCCGCCGTCCACAGAGAGCTCCACGGCGACGATTTCCGTCCGGCCGTCATTCCAGGCCACACCGCCAACCGCGATCGGACCGGGCAGGCGCTGCTCGTCATCCAACGGGCTCCAGATCACGCTCTTGATCTTCTGCCGCCAAGTGGGATTGGTCGTTTCCTCAGTGATTACCGGCTGACTGCCCGGCTCAATACGTTCCCGAAACGTTCGGTACCTCCGCGCGTGGTGTCGACTCATTGACGTGTGCGCTTCAAACCTCAGCCGGCTGACCCATTTCACGTTCATCGACCCGAAGTAGCCGGGAAGCACCAGCCGGAGCGGCCCACCGTGGATGGCTGGAATCGGCTCGCCGTTCATGTGCGTCGCGAGCAGGGCCGTCTCCAGCACGTCTGCCAGCGGAACGCTTTGCTCGAAGTCGTCGCCATCGGGCGTAGCGGCTGGGTCACGCCCCTCGGCGGTCAGAAACCGAGCATCTGTACCGACGAGCATGCCTAACGAGTCGAGCAACTGCTTGAGGCGAACCCCCTTCCACCTGACCTGGGCCATCCCGCCGCGCCGCCATTGCGTTCCCTTGGCCATGACGGTTCGCGCATAGAAGGCCCGCCCGTTGCCCGCGCATTGCAACACTGCAACGGTATCGGTCTGCTCAAGCCGGGCCAAGTCCGAAAAGCTGATTCTCCGTGACGGCCTTACGAGCCCGCTCAATTCGAGATCCCAGTTGGCGGACGGATAGGGACTTAGCGTCAGCCCGCCAGGTAGCACTTGGTTGTTCCGGACGAACATGCGCTCCTTGGGGGTCACGCGATGCTCCCGCAGCAAGTGCACCGGCGCCTCCACGACGCCTGTTATGGTGTCGTGAACGAGCATTCGCGGGTCTTTACCCACCGCGGCAAGGAATCGCTGCTCATCCTGCGCGAGTGCAGGCACAGCCGCTGCCGGAACAATTCGCCGGGCAACCGGTATCGCGCCTAGCCCCCGCAGGAACCCTCTGCGGCCAAGCCGAGCGGAAGCCCGTTGAACCCGTTGTGCCTCGGCGCCCCGCGACAGGTTCCGAGAAAAATCGGCGGGACTTAGGTTCCGCAGGGTCTCCAATGCACGTGGATTCTAGCATGCATCAGTCGCTGTATCGGACTGGATGAAGCGGTCAAACTACTGCGACCCACAGTCCTTGTCCACTTTCCAGGAGAGGCAACTACAGCCTGGTTGAACCTGCGGAACAGGCCAGTCAGTAGCCATCACTGTCCTGCTCTGGCCCGACACCCGCAAAGGATCTGGCCGTTCTCCGCCGGCAAGTGACTTCTTCGCCACCACAATGGAATTGATGTGACTGACTTCTGGACACTAGCGCCGCTTGCCAGCCGATTCCGGGGCGATCACCGCGAAATCGGCGATCGTGGAGAGCTTGTCCAGCAGCCGCGCCAGAAAGGCAAGCCGGTTGCGACGCACCGCTTCATCGTCAGCCATCACGAGCACGTCGTCGAAGTACCGATCCAATGCAGGGCGCAATTCTGCAATCTCCCGGAGCGACGTCGTGTAATCCCGGTTCGCGTTGGCGGCGGCAACTTTCCCTGCGACCCACTCCACGGCTTCGTGGAGGCCGGTTTCGGCGCCAGGATCCAGGAGCGCGGTGTCCGGTTCCTCACCATGGGCGCGTCCGGCGCCTCCGGCGTGCTCCAGGATGTTCCGGATCCGCTTGAAGCTCACCGCGAGAGCTTCGAAGTCCGGGGTCGCCCGTACGTTGGCAAGGGCCTTTGCGCGGGCCAGTGCATCGACCGGAACCCGGTCGGAGGCGGCCAGAACGGCCTGCACGACATCTTGCGAGAACCCGCCCGAATCCTGCAGCCAGTGCCTTAGCCGGTCGAGCAGGAAACCTCGCAGCTGATCTGCGTGGGACCGGGCGCCGGAAACCTCGACCAGGCGGTCCAGATCGAGCGGGAGACCACCTTCGATGACGATTCGGATCACCGCGAAAGCGGCCCTGCGCAGCGCCAGCGGATCCTTGGACCCGGTGGGAATCAAGCCCAGGCCGAACATGCCGCCCAGCGTGGATAGCTTGTCGGCCATGGAAGCGACCCTGCCAGCCGCCGAGCGCGGGATCGGCCCGGAAGCACCGACTGGGAGGTAGTGGTCGTAAATCGCGTCCGCCACGTCGCCGGACTCGCTTTGGGCCGCCGCGTACAGGCCGCCGATCTTGCCTTGCAACTCCGGGAACTCCCCAACCATCTCAGTGGTCAGATCACACTTCGCCAGTTCCACGGCTCGCATCGCCGCCCTTGCCGTCCCGTCGTCGAGTCCCAGGCTTTCGGAGAGGTCCGCGGCGGCCTTCAGGTTCGACTGCGTCTTGTCCCAATAGCTCCCGATCGAAGCCTGGAAAGTGACGTCTCTCAGTTCCGCGACGCGCTCGGCAAGCGAAGTCCGCTGGTCGAACTGCCAGAAGAAGCGGGCGTCATTGAATCGCGCGCGTAGGACCCGCTCGTGACCCCGGCGAATCTCGCCAGACTCGTCGCTGCGGGTATTTGCGACCGCCACAAAGCTGTTGGTCATCTTGCCGGCATCGTTCTCGACAACGAAGTATTTCTGATGCACCAGCATCACTGTTTCGAGAACTTCTTCCGGCAGGGACAGGTAGTCCGGGTCGAATGTTCCGAGAACGGCGGTGGGAAGCTCGGTCTCGTTGACAAGCGTCTCGAGCAACCTGGCATTTGCCCTGATCCGGTGGCCAGGTGGGAGCAGCGCCTTCGATTCGGTCTCGATCTTGCGCCCCCGCTCTTCGGCGGAGAGAAGCACGGCGTTGTCGCGCAGCACCATGCGGTAGTCTTCGGGCCCGCTAACGGCGAGCGGCCCCGAACTCAGCCGGCGGTGCCCCCATGTCAGGTTGCCGGAAGTCACGCCGCCGACCTCGAAGCGGATGGCCTCCCCGTCGAGCAGGGCGACAAGCCAGCGAATCGGCCGGATGAACTTCGGCCCATTCCGCCCCGTCCAGTACATGCTGCGCGGAAAACGGACCCCGAGCACTACGGCGGGCAGGCTCTCGGCCAGCAACTCGTCCGTCGGCCGCCCCGAAATCGTTCGATCAGCGCGCAGCTTGCCGTCGGCCCCGAACTCGAGCGCTTCAACCGGCACGCCGGCTTTTCGCGCGAACCCGAGCGCCGCCCTGGTCGGATTACCGTCGGCGTCAAAGGCAACCTGGCGTGTCGGACCGGAAAACGTCAGGGTCCGGTCCGCCTGCCTCTCCGGCAAGTTCTCGGCAATCAGGGCGAGGCGTCGCGGCGTCGCTTCGACCGCCACGCGCGCACCTTCGTGAATGTCCGCCGCTTTCAGGGCGTCGCGGAAGGTCCGCTCCAGGTCGCGCCTGGCTCCCGGGATCAAGCGAGCCGGGATCTCCTCGGTTCCGACTTCCAGGAGCAGGTCGCTCATCGAGCCGCCTCCGCGATCCCAGCCTGTTGGTGAATCCAGGAATCGGCGACACCCACCGCCAGGTTACGGACGCGCTGGATGACCTGGGCGCGTTCGGTGACGCTGATCGCGCCACGCGCTTGCAATGTGTTGAAGAGGTGCGAGCACTTCAACGTCTGGTCGAAGGCTGCAAGCAGCGGGAAGCGGTTTCGCGCAATCCCTTCCCTGCGTTCGCGATAGGCATCCAGGAGGCGCTGGCATTCGGCCTCGTGCAATTCGAACTCCCGCCACACGAAATCGACGTCGGCCTCTTCGAAGTTGTAGGTGGAATACTGCTCTTCATCAGCCATCCGCACGTCAGCATATGTCCAGCGATCGTTCCACTGGATGTCGTAGACGCTCTCCACGTTCTGAATGAATGCAGCTAGGCGTTCGAGGCCGTAGGTCAGCTCGGCGGGGACAACCTCTAGGTCCAATCCGCCGCACTGCTGGAAGTAGGTGAATTGCGTGATCTCGAGCCCATCCAGCATGACTTGCCAACCGACGCCCCACGCTCCGAGCGTGGGCGACTCCCAGTTGTCTTCTTCCAGCTTGCAATCGTGCCTGGAAAGGTCGATCCCGATCTCCTCGAGGCTTCTCAGGTAAAGCTCGACGACATCTTCCGGCGCGGGTTTGAGGATCACTTGCAACTGCATGTGCTTGTAGAGGCGGTTGGGATTCTCCCCATAGCGGCCGTCGGCCGGGCGGCGGCTGGGTTGCACGTAGACCACGCTGTAGGGATCCGGGCCCAACACCCGCAGGAACGTTTCGGGGCACATCGTGCCAGCCCCGACTTCGCAATCGAACGGCTCTTGGACAATGCAGCCTTGGCGAGCCCAGTAGTTCTTGAGCCGTATCACGATGTCTTGAAACGTCAGCACGGGAGTCTGGGAGGCCGTCCTGAGAGGAAGCCGTCTCTCGGAATGCGGCGCGCTTGTGAGCCCTTTGCGCGCCAACATTTTGAGCTTACCACCGGGATGGGCCGAGCCTGTCATCGGCGAGTCGCGAAGACGGCGAACACGCCCGGCAGACTCGGCTCTGGCCGCTCGGAATGGCAGTCAATGCGGAGCAAATGGCTCATTCCTCATGGAAGCAACAAGTGCTGGATTCGGGCTTGATAAGCTGAGGCGCGATGATTTCGTGTCACGCCGTTCGGCGAACTTTCGGAGATTTCACAGCCGTCAACAACCTCACGTTCGAGGTTGCTCCCGGAGCAATCTGCTCTTTGCTGGGTCCGAACGGTGCAGGCAAGTCGACAACGATCAGGGTCCTGACAGGTCTGTTACCTCTGACCGGAGGGGACGCACAGGTCGGTGGCCACGACGTGCGGACCGAACTCACCCAATTACGACGCTGCATCGGTGTGGTTCCAGACGACTTGGGTCTCTTCGACAGCCTCACCGTCGCCGAGCACTTGTCCCTGACAGCTGCAGTTCACGGGCTGGACAAACAGACCGCCCGCCGCCGAAACGAGCAACTTCTGGACGCGCTGGACCTGGAGCGTGCGAGTGGTAAGTTCATCTCGGCTTGCTCGCACGGGATGCGGAAAAAGACAGCACTGGCGATGGCCCTCTTGCCAAATCCCAAGGTCTTGTTTCTTGACGAGCCGTTCGAGGGCGTTGATCCTGTCACATCGCAAACGATCTGCGATTTGCTGCAACAGGCTGCGGAGAGTGGAACGACCATCCTGCTGACCACTCATTCCCTGGCCCTTGCACAAAGCGTTGCAACGCAGTTTGTCGTCATGCTGGATGGGAGGCTTGTATGGAATGCGATGGCGACAACCGTCGATGGATCACTTGAGCGACAGTACTTCAAGTTGGTGGGACCGATAGGGACGAGGGAAGTCGATTGGCTCGGCTGGCAGCGATCCTGAGAGCCCTTTGGTGGGCGATCCGGCGTGACCAAAAGTCGGTCTTCTCGTTCACGGGCAACAGCTTCTTCATCGTCTCGGTGGTGGTGATGATGGATGCGGGAATATTCATTTACCTTCTAGTTGCCCTTGTCGCGATCATCCCGTTGAGCACAGATCCTTCCCAAAAGATTCCAGGGTCTCGGCTAGGTTGCTGGCCGTTGAATCGAGTCGAGCTTTGGATTCTGCGGATGGCCAGTCCTTGGGTCAATCCGATGACTTGGGTCCTGGCCTCTTTGGCGATCGCAGTGGTAGCAGGGAAGGTGACTATCGGACTTTGGCTATTCATCGCCGCGATCGTCGTGGGAGGACTGGTGGTCTCATCGATCCCCAAGACCTTCGAGCACACCGTCTTGAGGCGCGTGCCTGGTTTCCCGGGCATTCTCAATCAGCTGATCCGTAAGGATCTCCGTCAGGCTCTCTCAATTCTGGATGTTTACTTGGCTGGGTTGCTCAGTGGCTTTACCGCGGTCGTACGCTTGTCTGGAATCGATCTCCCCTCACAGGGATTGATGATCCTGACAGCCCTGGTGGTACTTGCACTTTCGAGTTACACTCTTTCGCTCTTCGGACTCGATGCCCTGGCCGGTTTGTCGCGCTATCGTCTGCTTCCCTTGCAAGGATGGCAATCTCTCGTGTCCAAGGACCTTTCGGTCTTGCTCGTCTCTCTACCTTTGTTGGTCCCACTCCAGGCGGCACCTGGGATTGGAGCGATCCTGGTGGCACTTGCGATCGGTCATCGATCTAGCGTCCGCACCGCGAGGATGCAGTCTCCGTGGCGGTTCTCCCAAGGGACATCCTTTCTGCCTCTGGGTCTGATCCACGCGGTTGGCATTGTCTCGGCGACCGCAATGATTTCCTATCACGGACCACTGCTGCTGGCCCCCTGCATCGCGGGATGGGGTTGGTCAATCTTTCATTACGGAAAGGCAATTGAACGAGGAGTGGCATGGTTCGATATTCACCCGTTGCGACGGGCCTCGTCGAGTGAGACTTGACTCCAACAAGCTCTCCGCGAGGCCATCTGTTCGAAGACCGGAACACTTCAACCAAGGCCTTGCGCGCGAGAATCTGTGGATGGACAGGTAGTGAATCCTGCCCTCAACGCTCCCCATGCGGGCTTGGGTGGTCGCCTGGCTCAAAGAGGAGACACCTTTCTCCACACCCGGCGGGTCCGCTGCGGCCATTGATTGCTGGACGCTCTGGCAGAAGGCCGCTACGACCTGGGATCCAGACCGCGACACTGCCAGATTCAAAGCCTGGGCACACCGAGAAACGTGGAGTACCTTCCTGCTGCGCGGGCTGGCCCGTGGACTCGGGCGCTTGATCGACGCGGCCGGGTTTTGTTGCGGATCATGCAAGAATTAGGCATGGGGAACGTGACCGTCGGGACTTGGATCCCCGGCGTTCAGACCTGCGGATCGATGGTCAGGATCGTCTTCGAAATCCCGGGATGGCAGCACGTCTGCCGCCTCGCTTGCGCCTTGCTCGTCCCGATCTTGCTGGTTGCACCCGGGGCGGTGCGGGGGCAGTTTGACGCCAATCTGGGCCGCATCACCGGCGCGGTCACCGGTCCCGACAACCTCGCATTGCCCGGAGCGGAAGTCACGGTCACCGGCGTTGTCAGCGGTTCGCAGCGTCTGGTCCGCACCGATACGAGCGGACACTTCCGGGTGGGGGCACTGCGCCCGGGCGAGTACTCGGTAACCGCCTCGAGCCCGGACTTCGCAACCTCCACGGTCGATGGCGTTACCGTGAACGTCGGCGGCAACGTCCGCGTCGACCTGAAACTGGACATCGAGCAGGCCTACTCCCGGATCGATGTCACCGCCGCGATGCTCGATGCCACCCTGCCGGCATCGAGCAATGTCGTGACGGGCAGCGTCTTCAACGACCTCCCCATCAACGGGCGGCGCTTCCATGATTTCGCGCTGCTCACACCCGGCGTCCAGGTCTCGCGAGCCGCCGGGCATCTGTCCTTCGGCGCCGAACGCGGCATTTACACCAACGTCACCGTCGACGGAGCGGACTACAACCAGGCGTTCTTTGGAGGGATCCAGGGCGGGGAACGGGCCGGCTCCGTCATCACGGTGCCGCAGAGCGCGATCCAGGAATTCCAGGCCGTGACCTCGGGCTTCACGGCCGAGTACGGCCGCACGACCTCCGGGGTCGTCAACGTCTCGACGAAGTCGGGCAGCAACGAGTTCCACGGAGACATGTTCTACCAACTCCGGCATCCGAAGCTCGGGCGCAAGGATCCGTTCGGCGCCGTCGTGCTGGAACGGCTTCAGCAGTTCGGCGGCGCCGCCGGCGGGGCCCTGAGCAAGGACAAGGCCTTCTGGTTCTTCGCTGTCGAGCATCAGGCAAGCGTCAGCCAGCGTTATGTCGAGTTCGCATCGCTAAGCCCGCAAGACCGCGAGCGCGGCCCCGAGGCCTACGACCTCTTCAAGAGCCTGGAACAACCATTCGACGCAACCAATGACGGCCTGGCACTGACTCCCCGGCTGGACTATCAGTTCGGCGGCGGCAGCCAGCTGATGGTGCGCTACAACTACAGCCGGTCGGTGGCAGAGAATGCCGTCAGCATCGGCGACCCGACGCAGGCCCGGACCAACAGCGCCTTGAGCAACGACGGCAGGGAACTGGACCAGATCCATTTCCTGACAGGCCAGTTGACGAGCGTGCTGACGCCGAGCGTGGTCAACCAGTTGCGGGTGACCTTCACCCAGGAAAAGCGCCCCCGGTTGCCCAACAGCGAAGAACCGGCTGTGTCCACGGTCCTCGGCAATTTCGGCACGCGCTCGTACCTGCCCACGACGGAAAGGGACCGGCGCCCGGAGTTCAAGAACAGCCTGATGCTGCATTCCGGGGCGCACGATCTCAAGATCGGAGGCTCGGTGAACCGTGTCTGGGTCGACGACCAGTTCGGCTACAACCAATTCGGGAATTTCGTGCTCTTCAGTTCGGACCCCGGGGAAATCCTCGAC
This sequence comes from uncultured Bryobacterales bacterium, assembly GCA_951813065.1. Lineage (GTDB taxonomy): Bacteria > Acidobacteriota > Terriglobia > Bryobacterales > UBA6623 > VXMF01. The sequence goes on along the minus strand of CATOTH010000002.1, from coordinate 1,000,815 downwards.
ATCCTCACTCCCGGCGGTCTGATTCCCAACCGATTCGACGCCCCGGGCCTGTATTTCCGGCAGGTCGGCAACACCCTCGGGGAACAGCGGATCGGATACGCGTCCGTATACGTCCAGGACGCTTGGCGGGCAGCCCCGGGTCTGACCATCGACCTGGGGTTCCGCTGGGAGGGGCAGTTCAACCAGGATCCCGCCCTCGGCAACGACGTGCTGATTGACCGTGTGCGCGCCGCGGACTTCCCGTTCGGCAAGCCCGATCCGGCTTACCTGCCCGATTCGGTTCGCCAATGGATGCCACGCCTCGGCTTCGCGTACAGTCCGCATGGCCTGTCAGGCCGCCTCGTGCTGCGAGGCAGCGTCGGAACCTTCCATGCGATCACGCCCCCGGTATTCTTCAACGCGGCGACCAAGGCGTTTCGGGATCCGCCGTTCAATACCTCTGTCGCGCTGCCGACTTCCGGCACCACCGTCTACCAGCAGTTCCTGGCAAGCGGGATCGACTTGAATCAGTATCCGTTGGCCGAGTTGCCTGTGTTTTCCCAGGACGACATCACGAGCATTCTGGGCGGCGACAGGTTCCTTGGCGCCTCCCCGTTCGTTGTCAGCGGCGACTTTCGCAACCCCCGGGCTGTCAAATTCACGCTGGCCGCCGAGTTCGGCCTAACAGACAACACCGTTGCCGGCGTGCAATGGATGCGCAATAGCACACGTTTCCTGCACGGGCAGCGCGACTACAACCTGCCCGTCGCGTCCGTGCGACCCGACGATCCGGCGCGCATCCCCTACTACGGCAACAGTCCCAGGCCCGCTCCGGAACTCGACGCGGTGTTTGTCGTCGAGTCGATCGGCCGCTCGAACTACGACGGAGTGACCTTCAACTGGAAGTACCGGGGACGGCGTCTGCAACTGGTCGGTCACTACACCTACGCGCGGGCCTTTTCCAGCGATGCCAACCTGAGCTACTTCTGGGAACCGCTCTACTCGGACCATGCCCGTCCTGAAGACGCGTACGGCCCCTCCGACCTTGACATGCGTCACCAGCTGACCGGCCACGCTGTCGTGCAATTGCCGTGGGGATTCACGTGGTCCGCCATCGTGCGGGCCGCCAGTGCGCCACCGCTGAGCCCGGCTGCGGGAACCGACCTCAACGGAGATCGGCTCACCTTCGACCGGGCCCTGGAGGCTCCTGGCCGGTTCTTCGGGCGCAACGTGTTTCGCAACCGCGCCATGCGCAACCTGGACATGCGCCTGCTCAGGCGTTTCGCCACATCGGACACTTCCTACCTCGAGCTGTCGCTCGAGGTGTTCAATGCGTTGAACCTGGAGAACGTCGAGTACGGGCGGTTCAATCAGATCTACGGGCCTGGTCTGGACCTGGCCACGGGGACCCCGGTCGCGGCCCAGGACTCGTTCCTGAGGCTCCGGGCCGATGACGGCAGCTACGACCGCAACAACTCCCAGGTCCCCGGAACGGGGCCGCTGCAAATGCAGATCGGGCTGCGATTCATCTTCTGACCGCCCGAGCCGCGCGCGGCCACCGGCGGGATCGGTCCGGGACGTCCTGCCAGCGTCGAGCCCGTCACCGGGCTTTCGGCAATCGCACGGAATAGCCCAGCCTGCCGGCGGGATTCGAGTGCCGCGCGAGCGCCTCCGGGGCGATGCCGAGCGCGACGGCAAGAGCGGGCCGGACGATCCGGTCGCTCTGGTCCGAATTGGGGACGAGCAGGCGGTCGTTGAGAAACACCTCCCAGGCGCCCTGCATTACGGTGAGTCCCTTCGGATACTCAGGCTCAGCCAGAACCGCTTCGTTGAGTTCGCGAGCCCGCCGGAACGCCTCCCGAAAGCGGTCCTCAAGTGTCCCCTCGAGGGCCTTGCGGACGCTAGTCAGCAGGCCGAGGCCGGGGGGATTCAGGTTGACCGAAAACGTATCCCGCTTGCCCGCGATCAGGATTCCCGGACCCCTGGGCATGTGAGCGTAGTCCGCCAGGTCAACCCAATCGGACGGATGGTCGTCCTGCTGCCGCCAGCGGTTGAAGATCAACAGGAAGGCGTCGAGGTCGGGGTTGGCCGGAGCGTCAAGCAATTGCTTGACGTCAATCCTCTGGAGGGCGTCAATCATGCGGCCTGAGGGGTCCTAGAATGCGGTGGCCTGGGAATACACGCCGTGGGCAGCCTCGATGAACAGGGTCGCTTCCTCGACCCGCAGCCGCGCTTGTTCGGGATCCCCGCTCGGGCCTTCCCCGGCCGTGCGCAGGAAATTATCGGCGAACGGCTTGTAGAAGATGCCCGTGTCGTGGAAATGCTTGCGAAACTCGGCAACCGTGTCGTACTTGTCGGACAGCCAGAGACCCTTGGTGAACAGCAGGGCGTCGGCGGCGTTCTTGCAAGCCGCGAAGGCCTTTGCCGAGGCGTCTCCGTAGTGGTTCTTCTCTAGGTCGAGAGTGGCCTCGAAGTGGATCCTTTCGGCATCCTCGAGCATGAACTCGGCCTGGTCGACCACCTCACCGGCGCACTCGCCGACGCCGATCGAGCGCTGGTACTGCCAGGGCTGGCGGATGTCCTTGTAATAGCCGGGCTCCTCCTCGAAGGTCGGAAGCACCATGAGTTCGGCCAACTCCTCCTTGACGCGCGTCTTGCCGAGACGGGCCACGACGTCGCTTAGCGTTTCACCGCCCTGCTTCTCCCGGCTGTAGAACTCGCTGAGCCTGGTCACTGCGCGATCCACGTTCTGGGACGGGATCTTGCCGATTGCCAAGCCGTAGGACTCGGCGTTGTTGCGGGTCGACCCTCCGACGGTGACCTGGAAGACCGGCGCCGTGTCGTTCTTCTTGCGCTGCACGGAACCGAAGAATCCGATGTCGGCGATATGGTGCTGTCCGCACGAATTGAAGCAGCCGCTGATCTTGATCTTGAGGTCGGAGCGATGCGCGATGTCACTCATCCCGTTGGCGAACTTCTTGTGCAGGTGGGCCGCAAGGCCGCGCGAGGCGGTGATTCCCAGCTTGCAGGAATCAGTCCCCGGACACGCCACCACGTCCTTGAGCCGGCCGGCACCGGATTCCGCCAGGCCGATCTCCCTGAGACCGGCGTAGAGACCGGGCAGGTCTGCGTTCGAGACCCACTGCATGAGCAGGTTCTGGTCCACCGTCGTGCGCAAGGTGCCGCTGACGTATTCCCGCGAGAGCCGGGCGAAATCACGGGCCTCTTCCGATGTGATATCTCCGAGCGGGAGGAAGACGTTCACCATCGAGTAGCCGTCTTGCCGCTGGGGCCGAACGTTGAGTTCCAGCCACTCGAGCAGGCCCGGGTCGGGACTCTCCGGGAGCTGCAGGCTTGAGGGCGGCTTGAGCGGCTTGTCCTGCATGGCACCCGTGGCCTCGCGCAGCTCGCTCTCCCAGCGAACATCCCGCGGCAGCCGTGAGCGCTCCTCTTCGACCAATCGGCGGAACTCGTCGATGCCCAGCTTGGCGATCAGGAATTTCATGCGGGCCTTGGCGCGATTCTTCTTCTCCCCGAGCTTTGCGAACACCCGTGAAATCGCCTGCGCGAGCGGTAGCATCTCGCTGGCGGGCATGAACTCGCTGTAGACCTTCGCCTGGTGCGGCAGGGCGCCGAGACCTCCGCCGACGAGCACCTGGAATCCTTCCACGCCGTCCCGTACCCTGGCGACCGCGCCAATGTCGTGCATGCGTCCCAGGCCGCAGGCGTGGCTCTCGCAACCGGAGTAGGAAATCTTGAACTTGCGGCCGAAATTCTGCGCATCGGGGTGACGGAGCATGAAGTAGGCCATGGCGTGCGCGTGGGGCGCCACTTCGAACGGCTCGTCCTGGCACACCCCGGCTTGCGGGCAGCAGGTGACGTTGCGGATCACGTTGCCGCAGGCTTCGCGCGTGGTGATCCCCACGGCCGCCAGGCGGCGCATCAGGTTCGGCGTGTCGCCGATGTCCACGAAGTGGCACTGGAAGTCCTGGCGCGTCGTGACGTGCAACACGCCCACGGCGTACTCCTCGGCGATGTCGGCCAGGGCAACGAGTTGGTCCGGGTCGAGCCTGCCCATCGGAACCTTGATGCGCTGCATTTGCACGCGGTCCTGGCGCTGGCCGTACACCCCGTGCCGCAGACGGAATTCGGTAAACAGTTTTTCGTCGACCAAGCCCGACCGAACCCGGCGCAATTCGGTCTCGAAGACATCGATCTCCTCGCGAATGTCGGACGGCAAGTGACTCCACTCGGCACTGGTGTCGACCGGCGCGAGGCTTGGTGCGGACATGGCGTGAACCTCTCGATGCAGACTGCAGCCCGACTCAATACGCGCTCCGCGCGCGCACCAAGCCCGAGCCATCGGAATGCTACTGCGATGGTATCACTACGCGTTTTCGCCCCGAGCAAAGACCGCGGCATTTCGTGGCGTTATGCTGCCGGGAGCCGTGCGAGTAAACCAACGCTTGCCGCCAGGGGTGAATCGCACGCTTCGCTGCGGCAGGGGCCGCATGAGAGCGTTAGCGTCCTCGCAGCCATCCGCACCGGAATCAAGACTCCAGGATGGGGACATGCTCCTCCCAGGAAACGCGCCGTTTGGAGCCCGGATGGGCGACGAGCGCGTCAACCAAGTCCAGCTTGGCTGAAACCTCTCCAGGAATCGCGACGGGGTCCACGAAAGCAACCAGCCGGTGCAGGTCGTTCTTGGTCAGGAGAGTCGATTGGCCCATCTGGGAGCCCAGGCGGCGGAAGTACTCCTCGGCGATCTCGCTCACCTTGGAATCCTTCGTGCTCAGATCCCAAGCCTGCCCCCCTGCCTCCGGGCTCAGTTCCTGCCACCTGGCGAAGTCGGTGTCGCGACCGCCGAACACGCGAGCGCGGACTAATCCGTCGAGAATCTCGTCCCGGTGTTCCGCGAAGAGCGGAGCGCCCTCGTACACGTTGTCGACAAACGCCTTCAGAACCGTCGGTGTGACGAAGTAGTTCTCGCTCTCGCGACGGCTCCAATAGGCGATCTGGAGACCGTTGTCTTCCACGTCCAACCGCCGCTTGCCGTCATTGCCCAGGATCGCAAGACCCCTCAAATCGGGAAAAATCGACTTCAACCCCTCGAAGTGTTCTTTCGGTACGACACCGTAGTTGCCCTCCAGGCGCTCAAGTTCCGAATCCAGGTCGTAGTGCGAGGAACGGCTTCGCACGTAGAATGCGTTGATGCGCCCGTTCAAGGCCTCTGCGACAGGATGCTGCAGTCGCTTGGCCAGCGCGCGCAGGATATCAAGGTCAGTGCCTTCCTCCACGTAGAGCACGTATCCGGCCTGGCGGGCTCTCGCACAATGTTGGGATCCATACTTCCTGAGGGCGCTGTGGATGCCCGGCCTAGCCGCAATATCGGTGGCCTGCCCGTCCACGAGAAGCGTGAGGTTTCGTTCGCGCGCTTCTTCGAGGACAACATCCGAGTGCGTGGCGATCACGGCCTGTGACTCATTGCGGGAGGCGATCTCCTTCAGCAGGACATAGAGCTGCTTCTGCCGTACGAGCTCCAAATGGGCGTCGGGCCCGTCGACCAGGAGGACACTACGACGATGCGAGTAGAGGTACGCCAGCATGAACAGCACCTGGTGAAGCCCGTGCCCCGCGAGCGCTACATCCGCCGGATCCCTGAGGCTAGGCTGCCGGTAGGAGAGCTCGATGCTGCCGCGCGCGGTCTCGCCGGGAGCCCCGAGATCGATCGAGAACAAGCGCTCGATCAATTCCACGATTCGCAACCAGTCTTCGGGAGCGTTCTGGAACACGGACAAACACAGGTTCCGCAACACCTGCCCAGTCCGGCCCTGCCCCAGCAGCACCTTGACTCTGCCCGGGCGGAGAACCGGCTCTTCGGTCTCGATCCCTACCATGGGGTAGACCAGTTCGACATCAAGTTCCGCCGCGGTCGCAATCACCTCCGGCCGGGCAAGGCTCGCTTCGTCGGGCGTGCAGTAAACGAGGTCGTCGCCGTGGTTTCGGAACCGCATGGTGACAGGCACGATCTCGTTCTCGTGCAGGACGCCCAGGGTGATCAGAAGGGGGATTTCCTGGTTGCCCCTGCGCACGTCCATGTTGTGCCAGAGCTCGCGCGTGCGCTGGACGGGGACGGAGACGATGCTAAGCCTGTTGAGCGAAGTCGATGTCGGTTCGGTAGGGGGCGCCTTGCCCTTGCTGTCGAACCAAGTCGTGACCGCCTGCGACCAAAGCGCGATCGCCTGGACCGCCGTCGTCTTACCGCAATTGTTCGGCCCGGTCAGGACAGCCGGATGGTCGAGTTCGATCCTCTGCTTGGCGCCGAAACGCTTGAAGTTCTGAATCTCCAGGTAGTGAAGCAATCTCACTCGCGTTCCGCCTAAACGTCAAGTGCATATTTAAGAGACAGGCAGCTGTCTAAAGATCTTACGACATTGCGGCCCGCCCGGGAATCCTTTCCAGTCCTCGAATGAGCCAGTCGGCTCGCGTCGAAGCTGCCTCCCGCTACAGACCCTGCAATGGCTGCCGCCAGATGTGGCGGTCGTGTACAGTAGATGCGAGGTAAATCCCCATGCAACGCATAGTCTTCTCGGCTCTATTTGCAGCGCTGCTGACGCTCGCATGGTCGGCCGGTTTCGTTCCGCTGTCGACGGTCGCGGACAATCACCTGACCAGCGGCCAGGGCAAGTATCAATTTAAGGTCGCGTACACCGGCAGCCATCTGCCGCAAGCGGCGCAGGATGTCCTCGAGAAGGCTCACGGCGGTTTCGCCGTGGATCGGCGTGACGGACGCGGCGAAGTCTATTTCGCGCTGCCTGGCGCGGGGATCATTCAAGTCGCTGCGGATCTGGGAGACACACAGATGCTGTCGACAGATAGCGCGATGAAGCCGCACAACATGCACAACGCGACGATCTGGTACGACGCGGATGGCGGGGCACATCTCTCGTTCCCCGGCAATGGATCGGCGTCGGTCTACACGACCGACCTCCAGGGCAACCTCGAGCACACCCTCGGCGCACCGGACGGAACCAAGGACCTGGGATTTCCGACCGCCACCAGGTACTTCTACGGCCGCGGCAATTTCGTCCCGACTGATGTCGACCAACTCGGCAGCCTGTTGTACGTGGCGACGGGGTATTCGGCGCTGGACTACGTCCTGACCGCGAAGATCACTGCCACGAACCCGCTCCAGATGGCTTGGTACGACCTGGCCTTCGGCGGCAAGGGTAGCGGGCCGGGCCAGTTCGGCACTGGCCATGGCATCACGGTTCCGGCCGGTACCCAGCGCGTAGACGTCGCGGACCGCCCGAACGCCGAGATCGACCGATTCACCCGTCATGGCCAATACATTTCCACGCTGAAGCTGCCGCTGGGCTCCTACCCTTGCGATGTCGACTACCTCGATAATTTGGGCGTGGTCGGTGCGCTGCACGGTGCGGACCGCGCGGCAGGCGCTCCGATCTTCATCCTTGAGAACGACAAACTGGTTTCGACGATCATGCCGAAGGCCGAACTCGGACTTGACAAATTCCAGCACGTGCACAACGCCGTCCTGCACAAGGCGAACGGCAAGCTGTACGTGATCGCTCAGGCGTGGAACCCCGGAGACTTCGCGATCTTTGAACAGTTGATGTGACCTGGCCGGCTGTCCTCAATTCGGCAGCGCGGAGGGCCGGTCCGCCCCAGGGCGGTCTGGGTTCGCTTCCACCGCACCGCACTAGCACTTCAAATGCCCAAACCGCTTGCGCCCACGACCGTCGAGGAGCTGCAGGCCGCCTTGCGCCTTTGCGGTGACGAGCAGGCGAGCGTCGAAACCGGCGGCTCGTTCTCGAAACGCCTGGTCGGAGGTCCCGTCGCAGCGGCCCGGTACCGCCTGACGACAAGCCGTCTCGACCGCCTCCTGGCGTACGAGCCTGCCGACCTGACCGTCAGCGTGGAAGCGGGCATGCGCTTCACGGAACTCCGCCGCATCCTCGCGGACAACAACCAGATCCTGCCGCTCGATCCCCCCTTCGCATCCAACGCGACAGTGGGCGGCATCCTGGCCGCGAATTCGAGCGGTCCGCGACGAAGACGCTACGGCACGGCCCGCGACATGGCCATCGGAATGCGCTTCGCAACGATGGACGGCAAGCTCGTCAGTTCGGGCGGTATGGTGGTGAAAAACGTCACCGGCCTCGACATGGGCAAGCTCATGATCGGGTCCTTCGGGACCCTGGCGGTCATCGCGTCGGCGAACTTCAAGGTTTTCCCCATGCCGGAAACCTCGGTAACGCGACGCTTCCAGGCACCGTCGGTCGATGCTCTGCTCGACTTGCGAAAAGCGATTCTGGAGAGCGTCTTGCAGCCCGTTGCGATCGACTGGCTGAATCCGGCCGCCGCCAGCGCCGCTGGACTGGGCGACTCCCATACGCTCCTGGTCGAGGCCTCCGGCAGCTCCGCGGCTGCCAGCCGTTACGGAAGCGGACTCGAGAGCTTGGCGGCCAGGGCAGGCTCCGACGCCGATGCAGTCGGGGCGGAAGCATGGGAGGCCGTGCGGGAATGCGTTCCGCGGTGGCTCGAGGCGAATCCCGAAGGAGCCTCCGTCCGGGTCTCCACCGTCGCAACACGCCTGGGCACACTGCTTGCCGCGGCGGGCGACGCCGGCTGCGGCGCTGTCTTGCGGGCGGGCAATGCAACCGGCCACCTGCTGGCGCCGGACGCCCAATCCGCCCGGCTCGCGATCGGCAGGCTGCGAAGCGAGGGGATACACGCAACCCTGGAAGCCGCATCGGATGCAGCCAGGGCCGGGGTCGTTGCCTGGGACGCTTCAGGCAACGAACTCGCGGTGATGCAGCGCGTGAAAGCCGATTTCGATCCGCTGCAACTCCTCAACCGCGGGCGGCTGTACGGCGTGATCTAGGCAAGGAGTGGTGTGAAAGTGACACACCACTGTGTATTAAAGTCCTGAAATTGCAATAACTTGCGCGCCTCGCGGGAATCTGTTATCAAGAGTCCATGGCGGCGGTTCAGCAGGTGCCTTGGCCCACCGAGAATTGCCAGTCCCTGTTCGAGCACACGATTCGGAACCCGGTGTCCACCAGCGGCATCGGACTGCACTACGGCGTTGACGCCTCCGTGCGGCTGATGCCCGCCAAGGCCGGGACCGGACTGGTCTTCGTTCGAACGGATCTGGACGATTTCGAGATTCCCGCCAGCTGGCGCCATGTCGCCAAGCTTGAGTTCGCCACGCGGTTGTTGTACCAGGGCGTGTTCCTGTCCACGACCGAGCACCTGCTCAGTGCCCTCTACGCCCTGGGGATCGACAACGTGCGGATCGAGATCGACAACCTCGAAGTGCCGATCAAGGACGGCAGCTCCCGCGCATTCGCGGACATGCTGAGCCAAGCGGGTTTCAAACGGCAGCGGCGCAAGCGGCGCTACATGCGCATCCGGAAGCGTGTCGAAGTGGCCGACAGCGGCAAGTGCGTGTCCATCGAGCCTGCCGAGGGCTTCTCGGTCCAGTGCGAAACGTTCTTCCCCCATCCGATGGTCGGCGACCAGCGGCTCGCGATGGCGGTGACCCCGGAGGCGTACCTCTCGGGAGTCGCGCCGGCCCGCACGTTCGGGTTCGAGAGCGAACTGGCCGCAATGCGCGACGCAGGCCTGATCCGGGGAGGCTCGCTGGAGAACGCAGTTTGCTTCGCCGACAGCGGGGCGCTGCTCAACGACGGCGGTCTGCGGTTCGCGGACGAGCCGTGCCGGCACAAGTGCCTGGACCTGATCGGCGACCTCTCACTCGTGGGGCATCCGCTGATTGGAAGAGTCGTCGCGACATGCGGAGGGCATGCGATGCACGTGGCGCTCGTGCGCCGCATCGTGCAGGACCCCGACAACTACGAGATCGTCACCCTGGATCAGATCGAGCCGTCCGTCAACGGCTTGGACGCCTGATCGGCGGCGCGGCTGCGGATCCGCTCCAGAGTGAGGACCGCCTGCTGCGCAACCTGCGCCGACAATCCGTCGCGCGGCCGCTGGTACGGTTGGATCAGCTCGATGTCATCGCGCGTCCCGACAAGGTACAGACCCAGCAGGGCTTGCAGCACATGTGTCGATTCCGGCCGCACGACCGTGACGGCCTCGCCGGCACCGATTCGGTCTCCGTCAGCATGCAGCTGGCGGTCTAGGATTCCGGGGAGTTCCGCGCGAACGTCCAGGGGCTCGCCCCCGCCGTCTGGCTGAATCCTCACCAGGAGCGCGCCAGCATCGAAGCTGTCTCCCGGTTCCAGCCGGTTCATGACCGTGCCGGCGTGCGTGCTCTCCAGACGGTGACGCTGGAGCATGCCGCGCATCTCGGCCCGCCCGCCGGGATCGCCGAAATTCGCCAGGGCCAAAGCGGCGTTGCGACGCACCATCGGGTGCGGGTCTCCGACCATGATTCTCAGCGTCTGGTGGAACTCCTCGCTGGACGGATCGTCGCCCATGAGCCACGCGACGGTGAGACGCAGTTCGGGCAGCTCGTGCCGGGAGAGCTCGAGCACCCTGGGGTACCAGACCTTGACGGATTCGTCACCGGCCGCGATGCGCTCGGAGATCTGCGCCAGGGCATGCTGCGCCCGGCGGGGCCGCTCGGCATCCGTCAGGTACTCTTCGATCTGCGCGTCGGTCAAGGACTTGCCGAACCACGTGTCGATCCAGAACCAGAACGGAATCGCCACGCACGCGATGGCCAGCGCCGTCGCGATGAGCGTTGCCTTCCGCGACGCGAAGGCGTCGGAAGAGCCGCTTTCGGAAGACATGCTTCCATTGTGAGCCAATCAAGTGGCTTCACGACTCGGGATCGGCTCTCACGCCGACGTCTCGACCAAGTCGGGGGACCCGACGGCAAGAACCGGCAAACCGATGTGCGAGAATCTTCGGTGCGATGGACCGGCGAATCTTTTTTCTGTCAACGGCGGGAGCGGCTTTGGCCCAGTCGCCGAACGAGAGTGTGCGGCTCGCCCTGATCGGTTCGGGAGGACGCGGGCGCCGCGTGATGTCGGAGTTCAAGCGTGATCCGAACCTCCAGGTGCACGGCGTGTGCGACATCTACGAGCCCAATCTCGAAGAGGGCCTCTCGGCAGCGGGTCCCGGCACGCGGGCCTATCGCGACTACCGCAAGGTTCTCGACGACAAGGATGTGGACGCCGTTCTGATCGCGACTCCTGAGCATTGGCACCACCGAATGACGCTGGACGCGATGGCGGCGGGCAAGGACATCTATGTCGAGAAGCCGCTCTGCCACACCCCGGAAGAAGGCAAGGAACTGGTCGAGGCGCAGCGGCGGTCGGATCGAATTGTCCAAGTCGGCATGCAGCGCCGCAGCTACAATCTCTATCTCGAGGCTCGCGACACGCGTCGCGCCGGCGACCTGGGCCGGGTGCGGATGGTCAGGACCTACTGGCTCAACTCGCGTACCGAGCCGCGCCGGGACCCGTTCCGAGGCCCGATCGACTGGCCCGCCTGGGTCGGCCCCGCGCCGAGCGTGCCCGAGGACCCGCTGGTCTTCTTCAACTGGCGCAGCTTGGCCGCCTACTCGGGCGGCATCGCCCAGGACCAGGGTTGCCACATCTTCGATTCGATCCACTTGATCATGGATGCGGGCTATCCCGTCTCGGTGAACGCAACCGCCCTCAAGCCGCATGTCGAGGGCATGGACCAGCCCGAATCAGTCGTCGTGGCGGCGGAATACCCGGACGGATTCATGGCGGTCTTCACCATCAACTACAACGCGATGCGTTACGCTTCGCGTGCTGACCAGCTCAATGCCTACGACGGTTCTCAGGCACGCATGGACATCGGGCGCGAGTTCCTGCGGATCTACCCGAGCACCTCACCCGAGACGGCTGCCTTCGCCAAGGAGCAGCCCGGAGGATTCGCGCAGGCTACGATCGACCATGTGATGAATTTCCTCCATTGCGTCCGAACTCGCGAGACCCCGAGGGCGACGATGGACAAGGGTTTCCAGGCAGCGCTGATCGTCCAGCTCGCCAATATCTCCATCCGCGAAGGCCGCAAGGTCGGCTGGGACTCCGAAACGCTTTCCGTGGTCTGACAGCGCTCTCTCCAAGAGGCGCGCGGAATCCCCGCGGGCCGATCGACCAGGATCCTCGCCCATGCCCCAACAGCAGCAGCTTGCCGGAATGCCGGACCTGCGCCGAATCGCGGTCGTGGTCGCGGTCGGACTCGCCGCGTACTGGCTCCTGCCGAGGCCCGAGTCCGTAGACGAGGACGGGTGGAAGCTGCTCGGCGTGTTCTGCTCGGCCATCGCAGGCCTGATCCTGCGGCCGCTTCCGGGCGGAGCCGTGATCTTCCTGGCCCTCGTCGCGGCGGTCTGGACTGGCACGATGACCCTCGAAACGGCTCTTTCCGGATTCGCGACTCCCTCGGTGTGGCTGGTGGTCGGGGCCCTGTTGATCGCCCACGTCCTGATCGAGACGGGGCTTGCGAAGCGGGTGGCGCTGTTGTTCGTACGTTTCTTTGGGGCGAATTCAAGTGGCGTAGCGTATGCCCTGATCCTCAGCGACCTGTCTCTCGCGACGATGATCCCGTCGAACACGTCACGGGCCGGCGGGGTGATCATGCCGATCACCCGCAGCATGGCGGAATTGTACGGTTCGCGTCCCGGTTCCACTGCCAAGCTGCTCGGCACCTTCCTGATGGTGGCCGTGTACCAGGGCGAAATCGTGGCAACAGCGACGTTTCTGACCGGCCAAGCGGGCAATTTCATTGCCGTCGAACTCGCGGACAGCCTGGCAGGCTACGAACTGACCTGGGCCAGGTGGGCGGCCGCCGGCATCGTCCCCGGACTGGTAAGCATCCTCGGCTTGGTCTGGATCGTCGGCAAACTGCTGCCGCCGGAGATCCACCACACGCCCCATGCGAAGGAATTCGCATCCGAAGAACTGCGCAAGCTCGGAGGGATGGGGGCTCGCGGGTGGACGACGATCTGCATTGTCGGAATTGTCTGCGGACTCTGGATCACATCCAGCATGCATTCGATCCCCGTGGCTCTCGCGTCCGTTTCCGGCACCTGTGTCCTGCTGCTTACCGGGATTCTGAAGTGGCGTGACGCCGTTCGACAGCACGTTGTCTGGGACATCATGATCTGGTACGGCGGGGTCATCACGCTCGGCCGGGCGCTTAGCGACGCAGGCGTTCCCAGCGCCCTCACCGCCACCATCGGCGCGGCTCTCGGAGACATGCCCTGGCTCCCGATGCTGGCCATCGCCCTGCCGATCTACTTCTTCGCGCACTACGGCCTGGCCAGCATCACGATGCACTTCCTGACGCTGTTCCCCGTGTTTCTGCTACTGCTTCTCGACCAGGGCGCGCCCCTCGGGTTGACCGTCTACCTGCTGATCTGTCTCGCGAACCTCTCGGCGGGCCTGACCCACTACGGTACGGTGCCGTCGCCCATCTTCTACTCCCAGGGCTATGCCAGTTTCAAGCAATGGTGGACGGCCGGGATCGCGGTTGCGGTTTGGAACGTGCTCGTGTGGTGCTCGGTCGGCAGCCTGTGGTGGAAGCTGATCGGAATCTGGTAGCTTCGGCGGCGAGCAACTGCGCTACCCTTTGATCCGTGCCGATTCCACTTACGGCGGTCGATATCGCCATCTTCCTCGCAAGCATCCTGATCGTCCTGGCGATCGGCCTCTGGGCAGGCCGCAAGGAGGACAGCGCGCAGGACTTCTTTCTGGCGGGACGGACGGTGCCCTGGTGGGGCGTCGCGGGCTCGATCTTCGGGACCAATGTCAGCGCAGAGCACCTGGTCGGCATGCTCGGAATCGGATACTCGATTGGATTCGCCCAGGCGCACTTCGAGTACGGCGCGATCGCCGCGCTGCTGATGCTGGCATTCATCTTCCTGCCCCTGTATCGCGCCATGGGCGTGTACACGCTGTCGGAATACCTGGCCAAGCGCTATGACGAGCGCAGCAGCGTGCTGTACTCGGCGTACAGCATTCTATCGATCGTTTTCGTTCGCATGGCCCTGGGCTTCTATATCGGCGCGAGGGCATTGAGCTACTTGCTCGACGGCACGCCGCTCGAGATCGGATACACCTCCGGGATCCTGATCTTCGCCACTGTCACAGCCACGTACACGATCGTGGGAGGACTCAAGGCCGTGATCTGGACGGACGTCATGCAGTCCACGCTGTTGCTGCTGGCCGGGACGTTCGTTGCCGTGCTGGTGTTCTCGCAGCCGGAGATCGGCGGGCTGGGCGGGCTCCTTGCCAAGGACGCCGCGTTGCCGGCGGCGGAGCAGAAGTTCCACCTCTACCTGCCGACGGACCACCCGCAATTGCCGTGGACGGGGGTGTTCAGCGGGCTATTGATCATCCACCTCTTCTACTGGTCGACGAATCAGTTCATCGCGCAGCGCGCCTTGGCAGCACGCACGGAGTTTGATGCCCGCATGGGCATCCTGGCCGCGGGATTCCTGAAGCTCGTGATCCCGTTCGTTTCGATCGCCACCGGAGTGGCGGCCGGATTCCTGTTCGAGTCGCGGCTTGCCGCCGGCGAACTCGCAGCCTTGCCCTTGCCTGACGATGCCTTCCCGCTGCTGGTGCAAATGATCGTTCCAGCAGGCTACGGCCTGGTGGGCTTGATCACCGCCGGCTTGATCGGAGCAATCCTCTCGACGATCGACTCGATGATCAACTCCGGCGCGACGCTGTTCACGTTCGACTTCTACAAGCGCTACATCAACCCGTCCGCTTCCGACCGGAAACTGATTCTCGTCGGCCGGGCGACGATCCTGGCGTACGTGGTCGGCGCGGCCGGCATCGCAGCCGTGATCTACACCGACGATGCCGCCGACAACTTCTTCCTCAAGGTGCCCGCGCAGCTAGGGCATTTCGTTCCGGGCATCGCCATCGCGTTTCTCGGAGGGATTCTATGGCGGGGCGCCTCGGCGACTGGCTCGTTCTGGGCGATGTTGCTTTCGCCGGTCTTTTCGTTCGCTCTCCAGTGGGGCTACGGCGCTTGGGCCCCCGGTTCGTCGCCGCTCGCCTCGGCGGCAAGAGCGGTTCTCGGACCCGAGATGAACTTCTTGCATCGCACGGCCATAACGACGGTGTTCGCTTTCGCCGTACTGTTGATTCTCAAGGGGCGGCCGGAATCGACTGACGACCGCTACACGTGGCAAGGTCACATGGCGGCCCGAACAGAGCCAACGCGGGCGTTCTGGCGGAGCGAGCGGCCGTGGGCTTGGCTGCTCGGAGCCGGCACGGTATTCATGCTGGTCTATTTCGCCTGACCTAGCGATCGAAGATCCGCTGGCTCGGCGCCCCATGCTAGGGTGTTCGATACTGTTCGCCGTGGCGGGATCTGTCAGGGCGAGTCCGGCGGCGCGCACCGTTGCCGTTGCGGCATGGATCCACGAACGCGGAAATCGCTGCGCAGGCTTGAGCCAGGACAGCGATGAGCAGCCTGCGATTAGATCGTGCCAGCGTGAGCCTCGGCGATCCGCCGGTCGCGGTTCTGCACGATATCGACCTGGCGGCCGAGTCAGGTGAGATCCTGGCGTTGCTGGGCGCTTCCGGATCCGGCAAGACGACCCTGCTGCGGAGCATCAACCGTCTCGTCCCGCTGACGACCGGGAGAATCGAGGTTGCCGGCCGAAACACGGCGGAGATCGAGCCGGTCGCCCTGCGCCTGTCGATCGGGTACGTCCTGCAAGGCGCAGCTCTGTTTCCTCACTGGACGGTTGCGGAGAATATCGGCACCGTCCCGAGACTGCTGGGCTGGGCCGAGGAGCGCACCTCGGGACGCATCGACGAAGTGCTGGACCTGGTGCGCCTGGATCCGGCCGAGTTTCGAGATCGGTTTCCGGGAAGCCTGTCGGGCGGCCAGCAGCAGCGGGTCGGAGTGGCGCGTGCGTTGATCGCGAAGCCGTCGCTGGTCCTGATGGACGAGCCGTTCGGAGCGCTTGACCCGCTTACGCGGGAAGGGCTGCAGGCGGACTTTCTCGCCCTCCAGCAGGAACTGGGGTTCACTGCGGTCGTGGTGACCCACGACATCTCGGAAGCGCTGCTGCTTGCCGACCGCATCGCGATCCTCTCGCACGGGCGGCTCGTTCAGATCGGCACTCCCGCGGAGATTTCCAAGACACCGGCAAACGCGGAGATCGAGGAATTGCTGACCACTCCACGCCGACAGGCGGAGACCTGGA
Organism: uncultured Bryobacterales bacterium; assembly: GCA_951813065.1. Taxonomy (GTDB): domain Bacteria; phylum Acidobacteriota; class Terriglobia; order Bryobacterales; family UBA6623; genus VXMF01. Next base: position 984,638 of record CATOTH010000002.1, on the reverse strand, counting down.
GAGAGCTACTGGGCTCATGACGGAACTGTCACAGAACTGGCGCGACCTTCCGAACCTGCTCTCATGGCACTTGCTGCTTTCGCTGTGTGCGGTCGTCACCGCCTCGATCGTGGCCCTGAGCATCGCGCTGCTTGTCGACCGCAGGCCCCGTTGGAAACATCTGAGCTTGGCGGTGGTTGGCGTGATGCAGACGATTCCTGGCCTGGCTCTGCTCGCCCTGATGGTGCCATTGCTGGGCGGCTCGATCGGGTTTGCCCCGGCATTCGCCGCCTTGACCGTGTACGCCCTGCTGCCGCTGCTGCAAAACACGGTCACGGGTCTGTCCGGAACCGACCCGCGCTTGGTTGAAGCCGCCCGAGGCCTGGGTATGGGCGAGCGGCAGATACTGTTCCAGGTCCGCTTCCCGCTCGCATTTCCCGTGATCCTCGCCGGCCTGAGGACTTCAACGGTATGGACCGTCGGGACCACGACACTGGCGACTGCAGTCGGAGCGAGTGGGCTCGGCACGTACATCTTCACCGGCCTGCAGACACGCAATCACGCCACGACCCTGTTCGGCTGTTTCTTCGCGGCGATGCTGGCCATCGTCCTGGACCAGGCGCTGCAAGTCGTCGAGAACGCGGTACGGTCCCGGCGCCGGGCAGTAGCGGGAGCAGCGGGGACGGTGCTGGTACTGGCCTTGCTGGCGACTACGGCGGGAGCACTCTGGCCACGGTCGGTCGCGGGCGGCGGTGCCCGCGCGGAAACGATGCCGGCCGAGGCCGAAGCCGTGGAAGAGACCGCATTCCCCCTGGCTGGCCAGCACTTCACCGTCGGCTCGAAGTGGTTCGTGGAAAACCTAATCCTTGGCGAGGTGGTCGGCATGCAGTTGGAGGCTTCCGGGGCGACAGTCGAGGACCGGCCCAGCATGGGATCGACGATCCTCTTCGACGCTCTCAGGCAAAACGCCGTCGATTGCTATGTCGACTACAGCGGCACGGTTTGGGCGACCCTGATGAAACGCGACGAACCAGCATCCCGCATGCGGACCCGTGTCGAATCGGCCAGCTTCTTGCTAGAAGAACACGCTGTTCTGTCAGTCGGCGCGCTCGGGTTCCAGAACAACTACGCCGTCGCCATGCGGGGCGAACAGGCCCGGAGCCTGGGGATCCGTACCATCGCGGACCTGTCTGGCAGAGATTTCGACATCGCCGGCGATCCCGAAGTCTTTGGGCGGCCTGAGTGGGAGCGAGTACGGGACATCTACGGCCTCCAGTCGCTCTCGACGCGACCGATGCAAGCGATCTACACATGGGACGCGCTGCACGAGGGCCAGGTCGACGCGATCATCGCCTACACCACTGACGGGAGGATGGCGGAAGGCGACCTTGTCATCCTTGACGACAACCGGCAAGCCTTTCCGCCATACGACGCAATCCTCCTCGTATCGCCGGAGGCATCCCAGAACCGCGCGTTGGTCGAGGTGCTGTTGGGCCTGGTGAACCGAATTGATGACAGAACCATGCGAGCAGCGAACCGACTCGTGGAAATCGACAGGGAATCGCCGCAACGGGCGGCCCGCTGGCTGTGGGAGAGAACACGGCTCGAGGCTGCGGAGGAGGAGCCGGCCGTGCCGTGATGCCCTCCCCGGGAGTTGCGGACCGGGTTCGCCTGGCGGGCGATCGAGTCCGAATCCCCATTGTCCTCGGTGAATTCACCGGCACGGAACCTCTCGCCAAGCCAAGCCATGGCTGCCGAGCCCAGTGCCGCCATCGTCGCAGCAAGGGCCAAGACGAGCTGGATCGATGACGAGGTGGGCGGTAACGTCGCGCGCAGTGATTCGCAGAATCATTGATCAAGCCAGGCACAAGACGCTCTGAATTGCAGCGGGGTGCTTTGATGAACTGAGCCTGATGGCGACCATCTCAATCTTGGCGGCACTGCGGTAGCCTATGAATCGGACTACTAGAATCCGGGATGTGAGGCGCCGTCTGGAAAGAGCAAGGCAAAGCAATGAAGCTTGATTCGTACCAGACCGAAAGCTTCTACGACGAGTTGTTCCTCGCCGACGGATCCCCGCGCAATGACTTCAAGAGTCTGGTCGATCGGATCAATTCGCTGCCCCCGGGAGACCTGATCCGGCGGCAAAGGGCTGCCGAGCGGAACCTGATGCACATGGGTATCACGTTCAATGTCTACGGAGACGACGCCGGAGAAGAGCGCATTCTGCCGTTCGACCTGATACCGCGACTCGTGACGGCAAAAGAGTGGGCCTGGATCGAGCGGGGACTGCAACAGCGGATCCGAGCCCTGAACCTCTTCCTTGACGACATCTATTACGGCCAGCGGATCGTCAAGGACGGGATCATTCCGGAAGAGCTCATCCTCTCGGCGAAGGGCTTCCGCAAGGAATGCGTGGGCCTCGCGCCGCCGCGGGGCGTGTGGTGCCATGTCACCGGGACTGACCTGGTTCGCGACGGCGACGGGCAGGTCTACGTGCTCGAGGACAACCTGCGAGTACCTTCCGGGGTCTCGTACGTGCTGCAGAACCGTGCGGTGCTCAAGCGCACCTTTCCAAGAGTTTTCCAGGGACTCGGCGTGCGTCCCGTGAGTGACTACCCCGGCCGGCTCCTTGCGATGCTGAAGGATGTCGCTCCGGACACGTCGGGCCCACCGCAGGTGGCGGTCCTCACACCGGGTCAGTTCAATTCGGCGTACTTCGAACACTCGTTTCTGGCCCAGCAAATGGGCGTGGAACTCGTCGAGGGACGCGACCTGACGGTCGAAGACGATACCGTCTTCATGCGGACCACTGCCGGGCTGGAGAGGGTCCACGTCATTTACCGCAGGATCGATGACGACTTCCTCGATCCGACGGTGTTCCGCGCCGACTCCATGCTTGGCGTTCCGGGCTTGATGGAGGCCTACCGGCGGGACCGCGTCACTCTGGTGAACGCGCCGGGAACAGGGATTGCCGATGACAAGGTCATCTATGCGTACGTCCCCAAGATGATCCGCTACTACCTCGGCGAAGACGCGATCATTCCGAACGTTCCCACCTACCTTTGCTGGGACAAGCAGCAGATGGAGCATGTCTTGGACCACATTGAGAGCATGGTCGTCAAGCCTGCAAACGAATCAGGCGGTTACGGGATGCTGATCGGCCCTCACGCCAGCGCCAGGGAACACGAGGAATTCCGGCAGCGGATCCGGAGCGATGGCCGCAACTACATCGCGCAAGCCACTTTGTCGCTCTCCCGCGTCCCGACTCTGATCGAGGACCACCTGGAGGGTCGACATGTCGACCTGCGGCCATTCATCCTCTACGGTCGGAATGTCTACGTCTTGCCGGGCGGGCTGACGCGCGTCGCCCTGCGAAAGGGCTCCCTGGTCGTGAATTCGTCCCAGGGTGGTGGCAGCAAGGACACTTGGGTGATCGCGGCGGAATCCGGAGTCGAAGCGACAAGCGGAGGGCCAGCTTCATAGGCATGGTGAACGCGATGCTGAGCCGAGTCGCAGAATCCATCTACTGGATGAGCCGGTATATCGAACGAGCCGAGAACATGGCTCGCATCGTGGACGTCAACGAGCACCTGATGCTCGACCTGCCACCAGGCCTTCCGGCGCAATGGGCTCCGCTGGTGGCGATCACTGGCGACGAGGCAGCCTTCAAGAAGCGCTACAGCGATGCCGACCAGGACGAAGTCAGCTGGTTTCTGACCTTCGACGCGGCAAATCCGAACTCGATTCTCTCGTCGCTAAGGGCAGCCCGCGAGAATGCCCGGTCGATCCGCGAGATCCTCTCCTCGGCAATCTGGGCCGAGATCAACGAGGCTTACCACTACGTGGAGCATCTCGCCCAGACGCGGGCCGCTCCGCATCACGCGTTCCTCCGAAACGTGATCCGGGCAAGTCACAGCGTCGAAGGCGCCACGACCGCTACGCTGTCTCATGCCGAAGCGTATCACTTCAGCCGCATCGGCAGGCTGACTGAACGGGCCGACCAAACCACGCGGTTCGTTGACATTCGCTACTTCATGCTGCTGCCTTCTCCGGACGAAGTGGGCAGCCCGACCGACGACCTGCATTGGACGGCAGTATTGCAGTCCGCGAGCGCTCTGGAAATGTACAGGCAGCGGCATGGCATGGTCCAGATGCAGGCAACCGTCGAGTTTCTGCTCGTGGACCCGGACTTCCCGCGATCGGTGCGAAATTGCGTCAGTCGCGCGAACGAGTCGCTCCACGCGATCACCGGCACCCGTTCGGGGACCTATCGCAACGCCGCCGAGCGACGTCTCGGCAAGTTGGCGGCCGAGCTTGACTATACTTCGATAGAAGAGGTCATCATCGAAGGCCTTCACGAGTTTCTCGACTCCATCCAGGCCAAGCTCAACGAATGCGGCACGGCCTTGCGCGAGTCGTTCTTCGCACCACAGCTAACCACGCGGGCAAACGCTGCCAGAATCGCAATTGAATGACCTTCTGTCTCGGCATCAACGTCAAGAGCGGGCTGGTGGGCATCGCCGACACCCGACTGACATCGGGCAATGAGTGCCTGACCGCCAGAAAAGTCACCGTCTACGAGAGGGATGGCGGCGCCATGTTCATCATGACCTCGGGCTTGCGTTCGGTTCGCGACAAGGTGCTGACCTACTTCGAAGAGGCGCTCTCGGAGCGGGAAGAGCCCTTCACGCGGCTCTATCAGGCTGTCAATCTGTTCACCGAGCAGGTCCGCCGGGTTTCCGGGGAAGACAAGGCATCGCTGGAAGAGAGTGGTCTGCGCTTCGACATGAAGGCGCTGATCGGCGGGCAGATGTGCGCCGAGGGTGTCCACAAGCTGTACCTGATTTACCCGGAAGGCAACTGGGTCGACACCGGCATGGGAACGCCGTACCACGTCATCGGATCGTCCGGATACGGCAAGCCAATCCTTGACCGCACGCTGACCTACGACGATTCGATGCGTCACGCGTTCAAGACGGGCTGCCTGGCGTTCGACTCCACCCGGATCAGCGCAGCCGATGTCGATTTTCCAATCGATGTCGTGCTGTACTGCCCGAACACGTTCCGTATCGTGGAGCACCGCTATCAGAAGGAGGACCTGGCGGAAATCTCGAACTGGTGGCAGGAGCATCTGCGCGAGACCATGCGCAATCTTCCGGCCGACTGGATCGAGGAAGCGTTCGCCAAGCTCGGTCAACTCCCGGAACCCAAACCCGGAGACGGCTGACGCGAGCCTTGGCAAGGGATATGCGCTTCATTGCAAGCCACACGACCCGGTTCCGGTACAGCGAGCCCGTCTATTTGGAGCCTCACGCGATCCGCATGCGGCCTCGTTCCGACCCATGGCAGCGTCTGACGAGCTTCCGGATCGAGATCGAACCTGAGCCCGTGTTGCTGAGCGAAGCCGTCGATGCGGAAGGCAACGACATCGCGCAGGCGTGGTTCTCGGACCTGACGCAGGAGCTGGCCATCCGCATCGCATTCGAGGTCGAGACGCTGCGAGAGGATCCATTCGACTACATGGTGGTCGGGGACGGCGCGATGCGCCTCCCGGCCAAGTATCCAGGCGACTTGCAGCAGAGCCTTGCAGGCGCCCTAGCGCGATGCGAGCCGGGCTCGGACGCGGCGTCCGGCTTCGTCCGGCCCATCGTCGAGCGGACCCGCGGGCGGACGCTCCAGTTCCTGGCCTGCCTGAACGAAGCGATCTACCGAAACTACAAGACGGTCGTGCGAGTACATGGGGGTCCGCTGCCGCCAAGCAAGACCCTGAAGGCGCGCCGGGTTGCCTGCCGAGACCTCGCGGTGCTTTTCGCGGAATGCTGCCGGGCGGTGGGAATCGCTGCGCGATTCGTGAGCGGATACACGGAACACAGCGCGCGAACCGACGTGAACCACATGCACGCGTGGGCCGAGGTCTTTCTCCCCGGCGGAGGCTGGCGCGGCTACGACCCATCGCAAGGACTGGCGGTCTCGGACAGGCACATCGCTGTGGCCGCCTCGGTCGACCCCCGGCTTGCCGCCCCGACAACCGGCACGTACCGTGGCGCCGCGTCGACCGAAGCAATGGATTTCGAAATCAGCCTGCGATCGCATGCAGGCACGTCTCCGGATACCAGGACACTGCAAGGCTAGAGCCGACGTTTTCCGCCGCGAGGTGCCCGAAATCAGCCGTCAGGGCCATATCGCCGCAAAACGGCGCCCGACTAGGGTGTATTCTGTTGAGTCCTCCGCTATGAATCATTGGGACCCGATCTATCAATCTCCCGACTACCGCCGGATGATCGGCCAGAAGACGCGCGCCGTCGTAGTGATGACCGTGTTTTTCGTGGTCTACTACTTCGCCTTGCCGGTGCTCGTGGGGTATTGGCCGGACCTGATGTCACGGCGGCTTTGGGGCAACGTGACCCTGGCGTACGCCTACGCGTTCTCGCAATTCCTGATGGCGTGGGCGATTGCGTACCTCTACATGCGCTACGCCGACCGCTTCGATCGGACGACGGCGAGAATCCTCTCGGATGTCTCCGAGGCGGCACAGGCAAGCCAGGGAGGCAAGTGAAATGTCCTTGCCGCTCGTCATGTTCCTGGCGTTCGTCGTAGCGACGCTTGGAATCACCTATTGGGCCGCTGGAAGGTCTTCCGGCGAGAGCGCGTACTTCGCCGCGGGACGGCGCATCACGGGCTGGCAGAACGGACTTGCCATCTCGGGAGACTACATGAGCGCAGCCTCGTTCCTCGGTATCGCGGGCCTGATCGCCTTCTACGGCTACGACGGCTTCATGTACTCGGTGGGCTTCCTCGTGGCATACCTCACCGTCCTGCTGCTCGTGGCAGAACCGTTGCGCAACACCGGGAAGTACACCATGGCCGACGTCCTCGCGTACCGGCTCAGGGCGCGGCCCGTTCGCGCCTGGGCGTCGATCAGCACGCTGACAGTCTCGACGTTCTACATGATTGCCCAGATGGTCGGCGCGGGCGCCCTGGTGAGCCTCCTTCTGTCGGATTCGGGAATCGGCTATGCAGAGGCCGTCACCGGGGTCGGAATCCTGATGATCGTGTACGTCGTGTTCGGCGGCATGCTGGCGACCACCTGGGTCCAGATCGTCAAGGCCGTCCTGCTCATGAGCGGCACTTTCCTGCTCAGCACGCTCGTCCTCGCGCACTTCCGGTTTGACCTCGGCGCGCTCTTCGATGCCGCGGCGAGCGTCTCCTTCCAGTCCAACGGGGCGACGGTAACCCAGAACTTCATGGAGCCAGGCCTCTACTTCAAGCCACCCTACGGCGCGCTGGACCTGATTTCGCTCGGCATGGCGCTGATTTTCGGCACGGCGGGCCTGCCGCATATCTTGATCCGGTTCTACACGGTCCCGGACGGCAAGACAGCGCGCGTCAGCGTGTTTTGGGCGATGCTGCTGATCGGCGCGTTCTACATCATGACGACGTTCCTAGGCTTCGGGGCGGCAACGATCGTCGGGGCCGACACAATTACGGCTAACGGTGGCACGAACATGAGCGCCCCGTTGCTGGCTCAGGCCCTGGCCGGGGACGTGTTTTTCGCATTCATTTCTGCCGTTGCCTTTGCGACGATCCTGGCCGTCGTGGCCGGCCTAACTATCAGTGCCTCAACGTCATTTGCCCACGATTTCTATTCCAACGTGCTGCACCACGGCAAGGAGCGGAAGCCGGGCGAGGAGGTGCGTGTGGCGCGGTGGACGGCATTCGTTGTCGGCGCGCTGTCAATCTTGATAGCGATCGGACTGGGACCCAATGCCAACGTGGCGTTTCTCGTGGGACTCGCGTTCGCAGTCGCCGCGTCGGCTAACCTGCCCGTGATCGTCTTCTCGCTGTATTGGAGACGATTCACCACGCGCGGCGCGGTCTGGGGACTGGCAGCCGGTCTCGTGTCGTCGGTCGGACTGATTCTCGTGAGCCCCAGCTTCATGGGCATCGACGGGCCGGAAGTCGCCGAGGGTGCCCGCCGGATGATCCAGGCATCGACGTGGTACCCGCTCAAGAATCCAGGCATCGTCAGCATCCCGCTCGGCTTCCTGGCGGCCTACCTGGGATCGATTTTCTCGGACGAGCCGTCCGCGGATGCGAAGTACGTCGAGCTTAGCGTCCGGGCCAATACCGGACTCGGGGCGGAAAAGGCTACCTGACAGCCTGCAGCCATGTCGAACTCCCCCGCTCATCCCGCCAGCACGCTTAGGTCGGAGGACTGGGTAGCCTGCTGGCTGGGATTCGCGCTCATCTTGCTGGCCTTGGCCGGAGTACAGCCTGCGCTTCCGAGCTTTTCCTGGACAGCAGACTCGCTCGGAGCGGTGTTCGCCCCCGACAACCTTGCGGCCAGCGCCGTCCTGGGCGCGCTCTTCCTGGTCGTGGCGATCGGCGGCATCCGGTTGATGGGTGCCAGCGTCCGGACATTTGTCATCGGGTTCCCGGCGGTCTTCCTGCTCGCATGGCTGTCCCAGTTCATCGCGGGTCAGGCCGGCATGAAGACCTGGGGCCTGACCTACGTCATCACCGGACTGGTGCTCGGGCTGTTCATCTCGAACGTGCTCAGGGTTCCCCGGTGGATGCAGGGCGCGGTGCGCACCGAGTACTACATCAAGACCGGCTTGGTCCTGCTTGGCTCGAACATTCTCATCGGCGAGATCCTGCAGGCGGGGATGCTGGGCGTGGCCCAGGCGTTTTTCGTCATCCTGGTGATCTGGTACGTGTGCTTCTGGATCGCCAAGAAGCTGCGGGTCGACGACGAGTTCTCGGCGATGTTGGCCACGGCCGTGTCGATCTGCGGCGTCTCGGCGGCAATCGCGGCCTGCGGAGCGGTCCAGGGGGACCGCAAGAAGCTCTCCTATGTCACTTCGCTCGTGCTGATCGTGGCGATTCCCATGATGATCGTCATGCCCTGGGTCATCGCTGAATTCGAGATCTCGCCGATCGTCGGAGGCGCCTGGCTCGGCGGCACGATCGACACGTCAGGCGCGGTGGTTGCCGCCGGCGAAATCGTCGGCGAATCCGCCATGAACGCGGCCGTGATCGTCAAGTTCTCACAGAATGCGATGCTGGGGCTGGCCGCGTTTGCCCTCTCGATCTGGTGGACATTTCGGCAGGGCTCGACAACCGGCGAGAAACCATCGGCCTCGATAATCTGGGAGCGGTTTCCCAAGTTTGTCCTCGGATTCATCGCCGCCTCGGTGCTCTTCTCATTTGCGTTGAGCCCGGAATTCGTTGATTCGACGAAAGGACTGATGAAGGGCCTGCGCACCTGGTGGTTCGCCCTGGCATTCGTCTGCATCGGTCTCGAGACCCGCTTCCGCGATCTCGTTTCAATGGACGAAGGGCGTCCGGCGATCGCGTTCCTGCTCGCCCAAGGCGTCAACATCTTCTGGACGCTGCTGGTTGCTTGGCTGCTATTCGCGGGGGTCCTCTTCGAAGTCCCCGCCCTCTGACCGGCGAGAAGCTCCACCCCGCCGTCAGGGTTGCTCGATCCGCTGGGCTCAGCCTGTTCGGCCGATCAGGCCTTCAGCGGTCGAAATCCAGAGGCCACGAGGTACGAATAGGTCTCGTCCAGGCAGCTCAGTTCCGGAACGAACACGACATGGGCATCGCGACCCCGGGTGAGGAGGACGCGATACGCATTGGCACGCAGTTGCCAGGGGTTGACAGGCCCAGGGGCCCTGTAGCCACGAGCACGTGCGTTGGACCAACTTCCATTCCTCAGGACGAAATCAGTTCCCCAAGCCAGCAAGACTGCATCCAGCTCAAGGCCTTGCGCACCGAACTCCGTGACGCAGGTATTCAGGTGTCGGCAGGAGCGGCCCTCGCCGTGTTCCTCCGGATCGTTGTACCAAGGACCGTACTTGACCTGCTTCGTCGCGTTCCAGCCATTGGGAATACCGAAGGCAGGTTCCAAGTCCTTGTCCCTGCTCGATGCCACAAGTCCGAACCGGGCCTCGGGATGATCAGCGTACCTTCCCTCGAGATACGCCTTCGCTAGGTCCAGTCTGCGCGTGATCCGTAGATCGTGCCCCTCTCGCTCTAGACGCTGGGCTATGGGTAGCACGCTCGCTGCCGCATCCGGCCTGGGATTCATGAGCCTACCGACGTATTCGTGCAATTCCGTCGCCATGTGCGAACGGATGGTCTGTTCGAGATTGAGCGCCTGCTCCACCGAAAAACTCAACCCGTCGAATGCTTCTCGCATCGTTCGAGGCCCGTGAACGTGCCAAGACTCAGGTTCCGAGCTTTCCCTGAGAGCTTGTACCCACAGGCCGATACCACCCTCCTCTCCGACGTGGATCTCCTGGCCGCCGCCGATGAGTCCGACGACAACTGCCCAGTCGGGGCGTCGCTCGGCGAACTCGATCAGCAGTTCAGGTTCGGATAGGCGGCCCTTTGCTCGATGAACCTCGCTCACGCGGTCTGCGTCATGGGCTCTTTGCGCTTCATCAAAGATCACGACGTTCTCATTGGGAACCAGGGAAGGTCGATCCTTGTGGCGGTTTACGTAGGCCTTCACTGGGCGAACGAACGCTTTGCTCTCCAGCACATACTGCAAGACCTCCACCAGTGGGCCATTGCCGGATAGAAAAATGGCGCCCGGCGGGCCTCCATCCACTTCCGCTGGGCTGGTATTGGGAGCGTGAGCGACCCGCAGCCCGACCAGAGTCTTGCCTGCCCCGGGAACGCCCGTCAGCAGCACCAACCTGCGGCTGCGCGTCGCACGGGCTTCTTGGATGATCCCTTGCACCGCACGCACGGCATCGTCGGTGTTGGCGATTGACCTCCACAATTGAGGCGGCCGCTTCTCCAAGAAGAGTTTGCGCGCTGCCGTGACCAACGACGGCAGAGGCTTGTAGGCTTTGGCGGAGAGAAACTCTGTCGCGTTGATAGGGTCACCGTCCTGGGAGTCGAAATCGTTGATCAGCTCGTCCAGCTGATCAACCGGACAGACATGTACATTGCGCTCCAACCGTTGCAAACCGAGCATGCGCGTGGGCACAACGACCGGAGTCACATCCCGGTCATGACAGCTTCGGTGGTAGTTCCTCAGATCCCTGGCGTATGCATGAGCCTGGTCGATCGCCGCGTCGTTTGCGTCGACCTCTCCCTTGAGCTCAAGAATCACGACAGCGCCACGAACCAGCAAAACAGCATCCGGTCGGCGCAGTTCCATCGGCAGTTGGTATTCGAGGACGGCCGTGCACGTCCTGATCGACTGGTCCACTTGCATGGACTGTCGTACTTCCTTCTGAAGTAGGGGAATATTGACCGTCCAGGATTGGTCCTCAGACGAAGTCGAGTCCGGATAACTGGACCTCAGTGCGGTCAGCACCTGAGACTTCTCCACCTCGCTGAACTCGCCAAATGACGAGTCCCAGCCGCGTCGTGCTTCTTCCTGCATCTCCTTATGGCAGGCTCACACGACTATCGCCCAGCGGGCGGGTTGCGGCGCGGAGCTCGGCGACGAATGCCCGTCCTTGTCCTACCAACTCCTCAACAAGCTGCTCGTGGCGTTCGCTGATATCGAACTTCTCGCCCGCGTCGGCAAGCAGATCGAAGAGCTGGTCGGCGATGAGTTCCCCGTCGGGCCCAGGGCGAAGCCTGAGTTTGTGACGGCCCTTGCGGATCCCCTGCAGGCGGGGCGGCGAGCCCGGGCCGGACCCGGCGAAGAAATAGAAGTACTCGTGCGGCGACTGGTCGGACTCCCCTGTCAGCAGAGGCCACAGGTCGCGGCCGTCCAGCACCCGGTCAGACGGTAGCTCGGCTTCGGCCAGGCGGGCGAATGTGGGTAGCAGGTCCATGTTGGCCGCAACTTCGGAAGTGACGCGCCCGGCGGGAATCGAGCCAGGCATCCAGAACACCCCGGGGACGCGCATGCCGCCCTCCCACGTCGTGCCCTTCCCCAGCTTGAGCGGACCGGCCGAACCGGCGTCGATCCCGTACTGCAGCCAGGGTCCGTTGTCCGATGTGTACACGACCAACGTGTTGCGATCAATGCCCAGATCCCGAAGCGTCCCGAGGATCCGCCCGACGGACCAGTCCAGCTCCTCGATCACGTCGCCGTAGCGTCCCCGCAGCGACTTGCCCCAGCGCTCGTTCGAAACGAACAGCGGGACATGCGGCATGGCGTGCGGCAGGTACAGGAAGAACGGCCTGTCGACGTTCTCGCGGATGAAGTCCTGGGCAAGTTCGGTGTACAGCGTGGTCAGTTTCCGTTGGTCCGAATCGGTCTCGATGACCTCGTCATCGCGCATCAGCGGCAGCGGATGCGGGAATCCCTGCCCCCTCTCAAGGTCGTAGTAGCTACCTTGGCCTGCAAATCCTGTCATGTCGGCGCGCTCGCGGGCCGAGATCATCCGTTCGTCTTCGGGCATGCGAATCGGCATCACCGGATGATAGCGCCACATGTCGTTGGAGAAGGGAATGCCGAACCAGCTGTCGAACCCGTGGCGGTGCGGCAGGAACTCCGGCGCGTCGCCGAGGTGCCACTTGCCGATCATCCGCGTGGCGTAGCCTCTCGCCTGGAGCAGTTCGGCGACCGTGACCTCGCCGGGATGGATGCCGGTCGACGCCTTGGGGCCGTGGTTGAAAGCCAAGCTGGCGCGAGGTGGATAGGAGCCCGTCATCAACGCAGCCCTCGACGGGCCGCAGAAGGGAGCGGCGTAGAAGCTCGTGAACCGGATACCCTCCGCAGCCATCCGATCGATATGGGGTGTGCGGATATCGGGATGGCCGTAGACGCCAAGATCGCCCCAGCCCTGATCGTCGGCGAAGAGCACGATGAAGTTCGGTCGCTCTGGGCCCTGGGCCGAGGCAGCCACGGGCAATACAAGCAGCAGAGCAAGGAGGAGATGCCGTCTCATGGAGCTTTCGATGCGGAAGAGTGTATCACCTGCCCCGGGCGCCGCTGGACACCGCTGGAGATCCATGGGACGGGATCAGATAGAGAATCCGAACGGTCGCCTAGTCGCCTGGATTCGACGCGGATATCCAATTGCTGGACTTTCCGGAATCGGCAAGGTCGCCGTCGAATCGGCGGTCCTGCTTGCAAGAACCTTTCCGGAGCGGCGGGACTTTCGCCACGCCGCCCCGGGACTCTAGCTAGAACGCGATGCGCAGTCCGAGACGGAAGAACCGTTGGTCGTTGCCATCCCGGCCCGTGTTCGCCGTCCCCCCCACGATTCCGAAGCCACTGCTGGTGACAGTCGAATTCGGGTTAGAGAAGTGCGGAGTATTCGACACGTTGAACGCCTCGGCGCGGAACTGCACGCTGAGGCGCTCGGTGGGTTGAAACTTCCGAAAGATGCCCATGTCCACATTGATCAGGCCCGGGCCACGCAGCACGTTCGAGCCGCAGGTTCCAAAGCGTGGCGTGTCGCCCGCTACGGCCGGGTCGGCAAACGTCGACGGATCCCACCAACCGTCTGGAGAACCGAGCTTGATGGGAGCTGCCAGACAGTCCGCGTACTGGCCCGAACCTTGGCTGTTGAGTGAACCGTTCGAAGCGGTGGGCGTCGACGGCAGTCCAGTACGCAGAGACGCCAGTGCATTGATGGTCCAACCACCGAGAATCGCCGCCGCCGGGCCGCTCTGCGCGAAACTCTTGCCCGTTCCAAAAGGCAGCTCGTAGGAATTCGTAATCACCAAGTTGTGCCGAAGGTCCCTGTTCGTTGGGCCGTAGTTCTTCCAGTAATAGTCCGGGTGCCTCACACGAGGCTGCGCGGTGGACGACTCCGATGTATAGCCGCGAGAGTGGGCCCAGGTATAGGCCAAGTTGAAATGGTGCCCGGACCTGCTGCGCCGGACGAGCTTGACCTGGAGGGAGTCGTACTTCGGGGTGCCGAGCGTCCCCCAGAAGAGGGTGTTCGCCGTCCTTCCGTAGCGTTGTCGCAGAACACGTCCGGCATTGCCTTCGCCGATCTCGCCCCAGTTCGCCTCGATGCGAGAACTCTGCCTAGTTGAGCGAGTCGCAACGTAGGAGGCCGTGCCGATCCAATCGCCGAACTGCTTTTCGAGTGTGAAATTCCAGGATTGGATGTAACCTCGGTTGTAGTTCTCATCTACGGTGGCGACGTTGGCATTGAGGGGCATCTGGATGCGGTCGTCGGTCGGAATCGGCGGAATCGCCGGGAATCCCTGCTCCAACGTCGTGGCATAGGATCGTGAGTTCGGGAAAGGAAGGCGCTGCGAAAACTGTGTCGGGAGGTTTCCGCGCAGGTCTCTTCCAAGATTGAACGGATCGTTGGTCATTCCGTAGCCGGTGCGAACAACGAACGTGTCCGTCACCCGCCAGGCAATGCCGACGCGAGGAGCGAACCGGGTCTTGCTCTGGGGCAGCCCGCAGTTCTTGGGCACCGATCCGATTCCGCAGACCAGCATGATGTTCTCGTCGATATCGAAGCGCTCCACGCCCCTTGTCGGCCGCACCGGCATCGGGAAGTACTCCCATCTCGTCCCGTACGTCAGCGTCAAGTCGGGACGGATTTGCCAGCGATCCCGGATATAGGCCGCGTACTGGCTGGAACGTGTCTGCAATTGCGGGACGTTGAGGAAGTTGCGGGCTGCATCGCGCGGAAGTCCGAGCATGAACGAAGCGATCGTGTTGTAGTCGTTGACCCCCGTGCCGGTCCGACCCGTAGTGTCGTCGCGGAAACGGAATCCACCGGCTGGAGCGTCGCCGCCTGGGAAGTTGGCGACTTCCTGGTTGATGTGCGTCAGGAAGCTGTCGGTTCCAAACCGCACCTCGTGATTGCCGGTCGTCCAGTTTCCGTTGACGACGATCTGGTGCAGGTAGTCGTGCCCGATGAATGGTGATGTGGCTTGGTAGCCAAGATTCCCGAAACCGGAGTCAAACCGCATTCGGGGCATGCCGCCGTAGAACGAACCGGCCTCGCCGGGAACACCGTCCCCGTTGGTGCCCGGAATGCCGAGAACATCCAACCCGATCTTCGAGTCAAGATTGCCGGCGAACGCGTTACTGTCGACCAGCGTGGACCCGAAGTAGGCGTCAAAGACCAGGCTGGGGGTCGCGACATACGTTGCCGAAATGGTGCCGCTGTAGGTAGGGCCGAAGCCGTTGTCTGTCCGAAAATTCGTGGGATGGACTGAGATGCCCGACAGGCCGCCGAACGCGGCCGGATTCCACTGCTTGTAGTGGAAGAAGCTCAGCCGTGCGAACATCGTCCATTTGTCCGACAGGTTGAAGTTTGCCTTGCTGTCGATCTGATGACGGACGAAAGTGTAGTCAATGCCAGCGAGCTTGTTGCGGTTCAATCCGAGCGATCCGATTCCGGGACGATCGGGAAGGCTCCAGTCGGAATTGTCGGCGAGGATGCGGCTCGCTCGCGAAATGCGCGATTCAGGGATTAGGTTGTTGGCGAACGCGGTACGCTCGCCCTCGCTTCCGATCGCTGCGGACAAGGGATCGAAGACCGGAAGGGGGGAGCCGGAAAAGTCTCCCTGCCGCATCGCCGCTGTCGGTACCTTGATGAACCGCGTCGGGTTCGAATTCTCGGACGTGCGCTCGTAGCTGACGAAGAAAAAGGCCTTGTTCCGCTTGATCGGCCCACCGATCGTTCCGCCCGCTTGGTTGTATTCGAACTTGGGCTTGGGCGCGTCTCTGTCGCTGAAATACGGATAGGCCTGCATTGCCTCGTTGTTGTGGTACCAGAACCCGGAACCGTGCATGTCATTCGTTCCGCTCTTGATCTGCAGATTGATCGCCGCGCCACCCGCGAGGCCCTGCTCGGCGTCAAATGAGCTGGTCACCACATTGACGACTTCGATCGATTCGAGAGCCGGGTTGATCCCCGACATGTGCGTCAGATTGGGGTTGTAGCTCGAAGCGCCGTCGATGCGGACGTTATTGGAGTTCTCAGCGGCCCCGTTGACCGTGTAGCGCACTGCTCGCGTCGGGTTCGCCGGAACAGAATGGGCGTTGGCTGGCGGTGAGAAGCCCGGCACAGTCTGCAGCAGCATCTGATAGTTGCGCCCCAGCGGCACGGGGACGTTCTGCAATGTCTCCGTGCCCACTTCGGTCCGGACTTCGGCCCGGTCCGTCTGCAGTTGAGCCGCGGTGGCGATGACCTCGATGACCTCGGTCACTTCGCCGATCTGCAGGGCAACGTCAATGCGCGTCACGTCGTTCACGGCCACGGGAACGCTAGTCGTCGTGGAGGTGCTGAAGCCGTCTGACCGTACTTCGACGCGATACGTTCCGGTCGCAACCGTAGAAAAGCTGTAGGCACCCGAGGCGTTCGACGACCCCTCGCGTGTTGCCCCGGTTCCTTCATTCGTGATCGTTATCTCGGCACCCGGAATGACAGCGCCAGTGCCGTCAGAAACGTTTCCAACAAGTGTTCCGTACAGGATTTGGGCGGACAGCCGCTCGCCTCCCGAAAACATGACCAGAGCGATCATCGCGAGAGCCGCGATACCACCCGTCAATACAGTCCTCAATCGCATTGGTGAATCTCCTTTCGAGATCGATTGCCCCAATCTCTCTCGCGCACCCCTCATCAATCCCAGCTAACACCGACAAGCAGCAAGTCTGCCCCACATTGATCGAATCCGAATCCGCCGCCTAAGAGTGTAGCACCCTCGAAACAGCGCCATGCGATCAGGATCAAGACCTCACAGGGCCGGATACAAATGCCGGCTCACCGCTCCTGGAACAGACAAGACACAAGCGCAGCCAGGACGAATGATCGCTGGCGAAGCAGCGATCATTCGCTCAGGCGAAACGCAACGAGCCGGGCTGGCTCGGCGGCGCCGCCGACTCCAATCACAATGTGCTGTCGGCCCTCGGCCATGTAGGTCATCGGCGCCGCATTGTGATGCCGACCCGGCAATTCATGCTCCCAGAGTGTCTCGCCGGAGGCCTTGTCGTAGGCGCGCAGAAACGAGGATTCGGTGGGGTCGCCCCGGTCTCCGGCGAACAGCAGCGTGCGCGTGACCAGCAGCCCGGCTGCATTGGGGTTGCCAAGCGGAGGCAAGTTGAGGTCCTTGTACGGACCGCGCTGGCGTGGCCCGTTTCCGTGCGGGGCCTGCCATGCGATCTCGCCACGGTTCATGTCATAGGCGGTGAGCGTGCCGTAGGGCGGCTTCACGACAGGAACACCCTGGATCGCGACCCGAAAAAATCTGTGCTCGTAGTCGTATCCCCGCGTCTCCGGATCCTCAACCCGGCGCATGCCCACGACGATGTACTGCCGTCGTGAGGACAGGTACACATAACCGGTTTCCGGATCGAATCCCGCGCCCCCCCAGTTCGCGCCGCCGCCCCATCCAGGCACCTGGACCGTACCTTCCGTCGAGGGCGGCGTGTACAACGGACCGAGGCGGTGCGGCTTCACCGCCTCCAGCGCACGGGCCCGGAGTTCGGGCGTGAAATCGATCAGGTCGTCCTCGCCAACACCCTGCATCTCGAATGGTGGCGGTTTGGTTGGGAACGGCTGTGTCTCGGCCGCTCGTTCGATCTCGCTCTCCGGAACAGGCCGCTCCTCGATCGGCCAGACCGGCTCGCCTGTCCGACGGTCCAGGACGAATACGAAGCCCGTCTTCGTGACCTGCGCGAGCGCCGGGATGTCGCGCCCGGCCACCGTGATGTCGATCAGGCTCGGCGCTGCCGGCAGATCCCAGTCCCAGATGTCATGGCGGATCGTCTGGAAGTGCCAGATCCGCTCGCCGGTCCTGGCGTCGAGGCAAACAATGCTGTTCGAGAACAGATTGTCGCCCGGGCGGAAGTCGCCAGCGAAATTGAACGTCGGCCCCGTAACGGGCAGGTAGACGTACCCGAGTTCCTCGTCCGAACTCATCATCGACCAGACATTCGTGTTCCCCATCCACTTCCACGAGTCGCCCTCCCAGGTCTCGTTGCCAAACTCGCCTTCCTGCGGAACGGTATGAAATGTCCACAGACGCTTTCCCGTACGGACGTCGTAGCCGCGGACGTCGCCGACCGGCCAGTTGGCCTTCCAGTCCGGACCGCCGCTTCTCGCGGACTTGCCCGGAGGGCCGTCGGCGATCTGGTTCCCGACGACCGCGACATCGCCGATGATTGTCGGCGGCGCGCTGCAATTGACCAGTTCGCGAATCAGCGGACGCCTGGATCCTTGGGTCAGGTCAGTGCGCCCGTTGTCGCCGAAGCTCTCGATGGGTTCACCGGTCTCAGGGTCCAGCGCGATCAAGTAGCTATCCCCCGTACAGGCCAGGATGCGCTCTTCCTCCCCGTCTGACCAATAGGCGAGGCCGCGTGTGGCGAAACCGAAGATTCCCGGCCGGCCCCACGCGACAGTGCCGGGGTCGTGGCTCCAAAGCGTCTCGCCCGTGGCGGGGTCAATGGCCGCAACACCGCTGAAGTTGGTGCGAATGTAGAGCCGGCCACCTACCATCAGCGGCGTCGCCTTGAACCCATCCGGGACCTTCGCCCGCCCCGGGGCTGCTCCCGGTTCGATGTAGTTGGAGTTGTCAAACGCGTCCCAAGTCCAGGCGACACGGAGACGGGAGAGATTCGACCGGTTGATTCTGTCCAGCGGGGAGTACTTCGACGAAGCCAGGTCGCCGGAGTATTGCGGCCATTCACCGCCAGCAGTCGTGTAGGTTCCCCGTGAGTCGATCCAGCGCTGCAGGGCTGCGGAGTCCGGGTCCGGCTGAAAGAACGGACCGCGGTGCAGCGTTTCGGGAATCTTGTGGGCCGCTTCCGACGGGGTCGCGACCGGGACATCGGCCGTCTCCGGCGTGGCGGCGTACTCGCTCAGCCAGGTGGTTTCGACCGCTTCAAGCCCGCGCCGCTGCTTCTCCTCCATCAGCCAGTGCCCGCGGGCATTCCAGTTTCGCCCTCCGCCCGGGTCCGAGTGGCAGAACAGGCAGTCCTTGGCGCCGAACGCGCTTGCCGGCACGAGAAACTCGGGGTCCGCGTGCGCAACGGGGGCTGCCCAGAGCAGGGCCAAGGCACTTAGAATCCACCTCATCGGAGCGACTCAAGGCAGTATACCCGTCACGCATTCGGGGACCAAGACGAACGTTGGCCCGGCGCCGGTGAACAACCGCCGCTTGGGAATATGATGGTTTGGCAATGATCCCCGCTGAGGAAACCTTTGACGGCACCTTCCCGTTCCAGCCCCGCTATAGCGAAGCGCCCGGGTTTCGCATGCACTACGTTGACGAAGGCGAGGGTGAGCCGATCATCTGCCTGCACGGGGAGCCGACCTGGGGCTATATCTACCGGGATTTCATTCCCCCGCTGTCGGAGAGGTGGCGTGTCATTGTCCCGGATCACATGGGATTCGGCAAGAGTGAGACCCCGCAGGATCGCGACTACACCCTTGAAACCCACGTCGAAAACCTCGCCGCGCTGATCGACGAACTGGAACTCCGTGACATCACGTTTGTCGGCCAGGACTGGGGCGGACCGATACTCGCTGCGTATACCGTCCGGCATCCCGAGCGGGTCAAGCGCATTGCCCTGCTCAACAGCTTCTGCGGTTACGGCGCGATGTTCGCCTCGCGCGAGGGTCCCAAGCCCCCGAAGTTGCACGAGTCCGAGTGGTTTCGGTGGGTCGTGGCATCCGAGCGCGACGGATCCTACTACGAGACGATGCGGAACCTCAAGGAGCACGTCGGGAAGATGATCGGCAAGCTCGGGTGCGAGACCGGACTCGATGAGATCGCGATGCGCGCGTACGCCGCTCCCTTCGGCAGTCCGGAGGAGTGCAAGGGGGCCATCGAGTTTCCGCTCGATGTCGCCCTGAACCGGATCGGCGATTACGTCAGGGCAGGTGCCACAGGTGTTCCCGCCCTCAGATCGAAGCCTGCGATGCTCGCCGAGGGGATGCGCGACAAGGCAATTCCACCGGGGCTGGCCATTGCCGACTTCCAGGCTCTGTTCCCGGGCAGCCCGGTCGTCAAGATCGAACAGGCCGGGCATTTCTGCCAGGAAGATGCCGCGCCCTTGCTGGCGGCGCTCATCCAACTGTTCATGCAGATGACGTGAGCGCGCCAGAACCAACGCTCCGTCAGAGTTCGCGGCGCCCCTCGATCGATTCGCTCATCGTCGCTTCGTCGACAAACTCAAGCTCACTGCCGATCGGTATGCCGAGGCCGATCCGGCTGACCTTGACTTCGAGCGGCTTGAGCAGCCTGCTCAAATAGGCCGATGTAGCTTGCCCCTCGGTCGTGGGACTTGTCGCCAGGATGATCTCGCGCACGGGTCGGTCGCGCATTCTCTCCAGCAGGCTCTTGATCTTCAAGTCCTCGGGGCCGATGCTCCGAAGCGGGGACAGCGCGCCGTGAAGGATGTGGTAAACGCCGCGATACGCGCGAGTTCGTTCGACCACCATGATGTTGTTGGGCTGCTCAAGCACGCAGATCAGCCCGTGATCCCGCTGGGCATCGTTGCAGATCGGGCAGAGGGCATCCACGGCAATGTTGTTGCACTGAGTGCAGAGCTGGATTCGCTCGCGCATCTCGAAGATAGCGCTCGCGAGGCTCTCGGCCTTTTCCCGCTCGATTCCGAGCAGATGGAACGCCAGACGCTGGGCCGACTTCGCACCGACTCCGGGCAGACGCTTGAACTCGTCCACCAAGCGGGCCATGGGGGCTGCAAGATCGTTCGAGGCCATGAGCGCGTCCTCGCTAGGCGCGGAATGCCTATGTTCCCATGATCCCCGGAGGCAGGCCCAGGCCGCCCAGCATGCCGCCGAGCTTCTGCTGCATCTGCTCCTCCACTCGTTTCGATGCCTCGTTGAACGCCCCGCGGACCATGTCCTGGAGCATCTCGACATCCTCGGCAGCCACGGGCTCGATCACGATCTTGGTGACTCTCTTGGTGCCATCCATGCCGACGGTCACCATGCCACCTCCGGTCGAGGCTTCCACCTGAATCGCTGCAATCTCTGTATTGAGACGCTCCTGCATCTCCTTGGCCTGCTGCAACATTTGGGCCGGATCACCTGGAAGGTTCACGACGCATTCTCCTTCAGGTCCATTACGTTCGCAACGCGACCTTTGAATCTCTGTTCGAATTCCCTGATTGCCGGATCTGCCAGCGCGCGCTTGTTGACATTGTCGACAACCGCTCCGTTCTCCGCCCTGCCGGACTTGCCTGTTGCGCCGGGCGAGGCCTGCTCCCGCTCGGGCCGACCGCCATCGTCAGGTATGAGCCTGAGATCGGGGTTCCCGCCGACGAGCCCGAATAGCGCGGCCTCGAGCACGGACTGCTGCAGTTCGACGATGGCAATCCATTCGCGGTTGACGTGAATCGTCACAACCCGACCCTGGCGCTCCACCCGCGCCATCCGGATCGCATCCGCAAGGAAAGACGCGTCGGCGCCGGCAATGGAAGCGATGAGCTGGCCCTTGATATCGTCTTCGCTGTCCGCGACCGGCGCGGGCTCGGACGGCGTGCGGGCAGGCACCGAACTGTCATCGACGGCGCTTGCGGCAGTCGGTTCGCTCGCGACCGGCGCTGGATCTGGTTCCGGCGATACCGCAGCCTTGGGAGACGCTGGCTCCGATGCACGGGCTGCGGGCTGCGACCGGGGTGTCGCAGGCTGCGGAGCCGGCGCCTCGGACCGGGACGGTTCGGGAGAGGACTTCTTCGGGCCAATCCGGGTGGCAGGTCGATCTGGCAACTCCGCTCCTGCGGACCCCAAACCTGACAAGACCTCTTCAATCGGCCGGAGCCGTCCCGCGTACACCAGCTTGAGCAGCCCGATCTCAATGCGAAACCGCTGCTGGGTAGCTTGTTGAAGATCCTCGTACAGAGTCAGCAGAATCTGCACATACCGGATCAAGTCCTCTTTCGAGAGTTGATCGAGCCACCCCTGGGCCGTCTCGCGCTCGCGCTCGGTGGTCGCCACCAGCTTCGACGCGGTCCCCGCGACCTTCATGACCATCAGGTTGCGAAACTGGCGAATCAGCTCGCCGCAGAAGTGTTGCGGGTGGCGGCCCTCGCGGAACAGTTCATCCGCAATCGCCAGCATCGTGGCGGGTTCGGCGTCGACAATGGCACCCAGAATCCGATCCGTGACCTCGCTCGGGATCGCTCCGAGCAAGTCACGCACGCTCTGAACCTCGAGCTTCTTGCCAAAAGCCGCGATCGCTTGGTCGAGGGTCGATAGCGAGTCGCGGATCGAGCCGTCCCCAGCCAGGGCGATTGCAAGCAGCGCGTCATCCTCGGCGTCGACGCCCTCCTTGCCGCAGATGTTTCGAAGATGATCCAGCACTTCCGGCAGATCCACGGAGCGGAACGCGAAGCTTTGGCAACGTGAAGCGATCGTGGCCGGAATTGCCTGGGGCTCTGTCGTACAGAAGATGAAAACCGTCCACTCGGGCGGCTCTTCAAGGGTCTTGAGCAGCGCATTGAAGGCGTCGTTCGTGATCTGGTGCGCCTCATCGATGATGAAGACCTTGTAGCGGTCGCGCACAGGGCGGAACTTGACGCTCTCTCGCAGGTCGCGGATGTCGTCGATGCGGCGGTTGGAGGCGGCGTCGATCTCGACGACATCCAGGGAAACACCCGCGGCGATTTCCCGGCAAACCGGCGAATCGGGATCCGGCGCGGAACTCGGCCCTTCCTCGTAATTGAGGGCCATCGCGACGATTCGGGCCATGGTCGTCTTGCCCGTGCCCCGGGGGCCGGAGAAGATATAGCCGTGGGCGATGCGCCGCTGGTCAAGGGCGTTGCGCAACGTCTGCTTGACGTGTCCCTGGCCGACCACCTCGTCAAAGGTTTGCGGCCGATGCTTGCGCGCAATGACCTGATACATCGGAACGGTCGAGAGCTACCGGAAGTTGGGCCCCGGAGACAACCGCGGCACGCGGCAGAGGCCACTACCGTTGCTTCCTCCCGGACCTGGCGGAGTTCGCGACATCCCGCTGCACGGGTCCGGAGCCCAAAGCCAGTCTAGCACCCCGGGTCCGGGCGGCTACGCGACCACTGCCTCGGAAACGGGTTCCTCGACCGTGTCCGCGACGACCCTTCCGTCCACAAGCGTGATCCGTCTTCCAGCCCTGGAAGCCAGTTGGTCGTCATGGGTGACCATGACGAGAGTCGTCCCCGTCTCCTGATTCAGCTTGAGCAGCATTTCAAGGACGAGCGCGCCGTTTCGGCTGTCAAGGTTCCCGGTCGGCTCGTCGGCGAGCACGATCGGCGGATCGCTGACAAACGCTCTCGCCAGGGCTACGCGTTGCTGCTCGCCTCCCGACAGCTGCACCGGGTAGTGGTCCGTCCGCTCACCGAGGCCGACCTGCCCTAGCAGCTTCTCGGCGCGGCCCCTTGACTCGGCATCACGGCAGCCCGTCAAGTCCAGTGGAAGCATCACGTTCTCCAAGGCCGTGAGAGTTGGCACCAGCTGGTATGACTGGAAGACGAAGCCGATCTTGCGCCCGCGCAATAGCGCCATCTCGTCCTCCGGAAGTCTGGACAGGGGCTGACCATCGATGAGAATCTCGCCGGAAGTTGGCCGGTCGAGGCCAGCGAGCAGACCGAGCAGCGTACTCTTGCCGCTGCCGGAAGGCCCTTGGATGACCGTGAAATTTCCTCTGGGAATGGAAAAGTCGATACCCCGCAGGATCTCCACCACGCGTGATCCGCTGCGGATGGACTTGGCGAGGCCGCGTACTTCCAGCACGGGACCTGGATTCGGCATGGGAGGGGAGTCGTTTCCTATGATGACAGGGTGCGTAAGCCTGTCCGGACGTTACTTGGCAACGCCGTCGGCGTCACCGTCTGGGTTGGCCTCCTGCTTGCCGGGTGCGGCCCGCCGGCGCCCGAGGTTGCGCAAGAAGCGCCGCCGGAGAGCGTCGTTGTCGCGCGGGCCGAGGGAGATGCTCCCGAACACGACCCGCGCCCTGCCCTCGTCGCGTTCGGGGACAGCCTGACGGCTGGCAAGGGGGTCTCCCCTGCCGAATCGTATCCCGGCTTCCTCCAGGCCGAGTTCGACAGGCGCGGGCTGGAGTTCCAGGTGGTCAACGAAGGCATCAGCGGAGACACGACGGCGAGGGCGCTGAGCCGGATCGAGGGCGCGTTGCGGCACCGGCCCGAATGGGTGATCCTGGCGATCGGGGCCAATGACGGACTGCGCGGACTGCCCCTGAACGCGATGGAGGCGAACCTCGAGCGCATGGTGAGGCGGTTCACGGATGGTGGCGCGCAGGTCGTGCTGGCCGGTATGATGCTCCCACGGAACTACGGCCCGGAGTACGTGGGTGACTTCGAGGCCGTGTACCCAAGAGTCGCCGAAAAATTCGACCTGCCGCTGATCCCGTTCCTACTGGAGAACGTGGCGATGGTGAGGGAACTGAACCAATTCGACGGCATCCATCCCAACGCGAAGGGCAACGAGGTCGTTGCCCGCCAGGTAGCCGATTTCTTCGAGGGGATCGTTCGCGGCGAGCGCTAGGTGGCGTCCCTGTTGATCATGAAGGTCGCGGTGTCGGAGAAGAACCGTAGCAGGTAGTCTGCAACTTCGGGCTGGATGTCAGCTTCCTCGATCGCCCTCGCCATCAGTTCCATCCAGCGGTCGCGGGCGCGGGAGTCGATCGCGAACGGCATGTGGCGCATGCGCAGGCGCGGGTGCCCCCGCTCCTTGACATACCGTTGCGGCCCCCCGAAGCGTCCAACAAGGAAGTCGCGAAGACGAATCCGGGCTGCAGCCAGCTCGCCAGGGGGATACATCGGGCCGAGGATCTCGTCGGCAGGAACCTGGGCGTAGAAAAGTCGGGTCAGGCGATCGAAACCATCCTCCCCGAGGATGTCGTAAATGGTAACCGCCACCTCAAGCCTATCTTGCAGCCCGGGCGATCAGCATGCAAGCAGCGGGCGTCCAGCGGTCATTGCGCTCGCCGACCCTGGGTGTCGGCCGGTCGATTCCCCCCGACGACGTCGAACCGGGTTTCGTGGGACTAGCAACGCACGGCATGAGAAGGCGGCATCCATTTGACCGTCTAAACGGGCCAACTCTCTCGCATCAGGACCGACCGTTACCGCAAGTTTACACTTTGTATCCTTAAGAGATCAGGCGGTCATCTCCAAGCAGGCCTATCTATCTATGGCCGCCTGAGAATCCTGCTCGACAGTGCGATCAGGATCACGGGGAACGGCTAGAGAATGGGCGCATCGCCAATGCTCCGTCTTCAACGACATCATGACCATCGTCACGCGATTCCCGCTTGCGCGGGGGGCACACCCACGTCGGCGGGAGAGTCGCTTGGGCGCGGTAACGACCTAGCGGCAGGTGTCCCTGAGGACACCGTCGCTCGCATTCCGTGTTTGGGACGTTTCGGGGCAATCGTTCTCGCTGCGATCATGGCCTGCTCCTGGACTGCAAGCGCCCAGGACACGGTCGGGACCGGCGCGGTCCGAGGCATCGTCGTGCGGAGCGACGGCTCGCCGGTCGAGTCACTCCAGGTTTGTATCGCAACAACCGGTCTGTGCTCGCCTAGCGACCGCTCCGGCCGTTTCGCGTCCATCGATGCGCGGCCTGGAACGGTCAAGCTTGAGGTGCGGATGGAGTCTGGCCAAGCCTTGCCAAGCGGCGAGGTAGAGGTTCGGGCCGGCCAGACCAGCGAGGTTCGACTCGAGCTTCCGGAACTCGCGGCCGTCGAGAGTTCGGTGACGATCACCGCTTCGGAAATGCTGGTCCCGGACGAAGTCGTGACCTCCGGGGTTAGCATCCGGAACCGCGAGATTGCCAAGACGGCGGGAATCCTTCAGGATGTGTCGCGGTATGTCTCGACCCTTCCGGGCGTCGTGACCGGTTCTGCCGATTTCAGAAACGACATCATCGTGCGGGGCGGCAGCCCGCTCGAAAACCTGTTTATCGTTGACAACATCGAGATCCCGAACATTAACTCATTCGCCAATTTCTCTTCCGCTGGCGGCTTCGTAAGCCTGCTCGACGTCCAACTCGTGGAGGATGTGACATTCCTGACGGGAGGCTATCCCGCCCCCTACATCAACCGTCTCTCGAGCGTCATGCAGGTGGCGCAGCGCGAGGGAAACCGAGACGAGTTCCACGCCCGGGCAACATTCGCGTATGCCGGCGCAGGCGGAGTACTCGAAGGGCCCTGGGCCGGCGGCAAGGGTTCGTGGATCGTCTCCGCGCGGCGCAGCTTCTTGGATTACTTCACGCAGGATACCGGTGAAGGTGGAGTGCCGGTCTATTACTCGTTCACCGGCAAGGTGGTGAGGGACTTCGGAAACTTCGACCGAATCTGGGTTACGAGCATTACGGGCATCGACGAGATTCGCCTGGGCTTGTCCGAGAAGACCGAGCCTGGCGACGGGCTGGGGGCGTTCGACATCCGGTACGCCGGCCGCCGGAATGCAACCGGGATCAACTGGCAGCGGATTTTCGGAACGCGAGGCGTGGGGTTGCTCGGCTTGACTCACTCAAGCGCGGCCGTCGACTCGACGGTCAAGGACTTGGTCCGAAACGGACCGGTCGGGCCCGAGTTGTCCGTTGACCAGGCCGTGGCAGCAGGAGCTCTGACCTTTCGCCAGGACTCGACAGAAAACGAGACCACGATCAAGTACGACCTGACCCTGCATGCGGGAACCGCCGGGGAATACCGCCTGGGGGGCGCGCAGAAGCTCTTTGCCAACGACTACCTGACGTTGTCGCCGCTAGGCTACGACGGTCCCTTCGCCAGCGAACCGGACCTGAACCCCATCGACTTGAGAGAAGGGTTCGAGGCGACACAGAGCAGCGTCTACCTCCAGGGCACACACCAGCTCGGGCGAAGGTTCCGGGCCACGATTGGCGGGCGGTTTGATCGCTACGCGCACTTCGGGATCTCGCATTCGCGTTTCAGCCCGAGGGCCGCAGTCTCGATTGCGCTCGCGGACGGGCTGTCCTGGAACGCGAGCTGGGGAATGTACCATCAGATTCCGCTCTACCTGTTCCTAGCTGCGTACCCGGAAAACCGGCAGCTCATGCCCGCACGGTCCGAACATTGGGTCAGCGGCCTGTCGTGGACGCCGACGCGGAGCCTCCGCTTGACTCTCGAGGCCTACGCCAAGCGCTACAAGGACTATTCCGTTGCGACGCAATTCCCGACGCTGTCGCTGGCCAACGTCGGCGACACCTTCGACGCCCGCGACATTATCTACCCGATGACCAGCGCGGGCCGCGGGCGCGCCAGCGGGATCGAGCTGTTCATCGAAAAGAAGTTCGCAGGGAAATGGTTCGGCCAGGCCAATATGGCTTATTCCAGGGCCCGCCATGCCGGACTGGACGGCAAGCTGCGCCCCGGGGCATTCGACAGGCCTCTCGCTTTCAACGCGGTGGGGGGACGTCGCATTCTCAGGAACTGGGAAGTGGCATTCCGAACCGCCTATCTCACCGGCCGCCCCTACACACCGTTTGATCTCGAGAGGTCCAAGTCGCAACGTCGGGGCATATTCGATCTCGCGGAAGTGAACATGGAGCGTTACGACCCGTACTTCTCACTTGACCTGCGAATTGATCGGACGTTCTCGGTCAGGGATCAAGACGTGGTGGTATACGGCGGCGTGCAGAACGTCACCGGAAGGAAGAATACGACGGCCGCGACCTGGAACCGAGTCACGAACAGGCCAAATGTACTCTTGGGGTTGTCCCAAGTCGTGTTGACAGGACTGGAGTGGAACTTCTAGGCCATGTGCCGGCCCCGTCCCGATAGCCGTCAGGTGATGATCAAGAGCGAGCGCCGCCCCAGGTGCTTCCACCTCGGGAGCTATCGGGATCATTCCGGGGTCCGAATGGCATTCGCCGAGCGAACGGGTGGCATACTGCGTCTCGCGCTGGTAGGATGCAGGCAGGCTATGGTACGGTTCCGTCTTTTTCTCGCAGTTCTAGTCCTGTGTTCGGCATTGCCGGTCGGAGCCGCCGATGACGGATTCGAATCATTGTTCGACGGCTCGACCCTCGACGGTTGGATCCTGCTGAACAAGCGCGGCGTGGGATATACCGTCGAGGACGGCACCATCGCCTGCCATCGCAACAGCGGCGGTAATCTGCTGTCCGCGTCCGAATATGACAATTTCGTTCTGCGCTTCGAATTCAAGCTTGAGCCGGGCTCGAACAACGGCCTTTGCATCCGCTGCCCATTGGAGTGGAGCGACATGGCTTACGCTGGGAACGAACTGCAGATCATCGACAACAGCGCCGAACGCTACAAGAACATCAAGCCGTGGCAGAAACATGGTTCGCTCTACAACGTCGCTCCGGCCAAGACCGGCGCGCTCAAACCGGTCGGCGAGTGGAACAGCCAGGAGGTGACCGCCGATGGCTCGACGATCCGCGTCGTACTCAACGGGATCACGATCCTGGACGTCGACACGAGCAAGGTCACAGACCGGACCACCCTGGCAAAGCATCCCGGCCTCAGGCGCACGGGAGGCCATATCGGGTTCCTCGGGCACAATCAACCAGTCGCCTTTCGGAACATTTCCATTAAGCGCCTGCCGTGAACAAGTGCACCATGCCATTCCGGAATCGACGCAGCCAGTCCAAGAAATTCCGGGTATCCTGATCGAGGTCGGTAGGAGGATTCCATGTTTCGTTGGCTGATGCGCGATCGCAGGGCATTTATCCGGTCATTGCTCACCATGCCTGCCGCGGGTGCCGTTGCTGCGAGCGAGTTGAACGCGGCATCGAAGAAAAAGCTGTTCCACTCGGCGCGCGACGTGATCGGCGAGCTGGGCGTCAGGACATTTCTGAATGCTGCCGGCACGTACACCCGGCTTACCGCCTCCAAGATGCCTCCCGAGGTTCAAAGCGCGATGCAAGGGGCTTCAACGCGCTACGTGAACCTGGACGAGTTGCACGCCAAGGCCGGCGATCGCATCGCGCGGCTCCTGGACGCCGATGCGGCGCTTGTCACGGCGGGTTGCGCCTCGGCGCTGACGCTCGCGACCGCCGCTTGCATCGCGGGAGACGACGAGGATCGCATCAAGCTGCTGCCGGATACGACCGGGATGAAGAACGAAGTCGTCCTCCAGGCAGCGCACAGGAACAGCTACGACCACGCGATAAGGAATGCCGGCGTGCGTCTCGTCGAGGTCGAGACAGCCCGCGAATTGGAAGCGGCGATCAACGATCGCACGGCGATGCTTTTCTTTCTCAACCACGCGGAAAATGACGGTCAGATCGGCCACCAAGAGTTCGTGGAAATCGGCAAGAAGCATGGCGTGCCGACATTGAACGACGCCGCTGCGGACGTTCCTCCCGCCGACAACCTCTTCCGGTTCCAACGAATGGGTTACGACTTGGTGGCGTTTTCCGGCGGCAAAGGGCTGCGAGGGCCGCAATCGGCGGGCCTGCTTGTCGGGCGCCGCGACCTGATCGAGGCGGCCCGGCTGAACAACAGCCCCAATTCGGATTCTGTGGGACGCTCCAACAAGGTCAACAAGGAAGAAGTCGTCGGAATGCTCGTGGCGCTGGAACTCTTTCTCGATCAGGACCATGACCAGGCGTGGAAGGAATGGACACGGCGATGCATGCGGATCGAGAGATCCGTTTCATCCCTTCCCGGAGTAGCGACCGAGACCTTCGTTCCGGAGATTGCTAACGCAGTGCCTCATCTCCGGATCCGGTGGAACTTTTCCCAGTCCCAGTTGACCGCGAAGGCCGCAGCCGAACTCTTGCGCGACGGCAACCCCAGCATCGAGGTGCGCCCCAACTACGACGAGGGGCTCGAGATTGCGGTCTGGATGCTGGACCCGGGCGATGAGCGCGTCGTAGCCCGTCGGATCCACGGCGTGCTGTCCGCAGCAATCAACGCTTCCGCCTGATCGACTTCGCCGGCCTTCCCTGGAGGGCGGCAAGGTTCCGCTACGGGAGCTTCACGACTGTCCAACTGCCGTCGTCGTTCTTGCTGACCTCGGCATTGACCAAACTCAGGTCCAGCGACGACTCGCCACACAGGCTGAGACCGAGACTGGCGGCCGATACGCAGGCGCTGCCGTCATCGTTCACCGAGAACTCGACCTCGACACCGGAAACAGTGTGCGTGCAACTCTCGCCCGGCTGCACGACCAGGTCGACCGCGCAGGCAACCGCTGCCGACATGGGAGGGACGACGGCCCCGACAGAAATCTTCGGTCCCGCTGCTGACTGTACCCCGTCGACCGAGAAACTGAACGCATGCTCCCCCTCCGGCGCGGTCTCGGGAATCCGCATCGTCACCTGGTTGAGCCCCACGCCGAGAGGGGCAGCTCCGACATAGAGGATGTCCTCAGCGGGGACTTCCAGAGCGCCGAGCATGGCGCGGACGTTCGTTGACGCCAGGCTCCGCGGCTCGACCACCAGTTCGCCAGTTGCAACCGCAGGAGTCAGCGAACCGAAACCCGTCCCGAACAGGACGACGATATCGCCGGGCAAGGCGCTCCTCGACGGCCTGCCGGAAATCGAGTCCTCGGGAGCAACCAGCGTCGCGTCAAGATGAAGCGCCGCGGCGGCCGGTGGATCGTCAGTAAACAAGAGAAAGACCGGTTTCACAGCCTCGATCTGGAATGCCGAGAGATCGCTCCGGACCGCTTCCGTCGTGCCGCATCCGCGAATCACTTGCACGTTGCCCGCTCCGAGACCTGCATCCAGGGGAATCTGGAAATTCAGCGCCTCGGGCGAAAGGTGAAATAGTGGCGCACGCTTCTGGTTGACCTCCACGCAGGTGCCGTTGAGCACGGTCCCAAGCTTCCCTGTATCGTCCAGCGTCCCGGAAAACTCCCTCCAGGGCGCGGTGAAGTTCGTCCCGGAGGCGGACGCGATTGCTCCCGGCGCACCGGTCGCGGTCTGGCTGAACAGGTCTGCCAGAATCACCCCTCCGTCCGAGATCGCGGGCGGGCCGGACGGCGCTACATCGGGATAGACCGTTGCCTCCAGCGTGTAGATGCTGTCGCCCTGGGTGGAAAGATCGCCGTTGGCCCCGTTCACTGCAACCGAAAGGGTGACGGGGCCGGGACTTTCCGAGGGAGTTGTCCAGGAGACTTCAAACTCCGCTGATGTGCCCGTCCGTGGCAGGCGATGGGTCGCCCACTGCACCTGTTGGTCCGTTCCTTCGCCGCAACTCCCCGAGCGGATCACGACGCCCGAGCCTGCCGTGGCCGAACTTACCGCCAGGCTGCCGGGCTGGCCGCACCCGTCGCCGGACCGAGCCGTCAGCTGGAACCCGACCCGCGAGGCATCGGAATCGCTGAACTTGACCAGCAAGGACACCGTCCCTCCAGGCGTGTAGAAGTATTCGCCCGGGCTGGTGCTGGCGACAAGCAGTTCCAATGTGCCGGAGCCAGAATTCAAGTCCGAACCCAGATGGCAGCGGGTGCAAGCTGTCTCACCCGGAAACGGCCCGCCAGACGTGCGCGCCGGCGCGCCGGAAGAATTGGCCAACGCCTGCCCGGCAAGAGTGGCAAGGATCACAACCGCTAGCGCCGACTTGCACGCCGAATTCGTGACAGGAGTGGAGCGATCCAAGATCCAACCTCTGGCGGCGTGCCGCCCTAACTGACGCTTCCGTTCCGCTGCAGGAACTCCGCCGTCTCCCGGTAGCGATTGTACAGGGGCTCGTACAGCTTCGTGCGGCGCCGGTCGGGGGCGACAAGAATCCCTTCGCGGCCCGGAATGTCCTTGCGAACGCCGCCTATCGTACGCACGGCCGACCGGACCGAGCTGAACCCGCCCGCCCGTTTGCCGGCAGCGACGGCTCCAAGAATCGCAGCTCCCAGCGCCGGCCCCTGCTTCGACGGATGGATGAGAATGGTTTCCCCGAGCACGTCGGCGGCAACCTGAGCAAATAGAGGATTGCGATGCGGCAGGCCACCCGTCGCGACGAACTTCTTGACCGGCACGCCGTGCTCGCGCATCATGTCGACGATCCATCGCAGGCCGTAGGCATTTGCCTCCAGCATCGCCCGGTACAAGTGATGTGGTTCATGGCGCAAGGTGAGGCCGGTGAACGCACCGCTCAGCCTGCCATTCATCAAGGGCGTTCGGCAGCCGTTGAACCAATCCACGCAAAGCACACCGTCCGCGCCCGGCTCCAGCGGAGCAGCATCGCCGGCGAGCTGCGTGAAATCCTTCCTCCGCGCCAGCCGCCGCAACCAGTCGAAGGCATCGCCGACCGCCGCCTGCCCGGTCTCGTAGCCAAACATCCCTGGCAGGATCCCGTCCTTGACGACCCCGGCCACTCCCGGAACGGGGTGGTAGTCGACGGAGTTCAGCATGTGGCACGAACTCGTCCCACACACCATCACCAGGATCCCCGGATCAGCCGCCCCGACGCCGGGCACGCCAGCATGCGCGTCGATAATCGCCGTGCTGACCGGAATGTTGCCCTCAAAGCCGAACCTCTTGGCTATCGCGGGGGAGAGCCGACCCGCTAGCTGGCCGGGAGCCTTCATGCGCCCCGGCATCTTGTCGCGAACAACGTCGACGAGCTGCGGGTTGACGGCTCGCAGGAAGGGCTTGGAAGGGAAGCCGTCGCTGGCAGTCCACATGCCCTTGTAGCCAGCCTGGCAGGTCGATCGGGCCATTTCGTCAGCCGCGCAACCCACCAACTGCCAGACGACCCAGTCGCCCGCCTCCACCCAGACTTCGGCGGCACGATAAACCTCCGGCGCCTCCTCCAATGTCTCCAGCATCTTCGGGAAGAACCACTCCAGTCCGATCGCCCCGCCGTACTGGTCGAGGAAACGCTCGCGCCTCTCGTGGGCTAGGCGATCGATCCGCTCGGTCTGTCGCTTCGCGCCGTGGTGCTTCCATAGCTTGGGCCATGCCAAGGGATTCTCGCGGTGCTCCGGCAGCAAGCACAGAGGCGTGCCGTCGGCCATTGCCGGAAGCATCGTGCAACTTGTGAAGTCGACCCCGATGCCCACCAGTCGGGCGTCGGGCAGTCCCACGCGTCGCCACGCGCCACGGACAGCCCGGGTCGCGGAATCGAGCCAGTCGCTCGGGTGCTGCAATGCATAGTCCGGCGGCAGCTGCACATCGCTCCCCGGCAGGTTGGCTACGATCTGACCGTGAGCGTACTTTGCGTAGGCCGAGCCGCGCTCGGCCCCGTCCAAATCCACAAACAATGCACGAACTGATTCCGTGCCGAAGTCAAGCCCTAGAGCCAATGCACCTTTATCCGGCAATTGCTTCCCGCCCCCAACTGCAATGCAAGTCTTCTATCGTACCGTGGAGGGGCCATATTCTGATAGTGTTAGGGCCTCGATCACAGTGGCCGACCTCGCGGGAAATCCACTTATCTCATTGAAAACAAACTATATATGGCTTCCGGAAGGAACCAGATGGCACCTTGGAACGGCTGGGTGGAAATACGGATCGGAACTGGTTTTCGAATCAGCCGGACCCTCGCTATACTAACAACCGTGAGGGCAATTGCACTCTCCGTACTGCTTCTCGGCAGTCCTCCAATGCTCGCGGACGAAACCGCTCGCACGCCCGAAGGCTTCTCCGAACGGCCTGATGCCAGTCCCGAATTCGTCGACGAGGACGAGGATTACGCCCCGAGACAACAGACCTATGCATTCAATCCGGTCCAGGCCCGCAATGAATTGAAAGTCGGCATTTACTACACCAAGAAGGGCAGTCACAAGGCAGCTGCGGGGCGCTACCTGGAGGCGACCCGCTGGGACACGAACTTCGGTGAGGCCTACTGGCGTCTCGGCATGGCCCGCGAAAGACTCGGGCAGCCTAAAGAGGCGCTTGAGGCCTATGCGAACTACTTGGCCATCGAACCGCGAGGCAAGAAGGCTTCCCAGATCCGCACGCGCGCCGAGAAACTGAGAAAGAGCATCGCCAGCCTCCCTCTGGCCGCTCGAGACGAGCAACCGGGCAGGGTCCCCTAGGCGGGCCGAGAACGTTCCCCGCGAACTAAGCCGCATGACTCCAAGACGCTTGGTGGCTCGCAGCCTCTTCCACTACCGCGCTGTCAACAGCGCCGTCGCAGTGGGCGTTGGTGTCGGAACAGCAGTCCTTGCCGGAGCCCTGATCGTGGGCTCATCGGTACGGGGAAGCCTCCAAGATCTCACGCTGGACCGCTTGGGATCAATCGACTTCGCGCTCGTGGGCGAACGCTACTTCCAGGAAACCTTGCGGGACGCCGTGGCCGAGCCCGGAGCCGCATCCGCAGGGATCCTGATTCGCGGCAGCGCCGAGAACGCCGATACGGGGGCTCGGGCATCCAAGGTCCGCATCCACGGAGTCGACAGCTCGTTCTGGAGCCTGTTCGGTTCGGATGGGCCCGACCTCGGGATCCGGGAGATTGCGATCAATCGGCGCCTTGCCGACGAGCTTGGAACCGCGGAAGGGGATGCCCTGCTGTTGCGATTCCACACGGACTCGCTGATCCCCGCAGAGTCAGTGATGGGCCGCAAGACGGATAGCGTCCGCCTGTTCCGGCTGCAGGTCGCAGCTGTTCTCGACAACAGGGGCCCCGGGCGCTTCGGGCTTTCCCCGCAGCAACAGTTGCCCCACAACGCTTTCGTCTCAAAGGAATTGCTGCAGCGCTCGCTCGAGCAGCCGGGAAGGGCGAATGCACTGTTCGTCTCGGGCGGGACGCTTGAAGCGGCGCAGGCCGGCTTGCGCGAGGCATTCACCCCTGAAGACGCGCGCCTAGCGATCCGCCGCGTGCCGGCAGGCACAGGGATCCTTGTCGAGTCCGATCGAATCGTGCTTGAGCGGGCAGCGGCCGAGGCGATTCGCGAGGCGGCCGAGGCCAGCCTCCTCGGGGCCACCGAAGTGCTGACCTACCTGGCAAACAGCATGGAGGCAAACGATCAGAGCGTTCCGTACTCGACGGTCACAGCCTTGCAGGCTCTGCCCGGCGCGCTGCGTCTGGTGGGTGGCGGACGGGCCCGGTTGCCCCGCGGAGACGAGATCCTGATCAACGAGTGGACTGCGGATCAACTGGGGCTCGTTCCGGATGAGGAAGTCAAGTTGACCTACTACGTGGTTGGGCCCGGCAGCGAACTGGAGACCGCGTCACACAACTTTCGCATAGCGGGAATCGTGCGCATGACCGGAGCGGCCGTGGACCGTCACTATGCACCCACATACCAGGGCATGTCGGACAAGACGCGAATGTCAAGCTGGGACCCGCCCTTCCCCGTCGACCTGCGACTGATCCGGCCCCAAGACGAAGAGTACTGGGACCGATACCGTGCTGCCCCGAAGGCCTTCGTGAGCCTCGGTCGAGCAAAGGAGCTCTGGTCGAGCCGGTTCGGACAAGTCACATCCTTCCGCCTGGCGCCGAGGCGAGGAGTCGCTTCCGACCTGGACGTGGCGCGGTTCCGGGAAGCACTGAGCCAGCGCCTTGACCCAGCCGCCTTCGGCCTATCCTTCCAGCCGGTGAAGGAAATCGGCTTGGAGGCCTCGGCTGGCGCAACGGACTTTTCGGGTCTGTTCATCGGGTTCAGCCTGTTCTTGATCGCCTCAGCCGCCATTTTGGTGGCGCTGCTGTTCCGGCTCGGGGTGGAACTGCGTTCGCGGGAGGTCGGCACGCTGCTGGCGACGGGGCAGTCGCAGCGGTTCGTCCGCCGGACGCTGTTCGTGGAAGGCGGCATCATGGCCGCAGCGGGATGTCTCTTCGGAGTCCTCGGAGCGGTTGGCTATGCCAAGCTTATGCTCTATGGGCTGAGTACCTGGTGGAGCGGCGCTGTCGGCGTTTCGTTCCTGGAGTTGCACCTTCGGCCGTCCGACATGGGGGTCGGCGTGGCATGCACTCTGGCGTTGATGCTTGTCTCGATCTGGATGGCGCTACGTCGGTTGACAAGACTGTCGCCCAATGCGCTGCTTTCCGGCAAGGTCGAACCCGCCGCGGACTCGCCGGCGCAGCGCCGTCGGGCAAGACGGTTGCGGCTGATCGCGGGAGCGGCGGGCGCGGGAGCCATCGCATTGCTTGCCGTTTCCCTGGGAACGGATTCCGCTTCGCGCCTCGGGGCGTTCTTCGGGGCCGGTACCCTATCGCTGACCGCATCGCTGATCTTCTTCCGCGCCACGCTGCTTGCTCCGCGACGCAGCGGCGATGCCGTTTCCAGCGTCGCTTGGCTCGGTATCCGCAACGGAGGGCGCAATCCAACCCGTAGCGTGCTCTGCGCAGCCCTTGTCGCGTGCGCGGCATTCATGATCGTGACGGTGGCGATGAACCGCCAGGATGTCAGCGCGACTGAGCCATCGTTCGATTCGGGTGACGGCGGCTTCCGGCTGTTCGCCGAGGCGGATGCCCCGCTCTTCCGCTCTGGAATCGACGGGATCGAGACCGAACAGGGCGGCGCGATGACCATCATGCCCTTGCGCATCCGGAGCGGCGAAGACGCGAGCTGCCTGAACCTCTACCAGCCCACGCAGCCCACGCTCGCCAGCATCCCGGCGCGTCTGATCGCGCGGGGCGGGTTCGCCTTCCAGAAGACCCTGGCCGAGTCCGAAGCCGAGCGCGCAAATCCATGGCTCCTGCTCGAAAAGGACTTCGGCGGCCGGATCCCGGTCTTCGGTGACGCCAACTCGGTGACCTGGATCCTGCACCTCGGCCTCGGCCAGGAGCTTGTCGTCGAGGACGCCAAGGGCGGAGCGCGGCACCTGGTCCTGGCCGGGTTGCTCTCCCGGAGCATTTTCCAGTCCGAGCTCGTAATGTCCGAACGGCACTTCCTGGACATCTACTCGGATCACACCGGCTACCAGGCGCTGCTCGTTCAGACCGAGGCGCCAGATGCCGCCGCCACGCTGGAGAACGCCTTCGCCGAAGAGGGTCTCGACGCCACGCGCACCTCCGAACGCCTGGCTGAGTTCCTGGTCGTCGAGAACACCTACCTCAGCACTTTCCTGACCCTCGGAGGGCTCGGCTTGCTGCTCGGCACGCTCGGTCTGGCGGTGGTGATGGTCCGAAGCGTGCTGGAGCGGCGCGGGGAGTTGGCTTTGCTGGAGGCTCTGGGATTAGCGCGGGGATCGATCTCCGGCCTGGTCTTCGCGGAGAATTCGTTCCTGCTGCTGTTCGGCGTCGGGATCGGCACGGCCTCCGCGCTGCTGGCGGTCGCGCCGCACCTGGCAAGCAGCGCGGCCGATCCCCCGTGGGCGTCGCTGCTGCTGATGCTAGGCGTCATCGTGGCCGTGGGATTGATGGCGGGAGGCGCCGCGGTGGCGCTCTCGATGCGCGCACCCCTGCTGGCAAGCCTTCGTCGGGATTGATCGCGAAGTTCGACGGGCCTACAGTGTCCGCGCCAACTCCACAGCCTTGAGCAGGGCGCGGGCCTTGTTCATTGTCTCGTCCCATTCACGTTCTGGGACCGAGTCCGCGACGATCCCGGCACCGACCTGGAGGTACGCCTGGTCGCCTCGCACCATCATCGTGCGAATGGCAATCGCCGAGGTGAGCGAGCCGGAAAAGTCCAGGTACATGACGCTTCCCGAGTAGACTCCTCGTTTCGTGGGCTCAATCTCGGCGATGATCTCCATCGCACGAACCTTCGGGGCGCCTGACACAGTGCCCGCCGGAAAGCAGGCCTTGAGTGTGTCGAAGGCGTCGCTGTCCTCGCGAAGAGTCCCGAAAACACTCGAGACGATGTGCATCACGTGCGAGTAGTACTCAATGATCTTGAATTCCGGAACCCGAACTGAGCCGTACTCCGACACCCGGCCGACATCGTTGCGGCCGAGATCCACGAGCATCACATGCTCGGCGGTCTCCTTCGCGTCCGCGAGCAGATCCTCGGCAAGGGCCCTATCCTCTTCCGGCGTGGCCCCACGCGGCCGCGTGCCCGCGATGGGGCGGTACTCGATCGTCCGCCCCTCGACCTTCACCAGCATCTCGGGTGAACTGCCGACAATTGCCGTGTCACCGAGCTGCAGGTAGAACAAGTACGGAGACGGGTTCACGGTGCGCAATGCGCGATAGATCTGGAAGGGGTGGACGCCGGGCTCCATCTCGAGCCGCTGGGAGAGCACGACTTGGAAAATGTCCCCCGCCAGGATGTACTCGCGGGCCTTCTCAACACCTGCGCAAAACGCCTCTCTGCCGATATTCGAGACCAGCTCCAGGGGGCCTGTCGTCGTCGCCCTGTCGGGCACGACAACCGGCTTGGAGAGGCAAGTCTCCAGGGACTCGACCTCGGCGAGCGCAGTTCGGTAGCAGCCCTCGAGATCGTCCTGCCCGCCCGTCCGCGCATTGGCAATGACGTAGATCTGGTGCTTGACGTGATCGAACACAAGCACGGACGTGAAGAACATGAAGACAGCGTCGGGCGCCTTCACGTCGTCCTTGCGAAACGGCGGCACGCAGGGCTCGATCTGCCGCACCAGGTCGTAGCCCGCGTAACCCACAGCCCCCGCACTGAACGGAGGAAGACTGTCAGTGCCGGCCGGGCTGAACTGTCCTGCAAGTTCCTTCAGGACCTCGAAGAAGTCCCCTCTCCGCCGAGTCAGGGCCGCTCCCTGACGAATCTCGATCTGGTCTCCGTTCGCGGTCACGATCATGCACGGCTCGGCGCCGACATAGGTATAGCGCCCAATCCGCTCGCCGCCCTCGACGCTTTCCAGGAGGAAGGCGTAGTCGGCACGCTCGGCCAGCTTCAGGTAGGCGGAGACGGGTGTCTCGAGATCCGCGGTCAGCACCTTCCAGACAGGGACCAGGTTACCCTCGCCCGCTAGCTGCTGGAAGGTTTGGAAGTCCGGTAGTATGGCCATGCCCGACGAGTGCGCCCCACTCAATTCACTGTACGTTGCAGCACGGCGGTGCGCATGAGTTCGCGGGGAGCGTCGAGACCGGTCCAGATCTGAAACTGCTCGGCGGCCTGCTCGACGAACATCTCGACGCCGCTGATCACGACCTTCCCCTCTGCGGCAGCATGCTTGAGCAGCGCCGTTTCCAAGGGGTTGTAGACCAGGTCGTACACGATGTCAGCGGGAATCCTCTCAGGAAAGAGATTGCCCTCCACCTTGGGCAGCATGCCGACTGGCGTCGACTGGATCAGCACGTCGAAGTAGTCGTCGCCCAGCCTCTCGAATGGCGTGTGGCGCACGCCGTGGAAACGAGCCAGGCGAAGGACCCTGCGCGGGTCCCGGCCAGTGACGGTTACATCCGCGCCCTGTTGCTTGACGGCAACAATCGCGGCCTTGGCAGCTCCGCCGTTTCCAACGACGAGCACTCTTGAGCTGTTCAGCTTGATGAGCCGGCCGAGCGGACCCGAGACCCCGAGCGCGTCGGTGTTCGTCCCGAACAGCTTTCCTCGCTTCCAATAAATCGTGTTCACCGCGCCAATTCCGCGAGCCAGCGGGCACAGCGAATCGAGATATCGAATGACCCCCTGCTTGTGGGGAATCGTGACGCTCGCGCCGGAAAACGGCAACTCCCGCATCGTTTCGAAGAAGTTGCGGAGGTGACCGGGCTCGACCTGCAGCGGAACGTAGATCCCGTCGAACCTCCTGGCCTTAAAGGCTCGATTGTGGATGAGGGGCGAAAGAGAGTGGCCGACCGGCTTGGCGATCACCGCGAAGGCCTTGGTGGCGGTGCGGGAGGTTGGAACACGGTAGAGCCTTCGCATGTCCGAAGCCAGGAGTTGGCCCGGCGCGGTAGGCTCGGCCTTGAACGGCGTACGGCGGGTAGCTCCCCGGACTGCCAACGGGTCGGGAGCGGCATAGGTGAAGAGGCCCCCTCGCGAAGGGGACAGCAGCCTCGTCGGAGCACCCGATGGCCCCATCCCTGCGAGGACCATGTTGGAATGGCTGTCGCAAAGCGCCAGCAGCTTCAGGTTATCGCTCGGGCGGCGGACGGTCGTCGCGACCTTGTAGATGTTCGCGCCTGTCCGCTCGAGCCGACGAACGACAGGACCCAACTGCGGAGTCCGCTCGAAGTTGTGATACGAGGCCAGTGTGGAAGCCTTCCCCGCGAACGGTTCCAGGGACCGGCAGTCTTGTTCGAGCGTCTCGAGCTCCAGATCGACGATGGAGGCGCCCGCCTGCACTGCGTGGCGCAAGACGGCAACTTGCTGGTCAACGGATCCGAGAAAGTCCCCGCCGTTACCCTGACGACGGCAGGTTGCGAGAATCGTAACGTCAGGGTGTCGGCGCAGAATGC
The DNA here is from genome assembly GCA_951813065.1 of uncultured Bryobacterales bacterium. Classification (GTDB taxonomy): domain Bacteria; phylum Acidobacteriota; class Terriglobia; order Bryobacterales; family UBA6623; genus VXMF01. The sequence goes on along the minus strand of CATOTH010000002.1, from coordinate 944,600 downwards.
GCTTGACAATCTTCCTTCCAGCCGAGGGATCGGCCAGCATGTCGATACGAAGTTCGATAAACGTCTCCCCGTGATCGCAGCTCTCCAGGGCAAGCGCCGCGAACCGCGACGCACTCCGGTGTCCGATGGACACGCAGATCTTGGGCAAGGCGTAAGGAACGGCCATCGGATTCCGGGGGGATTCGAGTAGGCTATCACAAGCATTCATGACCGATTCCGCCAATCCCGCATGGCCCTCAATTCGAGCTCCGCAAACGGTAGCCCTGGCCATCGCTGCAAACACTGTGTCCGGGCGGCAGGCCAGACCCGGCCTCAGTGACTTGTCTCGAAGTGCGCATTTCCAGACCGATGGACACAGTCAATGCACGTATTGGTCGTAGACAACAGGGACTCGTTCACCTTCAATCTAAGCCAGCTTGTGGCAAAAGTGACGGGCTGTGCGCCGATCGTCATCAGCAACTGTGAACGCGGCTGGAGAGACATCGCGGCACGGCACGGCATCCAAGCCATCGTCATCTCCCCGGGGCCGGGGACACCGGACCGCATCGCTGACTTCGGAATCTGCCTCGAGATCGTCCGTGAGACCGGTCTGCCCTTGCTGGGCGTGTGTCTTGGCCACGAGGGTATTGGACACGCCTACGGAGCGAGAGTGGTCCGCGCACCCGTTCCTATGCACGGCCGCATTTCGCGAATCGTCCATGACGGAAGCGATCTGTTCACAGGGATTCCGGACTCGCTTGAAGTCGTGCGCTATCACTCGCTTTGCCTCGACAGGGACACGCTGCCAGCGTGCCTGCAAGTCACTGCCTCGACTTCCGATGGCATCGTGATGGCCCTGCGCCACACGGACCGGCCGCAGTTCGGGGTTCAGTTCCATCCGGAATCGGTGTGCGCGGAATTCGGCGAGCGACTCGTTCGTAACTTCCTGGAACGCGTGCCGGCCCAGGCGAAACCGAAGGGGGCCAGTCCTGGCCTCGTGCCCCGGCCCGGATCGAAGCGACCGGAACGGCTCAAGCCCGATCCGCGGAGGTCCCGGGTCGTGGTTCGCAAGTTGAACCGTTGGGTGGACACTCGCCAGGCGTTCGAGAGCCTGTTTGTGCACTCGGAGCACGCCTTCTGGCTGGACAGCGCGGCGGTTGTTCCGGGCTACTCAAGATTCAGCGTGATGGGCGACGTGTCGAGCCCGGACAGCGCGGTGCTGCGGTACAAGACCCACAGCCGGAGACTCGAAATCCGACAGGACGGCAAGTCGCGGACCGCGGACGTCGGCTCGCTCCTGCCGGAATTGAGGAAGCGCTTGGCAATGCGGGTGGAGGTCGACGAGGCGCTGCCCTTTGACTTCCAGACTGGTCTGGTCGGGTACTTCGGCTTCGACCTCCGCAATGAGCTCGGAGCCCCAACGGAACGCACCTCTCGACTGCCCGACGCGGCGCTCCTGGAGGTTGATCGCTGCATGGTCTTCGACCACGAGAACCGCCATGTCTTCCTTGTAATGCGCACGTCCGAGCCGGCTGCTGTGGCGGAGGGCTGGTTCAACCGCGTGGAATCGGCTCTTCGAGCGGCGCATCCTCTACGAGCCGGACCCAACGCGGGAGGTGGGCCGGTAGTGGCGAGTCTCGCGGACGGACCAGACCAGTACCTGCGCAAGATCCGCGAGTGCCAGAACGAGTTGGCCGCCGGAGAGTCGTACCAGATCTGTCTGAGCAGCGAGTTCGCGGTTACTTGCAGTGCCTCGCCCTACGACACCTACCGAGCTCTCCGCGCCATCAATCCCGCGCCCTATGCCGCCTATCTGCGATTCGGGGACTTCGCCGTGCTGAGTTCCTCTCCCGAGAGATTCCTGCAAGTCGGGGCCAATCGGACAATCTCAGCCAAGCCGATCAAGGGCACCTGCGCCAGGGCCGACGATCCGGTTGGCGACGCGAGGCTTGCACAGTGGCTTCGTTCCGACGAGAAGTCCCGCTCCGAGAACCTCATGATTGTCGACCTGCTGCGCAATGACATCGGCCGGGTCGCCGACACAGCCACCGTCCAAGTCCCCAGGCTCATGGAGGTCGAGTCCTACGCCACGGTGCATCAATTGGTGAGCACAGTGACGGGACGCCTGCGAGAAGACAGGGACTGCCTGGATTGCTTGGCGGCGGCCTTTCCCGGCGGATCCATGACCGGTGCCCCGAAGCTCCGCACGATGTCAATCATCGACCGCCTCGAGGCGCGCGCCAGAGGCGTCTACTCCGGCGCTATCGGTTTTCTCTCCTACAACGACCGGATGGACTTGAGCATCGTGATCCGGACGATCGTGATGGCCGGTTCCCTGGTGACCGTGGCATCGGGGGGCGGAATTGTCGCGCTCTCGAATCCTCGCGACGAGTTCGAGGAAATGGTGCTCAAGGCGCGGGCACCCTTGCGCGCCCTGGCCTCGGCCTCAGCTGGCGACGCAGACGCCTTGACAATCCGCTTCGCAACTCCATGAGCCGCGGGCATGGCCTGGCGGTATGATGAGCGCCGTGACACAGGACCATTCAGTGAAGCGATATCGCTTGGCGCAACTGGACCAGGTGCCGCCCGTCGACTGCCCGTGCGGACAGGCCCGCCGGGCGTTCGCGGAGCCCGGCAACGAGCTCGCGACAGTGCATCTGACGGACATCAGCGCCGACTCGCGGACGCACTACCACCAGCGGATGACCGAGATCTACGTCGTGCTCGAAGGCCACGGAACAATCGAGCTCGACGGTCAGTCGTACCCGCTCAAGCCGTTGACCTCCGTGATGATCCACCCCGGCTGCCGCCACCGCGCGACCGGGAACCTGCGAATCCTCAACATCCCGATCCCTGCATTCGACGAGGCTGACGAGCACTTCGACTAGCCACCGTAATCTATGATCGGATTGAAATGCGGTTCCTGGTCTTGGCGTTCCTTGCGTGCGTCACATCCGTCAGTGCTCAACAGGAAGCGGAAGTCCCCGCGGCAGAACTGGAACCGGCCACGATCGCAGGCGAGGTCAGTGCCGACCGAATCTCCCGCAATAACGTCACCTCGGACTGGCCGGCGCTGGCGGCCGGCTTGGATGGGAGCCTTTGGGCGGCCTACGTGGAGTGGGACGGGGAAGACTCCGACAAAGTGGTCGTGCGGAGACGGGACGCGCGCGGTTCCTGGGGTGACCCGGTCGTCCTGGACGATGGCAACTGGGATCACTACCTGCCGGCTATCGCCGCCGTTCCAGACGGCGCAATGGCGTTCTGGTCCGGGCGGGACGAAGGGGATTTCGATGTGTTCGGCGCTCACGTGGCACCGGATGGAACCGTAGGACCCGTCAAACGGATCGCATCGGGCTCCCATGGCGATTTCCATGTCCGGGCGGCTGCGAGCGCAAACGGGGAGGTCACGGTTGTCTGGCAATCGTTTCGCGACCTGCAGTCCGACATCTTTGCCCGGCGCAAGACGAAGGAGGGCTGGGGCCCGGTCGTCCGGGTCTCGGATTCATCCGCGAACGACTGGGAACCCGCCGTGGCTCTAGACAGCACCGGCACCGCGTGGATCTCGTGGGACAGCTACCACGCCGGCAACTACGACGTGATGCTCGCTGCATTCGACGGCCGGGAAGCGGCGACACCGATCGCTATCACCGCCGGGCCGGCAACCGAGTTCCACTCGAGCATTGCAGTCGATTCGGAAGACCGCGTGTGGGTCGCCTACGACACGGCGCTGGAGAACTGGGGCAAGGACAAGTCGACATCGAGCTCCATGCGGGGGAGCGAAGGGCTGCACGCCCGCAGGGGTCTGGGGCTGAGGGCGTACGCGAACGGACGCGTCTTCGAACCGTCCGCTGACGTCAACGCGTTTCTCACCGGCCACATGACCCGTTTCGCCGAGCTGCCAACGGTCGCATTTGACGGGAACGGCGCTCTCTGGCTGGTCTTCCGCCACTGGACGATCCGCAAGCCTCACGAAATGTTTCACATGTACGCGACCCGGATGGGCGAGAAGGGTTGGACGACACCAGTGCTGCTGGCAAACAGCGCGGGGCGCAATACGCAGCGGGCCGGGGTCGCCACGACTGCCGACGGCAAGATTTCCGTCACCTACTCAAGCGATCTGCGTTCGCCCGACAACCTGCCGACGGACCAGATGCACGCCTTGCACTATTACGTCTTCACCGCCTCTCTGGATGCCGTCACTCCCTGTGATCCGCGCCTCCGCGAGGTCGAGGTACCCACCCTGAAAGCGGGATTCGAGCCCAGGGTTCGAGCGCGGATGAGGGCGGACGGCAAGACCTATTCGCTGCTGCTGGGGGACTGCCACCGACACACCGACGTCAGGGGGCACAGCGCAGTCGACGGCTCTATCGAGGACACCTATCGGTACGCGATCGACGCGGCCCAGATGGACTTCGTAGGCCCGAGCGATCACAACGAAGTAACGGGCGGGGCCTGGCCGGATTCCCTCCGGGACTACCAATGGTGGTACGCGCAGAAGCTGGCCGACGTCTACACGCACGCGCCGAAGTTCTGGGGGCTTTACACGTACGAGCATTCGATGAACCGCCCGGGGGGGCACCGCAACGTCCTTTACTTGCGTCGCGGGGGCCCTTTGCGCCCCATTGATCGCTCGAAGGGAAGAGCATCAGCGGACAACGCACCGCCTGTACTGTGGGATTGGCTCCGTGACAACGTCCTGGTCCAACCCGGCCAGAAGACCGTGGTTGTTCCGCATACCTTCGCCGCCGGACCCCTTGCGGACTGGAACTGGACGCCGTCGCCCGTCGACTGCCTGCTTGAGATCTACCAGGGCGCGCGCGGCAGCTACGAGCTATGGAGGGCGCCCGACGGCGAGAAGCGCGGCAGAACCCAGATCGACGACCCCGGGCACTTCGCGCTCGACGCTTTGAACAAGGGCCATCGATATGGGTTCGTCTCGTTCAGCGACCACGGGTCGACCCACAATTCATGGGCAGCCGTCTGGGTCGACCAGCCTACTCGAGAGGCCCTCTTCGACGCGATGCTCGCGCGGCGCACGTTCGCGGCGAGCGACGAGATCGTGGTCCGCGCCTCGGCCGGCGGCCATATGGTGGGCACAGAGTTCGCCGCAAGCGCCGCGTCGCCGCCGGAGATCATGATCGACGTAGACGCCCCGGACGAGATCCTCCGCGTGGACGTGGTGAAAGACGGGAAGTACGTTTATACGCAGCGCCCGGGAGGCCGAAGCGCGAGCCTGGCTTACCGGGACACGGAGGCAGAGGCCGGTGATTCGTACTACTACGTGCGGGTCTTCCAGCGCGACCCCGAGAAGCCGGACGGCGACCCGGAGATCGCTTGGACGTCGCCTTTCTTCGTCCGCTACTACTGATCCTGACGCCCCGGGCGGGTCCCTAGTTCGAGGTCAGCCCGACCGCCGGACCGACCACGCCCGCCGGACGGACGTTGCGGCCGGGGTGCTTTCCGTCTCCGAGGTCGGTCCGCGCGACCTCCACCAGGGACTGCAGGCGCTCAACCACCTGCGGGTATGCGTCCGCCACGTTTTCGGTCTCGCCGATATCGGAATGAAGGTCGTAGAGCTCCAGGACTGGATTGGGCTCGTAGTCCGGGGCGCGGCCGCCTTGGCGAGCGACATGCAGCTTCCAACGACCGCTACGCACTGCGTTCAGGTGGCTCATGAAGTAGTAGTAGTACGCGACATGGGGGGTGGGCTCGGACTCGCCGCCTAGCAAGATCGGACCAATGTCCTTGCCGTCGATCACTCGGTCGGACGGCACCTCGCCGCCCGAGAGCGCGGCGAATGTCGGCAAGATGTCGACGGACAGCGCCATCGCATCGCTGGAAGTTCCGGCAGGCACATGCCCCGGCCAGCGGGCCAGGAAGCAGACCCTGTGCCCTCCCTCCCAAGTCGTGCCCTTGCTGCCGCGAAGCGGCGCGTTGCTCGCCCCGTGGCGAGTTGCCCCGCCGTTGTCGGAAGTGAAGATGACCAGAGTGTCGTCGTCGATACCCAGTTCATCGAGCTTGGCGAAGATCTGGCCTGTGGACCAATCGATTTCCTCGACCGTGTCTCCCCACTTGCCATTCTTGGACTTGCCGGCGAAGTCCTCTGATGCGTACTGCGGCCAATGCGGCATCGTGTGGGCCAGGTACAGGAAGAACGGCCCGTCCTTGCTGCTCTCGATGAACTCAAGCGCCTCGTGCGTGTAGCGCTGGGTGATGAGGCGCTGGTCCGGTTCCTCCTCAATCACCTCTTCCCCGCGAAGCAATGGCAGCGGCGGGTAGTTGTAAGGCTGTCGCCTCGAGTCATGGCCCATATCATTCGAAAAGGGAATTCCGAAGTAGGAATCGAAGCCATGGCGCGTGGGCAGGAACGCCTTCTGGTCCCCGAGGTGCCACTTCCCTACCAGCGCGGTCCGGTAGCCCACATCCTTGAGCATCTCGGCAACGGTGATCTCGTCGGGATTCAGCCCCTCCTCGTTCCTCGGAAACAGCACCCATTGACCCTTCTCGTTCTCGTCAAGACCCACACGGCGAGGATAGCTTCCGGTCATCAGGGAACTGCGTGAAGGCGTGCAAACGTTCGCTGATACATAGAAGCTGGTGAGCTTGCGGCCCTCTGCCGCCATCTGGTCGAGGTGCGGCGTCCGGTGCAGGGTGGAGCCGAACGGGCCGATGTCGGCATAGCCGAGATCGTCAACAAAGATTAGAACGATGTTCGGCTTCTCCGCGGCCGTCGCAACGCCCGCCACAGCCAAGAACAACGACAAGATGATTCCACGCATTTGCCTCCTCCAAAGACGGACAACCGCCCGCCAACTCTCTGGACCAAACCCGGTAGCGCCGACCTCGCAGATCAAGCACTCCAGGATCGAGAGCCACGATAGCATGGGCACGAAGGATGGTGACCGAGGTAGCGGACACCCTGCCTGTCACCCGGCGCTGTCCCTCCTAGGAAGGTTCGGCAACCAAGATACGCACGTCCCTGACGTTGTTGCCGGTCGGACCGGTCACGATCAAATCGCCCAATCCCTTGAAGAACCGGTAGGAATCGGAGCGCTGCTCGAAGTCCTCCGCATCCATTCCGAGCACCTCTGCCCTCGCGACCGATGTGTGGTCGGCGACCGCACCGGCCGCCGGAGAGTTTCCGTCGATCCCGTCGGTTCCCGCACTCAGAACAGTAGCCCGGACGCCTCTGGCCGCGAGCATTCTGGCAGCACACAACACAAACGCCTGATTGCGCCCGCCCATGCCATCACCCTTGACGGGGCTGCTGAGTTCCCCGCCACTCGTGACGGCAACCGTCCGTCCAGAAGTGCTTCCCGTCAACGCCACCAAGCGATCGATCAGTGCCCCGGCGGCATCCTCGACGGGCTGGTCGTCCACGCTCATGTCGCGCTCCAAGACCCATCCGGAGTCACGGGCCTTGGCTTCGACGCTTTCCAAGACAGCGAAGTTGTCCAGCAGGCAGATCCATCGGCTCCGGGCAAATTCCGGAGAACCACGCTTCGGAGTCTCCTGAAGCGTTCGCTCCTCGAAGCGCTTTCGAATCGACTTGGGGAACCGGGACACGATACCGAGCCTCTCGGCCGTGGCGTAAGCGTCGTCGCAGGTGCTCTCGTCCGGCATGGTCGGTCCCGAAGCCACCGTGGACGGCTCGCCCGGAGGCACGTCCGAGACATAGAGAGTGAGTTGGCGCGCCGGCGCGGCCGCCGCCGCAAGCCGCCCACCCTTGATCCGGGAGAGGTGCTTGCGAAGAATGTTCATCTCGACGATGTTCGCTCCGCAAGTCACCAGCACTTCGTAGAAGGCCCGCAAGTCCGGCAGCGAGACATCCGCGGGCAGCGCTTGCTCGCAGATCGCGGACCCCCCGCCCGAGAGATTGCAGATGAACATGTCTTCCGAAGTCAGACCCTCGGCGATCGCCAGCACATAGCTGGCGGCAATCTCGCTATCCAGGTTGGGGTACGGGTGCCCGCCCGAGAAAATGCGGAACTCCTGCCGCGAGAAATCCGAGGGGTCCGGAGCGACAAGTGCGGCGAAAGCAGTCGAGGGGAGTAGCGGGGCAAGCGCTTCGCACATCGGGAGCGCCGCCTTGCCGATGCCAGCAACAAAGATCCGGCGAGGACTGGTGACATCGAACTCCTCGCCAGCTACGACGAGGTGGTTGCCGCGGCGCATCACCTTGGACGCCATCACACGGTCCAGCGACGCCTCGTCCAGAGTCTGCGAGAGCCATCGGAGCAGTGTCTGTTTCGGTTCCGTCGGTTTCAGTCGAGCACCTCTGGATTGACGATATTGGGCGGACGATGGCCAGCCAGCCCGGCAACCACGTTCTCGGCAGCCATCACACACATGCGGGTACGCGTCGCGATTGACGCACTCGCGATGTGCGGCACGATCAGGGCATTCTCGAGGCGGAGCAGCTTGGGATGGACCTCGGGCTCGTGCTCGAAGACATCGAGGCCGGCAGCTGCGATCACGCCGGACTCAAGGGCGTCGGCGAGCGCGGCTTCGTCGACGACCGGCCCCCGTGAGGTGTTCACCAAGACGGACGTGGACTTCATCGCCGACAGTTCATCCGCCCCAATCAGGTGGTGCGTTTCCGCCGTCAGGGCGCAATGCAGCGAGAGGAAATCGGCTTGTGCCAGAAGTTCGTCCTTAGAGACGTATTCGATCCCCAGTTCGCGCTCGAGGTCCTCGCTTTGGCGCAAAGGGTCGTAGTACAGCACGCGCATGTTGAATCCCCGCCCTCGGCGGGCGACCGCCTGACCAATGCGGCCCATGCCGAGCACACCGAGGGTCGACCCCCAGATATCCCATCCGGTGAGGAGATCGATCCGCCACTGCCGGAACCGACCCGCCCGCAGGTATCGTTCCGACTCCCCCAGCCTCCGCCCGGCACCCAGGATCAAGGCAAACGCCAAGTCCGCAGTCGTGTCAGTCAACACGCCGGGAGTATTCGTGACAATGACGCCTCGCTCGGTCGCGGCAGGAATATCGATGTTGTCGAATCCCACGGCGACGTTCGACACAACCCTCACGTTGGGAACGGCGTCCATGAGTGCGGCGTCGATCCGGTCGGTCAGCTGGCAGATCAGGCCGTCCTTGTCGGCAAGGCGGGCAAGAAGATCGGCGGACGGGAGGCCATCATCAGAGTCGTGATAGTCCAGTTGGACACGCCCCGCCAGGTAGTCGACGGCTTCTCGGTAGATGTGCTTGCTGATCAAGACCGCCCGCTGCATGGATGAGTATTTTCTCACAGGGAAGCGTTGAGACCCGCCTCCACCGAACCGTCCCCGCTAGGGGCTCTCCAGCTGTCTGCTTTGGACGATGTCGGGTCCGGAAATACGTCCGCTACCGGTTCGGGAGGCGGGGTGCTCCTGGCCGGCTGCACGCCTTCCCAAGGCATGATCCGGCCGGGTCCGTCCGATACAATGCTCACTTATGGCGAATCTCGGCTTCCTCGGGCTCGGTCTCATGGGCAAACCCATGGCGGAGCACCTCTTGGCGAACGGTCACGAGGTGGCGCTTTGGAGCCACACCACATCAAAGGCCAAGGATCTCGCGGCCTCGAATCCGGGCGGTCGGTTTTGCGAGACGCCCGCCCAGGTCGGAGAGTTCGCCGACTGTATTTTCCTTTGCGTGGGCGACTCGGCGATGTCCGAAGAGGTCCTCACCGGAGCCGACGGGGTGCTCGCCGGCGTCAAGGCTGGAACGATGATCGCGGACTGCTCCACCATCGGTCCAGCCACGGCGAGACGCATTGCCGGCAAGTTCGCTGGCAAGGGCTGTTCGTACCTCGACAGTCCTTGCTCCGGCTCGACACCCGGAGCGAACAGCGGGACGTTGACGTTCATGGTCGGAGGCGACAAGCAGGTCTTCGACGCTGTCCGGCCCTACTTCGAATGCATGGGCAAGAACCTGTACTACTGCGGCGACTTGGGCATGGGGCTGCAGGCCAAGCTCTCCCAGAACCTGGTTCTTGCGAACACGCTGCAAGGGTTCGTCGAATGCATGGTGCTTGCCAAGAAGGGCGGCCTGGATCCGAAACTGATGTTCGACATCATCGACAACTCGGCCGCTAAGTCCGGCCTCGTCGCCTTCAAGGCTCCGTTCCTCTTCAAGCGCGACTTCACACCAGCATTTCCCTTGAAATGGTTGCGTAAGGATATCGGGCTCATGCTCGAGTCCGGCCGCGAACTCGGTGTTCCGCTGCCATCGACCAGCTTGGTCCACGAGTTGCTCAGCGCTGGCATCGCGCAAGGGCACGGCGACGAAGACATCATTGCGGCCTTCAAGCTGTTCGAGGACATGGTGGGCGTAGTCGTCGAGCCGGACGCCTCCGATTCTGGCAGCTAGCCAATAGCGATCCCGCAGCCTGGATGGATAGCACGAGGTCCCTTGCTGCGACAGTGCCAGGCGCGGGAGGTCCACCAGGTCCTTCATGCGTCTTCGAATCGGTCGCATCGGCTGACGAGTTGGGCTGACGGCTTGTTGGCCGCGTTCGAGAGCTGTCAGCGTGACGATCGGGAGGGGCATTGGCACGGCCGTCCGAAACCGGTGGTGGGGCTTGTTCGCGCGGGACGGGTCGACTGGCAATATCCCAATGCCGGCACTCAAGCGCTGGGCAAGCGCACTTGAGTTGTCGGGCGGCACAATTCAACGAATGACATCAGCAGCCTATTGGCGGTAAATAAAAGAATTATAATAGAATAAATAGAGTAGAATTAAAGGTGATCCCACATAGATTTCACTAATTCACGCAATCTGTCCGTCTGACCGAAAAAGGAGACTCAATGCCCGAACCGAAAACACCTTCCATCAAACCGATTGTCGATGCTTTCATGGCGTCCCCAGCCAGTCATGAGGTGGCATATAATGCAGCAGAAAGAATCTTGGAGGTGGCTAGCCACAACATCACGTCAGTGTTGGAGGTCATGCGTGCCGATATCAGCGCAATACGCGCTGAGAACGGCGCTCTGCGAACTGAATTGAACTCCAAATTCGAGGGCCTCGGCTCCAAGTTCGAAGCACTGAACTTCAAGTTCGAGGCACTCAACTCCAGGCTCACAATGCTGCTTTGGATCCTGGGCTTGCTGGCGACGGTCGGAGGCCTGCTGGTTGCAGCAGGGTATGTGCCGAAATAATCGAGTTCATCACACCCAGGGCACACTGGGCGCAGACGCGGGCAGAGTCCACCACGGGCGCGAGTTCCCCGATCGATCAATAGCAGTTCAGATACCCAGCGAAGAGAGAGCGGCGGACCGGTAGCAGCCGCCAAGCCATCGTGCGATGCGGGCTCGAACCAGCTAGCAGGCAGTCTCTCCCTTCACCAGCTTTGCGGCATCACCGTCAAAGCCTGCATGGTGGTCAAGTGCCGTCATCGGGCTGTAGCTGGCACAAGCCGCCCGGGCACTGTCTTGACTGTCCCTATTGCGAACCGAAGACCCTTTCGAAAATCGCGTCAACGTTCCTCAACTGCCGCTCCAGGGAGAATGCGCGGTCGTAGTCCTCGGGACCAAGCACAGCACGGATCTCTTCATCTTGCTCGACCAGGTCCCTGAAACTGCCGTCCTCTTCCCACGCCCTCAGGGCGTTCCGCTGCACCCACCGGTAGGCCTTCTCACGCAGCACACCCTTGGACGCGATCTCCAACAGAAGCTGGCCCGAGTACACGAGGCCTCCGTTCGATTCAAGATTCTTGGCCATTCGCTTGGGGTAGACGAGCAGCCGGCGAACCAGGTCACATGTCTTCGCGAGCATGTAGTCGACAAGCGTCGTCGAGTCGGCCAAAATCACGCGTTCGACCGAACTGTGGGAGATGTCCCGCTCGTGCCATAGGGCAACGTTTTCGAAAGCCGCAACCGCGTTCGCGCGGACGACGCGAGCCAGACCGCTGAGCTGTTCCGAGACGATCGGGTTCTTCTTGTGCGGCATCGCCGAACTGCCCTTCTGCGTCTTGGAGAAGTACTCCTGCGCCTCCCGCACTTCGGTGCGCTGCAAGTGGCGCACCTCGACAGCGATTTTCTCGATCGTGGCCGCGATGTTCGCCAAGTTCGAGACGTAGTGGGCGTGTCTGTCGCGCTGGATTACCTGGGTGGAGACCGCGGTTGGCAGCAGTCCCAGCTTGGAGCAAATCCTCGCCTCCGCTTCCGGGCTGATGTGCGCCAGGGTCCCGACGGCCCCCGAGAGCTTCCCCACTCGCATCTGCTCTCTGGCGGCGTCGAATCGCTCGATGTGCCGACCGATCTCGCTGTACCAAACTGCCAGTTTCAATCCAAACGTCGTCGGCTCGGCATGTACGCCGTGCGTGCGCCCAACCATCACGGTGTTCTTGAACTCGAACGCCCGCTCTCGCAAGATGCCATGCAGTTCCGCGAGCTGTTCGCTGATCGGCTCGGATGCTTGTTTCAGCAACAGGGCTTGGGCTGTATCCACAACATCGTTGGAGGTGAGTCCGTAGTGGAACCAGCGGGAATGCTCGGCAGCACCGGCCTCGGCCATCTTCTCCGACACGGAAGTGAGAAAAGCGATGACGTCGTGCCGCACCTCGGCCTCGATCGCCTCAATGCGGGCCACATCGAATCCGGCATGCTGCCGCAATGCGATCGCCGCCTCGCGAGGCACCTCGCCGAGCTCGGCGAGCGATTCGGAGGCCCTCAACTCGACCTCGAGCCACTGGCGATACTTGTTCTGTTCGGACCAGATGAGGCCCAACGCGGGTCGCGTGTAGCGAGCAATCATCGCCTTATCTTCTCGCAGGTCGAGAGACGAGACGAACCGCATCCATCGCGGAATCGCCGGAGGACGGCTATCCTAATAGGTTGGAGACTCTGGGCGGGCACTGCTGAGCCCCCGCCGTCAAAGTCAATCCTCTTGGCCTGATCGATGGGACTGATCCATTTGCCACGGGTTGAAGCCCGGCCGGTGCAGGCGGTCGCGTGGTTGCTCATCGGGGCGGGCGCTTTGGCCGGCAACCTGACGGCCGCCGGGGAGCAGGGCCCGAACGAGGCTCCAGACAGATCGGCGCCAGCAGGTCAGGTCACGGCGCTCCAGGTCGCGCCCTCCTCTGGAACAGCGGGCTCGGTTGGAGGTGTGGGCGAGGAGCCTGCAAGCAGCGAGCGCACGCAACTCAATCTTCTCGGCGAAGTGGACGCCGAGTCCGGGGAGAGCCGCCGCAACGAAAACGTCCAGCTCACGCTGGTCGACAACAACGTCCTGAAGGAACTCAATATCCGCATGGGCACGAGCGCGATGATCGTTCAGGAATTCGACGCGGCCCAAGGGTACTTCGGCAGCGAGTTCGGCAATCCCCCCTCCCGGCAGATTCACGCAGCTCCGCTCGCGCGACGGGACCTTCACGGATCCGTCTACGCCACCCACGGCAATAGCGTGTTCTCCGCTCGCTCGTTCTTCCAGGTCGGCGCGGTCCAGCCGGCGCGCAAGAACGACTACGGCGCGCAGCTCTCGATCCCGCTGGTGAACGCGTCGGCCTTCACCGTCGACTTGAGCCAGCAGCGCAACCGCGGCAACGTCAACGGGAACGTGCTCATCCTGCTGCCGGAAGAACGCGTCCCACTAGCCAAGGATCCGGCGCTACGGGCGATGGTCGGCCGGATTCTGGAGTCCTTCCCTACCGAGCCACCCAATCGGCCCGACATCAACCCCCGGGCGCACAACACCAATGCGCCCCAGGAAATCGACAACGATTCGGCGGGCGGTCGCTTGGACCTGCCGCTCGGAACCGACGACCGCGCCCTGGCGGAGTACCGATTCCGGAAACAGCACGTGGAGGCGTTCCAGCTGGTCCAGGGCCAGAATCCGAACACCACGACCGGTTCTCACGACGCCCGCCTGACCTGGAACCGGGCCTGGTCCCCGGCGACCACCAGCGATGTGTCGGCCCGGTTCCGCAGGGTAACCTCCCTGATCGTGCAGGACGAAACGGCGCTCGGACCATTGATCCTCACCGGCCGACAGCTCGAGACCCTGGGAGGTTCGTCGAGCATTCCGTACGACCGGGTCCAGAACTTCTTCAGCTATGCGGGAGCGCTCACCACCACGAAGGGCAATCATCGGGTCAGCGCCGGGCTGGGCGTCACGCGCGAGCAGCTGAACGGAATCGAGAGCAGCGGCCATCTCGGCATGATCATGTTCACGTCGAATTTCGGCCGCGACATGGTCACCAACCTCAGGCTCGGCACGCCAAGCCGGATCTCGCAATCGTTCGGGACGCCCCATCGAGGCTTCCGGCGCTGGCGCACCCAGCTCTTCGCCGGGGACACATGGACGGCTCGCCGAGATCTCACACTGAGCCTCGGCCTGCGCTACGAGACCATGACAAGCCCCACGGAGGTCAACGCGCTGTCGGAGCTCCCTTTCGGCTGCGACTGCAACAATTTCGGTCCCCGGTTCGGATTCGCCTACCGCACGCCCGGCGGGGTCTTGCGCGGGGCGTACGGTCTGCACTATGGAGAAGTCTTCACAGCGACCTATAGCCAGCATCGTTTCACCCCCCCGGGCAACGTCCGGCTCAGCATCGTTGCCCCGGACCTGCTCGACCCGCTGGCGGGCTTGTCGTCCGATGCCCTGGATCCGAGCACTCGCAGCACCATCTTCGAGTTTTCTCCGGACCTGGTGTCGCCCTATTCGCACCAATACAACTTCAGTTGGGACGTCGCATCTTCCAAGGGACTCTTCGCGCAGCTGGGATACGTGGGCAGCCGCTCGCACAAGTTGATTTCGGGATGGGTCTTCAACCGTGCCCGGGACATGCCGGGGATCGAGCGGATCACCGGCACGGTAAATGACCGGAGGCCCGATTCGCGCTATTTCGACATCCGCCATGTCCTGAACGGATCGCGCGCCTACTTCGACGCGGCCAAGGCGACGTTTGGCGTCCGCGGGCCGCGCAGCCTCACTCTTGATGTCTCGTACTGGATGAGCAAGGCGATCGATCTGGGAGCGCATTACGCGAGCAACGCGACCTCTCGCGACGCATACATGGGTCGCAGCCAGACCGAGCATAACGTTCACGGCGACGTCAAGGCGCTCAGCGCCTTCGACCAGAGCCACGCGATGCTGAGCCGGCTGGGCTACCAGACTCCCCGAATTCGCGCAACGAACGGGATCTGGAACAAGGCCCTCGGGGAATGGAACTTGGCTTCGATACTGCTCCTGAAGACCGGCACGCCTTTCATGGTCCAGACGGGCTCGGATGCGCCGGGCTTCGGCAATGTGGACGGCGTATCCGGTGACCGGCCCCGATTGCTGGATCCGGCAGTCCTGGGCCGCACAATCGATCATCCGGATACATCGCAGGGACTGATGCCCAAATCAGCCTTCGGGTTCCTCAGGAACCAAGACCCAAGCGGCGACCTGGGCCGCAACGTCTTCCGGAAGGACGGGATCCAGAACGTCAACCTCTCAGTTTCGAGAAGTTGGAAACTCGCCGGAGAGCGCACCTTGATGTTCCGCGCGGAATCGATCAACCTGTTCAACACGCCCCAGTTTGCCGATCCGGGCAGTGCCCTTACCGGGGGCAACTTCGGCCAGATCACCAATACCCTCAACGACGGCCGGACATTCAATTTCACGATGCGGCTGTCCTTTTAGACAGGCGTCCGGGCACTCCGCCTCGGAGTGTATACTCTGGTGGACAGAATAGGACTGATCCCGGCCGCAGGCAAAGGAATACGCAGGCGGGGAAGCCCGACGATCCAATCCATGACAAGGCTCGTAATCGCTCTCGCCTCGATTCTACTGACCGGCATCGTCGCCACGCCGGCCCGCGGCCAGTTGATCGACACGCACACGCCGGACGGGAATCCCGACCTCAATGGCATCTGGCAGGCCATGGGCTCGGCACACTGGGACCTGGAAGACCACGCGGCACGTCCGGGACCATTCGAGGAGCTGGGCGCACTTGGAGCGATTCCCGCGGGACTCGGCGTGGTGGATGGTGGCGAGATCCCCTACCAGCCATGGGCGGCGGAGAAGCGGGCCGAAAACCGTGCAAACTGGGTCAAGCTCGATCCGGCAGTCAAGTGCTTCATGCCGGGGATTCCGCGTGCCACGTACATGCCATTCCCGTTTCAGATAGTTCAAACGCCCAAGGCGATCCTTTTCGCCTACGAATTCGCCAGCACGAGCCGCGTGATCCGGCTCGACCGGCCCGGATCGGAGGCACTGGCGCCCTCCTGGATGGGGTACGCCCTGGGCCGCTGGGAGGGCGAGACCCTCGTGGTCGATGTCACTGCGCAGGTCGCTGACACCTGGTTCGACAGTTCAGGCAACTTCCATAGCGACGAACTGGAGGTTGAGGAGCGGTACACCCGGGTTGGGCCTGACCTCATGCACTATGAAGCCACGATCGAGGACCCGAAGGTATTCACGCGTCCGTGGACAATCAGCATGATGCTGTATCGTCGGGTCGAGCACAACGCCCAGATCCTCGAGTTCAAGTGCGTGCCCTTCGCGGAAGGCGCCGTGTACGGGCACCTCCGACGCGGTGCGGCGGCCGGCGAGGAAACAGAGCAGGAATCCGGGAGCGGAAACTAGGAAGGAGACAGGCCATGGCCAACCAAAGGAACGCCGGTTGCGGCCCGTGCGGGGCAGGCTGGATCGCGCTCGCGCTGGCATTGGCTTTCGCGGGTGCGCCCGCAACGGCTCAGGACACCGTGTCCGAGACGAGGACGAGCTGGGGAGCGCCCGACCTGCGAGGAACCTGGGACTTCCGGTCAATCACTCCGTTCGAGCGGCCGAAGGAATTCGGGGACAAGGCCTTCCTCTCGGCCGAGGAAGTGGCCGCATGGGAGCAGCGGACGCGCAAGGCGCGCGCGGCGCGGGCCGAGCGCGATCCAGTTCAGGGTCAGGGTGACGTGGACGGCGGCTACAACGCTTTCTGGCTCGACCGCGGGGAGCAGATGACGGGAACCATGCGGACATCCCTGGTCGTGGACCCCCCGAACGGTCGCGTGCCCGCTCAAACCGAAGACGCCAGGCGCAGGTCAGCCGAGCGGCTGGCCCGTTGGGGCAAAGTACCAGCCGGCCCGGAAGATCGCAATCCCCTCGAACGCTGCATCATGGGCTTCAACTCCGGCCCGCCGATGAATCCCGGCGCGTACAACAACTTTGCCGAGATCTTCCAGACTCCCCGGTACGTGGCAATCCTGAACGAGATGGTCAACGACCATCGCATCATTCCGTTGGACGGCCGGGAGCACGCGCCCGAGAGCATCCGCCTGTGGAAGGGCGACTCCCGAGGGCGGTGGGAGGGCGACACCCTGGTCGTGACGACCAAGCACTTCACCGACCACACCAACTTTCGCGGCTCCGGACCCAACATGGTCCTGGTCGAGCGGTTCACCCGGAAATCCGAGGACGCCCTGCTCTACGAGTACACGCTCACCGATCCGGAGTCGTTCGAGAGACCCTGGTCCGTCGCGGTCGAAATGAAGAAGACCTCCGATCCGCTGCTGGAGTATGCCTGCCACGAAGGCAATCGAGCAATGACGCTCATGCTCTCCGGCGCCCGCGAGCGAGAAAAGCAAGGCAAGGCCGCGGACGACTGGCTGGCGTCCTGGTATGGCGGCGCAAGAGCGGCCAAGGCCGCCGAAGAGCGTTTGGCGGCTGAAAAAGCGAAGGAATCCGCTTCCGGGAAGTGATCAGGGCAGCTTCGGCTCGGTGGGATCAGCACCGTCTCGAGGGGCGCCCGTGCCTGACGATCCCATGAACAGCCGGCTGCCGTCGGCGAAAGTGATATCGCGCCCGCTGCCCTTGCAGCTTGGATTGCAGAGCCGGTCCTTGCTCTGGTAGCCGCGAACCGTGACCGGCGTTCCTGGCAACAGAATCGTCTTGGTGAGACCTCGCCGGAGGAGCGTGTTGGGAGTGCCCGCCTCAAGTTCCCAGACCAGCTTGGTGCCATCATCGCGCTCGGTTTCCACATGCACCCAGGCATGGGGATTGATCCACTCCACCTGAACGACCTTGCCGGTCACCCGGATCGGCAGGTTTGCGTCGAACTCGGCCGAAAACGCGTGGTGAGCGTAGGCGCAAGGAATCGCCGCAAGAAAAGCCGTGACCGCCAGGGCGTTGAAGGTACTGCGAATCATGAGCTGCCTCCGTGTCGACTCAACTCCTTAAGAGTATAGGGAAAGGCAGGCGAGCGGCACTCTGCGCGGTCGGATCCCCGGTTCGGATGATGCTCAGCGAGTCTCCGCAGCCTCCCGATCGATGTTCGCCCGGGAGATGATGTACTGCCGGATGAGTTCGGTTTCCGTCTCGTCCAAGTCTTCGGCGAAGCTGTCCATGCCGAGATCAACCAAAAGCCCACCGCGCACGACATCCTGGAACGAATCGTGGATGGCGCGGCTCATGATGCGCAGGTCCGCGTTGCGGTAGCCCCGCGCCGAATAACCGTGGCAGGAGGCGCAGAACTGGTGGTAGAGCTTGCCTCCCTGGTCGAGTTCCTCAACCGAAGCGCTCATGGCGGGCTGTTCGGGGATCGCCCGGTCACGCTCGGGCGGCACCGGCAACTCGGCATCACCGCCCAGCGAAAAAACCAGCATCTTGCCGGTGTCGTAGTAGGCGAAGGCAGCCCCGACAATCACGGCGACATACTGGGTGTTTCCGATCCTGTAGGTGACTGGCGGGGCAATGATCGACCCGTATGAATCGAAGTCCCACAGCAGTTCGCCGGTATCGCTGTCGTAAGCCGAGAACGTCCCGCTACCATCACCTTGGAAGACCAGGCCGCCGGCCGTGGCCAGCACGCCGCCGATCTGCGCGCTCTTGTTGCGCACCTTCCAGACCGTCTCTCCGGTAAGCGGGTCGAACGCCTTGAGAAAGCCCTTGGACTCGGGCCGCGGCGGCGCCTCCTCGATCAACTTCGCTCGATACCTCCCGCTGGCCACGCCGAGGTTCATCGTGCGCTCACGAGGGCTGTAGACTCCGGTCTCTGCGTAATCCTCGGGCAGGGCAAAGAAGAACGCCACGTCGTGCGTCGGAATGTACATCAGGCCCGATCGAGCGTCGAACGCCATCGGCTCCCAGTTGTGCGAGCCGATGTTTCCCGGGAGCATCCACTGAGGCTTCTCCTCCCAGACTGCATCCGGGTTCTCGACGGGCCGGCCGGTCTCCATGTCGACGTGGGTCGCCCAGTTCATCGCTCCGTAGGGATAGGCACGCAGCAGTTCTCCGTCGCGACGGTCGAGGACATAAAAGAATCCGTTCTTGGGCGCCTGCATGACGACCTTGCGCTCGATTCCATCGACCACCAGGTCGGCCAGGACGATGTCCTGGGTGGCCGTGTAGTCCCAGTTGTCCCCGGGGGTTGTCTGGTAGTACCACTTCATCCGACCTGTATCGGGATGCAGCGCGACGATCGAGGAAAGGAAGAGGTTGTCACCTCCGCCGGGTGAGCGGATTTCGCGCGACCACGGAGTGCCATTGCCGACTCCCACGTAGACGGTATGCAGGTCGCTGTCATAGGTAATGCTGTTCCAGACCGTGCCCCCGCCGCCCAGCTTCCACCACTCTCCATTCCAGGTCTCGGCCGCGAGTTCCAGCTCCGGGTGCTCGAAGGGCTTGGATGGATCGCCAGGCACGGTGAAGAAGCGCCACTCCTTCTCTCCGGTTTCGGCATCGTACGCGGTGACGTATCCGCGGTGGTCCCACTCGGAGCCGCTATTGCCGATGAATACCTTGCCCGCCGCGGCGAGAGGCGCTCCCGAGATCGTATACGGAACCCGCGAGGGGTAATCAGCGGTATCGACATCCCAGACTTGTTGGCCCGTCGCCGCGTCGATTGCGACCAGACGAGCGTCGAACGTCGCAGTGTAGACACGACCCTTGTACACGGCTACCCCCCGGTTTATCGGCCCCCCACAGCAGGACCAACGGGCATACCGGCGGCGGGTCTCGGGATCGAACGTCCAAATCGTCTCTCCCGTGTCTGCATCGACCGCCGAAACGACGCTCCAGCTGTCGGTGTAGTAGATCACGCCATCGACAACAATCGGCGAGGACTGGAGACGGTGCCGCACGTCCAGCCTCCTCATCCAGACAAGCCCCAGGTCCTCGACGGTATCTCGGTTGACCTGCGTCAGGGGCGAGAAACGATGTTGCCTGTAGCCGCGACCATAGGCCAGCCACGCCCCCGGCTCCTCCTCGTCGATGCGATCGATACGGGCATCAGTCACCTGGGCGGCCGGCGGTTCGGCTGCGGGTTGCTGGCCTGCGGC
Organism: uncultured Bryobacterales bacterium; assembly: GCA_951813065.1. Classification (GTDB taxonomy): domain Bacteria; phylum Acidobacteriota; class Terriglobia; order Bryobacterales; family UBA6623; genus VXMF01. Next base: position 924,381 of record CATOTH010000002.1, on the reverse strand, counting down.
CAGCAAGGCCAGACCAGCACAGAGTCCGGCCCGCACGCACAGCGAGCGGGCTTTCGGCTCGAGAATTGATCGATTGCGCGACGTCCCCAAACTCCCCTCCGCTCCAGCCAAAAGCCGCTGATTGGGGCGAAGTATAGCGCAGTCGGTTCAAGTCGAACCGTTGGCTCAGCCAGATGTCGAGAGCATGCTGCGAAGACCGCGGGATCCGGTGAATCGACCCGGGATTCGGGTCGACCGCGTGCAGTCCCGGCCTGGGTTCCGCTTCATGCGATCACGAGATGGCACGGCGAATAGGGGGCGGGGCTGCGAAAAGACATGGGCGTGAACGGGTTCAGGCGTGGGCGGGTCCGGTTCGCTCCTGAACCAGAACGTAGTAGACTCTCTCTGGAGTTTCACTTGATGCGAAAGAGACTGATTTCGTCGTCTGCGGCCGTCTGCTCGCTTGGCACGCTCATTGCGTTTTCCCTGGCCCTGGCGCCTCCAGCCGCTTCGGCCCAGGACTATCAAGCGCCGCTCACGCCCGACGGGAATCCCAACCTGAACGGGATTTGGCAAGCCGTCGGAACGGCCCACTGGAACATCGAGGGCCACTCCGCGGAGTCCGGCCCCGTCGTCGAGATGGGCGCGCTGGGCGCGATCCCGGGAGGTCTCGGAATCGTGGAGGGCGGCCGGATCCCCTACCAGGAGTGGGCTCTCGAAAAGCGCAACGAGTACAGAAAGAGCTGGCTGAAGCTCGACCCCGCGGTCAAATGCTTCATGCCGGGGGTGCCTCGCGCGACGTACATGCCATTCCCTCTGCAGATCGTCCAGACTCCCGAGCACATCCTGATCGCGTACGAGTTCGCCAGCGCGTCACGGGTGATCTACATGAACAGGCCTGACTTCGAAGCTCCCGGTGATGCCTGGATGGGACACTCTCGAGGGACCTGGGAAGGGCAATCCCTGGTCGTCAACGTCACCAGCAACATTCCGGACACCTGGTTCGACAGTGCCGGAAACTTCCACACCGACGCCCTGCGGGTCACCGAGCGCTACACGCCGACGGGACCCAACCATCTCATGTACGAGGCCACGATCGAGGACGAGAACGTCTACACGCGGCCGTGGAAGATCAGGCTGCCGCTATACCGCCGCATGGAACCGAACATGCAATTGCTCGAGTTCAAGTGCGTGGAGTTCGTCGAGGAGCTGATGTACGGACACCTGCGCAAGAAAGAGAGCGAATAGCAGGAGGATGCTATGAGAATTCGATTCCTCTCCTTGGGATTTGCGATTTCGTTAGCGGGCGGCCTGTTCGGCGCCGACGAGGAGACCGACGCGAAGGGCACCGAATGGTCTCCCCCGCGCACTGCCTGGGGCGTGCCCGACCTGCGCGGAGTGTGGGACTTCCGCACGATCACGCCATTGGAGCGCCCCGCCCGCTTTGGCGAGACAACGTCGTTGACAGCGGACGAGGCCAGCGAATTTCAATCGCAAGAGCTCAGTCGCCGCAACAAGGATCGCCGGGTATCGGACGGCATTTCCGCGCAAGAGGATGTCCGCAACGCCTACAACCAGTTCTGGTGGGACTATGGCAGCGAGCTGACCGAGGACCGTCGCACGTCGCTGGTCGTGGACCCTTCCAACGGTCGGATTCCGGCGTTGACACCAACGGCTCGAGAGCGGTACGGGGCAATCAGGGCGGCCCGGGCCCGCGCACCGCACGGACCGGAGGACCGCGGTGTTGCAGAGCGTTGCATCCTGGGATTCAACGCTGGACCGCCGTACACGCCAAGCGCGTACAACAACAACGTCCACATTTTCCAGACACCCGGCTATGCCGTGTTGCTGATCGAAATGGTGAACGACGCGCGAATCGTTCCCCTGGACGGACGCCCGCGGCTTCCGCAAGACATGCGCTTGTGGCGCGGAGATGCGCGGGGGCACTTCGAGGGCGACACGCTCGTCGTCGAATCGAGGAACTTCACCGACAAGACCTCGTTTCGTGGCTCCGGCAGGAACATGCGCTTGACGGAGCGCTTTACCCGGGTCGGCCCCGAAAGAATCGTGTATGAGTACACGGTCGACGATCCCGAATCCTTCAGCGATACGTGGACCGCGGTGATTCCGATGAAGCGCACGGACCAGCCGATGTTCGAGTACGCCTGTCACGAGGGGAACTACAGCATGTTCACGATGCTGGAAGGGGCCCGCACCGCCGAAAAGACCAGCGTGGCGGAAACGGGATCGGACCTGCCATGACCGGCCGGCGGTCCGGATCTTCGGGATTTGTGTGGCGAGAAAGCGAGCCGGGGATGCCAATGCAACCGACGAGCCGAGATCAATCAGCGCAGCGCGGTTTCGAGTCCGCGCTGGTGCAGTAAACTGCAATCCGATAGGAGGAACAAATGACAAGCGGGCAGACCAAGATCCTCGTTGTCACTGGGCTGACAGCGCTGCTGGGGGCGGGATCGCTCTGGGCGCACCATGCATTCTCGGCCGAGTTCGATGCCAAGCGGCCAGTCCAGCTCAAGGGCACGGTCGCAAAGATGGAATGGATCAATCCGCACGCATGGATCCACATCGACGTAAGCGTCGATGGAGGGGAGGTCCAGCGATGGATGATTGAGGGCGGCACTCCAAACACTCTCTTCCGGCAGGGCTTCACCAAGAATTCCCTGCTCCCCGGGACCGTGATCATGGTCGACGGCTACCAGGCGAAGGATGGAACACTGAAGGCCAACGGCCGCGACCTGACGTTCGAGGACGGCAGCAAGCTCTTCATGGGATCTTCCGGCACGGGCGCTCCGCGCGACGGAAGGGATCCGACCGAGCCGCAACGGTGAACGCGTACGCTTCTCGCTGGAATCGCCAGCCTCAGTAGAACGCGATCCAACGTCCTGAGAACCCCACGCAGAACCAGAGCGTGAGGGAGGTCAGGGCAACCAGTCTGCCCCACACAGGCCCGACCTTGGCCGGGTCGGCACCGGCAACCCGCCTGCGAAGGCTGAAGGTGTACACGGTTGCGACTGCCAGGAAAGACATCTTGTACCAGAACGGCGGGCTGTAGTAGCACTTGATCGCTTCCGACAGGAACATCGGCACCCCCGTCGCGATCATGGTGAGCAGGCTGCCCACAAGCCACGGATGGATGTACCGCGCGAGGTTGGCGGCGGACTGGCTCCTCAGCCCCAGGCCGAGCAAGCGCAAGTCAACGACCAGAATACAGCCGCCGAGCAAGGCCAGCGCCAGCAAGTGAATCGCCTCGATCACCGGGAACAGCCAGAGCGAGTCGCGGATCACCTGGCCCAGGGCGGTGTCTTCGCACCACTGGAAAAAAGGCAATAGGTCCATTCGAGACGATTCCGACAATCAATCAAACCAGTTATACGCCTGCATCCTGCCGCAGACGACCACCCCCGCCCACAACACGAGCGAGCTGGCACCGGCGAGCTTCGCGCGGCGCGGCACAGCCGGGGCCATGTCCCATTCCTCCACCCAGCGAAAAACCGTTTGATGGAACACGAAGGCGTTCACGCCGGCGAGCGCTAGCATGACCATTTTCACCTGGAAGAAGATGTTTTGCGAAGCCCGGACCGGGCCGGACAGGAAGAGCAGCAGCCCGCTGATGACCATCAGCGCGAAGCCAGCCATGGCCCAGGGCCATAGCCGGTTCACGATCTCCGACACGGGCACCTTGCGCATCGTCAGCCCGACCAGCCGCAAATCCCAAGTGGCGGTCATGCCGAGGAAGAGACACAACGTCAGGACATGCGTCGTCTCCACGAGCGGGTAGAACAGGATCGACTCGCGGATCGCAATACTTGCCCACGTGCCCTCGAGCCACTCGAAAAAGGCAGGCAACGACATGGAAGTGGCAGGTTTGCCGCCGAGGCGGCACGGCGGGACTGGACCCGGCGCGCACTCAACAGTCAACGGAACAAGCTAATCAAGACTCTACCAAAAGGGGGCGCCCACCTTGGCTCCAGGGAGCGTCAGGCAGAAATTGCTTCAGACTCCACTTCGCTCCCGGGATCGCAAACGCGCTACAGTGAGTTCCACTCAAGTCCACTGCGAAGTGAGGTCTGCGGCCGCCCGGTACACTGCGAGTCTGGGCATGCCAAGGAGGTCATCCGATGGAAAACACCGGTCTTTGGAAAGTTGTCCGGGCGACCGCGTTAGTCGCTGTCACGCTCCTGGCACCAAGCTGCGGCCCAGGCGAGTCCGCCGGACCTCCGCCCCCGCTCGAGCCTGTCGCCGAGGTCCACGATCTAATGCACGATTTGATCTACCCGCATGCCGAGGTCTTCTGGGATTCGGTCGGAACCATCATTGACATGGAAGGCACGCACGAAATCCGGCCAGGCAACGAGGATCAATGGGAAACCGTCGTGCAGAGCGCGCTCACCGTGGCGGAAGCCGGGAACCTGCTGATGCTGGAAGGGCGAGCCAGGGACGCGGGTCCGTGGCTCGAACACGCTACGGCTCTGAGAGAGGCCGCCACGCGCGGGCTGGAAGCCGCCCGGAACCGTGACGCGGACGCGGTCTTCGAGATCGGAGGGGATGTCTACTACGCGTGCAACGGATGTCACGAAGACTACTGGGAGAAACCTCCGTCCGCCATGCGCCCGTAGCCTTCGACTGACACACCGGCCCGGCTCGCCGGTTCGACTCCCGCGCATCCCGGCACTACCGAAGGAACTGCCTCAGAACCGCCGCGACCACTCTTGCGGCCAGCGTTCGACAACGACCTTCTTGTCCGTGTAGAACTCAACGGCGTCCCGGCCCTGGCCGTGGAGCACGCCGAAGAAGCTGTCCTTCCAGCCGCTGAACGGGAAGTACGCCATGGGTGCGGCGACCCCGATATTCACGCCGACATTGCCGGTCGGCACTTCGCTGCGAAACTTGCGGGCGGAGGCGCCGCTGGTGGTGAAAATCGAGGAGGCGTTGCCATAGCGGCTCCTGGAAATGACCTCGATCGCCTCCTCAAGACTCCTGACGGGCGTGAGCCCAAGCACAGGCCCGAAAATCTCGGTTGATGCGACGAACCCATTGGCCTCGACATCGTCGAGCACGGTCGGACCGACGAAGTTCCCGTCCGGGTAGCCTTCGACACGCAGACCGCGGCCGTCCAGGGTGGCCCGGGCGCCGTCGCCGATCCCGCGAGTGATCGCATTCTCGATGCGGCTCCGACTCGCTGCGGTGATCACCGGCCCCATCTCGATGCCTGGCTCGAGGCCGGAGCCGACCTTGAGGGAGCCGGCGGTCTCGACGAGCGCGTCGCGAAACGCCGCGTGGGCCTCGCCAACCGTCACGACCGTTGAAACGGCGAGGCAGCGCTGGCCCGCACAGCCGAATGCGCTGTCACCGACAATCTTGGTGGTCGTTTCCATGTCGGCGTCCGGCAGCACGACTACGTGGTTCTTCGCTCCTCCCTGGCACTGCACTCGCTTGCCATGCCGAGCGGCCGTCGCGTACACGTGCTTCGCCACAGGAGTCGATCCCACGAAGCTGATCGCTCGCACCTCAGGGTGCTCGATCAGGGCATCGGCCGCGGCACGGCCCCCATGCGCCAGATTGACCACGCCCTTGGGCAGACCAGTCCGTTCCAGTGCCTCGATCACCTTGCGGGCGGAGAGCGGGACCTTTTCCGACGGCTTGAGGACGACGGTGTTGCCGCACGCGATCGCGTACGGCAAGAACCACAGGGGAATCATGACCGGGAAGTTGAACGGCGTGATCACACCCACGACGCCTAGCGGCTGCCGAATCATCGTCTCGTCAATACCCCGAGCGATGTCTTCCAGGTTGTAGCCCTGCATCATTGTCGGAATGCCACAGGCAACCTCGACGTTTTCGATCCCGCGGCGCAACTCTCCGGCGGCTTCGGCGTAGGTCTTGCCGTTTTCCCGTGATATCAGCCGGGCAATCGCCTCGAAATCCTCTTCCAGGAGCTGTTTGAAGCGGAAGAGGAACTGGATCCGGTCGCCGGGAGGCACCGCCTTCCATTCCGGGTACGCCTTCGCAGCCGCGTTCACGGCTTCCGCAACGCCCTCGCGACCGTCTGCAGGGACGGTCGCCAGCGCTTCGTTGGTGGCGGGATCGATCACCGAGGTGGTGTGTTCCCCGGCGGCCTCTCGCCACTGGCCGCCGATATAGTTCTCTACGCCTTGCACAAGGTCAATTATCACGGATGTCCGCAAAAACGCGAATCCTGGCCCGGGAGTTCCTCGGCGGGAGTCAGCGCCGGTCTTCGATGAGGTTCTCGATTGGCGCGCGGCAGTCCTCGGGTGCCCGCCGTAGCGCCGCCCGAAGGACCTCGTCCGCCCGCGAGGAAGGGCGTCTGCCAATCGCATAGCAACCAGCGGCGACAATTCGCGGATCTTCTGCCGCGAGCAGTCTCGCCACCGAGCCGAGGGATGCGTCCGTACCAATGCGCCACAACCGTTTGCAGATCTCCTGCTGGGCCGCCAAGCTCACCCCGGCATCTACCAGAGCGGCGAGTTCGCGCTCTATCAACAGCCGCGCCCCTGCGTCGCCGTGCGAATCGTTGATCAGCCTGTCCACCTCGAACAGGACCGCTGCCGACTCGCCGTAGTCATACGCGGAAACGCCCTGGACAGTCCGTGCGATGCCTTCTCGATCCATGGTCAAACCCTCCAGGGAGGCCGCATGGCGCGGTACATCATGTTGTTGGCCTCGTCGTCGCCGACAAAGTGTTCCTCGCGTGGGTCCCAGCGCACGGGTCTTCCGAGCCGCAGGCAGATGTTCGCGCAATGCGCGACAGTGTGGGAGCGTTGTGCCGATTCCGGATTCGAGATCGGCGGCCGCCGGCTCCGGATGCAATCGAGGAAGTCACGCACATGCGGCGCCTGAATGATGTAGTTGGCGTCGGGCGGGTCAAGCCCGGCCAGCACAGACTGGGGCCTGGCCTCCATTCCACCCGTGTCGGACAGGAAGATCCAGCCTTCGTCGCCCATGAACCTCAGGCCTTTGGGACCCGTGTCCAGGTGAAGGCGCAATCCGTCCTTGTACCGGGCCCGCACCTCGTACCAGTACGGGATGGTGTTGATCCCGCCTTCCTCGCGGTACTCGGCAAGACCCTCGTATTCGACTGGCCCGTCAAGCGAATCGCCGCGCAGCCATTGCACGGTCTCGATGAAATGCGGTCCCATGTCGGCGACAGCGCCGGCGCCCGTGTCCCAGTTCAGCCGCCAGAGCCGTACGCGGTCCTTTGAGTACGGAGCCCACGGAGACTGGCCCAGCCATCGGTCATAGTCGAACAAGGCTGGATCGGGCGCCTCCTCAGGTCTTGCGAAGGAATTCACCTTCCAGTTGCCGCCGGCACCGAAGGAAAGACGGACAGTGTGAAGTTGTCCAATCCGTCCGCTCAGGATCGTGTTGACCAGGAACGCATAGCCCGGATTCGAGCGCCGTTGAGTGCCACACTGCCAGACTGTGCCGTACTGCTTTGTGACATCGACCAACTGCCGCCCTTCCGCGATCGTCAGGCAAAACGGCTTCTCGCAGTAAGCGTCCTTCCCGGCTTGGGCGGCAAGCGAGCTCATCACGCTATGCCAGCGATCTCCCGTGCCGATCACGACGGCGTCAATGTCATCCCGCTCGAGCACCTCCTCGTGAAGCCGTGTTACGACGCAGTCGGAGTTGCCGTAGTGACCGTCGACCAGTTGCTTGGCCCGATCGCGGCGCTCCGCAAACAGGTCGCAAACGGCCACCACCCGTACATCCTCTTGCTTGAGGAATTCCTGGACGTTCCGACTATTGCGGCCGCCCATGCCGATGCCAGCTATGACGATCCGGTCTGAAGGCGGTGTGGCACCAGCGAGGCCGAGCGTCGAGGCAGGGACAAAAAGCGGCGCAACGGCAGCCTTGGCGAAACTTCTACGCGTGGCTCGCCCTTCGAGCGCCATTCCGGCCAACAGTGTACCGCGCGACCTGAAAGGCCCTGCCGGAACCGGGCGCTAACCGTTCGGCGGGAAGAATTCGCGCATGAGCCGGCGCAAGAGGCCGACAGACCCGAGGACGGCGAACAAGTTGGGGATCGCCATCAGGGCATTCATCGTGTCCGTGAGATCCCAGACCGCCTGCAAGCCGCCGATGGCCCCAACGTACACCATCGCCGACCACGCTATCCGGTACAGGAGAATGCCGCGAACGCCAAAGAGATAAGTGAAGCCTGTCTCGCCGTAGTACGCCCATCCGAGGATCGTGGAGAACCCGAAAAGCGCGACGGCAACGGAAACCATGGTGCCCCCCCAGGCCCCGGGAAGTCCCTCCTGAAACGCATGGGCCGCAATCCCCAATCCCTCCAGGTCGGTTGTCCACGCTCCGGTCAACAAGACGGTGCTCGCGGTCAGCATGCACACGACGATGGTGTCTATGAAGACGCCGAAGATGCCGTATGTCGCTTGGCGAATCGCGTGATCGGTCACCGCCGCAGCATGCACGATGGGCGCGCTTCCAAGGCCGGCTTCGTTGGAAAGGAGCCCCCTGGCGATGCCGCTGCGAATGGCACTCGTGACAGCCGCCCCCGCGAAGCCTCCAACCGCGGCGTGCCCGGTGAACGCCGAATCCAGCACGAGGGCCACGACGCCCGGGAGTTCGCTCCAATTGGTGAGCACCACGTACAGGGCGCAAAGTACGTAGGTGCCGCACATCACGGGGACGAGCACGGAAGCGACCTCGGCAATGCGGTGCAGGCCCCCCAGCACGACCAGCGCGGTCGCGGCGACCAGTGCCAGGCCTGTCACCCAGTTCGGAACACCGAACGACACCTGCATGGCGGCCGCCACACTGTTTCCCTGAATCAGATTGCCGATGCCGAAGGCGGCCAGCGCGCAGAGCGCCGCGAACACGGAGCCGAACCACGGCATCCGGAATCCCTTTGCGAGGACGTACATGGCACCGCCACGCATCTCGCCATTGGGGTCTTTCTCCCGGAACTGCAGGGCTATCGCGATCTCGGCGAACTTGGTCGCCATGCCGAAGAGGCCAGCCACGAAGAGCCAAAAGATGGCGCCGGGACCGCCAGCCGTGATTGCGATCGGAATGCCGGCGATGTTTCCCACGCCCACCGTCGCGGAAAGGGACGTCGCCAGGGCCTTATATCCGGAAACCGCTCCTTCACCGGAGGCCGGCCGGTCCAGACCCAACACCTGACGGCCGCCAAACAGGAACTTGCGGAACTGCACCCCGCGCGTCGCAATCGTCAAGAGGATGCCGGTGCCTATCAGCAGGAACAGCATCGGCGGGCCCCAAACGATGGAATTGACGGTACTATTGAGTTCTAGAATCCAATCCATGGACGGAATGCCTCGGACCATTCTAGGTGTATCGCGGCGCGCAGACCCAAAGCGCACTGCATGATGGAAGAGACGCGATGGACATCAGTCTGGCCTTTGACAGATGCGGAGCCGAGGTCACCCTGCCTGACAGCCTCGACACGGAGGTGCTGAGACCCCGGTTCGCAGCCGGGCTGCCAGACGAAGACTCCGGGATTGCATCCGCTCTCGCCAACCCGATTGGAAGCCCCCGACTGGATGAACTCGCACGCGGAAAGCGCAGCGCCGCGATTGCGGTTTGCGACATTACTCGGCCGGCACCGAACCAGACCGTGCTGCCGCACGTGATCGGAGCCCTCGAGGCCGGAGGCATTCCGGCTGAGAACATTACGATCCTGATCGCGACCGGCTTGCACCGAGAGGCGACCGCCGAAGAGCTGGTCGAGATCCTGGGGCCGGACCTGCTTGAGCGCCATCCCGTGCAATCGCATCGCGCCCGGGAGATCGAGGAACAGGTCTACCTGGGAGAGACATCATCGGGCACACCGGCGTTCGTGGACCAGGCTTTCGTCGAAGCCGACCTGCACATAACGATCGGCTTCATCGAACCCCACCTGATGGCAGGATTCTCTGGCGGTCGCAAGTTGATCTCGATCGGATTGGCGGGCGAGCGGACGATCAAGCGGCTCCATAGTCCGCTGTACATGCGCGATCCGAACGCTACGGAGGGATCGTTTCCCGACAACCCCCTTCACCGGGAACTGCTCGAAATCGCCGCGATGGCTGGTCACGACTTCATGGTCGACGTGGCATTGACCGACACGCGAGCGATCGCAGCAGTCTTCGCAGGCGAACCTGTAGCCGCCCACGCCAGTGGCGTGGACTTCGTGCGCCAATCGACACTTGCCCGGGTCGATGAGCCTGCAGACGCGGTGATCACGACATCGGGAGGCTATCCGCTGGACCTGACCTTCTACCAAGCGGTCAAGGGCCTCACTGCTGCGGCGCATGTTGTGCGTGAGGGAGGAGAAATCCTGCTCGCGGCAGCTTGCAAGGAGGGGCTGGGGGGACCGGAGTTCAGTAGCCTTGTGCGGAATTCACCCGATTCCGAGGGACTCCTTGAGGCCCTCTCCGGCCGGACCGTGCAAGTCGACCAGTGGCAAGCCGAAAAGCTGGCGATGGTCGCGAGACGCGCGCGGCTGTCGTTCTGTGTCCCGGGCTTGGCCGCGGCAGACAGGAACAAGCTCTGGGGCCCGGCCCACGAGGATCCGCAAGAAGCGGTCGACGCCATGATCGGCCGACTCGACAGCTCCGCCCGAGTCGTGGTGATTCCCGAGGGCCCCTACGTGTTCTCGCAAGTGGGTCAGGGGACCGACCGCGATGCTGACAGCGGCCGGTCGACGCTTAGGCCGCCACTTTGAAGCGCTCAAAACGAATCTCAAGCCGCCCCCGGTCCGGTTGGTCTTGAATGCGCCTAGGCAAGTGAATCGTCCCACCTGCGAGTCCTTTCAGGCCTTCGAGCAAGGGCCCGTCTTCCCTGTCAAGTAGCCGATCAGAGACATGCAGGCGGTAGTCGGGATCAATGCCTATCAAATGCGCATCGAACGCAGCGTGATGGATCTTCGAGAGCGGGATCCCGTTGGGAATCACGGGCTGGCCAAATTGCTCATCCTTGTCCGAGATGATGTGCGCCGCATCCAGCAGTAGCGGTTCAGGTATCCCCGACAGCGCGCAACGGCCGCCATAGGCAGTGATGATCGCTTCGCGGAACGACGATTGGTGCAGACGGCGCTGGACAGCTTGCAGCGCGTAACGGCGTTCCAAAGGACTGTCCGGGTAGGAACCGATGATGGCTTGCAGGGACCCTTCGGCTCCGTGCAGCCCTTGCGCCTGCTGCAGCGCCCCTTGCATCGGTGCTCCAAACGCCACACTCGCCTTCAGCGCCTTGGCGTCCCACCCCGAGATGAAGGCTGGCAGGATTGCTTGGTAACGGCCTGGAGCAATGCCCAGGAAATAGACGACCGGCACTTGTCGCTCGAACGCGTCGCGCAGCCAGCGATTGTCAGCGGCATTCGGATCTTGCCCCATGAAGGCGTAGTCGACCGATTCGTCACCCTCGTAAATCTGCCGGTGGACCTCGCGCTGGTCGTCGTACCAGACCTTGCTGCCCGGTTTTGGGAACACCGTCTTGATCGATAGGAGGAAGCGCATCTGGCGCGGCTTGAAAATTCCTCGCTGAGGATTCACGAGCGGGATTCGCTCGCCTTCAAAGACAAAGCCGGGCCTCAGTTCTCGTGCCGCGAGATGGTCATGGATTTCGGCCAGCCTTCGAACGTGCTCGAATGCCGCCAAGCGCATCCGGGCGTCACGATCTTCGTCAGCCATCCGGACCACCGATCGTTACCTGAAGCAGTGCTCGTTGTGCCAAGTCAACGCACGGCGATCCGGACGTTGACTGAGTGTATGGGGCGTGGCAATCCGCTTACCGTGAAGGGCGTAGTAATGCCTGCCGTTCTCGAACTCCTCACGGATCCGCGGGCTGACCTCGAAGTCGAGTTCCGGGGTGACGGTCACATACCCTGTGTCAAACAGCCGGTGGATATCGCGACGCAGCAGCAGGCCGTTCCGGGGGCTGTGCTCTCCGCCATCTGAATACGGGCGGATGTGCGCCGCCTCGAGGGCCGGAAGGGTCCGTTCCTGCGTAACCGCGCACCGCCGTCCATAAAGGTCAGTGACCAGAACCCGAAACGAGCCCTGGCCGAGCCGCGTGCGCATCAACTGCGGTTCCCCGTAGCGCTCGGAGGGCCCGGCACCCATTTCCTGTTGGCCTCTGCGCAGGCGGTCCGTGAAAGACTCCCACAGTTGAAGGCCGTCGGACTGTGCCGTGTTATATCCCTTGAAGGAAACGATGTTCTTAGCCCAGTTTCTCGGCACTGGAATCCAGTCGCGCTCCTCGAAGAAACACGGCTGTGTCAGGATCCGGCAACCGATTGTGAAATCGGTCCGATCATCTGATTCGTTTCTTCGGTACTTGACAATGTGCTTGCGCATTTGCGTTGCCGATCTAGCGCCGTTCGCCTCGCCGAACGCTTCCCAGGCAAGCGAACACGGCATCGTATTGGCATGGGTGAAAACCCCTCCGCCCACGATGAAGTTGCGCGGCGCGTGTAACTTGAACAGGAAGAGTTCACCCGGGGTTAGCGCCTTGAAATTCTTCTCACTGGGCGACCAGAAGTTGACTTCGTCCAAGTCAGGCTGCCGACGGAGCATCTCGAACCAGTCGCTGTCAGTAACCGCTACTACGAGGTTGATGCCCATCGTCACCTATCGGCACGGGACGAATGCCGGATTGGCAGGATCCGGCCGGTCCATGCTCCAAACAGCCAACTGAGGAACATTACCATATGCGTGTTTTCGATTGTGGGCCCTTGGTCCTTCCCGGCTCGTTCCTGGCCGGTATTGACCGAGTGGCCGGCACGGACGTGGCGAACCTGGCCGATCCCACTTGCCACACGCTACGGAACGGCACCAGCTGGCGACGGAGGTGTCTTGGTCGTTCTCCGTTCTCCAGTTCATCCGACACAGCCAATGGGTCGGTCACGTCTCTCGGATCGCCAGCAAGTATGCTGTGCTCCAGGGCGGGAGTTCAGGAATGCAACTCGCTTGGCAAGCAGCGGGGATCTGCCAATCATGGAGGCGGATAATTGCCCTGTCGCAGTGCGTGTGGCTGCTGATGGCGGGTAGTGCCCTGGGTGCTGGGACTCAGGTGCTGTCGGTCAGCCCTTCGGAGACCAAGCAATTGCGCAAGTTGCTCAAGGGCAAGCGAGTCGATGCCATCCTTGCGGACGGAAGCACTCTCGTAGGCCGGGTCAAGAAAGTCCAGGATGGATTCGTGGTGGTGGACATCCAGCAGAACGCAGGCCCGAATGAGGCGAAGTCTGGGCTCAGAGAAATCCCACCTGATCGGATCGCTACGGTTCATTTCACCCGGCACAAAGGGAAGTGGAGAGCTGTTCTCACGTCATTGTTTTCTGTAGGCGGCCTTTTTCTTGGGGCAAGCATCATTGGCGACTGTGAGGGCTGTGAAGACGGAGAGCCCTTGGTGCTTGCCGTGATCTGGGGCGGAATGACGATACTCGGCTACGTGTTGGGAATCAAGAAAGACAGGAAGGCCGTCACCCTGTTGATCGAACAAGCGGGAACATCCGGAGAGGCGCCGAGCTCAGAATGACTGCCCTGAGCAAAGAGTATCGGCGCGATCCGGGATCGGCGGCGGGAGTATCGCGGGAGTCTGCCACCAGACTCTCAGCGTGAGTGCAGTGGGCAGGGCTCACGCCTCTGGCTCTATGCTCCTGGCGACCTGCGTCGAGTTTCTCGATCGGACCGTGCACCCAAGCGGGCCCATATCGTGCGACACGACACGGTTCCGGCGATCCACTCGCGAGGCTTGGCTGGCCGCAACCCGCTAGGCCGGGAAGGGCTTGATCCATCTCGATTGGAACGTAGACTGTATGCAGGATGGGCCAATGCCGTCTCACCGCGTGCGCAGTCGCGACCATCGTGCTGGCGACCGGCTGTGAATTTCCAACCCTCAAGAGAGAGTCGCCGGACTCTGCCTTTGGCGGGACTGTCGCCATCCAATCCGAACCGACGGGATTCTTCCGAGTTGCTCAAGCGCAGGGACGATGGTGGCTCATCACCCCGGATGGTCGCGGCTTTCTCTCGGCCGGGGTGAATCATGTGGACTACAACGAAGACCGCTCGTCCGAGGCTGTGCACTTCGTCTCCGAGCATCTGAGGGATTGGGGCTTCAACACGATTGGGTGGTCTCAGGAGCTTCTCAGCGAATTCGGGGCCGGTCCCGTCAAACACTCCCGCGGTTGGGGCCCCCGGCAGTACGCCGAAGCCAGAATGCCGTACACGCATCTGCTGCGCTTCACCGACATCGAGTGGTACGTCGAGGCAGAGTTTCCCGATGTCTTCGGCGACCAGTTCGCCGCCCATTGCGACCGCGTCGCGCGTGAGACCTGCGCGCAACTCCGCAACGACCCATTGCTGGTCGGGTACTTCTACTCGGATGCGCCGAACTGGCCGCTTTGGGCGCAACAGGTCGGGCGCGACCGAATTGATGAAGTCGCCCGCCAGTACTACAACGTGATAGCCAACTCGATCCGACGCTACGACCCGAATCATCTCCTGCTTGGCGACCGCTACAAGGCGGACCGCTCAATTCCGCTGGACGGAGGAAGGGTCAGCGGCGTTCTGCCCGAAGTCGTGGCGGCCGCCGCCGAATCGATTGACATCCTCTCACTCGAATACTACCGACCGGGCAACTCTTTCGATGACGATCTCGACCGTTGGCATCGCCTGACTGGAAAGCCCATCCTGCTAGCTGATTCAGCCTATCTGGCCCCGACTGACGTGCTGCATCCTAGCCCTGACTCTCCCAGCTACGTACCTGACCAGCGCGCCCGCGGCGAGGCCTACCAGCGCTTCGGACGGAGAGCGTATGCCAAGCCGATGGTCATCGGCTGGCACTGGTGCGCGCTGGGACGCAGCCGTGGCAGGCAGTCCGGTCTCCTTGATGGCGACGATCGCCCATACAAGGATGCGGTTGACCGCATGCGCCAGTTCAACTTGGAAGAGCTCTACCAGGTCGGACTCTCAGCGGCACGTGACGCCCCGGCAGACATGCGCCGTGACCGCTTCGGAGGAACTGTCGTGCAAGATGCACGAGCGTCCGGCTACTTTCGGCTTGAGTTTCTGGACGGCCGTTGGTGGTTCGTCGATCCCGCAGGCTACGGTTTCCTCTCCGCCGGCATCAACCATCTCGATCTCGCCGCGCTCAATCACCCCGACAACATCGGCGTGTTCGAGGAGCGCTACGGAGGTAGCGAGGAGCGGTTGATCGAGGAAGGGATCGCCCGCCGATTGCGCTCTTGGGGGTTCAACACGATCGGATGGAGCCAAGAGCTAGTCGGTGGTGTCTGGGGTAAGGACGGTTCGGTAATCCGTCACTCCCAGGAGTGGAGTCGTCGGCAATTCGAGCGCGCGGGTCTGCCGTACGTGTACAACCTCGCCTTTGCCGAGATCGAGTCGTTCAATGCGCTAGCGCACTTCCCGGACGTCTTCGACCCGGAGTTCGAAGAATGGGCGGACTACCTCGCGCGCTCCCGTTGCGCAGACAAGGCCGACGATCCCCTCCTCATCGGCTACGCCGACGTCGCCGTACCCGACTTTACGTCCACCGCCCCGGGCGCCTGGGCGGAAGAGCTCGATCTAGCCCACGAGCCGGACCGTCTCAAGCTCGAGAACATTCTGCGGCGATACTTCGAAGTAACGACTCGAGCGATTCTCCGCTACGATCCCAATCACCTGATCTTCGGTCCGCGTTTCCGGGCACCACCCCATACGCCGGAATGGATCATCGCGCTAAGTGGCGAATACTTCGACGCCATACTGGTGAACAACTTTGTCGGGATCGACCAGTTGGATAGCGACCTGGCGCGCTGGTACGAACTCAGCGGAAAGCCCATCTTGATCTCGGACATGCTGTATCTGGCGCCGACCGAGATTCTCTCGCCCTCCCCCCAGTCGCAGGCCTACGTCCCAGACCAAGCGGCGCGTGGCAAGGCTTACCGACAGTTCGCGCAAGTGGCCTTCCGGCAGCCGTTCGTTGTGGGGCTGCACTGGTGCGCCTTCCTGGAGAATCGTACACGCAAATCGGGAATCGTTGACCGCTTCGACAACCCCTACTACGATGCGGTTGAGCCGATGCGCCGATTCAATCGTTTCGAACTCTACTCCACGGCATTGGGGTCCAAACAATGAAGCTGTCCGGGTTCGGCCTGCTCGTGGTGTTGCTCGCGGCCCCGTTGACTGCGCAAGGCCCGCGGGTGATGACCCCGCCCGACGAAGCGAACGTACGCTACGGGCAATACGAGCGCAACGTGCTCGATCTTTGGCGAGCCGGCGGCCCATCGCCCTCACCAGTCGTCGTTTACTTCCATGCTGGAGGATTCACAGGTGGTGACAAGAGTCACTTACCACAGGCGCTACTCCAAGCATGCCATCGACGAGGGTTCTCGGTCGTTTCGGCCAACTACCGGTTCTCGACGCAAGCCCGATTCCCCGGTCCCATGCTCGATGGCGGCCGCGCGATCCAGTTCGTGCGGAGTCAGGCCGACCGCTGGGACCTCGACCCGTCTCGCCTGGTCGTGAGTGGACGGTCGGCGGGTGCCGCCATGGCACTGTGGCTTGCCTTCCACGACGATCTGGCCGATCCGGACGCGGTGGATCCGCTGGAGAGGATCTCCACTCGCCCCTCTGCCGTGGGAACGGTGGGCGCACAATCAACGCTTGACCCGCGGGACATCGCCGAGTGGATCAGTCCGGCCACGGCGAGCCATCCAGCCTTCGCCCAGCTATTCGGCGGCAGCCGATCGACAGACCTATACAGAGAAGCGTCAGCGATCCATCATCTCTCCCCCGACGACCCGCCCGCCTTTCTGTTCTACACCGACCCTGGAGGGGATGTGCCCGTCGACGCCAGGCCGGGGACGGGCGTGCACCACCCTCGTTTCGGCTATGTGCTCCGGGACAGGATGCAGGAGTTCGGATTGACGTGTACGGTCCGGCTCGGGACGGACTACAGCAACGACTTCCCTCAGATGTTCGAAGACATGGCCGAGTTCTTCGCGAAGGCCGGTCGCTAGAGTGTCCCAGCGTCGTGTAGGTGGTGATCAGGGATCAGATGACAGACCTGCTGGAAGTACGTCAGAAAAGCGCACAGGAGGCCCGATGGAGGATCCCGAGCGGGCGTGAGTCGCGCAGGCAGGCCGCTTCGGACTCCGTGCCCGGCGGGACGAAGCAGCCTGCCTAAGGACAAGAAGTGGTGGACGACATGGGACTTGAACCCACAACCTCCGCATTGCGAACGCGGCGCTCTCCCGATTGAGCTAGTCGCCCACGAGCACTTCGATCATAGCATTCAAACGCGTTCTCACAGTGTGACCGGCTGACTCCAAGAGGACGCTTCGGGGCGCTGCGACCTGCTTTGGACATACCTGCCCAGACACTCGCCGTGTTGCCTCGGAGCTATCCCTCGACCGCCCCCGACGGCGCGGTCCCGTCACTTCCGACCGCATCGAGTCCCCGTGCCGCCCCGTTGCCTGCAGAGCGCCCAATGGGTACACTCATAGGCGTATGCGGAAGCGAACCGGTCTGTTGAAGATCGGCGGGGTATTGTTGTGCGCCGCCGTAAGCACTGCTGTCTGGTCACAAACCAGGTCACCCAGCGCGGAAGGCAACGCGGACAAGCAGCGCCCGCATGTTGTCCTAATCACGGTGGACACCCTGCGGGCTGACCACCTTTCGTCGTACGGATACCACCTCAAGACCAGTCCGGTCATGGACCAACTGGCCGAAGACGGAGTCCGATTCGATCGCGCCTACAGCGCGATTCCCATGACCGGCCCGTCCCATTTCTCGATGTTCACGGGGCGCTACCCGCAAGAGCACGGAGCGCGGATCAACGGCGTCTCCCTACCGGGCAACTCCAAGTGGCTCACCGTGCCCCAGGTGCTCCGGCGCTTCGGCTACACTTCGGGCGCCTTTGTCAGCGCCTGGCCGCTAGTCGGCCGCCTGACGCGGCTGGACCGGCACTTCGACCATTACGACGAAGAGATGGAGCGCTCCTACCAATTGGTCCATTCAATGCGTTGGGCCGAAGACGTCACTGGGCCGGCGCTGCGCTGGCTGGACGAGCACCAGGACGAGCAGAGTCTCTTCCTGTGGGTGCACTACTTCGACCCGCACGAACCGTATAACCTGCGGAAGGAATTCGCCGACCCCGAGCAGATTCGGGAGCCGCATCCCGAGTCGCTGCCAAAGAACGAGGAAATCGCTAACCGCGTGCGCAAGTACGATTCCGAAATCGGCTATGCCGATCGACACATTGGGCGCCTGCTGGACCGCATCGACAAGCTGGGCATGCGCGACAACACGCTTGTCGTGCTGCTGTCGGACCACGGAGAGGGATTGGGCGAGCAGGGATTTGTCGGTCACGGTCGCTGGCTGTATGAGAGCACCGTCCGCGTGCCGTGGATCATGCGCTTACCCGGCACGATCGATCCCGGGACGGTCATTGACCGGAATGTCTCAATCATGGATCTCGCCCCTACGTTGCTTGACTTGGCCGTGCCCGAATTCCGCGAGGAGTCGGAGCTGACGATCACTTTCGCCGGACGCAGCCAGGTGGCGGCAATCACACAGGACGCCGAGGCGCAATCTCGTCAGGTCCGCTTCGTCTCGTTCGATGGCAAGAAGGGGTTTCTCCCGAAGTGGATGTCGTGGATCTGGAAGCCCAACTCGGGCCTACCGTTCCGCATAGGAAAGCTCGACGGGAACATGAAAGTGATCTGGACACCGGGTGAAGAGCGCTTCGAGGTATTCGACCTGGCCCAGGATCCTTTCGAGGTGAAGACTCAGTTCCTCGTAGCCAACGACCGGCGCTACAAGTTCGAGGAAGCGGCTTTCGAGCGTTGGTTCGAAGCGACGGATCTGGCCGAGAGCGAATCCCGCCTGACTAAGCGCGACACCGAAATCCTCGAGAGCCTCGGCTACATCAACGACTGAGAACTCAGTGGCCCGGCAAGGATGCGGGCCCCTCCGCTTCCGAGTCCGACGGGGGCGGGGCCGACGCAAGGTCCGGGGCCGGTGACTCCGTCGCGCCCTCCTGCTCAAGTTCCTCTTCGAGCACTCCCTGCACATGGTCCACAAGCCCTTCGACTCGGGACCGGTAGCTGCTGTAGTTGTCCTCTGCTGCCGAGAGTTCGTCCGCGATATGCAGGGCGGTGAGGATGGCGACTTGGTAGTCGTCTGCCCCGACAATGCTCTCGGAGAACCGGGACATCACCTCGTCCACCTTGCGCGCCAGCCTCCGCGTGTGGTCGGGGTCGCCCCCGGCCAGTCGGTACGTCCGCCCACCGATAACTACCTGCACACGGTCCGTGCCAGCCATCCGATCAGCCTTCCCGCTCCAGTTCGTCGATTCGCTTCAGCAGCGACTCGACCCGTGCTCTGACAGTCGTGCGGAGATCGTCGCCCTCGACCTGCTTCTTGAGCAAGACGATCTGCATGTCGCGCTCCTGCAGTTGGTTTCTCAACGCATTGGCCTCCGCCTCGGCGTCGCGCCGCGCCAAGCGGGCAGCCTTGTACGCCTCGGCCATGGCGAGTACTCGCCGCTCGAGCTCCTCAAGAGGATCCCCTGCAACTGTGCCAGGGGACTCAGGGTGACTTGCAGACTGATCAAGTTCCACGGCGCCCTCCTAGAAATTCACCATATTAGAGCACGCTAGCAGACCACGACGAAAAGTCGCGCCCGCAACTGGTGCGCAAGAGAGGACTTGAACCTCCACGGGATTTAACTCCCACTAGGACCTGAACCTAGCGCGTCTGCCAATTCCGCCACTTGCGCACGCGCGGGCAGGAAGCGCGGCCCGCTCTGGCGCGAGCCAAACTCCGTCCCCATTGTACGGCATGGAGTTCGCTGACAGCGGGACCCAGACCGTCGCAGGGTCCTGGGCCGACACCTACCGGTCGCAGCCCACAAGAAGGACCCGCTCGGGACCTGCAAACCTCCAATGCAGGTTTGCGGGTCCTGTGCGGAGGTCAGGGAGCTGCTAGGCGACGAGAATCGACTCCACCGGCACTAGCTTTGGCGGTATGTAATCTCGCGACTCCGCATAGTCGTCGAACCAGAAGGCACTCGGGTTCCGGCGGAATACCAGGATCTTCCCAACCCGGGCTGAATCGGCTGCTCGGTGGTACTTCAGCAGGATGTTTTCCTGGGTCAGGCCCAAGACTTCAATCTTGCCCGTCGCGTGCGACATGGAGAACCTCGCCCGCTTCGCGAGGCCCGACACACGCTCCTGCGACTCCTGAAAGATCTCGAAGGCCTCTTCAAGTGGCACGGAGTAACTCTCGTTGCCCTCCGTCGGCCGGCACTGGAAGACGTAGTACGGAGGAACTCCCAAGAACGACAGCACGTTGAACAGCTCGCTTAGAATCCGAGGGTCGTCATTGACCCCCCGAATCATGGGTGTTTGGTTGATCGTCGCCACCGAATGGTCTTGCAGGCACTGCAAGCCGCTCTTCGCTTCCGGCGTCAGTTCGACCGGGTGGTTGAAGTGGCACATTACGTAGATCCGGCCCGCATCGGTGGTGGAATATCGATCAAACATTGCGTGCAGCGAAGGATCTTCCGTGATTCGAAACGGATTGAAAGCGGGGATCTTGCTGCCGAGGCGGATGATCTTCACATGCGGGATCTCCCGTAGCTGGGCGATGATCGGCTCCAGTTTCGACGTCGACATGATCAGCGGGTCGCCTCCTGTCAGGAGAACGTTGGAGATTTCTGGATGGGCGCGGATGTAGTCGATCCCCGCGGAGACGTCCCGCACAACTTCGTCGTTCTCGTCCATGAAGAGCCGCTTGCGGAAACAGAACCGGCAGTATGCCCCGCAGACGTCATTGCAGAGCAGTAAGGCGGTGTCGGCGTACTTGTGCTCGAGCCCGGGAACTTGTGTATAGAGTTCTTCCATTGAGGCATCTAGGCGGCCCCACTCGTTGAGTTCGGTGGCGTCCGGAATGACCAACCGCCGAATGGGGTCATCCGGGTCGTCCCAATTGATCAGCCCTTGGTAATAGTCGTTCGTTCGGAAGACGAACCGTTCGCTGACCTTGGCGGCGACCGTTCTTTCTTCCTCGCTGAGCGCTTCGATCTTCTTGACAGAGGTTATATATTTCGGTTTCGGCACTGCCCCCCTCTTTCTCGACTTGCTTGTCGGCGCGTAATGGCGCACCCAAACCTGTCGGCAAAGGGCGCAGCCCCATGCGCTAGGAGGAACTAAGGTTTCGCCACGGGTTGATATTGGAACAAATGGGCCAAGATATGTCAACCACGCGACCGGTCCACCGGTCCCGGTCCCCACGCCCAAACTGCAGCGCGGGCTTGACCGAACCAGCAGCTGATCGGCGTTTCAGATCTGGAATTGCACGCAACCCCGGCAAGGCGGACAAGTCGCTGGACCCTCGACCCGGGAAGATTCTGACGCTTTCCTTCTCGGCAGGTCGATCAGGCCGGAACGAAAGAATCGCGGACACCAGCCAGGGCGGTGCGCACACGGATCAAGCCCGCCCCTCGGCATAGCGCTGGATGTCGTCGAGCCCCAATCCCGATCCGAACCCTGAAAGGTCCTCCGGGCGGGCACGGCACAGGAACAGCGAATACTCGACACTGACGGCTGATCGCGCCGGCACCCATCCCAATGTGCCTTCGCCGAATAGCTTGCCCCGCTCAACGGCCTCCTGCCGGGTCTCCGGAAACGGCGAGGCGCCGAACTCCATGCCGCGAGTCAGCGTGCGCCCGTTCCACGGGGCGTGTGCACGCGAAGCGTTCTCCTCCCAGATACCGAGCCACGGAAAGTCGGATCTCTTCCAGACGTACCCGAACAGCGTTTCCTGCCCCGGATGATAGGCCGCGAAGAACGCCTGCGGTTCCGCGGGGTCCATCAAGTGAGCGGTATAGCCGCCGGAGGCAGGGATGTCGACCGTCTGGCGGAGATCGCCGATGCCTCCAGCAGCCAGCGGGACATCCGGCCAGTCGAATTCGGCGGCTGTGACGAATCGATCCGCGCCGGGGGCGAATTCCGTCTCAATCACCTTCGATCGCGTCGCCGACATCTCGAACAAGGTCCGTCCCTTCTCGAGGAAGGGCGGACCGAGGGTCGCATGCTGCGTCCAACCGACGGCGCGGTCGATCCCGGTGAGATTGGTCGCCTTTTCGGCGATCGCCACCCGGCTGCTGCCGGGCACCAGTTCCATGTGCCGCTCGAACCGCATCCCGGCAAGCGGCAAGTCAGCCTGCGCGCGCAGCCAGCCGTCGCCGGCCTCGACATCCCAGTCAACCGAGGACGCCTCGCCGTGGACGCCGAGACCGGCGGCAGCCTCCGCTTCGGATGGCACGCCGAAAATGTCAAAGCAGAGGTTGTGGCCGGCGATACCCGCGAGGAGCCTCGCGTCGACCCCGCCGCCAAACTGCGGATGCGCTTTCGGATCGTACGCCGACGGATCGATCGTGTCCCATGGCGGATCCCATAGCGGATTGACACCGTTCTCCTTGAGTTCTATGGCGCCGATGTGCCCACCGCCCGGCAGCAGCACCAGCCTCAGTCGGTCATTCTCGAGATAGACTTGGCGCCGGTTCCTGATTCCCATATCCGCGTGCCGCGCGACCAAGAATAGCACGCGATTCAGGGGCCCTTGGTATGATGGTAGCCGGGTCCCGGCGCGCCATCAGGTGGCACGGGTCCGGGATTCTTGGGGCTCCCTTCTTCGACGCTGCCCAGCCGGCACTTGGGGATGGCTCGGAGCCGCCCAGGAGCCTTGCGGAAAGCCATGACGAAGTACGGACTGCCACCCAGCCAAGGCCTCTACGATCCCCGCTTCGAGCATGATGCGTGCGGCATTGGGTTTGTCGCCGATATCAAGGGCCGACCGAGTCACCGCATCATCGACCAGGGTGTCGAGGTGCTCGTCAACCTGACCCACCGCGGCGCGTGCGGCTGCGATCCGGAGACGGGGGACGGCGCCGGGCTGCTGCTGCAGCTTCCTGACGCTTTCTTCCGCAAGCAGGCGAAGGCTGGCGGGTTCACGCTGCCTTCTGCGGGCCAGTACGGCGTGGGGATGGTATTTGTTTCGCCTCGCGGGCCCGAAGGCAGGGCCGCGCGAGCAATGGTCGAGGAAGTGGCCCAGCGCGAAGGGCTGCGAGTGATCGCCTGGCGGCGGGTCCCGACGAATTCGAACGCTGTCGGCTGGCTCGCCCGCGAGACCGAGCCGCACATCTACCAGGTGTTCGTCGAGCAGGCCGACGGGCTGGACCTGCGCGGTGACGCCTGGGAACGCCGGCTGTTCGTGTTCCGCAAATGCACGGAGCAGGAAGCGCGCGTCAGGCAGTTGCCCCGCTACTACCCCGTGACGATGTCGTCGCGCACGATCTGCTACAAGGGCCTCCTGCTCGCCCCCCAAATCTTCGGGTACTACCCGGATCTCGGTAATTCCGATTTCCAGTCCGCGGTCGCGCTCATCCACCAGCGCTTCTCGACGAACACCTTCCCCACCTGGGAGCGCGCGCAGCCGTTCCGCTACCTCGCGCACAACGGCGAGATCAACACGCTACGGGGCAACGCCAACTGGATGAGGGCCCGCGAGGCCACTCTCCGCAGCGAGCTCTTCGGCGACGACACGGAAAAGATCAAGCCGATCATCGACGAGACAGGATCGGACTCGACGCAGATCGACAATGCCCTGGAGCTGCTAATCCAGTCCGGGCGTTCGACCGCCCATTCCTTCATGATGCTGATCCCGGAGGCGTGGTCCTCGCACGAGCACATGGAGGACTACAAGAAGGCCTTTTACGAGTTCCACGCCACCATGATGGAACCCTGGGACGGCCCGGCGTCCATCGTGTTCACCGACGGGCGCTATGTCGGCGGATCGCTCGACCGCAATGGCCTGCGGCCTTCGCGGTACTCGGTCACGCACGACGATCTCGTGGTCATGGCCTCCGAGACCGGGGTGATTCCGGACATTCCTCCGGCCAACGTGCGGATGAAGGGCCGGCTGCAACCCGGGCGCATGTTCCTGGTCGACATGCAGGAAGGCCGGATCATTCGCGATGAGGAGATCAAGGAAACGATCTCCAAGCGCAAGCCGTACCGCGAGTGGCTGGACCGAAACCTCATCCACCTCGGCGATCTGCCCGAGCCGCCTGCCGTCACCGAGCCGGATTTCGAATCGCTTCTGGAACGGCAACGGGCGTTCGGCTACACCCTCGAGCACGAACGCATTCTCCTCGAGCCGATGGCGCGCTCGGGAGCCGAGCCCACCGGGTCGATGGGAATCGACATTCCGCTGGCCTGTATTTCCGAAAGGCCCCAACTGCTGTTCAGCTACTTCAAGCAGCTGTTCGCCCAGGTCACCAACCCG
This sequence comes from uncultured Bryobacterales bacterium, assembly GCA_951813065.1. GTDB lineage: Bacteria > Acidobacteriota > Terriglobia > Bryobacterales > UBA6623 > VXMF01. The sequence goes on along the minus strand of CATOTH010000002.1, from coordinate 900,052 downwards.
GCAATCGACCCGATCCGGGAAGAGCTGGTGATGTCGACCACCACCTACATCGGGCCGCAAGGCAACGTGCTCGACGAGCAACCCGAGCATGCGCACGTCGTCAAGGTGCCGCTACCGGTCATTGACAACCGAAAGCTGGAAAAGCTGCGTCGACTGGACAGTTCCGTGCGCTTCGGGTCACAGACATTGAGTGCCGTCTTCGAAGTCGCCGACGGCGTAGGCGGACTGCGCCCTGCCCTGGACCGGCTCTGCGCGGAAGCCGAGGCAGCGGCCGATTCGGGGGCCAGCGTGCTGGTCCTCTCCGACCGCGGCATGGACCGGGAGCACGCTCCGGTCCCGTCACTGCTGGCCTGCGCTGCAGTTCATCACCATCTGATCCGCCAGGCGAAGCGAAGCAAGGTGGGAATCGTCGTTGAGTCGGGCGAGCCGCGCGAAGTGATGCACTTCTGCCTCCTGATCGGCTACGGGGCCAATGCCATCAACGCCTACCTGGCGTACGAAACGATCGAGCAGATGCATGCTCGCGGTCATTTGAACGACCCGTCGATCTCGGTCGAGCGGGCGCACGCGAACTTCGAGAAGGCCATTCGCAAGGGCATCTTGAAGGTGATGTCGAAGATGGGCATATCCACGGTGCAGTCCTATCACGGCGCGCAGATCTTCGAAGCCATCGGCCTGGCGCACGAAGTTGTGGACCAGTACTTCACCGGGACGACATCCCAGATCGAGGGGGTCGGCCTGGAAACGCTGGCAGCCGAGGCGCTCGAGAAGCACCGTTACGCGTACCTGCCGCTGAGCGACGACTCCACCGAGCTGCCAGTGGGGGGAGAGTACCAGTACCGCCTGCGCGGCGAGCAGCATCTGCTCAATCCCGACACCGTTTCGCGCCTCCAGCACGCCGTGAAGCAGAACCACTGGGGGACTTACGAGGAGTACTCCCGAAACGTCAACGACCTGAACCGGCAACTCTGCACGCTCCGCGGCCTGTTCGACCTGAAGGAAGCTGCCGAGCCGCTACCGATCGAAGCGGTCGAGCCAGCGGCGGAAATCGTCAAGCGGTTCTGCACGGGGGCGATGAGCTTCGGCTCGATTTCCGCCGAGGCCCACGAGACCCTGGCGCGCGCCATGAATCACATCGGAGGTCGGTCCAATACGGGTGAAGGTGGCGAGGACCCAGCTCGTTACGAGGACGACCGCAGATCCAAGATCAAACAGGTCGCGTCCGGACGATTCGGCGTAACCGCCCACTACCTCGCCAACGCTGACGAACTGCAGATCAAGATCGCTCAGGGGGCCAAGCCCGGCGAGGGCGGACAACTGCCCGGACACAAGGTCGACGACACCATCGCATGGCTGCGGCATTCCACTCCCGGAGTCGGGCTCATTTCGCCCCCTCCGCACCATGACATCTACTCCATCGAGGATCTGGCTCAACTGATCTTCGACCTGAAGAACTCGAACCGGTACGCCAACGTCTCGGTGAAGCTGGTCTCCGAAGTGGGTGTCGGCACGGTGGCGGCCGGCGTTTCCAAGGGACACGCGGACCTCGTGCTGATCTCGGGGCACGACGGGGGCACGGGCGCCTCCCCCGTGAGTTCGATTCGGCACGCCGGGACCCCCTGGGAACTGGGACTGTCCGAAACGCAGCAGGTCCTGGTCATGAACGACTTGCGCGGACGCATTCGCGTGCAGGTGGACGGCAAGCTGCAGACCGGGCGAGACGTGGTGATCGGGGCGTTGCTGGGGGCGGACGAGTTCGGCTTCTCGACCATGCCGCTGGTCGCGATGGGCTGCATCATGATGCGCAAGTGCCACCTCAACACCTGCCCGGTCGGCATCGCCACGCAGGACAAGGCGCTCCGCAAGAAGTTCGACGGATCGCCCGAACATGTCGTGAACTTCTTCTTTTTCGTCGCCGAGGAGGTGCGCCAGATCATGGCGCGTCTCGGCTTCGCGAAGTTCGACGACATGATCGGCAAGGTGGACCGCCTCGACGTGCGCGAGGCAGTGGATCACTACAAGAGCAAGGGCCTGGATTTCGGACGAGTGTTTTTCGATCCGCCGGTTGACCGCGCCATTGCGCGGTACCACAGCGAGGCCCAGAACCACGGGATCGAGAGCCAGATCGACAACCAGTTGATCGAGCTGTGCCGGCCGGCCCTGGAAGATCGCACGCCGGTCGAGTTTGCCTACGAGTTGCACAACATCAACCGCACGGTCGGCACGATGCTGTCGTACGAAATCGCCAGCCGGTACGGCAACGAGGGGCTCCCCGAGAATTGCATCAGAATCCATTTCTCCGGCAGCGCCGGCCAGAGCTTCGGCGCGTGGGCCAGCAAGGGCATGACCCTTCGAATTCGCGGTGACGCAAACGACTACTTCGGCAAGGGGCTCTCCGGGGGCCGCCTGATCGTCTCCCCACCTTCCGGATCGAGCTTCGTGTTCGAGGAGAACATCATCATCGGGAACGTGGCGTTCTACGGGGCTACCGGGGGCGAGGCGTTCGTCAACGGCATGGCCGGAGAACGCTTCTGCATCCGGAACTCCGGCGCCAGGGTCGTCGTCGAGGGCGTCGGCGACCACGGCTGCGAGTACATGACGAACGGGTGCGCCGTGATCCTCGGCGAATGTGGGCGGAACTTCGCGGCGGGGATGTCGGGCGGGTTTGCCTATGTTCTGGACGAGCGCGGCGACTTCGAGGATCGCTGCCTGCAGAACGCGAACGTCGATGTCGAGCCGTTCGAAGCCGAAACGGACATCGAGATGGTGAAGGACATGATCGAGCAGCACGTAGCCTACACCCGCAGCCCGAAAGGCGAATGGATCCTGGAGCACTGGGAATCGATGGTGCCGCGGTTCAAGAAGGTCTTCCCGCGCGAACTGAGGCGCGCCCTGCTCGAGCGCGAGCGGAAGGCCGCGACCCGCTCCTGAGCGCCGGTCCTGCTCGCCGTCAGAAATCGACGCTACCCGGCGTGCGCGGAAACGGAATGACGTCGCGCACGTTCGCCATCCCGGTGACATAACTGATAGTGCGCTCGAATCCGAGGCCGAACCCCGCGTGGGGCACCGTGCCATAGCGTCGGAGGTCGCGGTACCAACCGTAGTGCGCAGGGTCGATGCCGCAGTCTGCAAATCGGGAGTCGAGCACCTCGAGACGCTCCTCGCGCTGACTGCCGCCAATGATCTCGCCAATTCCCGGGGCGAGCACGTCCATGGCCGCTACGGTCTGCCCCCCATCGTCGACGCGCATGTAGAAGGGCTTGATGGCCTTCGGATAATTGGTCACGACAACCGGGCGTCTCACATGTTGCTCCGTCAGGAAGCGCTCGTGCTCGGACTGCAGGTCAGCTCCCCACTCCACTGGAAACTCGAATTTCCGGGAAGCCCCCTGGAGCACGCGGATGGCTTCGGAATACGTCATGCGTTCAAACGGCTGGTCCACTACGGAACGCAGGCGTCGGACAACCTGCGAGTCGATCCGCTTTTCGAAGAACTCCATGTCGTCGGCACGCTCCTCCAGAACAACACGAAACAAGTGCTTCAGCAGCGCCTCGGCCAGGTCCGCGTTTGCGTGCAGGTCGGCAAAGGCCGTCTCTGGCTCGATCATCCAGAACTCAGACAGGTGTCGGCTCGTGTGCGAGTTCTCGGCACGGAATGTCGGTCCGAAGGTGTACACCTTGGTCATTGCCAGGCAGTACGCTTCCACGTTCAGTTGCCCCGACACCGTCAGGAACGCCTCGCGCCCGAAGAAGTCCTGCGAGAAATCCGGCCGGCCGCTTTGGTCTTTCGGCGGGTTGACCGCGTCCAAGACGCTCACGCGAAAGAGTTCGCCCGCCCCCTCCGTGTCGGAAGCAGTGATGATCGGCGTGTGTATCCAGAAGTAGCCGTTCGCGTCGAAGAACTTGTGAATGGCCTGCGCCAAGGTGTGCCGGACTCGGGCCACCGCGCCGAAAGTATTCGTGCGCGGGCGCAGGTGGGCAACCTCGCGGAGGAACTCGAAGGAATGCCGCTTGGGGGAGATGGGATAGTGGTCGGGGTCATCTACCCAGCCTTCGACATGGACCGCGTCGGCTTGAAGCTCTACGGATTGGCCCCGCCCGCGTGACTCAACCAGCTTCCCGTCCACCCTTATGGAACAGCCACTGCCGACGTGGAGTACCTCGCGGCTGTAATTCGGAAGCCCGCTGCCCGCCACGACTTGCAGGCTGTCGAAGCAGGACCCGTCATTCAGTTGCAGGAAGGAGAAGCCAGCCTTGGAGTCGCGCCGTGTGCGCACCCAGCCCTGCACCGTGACATCCGCTCCTATCGCGACACTCCCGCCGAGCAGTTCGGCAATCGCTCGTTTCGCCATACTGTTAGTTTGTAGGATTGCATCTTTCCGCCTGACTGGGAGAACTGCGCCTCGCACAGAACGGGCGCATTCCTCGGTGGGCTCGACGGCACTCCTGGACCGGCTTGGCGAATCAACTATGGCTGCAAAGAGAATACGCGTGGCGGTTCTGTTCGGTGGCCGCTCAAGCGAGCATGAAGTCTCGATACGCTCCGCCGCTTCGATCATCGGGGCCCTTGACGGACAGCGCTACGCAGCCATTCCAATAGCGATCGAGCGTAGCGGGCGGTGGCTCGAACCGGCACGTTCAGCCGGATTGCTCCCTGCGGAAGTCGCGGACAAGTGCTGCCTCGAGCCAGTCGAATTCTGGCATGAGCCCGGGCGCTCTCGGGGATTCGACCTGGTTTTCCCTGCGCTCCACGGGCCGTTTGGCGAGGACGGGCGCGTGCAAGGGTTTCTCGACATGGCCGATGTGCCGTACGTGGGATCGGGCGTGCTGGGATCGGCTTGCGGCATGGACAAGGACGTGATGAAGCGGCTCTTCCGCGAGCACCGCCTACCTACGTTGCCGCACGTGGCCCTGGCACGGAACGAGACGGCCAGCCGTCTCGGTGAAATCGAGGAGTGTATGGGCTATCCGGCGTTCGTGAAACCTGCCAACCTTGGTTCGTCGGTCGGAATCCGAAAGGTGGCGAGTCGCACAGACCTGTCGGCGGCGATCGAGTATGCCGGGCAGTTCGACCGCAAGATCATCGTCGAGAGGGCCGTTGACGCTCGCGAAATCGAATGCGCCGTCCTGGGGAACGACGAACCCCGGGCATCGCTTCCGGGCGAAATCGTCGTGCGGGACGGCTTCTACGACTACGACAGCAAGTACGTGACGGACGACGCGGAACTGGTGGTGCCAGCCCAACTCGAACCCGATCAGGTCCTGGCGATCCAGGGACTTGCTGTGGACGCGTTCCGAGCGCTGGACTGCGCCGGGCTCGCACGGGTCGACTTCTTCATCGAGAACTCAACGGGACAAGTCTTGGTTAACGAGGTGAACACCATGCCTGGATTCACCTCGATCAGTATGTTTCCCAAGATGTGGTCGGCTTCGGGGTTGTCATATCCCGACTTGATCGGGCAGCTGATCGAGCTTGCCTTCATGCGACACGCACAGAGCCGGGAGATCCGATTCGAGGCGAGCTAGCGGCGACCAGCCGCTGATTGCCCGACACCGGATTCAGGGATTCACTCATGGGATCCAGCCGTTCGGCAGGAAGAGGCCCGGAAGCCGGTGAGCGGAAATGATCCAGGACATTCCTGCTGATCCGATCCCTCAGGAGACCGACTCTGATTCAGGGCTTCCGATCGGTCCGCGAGTCCCGGACCCGAGCCCTGCGAGACCCCCCGAACGGGTTGTCCTCGCCGGACGCTATGCGCGACTGGATCCGCTTCACTCGACTCTCCATCGCGACGATCTTTACGCCGCTTCCACGCCTCCGGATCGGGCCGCCCGCTTTCGCTACCTGCCGGACCCGGCTCCTGATTCCCCTGAGGCATTCGACTCGTGGCTGGCCCGCTCCGTAGCATCGCCAGACCCGTTGTTCTTTGCCGTGACGGATCGTACAACGGGGCGAGTCGAGGGTCGGCAAGCGCTGATGCGGATCGCTCCATCCAACCGATGCATCGAGATTGGGCACATCTACTGGGGCCCGCGAATTGCCGGGACTCGTGTCGCCACCGAGGCAATGTACTTGTTGGCGGTCTATGCGTTGGAGACGCTCGGCTATCGGCGCTTCGAATGGAAATGCGATGCGCTGAACGCTCCGTCACGACGGGCCGCGCTTCGATTCGGCTTCACTTATGAAGGGCGCTTCCGCCGAGCTGTCATCGTCCGGGGCCGCAACCGCGACACAGCATGGTTCGCGATGATCGACGAGGAATGGCCTGCATTGAAAGCAGCCTACGAGCAGTGGCTCGCGCCCGGGAACTTCGACGATCAGTGCCGGCAGGGGACACGGCTCAGCCAACTGACGGCGAAGGCGCTCGCCAGCGTACCCCGATCCGCGTGACCCCCGACAAGAAACCCCCGTCGCTTCGGGGCCAGACGCCTTCCGAATTGAATTGACCGCCGTACCATATTTATGGGAATATGGGACCTTGAAGACAACCGTCGAGCTCCCCGAAACTACGTTCCGTCGGGCAAAGTCACTGGCTGCCGGTCGCGGTATGACCCTGAAGCGCTTCTTCACCGAGGCCCTGGAGGAAAAGCTCCATCGCTGCGCTACCGATACGCAGGCTCAGTGGATGGCCGGGTTCGGCGCCCTTTCGGATCTGTCGGACGAGAATCGGCAAATCCTTCGTCTGATCGGTGAGGAATTCGAGACAGTCTCCCCCGAAGATCTCGAATGATCCTCGATACGAATGCCCTTTCCGCTTGGGCAGAAGGCCTCGCGGCGGTCGAATCCCCTCTCCGTTCCGCCAGCCAGCTAGTGGTTCCTAGCGTGGTGCTCGGCGAGTACTATTTTGGGATTCGCTGTTCACGTCATCGAGTGCGCTACGAGGAATGGCTCCGCGCGTACCTGCCGTTTTCCCGAATCGCGGCCATCACCGTGGCCACAGCGAGTGAATACGCGGATATCCGGATGGACCTGAGACGGATGGGCAAGCCAATCCCGCTGAACGACGTTTGGATCGCGGCGCTCGCACGCCAGCACTCTCTTCCGGTGTTGAGCAACGACGCGCATTTCGATGTCGTCCCCGGAGTCCGGCGTATCACCTTCTGAACCTTTCTCGTTCCGGCCAGGAAACCAAATCGAGAGGGCAGATTACAGCCGGCGAGAAGTTCGGCCCAGTCCGAGCGGCCGTCCTCAGGGAACTTGGTGGTGCTGCCCACTTGGCGGACTCATCGCACCACGAGGAACACTGGCCCACCGCGCACCCTGGAGGTGTTTGTTCGCAATCTCGAAACCGGCGTTCTAGTGGGTCCGCCGTAACGGGCGCTGCCAGCCGAAGACGACTCGGCAAGCCCGAACAACACGAGTGAACTGCACCGTTCAATCACCTTTCCGCGACGGCGGGTGCGACAATGTTGTCGCGGGGGTCGCAGTCTACCGAGAGATACGCACCTGTCTGAGTAGACTTGGTCCACTCAGATTGAGGACGGCCCATGCCCGATCTCCTACCCGCCCCGGAAGACCACGGTTCCAACATGGCGACTTCCGTCGTCCAGCTCGCGGACCCCCGCCGCGGTTCCATCCAGGCCTCCTGCCCGTGCTGCAGCAAGCCCGATCGCGCCTGCACCCCGGGCGACCATCCTGGCAACGGACCGCAGGTGCGACCGGCCTTCAAGGTCCACGGCAAGTCCGTCCAGCAGACGCTCCCCGATCCCGCCCGGCACGGCACGGCCAATTGCGGTGTCGCCATGTTCCATCGCTCCCAGAAGATCAGTACCGAGTTCGTCAACATCAACGAGCGCTTCTGCCATCTGCCTCCTGCCGAAATCCAGGATCTGGCGGCAGCACCGGAGGCGGCGAACCAAGAGCTACAAGACCCCGGCTCTGATCGAGATTACTCATGGGAGTAAATCGAACCACGACCGGCACCAAGACCTCTCCACGGCGCCGTGTGCGAACAGCGGCTCTGGCCATCTTGGCAGCTGGGTGGGGAGTATTGTCCGCAGAAACTCACCTCCGATGGGGTGATGAAATCCTTCACCAACCACGACAGTGGTATGCGTCGGACGCTGCGCGCACCATCGCGAACAGCGTGATTCGGTACCAATCGCCGGAGGGCGGCTGGCCCAAGAACACCGATCTGATGGTGCCGCCACCTTCTTCTGACGCTCCTGAACTGCCCACTATCGATAACGGTGCCACCACGACGCCGATGCGATTCCTGGCCCTGGTGTTCGACGGCACGGAAGACGCAAGATACCGCCTGGCCTTCGAGCGGGGCATGGACTATCTCTTCGCCGCGCAGTACCCGAACGGCGGCTGGCCGCAGTACTTTCCGTTGCGGAATGGGTACTATTCCCGGATCACGTACAACGACAACGCGATGGTCAATGTCTTGACGCTTCTCCGCGATGCCAGCACCGGCGATGCGCCGTACGGGTTCGTGGACAAGGTGCGCCGCGACGAGGCATCCGCCGCCGTGGCACGCGGCATCGAGGTAATCCTACAATCTCAAGTCCGGCAGGGTGGCCAACTCACCGCCTGGTGCGCCCAGCACGATGAGCGGACTCTCGAACCCGCCTGGGCGCGCTCCTATGAGCCGCCATCGCTTTCCGGCGGGGAATCCGTCGGGATCGTCAAGTTCCTGATGTCTGTCGAGGAACCTACGCCGGAGATCGTTGCGGCGATCGAGGCCGCAGTGGGGTGGCTGCGCTCGGTCGCCATGTCCGGGGTCCGAGTCCAAAGGATCCCCAGGCCCGATGGACGAGTCGAACGCGTCTTGGTCGAGGATCCGGACGCACCTCCGCTTTGGGCTCGGTTCTACGAGCTCGGCACCAACCGCCCACTGTATCTGGATCGTGACTCGGTGTATCGTTACGACTATTCCGAAATCGGCATTGAACGCCGCAGCGGGTACAGCTACCACGGCACTTGGGCGGCCTCGCTCCTCGAGAACGAGCATCCGCTCTGGCTTGAGCGAAATGGGCTGCGGTAGATGACCGTGACCTCTCAGCGGACGAGCCGCAAAGCCTCCGGACCAGCATTCCCCTAACAAGAGAACCTCAACGTTGAGGCGGCCTCCTGCGAAGGCTATGCCGAACATGCGCAGTACAGCGAGTTCCGCCGTCAAGACCTGCTCGTCGGCTTTGGTGTCATTGAAGCCGGATCCCGCAGCGTAGTCGATGGCGGGCTGAGATTCTCCGGGCGGACTTGGAGCGCGGCAGGCGCCAATGCGATCACTACCCTCTGACGCGTGCAACACTCCAATCGCTTCGACGACCCAAGGCCAGTCGATGTCGAAATCTGCCAGCCAAGCCGTGACATTGACATCGTTCACCCAGTACCTTCATGCAGCCGTCCGAGCAACTGACGGACCTCCAGTCCCAACAGCGGATGGATGACTCCAGGCGCAACCGCTGCCAGCGGTTCCAGCACGAACCACCTGTCTTGCATCCGAGGATGCGGCAGGGTCAACCCGGGCTCGCAGATGACGATGTCGTCGACCAGTAGCAGATCAATGTCGAGCACTCTGGGCTCGTTGCGAGACCTTCTCCTCCGACCTCTGGCACTCTCGATCCGGAGCGCGGTCGCTAGCAACGAATTGGGGTCGAGAACGGTATCAAGACAGACGCACGCGTTCAGGAAGGCCCCGCCTCCCGGACAGTCCACCGGTTCAGTCTCGATCACCGGTGATCGCGCCAGGACGGACCCGCACCGTGCCAGTTCGTGCAATCCAAACTCAAGGTGCCCGAGCCTGTTTCCGACGTTTGACCCGAGCCCGAGGTAAGCCCTAGCCACGACGGTCCCGCACGACTTCAACTCCCGCCCAGGGAACGCCGAAGCCAGCCAGCGCTGACGGCTTGCGCACTCGAACCACGACTTGCTCAACATCGAATGCACGGAGCAGGGCACTTGCGACACCGTCCGCGATCGTTTCGATCAGCGCATAGGGACGCTCGCCAACGACGCGCTCCGCCTGGTCCCTGACGCTGACATAGTCGATGGCCGACTCGATGGCATCGGCCATCGCAGCCGGGGCGACGTCACATCGCAGTTCGATGTCGACGAGAATCGGCTGAGGATCGCGACGCTCGGCTTGCGTGCAGCCGACGCGAGCCTCGAGCGGGATTCCGGGTATGAGAATCCTATCCCGCATGCTTGACCGCTCCGATCGCATCCACCACCTCGAGGACTCGCCGGCAAGGCTCCACGTCATGGGCACGCACGATGCTCGCTCCGTTGGCCACCCCCACGGCGACCGCCGCCAGGGTTCCCTCCAGCCTGTTTTCGGTCTGCAGGCCGCTGGGCAGGCTGCCCAGGAAGGATTTCCGGGACGGTCCGATCAATACCGGATGCCCGAGAGCCTCGATTTCCTTCAGCCGCGCCAGAATCTCGAAGTTCTGCTCGGCCGACTTGCCGAACCCCAGCCCCGGATCGACCGCGATCTCGTCGATGCCCGCTTCCCTGGCTGCCAAGGCCTGTGCTTCCAGGAACCTTGCGATTTCCGTGACGACATCGACGTAGGCGGTGTCGTCCTGCATCGTACGTGGCGTGCCCCGCATATGCATCAGCACGACGCTCGCGCGGCCCTCCGCGGCAACCTCCATCATCTCGGGATCGCGAAGGCCTCGGATGTCGTTCACGATGGACGCGCCGGCTTCTAGCGACCGACGCGCCACGATGGGCTTTTGCGTATCGATCGAAATCGGCACGTCTGTCTGCGCGCGAAGCGACTTGAGCACTGGCATCAGGCGCGCCAACTCCTCGGCTTCCGTGATGGGCGCCGAACCGGGGCGCGAACTCTCCCCGCCGATGTCAATCAAGTCCGCTCCCTCCGCGACCATCTCCAGCCCGCGCTCCACCGCCCGGGAGGCATCCAGGTAGCGCCCACCGTCGGAAAACGAGTCCGGCGTTACGTTCAGGATGCCCATCAACAGCGTTCGATTCGAACGGAAGTGCTGCCCGTTAGCCGTCAACACTCCATTGTCCACCGGTTGGAACCCACGGCGCCTTCGGGGAACCGCGTGCTCTGGTATCCTTGCACTGCAATGCAGCGGAGTCGCCGTGAATTCCTTGGAACCTTGGGCACTGCAGGCGCGGTTGGGCTGGGCTGCGGCGACCGGGCAAGTGCCGATCGGCCGCCAAACGTGCTTTTCCTGCTGACCGACGACCAGCGCTACGACATGTTCGGCGCGGGCGGCAACCGGCTCATCCGCACCCCGCACATGGACCGCCTGGCGAGCGAGGGAGTGCTGTTCGCGAACAACTTCGTCACCACGTCCATATGCGCTACATCACGGGCGTCGTTCTTTACCGGGCTCTACGCCCGCTGCCACGGCATTCACGGATTCAGGGCTCCGCTGAGCGAGGAGCAGCACGCTCTCAGCTATCCCGGGCGATTGCGAGAATCCGGTTACCGCACCGGATTCATCGGAAAGTACGGCGTTGGCAGGGCCGAGCACATCGAGGACGCGGCAGCACGGTTCGACTACTTCGAGGGGTGGCCCGGACAGGGGCAGTATCTCGTGCCCGGACGCGCCCACATGACCGAGCACCTCGGCAACCAAGCGCTCGAGTTCCTGGAGGGTTCGACAGCCGACCAGCCCTGGAACCTCTCGGTGAGCTTCAAGGCACCGCACGTCCAGGACAACGTGGCCCCGTACTTCATCAACGACCCGCGTTTGGATGACATCTACGACGGATTGCGATTGCAGCCGTTTCCGCACATGGACGGGACCTACTACGACTCCCTGCCAGAATTCCTCCAAGCCGACACGGAGAGCCGGATCCGCTGGTTGCGCCGCTTCGGCACGCCGGAGAAGTGGGAGGAATCCGTCAAGCGCTACTACGCCCTGATCCACGGAGTCGACCTCCAGATCGGGCGCATGCTCGAGAGACTCGAATCGATGGGCCAGTTGGACAACACGGTCGTGATCTTTGCGGGCGACAACGGATTCTTCCTTGGCGAGCGCGGCTGGGCTGGCAAGTGGTACATGCACGAGGAATCCATTCGCACCCCGATGGTCGTGCGGGATCCGCGCCAGCCGCAAAGGGCCGGCACCAGGCGGTCGGAGATGACGCTGAATATCGACGTGTGCCCGACGATCCTGAGCGCGGCGGGCCTCGACATTCCTTCCTGCATGAACGGGCGCGACCTGATGCCCCTCGTCCGGGGCGAGTCACCCGCCTGGCGGCAGGAATGGTTCTACGAGCACCTCTTCGAGCACCAGCGAGTCCCCAAGAGCGAGGGAGTCAGGACACACGACTGGAAGTACTTCGAATTCCCCGAGGCCGCCCCCCCCTACGAGGAGATGTATCACCTCGCCGTTGATCCGCAGGAAACGGTGAACCTGGCGGATTCCCCGGACCACGCGAACACGCGCGATCATCTGCGCGCGCGACGCGACGCCTGGGTCGAGAACCTCGAAAGCTGGAACATCGACCAACCTTGGACCGAGCCCGCTTACGAGGCGGTCTGAGGCCTCGCCGGGTTGACGGCCGTCAGCCCACCACGCCTTCGAGCGGCGAGCTCGCACTGGCGTACAAACGCCTGGGCATGCGTCCGGCCTCGTAGGCCAGCCGCCCGGAATGTACCGCCAGCTTCATTGACTCGGCCATCTTGACCGCCTCGCCCGCTTCCGCGATGGCCGTGTTCATGAGGATGCCGTCGGCCCCCAGTTCCATGGCTCGCACCGCGTCGGACGCGGTCCCCACGCCTGCGTCCACGATCAAGGGCACTTCGGTGATCTTTTCGCGCAGGATGCACAGGTTGGCCGGGTTCTGCACGCCCAGACCGGAACCGATCGGCGCCGCGAGCGGCATCACCGCGGCCGCGCCGGCGTCGATCAGTTTGCGCGCGACGATGAGATCGTCACTGGTGTACGGCAGCACGACGAACCCTTCCTTTACCAGCTGGCGGGTCGCTTCCAGCAGTCCCTCGGTGTCGGGAAACAGCGTTTCAGGATCCCCGATGACTTCCAGCTTGACCCAGTTCGACAATCCCACTTCCCGCGCGAGGCGCGCCGTGCGCACGGCTTCGTCGGCGGTAAAGCACGCCGCGGTGTTCGGCAGGATGAACATCGAGTCCCGATCGATGTAGTCCAGCAGGGATTCGCTGGACCTGTCCGTCAGATTCACCCGCCGAACAGCCACCGTGACCATCTCGGAACCGGAGATCCGGTGACACCGCTGCATCTCCTCGAAGCTGCGGTATTTGCCAGTCCCGACAATCAGGCGCGAGGAGAACTCCCGGTCGGCGATGCGTAGGCTCATGTTCCGATGGTAGCCTGTGCAGGCGCGAAGCGACATGCATTCCGTCCGGCTGCCCGCAATGGCCGATTGGACCGCCTGGGTGCCAAGATAGCAGCAGGTCCATGTTCATCGACGAGGCCACCATCAAGGTCAAAGCCGGCAAGGGCGGAGACGGCTGTGTCGCTTTCCGGCGAGAGAAATTCGTGCCGCGCGGCGGCCCGGCGGGCGGCGACGGCGGTGACGGTGGGCACGTGGTGCTGCGATCGACAAGCCGCCTGAGCACGCTCACGCACTTCCGTTTCCAACCCGAGCAGAAAGCCGAGAAAGGACGCCAGGGGGAAGGCAGCAACTGCACCGGCCGCACTGGCAGGGATCTCGTCCTGGACGTGCCGGCCGGCACGCTGGTGTATGACGCTGAGACCGGCGAACTGCTGCACGACTTCAATGCGCCGGACATGGAGTTCTGCGTCGCGCAGGGCGGCCAGGGGGGACGCGGCAACGCGCATTTCAAGTCCTCGACAAACCGTGCCCCGCGCTTCGCCGAGGACGGGACCGAGGGGCAATCGATGACCCTCAACCTCCGGCTGAAGCTGCTGGCCGATGTCGGACTGGTTGGATTCCCCAACGCTGGCAAATCCACGCTCATCGCGCGCATCTCTGCTGCCCGGCCGAAGATCGCGGACTATCCCTTCACCACGCTGCAGCCGAACCTGGGTGTCGTGGACCTCGGGGACTTCGACAGCTTCGTGGTGGCGGATATCCCCGGCTTGATCGAAGGCGCTCACGAGGGACACGGCCTCGGGGATCGCTTTCTGCGCCATATCGAGCGCACCAAGATCCTCGTGCACCTCGTCGACCTGAGCGACGAGTCGGGCCGAGACCCTGTCGGGGATTACGAGGTGATCACGAACGAGCTGAGCTGCTTCTCCCACGAACTGGTCGAGAAGCCGTGCCTCGTGGCCGGGTCGAAGATCGACGCCATGCAGGACCCAGGGCGCCTGGAAGCGCTGAAAGCGCATTGCGCGACGCTCGGCATTTCCTTCCAGGCCATCTCGTCCGTCACCGGCCAGGGGCTGGACAGCCTGCTCCGGGAAACCGGCCGGCGCGTCCGGGAGGCCAGGCAGGCCGAGCGAGTCCCGCCCGCCGGCGGCACGGATCCAAACCAGGTAAACCACTCCTCGACGGGCGGGACGGAGAGCGTTGAATGAGACTTGCGCTATTCGGCGGCACGTTCGACCCGATCCACAGCGGCCACATCCAGGCAGGGCTCGCCGCGGCGTCCGAGCACTCGCTGGACCGGATCCTTGTGATCCCCTGCGGGCATCCGCCGCACAAGCCGGAGTCCTGCGGAGCGTCGTACGAGCAACGGTACAAGATGGTCCAACTCGCTTGCGAGGCCGACTCCCGGCTCGAGGCGAGCCGGCTGGAGGAACCCTTCCTGGGGAACGAGCCCAATTACACGATCGACACGATCCGGCGCGTGCAATCGACGCTCGAGTTCGATCAACCGCTGCGATTCATCATCGGGATCGATGCATTCGCCGAAATCGATCACTGGCGCCGCGCCGCAGAGGTTCGGGCGGCGGTCGAGTTTCTCGTCGTCGGCCGGCCGGACTCCGCAGCGGACGTGTCCGCGAATGCTGGGACCTGCAACGCAAAACACGTCGACTGCGCCCACCCGGCATCTTCCCAAGAGATCCGCCACCGCGCTAAGATCGGCGGCACGCTGGCCGATCTGGCCCCGCCTTCGGTGTGCGCGTTCGTCTGGGAACACGGCTTGTACAGGAACTGGCGGGCTCGCAAGGGCACGGTGCTGCGGACTACAATGGGCGCGTGAGCACCCGACGCACATTCCTCTCAATGCTCGCCGCCGGCGTTCCCCTGGCGGCCGCTTCACCAGAACACTGGCCCCAGTTCCGTGGCGCCGACTCCCGCGGCACATCCGACGACGATCCCCGGCTGCCCGAGACTTGGAACACGACCGAGAACGTCCGCTGGAAGACACCCTTCCCCGGCATGGGCTGGAGTTCGCCGGTGGTGTGGGGCAACCGGGTCTTCCTGACGAACGTCGTCAGCGAGGGGACCGTGGAAGAGGTCAAGAAGGGGCTCTACTTCGGAGGCAACCGCCCGGAAATCTCACCGGATCCGCACCGGTGGACCGCCTCCGGCGTCGACTTCAAGTCGGGCGAGATTGCATGGCAGAAGGACCTTCACCGCGGCGTTCCCCCGATCCCGCGGCACCTGAAGAACTCCTACGCTTCCGAGACACCGGTCACGGATGGCGAGCACGTCTACGCCCACTTCGGCTATCTGGCAACCTGGTGCCTCGATGTCAATGGAAACGAGGTGTGGAAGCGTGAATGGAAACCGTACAAGGTGCGCCACGACTGGGGCACGTCGGCGTCGCCCGTCCTGCACGAGGGGCGGCTGTACATCGTGAACGACAACGAGGATCGCTCGACCCTGACCAGCCTTGACAAGGCGACGGGCCAGACCATCTGGGAAGTCGAGCGGGACGAGCTCAGCAACTGGTCCACTCCGTTCGTCTGGGAAAACAGCGTGCGCACCGAGATCGTCACGACCGGCACCGGAAAGGTGCGGTCCTACGACCTCGACGGCAAGCTGCTGTGGGAATTCCAGGGAATGTCCTCCATCGTGATACCAATGCCGTTCGCCGGCCACGGGATGCTATACGTTGCGGCCGGCTACGTCGGGGACCAGAACCGCCCGGTGTACGCGATCCGCCCCGGCGCTACGGGCGACATCAGCCTACGCGAGGGAGAGCACAGCAACGAATTCATCGCTTGGCACCACCCGCAGGCGGCACCCTACAACCCGTCTCCGCTACTGTACAAGGGGCTGTACTACACGCTCTACGACCGCGGGTTCCTGACCTGCCATGACGCGGTCAGCGGCAAGGAGGTGTACGGCAAGCAGCGCTTGGAGGCGGGAGCCAACGCATTCACGGCGTCGCCCTGGGCCTACAACGACAGGATCTTCTGCCTGAGTGAAGACGGTGACTGCTTCGTCATCGAGCATGGCACCGAGTACCGCCTGGTTGGCAAGAACTCGATCGGCGAACTCTGCATGGCCACGCCAGCCATCGCCCAAGGCAGCTTGGTACTCCGAGGCGGCCAGCACCTCTACCGCATCGGCGCGTAGCCGACAGCGCCGCTTCCGGGAGAACGCGCGACCGCTACGTCTTGGAAGCGATCAGGGAGCGCAACCGCCGAAGCCGGTCGGGCATCCGCAGCTGGCGTAGCGCCTTGGCCTCGATCTGGCGGATCCGTTCGCGCGTCACCGAGAATTCCTGGCCGATCTCCTCGAGCGTGTGCTCGCGCTCGTACTCGATGCCGAAGCGCATCCGGATGACCTTTTCTTCCTTGGGCGAAAGGGTCTTGAGCACATCGCCGGTCTCTTCCTTGACGTTGGAATCAATCACCGTGTCAACGGGCGAATCGACCCACTTGTCCTCGATCAGGTCGCCGAGCGCGGATTCTCCGTCCCGGCCCACCGGCGTCTCGAGCGAAACCGGATCGCGCGAGATGCTCTTCAGCTTCTGGACCTTCTCGGCGCCGATCTCCATGCGCTCGCCGATCTCATCGTTGTTCGGTGCCCGCCCGAGCTCTTTCTCGAGTTCGCGCGAAGCCCTCAGGAACTTGTTCATTGACTCGTTCATGTGAACGGGAATGCGGATGGTCCGGGACTGGTCGGCAATCGCGCGCGTGATCGCCTGCCGGATCCACCATGTCGCGTAGGTCGAGAACTTGTATCCACGCCTGTACTCGAACTTCTCGGCGGCCCGCATCAGGCCGATATTGCCTTCCTGGATCAGGTCGAGCAGGTGCAGCCCGCGGTTGACGTACTTCTTCGCCACGGACACCACGAGGCGCAGGTTCGCTTCGACCAGCGCGCTCTTGGCTTGCTCGGCTTCGCGTTCGCCCGCCCGGATCATCTTGGCGCAGGCGCGCGCCTCGACGGGGCTCATGCCAGTCTCTTCCTGGGCTTGGCGCAGTTCCCGCTTCAGCGCCCGGATCTTGATGTTGTCGGAGGAGGACTTCACCGGATTCGCCTTGATGCGGTTGATGCGCCCCTCCAGCACGCGCAACTTCTTGTGGGAGTCCAGCAGGTTCGAGCAGTAGGTGTCCCAGACATGCTGCTTGAGACGGATCCTCTGCATCGCCTGGGAGACGCGGATGACATGGCGCCTCCGGAGCCACTCCAGCTTCTTGTACTCCCGGCGGATCTTCTGGTTCGGCTTCGGGACGGCACGCTGGCGCTCCTCCACCTTCTTCAACTGGTTGAATGCCCGCAACACGAGTGAGAACTGGTGCCTGACCTGCTTTTCCTTCAGGACCATCGCTTCCGGCCCCTCGTCACTGTGGGGGATATCGACAAACGTGGACACACGGATCTCGCCGCGCTTCATGCGTTCATACACGTCGAGGAGGTTGCGAATCGTGGACTCGTTGCGCGAGATCGCCTTCCACATGCGGAACTTGCCGCGCTCCATGCGCCGTGCGAGATCCACCTCGCCCTCCCGCGTGAGCAGGGGAACAGCTCCCATCTCGCGCAGGTACACGCGAACCGGATCGTCCGTATAGACCGCCTCTTCCTGCTCGGGGCCATGAACAGCAGACGAGCCGTCGCTGTCGTCACTGATCGGATCCTGATCAAGGAAGCTGGAAGCGTTGTTTTCATCCAGATTCTCGGAGATCGTCGGCTTGACGGCTCCAATCGAGTCTTCGTAGCGGTTCATTGCTGCGGCACCTCCCATGCAAGACCCCTCGCGTGAGCTTCGTCCTTCCCCGCGGTTTGGGCGGTTCGGAGCTGTAGCGGAGAGTGCTTGTTCAATCGTTCAGTTCTTCACGCAGAAGACCGGAACTCTCGGATGCGGATGGGATGTGATTGCCGTGCCCTGCTTGCAGAGGGCCTGTGGGTCCGCTTCGAAATCCGGCACCCGGCGGTTCGAATCCGACGGGTGAGCTTGCTTCGATATCAGTATCGGCCATCAATTGCGTGAACGCAATACCTCGGCAGAAAAAATTACTCTCCCCGGAGTGGGTGGCTACTCGGATCAGTCCCCGGACCCTTCCATCTGGGCCTTCGAGCGCCTCTCGAGCTCCTCCGGTGAAACGTCTTCAACGTGCGTCGAGATCGACCACTTGTGGCCGAACGGATCACGCAAGTGCCCGGAGCGGTCGCCGTAGAACTGGTCCTCGACAGGGCGCTCCTCGACCGCGCCAGCTGCGAGGGCTCGCGCGAACACCTCGTCGACATTCTCGGTGTAGTGGAGCAAGGTCACCGGGGATCCGCCGACCGTGGTTGGCGAGACCGCGCCCAGTTCGGGAAATTCACTGGCGAGCATGATGCGCGAGTCGCCGAGCTGGATTTCGGCATGGGCGAGCTTGCCGCCCGGACCTTCGACGCGCATCAGCTCGACGGCACCGAATACGTTCTTGTAGAAGGTTAGGGCTGCCTCGCCGTCGTCCACGATCAGGTAGGGGGTGATGGAACTGTATCCGTCCGGAACGAAATTGACTTGCATGTGATTGATTGCGGGAAGCGCGGTGCCTGGCGATGGCCTTCGTGTCACGGCCCGGAACACGCCCGCATCCAGTCCAGATCAGCGGCTGGGCATGGGGGCGAGACCGCGCTCTCTGACTACCAGCATAACCGCGAACGTGGGCCGCGAGGACTGGGTGCCCACCTGACGTAGACTCGAAAGATGCTCAAGGTGTGGTCGGAGCGACCGATTCTGCGCGATTGCTTGCCCCAGCTGGATGGCGTCGCCGAGCCCATCGGCCCCGGCTCGGCAACCCCGGACGACTTCCTTGCGGCTTGGCCGGAAGCCGATTGCGTGCTTGCCGGAGGGATGCGATACGATGCAGCGGCGATGGACCTGGCCCCGGGCCTGCTGGTTATCTCGCGAATGGGCATCGGGTTCGAGAACGTCGACCTCCGGGCCGCCACGGAGCGCGGAATCGCCGTGACATACACGCCGGACGGGCCCACGATCGCGACAGCCGAGCACGCGGTGGCCCTGATGTTCGCCGTGGCCAAGGACTTGAAGAAGGCGTCGGATGGACTGCTCAACGACCGCCGGCCCGACTACTACGCCCGGCATTCCGCATTGGAGATCCACGAGTCGCGGGTGGGCCTGGTCGGCTTGGGACGCATCGGCTCGCATGTGTCGCGCATCCTGAAGGCCGCCGGCGCCCGCGTGGCGGCGTTCGATCCGTACGTTGACAAGGCCAAGGCCGCGGATCTCGGAGTCGCCCTCGCCGGCTCCCTCGAAGCCTTGCTGGCCGAATCCGACATCGTGTCCCTGCACCTGCCGCTGAATCCGGGGACCCGCCACTTGATCGGGCCAGCCACCCTTCCGCTCATGAAGGCGCAAGCGATCCTGATCAACGTCTCGCGAGGCGGCCTGGTCGACGAGGCGGCGCTGCTCGATGCCCTGGATAGCGGGCGGATCCGCGGTGCGGGCCTGGATGTGACCGACCCGGAACCGGCCGAGGCTGACAACCCGCTGCTCCATCGCCATGAGGTGATCGTCACGCCGCACGTTGGATCGGCCACCCATACCGGCAAGCGGAGGATCCTCTCCCACGCAATTGACAACCTGAAGCTGACCCTGAACGTGCAGAGGCCGGAACACTTGCTCAATCCCGAGGCTTGGGAGCAGTTCAAGGGACGGGTCGACGCGAGAACCTGACCTCTCGGCCCGGCACGGGCTGCCGAGTTGGCGGGATCGATCGCTGTCCGGCGTCTGATACAGTGAACTCATTCCGGGCTTGGCGCTTTGGCCTGCGGTGCATGTTCGGACTCGCTACGCGCCCCGGGGGAGACTGAGAGAAACTGCGGACCTGCGTTCTTGGTAGCGGCTCGAAAGGCAACGCAACCTTCGTTGCCACGGATACGGTTCGCGTCCTCTTCGACGCGGGCTTGAGTTGCCGTCAGATCAAGCGGCGCCTCGAATCGATCGGCGAGGACATTCGAGCCCTGGACGCCGTTATCGTGTCGCACGAGCATTCCGACCATGTGCGGGGGCTCGAGGTGCTGGCGCGCCAAACCGGGGTCAGGATCTTCGCTACCCCGCTCACTGCCGCCAGGCTGTCATGGATCAATTCGACGCCGGAGCTGGCGACGTTCGAGGCCGGCCGCAGATTCGTGATCGGAGACCTCGAAATCGAGACGTTCACGGTTTCCCACGATGCCATCGATCCGGTCGGATTCTGCGTTCGCAACAATGGATGCAAGATCTCGATCGCGACCGACTTGGGGTATATCACGGATTCGGTCCGTTATCACCTTGCGAGTTCGGAATTGCTGGTCATCGAATCCAACCACGACTTGGAAATGCTCAAGTCCGGGCCCTATCCCTGGGAACTCAAGCAACGGGTCATGAGCCGTGACGGCCACCTTTCGAACACGGCCGTGGCCGAGTACCTTGCAAGTGACTGGGACCGCCGGGCCAGGACGATCGTGCTGGCGCACCTCAGCGAGAACAATAATCACCCCGCGATTGCGGAAATGGACGCGCGCAAGGCGGTGGACTCTGTCGGGGCTGATGCCACCACAATCTTCGTCGCGGAACAGCAGCGCCCACTGCCCGTAGTTGAACTCTAGCCGCCACCCGCCAGGAGGCGACCTGGAGCGGGTCAGCCGGAAACATCGGACAGGCCGGTCGCGGAATCGGCCGCCGCCAGGGTCGGAACCTCCGCCTGTGGCAGGCCGAGCATGCCGGCGGCGAACGCGTGCATCGCAAGCGCCTGCAGGGCGAACAAGGGGAGGATCAGGTAGCCGACGAGCGGCACTTCAAGGGATCCCAGGTCAGGCCCGGCGCGATAGATGCTGTGCCACTTGGCATCGGTACCGTGGTTCAGGCAGTCCGCCAGTAGACCGCAGAACACCCCGGACAGCGTGGTCGAGACAATCCGAACGCGGTTTCCGGAACGCCAGTCGCCCCAGAGGCTGGGACGGCCCGCGACGGCGTTGAGCGGATCGAGCAGCAGCAGGAAACCAACGCCCGCCAGCGGCAGCATATACTCTCCGAGATCGAGCCTCGGGACAACCACCGGCGCGGCCAGGCATGCGGCTCCCAACGCGACGACCGTGGCCGCGGGCCCGGGCCGGGCAGTCACCGCTCTGGCCTGGCGGGGGGCGGACGGGGCGACCAATGCCGCGAGCAGATCCGCCATTTCGAACAGCGCGGGCCAGATACAGGCGGAAAACCATCCCAGCATCAGGTACCGGATCGGACCTCCCGGGAGTCCGGAGCGATACCAACCCCCCAAGCGGAGGTTGTACCACTCGAACGGCAACCACAGGAAAATCGACAGCACCGCGAGCCAAGCGAATGCGGCCGGACTGGAACGGATCAGCGAACGGCCGCGAAGCGCATGGACCGCTGAGTCGACCATCAGGATGATCCCCGTCCAGGCGAGTGCTCCGAGGATCGCGGGCTTGGGCACCGGCGAGGCAAGCATAACGCTGCAAATGCAATAGGCTGAAAGTCCCAGCCAACCCAGCGGTCCGAACGGGCGCCGATTTGGAACTCTGCGGATCGCTATTGCGAATACCGCAACGAACAGCACCATCGCAATGAAACTCAGGCCGGCCACCTTGGGATACTCTAGCGGCAGCAACCGATCGGCGATCCGATGAAGGAGTTCCAGCAGGTCACGAACTGGCGCGACCCCGACGCTCTCGTGGCGGTGCCGGCGGCTTCAGGCGTCTTGCGGATCGAACTCGTCTCCGGACCGCCATACATCGGCAAGACCGCCGATCTCCGCCGACGCATGCGCCGCCTCGTGCGCCCTCCCGCGGGAGCGTTGAACCGCCTGTCACTGCGCGAGATCGCCACGGACGCGTACTACTGCCGCACGGGGTCGCGTTTTGAGTCCGACCTGCTGCTGTACCAAACCGCGAGCGCCTTCCGGCCCGGCGACTGCCGCAACTACCTGAAACTGCGGCCGCCGTCGTTCGTCAAGGTGCTGCTGCGGAATCGCTTCCCGCGAACCTGCTTGACCCAGCGGCTGACACGAAGCCGCGCATTGTTCTTCGGGCCCTTCCCCACGCGACATGCCGCCGAGCAGTTCCACAGTGCGTTCCTGGATCTGTTCCGGGTCCGCCGCTGCACCGAGAACCTGGATCCCTCTCCGAGCCACCCAGGCTGTATCTGGGGCGAAATGGATCTTTGCCTGCGCCCCTGCCAAGAAGCGTGCGACGACAACCGGTACTCCGCGGAAGTTGAAAGGCTGGCCCGTTTCCTCCGGACAGACGGGAACTCGCTGCTGGAGGAGACCGAGTCGGCCCGCGACCGCGCCAGCGCCGCGATGGAATTCGAAATGGCGGCCCAACAGCATCGAATCCTGTCCAAGGCCAAGGACGTCCTGCGGTTGCGAGGCGGGCTCTCACGGGAACTCGGAGAGTTGAACGGAATGGTGCTGCAGGCTTCGGTCGAACAGTCCTGTGTCGAACTCACGCCCCTTTACAGGGGATCCCTGCAGACCAGTGTCCGGTTGCCCTGGGGAGCACCCGAGCCATCCGCCGCGGCGTTCGCCGCGGGCTTGCGCGGGATCCTGCCGGCAGCGGCCTGGTCTGAGGCCACACTGGCCGAACGGGAGGATCATCTCGCGCTGCTCCAGAGGTGGCACGGAAGCAGCTTCCGGCGAGGGGAGTTCGTGCCGTTCCCGGACGCCGCCGCGCCCCCGATCCGTAAACTCGCCAATGCCGCCATGCGCGTGGCCGCCGACGCCGCTTGAAGGGACCGAAATCGGAGGTCGCAGGCCATGGAACGCACACCTGCCCGAGACGCTTTTCAAGAAGCGGTCTTGTACAATGCCAGCCAATGAGAAACGTACATTGGACGGTTGCCGCAGTCGCCACCTGCCTTGTTCTAGCCTTGTGGATTTCACTGGGAACGGCTCAAGGTCCCTCTCGCGGAGATTACCTGGCCCCGGCCTTGCGCGGGGAAGTTAACGCGCTCAAGCAGGACGCTGCCGGACAGCCCACGACCGCAGCGAACCTCCAGGGCCGCCTGGACACCCTCTGGGCCTGGATCAACGCATACTCGCTGACGGGCAGCCCCGTCCCTGTCAACGCAACGCTGCAGATCGCAACCGCATATCGCAGCCTGGAGGACCTGCGGCTCTCCGGAAGGCCTCCGACGCGGGGAGTGCTCCGGAGCGTGGACGGGCTGATCCACGAGTTCAGGATCAAGGACGAGAGACCTAGCGCACTGGGCCGCGTCGATCTGGAAGTCGATGGCCCCGTGCACGCGGATTCCTGGGCGACGATCAAGCAGACTTACACGGTCGGAGAGGCGCCTCTGGGCCCTGGAGCCCGTATCATGGCGGCGAAACAGCTGCAGATGGATGGCGGGACTCCGCAGAACCAGAATCCGGAGGGCCCGAACTATGTCTCGGCCACGACGTCGAACCCGCGCGTGAAGCTGGGCGCGACAACAACGCCTTGGTCTGGCATGCACGGGGGCTTCCGGTCTGCCCGCGAGATGCCCTCGTTTCAGGTCGAGCGAGGCAGTCTCGCAACGGGTGACACGGTCACGCTCGTCTACGGCGACCGCCAGGGGGGTTCGGAGGGTTGGAAGC
This sequence comes from uncultured Bryobacterales bacterium, assembly GCA_951813065.1. Taxonomy (GTDB): domain Bacteria; phylum Acidobacteriota; class Terriglobia; order Bryobacterales; family UBA6623; genus VXMF01. Next base: position 876,191 of record CATOTH010000002.1, on the reverse strand, counting down.
AGCAGACGTTCGCGACTGACGAGGCCATGCTGCCCATCTACATCGACCTCGACGGGTCCGGGAACTTCCTGACTCCGCGCTGGCCGGCCTACGAGATCGTCGGCAACTCCGTGACGGGCGTCACCGCGGTCGGCCCCTCGATCGTCAAGCCGGACGAGGAATTCACCCTGGCGATTCGATGGGAGGACAGTTCTGGAAATCGGGCCACGGGACCGATCCCGCCCTCGACCATCACGCTGAACGGCGAGCGCTTCCGCTCGCTTGACAGCGGTGACGACCCGATGCATCGAATCGACTCGGTACGGATTGGCGAAGAAGGGATCTACCGTTTCCATGTCGCGAGCGCAGACGGGAAGATCGAGGCTTTCAGCAATCCGGTCTGGGTTCGCGAAAACCCTCCCTACCGCCTGTACTGGGGCGAGACCCACACGCACACGGGGATGGCCGAAGGCCAGGGCTCAATTGGCCGCTCCTACCGGTTCGCTCGTGAAGACGCCAGCCTTGACTTCCTGGGGCTCTCCGAACACGACATCTGGCTGGATGACTTCGAATGGCAAGCCATGCGACGGGCGGTCGAGGACAATTCGGTTCCCGAGAAGTTCGTCGCGTTCCTGGGGTACGAGTGGACCTCGCGAAGGCAATGGGGCGGCCACCACAACGTCTTCTTCCGATCACCGGATTCAGTCCGGGTCGGCGTTCAGGCGGCTCCCACGCTCACCGGGCTCTACGCAGGCTTGCGGGCAAAGTACGGCACCAAGGACGTCCTGATCATCCCGCACGCGCACCAGGCCGGCGACTGGCGCACAAACGACCCCGAGATGGAAACGATGATCGAAATCATGTCGATGCACGGCACGTTCGAGTGGTTCGGCAACTACTACCTGCGACAGGGACACCAGGTCGGCTTCCTCGCGGCCTCGGACGACCATCGCTCCAGGCCCGGTTACAGCTGGACATCGAGCCGCCAGCCAACTTCCTCTCTGAGCCAGTTCGGCGGCCTGGCGGCGGTGCAGGCCCACGACAAGACCGCCGACTCCATTTTCGATTCCTTGAAGCGGCGCCGGGCCTATGCCGTGACGGACGCGCAGCGCATCATCCTGGAAATGGACATCAACGGCACCGGGATGGGCAAGCGCCTGGAGTACACCGACAACCGGCTGGTCCGCGCGAGGGTCATCGGCACAGCGCCGATCCGCCGGCTCACTGTTGTCAAGAACGGCGAAACCGCTTATACGCAGAGCCCGCTGCGTTCAGGACTGACGCGGAATACTCGGGTCGTCGTCGGCTTCGAATCGTCGTCCGAACCGTTTTTCCGCGACAACCCCCGCGGATACCGGCAGTGGCAGGGAGCAGTCACTGTCGAAGGAGCCCGGCTGGCAGGCCTGCGCACACTGCACTTCGATAACAAGCACAGGGAATGGGCACGCATCGAGGGCGCCGCCGGAAACACTGTCCGGTTCAGCGCGGGAACCCGCGGCCAGGCCGACACCCTCCTGCTCGAATTGGAAGGCGCTTCGCCTTCCACGAAACTGACCTTTGTCCTGGAAGCTGCGCGTGAGTGGGGCAAGTCACCCGTGCCGGTCCGCCCGCCGCGAAACTTGCCTGCGAAGACGTTCGAGATCGCGCTGCACGAACTCTCTGATGGATTCAAGCAGCACGACGTGTCCGACGGGATGGACCGGGATGCTGTCACGGTGGAACTGATCGGCGGAGACATGCCAAGGGAGGCCGAACTCGAGTTCACCGACACCGGGGCAATGCAGCACGGAGACTACTACTATGTCCGCGTGGACCAATTGGACGGAGCCCGTGCCTACTCGTCACCAGTCTGGGTGGGAGGGGAGCCGCGCCGTTGATTTCGCGCGAGCGGACGGAGAGGGTAGCGTCACTGCGGCCTCGAGCGAGTCACTGGACCGGTCTGCCCTCGCTGTCGTAGTCTCGCGGTAGCCATGCATTCCCTCGCGCCATGCCTCGCGATCGTGGGCCCGACAGCCTCCGGCAAGAGCGACTTGGCGCTGGCACTCGCCACGCAATACGGGGGAGAGATCGTCAACTTCGACTCTGTCCAGGTCTACCGCCGGTTCGACATCGGCACGGCGAAGACTCCGCCCGAACAACGGAACGGTATCCGGCACCACTTGATCGATCATGTCGAGCCTGGCACCGATTACTCTGCCGGGGACTTTGCTCGCGATGCCAGAGCGCGCCTCGAGGACATGCGGAGCCGCGCCGTGCTGCCGGTCTTGGTGGGCGGTACCGGACTCTACTTGGAGGCCCTCCTCAAGGGGCTGTTTCGCGGCCCTCTGAGGAATCCCGATCTCCGTGAACGCTTGCGGCTTGCAGCCGAAAGCCACTCTGAAGGCTACCTGTGGCGCCTCTTGCAGAGACTTGATCGACATGCGGCGGAGGCAATCCACCGCAATGACTCCCCGAAGCTGGTGCGGGCAATCGAGGTGTGCCTTGCCGGGTCGCGCCCGATGACGGAGCAGTGGCGCGACCCAGGGGAGCCACTCACGGGATTCCAGGTCTTCCTACTCGGCCTCGATCCTTGCCGGGAGGCTCTCTATGCCCGCATCGAGAGCCGGACCCGCCGGATGTTCGCGGAAGGCCTGGTTGAGGAGGTCCAGGGCCTTCTGAGCCTGGGAATCCCGAGAACCGCCAAGCCCTTCGGGGCGCTCGGCTACGCCCAGTGCCTACGCTACCTGGACGGGGAGTGCAGTCTGCACGAAGCGATCGAATCAACCTCGCTCCAGACGAGGCGCTACGCCAAGCGGCAGATGACCTGGTTCCGGCGCCGGACGCCCGGGGTCACCTGGCGCCAAGGCTTCGGCGACTCCGATGATACTGCCTCATCGGCTTTCGAGTCGGTCAGCGCCTGGCTCGGCGAGGGCCGGACACCCGCTCCGCCAACGGTGGCGGCGAGAGACTCCCCACGGAATCCGGAGTGAACCCGCGGCATGCCCCAGGGACGGGCTCGTGCCGCTCGAGGGAGCGCGCCATCTGGCGTAGCGATGAGCTGCCCTACAACCGCTCAAATCGCGATTCACGTGCGCCGTTTGCCATTGCCGCAGAACGATCCATAAGTTTTCCGGGCTCCGGCCTAGCGCTCTTGCGCTTGATCGCAATTGACGCTGGAGTCACCGGTCCGCGCGTTGCCTGCCGGAAGCACACCATACCCCGCATTTGGACGTAAGCGCGCCAAAGCACGTCGTTGCCTGGAAGCAGACGTCGTTTCGACGGCCCCCGGCCGCTCTGATTGACGCAAACTGGGAAACGTGGCTCGCCAGGCAGTCATCATCGGGTGTGGCTACACCGGTCGCCGTGTGGCAAGACTGCTGATTGCACGCCGCTGGCACGTCACTGCGACAACGCGAAGCACCGAGGATCTCGGTGACTTGCGGGATCGCGGAGCCACTGTGGTGGCCTTCGACGCGGCTGGCAACGCACCTGCGCCTTTCTCGGTAAAGGGGGCGAGCGTGCTCCTCTCGATCCCCACACTTCGGACCGAGGGCGGCCTCGACGAGCCGACGCCTGGTCTGGTCGCGGCGTTTGACGGTATCCCGGGCCACGTCACCTATCTCTCGACCACCGGCGTATACGGGGCTGTCCGCGTCGTCGACGCCACCACACCCCCGACCCCCGAAACCGAGCGGCAACACTTGAGAATGCTGGCCGAAGAGGCGGTTGTTGCACTGCCGTGCCCGTCGCTCGTACTCCGACCCGCAGCGATTTACGGCCCGGGAAGAGGAGTCCATGCGGCCATGCGGACCGGTCGGTTCAAACTGCCCGAGAACGGCGACCGGTACGTGTCACGGATCCACGTCGAAGACTTGGCAAGGGTCGTCGCCACTGCCATGGACCGGCGATTGGCGGGCGCGTTTCCAGTCGCCGACGAATTGCCCGCGAGCTCCCGGGATGTCGCGCGTCTCTGCTCGCAACTGCTGGGGCTGGACATACCAGAAACGGTAGCCGACACGGACTTGAGCGAGACAAGGCGAGCGGACCGCCGCGTGGACGGCGGCGCCGTCCTGCAGTCTCTCGGGTTGCGCCTGCGCTACCCGACGTACCACGAAGGTGTCCCCGCCTGCCTCGCGGAGGAGCGCGATTCCTGAGCCCCGCGCTGCCTGGCCGACCATGGCTCCCCCTTGGTGCAGTTCATTCAGGCCAATCCTCCGACCTCGGCACCAGGGGGAGCAAGGGTGCCTGATGCCAGCAGCCGCTGGACATGCTTCGCCAGCATGTCGCACTCGATGTTGACTGAATCCCCGGCTCGAGTCTTGGCGAGGGTAGTTACCTCGTAGGTGTGTGGAATGATGGCGATTTCGATAATCGATTCTTCGACGGACGCTAGCGTCAGGCTGATCCCGTCGATCGCGACGCTGCCCTTGTATACCAGGAGCGGGACGAGATCCTCGGGCACACGGACGCGCAGCCACCAATTCCCGTCACCAACGGGCTCGAGAGAAACCGCCTGGCCGGTGCCGTCGACATGGCCGAGGACGAAGTGCCCGCTCAAGCGTCCGGTCGGCAACAACGGCCGCTCTAGGTTGACAACCGATCCGGATCGAAGATCGCCCAGGTTCGTCTTGGAAAGCGTCTCCGGTGAGAGATCGGCCGCGAAGGTCCGGCTGTCGCAGTCAACCGCCGTCAAACAGCAGCCATTCACCGCGATGCTGCCGCCACGCTTGAGGTCCGTCAAGACTTCGCGCGCCACGACCACCAAGCGGGCGCCTGCGGAAGAGCGCGCCAATTCCTCGACTTCACCCGTCTCCTCAATGATCCCGGTAAACATCGCTGCGTCCTCAGCCGGTCTTGAGGAGTGTCACCCGGAAGGGTCCTTCACCACGTTGGCCTCGACCGCGAACTCGTCCTCGGCGACCGGGATTGTGCGCAAGTTCCTCAGCTTCAAGGCTCCTGCGCGCGAGCGCCGGCCGACCCCGCCGACCATCGGCAGGGAATCGAACCCGCCCAGGATTTTCGGTGCGAAGTACAGCAAGACTTTGTCGACCACGCCAGCTTCGAGGATGGCCCAGTTCAGCTTCGATCCGCCTTCGACCATCAGGGAAGTGATCCCCTGGCCCCCTAGCCAGTCAAGCAACCCGCCCAAATCAACCCGGCCGGACGGGGAATCGAAACACTGGACGGGGATCTGATGCTGTTCGAAGATCTCCCTACGCTTCGCGGACGCTGCCGACGTCGACGCGACCACCAAGTCGCCGTCAAAGGACTCGACCATCCGCGAATCGACGGGCAGGCGCAGGAGCGAGTCTGCGACAACCCGCAGCAATGGACGCCGTCTGGGTAGCCCTGACCGGTCCGTGAGGAGGCAGTTGTCGGCTTGCACGGTGCCAATGCCGGTCATGATGGCGTCGTGACGATGGCGCACGCCCTGCACATGCGCGCGAGCGGTTTCGCTGGTGATCCAACCAGTGTTATCGTCCGGAGCGGCGATCTTGCCGTCCAGGGTCAGGGCGGTCTTCAACGTGACGAACGGCCGGCCCGTTTGCGCGTAATGAAAGAACGGTTCATTGAGATTCCGGGCCTCTTCCGCCAGATCTCCCCCTGCCTCATCGACGATCACGCCCGCCTTGCGCAATCGATCCAAACCCGCTCCGTCAATTGCCGGATTCGAGTCTCGCGACGCGGCCACGACTCGGGACACGCCAGCCTCGAGGATCGCGTCGACGCAGGGTGGCGTCCTAGCCTCGACACTGCAAGGCTCCAGCGAGACAAACAGGGTCCCGCCCCGGGCGCGACCACCAGCCTGTTCCAGCGCCAGGACTTCTGCATGCCTGCGACCATCGTAGGTGTAGCTGCCTTCACCGACCTTGCATCCGCCGGCTTCGACGACGACAGCGCCGACGCACGGGTTGGGGCTTGCCAAGCCGATCCCGCGACGCGCAAGATCGACCGCTTCCCGAAGCCATTGCCGGTCGCCCGATTTCATTGCAATTCACGCGTCTCGAAGAGCGACCGGACGAAGCTATCGGCATCGAAGGAGACCAGGTCGTCAATGCGCTCCCCGACGCCCACCCAGCGGATCGGGACCCCGAGTTCGCGCGCGATGGCCACGACGATCCCGCCCTTGGCCGTCCCGTCGAGCTTGGCGAGGACCAGTCCCGTCACACCGGCCGTGGCCGTGAACTGGCGCGCCTGCTCCAGACCGTTCTGGCCAGTCACCGCATCCATAACCAGAAGGACCTGGTGCGGAGCTCCCGGGACCAAGCGACCAGCCGTCCTCCGGATCTTCTTGAGTTCCGCCATCAAGCCCGCCTTGTTGTGGAGCCGGCCGGCAGTGTCCACGATGACGGTGTCAAAGTTCCGAGCCTTCGCCGCTTCAAGGGCGTCATACAGGACCGCGCTAGGGTCCGATCCTGCTTGCTGCCGAATGACGGGGCATCCGGCGCGCTCGCCCCAGATCTCCAGTTGCTCGGCGGCAGCCGCGCGGAATGTGTCGCCGGCACAGAGCAACACGCTGCGGCCGTCGGCTCTCAGCCGTTGCCCAAGCTTGCCGATTGTCGTCGTCTTGCCAACCCCGTTCACGCCGACAGTCAGGATCACCTCCGGGCCGGGAAGGACGGTCTCTTGCGGCGAACCGCTCTCCGCCAGGCGCAGGATATCCAGCATGCGATCGGCTATCAAGCCCTGAATCACGATCGCATCGGGCTGGTCTTCGCGAGCAAGTCCCGAACGGACGTCGTCAATGATCTCGTTTGCAGTCTGGACGCCCAGATCAGCCTCGATGAGCGTCATTTCAAGATCTTCGAGCAGATCGGGAGAGATCTCCGCCTGTCCCTTGAAGATGTCCCCGATCTGGCCGGTCAGCGCGACACGTGTCTTGGAGACCGCTTGCTTGAATCGACCGAACAGACCGGACTGCTTCGTGGGAGTCTCGAACAGGGTCTGCATTGCGGGAACGACAGGGGGAAGCCGATGCCCTGATGATATCAGGCACCCATTTTCGGACGGCCCCGCCCGCAAGCAGCGGGCCACGGGCATCTGCCTACTCGCCCTGTGTCATCCAGATCGGGCTGGACCACGCGAGCTCGCCGTCTTGCTGCTCGACCCGCACGTAGTACCAGTGCTCGCCAGGAGGCGCTTCAATGTCGAGATAGTCGAATTCGACTTCCGCCTTGCCGGGTTCGATCTTGTAGACGTACTTGCCGTCGCGAATGAGCTGGATGGCGGCGATCTCGGCCGTGCCGCGCGCCCGCACCAGGATTCTCTGCGGTTCGCTCGCGGATAGCTCTTCGCCCATGAACGCGTCGCCCATGCGAAAGTCCAAGACGATGTTGTCAGTGGCTCCGTAGGTGCGACGGTTCCGGATCGATTCGTGAATCGCTTCGCGGCTTGTGTCCGGAGTGTAGACCATGGCGTACGAGATGTGCGTCGAGTAGTGATCGGAACTCGCGATCACGCCGATCTTGTAGCCCTTGCCCCAAGCGTTCCAGAGCATGCCGGGCTCTTGGAATCCCCCCGCCGCGTCAGCCTCCTCGCCGTCGCGGATTCCTCGCGGCGCGTTCTTGTGCTCGTAATTCTGCCGTGCCCCCTGGTAGATCTCGGCGACGGTATCGACCTCCGGGTCGTTGTCGCGCCAATCCGTCCCCATCGAGTCTGTCCCCGACGTGTGAGGGATCGCCAAGCCGTTCGTCTTGCGCGCCACATCGTAGAGCAGTTTCGTCTCGTTCCGCACTCCGCTGCCGAAGCCCATCGAACTGAACGTGAGGAGCTCGCCATCCGGGCTGTCCGGCAGCAGGAACCGCGGATGTGCCGGAATGAAGAACGGGACGATCGGATAGTCGCGATGTGTGTAGATCAGGTTGCGGTGCCCGAACGGGTTGCCGGGATTGCGCTCGTAGCCGTACAGCGTGGAGAAGCGGTCGGGAAAGTGGTACATGTCGGCCAGCTTTTGCGTCATCGCGTTCCAGAAATCCGTCCCTCCGGCCTGATGGTCGGTGGAGGCTCCGAAGTCCATTTCGGCGGCATCAATCATGTACCGGTAGAACTCCGGCAGCGAACCGTCGTCGATGCCTCCCACGTCCTGTGAGAGCTCCGTATGCCGGTGCAGGTCGCCCCGGACAATCCGGAGCTCCGTGCCGCCATGGGCGACTCGGTAGTTGCGAATGTATCGAACATCGTCAAGTTCGGTCGGGTGCGAGTCCGGACGCGCCTCGCCGGGAGCGGGCCGGTACGGAGCCAGGCTGGCTGCCTTGGCCGGGCCGGGAAGGGGCAGCGAGCCCGCCACGACTCGATTCAAGCGCGGCCGGCTGGCGAATCCCCATTGGCGGCTCTCGTCGGGCCAGAAGGCCCACAGGCGTCCGTCCGCGACGGCGACGCCCATTCGTGTGCTCTTTCGCGACCAACTGAAGGGCAGGGTCACCGGCTCGGTCCAGGTCGTCCCGTCGAGCCGGGTGAGGAAGTATTCCCAGTAAGAAGTCGGCCGGTACGAATGCCGGCTGTACCGGCGCTTGAACGACATCCAAAGATTGCCGTCTGGATCGAAGACCAGTTGTGGCCTGCTCTCGCCCGTCGATCCGGTCGCCAAGGGGTCATCGAACACAACCGCGGCAGGGGCCTTCCACTGCCCGGCGTCAAGGCACACCACTTCAACGCGCCGTGCCGCGCCCAGAGGGGTGCCGGGCTGGAGGTCTCCCAGACCGCGACCCAGATCCTTTCCCCAGTTGACGCCCGAAGTCTCCCAGGCTATCCACGGTCGGCCCTGGGAATCGACCGCGATGCTCGAATGGGCTTCGAACCGCGTCGAAGACGCGACGGCCATTTCGGGACCGAGTCCGGTATCGGGATCGAACGACCGCGCGTGGACATCGTAGCTGCCGCCAGACCCCTTCTGATAGCGGTCCCAGGAAATCCATGCGCTGCCATTCGGTGCGGCCGCCACGGCGGGCGACCAATCGTTGGCAGCCAGATTCGTGACAGCGACCGTTTCGGACCAGCGTCCGTCCCTCAAGTACTTCAAGCGAATCTGCGAATTGCGGCCGGCCATGCACTGCCAGACCAAGTAGATCGTGCCGTCGGCCGACCGCGCCACGTGCGGCTCGATGTCCGGGAGCGAATTGTCCGTAAGGCGGTACTGTCGGCCCCATTCGTCGTCTTCCCAGGCCATGGCGTAAATGTCCCAGTTGCCGGGGCCGTCCGCAGCCGGGCGCTGGGAGTAAATCAGCCAAGCCTTGTCCGAGCCATCGATCGCGATCTGGGGACGCCAGAGATCTTCGGCCGCACGCCCGACCGGGATGAGGCGTGACCAGCGGCCTTCGTGGTAGCGGCGGAAGTTCAGCTCCTCACGGCGGTCATGGTAGCTGTACCAGGTCGTGAACAGGTTCCCCGCCGAATCTGCCGCGATCGCTGGAGAGTCATGCTGGCGTAGCTCCGTGCCCGACAGGTCGGTGGCGGGAGGCGTGCGCTGGATCGCGACCCTGCCGTTCAACTCCATGGTCCAGGGTCCGACCTCCAGGGCCATGGGCCTGAACGAGAAGTCTCCCTGCACCGTCGCAACGGACACTGTGGTGCCCGAATTGCCGCTGCCGCGAACCCACAGGCCCTTGGAGAAGGTTTCATCGCGATGGGCGGGAGTCGGTCGCGGCACGACCGACGAGCGCTGCAGGATCCTGACTTGCTGCGTCCGCAGCCGCCAGCCACCTTGGGGAAGGATTCGATCCGGCGGCTCCTGCCGGTGCGGGTCCATGGCAAGGATCTCGCCGCCCTGGACTGTCAGGTTGCCGTCCCACGACTCTCCGGCCGGGTCACCAACCCCGAACAGCACCAACACCTGCCACATGTTGGCCTCCCGTGTGCCGCCGGGATGCCAAGTGAAGCTGTCCAGGAACTCCGACCCTGCCGCTGCCCTGGCACCGGTCGGTGCCGGTTCAGTCTGCTGCGCATCAAGGGATGTCGCCGCGAGCGTCGCGGCAAGGATCAAGACCACTCGCCACAAGACGCCAGCGGATCGAATGGAGCGGACAGCCATGGCCGACTACCTCCTCGCGGATGACAGCAACACCAACCCGTCCGGAGTCTGAGCCACCAGGCCCGAAGCACCGGTTGGGACGGCGGAACGGCCCGATTGTACCCCGGACAGCCACGGATTGCCGGCGCCGGGAACGCTCGCCTTCGGAAGGAACGGAAGGGGCAGGACAGAGAAAATGCGCGGAAGTCGTGCTGAACGGTGGATGGGTTAAGGCAGCCATCACCTGGATGCACTCAAGAGCTGTGCTAGACGGCTTCGAGCGAGAGGCAGGGCGCTGCATGCCCCGGTGGGGCGACCGCCGTCCACGGGCTTGGTGGTCCACACTTCCCAGCTTCGGGCCATCTAAGTAGGCTCCGGTTAGGTCCGTCCGCCCTTACCGCCGACCTGTGTTGGAATTGGCCTCATCCAGCTCTCGGGCTGTATGCTAGCTTCCGTGGTAGCCCACTAGTCAATTCGATCGGGATTCTTGAGGGACCTCCAAGGGAAGTTCGCCAATGCAACCAGATCGAAAGGCATATCTTCACTATCTTCCAATCGATCATCCAATCTGCCTTGGCGATCGCACCAGCGCCATGCAAGCTTGATATACCGTTGGAGCACGGCATCTGAAGGTGCTTCTCGCCGGATCGCCAGCCAAGCCATCAGGTCACGGCTACCCTTCGACGAATTGCAGGGGCGACACGCGGGGACTAGATTGCTTCCATCATCAGGGCCGCCTCTGAATCTCGGAATTAAGTGGTCCATAGAGAGGCGTCCTTTTTGCCCGCAATAGGAGCACTTCAATTCCTGACCAAGTCTGGCCCTCTCCATGCGGAATAGGCTATCGATTCTCTTCCGGCCAGCCATCACATCGTTGTAAAACCTTCTCGCCAAAATGTGGTGAGTTCTGGTGAATTTTTCTGCGCCTTGTTTACGCGCAACGGCTGCCCTGTATATGTAGGCGTACCCCTGAGCCAGCACTTCACGAGTGGATGTCGGAGCCTTGAATATCGGCATGATGCGGTTGGTAAGTGATCTTCACTGGACGGAATCGCAAAGCAGGAGATTTCGCCCGTCCTTGCCTGATTGCCTCAATCTGAACTCGACTACCATGTTGCCGCGCTAGCAGCGTCCCAAGTCAACCGTCCAGCCTTGATCTGGACGATTGCGATAGCCGTGGCTTGATGGGAACTACGGGACCCTTCCCGCGTCACCCGGAAGCCTGCGCCTTCCTAGAGCCCGGTTTCGACCCAGTGCCGACCGAGGGCGGACGCTTCCACTGCAGCCAGGACACGTTGAACAGCTAGCCCGTCCTCGAAAGTCGGCTTGGCTGGCTCCGGGGCGTCAACGCCAGCGAGAAAATCCGCCAGCGAACTGATGAATGTGTGCTCGTAGCCGAGCGGGTGGCCGGGCTTCCAATAGTGCGGAGCTCCCGGCGGTCCGGGACTGGGCGCCAACAGAGTCCGCCGACCCCTCAGGTCGGGGTCTCCGCCAGCATCGGCGAACACCAGCCGGTTCATGTCTTCGAAGTGGAATTCCACCATGCCGCGCGAGCCGTGGACGACAAAGCTGTTGTCGTTCTGAAACCCGGTCGCAAACCGGGTCGCCTCGAACGATCCAAGCGCCCCGTTGTCGAAACGGGCCTGGACCAGCACGGCGTCGTCGATGTCAACCGGGTAGGTGCTGCCGGGATTGTCCGGATCCGGCCTTTTCGCCAGGAAGGTCTCGAACGTGGCCGACAGCTCGCGGATGGGTCCCAGCAGCATCATCGCCATGTCGACAAGGTGGGAGTTGAGGTCGCCGTTCACGCCCGAGCCCGCGGTCCGCTTGGACATCTTCCAATTCCGAGGGCGGCTCGGATCTGGCCCCCACTGCTGCAAGTACTGGGCCCGGTATTGGTAGATCCGGCCCAGCCGGCCTTCTTCGATGAAACGCCGTGCCAGTTCGACCGCCGGCACGCGACGGTAGTTGAACCACACGAAGTTCGGCACCGACGCGACCGCCTCGGTCATCTCCCGGGCTTCGGCCAGGTTGTTCGCCAGGGGCTTCTCGCAGAGCACCATCTTGCCCGCCTCGGCGGCTGCAATGGCCATTTCCGAGTGCAGGTAGTTGGGCGTGCAAATATCGACCAGGTCGACGTCCTTTCTTTCGATCACGCGTCGCCAGTCGCTCTCGATTTCCTCCCATTCCCAGGCCTTGGCGAGCGCCTCCAGGCCGGCTCGGTTCCGGCCGCAAACCACCTTTCGCCGCACCTTCCGCACGTCCGGAAAGAAGTGCCCGACCTGCGCGTAGGCGTTGCTGTGGGCCTTGCCCATGAATCCGTAGCCGATCAACGCGACATTCAGAGCCGACATGGACAGCAGGGTAGCACCGCAGAATGCGGGGACTCCGAGTCAGGCAGCCACCGCTGGCACCCTGGCAACCGCGGCCGCCCAGTTGCCGGCAGCGTCCGACCGAGGCTCATAGCGTTGCAGCACAAAAGATCGGCGGATGATTTCGCGGCCTTGGGCAAGATCGCCGATGGCTCCCGAAGCGATGCCTTGCATCAGCGCATTCCCCAAGGCAGTAGCCTCGACCGGGCCGGCAATCACCGGAATACCGCAGGCATCGGCGGCGTACTGGCAGAGCAATGCGTTCCGAGACCCGCCGCCGACCACGTGCAGAGCCGAGGGCCTGCGCCCCGTGATCCCGGCTAGGTCCTCCAGCACGGACCTGTACTTGATCGCCAGGCTCTCGAAGATTGCCCTCGCGAACTGCCCGGTCGTTCCAGGCGCGGGCTGGCCGCTCGTGCGACACGCCTCCGCAATCCGTCCGGTCATGTCGCCCGGAGGCTCGAATTCCGGCGCGTCCACGTCGACCAGAGACCGGAACGGGGGGCTCTCCGCAGCGTCGACGAGGAGATCATCGTACTCGGCGGCAATTCCCCGCCGGGTCCATTCCCGACGGCATTCCTCGAGGAGCCAGAGACCGCAGATGTTCTTCAGGACCCGTGTGGTCTGGCACACACCCCCTTCGTTGGTGAAATTCTTGGCGAGGACATCCGGGGTCAGGTGCGGCCGCGTCGCCTCAACTCCCAGCAGCGACCAGGTGCCGGAACTGAGGTAGGCCCAGTCGCCGCCCTCGGCGGGCACTGCCGCCACTGCCGAAGCCGTGTCGTGCGTCCCCGGAGCAACGACCCGCATTGGTGCCAGCCCGCACTCGGCGGCGACGGCCGGGCGCAATCCCCCCAACACGGTGCCGGGCTCCACGACGTCGCCGAAAATGTCAGTCGGCAGGTCGAGAGCTTCCAGGATCGAATAGGTCCACTTCCGGCGGCGCTGGTCATAGCACTGCGATGTGCTCGTGTCCGTGAATTCGCAGGCTCGCTCACCGGTGAACCAGTAGTGGAACAAGTCCGGCACCATCAGGAAGCAGTCAGCGGCGTCGAGCGTCGGAGTGCCGCGCATCGAGAACAGCTGGAAGAGCGAATTGAACTCCATGAACTGCAGTCCGGTACTCTCGAAAATCGTTTCACGTGAAACGATCTCACATGCCTCGGCCATTTTTCCGGCCTTGCGGCCGTCCCGGTAGTGGCGCGGATTCCCGACCAGTTCCCCGTCGCGGTCAAGCAACGCGAAGTCGACGCCCCACGTGTCGATTCCCAGAGAGACGGGACTGGACGAGGCGCCGGCCCGCATGCCCTTCAGCATGCCCCCGTAAAGGCCCAGGACATCCCAGTGCAAGCCCCCGGGAAGGTTGACCGCCGGGTTCTCGAACCGGTTCAACTCCTCGACCGCGAGCCGCTCGCCGTCGAAACGCGCCAGCATCACCCGGCCACTTCCGGCGCCCAGGTCAATCGCTAGGTAATGTTCGGCCGCCACCGGAACGCTCGCAACAGGCGCTGATTGTCTCGCAACGCGGGTTGCCCGGGCAACCGGACTACCCTGAAAGCATGGACCCGGGTCTCTGGATGGCCTCTCTCCACGGTGGCCATTGCGGCGAGTTCTGCGAGCACGCTCGAGGCACCTTGCGGGGAGCGCTCGACGCCGCGGTGGAGGCCGGATTCCGCATCTACGGCCTCTCCGAGCACGCTCCGCGCTACGAACAACACCACATCTACGATTCCGAACGAGCCAAAGGCTATACGCTCGAGCGCCTGCAGCTAGAGTTCGAGCGCTACGCCGAGGAGTCGCGCCGGGTGCAACGCCTCTTCGAGGGCCGCCTCTCGGTCCTGCGCGGCTTCGAGGTGGAGGTGGTTCCTTCCGACCGCTATGCGGAGCTGATGCAAGGCCTGCGGTCGCGGCACGCGTTCGACTACATGGTTGGGTCGGTGCATCATGTCGCGGGCATCTCCATCGATGAGTCCCCGCGCCAGTTCGGCGCCGCAGTTGACGCTTGCGGCGGTCTGGAGCCGTTCGCCGTGCGCTACTACGAAACGGTGCGGCAAATGATCGAGGACCTCCAGCCCGAGGTGGTCGGCCATTTCGACCTGCTGAAGCTCCATGCTCCGGCTGGTACCGACCTGGCCACGCCGCGAATCCGGCGGGCCGCGGAAAAGGCTCTCGCCGCCGCCCTGGCCGGCGGCTGCATCCTGGACCTCAACACGGCCGGGTGGCGCAAGGGTCTCGGAGAACCCTACCCGGGCCCCTGGATCGTGCAAGCCGCAACCGCTGCCGGCATCCCGTTCTGCTTCGGCGACGACAGCCACGATCCCAGCGAGGTCGGCTACGGAATCGACCGGGCCCGGCAGTACCTGCTCTCGAACGGCGTCGCGTCCGTCACCATCCTGGAATCGAGCGGCCGGACTCTCGCGCGCCGAGCGGTCCTCCTGCCGATGTAGCCCAGACGCCCATAGTACAATCGAGAATAGCCGGATCCCGTTCGATCAGGACCGCCGGCGGCACGGTCGTCAAACGGTGCCGGAGGCAGGGCGCGCCCCGAGAACGAAGGCGTCGACCGGACTCTACCTATGCTGAAGCTGTTCCGTAATCGAGGGAAAGCCCTGCGCTGGATCATGGGCGGCATTCTCTTCCTCGTGGCTGCCTCCATGGTCATCACCCTGGTGCCGAACGTGTTCGGGCCCGCCGACCCAGCCAGCGAGGTCCTCGCGGAGGTCAGCGGCCAGCCTGTCACGACCAGCGACGTGGAGGCCGCGCTGCGGCAACTCCGGGCGAACAACATACCTCCCGAGGTGCTGTCGATGAATGCAGGCAGCATCATCGAGAACCTGATCGCTGAACGGGTGCTGTTCGCCGAATCGAGCGCTCTGGGAATCATGCCCACGGAAGAGGAGCTTGCTCGCTGGCTGCAAGAGATCCTTCCGGACGCGCTGTTTCCGGGCGGCCAGTTCGTAGGCGCGAGGGCATACGAGGGCTTCATCCGACAGCAGCTCCGGCAGACTGTCACCGAGTTCGAGCGCCGAGTTCTCTACGAGCTCGCCATCGAGCTCCGACTGAGGCGGATGGTGACCGACGGCATCAGCGTCACCGACCAAGAGCTCAAGCAGCGGTTCCACGAGACGAACGACAGCGTCCAGGTCGAATGGGTGTCGGTGGATGCCGACCGGCTGCAAAGTCAGGTGTCCCCCTCCTCGGAGCAATTGCGCGAGTACTTCGAATCCAACAAGCTGCGGTACCGCCAGGCGGAGCAACGGCCGTTGAGACTGCTGACTGTCGATCCGCAAGGGATAGCGGAGCAACACGACATTTCCGATTCCGAGATCGAACTCTACTACTCCCAGAACCAATACCGTTTCGAACAGCCGGAGAGAGTGAAGTTGCGGCACATCCTGTTCATGACAGAGGACGAGTCCGAGGAGCAGTCCGACGCTACTCTCGGGGAGGCCGAAGGCGTCCTGCAACAGCTGCGCGACGGCGCGGACTTCGCCGAAATGGCGAAGGAGCACTCCGACGATCCCGGAAATGCGGACCGGGGCGGGGACCTCGGCTGGGTCAGCCGCGGAATGATGGATCCCGCCTTCGAAGAGGCGGGCTTCGCCTTGCAGGTCGGTGCGATGACGCCAGCTCCGGTCAAGTCCCAGTTCGGCTATCACTTGATCCGGCTCGACGAGCGGCAGACCGGCAGCGTGAAGCCGCTTAGCGAGGTCCGTGAGGTGATCCGCGGCGACCTGCAGGCGGAGCGCTCCCAAAGTGACCGTTACGCTCTCGTGGAACGCGCGCTGACCGCGGCCGAGCAAGCCGACGGAGACCTCCGGGGCGCCGCCGAGCAAATCGGCGTGCCCTTCCAGGAGTTCCCGCCCTTCAGCCGCTCCGAGCTCCCCGCCACCCTGCCGAAATCGGCGAGCTTGATCCAGGCAATCTTCGACCAACCCGTGGGCGAGGTCTTCACGGCCTCTCAGGAGGAGACGGTGTACATCGGCTTCGTGACCGAGACCGTTCCTGCCCGCGACTCCACGTTTGAGGAGGTCGACTCGACCGTCAGGCAGGACTATGTCGTGACCGAGGCCGCGAACCTCGCGCGGGAGCGGGCCGGGACACTCGCGGAGAATGCCCGCGAAGCTTCAGCGGGGCTGGCGTCAGCCGCCCGCCGGATGAGCCTCGCCGTCGTCACGAGCGACTTCGTGCGACGGGACGGCGATCTTGGCGAACTCGGCCCGGTAAGCGCTTTGGGCGAGGAGGCGTTCACGAAGACGGACGGCGAAATCCAGGGCCCGGTTGCCATCGGGAGCCGCTGGGTCGTCTTTCGGACCATCGAACTGCGCCAGGCCGACGAGGCGGCGCTCGCTGCCGAAGGCGACTCGCTCCGGCAGACCCTGCTCTCCGAGAAGCGGAACCGGATGTTCGACTACTTCCGCGAGCAAAAGGTTCGCGAGTACACGGAGAACGGCCTCGTTCTGCGCTACGAGGACCGCATCCAGGCCTACCTCGGACTGTTACAGCGAGCCTCCTAGGCCGCGGCGGGCCCGAAAATCGAGAACCATGCGGATCCAGAAGCTCCTACCCGTTCATCAGGAGTTCCCGGACCGTTCCCTGCCCGACGTCTCGGCAGCCGTGCGTCAGCAGATGGACGACGCACCGTGGGCTGGGCGCGTGAGCCGCGGGAGCCGCATCGCCATCGGTGTCGGTAGCCGCGGGATCCGCAACATGGACATGATCGCCCGGGCGGTCGTGGACTTTTGGAAGTCGCGGGGGGTGGAGCCGTTTATCGTCCCGGTCATGGGCAGCCATGGGGCTGCCACAGCGCAGGGGCAAGCGGAGGTGCTGGCGCACTACGGCATCGACCAGGCCTCCATGGGAGTGCCCGTGGAAAGCTCGCTGGAGGTCGTGCAGATTGGCACGACTCCGGAAGGAATCGCCGTGTCGATGGACCGCCGGGCCTTCGAGAGCGACGGCGTCATGCTGTGCGGCCGGGTGAAATGGCACACGGACTTCGAAGGTGCCCTCGAGAGCGGTATCCACAAGATGATGGCCATCGGCCTCGGGAAGTGGGGAGGTGCCAAGCGGTACCACAGCTGGGCACTCCGGATCGGCATGGAGCGTGTCATTCGGAGCGTGGGTGCCACGATGCTCGGGACCGGAAAGATGCTCGGCGGCTTGGCGATCCTCGAAGACGCCCACCACAACACCGCTGGCGTCCGCGCCCTCGGAGCGGACGGCATGGCGGAGCAGGAGGAAGAGCTGCTGCGCCTCGTCAAGTCCTGGAAGCCGAATATCCCGGTGCAGGAGGTCGATCTCCTTGTCCTCGATGAAATCGGAAAGAACATCAGCGGCGCCGGCATGGACACCAAGGTGGTGAACCGCGGCGGCGACAACGGGCCGAATGGCTGGAACGGGGTGCCAACAGTGCATCGCATCTTCATCCGCGACTTGTCAGGAAACACATATGGCAACGCGATCGGAATGGGCATGGCGGATATCGTCCACGACAGGCTCGTCGAGCAAGTCGACTTTCAGGCAACCTGGGTCAACGCGCTCACCGCCTCCGCCACGTCCCCGGGTTTCACTCCGCTGCACTACGCAACCGATCGGGAATGCGTCGAACGCGTCCTGCCGACTTGCGGAAAGCTCGATACGGGCGACTGCACGCTGGTGTGGATCCGCAACACGCTCGAACTCGGGCACCTCCTCGTCAGCGAGAACCTGCTCCCCGAACTCAAGGCCAACCCTTCGATTCGCGTGCTGGGCCCCGCCGTCGAACTGCCGTTCGATTCCTCGGGAAATCTAGTCAGCGCTTTCGGGCTCGCCGCGTGACTGACGGCCTTCGCGTTATCCGCCGGCACGAGCGCGCTCGGGGGCGGCGGACCTAGCCAGCCCGGCAATGAATCTCGTTCAAGTTGCGATCCTGGCGCTGGTCCAAGCGCTCACCGAGTTCCTGCCCATCAGCAGCTCTGCCCATCTCGTGTTGGTCCGCTGGTTGCTGGACTGGGAGGACCCGGGGCTGTTTTTCGATGTCGCGCTGCATTTCGGAACCCTGCTGGCGCTGACTGCCTATTTCGCAGGGACTTGGGTGCGCATCCTGGGCTCAGCGGTCGGACTGAGAATGCGGCAGCCTACCCCGAACCATCCAGATCGGGACCTGGACGGGAACCCGCGCCTGCTCTGGTTTCTGGCCGCGGCCACAGTTCCGGCCGCCTGCGCGGGCATGGCGTTCCAAGACACCATCGAAGCCCACTTGCGCAGTCCCGCCGTGATCGCAACAATGCTCATCGGCGTGGGTTGCGTCATCTGGTGGGCAGATCGAAACGCCCGCCAGGACAAGGGCGTGGGTGATCTCTCCTTGGGCAGCTGCCTGCTGATCGGCTGCGCCCAGGCGCTCGCCCTGGTTCCCGGCACTTCCAGGGCCGGCGCTACCATCGCGGTCGCGTTGCTGCTCGGCCTCGAGCGCCAGGCTGCGGCCCGCTTCTCGTTCTTGCTGGCGATGCCAATCGTGGCCGGTGCGGCGCTCAAGACCGGCTTGGACACCGTCGGAGGGGCTTCCGGACAGGCGGTCGAGTACCTGCCACTGGGCCTGGGCGTCCTTGTCAGCGCTGTGGCGGGATACGGCGTCATCACCCTCTTCCTGCGCTATCTGCAGCACGCTACCATGGCACCCTTCGTGTACTACCGCTGGGCGTTTGGGATACTTGTTCTATTGCTTGCCGGCACAGACGGGGAATTGGCTTTGCTGGCTGAATTCATCCAGGGCGAATGAAGGTCAGACTCCTCCTTGACAACCCACGGCTGAACGAGATCAAGGGCATTCTCCTGCTTCTTCTCGCTGTCGGGCTTCTCCTCAGCTTGTTTACCTACTCGCCGGGCGACCCGTCCCTGAACGTGGCTGCGAACGCCGATCAGGCGGCGAACTGGATGGGGTTTCCCGGGGCCTTCGCCGCGGACTTGGTCCTGCAATCGTTCGGCCTGGCTGGATTCGTGTTGCCCGCATGGCTGCTGGTGGCCGGCTGGAGCAAGGTCCGGCACCACGCGAAGGTTCCCATGGGCCAAGCCACCGTGGGGAGCGCCCTCCTGATGCTGGTACTGTGCTGCACCCTGCAACTGATCGACGGGGATGTCAGGGACCTGCTCCCGGCGCGCTGGAATTCAACGGTCTGGGCTGGCGGAACCGCCGGAAAGGTGCTTCTCGACAAGCTGATTTCTGTGCTGAACTTCGGCGGAACGATTCTGCTGATGGTGGCGAGCACGGCTGTCAGCCTGTACCTGTTGACCCCATGGCAGCTAAGCGACATCGTTCGTCGGCGGAAGGGCGAAGAGTCAAGCGACGAGGTTCCTGCAACCGAAGCCGCCGTGGAATCGGAGCCGGACTCCCCAGAGGGCACGAACGCGTCCGCACCGGACCCGCCGTCGATCCCGGTGATCACCCCTCCGCCTCCACCTCCAGCCCTCCAGGATCCGCCCTGGGCGGAACCGGGGGAGACGGACCCCGGGCTCGATCCGCTCCCGTCCCCGCCAATCGTGCCCTACGAGGACGAATCGGCGGGCGCCGTGCTGGGCGGGCTGGCCGAAGGCGAAACAGAGCGGCTGGCTCCGTCGGAGGTCAGCGGCTTTCGCAAGCGCGCGCGGAGGCAGCAGTACAAGCTGCCGGAGACATCGCTGCTCAACGCTCCGTTCGGGAGGGAGTCCTACGACGAAGCCCAGTTGCAGGAACGGTCGCGTCAGATTATCGAGAAGCTCGAGGAATTCGGCGTCCACGGCACCATCAACCAGATCAACCCCGGACCCGTGGTGACGACGTTCGAGTTCAAGCCCGACAGGGGCGTGAAGGTCAGCCGGATTACCAATCTCTCCGAGGACCTGTGCCTGGCCCTGGAGTGCGAGTCGATCCTCGTCGAGCGCATCCCCGGCAAGCCGACCGTGGGCATCGAAGTGCCGAATGTCAATCGGGAGGTCATCTCCCTGCGGGAAGTGGTCGACTCGGCGATTTTCCGCCAGTCCAAGTCCATTCTCACCTTCGCCCTCGGCAAGGACATCAATGGCAAGATCCATTGCGCGGACCTTGCCGGGATGCCGCACCTGCTTGTCGCCGGACAGACCGGATCCGGCAAGAGCGTGATGGTGAACTGTGTGGTCATGTCCATCCTCCTGCGGGCCACGCCGGAAGATGTCCGCTTCATCCTCGTCGACCCGAAGACCGTCGAACTCGCCCTCTATCGGGATGTCCCGCATCTCCTCACTCCTGTCATTACCGACATGAAGAAGGCCACGAACGCACTGAAGAACGCAACCCGCGAGATGGACAGGCGGCTGCAACTGCTGGCGCTGCACGGAGTGCGGAACATCGGGCAGTTCAACGAAAAGGTCGAGCAGCTCAAGAACTCGTCAAGCGCGGCGGACAGGGACGGCGATCTGGAAAAGCTGCCCTACATTGTCGTGATCGTTGACGAGCTTGCCGACCTGATGATGCTCGCGGGGCGCCAGGTCGAGGAGTCCATCCAGCGCTTGGCGCAGATGGCCCGGGCGGTGGGCATTCATTTGCTCCTCGCGACGCAACGGCCCAGCGTTGACGTGATCACGGGCCTCATCAAGGCCAATATCCCCGCCCGCCTGTCATTCCTGCTCGCTACGCGTGTGGATTCCCGGACGATCCTCGACTCCATGGGAGCCGAGTCCCTTCTCGGCAAGGGCGACATGCTCTTCCTACCGCCAGGCGCCCCCCGCATGAGGCGATTGCACGGCCCGCTCGTCTCCGAGGACGAGATCGAGGCGATCATGTCGCACTGGAAGGAGCAGGCAAGTCCCGAGTACGAAAACGACTACCTCGAATCGCCGGAAGGCGAGTCGGAGGAGTCCGACGGCGTTGACGAGGGTGCCTTCGACGATCCGATGTACAGGGATGCCGTCCAGCTTGTGCTGGAGATGGGCAAAGCCTCGACGTCGACCCTGCAGCGAAGACTGAGGCTCGGATACGGCAGGGCTGCGCGGATTCTGGACGCCATGGAGAAGGACGGCATCATCGGGCCACCCGACGGCAGCCGTCCCCGCGAGGTGCTGAAACGGCCGGATTGGCTCGACGAGGTCGCTAGCGGCTGATGCCCGGTGACGCCGCGAACGCGGCTCGCACGCTGTAGATCGCGTGAGCGGCGGTCTCGGCCATGTGCTTCGCGAAAGGCCCCCGGTAGCGGAACCGCCAGGAATCACCGGCGCTTAGGTCCAGCACCAGTTCCGAGACCGCGTGGCGGTCGACTTGCTTTTCTCTCACGGGCGGTTGCTTCGCTTCGGAAACATACACGGGCCGGTAGGGGACTCCGTCGACTAGGATCGCCGCGATTGCATCGACCCGGACTGCCGCATCGACGTCACTGCCGCTCGCTCGCGGCACTACCATCAAGTGCACATCTCGCAGCAGCAGGTACGCGGCCGCAGGCGGACCAGTCTTCTCCGCCTTCCGCCATTCGCCACCATTCAGCAGGTATTCGGCTCGGTGAATCCGCTGGATCCGCCGCTCCCTGTCGGGATCGCGAGTCCGGCGCAGCAATGCTCCCAGAGCGGCTGGAACCGCCGCGAGTGCCTTCCACCATCCCGGGGCAGCCAATGCGGTCAAGACCGCACCCGCCAGCAGTGCGAGGCGGACTATCTGCCAGCCGCGTCTCCTGCGCAGCAAGCGAAGGCGAGCGAGCAGGGACGGCACGACCGACAGGGGCGCCAGGAAGCTGCTCCCCGGCCCCGTCGCACCAAGCGTCGGGTCGGCGCGCCGGATCTCCGGCGACAGGCGCCGATCGCTCATTCCCCGAGATGCTTCTGGAACAGGTTCGCGATGTCGGTGCAGTGCCTCATCACATCCTCGAATCGCTCCGCCTCGACCATGACCCGCACGAGCGGCTCCGTCCCCGAATACCGGATGATGACCCGTCCGCGCCCAGCCAGTTCAAGTTCCCGTTCCGCAATCGCCTGGCGGATCTCCGGCAGCTGATCCAACGGGACCCGCTCCCGCACCCTCAGGCTGATCAACTTCTGCGGAAACACCCGCAGGCGCTTGCGCACTTCGCTGCAGGGCACGCGCTCCTCGCCCAGGATGCGAAGCACCACCAGGAGCGTGAGCAGGCCGTCGCCGGTAGTCGAGAAATCGCTGAAGATCGTGTGGCCCGACTGCTCCCCGCCGAGAGTCGAGCCGGAGCACAGCATCTCGTGCATGACGTGCTTGTCGCCGACCGCAGTCCGCTTCAAGCGAATGCCTTCCTTTTGCAGGGCCATTTCAAGACCCAAGTTGGACATCACCGTCGCTACGACGAGGTTGTCGTGCAGCAGGCCCCGCGCCTTCAGCGCCGTGGCGGCGGCTAGCAGGACGTTGTCGCCGTCGAGCGGCTCGCCCCGCTCGTCGACGAACAGGCATCGATCGCCGTCCCCGTCAAGCGCGGCTCCGAAGTCGGCTCCGCTGGCCACCACTTCCGTGGACAGACGGTCGAGATGCAAGGCGCCGCAGTCCTGGTTGATGTTCCGGCCGTTCGGGTCGCAGGAGATGAAATTGACGTCGGCACCAAGCGCTTCAAAGATGATCGGAGCGATCCCAGCCGCCGCGCCGTTCGCGCAATCGACGACGAAGCGCAGGTTCCTCGCGGCTGGCGGCAATTCGGCGGCTCGCACCAAGTGCCGCACGTAGTCCAGAGCGATCTCCGAGTCCTCCCCCAGTTCTTCCCGCGCGGGCGAAACACCGTTCCCGAGCGCGTCGCCGATCCTCTTCTCGATCTTGGCCTCGGTCTCCTCGTCCAGCTTGTACCCGAACGGCCCGAAAATCTTGACGCCATTGTCCTCGAATGGGTTGTGCGACGCGGACACGACGACCCCCAGGGAGTGGTCTCCCTGCCGAGTCGCATGGGCGATGGCCGGCGTCGGCACGACTCCAGCGAACTCGCGCTCGGATCCGCCTTCCCGCAAACCTGCGGCGAGCAGTTGGACTATCGCTTCGCCCGACTCCCGGGTGTCCATCCCGATGAGGACGCTAGGCCGACGAGTCTTGGAAATGTGGCCGGCGAGAGCCAATCCGATCGCGTACAGCGTGCTCTCGTCGAGTGGGTAGCTCCCGTAACGACCGCGGATTCCGTCGGTACCGAATAGCTTCAAGGCCATGAAACGGGAGCTTGCGCAAGCTGGACAAATCGCTAGCCGCTCCCCAATTGTATCGCTCCTCGGCCTCGCCCGACCGGGGCCCCGAGACAAGGTCAGCGGCAACGCTGCAGGACCGGACGACGCGTCCGCTACACTCGGAAGTCGGCACGCGGATGGCCCGACAGGACCAGCACCGGCTGCTGCGAGGATTGGTCGCGAACTATCCGTTCGTCCTCAAGAACCTCAAGGCCTACGCCGGGAATCTCTATCGCAGGCGGGTGCTCGGCTCGAGCGTGGTCGTTCCGTATTCCGCCATCTTCTACGCCACCCACAAGTGCAACCTGGACTGCTCCTACTGCACACAGAAGAACCCGGAAGTCTTCAGCGAGGAGCTTGGCACGTCCGCTACGGTCAAGCTCTTCCACAACATACGCAAAGACGTCGACACGATGCTCATCACAGGCGGCGAATGCACCGTCCGCCCAGACATCGAGGAATTGGTCATCGCCTCTCGCACGGAGGTCGGCTTCCGCTCGGTGCTGATGGTGACCAATGGCGTGCTGCTGGACCAGCGCCGGGAGATGTTGCCGTACCTGAACGGTCTCGTTTGTAGCCTGGACGCCATCAGCCACGACCCCTCCGAGGCCTTGTCCAAATCCGCAGCCGTCCCGCAGGTGATCGACAACTTGATGATGGCGCGTGAAATCCTGCCGCCACAGGCGATCACCGTCTCGTGCGTGCTCGAGCAGTGGAACCTCGCCGAGGCCGAGCGAATCCTGGAATTCTGCGCGGAGCACGGCTTCGTCTTCTCCGTGCAGTCGGCTCAGACCAACGGCAAGTTCCCGAACTTCGCCTACCTCCGGGATCCGCGCTACCGGGATTTCGTGGAGCGCCTGATCGCGGCCCGCAAAAAGAACAGGGTTCGGATCAATGGCACGCCAAAGCTCTTGCGCACGCTGCTCCTGTTCGAGGAGTTCAAGTGCTATCCCACGATGTTTCCCAGAATCTATCCGAACGGGGACATATTCTACCCTTGCGAGGTGCTCCGCAAGATCGCTGGTAACGTACTGCAGGACGGCTCGATCTCGGCAGCGTTTGAGCGTGGGCGCAAACTCTACGGCGAAGTGCCCGAATGCAAGAACAACTGTTTCCTGTTTGGAAACGTGTTGTCCTCGTACTACGTGGAGGATTTCTGGGGGTTGGCGGGAGACACGGTTCGCCCTGGCGCCTAGCGGACGCCGGCGGAGTCAGGCCTCGAATCCGTGCATCTTCCGATAGATCGGGCTGTCGTAGCGCTGGGTCGACTTGAAGTGCTCGTGCCGGCCGTCGCCCGCCACCGGCTCGGCCAGGGCCATGATCTCCTCACGCTCCTCCACGCCCAGCGGCCGGAAACCGCGTGCGATCTTCACGTCCGCCATCAATTGGTCCATCGAGAGATAGCCGCGAACGATCGAGGAAACCGGCAGACTCAGCGCCCAGCGCACGCACATCTCGGCGGTCACCTTGGTCTCGGTCGGGATCTCGGCTTCGCGAGGTCCGCCTCCCAGGCATTTCATGCCGATGACGCCGACATCCTTGGCAAGACACAACGGCACGACCTCCTTCTCGAACGAGCGGTAGAAGTGGTCCATGGGGTTGATCGGCATTTGCGACGACGCCCATTCGTAGCCCTTGTTCAGCATCTTGACGTGAATGCCCGGGTGCTTGTGGCCAGTGAAGCCGATATAGCGCACCTTGCCAGCCTTCTGCGCTTCCAGCGCGAACTTGAGACCGCCTCGGTCGAAGATCCACTCAGGGTCGTTGTCGTAGTTGGCCTCATGGAACTGCCATAGGTCGATCCGGTCCGTCTGCAGCCGACGCAAGCTGTCGTCGAGGCATTGGCGGGAGAAGGCCTCGTCGCGTCCGGAATTCTTGGTCATCAGGAAGACCTGGTCCCGGCGGCCCTTGAGGGCCTTGCCCATGAACTCCTCGGCGTAGCCGTTGTGGTAGGCCCAGGCGTTGTCCCAGAAAAAGACCCCGTTGTCAACGGCGGCATGCGCGAGCCTGGTCGCCTGCGCCTCGCTCTCGTCCAGCGCAACACGACCGAGGTGCGCGCCCCCGACGCACAGGATGGATACTTGTTCTCCAGTGCGCCCGAGACGCCGAGTGGGAATGCCCCTGCCCTCGTCGTCTTGCTGCACCAGCTGTGCGGCAAGGGCGCCAAGGCCGGGACCGGACGGAGGCCTGTTGGTACGTGGCATCCGCACCAGTATACGCTGTGCCCAGGCAGGCTGGCGCCTCCCTCGCGATCGCCCGACAACCTACGGCACAGATCGTGGCAGGGCTGCGAAGAACTCCGGCCGATCGAGGCTCACGAACTTCCAGCGCTTGCCCCGCTTGCGGGCCTTGAGGGTGACGGTTTCCCGCCGGCGCTCCAATGGCCCCGGATCGAGCTTGGGAGCCAGTTCCAGCAGCCAGTCCACCCGCACAGTCCACTCTTCCGGGCCACCCTCGACCGGGCCGGCGGCAACGGACGAAGCGATGCGCCGGTGCTCCGCCAAGGCGGTCACCTGCTCGCGAAACGAGGCGAAATCCGGGACGGATCCGCGTTCGAAAGCGGCCAGGAACAATGGTGCGTTGCCCGCCTGCAAGGCCCGGCTCGCGTCCCGGACCACCAAGGCGATGCGGTCTGCACCATCTTCTCCCTGGGCCGCGCCCGGTACTGGCCCGGCCAGCAGTGCCGCACAAGCAAGAACCGACCGCCCCAACCAGGGGCGGGGCGACCACAGGCAGGATCGCTTCGGGAGCCTGCTACGCATCGCGGAACGGGCTGCGACCGAACGCATAATCGATCGCCTCCTGGGGCACCTCGTACTCGGTATGGGAGGCGTTTCCCATGAAACCGATGTCCTTGATGCCCGCGGGGCTGGTGTAATAGGCATCCACGACCATCTTTCGGGTCCAAGCGAAGAAATTCAGCCCTCGCCTGGCGTCGGACGGCGACTTCACCCCGAAGACCTCGAAGCGACGATACTCTCTCGTGTCCCAGTTGGTGTCGTCAGCAGTGTCGTGACGCTCGGCATCCACCAGCGCATCCAGCAACGCCGTCTGCTCCGGCTCGGCCGCCTCCGCGAAACGCTTTCCGTGGCGCTCATCGGACGCGTTATCGAGCCACAGAATCCCCCCGCTGAAGATCCTTGCAAGCTCGGAATTCTGGCTCGAGAGCAAATCGATGAACTCGGGGGCCCCGGCGTCGCGTCCGCTCGGCCCTCCCTCGTCGGCGGGCACGATCAGCTCGGAAAGACGCTCCAAGGTCCGGAATTCGTGCTCGTTGAAGTACTTGACCGTGTATTCCCCGCGGAACGTGCGCTCCCCCTCGATTTCCTCGTGAACCTCGGCGGCGCTCGCTGAGTCGATTCCACGGCCGAGTCCGGCTGCGGTCAGCGCCAACGCGATCCGGCGGACGGCATCTCGCCGCGAGAGATTGTCGATCGATACGAATCCGTTCGCGCTAGACATTGCCCTTCCTCAGTTCTTCGGCGAGATATTCCGCCGTGCGCCACGATAGCGCGTTGATGGTCAGGGTCGGATTCTTGTCCGGATTGCTGACGAACGTCGACCCATCAGCCACGAACAGGTTGCGGACCTCGTGGGCCTGGCAATACTCGTTCAGCACCGAGCTTTGCGGGCTGGAGCCCATCCGGACTGTTCCGACCTCGTGGATGATCGATCCCGGCACCGCGATCCCTTCACGTTCGCGCGCAAGGTTGCCGATCCCCAACACTTTGCCGCCGGCCGCCTCGATCAGATCCCGAAACGTCCGCTCCATGTGCCGCGCCTGCTTCCATTCGTAGTCGCTGAAGGAGAAGTGGAAACGCGGCACGGGGATGCCCCAGCGGTCGACCACGTCGGGGTCGAGGTCCATGTAGCTCTGGTTGTTGGGGATCATCTCGCCGCGGCCCGACAAGCCGATGCCGCAGCCGTACTGCTCGCGCACCATCCTCTTCAACTCCTTGCCGTAGCCGGCTGCGCGCGCCTCGCGGCCGAATCCGCCCGGTCCCGGCATGCTGAAACCGCCGCCCATCTCGATGTGATAGCCACGCGGGAAGTCCAGCTTGTCGTGCCCGTCCCATAGCCACCACGGCGCGTACAGGTGGGCGCCTCCGAATCCGTCGGTGTCGTAGCGCGGCAGGTTCTCGAGAGCGGGCAGCGTCCCCCGCAGGCTGAAGCCCACCGTGTCCATCAGGTAGCGGCCGACCAGTCCCGATCCGTTGGCGATTCCATCGGGAAACGCCTTCGAACGGGAGTTCAGCATGAGACGCGCGGTCTCGCAGGACGAGGCCGACAACACGACCGCGCGACCGAGAACGCGCTTCTCAGTGCGGGCGTTCTTGTCGATATAGACCACGCCCCGGGCAAGCCCGTTCGCGTCCACTTCGACCTCGCGGACCATTGCCTCGGTGAACAGCGTGACGTTGCCCGTCTTCATCGCGGGGAAGATGTCGACCTGCGAGGCGGAGTAGTTCGACTCCGTCAGGCATCCGCGGCCACACTGGCCGCAGTAATGGCAGGCCTGGCGTCCGTTGATCGAGCGCGTGATGACGGCGCGCCGGTTGGCGATGAACGGCACGCCCAGCTTCTTGCCCGCCTCGCGCATCAACAGCTCGTGGACCTTCGGCCGCGGCGGTTCGTGGAACTTGCCGTCCGGCGCGCTGGGAATCCCCTCGACCGTTCCAGTCACGCCGATGTATTCCTCGGCGCGGTCGTACCAGGGAGCGATGTCCTCGTAGGAGATCGGCCAATCCCAGCCGATGCCGTCGCGCGAATACGGCTTCAGGTCGATCTCGGAAAAACGAAACGACATGCGTCCGTAGTGGTTGGTGCGACCCCCTACGACCCGCGAGCGGAACCAATCGAAACTCGTTCCTGGAGCCGATGTGTACGGTTCCCCTTCGAGCTGCCAGCCTCCGCTGACAGTCGTGAAGAACCCGAAGGCCGTCCCCGTGCCGAAATAGGCCTTGCCGCTCGGCTCCGCGGCGCGGTGGCCGTAGTCGTGAGGCCACTTGTGTGTCTTGAAGTCCTTCTGCGGATCGATCATCGGCCCCGCTTCGAGCAGGGCGACCTTGATGCCCTTCCCGGCGAGGACGCGTGCCATCGTGCCGCCTCCGGCACCGGCGCCGACGACTACGACATCGTAAGTGCTATCTGCCATCCCAACTCCTTCCCCCGAACCCGTTGCCGAAAGAGCCCCGGATGGCGGCGCGGGCCCGACACCCTCTACTGCGCAGAGACTGTGTCGGGAATTGGATCCGGCCGTCTGCTGACGACACCGTCAAATGCCTCCGCAACGGAGATACTATGTGCCGTGAGCGTGTGGCCCGTGGAGCGGTCCAGGTTGATTCGCGCGTTCGCATACTCGTTCTGGGTCGCGATCACGTTGGTGCGGGCGTTCGCCAGATCACGCTGCGCCTGGACGACCTGGAAGATCGTCGACGCCCCGAGATTGTACTTCTTTTGCTCGGCATCCAGGGTTTGCTCCTGCAGTTCCTGGGCCTTGAGCGCCGCTGCGTAGCGGGCCCGGGCCTGCTGGACACGAATCAAGGAGGACTGCACCTCGGTTCGGATCGCGTTCTCCGACTGCACCATCCGGATCTGCTGCTGGCGCTTCTCCAACAGGGCCGCCGTGTAGTCGGCCCGGGCCTGGCGGTTCTTGAGGGGGATGTTGACTTGCAGACGCAGCTGGTAGTCAGGGAAATTGCGACGGAACAACTGGCCGCCCGCCACTCCCAGCCCACCCAGGAAGAACGGCGAGATGAATGCATTCTGTCCGGGGCTCGGCAGGAAGTTGTCGTTGATCGATCCGGCAAGGGCGTTGTTGGTGAGATCCACCGTCAAGCTCGCGCTGGGCAGCATCCCGTTCCGCACGCCAATCAACCCGAGTTCGGTGTTGTCCAGGCGAATGCGGTTCTGCTCGTGATCCGATCTTGCGGCCAATGCAACCTCCATCAGAACCGGGAGCGGCTCGAGCACCTCGGCCTCGTCGACCACGATTTCGTCGGTGGGCACGATCCGGGCGTGCAACAGGGTGGGGCTGCCGATGCCGTTGACGCTGATAGCGTCCTTTAGCAAAGTCTCCTGCAACTGCACCTCCGTCTGGGCGGCGGTCAGATCTGCGTCGCGCGCCGCGACCTCGGCTTCGGCCCGGATGATCTCGATCGGCGCCAAGGTGCCGATCTCCACACGGCGCTTGTTGTCGCTGTAGAGCTTCTTCGCCAGTTCAAGGTTCTGCTCCTGGCTGGCAACCTGGGCCCTCAGGGAGACCAGGCCCCAGTAGATCGCGGCCACCCGAGTGACGACTTCCTCGACCTGCAGCTTGAACTGCAGATTCGAGATCTCGTGGTTGTTCTTGGCGACCTTGATGTTGCGGGTGTTGACAGCGATGCCGAAGCCTTGCAACAGCGGCTGCGTCAGCCGCAAAGTGAGGGCACTGATCAGGGACGGGTTGAAATTCGTTCGCAGGCTGTTGGTGTCCGTGCGGGAGTTCGACCAAACCAGCGCGGCCGTTGCGCCGCTCGGAAATCCTTGCCGCAAGCCGAGCTGCGAGTTACTGATCTCCCGCACCAAGGTGTTTGTGCCCGCCACGAAGTTACTGGTCTGGGGATTGGAGAAATGCCCCCAGTCAATGTTGCCGAATAATGACGGATCGAGGTTTACAGCCTGCGTGCCGAAAAAGGTGCTGGCGTCCCCCACGTCCGCGGCACCTCCCCCACCACCGGCGCCACCGCCTCCGGCCCGTTGCGTGATACCAGTTGCCTGTCCGGCCGGACCGCCGCCACCGGTCGCGCCGATACCTGTTGACAGGGTGCTGATCTGATTCTGCACTCCGCGGAGCTGGGCGCCCGACTTCGAGCGCATCCAGTCATTTGCAGCGCTCTGCGGACCGTAGCGGGACCACGCGATGTCAAGATTGTTCTCGATCGCGAGCGCGAGCGCATCCGACAGCGAAAGGTAGAGCGTCGCGTCGTGGAGCAATGCATCCAGTCGGCCTGAATTGCTCAAAGAGATCTCTGGCACCTCCGGAGCGTCAAAGATCCCAAGGAACGGCGGCCAGCCCGATGCGCCTTCGCTGTAGTCAATCGGGCGCTGCCGAAACGTCTGCCCGTGGACGACTGGCTGCAGGATCAATGCTGCGACCACGAGCAGCGACACTTCCGCGGTAGTGTGCTTCATGAACGAGAGAAAGCGGGGACGCGAAGCGGCGCTGCCAGAGAATGCAGAATCCCAGATCATAAAAGACGACTCGGCAGGGGAATCGGTTACTGAATCCATGCCCGGGGACGGGGCGATCGCACGCGCTACGCTGCCTAGGTCACCCCAATGCATCGGACTTGGAAGCTCACTCTAGCTTACGACGGAACGGACTTCGCGGGATGGCAGATCCAGCCTGGCCAGCCTACCGTGCAGGGATTGCTGGAGAATGCGCTGTCCCAGCTTGAAGGTGGACCGGTCAAGGCTGCCGGATCCGGACGGACGGATGCGGGCGTACATGCGCTGGCGCAGGTCGCGTCCTGCTCATTGCGCAATCCGATTCCGCCCCACGGGCTGCTGAAGGCGCTCAACAGATTGCTTCCCGCTGACATCCGCCTGACGGATGCCGCTGAAGCCTCTCCCGGATTCCACGCGCGGCACTCGGCAATCGCGAAGACGTACGAATACCGGATCTATCGCGGCCCGGTGTGCCCGCCGTTCCAAGCGCGCTACACATACTCGCACCCGTATCCCCTCGATGAGGAAGCGATGACCCGGGCGGCACGACGCTTCGAGGGAGAGCGCGACTTCCGATCGTTCGCTTCGGCAGGAGGGAACGATGCCGAAGCGACAGTGCGGATTGTATTCTCGTCGGCACTGCTGCGACACGGCGACCTCCTGGTGTACCGTGTCCGGGGCTCCGGCTTCCTGTATCGCATGGTCCGCAACATGGTCGGGACCCTGCTTGAGGTCGGGCGCGGCAACCTGCGCCCGGCGGATATCGACCGCATCGCGGAGGCGCGCGACCGCCGGGCGGCCGGTCCCACTGCGCCAGCCCAGGGCTTGTTCCTGGCTGGCGTCGAGTACGCCGACGAGGGGGCGGGGCAGCCGGGCGTCAATTCGACCTAGAGACGATCAGACCGGCGATTTCGCGCAACGCCCAGGCAGAGTCGCCAAATACTGACAGCGCGTCGAGCGCTTGCGCCAGGCAGTGGCCGGCCCGTCGCCGCGATTCCGCGAGGCCAAAAACGGCGGGATAGGTCGCCTTGCGCTGGTCTTGGTCCTTGCCGGCGGTCTTGCCCAACTCCTCCGAGGTCGAAACGACATCGAGGATGTCATCGACGATCTGGAAAGCGAGGCCGATCTTGCCTCCGAACTCGCTCAACGCCTCGTACCGGACGGCATCGGCACCGGCAAACAGGCCACCGAACCTCACGGATGCCCGAATCATGGCGGCGGTCTTGGCCCGGTGGATGAACTCTACCTGCGCGGCGCTGGACGGCTTCCCCTCGGATTCGAGATCCGCCACCTGTCCCGCGATCATCCCGCCCTCGGTCCCCGCGGCCACGGACAGTTCGGCGGCCAGGGCGACCCGGGTGTCTGCGGGAGAGTCCAACGCGGCGATGATCTGGAACGCGATCGTGAGCAGTCCATCCCCAGCGAGAATCGCCATTGCCTCGCCATAGGCTTTGTGGCACGTGGGCTGGCCGCGCCTGAAGTCATCGTTGTCCATCGCGGGAAGGTCGTCGTGAATCAACGAATACGTGTGGACACATTCGAGCGCGCAGGCAGCAGCCTCGATTCCCGGCGGACCGTCACAGGCTTCGGCCGCCGCAATGGCGAGAATTGGCCGAATGCGCTTGCCTCCCGCGAACATGCTGTGGCGCATCGCCGCATGCAACGCTTCGGGAACTACGTTGCCCGCCGGAAGAAGCCGGTCCAGTTCACGGTTAACCGCCTCGCGGCGGATCTGCAGATAGTCTTGGAGAGCCACTCGCGGCACAGGTTAGAAGGGCACGTTCTGGTCGGCTGTGCCCACGTCGAATGGCTCCGGCACCCGCATGTCATCCTTCTTCAGGAGGATTTCTACCTTCGTCTCGGCCTCCTGGAGCTGCTTGCGACACCGCTGGCTCAGTTGGACGCCCTGTTCGAAGAGCTTGAGCGACTGCTCTAGTGACAGGTCGCCCCCTTCCAGCGTGCGGACAATTTCCTCGAGCTCTTGGAGTCCCTTTTCGAAAGTCGGTTGTTCCTGATCTTCGGGCATCGCTCTACGACCGCCTATTGTACTGCCCCGCCCTTGCGACTGGGCAATCCTCAGCTGGCGGCGGAGGGAGAAATCAATTGGCCGGTGCCCGCCCCCGGGCTGCATCCGATGCGACAATGACGCGACCGAGATTGCGAATGACCGAACCGTACCCGTGGTCGCTGCAAGAGGTCGAGTCCCTGGTCGCGGCGGGGAAGCTGTCCCCGGAACGCATGCTGAGCGCGGTCGCGACCTCGGTCGAATCGCTCGAGCCGACGATTCGAGCCTGGAGCTTCCTCGCGCTGGATTCCGCACGCGAACGCGCTGCACGGCTGCACGACGAAGCCGCCCGGTCCGGCCCCCGGAGCCCTCTGCACGGAGTGCCGTTCGGTGCCAAGGATATCTTCGACACCGCCGGGATTCCGACCGAGTGGGGCTCGCAGACCCAGCGCGGCCGCAGGCCGGACCGCACCAGCGCACTCGTGTCCAGGCTTGAGTCGCTGGGCGCCGTTCTCGCAGGCAAGACCCACACGACGGCGTTTGCGTACTACGACACGGGTCCCACCCGAAACCCGTGCGATCTGAGCCGTACACCGGGCGGGTCATCGAGCGGCTCGGCGGCAGCCGTCGCTTCCGGTATGGTTCCTCTCGCGATCGGCAGCCAGACGCAAGGCTCTGTACTTCGGCCGGCGTCTTTCTGCGGAATCACGGGATTCAAGCCGAGTTGCGGCGCCCTGCCGCTGGATGGCGTCATGCCGTTTGCGCCGACACTGGACCACGCCGGCATTTTCGCCCCGACCGCAGCCGACATCCAGGTGGCATGGCGGGCTCTTGGGTTCGAGACGAATGCCTCGCCGGCTACAGCGGTCACGGTGTTGGACTGGCCGCCCCAAGGCAGGCTTGAGCCTTCGATGGCCGACGGTTTCCGCCTGTCGGTCCAAGCGTTGATCGAAGCCGGCATGCGCCTCGACTGGTCGCCGAGGCCCGCATTCTTCGATGCCGTGCCGGCAGCCCTGTACACCGTGATGGCCTTCGAAGCAGCCCGGGAGCATGGCGGCCTATACCGCGAGTACGGGCAGCGCATCGGCAAGAAGCTGGCCGGGCTCCTGGACGCAGGACTGGGGATTGCAGAAGGCCAGTACCAGGCGGCCTGCCGGACACTCCTGGGCGCCAAGGACAAGTTCTCGGAATGGGGGGATCGCCATCCCGTGACCGCCACGCCCGCAGCACTGGGGCCGGCGCCCGCAGGGCTCGCCTCCAGCGGGGACCCGCGGTGCAACGCACCGTTCACGGCGCTGGGCGCCCCGGCCATCTCGATTCCCATGCCTACGCGCACTCTTCCGCTCGGACTGCAGCTGGCAGCCCCTCACGGGCACGACTCGTTGCTCATCTCAACGGCCATGGAGTGCGAGCGATTGTTGGCGATCCCCGCAGCCCCGTCCGGCTAGCCTGATTCCCCAAGACAGATACGACGTGTGACATCTGGAGGTCAGGCGAAGTTGATTTTCAGAGCGCGATTGTGGAGCCAGGGGATGGAGGTAGTGGAGTCGGGATAGCCGGCCTCGATCAGGTGCGGATTGTGGGGCCGGCGACCGAGCGTGACCTCGATCCGCTCGTCGTTGATGTCAATGGTGGCGCTGGCCTCCACGAACTTGCGGAACAGGCTGGCGGGCTCGGCGGTCCGGAAGCGGTCGCCGAGGCGGTTGGCGAGCAGGCGGTACAGGGCGGAGGCCATCAGGGTCAGCTGGACGTCGAGATCGATGCGCAGGGGCACGGCGGCGGACAGCGCATCCATGTGGAAGAAGTTGACGGCGTCGGCGATGGTGTTCTCGATCAGCATGCGGCGAGCATAGCGGTCGATCAGCTCGCGCGGGGACGCGTCCAGCTGGTTGGTGAGCAGCAGGGTGGGCTTGTCGTGGCCCAGGTCGCGGATGGCGATCTGGCGGATGGGCTGGGGGTAGTCCTTGATGCGGACGGTCTGGTCGAGGATGCGCGGGGTGCGGTAGCGGCGGCCGACGTTGGTGAGCTGGACGGTGCGCCATTGGTCACGGGGCAGGCCAAGCAGTTGCTCGACCATGCTGGCGCTGCGGCGGCGCAGGGTGAGGAAGGCGATGCCGCGGGCCTCGAGCCGGGCCAGGTTGGCGTAGGTGGTGAGCCGGGAGTCGAACACCAGTTCGGCGGGCTGGCGGCCGGTGCGATCCTTCCAGGCATCGACGAAGCGCAGGATCTGGTCGTTGTGGGTGGCCTTGGAGGGACGCGCGCTGGCCCAGGCAAAGGTGCGCGCCTCGGCGTCGCGGGCGAGGAAGCAGAGGATGGCCTTCTGGCGGCGGGAGCGCTTCGAGACGTAGTGTTTTTCGATCAGGGCGTCGTCGCCGTGGTAGGGGATGGCGTGGAAGTCGAGGTCGAAGGAGCGGCCCGCGCCGAGGGGGCTGTGCAGGGCGCACAGGGCGTCGTGCCAGCGCTGGGTGAAGGGATCGAGCAGGCGGGGATCGCAGCGGCAGGAGTACTCGGTGAGGGTGGAGCGCTTGGGGCTGGCGTTGAGGCCGGCGAACAGGGCGATGCCCTCGTCGAGCACGGCGGGCATGATGCGGGAGGGCCGGCCGATGCCCCAGAGCTTGAGGGCGAGCAGGGCGCGCAGGGCGCAGCCGGCGGGAATCAACTCGGAGCCGGGCAAGCCGGCGGCGAGGCGGTCGAGATCGAGGCGGGCGAGGTCGGGGGCGAACAGGAACAGGCCGCCGAAGGCGGTGCGGAAGCGGCGCGGGGCGAGGTCGAGGGCACGGCGGTCGGCGAGCGGGGCCTGCAGGACGGCGGGCTGCTGCTCGGGGGCGCGGCGGGCGAGCTTGGGCAGGCCGGCCGCGCGCAGGACCTTGTGGACGAAGCCGACGCTGTGGGGCAGGTTTTCGAGGCGCAGGCGGGCGGAGATGTCGTGGACGGAGAGGTCGTGCTGGCGCAGGGCGAGGATGCGCTCGCGGGCGCTGGCGGCGGAGTCGGTGGCGGGGCTGGCGGGAGCGGGAGCGGGCCGGCCGGAGGGGAACAGGAAATCGGGATCGTGGGAGCGGAGGAACTGGGAGCAGAGATTGCGGAAGCTGCCGGGGGCGTAGCCGAAGCGGCTGGCGGCCTCGGCCGAGGAGCAGCCGTCGACGAAGCGGGCGCGGAGGGCCTCGTAGCGGCGTTGGCGTGGGGAGGCAGGCTGGAGGAAGCGGTCAGCAGGATCCGTCATTTGTCGCATGAACCCATGAACATGATAAAACAATATCATCATGAAACGTTCACGTCAAGCCGGGAATCGTGTCTGGAGGAGGAAGCGGGCCGATGCAGGCCGTTTGGCGGCCAAGAACAGGCCGCAAAGGTTGGGAATCGAGCGGGTTACGGGGAAATCAGGGCAGACCCGAGGTGGGCCGGAGGCGTTCGGAAGTGGGTGCCGAGACTCCAGGTCGACAGCGATATATCAGTGGATAACTGTTCATGTATTCATGACTGTACTGACATACTGGCGCCCCATTCCGACGTAGTCTTCTCGAATCGCGTGGTTTAGGACCAGCGGCCTCGCCACGGACCGTCATAGCTCTGACTCCCCATGGGAAATCAGGTCAGGGCCGCCGACATCGATATAGGTTGTGTCAGCGTCGTAACAGCGAAAGGCATTATATTGTTAGTTATTTGACGAACAATGCAGCGTCGTTGTATGATCGCGGCATGAACGAACAGCTAAGTCTCAAGCTCACCATCGACGCGGGAAGATATTTCACGCCCAACGCTCCGATTGACGCAAGGGCATTGTTTGCCGGGCGCCACGAACAACTCTTTGGAGTACTCGACGCCGTGCACCAGAAGGGCCAGCACGTTGTTCTCTATGGTGAGCGTGGAGTTGGAAAAACTTCGCTTTCGTCTGTCATCTCGCAGTTCTTGGATGTCACGCCGATTCTTTGCCCGCGGGTCAATTGCGACAGCACTGACACATTTGGCTCCGTTTGGAGCAAGCTGTTTCGTGAAATTGACATGGTGACGGAACAACCGGTGCCGGGCTTCGGCAAATCCGTAACCCAGAGCCGGATGAGTGCTAGCGACTTCTTCCAAGATGGGCAGGCTCCGAACGACGTTCGCAAAGCGCTGGAACGGCTCTCCATGGACAGGCTGCCGATCTTGATCCTGGATGAGTTTGATCGGTTGGCCCCGTCGGAGAAGGGGGTCTTCGCGGACTTGGTAAAGATGCTTTCAGATCATGCCGTTAAAGCTACTGTGGTCTTGGTTGGGGTGGCGGACAGCGTCGATGAACTCATTGCTGAACACGAATCTGTCGAACGGGCGCTGGTCCAGATACGGTTGCCCCGGATGTCACAAGCTGAGATCCGCCAGATCATTGAGAACGGCGTTAGCCAACTTGAGTTGCGAGCCGAGGAAACTGCAATGGACCGAATCGTTCTCTTGTCGCAGGGACTACCCCACTACGCTCATCTTCTTGGACTCCACGCAGTCAGATCTGCAGCCACGGGAGAACACCCCGATCTTGTCCAGAGTTCGGATGTTGACCAAGCTATCAGGAGAGCGCTTGCCAACGCTCAGCAAAGCATCCGCAATGCATTTCACACGGCAACCACGAGCCCACGGCCCGACAACCTCTATAGAGAAGTTCTTTGTGCGTGCGCTGTGGCCAAGATTGATGAGTTAGGCTATTTTGCCGCTGCTGACGTACGGGACTCGATCCAGAGGATAACCGGAAGAAACTATGGAATTCCTGCGTTTGCTAGACACTTGAACGAGTTTTGCAGTGAGAAGCGTGGGAAGATCCTGCAGAGGTTTGGAACTCCACGTCGCTACCGCTTTAGGTTCAGGAATCCCTTGATGCAGCCTTTTACTATCATGAATGGACTGAATTCTGAAATCCTCAATCACAAGATGCTCTGAGCATCTGGTTAGTCCGTCTGCGCACCTATCGGGGATTTCACCAGCCACGTTGCTATTACGCCTTCGATCCGAGACGCTCTTCCTTTCAGGCGTAGAGGGGGCATTCTGCGCTGAGCATTGCAGAATCCTGAGCTAGCCGGATTCCCCAAGACAGATACGACGTGTGACATCTGGAGGTCAGGCGAAGTTGATTTTCGGAGCGCGATTGTGGAGCCAGGGGATGGAGGTAGTGGAGTCGCCGTAGCCAGCCTCGATCAGGTGCGGGTCGTGGCCCCGGCGACCGAGCTTGACCTCGATCCGCTCGTCGTTGATGTCAATGGTGGCGCTGGCCTCGGCGAACTTGCGGAACAGGCTGGCGGGTTCGGCGGTCCGGAAGCGGTCGCCGAGGCGGTTGGCGAGCAGGCGGTACAGGGCGGAGGCCATCAGGGTCAGCTGGACGTCGAGATCGATGCGCAGGGGCACGGCGGCGGACAGCGCATCCATGTGGAAGAAGTTGACGGCGTCGGCGATGGTGTTCTCGATCAGCATGCGGCGAGCATAGCGGTCGATCAGCTCGCGCGGGGACGCGTCCAACTGGTTGGTGAGCAGCAGGGTGGGCTTGTCGTGGTCCAGGTCGCGGATGGCGATCTGGCGGATGGGCTGGGGGTAGTCCTTGATGCGGACGGTCTGGTCGAGGATGCGCGGCGTGCGGTAGCGCGGCCGACGTTGGTGAGCTGGACGGTGCGCCATTGGTCACGGGGCAGGCCAAGCAGTTGCTCGACCATTCTGGCGCTGCGGCGGCGCAGGGTGAGGAAGACGATGCCGCGGGCCTCGAGCCGGGCCAGGTTGGCGTAGGCGGTGAGCCGGGAGTCGAACACCAGTTCGGCGGGCTGGCGGCCGGTGCGCTCCTTCCAGGCATCGACGAAGCGCAGGATCTGGTCGTTGTGGGTGACCTTGGAGGGACGCGCGCTGGCCCAGGCAAAGGTGCGCGCCTCGGCGTCGCGGGCCAGGAAGCAGAGGATAGCCTTCTGGCGGCGGGAGCGCTTCGAGACGTAGTGTTTTTCGACGAGGGCGTCGTCGCCGTGGTAGGGGATGGCGTGGAAGTCGAGGTCGAAGGAGCGGCCGGAGCCGAGGGAGCTGTCGAGGGCGCTGAGGGCGTCGTGCCAGCGCTGGGTGAAGGGATCGAGCAGGCGGGGATCGCAGCGGCAGGAGTACTCGGTGAGGGTGGAGCGCTTGGGGCTGGCGTTGAGGCCGGCGAACAGGGCGATGCCCTCGTCGAGCACGGCGGGCATGATGCGGGAGGGCCGGCCGATGCCCCAGAGCTTGAGGGCGAGCAGGGCGCAGCCGGCGGGGATCAACTCGGAGCCGGGCAGGCCGGCGGCGAGGCGGTCGAGATCGAGGCGGGCGAGGTCGGGGGCGAACAGGAACAGGCCACCGAAAGGGGTGCGGAAGCGGCGCGGGGCGAGGTCGAGGGCACGGCGGTCGGCGAGCGGGGCCTGCAGGACGGCGGGTTGCTGCTCGGGGGCGCGGCGGGCGAGCTTGGGTAGGCCGGCCGCGCGCAGGACCTTGTGGACGAAGCCGACGCTGTGGGGCAGGTTTTCGAGGCGCAGGCGGGCGGAGATGTCGTGAACGGAGAGGTCGTGCAGGCGCAGGGCGAGGATGCGCTCGCAGGCGCCTCCCGGGCAGGCTGCGACGGCGGAGCGCGACGCGAAGAGCCAGTTCGCAGCGACCGTCGATCGGGAGGTCTCACTCGCGTAGCGTGATAGTCTCAAGGAACCGGGCTTGGACCGCCATGCGCATTCTCCTCGCTGGAGGGGGCGAAGGTGCCGCCCTCATCGCCGCTCGCTTGATCCGCGAAGGCAACCAAGTCACTATCGTCGAGCAGGACGCCGAGCGTTGCCTGGAACTCGAGGAGCATCTGGACGCCAAGATAGTCCAAGGTAGCGCCGGCAGCGTCAGGACCCTTCACAAGGCCGGCCTCGGCGACGCCGAGATGCTGATCGCGGAGACCGACTCCGACGAGATCAACCTGCTGGCCTGCATGATCGCCCAGACGGACTCGGCCGCGAGGGTCAAGGTCGCACGCATCCGCACTCACGAGTTCCAGCACTGGGAACGAATCCTCGACGAGATGGGCCTCAAGGTCGACCGCATCATCCACCCCGAAACCCACATCATGCGGCGCATCATGCGCGTACTCCATATACCGGGTGTTTCGGACATTCTTGATTTCGCCGACGGGGAAGTCAAGCTGTTCGGGATGAACGTCGATCGGGACAGCTGGTACGCAGGCAAGACCGTCGAGGAACTCGACGCGGCAGGCCCTCCCGCGGACAGCCTGATCGCCATGATCTTCCGCGGTCCGCAAGTGATCATCCCTCACGGCGCTCAGCGCTTGGAGCCCGGGGATCACATTTACATCTGCACGACCCGCGAGAACCTCGAGGACGTCCTGTGGTTCATGGGAATCCAGCCCCAGAAGGCCGTTCGCCGGGCGGTGATTGTCGGAGGCAAGCAACTGGGCATCTGGGTGGCGCAGGAACTCGAGCGAACCGGCGTGGCCGTCAAGCTGATTGAGCGCGACCCAGCTAGATGCGAGCTGATTTCGAACATCCTGGACAAGACGATCGTGGTCCACGGCGACGGCACGGACCAGCAAACGCTGGAGGAAGAGAACATCGAGGGCGCCGACGCATTCCTCGCCCTTACCAAGGACGATGCGGACAACATCGTCGCTTCGCTTCTCGCGCGGCGCCTGGGAGCATTCAAGATCGTCGCCTTGATCAACCGCCTGCACTACTTGCCGATCGTGCAAAGGCTGGGCATCAACACTTCGATCAGCCAGCGCCTCACGGCCGTGGACATGATCCTGCAATACGTCCGCAAAGGGCGCGTCCTGTCGGTCACCACATTTCGCGAGGAAGAGGCTGAAGCGATCGAATTGATTGCCACGAGAGGGTCCAAGATCCTCGATAGGAAGTTGCGCGACATCCGCCTCCCGCGGGGAGCGATCGTAGGGGCGATCCAGAGGCCCAACGGCCACGTCATGGTGCCACAAGGAGAGGGCGCGGTCCACGAAGGCGACCGGGTCATCTTCTTCGCCCTGGCCAGCGTCGTCCCAGAACTTGAATC
The DNA here is from genome assembly GCA_951813065.1 of uncultured Bryobacterales bacterium. GTDB lineage: Bacteria > Acidobacteriota > Terriglobia > Bryobacterales > UBA6623 > VXMF01. The sequence goes on along the minus strand of CATOTH010000002.1, from coordinate 835,486 downwards.
GGCATTCCTCTCACGCTCCAAGCGCGCGAAAGTCCCCAAGTGATCCGCTGGACCCGGATCGGACGAGTGCTGGGACTCTTCCTGGCAGCGTTCGGAGCGACGATGGGTTTCCCTGCCGCCCTGTCCCTGGCGACCGGCGGTGACGACCTCGCCGCGATTGCCGGGGCCATGGTGGCCACGGTCGGCACGGGAGTCCTGCTCTGGGGAACGTGTCGCGGAGACACGCGCGAACTGACCCAGCGCGAAGGCATTCTCCTGACGGTCGCGGCCTGGGTCGCTGCGGGGCTGTTCGGGGGCCTGCCGTTCCTTTTCGCTCCGGGTGTAGAGACATTCACGGATGCCGTGTTCGAATCCGTTTCGGGCGTCACAACGACGGGGGCGTCGATCCTTGAAGAGGTTGAATCGTTGTCCCGGCCGATCCTGCTGTGGCGCGCCATGTCGTCGTGGCTCGGCGGTATGGGGATCGTGATTCTGGTGATCGCCGTGCTGCCGCTAGTCGGCCACGGAGGCATGCATCTGTACAGAGCAGAGTTCTCCGGGGCGAAGTCGGAGAAGCTCAAGCCGCGCATCGCCGAGACTGCAACGTCGCTGTGGGGCATTTACGTGTCGCTGACCGCCGCGCTCTTCGGATTGCTCGTATTGGCGGGCATGGGACCGTTCGACGCTATCTCGCACGCGTTCGCGACCCTGGCAACCGGCGGCTTCTCGACCCGCACCGCAAGCATCGCAGCTTTCCAGAACCCGCTAGTGGAGTACATCACCGTGCTGTTCATGTTCCTGGGCGGTGCCAGCTTCATCCTGCACTACCGCGCGCTGGTGGAACGTCGGCCCATCGGCGCCTTGCGCGACTACGAGTTCCGATACTACGTCGGAGCGATCGGCCTCGCGACCGTGGTGGCCGGGGCGCTTCTGTTCTTCCAACTCGGCTACGACCTGGAACGCTCCCTGCGCACGGGTCTGTTCCAGGTCACCTCGATCATGACCACCACCGGATTCGCCACGGACGATTTTGAACTCTGGCCCCCGCTCGGGCAGCTGGTGCTCTTGGTTCTCATGTTCGTCGGTGGCTGCACCGGCTCGACGGCAAGCGGGATGAAGATCTCGCGTATCGCCGTGCTGGCCAAGGTGGTGGGGCGGGAGTTCAAACGCATGGTCGAGCGCCACGGGGTCTTCGCAGTCAGGTTCGGAGGCCGGGTCGTGCCCGAACCAGCGATCCAGAGCCTCCTCAACCTGGTCTACCTCGCCTTCATGGTCAATTTCGTTTCGTGCCTGGCGCTGGCCGCGCTCGGGATTGACGTGCTGACCGCGATCTCGGCGGTGGCAGCCGCGATGTTCAACATCGGCCCGGCTCTGGGCGACGTGGGCCCGACGGACAACTACAGCCACCTTCCGGCGCTGGCCAAGTGGGTGCTGAGCTTCAACATGATCGCCGGTAGACTGGAGTTCTACACCTTGCTGGTGACGCTGACGCCTTGGTTCTGGCGCAAATGACCGGTATGTGCCACGCAGGGCATTTCCGGATGACTTGGAAACACCAGCTGTACCACTCCATCTCCGACAGAAACCAGCGATGCGAAACGGTGCTTGCCCGCATTGATTTTGGCAGGGGCTTCCGCGCACCAAGCAGACCGCCTGCCTACTGTGAAATCGGACGGCTTCCCCGGCCGGCACACGGGCACCTGGATGCGCCGCCGGAGCCTTCCAGGCGGTAAGCGGATCATGGTGACAACGCAAGTCCCGGCCGCGCCATCCGCTCGGATCGGGTGCATCGACGGACTCCGCGGCCTGGCGCTGCTGGGGATCCTGCCAATGAACATCCTGGTGTTCGGGCTTCCGCTCCAGTCCTACACCAGTCCCGTGGCGGACGGTGCCGTCGAGGGCGCCGGCCTTGCCGCCTACGTTGCCGGGGAATTGCTGGTCGAAGGCGCCATGCGCGCCCTGTTCGCCATGCTGTTCGGGGCCGGGATCGCAATGCTCGGCACCGGCGAGCGAGCCAAGGGCGCAGCGATCTATTACCGGCGCCAGTTCCTGCTGCTCTGCATCGGGCTTGTCGATCTATTCGTCCTGCTATGGATCGGCGACATCCTGATTTCGTACGCGCTTGCCGGCATGGTCCTGTATCCGTGCCGGAAGTGGCGGCCGAAAGCGCTGTTCGTGGCGGCGGGGCTGACCTTCCTGAGCCTCGCTATGCTGCACGGCGCCATCTTCGCGGTGCTCACGATCGTGCCCGAGCGGGCCGCAGCCGTCGAGGAGCGGATCGCAGCCGGCGAGGAAGTATCGGCTGGGGAACGCAGGTTGCTGGATGGTTGGTCCGAAGCCGAGGCGGAGCTGGCCCCGACCGACGGAGTCGATGAGCAGGAGGCGCTACGGTTCACGGGCAGCTACTGGCAGTCCTTCGCAGCCAATGCCGCCTTGTTCGGCGACGTATGGCCGCTCGTGCCGTTCATGCTGTGGGACTCGACTGCTTGCATGCTCCTGGGATTGGCCCTGTTCAAGACCGGAGTGCTGCCAGGAGACCGCAGCTCGCGGTTCTACACCGTGCTGGCAGTTGTCGGCCTCACGACCGGCTTGGCGGTCAACGGCTACGAAGTGGCGATGAAGGTTGGCACTGGCTTCGCGATCCAGTGGACCTCGGGCTTTGCGCCCACCTACGATCTCGGGCGCGTCTCCTGGGCACTGGGCATCGCCGCCGTCACCGTGATCGCGTTCCGGCGCGGTTGGCTGCCGCGGCTACGTGACGGCCTCACGGTCGTCGGACGCATGGCGCTCACTAACTACATCCTGCAGAGCGCGCTCGCTCTGGCGATCTTCCACGACCTCGGGCTGGGGCTGTGGAACGACCTGGCGCGGCTCCAGCTGTATATGATCGTGCTTGCCCAATGGGTCGTGCATGTCGCCTTCAGCATCTGGTGGCTGCAGCGCTTCCGGTTTGGTCCGCTCGAATGGCTCTGGCGGTCGTTGACCTACGGGCGCATCCAAATGGCTGCCGCCCGGCCCGGCGCGTGAGCGACTGGGGAGCACTGCGGAGAGGCGCACGTTGCGCGACAAGTAGGCCTGGCGGCGCCCGGCAACTTCCCGCGGCGGGAAAGCTCGGCCTCCACAGGCTTGTTACCCTGAAGCTTCGGGCGCGCGTAAGGCGGCCGCAGCTTCGCGGCGCGGTCCTCCCGGCAGGGCCTGAGATGAACGGTGCGTTCCTGCGAATCGGCCGCAGTCTCGCATCAGACCCGGAGTGACGGCAATGACCTTGGACTTCACCAAATGCGATGGACTCGTGCCGGCCATCATCCAGGACCATCAAGACGGGCGGGTGCTCATGCTCGGATTCATGAACGAGGAAGCGTTCGCGAAAACAGTCGAATCCGGGAAAGTCACGTTCCTGAGCCGGTCCCGGAACAAGCTTTGGACGAAGGGCGAGAGCTCTGGCCACGCCCTGCTTGTGAAGCGAATCGAAGTCGACTGCGACCTTGACACCCTGCTTATTCAAGCCGAGGCTCTCGGACCGGGCGTCTGCCACGCCGGCTACCGCAGTTGCTTTTATCGCAAGCTCGCCGACGGGACATGGACGGTTGACGAGGACCCCGCGTACGACCCCGATACCGTCTACGGTTCATAGACTCCGAATGGCGTCCGACTCATGCTCCGCATTGTTACCAGCCGAGACCGGGGGGTCTGGGAAGGGCTCCTTCAGGGCCGTTCGAGGCGGCTCTCCGAAGCCGAAGGGGTGGTTGCACCCATCCTTGAGGCTGTCCGTGACCGCGGCGACGCCGCGCTGATCGAATACGCCCGCAAGCTGGACTCCCTCAACGGTCGGATCGTCCGTCTAACTGGATCGCAGTTGCAAGCCGCGCGGAGGGGGCTTCCCGAAGAGGTTGCCGCAGCCGTGAACCTCGCCTCCTCGCGAATCCGGGCATACGCCAAGCGCCAGATGCCGGCGGAATGGATGGAGTCCGCCGGGCCGGGAATCGAGCTGGGCCAGCTGGTCCGGCCCCTCGACTCGATCGGAGCGTACATTCCGGGAGGCCGCTATCCGCTGCCATCCACCGTGATGATGACTGCTGTTCCAGCCCAGGTGGCGGGCGTGCCGCGCATCGCCGTTGCATCGCCGAACGCATCCTCGGTAACTGTCGGCACGGCCGCCCTTCTCGGCATCGATGAGGTCTATGCCGTGGGCGGGGCCCAGGCCATCGCCGCTTTCGCGTTCGGCACGGAATCGATTCCACGGGTCGACCGGATCGTGGGACCTGGGAACGCCTATGTCGCTGCGGCCAAGAAGATGCTCGCGGGCGAGGCGGGAATCGACTTCGTAGCCGGTCCGACTGAGATCGTGCTTGTCTTCGAGGACGGCGACCCGCGGGCTCTCGCAGCCGACATGCTGGCCCAGGCAGAGCACGATGTCGACGCCGCAGCCGTCCTGCTCACTCCATCGCACCGCCTCGCCGCGGCGGTGGCCACGGAAATCGAGCGCCAGATCCGCACGCTCCCAACTCGAGACGTCGCAACCGAGTCCATCCGAAACAATGGCGTCGCGATTGTTGTAGACAGCCTCGAAGAGGCCTGCGAGATCGCGAACCGATTCGCCCCGGAACACCTTTCCGTCAGCGAGTCCGTGCCGCTGGACTCCATCAGGAACGCCGGCAGCGTGTTTGTCGGCACGTGGAGTCCCGAAGCCGTCGGCGACTACGCGGCCGGACCCAATCACGTCCTGCCGACCGGTGGCAATTCGCGGTTGCGCGGGGGCTTGAGCGTGCTCGACTTTGTCAAGATCGTCTCGGTCCAGAAGCTTTCAGGGCAGGGCCTGCGCGGACTGGCCCCGACCGTCGCGACCCTTGCGCGGGCGGAAGGCCTCGAAGCCCACGCCCGCTCCGTCGAGGCCCGGACCATGCCGGCCCCCGGAGGGCGGCATGGCTAACGCTCCGATCCCACGGGAGGCAGTGCGCAAGATGGCGCCCTACAACCCCCCGCTCGAGGGGCGCGGGGAAATGCTGCGCCTCGATTTCAACGAAAACGTGTCCGGCTGCTCCCCAAAAGTGCTTGAGGTGCTGCGGGAGCATCCGACCCGCGGATTCCTGGCAACCTATCCCGAATACGCTGCGGCACGCCGCAAGCTGGCAGCCCACCTGGGCGTGAACGCCAGTCAAGTCACGGTCGGCGCCGGCACCGACGAGGTGATCAGCGGAGTCCTGCACGCGTACGTCGACCCGGGTGACGAGGTGATCGTCCTGAAGCCCTCGTTCGCCATGTTCGCGTTCTACACGCAACTCGTAGGCGGAACGCCCAGATTCGTGCCCTACCGCACGCCCGAGCTGACGTTCCCGCTCGAAGAGGTCCTGGAATCGATCGGTCCTCGCACCCGGGCCGTTTGCATCGCCTCGCCGAACAACCCCACGGCGGGGATTGTCAGCAAGGCCGAACTCGAGAGCATCCTGGCCGCAGCGGACGGTTGCGCGGTGTTGGTCGACGAAGCGTACTTTGATTTCCACGGGGAGACGATGATCGGGCTGCTGCCGCGGTGGCCCAACCTGTTCGTGGCCCGCACGTTCTCGAAGGCCTACGGCATGGCCGGCTTGCGCATCGGGGTCATGGTTTCGCAGGCCGACAACGTGGCAGTCGTCCGCAAGGGCCAGTCCCCATACGGCGTCAACTCGCTCGCGGTCCGTTGCGCCTTGGCCGCGATCGAAGACAAGCTGTACGTGCGCGAGTACGTGCGCCAGGTCCTGCAGGCGCGCCAATTGCTTTGCTCGGCGTTCGACGAAATGAAGGTGCGCTACTGGCCGAGCCATGCCAACTTCGTGCTGTTTGAGCTCGGGGGCCACATTGACCGAGTACGCTCTTCCCTCGCGGGCCAAGGCATCTTGATCCGCGATCAGTCCGCCCACGTCCCGGGCACTGCCCGGGTCACCGTCGGACCGCTGCAGGAAACCGTGCGGTTCCTGGCGGCGCTGAAAGAGGCTCTGGCGCGATGAAAGCGGAAATGGTGGTGTTCGACATGGACGGCGTGCTGGTCGACCCGAGCGAGACCTTCCGCCGGGCGCTGATCGAAGTGGTCCGCCGCTTCTGCGGAGTCGAGATGACGCAGGACGACATCGTGCGAATCAAGAACATCGGAGGCTACAACGACGATTCCGACATCGCGCTGATGGCAATTCGCGAGGCCGGCATGCAGCCCGACCCGCGCGAAGTCCGCGCCTACGGAAGGGAATTGTACTGGGGCCAGGGCGGCGACGGCTTGATTCGCAACGAGCGCTGGCTTGTCGAGCCGGGATTCCTGGAACGGCTCGCGGAATCCCGGCCGCTGGGAATCTTCACCGGCCGCGGGATGCAATCGGCCACGCACACACTTGACAGATTCTGCCCGTCGATTGAATTCGATCCGATCGTCACCAACGAGCAGGTCGAGAACCTCAAGCCCGCTCCTGACGGCCTGCTGCTCATCCAGCGTGCCGTGTCCGGCATGGATCTGGTCTTCGTCGGCGACAATATCGACGACTGCCGAGCCGCCAAGTCGGCGGAAGTGCGCTTCATCGGCATTGCCGCGCCTGACACGCCTCGCCACGCGGAGACCAGGGCACTGTTCGAGAAACTGGGAGCGGAGGCTGTGCTGGAAAGCGTCAACCAACTGGAGGCCTGCTTGCGATGACCCGACCACGCACTGCCCGCATCGAGCGCAACACCAAGGAGACCCGCATCTCGGCGGAACTGAACGTTGACGGCGCGGGCCGCTACGAAATCCAAACCGGGATCCGGTTCTTCGACCACATGCTCGAGTCGTTCGCCCGCCATGGAGCCTTCGACCTGACCCTGCGTGCTGACGGCGACCTCGACGTGGACCAGCACCACACGGTCGAGGATTGCGGCATCGTGCTCGGCCAAGCATTCGCGGAAGCGCTCGGAGACAGGGCCGGCATCCTGCGGGCCGGGTACTTCCTGATGCCGATGGACGAGTCGCTGGCAGCCGCTGCGGTCGACCTGGGCGGCCGGCCGGCACTGGTCTACAGGGTACCCGCCCGATTCCGGTTGGTCGGCGACCTGCAGGTGGAGCTGCTGCATGACTTCTTCGACGGTTTCGCTGTCCATAGCGGAGCCAACCTGCACCTGAGGGTGCTCTACGGTCGATCCAGCCATCACCGCGTCGAGGCCTTGTTCAAGTGCTGGGCGAAGGCCATGCGCTTTGCCTGCTCGAAGGACGAGCAGCTCAAGGGGCAGTTGCCCAGCACGAAGGGCATCCTGGAAAGAGGAGCGTGAGATGACCGTGGTATTCGACTACGGGGCGGGCAACCTGCGCTCGGTGGCCAACACCCTGGAGAGCATCGCCACGCCGTTCAGGATTGTCTCCGATGCTCCGGGACTGGCTGCGGCCTCCCGAATCATCCTGCCCGGAGTGGGACACTATGGCCAGCTCCTGCGCTCACTGGACAGGCTCGACGTGCGGAGCGCCATGTGCGAACGGATCGCCGCGGGCGTACCGTTTCTCGGAATCTGCCTGGGGCTCCAGGCTCTGTTTGAGGACAGCGAGGAAGCGTCCGAGCGGGGACTCGCCATCTACCCCGGACGCGTGTTGCGGTTCCCCGCCGATGCAAGAGTGCCCCAAATGGGCTGGAACCGGCTCGACTTGCGGGGCGCGCCCAGCCTTCTGCGTGGGATCGGCGCCAACCCCTACGTGTATTTCGCGAACAGCTACTACGTGCCGGAAGCGACCGCCGGGGACCGGGCGGCGGCGCTGTGCAGCTACGCAGGGCAGTCGTTTTGCGCGGCCCTGGAGAGCGGCAATGTTTTCGGGGTGCAGTTCCATCCGGAAAAGTCGGGACCTCTCGGCCAGCGCATCGTACGGAACTTCCTGGACTGGATGCCATGCTGACGAAGCGCATCATCCCGTGCCTCGACGTCACCGCCGGCCGCGTCGTCAAGGGCATCAACTTCGTCGGATTGCGCGACGCCGGGGATCCTGTCGAGCTGAGCGCCCGGTACAACGAAGACGGCGCCGACGAATTGGTGTTCTTGGACATTACCGCGTCGAGCGACCATCGCGACACGATGGTCGACGTTGTCGAGCGAACGGCGCGCGAGGTATTCATTCCCCTGACTGTGGGAGGCGGCATCCGAGCGGTCTCCGACGCCCGGAGGATCCTGATGGCCGGAGCCGATAAGGTCTCGGTGAACACGGCGGCAGTCGAGCGCCCCGAACTCATCCGCGAACTTTCCGAGGAATTCGGAGCCCAGGCCGTCGTGCTTGCCATCGACGCCCGCCAGAATGCGCCGAACCGGTGGATCGTCAACACTTACGGCGGACGCAAGCCCACGGGTATCGACGCTGTCGAATGGGCCTGCCAGGGCGAGGCAATCGGTGCCGGGGAGATCCTTCTTACCTCCATGGACGCTGACGGCACCCAGGACGGCTTCGACTGCAAGCTCACGGAGGCAATCGCGGAGGCCACGCGGATCCCGGTCATCGCCAGCGGCGGCGGTGGCAAGCCCGAGGACTTCGTCAGGGTCCTCACCGATGGCAGGGCTGACGCTGCACTGGCAGCCTCCGTCTTCCATTACGGCACCTACACGTCGAACGGCCTGAAGCAGATTCTCGCTGCACAGGGGATCCCGGTCCGCCTGCTGGATCTGCCACCCGCTGGCTGATCGATCGGCCACGAGACGCCCCGGCAACTATCCCGGGTCGGAGGACTGCGTTGCGCTGATCGGGCGGGCGGCTACAAGACGGCGGTCCCGACCGTGCGGTGACCGATGTGTGCCGGCTGGAGTGCCCCGTGCGGCACTACAAAGAACTCCTATGTATAATACTTCTAGGTATTTTAGCCTGAACCGCCGGTTCAGAGCCAGGCAGTCCATGAACATCGGCAAGGATCTCGTCGCCGCCTCGGCAACCCCACTCGTACTCGCCATCCTGGCCGAGGACGAGAGCTACGGCTACGCGATTCTCAAGCGGGTCGCAGAGTTGTCCGACGGGCGACTGCAATGGACCGACGGCATGCTCTATCCGGTGCTGCACCGTCTCGAGAGGCTCGAATACATTGCGGGGCACTGGCAAACGCCGGCAAGGGGCCGCAGGCGCAAGTACTACCGGATCACTAACCGCGGACGCGCGGCACTTGCCCTGCAGAGGGAACATTGGCAGGAGGTCGACGCGACGCTTCGGCGCGTGTGGCCGTTGGCAGCCGAGGCGAAGAGCTGACCGCATCGCGATGGAGGAGGAATCCGTGGACAAACCCAAGAGCAGCGCCGAACTGGCTGAGCGGATTGCCCAATGGCGGACCCACTTGCTTGCAAGGGGGGCGATCGAGCCCTCCGACGCGGACGAACTGGAAGACCACCTGCGCAATCAGGTAGCGGCTCTGTCCAGCGCTGGGTTGACGGCGGAGGAGGCGTTCCTGGTGGCGGTCAAGCGAATCGGCCAGCAGGAAGAGATGACCCGCGAGTTCGCGCGAGTGCACTCGGACCGGCTATGGAAGCAGCTTGTCGCCTCGCCTGTCCCGGACGGCGGGGCCTCGATGGAAGCCCGGACCGAAGCCTGGGTGGTTGTCGGCCTGGCAGTCATCGCCGCCCTCTCGCTGAAGGTGCCGGAGCTGTTTGGCCAGCGGCTGGACCCGGACGCGGAGGGAGGCGGATCATTCTATTCCAGGAACCTCAGTTTCTTCGTGCTTCCCTGCCTGGTCGCCTATTTCGCATGGAAGCGCCGCCTTGACAGGGTCACCTGTGCCTGGTTGGCAGCGACTTTCGTTGCGGCAGGCGTGATTGTCAATGCGTTTCCTTTCAGCCCGCAGGGGTCGACCGAACTCATCGCGGCCCTGCATCTCCCGATCGCGCTCTGGCTGCCCGTTGGCATCGCCTACGCCGGAGGCCGGTGGAGCGATCCGGCCGAGAGAATGAACTTCGTCCGGTTCTCGGGCGAACTGGCGATCTACTACGTACTGATAGCCCTGGGCGGCGGCGTGCTGACGGGGCTCACCGTGGGCTTGTTCTCGTTCATCGGCGTCGATGCCGAGTGGTTCGCGACGGAATGGATGCTCCAGTGCGGGGCTGTCGGGGCCTTCATCGTGGGGGCCGCATTGGTCGAATTGAAAAAGAGCGTTGTCGAGAACATGGCACCGGTGCTGACCCGCGTGTTCGCGCCGATGCTCGCCGTTCTGCTGGTTGCACTACTGGGGACCATGGCGTGGACCGGCAATGCACTCGCGCTGGAGCGCGAAGTGCTGATCGCTTTCAATCTGTTGCTCATGCTCGTGCTAGGCCTGTTGCTCTACGCGCTTTCGGCTCGCGATTCGCTGGCAAGGCCAAACTGGTTTGATGGCGTGCTGCTGGTCCTGGTGCTGTGCGCGCTCGCGCTGAACACGGTGTTGCTGGCCGCGATGTCGGCCCGCATCGTCGAGTACGGCTCAAGCGCCAACAAGCTGGCGGCACTGGGCGAGAACCTCATTCTGGTGAGCAATCTCGTCGGGTCGGCATGGATCTACACGCAATTCCTGCGGGGACGCCAATCCTTCGCGGCCCTCGAGCGCTGGCAGACAGCCTACCTGCCGGTTTACTCGGTGTGGGCCGGAATTGTGGTCGTGGTTTTCCCACCGCTCTTCGGATTCGCATAAGGACCCCGCGCGGGCGCAAGTTCAGTTCCGGCAAGTTCACGTGCCGCGGGTTAAGCTTGAATTACCCCCGCGCGGCAATCGCCCGACCCCACGCATCCCGGCCGGCCATGATCATCCCTTGCATTGACTTGATGGACGGCAAGGTGGTCCAGCTGGTCCAGGGGCGTGACAAGGCCCTTGAGGGCGAGACTCCCGAAACCATGCTGCAACGCTTCGCGGCCTTCCCGGTGGTCCAGGTCATCGACCTTGACCAAGCTATCGGACAGGGCTCGAACCTGCCGATCGTGCGGCGTGTCGCGAGCCGGGCGCGCACGTGGGTCGGAGGCGGCGTGCGAACCGTCCAGCGCGCTGGAGAATTGGTCGCGAGCGGAGCGGAACGTGTCATTGTTGGCACGGCCGCCTTCCGCGATGACGGCCCCGACACGGCCTTTCTGCAACGGCTTGGCTCGGCAATCGGATTCGAGAACGTGATCATCGCTCTGGACTCCATGGCCGGCCATGTCGTCGTGAAGGGCTGGCGGGAATCGACGCAGCTCGCCGCCGAGGACGTCATCTCCCGCTTTGATCCGTACTGCGGCAGCTACCTGTGCACCTACGTCGACAAGGAGGGCACGATGCAGGGCACTGACCTGGAGTGGTACCGTCGCTTGCGGACGGCAACCGACCATGAGATCATCGCTGCGGGCGGTATCGCCAGCCTGGAGGAAGTTGCGGCTCTGCTCTCCCTCGGACTGCATGCCGCGCTCGGCATGGCGGTCTACACGGGGCGACTGAGGCTTGCTGACCTCGCTGCACTGCAAGCGCGCGCGGATAGCAACGCCTTGGAGGTGTCGTAACCTGATTTGCTGCGGTCTCGCCTAAATGTCGAACAGACAAATCCACGCATTGCCCGTCCCGGCTGCTCCTGAATGCTGATTGACCCCAAGATCATCGAGCGGGCCCAGCAGGGGGACGAAGAGGCTTTCACCGAGATCATCCGTGCCTACCGGAAACGGATTCTGGGCACGGTATATCGGATGATTAGCCGTAGCGATGATGTGGAGGATGTCGGTCAGGAGGTTTTCTCACGGCTGTACGACTCGCTTCGGCAACTCAGGGCACCGCAGGTGTTCGAGCCGTGGCTCTACCGCCTCACGATCAACGCCTGCTACGATTACTTGCGCCGCAAGCGCCGCGAGGTCGACGTCAGGATGGCGGATCTCAGCGAGGAACAGGTGGTTGCCGTGGACGCGGCCCTGAGCGGCAAGAAAGCACTGGAGGAGAACCGCAAGGAAGGCGCGAGAGAACTGCTGGAGGTCTTGCTGGATCGAGTTTCTCCGGAGGACCGGATGCTACTCGTGCTGAAGGAAATCCAGGGACTGAGCCTGAAGGAGTTGAGCGCGGTATACAAAGTCAACACCAACGCTTTGAAGGTGCGCCTGTTCCGTGCACGCAAACGAGTTTTGCGCGCTTACGACGAAATGATCGAATCCACCGAAACTCGAATGGAGGGAGATGAAAATGAAACGATTGCAGACTGATCGCGAGGAGTTCCTGAGCCGCCTGTTCGCGACCTACAAGAACCTGCTCGGGGACTTCGAGCCCACCCCCGCCTTCATTCCGATGGTCTGGCGTAGGATCGAAGCCCGCCGCAACGAGCGCGACAGCTGGGCAAACTACCTGGTGGCCTGGTCGCCGCGCCTGGCGTTCACCTCGGTGGCGGCAGCCCTGTTGCTGATCGCGTCCCTCTGGCTGCCGTCCGAGAGCGACCGCGAGGCGGCCCTGATCAATACGACCTATGTCGACGTCCTCACGGCAAGTTCGATGGACGAGCAGGACGGCGCGCTGTGGGCGCTCGCCGCGAACCGCAGATGACCGCAGCACAGAGCAGGCGGCGCGCGGCCATGGCCATGGCCGCGGTGTTCATCGCCGGAACCGTCTTGGGTCTGGCGGCGACCCGCGTATACGACCAGCGCCTCGGACGTCGCGGTCAGGACATTGATTCACCCGATGAGTACCGTCAGCGCCTGCTACGAAACCTTACGGCCAACCTCGCCCTTGATCCCGGGCAGCAGGAAGCGGTCGACGAGATCCTGGGCGAGATCGGCCATAGGTTCCGCGCGGTACGTGATGCCATCGAGCCGGAGTTCGACGCGATCCGCAGCGAGCGCGCCGAGCGAATCATGGCGCTGCTGGATCAAGTCCAGAGGGCCAAGTACGAGAGCATTCTCGAGAAGCGTCGGAGACACCGCGAAGCGGAAGCCCGCCGCTTCGATCGCCAGCTGGCGTCGCCATAGCTGCCACCCTCGGCTCAATCGCCCCGGTCCGTGTGATGCTCGACCATGGGGTGGCGAGCCCGCGCTGCCGCCAGACTCCGCAGCACGACACCCCTTTCGGCTTCGTGCGCCAGCTCTCCAAGGGCTGCTTGCGGAGATAGCCAGCGCATCTCGCGCACCTCGCGTGACGGCTGGAAACCGCGATCCTCGACCGCGAGCATCTCGAAATACAGGACCACCTTCGGCCGCTCGCCGACATAGTAGGTGAGCAACCCGGCAAACCCTTCGATCGCCGCCTCGCAGCCCGTCTCCTCGAGAACCTCGCGCACGGCCGCCCGCTCCCAATCCTCGCCAGGGTCGAGCTTCCCCTTGGGCAAGCAGCACTCGTCTAGTTCGTACCGGTCGCGGTAGATGACCGCCAGTTGCTGCCTCTCCGGAGTCCTCCAGACAATGCCTCCGGCGGCCTGGATGATCCGGGGGCGCTCGGGACGCGGGTCGGCCGGCATGGTCACGCTGTCTCCCGCAAGTCCCTGCCAGTCATCTCGAATGGCTGCTCGATGTCAAGGCAGCCCAGGATCGTCGGTGCGATGTCCCTGAGGGCGCCACCCGCCGCAAGGGGGCCGCGATGCTCGCCGACCAACACCAAGGGAACCGGAAATGTCGTGTGGTAGGTGTGCGGCTCGCCAGTCTCGGGATCGACCATGAGATCCGCATTGCCATGGTCCGCCGTGACAATCCACTGGCCGCCGTGGATGCGCAACGCGTCCTCGATCCGGCCCAAGCATCTGTCGACGGTCTCGCAGGCTCGGACTGCCGCGCTCACGACACCGGTGTGGCCCACCATGTCGCCGTTGGCGAAGTTGACCACGATCAGTTCGAATGAGCCCGTCTCGATTCCGCGCACGACCGCTTCGCAGACTCCGGCGGCGCTCATTTCAGGCTGCAGGTCGTACGTCGCGACCTTCGGGGATGGCACCAGTTCACGTTCCTCGCCCGGATACGCGCGCTCGCGCCCACCGTTGAAGAAGTATGTGACGTGGGGATACTTCTCCGTTTCGGCCACGCGCAGGTTCCTCCAGCCCCGTTCGGAGCACAGCTCGCCGAGAATCCGGTGGGGAAACTGGGGGGACATGATCACCGGGTAGGAGTAATTCCGGTCATACTCGGTCATCGTCACGTAGTGCAGACCATGGGGCATTGGATCGCGGCTCACCCCATCGAGACCTGGATCGTTCAGCGCGAGCGTGATTTCCCGCGCGCGGTCAGCGCGGAAGTTGAAGGCAATGACCGTGTCGCCGTCCCGGATACGGCCCGCCGGGGCGCCTTCGGATCCCGCGATCACGGTCGGGACGACGAACTCATCGGTCACCCCGGCGGCGTACGAGGCTTCCAGGGCTGCGACTGGATCCGCCGCCCGGACCCCCTCCGCCGCAACCAGCGCTCGAAACGCCTTGTCGACGCGCTCCCAGCGGCGGTCGCGGTCCATCGCGTAGTACCGTCCGGACACCGTCGCGACGCGACCGCACCCGGCGCCGTCCATGTAGCGGATCAAGTCCCGCATGTAGCCAACTCCACTGTTGGGCGGCGTGTCGCGGCCGTCGGTGAAGGCGTGGACGCAGACGTCCTCGACGCCTGCGTCGCGGGCGGCTGCCAGCAATGCGTGCAAGTGCGTGGCCTGGGAATGAACGCCTCCGTCGCTCAGCAATCCCATCAGGTGCAGCGTGTTTCGCCGCGCGCGTCCCAATGCCTCTTCGACCGCGGGGTTCCGCCCCAGCCCACCGCCGCGGATCAACTCGTCGATCCTCGTGATGTCCATCTGGATGATGCGTCCCGAGCCGATGTTCAAGTGCCCGACCTCGCTGTTGCCCATCTGTCCGTCCGGCAGACCGACAAACGGACCGTCAGTGCGGATCAGGGTATGGGGATTGTCTCTCCAGATGCGATCGAAGTTGGGCGTGCGGGCTAGCGCCACGGCGTTGTTGGCGGGATCGGGGTTGTGGCCCCATCCGTCCATTATGGTGAGCACTACGGGTCTGCCGGTCGGCATGCGGTCTCTCGATTCCGATTATCCCGTAGCCGGCCGCGGGCGCTGCGGAGCCGGCGCTAGGGCCCGGCCAGCCGGTCCCCGTGGGCGCGCATCCTGGCCAGCAGCCTAGCGCCCAGCCTGTCAACCACTGCCTGTGCCTTGGGGTGGTAGATCATGTTCGTCGTTTCTTCCGGGTCTGCGCTCAAATCGTAGAACTCGTCGCGCTCCGGATTCAGGAAATCGCGTACCAGCTTCCAGCGCGGAGTGCGCAGCATGCGCATGTGCGTGCGGGACTGGTGGTGGGTCGAATACTCGCCGAACAGCGAATTGTCCCAGTTCTCCGCCTCGCCGAGCAGGACCGGGGAGATGTCGCGCCCGCGGACGACCGACCCGTCCGGAACTTGCGTGCCCGCGATGGCCGTCAGGGTCGGGAACCAGTCCAGATTGGATACGGTTTCCTCGACAACTGAGCCGGGCTTCACGCGACCGGGCCAGACCACGGCAGTCGGCACGCGGATGGACCGCTCCCACATGTTCGGCCGCTGGCCTCCGGGAATGTTGGCGGTCGGCGGCGGGTTGCGGGTTAGCACGTAGTGCCCGTTGCCCTTGTGCCAGACGCCGCTGTGTCCCATGTTGTAGCCGTGGTCGCTCGTATATACGATGACCGTGGTCTCGGCGAGTCCCAAGGCATCCAGTCTCGCCAGGACCCTGCCAATGTTCCTGTCAACGCTCTTGGTACTTGCCAGGTACTCACGGGTCATCCGCCGCACCCGTTCAACGTCGAGGTACGGAAAGCCCGGGTTGGGAATAATTGGATCGAGCCCGTCGAACGGAGCCCAGTCTTCCGGGGCCACGGGTAGCCAACGCGCGTGCGGCGCCCGGTAGTGCAGGGAAAGCAAGAACGGGCCGTCCTTCTCGCGTTCGAGGAATTCCAGAGCCTCGTTCGTCAACACGTCCGCCGTCAATCCCTTGAACCTGCGCTTCTCGCCGCCCTTCTCGAGGATGGGATCTGCGGGCGTCGTGCCGCCTCCCCTGAATCCCATGAAGTAACCGTAGCCGTGCTTCGTGGGATGGTGCTCGTCCAGCAAGCCAAGGTGCCACTTGCCCACGAGCCCGGTGCTGTAGCCGGCTTGCTGCAGGACTTCGGGCCACGTCAATGCGCTCGCCTCGATCCCCATGTACGGTTCGCGCCCGGGATGGAGCCAGTCCGTCAATCCGAGCTCGCTGCCATAGCGGCTCGTGATCAGGCTGGCGCGCGAAGGGCTGCAGACCGGAGTCACCGTGAACGAGTTCGGCAGGTAGGCGCCACGCTTGAACAGGCTGTCCATGTTCGGCGTGGAAGCATGCGGATGGCCCGAGAGCTCCAGAGCCCACCCGGCTTGGTCGTCCGTGTACACGAACAGGATGTTGGGGTGCTCGGCCGCGCGGAGGCCCAGCGCCAGGACGAGAACCAGCAGCAATCGAGGCACGAAAGCCAGTGTATCCCGCGGCCGCGCTGCTGGGCTATCATAGACCTCATGAGATCTCTTGCCATCCTCACCATCGCATTGCTCGCCGCACTGGTTGTGCTTCCCGCTAGCGCGCCAGCTGGCGAGAAGGCCTTGATGCACTGCTTCGCATTCACCGTGATAGACGGCGCCAGCGACGCTGATTGGGCGGCGTTCAAGAAGGCGACGAACGAACTTCCCAGCAAGATCGACGGCCTGAGCAAGGTCTGGCTTGGAAAACTGCGCCGGCCCCTGCGGCAGTTCGGCCGCAACCAGGCCCAACCCATGGAGCGCCAGTGGGGCGTTTGCATGGAGATGGCGGACGAGAACGCCCTCGCGGTCTACGCTGACCACGAAGCCCATACGGAGTGGGTCAAGGTCTACTCGAAGGTGCGCGTGGCCGGAACGACGACGTTCGACATCCTCGGCGAGTAGCGTCGCTGCCGCAACGGTGATCCTGGGAGAGGCCGCGCCGGCGCTCGCGCGACAGTTCGGATCAGGCCTCTATTACTCCTGCTCGCTCGCGGAGACGACGCGGGCTAGCTGGGCGTGGGTCGCGGACACCCACATCAACGCGGATGCTGGCGCCGATTACCGGGGCTGGCGGCCGGCAGCGCGGTTGGAGCGCATCGTCCGCGAAATCGCGGCCGCCGAACCCAATGGGGTTCTGGTCAACGGCGACATCTCTTGGTCGGTCGGCTCGACTGCGGACTACCTCCGTTTCCAATCGATCGTGCGCCCGGTTCTGGAGTCAGTCCCGTTCGTAATCGGCGTCGGCAATCACGACCGTCGTGACAACATGCTGGCTGTTTTGGGGAATCGGAAAGGACCAGGGCCGGATTGGATGGCAGCCGTGGTGCACCAGCCACCTTTTCGATTCGTGCAACTAGACTCCCAGATCGATCCGCAGCATGTTGGCGGCGAGATCGGCGACCAGCAACTCGAATGGCTCGATCAAGCGCTGCAGGCCGAGTCGACGCCGCGAACCATCCTCTTCGTGCATCATCCCGGCGAGTCAACTAGCGCGGGCTGCCGGGACTTCGACCTCCTTGCCGGAATCGCCGAGCGCCATCGGTGTATCGAGGCGATCGTCACCGCCCATGACCACGCATTCGCTCTTGAGCGAGTCAGCCGTGTCCATCGGATCGCCTTGCCCGCCGCAGGCTTCCCCTTCGACCCCCAGATCGACTGCGGCTGGATCGAGGCCCAGCATTCCAGGGACGGGCTTTCACTCGCTTTCCACGGACAGGGTGGCACGAAGAGCTACCGTCTTGCCTGGCGGTAGGTGCCACTCCACCCGATTCTGGCGAGGACTGCCTCGAAGCGTTCTTGCTTCCGCCCGCGTGTTCCGCATATCATGTTGGTTCCTTGGAGACCCGAGATGAGATCCCTGCTCACCCTTATGCTTGCCATCTTGGTTGGCGTGTCAGCCGCTTCCGCCCAAGAGGCCGCCATGGAACTGCGCAACGTCGAAATCGACGCGCAGTCGCCGGAGGGATCCGTGCTAACCCAGGCCGGTCTTGCCGAAGATGAGGGGGAGAGAATCGGAATTCTCGAAGGCTTCAGGAACGACTATCCGGAAAGCACGTACCGCGGCTACGTCCTGATGCAGCTGCAAGGCCTGTACACGCGGCAGCAGAACTGGGCCCGCGCAGCCGAAATCGGGAAACTGCTGCTGCCGTACGCTCCCGAGGATCTTGAGGTGCGCCACAACCACAACCAGGCGCTGCTCAACTCGCAAGACTGGCCCGCTCTCCTGGAAGCGCTCATCGCGACCAAGCCGCTGGCAGACAGGGATGCGGCCGCGCCGCTACCGGAGGACCCCACCGAGGACGAGGAGATCATTCACCAGAGTTCCGTCGATTACGCAGCTGGCGTGGCGCAGTATACCGAATGGGCTCTCAATGTCGGCGGCACGCAAAGCCCGCCGATGGAGCGGGTCAAGTTCATGGACGCGCTGGTGAAGCTTTTCCCCGACGGCCAGTATCTCGACGGAATCGATGACAGGTATGTCGTGGCATACCAGCAAGCCGGCGACGCAGCTGGCATGACCATGGCAATGGAACGGGCACTGGCCAACAATCCCGGCAATGAGCAGTATCTGTTCACGCTCGCCCAGCTCGCCTTGACGCAGAAGGACTATGACACCGTCAACGCCCGTTGCGAGGAACTCATCAAGCTGATGGAGGAGAAGCCCGCTCCCGAAGGGACGTCGGACGAGGCTTGGACTGCGACGAAGCAGAAATTCACAGCGCTCGGCCACTACCTGATGGGCACGGCAAGTTTCCAGCAGGGCAGCTGGCGCACTGCGCGCAGGCACTTGCTGCAAACCGTGGACGAAATCAAGGCCGAGGGCGGCGAGCGCTATGGCATTCTCGCGTACATGCTCGGATTCTGCTACGTCAAGCTCGACATCGCAGGCGACAACATCCCGCAGGCGACGCGCTGGATGGGCGAGGCAGCCAGGGTGCCCAACCCCATGCAAGCGCAGGCGGCCCAGACGCTTGAGGCCATCAAGGCCGCCGAATAGGGTTTCCGCCGGAGTACGCCGCCAGCGATCGTCCGGCCCGGGCAAGCGTACCGTCCAGCGTGGCCGGGCAGCTGTCGATCAGGTCCATTGCCAAGCGGCGCACCGCACGCTGGACGGTTTCGGCCCGCAAGTATTCCACGGGCGACTTGCCGTCGATGCGGGCGAGCATGAGGAACGCCAAGTGGCGCATGCTGGATGCCTCGAACCAGCCCAAGGCTCCCCGGGGGAGCATGCCCAAGGTCCAGCAAAACGCGACACGGGCAAGGTGAAAGTAGCTCGCGGCCAGCGCGGGCCGGTGGAATGCCTTCAGGATCAAGTGGTTCAGCATGAACGCCGCGTCATAGCTCGGGTCGCCGAAGTGGGCGCATTCGAAGTCGATGCAGACCAGCTGCCCCGGGCGCACCAGGAGGTTCTTCGGGCTCCAGTCCCCGTGAACCAAGGCGGTCTGGCGGGCCGAGGATTCGGCAATCCAGTTCGTGACGGCGCCCGCCAAACGCCGATGCCGCATCGCGACCGTGCGGTAGTACGGATCAGTGCGCAATTGGTTGAACGCCGAACGATCCGAGAACGCCTGACGGAATTCCGGCTTGCCCCATGTGCCTCGGACAATCAAGCCGAGTGTCGCTCCCGCCAGCCGGGCCGTGTTCGGGCTGAAATCCCCGGCGAGCAGGCGGGTCTTCCAGTCTGAACTTCCGGCGGGTGCGGCACGCATCGCATAGAGGAAGCGGCGCTTGTCCCGGAACAGCAGGGCCGGCAAGCGGCCTGCGGGCAGGACATCGCGGAGAGCCCGCATCACCTCCCATTCCCGATGGATCCGCGCGCGCTCCGCAAGCCACTCGTCCCGGACCCGCAACCGTGGCAGGGATTGCTTGAGAACGATCCGCTGGGCGGCGTCTTCCACGAGCACGACGTTGTTCGAGACGCCGCCACCCAGTTCGCGAACGGTTACCGGGCCGGAAAGCTCGACACGGCCCGCAAGAAAGTCCAGAGCGGTGTCGACCCCCAACTCGGCCGGCGCGGCCATCAGCGGCTCGGCGCACTGGAGCCGGCGACCGGCGGAACCTGCCGGTCCGCTCGCGGCCTGGAGCGCAGCAGGATCCAGGGGCGCTGCCTCAAGTCCGACGCCAGCTCCGAAATCTCTTCCGAGGCCCGGCGGAGATTCGTCATGATCTCGACGATGTCGTCCTCGTTCGCGAGCACCAGCGCCCGCGCGTCCCCCATCACCAGCCGGGCGTCCCGCAGGGTGCCCTCCAATTCAGCGAGGCTACTCTTGATCGGCTCGCGGGTTTCCTCCACCGTGCGATTCGCGTTCACAATCGTGGTATCGGCATGCTGGGCGACGGACCGGGAATCCTCCGCCAGCGCCTTGACCTCATCCAGCGTGTCGCTGAGCTGGGTGGTGATCTCGTCGATCTTCGGTCTCAGCTCCTCGGCCAGTGCGTTGGTGTTCTCGAGCATTCTGGCGACGTTCCGCTGGTTCTCCTCACCTGTCAGTTCCTGCAGGTTCGCCATCAGGTCGAGCATGTTGTCCACGACAACGCTCATCTTGCCGTCGACCCGGGTCATCAGGTCAACCGCCGAATCGGCGACATCCGATACCTTCCGCGTCAAGTCCGCGAATGTGAGCGCCTCGGCCGACGGCACGACTCCGCCAGGCTCGATCCGCGGCGAGTCAATCGTTCCGGGCAACACTTCCAGGTAGTTCTGTCCCAGCGCGCTGAGGCTGGCGATCGTCGCCACCGAGTCCTGCGTCACCGGAATCTCCGCTCGAATCCGGAAAACGACCTCGGACTTGGTCATGTCCTCGCTCCAGGGACGCACAGTCTCGATGATGCCCGCCTTGCGCCCGCCGAACCGCACGACGTTACCCTCATCCAATCCTCCGATGTACGCGAAATACGTCCTGTAGGTGGACGTCTCGCCCGTCAGCTGGACATTGGCCACGACAATGAAGGTCGTCACGAAAATCGCGAGCACCAGGATGACTAGGAGGCCTACTTTGGCTTCGTTGCTCATTCGAACCCCGTTACATACGATTGCGATCCAGGCGCCGCGTCGTCCGCAATCCGCTGGACGAATTGCTGGATGCGAGGATGCGGATTGGCGAGGATCTGTTTGACTGTTCCGACGGCAAGAATCTTGGCTTGATCCAGCATGCACATACGGTCCGCGATGAGAAAGGCGCTTTGCAACTCGTGCGTCACAACGATGAGCGTCATCTTGAACGCGTCCTTGAGCCGCAGGATCAATCGGTCGATGCCGGCGGCGATGATCGGATCCAGGCCGGCGGACGGTTCGTCGAAGAGCAGGATCTCGGGATCCATGGCCAGCGCGCGCGCCAACGAGGCGCGCTTGCGCATCCCTCCGGAGAGTTCGGTTGGGTAAAGGTTCTCGACTCCCGAGAGTCCGACTTGCTGGAGCTTCATCCGCGTGATCAGCCGAATCGTGGACTCGGCAAGGTCCGTGTGCTCCCGCAGCGGCAGCGCAACATTGTCCCCGACTGTCATCGAATTGAACATCGCCGCGCTCTGGAAGGACACCCCCAGCAGCCGTCGAACTCGCTCCATCTCCTTGCGCGACGCGGTGACGATGTCGGTCCCGTGGATGCAGATCGAGCCGGCCTCGGGCTTCTCGAGACCTTCCAGGTGCCGCAAGAGCGTGCTCTTTCCGCAACCCGACGCGCCAAGAATCACCATTGTCTCGCCTCGGTAGATGTCGAGGTCGACGCCGTCGAGCACTTCCCTGTCGCCGTAGCGCACTCGCAGGCCCCGAACGGAGATCACGGGCTTGGCACCCGTTTCGTGAGGGTAGCGCCTTTCGGCCCCAGCTAGCGTTGGCTCGTTCATCGCCAGAAAAAGTAGAAAAACCCAGTGCAGATGAGATCCGCCAGCACGACCAGAAAGATCGACTTCACCACAGCGCTCGTGGTCGAACGGCCCACGCCTTCCGGGCCGCCGGTGACCAGGAATCCTTCCAGGCATCCGACATGGACGATGATCGTGCCGAACACCACCGCCTTGACCAAGCCGCTCACAATGTCGCGCATCAGCAAGATCTCGGCAGTCCGGCGCAGGTACATGGCAATTGTCATGTCGAGCGTGAAGTACGTGAACATTCCGCCTGCCAGGATCCCGGAGAAGACCGCGAGCACTGTCAGGCTTGGCAGCATCACCAGCATGGCCGCGCTCTTCGGTACGAGCACGAAATCGATCGGGTCGATCGCCATCGTGCGCAGTGCGTCGATTTCGTCCGTCACCACCATTGTCGCGACTTCCGCGGAAATCGCCGAGCCGGACCGGCCAATCACGACGAGCGCGGCGACCAGCGGCCCGAGTTCCCTCGTCATTGTGGTGCCGACGAGGTTGATGACCACTTCCATGGCACCGAATTTCCGCAACTCGGCACCCGACTGCAACGCCAAGATCAGGCCGGTCGCCCCCGAAATCAAGCACACCACTGGCAGCGCGCGAACGCCGATTTCCGCCATCTGCGCGATGGCGCGTCGCCAGCGCAGCCGCTTCCCGCTAAACGGATTGATCCTCAGCAAGAGCCGCGACGCATGCCAGAACTGGATTGCAAGTAGCCCGACGTACTCGACTTGCTGGATCGAGTATCGCCCAACCGAATCCAGAAAGGCCATGAACGCGGCTCCGACCTGCTCAATCAGGCCTGGAGCGCTTCCGCTTGCGACGGGTAGACATCGAAGACGTCGATGAGGCGCGTCAGCTCGAGCACATGCCGCGGACCGTCGTTGAGGCCCGCCAACCGAAAGCTGACCTTGCGTTTCCGCGCTTCCTGCAACCCCTCGACCAAGCTTGCAATACCGGAACTGTCAACATACTCCACCTGCTCAAGGCTGACGACGACCATCGACCCGTGCCCGTCCCGCATTACCTTGAGCAGCGCCTCGCGCAAGCGCGGAGAATTGGACATGTCCACGTCCCCAGACACTTCAACCACCGCGTTTGTGTCGGCGTTCTTGATATTGATTTCCATAGACCTAGACCCGCTGTTGATCACGACACGGCGAGGGACAGAGGCAAGCGCTTGATCAGGCGAATGCGATTCCACCCGTCCTCGCGCAAGTACTCGCACTCATCCATCACCGAACTGATAAGAAAGATGCCACGCCCCCCAAGGCGCATTTCGTCGGGCGGCGGAACGGCCTGCGCGAACGGATTGAATTCCCGCCCATCGTCGCAGATCTCGATCGTGACCTCGCTCCCGTCACACCGGCAGATGACGCGGATCGGCCGCGACTGGTTCCCCCCGTAGGCGTGCTTCATGACGTTTGCAAGCGATTCGTCCACTGCGAGGACGATCGCCCTCACGGTTGCAGCGTCGCCTTGGTACTCCCGGCAGAAAATCTCAACCAGTGACCTGGCCATGCGGAGCCAGCGGGGGTGGCTCGCGATCGTGATCTCGACTTCGTCAATCATGCCCGGTTCCACACCTAGCCGTCTCGACGCGCATTGAACCGTTGCGCAACGAGCAAATCTTATCATGAGAGACGCCGCAACCTTCCGGGCGGAGCCTCTGCTATCGTGGCAATTCGTGGCTGCCTCGGCGGCAAGGAGGACGGCCTTCGACGTGTTGCTGCGCGTTGAGCGGGACGCGGCATTTGCCGACGAACTGCTCCATTCGGCCCGGCTGGACGCCTTGGAGGAACGCGAGCGCGCGTTCGTCACCACACTCGTCATGGGCTGCCTGCGACGGAGGGGAGAGCTTGACCATGCGGTCTCTGGCCGCCTGCGCAAGCCGTTGCCCTCCGTCGACCTAGAAGTGCTGGTCGCGTTACGGCTAGGCACTTACCAGTTGCGCTACATGCGGAGCGTGCCGGACCACGCAGCCGTGTCGGAGGCCGTGGAACTCGTCAAGGGCGCCGGCAAGCGCTCCGCCGCGGGGCTGGCCAACGCCGTGCTTCGCCGACTTCCCCCGCCGCCCCCGCCAGATCAAGCCGCGCGACTCTCGCACCCTGACTGGCTGGTGCGCCGCTGGCGCTCCTCCCTAGGCCGGCAGGATTGCGCAACGCTGCTCGGCGCGAACCTCCGGCAGCCCTCGGCATACTTCCGGATCCCGCCGCCGGCAAGCTCTGAGACCGTCCTTCCGCTACTAGGCCAGGCCGGGCTTGTCGCGGAACCGACAACCCTGCCCCGCGTTTTCCGACTTGCCTCCGGCAGGGCCGCCGCCGCGACAAGGGCCTCCCAGGGTGCCATAGCCTTCCTGGACATCAACTCGCAGCGTGTCGCGGAATCGCTTGAAGTACTGCCCGGTTGCCGTGTGCTCGACGTCTGCGCGGCGCCTGGCGGCAAGGCCAGGATCCTCGCCGAATGCGGCCCCGTCGTGGCCGGAGACCGCTCATTCCACCGCCTGAGGGCAATGCGCCGGCTGGGTTGCCACGGCATCCGCCTGCTGCAAATGGACGCCGAGCGAGCGTTCCCGCTCACAGCCCGTTTCGACAGGATCCTGGTAGACGCCCCCTGTTCCGGCACGGGAACCCTGGCCCGCAATCCGGAAATCAAGTGGCGGCTGCGCGCGGCTGACCTGGACGATCTGCAAGCCCGTCAGATCCGCATCCTGAGAAACGCTTCGGACGCGCTGGCACCCGGCGGGCTGCTGGTTTACTCAACTTGCTCTCTCGAGCCGGAGGAAAACGAGCATGTCGTCAGAACCGCCCTCCGGGACCGTCCCGGCTGGAAAGCGCGAAGAGTTCTGACAACCCTTCCCGGCAAGGATCCTGGCGATGGCTTCCAGGCCTGGCGCATCGAGCGGCTGGATGCGTGACGGACGCTGGCACGGTTGGGCCGTGCTGGCGTTCGCCGCGGCAGTCTTTCTGGGTACCGTCTACAGCCCGCCTTCGCTCCTGGATGACGTCGATTCCACTTACGCGCAAATTGCCCGCTCGATGCTCGATTCGGGCGACTGGATCACGGCGCGGCTGAACGGCGTGGCGTACTTCGACAAGCCGCCGGGACAGGTCTGGGCAATCGGCCTCTCGTACGCTCTCTTCGGGGTTCACGACTGGGCGGCGCGGCTGCCGATGGCGTTGGCCGCCATGGCCCTCTGCTGGCTGGCTTGGCGTACCGGCCGATGGGCCTTTGGGGACCAGGCCGGGCTGTACGCCGGTATCGGTCTCGCAGCTTGCTTGGGCTTGTTCCTCTTCACTCGTGCGCGAATGCCCGACATCTACGTCGCCTGCTCGTCACTGCTGGCGCTGGACTGTTTCCTGAGGGCGCAGGAAGGGAGCCTGCGCGGGGCGCGAGCCCGCATGGCTTTGGCCGGTGCCACAGTGGGCATCGGCCTGCTATGCAAGGGCCTGGTCGCGGCGGCCCTGCCATTAGGAGCGATCGGCACGTATCTCGTGGTCAGCGGCGACTGGCGCTCCCGCGAATCGTGGCGACGCCTTGGATTGCCGGGAGCTGTCGCCGCAGCAACACTTGTCGCCGCTCCGTGGCACGTGCTGTCCATCGCGCGCCATCCCCCGTATCTCGAATTCGGGTTGGACAGCGGACCCGGTCAGTACCACGGATTCTTCTGGCGCTATTTCGTCAACGAGCACGTCCTGCGGTTCCTCGGCCTACGCTATCCGGTCGACTACAACCGGGTTCCCATGCTGTGGTTCTGGGCCGGCCACTTGGCCTGGCTATTCCCCTGGAGCGGCTTGATCCCGGCGGTGCGCGAACTGCGCTTCAGGGTCGCGGGGCGCGCCGCCCGGACCAGGATGCTGATGCTCTGCTGCTGCGGTTTCACGCTGCTGTTCTTCTCCGCCTCGACCAGCCAGGAATACTACACGCTGCCGGCTTACGCGCCCGCCATGCTGCTGCTCGCAAGTGCGGCCGCTTCGCTGCCCCACCGGCTCCGGGCGGCGTGCCGGGTGGCTGGAGGCGTGTATGCCGCGGCGCTGGTCGCGGGTATCGGCGTCTTGCTCGCAGGACGGCACGTGACCGTTTCCGGCGACATTTCCAGCGCACTGGTTAGCAATCCGGAAGCGTACACCCTCGCGCTTGGCCACTTCCGGGACCTCACCCTCGGTTCGTTCGCGTACTTGCGCGGACCGCTGGCCTTGGCCGTTGCCGCCTGTGCGATCGGGGCTCTGGGCGGATGCCTGCTCGCGCAGCGCCGGGCCGCGGCGACACTAGCCTGCGCCACCTTGCTGGTCCTGCATGCCGCCCACTGGGCGATGGCGACGTTTGACCCCTACCTGTCCTCGCGCCCCTTGGCCGAAGCCTATCTCCGGGCGCCGCCTGGAGAGATGATTCTCGACCACGAATACTACGCCTTTTCCTCGGTGGCCTTCTACACAAATCGCCCGGTGCTGCTCCTCAATGGCCGCAAGAACAACATCGAGTACGGCTCGAACGCGCCAGGGGCTCCCGACGTCTTCCTCAACGACGAGGACCTGGCCGCCCTTTGGCAAGGCGAGCGCCGAGTTTACCTGGCAACCTACGGCGGGGATCGCGGCCGCTTCGAGGAGCTGCTCGGAGCCGGGCGCGTGCATCTCATGGTGGAAAGCGGCGGCAAGATCCTGCTGTCGAACGGGCGCTGACCGATTCGGAAGCAAAGCCATGTCCTAGCGCCCGGAAACCGCTGCGATTCCGTACTGGCTAGCAGCCGGCTCTGTTCGCTATATTGGAATCAAGGGAAACCGCAACGATTTCCGCCCGCGGCGCGCCATCGACGGCAGCAGTCGGGCTCGCAGGTAGAGCACAGATGAAAGCAGGCATCCACCCCGACAATTACCGCGACGTCGTGTTCCGCGACGTGACGACGAACACCGAGTGGATCACCCGCTCTGCGGCAAGAACTGACAAGACCACCGAGATCGACGGCAAAGAATACCCCTTGTACGACCTCGCTATCTCTTCCTCTTCACATCCGTTCTATACCGGCAAGCGGAAGCTGGTCGACGCGGAAGGCCGCATCGAGCGATTCAACAAGAAATACCGGCGCAAGTCCTCCGTGTAGAGTGGCACCGGGATTCACCAAACTGTAGAAAATCCCAGCGTGAGCGTGCGCCCCATTTCCGGCACGCGCTGGCCCGTGAACGGGTTCAGCGAGTTCAGGTGCTCGTAGTAGTACTTGTCCCCGATGTTCTCCATGCCCACGTGAAGCGTCGCACCCGTCCACAAATCAGCACCGCAGCGTGTGCCGTGCAGCGTGAAGCCCGGTGATGGAGTTTCAAGCCTCGTCGCCGACACTCGTCGCTGGTCCCGAACGTTGCGCATACCGTATTCCGCCCAGAAGCGGCTCGAACGCGTCCGGTACCTGATGGCCGAGGCCATCTCCAAGGGGGCGATGCCCTGCACCGGCTCGAGGAGTTCCCGGTCGTCGGCCACGGTCTTGGAAGCCTGCACGCTGACTTCGAGGCGTGCCCCCGCCCGGCGCACCCCGACGTGCCAGCCGCGGAAGAAAGCGCTGTCCCCGTTTACATACCGATAAGCGATCGCCGGGCTCAGGGAAAGGCGTTTCGGCAGTTCCGGGTCCGGCGCGACCGTGATGTAGTCACGGAGGCTCCGGGCGTAGCCGCTGGCGTAGATGCGGAAATCACCGGCCTTCCATTCGAGACTGAGATCGGCTTGTAGGCTGGACTCGGGCCGAATCCCGGGCGCACCCATGAACTCCGCCGCGACCTGGAAGCGCGTGCTCGGAAACCGGTCGGAGTACCGTTCCAGCGCATTCGCCGTTCGAACCACCCTTCCGGCCCCGCCCGCCAGGGTCAGACCGCCGCCAAGAGCGTAGCGTCCGGCCACGCTGAAATTCCCATTGGTCTCCTTGCCGTCGAGTTCAGACCCGGAATGCTCGACGAAGAAGTCGCTGGCGCGACCGGCTGCGGCGGATACGGAATCGAGCCGGAGCGCCGCGCGAACCTCGCCCGCGTCGAACGTGCGCCCGAAAGAGAAATACGCCCCGGTGGTCCGAAGGACGGTTCCCGCCCAAACGGCATCGCTGAACAGCAGCTTCCGCTCGCGCGACCGAACGACGAACCGCTGGGCGTCCTGTTCGAGGCGGAATGCGCAAATCCGGCCTGGATGCTCCAGAACTTCGACGGGGTCAGTTCGACACGACCGGCACCGCCGACGGTGTCGGACTCGGCTGGCAGCGACACATCGAGCGCGAACGGTGGCCGCCTTCCGGGCATCTGCACTGCCGTCGGCTTGCCGCGGTTGCTCATTCGATGGCTCTTCTTGTTGAGGTAAGCGACCAGCTTCAGCGCAGTGAGCAGGCCGTCCCACTTGGCGACCCGGCAGCTCGCCCGCCAGCCCCGCAGCAAGAAATGCTCGGCGGTCAGCAGCCGCCCGGGATATTCGACACCCGTCTGCTCGTCGTAGAATCCGCTCACAAGAATCTCTTGATCGATCACGGGTCGCAAGCGTGCCTTGGCACCGAACTGATGGGTCGCGGCATCACCCGGTACCCGGATTGCGGGCACGTCTCCACTGCGGCCGGCCCGATAGTCATCCAGCAGATCCCCGGACGCCCGGAGGCTGAAACCGAAGGCAGGATTGCCTGCATCGATGCTCGCCTGGCCCATGCGCCCGGTGCCGTTGCTTCGCCAGCCAGTTCCGAGCCTGCCGCCGAGCCGCCGCGCCGACCGGGATGGAATCTCAGCTGACCGGACGAGAATCGCGCCCATCGCGCCAGCCCCTTCAGCCAGAGCGTAAGGGCCGGTGACGACTTCAACGCTGTCCACGTTGCCCGGAGCAATGTGGCTCAGTTCGGAATCCATGCGGGCGGGACCCGCCGCGAGCGTTCTCGTGCCGTCCACGACCATCGCGACCTGCGTTTCTCGCAATCCCTGCACCACGGGCTCGAAATTGGTGCCGTCCCGCCGCAAGACATGCACGTGAGGCGTGCCCCGGAGGCTCTCCACCAAGCCAGCATCGGTCTGGCGTCGGACACGACCACCTCGGCGGCAACGACAGCGACCGGCGCGACCGAAGCCTCCACAAGCAATTCCTCGTCAAGCGCTAGCAGGCGCAGTTCGACCGTGGTGATCGCCTCGCTCCGCAACTTGACGGTCTCGGACCGGAATCCCTTGGCGCGCACCTCGGCCTAGACCGCGTCTGCGGTAAACCTCACCGAGCCTGGCTGCGAAGTCCGGCCCGTGGCGACGTCTCGACCGGTGGCGTCCCGCAGGACGACCGTCGCGCCAGGCACGCTCGCACCGGCCGGGTCGAGCACGCGCACGGTCACCGCCGCGTGCGCCACAATTCCGACAAACAAACAGAACGATAATTTCACCAGTTTCACAACAAACCTCCCCACGACCACAGGCAAGGACCGACCGGACAGCCCGAAGGCGCCGGTTCCGTCGAGCGGACAGGCACTGCTCCCGCGCTCGCCATTGCGAACGGCTGGGAAGAGTTCCGGCCCTCAGCTTGGTGGGAGAATCCTGGGAGGCGGCGAAGGCGGCCGGCACGCTCTCGCGGCAAGTCTGTCGGCAGTGCCCGGGATCGTCGCGGAATGCTCCGGAAGATCCGCAATATCGATGATCGCGGGAGCTAGGTACGAAGCCTCGGGGAACCGATGGATCGTCGAGTCATGATCCTCGCAAGCCCGGGTCATCGAGCACGCCGGCCGGGTCTTCGGCTCTTCCTGAACGCGATGGCAGGCGGGTACGGTTTCGCGGTTGCGAGACTGGTCCGGCTCCGCTCCCAAGTGACAGGACATCTGGCACCTGGCGGCGGGCCCTACATGGGGGCACGCACCGGTGGCGGAAGAATATGGCGCTGCCACAGCCCGCCACGGAAGCAATGCCGCAGCAACCCCGAACGCAGTTAGGCGCAGCGAGCGCGACAAGCGTTCCCCGCCTTTAGCGTACAAGATGGCGTCTGGGCCGGGTGGCGTTCCCGGACCCTTCCAGCAGCAACCCGAGCGATGACAATGCCGAAGCGATCTATGCGACACTCATGCGAAATGGCCTCGCCAAGGCTCCTTACCCGACGCGGATGGCTCGCCATTGGAGGGGCGCTCTCGGCCGCCGTTGCCCAGCACGCCGCAGGGGCGCAGGAAACGGAGCCGCGGGCGCTCCTCTTCGGCACGGTGTTCCAAGGCTCGTACCTGGCCCTGCCGGGAGCCAAGGTCGTGGCGAACAAAGAGGCGAGTCCGCGCAAGAAATACAGGACCGTCACGAACTACCGCGGCGAGTACCGCATCAGGGTACCCGCGGGCGACGCGACGTACGTGATCAGCGTGACGGCTCCGGGCTTCGTCGGCGCGTCGCGCACGGTGGAGGTATACGGGATCGAGAAGACCACCGCCAATCTGATCCTGAAATCCCGCAAAGAGGCCCGCGCCGCCAAGAACCGCAATTCGACAGAGTAGGATAGAGAAAGCAATGAACAGAGCCCGTCGTAAACTACTGCTGCTCGCCGTGACAGTCGCGGTCCCGGTCGTCCATGCGCAGTTTCCCGGCTTCGGCAAGAAAAAGCAGGAGGATCCGACGCGCACGGTGAAGGGCCAGGTGATGGACGAGAACGAAGAGGGGATCCGCGGAATCGTGCAACTGAAGAACTTGCGGACCCAGGAAACGAAGTCGTTCCATACGAACGACAACGGCAACTACCAATTCCAGGGGCTCGACCTCAACATCGACTACGAACTCCGCGCTCTGGCGGGAGGGCATCAGAGCAAGACCAGGACCGTCTCGAGCTTCGACAGCCGCACGGAGCTGATCTACAATTTCGAACTGAAAGCCTCAAACTGATCAAACTCCAGTAAACCCGCCCGGCGCGGACCCGGATTCGTGATTGCGGGGGTTACCATAAGGATGCCTCGACCGGAACGGCAGCATGCCGCCCCGGCGGCATGCGAGAGATCACGATGTACAACGTACGCCAAGCACTGCACAGGGCCGTTCTACTAGCAGGGGCGACAGGGCTGCTGATTTCAGCGATGGCCTACGGCCAGGCGCAGGGACCAATTGGGGATGTGCCGCGCAGGCCCCTGCCGGACAGCCCGCGGCGCCCGGGCACGATCCCCGGTCCTGGCGGAGTCCCCGACTCCCCTACGGACAGGCCTCCCGTCGAAGTCCGCGCCCCGCAACGCGTGCCCGAAACCCAGCCGCTCTTCACCGCAGATGCGAACGCTGTCACGGTCGACATCGCAGTCGTGGACAGCAAGGGCCAGTTCATCCCCAACATTCCACCGGCCAATTTCCAGATCTTCGAAGACGAGGTTCCGCAAAAGATCATCAGTATCGGCCAGACACAGGCTCCCGCGACGGTCGCGCTGCTGATCGAGTTCAGCAACCGCTGGCAGCAATACTGGTCCGAGACTTGGTACCAAACGCTTACCGCGACCTACGGCTTCGTCGAAACTCTGCGGCCCGAAGACTGGGTAGCGGTGATCGCATACGATCTCCGGCCCGAGATCCTGGCCGACTTCACCCAGAATCGGAGCGAGATCGGCGGCGCCCTGCAAAGGTTGCGCATCGCCGCCTATAGCGAGTCGAACCTCTTTGACGCGCTGGCCGACACTGTTCAGCGCATGTCAGGCATCGAGGGCCGCAAGTCTGTCGTGCTGCTCTCCAGTGGCGAGGACACGTTCAGCCGCCTGAATTTCAAGCAGGCCCGCAAGATCGTCCAGGAGGCCGGTGTGACAGTGCATTCGATTGGCCTGGGGCAGATGCTCAAGGAAAGGCTGGACGCCTACGGCTATGTCGGCGGAATAACACGCATCGGCTGGCTCCAGGCTGACAACCAATTGCGCACCTTCTCCAAGGAGACGGGCGGCTTTTCCTTCTTTCCGCGCTTCTACGGCCAGTTCCCGACGATCTTCCAAAGCCTGAACTACTTGATGCGCAACCAGTACACCGCCGTCTATGTGCCCTCAAACACCAAGCGCGACGGCACGTTCCGGAAGATCACCGTGCGACTGATCGACCCCCGGACAAACCAGGAAATGCGCATGACCGGGAAGAACAACAAGCGCGTCAAGTACGAGATCAAGGCCCGCAACGGCTACACGGCTCCGCGCGAGGTCGAATGAGTCTCCCGCGAGGGCGACAGGCACAGTCAAGAGCATTTGTCAAGCACTATATCTCTTGTATTTTCAATGAGTTAAAAGACTGTTGACCGGTTGCGCGCCACATTGATAGTGTCCACTGCATGGAACGCAATCGCAGGCCCCACAGGATTCTGTTGATTGACGACAACAAGCACGGGTTGCGCGCGAGACGGATCATCCTCGAAGACCTCGGTTACGAAGTCGCAATCGTGGAGAGCGGCGAGGAGGGTGTGGAGCGATTCCGCGAAGCTCTCGACGACAAACCATTCAGCCTGGTCGTGACCGACTACCGCATGCCGGGGATCTGCGGGGACGAAGTCGTCCGGCAGATCCGCGCGCTCGCCCCCGGCCAGCCCGTAGTAATCCTCTCCGGGTATACAGAGGTGCTCGCGCTCGCACCCGAATCCACCGGTGCCGACGCCGTGCTCGCCAAGGGTTCCCGAGAGCAGTTCGACCTCGCCGATACCGTCCGGGACCTGGTTGCCGGCGGCGACCGGCCACGGGCCAAGCCGCCCGCCAGCGAGACTGTTTCCTCTTCGGGCAAGGCCGTGCCAAGGCCGCGACGGGCCAACGCCCGACGCTAGCGTCACGGACTCCGGGTTCGTGGAGTTTGTTCCAGATGACGAAGATTGCATGGCTGGGACACTCCACGTTCCACTTGGACCCGGAAAACGACCCCGCCATCCTGATCGATCCGTGGCTCAATGGCAGCCCGTCCTATCCACGGGGCTACAGCCTGGATGATGTCGAACTGGCAATGCTGCCCATTGGTGACCTGTTCACGATAGGGCCCAGGCAGGCGGCACTAGCCAGCGAGTTCCTGTAACCCTGCGGGATCATTTCAATGCACTACGGGACGTTCCCGCTGCTGACCGAAACGCCCGACAAGCTGCGTGCCGAACTCGGCCGCGATTCCGGCGTCAATGTCATCGAGCTGGTGTCCGGCGAACCGTATCGCTGGCAGCCGCGGCTCATTCCTTCGAGAGGCCTTCGTAGCTCTCGTCCTCCCCCGCTTCGGTCGTCACCGGAAGACCTCGAGACGCCCATCCAGGGTAGACCAGGTTGCCCATCGGATCGGACTCGCCATGAAACCCTCCGCGCATATCGACGACAGCGAGGAATCCGTTCTCGATCAGGACTTGTGCCGCCCGCATTGATCGCGGGCCCTTCATGCACGCTGTGATGATCTTCGCGTCCTTGCCCAGGGCCTTCTCGCAGACTGCGACAAAATCCTGATTCGGCTGCATGCCGAAGGAAGTGCGATGCAGGAGAGGGATGTTCTTGGCTCCGGGAGCGTGGCCAGCTTCGAATTCCGGCACCGAGCGCACATCCAAGTAGGTATACCCTTCCCCGGACTCGAGCAAGTCGCGGGCTTCTTCGGGAGAGATGCGTTTCAATTCCATGAGCGTCTTGACCCACGCTCGCCGATTCGGACTCAGGTTGTCAACTCACGGCAAGGCCGACAGGAGAATTGACTGCGGCGAGAACCGATTCCCCCAGGACTGGCCCGCCCCTGACCGACTCGCTATCATCGGCGTTTCCCCTGACATGTCGTCGCAACCGGAGATTTCCGTGGTCATCCCCGTCCACAACGAGGAGGGCTCCGTCGAGGAATTGGCCCGCCAGCTTCAGGCCATCCTGCCGGCAGACCACGAGATCCTGTTCGTCGACGACGGCAGCAGCGACTCGACCTGGAACCGTCTCGAAGGCCTCCACCAGCCCGGGCGGATCCGTTTGGTCAAGTTCCGGAGTCGGCAAGGCAAGTCGGCCGCTCTGATGGCGGGCTTCGCGCGCACCAGAGCCCCCGTTGTCTTCACGCTCGATGGAGACCTGCAAGACGATCCGGCCGAAATCCCGGCTTTCCTGTCGAAGCTGAACGAGGGCTTCGATCTCGTATCAGGTTGGAAGAGGGTTCGGCGCGACCCCTGGCACAAGGTGATCCCGTCCCGGGTCTTCAATTTCGTGATGCGCAAGGCCACAGGCCTGTCACTGCACGACATGAACTGCGGATTCAAGTGTTACCGGGGAGAACTCGCGAGAAGCCTGCGCATTTACGGGGACCAGCACCGGTTCATTCCCGTTTTCGCGGCCCATCACGGCTACAGCTTGGCGGAAATCGAGGTTCGCCACCATCCCCGCCGTCACGGCAGATCGAAATACGGAGTCAGCCGCCTGGCCAAGGGCTTTCTCGACCTCGGAACCGTGTTGCTCCGGACGCGCTTCTCGGGACGCCCTGCGCACGCTTTCGGATTCGCGGCGCTGGCTTGCCTGGTGGGCTCGGGCTCGCTCGCCGCGCTGGCACTCACCCGCGTGTTCCACCGCCCCCTAGCATTGCCAGCGATCGGCCTGGCGGCGGTGCTGTGTGTCGTGGCCTCCGTCTTCCTGGCAGCGGGCTGGCTCGCCGAGGTCCAGCTCCACGGGATTTCGTCAAGATCCGAGTCGCATGATCCCGAAATCGAGGAAGCCCGTGACTAGGTGGGTTGTTCCCGCGCTCAAGATTGCGATTCCCCTGATCCTGGCCTTCTTCATCGGCCGGATGATCCACGGGAGCTGGCAGCAGATCCGCTCCGAACCGTGGAGGCTGGATCCAGGGTTGCTGGCAACGTCCTTCGCCTTCGCCGCGGCCTGGTACTTGATTCGGCCGCTGGGCTGGGCAAGGCTCATCCGTGGGTTCGGGCACCAGGTGCCGTACTGGGAAATCTTCCGGATCTACCGCAAGTCGGAATTGAGCCGCTACGTGCCGGGAGGTGTTTGGCAGTTCGCGAGCCGCGTGTACCTGACCCGCCGGCATGGAGTCGACGCGCCCGCCTGCTTGGCGGCGACCATGCTCGACATGGTTCTCGCGGCTCTCGCCGCGATGGTGCCCGGGGCGTGGCTGGCGGGATCGGCAGCGGTCGCTCTGGACGACTGGCAAAAGGGTGCGATCCTCGTGCTGCCCCTGCTCGCCAGCGGCATCGTGTATCCGCGAGCCCTGAACGCGTGGGCGGAGCCGCTTGCTCGACGGCTCAAGCAGCCGTACCGGCGACTGGAGATCGGCACTCGGCAAATCCTGTCCATCTGGGCGCTGTACGTGGCGACCTGGACTCTGCTGGCATTCGCAATGGCCTTCTTCGCGCGCGCCCTGCTTCCCGATATCGGCGGGGACCGGCTCGCGTTCGTCGCAGGCTGCTACGCCTTGGCGTGGCTTGCAGCGCTGCTGACGATGGTCTCGCCGGCAGGCATGGGCATTCGCGAAGGCGTTCTCGGACTGTTGCTCGGGCAGGCAGTCGGCGTCGGCACGGCCTTGACCCTGGCGGTCGCGATGAGGCTCTGGATTGTCCTTATGGAACTGGTCTGGTTCGGTGTCGGACTCGCCATGCCCCGTCGGCCCGGCGGTGCGGACAGCTAGCGGTCCGCACTCTCTCCCGTCGAGAGGTCCCTCACGGCCAAGCGCCGGAACCGGTGTTCCAGACCAGGCTTGCAACGATCACCGCCATGGACCTGGAGGGCGACGCTACCCTCTCTCGCTCCCGCCGGTAGACGGTTCTCGGAGTCCTGGAAATCAACGATCCGCTTTCCATTGAGCCAGACCTCGATCCGCGGAACCTCTCCGCGGACCCGGGCTCGCAGGGCGTTCCAGCCATCTTTCTTCCAAGCTTCCTCCCAACCTTCGGAGCGTTTCGCCTGCAGCCCCTTCAGACCCTCTCCGTACACTCCTCCGACGTTTCCGCCCGGGAGGTAGTCGAGCATCACCTGATAGGCTTGGCCGCTACTGTTTGAACGCAGAAACAGCCCCCCGTCGCAGCCAAAGTCGGGCTTGATCTCCAAGTAGATCTCGAAATCCGAAAACGTCTCGTCGGTCAGCAGGATTCCCCCGTTACCCGGTCTGTCCTGCTGGCCGACCAATGCGCTGCCGAAGACACGCCACTCGTTCGTGTCGCCGTGGTGGTTCGTCAGGCTCATGTACCAGCCGGCCAGGTTCCGGCCGTTGAAGATCGGCTCGAAACCGTCTGGAACCTGCGCTCCGGCAAGACCCGGAAGCACCGCTAGGAAAACGCGCCAGGTCCTCATCCGGCCCCTTCCCATTGCGGCTAGCGTAGCATGCGCCAAACCGGTCTCCGACGACGCGCGGGAGTCGATTCGTATACTCAACTAAGGCGGCCAGCGACACGGCTGGCGGGAAGGGGCATCCGAACAATGGCCGAATACTACCGTCCGGAGGACTTGGCGCGCTTCGCCGAAATGGGAGCAGACGCTCCAGAGCTCTGGGAGAAGTTCGACGCCTGGTACGGGGCGGTGTTCAAGGCTGGCGCGCTCAGCGAGAGAGAGAAATGCCTGATTGCCCTCGCTGTGGCCCACGCGGTCCAATGCCCGTACTGCATTGACGCTTACACGCAGAACTGCCTTGAGAAGGGGTCCAACGTGGAACAGATGACCGAAGCGGTGCATGTCGCATCGGCAATCAAGGGTGGCTCGGCGCTGATCCATGGCCTACAGATGCGCAACACCGCGGCCACCCTGAGCATGTAACGATCCGTGGACCAGACTCTTCCATCCATTCCGCAGCCCCGAGAGGCTCCGCCCGAACCGCTGCCCGTCCTCAACAACGGGTCCGGCAAGCCAGCGGTCAAGCAATTCGACAAATCCCTGCAGGACGCGAACGTTGGCGCACTGACAGCAACCGGAATCGAGACCTTCCAGATCAATGTGGGCCGGTTCTGCAACCAGACCTGCAAGCATTGCCACGTGGACGCGGGACCGGATCGGATTGATGAGACGATGTCGCGCGAGACGTTCGAGCTTTGCCTTGAAGCGATCCGCCGAGTCGGACGGCCCGCAGTCGACCTCACGGGCGGCGCGCCAGAATTGAACCCCAACTTCCGCTGGTTCGTGGAAGCGGCGGGCCA
This sequence comes from uncultured Bryobacterales bacterium, assembly GCA_951813065.1. Taxonomy (GTDB): domain Bacteria; phylum Acidobacteriota; class Terriglobia; order Bryobacterales; family UBA6623; genus VXMF01. The sequence goes on along the minus strand of CATOTH010000002.1, from coordinate 798,705 downwards.
ACTCGGTTGCCACTTGATCGACCGTTGCAACCTCACGGTCCTGCTGCTGTCCTCGCAGCGCGGCCTGGCCGAGTTCCTGGCATGCCATCGGGTCGAGGTCGTTGCCAGCCTGCCCTACTTCCTCGGGCAGCGAACCGACGCCCAACGCGGAGACGGAGTGTTCGAGAAATCGATTCGCGCCTTGCGCAAGCTGAACTCACTGGGCTACGGCGTCCCGGGCAGCGGATTGACTCTCAACCTGGTCTATAACCCGACTGGCGCGTTCCTGCCTCCGGATCAAACCGCGCTCGAGGTGGACTTCAAGCGCGAATTGCGGTCGCGCCATGGCATCGAGTTCAACTCGCTGTACACGATCACGAACATGCCCATCCATCGCTTCCTGGACTTCCTCGTTCGCAGCGGCAACTACGAACGGTACATGGAGCGACTCGTGAACGCCTTCAATCCGGCAGCGGCGGGGGGGGTAATGTGCCGGAAGATGGTGTCGGTGGGCTGGGACGGGCGTCTCCACGACTGCGATTTCAATTTGGTTCTGGGCCTTGAGGTCGGCTTTGGCTCTCCACGGCATATCCGGGACTTCTCTCCGGCGTTGCTGTCGGGCCGACGCATCGTGACCGGACAGCACTGCTACGGCTGCACGGCCGGGTCGGGCTCGAGCTGTGGCGGTTCGACCGTGTGACGGGGGTGTGGACCGCGGCATCCGCGGCAGCGAAAGCGTATGTAGCGCAAGCGCTCGTGTACACTGGGGTTTGCTCTAGGCTAGCTCTTCGCAGCAACGCCGAGGAAGCCCTCCATGACTGCCAGAATCATTCCAGCCCTCGCTGGCTGCCTTGCCGTGATCCTGCTCGCGCATTGCGGGGAATCCGAAGCTCCGCCGGAATCACCACCGCCGGAGCAACCCGAGATCGTGGAAGAGCCACCGGCTCTAGAACCGGAACCGGAGATCGAAGCCAAGACGGAGCCAGAAGAGATGCCAACCGCAGAACCCGAACGCCCACCCAGAGTGAGAATGGAAACGAGCAAGGGCACGATCGTGCTCGAACTCTATCCCGACAAAGCGCCTGAGACGGTGACGAACTTCCTTCAGTACGTCGATGACGGGTTCTACAACGAGACGATCTTTCACCGCGTCATTCCCGGGTTCATGATCCAAGGGGGCGGCTTCGAGGCCTCAATGCAAGAGAAGAGCCCGCGCGATTCGATCCAGAACGAGTCCGGCGCGATGGCGAATCTTCGATACACCATCGCGATGGCCCGCACGCCCGACCCGCATAGCGCTTCGGCGCAGTTTTTCATCAACCTCACGACGAACCAGTTTCTCGACAAGGACCAGGCTGCAGACGGATGGGGATACTGTGTCTTCGGCAAGGTTATTGAGGGCACCGATGCTGTTAACGCGATCGCGGGGGTCGCAACCGGGAACCATGGAGGCCATCAGAACGTGCCCGTCACGCCGGTCCTGATCAGTTCGGCCCGTCGCGACGGCTAGAGCGGATTCCGACAGGCGGTTCGCGGTTCGCCGCGCGAATCAGCCCCCAGCACAGCCGCGCGCTGCACTGCAGGACCTACAGCAATTCGTGCCAGCGACCTGGGTCGGCCGGTTGGCCCGGACCAATCGCCGGAGTCCTCGGCCCGGCCCCCAACACCCAGCCGGTGCGGACCGAAGGCGTCAGCCCCCGACAGCCACGGCGGTCATGCCGTTAGACCGCATTGCACCTCCAGGCATCTAGGCGCCTGCGGCTGCCTCCCGTGTCCTACGACACGCGTTGTCCGGGCTGCCTTGCACGTCACCAGCACCCGGTCCAGCCAACGGCTACTCCTTGGGGTTGCGCGGGAGCAACGCGATTGCCACGGCCCCGAGGGCGGCCAGTCCGAACACGGCCCACAGCGCCTGGCCGTAACCGGCGATCCGGGCGGCCAGGTCCGCAATCAGGCGCGGAGTCCAGAACTGCAGGATCGTGTCGCTCGGCAAGATCGCGGACATGGCCTTTCCCAGCGAGCGCAGACCGAACTGGTCCGCAGCCATCAGCGGGATCAGCATATAGTCAGCACCCATCGCGAATCCAAACACGATGGCGAACAGGTACACCATATTCGGCTGGGCCGGAGTGACCATGAACAGCAGCGGTATAGCCATTGCAACGATTGCGTAGGTGGCGAGCATCACGTACTTCCGCGGCAAGTGGTCCGCGAGCCACCCCGCCATGAGCCGCCCCATGATGCTCGACATGAGGTAAGTGGCCGAGGCATCCGCCCAGATCCGGTCGCGCGCCGCCTGCTCGGTGAAGCCTTGCTCTTCAAAGACGAACTTCATCAGGAAATTCACCGCCGCGATCGACCCGATCGAGAACGCGCTGCCGAACAGCAGCAGCCAGAACGCCTTGATCCGGCCGAGTTCGCCAAACGACTTCTGTTCTCGTTCCAGCGGCAGATCGGCAGCTTTGTCCGCCTCGATCTCTGCTGCGCTCTCAGCGCCGTCCGGCAGCTGGCCCATGTCTTCGGGCTTGTCACGGATCACGAAGAGCGCCAACGGCCATACGATGACCATCAGGAAGCTCAGGCTCTGCAGCGCATCAGTGTAGTCCGGGGAGATTTTCGTCAGGTACGGCGCGAGTCTATTGCAGAGGGCACCGACGACGGCCACGCCGACGTAGGTGATGCCCATCGCCATGCCCCGGCGGCGCTTGTACCAGTTCGAGATGATGATCTGGTGCGGAATGGGCCCCGAAAGAAAATAGCCGACCATGTACAAGCACCACGCCGCATAGTACTCGTACTCGTTGCCACTGAGCCGGCCGAACCACTGGAATGACAGGAATGTAAGGAACGTTCCAATCAGGATCAGCTTCCTCGGTGAGACCCTCGGCACGATCACCGGGCCGATCCAGATCGTCAGCAGCACCGCGATCGGCGCCCCGGTCGTCACCAAGACCTGCGTCCACGAGTGGCCATCCCGGAAGTAATCGAAGAAGAACGCGATGTTGTAGTAGGGGAAGCCGGTCGACAGGCCGAATGTAAGGAAGCAACAAGCGATGATCCAAGGTCCAAAAAAGGACTTCTTCGACGATTCCATTTAGTTGGAGCCCTCCCAGGCGGATTAGTCAGTGTAGCCGAAGCAGGCGGCCCGCTGTCGGGCGTGACGTCGGCGCTATGCTGAGAAAGGCACGGAACACACGTGGCGAATCCCCCCACAGGTACGGAATACCGGAATCCCAAGCTTGCAGCGCCGGCAGGCCCGGGCTCGGCGATTCTCGTGCTTGCAGCTCTCGTGATCGTGCTCGCGGGCATGAAAGTCGCGGCTGACATCGTCGTGCCCTTCCTGCTCGCGGTCTTTCTGGCCACCCTCACCGGACCGAGCGTGTTCTGGCTTCATCGGCATCGTGTCCCCAAGGTCCTGGCCCTGTTGATCGTCCTCGGAAGCGTCCTGGGATTCTTTGCCCTGATCGGCACTGTCACGTTCAATTCGATGCAGGAATTCAACAGGAATCTGCCGTCGTACGAAGCCCAGTTATTGGCGCAGACGAAACCGCTGCAGGCGTGGGTAGAAGATGTCCTGGTTCGGTTCGGCCTCGGCGATTCTTGGGGCGACTTGCTGCCTGCTTTGGACCCGCGGTCCGCGCTAGGGTTCGCCGGAGCGACGCTGGCGCTGTTCGGCAGCGGGGTCACCAAGGTGTTCCTGGCCGTCGTGATGGTCGCCTTCCTCCTTGGGGAAGCCTTCTCCCTCCCAGCCAAAGTGACCGCCGCGATTGGACCGGCCGAAAAGACTTTGGACGGCTTTCGGACGTTTGCGTCGTCCGTCCAGAAGTACCTTGTAATCAAGACGGCAACGAGTCTGTTGACCGGCCTCTCGGCCGGATTCTGGGTCTGGTTCATGGGTGTCGACTATCCGGTTTTCTGGGGCATGCTGGCATTCCTGTTCAACTACATCCCGAATATCGGCTCGTTTGTCGCGGCGGCTCCCGCAGTGCTCATGGCGCTCGTCCAGTTGGGTCCCGGCTCCGCCGCGGTTGTCGCAATTGGCTATCTCGCGATCAACGTGTGCATCGGCAGTATCCTCGAACCCAAGACAATGGGGGACGGCGTCGGCCTCTCTCCCTTGGTCGTGGTGATGTCCCTGGTGTTTTGGGGATGGCTGCTGGGTGGTGTCGGGATGCTGCTCTCAACACCCTTGACAATCAGCGTGAAGATCGCCCTCGCGAACTATGACACGACACGATGGATTAGCACCTTGATCGGCTCGGGCAAGGCCAAGGCCATCGCCTCCTAGCTACCCGGCCAGCGACGCCCCGACGCCGAATTCCCCTTTTGGATGGCCCTGGTGCGGACACTTGCAGCTTTCCGGTGTGTCAGGAAAGGACATCATGCCGATAGCCGGCGCCCGCCGCCAAGGATTGGACCGATACGATTCAATCGAGCGGGCTCACGGGCACGCTACGGAGATTCCTGGAAGTCCCTGCTTGATTCGCGAAGTCCGTTTCGTCAGCCACCCGTGGCGGCTGGCTGGCCAATCGACGCTGACGTTCGGCCCGGGCAGCCAAACGGATCTTGCGCTCGGGCAACGGTGTCTTGGCTACAATCGAATCGGCAACTCTGGTGGCCCGCCGACTCCATCGCTCGATCGTTCTTCTGGTCTTGCTTTGCGCCTGCCTGGGAGCGGCGGAGTATAGCGAGCGTGAGCGAGCCTACTGGGCATTCCAGCCGCGGTCCGACGCCGCGCCTCCCGCGATCGAGTCGGACTGGGTCCGCTCACCGGTTGACGCCTTCATCCTGAATCGGCTCCGAAACGAGGGCATTCCACCCGCGCCGGAAGCAGGCCGGGCCACACTGGTTCGACGCGCCTATTTCGATGTCACAGGGTTGCCGCCGACTCCCGAAGAAGTCGCGGCGTTCATTTCAGACCAGGCGCCGGGCGCGTGGGAGCGATTGGTGGAACGGCTTCTGTCGAGCCCGCGGTTCGGCGAGCGAGCAGCCCAGCGCTGGCTGGACGTGGTGAGATACGCCGAAACGGAGGGATTCGAGTACGACCGTTATCTGCCCGGCCTGTGGCGGTATCGGGACTACGTGATCGACGCGTTCAACCAGGACAAGCCGTACAACCTCTTCATTCGCGAGCAACTCGCCGGAGACGAGCAGGCGGGCAGCGACCTGGAATCGGAAACGAACCGTGCTTTGCTCGTCGCGGCCGGATTCCACCGCCTCGGACCCGTGCGCCGCAACGCGGGCAACCAGGAGGTGGCCTCGAGCCGCAACGAGGTGCTGACAGAGCGCACCGACATTATCGGTGCGGCGTTCCTCGGGCTCACCGTTGGTTGCGCCCGTTGCCACGACCACATGTTCGATCCGATCCGTCAGGTTGACTACTACCGTCTCCAAGCGTACTTCGGCCAATCCCGTGAGTCCAATGTGGCACTGGACGGTAACGAGTCCGTCGACGAATGGCGCGAGAAGACGAAACAGATCGCGGGCAAGATGAAATCGCTACGAGCGGAAATCAAGCTTGCCGCCGGGGCTGAACGGAGCCGCCTGCAAGCGGAGCACGATCATCTGGAGGCCGAACTACCCGCACCGCCGGCCACGCTGGCTACAGTCTCTAACGATCTGGACAGCCCCGGGCGGGTGCATTTGCTCGCTCGGGGGGACCACACCAAGCCCACGCAACCGGTCGACCCCCGGCCGCTCGGGGTACTGCTTCGCGAGGACGCCCCGACACTGCCGCCCGACGTGGTCGATCCAAGGTCCCGTCTCGCGGATTGGATCACCGACCCATCTCACCCGCTGACGGCGAGGGTGTTTGTGAACCGCCTGTGGCAAGGCTATTTCGGCCGCGGAATCGTGGACACGCCGAACGACTTCGGCTTTATGGGCAGCCGGCCCAGCCATCCGGGCTTGCTGGACTTCCTGGCTAACGAGTTGATTGCCGGGGACTGGAGACCGAAGCGAATCCACCGCATGATCCTGACCAGCAGCGCCTACCGCCAGGCCTCGTCGAACCCAGAAGGCAAAGCAGCTGGCATGCAGCGCGATGCAAACAACCAGCTGCTCTGGCGGGGCCCGCGACGCCGGCTGACTGCGGAGGAGGTGAGGGACGCGATGCTGTCCGTTGCCGGAGATCTCAATCTCGCCTACGGCGGCAAGAGCGTCATGCTGCCAGTGGAGGAGGCGCTCGTGGACCTGCTGTACGACCCAACCCAGTGGCGCGTTCCGGCAAACCCCTTCGAGCATCGCCGGCGTTCGATCTACCTGATCGCCAAGCGAAACCTGCGCCTTCCGTTCATGGAGGTCTTCGACCAGCCCGCGCTGCTGACCAGCTGCGGGCGCCGGGAAGCGAGCACCCACGCCCCGCAGTCACTCGAGCTGCTCAACGGGAAGATCGCGAACGAGCTCGCTGAACGCTTCGCCGAGCGGCTCGGCCGGGAAACCGGAAACGATCCGGAGCATCTTGCGGGACGCGCCTTCACGCTATCGGCAGCCCGGCCGGCGACGAAGGACGAAATCCGCATTGCGCAGTCGTTCCTGGAACAGAACAGCCTGCGGGAATTCGCCCTCGCATTGTTCAATCTGAATTCGTTCCTGTACCTCAATTGATCGGCTCAGAGAGCGCGATAGGGCCGCCCACCAGCTCGACCCGTCCTCGACGCAGGAAAGTACCGGCCTCGGCATGGGAAGGCCCGTGGGGCGATGCCGTACCGTGGGTCCAGGAATCGGTCGCTGTCGTGCAGATCTCGACCAGGGCTTGATCGAGTCGTATGCCGCCTGGTGATACCGGCCGGCAATCGTGTAGGCGTTGGTTCCGACGGCGGGCTCGAAGAACTGGTAGGGGCAGGGGTGGCGCGATTCCCGTTTCCGGGATTCCGGCCCTGCCGCTTCCTTCCGAATCCAAGCCATCAGGCGTCCCGCCTCCGGGGTCGATGTCCCGGACGTGCGGCATGCCGGACAGCGTTGATACAATCTCGGGTCGCCTCGTGTTCCGCAAAATCCTGGTGGCGAACCGCGGAGAGATCGCCGTTCGCGTGATCCGCACTTGCCGCGAGATGGGCATTCCTGTGGCCGCCGTGTACTCGGAGCCCGACCGAGGCTCGAAGCACGTCCAGTTGTCCGACGAGGCCTACGCCATCGGTCCGGCTTCCCCAACGGAAAGCTACCTGGATATCGACCGAATTCTTGACGTGGCGGCGCAAGCCGATGCCGATGCCGTGCACCCTGGGTATGGATTCCTCAGCGAGAACGCCGATTTCGCCGATGCGTGCGCTCGCGCGGGTGTCAAGTTGATCGGTCCTACGGCCGCGGCGATCCGTTCGATGGGTGTCAAGACCCGGGCGCGGGAGATCATGGCGGCGGCGAACGTCCCTGTCGTGCCCGGCTCCCCCACTGCAGTGAGCGACGCGACCGCGGCAGCATCGATTGCTCGCGAAACCGGATATCCGGTCATGCTCAAGGCCGCTGCCGGCGGAGGCGGCAAGGGAATGCGCTTGGTGGAACGCCCGGAAGCGCTCCCCTCCGCCTGGACCGAGGCCCAGGGCGAAGCACAGCGCGCCTTCGGGAGCGACGAGGTGTACGTGGAAAAGGCAATCGTGCGGCCCCGGCATGTCGAAGTCCAGATCCTGGCCGACGAGGTCGGCACCATCGCGCATCTCGGGGAGCGCGAGTGCAGCTTGCAGCGACGCCACCAGAAGGTTCTGGAGGAAACGCCGTCGCCGTTCGTCGAGACGCGCCCGGAGGTGCGCGCGGCCCTCTGCGAAGCCGCCATCGCGGCCGCTCGCGCAACGGGCTATACCAACGCCGGAACGGTCGAGTTCCTCGTCGATTCCGCGGGCCGCTTCTACTTCCTCGAAATGAACACCCGCCTGCAAGTCGAGCATCCGGTGACGGAACTGGTTACCGGAATCGACTTGGTCAGGGAACAGATCCGGATCGCCGCGGGATTTCCACTACGGTATCCGCCCGGCACTGTGACATTCCGAGGACACGCCATGCAATGCCGGATCTACGCCGAGGATCCCGAGGCCGACTTCTTGCCGTCGCCCGGCCGCATCAACCGCCTGGCGTGGCCGGAAGGACCCGGAATCCGTGTCGATTCCGGCGCTGAGCAAGGTTGGACAGTCCCCGTGGAGTACGACCCGTTGATCGCGAAGCTGTGCGCCTGGGCACCGACCCGGGACGAAGCGATCTCGAAGCTCCGGCAGGCCCTTCGAGAAACCGTGGTCGGAGGTATCGCCACGACGCTGGGCTTCTTCCGCGAACTGCTGGAAGATTCCCGGTTCCAAGCGGGCGAGATTGACACCGGCTTCCTGGGACGCGGCCTGGGGCCGGACGCCAGGGAAGCCGCCGCGCTGTCCTCCGGAGAGAAGCTGGCCGCGATGCTCGCTGCAGTCGAAGCATCGCGAGGACGGGGCGATCAAGGGAGGGGGCCGGCCCCCGTCCCGTCTCGGTGGAAGACCCGCGGGCGGACTTGGACGCCTTTCGTTGACGGAGGCAACCGTTGAAGCGAATCGAGCTGCTTTTCGACGGGATCGCCCGGGATCTTCAGACCGACGGCACGTCCGTCGTTGTGGACGGTCGCGAAGCACAGGCCGAGGTCTGCAACCTCGGGTCGGGCCGCTTTTCGGTGCTGCTTGACGGCCGCCAGCACGCGGTGCGCATCACTCGATCGAACGACGGGCTGATGGAAGCCTGGGTCGGTGGGTCGCGTCACCTGATCGAGGTTCAAGACCCGCGGCAATTGTCGCGCCGAAAGAACGTGTCGGCTGCGAGCGGATCCGGCGAGGTGCGAATGCCCATGCCGGGCAAGGTGCTGGCAGTGCACGTTGCAAACGGAGACCGCGTCGAGCAGGGCCAGAGCCTCGTCATTGTCGAGGCCATGAAGATGCAGAACCAGCTGCGGGCGCCGCGCGACGGAATTGTCTCTGGGCTGCAGGTGAAGCCAGGCGACGCGGCGCCGGCGGGGGCCACGCTTGCCGTGATCGAATAGGATAGATTGGTCAGGACGGTCAGGCAATGGCGGCGGACTTGGAATGCCCGAAGTGCGACGGCACGACCTGGATCACCGTGGAGTCCCCGCAGGGACCGGTCGCTACGCGCTGTGAGTGCTTTCAGCGGGACGAGCGGGAATCTCCGTACGCGACCTTAGGCCTGCCGCCGAGGTTTCGAACGGCCACATTCGACAACTTCAGCGCAGGCAGTGCGAAGGAGGATCGCGCGACCTACAACACGCTGATCGCCGCGCTGCGGATTGCCCAGAATTTCGCCACCGAGTTTCCGGTCTGCGCGCAAAAGGGACTGCTCTTCCATGGCGGATCGCCCGCAAAGATGACCCATCTCGCCGCGGCTGCACTGAAAGCCCTCTCCGATCGGGGGTTGAGCTGCTTCTTTTGCGATTACCAGGAGTTGCTGCAGGCCCTGCGCAGCCGCCACGATACGGAAGCGGACGCGTCCGCTCATGCCGCCGAGATCAGCGCACGGATCGCGCAAGTCGACGTGCTGCTGCTCGATTCGCTTGGGTCGCACCGCCGGACAGAATGGGTGGCCGACACAGTCGGCGGGATCATCAGGAGCCGGTACAACCACGAAAAGGGACTGATCGCCACGACGAGTTGGCCGCTGGAAGGAACGCGTTCGGCGCTTGCCCGCGAACGATCTGGATTCCAGGAGATGGGCGTCGCTCCTTCAGACCCCGAAACGCTTGCGGAACGCATCGGTTCCGACAGCGTCTGGAGACTGATCGAGCACTGCGCGCCGGTCTCGCTGAGAGTGCCAAGCAGGGGGCGCCCCAGGAGGCAATCCGCTCAAGCACCGCCAAGCCTTCCGAAATCCTGACTACAGGGATCGGAAGATGCCGGGATGCCGTCTGCTGACAAGTTGAGCCGCGTCGACGGCAGCGATCTCCTGGGCGGTTGCGGCCAAGCCGATGGCCCGGGCGGCCAGCCCAAGCACGGCTTGAGGCGCCATTCCAGCCTCTCTTAGTACTCGAACGGCCTCCGGTCGCCGCCGCTTGCTCAGCTTCTCGCCACCAGCGGAGCGCACCAATGGGTGATGGACAAAGACAGGACGGTTGGCGCGCCCCATCATGCGGGCGAGACGAATCTGGCGGCCGGTCGAACCGAGTAGGTCGCTGCCGCGGACGACCAGGTTCACGCCGTGCCGGAAGTCGTCTGCGGTGACCGCGAACTGGTACGTCCAGTTGCCGACCCTGTCCCGCAACAGAAGGTCGCCGCACTGGCGCTCGGGTCGCTGGCACTGGGCGCCGAGCAGCGCGTCATGGAAAGATTCCGGGGCCGCGGAGGGATCCCAGGCGATGCGAATGCCGTGAGGCTGCGTGGCAGCGTGGCCTGCCGTCCGGCACCGCCCCGAATAAGCCCGTTCTCCATCGTGGCCCGGCGGGGCGTCGCCGGCGAGGTCCTTGCGGCTGCATCGACAGCCATAAACGTGATGCTCTCGCGAAAGGTTGCGCAGCATCGCCTCGTAGGCACTGCCACAGTCGCTCTGGCGGTAGTCGCTTCCTTCGGGAGAAAGTGTGTTCGCCGGGCGAAACCCCAGCCACTGCATGTCCTCGAGCAGCGCGGCTTCGTACTCCGGCCTGCACCGTTGCCGGTCATGGTCCTCGATGCGCAACAGGACTCCGCCCCGGACCAGGCCCGCGACACCCCACACGTAGAGCATGTGGGCCACGTGGCCCAGGTGCAGGTAACCGGTAGGGCTGGGGGCGAATCGCGTGACGGGCTTGCCGGGGAACTCGGCTACCACAGGCTCATTGCAGGACAGCTGGGCTCCCGGCAGGTCTCCGATCGCGGCCCGGCTAGTTGCCCAGCTGAACCGAAACGGAATTCGAGGTGCCCATGCCGTTCGTCGCGGTAACTGCCAGTGACGCCAGGTCCTCGAACACTCCCTCGTCCATCAGGAACTCTACGGTCGCGGTGAACTGGCTTCCGAAGGCATTCGACTGGTTCCCTGCGTAATAGGTCTCGAAGCTCTGCGACACCTCGGCTTGCAGGTCAGGAGTGCGCAAGAACGACCCGGGACGGCCCGCTAGGGTGAAGGCCATCGAATCGACAGACCGGGTTGTCGCGTGACCGGTGATCTGCATCGTGAAGCGTCCCGAGGCCGTGTTGCCAAGGGCGATCCGCTGCAGCACGGGAGCCGCCTCCATCACGCTGAAACGCAATCCTGGGGGCGCATCCGGAGTGATGTCGGTAGCTGCGTTGACCGCTTGCGCAATGTTCGAAATCGCTCCGATGTCCGGGACCGAGTAGAACTGCGCTGTCATCTGGATATCTCCGGCGACAGTGCCCGTCTGGAATGTGTTGTCCACCCCGGACCCGACAAACAGCACCTGCGTTTGCCCGGCCGGGATCTGGAAGGCTGCCTGGCGGCCGCCAGTGACCCACTGGATCGCAGGATCGGTGGCGATAACCCGCGTCTCGAAACGCAACTCCAGGAATCCGACGACATCGCCGGGGTACGGCTCGGACAGGCTGACGCTCAAGGTGACTTGATCCGCGGAGTTCACCGTCCCGCCGGACTGCGAGAAGATCACCTCCGGCAAGGATGCGATTTCGACGCTGAACTGCACCCCCGGCGCCTCTTCGGGGGTGACGTCGATGCCCAGAGGCAACGCGTTGAAACCCGCTGTGATGACGATCTCACCGGCCGCCCTGCCCGACTGGAACTCGATCTCCTCGGCACCTCCGGCGAAGACGGCAACCGTCTCGCCGGCGGCGATCGTGAAGCTGGCCTGGCGCGACCCTGTCGACCAGACCGCCCCCGAGTCGCCCCGGAAGTCCGTCCCCGCGAACGCCAGTGCCAGGGTGCCCTCGAGGTCATCCGGATAGGTGCTCGCCAAGCTCAGTCCCATCGAGACTTCCTGGTTGGCCCCGATCGTTCCGCCGGCCTGGGAGAAAATTACCTCCGGCAGTTCAATGACCTCCACGCTGAAACGCACTTCCGGCACGTCATCAGGGGTGATGTCAATGCCAGTGGACTCGGCGACAAAACGCGCCATCACGGTAATCTCTCCGGCCGTCCCTCCAGTCTGGAACTCAATCTCGGTCGCGCCGCCGGCGAAGACCGCCGCCGTCTCTCCAGCCGGAATCGTGAAGCTGGCCTGGCGCGACCCTGTCGACCACACCACGCCGGCAGCGCCCTGCGGCTCTGTCGACTCCAAGACCAGGTTCAGCGTCCCCTTGATGTCATCTGGATAGGCGCTCGCCAGGCTCAGTCCCAGCGGAATCTCCTGGTTGCCCCGAACCATTCCGCCCGCCCGCGAGAAAATCACCTCAGGCAACGGGACGATCTCGACACTGAACCGCAGTTCCGGAACGTCGTCGGGCGTGATGTCAATCTTCGTGGGCTCGGCCAAGAAGCGGGCCTTGATGGTGATCTCTCCGGCCGTCTGCCCGGTCTGGAATCGGATCTCCGTGGCACCTCCGCTGAAGATCGCGGCCGTCTGCCCGGCTGGGATCGTGAAACTGGCCTGCCTCGTGCCCGTGGACCAGACCACCCCCGTGTCGCCCTGGAAATCGGCCGACTCAAAGGCCAGGTCCAGCGTTCCGCTAATGTCGTCCGGATACGCGCTCGCCAGGCTCAGTCCCAGCGGAACCTCCTCGTTCCCGCCGAGCGTTCCACCGGAAAGCGAGAACGTCACCTCCGGCAGTGCGATGATCTCCACGCTGAAACGCACTTCCGGCACATCGTCAGGGGTGATGTCGATGCCCGTCGACTCCGCCACAAAACGCGCCATCACGGCAATCTCTCCGGCCGTCCCCCCGGTCTGGAACTCGATCTCGGCCGCACCGCCGGCGAAGACCGCCGCCGTCTCGCCCGCCGGGATCGTGAAACTGGCCTGGCGCGACCCCGTCGACCAGACCACGCCAGCGCCGCCCTGTGGCTGCGCCGACTCCGATACCAGGTTCAGCGTCCCCTTGATGTCATCTGGATAGGCGCTCGCCAGGCTCAGTCCCAGCGGAATCTCCTGGTTGCCCCGAACCATTCCGCCCGCCCGCGAGAAAATCACCTCAGGCAACGGGACGATCTCGACACTGAACCGCAGTTCCGGAACGTCGTCGGGCGTGATGTCAATCTTCGTGGGCTCGGCCAAGAAGCGGGCCTTGATGGTGATCTCTCCGGCCGTCTGCCCGGTCTGGAATCGGATCTCCGTGGCACCTCCGCTGAAGATCGCGGCCGTCTGCCCGGCTGGGATCGTGAAACTGGCCTGCCTCGTGCCCGTGGACCAGACCACCCCCGTGTCGCCCTGGAAATCGGCCGACTCAAAGGCCAGGTCCAGCGTTCCGCTAATGTCGTCCGGATACGCGCTCGCCAGGCTCAGTCCCAGCGGAACCTCCTCGTTCCCGCCGAGCGTTCCACCGGAAAGCGAGAACGTCACCTCCGGCAGTGCGATGATCTCCACGCTGAAACGCACTTCCGGCACATCGTCAGGGGTGATGTCGATGCCCGTCGACTCCGCCACAAAACGCGCCATCACGGCAATCTCTCCGGCCGTCCCCCCGGTCTGGAACTCGATCTCGGCCGCACCGCCGGCGAAGACCGCCGCCGTCTCGCCCGCCGGGATCGTGAAACTGGCCTGGCGCGACCCCGTCGACCAGACCACGCCAGCGCCGCCCTGTGGCTGCGCCGACTCCGATACCAGGTTCAGCGTCCCCTTGATGTCATCTGGATAGGCGCTCGCCAGGCTCAGTCCCAGCGGAATCTCCTGGTTGCCCCGAACCATTCCGCCCGCCCGCGAGAAAATCACCTCAGGCAACGGGACGATCTCGACACTGAACCGCAGTTCCGGAACGTCGTCGGGCGTGATGTCAATCTTCGTGGGCTCGGCCAAGAAGCGGGCCTTGATGGTGATCTCTCCGGCCGTCTGCCCGGTCTGGAATCGGATCTCCGTGGCACCTCCGCTGAAGATCGCGGCCGTCTGCCCGGCTGGGATCGTGAAACTGGCCTGCCTCGTGCCCGTGGACCAGACCACCCCCGTGTCGCCCTGGAAATCGGCCGACTCAAAGGCCAGGTCCAGCGTTCCGCTAATGTCGTCCGGATACGCGCTCGCCAGGCTCAGTCCCAGCGGAACCTCCTCGTTCCCGCCGAGCGTTCCACCGGAAAGCGAGAACGTCACCTCCGGCAGTGCGATGATCTCCACGCTGAAACGCACTTCCGGCACATCGTCAGGGGTGATGTCGATGCCCAGCGCGTCAGCCACGAAGCGCGCCGTTAAGGAAATCTGCCCCGCTGTCCTGCCCGTCTGGAGTTCAATCTCGTTGGCGCCGGCGCTGAAGATTGCCGCTGTCTGCCCCGCCGGGATCGTGAACCGGGCTTGCCGCCCGCCTGTCGACCAGACCACGCCCGACTCACCCTGAAACTCGGCCGACTCGAACGCGAGGTCCAGGACTCCCACGATGTCGACCGGATACGGGCGCACCAAGCTCAGCCCCAATGGGACTTCTTGGCTGCCCCTAACGGTTCCGCCGGACATTGAGAACCGGACCGCAGGTAACTCGGGAAGATCCAGTAGCAAGGGAAAGATCGCGTCGCCGATCACCAAAGTGCCGGTATCGCCAATTCGTGCGGAAGGGGCGGGCTCAAGCGCGACCACGAGTTCCTCCTGGGGCGCCAGGCTCGCCGGCAGCGCCGGCGTGGTCGTGACGGTAAACGGGCCGGTCGTTCTCGCCGACTCGATTAACTGCGCGCTTTGACGAGCGTTCCGGCCGATCACGTGGACCGTGGTAGCAGCGCTACCAAAGACAATCTGCGTTCCTGATTTCACGCTTGCCGGCGGCCCCGCGACTGCCCCGTTCAGGAACCGCGCGAGGCTGTAGCTCAACAGGTCACCGCCGATGCCTATGAGCGACACGCTCCGGGAAGTCCCGTCCCAGCTGAAAGTCAGCTCTCCGCGATAGGTGCGGGTCGACGACGGATTGAAAGCGAGCTGGATGCTCACACTTTGTCCCGGCTCGAGCCGCAAGGGGAAGCGCGGAGGGCTGACTAGGCTGAAAACCGACTCCCCCGTCACCGTCACGCTATTGACCATGCCGTAACGGCTTCCGCTGTTGAGGAGGACCATCGTCGCCTCGGCAGCCGCACCGGTCGGACGGTGCCCGAAATCCACCCCCGAACCCACGGGCAGACTCCGGGCGGACCCGCCGGGCAGGGTGTAGCTTAGGGAATACGCCGGGACCTTGCCAACGAGATTGATCGTGAATACGGTATCCCGCGGGGTGAGTTCGGATCCATCAATTTCCGTCGTCACCTGGAGCACTCCGCTCGCCGGACCTGCAGTCCTCGGCGTGTAGAACACCAGGATTTCGTACACGAAATCCCCGCTGATTGAAATCGGTAGTGCGGTTGCCTCGATTTCGTACGAAAATTCGTTCGATCCTAGGATCTGGATTGCCTTCAGGGAGATGCTGGAATCCGTGCCCGGGTCGAACTGCAGTCTCAAGCGCTTGACGACGCGGTCACCGACGGCGTCGGCTTCAAGCGTCAAGGTGTCACCAACCGTCGACGGGTCGTTCACGTCTTCGACCGTGACGGACAGCTGCGCGCCCAGCGGCACAGCCGAAACCGCTCCGAGGATCAAGGTTGCGATCGCAAATGAGAACGTCTTCATGGCTTTTCTTTCGTGGTTGGTCCTGGCAATCGTGTATGGGCTGGCGGTCCCGTTCTCAACGGGGCGCCCCCACGGAAACGGACCCGATCCGGATTGATGTCGGCGACGCCGCTTCAGTCTCGCCTCGCAATGCCGCCGTGACAATGCCTACCGTGGCCGCGGCGCCGATCGCTGCGACCATCCGCCAGCCGATGCCACGCCGCTTGGGTTTGGGCTGGCCCGGCGCCACTGCATTCGACTGCGTGATGATGGCCGTGGCCGACATGTTGTTGTACTCGGCTTCGACTTCGATCTGGAAGGTGCCGACATGCGTGTTCGGGAGGACACCGGTTATCCGCACGCGACCCTGGTCGTCTGTCGTCACCGTAGCCACCCTAGACGCGCCGAAGAAGGTCACGCTGGGGCCCTCGGCCGGCGCGCGGAGAATCACAGTCGCCTTCTCGATCGGTTTGCCTTCGGCGTCGACGACCTCGATCACCGGCTCGATCGCAACGTTGTTGTTGATGTTGTTGATCCCGCCCTCGCCCGCCAACACGCGGATCTGGATCGACGCCTGCAACGCCTGCACGGACGGCACGAACAAGAGAGTACTTAGCGAGAGGGCCAAGAATTTAGAAAAGAAGGGAGCCATGAAACCTCCAGCCCAGCAATGCCACGCCAACAAAGCGGGGCCCCTATACATACGTCCATCGACTGGCCATATTAGGCCTTGCGGTGCTGAAAATATAGAGACGGCCCGATCTGTGAGCGGGTTACAGATACAAGCGGGCAACCACGGAGCAGTGCCCGGCTTCAGACGCGGGCCACCACCACTTCCGCGGCACGCCGGAAACCCAGCTCCTCGAGCAAGTCGGCGATGTCGGCATCAGTCAGGCCCTTGCGGGTATCGGCAAGCCGCGTGAAGGCCTCGTACACCACCCGCGTCTGCTCGCGGTCCAGGTTCCCGTAACCGAGGTCCGCGATCCGCTGGTGCAGCGCATGGCGCCCGCTGTGCTTGCCGAGAATCAGCTGCGAAGAGGGTACGCCAACCGACTCCGGCGTCATGATCTCGTACGTCGAATGGTGCTTGAGGAATCCGTCTTGATGGATTCCGGCTTCGTGGGCAAACGCGTTGCGGCCGACAATCGCCTTGTTGGGTTGCGGCCCGAAGCTGATGCATTCGGTCAGCGTCCGGCTGGCTCCATAGAGCCGCCCCGCATCGATCGCGCAATGGAATGGGACGCGGTCGCCCCGGACCTTCATGATCGCGACCACCTCCTCCAGCGAGCAATTCCCGGCCCGCTCGCCGATGCCGTTGAGAGCGCATTCGATCTGGCGGGCCCCGGCGTACAAGGCGGCGATCGCGTTCGCCACCGCCAAGCCGAGATCGTCGTGGGTGTGGACGCTCACCTCGGCCCGGCCGTCCACCGCCTCCGCGACCCGCGCGATCTTCTCGGTGTAATCGTCCGGGGTCATGAATCCGACCGTGTCGGGGATGTTGACGACCGTGGCCCCCGCATCGACCGTCGCCTCGCAGATCCGGCACAGATAGCCCATCTCCGTGCGCGTTGCGTCCTCCGCGGAAAACTCGATATCGTCGACATAGCGTTTCGCCAGCTCGACGGCCCGCACCGCTTCTTCGAGAACCTCCTCCTGGCTCTTGCCGAACTTGTACTTCAGGTGGATCTCGCTCGTGGCGATGAAACAGTGGATGCGGGGCCGCAGGTGTCCGTCCAACGACGCCGCGGCCCGCTCGATATCGAGCGGAACAGCCCTGGCCAGCGCCGCAATGTAGGCTCCCGGGTACTCCCGGCACACCGCCCGCACCGCGTCGAAATCACCTTCCGAGGCGATCGGAAAGCCGGCCTCTATCACGTCGACTCCCATCTCGACAAGTTCCCTGGCCACCCGCAGCTTCTCGGGAGTCGTCATGCTGCAGCCTGGCGACTGCTCGCCGTCGCGCAGGGTCGTGTCGAAGATATGCACCTGTTGGGACATCGGATCGAAGCTCCAGAACTTAGTAGAACGCAGCGTAGCGAATAAGGCAAATTTATAATTCTTCGATATGTGATAATCACTGCATATGGATCTTGCCTTGCTGCGCATTTTCCAGACGGTGGCGGATGAAGGCAGCTTCTCGCGCGCCGGCCAGAAGCTCTTCCGTTCCCAGCCCGCGATCTCGCTCGCCCTGAAACGCTTGGAGGCGGATCTCGGCACCCGCTTGATCGACCGCTCGTCAAGGGCGTTGCGCCTGACGGACGCGGGTCGCGAAGTGTCCGGCTATGCCAAGCAGTTCCTGGCGTTGGACCGCAAGATGCGTGTCGCGCTCTCGGACCTGCGCGAATTGCGCGCCGGCAAGCTGACGATCGGGGCAAACGAATCGACCGCGCTGTACCTGCTGGGACACGTCGAGGACTTCCGCATGCGCCATCCCAGGATCCAGGTCGAGCTGCGACGTAGCCTGTCGAGCAGGATTCCCGACGCCGTACTCGACGGGTCACTCGAACTGGGAGCGATCAGTTACGACCCCGGCGACCCCAAGCTGCAGATCTACCGCCTCTATCATGACCGCCTGACCTTCGTGGTTTCACCGGAGCACAGGCTGGCGGGCCGGGTCGTGGTCGGCATTGAGGAACTCGGCGGGGAAACGTTCATCGCCCACAATGTGGTCTCGCCGTACCGCGCCCGGGTCATCGAGACGTTTCGCCGCCACGAAGTGCCGCTCAACATGCCCATTGAGATGCCGACAATCGAGACGATCCGGCGCTTGGTGCAGAAGAACCTCGGCGTCGCCTTCCTGCCGAAAATGTGCGTCGAACAGCAGCTCGAAACCGGAGCCCTCAGGGAGGTCACTGTCCGGGAACTGGGTATGGAAAGAACGATCCGCCTGGTCTATCCTGCTGGCAGATCCCTGTCGCAGGCGTCGCAGGCGTTCCTGGAATTGGCCGGCGAGCGCGTGCCAGGCAAGGGGCCGGCAAAGCCGGCGCCGAGCGCCGTGTGATAGCATGAGCGCCGTCGCGGGGATTCGCCCGCCGAGCGCGCCTCCCGTGAAACTCTGCTACCTGGACTGCTTTTCCGGGATTGCCGGCGACATGCTGCTGGGAGCGCTTGTCGACGCCGGCTTGGACCTGGATACCCTGCGGAGCGAACTGGCCAAGCTGCACCTGGACGGCCTTTCGGTCCGCGCCGAACGCGTCAAGCGCGGAGGCTTGGCGGCGACCAAGGTGCACGTCGAGACGGCCCGCGACCACTCGCACCGCTCCCTCTCGACCATCGAGCGGATGCTCGACGGCTCCGACCTCGACCAAGACGTTCGACTGGCTAGCGTGCGGACCTTCCGCCGCCTGGGTGAAGTCGAGGCCCTGGCCCACGACGTCCCTGTCGAACGGGTCCACTTCCACGAAGTCGGCGCCATGGATTCCATTGCCGACATTGTCGGGTCGTGCGCGGGCCTGCATGCCCTGGGCGTCTCGCAGGTCTTGTGCTCGCCGATCAATCTCGGAAGCGGGACCGTGCGAGCGGCTCACGGGACGCTCCCCGTACCGGCACCAGCGACTGCGCGGCTCGTGGAAGGCGTGCCCACCTATTCGGCGGGCCCGCGCGCCGAACTGACGACACCTACCGGCGCGGCGCTGGCGGTCACCTTGAGCGAGAGCTTCGGACCTCCGCCACCGATGCGCATCACCGCGAGCGGCTACGGCGCTGGCACTGCCGAATTCCCCGACCGGGCGAACTTGCTCCGAGTCCTCATCGGCGAGGCCGAAGAGGCGGATTCCCCGCCCGAGCAGATTTGGGTGCTCGAGGCGAACATCGACGACATGACACCCGAAATGGCGGGTTACGCGCTGGAGCGGCTGCTGGAAGCCGGGGCGCTGGACGTGACACTGGCACCGGTCCAGATGAAGAAGAACCGCCCGGGCTTCGCGATGACGGTCTTGGCCGCCCCGCAGGACCGGGCCGCGCTCGCCGAGCTGATGTTCGCCGAGACGTCCACAATGGGCATCCGTGAAACCCCCGCACGGAGGAGGGCCCTGCGACGGACCTGGCGAGAAGTGCGCACGTCGTACGGGACGGTCAGGGTAAAGGCAGCGCAGTCAGGCGGCGAGTCGATGACGTTCGCGCCCGAGTACGAAGATTGCCGGCGGCGGGCGCGCGAGCATGGGGTGCCGTTCAGGCGCGTCTGGGACGAAGCGAATCGAGAGTTCCTGCGTTCGGAAGAATCCTGAGTCCGGCGCGGTACCGTGCGACACGGCAACCGCAGCTGCGCGGCAGCCGTGCGAGACTAGGAAAATCCCTTGATCCGATGCCAAGGTTCTATCTCTCGACGCCGATCTACTACGTCAACGCGGCCCCCCATATCGGCCATGCCTACACCACGATCGTGGCGGACACGATCAAGCGGATCCGGCAGATGCTCGGTGACGAAGCGTTCCTGACGACCGGGTCCGACGAGCACGGGCAGAAGGTCGAGCGCTCGGCCACCAAGGCCGGTCTTGAGCCCAAGCAGTTCACCGATCGCGTTTCGGCCGCGTTTCGCGACGAATGGGACGCGCTCGGACTGCAGTACGACTTCTTCCAACGCACGAGCGATCCCCGCCACGCCAAGGCGGTTCGCAAGATCTTCGAGCGGTGCCTCGAGAACGGCGCGATCTACAAGGGAGAGTTCACCGGCAAGTACCACGTGGGCGACGAGGCCTTCGTGACCGAGGACGAAGCAGCGGGAGCGGACCCCTCGCTGATCGTCGACCTCACAGAGGAAAACTACTTCTTCCGCCTCTCGGACTACCAGCAGAAGCTGATCGACCACTACGAAGCGAATCCGCAATTCGTCCAGCCGGATTCGCGCCGGAACGAGATGCTCTCGTTCATGCGATCCGGCCTCAGGGACCTGTCGATCAGCCGATCAAGCTTGCGCTGGGGAATCTCCTTGCCGAACGATCCCGACCACGTGTTCTACGTTTGGTTCGACGCGCTCACGACTTACATCAGCGCGATCGGCTTCGGTCAGGAAGGATCGGACGAGAGTCACTACGAGCGGCTCTGGCCGATCGACGTGCATTTGGTCGGCAAGGAGATCCTTCGTTTCCATTCGGTGTACTGGCCGGCTTTCCTGATGGCCGCCGGGCTGCCGCTGCCCAAACAGATCTGGGCGCACGGTTGGCTCATTTTCCAAGGCGGCAAAATGTCGAAGACGAAAGGGAACATTGTCCGGGCTCTGCCGATCAAGGAAATCGTCGGCACGGACGGGCTGCGGTACTACCTCTTGCGGGAGATTGTCTTCGGACAGGACGGCAACTTCTCGCACGAGGCCCTGTCCGAGCGCTACAACGCCGATCTGGCCAACGGCATCGGCAACATCGCAAGCCGCACGGCGTCGATGCTCTCGCGATACTGTGATGGGCATGTGCCCGAGCCGGGAGAGGGCGACGACGGCGGCCTGCCCGATCTCGCCCGCCAGTCAATCGCCGGGGCGATCGGCCATTACAAGGTGTATGCGTTCTCACGAGCCCTCGAGGCCGTGTGGGCAGTGCTCAACCGCATTGACAAGTACATCGTGGAGCACAAGCCGTGGGCGCTTGCCAAGTCCGGCGAGCCCGGTGCGAGGCAGCAACTCGAGACGACCCTGTACCACGCGGCCGAGGCCCTGCGGATAGCCAGCGTGCTGTTGGCCCCGGTCATTCCGGACGGAGCCCAGAGGGTCTGGACGATGCTGGGGCAGACCGGGGCGGTCTCCGACCAGCGGCTCGACGAGTTGGGCTGGGGCGGCCTCAAGCAAGGAACCGCGGTCGGCGCCCAGGAGGCCATCTACCCGCGGCTCGACGTGGCCAAGGCGGTCCAGCGCATGGAGCTGCTCGAGGACGAGGCGCTGGCTCAGCAAGCCGTCCTGATGGGCCAGGCTCCCGCCACCGAGCCCATCGAGATCGACACGCCGGAAATTGAAATCGGGGAATTCTTCCGCGTCGACATGCGCGTCGGCGTGATCAAGAGCGCCGAAGCCGTGCCGAAGTCCAGCAAGCTGCTGCAGATGCAGGTGGACATCGGCGAGCGCGAACCGCGCTCGATCCTGGCTGGCATCGCCGAGACCTATCGGCCGGCAGACTTGATCGGTCGGCGGGTCGCCGTCGTTGCCAATCTCAAGCCTCGCAAGATGATGGGGAGGCTCTCCCAGGGCATGATCGTGGCGGCATCGCTTGACCGGGGCGAGCCTTTCCTTGCCGGGTTCTCGGACAAGACGCCCGTCGGGGCGCGCTTGGGATAGATCGTTCCCGGGGCGGCCGCCGCATGATTGTCGATTCGCACTGCCACTTGGACGGGCCGGTCTTCGATGCTGACCGGGACGAGGTCCTCGCCCGTGCGCGAAACGCCGGGGTTTCATTCATGCTGGCGATCGGCACGGGAGACGGCCCTCCCGACCTGGAGGCCGCCATCCGCATCGCCGAAGACCATCCGGACATCGCCGCGACCGTCGGCGTGCACCCGCACGACGCGCTCAAGTTCGACGATGCCACGGCCGCCAGGCTGGACGCGCTCTGCCAGCACCCTCAGGTCCTTGCTGTCGGGGAGATCGGAATCGACTACCACTACGCGAACTCGCCGCGCGAGAGACAGAAACTGGCGTTTGTCCGGCAAATGGAAATCGCCGCCGGACGCCGCAAGCCGATCTCGATCCACACCAGGGACGCCTGGGAAGACACCTTGGACCTGCTAAGTCTGCATTGGGCGGGCACTGGCCTGGGCGGCATCATGCATTGCTTCACCGGGAGTTCCGAGCAGGCCGCGAGGTGCCTTGACATGGGATTCATGCTTTCATTCTCGGGAGTGCTGACCTTCGCGAGATCGGGCGACCTGCGAGCGACCGCGCGCTGGATTCCGATTGACCGCTTGCTCGTCGAAACGGACTCTCCGTACTTGACCCCGGCCCCGCATCGCAAGATCCGCCGCAACGAGCCGCGCTTCGTCGTTGAGACGGCCCGCTCCCTGGCGGGACTCCGAGGGGTTTCCTACGAAGAGGCTGCGACCGTCACGACCGCCAATTTCCGGCGATTGTTTGCCATGGACGAGCGGACTGCCGGCGGGCGCGCCAACTACGGGAGTTCGGCGACGTAGACCTGCGTGCAGCCGGATCGGTCGCTCGCGAACACCGCCATTGTCTCGTCCCGCGAAAACGACGGGTGCGGATGGGTCCATTGCGGGCCGTACACGGTGTCGGCAGCCATCTCCATCCAGCTCAGGGAACGGCTCTTGTCAGCCGCCTTCCTGGCGCGCTCCCAGTCCTCGGCAACGGCATAGCGCGAATGCCGCCACTGGCTGCCCCCGGAACTCGCGTCGGAGTGGCAGACGGGAGCCCGCGCGCCCGTGGACACGTCGACCAACTGCAAGCCGATGTCCGGATGTACCGTGTCGCACAGAATCTTGGTCCCCGCCCTGTTCGGAGTGATGTGCCATGCGTTGAATTCGCTGATCATGGATATGTCGCCGGTGCGCCAGTCGAGGCGGCGCAAGGAGAACGGCCAGACGCAGAAGGCAAGATCCTGGGACGCTCCCAGAAACGTCTCGTGAACAACAAACTCGTCGTTGCCATGGTCGTAGAGGCATTCCATGCCCGTCCCGTCGAACCGCACCCTGTGCATCCGCGGCGCGGGATCCGCGGCAAATTCGATCCAATCCGGGTCGAGCGGGTTAAACTGCGGATGAATGACAGTCCGGGCAAACGCGATGAAGCCCTTCACGCTGCCATCGACAGTACCCACAACCAAGCCCCAGCCGTCGCCGCGCTTGCATGCGGCCACGTAGCGGTCTCCCGCCGGGCTCAGCGAGCACTCGCCGAGCTGACCGCCAGGGCATGCGATGCGACTCTCGTCCAGGGTGTCCCGATCAAGTCTCCAGATGCTGCCGCCACGGACAAACACCACGCTGCCATCGGAAGCGATCACGGGCGAGAACGGATGGATCGGATCGCCGCCGGTCAGCTGGCGGATCTCGCCGTCCGGGAAGCCCGCCTCCAGCAGTTGGGCGGAGCCGTCGCGATAGCCCGTGAACACCAAGTGGGCCTGATCCTGGGTGAACGAGCACTGCAAGAAATAGGTCGGGTGGCTGATCGAGGGGTGGTCGGTCAGCTGGTGAATGGTGACGCCGGTTTCCGGGTCGGCGCGCCGGCTGTGCTCCGATGGTCCCTGGGCGCCCTTGCGCCATGCGATCGAAGCCGCCATCCAAGCGACCTATTGCAAGGCCTCGCGGAGAATCCGCGTGTCAGGCTCGATCGGCTGCTCCAGGCCAAGGATGACGCCGAGCGTGGGGGCGATGTCCTCGGGACCCGCCGGCTCCGGGTACGTTCCGGGCCTGATCCCGGCACCGGCCAGCAAGACCGGCACGTCGCGGTCGTATTCGTGGGCCGTGCCGTGCCCCGTCCCGCGCGGTCCTCCCACGTGAACGTATTCGCGCAGGTGCAGGACCACATGCGGCGATCGGCCCTCGTAATATCCGTTCTCGAACAAGGACGCGATGCCTGTCGTCCCCCCGGAAGCGAGTTGCTCCGCGGTCATGACGGTGTCAACCGCATCCTGGCCACGCAGCCAGTCCGCCACGCAAGTCCCGGCCGTGTCGCGGTCAATGCCCCGCTCCCACAGCGCGGTTTCGTTCCAGTAGAGCTGCCTGCCATTCGATTGCGCGACCGTTTCGCTGGCAGGACCCGCCCCGCACTCCTCGATCGCGAGTTCCGCCCGGGCCCAGAACGCTTCGCTATCGAAGCGCTCGGCCGCAACTCCCTGCGCCACGAGATGCTCGACAAGCGGCACCGCGCCGTGATCGGCCGTCAACGCGAACACCGTGTTCTCGAGCCCGACGGTCGCTTCCACCGCCTGGATGAATTCGCCAAGAGCCCGATCAAGCCGGAGATGGTTGTCCATCGCCTCTTGGCTGAAAGGTCCGTACCGATGTCCGATCGAATCCGTCGCCGACAAGCCAAGGGCCAGCAGATCCGGGTCGTCGTCGGATCCGAGTTCGCCGGACCGGAGAGCGGCCGTTGCAGCGTCCAGCGTGATTCGATCGGAGAACGGCGTCGCCGCAAGCGCGCCCTCGAATTCCACGGATGGGAGAGCGTGCGGGAAAACCGTGTCGGCTCCGTCCGACTCAGTGGGGAAGCGGTCCGCCCGGGCCATGCGCTCGTAAAGTGCGTCGTCGTCCAGCAGCTTGCTCCACGTCTCGCCGGCATAAGCGGCAGCTGGCGGCCCGCTGTTGAACTCCGCGAGCCAATCCGGCAGACGGGCTCGGTAGTAGCTGGACGTGATCAGGCAGCCGCAGTCCGGCTCGAACCAAAAGGCGCCATCCGCCTTGAGGCCGGCCAGCAAGACCGCGGAGCGATCCTTGGTCGAGAACGCGTACACCTTCGATCCGGCGCTCGCCTTCTTGAGCCTGTCTCCCAGCGTCTCGGTCCGCAGAGCGAGCGGAGACGCGCCCTCGCCCGGCCCCCCGACCGCAACATAGCGGTCGTCCCGCACGCAGTACACCGGGCCTCGGTCGCTCTCGCGCCACGAGTTCCCGACGATGCCGTGACTGGAAGGATGCCGGCCGGTGGACACCGTCGCGTGCCCCGTTGCAGTGACCGTGGCCGCGTGACGGTACGCCGCTTCCTGGAAGTACGCGCCGTTGTCGAGCAGCCATCGCAGTCCGCCCTCATGCCGGCCCCGAAAACGCTCCAGGTAGTCTGCGCGCAGTTGGTCAACAACGATCACCACGGCGAGCTTGGGCCGAGCAGTTTGGCGTTGCGACGAGGGGTTAGAGCATGCGGTGGTCGCGGCCACCGCGACGAACACGCCGACCTGCAAGGCTCGGAAGGTCACCCTTCGCCTTCTTCAGCCGCGCGCTCCGCATCCAGTAGCAGCGCCTTGGCATCCTCGGCCTGGGACTCCAGGACCTTCAGGATCACGTTGCCAACCGGCTGTTGAATCACGTTTTCGCGCGCAATCCAACTGCTGATCCCTGCCGATTCGAGCAGGGATTGGACAACCTCGGCCTCGATCGTCGCCAAGTGCGTCCGGGACTCGAAGATGGTGACGAGAGGCTCGTCATTCGGTACGAAATCCATGCGGTAGCCTTGCAGTCTACCAAATGGAATTCGCGCATCCATCGGGCTTTCCCGAGGCAAGGCCAGGCAATCGTCCGCGGGCTCTGACCACGGGGCCCAGAAGGGCCGCCTGCCGTCGCGATCGCTCGGGAGGTGGGGCCAGCGCTGTGGGATACTAGGGTCCCGTAGGAACTTGAAATGACACGATACGCCCTGACGGCCTCGCTGATTGCGATCCTCGCCATCGTTCCAATGATGGCGGACGATCCCAAGCCGCCCCCGACCGGCTACACGGATACACCGTTCCTGCCAGGCGACCGCTGGCGGGTCCATGACGACGCCCGGCCCCGCCCGAGGATCGTGGAACCGGGAACTCCTCGCATGCCCCCCTCGGACGCGATCGTGCTCTTCGACGGCACGGACCTCTCCCAATGGGTGCAGCGCGGTCGCGGTGGTACAAGCATGGACCCGGTCTGGAAGGTGGAGAACGGCTACATGGAACTCGTGCCGAAGACAGGGAGCCACCGGACGAAGGAATCGTTCGGCGATATCCAGTTGCATATCGAGTGGGCCACGCCGGCAGCGCCCAGGGGATCCAGCCAGCAGAGGGGCAACAGCGGCGTCATGATGATGGAACTCTACGAGATCCAGATTCTGGACTCGTACGACAACATCAGCTACGCGGACGGCCAAGCCGGTGCGATCTACGGGCAGTACCCGCCCTTGGTCAACGCATCTCGCAAGCCGGGCGAGTGGCAGTCCTACGACATCGTTTTCGAGGCGCCGCGCTTCAACGACGGCGAACTGGAGAAGCCCGCCTACGTGACCGTTTTCCACAACGGCGTCCTGCTGCACCATCGCAAGGAAATGATGGGGCCGATGCGCCACAGGAAGCCCAGCGAATACTCGCCCCACGCCCCCGAACTGCCGCTGCTGCTGCAGGCGCACGGAAACCCCGTGCGCTATCGCAACATCTGGGTGCGGCGGCTGGACCTAGACTATCCGTAACGCCAGCACGGAAACCGGCAGCACGAACGCGGCGGCAATTTCCCAAGGCCCCGGCCGGGATTGGCGAAGACGCGGGAATTCGCCGCGGAACCCTCGCGCCTGCATTGCCTGCGCGACGCGGTCGGCGCGCTCCCACGTCCGGACGAAGACCATGGCCGCGTGATTTGCCCACATTCGGGCGCGGCCGCCCTTGACGCCTCCCCCGGAGCGGCAGTCCCGCGCCCTGGCGATCCGGCGCCATTCATCCAGCAACACGAAGAGATACCGGTGCATCAGCGTGGCGGTGAGGGCCAGGCCGCGCGGAGCGCCTAGGCGCCGCAGAGACTCGACAATCTCCTCGATCGGCGTCGTTGCCGCGAGCAGCGAGAGCAGCAGTATGGCCGAGAAAGCCTTCCAGGCGACCGCGACCGCGAGGTCGGCGGCCCCGGGCACAGCGGAAGCCAAGGGCATGACGGCTGCTAGCGCCACGAACGGCGATGCTGCCAGGAATCGTTGCGACAGGTACCGCCCAGGAACACGGGACAACACCGCCAGTGCGACCAGCAAGGCCAGCACGGCAGCGTACCGCCATCCTGCCCCGGCCGGGAAGACCGAAATCATGACCACCGTCGATAGGGTCGTGCAGAACTTGGCCAGCGGATCCATGCGTGCAAGCGGAGACCGGGGCGCCGCGATCGCGCCGTCAAACTCTCTCACGCCCTGGCCCCCCGGTTGCGCCGAATCCACACCACCAACAAGACCGCCAGAGCGGCCGCGCCCAGGAACCGGAGTGACTCAGACCACGAGGGCTCAGTCGACAGTTCCGGCGCACCGTCCCCGTCGACGGGTACCTCATGAACAACCCTATGGCCCATGCCGTCGTCGACGACCACCAGCCAGGTTCCGGTGCTGTCCGGGACGAAGCTCACTAGCCCGCGAGGATCGGTCTGCAACGTCTGGAACGCCTCATCCGCAGCGTCCGGAGAGTAGACCTGAACCTCCGCATCGGCAGACTCGCCGTTAGAGTAGAGGCACCGGACGGTCACGGCTCGGGAGGCAGGATCAATCTCGACCTGCAGGCCGTGAGCCTGCGCGAGTAGCGGCGCGCAGAGCCAAAGGGCTCCGATTCGCCAGCGCCTCAGCCAGCGGCCGACGACAGGATTTCCGGCTTCGCACGCTGCAGAAACCCGACCGCGAGTGCTGTCAGGGCCCCTTCCAGCACGGCTACCACCGCATACAGCGACGCGACCACGTAGAAGCCCCTGCCGTAATTGGACAGCTCGAACTCCCAAGCGAGCAACAGCGCGGGCAAGACCGCCCCGAGGAAACCTGCGGCTGCGGCGCGCCACCCAATCCGCCCGGGCAAGAGCTTCCAGGCCAGCCAGCCGGCCCAGGCCCCGATCCCCATGTTCATCGCGTTCACCCCCAGCGACACCAAGCCGCCATGTTGCAGCAGCAAGGACTGGAAAAGCAGGCATACGTAGAGCGCCGCGAAAGCTCGCTTCCCCAGGAGAATTCCCAGCAGGCCGTACAGCCCGAAATGCGCAGGCAGGCCCGCTACCGGGAACTGGATCGTCGACACCACGAAGGCCGCCGCCGCCGCCAGTCCCACCTTGGAAGCCTCCGCAACCTGAACGTTGCGGGAAGAGATGAATAGGCACGCCGAACTCGCTATGTGCGCGGCCACGCAGCCGGTCACAGGAAGGATGCCGTCTGCGACATGCACCGAAAACAGGAGTATATCACGCGCTTGGCTGACTCAGTTGGCCAAGCCGTACTCGGCGGCGATGCGTTCCGCCAAGTGGTTGTGGATCTCGGCGCCGCTTCGCTCCATCTCGTAGAAGGCCGTCCGCAGGAGCTGCTCCAAGCGGTTGGCCAGCAGCTCCCGGATCGACGCCTGGACCTCGGGATCCTCGAACTCTTGCCGGCCCGCCGGCTCGATCGAAAGCAACCGCAAGATCCGGAATTCACCGTCGGTCTCGACAATCCCCGAGGTCGCGCCCGGCTGCAGGCCGATCAGAGCACGGCGCAACCGGATATCGGCCTCTCCCAGGGACGAGAGGGGAATGAAACCCATGTCGCCACCGTTGGTGGCCGAGGCGGGATCTTCCGAGTACAGCGCGGCCAGTTCTTCAAAGTCCTCGCCACTCTCGAGCTCGTCCTGGATGCGACGGATCTTGCGCCGGGCGGCGTCCAGGCCCGTCGCGTCGTCATTGCGCAGGTTCGGGATCGGCGACACTTGCGATTCCCCGACGAGAATCTGGGCCAGATGCAGATTGTCCTCGGGCACCGTGAACGCCGCGAGATTGCTGTCGTAGTATTCCCGCATCGCGGACTCGTCAATCTTGACGCGAGACGACACCTCCCGGACCAAGAGCTTCTCGACGGTCAGTTGCCGCCGGATCTCGACGCGCAGGTCCGCCGGATCAATGCCTTCGGCCGTCAAGTGCTCGTCGAACTCGTCCGGCGTCCTGTAGGGCACGCGGTAGCGGTCGATCACCGCTTCAACTTCCGCGTCAGCGGCCATCAAACCCTGGGCGTCGGCTTTCTGCAGGAGTAGCCGCTGGTCGACGAGCTCTCGGAGCATGGTCAGCCGTTGGAGCTGCTCTTGCTCCGGGCTCGGATGTCGCTCGGCCCCGCGGCCACTCAGGAGTTGGATCGCTTCGTAGCGCTCCAAGTCGGCGAAAGTGACCCGTTCGCCATTGACCGAGGCGGCGAGCCGCTCGCCCTCCGGATTCAGGCTACTGCAGGAACCGCCGCACACCACGGCTGCGCATGCCAAAGCCACCCCCGTCCGGAGGCGCTGTCTAGGCCTCGACTGAAGCCCTCCGGTCAGCAACTTCCCTATGTTTTCTCTTCCGCCCCGTCGTCCGACACGTCCGGAGTCTCTTCCTGACTCTGCTGCATGCGGGCTTCGCGGCGCTTCTTCTTGTCTTCGGAGGTTCTCGTGATCTGCGAACCCAGCAACTCGAGGATCGCCACCTCTGCGCCGTCGCCTTGGCGCGGCCCCAACCGCACGATCCTGGTGTACCCGCCGGCCCGGTCCGCGAATCTCGGGCCGAGGGTGTCGAAGAGTGTCTTCACCGCGCCGGGATCGTACAGGTAGGCTGCGGCCTGACGCCTGGCATGCAGCGTGTCGCGCTTGGCCAAGGTGATGATCCGCTCGACCCGCGGGCGCACTGCCTTGGCCTTGGCGACGGTGGTCTTGATCCGGCCGTGCTGGATCACGCTGGTGGTCAACCCGCGCAGCAGCGCCTTGCGTCCCGAGGGATCGCGCTGGAGCTTGAAGCCGCCTTTCCGATGCCGCATTGCTGTCGCTCCCCGCTAGCTCTGATCCCCGCTGGACTGCCTCGGGATCAAGCGTCCATGCTCGTCCTGGCGCATGCCCAGATGCAATCCCATCGAGTCCAGGATTTCGTTGATCTCGATCAGCGACTTCCGTCCGAAGTTCTTGGTCTTCATCATGTCGGCTTCGGTCGTCAGGACGAGATCGCCGATCGTGCGGATGTTGGCGTTCATCAAGCAATTGTACGACCGCACCGACAGTTCCAGGTCCTCCACTGACTTGTTGAGGTGCTCGGTGTAGCGATCGCCCTGCAGATCCACCGGCGCTTCCTCGAGGCTGGCCTCCTCCTCGAAGTTGATGAAGATCTGCATATGGTCCTTCACCAGCTTGGCGGCCAGTCCGACCGCGTCTTGGGGAGTCACGGACCCGTTGGTCCACAGTTCCAGGTTCAGCTTCTCGTAGTCGGTCATCTGGCCCAGACGCGCCGACTCAACGCCGAACTTCACGCGATGCACGGGCGAATGAACGGAATCGATCGGGATGTAGCCAACTGCCAAGTCCTCGTCGTAGTTCTTCTCTGCCGAGACGTAGCCGCGGCCGAGCTTGACACGCATCTCAATGTCGAGAATGCCTTCATCGCTAACCGTCGCGATGTACACGTCCGGATTCAGGATGACCACGTCCGAGCCCGCCTCGATGGCGGAGCTGTAGACTTCCCCGGGCTCGGTCGTTCGCAGACGGATGGTTCGCGTGCCCTCGCCGTGCAACTGGAGGGGAATCTGCTTCAGATTCAGGATGATGTCGGTCGCGTCCTCGACCACGCGCGGAATCGGACTGAACTCGTGCGAAATGCCCTCGATCCGCACGGCTGTGATGGCCGCGCCTTCGATCGAACTGAGCAGCGCCCGGCGCAGCGAATTGCCGATCGTCGTGCCGAAGCCGCGTTCAAACGGCTGCGCGCTGAAGCTGCCGTACGTGTCCTCCAGCGAATCCGAATTCACGGCCAGCCGCTTTGGCTTCTGGAAACCTTTCCACATGCGATATCTGCCTCTTCCCTGTTCTCCGGCGCAAGCCGGCCCGGCCCGCGTCCGGCTCTACCTTGAATACAGCTCGACGATCAACTGCGCGTTGATCTGGGTACTCTCGAGGTCTTCTTTCGACGGCTCGCTCAGAACCCGTCCCCGACGATCCTCCGCCGACTGCTCCAACCATCCCGGAGGCGCTGGCGAAACCGGTGCCTCCAAGGCTCGATGAATCCCGCCGTGGTCGCGACTCTTGTCTCGAATCTCCACGACATCCCCCGACCGCACCAAGTACGACGGAATGTCGACTTTCCCGCCATTGACCTGCACATGGCCGTGATTGACGATCTGCCGGGCCTGCCGCCGAGAGACAGCAAAGCCCAAGCGAAACACGACGTTGTCGAGACGCCGTTCCAACAGGCTGAGCAGGTTGTCACCCACTACGCCCGGCATTCGCGCCGCGCGCGCGTAGTAGTTACGGAACTGACGCTCAAGTACATCATACATGAAACGGGCGCGCTGCTTCTCCTGCACTTGCAGGGCGTAGCCGACCATCTTCTTCGGCCGCTGCGTCTTGCCGTGCTGGCCGGGCGCGTAGGGGCGCTTGTCCAGCTGGCGTTCCGACTTGGGGTCGAGCGCCATTCCCAAGCGCCGCGAGCGGCGCACTACCGGTCCCCGGTTTCTTGCCATGCGTTCCTCCCGTTCCTCAGACCCGGCGCTTCTTCGGCGGCCGGCAGCCGTTGTGCGGCACGGGGGTCACGTCCTTGATGTGCGTGACCTGGATCCCTGCCGAGGCCAGCGCGCGGATCGCCGACTCGCGACCACCCCCGGGCCCCTTCACGCGCACGACCACGCGCTGCACCCCGTGCTCCTTGGCGCTGTTGGCCGCCGTCAGGCTGGCCTGCTGCGCCGCGAACGGCGTGCCCTTCTGCGAACCGCGGAATCCCAGGGACCCCGCGCTCGACCACGAGATCGCCCGGCCCTCCAGGTCGGTGAACGTCACGATCGTGTTGTTGAAAGACGCCTTCACGTGCACGATTCCAATCGGCACATTCTTCTTTTGGCGGCTCTTGAAGCGCTTCTTCTCTTTGCTTTTCGCCTTCGCCATCGCTGTCCTGCTCCCCGTCCCCTACTTGGTCGCCTTCTTCTTGTTCGCGATCTGGCCCCGTCGGGCCCCCTTGCGGCTACGGGCGTTGGTGTGCGTCCGCTGGCCGCGCACGGGCAGCCCGCGCCGGTGCCGCAAGCCGCGATAGCAACCGATCTCCATCAAGCGCCGGACGTTCATGGAGACCTCCTTGCGCAGGTCGCCTTCGATCGCGCGCTCGTCGTCCAGCAGACTGCGCAGCGCGGTAATCTCCTGATCGTCCAAATCGCCCATACGCTTGCCGAAATCGATGCCGGAGCGATACAGCAGCGACCGGGCGCGGGTGATCCCGATGCCGTACAGGTATGTCAGCGACACCTCCGCCCGCTTGTTGTCGGGAATGTCGACGCCCTCGAATCTCGCCATGTGAACTCTCCTCCGCGCCTATCCCTGGCGCTGCTTGTGCTTGGGATTCACGCAAATCACCCGCACGACACCATGGCGCCGGATGACCTTGCAGTGATTGCAAAGCTTCTTGACTGAAGCACGTACTTTCATTTCTCCGCCCGTCCTAGAATCCTCGCCCTCGTCGCGTCTCGCGGCGAGAGACGCACCCGCACGCGATCGCCCGGCAGCAACCGCAGGAAGTCCAGCGCGTGGCGCCCGGTCGCCGCAGCTTCCACGAAATGCCCGCTGTCGAGACGCACGCGGAAGAGCAAGCTTGGCAGCTCCTCGACCACCGTGCCTGTCGCCTCCGTCGCGGCCTCTCGGCCTTCCGCTCCCATCGTAGCCCGCCATTCATGTTTCAGACCGCTGTCAACAAACGCGGCCCGTTGTGCGTGACCGCCACGCAGTGCTCGAAATGGGCTGCGTTCGACCCATCCATCGTCACCGCCGTGAACTTGTCCCGCAATGTCTTCGTACGCGGGTCGCCAGCGGCGACCATCGGTTCGATCGCCAGCACCATGCCGACCCGCAACCGCACGTTGCGCATGTGAGGCCCAACGTGATTCGGCACCTCCGGATCCTCGTGCAAGTGCCTGCCGATGCCGTGCCCGGCGAACTCCTTCACGATCGAGAATCCGTTGCCCTCCACGTGCCGCTGGACCGCGCCGCTAACGTCGAAGAGCCGATGTCCATCCCGCATTTGCTCGACCGCCAGGTCGAGTGACTCGCGGGTAACACGCAGCAAACGCTCCGTCTCCGGCGAAATCCGTCCGACCGGAACCGTGGTCGCCGAATCCCCGTAGAATCCGTCCAGCAACACGCCACAGTCCACCTTGACAATGTCGCCCTCGCGGAGCACTCGTCGCCGCGAGGGAATGCCGTGCACCACCTCGGCGTTCACCGAGGTGCACAACGCTGCCGGGAATTTCCGCTTTACAGCCGGCACGTAGTACCCCTTGAAGGCCGGCTTGGCCCCGGCCTCGAGAATCATTTCCAATGCCTGCTCCTCAAGATCCATGGTTGTCGTGCCCGGCTTGACGGCCTTGCGCAATGCCACCAGGATGCGCCCCACCAGCTGTCCGCTGGCGTGCATCTTCTCGATCTCCATGGGACTCTTGCGCACGATCATGCCGAATAACCACGGCCCGGACCCCGGGCCGCAATGCCTCGCTAGGCGAACGAATGGCGCCCCCGAATCCGTCCCGACCGCGGCGTGAAGCCCTCGTAGTGGCGCATCAGCAGCTGGGACTCGATCTGATTCGCGAAGTCCATCGCCACGCCCACCACGATCAGGAGGGACGTACCTCCGAAGTAGAAGTTGACATTCAACCCCTCCAGCAGCCAGCGCGGGACGTTGGCGTCGGCCCAGTCACCGATCAGTGGGAGATGGTGAATCTTGGCCCCGTTGATCATCAGGTCCGGAATCAGCGAGATCGTTGCCAGGTACAACCCGCCAACCAGGGTCAGCTTCGTCAGGATGTCGTTGATATACTCCGCGCTGGGCTTGCCGGAGCGAATGCCCGGAATGAACCCGCCGTACTTGCGCATGTTGTCGGCCACTTCGTTGGGATTGAAGATGATCGATACATAGAAGAAGCAGAAGAACACGATGCCGAGCACGTAGAGCAACTCGTACAGCGGCTCGCCGTACCGCACCGTCTCGAGCAGCCGCGTCAGGAACGGGCTCTCCGAAAACATAAGCGTCATGGTCTGCGGCAGCGAGAGGATCGAGGACGCGAAGATGACTGGGATCACGCCGCCCGCGTTGACCTTCAACGGCAGGTGCGTGGATTGACCGCCCATCATGCGACGCCCCACGACGCGCCGGGCATACTGGACCGGGATCCTGCGCTCGCCGCGTTCGACGAAGACGATGAAAGCGACGATCACGATCATGGCCACAAGGATGACGAGTGCGGCCAGGACACTCCATTGGCCCGTGACGAACACGTTCTCGTAGACGTTCTGGATCGCGCCGGGAAGGCCGACCACGATTCCGGCGAAGATGATCAGCGACATGCCGTTGCCGATCCCACGCTCGGTGATCTGCTCGCCCAGCCACATGATGAAGGCCGTGCCTGTCGTCAGGGTCAGGATGAACATCAGCCGGAAACGCCAGCCGGGCTCGTAGGCCAGGCCTTGCTGGACAACCAGCTGGGAGAAGGCGAACGATTGCACGATGCTGATGCCGATCGTGAGATAGCGCGTCCACTGCGTGATCTTGCGCCGCCCGAGCTCGCCCTCCTTCTGGAGCTTCTCCAGCGTTGGAACGGCGACCGTGAGCAGCTGCAGGATGATCGATGCCGTGATGTACGGCATGATCCCCAGGGCGAAGATTGTCAGCTGGCTCAGCTGGCCGCCGGAAAAGAGATCGAGGAACCCCAGGGCCGTGCCAGCAGCAGCGGCCTCGAACATGCGCTGGAGTTCCTCCGTGTTCACTCCAGGGGTCGGAATGTGGCCGCCGACCCGGTACACGGCCAGCATCGACAGCGTGAACAGCAAGCGCCTGCGCAGATCCGGGACGCGGAACGCGTTCACGCAGGCATCGAACCACTTCATGACTGCGCGCCCGCCTTCCCGGCTCCGGCAACGACCACGCTACCGCCCGCCCGTTCGATCTTTTCCCGCGCCGTCGCGGAGAACTTGTGCGCCGTGACCGTGACCGCCCGGCTGATCTCGCCGTTGCCGAGGATCTTCAGCCCGTCCCTCAGAGCGCTGACGGCGCCGCTGGCCAGCAGGCTCTCCGGGGTAAACTCGGCGCCATCGAGCTCTTCCAGGCGCGAGACGTTCAACACGGCGAACTCCTTACGGTTCCGGTTGTGAAAACCGCGCTTGGGGACGCGCCGGATCAAGGGCATCTGGCCGCCCTCGAAGCCGCGCTTGCGGCTATAACCGGAACGGGACTTCTGGCCCTTCTCGCCGCGACCGGCAGTCACGCCCAGTCCCGAGCCAGGGCCGCGGCCGCGGCGCTTGCGCGGTCGACGGGAGCCTGGCGCTGGATGCAATTCGCTGAGATTCATCGCTGTATCCGCCTACTCGACGATTTCCACCAAATGGGGCACCTTGGC
Organism: uncultured Bryobacterales bacterium; assembly: GCA_951813065.1. GTDB lineage: Bacteria > Acidobacteriota > Terriglobia > Bryobacterales > UBA6623 > VXMF01. The sequence continues at coordinate 763,165 of CATOTH010000002.1, read as the reverse complement.
AACCATCCCGCGCGTGGCCGGGCCGTCGGGACGCTCCACAGTCTGGTCGATCCGGCGCAGGCCCAGGCCGCGCACGACCTTCTTCAGCTTGGACGGAGCCCCGATGGTGCTCCGCTTCAATCGGATCTTGATCGTCGTGCCCATCACGCACCACCCCGGATCTCTTGGGGATCCTTGCCCCGTAGGCGCGCGACCTCGTCATGATGGCGCAACTGCCGCAGGGCGTCGAAGGTCGCCTTGATTACATTGTGGGGGTTCTTCGATCCGATTGACTTGGTCAGGACATTGCTGATCCCGGCCGCCTCAACCACGTAGCGGACGGCGCCGCCCGCGATCATGCCCTTGCCTTCGCGCGCCGGCTTCAGCAGGACCCGGCCCGCGCCGAAGACCCCCAGCACCTCGTGAGGGATCGTGTGACCCAGCACATGCACCTGGACGAGGTTCTTCTTGGCCTTCTCGACCGCCTTGCGAATCGCCGACGGAACTTCCTTGGCCTTGCCCTTGGCGTAACCGACGACATGGCGCTCGGGGTCTCCGACTACGACCAGGGCCGAAAAGCTGAGGTTCTTGCCGCCCTTGACGACCTTGGTCACGCGGTTGATCGCAACTACCTGATCCGTAAGCTGCAGTTCCGCCTGCTCGATGTTCTGGCTCGCTTCCATGCGTCGCTACTTCCCTTCGTCTCTCGGGGACCGCTCCCGCGAGGGTGGCAGAAGGCCGGCCTTCTGGACCGCTTCCGCCAAGGCCCGCACGCGCCCTTGGTAGTTGTGGCCGCCGCGGTCGAACACGACCTGCTCGACCCCAGCCTTGCGCGCTCGCTCGGCAATCATGTCGCCCACGCTCGCCGCCGCGGATACGTTTCCGCCGTAGCCGTCGAAACCGCCACCGGCCGTCGAAACCGCCGCCAGCGTACGCTGGGCATCGTCGTCGATCACCTGGGCGTAGATGTGCTTCAAGGAGCGGAACACCGCTAGGCGCGGCCGCGAGGCCGTGCCGTGGATCTTCCTGCGGATGCGCACGTGCACATGCCGCCGGCGTTTGTTCCGATTGGGCCGTGAAACCATGATCGCTTCGCTCCGTGTCCGGCAGCGCCTAGGCGGCGCCGCTCTTGCCTTCCTTGTGGCGCAGGCGCTCGCCGACATAGCGGACGCCCTTCTGCTTGTACGGGTCGGGCTTGCGCAGCGCGCGGATGCTGGCGGCCGTCTGCCCGACAGCCTGCTTGTCGATACCGGTCACCTCGATCTTGGTGTTGCCCGTGACGGTGGCGTCAACGCCCTCCGGCAGCAGGACCTCGACAGGATGGGAATAGCCGAGCTGCAGCACCAGCACCCGTCCCACCTTCTGCGCGCGGTACCCGACTCCGACGATCTCAAGCTGCTTGGTGAAGCCTGCCGTCACGCCCGTCAACGAGTTGCTCGCAAGCGCCCGCGTCAATCCCTGGAGCGCGGCGTTGGCCGCTTTGGCACAGGTGATGCGGAGCGTGCCGTTCTCGATCTCCGCGCCCAGGCCCGGCGGCACGGGAACCGTGAGCTGGCCCTTGGGACCTTGCACGGTGAGCCGATCCGGCTCAATGCCTACCTCGGTCCCGGCCGGCAGCGGAATCGGCAATTCCCCTATCCTCGACATCGTGTCCCTCCCGGCAGCGGGAACTGGCTCAGTACACGGTGCATAGCACCTCGCCTCCCACGCCCTTCTCGCGCGCGCGCCTCCCGGTCATCACGCCCTGCGATGTCGTCAGCACGCAGATGCCCATGCCGCCGATAACCCTGGGTATGTTGCGCGAGTCGACATAAACCCGGCGGCTCGGTTTCGAGACGCGCGTCAGGCGGGTGATCACCGGCTTGTGATCTCCCTGATACTTCAGGTACACCTTCAGCACCTGCTTGTTCTCGTCGTTCGCCACTCGGTAGTTCGAGACATAGCCCTCTTCCTTGAGGATCCGCGCCAGCTCGATCTTCACCTTGGAACCGGGAATCTCGACCTTGCTGTGGCGCGCGGACTGCCCGTTGCGAATGCGGGTCAGCATGTCGGCGATTGGGTCGCTATGCATCTCGCCTCCTACCAGCTGCTCTTGACGACGCCCGGCAGTTCGCCGCTCAGCGCCAGATTCCGGAAACAGATCCGGCACAACTCAAACTTGCGCATGTAGCCGCGCGGCCGGCCGCACCGCCGGCAGCGGTTGCGGTAGCGCACCTTGAACGGAAGCTTCTTGCGCTCTCGCGCGGTCTTCGCTTTTGTCGCCATGATTCCCTGTACTCCCCCTTGCACCTAGGACCGAAACGGCATGCCCAGCAGCTTGAGCAACGCAAAGCCCTCGCGGTCCGTGCGGGCGGTCGTGATGAAAGTGACGTTCAGGCCCTTCACAACCTCGACCTTGGTGTAGTCGATTTCGGGGAAAATCGTGTGTTCCTGGATGCCCAATGTATAGTTGCCGCGGCCGTCCAGCTTCGGGGACACGCCTTGGAAATCGCGCACGCGCGGGAGCGAGATCGAGATCAGGCGGTCGATGAATTCCCACATGCGCTCCCCGCGCAGCGTCACGGTGCATCCCACCGGCATCCCCTCACGGAGGTTGAAGCCCGCGATGGGCCGCTTGGCTAGCGCGACGACCGGCTTCTGGCCGGCGATGGCCGCCAGTTCCTGCACCGAGCTGTCAACGACGCGCTGGTTCACGGCCGTTTTCTTCCCGCTGCCTTGCTTGCCCGACCCTTTGTCGAGCCGCTTGCCCTTGGCAGAGTCCTGCTGCTTCTGCAACACCGTCTTGCCGATCCCCATGTTCAGCTTGACCGCCACGACTCGGGGCACGGCCATGGGCGAGGAATAGCCGAACTCGTTCCGCAGAGCCGGCACGACATCGGAGTCGTACTTGTCCTTGAACCGCAACACCGCCATCACTCGACCACCTGCTTCACATTCGAGAGGTCGAGCATCGACTCGCGATCGGCGATGCCTCCCTTGATCTGCTTCTGGGGATTCGGGCGCACGTGCTTCTTGACCATGTTCGCCCCCTCGACCAGGAGCCGTCCGCGCTTGCGGTCAACCTCGAGAACGCGACCCCGCAGGCCCTTGCTGCGCCCCGCCAAGACCTCGACGGTGTCGTTCCTCTTGATCTTCGTCTTGCGCATGGTCAAAGGCCTGCGCTGCTTTCTCATCTGCGGCATCAGAGCACCTCCGGGGCGAGCGAGACAATGCGCATGAAGCGCTTGTCGCGCAATTCCCTGGCCACCGGGCCGAAGACCCGCGTGCCGACGGGCTCGCCCGCCTCGTTGATCAACACCGCAGCGTTCTCGTCGAAGCGGATGTACGTGCCGTCCCGGCGCCGCGTCTCCTTGCGCATGCGAACGACCACGGCGCGCACGACCGAGCCCTTCTTGACGTTTGAATCCGGCACGGCTTCCTTGACCGAGGCCATGATGACATCGCCCAGGCCCGCCTTGCTGCCTGTCGAGCCTCCTCGCGGCAGGATGCACATCAGGCGCCGCGCGCCGGAATTGTCGGCCACCGCCAGCTTCGTCTGCATGCCGATCATGGTGTCAATCTCCCCTAGCTAGGCAACCTTGGCCTTGCGCCTGCGACGGACGCTGATCTCGACCTGCGTGGACCGCAGCACAACTTCCTCCAGCCGCCAGCACTTGCGCTTCGAGAGCGGGCGGCACTCGACGATCCGCACGCGATCGCCGTTCTTCGCCGTTCCGTCCTCGTCGTGCGCCAGGAACTTCTTCTTGCGAGTGATGTAGCGCCGGTACAGCGGGTGCTGCACGCGCCGGCTGACCTCCACGACGATGGTCTTCTCCGCCTTCGTCGAAACCACCACGCCGACCTTGCGGTTCTTGTGTCCAGCCTGCTCAGCCATCGCTGCCTCCCTGCGACTCCCCGTCGGTCTCGCGACGCTTCGCGCCCACGACGGTCAGGATGCGGGCGAGGTCCCTGCGGGTCGCCCGGTACTTGCGGATTCCCTCCGACTGCCCCATCGAAATCTGATAGCGCAACTTGAACATCTGCTCGCGCGCTTCGGCCTCCTTGGTCGCGAGCTCGACCAGGGTCATGTCACGGTACTCTGCGGCCTTCATAACAACTCTCCGCCCTGGCGGCTAACGAACTTCACGGGGATCGGCAGCTTCTGGGCGGCCAGGCCCATGGCCCGCCGCGCTACCGCCTCGTCAACGCCCTCCACCTCGAACATCATGCGACCGGGCTTGACCACGGCCACCCACTGCTCGGGTGCGCCCTTGCCCTTTCCCATGCGGGTCTCGGCCGGCTTCTTGGTGATCGCCTTGTCGGGAAAGATCCTGATCCAGAGCTTCCCGCCGCGCTTCACGCGACGGCTGATGGCCACCCGCGCTGCCTCGATCTGGCGGTCCGTGATCCATGCCGCCTCGAGGGCCTTCAGGCCGAAATCCCCGAAATCGAGGCCGGAGCCGCGCCAAGCCTTGCCGCGCCGCTTGCGACGCTGCATCTTGCGATAGCGAGTCTTCTTTGGCATCAGCATGACGCTATTCCTCCTTGCTCTCGGAGGGCTCCGGAGCCGTGTCCGACTCCGCCAGGGGTGGCCGGAATGGTGCCTCGTCCCCGTCGGGCGGCTGCGCGACAGGCTGGGGCGGAGCGACGGGAGCCTTCGCTGCCGGTGCCTCCACCTCGGCCTCGACGGGGCGGCGTATCCGCTCGCGCTCGCGCTCGGCCTGCGTGCGGGCTTCTCCCCGACGCGCCGGCTCGGGCTCGTCCCGGCCCGACTTGCGAATCGCGGCGCGACGCGGATCGATGATCTCTCCCTTGTAGATCCAGCACTTGACGCCGATCACCCCGTAGGTTGTGTTGGCCTCGCTGAACCCGTAGTCGATGTCGGCGCGCAATGTCTGCAATGGCAAACGCCCATGCAGATGCCACTCGCTTCGCGCGATCATCTTGCCATTCAGCCGGCCGGCAACCCAGATCTTGATCCCCTTGCAGCCGAAGCGCTGGGCGAATTCGACGGCCTTGCGCATGGCACGCCGGAAACTCACGCGCTTTTCGATCTGGATCGCCACCGACTCGGCGACCAGCTGGGCGTCAAGCTCCGGGCGATGGACCTCCTGGATATCGATGTAGATCTCGCGCTTGGTCTGGTCCTGTAGCTCCGCCTTGAGCTTTTCGATTTCGGACCCGCGCTTGCCGATGATGATCCCGGGCCGGGCGGCGCGAATGGCAATGCGCAGCTTGTTGCCTGGACGGTCGAGCTCGATGGAGCTGATGCCCGCCGCCTTGAGCCGTGTGCGCAGCTTCTGCTTCAGGTTGATGTCCTCGTTGATCAGGTCGGCGTAGCCCTTCTGGGCGTACCAGCGCGAGCGCCAGACCTTGGTGTAGCCGAGGCGGAATCCGTATGGATGAACTTTCTGACCCATGCCGTGTCCTTTGCGGTCTCTTCCGGGAGCCTAGGCTTCGCCGGGGTCCTCTTCCTCGACTTCTTCGTTGCCGTCCGACAGCGTGACCACGATGTGCGCGGACCGATGCACGTATGGCGCCGGCCGGCCGCGTGCGGCGGCCCGCATGCGGCGCTGGCGGGGTCCTTCGTTCACGCAAATCTCGGTGATCTTCATGCCGTCGATGTCCCCGCCCTGGTCGTCCGCGTTGGCGACGGCCGATTGCAGCACCTTGCGAATGCGGCCGGCCGCGCGCTTGTTGGTCCGGTCAAGCACGTCCAGAGCCTCGTCCGCGTACATGCCACGCACGAGATCCGCGACCAATCGCGCCTTCTGCGGCGACACCCGGACATACTTCCACTGCGCTCTGACTTGCATCCCTCACGCCCCCCGCCGAGACTTCGCGCTGCCGGCATGGCCGCGGAACGTGCGCGTCATGGCGAATTCGCCCAGCTTGTGTCCGACCATGTTCTCGGTGATGAACACCGGAATGAACTTGCGTCCGTTGTGGACGGCGATCGTGTGGCTCACCCACTCCGGCAGCACCGTGGAGCGGCGTGACCAGGTCTTGATGACCCGCTTGTTCCCGGAGGCGTTCATCGCCTCCACCTTGCGATTCAGGTGCTCGTCGTAGAACGGACCCTTTTTCAGAGAACGACCCATTTCGCTGCCCCCTAGCCCTTCTTCCCGCGTCGCGAAACGATGTATCGATCTGTCCGCGGGTTGCTGCGCGTCTTGTAGCCACGCGTGGGCTTGCCCCACGGCGTGACCGGATGGCGGCCACCCGAGCTGCGCCCCTCGCCGCCGCCGTGCGGATGGTCGACGGGGTTCATCGTGACGCCGCGGTTGTGCGGCCGACGCCCGAGCCACCGCTTGCGGCCGGCCTTGCCGAGATCCACATTGCCGTGATCGACGTTGCCAACCCGGCCAATCGTCGCCATGCACTCCTCCAAGACCCGGCGCACCTCTCCCGACGGCAGCCGCAGGAGCGCGTAGCCGCTTTCGCGCGAGACGAGACGGATCTCCGCGCCGGCGGCGCGAGCCATCTGCCCTCCCTTGCCGGGTCGGAGCTCCACGTTGTGGACCAGCGTTCCCGGCGGGATCCGCTTCAGCGGCAAGGCGTTGCCGACCAGGATGTCGGCGTCCTCCCCGGACACGATCTGCATGCCCACGGCCAAGCCGACGGGCTGGAGAATATAACGTTTCTCGCCGTCCGCGTAGTGCAGCAGCGCGATATTCGCCGAGCGATTCGGATCGTACTCCACGGAGGCGACCTTGGCCGGGATGCCGTGCTTCTGCCGCTTGAAATCGATCTCGCGGTACTTGCGTTTCGCGCCCCCGCCGCGGAAGCGGATACAAATGCGGCCCTTGTTGTTGCGTCCGCCGTGCTTGCTCTTGCCCTTGGCCAGCGCCTTCTCGGGGCGGTCGCGAGTGAGCTCGTCTCGCACGACCGTGGTCTGGAAGCGCCGCGTGGGCGTTGTCGGCCTGTATGTCTTGATCGGCATGACTCGTTGCTCCCGGATTTTCTCCGGCCCTAGACCTGCGTGTACTCCACCTGGCTCTGGCCGGCCTTCAGCTTGACGTATGCCTTCTTCCAGGCCGGCCGGCGGCCTTGGAAACGGCCCTGGCGGCGCATCTTGCCGACGTAACGGGCCGTGCGAACGGTATCGACGTCGACCTTGAAGATGGAATGCACCGCGTTCTTGACGTCCGTCTTGGTCGCCTTGGGATGGACGCGGAAGCAGAGCGTCTGATCCTGCACGCGGCCGAACTCGGCCTTCTCGGTGACGAGCGGCCCCTGGATGACTTCATACGGACTCATCCGAGCACCTCGCAACACTTCCGGGCCGCCTGGGCCGACATGAGAATGCGCTGGTGCCCCAGCACGGCGTAAGGATGCAGCTCGGAACTCGACATCAGGTGCACATCGGGGAGATTCCGGCTCGACCGCTCAAGGTTCACGCCGGCATCGTTGTCGACGACCAGGACGCGGCCACTGGCACCCAGGGCTTCGAGCACGCCGCGGAACTCCTTCGTCTTGTGGCTGGGCAACTCGAAGTCCCGGACGACGGTTAGGCGGCTGTCCCGCAGGCGCGCAGAGAGCGCCGAGCGCAAGGCTGCGGCAAACATCTTGCGAGGCAGCCGCTGGTCGTGGCTCCGCGGTTGCGGCCCGTGCGTCGTGCCACCGCCGCGCCAGATCGGCGAACGGAGCGAGCCGATGCGGGCGCGGCCGGTGCCCTTCTGGCGCCAGAGCTTCCGACCAGACCCCGCCACTTCGCCGCGGCGCTTGACCTTGTGGGTGCCGGCGCGGAGATTCGCACGATACGCCACGACCGCCTGGTGCACCAGGCTCTCGTTCGGCGGCGCGTCGAACACGCTGTCGGCCAGCTCTAGATCGTCCACCTTCTGGTTCCGAAGATCGACTATATCCACCGTCGGCATAGGTCCCTACCTCGCTCGGCGGATCGCGATGTACCCGCCCCTCGCGCCCGGCACGGCGCCACGCACCAGAATGACGTCATCGTCGGGATGCACCTCGACGATCTCCAGGCCCTGGACCGTAACCCGGTCGCCCCCCATGCGGCCTGGCAGGCGCACGCCCTTGAAGACGCGGGCCGGATAGGCGCTCTGCCCGATCGATCCCGGCGCCCGGTGGAACATGGATCCATGGGTCGCGCCGCCGCCGTGGAAGTTGTGGCGCTTGATGACGCCCTGGAATCCCTTGCCCTTGCTCACGCCGAGTACGTCCACCTTCTCGCGCGGCCTGAAATGTTCTGCGAGGATGCGGTCGCCCGGTTGCAGACCCTCCTCGCCTGGCGCGAGTCGGAACTCGCGCAGGTAGCGGACGGGCTCGACGCCAGCCTTGGCAAAGTGCCCCTTGGCCGGCTTGTTGACGAGCTTCTCCCTGATGTAGTCCACCAGCCCGACCTGGATCGCTTCGTAGCCGTCGCGCGAGACGCTCTTGCGCTGGACGACGACGCAGGGCCCGGCCTTCAGCACGGTGACCGGCAGGACCCGCCCGTCGTCGTCGAAGACCTGCGTCATGCCGATTTTCCTGCCTAGAATCCCGGGTGCCATGGCCTCATGCTCTCCTGCGACTCACTACTGTTTCATCCGGCGCAGCTAGCCGCCGAAAGCCTTGATCTCGACATCCACCCCGGCCGGAAGGTCCAGGCGCATCAACGCGTCGACCGTGTCCTGGGTCGGCTCGAGGATGTCCAGAAGCCGCTTGTGCGTGCGGATCTCGAACTGCTCGCGCGAGCGCTTGTCGGTGTGCACCGAGCGCAGCACCGTGTACTTGTTCTTCACGGTGGGCAGCGGGATCGGGCCCGCGATTTGGGCGCCTGTCCGCAACGCCGTGCCCACAATCTCGCCGGTGGACTGGTCGAGCACGCGGGAATCGTACGCCTTGAGGCGGATCCGGATTCTTTCCTTCGGCATCGCTTTCGGTGTCCTTCGATTCCCGTCGCCCGTTCTCGCTCACTCGACGATGGCGGAGACGGTGCCGGAGCCGATGGTGCGGCCGCCCTCGCGGATCGCGAAGCGCAGCCCCTGCTCCATCGCGATCGGCACGATCAGCTCCACCTCCAGCTCCACGTTGTCCCCCGGCATCACCATCTCGGTGCCGGCCGGAAGATGCGCCACCCCCGTCACGTCCGTCGTGCGGAAGTAAAACTGCGGCCGGTACCCGTTGAAAAACGGCGTGTGCCGGCCCCCCTCGTCCTTCTTCAAGACGTAGACCTGCCCCTTGAACCGCGTGTGCGGCGTGATCGATCCCGGCTTCGCCACCACCTGCCCGCGCTCCACCGCGTCCTTGTCCAGCCCCCGCACCAGCAGCCCCACGTTGTCGCCCGCCTCGCCCCGGTCCAGCAGCTTCTTGAACATCTCCACGCCCGTGATCACCTTCTTGTGCGTCTCGCGGATCCCCAGGAACTCCATCGTGTCCCCCACGTTCACCGTCCCCCGCTCGATCCGGCCCGTCACCACCGTGCCCCGTCCCGAGATCGAGAAAATGTCCTCGATCGGCATCAGGAACGGCCGGTCCACGTCCCGCTCCGGCGTCGGAATGTACGCATCCACCGCCGCCATCAACTCATCGATCGCCGGCTCCGCGTCCGCCGCCCCGTCCAGCGCCCGCAACGCCGAAACCCGCACCACCGGGACGTCCTCCCCCGGAAAGTCGTACTCCTCCAACAGCTCCCGTACCTCCATCTCCACCAGCTCCAGCAGCTCCTCGTCGTCCACCGCGTCCACCTTGTTCAGCGCCACCACGATGTACGGCACCCCCACCTGCCGCGCCAGCAGGATGTGCTCCCGCGTCTGCGGCATCGGTCCGTCCGTCGCCGAAACCACCAGGATCGCCCCGTCCATCTGCGCCGCACCCGTGATCATGTTCTTGATGTAGTCCGCGTGCCCCGGACAGTCCACGTGCGCGTAGTGCCGGTTGCCCGTCTGGTACTCCACGTGCGCCGTCGCGATCGTGATCCCCCGCTCGCGCTCTTCCGGCGCGTTGTCGATCGAGTCGAACGAGCGCACCTCGTTGCTCGGGTCGTGCTTCGCCAAGACCCGCGTGATCGCCGCCGTCAACGTCGTCTTGCCGTGGTCGATGTGCCCGATCGTGCCCACGTTCACGTGCGGCTTCGAACGATCAAATTTTTCCTTTGCCATCTTCGTCTGTCCTCGTTGCGATGCGAACCATGTCGGCCCTAGCCGACTTTCTTGCCGCGCATGCGGCTCACGATTTCCTCCTGCACCGCGGCAGGCGCCTGTTCATAGGCATGCAGGTGCATGGTGTAGCTGCCGCGCCCCTGGGTCCGAGACCGCAGGTCCGTGGCGTAACCGAACATCTCCGCCAGCGGCACAAAGCCCTTGATGACCTGGGTCGAGCCGCGCAGGTCCATGCCTTCGATGCGCCCCCGCCGGGTACTGATGTCAGCCATGACGTCGCCCATGTACTCCTCCGGCACGACAACCTCGATCGCCATGACCGGCTCAAGCAGCACGGGCCTGGCCCGAGAGGCGGCGTCCTTCCAAGCCATCGACCCGGCCACCTTGAACGCGACTTCGGAGCTGTCCACCTCGTGGTAGGTGCCGTCATGGAGGGTCACCTTGACCCCGACCGTCTCGTAGCCGGCGAGAGCGCCGTTCGCGAGGGCCTCGCGAACGCCTTTCTCGACAGACGGTATGAATTCCTTGGGGATCGCGCCGCCGAAGATGTCGTTGACGAACTCCACGCCGTCGCCGGCGAGCGGCTCGACCATGATCTTGCAGTGACCGTACTGCCCCCGCCCGCCGGACTGGCGCACGAAGCGGCCCTCGCCCTCCGCGGGCTTGCGAATCGTTTCGCGGTAGGCAACTTGCGGACGCCCGATATCCGCGGCCACCTGAAACTCCCGCAGCAGCCGGTCGACGAGGATCTCGAGATGGAGCTCGCCCATCCCCGACAGAATCGTCTGGCCGGTGTCGGGATCCGATTCCACCCGGAAGGTGGGATCCTCCTGCGAAAGCTTGGTGAGCGCCATGCCGATCTTCTGCTGGTCGGCCTTCGTCTTGGGCTCGACCGCCAGCGACAGGACCGGATCGGGAAACTCGATCTGCTCCAGCACCACGGGACTCACGGAGTCGCAAATCGTGTCGCCAGTCTGGACCGTCTTGAGGCCGACGACGGCCAGGATCTCACCAGCCTGCGCGTCCTGCAGGTCCTCGCGCTTGTTGGCGTGCATGCGCAACAGCCGGCCGACGCGCTCCTTGCGGCGACGTTTAACGTTGAACACGGTGCCGCCGGCATGAAAGGAGCCCGAGTACACCCGCAAGAAAGCGAGCTGCCCGACGTAAGGATCGGTCAGGATCTTGAAGACCAGCGCAGAGAACGGCGCGGCGTCGCTGGCCTCGCGCGTCACGGAGTAGCCGTCGTCGAGATCCGTGCCCACCACTGCCGGGACGTCGAGCGGGGAGGGCAGGTAGTCCACGACCGCGTCCAGCAGCCGCTGAACGCCCTTGTATTTGAAGGCGGACCCGCACAGGACCGGCGTGATGTGCAACTCGGCCGTGGCCCGCCGGATGGCCGAGCGCAACGTGTCCACGGCGATCTCGCCGCCCTCGACGTACAGGTCGAACAGCTCCTCGTCGTGCTCGGCGATCCTCTCGATCATCTTCTCGCGACGGTCCCTGGCCTCGGCGAGGAGATCGTCGGGGATCGCGCCGACTTCGTATTCCGCGCCGAGCGTTTCGTCCTTCCAGAAAATGCCGCGCATCTCGACCAGGTCGACGACGCCACGGAGACGGTCCTCCGACCCGATCGGCAGCTGGATCGGCACCGGATTCGCCTTGAGGCGGTCGACCATGGTCTGGACGGCGTAATCGAAGTTGGCTCCCACGCGGTCCATCTTGTTAATGAATGCCAGGCGCGGCACGCGGTACTTGTCGGCCTGCCGCCAGACGGTCTCGGATTGGGGCTGCACGCCGGCAACAGCGTCGAACAGGGCAATCGCCCCGTCGAGCACGCGCAGCGAACGCTCCACTTCAGCGGTGAAGTCCACGTGGCCGGGCGTGTCGATGATATTGATCTGGTGGTCCCGCCAGTAGCAGGTCGTGGCAGCCGAAGTGATCGTGATGCCGCGCTCCTGCTCCTGCTCCATGTAGTCCATGGTGGCGGTGCCGTCGTGCACCTCTCCCATGCGGTGCAGGCGCCCGGTGTAGTAGAGAATGCGCTCCGTGGTGGTGGTCTTGCCCGCGTCGATGTGCGCGGTGATCCCGATGTTGCGGTAGTGCGCTAGCTGGACAGTCCGTGGCATGTTGAACTCGTCGGGGATCGTTTCTAGGGCCGGCCTACCAGCGGAAATGGGCGAAAGCCTTGTTGGCCTCCGCCATGCGGTGAACGTCGTCCTTCTTCTTGATCGTGGTACCGCGCCCCTGCGCCGCCTCAAGCAGTTCCGTCCCCAGCCGATCCGCCATGCGGTGCTCGCTGCGGGAGCGCGCGTTTCCGATCAGCCAGCGCAATGCCAGCGACTGCCGCCGGTTGGGCCGGACTTCCATCGGCACCTGGTAGTTGGCCCCGCCGACGCGCCGGGACTTGACCTCGACGACCGGCTTGGCGTTCTCCACCGCCTTCTTGAATACCGGGAGCGGGTCGTCTCCCGTGCGCTCCCGGATGCGGTCCATCGCGCCGTAGAAGATGCTCTCGGCAGTGGATTTCTTTCCGTCCCACATCATGCAGTTGATGAACTTGGAGACGAGAGTCGAGTTGTAGACCGGGTCAGGAACCGGCTCTCTTGTCGGGACTTCGCGTCTGCGCGGCATTGCGTGGCGCTCCTGCTGCTTTCTACTTCTTGGGGCGCTTGGCCCCGTACTTGCTGCGCGCCTGGCGACGGTCTTCGACGCCGGACGCGTCGAGCGTGCCGCGCACCACGTGATAGCGAACGCCTGGCAAGTCCTTGACGCGCCCGCCCCGGATCAACACGATCGAGTGCTCCTGAAGATTGTGCCCGACGCCCGGGATGTACGTCGTCACCTCGATGCTGTTGGTCAGCCGCACGCGAGCGACCTTGCGGAGCGCCGAGTTCGGCTTCTTCGGAGTCACGGTGTAAACGCGCGTGCATACGCCGCGCTTCTGGGGACACTTTTGCAGGGCCGGCGAGGACGTCTTGCCCTTTGGCGCCTTGCGGCCCTTGCGGACCAACTGATTGAACGTCGGCACGATCCTGCTTCCTTCCTCCCCGGCGCGCGCCAACACCGCTGCCGGTGCGAAATCAAGACCCGCGCGCACCTGGCGGCGCACCCAAGCCTTGGCTTCCCAAAGCTCCCTTGAGCCCCGCGCCCTTCCGCCATAACGAGCCATTCTGGCTTTTTCGGCTTCGGACCGCGCGGAGCGCAGACCCCTCAGGACCCGTTGGCAGGTCCCATTCAACTAGCCGGATCCCGCGAGGGTTCCGGATTGGCACAAGCGACAGCCCGCCCTCCCCTTCAGGCTCAATGCCGGAAGGCGGGGCGGGCCGAAGAGCCAAACTCTCCATCCATGGTAGTGCCTTAGCGCATGGCTGTCAAGCCCGGTGGGCGGCCGAATCGGCATTTCGACAGGCTATCCGGCCGGCCGTGCGCGCCCGGCCTTGGCAACCTCTCTCGGGAGACGCCTATTCCTCGGCGTGGCCGTCGACCACGATTCCGATCACGGTGCCGGCGACAGGCATGTCGAGCACCCAGTTCTCGTAGTCGTTCTCCCAGAGGTTTGGACCCTCGTCAGCCTCCGGCAATTCCAGCCGGGCCACTGTCGGATGCGGGTTCCCGACATCCGCGCTGAGTTCAACGATGCCATCGAAATCGTAGTTCTTGGCGACGTCCAGGTCCTTGTCCACGGGCGCCAGCAGGGCGAAATCCCGGCTCGCGGCCACTCCCATGTGGTTACCGTCCTCGGGATGCAGTCCGAAGCGAATCGTGTAGACACCCGGCGGGACAGCCTGCTCGCGGAAGTCCGAGCCACGCTGCGGAAACTCCAGCACGCCGAGGAACGCTCCTTCCGGGATGTTGTCGAAGCGAATGCCGAAGCCGCTGGCCGGCTCGCCCTCGAACGGTGCCGTTCGCATCCAGAAGCTGACTACCGCCGCGTCCCCGGACTTGACGGAGACCCCCTCCTCTGCGACCAGGGCCCGAGCCGCTTCGGGAACGCTTTCCGGCAGGGCCGCCCCCGCCTCGAAGCTGAATTCCTCGGCCACAGCCAAGGGGACCGCGAAGCATGCCGCCGCAAGCGTCGCTCTCGCCCAGAATCGTCCCATTCGAATTTCCTTTTTCGCAGCAGCCCCCGATCAAGGGGGCTCCAGCGCCGCAGTCGGGCCGTCGGCCCGACCCGCGCTTGCCAGACTTGTATCGACCGCGTCGCCTACCCGCCGCGGACCGAGAACGTTCCCAGATATGCGCTGGAACGCCTGTATTCGCGCATCTGGTGGCCAAGGCCGTCGCCACGGAAGGACTGCTCGATCGCGAACGCCGGCATCGCGTGGTCGAGATTCATGAGCGGCTGATAATAGATGTCGTCGAGGTGGCAAAGCGAATCGCTGCCGCGGATCTCGCGCGTCTCCAGCGAAACGATCTCCCCGGCCGTCAGGGTGGCGACGCGGTCGTGAAGGTCGCCGTGGAAGTCGATCTCAATCGGCGCGACGTCCGTGTGCACGACGTTGGCAGTCAGCTCGCCGGTCTGCTCCTTGACGAAGCCGGCGAGCGCGCCGCGCTGCAGCACGGTGGTGTTCTCGTCGAAGACCAGCATGGCTTTGGACGGCAACGGGTCGCCGAAGGGATTGCCGATCGTCGAGGACGCATTCACGACGGCAACAACCTTCGTTCCTGCCAGCGAGACGCCCCTGTACTGGCCCTGCTCGATGTTCCAGGCCATCACCGCCAGATCGCCGGTAATGCCCACCTCGCTGTTGGCGAAGCAGTGGGAGGCGTAGATCTCGGCATTGCGAGACTCGATGTAGGTCCCGCGGATTTCGGGGCCCGCCAAAGTCGCGGCCGTCAAGCTGCTTACCGTCAGCAGCGCGCAGAGCAGCGCAAGGGCCGTCAAGCGAATGGTTCTCATATCTCGTACTCCTTCGAAAAATGTCATTGACCGGCGCAAACCTGCCGATGTTCATTCTAACAGCAATTCACCGGGCGATTGGGGGCCGATTCCCACAGCGACCTCCGAATTCCGCCATCTTTCTGCCGGTTCGCGGACAAATCGGGCTGCACGCAGGCTCTCTGACGCGTCCCTGGCTCGGCCGCCCGATTGGCGTCGAATCCCGGTCGAGCTTGCCGTCAATTGCCGGATTCGGGCCGGAAGCGCCAGCCGGACCCGCTGCCGTCCAGGCCATTCGACCGTCCCGCTCGTACGCCGAATTCGTGTACAATAGCCACATAGCGATGTCCCCTGAGGGGCTTGGGCACATCGCACAACCAAGGAGGACTTTAACGAATGAAAACATCGATTGGTGTATCTAGCATCATCATCTTGCTTACCGTTGGACTGATTTCGGCGTTCGGCCAGACCCAGTCCGCGACTGTCCGCGGGACGGTCACGGATGCAAGCGGGGCGGTGATCCCCGGAGCATCGCTGACGTTGACCAACATCGACCAGAACCGTCCGTGGGAATCGGAGTCCAACGCATCCGGAGCCTACATTTTCCAGCAGATCCCTCCGGGCAACTACTCGCTCTCGGTTGAATCCCAGGGATTCAAGCGCTACGAGCGTTCCAGTTTCGTCCTGCAGGTGGCACAAGTCGCGGGCATCGACGTCTCGCTCGAAATCGGGGAAGTCACCGAGACCGTGGAGATCTCGGCCGAGGCACCGCTGCTGGCGACCGAGACGTCCGACCTCGGTGAGGTCGTCAATTCGCGCACCGCCGAGTCGCTGCCGCTGAACGGCCGCAACGTGCTGCAGTTGATCGGGCTCACGCCGGGGATCAACACAACCCGGAATTTCCGGAACTCGAGCAACGGGAACGGATCGATTTCCGCGGTCGCGTTCTCGGCCAACGGCGGCCGCAATGTCGCGAACTCGGTCATGCTCGACGGATCCTCGCAGGAAGTCATGGGATACAACCAGCCCTCGTACGTCCCATCTCCGGACACGCTGCAGGAGTTCAAGGTGCAGACCAACGCGTTCTCGGCGCAGTACGGGCGCACTGCCGGCGCGGTCGTGAACATGGTCACGCGTTCGGGCGGAAACCAGTTCCACGGAGTCCTCTACGAATTCCTGCGGAACGACAAGCTGCAGGCCAACAACTGGTTCGCCAACGCGAATGGCAGCGACCGGCCGCCATTCCGGTTCAACCAGTTCGGAGGCACGCTCGGCGGTCCGCTCACGCCGTCCCGCCAGCGGCTCTTCTTCTTTCAGAGCGTCGAGTTCCGACGCCAGGTCAACCCGGCTTCGGTCACGCAGTCGGTTCCGACGCCGCTGATGAAGCGCGGAGATTTCAGCGAGGACACCCGCACGATCTACGACCCGCTGACGCTACAGGAGGACGGCACGCGGGATCCGTTCCCGAACAACACGATCATGCCCGCCCGGCACAATTCCACCGCGCAACAGCTGCTCTCGTACTTCCCTGATCCGACCGCTTCCGGAATCCGCAACAACTTCTTCTCCCAGGACGGGTCAGTACCAAACACCTGGGACACCTCGTCCAAGGTGGACTACCAAATCAACGACCACAACAACCTGTTTGTCCGCGTCTCGCTGAACAAGACGATCAACACCCTGCCGAGCCGCTGGAACAACATCGCGTCGCCTGGCTCGGGATGGAACGGCAGTATCAACCGGTCGTACACCCTGGATGACACCCACCTCTGGAACGGCTGGGTAATGCACGGAAACTACGGCTATTCCTACCACGCGAACCCGCGGCGCTATATCGAGGAAGAGGTCTCCCAGACGTCGCTCGGCCTTCCAGCGGGACTCGACAGCCAGGCACAGTTCCCAGTATTTCCGCGCGTGCAGGTCGCTGACTTCCAGCAGATGGGCAACAACGCGTTCTGGTACATCGGCAACAAGTTCGAATCGCACACCTGGGTCGGGGACATGTCCCGGCTGTTCGGGGACCATACGATCAAGTTCGGCGGTGTCTTCCGGCTCAATCGCGTGTCGAACCACCGGCCGGCCGATCCGGCGGGCTTCTACCAGTTCAATCGCAACTGGACGCGCGAGCGGTTCAATCGGGGCAGCCAGGGAAACTCTGTCGCGAGCATGCTGCTCGGATACATGAACGGCGGCCGGATCCGCTTCGAGCCGGCCCTGTCGCAGCAGACACCGTACTGGGGCTTTTACATCCAGGACGACTGGCGCTTCTCGGACAGGCTCACGCTCAACATCGGCCTCCGCTGGGACCAGGACCGCCCGATCACCGAGAAATACAACCGCGCGGGCTGGTTCGATTTTTCCGCGACCCAGCCGAACCTGGTGTTCGATATTCCCGGGCTGCAGCGGCAGGTCGTCGGAGGACTGCAATTCGCCGGCGTCGACGGCAACCCCCGCCACATCAAGAACTACGACAACAACAATGTCGCACCGCGATTGGGAGTGGCCTACAAGCTGACCGAGAACCTTGTGATCCGCACGGGGGCCGGAATCTTCTTCAACCCGACCACCGGCTTCGGGCCCGGCACCGCGACCGCCGGGGCGGTCAGCTTCAATGCCATCTCGCCCATCATCGGCAGCCAGGACGGCGGGCGGACCCCGTTCACCGATATCGGGAATCCGTTCCCGCTGGGCTTCGTCGCGCCGTCCAACGGGACCGAGGGGCTCGAAACGTTTCTAGGCCAGAGCCCGGCGGCAATCGTGCGGACCGACCGCACGCCGTACTCGGCGCAATGGAACTTCAATATCCAGTACGAGCTGCCGGACAGCTGGCTGGTCGACGTTGCATACGCCGGAAACTCGGGAGTCAAGCTGCTCGGCTCGGGCGTACAGTTCAATCAATTGCAGAACGAATACCAGTCCTTGGGCGACCGCCTGAGCGAACAGGTCGAGAATCCGTTCTTCGGCGTCATCCCGGGCAACCTGGGCCTCGGCCGCAGGACGGTGTCGTTGGGGCAGCTGTTGCGACCCTACCCGCATTTCAGCGGCGTCAATACCCCCCGGGGGTATGAATTCCACTCGACCTACCACGCCCTGCAGGTCAAGATGCGCAAGCGCTACAGCGGCGGCCTGCAGCTTCTGGGAGCCTACACCTGGTCGAAGATGATCGACGACGTCAGTTCCGTCGCCGGTTTCGTGGGCGCGCAAAACCCGGGCTACACCAACCACTACGACAAACGCCTGGACCGCACGCTTTCCGGCCTGGACGTGGCCCACCGGCTCGTACTGAACTACCAGTACGAATTGCCGTTCGGCGAGGGCAAGCCGCTGCTCAATCGGGGCGGATTGGCAAACCAGGTCCTGGGCGGCTGGAACATCAACGGCGTGACGACCCTCCAGAGCGGGCTACCCGTGGGAATCACCTCCCAGGTCAACAACCTGGGAGCCTACGGCGGCCGGCAGACACCGAACAGGGTTCCGGACGCAAACCCCTTGACGGAAGGCAGCGTCTCTGACCGGTTGGGAGGGCGGTTCGCGAGCCAGCCCTACTTCAACACCAGCGCGTTTGAACAGCCGGCGCCGTTCACGTTCGGCGACATGGGCAACTTCTTGCCCGACGCCCGGGAACCAGCCTACCTGAACTGGGATGTCTCGATCGTCAAGGACTTCCCGTTCAACGACCGGGTCAGGTTGCAATTCCGGGCCGAGTTCTTCAACTTCTTCAACCAGACGGTCTTCCGCCGGCCCAACACGAGCTTCGGCAACAACAACTTCGGCAACATCACTGCAGCCGAGGCGGCCCGAATCGGGCAGCTAGGCCTGAAGCTCTACTTCTAAGGCCCAATCAAGCGGGCAATGCCCGCGGCCTCCTGGGGGGCCGCGGGCTGAAATATTTTGGTTAAGAACTGCCTGGATCCGTGCTAGGCTTTCTAAGACCGGCGAGATGCCATTCTGCCTCCTTGTGGATAGCAGGCGTTCGGCAAGAGACGTACAAGGTACTACGAAGACCGAATAGCCTATGAATATCCTGCTCTATAACCCCGACAACCAAGTTACGAAAAACTATATGCCGCACCTGTGGATGTTCGTTCTGCAGGCCGTGACCCCTCCGGGGCACAAAGTCTTCCTTATTGACGGCAACGCCCAGGCGATGACCGAAGAAGGCATTGCGGATTTCGTCCGGGAAAACAACATCGAACTGGCGGGCATCGGGGCAATGACGCGCATGGCCGCCAGGGCCTACCGCATGGCCGATGCCATTCGCGAGGCAGGTGCAAAGGTCGTGATGGGCGGCCCGCACGTGACGGAAGTTCCCGACGAGCCGATCGGGCTCACCGACGAGCCGCGCCACGCCGACGCCGTGGCGTTGGGAGAAGCGGACTATCTCTGGCCCCGGATCGTAGAAGATGCCGCGGCCGGAAGGCTGAGGGAGGTATACCAGCCTGTCGACGAGACGACCGGCCAGGAAATCAAGCCCTCCTTGGAGGACTACCCGGCCATTCCCTGGGAGACGATGGACCTGCGGCAATTCGACCTGGTCGCCAAGCTACCAGCGTGGGGACGCTACATTCTCGAGAAGACCACCAGCGAGTGGAAGAGCCTTTACCTGGTTCCCATCGAATCCGGACGCGGATGCCCTTATGGTTGCGATTTCTGCACGGTCACCGGGTTCTTCGGGGACTCGATCCGCTTCCGTAGCGACCAGAGCGTGGTCGATGAGATCTTGCGGCTGAAGGCGCGCGCGAAGGAGGAGGGAGGCAAGGTCGGGGTCTTTTTCATCGACGACAACTTCGCGATCAACGTCAAGCGCACGAAGTCACTGCTGCGGGCGATGATCGACCAAGGCGCCGAAGTGGCCTGGGTGGCCCAAATCAGCATGAACCTGCTCAAGGACGAGGAACTCGTCGACCTCATCAAGGAGAGCGGGGGCCGTTGGATCTTCATGGGGCTGGAATCCATCGACGTGGGTAACCTCAAGGATGTGAACAAGGGCTTCAACAAACCGGCGAAATACGGTGAAGTGCTGGACCGGCTTGCGTCCCGGGGAATCTATTCGATCACCTCGTTCATTTTCGGGATGGACGGCGACCGGAAGGGGGTGGCGCGCCAGACTCTCGATGCCATCGAGACCTGGCCGCCGGGTCTGCCGGTATACGGCCTGCTTACGCCGTATCCGGCCACACCGCTGTACGACCGCCTGCTTGAGCAAGGCCGTCTGACCCGGCCGAAACACTGGCTTGAGTTCCTGCCCTTCCGGATGGCGTTCACTCCGGAGAACATCACGATCGAGCAGGCCGAGGCAGAGGTGCACGAAGCCTGGACGGAGTCCTACTCGGCCGAGAGCACGGCCAGGGCGCTGAAGCAAATCGAGCACCGTCCGTTCCATGAGCGCGCATTGATGTTCGGAGCCCGGCTCGCGTTCCGGGGGATCTATTTCCCGCAAATGACAAAGCGTCATTGGATCGGCGTGCTTTGGCGAAACCGCGCCAGCTTCCTCCGGATCCTTGCCGATGGATTTCGGGAGTACTGGAATCACCGCCAGCGCCAAGGGGCCCCAGCGGAGCCTGTGCGCCGGCCAGCGCCTCACCGGCCGCATCCGGAAAGGGCCAAGGCCGTTCCCGGCAAGCAGAATCCCGCAGTACCTGTGCCGACGGCGATGCGCCGCGAAGAGGCTACGCTCGTTTCGGCGGCTGACTGAAGCTCTCGATCATTTGCGGGGACACACCGGGCGCTTCCAGAGCTCCCGGCCCTGGTCCGCAAGACAAGCGTGGGGTGGCGCCAGGCAAGTGCCGTCTGCACAGCTCACAGACAGGCAGGAGCCCTGATGTCGTCCATTGGAGAATCGCCCATCGCGTTGGGCGGCAGCGCGACCGCCGGCCTGCGTCGCGCAGTCAGAACCGCATGCCGGTGAACCCGCCGTCGACAAAAATCTCGGCGCCGGTGACAAAGCTCCCCGCCCGCCGCGCCACGAGCAGCAGGGCCGCCCCGACCAGTTCGGGCGGCTCGCCGAAACGGGCCATCGGCGTTTGATCCATGATCTTCTGCACGCGCTCGGGCTGGAGGATCTTGCGGTTCTGCTCGGCCGGGAAGAATCCTGGATTCAACGAATTGACCCGGACGCGATGCGGCGCGTACTCGCGCGCAAGATTCTTGGTCAAGTTGTTGACGGCAGCCTTCGAAGCCGAGTAGGCGAAGACCCGCGACAAGGGCAGGTGCGCGGTCACGCTGCCGATATTGAGGATGGAGCCTCCCTGTGCTTGCCGCGCCATGAGCGGAGCGAATAGCTGGCATCCGAGGTGCGTCGCCGTAAGGTTGGTGGCGAGCACGCGCTGCCAGTCCTCGTCGGAGATTTCCTCGTACGGAACGGCCGAGTTCACACCGGCGCAGTTCACGAGGATGTCCACCCGACCGTGATTGCCCACCACCCGATCCCGCAATGAACAGAAAGAGTCCCTGGCGGTCACGTTGACGGGGGCGAAATCGGCCGAGCCGCCGGCTTCACGAATGGTCGCCACACGCGCTTCGCCGCGCTCCTGTGAGCGGCCCGATACGACGACGTGCGCCCCGGCGGCGGCAAGTCCGTCGCACAGTGCCCCGCCGAGCACGCCCGTGCCCCCGATCACGACGGCGACATCGGAGTCGAGACCGAACAGATGGTGCAGGAAGGCCGAGGAATCGGGCATCTATCCGTTACCTTGTCATGACCGCAGCGGCAAGCGCAAACCCGGCCAAGGTCCCGCCTGCGAGATCTTGGGGTACTCGGCAAACGTCTCGCCGGCCTCGATCGCGTCGAGCCGCTCTCGAACATCTCCGGCGATCTCCCCGGTTCGCACGCCATCCCACTCCGGGAGGTATTCCTGGATCTTCCGGAGGCCCTTTCCAAGCTGCCTCGTGGCGCCGTTCCGGTTGCCCCGGCCATGGTGATGGAAGCCTACGGCGAAATGGATCAAGGCCTGCAGGAACCAGCGATCCGGCTGCTGGGAATGCGTCCAGATCTCTTCGAGCACTTCATGGCATTCGAAGAATTCCTCCGAGTTGAAGAGCTCGATGCCGCGTTCGAAGAGCGCCCGTTGCTCGCCGCCAGGCATCACCCCCCTATCCAGATGAACCAGCATAGTCCACTGGCCAAAGCGTTGCGCGACCGGGAGGCATCGGTCGCGAGAGCGACCACCTTGGGACAATTGTCTTCGAGGACCGTGTGACGGTAGGGGTCAGCGGCGACAGCCTGGACCGACCCGAGTACCCCCAGTCCCACGATCCGGAAACCGGCGAAGTAAAGTGGCGTTGGCACACAGTGCCACAAGAGGCCGGCGACAGCGGGGCCAATCTTGTTGCGTTCGACGCCACGACGGGCGGCGCTAGAATGAAACCCGGCAAGAAAGGCCTTTGGCATGCAGCATATACACCGAGCATTTGCCCTCCTGATCCTGGCAGCTCCACTGGCTGTTCCGCAGGCTCCGTCCGGCCAGGCACCCAGTGCAGGACAGCCCGGCACCACCCGCGTTGGCGCGCCCGAACAGGCCGTCCCTCGAACCAGCAGACGCCGCCGGCCACCCGACAGATTCGCCGGTCAGGAGCGCATCCGAGCCTTGCTCATCAGCGGCGGCTGCTGCCACGACTACCGTGGACAGGACAAGATCCTGATGGATCTGATGGCCGATGTCCTACCTGTAGACTGGACCATTCTCTATGAGGGCGGCCAAAGCTCAGACGCTCGGGTCGCGCTCTATAACAAGCCGAATTGGGCAGAGGGATTCGATGTCGTGATCCACAACGAATGCTTTGCCAACGTTGCAGACGAGAAATTCATTCGGCAGATCACCAGCGTCCACAAGGCCGGCATGCCGGCGATGGTGATCCATTGCACGATGCACTCCTACCGTGCCGCCACCGTCGATGACTGGCGGGAATTCGTAGGCGTCACGACGCGGCGTCATACGCGGAGGCACAACATCGCAGTCAAGGTCGCGGATCGGGACTCCAGTCTGACCGAGAGTATTCCATCCGACTGGACCACACCCATCGATGAGCTCTATGTAGTTGAAAAGGTTTGGCCTACCAGCACGGTCCTTGCTACAGCTGTCAGCCCCGAAGAAGGCAATGCCGTCTATCCGGTGATCTGGACCAATGACTTCCACGGCGCGCGAGTGTTCGGCACGACCTTGGGCCATGGCGAGACATTTGACGACCCCGTCTTCCGCGACCTGCTGATTCGCGCCTTCAAGTGGACTGTGAAACGAGAATAGCGGGTGAGTGCTCGCGCAAGTCGCGCATTCCAGCCTGGAGGCGGGCTGATCGAGTAGCTGCATCGCGGCGAGTGTTCGCCAGCGCGAGATCTGAGACTCTCCGCCGCTCCGTCCAGGCCCGGACACCCTTGTCGTACAGCCGGGTGGCGAATCGGGATTCAATCGCAGTCCTGTCGCGATCGTGCACATGGAATTGAGACCGGTGACGAAGCCGTCAAGGGGGCCGGCGGCCCGGTCCCTTCCGATTCCGCTGAGTCGGCAGTTCCAAGCGGTAAACTCGTATCTATGATGCGGCGATCCGTGCCAGTCGGTCTTCTCCTCGCGGTCAGCCTGCTGCAGGGCCAGCCGACCCCCCTGCGGGGTGCGGCCGAACTCCAGGAACTCCTGGACCGGCTCAACGTGGTTGGCACCGTCCTGATGCTGGGGGCGCACCCCGACGACGAGAACACCGCCGTGCTGGCGTACTTTGCCCGCGGACGCCATCTCCGCACCGTCTATCTCTCGGCGACTCGCGGTGAGGGCGGGCAGAACCTGATCGGCACCGAGCAAGGCGCTCTGATGGGCGTCATCCGGACGCACGAGTTGCTGGAGGCGCGTCGGATCGACGGCGGGGAACAAGAATTCGCCGGGGTCGTGGACTTCGGCTACACGAAGACAGCTGAAGAGGCCTTGAGCGTCTGGGGCGAGCACACGCTCCTGCGGAACATGGTACACGTGATCCGCAAGGTCCGCCCTGACGTGATTGTGTCGCGATTCCCCCCGCGCCCGGGCAGCGGCGGGCATGGCCACCACACGGCCGTGGGCTGGACCGGACCGCTGGCATTCGAAGCCGCGGCTGACCCGGGCCAGTTCACGGAACTAGGCCTGCCGGCCTGGCGTACCCGTCGGTACTACTACAACCTGCCCACGTTCAACAGGCAAATGGAGGAAGCGGCCGGCCGGGGCGAAGGACGCCTCCGTTTGGAACTGGGTGAGTATGACCCGGTGCTGGGCAAGTCGTACGCCGAGATCGCCGGAGAGAGTCGCAGCATGCACCGCAGCCAGGGCATGGGCAGCGGGCAGCGGAAGGGCAGCGTGCCCGCGTACTTCGAATTCGTGGCGGGCGAACGAGGGGGCGAAGGACTCTTCAGCGGAATCGACACGGGTTGGAGCCGGATCGCGGGCGCGCGACAGGTCGGGGCCAATCTGCAGCGAGCGCGCGACCAGTACGACCCGCGCAAGCCGGACGTAATCCTGCCGTTCTTGCTGAACGCCTACCGTGACCTGGCAAGCCTCTCGGGGCCGGAAGTCGAGTACAAGCGAAGCGAGCTTCAGCGAGCGATTGAGCTTGCGTCTGAAATCTGGGTTGACGCGACAGCAGACCGGTGGGACGCCGCGCCCGGCTCGGAGATCGAGATCACAGCCCAAGCGCTACGCCGATCAGAGTCCCCCTGGGAGTGGCGGGCCACCCGGCTCGAAGGGGTCGTGGATATTTCCCTCGACGGCCGCCCGAAACTGGAACTGAACCGTGTAGCGGCACGCTCGGCGACGGTGACGATTCCGGAGCAGGCCTGCTACTCGCAGCCGTACTGGTTACGGACCGAAACTGCTGATGGGCCCAACTGCGAGGATGCCGGCGACACACCCGGGCCGGCCGCCGTACTACGGGCGGTATTCGAGTTCCGCACGCCCGAAGGGATCGACATCGAGATTGACAAGCCCGTACTGTACCGCTGGATCGACCGGTCGGTCGGAGAGCGCTCGCGGCCACTCGCAGTTGTGCCTGCGATCACGGTGGCGTTCTCCCAGCAGAATCGAATCTTCCCCGACACGACACCCACCCCAATCCGTGTGCGGCTAGCGTCCAGTGTGGGCAAGACAGCCGGGACCGTGCACCTGCAGGCGCCTGGCGGATGGAGCGTCAGCCCGGAGTCGCGGCAAGTCCGCTTTGAACGTCGAGGCCAGGAGCAAACCGCGGAATTCGAGCTGACACCGCCAGCCCGCCGTTCAGGCGGCGAACTGACAGCGACCGTGCTGTTGGACGGCAGGCAAATCAGTTCGGGCATGCAAACGATCGAGTATGACCATATTCCGATGACGCCGGTCTTCCCTCCTGCGTCGATGCGGGTCGAGCGGTTCGACGTCCAGCTGCTCTCGAAAGCAATCGGCTACGTGATGGGTGCCGGCGACAAGATTCCCGAGGCGCTCGCGCAGATGGGCGCGACGATTACATTGCTGTCCGCCGAAGAGCTGGCGGCGGGTGAGCTTGACAGGTACGACGCCATCGTGACCGGGATCCGCGCGTTGAATACTCGGCCCGACCTGCTGGCCGCCCGGGAACGTCTGATGACGTACGTCGAGAACGGCGGGACTTTGGTCGTGCAGTACAACACGGCATCGTTTCGCGGCAGGGGCGGGGGCGCGACCGCGACCCTGGCACCCTATCCGATGACCCCATCGCGACTGCGGGTCACTGACGAGCGCGCAGCAATCGAATTCCCCTCTGGCGAACACGCGCTGCTAAGCGCGCCCAACAAGATCACGCGTTCCGATTTTGATGGCTGGGTGCAGGAGCGGGGACTGTATTTCATGTCGGGCTGGGACGACCGCTACGATGCCGTTCTGGCCTGCGCCGATCCCGGCGACAGCCCCCTCGGCGGAGGCATGCTCTACGCCCGCTTCGGCGAGGGAGTGTATATCTTCACCGGGTATTCCTGGTTCCGGCAGCTTCCGGCGGGCGTGCCCGGGGCGTACAGGATCTTCGCCAACCTGATCAGCGCTGGGAAAGCGGTCGCGGCCCGATAGGTGCCCTGCGAGGGCCGTCCTAGACGCGCTCGCGAGCGACCAGCCGTTGCGTGAAGGCCAGCATCCGGCGGTCCATGTCCTCGACACGGTCCGGCTCCGCGGAGGCCAGATTTCGCTGCTCGAGCGGATCCTCCCGGAGATTGTAGAGTTCCGGGCCTTCCTTTGCGATCACGCTCCTTTCGGACACTCGAGCTCGTGAGTTCTCCACAAACCAGTGATAGCTCCATTCGTCGTGGCGAATCGAGACGCTCTCGTTGTAGTGGCAGCAGACGGCCTCGTCACGGATTCGGTCACGTTCTCCCCGAATCAGCGGCATCAGGCTTTCGGACGTCATGTGCGCCGGCTTCTCGATCCCCAGCCACTCGAGGATGGTTGCCGTCACGTCGGTCTGCTGCGTGTAGGAGTCCACGCGGTCGGCGTTGGCGCCAGCGGGGTCCCGGATCATCAGAAAGGTCCGGGCGAGCTCCTCGTATCCCCAGGGGCGGACCTTGCGGACGATGCCGTGATCGCCGAACGGCTCCCCGTGGTCCGTCATCAACACGATCAATGTATTGTCGTACATGCCCATCCGCTTCACCTCGTCGAGAAAGTGGCCGACCCAGGCGTCCACGAAGCGGACGACCGCCCCGTACAGCGCCAGCACCTGCCGCATCTCTTCCGCATCGAGGTAGCCAGCAACGTCTCCGGGCACGGGACAGATGTTGCGGATCGGCCACTGCTCGTAGTTCGGGTCGACAAGCTTCAGATAGCTCTCGGGCGGGTCCCAGGGCTCGTGGGGGCAGAAGTTGTCGATCCAGAGAAACAGGTTCTCCTTGCGCGGCTGCGCGGCGAGCCAATCGACCGCCGATTGCATCACCCGCGGAGTGAAGTGATCCTCGTCAGTCTTCCAAGAATGGCGGTTCGCAAGATAGGTGCGCGTCTCGCGAGGCTCGTTCGGCCGCGTTCCGCGGGGCTTGAACCGCGGGGCGACATTGACTGCGTTGACGATCGCCGGATCGCGCACGTAGGGGTCCTGCTCCTGGCCGCGGATCCATTTCACGTCGTCGAAGCCCCGGCTGAACCCGTACGACGGCTTGTGAAGGTGGTACGTGTCGCTGACCAGCGATGTCCGGAAGCCCTCGCTCCAGAGGATCTCGGGCAGGAGGGGATGGTCGTCCGGGTACAGCACCTGCCAGCGCCGGAACGGATACGTGAAACGGCCCGTCAGGAGGCTGGTGCGGACGGGCACGGTAGGCAGGCCCTCCGGATACGAGTGGGTGAAGAAGGTGGATTCCGAGGCGAACCTGTCGAGGTTCGGGGTTGGCACCTTGGAATTCCCGAACGCCCCGAGATGGTCCCACCGGAAGCTGTCGAGCATCAGGACGATGACGTTCTTGCCGTCCCAGCGCTTGCGGCTCGGACTTCCCCAGCCAGGCGGGACAAAGACCCGCTCCCTGCCCGGCAAGGTGTAGGCGGCATGGTCGAAATCGCTCACCGCGACCGGTCCCGGAGATTCGTCGCCGCGATCACCGCAGCCCCAGAGAGCCGGAGATGAAGCGAGCAATGCAGCAGCCGAGCTTCTTGCGAACTGCCGGCGGGTAGAGTCGGTCTGGGTTGACATGAGCCCAAGAATACACACCTTCTTCAAGAGTTGTCGGCCTGATGTAGAATAGGGCCGTGACGCGGCTGTCCCTGATCGCTGTGGTGCTGGCCGTCCCGGCGTGGGCGGAGACGCCAGAAGCGGAGTTCTTCGAGTCGAAGGTCCGGCCCGTCCTGGCGGGCCGCTGCTACGGCTGCCACGCCGAGAACGCGACCGCAGGTCTGCGTCTGGATTCGCTCGCCGGCCTGCTGAAGGGCGGAAAATCGGGCCCCGCGGTTAAACCCGGAGACCCCGGAAGCAGCATCCTTCTGCACGCGGTCCAGGGCATCCAGGGCCGGATGGGGATGCCGCCGGCAGGAAGACGCCTCGAGGCCCACGAAGTCGACGCCCTCAGGGAATGGGTGGAGATGGGAGCCCCGTGGCCGATGTCGCCGCGCGAGTTCTTCCTTGCGCGTGTGCAGCCGGTGCTTGAGGCCAAGTGCCTTGGCTGCCATGCCACCGAACCTCAGGGCGGCTTACGCATGGATTCACGGGAAGCGCTGCTCAAGGGCGGCAAGTCCGGACCCGCCCTCGTGTCGGGGGATCCGGAGCAGAGCTTGCTGGTACAGGCCGTGCGCTACCAGCACGACCTCAAGATGCCGCCGACCGGAGCGCTGCCGCAAGAAGAGATCGACGTGCTGGCCCGCTGGATCGGAGACGGCGCCGTTTGGCCAGAGGGGGCAGAACCCGGATCGCACTCCTACACCATCCGCGACGAGCACCGGCAGCACTGGTCGTTTCAACCGTTGACCGACGCACCCGTGCCGGTCCCCGACGAGGCCAGTTCCGCGGAGAACGCAATTGACCGGTTCGTGCTGGCGAGGCTCGCCGACGAGGAATTGCGCCCGTCAGGCCCCGCTGACAAGCGCACCTTGATCCGCAGGGTGACGTACGACCTGACCGGCCTTCCTCCGACACCGCGCGAAGTGGAGGATTTCCTGGCTGACGATTCGGAAATCTCCTTTTCGGACTTGATCGAGCGATTACTGTCTTCCCCGCGTTACGGGGAGCGCTGGGGCCGGCACTGGCTTGACCTGGTGCGCTACGCGGATACGGCGGGAGACTCCGGGGACTTTCCGGTCCCGGAGGCGTACAAGTACCGCAACTACGTGATCGACTCGTTCCAGGATGACAAGCCGTACGATCAGTTCATCCGGGAGCAAATCGCAGGCGACACCCTCGAATCCAGCAGCGAGGAAGAACGCTGGGAGAAGCTCATCGCGACCGGCTACCTCGCGATTTCCAGGCGGATCGGAGTCAGCCCCCACCGACTCCGCCACATCACGCTCGAGGACACGATCGACAACCTCGGCAAGACGTTCCTCGGGCTGAGTGTGCAATGCGCGCGGTGCCACGACCACAAGTTCGACCCGATCCCCACCGCGGACTACTACGCTCTCTACGGCATCCTGGACAGCTCCGTGTTCCCCCATCCCGGCGCGGAACACCTGCCCTACCGCAGCAACTTCGTCTACCGGGTCGGGGCGGGGGAAGCTCGCAAGGTGATGGCTTCCTACGAGAAACGTATCACCCTATGGAACGACTTGGAACGCGAGAAGTTCCGTGAGTACCAGTCGTTTCAGAACAAGCTGATCACGACGCCCGGCAGGTCCCGGGAAATCGTTTGGAAGGAACTCGAGCACCTGCGAGCCGAGCGCGCGGTGTTCGCGCGTTCCGAGCCCCCCCTGGAAACGGCGTACGCGGTAACGGAAGGCGTGGCGCAGGACTCCCCGATCCATCGGTCAGGGGACCCGAAGGCGCGCGGGCCAATCGTCCGTCGAGGGTTCCTCCAGATCCTCGGAGGGGCAAAAGTGCCGCCCGAGCACCAAGGAAGCGGTCGAGAGCTCCTTGCCGACTGGATCGCGGACCCCGAGAATCCGCTTACCGCGCGCGTGATGGTCAACCGGATCTGGCACCACCACTTCGGGGTCGGCCTCGTTCGAACAACCAGCAATTACGGAGTACGGGGCTCGCCTCCGACCCATCCGGAACTGCTGGACTACCTGGCGCGCTACTTCATCGACAGCGGCTGGTCAGTGAAAGCGATGCACCGGTTGATCCTCGATTCGCGCACCTACCAACAGGCCAGTCTCGACATCGATGCCAATCACCAGCGGGACCCCCAGAACCTGCTGCTGTGGCGGGCCAATCGCCGCCGGCTCGACGCGGAGCAGATCCGGGACTCGATTCTGGCATTCAGCGGCGAACTGGAGCTATCGAGGGGCGAGGGGCACCCCTTCCCGCACCGGCGCACCTACTTCTACCGCCAGCACGAGCCGTTCTCCGACTTCTTCACAACAAACCGCCGCTCGGTTTACATCATGCAGCCGCGCATCCAAAAGCACCCTTACCTGGACCTGTTCGACGGACCTGACGGAAACCTGCCCATGAGCGAGCGGAAATCGACGACGACAACCCTCCAGGCACTGTACTTGATGAACTCGGACTTCATGCACCGGCAGACACAATCCATCGCAGAGCGCTGGAGTGCCCGGTCCGCGGGCAGGGACGCGTTCCTTGAACATGCCACCCGAACCATCTTCGGCCGACCGCCCGAGGCGGCCGAGGTACAGCGAGCCGAATCCTATTTCGTCACGGCTGCAGGTAGCGAGGAGCAGAAGCGCGCCGGATTGCTGCGCGCTATGCTGGCGAGCAACCAGTTCCTGTTCGCGGATTGAACCTTCCCCGCGGGAACCCGCCGCGCGTCGCGAGAAGCGAACGAGTGAAACCAAGAATCTCCCATGCAGTCCAAGCAAGCCTTGATCGCCGCGGCGCTCGCGGCACCTCTCCTCACATCAGCCGCCACGGCCCAGTCGCCTGTGCGCTGGAAGATCCACGACATGGGACGTCCAGTGCCGCCGAAGGTGGTGTCTAAGCCGCAGCTGCCCGTTCCCCCGCCTTCGGACGCAATCGTGCTCTTCGACGGCTCGGACCTGGCGCAGTGGCGGGCCCTGGACGGCAGCGCGGCCAAATGGACAATCCGGGACGGCAGCCTGGCCGCAGTGCCCGGCGGCGGGGCGGTCTTCACAAGGCAGGGGTTCGGCGACATTCAGCTCCACCTGGAATGGGCGGCGCCGACCCCGGCGCGGGGCAAGGGCCAGGGACGCGGCAACAGCGGGGTGTTCCTGATGGGCAAGTACGAGGTCCAGGTACTCGATTCCTATGACAACGTGACCTATGCGGACGGCCAGGCGGCCGCCTTGTACGGACAGTCGCCCCCGTTCGTCAATGCCAGTCGACCCGCCGGGGAATGGCAATCCTACGACATCGTGTTCCGGCGGCCGCGGTTCCGCCCAGACGGCTCCGTGGAACAATCGGCACGCCTTACGGTGTTCCACAACGGGGTGCTTGTGCAGGACAACACCGAAGTGTGGGGACCCACGGCCTGGCTGCAGCACCTGCCGTACAAGTCCCATCCGGACCGCCTTCCGCTGCAGCTGCAAGATCACGGCAACCCGGTGCTGTACCGCAACATCTGGGTCCGCGAACTCGCCGAGGAGCCCCGTCCGGGACCGGGAATGCACCAGACCAGGCCGATCGCCACCATGACGGCTGAAATGCTCGACCGCTATGTCGGCAGGTACGGCTCGGCGGGGCAGCAGCCCGCAGTGATCAGCCGGGAAGGAACGACGCTCTCCGTGAGATTCGGCTTTGGGGCTCCCCTCGAAATGCTTCCGCACTCCAGCACGGAGTTCTCCTTGCGCTGGACGGCGGCGACGCTGATTTTCGACCTGGACCCCAGCGGCATGCCGACTTCGCTGACGTTTCACATCGGAGGCGATGCGAGACCCGCGGCGAAGCTGCCCTGACGACGGACCTGTGAGGCCGCTCATTCGCCGGCCTGGGCGACTTCAGATTCTTCGCCGGAGGATCCTGTCTCCCGGGCAGGAAACGAGGTGCCCTCCCAGCGAGCCACAAGGGCAGGCGCAGCGCAATGGCTCACCACGTTGACACTGGTCCGAATCGGGTCGATCAGGGCATCGATCCCGAGCAACACGGCTAGGCCCTCCATCGGCAAGCCGTGCCCCTCGAACAATGCCGCCAGGATCACGAAATTGGCCCGCGGAACACCCGCGACGCCCTTGCTGGTCAGCTTGAGAGTCAGCAGCATCGCGATCTGCTGCTCGAAGGACAACTGGATCCCGGCGGCCTGGGAAACAAACACGGTTGCCATGGCCAGGTGGATCGTGCTGCCGTTCAGATTGAGACTCAGGCTCAGCGGGGCGACCACTCCGAGAATGCGACGGGGAACACCGAATCGTTGCAAGTTCTCCAGGGTTTGCGGAAGCGCCGCGGCGCTCGACGTCGTGGCGAACCCGATCAGGAACGGCTCGCGAGCGCAACTCGCGAACCGTCGGAGCGGAACGCCGCACAGTACCAGCCCACCCAGCAGGACGACCCCCAGGAAAAGGCCCTGTGCGAACCAAGCGGCGATAGCGAACCCCGCGAGGCCCTCCAGTGTCCCGGAGCCACCACCGGCGACCGCGTTGGCGGCGGCTGAGAACACGGCGACGGGCGCGAGCCACATGACGTAGTCGGTGTAGCGGAACGCGACTTCTGCGAGCGCCTCGGCAAACCTCACGACCGGCTTGGCCTTCTCACCGACCGAAAGGCACGCGATCCCGAAGAGGAAGCAGAAGACTACGATCTGCAACACGTCGCCCCGCGCCAGCGCGTCCACGATGCTCGTCGGGACTGCTGTCTCGATCACCTCGGCCAAGCCAGTCGAGGCGGGCTGGATCGTTGGGTCCACCGACTGCAGACTCAGGCCATCGCCCGGCCGGGCCAACAGAACAGTGAACCAACCAAGCAACAGGGCGATCGTCGTGGCCACCTCGAAGCAGATCGCGGACTTCCAGCCGACCTGTCCGAGTGCCCCGAGAGATCCGGCACCCGCGATCGCCCGAATCAGCACACCCACCAGCACGGGAGCGATGATCGATCGGATCAGTCGCAGGAAGATGGTGCTGAAGAACTCGATCCTCTCTGCGAACGCCGGTGCCAGCATTCCAACGCCGACTCCCGCCACCATCGACAGCAGGATCCAGGAAGCTAACGATGGCCTGGGAACGCGCGGCACGGAGGAGTCCGATCGAAAGTCAGCGTATCAGCACAGTGCGGCCGTGCGACTGGCAAGGGCTCGACAGACCAACAGCCCGGGTTCGTCAACTCCCGAACGCTCTCAGCCCCGCGCAACGCGCCTCGCTGGCAGTCCGGGCCCAGGAAGTTGGTTACCCGGCCGAACCTGCCGCGGCCACGGGAACCGCGATTCGTGCAATCAAGGCCGGCACCACGGCTGTCAAGAACGGCTCCGCCCGGCCCCTCGTGCGGTCGCCAAGCTCCTATCATGACCACAGGCATGTCTTGTCCCAGATCGACTGCTGCCGCGCTCGCCCTGCCCGCAGTAGCTCTCGTTCTGACCGCGGCCCCGTCGCTCCAGCCACCACTGGGCCTGGACGCGCTAATGCCGGTTCCCGCTGACAATCCGCTAACCCCGGAAAGAGTGGCGCTGGGACGGAAGCTGTTCCTCGACCCTATCCTGTCCGCCGACCGTTCGATCTCATGCGCGAGCTGCCATGATCCTGAGCGCTCATTCACTGACAACCGGCCCAAGTCGGTGGGCGTTTCCCAGCGGGTCGGTCCGCGCAGAGTTCCGAAGCTTCTCAACCGTGGCTATGGGCGCAGCTTCTTCTGGGATGGCCGCATTCGCACCCTTGAGGAGCAGGTACTGCAACCCGTCACCAACACGCTTGAGATGGACCTTGGGCTGGCCGAGGCGGTCGAGCGGCTCAGGGCTGAGGCGGCCTACGCCTCAGGGTTTCGCAAAGCCTTCGGACGGCAGCCCAACCAGGATGACCTGGCGCGAGCGTTGGCTTCCTACGTACGCACCATCCTCTCCGGTGATTCCCGCTACGATCGCTACGTGGCCGGGGATCCGGAGGCACTCGATCCAACGGAGCGCTTGGGGCTGGAGGTATTTCGCACCAAGGGGAACTGCGTGACCTGCCACCTGGGCCCGAACCTGACGGATGAGCGCTTCCACAACACGGGCATCGGATTCAGGGACGGGCGCATCGACGATGACGGGCGCTTCACCGTCACGGGACGCGAGCAGGACCGGGGCGCGTTCAAGACGCCGACGCTGCGGAATGTCGCCGAGACCGCGCCCTACATGCACGACGGAAGCATCGAGACTCTCGAGGATGTCATTGACGACTACGACGAGGGTGGGACGGCAAACCCGTATCTCGATCACGAAATGACGAAGCTAGGGCTCACCGAATCCGAGAAGGCCGCACTGGCAGCGTTCCTGAAGGCGCTGAGTGGACCGGTGCGCGAAGGATTCCAGCCCTGAGGCCTGAATTCAGCCGCCCCGGAGAACTCAGTTCGTTCCGGCGGGCCGATTACTTGTCGCCGGCCGTCAGCTTGGCGCGGAGGGTGCGGAACTCCTGTAGATGCTCCCGGGCCGCCTCATCCTCGCCCAGCCTACGACTGGCCCGTGCCAACTGGTAGTGAAGCTCCATTCTCTTCTGCTCGTCGCGCAAGGCCGCTAGCGCCTGGGACAGGGCCTCCCGCGCCTCATGGAATCGCTCGAGGTCCAGCAGGGCCTTGCCAAGGGCTCCCAGCGCCGCTGGCGGCGCCGGATCTGCGCCGGCAGCAGTTTCCAAGTACGGTAGCGCCTGGTCGGCAAGGCCGAGCGCCAGGAGTGCCTCCCCGCAGCGCAGGTGCAAGGCGCCATTGTCCGCTTGTATCTGTAGCGCTCGCTGATAGGCGTCCAGGGCGTCGCGATGCCTGCCGCGATCCCGCTCCAGGTCGCCTAGCGCCCGCCACGCGTCGGGAAGCGCCTCGATGCCAGCAAGCGCTTGGCGATATGCAGCGATCGCTTCATCGGCTCGACCATTGAAGTCGTGATCCTCAGCGGTTGCAAGATGGGCGTACGAGGATTCCGGAGCGCTGGCCAGCAATTGCGCCTGCGCCTGGAGGGAGAGCTGCGCGTACGCCTTGCCCAGGAGGTAGAGCAGCTCCGGGTCTGCGGTCGCGGCGGTCTGCGCATCCAGCAAGTGTGGCAGGGCCGCGACGGGGTCTCCGGCTTCGAGGTGAGCCCGTCCCAGCCAGGCGCTCGCGCGCCAGTTCCCGGGGTCATCGCGCCGCGCAGCGTCTAGGTGAGGGATTGCTTCTGCCGCCCTTCCCAGCATCAGCAGGTCGTATCCCAGCAATTCCCGCGCGCCCGGTAGCGCAGGCTTGAGGCCCAGCGCCCGGCTGAGCGAGCCCACCGCTGCGGTAAAGTCCCCGCTTTCGTGCAGCACCAACCCGAGATACAGATGGGCTTCGGCTATTTCCGGAGCCGCGCGGACAGCGGCTTCGAGCTCGCGCCGGGCCTCCTCGAGCCGACCCGCTTCCCTAGCCGCCACGCCCCGGCTGACATGGGCGGCGACAGGGCCGGCCACTTGCGCGGAGAGCACCGTGACCAGCATCGCGATCGCGGCCAGTCGCACCGTCATGGCTTCGGCTCCCGGACGGCGATCAGGCGATCTGTCCCTACGTTCTCCAGGACTTGCCGAGCACCTCTCGGCCAAAGGACAGTGATCCGGTCCACGACCGACTCCGATCCAAGTCCGAAGTGGAGGCGCGGGTCGCTGGCCGACAAGTACCCGCCCGCGGTCGTGGCGTAGCGGACCTGCTCGCCGCCTGAGGATGTCCGAATGCTCACGCGCGCTCCCTGGCCGTCGCGGGCGCTGGCTTGACCGGCCAGCCGAACCTGCAGCCAATGGTTCTGGCTTTCCGATGCGTTCGAGTAGAGCACAATCGGACGGTCATTGAGGACGCCCAGAACGAGGTCGATGTCGCCGTCGTTGTCCAGGTCGCCGAAGGCCGTTCCCCTGCCGGCGATACTGGTGCGGAAGGCCGGGCCCGCGGAAGCGGACACGTCAGTGAATCGGCCCGCCTGGTTAAGCGCAACCAAGGGAGGCTGGAGATACACGAGTCCCGGCTCCATCAACTCGACGTTGTCTAGTACGTGGCCCTGGGCGGCAAACAGGTCCTTCCAGCCGTCGTGGTCGAGGTCGACAAGCTTGACACTCCAGCCGGACAGCCGAGCCGTAATCTCGGCCAGACCGGCCTGTCGGGTCACGTACCCGAATGTGCCGCCACCCTCGTTGCGGAACAGGGGGTAGAGCTCCTTGGACAGCGCGGTTGCCACGACGTCAGGCCGGCCGTCGTTGTCATAGTCCTCGAAGTCCACGCCCATCCCAGCGAAAGAGCCGCCGTCCTCGTTGTAAGCCAGGCCGACCGAGAGCGCCTCCTCCGAGAAGCCGTCCGAGCCGCGGTTCAGGAACAACTGCTGCGCCGTCGAGTCGTTCGCGACAATCACGTCCGGGAGTCCGTCGGCGTCGGCGTCATTGAAGGCCACGCCGAGCGCCTTCCCGCGGACATGGGCAACGCCCCAGGCCAGGGAGACGTCCGAAAACGTTCCGTCGCCCTCGTTGCGGAGTAAGACGTTCGCCACGGCGGGGTATTCCCTCGGCGAACAATAGACCGAGATCTTCTCTCCGCACGGACGGCTCGTCTCCAGGCTCCAGTCGAGATAGCGCGTGACGAAGAGATCGAGATCGCCGTCCGTGTCCGCGTCGAAGAATCCGGCGCTCGCGGACCACCCCGGGACGTTCGCCCCGGACGCCTCGGTGCGATCCTCGAAGGTACTTCCGTTCCGGTTGCGATAGAGGATCGTTCCCCCGTACCCAGTCACGAACAGATCGACATATCCGTCGTTGTCGTAGTCTCCGGTTGCGGCTCCCATCCCATAGATTCTCTTGGCCGCGGCGCTAACGCCGACGCGCTCGGTCACATCCTCGAAGGACTTGCCATCCAGGCTTCTGTACAGCTGGTCGTGCAGCTCGGGGTGCGACCGGTCCACGAACAATCCATCGGCCCCTTGAACCAAGGCACCGCCGTTAATGAAAAAGACGTCCAGGAATCCGTCGTTGTCGTAGTCCAGCAACGCGACGCCTCCGCCCATCGTCTCGACAAGGTGCTTGTCGGGGGTTGGATTGGCGTGATGCCGGAATCCGATCCCGGTCTCCCCGCTGCGGTCCTGGAAGCGCAACTCCGCCGCGAAGAGCCCCGACAGTCCCAAGCCGAGCGCTCCGATGCACAAGAGCAAGCAGTTACGAAGCGTCACGCCAGAGCGCTTGTCTCCATAGGTTAGGGTAGTATGCGACGGGGATGCACTGGAGGCGTAGGTGAGGACGGGACTCTGGCTGCTTGCGGTTCTTGCAGTCCTGTTCACCGGGACTTCCTGGTCCACGAAGTGCCTGGCGGAGAACCCCGTTCCTTTCGAGGCACTCTATCGACAGGCATACGAAATCCGGCTTCGCCAATTGGGGCCGGAACATCCCGACACGATTGCGAGCCTCGTGCGCCTGGGAGCGCTGTTGCGCGCTCATGGCCGCGCCGAGGACTCCGAGGCGCTGCACCGCAAGGCACTGGAAGCCCAGAGCCAGTCCGGACTGGCGGATGAAGGGACGCTGATCGAACTGGCGGAAACACTGGCTGTCCTCGGCCGGAACGAGGAAGCGGAAGACTTATTCAGCCGCTCGCTGGAGAGCACCGTGTCCCATGTGCGCCGTGCTCGCACGTTGCTGAGGATCGCCGCTATTCGCCAGGCGCGCGAAGACTCCGGCGGGGCCCGGCAGGCATTTCTGGGCGCACTGAAGCATTTCGAAGAGGGCCGGCCCCTAGCGGACGACGAGCGCCAGGCGCGCGCCACGGCACTCAACGATCTGGGTCTGTTGCTGGAGGCGGAAGGTGATCTCGACGACGCCGTGTCGACCTATCGGCAGTCGGCCGATACTCACGCCGAGGTTTTCGGCACCGAGCATCCGGCCACCGCAGCCGCTCGCGCCAATCTCGCCGGCATGCTGGCGACGCGCGGAGAATCCGTTGCCGCAGTGGCGCTGCTGGAGCGTGCCGTCCCCGTCATGCAAGCCGCGTACGGTCCCCGCCATGACGACACCGCGAGACTGCGCAACCGCCTCGGGGAGATCTACGAAGTACTGGGCCGCCTCGAAGAGGCCAAGGCCGAATACCTAGCTGCGTTGGCGGCGTGGCAACCACCGTCGTTGGCGCGCGGGCTCGCGCTGGCGGACCTCGGCCGCCTAGCAGGAGTTCAGGGTGATCTCGGGGCCGCCAAATCGATGCTGGAGGAAGCCGTCGGTCTTCTCCAGCTCGGGAGGTCCGTCTCGGGGGCAGAGCTCGCCGAGGCATTGGATTCGTACGGATCGACACTGCGAGCGCTTGGTAGTCTCAACGAGGCGGAGGGCGTCTTGCGCAAGGCTCTGGCGCTCCGCGAGCGGGTTCTGGGCGCGTCCCACTCCGATGTCGCGCTGACACTGGTAGGTCTCGCAGGAGTCCTGCACCTGCGCGGGGAACTCACAACGGCCGAGCCACTGTATCGCAGAGCGCTGAAAATCCAAGAGGAGACACTCGGGCCGGCACACGCGGAAGTAGGTGAGACTCTCTACAACCTGGCACATCTCGCCAAGGCGCGGGGCGACACGGTGACCGCTAGAGACGGCTTCGAACGGTCCTTTGAGATTCTGTCCAGAGCGTACGGAACCGACGACCCGTTCGTTTCCCAGATTCGCGCGGAGTTGCAGGCCCTACGGTGACTGGGCACACAGCCTAGGTCTGGAGGCGGCCACCCGCGCGCCGCAAGCTGTTCGGACGAGGGGACGATCCGGACTGTCCGCCCTAGACACTTCCAGTCTGCGGGGCTTCTCGCAGCAACCCCGGCGGTCTCGGTAGAGTCGCCCGACGGAAATAGGGTCGTTTCCAATTTAGGCGTCGGTGATCGTAGCGGCCGCCACCGCTCTCCCGGCGGATTCCGCGTCCGCCCCCAAGCTGGATGCTTGTGCTTGCAAGTTTGCAAAGGCTTCTTGACACTTGCCCCAGAATGTGTTATCGTTTGTGCGGGTCGGGGTGGATCGTCAAGTGACGGTCAGGAGCCCTTCAGGAGGACATATGAAATCGCACTCATTGCGAGTCGCGGCGATAGCCGTGATTCTAGCCGTCGGAGCGCAGCTCGCCCCAGCGCAGGAACTGCGCGGGAGGATCGGCGGCACGGTGGCGGACGGGACGGGTGCCGTGATTCCCGGCGCGAACGTCACGCTCTCCAACGACAACACCAACGTCGCGGCGACGACGCAAACCAGCGCGGCGGGGCAGTACCTGTTCGATTTCGTCCTGCCCGGTGATTACACGCTTACAGTCGAGTCCGAAGGATTCCGGTCCTTCCAGCAGCAGAACATCCTCGTCCAGACCAGGGCCGACATTACGGTTGACGCCGCAATGGAAATCGGGGCGGTTACCGAGACCGTAACAGTCGAGGAGGCGCCCGTCTCGGTGCAGTTCACAACCACGACCATGGAGACCACGCTCGACACCAGGCTGTCGCAGGAACTCCCGCTGCTCAACCGCAACCCCTACATGCTCGCGGCACTCGATCCTGCCGTCAACTACCGTGGCGGGGCCGAGAACTCCCCGTACCACCACTGGGCAATGAGCCAGCTGGACGTGGGCGGCAACACCTCGACGCGCAACAACGTTCTGATGGACGGGGTCCCCCAGCTTGTCGGCGCCAAGGGCGTGTACACGCCGCCGATGGACGCGGTTTCCGAGGTGAATGTCCAGCAAAACGCCACGGACGCCGAATACGGTCACAGCGCCGGCGGCATCATTTCGGTGCAGATGAAGAGCGGCACCAACGACTGGCACGGAACTGCGTACTACTTCGGGCGCAACCCTGTGCTGAACGCACGTCCCAACGCACTGAGTTCGCAAGAGAGCGTCGTGCGCCGCAGCGTCTGGGGTGTGAGTTCTGGCAATCCCATCGTCAGGAACAAGGTGTTCAATTACTTCGCCTACGAGGCCCAGGACGTGCGTCAACCTGCCACGGTCAACCTGACCTTGCCACGCCAGGCCGAGCGGGGCGGCGATTTTTCCAACAGCCTGAACCGCAACGGGGGATTGCGCGCGATCCATGACCCGCTCACAACCGATCCGGACGGCAATAACCGCACGCAATTCCCGGGAAACATCATCCCGGCGAGCCGGTTCGACCCGACGTCGTTGCGTGTCCTGGACAAGACTTGGAGCCCGAACAATCCCGGAGACAACGCCTCCGGGGCGAACAACTTCCGGCACGTCTTCCCGATCACGTTTGACTACTGGAACCTGACGAACCGGACGGACTACAACGTCAGCGATTCCGTCAAGGTCTTCGGGCGGATCAGCCGCTTCCACACAACCCAGAGCGAGCCTGACTACTCCGGCTCGGTTGCCCAGCGCCGCCAGGGCAGCGCGCGGAACAGCGTGCAGACGTCTGGCGACATCGTTTGGACCGTCTCGCCGACCACCGTCTTCAACATGCGCGGCTCGTGGTCCAAGATCACGGACTCGTTCTACACGCCCCAGGCCCAGATCGGCGAGGAGGGGCTGGCGGAACTGTGGCCGAGCAACAACTGGTACGCCTCGCACGTGCGAGACATCCCTGCCGTGCACTTCCCGGAAATCAGGGTCGACGCGGACAGCACCACCTCGTTCGGACGCTCGGGCTTCTGGTTCCAGGAACCCTCGACCTGGAACCTGGAGGCCAAGGTCTCCAAGCAAATGGGCCGCCACTACGTGAAAGTCGGCACGCAGTACCGCAAGCAACTGGTACTGGCGGCACGCCCGCGCGGGATGCGGTTCCGCTTCAACGCCAACCCCACGGCAGATACCAACAACAGCCCCAATACCGGCGAGTTGGGTCACGCCTGGGCCTCGATGCTTCTCGGCGTCATGCGGGACGGCACCTGGAGCCGGGCGCGGACCGTGGCGGTCAACCGCCCACGGGTGGACGTGTTCGGTTTCTTCGTCCATGACGATTTCAAGCTGAACTCCAAGGTGACCCTGAATCTGGGCCTGCGCTGGGAGTACGAAACCCCGATGCGGGATCCAGAGAATCGGCTATCCCGGTACCTTGACTTGAACCGGCCCCTTCCGGAAGTCGCAGAGGCCATGGGGCCGATCCCTGCCGACATCCTGGCCATGCGCACCACGCCGCTTGACATCAAGGGCGCCTGGGTATTCACCGACGCCGACAACCGGAATGCGTGGAACGCCCAGACCAATCTCTTCATGCCGCGGGTCGGCATCGCCATCAGGCTGAACGAACGCTCGGCCCTGCGGATCGGCTACTCACGCTTCGCCACACCGCCAATCCAGGAGAAGGGCGGGGGCTCCTCCGACGCCGGTCTCGACATCCTCGGCAGCACTCCGTATCCAGGCTATGAGATCGAAGGGAGCCCGCTGTCATCGGACAACGGCACCCCCAGATCCTACTTCGGGGATCCGTTCCCCAGCGGCGGGGAGAACCCCAATCCGCTGCCGGAGCCGTTTGGCCAGCGATTCGGTCGGTTCGCGACGTTGGGATCGAACGAAGCGATATTCTTCCACCAGGACTGGTCGGCAGGCATCAACGACCGCTTCAACATCTCCCTCCAGCGGGAACT
This sequence comes from uncultured Bryobacterales bacterium, assembly GCA_951813065.1. GTDB lineage: Bacteria > Acidobacteriota > Terriglobia > Bryobacterales > UBA6623 > VXMF01. The sequence continues at coordinate 722,027 of CATOTH010000002.1, read as the reverse complement.
CGTCAGTCGCATCGTCGTCGACGCCACCTACTTCCTGAACTTCGGCAGCAACCAGCCCTTCGACCGGCGCCACAACATGCTGGACCCGCGCCTCGGATACCAGTTCGGCAGCGCGATAAACGCCACTGTGGCGAACCCGTTCTTCGGGCTGCCCCAGGAAATCATGCCCGGGCCGCTCGCCAACCGGCGCACCGTCCGGGTCAGCGACCTGCTGACGCCATACCCTCACTACCTCAGCAACGGCATCACGGAACGAGTCTTCCCGGGCCGCCGGGAGCGCTACAGCTCTTTGCAACTGCAACTGCAGAGGCCGTTCGATAACGGCTTCAACTTCATCATGGGGTACAACTATCACCGGGCGCGCAACGAGGACTTCTACGACGGAGTCGACGAGATCGACCGGAGATTCTCCTTCCAGCAGGACGTGCGCGGTCGCCACAAGTTCACCCTGGCGAGTATCTACGAACTGCCTTTCGGCCGTAACAAGCCGCTGGGAACCAACGTCACCGGCGTGCTCGACAAGATCGTCAGCGGCTGGCAGCTCAGCGGATTGTACACCTACGTCGGAGGCGAATTGCTCCGGTTCGGCGGTCTCCAGGTGAGCGGCGACCCTGCCATCGCCAACCCGACCAGGGAGAGGATGTTCAACACCGACGCATTCTCCAACCTGCCGGCGTTCACGCGACGGTCCAACCCTTGGAGCCACAGCGGCGTCCACGGGCCACGCTTCTCGAACCTGGACATGGTGTTCGCCAAGCGGACCGCCATATCGGAGAAGTTGGACTTCGAGTTCCGAATGGAGTCGTACAACCTCACGAACAGCTTCATGGGAGCGAATCCGTCCACGGACGTCAACAACGGCAACTTCGGCCGGATCTCGAGCAAGCTGCGCACGCACTTTGGCCGGGAGTGGCAATACAGCGGTCGTTTCATCTGGTAGCTCCACGCGAGCGACGGGAACTCTCCGAAGGCGGGGCGAACGCCCCGCCTTCTCTTTTTTCTTCGCTAGCGAACAGGCGCTATCGAGCCGCCGGGAGGTTCTCGAGCGCCCAGACCTCGGCCCTGGTTTCCTCGTGGGAGAAGGCCAAGCTCGCGCCGTCAGGGCTGACACGCACTGGTCCCAGCCGCTTCCACGGCACGTCAAGGCGTCTTGGCTCGGCGTCGGTCGTGGAGACGATCCATAGGCTCGAGGTGCCGGACGCCTCGGTGCTTACGAGCAGCTGCTTGTCATTCGCGATCCATTCCACCGAGGAAATATCCCCGTACTGCGAATGCAGCAGGGGCATCGACTGGCGCTGGCCAAGCTTGAGGATCTGCACGGATTGCGATTGACCGTCGGTTCCGGCTGCCAACACGAACGCCAGGCGTTCCGCATTTGTGGCGCGCCGCGGCGAGCGGATCACCGCCCGCCCGGCAGGAGGCTGGTAGAGATCGGTCCGACGGCCCGACGCCAGGTCGTGAGACCGGATCACAAACCGATTCGGGCCAGTCCGCTGCGCGAAGTAGATGCGGCGGCCGTCCGCTGACCAGTCGCCCTCCAAGCCGCGGAAGTCCGCGCCACGCTCGACAACTGCCTGGCGTGCCTCGCCAGTGCTCAGATCCATCACGAACAGCCCAGAACGGCCCTGGGCGTCCCCGCCGCTGAGCAGCAGGGAACTGCCGTCGGGCGACCACCTGAGTCGCTCGATGAAAGCGAGGCGGGGCGCATGCACCGCCTCCCGCCCGGAAACAAGTTCGCGGACCGTCACCGCGCGGTGCTCCTGGCCGTAGTTCTCTGTGCCAATGCGCGACAGGTACGCCAGGAAGCGGCCGTCGGGGGACCATTCCGGGTTGCGATTCCCTCCCGCGAATCGACTGCGGACGACCGTCGGACCGTCGGCGGGTGCACCGGTGGAAGCATCGAATTCGCTCACGTACACATCCGTCCGGCCTGCTCGCAAACCGTAGAACAGCTGCCCATCGCGCGTGAACGCCATCGGCAGAGCCCGTCCCAGATTCCGTTTGACAAGCACCGGATCGCCGGCCGCGCTGCCGTTTTCCACCCGCAGCATCCATGCGTCCATGGTGCCGCCCCGGTCGCTGCCGAACACCACGGCCTTGCCGTCGGGCGTCCAGAGGGGGAACAGGTCGTCGGAAGGACTGTGAGTGAGTGCGCCGTGGCTCGAACCGTCCAGGGCGAGAATGTGGATGTCGCGGGCGGTCGAGTCGCCTGAGGAAATCGAGTCGTACACGACGAAACGCCCGTCGGGGGACAAGTCGATCTTCTTCGGATAGAACCAGTCCAGAGAACGCAGGATGCGGGCTGTCCCGTCGGTCGTCGAAACCAGCGCGATCTGGCTGACGTTATCGCGTCGGAACAGCAGGGTCAGGATCCGATCGCCGTCGGGGGAAAACGCCGTGGGCTGAACGAAGCCCGCCTCCGGGTTGCGGTACAGCGTGCGCGGCTCGGAACCCTCGAGCTCGATGAGCCTGAGCTCGTAGAATCCCTCCGCGTTGAACCATGCGTAAGCGACCTGGCGGCTGTCACGAGAGAATGTGGAGAAATAGGCAAACTGTCCGGGCGAAGGGCCGCCCGCAGCATTGGTGAGCGCTCGGCTGATGCCCGTGTCCAAGTCGAGAATCGCCAGGTTTCCGTCAATGTCGACGAAAGAAAGGTAGCGACCGTCCGGCGAGGGAGCCCCGAGCGCGTTGGTCCCGTCGCCGGCCCAGATCGACCGCGCCGTCGCGGCGGCCGGTTCCTCGCCGCTCGCCACTCCGACGGAGCCTGCAAGCGCCAGCAGCAGCCCAACCGGCATCGCCCTGCTCCTTGGCATCGCCCTTGGCCTAGCCACGTCCACGGCTCCGAGTGCAGGCGAGCCGGGTAGTACCATAGCCTTTACCATACGGTGTCCGCTCACCGATGCCTGCAACTCGAAAGCCGGGATGGCTGCTACAGTGGCTCGCGGCGGCACCGCTCCCCCTGCTTGCGCAGCCCTTGGACGTCTTCGACAACCCTCCGGAGGCGTACCTGGGAGCGGATGCGTGCGGAGCCTGCCACGCTGAGCAGTTCGCGGCCCAATCCGCGAGCGGCCACGCGCTCTCCCTGGCGCCGGTATCCCAACATCCGCTGGCGTCCTCGTTCGTACCGGTCGCGTCGCTAGGCCGGACAGGCGGCGCCGAGTACTCGTACCGTTCCGATCGAGATGGCCTCCACGTGGAGGTCGAAGTACACGGGGAGAGACGCGAACTGCAGCTTGAGTGGGCATTCGGCGCGGGAGACCAGGCAGTCACCTTTGTGGGCCACCCGGACGAGGAGCGCTACGTCGAGCACCACTTCAGCTACTACTCGGCGACTGATTCGTTGGCGACGACGCCGGGGCATCGCGACACTCCGCCCCATGGCGTCGAGGACGCCTTGGGCGTGTACTACCAGACGTTCGGCCCCGAGCCCGCCATCATGCGCTGCTTCCAGTGTCACTCCACGGGCCCGCTTGCGCTCGGTGACGGTTTCTCGCTACAGCCACGCGAGCTTGGGATTCGTTGCGAGGCCTGCCATGGCCCGGGGAGCCGCCATGTCGAGGCGATCACTTCCGGCAACCTGGAGCGCGGACGCGCGGCCGTCGGCAACCCTGGCCGACTGGAGGGCAGCGAGTTGCTCGAGTTCTGCGGGGCTTGCCACCGCCCTCCGGAGTCTTCCGGAACGGTGATCGACTGGAGCGATCCCTGGAATGTCCGGCACCAGCCCGTCTATCTGTCCCGGAGCGCGTGTATCGAGCCTGGAGGCCAGGTCCTGACTTGCATTCGTTGCCATGACCCGCACCAGCCACTTTCGCGCGAAGCGGCTCGCGATGACGGGCGCTGTCTGGACTGCCACACCGTCCGCAGCCCTCCCGCCGCGACGTGCCGCGAGACTCCGGAGCAGGCATGCTCTTCCTGCCACATGCCAGCCGTCGCCCCCCAGGACAACCTGCGATTCACCAATCACTGGATCGGCATCTACAACGGCGACAGGCCACTTCGACCGCGTGAGTCTGGCCAATAGGGGGCGCTGTCCCGGATCTCAACCGATTACCGCGCCCCGGAATCCGTCGGGGCCAAACGGGTCGAAGCATACGGCCGGCAACCGGCAGTGACCCCGATCGCAGACCGGGAGATGCGTACGCGCCGGTTCCCGACACGGGACACTTCGGATTCGTGGTGTCGCAGCCTCAAGCTTTGGCACAAGAAGGCCGAGCGCTGCGTCTAGCGCTCGTCCGCCGACGGACCATACATGCCGGGCACCGCCACATCGTTCATCCGCAGGTAGACCGACAACTGTGCGCGGTGATGAATGATGTGGCTCAGAACCATGCTCTTGAGCACGTTAATCCGGGGCATCGTGAAGATCGGATTGCCGTGCGCCTTGAGCGTCCAAGCTGCGCGCATTTCTTCATCACTGACCCTGCCGATGGCTTCGACGGCTTCGGCGACGCTGCGGTCAAAGAACTCAAGCACGCTGGCGCGGCTCTCGGCCGTGAGCGGCTTGTAGCCGTCACCGGTGGCCGGCTGGATGTCGAGTTCGTCGACTTCCGCCGTGTCGGTTCCCCAACGTGCCATTTCCGCGATGTGGCCGGCCAGGCGCCCGAGAGTCATCGACTTGGAATGCGGCTGGAATTCCAGCGCATCGTCCGGGATGCATTCGAACATTCGACGGGTGTTGGCCATCTCCATCTTGAAATCGGCCAGGAAGTTCTCCGCAATGGTCATAGGTCAAATGATACTTGGGAACCGCGACCCTAGCGCGAATCCGTGCGGAAGGATTTCGTTGCCACATCCTCGGCAACAGCCTCGGCCGCCCTTCGCTGGCGACGGACCTCGAAGAGCGCGATGCCAGCGGCGACGGACACGTTGAGCGAGGAAACGCTGCCCGCCATCGGAATGCGAACAAGGAAGTCGCACCGCTCAGCCACCTTCTCGCGGAGTCCGCGGCTCTCGCCGCCGAGCACAAGGACACAGCGATCGGCATACGCCGGCTCGTCATAGCCAGACTCGGCCGCGGCATCGAATCCGTACACCCAGTAGCCGGCGTCCTTGAGTTCTTTCAGGGCTCGGCCGAGGTTCTTCACACGCACGACGAGCTGAGATTCCAATGCGCCCGCCGCCGCCTTTGAAGCTGTTTCTGTCAGACTGGCCGACCGCCGTTCGGGTACCACCACGGCATCCGCGCCAGCACCTTCCGCCGTGCGCACGATAGCACCAAGGTTGCGGGGATCCTGCACCGTGTCAAGCGCCACGATCAGCGAACAGCCGCCAGCGGCCTCCAGGACACTCTCCAGGGTCGCGTACGGTGCGGCGGCGGCAATGGCAACAACATTCTGATGGGCTTCGTCGCCAGCCAGCCGCTGCAGGGCGGAGCGAGGCTCGAAGCGGACGGGAATGCCGAGTTCACGGCACGCATCGATCAGCCCCTGCAGCCGACTGCTCCGGGCACCTCGAGCCACGACCAGGCGCTCGATCCGCCGGTTGTCCGCCCTGGCCGCGCGCACGGCGGCAGAGACTGCGTGAATGCCGATCAAGTGCCGCACGGCCTGAAGCCTATAATAGGGATTCCCCCTCCCCTCCGTCGTTTACTCCCTCCGGGATGCTGCGTTTCGTCACAGCAGGCGAGTCTCATGGCGAGACGCTCGTCGCAACAGTGTCCGGCATGCCCGCCGGCGTTCCAGTTGATCTGGAACGCATCAATCGCGACCTCTGGCGACGTCAGCAGGGCTACGGCCGCGGCGGAAGGATGAAGATCGAGACCGACAAGGCGCATGTCGTTTCCGGCGTCCGGCACGGCAAGACCATCGGCTCGCCCATCGCCGTCCTCATCCGCAACCGGGATTGGAAGAACTGGACCACGACGCTGCCTGTCGAGGACTTTGACGATTCGAGTGAGCATGCCAGGCCGGTCAACAGGCCCCGACCGGGGCACGCGGACCTGGCGGGTTGCATCAAGTACAACTACCCGGAGGCTCGCTACATCCTCGAACGTGCGAGCGCCCGCGAGACCGCGGCGCGGGTTGCCGCGGGCGGGTTCGCGAAACTCCTGCTGCGAGAGTTCGGCATCCAGGTGCTGAGCCATGTCGTGGCGGTCGGAGATGTCGAACTCGAACGGCCTGTCACGTGGGAAGAACTCGAGGCGCTGGCGGCGAAAGACGACGTACTCCTGAATTGCGTCGACCCAGACACCGAACAGCGCATGAAAGCCGAGGTGGACGACGCCTACGGTACCGGCGACACGCGTGGCGGCGTATTCGAAGTCGTCGTGCACGGCGCCCCGCCGGGCCTGGGTTCGCACACGAGCTGGGATTCGAAGCTGGACGGCAGGCTGGCGCAGGCCATCGTCTCGATGCAGGCTGTCAAGGGCGTCGAAGTCGGCGCCGCGGCTACGGCGGCGGCATCGCCCGGCTCGAAGGTACAGGACACCATCCACTACGACAAGGGTGCGCGGCGGTTCTTCCGGGGCTCGAACAACGCGGGAGGACTGGAAGGGGGTATTACGAACGGGCAGGATGTCGTTGTCCGCGGATACCTCAAACCGATCTCGACGCTGCGACGGCCTCTGGAGTCGGTCGACTTGCCCACGCGCGAGCCGGCCAGCGCCGCGTACGAACGGTCCGACGTCGCCGTGGTTCCGGCTGCCGGCGTCATCGGCGAGTCGATGGTGGCCCTGACCATCGCCAATGCGTTCCTGGAGAAGTTTGGCGGCGACTCGCTCGTGGAAGTCCGCCGCAACCACGAGGGCTACGCGGATCAGGTGCGCCGTTTCTAGGACCTCGAGAGAGTACGCGCGTCAAATCGCTTGGGAAGATCGATGCACGACAGCGACGAGCGACGTCAACTGCTGGACCTGCTCGTAAGGCATTCGGTTCTGAGAGGGGAGTTCACTCTCGCCTCCGGTGCCAAGAGCAACGTGTACGTTGATTGCCGACTCACGACGCTGCGAGGCGACGCGATGCCGCTCCTGGGGCGGCTGATGCTCGAGTCTTTCACGGCCCGCGACTGGCACCCCGACGCTGTCGGCGGCCTGACGATGGGGGCTGACCCGGTGTCCTTCTCGATCGCCCGCGAATCGATCGACACGAACAATCCGCTGAGCGCATTCGTGGTGAGAAAGGCGGAGAAGGGGCATGGCCGCAAGCGGTATGTCGAAGGCTTGGCCCGGACGGAGGGCGTGCGTTGTGTCGTGGTTGACGACGTCTGCACGTCGGGCGGATCGACGGTGCAGGCCGTGGAGCGCGCCCGGGGTGCTGGAATGAAAGTCCTGGGCACCTGCTGCGTCGTCGACCGCGAGCAGGGAGCAGCCAGGCTGCTGGCTGACGCGGGATGTGACTTCTTCTCGCTGTTCACGATGCGGGAGCTGCTGGCGGCGTGAACCCAGTTCCGTCCCGATCTCCGTTGCCTGGATGGCAGTGAATTCCGCCGCAATAACCCTGCGATCCGACAGCATTTCGCGGTTCGACCCCGTTATGCACGGTTGTCCGAATTCCGTGCTGATATGATGAGGCACACAGGACGGGCGCCAGCCGGGCGGTGCTCGCGGCACGCCGGTAGCGCTTGTAGCGCGCATGTTTGAACGCTATACCGAGAAGGCTCGGAGGGTAATCTTCTTCGCTCGCTACGAGGCCAGTCAGTTCGGCAGTCCGTATATCGAGACCGAGCACCTGCTACTCGGCCTGATCCGCGAAGACAAGGCGCTGGCGAACCGCTTCCTGCGCTCGCACGCCGCAGTCGACTCGATCCGCAAGCAGATCGAGGCTCACACGACGATCCGGGAGAAGGTCTCCACGTCCGTGGATCTGCCGCTGAGCCACGAGTGCAAGCGGGTGCTGGCCTATGCCGCCGAAGAAGCCGAGCGCCTGTCCCACAAGCACATCGGAACCGAGCATCTGCTGCTCGGGCTCCTGCGGGAGGAGAAGTGCTTTGCCGCCGAGATCCTGCACGAGCGCGGTTTACGGCTCTCGACGATTCGCGAGGAACTCTCGCGGGTGCAGTCCGAGAAACTCCTCGCGAACCGACCCAAGGAGAGCTCGCTGCTCGCGGAGTTCAGCCGCGACCTGACGCAAGAGGCCGCCGATGGAAAACTCGATCCGCTGATCGGCCGGGATGGCGAGCTGGAACGGGCCGTGCAGATTCTCTGCCGGCGCACCAAGAACAACCCTGTCTTGATCGGCGAGCCCGGAGTGGGCAAGACAGCCATCGTGGAAGGCCTCGCGCAACGCATCTCCAACGGCGTCGTGCTGCCGTTCCTGTCCGAGAAGCGCATCCTGGCGCTCGACCTCTCGTTGATCGTCGCCGGCACCAAGTACCGCGGCCAGTTCGAGGAGCGCCTCAAGACCATCATGAAGGAACTGATGGAGGATCGGAACTCCATCATTTTCATCGACGAACTGCACACACTGGTCGGCGCGGGCTCGGCGGAGGGATCGCTCGACGCCGCGAACATCCTCAAACCCGCCCTGTCGCGCGGCGAGATTCAATGCATCGGTGCCACCACGCCGTCGGAGTTTCGCAAGTCGATCGAAAAGGACCGGTCTTTGGAGCGGCGCTTCCAGGCGGTCAAAGTCAGCCCCCCCACGGAGCAGGAAGCGGTGCACGTACTGATCGGCATCAAGGAACGCTATGAGAAGTTCCACGCCGTGGTCTACACCGACGAGGCAGTCGAGTCGGCTGTCTACAGCTCGATTCGCTACATCCCGGACCGGTTCCTTCCCGACAAGGCAATCGACCTGCTCGACGAGGCCGGGGCGCGGGTCAAGCTCCAGCAGACAAAGATGTCGGACGAAAGTGCCGAGATCCACAAGCGGATCAAGTACATCGTCCATCGCATGGAAAACGCGATCGCCAACCACGAGTTCGAGAAGGCGCGGTTCTACTCGGACGAGGAACGCAAGGAGCGCGAGAATCTGCGCGACCTGCAGAAAAAGCAGGAAATCGACCAGGCGGTGACTGCCACGGTGGGCAAGGATGACATCGAGGAAGTCGTGGCCCGCTGGACGGGCGTGCCGATGACGTCGATCAAGGAGGAAGAGCTAGACAAGCTGCTGCGGATCGAGGAGGAGCTCCACAAGCGCATCGTGAGCCAGGACAGCGCGATCTCGGCGCTGGCCCGCGCCATCCGGCGATCGCGCGCGGGGCTCAAGCCCGTCAACCGGCCCGCCGGCTCGTTCCTCTTTCTCGGCCCCACCGGCGTCGGCAAGACCGAAGTGGCGCGGGCACTGGCCGAGTCCCTGTTCGGAAGCGAGAAAGCGCTGATCCGGTTCGACATGTCGGAGTTCATGGAGAAGCACTCTGTATCGAAGCTGATCGGCTCGCCGCCAGGCTATGTCGGATACGAAGAGGGCGGTCAGCTTACCGAACGGGTCAAGCGCGCGCCCTACTCGATCATCCTGCTCGACGAGATCGAGAAGGCCCATCCGGACCTGTTCAGCATTCTCCTGCAGGTCTTCGAAGACGGCCAGCTGACGGACGGCCTGGGTACTGCGGTTGACTTCAAGAACACCATCGTGGTGATGACCTCGAACATCGGGGCGCGCCACCTCCAGTCCAAGACGCCGATGGGCTTCCAGGGCAGTTCCAAGGACTACAGCGACTCGAAGGCCGAGCAGGAAGTCCTCAGCGAGGTCAAGCGGACATTTAACCCCGAATTCCTGAACCGGCTGGACGAGACGATCATCTTCCGCTCGCTTACGGACGAGGACTTGCGAGGAATCGTGCAACTCCTTGTCGGTCAGATCAACACGAACCTGATCAGCAAGGGGCTTCAGATCCGGCTCAGCGACGATGCCGCGCAATATATTCTCGACGAGACCCTCGGGGACCGGAGCTACGGAGCGCGGCCGTTACGGCGCGCGCTGCAACGTTGCATCGAGGACCCGCTTTCCGAGGCGCTGATACAAGACCAGCTTCCTAGACCGGCTGAAATCGAGATATTCCGCGGCCCGGACGGCATGTATTTCCGCCGGCTCGACCTTCCCGAGAGTGAAGACGATATCGACGGAGAGAGCGGTGGCGTCGCTGTCGCGACCGAGACGCTGCTGTACTCGATCTAGGCGAAGTCACGGTCCTACATCTGGGGAAACAGGCCCCTCAGCGCAGGATACGCCGCGCGGAACGTGTGATATCCGTCCTCGTACACGGATTGCAGCGATGGATCGGGATCTTCTCTGCCCTGCTCGACAATCACGCTCCGGCATGCCTCTTCGACCGATCCGTATTCCCCAGTCCCGACCAGCGCCAGCAGAGCCGCGCCGTAGGCCGATCCCTCCTGGGTCTGCAAGGTGGCGATCGGCTTGCGAAAGACCCCAGCGAGAATCCTCCGCCAGACCGCGGACTTCGCTCCGCCGCCGGACCCCCGCACCGCCGCAACCTCCGCACCCAGCGACTCGATGATGGCGAGGCAGTCATTGAGACTGTAGGCCACGCCCTCGAGAATCGACCGCACAAGGTGGGCCCGGGTGTGCTTCGCTGTCAGGCCAATCCACCCGCCCCTGGCGAAGGGGTCCAGATGGGGTGTTCGCTCGCCCATCAGATAGGGAAGCCAGAGCAGACCCTCGGATCCCGCCGGGACCTGGGCCGCTTCATTCGTCAGAAGGTCATAGATGTCGGAACCTCGCTCGGCGGCCTCGGCAGCAAGGGAGGTCGCGAGATGGTTGCGAAACCACTGTAGGCTCAAGCCTGCTCCTTGCGTGACACCCATCACGTGCCACTTGCCCGGCACGGCATGGCAGAACGTGTGCACCCGCCCATCGGGATCGTAGGCGGCCTCGTCCAGGTGCGAGAACACGACTCCGGAGGTACCGATTGTGCAGGACACCAAGCCGGACTCGACAATCCCGTTTCCCACGGCACTGGCTGCCTGGTCGCCCCCTCCGCCGACGACCGGCGTACCCTGTACCAAACCGGTCTTTTCGGCGGCCAATGCCGACACCCTGCCCGCGAGAGCGGGAGATTCGACGACCTCGGGCAAGATCGAGCTGTCGATTCCAAGGCTGTCTATCAGCGGCGTCGCCCAGCGACGCCCAACCACGTCGAACAACGCGGTGCCCGATGCATCCGAAACCTCGCTGACGTACTCGCCCGTCAGGCAGAACCGGATGTAGTCCTTCGGCAGCAGCATCCTTCGAGTCCGGTCGTAGCTCTCCGGATCGTGGTCCCGTACCCAGAGCAGCTTGGGCGCAGTGAATCCCGTCAGGACGGGGTTGGCGGTCTGCTCCAGCACCGTCGCCGCGCCTACCTTGGCGTTGATCCAGTCCACCTGGTCCTGGCTTCTCTGGTCGCACCAGATCAGCGCGGGCCGAACGACTTCGTCGGAGGAGTCCAGCAAAGTGAGCCCGTGCATCTGTCCGGACAGTCCGATGCCGGCGATCTCGTCGCCACGCACTCCAGCCTTGGCCACCACCTCGCGAGTCGCCTGGCACGCGGCCGACCACCAGTCCTCAGGGCGCTGCTCGGCCCACAGGGGCCGGTGCATCAAGATGTCCTCGTGAGCCGCGGTCACGCCGCAGGCGACTGTTCCGTCGGCCTTCACAAGCAGGGCCCGAGAGCCGCCAGTGCCGATATCGATGCCTAGCCAGTATTTCATCCTGTGTCTCCGTTGGGTTGGTGTTCCGAGCAGCTGCCGGGGTCTGCGGCGAGTCGCTCGATTGCTTCTCGAACGCGGTCCGTCAGCACATTCGCGCTGGTTCGGTTCGCCCCGGCCGTCGGAATTGGCTCTCCGATGCGGACCTCCGCTACACCTGGACGCAAGTGGAGCGACCCCGGCGGCAGGATCCTGCTCGTGCCGGCGATGGCGACAGGCACGATCGGCACGCCCGCTTGGTTCGCGATATGGGCAGCTCCCGTCTTGAACCGTCGCATCGTGTCACCGCGACGGCGGCCGCCCTCCGGGAAAATCAGGATCGACCGACCCTCGCGCACCTTCTCCGCGGCGTACGCAATGTTCCGAGCTGCAATGCGCGGGTTGGTACGGTTGACCGGTAGATGGCCGGCGCGCTTCAAGTGCCAGCCTATGAACGGGATCTTCCACAGGCCGGACCGGGCCAGAATGCGAAAAGGCCTCGGCATCAGGCCGAACATGAGCGGCGTGTCAATCAAGCTGAAGTGGTTGGACGCGAATACGTACGATTGCCCCGACTCCAGGCGCTCGGTCCCAGAGAGGCGCATTTCTACGACAAACACCGCCATCAACGTCCGCCCCCAAGCGCTGGCGATTCTGTGCTGGATCTCGCCCCGGCTGTCGATCAACGACGACAGGAGCGAGAGGAACCCCATCACACTGGTGATCAGCACGAGGAGCGGCACCATCCAGCAAACCGAGCGGACACAGCTCAGGATTTCACGGACCCAGCGCAAGATCGATTTTAGCCAAGCAGCTCGCGCGCCTCTCCGACAAGGAACAGGGAGCCCGTCACCACAATCCAGTCGTCGCTGCCCGAATCCGCAGCCGCCATCCGGAGAGCGGCCTCGATTCCGGGTGCGGTTTCGATCCGGGCGTGGTGATGCCCGGTCGCCTGCAGGAGGGCTCCGGGGGTTGCGGAGCGCTGCACTCTGGAGCGGGTCAAGACGACACGGTCAGCGACGGGAAACATCCAACCAGCGATCTCGTCGACCGGCTTGTCCCGCGAAGAGCCGTAAATCAGGGTTACCTTGCGCCCGCGCGCCTCGCTGTCCAGAAACCTTGCCAGGGCCCGGGCGCCATTCGGATTGTGGGCGGCGTCCAGCAAGACTCGGGGATCGCGCTTTGCGAATTCGAGCCGACCCGGCCAGATCGTGCTTCGAATGCCCGTCTCGATCGATCTTGACGGGATGCCGAGAGCTGTCAGCGCGGCGGCCGCCGTCAGCGCATTCTCGACCTGGTGCTGACCCGCGAGTGCCAGATCAATCTGAATCCGTTTCTCTCCGCTGATCGCAGCGAACTTCCAGCACCCTTTCTCGCTCTTCGCATCACGGACTTGCCATTCCTTAGCGACATCGGTGGCTCCAACGCACGCGTCGGCACAGCACCGTATCAGGACTTCTCGCGCCTCCCGCTCCTGCGGGGCAATCACCGCGCGACAACCGGGCTTGACGATTGCCCCCTTCTCGGCAGCAATTCGAGCCAATCCGCGTCCAAGGTACTGCTCGTGGTCGCACCCCACACGGGTCAGGACTGCCAGTTCGGGACGAACGACGTTGCTGGCATCCAGCCTCCCGCCGAGGCCTGTCTCGATAATCCTGTATTCCGACCCCGCCTTCTCGAATAGCATCAAGCCGACCGCCGAAACCGATTCGAAGAATGTCGGGTGGACACCCCGGCCGTGGCGGGCAACGATTCGCTCGCTCGCTCGCCTCACCGGCTCGATGGCAGCCGCCAGCGCGGCGTCCGAAACCGGCAGACCGTTCAGCAGGAACCGCTCGTTGATCCGCGAGAGGTGTGGCGAGGTGTATAACCCGGTGGCGCAACCGGCTGCCCGCAGACCGCTCTCGATCATCGCAGCGGTCGAGCCCTTGCCGTTCGTGCCCGCAATGTGAACAATACCAGCGGCCCGCTCGGGATGGCCCAGTTCGGCCATGAGCCGCTGCATCCGGTGCAGACCGAAACTCTCCTTGCGGATCGATCCGAGCAGGGAGAACAGGTACTCGACCGGAGCGTTCGCGCGTTCCATCCGCTCCTAGCGGGCGGGCCCGCCGAAGAACTCCAGGGCGTTCCCGAGATACTGCTTCATCTCCGGGCGCGGGACGACCGCGTCCAGCATGCCGTGCTTGAGCAGAAATTCCGCGCGTTGAAAACCCTTGGGCAGCTTCTGCCGGATCGTCTGCTCGATGACCCGTGGACCGGCAAAACCGATCAAGGCGCCTGGCTCGGCAATGTTGAGGTCGCCCAGCATCGCGAAGCTGGCCGTTACGCCGCCGGTCGTCGGATCGGTCAGCACGCTGATATAGGGAACCTTGGCTTGATCGAGCTTCTTGAGAGCAGCGGACACCTTTGCCATCTGGACCAAGCTCACCATGCCCTCCATCATGCGAGCCCCGCCCGAGGCGGAGACGATCACGAGGGGCACGCCGGCACTAGCAGAGAGTTCCGCCGCCCGCGTGAGCTTCTCGCCAACCACCGCGCCCATGCTGCCGCCAATGAAGCGGTACTCCATGGCGCAAATGACGATGTCGCGCCCGTTCAGACGCCCGCGGCCACAAATGACCGCGTCGTCCAGACCAGTCTTTACCTTCGCATCGGCTAGACGCTCCGAGTAAGACTTGCGGTCTGCAAACTGTAACTCGTTCGTGGAACTCAGGTTGCCGCCGACATCGTCCCAGCGGCTTTCGTCAAACAGCATCGCGAGCCGCTGATTGGCCGTGATCTTGAAGTGAAAGCCGCACTTCCCGCAGACCATGGCATCGGCTTCGAGATCCTTTTTCCAGATCGGCGCGGAACATTCGTCGCACTTGATCCAGAGGCCCTCGGTGTGAACTCTCTTGGGTTCGTTCTCGCGGCGGAACCAAGGCATCAATTGCGAGCACCCAGGAAACCCGGCACCTAGGATGATCTGATCATAGCCTTATCCGCCGGGTTTCCTCAAACCGAGAAACAGCGGTGTCTTGCTCTCTTGGAAACAATCCCTTTCGCATCGTTTTGACGAGCGAGCGCCTGCGGGAGGTCAAACAGGCCTCCAGCCGCTCTTGGAAACATGGCATTTGGAAGTGGGGTGGACGGACCTGCCGAGGGTGCCAGGACCGATTCCCGGAGACGCGCGGACGGTGACGGGGGCGTTCGAATTGCCCGCGAGGGGTTGTACTTGGACACGAAGGCTCGACGCCGGGCCTACCGGCAGGCCTGGTCGAAGAGGCCGAGTTGGTCGACGGGGATTCTGACAACGGCACCAACTTCCTTTCGGGAGTCTCCCGGGGTGCGGTCGGGCAGGCCGTGCCGGCGGCGGATCCGATCCACCTTCGCAGCGAGCCATTCGCTGTATCCGGGCGATACGTACGCACCCTTCTTGTAGTGGTTCCTGTAGCGCGCCACCAAGTGCGGGAACTGCCTCCTGAGAAAGGGCATTAGGCGCTGCCTCGCGGCCGGCTGCAGGAATAGGGCGTGCGCGTTCCAGTATGTGGCGTTGGCCCGCTTCGAGGACCGTGCGACCGCATCCAGGATCTCGGTGGTGTCGGTGAGCAGCGGCAGCACCGGAGCGGAGAAGACGCCCGACTCGATCCCGCGCCAGCGGAGTTCTCGAACCGCGTCGATGCGCTTGAGCGGGTGTGCCGCACGGGGCTCCAGGGCCCGCGCCAAGGCTGCGTCCATTGTCGTGATCGTAACGTTGACGTGAAGGTCGTTGCTAGCGGCGATTTTCCCCAGGAGATCGATGTCGCGGAGGATGAGATCTGACTTGGTGGTGATTCCGATCTCGTTCCCGGAAGCCTCGGCGAACGCCTCGAGAATGCCCCGGGTGGTCTCGAAACGGCGCTCCGCCGGCTGATAGGGATCAGTGCCGGTTCCGACCGCGATCGCTCCCTCGACACCTCGCTCGAGTTCACGTTGCAGGATCTCCCTGGCCTGGTTCTTGGAGTAGATCAGGGAGTCGAAGAGGCTCGGATCCTCAATTCCCAGATACTTGTGGGTGTACGCCGCGTAGCAGTAGTGGCATCCGATCTCGCAACCTCGATAGGGATTGACGGTCCAGCGGAAAGGCATCCTTGGATTGGCGCATCGGTTGAGGATGCTTCGCGACGGGAGGCTGCGGTATTCCACTTGGCGCTTCTTGCCAAGCGACACGCCGCCAGCGGCCATGCGCGCAATACCCGTGAGCGTTTCTGCTTGCATGCCTATATATTCGTATTTTATTCGCCTATATGCAAGCTGATCCGGAGTTTTCTTGCCAGAAACCGCAAGAACTCCGCAAATCGGCTGTCCGGGATTCCCTCTCAGGAACGGGAGCGCGCCGCTGAGGGCACGGCTCGGCGAAGATCGTCGCGACCGACGCTGCGGGTCCGGCGGCTAGCCGCGCTGCTCGCGGAGGATCCCGAGCAGCCTGCGGAGCGGTTCCGCGGCTCCCCACAGAAGCTGGTCGCCCACCGTGAATGCTCCCAGGTACTCGGGGCCCATGCCCAGCTTGCGAATGCGTCCCACGGCAATGTCCAAGCTGCCCGCCACTGCAGCCGGAGTCAGTTGCTGCAAGGTCGCCGCCTGGGAGTTGTCGACCAGCCGGACCCAGCTGTGACCGCTCCCCAAGATGGCTCTCAATTCATCGATGGGAATGTCCCGGGAGAGCTTGATGCACAATGCCTGGCTGTGGCAGCGCATCGCATCCACGCGGGCACAAGTTCCGTCAATGATAACTGGGGATTCAGACCCCAGTATCTTGGTCGCCTCGACGCTCGCCTTCCACTCCTCGCGCGTCTGTCCGCTTTCCATCGCCCGGTCGATCCAGGGCAGGACATTGCAAGCCAGAGGAGCGCCGATCTCCGCCACAGGCAGCGTGTCCGCTCCCTGGGCCCGCGTGACCGAAGCCTCGACCTGCACGCTCGAGAGCCGTTCCAGTTCGGCATGGGGTAGGCCCAAGTAACTGATCTGCCGGGCAAGTTCCGTCAGCTTGCGGGCACCGGCGCCGGAAACAGCTTGGTAGGTCGTGGTATTGACCCATTCCACCAAGCCTTCGCGGAAAAGCCCCGCAGTCGCCATTAGCAACAGACTGACGGTGCAGTTGGACCCGACAAATGTCCGACAGCCTTCCGCGAGCCGCTTCCGGATTCTGTCGCCGTTCACGGGATCCAGAACCAGCGTCGCATCGTCGTCCAGACGTAGCGTGGACGAAGCATCGATCCAATACCCGTTCCATCCAGACGACCGCAGCTGAGGGTAGGCGTAGGACGTGTACGCCCCCCCCTGGCAACTCAACACGGCATCGCACCGCCCAAGCCGCGCAGTGTCGTCAGCGTCCTGAAGCAGCGGCTCGGCGGCTCCGTCCGGAGCGGGCCCGCCGGCGTTGGAAGTGCTGAAGAAATGGAGTTCCAAGCTCCCAAGGTCACCTTGGGAGCGCATCCTGTCGAGCAGGACGGTGCCAACCATCCCGCGCCAACCGACAAATCCGACCCGCAACACGCGATTGCTCCATTGGCGGCCCGACTAGGACCGATGCCGATGACCCGCCTCGGCGAGCCGACTACTCGAGGGTGGAAACCTGCGCTTCCCGATCCCGCCAAGCGCTGAATTTCAACCGACTACATACCCAGCAGAGACCATCCGAGCGTTCCGTGGCTCCTGGGGTACTGCAAACCCGGCACGGAAAGCGCTTGACCGGCCTGGGCTCGAACACACTGCCCCGCGCGGTGTCGACCACACTCGGATCGATGACCTGGAACTCCAATTGCTGAGATGTGGCCGTCTTGCGCATCGCTTCCGCCAAGTCCCGGTACCCTCACTATAAGGTGTCTTAGCGGCCCGCGTCCATCGCCGGGCATGGGTAGCAGGGAGATCGGGGCGCGGCTGGAGGCCGCGCGCAGTTGCGGCCGGTTCCGAAGCGACTTCCGCAGGGGGCGGTTTCCCCGCTCTCCGAAATCAGACCGGCGCATACAATGGTCCCGTGCCACGTTCCGTAGTAGCGGCGTTGCTCGCGGCATGCGCAGTTGGAGGAAGTGCTCAGGTGCGTGAATTCACGATTCGCCTCGACAATGCGGCGCTGGTCGACTTGAAGGAACGGCTCGAACGGACGCGGCTGCCAGGCCAGATTCCGGGAAGCGGGTGGGAGTACGGGTCCGACCGGGAATACATGGAGGACCTCCTCGCATACTGGCGCACGCGGTACGACTGGCGCCAGCACGAAGCCGAGTTGAACGAACTACCCCACTTCAAGACCGAAATCGACGGCATCGACATGCACTTCATCCACGCAAGGTCGAAACACGCGGATGCGATGCCTCTGGTCATCACCCACGGCTGGCCGGGCTCGGTCTATGAATTCATGGGCGTGATCGGACCGCTGACGGACCCGGAAGCCCACGGCGGCCGTGCTTCGGACGCATTCCATGTCGTGCTGCCATCGATGCCCGGGTACGGATTCTCCGGCCCTGCCGTCAAAAGCGGCATGAGCGTGGATCAAGTCGCGGCGGTTGTGGCGAAACTAATGGAGCGTCTCGGGTACGGTCGTTACGGTGCCCAGGGCGGGGACTGGGGCTCATCTGTGTCCGCGTGGCTGGCCAGGGATCATCCGGATCGACTGATCGGGATCCACCTCAACATGATCGGTGGCGGACCGCCGCGCGGGATGGAGAATCCCGAGCAAGGCATTCCCGCATGGGAACTCAGGCGATACAAGGAGCGTGCGGCGTGGTGGCAGGGGGAGAATGCGTACGGCAACATCCAAGGAACGAAACCGTTGACTCTCGCATACGGATTGAACGATTCGCCAGCCGGCCTCGCGGCTTGGGTCGTCGAGAAGTTTCGGGCGTGGAGTGACTGCGGGGGCGATATCGAGAGTCGCTTCTCAAAGGATCAACTGCTGACGAATATCATGCTCTACTGGGCGACCGAGACCATGCCGTCGGCCGTTCGCCTCTACTACGAATCCCGCCGGAACCGGCGTCAGGGCGGTCACGTCAAGGTGCCGACGGCGATCGCGGTCTTTCCGGGTGAGATCTTCTTCTCGCCGCGCAAGTGGGTCGAAAGCCGCTACAACGTCGTTCAATGGACCGAAATGCCGCGGGGAGGCCATTTCGCGGCTATGGAGGAGCCGGCTCTCTACGTCGCGGACGTCGCGAAGTTTTTCCGGAACTTGCGATAGCGCCACCCGGGATCGGGAAGAGAAGTCCCGGCCGGGTTCACTCACCCCCAGCGAATTCGGCAAGTCTCGCTTGGATCTCGGCTTCGGGCAACCAGCGGCCCCGCACCATGACACCCGCCCTGCGGGCCATGTTCGCCAGGTCATCCAGCGGATTGGCCTCCAGCAGGATGAGATCCGCGCGCCTGCCAACCGCCACTTGACCGAACCCCTCACTTCCGAAATGCTCGGCGGCATTGCGTGTGCCGGACGCAAGGATCTCGAACGGAGTCATGCCCGCGGATGCCATGATTGCCATCTCGCGGTGGATTGAGAAACCCGGGACATTGAAGACCTGCGGGGCGTCGGTACCGAAGACGATGCGTACCCCGGCGTCTCGCAGTGCCTTCAGCACGCTCTTGCGTATCTCGATGACACGCTTGCCCGACGCGGGATTCAGGCGCTGAAGACGGTTCGTCTGCGATTCGATCCAGCTTTCAACAGTCTCGCGCGGTAGATACTTCAACTCGTCAAGCCGAGCAAACTCCTCGACCGCCCGGTCAGAGTTGAATGTTTCCCACAATGCCATCGTCGGCACGACAGAGGCTCCCGCCGTCTTGGTCACAGCGGCCAAGTCGGGAATCTTGCGCTCGTCGACGTGAAGGCCAAGTTCGCGGGAACGAGTCGACGGGTCGGCTTCCCTGATCGGCGAATCCTCGGGTTCAAGGGCCTCCAGGTAGTTGTCCAGGTGGTCGATGCTGCCCTGGCCCGCCGCCAAGGCCTCGTGTAGGCCCACTGCGTTGGGGACATGCCCCCCGAACGGCAGGCCCACCTCGTTCGCCTCGTCAGCGATCGCCGCATAGACATCAACGCTAAGACCCTCAAGGATCTTGAGCAGGTCGAACCCGGCATTCTTCTGCTCTCGAACCCGGTTGCGGGCCTCCTCGACCGTCAGGTCAGGTGTTCCGCGGAAGGCCGGCCCGGCCGCATAGAGCGTAGGACCCAACCGTTCGCCGGATTCGATCTGCTGACGCAGCTCAAGATGGAACGGATTGCCAAGCATGCCACGCACCGTCGTGACGCCGTTCGAGAGAAACAGGTACAAGATGCGGTCGACCTCCTCGGGGGCGGTATCGGGCCTTGGCAAGTGGCCGTGCATCTCGGTGAAGCCGGGCAGCAGGAACTTGCCCTGCCCGTCGACAACCAGAGAGCCTCGCGGAGCATTCAATTCGCTGGCAGGCCCCATGCTGGCAATCCGACCCTCCGAGACGATCACGGTCTGCCCAGCCAGGACGCGCTCGCTGTCCATGGGGAGCACGCTGACATCTTCGAAGCAAACCGTGCCCTCGGGAGCGCCCTGGCAACCGAGCGCCAGAACGACCGCTGTGTATCCGATGATGCGTCTCATGCCTTGCCTTGACCTTGCTCGCGAGAGCATAGCGATTGTAGCGCCGACGGTCACGAGGCACCAGGCCCAGAGCCCCTCGGTTTCTTGAGCGGTCGGTCGGCCGGGTCGCGCGCTGATATCAGTCTTCCGGTTCCTGAAAGTTCTCCACCATGTAGTTGTAGTAGGGCCCGCGCAGGAATCCGAGGAAAATCTCGTTGACGAGCTTCAGCGCCTTGCTCACGGCGTAGTCCCAATCGCCGTCGAGGCTCTCGACCGCGACTGACACGGTCCCCTTGCGGTTTCTGCTGCGCACCTTGATCCGTTGGTGATCGAATCGGCGGTGGGGCGGCAAATCGGCGGATGCACGACCCCTCAGGAATCTCCGCAAGTCCTTGTAGAGCGTTGAATCCAGATCCAGATTCGGCAGCAGGTCACGGAACTCCAGCGTGCGGCGCCGGGGATCGAATACGAGTCGGGTCGGCTGCTCGCGCAGCCAAACCATGGTGCAGTCCAGCCTCCCGCGGACGCGCGCAGATGCGAAGGACCGGAACACTCCCCGGTCGGCGCGGCTTCGCAGCAAGGCGTCGACAGCGTCTGCCGAAGCGGACCAATCCTGCATCAGTGGTAGTACGACATGCATCCGGGCTCGACCTTCTGCAAGAGGCCCGGCGGATAGTCCCGCGCACTCCAAAACTCCTTCGTGGCCTGGCAGTTGACGACCGTCGAAACACCCTCGGTCGCAGCGATTTCGTAGCTGCGTCGAAGCGCCGGCTCGAAATCCGCCGCCTTGGTGACGTACTCACCCCGCGCCCCCAGAGCCTCGCCGATCTTGTCATACCGCAGGTTTTCCTGGAAAAGGTACATGTGCTGGGCGCGTGACGTGCCGCTGCGGCCGCCGCTTTCGCCGCTGCGCCACACTCCCCACGCATTATTGTTGTAGACCACGATCACCGCCGGGATGCGGTACTTGCTGAGCGTCTCGACTTCCATCCCCGAGTAAGCGAATCCCGCATCGCCAGTCACGGCGACGACCGGCGCGCCCTTGTACGGCGCCTGCGGGCCGGTTCCCTGCTGAACGGCCGCGCCCGCGCCGACCGTGTATCCGATATCGGGCCCGATGGCGCCGTATTGGTAAGCCCCGTTGCAGATCTGGCCGGGCCTGAAGGCACGCAGCCTGCGGCGGGTGTACCGAGCGACGCCATAGCCTCCTGACACGACAGTGGTTTGGTCCCTTGGCACATTGCCGTGGTACAGCAAGTCGCCGATTCCCTTGGCAATCACTGCCGGATGCACGCAAGACGCTTGTTCGCTGTACTTGAGCCCCTGGCGATAGTGTTCGTCGTTCTCGGATTCGAAGGCAGCCCTCGCGGCGGCGAGCTCGTCCCGCCAGGACGGCCGTTTCTTCGGGGGCAAGGCTTCCGCCAGCGCTTCCAGGGCCGCCCTCTCACAACTCACAATGCCTAGCTCGATCGGAAGGTTGCGTCCGATGTCGGCTGCGTCGGGGTCGATTCGAATGTAGGGAATGTCGGGGTCGAAGGAGTACTCGCCGATATTCGGCATGCAGTACTGCCCGACCAGAACGACCAGATCGGCGCTCAGCAGCGCCCCCGGCGCGGTGTTGGCCGAGAGCGGGTGATCGTCCGCGAAGTGCCCCCGGCTGGGACCAGACTCCACGACAGCAATATCCGCCTTCTCGGCAACCGCCTTGAGAGCATCCCAAGCCTTGCTGTAGAAAACGCCCGCGCTGGCCACGATGATCGGCCGCTCCGCCTTCTCCAGGAGCGCAACGGCCTTGCCAATCTCCTTGGCCGAAGGATGCGGCCTCGAGTCGGTGCGGTATTTCGACTTGTCGTGGAAGTACCGCAACTCCTCGGAGCTCTCAAAACGCCGCCGCGCGACTTCGCCGGGGAAATCGAGGTGCACCGGGCGCGGGACACCGCTCTTGAGCTGCCGGAAAGCGTAGCCTGCGTACTCGTGGACCCGTTCCGGGCTGATGAGCCGCTTTCCATACTTCTTCATCCCCTCTGTCGTGGGCTGCTGGTAGACGCGTTGGATGCCCTGCTCGGTGTCCTCGAGCGCGAGGGTCATGTTGCTGGCGAGCACCAGCAGGGGCGAGCGCGCAGCATTGGCGGCACCGATGTTCATGATCATGTTCGTGAAGCCGGGCCCCTCGGTCCCGGACGCGGCAGAAACCTCTCCGGTGACGCGCGAGAAGCCGTCCGCCGCAGAACACATCATCCCCTCGGTGCGGCCGCCGTAACACGGTATGCCCTCCGAAGCGATCGCATTGATCACGACGTAGTTCCCAGGTGCACAAAACAGCGCGGCGAGCCCCTCCTGCTTGCATGCCCTGGCGAAGATTTGGGCACCCGTCATGGGAAAGTCGGCGGGCCTGGGCTCCTCCGTCAGGCTGGCCGGGACCTCGGGTGGCACCTTGATGTTGCCGTCTCGGCGCTCCGTGGTTGATGCCTTTGCGCCGGCGGCCACCGCCGCGGCGACCGCTCCGCGTGTGACGAACTTGCGCCGCGAGACCGCGCTCGCGGGATTGTCTCGATCAGTTGCCATCGTCAGTCCCCCTCAGATTTCCGCAGCCACGGCGCTAGGGTGTATCAGCCCTCAACCGGGCGGGGCCGATACTGCGCACGAACAGCACCAACTCCCAGATCGCCGCCTCGTTCAGTTGCGTGCCGAACGCTGGCATCTCATGGCCAGCGCCGTCCCGGATCGAGATGAAAATCTCCCCGTCCGACGTTCCATGGAGCCACTCCGCCGGATCGCGCAAGCTGGGCGCCTCGAAGTCGGGGTTGGCTTGAGCCCGCCCGTCCGCGCCATGGCAGTACTGGCACAGCCGGAGGTAGGTCTTGCGACCCTTCCGGACGGCATCCGCCGTGTACGGTACGGGGTTCTTCAATTCGCGCGCCTTCCCCGCCGGGTCCGGCTCATCCGCCGCGAGCAGGCCGCAGCCTCCCAGCGACGCGGCGAGGACCAGCCCGACGCACCCCTGCGCAGCAACAGTGCCGATCGCTAGGGAAGTGGGCCGCATGCGCCGTCTGCCAGACTTGCGACCGAACCCGTCGACCGTTCGGTATCGCCAAACCAGCACAGACAGCATAGACCAGCGCCGCCAAGACTGCCAAGCCGGGCAACGCGGGAACCCCAGCAAAAAACGCCGAACACAGTGCAGTGCTCAGCGTCTCGTTTGGCAAGAAAGGTGCCGGAGGGGTTTTCAGGGGTCTTTGGTTGAGGATTGTTTTCTTACGTTGGTGGGGTGTTTATTTCCCCCCCGGCACCTATTACGATACAAGACACCATAGCCGTTGGCAAGCGAAATCTACAAATTTCTGTAGATTAATTGCAAGCTTCGACGGATTTCCAATCTAACTTGTTGTCATTCAATGAGTTACATTCGGATGGATAGCGTCGTTCAAATTCCGAAAATGGAATCTAGTGGGGTGCAAGCACCCCTGGGCGCATCGGCGACCCGGTGCCGCCCCGGATTCGCAAGGGAGCGGCCGCAAAGACGAACTCGGACACACGGGACGCCGCGAGCGCTTCAAGATTCAGCACCTCGAGGAAATGAACTCTGCTCTCCTGGAGCAGATGCACGTGCACCGGCATGGACGGCGCGGGCATGAATTCGAACGCAATCGTGTCAGAACCGCCGGCGATCACATTCCGTGCGCTGAGCCAACACGCTGCTCCGCGGTTGATCCCCCGGGCACTGCAAGTCATTGACGAACCGTTGCGTCTCGTGCCAGTAGAGCGCCCAGCCGGTGCGGAGGAGGACCACATCGCCTGCTCTCGCCTGGACTCTGGCCCGCTCGGCAGCTCGCTCCAGGCAGTCTGCATCCACGACGAAGTCGGGGACAGCACATCCAGCCCCTCACTAGCCGCAACGTCGAGCTGGACTACTTGCCGGAAGATGGGATCGATCATGTCGACATGATGCTCGCTGAGTCCCGTAAGGTACGACTGGCAGCCGATGGCATCGACGCCACCGAACAGCTTGCCGTTGAACGAAAAGTGGCCCAACGCATCGACGTGCGTTCCCACGTGGCCGCCGAGAGCGGTCGAATCGGCGGCAGTGCTAGTTCCCCCGACGGAGCTGTCGCCGTGGGCCGTGCTCCAGCCGTAGGGGAACGGCGGGTGGCGCGGGTGATGGGGCATACCGACGAAATAGGGTGGTGCCAAGTCGATCGTACGGGCCTCAGTGATACTGTGCAGGAACTCTTCGATGCCCATTTCTGGGCGTTCTAGCCAGTCCCGACCGGAGCGGGCGCAAGCCGGATTCCCGGAAGGTTGTGATATTCTCGGAGCAGATCGACGGCATGTAGGCGGCTCGGCTGCGAATCGTACGTCCCGGCCACCGCATCATCCATGAATTGCAGTTTCAGCGGCCTTCCGGTTCCGACCGACAAGCTGTTCGTCCTCTACTATCCGCCGGCAGCGGCCCACGAGACCTGGGACCGGTCATTCTTTGCAGCGGCGCGCGCGCGCGAAGCGTTGTCCGCGATCGTCGAAGACCTTGAGCGCTTCTTCGGCCGCTACGTGGTGACCGGCAAGCTCGCGCTCGGCATCGCGGCGTGCTTGATCGGCATTGCCGTCGGCACGTACTGGGGGACTTCGGCATGGTCCGACTGGGGCACGATGGGCTTTGCGAGCCGCTACGTCCCGCCCCTGCTCGCGCTTGCCAGTTTGTTGTTCGGACGCTCGCGGGTGCGGGCGTTCCTGCAGCGCTGGAGGGTGTGGCGGAACGAGTGCCGGGAGACGGTCCGAACCGAACTGGCCGCGATCCGGCGCGTGATGGAAGGCATTCCAGAGGATCCGGACGCCGAGGAGGCTGCGGCCATCATGCGCCGTGAGTGCCCGGACGTGGTGTCCGCGATCGCGTTCTTCGGAACGAACTTCAACGCTTTCACATACATGGATTTCATCCTGAGCCCGAAGCTGAAGCACCCCGGGGAGCGCAAGGACCTGCCGGCGCAGCACAGCCCGTACCGCGACGCCTACTACGTGGGAGACGTCGTCTACGACAACTGGCGCATGTTCCACAAGGACAACAGAACACTCGTCGATCCCCGCTTCGTAGGCAGCCGCGGGCGTCGGGGCGTGATCTAGCGGATCGATTCCGCCAGCGACACCAGCGGGTGCTCGCGTTCAACTAACGGAAAGTCGAGCGCCCTGCGCTGCAGTTGCGAGCCGTACATGCCTTGGGTCATCTCGACTGTCCATCGCCCGGAGCGCTCGCTGCATGCCGGCTCCGTGCCCGCCTCGATCGATTCGAGCAAGTCCTCCACCATCAGCGCGTTCGCTGTCAGGTGGCGCTGATCACCGAAACTGCGGTGGTCCGGCTCAATCCGGTCCCAAGAGGCATTCCCGGACGGGACCCATGCGGCACTCCTCAGAACGAACGCTTCCGACTCCGCGCTGTAAATCTCGTTGGGCAGGAAGATCCTGCCCTTGGCACCGTAGATGTGGGTGCCGAAGCGCCAATCATGGGTGGTGCTCGACTGCTTGGAGCCGAAGAAACCGTGACGCCCCTCGCCAAACGAGAACATCGCGGCCATCTGGCGGCCGGCGATCGGTCCCACAGGCTCGCTGGGTGCCCTCAGGTGGTCGCGTCGCAGTTCCTCGCCTTCAGAGGTGATGTGGGCGAAGACCCATTCAGGATCGCCAAGCACAGCCCGCATCATGTCAAAAATGTGCGATCCCAAGACCACCAGGTCCTCACCTCCGGCTCGCCGATCCTCCTTGCCCCGTCCGCGCACTTCGTGGATCTCGCCGAGCTCGCCGGCTTCGATCATCTGCAATGCCTCAACCGTGAACGGGGACATTCGCATCTGGTGCGCGACCTGCACCTTGACCCCGGCGCGACGGATCGCCTCGACCATCAGGTCAGCTTCCGGCAGGGTCATCGCGAAGGGCTTCTCGACGTACATGTGGCAGCCCGCTCTCGCTGCGGCCGTTACCATGTCGAGCCGTTGGTCTGAGTGGCGGGGACAAATGCTGACGATGTCTGGCTTCTCCGTCGCCAGCAGTTCGCGATAGTCGGCGTATGCCCGCGCTGCGCCCGTACGTTCCCTGGCCGCGGCTCGACCGTTCTCGTCTGGGTCGGCGACAGCCACGACTTCCGCCTGCGGGAACGCGACCCAGACATCGCCTATCCCGTGACCGAAGTTGCCGCGCCCGGTATGGCCGATCACCCCGACCCGGTACCGCGGCGCGGCGCGGGAAGGGAGCGCCGCGGCTGCGGAGGCGAACAGGAAGTGCCTGCGTCGCATGTTTACCGATCCTAGCCGCTGCCGTGCGCGGTTCACCGGGTCACTCGGAGGGATGGACGACCGCCTGGCCGCCGGCCTTCCAGCCCTCGATCCCGCCGAACTGGATTTCGCCGTCGTAGCCGTTGTCGCGAAGTATGGCCGCCGCACGGGAGGCCCGCCCTCCGCGCCGTCAATAGGCGACGATTGGCTTGTCCTTCGGCACCTCCGCCAAGCGCGACCCCAGCTCGTCGATCGGAATATGCGTGTAGCCCTCGATCGCACCGTCCTGGGCGAGCTCTTCCGACGTGCGCACGTCCAAAAGGAAGATGTCCTCTCCCGCATCCAGTCGGGCGGCAACACCCTCAACGTCAAGTTCGGTCGGGTCCTCCGGCGCAGAAGCCACTGCCTCCGGCTCGGCGCTAGCGCCTTCCTCGGGAGGTTCGGAGCAACCTAGCAATCCGCAGGCGACAGCCAACGAAAAGCCCATCAAAAAAACCGGTCTCATAAGATGCCTCCAGCTAAGCGTTCCAGCCAAGGGTCGAAGCTTCCGGGATCCTGCGAATCAGGTCCGAGAGTTCCACCCGGTTTTCTGCTCCGATCGTGAAGCAGTCGATGCAGTCGAGCGCCAGGGCGTGCTGCAGGGCCTCGCCGACCCGGTCACGCATGACGCCCTCTCCCAAGATCTTCATGCCGATCACGCCCTTGCCTGCGGCCTTAATCTTGCAGAGCTCTTCCACCACGGTTGCGGGATCGGCATCCATACGAGCGCCGATCGGGTTGATCCTGGCCAAGTCAACATCGATAAACTCCTGACGATGCACCTGCCTGAGGGCCGGTAGCGAGTGGCACGAAATCCCGCGGGATCTGACAATCCCCTTCTGCTTGTATTCGTCGATCACTTCCATCGCGCCCTGGCGCTGGACGGGCCAGTCCTCCTCGCGCACCGCGTGCAGCAACAACAGGTCGATGTAGTCGGTACCCAGTTCGCGGCGAAAGCGGTCGATATCCTCGCGCATGTCCTTGGCTGTCTTGGACATCGACTTGGTCATGATGACGACCTGTTCGCGGGGAATGTGCTGCAGCGCGCTCTTCAGGTGCGGGTGGCTGCCATACCCATCGGCCGTGTCCCAGAAAGTCAAGCCGTTGTCGAAGCCGTACCGATACAGATCCGTGAGCCCGCCAACCCCCAGCTTGCGCGTCTGGTTTGAAGCGCCCCGGAAGCCCTTCGTGCCGGTGCCCATGGCGAGCCTCGAGGCCGGGAGCTTGTTCGGACCCAGAGCCACGCCGTCATACGCGAACCGGCGGGAAGGGTTCTCGACATAGCCGTTCGAAGTTCCGTACAGCCTTTGCTGGACGGCTGCAACCGATGTCCCTGCAAGCAGGGACTGCCGGATGAAATCACGACGCCTCATAGCGCGAAATCCGTAGTCAGCCTAGCATAGAGGCACACGCGGGACCTCCTTGCCAAGCTGCTCGTACCTACGAGTGGCTAGGTGCGGAGATCGAACGCCGCGAGCAACCGGCGGTCCCGGGCGCGCGCCGCGCGTGGAAACCCCATGGGGTTGTATTCATCGCGGAACACCGCTTCGAGCTCGGCTGCCTCCCGCCGCAGGGCCTCTTCGGTCGGAAACTCGAGCAGGTCGGTCTGCCTCCATCGCTGAGCCACAGTCGCGCGCAAATCCGCACCCGCGAGGTAGTCGTCGAGCCGTCTGGACATCAGCCAGACCGCCGGCAGCAGGTATCCGCGGAACGGGCGCCGGCCGCGAGCGAACTCCTCCAGCATCCGTTTGCCCATATGCTGCAAGCGCAACTGGTTGAGTTCCGCCGGAGTGCACATGTCGAAGTCCTGGCGGCCGCAGTGGAGGGAGTCGTGCCAGACGTGGCAGGCGCGACAAGCATCCGGCCGGGAGGCGTAGACCTGGCACTCTCCGCCGTCCAAGTACACGCACGGTCCGAGGTCGAGCAGTTCGTTCAGGCTTGCAACAGGGGACAGGCGCGCCACGGCAGACTCGACCGCGTCCGTGAACCCGGGTGCGTCCCGGACCAGCGCACGGGCCTCCTGAGAGGAGACGATCACAGTCATGCGCTCGCAGCACGCGGAACAGCCCGGGCCGCACGTCGGGCGTCCGATAGCGGGCTCCCATGCTCCCAGGAGCCGGCCGATCTCGACGTCGATCGCGCTCAAGGGGCCGGCGAGATCTTGAGGTTGCGGTAGTGCGCGACGGTCGAGCCCTCTAGCCAGAGGGCCACCTTGCCGGTGGCAGCAGCACCGGACTTCACGTCGTTCACGACCAATGTCGGCTGTTCGGCCCCGTTGACGTGCAACCGCGCCTTCTCGCCATCCACGACGATCTTGACCCGAATCCACTCGCCCGGCACGATGTCAACGTACGTCTCGTACTTGCTCGGGGTTTCGGTGCGAAAGCGAAGCCAGGTCCATTCCGGGTGCGAGATGTATTGCGCTGTATGGTTCCGTCTCTCCTGGTCTTCGGAACGGCCGTTGGTGGGTCGCAAATAGAAGCAATCGTAGGTCTTGTAATCGTCCTGCAACCGCCACGCGATGCCGACGAACCCACGAGCGCCCTGCTGTGTCCCAGCTGCGGGCTGACCGGAAACCTCGACTTCGATCGTGCCGTTGCCGAACTCCACGTCCTCGATGACTGCAAGGTGGTTCGTACGCAGGCTCTCGAAGGCTCCGGGGCCCCGCGGCTGCTCGCCCCTGGCGCGCATTTCCTCAGCCATCTTGCGGCGCTTCGCCGCAGCCTCTCTCACGACTTCCGGATCCGCGGCAAGCCTGACGCCCTGGCGTCCTTCGAGTGTTTCGGGCGCCGCCTCCACGTTCACCAGTTCCAGCCCGACCGCTGAATCCAACGCGAATTCCTGACCGCTGGCCACCAGGGCGACGACGGATAGTCCCAGTACAACAGTGGCAATCGCCCTGATGCGTAGTACCTTCATGGAAAGACCGTGTCTCGCGCGCCGCCGCCTACTGGTTCCAAGGAGGAACGACGCCGTTCACGCGAGCGTATGCGATCGATTGGCCCAGATGTTCGCTCAGGTGCGTGATCGCCATCGTCATCGCGCCGCGCGCGGTTGTGTCACGACCGAACAGCTTCATCGGCTTTTCCGCATCATCGGCACCGAACTGCCCCATGGCGCTCTTGAGATGATCGAACGACATCTTCATCCTGGAAATGATCTCCTGCTTGTCTGTTGTCGATTTCTCAAGCCCGCGCAAGTCAAGCCCCTCGGGCGGCATCATGCCCATCGCCCGCGAGACGAAGTAGTTGGCGCTCGCGACGTGGAGGAACACTTCGCTCACCGAGCGGACGCCCTCGCCGGGCCGGTAGGTATACTTCTCGGCGGGCATCGCTTCGGCCAGATCGGCGTACTTCCCTGCCGAGTTACTCGCGAATGTTTGCGCCTCCTTCACAAAGGCGTCTCCGTCAGCGCACAACAACGGCACCGCGACAATAGTCAGCGCACACAGCAACGCCGTGCGTCGGATGGTTTCAAGCATGGGATTCACTCCTTGGTCAGCCAAAATCGGCGGAACCGTTCATCTATCGACCCGCTCTGTCCCGGGGATCTACGGACAGGGCACTGTCCAGCCCCTCATCAAATAGGCAGATCCCCAGATAGCAAGGTTACGGCCGGAGCCCATCGAAACTCAGCCAAGTCCCAAATCTGCGGCCGACTCCAAGATCGACCCGCACTCCGCGCACACGAGGCTGCCGCAATGGGGGCAAGCAGCAGGCCGCGCACCACCCTTCCAACACTCCGGGCAATACTGGTCGGGATCGATCGGCGACCCGGCAAGGCGGTCGCGCGCCAGATCGAGCAGCAACTGGCAATCACCGCAACGAACGCGCTTGGATCCAGGCTCGCTCATTCCGCGCACCGGCCGAGAACCCTCAGTGTAGGCATAGTCCCGCCAGCACGGGACTCGGCACTGTCGGCCTACACTAAGTCTTGTACTGAGGCCTGCGGGCCCATGTGGCCCCGGAGCGATTCGCGCTATGAAACTCGGTCCGCTAGCTGCCATCCAACCGGCATCGCGCCTGTCCGCGGTGCTGGCAGCTAGCTGCTTCGCCGGTTGCGCGGTAGCTCCCGCGCCGTCGGCTCCGGAGGAGCTCTACTATTCCCGGAACGGCGTCGAGTTGCTGGCGGGAATCGAACCCGACGCACCGGTCAATGGGGTGCTCCAATTCGACACGCAGGCGCAGATTCTCGAAACGCACCGCAGCTACGTGCGGATTCGAACGGCCAGCCAGCTCGAAGGCTGGGTTCCCCGGGATTTGCTCATCAACGATCCCCAGCGACGTGCCTTGCGGCTTCTCACGCGCCAGTGCGAGACACTTCCGAACCAAGGCCTTTTTCGATCCCGCGACACGCTTAACGTCCATGTGGAACCGTACCGCTGGTCTCCGACCTTCTACCAGCTCACCAAGGACCAAGGCTTCCAGGTGCTGGATCGGATGCTTGTCGACCGCTTGCCCGCGGCGGCAGCCACATCGAGACGGCCGCCCGCCCCTACCGGGCAGGACCACTGGTATCTTGTGCGGGTTCCGGAAATCAACCAGGCCGGCTGGCTGATCGGCAACATGGCCTATGCCGATATACCGTTGGAAGTCGCAAGACTGGCGCAGGGGCTAGCGATCAATGCCTACTTCGCGATCGGCGCTGTCCATGACGAATCCCTGAATGTGAGCAAGCCCACCTGGCTGTGGGTCCAATCCGAACGCCGGGATGGGACCTATGACTTCGACCGCCTCTTGGTGTTCCAGTGGAACAGCCGCCTCGATCGCTACTCGATCATCCGCCGGGATTCCAGGCTGACGGGCTACCTGCCAATCGAGACGGTCTCGGACTTCGAGACGCAGCACGGAACGGGCACCGGCTTCCGCGTGCTGATCGGCTTGGACGGGAAACTGCATGAACGCACCTATGCCTATGTCAACAACCGGGTCTATCACCTAGGCGAGGAACCGATCACGGGCGTTCCTCTGCGGATCCCCCCAGGCGGCTTCGGTGAACTCTACCGAAGGCCGTCGCTTCCGCGCTTCTGATGCCGCCACCTTCAACGCTGCAGCCGCCGCTCAGAGTCTTGTCCAGCTTGCGAAGAATGGCTATAAGTATACTATGATCAATCACTTAGTGTGTCAGTTGATATAGTGGTGCGATGGCGGGGCGATTCCTCTGCGCATGTGCCCGCAAGCCGACGGACTGCACTCCGGTCTGGTTCATGCGGCAAGCAGGACGCTACATGGCGGACTACCGCTCGCTACGTCGGAGCCATTCGATCCTGGATCTCTGCAAGACGCCGCGCCTCGCCGCAGAAGTGACCCAACAGCCCGTCGAGGCCCTGGACGTGGACGCCGCGATCATTTTCGCGGACCTGCTGCTGCCGCTCGAACCGATGGGCCTGGGGGTCGAGTTCGTCGCCGGGGACGGCCCCAGGATCAGTCCCCCGGTTCGTGTCGCGGCCGATGTCGGCAGGCTTGCGACTGACCGCGTGGCAGAGCTTGGCTACGTGGCGGAGTCCATCGCGCTCGCGCGGAAGAACCTCGGAGGCCGCGTGCCGGTGATTGGCTTCGTGGGAGCGCCGTTCACCTTGGCGAGCTACATGATCGAGGGCGGTAGTTCCCGTCACTACGCCCGCACGAAACACCTGATGTGGGCGGAGCCGGAGGCTTGGCAAGATCTGATGGAGCGGCTCGTGGAAGTGCTCGTTCCGTATGCCGCATCCCAACTTGCGGGGGGCGCGGCGGCGATCCAAGTATTTGACAGCTGGGTGGGCGTCCTGGCTCCTTCCGACTACGAGCGATTTGTCTTGCCCCACTCCCGGGAGCTGGTTCGCCGCATCCGCGCGGAGGGGTCTCCGGTCATCCATTTCGGAACCGGTAACGGCACGTTCCTTGAAGTGTTCAACAGTGCGGGCGGCGATGTGCTCGGACTGGATTGGCGAGTCGATCTCGGCTCGGCATGGGCGCGCGTTGGGCACGGCGTGGCCGTACAGGGCAATCTCGACCCGATCGCCCTGCTGGCGCCACTACCAGCACTGAAGGCCAAGGTGCATGCCATCCTGGACAGCGCGGCAGCAAGGCCGGGCCATATCTTCAATCTCGGTCACGGGATCATTCCCGAGACGCCGGTCGAGAACGTTCGCGCCGTCGTGCACATGGTCCGGGACTACGCCGCCGAGCCACGGCAATGAAGCAGGTTGCCATCGTCGGAGGCGGCGTATCGGGACTGTCGGCAGCTTACTATCTCGGACGCAAGGGAGTCGCTTCCAAGCTATTCGAGAAACGCTCGCGGCTGGGCGGCACAATCCTGACAGAGCGGCTGGACGGATGCTTGCTGGAGGCCGGAGCGGACAGCTGGCTGGCCGAGAAGACCTGGATGCTGGACCTGGCCCGGGATCTCGGCATCGGCAGCCAGGTCATCGGATCCAACGACTCGAGGCGGCGGACGTTCGTAGTCCGCGGCGGCCGGCTCGTGCCCCTGCCCGAGAGCATGCGGCTGCTGGCGCCGTCCAAGCCCTGGCAAATCGCAACCACGCCGCTGCTTGGACTGCCCGCCAAGATGCGCTTCGCAGTGGAGTGGTTTCGCCGCCCGGCAGAGCATGGGGACCGGTCCGTCGCGGACTTCGTTCGTGACCATTTCGGAGACGAGGCCGTCGAGTACATCGCCCAGCCGATGCTTGCAGGAGTCTACGGCTCGCCGCCCGAAAGGCTCTCGGCGAACCAGGTCATTCCGCGTTTCGTAGACTACGAGCGGACCCACGGGAGCATCTTGCGGGGCGTTTTCGCCAACCGGCAGCGCAATCCTCCGAATCCCTTGTTCCTCACCCTGCGCGACGGCATGGGCTCGCTGGTCGCCGCCCTCGAGCACACGGTGTCTGGGACGTGCGAAATCGTTCATGACGAGGTCATGAGGCTGGAGCGGTCCGTGAACGGCTGGCACTTGCATTGCGCGGAGCGCTCGGCCGTCGCCGACACCGTTGTGCTGGCGACGCCGGCGCACGAGGCGGGCCGGTTGCTGGAAACCACGGACGAGGACCTGGCCCGGGCGCTCAATACAATCGATTACACCTCGTCAGTCGTCGCCGGGTTGGTGTATCCGGCATCGGGATTCGGCCATCCGCTGGACGGGTTCGGACTGCTGGTTCCTCGCAAGGAAGAGAGCTGCCTGGCCGCCTGCACCTGGGTCAACACCAAGTTCGCGGACCGGGTGCCCGTCGACAAGGTGCTGCTGCGCGCGTTCCTCACGGGAAATGCGGCCGACCGCTTCCTGCAAGCCAGTCAAGACTCGATCGTCGCGAAAGCTGACTCAGAGTTGCGGAACTGGATGGGGTTCCACCCCGCTCCCGCCGCCGGCGGGGCGTTCCGCTGGGAGCGCTCGATGCCGCAGTACAGCGTGGGACATTCCGCGCGGTCCAGCGAGTTGGAAGACCGTGCCCTCCATCTGCCGGGACTGCACCTGGCCGGAAACGGCTACAGCGGTCTGGGGATTCCGGACTGCGTGCAGCGCAGTCAGCGAATCGCTGCCGCAATCGCTGCGACCTGACCCTCGGCGCCCGAGCGTTCCGTTCAGGCCGCCGTGCGCTGTACGGCCATGATGGTCATGTCGTCCCCCTGCGCGGCGTCGCCGCAAAACTCGCTGACTTCGGCCAGGAGGGCATCCAACAGCTGGCCGGGGGGCAGGTTGGCATGCGCCTCCGCCGAGGCTCTCAACCGGTCATCGCCAAACTCCTCGAGCCGCAGATTCATGGCCTCGCTGAATCCATCGCTGTAAACCAGCAGGGTCTCGCCCGGCATGAATTCGACCTCCCCCCGCTCGTATGGAAACCCCTGCATGACGCCCAGGACAGGACCGCCGGTATCGAGCAGCACCGGGCCGTTGCCACCGATCATGATCGGCGGGTTGTGCCCCGCGTTGCAGTACTGCAGGCGATGGCTTTCGGTGTCAAGAACGGCGTAGAACATGGTCACGAACTTATCCGAGTCGGTGCTCGCGTACAGCATGTCATTGGACTGCGAGACACACGCGCCGGCGTCCGGGGCCAGCCGGCCCTGGCTGCGAATGGTCGCTTGCACGTTGGACATGAGCAGCGCGGCTGTGATTCCCTTGCCCGAGACATCCGCCACGCACAGCCCTAGCCGACGGTCACCGAAATCGAGGAAATCGAAGTAATCCCCGCCGACACGCTTGGCAGGCTCGGAGAGCCCGGCGATGCCGTAGCCCGGGATCCGGGGCGATTCCTTGGGAAGCAGTTTCTTCTGGATCTCCCGGGCGAGCCGCAGCTCCTCCTCAAGGATCTCGAGCGCCTTGCGCTGCTCCATCAGGCGCGCGTTCTCCAGTACCTGGGCGGACTGCGTTGCGATGATGCTCAGCAATCGCTGGTCGCCCGCGCTGAACTCGGCGCCGCCGGTCTTGTTGAAGACGTTCACTACGCCGATCAGGCGGCCCTTGAGTTTCATCGGCACGCACAGCAGGGAGTGGACCCCGCCGCGGTCGGACGGCGCCCGGAAACGCTTCTCCGTGTCGAAATCGTTGACGATCAGCGGCTTCTGATGTCTCAGCATCCAGCCTGTGATCTGGTCGCCAAGCCGCATGGGAATCCCGCCCGTGTCCTTGTCAACCTTCCGGACCATCGTGCGCAGCGCCGAGCCTTGCTCAAGCGTGTCGAACAGCAGCACCGCGCCTTGCTCGACCTTGAGGTGCTTGACGCACTTCTGGACGATGAGGTCGACAGTGGCATCCAACGAAGACGTCGAAGAGACCGCGGTCGACACCTCGTTGAGGATCGACAGCTCTTCGACGGCGAGCTTGAGGCGCGCGTTTTCGGCCAGCAACTGTTCGAGTCGATTCCGGTCGTGCATTGCGCTATCGATGTTCAGGCCAGCCATGCCGCTTGCTTGACGTGGAGGTCAATCCGCGGTGCTCCGTTCGACGAGTTCGAGCAGCACGCCTCCGGTGCAGGCGGGATGCACGAATACATAACGATACCCTTCCGCGCCGATCTGGATCTTGTCGACCACCAACCGCCGGCCGGAGCGGCGCACGGCCGCAGCCGCGCCCTCGATGTCCTCGACCTGCAACGCAAGATGATGCATGCCTTCACCGCGGCGCTCGAGGAAACGGGCAATGACAGAATCGGGAGCGGTCGGCTCAAGCAGCTCGATGCGTCCGCTTCCGGCCGGCAGGATGGCCGCTTCCACCGCCTCCTGCTCGACACGTTCGCGTCGAACCGGCTCGGCGCCGAGCGCGTCCCGGTAGAAGTCCAGCGCCCGGTCAATCGAACGTACGGCAATGCCGATGTGGTCAATAGTCATCGATTCCATTCCTGACGCAGTTGTTCCAGGACCTGCCGGGCGTAAGCGTATGGGTTCAGTGATCCGGCGGCCACGGCCTCGGCGGCGGCGTCCAGGTCCAAGCCGGGCACGAGACCCGCAGCCAGCATGCCGCGGAACTCACCCCCGATCCGGCCCCTTAGCAACCGTTTCCAGTAGTCGGCGCCGGGGCGCCTCGATTCGGCTGTTCGCAATGCGGCGACCAGTTCGCCAACGCCCTCGCAACGAATTGCGGAGGTGCGCAAGACGGGCGGTTTGGGGCGGCCGCGGGGGGTTAGCGAAATCATTGCAAGAAGCTGTCGCTCCAACTCGTCGGCTCCCGGCTGGTCGGCCTTGTTGATCACGAACAGATCGGCGATCTCCATAATGCCAGCCTTGGCGGCCTGGATGTCGTCGCCCGTCGCCGGAGTGAGCACCACAGCCACTGTGCCGGCCACTTGCATGACATCGATTTCGCTCTGCCCCACGCCCGCGGTCTCGATCAGCACTGCATCGCGCCCGGATGCCTCAAGGAGCGTCAGCGCGTCGCTCACCGTGGGGGCGAGGCCTCCGAGCTCTCCTCGCGAGGCCATCGATCGGATGAATACGCCGCGGTCGGCGTGATGCCTCTGCATGCGCACGCGATCACCCAGCACCGCGCCGCCGCTGAACGGACTGCTTGGATCAACGGCCAGGATCGCGACCTCGGCCCCCTCGCGGCGCATTTCCGCCGCGATGCCGTCAACGAGCGTGCTCTTGCCGACGCCGGGGGCGCCGGTGATGCCAATCCGTAGCGCCACGGAACCCGGCCGATGCAGGTCGACAAGCAGACTGTCGGCCTCTGGCGCGCGATTCTCGATCAAGGTGAGCCCACGCGCCAACGCCCTCGGGTCGCCGCGACGAATCCGGCCCGCGAGAGCGCTCATCGGCCGACTCCCAGCGGCCCGGACCGGCAGGGTGCGGCCGAGCGCGGCGGCTCGGAGTCTCTTGCGGCTGGCGGCGTGGAATGCATGTTGCCGGAACTCCCGATTGTAGGCCCAGACGCCCGAAGCGGCCGACGTCTCGCCGCCACCGGCGGCGCTACACTGAGAACAGTTCGAGTGCAAGGGAAGGCATCCAGCGTAAGCGCGGTAGTCGCCGAAAAGCCATCAGTTGCCCGCGACATTGCCAAGGCACTGGGAGCCAGCACACGCGGGAACGGCTATTTCTCCGGCGAGGGCCTGATCATCACCTGGGCGATCGGCCACTTGGTCCAACTCGCCGAGCCGCACCAGATCAATCCCGAGTGGAAAGCGTGGCGGCGCTGGGCGCTTCCCATCTTGCCGAGCGAATGGCCGCTGATCGTCGACGAGAATCGCAGCGATCAATTCGAAGTCGTCAAGAAGATTCTCACAAGTTCGCGGGTCGGGCGGGTGGTGTGCGCCACTGATGCCGGGAGGGAGGGCGAGCTGATCTTCCGTCAGCTCTACGAGGCGGCGGGCTGTACGAAACCCGTGGATCGGCTATGGATCTCGTCCCTGACGCCTGCGGCGATCCGCGACGGATTCTCGCAACTCCGGCCGTCCCGGCAGTTTGACGCGCTCGCGGATGCCGCCCGTGCCAGGAGTCGCGCCGACTGGCTGGTCGGAATGAATCTCACGCGGGCCTACACGTTGGACCATAGGCCGCGCGACACCGGCGGTTCGGAAGTGCTGTCTGTGGGCCGGGTTCAGACGCCCACGCTGGCGATGCTCGTCGAACGGGAAATCGCGATTCGAGATTTCGTTCCGGAAGACTACATCGAAGTCCTGGCCGACTTCAACGCCAGCGAGAGCGGTGTATACCGGGGAACGTACTTCCGGATCGAAAAGGGCAAGCGCCAGACGCGCCTCGCCGCGGACGGCAAGGAGGCCGCGGCGATCCTGGAGCGCGCCAGGCTCGGTCGGGCGGACGTGGAATCCGTGCGGAAGACTCCCAAGCGCCTGCCGCCGCCCTTGCTCTACGACCTCACCGAACTGCAGCGGCACGCCAACCGCCTATACGGCTTCAGCGCGAACCGGACCCTGGAACTGGCGCAGCTTCTGTACGAGAGACACAAGGCAATCACCTACCCACGAACGGACAGCCGCCACCTCTCGTCTGCAATCGAGAGCCAATTGCCGGCAATCGCCGCGCAGGTGGCCCGGGAGTTCGACAGCAGTCTCGTGGCCGACGGCACCGGCACGCGACCGCTCGGCAAGCGCTACATCGATGACTCGAAAGTTACCGACCATCACGCCATCATCCCGACCGGCGCGGCGGGTTCCGGGGTGGACCGCAATTCGCCGGAAGCGAAAATTCTCGACCTGGTGAACCGCCGGCTGCTGCAGGCGTGGCACGGCGACCACAGGTTCTCCTCCACCACGGTGATCACCCGGATCGTCCATAAGGCCGATGCGGATCAATACCTGTCGACCGGAACTGCTGTGGATGACCCGGGCTGGAAGATCCTGGACGTGCCAACAGCCCGCAGGAGCCGCTTGCCCGAGGAGCCGAAACTGCCGGCAGGCTTGGCGAACGGCCAGCGCGTTGCCCTGCTTAAGGCCGAGTCCGTCAAGAAGCAGACCCGGCCGCCGCCGCGATTCACAGAAGGCACATTGCTGACGGCGATGGAATCGGCAGGCAAGACCCTCGACAGCAAGCAGCTCTCTGACGCGATGAAGCAGCGCGGGATCGGGACTCCCGCAACGCGCGCCTCGATCATCGAGACGCTGCTCAAGCGTGGATACGTGACGCGCGACAAGAAGCAGTTGGCGGCCACGGCCAAGGGCATCCGGCTGCTGGAAATCGTCCATCCCAAGGTGCGGAGCCCGGAGATGACGGGTGAATGGGAATCGAAGCTGCGTGGAATCGAACACGGCCGGGGGGGCTTCGAGGCATTCATGCGGGGAATCGAGGATTTCGTCCGCGAAGTCGTCGCTGCGGGAAACTCCGACGGGCCGGTCGGCAAGGCGCCGCCAGCGAATCGCGATGCCGTCGACCCGGATGCCCCCAAATCCCCATTCCCACCGCCGCCAGTGGAAGCCCCGGGACCGGAGCCGTCCGGGGCCCATGCGGCACCACGGGAGCAACGGGTTGCCGCGGTGGAAGCGTCGCCGGCCCTTCCCGACGAGCCGCGGGAAGCGACTGGATCCACGCCCGGGGTCCGGCGGACCAAGGTTGACGGGGGGCTTCGGGCGGGCGGGCCGCGAACGGCGGCCCAGACGGTGCCCACCGCGGCCGGCACGAGCACGCCGGCCCCTCCCCAGATTCCGCCGGAAGCTCTCGGAGAATTACTGCGAAGCCGCTTCGGCCACAGCGCATTCCGGCCCCACCAGGAACAGGTGTGCCGCCAGGTGACCGCGGGGCGGGACGTGCTGCTGGTGATGCCGACCGGGGCCGGCAAGTCTCTGTGCTACCAGCTTCCAGGCATCGCGCGGGGCGCGACGACGCTCGTGATCAGTCCGTTGATCGCCTTGATGGAGGACCAGACAGAGAAACTGAGGCAGCAAGGGTTCAGGGCGGAGCGCATCCATTCGGGCCGAGACCGACTGGAATCCCGCCGAGTCTGCAAGGAGTACCTCGACGGCGAACTCGACTTCC
This sequence comes from uncultured Bryobacterales bacterium, assembly GCA_951813065.1. GTDB lineage: Bacteria > Acidobacteriota > Terriglobia > Bryobacterales > UBA6623 > VXMF01. The sequence goes on along the minus strand of CATOTH010000002.1, from coordinate 682,717 downwards.
TCCACATCGCCCCGGAACGGCTCGCGGTGTCCGGCTTCCCGGAATTGCTGGCCCGCCGGACGCCGGGGCTGGTCGCTATTGACGAAGCGCACTGCATTTCGATGTGGGGTCACGACTTCCGCCCGGAATACAGGCGCTTGCGAGAGCGGATTCCGACACTGCGGCCCGCTCCGGTGATCGCCGTGACGGCGACAGCCACGCCGCTCGTGCAAAAGGACATCGTACAGCAGCTCGGGCTGGATGATTGCGACCGTTCGATCCACGGCTTCCGGCGCGAGAACCTGGAAATCGAGCTGGTGGAGCTGGCCCCGTCCTTGCGCCCGCCGGCCCTGGTGCGCCTGTTGCGTGACGAAACCCGCCGGCCGGCAATCGTCTACGCGCCGACGCGCAAGGCGTCCGAAGAGCAAGCCGAGGCGCTGCAGAGCGGGCTGCGCGCCGCCGCGTACCACGCCGGCATGGAGGGCGAGCAGCGCGACCAAGTCCAGACCGCATTCTTGTCGGGAAAGCTCGATGTCGTTGTCGCGACAATCGCCTTCGGCATGGGCATCGACAAGCCCGATGTCCGCGCCGTCGTCCATACCGGCCTGCCAAGCTCGATCGAGAGCTACTACCAGGAAATCGGCCGCGCCGGGCGGGACGGCCTCCCCTCCAAGGCGATCCTGCTGCACTCCTGGGCAGACCGCAAGACTCACGAGTTCTTCCTCGACCGGGACTATCCCGAGCCAGCGGTGCTCACGGGTCTGTTCAGCGCTCTCAAGGACAAGCCGGTCCCGATGGCTGAACTCCGGGACGGCTTCAGAGGCGACCCCCAGAAGTTCGAGGCCGCGATCGAGAAGCTGTGGCTTCATGGCGGTGCGCAAGCCGACGAAGACGAAAACGTCTTCCGCGGGGACGCCGCCTGGCACGAGCGGTACCAACGGCAGCGCAACCACAAGATCGAGCAGCTCGACCTCGTGACAAACTTCACTCGATCCCAACAATGCCGGATGCTCGACCTCGTGCGGCACTTCGGCGACCTTGAGGATTCGCTCAAGCCGTGCAACCAATGCGATATCTGCGACTCGGAGGGCTGCGTCGTGAAGGTTTTCCGATCGGCCACAACGCAAGAAACCAAGGTTCTGGACGCCGTGGTGTGGTCCTTGCGTGATCAGGACGGGCAGTCCGTCGGCAAGCTGTTCCGTGAATGGGGAGAGCCTGACAAGCTCAAGCGCCCGGCCTTTGAGCGGTTGATCGACGCCTCGGTGCGCGCCGATCTCGCACGCATCGAGAACGATTCGTTCGTCAACCGGGAAGGCCAGCTCATCGAGTTCCGGAGGCTGGCGCTGACGGCCCAGGGCCGCCAGGCTTCCACTCCCGCCGCATTGGTGAAGCTGCCTGCCGAGGGGGCCGGGCTCGCACCCGTCCCGAAGTCCCGGCGCGCAACAAGACAGTCCGGGAGCCGCAAGTCCCCCCAGCGCAATGGAAAACCGAAGGGGAAGCAATTGGGGCTCGGCGACGTGCCCCCGCGAGACGGGGCGGACGAATTGCTGCTGGCCGGACTGCGAGCGTGGCGCAAGGCCGAAGCGCAGAGGCGGGCAGTGCCCGCGTTCCGAATCTTCCAGAACCGGACCCTGGAAGCCCTCGTGGAGGCCAGGCCCGCCAATCAAACCGAGCTGCTGAAGGTTCCTGGCGTCGGACCGGCCTTAGCGAAGAAGTACGGCTCCAAGCTCCTGCATGTCATCCGAACGGCGAGCGATTGATCGATCGGGCACCTCGCCACCCGACCTCGCCTCCGGTCGGGCCTACAATTGAGATCGAAAACCGAGGTACGCCGTCGTCGAAGAGACTCCACGTCTCGCGACGGTTCGCGCAAACCGGGAGGAATCTCCGATGGCCAGCTATTGCACGTGCGGAAGCCCTTTGCCGGAGGGCGCGTCCTTCTGCCCGAATTGCGGGCGGCCCTTGGTTCCGGGCATTGGCGAGCCAGCTGTTCCGCCGCCAGAACCGGCCAAAGAGGAGCCACCCGCCACGAACCTGCGCCGTTCGGAGGCCTTTCTGAAGGCCTCGGTCTTGCCGGCCCTGTGCGCGATATTCCTGCGGGTTGTCCTCGTGGCGCCGAGTCCCCTGTACATTCTGCTCTCCTACTTGATTCCCGCTGGCGCCGGATACGCGGCGGTTCGGATTTTCGAGAAACGCTATGTCAGCTTGCCGAAGATCTCACTGGGCGGCGCGCTGGGCCTGCTGACGGGGATGCAATGCGCGCTGGCTTTCCTGATCCTGAACTCGATGGTGATCCTGTCCCAAGGCAAGGAGGTCCTCCTGGCCCCCTTGCGAGACCATCCCGAAATGAGTTCCCTGGCCCCGCAAGTCGCGGAAGCGCTGGAGGATCCCGGGATCTTCGTGGCGGCCGTGGCGATCGCATTCTTCATTGACGCCGCACTGGTCGTAGGCTCGGCAGCGGCCGGTGGCGCGGTCGCTGTCAAGCTGGCTCGGGCTCACCCTCGGTAACCGGTCTTCAGGGCACTTGTCGGGCCCGGTCGGCCCCCTCGGCTCCTGCAGCCTGTTGGGGTATACTGGCGCCGTGGAGTCGGCTGGGGCTTCGGAGACCTATTCAAGATCCGAAATCCGGCGGATTCTCGGCATTGACGAGAACCGCCTGCGCTCTTGGGAGCGTAGCGGGCTAACCGAAACCCAGGACCGTTACAGCTTCTCGGACCTGATCTCGCTCAGAACCCTTCAGAACCTGAGAGAGAACAACACGCCTCCGAGACGCATCCGCGAAGCGCTGGAGCAGCTTCGGCTTCGCTTGGCGGATGTCAAGCACCCCCTGCACGAACTCAAGATCGTCTCCGACGGCCGCAATATCTCGGTCGAATTGCCCGGAGAAAAGATGGAGGCGATCACCGGCCAGATGCTGTTCGATTTCGAGGCGGACAAGCTCCGGTCGGTATCGACGCTCGACCCCGAGAGCGATGCGGAACAGCCGGAGACGGGGGAGGCTTGGTTCCAGCACGCGCTGGAACTCGAATCCTCGGGGACGCCGGCCGAAGAAGTCATCCAGGCCTACGAGAAAGTCTTGCGCAAGGACCCGCAGGCTGCTGGGGCATGGATCAACATCGGTACCTTGCAGTACCGCCAAGGCTGGCTGGAACGCGCCGAGCAGAGTTATCACGAGGCGTTGCGCGCATATCCGGAATACGCGCTCGCGCACTTCAATCTCGGGAACGTGTGCGACGATCTCGGCCGGCTCGACGAGGCTGCGGAACACTACGAAGCGGCCCTGCGCTGCCAGCGTGACTACGCCGACGCGCACTTCAACCTGGCCCTCGTCCAGGAGCGACGCAAGCATTTCCTGGTCGCCGCCAAGCACCTGCAGGCCTATCTGAACCTCGATTCGTCGAGTCCTTGGTCGAAGATCGCACGAAGGAAGCGGAAGAGCCTGCTCGGAGCCGCGGCTCGGGGCGACGCAGCGGGTGGGGAGTCCCTCCGCAAACCCTACAAGGACGCGCGGGACTAGCTCGAGCCAGAAAGTCCAGACCGGCCTTCCGATACCATCAAGAGCATGGTTCAGGCGCTTGCCGAGGTTCGTACGCTGACCTTCGATATGTTCGGCACAGTGCTGGACCTGTCAGGCAGCATCGTTCCCGCACTCCGCGAATTCTTCGACAAATCCGGATCGGATGCAGACCCGGACAGGTTCTGGGCCGAATGGCGCGCGAGACAGCGTCTGGAACAGCACCAGGACACGATCCTGATGCTCGGACACCGTGGATATCTCGACTCGGTCGGGCGGGCGTTGCGGCACACGTTGCGGCGTCAAGGACTGCCGACCGAAGGCACAGCCGTACTGGAATTGCTCCGCACCTTCGAGCAACTCAGAGCATTCGACGACGCCCAAGAGGGCCTCGTGCGCCTAGCACGGAAATTTCGGCTGGTCGCGCTCTCCAACGGCGACACAGGGCTGGTCCAGCACTTGGTGGCCACGAGCGTCGACGCGCGTTTCGACCGGTGCATTTCCGTCGATCGGGTGGGCCGGTTCAAGCCGCATCCGTCGGTGTACCGCATGGCCGCCGCCGAACTCGGATGCGAGCCCGGCGAGATCCTGATGGTAGCCGCGCATGCCTTCGACATTCTCGGCGCGCGCGCCTGCGGCTACCGGGGCGCGTACGTAAACCGGTACGGCTTGCCGTACGAGGAATCGCACCTGCTGCCAGATCTGGAAGTACGCGACTTCGGGGAACTGGCGGACTGCCTGATGGCCGGCTGACCGGCAGGAGCCGTCGCCGCGCAAGATCGTTCAAGCGGCTGAATCGACCACTTCGATTCGCGACGCCCCGGTGTTCTTCAGCAACGCCCGGATGGACGGCGCTCCGGTTTCGCACTCGACTTGCAGGACCGCGCCCTCGTCCGGCAGGTCCGGTACAGGCGCCCGACGACGGGACAGGACCAGGCCGGATTCCTTTAGCAGCATGAGTAGCGTCCCGAACACCGCTCCGGCCATCGTCGCTTCGAATGTGACCACAGCAGTTGCCCAGCCAGAGACAATCGGCATGCCACCGGTGACGAGCGGATAGTCCAGTTGAATCCAGTACATCAGCACAGTCGCCCCAGTACCGACAGCAATCGCTGAGAGGACGGCGCCCAGGGACATCCGGCTGCGCCTCGGAAGCAACTGCGTCACCGCCTCGACCGGACGGCGCGAGTACAGTTCGAGAGCGCGGCGCGACACTCCATCCGCCTGTAACAGCCGGATCGCAGCCGCCAGGTCTTCGGTGCGCTGGTACTCAGCGTGCAGATATTCCATCGTCGTACTCCCAGATGGCGATGATTGGAAAAGCCTTGACGAACAGCAGGTAGAGCAATGCCATCGCAGCAAACGTCCCGGCCGTGATCGACAGCTCGACCCAGCTCGGGGCGTAGTCCCCCCAGGCGGCAGGGAGATACGGCGTCGAAAGCGACGGAACCACGATCAGGAACCGCTCTATCCACATGCCGAGCAGCACGGCGGCGCTGCTGAGCGCGATTGTGAAGATGCTGCGCAACCTGGAGATTCCGAGCAGCACGAACGGGATCGCGAAATTGCAGGCGACCATTGTCCAGAAAAGAAAGCCGTAGAGCCCGTGCTCGCGTATATTGAAGACTCGAATCTCACCCGGCAGGTTCCCGTACCAAGTGGTGAGGTGCTCGGAAAAGGTGAAGTAGAGCCAGATCAAACTCATCAGGACGAGCAGCTTTCCAAGATTCACGAAGTGAATCTCTCGGAGATAGTCCTCCAGGCACATCAGCTTGCGCAGAACTGCCATCACCAGGACCAGGGCGGCAATTCCGCTGAAGATCGCTCCGACAACGAAATACGGCGCGAAAATCGTGTTGTGCCAAGTGGGCGCAACCGACATCGAGAAATCGTAGGCCACGACCGAATGCACCGACACCGCGATCGCCAGGATCACTAAGGACATCAGTTTCATCGCCCGCTCCAAGGCCTGCCATTGCCGGTCAGAACCGGTCCAGCCCAGCGAGAGGAACAGGTAGAGCCTGCGCTTGGCTCCGGCGCTGCGACGCGCCAGCTCGGCCAGGTCTGGGATCAGCGGAAGGTAGAGGTAAATCAAGCTGCCGAAGAGATAGGTCAGAATCGCCGTCAAGTCCCAGAACAGCGGGGAGCGGAAGTTCGGCCAGAGGAGCCTTTCGTTCGGGTACGGGATCATCCAGTAGAAGAGCCACACCCGGCCGATATGGATAAGCGGAAACATGCCGCCGATCATCAGGCAAAACACGGTGATCGCTTCAGCGGCGCGGGTGACCGGCTTGCGCCAATTCGCTCCCGTCAGCCGCAGAATCGCCGAGATCAGCGTTCCGGCGTGAGAGATCCCGATCCAGAAGACGAAGTTGACGATATAGAAGCCCCAATAGGTCGGTCGCCGGATCCCCGTATGCCCGAACCCTCCCACGACTTGATAGCCCCAAGCAAACAGGGCCCAGGCTACGATGGCCCCGCAGAAAGCGACCGCCGCGACATAGGCCGCGTTCGTGCCGGGCATGCGACCGAGGATGTCGTCCCGTACGCGAGCGGCGCTCTTTCCCGGAACTGTAGCTAGAGCTGGCATCGATTCCTCGGTTGCCCTGGCGGAACCGTGATGCTGGCCGGGAAGAGCGGGCCTCGCGTCCGGTCCCCTGCGATCCGTTTTCGTCCGTTGGTCACAGCAAGCGGCTAGTCGGCCTTCGACAGGTAGAACACGCGAGGCTTCGTTCCAAGCTCCGACAGCAGCTGTTCCGAACGGCCGCTCGCAATCATCTTCGACACCCGGCTGTCCGGGTCGCTCTTGTCGCCGAAGACCATTGCCTCGGCTGGACACGATTGAACGCAAGCCGGTTGCACGTCCCCGTCAGCCAGCTCCCGGTCCTCCGCTTCGGCGTCGAGCTTGGCACGTTTGATTCTGTGGGCGCAGAAAGTGCACTTCTCCACAACGCCGGCCGGGCGGATGGACACATCCGGGTTGAGCTGCAATTCCAGCGGATCATCCCACTCGGGGGTGAACCAGTTGAAGAATCGGACGGTGTACGGGCAGTTGTTGGCGCAATAGCGCGTTCCGATACAGCGGTTGTATATCTGGACATTCAGCCCCTCGGCGTTCTGGTAGGTCGCGAACACCGGGCAAACGGGCTCGCAAGGTGCCTCGTCGCACTGCTGGCAGAGAACCGGGCGGTACTTGACCTTGATATCGGGGAATTCCCCTTCGTAGTAGCGGTCGATGCGAATCCACTGCTTGGACCGTCCCTTGGCCGCTTGATCCGGCCCGGCGGTCGGGATATTGTTCTCGGACGAGCAGGCCAGCACGCAAGCCTCGCAGCCCGTGCAGCGATCCAGATCTATCGCCATCGCCCACTGCGGCACGGACTGGGCGTCTCCTTCGACCTGGCTGGCGGTAGTGTCGGCCATTGGACCTCCTCCTGTCACACCCTGTGCGGGGGGACGTCGCGATCCTGTCTGGAGAACTGAATCAGCCGTCCCTCTCCGCTTGTCTTCTCAATGCGTACGACGACCGGCCCGAGCGCGGCGGCGCCGGTCGTCCGATCCCGAAGGTCGCCGACGACGGTCATCGGATTCGAACCACGGCCCGACGCGTAGCGCCCGTAGTGCCTCTGCCCAGGACCTAGCGCCATCGAGACAACACCCGGGATGGCCGCCGGATTGACGTACGCGGGAGCCTCGAGCGAACCGTGGACGGATTCGACTCGCACCATGTCTCCGTTTCCAACACCCAATTCTTGAGCCGTTCCCGGGTCCAATTCCGCCGGCATTCCCCACATCGCACTTGAAGTGGGGTCCGGCAGTTCCTGCAGCCAAGGGCGGTTCGCGCCGCTACCGTCGGCGAACTGCGAGGACGGATAGACCTGGAACACCAAACCTTCCGTACCGGCATCCGTCTCAAACCCGTCCAGTCGCGGCACCGGTTCCGGAGCACGCCCCGAGCGTTCCCCTTGCCACCCGCCTCGACGGAGGCTCCCGGCGACAAAGGCCCCCGAATCCGTATCGGACGCGGTCGGCTCCAACGTGGCGTGCAGTTGCGCCAGACCCGATTTGACGCTGAATTCCTCATAGGGCTTGCCGACAGCTCCGGCCAGGGCGACCAGCACGGCTTCCGTCGGGCGGGACTCGTGCAGAGGCGCGACGAATGCCGCGGCGGCTGCGACCGACGGCAGGGGCGAAGCGTCAGGGACGGCCAGGATGGATCGTTCTAACGCGTCGTGATCCGGCAGGATCAGGTCGGCCAGCACCGAAGAGTCATCCAGGAAGCCCGAAAAACTGATGACCGTTTCGGCAGCTGCCAAGACGGACGCACTATGCGGGGCGACGTAGGCCGGATTGACTCCGTCCAGGAAGACCAACTGCGCCTCGGCCAGCCGCTGGACCCAGTCTCCAGACACGGGCCTCGTGCTCTCGCGAGCCGTGGCCGAATCCGAAGCAGGCATTGGCCCGCCGACCTCGCCGACTCGTCCGAGCAGCAAGTTCAACGCGTTGGCGGCTGTGACAGCATCAGCCGAGTTCGGTCGCACGATCGACGCTCCCGACACGACAAGCGGCCTGGATGCGGCGGCGAGATCAGCCGCCACTTCGCGCATCGCATCGGCAGGGATTCCCGAGACAGCCTCTATCCAAATCGGGTCTGCATCGGTGAACGCCGAGACGACGGTTGGCGACACGCCGTCCAGATTCGACACGAGTTCGTCGACCACCAGCGCCCGGCCGATGCCGAGCGCGAGAGCCAGTTCTCCGCCAGGCAGCACCGGAAGCCATCGATCGGCGTTCCAGGCAGTCAGGGAGAACCGCGATTCCGCGTGGACGAGGCGCCCTCGGAGTTCACGCCGGCCCTGCCGCATGTGCCCGTAGCGACGCGAGTACATCACAGGGGAAACCCATCCCCCAAGGAAATCGGCACCGATCGACAGAACCATCGTGGCATCCTGAATTTCGTAGAGGGGAACGCCCTCCCATCCGAAGGCGCGCCTAGCGCCCTCGATTTCGGCAGCGAAGTCACCGAAGCCAATGGACCGGGCCGACGGGGCGCCGACGGACTCCAGAAAGCGCGCGATGTTCACCGCCCTCGAACCGGCGCGCGGCGGTGTCAGGAAGAGTATCCTGCCCGGATCGGCGGAAACAGCGCGGGCAAGCGCATCGCTGGCCTCTTCCAGCGCAGCCTCCCAGGGAACAGGTTCGAACCTCCCTGACCCCCGCTCGCCAGCACGCTTGAGCGGCTGCGTCAAGCGGTCTGGGTTGTACAACGACTGCAGCGCGGAGTGCCCGCGGGCGCACAGCCGCCCGCCGCTAACCGGATCTTCCGGATTCCCTTCGATCTTCTTGATCGCCGCAATCCTCTGTCGAAACCGCTCTCCGTCAACCTGAATCTCCCGCTCGGAAGCCATCACCCTGGCAATCGTGCCGCACGCGGCTCCGCACTCCTGGCAGACGCTCGCGTGCCACTCCTCGACTCCCGGGACAATTTCGTCTTCCGGAACCAGCAGCGGGATAATCTCCTCGGCCTGCTTGCCGCATGCGCCGGACACTACGCCGCCGGAAGCGGTGCCCACGAGCTTGAAGAAATTGCGACGATCCATGCTCAGGGCACCTCTGGCCGAACCGCTGGAATCGCATCCTGCTCTGTGCTTCGAGTGTTCACTGTGGGACCTACAGATACCCCTCAGAAATGGCACGCAAGGCAGTCATCAGTGGCGCCTTTCTGGCGGTGGCAAGTCACGCAGGTACCCATCGTGTGGCGCACCGCTTCGACCGCGACCGTCATGGAGGCCACGTCGCCGTGACACTGCGAGCAAGCGATTTCGGCGCGGGCGTGCGGCGCGTGCCGAAACTGCACCGCTGCCTTTTCCTCGAACCCGTAGACCCGCACCCACGGCACCTCGTGTTTCCGCTCCCAGTACTCCGTCAAGCGGACGACTTCGGGCAAGTCCTTTCCAATGAACTGATGGCAGAGCATGCACTTGCGGATCGACGGGATCACGGCCGCATCGCGCGAGACCGCTCCCTCGTGGCAGTCGACGCACTGCATGCTGGCCTTCTCGATGTGCGCCTTGTGCGAGAAGCCGACCGGCTGTTGCGCGGCAGCGGCGACAGCCAACAGGGTGAGCAGAGATGGAAGCATGAGCCGGCCAGCGCTGCTGGCCGTCGAAAGACGATTAGGATACCCCACTGCGGCGGCCGGGTCGGGCGTCATCCGCGAAGTTCCCGCTAGGCTCCGGCCACGCTGGCTTCGTCGGAGGGCTCCAGGGCGGATCGGATCAACGCCGCGCATCGAGGCGAGTAGTCAATCGTGAGCGCCGCCTGCCGACCTGCCTTGGACATTCTCTTCCAAGTGCGGCGGAGGATGTTGACCATGCTTCCGCGGTCCTGCGTCTCGGCAAACCCTTCAAGATAGTGCTCCAGGAAGACCAGGCACGCCACATCCTCGAGCCGCTGCGCCCAAGGGTCCACCTTGAAGCGCTCCTTGCGGATCACTGCCTGAACCCTGGCCACGGTTTGCTCGTCATAGCCGCACTCGCGCATGATCGTACCTGCAATCTCGGCATGGAACCGGCCCAAGTCCCGCCGCCACTCGAGATAGGCGGTTCTTCCCTTGGGATAGGAAGCCCGCGGTATTTCCCAGCGTCGGATATGCTGGGCACGAACCGCCAGACGCACCTCGACAGGTGCCTCCGGGTCCAGCCGGCCCAACCATTCGGACATTCGTCTGGCGTACACGAGCTCCTTCGGAGAGCCGTCTGGCTCAAGATTAGGATCCTCGGCGTTCGCCTCGTCGAATCGCGCGATGCAGGCGCACAGGCGAGCTGATTCGGACTCGGTCATGCCGCCGTCTCCCCGGCACGAATCGCCGACACGACAGCGGCGGTCGCCACGGCCGCTGTTTCGGAGCGGAGGATGGTCCCGCCAAGATCCGCCGACCTGAGTCCGGCCCCGCTGGCCATGCCAGCCTCCTCGTCGGTCCAGCCTCCTTCGGGGCCCACCAGGAATACAGACGCTCCGCGACCCGCCTCCGCGACAGGCAACCCACCCGGATGAACCAGTAGCCCGGTTCCGGCTGGGCAGTCGCGGACCGCCTGTTCGAAACTGGTCGGCACCGCGACGGTCGGCGCGGCGATGCGCCGCGATTGCTGTGCTGCCTCAAACGCTATTCGCCGCCAGCGAACGGCTCTCTTGGACGCGGTGGAGACGAGCTTGACGTCGCTGCGCGCGGCAATGACAGGGATGATGGAATGGACGCCGAGTTCCGTCAGTTTCTCGATCGCCCACTCGAAGCGGGGGAACCTGATGATGGCAAGCGCCGCGTCGAGGCGCGGAACGGGCTCCGGGTCCGGCAGGAGCTGCTCGATTCGAAACCGGACCTCGTCCGGCGAGCATGACTCGGTCACCGCCAGGTAGGCCCGAACCTGGTCCGAGACCTCGACCCGCTCGCCTCGGTGCAACCGGGCTGCGCTGGCGAGGTGGCGAGCGGAGTCTCCGCGCACGAAGGCAGCATCGTCCTCGATCGAATCCACGAACACGCGGCGCACCGCCATCAGCCTATCCAGCTTACCGTTCCGCCCAGCCCATTCGAACCTGCAGAATCGCGACAAGGCTGACTCTGTCTGTTGGCACCCCTTCCAGGGGCTCTGGCCGCTGGGGCCACGTGAGGGTTGGAGTCGCTCTCAACGCGACCGACCGGTGTGCGTGGCTGGTCAAGCCGGGTCCGTTGATCGCCCGCTACGCCAACATGTAACCCACTTAGCAACACCCGTCGCCGCTATTCGTCTGACGTATCATTCGATGCTGACGACGTGGGAGGCTTCTCCAGAACACGGCGATAGTCCGCGATCTTGTTATGGAGCCAGTCGGCCATGGCGGGCCAATTGCCTCGATCTCTCGTATCGGCGGGATAATGGTTATTGGCGTAGCTGCCCCATGAAGTTCCTTCGCCAATGTCGATCCCAAGTTCATCGTGCAGGCCTTGCCGCCAACCTTGAATCCGTTCTCCGACCTCTTCTGCCAACTCGCCACTCCTACCTCGCACCGACACGCCTCCCTCATTCTGCGCGACATAAATCGACAGGTTCAGTGCCGCCGATTCGATCCATAGCCACCACGAACTTGCCCCGTATCCAACCGGCACACCATCATTTGGGTATTGGTTTGCGTAGTGGTTCCAAAACTCACGACGAAACCTAGTCAGCTCGCTCTCACCCTTGTCAACGGCCGTGCGTAGCTTCCGGTCCCACGCACTGGGACGCTCCAGCACCTCAAACACCGGCACCAGCGGCGAGTCGCCAATCTTCACGACCCGCACTCGTACAGCAAAGGTAACTGCTCAGGCCCCTTCTTGATTACTTGTCTTTTCGCCTGACGGCACGCGGATCAATGCTTGCGCTTGGGTCCGGCCAGGTTGCGAACTGTGGTTCGTGTCGGGAACCGTCCTGACCGGCGATCAGCGGTATTTCAGACCCAGCGGATGGTCCGCTTGACAACCGCGCTGGGAGCGCCTATGCTGCTGAGTAAGGACTCCTTCTGGAGTGGCCGCGGCGATGGGTGCATGGTACGGATCGAAGGCGACCTCGGGTCTGTGCCAAGCGCTGATCGCGGCCATGCCGCCGCATGCCACCTATATTGAGACGCATCTCGGCGGCGGCGCGATCATGCAGCGCAAGCCGCCCGCCCTGCGCAACATTGGCATCGATCGCAACGCCCGCTCGATCCGGGCGTTTCGCGGCCCCTACGAGGTGGAACTGGTGCACGGCTGCTGCCACCGCTTCCTGTCCGAGTTCCCGTTTGCCGGCGACGAGCTGGTCTACTCCGACCCGCCCTATCTGCAGCGCACGCGCAAGTCGCAGCGTCGCTACCGCTACGACTACACGCAGGCCGATCACGAAGCACTGCTGGCGTTGCTCAAGAGCCTGCCCTGCGCGGTGATGCTCTCCGGCTACCCCTGCGAGCTCTACGAGCGGGCCCTGCCGGACTGGCACAGCCTGTCGCTGCAGGTGATGAACCAGGCCGGGGTGGTGACCGAGAAGGTCTGGTGCAACTTCGCGCCGGGGCGCCACGTGCACTGGCACCGCTATGCCGGCCAGAACTTCACGCAGCGCCAGTGCATCCAGCGCAAGGCCGCCAGCTGGGGCAAGCGCTATGCGGCCATGCCGCCGGGCGAGCGGCTGGCGGTGCTGGCCGCCCTGCTGGCGGTCGAGGCCGAGTGATGCCGACCGTCAACGACCAGTACCTGCGCGAGGAACTGCAGGCCGCCAAGGAGCAGATCGAGGATCTGCGCAAGAGCGGCAAAGTGTCGCCCGAAGCCGACGCCGTGTTCCGCGTCCTGATGCCCTTGCTGACCCTGCTGCTGGCGGTCTTGCTCGAAAAGACCACCCGCAAGACCAGCCGCAACTCCAGCCTTCCGCCCTCGCAGATGGACGCGGAGGACGCCACCGCGCAGCGCGCCAAGCCGGGCCGCAAGCCAGCCAAGCCCAACGAGCTGACCAGCCCCAATCTGCAGAAAGTCACCCTTGAGGAAACGCTCACCGTCGAGGCCTGCGACAGCTGTGGCGGCGATCTGTCGGCTGTCGCTGCGCTGCACCGGGAACGCCGCATCCTGTACGACATCGTGTTTCAGGTCATCGAGCAGCGTGTCGAGGCCGAGGTCAAGCAATGCCCCGACTGCCAGGCCCGCAGCAAGGCAGCCTTCCCCGCCAACATGCCCGGGCCGGTGCAGTATGGCAGCGGCTTGCAGGCTTTCATCATCAACCTGTTGGTGGCCCATATGCTCTCCCTGCGGCGCACCGTCGAGCTGGTCAAGGCGGTCTCCGGCCTGCGCTTGTCCGAGGCCACCTGCCTGGGCTACATCCGCCGCCTACATGAGTCCCTGCAAGCTTGGGAAGCCGCCGCCAGCGCCCACCTGCTGGCCTCGCCGGCCTTGCATGCCGACGAAACCGGCCTGCGCGTGGACGGCAAGAACCATTGGCTGCATATCCTCACCGATGGGTCGCTGACGGTCAAGTTCCTGCATCGCCGGCGCGGCAAGGCAGCGATCGAGGCGATCGGCCTGATCCCCCGCTTTCGCGGCACCTTGGTGCACGACTGCTGGGCCTCGTACCTCAGCTACGAGCAATGCACGCACGCTCTATGCAATGCGCATTTGGTCCGCGAACTGACCTTCGTTGTCGAGTCCAACAAGTACCGCTGGGCGCGCCTGCTGAAAGCCCTGCTGCAAGAGGCCTGCCACAAAGTCAATCGCAGCCAGGCCAAGGTCTTGAGCGCAGCCGCCTGCAAGGCCTTGCGCAAGCGCTACCGCACCATCCTGACCCAAGGTGCCAAGGAATTGCCCGCGATCCCGCCGCGCACCAAGGGCCAACGCGGGCGGCTTGCCAAATCCGATGCCCACAACCTGCACGAGCGGCTCGCCAAGCACGAGGCCTCCGTGCTGCGCTTCCTACACGATCCGAAGGTGAGTTTCACCAACAATGCCGGAGAGCGCGGACTGCGCATGGCTAAGGTGAAGATCAAAGTCTCGGGCTGCTTTCGAACGCAAGCCTACGGCGAGGCCTATGCCCGCATCTCCAGCTACCTGCAGTCGATGGCCGCGCTCGGCTACAATCCTCTCGTCGCCATTCAAATCGCGCTCGCCGGGCACGCTGTCGACACGCTCACTCAACACTATGGCCCGACCCCCACTGAAGACGCCTGAGAAGTTGCTCTGAGTGGCAAGTCGACACCCGGCTGGGTCCGCAAGGCAGCCGATTGCCGGTCAGGACCGTTTCCGGCCCGCGACAGGTTCCCGACACGAACAACCATTCGAAAGCTGGCCGGAAACCAGCGCAAGCCTTGATCCGCGGGATGCTAGGCGAGAAGATAAGTAGTCGAAGGGGCCTGAGCAGTTACCAGCAAAGAATGCAAGTGGATCGACCGTGTGGTCATTCAACCATCGGATCGCCGACCGGTGTGCCTCAGCAAAGTTCCGCGCGACCCAAATGACGGTCTGTGCCCGAACGCCGACGAAATAGGCAAGAATCTGCCCCAGATGCGCGTAGTCGGAGCATTCCGACTGGTTTTCGATTAGCACTCACCTACCATCCGCGGGGTTGCGGGCGACAATGTCCGCTGAGAATTGCTCGACTGCAACTTCCGTGCCCTCCAAATCCATTGGAATGCCGATCGCGCTGGAGAGTCGTTCTATGTTCGAGGCCAGCCAGGGAGTGAAGTCGTGCGCCTCATGTCCCCAAACCTCCCGCAACTTGACGTCCTCCAGTTCACCAAACTGCACCATAGTTCTCTCCCCCACACCTTTCCAACTCACCGCGCGTATCGACTAGTCGGAAATATAGCAGTCGGATTCGGCGCGTATCTGTGTGGAGTCAGGGCGCTATTGCCACTACTGCTGTGTGGCGGTGATCCGGACGGACGCGACGAGATTCACCGGATTCGAGTATCCACCATTCCTGACCTGCGGTAGTCCGCATGGCAGGCATGGCATGCCAAGAATAGGCCATGCAAGGATCTCATTCCGCAGTTCCAGGTCAGTGATTCTCGAGTACCTTGAAGCCATGCCCAGACAACAGCTTGGAATCTGAAGTCACGAGGCGCAGATCCAGCACGGCGGCAGTAGCAGCCAGGAATCGGTCGGCAGGATCCCTGTGAGAAACCTCGACTCGATCCAATGCACGGACGATTTCTCCTGTAAGTGGCGCCTCACGGATTGGCGCGGAGCGCCGGGCAGCGTCAATCCAGTTCCAAAGGCCGCCGCGTACCACGAATCTCCCCTTCTCGGCCAGGACTGAAAGCTCCCACAGCGAGATCGAGGAAAGCCATAGCTCCGAGTTGCCGTCCAGGAGTGCCTCTCTGACCAGGCGGCCAAGCTTGGACGGATCCAAGACGCTCCAGAGCCAAATATGCGTATCGAGCAGCAGCCTCATTCGCGCTCCGCGTCCCAATCGACCAACTCGCTGGTCGGAACGGTAATGTCGCCCACGATCCGCGCGGTGCCGGCCATCGAGCCCAGCCAGTCTCCGGGCCGCTCGGGCGGGTTTGGCGGAACAACATCCGCGATTGCCACGCCGAACCGCGTTACGCGAACCGGCTGGCCGGTATTGCGGACCTGCTTCAATACCGCGAGACAAGTCGCCTTGAACTTGGAGATGGACATGGATTCCACGAACCCGAATCTATCATGGTCAATCCAAATAGTCAAAACTCTGCATTGGCAAGATTGAGGCAGACTGCGTCCAACCAGTTGTCAATCAATGAACGAAACGTATCGGCTGGTGCTGCCCCCGCAGGGGGCGCTGTAGCCGGGATGATCCGCAAGTGCAGTTGCACCGTCCGCGCCGGATCACAGCCGATGGCTGTGGAGAGCCGACTTGCGGCTGCGTTGAGGACCCACCGCCGAGCGCGGAGGTGTCATCGACTCCAGCAAACGATGCGGAGACCGCCTGGAGCCAGTTTCAAGTGCTGTCATGAATCCGAACAAACAAGGGATGTCGCGCTTTGCGTGGTCTTCGTGTACGGATCCGGCCACGGAGCGCTGCCACCCTGGACACCTGACCTGGCGTTCGCGCATCAAGCCACATCGATAATGAAAGTTGGCACCCCAGCAGAGCGGGACAGACCTGGTCGAGGCACACGGATGCCGCGATTGGGCGGAAATTGAGCGGATCGTCAAGGATCGTCTGCGCCCGAGATTCGAGGCCCTGGCGCGTTGCCGGTCGACAGCCGAGCTACTCGCCTGCCCGGACTACCGAGAGCTCAAGCCCCTCGCCGACAGGGTCCTGGAGTCGATTGAAACAGGCAGGTTCGCTATGGCGGCAAGACCGACCAGACAGGCATACCGCGTCGTGGCGTGGAACCTCGAACGGGGAATCGAGTACGAGGGCCAGCTTGCCGAGTTGCGCAGCCACCCCTACCTCTCGTCGGCAGACGTCTTTCTGCTCACGGAAACCGACGTTGGCATGGCACGCTCGGACAACCGCAACGTCGCCCGCGAACTCGCCCGCGAACTCGGTCTGGACTACGCCTTCGCGCCGTGCTACCTGAACCTGTCCAAGGGCGCGGGAATCGAGAGCGCAGTGGCTGGCGATAACGAACTAGGCCTCCACGGAAACGCAATCCTCAGCCGCTACCCGATTCTCAACCCCCGGTCCATTGCGATCGGTAACGGCAGGGACAAGATGCGCGGGCGCGAGAAGCGGCTCGGACAACAGACCGCCGTTGTCGCCGAGATCGACCTCGCTGGCCTTAAGGTCACGGTCTGCTCCGTGCACTTGGACGCTCAGTCGAGCCAGGGCCACCGTCGGAACCAGATGGCAGCGGTGATCGAGGGCCTGCCGCCCACCGGGCCGGCATTGATCGGCGGGGACTGGAACACGACGACGTTCAACTCCTCGCGCGCATTTACCGCCATCGTGGGCTACTGGGTGCGCGTCATGCTTGGCGCTCGAAACACGATCCGCAACCACTTCCTGCGACCCTACACATTCTTCGAGCGGGAGCTCTTCCGACTGCTCGACCAGCACGGATTCGATTGGCGCGGACCGAACCTGCTCGACGAACGAACCACCTCGTACGACGTTGACGACGCCAAGACCCATCAGAATCTCCGCGAGTGGGTGCCCGCTTGGTGTTTCGACTTCATCCGCTGGGCCTTGCGGGAGTTTGACGGAAAATGCCCCCTGAAGATTGACTGGTTCGCATCGCGCGATTTGCAGACCGACGCGCCGGTGGTCCTGCACGAGTTCCGCGAGGGCCGCGAACCACCATTATCCGATCACGATGCGATCGGTATCGACGTGGTGCCAGAGGCGCGGACGCGATCGTCCTGAGGCAAAGCCCGACGGACTGCTCGAAGCCTTCCGGACCGGGGGCGAACATATAATGCAGGGGAGTATTCGATGCCCGTCGTTGAGGCCAAAGATCTGCCGCTAGTACCGAACCTGTTGTCCAGAAAGGACTACCAGATCATGTCGGACCTGATCGAGGAGCGCTCGCGCGTGCTCGATCTGGGTTGCGGAGAGGGCGATCTGCTCGCATGGCTGGAACAGCACAAGGGCGTTCAGGGCCGCGGTGTCGAAATCTCCCCGGACAAGGTCAGGCGCTGCGTGGAACTCGGGCTCTCGGTGTACCAAGGCGATATCAACAAGGGCTTGGCCGACTACCCGGATTCGTGCTTCGACTACGTGATTCTCAGCCAGACGCTGCAGGTCGTGCAGAAACCGCTCGAGTTGTTGCGAGAGATGCGGCGCGTTGGCCGGCGGGTCATTGTGGCGTTCCCCAACTTCGGCCATTGGTCCGTGAGGCTTTCCCTGCTCTGCAAGGGGAGAGCGCCGACGACTGCGCACCTGCCGTATGACTGGTACGACTCCCCGAACATTCGGGTCCTGACGATCCTGGACTTCGAAGTCCTGCTGCAAACAGAGGGCATGTGGGCCGAGAACGCCTACTTCCTGCGGCAAGGCAAGCGGGTCCAGGGTTGGCCCAACATGCGCGCAGATTCTGCCGTTTACTTGCTCAGGTAGCGCCCCTGGAATCCGCCAACAAGTCGGCCACGGCTAGCAAGACTGCCCCCGGCTCGACGGAGAGGATGCAGCGGGGCTCGTCGAAAGCGTAGCACCGGTCACCAGGGCAGGGCTTGCAGTCCCAATCGGTCTCGACGACTCTGTGCGCCGTCTTCCATGGATGCCAGACGGCCGAGTCGGACGATCCGAAAATGACCACGCAGGGAACCCCGAACGCGGCCGCAACGTGAGCCGGGCCCGAGTCGTTGCCGACGAATAGCTCTGCCCCCGCAAGCAGCGATTTCAAGGCGGCGAGGGAGAGCCCAGCCCGGATTTCGAAACCCGAAAGCCGGTCCTCTGGAACCGTGTCGCCAGATCCCGCGACGAAGACCGCCTCCAGCCCGTGGACGCGCTTGATTTCCGTGGCGACGGCTCGAAAATGCTCCACCGCCCACCGCTTTGTGTGGTACGCGGCGCCGACGTGAAGGACGGCGTAGCCAGGCCAGTCCGAGGCCGGCTCGGCATCGAGCCGGGCCGGAGGAATCTCGTCATCGGGCACACCCAGATGGATCATCATCGCCGCATGGTGCTCGGCGGTGTGCACTGTCGAGGCGGGCGGGCGCCGAAGCACTTCCTGGGCTCGCGGAATCCGTTCGTTATAGGCCCACGAGTGCCGGAAGTGAGCCGATCCCGCGCGCCAGCGCGCTCCCGAAAGGGCCGTCAGCCACGCGGCGGTGGATCCGCCATGCATGTCAACGCAGAGCCCGGGTCGCAGGGCGCGTATCCGGCGCACCAGGCCGGCCTTGGCCAATGCCCCTGCGGGTGCGCTGGCCTCCAGAACCCCGTCGATGTCGGGATTGCCTGCCAGCACACCGGCGAACTTCCGATCCATCACGACATGGATGACCGCATTGGGCACCGCCCGACGGAGCATCGTGAACGCGGGCGTTGCCAGCACGGTGTCGCCGAGCGATCGCAGGCGCACCAAGACAATCGAGGACGCGGCGCCCAGTTGCGCAAGAACCGGCTCGCCTGCAGGCGACATCTAGGCCGCGCGCGACTCGGCCACGATATCGAGAAAGCCCCGTGCCGCCGTCTCGATACGCTCGAACTGGCAGTCGACCAGCCAGTGCTTGTTCACAAGCTCGGAGCCAACCGCGACCGCGCTGGCTCCGGCCTCGAAGAAAGCGGAAGCGTTCCTCAGATTCACACCGCCCGTGGGGACCAGCGGCACTTGCGGCAGGGGCGCCTTCAACGCCTTGATGTATCTCGGTCCTCCCAGCGCACCGACCGGAAAGACCTTGACTAGTGTCGCCCCGGCGTTCCAGGCCGTCATGATCTCGGTCGGAGTCAGAGCGCCCGGAACCACGCACTTCGAGTAGCGATTGCAGATTTCGATGGTTTCGACGTCTAGGGAAGGCGTTACGCAGAACTCGGCACCGGCCAGCATGCAGTGTCGTGCAGTCGTGGCATCCAGCACCGTTCCCGCACCCAGAATTAGGCTGTCGCCGAACTCGTCGCAAGCTTTCTCAAGGATCTTGAGCGCTCCCGGTACAGTCATGGTGACCTCCAGCACTGGGATACCCGCACCATGGATCACCTTGATCGCGTCCAGTGCGTGTTCCGCAGTGTCGGTGCGGACGATCGGAATGATGCCCGAATTCAGGATGGTATTCAAGACGTCTTGCTTGGCCATCGCTCGCGAGAACCTCAGCCGATACAGTAACAGAGCGGCAGGCCGGCGCGGCTTCGGCCGGTAGCGGCGGCAAGAATCCGCGCGGCCGGCGAGGCCCGGTCGGGTATCTCCAAGAGCCCGACGGATTGCTCCCTGCGGCCAGCTGGCAGGGTGACTTCGGGCTGAAGACTGGCGGACGGTCCCGAGTGCAAGCCGTGCCCTCAGAGTGTCTGGAGCCCTCGTCGCGCCCCGCTAAACTGGGGCATGGCCTCGCAGAAGTTGGCCCTGTTCGGCGGCCCGCCGATTCGTCGAAACGGCTATCCGGATTGGCCCCGTCTCGGCCCGGGCGACCTCGACCGGATGCGCGAGGTGCTCGAGAGCGGTTCCTGGGGCGGCGAGAATCCGACCGTTCGGTCCTTCGCGGAAATCTTCGCCCAGTTCCACGATGCGCGGTTCGGTATCGCGGTCTCCAGCGGATCGATGGCGCTCGAACTGGCGTTGCATGCAGCCGGCATTGGCAAAGGGGACGAAGTGATCGTACCCGCCCACAGCTTCATCGCCACTGCCACCGCCGTGAGCCGGGTGGGGGCTGAGCCGGTGTTTGTGGATGTCGATGCCGAGAGCTTCAATATTGACTGCGCCCAGGCGGCAGAAGCTGTTTCCGAAAAGACCCGGGCGATCATTCCCGTGCATTTCGGCGGAGTCGTGGCGGAGATGGACCGGCTCACGGACATTGCCTCGTCGACAGGCGTGAGGCTCCTGGAGGACGCTGCCCACGCACACGGTGCCGAGTGGTACGGAACGCGGGCGGGCGGGCTTGGCAGCGCCGGGATCTTCAGCTTTCAGAACTCGAAGGCAATGACGGCCGGAGAGGGCGGAATGGTAGTCACGAGCGACGAGGGCCTGGCCGAATCAGCGCGTTCGATCACGAATGCGGGACGTCGGTCGACGGGTGGCTGGTTCGAGCACTTCGAACTCGGGACCAACCTTCGGATGACCGCCCCCCAGGCTGCGTTGCTGATGGCACAACTGGAGCGCCTGCCGCGCGAGATCCAGTTGCGGGCGACCAATTTCAAGCGGTTCGCAAAGGAGATCAGCGAGGTCAACGGAATCGCCTTGCAGAAAGCGCCGACCGGAGCGGCGACCCAGACGCGCTACATCGTGCCTGGACGGATAGTCGAGGATCTCTTCGGAGCGGACCGCGACCGTTTCGTAGAAGCGATGCAATCGGAGGGCGTGCCCGTAAGGCCGTTCTATCCGCATCCGCTGTATGCCAATCCAGTGTTCCGGGAGTGGCCACACCGATCGTTGCAGTGCCCGGTCGCCGAGCAATTGACCCGGGATTCGTTCTGGATCCCGATGAGAGTCTTTATGGGATCGGAAGACGACGCCGCGGACGCGGGCAGGGCGGTCACCAAGGTTTACCGGGCGCTCAAGCCGGGCTCCCGCCGTTCGACAAACGGATTCCCGGAGGCTTAACGGCCGCGGCTTGCAACGTCCGGTCCCGATTGAACCCACCCGGTCAATCGAGGATCGTCAGAAAACTGCGCGGACGTGCGGGATTCCCGCCTCGTCGCTCAACACGACCCGCCGCCCGCTGATCGGCGGACCGGTCGCTTCGTCAGGCACTCCTCGTGCCCCGGTCACTGCATGCCAATGCAGTACAGATACTCGGCGGTGCGGATGAAGATCCGGTTCCCCGCTTCGGCCGGCGACGCAAGAGTGTACTCACCCAGTCGATTCACGGCTAGGATTTCGAACTCGTCTCCGGCCTTCATCACTGTCGTCGTTCCGTCTTCGCTGATGGCATAGAGCTTGCCATCGGCCAGCAATGGGGAGGCACTGTAGGTGCCGGGCTCGATCCGAGTGCGATCCCAGACCGTGCTCCCATCGCTCACATTGAGGTTAAGCACGATGCCGCGGTCGCCAATGATGTAGAGCCTCTCGCCGTCGCTCGTTGGCGTCGGTACGTCAGGCCCGTACTCAGTCGACCAGAGTCTCTTGGAATCGGTTACATCACCTTTTCCGTCTGTCCGGAAAGCGATGAAAGGTCGCCTGCGGGAAGGTACCAGAACGATGTCGCCAACCACAATCGACGATGCGATCGTGCGGTAGTTTCTCGCGTTGTCCGGGTTCAGCCCACCGGCCCGCCAAATCTCTTTCCCGGACTTGAGATCGTGTCCGGTCACGTAACCCCCACCGGAAACGATCAGGATGAATTCGCCGGCGACCCTGGCCAGAGTCGCCGTCGAGTAGGAGTCGGGTGTCTCGTGCAGGCCGTCAGTCGGCCTGTCCACCTTCCAGATCGTCTTGCCGGACGCAGCGTCAATCGCCAAAACGTAGGATGGATCGTCGGTGTACATTCCCTGCAGATTCTGCAGGTACAGCACACCATGGTGCAGCAGCGGTGACGAGGCGTATCCGAACTGGACTCCGAACTTGCCGTAATCCTTCTGCATTTCGCGCATCCAGACCTGGCTGCCAGCAAAATCGAAGCACCGCAGTTCGCCGTTCCCGTTGACGACCCAGACGTGCTCTCCGTCGGTGACCGGCGACGGCGAAGCCATGTTCTGCTTGTTGCCGATCCGATTGCCCGTTCCTATCGACCGCTGCCAGCGAACTCCGCCGGTCTCGCGATCGATCGCGATCAGGTAGAGCTTGTCCCGGGCACTGTCTCCGCCTTCAGCCAGGCGGGAGTTCGGACGATTCAGGCTGGAACCTTCCTCGGCGGACGTCACGAAAACGGTGTCGCCCCATATGATTGGCGTCGCTGCGGCCCAGCTTGGAAGCTTGGTCTTCCAGATTACGTTCTCGGTCGTGCTCCAAGTGACGGGCAGACCGGTCGCGGAGGTCGTGCCGTCCAGGTTCGGACCGCGCCATTGGGGCCAGTTGTCTCCCGCCATCCCAACTCCGGCAATGATCGCGATCAGAAGCAGCAACCGTTTCATCCCCGTCAGG
Organism: uncultured Bryobacterales bacterium; assembly: GCA_951813065.1. GTDB lineage: Bacteria > Acidobacteriota > Terriglobia > Bryobacterales > UBA6623 > VXMF01. Next base: position 660,093 of record CATOTH010000002.1, on the reverse strand, counting down.
ATACCCGATGCGCCTGCTTGTCCGGGTGGCAAGAGCCGGGGCCATCGCGGCCGAAGCCCTAAATCGATCCAGAAACGGGGTAGCGGTGACCGTTCCCTGCAGACCCACGGCAAGCCTCGCGCCTCGAAGCGATTCACGGATTTCTGAGAAACCGGTGCGCTCAAGGACCACCTGATGCCCCGATGCAAGAATAGGGCAACATGATCCACGTGATTGCTTCGATCCGGGTGAAGAAGGGCTCGCTTGAGGAATACGCCGCCCTCTTCAAGGCAAACGTCCCCAACGTGCTGGCGGAAGACGGCTGCCTGCGATACACGCCCTGCCTCGATGCCGACACTGGCTGGAAGGCCCAGGAACAGGATCCCCGGCGGATCACGATTGTCGAGCAATGGGCCAGCATGGACGCCCTGCAGGCGCACTCCAGGGCACCTCACATGGCGGAATTCCGCCGTATTGCGGGCCATTTGGTCGAGGACGTTTCCCTGCGGGTTCTCGAGACGGCGTAGGCCTTCTTCGCCAGCCCAGAGGCCCCTTAGAGCAGTCCTTGGCCGCGGGACTCCTCCTCGATATCCCGAAACATCCACTTTCCCAGGTACATCAAGGGGGTGTCGGCAACCGCGACAAGCAACTTGTACGCATAGCTCGCAAGGATGACGGCCCCGATCTGAGGTAGCGGCCAGACACCGTAGAACAGGATCATCACGACGGCGGTCGTGTCGATCAGCTGACTCAGCAACGTCGAGCCGTTATTTCGAAGCCAGAGGTGCTTGCCGTTGGTGAGCTTCCGCCAAAAGTGGTAGAGCCGCACGTCGATGAGTTGGGCCAGCAGGTACGCGACCATGCTTCCGAAGATCGCGCGGGCACTTTGGCCGAAGACTGCCATGTAGTGCTCCTGGATCGCTTCGTCCTGCAAGTGCGACACGGGCAGCGCGCGGCCAAGCAGCAGGAGGAGCAGCATGTACACGCTGATGACGAAGCCCGTGATCACCAGCGCGTTAGCGCGCTTCTTGCCGTACATCTCGCTGATGAGGTCCGTGCAGAGAAACGTGACCGGATATGGAAGCACTCCCGCACTGATCGTGACGAGTCCAACGAGAGGCAGCGGAATGTCGACAAACTTGAATACAATCGCGTTTGCCAGCACCAAACTGGCGAGGAAAAATCCCGCCAGCACGAGAAAAACGAGATCATAGCGTCGCATCCAGTAGGTTCCCGGAGGTATTATTAGAGTGTCATGATGAGAGTACCTAATCTGGACCGACGCCAGACGATCCGCTCCCTCGCCGGAGGCGGGCTGCTCCTGCCGGGGTTGCTGGCGGAGATGATGGCATCCACACCGGAGGACCCGCTCCGGCCCCGCAAGCCCCACTACCCGGCCAAGGCGAAGAACGTCATCTTCCTGTTCATGACGGGCGGTGTCTCGCATGTGGACACCTTCGATCCGAAGCCGTTTCTGCGGCAGAACCACGACCAGCCTGTCAACAAGAACCGGGTCTACAAGGGCAGCGACTGGGAATTCAGGAAGTACGGCCAGAGCGGCATCGAGGTCAGCGACCTGTTCCCCGAGATCGGCAAGTGCATCGACGACATCGCGGTCATCCGTTCGATGAAGAACATCAACGGTGACCACTTCGGAGCGACCCTGGGCATCCACACGGGTTCCGCAACGTTCAACCGGCCCAGCATCGGATCGTGGGTCAGCTACGGTTTGGGCACATTCAATCAAAACCTTCCGTCGTTCATGGTCATCGCGCCCGAGATCCCTTACGCCGGCGGCCAGGTCTGGGGCTCCGACTTCCTGCCCGTCCTGCACCAAGGAACGCGGATCGTCCCCGGCAGCGAGCCCGTGGCGCATATGAGCCGCCGCACCTCCCCCTCACAGCAGCGAACCGAGCTCGACATGCTCGAATACTACAACCGGCAGCACCTGTTGGGACGCGAGAGGGACAGCAGCCTGGCCGCCCGCATCAAGTCGTTCGAGACGGCCTTCGGCATGCAGGCCGAAGCCCCCGCGGCGTTCGATCTGTCGCGAGAATCGGATGCGACGCTGAAGATGTACGGCCTCGAGCGAGGCAGCCACGAGGGGTTCGCCTGGCAGTGCATCGTGGCCCGTAGGCTCGTGGAGCGTGGCGTTCGGTTCGTCGAATTGATCGACGGCGGCACCGCGGTTGACAAGAACTGGGATTCGCACGCCAAGATGGCGAACTACAACAGGCTGGCTCGCAATGTCGACCAGCCGATCGGGGCGCTTCTCCGGGACCTCAAGTCCCGCGGGATGCTCGATGACACAATCGTGGTCTGGACGACGGAGTTCGGCCGCACACCAACTTGTCCGTCGCCAGGCGCAGAGGGCCGTGGCCACCATGCGAGGGTGTACAGTTCCTGGCTGGCGGGCGGCGGCATACGTGGAGGCACAGTCTACGGCTCGAGCGACGAAATGGGCCACGACGTCGCCGAAGACGTAGTCAGCGTCCATGATTTCCAAGCCACTATCCTGGACCGGCTGGGCCTGAACCACGAACGGCTCACGTACCGCTACGCGGGCCGCGACTTCCGACTGACGGACGTCCACGGACGAGTCATCCGCGAAATCCTGGCCTGACGGCCACCAACGAGACGGCTGCGGCCCGCGATGGGCCTGGATGGTGGTCGCCGAGGCGCTGATACGATGGATTCTGGCCGCCATGCCTCCGCATCTAGCCTGCTTCAACCCTAGTTGCGGACAGCGCTACCCGCTGAGCGAGATCGTCTACTCTTGCGGGGCTTGCGGCAGCCTGCTCGAAGTCGCCAACTCGTTCGCCGACGTCGATCCCGAGACGCTGCGAGCCACTTGGCGGATGCGCCGCTCAAGCTTGGAGAAGGTTGACGTCAGCGGCGTGTGGCGTTACCGAGAGATGCTTCCGTTCGCGAGCGATCCGGACTGCATCGTGACGCTCCCAGAGGGCAATACGCCTCTTTTCGACGCGCCTGGAGCGGCGTCCTACGCCGGGCTCGAGTCCTTGCAGTTCAAGCATCAGGGCTACAACCCCACGGCCTCTTTCAAGGACAACGGAATGACAGCCGGAGTCACCCAGGCCAAGATCCTCGGGATGCGCAGGGTCGCCTGCGTCTCAACCGGCAACACGTCCGCTTCGATGGCTGCGTACGCCGCGGCCGCCGGCATGCAGGCCGTCATTTTCCTGCCCGCCGGAAACATCGCCTACGGAAAGCTTGCGCAGGCCCTCGAATACGGAGCGCTAACGATCCAGGTGGAGGCAAACTTCGACCAGATACTCGCGTTGGTCCGGGAACTCGCTGCAGAGATCGGCATCTATCTGCTCAACTCGGTGAATCCCTTTCGCATCGAAGGCCAGAAATCGATCGCGATCGAAATGCTGGAACAACGCGGATGGAGTGTCCCCGACTGGATTGTGCTGCCCGGCGGCAACCTGGGCAATATCAGTGCCCTCGGAAAGGCCTTGCGAGAGCTTCGCGAAGCGAGACTGATCGAAGACATGCCCCGGGTCGCCGTGGTGCAGGCGGAGGGCTCGGCGCCGTTTTTCCGGCACTTCGTCGAAGGCGGGAACCTGCGCCCGGTGAGCGCGCCGGAAACGCTGGCAACCGCGATTCGGATCGGCGACCCGGTCTCATGGCACAAGGCCGCTTTCGAGGTCGGAAGCGCCGACGGAATCGTTGAATCCGTCTCCGAGCAACAGATCGCGGACGCCAAGGCGGTCATCGGCCGCTGCGGCATCGGCTGCGAACCCGCCTCCGCCGCAACGCTTGCAGGCATCCGAAAGCTAGTCCGAGCCGGAACCATCAGGGAGTCGGCTGATGTGGCTGGGATCCTGACCGGACACCTGCTCAAGGATCCGGACTATGTCTACCACTACCATTCGGGACAGCTGGAGACTCCATCGGGCTACCACGTCCAACCGCAATTCGGCAATCCTCCGGTGACGGTACCGAATGATCGCACCAGGATCGCCGAGCTACTCGACCGCGCCGCGGTCGGGCCGTTCCCATAGCCCGGCATGGCGACTAGAGCGGGTGCGTGACAGCGCCTTCGGACGAAGAGCCCACCAGCTTGGCGTACTTGGCGAACACGCCCGTCCTGTAGCGCGCGGGCCGCTCCACGCAGGCCGCCAGGCGCGCCGAGATCTCCGCGTCGGAAAGTTCCACGTCAAGACGGCGCGCGGCGCAATCGATGACCACCATGTCTCCGTCACGCACGGCCGCAATCGGACCCCCACGCGCCGCTTCGGGAGCAACATGCCCAACCATGAGACCTCGCGTAGCGCCGCTGAACCGGCCGTCGGTCAGGAGAGCGACGGTCTCTCCAAGTCCGGCTCCCACGATTGCGGCGGTGACGCCCAGCATCTCACGCATACCCGGCCCGCCCGCTGGACCCTCGTAGCGGATCACCAGGACATCCCCATCCCTGATCTCTCCGCTCGTGACGGCCTGCATGGCCGACTCTTCAGCCTCGAACACCTTGGCAGGGCCGCGGTGCTGCAAGTGGCCGCTGCCCGCGACCTTCACGACACCGCCTTCCGGGGCGAGGTTGCCCTTCAAGATCACGAGGCCTCCGGTCTGCTTGATTGGCGCGTCCAACGTTCGAATCACGTCCTGGCCCGGCGTCTCCCGTGCAATCGCGCTGGCCTCCGCGAGCGACACGCCAGTCACCGTCATCTGCGTGCCGTCGGCGTAGCCACCTTCGACCAAGCGCTTGGCGATGAGCTGGATCCCGCCAGCCTTGTCGACGTCGGCAGCCACGTACCTGCCGCCGGGCTTGAGGTCGACCAGCAGCGGTGTCCGCTCGCTGATCACATCGAAGTCATCGATTGACAGATCGACGCCGCAATCCCGTGCGAGCGCGAGCAAGTGCAGCACGGCATTGGTCGACCCGCCGGTCGCCACGACGCTTGCGATGGCGTTCTCGAACGCGCTGCGGGTCATGATGTCGCTCGGACGCAGATTGGACTTCAACGCCTCCATGAGCACGAACCCCGAGCGGTAGCCGGCATCGTCCTTGCGGGGGTCGACCGCGGGAATGCTGGCAGTGCCCATCGGCGAGATGCCGATCACCTCCATGGCCGTCGCCATGGTGTTCGCCGTGTACTGGCCACCGCAAGCGCCTGCGCCCGGGCAGGCGTGATCCTCGATCGCGAGAAGCTCCTCGTCGCTGATCTTCCCGGCGGCATGAGCGCCGACGGCCTCGAAGACATCCTGAATCGTGATGTCCACGCCGTTCACTTGGCCCGGAAGTATGGAGCCGCCGTACAACAGCACTGACGGCACGTTGACCCGAGCCAAGCCCATCGCGCCCCCGGGGATGGTCTTGTCGCAGGCTACCAGCGCGATCAGGCCATCGAACATATGACTCCGGGCCACAAGCTCGATCGAATCGGCCACGATCTCGCGGCTGACAAGTGAGCCTTTCATGCCCTCCGTGCCCATGGTGATGCCGTCGCTGACAGCGATGGTATTGAATTCCATTGGCGTGCCACCCGCCTCCCGTACGCCCTCCTTGACCTTGACCGCCAGGTCCCGCAGGTTGTAGTTGCAGGGCATGGTCTCGATCCAGGTATTGGCGATGCCGATGATCGGTTTCGCCAGGTCATCGTCGGTAAAGCCGATCGCCTTGAACATCGAGCGAGCCGGCGCCCTGTCCCGTCCGTCCGTGATCGTTGCGCTTGCGTGCTTTAGTGGATTCGACATTTGCTGTGATGCTCCCGAGCGGGGAAAATGCCAGTTTAGCAATGCCCCGCGCGGGCCCGAATCGCCGCCTGCGCTAGCCTTGGACGCATGATTCGGGGCGTGCTATTCGATTTGGACGGAGTCCTCTACGACGGCGAGCGCCCGATTCCTGGAGCGGCGGCGGCAGTGGAGACGATCCGGCGCGCCGGCTTGCCCTCGCTTTTCGTCACCAACACCACTTCGCGACCGCGCAGCGATCTGGCGAGCAAACTCGCGCGGCTCGGTGTGCCGGCCCGGCCGGAGGAGTTCCTGACGCCCGCCGTCGTCGCCGCGGCCTGGATCCGCTCCCACGGCCAGGCCCGGGCGGCCCTGTTCGTACCGCAAGCGACTCGGGAGGACTTCCGCGGCGTGGAGGCGGATAGCGGCACCGATCCCGTAGAGCTGCGATACGTGGTCATTGGTGATCTTGGGGCGGGGTGGGACTACGCGACGCTGAACCGCGCATTCCGATTGCTGCACGGCCGGCCGGATCGCGACCTCGTCGCTCTGGGACTCACCCGCTACTGGCAGTCGCCGGATGGCGCGAACCTCGATGTGGCGCCGTTCGCCGCGGCGCTTGAGTGCGCCACTGGCAAGAAGGCTGTCGTGATGGGCAAGCCGGCGGCCGCGTTCTTCCAGCAGGCCTCGGGTATCTTGGGACTGGCTCCGGGCGAACTGCTGATGATCGGCGACGACTTGCACGCGGACGCGCTCGGTGCCAAGAGCGCCGGCCTACGCTCGGCGCTTGTCAGGACGGGAAAATTCCAACCCAGCGACCTGGATGCGGAAATCCAGCCGGATTGGGTGCTGGACTCCGTGCAAGACCTACCGACCCTGCTCGCCGACAGCTGCCAGTGACTTCGTCAGGCCCAGAAAGCGCTCCCGCTCGAGCGAGGCGTCCGGGAAGAGGCTCTGCAAGTCGCTCGCCGAAAGCAGGTGGATGTGCTCGACGAATCCGCGCGCCTCGTTCACACTGGGGCGTTCCAGCCAGCCCCAGACGGTGAAGTTGCGTGCCATGCGTGCCTGCAGGCTCCTGGGCAGGAAATGGAATCCCGGGGTAAGAGTATGCGCCTCGACGGGGAACCGCCGGTTCGGAGTCTGCACCCAGTAGGCCTTCCCAACCCGCGCGATCTCGCGTGCGAACTGCTGACGACCGCGCTCGTCGACGATGTGCTCAAGCACCGAATTGCAATGCACGACGTCGAAAGAGCCGTCGGGGAATGGCAGCTTGCGACCGTCGGCCTGGACCCAGGGAAAGCGCTCTGGGCGCAGATCGCGCCGGTGCAGGTTTACCACGGTCACACGGGGGAGGACGGGACTCCAAGCCCAGTAGTACTCGCTGCCGCCCAGATCCAGCACCGTCGTCGACGGCTTCAACCTGAAGACCCGGGCGAAACGCCGCAACCGCCGACTGCGGAAATGGCGTCCGATTGGCCGGTGCAGACTAGCGAACCGGTCCGTCATCAGGCCCTGCCCATCCGACTGCCAAAACTGCGAGTCAACGACCTACGGACCCCGGCGTGAGCAGCCAGGACAGCATGGCGCGTGGCCGCGGACCCGCTGATCCGACATCGAGCGCCACAAGACCCGACTTCTTGAGCCAAAGCGAATCGCCTCGTGCTCCAAGCAACCACGACACAAGCGAACTCAACTGCGGATTGTGCCCGACGATCATCAAATCACCGTCGAGATGTTCACGAAGCTCGTCCCACAGACTGAAGACGTCCACGAACGGAACCAAAGCATCGGTTTCGACGAGCGGCTTGGCCATCCGCAACTCCTCCTGCGCGATCGCGGCGGTTTGTGCGGCGCGAGCGTACGGACTGGTGAGGACCAATTCCGGGCGGGTCCCGACGCGATGCGCATGTGACAGCACGCGCCTCGCCTTCTCACGTCCTAAGGGCGTAAGCTGGCGGGCGGAATCGGGCTGCCCCGGGCCGGGTTCCTCCGCAATGGCGTGGCGCAGAACGTACAGCGTCATCCCTGTCCAGCTTATGAAACCACCTGCCGCGCCCGGACCGCAACGCCGGAAGGCGTGGCAGCTAGCTGCGATAGCGGTAGACGATGCGGCCGCGCGTCAAATCGTACGGCGACAGTTCCACGTTGACGCGATCGCCCGTCAGAATCCGGATCCGGTGCTTGCGGAGCTTGCCCGCGATCTGGGCAAGCACCTTGTGCTTGTCGTCAAGCTCGACACTGAAGATCCCGCCGGGGTGGCGCTCGATGATCGTTCCGGTGACCTCGATGCCCTCTTCTTTCGCCATGTAGCTCGCAGTCAGCTTTCTCGTCCGGGACTGCCCCTAGTATTGCAAACATCGCGAATCCGGGCAAAATGCGTCCGGGCCGGCACGGAAGGTCCTGCAGGGTTCGCGACCGCGACAACGTAGCAATCTGTCGTTTCCTGGACCGCGCTGCACGGCTGGCCGGGCCTACTCTCCGAACAGGGCCGCGGCGGTCTCCCAAAGGATCTCCTGCTTGGAGCGGTCCGGAATCGGCAAACCTAGAATCTTGCCGATCTCGGTCTCCAGGCTTTCTGGGAGGTCCGAACCGGCCATCAGCCGGTCAGCTCCCACATGACCGAGGATCTCAAGCATGGCGTGCGGCATGAGGGTGGACAACTCGATGTAGATGTTCGGGCACACGCTGGCGGCCACGATGGCTTCAAGCACGTACAAGCCGCCACCAGCGTGTCCGAGAACGATCCGCAGTCCCGGAAACCGGCGCGCCGGATGGATGAACAGCGACGGCAGAGCGAACGGCACACCCGCGCCGGTATGGCAGACCAGGACCATTTCGTTTTCGAGTGCCGTCTCGAACAGGAAATCGCTCCGCCCCGACAAGGGATTGAGCCCTTGGTACTGAGGCTGGAATTTCAGTGCGCGAAACCCGTGTGCCTCGCGGCAACGGCGCACTTCCTCGCGGAACATGCTTTCCGGAACAAACGGGTCCAGGCAGGCCGCCCCGGCAAATCGGTCTGGATGAGATCGCAGCGCAGCTCCAATTTCGTCGTGTTCGCGACGGTAGTCCTCGACGACAGGAAACGGAATGAGCAGCGTACGGTCAACCCCCGCCGCATCCATTGACCGGAGCATCCCTTCGAGAGTTGCGACGCGGCCCGAATGGCGGGCGCGCCCGAGATGGGCGTGGGTATCAAAGACTCGGAAGCCGTTCCGCAACGATTCGGCCGCCTTTCCATTCGCTGCTGCCGCACCATCAGCGGGCAGGTCCGGAATTCCCCTTGAGCGACCGGGCCAGCCGGTCGTAGATTCCAATTGCTTCGAGGATCTCCTGCTTGGGAATTCGCTCGTCAGTCGTATGGGCGTGCCGGATCGATCCAGGACCGATCAAGAGGGCGCGGCCCCAGTTGGAGAGCTTCGGGATGTCGGTTGTGTACTTGACGATGGACGTCTTGAACCCATCGATGGCGTGCAGCCGCAGGGCGGGAGTGTCGGCAAACACCTCGACCTCAACGCCGTCAAGCGCCGACATCGCGAGAGCCTTGGTCTCGGCGAGGTCCGAGACCACACGAATGACAACCGCCGCCGAGGCATGGTCCGGGACGATGTTCGCGCCTGGCCCGGCATCCAGGGTACCGATGTTGACCGTCGTCTCGCCGAGCTGCGGGTCCGTCGGCCACTTGACCGCTCGGAGCCGGCTGAGGGCGTCGAGCAGGGTCTCCGTGGCGGACTCGCCGAGTTCCGGATACGCCGAGTGGCAGGCACGACCCGTGGCTCGGATCCGCAGCCCGAGCGTTCCCTTGGACGCCAGTGCCAGTAGGTTTTCCGTCGGCTCGCCGTTGATGAGAAACTTCACCGGCGGCGCAATGCGATTTGCGTGGCGCGCGCCAGCTCCGTTCACCTCCTCACCGACGACCAGCAGGATTCCAAGCCGCCGGACCCCGTCTTGGAGCAAGGCTTCCAAGGCCTTGATCATGGCGGCGGCGATACCGTGCGTGTCGCAAGCGCCGCGGCCCCAGATGTGGGTCTCGTCCTCCCGGGACCCGATGAACGGGGGCACGGTGTCCATGTGTGTGGAAAAGACCACTTCCGGCTCGCCCCAATGCGCCCATATGTTGTTGCGTCCAGGTTCGACTTCCTGCTTCTCGATCCGGCCGCCAAAACGGTCCGCGAGCGGTCGCAAGTACTCGAAGAGGAACTGGCCAATCTCCCCTTCGTTGGGGGTGACCGAATCGATGTCGATCAGAGATCGCGTTAGCTGAAAAGCGTCCATGGAAGCGGTGCCAACCGCGAATTCCGAGCGTAACCAATACGCCAGCCCTCGTCAAACGCGGGCCGCCCCGCCCGGGGCAGCCCGTCACGAGCATCGGGAAAGCCGGCGGCGAGCCCGTTCGGGAACTGATCAAACCCGGGCCCGCGAGGTGGAACGGTCCGACACCGCCGCTACGAGCCGGTGCCCGTGTCCTTCACGAGGTCGATCAAGCGTGCCGTCAAGTTCGCAAGAGGCAAGACACACCTCCGCTTCCGGCTGCAGCGCGATCTCTCATCGCTCCCACGGAGCCTGCACGACTCGTTCAAGCGGCCTGTCTGTCACAGTGGGGCGCCAAGCTTCGCGGGACCCCATGTGGTAGCGGTCGCCAGGCGCCAGAAAAAAGAACCGGCCGTCGGGGGGAATCTTTCGCTGGTTATCGTAGATGACGGCGTAGCTCTGCCCGATGACCTCGAATCGGTCCCCCTCGACGACGATCGCCGTGTCTTCATCGATTCCGATTCCCAGCAGTTCAGGGTGGGCCTCGATCACTTCGAGAAGGTCGAACTGGCGGTTTCTCCGCAGCAGGTGCTGGTCGATTCCGACGTTCTTCAACAGCGCGAACCCTTCGAGGTGATCGCCCATCATCACGGTGTTGGTGTGGGTGTCGCCCCGGACCAGGAACGAACCCATGATCGACGCCCCGGCAGAAGTCCCGCTAATGACACCGCCCCGCTCCAGCAACGCGAACAGCTCCCGGTGAGTCCGTGTGTTCAAGTACGCGTCGGCCAAGCGCCACTGCCGGCCTCCCCCGAAGAACACGCCGCGGGCGCGCCGCAACGGAGCAACGAATTCGTCGGTGTCAGCCACCTGAGGGTCGTAGGTGTGCAGGACGGTGATGTCAGATGCGCCAGCATCCTTGAAAGGGCGCTGGCCCTTCCAGTACTGATCGTACTGGGGCGCTCCCCCGGCGGTCGGGATGACCACCAGTGGGGCATTGGGGCCACCGGCGAGATCGATTATTCGATCGACGATTGCCGCGTCCCGCATCGCGCCGCCGATGATCACGAGGGATCCACGCGCGGGCCCGACCCGGGGGCTGTCTGCGGCGGGCGGATCTTGCGCAACGCCGGGTGCGGCCGCCAGCAGCAGTGATGCTCCGATCAAGGCGACCGCGCGTCCGACGAGCCGAACTGTTCCGTACAAGTCGCCGAGTGTACCGTCGGATCGATCCGGGCGTCAACGAACAGCCGTCACCATCGGTCTTGTCGACGCCAACCGGCCTGGGCAAAGGGAGGCTGGAGTTGGTACCTGCTGGGGGGCACTTCAACTGGCCCGCATCCGTCTCACGGGCGCGGTTCACTGAGGTGGCTTTGCGAGAATGGTGCAAACCAGACAGCTGGACTGGAGGTCCGAACGATCGTGAGCACATTGAACCGACGCATGTTCGTGCGGGGGGCCGGACTGGTCGGCGTGACCTTTCTCGGATGCTCTCGGCGTGCCTCCTCCGATCGGCCGAACGTGCTGCTCATCATGACGGACCAGCACACCGACGAAGCCATGAGCTGTACTGGCAACCCGCACTTGGAGACACCTGCAATGGACCGGATTGCGGCACGCGGCGTCCGATTCACACGCAGTTACGTCACCCAGCCGCTCTGCCTGCCATGCCGTTCGAGCATTCAGACTGGCCGCTATCCGCACGAGATCGGGACTCCTACGAATGGCACGAAGCTGAACCGCGGGTATCCGATGCTCGGCAAGCTGGTGCAAGCCGCCGGGTATGACACAGCCTACTTCGGCAAGTGGCATGTCGGGACATCTCTGGAAGAGGCGGGCTACGCCGTTACCAGCAGTGCGCGCAGCGATACCGAAACGGCGAAAAGCACCGTCGAATTCCTGAGGACCCAGCACGAGAAACCCTTCTTCGCCACTGCTTCGTTCTTGAATCCGCACGACGTTTGCCAGCTTGCGCGGCAGCAGGATCTTCCCCAAGGCCCGATCCCACAGCCGCCCGACGATCCGTCCGAACTGCCGCCGGTTCCTGAGAACTTCGAGATTCCAGAAAGTGAGCCAGCCGCGATCCGAACAATTCAAGCGAAAAACCGAGACTTCCACTACCCGACGGCCGAATGGAGCGACTTGGACTGGAGACAGTACATCTGGGGCTACTACCGTCTGGTCGAGAAGGTTGATCGGGAAATCGGCACAGTGCTGGACGGTCTCCGCGATGCGGGCCGCGAGAGCAACACGATCGTCATCTTCACCAGCGATCACGGAGAAGGCGTTGCCAGCCACCACTGGAACCAGAAGCAGGTGCTCTACGAACAGGCCGTGCGCGTTCCCCTCGTGATCGCTTATCCGCTTGCGTCCAAGCCCGGAACGACCTCGGACGCCTTGGTGTCCACGGGTATCGACCTGATGCCCACGATCCTGGGTGCGGCCGGGGTGGAGAGTCCGCCGGGCCCTCGACACGGCCAGTCGGTCGAGCCGCTCGCCCGCGGCTCTTCCCGGGCCTGGGATCGCCGGTATGTCGTCGCGGAGACAACGTTCGGACGCGGTGCCCGGGACGATGGCGTATCCGGCCGGATGCTGCGCACTGAGCGATTCAAGTACGTCATCTACAACACCGGCGACGGGCGCGAGCAGTTCTTCGATCTCAACGAGGATCCTGGTGAGATGACCAATCTCGTCGCCGAACCGGCCTACCAATCGGAACTCCGCGAGCACCGGAGACTCATTTCTGATTGGGCCTCCCGGACGAATGATGATTTCCCGCTCGTCACGGCGGTTTGACATCGCCGGGACTCGGGTACAGCGTGGCAGGCGCGGTCCGCGGACGCTCCTTGGTGCCGGGCGAGCCGACGCTGTGAGGGAAACCGCACGCCGAAGACGAGTCCAGCGCGGGCGGCGTGGTCATGTGCGCTTGGATCTGCCAGAGTGCGCCTCGCGAGGCTCGGCAATCCGCCGGGGGTTGGGCGCATTGGGCATAACGGCTATAATGATTTACCGCTAACGGTTACGTGCCGCTCACGCTGAGTCGAGACGTCGCAGAGCGAGAAAGCCGGAGGAAGAAGATTCATGTGGGGCCGAAAAGACCCAGACCAGCAGCTTGACGCAGTGCCCGTGGAGACACCGCAGTCGGCCCCGCCAGCGGGCCCGGCATCCGCACCTCGGCCTGTCGACCGACCCACGAGGGATGCCCGGGTCTCGGGGTCGTCCCGAATCGGGAAGTCGGCCAAGTTCAAGGGCGACATTCACAGCGACGAGGATCTGGTAATCGACGGCCAGGTCGAGGGTGGGATCGACATTCCCAAGAACATGCTGGTGATCGGGACGACCAGCAAGGTGAAGGCAAACATCCAGGCGCGATCGCTCGTCATCCAGGGAGAATTCGCCGGCAAGGCACAGGTCAGCGAGCGGACTCAAATCACCGCAACCGGCCGTCTGAACGGGGACCTGGTCACCGGCCGAATCGTCATCGAGGACGGCGGAACGTTTTGTGGAACGAGTGATGTCCGCCCCGTCAAGCCCGCGTCGACCCAACAGCCAGCGCAGGAACAGCCGACGCCGGCACCGCGCCCCGCTCGGGCGCAGCCCGTCCAGGCGAAACCGACGATCCGCGCGAACGAGCCACCCGCTCAACGGCCGGCAGCAACCCCGCAACGAGGCGTGACGTAAGATTGAACCGCTCGACCGTGGCCGCAACGCTTTGAAGCTTGGGCAATCAGTCAGGATCGAAGGAGAGTGGGAATCGACTGAATGGCGGCTGGCGCCCACGGCGGTTCGTTGCGAGCGGCCAGTTGACTTGCGGGCCGCCAATGGAAGTGGACTAGGGCAGGGGGACCGGACCAGTGCGACTGTGGCGTTCGAGACCTGAACCGGCCGTGGTCACGAACCCGGAGCTGGACCACAAGCCGCGCCGGTTAGTCCAACAGGATCCGAACATGCCAGCGGGCGGCGCCTTGGGGATCCGCCGAAAAAGCCCCGGCATCCAATGCTTCTTCAACCGGCTTGCGGATTCGACAGGTCTGAATATCCTCGATCTGGGCATGCTCTCCCAGCGGACTCCGGCACTTGTTTGCAGTCTGGGCCATAGCATCTACAACGCCAGCTTGCTACACAGCTTCGACGCTGCCCGCGCCGCCAACCCGGCGAACGAGACAGGGATGGAGCGGCAGGCCGCCAGCGAGTTCGTGCGGAACCACCTGGATTTCCGTCCCGATACGTTTCACGGGGTGTTTGCCTGGGATGTCCTCCAGCACCTTGACAAGGCCGCAATGCTCTCCACAATCGCCCACCTTGCGAAAATCTTGCGGCCCGACGGCACGATGCTGTGCCTCTTCCACAGAAAGAGCACCGAGGCAACCATTCCAGTTGTCAATTGCGACGTGGATTCGACCTCCACGTTCTGGATCAAGGAGACCGACCACCGCGAGTCGAGTCGGGAGTTCAGTGTCAGAGAACTGGAATCACTGTTCCCGCAGTTCCAAGGCATACACTTTTATTTGATGCAGGATTCGCTGCATGAGGTGCTTGTCCTCAACTAGCAGTAGCGCTCCCCGCGGCGTCCGCTGGGTGCAGGTAGGTGTTCTGGCGCTGTCCGTTTGCGGGTCCGTGCAGGCGTCGGATTCCGATTGGCGCGCGGTCGGCAACGACCAGTACTTCAACCACGAATACAAGGAAGCGGTCGACTCATTCCGGCGGCTCGTCGAACTTGAGCCCGAAGATCCTGGTGGATTCGTCCTGCTAGCCAAGGCTCAGCTGTACAAGGAAACCGCTCGTCTCAGGTTGCTCGACACCAGCGCTTTTCGCGACGACCCGGAATTCTACGAGGGCGACAAGCCCAAGCCCGACCCAGCTGCCAACAAGGCGTTGCTGGACACTCTCCAGACTGGCAAGCTGCTCTGCGAACGCCTCCTGCAAGCAGACACCACCGATCGCCGCGCGCTGCACGCGCTGGCACGCATCCACGCCTTGCGCGGCGCGTTCGAAATCATGATCGGCAAGGACTACTTCAGGGCTCTCGCCAACGGGCGGCGAGCCAAGGCACTCAGTTACCGCCTCGCGGAACTCTATCCCGAGTTTGTGGACGGCACACTCGTCGCGGGCCTGGACGAGTACATGCTAGGAAGCTTGCCGTGGGCGCTCAAGGCCCTGATCGCCTTGAGCGGTTACCGGGGAAAGAAGAAGAAGGGACTGGCGATGATCGAGCGTGTGGCCCGGGAAGGCGAGTCGAGCCGTAGCGACGCACGGGTGCTGCTAACGCTTGCTTACCGCAGGGAGCGGCGCTACCTTGACGCTGCCCGCGAGTTCCATGCGTTAGCGCAGGCATTCCCCCGGGCGTTCACATATCCGCTGGAGGCGGCGGCGATGTACAAGGCCGTCGGGGAGCACGAGAAGGCACTGGAGATTCTTCGTGAAGTGTATCGAAAGCGCGCGGCGGGCGAGGATCATTTCGATCGGATGCCCGCGCGCTGGGCGGAGGCGCTGCAGCGAGGAATTCAAAAGCTCGACCAGCGCATAAAGGCCAAGACCGCCTAGAGTGCCCCCAAGCGGGTCTCAGGCTGCGTCGAAACGTTGGGAAAAAGCGACTAGGGACGCCAGTTTCGCGGCTGCCGCACCGGAATCAATCGACTTAGCGGCAAGCGCGGCGCCCTCCGCCCAGCTTCCAGCGGTTCCCGCGACTCGCAGCGCGGCCCCGGCGTTGATGATGACAATGTCCCTGGCCGGCCCCTTCTCGCCCGACAGGACCGCGCGAAGAATTGCCGAGTTCTTCTCGGGGCCGCCACCCGCGAGCGCGTCGGCGCTGGCGGGCGGCAAGTCGAAATCGGCCGGTCCGAGAGTACCGTGGCGAAGTCCGCCCGCATGCACGTGAGCGAATCGTGTCGTGCCAGTCAGCGTGATTTCGTCCATGCCGTCGCTGCCATGCACGACCAAGGCACACTTCGAACCCAGACGGGCGAGAGCCTGTGCCGCCAAGGGCACGATGCGGTCCTCGTAGACCCCGATCACCTGGATCGCCGCGGCCGCCGGGTTCGTGAGCGGCCCCAGCATGTTGAACACCGTCCTCATTCCCAACTCCCGCCGGATCGGTCCGGCGTGCCGCATCGCCGGATGCATGCTGGGAGCGAACAGGAATCCGATACCGGTCTCGTCGATGGCGCGGGCGGATTGACCGGCATCGAGCTTGACGTTGACTCCGAGCGCCTCCAGTACGTCGGCCGACCCGCACCGACTTGAAATCGAGCGGTTCCCGTGCTTGGCTACGGCAAGTCCCGCTCCCGCAACGACGAACGCCGCGGCAGTCGAGACATTGAACGTGCCACCGCCGTCACCACCGGTTCCGCACGTGTCGACCAGTCGGTCTGGAGGAGTGTTCCGCGGTCGGACATGGGTGGCGCTCGCCCGCATCGCCCGCGCGAATCCTGTCACCTCGCCAGCCGTCTCGCCTTTCATGCGCAGGGCCACCAGGAAGGCGGCCGTAAGCGCGGACGTGGATTCGCCCCGCAGGATCTCCAGCATCGCCGCATTGGCCTGCCTTTCGCTCAGGTCTTGGCGGGCCGCCGCACAATGCAGCGCGTGTTGAACTGCGGACATGGCGCTCGGTTCGCTCCCCGCTTCGAATGTCGATATAGTGGGTGTTTCGGGCGGCTGGGGTGACCATCTGATCGTACCCCAAGGGCGGCTTTCCCATGAAGGTCCACGAGTATCAGGCGAAAGAGGTGTTGCGGAAGTACGGTGTTCCGACTCCGCGTGGAATTGTCTCAAACACTGCCCGCAAGGCGCGGGAAGCCACCGAATTGCTGGGCGGGAGCGTGGTCGTGAAGGCGCAGATCCACGCCGGCGGCCGCGGCAAGGGTGGCGGAGTGAAGCTGGCCGGAAACGCCGACGAGGCCGAGAGACAGGCCACCACCATCATCGGCATGAACCTGGTGACCCACCAAACCGGCCCCCAAGGCCGCAAGGTCAAGCGCGTGTTGATCGAGGAGCAACTGCCGATCAACCGCGAGATCTACCTTGGAATCGTGATGGACCGCGCTGCGGGCAAGCCGGTCTTCATGGCCTCGGCCCAAGGCGGGATGGACATCGAGGAGATCGCAGAGAAGAATCCCGAAGCCATTCTCAAGGAAACCATCGGGTCCGGCGGCATGCGCGCTTTCCAAGCCCGCCGCCTGGCATTCGGCCTGGGAATTACGGGCGAGGCGTTCGGCCCATCCGTGCAAGCCATGCTGGCCCTATCCCGGACCTACGAAGAATCCGACGCCTCGCTGATCGAGATCAACCCCTTCGTGCTGACAGATGACGGCCGCGCTGTCGCACTCGACGCAAAGATGGACATCGACGACAACTCCCTGTTCCGCCACCCTGACCTTGCCGCCCTGCGCGATCCGGACGAGGAGGAGCCGCTCGAGACCGAGGCAATCAACCAGGGCCTCAACTACATCAAGCTGGACGGAAACGTTGGCTGCATGGTGAATGGCGCGGGCCTCGCGATGGCCACGATGGACATCATCCAGTACGCCGGTGGGATGCCCGCGAATTTCCTCGACGTCGGTGGCGGTGCCAACAAGGACCAAATCAAGCACGGATTCCGCATCATTCTGTCCGATTCCAACGTCAAGGCGATCCTGATCAACATCTTCGGCGGCATCCTCAAGGTAGACGTGCTTGCAGAGGGCATTGTCGCCGCGGCCCAGGAACTCGACATCGACGTCCCGATGGTCCTGCGCCTAGAAGGTACAAACGTCGACCGGGGACGGGAGATCCTGGAGAGTTCGGGCCTTGATTTCGCGGTCGCAGCCGACATGAAGGCGGCCGCCGAGCAGGCCGTGGCACGCGCCGTCCAGCACAACGAGCAATGAGCATTCTGGTAACCGACGACACCCGGGTTGTAGTGCAGGGCCTCGGCCGCGCAGGCCTGTTCCATGCAGAGCAGTGCCAGCGATTCGGCGCCAAGATCGTCGCCGGAGTCCATCCGGGTCGCGGCGGAGGGGAGGCCCTCGGCTTTCCCATGTTTAACTCGATGCGCGATGCAGTCTCTCGGACCGACCCCAATGCTTCCTTGATCTTCGTTCCGGCGAGTGGAGCGGCGGATGCGATTCTGGAGGCGATCGAGTCGGAGATCGAATTGGTCGCCTGCATCACGGAGGGCATCCCGGTGCGGGACATGGTCGCGGTAGCCGATGCATTGCGGGGCAGCCGGACACGGCTGATCGGGCCGAACTGCCCCGGCGTCATCTCCCCGGGAAAATGCAAGCTGGGCATCATGCCCGGCCAAGTTCACAAGCCGGGGTCGGTGGGCGTCGTCTCCCGCTCAGGGACCTTGACCTACGAGGCCGTCGGCCAACTGTCAGGCCTCGGCATCGGACAGTCCACGTGCGTGGGGATCGGGGGAGACCCGGTGATCGGCACGAATTTCATCGATGTCCTGGAATTGTTCAACAGCGACCCCGAGACGACCGGGATCATCATGATTGGAGAAATCGGCGGCACAGCCGAGGAAGAAGCGGCCGAATACGTCAAGGGCCATGTGACCAAGCCCGTGGTTGGATTCGTCGCGGGAGCGACAGCGCCCCCAGGCCGTCGCATGGGCCATGCCGGGGCAATCATTTCAGGCGGCAAGGGCACAGCCCGGGCCAAGCAAGCCGCCCTGGAAGCCGCGGGCATCGAAGTGGCTCCGACACCTGCCGATCTGGGCTCGACACTGGCCGCGGCGCTATGACCGGGCGGAACGACACCGCACGAAGCTAACCGCAAGGAGTGGAACACCGAAACTATGCCGACCGAGCGTACCCTCGCCGTCATCAAACCGGACGCAGTCGCCGCGGGCGACACGGGACACATCATCGCCCGTTTGGAAAAGGAAGGCTTCACGATCGTGGTGATGAAAAAACTCTCGCTCAGCGATTCGCAAGCCCGCGCGTTCTACGCCGTGCACCGCGCCCGGCCGTTTTACGAGAGCCTCGTCCAGTTCATGACCTCCGGACCGATCGTGCCGATGGTGCTCGAGCGTGAGGGCGCGATCGCGGCGCTACGCGATGTCATGGGCGCCACGAACTCATGCGAGGCAGCCCGCGGTACGTTGCGAAACCTCTACGGCACCGATATCGAGAAGAACGCCATCCACGGCTCGGACGCTCCTGAGACTGCTGCCGCCGAGCGGGCCTTTTTCTTCAGCCGACTCGAAGGCAACTAGTCTCGCGGCACGGCAATGCTGCCTCAGAGGGGGATGTTGCCGTGCTTCTTCCGCGGCGAGTGCTCGGTCTTGTTTTCCAGCATTCGGAGTGCGCGGACGAGCTTGGCGCGCGTCTGACGCGGCTCGATCACTTCGTCGATCCATCCTCTCTCGGCCGCTTGGTAGGGATTCGCGAACTGCATCCTGAATTCCTCGACCTTCTCGGAACGGAACTGGTCCGGCTCGTCGGCGGCCGCCAGCTCGCGCCGGTACAAGATGTTCACGGCACCCTCCGGACCCATCACGGCGATTTCAGCGGTCGGATAGGCGAAGTTGATGTCCGTGCGGACGTGCTTTGAGCCCATCACACAGTACGCGCCGCCGTATGCCTTGCGCGTGATGACGGTGATCTTCGGCACGGTGGCCTCGCAATAGGCATACAGCAGCTTGGCGCCGTGCTTGATGATGCCGCCGTGTTCCTGATCGCTGCCGGGAAGGAATCCAGGCACGTCCTCGAAAGTAATGATCGGAATGTTGAAGGCATCGCAAAAGCGCACGAATCGAGCTCCCTTCAGCGAGGCGTCGATGTCAAGACAGCCGGCCAGCACGGAAGGCTGGTTGGCGACGATGCCCACCGGCCGGCCCGCAAGGCGGGCGAACCCGATGACAATGTTGCTGGCGTAGTGCTCCTGCACCTCGAAGAGATAGGCGTCGTCGACGACCCGGGCTGCGATGTCCTTGATGTCGTAAGGCACGTCGGACTCCGCCGGCACGACATCGTCCAGCTCCGGATCAACGCGATCAGGGGAATCGGTGCTGGCACGGTGCGGAGGATCGTCAAGATTGTTCGACGGCAGGAACGAAAGCAACTCACGGATCATTTGCAGGCAGTGCCTGTCGTCGTCAGCCAGAAAGTGCGCCGATCCACTGATCTCGTTGTGTGCGCGAGCGCCTCCGAGCTTCTCCTTGCTGATCTGTTCGTGGGTGACCGTCCGGATCACGTCCGGGCCGGTCACGAACATGTGACTGGTTTGGTTCACCATGAAAACGAAATCGGTGATCGCAGGCGAGTACACGGCGCCCCCAGCGCACGGGCCCATGACCGCCGATATCTGCGGCACGACACCGCTGGCCAGGGTGTTGCGCAGGAAGATCTCGGCATAGCCGCCAAGCGAAGCGACCCCCTCGTGGATGCGGGCTCCTCCGGAATCATTCAATCCGACCACCGGCGCGCCCGTCTTGATCGCCAGATCCATGATCTTGCATACCTTCTGGGCGTTGCGCAGCGACAGCGATCCTCCGAAGACGGTGAAATCATGCGCGAATGCGTACGCGGGGCGGCCATCGATCCTTCCGTACCCGGTCACGAAGCCGTCGCCGGGAACCTTCTGCTTCTCCATGCCGAAGTCGGTGCAGTCGTGAGCGACCAGCCGGTCGATTTCCTCGAACGTCCCTTCATCGAAGAGCAGGTCGAGTCGTTCCCTCGCCGACAGCTTGCCGGCGTCCCGCTGCCGCCGGACCCGTTCCGGGCCGCCTCCCGCCAGGGCCGCTTCATTGCGGCGCTGCAACTCGGCACGTTTGTCGGCAAGGTCCATCGGCATCAACACCCTATCACGGTGCCAGGCCGGTCCGTACCGCCGGGCAGCATGCTATGCTCCCACTTGCTTGACACGCTTTTTTGGGCGGTGAGCCTGGTAGCCGTCGTGGTCGCGCTGATGTCAGTGAAGCGGGGCCGCCGGTTCCTGGAGTACGTCGAGGATCGCACCCGAGAACCGCCGCAAGAGCCGCCTTCAAGATGGCCGTCGGTGGCTCTGATCGTCCCCGTCAAGGGTGTCGAGACCGGGCTGGCCTCGAACCTGGGATCGCTCGCGAGCCAAGACTACCCGTCTTTCGAGCTCATCGTCTGTTGCAGCGACCCGTACGACCCGGCGCTGGAGGTTGTCCGCGCCACACTGGGTCAGTCATGCAGTCTCGTCATCGCGGGCGAGCCCTCCTCGGAAATCGGAGAGAAGATTCACAACTTGACCGCTGCGGTCGCAGCGGCGGGCGACGGGGCGGAGGTCTTCGTGTTCGCGGATTCCGATGGTCAGGTCCCTCCGGACTGGTTGCGAAAGCTTGTCGCCCCCCTCGAAGACCTCACGCTGGGAGCGACGACCGCGTTCCGCTGGCATTTTCCAGTGGAGGGCGGCTTCTGGCCCCTGATGCGGAGTGTGTGGGACTCGGCAATCGCAACGATCCTGGACACTCAGGACCGCAGCTTCGCCTGGGGTGGCGGAACGGCAGTAAGGCGCGAGTCCTTTGACGCGGCGCAAGTCCCGAACCACTGGCGAGGGGCGGTCAGCGACGACTACCGCCTGAGCGACGCAATGCAATCGGCGAACCTCGGAATCCGTTTCGTTCCGGAGGCCATGGTGCCAACAATCGGACAGTGCACCAGGCCAGAGTTCCTGCACTGGACTGTGCGGCAACTCACGATCACCCGCGTCTATCGATTCCGAATGTGGATCGGCGGTTGCGTCACCCACATCCTCTACTGCACGGCGCAACTGCTGTGCGTGCTGCAGTTGCTGAACGGCAACTGGATCGGACTGGGGGCGCTGCTCGCGATCGTTGTGCCGGGCATGGCGATTGGCGGCATGCGGGCCTACGCGTGCGCCTTGGTGTTCCCGGACCGGGAAGCATGGCTGGAGCGGTACGGCTGGGCCTATTTCTGGATGACGCCGCTGGCAACCTGGATCTGGCTTTACGCGTTTCTCCGCTCGGGGATGACAAGGCGGATCTCCTGGCGTGGGCGGACCTATGAATTGCGCAGCGAACGCGAGGTTCGCGAGGTCGGGAGGACTTAGCGGGCCACTGATCCCAAGCAGCGCTCACCGCTTCTCGACCAACCGGATCACCGGAGCGAGCAGGTTGTCGACGGGGGCGAAGTCGTCGGTCAGCACCAGGCCCACCGACCGACGACGGAGCGCTGCCAGATCCCTGGCGGACAACAGGGCGGCGCTGTACTCGACATAGTCGAGGTCCTGGACTGGAAGCTTGCGCGTCGAACCCGCGACGACGAAGGTGTCGCGTTCGTCGTCATCGCTGGGGCCACCGGGCGACGTGCAGAACGTGTAGACGTACGGAAACACCTGTTCCACCGTGTTGATCACGGCCCCGAGGAATCTTCCCGAGCGAAAGATGTCGATGGTGTTGGCGAGGAGCACCGACTCGTCGCTCATCAGCGCGCGGAGTTTCTGGACGTATTCCACTGTAGTGAGGTGGAATGGAGGGGAATAGTGGTTGAAGGCGTCGTTGTAAACCAGGTCGAATTTCTCTACCTCTACGCCGCTGACTGCCCGCGCGTACAGCTCCTCGACGCGGTTCCGGGCGTCAAGGTGGATGATCCGAAGCGGGGTGTCGGCTTCCAACCCAAAGGCGTCGAAGGCGGCGCGGGTGACCTGAGGATCGATTTCCACCACTTCACCGAAACCGTGCGGGTAGCGGCGCAGGAACCAACGTGGAAACACATACCCGCCGCCACCCAGGAACAGCGCGCGGACCGGGGCGTCCGGGTGGTACTCCCGAACGGCCTCGACGGTCACGCCCGCGTAGATGCGCTCGTAGTCATAGTGCAATCGGTCGGGATCTTCCATGTCGACGTAGGCATGGACGAGGTAATCCAACGTCATCGAACGCAAGCCCGGGGTCTCGGTCACGTCATCGACCCGAATGAACGAATACTGCGACTCCTCGAGGAAGAACGTCGAGGCTCGGCTCGGCTCCCGAAACCCGATTCGCTCGCCAACCGTCCGAGCCCACGGAAAGGGTGCCCACGCAGCTGTGAACACTGCCAGCAGCACGCCAGTCCAGAGATACGGCAGCAGGCTCGAGCCGCCATAGGCGAGGGCCATGAGGAGCAAGACACCGGCCACCGCGAGAAGCACCGAGGTCGTGCCCATTTGGGCGATGAGCAAATAGCCCGTCAGGAAGGTGCCGAGGATGCTGCCGATCGCACCCCACGAGTACACGCTGCCAACCGTCCGGCCGAGTTCCTTTCCGAGCACGATGGCCATCTTTGCCGCGACCGGGCTGATCATGCCAAGCAGGGAGGATGGCAAGAAGAACACCAGGAAGACATGCGCCGCGATGCGCAGCGGCCAATCCATGTCCCGCAGCGTGTCAAGTCCGCCTACGCGATCGTTCAGCAACGGGATGACCAAGCAGTTAGCCGACGCGACGAGGAAGATGGCGGCAAGCGTCTCTTTCGGCGGGAAGCGGTCGGCGAGCCGCCCGCCGACGTAGTTGCCCGCGGCGATCCCGGACAAGACGATGCCAATCACGGAGGTCCAGGTGTACAGGGAGCTGCCAACATGGCGCGCAATCAACCTCCCGGCAACCAACTCGATCACCATGATGCAGGCGCTGGCGAGGAACACTGTCGCAATCGGGACGATCCAAGCGAACCGGCTCGGCGATTCACGGGCTGGGGGAAAGGCATCCATCAGGAACGTTTAGCTGGACCCCAGGGCATCGGAATCGGGGCGAACAGGCTTCAAGCCTAGCCTATTGCAATGCGCGGCATTGGAGGAACGATCAAGAGCAGGCTACTTTCCCCGCGGTCGCCGAAACAGTCAGCGGCCAACCGGCCTGACGCCGAGGTCGCGGGAGCGCGCCACCAGAAACGGCGCCAACAGGCGCACGTCCACGACCGAAGCGGTCCGGTCCGATGCCGATCTACGGACCGACCCGGATCAGAGCGAAACTCCCGGTGCGGGAAACGCCGCGCAGAGCGCCTGGACTTCCGCCTTGAGCCTGGCGAGCCCGGCACTCTCGCCTGGGCTCCGCAGGGCGCTGACAATGCACTCGCCCAGCCGCGACATCTCCGCAGCACCCATGCCCCTGGACGTCGCCGCCGGCGTGCCGAGGCGGATGCCGCTGGGACGGAGCGGCGGATTTGGATCGTCCGGCACCACTTGCTTGTTGCACGTAATCGCGATCTCGTCCAGCGTCTCTTCCGCCTCGCGGCCGTTGATCCCGAAGCTGCGGATACAGTCGACCACCATCATGTGGTTCGCCGTCCCCCCGGTGACGAGGTCCGCGCCACCCGCCAGAAGGGCATCCGCCAAGCACCGAGCATTAGCCAGCACGCTCCGGCAGTAGTCCCGGAATTCGGGTTCAAGGGCTTTGCCGAGCGCGATCGCGGTGGCAGCAACCTGGTTCATGTGGGGACCGCCCTGTAGGCCGGGGAAGACGGACTGGTCGATCGTCTTGCGATACTCCTTCCGGCACATGATCATGCCGCCCCGCGGCCCGCGAAGGGACTTGTGAGTCGTGGTCGTGACGAAGTCGAATCCGGCCTCGATCGGATTGGCCAGCACCCCGCCGGCGATGAGTCCGCCGATGTGCGAGACATCAGCCATGGTCATCGCTCCGATTTCGTCGGCGATGCTCTGGAATGGCGCATAGTCGTAGTCCCGGGGATACGATGAGTAGCCGCACACGATCATCCTGGGGCGATGCTCGAGGGCGCTCCTGCGGAGCGCCTCGAAATCGATTCTGCCCTGGTCGCTTGGATCGGTCTTGTAACGAACCCAGTTGTACAGGCGCCCCATATGCGACACGGGTGCGCCATGGGTCAGATGCCCGCCGTGAGATAGGTCCATTCCCATCACCGTGTCGCCTGGCTCCAGCAGCGCGAGGTACACGGCGGCGTTCATCGGCGCGCCGGAAAGGGGCTGGACGTTGGCGTGCTCGCAACCGAACAGCTGCTTCGCCCTCGAAATTGCGAGCCGCTCGATCGCGTCGGTGAAGTCCTGGCCGCCGTAGTAGCGCCGGCCAGGATACCCCTCCGCGTACTTGTTGGTGAAGACCGACCCCAGCGCGGCGAGAACTTCCGGGTAGGTGTAGTTTTCGGACGGAATCAGCTCGATGCCCGCAGCTTGCCGGCGCTCTTCGGAAACGAGCGCCGCCGAGACCTCCGGATCGTTCGCTTCGAGCAGTTCACGGGGTGACAGCATGCCTGCAAGCCTGTTTTCCATTGTCTCGTACGAGATGGCCTGTCCCTGGCGCGGAGACCACGGCCGACCTCGGGGATTTTCACGAAGCCTTAATCTGCCTGTTGTCCACGGGTAACAATCCCCGCGTACTCTCGGGATCTTGGGAAGTGCGCAAGCCGATTTGACGTGCCAGCCCGATTTGCGGAACCCATGATCGGGCCGCTTTTTTCTTGGAGGATTCAATCAACAACCATGAGACGTTCGCTAATTCCATTGCTAGTCCTTGCCATGCTCTGCACCGGATCGGTTGTAGCGCCCGCACAGGACACCACCACGACGGACACCACAACCACCATGGAGGACACAACTGCCTCTGTCCTGCCCTACAGCTCGGCAAGGCTCTACGCCTGGACGACCAAGCTCGGCTTTCTGACGACTGACCGGGTCACCGCCTACGTAACGCTGGATCCGATGGACGATACAGCCGAGTACACGCTCTTCGTGTACAGGCAGAACATCGAGACTGGCGATCGCCAGTACCTCTCTCCCGGCAGCACCACCAGCAGCGGTCTGCAGGATGGTGTCGTGGACTACTGGGGGAACGCCGCCGGATCGTATCAGGTCGGCGCGCTGACCGCCTTGGACCAGAGCCAACTCTGGGCCGGTTCCCAAACCAGCCCGGGATTGTGGCAGTTCGTCGTGGAGATGCGTAGCGCCGACACGACGCAGGTCGTCAAGAGAGCGTATGCGAAGTATGTCGTCTCGGCACTGCCTGCCATCGAATACGGAACGGACGGGACGGACACGGAGATCACCACAGACACCACCTGGACCAACGACACGCTCTACCGGATCCGCTATCAGGTCTTCGTCAACAGCGGCGCAACACTGACGATCGAACCCGGAACCCACATCCTGGCCCAGGGCCAGAACGCCGTCATCGTCGTCGAGAAGGGCGGCAAGATCATCGCGGACGGCCGTCGGGAAGCCCCGATCGTCATGACATGCGACGCGGATATCGGAGAGCGCTACTCCAGCTGCTGGGGCGGGCTGATCCTCCTCGGCGACGCTCCCATGACGCGTGGCACGGGCCATGCGGAAGGAGTAATCCCGGAGACCCGGCCGGTCTATGGGGGCAGCAACTCCGAAGATTCGAGCGGCGTGTTGCGGTACGTTCGTGTCGAGTTCGCCGGGGTGAACTTCAATCCCGAGACGCAACCCAACGCCTTCGGTTTCCACGGGGTCGGGTCCGGAACGATCATCGATCACATCCAGGCCCACGAGGGCGAAGACGATGGAATCGAATTCTTCGGCGGCTCGGCCAACTGCACCTACTGCGTTTCCAGCGGGGCGAAGGACGACTCCCTCGATTGGGCGTTCGGTTGGAACGGCACGGCGCAGTACGTCTACATTCACCAGGATCCCGACGGTGACAACGGCATCGAGGCGGACAACGACAGTTCAGGATTCGACCGAACCCCGCGGTCGAGCCCGAAAATCTACAACATGACGATGATCGGCGGGCTCGAGGCCGACGAGTTCTCCGCACACGGGGGCGACGGAATGCGCCTACGCCGCGGCACGCAGGTCACGGTTCGCAACCTCGTCATGAGCGGATTCGGGGGCGAAGCCCTCGATGTCCGCGACAACTCGCCCGGCTTCTTCATGACGGGAGACAGCAGCATCAAGAACGCCATCATCACCAACAACGCCGGCGAGACGGGTGACTCCCAGTTCTCCGAAGGCATCGCGACACACGTCGGTTACGAGGATGTCGCCCCGATGCTGACCAACGTGCGGTACGAGGGCAATCCCGATCCGCGGCCGATGCTAGGATCCCCGGCACTGGAAGCCGGTGCTGGCAGCAGTCCTCCTTCCGACGGCGCCCTGGACACAAGCGCTGATTTCGTGGGGGCTTTCGGGACTGTCAACTGGCTGGAAGAGTGGACGTTCTTCGGCGACGAAGCGGACTACGAAATCGAAACAACGACTACGACCACAACCACGACCGGGCAATAGCCGAACCAGTGGGCAGGCCCCTCACGGGTCCGTCCATGGCCCCTCCCCGGCCGGGGAGGGGCCATTCTTGGTGTGCCGAGCATGTTCGACAGCTTGAGGGTGAAAGTCCCTTGGACAACCTGATGGAGGTGAAGTCCTAGCAAAGCGCAAGGGCGTCGTCGCGAGGCGGGGTCTGAAGGAAGCGTAGAGCAAAGGCGCGAGCCGATGAACAAGAACCGGATACGAGGCATACGGCGTCGGACGAGTCGGCCATTGACGACGAAGTCCAGATCCATCAAGGGCGCTGGTTGTAAATCCGGCGGTTGTGCGCTGAAGGCTGTCGAACTTACCTCGGGAGGTCTGCCGTCCGTCCGGGATTCCGGACTGAGGGAGGAGTAATCCGACCTGACCGGACGGCAGAAGTCAGCAGACGGCATAGTAGGCCCGCAAGGGCCGAAGGCCGGAACGAACGGAGAGGCAAGTAGGACGGCGTTTCTCGTGAGCGGAAAGCGGCAGAACATCCAGCTAGTGCTGGCCTTCCCAGTCGATGGAAGGGGTGAAGCCCCGGAAGTGGCAGGGGAAGGGACCGAACCGCACACGGCGGGACGACGAGACGAAAGCCCGGCTACAGACGAACAGTGGATGGAGCGAGCCTGCGAGCGGAGCAACTGCAAGCGGGCGCTGGCACGAGTCCGGGGGAACCGGGGGAGTCCGGGGGTGGACGGGATGACCGTCGACGAGCTACCCGGGCACCTGCGGGAACACTGGCCAGCCATCCGGGAACAGCTGCTGAGCGGGACCTACCGACCGCAGCCGGTGAGACGGGTGTACATCCCGAAGCCGGGCGGGGGCAGGCGCAAGCTGGGCATACCGACGGTGCTGGATCGATTCGTCCAGCAGTTGGTGGCCCAGGTCCTGCAGGAGCACTGGGACCGGACGTTCTCCGAACACAGCTACGGGTTTCGCCCGGGGCGTTCGGCGCATCAGGCGGTCGAGGCGGCGCAGCAGCAGATGGCTGCGGGCCGGCGATGGGTGATAGATCTTGATTTGGAGAAATTCTTCGATCGAGTGAACCACGACCGTTTGGTGGCCCGGATGGCCCGACGGATCAGTGACAAGCGGATGCTGAAGCTGGTCCGGGCATTCCTGACGGCCGGTGTGATGGAGGACGGGCTGGTGAGCCCGGTGGACGAGGGGACCCCGCAAGGGGGCCCGCTCTCACCCTTGTTGTCGAACATCGTGCTCGACGAGCTGGACCGGGAGCTGGAGCGCCGCGGGCTGCGGTTCGCACGGTATGCGGATGACTGCAATATCTATGTCAGCAGTCGCCGCGCCGGGGAACGAGTGATGGAAAGCGTGACGCGATTCATCACCGGGACGCTCCGCCTGCGGGTGAACCAGAACAAGAGCGCGGTTGCGCGGCCGTGGGAACGGAAGTTCCTAGGCTTCAGCCTCACGGCACACCGCAAGCCGAAGCGGCGGATTGCACCGCAAGCGGTGCAGCGGTTTCGGCGGCGGGTGCGCGAGCTGACGCGACGGACTCGGGGCGTGAGCCACGAACGGATGGTCGAGGACGTAGCCCGCTATTGGCGGGGATGGCTCGGCTATTTCGGGAAGTGTGAGACGCCTTCAGTGCTGGCAAGCTTGGAAAAATGGACCCGGAGGCGGCTACGGTCGGCGATTTGGAAGCAATGGAAACGAGGGAGACGGAGGTATGCTGAGCTACGCCGACGGGGCGTGAACGTGCAACTGGCCGCCAAAGCGGCTGGCAGCGCGCACGGACCTTGGCGCTTGGCGAACAGTCCTGCACTCGCTCTGGCCCTACCGAACGCCTATTTTACTGCGCTGGGACTGCCGAGCCTCCATGTTCGGACATAGCTTAACCGGTCGAACCGCCGTATACGGACCCGTATGTACGGTGGTGTGGGAGGGGTGGAGCCGTGAGGCTTCCCCCTATCCCGATTGTTCGAGAAGCGCCCGCGCGCGGGTCAAGAACGCAGTCGCATGGGCCGGCCCGCAGTTGCCGTGCTCTGTGTTTGTGGGAACAGTCTCCTTCCACCGGAACGGTCCTCGGTAGCTGAAGGCCGTGCCGACCACCCAGTGGCAAGGTCGGGTCAAGCGATTCCGCCTGGACTCAACCCCCACCGACGCAGGGCTGCCGATTCGGACCAACCGCTCTTCAGGGCGCGGAAACCGACGGCGAGCGGATCAGCGGACCTGCAGGCGCAAGTGCGCGACGCTCCGACAGCGAGGTGACCCGGCAAGGGGATTACATCAACCGGAAGGCAATCTCGAGCCGTACGCGGGAAGCGACCCTGCGCCCCTGCTGTCGGGCTGGGCGAAATCGCCACTGCCGGACCGCGTCGACCGCGTTCCTGTCCAGCCCCAGCCCCAAATGCCGGAGCACTTCGATGTTCCTGGCGTAGCCGTCGGTGTCGATATCCGCCCGCAGGAGCACGCTGCCTTCGTGGTTCGCGATCCGCGCTTCGTCCGTGTACACGGGTTCGGTCCGTTCCAGCAACACGGCTGGCTGCGAGGTGCCGCCCAAGGCCACCGTACCGAGGTCAACCGGCCCCTCCACTTCCATTTCCGCTTGCCTGTAGGCGCGGGTCCGTTCCTCGAAGACCAAAGCCTCGTCCCCCCGTGACAGCTTGTGCAGCAGCCTCACCATGTGTTCGAGGGTGAGAATCGTTTCGCGGTGCTCCGGCCCTAGGCTCTTCTCGCGGATCTCCAGTGCGGCGCGGTAGTATGACTCGGCCTTCGCATACAGGACTTGGTTCTCGTACAGGATCGCAAGATTGTTCAAGGAGGACGCGACATCCGGATGCTCGCGGCCAAGCAGCCGGACGCGGATCCCGAACGCCAGCTTGTAGAACCGCTCGGCCTCGTCGTTCTTGACGCGCAGGTGATAGTAGCGCCCGACATCGTTGAGCAGGCCCGCGTATTCCGGGCTCTCCGCACCCCATGCCTGCCGCGCGATCGGATCGGCCTCCTGATAGAGCTGTTCCGGCACCGCGTAGTCGCCCCGTCCCAGATGGAGCCTGGCCAGTTCCATCAACGGAACCACGCGCCGAGGGTCGTCACTCGCGAATTCCCTCGATCGAATCCGCGCTTGCCGCAGAATGCGCTCGGCCTGATCGAATTGCCTTGAGGCGATCGCCCGACGAGCCGAATCAATCGACTCGTCCCAAGCCCTGTCCTGCGCCCGTCCCGAATCGGCAAAGAACGCCAACACGGCCGCAAGCAACGCGGTCAATCGTTTGCGTCCCATTGGTGGTCAAGTATCGAGAATTCCTGCCGCGTCGGCCCCCCGTGCGACACCCTGAACCTCCAGTCTAACAGGCCATATCGGACTCTTCAGCGGAATACAGGCAGCACCGCACACATCCCGGGCGTTCCGCCGACGTCGGACGCGGACGCAGCAGCACCAACCCTGCCAGCGAGCGTCCGTGTTGGCGGCGAACGTGCCTGGACGGGTCAGGGGAGCACCAGGTTCCTGGCCCAATCCCGATTGTCAAGGTACCAGCGAACCATCCGGTCGATCCCCTCGCGCAATCCCGTCCGGGGTTCC
Source organism: uncultured Bryobacterales bacterium (assembly GCA_951813065.1). Lineage (GTDB taxonomy): Bacteria > Acidobacteriota > Terriglobia > Bryobacterales > UBA6623 > VXMF01. The sequence goes on along the minus strand of CATOTH010000002.1, from coordinate 629,444 downwards.
CAGCCAAGCAGACGGCGCGCCTTTCCGATCTCCGCCCATGTGGCGGGCACGTCGACCCGGTGGACCGGCTCGTGACGAATCCTGGCCTTGAGCCCCAGCGATTCCTCAACCATCCGCAACGCCTCCCCGAGCCGAACCGGCGCATCGGAGCCCAGGTTGATCACCTCGAACCCCAATGGAGCCGCCGCCGCCGTCGTTCCCCGTGCAACATCCTCCACGTAGGTGAAATCGCGGGTTTGGGAACCGTCTCCATGCAGCACGATCGGCTCGCCCTCCCGGATCCAGCGCACGAAGCGGAACAGGCTCATGTCGGGCCGGCCAGCCGGCCCGTAGACCGTGAAGTACCGCAACACGGTCACATCCAGGCCATGGACGTGATGGTGCGCGTAGGCCAGCGCCTCCGCCGCCTTCTTCGACGCGGCGTAAGGCGAGCGTGGCCGGCCGGTGTCGGCAGTCTCTCGCAGAGGCAATGGATTGCCTGCGCCGTACAGGCTAGAGGTCGAGGCCAGGACCAGCTTGCCCACGTCCAGGCGGCTGCACAACTCGAGGACGTTCTGCGTGCCGATCGCGTTCGCTTCGATGTACTCGCGAGGCCGCGCGACGCTCTGGGGCGCGCCGGCCCGGGCCGCCAAGTGAAACACGGCGTCGTATCGCCGCCCCGCACAGGCCGACGACAGCGATTCCTGCTCTGTAATATCCTTCCGCATGAATCGAAAGCGCGGGTGCCCTTCAATCTGGGCCAGCCGCCAGCGCTTGATGCGGGGATCGTAGGCATCGTTCAGGTTGTCGACACCGTCGACCTCGGACCCGTCCTCCAGCAGTTGCCGGGCCACCCAGTGCCCGATAAAGCCAGCCGCGCCCGTCACCAGATACATCGCCATGTGTCGCCGTCCAGGTTTCAGAGCCGAAGCAGGTTGGGCGCGGCAACGCCACGCGTCGCGTTGCGGGTGTCGAGAACGAGCGAAGCCGCTCCCAGCAGTCTCGCGTAATCCACTCCGTCGTGATCAGTCAGGATCACCGCGATATCGGACTCGCCGACGGTCTCGAAAAGCCCGCTACGGTCCAGTTCCAGCGATCCTGCCTTCAGACGGGAGACGAACGGATCGCTGTAGGCAACTTCGGCGCCCATCCTCGCCAGCAATGCGGCAATGTCAAGCGCGGGAGACTCCCTGGTGTCTGCGACATTCCGCTTGTACGCGACTCCGACCAGATGGATCCGGCTGCCGCGGACGGGCTTGCCCCGGTCGTTCAGGGCGGACTGGATGCGGCCGACGATGTAGCGTGGCATGCCGCCATTGATCTCGGAAGCCAACTGGATCAGACGCGGCTCGAATCCCGCCTGCTTGGATTTCCAAGCAAGGAAATGAGGGTCCACGGGAATGCAGTGTCCGCCGAGTCCAGGCCCCGGATAGAACGGCATGAACCCGAATGGCTTCGTACCGGCGGCTTCGATGACTTCCCAGACATCGATTCCCAACCGGTCGCACAGCACGGCCGTTTCGTTCGCGAGGCCGACGTTCACCATGCGAAAGGTGTTCTCCAGCAGCTTGGCTGCCTCGGCCGCCAGCGTCGACGACACGGGCACGACGGTGTCCATCACCTGCCCGTAGTAGAGCTTCCCCATCCTCAGGCAGTTGCTCGTGACGCCCCCGATCACCTTGGGGATGTTCCTTGTACCGTAGCGGGAATTGCCCGGATCGACGCGTTCCGGCGAATAGCAGAGGAAGAAATCCTCGCCGGCCCGCAAGCCGCTCTCTTCAAGGATCGGCAACACAACCTCGTCGGTCGTGCCGGGATAGGTGGTGGACTCGAGAACGACGAGCATCCCTGGCCGCAGATGCGTCTGGAGCGAGCGGACTGCCTCCAGGACATGGGTGAGGTCGGGGTCGCGCGTCTTCCTCAGCGGAGTCGGAACGCAAATCGACACCGCATCGCACGCCCCGATCGACTCGTAGTCGGCTGTGGCCCGCAGCCGTCCCGACGAGACGGCTTCCAACAGCAGGCCAGGGTCGACATCCGGCATGTACGAGCGGCCACGATTGATCTGGCCGGCCCGGTCCGGGTCGATGTCGATTCCGATGACCTCGAATCCTGCGCGAGCCACCTCGACAGCCAGCGGTAGGCCAGCGTAGCCGAGACCCACCACCCCTGCACGCGCGCTTCGCGATTCGAGCCGGGCCTCGAGTTCGGGGACGTTCGACATTTGGCACTCTTGAAAGCGCGACGTCCGGGGCGGGGATCTCGACGTGTCTCGGCCGTTTCACACGACCGCTTGTCGTTCCAGCGCGCCGCTACCGGGACAGTAGCAGAAAGTCTCCGACAGCTATTGGATAGGCGGGTCCGTATCCGACGCCGGTTCCGTTCCGTAGCGGAAACGGACTGTTGCGCTGTGGTCGGTGTAGAAGGTTCGGCTACCCGAGTCCGGGGACTGCGGATCGGCATTTACCGAGTACCCGGCGGGCGTGCCGATCATCGAGAAAGCGTAGCCGAGGTGGATGCCGTCGACCAGATTCTCGTCCACGAGATTCGCGGAGGCCGGCGACGGGCCGGCATCCCCAGGCGGGGGGCCGAGTTCGGCCAGCGTCGCGGCGTACCGGCCGAACTGCGCAAAATACTGGATCTGGGCGGTGTTGATCGTCTGGCAAGACTTGATCGCGGCAACCTCGTTGGCCATCCGCTTGGTGCTGGTAATGCGTGGGATCGCAACCGCGCTGATGATCAGAATGATTGCGATCACGATCAGGAGCTCGATCAACGAGAAACCTCGATTACGACGCCGTTCTCGACTACTCATGCTCTTCCTATTCTAAGGAGCGTCCGGAACTCTGTCTGCAAGACGCCCGACTGCGGCAGATCGTGCAACCGAACCGGCTGCGCCGCACGGGGAACGGAAATCGGCTTCGATCAGTTCAGGAGCGCCAGCGTTCGACCACCGAGGAAAGGCTATCATACCGAAAGCCAATTCGAGGAGGCCCTGACTCATATGCAACCCGCCTTAGCCGCCGTCTGCTGCCTGATCGTGTACGTGGTGGTCTATCGCTTCTACGCCCGGCACCTGGGATCGCGGATCTTCCAACTGGACCCGATGGCGACCACTCCCGCACACGCCATGCAAGACGGTGTCGACTACGTCCCTTGCCGGCGCGTCGTCCTGTTCGGTCATCACTACGCCTCGATCGCAGGCCTGGCGCCCATGCTCGGGCCCGCGATCGCCGTGATTTGGGGCTGGCTGCCGGGCATGCTCTGGGTGGTCTTTGGAACCCTGTTCATCGGCGCGGTGCACGATTTCGGTGCCCTGGTGGTATCGATGCGCCATCGCGGCATGAGCATCGGCAAAGTGGCGGAGGACTTGATCGGCCGGAGGGCGAAGGGTATCTTCCTGCTCATCATCCTCTTCCTGATCTGCCTCGTCATGGGCGTGTTCGTTCGCACGGTTTCCGGTCTCTTCACGGTTGACTTTTATCCCGAGTCCGTCTTCCCGACGTTCTCCCTCATCGGAATCGCAATCGTTATCGGCTGGCTCGTCTACAAGCGTGGCGTCTCGGTCGTCCGGCTGACGGTGATCGGATTCGTCCTGATGCTGGCCTCGGTCGGAGTCGGTCTCGGGATCGGCAGGCCGGATCTCGGCGGCGACACCTGGATCGTGATCCTGCTCGTGTACGCTTTCGCGGCTTCGACATTGCCGGTCTGGGCACTTCTTCAGCCACGCGACTACCTGAATTCCTGGCTGCTCTACCTGGGGCTGGGCACGGCGTATATCGGCCTGTTCGTGATGCGTCCCGAATTCGCCGCGCCGGTGCTCGACGCCAGTCCGGCGGGAGCGCCTCCGATCTTTCCCTTCGTGTTTATCGTGATCGCTTGCGGCGCCATCTCCGGCTTCCACGGCCTGGTCTCCTCCGGAACGACTTCCAAGCAGATCGATAAGGAAACCGACGCCGTGGCGATCGGATACGGAGGGATGGTGGGCGAGTCGCTGCTGGGCCTGCTCGCTGTGCTCGCTTGCACCGCCGGCTTCCGGTCAGCTGAGAGTTGGTCAGAGCACTATGCAAGCTGGGGGTCGGCAAGCGGATTGGCCGAGAAGATGAAGGCCTTCATCGATGGCACGGCCGTGTTCCTCAGTTCGCTGGGGATCCCCATGGAACTCGCGCAGGCGTTCATCGCGCTCGTCGCAGTGTCCTTCGCGCTCACGTCGTTGGATTCGGGCACGCGGCTCCTGCGCTACAACATTGAGGAAATCTCCCACTCAATCAACATGCCCGCCATTGGCCAGCGGTACGTCGCCTCCACGCTGGCGGTGATCCTGATCGGTTTCTTCGCGTTCTACGAGATCGAGGGCCAGCCGGTGGGCCTGGCCCTTTGGAGCCTGTTCGGCAGCACGAACCAAGTGCTGGGGGCGCTTACGCTCCTGGCGGTAACGATCTATTTGCGGCAAAAGGGACGCAACTACTGGTACACCCTCGTGCCCATGGCCTTCATGCTGACGGTAACGATCGTGGCAATGGTCATCGACATCCAGCGGTACTCGACCGGCGGGCAGTTCCTGCTCCTCGGCGTCGCCGCTTCGATCTTTGTCTTGAGCATCTGGCTTGTGATCGAAGCGGTGATTCGCTTCCGCAAGGACACGGTCGCGGCGATTACGGCAGGCGACTGACTCGTCGCGCTCCGCGTCAACCCCAGGCCTTGGACGCCAGGTTCTTCTCGATGGCTCCGTCGATGAGATGGAATCCAGTGTCGTGCAGCACGTCGGACGAACACACCAGCTTGGCATTCCCGAACTCGCCCCGGGGCTCGGGGAACGTGTCGCTGAAATCTGGGTCTTGCTCGTCGATGGTCCACACCAGCCGCCCCTTGAAGGGCACCCTGACAATCAGGGCGGCCCCGCACGCTTGACAGCAATAGTGAAACATCGAGCGCTCGGCTGGTAGTCGGCCGCTTCATCCGGTCGGGACGCGAGCGGGACCAGACCACATGCCTGCATCCTACCAGCCCCGCCGACGTGAGAGAATGGGCACGCGCCCCCGGAGACTCCTATGTTCAAAGGCTGTGGAACCGCTCTCATCACTCCGTTCGCGGCTGACGGATCCCTGGACGAGCCCGCGCTGCGCCGGCTCGTTCGGCGGCAGGTCGACGATGGCATCCATTTCCTGGTTCCGGGCGGCACCACCGGTGAGAGTCCGACGCTAACGCGCGACGAACATCTCCGTCTTGTCGCGGTGACAATCGAGGAATCCGGCGGGCGTGTACCCGTGGTGGCCGGTTGCGGAGGCTACAACACAGCGGAAATCGTGAGCCTGGCCGCCGACCTGCAAGCCTTGGGGCCACAGGGACTACTCTCGGTTACGCCTTACTACAACAAGCCCACGGCGGAGGGCCTGTACCGGCACTATGCGGAACTGGCCGGGGCGACCGATCTGCCGATCGTGGTCTACAACGTGCCCGGACGCACGTGCTGCAACATCACGCCCGATGTACTGGGCCGCCTGGCCGGAATTCCCGGCATTGTCGGCGTCAAGGAGGCATCGGGCAGCATCGGGCAAATGGCCGACGTGTGCCAGATCGTGCCCAGCGGCTTCGCGGTCCTGTCCGGGGACGATGCCGTCACGCTGCCCCTTATGGCTCTCGGAGGCGTGGGCGTGATCTCGGTCGCCTCGAACGAGATCCCGGGGCCGATGGCGACGCTATGCGACTACGCCCTCGCGGGAGACTTCGCTCAGGCGCGGACGTTGCACCGGCGCTATCTGCCGCTGATGAACGCCAATTTCTGCGAGACCAGCCCGGGACCGGTGAAGGTCGCCATGGAGATGATGGGCTTGCTGGACGAGGCCCGCTTCAGGCTGCCGTTGACGCGCCCTTCCGCCACCAGCAGCGCGATCGTCCGATCCGCGCTCGAAAGCGTCGGCCTGTTCAAATCGCACGTCGTCCTGGCCTAGAACCGGAGCCGGACGACCGTCTGGAGAGTACGGCCCAGGCCGGCCATCCTCGCGATCCCGAAATACACGTGATCGACGTTGGCGAACGGCGCGGCCCAGTTGCGGTTGCCGAATGCGTTGAGCAGGTCGAAACCGATTTCCGTCGTGAAGGTTTCGCCCGCCCGGAAGTCTCTTGCGATGCGCAGGTCCCACTGCTGGAAGCCCGCCTGGCGATACTCGTTGCGGCGCGATGTGCCCTGCCGGGTTTCCAGGAAGCTAGTCGGGCGAACGGCTTGGAATGCCGTCGGGTTGAACGCGAACCGGCCGATGGCCACCCGGCCGTCCTCTCGCTGGAAGGAACGGACCGTGCTCGGATTCAGCAGGCTGTAGGATCCGGTCCGGTCCGGGCGCCCGACCTGCTCGAACGTGTACGTGGGATCCTCGGTCTGGCGGATGTCGAGAGGCAGGCCGGACCGCCAGCGCCATATGCCGCTCACGGTCCACAGATCCGCCCAGCGCACCCGGTCTGACAAGCGCCTCGGAATGCGCAGCCGGTACTGCCAGATCGCGGTCAGTGAATGCCGGCGGTCGAAGTTCGAGTGGGTCCACTCCTCTCCGACGAGTTCATCGCCAAGCACGCTGCTGCCGTTGTCGAACGATTGGCTCCAGCTGTAGCCGATGTCCAGAGCCAGCCCGCGGTGAAGATAGCGGTTGGCCCTGACTTGCACGGCTTCGTAACGCGCCCCGCCCGAACTCTCGATGGAACGGATGTTCGCGAACCGCGAAAACCGTCGCATGTAGCGGACGGACCCGAAGCTGCGCAACGGGTTCCGCACGAAGTCGTTCAGCTCCCGCTGCTGCTGCAGATTCCGGGAGCGGGTTCCGAGGTAGCTGCCGGTGACGAACACGCGCCCCGGCAGGAGCCGCTGCCAACTGAGATTCCAGTGCTGGGCGAGTGCGTTTACGAAGTGGGAGTCAAACACCAGGATCGGATACCGGACGACCACCGGCCGGAAGGTCGAGGGTTCAAGGCTGGGCAGCGCCTTCAAGGGAGCTTGAAAGGCCCCTTCGGGGTTGCGCAGGGCGAACCGGTTGTCGTTGCTGAAGGGCGGGTACGTTGCCTGGAAGAGCGCGGCGGCGCTGGATCCGGCAAACGTGCCGTGGTCGTAGAACACGCCATACGCGGCCCGGAACACGGAGCGTCCGGACTCGCCGAGCAACCAGCGTGACATCCGACCGTCCCACGATGGCGAGAACGCGATGCCGATTCGGGGCGAGAAGTTGCGGCCACGGCTCACGATTGTCGAGCGGGGCACAATCCCTCCGTTGGGATCGGCGTCACCGGGAAACAGGAGATTCGGCAGCGAATCCGGGAAACGGAGGCTCTGCGTGCCTTCGCGGAACGTCATCAGGCGATCCAAGGCGTCGGTCGCGGGGGGCTGGTCCTCCAAGCGGACGCCGAGGGTGACCTTCAGATCGCGCCACGGCCGGATGTCCGCTTCCGCGTACGCGGCGAACTCCTGCCAGCCAAGATCGAGACTGCGAGGGGTTTGCAACCGGTACTCGCCGGGCAAGCCAAGAAGCAGGTCCCGTAGTCCCTGGCCGCGGAAACGCGAAGGGGGCTCGGGCGGCGACGGGAAGCTGAAGCTCCCCGCGTGGTTTTCCGTGTGGCTGAATGGCCAGGACCCTTGCTGCGCGAGAAGGCCCGCCCGTACCGTCTGCCCGCGATGCCGGAGTTCCAGGTCATAGCCGAGTTGCAGCGTGGTTTGCGCGGAGTGCTCGGAGTCGACGAAGGGCGCGACATGCAACTGCAGCTGTCCCGTGTCGTGCCAAAGGCGCACGTTTGGAATCGTCGTGGGGTCGCGTCCCGAGTAGTCGAATCCGAAATCCTCGGCCGTGACGCTCCTGAACGATTGGTGGCCCCGCTCCTGCCTGCTGTTCAGGCGCTGCATGGCCAGTCTCAGCCTGTGCCAGAAATCCGGCGAAACCGTGTGGGTCAGGGCGTACTGCGCATGGTTCGAGACCTGGCGGCGGTTCTCCGTTGTGCCGGGCGAGACCGTGAAAGCCTCTGCCGTCGGCTCGACTACGCGATTGGCGTAGACATAGTGGCTCAGGTAGTGCGCGAAGCGCTTGCCCTGGCTGTCGATGCGAACCAGCGCGACCTGGCCGTGACTGCGGAGCGATTCGTCCGATTGAAGCCAGCCGCCTTCCAGGTTGGCGCGAGGCACGAACGTGTCAAGGTACCGCTGCATCAGCAGGTCGAGGCGATAGCCTGGGATCTTTCCGTTCGGGAATTCGTGTCCGCTCAGGGGGTCCATCGGCACGCGCTCGAAACCGAAGAAGTTGCCGACCCGCTCGTTGTCGCTCAGCACCCGCCGCAACGAACGGTGGTTGCGATTGGTCAGCCATCCCTCGCCGTCGATGAAACCGAAGAGCTTGTGACGGGGATTCAGGGGCCCGCCGATCTGGCCGCCGCCGACCCAGCCGCCAACCCGGTCCCGGGACCCGTCGAACGCACCGAAGGCCTCGTTCCAAGGCGGCCGGACGTAGCCGCGGAGTTGGCCGTGCCAGAAATCATCCCCGGAACGGAATCTCGCAGCTACCACGGCGCCTGCGTTGCGACCTTCGCTGGCCGAGTAGGTGTGAGTGATGACCCGCAGGGATTCCATCGCTTCCGGGACCGGCCCCAGATTCGCGGCCTGGGCTCCAGTGATGCGGTTCTGCGCGTTGTTCAAGGCACCGTCAAGCTTGTAGTTGATGAACGAGCGTCGTGATCCGTTGGCCGAGACCCCGGCCGCCCGGCCCGTGAACGGATCGATATCCAGCGCCCGCGCCGGATTCATTCCGGGCACCAGATGGAGCAACTTGTCCACGGTCGTGCGGCCGTCGGAGCCAACCACGACCGGCAGCGCCTCGATCTGCTCCCGCACGAGGCCGTACTCCAGCGCCATCTCCTCCAGACCCGATCGCGGGTTGGTCAAGGCCGGTTGCAGACGCCGCATCAGGATCGGCGGGACCTCCACGGGGATGCCCGGGAGCACGTCGAAGGGATCGCTGCGCCACGCCGTGTAGCGATCGCGAATCGCTGACAGCGAATACCTGCCAGCGGTGACGCCCGTGAAATGGAACGCGCCGTCCGAGCCCGTGCCGTCACGCAGCACCTGGGCACTGCCGAGATTGATCAGCTGGACCTCGACGCCAGCCAGCGGCGCTTGACCTTCCCCCAAGACGTGGCCGGAAACCACTCCGCTCTGACCGGATGCGCCATCCAGGAAGGCGAGTAGCAACGCCAGGGCCGCGAAGCCACACTTGCAGGCGTGGCACACTGTAGATTCAGTCTAGCGGCTACCTGAGGGCAGCGCGCAACTGCAGGGCGCGCCGACGGACCCGCTTCAGCAGGTCGGCACTCGAGAGATTGGTTTCCCGCGCGTCAATCGCCTCGCTCGTTCCAAAGAACATGGCGGTCAGCACACGGTCGAGCGCCAGGGTGTCAGCCAGCAAATCCCGGCTCAGCGCGCCGAGGCTGGTCCCGTCCGGTGATTCCGCTCGCGACCCGCTATAGGCCCAGTACTGTCTCGGCAGGACTTCCTGCAACCGCCGGTAGATCCCGTCCTCGCGACCTACAATGCCATCCAAATGGAACCGAACCACTTTCTGGAAGGCGTCCGTCTCGCGCACCGAGGCGATGCCGGGACGGTTGAGCAGGCGGTGGAGAGCATGCACATGAGCCAGCAGATCCGACTCAGCTCGAAACACGCCGCTCACATAGCGATCAAGCTCGCCTTCAAGGCGGCCTCGGTCCAACGCACGGAACGAACGGCGCGCGGAGTCCTCGTAGTGTCGCAGCAAGGAAGTGCGCACCAAACCGCCGCTAGGACGGTCCAGGTTGCTGACGGCCGCTAGCGGAGTGGATGGCGCCGCCAGCGCCGGGCGAACCTCGATCGAGAAGGTCAGCGGCCAGTCTGAAGCCTTGCGGAGCTTGCTCTCGATCTCAATGCGATCCCGGTCCGTGTCCACGATGCCGGCGAAGCGGATACGACCATCCGAACCGCCAGCCTCGAGAGACTCCTTCCACAATCCAGTCTTGGCGAGCAGCCAGCTACCTTCGGCCACAGCGGCCAGGGAATCGGGTGCGGGCGGAGTTGTGCGAACGGGCAGGGGCACGGGGATCGCAACCGCCAACTGAACCGGCGCATCCACCTGGGGAGCGGGGAAGTCAGACAACTGCGGCAACGCGATACCCAGGGACGCCGGCATGGCCACCAGCGTGGCTTCAAGATCCGGAGCGCGTGTCCCGGCTAGCAATTCCAATTCTGGCGGCGCGGTGCGCAACGGCTCAACCGAAATGCGTTCGAGACCTCGGGAACCAGCCGGCACTGAGTCCGGTCGCGAGGCCTGCTCTGTCGCCAGGGGCAGTCCAGGCGCGGGCGCTGGGGCTGGCGGGACAACGGCAGCCGTCTGGATCTCGGGCTGCACGCTCGCGCTTTCGGGTCCGGAGATCGCGTTCCACCCGACCCACGCAACCAAAACCGCCATCGCGGCCGCCGGCGCAAACGAAGCGAAGGCGGGAATCCTTGGCAGGGTAAGCCGCGGCACCCAATGCCATTTCCCCGCCCGTGCGGCGGTCTTGGCTTCCACTTCCTTGGCCAGCCGCTTGCGCAACGCCGCCAGGGCTGCGGCCCTACGCTCGGTTGGCAATTCAAGGGCCAGCCGGGAATGCAGTTCGCACTCGATCTCGGCGAGCCTGATGTGCAAGTCGGCCGCCCGGTTCTGGCAAGCAACGCAGGCCGCGAGATGCGTCTGGCGGTCGCCTTCCAGCTCGCTCTCCACGGAAATCAGCAGGTCTTCCGTGTTCAGATGCGCGGCAAGCAATTCGGCCTCTGCGGCGAGGCGGACCCGGAGGCGGTGCAACTGGGTCGGCTCCGCACTAAGTTCAAGCGCTTGTGCGCGGATCGCGGAGGCGGCATGGAAGTACGTCTCCTGGACGTCCACCAACTGGGCCTTGCAGTCGACGCAGTCCCGCACGTGTCGGCAAAGCGCACGGTCCCCTAGCTCGCCTTCAGCGTAGAGGAGTAGTTCGTCTGTGGTCAGGTGTCTCACTAGTTTTTGGAACCGCTCGCTGAAACTTCTTGATCGCTCGAGCCACGTAACTGGCAGCGCTCGACATCGACACATCCAAAACGTCTGCAACTTCTCGGAATGTCAGTCCCTCCGCCCGCAGCAACAAGCATTCTTTCTCCATCTCGCTCAGCACGTGCCACGGCAAATGCGACCAGCGCTGCGATTGCTCCCCATCGTCGGCACCAGCCGGCTCGGCCCGACCCGCCTCGACTCCTCTCCATCCCTCGTCGTCAAGCAGGACCGGCCTCGCCTTCTTGGCATGGTCCACCGCCAGCCGACGCCCCACGCGGTAGAGCCACCCCTTGGGGTTTTCGATCTTCTCACCGTTGGAACGGGCCTGGAAATAGCGGATGAAGGTCTCCTGGGCGAGGTCTTCGATCTCTGTAGCGTCCCGCAGGCCGGTTCGCAAGTAGCGAACCAAGCTGGGGGAGTATTCACTGAACAGCTGCTCCGTCTCGATCGCGGCCTGTCTGATCTCGTCAGGCTGGTCGGAGGTGCGCACAGGAAACCTCGCTGGCTTTCATCCGCCCCTCAATACCAAGACGATTGACGAAGGCATTCTTGCGGCAGGAAAGCTTACCCTTAGATGGTCGCTCCCGCCGAACGGAATGTCAAATGCACCCGAACGGTGTTTCGCGAGCCCACAAAAGCCGCCGGGCGTCCGGTATTTCGGGTCCCGCAGCCCGGCAGAGGCAGCCCGCGGATAGCCACATATAATGGAGTGCTACCCGACACTCCCGCCGCAGTTCTCGCGGGAGGGTCGGCGTCCCGCGCCGAAGGAGGATCCGGTTCTTGCACTCGGTTCAATACCACCGCCCAGTGACCCTTGACGAGTGCCTCAGGCTATTCGATCGATTCGGCAAGCAGGCCCGTGCGCTCGCCGGCGGTACGGACCTGCTGGTGCAGATGCGGGCGGGTCACTGCCGGAACGGTGCCGTGGTCGACGTCAAGCACGTGCCGGAGTTGAACGAACTGCGCTTCGGCACCTCCGATGGCTTGACCCTAGGAGCGGCCGTGCCATGCTACCGGATTTATGGGGACGCGACCGTGTCACGAGCCTATCCGGGCCTGATAGACACGGTGTCGATGATCGGCGGCACACAGATCCAGGGCCGGGCGTCCGTCGGCGGCAACCTCTGCAACGCCGCTCCGAGCGCGGATGCTGTGCCTGCCTTGATCGCTCTCCGTGCCGTGTGCCGGATCGCCTCCGTCCGGGGCGAGCGCGAGTTGCCGGTCGACCAGTTCTGCATCGCCCCCGGCCGCAACGCGATGGCGGACAACGAAGTCCTCGTCTCGCTTCATGTGCCACCCCCTCCAGAGCATTCCGGGGCATGTTACCTGCGATTCATCCCGAGGAACGAGATGGACATCGCCGTGGCAGGCGCGGGCGTTTCGGTGACACTCGGCAACGGGACATTCCGTGACGGCCGCGTCGCGTTGGCCTCGGTCGCGCCCACGCCGCTGCTTGTCGAGAAAGCCGGAGTGGCGCTCCGCGGCCAACCGGTCGAACACGAGGTCATCGCCAGGGCGGCGGCGGCGGCCAAGGCCGCGGCGAGACCGATTACCGACATGCGCGGGACCGCCGAGTACCGCAAGCACTTGTGCGAAGTGTTGACCCGCCGTGCGCTCGAAAAGGCCGTGCTGCGGGCCGGCGGGACGCTGGCGTGAGAAGGAGAGTCTGGTCAATGCAGTCCATTCACGTTCGATCCACGATCAACGGGCAGCCTGCCGAGTTTCTGTGCGAGCCGCGCCAGTCCTTGCTGGAGGTGCTGCGCGACGTCTTGCGGCTCACCGGCACAAAGGAAGGCTGCAACGACGGCAACTGCGGAGCGTGCACCGTCGAGATGGACGGCCGCATCGTGCCGGCGTGCCTCGTGCTGGGTGCCGAAGCCGAGGGTGCCGAGATCCTCACGGTCGAAGGTATCGCGAAGGGCAGCGCCCTGCACGATCTCCAGAGCGCTTTCCTCACGGGTGCCGCCCTGCAGTGCGGAATTTGCACACCCGGCTTCATCGTGGCATCGAAGGCGCTTCTCGACCAAAATCCCAACCCGAGCGAGGATGAAATCCGCCTCTGGCTGGCGAACAACCTCTGCCGTTGCACCGGCTACGACAAGATCGTACGGTCGGTCCAGGCAACGGCATCTCTCTGCAGGGAGGAATCCTCAACATGACCGTCGCAGCGACAGATTCCGAGACCACCGGGCAGGACCGCAAGCCGGGCCCGGCAGCCGCGAACGGGTACGAACCCAACATGGTGCTGGCCAATCAAACGTTCGATATCGTCGGGTCGCGCCCCGTGCGCCATGACGGAGCAGACAAAGTCACGGGCAGGGCGGTCTATGGAGCCGACGTTACGCTACCGGGCACACTGCACGGGGCGATCCTGCGCAGTCCGCACGCCCATGCGCGGATTCTGTCGATTGATACCTCCCGAGCGGAGCAAATGGACGGCGTCCATGCGGTCATGACCGCGGGCGACCTCCCCGATGCAGGGGACAAGATCGTCGATGTCGGTGAAGGGGACACGCCGCTCGCCTACGTCCACGGCAACGTTCTGGCGAAGGACAAGGTCCTGTACCAGGGCCATGCCGTGGCGGCTGTCGCGGCAAGCAACGCGCATGTTGCGCTCGAGGCGGCGAGCGCGATCAACATCGAGTACGACGTGCTGCCATGCTCGCTGACCGCTCCGGACGCGATGCGCCCGGAAGCCGCGCTCCTGCATGACGACCTCGTCACGAAGGAACTCGGCGAGGAGTCCAATCGCCGCTCCAACGTGGCCGAACACTTCCGGTGGACGAAGGGCGATGTGGAAACGGGCTTCGCCCGAGCGGACACTATTGTCGAGCGCTCCTTCGATACCGCCACCGTGCACCAGGGTTACATTGAGCCGCACACGGTGACGGCCTTGTGGAACCATGACGGCCGCCTGCTCCTGTGGTGCAGCACGCAGGGGGCGTTCGTCGTGCGCGACGTGGTCTCGACCATCCTCGACATCCCCGTCTCCACAGTGAAGGTGACACCGACCGAGATCGGCGGCGGCTTCGGGGGCAAGATCCCGGTATACATGGAACCGGTCGCGGCCCTGCTGTCGCGAAAGACGGGCCGGCCGGTCAAGATCGTCATGTCGCGCGAAGAGGTGTTCCTCGGAACCGGCCCCACGGCCGGAACCCATACCCGGGTGAAGATCGGAGCGTCTGCAGACGGGAAGATCCAGGCCATGGAAGCCGAGCTTGCCTACGAGGCCGGCGCCTATCCGGGATCATTTGTGGTGCCGGGGGGCATGTGTGTGTTCGCGGCGTACGATTGCGAGAACGTCGCGGTCGACGGCTACGACGTCGTGGTCAACAAGCCCAGCTGCGCGGCGTACAGGGCGCCCGGCTCCCCCCAGGCAGCATTCGCAGCCGAGCAGGTGATCGACGAAGTGGCGTTGAGGCTCGGACTTGATCCCGTCGAATTCCGCTTGCTCAACGCGGCCAGGGAAGGAACCCGACGCGCCGACGGACCCAAGTTCCGCCGCATCGGGTGCGTGGAGGTCCTCGAAGCGGTCAAGAACCATCCGCACTACAGCGCCCCGCTGGTCGGGCCCAACCAAGGCCGCGGCGTCGCAATCGGATTCTGGTTCAACGCCGGGCTGGAATCGAGTTGCACGCTCAACGTGAACACCAACGGCACGGTCAATCTCGTCGAGGGGTCAACGGATATCGGGGGTACACGAACATCGATCGCAATGCAAGCCGCCGAGGTCCTAGGCATTTCCGCGCAGGACATCTTGCCGGAAGTCGTTGACACGGACTCGGTGGGCTTCACGTCGGTGACCGGGGGCAGCCGCACGACGTTTGCGACCGGCTGGGCCGCGCACGACGCCGCTCAAAAGGTGGTGGACGAGATGAAGACTCGCGCAGCCATGCTGTGGGCGGTGGAGCCGGAGCAAGTCGAGCACTCCAAGGGGACCTACACCGCCAACGGAAGCAGCGCGACATTCCAAGAACTCGCCGCCCAGGCCAGCCGGACGGGCGGTCCGATCAGCGCCAGCGCCACGGTGAAGCCGCGGGGGGTTGGCGGATCCTTCGCCGCCAACATTGTCGACGTGGAAGTCGATCCCGAGACCGGAAAAGTCGACATCGTGCGGTTCACGGCCGTGCAGGACGTGGGCAAGGCCGTGCACCCGAGCTATGTCGAGGGGCAGATGCAGGGCGGTTCGGTCCAGGGAATCGGCTGGGCACTGAACGAGGAATACTTCATGGGCGAGGACGGCACGATGAGGAACAGCACCTTGCTGGACTATCGCATGCCGACAACGCTCGACCTGCCGATGATCGACACCTGCATCGTCGAAGTCGCCAATCCGGGGCATCCGTTTGGCGTGCGCGGGGTGGGCGAGGCGAACATCGTTCCGCCGCTCCCTGCCGTTGCCAACGCCATCCACGACGCGGTGGGCGTGCGGATGCAGCGCTTGCCGATGAGCCCGCCGGCCGTATGGGCCGCGCTGGCGAAGACCTGACCCGCACGCGGAGTCCGCGGTGCGCTTCAACCGCCCGCGGATCCGTTGCAGAAACCGCATATACTCACACACCATGCCGAACGTCCTGATCGAATCGAACATACCCGAACTCCCACTGCTTTCCCGCGGCAAGGTTCGCGACCTTTACGCCGTCGGCGAAGACCGCCTCCTGATCGTTGTTTCCGACCGCATCTCGGCCTTCGACGTCGTCCTGCCGACACCGATTCCCCGCAAGGGCGAGGTCCTCAACCAGCTGACGATCTTCTGGTTCGAATTGCTCGAAGATGTCATCGGAACGCATTTCATTACCGCCGATATCGATGAATATCCGGATGATCTCCAGAAGCACCGCGATCAACTGGAAGGCCGGTCAATGCTGGTCAAGCGCCTGGAGATGTTTCCGATCGAATGCGTCGCGCGCGGGTACATCGTTGGATCCGGATGGAAGGACTACCAACGGACAGGCTCCGTGTGCGGGGTCCGCCTGCCGGAGGGCTTGCGTGAGTGCCAGAAGCTGCCAGAAACGATCTTCACGCCGGCAACGAAGGCCGAGACGGGCCACGACGAGAACATCGGCTTCGAGGAGGCCAGCCAGATCGTGGGAGCGGGGACGGCCTCCAGGCTTCGCGACCTCACACTGGATATCTACGACCGCGCCTCTCAGCACGGTCTCGCATGCGGGCTGATCCTGGCAGACACGAAGCTCGAATTCGGCACGCTCGACGGAGAGATCGTTCTGGGCGACGAGGTGCTCACCCCGGACTCGTCCCGGTACTGGCCGTTGGAACTGTACCAACCGGGTCGCGGGCAGGAGTCGTTCGACAAGCAATACCTCCGCGACTACCTGGAAGAGGTGCAATTCAACAAGCGGCCCCCCGGGCCTGGACTGCCCGACGATGTCGTACGGAACACTTCGGAGAAGTATCTGGAAGCCTACGCCACGATCACGGGCAAGACCCTCTGAAGCTGCCGGAGCAGGGCGGCTGGACGACATCCCGGCCTCTCCGAACCCGCCCGATCCCTCATTTTCGGATCCGAGGATCGCACTGGCGGGTGCTAGAATCCAAGGGCCATGACCAACCCTGCCAGCAACCCGACGACGCGACGCGGCGCACTGAAGGCGGCAGCCTCCTTCGGGATCCTTTCCGGCGCCACGCGCGCCGGTCTCGCTGCCGAGAACGCAAGGGCGAGCGGACGCCTGAACCAGTCTGTATGCAAGTGGTGTTACCGAGACATGAGCCTCGAAGACCTGTGCGAGCACGCCGCCAACATGGGTATCGTGTCCGTGGAACTACTCCGGAAGGAGGAGTGGCCGACCCTCGCGAAGTACGGGCTGACCTGTGCGGTCGGAAACGGCATTTGTACGATTCCGAACGGGACGAACCGCATCGAGTACCACGCCAGTATCGAGGCAAACGCCCGTGACCTGATCTCCGCCGCCAGGAAGGCGGGCGTGCCGAACCTGATCCTCTTCTCGGGCAACCGCCGGGGGATGTCGGACGAAGAAGCCTGGGACAATTCCGCCAAGGTGCTCAACCGCATCAAGGGTCAGGCCGAGGACGAGGAAGTGACCATCATGATGGAACTACTCAACTCGAAGGTCAATCATCGGGACTACCAGTGCGACAAAACCGCATGGGGTGTGGAACTGATGAAACGGGTGGAGTCGCCTCGCGTGAAACTGCTCTACGACATCTATCACATGCAAATCATGGAAGGGGATGTCATTCGCATGATCCGCGAGAACATCGACTACCTCGGCCACTTCCATACCGGCGGCAACCCCGGCCGCCACGAGATCGACGACACGCAGGAGCTCAACTACAAGGCGATCTCGAATGCGATCGCCGACCTGGGATTCGATGGCTACTTCGCCCACGAGTTCATCCCGGTACGGGATCCGATGACATCGCTGCGGCAAGCGGTGGAGCTCTGTAGCGTCTAGCGCGACCGTCGGCCTCAGCTCTCGGGGCGTGAGCCCCTCGGCCTCCCGCGACGCGTAGCCTACGATAGGATCATGTCCGCCAGAACCACTTGGAATCGAAGGGACTTCTTCCGCTCCGGAACCTCAGCAGCAATAGCGCTCGCCTTGAAGAAAAAGGCCGCCGCCGCAACGCCCAAGGAGGGAGTCGAGTGGCGCAACCGCGCCCCGGGGATGGCCTACCGCCGTCTTGGCCGGACGAATTACATGGTGTCTGAGATCGTCTGCGGCGGCAACACGATCTCACCCGACAACTTCAGACATGTCGAGGAAGCGATTGAGCAGGGCTTGAACTACCTCGACACCGCTCCCGCCTATGGGCAAGGGCGTAGCGAACTGGGTTACGCCAAGGTCATCGCCGGAGCGAAGCGCGACCGCGTCTTCGTCAACACCAAGGTCAGCGTCTGGCGCACCAATCGCTCGGCGCTGTTCCGGGCAATCTACAAGAGCCTTGCCGATTCCGAGCGGAAACGGATTGATCGCAAGGTCCACGAAGAGCTGGCCGGACGCAAGGCACTCGATCCGGACTACATCTGCCATTACTTCGGCGGCCAGCAGCGGGAACTGGAAGCGTCAGTCCTCGCCAACGCGATGGAAGCCGAATTCGGCGAAAAGATTGACCGACCGTCGGAATACCGCCAGCGGGTGATCGAGTCCGTCGACAACAGCCTTCGCGCACTGCAAACCGACTACCTGGATCTGTTGATGGTCCCGCACGGCGCCAACAGCGCCCACGAGGTCACCGCGTTCCCGGAGATCTTTGAGGCGTTCGAGATTCTCCGCAAGTCGGGCAAGGTGCGCCACCTCGCGGTGTCATCGCACAGCGATCCGGCCGGAGTGCTCGAAGGGGCTGTGGAAGCGGGGCAATACTCGGCCGCCATGGTCGCCTACAACATCGTCAATCGAGACTATCTGGCCGCAGCCCTCGACAAGGCCCGGGAAGCGGATCTCGGAGTGATCGCGATGAAGGTGGCCAGGCCATGCCACCACGGTCGCGACAACGACCAGCCGAACGACCCCCGGCGGGTCGCGATGATCGAAAAAGCTGTGCCGGGGGATCTCTCCGTGCCGCAGAAGTGCTACCTCTGGGCTCTCCGGGACGCCCGCGTGGCCTGCGTGAACTCCGACCTGAAGAACTCCGCGATGGTTGCGGAGAACCTGCCGCTCGCGGCGTCAAAGGCCGCCTGAGTCGATCGGGCAGGTAGCCTTCGGGCGGTACGGCCGCGGCGAGCGGGTCAACGGATCACGGGACCGTCGACATCCAGCAGGATATTGGCGCAGAGATTGTTCCCGAACGTCTCCCAGTCCAGGAAGCTCCACACCACCTCCTTGTCCCGGGTAACTTCAATGATTTGAGGCGCCTCGGCCTCGGCATGGGTGTTCGTCACGACGACATTGCCGTTGGGAAGGGCTTGCAACTGGGTCACCCAGAACAGCGGGATGCCGGGGATCTCCTCGCTGTCGAGACTCCACACCGTGTTGCCGTCGCGATCGACCTCGAGCACACGGTTGTTGTTGCCGCCACCGATCAGGGTGTTGCCGCTCGGCAATCGGTACGCCGAGTAGACGGCCGTGCCGTGACCGCGGTGCGTTGGCGCGGCCGGTCCGTTGAGCTCCAACCGGTATTCCCAGACCACCGAGCCATCCCGGTCGTACTCGCGCACCGCGCCATCGTGCTCGTGGGCAACCAGGTATGTCCCGTCTGGGGTTCCGCGCACGAGCCGGGTGTCGTGGTGCACGTGGGGGTTCTCCACCTGCAGCGGGATCTCGTGCCGGACGCTGCCCTCGCGGTCCACCTCCAAGAGTCGCAAGTTGCCCGTCTCCGCGATCATCGTCAAGCCGTTGGCAAGGCGCTCGAACGCATGGATCTCGACCCTGTCGATATCCGCCGTCAGGGGCTCGGACACCCACTCCCAGACAGTTTCCTTCTCGGGGCTCAGCTCGACGATCGAACTCCGCGACGTGGGCGCCAGCAAGTTGCCGTTCGGAAGCAAGTGCAAGTCATGCGCCCCCGTGCCATTGACCCATGACCAGCCCACCGACCCGCCCCGGTCCACGACGGCGACATGCCGCTTGTCCTGGGCAATCAGGCGATGGGACACGCCGCTCTTCGGCGAGTCGTTTGACACGGTCCGGCCACAGGACGCGCCGAAGAGCGGCGCGGCCAAGCCGGCCCGTAGGAATCCACGGCGGTCCATGTCGGCCTTCCGGGCAGATCGGGCCTAGACGAATTCGTACTCACCCGGCCGCGGGAGTTCTGGCACCTCGTGCATGCCTTCCAGAGACGGGTTGTCCGGGATGAGATTCTGCTTCGAATTCATCGCCATGTCCCAAGTCACCTCGATGCCGGCGTACGCCGATTCTCGACCCATGATCGCCGTCATTGTCGAGTAAGCCACCGCCAAGGCCTGGTTCCTGTAGGGACCCGTGCCATTGATCGAGGCCACCATGTCGATGTGCTCCTGCACGTACGGACTGGTGTTGGATGATGTGCCCAAGTCGCGCACGGTCGAGCGCCCGCGGGTGCCGATCACCAGTTCGTTGACTCGCCGCACCCTGCGGTCCGGGTATTGCCGGCAATGACTCGACATGCGCACGCCGTTGGCATAGACGAAATCGGAATGCACGTGGTCGTAGATGTTGCCATACAGTTTCTCGCGGGGACGCCAGATGGCCCCGCCGGAAGCGACCACGCTCTCTGGGTGGGTATCTCCCATCACCCAGTTGATGACGTCGATATTGTGCAGATGCTGCTCGACGATCTGATCGCCGCAGATCCAGACGTGCGAATACCAGGCCCGCTGCTGCCAGGCTAGCGACTTCGCGTCCAGCCTCTCCTGATAATCCGCTCCCTTGATCACCGGGCCCGAGATCCAGTTCGCATAGGTCGCCACGACATCGCCGATCTCGCCGTCCTGGATGCGTCGCACGGACTCCACGTACTCCTTCTGCGAGCGGCGTTGCGCGCCGATCATGACCGTGAGCTTCTTGCGTTCGGACTCCTTGGCGAGGCGGATGACCTTCTGGGCTCCCATCATGTCCGTGGCAAGGGGTTTCTCGGCGAAAACGTTCTTCCCGGCGTTGATCGCGTATTCGAGGTGCAGCGGCCGCCAGCCCGGCGGCGTGTGCAGGAAGACCACGTCCACGCCGGAATCGACGACTTTCTTGTAGGCGTCGTAGCCGAGATAGCGGTTCTCCGGCGCGACCTGGATCTGCTTCTTGACCTCCGGCTCAAACTCGTCGGAGTCCCTGAGCCTCCGCAGCGACCCCTCTAGCTGATCCTCGAACAGGTCGCCCATCGCATGGAGTTCGTAGCTGGGGTTGCCTCGGATCGCCTCGGCGACCCCGCGCGTGCCGCGACCACCGCAGCCGACGATTCCGATCGAGAGCTTCTCGTTCGATTGCGCGCGCAACGCCTGAGGCCTGACGATCTGTAATCCCGCTGCCGTCGCCGCGGCGCTTCGGGCCGTACCCTTCATGAAGTTGCGGCGCGTGACGTCCTGCTCCGGCACTGGCCCCGTACTCGATTTCTCTGGCATTGTTTTTCCTCGTTTGCTTCGCCCCGAAGTGCCTGTCACTCAGGCCGAGGCGTACGGTCAATCATTGTAGCTGTCTTTGACGGATACGGGCATCCGGACGCGAATTACTCCAGCACACTTAGCCAGTGCTCCCCGACGTCCCTGCTGACTGGCGCGTGTGTCCTTCGCGCCAGATGGGGTTCGCAGTGCCTATGGCCACGCCCTCTGGAGTTCCAGTCGGCTGGACAAAGCTTGCCTTCAAGGCTGCCTAAGCTAGGGTGCCCGCCAAGTCGAAGGTCAGCTCTAGCGGGAGAAACTGTAGTCCCGGTCGTCCGTCCGCAACCGATCCCGCACCACCTGCTGATCATCTGAACTCTCATCGTGACGTCGTTGATGGTAGGCAAGGATCTTCTGGAAGATCGGGTCGGAGACTCGAATTCTCTGCTCTGGATGAATGATTCCTCGTCGCGCAACCTCGCTCGCAACTGCGCTTACGAATTGCTTCTTGCAACGCTTATAGGTGGTGATGGCTCGCAAGACCTCGTCTCTGTCGAACAATTGCTTGTATCGGCGGTCGAGCCGTCTTGGATCGCTGATGAAGTTCCGCAGGCGGAGTACTTGGCTGTCGTTCAGCGAACTCGCTAGGCGGGTGGCAATGAATGATAGGTCGAACAGGTCGCGTGGCTCGAGTCGGCTGCTCGTCGCAGCTAGTTTTTGGTCGAAGAGCGCCTCCACGCTATAGGTGAGAATTCCGGCAACCACCTGGACTTTCGCCGCGAATTCCTTCTTGGCGGAATGCGTGTCGACCTTCAGCTCCGCCGGCTTGCCTCCTCGCGGGTCCGAGTACTCAACCCAGTACCGCCTGGACCGTCGGTGTGGGCTCGTGTTAGTCCGAGTCCATTTCATGCCCGCTGACTCCACGCCTGCTCGGATCAACGGCTTCATGTCGGTCTTCTCACCCAGGTCGAAGTCCAGGTCAGTGGTGTGACGATTCAGACCGCGCGTGAATGCTAGAGCGGATCCTCCCCTGAGAATGCACGGCACATCTTGCAGATGCCTGACGACAGATAGCATGACGGCCTCGCGGAGCGCCTGTTCGGACGTCAGAAAGCTCGTTCTGTTCACGATTTCGGGGAGCATAGATTCGGCCGCGCTTTCGCCGAGTCGCGCGCAAGACACACTGCCATCAGTCGGCGGGCTCTAGGTGGGGGGATCAGATGAAGTGGGCGGGAATACCAGGTGTTTGTATTCCGGGTTGTACTCGGTGCTCCACGAGGATGTGTATGAGACAAGGCTCGGCATCCATTCGTCGAATGCCTTCTGCTCGGCGGCTCCAAGCTGGAACCGGAGCGGTTTCAGGTACTCCTCTTTCAGCGTCTCCATGTCCTGCTGCGTTCTGATCCAGTCGTTGATCTTGTCGGCCTCGGTGAGCGCCGGGCCCTCCCCCTCCTGCAGTTCCCACAACGCGAGATCAGCAACAGCGCGGTAGTGGTTCGCGACGTAGACGGGACCGCTGTGCGGTCTGACCTTCCAGTCTGCCAGCACCTGGGCCATATCGCGCACCCCCTTGGACCCGAGACTCGGGTTGGTGTCGACTGCGGTTCCCGTTCCCGCCACTCTCGCATATCGCGGCTCCTTGTACCCAAAGAACATCGCCTCGAAGTGCCAGTCGCCAGAGAATTCCCACGGGAACTTGAGGTTCAGGGCGAACTGGAACGAAATGTAGCGAGTCGGACTAGTGTCGGGAATCCGGACCGGAGTGTCGGGCGTCGGGCGCCGTGGCTGGTTCTGGACACTGAATTCGTCTTCAAATGCGTTCTGCGCGGCCTCCGACAATCCCATAGCCTTTGTGAATCCCTCAACAGTGCCCCCTGAGAACAGATACTCGAAAGTGAGATCCTCCCATTCCTCGTAACTGAGACCCGATTGTTCTTCTGCTTCTTTCAGTGTCATGAATGATTTCAGAATATCATCGCTGCCGAGTCTCTCGGCCAAGGCCATTTCCTATGCAGATAGCACTGCCCATCCACCTCGCAACTGCCCGTGTTGAGTCTGTTGGCGACACTTCTCTACGGGCAGCCTTCGGTGGTTGGTCGCTAGCCGTCCACCGCTGCAGGACACCCGCTGCATTGCCATATGCAACCACTGTAAACCGCGCACGACAATGGCCTGCAGTGCGGCTGCCGTGCAACAAATTGTTGGCCGCATCCCCGGAGGAGGCTACAGCCTGTCGGCGAGACCGGCGGAGACGGCAGGCTATCCGCAGTTCCGCCGCGCTGCCTTACATTGAACGATTCCCGGCGGCCCGGGGCAAGACTCATTCCTGAATCCCGAGGAGGGCTTGAGTTTCAAATCCGAACAACACCCGAACGCGTCTGACCGCTTCGCGACGCTTCAGACCTCGCGAATCTTATCAGTCATCACGATGAACTGGAAGCGTTCCGGAGGCAGGGACGCCTCGTCCTCCCGCCCCGCCCAAGCTCGATACGCCGTCGCACCTAGCGACGAGTTCAGCAAGAAAAGAAACTTTTCCGAGAAACACTCGATGGGCGGCGGATGACGGAAAGTGAGCCTGAATCCCATCGCGTTCTCCAAGACGATCTGCGAATCGGCCGCATCCTTGTCCTGCAGCAAGGTCACGAAGCTCGACCGGCCGGCATGCGGCCAGAGGTCCGGGCGCAGCAGGACTCGAAGGTTCGGTTGCGTCTCGAAGCTCGTTTCGCACTGGCGGATCCACTCGAGTACCGACTCGCCCCACGTCCAGTGGCTGATGAACCGCCGATATTGGTCGACAAGGTTAGCCGCGAGCCCGAAACGGACCTGCTCCAACGTGTTGCCGGCTTCCATGGCGTCCTGGGCTGGACCGGGGATCAGGGCCTCGGAATCGACGATGCTGCTGGCGCTATCCACCAGTTCGCCGAGCTCGCACAGCACGGGGTTCGACTTCAGCATCAGGGGCGGCAGTTCGAAGGAGGAATCGCCGGGAATCTCCACGTACCTGCGATTGCCGAGAATCCTGACCATGCGCACTTCAGCGGCCGGGCCCAGCCCGGCGGAAAATCTGCTGGCCATATTGTAGACGCCCCTGCCGGCTTTGCCAACGATCGCTGAAAACCGGATGCGACCCGAGGGCAGACGCAGCCCCACTCCTCGCGAGGCCCGTCACCTCGGGATTGCAGAGCGTACCGGGCTCCATCACGGACAGCCCTCGGAAGATGTCGGCCGGACCGCAGCAGGTGCCCGCGGCAGTGGCGGTCAACCGGGGTTCGAGCGGGCAAGCGCAATCGCCCGGTCGATATATTCCTGCGCAGAGCCAAGCCAATTCGACGGATCTTCCACGGACGACCAGTCGACACCGGCGGGCACTTCTTGCGCGAGGATTGCGAGCAAGTCGTCACCGGACCGGCGACTTCGTTGGCTCGCGCGCTCGACGACCTGCCTAGCCTGGCCTGCGGGCATGGTGGTCGCCAGGGCGGCAACGGCGGACTCGGCCAGCGCGAGCCCGCCCCCAAGCCCGAAGTTCTTGAGCATGCGCTCGGGATCTGCTGACAGTGACTCGCCAACCGCCTGCGCGTGGCCGAGGCCGGCTCCGGCCAGGACCACCATCTGCGGCAGCGTCAGCCATTCGAGCGTCCACGCGCCCCCGCTGCGCTCGTGCTCGTGGATCACTGCCTGATGCATGGTCGAGAGCAGATTCGCGTTCGCGCGGCCAATCGCGACCAGTGCCTCCGAACGGACCGGGTTCGACTTGTGGGGCATTGCGCTTGAACTTCCCGCGCTCCCGTCACAGACCTCCGCGACTTCCGACTGCGCGAGCAGAGCAACGTCCTGGCCAACCTTGGCGAGACTCGCAGTCAACAACGAGAGCCAGCTCGCCAGTTCGGCGAATCCGTCCCGTTGCGAATGCCAAGGCGCCGCCGGGACGCCGAGTCCGAGATCCGCCGCTAGGATCTCGGTGACAGCCAAGCCCTTCCTGCCGAGGGCGGCCAGGGTGCCTGCCGCCCCGCCGAATTGCACGACCTCGATTCGCGGTCGCATCGCGGCGAGCCGATCGCGATGCCGAACCAAGGGAAGCAGCCAGCCGGCCACCTTCAGCCCGAACGTCACGGGAACCGCCTGCTGGTATCTCGTTCTTCCCGTCATCGCGGTACCGCGATGACGTTCCGCCAGCCCGGCCAACTCGGCCGTGAGAGACCGCAGGCGGGTGTCGAACTGGCCGAGGGCGACCTTGGTCCGCATGACGAGCGCGGTGTCCATGACATCCTGCGCCGTTGCCCCGCGGTGAACGCAGTCCCCGAAGTCACCCGCCCGGGAGCGGATCTGGCCCACCAACTCGGCCACTGGATGTCCGGATTCAACAGAAGCACTCCCCAGCCGCCGCCAGTCCGGCTCTAACCCAGAGACGGCCGAGGCGATCGCCGTGCTTGCGCCTGTCGCGACTAGTCCCACCCGCTCTTCGGCGCGCGCCAGCGCAACCTCGAATTCGAGCATCGCGCGCACCGCCGCTCGGTCCGAGAAGAGCTGAGCCGTTTCCGCGTCCGCCAGCAGCGGGGCGAAAAGCGCCGAGTCCAGAGGGGACACCGTCATTCCGCACCCCCGCGGCATGGCCGGCTGGCCGCCTTACCCCCGTCACGCATCGAAAAACACGGATTCTCGATCGCCTTGCAGGCGAATCGTGAACTCGTAGGACTGGATTCCGTCCCGATCGTTGCGAGTCGCAACCAGTGTTCCGCGCCGGGTCGGCTCGACGCTCGAGAGCACTGGGTCAGCTGCATTCGCAACGGCCTCGTCGGAAAAGTATATTCGAGTGAAGGCATGGTTGAGCATGCCGCGTGCGAACACCGCGACGCTGGCGTGCGGAGCCATGCCCGGAGCAACAGGTCCCGGTTTGATCGTCAGAAACGTAAACCTCCCGTCGGGATCCGTACCCGCCCGCCCGAACCCGTGAAATCCTTCCGCAATGCGGCCGTAGACTCCCTCGTCGTCCGCCTGCCAGATCTCGACCATGCCGTCCGGGACGGGGTCACCGACGCCGTCCAGCAACCGGCCTTCGATGCGGATGGGCACCCCTGGCGCAGCTTCGTCGGCGATCCGGTTTCCCGGGATTCGTCCGGGTCGACTCCCTGCGGGCGTCAAGGCATGGGAGAAGAACGGTCCGACCGTCTGCGAAGGAGTTTGCGGGGGCATCGGCCTAGCTCTCCATGGGTGTCGCCGCCTGCCCCCGGAGCACGATGTCGAACTCGAAGCCCAAGGCAAGCTCCGGTTCAGTCAGGTCCGGCGAGAATTTCGCGACAAGCCGGTTGCGGGCATCCAGGTCGCTCGTCGAGTTGAAGATCGGATCGAGTGTAAGCAGCGGATCACCGGGAAAGTACATCTGGGTCACGAGCCGCTGGACGAACGCCGTCCCGAAGACCGAGAAGTGAATGTGTGCCGGCCTCCAGGCATTGTGGTGGTTGCGCCACGGATACGCTCCCGGCCGAATGGTCGTGAACCGATAGCGACCTTCACTGTCGGTCAGGGCCCGGCCGGTTCCCGTGAAGTTCGGGTCCAGCGGAGCGTCGTGGTTGTCGGCCTGGTGAGCGTAGCGGCCAGCGGAATTAGCTTGCCAGACCTCAACCAGCGTCTCTCGAACCGGCCGGCCGCCCTCGTCCAGAACCCGCCCCGACACGATGATCCGCTCGCCAAGCACCTCTCCCGAACGGACAGCGTTACGCGTCAGGTCGCTATCAGACGCATCCACTGCCACATGACCGAAGACGGGGCCGGTGAGTTCGGAGAGGGACGGCTGCAAGGGCACCAAGCGCCTCTTGTACGCCCGCAGCTCTGTCGAGCGATAGCGCGGGTAGTGCTGGGTCGGGTGGGAAGACCAGTCCCTCGTAGCGAGTCTTTCCACGGCTCTCAATCGGACACCTCACGCGAATCAGCGGCGGCCAGCGCCCGCTTGGCAGCGGCAAAGGCTTGGTTGGCGGCCGGGACACCGGCGTAGACTGCCACGTGCAAGAGGGCCTCCGCAATCTCGGATGCCTTCGCGCCCGTGTTGCCAGTTGATCTGACGTGCATTTCAAGCTCCTCGTAGTGCCCCAAGGCGCCAAGCAGCGCGATCGTCAGCAAGCTTCGGGTACGCCGGTCGAGCTGCGGACGCGACCAGACAGAACCCCACGCGGCCTCGGTTATGTATCGCTGAAAGACCTCGTCGAATGAATTCGCGCGCTCCTCAGCCCGGTCGACATGGGCGTCTCCCAGTACTTGCCTACGCACCCTCTCACCGATTTCGTAAGTGTCGTCAGTCACCAATGCACACCTCCATGAACCCAATCAACGCCTCGGCAAACTCGCGCGGCCGCTCGACCGGTGTCAAATGCCCTGCCTCACTGATCTCCGCATACTCGGCGCCGGCGATCCTTGTGGCCAAGCTTCGCACGGCGGGCGGCGATGTTGACGCGTCTTCCGAACCGCATAGGCAGAGGACCGGGACCGTGATCCGGTCCACCGCGTTCGTCAGGTCGGCATCACGCAGCGCCGCACAAGACCCAAGGTAGCCATCGACCGGCGCCCGTGCGAGCAGATTTGACCAGCCCCTCACTTCGGTCCCGTGCTCCTTGCGAAAGGATGAACCAAACCAGCGCTGCATCACTGGTTCGGCGATCGCTCCGAGGCCCCTGCTGCGGATTTCGCCCATGCGACCCTCCCAGAACGCCGGTGATCCGATGCGGTCTGCGGTGTCCGCCAGAACCAGTCCACGCACGAGCCCCGGCTGTCGGTCGAGCGCTTCCATGGCGATCATGCCCCCGATGGAGAGCCCGCACAGGACGGTCGGCCCCCAGTCCAAGCGCGCGAGCAGCGCCAGCAAGTCCTTGGCGTGATCGGCAATCGAATAGGGTCCGGGCGGCGCGTCGGAGAGGCCCTGCCCGCGCTGGTCGTATTGCAAGACGCGGAAACGGCCGCCCAGTTTAATCGTGAGATCATCCCAGATACGGGAATCCGTGCCAAGCGAGTTCAGCAACACCAGGCGGGGGGCGCCCTCCGCACCGATGACCCGGTAGTGCAGCACCAATTCTGGGATGATTTCGAATGCCATCGGCCCAACAGTTTCCCCAGGTAAGAGATTAAGTGTAGGCTAGTCAATTCCCTTGAATATGTCACCGTCCTTCGCAGAATCGCTTGGAATTCGCCTGCGGCGGGCGTATCAGGCGCTTCACCGCCGCGCGAACGCCGAACTGCGGCGACGATTCGACGTCACCGCGGACCAATTCGTAGTACTCTGCCTGCTCGCTGAAAGAGATGGCGTCTATCAGCAGGAATTGTGCAGGCGCTGCTACTCCGATCCGAGCACGATCGGGGCACTGGTCCGCCTCATGGAGGAGCGCGGCTGGGTCCGTCGCAACCCGGACCCCCTGGACGCGCGAGCGCGACAGGTCCATCTCACCAAAGCCGGA
Source organism: uncultured Bryobacterales bacterium (assembly GCA_951813065.1). GTDB lineage: Bacteria > Acidobacteriota > Terriglobia > Bryobacterales > UBA6623 > VXMF01. The sequence continues at coordinate 600,978 of CATOTH010000002.1, read as the reverse complement.
CGGGCTCTCCAAGGGGATCTGTGGAATGCCTCCCTCGAGAGTTTCCACCGCGACTTGTGGGCTGTCCCCCGAAGTCCGGAGGAGGAGCGTGCCCTCTTCGATGCATTGGACCGCGTGGTAGATGCGATGGAGAGGGGTACCGGGGAGGTCGTCAGGTGAGTCGGTATCGCCTGCCGGCTTCTGGCAGCAACGGCCTGTCTGTTGCCGGACAGACAATCCGCGACAACCGCGCGCATCGGCTCCAAACCTGACAGGTAGGCGCAATGGAACCCTCGCACCCGCGCTGGCCCGTAGCCGCCCTCGTCGCCTTGGCCGTGACATTCGAGAACTTCTGGATGTGGGCGGATGACCGCCTTCTGTTTGGATTGCCCTCGAATCTTGCGTACCATCTCGGTCTTTGCGTCGTTGCCACCGCGACGCTGTGGGCGGTCGTCAGCCGGGGATGGCCCTCCGACAGGGGTAAGGACTAGCACCGGCATGGTCCTCCTCGTCCTCTGCACCTATCTCGCCGTGGTACTCGGCGTCGGGCTGTTCGGGCACCGGTTGTTTCGCGGGACGGGCGAGGACTACTTTGTCGCGAGCCGCTCGATCGGCCCGTTCGTGCTGCTGATGACCTTGCTGGGCACGAACATGACGGCCTTCACGCTGCTCGGAGCGTCGGGGGAAGCCTACCGGCGCGGCGTGATCGTGTTCGCGTTAATGGGCTCAAGCACGGCGATCGTCGTGCCGTTTCTCATCTACTATCTGGGCATCCGGTCGTGGCAGCTCGGCAAACGGCGGGGCTACCTGACGCAAGTGCAGCTCGTGAGGGACCGATATGGCTCCAACTCGCTCGGCGCGCTCCTATTTGCCGTGGTGGTCGGTCTGATGCTGCCGTACCTGCTGATCGGCGTCAAGGGGGGTGGCGACGCGCTCAACGCGCTGACCGGCGGCCCCGGGGAAGGTCTGCCGGCCTGGGCCGGCAGCCTGGCCGTCTGCGCCGTGACCTACGCCTACGTGAGTTACGGCGGCATGCGGAGCACGGCGTGGGTCAACGCGTTGCAGACGAGCGTGTTCCTCGCTTTCGGCATCGTCGCGTACGTGGCGGTGATGTCGGGTTTCGGCGGGCTCACGGAGGCGATGGAGAGCTTGCGATCTGCGCACCCCGACATGACCGACTTCGGAGGCGACCGGTTCGCCTATCTCCAGATGGGCTCGTTCCTGCTGCTTCCGCTGTGCACCGGCGCGTTCCCACACCTGTACGCCCACTGGCTTTCAGCGCGGAGCATGGCTTCGTTCCGCCTTGCGATCGTCGCTTACCCGCTTCTCGTTGCCGCAATCTGGTTTCCCAGTGTCACGCTGGGTGCGGTGGGCCGGCTCGAGTTCGCGCCGCCCCTCGACGGGCCCGTGTTGGTCAAGCTCATCGTCGGGAACACCAGCGATGTGCTGGCCGGCTGCCTGGCCGCTGGCGTTTTCGCCGCCATCATGTCCTCGCTGGATTCGCAGATCCTCTCGCTCGGGACGATGTTCACCCAGGACATCGTGCGGCACTACGGCTTCCACGGTCGACTTGGAGAGGATCGCCAAGTCTGGTTCGGCCGGCTCTTCGTCCTGGCGTTCCTCGCGCTGGCCTTCGGCTGCTCGCTCGTCGTGTCCCAGTCAATCTTCGCGCTGGGCACGTGGGCGCTAACCGGTTTCGCCGGCCTGCTGCCGATGTTTGCCGCGACCCTGTTCTGGCGCCGTGCGACAGCGCGTGGAGCGTTCGCCTCGATCCTGACCGTCGTCGCCTTGTGGGCTTATTTCTTCATTGATTCGCTGTCAGTGGAAGGCGCTTACAGCATCGGCGGAACTGGGCTGATGCCAGTCGCCGTCATCGTGCCCGCCGCGGCCCTGGCCCTGGCCGCTGGCTCGCTCGCGCCAGCCAGCGCGCCTCTGGACCAGTCCGGGCCGAATCGGTAGCGGCCGGACTGGAATTCGTCGGCTAATTCATGTGTCCCCAGGGCGCTGGAGGGCCCTGTGCAGCGCGCACCCGCCCGACACGCCCGCCGTGCTCGTACGGGATTTCTGTGCTAATTTGCAACGGGTCGGTTTGGTTGGCTGCGTGATGCGATTGTTCTTGCGCGAGCCCCGGTCCCAAGCCAGCCCGGAATCGATCTCAAGCCGGCGCGTCGACACGACCCCTCCCGGGATCGCAATGCTGCTCCCGAGGAGGCCGCCAGGGATATGCCTGCGGCCCGGCGCGCTCATCGTCGTATTCTCGATCTCGATCGGGTTCGCAGCAGCGCAGGTACCCGAGACCACGGCTCGCGGTGCGGTGAACGGCGTGTCCTTCCAACCGGCCCCCGCCAGCGTGGCGCACGGTGGCATCGTGGCGGTAACGGGCGCGAACCTTGCGAGCGCTCTCGTTCAGTCGTCTGTCAAGCCGCTGCCAGAAACGCTCGATGACCCTGCTGTCAAAGTTCTCATCAACGGGGTCGCGGCTCCCCTCTTCTTCGTGTCCCCGGATCAGATCAACGCTCAAGTGCCGTGGGAGGTCGAGCCGGGATGGGCGGAAGTCATCGTCAAGCGCGGAGAGGCCGAGAGCAGCGCAATGCCGTTGCTCGTGGCGGAAGCGAGCCCGAACGTGTTCAAACACAACGGTTCGAACTCGCTCGCCGTGGAAAGCGGTGGAGAAGCTCCAATGGCAGCGGAAGACGGCACAACGGAAGCGACGCAGGTCACCCTTGACAGGCCGGCGTCGCAAGCAGCGGCGTCCGACGAAACGCCGGCGGAGGTCACTTCCGGCCAGGCTCTCACGGCCTTCGGTGCCGGCATGGGGCCGACGGATCCGGCCGCAACCACCGGCGCGACCGGAGAGGCTTCCGGCCCGACCGCGCCGCAAAGAGCATATGTCGGCGGCATCCCCGCGACGATCACGGAGACAGCCCTGTCAACGGACCAGGTCGGCGTCTACGAACTGAGCTTCGAGGTCCCGGCGCTGGCCGGTTCCGGCGAGATACTGCATTGGTTCTCGGGCGATCTCTCGGCCAGCGGCGTGCTCGGAGCCCGCTCCGGTCTGGCTCCTCGGTACCTGGAATTGCCAGACGGAGTGGGATCGGTGGAGAGGATCGACATGACCGACCTCAACCCGTACTTCGTCGCGGCCAGCGGCGCACTCGACGAAACGGAGTCCTGTTACCCGGACATAGCCCTGCTGGACTACCGCAACGAAGCGGCGACGGAGCTGGCTGACTGTGCCCTGCCTTCAGCCCCGCTGGCCGAGGACGCGGCACTGTTGCGCCCCTTCGAACTGTCCGCCAACAGCCCGGTGCTCGCCGCCCTTGTCAAGCCCTCGGGCGACAGCGGCGAGGCAGCAACCAACCGGATGATCCTGGTTGACAGCGTGTCAGGGACGATCACGACCGTAACCCTCGAGGACGGCGCCGACAGGCTGGAGCAGGGATTCGGAGGCAGCAGGAACCTTCGGATTCTCCGGCCCGGAGGTGCCAACGAGCAAACCGTGATCGGCCCAGACGGTGAATCCGTCGGGGATTTCGTCGCCGCCACGGCATTGCCAAGTCAGCTCGAGTACGAAGGCCTGACCCGCGTCGTCGCGCAGGCCGCGAATCTTGGCGGCGGCTATCGTCTGCGTTTTCTCGGCCCCGCCGAGCGCGACACAGAGAGCGTCTCCAAAGCGGTGCTCTACGACCGGGAAGCCGCGGTGGTCGCAAACACGGCATTCCCGACAGGCTGGGAGCCCATCTCGCCTCCGAGGCGCGTGAACAACCAGGGCGTCGAACAGGGTGTGTCGATCGCCCCTACCGCCACCGGCTTCAGGGGGAGCATGACAGCCTACGTCGTGGCGCGGTCTTCCGACGACACACAGGACGCCATCGTCGCGTTCCGCGCAGAGTTGCCCGAGGATTCCGCCACCGAGAGCGACACCGCAGGGGAAGAAGCACCTGCGGTGTCGCTGACCTCCACCATGACAGCATTTCCGTCGGGCGCCTACGCCGCGAACTGCGCGCCCCAGGTGCGCTGGCAGCGACTCCCGCTAACACAGACCCTGGCGATCTTGGCAACCGGAGAGGTGCAGAGCGAGTTCGCGTCGCCTCAGGCGAACGAGACCTGTTCGGGGGATCGGCTCCTACTGTTTGACACCGTGACTTCGGAAATCGAGTCCGTGACGGCTCCGGGTGGGCTCGACGTGGCTGCGAAAGGGACCCTTCAGGGCTATCTCTTCTTCGCTGACGGAGACCGTGACGTAGCCCTGGAATCACCCCGAAAAGTGCATGTGTTTGACGGTGTCACCAAGGCGTTCTCGCAGATTGAACTCCCGGGCGGGGCAGGAGTCACGATCAATCTCACTACTCAGAGGCTTGGCGACCAGCTGCGGTTTGTCGCCCTGGCAACCGGCGGGCCGCCGCGAACGAACGCGAACACTGGAGTCCAGCTACCTCCGCTGCCAGGAAATCGCGGTCTGATGGTCGTCGACGTTGCCGCGGGCACGGCCATTCACCTGGCGCTTCCGACCGGGTTTTCACGAATCATCCCCGGGAACAACCAGATGGTCCAGCAAGGGAGGCGGGGCTACGGAGTGCTGCCTCTGCTCGACCGCGGCTTCGCGTATGCCAGAAGGGTGGCCGATGGCCCGGGCAGCCCAGGGGGATCGGCCATGGTGACGTGGGACGCGACCACTGGCGATTCGACCGTGCTGTCGATTCCGGAGGAAGCCTTCTCCGTAGTCCAGCCGATTGGTGACACGGGGCCGGAGGGCTCCTTTCTCTGGGACCACCAAGCCAAGAGCGCGGCCTTTTCGTACGGCGTGTACAACCGGTCCGGAGACTTGATCGCAATCGGCGTCGTCGGTCCGTGAATTCGAGCACATCTAACGGGTGCTCAATCCGTCCCGCAAACGGCTGTCAATTCATGCCGCACATGCCGCCCATGCAAGCGGGCCCACCACAACGGTTCTCGGCCGGCGTGGCGCAGGCCTCGGGTGTGGAACTGGCTGACTGGGCGGAGAACGTGGAGTAGACCTTCTCGATGGACGCACTCCCACAATCGCAGCGATCCGGCTCCGATCCCGATCCCATCACCAATGTCTCGAAACGGGTTTCGCAATCCCCGCACTGATACTCGTAAATCGGCACGCTGCCATTATAACGCCGAGTCCGGCCCTAAAGCCTTCGTCAGGAAGGCCCTGACGGCTTCGCGGCTCGCGGCCCGATCCCCGTTCGTCGCGCTCCCGTCAAGCGGATCGCCCTGGACAGCAGCCACCCTGCCAGCGGCCTGACGCCTCAGCAGGACCGGAACTGCAGGAGCTCCGGACCGGGCGGCGGCAGCGAAGCCCTCAGCGCGAAACCGGGTACGCTCGGGAGGCTCTCCCGCGGGATTGTCCGCGAAGCTCACCACCGCGCAACCTGCCCTGAGGGCAGCCTCCATGGCGTGCAACAGCGCGCCAGCCGCTGGAACTCGACCCGCCCCATCGAGCGGAGCGACCAACGGATCGAGCAAGAACGCCTCCGCAGGACCGAGTTCGCCGAATCCGGTGCGGTCGGCAAACACGAAGGCGGAACGGAACGCGGCGGCCACCAGCAGCGGATCCATCCGGTGGGAGCGGTTGACAAGCATGACTCCGCCACCAGCGTTCCCGAGGCTGCCCGCCGCGCGAAGACCACCGAGCGCGGCCACCCCGCGAGCGCCGATTCCGACCATGTGCCTTGCCGCTCGAGGCGTCGGCACCACGCGTGCTGCCAGCCCGAAGACCATTGCCAGCAAGCCGCCCAGGGCATTCTCAGCGCCGATGCGTAATACGCATCCAAGTCGACGGGCTTGACGCAACCGCGAACTGGCAGCCCCGCGGAGCCAGAGCCTCGCCATCTGGACCCAGGCCGCCGCAGGTGGCCGGTTCAAGAGATCGCCCTCGTCATACAGGCGGCGGGTTTCGAGGCGCTGCAGCTTGCCGCTCGAGGTCTTGGGCACGGTGCCGGATCTCACGAGCGCCACGTCATCCGGTGGAATGCCGACGTTGGCCGCCACCGACTCTGTCACCTGCCGTTGGATGCGGGCGAGAGCGGAAGCGTCGGTCACACGGGTTTCCGCGACGACGACGAGCCGCTCGGTGCCGGACTCGCGATCCAAGCTTCCGAATGCCGCGACACAACCCTTTCGAACCCCGTCCACTTCCCATGCGGCCATCTCCACATCCTGCGGGATGATGTTGCGCCCGCCCTTGATGATGCAATCTTTCAGGCGCCCGGTAACGTACAGCTCTCCCTCCGCGATGTAGCCCAGATCACCGGAATCCAGCCAACCCTCGTCGTCGAGAACCTCGCTGGTTGCTTGCGGGTTGCGGAAGTAGCCGGGCGTCCGCGACGGCCCGCGGAAGACGATCCTCCCACGGCGGCGGTCCGGCAAGTCTCGCCCGGCGTCGTCCACGACACGCAACTCGTGGTCCGGCAGGGCCTTGCCGTTGCCGACGAACTCGAGGACTTCCCGGGACTCTTCGGCGCGCGAAGGAACCGCCCTGCCCTCGCACTCGAAGACCGCGCGGTCCACGCTGTCCACCAGCGGCCCCCTCCAGTACGGAGGGTAGGTCAGGGCAACGGAGGACTCGGCGAGGCCGTAGAACGGCATAAAGCTGCGCGGGTCGAAACCCCAAGCCTGAAACCGCTCGGTGAACTTCTGCAACGTCGCGGGCAGGACCGGCTCGCCCGCATTGATGGCAACCCGCCACTTGGACAGACTCACGCCGGCCATCGCCTCGTCGGCGATCTTCCGAACACACAGCTCGAACGCGAAATTCGGAGCCGGGCACAGCGTTCCGCCGGAATCGCTCAGCGCCCACAGCCAGCGCTCGGGCCGGACCAGGAAATCGAGCGGCGACATCACGGTGATCGGCAGGCCATGGTACAGGCTGAACAGCCAGGAACCGATCAGCCCCATGTCGTGATAGAGGGGCAGCCAGCTCACCACGACATCCGAGGGCTTAACCTGGACCGCCCAGCCGATACCCTTGATGTTGGCCAGCACGTTGGAATGGGTCAGCGCGACACCCTTGGGATTGCCGGTGCTGCCGGAAGTGTACTGGATGAAGAAGATTTCGGCGGGCTCCACCTCCGGCGGACGCCCATACCGGCCACGCTCCTCAAGCTCCGGCACGCTCACGAATTCCCGAAGCGCAGGCAGGTCACTAGCGAGCACGTTGGCCACGGCTTGGACCCGATCGAACGAAATCAGGAACCGAACGTCTGCCGACCGCAAGATCAGGGTCTGGCGCCGGATGTATTGCTCGAGTTGATTCGCCCTCGCAGGTGGGTATACCGGAACGGCGACTCCCCCTGCCAGCATCACGCCCAGAAAGCTGGAGAAAAAATCCTCGCATGTCGGGAGCATGATGGCGACGGTCTGCCCGTGCTTCAGGCCCGAGGAGACAAGGCCGGCAGCAACCCTGGAAGCACGCTCGAAGAGCTGTCCGTGACTGATGTCCCGTCCCGAGTCGCGGTCCAGCAAGTGGATGTGGACCCGTGCCGGGTCTCGCTCGGCTTGCTTGCGCAAGACTTGGGAAAACGTGAGTGTGTCGGCTGGCGGAGGATAGGCCTCGCGCGTCGGCTGGACGATCGGCCAGCGCTGCGCGGCGCGCCCCGAGGGCCCGCTCTCGCGAACGACGCGGACCCAGTCTTCCGGCGTCTCGACTGTCTGGACTTTCGTCTCCGGCAGCCTCAGCCCCAACGCGGATTCGATCCGCACCAGGAGTTCCACGCGTTCGAGGCTGCCGAGACCGAGATCCGTGTCCAGCGAAGACCGCAGGGTAACTCTTCGAGCGGTCTGCTCGGAGCCCAGTTCGCGTACCAGAGACGCGACGGAATCGAGGACAGCAGCCTCGATTGCTTCACTTGATCCTGAGTCGGAGGGACGCATTCCAGCTTTCCCCTAGCCTATCGCGTCGAACGCCGTTACCAGCCCCGTGGCCGAGCCGGCGTCCCTGGAATCCGCGGCTGACGACCGGCGATTGCAATGCGACGATGAAGGTGGGAGCAGAGCCGGCAACTTGAAACCGTACCTGACCAGCATCCGGGTGTACCCGATCAAATCCCTCGACCCTCTCGTGCTGCCGGAAGCCACGGTTGCCGACGAGGCGGGCATTGCCGGCGACCGCGAGTTCGCGCTCTTTGACGCCCATGACACTGTTCTGCACGCCAAGCGTCTGGGCAAGCGCATCATGTCAATCCGAGCCCGCTACCAGCGCGATGGCAGATCCGTCGAGTTGCGGGTCGGCGACAGCTGTGAGCGGTTTGACCTCGAAGATGATCGAGAGGCGGTGGAAGCGTGGTTCAGCCTCCAATTACAGTGCCCGGTGTCACTGCGCCGAAACGGCCGTACGGGATTCGTCGACGACAGCGACGCGTCGGGGCCAACGTTGGTTGGATCCGCTTCGCTCGCATCGGTCGCCGACTGGTTCGACCTGGAAACCGAAGAGCTCCGACGACGGCTTCGAACGAATCTGGAAATAGCCGGCCTTGAGCCATTCGAGGAGGACTCGCTGTTCGGTCCCCCGGGCCAGCCGCGCGGGTTCCGAATCGGCGCTGTCGAGCTGATGGGCACAAATCCCTGCTCAAGGTGCATCGTTCCGAGCATCGACTCGCTCGGCGGTTCGGCGCCCGACAAGGGGTTCGCGGCTCGGTTCGCCGCGCGGCGCGAGCAGGAGCGTTGGCAGGGTTCCGAGCTCGATCGCTACGGTCATTACTACCGCCTCGCGATCAACACCCGCCTGGCCCCCGGCCAGGGAGGCAAGACCCTTCGCGTCGGCGACGAGCTGTCAAGCTGACCCGGGAATCGCGGCTCCTTCGCCCGACCCCCCTTCCAGGCCCTCGCGGCACGGGAGCGAAGCCGGCACGCTAGAATATCCGCTATGCCAAGTATGGGTCGACGCACCTTCATGTCCGCCACTGCGCTTGGCGTGTCGACGCTTGCGTCGGGCCAGGAGCGCAGACAACCGAACTTGCTGTTCGTCTTGGCCGACCAATGGAGATCGAGCGCGTTCGGGTTCGGTTCCGACGCCATTGTCAGGACCCCGCATTTCGACCGGCTCGCCAAGCAGGGCGCCAATTGGCGCCGTGCCTATGCCGCCAATCCGGTGTGCACGCCGAACCGGGCATGCATCCTGACCGGCCGTTATTCCCACCAGACGGGAATGATCAAGAACGACCTGCAATTGCCGCCGACCGAGACCTGCTGGCCACAGGTCTTCAGTGACGCGGGGTACGCCACGCACTACGTCGGCAAGTGGCACCTCGACGGGGCTCCCAAGCCCGGCTTCGTCCCTCCCGGGTGGCGCCGCCGTGGATTCGCGACGTTTGAGGGCTTCAACCGCGGTCACCAGTACCACATACCTTGGGGCTTTGACGATCAGGGACACTCGCTGGAGGAACTTGCGGGGTCGGACCTCCGCGACTACTACGAACCCGCCGCCCAGACGGATTCGGCCATTGGCTTCATGCGCCGAAATCAAGACAGGCCGTTCGCCTGCTACCTGTCGTGGGGGCCTCCCCACACTCCCTTCCGGCCGCCTCGCGATTTCCGGCGCTACACAGCGGAGGAGATTGCTCTGCGCCCGAATGTCCCGGACGATCACAGCGAGCAGGCGAGAAAGGACCTGGCCGGATACTACGGCCTGTGCGAATCCCTCGACCACCAAATCGGGCGGATTGCCTCGTTCCTGGACGAGTCCGGCCTGAGCGAGAACACCCTGGTTGTCTTCTCGTCCGACCATGGCGAGCTGGCGGGCTCCCACGGCAAGTACCGCAAGGGTGAGCCCGAAGACGAGTCGCTCAGTGTTCCGCTGCTCATGCGCCTGCCGGGTCGCATTCCAGCTGGAATTGAACTGCAGACGTTGATCAACTCGGTCGACTTGATGCCGACGATGCTCGCGTTGTGCGGCCTTCCCGAGCAGGGCTCGTGCGCGGGCCGCGACCTTTCCGGGGCCGTACTGCCAGACCGGGAAACCCCTCACGTCGAATCGGTCTATTGCGAGGGCAGGGTTTCCAACCCTTCAAACGCACAGCCCAATCCCACCAACCCCGATCCGCGGCCCTGGCGGTCGATCGTGACGGCCCGGCACAAACTGACGGTCCGGGGAAACCACGAAGCAGTGAACAGCCTCTTCGACCTGCAGGAGGACCCGTACGAAATGCGCAACCTGGCCGACGTGTCGGAGGCCAACAGCATCGGAGGTGACCTGCTGGCGGAGCTGCGAGCCTGGGGAACCGTGACGGAGGATTCGTTCCCTGCGCGACCGCCCGCGGCGAAAGTCGAGTACACCCTCGAAGGCGACTGACTGGTCCGGCCTCCATGCCGGTCTGGATGGGGTCCCCGGGACGCGAAGCTGGGGTAGACTACGAGACTCCGGAGACTTGAGGTCAGTTCAACCGCGAATGCGCATCCTGTTCATTGGCGATATCGTCGGGCGATCGGGTCGGCGGGCCGTGCTTGAGTCACTCCAGCGGATCGTTGCCGACGAGGATATCGATCTTGCGATCGCCAATTGCGAGAACTCCGCGGCGGGCTTTGGCACGACGCCGAAAATCGCCGAGGTGCTGTTCGAGGCCGGCATCCAGGTACTGACCTCGGGCAACCACATCTGGGACAAGAAGGAAATCCTCCCCTATCTCGACCGGCAGCCTCGTCTCCTCCGTCCGGCGAACTATCCCGACGCGCCAGGCTCCGGCGTGTTTGTCGGCCAAACCGACGCCGCCGTTCCCTATGCGGTCTTCAATCTGCAAGGGCGGGTGTACATGCCCGGCACGGACTGCCCGTTCCGCTGCATCGATCACCTGCTGTCCGAACTGGCTCCCGAGGTGGTTGTGCGGTTCGTCGACTTCCACGCCGAAATAACGAGCGAGAAGACAGCGTTCGGCATGTACGTGGACGGACGTGTGAGCGTCGTTGCGGGCACGCACACACACGTGCCGACCGCGGACGAGCGATTGCTGCCCGGAGGCACGGGATACATCACGGACGTGGGCATGACCGGGCCCATTCACTCAGTGATCGGCATGGCAGCAGAGACATCCGTGAACCGCTTCCTCACGGCGCTCCCGGGCCGGTTCGAGCCGGCTTCCGGACCGGCGAGGTTGAACGCCGTAATTGTCGAGGTGGACGAGCACACAGGCAAGGCGCTGGCCATCAGACGGCGCGCCGAGCTATACCCGTAAGGAGCGTCGATATAATGGCAGGTCGGCTGGCCTGAACGTGAGCGCGCGAAAGACACTGCTTCGCAAGGCGGGCAAGGCTATCGCGGACTTCGGGATGATCCGCGCTGGCGACCGAATCGCGGTCGGCGTATCCGGTGGTAAGGACTCCCTGGCACTGGTTGACGCGCTGCACCTGCTGTCGCGCCGCGCTCCCGTCAAATTCTCGCTCGAAGCGTTCACGATCGAGCAAGGGAAGTTTGTCCGACCCGTGGAGCCGCTGGGCAAGCTCTTCGCCGAGCGGGGAATCCGCTGGACCTACTACCGGGACGAGCCTTCATTCCAGTTGCTGGAAGAGCAACCCGACCACGGATGCGATAGCTGCAGCCGGTTCCGGCGCAGGGCGGTCTACGAAGTTGCTTCCAAGCTCGGTTGCAATGTGGTCGCGCTCGGCCACACCGCCGATGACCTATGCGAGGCGTTACTGCGCAACGCCCTCTACACCGGACGATTGAGCGCCTTGCCCGCAGTAACGACCTCACGCTCAGGCGAATTCCGGCTTATCCGGCCACTTGTCTACGTTTCCGAGAGCACGACGCAGGCCTACTCCGAAGAGTGCGGGCTACCGATCACTCCGTGTGTCTGCTCGTTCAAGACGGGTACGGTCCGAACGAGACTGCGCGGTTTCCTGGCCGAGCTAGGCCGGGACAACCCCCATGTGGCCGAAAACCTGCTCTCAGCCATCGGTCACATCGATACGGCACGGCTGCTAGACAGACGTTTCCTGCCGTCTGGCTCCGCCCAACTCCAGCACGTACCGGCGGGTACAATGGGGTCGCCTCTGCCGGACTCCCGATCCGTCACGGGCGATTTTCCGGTGATGCAAGACCGCGATCACGCATGGTAGCTTCGGGGCGAGAATATCGGAATGACGCGCCACCCGGGTTGCCAACATAGGGGCATTGCCGCGGTGATCGGGCCGAGCAAACTTGGACGCTCATAATAGCCGGATCGCCAAACCATGAGCACTGAACCAGCAAGCGACCCCTCCCAGCAAGCCACTGCGAGACCGGTTCTCTCGGGGATCGCCGTGGTTCTCCTGCTGTTCGTGTTCCTCGCCGCAGTCCGCGGTCTGGGAGACGGCTTCAAGCTCCTCGGGGGCGACTTGCTGGAAGCGTTCTTCAGCGCCACCTCCAACCCGTTCATCGCGCTGATGGTGGGCTTGCTCTCGACAACGCTGGTTCAAAGCTCATCGGTCACGACTTCGCTGGTCGTGGGGCTCGTCGCCGCACCCGAGAACCCGCTTCCGCTAGCGAACGCCGTGCCGATGATCATGGGGGCGAACATCGGCACGACGGTGACCAACACTCTGGTCTCGCTGGCCCACATGGGCCGGCGGGACGAGTTCCGAAGCGCTTTCTCGGTCGCAATCTGCCACGACTTCTTCAACTACCTGGCAGTCTTGGTCCTGTTGCCCTTCGAAATGGCAACAGGCTTCCTCGCCCGCTCGGCGGGCTCACTGGCGGACAGACTTCCCGATTTCGGAGGAGGAGCGTTCGAGAGCCCCTTGACGGCGGCGCTGAAGATCGCGTTCGGGCCGATTCGCAGCTTGGCGGCAGGGCTGTTCGACGCACCACAAGGCCAGGGAACGGTGATCATCCTGACGAGCGGCGTGCTGATCTTCGGCGCGCTCTTCCTGATCGTCCGCGTCCTGCACTCGGCGTTGCAATCCAAGGCGGAGAGCTTTCTCGAACGGTCGCTGGGAAGATCGGCGCTCGTGGCCATGGCGGTGGGCTGCCTGGTCACCGCCATGGTCCAATCCAGTTCGATCACGACTTCGCTGCTGGTTCCGCTGGCCGGGGTCGGCCTGATCACGCTGAACCAAGCATTCCCAGTCACGCTCGGAGCCAATCTCGGGACAACGATCACGGCGCTGCTGGCGTCGCTGGCCGTTTCCGGCCCGAACGCCCAGGCCGGCGTGGAGATCGCCTTGACCCACCTGACGTTCAACCTGACCGGGATATTCCTGATCTACCCGTGGCCGCCCGTGCGGAACCTCGTCTTGTCGTCTGTCAAGCGGTTTGCGGATCTCGCGGCCGATTCCAAGGCACTAGCGATCGGTTACCTGCTGATCCTGTTCTACGGCCTTCCGGCGCTGGCGGCATTCCTGCAATAGCCGCGTGCAGCCCTATCTGTCCGGAGCGCTGCGTCCCGCCGCGACCAAAGCGTCCAATTCCGCCTTCAGTCGACGGGCGACTCCAGGCTCGGCAGGGTACAGGTTCCGGGTTTCGCCGGGGTCGTCAGCCAGGTTGTAGAGCTGGGCGGGAGCATCGGTCGCACCGTCGTCCAGATCGAATCTCGCCAGCTGCGGCCGGGTATAGTCATTGCCGCCGGACCCAGCGTGATCCAGGTACTTCCAATCGCCGCGTCGCAGCGCCAGCGCCAAGCGGTTCGTCTGGTGCAGGGTGAACGCGCGTATCGGGGATTCAATGTCCGAGCCCGTGAATAGCGCCGAGAAATCGAAGCTATCCTCGGCGGCGCCTGCCGGCAGGTCATAGCCCGTCAGGGCCGCGAGCGTCGCCATGATGTCCGTCAAGCAGAAAGTCTGGTCTGTCATCGAACCTGCCGGAATCCTGCCCGGCCAGCGGGCGATCGCTGGCACGCGATGGCCGCCCTCCCACTGGTCTCGCTTCAGCCCTCGCCACGGGCGGGCACCATCGTGCCCATGGTCCTCGCGCATGTGATACGCCGTCGTCACTTCCGGTCCGTTGTCGCTCGTGAACAGCACTAGCGTGTCGCGCGCCAGGCCGAGACGGTCCAGGGCAGCCATGAGCTCGCCGACGATAAAGTCCATCTCGAACAGAAAATCTCCGTGCGGTCCCGCCCCGCTAGCGCCCGCGAACCGCGGCGCGGCAAAGGATGGAAGATGGACCGCCTGCATGGAGTGAAACAGGAAGAACGGCTTCTCCGGGGCACGCTCCACGTGGTCCTCCAGAAACTGCACGCTTCTTTCAAGGAAGGCCATATCGACCTGCTCCAAGTCGTAGTCGGGAGCGATCATCCCACGCCTGTTGTCGTTGGCGTAAGGGTGCTTCGGCAACGGGCCGCGGTCCAGCAGCTTGTCGGGAGGGACGGGCACTCGGTCTCCCTCGATCCATGCATACAGCCAGTCCGTCGTCGGACAGGCGACCGTTCCGAAGAAACTGTCGAAACCCCGATGGAGAGGGCCGTCGGAAACGGGCTGGCTGAAATCCACCCTCCTGACCCGCTCAACGCCGGCGGACGCGCGCTGCTCGCGGGTGTCGACGGGAAGATCCAACTCGTGGACCGGACGACCGTCGGCGGCGAGAAACGTCATTCCAAGGTGCCACTTGCCGACCAAGGCCGTGGAATAGCCGATCTCCCGGAGCATCTGCGGGAGCGTCAGGCGGCCCTCCTCGATCAGGCAGGGACCATCGACGCCGGTAAAGACCCCGCCCATTCCGGTGCGGAACGGCATCCGTCCGGTGAGGATGCCGTAGCGAGTGGGAGTGCAGACCGTCGAGGGGCTGTGTGCGTCCGTGAACAGCAGTCCTTGGCGCGCCAGCGCGTCCAGGTGCCGGGTCTCGACCTTGGCCTCGTCGTTGTAGGCGCTTACGTCCCCGTATCCGAGGTCGTCGGCCAGGATGAGCAGGACATTCGGATGCCGCTCGACGCGAGGGGCCGCCGAGCACGCCAAAGACGCCAGAATCGCCGCCGCGGCAAAGGCTCGGCGCAAGGGCGTCATCAGCCGGACCGCGGGGGCGAGTCGGTGACTTCTTCCAGATCGGGGTCGAAGTACAGCACCTTGCCCTGGCGCAACGCCATCACTCCCATCGAGATCGTAACCTGAGCCCGGTACGCCGTGTCGGCATCCAGATTCGGCTTTTCGCGATTCTTCATGCACTCAAGGAAGTTCTTCATGTGCGCGTCCCGGCCGCGATCCTCGACCTTGATCTGCACGTTCTCGGAGCCGTACTTCCTGACGAACTCGTCTCGGAATATGGCCTCCGACTCGACGGTGATGTAATCCGTCCGCCCCTCGAAACGGCCATGCTCGACCATCAGAATCGTGCCTTCGTGACCCCGGATCAAACCGGGAATGTGCCGCGAATTTGCCATCGTCGAACTCAGCACCAGGGAGTGGCCGCTGGCGAAGTCCGCCAGCAGGTTGAACGTGTCCGGGACTTCGCGGTCGCCAGGCGCGTTGAACACGTACTTGCCTCCGGTCGCTGTCACGCGATACGGGAATTCCGGGCTGCCCCAGCAGATGTTGAGCGGCGCGACGACGTGGTAGAAGAGGTCGGTGGCGATGCCGCCGGAGTAATCCCAGTATTTCCGGAAGCGGAAAAACCGGTGCGGGTCCCATTCCCGTTTCTGGGCCGGCCCCAGCCACATTTCCCAGTCAATGTAGTTGACGCCCTGGCCATGGGGTCCCGCGTCCGGCTCGATCACCCAGCCCCGGCCTCGCTCGGGCGTCCAATTCCACTCGCCTCGAAGCGAGTTGCGGTGATACGAGCCCTGGCTCGAGATCAGCTTGCCGATCATGCCGTCCGCGAGCGCCTTTCGAGCCTTCCACCACTGGTCGGCAGAGGTTGTCTGGGAGCCCACCTGGAGCACGGCACCCGTTTCCCGGACCTTGCGGGCCACGGCCCGGGCCTCCTCGATCGTATGGGTCATCGGCTTTTCGAGATACACGTCCTTGCCGGCTTCCATCGCAGCGATGGCCATCGTGCCGTGCCAATGATCCGGGGTTGCGATGACGACCGCATCCACGTCCGGGCGCGCGAGCACCTCGCGATAGTCCAGGGTGGAGAATTCCGCCTTGCTGTTTTCCTGCGCGAGCTGGCGCCGCTTCTCGTAGACGTCACAAACCGCGGTGATCTTGAAGTTCTGGCCGCCTTCGATCATCTGGAGCATCAAGCGCTGCAAGCTGCCGCCACGCCCGCCAACGCCGATCTGGGCAACATTGATGCGGTCGTTCGCCCCGAGCACGCGGCGGCTCGAGGCCGCCGTCTGCGCCATGGATGAACTGGCGGCGGCAACGGTGCCCGCCGCGCCGGCAGCGGCCTGGATGAAGTTGCGTCGATTGACAGGGCTGTTCTCTGGCATGGATCCCACTGGGAAGGATTGTAACAGAGCGCCTAGCCGTTTCGACTGCCCGGAGCCGCATGGATCGGACGCGGTGTGGGTATAGTGGAGACGAGTGCTGCAGCCCTTCAAACGGGCCGTAAGCCGTGTGCTGCGCCGCTAGACGCGTGCCAAGCTCCGAGTCGAGCAACCGGCATTCGAAGTGGCCGTGCGGCCCGGATGTGGCCATTCCCACCCCTCGACGCGGGCTCGGAAAGTTGCTGACCATTGGTCCAACTGCATTCCATCGGGGTTTGGCCGACCGGGCTCCGTCAATCACAACCAGGAGGCATTGAACCGATGAGAAGAACGAAGATCGTCGCAACCCTGGGGCCCGCAAGCGACGCCGCCATCGGTGACCTTGCGCGTAGTGGCGTGGATGTGTTCCGGGTCAACTTCTCGCACGGCAGCCACAACGAGCATGCACGCAGGATCCGAGCTGTGCGGGCCGTGGCCGACCGGCTGGGACGGTTCATCGCCGTCATGGCAGACCTGCAGGGTCCGAAGATCCGCATCGGGGGCTTCGCGAACACCGAATCGGTCGAACTCGCGGCGGGAGACTCGTTCTCGATCGACTCGGCTCTGGAAGCGGGTGCGGGAACGGAGACGCAAGTGAGCACGACGTATCAGCGATTGGCGCAAGACGTGTCGGAGGGCGACGTGCTCGTCGTTGGGGACGGCCTGATCGAGCTGGAGGTGGTCCGTGCCGCCGGAACCCGGGTCGAGTGCCGGGTCCTGGCCGGGGGCGCGCTGCTTCCGGGCAAAGGGATCAACAAGCGCATGGGCGGCCTCTCGGCTCCCGCCCTGTCACGGAAGGACGAGTCCGACCTTGCATTCGCCTGCAAGTTGGGAGCGGACTATGTCGCCGTGTCCTTCCCGCGCAACGCTGACGATATGGCGCGGGCGCGACAGCTCGTGGACCAGCTCGATGCGACCTGCCGTCTGGTCGCGAAAGTCGAGCGGGCCGAGGCGGTGGCGGACGAAGCGACTTTGGACAACTTGATCCGCGCATCGGACTCGGTCATGGTGGCGCGAGGGGATCTCGGTATCGAGATCGGCGACGCGGCGCTCATGGCCGTCCAGAAGCGAGTGATCGAACGGGCGCGAACGTTGAACCGCAGCGTGATCACTGCTACCCAGATGATGGAATCGATGATCCAGAACCCGCGTCCCACCCGGGCCGAGGTCATGGATGTCGCGAACGCGGTCGTGGACGGCACGGACGCCGTCATGCTGTCGGCCGAAACGGCTGTCGGCCGGTATCCGGTCGAGACGGTGCAAACGATGGTGCGGGTCATCAAGGGAGCCGAGGCTACGGAGCACCTGCAGGCCCGGATCCGCAACCGCCCGCCCTGCGACGCGATCGACGAGGCGGTCGCGCTAGCCGCGATGACGGCGGCGGCCAATCTATCGGGGGTCCGGGCGCTGGCCTGCCTCACGGCGACCGGCAACACGCCGCGCTTGATGTCGAGGATCTATTCCACGCTCCCGATCTATGCGCTCGCTCCGGACAAGCGCGCGTTGGCGCGGGTAGCCTTGTTTCGGGGCGTGCAGCCGGTGCTGTTCGAGACCGGGGACATTGACGACGACTTGATCAACGATGCCGCCATCCAGTGGCTCAAGAGGGACGGGGCGGTGACCGCGGGGGATCGCGTCATCCTTTCGAAAGGGGATTTCCGCAACGTGCAGGGCGGCACGAACACGCTCAAGATCGTCGAGGTCAACTAGGGTCGGCTACCTACGACGCGACCGCTACCCGGCGGAGACCGAGGGCAGACCAAACCCCGGACTTGCCGCCCGCACCGCTGCAACGACCGCGCGCGCCAGCGTGTCGGCCGCAAGCGCGCCGATCACGCCGAGCAGTCGGCTGTCCGCTCGCCTCCCGCCAGTGCCGAGGGCGAAGACAGTATCCCCGTCAAGCGGCATGTGGGCCGGCCGAATCGACAACGCCAAGCCGTCCTGCGCCATCTGCGCCACCTTCGTCGCTTGCGCCTTGGTCCAAGTCACGTTCGCGGCGACGACGCCCAGCGTGGTATTGCCGGACGTGGTCCGGTCGCCGTCCCACGACCCCGAGCGGACACGCTCCATGCTGTTGACGAAGCCGTTCCCTTCCGCGTTGCGGGCGCCAGCGACAATTTCGCCCGTTGCCGGTTCGACGATGTCGCCGAGCGCGTTGACGGCGGCGAGCGCACCGACGACCAGCCCCTCGGGCAGCTGGACCGCCGCGGACCCCAGCCCTCCGCGCATCGCCTGGCCCGCCCCGAACATCTTCCCGACGGTCGCCCCGGCTCCCGCTCCGACACTACCCATCGCAACTGGACCGGACGATGCTGATTCGGCAGCCAGGAATCCGGCCTCTGAATCGGGCCGAACCGCTGACTCGCCGACTCCCAGGTCGAAGAGAATGGCCGCCGGCACGATCGGCACGACGTTGGCACCGACCCGGTAGCCCACGCCTTCCCGCTCGAGATAGCGCATCACGCCATCAGCCGACGCCAGGCCGTAGGCGCTGCCACCGGACAGCACAACTGCGTGCACACCGTCAACGGTCATCTCGGGCCTGAGCAGATCGGTTTCCCGGGTGCCCGGGCCGCCGCCTCGGACATCGACACCCGCAACCGCCCCGCCCGCCGCCAGCACGACGGTGCAACCCGTCGAGCCCGACTCATGGGTCCAGTGCCCGACTCGAAGTCCAGGTACGGCAGTCAAGGTGGCATTCACAGTTTTTTCTCCCTGCGCCGCCAAACGGGCTGCTCCAAGCCCTGCAGCGAAGCACAGGACGTGGCGCCTCGAAACAACCGGATCTGGCACGGGGCAGCGCATCCTCTGGCTAGCACGCCATGCGGCGTCGCTATAATTCTCTCCCATGGGCCTTCCCCGACTGGTCGAGATCCGGCAGAAGTTCCCGGACCGAGCTCTTTCCAACGTCTATTCCTCTGTCCGCGGGGCGATGGAAGGGGCGGACTGGGTCGCGGCGGTCCCGCCCGGCAGCCGAATCGCGGTCGGAGTCGGCAGCCGCGGGATCGATAACATCGACACAATTGCCCGTGGTGTCGTCGACGCATGGGCTGCCCGGGGCGTCAAGCCGTTCATCATCCCCGTGATGGGAAGCCATGGCGGCGGCACGGCGGAAGGACAGCGAGAGGTTCTTGCGCACTACGGGATCACCGAGCAGTCAATGGGTGTGCCGGTGGTCAGTGCTCTCGACGTCATTCCCATCGGCGAGACCCCCCAGGGAATCGCGGTCTCGATGGACAAGGCAGCCTGGGATGCTGACGGAGTCATGCTCTGCAGCCGGGTCAAATGGCACACCGGATTTGACGGGCGCCTCGAGAGCGGCGTCCACAAGATGATGGCGATCGGCCTTGGCAAGTGGGAAGGAGCCAAGCGGTACCACCGGTGGGCCGTACGCCTGGGCCTGGAGGAAGTGATTCGAGCCGTGGGTCGGGTAATGCTTGACACCGGCAAGATGCTAGGGGGAGTTGCGATTCTGGAAGACGCCAATCACCGGACCGCGGAACTGCACGCACTTGGAGCAACCGACATGGCCGAGCACGAGGAGACGTTGTTGGAGCGGGTCAAGTCCTGGAAGGCGAACATTCCAGTGCCCGCGTGCGACTTGCTGATCGTGGACGAAATCGGCAAGAACATCTCCGGGTCGGGAATGGACACCAAGGTGATCAACCGGTCCTGGATGGGACGGAACTGTTGGCCGGACCTGCCTCGCATCGAACGAGTCTATGCGCGGAGCCTGACGCCTCACGGCGGCGGAAACGCCGTGGGAATCGGACTCTGCGACATCATTCACGACCGCCTGTTCGACGCGGTGGATTTCAGCAAGACCTGGATCAATTCATTCACCGCCTCCAGCACAATTGGCTGCATGTGCCCGCCGCACTTTCCAACCGACCTGGAGTGCATCGAGAAGATTCTCGCTACCTGCGGTCGCGCGGAACTTGGAGACTGCAGTGTGGTGTGGATTCGCAACACCATGGAACTCGGTCGCATGCGAGTCAGCGAGAACCTGCTCGGACAGTTGCAGGAAGACCCCTGCGTCGAGACCTGTGGCCCGTCTCGTCCGATCGAATTCGATTCCCAAGGGCAGGTCGTGGAGTCCCTGGCAATCGGTTCGGCGGCTTAGGCCCGGTCACGCCCTGCGGGCGTTCGGCCGCCCTGAATTGTCCCTGGTACGTCCGACTCGTTAGACTGAATGCGGCGGTCCGGGTCCTTCGATGGCATCGATCAGAACAGCACCGCTCTCGCAGGCGGAACTCTTTTCCCTCGTAGCCAAGGACCTTCGTCGCGTAGACAAGGTCATCGGTATCGAGACCATCTGCTGCGCGAACGTGGTGACCTCGATCAGCGAGCATCTGAATGCCAGCGGCGGCAAGCGGCTGCGCCCGGCCTTGGTGCTGCTCGCCTCCCGGGCCTGTGGAGAAACCGGCGACGGGCCGATCCGGCTGGCGGCGGTGATGGAACTCATCCATGCCGCCACGCTCGTGCACGACGACGTCATCGACGCCGCCGATGTGCGCCGCGGCAAGCCCTCGGCCAATTCGGTCTGGGGCAATCAGGTGAGCGTGCTCGCTGGGGACTGGCTCTACATGCAGGCATTCAGCCTCGCTGTGCGGGAGCGCAATTTCGCCATTCTCGATCTCCTCGTGGACCTCACGCAGATGATGGTCGAGGGCGAGTTGATGCAAGCGGAACTGATCGGCCGCCTCGATATCACGGAGCACCAACACCACGACTTGATCCATCGCAAGACGGCTTGCCTGCTTTCCGCTTGCAGCCGCCTCGGCGCGCTGCTTGCCGATAGCGGCGAGGAAACCGAGGAACGCCTGCGGAACTACGGCTGGAATCTGGGAATGGCTTTCCAGCTGATCGACGACGTGCTCGATTTCGAGGCGACCGAGGCAGTGCTGGGCAAGCCCGTCGGAAACGATCTCAAGGAAGGCAAGGTCACTCTGCCGCTGATCCTGGCCCTCAAGACCTGCACGGCGGACGAGCGCACCCAAATCGAGACAGTCGTTCGCGATGGCGGCTATGAGTCGGTCTCCCTGGACCGGATCCTGGAGATCCTTGACCGCTACGGAACGATCGCGGAAGTCCGCCGCCGCGCCATGCGGTACTGCGAGTCCGCCCTGGACGGATTGGCAACGCTTCCCGATTCGCGTTACAAGCGGGCGCTGGAGCAAGCCGTGCTGCAGTGGGCTGCGGACCGAGCCAGTTAAGTGGCGGAGTCCGAGTCCGATCCCCACAATTCATTGATGGGGGAGTAGGCGTCGTCCTCGGCCAACGGCACGTAGTAGAAACCCCGACCCAGCGGATCGTCCTGCCGAATCGTGGTCCAGTCGATACCCAAGGCAGAGTAGATCGTCGCCTCGACGTCCTCGGGCCGGATGTCCCGGTCCCGAGACCAGCCAGTCTCGACAGTGAAGGCACCCGGGCCCCGGCCGCCAGAGTCGTTCGTCGCCCCGATGACGGTGCCGCCCTGCACTCCGCCGCCGGCAAGCACGTAGAACATTTGCAGGTAATGGTCGCGCCCCAAACGTGAATTCGACAGGTTCCCGGGAGTCCGGCCGAACTCGCCACAGACCACGACAAGCGTCTCGGAGAGCTTTCCGGCGGTCTCCAGATCCTCGATCAGGGCCGCAAAGGCCGGGTCGAACTGGGAGGTTTGCGTGTAAATGTTGTTACCACTGTTGCGGTCGTAGATGGTGCCGTGGTGGTCCCAGCCGCCCGAGTCAATCTGGATGAACCGCGTGCCCTGGTCCTGCTCGATGATCTTGCGCGCCGTCAGCACGGCATTGCCGAACCCCGTCGAGCCATACCGGACGCTCTCTTCCTGGGTATAGGTGAAGGCAGTCTCGACGACGGGGTTGAACATCAGGCGCTTGGCGTTTCCGTACAGGTCGCCCATTCCCGAGGCCTTGGCACCGAAGGGCGATTCCGGCCCGCGCAAGGATCCGTCCATTTCCTGCAGCAACTGCCAGCGGCGGTCGAAAGCGTCCCGCCCGGCTGCATGGTTCGTGGCAGCAAGGCCGCTGGCCGAAGCATTGACGCGGAATGGAGCGTGCTCGACCGGGAAGTAACCCCCTCCCACGAGATTTCTCGGCTGGAGCGCGATGAAGGTCGGAAAGGCCTGGTCGGCACTCCGCTCCGGGTCCTTCTCGATCGCCACAACGCTGCCGATGTGCGGAGCGATTCGGCCGCTGGCCGAAACCGGGTTCCGCCCGACCTGCATCCATTTCTGGGCGAGCGGATGCGCGCGCGCCCAAGACAGGCCCGAACGGATGATCGCTAACTTGTCGACGACGCGCGCCGTATTGCCCAGGATTCCCGTCGGCAAGGTGATGTTGCCAAAGGTTTCCGGGGCGAGGTCTGCGGGCGTGACGCCGTCGAGGTTCTTGAAATCGAACGTGTCGACGTGGCTCGGGGCGCCTCGCAGAAACAGGAAGATCACGTTCTTGGCAGTGTTCTTCGTCTCCACTGAACCGGCGGACTCCGTCTCGCCGCGCAGCGCCTCGTCCGCCAAGAGGAACCCGCCCACGCCCGCAGCCGCGTGACGGAAGAAGCAGCGCCGGCTGAAGTGCGGACGCTCGAAGAAGCTCTGGTGATCGGGCTGGTACTTCGTGACCAGCCTGTCGAATCGTTCCCGCTCGGTCATGGCAGCTCTCGTGTCCCGCTCAGTAGTTGAAGTAGAAGTCTGTCTTGTTGAACAAGACCCACATCAAGTCGGCCGCCCGCTCGGCCCGGTCGCCCTCCGCGAGGTGATTCAACGCCAGTGTCTGTTCCGCCGCCGACGGGTACCTGCCCAGCACGGCGAGATACAGGCGAGACACGAGGGCGGGGTCCTGCATCGCCAGCACGTCGGTGATCGTGCCCGCTCTCCCGTTCGGGTCGAGCAAGCCCTGCACGAACGGGTTGTTCATCAGGCTCAGGGCCTGCAACGGACTGCCTTCCCCGCTCCGCGGCGTCTCTTCGCGGTCTCCCGGCGTGAACGCCTGCATCAGCTGGCGGGCCGCAGTCAAGGTGCCGTTATTCCCGGGAGGCATGTCGACGACGTCCGGGAACTGCATTGCGAAACGCTTGCCTCGGATAAAGCGAGACGGATTGTAGGTGGGAAGCCGCCCGGCGGCGACGGCTAGGGCGTCGTGAATCTGCTCCGCCGACAGCCGCTTGACCTGGTGGCGCACGAAATACTGCTCGTATAGGGGATTGAATACCCCTTCGTACCGCGAGGATCGCTGGTACGCGTCCGAATTCACGATCTCAGCCATCAGCCACTTCAGATCGAAGCCGTTATCGCGGAATCCGTCCGCGAGCCACCCCAGAAGCCGCGGGTGGGAGGGCTGGATTCCCATGTCGCCCTCGGGCGGGTCGGCCGGGTCCAGCCGGTTCAGGTCGAACTGGTCCGCCGGCTCGACGATCCCGCGCGAGAAGAACTCCCGCCATATGTAATTCACGATCGCGCGGGAAAACTGCGGGTCCTGAGTCAGATGCTGACCCAGCTGGTCGCGGAGGCGCAACGTCCCGTCCACCGGCGTGGCGCTCTGATTCAGCGGGTAGCCCGGCATGACGTAACGTTCGTCGTTCAGGCGGTCCGGGCGGTTGCCTCCCTCGGTCTGCGCCAGGTACTCCCCCGCGGTGTCTCCGCCGCGGGTGACCTGAGTCTGACCCGCCGAAAGGTCGTAGATGAAGTAGTAGTTCGCGTTGACGCGCCGGCCGTTGTTCGGGTTGTCCGGCAGCGTGTTCCCCGGCACCCGCCAGCTCTGGTACCGCCGGATGTCTGAGAAGAACGATGCCAGGCTCCAGCCGTCGTAGCGCTTGGCTTCCGTTCCCCAGTTGCTGAGGCCCTCGAGATGGCCCGCTCCGTCGTGGCACAGGACGCAGTCCATCGTCGAAATGCCGAGAAAATCCCGGGCGGTGATGAATGCCAGCGTGTCGTACGTATCCTGGATCGGGCCACCAATCGTGCGGCCGCCGACGATGTACCCAACGGCCGAAGCCTTGGCGGGATTGCCGGAGTAGTCGAGGTAGGTACTCTGGTAATGCGCGTAGTCCGTGTACCGGTCCGGATAGGTGCGGCCGTCGCTCGTTCCCTCGGCAGCGAGCATCTCCCGCGCCATCTGATCGTACGGCTTGTTCTGCTGCATCGATTCCAGCAGGTACATGTGAAACGCATCCCGAGTCCATTGGTAGCGATTGACCTGCGCAGTCCGTATGGTGTTGCGGTACAGATCGCCGAAGAACATTGCCCAGCGGTCGGCCCACTCCGGCTTCGCCAGCAATGCCTGCACTAGGTTGGCGCGCTTGTCGGGATCGGTACTGAACTGGAACGCGTAGACGTCGTCGGGACCCGGGATACGGCCGGTAAGGTCCAAGGTGACCCGGCGGATGAACTCAACGTCCGTTGTCAAGGACGCCAGCGCCACTCCGGCGGTCTCCGCAGCCTGCTCGATGCACGGATCGATTCCCGAGCACTCGACGGCGGGAGGGGTCTCGCCCTCGGTATCGCCGGCACTGTCGGACAAGGCGGCTCGCCGGGGTTGCGGGATCATCGCGAGGGCCCGATAGGTGTCCTTGGTGCGCTGCCGCATCGCGGCGTAGTCATCGGCGGCAGTGCGGTGCGGCGAGATGCCGCCGGGAGGTTCGAGGTAGGTACAGCCACCGTGATCGGGGAACGAGCCGTCCGCGGCCTCCCAGTCCAACTCCTCGGCTACCGCGGGCGCTGCCACCACCAGCATCACAGCCAGCACTAGCCCCAGCCTGTGCCCGAATCTCACGATTCGCCCCCTGATTCGTATGCGTGGCGCACTAGAATTCTTCCTAGCAGCCCGGGTTCATGATACATCATTCTAATAGCGGCGCAACCCACGTCCCGGCGCTGCGGAGACTGGTCGATTCTTTCGCACGCTTTCCTAGACGAACCGTCTTTGCAGGTGGTTTCGATGATTGGGCCGGAAATGCGCCTGAACGCACTGAATCGCACGCCATCCGAAGAAAACGCTCGCGGCGGGGTTATAGTAACTGTGGGTAATGGGGATGCTCGCATGCAGCCAATGAACCTTGGGGTGCAAATTCGAATTTGCTTGGCGCTCGCAGGCCTGGCCGTCGCCACGGTCGGCGCGAACAGCGCGGAGGCGCAGGGCCGGGCTCCGCTCGTGGACCCCCGGAGCGTCGCGCCCTACGTGCCGACACCTTGGCACGTTGTCGACAG
The DNA here is from genome assembly GCA_951813065.1 of uncultured Bryobacterales bacterium. Lineage (GTDB taxonomy): Bacteria > Acidobacteriota > Terriglobia > Bryobacterales > UBA6623 > VXMF01. The sequence goes on along the minus strand of CATOTH010000002.1, from coordinate 575,457 downwards.
GATGCTCGATCTCGTGCAGGTCACAGAACACGACATGGTGTACGATCTCGGCTCGGGCGACGGCCGCATCCTGGTCCGCGCGGCCAAGGCCCACGGGGCGCGCGGGGTGGGACTCGAAATCAATCACGACCTGGTGGTTGACGCGAGGCTCGCGATCGGGGCGGCCAACGTCGAGGACCGCGTCAAGATCGTGGAACAGGACATCTTTGAGGCGGACCTGTCCCCGGCTTCCGTCGTGACCCTGTTCCTGATGACGTCCGCGAACCGACGGCTGAAGCCGAAACTGCTCGAGGAATTGCGGCCCGGCACGCGCATTGCATGCTACAAGTGGGAGATTCCCGGATGGAACCCGGTCAAGAGCGCGACCGTCGAAGTAAGCGGCGCGGGGCAACCAATCTACATGTACGAGGTCGGCGCGCACCAGTAGACAACGCCCAAGGGATCCGCGCAGGAATTGGCGCCGGGTTCAGACGGCATCCACGTACGCTTCCGGCAAGTGCTATAGAAGATAGAGCAACCCCATGGCGGAGCCATCCTCACCCCGCGCCTTGGTGATCGTCGAATCGCCAACCAAGGCGCGCACGATCGCGGGATTCCTGCCCGAGGGCTTTGTCGTCAAGGCTTCGGTCGGCCATGTCCGGGACCTACCGAACAGCGCGCAGGATATTCCCGCGAAGCTCAAGAAGCAGCCATGGGCGCGCCTGGGCGTGAACATAGAGGACGACTTCAAGCCGGTCTATGTCGTTCCCAAGGACAAGAAGGACCTCTTGCGCGAAATTCGCACGGAGGTGAAGAAGGCCGATCGGATTTTCTTCGCGACGGACGAGGACCGCGAGGGCGAGTCCATCAGCTGGCATCTCCTGGAAGAACTCGGACCGAAAGTGCCGTTCGAGCGTCTGGTGTTCCACGAAATCACGCGCGACGCGATCCGCAAGTCCCTGGATTCGCCGCGGGGAATCAACCACGACCTCGTCAAGGCACAGGAGACGCGGCGCATCGTGGACCGGCTGTTCGGCTACGAAGTCAGCCCTTTGCTCTGGAAGAAGATGCTGCCGCGGCTTAGCGCGGGTCGGGTCCAGAGCGTCGCCGTCCGCCTACTGGTCGAACGCGAGCGGTCCCGGATCCGGTTTACGCGGGCGAGCTATTGGGGCTTGAAGGCGCTGTTCGCCAAGGACGGGGAAGCGTTCGAAGCAGACTTGGTCCAGGTGGACGGCAAGCGGGTTGTCACGGCGAAGGATTTCGACCCGAACACGGGCGCGGTCAAGACCGGCACCAAGAAGGCCGACGCCCAGATCCTGCTTGACGAGGTAACGGCGAAACGGATCGAGGAGGCCGTCCGCGCGTCTGAGGCCAAGGTCACCTCCGTCGAGGAAAAGGGTTTCGTGACGTCGCCCCAAGCGCCGTACGTTACCAGCACGCTGCAGCAGGATGCCAACAGCAAGCTGCGCTTTCAGGCGCGGCATACCATGCGCGTCGCCCAGCAGCTCTACGAGAACGGCTTTATCACCTACATGCGCACGGATTCGACCGTGCTCTCCGACGAAGCCAAGTCTGCGGCCCGCGCGATGATCGTCGAGCGTTTCGGCGAGGGCTTCCTGTCGGAATCGGTGCGCTACTACCGCAACCAAGTCAAGAACGCGCAAGAGGCCCACGAAGCAATACGGCCGGCAGGCGGGCAGTTCCGGGCCGTCGGCGAAGTCCGCAGCCGGCTAGGAGAGGAAGCCGCCAAGCTGTACGAGATGATCTGGCGCAGGACGCTCGCAAGCCAGATGCGCGATGCCCGCGGCACCGACTCCACCGTGCTCGTCGATGTCGGCGATGCCCGATTCAGGGCGACGGGCAGGACGATTGAATTCGATGGCTTTCTCAAGGCCTACGCAGCGGTTGCGGACGATGCCGTGCGTTTCGGTGGCGGCGAGGAGACAACCGCCGGCGGCGCTGGTTCGAGGTTGGCAAAGCGGCCGTTGCCCACGTTGCTCGAAGGCGACCGCGTAACACTGGAATCCGCCGAGGCGTCGGGTCGCCGGACGCAGCCTCCGCAACGATTCACCGAAGGCAACTTGATCCGCGAGTTGGAGCGGCTGGGCATTGGGCGGCCGAGTACTTGGGCAACTATCGTCGACCTCGTGCAATCCCGAGCCTACGCGTTCAAGCGGAGCGGAGCGCTGGTGCCGACCTTCACGGCCATGGCTGTCGTCGGCCTGCTCGAAACGCATTTCGCCCAGTTGGCCGACTACAAGTTCACCGCGCAACTCGAAGACCAGCTTGACGCGATCGCCCGTGGGGAGTTGGGGCGATTAGACTACCTCGAGCGCTTCTACTACGGCGACCGGGGCAATGGAGACAAACCCTCGGTGAACGCCAGCCACAGCGGGTTGCAGGCGCTGGTGAAGTCCGGCGAATCCGGGATCGATCCTCGCAAGGTGTGCAGCCTGCCAATCGGAGGGGACCCCAAGGGCCGCCAGGTCGAGGTTCGGATCGGGCGCTTCGGCCCGTTTCTTTCCAATGGCGAGTCCCGCTGCAGCGTGCCCGAGGCCCTCGCGCCGGACGAACTGGACCTGGAAAGAGCCTGCGAGATGCTAGCGGTCGCCGACAAGGCGCCGGTCGCGCTCGGCATCGATCCGGAATCGTCGCTGCCTGTGTATCTCAAGCAGGGTCGCTATGGGCCGTTCGTGCAGCTCGGCGACGGGGACGGAGTGGCCGAGGTGAAACGCTCCTCGCTACTGAAGGGCATGGATCCGGAGTTTCTGGATTGCGGCACAGCTCTCAAGCTGCTCTCGCTGCCGCGCGCTCTCGGCCCCGATCCGAAACAAGGCGGGGACGTGGTCGCAGCGAACGGCCGGTACGGCCCGTTCGTGCGCAGCGGAAAGGAGATCCGTTCGATTCCCGCCGGGACCAGCCCGCTTGATATCACCCTGGACGAGGCTCTCGAGTTGCTGTCGAAGGAAAAGCCTTCCCGCCGAACGGCGGCGCGGAACGAACCCTTGAAGGCATTGGGCAACCATCCGCTCACGGGCAAGGAACTGCGAGTCCTGTCGGGACGCTACGGCCCGTACGTCTCCGACGGGGAAATCAACGCCTCGCTACCGAAGGCAGTGAAACCCGAGGAGGTCACGATCGATCAGGCTGTGGACCTGCTGCAGGCCCGCGCCGACCGGATCGCGGAAGGCGGAGGCAAGAAGCGGCCCGTGCGCAGGAAGCGGTCCTGACCCTGGCCCGCGCCCGCATGAATCTCCTAGCCATTAATACCGCTCGTGGCGAGGGCGACGTTGCCTTGCTGTGCGGAGGAGGCGTTGTCGGCGAGCTGTCGCTGGGCCGGGCACCGGGCTTCGACAGGGTGCTGTTCGCGGTGATCGGCGAGTTACTTGCCGGCCACAACCTCGCATTATCAGAAATCGACGCTTTTGCGGCAGCGACCGGCCCGGGCTCCTTCACCGGGATACGAATCGGCCTCAGCGCCGCCAAGGCGCTCAGCGAGGCCCACAACCGTCCGTTGGTAGGAGTGTCAAGCTTGCGGGCCTTGGCGAAGGCCGTGACGGAGGCCCGGCCCGACGCCGTCCGAGTGCCCGTGCTGGATGCGCGTCGCGGCGAGCTCTTCGCGGGCTTCTATGACCGGAACGCGGAGCCGGTCGCACCCGAGACCGTGGGCGACTGGACCAGCCTGGAACCGCAGATCAGGAACTTCGACGCGGATCTTGTCACCAACGAGCCGCAGATCTTCGATCCGGCCGGTCCGGCTGGCGGCGCCGGGCGTTTCTTGCTGGTACCCCCCACGGTGGCCGGAGCGATCGCATTGATCGCCGCCGGGCAAATTGCGTCCGGTTGCAGCGGCCTGCCGGAATCAGTCGAGGCGAACTACATACGGCGACCCAGCGCGTCGCCCCCGAAGTGGGCTCAGGCAGCCAAGCGTTGAAACGTGTTCTCGAGGAACCCTCTGATCAGTGAGGTCTGCTCGCCGGCTTCCAGCAGGAACGCGTCGTGGCCATAGTTCGATTCAAGCTCGATATAGGCGACGTCGCGATTCCGCGAGCGTAGGGCCCTGACGATCTCCTGGGACTGGTAGCTCGGGTAGAGCCAGTCCGAGGTGAAACTCAGCACGAGGAATCGCGTGTCGCCCCGCGTGAAGCAGTCTTCGAGCGTTTCGCAATCCGCGGTCATGTCAAATGTGTCCATGGCCCGCGAGATCACAAGATAGGAGTTGGCGTCGAAGCGGCTGACAAACTGCCCGCCACGGTATCGCAAGTAGGACTCGACCTCGAACAAGTCACTCTCTCCCGAGGACTTGCGCCGCCGCCTGCCGAACTTCTCGCGCATCGAGCCGTCGCTCATGTAGGTGATGTGGCCGACCATCCGGGCCACGGCGAGACCACGCTCGGGGTACTTGCCTCCGTAGAAATCGCCACGGTTGAAATCGGGATCGGCGAGGATCGCCTGACGGCCGACCTCGTTGAACGCAATCTGCTGGGCCGAGTGGCGGTGGGTGGTCGCGATCGGGATGACCGAAGCGACCTTGTCCGGATAGGAAGCGGCCCACTGCAGGGCCTGCATGCCACCCATCGAACCCCCGGAGACGCACAGCAGCCTGCTGATGCCCAGGGACTCCGTCAGCAGTTGTTGCAGCCGCACCATATCGGCAATCGAAACCGGCGGAAAATTCGATCCGTAGGGACTTCCTGTCCCCGGATCGATCGAACTCGGCCCCGTAGTGCCGCTGCATCCGCCCAGGACGTTGGACGAAATCACGTAATAGCACCGCGTGTCAAAGGCCTTACCGGGGCCGATCATGTTGTCCCACCAGCCCGGTTTACCGGTCTCGGCGCTGATGCCGGCTGCATGCGCATCGCCGGAGAAGGCGTGCAGGATCAGGATGGCGTTTGACCGTTGGGTATTGAGCTCTCCGTAAGTTTCGTACGCGACCTGGACGGGAGCCAGCCGTTGCCCGCAATCGAGCGCGAGCGTGTCGAATCGGGCAACGGTCGTGGAAACGCTCATCGCGCTGTTTCTACTATAGGCCGCCCTCCACGCGCCCCGTCCGAGGGGGCCGGGACGGGTATGATGGTCTTGAGGCTGGCTGGGAAGCGGACTTGCGTCCCGGGCCGGTCCAGGCCGACTTTCCACGCGCCCAAGCCGCCGCCCGGGTTCCCCGTAGGGAATTCAACGCTTGCGCGCAGTCGGCGTTGCCATCCCTTCAGAAAGGCACCGCAAGCACGAACTAATGCCAGTCGCACTCGAACACCTCAACCTCGCCGGCCTCCGGGACAAAGCCACCCGCATGCGGATCCACTCCGTGCAGTCTACGAGCAAGGCGGGCAGCGGCCATCCAACGACCTGCGCCTCGGCGGCCGAGATCATGGCCGCGCTGTTCTTCGACGCCATGCGCTACGACCCGCAGGATCCGGCCAGCGAGGCGAACGACGTGTTCATCCTTTCCAAGGGGCACGCAGCGCCGGTCCTGTACGCGGCCTGGGCCGAGGCCGGCTACATCGAGGAGAGCGAATTGTTCAGTCTGCGGCGCATCGATTCAGACCTCGAGGGACATCCGCCCACGACCTTGCCGTTTGTCGACGTCGCCACCGGCTCGCTCGGCCAGGGCCTCAGCGTGGGCGTGGGCATGGCGCACGCTTGCAAGCTCGACGGTAACGACCGGCGCATCTGGGTGCTGCTCGGCGACGGAGAGATCGCCGAGGGGTCCGTATGGGAGGCGGCATCCATGGCGGCCAACGACAAGCTCGGGAACCTGATTGCGACCGTGGACGTGAACCGCCTTGGACAAAGCGCGCCGACCATGCTCGGGCACGACATGGATGCCTACAGGGCTCGCTGGGAAGCATTCGGATGGGAGACGCTGGTAGTGGACGGCCACGATGTCGGCGCCCTCGTCCAGGCGTACTCGGCAGCCCGTGCGTCCAACGAGACGCCGACTGTCGTCCTGGCAAAGACGTACAAGGGGCGCGGCATCCCGTGTGCCGAGGACAAGGACGGGTGGCACGGCAAGCCCATCCCGGCAGGCGAGCTGGAGGACGAAACGATCGCTGCGCTCCAAGCCGAGCTCACGGGTGCCGCGTTCGCCTGGCAGCCCAACCTCCCACCGCCAGCCAATTCGACACCGGCGCCGAGTGGCACGGCAGCCCCGCCGCCATACGAGATCGGCGGTCCGGCCGTTGCGACCCGGCAAGCGTTCGGAGCCGCGCTCGAAGCGCTCAGCCGAGTGGACGAGCGCGTCCTCGGAGTCGACGGCGATGTCGGCAACTCGACCTTTACGACCGATATCGCCAAGGCCGATCCCGACCGCCTGCTCCAGTGCTACATCGCGGAGCAGAACCTCGTGGGGGTTGCGATGGGGCTGGCGTGCCGAGGCAAGATCCCCTTCGCGGCGAGCTTCGCATGCTTCCTGTCGCGGGGCTACGACTTCATGCGGCTGGCTGCCATCAGCTCGACAAACATCAAGCTAGTCGGCACGCACGCCGGCGTGTCGATCGGCGAGGACGGCGCCTCGCAGATGGGCCTCGAAGACCTCGCAATGACTTGCGCGGAACCGAACTACACCGTGTTCTATCCCACCGACGCGACCAGCGCCTGGCGCGCGATCGAACTCGCCGCCGGCATCGACGGGCCGGTCTATGTCCGGACGAGCCGCCCCAAGACTGCGATCCTGTACGGGCGCGACGAGGTGTTCGAGACGGGTAGGGCGAAGGTGCTGCGCAGTAGTTCCGAGGACCGCGTAGCGATAGTCGCAGCGGGGGTCACGCTCTACGAGGCGCTGGAGGCAGCCGATCAACTCGCGAGCGAAGGCATCCGAGCCCGCGTGATCGATCTGTTCAGCGTCCAACCGATCGACAAGGAAACGCTCGCCGAGGCCGCAGCCGATTGCGGAGGCAATATTGTCACGGTGGAGGACCACTATGCTCACGGTGGGATCGGAAGCGCGGTGCTCGCGGCCTTGGCGGAAGAGCGGTCACGAGTCCGGCAGCTGGCCGTGCGCGGCATCGCGCGTAGCGGCAAGCCCGCCGAGTTGCTGGACCTGTTCGAGATCTCGGCCCGCCACATCGCCGACGCGGCCCGGAGTCTGGCGAGCTAGCGGCCCTCAAGACAAATCAGCGGGGCAGTCGCCGCGATAGTGCGGGCAGCGCAGGCAATGCCTGCCAGTCCGAAGCGGGTACGACTGGCTCGCCTGCGCGTCGAAGAACGCTCCGACAAGCTCGCGAGCCCGTTCGAGCGCTCGCTCGCCGATGTCAATGTCAATTGCCTCTCCCGGCCGCAGATAGAACAGCACGGCGCGACTCGCCGGCCTCGACGACCTTGCGAGCCCGGCCGCATACAGCTGGATCTGCGGAGCATACCGCCTCGCCGAACGCTGCAAGCCGGTAACGGGCACCCGGTCCGTCTTGTAGTCGACCAGGACCCGGTCGCCGCCTTCCTCGAACAGGAGGTCGATCGTGCCGCGCAGGAGAGAACCGTCGACGGCGAACACCAAGCTCATCTCGCGGTCGACGCGCGTCGCGCGCTCGACCCTCTTCCCGAGTTCGTGCGCTCGAAACCGATCGGCCAGCCGGCGGACCGCCGGCGTGGCTTCGGCGAGTTCTCCTGCCAAGTGCCTGTGGACCAGCTCCCCGAATTCGGAAGCGTCAGTGCCGTCGCGCAGAGACGCGGGTTCATCCGCCGCGGGGTCGTCAGGGCGGGGGGCGGTGGCGGTTTCGTCCAGACCAAGGTAGCGCGAGAGGAAGTACCGCCGAGGGCATTGCGCGAACATGGCCACTGAGGTCACGGCGGCAAGGTAGTCGGGCTGCGCCGAAGGCGGCAGCGGCCGCACGAGAGCCGGACCCGCAACTTGGATGCCGTCGCCCTCCAACCGGCCTGGCGGACTCGACGAGACGGAGCGATAGACGAATCGGGCGTCGCCCGTGCTGCGTTCCTCGGCCTCCCCGGAAGGCGCATCCCTGGGACCAATCCCCAACCGATCAAACACCAGTTTGGCCCAGTTCTTCTTCTGAGGAGCGGCAGGAAAGCCCGCGCTCAGGACAAGATGCTCCTCGGCCCGCGTCTGAGCCACGTAGAACAGCCGGTCCGATTCCTGCCGCTCGCGTTCCTGGATGTCGGCGGCGATCGCCCGGTAGGCTGCGTCAGGAGCCGGTTCCGGTCCGAACGGCTCCCGCCAGCGCGCCCCTAGCCCGCTCGAGTCCGAGAACAGCAGCCCCGGCACAGTTCCCCGCGAGCCGCTCTGGAGCGAGGCGAGCACCACGACGGGAAACTCCAGGCCCTTGGCGGCGTGCATCGTCAGGATCGCTACGGATTCCCCGTCGCCGGCCCCCCGGTCCGGGGATTCCGATTGGACCGGACGCGCCTCGAGCGCTCGATCGAGTGCCGCCGAGACCGCGTCCAGGCCGACCTCGCCCTGTTCCTCGCGTCGTCCAATCCAATCAAGCAGCCGATCCAGATTCGCGAGAGCCTGCGAACCGTCCGTGCCGTGAGCCAGGTACGACCGGTAGCCGCACGCGGACACGGCGCGGGCCAGGAGGGAACGGACAGAGACAATCGCCCGGTCGGCGCGACAGCGATGGACCAACTTGCTGATGTTCTCCAAGCGCGCAACGGATGCGGCGTCAATGCCCCCGGCGGGCACTGGTCCGGACACGCAGTCGGCGAGATTCGAGTACTGCATCTTGAGCCGGAGCAAGACGGCGTCGTCGACGCCGCAAAAGGGCGATTTGAACACGGCCGCCAAGCTGATCTCGTCCCGGGGATTGCGCAGGACGCGCAGGAAAGCGGCCAGCTCAACGACCTCCGGCGACTGGAACAAGTTTCTCCCGGCACCGAGATCGCACGGCACACCATGCCGGCGCAACGCCGAGGCCAGGAGGGCCGCTCGCAAGTGGGTGCGCACCAAGATGGCGACGTCGCCCCATTGAAGCGGCCGTGTCCGGCCCGGCTCCGCGCGCCGGTCGGCCAGCCTCAGCTCGCGCCTGAGAGCATGCAGGCGGCTCGAGATCCAGGCCGCCTCCCATTCCGGGGCCGCGTCACCGCCCGCCGAGACAACCTGCACCTCGCAGCTGGGCCGATCCTTGGGGGGAAAGCGGTAGATTCCCTGCAGGCTGTGGCGCTCCACGCCGCTGTCGCGGCCACCGGGCAGGAGGACACGCACCATGGACAGGATTTCAGGACGGCTGCGGAAATTCTCAGTCAGCCGGATCACTTCGCCGCCTCGCTTCTCGACGCCCTCACGAAAGGCCCGGAAGACATTCTGATCGGCGTGCCTGAAGCCGTAGATCGACTGGTTGATGTCTCCTACGACGAACCGCACGGGGCGATTCTCTCCGTGCGCCCCCAACAGGCGCTCCACCAAACGCACCTGAAGGGGATTGGTGTCTTGAAACTCGTCAATCAAGACGTGCTCGAACCGTGGCGCGGGACGGGTGCCCGATCCGAGCAGGTCGCCGGCTTTCGCCAGCACGTCATCGAAATCCATGCGGCCGGCCGCACGCTTGGCGGCGTCAAACCCCCGCAGCGTCCGGCGCACTGCCTGCAACAGCCACTTGCGGGGAACTTGATTGGACTCCGAGACGGCTGCGGCACGGCAGGCCGGCAGCAGTACGTCCTTGATCTCGCTGACCATGCCCTTGAGCTTTCCGGCCTTGCGGATCGGCTTCGTTTCGAGTTCGATCTCGGCGATCAGGGCGGCTCTCTCGGCAGGTTCGCTTGCAGCCCCGAACCGCCGCGCCAGACCCGCCAGCTCAGCGCTACCCTTGGCCGCCGCAAGTGCTTCCAAGGCGGCGGCCAACTCGGCCCCAGGATTGGACGGCTCGGCCAGAAACGGATCGCAACCGTAGCTGCGGATGCGGCGGACCAAGGCGGCAAGATCGTCGCGGAGCCCGAAGGCATCTCCCCGGACCTGCCCCGAGGAGCCGGGTGCATAAGCAGCCAGGAATGCCCGCAGGGGCGCCCCGCCCCGAGCGAACTCCGCTTCCAGGGCCTGCTCGATCACGCCGTGCAGCAAATCTCGGGACGCTGTCTCGTCGAGGAGCTCGAATCCGGGATCGACTCCGGCTTCGAGCACGTTTTCTCTCAGCAACCGGTTGCAGAACGCGTCGATCGTCGAGATCTGAGCGGCTTGGAACTTGATGCGGTCCTCGCGTGACGCGGTAGCGTCCCCGACCAGGCGCGACCGCATCTCGAGAGCTGCCTTTTCCGTGAAGGTGATGGCCAGAATCCGCTCCGGTACGACGTCTCGGTCCAGAATCAACCAACGAATCCGCTCGACGAGCACGCGAGTCTTGCCTGACCCGGGACCCGCCACGACGCAAATGTCACCGCGCTGCCAGCTGCGAACGGCCCGCGTCTGGTCGGCGGTCAGTTGCACGGGGCCTTCCCTGGTGACGACGGGCTGCCGGAATCCCTGCCGGGCCACTTGACGCGACACACGCTGCGGAAATCGCAGATGCGATCACAGAAATCCGTGTCCCGGGGCTGGACTGCGATGGAACCTTGCAGCACGCCTCCCACCGACTCGGCGGCTTCGGAGCGGGCTTGCTCGATCAAGGCTCTCAATTCCTCGCCAGTCACGGCGGAGAGCCCTCCCGCACCATCGATGGAAACACCGAAGTAGCTCGTGGCTCCCCGCAGCCCGCACAGCGCCATGCCGGCCGGCGTGCAGCGAAGTTCCTGCTCGAGGGCGGCCAGGTACAGCAATAGCTGCAAGCGGTTGCCCTCAAGGTGCTCTTTGAGCATGGTCTTGACCCGGTCGGGGCGCGCGTACTTGTAGTCCGTGACGAAGCACCGCTCGCGGTCATCCACGTCGTATCGGTCGATGCGGCAGCGCACGACGGGCTTGGACTCCAGTTCGTTGACGCGGTATTGCCGGTCGTTCTCGAAGAACGCGCGCGCACCCTCGTAGAGCGCCATGGACGCGCCGCGCTCCCGGGCAAACCGCACGAGGTCCGAGCGTAGGACCAGGCGCAATTGCTCGGTCCGGCAGCTCTCGCCAAGGCGGAGCTTGGCGAGCCTGGTCCCGAAGACGTCATCGAGAATGGGCCCGATCGAGCGCTGCTCGCGGTTCCATCGGTCGAGAGTGTCGTGCACGATCGTGCCGAGCTGGGCAGCGTCCAGCCTGCGCTCCGGAAGCGCTGGACGGCCCCTGAGGGCAAGGGTATTGCTGTTGAAGTACAGGTGCGGGCACTGCCGGAATTGGTCGATGCCTGTGACGCTGAACCCTTGGTTGCAGTCCGCGACCGCACGGCGCAAGTCGTCGGGCAGGGCGGAAACCGGAGTCGCCGCCGTTGGCGATTCCAGATCCTCCATGCGGGTCACGGGCGCGGGGAGCGCCGACAACGCGGAGTCGAGAAGGGTCGATCGCATGAGGGGTTTGCCGAGGCTGTCTCGGAGCGGGTAGCTGAGTACCATGCGCTCGGAGGCGCGCGTTGTCGCGACGCGGTAGAGAAACCGTTCTGCCTCGGCGCGGTCGGCCGACGTGCGCAACTCGATCCCCCGGCCCCGCATGCGGCGCCGGTCCTCATCGTCGAAGAGAACATCCTCCGTGAAGCGACGAGGGAACCAGCCCTCGACAAGCCCGCACGCGAATGTCACCGGGATCGACCATTGCCTGGCCTCGCCTATCGGCAGGACGTGGACCACTTCGAATCGAAGGTCCGAGACGGGGATCGCAGTCGACCGGGCCACGTCTTCGAGAGCGTCGGCGAAGTCACCGAGGGAGATCCTCCGGCGACCCCGGAACTCAGGCAGGGCGGCAGTCTCTTCAATCACCCCGCGCAAGGCTCTCTGGGCTTGGATCGCTACCCGCCAGTGCCGGGTCCGGTCGAAGGATTCGGTGTCGACCGGCACGGGTAGACGCTGCAGTCTCGGCATGATCTGGAGGCATTCCCGCGCCCAGCGTGTGGCACCGTAGCGGCGCCGCCACCAGTCGGCTTGCGGTCGCAAACCATCGAGGAATTCGCGCAGCCCCTCGCGGCTCCTGGCCGCGGCCCGCAGGAAGTCCAGTCCCGAGTCCGGCAGCAGTTCGCGGGCGTCGAAATCAAAGGCGTCCCGCTCGTCCGCCGACCCGGCAGGCGTGAGCGGCGAGTTGAGGGCTTCGAGGGCCTGCTCACCCGGAAAGCGGCGGTCGATCACCCTGAGCCAGGCCAGGTAGTGCCGCACCACGCCGTGCTCGCCGAGCTGGCCTTGCGCCCAAAGGCGGAATGGGATGCCGAGCGTGTCGAAGACTTCGCGCAGCAAGGGCTCGTACTGCTCGAGCGAGCGAAGCACGATGCCGTGCTCGTGCAGCGGCCGGCCGTCGGCGAGTATCTGCCTCGCGATCTCCAAGACCTCCGCCCGCGGGGACGGCGCTTCGAAGATCTCGACCGCGGCGCTGCCTCCCTCGCGAGGCGGCAGGTATTCCGCCTTCGACTGGTCGAGCGGGTAGCGTGGGAGCAGGTCCGGCATCGCAATCCACAGCTCCTCGGCTTGCTCTTCCAGCGCTCCGAGCAGCTCTTCCTGCTGCTTTGTAAAGCGATCGAAGCCGTCGACGTAAACAGTCCGAACCGGTCCGAGGCCTTGCTGGCGGATTGCCGCCGCCGCCCGCGCAATGCGTTGGTTGTGATGCACGAATCCAGCATCCGCCAGGGATTCCTCGTATGCGCGGAACACGGTCTGGAATGCGCGCTGCCGGCGTTCGCGGACCGAAGATTCGATCTGCAGGTTGTCCACCCCCGCGGCCCAGAACTCGCCGATGAGAGCCAACAGGCGGTTGCGCAAGCCGGCGGACCCGGACCGCGAGGCGAATTCGTCCCGGCCCGAGCGAGCGATCGCCGCACGCAGCAGGCGGTCCGCGACGGCGCCGCTGGCCTCGGCAAGGCCAGGGGTCGCGTCCCGCACAAATTCGGAAAGCGTGGAAACGGCATCGCCCGGAACCATGAGTCCCCGCTTCGCCAGCACGTGGAGGAGGTGGTTCTTCATGCTCGCGGTAGGGACGAGAATCTTGATCTCCTCGCTCCGGCCGGCATCGACGGCAGTCTCCACTAGCCGCAACGCGCGAGCGGTCTTGCCGCTGCCAGGAGGGCCGATAAGTAGCATGTGAGGCTCCCGGCCTAAAGAAAACGGGCTGCAAGGTCGCGGACCGGTTGCAACGGTCTATCTTCGCGCAGCCAACCGTCCGGACCTGCCACCGAGCCAGCCGCCGGTCGGGGCGGCCGTCCCCGGGATGCGATTCTAGCAAGCCCGTCCGGATATGGAACAATTGAATTGGAGGCGCGAGGCCTGGCAGCGCACCCGATGCCCGATGATCTAGTCGTTCGCGGACTGCGCAAGGAGTACGGCCATGCGGCCGACAGCCTTGTCGTGCTGGATGGCCTGGATCTGAGCATGTCGTCCGGAACGGCCCTCGCGGTCATGGGCCCATCCGGGTCCGGCAAGAGCACCCTGCTCTACATCCTTGGCTCGCTGGAGAAGCCGACCGCGGGAAGCGTCAGGATCTGCGGCGAGGACCCGTTCTCGCTCGATCCGGCAGCCTTGTCACGCTTTCGCAACGAGCGCGTGGGATTCGTCTTCCAGGACCACCACCTGCTCCCGCAATGCACGAGTCTGGAAAACGTCCTGGTGCCGACGCTTGCCAGCGGTGGCGCGTCGCGGGAAGCCACGAGCCGCGCGAAAGACCTGCTTGACAGGGTCGGGCTCGCGGACAGGACGGACCGCATGCCGTCCGAACTGTCCGGAGGTGAACGCCAGAGAGTGGCCATCGCGCGCGCGCTGATCAACGCCCCGCCGGTGGTGCTCGCGGACGAGCCGACCGGCAACCTGGACCGCCGCAGCGCAGACACGGTGGGCAACCTGCTCCTGGACCTCCAGCAGGAACAGGGAATCTTACTGATCGCCGTAACCCATAGCATGGACCTTGCGGCGCGCTTCCCGATGCGCGCCGATCTGGTGGACGGGCAGCTGGAACCGGCGGGCTGAACGGCCGTAACGCGCCAACTGCATTGGAGGGGACCCTATGAAAAACGCAAGAGTACTAGGCCTGATTCTGGCAGGCGGTAAGGGCACCCGCCTGTTCCCCCTGACAAAGGAACGCAGCAAACCGGCAGTGCCGTTTGCCGGCAAATACCGCATCGTCGACTTCGTGCTGAGCAACTTCGTCAACTCGGGCATCTATTCGATCTATGTCCTGACCCAGTTCAAGAGCCAGTCGCTGCTGCAGCACATGCGCAACGCGTGGCAGTTTTCCGAATTGCTCACGAGCCAGTTCATCCTGCCTGTGCCCGCGCAGATGCGCAAGGGGGCCCAGTGGTACCAGGGGACGTCCGACGCGATTCATCAGAACATTCATCTCATCGAGCTGTCCCAGCCCGAAATGGTGGCGATATTCGGTGCGGACCACATCTATTTCATGGACGTGCGCCAGATGATCGCGTACCACCGGACCAAGGGTGCCAAGGGCACGGTCGCGGCCCTGCCGATACCGGTTTCGGAAGCGGAGCGTTTCGGCACGATGGAAGTCGACGGCGACTGGCGCATCAAGCGGTTCCACGAGAAAATCCCGAATCCGCCCGAAATCCCCGGCCGGCCGGGATGGTGCCTCGCCTCCATGGGGAACTACATCTTCGACCCGCAAATGCTTGTCCGGGAACTGAGACGAGATGCAGCGCGGCCAGACAGCGACCACGACTTCGGTCGAAACATGCTGCCCGAAATGGTCGACGAAATGCCGGTCTACGCCTACGACTACCAGACGAACGAAGTCCCCGGAGAGGACTCCAGGAACCGGAGCTATTGGCGGGATGTCGGTACGATCGATTCGTACTTCGACGCGAACATGGACCTGCGGTCCAGCTACCCGACGCTCAATCTCTATAACCCGCAATGGCCATTGCGAACGGCGGAATACCCAGCCGCGCCCTCGCGATATTGCATCGACGATGCCGGGCACGCTGGTGAGGCGGTGAACTCGGTCGTGTCAGAGGGCTGCGTCCTGCAGGGCTCCCGAGTGCGGGGATCGATCCTGGGACGCAGCGTCTTCATGGACTCCGGAGCGTCCGTGGAGGACTCGATCGTGATGGCCCGCTGCCATATCGGCGCGGGCGCGAAGATCCGTCGGACGATCATCGACAAGAACGCGAGGATCGCGGCCGGGGAGCGCATCGGATTCGACGAAGAACACGACCGGAAGCGCTACCACGTGTCCGATACCGGCATCGTGGTAGTGGAGGGATCGCGGACCGCAATCCCGATCAACCCGGTCGCCATCTGAGGCGGATGGGGGCCACGAGGTCTTGGCTACAGCGAGGCGAGCAGATGCGGCAAGGCCGTCGCCAGCGCCCCCCGTGTGAACACCTGGTCGAAGCCCGCGGCGCGCGCCGAGGCCAGCAGGTCGTCTCGAACATGGCTGGCGAAAGCCATCACGCGGGGCGGACGGGCAGCGGAAACGGAGCGCAACTCCCCGACTACACCGATCGGATCGATCGCCGGCGCGTCCAGATCGACAATCACCAGATCGGGCCTTGACCGGGCCCCTTCCAGCACGGCCTGGCGCGTAACAGCGATCCGAACTTCAATGCCGAGCTTCGCCGCCGCGCCCGTCACTTTCGACCCGAAGAACAGGTTCGGGATCGCAGCCAGCACCCGTTTCCGAGCCGTCGAATCCGCTGGCTAGCGACCGGACACACTTAACGCAGGCACGGTGTTCTGTGTAGAACGGGGTTAGTGCGGGTAGGCCTCCGTATTTTCCGTCCGCAGACGATCGCTTGGCTGCGAGAGGCCTTGCAGCGAGGCCAGCTGTCGCGCGCGGCCCTGGGTCGCGGGATCTGCGAGCGGGAGGACTGGCGCAATCCCAAAGGCGAGTATTGCACGGCCTCGGCGCGCACGGTGCTGCCTACGCTGGCCGCCCAACTGGACCTGCCACTGCCTGAGGCCCAGCCGGGTCCACCCGCCTGTCGCCCGCGGTCCAGCCCGGACCCGCCGGGGCCGTCGACCGGCTTCACCGGCTCGCTGGCGGAACTCGGCGAGGTCAGCGTGCACTGGGCCCGCACTGCGGCGCAGCGGCGGCTGTGCGCCGCACTGCTCGACCAGCACCATCCGCTGGGTCCGGCCCGGGCCCCCGGCTGTCGGCTGAGCTATCTGCTGGCAGCCGCTGGCGGGCCGCTGGGTGTGCTCTCGTTCGTGGCGGCGCCGTTCCGGCTGGGGCCGCGCGATGCCTTCCTGGGGTGGGACGACCGCACGCGCGGAGCGCACATCGAGCGGATCCTGAGCAACGACCGCTTTGTGCTGGCCGCGGGCGTGCAGGTCAAGAACCTGGCCTCGCACGTGTTGGGCAAGACGCTCCAGAGACTGGCCCGGGACTGGCAGCAGGCACACGGCGTGCGGCCCTGGATGGTGGAGACCTGTGTGCAAAGTTCGCGGCCGGGCACGAGTTACAAGGCGGCCGGCTGGCAGTGCGTGGGAGCCACGCGGGGGCGGCCGCCGGGAGCGGGCGGAGCGGTGGAGACGAAGACGGTCTGGCTGCGGGGTTTGGAGCCGGACTGGCAGCAAAAGCTGTGCCAGCAGCCGGAGCAGACGCTGGGGCAATACCCGGAGCTGGTGTTGGACGAGGAGGCGAGCTGGGCCCGGCGGGAGTACCTGCGCTCGGACCTGCCGGACGGGCGGCGACGCGCCTCTTGCACAATGGCAGGGTGAGCGAGGCGGACATTCTGCAACCACACCGGGAGGCGTTGCTGGAGCGGGTGCAGGTGGAGTCGAAGGTGTTGCTGGTCCAGGACACGACGACGCAACTACACGAATCTGCGGGGGGTGACGCGCGGGTTGGGGCCGTTGCAGGACCGTGCGAGCAGTTCCCGGGGGCGAGCGGCTGGAAGTCGGCCGGCATGGTGATCCGCTACACGCGGAAGGAGACGGCAAAACGGGGAGCAGTGGCGAAATACCTCGAGAAGCCTGTCTGACTCGTCCGCGACGACATTGCCCCAGAATGACCAGCAAGAGCGCGACCTGCGGAATCATCCTCCGGATTCTCAAGGCCTCCCAACGAGAGTGCGCTTGCACGCCGCGGATCCGGTATCCGGGCGAAAGAAGCTCCGGGGTCTGCTCGAGTCTGTCGAGACGGCCTCGATCACCCTGAAGCTGCGCGATGACGAGGCTCGGCCAATCGAGCAAGGTCATGTCCGGGACGTGGCGGTGCCCCGGAAGTCCCCGAAGCGCTATGCCGGATGGATTGCGTTAGGCGTGACCCTCGCCGCGACTTGGTTAATGTCGGCGAAGAACAGCGATTCGCCGAATCCGCTGTTTCATGTCTCCGGAAGTGGCCTTTCCGGCTATCGGCAGGAATCGCGCGGGCAGCGATCGCTGATCCACCGCCATAAAGACCGACAAGGAGCAACCAAATATCCATGGCCGCATCCGGCCACCCCGTAAGCATGAACCGGTCGAGGCGCTGGAAGCGGCGAGCTTGCCTGCCGTTGGTAGCATTGCGGTCAGCGGAGGCGAGTGCAAGATCGGATTTCAAAGTGGTAGAGAGGCCCTCGGCCCCCTGCTTCGTTTTCTAGACTTCCGCCGCTGAGCCCTTTCGAGCCCCAGCTCCCAAGCCGAGGGACTACCAACGCGCCAGCGCTGCCCGCTTCCGCTGCGAGGAAGGGGATTGGAACAATCGCTAGAGCCTCACTAACATGAGGGATCCGGGTCCTCAGCCCAGAGAATGGATTCCCAAGGGAGGGTACGATGCCCCGCATGCTGGATGCCTTCAAAGTCGAGTTGGAGAAGCACAGCGAACTCGATGTCATCGAGCGCCTTGAACTTTCGCCTCGTGCCGAGAGGCGAACGCCGTTTCCGATTATGTCCGACAATTGCCGGGCCGGCTTCCGTCGAGTTGAAGCCCGCCGGACGGCGTGTTCCTATCGGCTGAAGTCGTAGTCGCTGCGGTCCGGCTCGTGTCGGTGTCGCTGGGTCTCCCGCAATCGCCGCGTGGTCACTCGGGTACGGGATTCCCCAAGGAGCGGCTTGGCGGACCGGGGCGGGGACGGCTTGCGATCAACCTTGGCCTCCTGTCGCCGCAGTTCGGCCTGTCTATGGGCAAGCCCCTGCAGCCAGCTTGTGCACCATGGGGCCGGGTTGGCAACCTGCCAGCAAACCTTCCCCCGCTCCAGCCGGCATTGCTCGACAGGTCTGGGCAGGTGGAAATCGTCATGCTCGGAATTGTCGCGCAGCTGGAGCTGGTCGAATCGCTCTGCCGTGCGGCGCAGGTTGGACA
This sequence comes from uncultured Bryobacterales bacterium, assembly GCA_951813065.1. GTDB lineage: Bacteria > Acidobacteriota > Terriglobia > Bryobacterales > UBA6623 > VXMF01. The sequence continues at coordinate 557,243 of CATOTH010000002.1, read as the reverse complement.
GGGAGTACCTCCAGCGCTCGGGGATTCGTTGCGGGTCGACCATGTGTCCGGTGCCGGCAAACACGCGCTGCTCAATCCTGTCGATATTGATCTGCGGATCGTTGGTGCCGAAGTACACCCCCTCGACGCGGTAGCCAGCCTCGATGACGCGTTCCACGATGGCCGGTCCGGGCTGGCCGGAGTAGGTGCTCTCCGTGCCGAAGTCCAGCCGCTGTCCGATCGCTTCCGCGATTTGCGCATCAACGTACACTCGCGTTCGGGCCCGGGCCTCCGGGCTGTTCCAGTCCCCGATGCCGCCAGCAATCGAGTCCTGATCGAAATAGCGCGTCGGCAGCAGGTCGTAGTTCTTGCGCTTCCAGACACTCTTGCCGACGCCATTGCAACCCATCACGATGGTGAACACCGGGCGGGGGTCAATTAACTCGGACATGCCTTCATTGTCGGGCAAAACCAGCCGGCATGCGCGACGCTGACCTCGAGTTTCGAGCGGGCTACGACTGAGCGTGCTCTTACAGCAGCGGATCGCCGCGTTGGCCAGCGCCCAGCCGCCCTTCTGGATGTCCGATAATTGGCGGACGGATCTCTAGGCGGGGACAGTCTCGTCCCGCCGTCCCTCCGTAGCTGGAAACAGTCCCGCCCCCTCGATCAATCCCTCTAGCCGCGCCTGACGCAGTTCCAGCGTGCCGACTCGATTCGCCAGGTCCCGCAAGTCCGCGCGGATCGCGGCCAGATCCGCCCGCATCACCCCCCACAGGGTCAGCTGCAGTCCACCCAAGGCCACGCCCACGCCCAAGACACCAAGCAGTTCCGGGCTCATGTCCCGCAGTGTACTCGAAGCCCAGTCCTGTCGGCAGGGACTGGCTGACAGTTCGCCCCTTCGTGTCCGATAATCACCAATTGTCGGACAAGTTCCCCTCCACTATGGTTCTGTCTGGCGTCGCCCACACAGGGGAGCGAGACGTACGCTTGACACCTCTGGTGTGGAGACGGCGCGCCCCTCGCGCCCGAGCGTCTGCCGCGAGCTACGTAGCTGGCCGCATTGTGCTCTTGCCCCGCGCGCTCGCGCGGCGCGGCGCACGCCTGTGGGTCAATCCCAGTTTCGACAACGTGCCCGCCATCAAATGGTCATCGATTCTGAGGCTGCGAGCGGTGGAGAACCGCTTTTTCAGTCTCTGTACGCTCCACTACGACGTAAACCGGAAGAAGACCCACCCCTTCGCGTTCTCTCCCGACGGCGCAGAACTCTGGGCTAAGCAAGCAGGTTCCGATGATGCACGGGCTCTGTCCGAATGTAGCGTGGCCGGAAGCATCTACGTGGTGGAACTCGATATGACCAAGGTCGGCGAGCGGCTCGACTGGTCAAAGATCCCTTCTGCCGACAAACCCAAGCGCCCACGGACCGGGAAGCCCCTAAAGCCCATTACCGTTGCATTGAGAGACGGACAGCCGGCCGTCCTCGCTAGCCCGGATCGAGAAACTGACCATTCCGGCTTCCGGGTCGAGACCGCCCAAGGTCCGGTCTACGTCGGAGTGGTGTCGAGCGAGCGCATTTTGGATGCGGCCGCGTGCTTCCAGGTGCTCGATCGCGCCAAGCACATGAAGTGTACTCCAATTATCTGGAATCACTGGGAGCGGCTTCCCGCCGACTCGGCGCGCCTCGCGACCCTCATGATGGGTAGAGCGATCGAGTGCTGCGCGCCTGTTGTGATTTCGGATGGAGACCAGATCCATGAACTCTTGGAGCTAGCAAACAGAGTCAAGATCCCCACTCGGAGGGAGATTGAACCGTCCGGACAGGCGATCATCGATCTCGGATACGCCTGGGGACTGGACAGCGCGTTCAAGATAATCACCAAGTATCTGCCGGCGGACTTGACAAGACTTGCATTGGACCGCAATCGGAGTCTCGCTTGATAGCCATTCTCGGTGTCGATCTTGTGTCGCAGCTGCAGCGTACGGACACCTGATAGGGATCTCCCCGGAGCAGCTCCCCGCCTGCGCACACGCTCAATGGCGACTAGGTGGGCAACGACCTTGACGGCTGGTGGAGAGGACGGGCAGTCGGCGTGCCTTTCCTGATCCGCCTCGGCACAGTTCATGGCGGTCACGGCACAGGTCGGATATTCCGTGCAAGTCGCGGCGGGGTGCCTCCCGTGTTGGCGGCTACAAGAAAGTGCAGGAAAGCGGCCGTCGAAATGTCAGGCCTCGCTCGCGGTCGTCAGCGCATGGCGATCCAGGGTCGGCCTGTCCGTTCGTAACCGTTCAGTCAAGCCGTGGCCGGACGGTCGGGCGGCATGTGGGCAGCGTTCGCGGCGATGACCCGCTTCCTGCGAGAAGTGCAGAATGCGCCGCGGTTGACCGCGGTGGAGCGAGATTCTGGCTCGCGCCTTGCGGAAATATTTCCGGGGACGGGTGCTGAAGCCGCCGCCAGGCCTGCTGCCGGCCTGACTCAAAGGCCGTCTCGACCCTCCAATACGACAATTCAACACAGCCAAGACGGCTGCGAACACCTCATCCAACTTCTTGTGTTGGGCAGAGAGAGACCGGGGAGCAGCAGGGTGTTCGGAAACGGGTGGCGACTGGCTGAGCAAGGATCTCCCCGCCTGTTGGCGTGCGGCGGGTCGGACCGTCTTCCCAAGTGGGAGCCTGGCACCGTTCCGCAGCTGGATGGCCCGCCGCAGCAATTCCCACGAGACCTGAACGGAAGTCGGGGCACTGGCCCGCATTCCAAAAGTAGAAGTTCCCCGGGGATTCCCCAGGCCAGTCGAAGGGATTCCAAGCAACACATGACACCTCCCCCCGAGTCCGACGTCGGCAACCACTGGATCGACGTCTTCATCGATCGAGCCGCGCTCGAGCGCCGCTTCGCCAACACCCGCATCGGCCGCCGCGCCCACCGCATCTGGCTCCGCAAGCTCGGCGTCGGGAGCGTCGTCGTGGAACCGAACGGCCGCTACCACCGCGAGCTCCATCAGTGCCTCCACGACGACCGCGTGACGGTCGTACTCGCCAACCCGCAGCGCATGCGCAATTTCACCCGCTCCCTAGGCCAGCAAGCCAAGAGCGACCGTATCGGCACCGCCATGCTCACCCACTACGCCCGCCTCGAGGGCGTCGCGCCCAAGCCGGAGGGTGAGCGGATACTGTGCGACCTGCTCGCCCTGCGGCGCAAGCTCGTCGAGCAGCGCGACGCCTTGCGCAAGCACGCCTCCGAAACCGGTTCGGCAGCCGCCAGCCTGCTCGATTCCTTGCTGGAACACTTTGCCGCCACGATCCAGGAGGCCGACGATGCCATCCAGGCCAGCATCGAGGCCGATCCCGCCCTGTGCCGACGTAGCGAGATCATTCGCTCCGTTCCAGGCTGCGGCCCCCTGACCGCCGCCAGCCTGTGCGCTGAACTGCCGGAACTCGGCTCCGCCGCTCCCGCCGAGGCCGCTGCTCTGGCCTGCCTCGCGCCCTATGCTTGCGATTCCGGCGGCCATCACGACCGCCCGGCCCATCCGCGGCGGTCGCCAGCATCCTCGCAAGCTGCTGTACATGGCCGCCACCTCCGCGATCCGTTGGAACCCGCCCTTACAAACCTTCTACGCTCGCCTAACGGCCCGGGGCAAGCCGCACAAGGTGGCGCTGATCGCGGTCATGCGCGAGCTGCTCGCCCTGCTCGGGGCCTTGCTCCACGACGACCGCTCGTGGACACCCCAAGCCCCTCCTGCCGGATCTCCGGCCTGAGGGACGTTGAGTAGGAGCCGGCATTTCCATGGCCCACGCAACGCTTGATTGCACAGCCCCGCCACCGGGGAGTTCCCGGGTGCGGGCAACCTCCGTCGACTACGACTACGCCTGCCTCGTCTGTGGCGCAGGCCTGCCCGTGGACGGCCGGGGTCCGATGCCCACTTCCTGCCGCCGCTACGCGAGGCACCTGCAGAGCCCTTGCGCCCGCTCCGGCTCCGACCGCGATCTCGAACAGCTCGTACGCGGCGATTTAGCCCAAACCGCTGAAGAGAACCTCCAGCGCAAACTGTACGGACATTCGCAAGATTCCGCTACCAATCCCTCGACCGCCGGGGAAAACGATTGACATCATGTACGCACGGCGGACGAGCTGGCGGTGATCGAGGGCGTCACGGAGGCGGAGCGGTTGCGGCCGCCGCGGGAGCGGGGCCAGCCGGTGGGACCGGACATTCGCAGTTGGGTCGTGCTGCTGGCGCGCATGCGGGGCTGGCGTCCGAAGAAATACCGGGAAATGCCGGGGAACGAGGTGCTGTGGCAGGCGTACCGGCAACTGCAAACGATGGTGCGCTACCGGCAGTCCCTGCGGGGGCCGCCGTAGGGGACCGTCAGGGGGAGCGCAGAACACTCTCCCGGAGGCACTGTCGTGGGTCGGGAATCCTCTCGGCCGGGCCGCAGGCGGGCTACGTCGGGAAATCCCTGGGCGCAGCCCGAAGCCTGCCCGCTGGTCGCCGCTGATCCGTCTTGCCAACCCTGGCGGAATGGCACCCCTTCGCAACGCCCTGACCGGAATGGCAACCCTGGCCGTACGGCCCAACCTGGTTCCAGCCGATGCGCGCGTCTGTCGTGCTGCGCTGGTGCGCCCTCCTCTCGCCCCCCAGTCTCCGGGAGGCCCATCCGGCACCATCAAGACCGAATGTGAGCCGCAGCCCACCATTGGCTCGAAACCTCCTGCGTCGACTATGTCCGGTCGCTAGATCCGCTGGCGGAGGGCAAAAATCCATTTGTTACTCTGAGACTAGCAACCGCATGGCGGAAAAGCGCGCATTCACGATCGCCCACAGTCCGGATGCCGACGACGCATTCATGTTCTACGCCTTGGCAACGGGCAAGGTGCAGTCGGACCTGCTCGAGTTCAAGCACGTCCTCAAGGACATCCAGTCGCTCAACCAGGACGCCCGGAACGGGGTCTACGACATGACCGCGATTTCCTATCACGCCTATCCGTATGTCGCCGACAAATACCTTCTGACGGCCGCTGGATCGAGCGTTGGAGACGGTTACGGGCCGATCGTGGTTGCCGTTGGCGATCTGGCGCCGGGCGACCTGGCGGGAAAGCGCGTCGCGGTTCCGGGGCTGCTAACCACGGCCTACCTCGCCTTGAAGCTCTACGAGCCCGACATCGAACCGGTCGTCTGCGAGTTCGACGAGATCCTCGAATCCGTGGCGACCGGCGATGTCGAGGCGGGCGTGGTGATCCACGAAGGCCAGTTGACATTCGCGGACATGGGTTTGAGGAGCGTGGTCGACCTTGGCGAATGGTGGAAGCGAACCCAAGGGCTGCCCCTTCCTCTCGGTTGCAACTGCATCATGCGCAGCTTGCCGAGCGCGATTCAGGTCGAGGCGCGCCGGAAACTGTCCGAGACGATCCAGTACTCCCTCGACCACCGCGACGAAGCCCTGGAGTATGCGATGCAATTCTCGCGGGGCCTGGAGACTGGATTGGCGGACCGTTTCGTCGGCATGTATGTCAACGACCACACGACAGACATGGCTCAAGAGGTGCTCGAAGCGGGCCAGAAACTGCTCGACATGGGATTCTCGGCTGGCTTGATCCCACGCAGTGTCCAGCTCGAATACGTGTAACGCCAGCAGGACGGGCGGAACGCCGCCTTGCGAGGATACGATGAGCGCTTTGCAAAAGGCCGTCAAGTGTTTGTTACTGGTTGCGGTTGCTGCGGGCGCGCAGGAATCGTGGGAAGCAGGGCTTTCCGATTCCGACCCACGTAAGCGCATCCGCGCAACCCGTGAGCTTGCCGCGGCCGAGAACGGATTCCGTCACGTGGCCCTGCTGGCCCCGCTGCTGCAAGACGACTCCGAGGAGGTCCGCGCCGCGGCGATCGTGGCCCTGATCAGGGTGCGCTCGATCGACGCGCAGCCGCTGCTCATCGGGGCGACCGAGGACCCTTCGCCGCGAGTGCAGTCCCTGGCCGTAGACGGACTGGTGGACTTCTACATGCCGGGCTACGTGAAGCTGGGCAGGGTCGCGTCGATCACGTCGTTCGGATCGTCGCTCAGAGATCGTTTCACAAAGCCCAATCCGGTGGTGCTGGCCGCTTATGTCGAAGTCAACCCAGAAGTGATCGGGGCTCTCGGCGAAGTGCTCCGCAACGGCCGCAGCAACGAATGCCGGGCGAATGCCGCCCGCGCGATCGGCATCTTGCAGGGACGCGGGGCGCTGGACGCCTTGCGCTCCGGAATCCGATCGAGGAACTCGACGATCATCCTGGAGAGCGTGCTCGCGGCCAAGAAGCTGAGGGACCAGTCGATCGGGCCGGACATCGTGTTTCTCCTGCGGGATCTTGATCCCAAGGTGCGGGAGGCCGTGATCGTGACAGTGGGCCAGCTGCGCACGCCGGAGGCCGTGCCGGACCTCGTCGAGATCATCCGTACGAGTGACCGCGAGCAGACCCGCGTACAGGCATTGGTGTCGCTGGCGAAGATCCCGAACAACGGCCAGCGCGATCTGTTCCTGACGTTTCTCTCGCACTCGAACAAGAGCTTGCGCGCGGCCGCAGCGGAAGGCGTGGGACGGCTCGGCACGGACGGCGACGAGCGATTGATCGACGCCCAGCTCGTGAACGAGAAAGCCACGTCGGTGAAGCTTTCGCTAGCTTTCGCCGCGGTGACTCTCGGCAACTTGGTGAGGCTTGACCTGCTCGTGGAAGGCCTCAAGTCGAGGTTCCATCGTCTGGAGGCGCGGCCATTCCTGGTCGAGGTCTCAAGGAATCCGGAAGTGTTGAAGCGGCTCTACGTACCGCTGGCGACCGGCTCCGAATCGCAGAGAAGGCACTTGGCCTACGTGCTCTCCCAAAGTGGCGACGAGGAGAGCCTGTCGCACTTGCGGAACCTGACCGAGGACCGCAACGACGAGGTAGCCGCCGCGGCGATCGAAGCCCAGCGGGTGTTGCAGGCGCGGCTGAGCCCGGGCGCCTAGCGCGCTTCCCCAGCTTCCCGGCGATAGCGGTTGGAATACGAGTAGGTGTAGTTCCGGACCGGGCCGTTAAGAGTCCGCTCCGCGACGATCGCCAGCGCGTCGGCCATCATCCGCTTAGGTTCCCGGTCCTCGGGACGGAGCCGGATGACATGCCTGAGCAATTGCGCGGCGCCAACGGGGTCATCCGCATCCATGGCCTGGCGCGCCTTGTCGACCAGGGCATCCACGCCACCGGCTAGGTCCGCGATGCGCTCGGACTGCTTGCGGGGGCTCTCGCGATGAAGCGTGAGCGGATCGCCGTCGAACCAGCCCAGGTCCTGCGCGTACAGGTCACGGACGGTCCCCTCCACGGTGCCGTAGTAGTCGGCGAGGTAGTCGAGGCTCGCGAAACGCGCGGGCAGCCGGGTGTACTCGACGAGTTCGTCCGGCGTCATGAACTGCCGCAGCCCTTCCAGGGTGCGGTCCAGGACCCACTGCATCGCGTCACGGTAATTGGTCAGCACTGCCTTGGCGTCGTCGAGGATGGGCGCGGTATGCCCGCCCACAACGTGCAGAGGATCCTGGCCGACCATCTTGTCGATGCTCTCGATCCAGTCGCGAAGGGATCGTCGCGCCGTGCCACGGAGCGGGTACACGTTGGGCCAGGACTGATAGAAGTTGTCACCGGCGAAGACGACCCTCTGACCGGGCAGCCAGACATACAACTGGTCGGCGGTTTCGCCCGGGGCCGCGACCAATTCCAGCTCGACACCCGCGATCACGAGAGCCCGGCGATCCTCGGAGAACCGGTGCGTCGGCTGGACACGCATGGGTCGTGCAGCGCGGGGCCGGGTCCCGTCCTGCATCATGTTCCCGGCCGGTCGGCGGTCGGGCGGGATCGCGATGCCAATCCCGAGCCGCTGCTCGGGCGGAAGGTCGAAACCCTGAGTGTTCGATGCCCGCAGGCCTCCGCCGAGTCCCTTGCGCTGCACCGCGCTCGTCTCGGAGCCGTAGTTTTCGCGCGCCCATACCTCGATGCCGTGCCCGGGCTCGAAGAACGCCGGGGCGCCGTTGGTGTGGTCGCCGTGGCCGTGAGTGTAAATGATCGCGCGGACGGGCAAAGAGGTGATCTCCTCGAATGCTTCCCGCACCTTGGCAGCAGCGGCCGGCAACTGGCCGGGGTCGACGATGATGATGCCGTCATCGCCGACGATCATGGAGTTTGCGGAGACTTGGTAGCCGATCGCGGTGTAGACGTTCTCGGCAACCTTGATGACGCTCGGGGCGAACATCTTGTTGCGTTCGCGGAGCCGCTCGGTCGCCTCGCTGGGCTGCGCGAACAGCGGCGCGGCCAGGCTTAAAGAGAGGTAGGCGGCGATTTTCGACGCTCGCAGCTGAATGCTCGTCATGGAAAGAGCAAAGGCGTAAGTACGCAACGTTTGGTTGCGGGGTAGGCGTACACCGACGTTTCGGCCAGGCCGTCAGGCAGGAACGAGACGCCCGCTAGCGTTTTCTCTGCTTCTGCTGACCGACGCGGATTTTCTTCAGCGATGCCTTCTGATCATCCCACGCCTTCCAGTCGAAGCGCTTGGTGGCGTCCGCGAGATACGCGGGGACATCCGCGCCCTTCGGGAGAACGGCCACTACAGTCGCGCGGTCGCCGGTTTCCGGATGGTAGATCGAATACTTCCTAGCGTTCGGGATCGCCATGACACGTCTGATTTTACCACAGCAATGCCGGTTTCATGGTTGGATTCCCGGCGGCGGTTCGCGGGTCAGATTGCCGCTTCGCGCGACGACTCAGGCCGACTTCCGGGCTAGTTTGCCCCGACGACGGACACAAAGCTGACGCAGCGACCCGGCGCTCCACCCAGATTGTGCGTCAAGCCCAGGCGCGGGGCCGACACCTGCCGATCACCGGCCTGGCCCCGGAACTGCAACCACATCTCGTACATCATCCGTAGCCCACTGGCCCCGATGGGATGTCCGAAGCTCTTCAGGCCGCCGTCGGGATTGACCGGCTGCGCGCCACTGATCTCGAACCGGCCGTCAAGTGTGTCGCGCCAGGCGTTGCCGCGGCGCGAGAATCCAAGGTCCTCCATCAGGACCAGTTCGGTCGGGGTAAAGCAGTCGTGGACCTCGGCAAGCGAGATCTCTTCGCGGGGATCGCGCACTCCCGCTTGCTGGTAGGCATCGGCCGCGGTCGCGACCACCTCCGGAAAGGTGGTGTAGTCGTAGTCTTGCCGTTTCGCCCCGTCCGCCGGGCCGGCGATGAAGGAGAGCGCCTTGATCAGGAGCGGCGTGTCGGTGTACTTGTGGGCGTCCTCGGCCCGGCACAGGATCGCTGCCGCCGCACCGTCGCTGACACCGGAACAGTCGAACACTCCCAGCATCCCGGCCACTTTGGGCGCACTCTCGATTTTCTCCGCCGGCACCGCCCGCTGGAACTGTGCCTTCGGGTTCCGCGCCCCGTTGGCGTGGTTCTTGCAGGCAATTCGCGTCAGCACCTGGCGCAGTGTCCCCTCGTCCAGGCCGTACTTCTTCGAATAGGCCGGCGCGAGCAAGGAAAACGTCGCGGGAGCCGTCATGGAAGATTGGGTGCCATCGGTGGGCGAGCTGCCGGCGGAGGCCAGGCCGGAGTACCCCGAATCCTTGAGCTTCTCGACGCCGATCGCCATCACGAGGTCGTAGGCCCCGCAGGCGACGGCGTAGGCGGCATTGCGGAGCGCCTCGCTGCCTGTTGCGCAGAAGTTCTCCACCCGGGTGATGGGCCGGTAGCCGGTCTTGAGAGGCTCGGAAAGGATCAGGCCCGACTGCCCGCTCGTCAGCGTGCCCATCCAGTAAGCGTCAATCGCTGCTTTCTCGATCCTCGCGGACTCGCAAGCCTCCAAGGCAGCTTCGACGAGCAGGTCGCTCGCCCCGCGGTCCCAATGCTCCCCGAAGCGGGTGCAACCCATGCCAACAATGGCGACTCGGTCGCGGATTCCTCTGCTTGCCATCAGTTGAAGTACCTCCTGCGTTCGATTCTATGCCAGCTGCCGCGCCCTCAATGGCGCGGGCCGTACTGGACGAAGCGAGGGCCCGGCAGCCACGCTCCGAATCATAGCTGGAGCCGATGCCCCTTTTCCAGGCTTGGATCCGGTAGACGAGCGGTGATTGGGCAGTTCGATCGCTCGTGCCGATCGTCGAACGGAGATTGCTTGGGGGTCCGTTGGATTTGAGGTTCCGGTGGCCTTCAACAAGCGTAATCTCGGCGCAGGGAGTATCGAACATCAAGACTACGCTTGGCAAGTTGGAGGGAATTGTCGATGAGGGGCGTCTGGCCTTGGGCGATGTCCGGCGGTCCTTCCATGAAATCCACATTGAGGTTCTTGCGATCCGCGAGGAACTGAGAATGGAGAGGGAGCCGGCGGGAACGCCGGTCGGATTCGCCAGGAGTCTTTCTGGCCTTCCTTGACTTCTTGTTGACAACCCTCACGGAGGGGTGTAGGATTCGAACCGCAAGACGATCAACCATCATCAGGATTGAGGACTGAGACCGGAGGAAGAAAGGAAGCAAGAGACGCACCGGAGGGGACATTCCAATGCAAGTCGGAGATCGAAGCTTCACCAGCGCGCCGCAGTTCTTGACTGGCGTTCTCATGGCCGCCCTCGGGGCGGCCTTTCTTGTTGTTGGATCGTCTCACGCGCAGACAAGCGTTGAGCACAATCGCATCCCTGCGCGGCTGGAGGCGTTATTCAATAACTCCAAGCTGCATTTCGAGCTAAAGAGCAATCACTACGATCATGCGCTCGTGGCGATGATGCTAACCGAGGACATCGACATGATCGAGGAGACGACCGGCATGACGGCCTTGGGGCTGGCTGCCAAGGACGAGTCGGCGGATGCCTTCGATATGGTGGAGCCGTTGGTCTTGAAGTATGGAGCGGATTTGAATCTGGCCGATGCGGAGGGATACACGGCCCTGCACTATGCTTCTGCCGCCGGGAACCTCGCTGTGGTCAAGTTTCTAGCCAATTTCGGTGCTCGTGTCGAGGTGGAGAAAGGGGAGGGGAAGGACAGGCGGAGGAAGGGTCACCGGATCACTCCCCTGTACATGTCCTACAAGTACGATCGGCCGCGGGTTGCGGAATTCCTGCGGATGCGCGGTGCAATCGAGATCGATCCCGATGTCCGCGCGCACCTGGAACTCACACACAGCATGAGTGCTATCGCGGGGCAGATTGAGGAGACGCTGGATCAGCTTTCGCGAACGGCCGAACAAGTGGACCGCTTGCATCGCAACAAGTCTCAACAGCCCGCTCGAACCCCGGCTACTTTGCGTCCAGAGGCGCAATCGCCCCAAGAGCCTTGACACCCTGGGTGGGATAGGAGGATCCTGTCGCCGCCGCGGCCGAAGGATCCCACGAACCCGTGATGGTGCACACTGGAAAGGATTTGGCCGCGACGGCCGCGGGGTCACGGACTGTTGCGGATTAACTGGTAAAGGGTTTCCATGCATCCCGTGCTGCGCCGCAATCAGTTCCTAGTCAAGGAGCACATCGGACTCTTCAAGGCCGCCAACAACTTTGACATCTTCGATCCCCAAACTGGAGAGGAGATCCTGCACTGCCGGGAAGACCGGTTGGGGATCGTAACGAAGGTGCTCCGGTTTACCGATTGGAAACGATGGACACCGTTCGATATCGAAGTCCGCACTCCGCTCGGAGAGCCAGTAGTCCATGTACGTCGCGGGGTCTCCTTCTGGCTTTCGAGTGTGGATGTGATGGACGAGACGGGTCAGACCATTGGAGGCTTCGAGCAGAAGTTCTTCTCGATTGGCGGCAGGTTCATGGTGTTAGGCAAGCGGAGGGAGCCGCTGTGCCAACTCGAAGGAAATTGGATCGGTTGGAATTTTCGATTTGTCGTCGGAGACCGGGAACTTGCCAAGATCAGCAAGAATTGGAGTGGTCTTGGGAAGGAACTCCTGACGAGTGCAGACAACTACGTGCTCCGGATATCCGACTGGATTCCCGCAGACGACCCGGTGCGGCCCTTGATTCTGGCCGCCGTGATGTGTGTCGACATGGTCTTGAAGGAGTGAGGCCAAGAAGACCGATCGAACGAAGGAGAGCGCTTCGTTCCCGATAAACAGAAGAATGTTTCGGTGCGCTCTCACCTCCTCCAGAGAGCCTCAGCGCCTGCGCAATCGGCGCCGGAGCGTTGGAGGCCACTAGCCGGAGTGATGCGTTGAAAGCCGGGAATCGGCGAGACCTAGCGAGTTTCCGGTCCGCGCAGTGGGCGCGCCTTCCAAAAGTAATTCCGTACTCCCTCGGCTGTGTAGAGCCTCCGAAATGTCATTTCGAGTTCTTGGCCGATCGTCACCTTGTCCGGTTCGACATCGGCAAGTTCGCACGCGATGCGGCCGCCTTGGTCGAAGTCAACAACGGCCGCGATCACGGGCTGCTGCAGGGAGTATGCCAAGTGGTCCACCGTGTACGTCGCCACGCGCGCTTTGGCATCCGCGCAGGCCACGGAGTCCATCCTGTCAACGGCTCCGCATTGGACACAGACTCTCTGCGGAGGCAGGTTGATCGCTCCGCAATCCAGGCAGCGCGAGCCAACGAAGGCGTACTTCCAACGCTCAGCCCGCTGCATTGGTGGCGCCGCGGGTCGAGGCGGGTCGGGACGGCGGGGCGGTTCGAACGGAAGAATCTCACGCCACTTGAGGTACGTCTGGTACGGCAACCCCCCGCGATTGGATTCGATCCACTGGGCGACGCTTCGCCGTGGCCGGGCCTTCGCAATCTGCTTCGTGACCTCAACGATTACTGCCTCGGCTCCATCCGCGGCAGACAGCACGGCGATCCGGTCGCCCGGCAGCGCCGAGTCCAGCATGCGCGCGAGCAGCAACCCGGCATTGGCGGCCCCCGCACGGCCAACGCTGGCTGCCAGATCGTCAACCAACTGCCCGGGTTGCAGCCCGGCATTGCTGGCAAAGGAACCCGCGATTCGCGGATGCGCGGTATCGACGGCGATTCCGGTCAGGTCGGAAACCGCCAGACCGGCCCGCTCCAGACAGCGTTCGAACACCGAGCCAAGCGCCGGTACGAGGCGCTGTTCCACGAAACGCTCCTCCCATTGGCGGGCGAATTGCTGCTCGGGTCCGCGCCACGCGTCGAGCAGTTCCTCCGTTTGCGAGGCCGTGCCGAGGATCGCGGCGCCCGCACCGGGTTCGTCCCCGATCAGGAACGCGCAAGCCGCGTCGCCGCCGGCCGACTCGCGCGGGCCGGATGGGGCTCCCACAACCACGTCGGCCGCACAAGCCAGGACGGGAGCGCTCTTCGAGAGCTCGGAAGCAAGTGCCAGCGCGGCAAGGCCCGAGCGGCTCGATGACGCCAGATCCGCGCTGCAAACGGCAGGCGGCAAGTCAAGAGCCGCATGCACTGCGGAGGCGTTCAGCTTCTCTGCGTACGGGTGCGAAGTCGAGGCGACCAACAAGCTGCCCGGGGGCGAGGCACATCCTCTCAGCGCTTCACGTCCAGCCTCAACAGCCAACGAAGTGGAATCTTCGTCGAAGCTGGCCACGGCTCTCTCCCCTCGCCCGCCTCCGGCCAACGAAGACCGCTCCAGACGGCGAAACGGAACATAGGAGCCATAGTGCAGGATCCCGGCCATATCGCGGGCATTGTCGCACGCGAATCGAGGCGCAGAGCCGACGGTTGCCGAACAGTCGTCACGACAATGAATGCCAGCGCCCTCGCCACCGCTCGTGAGGTCCAAGTCGCAGCAGAGGACGGCCTAGTCCCGCTGCCCCTTGATCCGGCAATGCCCTAATGGCAGCCCTAGGAGGACTGACAGATGCGGGTGATGCTGGCGCCGAACCGATCCAGACAATACAAGCGTGAAGCCCGGGAACTGCCTTCAGCAGCGGCACGGATCTGGTAGCGTGATTGCGTGCCGCTCTCGCCGGAACAGAAGGATGCTGTGTGGGCGGCGCTGGCAAAACGGGGTGTACCGCAGAAGTGCCCGGGGTGCGGAAAAAACACCTGGACGCTCTGCAAGGATCTGAGCTTGCTCCAGCAATTGGCGATGGACAACTCGCTGCCGCTGGGGACGGGCCAGCCGTGCGTTTCCCTGCACTGCGACAATTGCGCGAACATACAGATCTTCAACCTGATCGTGCTCGACCTCGGCGACCTGTTCGGGATGACACCGATCGACGATCAGATATGAGCGGGCGGGCGCGTCGCCGGTACCGGGGAAGCCGGGCCCCGGAAGGACCCTTCCTGACGCTTCTACGGCACTGCGTTTGGTCGGTATGGCACCAGCAGTGCCACGACATCGATTTGGTCACAATTCAAGAGATGCCAAGGCTTTCGATGCGACAGGCCGGCCATGAAGGGCCTCGGGCTGCCTAGACTTGACGGGAGGCACTTTCCCTGGCGCCTTCCTCAAGCCGGCGTCATAGCCAGTGCGCCGCGACGCGGCTCAATCCATTTCATTCGACGAATCCCGGAACTCGAGGCGCGTCAGTGCGTCAGAATCTGATCCAGAAAGAGCTTCGTGCGGTCACTCTCGGGATTGGCGAAGAACCGATCCGGAGGAGCCGATTCGACAATTCTTCCCTCGTCCATGAACACGATTTCGTCGGCAACGGTTCTGGCGAATCCCATCTCGTGCGTGACGACGATCATTGTCATGCCGGTCTGGGCGAGATCGATCATTACGTCCAGAACCTCCTTGATCATCTCCGGATCCAGCGCCGAAGTCGGCTCGTCGAACAGCATGATCTCCGGTTGAACGCACAGTGACCGGGCGATCGCCACCCGCTGCTGCTGGCCGCCGGAGAGTTGCCCGGGATACTTCTCCGCCTGCTCCGGAATCCTGACGCGGTTGAGGTACTCCATCGCCCGGTCCCGCGCCTCCGCGTTCGACAGCCCGCGCGCCTTGGTCGGCCCTAGCATGCAGTTCTCAAGGACCGTCAGATGAGGAAAGAGGTTTAGCTGCTGAAACACCATCCCTACCTCCCGGCGAACCGCAGCGACATCCTGCAGATCATCGCCGAATTCCTGACCGTGGACCACGATGCGCCCTTCCTCGTGCTCCTCGAGCCGGTTGATGCAGCGGATCAAGGTGGATTTGCCGGACCCGGACGGACCGCACAAGACCACTCGCTCGCGTTCCCGGACCAGCAGGTTGATGTCCTTGAGAACATGAAAGTCGCCGAACCACTTGTTGACGCCCTCCATCTCGATCATCACCTTGCCGGCCACCAGTGCGTCCTCCCGGATGTTCATTGTCGCCTGACCGCCATGCGGCTCTCGATCCAGTCGAACAGCAGCGCGCAGCTAAAGCACACCGAAAAATACAAGCCGGCGACCGTAATCCACACCTCGAACATACGGGTCGTTGAAACCGCCGTTTCCATGGCGAGGAATGTCAGTTCCTGAATCGAGATCAGCGACACGATGGACGAGTCCTTCACCAGAGTGATGAACTGGCCGGACAGCGGTGGGACTACCCGCTGCACCGCTTGCGGAAGGATCACGTAGCGCATGAGTTGCGGGCGCGAGAGCCCGATGCTCAAGCCGGCCTCGGCCTGGGTCTTGGGGACGGATTGAAGTCCGGCACGCACGATTTCGGTCACATACGCTCCCTCGAACATGGACAGGCAGAGGATCCCCGAGATCACATTCGGGATGAGATCCGGCGGCCCGAACAGGACTTCCAGCCACGCCAGTGTCCCCGGCGAGGCCTGCCGGACGAACTCCTCGATGCCGAGCGCCGGTATGATCTGACTGCTGATGAAGAAATAGAAGATGAACACGAACACAAGCGGCGGGATGTTCCGGACCAGTTCAACGTAGACCCGGCTCAGCATCCGGGCAAACAGGCGGCGGGCGGTGCGCATGATGCCGAACACAACACCGATGATCACGGAAAGCACAATGCCCCAGAGCGCCAGCCGCAGCGTCGTGTAGAGCCCCTGCATTAGCAGGTTCGGGACCCAGTGCTGCCGCTCCTCGTCCCAGCGGTACAGGTAGTCCGGGATGACGGACCACTCCCAGCGGTACTCCAGAACCGAATCGACCCGGTAGAAGACGTAGGCTGCTGCCGCAATCAGCACCGCGAAGACCGCGAAGTCGACCCAAGTCAGCCGAAGTCTCGTACGATGCGATGCCATTGTTGCCACCAGCCTCCTCACAGCCCCGGCGCCGGGGCCATTGCCTTCAAGTTGGCAAGTTCCTTCAGGTCGACTTGCTCGGCCCAGTCGGTGGTCTTGAACCAGTAGGCGTGACGCTGCCTCAACCAACCGTTGCTCGTGTTCACCACGATCCAGTTGGAGAAGAAGTTCAGGGCGTCCGGATCGCCCTTGCGGATTCCAAACGCCTCGTTGCCCTGCGTGAGATTCTCCGTGGTCGGCAGGAAGAGCTTGTCTCCGTACCGGTGGACCACGAGCGTCGGGTTCGGATATGACGAGACGAACGCGTGCGCGTTGCCGTTCAGCACTTCCTGTGCCGCTTGCGAGTCGTCGTCGAACTTGCGAGCCGTCGCCTTCGGAAAAAGCTCCCCCACAGCGCTGCAGGAGGTGGCTCCGCGCCGGCATGCGAATGTCACCTCGGGGGCGTTGTAGTCATCCGGCCATGCCATGCCCGCTGTGAGTTCCTTGCTGGCCGCGACTCCCAAGCCGGAATGCGCGTACGGCACCGTGAAGTTGACGGTCAGGTTGCGTTGCGCCGTAATGCTCAGGCCCCCGATGATGACGTCGAACTTGCTGGCGAGCAAAGCCGGAATGATCCCGTCCCAAGCGGTCGGGACGAATTCAACGGCGACCCCCATGTCCGCCGCGAGCTTCCTGGCGACATCGATCTCAAAGCCAACCAGCTCTCCATCGTTGTCCCGCATCGCCCATGGCACGAACGTCGACATGCCGACCCGTAGCGCCCCGCGCTTCTTGATCGTTTCGATGACGCTCTCAGACACAGGCTGCTGCCCAGCCCGCTCCGCGCAGGCTCCCGTTGCTACCGTCACGCAGAGCACGGCAGCCATCGCGATTCCCGGCCCCGCATCACTCAGGCTCATTGCCGTCTCCTTTCCCATTGGTTCCTTGAAATACCGACCGCAACCTCAGTGGCCAGTCCGAACGCGGCGCTCGACATAGCTCATGCATACCGACAAGGTAATGGTCAGCCCGAGGTAGATGGCGGCAACCGTCATCCAGATTTCGAAGCTCAGGAACGTATCGGCGATGATGTTGCGCGCCTCGGTGGTGAGGTCGAAAACGGCGATCACGCTGACGATCGCCGAATTCTTGACAAGTGAGATGATCAGCCCGGTCAGCGGAGGGAGCATCAGGGGCACCGCCTGCGGAAGAATCACATGGAAGTAGGCCTGCGCACGGCCGAGTCCAATACTGTCGCTCGCCTCCCACTGGCCGCGCGGAACGGACAGAATGCCACCCCTGATCACCTCGCAGGCGAACGCACCCTCGAATGCCGACAGGCACGCCACGCCGACCCAGAAACGGTCCAGACCGATGATCGGGCCGAGGACGAAGTAGAAAAGGTAGATCTGGATCAGCAGGGGGGTATTGCGAACCGCCTCGAGATAGACCTTCGCAACGATTCTTCCGGCGAAGGAATCCGACAGCCGGAGCAATGCCGTCACCAGTCCGACCGCGAGGGCGAGGACGACGCTGCAGGCGGTAATCTCCAGGGTGACCACCAGGCCCGTTGCTAGCGGTCCCCATATCAGCTCACCATCAACAACTTCGAAGATGAAGCGAGGGACGCGGTACCACTGCCAGTTGTACCCCATACCTGTCGCGCCGGAGACGACCAGCCATAGCAGGGCGCCGCTAAACACCGAAAACTGGAGGGTGTCGAACCACTGCGCGTTCCACCAACGCCCGCGACTGACGACGTTAGGCGGGAAGCGGGCAGCGACCGTCGGCTCGTCGATTGCCGAATCCTTCGAATCCTGGGACGCAACAGCAGTTCGTACTCGGCGGGAGTCGCGCCGGCCCGGCTGCGGGCGAAGATACCGAAACTTCACGCCTAGTTGCCACAGGCTACCATTCTTGGGCACCGCCTTAGACAGGGAAGATCCAGGCGAGACTCGCGCCGGAAACGGTCTTCCCAACTGCCCCCCAACTCCGACCGTTCTCAATCGCCAGTGCCTTGGTTATCCTGAGAGGCGGCTGCCGTAGCGTGCCCAGTGCCAAGGCGTGACATGACTTGGAGCTCCGCTCCCGACCTGCGGAGAAGTCGGTTGAGGCGTTCGCGTCACGGGCTTGAACACGGACACCGATTGGGCCGGAACCGGCGAAATGGCTGACGAGCAGTTGCACGGCGCGCTGGTCTGGACCGTCTTCGCGATGGCCGGCCTCACCCTTGCCAGCCTTCTCCGCTTTAGCGCGCCCTACGGCCGCCACTACGCCGGGACGGGCTGGGGGCCGGACATGCCGAACCGGACCGGCTGGATCGTCATGGAACTCCCGACGACCGCCGTCTTCCTGTGCGTCTATGCCGTCGGGCAGTCCGCGTGGCACGCTGTCCCGCTGGTGTTCCTCGGGATCTGGCACTGCCACTACCTGAACCGGTCTGTCATCTTTCCTCTCCGCACCCGGACCACGGCCAAGAGAATTCCGGTGCTGGTGGTCTGTGCCGGGTTCGTATTCAATGCGATCAACGCTTATGTCAATGCACGGTTCATCTCGGATATCGGCCAGTTTGGCCTCACATGGCTGTTTGATCCCCGATTCCTTGCCGGGGTGGCGGCCTTCACTGCGGGGCTCGTCCTGAATGTCCACTCCGACAACATCCTGCTCGGTCTCCGGAAAGCAGGCGAGACCGGCTATGCCGTTCCTCATGGAGGGGCGTTCCGCTACGTCTCCTGCCCGAACTACCTCGGAGAGCTCTTGGAATGGGCCGGCTGGGCACTGGCGACATGGTCGTTGGCCGGACTGGCGTTCTTCGCCTACACAGCAGCCAACCTCGTCCCGCGAGCGCGAAGCAACCATGCGTGGTACAAGGCGCGGTTCGCGGACTACCCGGCGTGCCGGAAGGCCCTGGTTCCAGGAGTGCTCTGAGGCGCCGCGGTAAGGCCGGAAGGGCTCACTCGGGACCGCCCGCGATGGATCGGGCCGCGAACGGCAGTGGTCCGCCTTGTTCCGGGTGGCCCCCTGTCATGTCGAAAACACCGATTGGCATCGCCTGCTAAACTGCATTGGCTGCGATGCTCGATTGACGCTTTGATCCTGATGTCCCTGGAATCGCTGGCGCACAGGAGCAAGGCGTCCAGTCGAGCGATGCAAGAGCTGTGGGCTTGGATGTGACCGGATGGTAGCGGCACCGCTCTTAGCGTTGGTGGTGGTCGTTGTCCTCATCGCGCTGACGATCATCGCGTTCGTTCGCAGCGAGCGAATCGCCGGTTTGGAGCGCCGCGTCATGGATCTCGAGGCGGCGATCCGACGCCTAGTCCGCGAGCGGACGGACGTAGCGGAGCCGGAGACCGCGCCCCGACCGGCGGCCGCGCCCGGCCCGACGAGATCCCCTGCAAGGGCTCAACTGCCTCGTGCCGCTCCGCGCCCCGCTCGGAACTGGGAAGCGCTGATCGGGAAGCACTGGCTGGGCTGGACGGGCATCTCGGTCCTGGTCCTGGGCTGCGGATTCGGACTCAAGTTCGCGTTCGAGAACCGCTGGATCGGGGATTTGGGCCGTGTGCTGCTCGGGTTGGCGGGCGGGGTCGGGCTGTCTGTGGTCGGCCACTACCAGCTTCGTCTCGGCCGGCGCGGATTCGCCCAGGCGCTGACCGCAGGCGGGGTAACGCTGTTGTACCTTTCGGTGTACGCCTCGTACGGGTTTTATCAGCTAATCGCCCCAACGCCCGCGTTTGTCCTGCTCGCCGCCATTGTGTTGCAAGCGCACTTGTTCGCGGCATTCCGGAATGCGCCCGGGATCGCCATCATGGGGCAGATCGGCGGCTTTCTAGCCCCTGTGCTGCTGTCAACGGGCGAGGATCGGTTGTGGATTCTCTTCTCCTTCGTGCTGCTGCTGGACGCCGGAGCGATCCTGGTGGCCGCACTGCGTCGATGGCACTGGATCTCGTCAGTCTCCTTCCTCCTCACCCACTTGACGTTCTGGGCTTGGCAGGACGGCCATTTCACCCCGGAAAAGCTATGGCCCGCCATGGCTTTTCTGTTGGCGGCGCTCGCCATGTTCGTGTTCGCCGACCTTGAGAGGCTGCGCCGCGGACAAGCGCTTGGCATCGAGAACTGGATCCGCCTGCTGGCAAACCCGCTCGCCTTCTTCGGTGCGGCCTATTCCCTGCTGGAACCGCAATACCCCGAATGGATGGGCGCATTCGCGCTGGTTGTCGCATTGATCTATGCGGGTCTGGCAAAGTCGATCCGGGATCCTCGGACGGCGCTCGCACTGGCAGGGATTGCTGGGATGTTCGTCGCCCTCGCCATCCCGATCCAGCTGGACGGGCACTGGGTAACGCTGGCCTGGGCTCTCCAGGCGAGCGTACTCTCATGGCTGGCTGCGCGCGACGGCTCGGCATCGCTTCGCCGAGCGGCGCTGCTGGTGTTCTCGTGCGCACTGGTCCACTATTTGGGTTGGGATGTGCAGTGGTCGTTCCGCGAGGCATTCACGCCGCTGCTCAATCGTGACTTCGCGACCGCCGCAACACTGTTCGCGTGCCTGGGCTTCGCGGCACTCCTCCTGCACCGGAAGCGCCCTCGATTCGCCATCGGCCTTGGACTGTGCGCGTGGACGGTGCTCTGGCTTGCCTCGACGATCGAGGCCTATTCATACTTCGACGTCCTCGTGAGGGAGGCTTCGGCCGAGGCGAGCGAAGTCCGCACGGCGCTCCGCTGGTCGGGCCAATTGTCGATTTCCCTGGTCTGGACGCTCTTCGCGGCGGCGTTGGTCGGGGGCGGAATGCTGGGCAAGGTGCCCGCTCTCAGGTGGTCTGGACTCGTGCTGTTCTGCCTGACGGCCTTGAAGGTTCTGCTCGTGGACGTGGGGACCCTTGCGGGGGCCTATCGGGTGGTCGCGCTTCTGGCCCTTGGATCACTGCTCGTGGTTGCGGCGTGGGCGTACCAGAGACGATCGCGGGACACCTCAAGCTAGGCGCGCGTGGACGTCAGGTTCGACTGCATGCTTTCTCGGGCGATCTTCATCCCGGCGCATGTCGGCGAATCTTGCCCTGCCGCTTAGAATTGAAAGGCCCGGAGTCCAATGCGACCGGCCGAGACCCGTCTGCTTGACCTGCGCGAGTTGCGCGCGCAAGACTTGGCTCCCGTCTTGGAGAGCCAAGTAGTTCACTGGCGCGATCGATTCGCGTGGGATTGCCGCGCGGGCGTCCAGACGATTCACCGGATGCTCGAAAAGCGCCTGCTCCATGGGCGCGCGCTGGTGCGGGCAGGCCGTCCCGAGGGCTACAGCTACTTCGTCCCGGAAGGGGGAACAGCCATTGTGGGCGACCTGTTCCTGCGACAGGCAACCGAGTCCGGGCAACAAGAGAAACTGCTGCTCGAGAGTACGCTGAACGCGGCGGCCCTGCACCGCGGGATCGACCGCGTCGAAGGCCAGTTGCTCTACCTGAAACAGCTTCCTTCGCTACAGCCGGCGCTCGGCGGCACGCTGAGCGCGTATCCGCGAGTGCTGATGTTGAGGCGCGGCCCGACTGGATCGCGCCCTATGGGTCGCGCAAACGGAATGCGGTATTCCCCTTGGTCCGACTCGCTCCTGCACGAGGCGTCCGAGCTGATTGCGGCAACATATCGCGGGCATGTGGACTCCCGGATCAGCCTGCTGTACGGAAGCGTCCCGGGGGCCCGGCGATTCCTGGTACAGACCACGCAGCACTCGGCTAGCGGACAGTTCTTCGCTCCGGCCGGGTTCGTGGCCCGCGAGGCCGGAAAGCCGGCTCTCCGCGGGCTGTGCCTGGGCAGCATCGTGGGCCGGGGGGTCGGGCACATCACCCAGCTCTGCGTCGATCCGGCCGCCCGCAGGCGGGGAGTGGGCTCGGAGTTGCTGCAGCGATCGCTGAGCGCCTTTCGCCAAGCGGGTTGCGGAACCGTCAGCCTGACCGTCACGGCCTCCAATTCCAGCGCCGTGGAACTCTACGGGCAACACGGATTCCGTACAGTCTCGACATTCCCGGCGTTCGTCTGGCAGCGAGCCTGACGGGACGGCGGAAGACTCGCGTTCCCACAGGTAGTAGAGTGGGGCGAGGGCCAGCGCCATGCGAATCGGAGTAGTCGGGCTAGGCTTCATGGGCAGCACGCACTTGGAGGCCTACCAGAATGTTCGCGGCTTCGAACTCGCCGCCGTCTCGAGTTCAAGCGACAGGAAACTCTCAGGCGACCTCACCGACGTGGGCGGCAACCTGGACCGCGGCGGGGGCAGGATCGACTTCGGTTCCGCCGCGCGCCACAGGCGGGCCGAGGACCTGATCTCCGACCCGGGCGTCGAAGCGGTCGATCTGTGCACGCCGACGCACCTCCACAGACCGCTGGCCCTGGAGGCCCTGGCTGCCGGCAAGCACGTGCTGGTCGAAAAGCCAATGGCCCTGAGCGCGTCGGACTGTTCGGCGATGATATCCGCGGCCCGGGATGCGCAGCGAGTCTTGATGGTCGGACAGGTGCTGCGCTTCTTTCCCGAATACGTGGCCGCGCGCGCCAAGGTCCTGTCCGGTGATTTGGGTGCGGTCCGAGCCGCGACCTTCCGCCGCCGGTGCGCGGCGCCTGCGTGGGGCCAGTGGCTGAGTAACCCGGACCTGAGCGGAGGCGGCGCGTTCGACCTGTTGATCCATGACTTCGACTATTGCCAGCATCTGTTCGGGGCACCCGAGACAGTCAGCGCGATCGGTTGCGAGAATCTTGACGGCGGGATCGACTTTGTCGAAGCCCGCCTGGACTACGGGGACGGGGTTCCGGTGATCGTGTCGGGAGGTTGGCACCACCTGGAAAGCCTGCCATTCTCGATGAAGTTCACGATCCTGTGCGACGGGGGAACGCTCGACTACACATCCGAAAAGCCCGGCCTGCGCCTGCATTCGGCTGCCGGCAAAATGACGGAAATCACGCTGCCGGAGCAGGACGGATTCGTCGCCGAACTGCAGGCGTTCGTGGACGCTTGCGAAACCGGCAAGGCACCCGACGATTGCCGTCCCGAGGAGTCCGCCATGTCGATCCGGGCCGCGCTGGCCATGAATCGCTCGCGAGCGCTGGACGGTGCCGCCGTGCCGCTCGATTGACCCGTTCAGCGCTCGCGAAGCCAGGACTCGCGTTCGGTCGCGATCAGCAGTGCCATCGCTCCGCCGCGATCGTCGTGCCCGAGGATCGCCTCGCGATCGAAATACGCGCGCAACGAGGTCTGCCTGCCTGTGCTGCGGCAAACGTCCACCAGCGTGGCGTCGGGCTTGATTCTCAGCAGGACAGCCCGCCATGCCCGATCAGCCACTGCCTCGAACTCAGTGCGTAACAGCCAGCCCTGTCGCAAGCCCCTGGTTACGGCGAAGCCGATCATGGCGGTCGAGCTGAACTCGCGATAGCTTTCGGGCCTGTCGACCACTTGGTGCCAGGTTCCCGTTGGATCCTGATGTGGGACCAGCGCGCGCATGTGTCGGCGATAAGCCTCCAGGACCTCCGCGTAGCCAGCCTCGCTGCGGGGCCAGTCGGTCAGG
The DNA here is from genome assembly GCA_951813065.1 of uncultured Bryobacterales bacterium. Lineage (GTDB taxonomy): Bacteria > Acidobacteriota > Terriglobia > Bryobacterales > UBA6623 > VXMF01. The sequence continues at coordinate 533,637 of CATOTH010000002.1, read as the reverse complement.
GCCAGCGCCAGGCCGAGGGCCGGGAATCCGTTGCCGCGGCCCCATGCCGCATCGTCGAGCGGGGAATGCCGGTACAGTCCGTCGGCCCGCAGGTCCAGGGACTGCATAAACCGCAAGTGCTTCAGCGCCATGCGGAAGTACCGCTCTTCCCCTGTGAGCCTGCCGACCCGCGCCAAGATGGCGCACCCCATGAAGACGGAATCACTCATTTCGTTGTGGAACGGCATCGAGGCGTTCGGCGAGCCGTCCGCTTCGAACCCGAGGTCGGCAGCGGCACGGGCTAGTTCGAGATACGCGGGGCTCCGCGTGCGCTCGAAGAGGTCGGCGAAGACAAGATGACCCGATACATGGCTGCCGGTGGTCCGGGAGCCGAGCGAGGGCTTTCCCTCGAGGAACGGAGCCGCGATGCGCTCGACATCGGCCAAACGGCTCTCGCCTGCGAGGTCTCCCAGGCGCAGTCTCCCTACCAGGGCCAGGGCCGGGATGTAGACGGCACTGTCCAGGGCGTGTCCGTAGGACACCTCCAGCTGATGCGCGGTCTCGAGCGGCGATCGGGAGAGCCGGTCCTGCAGGGCCCGGCGGGCCGCCGAGGGCTTGAGCCCTCGGCCCAGTTCTGACAGTCGCTCCAGCGCCTCTTGGCGCAGATCGTCCAGACTCTTCCCTCCGGCCCGAAGTCGCAGAGTAGCAGCGGGGATACGACCCACATCGGCGGGTGAGGCACCCCGTTGGAGAGCTGCCTCGAGTTCTCCGGAAGCTTCCGACAGCCGCAAGCCGACGACGAGATCCGGAGCGAGCATTCCGAGGAATCGCCAGAGGTAATGGGCCTCCCCGGCCTCGCCGCCGTAGGCCGGGCCCTCAGGAGGAAAGACCTCGACAGGATCCCTGTCGGGGAAGGCGTTCAGCACGGCGGAAAGCAGGAAACCGCTATCACCCGGGTTGCGCATGAGCGCCGCAGCCAAATCGACTGAGTCTTCGCTGCCGTCAAGGCCTCCAATCAGCAAGATTCTTGGCGTCGGCCCCTCAGGGTCGAGAGCCCCGCTCGTTACGATGGCGCGGATCGGGCTGCCTGCTGGCGTCACTCCGATCGGCATGCGGAGGACTTCGCCACTCGCCGGAACCAGCGCGACGCACGCCAGCAGCGCAGCCGCCGTCCGGCAGCGCGGCGAAATCCACGTGCACTCGGCCCGCTGCGTCATGTCACCTCGCCTGCAAGACCGCAGTCTGGCCGTACAACCGAACTTTGGGGTGCACGACAACCGCGCGATACTCCCAGTCGCGCCGCGTGTCCAACCGTGGCAGCGACGCCGAGAACGACCCGGGGGCTGACATTCCGGCGAGTTTCTTGCCAACTTGCTTCCAGGGATCGTCAGGCTCGTACATCTCGGCAGTACTCTTCTTGCGGCGGTACTCGAATCCGACGCGCACAGTCGTCGCGTCCCCGAGCGCCCGTAACTCGCCCGCCAAGGTCGTCCCCCTTGCACTCCACTCGGCATCCGGTAGGGTCTCGACCTCGGGCGGTTCCAATCCGGGGAGCGCACCCCCGATCCGCAGCACGACGGGATTCGGCCAGTGCCGGTCGTTGTACAGCCGCTGGGCACGGTACGCACGGATTCGCAGCCCCTCGGAGGTTTGCTCCCACTCCGTTCTGGGCGTGATGTCCGGACGGTATTCGAGCACCTGCTCGTTCTGCCCGAGGACACGCACCGTGGTGCTCTCCCCAGCCGTGACGGACTTGAGCACAACGGTCTTCTGCGTGCCCCAGCCCCAGTCGGCGCCCGGCACGAAGGCGTAGACCGTGTCGGCGTCTTTGGCCTTTGTGAGCCAGATGTCGCCCTCGTTCGTGATCACCCAAGGGCGCACCGCGCCGACCGCCTCGGCGTTCACCATGTGCCAGAGCGCCATCTCCCGCATCCGGGCCTCCTGCTCCACTGGGAGCCTGCCGCTGGGCATCGGGCCGATGTTGAGCAGGAAGTTCCCGCCCTTGGCGCGGGTCTCGATCCACGCGCCGATTAGTTCGCGGCCCGACTTGTAATGTTCATTCGTGCCGCGGTATTGCCACTGCGTGCCCATTGTCATGTTGCCCTCCCACGCACCTTCGAGGGGCACTCCGGGCGTGTACTGCTCGGGAGTCTCAATCTCGCCACGGGTAATGACCGTCTCGGGGGAGATTTCCCAGATCTGGCGCTTCATTTCGTGCACGATCGTGTCGCGTTCGAGCGCGGCATTCGTCGGAGGGTCGAAGAACACGATGTCGATCCGCCCGTAGTTCGTCATGAGTTCGCGCTCCTGAGCCAGGTTCAGGGCGAGCAATCCGGGATTCTTGGGCGGCAGGGCTTCGGCGCGCAGGCGGCTGACCAACGTGCCTTGGCGATAGAGGAAATGGAAATCGTCCGGTGAGAAGTACCAGCCGACGGCGATCCCCTCCGCGCGGAAGGCGTCGGCGATCTCCTTCGCCGTGTCCCGGGCGAAGGGCGTGTTCATGATGTTGAAGTCGGTGGTTGCGGTCTCGAACATGCAGAAACCGGAGTGGTGCTTCGCCGTGAAGACCACGTAGCGGAAGCCCCCCAGGCGCGCGACGCGAGCCCACTCGCGCGGGTCGAACTCCTTGGGGTTGAAACTGCGCGGGAGTTCGTTGACGTAGCGCTCCATGTACGCCTCGTCGGCACCCACCATGGAGTGACTGATTACGGATGTGAGCTGGCTGTCCAAGCTCCAATGAATGAAAAGCCCGAGGCCAAGGTCCCGAAACCATTCGACGCGCTCCGGCTGATTCTGGGCGGGCGATGCCTGCGCGCCAAGGAATAAGAGGCAGGCCAATACGACGCGACTCATGAGCAAACGCTGGTATTGTGGCACACGCTCGCGAGCCGCCTGGAAACCGCCGCCGGTCGAAACGGGCACGGGCTCAATCCAGCAAGGCCATCACCAGACCGCTCCGGATCTTCGGCGAGAACCACGTCGACTTGGGGGGCATCATGCGACGCTGTCGGCATACTTCCAGGAACTGCTCCATCGTCACTGGAGGCAGGGTGACGGCAAACGCCTGCTCTCCAGAATCCACTCGGTCCCGCAGGTATCGCGCGTCACGGTTGCCGCCCACAAACGTCAGGCGCTCGTCCCGCGGATCGGTAATGCCGCAAACTCTCTCGAAAACATTCCTCTGGACGATCGCGGCGTCGATCGCTTCGGCGGCATTGGTGGCGTCGTAGGTTCCGGGCTTGGGCGTGAGCCGAAGCCAGCCGTCTCCGGAGTACAACCCGATCGAGTGCGGAACGCCTGGCTGGTAATCAGTCCCGGCAGGGGCGTCCTCGACATGAAACGTGGGGGCCAGAACAGCCCTCCAATTGGCGGGCGCGCGCGCTTCACCGCCAATCAGGCGGTTGTACGGTGCCAGGCCCATGCTGGCGGCCGGGAACACCACGGCCAGGAATCCCTCCAGTCCCAGCATCGCCGCCGCCGCGCTGCGGTGATTTCCGTCCGCGACGTACGCAAAGGGCTCCGCCCGGAGCGCGGCAACCAGTTCGCTTCGTTCCCCGGAGTCGGGAAGCAGCCAAATCTTGTGGCAACAGCCGTCCTCGGCAACCGCGCGATAGTCCGCCGCGCGATAGTCCGCCGCGGCCTCGAGGCGTGCGGCGAGCGCGCCCCCCGCGTCCTCGACCGCGTTGTTCACCGCGCCGATGATGGAGCGGGTAGCCTGGATCAGCTCCGCCCGGCCCCGGGCTTTCTTGGGACGGACCCCTTCGTTGCGGACAATTGTCCCGTCCGGTGTCTCATCCGTGAGGATGTCGGCGGCAGGTGCAAGTCCTCCGACGCCGATTTGGCGTACACCGGGTCTGTCCCCGTCGACGATTTCGTAGAGGAACATCAAATCGCGTAGCTCGCGCGTGAGGAGGCCCGCGCACATTTCCGCCATTCGGCAGCCAGCCGCCAAGAGGGCCTCCCGCGACCCCTCCACGAGCATTTCCTCCGGCGAGGAGGCGGCCGCATGTGGCATGGTGACGCGCAAGACGCTGTCGGGCTGGCGCTGCAGCAAGTCGAAAATCTCGCGATCGGTCTGAAACTCGTCGTAGTTGGGGCTGCACAGTGCCTGAGCCGCCTCGGAGCCCACCGGAACCAAGGCACGGGGGATCGGGTTCAACGTGACCATGAGGCAGAGTCGAGAGTAGCGGCGCGGGGCGACAAGCGCCGCAAGGGCAAGGGCAGGGGCGCCGCCCTGCGCTTCCCAGTTTCGCGCGTTGTCGAAACCCCTCGCAACCGAGACCGGCGGAGTTTCAGGCAATCCCCGCGACCCGCAGGCAGGCACGAAACCGAAACGGTCTCGGGATGGTCGTACCATGAAGGAGGGCTGCGACCGATGCGAGCACGGGTGCTTTTGTACGCAATCTTGATCTTGACCCTGGGCCTGCCGCTGGCCACTGCCCAGCGGCAATCTCCGGTCAACGGAACTTGGGAGATCAAGGCGGGATCGATGACGTTCCAAATGACTTTCGCGGAGGATCAGGGAGACGTCACCGGGACGGCGAAACTCCCGGGCGGCGAGACCGTCGAGATCGAATACGGGTTTCTGCTCGGAAAGGAGCTCGAGTTCACGACTGTGGAGAACGGCGTCGAGTACGAATGGACTGCCGAGGTGGGCAGGAACTCCATCAAGGGGGAGCGGCTCAACCTGGATGACGAAACCACGGTCCGATTCACGGCGAAACGCGTGCGGTAGCTCTAGCTAGTTCACGCTCTACGCAGGAGGGTCGAGGCCGCAACTGGGGCAGCGGCGCCGGCGCCTTGCGGACGCGGTATCGCCTACCGCCCACTTTGGGACAGCGACAACACTCTCGGCTTCCAACTGCTGCGGATTGCGCCGGAGAGACTTGCACTCTTCCAGTCGTGCACTTTGGAGCGCGATACTTCGAACCAAAGCCGGATGGATTCGAAGCCGGGCGGGAATGCGCCCGAACCGAGCGGGTAACCGCGTACCAAGGCCAGAGGAGTTGTTCTAAGCGGACGTGATCACCAAGGAGAACTGTGACTCAAATGGGCGTAGATCCTGAGCGAGGTGTTGCAGTCCTTGGAGCGGTTCGTGCGTGGTAGTCCACCGTCAGGATGAGACCCCTGCATTACTGAGAACGGTGGGGCCATCTTCACGCTCACCATCGAGCAGCACCTCGCGCAAGCCCAACACAGCCTTGAGACCAGAGGCCGCAACCAGCCTTCAGAATGGCACCACTTGGATGGCCTACATTCTGCGATGCCCCTCGCTCGACCTTTCCTGGCAAGTGCGCACTGCGCGAGAAATCACGCATACACCTTCGGATGGCGTCGAGCACAACTGAGCATTCTAGCTCCTGGGAAACTCCCATCCTTCGGCTTCGGCGGCAAGCACGATGCGCGCACACGCTTCAGCGTCGGACCCGGGTTCGTGATGATGTAGCGAGATGCCAAGATGCCGGCAGACATCGGGCAAGGTCGTAGGATAGATGCCCCATGTGGCGCGGGCAAGCTCGACAGTGCAAATGAATGGATGTCTTGGCGGGGCGAACTGGTGCATTGCGCAACATTCCTCAAGGACTTTCCGGTCGAATCGTGCGTTGTGAGCGGCAACAAACTCCGTGTTGTCAATCCAATCGAGAAGCATCGGCCACAGTCCGGCAAATGTGGGCTTATCGCAAACATCTGACCAACGGATACCATGAATTCGGGAGAATTCGAATTGAGGCGTCGGGGGACGGATCAAGAACGACTTAACGCCGACAATTCTGCCGGATTGCCCCGCTGCAAGACCTATTGCGCATGCGCTGTTCCAGCTACGATTGGCTGTTTCGAAGTCAATTGCTACAAACGTACTCATTGGTGTGTTCAGATCTGATTTCGGAGGGAATCGATAGGCAGTAGCCAGTCCCATTGAACCGCGCGGTTGAAGTGCGAGGCGCATAGGTGCCCAACACCGCTCGCTGATCCACCAGTATCGGGCGGAGCCTGTTCCGGTTCATCCCCGCGTGTGCGGGGAACGGTTGAGCGCGCCGTCGAGAATTGCCTGTACGGCCGGTTCATCCCCGCGTGTGCGGGGAACGGATCCGAGCATTCCGATTTCGTGATAGTCGGTCCGGTTCATCCCCGCGTGTGCGGGGAACGGTTCATGCTGCGCTGAAGCGATTCGTCAACGATCGGTTCATCCCCGCGTGTGCGGGGAACGGGCCTCTGGACTGAGATCCATCCTCAAATACCGCGGTTCATCCCCGCGTGTGCGGGGAACGGGCCTCTGGACTGAGATCCATCCTCAAATACCGCGGTTCATCCCCGCGTGTGCGGGGAACGGGCCTCTGGACTGAGATCCATCCTCAAATACCGCGGTTCATCCCCGCGTGTGCGGGGAACGGAGATTGACGAACAATCAACAGTCCTAGGCACGCGGTTCATCCCCGCGTGTGCGGGGAACGGTCATTGCTTTCGGCCACTACCTGTACAGCAACCGGTTCATCCCCGCGTGTGCGGGGAACGGACCTGTAGTGCCCATTTAATGTGCCTAGCGTCCGGTTCATCCCCGCGTGTGCGGGGAACGGGCCTTGCTATCAGCCGCTTTCTTGGCGTCTCGCGGTTCATCCCCGCGTGTGCGGGGAACGGCCCAAGCAAACCATGCTGACAGTGGCGGGGTACGGTTCATCCCCGCGTGTGCGGGGAACGGTTGCCATGTACTTCCGCCAGTTCATCGTCCTGCGGTTCATCCCCGCGTGTGCGGGGAACGGAGTCCGGGTAGGCGTCCCGCGCATCGTACCGCCGGTTCATCCCCGCGTGTGCGGGGAACGGCTCATCTGGATGCTGTGCGGGACTCGAGCCACCGGTTCATCCCCGCGTGTGCGGGGAACGGGTCTCAGGCGCTGCCTGTCTGGTGGGCATTCTCGGTTCATCCCCGCGTGTGCGGGGAACGGGGCGTCGCAGTGGCTGCAGCGCTCCGCGCTCGCGGTTCATCCCCGCGTGTGCGGGGAACGGCTATCAGCGATAGTCGCCAAGCAAGGCAGTACCGGTTCATCCCCGCGTGTGCGGGGAACGGTCGGGGAGCACTCCCGCGCCCCACGTGATGGCCGGTTCATCCCCGCGTGTGCGGGGAACGGATCAAACACCGCATCTCCGAGAGGCTGCACGCCGGTTCATCCCCGCGTGTGCGGGGAACGGCAGGAGCAGCCAGCGTATTGGTTCCAATAGAACGGTTCATCCCCGCGTGTGCGGGGAACGGGTGTTATTTGCCTTGTTCTCCTCCGACTGGTACGGTTCATCCCCGCGTGTGCGGGGAACGGGCCAAATCGCGCGGGTCCGTGGTGTACCCTTCCGGTTCATCCCCGCGTGTGCGGGGAACGGCTCCCGGTGAGCGGAACGACCAGCACCCACGCCGGTTCATCCCCGCGTGTGCGGGGAACGGATCACAGGCTGTACACAGTATGATCGTGTAGCCGGTTCATCCCCGCGTGTGCGGGGAACGGGCTCTCGCTGACGTCATCGATCGTCAGCGCGGCGGTTCATCCCCGCGTGTGCGGGGAACGGGCTCTCGCTGACGTCATCGATCGTCAGCGCGGCGGTTCATCCCCGCGTGTGCGGGGAACGGGTCATGCGCTCTCGGTAGGCTTCCGCAACGTACGGTTCATCCCCGCGTGTGCGGGGAACGGTACATCGGTCGCATTTGCGGCCAGTTCGGAACCGGTTCATCCCCGCGTGTGCGGGGAACGGTCAGAGTACAGGCCGTCCAAGCAATCGGACGACGGTTCATCCCCGCGTGTGCGGGGAACGGGCTAGCTTTTCGGAGATGCGATGCTTGATCGCCGGTTCATCCCCGCGTGTGCGGGGAACGGTGCCTGACCGCCCTCACTCCAAACGTGATTGTCGGTTCATCCCCGCGTGTGCGGGGAACGGGCGACCGATGGCACCTACCCCACTGCCTACCCCGGTTCATCCCCGCGTGTGCGGGGAACGGCACGAAGCGGAATGCGGACGTGGCGGTAGGTGCGGTTCATCCCCGCGTGTGCGGGGAACGGCCCTACCGATGTACTGATGATAAGTCTCATCACGGTTCATCCCCGCGTGTGCGGGGAACGGTCCTTGCTACGCTCGTGCATCGCTACAGTGATCGGTTCATCCCCGCGTGTGCGGGGAACGGTGCTGACTGAGCGTTGATGAGGTCCATCCATTCGGTTCATCCCCGCGTGTGCGGGGAACGGCGTGCAATCTCAATGCCCTTGGATGCGACGAACGGTTCATCCCCGCGTGTGCGGGGAACGGGCTACCGAATTTCTGGCGGTATGCAATACCGCCGGTTCATCCCCGCGTGTGCGGGGAACGGACGCTCAACTGGAATCCGGATTGTTCCGGATTCGGTTCATCCCCGCGTGTGCGGGGAACGGCTGCATGATCTTCTTGCCGTCCGGCAAGGTCGCGGTTCATCCCCGCGTGTGCGGGGAACGGTTCTCAGCCGTTTCTATGGTTCCATTCCCTATCCGGTTCATCCCCGCGTGTGCGGGGAACGGCAAGAGACACAATCCGATAGTCAACACTGCATCGGTTCATCCCCGCGTGTGCGGGGAACGGTGCCACGTCCCTATTATCGGGTAGGCTACAGCCGGTTCATCCCCGCGTGTGCGGGGAACGGGAGCGATTCATCTGCGTCATCGAACTGTCGGTACGGTTCATCCCCGCGTGTGCGGGGAACGGGCATTCCCATGCGAGTCCCGGTAGAACTCATACGGTTCATCCCCGCGTGTGCGGGGAACGGCGGGGCCCCTGGGCCGGTTCCGGGGGGCGGCCCGGTTCATCCCCGCGTGTGCGGGGAACGGGGAGCCACGGCAGCCAGCGCGGGCTCCAGTGCCGGTTCATCCCCGCGTGTGCGGGGAACGGGCGCTCTTCGTCATCGGCTACCTGCTGGCCGGCGGTTCATCCCCGCGTGTGCGGGGAACGGTTGTCAACGGGCCCGAATAGCTTTGCGGCCAGCGGTTCATCCCCGCGTGTGCGGGGAACGGCCTGCGCGATCGGCGCGAGTGATTCGCTAGCTCGGTTCATCCCCGCGTGTGCGGGGAACGGGCGTTCTTCAGCTTGCTCACGGTGCCGAGCGTCGGTTCATCCCCGCGTGTGCGGGGAACGGCGCGGCCGCGTCCTCGAGCGTCAGCACGAGCTCGGTTCATCCCCGCGTGTGCGGGGAACGGTCGGGCGGGCAGGTTCTGGCTGTTGCCGTTGCCGGTTCATCCCCGCGTGTGCGGGGAACGGCGTCGCGACCGGGGTGGCCTGGTCGACCGTCACGGTTCATCCCCGCGTGTGCGGGGAACGGTGTCGCGGTTGGGTCGGGCCGCGCCTCGCCCGCGGTTCATCCCCGCGTGTGCGGGGAACGGGTACTCAGAATCGAGAATGCCGCGCTCCACAGCGGTTCATCCCCGCGTGTGCGGGGAACGGTGTTGGACTCCTCAGGTGGTGCAAAAAACGTACGGTTCATCCCCGCGTGTGCGGGGAACGGCACGACCACAGCAGCCCCCACGGCGCGGTAACCGGTTCATCCCCGCGTGTGCGGGGAACGGATCCTCAGCACCGACTACAAGGATCGCCCGACCGGTTCATCCCCGCGTGTGCGGGGAACGGCTCGAAAGCACCAAGTCTTGGGACGAGCAGACCGGTTCATCCCCGCGTGTGCGGGGAACGGGCGGTTTGCGCCGCGCGCTCATGGTGGCGCGCCGGTTCATCCCCGCGTGTGCGGGGAACGGTCGGGCGCGGCGATCGAACGCGAGCTGGTCAACGGTTCATCCCCGCGTGTGCGGGGAACGGGTCATCGAGAGGACGGCCGAGGACGACGCCGCCGGTTCATCCCCGCGTGTGCGGGGAACGGTTGCCACTCTGGATAGGCGTGGCTGCTCTGCTCGGTTCATCCCCGCGTGTGCGGGGAACGGATTGTGAGCGAGGCTGCATCGAAGTGGATTGACGGTTCATCCCCGCGTGTGCGGGGAACGGAATCCACGCTGTGATGAGCAGAGGCGTCACACCGGTTCATCCCCGCGTGTGCGGGGAACGGCTGGCGGCAAGCCTTCGGAGTGCCTCAAGAAAGGGTTCATCCCCGCGTGTGCGGGGAACGGCAATACTGTCCCAACGTCCCATTAACTGCTAACGGTTCATCCCCGCGTGTGCGGGGAACGGCCATGTTCGCGGTACTACAAACCGCTACTATCCGGTTCATCCCCGCGTGTGCGGGGAACGGATGCCGCGCTCCACAGCCTCACTGACGGAACCCGGTTCATCCCCGCGTGTGCGGGGAACGGCTGTCAGCAATCGTCGCTAAGCAAGGGACTGCCGGTTCATCCCCGCGTGTGCGGGGAACGGCGCGCGCCTGGAATTGGGCCGCATTCATGGTCCGGTTCATCCCCGCGTGTGCGGGGAACGGCATGGCGGGGCAAGCGTGCCAGAGCAGCAGCCCGGTTCATCCCCGCGTGTGCGGGGAACGGAGTGTCGAACTTCTCCTGAAATGGTGAAGCGCCGGTTCATCCCCGCGTGTGCGGGGAACGGGTCAGTGGTATACCCCTGCTTAGCCCGGTTTGCGGTTCATCCCCGCGTGTGCGGGGAACGGAACGGTCAAGGAAACGAGCGCTACGGGCGCGCCGGTTCATCCCCGCGTGTGCGGGGAACGGGACCGAACGACCTGACCGCACTGCCGGTGTTTCGGTTCATCCCCGCGTGTGCGGGGAACGGTACATCGAACACTGCGGAAATGTTGATTCATTCGGTTCATCCCCGCGTGTGCGGGGAACGGAGCTGTACGTTGACTATGCCGCTGGTGACATCCGGTTCATCCCCGCGTGTGCGGGGAACGGCAGGGCCCGCCCGTGGAAGCCATCCAGTACCGCGGTTCATCCCCGCGTGTGCGGGGAACGGTGCGTACCCAAGATGGTGGTGATACTCCACTGCGGTTCATCCCCGCGTGTGCGGGGAACGGACTAGATTCTATATCACTGATAGCAAACACCTTCTGCAGGGGCCAGGTTCCTACCGGCATTCCGTGCGTCTACCAATGTCACGGCGATTCGCTCCTTAGCGGACTCGATTCTAGCGGTGCCGCGAAGCTGACGAGTTTCATTCCGTCGAAGTCTTGGGGCATCCGGCGATTCGTTCCAACTGTGTCGAAGTCGAATCCTTGATCGGTCGGCGCTGCCCAGCAGATCACCGCATCGCCGCCATCGATCCCGGCTTTGACCTGTTCCCAGATCCGGCCTCTCACCCGAGATGAATAGCGCCCCACGTAGACGCCCGCCCGGATTTCCAGCAACCATACCGCCAGCCTACCCCGCAGACGCGGGGGAGCGTTGTTAACCGCGATGACCATCATCCCCGCTCTGCTCCTCTTCAAAAGCCGGTCCCAACGCTTCGGCCGGCGGCTCGGGCCGTGGCAGGTCACCGGCCGCCAGCACCTCATCAATACATGGAATGATCCGGCCGAGCAGTCCTGTCTTGCGGAAGCTGTCCCGGCACGCCTGCCGCACCGCCCGCTCGAGCGGCATGTCGAGCTTCCCCTTCTGCACACGGCCAGCGACACGAAAGGCCTCGGGCACGACCGTCTCCAGCTTCCAAAGGTCCGCAATGTCGTAGACGAAGCTCCGCGGCTTGCCGGTGTGCAGGAACCCGATGGCCGGAGCGTAGCCAGCCGCCAGCACAGCCGCCTCGCTGAGACCGTGCAGGCACGCGGTGGCGGCCGAGAGGCAACGGTTGGCGATGTCAGCGCCGTCCCAGTCGCGAGGATCGTAGCTGCGCTTCTTCCAAGTGACACCGTACCGCTGCGCCAAGAGCCTGTACGTATGGCGAACACGCTGGCCCTCAATGCCCCTCAGTTGGTCGATCGAGCGTTTCGCCGGCGCCGCTTCGCCAAATCGCAGGGCATACATCTTGCGCACGACCCGCAGCCGTGCAGCTGGATCCAGCGCCAATTGGGCCTGCCACAGAAGCCGGTCCGAACGCGCTCCCCCCGGCTGCCCCGCCGAATACAGCCTGACGCCAGCCTCGCCCACCCATGTGACCAGCGTTCCCGTCTGCGCTGCCACGGCGACAGCCCTGTGACTGATCCGTGCGCCGGGCTCCAGCATCAGGCAGGCGACGCCGCCGATCGGGATATGAGTGCGCACCCCCTCGGCGTCGATGGCGACAAAGGCCCCGTCCACGAGATCGATCTGGGCGCGCTCGACGAAGACCAGCGCCGCCCGCTCCTTCAGCGGGATCGGCTTGGCCGGAGGCAGGCCCGGCAGTGTCACCGCGCACGCCGGATCAGCATCAGCCCGCAGCCCCACGCCTTGGCCCGTCCAAGGCCGGCGCCCAAGGCGGCCAGAAACGCGCCCGGATCGGTCACTTCGATCTCCCCGCGCAGGTCAAGAATGCCGAAGGTGGCTCCCTCGCGGCGGCGCCGGCCCAACTCGATCGTCGAGTAGCCTTCGACCACCGTCGAGCGCGGCGCAAACCCCTTGGCGGCTCCCTGCCGGGCCATCCACGCCTCGGCCGCGGTCTGCGCCATGACACTCCGGATCTCGGCTCGCTTCGCACCGTCTGGGGCTGCCCGCATCAGGTCCATTACCAAGTCGACCCGCCGACTCTTCCCCCGCCGGTCGTCCCTCTCCATTCGGCTGACGGCAGCGCGGTCCTTGGTAGCATTCGCACGCAGGGTGAATTGCAACCGGTCACCCGCCCGCAGTTCGGGATCAAAGACCTTGGTCTCCGGAGCCTCAAACAGCTCGCTGAGTCGCGGCCGGCGCCCCGAAAGGACAAGGAAACGGTCCCGCCCGTCATGCCGCCAGAGGAAGTCCCGTCGGCGGCCCTTGCCGTCGGAAAACACCGACCAGATCAGTCGGTGATGCGCGTCTGCTGCCTGGCCCGACGCGCGCGGATTCAGCAGCGGCATCAGCGTGGCCGCCGGTGCGGCCCGATTCAGCGTGAGCCGCGAAAGATACTGCGTCATTCGTCCACCGCCTGATCCTTGGGACGGCGGAGATACACCGTCCGGGGCCCGAAATGCCAGGACGAGCGGTCGAGCGGCTCGTCCCAGCGGACCTCCTGCCAGCCCCCGTCCAGGGGCTCGTCCGAGGCCACCAGCAGCGGCCGCTCGTGATCAACCTTCAGGAAGGGCGGGACCGTGACCTGCGCCAAGGCTTCGATCTCGGTTTCCGCCTCGACTACTTGCGGTGCCATCGGCGCGGACAGCGGGCAGCTCTTGCGTCCAAGGTAGGGAGTGAAGCGCGGACGCGCGAGAGCTCCCCTCACCTCGTCCGTTCCGTCCAGACCCCAAAGAGCCACGCCGAAGGCACAGTCGCTGCGGTAGTCGCGCCAGGTGATCACCGCGTTGTCGCCACTGCCGAGCGCTTCCAACGCGTCCCGCCGCGTTGCCGGCCTCTTGATCCGCGCGGTCGGCACGGTCTGCACTGTGTGGAAGTCGCGGAACGCCGTACCCCGCGACAGCACCGAGACGGCAACCCGCCAGCCTGCCACAGCCTTCTGTCCCGGCATGTCATCCCGTCGCACGCCTAGTGCGGCCCCTACTAGGCCGAGCACAGCTGAACGCGCCGGCCATGCCCCGGAACTACGCCGCTCGTGCCCGGCAAGATCGCCGAAGGACCCCATCGGCGCGGCTAGCGTGAATATGACAAACTCAGCCATCGGTCACGGCATCGGCAGCGAAGGCCCGGATCGCCGCCAGCGTCCCTCGCCCATGTATCACGTCCATGACTTCGGTTGCCTCGCAGCAGGCACCGTAGGCCAGGTCCAGCCTAGCCGCCAGATCCTCGAGCGCTTCCACGGATGCCGCCATGAGGTCGTCGCCCTCCACTGGCCTGAAGAACGCCCCAGCCAAGCTCCGTGGCTGCCCGTCCCCAGCCTCAGCACGGATGTAGCCGGCGCGAGTCTGGTGGGCATAGCTGTTGCGCTTGCCGGAAGGCGTCGCCGTCGCCAGGGCCTCGACAAAGGCTCCGGCGGCGAGTGCCGCAAGCTCGCGATCCCCGTCAAGGTTCTCGGCCAGCAACTCCGTGTCGACGCATGCGTAGGTGTAGAACACCCCAGAGCCGAAACCGGCTTCGCCCACGAAGCCGGCACCGGCATCCTCGGCCGGACGCTTCAGGTCGTCGACGGCCGTGTAGTAGTCGTCCTCGACGAGAGCGCGGTGCGTGGTCAGCGCATGGCTGACCTGCACTGCGGCCTCGCGGTTGAAATCCGGATCGTCGGCCAGCATGCGGCCGAACATGGCCACGTCCGCCGCGCCGTCGGCTGTGCGCAGCACCAGCTTCTTCAGATCCTTGTCCCCGGGCAGCTTTTCCCCGGCCGCCGCATTGCGTGCCAGTCCGATCGCCGTCGAGCGCTCGTCGGGCGAGATGAAGGCCAGCTGCCTCGTGCGGATCGCGCCCTTCTTCGCGGCCTCGGCATCCAGCTTGCCGAATACGTCGGTCACACTCGTAGCGATCTCGGATGCCCTTTCCTCGGTAACACCGTCCCGGGCAAGGGCGTCTCGCACGACTTCGCCGATCCGCTGCGTCCGGGCGCCCAGATGCCCCTTCAGGTCGGTCTGCATCACCTCCGACAGCCGTGCCGCACGCTTCAGGGCCTGGCTTGAAATCCGCAGCCTCGGCGCGCCGCCGTAGGTCGCCGTCTTGGGACGGCCGAGGTCGTCGCGATTGGGATTGGAAAGGGGATAGATGGTCAGGTAGTGCAATTGCAGGAATCGGCTCATGTCTCGGTCTCCTCCGGGATCGGTTTGGCGTCCGGCGCCCCGTGGTAGTCGAAGCACCAGTTGGTGCGGGTGGTGTCGCTCCACCAATACAGGTCGGCGGCGAGTTTACGCACACTCGCCCCGCCCTTAATGATTCTGAGCGCTCGCGCCAGCGGCCGCATCAACTGGCGCGGTTCCTTTGCGCGGATGAGGGCGTTGAAACGCAATCCGCTAAGCGCCTTCGGATCGCCGCTGCCGAACCGTTGCGCGGCAGTGGCGCCGAGGTCCTCTGTCAGCTGAGCCAGGGCCACGGCGATCAGAGCCAGGCGATCCGGACCGTCGCGACGCTTGCGCAGATCATGTTCGGCGTCGGCAAGCCGCCGGTTCAGGTCGTGGGTAGCCGAAACAGCCAGCGCGTCCGTCACGCTCGTGGCCCGGCGCAGTTCCGCCCTCGCCTGCCTCGCCGCTCCGCTGTCGGCGGCGATGCAGGCCACCCACCAGTCCTTGCAAACGGTGCCCGGGGAATGAGTTCCCTTCATGCTTGCCCTCTCTGTCGGGTCTGTCTCGCCGGCGTTTCCAGTCCGAGCGGATCGAAGATCTTCTTGCCGAATGGCGGTCTGCCCGCGAATGCGGCGATCAACTTCGACCTCGCCTTGATCGCCTTCTCACGCCGCGTCTCTACCAGGTCCGCGAGCCCCAGCATGACTTCCCGGTCGAAGACCGGCAGCGCCGCGCGCCGCATGGACGCCACCCATGTCTCCGGTGCAAAAAGGACTCCAGCCGACATCGCTTCCAGCATCTCCTCAAACGTGCTCTGGGTAGCCGCGAAGAACGCTTCCCTGGCGCGCTGCCCGCCGCCAGACTTCAGGTCTCCCTCTCCCACGCCATCGCATACGCACCTAGCGACCGCATAGCCAGCCTGTTCCGCCGCTTCGACTGCCGCCGCAGCGTGTTCCTCGTCTGCCTCGGACAAAAGAAACACCGGCTGCTCGGACCAGAGAAAATCGAGCGGCTTCATGTTGTCCATCGCCCAGCCGGCGACGATCAGGCTGCAGTGCGCTCCGTCGATGTCGCGCAGGTACTGCAAGAGGTTCCTGGGACGCAATCCCGTCTCACTCTGGAGGATCACTCCCCGCCAGTTCCGGTAGCCGAACCCGCCGGGTTTGGGATGACGCGGCAACGTCGCGGACCCGCTCCTGTAGTAGGGTGTCAGCGGATGCCTCCAGCCCTCGTAGTTCGTGCCCCAAGGCTGCTGGATGACCTGAGTTACCGTGTCGTCTTGGGCGACCAGCCGCAGACGGCGGGGCTGGCCAAAGAACACCTCCGGATCGGGCCTCGAAGGGCTGTCGCTCTCCGGCACGGTGATCGGAGACTTCTTGCCAACGGGCTTGGACGTTGCGGTCGGCCTCATCCAGGGCAGTGCATCCAGGTCTTCTGGCCTCAGGGGCTCTCCCCTCGGTACATTCGCCCACACCAGCGGCCAGAGTCCTTCAGCCGCCGGCTTCACCAGCGACACCATGGGTCCCCCGCCGCGCATCGAGGTGCGATTGCCTGCGCCTCCCGTCGGCGCAAACGCCTGCAGCGTGTACAGCGCTATCGCCGCCAGTGGTAGCGGCAGAGCGTCGTACCGCCCGCGGCGGACCATCAGATCGGAGTTCTTCTTGGCCGCATTGTCCCCCGCGCTGTCGATGAAGAGCATCCCGGGCGAGTTCCCCTTGCCGTCCAGCGGCTCCAGGTCCTGCAGGAACCGCGGGCCGTCGCCCAGCAGGTTGAATGCTGGCGCCAATGGTTGCATCGACCGGCGGAGTGCAGCCGCGTCCGGCGGGCTGACACGGTCATCGCCGCCTTGTGGAGGATGGGCTAGGTAGGTCAGCCCGACCAGCAGCTCTAGGCAGGCAAGGTTCAGGTCCGGTCGCGGCCAGTTGGGCCGCAGGACATCCGCCTCGGCTATCTGATCCGGACGCACGGTGTCACGTCCGCCTCGGCGAATGACGGGGATCCAAGAGTCGGAGATCAAGTTCAGCATGGCCGTGAAGCTCTCGTAATGCTCGACAACTGTTCCTCGCGCCCTGCTCTGTGTTCCAGTTATTATGTCATGTTATTTCCGTTTGTTGTGACACACTCAAAGAGGAGTCCAGAGAGAGTAGGGCTGGGAAGACGTTTCATGAGGCAGTCTCCTAGTCAGACTCACCGGCACCGGGTCGAGGTGGCGGGTGTGCATGGAGGGTCTTTCGAGAGTGGCGATGCGGCCTCGCTCGAGGATACGGTCGAGGATGGCTTCGGCAAGGTCGGGGTCGTGCAGAACGCGCCCCCAGAGCTCAAGAGGCGTCTTGGTGGTGAAGACCGTCGAGCGACGGCGGCGGTGGCGCTCATCGACGACATCGAAGAAAACGTTGATGGTGTCGTGTCCGTGGGCGAGGCACCAGACTTCCGATCGCTATGCCGAGATCCGGATGCGGATCAAAACCGCCGTGCTTAAGAATTGCCTGCCACCCGTCAAGGATAGTGGCTGTGACCAGGCGATCGGTAGTTGGCGCAAGACGCCGGTACTGCTCGAGTGGCTCGAGTCACTGTAGCGACATGACGTTTCACCTGCAGCGTTGCGGCGCTCCGCCTTCTCCGCGCATCGCACGTTGAGCAAGTAACAGGGCACATATCGAGGTGCGGCACATAAGTTCTGTGACCGGGCGCAGAATCGAACACCGCCAGCAAGGGACCCGTCAAACCCTTGGAAGTAGTTCGCCATGGACCGCACCGGAGTCCGGGTCCGCCCGGGCGCGGGACTAGCAAGAAACTTGAGGCGACCGCAGAAGAACGGCAGCCGCGCGAGCCGACCGTTCCCAGTCCAGCGCACCCGGGCCTCGCCGAAATCACGCTGGGTGAACTGCCCCGCGACGCCTTCGAAACGGCAGATCCGGCGTACGGCCCGTGGTCGCAGTTCCTGTACCAGACCGTACAAGGCAGTCCAGCCGCAGCCATACTCGGCCAAGCTCGCGCGGCGCAGCACCTCGAGGGTTTTCAGTCCGCATTGCGCCTCCAAGATGGAAGCCACCTGTTCCCGGTAGTCTCCGGTCTTCGAGGGCCGGCCCACCGCGTGCCTGGCGAGCCTGCACTGAGCTTGGCGGTGCGTCCGTGCCGGCCGCTGTGTCTGTCCCAACCGCCTCCGAGGAGCACGCCTCGGTTTCAGCCCGGACCCGGTGAACGGTCCGCATGGAGACCCCAGCAGTTTCCGCCACCCGGGCCTTTGGAAGACCGGCCTTGAGCAGGGTCTCGATCTCGAAGCACTTGGTTGCGTCGTGCACTGCGGCATTCTCCTTCTGAAAGGAACCTTCGGCTGGCCCCCAATCTGAAGGAGTACACGGCTGGAGTTCGAGTCTCAAGGCGTCATAGTGTGCCGGAATTTCCGCAGTATCCAGTGCTAGAGTTTTCGGACATTGCACCCAAGGCGCTCTCACCAGCCCCGATCAGCTAGGTGCCCCAAGGATCCAAGAATCAATGCAACCGGCCAGCAGACGAAACAGGGCGCCATGGCGGTCTTATTGCCCCGTGAATACGATTCCCAACGCGGTATCGTAGCGCATCCCCTCGCAGATGAACCCATCCTCCGCGACCGGTGCCACGAGAACCGACGCCCGCATCCATTCCGGCCACTTGTCCCGCACGGCCGCGATCTCGGGCCGGTCCTGGTCCACCCCCTGAAGGTTCCGGTAGCGCGTGGCCGAGACCTGCACCTCGGACGACTGCCAATCGAGTGGGCCCTCGCCGGCCCAGGGAATCAACCGCCCCCTCTCTTCCCGAGCGAGTCGCAGTGTCACTTGCGGGATACCCAGGCGGGTCGGGAACCGATCGTCGTCGAAGACCCGCTGCAGCTGTGGCTGGTCGAACCCATCCTCCGCGTCGAGCACCTGGTTGAATGCCTGCTGCGCCTCGCTCATCTGCTGCCCCAGGGTTTCAATCTCCGCTCCCATGAGCGCCTCCGGAACTTCCGGTAGGTCGCTCCCGTACACGGCCTCGATCAAGGCTCGCAAGCCGCCGGGCGCACGGATCGATCCCTTGTCGAACAACGCCTTCGCGGTACGCCACTGGATGTCCTGCGGGTAGACAAACGCGCCTGAACCAAGTATGCGTTTCAACCACTTCGCGTCCGGAACTACATTGGGGTCAGGTGCAAGCACGCGCAGAGCTGGTCCAGATACCGGACGCCCCGTCGCCGGCCGCAGGTCCATGTGTCGCCACAGCCGACCGGCACGCTGGATCAACGACCCGATTGGGGCCAAGTCGGAAATCATCAGGTCGAAGTCCAGGTCGAGCGACGCCTCAATTACCTGCGTCGCGACTAAGACCCGCCCTGCCCTCCCGACGCCGTCCCGTCCGAAACGAGCCTGCAGATCTGCTTCGTGCCGTAGCCGGTCAACCACCGCGAACCGTGCGTGCAATAGGTCCGCGTCGCCTCCCGCCGCTCGCAACGCCAAGACCGCGGCAATCGCCCCGTCCACCGTGTTCCGTATCCAAGCGCAGGCCGCGCCCCGGCCCGCTCCGGACTGCAACTGTGCCATTGCGGAATCTTCGTCCTCAAGGCGATGTACTCTGACATCGCGACAGGTCGACGGAACTGGATCAGGCCGTTCGCTGTCGATTCCGAGCCCGACAACTGTCAGCATCGGGTAGGCGTCTCCAGCCACCTCGCGCGGGCGTCGGACCCGAAGGCCTTTCTGGAACGCCTTCGCGTACCCGTCACGCATGCCCAAGGGCAAGGTTGCCGTCATGACGATGGCCGAGCCGCCAAGCATGGACTGGAACTGCAGCAGACGCTGCAACTGCGCCTCCATGTAGGGTCCGAATTCGTGAGCCTCGTCGACAATCAGGATCCTCCCTGACAGCGCACGGAGCCGGAGCGTGTTGAAGCGGGTCGGCAAGACCGCCATCAGTGCCTGATCGATCGTACCGACGCCGACGTCGGCCAGCAGCACCCGTCGGCGGTCATCCGACAGCCAGCGCCCGCAACTGGCCCCGACACCGGGATCCGTGCCGTCACGGCCTCGGATCTCGCGGAACCGCTCATTCAGGCTTGCTCTACCGTGCGTAAGCGCCAGGGACGGACGCCCCTTGAACAGCTGCGGGGCAATGGCCTCGAGCCTTGCTAGCATCGCATTCGACGTCGCCATCGTCGGAAGGGCGAAGAAGAGTCCATCTCCCTTTCCGGCCGCCATCATGCGCGCGGCGAGGATTAGCGCTGCCTCGGTCTTGCCGGCGCCGGTCGCATCTTCGATCACGGCCAGCAGGGGACCTTCCGGCAGGTCCACGTCGCCTGCCGTCGCCTGCATCGGCCACGGAGCGGTGGTCCCGGGCAGGACTCTGGCAGATCCGTCGCGGAGCGGCGAGGCACGGTGCAACCCGGCCTCGGAAATCGCGACTTCCGCCTTGTTAAGGGCTTGCTTCCAGTAACTGCCTACCGATATTCGGGCGTCCCCCGGCCCAAACCATTCCGGATTCGAGCCGATCCAGTCAGCTTGCACCGTGAGCCCGCAAAGCGCCCAAGACAGCCTCCTCGCTTCCGACTCGGAAATGCCATCCAGCGATGCACCCTCGAAGAGCGGAGAGATCGCGTCGATTGCCCCTTTCGCAGCACGCGACGCCTCGCCTCCGATCTGCTTGGCCTGATCCTTGTGCTTGCGGCTCTCCAGAAACTCCGGCGGCCCTCCGTGATGCCCGGCCACGGCGGCATACAGAATCTTCCGCACCCCGGGAGTCGCACCGAGCACAGCGGCGAGCGAGTCGTCATGGTCCCGTAGCTGCCGGTAGCTGTGCTGCCAATGGCGGAGACCTGAATCGGGCTGGCCGAGCAGCATCGCCCGAAAGGACGAACTGTACTTGCCTAGATCGTGCAGAGTGACGAGGAACGCCGCCGCTAGGTCAGCAGGGTGGCTGCCGGTCAGAGATCGACGCGTGAGTAGACAGGCGGCTACGGCACCCACGTCCAGCATGTGCCAGAGGGTCGGGTGAGTGCGGCCCTCGATCGTCTTGCCAGGCCAGGCGGTGATCAGTTCGGGCTCCATGCCAAACATTGAATCAAGTGCGCTTCGGGACCTGGAGCCAAGCCCTCACGGACTGGAGTTCCGCATGCGGGTCCCGTCCAAACAGAACAGCCCGAGTGGCCCCATTGTTAGATGTTTCCATGGCCCACTGACCTCGACAGAAATCGTAATCCACAGCGGCTCGGATACCAGTCCCGGATTGACTAGGCCGCAAGCACTTGTTCGAGCTGGCATCTTGCTTTGGGCATGTCAACCTTCACCTTGTGCCAGATCCGACCCCACTTTGGTTCACTCTCCGTAGCCAAGCGACTTGAAGCTCGGAACAAGACAGCGTTGATTGTAGTCGCAAGCTCACCCTTGCGGTCTCGCCCGGAATTCGGCCCAGTTCCAGACATAACACCTCGCGTATATTTCGAGTATCGGAATGATCGTGACAAGTGCGCGGTCGAAATCCTAACTGCCGACGTCTCCATAGAAGACCTCAGAACGCTTCTCGGTCATAGCAGCAGGCAGACTACACAGCGCTACTACGCGCCTCGGAACCACCCGTGATGCAGGCGACTTGCGAAACTCGCCAAGGAAGTCTACAAGCAGGATCCGATCCTACTGGAATTCGCGCTGAAGAAAAACCCCCAAGGGCCGTTGCAGCGCCCCTTGGGGAGGCTGGCTTGGCAACAAATTCCGCTCCCAATTCAACCCGATTCCTACCTGGTAGGGCAGCATCTGATTAGTTCAGAAAGTACGTGCGATACAGCGTGTCGCGCTGCTTGGGGATGAACCCCGCCTCGCGAATCATCCGCCGGAGGTCTTCCTCGGTCGCACTATGACTGGCGCCGGCCTGGCGCACGACGTTTTCCTCTAGCATGACGCTCCCCACGTCGTTACCGCCGAAGCGCAGGCCTAGCTGGCAGACCTTCAGGCCCTGGGTCACCCACGAGGTCTGGACGTTCAGGATGTTTTCCAGGTAGAGGCGCGAAATCGCCAGGGTTCGCAGAAAGTCGCAGGCGGTTGCCTCCTCGGAGACCCTCCTGCCCAAGGCTGTGTTGTCGGGCTGGAACGGCCAGGGAATGAACGCGGTGAAGCCGCCGGTCTCGTCCTGCAGGCGCCGCAGGGTCTTGAGGTGCGCGACCCGGTGCTCGATCGTTTCGCCGCAGCCGAACATCATCGTGGCCGTGGTGTTCATGCCGATCTGGTGCGCGGTACGGTGCACGTTGATCCAGTCCTGGGTCGTGCACTTGAGACGGGCGATCTTGAACCGGACTTCGTCATCGAGGATCTCGGCCCCGGCTCCCGGCATCGAGTCCATGCCCGAGTCGCGCAAGCGGGACAGCGTGTCGCGGATTGTCAGGCCACTGACCTCAGCGATGCAGAGAATCTCCGGCGCGGAGAGGCAGTGCAACTGGACTTGGGTAAAACGCTCCTTGAGCCCGCTAAACAGCGATTCGAAATATCCGATGTCAAGGTTCGGGTTCACGCCGCCCTGCATCAGGACGCCAGTCCCGCCGCAATCCACGGTCTCCTGGATCTTCTCCGCGATCGTCTCGAACGGCAGCACGTAGCCCTCGTCGTGGCCCATCGGCCGATAGAACGCGCAAAAGCTGCAGTACTCGGTGCACTCGTTGGTGTGGTTGATGTTGCGGTCGATGATGTAGCTGGCGATGCCATGCGGGTGCAGCCTTGCTCGCACCGCATCGGCCTCCATGCCGATTCCGATCAGGTCGTCGCTCGCAAAGTATTCGCGGGCTTGCTGGCTCGTCATCATGCGGTGGTCACCTCGACACTAGGGAATCGCGCAGGAAGCGGACATCCATCAGCGCGTCCGCCAAGCCAAGCTCTGCCGCCAAGCGCAGGAACACGCTCGTTGACTCGCGCTCGCGGTGCCCGAATTCGTAGCTTACGTTTCGCGTCAGGTACCTTCGCACCACGGCCGGCGCTAACCCCAATCGCGCGCTCTCGTGGTCCACGATTTCGTCAATGCGGCCCAGGCCGTAAGCCGCGGAGCCCGCCAGCGCTTCGGGGAGCCCGTCCGGATCCGCGAGGTTCTTGACAGCCCATACCGCGAAGACCATTGGCAGTCCGGTCATGTCCTCCCATTCCGTCCCGAGGTCATAGACGTAGACCGGCCAGTCGCGCCACTTCTCCATCGACGGGTCGATCCGCAAGGCATGGTCCCCGATGATCAGCGCTGCGTCAGCGATCTCCAGCATCTCGTCAAGCCTCGGCGGATACGGCCGCAACTGGGGTCTGATCCCGCCCTTCTGGGCGGCGACAACCTGCGCCAGCACGACGGACGTGCGCGACCCCGTGTCGGCGGCGAACGATTCGATCAACTCCAGCGGCTTCTTGGAAACGAGCAGGATGCTCCTGACACTGCCTTGGCAGGCAATCGCCGAACCGGGAACAACAACCAGATCGGGTTGTCGCGCGAGTTCGATGACCGGGACCAGCCCAACATCGGCAGCACCGCATCGCAACTGGTCGGCGCAGGCCGACGGCAAGGCAAAGCGCAAGTCGAAAAGACCCTTTTGCGGGCCGTGCGACATGCCCCAGACCAACGGTGCGGCGTTCAGATAGCTGACGGCGCAGAGACGGAGCTTGGCTACCATGTCGGCAGTTCGATTGTAGCAGCGGGGCGCGCAGGAACTTGGGCCTCGCGAGGCTGCTGCCAGCTCCGTCGGCAGGGCGCGGAATCAGGCGGGAAAACGCTTTTCACTCTCCTCGGTTCAAGCGCTCCGAGGGGCAAGCCAACCGCTCCGGTAACCTCTACTGGCGCGCCTCGCCATTCTAAGGTAAGGATTCCCTTGCAATGAAATCACGATTTGCCTTCTTGCTCCTGGCTACGGCAGTCATGGGAGCACCGGCTCTTCACGCAGCGGACAGCCACGATGTCCGGTCCCCGGTGCTTGGCTTCGTGCTAGACGCGGAAGCCGGGACCCTTCACAGGGTTGACGGCATCCCCGGCGCGTCCCGTGTTGGCGATGCCCTGGATCTGGGATTCGCCGTCGCGCGAGCGCAGATCGCGGCTTCGCAGGACTTCGCGATCGTGACCGACACCGATGGTCTCAATTACTGGGTGAACCTTTCCATGTCGCCGCCAACGGCAATCGCCATTGACGGTGCGATGGCCGGAGCCACCGGCTTGCTGATCAGCCCCAGCGGACGCAGCGCCGCATTGTATTCCATCGAAGATGGCCAGATTCAGTTCATCGAGGGCTTGCCGGGGGCGCCGACAGTCGGCCAGGCCCGCGCCCTCATTCAAGGCGTGGGAACCTGGACAGCCTTCGCGATCAGTGACATGGGCGTAGTCCTGGCGGCATCGTCTCAGGGACGCTCCGGGTCGCTCTACGCGTTGTCCGCGAATCGCCCTCCGTACCGGGTCGGCAGCGTCCAGCGGGCAAGCGACCTGAGTTTTCTGCCAGGTGGCAACGACGCGGTCGTGGCGGATTCCGATGCCAGTGAGATCGTCCTGATTCGCAGCGTGTCCCGCTGGCCGCGGTCCATGGTGCTGGCGACCGCGCATGACCGGGTCACCAATCCATTCAACGTGGAAGCAACGGCCGATGGCCAATTCGTGGCTGCAACCATTCCGGGGGGGATCGCCTCCATTCCCACGCAAGGGGGTGCCGTAGCGATCACGAAGTGTGCCTGCGAGCCGACAGACCTCGCCCCGCTGGCCGGAGGCAATGTTTTCCGGCTGACCACGGACATCCGGGCGCCGATGCGGATCGTTGAAGTCGGATCGGACTCCCGCGTCCTGTTCGTCCCGGCCTTGGCCGTGGAAGAATCCCTGGTTCAGTAGAGCCGGGCGTCTTCGGGCGCTAGGCCGACAGCCACCCCCCAATTCCGCCCCGCGGGTAAACTGGGCCAAATGGCCCGTTATTCGAACCTTCTCTGCCAGCGGGACGGCGGCATAGCCGTGCTCACCATCAGCCGCCCGGAAAAACTCAACGCCCTCGACGCCGCGACAGTAGACGCACTGGACCGCTTCTTCCGGGATGCCGGCGACGACGACGCCACGCGAGCGGTCATCGTGACGGGAGCGGGGGACAGGAGCTTTGTCGCGGGAGCCGATATCGAGGCGGTATCCGGCTTCACCGCACTCGAAGGGCGGGCGTGGGGACAGCGGGGCCAAGCAATGCTGCGGCGGATCGAGGCGCTTGAGAAGCCCGTGATCGCCGCCATCAACGGGTACGCCCTGGGCGGAGGGCTCGAACTCGCGATGGCCTGCCACTTGCGAGTCGCCGCGACGACGGCGCGGCTGGGCCAGCCCGAGCTGAGACTCGGCATCGTGCCGGGTTTCGGAGGAACGCAGCGCCTGCCCCGGCTCGTCGGCAGAGGCCGGGCGCTCGAGATGCTGCTGACTGGAGATCCCATCAGCGCCGAGGAGGCGCGCGCGATGGGACTGGTCAACCGGGTTGCCGAACCGGGCAAACTGATGGCCCAGACCACGGCACTGGCCCGGAGGATCCTGCGGAACGGACCGCTGGCCATCGCGCTCACGCTGCAAGCCGTCGACCGCGGCTTGCAGATGCCCGTGAGCCAGGCCTTGGAATGGGAGGTGGCGCAATACGCGCTCAGCTGCGCCACCGAGGACGTGCGAGAGGGTACCCGCGCTTTTCTCGAGAAACGGAATCCCGAATTCTGCGGCCGGTGAACGTCGCGCGGCTCGGCGCGATCACCAGGCGGCCAGGGAATTGGCGGGCCATGCCGCTGTGTCGCCTTCGTGACACGCCGGCCGCGTGCGACAGATATGACAGGAATCGGTTGCTCGCTGCTGCCCCTGCCCCGCGAGTCATGACAAGCCCGGCCCGTACCAGCCGGACCCCGCGATCGCTCGGGCGCGCCAGAGCCTCGGCGCTCCCGCAGGCAGTCGCATCACTCTCGCATCCGCGCCATCGGCGCGTCAATCGCGCGCAAGTAACTGGCCAGCTGCTTCTCGAGCCGCGCCGCGATTTCCGGCTCGGCGCTCTTCATGTCCCGGCTCTCGGCAATGTCGGCGGACAGGTCGAAGAGGTGCGTGTCCCCGGTCTCGTACAACTTGACGAGTTTCCAGCCCCCGTCCCGGATGGAGGACATCGGCGTGGTGCCCTTCTGGGTCTGGTAGTGCGGAAAATGCCAGACTAGCGGGCCGAAACGTCGCGACAGCGTTCCGTTGCCGCCGTTCTCCAGCAAGGCGAGCAAGCTGGAACCCTCGACGCGAGGCGACAGCTCGGCACGGACCCCCGCCATCGCCGCGATGGTCGAGTACAGATCGGTACCGATCACCGTCTCCCGGCATACCCCGCCGGCGTTGACGCCCGGGCCGCGCACCAGCAACGGTACCCTGACTCCCCCTTCCCACGTCGACGCTTTCTGGCCGCGCAGCGGGGCATTGCTCGAAACCCGGTTGGAACCCTGATCCAGGTAGGATCCGTTGTCGGACGTGAAGATCACAAAAGTGTCCTCCGCAAGACCACGCCTGTCGAGCTCGTCCAGGATGCGTCCCACCCCCTCGTCCAGTTCGTGGGTCATGGCGGCATGTCCCGGATGGTTATGGCGCTCGCCCCTGGGCCTCGCCTCGAACTCCGCGACGGTCTCGTCAAAAGCGTGGATTCCCAGATGAACCGCGTAGTAAGAAACCTGCATGAAGAACGGTTCCCGCGCTGCACTGCGATGTCGGAGGAAGTCCACCGCGCGGGTCGTGACGCTGCCCGTGCGTTTCGGATCAGGGGGCGCTGCGCCACCCTCCGCATTCGAAGTGGTGCCGCTGTGCTCGTCGTATCCGTGCTTGCCCGGCCCGCCGCCACCGAGATGCCACTTCCCGAAGTGCGCGGTCACGTATCCCGGGCGGTGCCGCTTGAGCAGCTCGGCGACGGTCACTTCCTCGTGCGGAATGTGATTGATGTGCTGCGGCGGAACCATCGGGTGCCCCTCGTAGAACGCCCCTGAGTTGCGATTGATGATGTCGGTCATCTTGAGCTGGGCAGGCGACTTGCCCGTCTGGATCGCAAGACGCGTCGGCGAGCAATTCGGATGCGGGGCGTAGGCATCGGTAAAGCGCATGCCTTCGCTGGCAAGCCGCTCGAGACTGGGAGTGCTGTGGTAGTCGGATCTCGAGTCCGGCCGGTCCGGATCCATGAGGACGGAAGTGCCGACCCAGCTCATGTCGTCCGCGAGGATCAGCACGACGTTGGGCTGCGCCGCCCCGGGAACCGCCAACAGGAGCGAAGCGAGGATGGGAACCAATGAGCGAATAGGCATAGGTACGATTCTGGCGCACTGCTCCAGCAACGGGCAAGTTCGGCAAACGGCGCCGGGAGTCCTACTGCGACAGGAACTCGAAGGTGACGTCGCCGAACGTGGCGACGATCCGTCCCGTGTTTAGCTGGCGGCCGGATGTCGGGAAAAACAGCGCGCCGTCCGTCGAGTCTCCCGGGCTCAGCTTGCCGCTGACAAAGGTGATGGCGGCCGCCGCCGAAGCCGCTTTCAGGCCTCTCGGGCCGATGGCCAGGGCCGATTGCCTGCGCTTCTCGTAGCCGTTGTTCGGACGAATGTACTGGTTGTTGTACAGGGCCTTCTCGTAGGCTGACTGCAGCTTCGACAGCTCGGAGCGCCCCGCCTCACGAAAGAAGTCGCCGATGACGCTCTCCTCGGACGCCGCGCGCACAAGCACACCCCTGTCGAACTCGAAGGCGAAATCCGTGGCGTTGACCTGCCAGGTCACCTCGCTGCCATTGCTCACCGCGACATGTACGAGAGCGTACCGGCTGGTCTTCACGGGCATCGGAGCACACATCAACGTGAGCCCGCCCTTCGTCATCACCTGGTAGTCCATTCCGTTGGAACGGAATTGGATCACCTGGGCTGGCAACTGCAGCGCCGCCGCGACAAGAGCGGCAGCCGCCCAGCCCGACAGACCGATGCTGCGCCCCGGCATTCTTTCGCCTATGATACAAGTTAGCGATTAGGGTCTTTGGAGGAATGAAACCGCTTACAGGGCTGCCTGTGGATTCCCTGGTGCAGGTCGCCAGCGAATCCGGCATGCAGTTGAAGGAGCTGCACGAGTTGGTGCAGCAGATCGAAAACGGCGCGACGCCGGCGTTTCTCGCTCGGTACAGGGCGGATCTGTGCGGAGGCATGAGCGAGGAGCTTGTGCTGGGGGTCTTGCAACGGCTGCGAGACGCCCAAGATCTGATCGACCGGCGGATTTCGATGGTGGCGGCACTCGGCCGGCAGGGCGTCCTGACGGAAGACCTGAAGGCCAGGCTCGAAGGCGCGAAGACCCGTCGCGAACTCAACGATATCTACCTGCCTTACCGCGCCCGCGGACGAGATGCCGTCCAGCAGGCTGTCGACAAGGGCCTGGATCCGCTGGCGCGGGTCCTGTGGTACCAGCAGGACGGCGTCGACATCCTGGCGGAGGCCGCCAAGCACGTCGGTCAGGAGACGGGCCTTGTTGACCCCGAACAGGCGCTGGCCGGTGCCTACGAGATCGCGGGCCGCTGGCTGAGCGAGAAGCCTGAAATCCTCCGGGACCTTCGCAAGCTGTACCACCGCGAATGCGAGCTCTCCGTCGCGGTCAAGGAACACAGCCTGGCGGAGCCTCGCTGGCAGGCCCTCAACGGCTATCGGGCGAAGGCCCACGCCGTGCCGTGGCAAAAACGGCTCCTGATCAGGCGGGGCGTCCGATCGGGAATCCTTGACGCGACCACGGCGGTTCCCAGCGCCGCGGCAGCCGCGTACCTCGAACACCGCCTGATTCAGAAGCTGGATTCCGCCTTCGCGCCCCATCTCCGGCGCGTCGCCGAGGCAGCCCTCCGCGGCGGACTTTCCGACCAGCTGAAGAAGGACGTCCTGCGACAGATTGACGACCAGACCGACCAGGAGGCGATCCAGGCCTTCCGCAAGAACCTGCGGGATGCCATACTGTCGTCCCCGGCGCTGGGACTGAACATCGTTGGCTTGGAAACCAGCCGCCCAGGCGACTGGCGCGCCGCATTGATCAACGCCCGCGGCGAACTGGTCGAATGCGCGCTGATCGATCCGGAGAAAAGGCCCCCCAGGGACGAGCCGGCAGCGGTTTCCGAGGGGCGTCCTGCCGCAGCCGAGGCCCAAGAAGAATCAGGCGTCGCGGATCCCGCCGAATCCGTCGAGGCGGCCAAGGCGGAGGAGCCGCAGGTCCCGGACGAAGCACCTGCCGACAGGCCCAAGCCGTCCGGCCCCGAACCGGAATCGGCAGCCGCGCAAGAGAATGAGGGTGCGGCCAATGCCACTACGCCAGGAGCGGCAGGCGGCAGCCGGAACGGCAAGCGCCCCCGCCGCGAGGACCTCACCAGTTTCCTGCGCAGGCACGATATTGACCTGATCGTGTTCCCTAGCGGCCCCCGGCCGCGCTCCACGGAGCGGGTATTGAGAACCCATATCCGCCGGGCGGGCAAGAACGGAATTGCATGGCGGACCGTGCGCGACCCGGGCACGTGGATCTACGCGACATCCAAGGTGGGCAAGCAGGAGTTTCCCAAACTCGACCCGAGCCTTCGCAGCGCCATCAGCCTGGCTCGCAGAGCCCAGGACCCGATGTCCGAACTCGTCAAGGCCGACCCGAAGACGGTCGGCATCGGCCTCAACTACCAAGAGATCAACCCAGAGCGACTGAGTGCGGCCCTCCGCGAGACGATCGAATGTGCGGTGCACGATGTCGGCGTCGACTTGAATCGCGCAACGGTCCCGCTGCTGAGCCTCGTTCCGGGCTTCACTCTAAGGCTGGCACGGCGGGTCGTGGAGCACCGCGCCAAGCACGGACCCTTCCAGTCCCGGGACGAGTTGCGCAAGGTGGAAGGGATCAGTCATCGCGTTTTCCTCCAGGCAGTGGGGTTCTTGCGGGTTCAAGGCAACGACCCGTTCGACAACACCGGCGCGCACCCGGACTTCCGGGAACTGCACGAACGCATCGCGGAATCCGTTGGCTGCGACCTGATAACGCTCCTTGCGGAGCCGGAACGGCTCGAGGCCGTCGATCCGGAGCAATTCGCGACCGCGGACCGGTCTGTCGAATGCATCCGCTCCGCGATTCGGGAAATGCAGCCCGAACGACGCGATGTCAGGGGCAAGTTCGAATTGCCGCAACTCGCAGTGCCCCTGCGCAGCGACGAGGAGCTGACGCCGGGGACCAAGGTCCACGGCGTCGTAAAGAGCATTGCCGACTTCGGTGTATTCGTCGACATCGGCGCGGACAAGGACGCCTTGCTGCACGTCTCGCAAATCCAGCAAGAGCACAAGCAGAACTCGAAACCGACCTTCAAGCTCGGCGACTCTGTCCAAGCCTTTGTCCGCAACGGCCAGCAGAACGGCAAGGGTATCTCCCTGTCCATGTGGGATCCGAGTTCCCGCCCCCCTCGGCAGAGGAATGGATCCGGCAGGACCTTCGGCTCGCCCCGGCAGCGGGACGGCGGCGGGCGGCGCAATGATCGGCGGCCACCGAGGGGAGACCGGCGCAAGCCGTTCGGCAGGACCGTCGGCTCCGACTCGGGGACCCGCTCCCGAGGTGTCCGGATGAGAGAGGACATGAGCTTGGAAGAGAAGCTCGAAGCCTTCAACGACCGTTATCGAACCAAGGCCTAGCGCATGGGGCGGGCGCAACGCGAAACCGCCGGGCCGGACTGGTCTCTTGAACGGCAAGCGCGACGCGAGGGCTACCAGTTGATCGCGGGTACCGACGAAGCAGGGAGAGGTTGCTTGTTCGGTCCGGTGTTCGCCGCAGCCGTGATCCTCGACCCTGCACGCGCGTTGCCTGGCCTCGACGACAGCAAGCGCCTGACGCCAATCCGCCGCCGGGACCTCAACGAGAAGATCCGCGAGACCGCGATCGCATGGGCCGTGCGCGCGACGGATGCGGCCACGATCGACTTGGTGAACATCCTCCAAGCGTCTCGCTTGGCGATGCAGCGCGCGGTTCACTCGCTGGACCCCGCCCCGGACTTCCTGCTAGCCGACGCGGTTACGCTCGACTCCGAGATTCCCCAACGCAGCGTGATCCAGGGGGATTGCAGGAGCCGTTCCATCGCCGCCGCGTCGATACTGGCCAAGGTAGCCCGCGATGAATGCATGCTGGAGTGGGACGCGGTGTACCCCGAGTACGGCCTGCGAGCGCACAAGGGATACCCCGCTCAGGCACACCTCGCTGCACTCCGCGAACATGGCTGCACGCCGCTTCACCGTCAAAGCTACCGCCCCGTGGCTCGCGTGGCAAGGCTCGATCCAGTCGTGCCCGAATCCGGCTACACTGTGACTTCGTGAGTATCAGTCCGCGAATGCCCTCCGCCGGGCCGGGGGTGGCTCAAGCCACGCAGACGGCTCGCCCCATACTCACCCGAGTCGTGATCCAGCTGTTCTGCGTGGAACTGGGCCTGATCCTCCTGCTGCTGCCGTGGACCTTGCTCTGGGACAACAATTTCTTCTTCAGCCTGCAGCCCCAATACAGCAGGTTCTGGCTGAGCAACGAACTCCGGGGAGCCGTCTCCGGAATCGGCATCGTCAATCTCTGGGTCGCGATCGGCGAGCTAGCCAGGATGGTCTCGCGGCGCGCTGCCTGAGCGGCGTGGCTAGTGCGTCATCGCGTAGATGATGTAGTTGATCGCCAGGCGATACGACATCGCCGTGAACCGCTCGGGATACAGCGGCCAGTCGGCATGCTCCCAAGCATCTCCGAGATCCATGTTGTGATTGATCAGTACCATCAGCCGGCCGGAGTCGTCACGGATTCCGCGCCAATGGGGCACCTTCCCGTCCCGCTCGTAGGTGCGTCCGCTGAAGACCATCTGGTAGCCCGGGATCTGCGTCCTCTGCTCCATGTCGAACAACACGTGGAATACCTCGTTGTCGGCCTCCAGATCCTCTACCTTTCGATCCGGGAAAATGCGGCGAATGCCACCCATGAAGTGAGTCCATTCCTCGCTTCCATGGAAATCGTCGAACATGATGAAGCCGCCACGTAGCAGGTACTCCCGGATGTGCTCGACCTCGAAGTCCGTCAGAGCCCAGTGGCCAGCCTCGACGACGTACAGAAACGGATAGTCAAAAATCCGCGGCTCGTCAGCACGGACGTAGGTTTCGTCCGGTCGCGAATCGATGGCCGACAGCCGCGCCAGCCCCTGAAGAAGATGGCGCTCGGCGGCAGGGGAATCGATCTGCCAGGGCCGCTGTTCAAGAGGATGCTGCGCGTACCGGTCGGTGTACGCCATCCGAGCCAGGACGAACTCAGCGGGCTTGCCACTACCCGGCGGCTCGAGAAGGGTCGGCGGGGGTTCGTGCCACAGCGGTACATCGCGGTACAGCTGCTGCGCGGCCAGCCAGCCGCCACATGCCAGCATCGCTATCGCTGCCGCCGCGAAGGACATCGAGCGGAGCGCCGGCCCCGCAGCAGGCTTGCGAGGGGGACCGTCGTCAATCCGTCCTGCCATCGCGCCGCCCAGCCTCCATTCAGTATCGATAATGTTCGGGCTTGTAAGGCCCTTCGACCGGGATGCCGAGATACTCCGCCTGGGCGGGGGTCAGCGCCGTCAGATCCACCCCCAGGGCGCCAAGGTGCAGGCGAGCGACGTGCTCGTCAAGCTGCTTCGGCAGCCTGGCCACGGTTCGTCCATAGGCTTCCGCATTGCGGTGGAGTTCGATCTGCGCCAGCACTTGGTTCGTGAAGCTGCACGACATCACAAAGCTCGGGTGGCCGGTCGCGTTGCCCAAATTCAGCAGGCGCCCCTCGGAAAGCACGATGACCGTGTGATCGTCGGGAAAGCGGTACTCGTCGACCTGGGGCTTGATGGTCTTGCGCTTCACGTTCGGAAGCGCGGCCAGGCCGACCATGTCGATCTCGTTGTCGAAATGCCCTATGTTGCCTACGATCGCTTGATGCTTCATCCGCGCCATGTGATCGGCCGAGACGATGTGCTTGTTGCCGGTCGCGGTGATGAAGATGTCAGCGATTTCGAGCACATCTTCGATCCGGCGCACTTCGAACCCTTCCATCGAGGCCTGCAGCGCGCAAATCGGATCGATTTCGGTGACGATCACCCGCGCTCCCTGCCCGCGCATGGACTGTGCGCAACCCTTGCCCACGTCCCCGTAACCGCAGATCACGACGACCTTGCCGGCGATCATCACGTCCGTGCCCCGGTTGATGCCGTCAATCAGCGAGTGCCGACAGCCATAGAAGTTGTCGAACTTGGACTTGGTCACCGAGTCGTTGACATTGATTGCCGGCAATAGCAGCGAGCCGTCCTCCTGACGCTGGTAAAGACGGCGCACGCCCGTCGTTGTCTCCTCCGAGACGCCGCGGATCCCCGGGGCGATTGCGGTCCAGACGTCGCCGCGGTCCCGGCGGATGGCGCCGAGCGTGGAAAGGATCACAGATTCCTCCTCGGAATCGGCCGTTGAGGGATCCGGAACGGACCCGATGCGCTCGTACTCGACGCCAAGGTGAACCATGAGCGTGGCGTCGCCCCCGTCATCGAGAATCAGGCTGGGGCCCTTCCGGCCCGGCCACAGCAGGGCTTGCGACGTAGCCCACCAGTATTCCTCGAGCGTCTCGCCCTTCCAAGCGAACACCGGCACCCCGGCGGGCGATTCCGGCGTCCCTTCGGGCCCGATCGCAACAGCGGCAGCGGCATGGTCCTGCGTCGAGAACACGTTGCAGGAGGCCCAACGCAAGGAAGCCCCCAACAGCTGGAGGGTCTCGATCAGGACCGCGGTCTGCACGGTCATGTGCAGGGATCCCGTGATCCGCGCCCCTTCGAGCGGGCGCGTGTCAGCATACTCCTCACGCAAGGCCATCAGGCCAGGCATTTCGTGCTGGGCCAAGCGAATCTCGTCGCGTCCGAATGCGGCAAGCGCGAGGTCCTTGACTCTGAAATCCGGGGCCGCTGACCCGGCCTTCTTGCGCCCCTCGCCCGGGAAGGTCTCGATTGCACCCATGCTCTGCCTCCTTGGTCCTGCTGTCGAGGGCGGGCTGCCTAGCGGCACGCCGTTATCAGTTCGTCCACCTTGTCCGTCCGCTCCCACGTGAAAGTGTCCTCGCGGCGGCCAAAGTGGCCGTAAGCCGCGGTGGACTTGTAGATCGGGCGGCGCAGATCGAGAGCGTCGATCAAGCCGGCGGGTGTCAGTGGGAAGATCTCCCGGACCATCGCCACAAGCTTCGCTTCGTCCGCCTTCCCGGTACCGTAAGTGTCTACCCGCACCGATACCGGGTCCGCCACGCCGATGGCGTAGGCCAGCTGCACCTCGCAGCGGGAAGCCAGTTCGGCGGCCACAATGTTCTTGGCGATGTATCGAGCCATGTAACATGCGGAGCGGTCGACCTTCGTCGGATCCTTCCCCGAAAAGGCGCCGCCGCCGTGGCGGCCCATGCCGCCATAGGTATCCACGATGATCTTGCGGCCGGTCAGGCCTGTGTCGCCATGGGGGCCGCCTATCTCGAACTGGCCGGTCGGATTGATGTGGTACTGCGTGCGTTCATCCGTCATCTCGCGAGGCACGACGGCGTCAATGACAACTTCCTTGACGAGTTGCCGGAGTTCCTCCTGGCTGGACAGGGTTGGCCCGCCGACCGGGTCATGCTGGGTTGACACCACGACCGCATCGACTCTGGCCGGATCGTCGCCGTCGTACTCCACGGTCACCTGAGATTTGCCGTCCGGTCGCAGGAAACCCAGGCCCCCCGCGTCGCGCACATCAGACAACTGCCGGACGAGTTGATGCGCCAGCATGATCGGCAGCGGCATCAGGTCTTCCGTCTCGCGGCAAGCATAGCCGAACATCAAGCCCTGATCGCCGGCTCCTCCCGTGTCAACCCCCATCGCGATATCTGCGGACTGCTCATGCACGTGCGTCTTGATGCGGCAGGTCGCGGCATCGAATCCGTGCGTCGGGTCGTTGTAGCCGATATCCCGGATCGTGTCGCGCGCAATTGCCTCGAGATCCAGATCCGCCTCGGTTCGGATCTCCCCGGACAGCACGCAGAGATTGGTCGTCACCAGGGTCTCGCAGGCGACCCGACCCTGCGGGTCCTGAGCCAAGACCCCATCAAGCACGGCATCGGAAACCTTGTCGCAAAGTTTGTCCGGATGCCCCGCGGTGACCGATTCTGACGTAAATAGTTGGGTAAGGCGGCTATGCAAAACGATCCTCCGGTTGGGAGCCGCCGAATCTTTCGCTCGGCATCGAGGCGGGCGGGCGACTAGGCGCAGACTCGGGCAAGCGTCTCGGGCTCGCCTCGGAATCCGTCTGAATCTCTCATTCTTGAGGTTTGCAGCCGGTCTTGTCAACGTTCTTTGGGATGCCACCGAGCAACGGCGCCAAGTCGAGCGGGATCCGGCTGACCAACCGGACCCGGCGCAGGCACGGCAATTCCGGTCCCGGGTCTCAGGTTCCGGCCATCCGGGCATGGGATGGCCCGGCCGTGGTCATGGAAGCTGCGCCGACGGACCGACCGGCGAGCGGCGCAGGGCGAAGAAGGATCGCAACAATGCCACGCACTCGGCCGCGAGCACGCCCTCGGTCACCTCCAGGCGGTGGTTCAGCAGCTCCGAGTCCGCAACCCTGAACTTGCTCCTCACGGCTCCGAATCGCAGGTCGCGCGAACCGAAGACCAGACGCTTGAGACGCGCGGTGACAAGCGCTCCGGCACACATGGCGCACGGCTCCAGCGTGGAGTACGCGGTCGCCTCCCGCAAGCGGAAGTCACCCAGTTCGAGCGCGGCCTGACGCAACGCGACGATCTCGGCATGCGCCGTGGGATCGTT
The DNA here is from genome assembly GCA_951813065.1 of uncultured Bryobacterales bacterium. Classification (GTDB taxonomy): domain Bacteria; phylum Acidobacteriota; class Terriglobia; order Bryobacterales; family UBA6623; genus VXMF01. The sequence continues at coordinate 498,142 of CATOTH010000002.1, read as the reverse complement.
GTCGCGGATCTGGCGGTTGGCGCCGCGGCCAACGACTCGCCCGGAGTGGACGATCACTGCGCCGACGGGGACCTCGCCGGCGCCTTCGGCGCCCTCGGCCAGCTCGAGCGCCTCGCGCATGAACCGCTCGTCGTCGCGCGGCACGTTAGTGCCCGCCGGGCTCGCGACCCAGCCAGTACTCGAGGTCCGGGAACACGACAGCCTTCATCTCCGGCGTGTCAACGTTTTCCGGCAGCAGCAGGTAGGCCCCCGAATCGATGTGGCGCACGGTCTCGCCGCCGTCGAGGTGCAACGCCATCTGCCGGGTGCTCTCGTAGCCCATCTTGAAGGGATCCTGCACGACGATCGAGTCAATCACCCCGGCCCGCATGTCCGCGACCAGGGTGTCGGAAGCGTCAAATCCCACGATCTTGACCTTGCCGCCAAGACCCCGCTGCTTGACCGCCTGGACCGTGCCGTCGACGCTGGACTCGTTGTCGGCGAAGAAACCCGCCAAGTCGGGGTGCGCGGTCAACAGGTTCTCGGCCTCGGCCAGCGCCTTAGCGCGGTCGGCCATGTTGAACCTGACCCCGCCGACGATCTCTATCCCCGGAAACTTTTCCGCGACCGTTTCGACGAAGCCGGCTTCGCGCTTCATCGTCGACGCGCTTCCGGGCATGAATCCGATCACCCCGACCTTTCCCTTGCCATCCAGGATCTCGCCCATGCGCTCGGCGGCCATCACCCCACCCTGGTAGTTGTCCGTGACGACGAATGTGATGATCTGGTCCGTGTTGATCGCCGAGTCGAAGATGGCCACGGGAATGCCGCTGGCGGCCGCGCGCTCCACGACCGTCACCAAGGCGTCCTCGCCCACCGGCGCGAGCACGATCCCGTCGACCCGGCGGGTGACGAGATTCTCCACGATCGCGATCTGCCGGGCGGAATCGATCTCCAGCTGCGGCGCGTTCCAGAGGATTTCAAGGCCGAACTCCTCGCCGGCCTTGATCGCACCGGCGTGCACCGACTGCCAGAAGACGTGGTTCGTCCCCTTGGGTACGACCCCGACAACGGGCAGCCCACTACCACCCGAACAAGCGGCCAGCCCGCTCAGGCCAGCGGCTGCGAGAAATTCCCTCCGCGCGATCATGGGCACATTATTGCGCACAAGGCCGGGCCGGTTACGGAGCGCGAAGCGGCCTAAAGCCTTGCGATGCTGGCAGCCGAAGCCTCTGTTCCGGAGAACTCAGCGCCCGATGTTCGGCTGCCAAAGCGCTTCGGGCTCGCCGCCGCGCTGGCAGACCCACCGGCTCCATACGAATAGCGCGTCGGAGAGCCGATTGAGGTACTGCAGCGGAAGTTCAAGGCAGCCTTCGGAGGCGGCAAGGGACACGACAGCCCGTTCCGCCCGCCGGCAGACGGTCCGGCAAACGTGCAGGTCCGCGTTCAGGGCCGAGCCGCCAGGCAGCACGAACGACGTCAGAGGCTCGAGATCGGCGTTCATCGCGTCGATCTCGGCCTCGAGACGCTCCACCTGCGCACGGACTACGCGGGGTTGCTGCGGACCGAGCTCTCCAGGGTCGGTCGCAATCTCGGACCCGAGATTGAACAGCTCGTGTTGGACCCTCAGCAACACGTCTCCGAGCGGCGCCATGGCCGCACCGCCGGATTCCGCCGCCCGCAACGATTCCCTGGCTCGACCGACAACGGCAATCAGTTCGTCCACGATGCCGTATGCGGCGACCTTGGGATCGTCCTTGCGCACCCGCCGCCCGTTCACGAGCCGGGTGTCGCCCGCATCGCCGGTCCGCGTGTAGATTCGGTGGAGTGAGAGGCGCGGCTCGCGAAACACTTCTTCGGCCATCATCCACCATGATACGGTCAGCCACCCTGCCCGCGGGTTCTACTGGAGGGATTGGCGACGCAACTCCACGCCCGCCGTCGCCAGTAGATCGTTGGCCGTCTGGTTCAAGGCGTAGTCCACGTTGAATACCACTCGCGCGATTCCCGCGTTGATGATGATCTTCGTGCAAATCAGGCACGGCGAGCAGGTCGTGTAGAGGGTGGCCCCCTTCACGCTGATCCCGTGATAGGCGGCCTGCACGATCGAGTTCTCTTCGGCGTGGCTGCAGAGGCACTCTTCCAGGCTGGTTCCGGAGTCGGCGAGCGCGTTGCACCGCGGGCAGCCCCCCTCGTTGCAGTTGGGGACGCCGCGCGGCGTCCCGTTGTAGCCCGTCGAGATGATGCGGCGGTCCTTGACGACGACCGCTGCGACCTTCCGCTTCATGCAGTTCGACCGTAGTGCCACGATCTGGGCGATCCGCATGAAGTACTCGTCCCAGCCCGGGCGCTCCGCGCCCATCATCCAGTGCTTCGCCACGGCGGTCACGGCTGCTTCGAACGCCTCAAGCGTGCCATCGTTTACGATCGTCTCGTCGGCTTCGGACCAGGTTGCGCGCAATTGCTGGTGCGAGATGTCGTCGCTGCCGAGTTCGCGCTCCTCCTGTTCGACGAATTGCTCGAATGAAGCCGGCATGCGAGCCCCGCCACGGTTCCGGACCCGCTCGTAACGGATCTGGGACGGCGCATCGAGGTGCAGCAAATGGAACTCGCCCTCCTCCCGCAATGCCCGGACTTCGTACGGGTTACGGATCGAATCGATGACGTAGTTGTTGTCGAGCTGGAACTTGCGGGCGATGCGCTGCGCAAGCACCGCCGGGCCCAGCTCTGTACGCAACCGGTTGCCCTCGGCGATGAGGTTTTCTCGGTTGGGCGGAAGCTCGCGGGCCGCGAGCTCCTCGCGGATCACGTCAGACAGCGAATAGCATTTGAACCCCTTCCGTTTCAAATGCGCCGAGGCGACCGTCTTTCCCGAACCGTTGGTTCCCGTCAATCCGATGATCATGGCTGGGCAGTCCTTGAGCGTAGCGTAGATTCCAAATCCCCCCCGCTGGCACGCTCGCGGCCCCGCTCCGAGGGTCGCCGGCCGCCGGAACGCGGCGGAATCCAACCCCGGCAGTGAACCCCAAATCGGTCGGGAATCGAGTGAATGTCCGGAGCGGCCTCGCGGCCCTCCGTGATACGCTAGGTATCAATCGGGAGAATCCGCCCTCGCGCCGGTTTCCATCCGGCGGGCATGTTGGTTTCGGAGGCTGCCGGACAGGGATCAGTAGCTCTTCAGCAGATGAGGCCACGCCCAATCGAGTGGGGCTCGCGCAAAGGGCCGCCCGAAATCCCTTGGGATTGTTTCGAGGACGGGAACGCCGCCCGACCCGCCGAAGACCGGCTGAGTCCGGCCAGTGCGTTGCCGCAGGCCGGGCTCGATGACGGCGAACCGGCCGCTGCAGGGTCCCAACCTTCGATGTTGCTATGCCGGCAAGCCCGGCAACCGGATGGCGGAAAGAGAAAAAAATGTTCAACTATCTTGCACTAGCTCCAATCTTGGGAGTCGTCGGATTGGTGGGCTCCTTCCTGGCCTTCGTCGCCCTCGGAAGGAAGTCTCCCGGCACTGACCGCATGCAAAGCGTAGCGGGCTTGATCCGCGTCGGGGCGATGGCGTTCCTGTACCGGGAATACCGCATCCTCGCGGTGTTCGTAGTGCTGGTAGGCTCGCTGATCGCCTGGAAGCTGGGAGTGCCGATGGCTATCAGCTTCGCGGCCGGTGCGGTCTGTTCGATCCTGGCCGGGCTGTTCGGGATGCAGGCCGCCACCCTGGCGAACTCCAGGACGAGCGAGGCCGCCCGCAGCGGGGGCCTCGGCGCTGCGCTCACGGTTGCCTTTACCGGCGGTTCGGTCATGGGACTCGCCGTGGCGGGACTCGGGCTGCTGGGCGTCGGAATGCTCGCAATCTACTTCAGCGGTGCCGAGAATGCCGTATACCTCAATGGATTCGCAATGGGGGCAAGCTCCATCGCGTTGTTCGCTCGCGTGGGCGGAGGGATCTACACCAAGGCGGCGGACGTTGGCGCCGACCTCGTGGGCAAGGTCGAGGCCGGCATCCCCGAAGACGACCCCCGCAATCCCGGAGTGATCGCGGACAATGTCGGCGACAACGTCGGCGACGTGGCCGGCATGGGAGCGGACATCTTCGAATCGTTCGTGGGCTCGATGATCGCGACTCTGGCGATCGCCGCGACCTTGCCCGCGGGAGCCTTGGAACAGCTCTCGGGTTCGCTCAGCGGCGAGGCGCTGCGTTCGTCGCTGATGGCGCTCCCACTCGTGCTTTCGTCGGTGGGAATGGCCGCTTCCCTGCTCGGTATCGCGTCCGTCCAGGCGCTCAAGTCACTCGGGCCGGCAGCGGCACTGCGTTACGCTGCCTGGCTCAGCGCCGCGATCTTCCTGGGAGGCGGCTACTTCGTTGTGCAGGCGATGGGCGTGGCGACAGGTGTGTTCGGCGCTGTCGTCGCGGGATGCCTAGGCGGCGTTGCGATCGGATACATCACCGAGTACTACACATCGATGAAGCCAGTGAGGCAGATCGCGGAGGCGTCGCGGATGGGCACTGCCACCAATATCATCGAGGGCCTCGCAACCGGTTTCCGAAGCTGTGCGCTGCCCGTCCTCGTCATCTGCGCGGCAATCTTCGTGGCCCATGAACTCGCGGGCCTCTACGGCATCGGAGTCGCCGCGGTCGGAATGCTCGCGACTGTCGGCATCACGATGAGCGTCGACGCCTACGGACCAATCGCGGACAATGCCGGCGGCATCTCCGAGATGTGCGGATTGCCTGAAGAGGTGCGCAGAATCACCGACCAACTGGACTCGCTCGGCAACACTACAGCGGCCATGGGCAAGGGTTTCGCCATCGGATCGGCCGCCCTCGCCGCCCTGGCCCTTTTTTCCGCATACACCCAGGCACTGGACAGCGCCCGCGCGGCGCTCGGCCTGGATCCCGTCTCGATCCTCCTCAACTCGGCCGAAGTCGTCATCGGCCTGCTGCTCGGCGGCATCCTGCCGTTTCTCATAGCCGCCCTGACGATGAAGGCCGTCGGGAGAGCCGCGGGCAAGATCATCGATGAGATCCGTCGCCAGTTCCGCGAGATCGCCGGCTTGCTCGAGGGCCGGGAAGGCGTCCGTCCGGACGCCGCCCGCTGCGTCGACATCGCAACCTCCGCAGCGCTCAAGGAGATGGTCCTTCCGGGCATGGTCGCGGTGACGGCCCCAGTGCTGGTGGGTTTCACGCTTGGCCCGGAGGCGCTTGGCGGGACGCTCGCCGGCGCCACGGTCACCGGCGTGCTGCTAGCCCTCTTCATGGCCAACGCCGGAGGGGCGTGGGACAACGCCAAGAAGTCTATCGAGCAGGGAGCCGTCGAGGGCGAAGGCAAGGGTTCCGAGGGACACAAGGCGTCGGTCGTGGGAGATACCGTCGGCGATCCGTTCAAGGACACCTCCGGCCCGTCGATGAACATCCTGATCAAGCTGATGTCGATCGTGGCGCTCGTGATCGCCCCGTTGATCGCGGTGTAACAGCGGGCGGCGACACGCGGGCCTAGCCGGATCCCGATCTCCGGGCCGGGCCGGCAAGGCCCTCTGATAGATTGGGAACACCGATGGAACCCCCAACAGCAAATCCATCTGGCGCAACGGCAGCCAGTCACGGCACCCCGACCATGCCGCCCCATCCGCTGACCCTTGACGGTTCGGCAGTGCTGCACCAGGTGTTCCGTGTACGCTGGCCCCAATGGAACGCCCTCGCCGGCGATCGTCGCGCCGAGATCGCGCGACAGGCCTCGGTGGGGTTCGAAGCGTTCGAGAGCGATCCCGGAGGCGGCTCGGCAGTGTTTTCCCAGCTCGGCCACAAGGGCGACTTGCTGATGGTACATTTTCGCGCCGACTTCGAGGAGTTGAACCGCGTCGAACGAGCGATTTCCTCGCTGGCGCTGTCCGACTTCCTGGACCAGACCACCTCGTACGTCTCGGTCGTGGAATTGGGGCTGTACGACTCGACGGTCAAGCTGTACGAAGAGTTGTTCGCCGAGGGCATCCGGCCGGACGACCCTCGATGGACGGAACGCGTCAAGGCTCGAACCGAGGAGCAGGCAACTGCGATGGAACCGCGACTGCGTCCGACGGTCCCGCCGCACAAGTACCTGTGCTTCTATCCGATGGACAAGAAGCGCGGCGAGAGCGTCAACTGGTACACACTACCCATCACGGAAAGGCGCCGCATGATGCGGGAGCACGGCATGATCGGCCGCCGCTTCGCTGGCCGGGTGAAGCAGATCATTTCAGGCTCGATCGGATTCGACGATTGGGAATGGGGCGTGGACCTGTTCGCCGACGACCCGCTGGTGTTCAAGCAGCTGATCTACGAGATGCGTTTCGACGAAGCGAGCGCGTTGTACGCCCTCTTCGGTCCGTTCTATATCGGCATTCGCCTACCTGGGGCACAGCTAGCCAAGTGGCTGGACGCTTCCGGGGCCACCTCGAGCGAGTCCTGACGGATTCGCTCCCCGGCTCGCATTGACCAAGGCGTCGCCTCCCGCTTCCCGGCTAAGATATAGAACGGTACGACCGGCGTTCCGGACGCCCGGTGAATGACATGCGGAGTCACCTCGCCGTCACATTGCTCGTCGCCTGCTTGGCAGCCCCGGCTGCCGCGGTCGAAGTCGACCTCGTCTACACGGGTCCCGCGGACAGCCCGGCCCTGCAGGGACTGCGATTGGGGATCGACGAATCCAACCGCCAAGGAGAGTTCCTTGACGTCAAGCTGAATCTGTCGCAGGCATCGGGCGGCGCCCTTCCCGCTTCCGCAATCGCGGTGTTCGCCGACAGCCCGGGTTCTATCCGCTCGATTGCCGGCAGGGCCGGCGAGCGCGCCGTGTTCAACCTCAGCGACGGAGCGGACGCACTGCGCGCCGCGTGCTTGCCGAACGCCCTGCACGTCATTCCAAGCGCGAAGATGAGAGCCGACGCCGTCGCTCAGTGGGTCCAGCGCAACCCGGCAGGGAAGCCGTCCGCAGCCGCCTGGCACGGCAATGCGGTCAAGTTCGCCGCGCGCGACCTCAACAAGCGCTTCGCGGCACAGTTCGGCACGAGAATGGATGACCTCGCTTGGGCCGGCTGGTTCGCGGCTCGCGCCGTGGGAGATACGTTGATGCGCGAACCCTCGGCGGATGCCAGGAGATTGCTGGAGTTGCTCAAACAGGCGGACGGTTTCGACGGCCAGAAGGGCGACGCGCACAGCTTTCGCGACAGCGGCCAGCTGAGCCAGCCGCTCGTCCTCGTGGGCCCAGACGGCGAATTGCTCGGTGAAGCGCCGGTGCGAGGCGTTTCGACCGGACTCGACAGCCTGGGGGCCTTTCCCTGCAAGTGACGCCATGTTCCGATACCACATCGCTGCCCTTCTGCTGACAGCTGCTCCGCTTGTCTGCCAGCCAACCCACAGGCTCTTCGTGACCAACGAGGCGAGCGATTCGGTCACGGTGATCGACAGCCGTACCGGCGAGGTCGAAAAGACGGTCGCGGTAGGCGGCCGCCCGCGTGGCATCGGATTCAGTCCCGACCGCAAGCGCGTCTATGTCGCGCTGGGTGACGAGAACGCGATCGGCGTGCTGAACACGGAGACGCTCGAACTGGAGCGCAAGATTTCCGCGGGTTCCGATCCCGAAGCGTTCGCCGTGCATCCCGACGGCACCATCTACCTATCGAACGAGGACGAGGGGCTCGCGACAGCGCTCAACCCGGAATCGGGCGAGATCCTCGCCGAAATCAAGGTGGGCCTCGAACCCGAGGGTGTCGGTGTCAGTCCGGACGGCGAGCAAGTGCTCGTCACGAGCGAATCCTCCAACATGGTGCATGTCATCTCTGTCGCCGAAAAGAAGATCGTGGCGAACATCCTGGTGGGAGCCAGACCGCGCGAGGTCGCGTTCAGCCCCGACGGCCGGTATTTCTGGGTGACCTCCGAAGTTGCCGGCCACGTCTCCAAGGTCGAGAGGTCGACGAACCGCGTGGTCACCGTCAACAACAGGCTGCGCCGGGAGGTCAACCCCCGCGTGAAGCCCAAGGGCATCCTGCTCGATCCCGAAGCGAACCGTCTTTACGTTTCCCTGGGACGAGGCAACGCCATCGCGGTGCTGGATCCGGATACATTGCAATTGCAGGGCAGCGTCGAAGTGGGGGTGCGCTCATGGGGCATCGCCCTGTCACGGGACGGCAAGCGGCTTTATGCGGCCAACGGGCCGGACTCCACGCTCTCCGTCGTTGACACGGAGGCCCTAACGGAGATCGGCACGATCCCGACTGGAGAAATGCCCTGGGGCGTGGTACTCGATGATTAGCCGCAGGCTGCTGCGGCTACCCGCATTCGCCGCAATGGTCGCTCTTGCCGCCAGCTCTCTCGCGGCCGGCGATGTCGCCGTCCTGGAGGCGATCGGCTGGAAGCTCTTCTTCGACCCAATGCTGTCCGCGCCACGGAACACGTCGTGCGCCACCTGCCATATCCCGGAGAATGGCTTCGAGTCGGGCGTGGCGCTGGGGGAGGGAGCGTACGGAGACAGGCTGCCTAGAAACGCCCCGACGGTCGTGAATCTCGCCGACGCTACGTCCTTTTTCTGGGACGGCCGGGCGGAATCCCTGGAGGAGCAGGCGAAGGGACCGATCGAGAATCCGATTGAAATGGACCTGTCGCTCGCCGAGGCCGCGCAAAGAGTCCGCGACGAGCCGGCCTACGTGCGGGCGTTCGCCAGGATCGGCATCACGGACATCACGATCGAAGAAATCGGTCGCGCGCTGGCCGCCTTCGAGAGGACGCTGAGAACCGGCCCTGCGCTGTACGACAGCTGGCTCGCCGGAGACCGCTCCGTCTTCGACGAATCACAGGAGCGCGGACGCATGATCTTTTTCACGCGCGGCCAGTGCGCCACTTGCCATTTCGGTCCCAACTTCACGGACGGCATGTTCCACAACATCGGCACGGGCACGGCCGAAGACCCGGGTCGCTTCGCCGTCAGCAAGGACGCCTACGATCTGGGGGCGTTCAAGACGCCCGCCCTGCGCAACTGGAAGGACCGCGAGCCCTTCATGCATGACGGCCGCTTCGCCACGCTGGACGACGTGCTTGACTTCTACAGCGAGCCGAAGACCGGTGCAGTCGGAGAGACCGAACTCGACCCGTTGGAGTTCACCGGGCAAGAGCGGGCCGACATCAAGGCCTTCCTGGAGACGCTGAACGGCTCGTGGCCCGACCTCGAACCCTACGAATCAGCATGGACAGAAATCCAGTAGGTCGGATCCCCGGGCGGAGCGGTCCCGCGAGCAGGACGCGTTGTTGTTGATTCCGAAGGAATCCGGGTGGCGCCATTGGATCGCTTGGGCGGCGTTCGGCGCCACCGCGTCCAATTTCGCATCGATCGCCCTTGCGCACGCATGCCTCGCGCTTGGAATCGCCCTGCTGCTGGCCAGGCCCCGCTTGGCTCGCTCGCCAGCTGTGATGTGGCCGGTCCTGGCGCTCATCGCGTGGACACTCGTCGCGGTTGCGTTCTCGGACGAGCCTTCCTCGGCGTACCCACAGGTCAAGAAGCTCGTGGTATTCGCGATTCTGCCTTTGACCTACACCGCCTTCCGCACGACCGGCGCCTGCCAGCGAGTGGTCCAGGCGTGGTTCTCCGTCGCGTTCGGCGCATGTGCGCTGGCGCTTGCGCAGTTCGCCCGGGCGGTGCTGCACGCGGTGGCAACCGGGGACGACTTCTACAGATCCTACGTGGGCGAGCGGATCACGGGCTTTCACAGCCACTGGTTGACGTTCAGCCACACAGCGGTCCTGGTGATGGTCACGCTCGCTTGTTATTTGCTGTTCGCCCGGCGCCGGCCAGGATTCCGCATATGGGGAATCGTCGCGGCCGTGATCGGCGCGGCGCTGGTGCTGAGCTTCACCCGCAGCGCCTGGCTGGCCCTGCTGGCCTCCGGGCTGTACTTGCTGGCGGTCGCGAAGCCGCGCCTGCTCGCCGTCGGTCCGATCGTGCTGGCGATTGCGTACCTGGTCGCGCCCAACGCGCTTCAGCAGCAGATGGAGTCAATCCGTCCCGGTGCCAACCAGTCCCGCATCGTGATGTGGCGGACGGGCGTGAACATGATCAAGGCGCACCCGATTACTGGAGTGGGCCCGGAACGTGCTGGCCCGTTGTTCCCGGAGTACAAGCCCGAGGACGTCGTCGAACTGCCGACGGGATTCTACGGGCACCTTCACAACGTGTTCATTCACTTCGCTGCCGAGCGCGGCATACCGGCAGCCATCATCGTCATGTGGCTTTTCCTTCAGGTGCTGGTCGACATGAGGCGCGGACTGCGACGAACCGAACCCGGCCGGAACGACCGGCGCTTCCAATTGCACGCGGGCGCGGCTGCCACCCTGGCCATCGTGATTCTCAGTTGCTTTGACGTCTCGCTGGGCGACAGCGAGGTGCTCGGGGCCTACCTGGCGATCGTGGCCGTTGCATACTGCGGCCTGCCGATGGGCCGGGAGGCGCCGGAGCGTAGCGGAAGCGCTTCGCGGGAGTCCTGACACCCGGACCAAGGTCGAGCCGTGCGGGAACCAGACCGCGTGAGGCGCTGTGACATCATGGACTGAAGCGCTTATGGAATTCAGACTCGCTGGAGAAGATCTGGCCGCTATCGAGGCCGACGCCGTCATCGGATTCGTCACGGACTCGAGCGAATCGGAATCCCCCGTCGGCGGGGAGTGGAACCGCCACACGAGCGGGCTATTCGGCGAGATCGTCGCCCGAAACGAATTCAAGGGGAAGCATCGGTCCACGGCGCTGATTCACAACCCGGTCGGGCTGCGAGCGGGTCGCTTGCTCCTTGCCGGCTGCGGGGACAGGTCGAAGCTGACCCTTGCCCGCGTCCGCGACGCGGCAGGGACCGCGTGGCGCCAGTTGCGCACGGCCGGCGTCAGGTCGCTGGCCGCGACGGTTCCCGACGGCCTCGATGCCAACGAAGGGGTGAGGGCTGTCGTCGAGGGCATCCTCCTGGCGGACTATGAATCCGACACCCACAAGACGGACGAGAAGGACCGGTCCGTCCTGGAATCCCTGGCAATCTCGGTGAGGGATGCCAGCCAGGACGCGCTGGACCGCGCGGTCGCCACCGCGGAGGGACAGAATCGCGCCCGCGAGCTGGCGAACGAACCCGGCAACCTGCTCACGCCGAGCGTTCTGGCGTCGCGCGTGACAGGGCTCGCGCAGGATACCGGCCTCGAATGCGAAGTGCTAGATCAAGCGCGTCTCGAGTCGCTGAAGATGGGCGCGCTGCTCGGAGTGGCTCGCGGCAGCAAGGAGCCGCCGGTCATGATCGTCGTGCGCTATCGGCCGGACGCGCCTGCCCCCGACGGTCCCCATCTGGGCCTGGTCGGCAAAGCCGTAACCTTCGACACGGGCGGGATCTCGCTGAAACCGCCAGCCGACATGCACCTGATGAAGCATGACATGGCTGGCGGAGCCGCGATGATCGGGGCGGTGCTGGCAATTGCCGCGCTGAAGCCTTCCGTCGCCGTGACGGCTGTGATTCCGTCGGTCGAGAATATGCCCGGCGGCGAAGCCCAGCGACCCGGGGATATCGTCACGACCCGCTCCGGCACAACCGTGGAAGTGTTGAACACGGACGCCGAAGGGCGCCTGATTCTGGCCGACGCGCTGACCTATGCCGCGGAACTGGGCTGCACCCACCTGGTGGACGCGGCAACCCTTACGGGCGCGATCGTAGTGGCTCTGGGAAATGTCTACACGGGGCTTTTCGGCAATGACAAGGACTGGACGGGTCAGGTGGTGCAGGCTTCCAGGCGAGCGGGCGAGAAGATGTGGCCGATGCCTCTCGGAGAAGAGTATTCCGAACTGCTTCGCAGCCCAGTCGCCGATGTCGCCAACATCGGCCCGCGGTGGGGCGGCGCGATCACGGCGGCAGCCTTCCTGGAGCGATTCGCGGGCGACACGCCGTGGGTCCACCTAGACATCGCAGGAACCGCTTGGTTCGAGTCCAAACAGCCGCACGCGCCCGTCGGCGCCAGCGGGGCGGGCGTGCCAACGCTGGTCGAGCTGGCCCTCGCCATCGGCTAGGACGCTATTGGATTGTAGAGGCGCCCTCCATGCCGAGAGGGGCCGTGGTCACATTCCGGTTGACGTGCTTGTCTAGGTTGATGATGTACGTTTCGGGGGCATTGAGCAGGTGAGGGGAGTGTGTCGCGGCGACGATGCGGAAGCCCTTCTTGTCGACGAGTTCCTTGAGCATCTTCAGAATCCGTCTCTGGTTCGAGGCCGATAGCGCCATCTCGGGTTCGTCCAGCAGCAGCACGGACCCGTCGGGCAGCTGCGGGAACGTCTCCTGGAAGAGCGAGAGCATCACCTGGCCATGACTTGCGGTAAGCAGGAATTCGTGCATGTGCGGCTGGTCCTCGTACAGGGACGGGTTGTTGCGGGGATTGTGCTGCTCGGCGTCGAACAGCACGACCTTGCTCAGATCCACCTCCCGCTTGTCGAGGCGGTAGGCGTAGTTCTCGACCTGTTCTTCGCGAAGCGCGTAGTAGATCGAGTGGAGCAAGGTGGACTTGCCGGACCCGTTCTCCCCCTCCAGCATGATCAGCGGGTGGGAGAGGTCCACGATCATCGGCATGTGGAAGTTGAGGTTGATGAAGACCGGGTGGCTGAGAATCTTGAGGAACATCCCTCAAACCAGCATAGCCCCCTAGGCGGGTGAACCGGAGGAAGGCCTTCGAATCCTGACCATAGTTAGGGCACCAGCCCTGCGCTCGCCTTGCACTTCCATTGGCTGACCTGGTTCGGGTGCACCCCGTGCTTCGCTGCGATCTGCTGCACAGTCCGGTCCCCGTGCAGCGCCTCCTTGGCGACTCTTGCCTTCAAGGCCGCCGTGAATGTCCGTCTCTTCGCCGTCGTTGACTCCTTTCAACCTTGGCGAAGTCTACCTCAACCTACTGTCCGAAAATCCCGGACCACCTCAGTACCCTGAGAGGGAACCTCATTTGAACTCGGTGCAACCGATTCTATCACGAGATTCAAAGCCCTGCTAGATTTGTGACTCGCAAAGATTCGTATTCTGCAATAGGCGCTTATGGGAATCACGTAAACTTGGTCGAAGCTTGTTGGACGTATAGACGCGACCTCGTACGCTGCCGCCAAGCAGCTTCCTATTCTTGAAGTCTCTCTTGAGTGAATTGTCTCTAGTGAATAACAATCGTGCCCCACTGACACGTGCTAGAGCAATTATATGGGAATCATTTGACTCACAATCCGCCTTCAACTCTAATGCCAATTCGTCGACGGATTGATCAGAGAAACGCATTGCAATTCCAGAAGCCAATGCTTCCGCCAGCCAACGGCGAAAATAACTGTTTTCGGCAAGCTCCCTTAGAACTTGTCCACCAACCACAAGTTTACTGCCCTTATTGGTTATCCACTCCCGGAGATGGATGCCTACAGGTGTCGACCTTGGGCCTATGATTTCATGACAAACGTCATTGTCGACAATCACGCACATCTATAAGCCAATCTCCCTCGCTGTTTCTTCGAGAAAGAATCTTCGATATCCTTCAGGTGCACTGATAACATTTCCATCATTGTCAATGTCAATTGAGTGAATCGTAACGTCTTGATCACGTGGCTCGAAGAACAGTATTGAAACATCACGAGCTTGAATTTCACTCTTCCCATCACGAATGTCCATTCTCACTCGATTGATCAGGTAATCGCTATGGGTCTCGATTATTAGCTGCTTTTGTTCACTCGACACTGTAGAAAACAAACTTCCAAGTGCAGCTTGTGCGGATGGATGCAAATGAACCTCTGGCTGCTGAAGGAAGAATATCCTACCAGCATCTGGACGTAGTAACTCTGTCAACAATGGTAGGACCTGACTAACCCCGTATCCAACATCGATTAAGTTTCGTGTAGTATGTTTTGTTGAATTCCCTGCTTGGGTTATCTGCAGCTGGAACGGCCCACCTGGATCTCCACCAAGTTTCTTTATTCGGATCTCCTGAAAGAGCCCCATCTCACGACCAAATCTCTCTAGTCGCTTCTTCATTCGGCGCCATTCCTGCACGTTACGGTAGTTCACCGTCGCAAGATAAGTGGGAACATACTGCCCTTCAGAATCTCTAGATGGACGGGTTGGATCGTAAGTGCGTTTAGGCCTAGAGCGCACTGGAGCACTTGCGAAGACAGAATCCGTGCCAAGTGGAAAGGAATATGCATTGCGAACAAGATCCTGAATCATCTTTAGATCATTCTCCGATCGGCTGACCTCATAGTCGCCGATCGGTACACACAATTCCTCATCCTGTAAGAGGTGAAGGCAAAAATACAAATGCCATAATTCAAATATATTCTCAGTATTAAATGCCGTCTTTACTTTGTATTTCCAAGTATTCCCATGAACTCCCAGACTAATGATACTCAACCCATCTTGCAGTTGCCGCACTTCTAGCCACACTTCCTTCTCTGTAATTCGTCTCTTGACGGGAAACGGTGAACCCCCTCTTTCATCAAACACTACGGAGGCGTTGTACTCTTGGTCCGAGTTCCAATCTGTGACAAAATCAAGCTCAGCAGCGAACGAGTTATTCTGTTGACCGTTTCTATTAGTGTAGATGATATCGTGGAATGTTCCGAGGTCGTAAGGGTCTTCTCTGAAGTCAGGCACCACCCCGTTGACTACGACATTCCAGATTGCGCGTAGGATCGCAAGGAACGAAGTCTTTCCCGTGCTATTCGCCCCTACTAAGAAAGTGAGAGGTGCCAATCGCACAGATTGCTTGGATTGGAAGCATCGATATCCTTCCATCGAAAGGCTTGTGAGACGATGGTTGTTATTCATGCTCTCGATCTCCGGACCTTTGCCGCCTTGGATGTCTCCGCCACCATCGTGGGCAACCCTGCAACATCAGATCCGATCAATTGATTGTGACAGCTTCCGTGGCAGTCGTCAATTTCCAGGTTGATTCGGGCAAATGGCTTGCCACCAAGCTTGGCTAGGTCCATTTCAGGGGGGAAGTGCATCGAATCAGTTTCACAGAGGTCCGACCACGATTCTTACCATACCTTGCAGTCTCTCCTTCATCGATGGCGCATCGCAATCTACTTTTCGCATGCGGTTGATGGAACTACGGTCGGACGTTATCGAGCGTCTGTCTTGATAGGAGAGCAAGAATCAGCAGAATCTTAACCGGACTGCGTGCATTTGTCTGGAGTCGGACGTGATTCAGACCACTTGACCATCAATACCGATCATCAGTCGCTGGTGGTTGGGGGATTTCGGCAAGGTCTGTAACTTCCATACAGAAATAGATGTGAACATCCACGTCCAAGGGTGATAGGAGACGGTCGGCGCTGACGTTCTCGGTCCCAGTTGAGCGGGTGTTGACTGATTGGAGTCTTGGGAGTGGCCTAGCAGATGCGCGAGATGGAGAACCGTTGTGGATCGGGCAAACTGAAGTATTGGGTGTCTTGGGTTGCGAGTCAGGGGACGAGCGCAGTGCCTGGCAACTGCACAACGGAAATCTAAACCCTGTTGAAACAGCAGGCGGAGCGCGAGCAGGCAGTCTCGGTAAGATTGGAAGCCGTGGGCGTCCCCGTACCGGGAGGGCCCTTGCGACGGATTTCGGTCGATGCCGTCGAGTTGCTGTATCGAAGTGCTCGGGTCGGGGACCAGCGTGGGTGTCCCGACCATCGGCTGTCATTGCCGGGTCTGCGAATCAACGGACCCACGGGACCGGCGCCTGAGACCGTCGGTTCTGATCCGCTTCGACGGGGACGGGATCGAGAGATGCGTGGTGGTGGACACGTCGCCAGACTTCCGCGCGCAGGCGCTGAACTCCGGGCTCGCGCGGCTGGACGCGGTGCTGTACACCCACGATCACGCAGACCACATCATGGGCCTGGACGATATCCGGCCGTTCAACTACGGCAGGAAGGAGCGCATCCCCGTTTACGCGTCGAACGACACGCTCAAGTCTCTGAAACGTGTGTTTCCCTACGGCTTCTCCGGCGAGGGTAGCCATGCCGGTGGCGTCCCTCGGCTGGACGGAATAGCGATTGAAGACAGCCCCATCGAGTTGTTCGGCACGCGATTCCAGCCATTCCCAGTGGACCACGGGCCCAAGCGAATTCTCGGCTTCCGTTTCGGGCGGGCGGCGTACGTCACGGACCAGACTGGCTTCCCGAACGAGTCGCTCGCCCAGCTTGAGGACCTGGATGTGTTGTTCCTCGGCGCGTTGCGTCACCAGCCCCATCCGATGCACTCCACCGTGGAACAGGCCCTGGCATGGGTCGAGCGCATTCGGCCGAACCGGGCGTTCTTCACGCACATCTGTCACGAATTGCCCCACGAAGAGACCAACCGTGAATTGCCCGACGGAGTTTCGCTAGCCTACGACGGCCTCCGGATCGCGGTGGAAGGGTAGGCGCTCGTGAACGGAAGCTGGAAGAGCCTGCATGAGATCCCGGACGACTTCGGTCCAACGGCCGTGACGATCGGGAACTTCGACGGCGTCCACCTCGGTCATCAGCGGATCCTGCAATCGGTTGCCCGGGCGGCCCGCGCTCGGTCCCTCTGCTCAGTCGCGCTGACCTTCGATCCGCATCCACTCAAGATCGTGGCTCCCTCGCTGGCACCGAAAACGCTCACTAGCATCCGCCAGCGGGTGGACCTGATCCGTCGGCAAGGGATTGATCGTGTCGCGATCCTCGCGTTCACCCCGGAACTCTCCCAGCTCTCGCCTGCCGAGTTCGCCGAGACCGTCCTGGCACGCAAGCTTGTCGCGAGACACGTCGTGGTCGGTGCGGACTTCCGCTTCGGACGCAAGCAGGCCGGCGATGCGGAGATGCTGAGAAGCTTGGGCGAGCATCTCGGCTTTGACGTCGCCACGGGAGGGACCGTTCTGGTCGGCGGCGAGCCCGTGAGCAGTACGCGACTCCGGGATCTTGTAGCACAGGGCCGAATGGTCGAGGCACGACGCTTGCTGGGACGGGAATTCTCGCTCCAGGGCCCCATCGTCAGTGGCGAGGGAATCGGGTCCAAGCGAACCGTGCCGACCCTCAATCTCGAACCCGAGAGCCAAGTGCTTCCGGCAGATGGCGTCTACGTGACAGTGACTCGCCACTCGGGTCAGACCGGCCACAGGGAGTCCATTACCAACGTCGGCCTGCGACCGACCTTCGAAGGGCGCCACCGCACGATCGAGACATTCCTTCTCGGGGAAATGGCGGGGCCAACCCCGAACGCGATAGAATTGGGATTCCTGCGGAAGATTCGGGACGAGCGCAGGTTCCCGTCAGCCCAGTCGCTACGGGAACAGATTTCGGTGGACATCGAGATCGCCGAGCGCTATTTCCGGAGGCTCCACGCCCTTTCAGAGAATCGTCCGTAGTTCCCTGATAACACCTCCGGAGACGAGGTTTCCGGAAAGAGAGGACCTATGACCACGCAACTCTCCGCCGAGAAATGTGCGCACCTGCAAGCCCTGGCCACTGACAGCGGAATCATCGGAGCCGCTGCAATGGACCAACGCGGTTCCCTGCAAAAGGCAATCGGAAAGGGCAAGGGCATCGCGCCGGACGCAGTGACGCACGAAATGATGAGCGATTTCAAGCTCTCCGTGTCGCGGATGCTGACCCCGCATGCCAGCGCGATCCTGCTGGACCCGATCTGGGGCATGCCTGGCGCGGAGGCCCGATCTTCCAATGTTGGCCTGCTCCTGTCCTATGAGAAGAGCGGCTATGACAACACACGGCCGGGACGCATGCCCGATCTGATCCCCGACCTGTCGGTTCGGCGGATCGGCGATCTCAACGCCAACGCGGTAAAGATCCTGCTGTACTACTCCCCGTTCGAGGACGCCGCAGTGAACGAGGTCAAACACGCGTTCATCGAACGCATCGGAGACGAATGCGCCGCCAACGACCTGCCGTTTTTCCTGGAGTTCGTAGGGTACGACCCGGATGGCGGCAACGAGAAGGGCCTGGACTACGCGATGCGCAAGCCCGAAGTCGTCGCTGAAAGCATGCGAGAGTTCTCGAAGGACCGTTACGGCGTGGACGTTCTCAAGGTCGAGGTCCCCTTGAACATGGCGTTCGCGGAGGGGTCGCGGGCCTGCGAAGGCGTGAGCGCGTATTCCAAGGCGGAGGCTCTCGAACACTTCCGCGCGGCGGCCGAAGCCGCAGGAAGGCCGTTCATCTATCTCAGTGCCGGGGTCACGAACGAGGTGTTCACCGAGTCCCTCGAGTGGGCTGCCGAAGCGGATGTGAACTTTTCTGGCGTGCTCTGCGGCCGCGCAACCTGGCAGGATGCAATCCCGATCTACTGCGAACAGGGCGTCGCCGCTCTGGAGGACTGGCTCGGCGACCAAGGTGCCGCCAATATCGGCAAGATCAACCAGTGCTTGGAGGGAGCGACTCCGTGGTACGGATTCTATGGAGCCGACAGCGCCGAGGCACTGGTCGCATAGCGGTCTTGTAGCGACGCGAGCCGCGCCCTACATGTAGAGCAACTGCCCGAATTCCCGCAAGGCCCGCGCGTCGGCCGGGTCGAGGGATCCATCGGGCCGCAGCCTCACGCTGGTCAAGAGGTTGGCAGGGACGCTGCCGACCCGCCCGTACTCGTCGAGCAAGGCCCGTGCCGAACCGAGACTCGCATCATCGGCGCTCCCGCCGGCCCGCAAGTGCGCCCGAACCTCCCGGGACTTGTCGCGATTCGCGAGCCGCGCCCTTTCGGCGATGTCGCCGCGGAAGGGTTGGCTCCCCTGCAGTCTCGGCTTCGTGGTGAAATCCTCGTCACCGCTGACTCCTTGCCCGAAGCTGATCAGAATCCACGGTTGAGCCTGGCGCAGGATTGAATAGGTCTGCCCCACGGGAAAGAGATCGGGCCGGGCATAGTAACCGGCGGCCGGCTCCAGCCGAACGCCGGCAAGCGGCTCGTAGCGATAGACGATCTCTTCCAGCTGCCGATGCGCGTATCGGATGTAGCGCAGGAAGTCCTCGTCCTTGCGGAACTTGTACTCTTCCGGCGTTGTCTCGTAAGCGGGCCTGGACCGGTAGCTCTCGGCGCGACCGGTCTCGGATGAATAGAAATACGGGTGGCGCCAGTCCGCCGCGTAGGAGTAGGTGAGAAAGAGCCCGAGGCCCCGGTGCCGGCATGCCCGGGCAAGCTCTCCAACGAGATCTCGGCCGCCGCTCTCAAGACTGTTGAAATCGGTCTGGACCGTCCGGAACAGGCAGAACCCATCAGCGTGGCGGGCAGTCATGACGACATATGCCATGTCGGCCTCGAGCGCTGTGGCAGCGATCTCTTCGGCATCGAAACCACTGGGGTCGAAGGTCTCCTTCAAGGCGGTATAGGGTTCCAACGGAATCGCTCCGTCGAACTGGGCGTCAGGACCTCGCCCCAATTGGCTGTACACGCCGTACTGAATCGCCAGGCCGCTACCGGCCGCTCGGAACCAGTCCCGCCCGGCCGCGTGCGGCGAGACGGCGTACTGGGCCTCGAAGCCTTCCAGAAACGCTGGAAAATCAGGCTCGGGATCAGGGGGCATCAGACTCGGCCCGCAACCAGCGAGACCGGTCGCCGCAACCAGGAACGAACGCCGACGCATGGATTGGATTGTATCGGCCCGCCGCCGGATAGCCCAGCCTCGCGCGATGTCCGGGGACTGATAGACTGGCCCCGTGCGCACTCCGCTCGTCACCTCCCTGCTACTTCCTTGCCTTCTCCAGTCCGGTGGGCCGCCCGAGCCTCTGGACACTTCCGCAGGCATCCAGACCGTCTGTCTGTATGAAGCGGAGACGGGCGGTTACGCGCACTACCGCGTGCCGGCGATCGTGGTCTCGCCTGCCGGCACGGTGGCCGTCGCCACATGGAGTCCATCGCCATCCAGTGACATCTTATGATGTCTTCCATATCGTTGTAATTACTACGTTTACACTCATTTTGCGCAACATCGACTCTCCCGCAACCTTCTTTGAATTCCGATTCAATCCCTCATATCATGAGGTAATGGATGATGTAACCCACACACCCGCTCCGACCCGGAGAACCAAGCCGAAGGGCCGATACCCCCACAAGCGGCTGTCGGCTGCCTTCGTGCGTTCCGCACCTCCCGGGAGGCATTGCGACGGCAATGGACTCTACCTCTACGTTCAGCCGAGCGGTGCGCGGAGTTGGGTGCAGCGACTCGTCATTCGCGGCCGCCGCCGCGACTTCGGACTCGGCAGCGTCTCGCTCGTTCCGCTGGCCGAGGCCCGCGAGAAGGCGCGGGCCAACCGCAAACTCGCCCGAGAGGGTGGGGAGCCGCTCGCCGAGCGGCGTCGCGCACGGGGCGTTCCCACCTTCGCGGAGACGACCGCCCGCGTCCTGAAGCAGAAGCAGGCAGGTTGGCGCAACGAACGGCACCGGCGGGACTGGCTTTCCAGTCTGGAACGCTACGCCTTTCCCCGCATCGGTAAGATCGCGGTCTCCGAGGTGGCGACGGGCGACGTGCTGGAGAATCTGACTCCGATCTGGCACTCGAAGGGGTCCACGGCCCAGTCGGTGCATCAGCGCATGCGCTCGGTGTTCGAGTGGGCAGTGGCGATGGAGTACCGGACCGACAATCCCTGCA
The DNA here is from genome assembly GCA_951813065.1 of uncultured Bryobacterales bacterium. GTDB lineage: Bacteria > Acidobacteriota > Terriglobia > Bryobacterales > UBA6623 > VXMF01. Next base: position 477,564 of record CATOTH010000002.1, on the reverse strand, counting down.
ATCGGGTCCGGTCGGTGCTTGGGCCGCAGAGCCGCGTCGTGAAACACATGAAGGCGCTCCCTCACCGGGAGGTTGGGTCGGCGATCTGGAAGGCGAGGACGACGGACGAGATGCCCGTGGCCCGGCTGGCGTTCGAGTTTCCGGTGCTGACGGCAGCGAGGTGGGGCGAGGTGCGTTGGGCCGAGTGGTCGGAGATCGACGCGCATGAAGGCGAAGCGGGAGCATCGGGTTCCACTGTGCCGCCGGGCGCTGGAGATCCTTGGGGAGGCCTGCGCGCTGGGCGGCGAGGATAGCCGGTTGGTGTTCACGCGATTGAACGGAAAGCCGCTCATCGAGAAGCGGCTGCGCCAACTGATCCAAAAGCACCGGATCGCGGCGGTGCCGCACAGGTTCCGGTCGTCGTTCCGGGACTGGGCGGCAGAGGAAACGGATCACCCCCGAGAGGTGGTCGAAGCGGCGCTGGCGCACGTGGTCCAGAACAAGGTGGAAGCCGCGTACCGGCGTAGCGACCTCTTCGAGCGTCGGCGTCGGCTCATGGACGACTGGGCCGCGTATCTGGCGGGTCGGATCGCGGGCACCGAGACCTGACCTGACTCCGAGACGAGGCTCAGAGGCAGCTTCAGGTCGGTCCGGCGGTATTTCGGGGAACCTACGGGCCGCAGAAATCACCTGAGAGCGACGATCTCGGTCCCCAAGGGGTACGGGCAGGGCCGAACGCAGCGGCCTGGCCGAGAGCGCCACTTTCGACCCTAGATCACGGACTGGTCCTCGTCGCCCGTGAGGCCCGCTACCACGAAGCCGGGAGGCTAGCCCTCGACGGCCCGGTCGAGGCTGTTCCGGGCGATGCCAGGAGCGGCGTTTCGGAGGTGTCCGCTGGCAAGGGGCGCCCCGCCCCCTTGAACCCCCGGCATTCCGCGCCGACGCCGAAAGATCACCGTCCCCTCTGTCTCGGCCTGCATCACACCCGCAGAGCATGCCGACCTGCATGAAAGATCGGTTTCGCATCTCGGCTCGCGGGCTACACTACCGTCTCGTCGGGGCAGCAAGGCGTCGCTGCCCCGACGAACTCATCCATCCTCGATTTCGAGCGCGCCAAGGGGAACGTAGTACTTCCGGTAGCGTTTGCCATTCGAATACCGCTCACCGCCCGGGTCCTCCACCAGCACGGTGGCGCGCTTGGTGACTCGATTGACCCGTCCCGCGAGGCACTTCCCCCGGTAGAAGAAGGAGACCCGGCAACCAATGCGAATGCCGTGCCGCGCCGCCCGCTCCGCGCGTGTGATGAGCGCGTGGGTGTGACTCCGGTGGCGGAAGAGGCGATGGGCGAGTTCTTGGAACGGACGTGCCCCGCAGTTGCTGGCTCCGTTGCAAAGGAAATCCACCAGATGGACGATCTCGTGCTCGAAGATCCGCTGCAGCACCTGCAGTCGGCTTGCGCAGGGTATGCCGGCGACGGTGACCCCGGTGTCGGCGGCGGCGAAGCCGTTGAAGAGGATCTCCGTGGAGATGGCGATCTCGTAGTCGACCCCGCCATCGGCAAGCACGCGGCGCGTGGTTTGCCCGCCGGCCCGCGTCATCCGCGAGGACAAGCGGAACCTCAGGGCTCCCGGGTCCAGCCGCCGACTTGCGAAGCCTCGGAGGAACCGCCGCTCGTAGACCTCGAAGAGAAAGGCAAGGTCGTCTGTATGGATGGCGGTGAAGTCGGGCTCGTCGATCCAAGACGACGCGGCCAGGAGTTCGCGTCCGATCTCGCGGGTCCACGCCTCAATCCTTTCGCGACCGGGATCGCGAAGGGATTCGCCGTGAAGCCCCGCCGACCGTGGTGTTCCGCGTCGTCGCCTTTGTTTCCTGTCTTCCCGCATCCGGGATGGGTTGGTGTCACACTGGGGGCCGGCGGGGAGTCGTGTCTCCGTGGTCGGGCGACCGTTCTGACCTTGATTCAACCTACAAGATAGCTGGTGTAGGCTACACCTTGTCCAAGTTCCCGGCAATCTTATTTCGCCGGGCCGAGCGCGCGAGCGTCGCTCGCCTCCGAGAATGGACCACGCCGCGGGCCGTGCACCCGCGCGACGTGGTATCTTCCTTGAATCGCTTGAAGGCAGCCTCAACGCGGAGGCGCGGGCCGATTCGCTGGGGAAAGCACGATGGCCGGACCGAACAAGAAGCTGGTTGGCGCCGTGGAAGCGTATTTCACCGAGCTTCGCCGCGCCCGCGCATCGGGCGGTGCGACGGGGGAGCGCTCGTACTATCCGGCGTTGACGGGCTTGCTCGGCACGGTCGGAGCCACGCTCAAGCCCAAGGTGTTCTGCGTTCTGGAACTGGCGGATCAGGGAGCCGGACATCCGGACGGCGCGCTTTACACGGCGAGGCAGGTTCAGAAGGGCCGGTCGAAATCGGGGCAGGTTCCCGAGCGTGGCGTCGTCGAGGTCAAGGGTGTTGGTGACGATGCGTGGTTGACGGCGGGATCCGATCAGGTGAACCGCTATTGGGACCGCTACCGTCTGGTGCTGGTCACGAATCTCCGGGACTTCGTCTTGGTGGGCGCGGATGGTGGGGGAGGCCCCGTCAAGCTCGAATCCTTTCGATTGGCCGAGGATGCCGACGACTTCTGGCGCAAGGTGGAGACACCCCACGCCTTCGCCCGCGAGGTCGGCGCGGGTCTCGGCGAGTATCTGGCCCGGGCGCTCGCGCACCGGGCTGCACTGGCCGAGCCGAAGGACTTGGCGTGGCTGTTGGCCTCCTACGCCCGCGACGGCTTGGCCCGCGTCGAGGCGGCGGGGGACACGCCGTCGCTCGTGACCGTCCGGTCGGCTCTTGAGGAAGCGCTCGGGATTCGGTTCGAGGGTGATCGCGGGGATCGCTTCTTCCGTTCGACCCTGATCCAGACGCTGTTCTATGGCGTCTTCTCCGCATGGGTGCTGTGGTCCCGCGAAGAGGCGAAGAAAAACGGCCCGCTGTTTGAGGGCCATTACAGCCCGCAGCGGTTCAGGTGGCGCGAGGCAGCTTGGCACCTGCGGGCGCCAGTGCTCCGAGCCCTATTTCGGCAATTGTCCGACCCGGGCGGGTTGCAGTCCCTCGGCCTTGTCGAGGTGCTGGACTGGACATCGGCGGCGCTCGATCGGGTGGACCGGACGGCGTTCTTCTCGCGATTCGACGAGGGCGAGGCGGTGCCGTACTTCTACGAGCCGTTCCTCGAAGCGTTCGACCCGGACCTCCGCAGGCAGTTGGGCGTGTGGTACACGCCGACCGAGGTGGTCCGCTACATGGTGGCGCGAGTGGACAAGGCGCTCAAGGACGATCTCGGGATCCCGGCGGGGCTCGCGGGCGAGAACGTATATGTGCTGGACCCGTGCTGCGGAACGGGGGCGTATCTGGCGGAAGTGTTCCGCCGAATCGCCGCGAATCTCGATGAGCAGGGTCTCGGGGCGCTCGCGGGCGCGGCGGTCAGGAGGGCGGCAACCGAGCGAGTGTTCGGGTTCGAGATCATGCCCGCGCCTTTCGTGGTGGCGCACTTGCAGGTCGGCCTCACCATGCAGGATTTGGGCGCGCCGCTGGCGGAGGACGGGTCGGAGCGCGCCGGGGTGTTTCTTACCAACGCCCTGACCGGCTGGGAGCCGCGAACGAACAAACCACTCCCCTTCCAGGCACTCGAGGAAGAGCGCGATCTTGCGGAAGCGGTGAAGCAGGACATGCCGATATTGGTAATCCTCGGCAACCCGCCCTACAACGGGTATGCGGGCATGGCGGTGGACGAGGAGCGCGAGCTCTCGGAAGCCTACCGCACGGTCAAGCGCGTTCGGAACCCCGAAGGACAAGGCCTGAACGATCACTACGTCCGGTTCTTCCGCATGGCGGAGCGGCGCATCGCGAAGGAGACCGGCCAAGGCGTGGTCTGCTTCATCTCCAACTACTCGTGGCTCGACGGGCTGTCCTTCACCGGGATGCGGGAGCGCTACCTTGAAGCGTTTGACGCGATCCGGATCGACTGCCTGAACGGCGACAAGTACAAGACGGGCAAGGTCGCGCCGGACGGATCGCCCGACCCGAGCATCTTCTCCACGGAGGGAGATCCGGTCGGAATCCAAGTCGGCACGGCCATCGCGACGCTGGTGCGCAAGGTGGACCACGCACCAGCCGAGTCGGTTGGATTCCGGCATTTGTGGGGGCAGGCCAAGCCAGCGGAGTTGACCGCCACGGTCGACGCGGAACCGGAAGTACTGTACTCCGAGGTCGCTCCGTTACTGCCCTTGGGCCTTCCGTTCGTGGATACGGCGGTGAGTCCCGATTGGTTCGACTGGCCCGCGCTGCCCGACCTGTTCCCGGTTTCGTTTCCGGGCGTCAAGACGAGCCGCGACGGCTTCCTCGTGGACACCGACCTAGATCGCCTCCAGGCGCGCGTTGGCGAGTACTTTGACGCGGCATTGAGCCATGAGGAGATTGCCCGGCGCTATCCCAGGGTCATGAAATCCACGGCGCGGTTCGATGCCCGAGCCGTGCGCGACGCGCTGCTGAGGCGCGGCGGGCCGGACGAGTCCGGGTTCGTCCGCTTCGCCTACCGGCCGTTCGACAACCGGTGGCTCTACTGGGAGAAGGACACGAAGTTGCTCGACGAGAAGCGCGCCGACTACAGGCCCCATGTGTTCGAGGGGAACTCCTGGCTCGAAGCCCGTGAGCGTCAAGCCAAGGAGGATTTCTCGCGCGGAACTTTGGTTTACGATCTCGCGGACAACTTCGGAAACGGGCTGTCTAGCTGGTTTCCGTCCTGGCTGCTCGACGATGGATTGGCATCTGACGGGCGTGGAGGACGCCGTGCCAACCTAACCGATCAGGCTGAGCGGTATCTCTCCGGCCTCGGTCTCGGTGTCGAGGACCTGTTCCACCATGTGCTGGCCACACTGCACGATCCGGCGTATTGCAAGGCCAACGCGGGGGCCCTACGCATGGAATGGCCGCGCATCCCGCTGCCGGGCTGGCCGGACGGCGAGACGGAGGGAGCGGCGCAAGCTCTCGCCCGTTCGGCGGCCCGTGGGTGCTTGCTGGCCGCGTTGCTCGATTCGGAACGGCCGGGTCGATCCGGGACGCCCTTGTGCCCCGAGGTTGCCGTGCCGAGCACGGTCTCGGGGCGCTACATGGTGGGCGACGACTTCGCCGTCACCGCGGGCTGGGGCCACTTCGGAACGGGCGACGCCGTGATGCCCGGCAGGGGCCGCATCGTCGAGCGTGCGTATCGACCCGAGGAGCGCTCAGCTTTGGTGGCACACATCGCCGTACTCGGCGAGACCACCTTCGATGTCTACCTGAACGGGGAGGCGTACTGGCGCAACGTCCCCTCCGCCGTCTGGGACTACCGGCTTGGCGGCTATCAAGTGCTCAAAAAGTGGCTTTCGTATCGAGAGAGCGCGGTCTTGGGCCGAAGGCTTCACGCCGAGGAAGTTCAGCACTTCACCGACACGGCGCGCCGAATCGGCGCGTTGCTGCTGGCGGCATCCGACCGACCCAAGAGGAGTTCACAATGACCGAGAAGCTCATCGACAGAAACCCCGATGTCTTGGGCGGAACACCCGTGTTCTCGGGAACCAGGGTTCCCGTGCGCATCCTGATGGAGCACCTCGAAGCGGGCGACCGGCTCGACGACTTTCTGGACGACTACCCCACGGTAACGAGGGAGCAGGCCGTCGCGCTGCTCGAACGGGCCACGGTGCAACTGGTCGGCGATGCCCGATGAAGGTGTTGCTCGACGAATCCGTTCCAAGGCGACTCGCGGCTGAGTTTCCCGAGTCGTTCGGAACGCGCACGGTGCAGCAAATGGGCTGGGCCGGGTGCTCGAACGGAGAGTTGCTGCGCCTTGCGGCCGAACATGGATTCGGTGTCCTCGTCACGGTGGACCAAGGGTTCGCGTATCAGCAGAGCTTGCGGGATCTTCCGATCCCCGTCGTCATCATGATCGCCGGACGCACCCGATTACAGGAATTGCGTCCCCTCGTACCGAACGTGATCGCGGCTCTCTCGGGCGATCTCGGGCAGCGAATCCACCGTGTAGTGGCTTGAGTGCCCTTGCCCACCTCCGGCCCACGCTTCCGGTGCGCAGTGCTCTTCGGCAGTAGAGTCGGGGAGCGACGCGCGCACCTTAGCACGAGGCAGTAGCTGTTTTGGGGTTGTTCCTACGGCTTTCGCCATCTGTAGGTGCCTCACTGACCCTCGTGCCTAGTCACGTTTCCGCTCCCCGCTCGTCAGTAGGGTCGAGGAGAGGCGCGCTTGCCGTAGCGCGAGGGAGTAGCAGTTCGCCGACCGCTTTCGCGTGCCGCCTGAGCGGCTTGCCGGTGCCTCGTTCTCGCGCTTAGCCACGGTTCCTCCCCCCGCCTCGTCAGTAGGGTCGAGGAGAGGCGCGCTTGCCGTAGCGCGAGGGAGTAGCAGTTCGCCGACCGCTTTCGCGTGCCGCCTGAGCGGCTTGCCGGTGCCTCAGTCTCGCGCTTAGCCACGGTTCCTCCCCCCGCCTCGTCAAACCCGCCATGCGGCTTTCCCGCAACAGATGTAGTTAGCAACATCTGTTGCGTTATGCAGCCAGCCCGCTTATGTAGCGAAGCGGGGCGAAGTTCTTGCAGACACAACGGTCGTACTCGCAGATTGACAACATAAGCTGACGCCGTTCATGGTGCATCCGATAGGAGGTGCTCACCATGTTCGAAGAGCTCTATTTCTATGCCGGCGTTATTCGCCGTCATCGCGAGGCGCCGCTTGCTAACGAGCGCGCAGCCTACTTGAAGCAATCGGCTGCAAGAGGCGTTTCGCAAAGGACCTTGCTGCGCCAAGCGCGCTACGTCCGATGCGTTGCGGTTGAACTGCCAGTCCTGTTGCCCGGTCAATCGTTCACCCCAGCCGAGGTGCGCATCCTGGCGCGGAACTGGGCCTCTCGCCGTAGCGGCGGGAACCAGGATCCCAACCCGAGAGGGGCCATGGAGAACTTCCGCTGCGTGGCAACGGATTTCCTGCGGAGTCTCGGCAGACTGGAACCCGACCAGCCCGCCGAGGACCTTGGAGAGTTCGAAGCCAAGTTGGACGAGTTTGTCTCGACGCAGCAGGAACGGCACTGGCGGTCTGAAGCGACCCGTCAAGCAGGCCGCTGGCAGATCCGACGCTTTCTCGCATACCTGAAACAGCGCCGTTTGGACTTCTATGAGATCTCGGCAGATGACGTAGACGCCTATTACAAGCATGCTTCGCTGCGCTGGAAGCGAAGCTCGCTGAGACGATCCGCCTCGGCACTTCGCAAGTGGTTCGAGTACGGCGAACAGCGCGGCTGGTCGCGTCCGGGACTGGCCGCGACGGTCCAGGTACCGCGGGTCTATCGGGACGAGGGACTGCCGATGGGGCCGGCCTGGGAAACAGTGGGCCGGATGCTTGACGGAACCATCGGAGACTCCCCTGGGGTGGCTCGCGACAGGGCGATCATCCTGTTGCTTTCGGTGTATGGGGTACGGTCCGGCGAAGTGCGCCGCCTCCGCCTGGACGACATCGACTGGGCCTGTGACCGGATTCAGATCATGCGGTCCAAGAGCGGGCGATTGCAGCAGGTCCCGCTGCAAGCTGCAGTCGGCGAGGCGATCGCCGAGTATGTATGGCGTCACCGGCCGCGCTCGTCAGAGCGGACGCTCTTCCTGACTCTGCGCGCCCCATACCGGCCGCTTTCGCAAGGCGGGCTGTATGACGTCGTTGCCCGGCACTACCCCGTCGGGGAGGCACCCTGCCAGGGACGGGGCCCGCACGGCTTGCGGCACGCCTGCGCCCGCCATCTCGTCGAGTCGGGCCATAGCTTCAAAGAGACCGGTGACCATCTCGGCCATCGTAGTCCCGACAGTACCCGGACGTATGCCAAGGTCGCTCTGACCTCACTGCGGCTCGTGGCGCTCGAGGATCTCGGAGATCTCGCATGACCCTCTTCGAAGCGACCGACACATTCCTCGAACTGAAGCGGTCTCTCGGGGCCAGGTATGCAGCCGAGGGGCGCGTACTGCGGGCATTCGGCCGCGCCATGGGCGACATCGGCCTGGATGAGATTCAGCCCGAGGCCGTTCGGGCCTTCTGTCGCGGCAGCGGCCCGCCGACCCTGTGGCTTGTGCGCAAGCACTACGCTCTCCAGGTCTTCTTCAAGCACCTGGCCCTCCGCGGACTCATCGCCACATCGCCTCTTCCGGAATCGCCGCCGCGTGTTCCGCGACCGTTCCGCCCACGCATCTTCTCCCGGCAGGAACTGGCGCGGCTCCTCGAGGCCACCTCGATCCTCGACAGTCCCGCTCGTCCGCTTCGCAAGGAAACCTACCGCACGCTCCTGCTCGTGCTGTACGGGGCCGGACTGCGACCGGGCGAGGGACTACGCTTGCGTGTTTGCGACGTCGACGTTGACTCACGTCTGCTCTTCGTCTGGGACTCGAAGTGCTTCAAGTCCCGAATCGTCCCAGTCGGAACCGCTTTGGGCGAGGCACTGGCGACCTATCTCCGGGCTCGCCGGACGCTGCCCATGCCGTCTGGACAGAGGTCCTACTTCTTCGCTTCGCCCCGAGGCGGCGGGATCTCTCTCGCTTCGCTGGAAGCGGCGTGGGTGCGACTCCGCGAGCAGGCCAATGTCTGCAACCCGCCGTCCGCCCGCTGGCAGCCTCGCCTGCAGGATTTGCGACACAACTTTGCCACACACCGGCTCGTCGCTTGGTACCGCGAGGGTGCCGACGTGCAAGCCCGCCTGCCGTGGCTGGCCACCTACTTGGGCCATGTCACCCTCGCGGGTACACAGGCCTACCTCTCAATGACCCCCGAATTGCTCGCCGAGGCTTCCCAGCGCTTCGAGCGCTACGCAGATATCGGCGACGAAGGAGCCATGCCATGCCCCAGCAACATCTGATTGGGCCGTTCGTCCGCCGCTTCCTGGTCGAGGAACTCGCCCGCGACCGCAACTTCAGCCCGAACACCTTAAAAAGCTATCGCGACGCAATCCGGCTGCTGTTCCGCTTCCTAGACGAACGCCACGCTACCGATCCCACTCGCGTGACCGTCGAACAGGTCGACGACACACTGCTGCGCGAGTTCCTGCGCGACTGTACGGAGCGCCGCGGGAACGCGCCAGCCACCTGCAACCAGCGCCTCGCAGCCTTCCATTCGTTATTCCGCTTCATCGGGCGCCAGGAGCCCGAGCTTGTCGAGCACGCCGCACGTATTCAAGGAATCCCTTTCCGGCGCGTGCCGATTCCGGTCATGCCTTATTTGGACAAGCCGGAAATCGAAGCCCTGCTCACAGCTCCGGACCGCCGACACCTCCAGGGACGGCGCGACTACGCATTGCTCCTCTTCGTTTACAACACTGGAGCCCGTGCCAGCGAAGCCGCCGGCACCAACGTGGCCGACCTGCGCCTCGCCGAAGCCCCTTCCGTCCTCATCCGAGGCAAAGGGCGCAAGGACCGGGTCTGCCCGCTCTGGTCGCGAACCGCCGAGACCCTGCGCGAATTGCTCGGCGCACGTCTTGCAGGTCCTGCCGAGGCACCGGTGTTCTTGAACTGCCGCGCCCAGCGCATCACCCGCCACGGGGTGTACACGCTCGTTGAACGCAGCGTCGCCAAGGCGGCCAAGGTTGCGCCTTCCTTAACAGGCAAGCGTGTCAGCCCCCATACCGTGCGCCACACAACGGCAGTTCATCTCCTGCGTGCCGGCGTGGACATCAATACGATCCGGGCTTGGCTGGGCCACGTATCTCTCGAGACGACCAATCGATACGCGGAAGTGGACTTGGAAATGAAGGCTCAGGCTCTGGCCACCTGCGCGGACAATGTGCCGACACCTTCGCCTGGCAACTCACCGAGTTGGCACCGTGATTCGGAACTGATGGAATTCCTTGCATCCTTGTAGCTGCGCTTGCGGAATATGTAGCGAGTTCTGCGCGTATCTGACTGCATTCTCGGTACTTGCGGGCGCTTCGCTACATAAGCGGGCTGGCTGCATAACGCAACGGGCTTTCCTGTTGCCTTCGTCTCAAGGGTTATGGGGCCTTTCCTGCCGGGAGCGCTTCCGGCAGTCGCTCAACCCGGTACTGCGAATACAATCCGAGCCCGTCGTACAGCCACTGCCTACTCCACCTCTTCCAGCCGAATCCCCGGCGTCCGCGCTGTCGCATCAAATGTCGCCTGAGCTTCTTCTCGACCCAGTCCCTGACGTAACTGAAGCACCGACTCGCGGTCCCGATGCGGAAATAGTTCACCCAACCCCGCAGGATCGGATTGATACGGTCGATGACCTTTTCCACCGGTTGCGAGCGATGCCGCCGGAATTCCTCCTTGAGCCGACGCAGGAGCTTGGTGCGCGCTTTCATGCGTGGCACGTAGCGCACGCCCCATTTGCCCCGCCGCGTCTTGCAGCGGCGCATGTCGAACCCCAGGAAGCTGAAGCTCCCGCCCTTGGCGAGATCCACCCGGCGCGTCTTGTCTCGATTGAGTTCCACTTTCAGTTCCGCCAGTTCTTCCAGCAGCCGTTTCCACACGGCCTTCTCCAGCCACTGCCAGCGGCGGTAGCCGTCGATCAGGATCACCAGATCGTCAGCAAAGCGAGCGTATTGGATGTAGTAATACTCCCCTTGCCGGGTCACTTCCCTCACCCGCTCCAGCATCCGGTCCACCTCGTTGAGGTAGAGGTTGCTGAGCAACGGGGAAATGACTCCCCCAACGCAAAAGGTAACCTTGGGGTTCAGGGCTCTGCGTCGACGAATTCGAATCCGGTTTGGCGTGCGAGCAACCGCTCCCTTCTGTCATTGGTATGGAATGGCGGATTGTGATCTCTCCGTCCCCTACAAGCACTTCCTTGACAAGCGAGCGTAACACCTTCTGCCGCTCGATGAGTTTGAGGGTCTCGGCACTGGCTTTCAACCGGTCCCGGAAACTCTCCAGGGTCTCCGCGATCCGCAGAAAGCGCTCGCGTTCCTCGGCCGCGCTCCGGATCGCCTCCAATTCGGCCTCCAGGACTCGCTTCCGACTGTGAATGGCCGGCATCCGGCTACGCAACTCGCCCAGCGTGATCAATTCCTCCTGGTACGCAGTCACCAGTCTCGCGCCGGCTCGTTCCAAGCGCTCCCGCTCGCTGCGCAGATCCGCCTGCCGGCGCCGTTGTGGGTCCGTTTCGAGCCCAGCCTCCAGCCGCCGCTCCAGCTCGGCCTCGATCAATGCCGGCTCTTCCAGCAGCCGGATCAGCTCCCGCCAAACCATCGCGTCCAGCCGGTCCTGTCGCACCGGCCGACTCGGGCAACGCACGCCCTCCTCGTAGCGCCATCCGTCCGAACCCAGACAGCGGTAGTAGTACAGCTTGCGCTTCTTCGTCCGTGTCGAGGTTCGATAGTAGGCGTAGCCGCACCGCCGACACACCAGCATGCCTTGGAGCAGAGTCGGTTCCTTCGTCCGCCGCCTCGCATGCCGCTTGTTCGCCTCGAGTTGCTCTTGGGCTTGCTCGAACTGCTCCGCGCTCACCAAGGCCGGCACGGGAATCTCGATCCACTCCTCGCGCGGACGCTCGAGGCCGCCCACCTGCCGACCCGCGAACTTCCCCGGCTTCCGCAAGGGCCGCGTGACCCTCTGCCGTGAGCCCGTCCCGGTCTTGCCGTAGCAGGCCCGCCCGTAGTAGGCCGGATTGCGCAGCATGCCCCAGATCATCGAGCGATCCCAGCGCTCCTTGCCGGTGCGTGTCGGAATCCCTTACTCCGTCAGACTGCGCGCGATTGCCCCCATGCTGCATTGCTCCCGCGTATAGCTGTCAAACACTTGGCGCACCACCGCGGCTTCCCCAGCCAGCACTTCGTAGCGCGCCTCGAGCCCCTCGCTCCGCTTCACATAGCGGTATCCGTAGGGGGCTCCCGAGAGCACGCTCGGCGACCCGTTGCGCGCCTTGTGCCGCTTGCCGCGCCGGGAGCGCTCCGCGATCTGGGCCCGCTCGTACTCGGCGATCATGCCCTGGACCTGGACCAGCAGGCGCTCCTGCGGCGTCTCGGCTGGCGGCGACTCCACGAACTCACACGCCACCCCACAGCGCGCGAATTCCTCGAGCAACAGCACCTGGTAGGCATACTTGCGGCTGAGCCGGTCCGGCGACAACACCAGCACGGCCTCAATGCGGCCCTCGGCGGCCAAGTCGCGTACCGCTTCCAACCCCGGCCGGTCCAAGCGTGCCCCGCTGAACCCGTCGTCCTCGAACACCCATTCAGGCGGCACGATGTATGCGCGCGCCTGGGCGCACTCCCGCACGGCGGCCGTCTGACTGGCGATCGTCCCGCTCTCCTTCTGGCGATCCGAGGACACTCGGGCATAAATGGCGGCGGTCTTGGTCATGCTTCATCTCCTGCTGTGCAGTGGGTCTGGCCGGCCGCTGGCGGAGCGGGGCCAGCCGTGCGTAAGCCCGGGCCAGCTTGTCGGGCAGATGGCGGTCAAAGTGGTACTCCAGGCGCACCGCCAGCGGACCGCCGTCAGCCATGCGGTTCCCGGGATGCCAGCAAGGCTTGGAGGGCTCGCGCCACCAGTTCGCTGACCGCCGTTCCGGTGGCGAGCGAACGCGCTCGCAAACGCCGGATCAAGCCGCGCGGAAGCCGGACGGACAGGACATCCTTGCCGTCGGAGACCGGAACGGGTGCAGTCAATTGCTGGGCTTCGCGCAGGTAGCGATAGGCTTGGCGAGGCGAGATGGCGAGCTGGCCGGCGAGGCGATCGACGGCGTCGGGCAAGTGCGGATACTGCTGCAGCAGCGAGCGGGCGAGATTGAGCCGGCGGGCTTTCTGAGCATCGCTGACGCGGGCTATGTGACATATAATATATACAGTACATGTCTAATGTCAAGCCTTGTAATTGAACGCGCAGACACGCTCGAACGCGAAGTTACCTTTTGCGTTGGTGGAGTCATCACACCGCCTTGGGGCACGCCCTGCTTGCCTCCGGCCTTGAGGATGCGCTTGAGCAGCCCGAGGATCCGGTCGTCGCTCACGCGGTCCGCCACTTTCCCTAGCAGGATGTCGTGCCGCACCGTGTCGAAGTAGTACTCGACACACTACCCATCTCGAAGAGCTTCCGGAGTCGGTTGCAATCACGCGACCGTCCCATCCGCTGGCTGGCAGGACCTTGCCGGTCCTAACTCAGGCGATCCGGAACGATGAACTGACCCTGCTGCTGCTGTGTCCAAATGGGGATCGCCGCTTCGTACCGGTGGCATGGACAGATGCTCTGCCGGCCGAGGATCGTGATCTCGCGTCAGGTCGCAATGCAAGCCTCGCTCGCCTCGTGGACTTGCTGCGAGCCCGCGCCATCGTCGACGCTCTCCTACAACGGCCCAATGCCGCTCAGGAGACTCCCGATGCAAGCCTTGCCCCCGCCGCCCCCGCGGCAGCTGACACTGACCTTCCCGGACACGCCCGCCCCGACCGTGGCGATCTGGGAGACACTCGATCCAGCCACCAGGAACGCCGCCCTACAGGCCCTGGCCCGCATCCTGGCCCAAGCGGTCCTCCCGCCTCGCAAACAGGAGCACCGCGATGACTGACACCAGCATCCTGCCCGTCCACCGTCAGCGCCAGGCCTTCGTCTACATCCGCCAGTCGAGTCCCTCCCAGGTCGAGCGCAACACCGAGTCCACGCGTCGCCAGTACGCCCTGGCCGCCCGTGCCGAAGCCCTGGGCTGGCACCCCGACCACATCACCATCGTCGACGCGGACCTCGGCCTCTCCGGCGAGTCCGTCGACAAGCGCGATGGCTTCAACAGCCTTGCCGCCGACGTCGCTCTCGGTCGCGCCGGCCTCGTGCTCGGACTCGAGGTCTCCCGTCTGGCTCGCAACAACGCCGACTGGTACCGCCTGATCGACCTGTGCGCTCTGACCGACACCCTGATCGCCGACTTCGACGGCATCTACGATCCGGCTTGCTTCAATGATCGCCTGGTCCTGGGACTTAAAGGGACCATCAGCGAAGCCGAGCTGCACACGCTCAAGGTGCGCCTGCTGGAAGGCATCCGCAACAAAGCCGCCCGCGGCGAGTTCCGCTGCACTCTGCCGGTCGGCTTCGTCTGGGGCGAGCGCGATGGCGAGATCCGCTTCCATCCCGACGAGGAAGTGGTGCGCGCGATCCGTACTGTCTTCGAGCGCTTCGCCGAACTCGGCTCCATGCGCCGCGTCTGGCTGTGGTTCCGCGACGAAGGCCTGCAATTCCCGGTCCGCCTGCGCAACGGCGACGACGTCCGCTGGATCCCGCCCGCCTACAGCTCGATCGTCCAGGTGCTGCACAATCCCGTCTACGCCGGGGCGTACGCCTTCGGCAAGTCCCGCCAGGAACGCTACCTCGATGAGCACGGCCGCATGAAAAAGCGCCTGCGCCAGTTGCCGCAGGCGGAATGGCGCGTGCTGCTGCCAGGCCATCACCGCGGCTATATAGACTGGGAGACGTTCGAGGCCAACCGGGCGCGCATCGGAGCCAACCGCCGGCCGCGCCCGCACAGTGCCGGGGGAAGCGTGAGAGAGGGATCCGCCTTGCTGCAGGGACTCGCGATCTGCGGGAACTGCGGCCGGCCGCTGCGCACCCACTATCTCGGACGCCACTCCTCCCCCAACTACCACTGTCCCGGCCGGCACATCGTGGAAGGGCGAGCCACCTACTGCTTGCAGATCGGCGGGACGCAAGTCGATCGAGCCGTGGCCGCCAGCGTGCTGGAGGCGGTCCGCACGGGCGGGACCGAGGCCGCGTTGAAGGCGATCGAGCAGGTGGAGAGCGAACGCGACGCCGCCCTGTCGCAGCGGCGCCTGGCGGTGGAGCGGGCCGTCTACGAGGCGACCCGGGCCGAACGCGCCTACCGAGCCGTGGATCCGGAGAACCGCCGCGTGGCCCGTGGTCTGGAGCGGGAGTGGGAACAGCGGCTGGAGGATCTGGAGCGGGAGCGGGCCGAGCTGGCGTTGCGCGAGCGGGAGCGTCCGCGGGAGGTGAGTGCGAACGAGCGCGAGGCGCTGCTGGCCCTGGGCGAGGATCTGCCACGGGCCTGGGACGCCCCCACGACGACTGCACGAGACCGCAAGGAACTGCTGCGGGCACTGCTGGAAGAGGTGGTCCTGGACGCCCCCCGCAACGAGCCGCAAGCGCGGATCCGTCTTGTGTGGCAGGGCGGGCTCTCGTCCGAACTCACCATCGAGCGTCCGCGTAACCGTCCCGCGACCGTGCGCACCGATGAAGACACGATTAACCTGCTGCGCCGGCTCGCTGCCCATTACCCCGACGCCGTCATTGCCGGGATTCTCAACCGCCAGGGCCACCGGACCGCACGCGGGTTGCGGTTCACCCAGTCACGGGTTGCGAGCCTGCGCACACACTGGAAAATCCCGTGCTTCCAGCCTTCGCAAGAGCCTCCCGACGGCGAGCTCGTCTCCGTCCGGCAAGCCGCCAGGGAGCTGGGCGTGGTCCCCTCCACGATCCACCGCATGCTCAACGACGGGTTCTTGGCCGGCGATCAGATCACGCCCGGAGCCCCGTGGCGGATCCGCCTCACCGAAGAGTTGCGCCAGCGCTTCGTGGAACACGCCCCCGAGGGTTACGTGCCGATGCAAATCGCCACGGCCCGGCTGGGCGTGTCCCGCCAGACGGTGCTGGCATGGATCAAGTGCGGCAAGCTGGACGCCGTCACGATCCGCCAGGGGCGCCGTGGCGGATTACGGATCAAGCTGCCCGCCAACGGCTCCCCGAGCCTGTTCGATGAGTCCGCTGTGTCGAACCTCCCATGACAACCGTTCCTGACGTTCAGACCGCGTCGGCCTCCCGCTCGCGGCGCTCCAGCCACGCCAGCCGACCGCGCAGCCTCTCGACTTCACGCTCCGCCCTGCCCGCCTCTTCCCGCAACTCGTCCAGGCGGGCCTGCTCGGCCACCAGCGCCCGCCGCACCGAGGCCGCCTCCCAGTGCGTGTACTCCACCCCTTGCCCGCCAGCCAGCGCCCGCGCCCGTGCATTGCGCCGCCGCTTGCCACATTGCGGGCAACGCCGCGGCAGTGGTCCCCTCCGCGGTCGCCGCAGGGCCGCCCCGCAGTCCGCACAAACCAGTGGCTGCATTCAGCTAGGCTAGCAGAACTATGACTCACATGAGGCGATGTTATCGCAGCCACCACCCACCCACGCCGTTCCGCGCACATGCCTTGGTTCCAACTCCCTCTCCCTGCGCATGGCTTAGCGAGTCCCTCCTCTCTCTGCTACCATGCCAGAACAGCATGGGGCGACTTTCAAACTCCGGGCCCCAACCGGCACTTGCTGGCATGTTTCAGCAGCCGCACGCCTCGAAGAGCCGAGTTGCAATGAGTCAAGTTCGCCGACAGCGCACTCAGCGAATCGCTTGCATCATGCAACAAGTAACTGAAAAAGCAGGAGTTATGCATCAATCACAGCCCCTTGGGGCCGTTCGCATCAGTTGGTGAGCAGTATGAAGACGACTCCAAAAATCCTTTGATGTCCAGGTCTAGTACCCAGTCGTTGCGCCAGCACCGTTTGCGCGCCTGCCCGATCGCCTGATGCGCCGATTTGCCCGGCCTGTATCCGTACGAGTCGGGGTGAAAATGCCCCTCCAGTTCCGGTTCCAGAGCCTGCTTCACCACCATCTGGGCTACTCGATCCGCGACCGTCGGAACCCCTAGCGGTCGGACTCCTCCGCCCTCCTTGGGGATTTCGACTCGCTTGACCGCGGGCGGCATGTAGCTCCCAGACGCCATCCGATTCCACAGCTTGTAGAGGTTGTCCCCCACATCCCGCTCGAAATCCTCCAGCGTCTGGCCGTCCACGCCGGCCCCGCCCTTGTTGGCCTTTACTCGCTTGTACGCTTCCCACACCTGACGTTTGGTGACGGGAAACGGCTTCGCCTGGGTCATGGGAGTCCTCCCGCTTCCGGTTGCTCCCCCGACCCAAGCCGGTTGGGGCGGCCCCTTCGCTCCAGTCCCATTACAGAACCTTCACCACTACTACGGGCCACTCCGTCCCTGCGCGCCGCCTCGGTACTCTCCTGCTTGCGGTTCTGCCGCTCGCAGTTCTCCCTTCTCATCGGCGCAACAGGTTCCCACGTTCCACACAAGAGCCCGGATCGTGTTCCCGCCGCCTTTATGCCGGACGCCGACCGGGTAGTAAACAGGTGCCCCCCGGCCTTGTCCCGGAGTAACGACTTCCCCCCGGTTTCGACGCCGTCCCTACGCTTTCGACACTTCATCAGCGGTTCACTTGCGTTCGGCTCCACGATCCATACCTGACAGGGTCTATGCCCTGCCTTTTCCTAGCTCGCTCACCACCACGCCTCTTAAGCGCAGCAGCAGTAGGTGGTTTGCAGCCTCCGCCTGTACGGCGGCTGCGGGGGGCCTTCCCCCATCTCCTGTGCAGCACGGCTGCACGGAGGGCTTGCGCCCTCCTGCGTGCCTGCGTGGCACACAGTCATCCGCATAGTTCACGATCTCCGCTCGGAAGCGCTCGGCGTGTCCCCGCAGCTTCCAGCCCAGGATGAAGCGCCGCATGTAGAGGTTGCTGAGCAGGGGCGAGATCGGAGCCCCTTGCGGAGTCCCTTTCCGTGCCTGCCGCGCCCGGTTCGTGCGGTGTTTGCCGCCTTTGCCGTCATCCTCCTCCACGGCCATCTCCAGCCATGCCTTGACCAGCCCCAGCATGCGCCCGTCGCTCACGCGTCGGGCTATGCTCCGGAGCAGTTCGGCGTGCGGGATCTCTCCGAAGTAATTCGACAGATCGCCGTCAACCACTTCCTTGCATCCCTCCCTCAGCAGGCTGTGGACGCGGTTCACCGCGTCGTTCGCGCTGCGTCCCGGCCGGTAGGCGTACTGCTCCGGTTGCAGGTCCGCTTCGATGATCGGTGCCAGCATCAGCATAGCTGCCGTCTGCGCTACCCGGTCCCGGATGCACGGTATGCCCAAGGGCCGGAACTTGCCGGGCTGCTTCTTCGGGATCAGCACCTGTCGCACCGGTTGCGGTGCGTAGGTGCCGTCCTTCAGCTCCTTTGCCAGTTCCCCGAGCCACGTTTCCGTCCCTCGCTCCTCGATGTCGGCGAAGCTTTCCCGGTCCACTCCCGCATTTCCGCCGTTCCGGCGGACCTGCGCCAGAGCCTCCCGCAGGATATCCTCCCGCCACATCTTGTCGCTCAGTGCATGGAACCGTCGCCCCGGTTCTTCCTTCGCTTTCGCATGTAGCACGGTCTGGAGTTTCCGAACCTTATCTGGCCCTGTTAGACGTTCGTCAGTGGCCATGCCTTGCGTCCTTTCCGTACCTCTCTCCACTCAAGGCCCCTTCCCTCCGCGGGCATTACCCCGCCTCTGCGGTAGTACGGGCCTATCCGCCACCCTGCCCGGCCCGGCCTACCCCTCGCGGGGCTCCGGTTGATGCGTGCTGCATCACCGGCAGGGCTTCCCGTGTTGCTGCTTCCTTCCTCTTCCATGCGTGCCAGCGCCATTACCCCGGCGGGTGCTGGTCGGTGCCTATGACGCTCTCTTCCCGACCCGCCAACGGCCTTCCCCCTAATCACGAAAGGGTCGGCTCCCGCGTTAAATGTTTCGAGGCCTGCTCGGCGTTCACTCGCGTTCTAGCCCGCATGGTCGCTGAGCCGCCCTAGGCGGCCCTTTGACACCAGAGTGCTTCAGCCCATTTCGTTACCTCCATGAACCGCCCTGGCTGCTACCAGCCGGAGCATCAGTTGCTGGGCGGGATTCGCACCCGCTGAACGGAAGCGCCTTTCCACGGCGCACGGAATTCTCATTTTGAGATTCTGCAAGCCAGCGAAAGGGTTTTCGGGGGTGTGCAGCCGCCAGCCCCTACCCCAAAATCACCTAAGAGAATGGATTTGAGCCCGATTCTCCTGCGCGATTGCATCCCTGTTCACCAATCGCGGTTCTGCTCAACCGTTTTCGGTAGCCGAAACGCCCATAGTTCTATGGAGGGATGTCCAAAATGAGAATTGCTGGCTCTTCGGGGCTGATGTCGTCGGTCCCCGGCCAGCGGGTGAGATGTACGCGATCAATCACCGGCGCTACTTCAGGTGACTCGGGCGGAGCCCTCGTAAACGCCAGCGAACATTGACCCTGCCCTTACGGCCCGCCGAGTATTCTTGGTTGGATGCAATTGAACGGCCGCCGACTCATCCGCGTCCACCGAGCGCGGACCTGCCTCCGGAAAGGGTAACGGTCATGGGCAGCTTGCATGATGCCGTCGTGCAGTACGTAGAACAGGAAGTGAAGAAGGACTCCGGCGTGAAGAACGCGACCTTGTTCGCCGGCGCCTGCGAGATCGACGATTCGATCGGGGAGCTTCGGCCGCAACAGTTTCACGCCAGGTATCGGCCACGGAGACCCCGCAAATTCGGGGCCGCCCCGAGGCAGGCAAGCGGCGAACCAGCCGCTCACCCCCCTGGGCAGCCCTGACGGCTGCCCCGCAAGCCACGCTCGTGTCTTCGGCGCACGAGCGAATCGCGCGCGTGCGCAACTTCCCCGGAAAGCTACTGCTTGGTCGGGCCGCGACTAGCGGAGAAGCCTCGATGCCGCGAGCTTTCCTTCGCGCAGATCGTGCAGTCCATCACGCGAGGAATCAAATGATGGCACGCACGAGACGTAGCCGGCGCGCATGCAGCGCCGGCGAATGGGGCCGGAACCGGGTAAGGATCTTTCCCGACCCGAAGACCGGCATCTTCCAGATCGAGTGGCGGGAGAACGGTCGAAGGCTGAGCCGGTCGCTGAAACACCGCGACTGGGCGCGCGCGAAGAGGCAGGCGGATCAGTTCGCCGCAGGCTTTATTGACGCGCCAAACGGCAAGGCGGAAGCCGAGCCGGAGCCGCTCACCCTGGGACGGCTTTTTGACATTTACGGCGACGAGGTGACGCCCACCAAGAGGCCGCAGTCCCGGCGGCGGGACTGGGTCGCGATGACGATGTTACTCAAGTTCTTCGGCAGGGACCGAAGGCCCGAGACCCTATCCCAGCGGGACTGGGATCGGTTCATCCGGGAGCGCCGCGCGGGCAGGGTCGGCACCAGTGGAAAGCCCGTGGGCAACCGGATGATCGAGTGGGACCTGACACTCCTGATGGCTGTGCTGAACTGGGCGGCGCGGTCAAGGGACGAGCAGGGCCGCCTGCTCCTCGACAGAAACCCGCTGAAGGGTCTCAGGAAGCCCGTCGAGAAGAACCCAACCCGGGTCGTTCTCACGGAGGAGGAATACCAAGCGCTTCTCGGAGTGTCCCAAGATGTCGATTGGTGCTTCCCCGTGGCCCTCGTGCTCGCGCACGAAACCGGGCACCGCATCGACGCGGTTCGCAACCTCAGGTGGGCCGACATCGACCTTGAGGGCGAAACGGTGCGCTGGCGCGCCGAGCACGAGAAGACAGGCTATGAACACACCACGCCGCTGACCGACGAGGCGGTGGCCGCCTTGGAAGAGGCGCGACGGATGAACCCCGGAAGCAGCACCGGTCCGGTGCTGCCTGCACCGGCGGACCCTTCACAGTGTCTCGGTCGTTACTTGGCGTTGAGATGGTGGTACAGGGCCGTGACCCTTGCGGGGCTCGAACCGAAGCGCGGCAGGGGTTGGCACTCGCTCAGGCGGAAGTTTGCTTCCGACCTCATGGACCTCCCCCTCAAGGTCCTTTGCGACTTGGGCGGCTGGAAGAACGCGCACACGGTGCTGAGATGCTATCAGAGAGCCGATGAGGGACAACTCAGGAAGGCTCTGGACAGCCGCCGCAGGGTTCGCACCTGAGAAATCCAATCGGCGGGATTCAATCGGCGAGAGTCGGGCCACCAAGACTCCCAAGTTGCACGCTAACAAGAAGATGCGTTCCCAACAGCACTTGCTGGGAACGCTTACGCGGCTGAACTAGCCCGTGTTTCAGTGTGGATCGGGGAAATCCAGTGGATGCGCCGCAACGGGTTCCCCGGTTCGCGTCAGCCGATCCTCGATCCCTTGGAGACCATCGAATGCCGCGACGCGATTCTGACGCCGGAGGGTGGAGAGCCGGAGTGGCCCGAAGCGGACGCGATCATCGGCAACCCGCCGTTTCTGGCCGGCAAGCTGCTCATCGCCAACCTCGGCGAGGAATACGTCTCCACCATGTTCAGCGCCTACGAGGGCCGGGTGCCGCGCGGGGCCGATCTGGTCTGCTACTGGGTCGTTAAGGCCGGAGAGCATCTGGGCCAAGGTGCTTCGAAGCGGGCTGGGCTGGTCGCGACCAACTCGATCCGGGGCGGAGCGAACCGCCGGGCGCTGGAAAAGGCGACGGAGGGACGGGCAATCTTCGACGCGTGGAGCGACGAGCCATGGGTGATCGACGGCGCGGCCGTGCGAGTTTCTCTGGTCTGCTTCGCGCCGTCGGACGACGAATCCAGGGAGCCACAGCTGGACGCTCAGGCGGCGGATGCCATCTACACGGACCTGACGGCGGCGAGGAAAGGGCAGGCCGGAGTGGACCTGGCCAAAGCCCGGCGCATTGCCCGCAATGGCGGTGTGGCCTTCATGGGCGACACCAAGGGGGGTCCGTTCGATGTTCCCGGCGACCTCGCCCGCCGCTGGCTGCGGGAGCCCTCGAATCCGAACGGCCGACCGAACTAGGACGTGCTCAAGCCGTGGATGAATGGGATGGCGGTCACCCGGCGCTCCGCCGACAAGTGGATCATCGACTTCGGATGGACGATGGGGGAGGAGGACGCCGCCCTCTACGAAGCGCCCTTCCAATACGCCCAAGAGCAAGTCCACCCGATGCGGCAACGGAATCGCCGCCAGTCCAACCGCCTCAACTGGTGGCGGCACGTCGAGCCGAGGCAAGGGATGTGGAAGGCACTCGACGGGCTGCCTCGCTACATCGCCACGGCACGCGTCTCGAAACATCGGCTCATTGTCTGGTTTGACATCCGGGTCTGCCCCGATAGCGCTCTCATCGCCGTTGCCCGCGACGACGACACCACCTTCGGCATTCTGCACAGCCGGTTCCACGAAGTGTGGTCTCTCCGCATGGGTGCTTGGCTTGGCAAAGGCAACGATCCCCGGTACACACCGACCACCACCTTCGAGACCTTCCCGTTTCCGAAAGGACTCGGACCGGGCGTGCCCGCAACCGATTATCTAACCGATCCACGGGCGCAGGACATCGCTTCGGCGGCGCGGCGGCTCGTCGAACTCCGCGACCGCTGGCTCAACCCACCCGAGTGGGTCAAGTGGGTCGAGGAACCCGTTCCCGGCTACCCCCACCGCACTGTTCCGCGCGACGGGAATGCGACGAAGGCCCTCAAGAAGCGGACCCTCACGAACCTCTACAACGCCCGGACCCAATGGCTTGCCGACTCCCTCGCCCGGCTGGACGCAGCCGTGGCCGCCGCCTACGGGTGACCCTCCGACATTGGGGACGATGCGGTGCTGTCCGAACTGCTTTCACGGAACCGGAGCCGTGCGGCACCGTAGTCCGGCCGTTTCGTCAGAATGGGTTAGTTTGTCTGGACGCACGGTCCCTCCCGCCGATACCTTGGCGCACACTCGCCAGGGAAACACCCCTCTCCAACAGCCCCCACCTCGTATCGCGTAGCATTACCATGGCCATCTGTTCAGTTGACGCGTGCCAAGCACAGTCCCTCGGCTATTGCCGTGCCCACTACCAGCGCTTCAAGAAGGGCACGCCCCTCGACCATCCGCCGCTACGCGAAGAATGCTCGATCCGGGGCTGTCGGCGAATCCGCCATCGAAACACATTCTGTGATCCCCATTACACGCAGTACCGTGAGGTGGTGAGGGCGCTCGGCGAGGCTGGGCAGGCGTCGGGCAGCCACGCTTAGGGTGATTGCCCTCCCGGGTCGAATCCGGGGAGTTGGCGACTCGACTCGATGTTGGATCCCCGGTCGTGGCGCGCCGGGAGGCGTCCGGGCGGGGTCGCGATTCAGCGGTCCTTGGCGGCTCGTCGTCCCATGCCTTCCCATGGATTCCCGTTCGAGACGGGGGATCAAATGAGGTAACGACGAATCCCAATGCTCTTGTAAGTCGCTTGATAGCAACACTTATAAGATATTGCCAGCCGGTACGGTGATGGTGGCTGTCGAGGCCAGGGTGAGCAGCAGCGGTGACTGGGGAGTGCAGGACATCTTGCTGAGGCGGAGCGCAGACGGGGGCGCGAGCTGGGACGAACCGCGCAAGATCGTGGACCTTTCGGGCGCTCTGGAACAAAACCCCGCTGCCTTGGCCCAAGGCCTCGCCGAGCCGGGCGTGACGACGTACAACAATATCGTCCCGATCGTGGACGCTCCGGCCGGCGCGGTTCATTTCCTGTTTTGCAGCGCGTGCGCTTGGGCGTACTACATGCGCACCGAAGACGACGGAGACACGTTTAGCGAGCCCGTGGACATCACGGATACGTTCGAGGGATTCCGCGAAGAGTACGACTGGAAGGTGATTGGCACCGGGCCCGGCCACGGGATCCGCCATAGCAGCGGACGGCTGATTGTCCCGGTGTCGCTATCTGACGGCAGCGGGGGGCATGCCCACAGGCCTTCGACCGTCTCGACAATCTACAGCGACGATGGCGGCGCGAGCTGGGAACGCGGTGAGGTGGTTGTCCGGCATCCGGAATTGAAGAATCCCTCGGAAACTCTGGCGGTCGAACTGTCGGACGGCTCAGTGATGCTGAACATTCGCCACGAGTCGCCGAACCATCGGCGCGCCGTGACCGTGTCACCGGACGGCGCGACCGGCTGGGCGGAAATCCGCTTCGATGAAGCACTTGTCGAGCCGGTCTGCATGGGCAGCTTGCTGAGAGTCGGCGACACCGTGCTGTTCGCGAATCCCGACAGCACGGAGCCGAGGAACCCAGAGAACCCTCTGGGTAGCTGGAAGAGGCAGAACTTGAGCGTTCGACTCAGCGAGGACGAAGGTCGGACGTGGCCATACGTGCGTGTGATCGAACCCGGCGTGAGCGGATATAGCGACCTGGCTGCGGATTCCGAGGGCATGATCTATTGCGTGTACGAAGATGGCACGCCATCGGACCGCGGCACCCACGTGAAATACCTGACGGTGGCGCGTTTCGACCTGGACTGGATTCGAGGCCGCACGCCGTAGCGGCATTCCCCATCAACCCGATCGAAAGGTCGTTCTCGCGATTCGGGTGAGTTCCTTGACGATGCCGGCATTGCCGGAATCATCGATCGCATTCCGGAATTCGCCCGGGTCATTCCGCAGGTCGAACAGCTCGCTGCGGTCCCAGCTCAGGTAGTTCAGCTTCCATCGATCGGTCCGGACCATCAAGATCGGCGGCTTTCCGACGAAGCGGTTGTCCGCGGTGAATACCCTGCGGCAGAAGTAGTACTCCGAATAGGCGAACTCGCGTGCCGCGTGCCGCTCGTCGCGCACGCTGGATGCGAACGAACGCCCGTCGATCCCGGTCGGCGCCTCGAACCCGCACAGCTCCGCCAGAGTCGGGAGCAGGTCGACCTGCTCCACCAAGTGCTCCCGGTTGGAGCCCGCGCCAGCGAGATCGGGCATGCGGACAATCAGTGGCACGCGGACCGATTGCTCGTACATGTTGTGCTTGGTCCACATGCGATGCGCGCCAGCCATCTCGCCGTGGTCCGACGTGTACACCACGACGGTGTTCTTGTCGAGCCCGAGTTCTCTCAACGTGTCGAACACCCTTCCGACATTGGCATCCATCTGCGACACGTTCCCGTAGTAGCCTCGGATCGCTTCTCGCAGCTGGTCGTCGGTCTGGTCGTACCAACCGCGCTCCCGGGCCCGTTCCAAGTGCCCGTGAAAGCCGGTCTCCAGAGCATTGGCAGAACGCTCGGGAAGGCGGACCGCGGAACCTTTGTACAGGTCCCAGTACTTGCGGTGCGGGACTAAAGGAGTGTGGGGCATGAAGAAGGATGTCCACAGGCAGAATGGCTTGTCCCGGTGGGCGCGCAGGAATCGCACCGACTCCTCGGCATAGAAGGTGTCCCGAAACAGGCGTTCCGGCATTGCGGACGGCTTTCCGGTCGTGCCGCCGCCCGCGCCCTGGTCCTCGCGGAAGGCAGCCGCCTCCTCAGCCGTGAGGCGCGCCAAGTGCGCCGCCGCGTTCACGCGGTGACCGAAACCGTGCCTGCGGCTCTCGTCAACGAAATGCATCTTCCCGATGGCGGCGGTCGAATACCCGCGATCGCCGAAGAAGTGCGCAACCGTGCGGGCATCGGCCGCGAGCGCGTCCTGCAGCACCCTGGCCCCGTGGCGGCTCGCGTAGTTGCCGGTGATGATTGATCCGCGCGACGGCACACAGACCGGGGACTGGCAGTATGTGCGATCGAATCGCACACCCTCGGATGCGATCTCGTCGATGTGGGGCGTCCGCGCCTCGGTGTGCCCGTAGCAGCCGGACGCGGCGGCCTGATGCTGGTCGGAACACAGAAACAGCAGGTTCGACTGCCGTGTCGCCGGAAATGCGAAGAACGGCCCCGCCGCAGCGCCCGCGAGCGCACGAATTGCTCCCCTACGTTTCATCGAGGCCACTATATCAGCGGCGAGCCGTCCGGGAGGGGGCGCTCTGCGCGGGCAGTCAGTTCGACGAACGCGCCAGGCAGTACACTTCGCCGCTTCGCGAGCCGATGACAATTCGCCCGTCGGCGATGGCCGGCGATGCCACGATCCGCCCGCCAATTGCGAACTTCCACAGCAGGGAGCCGTCGGCGTGGTTGAGGGCGTACAGGTTTCCGTCCATCGAGCCAACCCAAATCACATCCCCAGCGAGTGCAGGCGAGGAATCCACCCTGGACCGGGTTTCGAACTCCCATTTCAGGGCGCCGCTTTTCTCGTCAATAGCATGCACCCGCTTGTCGCGCCCTCCAATGACGACCAGTCCATCCCGGACGACCGGGGAGGAGAAGAACTCGAAATCGGTCACAGGATGGTCGTAGCGCCAAACCACCTGACCCTCCTGCCAGTCGATCTTGAGAACCTCGTGACCGTACGTGCCGACATAGGCGAATGCTCCGACAACAGCGGGCGAGGCTGCCACGTAGTCCTGCATGTCCACGAAGGAGTCCTCTTCGCCGGACGTGATGTCAATGACCCGAAACTTGCCGTCACAGCCCGTGGTGAATGTCTTGCCTCCGACAACCGCGGGGCTGGAGTTGATGCGATCCTCGGTTTCGTACTCCCAGAGCAACTCACCTGTCAAGGGGTCGAACGAGTACAGGTTGGCGTCGTAGGACCCGACGATCACGGCCTGGTCGCTGCAGTACGGCGATGACAGGATCTCGGCGAAGGACTGATACACCCATCGCTGCTTTCCCGATTCGATGTCAACGGCGTGAAAGTAGCCTTCCTCGTCCCCGAAGAACACGGCCCCCTGGGCGATGCAACCCGACGCAGGGACGCCCAGGTTCGCCTGGTAGACCCATTTGGCTTGGCCGGATTCGAGATCGACGGCGTGGAACCTGCCGTCCATCTCGCCAAAATAGACGGTGCCATCAACGATGATCGCGGTCGAATCGACCCCGCCCGGCGCTTCGTACGTCCAGGCCACTTCCAGCGGGGGGTCTAGCGGAGAGTTCGCGATGCTGTTCCGGTTGCTGCTCCCCAGAAACAGCGGCCAGTCGGCAGCCTGCAGCGGGATGGCTGCCAGCAATAGCCCGACCCACGCGGAAAGCCCAGCGGCCGCCCGCGCTCGGCTCCGATCACCGGGACGCATCTGCATTTCCAGGCTCTTCACGACTCACGCCCAAGGGGTCCGCCTAGAACGTCGCAATCGGGTTGAACGGGCTGCCTGTACCGCCCCCGACGGCAATCGGGGCGGCCGTAACAAGAAACTCCCAGCGATTCTGACGGGCCGCTTCCTGGGCGACCGCTTCCAGGTCCAGGTTGTCGAAGATCGGCATGCCCATCGCGATGATGACCAATTGATGGATCGGCTGGTTCACGCCCTCGACGAGAGAGGGCGAGACATCGCTTGCGGCGTCGCTTCCAAGGATCGCGGCGTCGCGGTCCTTCAGCCACTTGGCCGCCGAAGCGTGCAACCCGGCGGATTTGGAAGACACGTCCCACGGGCCCTCCGTGTCCCTCCGAGCCCAGCGGCCCGTGCGGATCAGGACGATGTCACCGCTACCGGTCGAGAAACCAGCCTCCTTCTCCCATGCATCCAGGTCGGAGGGGTAGATCGGCGTTCCCGGCTCGAGCCAATCCACCCCCTTCAAGCGGGGAATGTCCATCAACACCGCACGACCGAATATGCCTTCCTTGAAGTTCGTCACCCCGAGCCTGGCCGCCCCTTCGGCAACCACCTCGGCTTGCGGGAAGCCGTTGTACATCTTGCCGTCGAACGCCATGTGGCACAGCGAGTCCATGTGAGTGTGGGCGTAGCCGTGGTAGCTCACCTGAAAATCGTCCGAAACGAACTGACCGGGGTTGTTAAGGCCGACGTTCAGCATCTTGTGCAGGAAGGGCCTGGGGTTGTCGACCGCAGCCTCCTTTTCCACGTCACGCGCCAGCGAGACCGATACCCCCTGGGTCACCAGTTTCGCGGCTGCCAAGCGGGTTTCCGGAGTAATCAGGTTGATGGCGCCAAGCTGGTCCTCCGCCCCCCAACGACCCCAGTTCGAAAGCGTCTGCATCCACTCGTCGACATCAGCCTTGGTCACTTTGGGCTGGCCGTATGCGCAAGCAATCGCTAGCAGGAGAGCCGGAAATATCAGGATCTTTTTCGTCACGCAATCAGCTTACCAACACCTGTGCCTGGGCTCCCACCAGGCGCTTGCCCCGGCTTGCGGCCGGAACCGCTGGTGTACGCTGGGAATCGGCGATGTTCGTCAACAGCGAGCGCAAGCGGCTCCAGGAGGAGCACCGCAAGAAGGGCAGGCTCCCTCCCGGCCAGTCCCTCACCTTGAAATGGCCCGTGCTCCACGTGGGGCCGGTCCCGGAGTTCGATCCGGCGACATGGCGGTTCTCGGTTGGGGGCTTGGTGCAGCGACCGTTCGAGCTGGCCTGGGAGGAGTTCCAGGCTCTCCCGCGAATCCGGATCGAGGCGGATTTCCACTGCGTCACGACCTGGAGCAAGTTCGACAACGTCTGGGAAGGAGTCGCGCTCCGCACGATCGTCGACCGCGCCGCGCCGCTGGAAGGCGCCAGCCACGTGATCCAGCACTGCGACGGCGGCTACACCACCAACACGCCGCTGGAAGACCTGTTGCGAGACAACGTCCTGCTAGCTGACACCCACAGTCCGGAGCCGCTCACGCCCGTTCACGGCGGCCCGTTGCGGATGATCATCCCGCACCTTTACGCGTGGAAGAGCTCCAAGTGGATCCGGGGGCTGGAGTTCGCCGGCCGCGACCGTGCCGGGTATTGGGAGGAGCGCGGATACCACATGTACGGCGACCCCTTCCGCGAGCAGCGCTTCGGCTAGGGTCTCGATCCATGCTCGCCCAGCTTGTCCGCCGATTTCTCCGCCGCCGCGCAGCCCCCGCTCCGGAGCTTCGCGGGCGACCCGCAATCCGCCGCGAGAAGTCCTACGCCGCCGACAGCGGCTACGTCTACCAATACACGTACGAGGGCTACCGGCCGGCCACCCGCGACGGTGTCAAGGGGCGTCAGTTCGTGTTCGACTGCAGCTCGGACCGCGCGTCGCGGTTTTCGCTCAGTATTTTCGCGCCGACCGACAGCTTCGCGGAGTGGGAGCGCGACGCCGATCGCGAACTCAACGAGGTCGAGCGCTACGCCGTCGTCAAGATGCGCCTCTTTGAGATCTTTGACGAGTCGGAGTACATTCGCGGGCGCCTCGAAGCGGAGCTGAACACCGAACAGGTCGAGCGCCACGTCGAGGCTCTCGACTTGTGACAGACGGCCAACCGTACAATAGGCCCATGATGCTCAGAGTCGGCATGGTGGCGGGCGCGCTCGCGCTGGTAGCTTGCGAGCCCGTGCCGCCATCGCAAGACACGGAATTCGAGGCTCTGGCGAGCCAGTACGTGGAGAGCCTCCTTGAGAGGTATCCGGAATTCGCGACCTCTCTGGGCGACCATCGCTACGACGCACGCCTGAACGACTATACGGCCGACGCGGTCGCGGCGGGCATCGCCTGGAACCAGGCCTACCTGAAACGGACGGACGGCATCGATCCCGCCAGGCTGAGCCCGGGCCACGCGGTCGACTTCGAAATCCTGCGCAACCACCTCCGCTTCAGCATCTGGTCGGACGAAGTCCTAGGCGAGCACGAGTGGAACCCGCTCCGATATGGCGTTGGAAACGCCCTGTACTCACTGCTGGCGCGGGAATTCGCGCCAATCGAGGAGCGGCTCGCAAACCTCCGCGAGCGCCTGCTGGGCGTGGGGGCGGTCGTGGAGGCGGCCAAGGCGAACCTTTCGAACCCTCCCCGCGTTCACACGGAGACGGCGATCCGCCAGAACGCCGGTGCGGTCTCGCTGATTCGCGATGACCTCGACGAGATCCTGGCGCGCGCTCCGGAACTTGCCGACAGCCTGGCGACGGCACGGGAGTTCGCGGCGCGGACGCTGGAGGAGTACGGCACCTGGCTGCGCGACGACCTGCTGCCCCGCTCGAACGGTGCGTTCCGGATCGGTCCCGAAAAATACCGTGCCAAGCTGGCGTTCACGCTACAGTCGGACCTCGCGATGGAGGAAATCCTCGATAGGGCCGAGCGCAGGCTGGAGGAACTTCATGGCGAGCTCCACGAGACGGCGCTGCCGCTGTATCGCGAAGTACATCCGGACGCGTCTCTGGACGTGGACCGCAAGGCGATTATCCGGGCCGTCCTGGAAGAACTGGCCGACTCGCATCCGACCGACGAATCCATCGTGGACGACGCGCGGCGCAGCTTGGCCGAGGTCACCGAGTTCACCCGGGCCAAGCAGTTGGTGAGCGTTCCGGAGCAGCCGCTCCAGATCATCGTGATGCCCGAGTTCCGGCGCGGCGTTTCCACCGCCTATTGCGACTCCCCCGGCCCCCTGGAGAAGAGCGGGGAGACATTCTACGCGATCTCCCCCACGCCCGAGGACTGGACCGCCGAACGCAAGCTGTCGCTGTACCGCGAATACAACGACGACATGCTGCGCGACCTGACCGTCCACGAGGCGATCCCGGGCCACTACCTGCAGATCGCGCATTCGAACCGGGCCGAGGCGCCGACCCTGATCCGCTCGATCTTCTACTCCGGCACCTTCGTGGAGGGCTGGGCAGTCTACGCGGAGCAGGTGATGGCCGAACATGGGTTTGGCGGCGCCCGCTTCAAGATGCAGCAGCTAAAGATGCTCACCAGGGCTGTGATCAACTCGATTCTGGACCAGAAGATCCACGCGGGTTCGATGACGGAGCAGGAGGCGATGGACCTGATGATGCAGGAAGGCTTCCAAGAGGACGGAGAGGCGGCGGGCAAGTGGATTCGCGCGCAGCTGACTTCGGCGCAATTGTCGACGTACTTCGTTGGGATCGCCGAGCACAACGACATGCGTCGGGCGTGGACGGACCGCAACGGACCGATTTCCGACTGGCAGGCCTACCACGACATGGTCCTTTCCCACGGCTCACCGCCCGTAAGGTACGTTCGCAGGTTGCTGGGACTGTAGACCGATGCATGGCGATCGACCAAACGGCAAGGCGCCCGTCTCACAGCCTTCGCCGAAGCGCGATTGGATGCCCGGATTCCGTCTGCAGGGCGCGGCCAGGACGGCTGCAGCGGCGGCTGTGATCGGCCTGCTCGTGCCGGCGTGTTCAGTCAAGAAATTCGCCGTGCGTCAGGTGGGCGACGCGCTGTCGTCGGGAACTTCCGTTTACGAGACGGACCCAGATATCGATCTTGTCGGCGGCGCGCTTCCGTTCAGCCTAAAGTTCCTGGAAAGCCTGCTCGATGTGACGCCGCGCCATCGCGGGCTCCTGGTGTCGGCGGCCAAGGGATTCGCCCTCTACTCCCTGGCTTACGTGGACATGCCGGGGGAGATCCTGATCGAGCAGGACTTCCAAGAGGGGAAGGCGCTCAGGGAGCGCGCCCGGCGACTCTACCTCCGGTCGCTCGGGTACAGTATGCGAGCCCTCGAGACAGCCTATCCGGGAATCGCCGGCGAGTTCGGGCAGGCCCCCGAGCACGCGGCTCGCCGCGTGCAAAGGAAGCATGTCGACCTGCTGTATTGGGCCGGCGCGGCGCTGGGCCTCTCGATTTCCACCGATCCGACCAACCCGGCCCTAGTAGTCCGGCTTGGCGAGGTGGACGCCATGGTCGGCCGAGCCCTAGAACTCGACGAGAGCTGGGACCAAGGCTCGCTCCACGAATTCCTCTTGCGGCTGGAAGCTGCCAGGCCGGGCGCTGCGGACAAGGCCAGGGTCGAGAGCAGTTTTCGCCGCGCGCTCGATCTGTCAGGCGGGCGCCGCGCGGGCCTGTACGTTGCCTATGCCGAGTCGTTCGCGGTGCCCGCCCAGGACCGCGCGCTATTCGACGAATTGCTCGACAAGGCGCTCGCGATGGATGCGGACGAGTTCGAGGAGTACCGTCTCCTGAACCACCTCGCACAGCGCAGGGCGCAATGGCTCCGATCGAGGACGGACGACTTATTCTTCTAGCCCGGTGCCGGCCCTATACTGAATGAGGTGTCGGCGAGGCTCGTCGAGCCCCTGTGGAGTCGCTGTAGGCAGCGGCGAAAGGCACAAAGATGAGACGGCTTCGCGTTCTGGCCCCCGCCCTGCTTGCGGCAACCCTGCTGGCCACGATCGCCATCGACTCGGCGGCTCCGCAGAGGCGCCGTGTCAACAAGCTGAGGCTGGGCACGATCGCCCCCAAGAACAGCATCTACCACGAAGCACTCCTCCGGCTTCGGCAGCAGTGGAGGGAAATTTCGGGTGGCACGGTCGAGCTGGCAATCTACCCCGGGGGCGTCGCAGGCGACGAGATCACCATGCTGCGCAAGATGCGGGCGGGTCAGATGCAGGCCGCCTTGATCTCCGGCAGCGGCATGTCGTTCCTGGACGAGGGCATCAGCGCCCTGCAGGTTCCGATGATGTTCCGGTCGATCGACGAGTTCGACTTCGTACGGTCGAAGATGGCGCCGACGCTCGAGTCCCGACTCGCCGACAAGGGCTATAGCGTACTCGGATGGGGCGATGCCGGCCGGGCCTATTTCTTCAGCGTCAACGAGTTTCGCACGCCAGAGGATGTCCGCCAGATGAAGCTATACACATCCAAGGGCGACGAAGAAATGCTGAAGCTCTACGACGAATTCGGCTTCCGCGCGGTACCGCTGGACTTGACCGAACTGCAGGCAAATCTGGAAACCGGGCTGGTCGAGGTTTTTGCCGTCCCGCCACTGCTGGCGGCAGGTTACCAATGGTTCGGGTCGGCGCCCAACATGCTTGACCTGCCCTTCGTGTCGATCGTTGGAGCGCTCCTGATCAGCACGGAGGTGTGGAACGGCATCCCCCCGGACCTGCAGGTCGACCTGCAGCAGGCGGCCGCCAGCGTGGCCGCTGAGATAGAGACCGCCGTTCGCGCTCAAGAAGAGAAGGCGATCACCGAGATGCAACGGTACGGTCTGAACGTGATCGAGGCTGACGAGGATCTCGTCAGCCAGTGGAGCCGGGAGATGGAGGCGGCGTACCCGGACATCCGGGATCGGTACGCCCCCGGAGAGCTGATGGATGCTGCGATGCGATGGAGGGATGAGTTCCGGTCCCGGTGACCGTTTTCCGAGATAGGACGGGAGACGAGACTGACATGCTGAGCTTCACCCGTCGGCAACTGCTAGCCACCGCAGTCGCCGCGCCGGTCGCAGCCTCGGCCGGTGAGACGGCGGCCAGACCCACTTTGTGCCTGTTTACCAAGCACCTGCCGCTATCCAGCTACAAGGAGCTGGCCGCAACACTCCGGTCGATGGGCTTCCCTGGCGCAGACCTTACCGTCCGGCCGCGTGGCCATGTGCTTCCCGAGAATGTCGAGCGTGACCTGCCGCTGGCCTACGAGGCCCTGTCCGCCGAGGGTGTCGAGATCCCCCTGATCACGACCGGGTTGCTTTCCCGCAAGGATCCAGCCGCCCGCCCAACGCTCTACAGCGCAGCCGGTCTTGGCATTCCGCTCTTCAAACTGGGATACCACCGCTACCGCGACTTCGAGGACCTCGACGGACAGCTCGCCAGGGTCAAGGCCGACGTGGAGGGCTTGGCCGCGATTTCCGGCCACGCTGGAATCATCGGCGGATTTCACAACCACTCGGGCACCTACGTTGGCAGCGCCTTGTGGGACCACTGGTGGATCCTGCGCGACACCGATCCACAACAGATCGGGTTTTACTTCGATCCGTGCCACGCGACGATCGAAGGCGGCTCGGCAGGTTGGGAGATCGGCTTCCATCGCCTGAAGGACCGCCTGCAAATGGTGGCCTGCAAAGACTTCTTCTGGGAAAAGCAGGCCCAAGGATGGAAGACCCGGATGTGCCCGCTGGGCCAAGGCATGGTGAACTACCCCAAGTTCTTCGAGCTACTGGCCGCCAGCGGGTTTTCGGGTCCGATCTCGCTGCATGTCGAGTACAAAATCGACGCCCCGACCGAGGTCCGGCGCATCGATAAAGAGATGCTGGCCATCGAAACCGACTACAACTACCTCAGGTCGGTCTACGACAGGGCGTTTGGCGCCGTTTAGCGGCGCGGGGCGTCCTAGTCCAGCGTAAAGGCGTCGGGGTGCATTGACCCGTCGCCCCGCACGACCACGCTTGACCCGACAGCTTCCTCGAGCGTTGCAATGTGCCTGTTCGACCTGTGCTTGAGAGACTTTGCGATCTCTGGATGGACCCGAAGCGTCAGGTCCTTGGCCAGTTCGCCGTCCTTTCGCTTGCTGCTCGCGGCGATGCGGTCAGCAGCCGAGAATATCTCGGAGAGCACCGTGGCGGGCGATTTGACCGTGCCGGTCCCGGAGCACGACGGGCAGGGGACGCACATGGCCCGCTCCAGCGACTGTCTCACCGGCTTCCGAGTGATCACCGCGAGGCCGAATTCATTGAACGGCAGGAGCCGAGTCGGCGTGCGCGTCTTCCGTAGTGCCTCCTGGAGCACTTGCTGCACCTGCTGGCGGTTCTTGCGGTCCTCCATGTCGATGAAGTCGATCACGATGATGCCGCCGAGATCGCGGAGGCGGAGCTGGCGCACGATCTCTTCCGCCGCCTCCAGATTCGTCTTCAGTACAGTGTCCTCGAGCCTGTTGGACTTGCCTACGTACCTTCCGGTGTTGACGTCGATCGCTACGAGAGCCTCAGTCTGATTGATGACCAAATAGCCGCCCGACTTGAGCCAAACCTTGGGTTTCAGCGCCTTCTCCAGATCCTTGGTGATATCAAAGGAGTCGTGGATGGGCTGCGGGCGAGTGTAGAGCTTGACGCGATCGACCAGCTCGGGCTTGAACCGTTCCACGAACCGCAGTATCCGCTCGTACTCCTGCTCGGAGTCCACCCAGATCGTCTTGTAGTTCTGGCCGTGCTGATCGCGAACGATCCGCTCGACGATGTCAAGGTCGCTATGCAGCATGGCCGGCGCCTTGCGCTTCTCCGCTTTCTCCTGCAACTGTTGCCAGAGCTTTTGAAGGAACTCGATATCGGCGACCAGATCTTCTTCGCTGGCGCCCTTCGCCGCGGACCGGACGACGAATCCGCCCGGCTTGCCCTCCGAGTGCTTGTCGATGATCCGGCGCAGCCGGGTGCGTTCGGACTCGGGCTGGATCTTCTGGGCGACGCCATTGTGCTTGGCCGTCGTCATGTAAACCATGTAGCGGCCCGGAAGGGATACGTGTGAAGTGATTCTGGCGCCCTTCTGCCCGACGGGCTCCTTGTTCACCTGGACAATCACTTCCTGGCCGTTCCGCAGGAGACTCTTGATGTCGGCCTGCGGCGACGCCTGCATGTCGCGTCCCTTGGACTCGCCACGGGGCCGCCCGTCGGCCTTGGCCCCACGCTTCGCGCGACCGTCAGCATGGGAGCGGGCCGGTCCGTCAGACCGTCGCGAAGGCCGCTTCCTGGGAGCTTCGCGAGTGCCGGCCGCCGAACGGTCAGCAGTCTTGCGCGCCGGCCGGCCGCGAGTGCTCCGCCGGCGCTTGGAAGGGGGGGCACCACGTGGGTCAGGGGCCTTCGGCTCCTCTTCCGGTTTGCTCTCGACGGCCTTCCCCTTCCCCTTGCCCCAGCCGAAGAGCCTGAAGCGAAACTCGGAACGGGTCGACGGCGCCGACACGGAAGCCCGCTCGTGAAGCGGATCGGGAGTCTCAGGCGCACCCGCTTCCTCCGTAACCGATCCATTCTCCGAGGTCCCTGCGCTTGCAGGCGCCTCCCGGGCGGCCTCCGCGGAGGCCGGTTCAAGCGACACCGGTTGATCGTCGACGGCAGCGGATTCCGTGCCTTGCGCATCAGACGCGTCAGTTTGCGGCTCCGCGCCGCCCGCTCCGACAGCGTTGGTCGGCGCCTGGTGGCGGCCGTACTTGGCCAGAGACTCGCCGGGAAGCACCACGGGATCTTGCTCCGGCGGACCGGGGGCCGACGGCTCGACCGCGCCGGGTACGTCGGACTGCGCATCAGCCTGATCCTCCGGGACGGTCTCGGCGGTTGCCGACCCGTCCTCCGACCGCCTCGTACGGCGTCGCCGGCGCCTTCGGCGGCTGGGCACCTCCGGGGAACGTTCGGCTGCAACCGCATCGGAAGGAGCCTCCGCCGAGCCTCCGCCATCAACTTGCTCGGGCCCCCCGGGATGGTCGGGTGCCTCGCCGGGACGAGCCTCGTCCTCTTTCGGCTCGCCCGGAACGTCCAGTGTCCGGGTCGGGTCGGCGGGAATCGGACCGTCATCCAGGCCCTCCTCCACGCTCTCGGAGGGATCCAGCACGTCCGTGACATACAGGAACGCGTCCCGGCGCAAACCGAGATTGACGAAGGCCGATTGCATCCCGGCCAGCACCCGTGTTACGCGACCCTTGTAGATGTTCCCTGTAATGGCTTTCTGCGCGTGGTGCTCTACATAGACTTCGACTAAGCGATCATCCTCTAGGACCGCTACGGTCGTTTCGATCGGATTCGATGAGATAACCAATTCCTGAGACATATGATTCCGTCTCGGGGAAGGTCCAATCGCGGCTGGGCTCCGCTTCGGCTGGCTGCTAGAACGTTGCTGTCCATTCATTCACCGTGTTGGCGGTACTCGCCTGCAAACTGCGCTCCCAGCAGACGCTGCGACGTTCTGGCGTCGGGATCCGGCAGGGCAGGCGGAGCGCCACGCCATGGGCGGGGCTCGCACGCCTGCGACCGCTCGGCATTGCCCGATCCTGTTGTCCGCGGGTTGAACTCTTCCCCTCTATCCTTTCTTTCATTAATGCCGGCACCGCTGCCCGAACCGGCGGTGATCAGTCAGTTGACGAAGCGCCGCATGCGCACGCTGTGAACGAGCCCTAGCATCGTCAGGACAGTCAGCAAGCTGGATCCGCCGTAGCTCATGAGCGGCAAAGGCAGTCCGGTGACCGGCAGCTTGTTGGCCACCATTCCGACATTCACCACGATGTGAAATAACAGCAAGGTCGCGACGCCGATCGCAACGAGCATTCCCTCCGCATCGGCGGCCGTCTTTCCGATTTCCACGATTCGCATGAGCAGGACGTAGTACAGTGCCAGCGCGATCACGATTCCGACGAACCCCTCCTCCTCCGCGAACGCGGCGAATATGAAGTCCGTGTGCGGGGTGGGCAAGAAGCGCAGCTGCGTCTGCGATCCCTGCACATGCCCCTGTCCCCAGATGCCGCCTGCACCCACCGCGATCTTCGATTGCCGGATTTGATACCCCGTGCTCCGCGGTGCCTTGTCCGGATCCATAAAACCCGTGATCCGGTCTCGTTGGTATGGCTTGAGCATCGACCAGCCCACCGGCAGAAGGACAACCGCCAGCAGGCAGAGCGCAACCCAGTGCTTGGCACGAATCGTCGAAAGATACAAGACCATCCCCGCCAGGGAGATTATGCTGAGGGCCGTGCCCAGGTCGGGCTGCAACAGCACCAGACCGAACGGCATCCCGAAGATCACGCCAATCGTGACAATGTCGCGAGCGCCCAGCGTCTTGGTCGTGTAATCGCTACAGTACTTCGCTACTACCAAGACTAGCACTACCTTCATGAACTCCGACGCCTGGATCGAAAACCCAAAGGGCGTCGGCAGCCAGCGTCGCGCCCCGTTGACCGGTTCGGTAAACGCCAAGACCACCCCCAAAAGGACGATTCCCGCTATCCAGAGAATCGGGGAAGCCCCGACGCCATGGTGATAGTTGAAGGTCGACACGATCCAGAAGAGGACGAACCCGAGCGCGAGCCAGACGCAGTGCTGCCCGTAGGCGCTGGCGAATTCGGTGTTCAGCGTGGCGCTGTAAATCTGGCGGAGGCCCATCAGGGAGATCGCGATCACGATCCCGACCAGGACCCAGTCGATATCCCGCAACCAGTGCTTGGTGCTGGAAGGCGAACGCAGGATCATCCTTGGCCCCCCTGGGACCGGGCGAGCGTCCCCTCCGTGTCGGTCAACAGATCCTCGGCGCGGTTCAGCATCCAGACCTGGATCACGTCCCGCGCGACCGCCGCAGCGTAGTAGCTGTGCTTGCCGTTCTCGAGCAGCACGGCGACGACAACCTCGGGACTACGGCACGGGGCGTAACCGACGAACCATGCGTCGTCTTCGAAATCCTCGCGGTTCGCCTTCAGCCGCGTGGCGTTCGACACGCGCTGGGAGGTTCCTGTCTTGCCGCACACTTCCAGCGCCTTCAGCCGTGCCTGGCCCCCCGTGCCACCGCCGTTGACTACCGACCACATCGCCTCGTGCAGCACGTCCATGTGCTCCCGGGCAACCGGAGAGATCCGCGGCGACGGTAGTTCGCTGCCCGGCGCGACGGCAGCGAGCTCACGGCGGGAAACCATGTGCGGACGATGCCACACGCCGCCGACGGCCAAGCCGCCGATTGCATGCGCTGCCTGGATTGGCGTTACGGACATCGCGCCTTGGCCGATCGCGACGATGATTGTCTCGCCGGGGTTCCAAGGCTGCAGCATCCGGCGGATCTTCCACCGCTCGGTCGGAACCAGTCCGGGCACTTCGTCAGGCAAGTCCACGTTGGTCTTGTCGCCCAGCCCGGCGATCCGAGCGTAGGCGGCAAGCCTGTCGATTCCGAGTTTGTGGCCCAGCTGGTAGAAATAGACGTCGCACGACTGGGCGATCGCCTTGCGCAAGGAAACCGTGCCGTGACCGCCGCGCTTGTGGCAGCGGAAATATCGGCCGCCAAACTGGAGCCCTCCCGGACAATGCACCTTGAAATCAGGGCCCGCGAGACCGGCCTCCAGCCCCGCCAGTCCCACGATGGGCTTGAAAACCGAGCCCATCGCCCATGTGCCTTGGATCGAGCGATTGAGCATCGGATTGCTCGGGTCGGAATTCAACGTCGCCCATTCGCTGCTCGAAAATCCGGTCACGAACTTGTTCGGGTCATACACCGGCGAGCTGGCCATCGCCAAGATCTCGCCGTTGCGGGGATCGAGCGCCACAACCGCCCCCTTGCGACCCTCCAGACCCAGCTCCGAGACGGCTTGCAGGTCCAGATCGATCGTCAGCCGCAGGTTTTCTCCCGGGGTTGCATCCACCAAGCTGAGGGTCTCGAGCTGCCGGCCGAGGCTGTTCACCAAGAACCGCTGCCTGCCGTCCTCGCCGGACAGCCAGCGGTTGTATTGCCGTTCGATCCCGCTCTTGCCGATTTCGTCGCCGAAATCGTTTAGCAGGAACTCCCGCAGGTTCAGCTCGCTCTTGCTGACCTCCGCGACATAACCCATCGCGTGCACAGCGACTCCGGATTCCGGGTACTGCCGGCTCATGCCCTTGACGAGGTCGATCTCCTGAAACTCGCTTCGGTGCGCCTGCAGAAACGCAATCTCGGCAACCGAGAGATCCTCCTTGAGCACGAAGTGCCGGGACTTGCTGTACGCGGAAGCGTCCGAGAGCCGTTCCGCAAGCAGATCGGGATCGAGTCCGAGGCGGGCGGCGATCCGGCCGAGATTCTCGGGTTCGGCGCTTTCCCTGTCGATCACGGCCGACATCGCGATTCGGCTCCGCGCGAGAGCCCTGCCGTAGCGGTCGACAATGTTGCCGCGCGCGGCGGGGATGGGTAGGGCCTTGATCCGGTTTTGTTCGGCGAGCTGGCGGTATTGCTCGTTGTCGGCGACCTGGATTTTCCAAAACGCCAGCAGGAGCAACAGGAACGCAGCTGAGATCACCGCCTGAAACCAGACAATGCGGCGCACCGTGACGCGACGCTGAGTCTTCGGGCCCCAAGTCATCAGTCCCGCCTCCAGCGATCAAGTACAGGATAGATCACCAGCGCCAGACCGGCATGCACGCCCGCCAGGGCGGACCATGCCCCGAGCTCCCATTGCGCGGGCTGACCCAGAAGAAAATCGCCGCGAATCGCGAACAGAATCAGTTCGTGCAGCCAGTACGCCAGCGCGACGAATATGCCCGTCACCATGGCGAATTCCAGCTTGAAGAACTGACCGGCTGTCGCGCCCAGATACGCCAGCGCGACGTAGACCAACCCGTAGACGCCAACCGGGCCATGGGTCGAGCCGTCTTGAGCCCACCCGATCATCAGGCAAGCCACCATTCCCGGAATCACCTGCCGGTACGCGAGCACGAGGTAGAACGCCGCCAGGAACGGGAGGTTCAGCGCGCTCAGCATGGGCACCAATGTCGGAAGGAAGACCTGGAGACCCAAGGCCACCACCGCCAATCCGAACGCGAACCAAGGAGAGATGTCCCGCCGTCTGGCGAATTCTAGGGTCTTCGCTAAGCTGGGGGCGGACATCGTTACGGCGAATCTCGGCCGCCTCCCCGGGACGCCCGCAAAGGATCAGCGGCATCCGAGAAGTCCGGTGGCCCGGTCCCACTTAGCAGCCCCACACTGCGGCCTTGGGATTCGACCGTCCTGCGGTACGCCTGCTTAATCCGGTCGGCATCGGTCTCCGTCATAACCCTCCCGACACGGGGAGAACTGCCGGAATCCGGCTGATCGGTGCTCTGCATGCGGGTCAGGATTTCTTCCGGGAGGGCCTCGTGATCCCCTTCGATCACGACTAAGACATCTTGCAGGCGATCGAGCGGGGCAAACGGATTCACCGCAATCGCCTGCATCTCGACCCCCGGCCCGACGACAGTCACCCGACCGACCGGCAAGCCGCCCGGAAACACTCCGTCCAGGCCGGAGGTATAGACGGCCTCTCCCACCTGGACGCTCACCTGCGGGCCGATGTAGTCGACACGGCACTCCGCGTAGCCGGTTCCCCGGAGGACTCCCGACTCCCCGCTACGCTCCAGAACCACGCCGACGCCAGCCTCCGAGTCGCTGATCAGCAAAACCATGCTTGCTCTGCCATGGACGGCCTGGACCTTACCCACGATGCCGTCCGGGGTGATCACTGCCAAGCCAGTCCGGACACCGTCGCGGCTACCCACGTCCAGCACCAATTCCTGGGTGGAACGGCTCGGGCCGCGAGCGATGACGCGAGCGGCGAGGGTTCGCGAGGCGATGCTCTGGCTGTAGGCATCCACGTCGGTCCGGCTCTGGAAGCGCAACAGCTTCTGCCGCAGGAAATGATTCTCGATCCGGAGCCGCGACGCTTCCGAATCGAGTCGCTGGTTTTCCTCGCGCACGTCGACCAGCCAGACGTAACGGCTCCACGAGGAGGACACGGCGCGGACCGTCGTCTGCACCGCTGCCTGAACGGGCTGCAGGAGGGTGCTGCTCCAGTACCGGAATCGGCTTGTGCCGGAGCTAGTGCGGACCTGGCTTGCGATGGCGACGATCTGGCCGAGCACGAGGATCGCCAGAAGGATCCCGTTCAGGTTGCGCGTGATCAGTGATTGCACTGTGTTCCGCCCTTCGCCTCCGTCGTTGCTAATCGATTGAAATTCTTCTGAGCAAATCGAAATCCCTCAACAGTCGACCGGTGCCGAGCACGACGCATTGAAGCGGGTTCTCTGCGATCGACACCGCCACTCCCGTCTCGTCGCGAATGCGCTGGTCGAGATTGCGCAGATATGCGCCGCCTCCGGTCACCACGATGCCAGCGTCACAAATATCCCCGCTGAGTTCCGGCGGGGTGTTCTCCAGCGCGTCGCGTATCGCAATCATGATCCGGTCGACACAGTCGGCAAGCGCCTCGCGAATCTCGCCATCAGAAATAGTTACGGCGCGGGGTACTCCTTGCGCTAGATTGCGGCCCTTGACTTCCATCGTCAGAGGCTTGTCGAGCTTGGTGGCAGACCCCAGCGCGATCTTGATCCTCTCCGCCGTGTGCTCGCCGATCATGAAATTGTGCTTGCGCTTCATGTGCTGGGTGATCGCATCGTCCATCGCGTTGCCCGCAGTCGGAACCGAGTGGGAATAGACAATCCCGGACAAAGAAATCACCGCAATGTCGGTGGTACCGCCGCCGATGTCAACGACCATGCTGCCGGAGGGCTTGCTCACCGGCAGTCCGGCGCCGATCGCGGCCATCATTGCCTGCTCCACCAGGTGGACTTCGCTCGCATTGGCGCGCATCGCCGAATCGACGACCGCCCGCCGCTCAACATGCGTGATCTGGCTGGGCACACCGATGATGATCCGCGGATGAACCATCATCCTGCGGTTGTGCGCCTTGTTGATGAAGTATG
This sequence comes from uncultured Bryobacterales bacterium, assembly GCA_951813065.1. Lineage (GTDB taxonomy): Bacteria > Acidobacteriota > Terriglobia > Bryobacterales > UBA6623 > VXMF01. The sequence goes on along the minus strand of CATOTH010000002.1, from coordinate 435,862 downwards.
TCAGCATCCGCTCGGCAATCTTGAAGTCCGCGATGACGCCATCCTTCATCGGGCGAATCGCGGTAATATTGCCGGGCGTGCGACCTAGCATCCGCTTGGCTTCTGATCCGATGGCCTCGACCTCGGATGTTTGGCTCTTGATCGCGACGATGGAGGGCTCGTTGACCACGACCCCCGTGTCTGCGATGTAGACAAGCGTGTTCGCGGTGCCCAGATCGATCGCAAGATCGTGGGAGAAAAGCGACAGAAGAGAACGGGCTGTCATCGTTGCGGGCCTATTGGCTCAAGGGCAGTCAGGCCCACGAGGACGCAGCCGCACCGGCCCGGAGAAGGAGCCCGCGCCTGGTACCGCCTTCTAATCGTTCGGGCCGACTCCGCTCGTGCACTGACGAGACCTAGCATCATGGTCAGTTGCCACGACAGTTTAGCACTTTTTTGGAGTAGCGAGCTAGGTTCTTGTGCGCAATGCACTTCTGACCGCCGGAATACCTTGAATCCAGATTCCGGCGCCGCTAGGCGGGGGCACTGGCGGAATTGCCGGACCTGCGGCGGGCACGGCGAGGGACGGGCTTGAATTCACGGCCGACGCGGGCCTACACTCGATTACTGGGTCGGGCCGGAACACCGGTCATCAACTCGTCGGAGGATTCCTGGATGGACAAATTGCGCGTTGCAGTGATCGGAACGGGATTCGTGGGTCGAGTGCATGTCGAAAACATCCGGCGGCAGAACGACGCGGAGGTGGTCGCGATCGCGGACCAGACGGCCGAGCTGGCCGCAACCTTCGGCAGAACACTCGGCATTCCGCGAACTGCCGGAGACTACCGCGAGCTGCTCGACGACTCGAGCATCGACGCCGTCCACATCTGCACGCCCAACAAGACCCATTTTCCGATCGCGCGCGACGCCCTCGACGCAGGCAAGAACGTGATCTGCGAGAAGCCGCTGGCGATGTCAGCGGCAGAAGCCGCCCGCCTGGTCGAGCTGGCGAACGCCAGGGACGTGGTCCATGCCACGAGCTACAACCTACGCTTCTATCCGAACGTCGCCCAGATGCGCCGTATGGTCGCCACCGGCGCAATCGGCGACGTGCTGGCGGTGGACGGCAGCTACTCGCAGGACTGGCTGTTCTACGACACCGACTACAACTGGCGGCTCGAGCCTGAGGTCGGGGGCCCTTCGCGGGCAATGGCCGATATCGGGTCGCACTGGTGCGACTTGCTCGAGCACGTGACTGGAAGCCGCATCCGCGCGGTATGCGCGGAACTCGCGACCTTCCATCCGATACGCAAGAAGCCGAAGAAGCCGATCGAGACCTACGCTGGCAAGATGCTCGCCCCGGAAGACTACGAGGACCGCCCGATCACCACCGAGGACTTCGGAGCGATCCTGCTGCGGTTCGACGGCCGCGCGCGGGGCGCTCTGACTGTGAACCAGGTAGCCGCGGGACGCAAGAACCGGCTCCTCATGGAGATCTACGGGAGCCGTTGCGGTCTGACCTGGGACGGCGAGAGACCGAACGAACTTTGGATCGGTCGCCGTGACGGCAACAACGAGTTGCTGGTCAAGGATCCGTCCCTGATGGAGCGGGAGGCATCGACGTTCGCAGACCTGCCGGGCGGCCACGCCGAGGGATACGCCGACACGTTCAAGCAGTTCTTCCGCCGATTCTACGCCGCGTGCAGGGATCGCTCGCTGGCGGCAGGCCTGCCTGGATTCGAGGCGGGCCTCCGGCAGCTTCGGGTCGTCGAGGCCGTTCTGGAGAGCCACGCCAAGAGCGCTTGGGTAGACATCGACTAGCAGGGTCCAAGAGCTGCCGGCTGGCACTCGGCGAGCCGGGGAACGGTATCCGCCCAATTCCTTTGCGAAGGATTCCCGGCGCCAGCTGCCTCGTGGGTCAGCCGTGCCACTTGAGCGACACGGACTGACAACCGACCCTATAATGACCGTCATGCTTGGATTGGAACCGCTGCAAGTCGGTCTCATGTTCTGGACGGGCGGTGACCTGGGCGTCGAGGCTCCGCCCGCCGAGATCGCCACTTCCGTGAGTTCGCTCGGAGTGTCGTGCGGTCAGCTCGGCGTACATGGCGAATGCCCGCTGGACGACGCCACTGCCAATCGCTGGAAGGCCGTGCTGGACGAACACGGCCTGACCGTCGTCACGGTCGTGATGTGCTTCAGCGGCGAGGACTACGCGAGCATTCCGATCTGCGCCCAGACCGTGGGCTACGTGCCGCCATCGACGCGCCACGAGCGCGAGATCCGAACCTACGCGGTTTCCGATTTCGCACGGACTCTGGGTGTGCCCGGCCTCGCGGCGCACATCGGCTTCGTCCCTGCCGATCCGTTGGACGCGGAGTATGCGGCGATGGTGGCGCTCATGCGTCGAATCTGCGATCACTGCCAGACGAACGGCCAGACGTTTGCGATGGAGACCGGCCAAGAGTCGCCCCAGGAGATGCTGGATTTCATCGCCGCCGTCAACCGTCCCAACCTGCGGGTGAATTTTGATCCCGCCAACATGGTTCTGTACGGGTCCGGAGCGCCGTTGGAAGCGCTTGACGCACTCAGGGACCACGTCCTGACTGTGCATTGCAAGGACGGCACGTGGCCCGAGGTTGCGGGCGAGTGGGGCCGCGAGACTCCCCTTGGCGACGGGGATGTCGGCATGGACCAGTTCGTCGCCAAGCTGCGAGAGATCGGCTACACCGGGCCACTGACAATTGAACGCGAAATCGTTGGGGAGGAACAGCGCGCGGACATCCGTCGCGCCATCGACCTGCTCACAGCCCTGCGCGGCTGAACCTCGGAAGCGCTCGCCCACCTCCCATAGGCGCAACACGCAAGCGCGCGAAGCCTGCATGGTCTACAGTTGAATCGTGCGTCGCTTGATTGCAGTCGCAGCGCTGCTCTGCGGGACCGGCGTGCTGCAGGCGGACGCCCTCAGAAACGCCGCCGAAGCGCTAGAGAGAAATGACTTCGCCGCAGCCATTCCCCACCTCGAAACCGCGATTGAGGAGGACCCCGGAAACGTCAACGCCCGTTTCAACCTGGCGTATGCCTGCCAGGCGACAGGAGCTGAAGAGGCCGCGATCGGGCACTATCGGTTGATTGCCGAGGAACAGCCGGACTTGATCCCGGCCAGGCACAATCTCGCCACATTACTGATGGGCGCGGGCGAGTTCGCCGAAGCGGCCGCCGAGTACAGCGCCGTCGCCGCGGCCCGTCCCGACGATCCCGACCCCCGCTCGCTGGCCGCCGAAGCATGGCGCATGGCACGGGACTGGGAGGCCGCCAGCGAGGCCTACCGGCAGATTCTCGAACGGGACGGAGTGTCGCTGGAGGCGCTGGTCGGCCTAGCGGAAGCGCTCATCGAGAGCGGCCGTGTCGTGGAGGCCGTTCCCTACTACCTCCAAGCGGCAGCCATCGATCCGGAGTTCCAGAACGCCCTGCCGGGTATCGCCGACCGACTGGAACGGGCGGGCGCCACGCAGGACGCACTCGAACTGTACCGGCGCTACGCCCGGGAGAGGCCCGAGGATGCCGCGGTGCAGGAAGATCTCGGGATTCGACTGCTGGAGGCCGGAAATTCGCGCGCCGCCCGAGCCGCGCTGGAACGGGCGCTGGCGATTGAGCCGACCGCCGCGCGACATGGCGCCTTGGCCGAGGCCTACCGCATGGATGGCGAGATCGATGCGGCCCGAACCCAGCTTCGATTGGCGGCAGAGGCCGACCCGGAAGACGCCGAGGGTCGCGTCCGCTACGCCACCGCGCTGCTCAAGAAGCAGGATTACGAGTTGGCCGCACGAGAATATCATGCGGCAGCCCGGGCCGAGCCGCAGTCCCAGGACGCCTGGAACGGCCTGGCGCTGGCCACGTTTCAGCTTGGTAACTTCCCAATGGCGCTACGAGCCCTCCAAGAGTCGGAGCGGCTTGGCACGCCGCCCCCCGCGAGCATGTACTTGAAGGCGCTAGCCTTGGACCGGCTCCAGTCGTACGAGCTGGCCCAAGCTGCCTATCGCGCGTTCCTGGCGCTGGAGCCGGCAATGCCGGACGAGGTGTGGAAGGCCGAACAGCGCCTCCGGACAATCGACAAGGTTCTCGCAAAGCGATGACTTTCCGCGCGGCGTGCTTGATTCTGGCCTGGATCCCGGGGCTGGTGTGCCAGGCGGCGCAGCATCCGGGACTCGCTCCGATCGAAGCCACCCAGGACCGTGAGCGACGCTCCCGCCTGGCGCTCGAGTTCGCCCAGTCGCGCATCGACGCGGCAACGCAAGCCTACAGGATGGACGATCTGGACAAGGGTGCTGGGGAGCTCGATGCGCTGGGCGATGCGGTGGAGCTAGCTGTCAAGTCGCTGGAAAGCACGGGCAGGAACCCCCGGCGAAACCCAGGTCCCTTCAAGCGCGCCGAGATCCGGACGCGGAAGCTGCTTCAACAACTGCACCACGCCCGCCGGGAGGCGCATCCCGAGGATCGGGAAGCATTCGATGGCGCGATCGAGCGGGTCGAGACGGCAAACCACCAGCTATTGCTTGGAATCATGAGCCCGAAGAAGTAGAGTGAGTTCAGCCAATGTCAACTCGATGCATCCTGCTCGCCCTATTTCCGATCGCTCTCGCGACCGCACAGGAACTGCCAGGCGGAGCAGACTTTCTGACCGACTTCGAAGTGGATACGCTGAGGGAGCACCAAGAGGTGGACCAACGGATCAAGGCGTACGTGAAGTTCGCCGCCCTGCGATTGGAGCTCATCGACCAGTCGATGCAGGAAGCCGAAGCGGGACGAGGAGCGAGGATCCATCGGTCCCTGACCGAGTACAGCTCGATCATTCAAGCGATCGACGACGTGATCGACGACGCGCTCGCCCGCAATCGCAAGATGGACGGAGCGCTCGAGGGCTTGCTTGAGGCCGAACGGGGATTCGCGTCTCGTCTGGCAGCGCTGGCGGCCGAGCCCGTCCAGGACGCTTGGCGTTACGAATTCGTCCTGGAAGACGCGATCGGCATCACCGAGGACAGCATGGAGTTGCTGGCTGAAGACCTCGGTGTTCGCAAGCGAGACGTGTTGGCGGAGGAAGTGGACGCCAAGCGCCGCCAGAAGGAGAGCATGGCGCCCGAGCGGCGACGGGAGTTCGAGCAGGAAAAGCGCGAAGAGGCGGACGCAGCCAGCACCCACCAGCAGAAGCGCCCCAGCCTACTCCGCCCGGGCGAGAAACTCGGCGACAAATAGGATCCGGGTGGTCCGCCTGTTACAGAACGGGCAATTTCACGACGTTGCTGGGGGCGCCGTGGACGGTCACCTGCAATGCCGGCTCGCCGCTGGGCAGGGTTTGCGGCAAGATGAAGTCCACCCGGTAGATGCCAACCATGCCCGGAGCCGATCCGGAATAATCGACAGCCGCCTCGGTCCCACCGACCATCACCACTGGCTGGTGCCGTGTCGGAACGTAGTCCGCGGTGGCACGACCTGTCGGCACGGCGCTTTCGAGCGGACCGTTCCCCGTCATGAGCGCGATCACGACGTCTCCGGGCCGGGCCGGGTCCTCGCGGGTTACCGGGTAGCCGTCCGGATGCCACAATTCGGGAACGATCACGCCCGAGGCGCCCTCGCTCACCAGGATGCCAGGGGACACGTCAGCCAGATCCACCACGACGGGCTCCGACACGAACTGGACGCCTGACCTAGTCCGCACACGGACCTTCAGATACGCGAAGTTCAGACCCGCGAATTCCCAGGGAATCTGAATGTTGATCTGTCGGTCGCTGGCGAAGAACAGCGGGGCCGGCACGCTGACGCCCTGTTCCGGAAAATCGAGACTGACACTCGCGGCCTTGAGGGCAAGCGGTAGCGGCTCTGCTGGGGCCACTCCCGCGAACTCCGAGAATCCAGTGCCGAAAACGGCCACCACCGAACCCGGCGCGACGGGATAGCCGGATTCGTACCTGGCGAGGTTGATCACTTCCTCGATGACCGGTTCTTGTACGTTCCCCTCGAACCAGAACGGAATCTCGATGCCGCCCGCCGTGGCAACCACGGACTGGAGTCCGGAAGCCGTAGCATACTCGACTTGGGCGCTGATCAGCCCGAATTCGTCGGTGGCCGCCGAAGATTCGAGGATCGTCCCGTCTCCCTCTCGAACGGCAAATGACACCGGCAGCGAGGCGACCGGCACGCCGAAGCGGTCAACATACTTGCCAAGCAGGGTCTTGACTGCGGGCTCGCCGGCAAGACCGTACTCGTCTTCCCCTGCAAGCGCGAAGGCGTTGTGCGCCTGGCCGTCGCCCGCGACATAGAGATAGGGGATTCGCAAGTGGGTGCCATCGCTTTGGCGCGCAAGCTTCAGATGCCCCTCGTATGAGCCGGCAACGGGCAACTGACCGGTCAATGCGACCCGTACCGTAACGAACTCATCCGGCCCCAGTTCGAAAGCCGCGCTGCTCATTCCGTCAACCGTGACGGCAGCGCGCGTGTCCGCGTCCCTGGGAACAACCGTCAGCGTGTAGGATCGATCCTCCTGGCTCCGGTTGGTGATCAGAACGTCCGCTGATACCGGCAGGCCGCTGGCTGGCAGCGGTCCGAATCCAACCGTGGGCGGCTCGACCGTCGCAATCGGATCAAGCGCCTTCTCCAAATCAAGCAACCCGCCGCCGACCGAAGCGACACGGGCGGATGCACCGCCCTCCAAGACGGACTGGCTGGCGTTGTTGACCAGGGCGGAAGTGATCTCGCGAACCGTCAGGTTGCGATGCTGTTGCCATACGAGCGCCGCCGCTCCCGCCACGAACGGCGCGGCAAAGCTCGTGCCGCTGGATTGATGGAAGCCGTCCGGCCGAAACCATGCAAGACGCCAAGGGCGGTCAGCAGCCGCTGAGTAGATGAACGCGCCGGGCGCCACGATGTCGGGCTTGATGTTCAACCCCGGAGTGGGGCCCCTCGAGCTGAAATCCGCAACCGACGCCGGATCCAGCGGTTGAGACAGGAGCGTGGCGTCGAGCGTCACCGTCAAGTCCTCCGTAGCGGATCCCACTTCCGCAACCAACAAGGCTCCGTCGCTGGCGCCAATGAAGTAGGCCGGAATGTCCGTCTCCTCGATCGATGCCATTTCGATCAGCTCGCCGGAGCCTTGGTCGTTGTAGATCACCACTCCGACGGCGCCAGCTTCGGCGGCATACTCGACCTTGTCCACGAACCAGCATTCCCCGCGCTCGATCACGGCGATCCGCCCGCGAAGCGACCAATCCGGAAACGCATCGCAGCCGAGACCGTCCCCGAAATCGGCTGCCAGCGTCGCGGGAGCGGACAAGGCTCCGTCGACGCCAGGGCCGGATCCGGTCATTGCCGCAAACGATTGCAGACCGACGCGGACGGTCTGCACGAAGCGCCGCGAATTGACGGTTGCTCCGACCGCGATGACATCGGGAGCGATGGCGGGCGAGGAAATCGTGTTGCTCGTTGGAGACTGCTGCAAGCCCCTGTCGCCGGCGTTTCCGGCAGCAGCGACTACGACCCGACCGAAATCGACAACCGCGCTCTGGGCCGCGACCGCCAACGGATCGCACCCCACCGATTCATCGGCCACTCCGCAGTCACTGCCCGCGGCATGCCATGGGAATCGGGCAGGGACGCCCAGGCTCAGGTTCAGGATGTCCATGCCGTCGGTCACGGCATCGTCGATCGCCGCGATCACAGCCTGCGACGAGGGCCCGGGGTGGATTCCCGGTGTACCGCTGACCTTGTATACGCCGAGGTAGGCTTTCGGCGCGATGCCCTCGATCTCCCCTCCTCCGGGGATCTGGACACGCGCCCCGGCGGCAATCATCGCGACGGAGGTGCCGTGCCCGCTGAAGTCGCGGGGTGTGAGATCGTCCGGCGCGGATGTGTCGGGCAAGGCCGAGTTCTGCAGGTGCATGTAGTTGCGGACCGCGACGATCTTGTTGCTCGCGAACTGCAGATGCTCCGGACGGCCCCTGGGATAGCCGATAAGCTGAGGGAGCGAGTCGTCCTTGAACGCTTCGTGATCGAAGTCGAGACCCGAGTCGATGATTGCGATCCTGACACCCGATCCGTCGGCGTTCAGATCGGCCGGGCGCAAGCGAGCCGCGCCGAGTCGCAGAATGTCGCTTTCCGCAACGGCGTTGATCTGGAAGTCGAAGCTGCGCGCGGGAACGACGCTCTTGACGCCGTCAAGGCCCCGGAAGGCTTGCGCTTGACGAGGCGTCGCGCGAACGAAGAGGGCGTTCAACACGTTTTGCACGGAGCCGAGGATCTCGGCGCCTTCGGCCTCGATCGCACTGACAACGCTCTCCTGAGAACGCTTGACAGCCCTGGCGATAAACTCGTCGCTGGTCGCCCGCGCCCGGCGGGGCCCCTGGCGCTCTCCCTTGGGCCTCGCGCGGGACAGCGAGAGCCGCTGGCCCACGGAGGGAGAATCCAGAACAACCGTGTACTGGAGAGTCGGGGCCGACTCGGCCTGGAGCGCCGTGCCACCGCCGAGCGAGAGAATGCCGAGCCCGACGGCAATTGCCCACACAGCGCTTGGTCGCGACATCGGCCGGTACTGCTTCACAGTTCGTTGAGACTGGTCAAACAACGTTACGGTTTCGGGCCTGAACGCCGGATTCGGGCGGGACGGAGATCCGTACAATGAATGCTGGATGCGTGCTTCCCGCGTCGCCATCACCTGCTGCGCGCTGCTAGCCTGCTGTGGCCAGGCTTCCGGGCAAGCCGAATTTCGAGTCTATGAGGAGCACCCGAGGATCTTTCTGGATCCGGCTCGCCTGACCAGGCTCAGCAAGGAAGTCGATCGCGAGTCCTTGCGCTGGCGGGCGCTTCGCGCCCACGTCGATGCCGGGACCGTGTTCCCGGAACAGCCCCTGGTAGACGCCCTGCGCTTCCAGGTAGAGGGCAGCGCGGCCGCTGCCGAGCGGGCCGTCGAATGGAGTCGCCAGCTAGCCGAGGACGGGATCGCGACTGCTTCCGACCTGCGTCTGGCGGCACTGGTCTACGACTGGTGCCATCCACGCTTCGGCGCGGCGGCCAAGGCGGCTGTCCGTGATGCGATGGCCGGGGCGGTCAGTGAGGTGCTGCCACAGGCAAGCCTCGATCCGGGCTTGCTGCGAGCTGCGATCCTTGCATCAATTTCTCTCGCAGGCGACTGGGCAGGATCGGAGGCCGCCCTGTCCGAACTGCTCGGAACGCACTGGGAAAGCGAGATCCGGCCGTCCCTCGAACGCGGAGGGCTGAGCGACGACGGAGCCGATCTGATCGCCATTCTCGAGACCAGCCTGACGGTCCGTCGCAATCTCGATACCGACTTGCTGCGCCCGGCCGCCCAAGCGCTGGCTGCGCTGGTCCGAACACGATTGCTGGGCTACTACCCGCTCGACATCGAGACGTCCGAAGGGCTCGCGCGCCGTCCTTCGCGCTTCGGCACCGACGAGGAACTCGCCAGCGTCCAGGCGCCCCTGTACCGAATCGCAGACATGCTGCTGGTCGCTTACGAATCGAACTTGCGCGAGTTTCAGTTCCTCCAGGGCCTGGTCCACGACGACCACTACCTGTTGCGCTCGCCCATGGCGGTGCCGTACGAGTTCCTCTGGGTCAACCCCTACTTGCCGGGACTGACGCCGCAGTCGGCGCCGATGCTGGCCCATGATCCAGTGCGCGGCCGATTGTACGCACGCCTTGGCTGGCAGCGGCCATCGACATGGATCGGCTATGCCCACGGGCGGCTCCAGGTCCTTGCTGGAGATGAACTGTCCGCATCGGAAGACTTTGACAGCCTCCCGCCGATGTTCTTCCCGGATGCCGCCGTTGTGCCCGTCGTTCCACCCGCAAGGGTCGTGCTTTCGTGGCCAGGCGGCCGCGGCGGTGCTCCCGAAACGGCGGCGATCTACTTCATCGGCCTCCAGGAGGGCGAGACGTACTCGTTGAGAGTGGGAGGCCGCGACGCGCGCCTCGTCCAGGCCGGCAAGGGGGGAATCTTCGTGTTGCGCACCGACGCCAATTCACGGAAACGGGATCGTATTGATCTGCGAAACAAGGTTCGCCTTGAACTACGGCCCACTCTGAAGCCGACCGATCCCGGACGCCCGCGACCCTCGCTGAAGCGTTGACCCTGTCCGAGCCGCAGCGTTACCGCTCCTGGCTGGCGGACGGGCACAGCTCCGCCAATCCGCACGCGTCGCATTGCGGACGCCTGGCCTTGCATACCCTGCGCCCGTGATGAATGATCTGGTGCGAATAGGGAACCCAGCGAGTACGCGGCAGCAGTTTCATCAAGTCGCGCTCAATCTTCTTGGGGTCTTTCTCTTCGGTCAGGCCAAGGCGCTGCGAGATCCGTTGCACGTGCGTGTCCACGACGACACCGGTAGCCTTCCCAAACCACGTGCCGGTCACAACGTTGGCGGTCTTACGCGCTACGCCCGGCAGCGTCAGCAATTGCTCCATGCGCGAGGGCACTTGCCCCCCGTAGTGGTCCACGATGCGTTGTGCGCAGCCTTTGAGGGACTTGGCTTTGTTGCGGAAGAACCCGGTCGTGCGGACGAGTTCCTCCAGGTGCTCCACCCGCGCACCCGCGAGTGCCTCGACAGAGGGGTACGCGGCAAAGAGATCGGGCGTGACTTGATTCACGCGCTGGTCCGTGCATTGCGCCGACAGGATCGTCGCGGCAAGAAGCTCCCACGCGCTCGAGTGGCGCAAGGCGCATTCCGCTTGCGGATAGTCCCGGTCCAGCTGGCGGAGAATCCGGACCACCCGCCGTTTGCGAACCGCAGGGGATTCGGGCCCGTCGATGCCGCTCATCAACGCCATCGTAGCCGATGCAAGCTTGCCCGATCCGACCGATTCACCGATCTCGCAAGGTTTCCGACAACTCCTTGAAGTATCCCTCCAAAGCGGAATCCCGGCGCTGCCGGTCCCATCCCAAGTGGGTACCGGCGACTTCTGCCGCCTCGCGCGCCCACGACGACTGGTAGCTGGCGTCGAATGCCATGCCCGTCCTGCGAAGCAGGATGTCGCCAAGAGTACTCGCCTTCTCGCGCTCCGCCGCGAAGAGCACTTCCCCGCAGGTCGTCTCGCAGCCCTCGACTAGTGGGAGATCACGGCCATGCGACTGCTGCAAGTAGCGCAGCAGCTCGGGAGCTCGGGGCCCGTATATCCGCGCTATGCGTGGCGGCACGCCGTCCATGCTGGGAGGCGGGATAGGTGCGACAGGCCGGGCTGGCGCCACGCCCAGCTTGCGGATTACGTAGCGCAGCGTCTCGTTGGCAAAAGTCGGCGCAGTCGTGAGCTTGCCACCGGCCATCGTGAGCAAGCCCTGAATGCCGTCGGTTCGCTCATGATCGACCACTTGGTGACCTCGCGAAATCGCTTGCAAGTTGCCGGTTGACGACCTCAGTAGCGGCCGCGAGCCGCAATAGGCGTAAAGGACGCTCTCGGGCCGGATGCGTGCGCTGGGAAACAGTTGGTTCGTCTCGTCGATCAGATACGCGATGTCGCAATCCGTTGGGGCAGTCCGGTCGGGATTCCCCGTGAACAACGATTCCGTCGTTCCAATCAGGTAAAGGCCGCGCCAAGGAATGATGAAAAACGGCCGCTTGTCCGAACGCGCCTCACGGTACACGGCGCTGCGCGGCGAGCCGGGAATCCCCGGCACCACGATATGGGTGCCGTTGACCAGGGAGAGCAACGAGTCGGCATGGAATCCGGGAAGTCGCCCTAGCACGCGGTCGACCCAGGCGCCGGACGCGTTCACCACCAGGGCGCAACGCAGTTCGTCAGTCCCGGATGAGCTCTCGATGCGCACGCCCTCGACCCGGGAACCACTGACGACGAAGCCCGTGGCGCATGTGTGGTTACGGATCTCCGCCCCGCATTCGGCAGCCTGCATGGCCGCTTCGAGAGCGAGTCTCTCGGGATACGTCGCTTGACAGTCGAAATACTCGAATCCGCACTCCAAGCCCCGGCGGTCCAAGCCCGGGAACAGGTCCAGGGTCTCCGCAGGGGTGATCCTTCGCGGTGGCGGCAAACTGCCTCCGAGGCAAAGGAGATGGTACAGGGCCAATCCTGCACGGAGCTGCCAGGAGGGGCGCGAATCCGAACGGTAGACTGGCAGGCAGAAAGCCTGTGGCTCGACGATCCCGGGAAATTCCCTCAGCAGCCTCTCACGGTCCCTGAGTGACTCGCGCACCAAGCCTACCTGCAACCTCTCCAAGTACCGCAACCCACCGTGGACCAGGCGGGTTGACCGGCTCGTGACGCCCGCGCCGAAGTCGCGCTTCTCGACGAGGACAGTGCGCAAGCCAGCCCCGGCGGAGGCCCGGGCCAGCATGCACCCGTTGATTCCCCCGCCGACAATAACCAAGTCGAACTGGCTTGCCGCCGTCAACGAAAATTATATTCCAAACCGCTGATCCGATACGGAGCGGGGGTTGGTCCCGAATGCCAACTGCCGGGGGTGAGAACGCGTTCTCGGAGGGGCGGCGCGTTTCAGGGCCCGCTCGGGACCCGCCAAGCCGAACCCGAACCTTGCGCGAGAGGGCAATTGCATTCTGCGGTGTCGGACTCGCCGCGGCCAGCAATGGCCAACGACGCCTTTCGAGGGCTTGAAGCGGGCGGACGGCTGGCCGGCGGTTGTGGCCATGAGCCTACGTTCCTGATAAGCTCGCCATGCCCGCCTCATGCCATACCATTCAAGTAGTCCCCTCAGGTCTCCTGCGGCAAACGACTGGGTGATGCCAAACAGGCGGATGCGATAGTGGCGGATCTGAGCACATCGATTTGCGGCGTCGATCTGAAGAACCCGGTCCTCGCCGCCAGCGGCACGTTCGCCTACGGCGTCGAATTCGCCCCCGTCGCCGACCTCGAGAAGCTCGGCGCCATCGTGGTCAAGGGCCTGTCCCGAGAACCGATCGCAGGCAACGCCTCGCCGCGAGTCACGGAGACGGCCTCGGGAATGCTCAATTCGATCGGCCTACAGAACATCGGGGTGCGAGCGTTCGTCGCGGAGAAGCTGCCTCAACTCGCCGAGTTCGGCGTGCCCGTGGTCGCCAACGTCTTCGGTTTTCGGATCGAAGATTACGTCGAAGTCCTCCGCGTGCTCGAGGATGCGGAAGGGCTCGCCGCGTACGAACTGAACGTGTCCTGTCCCAACACCCATCGGGGGGGATTGGAATTCGGTGTGGACGCTGGCGCGTTGGCCGAAGCGGTCTCGGCGGCGAAAGCGGCGGCGCGGCGCCGGCCTTTGATCGTGAAGCTCTCGCCGAACGTATCCGACATTGCGGAAATGGCCCGCGCGGCTGTCGACGCTGGCGCGGACGGCCTGAGCTTGATCAACACCCTGCGCGGCTTGGCCATCAGTGCGGCGTCGAGGAAGCCGCTCTTGAGCACGGGCTATGGAGGTTTGTCGGGGCCTGCCATCAAGCCGATCGCTCTCTACATGGTCCACCGGGTCGCCGCCACGGTCGACGTCCCGATCATCGGAATGGGGGGTATCGCAACCGGCGAAGACGTGGCGGAGTTCCTGCTGTGCGGCGCGACTGCTGTCCAGGTCGGCACGGCCAGTTTCTGGGATCCCGGACGCGCCGCCGAGTTGCCTGCGGAGTTGAAGGGATTCCTGGACCGCCAGCACATCGAGAGCGCGGCCTCGCTGCGAGGGAAACTGGCGATGCCCCAACAAATGCGCTAGCTCGTGCTCCCGGGGGAAGCACCCGGGCGGGTCCTGGCGGCCACTGGCTCGAACGCCTGACGGAAGCCGTTGTCGGCCACCACCCCAATCTCTGGCCAGGAGAAGCCGAGGTTCCGCAAGTTGGCCAGTTCCCGGGCGAGGGAGATCTGGAAGAATGAGGGATCGTCAGTGTTGACGCTGAGCGGCACGCCGGCCTCGAACAGCTCCCGCACTGGGTGCTCCTCCAGCGAAGGATAGATGCCGGTGCAGACATTGCTGGTCGGGCAGACCTCCAAGGGGATTCCCCGCTCCGCCAAGTGGCGCACGAGGTTCGAATCTTCCACGGCCCGCACGCCGTGACCAACCCGCTCGACTTCGAGAATCCGCACGGCATCCCAGACGCTCTCAGGCCCCAGCGCCTCGCCCGCATGAATCGTGGTCCGCAACCCGCCTTCCCTCGCTATCTGGTAGGCCCTCTGGAAGGGAGCGGGCGGGTGCAGGTGCTCGGCGCCGCCAAGCGTCAAGCCGATGACTGATTGCGGCCGATCGGGCAGGATTCGTTCGACCAGCGATGCTGCGGCTTCGGGCCCGAAGCTACGAACAGGATCGACGATCCAGTGTACGCGGGGAGGCTCGGCCGGGTCCTCCGCCAACACCACCAGAAGATCTTTCAACTCGATGCCCTGTTGCATGTATTCGGGAAGCGAGACCGTGACCTCCGCGTAGACGATGTTCTGGCGCCGCAACTCGCTCCGTACCGCCTGGACCAGGTTGCGAAAGTCCTCGACCTGGCGCACGAAATATCCGGTAAACAGATAGGCGCCAAGGAACTCCTGGAACGTCCCGCGGCGAAATAGGCTGTCGATTTCGCTTTGCGGATCATCCGAGCGGACGATTCGTCGTACCCCCGGGTGAGCCAGCATCCACGCCAGCTGCTTCGGGGGGGCCGAAGCGATCACCTCGGCCGGACGGTACTTGCGAAACTGCTGCCTGAGGTACCAGCCGGGAATGGCACCGCGGAGATGGAGATGCAGTTCCGCCTTCGGAAGGGCCTCGAGGTCGTCGGTCGACGTCGGCTGGGGCAATTCAGGCTGGCCGGACATCCCTTGCCCTTACGGTAGCCGAGGTTCGGAAGCCGCGCGCTGCCGTCCCCTGGACTCAGCGGTCGCAACTTGGCGTCGCGGCCGCTCTGGCCCACGGCGGCCGGGACTTGTCCAGAAACGAGCGCACGCCGGCCCGCCCTTCCTCGGACGAGCGGCGATCCGCCAGAATCTGGGCTGTACGCTTTCTCAAGGCGTCGTCGAGCGGGCGATCCGAGATCTCGGCGACGAGCGCCTTGCAGGTTGCCAAGGCTCCCGGCGCCCCGCGCAGCAGCCGGCGGATGACCGCGCCAGTCGCCTCCGCGAGTTGATCGGGCGCCACGACTTCGTGGACCAGTCCCCATTGCGCTGCCTTGCGGGCGTCGATCCGCTCGCCGGTCAGCATCAGGCGCTTTGCCATCCGGACGCCAAGGGCCTCGATGAGGTAGGGGCCGACCATCGCGGGCACCAGTCCGAGCTGCACTTCGCTCAGGCGGAAGAACGCCTCGTCCGAGGCGACCGCGATGTCACAGCAGGCCACCAGGCCGACACCGCCGCCAATCGCAGCTCCCTGCACCCGGGCGACCGTTGGCTTGGACAGCGAGTGCAGGAGGCGGAGCATTTCGACGAAGCGGCGCGAGTCACCCAGGTTCTGCTCAACGCGAGCCGCCCCCATGCTGCGCATCGCGCGGAGATCCGCGCCGGCACTGAAGCACGTGCCGGCCGCGGCGAGTTCGACAACCCGAACATCCGGGTCGGCAGCGATAGAGCGCAGGTGCCCGGAGAGCTCGTCAACAGTCCCGGCATCGAGCGCGTTGCGCGTCTCGGGCCGGTCCAGCGTGATCGTCGCGACACAGCCGCTCCGGTCCAAGCGTGCTCCAGCAGACTGCATCGCCCAAGATCATATCGGAAAAGCGAGGAGCCAGAGCCGGCTGGCCACCGGCAGGAACAGTTCGAACCAAGCTGCCGGCCGATCGGATCAAGAGCAGCGTCGCGGAGCGACGGCCGGCCTATAGCAGACCCTCGATTTCGGATTCGTAGGTTGCTTTCGAAACCAAGCCCGTGTGACGGTACAGCACCGTCCCGGACTTGTCGACAATGAATGTCGTCGGTAGTGCCCAAATGCCGCCAAAATCCTCCGCCAACGTGTCATCGCCGAGCACGACAGGAAAGTTGAAATTGAATTCGTCGGCAAACTCCCTGACGGGGTCCCACCCTTCTTCGTCCAGGGACACCGCCAAGACTGTGAAGCCGCGATCCTTGTACCGGCGCTGGAAATCGACGAACCAAGGCATCTCAATCTTGCAGGGACCGCACCAAGTGGCCCAGAAATTGACGAGCGACACCTTGCCGTCAAGATCGCTGTTGGTCAACAGATTGCCGTCCAGGTCCTCGAGGCTGAAATCCGGAAGGGGGGCTTGCTCGACCGCGGCGTCAACCGACGCTCCGGAGTTGACCAACGACGTGGCCTCGCAGGAAAAGCCCAGCAGCGCTAGCGCGAGGACGAGCAGGAGAAGGTGGTTTCGATGCATGGGAGCCGCCAGCGATACAGTCTCGCCTATGGCGATTATACGCTGTCGGAATCGGATTCAGGATGGCCTGCCGCCTCTGACCTCGCATTCTCAACCTTGACATCGAGGCTGCCGCGGTGCAGCCGTACGTCAAGCGTGTCGCCAACGGTGACCTGGCTATGCTCCCTGACCGCAGTACCGTGCGCGGTTCTCACGATTGCATAGCCGCGCTCCAGGATGGCGACCGGGCTCAGTCCGGCCAGACTGCGCGAAAGAGCTTGCAGCCTCGCGGATCGCTGGTCGAGGATTCTCCTGATTGCAGGCATGATGCGCTGCCACGCCGCGCCCACGCGCTGGCCCTGCCGGGCAAGGCGAACACGCAAATCGAGCTGGGCGAGCCTGCGTTCGACCCGGTCGAAGGCGGTGCGGCGCAGTTCGAGCCGACCGCGAATGCTGTCACGGAGGTTTTCCGCGGCGATGTCCAGCGCCTGGCCCGATCCGCCGACGGCGGACTCGACGATTCGCGCCGCGCGGTCGAGGTTGGTCTTCAAGACTCGTGTCTGCAATCGCTCAAGCCGAAGGCTCATCGCCTTCGCGCTCCGCAACTCGAGATCTCGATAGCCCTGGAGGATAGCCCGCGCCTCCGGCACGACGAGCTCCGCCGCCGCCGAGGGAGTCGGAGCGCGCCGGTCGGCAACGAAATCGGCGATCGTGAAGTCCGTTTCGTGTCCGACAGCCGATACCACGGGGATCTCTGCAGCCGCGATGGCGCGCGCGACAACCTCCTCGTTGAACGCCCACAAGTCTTCAAGCGAGCCGCCCCCGCGGCCGACGATGACGATGTCTGCCCACGGCTGCTCGCTGAAGAACCGAAGGCCCTCGGCGATTTCCTCGCCGGCATCCGCGCCCTGCACCGACACCGGGAAGAGACGGACGCTCAATCCGGGGAATCGACGCTTCAATACCGTCAGCATGTCGGCTATGGCCGCGCCGGCGGACGAGGTGACCAGCCCGATCCGGCGCGGCATGAAAGGCAATTCGCGCTTGCGTTCCGGGTCGAACAGCCCCTCGGCTCCCAGCTTTGCCTTCAGCCGCTCGAACTCCCGCTGCAGCACCCCGACGCCCTGAGGCTCCAGACTCGCGACGTACAGCTGGTATTTGCCCTGCCGCTCGTAGACGCTGACGTTCCCTCGGGCAACGACGGCGAGACCGTCGGTGGGCTTCGTCCGAAGGTACTGCGCCCGACCCCGGAAACAGACGCAAGCGATCTCCGCCTGCTTGTCCTTGAGCGTGAAATACCAGTGACCCCTCGGGGAGTGCTTGGCGCCAGAAATCTCGCCGCTGACCCTGACGTCCGAGTAATCCTTGTCGAGCGTGCTCTTGATCTTCGCCGTCAGATCACCGACGGAATAGACCGCCTTGGTCGCAGGGGCTTCGAGTCCGCTCGTCACGCGTCGATGCCCTTCCTCGACCCAAGAGTCCGAAATCCCAGAATAAGCAACGCACCGGTCACGATGCCGCAGATCGCAAGCATGTCCATGTACGCCTTGAACCCGGGCCCGATCTCGATCATCCACCCTTCCATCCGCAGGCCGTGACGATAGTAGGTGTAGGTGACCATCAGGGCGAACACGCTTGTCAGGATCACGGCCAGGCGGGCGACGGATGCACGGTCCGGCGGCGCCAGACGCTGCAGGCAGTACGACGCCGCGCCGGTGGCAAGCGCCGCCGCCAGGACGTTGCGGCCGAAGAAGCTGTAGAGAAACTCCTGTCGGACGACCGAACTGATCGAATACCCGAGCTGAAAGACATAGAAGCAGAGACCGTAGACCGCCGCGAAGACTGCCATCGCGATGAGGTCAGCGCCAAGACGCCCGGTCCGGCTGATGCCAATGATGAGGGCCAGGAACCACCCCGCCGCCACGACGGAGACCGGAAGCCGCCCGGCCTTGAGCGCTGCGAGGGCAGCCGCCCGGTCGGGCATGTGAGCCGCCAGGGCTTCCCGTTGGGCGCCCTCAAGGTCCCGCAGCCTGGCTGCCGTGCCCGCCCGCTCCTCCAGCGCGTCCCACAGAACCCGCCCCTGGTTGTTGGCCGGAATCGGCAGGCCCAGCAGCACGCTGACCGTTGGAGCGATGTCGACTAGCTCCGCATCGAATGGGTCCGCCCGGCGGACACCCTGGCCCGCCATGGCGAATGGGGCGTGCAGCACTTCCGGCTCTTCGCCGCCATGGCCTCCATGCCCCCACCGATCCACGTGGCCGTGATCAGAGACTGCCACGATCGTCGCATCGTGGCCCAGCCTGTCCACAAGCCGTCCGAGGCAGCGGTCCACGACGGCGGTCACCGCTCGGTAACCTTCCGATTCGCCTCCATACTCGTGCCCCGCGTCGTCGCCGGCCAGCAAGCCCACAACCCTCAGCGCAGCCGAGGAAGCACCAAGGTGCTCCAGCGCCTCGTCGCATGCCTGGGTCTGCCACGCGGTCAAGGCTTCGACTTCCATCGAATCGGGCGGGCGGGTGAACGCGTGGATCACGTCGATCTGCTCGCCAAACGCCCGGCGCCAGAATCCGGTTCCGATTACGGCGGACTCGATTCCCCGCCGCCGCGCCAAGCTGAACAAGGATTGGATGGGGGGCGGGTCGAATGCGGAGTTGTTTGTCACGCCGCTGACTGCGGGCCAGGCGCCGCTGACGAGCGCGGCCCGCGCGGGATTGGACAGCGAGGGCAGCGCGACGCGCACCGTGCCGGAGGCGCCGCGACCGGCAAGGGAGCGCATCGCCGGAAGCTCGACGGCACGATCTGTCCGCAAGCCATCCAGCACGACGAGAACCACCCGATTGGCCAGGGCCGGGCCCGCTTCGAATTGCCGGTCGAGGGCGTACCCGCTGCGATAGCCCGTCACAGTCCCCCAGGAACTGGCGGCGACCCAGGCGCTGAATGCCGCCAAGCAGGAAAGGTACAGCGCTGGAACCAATGCTCGGGCCCGAGCCATTTGCGCATCGTATCGCGAATGACGGCGATAGCGTCGGCGCGCCCGCCGAGCGCTTCCCTACCCGGGAGCGAACACTCGCCAAACAGCGGCGGGCCATCGGGAACAGAGACCCGCATGACCCTCGAAGCGGCCCGCCACGGTTTGGCTACTATAGGGAGGTAATGGCCGCAGTCAAGGACCTAAGCGAGTTGATCGGCAGGGCTCCCGACCAGCTCAGCCTCGCGACGCGACACGCCGCAGTCGGCAGTTACATTGCGATGAAGGTCTATTCCCCACAGAATCTTGCGCTGCAGCGCATTGAGGCGGCCGGGGCGAGTGTGAGAGAGTGCATCGACCAACTGAAAGAGCGCGGCCTCGATCCCATGGACCACGAGTTCTCGCGGTTGAACCCGCCGTTCCTGGCGCGATGAGCCCCGCGAGCGGTGAATCGGCTGGCTAGATGACATTCGGCATTCTGCTGTTCGCTCTTGCCGCCCTCGCGGCCGTTTTGCTTTGCAAGGGGCGTTTCCAATCGTCCTGCCGCGCTTGCTCCGTGGCGAAGCGCGAGCGTCGGTCGGCCCCCCAAGGCCACTGAGCCCTACAGGGGGCGAGGCGGTTCCGCAGCGCGCTCCGGCAATCGCTACGATCTAAGGAATGCCCAGCTACTTGTCTGGCTTGGTCGAGCGCGCCCGCGCCAAGCGGTGCCGCGTGGTGTTCCCGGAAGGCGACGACCCACGCGTGCGCGAAGCGTGCGCAAGGCTGGCACGCGACGGCGTGGTGCAACCGGTGCTGGTCAGCACGAACACCGAGTGCGCTCCCGGCGTGGACTGCTCGCACCCGGAGAACTCCGGCATGGCTGAACGTTACGCGCAGATCTACCACGAGCGCAGGCGCTCTCGAGGCGTTACGTTCGCAGAGGCGGAGCAAGTTGCCCGTCAATCGCTCTACTACGCGGCCCTGATGCTGGAGAACGGGGACGCCTGCGGCTTGGTAGGCGGCGCCAAGAACACCACTGCCGAGACCCTGCGGGCCCTGATCGAGTGTGTCGGCGTGCAACCGCAATACAAGCTGGTCTCCAGCTTCATGGTGCAGGTGCATCCCGACCCGCAGTTCGGCGCCGGAGGAGTGATGGTCTTCGCGGACGCGGCGGTCGTGCCCAACCCAAGCGCCAGCCAACTCGCCGACATCGCGATCGCGGCGGCAAAGAACAGCCGCAGCCTGCTCAACGCGGAACCCTATGTGGCGCTGTTGTCGTTCTCGACCAAGGGTAGCGCGCGGCACAGCATGGTCGACAAGGTGATCGAAGCCCTGCGCATCGTGCAGGCGCGTGCCCCAGGGCTGAAAATCGATGGCGAGTTGCAGGCCGACGCGGCGCTGATTGACAGCGTGGGCGCTTCCAAGGCCCCCGGCTCCCCGGTCGCGGGGCGGGCAAACGTGCTGGTGTTCCCCGACTTGAACGCCGCCAACATCGGCTACAAGCTGGCCGAGCGGCTCGGCGGGGCACAGTCGCTGGGACCGTTCCTGCAGGGCCTGAACAAACCGGCGAACGACCTGTCCCGGGGCTGCTCGGTGGACGACATCTACTACGTCGCGGCAATCACGGCGCTTCAGGCGGCTGGCGAGGCGTAGCTTGCAGTGTGCCGCCGGCGCGCATGACGCCGGTCCATCTGAGATAGTCGGCCAGCCGGCGGCGCTCCCGCCAGAGGAAGCCCCAGAAAGTGCCCGGCCTGATCGCGTCCGCGTCCATCCCGGAATACGTTTCGATGCGCCACCGCAGGTAGGGGCTGCACCAAGGGCGCAAGCGGTAGCCGCGACTGGCCTGCCAAAGGAAGCACCCGGCCTCCCACCAAGCTCGAAGGGTCATTCCACCGGGTGGAGTCAATCAGCGTAGTAGCCCGGCCGATAGCGCACGGAGTTGCTCTTTGCGCCGCCCCTGAGCTCGATCCGGATACGCCGGTAGCCAGCGGGGCCCCCCTGGGGACGGTTGTATTCGAGAATGTACTGATTGCGGATGTCAGCCGCGATGCGTTTCACGACGGGCTCGACCTCCTCGTAGCTGTCGAGGAAATACGCGGGCCCGCCAGTCGGCGCTGTCAGTTGCTTGAGGTGCCGCTCGGCCCGCCTCGCGGCGCGGCGCTCCTCGTCCGAGAGCAGGCCGATCCCGTAAATCGTCACGTCGCTGGCCTGCAGCTTCCGAACAAGAATCTCGAGATCCATCCGGCTGGACGTGTCCTCGCCGTCCGTGATGATCAGCAGTGCCCGCTTGATGTATTCCTTCTTACCCTTCGCCACCAGATGGTCAAGCGAAATGCTGGTGGCGTCATACAAGGCGGTGCCGCCCCGGGTGTCAATTCTCTGCAGCGCATCCTGCAGGCGATCCAGGCTACTCGTGAAGTCCTGGTCCAGGTACGCCTCGTCGTCGAAATTGACCACGAAGACCTCGTCTTGCGGATTCGACGCCTTGACGAACTCGAGCGCCGCCGCGTTAACGTCGCGCCGCTTCTCCCGCATACTCCCGGAATTGTCGATCACCAGGCCGATCGAGACCGGCACATCCTCCTGCGCGAAGTAAGTGAGTTCCTGGCGCCGATCATCTTCCGAGACGACAAACGATTCCTTTGCCAGGTCGGTCACGAAGCGGTCCTGGCGGTCAACCACGGTGACGTGCAGGACGACGCGCTCCGTCTCCACACAAAACGTCACGCCCGGCTCGCAGCCCTCCTCGCTCGGAGCCCTGGTGTCTTGCGCAGCGCAAACCCCCGCCAGGAGCCCTAGCAGTGCGGGGACAATTCCCGCCAGCGAGTGCCGTGGAGAACCTCGCCAGACGAAACTAGCGGGTCGGAGCATAGTATCCGTTGCGGTAGTACGCCCTGAGTTCAGGCATCCCGCGAATCCTCTTGATCTCAACTCTCACCCGGCGCCACTTGCCGTCCTTCTGGGTGTTCTCCGGAACATAGCCGAGAATGTACTGGTTGCGCAGCTCGATTCCGATCTTCTCAGCGATGTCAGGCAACTCGTTGACGTTCTGGACAGCGAACTGCCTCCCGCCGGTGGCTTCCGCTATCTCGGTAAGCAGACCCGGGCCGGCAGCTTCCTCGGGGGTGCGCCCTCGGCTTGAGAAGGGTTCGTAAATCCCGATCGCGTAGATCTGCACATCCGATTCGCGGACGGTCCGCTTGATCTCACGCGGCGTGTAACGGCTGGAATTGTCCCCGCCGTCCGAAATGACCAGCACCGCCTTCTGGCTGTTCTTGGCCTGCTTCATCTGGCTGAGGGCGAGATAGATGGCGTCGAGCAAGGCGGTGCGGCCCTTCGACCGCACGAACGTGAGCCGACTCTGGATCTCCTCAAGGCTATCGGTGAAGCCGGTCACCATTTCGGGCCGATTGTTGAACTGCACCAAGAAGAACTCGTCTTCGGGATTCACGGTCTTGAAGAACTGGGCAACAGCCTCGCGAGCCTTGCTCATCTTGTATCCCATGCTCCCCGAGGCGTCGAAAACAACCGCGAGCGAGAGCGGAGCCTCTTCCGCCCCGAATTGCTCGACGACCTGCATCTTGTTGTCTTCCTTGACCAGGAAGTGATCCTTGTCGAGGCCCGTCACCATGCGGCCGGTGGGGTCCGTCACAGTGACATTGATCAAGGCCATCTCGACATCGACCTTGATCGTGTCGCGACGGCTGAACTCGACCGAGGAGTCTTCCTTCTCCGGGTTGAGGCGCAGAGCGGGATCGACCTCGGCAGCAACCAGCGGGAAGCAGAACGGCAGCGCCGCAACGAGCGCTAACGGCCCGCCATATCGCCAATTCCGTTGCCTGCCCTTCATTGGCAATCCCTTGCCACGAGCCAAGTACGTGTCGATGCGCCGACCGACCCGGTGATCACTGGCGATAATCAGCATACCATCGGCGATGCAAACGCAAGCTCGCAAGTTCGTTCCAGGGCATCGAATCCGCAGGTTTGGGCGGCATGGCATATGGTATCTTTGAGAATGTTCCGGGCTATGGCTGGTACCCCTTGCAGCCTAGATAGAGTTCCGGGCGGAACGGTTGACGGTCCGACTGGCGCTGCAAGCCGCGGCAGATCCAGCGAATTTCGAGCGGGTGCTGTCGGGGCCGCTGGCTGATGGTCCAGCCGAAATATATCTTCATTACGGGCGGCGTGGTTTCGTCTCTCGGCAAGGGCATAGCCTCGTCCTCGATCGCGAACCTGCTGGAATGCCGCGGGTTGCGGGTCACGCTGCAGAAGCTGGACCCCTACCTCAATATCGACCCGGGCACCATGAGTCCCTTCCAGCACGGGGAGGTGTTCGTCACCGACGACGGTGCCGAAACGGATCTCGATCTCGGTCATTACGAGCGGTTCACCCACGCCGTGCTGACGAGGGCGAACAATGCCACGAGCGGGAGCATCTACGAGCGCATCCTGGCCAAGGAACGCCGGGGCGACTACCTCGGCAAGACCGTGCAAGTGATCCCGCATGTCACGGGCGCAATCCGCGAGCAGATCGAGAAGGTCTCCACGGAACATATCGACGTGGTGCTCACAGAAATCGGGGGCACGGTGGGCGATATCGAGTCACTGCCCTTCATCGAAGCGATCCGCCAGGTCCGCCAGCAAGTCGGGCGCCGAGGATGCGTGTTCGTGCATGTGACGCTCGTGCCCTTCATCGCCGCGGCAGGCGAACTCAAGACAAAACCGACCCAGCACAGCGTGAAGGAGTTGCGAGCCCTGGGGATCCAGCCGGACATCCTGGTTTGCCGCACCGAGAGCGGATTCTCGCGCGAGATCCGCGAGAAGATCGCGTCGTTCTGCGACGTCGACAGGGATGCCGTCATCGCTGCTAGGGACGTGGACACCGTGTACCAGGTGCCGCTGGAGTTCGCAGAGCAGCGAGTCGACGACATCGTGCTGGATCGGCTGCGTCTGAAGGCGGGACCGCGCAATCTCGAACCGTGGAGCGAGATGGTGCATCGCCTGCGGACTCCACAGGACAAGGTCAAGATCGCCGTGGTCGGCAAGTATGTCGACTACGAGGACTCCTACAAGAGCCTGAAGGAGGCCCTGCTGCACGGAGGTCTGGCGCACCGGCTCGACGTGGATGTCGGCTGGATCGAGGCCGAAGGCATCACCGGGGAAACCTGCGCCGGGCAGCTCGACCGCTACGACGGCATCCTGGTTCCGGGGGGCTTCGGGATCCGCGGAATCGAAGGGATGATCGAGGCGATCCGCTACGCGCGCGAAAACAACGTGCCGTACTTCGGCATTTGCCTGGGCATGCAGACCATGGTGATCGAGTTCCTGCGCAACGTTTGCGGCGTGCCGGACGCCAATTCGGCGGAATTCGACCCCGAGGCCACGGATCGCGTCTTTCTCAAGCTGCGCGAGCTCAAGGGCGTCGAGGATCTCGGAGGCACGATGCGGGTCGGCGCCTGGCCGTGCCGCCTGGAGGAAGGCAGCTTCGCTCAACGCGCATACGCCACGGACCGAATCAGCGAGCGTCACCGGCACCGCTACGAATTCAACCGGCCGGAGTACGAAGAAATCATCACGCGTCACGGCATGCGCATCACCGGGGAAACCCCCGAGGTCGATTACGTCGAGATCTGCGAACTGCCTGACCACCCCTGGTTCCTCGGATGCCAGTTCCACCCGGAATTCAAGTCCAAGCCGCTTGAGCCGCAACCGTTGTTCACGGCCTTCGTCGGCGCGAGCTACGAACGGCGGCGACGCCACGGCAAGAGTTCGGCACAGCAGGAGGCAGAGCAATTCCTTCGTCTTCCGGGATCCCGGCCACGCCGCGCCAACGCTCTCAACGTCGTGCCTGCCTGGACAGAGGAAGACAGCTGAAGCCGCGACTCGGAATGCTACGACTCGGACTGTTCGGAGCGGGCCGCATCGGCGGCATGCACGCGAGAAACTTGGCGGCACACCCGGAGGTGGAACTCGCCGGCATTTTCGACATCGACGCGGCGGCCAGTGCCGAAGCGGCGCGGCAAACGGGCAGCAAGGCCGTCGATTCAGTTGACGATCTGCTCGGAGACGCGGCGGTTGAGGGCGTGCTGATCGCCTCCGCCACCGACACGCATTGCGACTTGATCGAACGTTCGGCCAAGGCGGGCAAGGCCGTGCTGTGCGAGAAGCCGATCCACCTCGATATCAAGCGCGTGGAAGCCTGTGCCAAGGTGGTGGCGAACACCGGCGCGTTCGTCCAGATCGGCTTCAACCGGCGTTTCGACCCGAGCCACAGCGCCGTGCGCCAGGCTGCCATCGGCGGGGAACTCGGCAAGCTTGAGCAAGCCGTGATCACCAGTCGCGATCCCGCGCCGCCGCCACTGGACTACCTGCGCGTTTCCGGCGGGCTGTTCCGCGACATGATGATTCACGATTTCGACATGGCGCGGTTCCTGTTCGGCGAAGATCCGGCCGAGGTCACGGCCATGGGAGGCGTGCTGATCGATCCCCGGATCGGGGAGGTCGGTGACGTCGACGCAGCCATGGTCATCCTCCGGATGGCTTCGGGCGGCCTGTGCCATATCAACTGCTCGCGGCGGTGCGCGTACGGCTACGACCAGCGCGTCGAACTCTTCGGCCAGCACGGAATGCTCGTCTCAGCGAATCCGTCCACGACGAACATCGAGCGATTTACGGACCGCGGGACGGCGGCACGCGATCGGCTGCACCACTTCTTCATCGAGCGCTATGCGGAATCCTACATCCGTGAGATCGACGCATTCGTAAGTGCTCTCAAGTCCGGCACGTCCGCGTCTCCCGGCTTTGAGGACGGAAGACGAGCTCTCGTGATCGCCAACGCGGCCATTGAGTCAGCCACGAGCGGCCGCACGGTCCGAATCCGCGATTGACCGCAGGGGAGGTCCCGGCGGATCGCCGAAGCTTCCGCGTCTTGAATCAGTCGCCGAAGGCGTTGGCGGCCGCATGCCCGCTGCCACGGAAGTGCGCGGCCAGCACATCGCGCCCGAAGTCCCCTTCGAAGTCGCGCCAGACGGCGTGGCTGTGATTGCTCTGGTTCTGCGTGTTGGCGTATTCGACGAGAAACGTCGGGGACTGGATCCTGTAGTAGTTGCCGGCCAGGTGCCGATTCTCGGTGGTCTTGCTGCCGATCTCGATGGGTTTCGCTGCCGGGCGCTCGATACTGCCGGCCCACCCGAAGAAGAGCTGATCCCGCGGCGTGTCCCTGGCGGCGTTCATGCGGCGGGCGGCGATTTCGGGCGGCATCGTGTCGGCGTACTCGGCAATGAGATCCAGCAAGTCCGCGTACTGCTCCTCGCTGAGCGCGGACGCCGGGACACCCTGCGGGTCTCCGTCGATCTTGGCGCGCTTGTCGGCCAGCGTAACGATGTCGTACGGGGCCTGGCTGTCGAAGATCGCCCGCTTGCGTGCAGCCGGGTCCAAGGTCAGCAGCAACGCTCTCGCGAGATCCTCCTCGCGCTGAAGAGCCGTCATTCCCTTGTGCGGGCCTTGCGGCACCTCGTGCGGATTCGCGCCCAAGAAAGTGGGGCTCGCCGCTACGAGCTTGCCGCCACGAATGAGGTAATGCAACGACACGTGGTGCCCTTCGACCCGCCAGCCCCAGTCGCCGCTCATCGAGGGCGTACCGAACACTGTGAAATGAAACCGCTCCGTGTCCCGGTAGCCGGTGTGGTCATCCTCGATCACACGGACGACTTCCTCGAGGGCCATGACCTTCATGGTCTTCAGGAAACCGGCCCTGCCCAGGCCCGTGCTGAGCAGACCGTACGCCAGATGACGTTGCTTGGGATCCATGTCCTTGAACGTGATCCCGTTGCGAACGTATCCGTATTCGTCGGTGAAGCCCGTCTCGGGAAAGTAATGCCAATTCGTGCGCTCGGGCGCGTCCACCGGGAACACCGTACCCATCCGCTGCATGCGATTGAGGGACTCGAGCAGCCGATTCGCGGCATCGGCCATCAGGGTTTCGGTGTTGGCCGATTGATAGGCGGTCGCCGCGGCAAGCGAGAACACCGCGAGCAGCAAGGCGCGCGAACTACAGACTTGGGTCATGGACTCCTCCAAGGGGACGGTCGATCCCCATCGGATTATAGCCACAGGGCCAAGCCGTCGAGATTCTTGCGTGCCGCGCGCAACAGCGGGAAACGCATCCAGCCGCGCCCTCGAGAGAGTCGCGGGGGCCTTCCCTCCCACGGGCAAACATCAGCGCCTGCAACGACTAAAGGCCCGCCCGAGATGGACCCCGGGGGCGCGATCTCGAACTTCCGGCAGGGCGCATTTGGTATCCTTGACGGTCTACGCTGGTCCGGTGCGCAACGTGGCGAGGAGACGGTTTTGGAAGACGGAAAGCTGACGATTAACGACTCCCGCACAGGCAAAGACTACCCACTTCGGATCCAGAACTCCTCGATACGGGCCATAGAACTCCGCCAGATCCGCCAAGACCCGGACGAGTTCGGCATGCTCAGCTACGATCCGGGCTATACGAACACGGCGTCCTGCACGAGCCGGATCGCGTACATCGACGGCGCCAAGGGCATCCTGCGGTACCGCGGCTACCCCATTGAGCAGCTCGCGGAACGATGCAGCTACACCGAGGTCGCCCACCTGCTGCTCAACGGGGAACTGCCAACGCGCCACGAGCTCGAGATCTGGAACCAGGATGTGATGGCGCACTCCCGGGTGCACGAGAACGTCAAGAAGTTCATGGACGGGTTTCTGTACGACGCGCATCCGATGGGCGTGCTGGTCAGCACGGTCGCCGCCCTGTCAACGTTCTATCCGGACGCCAAGAATATTGAGAGCCGCAGCAACCGGAAGCGCCAGCACGTGCGCCTGGTCAGCAAGATCCCCACGATAGCGGCATATGTCTACCGCAAGAGCCAGGGCTACCCGTACCCGGAACCGAACTGGGACCTTAGCTACAGCGAGAACTTCATCCACATGCTCTGGAATGGGACGCGCCGGGAGCCGAGGGCGGAACACGTCAAGATTCTCGGCCGGGCCCTCGACACCTTGTTCATCCTGCACGCCGACCACGAGCAGAACTGCTCGACGTCGACCATGCGCCAAGTGGCGAGCTCGGACGCCGATCCCTATGTCTGCGTGTCGTCAGCGGCCGCGGCGCTGTACGGTCCCCTGCACGGTGGTGCCAACGAGGCAGTCCTCACGATGCTCGACCGAATCGGTTCCAAACACCGGATCCCGGAGTTCATGGAAAAAGTGAAGGCCGGCGAGCAGCGGCTGATGGGTTTCGGCCACCGCGTCTACAAGAACTACGATCCGCGGGCGAGAATCGTGCGGAACGTAGCCGACCAGGTCTTCGAGATCACGGACCGGAACCCCAAGATCGAACTGGCGATGGAACTGGAGCGAATCGCGCTGGAAGACGACTACTTCATCAAGCGCAAGCTCTACCCCAACATCGATTTCTATTCTGGAATCATTTACGAGGCCATGGGTTTCCGGCCCGAAATGTTCACGGTGCTCTTTGCCATCGGCCGCGTGGCCGGATGGCTTGCCCACTGGGAGGAGTTCATGGCCGATCCGGAGAAGCGAATCGCCAGACCCCGGCAGGTCTATACCGGCCAGGACAAGAGGGATTTCGTCCCGATCGACGAGCGCTTGGAGCGGGCTCAGGACGAAGTGCTCTAATCCGAAGCTCCGCCCTGACCACTGGACGGCCGCGATTCCCACGGCAGCCGACCCTCGCAGCGCTGCCGGTAGTACGGGCCGACATCTGCGACTTCGGAGACGACTGCGCCAGGCAGCCGCTGCATCGCCGCGCCGTCGAACACCGTGGCCTTGTACGGTCTCACGGACCCGACGCCGCTCCAGAGGCCGGGCTTCCCTTCCGCTGACGGGAACAGGGCGCTCAGGCTTGCTGGATGTGCCGGCTTGAGCAGACCCTGATAATACCAGCGCTGCACCACGAGCTCGCCCCTTGGCGGTCGCTCGCTCGAGCCCGGGCGCAGCCGGAGCGTGGCAACCGCCATCCCTCCCAGGGACGTGCCCGTGGAGAATCCGCCGTAGATCCCGGCGCCTTGATACAAGCTGCTACCGCCGTGCGTCACGGTAGCCGCGAACC
This sequence comes from uncultured Bryobacterales bacterium, assembly GCA_951813065.1. Lineage (GTDB taxonomy): Bacteria > Acidobacteriota > Terriglobia > Bryobacterales > UBA6623 > VXMF01. The sequence continues at coordinate 406,554 of CATOTH010000002.1, read as the reverse complement.
GATTGCCTCCGACGACGGCGCTAACGCTGCCAGCCATGGTGGGATATCCGAAGACCTCTCGCCCGAAGGCCGACCCCTCGAGGTCGGCTCGCAAGTGCGAGACTGCGTACCACACGCGCTCACCGGCCAGCACGCATTCGACGAGCAACCAGGCCTCGTCCAGCCTGGGGTCGTTCAAACCGCGGATGGCAAGCACCCGAACTGATGCGTTCGGAAGCGAATCGCACGGTGGCGGCAGCAGAGCTTGCGCTTCCGCTAGACCGGCGAACGAGTCGATCGCAACGATCACCAACCCCGTCTGGTAGACCTCTTTGCGGCGGCGGTAGGCCTGTAGCGTCTCCGCCGATGCCGGGAAGCCGTCGCTAGGGACCAAGCCGAGAGTGCCGGCTCGATAGCCTCGGAACGCGAATGGTTCCAACTCGGCCGCGTCGACTGCCCGGACAAACTCTTCCGCCGGTCCAGGGGCTGATCCAACGGAAGTTGCCGCTACGGGTCCGATCGCGCCGAACCTTGAGAGCCAACCGTCCAGCCCGCCTTCGGTTGCACAGCGAGCCGGGTCGTGGGCCGTTGACTGGATGGCCGGCTGGAATCGCAAGCGCCAGACTTCGGGCCGATCCTTGCCATAGGGGCCTAGAGTCCAGTCGGGCGCGAGCGTGGACCGGTATGTGATCCATGACTGGCCGGGCTGGGTCGCAGGCAATTCGCCCGTCCGGGGGCCCGGCGTAACCGAAAACAGGTGGCGGCCCGCCGCGTTCAGCACCCATCGGTCTCCGTCCAGGCTCACCTCACCCCGGAAGGCGGGAAGCCGCCAAGCCTCGCGAGCCTGCCAATACGCATGTGAGTCCGCCGTCCAGAGGGCCAGAGGCAACAATCCGGGCTCGTCGTCGAGCACAACGCGGATCGCCGCGACGCATTGGGATTGAGCGCCGGCGCCCCGGAACGCGACGACCATGCGGGCGGGAGCATCGTACTCCAAGGACGGTAGCAGCGGCGGTGGATTCGCCAAGACGTAGTCCAGCTGGAATCCCGGCCGGGGGCGATCGCTCTGGGCGCTGGCCTGTCGGCGAGGAATCCAGGGAAATCCCCCGCACATCACCATGAACCGGCGACGACCCAGCATGCAACCATTCTGAGGCATTCCTTGGCCGGAAGCATCGTGTATCCTGAAGCCAAGAGCGAATCGCACCGCCCCGGCAGGGGAATTGCTCCACTCGGTTTCGACCTTGGCGAAGATGCCGACGTAGCTCAGTTGGTTAGAGCGCCTGATTGTGGATCAGGAGGTCGATGGTTCGAATCCATCCGTCGGTACCACCATCCCAGCCGGGATCGCCCTCGCGGCAAGCCCGCGGGCAGGGGGTGACTGAACGGGCTCAGTTCGCGCCAGGCATCTCACCTTTCCGCTGGCGCGGGCGGCGAGGATTTCGGGCGCCGTCGGACTCGCAACGGGGTAGTGGAAGCGAATGAGCCATTCGGTCCGCAGACACCTGCGCATTGAAATCGACGCATACGACGCGATGATTCGCCGGTGCATCCCCGGTTACGAGCCGATGCTTAAGGTAGCGGCCCGCGAGCTGGCCTGCGTCGGTTCCGGCCTGGTGCTGGACCTGGGGGCTGGAACCGGTGCTCTCTCCGAAACGATTCTCGAGGCGGGAACCGCATCCGTCGAACTGCTCGACGTCGACCCGGAAATGCTCGCCCGCGCGCGAAACCGTCTAATGCGATTCGCGGGCCGCGTGCGGTTTTCTGAGCGATCATTTCTCGAGACGCTGCCGCGATGTGACGGTGTGGCGGCTTCGCTGGCCCTGCATCATGTCCCGACGATCGGCGCGAAGCGAACTCTTTACAGTCGGATCCACGACGCGCTGAGACCGGGCGGGACCTTCGTCAATGCCGATGCGACGATGCCGGCCGAACCGGCCGCGCGCGAGTCCACGTGGCGCGCGTGGGCCGACTACATGGTGGCGCGAGGCGTCGAGGAGCAGCGCGCGTTCGAGCATTTCGAGGAATGGGCCGACGAGGACACGTATTTTCCACTAGAAGAGGAGCTAGGTGCCTTTGAATCGGCCGGATTCGGCGCCGAATGTGTCTGGCGCGAGATCGGGATGACGGTCGTGGTCGGCCGAAAAGGGGCCTGAACCCGTGACAGGAGCAACCGGCTGAGTTGTCCCTGACAGGTTGACAGCCACGGCGGCCCGCCCGACTGCAGGCCGGGATTCAGCGCGCGTTGCAATCGTGGACCCTGCACCACCGCAGAGCCGATGACACGTGCCAGATCGGCTTGGTCGCCCTGGCGCGACGTGAGACTTGACATGAGCAAGCCGGAATGCAGGCCCGCATCCCCGACTTCAGCCGTGTGCGGAAAGGAAAGAACGGCTCGGGCCTGCCTGGGCGTTCATGCGGGGATGGGCGCGGGAGCCTGGACTTGAGTCATCAAGTCGTCATCCCAGTCGCCGTCGACAACGACTTGGGCGAGGGCCCCGAGCTCGACCGCCTCGATCAGGTTGTGCGTGAGGTAGTTGTATACGCCCGGCTGCTTGAAGGTGTAGATTGCCGCACCCGCCGAGCCCCCGCGGATGAACCAAGTCTCGAGCCCGTGGGCGGGGGGATCCGAGAACGATCCCTGCTCCCAGACATAGTCGCCGTGCCCGCCAATCAAGTGCGGTCTGGAATCCCTGTTCGCCTGGGAATGGATGAACAGCACTGTCTCCCCCACGTGCGCCCTCAGCGCCCGATCGCCGGTGAGCGCGCCGACGCTGCCGTTAAGGACGACATGGGACGGCGTGAGCGTGCGCATGACCCCGAGCATATCGGCGATTCCGTCCGCATGCCGCTCATACCGCATGAAATTCCCTTGGGAGTCCCGGGGAACGTAAAAATCCTGCTCGCCGATGTAGTACGCCCTGTCATACCGGATGGGGCTACCCCCGCGATCGCTGAGACCCTCCCTCGGCAAGACCATTACGGCACCGTTCATTCCGGACACGACGTGGTAGGGGATCATCGATCCGCCTGGTGCGCAGTGGTAGATGAACGTGCCGGGCTTGGTCGCGCGCCAGCGGAGGACAACTTGTTGGCCGGGAGCCACCTTGGTCAGCGCGCCGCCACCCAGACCGCCGGTCGACGCATGAAAATCTATGTTGTGCATGAAGACGTTGCCGTGCGGGTTCTTCAGCGTCAGTTCTACGTAGTCGCCTTCGTGGCAGATGATCAGGGGACCCGGAATCGAGTCGTTGAACGTGAGGGTGTGAACTTCGGTCCCGCTTTCGTCGATCACCCTCTTGCCTTCATCGACGACAAGCTCCACTTCGACGATCGCCGGGCCGCCCGGGTTGGTCTGCTCGTGTTTCGGCACAAACGGGGGATCGACAAGTTCTTGCTTGACGCGAGGCAGTTTGCCGATGTCGGTGGCATCGGACGCAGCGACCGCATTCTCCGTTTGCTGACTTGCGGCCGGCATCGCTGCAAGCGCGCTGCCAGCCTGCAAGACCCGCCGTCTGCTAACTCTCGGCATGCTCGACGCCCTCATCGTAGCCGACGGCTGTCGTGGGGGCTGATATCCGGAATCGCCACGCGCTACCGACGCCGCCCCGGGAGCAGGTGCTTCGTCACGAACCTCGCCGTGGCGAACGCCCCGCTCGTCGCTCAGAGGCGCTCTGGAGCAATCGCATCCGGTCTTGGGTCCCAATGAAACGGACGCGCCACGCCCCCATCCTCTACGACTGGTGAGACAATGGGGCCGAATTGGAAACACTCGGCAAAGACTTCTTCGGCCAGGCCGGCTGGACGCACCGGGGTTTCCCCGTGCAACTGGATCGCAGCAGGAACGGGACGAGCTCTGGAGGGCCGCTACCGGAACGGGCTCGTCTTGGGGCGCCACCGAATCGCAAGCGCTGGCTCTCAGCGAATACGAGACTAGGTCTGGGCCTGCTCCTTTCCCTCTCTGTCTTGGCCGCCTGCTCCGGCAGTGGCGAGCCGGATCCCGCCCGCCCCAACGTGGTCTTGGTTCTGGTCGACGACCTTGGCTGGATGGACCTTGGCTGCCAGGGTTCCTCCTTCTACGAGACGCCGCGGATTGACGCACTCGCAGCCGATGGCACGAGGTTCACGCAAGCATACTCGAACTGCCCCGTCTGCTCCCCCAGCCGTGCGGCTCTGATGAGCGGCCAGAATCCCGGCCGCGTCGGCTTTACCGGTCACATTACGGCAATCGGCAGGCATCGCTATCCGGAAGACGGCACAATCGTGCCGCCCAACGACTTCATGCACCTCCGGCACGAGGTTGTGACCCTGGCGGAGGCGCTGAGAGAAGCTGGATACATCTCCGCCAGCATAGGCAAATGGCACTTGGGTGACGAGCCCTATTGGCCTAGAGCCCAAGGATTCGACACGAACGTCGCAGGACACACGCACGGCAGTCCGTCCAGCTACTTTTTCCCCTACCAAAAGCCGGAACAGACATGGAATCCGGATATGCCCAACCTTGATCTCTCCGAGAGCGCGGAAGGGGAATACTTGACGGACCGGCTCACCGACGAGGCCCTCGCCTTCATCGACGCGAACCAGCACCGTCAGTTTTTCCTGTACCTCTCGCACTATGCGGTGCATACGCCACTGCAAGCCCCGCAGGACCTGATCGGCAAGTACCAAGCCAAGATCGCGGCGGGGGCGAGCGGCAAGAGCGCAGTGTACGCGGCGATGGTCGAGACTGTCGATCACAGCGTGGGGCGCGTGCTGGACAAGCTGCAGGAGCTGGAAATCGACGAACGCACGGTCATCGTAATCGCTTCCGACAACGGAGGCCTGGACTCCGTGACGGAAAACGCTCCCCTCAGGGCGGGCAAGGGGCACCTCTACGAGGGCGGGATCCGGGTCCCGCTCATCGTGCGCTGGCCCGGCCATACCGTGCCGGGCGGACTGGTCCACGAGCCCGTGACCAACGCGGATCTCTACCCCTTCGTGACGAGACTTGCCGGCCTGGACGCCGACCGCTTCCCCGCGCCCGACGGAAGGGACATTGGCAGATTGATCGAATCGGGAGCATGGGAGCTACGGGATCTGATTTGGTACTACCCACACTACAGTCCCCAAGCGCGTTCACCCGGGGCTGCGATTCTGTCGGGCGGCTACAAGCTGATCGAGTTCTACGATCCGCCGTCGGTCGAGCTGTATCACCTCGACGACGACATCGGAGAGGAGCGCGACCTGGCCGCCCGGATGCCGCGCAAAGCGGAGGAGCTTCGTTCCTTGCTGAACACCTGGATTGACGAGAACGTTCCGATTCGGCACACCTCGAACCGGCGCGACGGTGATGCGTCGCCCTAGCCAGGGTGGGTTCAGGCGGCTGTCCGTTCGTTGAATTCAGCGAGACTCCCGACCGGATTCGCCGGACTGCGCGTGGTCGTTCCGACCGGGTCTCGGCTGTCCCGGCGTGGTGTTGCCAGCCGCGCCTGCCCTCGCGCCGGCAAGGCGGTGATGCCGGGCGACCCAGGGCCGACTCGGGTCGAGCCGCAAGGGGTGAGTCTCTATCCTTTCCTGATGTGCTTGGACTGCTTGAAGCGTTGTTGCTACCTGACTCTGCTAGAATTAATCGGATTGTTGGTAGCCCCGGCTCCTGCGGCGGTAGTGCGTCGCTTGGTCGGTGTTGAGATCTGACTTGTCATTCAGACTGCGGAGGTACCGGTTGTGGATTTGGTAACCGAGCGATCAAACGAAACCCTGGTCGTGGAGGCTTGGAAACGTGTCGATGGTTCGAACGCTAGAGAGTTCGAGAAGTCGCTCATGGATTCGATCAACGACGAGGATCGTGTTGTTGTGCTCGATTTCGAACACCTTGCCTACATCAGCAGTGCGGGCCTGAGAGTCGTTCTGCTGACAGCCAAGACGCTCAGCAAGCGGCGCGGCAAGTTCGTGATCTGCGCGCTGGCGGCTCCGATCCGCGAGATATTCGAGATCAGCGGATTCGACAAGATCATCCCTATCCACAAGTCCAGGGCGGAAGCGCTCAGCGCAGTCGGTTCTTGACACGGGACCTGGAGCCAACCGCTCATCGAGATCCATCGCTGGCCGCCCCCGCGCGGCAAGGACGGCGGAGAATCCGTTGCTGGCCAGGGCTGCAAGGACCCCCGCCCCGCCGTGGACGGATCGGACCCGCCCACCCACAGAACCCGCCAAGAGGATGATTCAGCGGATTGCAGCGAGGAATCCGGGGGCCGTAAGACGACCCATCCTGTCCGTTGCAACAGCCCTTGCATGAGCGCGTCCCGGAAGATTTCGGTGCCGGGACGCGACCTCAAGATTCAAGGATTGCGAGCACAACTGGCCAACTTGGCCGCGAGCGCGAAGGTAGGGCAACCACTCACACTTCGCTTGGCTCGCGGTTCTTGACGAGGGTCAGGCGGTTCTTGCTTCCGTCCCGCTTGTAACGCATTTCATCCATCATCGTCCGCACGAAATACACGCCAAGGCCGCCGATACGGCGGTCTTCGAGTTCAGCATCCACCTGCGCGTCGGGAGCATCTCCGAGCGGGTCGAAAGCCCGAGCGCTATCGGTGATTTCGATCGTGAGGGAATTCGGCGAGGAGTCGATCACAATTTCGAACTTGTGACCGGGTTCACCGTAACCGTGATTGATCACATTGCTGGCGAGTTCCTCCAGGGCAAGCTGGACCTGGAAGAGCAGATCGGCCGCCCACTCCTGCTCCGAGCCGAATTGCTCGACGGCCTCGGAGACTTCGTGCAGTGCCGTGAGTTCGGATTCTAGGGTGAGATGCAGTCGTTGCGTCACTTGGCTGGTCCTGTGCGCCGGAGGGCAAGACACGTGATGTCGTCAAACTGAGGAGCGTTCCCGGCGAAATCCGTCACGGCTTGGAAGATAACTCCGGTGGCGTGCTCGGCACTCTCGGGGGGATTCTCGGCAAAAACCGCGCATAGCCGATCAATTCCAAACTGTTCCCCACGCAGGTTCTGCGCCTCGCTGACGCCATCTGTGTAGAGCAAAGCCGTTTCTCCGGGCTGTAGTGTCGCCGTGTTGCAGGCGAACTCGGCCTCGCCCAACACCCCGAGCGCAATGCCGTCCGCCCGAGGGAGCACGGTCGCAGTGCCATCCGAGCCCACAACGATCGGAGAGTCATGGCCCCCGCTGGCATATGCGAACTCTCCGGTTTCGGGATTGAAAACCGCGTACAACATGGTCACGAACATCATCGCCGGATTCTCTTCGACGAGCATGGAGTTGACGTCGCGCAGCACATCGGCGGGGTTCCTGGATCCGATCGCTGACCCCTTCAGCAAGGTGCGGCTGGACATCATGAAGAGGGCAGCTGGAACACCCTTGCCCGATACATCCGCGATCGTCACACCCAACCGCCCGTGCTCAAGGTTGACGACATCGTAGAAATCGCCCCCAACGGCCTTGGCCGCCTCCATGTGCGCGTAAACGTTGTATTCCGGCTTCGCGGGAAACTTGGCCGGAAGGATCGACGTCTGCATCCTGCGAGCCACGTTGAGCTCTTGCTCCAGAGCTACCAATTGGTCTCGTGACGCCAAGGCTTCGCGCCACACAGCGAGGTTCTCCAGAGTGCGGTCGATCGTGACCCGCAAGTCATCGAAGTCGATCGGCTTCGTGACGAAGTCGAACGCTCCCCGGTTCATTGCGGTACGGATATTGGCCATGTCCCCGTATGCGGAGACGATCACGGCGCGAATGTCGGAGTCGACACTGGGAATCTGCTTCAGCAGCGTGAGGCCGTCCATCCGCGGCATGTTGATGTCGGACAAGACCATGTCGAACTCGCTTTGCCCAAGCATTTCCAGCGCCTCGACGCCATTGTGGGCGAACTCCATCTGGTATCGGCCGGAACGGATGTCCCGCCGCATCCGCTGTCGAACGAGCCGCTCCAGATCGGGCTCGTCATCGACGACGAGAATCCTGTATGCGCGGGTCGCGGCGCCACTCGAAGCTCCCATCAGATCCTCCACGTTAGCCTATCACTCGGGCTCTACCCGCAATCGTGATGGTCGACCGCAACGAGAATCACTACCGCCCAAAACAACCGGACCTGCTACCTGCATCCCTATACCGGCACTTGCTTGCTCACAAAGCACCCGGACGGCGCCCGGACGCCGAGATCCTCGAGCCGCAGGCCAATTCGAACATCATTCTAGCGAACATCACCGATCCGTCAGCTTGACCTGCAAGGACGTGCCACCCCAGGCGCAGAGCGCAGGGAACCGGGGCTGGCCGGACTCGGGAATGCGCATCATCCCGGTTCGCGACGATACCACCGGTGCCGTCTCCGCATGCCAGCAGGTAAGCAGCAGCGGGGCTGTTTTTATCTGGTAATATCCTCTACGGAAGACCCCATGGCGGCCCCGATGTTAATGCCGGGCATGATCATGGAACTGCCACCAGGTGCAGCCGCCGGGCACGCTGCGCAGGGACCGACTGGCTTGCGTCTCTTGGCGCAGGACAGCGCATGGAGACGGCCCGCAGGCAGCGATAGCAATGCGAGGGTTTGACGCACCGGAATCTTGGCCATGTACTGGGAACCCAGAGCGCGTCGAATCGGGGCTGCTGCACTGGAAGGATGCAGTTCATCGTCTCGTTCCGGGGCCGGACCGGGACTTCGCGGAAGCCTTTTCCGGCACGCCGGCCGGCAAAGCCATGCTGGCGACCATTTTCGGGGCCAGCCCTTTCCTCGGGCAATGCGTCGTTCGCGATCCCGGCTACGTGCGGGCACTTTGGGAGCGAGGGCCTGATCGATGTGTCGACGACACGATCGCACAGCTCCAAGCTCTACCCCTCAATGCCGGTCAGAGCTCGGTATCCAGATCGCTAAGGCTGGCACGCCGGAAAGTGGCGCTCGCGGTAGGGCTCGCCGACATCGCCCGGGTCTGGGATCTCGAAGCGGTGACATCCGCGCTCACGCGCTTTGCTGAGACAGCGTGCTCTGTCGCGTTCCGCCAACTCCTCACCGAACTCTCGTACCGTGGAGCGCTCGACCTGGCTGATCCCGAAGATCCCGAACGGGATTCGGGTCTGATCGCCCTGGGACTTGGCAAGCTTGGGGGATGCGAACTGAATTACTCGTCTGACATTGACCTGATCCTGCTCTACGACCCCGCAGCCGTGCCGAGGGACAGGCGCCATGAGATCCCCTCGACGCTGATCAAGCTGGCGCGTTCATTCGTTGCGATGCTGGCCGAGCTGACGGCCGATGGACGCGTTTTTCCGGTCGATCTCAGGCTCCGCCCCGATCCGGTTTCGATGCCGCTGGTGGTCTCCACTGAATCGGCATTGCGGTATTACGAGCAACGAGGTCAGACATGGGAGCGGGCCGCCCTGATCAAGGCCCGTCCAATAGCAGGCGACACCAACGCGGCGAATGCATTCCTGGACCGGCTCAAGTCGTTCGTATGGCGGCCGGATCTGGACTTCGCGACGGTGCAGGACCTGCACGGCATCAAGAAGCGGATCGATGCGCAGCACCGCGGCGGGAAAATCGGCGTACCGGGCCAAAACCTGAAGCTCGGGCGAGGAGGCATCCGTGAAATCGAGTTCTTCGCCCAGGCCCACCAGCTCGTGTGGGGCGGGACGGATCACTCGCTCAGAATGCCCGCCACATGCGCCGCACTGCGCGTGCTGGCGGAATCCGGCCGCATCCAAGTCAAGGCAAGCCAGGCGCTGACCGCCGCGTACACTTACCTTCGCGGGGTGGAACACCGTATCCAGATGGTGGCCGACAAGCAGACGCACTCGCTGCCTACGGATCCGGGGGAACTGGAGACCCTCGCGCGATTTCTCGGTCACTCCAGCACAGCTGGCTTCACCCAGGATCTGGAACGGCACCTCCGTCAGGTCGAGCAGCAATACGAATCCTTTTTCGAGTTGCCGCGGGAAATGACCGAGGCCAGCGCGTCGACGACTCTCGCGCACGGCAGCGCGAGCGAGAGTGTTGGCCGACTCGAACGAATGGGGTTCCGCGATGCCGGAAGAGCCTTCGAAATCATCGAGAAGTGGCGTACGGGGCGCTGTCTCGCGGCCCGCGACACCCGGGCGCTGCGCTTGCTCCAGGCGCTCACTCCCTCCCTTGTGATCGCGATGTGCGGGACGCAGGATCCCGACTTGGCGATCGACCGATTCGACCGCATGATTGATCGGATTCCGGACGGCTATCGGGCGTTCACTCTATTCCAGGCGAACCTGCACGTAATGGAGACTGTCGCCGAGATCATGGTCGCCGCACCGAAGATCGGCGCAATGCTGACGGCGAGGCCTTCCTTGCTCGAAGTTCTTCTGGACCCGCGGACAGATTCGGCTCCCCCGGGCAGAACCGCCCTGGAGGCGAGCGTCGCGACACTCGTGCTGGATGAGGGGCAGTACGGAGACGCCGTCGACCGGCTTCGCGAGTGGGTCGAAACCTCGCGGTTTCGAGTGGGCGTCCAGGTGCTTTTCCGCAGTCTCGACCCATTGGACGCGCCGCCGCTCCTGAGCGACGTCGCGGACTGCGCCGTGTCAGTACTGCTTCGGCGCGCCGAGGCCGAACTAGCCGACAAGCACGAGCGGTTGGAGGGATCCGGCACAGCGGTCGTCGCGACGGACAGATTCGGGAAGAGAGCATTAAGTTTTGACTCGGGCGTGGAAGTCGAATTCCTTCACGTCGCTCCTCAAGGCAGATCTGCCGACGATCCTGACGGGAATTCGGCAGCCAACTTTGGTTGCGAGATCGAAGCACTCGTCCTTTCCGGCCTCCGCGGACGGCCTGGACAACGCCAAATCTACGCCTGCATGGCGGCGAGCCGGGCCATCGAGGGGGTGTCGCTTCAGGACGTGGTCCCGGCGACGGAATCGGCGGGTCGAGCCAGGCTGGTAGCCTGTACCGCAGGAATCACCGAGCGGGCCAAGGAGGCAATCGGGAAGGCCGTTTCCGCACCGCGGAGTCCGGACACATTGGGCGAGCGGATCGCGGCAATGAGGAACAAGACGAGGGCCGAGTCCGCGCGGCCTCAAGCCTGGAATGTTGACCAGCGTCCGGGCGGGTTGGTCGACATCGAATTGTTGACCGACTACCTGTGGTCTCGCGACACGCCGCACACCGAGACATCGGGAGCGAGTACGACTGGAGAGGCGCTGGCAGCGCTTGCACGGAAGGACGCCATAAGCCCGGAAGACGCGACGTGTCTGATCGATGGATGGGAGTTGTGGACCCGGATCCTGGCCTTGCAGCACCTGTCCGGCACGAACCGTGACGAAGACAACGTTCCAGAACGGCTCCGCCCGCTTTTCCAAGCCGCCGCAGGCACCGAGTCGATCGACGGTGTCCTCCTGCGGATGGACGTTGCCGCCGATGCGGTGAGCGCAGTGTGCGAGCGCCTGCTACCTCACCAGGATCGGGACGCAGCACGCGTCACCCCGGAGGAATGATCACTGTCTTGAGACGGCCGCTCTGGGCCGCCATCTGCTGGAACACCGTGACGATGTCGGCCAGCGGAGCTTCACCGACGATGAAGTCGGAGGCGTTCAGTTCGCCCCGCGTCACCAGTTCCAGCGCTTCGCGCATGTGATACGGAGTGTGGTGGAAGGTCGCTCGCAGCGTGAGAGAAGCGTAGTGCAGCCGACCGGTATCGAAACAGACTACCGTCTGCTTCGGGCACCCGCCGAAGAAGTTCACCGTCCCGCCTGATCGCACCATCGAGACCGCTTGGCGCCAGGCGTGCGGCGAGCCCACCGCCTCGATCACCACGTCCGACCCGCGTCCCCCCTCAGTGTTGCGGCGTACTTCCTCGGTCGGGTCGCTGCCCCGGCGGGACTCGACCAGCACCTCGGCGCCGAGATGCTCGGCACGGTCCAGCTGCGTCCGCCGGCGCCCGACCGCGACCACCCGGGCGCCGGAGATCTTCGCGACCCGTACGAACATCAGCCCGATCGGCCCCAGCCCGATCACCGTGACCGTGTCACCGGGTCGCACCTTCGTGTCGTCCATCCCCTTGAGCACGCATGCCAGCGGCTCTGCCAACGCAGCTTCGCGATAGTCGACATGCTCCGGGACACGGTATGTGTTGCGCTCCACGATGCGCGCGGGAATCTTGATGAACTCGGCGTACGCCCCGTTGTTGAAGAGCAGGTTCTCACATAGATTGCGCTCGTCGCGCCGACAGAAGAAGCACTGCTCGCAGGGTGCCGAGTTGGCGGCAACGATCCGTTCTCCAATCTGGAAACTCCGCACGGCCGCGCCGACTTCGACAATCTCGCCGGCCAGTTCGTGGCCGAGCGGAGCGGGCAGCGTGATCATCTTCGCGTGGTGCCCGCGCCGGTAGACCTTCAAGTCCGTGCCGCAGGTCAAAGCGGCTCTCACCCGCACGAGGATTTCGGCGGGGCCGATGCTGGGCACTGCGATGTGCTCCAAGCGCAGCTCCTCCTTGCCGTAGAGCACGCCAGCCAGCATCTCGCGTTTCAAGCGCACCTCACTGCTGCGGGCTCACCACCAGCTTGAGCGCCCCCTCGCGCGGCCGGCTGGCCAAGTCCATGGCCCGCTCGAACTGGTCCAGCGAGAACCGTGCGGACACCAGCTCCTGGACCGGGAAGGCGGGATCCCACACGGTCTGGGCCGACTCCGCCTGTAGGTCCGCGCATGCGCTGTAGGAGCCGAACACGGCCCGGTCGCCAGCGCAGACGCTCTTGCCATCAAGCGTGAATCGCTCTTCAGGCGAGGTCTGCGCAAACAGCATGACGCGCCCGCCCCGGCGCGCCATGCCCACGGATGCCTCAACGATCCCAGGCGCCGACGCCGCTACAATCACCACGTCTGCGCCCCGTCCTTCGGTAGCGTGCTCAAGACCGCGGTCTGCTTCCTCCCCGGCAGTCCACGCCTCGCCCGCGCCCAGGCGGCGTGCCAGCCGCAGCCGCTCCGGGATCCTGTCCGTTACGTACACCCTGCTCAGTCCCCGCCGCCGCAACAGCGCGGTGAAGAGCAGGCCGATCGGCCCCTGCCCGACCACCAGCACGTGCTCTCGCGGATCCGGCGCGCATTTCGCCAAGCCCTTCAGACACGTGTTGGTCGGTTCGACAAACGTGGCCCGCTCGAAACTGACCCCGGCCGGAATCCTCTCGACGCCGCGTTGCACGATCCAGTCCATGACCCGGACGTACTGCGCGAATCCCCCGCCTGCGGGCTCGAAACCGGCGGTCACACCGACTTGCCGGTAGCGCGCGCACTGAGCGTAGTCACGGTATCGGCAGTAGTGGCACCCGAAGCAAGGGATGTGATGAAACACGCAGACGCGGTCCCCCACTCTGTGCCGCTCGACTCCAGGTCCGACGGCGGCAATCGTCCCGGCGGTCTCGTGTCCGTAGATCCGCGGGGCCGGGAGCAGATCGTGCTCGATTTTCTTTAAATCCGTGTGGCAGATCCCGCAACACTCGACGCGAATCAGCAGCTCACCGGCGCCGATCCTCGGCACGGCAACGGTTTCTGCAACGACGGTGCCGCTGCCACGGTAGACTGCGGCCCGCATTGAACGCGGGACCGGCGGGTTGGTCACGCTAGGCATCGAATTCGAGTTGGGGCAGGCAGCGGGCGAGCGAGTCGGCAGCGATGCGCGAGTTTCGCCGAAGCCGCGCCAAGCCGAGCCAGCTGCCAGGGCTGAGCCCCGCCTGCCCCAGCACGCTCCAAGGCGAGACGGTGCCGTCAGCGCGAAGTGCTCGGTTGAAGTCCACCGGCAGGTCCTGCTCGGCCGTGTCGCTTATGGCGCGGACGCAGTAGAAGGGCAAGCGGTGCTCCTGCGCAATTTCCGCGACCGCGGCAGACTCCATGTCCACCGCCCGCGCACCGTCTTGCCCGAGAGCCAGCTTGGACTCGGCGAACTGTACCACTTCGTTGACTGTAACAACTGAGCCGCGCTGCACATCGGCCGGGCATTGCAACGGCCAGCCCGCAGGATAGACACGGCTTCCGTCCAGGACCTGGTCCGCGACCACGACCTCCCCGAGCCCGAGCACCGGGTCAAGCGCCCCGGCGAAACCGGTGGAGAGCACTGCGTGGATGCGGGTGCCGGCAATCATCGTGCGGGTCCCGGCAGCGGCGTTCCGGCGACCGATGCCATTGGCCACCAAGACTGCGTCGACCCCGCGGATCACCGTGGTCGCCAGCCAGCGCACGTCACGCGAGGAGTGCTCCACCAAGCCCGGGAAGCCCGCGTATTCTCGTGATTCGGCCGCGATCAACAACAGCATGCGACTTGGGGGAACGGACCGATGGAACGCGACGAAGCGGCCGCACGCCCCTACGCCCATTTGATCGGGTAACACCGAAGAATACCAACCCCAAGAAGCGACAGGCCGCAAGCGGTTCGAATCCAATCGCTCCCGAATCGGGCGGACAGCCGCGGCCCTGCAGGGAAATCAGACCTGAAACATGCACCCGCCCTGCCTTCAACGGATGTCCCGCTAGCGCCGGAACCGGAAGACCGGGTAAAGGGCTATCGAGAGCATGAGAACAATCATGATCGGCAGGAACCAAGGTGCCAAGCCTTCGACGTTCCCCCGTGCTGTCTGAACCATCTTCCACTCGATGTATCCGAACATAGCGATCGCTACCAGTTTCGAAAGGTTGAGGGACCTCCGAGAGAACGTGTAGAGTTCGGATGCGTTCTCGGGTGTAACTTCGATCGGGAAATTGTGGAGGCGAGTCAGCCGGCTACCCACAGTAAGCGCGATATATACGAGCGCCCCCACGCCGGGCAGGACCCAAAGAACAGATTTGGATCCAACCGCTCCCGGTCTACCGCTAAGACCGAATGTTTTCGGCACTTCGTCGGGCAGGCTGGACCAGTTGGCTGCCAGGTAGTAGATCCAGAAGAGCAGGATGCCGATTGCCACGGCTTCCACCAACCACTCGATCTTCGACATCGGTCCCGCGCTTCGAGAGCTAGCTGGATCCATCTGATGTTCACCTCCGTCCCGCTCGATTGTACTTGGCAGGAAAGCCCCGCGCGCAGCCGGTACGCGCCATCTGCGTCGTGAAGATGGCCATGCCGAGGGCGATCGATCACCGGTGCCGGCTCCGCAAGAAGCCCGCAGGGACAGGCTCGAACCGGGCCCTCCAGTCGTGGTACAAAAATCAGCAGATGAGTAGCTTAGAGTCCAGCCAGCGCAGGGAAGTCCGCTACGAGCCCGACGAGAAGCCCCCGCGACTGCTCTCATTGGGCCTCGGCTTCCAGTACGTGTTGCTGAGCATCAGCGGAATCGTCCTGATGCCGGCGATCATTATCCGGGCGGCACGCGCGGGGGAATCGTACCTGACCTGGGCTGTGTTCGCGGCGCTTTGCATTTGCGGCATCACGACGATCCTCCAGGCTGTTCGAATCGGACGGGTCGGAGCAGGCTACATCCTGCTGATGGGGACCTCCGGCACCTTCACCGCTGTGTCGGTGACAGCGCTGGTGCAAGGGGGCCCCGGTCTGCTCGCGACGCTGGTTGTTGCTTCGTCACTATTTCAATTCGCCCTGGCCGCCCGTCTGGCGCTGCTGCGGAGACTGATTACGCCGTTCGTCGCGGGAACCGTCATCATGCTGATTTCTGTCACGATCATGCCGATCGCTTTCGGGATGCTGGCAAACGTTCCAGACGGGACCCCGGCATCCGGTGCTCCCGCCAGCGCCGCAGCGACCATGATCTGCACCGTGGGTCTCGCGATACTCGCGAAGGGCGTTTGGCGACTCTGGGCCCCCGTGATAGGGGTCGCAGCAGGCTGCATGGTGGCGGCGTTCTACGGCATCTTCGACACCACGCGAATCGCAGAGGCCGCGTGGATCGGATTCCCGACAAGCGGCTGGCCCGGTCTCGAGCTGGATCTCGGCCCCGCATTCTGGACGCTGCTGCCTATCTTCGTGCTCGTCACCGTCGTTGGCGCGATCGAAACGGTCGGGGACTCGATCGGCATCCAACAGGTTTCGTGGCGGAGACCGAGGGCGACGGATTTTCGAACGGTGCAGGGAGCGGTATCGGCGGACGGCGTCGGCAACCTCCTATCCGGACTGGCCGGCACAGTACCTAACACCACGTATTCGTCCAGCATCGCAATCGCTGAACTCACCGGGGTCGCATCCCGGACAGTCGGAGTCCACATAGGCATCCTCTTCCTGGCGGCCGCGTTTCTTCCGAAAGCGACGGGAGCGATCCTGGCGATACCGGATCCCGTTGCGGCTGCCTATATCACGGTGATCATGGCGATGCTCTTCGTTCTTGGGATGCGGATTGCCGTGCAGGACGGAATCGACTATCGCAAGAGCGTCGTGGTGGGCGTCGCGTTCTGGCTGGGCGTCGGCTTTCAGAATCAGCAGGTTTTTGCCGACCTGCTGGGCGACTCGTCAGCAGCAGTCCTTGAGAATGGGATGGCGGCCGGGGGCATCGCTGCAATCCTGATGACACTGGTGATGGAACTGGCCTCGCCCCGGCGTCGGCGAGTCAAGGCGAAGCTCGAACTCGAATCGCTGCCGATAATCGACAAGTTCGTCCAAGAACTCGCAAGCGACAGAAATTGGGGCCCGGTGGCAACAACCCGGCTTCGCGCCGCTGCGGAAGAGGCGCTGCTTAGCCTGCTTCCCGAAGAGGGCACTTCCGAACCGGATCATGGCCGGCACCTGCTTCTCGTCGCGCGAGGGGACCGCCGATCCGTCGAGCTTGAGTTCTTCGCGTCAGCCATGGAGCAGAATCTTGAGGACCGATTGACCCTGCTGGGGCACTGGACGGAAAGATCCGGCGCCAGCGAGTTCTCGTTGAGGCTGCTCCGCCACTATGCGAGTTCCGTTCGCCACCAGCAATACTTCGACACCGACATCATCACGGTGCGGGTGGATGGAAACCCCGGCACGCCACGGCGGGATTGAGCAGGGGCTGGAGCCCCGCCGGATGTCCTGCGTGCGAATCGGATAGCCAGCGCGCGCTCGACTCCCGCAATGGAACTGGCGAGATGCTCGCCGGAAAGAGGCAATCGGAGGCGGGCCTACCCTGCCATCCGTCAACGTCGGAACCGACACGCTGGACCGGCGAGCCCGAGCCTTCCCGATACGCTGCGCGCACGAGTCCGGAACCGAGTTCCACGGGATCCGCTCCTCGAGAACCTAGCAGCCATGGTCGCCACATCAGTTGGGCCTTGTTGTCGGGGCGGGGGACCTTGGTCTTGACCCCATAACACAGGGCTTCTTGAAGCTCTTTCTGAAGACCGCGCTGGGCACCTTGGTGATGCCCGGCACGTTCGCCGTTCTGCTTCCAGTCGTTCTCGCAGCTGATCGAACCACAGCAAGGGGCGTGACGTTGTGGCTCGCCTGGTGCCTCTTCGCGCTGGGCACCGTTCTGTATCTACGCTCCGCGTGGGATTTCGCGGCATTCGGGGGCGGAAGACCCGCGCCCATCGACGCGCCGAACGGGCTTGTGACTCGGGGATTCTACCGCTACACGCGAAACCCAACGTATGTACCGTCCCTGACCGTGGTCGCCGGATGGGCCGTTCTCTTCGAGGCGGCTATTCTTGTCGCATACGGAGTCGTACTATTCGTCGTCTTCTCGCTCTTCATCCGGCTCTACGAAGAACCGCGCCTTGCACGAGATTTCGGCCAAGATTACACGTCGTACGTATCCCAGGTCAGCCGTTGGTTGCCCAGACGCCCTCGCGGGAAGGTCGCCTGAAGTGCCGGACGCTAGTCCCAGCCGAGATTGATCACGCAGTCGGGAAGGCTCTCTTGCAGTTTCTCGACTCCGGCAGGCGTCACCTCCGTCTGCCATAAGTAGAGATTCTTGAGCTTCTTCAGGCTCTGCAGGTGGGTGAGGCCGGAATCGGTGACCGCTGTCTGATAGAGGTTCAGGTAGGTCAGGTCTTGCAGTCCGCTCAGATACTCCAATCCAGCGTCCGAGACCGCGGTCTTCTCCAGATGCAGACGCGTCAGCGACGTCAATTCCTTCAGATGTGGAAGGCCCTTGTCGGTGACGTCGGTGCCTCCGAGGTTCAACCACCGCACATGCTTCAGTTCCTTCAGGACCGACAACTCGCCGTCAAGTGCCGGAGGTTTCGCACCATCGGACTCGGAAGCCTCGAACTGGCGAATCCCCTCCCGGTTGCGCCCCAGGTGAAACGAGACGTCAAGGCCTTCCTCGTTCCGGGCCAGTGGCGTGACCTTCCCGCCTAGCTGTTCCACTCTCTTCACAACCGCAGGGTCGGGACCAGAACCCGATTCCGGGTTTCCCTCCTGCTGGGCAACCCCGGTCCCGATCATCGTCCCGAAGAGCCAAATCCCAATCGCAGCATTCCGCATCGCAACCTCCTTTTCCCAAGCCAGGATTCGATCTGTGACGTTGTTGAGTTTGTTCAAGCGCTGGGCAACCTGCACTGAGGGTCATCCCCAAGCAAGGTACCGCCGGATGCCAAGAGTCCACGATCTCGAGGGCTACTGCCCCCATTTCCACAGGCATAGTTCTCGGCGCGGTCATCGAGAAATCGTCGTGAGGGTGACTAGTGCAAAGATGTTGCCGTCTGACAGCTCGGGAGTTCCGAAATGATCGGACTCATTCGAACTCCGCTCTTGATTATATTCCAGTGCTGCAACCTCGGACGGCTTCGCATATACATCAAGGTCCTCCGGGGAAACCGGCTTGGTGGCGATTTCGATGCAATCTGCATGGCCACTTGATCGACCGTAACCGCAAGTAGCAAAGCCATTGATGGCGAGCCAGCTGTCTCGAATGGCTAGCCGCAGCCCCGCACCCCCGCTGAACAGGAGTTGTTGATGCCGATTCCGGACGAGGATTCGTCAGGCCGGTCCATGCACGGCACATGCTCAACGTGTTTCGAGGCGGTCACGGAGACCGCGAGCCAGACTCCTTCACCTCAGGCTTGGGACAAGACGTTGAGAACTGGTCAACTCCACGGGGGCACAGGACACAAAGACCCAGTGTTCGCGGATCGGCACTGAGCCTACCGCGATTCTTCGCGAATTGCGGCCGCCGGCGGAGGCACTCCATCGATGCACAGTCAACGAACGGTCAGGTGATGGTTGGCTGTCGATCCGTTTCGGCTGCTTCTTGCCTCTCCGGTCGAATGCCGTTATGCGATCAACTGCAGGTCAATCGCCAGTTCAATCGTATTGCCCTTCTTTGCAACGCGAACCATGTTCTGGCTGCCGGGAAGCGCGAGTTCGAACGGCTCGTTCTCAAGGGCAGTCAGGCTGAGTTGCACTTGACGCGGGATGGAAGCGGACGGACTAGAGAGTGGAGCGAACGCATCCTTGCCGAACTTGTGACCGTCGATGTCAATGGTCATACCCCAGCGACGAACAAGGCTTGCAAGTCGATGCGTCTCAGGTACTACATGCCCCTTCAAGTATTGATGCGCTGTCTGCCTGCTCACACCCAGAACCCTTGCGATTTCCATCGAGGGCGTCTTGCCCTCGCTCGTTAATCGGTCACCGATCTGTTTGAACGCGGCTGCGACCGCTTTGCGAAGCTTCGGGGGTGTCTTTGCTCTTGGCATTCGAGATGAGCGTGGTCTACAGTGGCGGTCCAACGAGATGTATACGAGCCGAGCCAACCTCACTGGTGCGAACGCTGGCAGGATTCCGATGAACCTGAGACAACAGTCATCCGGTTCCGCCGACCCTCATTGCCCGTGAACGCGGCAGGCTGTCACTCGTAGGGCTGAACGTCCGGCACGCTACCTAGCGCGCATTCCTGTCATTGCATTGTTATATACTACTATACAAAATGTCAGGTATTAACTGACATACGCCTGATGACAGCGACGAGTCAGCAACTGCTGGACTGGGTTGACGAGACAGACCGAGTGATCGGCCGGGTGAGCCGCAATGAGGCCCTACGTGTGGGAGCGAACTTCCGCGTCGCCCATCTCTTTCTGTTCAATAGCCGATCGGAGATCCTCTTGCAGCAGCTGGCGCTGTCAAGACCGCGCCACCCAGGATGCTGGGGGTCTTCCGTCGCAGCTTACGTGGCGTCTGGGGAAGACTATCGTCAAGCAATTGAAAGACGAGCCCGCGAGGAGCTCGGAGTCGGGCTAGAGAGTCTTGAGAGGGTTTGCAAGACATCAATGCCCGAGGAGGGTGGCACAAAGTTCATCACGCTCTTCAGCGCTCGGAGCGATGGTCCGTTCAAGGTCGATTCTGGTCACATCCTAAAGGTTCAATCGCTACCGCTTGCCGACGTGCTACGCATGCGGCACTCCGAACCATGGACGTTCACGCCGACACTAGTGCAATTGCTAGACCGCTTCTGTGTCAGCAATGGCTGAGTGCCAACCCGACCGGGCCGAACTATACGATCTCTATCGACTAGCAATCGAGGAATACCGCTTCAACGTGAAGCTCTCCTGGGATCGCACAAGGTTCTTTCTGGGATTGAACGCGGTGCTGGTTACGGCGGCGTCGGCTCTAATGCGATTCATCGACGGTCCTGCGATCCTGCTCGTTGCGATTCCGATCATCGGAGTCGTCGTCTGCGTTCTTGCGATCCGGACGGCTCGCAACGGACACAGCTACTATCGGCGATCAATCTACAAGAAGACATTGATCGAGCACCACCTTGGGCTGACCAATCAACTGACAGCTTGTGGGTTCTCGGGTGCGACCCTCTCGATCACCTCGACTCCAAACCAGGCGGATTCCCAAGAAATACTAAACAATACCGAGGACTGGCTGGGCCGCAGGATCCGCATCCTGTCCAACACAGGACTTGTGATCTTGCTCCACCGGCTTCTCGGCCTTGCATACCTGTTGGCTTTCGCGACCGGCCTATATCTGGCTTGCACTCAATGATAAGACCGGCAGGAACTCACCGTCGGTCGTTTCCCGACCATTGAAATGAACTCGATTGGCCCAATGACGAGCCCATCTTCCCCGCCTATGCGAGGGTAGCGTTCATCGTCCGCGGATTCGGCCTCGCCCAGTGGAGACGGCCTGGCGCGTGTACCATCGGCTCGGGCGGAGCGGTTGGATCAAACCTATGCGCCGGAGGACTTGTTGGGACGGCCTTGTATGCTCCTTTACTGAACGACTCGGTAGAGCCGCCCCTTCATGTCGGCCCCCCGTCAGCACTTGCAACCACGCGAGACAGCGGTCTGTACCTTTCAGGTGATGGACGCCTCGATGAGGTCGCACGTGCGAGCGATTGCATCGTTGCTGTCGAATCGGTGTGCGATCTCCGTGCATCGGCGCCGAACTAAGTCGTCCTCGAGCAGCGCCGAGAGCTGCCGCGCAACGTTGGTTCCGCTGAAGCGCGCTGGAGCCAACATTCGTGCCACACCCAGTCCTACGAGCCGCGCTGCGTTGTCGGGCTGGTCGAAAGTCATCGGCATGACAAGCTGCGGCCTTCCGGCTGCCAGCGCCTGAGCGGCAGTGCCGATACCGCCATGGTGCACCAGCGCGGCGGCGCGGGGGAATACGGCACCGAACGGCGCGTAACTGGCATGCCGCACCTCCCTTGGCAACCGTGAGGGAAGCTGTTCGGCGTAGCGGGTCAGCAAGACCCCGCGCCGACCCAGCCGTTGGCAAGCTTCAGCCGCCGCCGCGAAGAAACGCTTGGCCTGCCGGTTGCTTGAGCCCGGGGCGAAGACGATCGGCGGGTCGCCGGCGGTCTCCGCCTCGCCAAGAAACACCTCCAGATCGGAAGGCACCTGCGAGACGCCTTGTTCGTCGTAGAGCGGAAACCCTGTTAGCGAAAGCTGGGACGGCCAATCCGGCTGTGGCGCCGCGAACCAGTCTGGGAACAGTCCGATTGCGCATTGCGGAGAGTTCCACCAACGGCTGGCGACGTGGCGCGCCGGAGCGAGGCCGAACTCGGCGCGGAAGCGATTCAGGCTGGGCGCCAACGCCCGGTCGGCGAGTCGGTCACCCAGCCCGAGAAACAACCTCCTCGCCAGCCGTGGCCAAGCATCGATGGAACCGATCCACTGGGAAGGAATGGGCGGCTTTCGCAAACTCCAGATCGAGGATGGAGCCAAGTGCAGCGTCACCAATGGAACGCCCAGCGTCTCGTGCGCAACCCGGGCTCCAAACGCAAGCGGGTGGGCCACGACGGCGATATCCCCCTTGGCGGCCTCCTCCTTCACTATCCTGTGCAGCATCGGAGTGCTGTACCGGATGATTGTCGCGAGGACGCCAAAGGCACGGAACTGGCGCCAGAGCGCCGGATGGGCAATGGCTTCGTCAAACTGCTCCGCCGTTCCGACGGGAAGCAGCGGCAGGCCGAGCCGATCAAGCAGAGGCGCAAAGTAGGGATTGGTGGCGACGGAGACAAGGTGTCCCCGGTCGCGAAGTCCAAGGGCTACCGCGACGAACGGATGCACGTCACCCGCACTGCCGATCGACGCCAAGATTACTCTCAACGCGACGCTCCGTTCCTCTCTGTCCCGTCGTCCGCTGTCTGCCGGCGGCATGAGGCGGGCGAAATCAGCACGCTCAAGTCTTCCCTCCCCAGCCTAGCGGAAGAGATCCGGTACGCTGGACGCCGCCGGCCACGGATCATTCGCCGCCAGCCGCTCCGCTACGTCCCCTCCCGCGCAGCCATTCCACGGCCCCGAGGAGGAGGAGCGCGAACACGACCAGGAATGTGGCGACCGCAAGAATCTCCGGGCTGATCTGCTCGCGAATGCCGCTCCACATCTGCCTCGGGATAGTCCGTTGCTCCAAACCGCCGAGGAACAGCACGGTGACCACTTCATCGAACGATGCGGCGAATGCGAACAACGACCCCGAAATCACGCCGGGAGCGATCAGCGGCAACTGAATCCGGCGGAAGACGAGGAACGGTCCAGCTCCGAGGCTTGCGCCGGCGCGCACGAGGTTCCTATCGAAACCGACAAGCGTGGCTGTCACGCTGATGACGACGAAGGGCGTGCCCAGGACCGCGTGGGCAAGAATCAGGCTGAGATGGGTCTGCCCGAGCCCGAGTCTGGAATAGAAGAAGAACATCCCTGCCGCCGAGATGATGATCGGCGTGACCATTGGCGAGATCAGCAGGCTTGTCACGAATCCTCGCCCCGGCATCGCTGGATTCGCGAGGCCGAGTGCCGCGAGAACGCCCAGCGTCGTGGCGATGGCGGTGGCCGCCACGCCGATCAAGATGCTGTTACCCAACGCGCGTTGCCAGATTCCATCCTCTATAACGTTGCGGTACCATCGCAGCGAATAGGCTTCCGGGTCAAGGCTCAGCATGCCCTCGGTGAACGTGAAGTACGGCTCCGCGTTAAAGCTGAGCGGTATCACGACCAGCATCGGCGCGATCAGGAATATGAGCACTGCCGCGCAAAACGCCAGGTGGAGGCCCCGGCCCATGCGCTCGCCGAATCCGAAACTCGCCATTGACTGCCGCATCAGGAGAGTCTCATCCGTTCGATGCCGACAAGGCGGTTGTAGACGAGATAGAGCAGCATCACGCCGAGCAGCAGAATCACGCCGAGCGCCGCGGCAAGCCCCCAGTTCAGCGACTCCTGCATGTGGTAGGCGATCATGTTCGAGATCAACTGCCCAGTTCGGCCGCCGACCAGTGCCGGCGTGATGTAGTACCCGATTGACAGAATGAAGACAAGCAGCGAACCCGCAGCCACCCCCGGCAGTGTCTGCGGCCAGTAGACGTGGACGAAGCCCTGCCGGAAAGTCGCTCCGAGACTCGACGCCGCACGGAGATGCACAGGCGAGATCGATCGCATGACCGCGTACAGGGGGAGGATCATGAACGGCAGCAGGATCTGGGTCATCGCGACGAGCGTGCCGACCATGTTGTAAACGAGTGCGATTCGGCCCTCATCGCCGATGACACCGATCGCCACCAGCAAGTCATTGACCACCCCTTGGTTCTGAAGAAGCACGATCCACGACGTGGTCCGAACCAACAGCGAGGTCCAGAACGGCACCAGCACCAGAAGCAGCAGCAGGTTTGACCTCGCCGGCGAGGCGTTCGCAATCAGATACGCGACCGGATATCCGAGAATCAGGCAGATGACCGAGATGACGAGGCTGACACCAAGCGTCCGAAACAGTAGGGGCAGGTAGATTCGCCGGTCCGGCGGCTGGGCGACGATGTTGCCCGAAGCATCCCTGTCCAGATCGATCGCATTCAGGTAATGGCGTAGCGTGAAGCGCTCGCCGGCGCGTCTCACAGCGAGCCACGCCTTCGCTTCGCCCCAGACCGGGTCGGCAGCGATCATGGCATCGCGCCAAGAGTCCGGGTCCGCATCGCCCAGCGCGCGCGCCGTGTCCAGCATCGTGCTGCGCATGCCGCTCTCCAAGCGGTTGACGCGGGTCGCCACGCTGCCCAGCTTGCGTTGCTCGTCCAGCAGGCGGAACTCCGTTGCCAGAGTCCGGAACATGTCCTCGCTTGGAACGGAGGTTCCATCCCACGCTTCAAGCGATGCGAGAGTTTGCGGCAGCGCGTCGGCCACCTGCGGTTCGTGGATGCTCCGGACCAGGATCGAGCCGAGCGGCGCGATGAAAGTCACGCCCACGAAGAAAACGAGCGGCAGCGTCAGTGCGGCCGCTCGGAGCCGGGCACTCCTCAGCGGGCGAGCCATGCGCTGAAACGCTCGGTCATCTCTTCGGCATGGTTCGTCCACCATTCCGGGTTGTTGCGCAGCGCTCGGGCCAAGTTCTCGGGAGCGCTCGGCATATGGGGGCGCATGTCGATGCCGGTTTCGGCATGCGTGGTGATCAGGTCCATGCCTGACCGGCGGGTGGGACTGTAAGCGATGTAGCGCCCGACAGCCGCCATGGATTCGATCCGGGAAGCGAACAAGAGAAACTGCTTGGCCGCCTCGATTCTGGGAGTCCCGGCAACGATCGCCAGCTGACCGTAGTCCAGGACCTGACCGTCCCACACGATCGTGAAGGGCTGGTCTTCCAGTACCTGCGCGTTGAATATGCGCCCGTTAAAGGCGGTGCTCATTACGACTTCCCGATCCGCAAGCATCTGCGGCGGCTGGGCTCCTGTCTCCCACCAGACAACGTCCGACTTGATCGTGTCGAGCTTGCGGAACGCGCGATCCACCCCCTCCGGCGTGCTCAGCACGGCATACACCTCTTCGGTGGGCACGCCGTCTGCCATCAGGGCGAGCTCGAGGTTGACAACGGGTGTTCGACGCATTCCGCGGCGACCTGGGAACTTGCCAAGGTCAAAGAAGTCCTCGAGCGTGGACGGCCGCTCGCCGGAAAAGCTCTCGCGGTTATAAGCGTAGACGCCCGAGTAGTACGTCCCACCTCCGCCGCATTCGGAATAGGTTCCCTCGAAGTAGTCGTCGCGCGCGGAGGTACCGTCCGGAGCTGGCGGGAACTCGTCAATGTCGATGACTTCGAACAGGCCTTCGTCGCATCCCTTGACGACGTCCGCAAACTCGAGGTCAACGACATCCCAATGGACATTGCCGGTCTCTACCTGGGCGCGAATCTGCGCGAGCCCGCCGTTGAAGCTCTCGACACGCACTTCAATGCCGGTCTCGGCGCTGAAGGGGTCAAAGAATGCCTTCTTGCAGGCCTCCGCGTACGACCCGCCCCAGGAAACCACGGTTATTCCGCCGGTTCCGCATCCCGCGTGCCAGCAGGCAAGCGCCGCCAAGAGGAACGTGACGAAGACTTGCCTCCCGCCTCGCGCCGCCGCCTTCCGCTCGCTTCGATGTCCTGTCATCACTCGACTCCTTCTCCTGGTTGTTGACTGTGGTCGCCACTCGCGGCTCCCCGGCCGGCCCGGGCCGCCGGGGCCGAATGTGGTCCCGCAGGCCAACCGGTCGGGAGCGGACCGTGGGCTCTCATTCGCCCGGCCCTTCCCCGCTGCCTCCCCCAGGACCGTCATCGGGAAGGGCTCGGCAGTCGGTTACGGCCCAGCCGACGGAAACGCGATCGCCTTCCAGCACGGCGCCGTGGCCCACGATGTTCGGTATCTTGACGATGAAATTCGGATTGCCGCACAGATTGAGACGCAGCCGCAAGTGGTCTCCAATGAACAGAATGTCGTCGATCCGGGCTTCGAACTCGTTGCTGAAAACGCCGGGCTTGGCTAGGCCAACCCGTTCCGGTCGAATCGCGAGGGAGGCGCTCTGGCCGGGCCGGCACTCGCGGACCGGAAACGCTCGGACTATCCCGTCTGGCGTCTCGACCTCGCAGACACCGCGACTGACAGCACTGATCCGTCCGCGCAGGATGTTGTTATCGCCGATGAAGCTGGCAACAAATTCGCGTTCAGGTTCCTCGTAGAGAATCTCTGGTCCTGCAACCTGTTGTACCTGACCGCGGTGGAAAACGGCCACGCGCGATGACATCGCCATCGCCTCCTGCTGGTCGTGGGTGACGTACACCACGGTAACCCCGAGGTCCTGCTGGATTCGGCGGATCTCGAATTGCATCTCCTCGCGCAGGCGCCGGTCGAGCGCTCCGAGTGGCTCATCCATGAGCACCAGGGTCGGCTGGAACACGAGCGCCCGGGCAATCGCGACGCGTTGCTGCTGGCCGCCGGACAGCTCGTCCGGACGGCGGTCCTCGAGACCCTCGAGGCGCACGATCTCGAGCGCCTGCCGGATCCGTCCGGCCCCTTGTTCCGCGGGGACGCCCCGCACCTCCAGAGGAAACGCGAGATTGCGACCCACTGTCATGTGCGGAAAGAGGGCATAGTTCTGAAAGACGACTCCGATACCCCGTTTCCGGGGAGGGAGATTCTGCACGGATCGCCCGTTGATCGATATCTCGCCGGCGGTGGGCACCTCGAATCCGGCGAGCATCATCAGGCAAGTGGTCTTGCCCGAGCCGGACGGGCCCAGCAGCGTGAAAAACTCGCCCCTTCTAACGCGGAGGTCGAGATTCTGGACGACCATCGTCCGGCCATCGTACGTCTTGCTGACGCCCCGGAACTCGATGTGCGTCTCGGTGCCTGTATCCGCCATCGCGCTCAGCCGACATTCGTGCGCTGTGGTCGATTCCAGCAGGGGACCCAGGCCAGCGGGAATTGCAAGAATACCACAAGTCAAGGGGAATCTCCGATCAAACGTCCGACGACAGCCGCGCTTGCAGACAAGCGCCCGCTGGCGGCATCAGGTGCGATCCGGCAAGGCAGAACTGGAACCGGGAGGCCGCCTGCGACACACCCCGGGGCTGATCGGGCGCCGGTGACGCGCGGAACTGCCCGAGGCTGTCATGACTCGTGTATGAGTCCCATAAGAATTTCTTGCTTCACACCGGGGACGGGGGCGTGCTAGCTTCGGAACAGATAGGCGGGCAGCCAAGCAGCGCCCGCGTTCTCGCAGCCCGAGGACCCAGCTCGTCCTAGTGGCTTGATCCCCGTAGATTCGAAGGCACCGAATCGCTCGGCTCATGGCAGAGCCGGATGGGGAACCGCCCGTTCCCCAAAATAGCGATGCATGACCCGCGCCGCGCTCCGGCATCGGAGGGCCGTAGTGGTGAAGGTGCATCGGAACCCGACGGGCGCGTACAGAAGGGAATCAAGCGCAGTCAATGGACACGAACCTCGCAGCAGAGCAGCATGTCGCGAACCCGTTCACGATCCTGGGGTCGACGCCACCGCTACGCGCGCCGCGAGAGTCCGCGGGGCGGTCTCCACTGATTCCAAACATCCCGCTGGAAGACGGGCAGCAGTACCGGTTCCACTTCGACATGTCCAAGTGCGTCGGCTGCAAGTGCTGCGAGGTGGCCTGCGCCGAGCAAAACAACAACCCGGCGGATGTGTCTTGGCGTCGTGTCGGCGAGGTCGAGGGGGGCGTCTTTCCCCACACCCAACGCATGCATCTCTCGATGGGATGCAACCACTGCTTGGACCCGTCGTGCATGACCGGCTGTCCGACGATGGCCTATTCCAAGGATCCCAAGACCGGCATCGTACATCACAACGCAGATGCCTGTATCGGATGCGAATACTGCATCTGGAACTGCCCGTACAGCGTGCCGACATTCAACGAGGAGCGCGGCGTCGTCGGCAAGTGCGACATGTGCCACGGCCGCCTCGCAGAAGGCCACGCGCCGGCGTGCGTCGATGCGTGTCCCTCGGAAGCGCTTTCGATCGAGATCGTGGATATCGACAGGTGGAGGCGAGAATACCGGGACGAGGCAAATGCTCCCGGCCTGCCTAGCGCTGACGACACGATTTCAACAACCCGGGTCACCCTGCCCGACGAGCTTCCCCTTGATGCCGAGAAAGCCGATTTCCACCGGATCCGTCCCTCCAAGCCGCATTACTCACTGGTGCTGATGACGGTCCTGACCCAGCTCTCCGTTGCGGGCTTCGCAACGACATGGATCCTGGCCTTTCTTGGCGGGTCCGAAGTACTGGAGGCGGCGGCCTTGGTCATGCTGGGCCTCGGCGTGGCCTCGTTCGCCGCTTCGCCGTTGCACCTGGGACGCCCGGCGTTCGCACCCCTGGCGATCCGCAACCTCAAGACGTCCTGGCTCAGCCGCGAGATTCTCGGCCTCAGCTTGTTCGGAGCAACAGCATCGGCGTACGCAGTCATGCTGCTGCTCGGAACCCCAGGCGTGGAATTGATGGGAGGCGCCGCCTCGGCGATCGGAGCCGTTTCCATGTACGCAACGTCGCGGATTTACCTGGTCCCGGGCCGGCCCGCCTGGAACAGCCTGCATACAATTGCTGATTTCTTCCTAACGGGACTGACGCTGGGCCCTCTGCTCCTGGCGGCACTGGGAGCGCATCCCGAGCGGAGCCTGCTCGTTGCCGCGGCCGGGGCTGCGGTCGCCCACATACTGGCTGAGACGTGGCGCTTCCTGAGCCTCGTGCGATCCGAAGTGTGCGAGAGGCAGGCAACGGCTCGGCTGCTCTGCGGGCCGCTCTCGCGACTGTTCCTGCTCCGGCTCGGACTGCTCGCCGTCGGCGCCGTGGCCCTGCCCGCCCTGGGACTCGCAGGTAGCGGGTTCGGTCTGGCGGTGACGGGCGCCTTGCTCGGCCGTTACCTGTTCTTCGTGAGCGTCGTGCCCAAGAACATGGCGATGCCGTTCTTCGAACGGAGCGAGACGGCATGAATATCAAGCGATTGCTCGGCTTTGACACACGGAAGGAAGCCTATGCCTACGGTCACGATCCTGACTATGGTTACACCTCGGCAGCCAAGATTCCCGACCGGTGGGTGCCGACCACCTGCGGCTACTGCTCGGTGGGTTGCGGGATGCACATTGGCGTCCGAGAGGGCGAGGCGGTTGCGGTCCGCGGCAACGCCGACCACCCGGTGAACCTGGGCAAGCTCTGCCCCAAGGGGCTGGCAGAGCACGACATCATCGCCGCTGGAAGCCGCGCGCGCTACCCGCTGTTGAAGAACCAAAAAGGGCGGTTTGAGCGAATTCGGTGGGACGAAGCTATCGAAACGGCCGTCCGGGAATTCCAGAAGGTCCAGCTCGAGCACGGACCGCGAGCACTAGGCGTGGTGAGCACCGGGCAACTCGTGACCGAGGAGTTCTACGCACTCGGCAAGCTCGTTCAACTCGGACTTGGCACCAACAACTACGACGGAAACACAACTCTGTGCATGGCCAGCGCGGTATCCGGCTACAAGCGTTCGTTCGGCAGCGACGGTCCTCCCGGCGCTTACGACGACTTCGAGCAGGCTGACGTGGTGTTCTTGATCGGCGCCAACATCGCCGACAACCACCCGATCCTGTGCTATCGCCTCGAGCGGAATCCGGACAAGACGGTTGTGGTCGCAGACCCCCGCGTCAGCAAGACCGCGCGCACGGCCGACCTGTACCTGCCCTTGAAGCCGCGCTCGGACATCGCCCTGCTCAACGGCATGGCACACATCCTGATCCAGACTGGATTGATCGATCGCGACTACATCGAAGCCCACACCTCCGGATTCCGGGAACTGGAGCAACACCTCGGCAAGTACACGCCAGAACGCGTGGCGGCAGTTACCGGGCTTAGCGAAGAACAGATCTACCGCGCCGCGCTGCTGTACGGGCGCGCCAAAGCTCCCTTCCTGGCGTGGACGATGGGCGTCAACCATTCGACCAAGGGGACCGAGACGGTCAATGCCATTAATAACTTGGCCGTCCTGACCGGGAATCTGGGCAAGCCCGGGGCGTCACCATTCTCGATCACCGGCCAGTGCAATGCCATGGGCACCCGGGAGACAGGCTTCACCGCGTCGATGCCTGGCTATCGGAAGTTCGAGAGCGACAACGACAGGCAAGAGCTGGCGCGTCTGTGGAACATCGATCCCGATGCCTTTCCTCGCAACCGTGGCCATGCATATCCCGACATAGTCGAGGCGTGCGTGAAACGTGAAATCAAGGCGTTATGGATCATCGCCACGAACCCGCTGGTTTCGTTTCCAAATGTCGCAGTGCTCCAGCAGGGCTTCGAGAACCTGGATTTCCTTGTCGTACAGGACGGCTTTCATCCTACGCCGACCACGGAGATGGCCGACTTGGTGCTGCCGGCGGCAATCTGGGGGGAAAAGGACGGAACCTACACGAATTCGGAGCGGCGCGTCAGCAAGGTGAACAAGGCCGTGGAACCGCCGGACGAGGCACGATCTGATTTCGACATCTTCCTGGCCATTGCCGAGAAGCTGGGCGTTCGCCAAGCGCTCTTCCCCGGCTGGACGACACCGGAAGACGCCTTCGAGGAATGGCGCCGGGTCTCGAAAGGGCGTCTCTGCGACTACTCGGGCCTCAGCTACGAATTGCTTGACCGGCACCATGCCATCCAGTGGCCGTTCACGGAAGCCGACGCCTCGTCCACCAACGACTGCCGGCCGGAGACCAGCAGGCTCTACGCGGACGGCAAGTTCGAAACCGAAGACGGCAGGGCGAGGCTCTTCGCGGTCGAGTGGGAGCCCTATCCGGAACAGCCCAGCAATGCTTTCCCGTTCGTCTTTAACACCGGGCGCACAGTCGAGCACTGGCACACGCGGACGAAGACGAAGGAAGTCAAAATCCTCGAACGCATGTCACCCACGGCGTGGCTGGAGATGAACCCGCGCGATGCCAGGCGGCTCGGCTTGCGACCGCACGATCTCGTCACGGTCGTTTCGCCCCGCAGCCGCATCGATCATCTCGAGCTGCGGATCACCGAGATCGTGGCGCCCGGCCAGGTGTTCATGCCGTTCCACTACGAGGAAAAGAATTCAAACCGACTGACGCAGAGCGCGTTCGACCCGTTCTCACGGGAACCGAACTACAAGCAGGCGGCGGTGCGGGTCGAGAAGAGCGGACCGAGAAGCACCGCCTACTAGACACATCGCCCCGACTCAGTCTGATGGGGGCGCGAGCCGGACCGGGAAGTCCGATCTTCCAGACATCGAGCTGATCAATGCCGGTCGCGGCACGGACTGCGATCGGTGCCGGACAGGCCTGTCCGGCAAGAAGGAGAAAACACATGGATTTCAAGGGCAAAGCGACACAGATCAAGCTGTTCAGCCTCAGCACGATTCCGATGCGAACGTTTCACATGACTTGGTTCGCATTCTTCCTATGCTTCTTCGGCTGGTTCGGCATCGCGCCACTGATGGCGGTGGTTCGAGACGACCTCGGCCTGACGAAGGAGCAGGTCGGCAACACGATCATCGCATCGGTCGCAATCACGGTGATCGCACGGCTCGCGATTGGCTGGCTGTGCGACAAGATCGGACCGCGCAAGGCGTACACCTGGCTGCTCGCGCTGGGCTCATTCCCGGTGATGACGGTGGGGCTGGCCGACAGCTACGAGACGTTCCTGCTGTTCCGCTTGGCGATCGGGGCGATCGGCGCTTCGTTCGTGATCACCCAGTACCACACGTCAGTGATGTTCGCGCCCAATACCGTGGGCACGGCGAACGCAACAACTGCCGGATGGGGCAATCTCGGCGGCGGCGTGACGCAAATTGCAATGCCGCTCGTCTTCGCGGGCGCGATGACGTTCGCGGCGGACCAGGCGCTCGGCTGGCGCCTGTCGATGGTGATCCCGGGCCTCGCGCTGCTGGCGACCTCGGTTCTGTATTGGAAGTTCACGGAGGATTCTCCGGACGGAAGCTATTCGAGCCTGCGCGCCCGCGGCGCACTCGCGAGCGCCAAGACCGTCGAGGGTGCTTTCCTGAAGGCTTGCACAGACAAACGAGTCTGGGCCCTTTTCGTCATCTACGGCGCCTGTTTCGGCGTCGAACTGACAATCAACAACATCGCGGCTCTGTATTTCCACGACTACTTCGGACTCGGGCTTGCGACGGCAGGAATCGTGGCAGGCCTGTTTGGTCTGATGAACATCTTTGCCCGAACACTCGGCGGCGTAGTGGGAGACAAGTGGGGCCTGAAGTGGGGTCTGAGCGGACGGGTGTGGTTTCTGGGAACGATTCTCTTCGTGGAGGGTCTGGCCCTGATGCTCTTCTCGCAACAAACTGTGCTGCCCGTAGCGATTGCCACGCTGATCCTGTTCAGCCTTTGCGTGCAGATGTCGGAAGGCGCCACGTACTCGGTCGTGCCGTTCATCAACAAGAAGGCTCTTGGCGCCGTGGCCGGCATCGTCGGAGCCGGCGGAAACGCTGGAGCCGTGGCCGCCGGATTCCTCTTCAGGGCCGAGGGCCTGAGCTGGCCCCAGGCGCTGCTGATCTTGGGAGCGGCGGTCACAGCGGTCTCCTTGCTGGCATTCTCAGTTCGCTTCTCCGAGGCCGACGAGGCGGCGGTGGCACACGAGACCGAATCCCGACTGGCGGGAGCGCGTCCAGCGCCGATTCCGGAGTCTGCCTGATGGCCAGATTCGCTGTCACCTGTGTCCGGGCTGCCGATTGCGGCGGCGCGGGCCGACCGATGACCCGAAGGGCTCTGGCCATGACGAATGCCGAAACGCTAGCGAATCGCTCTTCGTCGCCGCGAACGCGACAAGATTCGGAAACACATGCTCATCCCTGCACCGTGCTGGCGAGTTCTGGCCTTGGCGCAATGAGATCCATGCGCGCCAGGCAAGCACTGATCAGGTCTTCATCGCGGTGCCTGGATTCTCTCGCACGCGGGCTTGCAGTCTGCGCATGCCCCGGAGCCACCGGTCATAATCCGAAGCCTTTCTTCGCATGTATTCGGCAACTTCGGGATGGGGGAGGATCAGAAAGCGCTCGTCGGCCAATCCAGCGACCACCGCCTCCGCCACTTCGGACGGCTCGATCGCTCCCGGAGTTAGGAAATTGTCCCGCTCTCCACGCTCACCCAGCAGCAGCCTGGTCCGCACGCCTTGCGGGCACAGCACGGAAACCTTCAGCCCCCGGTCGCCGTAACTAACCGAGAGCCACTCGGCAAGTGCCACGGCCGCATGTTTCGTCACTGCATAAGCGAGCGAGCCGATCTGCGTCAGCACGCCCGCGGCAGAGGCAGTGTTCAGCAGATAGCCTTCACCGCGCGCGGTCATCTTCGGGACGAGATTCCGGGCGGCATAGAGATGGGACCGGTAGTTGACATCGAATACATGCTCGAAGTCCACGTCTGCCACCTCCGGCCCGCCTGGATGAGAAATCCCGGCATTGGAGCAGAACAGATCGATCGGGCCATGGCGGGCTTCGGTCGAGTCGATAAGGTCCTTGACTTGGCTCTCGGAAGTCACATCCGCAACCTGCGGCGTCGCCCCAATCTCGGCGCAGCTCGCCGCCAGTGATTCCTGGTCAATATCCGATGCCACGACGACCGCAGCTCCTTCGCGAATGAATCGTTCCGCAAGTGCTCGCCCGATACCTCGTGCCGAACCAGTAACAACGACAACCTTTCCCTTGACCCGCACAATCTCCCCTGATCGCCGCCACTCGGCATGGGAATTATATACGTCGCCGTCCACGACCGCTTGTCGCGTGGTGGCGAGAGAGTCATGGCAGCGAGGGACGTTCGCCTCGCGAAGTCCGTCCCGCATTGATTCTCGGTCCCAGCCTCGCTCCGGACGCTGGATCGCAGGTCGCGCCGGCCCGCTCAGGACCTGAGGCCGACGTGACCGACCCTTGCATTTCGGAACGAGACGCGCGGACGGCAGTCGAAGCACCGTCCGGGGTGCTTCACGCCCAGCGGAGGAGGCTGAGTCGTGCATCGAAAAAGCTGCCCTCTGCACGGTAGACCATCGCGGTACAACCGGCTACCCGAATCCGGCGGCTAAGTACACTGGCCTCATGCCAAGAAGCACCTCGCCTGACTATCCGGTCAACGAACTCATCTCGCAGCGCTGGAGCCCGTATGTGTTTTCGAAGCGGTTGATACCGCGCGATGACCTGCAGTCGATCTTTGAGGCCGCACGCTGGGCGGCTTCATCCTTCAACGAACAGCCTTGGCGCTATCTCGTCGCGAGTCGCGACCAAGAGCAGGACTTCGAGAGGATCCTGAGCTGCTTGCTCGATGGCAATCAAGCATGGGCGCGAGAAGCCCCAACTCTCGCGATGGGATGTACCCGGACAACGTTTTCCCGAAATAACAAGCCCAATCGTGTCGCGCAGCACGATCTGGGACTCGCCTCTGCGAGCCTCTCATTGGAAGCGACCAGCCGGGGAGTCCAGGTGCATCAGATGGCCGGAATCCTGCCGGACAAGGCGCGGGAGATTTTCGCTATCCCGCAAGAGTTCGAGCCAGTCACGGCCCTTGCGATGGGCTATTGGGCCGGACCCGACTCCGGCGCCAAGGAGTTGCGGGCGCGAGACGAGGGCGTTCGGAGTCGTCGGCCACAGGCCGAGTTCGTGTTCGCCGGTGAGTGGGGCAGACCCGGGCTTGGACCCGAGACCTGAGCCCGAAGTCCACAAGACAAAGCAAGCCTAGCATTGTGTAGCAGAAAACATCGACCAGTACGATGAGTTTTGGTCAGCCCAGACAGGGAGCAGGCGATGCCAAACCACCATACACGAGCGACTCCAGAGGTGACAGACGGTCAGCGGCGGGAACTACAGCGCTGGCTCCGGCGCAGGAAGACGTCCCAGACGCTGGCCCTGCGGGCGCGCATCGTGGCGCAAGGTGCGACCGGCAAGAGCAGCACCGGCTGCGTGCGATCCAGGGCTTGAACCTGTGATTTTTCGTCGACCCACAGCACCACGGCCCGTTCGGGCGGATGCAGGTACAGCCAGACGATATCGCGCACTGTCTCGATGAAGAGCGGATCTCGCGACAGCTTGAACGTCTCGCTGCGGTGCGGTTTCAACGCGAACGCCCGCCAGATGCGGCTGACCGTCGCCGAACTCGCGCCGGTCGCCTCGGCCATCGACCGCGTGCTCCACTGCGTGGCTCCGCGCGGCAGCGATTCGAGCGCCCGGGTGACCGCGCTCAGGCGGAACGGCGGGAGAGCACTGCAAGAGCGCAGCCTGCCCGAATCGTTTGGGGATTATATACCGTCTTACCCAAAACCACTTGCCAACGCCATTACGCTAGCATGTTTACTAGCAGCACGCTATAGTGCGTTTATGTTGAACACAGTAGCGGGAGGAGTGGAGGCCATCTCATCGACACCGGCGGCGCTGATCACCCTTACAGCCGTCGTGCTGTTCTCGCTATGGAAGATGCTGACCAAGGTCGAGGAGCGCATTGGGAAGCGGATCGATGACGTTTCGGCTAAGGTTGAAATCCTGGCTGGGGAGCACAACGACCTGAACGCCAGATTCGCCAGCCTAGAGGGGCAGCTGATTGGAAGTGGGCAGGTTAGCCCGGTGGTAGCCCGCCAAAGGATCGGAAAACAAGTTCCATGACAGCCAAGGAAGAAATAGCGATTCTCCAGGGCCATATCAAGACACTGGAACTCCTGAACGGGATGGCATTCTTCCTGCTCTTGAGGGCAATGCCCCCGAAACAAAGCGAGCACATCCTGAGTATCTTCACTTCTGTCGTGTTTCCAAGGCTGGAGGAGCTGGGCGCGTCGAAAGAGGAGCTGTTCATGATTGGGGCCGGGAAGGCGGTTGATTCCTTCAAGTCCCTTGTCGTAGAAGACTTTATTGAGCCCGAGCCCGAACCCGAACCACAAGAGCTCGTTGGGAAAGCCATGGAGGGCGGCCAGTGAGCCAGCCCGAGCCCAAGCGCCCACGGGGCCGCCCGGTGGAGCTTGGGTAAGACGGTATTTAATCCCCAATCGTTTCGCTCCTGGCTCTCCGGCTAGACCGAGCGATAATCCTCTTGCAACTCGGCCCGGCCCACCGATTCAGAAGCAGCTTCCTCGTCGCGTACCGATTCGGCCGCTGCGTCAGCCCGCCGGCTCTCGATCCACGTATGCACGATGCGCTGGATGACGGTCACATTGGAAAGAACTGCCATGACCCATAGAACCGGTGCCATCCGATTGAAGAGGGCTCCGATGATTAGCAGCACAACCCGCTCCGGACGTTCCAGGAATCCCACCTTGCAAGACTCGATCAGGTTCTCCGAACGGGCCCGGCTGTAGCTCACTAGCACGGAACCGATCATGACAACCGCCGTGAGCACGATGTAGCTGAACCGGTCGATGCGCGCGTAGTGCACCAGCAAGCCCGTGAGCAAAATCAGGTCCGAGTAGCGGTCCATCACGGAGTCGAGAAAGGCGCCGAACCGGGTGGCCTTGTTGGCATCCCGCGCTACGGCGCCATCCGTCAGGTCAAACACGGCCGCGCACAGGATGACGAGTCCGGCATACAGGAACTCCCCATTGGCAAGGATCCACGCCGCAACGCCGCTGACCACCAATCCGATCAACGTCAATACATTCGGATGCACCCCGCTGAGGGTTAGCATGCGGACGAGCCTGGTCAGGACCCAGCCGAATACTCTTCCGATGGCGTATGTGACCCGCATACAGGACCGCTATTGTGTCGCGCCTTCCATTTCGTGAATCGTGCGGAGGCTGAGGATCTCGAACTCCTTGACGCCTCCGGGCGTTCGTGCTTCGGCCACATCGCCGTCACGCTTGCCGAGCAAGGAACGGCCGATTGGCGATGTCGTTGAGATCTTCCCGGCAGCGACATCGGACTCTTCGGTCGTCACCAGCTCGTAAGTCACTTCCTTGTCGGCGTCCACGTCGAAGACCACGACCGTTGAACCCAGGCCAACTGCATCCTTGGGGATTTTCGAGAAGTCGATGAGCCTTAGCTGGGCGAGCCGAGCGGAAAGGTGGGTCATCCGCACGTTCAGAAGGCGTTGGCGCTCTTTCGCCGCGTGATATTCCGCGTTCTCGCTCAAATCGCCGAGTTCGCGAGCCGTCTGAATCTCCTTGGGAAGCTTACCGTGGAGCTCCGACTCTAGATCCCGGATCTCGTCTTCAAGTCTCTCAATGACCTTCAGTTGCATGTCTGCCCAGGCTCGGCCTCTGCGGACGGCCTCGGAATCGAGGAACACCAGTCCCTTGCCTGCCACGGCAACGGGCTATCGCACTTCTTGCTCTAGATTATACGGGTTTGGAGCGGCTCGAAGCTAAAGCAGGTCCACTGGAGCACGCTCGCGGGCCGACTGGTAGACACCAAGGACTAGGCGTAGCGCCGCCAAGCCTTCCGACCCGCTGACCAAAGGCTCGCGGCCGTGGCTGACCGCTTCGCCGAATTCCAGGAACTGGCTCTTGAGGTTCTCGATCGAGATCGCCATCGGGTCAGCGGCCCCCGAATCGACTCCGGCCGACAGGGGCGCGTCGTCGCCAGGATCACCGTCAACGTCCCAAGCCGTGAGTTGATCGCCCGTAATCACGGCCGTGCCCTTGGATCCGTGGATTTCGATCCGCTCCGGGTACCCTGGCCATGTCGAGGTCGCCGCCTGCAGGACTCCTCCCGCGCCGGTTTCATAGACCAGCACCGCGTTGATCAAGTCCTCCGCTTCCATCGCATGGGTGGCGCCTAGCTGCCAGTGCGCGAAAACCCGCCGGACGGGGCCGGCAAGATACTGCATGACGTCGGCGGTGTGAATGCCCTGGTTGATCAGCGCGCCGCCGCCCTCAACGGCCCACGTTCCCTTGCCCGGACGGTCGTAGTAGGCCTGAGGACGGTGCCACTTCACGTAGCCGTCAAGTTGAAGCAACCGCCCGAGGCGTCCGGCCTCGAGGGCAGTCTTGAGGAAGACCGCGCACTCGTCGAAGCGATGCTGGCTGACAACCCCGAGGCCAACGCCGGCCTCCCGGCAGAGCGCGATCATCGTGCGGCATTCCTCCAGCGTCAGCGCCATCGGCTTTTGCAGCAGCACGTGCTTGCCATTCTCGGCAGCCCACCGGCAAACCTGGACGTGGGAATCCGGGAACGTGCAAACATCCACGTAGTCGATATCCGGGCGGGCACACAGGTCGCGGACCCCGGGCACGAATGCGCAGCCGTACTTGGCAGCGAATTCCTCGCCTTTCGCCCGGCCCCGGTTCGAGCAGGCCACCAGCTCGTAGCCGATCTCTCGGTAGCTGTCCCCGTGCTTGTGGGCTATGGCCCCCGTGCCAACCAGTCCGACTCGCATCTTCCCGTCTATCCCGACATCCCTCCCGCCAGACGTCGCAAGCCCCGGCTTCCGATGTCTTTGCGATAGTGAACTCCTGTGAAATCAATTACATCCACTGACTTGTAAGCATTGGCCAGGGCCTCGTCGAGCCCTTTGCCCCGCGCCGTCACCCCGAGCACTCGACCGCCCGCGGTGACGATCCGGCCGCCAGCGATCCGTGTGCCAGCGTGGAAGACCTTCGCCCCCAGCCGTCCGGCCGCCTGCAAGCCCTCGATCGGCTCGCCTGTCTCGTATTTGCCGGGATACCCGCCCGAAGCCATCACGACGCAGGCCGTCGGCTCCGGCCCGGCGGTGACGAGCGTAGGGTCGAGAGCGCCCCGCGAGGCGCTGGCGAGCAGTTCGGCGAAACCGCCGTCGAGCCGATACAGGATCGGCTGCGTCTCCGGATCACCCAACCGCACATTGAATTCGAGCACCTGCGGACCGTCTTCGGTAACCATCAGTCCGCAATACAGGAATCCCCTGAACGGCGTTCCGCGACGGCGCATGCCTGCCAGCGAAGGCTCGATGATCCGCTCGATAATCCCTTCGCGCGCGGCGTTCGAGAGAATCGAGTCGTCGCAGTACGCGCCCATACCTCCGGTGTTTGGACCGCGGTCACCGTCCAGGGCCCGCTTGTGGTCCTGCGTGGCCGGCAACACGCAGAAGGCGTTGCCGTCGGTAAGCACCATGAAGCTGACCTCCTCGCCTTCGAGGAACTGCTCCACGACAATCCGCCGGCCGGCATCGCCCACTAGGTCGCCGCCGAGCATCGCTCGGGCGCTACTGCGCGCTTCCGCTTCGTCCCGGGCGATGACCACGCCCTTGCCCGCAGCCAATCCATCGGCCTTCAGCGCGACAGGATAGCCGAAGCGGCCCACCGTGGCATTCACATCACTCTCGTTCTCGAGCACGGCCGCCGCCGCTGTCGGCAGGCCGCACTCATCGAGGAACCGCTTGGAGAAGACCTTGCTGCCTTCAAGCTGAGCCGCGGACCGCGACGGCCCCACCACCGCCAAGCCTCGCGAAACGAACTCATCCGCCACGCCAGCGACGAGCGGCGCTTCCGGGCCGACCACCGTGCAGTCCACGCCGAGCGTCTCTGCCAAGGAGGCTATCTCCTCTGGATTCAGTATGTTACCAGGGATACACGAGACATCTGCGGCCGCTCCGCCGTTTCCCGGAACGCAATAGACAGCATCCACTCCGGGATCCTGGGCAACCCTCCAAGCCATGGCGTGCTCTCGGCCGCCACCGCCAATTACCAATACCTTCATCGCTCGTCTTGCGAGCCCGCCACGAGCCGGGATGCGACGCAACCGCCTAGAATAACAAGAAGGGGGCAAGGAATTGGCGGACCCGCAGAGTGCGGCGGCGGACGCTTACGATGTCATCGTCGTAGGGGCGGGCCACGCGGGTTGCGAGGCGGCCGTGGCGGCGGCCCGGGCCGGAGCGCGGGTCGC
The DNA here is from genome assembly GCA_951813065.1 of uncultured Bryobacterales bacterium. Taxonomy (GTDB): domain Bacteria; phylum Acidobacteriota; class Terriglobia; order Bryobacterales; family UBA6623; genus VXMF01. The sequence goes on along the minus strand of CATOTH010000002.1, from coordinate 366,703 downwards.
CGTGGTCACCCTCAATCTGGACCTCGTGGCCCAGATGTCCTGCAACCCCGCCGTCGGCGGGATTGCCAAGGGGCATATCGTGAGGGAAATCGACGCCTTGGGCGGGATAATGGGCGAGGTCACCGACGATGTCGGCATCCAGTTCCGCTTGCTGAACACGAGCCGCGGCCCAGCGGTGTGGTCTCCCCGTGCGCAATGCGACAAGAAGCTGTACCGCATCCGCATGCGACAGGTCCTGGAGCGCGAACCGAACTTAGACATCAAGCAAGCCGAGGTCTCGGGCTTGGCGATCGAGCAAGAACGAGTCCGGGGAGTCGAATTGCTGGACGGCCGCACGCTGAGCGGCGAAGCCGTGATCGTGACTACCGGGACCTTCCTTAATGGCCTCGTGCACATCGGCGAACGCACCTATCCGGCAGGCCGGAGCGGCGAGCCGGCCTCAGTGATGCTGGGAGAAGCCCTGAAGAATCAAGGGTTTCGGTGCTGCCGACTCAAGACCGGCACCCCACCACGCCTGGACGGGCGGACGATTGACTGGGACGCCTTTGAGGCGCAACCCGGCGATCCGGAGCCTACGCCGTTCTCGTTCCGCACCGAGTCGATCGAGCGCGAGCAGGTCTGCTGCCATATCGCCTACACGAACGAAGGCACCCATCGGCTCCTGCAGAACAGCCTCCGACGCTCGCCACTGTACAGCGGCCAGATCGAAGGAGTCGGGCCGCGGTACTGCCCGTCGATCGAGGACAAGGTGGTCAAGTTCCCGGATCGCTTGCGACACCAGATCTTCCTCGAGCCAGAGGGGCTGGATACGAACGAGGTGTATGTCAACGGGATGTCCTCCAGCATGCCGATCGACGTGCAGGAAGCAATGGTAGCCTCGGTCCGCGGCCTCGAGCGGGCTGCCATGATCCGGCCGGGCTACGCGATCGAGTACGACTCGGTGGACGCCACCGAGCTGCTCGCGACGCTGGAAACCAAGCGGATTCGTGGCCTATATCTGGCCGGGCAGATCAACGGCACTACCGGATACGAAGAGGCGGCCTGTCAAGGACTTATGGCGGGCATCAACGCCGCCAGGGCGATCCAGGGGCGCGACAGCGTAGTGCTGAGACGCACCGATGCCTACATTGGCATCCTGATTGACGATCTCGTGACCAAGGGGACGGACGAACCCTACCGGATGTTCACCTCGCGGGCCGAGTTCCGGCTGCACCTGCGGATTGACAACGCTGACACGCGCCTGACCCCGATCGGGCGTCGGGCGGGCACGGTCGGAGACGAGCAGTGGCGGCGCTATCAGGCAAAGTGCGCGGCCCGGGAGGGGGTCATTCGCTTTCTGGAGACCGAAAAGCCCCCCTTGACCAGTGCGCTTTACCAGCAGCTCCCGCCGCCGAGCGCCGGACGCAGCAGCCTGAGCCAGCTATTGCGCAGACCTCAGGTCAGCCTGGAGCAGCTCCGGCAAGCGATTCCGGCCGAGCTCGGCGCCGGGCTGCGCAAGGCCGATTGGCAGGCGATCGAGACGGAGCTCAAGTACGTCGGCTACCTCGAGAAACAGCGGCGCCAGATCGACCGGCTGCAAAAGGCCGAAGCGCGCGGCATCCCGGCGCGCTTCGAGTACCGGGGCCTGCCGGGCCTGTCGAACGAAGTCGTCGAGAAGATGGAACGGGTGCGCCCACGCACCCTTGGCCAGGCGGGCCGCGTGCCGGGGATGACCCCGGCCGCCCTGTCGATACTCGAGATGCATTTGAGCGCGTGACCTTCGAGGACGCCTTGCGCGAAGTCCTTGACGAGCTGGGTGTGGAGACCTCCGCACCGCAGTTCGACAGGCTCTGCGGGCACTTCCGCCTGCTGGAGCGATGGAACAAGAGGATCAACCTGACCCGGATCAGTGATCCAGCCGAAGCCGCCCGGCGGCACTACGGCGAATCCGCGCACCTGCACCGGGAACTGCCCGACGCCGCATCGTTCGTCGATGTCGGTTCAGGTGCGGGATTCCCTGGCCTGCCAATCGCGACACTCCGGCCCTCTTCGTCCGTAACTCTCGTAGAATCAATACGTAAGAAGGCAGCGTTCCTGCGCGAAGCAACCCACGACATGCCCAACGTCCGCGTGTGTCACTGCCGGATCAGGCAATGGACGGGCTCAGCGGAATGGGCGCTGCTCCGCGCAGTAAACCCTCTCGGAGTCCTGGGAGATCTTGCCGGCAAGACCCGTCGGGTCGCGGTGCTGGGCACTGACCGGCCTCCGGATGGCCCCTTCACGGACTGGGAGAGCCGTCCGACGCCCTGGAGCCGCCAGCGAAAGCTCTGGCTGGGCGCCGCCCGCTAGCGCCGCCGGTGTTTCACGTGAAACATCGGCAAGAGGACGGCGCGTGGCCCGCGGAATCCATGTTTCACGTGAAACATCGTCAAACTGGGGCTCCGACGGTCTGCTAGCCTAGACGGTACGGATGCCCCGTGGCTAGGTGCATCGCCATTGCCAACCAGAAGGGCGGCGTCGGCAAGACGACGACAGCCATCAATCTGGCCGCCTCCCTGGCAGCTGCGGATTGCCGAGTCTTGCTGGTCGATTGCGACCCGCAGTCGAACGCGACGAGCGGGATGGGAATCCAGCCGGAATCACCCGATGCCAGCCTGTACCAAGTGCTGATCGGCGAGGTTTCTCTCTCGGCGGCGATTCGCGGCACCGGCTTCAGCGGCCTCGACGTTGTTCCCGCCAGCCACAACCTGGCCGGCGCCAACGTGGAACTGATCGACGCGGACAGCCGCGAAACCGTTCTGAAGCAACACTTGCGGGGGGCCTCGGCGAACTACGACTTTCTCCTGCTGGACTGCCCGCCCGCACTGGACCTGCTCACGATCAACGCGCTCACGGCTGCCGACTCAGTGCTCATCCCGATGCATTGCGAATACTTCGCGCTCGAGGGCATCACGTCGCTAATGCGGACGATGGTCTCGGTTCGCTCGGGGCAGAATCCCGCCCTGGCAGTTGAGGGCATCTTGCTGACGATGTACGACAGCCGTCTCTCCCTGACCGGCCAGGTCGCCGCCGAGTTGCGCGAGCACTTCGGCCAGCTGGTCCTGAACACGGTGATTCCGCGGAACGTGCGCCTAGCCGAGGCCCCCAGCCATGGCATGCCAGCGATCCAGTACGAAGGCCGCTCGAAGGGGGCACAGTCCTATCTCGAACTGGCCCGGGAAATCCTCTCCCGAGCCAGAAAGAGGCTGGGCAACACAGATTGTAGCGAGGAGCGCCCGAATGCCATCAGAAACTAGTAAGTCATTGAAACGAAGAGCTTTAGGGAAGGGCCTAGCCGCATTGTTGCCAACTGCTGCTCCCGCCGCCGAGGAATCGCTTCAGGGAGTGACGCAAGTTCCAGTCGCCAAGATCGATCCCAATCCAGTGCAGCCTCGCACCACTTTCGACCCGGAGGCGCTGGGCGCGCTCGCTGCCTCGATTCGCGCCGACGGCGTGTTGCAGCCGGTGCTCGTGAGGCCTGCCGGTGATCGCTACACCCTAGTCGTGGGCGAGCGGCGGCTAAAGGCCTGCCGCCTGGCCGGAATGGCGACCGTGCCGGCGATCGTGCGCGAGATCGAACCGGACAAGCTTCTGGAGGTCACGCTGGTAGAGAACATCCAGCGGGAGAACCTCAATCCGATCGAAATCGCGGCGGCCCTGGACAGGATGATCGCTGACCTCAACTTGATCCACGAAGAACTCGCGGCTCGAACGGGCATGAGCCGCGCGTCAATCACCAACCACCTGAGGCTGCTGCGACTCCCTGCCGGCGTCAAGCAACTGATCCGCGACGGCAAGCTTCAGATGGGCCACGCCCGCGCGCTTCTGCCGATCGAGAACGCCGCGCAGCAGGAATCGCTCGCGACCCGCGCGGCAACGTCTGAACTCTCCGTCCGGGAAGTCGAGCGGCTGGTCCGCCAGCTGCTGGAGCCCAGGAAGAAACGGGCTGTACCGAAGCTCGACCCGAACGTCGGCGCAGCCATCGAGGAACTCGAGAGAGTGCTGCAAGCACCGGTTCGCCTGAAACAGCGCGGCAAGCGGGGGCGTGTCGAGATCGACTATTCATCCCCCGAGCAGCTGGCTGCGATTTATGACCGAATCGTGGGCACGCAGCAGGAATCGTGACCGTTCGCCCGGCGCGAATACGCCTTTCGAAGAAGCGATAGCCCTCCCGTTTTCACGGTCTTGGAGCTGTTCGCAGTCCGGTTTCCGGGGGCTCTTACCATTGTCCGCAATGGGATCGACAACCCTATATAGTCTTTATCAAACTGATTATAAACGACTTATGGAGATTCTGACGGGATTGCCCTAGCGCTCGCGGGTTCGTATTTTCTCCAGCATCCCCTCGGCACGGGCACGGGCCAGATGAACGATCCGGGGCTGCTTGGCGATCCGGTCCAGGATCGGTTCAAGGAGCTGTGGGGCCACGATGCGGTTGCGCTGGTACGCCATCTCAAGATGGACCAAGGCCTGGTTCACGCCCAGGCGATCGAACCGGTACGCGCGTTCCAGCTCCAGCAGATGCCGTTGGGTCTCGGCCAGTTTGACGAACCACGAAGCGACCTCCCGAGCCTCGGGAGCCTCGGAGTAGTCGAATACCGCCTCGCCTCGGACCTTGCCCGCGGACTCGTACCGCAAGACCTTGCGACCGGTTGACGCAACGTTGCGCTGGCTCGCCAAGGGCTTGGAAAAGAAATTTAGGACTTCAGCGTTCTCAAAGATCCCCTCGACCGTGGCCTCGCCCAACTCGAGTTCGACCGGAGCCTCGCCATCCTCGGAATACAGTGCCGTCCCGTCTCGCTTGACCTCGACCTGAAACTGCCCGGGCACGGATCCGGGAAACTCTCGCTCGAAATAGATCAAGTCCTGCGCCGGAACGGCCAAGGCCGCCAGCAGAACGAGAACCGTCAATCGGGCGGACACAACGCTATCCCGCTAACGCACCGGCGTTCCTGAGGCTCGCGTGGCAATAGGCCACCGCAAGCGCGTCGGAGACGTCCAGGGGCTTGACTTCTTCCTGCAATCCGAGCAGGAGGGTCACCATCTGTCGCACCTGGTGCTTGTCGGCCGTGCCGTGCCCTACCACGCTGCTCTTGATTTGAGTCGGGGCATAGCTAGCGACCGGCAGACCGGCGCGCGCCGCGCTGAGCAAGGCGACCCCGCGCACGTGGGCGAGCGTGAACGCGCTGGATACGTTCCGATGCTGGAACACATCCTCGACAGCCGCTTCGGACGGACGGAATCGCTCGACAACCTCGTCGATACCGTCGGCGACAAACCGGAGTCGGTCAGCCAGGTCCTTGCCCGCGGGAACCCGGATCGCTCCGTACCCAACCGCTCGCTGCGTCCGGCCGAGGCTCTCGATGACTCCGTAGCCGGTCACGCGCGAGCCACAATCGATACCAAGGATCAGCACGAGGTGAGCTCCTCAAGCCGACAGCGCCTCGAGCTCCTTGTCATCGATGTCGAAGTTCGCGAACACGTTCTGCACGTCATCCTGATCCTCCAGCTTCCCGATCATGCGGATGACGCTGCCCGCCTGTTTCCCCTCAACCCTGACCGTATTCTCAGGAATCCGGGAAACCTCTGCCGTGAGCGGCTCAATGCCAGCGCCCTGCAGCGCGCGAACCACCTCCTCGTGCACTTCGGGCGGAGAGTATATCGCCCAGTGCTCGCCGTCGTCGCGGAGGTCGTCCGCGCCCGCCATCAGGACGATGTCCATCACGTCGTCCTCGGAAGCCGAATCCTTGGGAATGACAATCAGGCTTTGCTTGTGAAAGATCCACGAGACGCAGCCGTTCTCTCCCAGATTCCCACCGTTCTTGGCGAAGATGTGCCGGAGTTCGGCAACGGTGCGGTTGCGGTTGTCGGTGACGGTCTCCACGAGCACGGCGACCCCGGCGGGCGCATACCCCTCGAAGGTGATCTCGGAGTAGGTCTCTCCCTCGAGCTGCCCGCTCCCACGAAGAATCGCGCGCTTGATGTTCTCGCTGGGCATGGACTGCGCCTTGGCTGCGTTCACGGCGGTACGCAGCCTCGGATTGGCGTCTTGATCGGCACCGCCCTCACGAGCGGCCACCTGGATTTCGCGGATCAGCCGCGTGAATACCTTGCCGCGCTTGGCGTCAGTGGCGGCCTTCTTGTGCTTTATCGTCGCCCATTTGGAGTGGCCTGACATTCGTTTTCGCCGTTCGCAACGGAGCCTTTCACGGCTCTTCCGTCGGCCGAACCTCTTGACTAGAGCATATCAAACGGACTCCGGATCAAACCCCTCAGGCGACCCGCTAGAATGGTTCCGTGGCCTTTCCGACGCACCGTCTGAGGAGGCTGCGGGGAACCCCGGCTCTGCGTGCCCTCGTGCGGGAAACCCAGCTCTCGCCGGGGGATTTTTGCTACCCCGTGTTCGCTTGCCCCGGAGAAGGCGTGCGGCTCCCGATCGATTCCATGCCCGGGATCTGCAATCTCTCGATCGACTGCCTGGTCGAGGAATGCCGCGAAGCGGCGGGATTGGGAATCGCCGGGGTGATGGTGTTCGGAATCCCATCCAGCAAGGACCCAACGGGGACCGGGGCCTACGACGAGCGCGGCATCGTTCAGCAAGCAATCCGGGCGCTGAAGCGCGAACTCCCCGATTTGATGGTGATCGCCGACACGTGCCTGTGCGAGTACACCGATCACGGCCACTGCGGCGCCATCGAGGGTGGCGACGTGGAAAACGACAAGAGCATCGCGCTACTGCGGAAGACGGCGGTGTCCCAGGCGCGCGCCGGGGCGGACGTGATCGCCCCCTCGGATATGATGGACGGCCGCGTCGCCGCGATCCGGGCCGGCCTGGACGAGGCTGGCCTAGAGCACGTGCCGATCCTCTCCTACGCCGCCAAGTACGCCTCGTCGTTCTACGGGCCGTTCCGGGATGCGGCGCAATCGACCCCGCAATTCGGCGACCGCAGCAGTTATCAGATGGACCCGGCGAACCATCGCGAGGCGATCCGGGAGATCCGGGCCGACATTGAAGAAGGCGCCGACATGATCATGGTCAAGCCGGCAATGCCCTGCCTCGACGTCCTGTGGCAGGCAAGGAGCGAATTCGGCGTACCCACCGCGGCATACCAAGTGAGCGGCGAGTTCGCCATGCTCCGAGCGGCCGCTCGCAATGGATGGCTGGACGGCGACCGGGCCATGCTGGAGAGCTTGCTGTGCATCAAGCGGGCCGGCGCGGATTTCATCGTGACGTACTTCGCACCGGACGCGGCGCGCCTGCTGGGCTGAGACGGGCATGCCGGCGCTAATCCTAGCGACTATCCTGCTGCTTGTCGGCAGCGCGCCACGGACTCTTGCCGAGGACGCCAAGTCGATTGAATCCGCTATCGCCCAGCGGATCGAGGAGCTACTCGAGGCCCCCGCGGCGAAACGAACCCACTGGGGCATCCTGGTCCGCGATCTCGAGACGGGAGCAACGGTCTTCGAACGCAACGCGGAGAAGCTGTTCGTGCCCGCGTCAAACGCCAAATTGTTCTCGACCGCGATGGCCCTGCGGCGGCTGGGGCCAGACTATCGCTTCGCGACCGCTGTGGCAGCGAAGGGTACGGTGGACGGGGACGGCGTGCTGCAGGGCGACTTGCGCCTGATCGGTGGCGGGGATCCCAACCTTTCCTCACGGGTCCTGCCTTACCGGAAACCAGATGACTTCGCACCGGATCGCCTGGCGCCATTGCGCGATCTGGCGCAGCAACTGAAGGACATCGGGATCCGCCGCATCGCCGGAGACCTCGTCGGAGACGACTCGCGCTACGTCTGGCAGCCCTATCCGAGGGGCTGGGGCCACGCAGACACCCTGCAAGTCTACGGCAGTCCCACGAGCGCGCTGGCGTTCAACGACAACCTCATCGAGGTGCTAGTGCGACCCGGCACCGCTAACGCCGCGGCGCGGCTGGACATTTCCCCGGCTCTTGCGTACTACGAGTTCTCAAACCGGATCGCAACGGTTCGCTCTCGTTACGTTGACCGGAGCCTCTCGGCGCGATGGGGCAACGCGCCGGGCGAAGTTGTGCTCACAGGCCAGATCCCGGTGGACTCTCGGGGCCGCAAGTTCCGATTCGCCGCCGCCGATCCCGCCCGCTATGCAGCGCTCGCCTTCAAAGCAGCACTTGCCGGACTCGGAATCGAAGTCGCCGGCGGTGTCTCGGCGCGCCACTCTCTGCCTGAGCAGATGAAGAGCTTGCGATCAATCACCCCGTCGCAATCCCGGGACGAGGCCCCGCGCTTCGCCGAAACAGCGTCCGTGGGTGTCGCGGAAGCGATCCGCGTGGTGAACAAGGACAGCCAGAACTTGCACGCCGAGATGCTGATCCGAGAGGTCGCGCTACAGGAATCTGGCGTGGGAAGCCGCGAAGCGGCCGTCGCTGGCCTACGGAGATTCCTGGCCGAAGCCGGACTGCGGACCGGCGAGTTCGTCTTGCACGACGGGTCGGGACTGTCGCGCCACAACCTCGTCGCGCCGGTCGCAACAGTGCGGCTGCTGGAGTACATGTGGCATTCCGAAGACCGCGAGGCGTTTCTCGACAGCCTTCCGGTGGCCGGCCACGACGGGACGCTCGACTGGCGGTTCCAGCGGGGCGGGGCCCGCGGGCGCATCCGTGCCAAGACCGGCTCGATGTCGCACGTGCTGGCCTTGTCGGGCTACGCCCAAGGCGCCGACGGGGCAACCTACGCCTTTTCGATCTTCGCGAACAATTTCGGCATGGCATCAGCATCAACGCGCATGTTGGTGGATTCGATCGCGACCGCCCTCGTCCTGCCCGGACCAGGATGAACGCGGCCCGCACGTCCGCAGCTTGCGACCCGGTATCATGGTGTCGGCGGGAGACTGGCTCAGGATTTGAACTCCACTGGCCCCAATGCCCGGAACCTGCTGGGAATCGAAGACTTGGACCGCGCCGAGATCGAGCGTCTGCTCGATAGCGGCAGGCATTTCAAGTCCGTGCCGCCTCGCAAGAAGCTCGACGCCCTCCGGGGGCGGTCGATCGTCAACCTGTTCTTCGAGCCGTCGACGCGCACACGCACGAGCTTCGAAATCGCCGCCAAGCGACTCGGCGCCGATACGATCGGTATCCAGACGCTCGGATCGAGCCTCTCCAAAGGCGAGTCGCTCGTCGACACGCTGAACACGCTGGCAGCGATGAATCCCGACATCATCGTGATGCGGCACGCGGCGTCAGGTGCGCCGCACTTCCTCGCGCGGCACCTTTCCACGCCGATGATCAACGCTGGGGACGGGCAGCATGAACACCCCACGCAAGCCCTGCTCGACGCGCTAACGATCCTGGAGGTGAAGGGCACGCTCCAAGGGCTGCGAGTCGCGATCATTGGCGACATCGCCCACTCGCGGGTGGCGCGCTCCAACATCCATCTGCTGTCGAAGTTCGGAGCGGACATCGTGGCGTGCGGGCCAGCGACCTCCGTTTCGAAGAACCTGACGCAGCTTGCCCCGGGCGTCAGCCTCACGAACCGCATGCGGGATGCCGTGCGAGACGCCGACGTGATCATGATGCTGCGCGTCCAGCTCGAACGGCAGAACGTGGAAGTATTCCCCAAGAGCGAGTACTTCCGGTATTTTGGGCTGTCCCTGGAGCACGTCGCGCTGGCGAGGCCGGACGCGATCGTGTTGCATCCGGGCCCGATCAATCGCGGCCGGGAGATCTCAAGTGAGGTTGCGGACTCGCAGCGATCAATGATTCTCAACCAAGTGGAGAATGGCGTCGCGATCCGCATGGCAGTGCTGGAGTGGGTGTGTTCGGGTTAGTCGGAATTCAGGAGCCGCGATGCGCCTATTGATTCGGAACGGCAGGGTCGTCGACCCTGCCAGCGGGCTAGACGGCGGCCGCGACGTGCTCATCGACAGCGACCGCATCGCGGCGATCGAACCGCAAATCGAGTGCCCGGACGCAGAGGTCATTGAGGCCGACGGAATGGTGGTTGCGCCGGGATTCGTCGATATCCACGTGCACCTGCGCGAACCCGGGATCGAGCACGCCGAGACGATTGCGAGCGGTTCGCGAGCGGCAGCAGCGGGGGGCTTCACCGCGGTTTGCTGCATGCCGAACACCCTTCCGGTCAACGACTCGGCGCAAGTCACCAGCTTCATCGTGGACCGCGCTCGGCGCACGGCAGCAGTCCACGTCCATCCCATCGGCGCAATCTCGAAGGGCAGCCAAGGCGAGCGGCTCGCGGACATCGGCGCGATGCACGCCGAGGGAATCGTCGCGATCAGCGACGACGGGATCCCGGTCATGAATTCCGGATTGATGCGGCGGGCGATGAAGTACGCGGCCTCGTTCGGGATTCCAGTGATCGACCATTGCGAGGATCTCACGCTGAGCTCGGGAGGTGATATCCACGAGGGCATCCAGAGCATCCGGCTGGGGCTTGGCGGGATTCCAAGCTGCTCGGAAGACGTGATGGTGGCACGGGACATCATCCTCGCGGCGGACACCGATTCCAGGGTCCATATAGCGCATATCTCCACCGCAAACTCGATTGCGATGGTGAGGCACGCCAAGAAGCTCGGCCTGCCGGTCACGGCGGAAGTCACACCGCACCACTTCGCCCTGGGCGACGAGGAGATCCCGGGCTACGACTCGAACTACAAGATGAAGCCACCTCTGCGGACGCAACTTGACATCGATGCCGCGATCGAAGGCCTCGTCGACGGCACCATCGACTGCATCGCCACAGATCACGCGCCGCATACGGGACACACCAAGATGCAGGAGTTCGAGCGATGCCCGTTCGGAATCACCGGACTGGAGACGGCACTGGGGCTCTCCCTGGAGGCGCTTTATCACGGCGGCAGCATCGACCTGCCGCACCTAGTAAGACTGTTCTCGAGCGCGCCCAGCAGTTGCCTGGACCTCGACAGGGGCAGATTGGTGGTGGGCGGCCCGGCAGACGTAACAATCTTCTCAACGACCCGGGAATGGACCTACGACGCCAATCAAACACTGTCCAAGAGCAAGAACTCGCCGTTTGGCGGCAGGAAGTTCCGCGGCGGGCCGGTCGCGACGATCGTGTCCGGCCGGGTTGTGTGGACCGTAGACGAGGGACTCCGCCCTCAGCGGTGACTTTGCCGTCGCGCGGCAAGAAGCCAGCCGGCAAGATCGGTGGGATGGCCGGGCCGGGCCGGGCACAGGCGAGAATCCGGGGCCAGGCTATGGAGCCTCTTGTTCCTCGGCCGGCTCGCCGTCGAGCACCGGTGTCGGACCGTGGAAATAGCCCACGCGGTGACGAACCTTGAGCCTCTCGTAGGGAACCTCGACCCGGATACGGTGATAAATCCCGCGCTCGTTGAGGTTGTTGGGCCGGTAGCTGAGGCGATACTGGCTGCGGATATCCTCGCCGATCGCGACGATGGATTCCTGGACCCCCTTGGATGTGCGGGGAGTGAAGACACGGCCTCCGGTGCCTTCGGCCAGTATCTCGAGCGGATGGTCGAAGATCAGGTTTTTCACGCCGCGCACCAAGTCGACGATGATCGGGATCATGTTTGGTGTGATGCTGTAGCCGCTCTGCTGCTGGGCGGTGGGCGTGTTGGGCGTGCCCGGCATCCTGGGACGCACGACCACTCCGGCCGGAATCGTGCTGGGCCTGACCTCCGGCTTGCGTCGCAGCCGCGCTGACAGCGTCGACAGACGAACGGGGTAGACCGAGATGTTGTAAAGCTGCGCAGTCCGCAAGCTCTCGCCGAGGCCAATGCGACTCCCGTTATTCTGCGATTCGGAAATGGCGACAATGATCTTGCGGTGGTTCTGGGGCCGCTTCAGCAGCATGCGGATCGCGCTGTACATCGCGTCCGCCAAGGCCACTGCGGACGTACCGATCCTCATCGTCTTGAGGGCGTTGTCGATCTTTTTCGTGTCGTTGGTAAAGTCTTCGAGCAGCTTGATCCGGCTATCAAAGGTCATCACGGCCGCTTCGCCGTGCTCGCCCAGAACGAGCTCGGTGAACAGGTACGCTGTGTTGCGGATGTCCCCGAGAATGCCCTCCACGCGATCGCTGGTCTGCACGCAGATCACCATGGAGATCGGCAGGAAACTCACGTCAAAGCCCTCGATCGCCTGCTCTACGTCATTGTCGTAGATCGTAAAGTCCTCTCTTACCATGTCGTGGATGTAGACGCCCTTCGGGCCTCGAACGCTCAGCGGAACTGTGACTTCGTCGATTTCCTCCAGAAAGATGGCCGGCTGGTCAGACTCGAAGAGGGTTTCGGGGTCAAAGAGATCGACACCGTCCTGACCGCACAGGAGGGTCGCCGACAGGACCGCGAGACCAGCTGCCAGCGCAACCGGGGTATGGAGAACTCTCGGCATCCGGCTCGCCTGCATTAGTTTCGCCTATTGCCTGCGTTCATGGGTCGGCCGGCTTCAGTCACGGACATACCTGCCGCTCTTGCCGCCGGTCTTCTCCAGCAAGACGACCTCGTGGATCTCGATGCCCTTGTCGAGCGCCTTACACATGTCATAGACCGTCAGAGCGGCGACCGAAGAAGCCACCATGGCTTCCATTTCGACCCCGGTGGGGCCCACGGTCGAGGCCGTGCTGGTGATAACGACACCACTGGGTTGCACTTCGACGGCCACGTCCACATGGGTCAGCGAAAGGGGATGGCAAAGCGGGATCAGGTCCGGAGTCTTCTTTGCTGCTTGAATGCCTGCGATGCGGGCAACTTCCAATGGGTCTCCCTTGGGATTGTGCGGCAAGGCATCGACAACTTCCGGGCGCATCCTGACAACGGCGCGAGCCTTGGCCGTGCGCCGGCTGTCGGCCTTGGCACCGACATCCACCATGGAGGCGGAGCCGGAATCGTCGAAGTGCGAGAGCCCGCTCATAGCGGCATGACCTCGATGGGCTCTCCGGCGCGCCACCAACCGCGGTTCTCGGACGCCACCAGCAAGCAGTCAACGCGGGCGAACGCCGCGACGTCACCCGATCCTTGGCCACGCTCGGGCCGAACGCGGGAGTCGGCGTATTCCCCGCCGATCCTCGCGCCGAGGAAGCGGGTCAGGACCGGCTTGTGCTGGAAGGGCTCCGCGAGCGGCACCTGTTGGAACGGCAGGGGCGAAGCTGACCGGCCTCCCAACAGGTCGACTGCGACGGACGCAAACACTTCGAACGTGACCATTGTCGAGAGCGGATTGCCGGGCAAGCCGAAGACGGGCGTGCCGCCCACCCGGGCGAACACCAGCGGCTTGCCGGGCTGAACACGGACCCTGGTGAAGAAAATCTCGGCACCAAGGTCCGAAAGCACCTGTTCGACCAAGTCATGCTTGCCCATCGAGACACCGCCCGACAGAAGCAGCATGTCACTACGAAGTCCGTCTTCGATCCGACGGCGGGTCTCGTCGAGTTCGTCCCGCGCAACCGGCAGAATCCGCGGCCTGCCGCCCCGACGCCGCACCTGCGCCGCCAGTGAATGGGCGTTAGAATTGCGGATCTGATACGACTCCGGTTGCGCGTCGACCGGCAGAACCTCGTCGCCGGTCGAGAGGATTGCGACCTCCGGCTCGCGGTAGACCGGCACAGTGGCGCAACCGACGGTACCCAGAAGTGCGATTTGGGGATGCGCGATGAGCACGCCCGACGGAAGCACGCAGTCACCCTTGGCTGCCTCCGACCCGGCCATGATCAGATTACGCCCAGCAGCGATGGTTCGTTGCAGCGTGACCGAGTTGCCGGCGCGAACCGAATCTTCCACCATGACTACCGCGTCGGCACCCTCCGGTCCTGGTGCCCCCGTCATGATCTCGACCGTCTGGCCCCGCTCCAGATTGAACCTGGAAGGCTCTCCCGCGCGGGTTTCACCCAAGACCTCCAACGTCGCCGGGACGTGCGCGACATCCTGGGCGATCACGGCGAATCCGTCCCTCGCGGACCGATTGAACGGAGGGTATTCTCGGTCTGCCAGGACGTCCCCAGCCAAAACGCGCCCCGCCGCCGCGTCTAACGGCACTGTTTCCGTGGCGGGTATCGCGGCGCATTCGCGGACTCGCTCGAAGACAATCGCTCGGGCATCTTGGAAATGGAGGGCAGACATGCGGATCGCAAGAGTCCCACAAGCGTAGGCGCCGGACTATGCGAGTTTCGCACAGGTCGCCCGCGGGCGGTGGTTCGGCGGCGCTGACGGATTTCGGCCAAGCTCTGGCGATTGACGCCCGGAATCCGCTCGCGGGAAGAGTTCCAGGCGCCAGCCGCCCAACCCGACCTTGGCCGCGTCGCCACCAGAAGCGATCTGGCTCCGCGGCACCCGGGGCTAGCGAATAACGACGACTTCAGCGCGTGCCTGGGTCGAAACAGCCTCCCAGTTCCTGTCCGTGGTAACGACAGGCACTCCCTCGGCGATGCCGAGCGCGAGGCACGCACGGTCTCCAAGGGAGAGTCCTCGGGACCGCGTCACCTCGCGGAGGGCTCCTGCCGCCAGTGCTTGCGTCTCATCAAACGCCCGGATCTCCAAGCCCAGTGCTGAGAGAAGATCCCGAGCCTCGGCGGCTCCCATGCCCAAGTCGCAGAGTTTCGCGGCAACCTCCGAGAGATTCACTGCCGAGACGATCCCTTGGGCGTAGTACGTCTCGACCACGTCTGATCCGGGCTCGCGCAGGAGCACGGCGAGGATGGCCGACGCATCGATGACCGCCCTAGCAGCCTGTGGCAAAAGTCAATCGATTAGATAACCAACAATTTCCGATCATAATTCGCTAAAATCATAACCATGGCGATGGGTACACGCAATCCCGGACAGACTCTCTTGTTCTTCACTCCGGACCAAATGCCCGTGGCTCCCACCACCCCGTTCTTCGAAAAGCTCAACGCAATGCTGGATCAGATGGGCTTTGACGACTTTGTCGAGAAACTCTGCCGGTCCTACTATGCCGAGCGCATGGGTCGCCCTTCCCTCGCTCCAGGCGTGTATTTCCGGCTGCTCCTGCTGGGCTACTTGCTGGGCATCGACTCCGAGCGCGGCATCGCCCTGACCGTCGCCGACTCGCTCGGCCTGCGGGCCTTCCTCGGCTATGCCCTGCACCAGAACCCGCCAGAGCACTCGACCATCTCGCGGACCCGGCGCAGGATCAGCCTCGAAACCCACGAGCAGGTCTTCGGCTGGGTGCTGCAGCAGTTGCGCGAGGCCGGTCTGGCCAACGGGCGGACGGTGGCAGTGGACGCGACCATGCTGTTCGCCAATGCGGCCTTGCGGACGCTGCAGCGCAAGGACAGCGGGCAGCGCTACCGGGAGTTCGTGGAGGGCTTGGCGGCGGCTTCGGGGGTGGAGACGCCGACTCTGGCGGAGTTGGCGGCCTTTGATCGCAAGCGGCCGGGCAAGACGCTGTCGAACAAGGACTGGCAGTCGCCGACGGACCCGGACGCACGGGTGGCGAAGATGAAGAACGGCACGACGCATCTGGCGCACAAGGCGGAGCATGCGGTGGATCTGGAGAGCGGGGTGCTGGTAGGTGTGACGCTGCAAGCGGCGGACCAAGGGGACCCGGCGACGCTGGGGGAGACGTTGGAGGCGACCGCGGCGGTGGGGGAGAAGCCGGAGCAGGTGGTGGCGGACAAGGGCTACCACAGCGACGCGGTGTTGCAGGAGTTGGAGGCCGCGGAACAGGAAGCGCACATCCCGGAGCCGCAGCGTGCGAAGCGGGATTTCAAGGGCAAGCCGGAGGTGAAGCGGCTGGTGCAGGAGAACCGGGAGCGCGTGGGTAGCGCGGCCGGGAAGCAGCTGCAGAAATTACGGACGGAGAAGGTCGAACGGTCGATGGCGCACATGTATGAGACGGGCGGGATGCGCCGGTTGTACTTGCGGGGTCGAGCGAACATCCGCAAGCGGCTGCTAGTGCAGGCCTGCGGGTTCAACTTGGGAGTGCTGATGAGGTCGTTGACAGGGGTTGGTACGCCGCGCAGCCTACAGGGGCAAGGGCAGCGACTGGCCGGCGGCAGTGATTTCGTCTTTCATTCGCCCTTGAGGGGCGTCCTGAGTGGCCTCTTGAGCACCATGGGGGCCTGTCTGAGGTTCCGGCACGAAATTGGCCGCAAACTCGTCTTGGATCTCGCATGAGCCCTTACAGCGTTGCTTTAGGTCGCCGGATGGTTCTGCCACCAAGAACCGACTTAAACCACAGGCTGCTAGGCATCGCCTGACTCGCTGCGAGCTTCCGCCCGGCGATCCTCGATCAGCTCATCTGACAGCCGTTTGGAGCCCGCCCGAGCGATCTTGGCGAGCCTGTCCTGAGCTCTCCTCAGCTCCCGCAGCCTGGTTGTCAAGGTGACCTCTTCGCCCTGGACGAGAAAGAAGATATCGGCACGTTGACCGGCAACACCAAGCCGCGCGCGTAAGGCGGAGGGAATTACGACTCGACCGTTATCCGCCATCGTCGCCTTGAACTGTTGAACGTTCGGCTGTGCCATGTTCATACCCCTTACAGGAAGCCATTGTATGCCATTTACGTTGAACTGGCATAATTGTCTGTCTTGCCAGAATTTCAAAGAATGCCCACTGCTGGCGCGAATTGGTCCGCAGGCATTGCGGACACTAGATACACAGTCCCTCCCGACTTCCGGGCACCAGAATGTGGGAGCGGCAATTGATGGGAACGCCGTCGGGCGGAAGCGGGCAGGAGTTCGCGCTGTGACCATGGAACCCCGGACCGACGAATGTGCTCTCCGGAGGTCATCCCATGCAGCGGAGGCCGAGTGATTCTGAGCGGTTCGATGACGGTGCGGGCGCATCCGCAACGGCTGTTGCCGGATGCGGAACAAGCGATAACCCATTGAGCATCCGTGGGACCGGCCGCAGGCCGTGACCGAGGCACTGGGTTCAAGTGGCCAATGACAATTTCCCGCATAATCGCAATGAGGACTTGACCTTGAACGGACCCCGCATGAGCCGATTCCGTGCTGTGGTGCGGTGGGTGCTGCCCGTCCTGCTGGCTGCCGTACTGGCCCCGGCGTGGATGCTCTACCTCTCTGGCGGCTTTGCGGCAGTCATCGGGTGGGTGGCCCTGATCACCGCGGGGCAGCTTCTCGCACCGCTATCGCTCGTTGTCCTGCTGGTACACACGATCCGCAGACGACGGTTCAGCCGTCCGATGCAAGCCACGTTCGCGCTGGCGGCTCTCGCCTTCTGGCCAGGCTTGTGGAGCGTAGGCATCTTTCCCATCACGTTCCCTTTCGACTTGGCGAGCTCGAACCCGTCGGCCACGGTTCGCCTGCCTTCCAACGAAGTGCTGCGAGTCGCTTGGGGCGGCGACCGGGTCTCGACGAACTACCACGCCGCCGTCCCGGACCAGCGCTGGGCATACGACCTCCTAGTGGAGCCGGCGATGCACGGTTCGGAAAGGCTCGAGGACTACGGCTGCTATGGCACTCCGGTCGTCGCACCGGTCTCCGCACGCGTGCGTCACGCAAGCGACGGAGCGCCGGACGAAATTCCGGGCAAGGCCAGCATGAATCTCAAGAACCCGATTGGCAACACCGTGATGCTGGAACTGGATACCGGTACCTATCTCGTCATCGCCCACCTGAAGCCGGGAAGCGTCCTGGTGAAGGCCGGGGAGGAGGTCTCCGAGGGGCAGCAGATCGGCGAGTGCGGGAACTCGGGAAACACGAGCGAGCCGCACATTCACATCCATCACCAGCGCCAGGACCCCAAGGGCAGACCGCTCAACTTTTCGGAAGGCCTGCCCTTGTTTTTCCGGGACCACGATGGCGATCCCATGCCTGAAGGCGGCCTGGAAGAACGGGACGGCACGTTCGTGATGACGGGGGCCGTCGTCCGTCACATCGGCACGGCGGTAAGATCTCGCCCCGAGTGAACCCGTCCGCATTCAGTCGTTCATGTTTCACACGTGAGTGCTCTATCCCGCCGTGCGCGGGAGTCTGAGAACCGGTACGGGGGCAATCTCCGGGGGCTGTGGGCTCGCTACGTCGCATTCTGCAATTGCGGTGCCAGAACTTTCCTTCAGGCCCGCTCAATGCGGTCGAACGGCCGATTCGGCCAGACTTGGGACGTCGATTGCGCGACACTAACCAAGCAATGCCTGGCACGGACCGTCCGAACCTTGTCCCGCCGCCGAGCCCGGCGACACTATTCCTGCTCGCCGGCCTTGCGACGCTTCCCCTTGGAGGCCAGCCCGTCCGGAGCGAATCGCCGTTGCGCGATGCGTACCCGGCGGCGCTGACCGGCGGGAATTACATGCACAACTACTACCTGCCGCCCGTAGCGAGCACCCCGTGGAGGCCGAGCTTCTCGCCGGATGGTGAATGGCTTGCCTTCAGCATGTCCGGATCGATCTGGAAGGTCCGGGTCGGTGGTGGCGAGGCCTACGAGCTGACCGCCAATCCCACCTATGATTCCTCGCCGGCTTGGTCTCCAGACGGCCGTTGGATCGCCTATACCGCAGACCACAACTACGAGAGCATCAACTTGCGGTTGCTGGACACAGTTACCGGGGAGAGCGCGGACCTCACCAGCGATCAGCACGTCAGCATCGATCCAGTCTGGTCGCCCGACGGATCGCGCATCCTGTACGTGTCAACCAATCCGGACGGCTGGTATCACGTTTACGAACTGCCGCTGGAGAACGGCGTGCCAAGTGAACCCGTCCGGCTTACCGAGGACAACGCTTACCCCAACAGCCGGCTCTATTTTGGAAGCCAGGACCTGCATGTCCAGCCAACGTTCTCTCCCGATGGCAAGGAGCTGATCCTGGTTTCGAACCGCTCCATCCCCCTGGGATCCGGCGCAATCTGGCGCACGCCGGTCACGAGCGACGCCATGTCCCGGGCCACGAGGATCCTGCGGGAGGAAACGCTCTACCGCACGCGCCCCCAGTGGTCGCCCGACGGAGCGCGCATCCTCTACAGCTCGCACCGGGGAAGCCAGTTCACCAACCTGTACGTGCTTCCCGTCCGGGGCGGCGAACCATACCAGCTTACATTTGGCGACTGGGATCACTTTGATCCGCGCTGGTCCCCGGACGGGGAGTGGATCGCCTACGTCTCAAACCGGCGCGGCCTATCGGAGCTGCGTTTGCTGAAGACTTTCGGCGGGGAGGACCGGGCCGTGCCGATTCGCCGGAGGATCCACCGCCGCCCGACCGGGACTCTCCGCGTAGTCGTGGCGGACGCCGCGTCAGGCAAGACCACAGAAGCCAGAGTCCGCGTGCGGGCGTCGGACGGGAAGGCCTACGCGCCTCCCGACGCATACCAAAGAGTGGCCTCGCGGGCACTGGATCTGGATCTCTTCCACACCGGCGGGGAATTCTCGGTCGAGCTGCCGGTAGGCGAAGCGTCAATCCTGGCGACGAAAGGGCTCGAACGATATCCCGTGACGAAGACCGTCGCTATCGAAGCCGATTCCGCGACCTTGGTGCGCTTGGAGTTCGAGCAATTCGCCGACTTCGGCGCGCTGGGCTGGTACAGCGGCAGCGACCACGTGCATATGAATTACGGTGGAAACCTGCGCAACACACCGGAGAACCTGCTCTTCATGGCGGCCGCCGAGGACTTGGACGTGGTCGGGGAGAAAATCGCCAACAAGGACAACCGGATTTTCGACCACCAGTACTACAACGGTCCTTACGACGCGGATCGCTCGACTGCCGACCGGATGCTGTCTTGGGGCCAGGAATACCGGCCTCCTTTCTACGGCCACATCAACCTGTTGAACCTGACGGAGCACCTGATTTCGCCGTACACGACAGGTTACGAAGGCACGGCGATCGAGAGCCTGTATCCGAGCAACACGGACATCTTCCGGATGGCGCGCTCGCAAAAGGCAATCGGCGGCTACGTGCATCCCTTTTCGAGCGATCCGTCCTCGGTCGGCTACGGTGGAGCACGAGGATTTCCCGTCGACCTCGCTCTCGGCGGCCTGACGTATCTGGAAGTCATGACGAGCGCGCGGCATGCTGAGCACACCGGTCGGGTCTGGCACCGCGCACTGAATTGCGGCTTCAGGGTCACTGCTTCGGGAGGGGAGGACTCGATCAGCGACCTGCACCGCACGGCCGTGATTGGCGCGGCCCGCATGTACGCCTACCTGGGGGACCGACTGGACTGGGATGCTTGGGTCGAAGCGATTCGTGACGGCCGCACGTTCATCACCAACGGGCCGCTGGTGCAACTCGCTATCAACGGAGAGATCGCGGGCGCCGAGGTCCGCCTGCCCGCCGAGGGCGGCAGCGTAGAACTGGCGGCGCGAATGGACTCTGCGTTTCCGGTCGAGAGACTCGAGCTGATCCGAAACGGCGAGGTGCTGGAAGAAATCCCGCTACGTGAAGGGGGTCGCTCCGGCGCGGTCCGCAAGCGAATTACGGTGAGCCAAAGCGGCTGGTACACGCTCCGCGCGACGACAGACGGACCGGTCCCACCTGTCGATGACGTACGCCTCCATGGGGAGACGGGGGCAATTTTCGTCTATTGCGGAGACAAGCCGATCCGCTCGGCGGCGGACGCCGAATACTTCATCCGCTGGATCGACGACATCGCGAGGCAGGCTCGTGAGCACCTCGGATGGCGGTCTGACCGTGAGCGCGAGCATGTGCTCGGACAGTTCGAGGCCGCGCGGGAAATCTTCGTACAGCGGGCGCGCGAAGCCGCGCAGTGACCGGAGTCTGCTCCGACAGAATGGCCGCTCCGGCCGTGTCTGAGATGAGGCGATGAACGGGGCTCACCCGGCAGGCCCTCGAGTGTCTTCAAGACCGCCGTCGGAGCGAACCATGCGATTCGCCTCGGGTTGATGTTGCACGCTTGGAGACGACTGAACCGATCGAGGGTTTCCAGACAGCCCCGGGCAGGCCCCGCACGGTCCAGCCAAGAGTTGCCGCGCCAATTGGACACCCGACAAACCTAACGGGTGGGAAGAGCGGCGAATGTCTCCGCCATCGCAGCTAGATCGACATCTGCGGCCGTGCCACGATGAACGACGAGCCGATACCGCAGGCGGACGTGGCCGTCCGCAGGGAGGGGCGCCGGATCCGGGCCAGGCCACACCGGGTTCTGCATGCTGGGGGACGCCGGCGAGCGCAAGATCCACGGCTGAGGATACCCTGCCGAATCTGGATGCACCAGAATTGCAATCCCGCTGGGGGAACCTCGACCTCCGAAATCAGCCGAGAAATCCACCCAGTTTCCGGCATTGATCGGGGCACGGCTAGGCGCGACCACCCCAGTGGCAGCCGCGAACCGAATGTCCGGGACCATCTTCACCCGGAGGGAGAATCCTCCGTAACCCTTGTCGTCTTCGGATCCGCCCACCCGAACGTCCTGCTGCAATGCCCTGAGGCGGATATCGAAGTCGATCATGCGAACGGTGCCGTTCGCCGGGTGCACCACCACCTCCGCGGTCTCCTCAGCGATTGGCTCGCGGCCCTCGCTGTAGTCAGGCGAGAACCATCGGTGCCTGAGATACAATCCGTCGCGCTCAGGCAAGACCCGCGCTTCCTCGACGCTCCAGGAGAACCCTTGGGCGAGCCACGGGTCACCCGCTCGAATATCTCCGATCAGGACCTGGTGCCATGTCCAGAAGACGCCGCGGTGATGCGGGTGATCTTCCGGAAAGTCTTCGGTCAGGACCTCGCCATCCAAGCCGTAGAGCGGATGGACGTAGTTCGACCGCTGGTAACGACCGTCCAAAGAGGTCGGCTCCAGCTGATAGAACAGCACCGGCATGCCGGAATCGATCACCCTGTATCCCCCTTCTTCCTCAAGGATCTCCAGGGAGGTCGCTTGCGGCTGCTCAATCTCTACGGTCGCGCACCCAGCGAACAGCAACAAGATCGGGACAACGGCCAGCACGGCTAGAACACGCTTGCGGCGCGAACAGGATTATAGCCGCTTCATCGACAGCCTCTGCGCGACGCCTCTGGGGACACGTTCGATATTGCCCTCTGGTAACCTCGGGGCTTGCCCATGCTGAGCCCAGGCGATCCCGCTCCCGACTTCACAGCCGAGACCGACGGTGGCGGCTCGATTCAGCTTTCCGACCTGCGCGGCAGGAAGATCGTTCTGTACTTCTATCCCCGCGACAATACCTCGGGGTGCACTCTCGAGGCCTGCGAGTTCCGCGACGCCTCGATCGGATTTGCTGCGAAGAACGCCGTCGTGCTCGGCGTCAGCGCTGACAGCGTCAAGTCCCACGATCGATTCAAGGCGAAACACAATCTGACGTTCCCATTAATCAGCGACGCCGGGCACGAGATTGCGAAAGCATACGGCACCTGGCGCGAGAAGATCCTGTACGGCCGGAGGTACATGGGCGTGGTGCGCTCGACCTTCGTCATCGACGAGCAAGGCAAGATCGAGGCGGTCTACGAGAAGGTCAAACCGCGGGGACACGCCGAAGCCCTGCTCGCCAAGCTCTGACCTCCCCGCGTTAGCCCGCGGCCAAGCCGGCGAGGCCGGCGGCTATAATGAGCTTGCTTGGACCCTGGGTTGCAGCAAAAGCAGGAGAGGCTCTTCGCGTTACTCTCCGGCATGGGCAAGGTCTTGGTCGCCTATTCCGGCGGCACGGACTCGGCGTATCTCGCGTGGGCGGCGCATTGTGTGCTCGGCTCTGACGCACTGGCCGTGACAGCGGACTCGGCCTCGATCCCCGAATCGCACAAGCGCGACGCGCTTACCTTCGTGGAGCAATTCGGAATCCCGCACCGATTCATCGAGACGCGGGAATTCGACAACGAGGAGTACACGCGGAATGACTCGAACCGATGTTTCCACTGCAAGGACGAGTTGTTCAACCGGATGAACGAGCTCGGCATGGAACTCGGCGTCTCCACAATCGCCTACGGGGTGAACAAGGACGACACCAGTGATTTCCGCCCCGGTCACAAAGCCGCGCAGAAACACGAGGTGCGGGCACCGTTGCTTGAGGCCGACCTGATCAAGGCAGAAATCCGCGCGCTCTCCCGCAGCGCCGGGCTGCCAACCTGGGATCGCCCGGCGGCGGCCTGCCTCAGTTCTCGGATCCCTTATGGCACGGAGGTCACGCGCGAGAACATCAAGCTCGTCGAGCGTGGCGAGGAGGCTCTCGCGGAACTCGGCTTCCGTGTCTACCGGGTTCGCTACCACGGCGAGCTGGCCCGCATTGAGATCGGCCGGGCCGAGCTGCACAGGGCTCTGACCCCGGAAATGGCCGAGACTCTCTCGAACACGTTCCGGGATCTCGGATTCCAGTACGTCACGCTGGACTTGGCAGGATACCGCCAAGGCTCCCTGAACGAGGTTCTGGAAGCCGCGCCGGACCGCGCGTTCCGGATCCTCAGCTGATGCCGCAGCCCCGGCTGGCAGCCCAGCCCGTATAGCGTTTTCCCAGTGGGCGCAAGTGGCGACGGCGCTCCGCCAAGTCGCTCGATTCGATGGCTCCGCACACGAAAACCCTGATTCAAACATGGACTGAGTAACGGGTTTTAATCATTTATTAATGCTAGGTTTTTGTTCGTCTCTTGGCTGTTTATCCACGATTCTGTCTGGTAAGATAGCGCAACTCAACCCCTCTTCGGAGGACAAGTCCTCGCCTCGGTACCAGCCAGGGAGGAAGATCACCCGACTGCTGCAAAGTACGGTACGACTCGATGGGCGACGTGAGCGACTGGCACCGGATTCAGGAGAACCTCCGCGGCTCCATGACTCAGGAGAGTTTCAGGAACTGGGTGGAGCCGGTCCAGTTCAGCCATTTCGGCGAGAACAGCGACATGCACCTGATGGCGCCGAACCTCGACGTCAAGGACTGGCTGGAACAGGAGTTCCTGACGAGAATCGTCGCAGCGGCCCGCTCGGCAGGCCTCGATATCAGCAATGTCGCCATCGACGTGGCCGGGTCCGGATCGGAGCCGGTGCAAGGAGCGTTTGACTTCGAGCCGGAGCCGTCCCCGTTCAATCCGAAATACACGTTCGACCGTTTTGTCGTCGGCTCCTGCAACGACTTCGCTCACGCAGCCGCTCGTGCTGTCGCGAGCCGGCCGGCGAAGGCCTACAACCCGCTTTACATCTACTCTGGCACCGGCATGGGCAAGACGCATCTCCTGCATGCGATAGGCAACCAGCTGTATTCCAACGACTCGTCCATGAGAATCGTCTACACGTCAGCGGAAGAGTTCATGAACGAAATGGTCAAGTCTATACGGTACAGCAATATGCGAAGATTTCACGACCGATTTCGAAAAGCTGACGCGCTGCTTGTTGACGATGTCCATGTAATCGGCTCCAAGGAGCGCACGCAAGAAGAGTTCTTCCACACATTTAACGCTTTGCACAACGGTGGAAAGCAAATCGTGCTCTGCAGCGACTCGAATCCAGCAACAATTCCAGGACTGGTCGGCCGATTAAGATCGAGATTCTCATGGGGTATGATGGCGGACATTCAGCCTCCCGACCTCGAAACCAAGATGGCGATCCTCGACCACATGTCCGACGAGAAACAGGTGAATCTACCGGAAGACGTTTGCAGCTACATCGCGACCCGTTTGAATACGAACATCCGGGAACTTGAAGGGGTCTTGACCCGGCTGATCGAGAGGGCGAGGTTCGTCAACAGCAAGATCACTCTAGCCATGGTCAGGAACATGTTCGGCTCTCTGGAACTACGCGCTCCCGAGGGGCCGACCGTCGAGTCGATCCAGCAGGCAGTCGCAGCAAAGTTCGGCTTACCGGTCGCGGATCTGCTGGCACGCAACAACTCCAGGACGGTGGCATACCCGCGCCAAGTCGCAATGTACCTCTGCAAACGCCTGACGCGAATGTCGCTTACAAGCGTTGGAAAAGCCTTTCATAAGCATCACACGACTGTGCTACACTCTATCGCGAAAATAGAGAGGGAAATCGACACCGATAGAGAACTTAAAGCGACAGTTGAAGAACTATTGGGCAAGCTAAAGCCTACCCGCTATTCACAGTGCGCATAGCCGCAAGAGCGCACGCAGATCCTTCGACTTCGCCCATGGCGGCAAGGCGCGCCAGCCAGTTGGGAAGGCCAACTTCCAAACGCACTCGACGCAGGTGTTCGACAGCACTCAAGGCAGGCTCCACACGGCTATCATTCGCGCAGCGCCTGGCTCTGTCCAAGACGTCTGTCTGGATGGCTTGATTCTGTATAATGGGAATATCCACAACAGAGATTCTGCAAACGATGTGGACTGTTGTGGATAGCCTCGGAATGTCTCGCAGTTGTGGATGTTACGGCAGGTTATTCACCACCTTAGAGACTGCTTTGCTCTCTGCCTTCCAAGGGGATGGGAGAGTCTTCCACATTTCCACGGCCCCTACTACTACTACATGGCGATAATCGAACACTCAAATCAGGGAATTCGTAAGGGTGTGGATCCAGTCCAGGAAAGGGGAGCACTGGAATGAAGCTCACTGTCAGGTCCCGTGACCTTGTACGAGAACTCGGCGTTGCGCAGGGCATCGTGGAAGCAAAAACCACTATCCCGGTCCTTGGGAACGTGCTCCTCACCGCCAAGGGCGATTCGCTCCAACTGGAGTGCACCGACCTGGAACTCAGCATCCGGACTTCGTGCCAAGCGGCCGTGGACGAGGCGGGTTCCACGCTCATTCCGATCCGGCGATTGTTCGAGTACGCTCGGCTTCTACCCGATGCGGACTTGACGGTCACTGCTGAGGACGGCGAGCCGGTGGACATCGAGTGCGGAAGGGCCAAGACAAGAATTGCGGCGATGCCGGACCGCGGCGTGTTTCCCGAAATGGCGGAGGTGCCGCAAGCAGCCGCGAGTATTCCGGCGCGGGTGCTCGCCCAAGGGATTCAGAGAGCCATCGTTTCAGTGGCCGAGTCGACCGTGCAGTATGCGATCACTGCCGCGCAGTTCATTGTGCGGCGCGACGCGGTCGGGTTTGTTTCGACCGACGGCCATCGCCTGACTTTGCATATCGAGAAGAGGGAAGTCGAAGGCATAGACGACGAGATGGTTGGCTTGATGACCCGCAAGGCGATGAGCGAGCTGGCGAAAATTCTCTCTGACAGCGAGGGGTCGCCGAAGAACGTGGAGTTCTCGACCGACGAGAACAATCTGTTCTTTCGATATGGCAAGCGACTGCTAGTAGCGCGGAAGGTGGCTGGGAAATTCCCCGACTACAAGAGGGTCCTACCCAAGGACCTGGAGATCGCGATCGTGCTCGAGAAGGACAGCTTGGCAGCGCTCTTGCGCAGGGTGAAGCAGTTCGCGAGTGAGAAGGGCCGCATGGTGCGCCTCGATCTGGAGACGGGGAACCTGAAGTTTTCCGCGAGTTCATTTCAATACGGCGCTAGCGAGGAATCCCTGGCGGTCGACTACGAGGGGGAGCCGTTTGGAGTGGGATTCAACGCGGACTACATTATTGACTTCCTCCAGGTCTGCGGCGGTGACGAGGTGCTGCTGCGGCTGAAG
The DNA here is from genome assembly GCA_951813065.1 of uncultured Bryobacterales bacterium. GTDB lineage: Bacteria > Acidobacteriota > Terriglobia > Bryobacterales > UBA6623 > VXMF01. The sequence continues at coordinate 340,256 of CATOTH010000002.1, read as the reverse complement.
GATCCTCGCAGCGCGGCGCAGTTTGAACTACCCAGCACTGACGACGACAAGGATTACCGTTACGTGATCATGCCGGTGAGGGTGTAGGGGCAAACCAGGAAAGGACGGCTCGCACCAACGGACCATGGCAACATTGGCGAAGAAGAGGGAAAGCGAATATACCGCTGACAACATTCGCGTTCTTGAGGGTCTCGAAGGGGTGCGCAAGCGTCCCGCGATGTACATCGGCTCGACGGGGGAAATCGGGCTGCACCACCTCGTGTACGAAGTGGTCGACAACGCCGTCGACGAAGCTCTTGCCGGCCACTGCGACACGGTTGAGGTCACGATCCACATCGACAACTCAATCACCATCTTCGACAACGGTCGCGGGATCCCGGTTGACACCCACGCGGTGGAGGGCGTGTCTGCAGCGGAAGTGGTGATGACAAAGCTCCATGCCGGCGGAAAGTTCGATGCGAACAGCTACAAGGTATCGGGCGGCCTGCACGGTGTCGGCGTCAGTTGCGTGAACGCACTTTCAGAGACGCTGAAGATGGAGATATGGCGTGACGGTTTCGCGTGGGAACAGGAGTATTCGCGCGGGATCCCGACCAACGGCCTGCAGCGCATGGGCCGTTCCAGGAAGCGGGGCACCAGAATCACGTTCCGACCGGATCCTGACATTTTCACCACAACTGAGTTCAAGCACGAGGTCCTGGCCAACCGCCTGCGTGAGATGGCGTTCCTCAATGCCGGCCTGACAATCGTGCTGAACGACGAGCGTGTCGAGCGCGAGCCCCAGAACTTCTGTTTCCAGGGCGGGATTGCGGAGTTCGTCGCGTACCTCAACCGCGGCAAGTCCACGCTCCATCCGGATCCGATCTCGTTTCATGACGAACGCGACTTCTCAGGTGGCGTTGTTTCGACCGACATCGCCCTGCAATACAACGACAGCTACCAGGAAAACCTTTTCTCTTTCGCCAACACGATCAACACAATTGAGGGCGGCACGCATCTCTCGGGGTTCCGCTCCGCGTTGACGCGCACGATCAATGCCTACGCGAAGGCGGCCAACTTGCTCAAGAACGCAAAAGAGAGCCTCACGGGGGACGACGTCCGCGAAGGCCTGACCGCGGTCGTTAGCGTCAAGCTCCCGCAGCCACAGTTCGAGGGGCAGACCAAGGGCAAGCTCAATAGCGATATCCAAGGGCAGATCGTGTCGGCTGTCAACGATCGGCTGGGGGAGTTCTTCGAACGCAACCCGGCCGTTGCGAAGAGCATCATCGGCAAGGCCATCGAAGCGTCGCGAGCGCGTGAGGCCGCCCGCAAAGCCCGGGACCTGACGCGCCGCAAGGGCGCCCTGGACTCGGCTGGACTGCCGGGCAAGCTGGCTGACTGCCAGGAGCGCACGCCGGAGCGCGCCGAGCTATTTATCGTGGAGGGCGAATCGGCGGGCGGCACGGCCAAGCAGGGCCGCGATCGGCGCTATCAGGCGATCCTGCCACTGAAGGGCAAGATCCTGAACGTGGAGAAGGCACGCTACGACAAGATGCTCTCCCACGAGGAGATTCGGGCCATGATCACCGCCCTCGGAACCGGTATCGCGGACGAGTTCGATCTCACCAAGCTCCGTTATCACAAGATCATCCTGATGACCGACGCAGACGTGGACGGGTCTCACATTCGCACGCTGCTGCTGACGTTCTTCTTCCGCCAGATGCGCGATCTGATCATGCACGGCCACGTCTTCATCGCGCAGCCGCCGCTGTACCGCATCAAACGCGGCAGCAAGGAGACCTATATCAAGGACGACTCCGAGCTTTCGGACCAAGTCATCCAGATCGCTACGGATGGCGTGTCCTTGGAGCTCGGACACAACGGGACGCCAGGGACCGTGCTGGAAAAGGAAGATCTCCAGGGCTACGTCTCCACGCTTGATACCTACGCGCTGATGCGCAAGCGGGTGTTGCGGCGCTTGCGGAGCGGCAAGGCTGTCGAGGCTATTTCGAATGCCAATTTCGCGGTTGACACGAAGGAGCATTTCAGGGACCGCGATTCGCTGCAATCGGTAGCGGATTGGCTGCGCATCCAGGGCCTCGCGGCAGACCTTGTCGAGGACGAGGAGCACTCTGCGTACGCCGTGCAATTTGCCGAAGGGACGGAGGCTGTGGGCCTGATCAACCTGGAACTTGCCGCCCTTCCGGAGTACAAGCGGTTGCGCTCCCTCTCTCGCGAGTTGGCTGAGTTCAACAGGCCTCCCTTTGTGGTCGTCGGCAAGCGCTCGACCAGCACGGTCGGCAATCAGCTCGAGCTGCTGGACCACCTCAAGGAATCAGCCATGAAGGACGCTTCGATCCAGCGCTACAAGGGACTGGGGGAGATGAACGCCGAGCAGCTGTGGGAGACCACAATGACGGCCGACAAGCGCAGTCTCCTGCAGGTCCGCATCGACGATGCGGTCGAAAGCGAGGAGATCTTCACCACGCTGATGGGCGAGAACGTCGAAGCGCGCCGGAAATTCATTGGCGACCACGCGCTGGACGCGAAGAATCTCGATATCTGAGGCGGCAGTCCGCAGCGCCACGAGCGCGGTTCTGAATCCGGCCGAACTCTTATTGCCTGGCTGTCCGGGCTTGCCGGAAGGACTGGACGCAAAGCCCGAGAAATGTCGCCAATGCGAGCGCCATCAAGCTCTTGGCAACACCGGCCAGTGGGTGCTCCAGCTCGCCTCCTGCGAGCAGTTTGAGCAGGTCCGGCAGCCCGTTCACCGAGCCGGCGAAGCCGGCCAGGGCCAGCACGGCTGCCGCGTGCATCGCGTGTTTCGTCGCGGACGACTTCCTGGCAATCAGTCCAAGCGCCACCAGCAAGATCCCGAATGCGGCTGGGATCAATGCGGTCGGGCTGGCTTGACCGCTTGCGAAATACGCTCCTACACCGAGGACGACCAAGCCAGTGCCGAAGCCCACGGAGATTCTCGGCATGTCAAGCGTCATGAAGCCCTATTGTACGGCTTCGCGACCGCTCGAGACGGTACCCGGCGCCGGGTACCCGACTACCGGCGTTCCGGCGACCGCCCTAGCTGCCGGCGCATTGGCAGTAGCGAAGCGATCACCGAAGTGCCGACCGCGGGGCCGGTCGGGATTCGTGAATGGTCGCGATTCACGACAATCCGGCTCCCTATCGGTTCAGGAGCGTTTCGAATAGTCCAAGGCCGATTCCGCCGAGCAATGAAATCACAACGAGCGCGACAGCCACCAAGGCAGCAAGAGGCAGCAGGATCGCGATCAGCCAGGTGGCAACTGCCTGTCCCGTGGAAATCCGGGGCAGGTCGCGAATCACAACGATCTGAAGCACGATTGAGTAGACGATGCCGATAGCTCCACCGATGAAGGGAATCACGCCGAGCGCGTTCGGTGACGTGGAGTAGAGCAGCGCCCGGAACCAGTGCGAATACGGGGGCACGTCCGTCGCGAACAGGCGCGACACGAGGCTCGCTAGAAGGATCATGATCGCGGCCCCGGCGAGTGAGAATGGCAGGAGCAGCAGGCAAACGGGAATGAGCAACACTCCTCCAGCCAATGTCTGCGCTATCGCAAACACAACCAAGGCCTGCTTGGTTGCGCCCGGGTCACTGGCGATTTCCTCCGAGATCCCAGGTTCCACTTTGAGCATCGCCAGTGTCCGTTCCCAAACCGAGGTGCCGCGAAGCTCCTGGCGCACCTGCTGGCGGTACCGTTGCTCTTCAGAGGCATGTTGTTCCTCGGACCGGATCCGCTCTTTCTCTGCGTCGCTAAGCACGCTGTCGCTCTCGGTAGCGGAGCCGGCGTCCTGCGACTGCGAGCGTCCGTTGTTCGTTTCGGTTTCTTCGTTCATTGATTACTCTCCTTAGGATCCAAGAAGCGCCGGGAGGTCTCCCAGATCGATGATGCGGAATAGAATCAGCGTGGTCGCAAGAGCGGCTACAGCGGCTATAGCCAAGGTCGCGATCAGCCAAGTGATTACAGCTCGTCCCGTGGAGATGCGACACAGGTCTCGAATTACACCGACCTCCAGCACGAAGACATAAAGTGTGCCCATGGTACTTCCGACGACCGGAACCGCGCCGAGTAGCGCCCACGGCGCTGAGGCGAAGAGCATCGCGCGGAACCAAGGCATGTACGCTGGCACGTCCGTCAAAAAAATGCGGGACGCCAGCTTGAAGAGGAAGATCCGTATCGTGACAGGGAGGAGCGCGACCGTCCAATTCAGCAAGACCCACGGGGTATCGGGCCACCCCCCGGCCAATGAGGACGCGATCACGAACACGGCAAGCGCCTGCCGGGTAGCGCCCCGGTCGGATGCAATCTCTTCGAAGATGCCTCGTTCGAAACTGAGCACCGCCACGCCACGTCTGAGGATTGACGGACCGCGAGGCCGCTCCTTCATCTCGAAGCGCGGCACGTTCTCGCTCCCGGTGGCGGTGCCAGCATGTCGAGAACCTGCACGGGCATCCTCTGGCTTGGATTCGTCGTTCAGTAACCTATCAAGCCGTTACATCGGCGCTGGCAACAGTCTGTCTTCACGGCGCCTTTACGTATCACACCCATATCCTACGACACTTTGCATGGTCCCTGGTGGCGTAGTGCAGTTGGCTGAAGCGTTCGTGCACTGCTCTTCGCCGATGCCCGGACGTAGCCGGGCCACCCCCGTATCCGTAATTCGGGCTCTAACCGATCGCCGCGCAGATGGCATCGCCGACAGCCTGGGTGGACGCTGGCTGCCCGGTCGGATGCAGGTCTGCGGTGACATTGCCGCTCTTGAGCACTTTGCTGACGGCAGATTCGATCGCCGAGGCCTCCTCGCTCAGGCCGAATGAATAGTGCAGCATCGCGCCCACCGATCCGATCGCCGCTAGGGGATTGGCCATGGAGCGTCCCGCGATGTCGGGGGCCGAGCCGTGAACCGGCTCGTAGAGACCCCGCCATACGCCGTTCGGCAGGCGGTTACCGATCGAGGCGGAGGCGAGCATCCCAATGGATCCCGCCAGAACGGAAGCCTCGTCGCTCAGAATGTCCCCGAAGAGGTTTTCCGTTACGACCACATCGAACGAAGCCGGATGGAGAAGCAATTGCATGGCGCAGTTGTCGACCAGCATGTGAGCGAGTTCGACTTCGGGGTATTCCGAGGCCAGTTCGGTGACCACGCGACGCCACAACTGGGAATTCTCCAGCACGTTCGCCTTGTCGACAGAGGTCAGCATTCCCCGACGCTTCGTCGCCAGCTCGAAGGCCATGCGGCAGACGCGCTCGATTTCGGAGCGCTTGTACACCATGGAGTTGACTGCCGTCTCACCATTCCCGGAGCCGTCAATGCCGCGCGGCTGCCCGAAATACAGACCTCCGGTGAGCTCGCGGACAATCAGGATATCGGTGCCGCGCACGATATTGTTCTTCAGGGGCGAGGCTTCGATCAAGCTCTCGTAGCAGTAGACCGGTCGCAAGTTCGCGTAGACATCCAGGGCCTTCCGCAATCCCAGCAATCCCTTCTCCGGCCGTTCGGAGGGCGGCAGGTCGTCATACTCGGACAAGCCGACTGCCCCTAGCAGTGTGGCGTCGGATTTCAACGCAAGCGCCTGTGTCTCCTCCGGGAACGGACCTCCGGTCTCACGGATCGCAGCGCCGCCCAGCAGCCCCTCGCTAAGACGCAGGGCGTGACCCCACTTGGCTGCCACTCGCTCGAGAACCCTGATCGCCTCGCGAGTGACCTCGGGGCCGATCCCGTCACCCGGCAGTACAAGAACGTTCAATTCCATCGGAGCCCCCATTGTACGGAGTTGCTGTCGGCCGCCGTGTCATCTACGATGAGCGGGTAGTGACTCGCAGGGAATGGCTCACGAGGAGCGCAAGCGGCTTCGGCGGCGTTGCCCTTGCGGCGATGATGGGCGACGACCGGGCCCGCGCCGCGGACTCGTCTGCCGCGAATCCGCTGGCCGTCAAGCCGCCACATTTCCAGGCGACGGCCAAGAGCGTGATTTTCCTGTACATGGACGGCGGCCCCGGCCAGATGGACACGTTCGATCCGAAGCCGCGCTTGCGCGCCGAGCACGGCCAGCCGATTCAGCTCCCCGAACTGCCAACCACCGTGTTCAACATCACGGACAAGGTGTTTGGCTCCCCGTTCGAGTTCAGCCAGCATGGGGATTCCGGACTATGGGTCAGCGACCTGTTTCCCCATGTGGCCGAGTGTGCGGACGACCTGTGCGTCGTGAATTCCATGGTCGCCGACCATTCCGAGCACACCGCCGCCAACTACTTCGTGCACACCGGTTCGGGGTTTCAGGGCAACCCCTCCGCCGGGGCGTGGGTGACCTATGGCCTTGGCAGCGAATGTGACAACCTGCCGGGATTCATCGTGCTCGACAGCGGCCTGATCCCGCCAGGCGGCATGGACTGTTTCGGCAGCGGCTTTCTGCCTGCGTCTTACCAGGGCACGCTGTTCCGGCGGGGGGAGCACCCGATCGCAGACATTGTTCCGCGCGAGCCCGAACCGGCGCTTCAGGTCGGGAAACTGGATCTGATTCGCAAGTTGAATCGCGGTGTCGTGCAGCGTCTGGGCTCGGTGAGCGAAATCGAGGCAACGATCTCGAACTACGAGCTCGCATTTCGAATGCAGAGCGCGGTGCCAGAGCTCTTGGACCTAACCGGCGAGACGGAGAGGACCAGGGCAATGTACGGCTTGGACGAGGACGACACGAGCGAATTCGGCCGGCAGTGCTTGCTGGCCCGCCGAATGGTGGAGCGCGGGGTTCGGTTCATCGAGCTTCTCTCGCCGGCCCGCAAGGGCCAAGACCGCTGGGACCAGCACCAGCGGCTCGCAGAGGGCCACCGGATCAACGCACGCGCCACTGACAAGCCGATCGCAGCCCTGCTCAAGGATCTGAAGGCTCGCGGCTTGCTCGACAGCACTCTCGTGTACTGGGGCGGCGAATTCGGTCGCACGCCGACCGCGCAGACGAACGACGGCGAGTTCGGGCCCAGGACGGGACGGGACCACAATCCGTTTGGCTACACGATGTGGCTAGCCGGCGGTGGCGTCAAGGGCGGCATCCGCCACGGCGCGACTGACGAGTACGGCTACTTCGCGGTTGAGAACAAGGTCCACGTGCACGACCTGCATGCCACGATGCTCCACCTGCTGGGCCTGGACCACAAGCGCCTGACTTACCGGTACAGCGGCAGGGACATGCGGTTGACTGACGTGCACGGCGAGATCGTCCACGACATTCTTGTATAGAGCCCGAGCCGCGGTGGGCCGAACGCGGTCAGGGATTGCTGAGATCGCGTACGAAGATGTCCTTGAAGCGCATTCTGCCCTCGCCTCCGGAGTGCAATTGCAGGGCGATGACGCCTTCTTCCGCGACCGGTGCCGGATAGGTGAAGTCCAGCACCCGGATACCGTTCAGGTGCACGACGTAGTGATTGCCCTCGACCTCGATCAGCATGTCGTTCCAGTCGTAGGGACGGACCACGCCCTCGTACTGGGGCGACGGCCAGGCAATCCAGCCCTTGCCGTCTCCATAGATTCCCCCAGTGTGGCGGCCTAGGGTCCGGTCGATTTCGATCTGGCGCCCGGCCACGACACGTGGCGTGTCCCCTTCGAAGGCGGTGTGGATGTAGACGCCGCTGTTGCCGGCAGCCTCGCACTTGAAGCGCAGGGACAGATGGAAGTCGCGGTAGGACTTCACCGTCGCCAGGTAGCCGTACTTCTCGGTGACGCCCTGCCCGAAGATCGCTCCGTCAACCACCTCCCAGCTCTCTTCGCCGACGCTTCGCCAGCCTTCGAGATCCTTCCCATTGAAGAGCGAGACCCACTCTGAGCCCAGGACTCGCGGCCTCGTCTGGGCCCCGAGGGTGCTAAGGAGCGCGAGCGCGATGGCGAAGGGAACGAGTCTTCGAAGCATGATTCGATTATGGGCCTTCTGTAGCGAACTTGCCATCCGCCGTTCGATTCCATGCGGTTGCGGGACCTTGTCTCTTCGCTGGTAGTGCCGCATCGAGCTTCAGCGTCGCGGGGTCGCGCGAGACAGGAGCCCGTTCACTGTTCGTCGGTGTCTCTGGAGCCGCCGGGCGACGATTCGGCGGGCTCGGTTGGGGCCGATGCCGTGGCGGACCTGTCAGACTTGGCTTGGCGGCGCAGCAGGCGCCGAGCTTCGGCTGGCGAAATCCCGCATTCCGCTGCTGCCAGTTCCAAGGCATCCGTTGCAGCCGCGCCCAACTCGGCCAGGCGCTCAGCAGTGCCTTCGAGCGCCGCGACGGACAGTTCCTCGGCGTTCTCGGCCGGGCCGATTAGCAGGACGAACTCGCCTTTCACGGCGGGGCGGCCCTCCAATTCCTCTCGGATGGAGGTGGCCGTGCCGCGCAGGATTTCCTCGAACATCTTCGAAAGTTCGCGGACTGCTACGACCCTCCGGCCCCCCAGGATCTCTCCGAGATCGCCAAGTGTGCGGAGGATGCGGTGGGGCGATTCGTAAAACACCGTCGTTCGGCCCGACTGGCGAATCGCCCTGATAGCCGAGCGTCGTTTGTTGCCTCTAGCGGGCAGGAACCCTTTGAAGCTGAATTCGTGGGTCGGAAGCCCGGAAGCCGCCAGTGCGGTGATCGCCGCATTGGGTCCGGGTAGAGGCACGACAGTGACACCCGCCTCGATCGCTGCTTGTACGACTCGGTACCCCGGATCGGCGATCCCCGGTGTGCCGGCATCGCAAACCAGCGCGATGGACTCGCCTGACGCCGCGCGCGCGGCGAGCTGTTTCGCCCGCCGCGCTTCGTTCTGGTCGTAACAGCTGACAAGCGGCTTGCTGATCTGAAGGTGCTGAAGAAGGCGTCCGGTGCGGCGCGTGTCTTCGCATGCGACCAGATCCACCTCCTGCAGGATTCGAATCGCGCGGAGGGTGATGTCTTCGAGATTGCCTAGTGGCGTAGCGACAAGGTAGATCGAGCCGTTCGTCATCGTCGCCCGACACTATGGCATTTCGCGGAAGATCCGGCCCCTTCCATCGGCTTCCGGCTAGCCCTCGAAGCCGCCGTCGAGCTCGAAGGCGTGGCCGAGGTTGAGCATGGTTTGCTCCTCGAAGTGGTTGGCAAGGATCTGCATTCCGATGGGCAGCCCTTCCGGGCTTGCGCCACAGGGCACGCTCATTCCGGCAATCCCCGCGAGGCTGCCCGTGATCGTGTAGATATCGGACAGGTACATCTGCAGGGGGTCGCTGGTCTTTTCCCCCAGCTTGAAAGCCGGGAAGGGCGAGGTCGGCGTGACAATTGCGTCTACACTCTCGAAGGCCTGCTTGAAATCCCGTGCGATCAGGGAGCGGACTTCCTGGGCCTTCTTGTAATAGGCGTCGTAGTAGCCCGCGCTCAGCACGTACGTTCCGAGGATGATGCGCCGGGTGACTTCCGGGCCGAACGCTTCGGCGCGCGAGTTGCGATACATGTCGCGCAGGGTTTCGGAATCTTCCGAACGCCTGGAGTACCGCACGCCGTCGTAGCGCGCCAGGTTCGAACTCGCCTCGGCAGTGCAGATCAAGTAGTAGCTGGCGATCGCGTATCGAGTGTGCGGCAGGCTGATCTCCACGGCTTGGCAACCCAGCCTCTCAAGCCTCTTGATGCCCGCTTCGATCCGTGCTCCAACGGCTGCGTCGAGACCCTCGCCGAAATACTCGCGCGGGATTCCCAGCTTCAGGCCGCTCACGTCCGCGCTGAGGGCGCCGGCGAAGTCGGCAGCCGGCATGTTGGCGGCCGTGGCGTCGTAGGGGTCGCCGCCGGCGACCGTCCCCAGCAAATGCGCCGAGTCCCGGACGGTCCGGGAGAACGGCCCGATGTGGTCCAGGGAACTGGCGAATGCGACCAGTCCGTAGCGCGAGACCCTCCCATAGGTCGGCATGACCCCGACCGCGCCGCAAAACGAGGCGGGCTGCCGGATCGACCCGCCCGTGTCCGAGCCGAGCGAGGCAGGGGTGTAGCCGTACGCGACAGCCGCCGCCGACCCGCCGCTCGACCCGCCTGGCACGCGCTCCGGATCGGCAGGGTTGCGAACGGGGTAGAACGCCGAGTTTTCGTTCGAGGAACCCATCGCGAACTCGTCGCAATTGGTCTTGCCGACGATGACCGCCCCGGCTTTCTCGAGGCGCTTGACCGCGGTTGCGTCATACGGTGCGACGAAATCCTCGAGTGCTCTCGACGCGCAGGTCGTCTTGATGCCCGCGGTCATGATCACGTCCTTGACGGCGACCGGGACGCCTGCCAGCGGACCGATATCTTTGCCGGCCGCGACGCTCGCATCGACTCGGCCCGCCACGGCGAACGCCCGTTCTGGGGTGAAGCTCAGGAACGTGCCTGAGGCCTCGTTTCCGTCCCGTGCGCGGCGCAGCGCTTCCTCGGCGAGTTCGCGCGCGGTGAAGCGCTTCTCTCGCAGCCCGGCGCGGATGCTGTCAATGGTCAGGTCGCGATATCCGTCCATCACCGACCTCAGCGTTCGATCACCCTCGGCACCTTGAAATGGCCTGCGCCCGCCAAGGGAGCGCATCGGAGCGCGGATTCCGGTGCCAGGCTGGGGCCCGCGGCATCCGTCCGGAGCGGCGCCGCGCTCCCCTCGTGTAGCACTTGGGCCATGGGTTCCACCCCGCTCGTGTCGAGTTCGTTGAGCTGGTCGACATAGGCGAGAATTTCCTCCAGGTCCTTGGCGTAGGCCTCCAGGTCGCGATCGCTCAGACTGAGGTTGGCCAAGTTCGCGATCTGCTTGACTTGCTCCGGTGTCACTTTCATGGCATTCGCTTGGTTCCTATCGGAGGTCCAGGTCTCGGCCGGCTTGTTAGAGGTTTGCTCTGGCCTTCCAGATCCCGGACGACGAACTCGATCTCTCGCACGCAGGTCCTCGGTAATTCCTGCCGCAGGCATAGGAGGATCTGATCCTTCATCGGCACGAACTGTGTCATCCAAGCTGGCTCTAGTACCTCGACCAGGAGTCTCGGCGGGTCCAAGGTGACGGGATTGGACTTTTCCGCTAGCAGCGGGCCAACCGTTTCCAGCCAATAGGCCCGGATCAGGTCTAACTCACCGAGAAGGGCCGCTTGATCCTGTTGGAGCAGCCTGGCAAGGATCCGTTTTGCCTGCTCCATTGCGACCGTGCCGCCATTCTAGCGCACCCCTACCCAGAGATTCCCACCAGTCGGGGACACCCGATGGACGGAAGGCTCTCGTTGCGCTGCGCCCTTCGCTATCAACGGGGGCTACCACTACGTCCGTTGGGAGATTCGCAGAACGGCAGCCCGATGGCGCCCCTCGTGATCGTTGCTGGCCGCGGGCCCGAGAACTGAGTCGCGATTGCGACGAGGCCGGTGGCCCTCGCCATGCCTAGCGTTCGGGCCGGCACGCGATCCTGACCTGCCCGGATCCGGAATCGGCCGGTTGGCGCTTCCCCCGCTGAGACTACGTGCCAGCCCCCCTCCATGCCCCCACGCCAAGTGTTAGAATCCGGCAGTTTCCTTGCCATCTGCCACGAACGCCCGTCGCATCACACTCGCATTCGCGGTTGCAGCGGCATTTGTCACTTACCTTGACCGCATCTGCATTTCCATTGCGGCGCCTTCGATAACCGAGGATCTCGGTCTGACGACTGCGCAGATGGGCTATGTGTTCAGCGTCTTCGCCTTGGCGTACGGCGCGTTCGAGATTCCGATGGGATGGGCAGGGGACCGCTTCGGCCAAAAGCGCTTGATGGCCCGCATCGTCATCGCTTGGTCACTATTCACTGCGCTGACAGGCCTGGTGCGCGGTTATCTCCTCCTCGTCGCTGTGCGCTTCCTCTTCGGAGCGGCGCAGGCCGGTGCTTTCCCCACGCTCACCAGGGCTCTGGCTCGGTGGTTTCCTCCTGGCGAGCGTGGCCGCTCGACGGGCCTGATGTGGATGGGCGCCCGTCTCGGCGGGGCCGTCGCTCCTCCGCTGGCAGCCCTCATGATCGTCCTGGTCGGGTGGCGGCTCAGCTTCGTCGTGTTCGGCGTGTCCGGACTGGTTTGGTGCAAACTGTTCTGGCGCTGGTACCGCGACGACCCGGCAGACCACCCGGCGGTCAACGAGGCGGAACTGAGGTACATTCGCTCCGGAGCACCGGCCCAGACGGCCCCAACCGCGATTCCTTGGGGACGCTTGCTCGCGGACCCGAATCTTTGGGCGCTGTTCGCCATGTATTTTTGCTCTGCGTACGGATTCTATTTCTTTGTCACCTGGCTGCCCACCTATCTCATCGACGAGCATGGCCTAACGCTCGCGCAATCGGGGCTCTACTCAGCGTTTCCGCTTCTAGCCGGTGCCTGCGCGTGCATCACGGGCGGCGCATTCTCGGATTGGCTGGTCCGGAAGAAGGGCTTGCGCTGGGGCCGTCGGCTCGTGGGCATCGGAGGTTTCGGTCTGGCCGCGGTCGGCTTCGCCCTAGCCGCTACAGCAGGGGACGCCTTGTCGGCGGTTCTTTGGATGGCGTTCGCTCAGGGCGCGCAGGATCTGACGCTACCGGTGGCCTGGGCGGTTTGCGTCGACGTCGGCCACCGCTACGGCGGGACCGCCACGGGATTCATGAACACGGCTTCCAGTGCTTCCGCCGTGATCTCGCCGATCAGCGCCGCGTGGCTGGCCGCGATGTTCGGCTCCTTCGAGTCGATGTTCTGGGCCGCTACCGTTGTGTATCTTATAGGCGCGCTGCTGTGGTTTGCGATTGACCCGGAGCGGCGCGTGCGAGGTTGAACACGTGCCGAAGACTCCGTATCTCTACCAGCATCACACCTGGAGGGAGCTCGGCCGGCGAGTCAAGGACCGGCCGGTGGTCGTCCTGCCCATCGGCTCCGTTGAGGACCACGGCCATCACCTCCCGCTCGACACGGACAACTTCCTGATCTGGAGCATCTGCGAGGAAGCCGCGAGGCGCGCCGACGGGGATATCCTCCTGCTTCCGCTGATCCCGTACGGATTCGAGACCCACCATATGGATTTCACGGGCACGATCGACGTGCAGCAGGAACACCTGCTGCACTTCGTGCTCGACATCACGAAGAGCGTGGCGCACCATGGCTTCGACCGAATTCTGATTGCGGACGGCCATGGCTCGAACATGCCCGTTCTCGACTTGGTGGCGCGCCGGACGGTCCTGGAGACCGACGCGCTGTGCGGCTGTTTTATCTGGCCGAGCCTTGCGAGCGACGAGATCAGGAGGCGGCGCGAGTCGGGACGCGGCGGCATGGCGCACGGAGGCGAACTAGAGACGTCCGTATACCTCCACCTCGCTCCCGACAAGGTCCAGATGGACAAGGCCGTCAAGGAAATCGGCATGCCCGAATCGGAGTTTATCTGGATGGACCTGATGGACAAGTCGCCCGTGCTTGTGATGGATGAGTGGACGCGGTTCAGCAAGAGCGGAACTTACGGCGATCCCACGGTCGCTTCCGCCGAGAAAGGCGAACCCATCTTCGAAGCTGTTGTGGACGCGTTCGTGCGTCTCGTCCGCGAGTTCAAGGATCGCCCGCGGGGCGAACGCACGGACTATCACAAGGAATCGCCAGGGCATCTCTGAACGGGATGCGCCACGTGCTTCGAGATCGAGCTGCCCCTCGCTCGACCCGGTCACTTCCGCACGAACTTCTGCCCGATTCCGCTCAGTTGCACCGCGAACACGCTGCCATCAGCCGCGACGGTCATGCCATGGCCGCCGACATTGCCCGGCAGTTTGACCGCGATCGTTCCGTCAAGGTTGTGCAGGACACCGCCGGCCCAGGTCTGCTGGTCGGCGGTGAGGAAAAGCGTCGAGACCGCGCCCCCGCCCTGCCATTGGTCGAGGAAACCGCCGTTGGCGTCGAACACTTGGATCCGCTGGTTGTCACGGTCCGTGACGTATACGCGCCCCTCGGCGTCGACGACGAGACTGTGGGACAGGCCGAACTCTCCGGGGCCTGTTCCGCGCTTGCCCCATTCCAGCCGGTACGTTCCGTCGCTCGCGAACTTGACGACCCGGGCGCTTCCGTAGCCGTCGCTGACGTAGATGGAACCGTCCGGGCCAAGTGCCACGTCCGTGGGCAGGTTGAAGTGGCCCCGGTCCGTGCCGGTCACACCTCGCTCGCCGATTTGCAGCAGGATGTTCCCCCGGCCGTCGGTCTTGTACACGGCGTGCGCCGAGGATGATCTTGATTGCCCCGGGGCGGTGCTTGGCCAACGCCTTCATGCGCGCGACAGCTGTTGCGACGCTGCGGTATTCCTCCTTCAAGTAGCAGAAGTTGTCGAACTTGCTGCCCCTTTCCACAATGAACTCCACGGTTGGCTTGACTCGCAGGGAGCCACCGGCTGTTTGGATGAACACCGGGCGTTTCGCGACCGTGCAGAGCTTGGCATATCACTCGCGGTAGTCGTCGAGAGACTTGGCCCGTGTTGGTGGGATCGCGATGACGGCGTCCGGCTCGAGATCCTCAGCAAGTCGGGCGAACTCAAGCATGGACTGGGTATCTTCCGCCTGCACGCCGAGGACAAGAGCCGGCTTGCGTCCCTTGGCGGCCTTGGCGATGACTTCCATGCCGCGTATCCGCTCGTCCTTCGAGAGAAGGCTCAGGTCGCTGGCATTCTGCGGCCAGACCAAGCCTTGGACGCCGCAATGGTCCAGGAACTCGACCTCGGCCTTGAGGTCTCCGTAGTCGACCGCCTTGCCCTGCGTGTACGGCGTTGCCAGAATCATGAATGCGCCGCGCAACGGCTTCTCGGACGGTATGGCGGCGGTCCGCCCGGGGGACGCCAGTGCGGCCGCAGGCGAACAGCCCGAAGCTGTCACGACGCGTGAACCGGGCAGAGTGGGCCATGGCAGGCTCCGGGGTGATTGCAACCCCGCCGGGTCACGTGGTGTCCGGGCCGGGCGAAGCGTGGCGTATGATCTGGGTGATCGAAAGAGGTCCGCGCCCATGAGAAAGTTACTCTCCATATCGCTGTTGCTGCTTGCGACGTCCGGCACAGGGGCCGAGAGGAAGATCGTCTACCCTGCGGAGTTTCGTCCGAACATGCCGTTCAGCCCGGGTGTGCAAGTCGGTGACACCCTGTACTGTGCGGGGCAAACCGGGTCGGATCTGAAGACCGGAGAATACCCGGAATCGTTCGCGGAGGAGGTTCAGCAGACGTTTCGCCGCATCGGCATCATTCTGGATGCGGCCGGTTACGAGTTCTCCGACGTGGTCGACGCGAAGGTCTACCTCACGGACATCTCCCTTTTCGGCGAGATGAACTCCGTCTACACGCAACACTTCAAGCAGCACCGGCCAGCGAGGACAACCGTTGCCGTGGCGGGCCTGGTGGGTTCGGCTCGCATCGAGATCACCGTCATCGCCCACCGACCCATGGACTGAGTTGGCCAGGCAAGCTCCCGCAACCCGCCGGATAAGGGAGGTTCGGCGATTCCAGGGGGATCAACCCGCTAGGGGCTCTTGCCTACCCGGAAACACGCCACACGGCCTGGCGCAGGACGGCCTTGGGCGAGCCCGCCATCCTTTCGTACCAAATCGTGACGAGCGATCCGTCATCCAGTTCGACCGTTGAGGGGTAGCCGAGGTCTCCGCCGTCGCCGTCGTCGGAAATCGTCATTGGCCCGGACCAGGAGTCCCCGTCGTCCGTGCTCAACCGAGCCTGGTTGCCGTACGGCTGGCGTCGGTGCCCATAGCTCATCATCAGTCGCCCATCGCGCAACCGCAACAGGTGCGCGGGCAGACCCCAAACACCGATCGCATGCGGCGTGGACCACGTGAGCCCGCCATCTTCGGATTCCGTCTGGAGAATCTCGCGCTCGTTGGACTCGTTGTGGTTTCGGATGTGCGCGACTAGCCGCCCGCCGCCTGTCTCGACAATGTGCAGCTCGTGGTAGTCGGTGAAGTCGTCCCCGTCGCGTGTCGGAATCTCGGCGACCCATCTCCAGGTCCTGCCGTCGTCACTGGAATCTGCGACACCGATCCGGCGCTTCTCGTGCCATAGACGCTTTCCGGCATAGATCAGTCGTCCGTCGGACAGCGCGATTGGACCATGCGGACTGTTTACCGGTACCCGGTAGGGTGCGGACCAGGTGACGCCCCCGTCGGTTGAGCGCAGCATCCAGGTGCCCAGCATCTCCTCGCGCTCGGCTGCCGGCATGCGTCCGTGCGCCGACTGCCAGGCAGCGATTGTCTCCGCGGTCCAGTCCGTGAAGCGGCCACTCGTCCCCGCCTTGGCCTGGTTGAGGTAGTCGACATAGGCAAGCGACGTGAATGTCGTCACGAGCAGCGACCCCTGGGCCGTCTCGCATACTCCCGCGTCCCGGTCGTCAATGGCCGTGTCCATCAGGATTCGCGGCCAGCTCCAGGATTCCCCGCCGTCCCGTGACCGCATCATTTCCACCCATCCGAACGGGCACACGTGCGCCTGTCTACCGCCTGAGCAAACCACAATCAGCTCGCCGTTCGAACGCCGCGCTACGGTTGGCCAGCCGTGGTAGAGATCCGGGCGCTTGCTAATCGTCCGGATCCGCCCCAGTCTCGCGACGGGTTCAGCTGCCGACGCGCCGTTGCTGGCGACGCAGGCAGAGCCTATTGCGAGGGTTCGAATGAGATCCCGTCGCGTGCTTCGAGGTTTGAACACGACCAAGAGCTTATCGGATTCGGAACTGCATGTCCCGCGCCGCGTCCGGAAACCGTGGATCCAGGCACGGACGGCCCGGTGCTGCGGTGGCGGCCGTGCCGCTCGCCGTCAGCCCTGGATGCAGACTGGCGATCCTAGGTGCTACGATCGGCCCGGCCTAGGTTTCCGCACGGTGCAAGACCGAGTTCCGAACATTCTGTTTCTGCACGTCGACCAGATGCATGCGGATGCTGTATCCGCTTACGGTTCGCGATACTGCACCACGCCGGCAATCGACCGCTTGGCAGCGGATGGCGTCTCCTTCCGCCGCGCTTACGCAGCCCAGCCGGTCTGCTGTCCTGCGCGGGCCAGCTGGTTCACCGGGCGGACCCCGCTCGAACATGGCGTGCTGACCAACGCCGTTCCGGTCGATCCCGAATTGCCCGACTTGGGCCAATGGTTGCGTGGGCACAGCGACTATGAAACGGTTCACGCCGGAAAGTGGCACATTCCCGGCCGTAACGTTGCGGACAGTTTCGACTACCTGCATCCCGGCACCGGCATGGGAGAGATCGGCGACGGCGATGTCGGACGAGCTGCTGTGGCCTTCCTTCGCAACAGGACTTCGCAGCGGCCGTTCTTCTTGTCGGTCGGCTTCCTGAATCCGCACGACTGCTGTTACACCTGTGGCGCCGGCGGGGGCGTGGGAAAGTTCGACTACGCTGCCTCGATCGAGAGCGAGTTGCCGCCGCTGCCCGAGAACTTCGATCCGGACCTGCCCTGGCTGACGGACGAGCAGCGCGGCCGCGTGGGGCATTGGACTGAACGGGACTGGCGCTATTACATCTACTCCTGCTATCGCCAGACTGAAATGGCCGACGCGCACGTCGGCCTGGTCTACGACGCGTTGCGCCGTTCGCGCTTTGCCCAGAACACGCTCGTGCTGTTCGCGGCTGACCATGGCGAGGGGATGGGGCATCACGGCCGCATCCTCAAGAACTTCTTGGAGGAGGAGTCCTGGCGCGTTCCCACCATCATGGTCCCCCCGGGCTCGGTCAGCGAGCGCTCGCAAGAGAACCGGCTCGTTTCCAGCCTCGATATCCCGGCTACGATTTGCGACTACGCCGGGGTTCGTTCACTCCCCGACGCCGACGTGGGTCGCAGCTTGCGGTCGCTAGCCGCGGGCGACCCGTCCAGCTGGCGGACCTACGTGTTTGGTGAAACCGAGCATTCGGCGGCGGTGCAAGACGGCCGCTGGAAGGCGATCTTCTATCCGCAATCGCCAACTCGAATGTTTGATCTGGCGGATGACCCCCTCGAGACCCGCAACCTCGCGGCATCCCCCGCTCACAAAGCGGAGCTCGATCGGTTGGCGGAGAGCCTGCGGGGCTACGTCCGCGGCCGAGCGGTCTACTCCAGGCTCGGCGAGGACGCGCCGGGTGTTGACCGTAGCGGACAGACCCGCAAGGAGCGGTTGCGCAAGGCTCGGATTTGGTACGAGAGCATCGCCGAGGGGTCTGGGTTGGCGGTATGAGCGGGTCGACTAGGCGAGACGCGCTGGGACTGGCCGGGGGGGTCGCCGCGCTCGCGGCCGCGGGTCGCCTGCCCTTGCTAGGCGCTGGCCTCCCGGTCGGGCTTTCGCCCGTCCAGGGCTTTCTGCGGCGGCATGCGCCGCCCGGCCAAGCGTCCCGGGGTTCCTCCAGAGAGTACGCGGTCTTGCGTTGGCGAAAGACGGAGCCGCGCAGCGGCGAGACCACCAATGAGGAGATCGGCCGTCTGGAACTGCATGCCGAACGCCAAGCAGACCCAGTGGTTGTAAACGTGATACAAACCACTCGCTACTCCAGGCCCCGAAACCGCCTGGAGGCGGAAATCATCTGTAGTCCCGACCCGCTTCTGTCGCTTAGGAGCTGGAAGCTCGTCAGTGCGGTTGACGAACGCGAAGACGGTCGATATGTGGTATCGGGCCGGCGCGACGGAGACAAGGTCCGCATCGAGGATGGCATGTCCGAGCGGGTCTTCGATGTCGCGGGGCCGCTGGTTTCTCAATGGACGCTGGCGCTCGCGATTGGCGCCGGCCCTCCGCAGCCCACGCGTTTTGGGTTGCTCGAGGATCTCCTGTTGTACAAGCCAGACCAGCGCCTGCTCGCCGAAGCGACGGTCGATGTGCCGGTCCTGGACGGTTCGCACCGGCTCGGATGCTGGTCGCAGCGCGGCCCGGCGGTGCTGCCGGTCCACTACTTCGCGGACGCGAGCGGACGGACGCAGCTTGTCACGCAAGGAATCTTGGCGTGGGCCCTGGCCGAATCGTCGTAGGCTTCCGGCCACGGCCTCAGAGAGCGGAGAGGAAGTCCCTCAGTGCTGCGAGGAGCGCTGCCTTCTCCTCCCTGCGGACGTTGTGTCCGGCACCGTCGATATGCACGATCCTGCCATTCCTCAACACACCGGCGACTTCCCGGTTTTTGGCTCGGGTGTCCTCGTCGGCGTCCGCCTTGAGGATCAAGGTCGGAACCGCGATCTTCCCGAACAGCTCGGTCATCGGCGGCCTTTCGGCAAATGTGCGATATCGATAGGCATTGCTTGGATGGTGCAGCCGCTTCGAGGGCGCCCAGATGCGACACTCCTCAAGCCCCCACCTGGGCGACGATTCGACGCATCCCTTGACTAGGTCGTCATGACTTGTCTGGTTGCGTGCCAGGATGCGCGCGTGCACCCCCTCCACGTCCATCCGGCCACGCCCTGTGCGCGGCAGCAGCCCGGGATCCTCAAGCACGATTGCCCGGGCCATGTCAGGGTACTTCGCCGCGAACCAGGCGGCCGACGAGGCACCCATCGAATGGCCCATCACGATCGGCCTGTCAAGCTTCAGTTCGCGGATCAGTGCAGCGACATCTTCGGCCTGCGCGTCGGCCGGGTCCGTTGCGAGCGCGGGATCTGACAAGCCGTGGCCGCGCGCGTCCGGCAGGATCACATCGTAGTCGGAGGTCAGCTCCTTCGCGAGGCTGGTCCAGCAAAGTCCATCGTCCGATGATCCGTGCAGCATGACGAGCGCGGGCTTGTCGCCTCCGGTCCTCCAGTAGTGGACTCGGATTCCGTTCGCCATCGCGAAGCTGTCCGTCCAGCCCTCCGGAGGCGCTGGAGGCTGCGCCCCGAGCGCGGACGTGCCGGCGGCCATGGCCACAAGCAGCAGGAAAAGCGATAGTCTGGGTATGGTCCGCATGATGCCGTGCCTCGTTCGCTCGGCAGTTTACCACTCGCTGACAGGGGGCCGACTTGCGTGGCGGTTCGCCCCTGAATGCGGGATCCCTCCGTATAATGAGATAATTAGGCAGCGGAAGCGCAAGTACCGCTTGCCCGTGTGCGATGAAACTGCATTCTTGGAACCAGGTGGAGCTTGAGCCGCTCAGCGAAACCGCAACCCGCAGGGTCGTCCACAGCAAACGCATGACGACCGCCAGGATCGCTCTGAGGAAGGGCGCGGTCGTGCCCCGCCACAGCCACGAGAACGAGCAGATCAGCCACGTGCTCGAGGGCGCCCTGCTGTTTCAGTTCGACGACTGCGAGGTCACGGCTCGCGCCGGAGACCTGGTGGAAATCCCTTCCCATGAGCCGCACCGCGTGGAAGCCTTGGAGGATTCGCTCGCGATGGACGTGTTCCAGCCCGTCAGGCAGGACTGGATCCAAGGGGACGACAGCTACCTTCGGAACCCGTCGGGCTCCTGATTGCGTACTTGCTAAAGGAAAACCGAAGAGACGATCCCCCGCGCCCCGTTCCGCACACCAGCAGCATAGCTGGGGGAGCCGACTGTTGTAACGAAATCGATGGACTTTGGAATTCGGCACCGGGCGGCGGTAGTGACCGCAGCCAGTCGCGGCATGGGCCGCGCGATCGCAGAGGCTCTGGCGGCGGAAGGCTGCAAGCTGGCCATCTGCTCGCGCGACGCCCAAACAATCGCCTCGACAGCCGAGGCAATCCGGTCCGCGCACGGTGTCGAGGTATTTCACCGGTCCGTGGACGTGAGCGATGCGGATGCCCTGCTCGCGTTCGTCGCCGATGCCCGCGCCGCGCTCGGCCCGTTCAGCATCGCCGTGGCGAACGCCGGCGGCCCGCCGGCCGGCCGGTTCGAGGACTTCGGTGCCGAGGATTGGTCAGCGGCGTTCCGGCTCAACTTCTTGAGCTCCTGGGCTCTGATCCGGGCCGTGCTTCCCGACATGCGCGCCCAGCGCTGGGGTCGCGTCGTCACCCTGACGTCCACATCCGTCCGCCAGCCGATCGAGGGCTTGATCCTCTCCAACGGTGTACGCGCGGCGGTGGTCGGCATGCTCAAGACTCTCGCCGCCGAGTACGGGCCGGAGAATATCCTGTTTAACAATGCCGGTCCCGGGCTGATCGCCACGGAGCGATTGCTAAGCATCGCCCAGCGGCGCGCGGACGATGCCGGGCTCACCCGGGAAGAGATGATCGAGCGGCTCGCTAGCCAGACGGCACTCGGCCGGGTCGGGCGGCCCGCGGAATTTGCCTCCGCTGTGGCGTTCCTCTGTTCCGAGGGGGCGAGCTATGTTACCGGCACATCCACGATGGTCGATGGCGGGCTGGTAAAGGCTGTCTAGCGATGGTTCGCATGCGATTCGATCAGTACAAGCTGCTTCCCGCCACGGTTCTGGCCCTGGCTGCGGGCCTGCTGCCAGGCTGGGCCGGAGCCGAGCCGGTGTGGGTGAAGAACCAAGGCGCCCGTCTGGTGATCGGCCAGGATAGCTTCACGCGACAGGACCCGACCGCGAGTCGCACGGTTCTGGGCGCCGCGCAGGGTGTGGCCTACGCCGGCAACCGGCTCTTCATCGCAGACGGCAACCGTCTGGGAGCCCAGCCGGTCAACAATCGGATCCTCATCTACAACGCTGTGGATACCTTCGTACCGGCTGCAGACGTCCTGCCCCCGCAACAGCGGAAGTGCCCGGCCTGCGTGGGCGTCGCCTCTGTCGTGCTGGGCCAGGCGGGCTTTGCGACGACCGCTTCGTCCGACTTGCCGGAAGTTCCCGGGCTGAACAATCCGTCGGCCGTTCACAGCGATGGCATCCGGCTTGCCGTTGCGGACACGAACAACAACCGCGTATTGCTGTGGCAATCGATTCCAACGGCCAACGGGACCCCGCCCGAGGTTGTCGTCGGGCAGGCCGACTTCACGAGCAACATGCCGGGCACCTCGGCCACCAGCATGCGTGGGCCGCAGGGCGTGTGGCTGGACGGCGGCCGGCTGTTCGTCGCCGACACCCAGAACAGCCGGATTCTGATCTGGAACTCCATTCCGACTTCGAACGGCCAGACACCCGACATCGTCGTTGGCCAGCCGGATTTCGACACGCGCCACCAGGCGGACCTCACGCAAGGCGAGTACGACCCCGACGCCCAGCGGCTACTGGATCCCGTCTCCGTGACCGTCTCCCAAGGCAGGATGTTCGTCGCTGATCTCGGATTCAACCGGGTGCTGATCTACAACTCCGTCCCCACCCAGAACCATGTCTCTGCGGATGTGGTGATCGGCCAGCCGGACTTCACCTCGGGCCTGCCGAATGATGCCGAGGCCCTGTGCGCGGCGCTCGGCCCGCTCGACGACGACGGCAGCCTGACCGAGAACGAGACTCCCCGGACGGACGAGTTCCTCACAATCTCCCTGCCGCCAGTGCGAGGCGAGATCGACCCGGACGTGCCGCGCTACCCGAGACGCTGCGAGCGCACCCTGAGTTTTCCGCGGTTCGCACTTGTGGTCGGGCAGAGCCTGTTCGTCTCCGATGCGGGCAACGACCGCATCATGGTCTACGACCAGATTCCCACCGCGAACGGCGTCGCCGCCGATTCCGTGATCGGCCAGGCAGACTTCATCCAGCTCACCGAGTCGGAGAGCCCCGGCAACGTGCGCTCGCCCTCCTCGATGGCTTACGACGGCCAGAACCTGTATGTCACGGACCCGTTTACCCGCCGGGTTCTGGTCTTTACCCCGGGCGAGGACTGGATCGAGCTTGACGGGATCCGCAACGCGGCGGCAGTCGCCATTCACAGTCGCGGCCACCTTGAGTTCGACCAGGAAAATCCCGTGGACAACACCGAGACGGAGGTCGACGAATCCCAGTTGGCTCCCGTGCTGCCGGGGGGTGAGGAAATCAAGATCACGCTCGACGATCAGGAAATCTTCTACACCACGGTCGAAGGCGAAACCGCCGAGGACGTCCGCGACAAGGTCGTAGACCTGATAAACAACACTGCCGACCTGCCTGTCACCGCGACCCCGGCCCTGGGGGTCGGCCGCCATGCGACGGGCACGATCACGTTCGGCGGGGAGGCGCGGCCCGGGGACGTTGTGACCTTGGATATCAATGGCAGGAAATACTCCTTCACCGTGCCCGAAGGGGATATCCCGGAGCGTTTCGTCGACCGCTTGAACTACATCGTGGAGTTGGACAACGGCGAGGATCCCGAGGTGATCGTTGAGCGCACGATCGACCAGATCGAGACGCTTGAGCTGGTGCATCGTGAGGTTGGCCCGGTCGGCAACAGCCTGCCGTTCTCGATCACCATCACCCCCGGCTCTCCCACGACCATCGAGGTGTCGGGGCCCACACTGGCCCGCGGCAAGGTGAGTTACCGGGCGGAATTGAGGGCGAAGATTGAGGGTCCGCGCGGGAACTGGACGCAGGTCCAGTTGCGCAACAGCGGAGTCGAGCTGGACGCGACCACGTCCGGGTCGCGCCTGACGGGAGGATCGGATGCCCGGGACCTGCCGCCGGGAACGATCGCGTCGATCTTCGGCACGGACCTCGCCAGCGAGACGGCGAGTACGCCCGATGGGGTCGCCTTGCCGACCGAGATGGCCGGCGTGCAGGTGCTGATCAACGGAAAGCTCGCGCCGCTGCGGATGGTTTCTCCGGAACAGATCAATTTCCAGGTTCCTTGGACTCTTGAGGGCGGTGGCTACAGCACCTACGTGCGCCGGACCATGCCTGATGGCAGCGTGCTGACTTCCGCCGCGCGGGCCAGCCAGTCGGTGCGCGCCGCGCCGGGCCTTTTCGCCTTGGACGGGCCAGAGCCCCGGCAGGCCCTCGCCGTGCACGCCACCGGTGTTGCCGAGGGCTCCGTGGGCGTGACCGTCCCGGACCGCCCCAGGGATGACGACCCCACCAATAACGACACCGAGAACCTCCAGCTCACCCAGGAGGGCGCGGACGGCCGGATTATCATCAACGGTCGCGAATACTACTACAGGTCGCCCGGCGACGAGAGCCCGGAGCAGGTACGTGACAAGTTCATCGAGCTCATCAACGCAGGGGACGGTGACCCCGACGTGATAGCGTCTGCGGGCACGGTCGGGTTCTTCTCCGCTCGCGCCGACTTTGACTTCGAGGGCGAGCCCACGGCCGGCGACACGGTGACCATCACCGTGCGCGACCGCAGCTATAGCTACACCCTGACCGAGGCCGATGTCGCGGACAGCCGCACTGCCCTGCTGATCGTGCGCAACATCCTGGTCCGGGCGATCAACTCGGGTATCGGCGATCCCGAGGTCACGGCGCGCGTCCTGGAAGTGGTCGGCTCGGTCAGGATGCAGATCGTGGCACGCATACTCGGGGTGGAGGGCAACACGATCCCCTATGGCTTCGAGGTTTCTTCCGGAGCCGGCATCGAGGTCACCACCAATCGCGAGAACGGAGTGCTCGAGGACGGGACCACGCCGCCGTCGATCATTCTGACGGCGCGCATGCCGGGCAAGCAGGGCAACGAGATCACTTACGCCGCACAAGGCACGATGATTCCAGAGGACGACCCCAACACCGCCGACGTCAACGAACAACTCGAGGCCAATGTCTTGCTGACGCTCGCGAGCGGCGGCACGCACCTGTGCTGCGGCAACGAGCCGTTCTCGCAGATCACGGAAGACAACCCGCTTGTGCCGGGCGAGCTGATCGCTGTCTTCGCCACGGGCCTCGGGCTCACCGACAATCAGAGCGCAGTGGTGACGGGCCAGCCCACGCCCGAGGGAACCGTCGCCAAGGTGCCGTTCAACGCCGCCGACTTCGTGTCCTCGCAGTTTGGCGGCCGCACCGCCCAGGTGGAATTCGTCGGGTTGATGGAAGGCGCTGTCGGGGTCTACCAGGTCAACCTGCGGACGAATACGGATCTCGCCGACAACCCGGCGACACCGCTCTGGATCGCCCAGGGCCTGTTCATCAGCAATACCGTCAGGATTCCTGTCAAGAATCTCGTCCCGCGACCCCCTCCGGACTTCTAGTCCCGCGCCGACTGGCGGATCCGCGCTAGATGTGCCACTCGATCAGGTCGCCGTTGTATTTCGTCTTGACGCTGCGGGAACCCTTGCGCGGAGCGACCTTGTCGCGCTCCCAGCGCACGAACGCTTCGCGCAGGTCCTCGACCACGCTGGGCTGGCTGGAGGAAAGATCCGTTGATTCGCCGGGGTCCTGCTGGACGTTGTACAGTCGGGCCAAGCCGCTTCTCGTCAGCAGCAGCTTCCAGGGCCCGGCGCGCACCGCGGCATTCGGGCCGGAACGCCAGACCAGGTACTCGTGGGGGCGACCAGCCCGCTCGCCTTCCAGGAATGGCAGCAGGTTGACCCCGTCGAGGTTGGCGGGCCCACCAGGGTCAGCCCCGGCGGCGGCGAGCGCAGTGGGCAAGATGTCGAGCGTGCTGACTGGGGACTCGAATCTTGCCCCTCCCTCGATGCGTCCCTTCCATTGCAGTGCGTAGGGGACGCGGATCCCTCCCTCGTATAAGTTGCGCTTGTGGCCGATCAGCGGCGAGTTGCGTTTCCCGTCGATGTCGCTTTGCCTGGCGGCGCCGTTGTCACTGGCAAAGAACACAAGCGTGTTCTGCTCCAATCCATGCCGGCGCAACTCGGCTAGCACGGCGCCGACCCAATCGTCGAGCGCGCTGATCATTGCCGCGTAGATCCGGGCGGTCTCGTTCTCGATCCCGGGAAACCGCTCGTAGTACTTGTCGATCGTCTGGATTGGTCCGTGGGGCGCGTGGAACGCCAGGTAGAGAAAGAAGGGCTCGTCCTTATGGCGTCTGATGAACTCGACGCCCTCGCGGCCGAGACGGTCCGTCAGGTATTCGTTCATCGCCACGGGATCCCGACCGCGGAAGAGTCCTCGGATGCGCCCCGTGCCGTCCGGCTCCCCGGGATCCTCGTGGCCCGGCGCGATCCGCGCGTTCGGCCAGGACGGGTCGACGAAACGCGATCCGGATGGCATCCCGAAGAAGGAGTCGAAGCCGCGGTCCAGCGGGTGGTAGCCGTCAGCCATTCCGAGTTGCCATTTGCCGATCGCACCGGTCGCGTAGCCCGCGGCCTTGAGGGCGTCGGCAAGCGTTGCCTCGCTCTTGGGAAGCGACTTGCGGGCCGCACCCTCGGGGGGAACGGTCTGCGAGTTGAGCTCCTTCCCCCAGCGTTGCTGGTAGCGGCCGGTCATCAGCGCAGGGCGCGAAGGATTGCAAACCGGAGCTGTCACGTAGCCCGCAACGAAGCCGACGCCGTTGTGCGCGACAGAGTCGATATTTGGAGTCGGGATGTCACCGCCGTACCACGACACGCTACCGTAGCCCAAGTCGTCCGCCAGCATAAAGACGACGTTGGCCCGTTCCGGCTGGGCGTCAGCTCCGCTGCCTAGAACGATTGCCGCGGAAGCCAGAAGGCCGATGCTTGCGCGGAATCCGAGCGAGGTACCCCTGTTAGTCGATAAACTCATTTCGGTCCATCGTAGCTGGCCCCAGGCGTGAAAGGCGAGCGATTTCGTGGTGCATCTCGAGGGGCGGGACGGGCGGCGCGCGGTGTCCTCGGCCGTGCATGTTCTGAGGATGCAGGGGGACGGATGGCAATCGCAATGCCTCGCTGCTCGGCACCAACCTCGGGCGGGCCGATCTCAGCAACGCACGGATGGCGCGCGCCAACGCGGCGGGGGTCAACTGCACCGCGCCACACTGGAACACACGGACATGCGCGAGTTCCGGGGGAGCGGGGCTGTACTCGCCGGGGCCGAATCGCCGGATCGGGGCGCGGTAGCGCTCTTTCTGGCAGACCCCGCAGACCGACATTCGCAGTCCGAGATGAGGCGTGTCCGAATACCGCCTGCAGTAGCTCGCCTTGCTCCGCCGCCCTGACTTTTCCGACCTCCCCCGCCATCACGATGCTGCCCTCGTCGGAACAGCCGCACGTGCTGCATTCTCAACCGTCCACTGTTCCATAGCCACTCCACCTTCATCGCGCAGAAGGGCGGCACGGGGATGACCACGCTCGCGATCAACCTCGCCGTGGTTGCGAGGATAGCTGACCGCGCCCTCGTCCCTCTGAACCTGTGGGCGCTCGGAACGACCGCATGGGTTGTCTCGATCGTCGGAAGCGACTTGCGGGCCGCGCCCTCCGGAGGCACGGTCTGCGAGTTAAGCTCTTTTCCCCAACGCTGCTGGTAGCGGCCAGTCATCAGCGCCGGTCGGGAGGGATTGCACACAGGCGCTGTCACGTACCCTGAGACTAAGCCGACGCCGTTGTGCGCGACAGAGTCGACATTTGGAGTAGGGATGTCACCGCCGTACTACGACACGCTGCCGTAGCCAGGTCGTCCGCCAGCATGAAGACGACGTTAGCCCGGTCCGGCCGGGCATTGGCTCCGCTGCCTGGAACGATCGCCGCGGAAGCCAGAAGGCAGGTGCTTGCTCGGAATCCGAGCGAAGTACCGCGACTATTCGATAAACTCATTGCGGTCGATCCTCGCTGGCGCCAGGCGTGAAAGGCGAGCGCATTCGTGCTTGGGATGATCACTTTCCAGCGCTGGGGGGATTTGAACCGGACATGAAGATTGTTCTTGCTGCCGTTGCTGCCGTCACGCTCTCGGGAACCGTCCTCCTGGGCGCTGAGCGTGTCGGGTTCAACCGGGACGTCCGGCCTATCCTTTCCGAGAATTGCTTCGCCTGTCACGGACCGGACGGAAACGCCCGTCAAGCGGGGCTGCGGCTTGACCGGCGTGAGGACGCGCTTGCCCGCGGCGTGATCCAGCCTGGGGACGCCGCAGCGAGCAGGCTGGTCCAGCGGGTCACCCATTCGAATCCGCTTCTGGCAATGCCGCCGCAGGCGACCGACAAGGTCCTGACCGACGCGGAAAAGGCGATCCTTTCGGCGTGGGTCGATCAGGGTGCCGAATACCAGGAACATTGGGCCTATATCGAGCCGCGAAGGCCGGACGCTCCGGCCGGAGCGGCGGCAATTGACTTCCTTGTCGGACGCCAGCTTGCCGCCAACGGCTTGCAACCGGTTGCCGAGGCTGACCGCAGGACGCTGGCGCGCCGCCTCAGCTTTGACCTGACCGGACTGCCGCCTGACCCGGCCGCGGTCGAGGCGTTCGTCAGGGGCGGGGATCCCGCCGGCTACGAGCGCCTTGTGGACGCTCTCCTCGAATCGCCGCATTTCGGCGAACGGATGGCTGTTCACTGGCTGGACCTAGTGCGCTATGCCGACACCGTCGGTTACCACGGCGATGTACCGGTCAACGTCTATCCGTTCCGCGACTATGTCGTCCGCTCATTCAACGAGAACAAGCCGTTTGATGAGATGACGCGGGAGCATCTCGCCGGAGACCTGCTCGCCGACCCGACGCCCTGGCAGTTGGTGGCGAGCGGCTACAACCGCTTGAGCCGGATGTCGAACGAGGGCGGAGCCCAGGCCGCGGAGTACTTGGCGAAATATGCGTCTGATCGCGTGCGCAATATATCGACGGTGTGGCTCGGCTCTACGCTGGGGTGCGCCGAGTGCCACGACCACAAGTTCGATCCGTTCTTGGCCAAGGATTTCTACTCGATGGCTGCCTTCTTCGCGGATATCGAAGAACAGGGCGTCTTCGGCGGCACCGCCCAATGGGGGTCCAATGTCCGCGTGCTGGCGCCGCCCGACCGCGTGCGGGCTGCCGAGATCGACCGGACGTTGGCGGAACTCCGCGAGACGGGGCAGGGCAAGCTTCCTGCGGAAGCGGATTCATTGGCTCGCCTGGCTGTGTACCTGCGAAACGACTTGGTGCGCTGGAGAGCTTTGGAAGCGGATCGCGTCTGGTCCGATTGCGAGCACCCTGACTTCAATCACTGCGACCGCTTCGAACTGCAACAGGAACGGGACTCCCTCGTTCGCGTGGCAGTTACTGGGAAGGAGAAGCCCCGCGAGGCGATCTATCGTTTCGAGACCGAGCTCAGCGATGGCGTTATCAGCGCTCTTGCCTTGGAGCTGTTCCCCACCGCCGACTTCGATTCCTTCTACGTCAGCGAATTCGAGGTGCGCCTCCTTGGCCGGCACGGCTGGCCCGTCCGCGTGCGGCTCGAAACGCTTCTGCCGGACCGCGAAGAACAGGGATCGATGCTGCGAGACACGCTCGACGACAACTATCACACCGGCTGGCATGGCAAGTGGGGGGATGACTCAGCTCGTGTGGCGGTCTTCGGATTCGAGGCCCCGCTGCGAACCCGCGCGGGAGAGCGGCTCCAGGTCACGTTGATTTCAAACGCTCGTACCGGCGCGAGCCTTCCAGCCAGCTTCCGCTTGCTCGCCACGGATTCCCCGTTTCCCGAGATCCCGGCCGGCGAGACGCTGCGCGAGGCTGTCCTTGCGGAGGCGAATCGCACGCCGGAGCAGGCCGAGGCATTGAGGCAGGCTTTCGATCAGATCGTGGGCGGCAACGCCAACTGGCGTGAAATCCGCGCATTGCAGCGCCGCAAGAAGGCATTGCTTGACCGCGCCTACGAATCGTTGGTCGCAAAGGCAGTTGCCGAGCCGCGGACGGTGAGGTTGTTGCCCCGCGGCAACTGGATGGATGACTCGGGCCCGGAAGTCCAGCCGCAGGTCCCGCACTTCCTTGGCCCTATCTCCACGGACGGTCGCCGTCTGACGAGGCTGGATTTAGCCGATTGGCTCGTGAGCCCGGAAAATCCATTGACGGCCAGGGTGTTCGTGAACCGCCTTTGGAGGATCTTCTTCGGGTCCGGGCTGTCCAAGGTGCTAGACGACGTCGGTTCCCAGGGCGAGCCGCCGGTCAACCAGGAACTGCTCGATTGGCTCGCTGTTGAATTCATGGAGAGCGGCTGGGATGTTCGTCACGTGGTCAGGACAATGGTGCTTGCAGAGACTTACCGGCGGTCTAGCGAGCCGTCCGAGGAACTGCTCGCGAAGGATCTGTCCAACCGTCTGTACGGACGCCAGACGATGGCCCGGCTCGACGCCGAGTTTGTCAGGGACAACGCGCTCGCTGTCAGCGGTCTGCTCAACCGGACCTTGGGCGGACCGAGCGTCAAGCCCTACCAGCCGCCCGGCTATTACGAGGAACTCAACTTTCCCAAGAGAGTCTACGAGGCTGACCTGAATCCCAATCAGTTCCGTCGGGGCATTTACACGCACTGGCAGCGGCAGTACCTGCACCCGTCCCTGATGGCCTTTGATGCGCCCGCGCGCGAGGAATGCGCCGCCGAGCGGTCGGTCTCGAACACGCCCCTGCAGTCCCTCGTCCTGCTCAATGATCCCAGCTACGTGGAGGCCGCGCGATCCTTCGCCGCCCGCATTCTGCGGGAAGCGGGGAAGAGCGATCGCAAGCGGATTGAGTTCGCGTTCCGCGAAGCTTTCGCCCGGCCCGCCCTCCCGGAGGAGCGCCAAGTCGTGCTGGGCCTGCTTGAGCGGCAGCGCCGCCATTTCGCCACCGAGCCCGACCGGGCGGAGCAGCTCCTTGCCACCGGAATCTCCCCCCTCCCCAAGGGGTTCGGCCTGACGGAAATGGCGGCGTGGACCGGCGTGGCCCGGGTGCTCTTCAACAAGCACGAATTCCTCATGAGGTACTGAAGGCCCGCAATGCGAAACCTGACCGTTGACCCGTTCCCGACCCGACGCTCCTTCCTGGGGCGGGCCTCAATGGGTCTTGGTCCAATTGCGCTGGCGTCGCTGCTGAGACACGACCTGCTGGGGGTCCAGCCCGCTGTGGGCGGATTCCCCAATGCGCCGGCCACGGTCAAGCGAATCATCTTTCTGTGCATGGCGGGCGGACCTGCGCACCTCGAGCTGCTCGACCACAAGCCCGAACTCGAGAAGCGTGACGGCGAGCCGATGCCCGACTCCTTCACCAAGGGCCAGCAGATTGCCCAGCTTCAGGGCAAGCAGCTTCGCATCCTCGCGCCGCAGAATCCCTTCAGGCGATACGGCGAGAGCGGCCAGCACATGACGTCCCTGCTCCCGCACATCGGCTCGATCGCCGACGATGTTTGCATCGTCCGCTCGATGCAGACCGAGCAGATCAATCACGACACCGCCCACACCTTCATGAACAGCGGTTTCCGCCTGCCCGGCCGGCCAAGCATGGGGTCGTGGCTGCTGTACGGTCTCGGCAGCGAGTCCGAAGACCTGCCGGGATTCGTTGTCCTGACTTCCGAGGGAGGCTCGCAGAGCCAGCCGATTGCCGCGCGCCAATGGAGCAGCGGGTTCCTGCCCAGCGTGTACCAGGGAGTGAAGCTCAACTCGGCCGGGGATCCGGTCAACTATGTCCGCAACCCCGCCGGAGTCAGTCGGGGGATGCAGGGCGATGTCATCAACGCGGTGAGCGAACTAAACGAAGTGCAGCAGACCTGGACCAGCGATCCGGAGATTGCCACTCGGATCGCCCAGTACGAACTGGCGTTCCGCATGCAAATGAGCGTCCCGGAGCTGGTGGACTTCTCGAACGAGCCCGAGCACGTCCTGGACCTGTACGGAACGCGGGGTGGCGACGGTACGTTCGCCGCCAATTGCCTGCTCGCGAGAAGGCTGGCCGAGCGGGGCGTGCGGTTCATCCAGCTCTATCACCGCGGCTGGGACCACCACAACTCGATCAAGGACGGCTTGCCCGTGAGTTGCGGCTATGTTGATCGGGGCACTGCCGCGCTGGTCAAGGACCTCAAACGGCGTGGGATGTTCGAAGACACGTTGATCGTTTGGGGCGGTGAATTCGGCAGGACGCCGATGTCCCAGGGATCGGACCCGGCCCTGCTCGGCCGCGACCATCACATCAAGGGGTTCTCGATGTGGATGGCGGGGGGAGGCATTAAGGGCGGACACAGCTACGGCGCGACTGACGAGCTCGGCTACAACGCTGTTGAGAACGTGGTCCACGTCCACGACCTCCACGCGACGATACTGCACCTCTTCGGCATCGACCACACCAAGCTCACGTATCGGTTCCAAGGGCGCGATTTCCGACTCACCGACGTTCATGGCAACGTCGTGAGCGGTATCCTCGCGTAGGCCGGCTGAAGCGCGGGCGCCGCGCCGGAACGACCGCGACCCTCTCCGATTGCCCGCAACCGCCGCCCGCGGTAGCCTCGGTTGCCCGGCCTCCTCGAAGCGAACGCCGTTTTGCAGGCCTCACAGCACTCCGGGCGGAGTTTCTTGCCTGATTTTGTATCAGATAAGATAATCTGCTAATCTTACACTCAGATTTATTTATGGTCTAACTTGACATCTGCGCAGAATCCTGTATATTGGGGTTGAGAGCAGAGATTTCATGAAAGGAGGAAAAACTCATGAGACTGCGACATCACAACTCCATCGACCCTTGGCGCGACGTAGACCGCCTTTTCGGGACCTTCCGAGGCGATGCCAGCTGGCTGCCGGCGTTTGACATCGAGGAGACCGACTCCGCCTACGTGCTGCGCGGGGACATCCCGGGGATGGCCCAGAAGGACATCGAGGTCCGGATCGACGAGGGCGTGCTGAGCATCAGCGGCGAGCGGCAGACGGTTGCCGCCGACGAGGACCGAAGGCGCTTCAGCCGGCGCGAGCGGCGGGGAGGCAGGTTCGCTCGGCGGTTCTGGCTCCCGGACACGGTCGACTCGGACAGCGTCAAGGCTTCCTACGACAACGGCGTTGTCGAGCTCACACTACCGAAGCGTGAGCCCGAGGACACCGCCCGGCTGATTCCCGTCCAGTAACCGATGGGAACGTGGTCGACAGGGGCGGGGCTGGCTCCTCCCGGCTGCCCTGCCCCCATTGGGAATCCTGGCCCGCGACAGGCAGGATCCCTCGGCCGGTTCAGGGCCGGGAGAGACCTTGAAGGGAGCTGGATCCATGATCAGTTTCGACAAGTTTACACAGAAAGCCCAGGAGGCGATCGGCCAGGCACAGATGCTGGCGGCAGAGGCGAACCAGCAGCAGCTCCACCCGGCTCACTTGCTGCTCGCGCTGGCCTCGGCGGAGAACGGCATCGTGCGGTCGGTGCTGTCCAAGCTGGGCATTGACGCCGAAGAGACCGTGTCTGCGGCGCACGGGTTGCTTAACGAGATTCCCTCGGTCCAGGGTGCGACCACGGGGTTGCAAATGGACCGGGCGCTGCAGCAAGTCTTCACTGCCGCGCAGAAGGAAGCCCGCAGGTTCAAGGACGAGTATGTCTCGACAGAGCACCTGCTGCTTGCCATCAGTTCCCGGAAGGACGATCCGGCCGGGCGGCTCCTCCGGGAGGCAGGAGCGACGCACGAGGCAATTCTGCGGGCGCTCGCCGCGATTCGCGGCACACAGCGCGTTACGGACCCCAACCCGGAAGACAAGTACCAGGCGCTTGAGCGCTACGCCCTGGACCTCACCGACCAGGCCCGGCAGGGCAATCTTGACCCCGTGATCGGACGCGACGAAGAGATCCGCCGGGTGGTCCAGGTGCTCTCGAGGCGCACGAAAAACAATCCAGTTCTGATCGGCGAGCCCGGGGTGGGCAAGACGGCGATCGCCGAAGGCCTTGCACAGCGCGTTGTCCAAGGCGACGTGTCGGAGACGCTGAAGAACAAGAGACTCGTGGCGCTCGACCTGCCGTCGATGGTTGCCGGGACCAAGTTCCGCGGCGAGTTCGAAGAGCGCCTCAAAGCGGTTCTCAGGGAAATCGAGGAATCTGACGGCGAGATCGTCTGCTTCATCGACGAATTGCACACGCTGGTCGGCGCAGGTGCCGGCGAGGGCTCGATCGACGCCGCCAACATGCTCAAGCCCGCGCTTGCGCGCGGCCGACTCCGCTGTGTCGGGGCGACAACGCTCACCGAATACCGCAAGCACATCGAGAAGGATCCGGCACTGGAGCGGCGTTTTCAGACGGTGCTGGTCGACCAGCCGTCGGTCGACGACACAATCGCGATCCTGCGGGGCCTGAAGGAGACGTACGAGATCCACCATTCGGTGCGTTACCGCGACCTGGCCCTGGTCGCGGCCGCCGTGCTGTCAGACCGCTACATCAGCGACCGGTTCCTTCCGGACAAGGCGATCGATCTTGTTGACGAGGCCGGTGCCGCGCTGCGTATGCAGATCGACTCCGTTCCGGTCGAGGTCGACCGGATGGAGCGCAAGGCTGTGCAACTCGAGATCGAACGCCAGGCGCTGCTGAAGGAGAGCGACCGCGGCTCGGCCGAGCGCTTGGCGTCGATCGAGAGCCAGCTTGAGGATCTGCGGGGCGAGTCGTCCGCGCTACGCACGAAATGGGAGCAGGAAAAGGCGCTCATTGACGGCGTACAGCGCCGGAAGGAGGAGATTGAGCAGCTCCGGATCGAGCAGGAGACAGCGGCGCAGTCCGGGGATCTGGAAGCCGCGGCCGAGATCCGCTTTGGCCGGCTGGCGCGCGCCGAGCAGGCCCTCGAGGCGGCCACCAGGGAGCTCGAGTCGAGACGCGGAGAGAGTCCGCTGTCCCGCGGCGAGGTCGGTGAAGAGGAGATCGCCCGGATCGTGGCCAAGTGGACCGGAATTCCGGTGACGAAGATGCTGCAGGGAGAAGTCGAGAAGCTCGTGCGGATGGACGCGGCGCTGAAGGAGAAAGTGATTGGTCAGGACAGAGCGGTCGAATTGGTCGCAAACGCGATCCGCCGCAATCGCGCGGGTCTCAGTGACCCGGACCGTCCCATCGGAACCTTCATCTTCCTGGGGCCGACCGGAGTGGGAAAGACCGAGCTGGCCCGGGCGCTTGCTGAGTTCCTGTTCGATTCCCGCAAGGCGATGGTCCGCATCGACATGTCCGAGTACATGGAAAAGCACGCGGTCTCGCGCATGATCGGGGCACCGCCCGGGTATGTCGGCCATGACGAAGGCGGCCAGCTGACCGAGCACGTGCGGCGGTCGCCCTACTCGGTCATCCTGCTGGACGAGATCGAGAAGGCTCATCCCGACGTGTTCAATGTCCTGCTGCAGGTCCTCGAGGACGGCCGGCTGACCGACGGCAAGGGACGCACCGTCAGCTTCGCGAACTCAGTCATCGTGATGACGTCCAACGTCGGTTCCCAGGACATCCTCAAGAACGGGTTGATCGGTTTCTCGCTCAACGACAGCAATGGCAGCCGCAGCGCGGATATGCGTCGCGAGCTGCTGGACGCGCTTGGACGCACCTTCCGGCCTGAGTTCCTGAACAGGATCGACGACATCATTGTCTTCAACACACTGGACCGACAACACCTCGAGCGTATCGTCGAGTTGCAGCTTGTCCGGGTCAGCTCCCTGCTGGCCGGGAAGCGGATTCGAATGGAGGTCACGTCCGAGGCCAAGGAGCTGATCGTCTCTCAAGGCTATGACCGGCAGTTCGGGGCACGTCCCATGAAGCGCGTGATCCAGCGACTGATCCAGGACCCTCTCGCATTGGCGGTTCTGGAAGGACGGTTCGCCGAGAACGACGCCGTCCGTGTGGAGCGCGACGGGGACAGCCTGCGCTTCGTCCCGGAGAGCGAACCCGAAATCACTGAGCAGGCTACCGCGGCCTGAGTCTGACGGGGCCACTCGGATCGAACGGTTCGCGAGCTCGGCTCACGGACCCCCCGAATGGCGCGGTCGGAGCAACAGCGGCGTTTTCGCAACCGCAGGAATCGGTCGTGGAGGAGATCAGCTCTTGGTGATTCTACGGAAGACCCTTTCGCCCAGCACCACTCCGATTGCCCCGATCCAAGGGACCGTGAAGTTGTACCAGGCGGGGGACTTGGCTACCTCACCGGCTTCGAAGAAGGTCAGGTCGGCCGCGACCTTCCCTTCCGGCATCGGCGTCGGTGCGGACCCGAGTTGGCCGATCGCAATCGCCAGGCCCAGCACCAGCACCAAGGCTGCCAGCAGCAGGGCCGGAAGGTTCGTCGTGTGCTTGGCAACGGCTGTTGCGACCAGTCCGCCCGTGATGGCGGCGATCAATCCGGACGCGAGAACCATCACACTCCAGAGCGTGCTCGCTTCCGTCCCTTCCGGCACGAATGCTGCTTCGCCCCCCAGAATCGACCACACGACAGTCATGCCGATAAAGACGACTGCGAACATCGCCAGATAGCCTACAAGGACCCCGAACCCAATGCGGACAGCTTTCATCCCGAATCCTCCGTCGGTCGCGAGTCCCCAGTCGGAGCCGCGACCGGCCCAGTATACCGCCAGTCTCCCAAGGCCGGCTGCCGCCCGCTCGGCGCGATGCGCTGGTTGATAACATGGCCGTTTGCAGGATGCGATCTGGTCCCGGACACTCCTGCCCGCAACCCGCGATGCGCTGCTGGCCTCGGACCCGCTGCCTACCACAGCCGATGTGGTGGTAGTGGGTGCCGGCTTGGTGGGCCTCTGCGCGGCGCTATCACTCCGTCGGAGGGGCGTTGACAAAGTCGTGGTGATGGACCGGAGGTCGGTCTGCGGAGAGTCAACCGGTGCCAGCGCCGGTGGCCTGTGGCCGGGGCACGAATGCCTGACGCTGGCCTCGCCGGACATTGCTCGCAACGCCCGCGACCTGCACGCCGCCCTGCGCGAGGAATTCGCCTGCGACTACGTGGGCTGTGGCGTTCTGAGGCTGATGGATGAAGGCGAGGCGTCGCGGGGCCTTGCCCGCGTGGAGCGCACCCGGAAGGCCGGATTCGCTGCCGAACTGCTGACGGGTGGCGACTTGGCTGCCTGCGAGCCCCTCCTGCGCCACGCGGGCGCCGCGATCCGGTTTCCGGGAGACGGCTCGATTCATCCCCTGAAGCTCGCTGCAGGCATCGCGGAATGGTTGCGTGGGAACGGAGTCAAGATTTGTCTCAACGCGGAAGTCCTCGGCATCGCTCCCGCACCCATCGCCGTCACCACATCCGCTGGGCGCATGGCCGCCGGCTCGATCGTCGTTGCTGCCGGAGCCTGGACCCCCTTGCTGACGAAGATGCTCGGATGGCGCCCTCCGATCCGACCGATCCGGGGCACGTTGCTTGCGACGGACAAGCAGCCTGCTGGGACGCTGCGATCGATCGTGATCGGTCAGCGCTACTACTACTGGCAGCTGGCTTGCGGCCCGCTGGCCGGGGGGGGCTCGGAGGAGGACGTGGGTTTCGAAGCAGGTTCGGACGGCGCGGTTGCCGCAGACATCCGTCGGGAGTGGGGGAGTCTGTTCCCGTCGTTACGGGGACTGCGGTTCACCAGTTGCTGGTCCGGCTTCCGGCCATTCTGCGAGGACATGCAACCGGTCATTGGGCGCGTTCCGGGCTGCGACGGCGTGTATGTCTCCGCCGGCCACTTCCGCAAGGGCATCCTACTGGCCCCGTTGAGCGGCGAACTCCTCGCCGATCAATTGCTGGAAAACCGCCAATGGCGTTCTGCCAAGGCTTTCCGCCCCGACAGGTTCCCGCTGGCCGCCCAACTCTGCCAGTAGCCGCCTGGCGGAGGGCTTGAACGGCGCGCGTGCCCGTGTCTTACGCCGCTGCTGCGTACCGCGCGGCCACGGCGTTCCAGTCGATCACGTTATAAAAGGCGGCGATGTAGTCGGGTCGGCGGTTCTGGTAGTTCAGGTAGTATGCGTGCTCCCAGACATCGATCCCGAGAATCGGGGTCCGGCCGTCCATCAGCGGCGTATCCTGGTTGGGCGTCGACTCGACCACCAGCTTGCCCCCGGCCACGCTGAGCCAGGCCCAGCCGCTGCCGAAACGGTTCATTGCGGCTGCCGAGAACTGTGATTGGAAGTCGCCGAAGCTGCCGAATGCCGCGTTCATCGCTTCGGCGAGTGTCCCGGACGGCTCACCACCGCCGGACGGGCTCATGATTGTCCAGAACAGGGAGTGGTTCGCATGGCCGCCGCCGTTATTGCGTACAGCCGGGCTGGAGACGGCCGAGGCGTCGCTTACGAGGTCATTGATGTCCATCTCCGCCTGCGGTGTGCCGGCCACGGCGGCGTTCAGCTTCGCAACGTACGCGGCATGGTGCTTGCCGTGATGGATCTCCATCGTGCGGGCGTCGATATGGGGCTCCAGGGCTCCGAAATCGTAGGGAAGGTCGGGTACGGAAAAAGCCATCGTGTGTCACTCCTTGGAAAGATGGAACCAGAAGAATCCATCTTACCAGTCCAAGTCTTTGGGACCGGATCGAGCGCGAGCCGGGGTGTGGTCTTACAGGCGTTCGCGGAACCCCTCGAGGCGGTGGTCCGCGTCGTCCGCAGACCGAGCGTTCCGTCGTGCCGCGTCGTTGCAGGTGACATGCACAGCTCTGGAGCTGGGCACCAGTTCGCCCTCCGCCCGAAGAGTCTGGCTTCTGACCGGGTAGCATAGGCTTCGCAATGCCCGACGACTGAAGCACCATGACTCGCCGAGACGCCCTCAGAGCTCTGACCGCAGTCCCTGCGACTGGCCTGGCGGCCGAGCGCCAACCGGATTGGTAATTATGTATGAGAGTAACCACGGCCAGTCCATTGATAATGAATGAAGTGGATTTAAGCTAATAACGGCCTGTAAGTACTCTAGCTGCACTACTTGAAAGCATAGTAGGGAGGGGGTCAAATGTGGGGCTATACGCATAGTAATCACGACCTCAGACCATGTTGGACATCAGTATCTCGATCATCCGGCCAAGAATCACAGATCCATACTGTTCTGTGCATGCCTTCTTCGCGTTCTCCCAAAAATTCGATTTCCTAGCACGACTGATAAACTCGGATCCCTTGTAAGGTGTAAGGCCATCAATCGAGTGAATGACATACGTCACGCCATCAAACGTGGCTATTCGCTCGTAGAACACCACAAGAAGACCGGCCTCCTCCAAGGCCATCAGATTGAACTCCAATTCGCCCGGTGCTAATTTCGGGAATTCCTTGGCAAGATCTTCAAAGTCGATGTCTGACGGGTGTTGTCGCTCATCAGCGTACTTAAAAAGGATATCTCTGCAAAGATCAGGATCTGTCGTCATTAACCAATTACTTCCTCGGGTACTTCTTGAGGTACTTCCACTCATCCCGTTTCTTCGGGGGGGTGGTGAGCACGGCGCGGGCCACATTCTCCAGCGTATCCGGGATCGGCTCCGGCATGGGATATTTGACAGGACGGCCTCTCATCCTCCGCAATAACTTCTTTATTTTCAGGGTCATACACTTATCATACCGGGCAGTCCAAACCCTGTCAATAAGCTGTGATCGAAACACTTAGCCGTACTAGGTGCGTCTGGTGAGGTCCGCATACTTCAGCCGCTTGTTCTCCATCCCCCAGACGAGCATCTTCATCTGGTCAATTGTATCGGCACATCTCATTGTGCCTTCCACAGGACTCGTTGATGTAGCGGTGCAGGTGCTTGCGGCTCATGTGGTGGTAGGTGCCGTGGTAGGCGCGCTTCAGATGCGACCAGAACGATTCCAGTTCGTTGATATGAGCCATGTCACGGACGTATTCCTTGACGCTGTGGTTGACAGTCTCGCGATTCTCCAGCGGGCCGTAGACGGGGCTCTCGTCGGTGTAGATCACGACATCCTCGTCAATCCGCTCCTCGATGAAGGGCAAGACCGTCTCCTTCTGCATGTTGTCTACCGGCCGTGCCACGACGCGGTTTGTCTCGCGGTCGCGGATGCCGACTACCGTCGCTTTTCCGCCACTTCCGCCACCGGGTTTCAATCTCTTGGAGTTGTGCTTGTTCTTTTCCTTGCCGCCGATGTAGGTCTCGTCAATCTCGATGGGACCGCCGAACACGCCATGTTCCTCGCTCCACGACTCCCGAATGCGATGGGCCAGGTGCCACGCGGCTCTCTGGGTGATCCCGAGGTCGCGGTGCAGCTTCATGCTGGATTGGCCTTTCAGGTCGGTTAGCAGGAAGTACATTGCCAATACCCAGACCTGATGACCGAGCTTGGAGGACTCCATAAGAGCTTTGAGATCGAGAGTTTCAAGGGAAAGAAATTCATCGGGGTGATTCTTCATCAGGCCACTTCGGGTTCACCCCTGAGATTCGCTCTATCCGCCCATTCCGCTCTCGAACTCGGACAACAAATGGTGCCTCGGTCTCAGGAACTGCTGGAACAATGTACGGCCCGGGAAACCAACCCTTGACGTTCGTGTTCCCCGTCTTCGGATCTACCGTGACCTCAATGGTTACTTTCCCGTTTGGAACACCACTTTTCGTCTTACCTCTCATTCCTCACAACCTCTTTCTGTTCAATGACCTGCAGTGGGCTTGGTTAGTTTGATACATAATTACCACCGGATTTCATCTTCATCTTCTCTGATGACCTCGGCTGGGGAGACCTGCCCGCCTACGGCCACCGCAATGTCAACGCGCACGGAGGCTGGATCGTTTGGGGAGAGCTCAAGACACCCCATATCGACCGAATGGCGGAGGAAGGGACGCTGTTCACGCAGTTCTATGCCGCTTCCGGCGTGTGCTCTCCGAGCCGAGCGGCCATCATGACCGGCAAGTTACCCGGCGGGGTGGGCATCCACGACTATCTGGCTAGCAAGGAGCTGAATGAGCGAAGGGGCTGCGTCAAGTATCTGGACCCGGAGATCCCCACGGTCACCCGCCTCCTTCAGGAAGCAGGCTTCGCTACCGTGCACTTCGGGAAATGGCACCTTGGCAGTCCTACCGGCGCGCCGGAGCCGGAACAGTACGGTATCGACCTTCATTTTGATGACTCCCGCTCCGGGCCCGGCGGCCGGGTAGCTTCCAGCGCCCAGATCGCCGATGCCACCATCGCATTCATGGAGCGCCACCAGGATGCGGCCTCGTACGTCAACGCATAGCTCTACGATCCTGACTCCCCCCTCCACCCAACCGAGGAGATGCTTGCCGAATACGAGGGCCTCAGACCCCGCTGGGGCAAGCACTACGGGTCGCTCCAGGCGTGGTACGCGGTCCTGAGCTCCGTCGACCAGCAGGTCTTCCGGATTCTCCGCCGCCTGGACGAGCTTGGCCTCGGTGATAACACGGTGGTCACTTTCTCGCGCGACAGCGGCCCTGAATCCGGCCTCATTCCCCTTCTTTCGCGGTCCACATCTTGCTTCGCCTGCAAGCCTTCGGGTACAGGGATCAACGCCGCGTGTTCGCTTGGCGCGAGCGACGGGCCGACGATGCGGCTAGAGGCGATGTCGGCATCCGGCAACACGCTCAGCGATCACCGCCTCTCGGGGCCGGCTCCGTCAGGAGCACTCGCAAAGCTGTCAGTACCCGCCGGGGACGTCGGCGATGCATTGCCATGCCGAGCCAATAGGCGGCTTCCTCGCGCTCCATTGCCTCGATGCCTTGGGCTACCGCGCGCATCCTGTCACGGCTCCGCATAGGCGCGAGCGCTCGGAAAAGCAACCCCAGCGTGAGAGCCAAATCCTCTCCCAGAGCGAATTCGTGCGCACTGGAGTCTGAGCGCGGGCCGGGCCGGATCCCGACACTAGACAGGTGCCGCAGTACGCAATGCTCGATCAGTTGCAGATTCCGCCCTCCCAGCCCAGCTAGGCGCACGGCTGCAGTGATTTGCGGCGTAGCTGGAGCGGGTAGCTGCCAGATCTCATACTGACTATCGGCAGGGCCGTATTCCCGCACCCTCAATTCGTACATCGGAACAGAACCAGATTCTGATATGCCCATTGGGAGTCCGGAATGCCCCATCAGGGTTTCGCTCCTAGAGTCGCAGAGACATGTGCTGCACCGCTCGCAAACCGGGCCAGTCGGTTCGCCAGCGTTTCTGCAGCATCACCATCCATGGTCACCTCCGGGGCAAACGCCAAAGTAAACGACGCTCTGACCGTCCGGGATTTGGCAGCCCGGAGCTGCGGCTCGAGGAACTCCTTGACCGGTTGTGCATCAGCGACTGGTCCACGAAAGCGCAGCTCGAACTCACCCCCGTCACGCGTCTCGTAGCCACCTTCGAAGGTAACGACCTTCTCTGCACCAGACACGGAGCCGACGGCTCCCAGAAGGCGGAATGCGTCACCCGCCTCGAACATTTGAATCGTCAGTGTCGCGATCGACTCCGCCCGGTTGGACCGCGCCTGTTCCCAGAGCTGGGCCAGTGCGTCTTTGATGACACCCTCCGCACTGAACGTCACGGGTCCTGCCGATGGAGTCGGTCCTGGCGGTCCGGGCGGAGTCGGTCCGGTCCCCGTCGGAGGGATTGGCCCCGGTGGGCCGGGTGGCGTCGGCCCGGGCCCTGGCTTCGGTCGTGGCCAGACACCCTTGTTCTTCGCGTAGGCCATCGTCATGACCACGGCCTGCTCGTCGATCCGGATGTCAGCTGGCGGGTCCCCGGGGCCAAATAGCAGATCGCCACGCTGGTAGACGTAGTCGCCTTGCTCAATGCCGAGTCGAATGCCCCTGATGAAAATGTTGTCTCCCAGAAGCATCGGGAGGGTAGGGTCTCTCCGAAACTCGTCCCGAAGCGCCAAGGTCGTCAATTGCCCTTTCCGTAACGGCGTTCGGTCTCGTACGTAGGTCGGAGCGTCCGGCTCGTCTTCGGGAAAGCGCAGCTTCTTGAGATCTCGTAGCGCCCGGGCGATCTGCTGCTGCCCTGCGCCAGGCTGATCCGAGGCTGACGGAATATCGATCGCCGTGTGTGCCAAGTCGACGCCGCTCTTGCCGAGCCTGTCCCGCGAGGGGTAGAACACGTGGCGGTAGCACTGTTGGATCGCAATCGCCAGTTCCTGCTCCGAGCGAGCCTCCAAATCGCGGATCTTTTCCTGCTGATGCGCCGCGAGGTCCACGAGGCGGTCGGGAGCCTTGAGCCGCTGCAACGCCAGACGCGACCTCATGCGGCGCTGCATTCCTTGCTTGGCGTGTTCGTCGGCGACGATAAACACGAGGTGGTTGCGGAGGACGCGCAACGCAGAACCCTCCACGCCCTTCCGGGTATGAATACGCCCGATCAGATGCGGAATCTCGTCCACAACGTCACCGACAGTTACTCCGTCATAGGCGAAGACGATGAGCTTCGGGCGGCCGTCGCCTACCTCATCCGGCACGTCGAACGGGCCGCCGGGGAACGTGATGGTTTCGAATTTCTTGCCCCCAAAGATCTGCCGAATACGGTCGTTGAGCTGTGCCCGCGCCTCGGCTGGATCAACGTGCTGCTCCTCGCGCCGGATTATCAGGCTGAGATTCGCCTCGGCCAAAAACCGCATCGGCGCGGCGGGCCGATCGTCCATATATGCT
Organism: uncultured Bryobacterales bacterium; assembly: GCA_951813065.1. GTDB lineage: Bacteria > Acidobacteriota > Terriglobia > Bryobacterales > UBA6623 > VXMF01. Next base: position 297,241 of record CATOTH010000002.1, on the reverse strand, counting down.
GATTCCGTTGTGAACCGCTTCCGCGCCTCGTCGACGAAGCTCAAATCGACGGCCGGACCGGTCACTGCAAAGCGAAGCTCCTCGGGAGTCAAACCCTTCAGCGGATCGTTGAATGCCAGCGTATGGATGAAGATCGTCCGCGCGACGTAGGCACCATACGGCGGCAGACCCTTGTGCTGCTCCTCATCGATCTCCTCAGCCAGTGCCCGCTGACCCGTCCTTCCGCCGGCGACGTCGTTCGTGATGGCTGGAACGAAGGCCGACTGTCCAAGCCTGGTCACGATCTCCTGGCGGATAGGCTCGTAGGCGAGATCAATGTGATGAAGGTGAATCGCGGTCGCGTCCGGAGGCCGCTGCTGCCAGAGGCGTGCCACCGTGCGCGCCAGTAGCCGAAGCATGCCACGCACCCGCTGGAAATTGGCTAGTGTGGCTGTCTTCCCAGTCAGCGTCTGCAGCACGTCCGGATGGAGCGGGTAGCTCCCACGGAACTGGTCTACCGTCCCTGGCCGAGCGGCATTGCCGCCAAGCACGTTGCGGTGGGTGCCCCACAGGTCTCGGTAAGCATCTACGACCGCGGACGCCTGGGCATCATCGATCTCTCCGAACAGGCGCCGTCGAATCACCTGCACAGTTTCGTCCTCTTCGGTCGGATTCAACAGAGTCGCCTTGCGCGCCGAAGCGCTCTCGATCTCCGCCATCCGGTCCGCTACGAACTGATTCTCCTCCGAGTAGGCATCAGCCGCCAAGCCGTCCTTGCCGATGGCAAGCGTGAAGACGAGGGCCGCGTTCGGGGCGGTTTCCACCGCCTTGAATAGCGAGGTGAGGAACGCTGTCAGTTGGCCGCGCGCCAGGTCTGAAGGGCCGATCTTGCGGAGATAGACCGAGAGCTCGTCGAGCAGGATGAGTGTCGGTTCGTCGCCAAACAGAGTGCGTATCGTCTCCGACCCCGGTGCTACGCGTCCCTCGTCGCTCTTGCGCACCCGTTCATAGCCCGGCTTGCCCGCGAGGGCATGTGCAATCTCACCCCACGGCGTATAGGCCATCACGCCGCCGTCGAGAGCGCGTCCGTTCAGGGGGTCGGAGTTCTCACCGTCAAACGCCGCGACCCGCACGGGCCCCGTGGGGAGGATGTTCGGATCTACGAAGTCTCCAACGTCTGGTACCCCGCTCATACCGCGCGCTGCATGGGCCAAGGCAATCAGGCTGTGCGTCTTGCCACCACCGTAGGACGTGTCGAGGCGGAAGATCGCACTCGTTGCATCGCCAGCCCCGCTGAGACGGCGGCACACATTGTCAAGCAGGTTCTTCACGCCACGAGTAGGATAGGTATTCGCGAAGAACTGAACAGGCTCCCGATAGCCGGCGGCCGCCCGGCCGGTCAGGACGGAGGCAAGGTCAGCGGCGAAGTCTGCATCTGCGAACGTTCCCTCGAGAACGTCAACGCGCGGATGGCAGGTGTCAAAGATTGTCGGTACAGTCACAATTCCTCTCCGTTCGCCAATCTCAACGGGTTCAGCAAGTAGCGACCATGACGGGCGAGGCCATGATTCTTCCGCGGAAACGTTTCAGATCCAGTAAGTCTAGCGGAGCCAGAGATGGCGGATGGCAGGTGTGCATGACAACCTCACCGAGTAACCCTTGAGCAATCCCGTCTAGTATCCGACCTAGTCGATACGGATCGCGACAGTACGGGCGACTTGCCGATACCAAGCGTGGTGCCAGATATCCAGCGCGTCTCGACGATTCATGGTTTCTCCAGCATAGAATTATCCGCAGCTGACTCGCCTATGAAGCGTCGCAGTTCCATCCCGCTCTGAGAGGAACGTGCTCGCTATTGGGTGCGGTACACAACGATTCGCAAAGAAGGTGGTCCTCGGGATCGTAGAGTGGACGCTCTCTACCCACGTGATCGCTCAAGTGGTCGCGGCCTCGCAGCGTTTGCCTTGTAAGCACCGTTCGCACCTTACCCCCGGAATGCCTTGCGAGCGTTTCGGGCGAACACAGTTGCGATACAGGGGATAATTCGAATTGGAGGGGCCACAATGTTCCGAAGTCTGCGACTAAGAAATCTGCGTCTCTTCAGCGATCTGGAAATCGGCCAACTAAAGCGCATCAACCTGCTTGCCGGGCAAAACAACTCAGGCAAGACCACTGTGCTTGAGGCGATGTTCTTGCTGGCGGGTGGCAGAACCCCACATCTCCCACTGAGAATCAGAGAGATCCGCGGAACTGGCCAACAGAGGGCCACGGCACCAACTACCTACTGGAAGCCACTGTTCCATGAACTCAACCTGCGACGGTCAATCGAGATCAGCGGCAAGCACTCGTGTCTTGGGGAGTTGGCCCTAACAATCTCTCTGGAGCAACAAGACACGTTCTCTCTTCCGAGTGCGCGTCGTATTGAGGCTCTACACGCCGACCAAGGGGTGATCGACGACGTAGAGCCGTCTCCCTTCCTTGGCCCAGGGGAAGAACTGACCGACCCATGGGGGCTAGCTCTCTCGTGGGTTGGCTGCGGCAAGACCGAGCTGGGGCATATGCACGTGATGTCGAGAAGTTACAAGACGACGACCGAGGAGTTGGACATTCCTTGGCAAGCCGTATTTGTGTCCCCAAGCATCGGAAGTGTCGAGGAAGACGCAGTCCGCTTGGGCCAACTCCGGGCGCGAAAACAGGGGGACCTGTTGACGGAGGCGCTTCGAATCGTCGAACCACGACTGGAAAGCGTTGAGGATATTTCCGCGAGTGGCACTCCAATGATCTGGGCCGACGTAGGGTTGCGGGAACTTGCTCCGTTGTCGGCGATGGGCGAAGGGATGACCCGCGTCGCCAGAATCGTCCTGGCGATGTCCAGTGTCCGCGGCGGGGTTGTGCTAGTCGACGAGATTGAGAACGGCATACACCACTCGATCATGGGCAAGGTTTGGGCGGTCGTGGCCGAGGCCGCGCAACAGTTTGACGTTCAGGTCTTCGCGACGACGCACAGCTTTGAATGCCTTGTAGCCGCTCACGAAGCGCTGACGGACGATTGGCGATTCCACCGACTGGAGCGTACGGAAGATGGATCCAGCCGTTGCGTGACATTCGACGTCGCAGACGTCGAGACTGTGGTCCGCCACGGCTTGGAAGTGCGCTAGCCGATGGGCCCCAGACCGCGACCAATCAGTTCCGAAGCGCAGCTTCTCGTTGAGGGCAACGATGCGGACGCATTCTTCGAGGCGATGATCCGACATCTCTCGCTTGAGAACCTTCAGGTCCAGAACTTCGGTGGCGTAACTGAGTTACGTACTTTCTTGTCCGCCTTCGTCAAGCTGTCGGATTTCTCCGGTGTCAAGAGCATCGGAATCATCCGGGACGCCGAAGACTCGGCGCTAGGGGCTTTCGAAAGCGTTCGAGGATCGTTGGAGCGCGCAGAGCTTACTGTCCCGGACGCAATCGGGAAACTCACGGGCGACCGACCGGCGGTATCGGTGATGATTCTGCCTGGCCCGAACCGGACCGGTATGCTTGAGACCCTCTTGTGGGACACGATTCGGGACGACGAAGTGCGGGTCTGCATCGATGCGTTCTTCGACTGTGTCGAGGAACTCCATGGAGAGGCACTGCACAGACCGCACAAGTCTCGCGCACGGGCGTTTCTAGCTACAAAGCACGATCCGCATCTTTCGGTCGGCAACGCAGCCAAACGGGGATACTGGGACTTGGACCACCTGGCGCTGGGTCCGGTCCGCACGTTTCTCCGAGAGATCGTCGCGTCCCACTGAAGCATGTTCATAGGTCCAGACTTGCATGCATGACACCCGCCTGATTGAGCGCTGGCTCCCGATCGCTGAGATCGGCATCGAGAGTATACGCGAGCGCACACCAATGACTCCGTTTCCGGCACCGAACCGCCTTCACGTCTGGTGGGCGCGGCGGCCACTGGTGGCGTCCCGAGCGGTAGTGCTGGCTTCGCTCCTTCCCGCTGACGCCGATCGGGAAAGGTTCCTGCACACGCTCGGGATTCACGGCGACCCAGTGGAGACTAGGCGGAGGCTGGACGCGGCCAAGCGAAACAACGAGAATCTTGGCCCCAATCCCTACGGATACAAGCGAGCATTCGGGTATTCGCCCACCCGAATTGATCGTGAGTGGATCGAACTCGGGATCGGAAGGGATTTGGAGACCCTGACCGTGCTGGACCCGACCGCGGGCGGAGGCAGCATACCGATCGAAGCCCATCGCGTGGGATACAGCGTATTGGCCAACGACCTGAATCCGGTGGCTGCCTTGATTCTCAGGGCGACCATAGAATGGCCGCTGGAACACGGACGGAGACTCTTGTCCGAGTTTCAGGACGTGGCGTGCAAGTTTGTCCGTAGCGCCAACGCGAAGTACGACCACATCTTCCCAAGAGAGCCCGAAGACACTCGCATTGAAGGCTATCTTTGGGCGCGCACCGCCACCTGCCCTTATTGCGACGGCCTCGTGCCGCTGTCGCCGAACTGGAGATTGGCACTGGACGGCACGGGTGTGCGTCTTTCCCCCGATTGCGCCCACGGTCCGGGCACACTTGGCCGCGTCTGTACGTTCGAGATCGTCAGTTCGGCGAAGGAACAGTCCTCCGGTACTGTGGCTCGAGGCGACGGCCGGTGTCCGTGGCCCGATTGCGGGCGAGTTATCGACGGCGCCGAAATCAAGGCGCAGGCAAAGGCGGGGCGGATGGGCGAGCAACTCTATGCCGTCGCTTACAAGAAGCGGATCGAAACTTGGACGAAGTCGGGCAGGCGCGGTCGCGACAGGTGGGTACGAGGCTACCGAGCGCCACGGCCCGAGGACGACAACAGCGCGGACATCGAGGCGAAGCTGGCGGAGAAGCTGCCGGAGTGGGAAGCCTTGGATATCGTGCCGACCGAGAGGATTCCCGGCGGCAACAAGACGACGGAGCCGCACCGATACGGCATGGCGCTCTGGCGAGACATCTTCTCTCCCCGACAACTCTTGTGCCACGGCACCAGTGTCGAGGTGTTGCGGGAGATGCTTGAGGCGGATCGGGGCGCCGGGCGTCTTGACGACGTTCGGAGGGCGGCCTATGGGTACTTGGCGCTGTCGCTGGACACGATCTTGAACTACAACAATCGAGCTGGGCGCTGGGACAATACCACCGGTCGAGTGCGTTCCATCTTCGACCGGCATGACTTCGCGTTCGTCTGGTCATACGCCGAGATGGCCCCGCTGGTCGTCGGCGTCGGCTACGACTGGGCTATCGAAAAGACTGCGAAGTGCATCAAGGAACTTGTAGCGCTGATTCACCCCGGCACTGGAACCAACGGTCCTCTTTTTGACCAAGTTGATCCGAAGAATTCCGATGGAGCTCGCACCCCCTCGCCGCCGCCCGTCACGATCACGTGCAAATCGGCCGACAGCCTTGACCACTTGGCCGACGGCAGCATTGACGCGGTGGTGATGGACCCGCCGTACTACGACAACGTGATGTACGCTGAGCTGTCGGACTTCTTCTATGTCTGGCTCAAGCGCACGGCTGGGCATCTCTTTCCCGACCTGTTCCGCCGCCAGTTGACCGACAAAGAGAACGAGGCGGTGGCAAATCCCGCAAAGTTCTCAGGCGAGAAAGGTGCCCGTACTCTCGCCGGGCGTGACTACCAAGATCGGATGTCCGCGATCTTTGCCGAGTGCCGACGGGTATTGAGACCCGACGGCATCATGACTTTGATGTTCACCCACAAGGCGACTGGTGCCTGGGATGCCCTCACCACCGGTCTGATGGAGGCGGGGTTCGCTATCACCGCGTCGTGGCCGATCAATACCGAGGCCGGTGGCAGCCTGCACATCCGGGACAAGGCGGCGGCGAACAGCACGGTCTTTCTTGCCTGCCGACCCCGCCCGTCCGATCCATCGTCGGGCCAACCTGATGAGGCTGACGAGCGCCGCTACTGGGAAGACATCGAGCCATTGGTGGCGGGCGCTGTACGGCAGCGGATCGGGGAGTTCCAGCGCGCAGGTATCAGCGGGGTCGACCTGTTCCTGGCAGCGTTTGGTCCCGCTCTCGAGGAGTTCTCGCAACACTGGCCATTGCGGCGCGGGACGCCACGCGGTCGGCCGGAACCACGCGGCCGACAATTGGCCCTGTTGGACGAACCTTGGGATCCTTACGCAGTGAGCCCCGAAGATGCGCTTGACGTAGCCCGTCGCGAGGTCAAGCGCTGGAGGCTGGAGCGGTTGACGGCCCTCCGCGCTGATGCCGACCTCGATCCAGTAACCGCCTTCTTCGTGTTGGCGTGGGACACGTTTCGCGCGCCGGTCTTCGCCTACGACGAGGCCCTGAGGCTGGCACGCGCGGTAGGAGTCGATCTCGATCGGGAGGTGGCGGGTCGACTTGCGAACAAGCGCGGCAGTAATCTCATTCTCTGGGACAGCGAGCGTCGCGCGGCAACTGGCTCACTCGGCCCAGCCGACGGATCCCGGGGCATGATTGATGCCCTCCACCACGCGGCCCACTCGGCCCGATCAAGGTCCTTGGCCGCCGCCCGCGAGCTCTTCGAACGCACCGCCGTGGATAGGGACCCTCGCTTTTTTGTCGCGCTCAAGGCTGTCCTTGAAGTTCTGCCGATGTCGCCTTCCATTACAGGGGTCCAACTCGCAGGCGACGCTGCCGCCGCCTCGGACGACTTCGAGGCCCTTTACAATTTGTCCCGCCTGGCCTACCACGATGACGTTGGCGAACCCGAGCAGCTCAACCTGTGGCGTAGCGCCACGACCTGAACGCTCTCGCTACTCGGCGGCCGATTCGTCGGTGCACTCGTGACCACCACCACACTCGCCTAGCGGTAGTCGGATTGCTGAGGGCTACGATTGCATGTAATCATCGTTTGGAGCGACAGCGTTGGGAGTCCGTCATGGTATGTCTCACAATCCGTAAACTGTCGGCGGAATCGAAGGAGAGACTTCCTCGACGCGCCGAACGACGCGGGTGCAGGTTGGAGACCAAGGCCCGGTCAATCCTCCACGACACTGCTGCCGAGACAGTTGAATTGGCTCGGTTTCGGCACGATCGCATCGCAGTGATCGAGCCGTTCCTCCGGGATCACGGCCGGTCTCAAAGGCCGGTCGAGTTGCTATGATCCCCGTCGACACAAACGTTCTTTCCGAGCTGACTAGACGACATCCGACACCACGGGAACTCGCATGGCTCGAAGCCAAGGACCCGTTGATTGCGGCGCCCGCGAAGGCGCTGTTGGAACTGCGCTACGGGATATCAAGACCGCCTTCTGGTAGTCGGCAGTCGAGCCTGCTGCGATTCTTGCAAATGACGCGCGATCACTTTCGTGGCAGGATTCTCGTGTTCGACGAAAGCGCGACTGAGGCATACGGAGAGATTGCGGCCGAGGCCGAGCGTAGCCGCGGGCGCCTCAACGTTGCGGCTGGCCAGATACCGGCAATCTCTCTCGTTCATGGAACAACAATCCAAACCCGCAAACTCATTGCTTTCAAAGCTTCGGGCGCATCGCTCGTAAACCCCTGGGATTGACGGCGTGCTCACGGATCACGCCTGGAAACTCAAGTACACGCCGGAGGTCGGCAACTTGATCCGGGCTTTCTATGTCCCGGCACTGGAAGACGCCCAACGCTACGACCGACTCACCGGCTACTTCAACGCCGGCGCGCTTGCGCTGGCCTCCCGGGGAATCGAGGGCCTCGTCCGCAATGACGGGCACATGCGCCTCATCGTGGGCTGTACTCTCGGAACTCCGGAAATCGAAGCCATAGGCCACGGCCAGACCTTGCGCGATCAAGTCGAGCGGCACCTGCTGGACCTGCCGCTGGCACCGCCGGACAACGCTGCTACAGATGCTCTGGAACTGCTTGCCTGGATGATCGCCCGCGGCCATCTCGACGTGAAGGTCGCCGTGCCCTGTGACGTTAAGAGGCAGCCTGTCGACAATCCGGCGATCTTTCACGAGAAGGCGGGCATCATCGAGGATCGTAGCGGCAACAAGATTGCCTGGACTGGGAGCCTTAATGAGACCCCGACCGGATGGCAGAGCAACTGGGAGAGTATCCAAGTCTTCACGAGCTGGGGGCCGGAGCCGGGGCGCGTGACCGGCGAGGAGCAGAATTTCGAACGTCTCTGGGCCGATCGCTCGTCGAGGGCGATAGTGCTGGAGGTACCCGAAGCAGTGCGGCAAGACCTACTGAGGTTCCTGCCTGAAGAGGGCCCGCCCTCCCGACTAAAGCCCAAACCGCAACCGGAACTACCACCGTCCTGGCCGTCCGACCGGGCCCGACTCGTCTGGACATTCATTCGAAATGCGCCGAGACTGCCGAACGGGGGCGCACGGGTGGGCGAGGCCACCTCAGCCGTTGCGCCGTGGCCGCATCAGTTCCGGGCGTTCGAGCGTCTCTATGCGCACTGGCCGCCGAAGCTCCTGATCGCCGACGAAGTGGGCCTCGGCAAGACCATTCAGGCAGGCCTGCTTCTTCGCCAAGCTTGGCTCTCGGGACTCGCCAAGCGGATTCTCATTCTTGCGCCCAAGGCCGTACTGAAGCAATGGCAGATCGAGCTGCGCGAGAAATTCAATCTCAACTGGCCCATTTACGATGGTCGAAATCTCAGCTGCTACGAGTCGCAGGCGCTACGTGGTCAACACGAGCGCAAGGTAGACCCGCGACACTGGCACAAAGAACCCGTCGTCATCGCGTCTAGTCAACTGATGCGGCGCAAGGACCGCGCCCGGGAACTCGTCGAACGTGCCGAGCCTTGGGATCTCGTCGTCCTGGACGAGGCGCACCATGCCCGCCGACGCGCCGCCGGCAGCATGCAGGAGGGAAGGGCGAACGCACTTCTCAAGCTGATGCGCTCGCTGAGAGCCCGTACTCAGGGGTTGGTACTGCTGACTGCGACCCCGATGCAAATGCACCCGATCGAAGTCTGGGACCTGATGGATCTGATGGGGCTGCCGCAGGAATGGAATGCGTCGGCTTTCCTGGACTTCTTCGAGCGGGTCAACCAACCCGCTCCGTCTGGAGACGCCTTGGATTGCATGGCACGGATGTTTCAGGCGGTCGAGCGAGTCTACGGCGAGGTTTCCCGCGACGCCATCCAGCGCCTGACCGGTCTGTCGCGTATGAAGGCCGGCAAGTTGCTCAGTGCCTTGCGCAGCGTCGCAAGCATTCCCCGCCGCCAACTGGACGGGCCCGAACGCCGTGCGGCAATTGCCGTTATGCGTGCGCACACTCCGATTCGGCGTCTCATCTCGCGCCATACACGCGAACTCTTGCGGCGGTACAACACGGCCGGGATGTTGGGAGCCGCGATCGCGGATCGGCTGGTCAACGACCAATTCGTCAAGATGAGCGACGAGGAACTCGCTCTATACGAGGCCGTGGACGAGTACATAGCGACCGTCTACAACCGAGCAGCCTCTGCCGAACGATCTGCGGTCGGCTTCGTCATGACGGTCTACCGCCGCCGTTTCGCGAGTAGCTTCGCAGCGCTTAGCGCCACGCTGGAAAAGCGTCTCCAAGCCGCACTGCACGGATCCGATGCCTCAGCTGTTCCCTTGGAATTGGACGAAGAGGACGCGCCGGACGACGAGGCCCTCGATGAGGTGCCCGATGCCGAGGAAGTCGCGGCCCTCGCTTCGCCCACACTCGCCATTGAGGAACGTGATGAGATAGAACGCCTGCTGGAAATGATCCGGGCATTGCCGCCCGACAGCAAACTCGCTTGGCTGAACGAGACGCTGGATGAACTGGCACGGCAAGGGTACCGTCAGGTCATGGTGTTCACACAGTACACCGATACCATGGACTTTCTCCGCCATGCGCTCCGGAAGAGGCCGGGCTTGCGAGTGATGTGTTTTTCGGGCCGCGGCGGCGAGATCCCTTCCGCACAAGGGCCGGACATCTGGCACTGCATCGACCGTGAGCAGGTCAAGCGCCGGTTCAAGGACGGCGACGCCGATCTGCTGCTTTGCACTGACGCCGCTGCGGAGGGACTGAACTTCCAGTTCTGCGGGGCGCTCGTCAACTACGATATGCCGTGGAATCCGATGCGTGTTGAGCAGAGGATCGGCCGCATCGACCGGGTTGGCCAGCGCCATGCCACGGTGCGGGTCGTGAACCTCCACTACAAGGGAACGGTCGAGACTGACGTGTACCGGGCATTGCGAGAGCGCATCGGCCTATTCCAGAACGTTGTCGGACGTCTGCAGCCAATCCTCGCGCGGATGCCGAAAGCGGTTACCGATGCAGTGCTCGCAGGACGCGACTCAGCCAATGCCCGGAACGTCGCCGATCGAATCGAGCGCCAAGTCGCTGAGGAAGAACGAAGTGGTTTCGACATCGACGCGGCTCTCGACACCAGTCTCGACGTGCCGGAACGCGCCCGGTCGCCAATCACATTGGACGATCTCGACCGCGTAATCCGGGATCCGGACCTGATGCCGCCGGATTCCCAAGTTCAGCCAATGGGTCTGCGGGAATACAGCCTGCTCGCACCCGGAATTCAGGAACCAATTCGCGTGACAACGGATCCGGAATACTACGAACAGAACTCCGAGAGTATTGAGCTTTGGTCACCGGGTAATCCGTTCTTCAAGACACCCAAGCTATTGCAGGAGGCAGACATCCCGGACGGCGTCGTACTGAAGGATCTGCTGGAGCGGTGAAGCAGTGAAACCCGGAGTTGTCGGGAGGCCATCGAAGGCTCCTTCAAGCCAGCGATCCGGCCAGCCAGTGCAGCGGTGGCCGACCACTGCGGGAATTGGTGCGCTCTGCCATCCACCCCAGGCAGTCTTCCGCGCCATGAGTCCGTTAACCGCCACGCCGGTGCCGGTCCGTCGCAGGGCGAACGTGCCCCCAGGGCCGCTGCTCTGGATACTAGGGAATGAAAAGGGGATCATTCGAAGCGGCTTGACCGGGCACTTTACGTATATAATCCCCTAAGATTTGGCTCATGCGCCTCCCCACACTCGCAGTCGCCGCCCTCACGCTTGCTCATGGCGGTTGGGCCGCCGATCATCCATCCGAAGTGTTCGCGAATGAACTGATCGAGGCCCACGTGTACCTGCCGGATCCCGAGAACGGATACTACCGGGGGACGCGTTTCGATTGGTCGGGCGCGATCCATAGCCTGGAGTATGCCGGGCATCAGTACTTCGGAGAGTGGCAGGAATCCGACGATCCTTATCTCCACGACCGCATCACGGGCCCCGTAGAGGAGTACCGGACCAATAACAAAGGGCTTGGCTATGACGACGGTGGCGAGCACTTCCTGCGCATCGGCGTGGGTGTCGTCGAAAAGCCCGAGGAAGAGGACTACCGCTGGAGACATAGCTACAAGGTCGTCGACCCCGGCGAGTGGACGGTCCGGCGAGGGGTGAACTGGATCCAGTTCACCCACGACGTAGCCGCGCCGACTCTGGGGTACGGGTACCGCCTGACAAAGCGCTTGACTCTGACGCCGGGACAGCCCGAGCTTGTCATCGATCACATTCTTGAGAACACCGGCCGCAAGATGATCGAGACGAACGTGTATAACCACAACTTCTTCGTGATCGACAACCAGCCAACCGGCCCGGACTTCACCGTGGAGTTCCCGTTCGAGTTGACGTCAGACCGCGAGATGCAGGGCTACGCCAGTGTCAGTGGAAGACGGCTGCGGTATGAGAAACAGATTCCGCCGGGCGAGAGCATCTTTACGCTGCTGGGCGGCTACGGTGCCACGTCCGATGACCACGTCTTCACGATCGAAAACCACGCGGTGAAGGCGGGAGTGCGCGTCTCCACGGACCGGCCTTTAGCCAGGCTGCAGTTCTGGTCGCCGCGCACTACCCTGTGCCCGGAGCCGTTCGTCGACTTGAAGATCGCGCCCGGCCAAGCCGATCGCTGGTCGATCCGATACGAGTTCCATACCCTGGACTGAGGTGCGTCCGGCTGCCTCAAGCTGCGGAAAGCGGCCCCGAAAGACGCGGCTCCCGAGTCGGGCCACTGACGCAGTCTGGGGGTCGGCAGGGTGACGCCGTGCCGCGAACGTAGGATGCAAGCGGCGTGAATTGTCCGACCCGCGGGCTGAGGGACGTTCGGATTGGGGGTGACCCGTCTTCGAAATGACCTCCCCTGTGGTGCAATTGCGGGACACCTTTTGCTGAGTTGATACGATTGCTCCCGATGAAGACGAGGGCGGAACACGCTGACCGCGACTCTCGAAGCGCACCCTTGCAAGTGCCGACCGTGCTCTAAGTTTCATCGTCAGGGAGCGGCAGGATGGAATTCGCACCGTGAACGCGGACCGTTCCGGTCAGCTCGGGAGTGTTCGCTACCAGCCCGACGAACGGCCGGCTCCGGCAGTCACGCTGGGCCTAGCCCTTCAGTCCTCGGTCCTGATCATCGCGAGGATTGTGGTGGTTCCCATGTTCGTGGTGCGGGCTGCTGGGGGAACTGAGGCCTATCTCTCATGGGCTCTATTCGCGACGGTCTCGGTCTGTGGCCTAACCACGGTCCTGCAAGCGGTCCGCCTCGGGCGCATCGGCTCGGGATATGTCGCGGTGATGGGCACCTCGCTTGCCGTCGGCGGAGTCGCCATTACGGCGGTGGCCGAAGGCGGACCCCCCTTGCTCGCCACCCTGACACTGGTTACGGCGGTGGTCCCGTTGATATTGTCGGCAAGACTCGCACTGTTCCGGCGTGTTCTTACCCCGACCGTGTCAGGGACGGTCATCATGCTGATTCCGGTCACATTGATGCCGTCAGCCTTTGGCTTGCTGGAGGATGTGCCGTCCAGCACGCCGCCAATTGCCGCTCCGCTAGTCGCCATCTCGACGTTGGCCGTCATCGTCGTCGTCACATTGAAGGGATCCGCGACAATGCGCCTCTGGTCCCCGGTTGTCGGTGTGGTCGCCGGCTCGATGGTGGCGGCTATATTCGGCCTTTATGACGTGGACAGCATAGCTGGCGCGTCTTGGATCGGAATTCCAGAGGCTGCGTGGCCGGGTCTTGATCTCGATTTTGGGCCACTTTTCTGGGCTCTACTTCCGGCCTACGTGCTGGTGTCCCTCATCAACAGTGTCCAGACGATCAGCAATGCGGTCGGTACGCAGAGGGTGTCTTGGCGCCGCATGCGGGCAGTGGACTACCGGGCGGTGCAGCGCACGGTGGCAACCGCGGGTGTCGGCAACATCCTGTGCGGCCTCGCCGCGACAGTCCCAACCACGTTGCTAACGACCAGTGTGGCGGTTACAGGCCTCACGGGGGCAGCTGCGCGGCCCGTAGGAATTGGCGTCGGGGTGGTCTTCATGGCCTTGGCGTTGCTGCCTAAGGCTCTCGCCGTTGTGCTGGCGATCCCCGGTCCGGTTGTCGCTGCTTACCTCGTCGTCCTGATGGCAACAATCCTGCTGCTCGGCATGAAGATGGTCCTTCACGACGGCATTGACCATCGCCACGGCCTAATCGTGGGTGTGGCGTTCTCGCTCGGCGTGGGATTCCAGTATGGCGCGATCTTTCCAGAATTCGCCAATGACTTTGCGGGTGGCCTCCTGAAGAGCGGGGTCACGGCGGGCGGCCTCGTGGCGATCGCCATGACGGTGCTGATGGAGATAGCGAATCCGCGCCGGAGCCGGATTGAGACGGTGCTCGATGTCTCGGCACTCCCGAAGATCAGGGAGTTTATCGCCGCGTTCGCATCCCGAGGCGACTGGGACGAGAGCATGGTGCACCGCCTTGAGGCAGCCGCCGAGGAAACGGTGCTCACACTGAGCGGGGTGCAGGAGGGCGTCGCGGCTTCCGGTGACCGGCGCCTGTTGCTGACGGCGCACAGGGACGATGGTGGCGCGGTTCTCGAGTTCCTTGCCGCGAGCGGTGAGGGCAACCTTCAGGACCGGCTTGCGCTACTCGCGGAGGAGACGGGGGAGGTTTGGGTCGAACGGGAGCTCTCGTTGCGCCTCCTGCACCATCTCGCATCGTCCGTCCGCCACGAGCAATACCACGACACCGACATAGTGACCGTTCGCGTCGCGCCGCCGGTGAAATCGGATCGAAGGCCATGAGGCAGCGATGAAGTCAGCTGTCTCAGCAATGGCCTCCGTGCTGCCCACGTCCTCATCTCACGTCAGCAACCACTGACTTCCAATAGGTCATTGAAACTTACCGACTGAAGTAGGGCCCGAAGATTTCGTTACTGCCAGAAACACCACCTTGAGAGTTGAGCAACTGCCGTGCTCCGCAGGTTAGACCGCGCTGGACTTCTTGATGCCGTGCCGCAGACCGTAGCCGCGACTAACGCAAGCAGGGCATGTCCGACCCCATCGCGTCATTGCTTCCGTCACCGAAGGTTCCCCCAGGGACACCCCTGCAATTTCCGCGACTCTTCGGCACACCCGCCTTCGGCAGGATCTCGATATCGAATCACTTGGTTGCGTCATGCACCTCGGCACTTCCCTCTTGCCGGGGCCCTTCGTATGGCCCCCCGCCACGAGGGGTACTAGCCGGCCTCTCGAAACTCAGGCGCTTAGGGTACGCCACATTTTCCGGAACCCGCATTCCCGCGGATAGACCTGCCTTCGCCGATCCAGGCCCGTCGCGGCGGTTGCCTCCCTTCTGCCGACCCCGCTGCTGTTGAGCCCCGGACAGCCTGCACTCAATCCCACGGGCGTATACACTTGCTGTAGCCTCACTCTCAAATGCGCCTGTTGATTGTATGTATTGCCACGCTGGCGTGCGTCCCGGCCGCTGGCGCGGATGTCGAGAGCGAACTCCAAAGGATGCTCGCGAGCCATCCGGCGGCCGACGCGAATAACGACGGAACGCTCACCGAGCACGAGGCCGCCGACTACGTCTTCATCACGAGGCAGCGCAGCCGCATGAACCGTGGTCCAGGCATCCGGGACCACGACCTACTCGACGCTTACGAAGCGCGGTCGCACGGGGCGATGCCATACCGTCTCATGAAGCCGCTTCGCGTCGACCCCGGAGAACGCTATCCGCTTGTTGTCAGTCTCCACGGTTCCGGAGGAGTTGGCGACGACAACTTGAGCAATCTTCGGTTCTGGAACGGAGTGATGGCAAGACCGGAATGGCGCCGGAAGCATCCCTCGTTCGTCTTCGTCCCGCAGCGAAGGCCCGGGGGCATCTGGGGTCCCAAACCCGATGTGCCCGGAACGGAGGATCTATTTGTCCGCGATGACCTGACCCAAGCCTTCGAGATCATCGAGTCGCTCCAACAGGAGTTTCCCATCGACGCTGATCGCATCTACGCGCTGGGCTCTTCTGGCGGCGGTGCCGGCACCTGGAACATCATTTCCGCCCGACCGGACATGTTTGCAGCGGCGATTCCCGTCTGTGGCCGATTCAATCCCGCGTATGCGCCTGGATTGGCACATCTGCCAATCTGGGTGTTCCACGGCGACTCCGATCCACTTGTCTCGGTCGAGTTTTCGCGCAGTGCGTTTGCTGCCCTACGAGAGGCAGGAGGGAACATCAAGTACACCGAACTGCGTGGAGTCGAGCATTCGTCCTGGATCCAGGCTTTCACCTACGTCGGCGACGACGAATCGAAAGGGTACCTGACCCGGCATGGCAACGAGAAGGCCGACCCGACAGCTGACGTCTGGGAATGGCTTTTCGGTCGCCGGAAGCCCTAGCACACCATGACGGAGGGCCCACGCTCGCTGGTGTACTTTTCAAAGTTGCTGGCAACCAACGGATCAACAAACCAAGCCCGCCAAGGGGCTGCATCGCGACCTGGGACCTGCTGTCTTGAGATCGCAGAACAGGCCGCATCCCAGACCCGACGCATCAGGCAGGTGAGGCCCGGCTGCTGGCCTGTCGAAGCCCCGCTCTGCGCGCGTCCTCGGCGTCTCGCTTTGTCTCGCATGCGCTTGAAGTTGCTCGGCGCGGCCCGGTACGGCCCACAGCGATCATATCGGCCCAATCGGGCTTGGCCCGGCCCGGTTGCGTCCGGCGCTGTAATCCGCTCTATGCCGTGAAACACCGCCTGAATCCGGATGCAACGGCCGGTTTGAATGGGGCAGGGTTGCGGCGCTTCCGAAACCGGCAGCGGCGAGCGCGGGGCCAGCCAGGCGCTCTGGTATGCTCGCAACCGATGCCGAATCGCACTCGCGAGGCTACCCGCCGCCAGTTTGCTGCCGCCCTCGGGGCTGCCGTCGCCTCGAATGCCCAAGTGCCCGATAGGCCCAACATTGTGTTCGTCTGCTCAGACCAGCACAGTTTCAAGTACGCCGGGTACGCGGGCCATTCCGTCGTCAAGACCCCCAACCTCGACCGCATCGCCGCCAGGGGAACGATCTTCGAGAATGCCTATTGCGGCTCCCCGGTGTGCGTCCCGGGCCGGGCCTGCATGATGACGGGCCGCTACCCGCACGAAACCTCCTCGTTTTGCAATTCCACGGTCTGGAACGGGAGCTGGCCGACTTGGGGAACTCGCCTTCGCGAGGCGGGCTACCATACCGAAGCCACGGGCAAGTTCGACCTCAATCCGGACTTCGACATCGGCTTCGAGGAGCACGAGACGAGTCACGCACACCGTACGGGGCCGGACATCACGTCACTCTTCCGCAGCCCGGTCGCGTACCGGGTTGGGGAACGCGAGCTGATCAGGGGCAGGCCTCGTGACACGCCGCACCCCGATGCAAGACGCACCAGCAATTGCGTCAGCTTCCTCCGGGAGAAGGCCGCTGGAATCGGGAAGCCGTGGTGCTATTACGTCGGATTTACCGCGCCGCATCCAGCGTTCGTGGCAGGTCGCAGGTACTGGGAAGCGTATCCGCTGAACGAGGTGGACCTGCCGGTCATTCCGGATAGGTATCTCGAGAACCAGCACTTGATGTTCCAGGAATTGCGCCACTTCAAGCGCATCGCAACACCAATTCCCGAGCGTCGGATCCGGGAAGCGCGGGCTGGCTACTACGGCCTGGTGACTGAGCTCGACGACCATATCGGCCGGATCTGGCAGGCGCTTGACGATTCCGGGGAACTGGACAGGACGATCTTCGTGTACACCTCGGATCACGGAGAGGCGCTCGGTGACCACGGGCTGTGGCTCAAGAACAACCTGCTGGATCCGGCTGCCCGCGTTCCTCTGGTCATGGCGGGGCCGGGCATTCCCCAAGGGCGGCGGATCGACCGGGTAGCGAGCCACGTCGACCTGGTGCAGGCTCTGCTCGAGTGGAGCGGAGCAGGTGGTGGCCAGGAGCTCCGCGGAAGTTCCCTCGTACCCCTCCTGACCGGCGGAACGAGTGCGCATCCCGGCTGGGCCTATGCCGAGAGCCATTCCGAGGGCAACACCACCGGGTCGTTCATGCTTCGCAAGGGCCCTTGGAAATACATTCAGTTCACTTGGTACGACGACCTTCTGTTCAACCTCGAGGACGATCCCGCAGAATTTCGCGACCGCAGCGACGATCCGGCAGCGCTGGGAGTGTTGCGCGAGTTGCGGGAGATCCTGGCGTTCCAGGTGAACACTGAACAAGTGACCCGAGCTGCCTTCGCCGCTCAGGAACGAATGCTCGCGGGACTCGCCCGCTCGAACAGCGAGGCCGAGCTGGCACGAATCCTCGAAGGTCGCATGGGGGCAGGGTTGGCGCAGGTACTGGCGGCAGGAGCGAAACGTCGATTCGGGTAGGGAGTGCCTTGGTGGGCACGGCTGGCCTTGCGCCCCTGTATTACCCAACGGTCAGTTGTGGCCGATCGCCCAGAGGTGGCTTGCGGTCCGGATGTAGAGGCGTCCGTCGGACACCGCCATGGATGCTTGCGTATGCTCGTCCAAGCGGTTACGGGCTAACTCCTTGTATTCGCGACTCGCCTGGATAACGGTGGTCTCGCCCTCCTCCGAAAGGAAATGAATACGTCCTTCGGCCAGGACTGGGGACGCCCAGTGCTGTCCGCCCACACGCTCCTGCCAGATGACCTCGCCTGTCGCCGCGTCCATGCACGTAGCCACGCCATTTTCGTGGATGTTGTAGAGCAGCCCGGCGTCATAGATCATCGAAGGGATGTGCGATGCGGACCGGGCTTGCTCCCAGACGATCTTGCCCCCGGGAGCAACGGCGCGAATCGCAGTGGCCTCAAAGCCCGAGATGGAGTAGGCTAGGCCGCCCCCCACAACGATCGACGGCACGACGCCTTCACCTTGGGCGTAAACGGACCAGAGGCGCTTGCCTGTTCCCGGGTCGAATCCCTGGATCGCGTCGCCCGCGGCGGAGATCAGTTGAGCCCTGCCATCGACCTGCATGAGGTTGGGAGTGACGTGTGCCAGCCGCGAGAGTCCGCGCTTGCCTTCCCAGGCCAGCTCCCCGGTGTCCTTCCGGAGGGCCCAAACGGCGGCTCCATCCCAGGGGACCTTCCAGCCGAGCTTTTCCTCGCGACGGGTGCGGCTGGAGGGATCGAAGGCCATGATGAGCAGGTTCTCGTGCAGGATGGGGGACGCTCCCAGTCCGTGCTCGGAAAAGAAATCGAAGTCACGATTCCGCCACAGGACATTGCCCTCGAAATCAAGGGCGACGATGCTGCCGTCGGCAAACACCGCAAAAACGCTCTGGCCGTCGGTGACCGGCGTCGGTGAGGCATAGGAATTCTGCCGCCTCTTCATCAGCGTCTCCTGATCGAAAACATGCGTGTCCCAGAGCACGCTTCCCGTCCGGGCGTCGAGCGACAGCACTCGGCAGGCCGCGCCGCCGTTCGTGGCGGTCGTGACGAAGATGCGGTCTTCCCAGACGATCGGCGACGACCAGGCGCTTCCGGGCACCGGCGCTTTCCAGACCACGTTCCTGTCCCGTCCCCACTGAAGCGGCAGGTCAGCTTCGGAAGAAACACCCTGCCGTGTGGGGCCGCGGAAGCCGGGCCAGTGCTCCCCCCAAGCGAGCGGCGAAAGCCACAGTGCCAATGCAGTCGAGCAAGCAATCCAGCGCACGAGAGAAAGAGTATCAGGATTCACGAGGCCCTTTCCGCAAGGGTTGCGAGCGAGCGATGGGTCGGGGCGTCGCCATCGATGCTGGGCCAGCCCGGGATGTGCGCGGGCATGTCACACTCAAGCAGTGAACCTTCCAGCAGTCCTGCTCTCGGCGTTCCTTCTCGTGTCGGTGGCTCAGGCGGATTCGCTGACGGTGATGACCTTCAACGTGCGCTATCCGAGTCCTGCTGACGGCGGCAATGTTTGGGAGAATCGCAAGGACATCCTGGTCGAATCGATCCGGAAGTACCAACCCGACGTCCTCGGTACG
Source organism: uncultured Bryobacterales bacterium (assembly GCA_951813065.1). Lineage (GTDB taxonomy): Bacteria > Acidobacteriota > Terriglobia > Bryobacterales > UBA6623 > VXMF01. The sequence continues at coordinate 278,006 of CATOTH010000002.1, read as the reverse complement.
CAAGAGCTGTTCGACTTCCAAGGCGGCTACATCGCCGAGAGGCTTCCCGACTACGAGTGGTTCGGCATCAGTCGACAAGGCAATCACGAGAACGAACACATGGGAGTCTTCTACAAGCGGGACGAACTCTTTGTTGTCGAGTCGGGTAATTTCTGGCTCTCCGAGGACCCCGACAAGGCGGGAAGCATGTCCTGGGGCGTCTCGTTGCCCCGGATGGTCACTTGGGCACGCTTCCGTGACCTGGAAGGCGAGGAGTTCTATCTCTACAACACGCATTTCGCTCATCGTCGGCAGGACGCGGCAGCCCGTCTCAACAGCGCCAGGGTCATCGTCGAGGACATCCGTCGGCGCGTGCCTGCCTTTGCCCGCCTGATTGTGATGGGGGACTTCAACTCCGTCCCCGACAGCGACGTGCACGAGCTCCTCACTACCGAGTTGGTCGATGCGTGGGAGTCCGGCGGAGAGCGATCAGGGCCCGAAACCACATTGTCCGGGTGGTCCGGAAACCGCGAGGGACGCCGGATCGACTGGATCCTGTATCGTGGCGATTGGCGGCCAACAAGCGTGCAAACGGTGGACCACAATCTTGACGGCCGCTACCCTTCGGATCACTATCCCGTGGTTGCGGTCTTGGAGGACCGATAGCGGATCGGCCCGCGTTCCGGTCAGAGCTTGTCCAGCCCCTCGGTCAGTTCGATATACGTGCCCCAGGGGTCGGTCAGGAACGCCAGGGAAAGGCCGATGCTCTCGATCCTGCGGTAGGGGAAGTCGAAGCGGACCCCCTGGCTCTCAAGCCGCTTGCAGAATGCCTCGAGATCGTCGACTTCGAAGCCGATGTGGTCCAGCACCCGCCCCTTCGTCGGCTTGACCGGACTGCCGGCCGTGGCGAACGTCAGCTCGATGCCTGGAACATCGGCCTTCTTGAACGGCCCCCGCATCCCCGGCTTGGCGTTGAAGTGCTTGACGTACCAAGCCTGCGTCGCTGCATCGTCCTCGGTGAAGATATGGATGTGATGGCTCGTGATTCCGTCCAGCGCCTTGTCTTCCATCAGTTCGACGCGTATGCCGTCCGGGCCCTTCGCGAATGCCATGTACACGTCCTGGCCCGTGTTGTGGTGAACGTCGCTCTCGGCACCCGCGACAACCTCTGTGGTAACGATCTCGATGCCCGCCGCCTTCAGCTTGGGGACGAGCGCGTGGAGGTCCGGCACACGGAAGCCCAGATGGTTGACCGTACTGCCGTTGCTCTCGCCGGTCGGGTCCTGCTCGCGTAGGAACAGCAGCGTGTTCGGGAGCTTCACCACATGGGTATTGCCGAACATCGCGGCCTCTCCGCCCAGCAGGTCCGCCCAGAATCGCTTGTGCGCCTCGACATCGGTCACGTTGAGATGGTGGTGCCCAACGGCGAAGGAATTGTCCCGCGCCGCCAGGAGCTGGCCGGGCAGCGGAGTGGAGAGGGCCAGCAGCGCGACCGTGCCCGCCAGCAACGGGAGAGCATAGCGTTTCATGGCCCACGAGTGTAGCAGCACCTCGGCCGCGGAGCCCCCGGCCCGGCACCCAAAAAATTTCCCCCCACCCCTTGCACTCTCCCCTCCGGCCTGCTACTCTACTGAAAGCGGCAGTTCCGGGGCCTTTTGCGCCCTGTTCTGCTGTCGGAGCGGTTCGCTCCGACGCGAGGCTGGTCCGCCCCGGGGATCCAAGGCGCCGCAAGGCGCCAGAGGAGACGATCCGCGGCGGCACGGATCTTTGATAGATCGGTTGGACGTGCAGTACGTTTTCGTCGATTCCGAGTGGATGTCGGATCGGCAAACTCTGTGGAATTGTCCGAGACGCTTTCCGGCGCCTTGGACAGAACACCTTTCCTCGAGAGTTTGATCCCGGCTCAGAATCAACGCTGGCGGCGCGCCTAACACATGCAAGTCGAACGAGAAAGCTCCCTTCGGGGGGTGAGTACAGTGGCGAACGGGTGAGTAACACGTGGGTTACCTGCCCTTGAGTGGGGAATAACCCCGGGAAACTGGGGCTAATACCGCATACGACCCTTCGGGGTGAAAGCTTTATGCGCTCGAGGATGGGCCCGCGGTCGATTAGCTTGTTGGTGGGGTAATGGCCTACCAAGGCTTCGATCGATAGCCGGCCTGAGAGGGCACACGGCCACACTGGCACTGAGACACGGGCCAGACTCCTACGGGAGGCAGCAGTGGGGAATTTTGGACAATGGGGGCAACCCTGATCCAGCGACGCCGCGTGATCGATGAAGGCCTTCGGGTCGTAAAGATCTTTCAGCGGGAAATATTATGAAGGTACCCGCAGAAGCAGGAGCGGCTAACTACGTGCCAGCAGCCGCGGTAATACGTAGGCTCCAAGCGTTGTTCGGAATTACTGGGCGTAAAGCGAGTGTAGGCGGTTTGCCAAGTCGATTGTGAAATCTCCCGGCTCAACTGGGAGGGTGCGGTCGATACTGGCAAGCTAGAGTACGGAAGAGGAAGGTAGAATTCCTGGTGTAGCGGTGGAATGCGTAGATATCAGGAGGAATGCCAGAGGTGAAGACGGCCTTCTGGACCGTAACTGACGCTGAGACTCGAAAGCGTGGGGAGCAAACAGGATTAGATACCCTGGTAGTCCACGCCCTAAACGATGCATACTTGGTGTGGGCTCTTCACTGAGTCCGTGCCGGAGCTAACGCGTTAAGTATGCCGCCTGGGGAGTACGGTCGCAAGGCTGAAACTCAAAGGAATTGACGGGGGCCCGCACAAGCGGTGGAGCATGTGGTTTAATTCGACGCAACGCGAGGAACCTTACCTGGGCTTAAACCGCAGCGGACCGCCCAAGAAACTGGGCTTTCCCTTCGGGGACCGCTGTAGAGGTGCTGCATGGCTGTCGTCAGCTCGTGTCGTGAGATGTTGGGTTAAGTCCCGCAACGAGCGCAACCCTCGTCCTGTGTTGCCATCAATGGGACTCACAGGAGACCGCCAGCGACAAGCTGGAGGAAGGTGGGGACGACGTCAAGTCATCATGGCCTTTATGTCCAGGGCTACACACGTGCTACAATGGGTGGTACAACGGGTCGCTAAGTCGCGAGACGGAGCTAATCCCCCAAAGCCATCCCTAGTTCGGATTGCAGGCTGCAACTCGCCTGCATGAAGCTGGAATCGCTAGTAATGGCGCATCAGAACGGCGCCGTGAATACGTTCCCGGGCCTTGTACACACCGCCCGTCACATCACGAAAGTGGATTGTACTAGAAATCCGTGAGCTAACCTTCGGGAGGCAGCGGCTTACGGTATGATTCATGATTGGGGTGAAGTCGTAACAAGGTAGCCGTAGGAGAACCTGCGGCTGGATCACCTCCTTTCTAAGAGAGACCGAACCGTCGGTCCTTCGGCCCCTAGGGGCCCTGTCAGCGGCAGACGGTTCCAGCCGTCCGGCGCTCTCTTGCTCGGAGTCGGCACTTGTACTGGTAGGCAGCCGACGTAGTCGGCCGCCCACGTCCAACCAGCCTCAGCTCGGGCTGCTCGCGCATCCGGGGCTGTAGCTCAGCTGGGAGAGCGCCTGATTTGCATTCAGGAGGTCGTCGGTTCGACTCCGATCAGCTCCACCATTTCCGGGGCGTGTAGCTCAGTTGGTTAGAGCGCATCCCTGATAAGGATGAGGTCGCTGGTTCAAATCCAGCCACGCCCACCAGGTTCGTAGCGGCCGGTCGCTGGCGCGGACGCGGAGTACGGCTCCGCGTCCGCGCCAGGGATCCCGCCCAATGGAATCCCAGTTCTTTGACAACCGAATACAGAAGGTCAATTAGGCAATCGCCGGCAGCGGCCGGTGCGCGTGGAGCGCGCCCGGGCGCTGACCGAAATAGCGTCGCCTGGAATCCCCGACCCGCGTGAGTGGGACGGGATCTGGTTCCGGGCAAGTTTTACGATCAAGCTACTAAGGGCGTACGGAGGATGCCTTGGCGAGAGCAGGCGATGAAGGACGTGGCTAACTGCGAAAAGCCTCGGCGAGCTGTAAGCAAGCTTTGAACCGGGGATGTCCGAATGGGGAAACCTGGCGGGAGTAAACTCCCGTCGCCGTCGGCTGAATTCATAGGCCGGCGGGGCGAACCCGGGGAAGTGAACCATCTCAGTACCCGGAGGAAAAGAAAATAACGATGATTCCGCTAGTAGCGGCGAGCGAACGCGGACCAGCCCAAACCGGGCGACCCACACGGGAAGCCCGGGGTTGTAGGACCTCATCACGGGACCGTCGATCCTAGCCGAACGGTTTGGAAAAACCGGCCGGAGGAAGTGACAGCCTTGTAGGCGAAAGGTGAAGCGGCCCAGAGGGATCCTGAGTACCGCGGGACACGAGAAATCCTGTGGGAATCTGCCGGGACCATCCGGTAAGGCTAAATACTCGCTCTCGACCGATAGTGAACCAGTACCGTGAGGGAAAGGTGAAAAGTACCCCTGCTAGGGGAGTTAAAAGTACCTGAAACCGTATGCCTACAAGCAGTGGGAGGGCTATGGCGAGCTTTCGGGCTCGCAATGCCTGACCGCGTGCCTTTTGCTTAATGAGCTGGCTAGTTAATCTCAGTGGCAAGGTTAAGAATAATCGAGCCGCAGCGAAAGCGAGTCTGAATAGGGCGAGGAGTCGCTGGGATTAGACGCGAAGCGGGATGATCTACCCTTGGTCAGGGTGAAGTTTGTGTAACAGCAAATGGAGGCCCGAACCAGTGTCGGTTGAAAACGGCTTGGATGAACTGAGGGTAGGGGTGAAAGGCTAATCAAATTCCGTGATAGCTCGTTCTCTCCGAAATAGCTTTAGGGCTAGCCTTGTGCGAACGCGATGGTGGTAGGCCTCTGGATGGACTAGGGGGTTTCACAACTTACCGAATCCAACTAAAGTACGAATGCCATCGACGAAATTGCATGGGAGTCAGACTGCGGGGGCTAAGCTTCGTAGTCGAGAGGAAAACAGTCCAGACCGCCGGCTAAGGTCCCCAAGTAACGCTCAGTGGGTAAGGAAGTCAAGTCGCTATGACAGCCAGGAGGTTGGCTTAGAAGCAGCCATCCTTTAAAGAAAGCGTAACAGCTCACTGGTCAAGCGCCTTGGCGCCGAAAATGTATCGGGGCTCAAGCGTTACACCGAAGCCGCGGATTCCCGGCCTGCTTGCAGGGCGGGGATGGTAGGAGAGCGTTCTTGCCGCTTTGAAGCCGAACCGAGAGGATCGGTGGAGCGCCAAGAAGTGACTCTGCCAGCATTAGTAGCGAGAAGCCAGGCGAGAACCCTGGCCGCCGAAAGTCTAAGGTTTCCCGGGGAAGGTTAATCCGCCCGGGGTTAGTCGGGTCCTAAGGCCAGGCCGAAAGGCGTAGCCGATGGACACGCGGTTAATATTCCGCGACCGCCTTGCGTCGTTACACGATGGGGTGACGCAGGAAGTAAAGCAGGAAGGGTGATGGATATCCCTTTTGGTCGTCTCAAGGTGCCTGGGCAGGCAAATCCACCCAGGAATACACTGAGGGCGAACGCGAGGCCGCACGGCCACAAAGCTGCGTAGCTACACTGCCAGGAAAAACCTCTAAGGAGATGGCAAGGCGCCCGTACCGTAAACGGACACACGTAGACGAGAAGAGAATTCTCAGGCGCTCGGGTGATTGGTTGTTCAGGAACTCGGCAAAATTGCTCCGTAACTTCGGGAGAAGGAGTGCCCTCGCGAGAGGGCCGCAGAGAATTGGCTCAGGCGACTGTTTAACAAAAACACAGGTCTCTGCTAAGTCGAAAACGACGTATAGGGGCTGACGCCTGCCCGGTGCCGGAAGGTTAAGAGGAGAGGTTAGCTTCGGCGAAGCTTCGAATCGAAGCCCCGGTGAACGGCGGCCGTAACTATAACGGTCCTAAGGTAGCGAAATTCCTTGTCGGGTAAGTTCCGACCTGCACGAATGGCGTAACGATCTGAGCACTGTCTTAACAACCAGCCCGGCGAAGTTGTGGTACCGGTGAAGACGCCGGTTACCCGCCAAAGGACGGAAAGACCCCGTGCACCTTTACTACAGCTTTACAGTGATTCATGATTTAGCTTGCCCAGGATAGGTGGGAGGCTTTGAAGCCGGACTTTCGGGTTCGGTGGAGCCACCCTTGGGATACCACCCCTGTTATGTTGTGGATCTAACCTCGAGCCGTGAATCCGGTTCAGGGACACTGTATGGTGGGTAGTTTGACTGGGGCGGTCGCCTCCCAAAATGTAACGGAGGCGCGCGAAGCTCGGCTCAGGCTGTTTGGAAATCAGCCGTAGAGCGCAATGGTATAAGCCGGGCTGACTGCGAGACTGACAAGTCGAGCAGGTGCGAAAGCAGGTCATAGTGATCCGGCGGTTCCGAATGGAAGGGCCGTCGCTCAACGGATAAAAGGTACGCCGGGGATAACAGGCTGATCTGGGCCAAGAGTTCATATCGACGCCCGGGTTTGGCACCTCGATGTCGGCTCATCGCATCCTGGGGGTGGAGAAGCTCCCAAGGGTTAGGCTGTTCGCCTATTAAAGCGGTACGCGAGCTGGGTTCAGAACGTCGCGAGACAGTTCGGTCCTTATCCTTGGTGGGCGTAGGAAACTTGAGGGATGCTGCCTTTAGTACGAGAGGACCGAGGCGGATGAACCTCTTGTGATCCAGTTGTCACGCCAGTGGCACAGCTGGGTAGCGAAGTTCAGTCGGGATAAGCGCTGAAAGCATATAAGCGCGAAACCCAACCCGAGATAAGGTTTCCCTGAAGGGCACTTGAAGACGACAAGTTTGATAGGACGGATGTGTAAGTGTGGCAACATGCGAGCTAACCGTTACTAATTGCCCGTTCGGCTTGATTGTAAAGCTTGCCCCGAGCGAGATCCCCCCCGGCTGGTGTGGGATTGTGGCTCGGCGCTTAGGACACGGCGATTGCCAGACCTTCGATATTCGGTTGCGCCCCTCCCTCCGGGGGAGGGGCCGCCCGGGCGGCGTAGCGGCCCGGGACCCTTTCGGGTGGCCGTAGCGAGGAGGCCACACCCGTTCTCATCCCGAACACGGCAGTTAAGCTCCTCAGCCCCGATGGTACTGCGCTGGCGACGGCGTGGGAGAGTAGGACGCTGCCCGAATTTCATTCCCGGGGATGGGCCGGCGCTGATCCGGCCCGCCCCCGGCGCCTACCAACTGCCGACCTGGTTGGTCGGAATTCCCCGGTCCACCAGCATCACGGGAATGCCGTCATCAATTCGGTAGACCGTCCGGCCGTCGGTTGTGACCAGCGCCTCGTCGAGCGCCTCGTCAACCGCGGCTCCGTCGGTGTAGCGCACATAACCGGCCGCGATCGCCGCGTTCAGCCGGCCGAGGCGTTCCCTGCCCACCATCTCGACGGGCGTTTTCGAGGTGGGACAGCAGAGAATCTGCAGCAGGTCTGCATCGATCGGCACGGTCGCTTTCCTCGCGGACCTTCTATTCTAAGGCAAGCTTGCCCGGTCGGACCTTGGCCGGGAGTCGGCCTCGCGACGTTGCCGAGGCGCGCGAGCGTTGACAGCTTCGCACAGGCTCGGCTATAGTTAGCGTTCGTTCGAGGTTCCGCGGCAAGGGCTGTATTCGGCTGCAGCAGGGGTTGGGCCGAGCAGTGCTCGCTATGCCCTTCGGGCAGCTAGACGGACGTGCAATCGGTCCGGACGCTGATGCGTTGCCAGCAGGCCGGAACCCCGAGGCCTCGCCCTAGCGAGCGGGAGCGAGCGATGCAAGTGGAAGTCGAAGAGCCCCGCGGCAATGGAGAATCGCCCGGCGCCCAGCCGGCGGCTTCGCCACCGGCAGTTCCGACGACTGTCGATACCGCGCAGAGTCCAGGTTTGCCTGTCCCGGGCCTGCCGGAACCCGCCGCCGGCAACGAGGACCAGGGAGACGACCCGTTCCTGCCGGAAGACCTCGAAGCACTGATCAAGGCCGAGCCTGTCGGCGGGCCCTCGATCCATCCGGGCAGTCGATGCACGGGCGTCGTGGTCTCGGTTGGCGACACCGACGTGATCGTTTCGTTCGGCGCCAAGGTCGAAGGTCGCGTGCCGCTAGAGGAATTCCGTGACCCCGTCGGCAATCTGAGGGTGGAGTCGGGCCAGCGGATCGACGTTGTCGTCGAGCGTTTGGGGGCGCCGGGAGTCTATGCCGTGCTTTCCCACCGGCGGGTGCGGGAGGCGGAGGCGTGGGGCGCCCTGGAAGCGGCCTACGCGCAGCGCACCCCTGTGCAGGCCAGGATTGTCGGGCGGGTCAAGGGGGGCCTTCGCGTGGACGTCGGCGTTGCCGCGTTCCTGCCGGGCTCGCAACTCGACATCCGTCCGGTGAAGGACCCTGACGCCTGGATCGGCCGCACCGTGGAGGTCTTGGTCATCGATTGCAACCGGCGCCGTTCCAACACGGTGGTTTCCAGGAGCGAGCTGCTCAAGGCGGAGCGTCGTCAGAGAATGGCCGAAGCGCTCGAGCAGCTTGCCGAGGGAGAACCGGCGACGGGCACTGTCAAGAACATCACCAAGTACGGTGTCTTCGTGGACCTGGGCGGAATCGACGGCCTGATCAAGCTGCCGGAGCTTTCCCACGGCAGGGTGGGAAACCCTTCCAGGATGCTGCAACCCGGCCAGGAGGTAACGGCGAGGGTTCTCAAGATCGATATCGAGAAAGAACGGGTGGCGCTCAGCCTCCGTGCCATGCTTCCAGACCCCTGGGCCTCGATCGCGGAACGCATCAGTCCCGGCACTCGCGTACGCGGGCGTGTGGCGAGCGTCGAGGACTACGGAGCCTTCGTCGAGCTGGAGCCAGGTGTGGAAGGCCTCATCCATATCTCGGAAATCGACTGGTCGCGTCATCCGAAGCACCCCTCGAAGACGTTTGCGGTGGATGCGGAGATCGAAGCGGTGGTCCTGAGCCTGAGCCCGGAGAAGCGCCGGATCTCACTGAGCTTCAAGCGCCTAGCACCGGACCCCTGGACCGAGTACGGCCCGGGTTTCGAGATCGGCCAGGTGGTGTCCGGTACGGTCCGTCAGATCACCGCGTACGGCTTGTTCGTCGAAGTCGTCGAGGGCATTGAGGGGCTGGTCCACGTGTCTGACCTGTCATGGGACTCCCGCCAGCCGAACCCTCGGGATTGCGCCCGCAAGGGCCAGCAGATCAACACCGTAATCCTGCAGGTCGACCTGGAAAAGAGGCGTCTCTCGCTTGGCGTCAAGCAACTCGAACCAGACGCGTGGGACACATTCCTGAGCCAGGTCGCGGTCGGGGATGCCGTTCCCGGCGTCGTTCGGAAACAGGTCGAATACGGTGCCTTCGTCGAGCTGGCGCCGGGTGTGCGGGGCCTGTGCCACAGCTCGCAGTTCCCAAAGGGCTCGCTGCGCGCAAGCCAGACGTACAACTTCGAGATTCTGGAAGTGAACGAGCGGTCGCGCAGGGTCCGCCTTCGCTGCAGACAGCCGGTTCCGGTGGACGTCGCGGAGCCAGCCTCGCTTGACCCCGATTCCCCGGCCTGAGCTACAATATTGGCTTCAAGGAGGCCCGCAAGCCGAACTCATGACTAAAGCTGAACTCGTGAATCAAGTCGCCCAGACAGTCAATATCTCGCGATCAGAAGCCGACACAATCGTCACCGAAGTGCTGGACAGCATAGTCCACTCGCTCCGGGAAGGGGACAGCGTCGAGTTTCGCGGTTTCGGCAGTTTCCGTATACGCACCAGACCGGCCCGGAAGGGACGCAATCCCAAGTCCGGCGAGACAGTCGAGGTGCCCGCCAAGACGATTCCTTTCTTCAAGGCCGCCAAGCAGTTGCGCGACGCCGTAGCTGACGCCAATCCTGCCGACGGCTAGTGGTCCGAGGGTCCAGTGGACTATCTCTGGACTCCATGGCGCTATCGATACGTTTCCTCCAAGACGGACGAGTCCTCACCGGAGTCCCGGGAGCATTGCGTCTTCTGCCGGATCCTGGCGTCCGAAGCCAGCGACCGCGACGCTCTGATCGTTCATCGCGCCGAGCACAACTTCGTGATACTGAACCGCTATCCCTACACCAGCGGCCACATGCTGGTGGTCCCGTTCGATCACGTTGCCAGTCTCGCCGAGGCCCCCTGCACCGCCACGGAGGAGATGATGCGGCTCACCCGCCAGCTCGAGCGGGTGCTGCGCTCGCTGTACGCGCCGGATGGCATCAATATCGGGATGAACATCGGACGGGCTGGCGGGGCGGGCGTTGCCGGCCATGTTCACATGCACGCGCTGCCGCGCTGGATTGCCGACTCCAATTTCGCCACGGTGATCGGCGAGACCCGTGTCTTGCCGGAGGCGCTTGCGGTCACGTGGGAGCGCGTGCGGGCTGAGATCGAACGCGCTTCGGTCTAGGTCCCATGTAATCTGGAGGCATGGATACGGACGGCATCTTGCTCCTGAGGGTGGCGCTGGTGCTGTATTCGCTGGGGCTGCTGGACTCCTTCTACAGCGTTGTCAAGCAGCGCCGAAAGCTCTTCAAGCCTGCCCTGTACGCGTTTGCGGTGGGCGCCGGCCTGCACATGCTCGCACTGGCATCGGACGGCATGGCCCAAGGGCGCCTTCCGGTGCAGACCCTGCAGCAGCTCTGCTCGATGGCGGCATTCTTCATGACGGCTGTCTTTCTCGCGGTCTACGCGCGCTTCAAGTACGAGAGTCTGGCGGTCTTCATGTTTCCCGTAGTCTTCTTGCTCACGCTGGCTGGCGCCCTCGGAGGCGCCGCCCCGGTTGCATCCAGGCCTGTCCTGGACTGGTGGATTTCGATTCACGTCGGGCTCTTCCTGCTCGGTTACGCGGCATTGTTCCTCACCTGCGTGGCGGGCGTGATGTACCTGATCCAGGAGCGCGAACTGAAGTCCAAGCGTCCCCGGGCCCTCTATTACAGGCTGCCTCCGCTCGGCAAGCTCGACGAGATCGGCTACCGCGCGCTGGCGGTCGCGTTCGTGCTGGTGACCTTGGGCCTGATCGCTGCCTCGGTTTGGGCCTTCGCGAAGTGGGGGCCGAACTGGGTGGTCGACCCCACGATCGCGCTGGCGTTCCTGACGTGGGGCATCCTGTTTGCCATGGTGATCAGCCGTCTGGCGGCCGGATGGCGGGGCCGCAAGGGTGCCTACCTCTCGATTGCAGGCTTCTGCTGCGCGGCCTTGACATGGGTCGTCAACAGCGGCGCGCATACCTTCATGAGCCAATGAGCATCCAGCTAGTCGGGATGAGCCACAGGACAGCGCCGGTCGAGGTGCGTGAGAGGCTTGCGTTCTCGGAGGAAGTGGCGGGCGAGCTGGCGCAAGAGCTGGTCCGGGGCGATGCACTCGAGGAGGCGCTCGTCCTGTCCACATGCAACCGTGTCGAATTTCTTGCCAATGGCGAGAAGGGCGCGCTGCGAGGTGAGGTCTTTCGCTGCATCCAGGATTGGGTCAATGGCCTGCCGGTCGGGGACGAATTGTTCTACAGCTATGACGGGCGCGGCGCCGTACGCCATGTATTCCGCGTCGCGTCCAGTCTCGATTCGATTGTCGTGGGCGAGCCCCAGATCCTGGGCCAGGTCCGGGATGCTTACCAGCGCGCCAAGGACGCGGGCGCGATCGGCGGATTTCTGGACCGGTTGCTGTCTCATGCGGTGCATGTGGCCAGGCGGGTGCGCAACGAAACAGAAATCGGCAAGATGGCCGTTTCTGTCAGTTACGTGGCTGTGGAGCTCGCGCGCAAGATCTTCGGCGACCTCGAAGGCCGCTCCGTACTGCTGATCGGTGCTGGTGAGATGGCCGAGGCCGCCGCGGAGCACCTGCACGGCGCGGGTGCGGGACACCTGTACTTGACCAACCGCACGTCCGCCAACGCCGAGCGCCTGGCCAGCGCGTTTGGCGGCGAGGTGGTGGAGTTCGATCGCTTGCTGGAGCTGCTGCAGCATGTCGACATCGTGCTTTCCTCGACGGGGGCGCCCGGTCACATCCTGTCGAAGAGCACGGCGCAGGGCGTGATTGCAGCGCGCCGGAACAACCCGATCTTCCTGGTCGACATTGCCGTCCCGCGGGACATCGACCCTGAGATCAACGACGTCGACAACATGTTCGTGTACGACATCGACGATCTCCAACAGGTCGCGTCGGCAAACATGAGACACCGCCAGCACGAGGCCGAGGTCGCGGAGCGCATTGTCGAGGACGAGGTGGATCGCGTACTGCGGCACTTACAGGCGCAAAGCGCCGGGCCGGCGATCCTGTCGCTGAAGGAACGGCTCGAAGCGATCCGGCGGGGTGAGATCGACAGGCACCAGTCGAAGCTGCGAGACCTTTCGGCCGACCAGCGGGATGCCGTCGAAGCGCTTACCCGCGGGATCATGAACAAGGTCGCGCACGATCCTATCCGCGAGTTCAAGCGTAGCGCGGCTGATCCGAGGTCCAGGGTTTCGGTCGCCGACTTCCGGCGCCTTTTCGGCCTCGACCAGTAGCCGCGATGGGAGCACTTGTGATCGGCACGCGCGGCTCGAAGCTCGCACTGTGCCAGGCCCGCTGGGTAGCCGGGCGTCTCGAGACGGCTGGAGTCAAGGCTTCGATCCGAGTGATCAGGACCACAGGCGACCGTCAGTCGGGTCTGCCGCTCGCGACGCTGGGTCGGCAGCAGGGCGTGAAGGGATTGTTCACGAAAGAGATCGAAGACGCGCTGATCGATTCATCGATCGATCTCGCCGTGCATAGCCTGAAGGATCTTCCCACCGATCTGGACCCCCGTCTCGAACTGGGCTGTGTGCCTTTGCGCGCCGACCCGCGGGACGCGTTGGTGGGCCGGCCGTGCGACCAACTGGCCGCGGGCGATCGCGTGGGAACGGGGTCGCCGCGCCGCACTGCGCTGCTCCGCGAATTGCTGCCCGGAACGCGAGTGCTCGATATCCGCGGCAACGTGGACACGCGCATCCGCAAGTTGCGCTCCGGGGAATTCGACGCGATCGTGCTGGCGGCGGCGGGTCTTGCGCGCATGGGCCTGGACTCGGAGGTCGCCGAGTATCTCGACCCCGACCGAATGGTTCCCGCGATCGGCCAGGGCGCGCTGGGAATCGAGGTTCGTGCCGGGGACCGTCGCGTGCTGGACGCGATCAAGCCGCTTCACGACCGAGCGGCGGCCGCGGAGGTCCAGGCGGAGAGGTCGCTGCTGCGAGCGCTCGGAGGCGGTTGCGAGCTGCCCCTCGGGGGTCACGCCGAGTTTGACCGCGGGCGGCTGAGGCTGCTGGCAGCGGCCGCGAGGCAAGGCGGCGGCATGGCCCGTGCGGAGGGCAGCGCTCCAGCGGGCGATGCGACCGAGCTGGGCATTCGCGTGGCTGGCGCGCTGCGACGCAACGGTGCCGACCTGCGGGCGTGACGATCAGCGGGTCAGGCCGCCATGGCGACATGCTCCCGGAAATGCGTTTCCACGCAATCGAGCACTTGTTCCGTCGATGCAGAGCGGTGGACGCTCTTGCGCAGCTGCGCCCCGTTCGCCATGCCACGCGTGAAATAGGTTGCGAACTGCTTCATCTTGCCTAACGGACTGCCCGAAATCTTTCCGGAGTCTTCGAGCAGTGTTCGGTAGTAATCCCGGAGCAATTGGCAGCGCTGCCGCTCGGAGGGCTGGTCATATGAACCGGTTTCCAAGTACTGCTGGATTTGCTGGAAGATCCACGGATTGGAGGAGGCCGCTCGCCCGATCATCACTCCATCGCAGCCGGTGTGCCGAAACATCCGCACGCAGTCTTCGGGCGAGAATACATCGCCGTTGCCGACAACCGGTATCCGCACGGCCTGCTTGAGTTCGGCGATCCGGTCCCAGTTCGACTTGCCGGCGTATCCCTGCTGGCGTGTGCGACCGTGCAAGGATACTCCCTGCAACCCGCAATCCTCGGCGATCCGGCCCATCTGCGCGACCACGATCGAGCGGTCGTCCCAGCCGGTGCGGAACTTGCAGGTGAACGGGATCTTGACGGCCGACCGAATGGTCTTGAGGATTTGTTCAACCGCCGGCAGGTCGCGTAGCAGGCCGGAACCGCCGTTGCACTTGACTACCTTCTTCACCGGGCAGCCGAAGTTCATGTCGACGCCGTCGAAGCCCAAGTCCTCGACAACTCGGGCGGCGTCGGCCAGGACGTTCGGATCCGCGCCGAACAGCTGCGCCACGATCGGGTGCTCGTCGGGTTCGTAGTACAGGTAGTTGAACGGCGTTCGGCGCGCCTTGGGGCTCGCGGAAGCGTGGTTGGCTACGATCCCGTGTGAGCTGGTGAATTCGGTCATGATCAGGCCGCAGCCGGAAAGGTGCCGGATGAAACGACGAAACACCGTATCGGTAACCCCGGCCATGGGCGCGAGGACGACGGCGGGCTGGATCCGCAAGGACCCGAATTGCAACTGTCGCGGGATCTCCACTTCCTGCATTCTAGCGGGGTGCGCCGGAATCAGGAGTTGGACAGCTCTTCCAGGCTGCGTGGCCAGTCCGATCGCAGCAGGCGCGAAAGCGCGCGGTCGGCCAGGACCTTGCCCCCGGTCTGGCACTGGGCGCAGTAGTTGGTCTCGTTGGACGCATACCGAATGCGTTGCACGGGGCAGCCACAATCCGGGCACGCTTGGCGATAGCGGCCGTGGATGGCCATGCCCTCGCGGAATGCGGTGACCTTCTCCGGGAAGCGGTCCCCCGCATCGGCGCGCAGGCGGTCAACCCATTCAGCCAGCACCTCGCGCGCGACGACGTAGAGGCGTTCGAGCTCGCCGTCATCGAGGGAGCCCGTCAGCGCGAGCGGGGATATTCCGGCGCGGTGCAGGATTTCGTCCGAGTACGCGTTGCCGATCCCGCTGCAGATGCTGGGATCCGTCAGAGCCCGCTTCGCGGTGCGATTCCGGCTGCGCAACGCCTTCCGGAACATGGGCAGCGTTGCCTCGAGGATCTCGAGTCCGTTTCGGTGGAGGGCCTCCAGGGCGGCTTCGCCCCGCGCGACATGCAGCGACGCTCTCCTCTTGGAGCCGGCCTCGGTCAGCAGCAAAGTGCCGTTCGGGAAGTCGAACGCAGCGAGCCCACGCCGGCCCGGTGGCTTCGTGCCGGGAGGGCGCCAGCGCAGCCGACCCGCGATCATCAGGTGAAGCACCAGCCAGTAGCCATCCTCCAAGCCGATCGCGATGCGCTTGCCGAGGCGACGCAGCGCGATGACCCGTTTGCCGACGCATTCCTCGAGCGGCGGTTCGACGGTGCGTAGGAGCGCAGGGCTGGCGATTCGGACGGCGTCGAGCCGCCGGCCGGCGATCCGTGCCTGGAGCGCCTCGATGTAGACGACGATGTCGGGTAGTTCTGGCATCCGGGTCGCCCTATGGTGCCGACCGGAACGGAAAGGCCAGCGGGCAGATCAGAGCGCAGAGAACTGCGAGGATGAGAGTTAGCGGCGCCCCGACCTTGGGGAAGGCGAGGAAGCGGTATCCGCCCGGGCCGGACTTCATCAGGTTGGTTTGGTAAGCGAGGGGCGAAAGAAAACTCAGGCCGCACGCAAGGATCAGGCTGAACTCGAACGGTTCTGGGTGCACACCCAGCTCTTTCGCCGTGGCCTTCGCGATCGGAAACAGCAGCGCGGCCGCGCCATTCTTGGTCAGCACCTGCGAGCACGCCGTGGCGGTGACGATCATGGCGAAGAGCATGCCGCGTTTCCCGGCTCCTATTCTCTGCGATGCGTTGAGAAGCCACGACGCGATGACCGCAGCCGTGCCCGTCTGTTCCAGCGCGACACCCATGCCGAGCGCTGAGCCGATAGACACGACCACGGGCAGGGAGATGCTGGAGAGCGCCTTGGCCGCCGTCAGGCATCGGCAGCAGATCATGAGCACCGCTGCGGACATGCAACCACCACGGGATCGAGCGGCGCGAAAACCAAGCCGATCACGAGGAAGGTCAGGATCGCCGCCGTTCGCCGCATGCGGTCGTGCCACGGCGCCTCCAGCACGATCGTGTCGCTAGCCTCCACCTGGATGTCGCCAATCTTGGCGTGGATTGCGCTGCCCTTGCGATGCACAGCCACGATGGCGGCGCTGTAGACGGTGCGGAAACGGGTGTCGCGCACAGTCTGGCTGCTCAGCGGTGGCCCGGCGTCGATCACCGCTTCCACGAGCTCGCGTTTGGCGGGTTCCGCGACCGGGCCCGAATCCAGCCGCTGGGCCGGTGCCAGCCCCCGGAAGCGCTGCAAGATCACAACCGATTCCAAGACTCCGGTAAACGCCAGCCGGTCTCCTTCCGCCAAGCGAGTATCGGGCGGCGGAGCCGGAATCACCGCACCCCCGCGCTCGAACTGGAAAAGGAACAGGCCGGGGAGGTGGCGTAGGCCTGCGGATTCGATGGTGGCTCCGGCCACCGAGGATCCGGGAAGGACATCCAGCTGGACGGTATACGGGCGGGCCTGCCGCAAATCGTTACGGGCGGACAGGCGAGCCGGGAGCAGCTTGGGCGCAACGACGACCAGGTAGGCGATGCCGACAAGGGCGGGCAGTCGCACGAATGCCGGTCCCCAGAACCGCATTCCGTAACTGAGCGCGGGCAGGCCTGCCTCACGGAGGTACTCGACGTACAGGCCCATCACGATAAGATTGGAGGCGCCGCCGATCAGCGTGAGCTGTCCGCCAACTATGGAACGGTAGCTGAGGGGCATCAGCAGTTTCGACGGGCTGACGCCAATCCGTTCCGCCCAACTGCGGGCCAGCGGCAAGTACATCGCGACGACGGGGGTGTCATTGATGAACGCAGAGAGCAAGGTAACTGGTGCCATCTGCCGGAACTGGGCAACAACAATCGACCTCGGCCGACCCAGCTGGGTCGGCGCCGCGGCTTGGGTCGCGCCGGTTTCCCGTATACCCGCGGCGAACACGAACAGCGCTGCGATGGAAATCACGGCCGGATGGGCGAAACCCGCTAGCGCCGGCTCGACTGCCCCAATCAGGATCAGCAGCAGCATCCCCGGGAACATCGTCGCGTCCACGGAGACGCGGTTGCTTGCCACGGCCGCGAAGACGCCCACAGGAATCCCGACGGACCGGATGCCTTCCAAGGGCACAGTCGTCAGAATATCCGAACGGGTCACGCGATGCCGAGGCTTCCACCCGGCCCTGCGTGCACTTGCCGCTGGGGCCTTGTTCTCGTGTGGTGCGTTGGGACAGCCCGCGGGCTTCAACTACGACGAGTCCAAGGTTCCGTCGTACGACCTGCCTGAGATCCTGCGCCGTGCCGACGGCAGGATTGTCGATGCCGCCGCCGAATGGCCTGCCCGCCGGACGGAGATCCTGAAGCTGTTCGAGGAGCAGGTCTACGGGATTTCCCCGGGGGCTCCGGCCCACATGCGGTTCACCGTTCTCGAAGAGGACGATGCGGCGCTCGGCGGGCTGGCGCGGCGCAAGCAGGTGCGCGTGGACTTCGGTCCCGCCGGGAGGTCCAGCATGGAGATCCTGCTGTATACCCCGGCCAGCGCCGGGCGTCACGTCCCGGTGTTCCTGGGGCTCAACTTCGGCGGGAACCACACGGTTCACTCCGATCCGGCGATTCGAATGCCGACTCGTTGGGTCCTGGAGCGTGACGGAACGGAGACCCGGAGGCGCGACGCCGACGATACCCGCGGACGCAGCGCGAGCCGCTGGCAGGTTGAACGCCTTCTCAAGAGAGGCTACGGCGTGGCGACGGTGTACTGCGGCGACCTCGATCCGGATTTCGACGACGGGTTCGAGAACGGGGTGCATCCTCTTGCGCCACCGATCTCTCCGGCGGACTGGGGCAGCATCTCGGCATGGGCATGGGGCTTGAGCCGCGCACTGGACTACCTCGAGACCGACGCTCACGCTGACGGCTCCCGGGTGGTTGTCATGGGGCACTCGCGGCTGGGCAAGACTGCGCTCTGGGCCGGCGCGCGAGACATGCGATTCGCGATGGTGATCTCGAACAATTCCGGGTGTGGCGGCGCCGCGTTGAGCCGTCGGCGGTTCGGCGAGACCGTGGCACGGATCAACACACGGTTCCCGCATTGGTTCGCCGACAATTTCAGCCAGTACAACGGCGAGGAGGACAGCTTGCCCGTCGACCAGCACATGCTGCTCGCACTGGTCGCGCCGCGGCCGCTGTATGTTGCGAGCGCGGAAGACGACTCCTGGGCCGACCCGAAGGGCGAGTTCTTGGCGGCGATGCATGCCGGTAGAGCCTATGAACTGCTGGGAGAACAAGGCCTGGGCGTTTCTGAACAGCCTCCGGTCAACCAGCCCGTCATGCGCACGGTGGGCTATCACATTCGCACCGGGAAGCATGACGTCACGGCCTACGACTGGGACCGGTTCCTGGACTTTGGCGATCTGCACCTGAAGCGTGACTGAAGGCCGCCCACATTGCCGGAGGCCCGCTCTGAGGAGGCGCTTTGCGACGTCTTGGAGCGGGCAGCGTTGCGCTAGACTGGGGAGGCCGTTCCGGCGCTCGCCATGATGCTGCTCAGACCGATTGCGACCTTTTGCTGGGGGACTGCGATAGCCGTCCTGGCTGGAGCAGGAGTCCCGCTTCCGGGCGCCGAAGTGGGCGGCGTCACGTTCGACGACCCCGTCGGCTGGACATCGACTCCGAAGCCCATGCGGTCCGCGAACTACACGATCCCGGCCGCGGAGGGTGACCGGCAGAACGGAGAACTGGCCGTGTTCTACTTCGGTCCCGGGCAGGGCGGTGGAGTCGAGGCCAACCTCCGGCGCTGGCTCGGCCAGTTCGTGAAGGCGGATGGAAGTCCGCTCGCTGCCTCCGACGCCGACCGCAGCGACCGGCAGGTGGGCGGGATGCAGGTGACTGTCCTGGACGTGACCGGCACGTACCTTTTCAAGCCGTTCCCCATGGCGCCCCAGGCAACGCCGATGCCCGGATACCGGATGCTGGCGGCGATCGTGCAGGGACCGGACGCGCCGATTTTCTTCAAGCTGACAGCGCCGGCGAAGACCGCCGTCCAGGCGGAGCCGGAGTTCCGCAAGCTGATCGCTTCGCTTCGGCGCTAGCGGACTGCATTGGCGCCGGCTCGCTCGGCGGCGTGATATAGTGCCGCTTATGAGGTGTCTGCCAGTCTGCCTGCTGCTTCTTACGCCGTCTGTCTCTCCAGCAGCTGAACTCGTATGGGACCGCTTTCGGGGACCGAACGGATCCGGAATTTCCGGGGCCACGGGCATCCCCGAGGAATTCGGCCCCGAAACGAACGTCGTTTGGAAAACGCCCCTACCTCACGGGCTATCGTCCCCTGTATTCGGCAACGACAGCATATTCCTGACAGG
The DNA here is from genome assembly GCA_951813065.1 of uncultured Bryobacterales bacterium. Lineage (GTDB taxonomy): Bacteria > Acidobacteriota > Terriglobia > Bryobacterales > UBA6623 > VXMF01. The sequence continues at coordinate 258,734 of CATOTH010000002.1, read as the reverse complement.
CTCCGAAGGCGATAAGCTGGTCACTTTCTCCCTTGACCGGAATACGGGTCGGATCAAGTGGCGCCGCCAGATCGAGCGCGAGCGGGCCGGCAGGTTGCGCGCGCCGAACAACCCGGCGTCGCCCAGCGTCGCGACTGACGGCGAGAACCTCTTCGCGTTCTTCCAGGATTTCGGCCTGGTGGCCTATGGTCCCGACGGGAACGAGCTCTGGCGGCTCCCGCTGGGGCCATTCAACAATCCGATGGGGCTGGGGGCATCGCCCGTCTACGTCGACGGCAAGGTCATCCAGGTTTGCGACTCGGAGACGGATTCGTTCATGGTCGCCCTGGACGCGGCCACCGGCGAAATCGCCTGGCGCCGCGAGCGACCGTACTCGCTGCGCGGGTTCTCGACTCCCGTGCTCTACCGTCCGGACGGTGCGGGGGTTCAATTGCTTGTTCCGGGATCCTACGAATTTGCCGCGTTCGACGTCTCGAGCGGGGAAAAGGTGTGGTGGGTGCAGGGCTTGACCTGGCAGATGAAACCGACTCCCGTGCTGGATGAGGAAGGATTCGCCTACGTTCTGGGATGGGCGGGGAGCGCGGATTTCGGCCAGCAGGAAGACGTGCCTCCGTTCGATCAGGTGCTGGCTGAACTGGACGCGGACAAGGACGGCAGGCTCTCGGCGGTGGAACTGCGGGAAAGGCTTGGCAACAAAGTCCGCAATGGACTGGGCAGCTACGACCTGGACAACAGCAAGTTCATGGAGGCGAGGGACTGGGAGCACCACCGGCGCAAGCGGCTGGCAGTCAACGCCGTGCGCAAGATCAAGCTGGGAGGCAAGGGCGACGTGACAGACGGTGCGGTGCGGTGGCTGCACTACAAGAGCTTGCCCAATGTCCCTTCCCCCCTGTTATACGACGGGATCGTGTACCTGGTCAAGGACGGCGGCTTGGTGACTGCGCTGAGCGCGGAAGACGGCACTGTGCTCAAGCAAGGCCGCTTGCGTGAGGCGATGGGACGGTACTTCGCCTCGCCGGTGGCGGCGGATGGCAAGATGTACGCCGCAGACGAGACCGGCCAGGTAGCTGTCGTCAGGCTCGGAGCGGAGTGGACCGTCATCCGCACCAATGCGATGGGCGAGGAGGTCTACGCGACCCCGGTTGTGATGGATGGGCGGCTCTTCATCCGCACTCGATCCGCCCTGTACTGTTTCGCCCGGTAGCCCGCCGGATCAGGATCCGGAGGATCGAATCGTCAGCGTTGTCCCCGGGTAGATCCGGGATGAGCTGAGGCCGTTCCAGCGCTTGAGGTCACTGACCGTCACGTTAAAGCGCTTGGCGATGCGGTCGAGCGTGTCGCCACGCTGGATCCGATAGCTTCGGACCTGCCCTCCTGCCAGGCTCTGCCGCACGGTGAGCTCGTTTCCGGGATAGATGCGGCTGCCGCGGATACCGTTCCAAGCGCGCAGCTGGGCGGCCGTCACGCCGTGGCGCTCGGCGATGCCGCCGAGCGTGTCGCCCCTGCGCACGACGTAGGTCGAACTGCCTGGAGCGGCTGGTCGGGACGACCGGGCCGTTGTCGCGCCTGAGCCCGTCGAGCCCGACGAGGGCCGGCGCACGAGCAGTTCCTTCCCGGCGGTGATCCGGCTACTGCGCAGGTTGTTCCAGGCGCGCAGGTCGGAGATTGAGACGCCAAATCGAGCCGCGATGGTCGAGAGCGAGTCGCCGGACTGAATGCGGTAGTGGTTGGAGCCGGGTGCGAGAGCCTGCGGAGCGGGGGACGCGGATCCGGGAACCTTGAGGCTCTGCCCTACATGAATCGTGCTGCCGCGGATGCCGTTCCAAGCCCTCAGCTGCGCAACCGAGGCGCCCACGCGAGCGCCGATTCCGGAAAGCGTGTCGCCCCGGCGAACCGTGTACCGGCCCGTTGGAGCGCCGGCCGATGAAGCAGCTCCGGAGGCCGTGCCGGTGGCTCCCTCGGGCATGACGATCAGGTAGCGGCCCGCGCGAATGCGGGTGCTCGTCAGCCCGTTCCATGCAAGCAACGTATTGACCGTCGTCTTGAAGCGCCGGGCGATCCCTCCGAGCGTGTCGCCGCTGGCGATCTTGTACCGCCCGGTCCCGGGTTCGAGCAGTCCTCCGGCGCCCGCCCCGTAGTAGCGGTAAATCGACAGCCTGGTGGTCGTCGGTATTGTCAGGCGCATTCCGCCGGGCAGCGCATCGCCCTCCGGGAGCGAATTCAACGAGGCCAGCGTCTTGGCCGACACCTTGTAGCGGTTTGCGAGGGCTTGGACCGTCTCGCCCGGACGCACCTCGTAGCGCCTCCAGTTGAGCCGCTTGTCAGCCGGCACGAGGGCGATCTCGTGCTGGAACTCTTCCGCGGAGTCTTTCGGCAGCCGCAGGTCATATGCGTACGGAGGCGTCGCGGACCGCATCAGGGCGTGGTTGAGTCCCTTGATGGTTTCGACCGAAGTGCCTGTCGCGTCGGCGATGAGAGCGAAGCTGATCTCCCCCTCGGTCCGGATCGTGTCGTACCGGACTTCGGGAGCCGGGTCCAATTCTCCGAAATCGAACAGGTGCAGGTTCTGGCCCACGTAGGTCATCGCCAGGATGATCGGCACATAGTTGCGAGTCTCCCGATAAATGACCCGGCGCCGCGAGAGTTCCCAGTAGTCCCGGCTGCCCGTTCGCGCGATCCCGTTCTTGACGCGGTTGGGCCCGCCGTTGTAGGCAGCCATGGCAAGATACCAGTCGCCGAATTCGATGTGCAGGTCCTTGAGATGTCTGGCAGCCGCCCGGGTCGCGGTTTCGGGGTCGTAGCGCAAGTCCACGTAGCGGTCCTGACGCAGCCCGTATTGCTTGCCGCGCGAGGAGATGAACTGCCACATGCCGGTCGCATGGGCATGCGAGCGGGCCTTGGGTTGGAAACCGGATTCCGCCATGGCGAGGTAGAAGATCTCGGCCGGCACGCCCTCTTCCCTGAGAATGCGCTGGATCATCGGGCGGTAGGCGGCGCCGCGGCCCATCGAACGGCGAATCGTCGCTTGGCCCCGGGAGGTCTCGGTGAAGTAGTTGATAAACCCCTGCACGGCGTCGTTCATCACCAGCGGCAATTCCGACCGCGTATTGAGCAACGCTTCCTCGTGCGTCAGGATGCGCGGCGATTCCGGCAACGTGAGCTCCATCAGCTCGTCGAGCAGGGCGAATTCCTCGTCGCTGTGCGCGGGATCCTCCGGATCGAACGGAATCTCGAGCGCCGCGTGGTCGCCCGGATCCTCCTGCAGCCATCCGAGGTGCGCCGCCTCCGGATCGGAAGCGAAGTCCTCCGGGGTCAGGATTCGTGCGGCGGCGCGGGTGCTTGCCGGGCGCGGCGCGTCGGCGACATCAACGGGGGCCAGGGTCGGCTGGGCCACTGGACCCTGCATGCGGCCGGAGCAGGCGGTAAGCAGCAGGCAGCACAGCGCCAAGACCTCTGCAGCCAGTCGTCCGCGCAAGTTTGCTCCAGGCGCCCGCCCGCGATGGGAGTTGGACGGAATCGGCGCCGGACGCCACCATGAGAACAGCTCCACTGCTTGATATACCTTCCCCGCAATCATAGTACCCCAAGAGACGGTCCAAGCAAGCAAATGCTAGTATGGCGGTCTTGTCAGGGACGGCTGATTGCGTCCCGCCGGAGGAGAAACGAATGCCCGAAACCGCACCGCTCGTCGCCGTGATCATGGGAAGCACGTCGGACTGGGGGACGATGAAGTCTTGCGCCGAGACTCTCGAGTCGTTCGGCGTCGCGCACGAGTGTCGCGTCATGTCCGCGCATCGTACGCCTGATCTCACTGCCGACTACGTGTCGAGCGCGGAAGGGCGCGGCACGAAGGTGATCATCGCGGCCGCCGGCGGGGCGGCCCATCTCGCCGGCGTGTGCGCGGCCCACACCGTGCTGCCTGTTCTCGGCGTGCCGATGCCCAGTGTCCTCGACGGTGTGGACTCGCTGCTGTCGACCGTCCAGATGCCTGGCGGAATCCCTGTCGGCACTCTGGCGATCGGCAGGGCCGGCGCGAAGAATGCGGCGCTGCTGGCGATCGCCATCCTTGCCACGCAGGACACGTCCCTGCGCGAGTTGCTGAAGGGGTTCCGCAGACAGCAGGCGGAGAAAGTGCGCAATGCGCAGCTGGACTGACGGGGCGCTTCGCGACCTGCCATGAGCCGGCGGGTTCTGCTACGCTGACAGCGCTTTGCACCCCTTACTCATCCTGACCATCGCCATCGCGGTGGTCTTTGTCCTCATCCTTCGCCTGCGGATCAACGCGTTTATCGCGCTCATCACCGCAGCCACCACTGTCGGGATCCTGTCGCCGAACATCGCCCTGGGAGATGTGATGCCGGCAGTGGCCGGAGAGTTCGGCGGAGTCTGTGCCGCCATCGCCATCGTGATCGCCTTGGCCGCGCTGATCGGCCAGTGCCTGATGGAGAGTGGCGCGGCGGACAAGATCGTGCGTGTATTCGTGCGGGCGCTGGGAGAGAAGCATGCCTCGCTGTCGCTGTTGAGCAGCGGTTACGTGCTTTCGGTGCCGGTTTTCTTCGACACGGTCTTCTATTTGCTGGTGCCTCTGGCGCGAGCGATGCGGGTCCGGACGGGCAAGAACTACCTACTGTTCCTGATGGCGATTTGCGCAGGAGGGGCAGTCACGCACTCGATGGTCCCCCCGACGCCGGGTCCGCTTGCGATGGCCGCCACCTTGGACATTGATCTCGGAGTGATGATCCTGGTCGGCGCGGCGATTGCGTTACCGATGTCGATTGTTGGCTGGCTCTTCGGAATCCTTCGGGACCGGCAGATTGAGATCCCGCTGCGAGAGACGCAGGGACTGACCCTGGATCAATTGGAAACCCTGGCGCAACGCGACGAGGCCCACCTGCCCAGCTTCGCCCTCTCGATGCTGCCGATCGTGCTGCCCGTGATCCTGATTGCCTCGAACACGCTTGCCGGCGCGCTGGGTGTCGAGGGGCCGATCAGGGAATTCACCGCGTTTGCAGGCAACCCGAATCTAGCACTGCTGGCATCTGCCGCTATCTCGCTTGCAATGCTCGCGCGCCACAGGGGCTACACGCTCGCGCAACTTGCCAAGCCCGTCGAAGCCGCGCTCGCCAGCGGCGGCCTGATCATCCTCATCACCGCCGCTGGCGGCTCGTTTGGAAAAATGCTCGTGCAGGCCGACGTGGGCAAGACGATTGGCGGGATGTCCCAGGAATTCGGCGTTCCGATCCTGCTGCTGAGCTTCCTGCTCGGCACGTTGCTCAAGGTGGCGCAGGGTTCAGGTACCGTCGCCATGATCACGGTCTCGGCGATCATGGCGCCTCTGCTGATCGACACCTCTCCCGGGTTCCATGCGGTCTACGTGGCCTGCGCGATCGGGTCCGGTTCGTTGGTCGGGTCGTGGATGAACGACTCGGGGTTCTGGGTCTACAAGCAGATGTCAGGCCTGACCGAGACGGAGGCATTGCGCACGTGGACCCCGTTGCTGGCGGTCATGGGAGTGGTGGGGTACGTGGTGACCCAGATCGCCGCGATCCTGGTTCCATTGGTGTAGTCGTCCCGACAGCCGTCTGGCGGACGCCGATCTGGCGCTGAGGGCGGACGGTTGTGTACGCTTGCACGGAACCATGAGTTCATCCGTCAACCACGCTCCACTCTCCCCGCTCTCGTTCCTGGAACGCAGCGTCCTGGTTTACCCGGACAAGCCAGCCGTTATTCATGGCGAGGCGGTTTACACCTACGCCGAGTACAACGAGCGGGTCCACCGGCTTGCCGCGGCGTTGCGGGCCAGTGGAGTTGGTCGCGGCGACCGAGTTGCCATTCTCGCGCCAAATATCCCGGCGATGCTCGACGCGAAGTTCGGTCCCATGCGGATCGGCGCTGTCCTCGTGCCCCTGAACATCCGGTTGGCGGCCCGGGAGATCGCGTATATCCTGAATCACTCCGGCGCGAAGGTCCTGATTTTCGACTCGGAGTTCGCCGACACAGTCCGCGAGATTCGGGCGGATGTGCCGGGAGTCGCGACTTATGTCCAGATCGTGGACGAGGTCCCCCGAGCGGAGGACATTCCCGGTCCCTCGTACGAGGAGTTCCTCGATTCCGCTCCGAGGGAGACGACGGCTGCTGAGCTCGTTGAGGAGCGCGACGCGATCTGCATCAACTACACCTCAGGCACGACCGGTTTTCCGAAGGGTGTTGTCTTCCACGCGCGCGGAGCGTGGATCAACGCCTTGGGAGAGGCCCTGGAAACGGGGATGAGCTGGCGCTCGGTCTACCTGTGGACGCTGCCCCTGTTTCACTGCAATGGTTGGTGTTTTCCATGGGCGATCGCCGCGGTTGGCGCGACCAGCGTCTGCTTGCGTAGGATCGTGCCGTCAGAGGTGTACGCCTTGATCGACCAGTGGGGCGTCACGCACATGTGCTGCGCTCCCACCGTCCTGACATTGCTCTATTCGAGTCCCGATGCGGAAGGGCGGGACTTGAGCGGCGTGACGATCGCGACCGCCGGGGCGCCTCCAGCCCCGCAAGTGATCCGCACGATGGAGCAGATGGGAGCCCAGGTCCATCACCTGTACGGGCTGACGGAAACGTACGGCCCCTATACGATCTGTGCCGAACAGCCGGCATGGACGGGTCTTGATCTCGACCGCCGGGCTCAAGTGAAGGCTCGGCAGGGAGTTCCGTACGGCGTTGCCGGCGAGGGGTTACGCGTGGTGGACGAACAGATGCGGGACGTACCCCGCGACGGCAGCACGATGGGAGAGGTCGTCATGCGCGGCAACATGGTCATGACAGGATACTTCAACGACCCCGATGCGACCGCGGAAGCGTTTCGGGGAGGCTGGTTCCACTCGGGTGATCTTGCGGTGTGGCATCCCGATGGCTACGTCGAGCTGAAGGACAGGGCGAAGGACATCATCATTTCGGGCGGCGAGAACATCTCAAGCCAGGAGGTCGAGAAGGTCGTGATGGAACATCCCGGCGTCCTGGAGGTTTGCGTCGTCGGTGTTCCCGACGACAAGTGGGGCGAGGTGCCGAAGGCTTTCGTCGTTCCGCGGCCTGGCGCCGAGGTTTCTGGTGACACCATTATCGAGTTCACCCGCGAGCGCCTGGCTCACTTCAAGTGCCCCAAGCACGTCGAGTTCGGAGAACTGCCCAAGACCGCGACGGGAAAGATCCAGAAGTTCGTCCTGCGCGAGCGGGAATGGAAAGGTTGCGACATGCGCATCTAGGGTTCGGCGCGGGCCCTGTGGCACGCCGCCCCCAAGTTGTTCCCCGCTGTTGAACGACGGGCCGCTCGCAGCCCCAAGAGGCAGTCACAGCGGTCGGGGGTCGGCCGGGTCACGCAATGGATCGGGCACGAGTCCGCCCGCCCCGGCAGGACCTAACAGGGATGCGGGTCGCGGGCGCCTTCCGATTGGCGTCCCCGCTTCGGTACCAATCCCGTGACGGCTGCCAGAAGCAGCAGTCCAATCACGCTGGCGACAAGCGCCGGCAGCGCCGTCCGGATGGTGGTCGGGAGCGCTTCACGGGGCGGATCCGTCCCCCAAAGCAAGCCATGAATCAGATACACGGCGAGTCCGCTCAGCACCGCGGCACGTGCGCTTCGCCAGATCGTCGGACGCCACGAGCGCGCGCCACGGCGGACCTGCCGGCCGACGGAAAGTGCTCGGCCGAGGATCACCAGCAAAACGCCGACGGATGATGCCAGGAAGATCATGGCCCAGGTATCGGGAATCTCGCCGCGGCTTATTCTCTCCGGTCGGGGGAGAGGACTGCCTTCCAGGCTCCGGAGGATTGCCCGGGCCACAGGCCCGGGCCGGCTGGACCCAAGGTTCGCCAGTACCGCCACCCCGTTGCGCCGACGCGGAGCCAGCACGATCGCCGTGCTGCCGCCCCACATCTTGCCGGTGTGCTCCAGGACGTATTCGCCGCCAAGCCATTCGGCTTCGGCCTGCACGGCCCACCCGAGATCGTAGTTCCCTTCCAAGAGCTCCCACCAAGCACCGTGGGGCAGGCGGGTGCCGTTGTCGGCCGGCTGCGGGTCGAGCAGTGCCTCCATGTACTTGCTCATGTCCGTTGCGCTTGCCTTAACGAGGGAGCTTCCATACCAGCCCAGGAAGCGTGACGGGCTGATTCCGACGCGCCCCCATTGCCACTCGTGAGGAGCGGCTTCGCCCCATGACTGAGCCTCTCCTTCATCTACCGTCGTCCGGTCCATCCCGAGAGGCTGGAAGATTTCCTTGCGCATGAATTCCGGGAATGGTGTGCCCGACGCGCGTTGCACGATGGCAGCCAGCAGCACGTAGTTGCTGTTGGCATAGGAGGATCTCTCGCCGGGCGGGCTCTTGAGGTCGGCGCCGGCGAAGCGCGGGGCCGCTCCGCTCAAGTCGAGCTGGCCTGGCTGGCCGCAGCACGGCATCAGAAAGTCGTGCTTGCGGCGCAGTCCGCTCCGATGCTGGAGGAGATTGCGTATCGTCACGCCTCCCCAGCGGGCGCGGTCGAGGTCCGGAAGGAGGGCGGTAATGCTGGAATTGCGTTCGACAAGCCCGTCGCGCTCGAGCCGCAGAACCGCGAGGGCAGTCAGCGCCTTGCTCAGCGATGCCAGTTCTACCGGGGTCTCTGTCCGCATCGCTTCCTGCGATTGGACGCTGCGAACTCCGTAGGCTTTCAGATAGGCGACGGTTCCGCTCTCGACAATCACAAGGGAGAGTCCGGGAATGCCGTTCAATTCCATTTCCTCGGAGACGAAGCGGTCAATTTTCCCATCCGTTGCAGCCAACAAATCCAGGACACAGACGAGCAAGATGGCGACCAAGATCCCGCGGGGCACTGGTGAGATTCTAGCCATCCGGCCCACGGCCAAGGCTTGCCTGGGGCGAGTGTCCCCGCCCGGCCGGTCTGCGGGCGGGTCTCCGGATCGCTGGATCGGCCTGCGGGACCGGCCCAGAGTTCGCCACCCTGGCCCAAGCCAGCCCGTCCGATGTCTTGATATGATAATGCCTGTTGGTCTAATGGCACCCATGTGGGCATTCCTGTTGTTGGCCTTGCTCTTCGGGGGCACCTCGGCGGCTGCGACCTTGCAGGACATCGACGGCAACCAGCACGCGCTTCCGCCATCGACCGGCGCGAGGGCCACGGTCGTCTTTTTCGTGACCCACGACTGTCCAATATCGAACAGGTACGCGCCAGAGATCGCACGCATCTGCAGCGAGTACTCGTCCCGCGGTGTCGGCTGCCTGATGGCGTATGTCGATCCGACGATTACCGCCGAAGAGATCCGCGAGCACCGGCAGTCCTTCGGTGGCACCCAGCCCGCAGTGCACGACACGGGCCACGAACTGGTCGGGCTCGCAGGCGCCACTATCACTCCAGAGTCTGCGGTCTTCGATGGTGGTGGGCAACTCGTGTATCGTGGTCGCGTGAACAATTTCTACGCCGCGCTCGGGACGCCCCGGCGCCAGGCAACGGAACACGACCTGCGGAACGCCTTGGATGAGTTCTTGGCGGGCAGGCCCGTGTCCAAGCCCCGCACGCAAGCAGTGGGGTGTTTCATTCCCAAGTGGAACGTGGTTCAAGAGGGGGGATCACAATGAAGTTATCAGTCACACTCGGAGCCTTGGCCTTCGCCACGGCGTTCGGAACCGTACCCGTCTGCTTTGGCGCGGACGCCCTGGGAGGCGAGTCTGTCACGTTCAACGCCCATATCGCGCCGATCGTGAATCAACGATGCGCTTCCTGCCACCGACCCGGACAGGCCGCGCCCTTCTCGCTGCTCAGCTACGAGGACGTCGCCAAGCGCGCCCAGCTCATCCAGGCCGTTACCCAGACCCGTTACATGCCGCCCTGGCACGCGGAGCCGGGTCATGGTGCGTTCAAGGACGAGCGCCGAATGCTCGACGCGGAAATCGAGTTGATTGCCAAGTGGGTCGACGCTGGCACGCCGGAAGGACAGGGCAGCCCGCCCGAGGCCCCTGAGTTCGCAGCGGGTTGGATTCTGGGCGAGCCGGATCTTGTCATCAGCATGGAAGAGCCGTTCACGATTCCCGCCGATGGACGCGACATCTACCGGAATTTTGCGGTCAGGGTGCCCACGACGGAAGACAAGTGGATCCGTGCCCTCGAGTTCCGTCCGCAGGCGAGGACGGTCGTGCATCACAGCCTCTTCAAGGCTGATCCTTCAGGCACAGCGCGCGAGTTGGACGCCAGGGATCCGGAACCGGGCTTCCGCGGGATGGGCGGGGCCCGAATCCAGGGCCTGGTCAACCTGAGCGGATGGGCTGTTGGCGGTAATGCCCGTGTCTTCCCCAAGGACGCTCCGCTGCGGTTGCCCGCGGGCAGCGACTTCATTTTCCAGTCCCATTTCCATCCATCGGGAAAGGAGGAGACCGAGATTTCGTCGGTGGCGTTCTATTTCACCGATAAGCCGGCGACACGCTCCCGACTCGGCATTGCCTTGCCGCCAAACTTCGGTACGGGAGCCGGCATCAACATCGCCCCTGGTGACTCGGAATTCACGATCGGGGAGTCTTTCACCCTGCCCGCCCCGGTCGAGTTGTACGGAGTGACGCCCCACGCTCATTACATCGGCAAGGAATTCAAGTCGTGGGCGGAGCTGCCCGACGGCGAGGCAGTGCCGTTGATCTGGATCAAGGACTGGGATTTCGCATGGCAGGACATGTACATCTACGAAGAGCCGGTCGTGCTTCCGGCTGGCGCGACGATCCACGCGCGCATCCGCTACGACAACTCGGCTGACAATCCCCGCAATCCAAGCAATCCGCCCAAGCGCGTGTTCTGGGGCCCAGGCTCGGAAGATGAAATGGGCACCATCAGCTTCTCGGCATTGGCGGTCAACAGCGATGACGAGTCTCTGATCAGGCGAAAATTGAACCTTTTGCGTGCCAAGCACTTGAACCAGTCGAGGCGGTTCCGCCAGGAAATGCGGGAGATAAGGGCCTCTCGGGAACGCTAGCTGGCATCTTTCGGCCCAGCGGTATCTGCATTCCGCGCAGTCCGTCTGGCGTGTCGATCGTTGGCGTGCACGCCGAGGGTCGCCCTGTCACCCATCGGCGTCAGGCCCGATCCATGACTGCGGCTGGCGCACAGGGCGCGGCCGGCGCGGCCTGACAAGGGGTCACCCGACGGAAGGGCGTCGACGGCGACCGGGGCGCAGCGTGTGAATCTCCCGAGCCGCAGCGAAATCGAGATACGGTGCAAACGCAGCATTGACCTCGCCCGCCGTAAGGCCGAAGTCCTCCAGAAGGTAGTTGTGCCGTTGCTCCCGGCGTCGCCGATCTGCCTGCCGCGAAAGCCAGGCCTTCATTTCGTCGACGGCCGTCTGCTCCAGCGGCCAGCCGAATCGGCTATAGATGTCACCCACGACCTTCAAGGGGTCATTGATCAGATCGACATAGGCAACGTCGACCCAGCGGTCCTCAAGTTCCGGGTGGGCTGATCGGAATCGCGTCGCGCCGTTCAGCACGCCGCTCATGAATGCAAGCTGTTCGGCTCCGGTTTCGTCCCCGGAGAGCGGTCTCATGGCGACCGAGCGCGACCGTTCTACGAAGCTGTTCCAGGCCCCCATGACCTCGGCGGGCGTGCGGTGGGTCTGGATGAACAGCGCGTCGGGATAGGTCTCGATCAGGGTTTGTAGCTCCATAAGATGGAAGGGCATCTTAAGAAGCCCCTGACCCCTTTGCTCGCGCCGGGCCAGCAGGCGTTGCCATGTGTAGTGCTGTACCGCGAGGTGATGAAAGGCATAAGCATCTCGCAAACCGTTCGCAGCCAGCCACCGGCTGTAATCGGGCACATGGAATTGAGCGCCAAAGGTCCAGGACGAAAAGGTAGTCTTGAAAATTGGGAATTCCTCTTCCGGCTCGTCGATGCCGAAGGGGTGGACGCCTTCCAGGACCTTGAAAATATCGAAAGCGCGGTACGCTTCCTCGATCCGCGCCCTCCGTGGATCGTTCGGTGTGCCCGCGACGGCGGCGTAGTCTCCGCTCGACAGGACCGGCTGGACAAGCTCGTACAACCGCAGTGCCCAAAACCGTCTGTCGCGCACCATCAACCGGTGAAGCAGGGTCGTGCCGCTACGATTGACCCCCACGATGAAAACAGGCTTGGCTATCGGCTCGCGCTCTATCTCTGGGTGACGCTGCACTTCCCGGGCGAACTCGGTGTTGTGGTGCAGGAAACGGCTCAGATCAAAGACGACATTTCCGAACTTGGCCTCGTCGAGCCTAGCCTCCGGCGCCTTCAATGCCCCGACTAACTGCCGCAGAGCTTGGCATTTCCAGTCCGGATAGGCTGCGTCGAAGGAGACGTCCGACTCCCCGGCATAGCGCTCGGCCCGAGCCATTAGGTTGTCGAAGTCCAGACGGCTCTCCGGAACAACATACGGCCATTCCCGACGATGGCGCTCAACCCATAGATGGGACCTTCTAAGCTTGGTCAACGTCCCGGTCCATTCGATGGGGAGGGGGTAGTCCTCTCGGATGGCGCGATCGCAGATCGGCAGCCGGTCCTGCGGCTTGTTCCTGCTGAACCAATACCGAGCGAAATGGTCGAGCACGGTCCAGTAGCCGTGGAGCGGTGAGCCTTCGCCGCGCGCCTGGCAGGCCCGTTTGAACGAGTCGTAAGGCATCTGGGGCGAGTAGAACCCGAAATCGGCTGGCTCCAAGTCGTACTGGTCCAATTGCGGGTTGCAGCAATGGTAGATCGTGAAACGGCGGTTCTCGTTCAGGGATATGGCGACGCAGACCCGGATCAGCGTGTCGACAGCCTCGTTGCTGGATCGAAACGTGAATCCCTCGGGCAGGGTTTCACATTGGGCCTCCGCGGCAAACATCCGAACCGCAAGGTCGTCTACCGGGCTGTATCCCGTGCTGGACAAGTTGGTTTGCGGCAGTCGAAGAATCGCCAGCGGCATGCCGGCCTGCTGAGCGAACCGAAGCACCTGCTCCGATGTCAGCTTGCTCCACGGATAGCCGAGCAGGCCGACCGGAAACGTCTTCTTCATGCTTGCCAGATCCGGCTGCATCTGGTGGTCGATGGGGTCGTCCTTGAATTCGTTGGCGAAACCGCAAGAATATTGCGGGAAAACACCCATGGTGGACGCGTAGTACAAATGCTTGAAGCGCTTGCGCAAACATAACTCGAGTACATCGCGAACGCCGAATGTGTTGATCTTGCGTATCCCGAGGTAGGAAGACAGGAGATTGATGTCGGCCGCCAGGTGATAGACCGCGTCGATCTGCCCACACAGGCCGTCAAAGTGCCCGGTGGCAAGGCCGAACCGGGTGTGGCCAATGTCGCCTATCGCCGCCTCGATGCGAGGCGCAAAGGAATCGTCCCAGACCTCCGCCTGTTGCAGCGCGGCTCGGATGCGCTCGTGCCCGTGTGCGACACTATCGGCCCGGACGATGCAGTGGACCCTTACTTCGGCTTTCTGCCGCAAGAGTTCGCTCAGGAAGAAACGGCCGATGAACCCGGTGGCTCCGGTCAGCATGATGTCGCGAAACTCGTTCGCGGAAATCGCGGGGGGCGGGGCCTGGCCCGGCTTCCGCGAGACGGCTGAAGTGCCTATCTGTTGTATAATTAGGAGCTACCCTCTACTACAGGTTATATGCCAGAAGACGATTTGAACGATTCCGGACAGTTGCCATTTGACGGAGTTGGGAGCGGGATCGGGGTTAGCCCAATCGACATCGAAAACGAGATGCGCAAGTCGTATCTCGACTACGCGATGTCAGTCATTGTCGGGCGTGCCCTGCCCGATGTGAGAGACGGTCTGAAGCCGGTCCAGAGACGCATCCTGTACGCCATGCGGGAAGAAGGATTGCGTTCGAATCGCCCTCCCCGCAAGTGCGCCCGAATCGTGGGGCAGGTGATGGGCAAATACCATCCCCACGGCGACGCGTCCATCTACGACACGCTCGTCCGCATGGCGCAGCCCTTCAGCATGCGCCAGCTCCTCGTCAACGGCCAGGGGAATTTCGGATCGATCGACGGCGACCCGCCTGCGGCAATGCGTTACACCGAGGCGCGTCTGGCGCCATACGCCGAAGTGTTGCTCGAAGACATCGACATGGACACGGTCGACTACCGGCCTAACTACGATGATTCGGCCGAAGAGCCCGAGCACCTTGCCGCCGCCGCTCCGAACCTGCTGGTGAACGGATCGAACGGAATCGCCGTGGGGATGGCTACACATATTCCGCCTCACAACCTTCGCGAACTCGTCGAGGCTACGATCCAGCTGATCAAGCATCCCAACACGAGGTTCGAACGGATTATTTCGATGGTGCAGGGTCCCGACTTCCCGACCGGCGGGATTCTGTGCGGGAACGCGGGCATGATCCAGGCTTACAGGGAAGGCAGGGGCCATATCCTGGTCCGGGCAAGGACCGACATCGAGTCGATCGGCAAGGACCGGTACGCGATCACCGTCAGTGAGATTCCGTACCAGGTGAACAAGGCGCGGCTCATCAAGAAGGCGGCCGACCTGATCAACCAGAAGAAGATCGAAGGCATCAGTGATATCCGTGACGAGAGCGACCGGCGCGGCATGCGCGTTGTCTTCGAGCTCAAGCGTGGCGAGCAGCCCGAGGTCGTGCTGAACAATCTGTACAAGCACACCGATCTCCAGCAAGGGTCCGGCGTGGCCATCCTGGCGATCGTGGACGGCAGGCCCAAAGAGCTCGGCCTGATCGAGTACCTCAAGCTCTTCATCGCCCACCGCCAGGATGTCGTGCGCAGGCGCACGAACTACCTGTTGCGCAAGGCCCGCGAGCGCGAGCACATCCTGCTCGGATTCGCCAAGGCGTTACTGCGTATCGATGAGGTCATCGCCTTGATCCGCGCCTCGCGCAACCCCAAGGAAGCCAAGCTCGGCCTGACGGGGGAGATCGAGATCGATTTCCGGCAATACCTGAGCGCCGATTTCCTGGATTCGTCGGATGCGGCGCCGAACCGTTTCCTGCCCTTTGACTTCACCGAACGCCAGGCCCAGGCCATCATCGAGCTCCAGCTCCAGCGCCTGACCGGTATGGAGCGGCAGAAGATCCTGGACGAACTCGCGGAGCTCCAGAAGAAAATTGCCGGTTACCTCGAGATCCTAGAGTCCGACGCCATTCTCAACAAGGTGATCATCGAAGAACTGCGTGCCATGGCGAAGAAGTTCGGTTCCGACCGGAAAACCGAGATCGGCGGCGAGGTCCGCGAGATCTCGATCGAGGACTTGATCGCCAACGAGGATATGGTCGTCACCGTGACCAAGAACGGCTATCTCAAGCGCACGTCCCTCGATACTTACCGGAAGCAGTCTCGCGGCGGGCGTGGCCGCCGCGGCATGGCAACCCGCGAGGACGACATCGTGGAGAGCCTCTTCATCGGGAAGACGCACTCGTACATCCTCGTGTTCACCAACCTGGGGCGCGTTTACTGGCTCAAGGTCTACAACATTCCCGAAGTGGCGGCTGCCGGGCGCGGGCGCAACATCGTCAATCTACTCAATTTCATGCCGAACGAGACGGTGCAGGCCTTTCTGCCGGTGCAGGAGTTCGATCCCAACAAGTTCATCGTCATGGTGACGCGCAATGGCAGGGTCAAGAAATGCACCTTGGATGTCTTCGCTCGCCCGCTGTCGCGCGGCATCATCGCGTTGATCTTGGGCGAGGGGGATGAATTGGTCTCGGCGCGCCTCTGCGAACCGGACCAGCACATCCTGATCGCCACCCGTCGCGGCCAGGCCATCCACTTCGAGAACGGAGGCGTCCGGGCACAGGGCCGGGTCGCGGGGGGCGTCCGCGGAATTCGCATCGACGAGGGCGATGTCGTGATCGGGCTGCTGTGTGCTTCGGAAGACCATCTGGTGCTGACCATCAACGAGCTGGGTTACGGCAAGAGAACGCAGCTTTCCAAGTACCGCCTGACAGCCCGTGCCGGAAGAGGTGTGATCAACACCAAGATCACGCGCTCCAACGGCGACGTGGTAACCGTGATGAAGGTGCTGGCGGACGACGAGGTGGTGATCATCACCCGCAATGGCAAGATCCTGCGGATCGAGTCCGACAAGATCCGCGCGACGGGCCGTTCCGCTCAGGGCGTGCGGCTCGTCAATCTCGATGAAGGTGACGTGGTCGCGGCGTGTAGCGTCGTGCCTCGGACCGACGAGATCGACCTTGACGACGAAGTTGAGGCGCCGGAACCTACGCTGCCGATTCAATAGGTGGCGAGTTGCCCGGAGAGTCCCGGCGGGTGATCACGGAAGGACGGTTTCTCGCAGCCGCCGGCTCGGGGCGCTCTCACGCGCGTTTGGCCGCTGTGGGGTCCCGCGCAAAAGGATCTGCCCAAAGAGGGTGGGGGGAACTCCAAGCCGCAGTCCTGCGCGCGCAGAATCCGGGCCAATCGCTGCTTCCGACGAACGGTGAGTTACGCTGTTCTTGAACTTGCGCGAGCGGATTCCGGATGATCCTAATTTGTCGCAACGCCGACAGCCCGCCGTCGCGGGTACTGCCTGATTCCTTCCGGAGGCGTTCGCCGCGAGTCTCGATTCAAATGAGCGGAGTCTGTCAGTGCTGACTTTCCCGGAAGAAGTCATTCTGCTCCTCTTGGACGACGAGGAAGGTATTCTCCTGTCGGTTGGCAAGACGACGCTGGAACTGGCCCTGACAGGCTCCGTCCTGATGGAGTTGGCGTTCGCTGACCGGCTCGACACAGACCTTGAGCGCGTGGTGGTTTCCGATTGCCAGCCGACCGGCAATCCAATGCTTGACGGGGTTCTTGAACGCATTGCAGCCAGCGAGACGGCCCGGGATGCGAAGGACTGGATCGAGACGCTGGCGCAGGTGGAAACGGCCGCGATCCAAGAGCACGCCCTAGCGAGCCTGGTCGGGCAAGGGATTCTGAGGCGGGAACAAAAGAAGTTGCTGCAGGAGACGATCGCACACCTCTGGATCTTCAGGTCACCGCGCTATTTCCCGGTCGACGGACGGGCCAAGCGCGAGGTCATGGCGCATATCGACGTTCTCTTCTCCGACGAGATTCCCGATCCCAGAGACTTAGCCCTGGTTTGTCTTCTTGACGCATGCGGTGTTCTCGGAGCGCTCATCGGAGCCAAAGAATTGGAGCGGGTCGCACCTCGCATCGACCAACTTCGCATGATGGATCTGATCGGACGGGACATCGGCAAGGCCATCGCTCACATTGAGCGTTCGGTCGTGCAGTCAACGGCGCACGCCCTGACTTGACTCCCGGCGACTGCTCAGTTCGACACGCCGCATGCTCTCCCACTGCTGGACGCGCAAGTCCGCTTGACCGGTGTCGCCAGACCGCGTTGCCAGCCGGGGCGGTAGCGGAGACCACAGATAGCTGTTCGGTTCGCGCTCGTGCCGGGTAGACCGTTACGAACACAGCTGGCTGAAGCGACAGTTGCCGGGCAGGTCCCGCAACCGGCTGGCGGGTAGCGCCTTCCGCGGCCCGCTCCGACGGACCGGCCGGCGTCAGAATCTCATGCCCAGCCCGCTGACGATGCCGTAGTCGTTGCGTTCGACCCTCGCCGCAGGCCGGCTGTCGAAGCGGTCGAACAGCCGCAGGGAGTAGGTGAAGCGGCCTGCGATCGGCAGCCGGAGCGTGCTGTCGTATTCCATCCGGAAACGGCCTCGGTCAACCATGTCCGGGTGGACCGATAGCTGCGTCAATAGTCGCACTCCCCTGAACAGCGCCACGTTCCATTCGAGACCAACCGATCCTTCGCCAGTGGCGCGGTCGTCCAGATCGCGGAATCGCTCGTGGACATAGGCGAAACCGCCAAGCACCGAGAGCTCCATCGCCTTGCTGTCCGCCAAGTGCCAGCCGATGCCACCGCCAAGTTGGGTTCGCAAGTCGAGCCTCCGACGCTCGTTGCGCTCGAACCCGGAGAGTCCGTAGGAGAAGGCGCGCGCGCTCAGAAATCGATCCAGACGCATGTTCAGAGCGTGACGGCTCTGTGACCTGGCCCCGTCCTGGCGGGCGAACAACGAATCGATCCGGCCCGAGAACTTGTATAGCACCGATCTATAGTCGGCCCTCGCTCCCAGCGACGACTGTGTCTGGTTCTGGTTCCCTCGTGCCAGGCTGTAACCCAGGTCCGCCGTCCCGCTGGTTGCCGTCAGGACCTGGAGCAGGCCTTTCCTGAGCCTGCCCGGGACAATCCTCGCGATTGAATCCGAATCAAGAGTCGCAACGGTCCGTCCTTCGCTGCTGATTGCGGTCTTCCCGGCAGTGCGCGTTACCTGCCCTTCCCACAGGTCTCCGGCTTCCGTCAGAATCGAGAACCTTGATTCACTGCGGATGGACTCGATGAAGTCCCACCGGATTCGCAGCGTCCCCAACAAGCGCGACTGCAGCACAAGCGTCCCGTCTTCCACCCTTCGGATGTTGCCGGAGAGCGTGTCGCCGTTCGTCAGGATCACGGTGTCTGCTGACGCTTGCCAAGGGCACAGCATCAGTGCCAGAAGTGCGGGAACTAGACGATACACGAATAACATTGAGATTCACCCGGAGCGGAATGCGCGGGCGCAAGGCTGCCGGCATCCCGTACGGGGAAGGCAGCGAAGCGCCGTGCATTCTCAGCGTAAGGCAGGAGGCTCGAAGTGCGAGCCGCGTATCTCCCCGGGGAGCTAGCGCGAAGCGCTCGATGCGGTCGCTTGGGTCGGGTCCCCCGGCTGGGGAAAGCGCGGCGGCGGCGGAATCAGCCCATTCGGGTCGAACAGCCTGCCTGGCAGGTAGTCCGTAACCCTTGGTCCCTGCAAGGCCCTGATCTTGATGTTGCGATACCAGACAGGGTGATTGTGGTGGGTGAGCGCGATGTGTCCGGGGCCTTTGAACCCGAAGCCTGGAACACGCTTGAACTTGGTCCGCTCGACTCGCTCGAACAGGTCCATCGAGTTGAACTCGAATTCGACGATCTTCTTGCCGTTGAGCCAATGCTCGGCGTGCGTGCCCCGAACGAGGATTCTCGAGGTATTCCACTCGCCCGCGGGCCGAACCGGCTTGTCTTCGGACGGCTTGTAGAGCAGGTAGAGCGACCCGCAACTCGAGTACTCCCACCCCGTCCTGCGCTTGTTGAGGTTGTCGTCGTCCAGCAACTGGTATTCCGGGCCGGTCGCGCGGAGCATGGACCGGCGCTTCGCTTCCGGGCTCAGATGCGGTCTGTAACCAGGACTCGCCCAAGCCTTCTGAACCAGATATTTCACGCCGCTGTTGCCGCCCCTGACCAGCTTCCAGTCAAAGACCAACTCGAAATTCTCGAACTCGCTCACGGTGACAATGTCGCCGCCGCTGTTGTCCGCCAGGGTGCGGATCGTGCCGTCCTCGATCGCCCAGGATGTTTCGGGGAACGGCGTGTTCTGGAAGCCCTCCCAGCCGGTCGATGTGGAGCCGTCGAACAGCAACTGCCATCCTTCCAACTTCTCATCGGTGGTCAGCCGGTTGGGGACCGATTCAGCGGGTGCCAGGCTGCAAGCCAGGAGCGAAACGACGACGATGCGCAGCATGATGTGTCCTTGAGGTTCAAGCATAGCCGATCCTGTCGTGTCCCCGCCTACCGCACGAACAGGAATTCGGAGGTGTTGAGCAGGGCGTGGGCCAAGTCTGTCCAAGCGTCCCCCGCCTCGCCATCGGAACCCGCCCGGGCATCCGCCTGCACTGCCAGGAACCGCTCTATCTCCTCGATCTCCGCTTCCACGGGGGGACGTCCGTACGCCTGCACGTACATGTCCTGAATCCGGTTCCTGGGTACCGCTCGAGATCTCTTGACCCGAGCCGCCCACTTGGCGGCCTGCCCGGAGACGAACTCGTTGTTGAGCATGAGCAGTGCCTGAGACGCCACGGCTGACACGCCCCGCCGGCCCTCCGTCGATATCGGCAACGGATAGTCGAAGGCAAGGAACAGGGGCGGCAGGAAGTTGCGGCGGATCTGGGTATAGACGCTGCGCCGCCCCAGGCCGTCAAGCGGTCCCGACAGCGGCTTGCCACGCCCGTCCTGGTACTCGCTGATATGGGGCGGAACGCTCGGGCCGCCGACCGTGGTGTCGAGCGAACCGGCCACAGCCAGCACCGAGTCACGGATCGCCTCGGCTTCCAGCCGCCGGACGGGGAAATGCGAGAGCAAGCGGTTCGCCGGGTCGCGCCTGCCGGCGCCTTCCGATCCGGCGCTGCTCATGCGATAGGTGCTCGAGAGCACGATCGAACGGTGCAGGTCCTTCACGGACCAGCCGGAAGCCATGAACCGGGTGGCAAGGTGATCGAGCAGATCGGGATGGCTGGGCCGTTCGCCCATCCGCCCAAAGTCGTCCGTGGAGGGCACGATGCCCCGGCCGAAATGGTGGTGCCAGACGCGGTTGGCCATCACCCGCGCCGTCAGCGGGTTTTGATCGCTTGCGATCCAGCTAGCGACTCCCAGCCGTCCTGAACCGTTCCTGTACGGCCTCTGGTCCGTTCCGGCTATGACTTGCAAGTATTGCCGTGGGACGAGTTCCCCCGGGTTCTCGTGGTTTCCCCGGACATGGATTGGCGAATCCGCAGGCCTCCAGTCCTGGCTTGACATGGCGAATGTCGATGCCGGGATCCTGTCTTCCGTCACACCACGACGGGTTGCCAGCTCCTCCAGGCGTTCGATTTCCGGCTTCGCGAGATGCTCCTTGGCGTCGGGCAGACTGCCGATCCCAAGAATCGCCGACAGCAACGCGTCGTCCTTGGGCGAGCGTGCTGACGTGCCGGACAAGCCCTCGGCCAGCGCTTGGTAGGCGTCCGCGAAGTCCTCCAGGGAGCGAATCGATTTGTCGTTTGCCAGCTCGAGGATCCGGGCGTCGGGGGGGGCCGCTATCGGCGGCGGCTTGCGGTCCCCCGAGAAGATGATCTGGTCAACTGCGATGGCCCCGTCGCGGTCACGGTCGACGATCTCGATCGCGCAGATCCGTCCACGCTCCTTTGTCATGGCGATCGTATGCCACCGCAGCCGGTTGTCGGAAGGCATCGCGTGGCCGGACTTATGCTCGTCGGCAATTACCGTGAAGCGGAGGGGGGCTGTTTCCTTGGATTGCGGCGCGTACTTCCTGCCAGCCATCCGGACATGCACGTATCTCGCCGGCATGCGGAACTTGTCGGTCGTCAGCGTCCCGACGAACCTGTTCGAGCCGCCGCTGAAGGATCCGGCGAAGGCTTGCCCCGCCGATCCGGCCAACCCGAAGTCCCGCGGCCCGCTTCGGACTGGACCGTCACCGAATGCCGCCCCGGTCACGTTCCATCTCCCGAAGCCGCCCTCGAAATCTTCGTAGGTCTCGTCCTGTCGTTCCGTCCAGATCGGGTGCCCGGGGTCGGCTTTCGCGTTCCACTCCGCCAGCTCTTCCCGCAGGCGGTCCATTCCCCTGTGGAACAACGGGCCGGGATCCAGCTTGGCGGCCTTGGCGAACGGATAGAGCGGATGACTCGGTTCGGTCAGCGCGTATGCCAATTCGGCGGCCGTGGCGGACTGCTCCTCGGCACCGATTTCCGGCGCCGCCGCAAGGAGCCGCTCCCCCAGCGACTTCGCGCCGCGTGCCCTGGCCGGCTCCAGCAGGGATTCGATTTCACGGTTCAAGGTTTGGATTTCACGGCCGATTGCCCGGATCTCCTGCTCCCGCTCGGGCGAGTCGATGCAGATCTCACTCATCTGTGTCGAGCCGAGCACCCCAAACAATGAGTAGTAGTCGGCGGTCGGAATCGGGTCGAACTTGTGGTCGTGACATCTGGCGCAGGCAACCGTCAGACCTTGCGTCGCTTTCGAAATCACATCAATCTGATTGTTGATCTGGTCCGCGCGCGCCTTGATCGAGTCCGTCGGCGAGTTGAGGACCTCCCACAGCCAGTACATGCCGGAAGCAACGGGATTCACGAAGTGAGTGCCGTCCGCGGCAAGGCGAGGCGGGAGCAGGTCTCCGGCGATCTGCTCCTTGAGGAATCGGTCGTACGGAAGATCGGTGTTGAACGATTCGATCACGTAGTCGCGGAAGCGCCACGCATCGAGCTTGTTGTTGTCAAATTCGTGCCCGTTGGTTTCGGCCCAGCGCACGAGGTCGAGCCAGTGACGGCCCCAACGCTCGCCGTAGTGCGGGGAAGCGAGCAATCGCTCGACCACCCTCTCGTACGAATCAGCGGCGGGGTCTGCGAGGAACGCTTCGATCTCGCGTGGCGTGGGCGGCAACCCGGTCAGGTCGAACGTGACTCGCCGTAGGAGGGTCCGGCGGTCGGCCGCAGGAGCGGGTCGGAGACCCTCGGAAGCCATTCTGGCGAGGATGAAACGATCGACAGCGGTGCGGACCCAGGTGTCACCAGGAGTCGCCGGCGGTGCGGGGTTCTTGACCGGGCGAAAACTCCAGAACTGCTTGCCGGCATCGATATCGATCCCTTCCTGGACGGCCTCCTGCATCTCCGCGGAACGCGGGTCCGGGGCGCCCATCTCGATCCACACCCGGAGCCGCGCGATTTGCTCGTCGGACAGCTTGCCGGTCGGTGGCATTTTCAGGCTGAGCGACTGATAGGAGACCGCCTTGAGCAACAGGCTGCCATCCGGGTCGCCAGGATGGATCGCGGGCCCACGGCTACCCCCTCGCAGCAAATTCTCCTTGGAGTCGAGCCGGAACTCGCCCATCGCCAGCGTCTCGACGCTATGGCACTGGTAGCAGTGCTCGGCCAGGAGCGGTCGGATGTGCTGCTCGAAGTATTCGAATCCCAGAGGTTGTTGCGCCAGGACTGGGGGCAGCAGGAAAGTCGCTCCGACAAACAGAGCTGCAATTCTAGATCCGCGCATACCGATGATCAGTAGTTATCATAGACTCCCGCGCGCTAGCCATGCGCGTCCCGACGGTTCAGTACCATTGGGGCAATGACCACGATTCGAGTCCTCTTTCTGGTGGTGGTTTGGCTGCCCACAGCTCTTGCCCAGGGGGATGGAATGCTCCCCCGGTGGCAGGTCGAGGAACTTGCCGCCGAGTTGGTGGAGAACGTGGAGACCGCCACGAAGGTTGTTATCGCGCTGAAGCCGCGCGAGTGGATCCAGGACGGCGCGCCGGCATCCTATGTTGAGCAGCATGCGACGATGCTCGACGAATTGGAGCAGGTCAAGCTCTCCGTGCAGGCCCTCGGGCGCGAGCCGGAAAGGCTCAGCTACGCGGTCGAAACATTCCTTTGGCTGGACCGGACCGACGCGCTGCTAGCTTCGTTGTCGGGTGGTGTCCGGCGGTATTACAACGCCGCAGTCGCGGACCTGCTCGATTCGGCGAGGAACCGTAACACGGACGGTATCGCCACGATCAAGGGATACTTACGGCAGCTGGCAGTTCATGTCGAGCAGTCGATGAAGGTTGCGCACGCCGAGGCACAACGGTGCCGCAGCCAGATCGCCACGCAGCCGGCGCCCTGAACGCTAACCGGGCGCTACCCAGGGAGGTCGGAGGGAAACAGTCCGACACCCTCGGGTGGAGGCAGGTGGTCCTTGATGACGAGCAGCCTCTTGCGTATGTACTTGCTGGCCAGCTGTTTCGGGTTGGCCCGGAGGTCGATGTCGCAGCACAGGCCATGCAGGTACAACGCCACCGTGTCCCGAAGCGCCTGGTTGAGATAGCTCTTGAGCAGGTCGGAGCGCTTCTGCTCGTCGGACTGCAGACCGAGCAAGCTCTTTTTCAGATCCCAGGCGATATCCCCGACTTCCCCGTGGACGCGATTTCTCAATTCGGTGGCCACCAGTTTGTGAAACGGCGCGACGAATGCCGCGTTTGACGAAGACACGATCTGCTGCGCCAAGGCCCCGAAGAGCACGTCATGGATATCCGTGTCCTCTCCAAACCCGGCGGAAATGAACAGATACGCCTCTTCGCCGACAGTTTCGAAGGCGGAGAGCCGTCGGATCTCCTGCGGCGGCTGTTGGAACGAGATCACGACGTTGGGAGCGTCCTTCGACGCGGGTTCGGTGCGTTCCAGGTAGGGCACGTACACCAGCCGGAGGTTCGGAATGATTGTCGAAAGCCCGGGGGGAAACGCGGTGATCGGGTCGTTGATCAGGTGGTCCTGATCCGGCGTGTCGAGCGGAATGGCCGAGAAGTACGCGAGTGTCGTACCGGGTACGGGAATCAGCACGTCGCGGCACTGGGCGATGAATTCTGCGGTGCCGAGTTTCGTTGGTTTTGCCGCGACTGTCATTTGCGCTGCGATAAGTCCGAGTCTAGCAAAGGGACCGAGCCTCTCTTGCCGTCGAAGCGCGCGGCCCAACTGATGCCGGCGACCACCTGCTGGGCAGCCGGTTCCAACTGCATCCCACCTGCCGGCGGAACACCGCTCGCGGCCGGTTGAAGCAATTGGGTGGCCGGGCTGCGTTCTGGTAGGCTGTGCATCGACTTGCCGCCATGCGGAGCCGGTCTGACATGAACGAAACTGCTGCCGAATCCACGCCTTCCGCGAGCGAACAGATCTATTGGCCCACGGCCGACGAACGGCAGTTGACGGCGCGCTCGATCATTGCCGGCTGCCTTCTTGGCGGAATCGTTTCGTGCATGAACATTTACATGGGCCTGAAGATAGGCTGGTCGTTCGGCGGGTCGTTGATCGCCGCGATCCTCGGTTTCGCTCTGTTCATGTCGTTGGGGCGCTCCCTGTCTGTGCTGGAGTGCAACGTTACCCAGACCACTGGATCGGCTGCCGGTACGATGGCGTCGGCCGCGGGCTTGCTGGCTGCGATCCCGGCAATGAACTTGCTGGGTTTCCAGATCCCCTTGCCTGGAATGTTCCTGTGGGCCCTGTCAATCGCCTACTTGGGCGTCTTTTTCGCCGTTCCGCTGCGCCGCCAAATGATCGAGGTCGACAAGCTTCGCTTCCCGACCGGCACGGCGACAGCGGAGACCATCCTGGCGATGTTCGCCAAGGCGAGCGAGGCGGTCGAGAAAGCCCGTGCGCTGCTTTGGGCAGGTGCCTTGGCCGGAGCGTTTACGCTGCTGACCTATTTCATTCCGGACCTGGAGATGCCGCCCACTGAAATCCTTGGCATTGGAGCACTAACCGTCGCCGCGGCGTGGGGATTCCAGCTCTACTTCGGGCCGATGCTGTTCGGCGCCGGCATCTTGATCGGGCCGCGGGTCGGTGCGAGCCTGGCGCTCGGCGCGGTGGTCTCATGGGGGGTTCTGGGCCCTTGGGCGCAAGCCAACGGCTGGGTGTCGGGCGAAATCATGAGCTACACGGATGGTCCGCGCGGATGGCTCCTGTGGCCCGGCGTGGCGATCATGGTTTCAGAGGCACTTACTTCCCTGGCGCTGAGCTGGCGCACGTTCATTCGGGCGTTCAAGGTCGGCTCGGTGACGGGGACCGGCGAAGTGGCCGGGGAGCGAATCCCCACGGCATGGTGGCGCAACGGTCTCGCGGTCGCCGCTATCGGGACCACAGTCGCTGCCTGGTACCTATTTGAAATCCCACCGCACCTGACTGTGCTTGCGCTGGTTCTCTCGTTCGCATTGGCCGCCGTCGCGGTGAGATCCACGGGCGAGACCGACATCAATCCGGTGGGAGGGATGGGCAAGGTCACTCAGCTCGTTTATGGCGGGCTGGCCCCCGGCAGCCTTGGCACCAACCTCATGGCCGCCGCCGTGACCGGTGCCGGAGCGTCGCAGGCGGCCGACATGATGCAAGATCTCAAGACCGGTCGGTTGGTCGGCGCTTCCCCCCGCCGCCAGTTCATCGCGCAGCTCTGGGGCATCGGGGCGGGGGTGCTGTTCTGCATTCCGGCCTATCTGCTCGTGACCAGCGCGTATCCGCTGGGCGGGGAGCAACTGCCTGCGCCGGCGGCATTCGCCTGGAAGGCAATGGCGGAGTTGCTGACCCAAGGCCTGGACGCCTTGCCTCCCCACGCGGAGACCGCCGTTGTGGCCGGGGCGGCGTTCGGTGCCTTGCTGTCGGTCTTGCGGCGGATTCCGGTCGTGGCACCGTATCTACCGAGCGGCCTGGCCATCGGTATCGCCTTCATCGTGCAGGCGTTCTATTCGTTGGTGATCTTCCTCGGGTCCCTGGCGCTGGTGATCTGGCAGCGATCCTCTCCCGCCAGTGCCAAGAAGCTGAGTTTTGCCATCGCCTCGGGACTGGTGGCGGGCGAAGGCTTGTTCGGGATTTTCAAGGCGGCGCTGACGCTCTTGGGAGTGCCGACGCTGTAGTGCCTGCCGGCGAGGGCTAGTGGCCGCAACCGTCAGCGGTTCCGCCGAATTCGCGGCACGATCCGTTCCTGCCAATTTCGGTACTTGGCGTGAAGCCGGTCGACGATTGCAGGTTCCGCGGAGGCTAGGTTTCGCGTTTCCGAAATGTCCGCCGACAGATCGTACAACTCAAGGCCGCCGTTGTCGACCAGCAGCTTCCAGCGCCCCATGCGGATCGCCCAGCCCTTGTCCGACTCCTTGTCGATCCAGTTCCAATACAGCGCATCGTGTAAGGGACGCTCCAGGTTGCCCGTAATTGCTGGCAGGATGTCGCGACTGTCGAGGTCGAGATTCGCGGGCAAATCGACGCCGCTCGCAGTGAGTGCTGTTGCGAACGCGTCGATGGAGATGACGGGCTCGTCCGAAACCGTCCCGGCCGGGATGCGAGCCGGCCATCGGAGCAGGAAGGGCACGCGGATTCCACCTTCGTAGACGCTGTGCTTGTAATCCCTCAGCGCGCCGTTGACCGCCGTCGTGCCGCGTGCACCGCCATTGTCGGACAGGAAGATGACAAGGGTATTTTCCGTTAGGTCGAAGCGATCCAGGGTATCGAGGATCGCGCCGATTCCCTCGTCCATGATGGCCAGCATCGCGAGATACGTGTTGCGCACGGGGTTCGGGTTCGAGAAGCGCCTGATGTGGTCTTCCGGCGCTTGAATGGGATTGTGAACGGCGTTGTAGGGCACATACGAGAAAAACTGTCGGTCGCGATTCCTCTCGATGAACGCGATTGCCTCGCGGGTAATGTTCCGGGTCAGGTAGCCGGAATCATCGATCGGGTGCCCATCGCGGTAAATCGACGTGACTTCGTCGGTGATCGACAGGTCAAAGTAATCGTGGCCGCCATGACCCAGGAATCCGTAGAAATTGTCGAATCCTCGCTTGAGGGGCCGAAAGTGCGGCTCGTACCCTAGATGCCACTTGCCGAACACCCCGGTGGCGTAGCCCGCGTCCCGGAGCAGGTCGGCGAGCGTGGTCTCGGATCGGGGCAATCCGGCCCGCGAATCAGCGGCTGTATAGAACCCGAATCGCTGCTGGTACCGGCCGGTGAGGATCCCGGCGCGGGTGGGGGCGCACACCGGGCAGCTCGCGTAGCCGTTCGTCAGGCGAGCGCCCTCGGCGGCCAGTCGGTCGATGTTGGGAGTCGAGACTTCGTCGGGGTGCGGGTAGCAGCTGATGTCCGCGTAACCTTGATCGTCAGAAACGATCAGCACGACATTGGCTCCGCCGGTTGCTGCGACGGCGATGGCCGGGAGCAGCGCGATTGGGAGAAGGCATTTCATTCGGAGGGGTCTCAATTCTGGGCTGGCCCAAGGCTCAAGAGCCTTGTCTCGGGATTCATCTCAAGCATACTGCCCGTGGATTGCTCGCGAGGGAGAGGGCGGGAGCGAGCCACGGCCGCTCTCGCCTCGAGCGTCAAGCGGACCGACGCCGACCAGCCCGAGTTGGAGCCCGGTCGCTGTGCCCCCGCCCGCCAGGGGCCACGAGTTGACGCTCACCGGCAGTCACCGCCGCAGCGAGGACGGGCCTGGTAGGCGTAGACTGTCTGTCCGTTCCCCGGTTCCGTTCCTTCGCGTCTGGTCTGTACGAGTTCGACATGCGCGGCATCCGCTGAGACGCTGACTCGGACATGGCCAGGTCCGCCAACGACGTCAGCACTCTCGTAGCCCCCGTCCAACGAGCGTGGTGCGCTGTAACGGTTGAGGCCCGGCTGGGGAACCAGCAGGTACACGACGCCGTCGAGTTCCTCCTTGGCGAACACATGGTCGTGGCCATGGAACACGATTGTCACGCCGGTGTCGACAAGCAACTGGTGGATGGGCTGTTCCCAACCTGGCCTGCGATCATCGAACTCGTAGTCGCCATTGAGTCCTCTACCTCCCCATTCGAAGAGTCCAGCGGCGGAGACTCCGCCGCGCGCGGCCTGATTGATCCCGCCCACAAGGTGGTGAATGAAGACAAACTTGAATCTTGCGCTGCTGGTTCTCAACGTCCTGGCAAGCCAGCGGAACTGCGCTTCGCCCAGCGTGCGCGCCCAGTAGCCGTCTGCCGGCCGGCCGCGCGTGGTTTCCCAGAAAGGATCCAAGGTGACGAACAGCGCGTCTCCCCATTCCCACGCGTAGTAGTTGCCCTTGTCGTCGGCGCCGTCCGACGGCGTCGCGAAATAGGTGCGGCGCTGCTGGCGCGCCCAGTTTCCCATCGCACCTCTGCGTTTGCCTTCGCCGTCGTGATTGCCGGACACGAGAAACACCGGGGCGACATTGCCGATCAAGCCGAAATAGTGCCGTTGAGCGAGGTACTGCGGCAGGGATTGCCGGTGGTCCGCGCGACGCTTGTCAGTCATGAACGTATCACCCAGGTCGATATGAAAGTCGGGATTGGCGGCCCTGGCGTTGCGCAGGGACGCCTCGTAGAGACGCGGGTCCGTTCGCCCGTCCAAATGGGAATCGGCCTGAACGGTAAACACGAACGATTCACCGTCCGTCCGGCCCGTGCGGAATGTGAACTCGTCCGACGCGCCGAACTCGCCTTCGGGACGCGCCCTGCTTCTCCAGCGGTAGAAGTACCGCGAGTTCGCAGCGAGGCCGTCGAGGATCAACTCCCGCGGCTTCCCAGGCTCCAGGCGAACGTTGGTGGACCGCGACGGATAGTCTCCCCGTCGCAGGCCGAACTCGATGTAGCCTTCGGTCGGCAAGTATGCGAGGACGCTCGCCGTGACCGATTTGGCTGTTGGATTGCCGAGGACTATGTCGTAGGGCCTCTCGGGCACATCGGTCTGGAAGGTCTCGACGATTCCTCTTCGGTCCCGACCGCCCTCACGCTGGGGTGCCTGCGAACCGAGGAGGCTCGCCGGACCCGTGGCCGGCGGAACGTTTGACAGGCTGATCAGAAACCAGGCGACGGGAATCAGAAAGTAGCGTGCCGGTATGCGTCCTACGGGTGATGCGAGCACAGAGCCACGCCAGACCTGCCCGGGCGGGTCCCCTGGGGCCCTTCGTCCGACGCCTGGATGCCGGAAGGAATTGCTCACGAATCGGATCGAGGCCTGGAAGTATGCCCGCGAATTCGACCGCAGCGCGCCCGGAACGGCCCGGATCGATCGTAGGCGAGCGGCGATATCGATGTCGAAGTCCGGCATGATCCTCAGCTTTGCTGCTTTGGACGCTCCCAGTCAATCCGTAGATTCGATTCGAGGAGAATTGATCAAGGCTTTACAGCTCCAGCGAGAGCGTGCGCCGGATACCGCCAAGCACGCAGGTGTCCAGAACGAATCGGTAGTTTCGAGCTTTCCGTCGTATGAGTCGTGGCAGTGGCAAGCCGCGGCCAATCCGGACTGAAGGTCGCCCCGCCCGCTCGCCAGCGGTGTGCAGGACCGGGCCGGGTGAATCTAGCCGCGCTCGGCCTCACCGCGGCCAAGCTCCTGTCCGATAACCCATTGGCCGCGCCTCGGAACCCCGAAAGCCGGTCGCGGCAAGCCTGTCGCGACGGGCGACAATCCCGGTGGTTCGGAGGTAAACTTACGGGGTGCGACAGGGGCCGCTCTTAGGCGAGTGTCCGCGCTTGGGCGTGCCGGCCTCAGTGCGCGGCCAAGGCCGCACTCCGAAGTGCGAACTGGAGTTCGATTCGATGAGCCGCAAGCGCGCCCGGCTCCGCAATGCTGGTTCGCTGGGCTTGGCCGCCGGAGACAGCCAGGGTCGCTGTCGGCTTCGGCCGGCGACAAGGTTACGCTCGTGCCATCGATGAGTCCGGAGTCTCGACAGCTGGGTCGCGCATGGATTGCAGGCGCACTTGTCTTGGCAGTCGGAATGGCTTTCGGTGGCGTGCTGCGTTCTTGGACGTCAAGCGCGCCGGAAACCTCGCATTCCCGGGACCAGCACGCAGTCGAGGAAGAAGGGCACGCAGCCTCAGCCACAGGCGTCGTCAGTATCCCGGTCGAGGCGCAGATTGCTGGCGGCCTGCAAACGGAGCAGGCGGTCGTCCGCGAAATCGAGTCTCGAATCCAAGTCTCCGGAGTGGTCACCGCCGATCAGGGGCGGATCGCCCGTGTGCGCCCCCCGGGTAGCGGCGTTGTAGAAGAGGTATTCGTCGGACTCGGGGACCGAGTCAAAGCGGGTGACCCGCTCGCTAGCTACGACAACATCGAGCTTGGCCTCGCGATCAGCGAATTCCTTTCGGCACACGCCGACCTCCGGCGCTGGCTGGCTACGCTCAAAGCGCACCAGACTGTTCTAGCGCGAAGCGAGCAAATGCTGAAAGTCGGGGCGATCGCGCGAACGGAACATGATATTCGCACGGCCAGGCAAAGGGACGCGCAAGCGCAGGTCGATGCCAAACAGGCGTGGGTTTCGCAGTTCGAAGAGCAGCTCCATCGGTTCGGCTTGACTGAGGAAGACGTCCAGAGACTGAGCGATGAGGATGATTCGGGTTTCCACCGGACTGCCTCGATCAGCGTCTTGCACGCACCAGCGCCAGGCATCGTGACCGCATTCGAAGTCAGTCCCGGCGAGTCGATCGACCAAGCGAGCGAGCTGTTCACCATAACCGACATATCGAGCGTGTGGGTTCTCGCGGAAATCTACGAACACGACTTGGGTTCGATTCGTGTAGGCAAGGACGTGTCGGTGCTCGTGCCGGCCTACCCGGATGCAGCATTTCGCGGACGCGTGACCTATATCAGCGACACGATGAACTTGGCCACTCAGACGGCTCGAGTGCGCTGTGTGGTCGGCAACTCCGAGGCTCGCTTGAAGCTGGGGATGTTTGCCAGCGTGGAAATCCCAGTCGGCAGCATTGTCGAATCCCTGGCGGTGCCGAGCAGTGCCATCCAGACCGTCAGTGGCAGGCCCGTCGTGTTCGTCAAGCGATCAGGTTCGACGTTCGAGCTGGCCGAGGTTGAAACAGGTGCCGAGGCCGATGGCTGGATCGAGATTCGGGAGGGGCTCTTCTCCGGGGACACTGTCATCACGGAGGGGAGCTTCTATGCGAAGACCGCGACCCTGCGGGAGTTGATCGGTCATAGCCACTAGGGCCTAGCAGCATGCATCGATTTGTCGAATTCGCCCTCCGGTACAAGTTCCTTGTTCTCGTGCTGACGGCGCTCCTTATCGGGACGGGTGTCAATTCGATGTACCTTCTGCCGATCGACGCGGTTCCCGACGTGACTCCCAACCAGGTCCAAGTGCTGACGACCTCGTCCGGCCTCAGCCCCCTCGAAGTCGAGCAGTTCATCACATTCCCCGTCGAGACCGCGCTGAGCGGTCTGCCCGGCATCGAGAGCATTCGGTCAGTCTCTCGGTTCGGCCTTTCCGCGGTGTACGTGTACTTTGACGACGACGTCGACATCTACTTGGCGCGACAACTGGTGATCGAGCGCATGGAGCAAGCGCACGATGCCATTCCCGAAGACTACGGCAAGCCCGAGCTGGGTCCGATCTCAACTGGCCTGGGTGAGGTTCTCCAATTCGAGGTCCGGAGCGACACCCATTCCCTGATGGAGCTGCGCAGCATCCTGGACTGGGACGTCGCCTTCAAGCTGCGCTCGGTGCCTGGAGTCGTGGAGGTGAATGCGTACGGAGGCGAAGCCAAGACGTATGAGATCCAGTTGGATGCCGACAAGCTGGCCAGCCTGAGTATTTCGCTCGGACAGGTGTTCGAGGCCATCGAGAACAACAACGCAAACTCGGGCGGCGCTTACATCGAAAAGAACCAGGAGCAGTATCTCGTGCGAGGAGAGGGCCTCGTCGAAACCGTGGAGGACATTCGCAACATCGTCGTAGGGGCCACCCTGGGCGGCACGCCCATCTACATCGGGGACTTGGGTCAGGTCGTGCTTGAACCACTCGTCCGCCAAGGCGCGGTGACGCGGGACGGCCGGGGCGAGGCCGTCACTGGAGTGGTGCTGATGTTGATGGGTGAAAACTCGCGGATCGTTGTCGAACGGGCGAAGCAGCGCCTGGAGGATGCGCGCAGGTCCCTGCCGCCGGGGGTCGAAATCGACATCTACTACGACCGGACCGATCTGGTGCAGAGAACGATCGCGACAGTCGAGAAGAACCTTGTCGAGGGCGGGCTACTCGTGGTCGCCGTCCTGCTGCTCCTGCTCGGCAATGTGCGAGGGGGCTTGATTGTCGCCACCGCCATTCCGTTGTCGATGCTGTTCGCGTTCACCGGGATGGTACGGGCGGGCCTGTCCGGCAACCTAATGAGTCTGGGAGCGATTGATTTCGGGCTCATCGTCGACGGTTCGGTGGTCATGATCGAGAACATCGTTCGGAAAGTGTCGGCCCGCAAGGGTACCGGCATGTCCCAGGAGCAGGCAATCCTGGAGGCCGGCAGAGAGGTTGCCAAGCCGATCGTCTTCGCCGTAGGAATCATCATCGTCGTCTACCTGCCGATCCTCACGCTGGAGGGCGTGGAAGGGAAGATGTTCCGTCCGATGGCGCTGACGGTGATTTTCGCGCTTGTCGGATCGCTGATCCTGTCGTTGACGCTGATGCCGGTGCTGGCATCGTGGGTGTTTCGCAAGGGGTTGAAGGAACGCGAGACCCGGCTGCTTCGCTGGGCCAAGGCCGCCTACCTGCCAACGCTTCGGGCGGCCGTTGATCGTCCGTCGATCGTCGTGCTGGTGGCCCTGTTGGTCTTTGCGGCGTCGCTCGCCATGATTCCTTTCCTCGGGGCTGAATTCGTTCCCCGGCTCGGCGAGGGTTCCATCGCGGTCCAGGCATGGCGGCTACCCAGCGTTAGCCTTTCCGAATCGATCAAGAGCACGACGCTGATCGAGAAAGTGCTGCTGGAATTCCCTGAAGTTGACAGTGTTGTTTCCCGCACTGGGCAAGCGGAGATCCCGACGGACCCGATGGGTGTTGAGACCAGTGACATCTATGTCCTGCTCAAGCCGGAAGAGGCGCAGAAGGGGAGCGGGGAGGCGGCCGAATTGGTCGCTAGATTCGACGACGCTCTCCGTGAGCGGGTGCCGGGAAACATCTTCAGCTACTCCCAACCGATCGAATTGAGAGTGCAGGAATTGATTGCGGGCATCCGTTCCGAGCTGGCCATCACGCTCTACGGCGATGACTTGGACAGCCTGAGGTCGGTGGGCGAGGAGATCGCTCAGGCCACCCGCACTGTCCCCGGCGCCGCCGACGTCAAGGTCGAGCAAACTGCCGGTCTGCCGTTCCTGCGAATCCGCATCCTGCGGGAGCAGATAGCCCGCTACGGAATCAATGCCTCCCAGGTGCTTGAGGCTGTCGAGACGATGGGAGGGCGGACGGTCGGCCAGATCCTCGAGGGACAGAGACGGTTTCCGCTCCAGGTCCGGTTTCAACCCTCGGATCGCTCCGAAGTCGAGCGGATCAAGCACCTTCCTGTTGCCGACTCCCGGGGGCGCCTCATTCCGCTCGCCGAACTCGCCGAGATCTCGATCGACGAGGGTCCGGCCCAAATCAGCCGCGAGAACATCCAGCGCCGAATCACGGTCGAGGCAAACGTGCGCGGGCGGGATCTCGGGAACTTCGTCGCCGACGTGCAGCGTTCGATCGAGGAGAACGTATCGCTGCCGCCGGGCTACACCATCGCATACGGCGGCACCTTCGACAACCTCCGGCAGGCCTCGCTGCGGCTGGCCCTCATCGTTCCGCTTGCGCTCCTGCTGATCTACACGTTGCTCTACACGGCGTTCCATTCTGTCCGAATGGCCACGATCGTCTTCTTGAACGTGCCGCTGGCTGCTAGCGGGGGAATCGTGGCGCTGTATCTTCGGGATCTTCCGTTCAGCATTTCGGCGGGGGTCGGTTTCGTTGCCCTGTTCGGCGTGGCGGTACTCAATGGCGTCGTGCTCGTGAGTTGTCTGAACCAGATGCGAGAAGAAGGGCTCTCCCCCACGGAGGCCGCCCTGCGCGGCGCGGAGATCCGGCTTCGGCCGGTCTTGATGACAGCCCTTGTCGCCAGTCTCGGCTTCGTGCCCATGGCCTTGTCCACCACGGCCGGTGCGGAGGTTCAGCGCCCGCTAGCGACCGTCGTGATCGGGGGGCTGGTCACGTCGACGCTCCTAACATTGCTTGTTCTCCCCGCGATATACCGTTGGATCGAGGAGCGCGCGATGGGCCAACGAACTGCAAGCTGAGTGCCGGCGGGGCCTGCTCCGCGCCTGCTCGTGGAGAGCGCCGTCGGCCTAGGAGCACCCGTTGGGAATGAACGTCCCAGGTCGAGCCGCGTTGCCAGGCCTGTCCAGCGGTCCTTGAGGGCGGAAATGCGATCTAGTGCCCACCACCGACCGTGTGGCTTGGTACGCTTTCCTTCGCGAAGGCGCTGCCCGATGCAATCACTCTGTCACCAGCGCTGACCTCCCCCGAGACTTCCACCCATCCATCTGCTTCCAGCCCTGTCTCCACTTCGCGCTGCTCGAACTCGACATCCGTCCGGCGTAGGAA
The DNA here is from genome assembly GCA_951813065.1 of uncultured Bryobacterales bacterium. Classification (GTDB taxonomy): domain Bacteria; phylum Acidobacteriota; class Terriglobia; order Bryobacterales; family UBA6623; genus VXMF01. The sequence goes on along the minus strand of CATOTH010000002.1, from coordinate 224,041 downwards.
GACGACCGAGTGACCATCGACCTCCTGAATCGCCGCGGACGGAACTGCGAGCGACCGGTGGACGCTTCCTGACGGAATGTCGACAGTGGCGAACATGCCGAGCTTCAAACGGGATCTGGGGTTGCTTGCGACGCAGCGGACAAGCGCCGTGCGGGTCTCTTGTCGCACGGTGTCGCCGGTGTAGGCAATCCGGCCCAAGAACGATTCTCCGGGATAAGTCGCGACCCGAATCGACACGGGCTTTCCCACGCGAACAGCGTTCAGGTCGCGTTCATTGACATTGGCGAGAACCCATACAGAGGATATGTCGGTGATCGTAATGAGTTCGCTTGACGGATCGATCACCTCGCCCGAGCCCACATCGTAGTTGGTGACGATGCCCGGCGCGGGGGCATGCAAGGTGGCCTGGGAAACGGTCCGGTGATAGCCGGTGTCATCGGCCTGCTTCAATCTCTCCAGATCGTCCTCGGTGAGGCCGAATCGATGGAGCTGCTCCTCGAACTTGGACACCAGGGCCTCCGCGCTGGAAACCATCGCCAGGGCAGACTGGAACTCGGCCTCGAGGAGATCGTGCTCCGTACGGGCGACGGCCTCGACCTTGAGCATCTCTTGGCTCCGCGCAAGAATCGTCTCGCTGACCTCAAGGGCGGTTCTCGTTCCGCGGAGGTCGGCGTCCGCTGCAAGGAATTCACCGATCGCCAGCCCGAGGTCGATGTTGTCGTAGCTGACGAGCGGGTCGCCCGTCTCGACCCGCTCACCCAGTTGCACGAAGACACGGTCAACGACTCCGCGGGCCAGCGGCCGAATTCGCGCCACGCGCGCCCGGTCGGCCGAAACCGTCCCCGTGACATGCAGGAGAGATTCGAATTCGCGAACTTCCGCCCGACGCAGTTCCACGCCGTTGGCGCGCTGGACTTCAATTGAAATGTGTACTCCGCCGCTTTCGTCCGCCTCCTCCTCTTCGGACAAGTGTGCGGTTTCGAGGCCCGCCGCCTCCGGAGGGGACGAAATCCAGGGGTATCCGAAAAACCCCAGCGCCATTCCAAACGCAAGCAGGGCGGCGATTCCGGTCCATCCGAGGCCAAAGAGCCCCGATGGCTGGCCGGTCATCGCTGTTGTCCCCCCCCGATCGCCGCTGCCAGTGCGAACAGGCTGATCCGCTCATCAAAGAGAGCTTGGTTCAGAATGCGCATCGTGTCGCGGTATCGGCGCTGCGCATCAAGATAGTTCATCAGCGGAGCTCCGCCAAGCCGGTACGCCTGCAGGGTCACTGCGACGGCCTCCTCGGCTTGCTTGACCTGCTGGGATTGCAAGTACTCGACCCGCTCTCGCGTCACTTCGACGGCGTTGTAGGCCTGTCGCACTTCCAGCGCGACCTGGTTGCGCGCCGCGGCGAACAGGTTCTCGGCTTGGCGCATTTCCGCCTCCGAACGCAAAATCCCCCCCTGATTGCGATCAAAGATCGTTAAGGGTACGGACACCTCAGCCACCAAGCTGTGGTCCGGGCCGTCTCGCTTGTACCCTCCTCCGACTGTGATGTTCGGGGCTGAAATCGCGCGCTGAAAGCGATTCCGGGCAACGGAGCTCTCGACCTCCGCAACCGCGGCTTGCAGATCCGGTCGCATCTCGATCGCCATTCGAAGGGCATCCGCGCCGGTGGCGTCAACGGGCATACCCAGGTCCGGGATCGAGTTCAAGTCTCCCTGCACCTGCAAGTCCAGTCCGAGGTCGGGGGCGTTGAGCAAGGCGAGCAGCGCGGCCTTGGCATTGCGCAGTTCCAAACGCACCTGGAAGAGGTCGTCAGCGAACCGCAGGCGCTCGACTTCGATGCGCGTAAGTTCCAGCCCGGAGATCTCCCCCTCCGCGAACCGTGTCCGGTTCAAGGCGATGACCTGGTCCGTTTGATCCAGAATCGCCTCGGCTAGCGCCCGGTTTGATTCGGCCAGCAAGACGCCGTAGAACGCCTCTTGGACGTCCTGCCGCAAGCGTCGCGCTACGTCATTGAACACCGCAGCCTCTCTTTGAACGAAGAGCTTGGCGGCATCCGTTCCCAGTCTGAGCCGGCGCTTGGTCTGGATTTCGTAGTCGAACCTAGCGGTGATTTCCTGGTTGCTGAAGAACGGGCCCGGATCGGAACGGAAGTAGGGATAGCTCTCCGATTCGACCGAAATCTCCGGATTGGGCCGCAACCCGGCACTGACGGCATCCGCCTCCGCCATTTCGATTCCGTTTCGAGCCGCCATGAGCGCCGGATTACGTGCCAGTGCCAACTCGACCGCTTGCCCCAGCGTGATCTCGGTGGGGATGGCTGCGCTCTGTGCGGGCTGGTCAGCGCCCAGCGCCGCCGCAGCTATCACTACGCAGACTGCAATCGGTAGTTTCTCCATCACCTAGCGTGCAGGCCTCCCTTCAATTCGCCCGATCCATAGACACCTTGGGGGCCGCCGGTAGGCCATCAAGGCCCGTGCTTGCGTGGCTCGATCATAGCAAGCCCCGATGGAATGCCGGCTTGGTCGAGCACGGGGACACGACGCTAGGAGTGCATTCGCGCGGGCAGTGGACCGGTCCGTTCACGGGGATGTCGGGCTGCCGTGGCGCGGTCGATAGTCTCCGGGGGTGGAACCCATCTCAAGCCTCCTGCCAGAGCGGGTGCCGAGCTCCGAGATTCCGGCCGGATGACAGTCACGACAGATAGTCCTCTGCTCGGACGACGAGAGGCGTTTCAGCGCCCGCCGCTTCTCGGAACCCAGCTCTCGCGTGCGTTGGTTCCAAGGCGGCCTGGCACGCTCCCGAGGCGTTTCGCTCCTGCGTTTCTCCAGACTTGCCCATGCCAGCAAGAAAGTGCGAAGGTAGTGCAAGTCATTTATGGCGCTTCAGGTTCGCCCCTAGGAATATCCGGAAATGCCAGACGCAGCGGTTCGGCTAGTTGACTTTCTTTGGGCATCGTTCTTGCTCCTCTCGCCCATGCTGCTTCTGGGCCTCTTTCTGGCGGGCCTGATCCACGTACTCATTTCGCGGGCCGCGATTCTTCGCTGGCTCAGTGATGACAGCCTGAAATCGGTCTGCACGAGCGCGGCGGTCGGTGTGCCCGTTCCGTTATGCAGTTGCTCGGTCGTGCCGGTGGTGGCCGAAATGCGGAAGAAAGGCGCGTCCCGTTCTTCATGCATTTCCTTCCTGATCACCGCCCCCGAGACTGGCGCGGACTCCATTCTGGTCACGCATGCATTCTTTGGATTCGTCGCGGCAGTGGTCAGACCGCTCGTCAGCTTCGTCACGGCCGTGATCACCGGCATCTTCTGCATCGGCCTGATCCGGGACGACAGCGGCGAAACCAGTCGGCACGCAGAAAGCGAGCCCACGCATGGCGATGGTCATTCCGGGCATGATCACACCCATGACGAAGACGATTGCGGGCACGACCACGGTAGCTGCGGGCACGATCATGACCACGGGGCGCACACGCCCCTGATGACTGCCTCCGAAGACTGCTATGTAAGCGCGGCCGAGTTGCGGTCGATGCTGCTTGTCCGGATTCGGGAGGTTACCCGCGGCGCTGCTCAAAGACTCACGGGCACGAAGGCCGTTTCATGGGTCAAGCCGGCGTTCTACACTCAACCAGCCCGAGGCGCCAGTTCGGGCACGGATACGCAGAGCGAAGGGCTGAGGCTCGGCAAGGTCGTCAAGCATGTCTTCCGCTACGGCTTCGTCGAGGTAGCGGACGACATCCTCTTCGCGCTGCTGGTCGGCGTCGCCCTCGGCGGCGTGCTATTCCTGGCGATTCCAGACAACCTGATGGCTAGCGAATATGCGCGCTGGCTGTCGTATCCGGTCATGGTGCTGGTCGGGATTCCGCTCTATATCTGCGCGTCGGCGAGCACTCCAATCGCCGCCGCCTTGGTCGCCAAGGGGGTGAGTCCGGGTGCGGCGCTGATCTTCCTGATGACCGGGCCAGCCACCAACAGCGGCACGATCGCGATCATCGTGAGCCAGTTCGGTGCTCGCTTCGGGTCGATCTATGTTGCCGGCGTCATCGCGGTGACGACCGTTCTTGGAATCGCCATCGACATGTTGATCATCGCCTTCGGGCTGACGCTGCCGGTCAACCTGTCGGCCTCCGAATCGCCAGCCATCCTGTTCGTGGAGTGGGCTGGCGCGATCACCCTCATCGGATTGATTGTCTGGCGATTCCGCGAAGGCGCGCTGAAGAGCGGGTACGAAGATCTCGTCTCCAACATCCGGCCTGTATTCGGTCGCTTGAAGCAGGTGTGGGACCGCTTGGCGGCCTACCGTCCCGTAGTCGGCACGATCGCGACGCGCACCCTCATGAAGTCGACGGTCGGCATATTGCTTGCGGTCCTGTTTCTGTCAACCGGCTTGACGGTCGTGGATCCGAGCTCCGTCGCCTACTCCCGATTGTTCGGGAAACTGATCTCGCGCGACGTGCCGCCGGGCCTGCACTACCTGGGCCCCTGGCCATTCTTCAAGATTGACAAGTGGCCGGTTCGCGAGGTGAAGTCCCTCGGAAACGACGTGAGCTACGAATTCCTCTCGGGGGACCTGAACCTCATGGCGATCAAGGCCAACATTCAGTACCTGGTCAACGATGCCTATACCTACCACTACAGGACTGAGAATCCAGAACAAGTGATCATGGATGATCTCAAGGACGAGTTGCGCACATTCGTCTCGGTTCACGACCTGGACCATCTCCTGAATGTTGAGCGTGCGGAACTCGAACGCGAGGTCCGCGAGCTGCTTGCCAGCGAATCCGAGTCCGATCCGGCGCTCCAGTCGATCGATCTCATCAAGGTCAACCTGCTGGAGATCCGCCCCATAGACGAAACCATGAACGCCTTCCGCGAGATTTCGAGCGCGCAAGACGATCGGGAACGCATTATCGTCAACGCACAGAAATTTCTGGTGACCCTGGTGCCGAGGGCGCACGGGAACGCCGCCTACGAGGTCGGGCAGGCCACCGGCGAGGCGTTCCGCAACGTTACCGTCTCGACTGCGGAGTCCGAGGCGGTGCAAGATGTCGCCGGGGCCGCACGCAGAGCGCCGGAAGTCCTGTACAACATGCTCTGGCGCGAAAAGCTCGAGACCGCGCTCGCAGGCAAGCAGAAGACCATCGTCCCGAACCAGCGGAGCCTGGACAGGGTGGCCGTGTGGAAGAGATCCTCGGAAGGGGTCGCGATGCCTCCTCCGTTACAGGAGCCGACTCGATGAGCAAACTGAGCCAAGCAATGAAACTAGCCGACAAGGCGCTCGGGAGCCTGTGGAAGCCGATCAGCAACCTGTCGCGAGGAGTCAGGAAGCTGGGTGTCGCTGGCACGATCGGTGTCCTGCTGCTTGCCGCGATCGTGTACGACAGCGTGTACGTCATCGACGAGGCGCAACAGGGAGTTCTGACGCATTTCGGCAGGATTTCGCCCCCGGTTCGCGACCCTGGCCTGCATTTCAAGTTCCCGTGGCCGATTTCCAAGGTTTACAAGGTCGACCGGCGAGTCCACAACCTGACGTCTCCGGCCCAGGAACTCATCACGGAAGACCAGAAGAACGTGCTGGTCAACGGGTATGTCCTCTGGCGGGTCACGAATCCGATCCGATATGTCGAGGCCATCCGCAACGAGGGCAATGCGGTCGAGCGTCTCCAGGACCTCTACCTGTCCAGTGCGGGCATCGTGGTCAGCAACAAGGCGCGCGAAGCGTTCGTTAGCCTCGGCCTGGAACATGAAGACCTGAGCGTCGCTTCGCAGGAGATCCTTGACAGGATCGAGCCGATCGCGGAAGCCGAGTACGGCATCGACGTGCTGAAGGTCGGGCTGATCGAGTACACGTTGCCAGCGGAGAACCGGGCCAGCGTGATCGAGCGGATGATCGCGGAGCGAGCGCGCATCGCGGCGCGTTATCGGAGCGAAGGCGAGGAGCAGGCGATCCGTGTTGAGGCACTGGCCATCACCGAGCACGAGAGAATCATGGCGACCGCGCATGCGGAAGCGACAACCATCCTCGGCAAAGCCGAGGCCGAAGCGATGCTGGTGCTGGGCGAAGCCTACCGTGCGCACCCCGAGTTCTACCGGTTCGTCCGCGCGCTGGACAGCTACGATTCGATCATCGACGACAAGACAACGCTGCTGCTGCCAGCCGACAACGAGTTGTTCAAGTACTTGGACAGTCAGGAGATACCGACACGGTGACGGAGACCGGCGGCCAGCCACTGCCGCGCAGCACGCGGATCATCTACGCGGCATTCGACAATGCCGCGCAGCACACGGACCGTATTCTCAACCTTGTCTTGCTCGCCGTCGTCCTGGCGGTCCTCGGCAGTGGACTCCACATTGTCAAGAAAGAGGAGGCTGGCGTCGTCGTGCGATTTGGGAAGGTCATCGAGGAGCATGGCGAGCCCGGTATCCATTTCCACATTCCGATCATCGACAGGGTTCATGTTCGAGCGGTGAAGCGGATCGCCACCCACCAAATTGCAAGCACCAGCGATCAAACGGTCAACTTCACGATCCTCTCCGGGGACCCGGATCTGTTCGAGGTCGACGTCGTCCTGCAGTACACGATCAACAACCTCAGGGACTTCCTGTATGAATCGACCGATCCCATGGCCGTGACCACGATGCTCACCAGGGGCCATCTGGTCAACATCATGGGCCAGAACTTCATCGACCTGATATTCACGACCAACCGGGAGATCATTGAGCGCCGCCTCTACGACGAGATCGTCGAGGACCTGGAAGACTACGGCCTCGGGGTGGAACTGGTTGCCGTCAGCATCGTGGATGTCCGACCGATCGATGAGACGGTCGCGGCGTTTCGCGACGTCAGTGATGCGGTCGCTGAGAGCATCCAAGCCGTAAGCCAAGCCAACCTCAGGAAGGAGAGGCTGGTCCTGCGGACGCAGGGGCAGGCCGAGGCTGTTGTCCTGAGCGCGACAGCCAGGGCGAGAGAGCGCTTGCTCCAAGCTCAAAGCAGCGCCAATGCGTTCACTGAGTTACTGGCCGCGTACCGCGACGAGCCTCGCCAGGTGGCGATCACGCGCTATTGGAACCGCATGCGTTCGGTCCTCGGCGAGGCGCAGCTCGCGGCTGTCAATCCCGCGGGCACGGCCAACATCGACATCAACATGATCGACGGAATTGGCCCCCAAGCCCCGTCGGCGGTCGCTGCTGGCGGAATGCCGGGAGCGGGTATTCAGCCGGACAGGCCGATGGTGGCCACGGCGCCGAAGACCACGCACGGACTGGAAACCACGGACAAGGGCCTGTTGGACGGGCGCTTCCACGAAAGGGGCAAGGAGCGTGACCATTTGGGCGGGGTCACCCCTCGTTCCTTGTTATTTGACACGCTGTCGATATTCGAGCATCGGGACGTTGTTCCGGGCAGCCGGTTCGGCGTGCAGCAAGTGGAGCATAAGCAGGTCATCGAAGAGACCCATGCGGAAGCAGTCCCGCCCGAGCCAGCCCCGCCCGAGCCGGCTCCGGCCAGCGATGTCCAGGGAGGGGAAAACGGTGGCGCAAATGCCGGGCCGAAAGAATAGGCCGGCAGTCCGGTCGGCGTCCCTTGTCTTCGCGGCGTCCTGCGTCATGTGGTTGGCGCCCCCCGCAGCCGCGCAGGGTGACGGGGAAGTCATCATATTCGGGCAGAGCGCGTGTTTCACGGGGCCGAACGGACATCTGGGGGTGCGGCTTCGGGCCGGAATCGACGCGGCGTTCAGGGAGGCCAACGGCCAAGGCGGTGTCAATGGCAGGCCGCTCGAGTTGGTCGCTATCGATGACGCCTACGAACCGCAGCGGGCGGCTGAGAACGCCGAGCGTTTCGTAGCTCGAAGGGATGTCTTTGCCGTCATCGGAGGTGTAGGAACGCCAACAGCCAAGCGGATTGCCCCGATCCTGCGCGACGCGGGAATTCCATTCGTCGGTGCATTTACCGGCGCCGATATCTTGCGCAACTTCGAGAGATACCCGCACGTGGTGAATCTCCGAGCGAGCTACCTGGAAGAGATCGAGGTGCTGGTGAAGCACATGGTTAACGAACTCGGGAAACGACGATTCGGGGTGATCTACCAAGACGACACTTTTGGACGCTTGGCGCTGGCGAACTACAGGTCGGTTCTCGACGGATATGACCTACCCATCATCGCGAAGTCCTTTTATTCGCCCAATACGCACGCCGTCCATTCCAGCCTGTTCACGCTTGCCAAGGCGGATCTTGACGCCGTTCTGCTGATTGGAAGCCATGCGGCCAACGCCGATGTCATCAACCTGGCAGTGTCACTGGGGCACGACTACGTCATGGCCAACCTGTCTATCGTGGCGTCGCATGACCTGTACGAGAGGCTGGACAACCTCAGCGAGACTATCTTGGAGCGGATCTTGGTAGCCGAAGTTGTGCCGGACCCCGAGGATCCAAACCTGGAACTGGTTCGGCGGTTTCACGGGGCGATTGATGATGCGGAAGACTATTCCGAATTGCGGGAAGACCTGCTGGGCTTACGGGGTGGGCACTTCGGCGATACGGTCGCGCTGGAAGGCTATATTGTCGGACGTTTCGTCATCGATGTGCTGAGTCGGCTAGGCGAAGCACCAACGCGCGAGGCATTCCTCGCTACCGCACTGGAGTCCGAGCCGGTGCAAATCGATGACTGGACCATCCAGATCCCTCCCGGCACAAATACCGGCTCGACGTACGTTCGGCTGATTGACTTGGCTGGTTCCCAACTGATGGGCGGTGACGATCAGTGAAGAAACTGCAGGACTTCTCAGGCGAAGAGATCGGTGAAGAGTGGCTTCGCGAACTCTACAAGGTTGTTGCGATGCGTCGCTCGTCGATGTTCCGGCTAATCACGGAGACAGTCCGCTTGGTCCTTTTCGGAAACGGAGGCGGTGCCGCCCTGATCATCGGTTTCATGAGCGCTTCCGGCGTTGACGCGACGCCGGCCTACCACTGGCTGGCATTGATTACTCTCCTCGTCTTCGGTGTGGGGACCCTCGCTGCGGCCCTGTCCATGATCCTTGTCACCGTGGTGGCAGTCAAGGAGGCCCACAGCGCCGAAACTGGATTGAAGCGATTCGTCGATGGCGAAGCGAACCGCGACGAGGTTATGTTCACGATAGAGGACAAGACCTTCCGCTACGCCGACTCGGCGACTTTCGCGGGCCTGCTCGGGGCGGGCGCATTCGGGCTCGGCGGCATGGGCGCTCTCACGCTTCTGGTGCTGTTTTTCTGACCTGATTCGGGTTCGCACGTAGCGGACGAGTCAAGGCGCGGGCAGGCTCTCGATGTAGTGGAGACTGTAGGCCACAGCGATTCCCGCCACGAATGACACAGTAAGCAGAAGGCGATCATGGCCGTGGAAATGAACTTCCGGCAGCAGGTCGCTCAATGCAATACAGAGCAACGCACCAGCTCCAAACGCCAGGGCGCGGCCGATCGCGTCTCCTTCCGCGGGCCCAAGAAAGCCGATCCCCCAGCATGTCAGGAATGCAGCGAGCGGGCAAAGGAGTGCGACGCCGATATTGGCCAATGACGCGGCGCGATGGCCAACTCCCGCAATCCGCATCACCCCAAGGATTGAGAATGCATCCAGCGGCTTGTGGAAAAGGATCGCCAGGAACATCCCGAAGCTGACCAGTTCGGTTTCCACTCCATTCTGCGAATCGCTCCGGACGCTCGCTCCGAGAGCGGCCCCCTCGGTCAGCGTATGCAGGCCCATACCCAAGGTGATTCCGAGCCAATTGAGCGAGTGGGTATCGCCTCCATTGCCGGCGTGATGTTCATGATGGTGGTTCCCGTCGTTACCGAAATCATGTTGATGGAACTGAAACACCCGCAGGAGCAACACCATCAGGATCATTCCGATGATCATCCACCAGACCGTGATCCCTACCGCATTGGGACCTGAGATTCGAGCCAGGCTGTGCGGCACCAGATGGTAAAGCGCCACTCCGAGGACGAGGCCCGCGACGAAGCTCATCGCCAGTTGCATGCGGGTGTGGGTGAGGTGAATCTTGCTTTGCACCCAAACGCCGAGCATGGCTGCGGTGACAATCGCCACGGAATAACCCGTCAACAGCAGTAGGGAGTCCGGTGTCACGATCCTGTCGGTCCAATTCTGAGCTGCTTACCGTTCAAGCTGTTGTGCGGCTGTATCCTGATGGGCACGGAAGCCGCTCTCTGAGGCTAGCAGTCGAGGATTGCTGAGTGCATGGCAGCGGCACGAAATCGAGGACGGGATCACGAGACTGCCTGAGGAGGTTGGCATGGCACGGATAGTGACCGGCAGAGGGGCTCTTGCCAGGGCTGAGGGACCGCCGCGAGCTTCGCCAAAGGGTCCTTCACGCGAGTTGTCAAGCCAGCGGTCGAAACAGTCAATCCTGCATCGCCTGTTGCGAAACATTGAGGTTTCCATTCCTTCGAGTTGTTGTGCGCCTTGACGCAGGTGACCGGTGAGTGATTAACGACGTGGTTCGTCACTGTCCGGTGAGTGATCGACATTCCAAGAGTTATGGTAATCAACGCCTTTGCGGCGAACTCCGCGAGTCGGACAAAGCGAATTGAGCGGTACTCATAGTGCCTGAGATCCCAGACCTCCGTCAAGCCTCTGGCCGCGGCCACGAGCCGGCCAGCAGAACCCGAGGCGCAGCTTGAGGCCGCAGGAATGACGGGGTCAACTTGACTCACTCAAGATCCTGTCACGCAAGGGATTCGACGCATGGAACGGGGAAACGTGGCGCGGCGTCATGGATGCCGTGCTATCGCCGCATCGGCAACAGGGCAGCGCGGAGGAAGCCGTTCGGACGGAGATCCCACTCTGGAAACTCTGCGGCGCGCTACACTGGCGACCGATCGTCCGGGGTTGCCTCAAGATGTGTCGGGAATTGTTCGCGGGTTGCTCGCTATCTCACCGGCGCCGCGCTTGGGTGCTGGCGGTCGTCGTTCTGCTCGTCACAGCGACAGTCCAAGCGGATCCTTTCTCGGTTCGCGTGACGTTCGGCTATGGTGACGATCCGCCCGAGCGCTGGGCGGGTTCGATAGGAGGTGACGGCGCCAGAATCGACGAGCTCGGCGGCTGGCTCTTCACCAGCCAGGACCGTATCGAGCTGGATACTTTCGAGGTCGTCACCAAGCATCCCACACGGCCGGGACCCACTCCAAAAGGGTTGCTCGTTCGGGGCTCGGCTGATCCGGGCGGGCGCCTCGAAGTCACAAGCGACCACGGCAATTTTTCCTTCCGCCTAGAAGAGCTCTCGGCTGGGGACCAGCTTGTGTTCCTCGACGGCTCGGTCCGTGTTTCCGGCTTGCTCGGCGCCGAGAAGCTCACAGACGACTCCCGCTTCGACGACTATCCGTCGGTAGCCGTTGCCGCGAGCGGCGCTTCTTGGCTGGTCTGGCAATCGTACAGCGGCGGGCGGGACGAGGTTCGTCTTCGCAAGCTCGATGGGTCCTGGCGCACTTTCAGTCGCGTGCCAGGAGCGACGGGCGACGTTTGGCGCCCGCAGGTCGCCCTTTCTGCGAACGGGCGGCCGTGGGTCGTGTGGGCGCAGCAGAGCGACGGCAACTTCGATCTGTTTGCGCGCGGGTTCGACGAAGCGAGGAGCCGCTGGGGCGACCTGGTGCGGTTGAGCTCGCATCCAAATCCGGACATCGAGCACCACGTAGTCGCGGACTCGCGTGGATGGCTGTGGGTGGTCTGGCAAGGGTTCCGCGACGCCAACTCGGACATCTTCTTGCGGTTCCACGACGGTTCGCGCTGGTCACGCGAAATTCAAGTCAGCGATCACCCGGCAAACGATTGGGAACCCCGGATTGCCATTGACCGGCAAGGGTCGGCTGTCGTGGTGTGGGATAGCTATCGCAATGGAAACTACGATGTTTTCCTGCGACGGTTCGCTGGCGGGCAACTCGGTCCGGTCGTGCCTGTTGCCGCCACCGAGAAGTTCGAGGCCCACGCCTCCGTAGCGGTCGATCTCGACGGGCGAGTTTGGGTGGCTTGGGACGAGGGCGCGGTGAACTGGGGAAAGGATTCCGGACCGACGACCGATCCGCGCTGGATCGCAAGAGGACGGGAGCTTTGGACGACCTGGATCAACCAGCCCTCGGCTCCGGGAGCGCGGCTGTATGAGTCTCGCAAGATCAACCTCGCCGTTCTCGAAGGCGGCCGCCGAATGGTACCGAGCTCGAGTCTTGCCGACAAGCTCTCTGCAGCCGGAATCCCTGATCACGACTTTCCTCAACTGCATGTCGACCCGGCAAGCGGCCGGATTGCCCTGCTGTTCCATCGATGGAACCATGTCCGCTGGACGGAGAGCCTCGGCTTTCGACCGACGTATTGGGAACACGCCGTCGTCTTTTTCGAAGGGGACCGCTGGTCCACAGTCCGCACGATGCCCGAGAGCTGGGGCCGGATCTCCGCGCGAGCCGACGCGGCATTCGGCCCGGACGGGAGCCTGAGAGTCGTCTGGCCGACCGACGGCCGGCTTGAACAACGCCCCGTTCGAAACGTGCGGGCAAACATCGTAGCGGCGCGTCTGGGACCTGCGGAGGGTCCAGTTTCGTTGGACCTTGTTTCCAGCGATCCGGGCGATTCCGCCCCGGTTCCGTCGGTTCACCCCCGCGAGAGCGCGGAAGTCGATGCCATCCGCTCGTACCGAACATCCATTAGCGGCGCCGAGAACCGGATCGTGCGCGGCGATCTCCATCGCCACACGGAGTTCTCATGGGACTCGAGTGGGGGCATGGTGGACGGGTCCGTGTTTGACTTCTATCGCTACATGCTCGACGCCGCAGCGATGGATTTCGGAGCGGTGACCGATCACAACTCGGGTGGCGACAGCGAGTACTGGTGGTGGCTCATAGAGAAGACCTGTGATCTCTTTCATATCCGGTCGGCATTCACGACGTTTTATGCATACGAGCGGAGCGTTGCCTACCCGAACGGGCATCGCAACATCTTTCACACCCGGCGCGGCGTTCCAGTCGTCTCGTTCCACACCAAGGCCGGCTTTGATCGCCCCCGTCCGACGGTCGCTGCCGGTCGGGACACGGTGCTTGAGAACGATACGAAGTTGCTCTACGAATCATTGCGGCGCTCGGGCGGGATCTCCGTGCCGCACACCACTGGATCCAGCATGGGAACGGACTGGCGAGACAACGACCCCGACGTCGAGCCGGTAGTTGAGATCTTCCAGGGTGACCGCGTCTCGTACGAACACCCGGGAGCGCCGCGCGCACCCCGGTCCGCCGACGACAACCCGATCGGCGGCTACCGGGAGGACGGATTTCTCTGGAATGCATATCGCAAGGGGTACCGGCTGGGAACGATCGCAAGTTCCGATCACTGGTCCACGCATATTTCATACGCAATGGTCTACACTGAGGCTCCGACTCGAGCCGCTATTTTCGATGCGATCAAACAGCGTCGCACCTACGGTGCCACCGACAACATCATCTTGGAATACCGACTGGGCGAGCACTTCATGGGGGCGGCGTTCGCCACGGAATCGATCCCTCCTCTGCAGGTCCACGTCGAGGGAACTGGCACCGTCGCGCGAGTCGAGGTGATCCGCAACGAACGGACAGTCTACGCGACTCGTCCCAACCAGCGTGAGGTCAGTGTCGTCTACACCGACACCGATCCGCCTTTGGGACGGGCGTACTACTACGTCCGCGTCGTCCAAGACAACGGGGAGATCGCCTGGGGAAGTCCGATTTGGGTTGAGCGGCTGAAGTCACCCTAGTCAGGTGGCTTCGTCCGGCGGAGCCCCGCGGCACCGGCTGTTCAAAAGGAATTCCAGCGACGAGATCGTTATAGTTGGTGGTCCTGTGATGGTTTGGCTTCCTGAGATCGTCAGTATCCGCCTGATGTTCGGTGACCGCGGGGTGGTGACTCGACGGTCACCGGCCATGCTTGCTTGCAGCTGGCTCCTTGCTCTGGCGCTGGCTTCGCTTCACGGCCAGACCGCTCCACGCCCCAACATCGTCGTGTTCCTCTCCGACGACATGGGTTGGGAACAGGTCGGATTCAACGGCGGCGAGGAAGTCCCCACCCCCAACATCGACCGCATCGCGCGGGAGGGCGTCAAGCTCACGCAGTTTTACGTGCAGCCGGTTTGCTCGCCAACCCGGGCGTGCTTGCTCACCGGTCGGTACGCTTGGAAGAACGGCATGGAAGTCCGCCCGACGGCAGAGTCGCGTCACGGCATGCTGCTGGACGAGCGCACGATCGCGGAAGCCTTGCGCGAGGCGGGCTATCAGACCTGGATGGTCGGCAAGTGGCACCTCGGGGAATGGCAGCGGCCGCACTTGCCTCTGCAGCGCGGCTTCGACCACCACTACGGGCACTATTCGGCATTGATCGACTCGTTCACGCACATGCGTGGGCCCGTCCTGGACTGGCACAGGAACGGCCGGCCCGTGATCGAGGAAGGGTATTCGACGTTTCTGCTCGCTGACGAGGCATCGAGGCTCGTGCAGCGCCATGACGGAGGGCGTCCGTTCTTCCTGTACCTGCCGTTCAACGCCGTGCATGGTCCGCATCAGGCTCCGGACGAATTCCTCGAGAAGTACGCGCACCGGGGCAGGGCGGGACCGCAGAGAGCCCAGCTCGAGTGCATGGACATTGCCATCGGGCGGGTCATCGAGGCACTCGAACGCAAGGGCCTGCTCGATGCGACGCTGGTGATGTTCACCAATGACAATGGCGGGATCCGGATCACCTCGAACGGCCCCTACCGGGGATTCAAGGCGCACTACCACGAAGGCGGTGTCAGGGTGCCGGCCGCGATGCGCTGGCCCGGCCGGATCCCTGCAGGTTCGGCCAGTGACGAAATGCTGCACGCGGTCGACCTGTTCCCGACCCTTGCCCGACTGGCAGGCGCGAAGACCGACTCTGGCTTGCCGCTCGACGGACACGACGCTTGGGATGCCATCGCCAACGGCGCAGCGAGCCCCCGCGATGAAATCGTACACTCGCTGGAGGTGATCCGGGTCGCTGATTGGAAGCTCATCGAAGAGGGCGCAAGCTACTACGGGTGGCGGGACCAGCCCCTTCAACTCTTCAATATCCGGGACGATCCATACGAGGAAACGAACCTGGCCGGCAGTCGGCCGGACATGGTCGCCGAATTGCGTGAGCGCTTGGCCCGCCACCGGCTCCTGGCGCGCGAGCCGGAGAAGCTCGAGCAGATTCCGAACTATCCGCCAGCGGTGTACGGGGAAGTCGAGGAGCGGGTGTTCGGCGAGCGGGTCCGAATGAGAATTTCCGAGCCGAACTAGGGCCGGCTGCGGCTGCCGTCTTACGTCGGTGCCAGCGGTCGTTCCGCTGCCTTCGCGTGCCGCTGACAGGTTCCCGGGAATTGTACTCTCGTGACCAGAGCCTCAAGCGACGGGATGGCCGAGTCTGCGCCACGCCATGCGTGGAGGCGAGCGGTGCCAGGTTCGGAGGCGCGACTGCGCGGGCGATTGCTGCTAAGCTGGCCGAGCCCTTAGGCGTCCCGTGACATCCCAAGGGGTCCGCACCCGAGCCTCCTGCACGGCGCCTACTGTGCCTCTTGTGCCGATCACCGCGGATCCGGCCTTGTCCACAGGCCGCTTCACTCGGGGGATGCCGAGTCCAGACTAGTGATTGAAGATGCAGGCCACCGATCCCAGGTCGTGGGCGCTGAACCGAACGAGTTGGAAGTTACGCGGGTATGACCGTCAACGAAGTGCGCGAGCCTCCGCGAACGCTCGGCGGCGCGCTGCGGGGCATAGGGCCGTCATTGATCGTCACGGCCAACATCGTCGGTTCCGGCGAGCTGATCATGACGACCGCGCTGGGGGCTTCGGCGGGATTTGTCGCCCTGTGGGTGATCTTGGTCAGTTGCGCTGTCAAGGTGGTCGTCCAACTCGAATTCGGTAAGCATGCAATCGCCTCCGGCGAGACCACGCTGCTTGCGTTCAACCGCCTGCCGGGACCGCGCTGGCGGTCCGTGTCGTGGTCCCTGATCGTGTGGTTCGCCGTCAAGCTGATTCAGCTGATTCAATACGGCGGCATCGTCGGAGCCGTTGCGCTTACTCTCAATCTCGCCTTTCCATGGGCAGCCACCAGCGTTTGGGCATGGACATGCGGGATCGCCGCATCCGCGCTTGTCTGGTGGGGCCGATACCGTTTCATTGAGCGCACGGCGATTGCCCTTACCGCGACGTTCTCCTTGGTGACTCTGGCTTGCGCCGTTCTGCTGCAGTGGACACCCTACCGGATCACCGGGTCGATGCTCGCCCAAGGCCTGACGCTGGAGATCCCAGCCGCCGCTGTCGGAGTCGCGTTGGCGGCCTTCGGATTGACAGGGGTCAGTGCCGACGAGATCATCTCCTATCCCTACTGGTGCCTCGAGAAGGGCTACGGCACTTACACCGGAGCCCGCGACCAGTCGGAACAGTGGGCGGCTCGGGCGCGGGGCTGGATCCGCGTCATGTATATCGACGCGGTCGCTTCCATGCTGATCTACACGACCACAACGGCCGCCTTCTACGTGCTCGGGGCAGCGGTGCTACACAAGCGGGGCCAGGTTCCTGAGGGTTCCCAGATCATCGCAGTCTTGTCGGGAATCTATACCGAGACGCTCGGTCCCGGCGCGATGGGGCTGTTCCTGGCCGCCGCCGTGACGGTGCTGTTCTCGACTCTGTTCGTGGCCTGCGCGTCGAGCACGCGGATGTTCACGGACGCGTTCTCCCAGTTCGGGCTTCTCAGCTACCACGACGAGTCGGCACGGCAGCGTTGGTTTGCCGTGCTGGCATGGGTCTTGCCTGCGATCTGGACGCAATTGTACCTGTCCGTGCGAGCGCCCCTGTTCATGGTCACGGCCGGAGGGATCGCTTTGGCGGCCCTGCTCCTGGTCGTAGCCTTCGCCGCGCAGCAGTTTCGCTACCGGCAGCTGCCTGTCGAGTTGCGCCCGTCGAAGACCTACGACATTCTGCTCTGGGCGAGCATCTCGGCGATCGCTGCGGTGGGACTCATGGCCGTACTTGCCTAGCCGCGGGAGGACCGAACGAGACGCCGCGCAACGAATGCGCTAGGTCGATTTCCGCCGCCCCGACGATGGCTTGGGGTAGTCTCTGACGAGTTGGCGGTTCAGGGCGAATGCCGCACTGATCAGTCCCAGGTGCGTGAATGCCTGAGGAAAATTGCCAAGTGCCTGGCCGCTGGGCCCGATCTGCTCCGCGTACAGCCCCAGCGGGTTGGCGTAGGTGAGCATCTTCTCGAAAATCAGGCGTGCCTCGTCGACGCGGCCGGCGCGGGTTAACGCTTCCACGAGCCAGAATGTGCAGACGCTGAAGGTCCCCTCCCTGCCAGAGAGTCCGTCGCCCGCACCTCTGCCGATCTCGTAGCGGTAGACGAGCGAATCGGACACCAGCTCTTCCGACGTCCTGTCCAGGGTAGCCAGCATGCGGGGGTCTGAGGGCGACACGAAACGCACAAGCGGCATGAGCAGGTTGCTGGCGTCCAGCGCGTCCGCGCCGTAGCACTGCACGAAGGCCTGTCGGCGTTCGTTCCAGCCGTTCTTCATGATTGATTCGTAGATACGGTCCCGCGTGCTTCGGAGCCATTCGCGGTTGTTCGGCAAACCGCGCTTGAGGGCGAGCCGTAGCCCGCGATCGAGGGCCACCCAGCATTGCATCTTGGAGTAGACGAACTGGCGACGTCCGCTACGGACCTCCCAAATGCCTTCGTCAGGCGATTCCCAGTGGCGGGCCACCCAGCGCAGCATGCTGCGAATCTTCTGCCACAGGTCATACGAGACCTGAGTGACGTGCTTGTCGTAGAGATAGATGGAATCGATCAGTTCGCCGTAGATGTCGAGCTGGATCTGCTTGGCGGCGCCGTTCCCGATACGCACCGGGCGGGACCCCATGTAGCCGTCCAGATGCGGCAGTTCGAGTTCGGGGATTTCCGGACTGCCGTCGACACGATACATGATTTGCAGGGGACCGGTCGGCGTGTCTTCCTCTTGGACTCGCGATTCGAGCCATCGCATGAAGTTGGCTGCTTCCTCGGTGTATCCGAGCCGCAGGAACGCATAGATCGTGAACGCCGCGTCCCGGATCCACGTGTAGCGGTAGTCCCAGTTGCGGACTCCGCCGAGTTCCTCGGGCAAGCCGCAGGTGGGGGCCGCCACGATCGCACCGGTCGGCTCGAATGTCAGCAGCTTGAGCGCCAAGGCGCTGCGTTCGATCATTTCGCGCCAGCGGCCCTCGTAACGCCCTTTTGCCAGCCACTTGCGCCAGAATTTCGTGGTTCGGTAGAGAGCCTCCTGGCCGTCGGTCGGGATTGCCAGCAATTCTGCACCTGTGCCCGTGCGGCCGTACCGGAAGCAAAAGACCGCCTGCTCTCCTGGCTCCAGGGTAAAGTCCGCGGAGACGCCATCCTCTGTCGGCTGTAACGGCACGGGGCTCAGGAGGGCGAAATCCACGGCCTGTGTCTCGAAGACCACGCCCTCGGGCCTCACGTGAGCGCGGTGTTTCTCACGCGCGTAGTCGTAGGCGGGGCAGCAATCGAGACGGCAGGGCAGCTTGCCACGCACCGAGTTGACAATGCGGATGATCTCGTGCCGCTTGGCTCCCCCGATGGGCGCGATCGGCATGAAGTCGATCACTTCACCGACACCCTCCTCGCTCAGGAACCGTGTGATCAGGATGTTCGTCTCGGGCAGATAGAGCTGCCTGTGCGAGCTGTCGCGCCGGACGGCGATCTTGAATGTTCCGCCCTTCCTGTCATCCAGGATCGCGGCGAACACGCTCGGGGAATCGAAGTGCGGCAGGCAGCACCAGTCAATAGAGCCGTCGTTGGCGACAAGCGCGACCGAGTGCAGGTCGCCAATCACTCCATAGGCTTCGATAGGTTTGTAGGGCATCGATTGGGACAGCCGTGCCGGCAGACAGCATAGCAGTCGAGCCCGGGCTCGAGCGGCGGCCCGCGCAGTCGCGCACAGCGCCAGCGTCAGGGTGCCTTGGAACCGTCTTCGGAGTCGGATCTCGCGCACGTATGATAGACTCCCGGAACGGGCTCGGATTGCGGGGTTTTCGCGTCCGCCACCGATTGGCGCTAGGTACGCATTCAGTGTTGCTAACGCTAGAAAAGCGCTTACGCGAGGCGCTGACAACTTATCTCGCAAAGCGCCACGGCGTCGAGCTTGACATCGTGGTCGAGTTGCCAAGGCAGCCGTCGCACGGGGATCTCGCAACGCCGGTCTGCTTCACCCTGGCGAAGCATCTGCGACGCTCTCCACGCCAAATCGCGTCCGAGCTAGTGGCGGAGTTGGAACCCGTGCCCGGCATTCGGTCGCTCGAGGTCGCGGGGGCCGGGTACATCAACGCCCGGTTTGACCGCTGCGCCTACGCTCTCGCTGTTCTCGCTGGCGTCGACGAGCCCATTGGGGAACCGACGAAGGCGATTGTTGAGCACACCAATATCAATCCCAACAAGGCGGCCCATATCGGGCACCTGCGCAACGCAGTGCTGGGCGACACCCTCGTTCGAATGCTGCGGGCAGCGGCCCGGCGCGTCGAGGCCCAGAACTACATCGACAACACGGGCGTGCAGGTGGCCGACGTGGTCGCGGCTTTCCATTTCCTTCGCAACCTCGGAGTCTCCGATGTGCGGGCCCTGACGCGCGATCCGGGAGTTCGCTTCGACCACTACTGCTGGGACCTCTATGCGGAGATCTCGAAGAGGTTCGAGGCCGACCCGAAATCGCTGGTATGGCGCGCTGAGACCCTCAGGGCGCTTGAGGAATGCGAGGGTGATCTGGCTGTCTTGGGGGAGGTTGTGGCGGACGCCATCGTGGACTGCCATCTGGACACGATGGGGCGTCTCGGCGTGGCCTATGATGTGCTCCCGCGCGAAAGCGAGATCCTGAAGCTGCAATTCTGGGCGGCGGCCTTCGAACTGCTGAAGGCGCGCGATGCGATCTACCTGGAAACCGAGGGGAAGAACGCTGGCTGTTGGGTGATGCCGGGGGAGATGTTCCGTGCGGACGCGGCTGCCGGCACGCCAGACGAAGAACCTGGCGGGGAATCGGAGCGGGACGCTGCCAAGGTGATCGTGCGCTCTGACGGCACGGTTACGTACGTCGGGAAAGACATCGCCTACCAGCTCTGGAAGTTCGGATTGCTCGATGGCAAGGACTTCCGTTACCTGCCATTGCGCGAATCCGCAGAAGGTCGGCTCTGGGTGACCAGCGCGGGCGCAGGCTCTCCCGACGCGCCCGGGTTCGGCCACGCGACGGAGGTCTACAACGTGATCGACGTCCGCCAGTCCTACCTGCAGGATGTTGTGCGGGCGGCCCTCGAGGCGCTCGGATTCAAGGAGCAAGCCGAGCGCAGCATCCATTTCTCCTATGAGATGGTGGCGCTGTCCCCGCGCTGCTGTGCCGAACTCGGCATCGAACTCAGCCATGAGGAACGCGCCAAGCCGTACGTCGAGGTGTCTGGACGGAAGGGTCTTGGCGTCAAGGCGGACGACCTGCTCGATACGCTGATCGAAACGGCGTTAGCGGAAGTCCGGAGCCGCCACGACGAACTCGATGAGGAGGAATGCCGTCGAATTGCAGGGCAGATTGCGGTCGGGGCACTGCGATACTTCATGCTTCGCTTCACCCGGACCACTGTGATCGCGTTCGACTTCCAGGAAGCGCTGGCATTCGAAGGCGAAACCGGACCGTACGTGCAGTACGCGGCCGTCCGGGCACGCAACATCCTGCGAAAACACGAACACTCGCTAGATGCGGGACGGCCCGGCAAGACACCGACCCCGAAGGACCTCGAGCGCCACTTGGAGGACGAGCGGCTATGGCAGTTGGTGCTTGCCGTCTCGCGCTCGCGCTGGGCATTGGCACGGGCGGTCGAGGCTGAAGAGCCGGCCCAGCTGGCGCGCAACGCATTCCAGGCTGCCCAGGCGTTTAACAACTTCTACCATCAGACGCACATTCTGACGGAGCGCGATCCTTCGCTCCAGTCAGTCCAGTTGGCCATTGTCCGGCTGGCGTTGCGAGAGCTCTCTGGAATGATGGGAGTAATGGGAATGCCGGTGCCCGAGCGAATGTAGCTGGTTGCGATGGACCCGGCACCTGACCTGTAGGATTCGAGAAGGATGCGCTGCCGAGCCATCATTGATCTCGATGCGCTACGCGCAAACTACGCGCATCTAGAGGAGCTGACCGGCCGGTCAGCAGCGATCCTGTGCGTCGTCAAGGCGGATGCATACGGGCACGGATCGCTTGCCGCGGCGCGGGCCTTGGGCGATGCCGGCGCCCGGCACTTCGCTGTCGCCACGCTGGACGAGGCGGTAGTGCTTCGGGACGGCGGGATCGGCGCCCCGATTCTCGTTCTGGGCGGCCTGGAGCCCGGTACCGAGCGGGAGGCGGCGCTACGCGGCATCGACCCGCTGATCGGGACCGTCGGCGAGTTGAGGAACTGGGACGAAACCGCCCGGGCAATCGGCCGCAAGCTGTCGTGCCACTTGCTGTTCAACACGGGTATGAACCGCTTGGGCATCGACTTCGACCCGAGCCGCATGGCCGGCCGGGAGGAACTGCTCGGCGCGCTGCGGGACTGCGAGTCGGTTGAGTTGAGAGGGGTGGCGACCCACTATGCTTCCGCCGAGGATTTTCGCACCAGGCAGACCGAGGGCCAGCACCGCCTGTTCGCGAAGCAGGTGGAATTCCTCCGAGAGGCGGGCTTGGCACCGCGCTACATTCACGCCGCGAATAGCGCCGCGATCCTCTATCGCGGCATCGGCGGCCCCGGGGATCGGGTCGGGCACACGATGGTGCGCCCGGGGCTTGCCCTGTACGGATATGTCAAGGCGCCAGCGGGGCGGACCCGGCCAATCCGTCACCGGCTACGGCCCGCTCTTGAGTGGCGGGCGGGGTTGCGCAGAATTCGTCACGTGCCGGCAGGTGCGCCGATCGGATACGGGGCTCGCTTCGTGGCTCCGCAGGCGATGCGGATCGGGATACTTGTGGTCGGTTATGGGGATGGTCTCGACTGGCGCCTCTCGAACTGCGGATCAGTCGAGATTCACGGGGCTCTATGCCCCATAGTGGGCGAGATCAGCATGGATCTGACGATCGTCGATCTCGGACCGGCAGCGGCGGCGAGGGAAGGTGATGAAGCCGTCTTGCTCGGGGCCGGTGCCGACGACGCGCAAGGGATGGCGACCCTGACCGGCGGCACTCCGTACGAAGTGCTTTGCGGCATTTCCAAGCGCGTGCCGCGAGAGTACCTGGAAAGCGCTACTGGCCGATAACGAGACCGACTCGATTGCTGGAGCGTCCAGCGGCGGCAATGCTGAACTGGGCCCTGCCCGCCGGAGTTCCCACCGGTAGCGCGATCTCGACCACGTACACACCGACGTACCCCGGCGCGAGACGGGCCGAGATGACCTCGGCCGGTACCCCGTTGAGACTGGCCTCGATGCGGGCGACTGCGCGAGGCGGATCGCGTTCCGGCGACGGCATTCCAGCCGGCCATGCCGGGGTGACCTCGCCCAGACCCGTGGCCATCACCAGTACGCTGCCTCCTGGCGTGGCGGGCCGGTCCCAGCCGGCGAGCGCGCCGGTGCGCGAGTCCAGCACAAGCGGCTCCCCGTCGACCACGAAAATTGCGGGCGACACGTTCTCGAGCTGCATGTCGAGCACGTGGCTGGCATCGCTGGCGTCAAGGTGGAGCCGCAGTGATCCGCCCTCCACCGCAAACGGCACCTGCAGCTGGGTGCGCCCGTCCGCGGCATCCAGGATCGGCGCGGCGCGTCCCCCCGCGCGGGCGCGGGTGGCCTCCGTACCGAGGATTGTCAGGAGGCTCCCTGGGGCGGCGGGCCGCTGCGTCAGGTCAGCCGCGCTCAGTGCCCGCAGCGCGTCGGCGATCTCGGGCACTCGCATCCAAAACACACCCGAGCCAGGAAGCGAAGCGTAGAGCCGGCCCCGCTGGGTGTCCAGCGCCAGGTCGCCGATGCCGCCTGCCGGCAAGTCCCCGGTGATCTCCCGCCACGACCCGGCGGGCCCAGGTTGCGCGAGGTCTACGCGCGTGGCATACAGTCCGAGCGGGCCGCCCACGTAGACAGTGCCAAGGGTCGAATCCGCGGCCAGCGAGGACCAGTCCGAATTCGGGAGATCGGAGCTGATATCAAACCACGATGCACCGCCGTTCGTGGACCGCAGGACGCGTCCGCCAACGATCGCGAGGGCCGTCGCCGATTGCTCGGGATCTGCCCACAGGCTGGTGACGGGCCTGCCTTCCCGATCGGTCCAGGACGGCTGCCAACTTCCACCGTCGTCGCGGGAGACCCATATCCGCCCGTTGGTCGTGGCTGCCCACATCTGGCCGTTGGCCTTCAGCGCAGAAATGGCGTGTTCCGCGCAGCTGGCCTCGGTCCCGCACGCAGTCAGGTCCGGAGAAATCGGTTCGGCGTCCCGCCACACGCGGTTGGATCCGGCGTATCCCGGGGGCATCGAAGGCTCCGGGGTTGCAACCAGCGCGCGCTCCTCGGCTGGGAGGGCATTCGATGCCGCTGCGGGGCTAGGCGCGGTACGCCACATCAACCCACCCGCGGTTCGAATCAGCTCGAGCCTGCCCAGCGAGCGCGTATCGACGGTTGGCGGAGCCGATGCCGCGACGGACACGAATCGCGCGGACGGGAAATTCGGCAGGGCACTGTTGAGACTGCTCCAAGTGATGCCAGCGTCGTAGGACTTCCAAAGGCCCATTGAGTTGCCAACGACGATGACTTCGGGATCCGCAGGCGAAATCGCCAGAACGCTCTGCCCTGCTCCGATCACGGAACCGCCTTCGAAGGCGGTCAAGTTCGTCCATTCGCGGCCGTCATCGTCCGATCGGTAGAGGTGATCACCCAAGGCATAGGAAACGGCCGCTCGATAGGGGTTGCGCACGATCGCGGACAGCGCCGCTCCGTCCGTGGACTCCGTGACGCCAAGCGTCGCGACGGGTTCGTTGGGGTCTCGCGTCGTCTGGCTCCAGGTCAGGCCCAGATCCTCGCTCATCCATAACCCGTTCCCTGATAGCGCTACGTACAGTCGGCGGCCGTCGGCGGAGAACCACGCTTCCTGAACCGGCCGGCCGGCCGGGCCGGCGAGTCCGGCCGCGACACCGGTCCCTCCGATCTGCTGCCAATGGGCGGGCGCTGCTGGCATGGCAGCCACGCCGACCAGCGTGGAAAGCACGCACGCAGCCAGCGTCAGTATTGGACGGACGGTTTGCACGGTACTGGAACCGAATCCGGTTGGAGACTAGCCCCTCTCTAGCCTAGCCGTATTTTCGCCGGAACCGCTCGCGTATAATACGGCGGATGCTTTTGGTACGCGTCTTGCCGGTCGCATTGGCCTTGTTGCTGGCCGGTTGCGCAGGGGGCCCCCCGCCCGATGTTTCGGGCATGATTCGGATCGAGGGCGGGGACTTCATGATGGGAACAGATGATCGGAGGTACCCCTACGAGGGCCCTGCGCACCGGGTTTCACTCGACTCGTTCTATCTGGACAAGTACGAGGTAACGAATCGGCAGTACGCCGCTTTTGCTGATGCGACGGGCTTTCTGACGGAGTCCGAGAGGCTCGGTTGGTCCGGCGTCTTCGATCCGCGCAGCAACGGGTGGACCAAAGGCGACGGCGCCGATTGGCGCCATCCCCACGGTCCTGGCTCGTCGTATTCGGACATGCTGGACTTCCCGGTGGTCCATCTTTCCTGGGAAGATGCCGCTGCCTACTGCGAATGGAGGGGAGCCCGGCTGCCGACCGAGGCCGAGTTCGAATACGCCGCTCGCGGGGGTCTCGAGGGCACCATATACGCATGGGGCAACGAGCTAACCCCAGGAGGCGTTCATCAGGCCAACCTCTGGCAGGGCCAGTTCCCGGACCAGGACAGGACTCTTGACGGATTCGGCAGTCATGGCCCCGTGGGGGCGTTCCCGCCCAACGGATACGGCCTGTATGACATGACCGGAAACGTCTGGGAGTGGGTGGCAGACTGGTACGCTCCGGACTACTTCGCGCAGTCGCCTTCGCGCAATCCGCAAGGACCGCGCAACGGGACGCAGAAGGTGCAGCGAGGCGGTAGCTGGCTGTGCAGCGAGAACTACTGTCAAGGCTATCGGGTTGCGGCCCGCATGATGACCGATCCGGACTCGGGGCTCAATAATCTCGGGTTTCGGTGCGCCGGGGACTCTCGGTAGATTCCGGGACGGCATCCGGGACTGCCGAGAAGAGAGAGGGCTGCTCGGGGGCTTCTGGATCCGGCCGCATCGAGAACGCGGCCTTCAGCAGCGGCGGCGTCGCGAGCGTGGTCAACATCACCATCGCGACGATCGAGGAAAAGGTTTCCGGGCTGAACACAGCCGTTCCAGCGACCGTCACCGTCGAGCCCACGCCTGCGAAGATCAAGCCGACTTCGCCTCGCGGGACCATGCCGACTCCAACCGCCCAGCGGTTGAGGCCCTTCTGCCTGACGCCCAGCGAGCAGACCTGCTTGCTGATCACCGCGACCAGGCTCAGCACTCCGGAGAAGACCAGGACCTCGGTGAATGCGAATGAAGCGAGGTCGACTCGCAGTCCCATCAGCACGAAGAAAACCGGCACGAACACCGCGGCGATCGGCTCGACGAATCGGTCGATCCTGTAGCGGTTGGTCCGCGCCCCGAAATGGCGGCTGATCGAGTCTTCGATCACGAGTCCTGCGGCGAACGCCCCGACGATATTGGCCAGCCCCACCAGCTCCGCCAAGGCTGAGAGCAGGAAACAGTAGGCCACACCGAGGACGATCGGCACGGACTTGGTCCTGGCCTTCGGAACCAGCGCGACAATCCGACCGACGATGAGGCGGCTGGCGACGAACGTTCCAGCCAGGAACCCGACCGACTTGCCCAGGATGAACAGGATCGGCAGCAATCCGAATTGTGCCGTCTCGCTGGCATCGGCGGACCGCACCAGCCCGAGCACGAAGGCTAGCAGGATCAAGCCGAGGATGTCATCCACGATGGCTGCGCCCAGAATCACCCGCGATTCGGGGGCGGCCATCTTGCCGATGTCCTTTAGAACGCGCGCTGTGATTCCCACGCTCGTCGCCGCGAGCGTGGCGCCGACAAACAAGTGCGTGTACCATTCGGCGTCTTCCGGCATGAAGAAGGAGGACGCGGCGAATCCTAGTGCCACGGGGGTGATCACGCCAATCACCGCGACACCGATGGCGGATGGCCCGACTGCGATCAGCTCATCGAGGTTGCTCTCAAGGCCAACCTGGAAGAGCAAGACGATCACCCCGATCTCCGCGGCGACCGCAAGGAACGGCGCGGCACGTACCGCTTCCAGCACGCCGAGGCCCGCCAGGCTGAGATTACCGAGGACGATTCCGACGATCAGTTCGCCCAGCACGCTCGGCTGGCCGGCCCGCTCGAAGATCTCGCCTCCGATCTTGGCCGCGACGAGAATGGCCGCGAACGCCATCAGGAAGTGCGCAACCTCCCCGCTGTCCTCCTGGCCTTGAGCGCTGGCTACCGCCCATGCGCCCCCTCCGATGGCTATGACCGCTAGAACGCGGTTCCGCATCAGGTAGGAGCGCCCTCTAGAGTAAGCGGCAATCGACCTTCTCCTGTGGGGGCGATATTTGCTGCGGGCACAAGCGGACGGGCGCCTGCCGGGCAGCGTGGTGATCAACAGCCACCAGAAATTTCATTCTAACGCTCAACCGTTGCAGGTCCATGGGCTTCTGATCGCTGGGTCGGAAAACGGCCCATTTCGGGAGGACCCGAACGGCGCGCGGACCGCCGCGCGCATCCCCGGCGGCAGGCCGGGCTTTCAGCCCAGGTGCATCACCACCATCTTCGTCTCGGTCATTTCCTGGACCGCGTAGCTCGGACCTTCCTTCCCGAAACCGCTTTCCTTCAACCCGCCATACGGCATCAAGTCCGCCCTCCACTGGGTACCCCAGTTGATGTGGATGTTGCCGGAATCCACTTCTCGCGCGAAACGCATTGCGTTGTCGAGGTTCTCCGTGAACACGGCGGCGGAGAGTCCGTAGTTCGTGTCGTTGGCGCTCGCAATGGCCGCGTCCACGGAGTCGAACCGGGTCAGTCCCACTGCGGGCCCGAAGAGCTCGTCGCAGGAGATGCGCATGTGACTGCTGACATCGGCCACGATGGCGGGCTCGACGATCGCGCCTTCGCGTCCGCCACCGGCCACCAGCCGTCCGCCCGAGTCGGCGGCATCCCGTATCCACTGCTGGACGCGCTCGGCGTCGTCCTCCCGGACCATCGGGCCGACTTGAACGCCGTCTTCGAGAGGGTTGCCTGTGGCGAGGGAACTGACGCGCGGTTGCAGGCAGTCCAACAGGTCGCCGTAGACCCTGTCGTGCGCGAGGATGCGCTGCGCGCTGATACAAACCTGTCCGGCGTTCGCATAGCCGGTTACCGCGATTGCGTTCGCCGCTTTCTCGATGTCAGCGTCGGGCAGCACGATGACTGGGGAGTTGCTGCCGAGTTCCATCGTGACTTTCTTCAGTCCAGCCACTTGGCAGATGCTCTCGCCGACATCCCTGCTGCCGGTGAAGCTGATCTTGCGGATGCGCGGGTCCGAGCACAGTTGCCGCCCGATTTCACCACCCGATCCGGTCACGACCTGGATCGATTCCGGAGGCAGCCCGGCATCGAGCAACAGTCGCGCGAACTTCAGCGCGACCAAGGGCGTGTCGGAAGCGGGCTTCAATATGGCGCTGTTGCCGGCAGCGAAAGCCGGCCCGATCTTGTGGCACACGAGGTTGAGAGGGAAATTGAACGGGGTGACCGCCAGGACGACTCCGCATGGCACGCGCAGCGTGAAACCGAACCGCTTGCCAGTACCCGGCGCCCCGTCGAGGGGTACCACTTCGGAACCCAGCCGCTTGGCCTCTTCTGCCGAGCAGACGATCGTCTCGCGGGCCCGGTCCACTTCCATGCGCGCTTCCGCAATCACTTTCCCCTCTTCCAGCGTGATGGTTCGCGCGAGGTCTTCGAGCCGTTCCGCCATCAACTCGGCCGCGCGCATGAGCAAGCCGGAGCGTTCGTACCCCGAGGTTTGCTTGAGCTTCGCGGCGCCCAGTTCCGCGTAACGAATAGCCCGCTCGATGTCGGCGCTTGACGCGCGCGGCACAGTGTCGATCTCGCTTCCGTCGTACGGGTTGAGGACCGGGATCGATCCCGAGCCGGCAGTCCAATCGCCGGCGATCAGCATTTCCATGACGTGTCTCCCTTGCGCGCTGGCAGGCTCCGGCGTCCGCCCCGGAGCCCAACGGCCCGATTAGTGAGTTTTGCCCGGATTCCGCATGCATGTCAAGCCGGCCCGGGGCATGGGGTGTACGACGTGGTCTTGACTTCCCGCTGAACTGAAATGAAGTCTCATATTGGGTATAGGGTTTGCATTCCGGATTCCTCCAGTATGTAATACTTGAGGATAGGAGGCCCCGTGCTCGCTCTCTCCATCCCCGCTCTCCAAGACCGCAAACACCGCATCGTCCGCCTGCTCGCCGACCTCGGGGACATGCGCCCCGGCTCCCTCTCCTGCCGCTCCCGCCCCTGCGGCAAGCCGGGCTGCCAGTGCCGCTCCCCCGGCGGCAAGCTCCATGGCCCCTACTGGTCGCTCACCTTCAAGGCCGGCGGCAAGACGGTCACCCGCTCCCTGCGCCCCGACCAGGTCGACGCCGCCCGCCAGCAGATTGCCACCTACCGCCGCTTCCAGGCCCTGTCCGCCGAACTGGTCGAGGTCAGCGAGCAGCTCTGCCAGGCCCGCCTCGCCCACAGCGCCTCCGCCACCGCCGAACAGACGAAAAAAAAACGTTGAGCCAGCGCTTTGCACCCGACATCCGCGCCGAGATCGACCGCTTCGTGGGCACCTGCCCCCACGACCGCATCGATTTCGAGGCCGTCGAAACCGCTGTGCGCCGCAGCGCCCTGCATCTCGCCGCCCGTGCCGTCGAGCAGCGCCTCGACGCTGACCTCTCCGACCACTGCGGCCCCTGCCGGCCCTGCCCCGACTGCCGCCAGCCGGCACGCTATGCCGGCCGGCACCCCAAGACGTTCGAAACCGTGCTCGGCCCGCTGACCCTCCAGCGCGCCTACTACCACTGCCGCGCCTGCGGCCACGGCGGCTACCCCCGCGACGCCGCTCTGGGACTGCTCGGCTCCTCCCTCTCGCCCGGCGTGCTGCGCATGACCGGCTCGGCCGCCGCCCTGGTCAGCTTCGCCGAGTCCTCCGCCCTGCTGGACCAACTCGCCGGCGTGCGCGTGCAGACCAAGCAGGTCGAGCGCTGCGCCGAGGCGCTCGGGCGCGAGATCGCCGCCGCCGAGCGCGCCGGTGCCCTGCCCGCCGAGGACCCGCCCGCCCCGACCATGTACCTGGGCCTGGATGGCACCGGCCTGCCCGTGCGCTCCAACGAGACGCTCGGGCGCGTCGGCAAGCAGCCCGACGGGTCGGCCAAGACCCGCGAGGCCAAGCTCGTCGTGGTCTGGACGGCCGAGTCCCGCCACCCCCGGACGGGCCGCCCGACGCGCGATCTCGGCTCGGCCTCCTACTCGGCCGCGATCGAGAGTGCCGCCAGCCGCGACACCGACCCGGAACCGTCCCCCTTCGCCCGCCGCGTCCGGCGCGAGGCCGAGCGGCGCGGCTTCCCGCGAGCCGAGCGGCGCGTCGTGCTCGGCGACGGAGCGCCATGGATCTGGAATCTCGCGGCCATGGACTACCCGGGCGCAATCCAGATCGTGGACCTGTTCCACGCCAAGCAGCATCTGCACGACGTTTCCAAGGCGCTCTACCCCGACGATGCCGAACGAGCCCGGCTGTGGGCCGACGTGCGTTGCGACGAACTCGACGACGGCTGCCTCAACGACGTGCTCGCCGTCCTGCGCTCCCACGCCGACGACTGCGAGCAGGCCGCCCAGTGCGCCGCTTACATCGAGCGCAATTGCGAGCGCATGCAATACGCCGCCTTCCGCGCCCAAGGGCTGTGCGTCGCTTCCGGCGTTGTAGAGTCTGGGTGCAAGACCGCGATCGGCACACGCCTAAAGCGCTCGGGAATGCACTGGACCGTTCAGGGCGCCAATGCCATCGCCGCCTTGCGCTGCTGCAACCTCAGCGGACTCTACGAGGATTTCTGGGCCTACCGCACCGCCCGCCCTTGATGAACGTCGATCCGCGGCTTGAGCGCTCACCGCACCCGAAAACCCCGAAAAATCAAAACGATGTCCTGCACCCCGGGGCATGTACAATCACAGATTCCCGCTGCGTGGCGCGTCGCGTCGCCAGAGTCCGAGCGGGGCCTCCGCCGCCACCATGCCCGAGCAACCCCAAGCCGCCCGGGTCGTCGTGCTGGCACCGATGCCGGCGGAGAAGAGCGCGTATGCGCTCGCTCGGTACAGTCGTTCCGCGGATTCCGTGGCCCAAAGCCTGGAATGGGTCGCCGAGCACGATTCCGGCAAGTTTCTCGATAGCTTCTATTTCCAGTACGGCCATGCCTCGATTGCCGATCTCGGCCACTGCATATTCTGTTTCGAGGGAATCTCGGAGATTGCCGCGATCGAGATCGCGGACGAGCAACTGTGGGATGGGCAGGCCAAGTCCAGCCGCTACCAGGACTTCTCGAAGGGCCGGATCATTCTCCCCGACGAGTTGATTGGCTCGAGCGCCGAGCCGGTCTACCGTTCCGCGGCGTCAGCCCTGCTGGACGAGTACCGACAGCTGCACAGCGCGATCCGCGAGCACCTTGCGGAGGTTCATCCCAAGCCTGCCGACATGCACCCGGGCGCCTATCGCCGCACGATCGATGCCAGGGCGTATGACGTGACCCGGTACATGTTGGTCGCTGGCATTTCCACGAACATCGGGCAGATCACAAGCATTCGCACGCTCGAAAAGCAGATGCGGCGCATGGGTGTCTCGGAGTATGCCGAGGTGCGCTCCCTCGCGGCTGAGATGCATGCGGCCTGCGCCGCGCCAGCGTCGTGCTCCCTCGACGCATCCGCCCCGCAGGATCCCGTCGCTCCCACCTTGGCGAAGTACGCCGATCCCGATGTCGCACGGTCCGGAGCCATCGAGCGAGTGGCGGAATGGGCTCGTCAGAATTTCAATCCCGGCGGCTTCGACCAGCCGGCCGACGTTGATTTGGTTCGCCCCGCTGACCCCCTCGACGAAATGGCGGCGACGTGGCTCTACGCCGTTACCGATTATCCGTTCAGGGCGATCCTGGAGGCGGTGAGCGGGTGGAATCGAGCGCGCCGCATGGAGGTCCTGGAGACTGCCCTGCAAGGCCGGAATCGGCGCGACGAGTTGATGCTGCCCTTCCGGAGCGGATACCAATACGTCTTCGACATCGTTTGCGATATTGGCGCCTACCGGGATCTGCACCGGCACCGTCGCTGCCAGCAGGTGCACCAGAGACTCGGCGATAGTCTAGGCTGCGAGCGTCCGGCGCTGCTCGACGAAGCGGGAGTTGGTGACCGCTACGACAAGGCTCTCGCGGCAACCGCCGAGGCTCGTGCGACAGTCGGAGAAGTCTCAGACCCGGCGAGCCACTACTTGCTTCCGTTTGCCACTCGCTGCCGCTCGCTGTTCAAGATGGACTTCGCCGAGGCCGAGTACATCGCTCGCGTGCGGTCTGGAGTCAAGGGCCACAGTTCTTACCGCAAGGTCGCCTGGGAGATGCGTCAGCGCATTCTCGAGGTCGAGCCCGACCTGGGCCGGTTGATCCAGGCCACGCCGCCGTGGGAGGAGGATGCGCTGACGCGCTGAGAGCGGATGGTCCGAGGCGTGATCTTCGACCTTGACGGGACGCTCGGCGACACGCTGCCGGTCTGCTACCGAGCGTTCCGCGCGGTGTTGCGCCGAAGGCTCGGTCGCGATTTCGCGGATCGCGAGGTCCACGCCATGTTCGGCCCGTCGGAAGAGGGGATCCTCGAGCGTCTGTGCCCTGATGATCCCGAAGGCGCTACCAAAGAGTATCTTGAGGTCTACCGGGACGCTCACGCGAGCTGCCCGAGGCCGTTCGAGGGGATCCGAGAAACCCTCGAATCGCTCCGTTCCCGCCGGATCGAGCTAGCGGTCGTGACCGGGAAGGGCGGACGCAGCGCAGCAGTCTCATTGGAGGTCCTGGGTCTGCGGGAATTCTTTCCCGTCGTCGAAGCAGGTTCGAGATCCGGTGGAGTCAAGGTCCGCTGCATGCGTAGCGTGCTGGGCCGCTGGGGGTTCCCGCCCGGAGCCGTGGTCGGCGTTGGCGACGCGCCGTCGGATATACGCGCCGCCCGGACTGTTCGCATTGGCAGCGCGGCGGCGGCATGGGCTCCCGACGCCGACCCGCAGGGCCTGGCCGCATGCGAGCCGGACCACTTGTTTGAGGAGGTCTGCGTGTTCGGCCGCTGGCTGGAGGGGGCGGCCTCGGGATCTACACAATGAGCATGCAGTCGCCGTAGGAATAGAACCGGTAGCGCTGACGCATGGCGTGCGCGTATGCACGGCGCACAAGGTCCTCCCCGGCAAAGGCCGCGACCAGCATCAGCAGCGTGGACCGAGGCAAGTGGAAATTGGTGAGTAGCGCGTCCACGGCGTGGAAGCGGAATCCCGGCGCGATAAAGAGGTCCGTCTCCCCGTGCTGGGGACGGATCGGCTCCCCGCGTGCCGCCGCTGTTTCCAGCGCCCGCACCACCGTCGTGCCGACCGCGATGGTCCGGCGCGCGCCGCGGATGGCGTCCGCGGTCGCTTCCGGCACCTCGAACCGCTCGGCGTGCATGCGGTGATTCTCGACATGTGGTTCCGAGACTGGGCGGAATGTCCCCGGGCCGACATGCAACGTCAGTTCGGCGACGCTGGCGCCGCGCCTCCGGATTCTGTCCAGCAGTGGCTTGTCGAAGTGCAGCCCTGCCGTTGGAGCGGCAACCGACCCGGGTTCCCGCGCGAACACCGTTTGGTATCGCTCGCGGTCGGCTGTGTCGTCGTCTCTACGGATGTAGGGCGGCAACGGCACGTGCCCCCGCGAGGCGAGCAGGCGGTTGACCGCGGCGCCGCTCAGGTCCAGGAACTCGACTGTGCGCATTCCGTGGCCGGCGTGCCCGAGCACCTTGATCGTGGCCCAGTCCGTTTCCACTAGCGAGCCGGGCCGCAGCTTGCGGCTCGGGCGGACGAGTGCGCGCCAAATGCCCGCAGGCGCGTCTTCGGGCTCCACGACCAGAATCTCGGCCGCTCCACCAAGCTGGCCGCCCTGAGGCGGACGCCGCTTGCCGACAATCCGTGCGGCGAGCACACGGCTGTTGTTCACGACCAAGCAGTCCCCTTCGCCCAGTCTCTCCGGCAACTCCCGCACCCATGCATCCGACCAGATTCCCGAGTGCCGGTCAATGACCAGCATGCGACTGGCGCTGCGCTCCGCCAGGGGCCGCTGCGCGATCAGTTCCTGCGGCAATTCGTAGTCGAAGTCCGACGCTAGCAAGCCCTATTGTAAGGACGCGTCCGCGCTCGGCCGGCCCGGGGTTCCGGAGGGAAATTCACTGACAATTAACAATCGCTCAACCCGTCCTTAACCGTTCGTCCGGTACGAATAGTAGGAGTTCTGTGCCTCCGAAGGTCGCAGTGATCGAGGACGACCGGGACCTCTCGGGTCTCCTCTGCTACGCGTTCGAGCAGGAGGGCTTCGAGTTCTCAGGCACGCACGACGGCGCGAGCGCCTCGGAATTCTGCGTCCGGGAGCAGCCTGACGCAATTGTCCTGGATGTGATGCTGCCGGGCATGGATGGATTCTCGATCTGCCAGCAGCTCCGCGAGGATCCCCGGTTTCGAGACACCCCGGTAATTTTCCTCACGGCTCGGACCGAGGAAGCCGACCGGCTGCACGGTTTGGAGAACGGCGGGGACGATTACGTGGTCAAGCCGTTCTCGGTCCGTGAGCTCGTGGCGCGAGTCAAGCTCCGGCTTCGCGGCAGGGGCGGGCTCGACACGGTCCACCGTCTCGGCGATCTGGAGCTGGACATTGAACGCCGGGAAGTACGGCTGGGCGGAAAGACGGTTGCCGTGACCGCGACTGAATTCCAGCTCTTGGAACGAATGATGAGGCAGCCGGGTCACGTGTTCAGCCGCGCGAGCCTGCTCGATTCGGTTTGGGGAGTCGCCTGCAACGTCACCGACCGCACTGTTGATGTGCATGTCCGGCGCCTGCGACGAAAGCTGGAGCCGGACCCGTCCAAGCCGCGCTACATCCGTTCCGTTCGAGGCTTTGGATACACGGTGAAGGATGCCGACGCGCCTTCACGAGATCTTAATGGAAATGCAGCGGAGGCGTAACCGATTCTGGGTAGATTCGGATTTGGCGGGCTTGCCTGGGAGCTGCCTGCCGATTCTCCCTGCTCGAGTGGCGCGGACACCTCTGTGCTCGCATTGGAGAGATTGACCACCATGCGTACTTTGCCAATCCGTACCGCTGTCACTGCATTGCTGGCTGCGGCGCTTGTCGCCTTGCCGGGCTTGCGCGGTCAGGACAATAGCGGAACTGTGCTGGGGTTCGTGTACGACGCCTCGACAGGCACGCCCTTGCCGCAGGTCCAGATCGAGATGACCGGGGAGGTGACGGTCACGGCTACCACGACGATCGAGGGCAGCTTCATGATCGAGGGCGTACCCGTCGGGCTCTACACCGTCAGCTATGCCTCGGACAACCACCAAGCGGTGAATGTCGAGGGCCTCGAGGTCATCGTCGGCGAGATTGCGGACGCCAGCACGGTCATGTCGATGAAGGGCGAGTCAACGGTCGTGGATGTCGTCGCCACCGTGGCGTCTTCCGTGGCCACGCAGCAGGCCATGCTCGTGGAGCGCAAGCTAGCCTCCACCGTGTCCGACACGATCAGCGCGGAGGAGATTCGCGGCGGGACGTCGTCCGATGCCTCCGAGGCGATCGAGAAGGTCACCGGCGTGACAACGATGAACGATTTCGTCTTCGTGCGGGGCCTCGACCCGCGTTACAGCGGGACCACACTGAACAATGCGATGCTGGCCAGCACCGAGCCTGAGCGGCGCGTCGTTCCGCTGGACCTGTTTCCCGCCAGCCTGATTGACAGCATCAAGGTCCAGAAGACGTATTCGCCAGATCTGCCGGGCGAGTTCTCCGCAGGATTGGTGCAGGTGCAGACGACCGAATTCCCGACCCGCCCGACGCTGAGCGTGAGCTATTCGCTGGGCTACAACGACCAGACGCACGGGCGCACTTTCCTGGACTACCCGGGTGGCGGTCGGGACTTCTGGGGATTCGATGATGGCACCCGGGCGCTCCCCGACGCCATTCCCGGCGACCAGCGGATCGACCGGTTCACATTCAGTCGCGACGAACTCCAAGAGCTCGGCCGCAGTTTCTCAACCAACTGGGAGCGTGTGCCCCGCGATCTCAGCCGACCCTCGATGGGGTGGAACATCGTGGCAGGCAACACGTACGGGAAGCTGGGCGTGGTTGGTGCGCTGACGTTCTCCAACTCGCTGAACTCGATCTTCGACCAGGAACGCAACTACTACTTCCCCAATCCCGAGGCGGCGCTTGGCAATCCCAACGCCGGACCTCCAGTTCCGGGCAGCCAGTTCACCTACGACGAATCCGAGGAGTCGGTGCGGCTCGGGGGCGTCCTGAACCTCTCGTACCAGTTCACTCCCGCCAACAAGCTGGCCTGGAGGAATTTCCTTTCCCGCGACACCGATGACAACGCGCGGTACTACGAAGGCCACTACGAAGATTTCGACATCGATATTCGCAACCAGCGATTGCGCTACATCGAGCGAACCATCCTCAACTCCCAACTGGCTGGCGAGCATCTCTTCAAGGGTCTTGGCAACAGTGTCATGACTTGGTCGATGTCGTACTCGTCGGCAACGCGCAACGAGCCCGACTTGCGCGAGAGCCTGCAGATCTACCTCCCACGGCTTGACGAGTTCGTTTTCTTCGACGACAGCCAGAGCGCGTTCCGCATGTTCAACGAGTTGGACGAGACCATTCTCAACCCGGGCATTGACATGCTGGTCCCGTTCTACAAGGGCACGTTCAGCGGCGCGGTCAAGTTCGGTGCGAACTACTCCTCGCGCGGGCGGAACTTCCGCTCGCGCCGGTTCAAGTACGTCCTGCGGGGC
The DNA here is from genome assembly GCA_951813065.1 of uncultured Bryobacterales bacterium. Classification (GTDB taxonomy): domain Bacteria; phylum Acidobacteriota; class Terriglobia; order Bryobacterales; family UBA6623; genus VXMF01. Next base: position 187,874 of record CATOTH010000002.1, on the reverse strand, counting down.
TCGAGGGGTCTCGACCGGACCCTGCCTCCGAACGAACTCTTCGCCGACGAGAACATCGGGCCGAGGCTGTTCGAGATCGACGAGACAACTCGCGTCACCGACGCGTACCGGGGCGTGCGGGACGTGTTCGGATATTACGGGATGCTCGAGCTGAATCTCGCTTCGAGATGGAGGGTGATCGGCGGCTTGCGGATCGAGGACGTCAACCAGGATGTCACGACGTTCAATCAGTTCCTGCCGGCCACCGGGCGCGAACCCGCGCCGTTTAACACGGTCAACTACCTGCCGGCTCTGAATGTGATCTACGCTGCGACGCCGAAGCAGAACCTGCGCGTCGGGTTTAGCCAGACAGTGTCGCGGCCGGACTTCCGCGAACTCGCCCGGTTCGGTTTCCTGGACCTGGTCGGCGGGTTGCAGACGATCGGCAACCCCGAACTCGAGCAGACCGGCATTTCCAACTACGACTTCCGCTGGGAGTACTTTCCCGGTGGCAACCAGCTGATCGCGGCCAGCTTCTTCTTCAAGAGCTTCAACCGGCCGATCGAGCGGACGATGATTTCGGCCGTCGCCCTCCTGCGGACCTTTTCCAACGCCGACGCGGCGCAGAACTACGGGCTCGAGTTCGAGTTCCGGCGGGGCATGAATTTCGTCTCCCCGAAGCTGCGCGAGTTCGCGGTTTCCTCGAACTTCACCTTCGTCGAGTCGAGCATCGACCTGGAGAACGTTGGCGACAGGATTGTGCTGACCTCCCTGCAGCGTCCGATGCAGGGCCAGTCGCGCTACGTTGCGAACGTGATCGCCGAGTGGGCCCGGCCCAAGGCTCGCAGCACGGCCCGTTTCTACGTCAACTATTTCTCGAGCCGGATCACCGATGTGGGTGCGTTCGGGTTGCCGGATGTCGTGCAGGGTGGTCTGGCGACAATGGATTTCGTCTACGAGTTCACACTCAAGGGCGAAGGCCGCTGGAAATTGCGCTTCGAGGCTGAGAACCTGAGCAATGCGCGCTGGTTCCTGACGCAGGGAGGCGAGACGTTCCTGGGCTACCGGGAAGGCCGCACATACACCCTTGGCACGAGCTTCCGGGTGTTCTGATTTCGTTCGCGACTGAGATTCGACCGCATCGGTTCGCCTGTCGGGTCCCTCTTGCCGGCGGCGGAGTGTGGCGAGGAATCGAATCGGCGCATTGTCGCGCCCTCGCTTGCCTCCCCTCGCCGTTGGTGAGCGGAATGCCCTGATAAGATGGGATTTAGCCATGGATTACGATGTCTTGATCGTCGGCAGCGGCCCGGGTGGGTACGTTGCGGCGATTCGCGCGGCCCAGTACGGCCTAAAAGTCGGCGTCATTGAGAAAGACCCTCACCTCGGAGGCACTTGCCTGCATGTCGGATGCATTCCGACCAAGGCGCTGCTGCATTTCGCCGAGGTCTACGAGGCCACGCTGCACGGCGAGCAGATCGGCATCCAAGCAGAAAACGTCTCGATCGATCTTGAGGTGATGGGCCGGCGCAAGGGAGAGATCGTTGCTAAGCATGCCAAGGGTATCGGCCAGCTCTTCAAGAAACACAAGATTGACACGATCGCAGGGTTCGGCACGCTTCAAGGCGGCAGCGCGGTGCATGTTTCCGGCCCGGACGGCGAGCGGAGCATCAAGGCGTCGAATGTGATTCTCGCGACCGGATCGGAAGCCCGCATGCTGCCAGGGATCGACCTCAGTTCGGATCGCGTTCTGACGAATGTCGAGATCCTCGACCTGACCCAGGTGCCGAGTTCGCTCGCGGTGATCGGGGCGGGTGCCGTGGGGGTGGAGTTCGCTTCGATGTATCGCAGCTTCGGAGCCGAGGTTGCTGTCTTCGAGATGCTTCCGCGGATCGTGCCATTGGAGGATGAAGACGTTTCGGCGGGATTGCTGAGGGCGTTCCGCGCCAAGGGTATCGAGGTCTTCGCGGGAACCGCCGTGGATGCGGTGGAAGATACCGGCAGCGGGGTCCAACTGACATTCTCGGACGAGCGCGGGGACAAACAGGAGCGTGTTTTCGAACAACTCCTGGTGGCCGTCGGGCGGAAGCCAAACACTGACCGCATCGGATTGGAGAACACCGCGATCGAGACGGATCGCGGCTTCATTCCCGTGAACCCCTACATGGAGACGTCAGAGATGGGCGTCTACGCGATCGGCGATATTGTGGCGGGCTCGCCACAGCTCGCCCACGTGGCCTCTGCCGAAGGCCTTCTGGCCGCCGCACGGATTGCGGGCAAGCCGGCCGAGCCGATCGACTACAACCTCAATCCCAATTGCACGTACTGCGAGCCGCAGGTCGCCAGCGTCGGACAGAGCGAGGCGCAGGCGCGCGCTGCCGGTCGCCGGGTCGTCGTCTCGAAGTTTCCGTTTGCCGCCAACAGCAAGGCGTCGATCCTTGACCAACACGCTGGCTTCGTCAAGATCGTGGCCGACGAGGAGTTCGGTGAGATCCTCGGGGTACACATTCTCGGCCCGCAGGCCACGGAAGTGATTCATGAGGCCGTCGTGGCCATGCAAAGCGAGGCCACGGCCGAATCGATGCGCGCCGCGATCCACGCACATCCCACGTTGTCGGAGGCGGTGGCCGACGCCTTCAACGGGATCTACGGGCAGGCGATCAATGCCTGACGCCGGTGCCGCGTCCGCCGGGAGCGTTTGCGCGTCCGCCGCCGATTTTCCGCCTTGCCAGGTCCGCGATCTTGAGCGATTCGGCTATCGAGAGGCCTGGGACCTGCAGTTGGACCTTGTACGGGAGCGCAAGGCAGGAAGGATCTGCGATCAACTGATCTTCGTCGAGCATCCTCCAACGATCACCTTGGGGCGCAACGCCGACTCGGCGCACGTTCTGGAAGCGCCCACGCGGCTGCGCGACCTTGGAATTGCCGTGGAGGAGACCGATCGCGGCGGCGATGTCACGTATCACGGTCCCGGCCAGGTTGTGGCGTACCCGATCATGGACCTGCGAGCATGGCGCCGTGACGTTGGCGCTTACTTGCGAGCGCTCGAGGATGTCATCATGGCAGCGCTCATGGACTTCGGTGTCCGCTCCCGGCGGATCGACGGGATGACCGGCGTCTGGGTCGGGGGCGAGAAGATCGCAGCTATGGGCGTCCACTTGAGCCGCTGGGTGACATCGCACGGGCTCGCCCTCAATGTGAGCACGGATCTCGACCACTTCGCCCTGATCGTGCCTTGCGGGCTGGCCAAGCCCGTCACCTCGCTCCAGCGTGTGCTCGGTCGCGTTCCAGGCCGCGGTGCGGTGATTGAGGCCTTGAGCCGGAATTTCGGATCGGTGTTCGGCCGGGCGATGACCGGCGCGGCGAGAAACTAGAATTGCAAGTAGGAGCTTGAAAGCGAGGACCGGCCGACATGGGTGAAGTCGTCATGCCCCAGATGGGGGAGAGCATCGTCGAAGGGACCATTACCAAGTGGCTCAAGAGCCCTGGCGACACGGTCGAGCGTGACGAGGCGCTATTCGAAATATCCACTGACAAGGTTGACTCCGAGGTGCCGGCGCCCGATTCAGGCGTGCTGGAAGCCATTTTCTTTCCCGAGGGAGACACGGTCGAGATCAACACCGTTGTGGCGTTCATCGGCGACGGATCCAAGGTCGGCAAACACGCTGTCCCCGCCGGCGATCCGCCGCCGCCCGAGCCGGCATCTCCGCCCAAGCCCGCCGAGACACCTCCGCCGCCGACGGCCGAGCCGATCGCACCGGCGGAGCAAGGCATGCGCATTCGGAGTTCTCCGCTGGTTCGCCGGATTGCCAAGGAGCACGGAATCGACTTGGCTGCATTTGGCAGAGGCACCGGGGCAGGCGGCCGCATCACCAAGAAGGACATCCTCGCGTACGTGGAGAGCCAGCAGCGCGCGCAGGTGGCCGCGCAACCGATGGCCGCCTTCCCGGCCGCGCCCGAGTCCCGCTTCGGCGAATTCGATGTGGAGCCGCTGAGCAAGATGCGTCTCAGCATTGCCGAGCACATGGTGCGGACGAAACGGGTTTCCCCGCATGTCTCGACCGTGCATGCCGTGGACTGCACTCGAATTGCGAAGATCCGAAGCGCGGCCAAGGAACGCTTCCTTGAGCAAAACGGCACAAAGCTAACCTTCATGCCGTTCTTCCTGCAGGCTGCAGCGTCCGCCCTGAAGGCTTTCCCGGTTGTCAACTCCTCGCTTGACGGCAAGGACCTGGTCAAGCACAGGGACATCAACATTGGGATTGCCGTGGCCTTGGACTGGGGATTGATCGTGCCGGTGATCACCGGCGCCGACGAGCGCAGCGTGCTTGGCCTCCAGCGTGCCGTCAACGACCTTGCCGCCAGGGCGCGGTCGAGGACCCTCAAGCCCGACGAGATCGCTCGGGGCACGTTCTCCGTCTCCAACTATGGCGGCTACAACTCGCTGCTCGCGACTCCGGCGATCAACCAGCCGCAGGTGGCAATTCTTGGCATTGGATCGGTGACGAAGACTCCGGTTGTCATTGACGACGCGATCGCGATCCGGTCGATCTCGTACCTGACGCTCAGCTTCGACCACCGCGTGATCGACGGGGCCGTCGCGGACCAGTTTCTGGAACACATGCGGCGGACGGTCGAGAGCTGGACCGCTCCCGTCCTGTAGCCCGGGCGATTGACCACGACCGCTATTCGATCAGCAAACTGGCGATGCGCATCCTGGTACCGAATTTAGGGTCCACGTCCCTGAAATACAAGCTGCTGGAGTTCCCCGAGGAGCGGGAGCTCGCGGCTGGCCGCATGGAACGAATCGGGCAGCCGCGGGGCGACGCGCCCGGGCACCGGAAGGCAATCGAGCAGGTACTGCGGGATGTCGGGGCGATCGACGCGGTAGGGTTCAAGGCGGTTCACGCCGGACCGCGCTACCGAGGCACATATCGCATTGACGACGCTCTTCTGGCCGCGCTTGCGGAGTACAGGGACGTGGCGCCGTTGCATAACGGGATCTACCTGGAGGGCATCCGCGAGTTTCGCGAGCAGCGTCCGGATCTGGAACAGGTAGCCGTCCTGGAGACGGGATATCACGCCACGATGCCCCCCTGGTCGAGCAACTACGGCGTGCCTGCCGAGTGGCGGAACAAGCACGGCATCCGCCGCTACGGCTTCCACGGGGCCTCGCACCGCTCGGTCGGGGAGCGCGTGCCGAAAATCTTGCGAAGCTCGCCTGACGGCCTCCGGATCATATCGTGCCACCTGGGCGGCAGTTCGTCGGTTTGCGCCATCTGGGACGGGCGTTCATACGACACGACCATGGGATTTTCGCCCCAATCGGGGCTTGAAAACGCTACTCGCCACGGGGAGCTTGACGCCTTTGCGGCGCTGTTCCTGATGGACCGGCTCGGTCTTAGCCCGAGCGAGATGCGCGTCCGATTGGTGAAAGAGGGGGGCCTGGCGGGCATTTCCGGAATTGCGAGTGGTGACGTGCGGGACATTGAGCAAGCCGCAGCTAGCGGCAGCGGGGACGCCGAACTCGCCCTTGAGACCTTGGCGTATCAGGTGCGCAAGACGATTGGCGCTTACGCCGCCGCGATGGGCGGGATCGACGCGCTTGCATTTACCGGGGGGATCGGCGAGAATTCCGCGGAATTGCGCCGGCGAATCTGCCGGGGGCTCGAATTCCTGGGTCTCGAGCTGAGCGACCAGCGAAACGCATCTGCCGTCCCGGACTGCCGGATCGCCCTCACCCGTAGCAACGTCGCCTGCCTGGTTCTGACCGCCCAGGAAGAGCTGGTGGTCGGTCGCGAGGTGTATCGCTTGCTTCGCGCGGGATAGGGCTCTGACCGTGCCGCTACTGCCTCCCGGCCGCTAAGCGGATCAAGGCAACCATAGAATGCCCTTTGCTAAGGCGATGAGGGCGACGACGACAACGGCAGCCACGGCCAAGCCGTTCAAGTCGGTTCGGAAGCGTTGGTAGAGCTGACCGATGCCTTGCCCGAGTCGCAGGTCGAACAGGTGAACAAACAGCAGGTCTTGGCCGGGACACGAGTCGTCGACCTCGCGACCGGCTGCGTCATCCCAGTGCGAGACCCGGTCCAGCCTGTCGTAGAACAGCTTGAGGCGTTCCCGCGATTCCGGTGCGGTCGCGAGGCTGACCGCTGCCAGCGATGCGAAGCCTGCCAGCAGGGCAATGCCAAAATTGGCCGCCTCCCATTGCAGCAGGACTTCGTGCTGCCGGTAGGTCAGCCAGAAGAACACCAGCGATGAAACCAGCAAGCTCGCAACAGCCCCCCAGCGGTTGGACCGGCGCCAGGAGATTGCCCCGAACATGCTGATGCCCATGAATGCAGCGATGGTTTCCGTGAACAGAAACGCCTGCAGCACGTTGCCCACGAAGAGACCGAACACGACCCCCAGCAAGGTGATCGTGACACCGGCAAAGCGGCCGGCCCAGAGATAGTGGCGATCGCTCTTGGCCTTGACGAGGAAACGCCGGTAGAAGTTCTGGGTAAACAGAGCGGCGCTGTCGACCATGAAAGCAGAACCCGTGGACATGTTGGCAGCGAGGACGCAGGCGATCATCAAGCCCAGGCCGCCGGGGAATAGCAGCTCGCGGGTAGCGTACCCGAAAGCGTCTTCCGGATCGGCGAACGGCGCCTGACCTCTCTGGATGAGCAGCGCGGCGACAATCACCCCGACCAGTGCCCAGCCGATCGTGCAGAAGCGCTTGATGAAATTGCCGTAGGCCATGCCGATGCGGCATGAGCGTTCGTCCCTGCCCGTGCCGACGCTAGCCAGGATGTGAGGTTGCGCGACGATGCCTATGAGCCCATTCAAGGTGAGCATGACGATCGTGAACACGCCGACATCCCCGGGCGTGACCATCGAGAGCATATTCGGGTCGAGCGTCTCGCGGATTCCCGTGAACCCGCCCGTCTCGCGCAAGCCGATCGGGATCAGCAGGAAGCTCAGCGCGATAATGAACAGGCTCTGCACAAAGTCCGTGTAAGCGGCCGAGACAAGCCCGCCGACGAAGCTGTAGAGCAGGAATGTTGCGGTCATGGCCAGGACCACCGTGTTGGCCGAGACGACATCTCCCGACGCAACGCTGACCAGCTTTCCGGCACCCTTGAGCATCGCCCCCATGTTGAACGTGAAATACGCCAAGGCAAAGACGCTGTAGACAGCTCCCATCCACTCGCCGTAGCGGTCCTCGTAGACTTCGCCGGTGGTTGTCCGCCGAAAGCGGCGGAACAGCGGGGCCAGGATCCAGTAGAACGGCGTGATGAAAAGGTTCTTCCACTGGTACCAGATGCCCGCATATCCCGATTGATAGACTTTGCCGGCCAATGAGACGGGCATCTCGGCGTGCGTGCCCACACCGAGAGCCTGGCCGATCACAAGCCAGACATTGAAGCTCCGGTTGCCCAGGAAGTAGTCGGAGGTCTTCTTCACCCTTCGAGCCGCGTACAGCCCGACGGCGACCATCATGGCGAAATAGAGAGCGATGACCGCCCAGTCGATAGCTTGCAGACTTACTTCCACGGCGAGAGCCGTCCATTATACGGGCTGCTGCCTGGACGGAGAGAAAGCCGCTGCTGCGAAGACCGCCGAGGCGGCCGCGATTCCGGCGGGCACGGGGCCGGCCCAACTGCCGATGGAAGTTGGCGCGAGCTGCGCCATCGCGGCTGCCGCCAGCGAAGCGCCCATTGCGGCCAAGGCCGTCCCTTGACCGGGACGCCTCCAGAACAGCCCTGCCACCAGAGGCACGAAGAGAGTGATCGTCAGCAGGCTGTAAAAGAAGCTCAGCGCCGTCAGGATGGACTGGAACCAGTGCGCTAGCAGGATGCCTGCCGCTCCCGCTGCCACTGCCGCTCGTCGCGCCAGCGAAAGCAGCGCCGCATCGGTGACTTGCTTGCTCGACAGCGGCTCGATCACATCGCGCACCACCGATGTTGTGATCATGAAGAGCACTGCTTCCGCCGAACTGACTTCCGCCGAGAAGATGGCGGCCAGCATGAGTGAGCCCAGCCATAGCGGTGCGGCCTCGTCAAAGAGCTTGATCAAGGCCATGCCGGGCTCTTCCAGCTCCGGAAAATGGATCCGAGCGACCATCCCGAGCAGGACTGGCAGGAACGAGTACCCAAGCAGGGCCGCGCCCTGCAGTCCCACTCCGAGGCGCACCGCACGCTCGTCACGGGCGCCGTAGAGCTTTTGCACGAGTCCTGGCGACACTATGAACGCCGGAGCGAGCATCAGGAAAAGCTGGAATGTCTCGCCGGCGCTTGCGCCGCCAACCGACAGGGCGTGCTCACCGGGCGCAGCTGCAGCGATCGCGGGCCATCCGCCGCTCGCGCGGACCATCCACGGCACAGCGACAAGGAAACCCGCGATCTTCACCGCGACCTGCAGAGTGTTGACCCAAGCCGCCGACCGCAGGCCGCCCATCGCGAAGTACAGGGTCGCGATGGCGCCGCCCAGCAGGGTGCCCCAGAGCTCGGGAAGGCCGGTTGCCACTCGCAGTACCAAACCGACCGCGATGATCTGGCCTGCCAGGATGGCAGGGGCGCCGCAGAGCAGGATCACGGCCGCCACTCGTCGGGTCGCCGCGCCGTAGCGGGCTTCGAGGTAGTCGCCGACCGTGTAGAGGTTCCGGGCTTCTGCGATTCTCCACACGCGAGGCCCGACGACAAATGCCAGTGCCAGCGATCCGATTCCGGCAGAACCCACCCACCACCAGGCGGGAAGGCCGCTCGTGTAGCCGAACTCAGCGGCACCAACCGTGCTGCCCGCACCGAGATTGGCTGCGAGAAGCGTCGCGCCCAGTAGGGCGGGGGACAGGCTCCGGCCGGCAACGAAGAAGTCTCCCGCGCGGTGTACTGAACGGGCCGCCCACGCCCCGACCAACAGGAGCAGGAAGCAGTAGGCGATAAGGACGAGGAGCACGCCGAAGGGCCTCGTCAACTCTAGCGGCTCGGGCTAGCGACCGCCGGCATCTGCCGATCCTCGAGGCCAAGGGCGCAACCTGAAGACTTTGGCGTCCCCAGCAGACTCCATCTTGATGAAACTATATGGCACTTCCAGGCACTAAGTGTACACGTACAAGTCTCTGTAAGATCACCGTAACTGCTTTGTTTTTCGGTGTCTAGATGACCAGGCCCGTGCGTTTTCCGTGTCATGGGGTTGCAGGTAGAATTGTGGGGTCCAACGATCAAGTGTGGGACGAACTGGAGGGCAAAATCACGGCATCGCGTTATCCCAACAAGAGGCGGAACTGCCTGACGGCCGCATTTATCCGTGACGCCGAACCGGGCAAGTACTACGATGCGGACGGCCTGTACCTGCGGGTTGACGACAGCGGAGCCGCGCGCTGGGCCTGGTGCGGCACCGTCCACGGCAAGCGGGTCGACCTGGGACGGGGCAGCACGCGCTTCCTGACGCTGTCAGGGGCGCGGCAGAAGGCGTTCGAGTACTGCAAGCTGGCGCGGGCCGGCGGAGATCCGCGGGCCCAGCGCCCCGCCCAAGCCGTGCCCACGATCGCGGAGGCCGCCGAGACGGTGCTCGGAATTCACCAGCCGGGATGGAAGGACGGCGGCAAGACAGCGGCCCAGTGGCGGTCCAGCCTGCGCGACTACGCCATGAAGCGGCTCGGGAAGCGTCGCGTGTCCGAAATCGACAGGGTTGACGTCATGGCCGTCCTGCTGCCGATCTGGACGACGAAGGCGGCGACGGCCAGAAAGGTCCGGCAACGGATTGGCGCGGTCATGCGGTGGAGTGTCGCGCAAGGCTATCGCCGCGACAATCCCGCGGGCGACGCGATCCGTGCGGCCCTGCCGAAGGCGAACGGGATCAAGAAGCACTATCGCGCACTGCCGCACTCCGGGGTTGCCAGTGCCATCGCAACCATCCGGACGTCCGGTGCGCACTGGGCAACCATCGCCGCGACCGAGTTCCTGACCCTTACGGCAGCACGGTCGGGAGAGGTTTGGCACGCCCGGTGGCCGGAAGTCAATATCGAGAGCGCCACCTGGACCGTCCCCGCTGAGCGCGCGAAGACAGCGCGCGAGCATCGCGTTCCGCTGAGCCGACAGGCGTTGCAGGTTCTTGACGAGGCTCGCAGGGCCACTGGCGACACGAGCCTGATCTTTCCATCCGTGACGGGGAGGGCGCTGTCCGATAACACGCTCTCGAAACTGCTAAGGGAAAACGGCATTCCGGCGGTCATCCACGGCAAGCGACCGTCTTTTCGCAATTGGTGCGCCGAGTCGGGCATCTCTCGAGAAGTCGCCGAAGCCTGCCTGGCCCATGTCGTGCAAGCCGTCGAGGGCTCGTACATTCGTTCGGACTTGTTCGAGCGACGGCGCGCATCGATGCACTCATGGGCGGATTATGTCTCGGAGGGCGGTCTCAAGGGATCAGGGAGGCGGTGATCGCCAAGGCCGTCGGGCGAGGGAGGCGTAACGCCCGGCACGGACTCTTGCTGGGCGGGGAGTCGTTCGAGCGGCTTGGCTGACGGGGCCGGGATAGAGGCGGCCGTTTTCATTCGGGACCAGCTCGCTGACAGGGATCTGAAGGTCTCGCCGTCAGGGCCGAGGGCAGCGGCGCACTGGTCCACATTGGCTTCCGATCGAGCCGATCTTGCTTGGCGCGTGCTGGAGTTCCCGACGACATATCCGCCGCTCCCACAACCCCCTGCTGATCGCTGCCGGATTCGGCGACGACCGCCCCGCCATTCCATGGCTCGGCAACAAGACTCTCAAGCTCGTCATCGGCCTGGACGAGCCGAAACAATCACATCCAAATCTGTAGTTGGGTACTTAGGTCAGCGCCGCCCCTGCGGCGTACCTTCGCAGACCATTCGAGGTTGAAACACGGGCTCTGACGAATCATCGATGGCAGGCGGGGCCCGGCAGCTACGCCCCCTTTGGTCGTTGGTGCAGATGCCCCAAGGTCAGTTTGGGCCCGTGCAGGCCACCATTCATTGGTGCGGTCTCCCCGGAGGCTCTCCCCCAGGCCAGAGTTCACAGCTCACGCCACCTGGGGCCGGTGCCACCCGCCCCTGAGCCCCGCTCGGGTACAGTCGGCAAGCCTGCCACGGGCCCTCATGGTCGGTGGGGTAGGGGTTTCTTTACCCGTTAGCCATCGAAACTCCTCAATGTGTTTCAGGCCGGCAGATGCCGCGGCCAAGCTGCGCGGCGCGCGGCGTCTTGTAACCGCCGGTCCAAGACGGGGAGGTCCGTCAGCGCAACTCCTCGGCGCGCTTTGCGAAGACTGTGCCGCTGCTGTCGAACCATTGCGAGAACTCAACAGTTCCGTTTGCCGTCAGGCAAGCGATCGCTGCGTTCATGACCACCCGCAGGGCATTGCCAGCAGGCGTGTCGGGATAGCTGAAGGCACCCCGTTCGTGGTCTTCCATGTCGATAGCGGTTACGCGCAGGCCCGGCGTGTCGCGAGCGGTTACCCTATTGCCGAGTTCCCCTCGCGCCACGGCGTCAACCTCGCCCTCCAGCAACGCGCTGATTAGCTCGCTTTCACCGTTGAAGTAGAGCACCTCGGGTCGGTCATTCGCGGCTGGAACCAGACGGACACGCGTGGCGATGGCAACGGATCCCGTGCCGGCGGCTATGCGCAACGCTGACTCGCTGCCCGGATCCCCAGCAATCAAGCTGCCGCTCTCGGCCAGATGCACCCGAGTCCCGTGGCCGATGAAGCCTGCGGCGTCGATGATGCCCGTCAACTCCAACAACCGCTTCTCGCCAGTGGTGCCTCGCAGAACGCCCACCCGGTGCTGCAAGGTCAGATCGTCGTGTCGGCTGATGACACTCTCGGAGCGCACCAGTAGCGACTGGCGGAAGCTGATATGGCCCACGCCGAAGCGGATCACTTGCCGCCCGTCCGCATCGAGGGTGCGTTCGGGCAATGCGGTAATGCCGCCACCCACCATGTGGTAAGGCCCTTGTGCCGCTTTGAGCCAGATCCCCGAGAAGGGATTGCCGATCTCCAGTGCATTGAAACTCAGCTTCCCCCGTGAAAACGTCTCGACGGCTGCGACCAGGTCCGGCTCGTAGCCCTCCGGTTGAGCCTGTGCGACGGAGTAACTCACCGGATTGAAATCGGTATAGAAACCGTAGTCGACCTGCATGGCTGGGATGCCAGCCAGCGTTTCGCGGGCTGCCTTGCAGGCCGCGGCGGTCGAGACGCCCGTGGGCCCTGAACCGCCGCACCCGGCCAGCGGGCAGTCCGGGTAGAATCCGGACCCGACCAGGATCGGCAACCCACGGGACGCGACTCTTTTGACAAAAGTCACCTTTCGCTGCAGCACTCCAGTCGCGGGATTGCGCGTCGAGTAGTAGAGAAAGCCTTCCCCAAACGCATTTACAACGCTAACCACGTCCTGGCCTTCGAGGGTTGGGTTGAGATTCGCGTCCAACTCGGATTTCCCGGGGCCACTCCCCAGGCTGTCAGGGTCGCCGCTGAACAGCATGTTGCCAAAGGTATCCAGGCCGAACACGTAGATCGAGTTACTCCTCCAGCGCGGATTGGTTGACAGCGTGACGGTGGCGAAGTACCCCTGCGATTCCAGTTCCATGGCGGCGCAACGGACAAACTCCCGCAGCCTCTCGGGGGAAGGCTCGGTCTCAAGTCCCGTGGCGTTGACCTCTTCACTCCCGCATGCGCCCGGGATGTCGCGAGGATAGACCCCTGCGGCGATCGCAGCCGGGGTCCCGTCCCATTCGAGACCCTTGAGGTAGGCAAACTTCGGCTCATCCCGACCCGTCTCCGGGTTGGTGAAGGAATAGTACATCCAGCCCTCGCCGAAGTTGCTCACGATACGATGCTGTTCCCGGAACCAGTCATTGCCGAAGCCATCGATCAGGAGACCCCACGGGGCCCCTTCCCGCGATGGATCAGGTGGGTATACAAACGTTAGAGCCTGATCGCTCATGGGAGTCACTTCGTCGACAACCACATAGATCGGGCCGCTTCGCCAGCGCTCGTCCTCATGAAAGGCCCTTCGGGCTTCCTCAAACCCCACTTCCCGAACAAACTCGTAGGCGCATTGAACGAACGTCCGAACGTCTGCCGGTGTGCGCACCGCGCTGGCGACGATGGAGCGATCCGCACAAGACAACGGTCTGCCAATTTCCTGAGCAGTGAGAGCCGGAGCGGCTGCGCTCAGTAGGAATACGGGAATCAAGACCAGGGAGAAGTGACCGTTCACGGTAAGCCCATTCTTCCGTTGCACGACTTCCACGAATGCTACTGGAGATGGCTCTCAGACCACGGCAGCTGCTTCAATTGAATGTGCTCCAGAATCGCCCGGACCCATACAGCCGACCTGTGGACCGCTCCACTCGTCGCCCTACAGCCAGACCGGAACCTCAGCCCGGAAGTCCCCGAAGCGGGTGCGTAAGGCGCCGTACGCGAGCGAACCGCCGCACGCCAGCCGAGGCGATCCTGTTCCGTCTCGGGCCACAACTTGGCCAGCGAGTTGGGGTTCTTGGCGTGGCGCATCGAGCGCAGGTGATTATGGGAGTCTCTTGCCATTCTCATATCTGATCTTCTTGCTGGACCCGTCAGCAAAACGGCAAATCCACTGGCCGTGCGGTTTGTCGTTCACCACTTGGGCGATCGAGTAGGCTCATCGACTTGCGCACACGGCCACCAGCGCGTCTTTTCGGCAGAACAATCATATCTGAACCGGAAACTCCGTTGTAGGTCATATTTTCGACATAGCACTCATATTTGGTGGAATCAGGAAGGGAGCGATGTAGCTGACTAGCCTCGAGCTCATTTCTGCGCTCTTGGCTTCCGTCGAGGTGGCTTCGGCCGCCGTGGTTTGAATACCTTTTCCACGACCTGCTCGGACTTCCCGTGGAGCGGGTTGTCCTTGCTCAGGGTCCCCATTCACGTCGGATCGCACTACGTTCAAATCGTGAGGGGATATGAGACTTCATGCCCGCTCAGAATGTCCCTCGTGAAAGCCTCGAACGCTGTCCGCGGTCCGGAGGACGTGTTCGAGGATCTCTCTTCAGTCTTCCTCAGCACCAGCGGGTTCACCTCGCCCTGACGCCACTGATGCAGGGCGCTCGCAAGACCTTGCTCGATTACGCTGGCCGATGCGCCTTGGGCTCCTCCGTGAAACCTGCATTGCCCTGGGGTCTGACCCAGGACTCGTAGATGAGCTGAGATTGCCAGAGTGAAAGCCTCGCCTTCGTCGATCGGCATCACTCTACAATGCTTTAGCTCTACGCCTTGTCGGTTTCCATCAGTATCTCCCAACTCCACTCCCAGCTGACGGTGATCGCGTGCATGCAGTCGTTCTTGCCAATGCTGGCCAGCCGCTTGTCGGCGACGTAGCCGCAATCATGGAAGAACCGATAGACCGTGCCGTTCTTCGTGTACAGCACACCCAGCGTCTTCCAATCGCCGGAGCCACTGCCCGACCACTGGCGGCGACCCGCGCCACTTGATCGTCCCGCTCGCACAGCGTCGAGATGGCCGGGAACGCGATCAGCGTCCCGATCAGGTAGAATTTGAAGTTGTCGCCCATGTTGCACTTTCCCGGCCCGCTGGTCCCGGGCCCTGGATCGTCGTTAGGAGAGAGCTGTCCTGCCTGTTTGTCGCCAGGCTGGGAAGCCACACCCTGCCCCGAATACGGCTCGTGTATTCGGCAGGAGGCCCGGCTCGGGCTCTCCGGTAACGATCCATCCTCAGCCGACCACAAAAGTGTCCATAGTATGTCCATTGTTGTGGTATTGTGTTCGTGGCTCCCGCTCAGTGGACTTCAGTAGCTCCGTTTGCAATGCGGGTGCCACCCGAGCGTCCGGCCCGTAGGTTTCCTATAGCACTAGGTGATCTTGTGAACACGGGCCGGGTGCTCACAGGGAGAGTGCATGGTCAGTGACGCGATATTCATCGTGGTGTCCTGCGGCGCATTCCTTGCGATCTATTTCCTTGTAGTCCCGCTGTTCAACGCCTTGTTCGGCGTCCTGAGGGTCCCGCGCCAGACTTGGATATGGGGCTCGACCATCCCGCTACGGGACTGGCTGGCGTGGTGCCTGGGCGGGCTCGCACGGCTGGCCGCGGCATTGGCTTTCCTGTGGGCGATGATCTCGCGGGATTGGTGAAAGGAGAGAGCAGTGACGAAAGAGATGATCGAGGCGGAAGCGGATGGCTTCGCGGCCTTGGAGGAGGTCGACAGCGGCTACAGCCACGCCAAGGGAATCGCGGACGCCACGCGGGGCCTGAGCGATTCCGGAGCCCTCAACGCCCGGCTGCCCAACGGCAACGCCAACGAGTTCTCCGAGAGCGCTCGCCCGCTCTACACGATGCTGAACCAGCGGATCGCGGCACTCGAGTGTCGAAAGACATTGGTGAACGGCGATTTCCGAATCCGTGGAGATTTCCGTTGAACTGGAGCAGCTTCCCGCAAGGGATGACTGATTCGCAGGCTTGGTCCCAATATGGTCCCAAACGCACATGAAATGCTACATGACCTAAACGCCACCCAACCCCGTTCAAGAGTAGGATCACGTCGATGAGCCGCCAGGCTCAATTCGACCAGGCCCTCACCGCATTGCACGATGCGGCGCTAGGCAACACGGAATGGTCGCGAGCCATGGCCGCACTCGACGACGCGTGCCGAGTCGACGGAAGCCATATCACGATTGTAGGAAACGCGGACAGTTCAAGCTAGCGACCGGACATAGTTGATGCTGGAGGTTTCGAGCCAATGGGGGCTGCGGCTCACATTCGGTCTTGATGGTGCCGGATGGGCCTCCCGGAGACTGGGGGGCGAGAGGAGGGCGCACCAGCGCAGCACGACAGACGCGCGCATCGGCTGGAACCAGGTTGGGCCGTACGGCCAGAGTTGCCATTCCGGTCAGGGCGTTGCGAAGGGGTGCCATTCCGCCGTTGCGCGAGGGTTGGCAAGACGGATCAGCGGCGACCAGCGGGCAGGCTTCGGGTTGCGCCCAGGGATTTCCCGACGGAGCCCGCCTGCGGCCCGGCCGAGAGGATTCCCGACCCACGACAGTGCCTCCGGGAGAGTGTTCTGCGCTCCCCCTGACGGTCCCCTACGGCGGCCCCCGCAGGGACTGCCGGTAGCGCACCATCGTTTGCAGTTGCCGGTACGCCTGCCACAGCACCTCGTTCCCCGGCAGTTCCTGAGGTAGCTACGGATTAGTGGACGGGTAGGGATGCGGTAGGTACGGCAACTCCCTAAAGGGCGGCACCATGATGGCCGAGGGGGTCGGATTGCGACCGATCTGGCACGCGAAGCACGACGGCATCCCGGCGCACCTGTTCATCGCCGTGCTGGCCTACCACGCCGTGGGTCTGCTGCGGCGGCGTCTGGATGCGCACGGTATGCACGACAGCTGAGAGACGATCCGCCGCAAACTGTCGAACTAAATGCGGCTGACGACCACGCTGGTGACCGCCGGCGGGGAGCGGATCGAGTGCCGCCAGGACACCCGTCCGGACCCGGAGGCCGCCGCACTGGCCCGGACGGCCGGCGTCCGGACGCGCACTCCGCTCGACTGAAATCGGCGCCTACCGAAGAAATCCTGTAGTGACATACTGGAACTGCGAGAATCGTTATGTGACTGGTGCGTAATGACTTATCCGCACCTAAAATCCCAGAATGACAAACTCAGGCTAACCGCGATTGCATCGATGTCCGCGCGCCATGTGGCGAATGCCATCGAGGCGGTCTGACAGTTATGTGGCCTACAAGCGAGTTGCAGACGATCTTTGCGGGACCCGAACAGCCGGTTGCTCGGAGACCTCCTCTCTATGACGGGCGCATTGCCGGTATGGATCTGGTTGACTCCGACATGACGACTATAGCCGTCCCGAGGTTCGTGGAGCCTCCGCCAGTTCTTGGTGAGTTCATCCGCACGCAGCGAGTGCATCGTGCTCCTGCCTGGAGCCTCGCCAGGCATCGGTGCAGGATGTCAGGGTTGGCTTGCGTACCCAGGAGGCAGTGGCCCGCACGCGCTGGGAAACCTGCAGCGCATCCTGAATCTCGCACCTCACATCGAGCCGCCTCTGTCAGGAGGAACTTTCAGTCCCGCCCGGGCTTCGCCATGCGGTAGCCCACTCGATGTACCGTGAAAATGTAGGCGGGCTTGGCCGCCCTGTCGTCCAGTTTGCGGCGTAGCTTCTTCACGAACGACCGCACCGCTCCGGCGTCGGCGGATTCCTTCTGCCCCCACACTGTCTGCAAGAGTGATTGGTACGTCAGCACTTGGCCGGCCTTGAGTGAGAGTTCCCGGAGCAGATCGAATTCGGTTGCGGTCAATTCCACGGGGCGGCCGGAGATGGAAACCCTGCGCTCCGCATAGTTGATGCAGAGGTCTCCCAAGCGAAAGCGTTCCGGCTGCCTTTGCCTTGTCCGCAATGCTGCCTCGATTCTCGCCACGAGTTCCGTCGGCGAAAACGGCTTGACGATGTAATCGGCGGCGCCATTCTTCAGCGCCTGTGCGATAGTCTCGTCCCTGGCGTAGCCAGAGAGAAATATCACGGGCAGATCGGCCAGCGCGGGAATCCGACCCATCAGTTCGATCCCTTCAATTCCGGGCAGGTTCAAGCCCAGCAGGACGAGCTGGGGCCTTCTCGTCTCGATGAGGCCGGGAACTTCCTTAGGGTTGCCCGTCACGAGCACGGGGAAGCCCGCGCTCGTGAGTGCGTTGCGGACGTATCTGAGCGTCTCCGGATCGTCGTCGACCACGAGAATCGGGTTGGGTTCGCGGAAAGATCGCTGCGAGAGGTTTGACGGAAGGACAGATCGCGTCGCGGTTGCTTCAGCGACCTGAACTGTGAAGCTGATCCGCGTCCCCTGTCCCACGCCGTCGCTCTCGGCCCAGACACGCCCCCCGTGGGCTTCCACGAGCCCCTTGCAGATCGCCAGGCTCAAGCCTGCCCTTGGGGCTCCACGGGTTTCTTCGTCGCCATCCGTGCCCTGATCCTTCCTGAACAGCTGGGGCAGGCGGTCCGGCGGCAGGTCCTTTCCCTTGTCGGTGACCGAGATCTCCACGAAAACGCCATCCTGCTTCGCTGAGACCTGAATCGGGGATGTTTCCGGGGAGTGCTTGGAAGCGTTGGACATGAGATTGATCAGGATCTGGACGATCCGCCGTCTGTCCGCCCGCACCCATGGCAGGTCCAGCGGGAGATTGATCTCCACGGGGTTTCGGCCGCCACCGCTCAGATACGTATTCCGAGCCTGTTCCACCAGGCTCGCGATGTCGGTCGGCTCCAGGAAAACCGAAAGCGTGCCCGTCTCGATCCGCCCTGCGTCCACCAGGTCGCT
The DNA here is from genome assembly GCA_951813065.1 of uncultured Bryobacterales bacterium. Lineage (GTDB taxonomy): Bacteria > Acidobacteriota > Terriglobia > Bryobacterales > UBA6623 > VXMF01. Next base: position 169,585 of record CATOTH010000002.1, on the reverse strand, counting down.
GACCAGACCAGCCATGTGATTGGCCTGTTGTTCGACGATCCGGAAGAACTGCAGCATTTCGACCGGATCGAGGGTTGTCGGGGCCCCCAGCACGATTTCCGCCGAGCCCTTGATGGAGGTCAGCGGGACGCGCAGCTCGTGGCTGACCATGCCCAGGAATTCGGCCCGCAAGCGTTCTAGCCCGTCCCTCGGGGTCAGGTCCTGAAGGGTTACGACAACCGAGGTCACCTCGCCGTCGTCCGGCCGAATCGGGGTGGCGTTGACGAGCGTGGTGACACTCCTTCCGTCCGGGACTCGGATGACGATCTCTTCGGCCCGCACCGGCGTGGCGGCTCGCAGCACTTCCGCCAGGGGGATTTCCGTGAGGGCATGCTCTTGTCCGTTGGCCCGCTTCACGGTGATCAGATTGAGCAAGTCTTCCGCAGAGCGTCCCGGCATACGAAGACAGTCAACGATCCGGCGCGACTCTTCGTTGAGCAAAGCCGCCCTGCCAGTCCCAGCGTCAAAGACCACTACCCCCACGGGCGAGGTGTTGACCAATGCCTCCAGGTCGGCGCGGGCTCGCTCCTCGGCCCGGTGCCTGCGGGCGTTGGCGACAGCGGTCGCGGCCTGGGAAGCGAACAGCAGGAGCAGCTCTTCATCCTCGTCCGTGAACTCCCGCCCGCCTCCCTTGTCACCAAGGAGGATGTTGCCGATATGCACCCCCCTATGGCGCATCGGGGTACTCTGAAAGGTCTTTGGTCGCGTCAGCTCTAGCGAGAATCCCAGCGACTGGACATAGGCAGTCAGGTCGGGGAGCCTGATCGGCCCCGGTAGGCTCCGGAGTTTCTTGAGGAGACGCGGCCCATCCGGCCAGCCTGCCATCCGCTGGTGCTCGTCCGGCGTGTAGCCTGCGGTGACGAACTCCTCGGGCTGGCCCAACTCATCCACCGTTGTGATGCCGCCGACACTGGCACCGGTCAAGTCGCGGGCGGCGTCTACAACCTCGTGCAGGAGCGTGCTGACGTCGAGGTTCGCGCCGATGCGGAGACACGCCGAGCTCAACTTGGAGATGCGGTTTCGCTGTTCTTCGACTTCCGTTTCGAACTCGCCGGGACTCTTCAATGTTCCACCCTAGTACGATCCTGGTCGATACTCGCCACGGTATGGCCAAGCGTCGTCATTCTGTCGGCTAGGGATTACGAATGCCACTTAGCTGTGACATGCGGACCACGCGCGTTCCGGTCATTGTCACAATGGCGCCTCGATTTCGGAACCAAGAAGCACGCCTAGGCCATATCTCCTAGCGGTGCCTAGCTTATCACGAGCCGAATAGCGGAGCCCGACGAACGTCGTAGGCATCCATGACCTGACTGGCAATGTTTCCGAGTGGCTTCTTGGGTGTTCGCGTCGGACCTGGAACGCACCCGGTTCCTGGAGGACTTCTGGCAGGACGAGTTCGACCACCACGCCCCGCTCGCGTCGACCCAGAAGCGGGACAGGGCTCCAAGGCGGAAGTTCCAAACCCACATCGGTCGGGTCATTTCGGACACTTCGGGGGCCGCCAGCGACCTGAGCCGGACGATTGAGCAATTTCGGACGATCGGCAATCGTCAGTCAGACTATGTCCACGGCGCGGCGCCGCGTCTGTTGGAGTTGTATCGCGCTGACCCGCCGCATTTCCACATGGGCGGCATGCTCGGAACCGAACAGGAGTCGGGCACAGGCGGTACTTCTGGGACTATGTCTACCGCTCCATTTGCGTGTTCGCCATGGTCACTCGCGCCATCGGGGACTCTGTTGCGGGTGACAGATTGTGGACTATTTGGACCGGTTCGAGCAGTCTGGGCTTGTCGACGAAGGCATCCACGGGGGGACGGCGGCTGCTAGTACGGGCGCTTCGGCGGGGCGGTGCAGCAGACCCGACCTCAAGGGCAACTACAACACCAAGAGCGGGCTGATCACTCCCGCGCTCGAGTCGGAGAGCGACGTGCAGGTAGTCACCACCGAGACGGTTCCTGGCAGGAAATGCACCGCCCTGTCCGGGCCGGAGACGCAGTTCCCGGCTATTGTGCTGCCGACTTCCGGGGCTCTCGCGGGCAGGACCCTCGCCGACGGATTGATCCGCGAGATGAAGACCCTCCGGGGGGCGGCCGTGGAGGCGGGCGCGAACGCGGTCGTGGGGCTGAGGAGCAGCCCGTACATAACCCGCAACGGCAATCCAAGGATGATTCTGTACGGCACGTTGGCTCAATGAGAGTGAGGCGGCAGCGCTTCGGATCCCCGCTGAGGAGGAGGCGGCAACGGCCCTCGTACTGGTGGATGCGGGGCGGAGCCCGGCCCGTCTTGTCGATTGCCGTCTCGGGAAGATCGTGGGCTGGTCCTACATGCACCTGCCTCGACTGTTCTACGCGGCGGCGACGTTGTGGGAGGCGGTGAGCGTCGCGCAGTGACGGGAATACGTCGAACTGGAGCGCAAGACTCACCACCTCGATGGCTACGCGGGGGAGTACATCATGCCGAACTCGTATCTCTACAAGAGGGAGGGCCTTCCACCGGCGTCTTTGCAACTCGCCGAGGCGCTGGACGCCATCGGAGTCTTGACACCGGGCGGACTGCGTGCGACATCCGAGGCCTGGGGGCAGGTGGACTTTACTGAACGGGTGAGATGGGAGAAGGCTGTTGAACTTCGACAGCAACTAGTTGTCCGGCTGCGGCGAGAAGGGCTGCCGGGCAAGGAGGCGAGTGAGGGGCAGGCCGGCTGGCTGGTCAATCGCTGGCAGATGCCGATGTACAAATTGGAATTCTCGCCGATTCCCGTGTCCATGGAAGAGCTGGAGGCCGCGCGGCAAGACGCGCTTGTGTTGCATCTCTACTAGTGCTTTGGGGCGTCCGGTTCCCGTGCTGCGAGATTGGCACACCGATGTTTCGGAGCGGAGTTGTCCCCGAAACAGCCGTGCGCTGGAATCGTTGCCCGACGTGCCGGAATCCTGAGAGGACTGGCGTTCGAGCATCGTTGTGGGACGCCTTGAGGTGTAGATTGCTAATCTATCTCCTCCGACATACTGAAATTCCGGTACTTAATCCAAAACAAGTGGCGTCCCCAGCGGGATTCGAACCCGCGTTGTCGCCGTGAAAGGGCGGTGTCCTAGGCCGGGCTAGACGATGGGGACGCACCAGCCGTGAATGCCGAATGGCACTCCCACATTTGATGCTAGCACGCGGCAACGCTCGCTATGTACGGCGCCGCGCACCAGCGCCAGAGTCCAACAGGCTCGGTCCTTCTACGGACATGCAGCAGGCACAAGGTATTCCCCGAAACGGCCGAATGCTCGCTAGCGTTGCGCGTATTGGGCATCGCCGACGACAATCGGCTGGGCGGCCAAGCGGTCGCCCTCCTGCAAGCCCGCCAGAACGACAACTTGCGTGTCGCTGATTGATCCAACCTCGATCTGTCGCTCGACAAATCCCTCGCCATCATGGACCCACACCGAATTCGTGCCGCCGAGACTCGCTACGGCTGCACGCGGAACCACCAAGGCGTCCTCGATCTGTTCGAGGATGATGTCGCCGCTGGCCGACAGGTCCGGCTGAATACGGTCATCATTTCCGTTGATGTCGATGCGAACGGGAACTTTCTTGATCCAGTCGGCCCTCGAGCCTGAGGAACCAGGAGGGCCTCGACGGCCGCCACTACCACCGCCGCCACTTGCCGTCGCCATCGCACCAACCTCCGCGATGACTCCTTCAAAAACTGCGCCGGGATAGGCGTCCAGGCGAACCTGCACTGAATCTCCCAGCCTGACCAATTGGCTGTCCGCCTGGTTCAGTTGGGCGTACAGCGCCATGCTCGATAGATCGACGACCCGCATGAAGAACGCACCGCCGTAGACTTGGTCGCCCGGCGAAGCCTGGGAAAATTGCCCCCTCGAGAACATCGTGTCAATCACAACCAAGCCTCCCACGGGGGTGCGGACCTTCATCTTTTCAAAATCGGATAGTGTCCGCTCCAGTCGCTTCCGGTCTTGCTCGACAGTGATGTCAAGGCTACGGTTTTCGGCCTCGTTGGCGATTTCCTGCAAGCGGACTTCTTCTTCCAGCTGCTTCGTGGAGGCGCGCCCTTCCTCCGCCAGAAGGTCGAAGATTTCCGCCTGGATCTTTGACCGCACCTCGGCGGTTTGCAAGTCAAACGCGGCTTTCTCCGCTTCTGCCTTCGTCGTACGGTAGTCCTGCCGCAGCGTCTCGGTAGCAATCAGGATCTCCGCCTTGCGGGTCGAGGCCGTCGCCTTGGTCTGGGCCAGCATGGACTCGTAGGTTTCGAGCGTGTCTTGCGTTTGCTGCGCCTCGAATTCCGCGACAACATCCCCTGCCTGGACGATGCTGCCGCCTGCGGCGAGCGATTGGATGGTCAGGGAGCTTCCGCCACCGCGATCCCTTCCCCCTCTCATGCGGGGCGTCCTAATCATGGCGAAACTCGTGGCTCCGAGCGTGCCGCCGATGCGAATGGACCTGGTGAACTGTGTCTTCTCTGCGGTAGCGGTGGTGATCGTCGTGGTCATGACCGTCGCTTGCTCCGGCGCTGCCGTTTGGAGCGCCTGGAAGATGACGAGACCTATTACGATGCCGCCGACTAGCAACGCCCCCGCCACCCAGCCTGGCAGGTGGGGCTTCTGCCCCCCTGGGTCGGGTACAAGTTCAGGGCTGGGGCTGCCTTCCGGCTTGGGTGCCTGCTCGGATTGCCCGCTAGCGAAGAACCACGGCCTCAGAGGCCAAGTTGACGAAAACAGAGTTGTTGCTGGCATGGTTTTGGCTGCGCTGACCGTACAACGTCGATGTCTATGGCGAAATTGAGGGCTCTCTGGTTATACCTTCGTTACAGCCAATGCTAGATTCGCGGCCATTCTTGTTGGGCAAGACTTCCTTTTCGGCGCAACTATACAATGGAGCGAAACCCCTTCCGAGCGGGATCCTTCAACGGTTCCACTGATCCGGAGCCGGCGGAGCGCCAGTTCGCGGCCACTCGGCCTGCCGTTCGGATGGTCCAACGAGACCCCTGATGGCGAGAGTCCCAACCCGTTTGCCCGTTTTCTTCCCGATCGCAGCGTTGCTGGTTGTCGCGCCCTCGCTGGTTGCCACAGAGGAGCGATCCGCCGAGGACGCCGTCGAGCGATACATGGAGCACGTGCGGTTCCTGGCCGCTCCCGAGATGCGCGGGCGGGGTGCCGGCACGGAGGAATTGGATCTTGCGGCTGAGTACATCGCGAACCGCTTCCGCAGCCATGGCCTGGAGGCGGCGGGTGACGACGGTACCTACCTCCAGCGGTTCGAACTGACCACGGGCGCCAAGATGGGCGAGAGCAACAGCCTGCGAGTGGACCGAATCAGCGGTGCGACCGAACTGGAATTGGGCGATGATTTCGTCCCCATCAACTTTTCCACGAGCGGCAAGGTCGAGGGAGAGGTTGTTTTCGCGGGTTATGGGGCGACTGCCGATGAACTGGGATACGACGATTTCTTCCACTTCGACGTCCGCGACAAGATCGTGCTCGTCTTGCGGTACGAGCCGGAATTCTTCGGGGATCGGGATGAGGAGGAGGGGAACACCGAACGCCGGAACAGGAGGCGCCGGTACACCCGCCACGCGAATCTGATCTCCAAGGCGATTCAAGCCCGCAACCGTGGAGCCAAAGCCGTGCTGCTGGTCGACTCCCGTTCTCGTGGCAGGGGAGGGGATGGATTGATCCGGTTTGGTAGTATTTCAGGTCCTTCGGACGCCGGAATCCCCATGGTGCAGGTCCATAGCGCCGTCGCCGAGAAGTGGTTGCGTGGCTCCGGCCGCTCGTTGCGGCTGCTGGAACGCGACATCGAAGCCTCGAAGCGACCGCAAACGTTCGCGCTCGCTTCCTCGCTGCGCGTTAGCCTGGAAGTGGACGTTGAGCATAAGAAGGCGGCTGTTAGCAATGTCGCGGGATACCTGCCCGGCGCGACAGACGAGTACCTCGTTGTCGGAGCGCACTACGATCACCTGGGTCTCGGCGGTCAGGGTTCGCTCTCCCCGTCTCGAGTCGGCGACATCCATCCCGGAGCCGATGACAATGCCTCCGGGGTGGCGGCAATTCTGGAACTCGCCAGGGACTATGCGAGCCGGCCAGAAAAGCCTCGCCGTGGGATGCTGTTCCTGGCATTCGCCGGCGAGGAGATCGGCCTGCTGGGATCGAGCCACTGGGTGGAGCAACCGACTCTACCGCTCGAGAACGCCGTCGCGATGCTCAACTTCGACATGGTCGGGCGCATCCAGGACAGCAGGCTGTTCGTGGGTGGGCTCGGAACGGCCGAGGAGTTCGAGGCGCTGGTTGGTCGAGTTGCCAGCCAGTCTTCGTTGCGGATCGATAGCGCGCGGAGGGCATCCAGCTCCAGCGACCACACCTCGTTCGCCGCGAAGAAGATCCCGGTGTTGTTCTTCTTCTCGGGGCTTCATTCGGACTACCACAAGCCCGGTGACACGGCGGACAAGATCAATGGTGCCGAGGCGGTTGAGCTGCTTGGCATCGCACGCGGTGTCGTGGATGAACTCAGGACCGCGCCAGACCGACCGGTATTCGCCGCCAGTGCGCCGATACCCAGTCCAGGTGGATCTGGCGGCGGCGGGTACGGGCCGTGGTTCGGGTCGGTGCCGGACTTCGGAGAGGTGCCGAACGGCGTTCGCTTCGCGGACGTGCGTGCGGGCTCGCCCGCCTCGAAAGCGGGACTCGAGGCCGGGGACATCCTGACACACTGGAACGGCGACCCGGTCCAGAATCTCCACGATTTCACATTCTTTCTGGGCGGTTCCGAAGCTGGCGAAACAGTCAGCGTGAAGGTGTTGCGTGATGGCAAGGAGCTAGCCGCGGAGGTTACCCTAGCCGAGCGTCCGTAGGCGGCCAGGCCTGTCGCGATTCGCGCGACGATCTCAGCGGACCCAGCCTACTCACGGACCGATGTCAGCTTCGGGAGCCGCCTTCAGCCTGCTGTACGAACTCGCCCTGCGGGACTTCAAACGGCGTTACGTCGGGTCGGTCCTCGGCTGGCTTTGGGGCGTGATTCACCCGTTAGTGCTACTGGTGGTCTATACGTTCCTGTTTCGCTACGCCTTTGGAGCGCGCCTCCCGCCGGACGAAGCGACCCAGACCTACCCGCTGTTCCTGCTCGCGGGCATGCTGCCGTGGCTGCTATTTTCCGAGACTCTCGTGCGTTCTGCCACGGTGTTGACAGACCACTCTGCCCTGATAAAGAAGAGCGTTTTCCCGGCAGAGGCCCTACCGATGAGTATCCTCGCGTCGACCGGGTTGGCGCACCTGCTTTCCCTCGCCGTGCTAGTGATGGCTGCGGTGGGTTGGGGGCATTTTCCCACCGTGTTCCTCGCCCAGCTTCCGGTCATTGCCGGATTGCTTGGCATGTTCAGCCTCGGGCTCGCGTGGATCGTGGCCGCGTTTCAGGTCTACCTGCGCGACACGGCCCAAGTTGTTTCGGTTGCGATGACCGCGTGGTTCTGGGTTACGCCTGTCTTCTTGCCCGAAGCCTTCTATCGAGGCAAGCTGGATGCTGCTCTGGAGTGGAATCCGCTGCGATATGTGGTGATGGGGTACCGCGCTGCGATCCTGGGAGGCCAGCCGATCGGCCTCGGTGATTTGGGGAGACTCTTGGTTTTCAGTCTCGTAGCGTTCGCCGTGGGCGCGGTGTTCTTCCGGCGCGCCAAGCGAGGATTTGCGGACGTGATGTAGCGGTGGTCGATACGGCGTGTTACCGTGCTGCGACACCCAATCCGCGCGCGCCGGCGGAACGCACCTGGGCACGGACCCGTCGCGCCGGATGCGCTCCGCCTGGTTCGCCTATAGGATGGGATCAGGCAGCGGCTCGCCCGTTGCGGTAGTGCTTTGACCAAGGTTGTCTTCAATGCTGTTTCGAAGCGCTACGCGGCCTATTTCCGCCCGGCGGACCGATTGAGAGAGTTGGTCTGGCCGCGGCGCGGGACGGCTAGCGGCGAGTTTTGGGCGCTGCGCGAGGTGTCGTTTGACGTCGCCACCGGCGAAACCCTGTGCCTGATCGGCGCGAACGGCTCAGGCAAGAGCACTTCGCTACAACTTGCGGCCGGGATTCTCCGCCCCACCGAGGGCACGGTCGAAGTGCAGGGGCGCGTGGCAGCGCTACTCGAATTGGGTGCCGGATTTCATCCTGATTTCACAGGACGCGAAAACGCCCGTCTCAGCGCCTCGCTGTTCGGGCTGTCCGGGCGCGAGATCCGGGATCGCTTCGCCGGCATCGAGGAGTTTGCCGAAATCGGGGATTTTATGGACCGGCCAGTGAAGACCTACTCGACGGGAATGGTGGTTCGCTTGGCATTCGCGGTGGCGATCAGCGTGGAGCCCGAGATTCTCTTGGTCGACGAGGCGCTCGCCGTGGGCGACTACTATTTCCGCCAGCGCTGCATGCGCAAGGTGCACGAGTTGCGCCGGAAGCGCGTGACGATCCTGTTCGTATCGCACGCGATGGCGGACGTGCAGGCGCTTGGCACGCGCGCACTCTGGCTGGACGGTGGCCGCGTGGCGGAGTTGGGCGAGCCGAGTGCGGTCGTTCGGAAGTACCTGGCCAGAATGGCGGATCGCATTCGAACGTCCTCCGCCGCAGGCCCGGGCGCTCCCGGCCCCGAGGCGCCAACCGAAATCGCTCCCGCCCGTGCAGCAGCGCGTAACCTACCGAATATCGACCAGCGCTTCGGAACGGGCCGGGCTGAGGTCACAGGTATCGAGGTGCTCGACGGCAGAGGCCGCGCGGCCCGCGCCCTGGTGCCATGCCAGCAGACGACGGTTCGAATCACCGCGAGGGCCGCGCGGCGCATCGCCGCTCCCAACATCGGATTCATGATGCGGAATCACTTGGGAATCGATTTCGCGGGCACCAATACAGCTCGCGAGGGTTGCCCCATGGACCCGATGGAGCCCGGCGAAGCGCGCACTGTCGACTTCCACCTCGACGTGCCCGAGCTCTATGCCGGCTCGTTCTCGTTCGCTCCCGCGATCGCCGACGGCGATCTGGTTAACTACGAGATCTGCGATTGGGTTGACAACGCCTTGGCTCTGCCGATGGCGCGCGGCCCGGGTGAAGTGTACGGATACATGCACTTGCCCTGCCGCGCGGAGGTTGTGGACGTTCGCGAGATCTGACGGGTACGCGTATGAATCAGGTGTTGGCCGTGCTCGGGGCGTTGGGCCTCGTGGTCTTCCTGCTCCTCGCGGCGCCTGTCCTGCTTGGCTTGTTGGCGCTCTTCCTGTTGTGTGCCGACTTTGTCGCGCTATTTGGGCGCGAGAAGCGTCCCGGGCCGTCGCGAGGCGTTGCCACCGACGCCGTGAGCGTCGTGATTCCGACCTGGAACGGTCGAGAACAGCTTGCGCGTTGCTTGCCTTCCGTGGTCACGGCCCTGGAGGGAAACGAAAATCACGAGATCCTGGTGATCGACAACGCCTCGGACGACGGCTCGGCGGAGTTCCTAGCCAGCGAGTTCCCGTCCGTGCGTGTTGTCGAGATGGGCTCAAACCTCGGCTTCGGACGGGCCTCGAACGCCGGTTTCAGCATTGCCCGACACGATGTCGTGGTTCTTCTGAACAATGACATGCGAGTTGAGCCGGATTTCCTGCAGCCACTGCTGGACGGATTCCAGGACCCCCGGGTATTCTCTGTCACGGGCCAGATCTACTTCCAGGATTCGCAAAAGCTCCGCGAAGAGACAGGCTTGACGGCCGGCCGCTGGCACCACGGGGGCATTCATGTCCGGCACGTCGCCGACGATCAGGTCGATGAGTTGTTCCCGACGTTCTATTCGGGGGGCGGCTCGACGGCGTTCGACCGCCTCAAGATCCTCGAGCTCGGGGGATTCGACGAGATTCTGGCACCGTTCTACATGGAAGACGTCGATTTGTCGTACATGGCTTGGAAGCGCGGGTGGGTCAATCTGTACGCGCCTCGCAGCGTGCTCTACCACGAGCACCGCGGCACAGTTGGTCGCTACTTCGAGCGCCAGTACATTGAGCGTGTGCTGCAGAAGAATCGCATCCTCTTCGCATGGAAGAACATCCATCACGCCGGACTGCTGCTCGGCCATTTCAGCTGGCTCTATCTTGATTTGTGGGCGGCGCTCTTCCTTGGCAGGCCCGCCGGACGCCCGGATGCCCGCGCGCTGCTGTCGGCGGCGCGGCAGGCCCTTCGCGCGTGGGGCCGGCGCGTGGCGGCACGCAGGCTGGCACGGCTGCCGGACAAAGAAGCGCTACGCCGCCCGCTTGGAGGATTCTTTCGGGATCGCTACCACCGCCTGGAGTCCAAGCCCGAAACCGACCTTCAGGTGCTGTTCGTATCGCCCTATCCGATCGAGCCGCCGCTGCACGGCGGCGCGGTGTTCATGAAGCAGGCTGTCGAGAGCCTCAGCAAGCGCTGTCAGCTGCACCTACTGTGCCTTGTGGAGCGGCGGGAGGACCTCGCGAGTCAGGGAAAACTCACGCAGGGGTGCGCGAGCGCAGAACTAGTGCTGTTTGATCCCGTCCGGCACCGCGGCGCTCCGTTCGCCTGGCCGCAGTCCGCACAAGTGTACTGGGATCCGGAACTGCACTGGAAGATCCATCGCACAATCCTGCTCAAGCGCATTGACGTCGTACAGCTGGAGTACTCTCAGCTGGCGTCGTACGGCGAGACCTTCCGCCAGGTGGTGTGCTGCATTTTCGAGCACGACCTACACTTCCAGGCCGTGCAGCGTTCCGTGCTGGCTGGCGGTTGGATCGGGAGCGTGCGGTGCGCCTATGAGTACTTGCGGGCGCTGCGCTTCGAGGTCAAGGCGTTAGCGAAGTTCGACGCCGTCCAGGTGTGCAGCCCCGAGCAACGGGTCGTCCTGCGGGGGATGCTCGGCGACAATCCGCCCGTCACGGACAACCTGCGGACGGCTATCGAAGTTGACAGCTATCCGTTTCGCGCCGCCGACCGCGAGCCCGACACGATTCTGTTCGTTGGCAACTTCCGTCACCCGCCGAACGTGGAGGGACTCAACTTCTTCCTGGAACAGGTCATGCCAGCCGTCCGGAAGCGCAGATCTCATGTGCGTCTCGTAGTGGCTGGCGCCGAGGCGCCGGCCGGGCTCCGGGCCACCCTGGAGCGGAACGGCGCCGAATACCTCGGTCCAGTCGATGAGATCCGGACTGTCTTGGGGCGCTATGCGGTGTTCGCCGCGCCAATCCTGACGGGGTCGGGCGTGCGGGTCAAGCTCCTTGAGGCATTCGCTTGCGGGATCCCGGTGGTATCAACCTCGCGCGGCGCCGAAGGGCTCTGCGACAAAGACACCGGCATTGTCGAGATTGAGGACCGCCCGGGAGATTTCGCCGCCGCCATCGTGCGCCTGCTGGAGGCTCCCATGCGGGCGAGGGCGCAGGCACGCGATGCGCGGCGGGCAGTCGAGCGCAACTGGAATGGAAAGACGAAGGGCCCGTTGCTGCTAGAGCACTACGCTGCGGCGCTTGAGACCAAGCAGCTTTCCCCGTCGGTGTATCCGCTGCCGATGCGGCTGGTCGGTTGAAAGCTTGTGACGGGATTGCCAATATGGGCGCACAAACGATGCCAAGGAGGGTTTCCGTGCCGGAGAACGATAACCGCGAATACCTGATCGCCTACTGTACCTGCCCGCCGGAGAAGGCAGCTGGAATTGCCGGCGAACTCGTCAAGCGCAGGGTGTGTGCGTGCGTCAATGTCTTGTCCGGCGTCCAGTCGGTCTACGCATGGAAGGGCCAGGTAGAGGAAGATGCGGAGTCCCTGCTTGTCATCAAGACTCGCGGCGACCTCTTCCCGCAGTTGGAGCAGGCTATCCGCGACATCCATCCCTACGAAGTGTTCGAGCTGGTTGCCTGTCGCCTCGAGTGCGGCAATCCAGCCTATCTGCGCTGGATTGACGAGTCCGTCTAGAGGGTTTCGGCGGGGAGGGTCCGGCGCCCTTGAGAGAACGTCCGTTTGATAGAATACGGGCGAACGGCCCATGAGCGAAACGACTTCCGCCGCGCCCACGGCAACGGAGACCCCGGAGCCGGAGCCCAAGAATCTGGTGATGAAGCTGACCGACGGCACCTTCGTGAAGCGGCGGATCACGCGGCAGCGCGCTTGCGATGAACCGAAGGGCAAGAAGATCTGCGCCGGCCACCTCAAACGTTGGTACGGATTCGGCGACGAACTGGTCGCCGCGTTCGGGAAGGACCCCGAGATCTATCGGTGCGAGCGCTGTCAGGTCCTATACTTGCCCAACGAGAGCGAAGTCGCGCGCACGGGCACGCTCGCTTTCTAGGCGTGGAGCAGCGGCGCGGCGTTTCGAACCTGATCGTGGAAAGGCTGTATACGGCCTCGGATGGAAGCACCAGCGAGACTGGCCGGCCCGGGGAGTCTCCCTACACGCGCGGGATCCACCCTCGCATGTATCTGGAGCGGAGCTGGACCATGCGCCAGTTCGCCGGTTTCGGCACGCCAGAGGAAACGAACCGACGCTTCCGGTTCTTGCTCGAACAGGGTCAGACCGGTCTTTCGGTCGCGTTCGACCTGCCCACACTGATGGGCTACGACAGCGACCATCCGATGTCCGTGGGTGAGGTCGGCAAGTGCGGCGTGGCCGTATCCTCCTTGGCCGACATGGAGGCGCTGTTCGATGAAATCCCCTTGGGGGACGTCACGACTTCGATGACGATCACCTCCTCGGCCGCGATCCTTTGGGCCATGTACCTCGTGGTTGCCGAGAAGCAGGGCGCTGCCTGGAGCGCCCTTTCTGGAACGGTTCAAAACGACATTCTCAAGGAGTTCATGGCCCAGAAGGAGTACATCTACCCGCCGCGCGAATCGATGCGGCTGGTTGCGGACTCGATCGAATTCGCCGCGCGAAACACGCCTCGTTTCAATCCGATATCGATCAGCGGCTATCACATTCGGGAGGCTGGAGCGACTGCCGCCCAAGAACTCGCGTACACTCTCGGAGCGGGGATCGCCTACGTTGAATGGACCGTGGCGCGCGGCCTCGCGGTCGATGAGTTCGCGCCGCGCCTGAGTTTCTTTTTCGATGCCCACAACGACTTCTTCGAGGAAATCGCGAAATTCCGGGCGGCGCGCAGGATCTGGTCCAAGATCGTGGGCGAGCGATTCGGCGCCCGGGACCCGCGTTCGCTCAAGCTCCGTTTTCACGCGCAAACCGCGGGTGTGACACTCACGGCCCAACAGCCTCAGGTCAATCTCGTGCGCACCGCCCTGCAGGCGATGGCCGCTGTCATCGGCGGCACGCAGTCACTGCACACCAACGCGCTCGACGAGGCGTACGCCCTGCCGACTGCGGAGGCGGCGCTGCTCGCATTGCGCACCCAGCAGGTCATTGCGAGCGAGACCGGCGTGACCGGCACTGTCGATCCCTTCGGCGGCAGCTACTACGTCGAGAGCCTCACGGACAGGCTCGAGTCCATCTGCTGGGCGGAGATCGAGAAGATCGATGCGATGGGGGGCATGGTGGCCGCCGTCGAGCGTGGCTATCCGCAGGCCCAGATCGCCAAGTCCAGCTACGAGTACCAGCGCCGGGTGGAAAGCGGCGACTTGCGCATCGTTGGGGTCAACGCCCATGTGGGGGAAAGTACCGATCCGATCGAGACGTTGGCCATTGACGAGGAGGCGGGCCGGCGTCAGCGGGCCAACCTCCGCGACCTGCGCGCGAGCCGCGACGCAGAGCAAGTCTCGGCTGCGCTGGCGGCTGTGCGGCGGACGGCCGCCGGCACGGAGAACCTCATGCCGGCGATACTGGAGGCCGTTCGCGCCTATGCGACGCTCGGGGAGATCTGCGACGCGTTGCGAGCCGAACTCGGCGTCTATGCCGAAGAAGCCGCGTAGCTAGGTCTGGATGGGTCGCAGGCGCCCGTCGCGGGTCAACTCGTAGGTCCTGTCCCGCCAGACGACGCGCTTGCCGAACAGGCCCGCGGCCCACACTGCGAGGCTGAGAACGTCCTGAATCGGCACGAGCCAGCAGTGCCGCAGGAAACGGGTGTCCTGCAGCGCATACCGGGCGACCGCGATCGCCGCAAGCAGCCTGAGAGCGGTGCAGGCTCCGAGCAGCCACCACGACCACGCCGCGCCCGAGGCTGCGACAGGGAGGGCCAGCGCCCAGGGAAGCGGATTGGCGAAAATCTCTCCCCAGTACCCGACAGGTCGGGACCGCCGCGTCGATCGCCTCCAGCGCAGTCTGTGGCCGAGATTGCTCTTCAAGTCCTGGCTGCCGATTCGATGCTCGACGACGTGCGTGCCCAGCCGCACGTCAAATCCCGCCAGCCGGGCGCGGCGGCCGAGCTGGAAGTCCTCGGCAAGGAAGTCCTGGAACACATCCCATCCTCCGATAGCTTCCAGGCACGATCGCCGGATCGCCATCGTGGGTCCGATGGCGAAATCCATGGGTGCAAGCAGCTGCGCGGCCAGCACTCCGCTCCAGAACTCGCTGTTCATCCCCAACGCCTCGAGACGAGACCAGGGGCTTCGGCCGGAAGCGGCGCGGTACGGACAGGTAACCACGCCGACGCGGGGATCTCGGAACTCCCTCGCGAGATCCGCAAGCAACGCTGGGTCCGCGCGGATGTCGCTGTCGCTGATCACGAGCACGTCGCCGGTCGAGGAGCGAGTCATCGCGGCGAGCGAATGCACCTTGAGGTTCGGGCAGGACGGTTCGCCGGCGACCAGTGCCCTCGAACGCGGTGTCGGATAGCGTCGGCCGAGGGCTGCGGCTGCGGCCAGCGCGGGATCGTCCCTGTCGCGGGCCGCGAACAGGATCTCGTAGTCGCCGTGATCGAGAGCGAAGAAACTCCCGAGGTTTTCTGTGAGTTCCGGTTCGGACCCCGCCAATGGCTTGAGCACGCTGAACGAGAGCGAGTCGGAATTCGGGGGCTGCCGCCTCCCACGCCTCGCCACGAAGCGATGGGCGGCCATTATGACGACAACGAAATAGGCGCACCCACCCACGGCGACGATCGCGATTAGAGTCGTCAACGCGGATTGGAGGAAACTGCCGTTCAGACCCGATTGTCCTCTCCGGGCTGGGCTTGTTCTGTCGACGCGAATGCCGTCGCCAACGCCCATCGGGTTTCCTCATCCTTCGCGACCTTGCCATCACGCAACTGGACGATTCGTTTGGCGTGCATCGCGATGTCCGGCTCGTGAGTGACCAGGATGATCGTGTTCCCCTGCTTGTGAAGCACGTCGAATACCCCCATGATCTCGGCTGAGGTGGCCGAGTCCAGATTTCCCGTCGGCTCGTCGGCAAGGATGATCGATGGAGCGCCCACTAGCGCCCGCGCTATGGCGACACGCTGGCGCTGGCCGCCCGAGAGTTCGGCCGGAGTATGGTACATCCGATCAGTCAAGTCGACTTGCTGGAGCGCCCGCAGCGCTCGTTCTGTGCGCTGAGCGGGCGTGACGCCTGCGTAGATCAGCGGCAATTCCACGTTTTGCAGCGCTGTGAGTCGGGGCAGCAGGTTGAAGGTCTGGAAAACGAAACCGATTTCCCGGTTGCGGATGTATGCCAACTCGTCGTCGGACATCGTGCTGATGAGCTGGCCTGCGATGAAGTACTCGCCCGCTGTCGGCGTATCGAGGGCGCCGATCAAGTTCATGAATGTTGATTTCCCCGAACCGGAAGGTCCCATGAGGGCGACATACTCGCCGTAGCGGATTTCCATGTCCACGCCGTTGACAGCGTGAATCTCCTGATCGCCCATCACGAAGGTCTTGCGAATACCGAATGTGCGGATGACGATGTTGTCTTCCAGCAATTTCTTGCCGGTATCGGCCGCTTCTTGTGCCGTTGCTGATACTCTTGGCATAGATCCCCGTACTCTGTGTAGGCGCTCCGGTTCGGAGTGTAGTTACCTGCGAACGGTGGCGACGACCGTACAATCGTCTCCCGGCTGCAACCCGGGGGATGGAGCGAGCGTCTCCAGGATCCCGTCCCGGAGCGTGAACCCAAACGGTCCGGGAGTCCCGCATACCGACCTCAGCGCCACGATTGTGGCGATGCTCCCGACGTCGGTCCGAACCCTGGGACGGGCGAAGCGGTCCAGAGTTGCCAGTGGCTCCCCTCTGCGAGGCTCGCACCCCGTCTCGCAATGGATTGCTACCACCGTTCCGTCCCAGGGGCTCTTGACCAGGAATGTCCCGGGAAGCTCCGCCAAGCGGGCGAGCAGCCGCTCGGAGCGGCGAAGCCCCGGGGGAACCTCCGGCTTGGCCGGAGCCATTGGTTGCTCCGGCTCCTGGCTGGCAGCGGCACGGGCTTGGTCGAGGCGAGCTTCCAGCGCACCGATTTCGCGTGCCTTTTGCTCGTATTCGAGCCGAGCCACCAAGCCTTGGTCATACAGGCTCTGCCAACGCCCGAATTCCTCTTGAGCCAATCGATGGGTCTCTTCCATATGCAGCAACGCTGCCCGTCGGACGGCTTGCCCTTCCGCACGAACGTCGATCAGTTCGGTGTCCGGCTTCTCGACGGCCTGTTCGCGCAAGGCGGCGATCTCCCCCTCTAGCTTGGCGCGCGAGTCGATCAGCGTGAGATCTTCGAACTCGAAGAGAGCGTCCCCGGCCTCGATCCGCTCGCCCGGTTCGGCGAGCACCGCGACGACCCGCCCGCGTCGTGTCGTGCGGACCTCGGCTTTGAGTGTGGCGACGACTTCGGCGCCAATCGCGACCGTGCGCGTCCGCTCCGGAGCCAGGACGAAGGCCGCGCTCGAGCCGGCGACCATCCAATAGAGGCCGGCTGCGACGCCGACACCGGCCGTGACGATCGCTCCGGCTGTAACGAGTGCCTTGCTGGCCGGCATCGAATCAGACGTCTGTCCGGCAACCGATCAGTCGATTCCCAAGCTGTCCCAGATCGGGTCGACGCGCCGCTTGACGCTCTCGTCCATCTCGAGAATCTCCGGCCAGGGCCGCGTGAATCCTTCGCTCGGCCACTTGCGAGTTGCGTCGATTCCCATCTTCGAGCCGAAGTCCGGCAAACGGCTGGCATGGTCCAGGGTGTCGACCGGTCCCAGCGTGAATTGAATATCGCGCTCGGGGTCGATATTGTTCAATGCGCGCCAGGTCGTCGCCGAGTAGTCCTGGACATCGACATCGTGGTCCACGACGACAATGCACTTCGTGGCCGAGGCCTGTCCCAAGCCCCAGATGGCGTTCATCACCTTGCGCGCCTGCCCCGGGTACGATTTGCGAATCGACACGAGCATCAGATTGTGGAAGATGCCTTCCGGCGGCATGGACATGTCCACGATCTCGGGTGCCTGCAATCGCATCAGGGGCAGGAAGATGCGTTCGATCGCCTTGCCCATGAAGTAATCCTCCATTGGCGGCGGCCCGACGATGGTTGTCGCGTAGATCGGGTCCTTGCGCTGGGTTATGCAGTCCACGTGGAAGACGGGGAAGTCGTCTTCCAAGGAGTAGTAGCCTGTGTGATCCCCGAACGGACCCTCGGTGCGCAATTCGCCGAGATTGACGTGGCCTTCGAGGACAATCTCGGCATTAGCCGGCACCTCGAGGTCGACCGTCTTACAGCGAACCATTTCAACGCGCTTCCTACGGAGGAAGCCGGCGAAGAGCATCTCGTCCATATCGGGCGGCAACGGCAGGATGCCGGAGTACATCGTGGCGGGGTCCGCGCCGATCGCGACGGCCACGTCCATGCGTGTCTGCTGCCCTTCCTGCTGCAGGCGGCGGTAGTGCTCCGCTCCCTGCTTGTGGGTCTGCCAGTGCATGCCTGTCGTGCGTTCGTCGTAGACGTGCAGCCGATATGTGCCGCAATTCCGCTTGCCGGTGATGGGATTCCTGGAGAACACCATCGGCAATGTGATGAACGGCCCGCCGTCGCCGGGCCAGCACGTCAGGACCGGATAGTCGAACAGGGAAAAGCCCTCGTGCCTGACGACTTGCTGGCACTTCCCGGAGCGCACCGAGCGCGGTAGGAAGTTCCGCACTTCCGCGAGCTTGGCGAGGCCCTTGAGCTTGTCCCCGACCCCCGTGGGCACGCTGATGTCAAGGTACTCCGAGATGCGTCCAGCGATATCGTCGAGCCTGTCGACTTCCAGGGCGATCTGCATTTTCGATATCGACGCGTAGGAATTGATGAGAACGGGCACCTCCGAACCCCGCGGATTCTCGAACAGCAGAGCCGGTCCGCCACGCTTAACTGCCCGGTCCGCCAGCTCCGTGATTTCGAGTCGAGGATCGACTTCCACGGATACGCGCTTGAGCTCTCCGTTGCGCTCGAGAGCGGCGATGAACTCCCGGAGGTCCCGATATGCCATGGTGCGACAGGGTTCCGACAAGCGCGGTTCACCCTTCAAGATGCTATCTTACCCACCGCCGTCGGCAGCCGCTGTCAGGATGGTCTCAAGGGCTGGTTCAGGAACGCGAGAAACGGAGCGATCACACGGAAGTGGCGGTCCAGTGCCCCGGCGATGGAGGGCTTCTCAATATCTGCAGCGGGTAGCGTCGCAGCCGCCAGGAATTGCTTGTGAACCAGTAGGTCGGCGGCGGGATGGTCGCGCGGGAAGCCCTGGGGAATGCGCTTGAGGGTCACGCCTCGGATGTCGCCAAACGCCTGCTTGAAGTCTGGGGCTGCCACGATGCCGCGCAGGTCCTCGTGATCGCTGGCGATTCGCTCGCGAATCAGGCGCAACTCCGCCGACCCGGGAGCGTACACGCCTCCCCCGACGAACATTTCGTCGGCTGAGAAATGAAAGTAGAAGCCCGCTCCGGTGTGTCGGTCCAGGCCGATGGGCGGGAAGATCGCTGCGGCATGCGTCTTGTAAGGATCCTTGTTTCTCGAGAACCGCACGTCGCGGTAGATCCGGTAGACGGCTTTGCGCGGATCCGTGCGGTAGCCCTCCGCGAAGTCCGACAACGCGACGCCGAGTTCCCAGGTGAGTTCCATGAGCGGACCGCGCACGTACTTCTCGTACTCGGCCTTGCGCGGCTTGAACCACGCGCGGTTGTTGTTCGCGGCGAGCTCCCGCAGAAACTGTCGCGCTTCGGGCTTGAAGCCGGGAAACTGGAATTCCATAGCTCGATCATCGCGAATCGAGCGTGGCGACGGCAGTCAGCGCACGGCATCACCCACGAAGCACGGCCAGCTCATACAATGGAATCCGTGCGAACGAGGACATGGGCCGCGGCTATTGCGCCGATTGCCCTGGCGTCAATCCTCCAGGTGGTGGGTCCGGACCCTGGTGGGTCCGCGGTCACCGCCCGTGCGTTGATTCGGCGCGCGGGCAACGCCGAGGCCGATCTAGACCGGCTCGAGGCTCTCAAGCAACTCCGGGACCTGCCGGGAATCGATGTCCGCCTGCGCACTGACGCGGAGCGCCTAGTGGCTGAGATCGACCGGTGGGTGCACTCGAACCAGCTTGGATACTTCGGCCGGCAAGTCCTGGACACGCTCGATTACGATTTCCAGCTAGCCGAGGACTCGCCACTACATCCGCTTGCCCGCTTCTATCGCGGGCGGATGCTGACCTGGGCCGTTCTCGAGCACGGTGGCGTCAACAAGGACCCTGCCCTGCGCCGCCGATATTTTGACAAGGCGCGTGCGGATTTGCAGGCCGCCGCGGCCGCCTTTCCGAGAAACCGGATAGCGAGGATGTATCTCGGTGAGCCCATTCCAGCCCGCAAACAGTACGCTGCGGCACCGGGAGCACCGGAATGGGCCGTCTACCAACGGGAGTCGCTGGAACGGATCGCTGATATCGCGGAGTGGTGGATCGACAACCGCGTGCAGCCCGACGGCTCCTATGGCGGCGGCTGGGGAGACGACTGTGAGATGTGGAGGTGGCAGGTTCCGGCGCTGATCGCATTTGACGACCCCAAGCTGACGGCCGCTCAGACTCGCTTCTCTGCCGCACTTCTGGCACAGCCGCACATGAAGGACGGTTACACGTCGCGCATGTCCGATGTCGAGCACACGGCGGAGGACACGGCTGACGTGCTGACTCCGATGATGCACCTCGAGCCCGAGAATCAGGATTGGGTGCGGCGCGCGCTAAGGATCGTCGAGCTGATGGAGGAGAAGTGGACCGGGGTCAACGAGCGCGGATTCCTTCAGTTCAAGAGCACCTATTTCAACGCGGAAGGCGTGGACGGCAGTCCGGCGCGTGCGTGCGACACGGTCTACCACCCGCGTACGATCCAGCCCGCCCTGCTGTACTGGCAACGCACCGGTGACAAGCGGATGGAGAAGCTCGTGACGCGGTGGATGGCGACATGGGTCGACGCCGCGGCGCGCAGCGAACGCGGGAAACCCGCGGGCATCATGCCCAGTGCGATCCACTGGCCTGATGGCCGCGTTGGCGGATTGACGGACCAGTGGTGGAATCCCGGAAACCATCACCAGGAGTCGCTATACCTCTGGCCCAGCGCGCTACGCCAACAGATGATCCCCAATACGTTGCTGCTGTCTTCTCACCTGACGGGCGATGGCTCGTATCTCGAGCCATTGCGCTCGATGGCGGAAATCCGTTGGAAATACCTTCAGCATCCGCCCACCGAAGAACCGGAGCCCGGTTCGAAAGATTGGTGTGCCCGACAAATGGACTGGCTGACCGAAACCTTGGCGAAGTTCCGCATGTTGACAGGAGAGCCCGAGTTCGACCGGTTCTTTGAACCGGGACGGGACCCCTACATGGACTTTCGCCTTCACGCCGACAGGGCGGCGCTGACCTTGGAACTGCGCAACGTATCGCGTGTGCTCCGCTCGAACTTCGAAGGGTTCACCAGCGAGGTGCGCTATACCGATCGGGTGCTGAGCTTTCCGGCGATCTTTCTGGAGGACTTCATGTTCGAGCAGCCGATCGCGACTTTCGGCTTGGCCGATCTCGGGCTGCTGTATTCGACGCTGACCGGGGACCCGGGGTCGGTCGGTTACTTTCCGCTGAACGCCGTGCGGTGGCTGACCCCCCCGCGCGAGATCGCCGCCCTGGTCACTGATTCGGGGGCGCGCAGTTTTGAGGCGGAACTCTTCCACTTTGGCGAGCGGCAGCGGTCGCTGGCAGCGGAGTTTTACCTGCTCGAGGCCGGTCCCTACGTCCTGAGTCTCGAAGCCGCCGGACGCGAACTGCTGCGACGCGAGTTCGTGAGTGATGGCAAGCGGGCGCGCGTGGCTCTCGAGCTGCCTCCCCGGCAGCTCTGCATGATCCGCGTTGCAGCTGCCCGGGGACGGCCGTAGGCAGGTTCCAGACACTCCGGGATCGAGACTGCCGGTCTCGGCGACGCCAGAATGCGGGATCGGCAGATGCAGGATCGCCAGTTGCATCCGGCGGCTGCTACGGGGGCTGCTGACCACCGGCACTGCCGCTCACGGTGCGGTCGGCTCTGCCCGTTTCCATCCGGGGCCCCGCCGTCCCGCCTCTCGCCGAATGCGGCGGACGGATGCAGCGCACCGTCGCGACTAGCCGCCAAGGCCGACCCTTACCATGAAACAATGTACCGAGGCTGCGTGCCCAATTCGACCTTCCACGCAGCGCGTTCCATTGCCGCCTGCCGGAGGGCTCTTCTGGGTCTTGCCTGTGCTGGCGTGGTGCTTTGCGGTCACGCTGCAGGACAGGCACCGATCCAATCCGGCCCGGAGTTGGAATCCCGGGCTGACTCTGGCGTCCCGATTCGGTCGACGTACCCAGATGAGAGCGAGCGGGCGAATCAGTCGCCCCGAGAGGTGCTCAACGAAATAGTCCTCACGTCGGTCGACACCCGGATTTCATTGGGTCCGTTGGCGATCAGGCAGTCCACGCTGCTCGGCGAACTCGACTACTCGATGTTCATCGTGGGCACGATCTCGGGCGACCCTGGCGCGTTTCCGTTGGTCTACGATTCTGTTGGCTTGTTCCTGGCCACCAACCCCGTCGAGGGTGGAGCGCGGTGGGACGGCCAGGTAGCTGGAATCGATTCCGGCGAGGGCGATGCGGGCGGGGCCATGATTCTCGGCGATGCCGAGGTCATCCTGACCGACTTTACGGACCCTCGAGTGGATGTCATCTTCAGCGGTCTTCAAGACCTGGACACGGGATCCGCCCGGGACGACATGAGCTGGCTCGGATTGCAAGTGACCGGCGGTGCATTCTTCTCGCAGGAAGGCAGCAGTTCGATCAGCGGCCGTTTCTTCGGTCCGCAACAGCAGGAAGTCGGCGGCACATTCGACAGAAACCAAATTGTCGGTGCGTTTGGCGGGTCCCGCGACATTGCGACCGCCATGCCCGAAACTGGCGGCATCGGCGATGTCGTGACTGACGAGACTGATCTTGACCTGCCGTTGATTCTCGAGACGATCGCCGTGCGACTCGAGTTGAATTCGCTGCATCGGCCCGACGGGCACGGTGATGCACGAGTTCGCTTCAGTCATCAAGCCGGCGGAAACGCGTTCGGCTTCTATGGGGGCGTAGATCAGCTTACGACGTGGCTGCCGGAAAGCATGTCGTACTTTGAGCAGTCCGAATTCGGCCTTGCCTTTGAATTCGACGGGCTCGACCTGTCCATTTTTCCCGACCTCTTCAGCTGGAACGTGTTTGCATCCACTGGACCGACCCTCAGCCGGAATCCGCAAGCCGGAAGCGCTCGCTGGCGGGGCACCTTCCTCGGGGTTGATGATGCCGATTCCGATGCAAGCTACCGTGGCGATGTATTGCTGGTGATCCCTGACTTCGTCAACCCGGCAGTCGATATCTGGTTCCGGAACACTGTCGAGATCAATTCGAACACCTCCCTGCCGGACGTGCTCTGGCTCGCTGTTCCGGTGACTCGTGGAGCGTTTCAAGCCCGGGGCGGCGACGGCTGGATTGCCGGCCGGTTTTACGGCGCCAGCCAGCAGGAGGCTTCCGGGACTGTCCGGGATGGCACCATTTCTGGAGTCTTTAGCGCGGGGCGGGAGGGGGCAGAATCGGGACAGGCGGAAGCGCTCCAAGTCCTGGGCTATGCCTCAGGCCTTGAGGAGTTGCCGAATCTCATGCGCTCGAGAGGGGGTGTGGCAAACGGCTCCGGCGAAGACCCGTCCGGTGGGTCCGACCAGAACCCAGGGCTACTAACGACACTCTTTTCCGGTTTCGGAAACGAGGCGCTGGAGACGTTCGGTACCGAGCTTGCCGTGCTCGCGCAGAACGCCTCCGATTCTCCGGACGCCGAGTTCGCCCTAGAGGGCGGTGACCTGCCCGGAGGCCGCTTCGGCGTGCTGCGACTGAGCGTGTCCGGCCCCGGGGGAGATGCCCTGCCGTCCACGGTGGGTTTCGCGTACGGCGTCGCGATGACCGTCAACCCGACTGGAGGCGGCGCTCGATGGACCGGCACGATGTCCGGTTTCGACATCACGGACACCGAGACCGGAGGAAACATGGTCCAAGGCGTCGCTGACCTCGTGGTCCAGGACTTCTCCGTGCCGGAAATCGACGTGTCGTTCACAGGCATTCGGGATCTGGATCTCGACGCGCCCCTAACCGACATGAGTTGGGATGCCATAGCCCTGCGCGACGGCGCCTTTCGATCCGCCCAGCCGGGCAACGTGATCGACGGTCGGATATATGGAGCGGATCATACCCACGTCGGCGGAGTCTTCGAGCGTGATGGGATCGTGGGCGCTTTCGGAGCGGAGCGACCGCTCGGGCCGTAAGGCGATCAAGTGACGAACCGCCGCCATCCGGCGGGGCCGTCGCTCCGAACGCTGCGGGCCATACAATTGTCTATTGGAGACTGCAATTCAGGAGGCCGCGCAACTTGCGGACCGGCTCCGGGCAATCGAGGGGTTGCATCTCGAGACCGCCGTACCGCTGAAGGCCCACACCCGCTTTGATGTCGGCGGGCCGGCTGACTTGTTCGCCCGCGCTGCCAATCCCAGCGCGCTGGGCGAAGCGTTCGTCGCGACGCGGCGGGCGGGGATTCCGTTCTACCTTCTCGGCGACGGGACGAATGTAGTCGCCTCCGACGAGGGGTTCCGGGGGTTGGTCGCGCGATACGCTGCCGACGGCCTGGTCTACCGCGACGGCGCGGTTGAAGCCGATGCGGGCGGGAGCCTGCAAGCCTTGGTCGATCTCACTGTCGAGCACGGCCTCGAGGGTTTGCACACGTTGGAGCGTATTCCGGGCTCGGTCGGCGGCGCGATCTACGGGAACGCAGGCGCCTACGGCAACCAGATCGACCAGTTCGTGCAGCGGGTGGACTTTCTGGACGGCACGCGAGTACGGTCGTTCGGCCCGCGCGAGTGCGAATTCGAATATCGCGAATCGATTTTCAAGCGCCGCAAGGACTGGCTGATCATCGGCGTTCGGCTGGTCTTGCCGCGCGGTGACCCGGCCGCGCTGAGGCTTCGCGCCGCCGAGATCCGGGAGATCCGCGACGAAAAGTTCCCCCCGACCATGCACTGCGCCGGCAGCATCTTCAAGAACCTCTACTTGGAATCGCTGCCTCCCGGGGTCGCGGAGGAGGTTCCGGCGCGCGCAGTGCGGTCCGGCAAGGTAGCTTCCGCGTTCTTTCTCGAAAGGGTGGGCGCCAAGGGCATGCGCAACGGGGGCATCGAAATCGCCTCCTACCATGCCAACCTGCTCTACAATCGCGGTGGCGGCACGGCCGCCCAGATCCACGAGCTCGTGATCGAGCTGAAGCGTCGCGTCCGCGAGAGCTTCGGCTTCGAGCTTGAAGAAGAAGTGCAATACGCTGGCTGACTGGGAGGGGCGTGCCGCGATGAAGACAATCTTGTTGGCCGTGATGCTTGCCGCCCTCGCCCAGCCGGCGTTTGCTGCTGACTGGAACGATCTCCTGCGGAACGGGCTCGACGACTGGACCGTACTGGGCGACGGGCACTGGCGGTTGCGTTCTGACGGGGTCCTTGCCGCATCGTTCGGACACGACCGGCAACAGGAATTGCAAGGGCCGGGAGATTTCGGGCGGGAGCGGTTCCTCTGGTGGAGCACGCGGCAGTCCTGGCTCTACACGACCGAGGAATTCGGGGAGTACGACTTGCACGTCGAGTATTGGGTAAACACCCCCGGCAATAGCGGCATATCGATCCGCGATCCTTCGCAAGCCAAGTGCGGCGTTGCCGAGCGCCCCGATTTCAGCTGCACGCCGTCAAAGCTCGGATACGAGATCCAGATCAACAGCGAGTATTCCGACCGGTGGTCGACCGGCTCGATCTACGGCCTCGCCATGGGCAAGCCAGGCTTGGAGACCCCCGGTGAATGGAATCGGATCAACATCGAGTCGCGCGCCGATGCGATCCGCGTGTTCGTGAATGGCGAGCTGGCCGCCGAGCATCCCGGCGATCCAGAACGCCCGAAGCGTGGCCCGATCGGCCTTCAGCTCCACGACATCCACAGTTTCGTGATGTTCCGCAACATCTGGATTCTCGAGTATTGAACCGCGGCTCACAGGGCCGTGGCGAGGTCGTCGATGAACCGAACGTTCCGGCCTCGGCTGATCAGGGAATGCTTGCGGAATTCCGGGCGCGGCTCGGGGTGGTCGGAGCGGTAGTGCCCGCCCCGACTCTCCTTCCGCTCCAGCGCACAGCGCGCGACGAGCCGGATGACCTGGTACATGTTGTCGGTTTCGAAGCCGTGGCGGCTGTTGCGGGCCAAGCCCTTTTCGAAGAGCGTCGAGACCAGGTCGAGCTGCTCCAGCCCAGACCGCAGACCCTCGCCGGAACGCGTGATGCCGGCGTGCCGCCAAGCCAGGTGCCGCAAGTTGTTGATGGCGTTGCCCGGTAGCGCGCTGGCGGTCGGCCGCGGTCTCAGCGCCGGCTCGCGCAGGGGCGTGCCGATATCTCGATGCATGGTCTCCCCGGCGCGCGAACCGAAGACCAACCCCTCCAGTAGCGAGTTGCTTGCCAGCCGGTTGGCTCCGTGGACACCGTTGCAGGCGACCTCTCCGGCCGCGTACAGCCGCGGCAGGGTCGTCGCGCCGTCATAGCCGGTCAGCACGCCGCCCATCGCGTAGTGCGCCGCGGGATGGACCGGCACGGGCTGCAGCTCGAGATCCACGCCGTACAACTGGCATGTCCGGTAGATCCGCGGGAACCGCTTGCGGACGAAGCCGGGGGCCAGGTGCGTGAGGTCCAGGTACACCGGACCCTTTCGCAGTCGAGCCAGTTCGCTCACGATGGCCCGTGAGACAACATCGCGCGGCGCGAGATCCTCGTTCTGGTGGTAACGCGACATGAAGCGTTGCATGTCGGCATTCCGCAGGACGGCCCCCTCCCCCCGGAGGGCTTCGGATAGCAGGAATCGTGGAACGCCCTCCAGGAAGAGCGCCGTGGGGTGGAACTGGACCATTTCCATGTTCGCTATGGTTGCTCCGGCACGGTACGCCATCGCGACTCCGTCACCCGTCGCCACGTCCGGATTAGTCGTTTCGCGGTACACCCTGCCAATGCCTCCGGTGGCGAGCAGGACGGCGCGGGCAGTGACAGGTACCAGCGCGCGGTCCTTCTCATTCCAAGCGACCGCCCCGCAGACCTCGCCGTCCTCCATCAGCAAGTCGACCACGGCGGAAAAGCTGCGAAATGAAATCGAGTCGATCGCCTGGGCCTTCCGGAAGAGAGCGCGCGCGATTTCCCGCCCTGTGGAATCCCCGTCCGCATGCAGGACACGGTTTACACTGTGCGCGCCTTCGATCGCGAACGTCAGCTTGCCTCCGTCCGTATCGAATTCGGCGCCCCACTCGATCAGCTCCTGGATCCGCTGCGGACCGGCTTCGGCGAGTGCCCGGACGGCTTGGGGGTCGCATAGCCCAGCGCCGGCTTGCAGCGTGTCCTGCTCGTGGAGGCGGACCTCGTCTTCGTCGCTGAGGGCGACCGCGATGCCTCCTTGAGAGTATTCCGTGGCCGATTCGGTGAGCCGGTCCTTGGTGAGCACGAGCACCCGGCCGGCAGTGGATGCCTCGATCGCCGCGCTGAGACCCGCGACGCCGGCACCGATCACGAGGAAGTCGGTATGCATGGAGGTGCCGGGCTACGCCATTCCCGGGTGTTCAAGGCCCATGGTACAAAGGGGCATGACGCTCGTGCGCGTCGAGACCAGCGCCGGGGCTTACGATGTCCGCGTTGAAGTCGGTGCGCTGGAGCGGGCCGGCCAGTTCGTGGAGGCGGCTCTCGGGCAACGCAAGATCTTCGTTGTCGCAGACGAGGCCGTATGGGCCTGCCAGGGCGAGCGGCTGGCGGCGGGCCTGGAAGACGCCGACTGGACGCTGCTGTCAATCCCGTTGGGCGAGACCCGGAAGCGCCTGGCGACGGTGGAGGAACTCTGCCAGGCGATGCACCGAAACGGTGCCGATCGTCGCAGCGTGGTCGTGGCTTTTGGCGGGGGCGTTGCAGGCGATGTGGGCGGCTTCGTCGCCGCTTCCTACATGCGCGGGATTGAATTCGTTCAGGTCCCGACCACGCTACTAGCCCAGGTCGACGCAGCGGTTGGGGGCAAGACGGGGGTGAACCTTGCCAGCGGCAAGAACCTTGTCGGGGCGTTCCACCAGCCCGCGCTCGTGCTGATCGATCCCCAGACACTGGAGTCGCTGCCCGATCGGGAGTATCGCGCTGGCCTGCAGGAAGTCGTCAAGCACGGCGTGATCCGCAGCCCCGAGCTGTTCGACTACATGGAGCGCCATCGCGACGCGGTGTTGGACCGCAGGCCGGAGGCAGTAGAGTACATGATCTCGGCTTCCGTGCGGATCAAGTCAGCGGTGGTGCGCGAGGACGAGCGGGAGGGCGGCTTGCGGCGGATCCTGAACTTCGGGCACACGCTTGCCCACGCGCTCGAGGCGGAGACCGCTTATAGCCGGTTGCTGCACGGCGAAGCGGTTGGCTTCGGTTTGGTTGCCGCGGCCAAGCTCTCCGAATTGCGGGGCCGCTTGTCGGCGGGGGACCGCCAGCGGATCGAGACAACCGTCTTGGCGTATGCCACGGCGCTCTCCCTGGACGACCTCGACCCGAGCTGCATCGTCGCGCGGATAGCCGGGGACAAGAAATCCGTCGGCGGCCGACCACGATTCGTGCTGGCGGAAGCGATCGGCAGAGTCAGCGAGGAACTCGATCCGCCCTCGGCACACGTGGTTGAAGCGACGGCATACGCGCTTCGCGCGTGGCTCGTCCGGGAGACCCAGGTGGTGTAGCCCTTGAGCGTAGACCAGACGGTTCGCGGCGCCGCTCCAGGCGGCGCCGAGCCAGGCAACGAGGCGGATTCGGCGCGGGCCGTGCGGGAAATGTTCGGACGCGTGGCGCCACGCTACGACCTGCTCAACCATCTGCTCTCCGGTCAACTTGACCGGTACTGGCGGCGCTGCCTGGTTCGGGCTGTGTGGCCCTGGCTGTCGCGCCAGCACGTGCGCGTTGCCGATTTTTGTTGCGGCACGGGCGACCTGGCTCTAGCCCTCTGGCGGGAACGGGAGCGGCTGCAACCAGCGGGCGAGCCCGCTCTTCTCGCGAGCGACTTTTCGCGGCCCATGCTCCAGCGGGCGGCCCAAAAGATGCTGAAGGCGGATTTGCGATGTCCGCTCCTGGAGGCTGATGCCCTGCGAATGCCCCTATCCGACGGATGCCTGGACCTGATTGCTGTCGCCTACGGCTTCCGCAACCTGGCCAATTACAGGGCTGGGGCGGAAGAGTTCGCGAGGCTGCTCGCTCCGCACGGATGTCTTGCCATCCTTGAGTTCTCGCAGCCGACTTCCCGGCTCTGGCGGTCGGTGTTCAACGTCTATTTCAAGTACGCGCTGCCGCGCCTCGGAGAAGCCATTTCGCGGAGCGGCGGCGCGTACTCGTACTTGCAGCAATCGGTGGCTCGCTTCCCTGACCCCGAGGAGGTCTGCCGCCTTCTTGCCAGCGCAGGCTTTGCGCGCGTTGAATCGCATTCCCTGACTGGGGGGGTCAGCGTGCTGTATCTTGCATACAGGTAGATCGCCTGGCTTGCGAGCCCACTCGCGCCGAAGCGGCAGGGTATCTGTTCAATGCAATGGATCGACACGGATTCCGGGTGGTTCTACGGGCTTCGGCTCGGCATCAAGGTCAGCCTTGTCGTCGGTCTCTTGTACGTGGGATATCACTTCTACGAACGCAATCGGCTTGCGAACATGTCGACTCGCTCTGAGCCGGAGACAATCGAGCTCCCCGCCGATGCCTACGTCTTCGTGCCGAAATCGTATGTCACCGACCTCGAGGATGTCCGGCGAAAGCTTGTCGGGAATCCGCTCTGGGTGAAGGAGGGCTACCGCTGGAGCTACGATCCTGGAGACCGCCTGTTCGAACCATTGGAGCGGATCGTGCCGACGTCCGTGACGGTCGCCGGAGACGAAGTTCGGCTCGTGTTCGAAAAAGACGGCCGCGAGGCTTCGTTCGCGATCGGCTCGCCGGAACGAGTATTTGTCGATGACATCTTCTTCATCAAGGATCCGCGCGAAATATACGATCACTGGACCGACGAAATGTGGAGCAAGGCGGCGAACGGGGACGTGGAGGTCGGCATGAGCGAGATCCAGGTCGTGTTCGCCCTCGGCGTCGGAGAGGTCGTGCGGCAGTCGCCGGGCGCCGCAACGCGGATCGTGGAGTACAAGCAGTGTGCCGAAGCGGGCCACGACCCGGTTCGAGTGACGTTCAGCTACCACGTCGTGCAGAGCATTGAAGCGCTTGCCCCCTGATGCTCCCGGCCGCGGAGCGGGGCAGGCTCGGGAGTTCGCGCCATGTGAACGGGATGCCCGGAGATCTCTTTCGCCGCTGCGCGCGCGTGGCGCGGCCGCTGGTCTTGACCGGTCCGGGCTGCCTACTGGCTTGCCCACGGGAAGGATAGGTCGGGCCTGTCGGCGTACCGCTTCATCTGCAGCTTGAGGCGTTGCCCAGCACCCGGGGCCAGTCTGACCGAGATCACTCCCGCGTCGATCTCCTGCTTGCCGGTGGAATCCTCCAAGCCTGTGAACCGGTGTTCTGCGTAACCTCCCGCCTGTACCAGCACCTCGCGAGGCTCGGTCTGGTTCACGTTCACCAGTGAGACGCTCACCGAGTCATCGGTCAGTTCATGAACCAGGGCGGCCACGCTGTCAGGCAGACCGGCTCGGCGCCGGACAGGATCGAAGTACCGCAGCCGGCTGTGCAGCACCCAGATCCGGCCCCCCGCGAAGTAGCCCCCTGTCGTCAGTTGCGTGAGCGTGTCGGTGGTTGCGGGCATGATTCCGAGAAGATAGTCGGCCAGGCGCGTGTCGGGCGTCGTTTCGTCCTTCCGCATCAAGTCCAGACGACCCCGGATATGCTCGAAGTCCGCGCGCATCGCCCGTTCGGGATACGCCGGATCCTCCCCCTGCAGGTATGCGATCCAAGGTTCGTGCTCCTTGGGAACTCTCTCCAGATCCCCGGCTTGCATCGACCAGAGGTAGATCTCGGCGAGGCGGTCCGAGTAGCTGACCGGCTGGAACCGATAGAACCGGGGCTCTCCGTTGAAGGCGTATCCGCGCGGGTCGCCGTACATTGTCGGCAGCAGGGTCTCGCCGTTCTCCTCTTTGGCGGCCTCCAGGATGAGATCCATTTGTTTCCGCAAGACATCGATGTACGCCTGGTTCCCCGTCAGCAGGAGACCGTTGGCAAAGCCTTGAAAGCTTGCGGCCGTGAAGTAGTTGCGGTGGGCGATCTCGCGCAGTTCCCCGTCGAATATCGTGAAGTTCCAGCCGTAGGTGCCCTTCCACCACTGGCCGTTGTGCGCCCCTCCGAGGGTGCCATCCAGCCCGATGTTGGACGGAATCATGCCTCCCGTCGCAGCGGCGCGCTCCTTCCAGGCGTCAAGGTATTCCAGAGTCCAATCGCGGTATTTTTCCTTGCCAGTCAGGGCAAAGGCATTGGTGCCGAGCAAGGTGGCCCCGAGATTCAGGAAGGTATCGCCAACCGAGTCGAGGTACTCATCGCAGTGCGCGAGCATGCGCGGATACCACTCCTCCAGGTCCAGCAGCCTAGTTGTGCGCGCCGGGTTGTGGAGCAAGTGGAACTTGCCGGCCACGGGATCGCCAACCCAGTCGTATACAGTTGCCCTGCGCAGCATTGGACCCAGGCTGCCGTTCCAGAGGCTGCGAATGATCTTGTGCCGGGGATCGTAGTTGCCGTATTCAGGGTCCTCGCCGGTGTACATTCGCGCGAACCGCTCCATGCGTTCGACGAACAGCGCGTCATTTGGCGAGGAATGGCCCATCAGCAGGAACGCGCGCATGCCCTCGCCGGTATGGAACCAGTCCGACTGGGTAATGAACTCCTTGTGGTAGGCACCGTTGCTAGCCAGCGTTGTCAGCTGGGTCCGGATTTCACCATACTGCTTCAGATGCCCCTCGAGAGCTTTCTTGTAGAGTTCCAGGACCGTGTCGGACCCTCCCAAGGCATGTAGCAGCGTCCAGTTGTAAAACGTCTCGATAGCGTCGTCGGGACCATCGAGCGTCCCCCAGCGTGGCGTGTGCAACAGGTATCCGCGGCCGTCGAGGTACCTGTCCGCGAAAGCTTCGACAGCCTGGGAGTTCTCCTCGAGGAGGGCTCGCTCCATGAGCGCCCAGCCCGGCGGCGGCATCGGCGTGTCGACCTCGACGACCGGAACCTGGCCCCGCGCAGGCAGGATTGCGAGCACGGTTGCGAGGAGTAGCGAAGTGGATGTCAGCCGGGGCATGCCATCCATCCTAGCCGCGATGACGCCTGTGAGCGGAAACGGCGGCCAAGTCCGAAGGGGCTCTGGCCGGGACGGCCCGACGCGACGTTCTCTCAGCCCGGTTCGTGCCAGCCGGGTTCGTAATGGGTCGTCGCAGTCCAGATATTGCGGCCCTGCATGTCCAGGATGCCTCTCCGAACCAAGTCCCGCAGTGTCGTGGGGACCTCTCCGTCATCGAATCGCCCGTCGAACTCGATCGTGCCCACAAGGTGATCCCGAGGGGCGACGCGATAAATCGGAACGACTCTCCGGTGCCGTTTGACGGTGCCCTTGCCGGGTCGCATGCTTCCTGGCCTCTGGGTCAGGAAGCGGTTCCAGGAGGCGGTGTGCCGGATGTCCTCCTCGGTTGCCCGCTTCAGGACTGTTGAGAACGCGGAAAGGGCGGCCTCGACCAGCCCGTATCCTTCGTCTCCCCGCTTGTCGTCCTGGATTGGCCCGGATTCCGAGAAGGGCAAGATTTCCAGGGAGATGACGTGCGTTGCCCCGGCGTCGATCGCGATGTGGATCGGACTGCTGTTCAGCACACCGCCATCGACGAAGTGGTGGTGGGCGGACCGGCGCGTGTCCCGGCCGTAGATGCCGATTCGCTGGGTCGGAAAGGCGCCCGGTACGGCTGAGGATGCTGCCAGCGCCTGCAGCAGATTCTGCGGAAGCGTGAACAGCGCGTCTGCATTCGACCGGTAGTCCCGCGCCTCGCCTGAGTCCGAGTCGAACTGAACTGCCATCCATTCGCGGCGCAGCAGTCGATCGTACGTTTCGGGGCGGACCAAGGTGAAGAGGCATCCGCGCCCGGAGGTGATATCTGTCGAGGCGACCACGAATTCGGGCGCTTCGTCGCATTGGGCGTACCACGCGGACACGAGATCCCGGCTGAGGACCCGGGCTCGGTCGACGGTCTGGCCCCGCGGGATGCGTGGATCGGCCCTCATGTCTCCGTTCGGCCCGGTGTTCGCGAGCAGGTTCAGGAGCGGCAGGTCCTGGAATATACCCGACCGAAACGCCCGTGCGACGAACCACACGGCCGTGCCCAGCACGAGCGTACCGGCGAGCGCCAGCGCGAATACGTATGGAAGAGCCTCGCCGAGGCTGCCGAAATCGACCCAGGTCGACGGTCTCGCGCCCGCACTGCCCGCGAGCAGCCCTAGCGCCAGGAAGAGGCTGAGCTGCAGCGCGGCGGCCAGCACGACCAGCGAGATCATGATCCCTGCCTTGTGCCAGCGCGAGCGCAAGCCTTGCGAAGCGAGCCGGACAATCCACGACCGCCGTCCGACCACCCAACGCGAAGCCCTGCTGTCCCGCGCCAGGAAAGACCAGACCGATGCGATGTAACTCTCGTACGGTTGCTTGATGGCAGGGTCCGAATCGAATTGGGGGTTGTCCATGCCGACCGATTGCACGAAGACACCGTACCCGTTCACCGCACCGGACGAGGTTCCCACGAGAATGCCGACGTTGATGCCCCGTTGTTTCAACCGGTCCTGCAGGACTTCCAGGAGGCCGGCGCTATAGGCTCCCGCCGCTCCCCCGCCGCTAATCGCGATGGCGAGCTTGCGCTTCTCCGGGGCGCATGCGCGCAACTCGAGTGTCGGCTTCCGGAACAGGTTTTCGGACAGCGCGACCTCTTTCTCGAGTGCGTCCAGCAGTTCGTCCAGGTCAAGATACCCCGGGTTCAAGAACCGCTCGATCTCGTCTCTCTGTGGCTGTTCCAGGCTCATGGGTCGGGATCGTTTGGCGAGGGGCGCGAGGCCGATCAACGGCTGTTCGCAGTATAAGGAACCGGTTGTCACTCAACGGGCGATCAGCGATGATACAATGCTCGACCTCCCGCCGAGTCGGCGCGGAAAGGAGCTTCAAGGAGAGAATTCACCATGCAAAGCAAAGCAATGGTCGCGGAGTTCATTGGAACTTTCGCGCTGATCTTCATCGGGGCCGGCGCGGCGGCAGTTAGCGGCAATCTGGTCGCGGTTGCGTTGGCCCACGGCCTTGTCGTGATGGCATTCGCCTATGCGTACGGCAACGTTTCGGGCACCCACATCAACCCTGCCGTCACGATCGGCTTGCTGGCGGGGGGCCAGATCAAGCTGGGAGCGGCCATCGGCTACATTCTTGTGCAACTGGCGGGCGGCATCGCCGGCGCTTCGGTGCTGTCCTTCGTGCTCGGCTCACAGGGCGGGTCCCTGGGTGCCACCGTGCCAGCGGAAGGCATTGGGACGGGGCAGGCGTTTGTGCTGGAGGTCTTCTTGACCTTCCTGCTGGTGAACTCGATCTATCATTCCGCAGTGAGCGGCAAGGCGGGCAACCTCGCTCCCGTCGCTATCGGGCTGACGCTGACGGCTTGCATCGCGATGGGCGGACCATTGACCGGCGCCTCCCTGAATCCCGCGCGTTCGCTGGGCCCGGCGCTGTTCAGCGATGCCCCCACGGCCATGTCGTCGCTCTGGATCTACTTTGTCGCATGTCCCTTGGGCGGCGTATTGGCCGCCGGCGTGCATCGGTTCCTCACGCTCAAGGACTGACTTCACATTCGGTTCGGCTCGCATTCCTGCGGGATTGCCGGTTGCTACGATGGCGGTAGGGGCGCGGCGCGTTTGCGGCTGCGCCGGTCTGGCGGCGTTCCAGGTGCATGAGCCGGACGACGTCCGGAATCAGCCGCGACGCGCGTCGCTGGCTAGGGCATGAGCGGTTTCGTACCCATCGGCAACTTGCGGGCGAAGCCGATGGTGCCCGCGCATGCCAAACCGCCCGAGAATCCTGCCGGGCCGAGGCCGCGCTGGCTGTTGGCGCCCGCCGCTGCCGGGGAGAACTACGAACGCCTGAAGCGCCTGACGACCGAGTTGCGCCTCCACACGGTCTGCGAAAGCGCTGCCTGTCCGAATGTCGGCGACTGCTGGAACCGTCTCAGCGCGACGTTCATGATCCTCGGCAACGTCTGTACTCGGCGGTGTGGGTTCTGTGCCGTGCAGAAGGGGCCTCCGGACACTGTCGATTACGACGAACCGAGGCGCGTGGCCGATGCCGTTGCCCGGCTGGGGCTGCGCCACGCGGTCGTCACGAGCGTGAATCGCGACGACCGGGCAGACGGCGGGGCCGAGCTTTTTGCGATGGTGATCCGGGCGATCCGGGAGCGGCTTCCGGATTGCAGTGTTGAGGTCCTCGTTCCCGACTTCCAGGGATCCCGCTTCGCTATGGAAATCGTGCTGGAAGCGGGTCCCGATATCCTGAACCACAATGTCGAGACCGTGTCCCGGCTATACCGCACCGTGCGAGCCGGATCGGACTACCGACGGTCGCTTGAAATGCTCCGCTACGCAAGTTTACAGGCACCGTTGATTCCAACCAAGTCGGGCATCATGGTCGGCTTGGGCGAGACACGCGACGAAGTGCGACAGACCATGCACGACCTGCGTGACGACGGTGTCGGCATCGTGACGATCGGCCAGTACTTGCGGCCATCTCCGGACCATCTGGCGATCCAGAAGTTCTACGCTCCGGAAGAATTCGAAGAACTCCGCGAGTACGGGCGCGGGCTTGGATTCGGCCACGTTGAGGCCGGAGCGTTAGTGCGCAGTTCCTATCATGCGGACGAAGGCCTAGCCGCCCTTGGCGCAGATCACATCCACAGTGTGCCATGAGGGCGCCGATTCTAGTTGGCTGATCTGGGGAGGCCTGGTGCCCGGAGTGGGACTCGAACCCACACGTCCTTGCGGACAACGGATTTTAAGTCCGTTGCGTCTGCCAATTTCGCCATCCGGGCGCACAGGCAACGCCTTCATTGTAAGTTCGGGTTGACCGATCCAGGGCAATCGCCTTCCAGATGCGCCAACGGTCAACGTTGCCGCCGCGCTGTTGCTTGCTGATCATCGGCAGAGAGTTCGCATACGAAGCCGCCGGATCGAGCCCGGCCGCCAGCTGGCAGGCCCTGGATGAGAACAACGGCGTTTCTCGTAGCGCTACGGGTCGGCAAGGGCCTCCTGTCCAAACGCCTCGGTGACCTCCAGGGTCTGTCGCACGTCGTCCCAGGTCGAAGTGTGGTTCAGGATGCAGAGCCTCAATGAGAATACTGACTGCACCATTGTCGAGGACATGAATGCACGGTCTTCCCAAAAGCTCCGGACCAGCACCTTCTTGTTGATTTCGCCCAGCGAATTCTCGTCGAGGTCCGTGTTCGCGGGGTTGACTCGGAAGCATACGACTCCGAGTGACACGGGATGCACCAACTCGAGAACCGCACTCCGCTCAACATACTCCCCTGCCCGATCTGCCAACTCCATCCCGTTCGACACGGCTTTCCGGAAAGCCGCCATTCCGAAGGTCTGGACCGACATCCAGATCTTCAACGCACGAGCCGAGCGACTCAGCTGCAGCCCCCGATCAGAGAAATTCGGGTGATTCGCCCCCCACACCGTGTCTTGGAGGATGTCGTGATGAACCGCGAAGGCGTTTTCAAGCGTACTGCCGTCCTTCACCATGAGGGCTCCCGCTTCGTAAGGCTGGAAAAACCACTTGTGGGCGTCCAGCCCGATCGAGTCGGCCCGTTCGATTCCTCGCAACAGCGCCTTCCCTCTCGCCGTGACGATCGCGAAGCCGCCGTACGCGGCGTCCACATGCATCCAGATGCTCTCCGCTTCGCAGTAGTCCGCCATGGCTTCGAGAGGATCGATCGCCCCCGTGCTACTTGCTCCGGCGTTCGCGGCTATTGCGATGGGGTTGAATCCAGTGGCCCGGTCGTCAGCCACGAGATCCATGAGCGCATTCATGTCCAGCCTCGAGTGCGAATCGCTCGGTACGGCTCGAACGCACTCCGGTCGCACGCCAATGATCATTGCGGCGCGCCGGAGTGCACTATGGCTCTGGTCACTCATGTACACGGTTGCCCTGTCCGGGTTTCCTGCCGCCTCCCGGGCCGCAAGGAGGGCGTCTAGGCTCGCCGCCGAGCCTCCGCTTGTCAAGAGCCCCCCAGCGCTCTCCGGGTAGCCCATCCACCGCCGGAGCCATTCAATGACAACCAGTTCAAGCTGACTCGGGCCGCTTGCGACCAGCCAGGTGCATTGATTGATGTTGTACGCGGCGGCCATGAAGTCCGCCAGCACCCCGGGCCAGGTTGCTGATGACGGGATGAACCCGAAAGAGCGCGGGTGGTCGAGCCGCAGTGCCAGTGGCAAAATCTCGCGGGCGGCTCTTTCCATGACCGCTGCCGCCGGCTGGCCGTCCTCTGGCGGATTCTCCATCAGTTGCTCGGCAAGGATTTGGCGGAACTCCCCGTCCCAAGCACCCTCATCAGGCAGTCCCTTGATTCGCCCCACTGCAAGTTCCGCGGCCTTGCGAGCGAGTTCGAGCATGAGATCGGGGGCCATGCTGAGACCATCGCGCAACTCCTCAGGTGTGCCCCCACTCGGCTCATTCCCGGCTTCCGCTCGCCGGGCAGGTGTCCGGCGCTCTTGCTGCGATCGTCTCATCTAGCGCGCTCGCTGGTCCTCAGCTATGCCTTTCAGTGATGTGCCAGTGTTCCGCTGGCGTGGCGGCCGAGCCTCGCCTGGAGCATCTTTGTCGTGCCAGACGGACCGGCTTGGCGCACTTGCGCGCAACCGGCTAGCTCAACGCGATGTCGGACGCCTTGAAGAGCATAACAGCGGGCAATCATGGAATCGCAGGAATCCCGTGGTCGGGGCAATTGGCAGGGCGATGGACGGGATCCCTGCGGCTCTTCCACTCGCCCGAATCTTGCTTGTCTAACCGCCCCATATCAAACATCCCGGCTGCATGGCAAGAATCACTCAAGGCCCCGATCGGATCCCACTAGTCGACTGGGGACGGCTCGATTGCTCGGTCGTAGCGCAGCGCTCCGCCTTGAAGGCGGAGCAGCTTCGGGGCCCGGGAGCCCGTCCGGAACGTTGCAGGAACTTGGGCATCGATCCGGTCGAAGATCGCCTTGAGACGCTGGACGACATCGGGATGGTCCGAAGCGACATCGCGCTGTTCGGACCGGTCCGCTTCCATGTCGAACAGCATCAGCGGCTTGGGCGGGGGACCGGTTTGGACTCCCGGGCACTGCGTGGGATTAGCCTGCTCGTATTGCGCGATGATCGTGATGCCGTCCGGACCGCGCTGGTCCTTCCAGCCGCTTGCATCCTCCAGGCAGCGGAAGCCGGGCTGGGGCGAGCGGACGTGCAGCTTCCAACGGCCGGACCGGATCAGCTTCAGCTCCGTACCGCCCATGGCGTAGATGCCTTCGTGCGGCGAGGCCTCGACGCTGCCCTCCAGGAGGGGCAAGATGTCCTTCCCGTCTATCACCCGGTCAGCGGGCAGGTCCGCGCCCGCCGCGCGAACGATCGTCGGGAAAACGTCAATTGATCCCAGCACTGCCCCCGACACCTGGCCCGGTGGAATCCGTCCGGGCCATCGCGCGATCGCCGGAACGCGGACTCCGCCGTCAAAACTGGACGCTTTCATAGCTCGCAGACCACCGTTGTAGCCTCCAAAAGTTGCACCGTTGTCAGACGTGAAGAAGACGAACGTGTCCTCGTCAAGGCCGTTATCGCGCAGTTCCGACAAGACCTGTCCCACCGACCAGTCCAATTCCCGGATGACATCGCTATACAGGTCGCTCGGCGTCTCCGGTGTATAGAAGTCATCCGACGCAGCGAGCGGCTTGTGCGGCATCGCGTGAGGGATGTACAGAAAGAACGGCCGATCGCGGTGCCGCCTGATGAAATCGATAGCCCTGCGGGTGTAATCGCGGGTCAATTCGGATTGTAGGACCGGGTACTGCACTACGGTTTCGTTCTCCACGAGTTGGACTGGTCTCATGTCGTTGGAGTAGAGAATGCCGTAGTACTCGTCAAAGCCCTGCCTGCGCGGCAGGTACTCATCGACATGGCCAAGGTGCCACTTCCCGATCGCAGCGGTAGCGTATCCCAGGGGCTTGAGGGCTTCGGCGATCGTGATCTCAGACTGGGGCAGCCCGACATCGTTTCGTCCGTAATCCGGTGAGGGATTGATGACTAATCCGTTGCGAAAGGGATAGCGGCCTGTCAACAGGGTGGCCCTTGACGGGCCGCAGAATGGCACGGGCGCGTAGAAATCAATGAGGCGGATGCCCTCGGCTGCCATGCGGTCGAGGTGTGGCGTGCGGTGCGCGAGAGCACCGTAGGAGGACAGGTCTCCATAGCCCAAATCGTCGGCGAGGATCACCACGAAGTTCGGAGACCGTTGCGCGTGGAGAGGCATCCAGAGTAGAAACGCGAGTGCGATTGGCAACGACGGGAAGCAGCGCAACATGATTGTCGAGAGTGTATTACAGCGAGGGCGCCGGTCCCCGAGCGACTGGTGCGGGCGGTATCGACCGATGCCGCCGCATGGGATCGGCTCCGCCCTGCAGGGGAAGGTTCCTCCGGCCGACTGCGGTGTCAAGGCGCTTAGGCTCGGTTCGATTCACTTGCGATGGGCCATAATGGCGTGTGAACAGGCGCCGCGAGTCCGGGATTTGGCTGCTGACGGGCGGTGAGTGCCGGAGGATTGCCCGGTGAGACCCACAACACCCCCAAGCCTCAGGGCCGCCTTCCTCGCGCTGTTGTATTGCTTGGCGGCCTGGGGGCAGGCCACTGACCTGACGCCAACCGAAGCCGACCTGAGGGCGGCCGATTGCCGGAGGATCGCCCAGCTCACGGTTCACGACTACTCCATTCTGTCCGCGGAATTCGTCGACGCCACGGACCGTACGCCGGCCCGATGCCGGGTGCTAGGCGTCCTGCCGCCGGAGATCGTTTTTCACGTCGTCTTGCCGGTCGTCTGGAACGGCCGCATTCTGATGACCGGCAACGGTGGCTACGGGGGCACTCCTCCCAATGCGCCGGGTCGCCTCAGGCAAGCTGATCGGATCGCGTCGGACGGCTTTGTCGCGGTCAATACCAACACGGGCCATGACCGCCGCGCCGAACCCCTGGCAAGTTTCGCCCTCAACAATCGCCAGAAGGAGATCGATTTCGGCTTCCGCGCCGTGCACCTGACGATCCAAACCGCGAAGGAACTGACTGCCTTGTACTACGGCCGGGAAGCCGACTACTCGTACTGGGAATCGTGTTCGACCGGGGGCCGACAAGGGCTGATGGAGGCACAGCGCTTTCCGGACGATTTCGATGGCATCATCGTCGGCGCTCCAGTCGTGGACCACACGACCAGCGAGATCTGGGGCGCTTGGAATGCCAAGGCCCTGGAGGAGGCCCCGATCAGCCTGGAACAGGTTGGGCTGGTGGCCGAGGCGGTCTACGATCGGTGCGACAGCCTCGACGGGCTGGAAGATGGCCTCCTGGACGACCCGCGGGTCTGCGATTTTGATCCCGCGCGTGATCTTCCGCGTTGCGTTGACAGCGGTAGCGACGGGTGCTTCAGCGACGCGGAAGTGGCGACTCTCAAGAAGCTCTACGGGGGAGTGGTGAGTCGCGGAACGACGCTGTTTCCCGGCCTGCCGCTCGGTGCGGAAGCGAGCCCGCCGGGCAGGCGCCGGGCACAGAGCGGCTGGCGCGGGTGGGTCATCAACGAAAACGGTCCCTCGTGGCAGCTGGAGTTCGCCGAATCGTTCCTGCGTTACATGGCCTTTGAGCCCGATGATCCGGACTACGACTGGCGCTCGTTCGACTTCGACAGCGATCCGTACAAGATGGATTTCATCCGTTCGATCCTGGACCCCACCGATCCCGACCTGACGCCGTTCCGCGATGCGGGTGGGAAGATGCTGATGTATTTCGGATGGGCCGACACCGGTGTGAATCCGCTGATGGGCGTGAATTACTACGAGGAGGTCCAGCGCGTGAGCGGTCCGGACGCGGACGAGTATTTCCGCCTCTTCATGGTGCCAGGCATGTTCCACTGCGCAGGCGGTCTGGGGGTCTCCCGTGTCGACTACCGGAAGGCCCTGATCGACTGGGTCGAGGCGGGGCAGGCTCCGGACCGTCTCGTAGGGGCGAGGCTGATCGGCGGCCAGACCGAAATGACCCGCCCGCTCTGCCCGTATCCGGAGGTTGCCAGGTACGATGGCGCCGGGGATCCGAACTCAGCCGAGTCCTTCACTTGCGTGTCGCCGCCTCCGCGCTGATTTCCGTGCCGAATTTGCCTCTCGACTGGGGGACGGATGCGGCTTGCCGCACCCCTTGAGCCAAACGCGCAAGCGCCGCCCGCGATAGGTCATAATGGCGTGCGAGCGAACGCCTTGCGATCTGGATACTGCAACGATTCGGACAGCGAACGCCGGAGGATGCCCCGATGAGACACAATACGCCCTTGGCCCAGCGGGTCATGTTCCTCTCACTTGCTTGCTGCGCGGCAGCGTGGGGACAGCTTCCCAGCCCAACGGTCACCGAGTTGGACCGGAGTGAAGCCAATTGCCGCAAGATCGCCCAACTCACCGTTTATGACTACTCCATCGTGTCCGCGGTATTCGTCGACGCTACCGACCAAGCGCCCGCGTACTGCCGCGTGCTGGGCGTACTGCCGCCGGAGATCGTTTTCCAGGTCGTCTTGCCTGCGGCTTGGAACGGTCGCATTCTGATGAACGGCAATGGTGGATACGCGGGTAACCGGCTGGATGGGCCGGGTCTCCGTGGAGGGATTGAAGCGCTCGCGGCTGACGGCTACGTCTCGGTCCGCACCAACACAGGCCACGACCGCAATGCCGAGCCGCTGGCGACGTTCGCTCTCAACAACCGGCAGAAAGAGATCGACTACAGCTTTCGGGCCGTGCGCCTCACGATTCAGACCACCAAGGAATTGACGGAAATGTACTACGGGAGGCCTGCCAACTACACCTACTGGCAAGGCTGTTCGACTGGCGGCCGACAGGGGCTGATGGCGGCGCAGCGGTTCCCGGAGGACTTTGACGGCATCATCGTCGGGGCTCCCGTGCTGGACTTCACCAACACGCAGATTTGGGGAGCCTGGAATGCCAAGGCTCTGGATGAGGCGCCAATCAGCCTTGCAAAGGTGGATCTCCTGGCTCAGGAGATCTACAGTCGCTGCGACAGCATTGACGGCCTAAAGGATGGTCTGCTGGAGGACCCTAGGGTGTGCGACTTCGATCCCGCGCGTGACCTGCCCCGTTGCGCCGACGGGTCCGGCGACGGCTGCTTCAGCGCCGCGGAACTGACGACCCTCCAAAAGATCTATGGAGGGGTGGTCAGTCGCGGCGAGGTCCTGTTTCCCGGGCTTCCGTTTGGTTCCGAAGCCACCCCGCCGATGGCGCGTCGGCCGAGGAGTGGCTGGAACGGTTGGATCATCCAGCCGGACGGGCCCTCCCGGCAGCAGGTGTTTGCCGAGACGTTCTTGCGTTACATGGCGTTCGAGCCGGACGATCCGGACTACGACTGGCGCTCGTTCGACTATGACGAAGATCCCCACCGGATGGATTTCATCCGTTCGATCCTTGATGCCACGAATCCTGACCTCACGGGGTTCCGCGATGCGGGAGGCAAGATGCTGATGTACTTCGGCTGGGCTGATACCGCCCTGAATCCCATGATGGGCGTGAACTACTACGAGGATGTCCAGCGCGTGAGCGGGCCTGGCGTGGACGAGTATTTCCGTCTGTTCATGGTGCCGGGAATGTTCCATTGCGGCGGCGGGCTGGGCGTGTCCAGGGTGGATTACCGCAAGGTGTTGATCGACTGGGTGGAATCCGGGAAGGTGCCGGAGCGGCTCGTCGCGGCCCGGGTGGTCGAAGGCCGGGCCGAAATGACCAGGCCCTTGTGTCCCTACCCTGAGGTCGCCAAGTACGATGGCCAGGGAGATCCGAACTCGGCAGAGTCCTTCGCATGTGTCTCCCCGGCGCCGCGCTGAGTCCGGTCCGAGTCGTCCAGGGAAGGTTGTAGTTTGTCATTGCGTTGGC
Source organism: uncultured Bryobacterales bacterium (assembly GCA_951813065.1). GTDB lineage: Bacteria > Acidobacteriota > Terriglobia > Bryobacterales > UBA6623 > VXMF01. The sequence continues at coordinate 126,994 of CATOTH010000002.1, read as the reverse complement.
TGGGTGCCAGTGTCCCTCGGCGAGTCGAAGTCGTCAGAGTGGCCGAACTACGCTATCGAAACAGGGGCCAGGCAGGACTTGAGTGCGCCAACGAGGAAAGTCGTCTCGTAGGCGCTCTCACGGGCTAAAGCGTAGTCACAGAGAGGATTGCCTATCCGAGCGAAGTACACCGCGCGCATCCACGTGCTGATGATTACGAGCCCCGGGGGTCCCAGGAGATTCCGGCGCTCTCAATCCACTACTGACGCCGAATTCGGTATGCTACGCTCACTGCCCGAGTCCCACAAGGAGGATTTGTATGAACCGAAACCGCCTCTTCATAGCGAGTTGCGTGGCTCTTGTCACGACTTCAATGGTCTTCTCGATCCGTGGCGATGTGCTCGACGCTCTCGGCAATGACTTCCAGCTGAACAAGGAGCAGCTAGGCCAGCTGCTGAGTCCCGCCTTCCTGGGCTTCACGCTGTCGATCCTGATCGGCGGTTCTCTAGTCGACCTATTCGGGATGCGTCGGCTGCTGACGATTTCAGGGCTCTTCTACGTCGCCGCCATCCTGGCGATTGTCGTTGCGCCCTTCCCCGACGGCCCGATCTCATCGATATTCGGCAACCCGATCACCATTCTGCTGTGGTTTGCAATGCTCACCCTCGGCCTTGCTCAGGGCTTGGTGGAGGGCGTGATCAATCCGCTCTGCTCTACGCTCTATCCAGAGGACAAGACGCACCGGATGAACGTGTTGCACGCTTGGTGGCCGGGTGGCCTGATCGTCGGTGGTCTGCTCGCCTACGTGATCACCAAGATCATGGGCCTGGACGGTTCAGTCAGCGAGGCGACGGCCACTCTTGGCTGGCGAGTCAAGCTGCTCACCATTCCGCTTGTGGCAGTCGCGTACCTGTTCATTATCAAGGGGCAGAGTTTCCCGGTGACAGAGAGAGTCAGCGCCGGTGTCAGTAACCGGGCCATGCTGATGGACCTGCTTCGACCCTCGTTCATCTGCCTCTGGATCTGCATGTGGCTAACTTCCGCCACCGAACTGGGACCGGACCAGTGGGTGCCGTCCCTGATTACCAACCTCACGGGAATGCAGGGCATCCTGATCCTCGTCTACACGGCGGGCATCATGTTCGTGCTGCGTTTCTTCGGCGGTCCACTCGCGCATGCGTTCTCGCCATTTGGCCTCATGACCATTTCCGCCGCTCTTGCGGCGGCGGGCCTATACGCGCTCGGCTCTGCGACGACGATGTTCGGGGCGTTTGCTGCAGCAACCCTGTTCGGGGTCGGCAAGACCTATTTCTGGCCGACCATGCTGGGCGTCACGTCGGAACTCTTCCCGAAAGGCGGCCCGGTCGCGCTGGCATTGATGGGCGGCACTGGAAATCTTGCAATCGCGTTCGTCCTGCCTATCATGGGCGGCTGGTACGAGAACCATGGAGCGCAGGCTGCCTTCCAGAATGTTGCCGTCCTGCCGATGGTGTTGATCGTCTTCTTCGGGCTGTTCTTCCTGCATTTCTGGAGGAAGGGCGGCTACAAGCCCGAAACACTGGAATCGTAACGGCGACATCGCGCATGAAACGGCACCCGGCGCTGGTTTCCCTGTCCCGCCAGCATCATGACGGGTTGGCGCTGGGAGTGTTCATCGAGCGGGGCCTGCGGGACGGCGCTGACCTCGCGGTGGCGGAGAGCTTGCGAGGGCAGGTCCTCGACGCCTGGGAACTCGAACTCCGCGGGCATTTCGAAGTCGAAGAAAGAATCCTGTTCCCCGCCGTGCGCGAAGCCATCCCTGTCCCGGAGACCATCGACATCCTGATCGGGGAGCACGTCGAGATCCGGACGGCGATCGAGTCGCTGGAGACCGCGCAGGGGGAGGCTTTGGTGGATGAACTACTAGCCTGGCGACAGCGATTGGTCCGGCACATCCGCACCGAGGAGAGGGTGCTCTTCGAAGCGGTCCAGGCGAGTCTCAGCGAAGAGGAAATGGTGTCTCTGGGCGAGCGTATCGACAAGGAACTGCCAGCCGTCTGCGTTCGGCTGGGCAGCGCCTCAGTCTGAACCCCTTGGCGGCGCGATTGCCAGGCCAGGGAGGCTTCACTTCTTGAGGCTGTGCTCGAGGTTTTCCTGGATCTGGCGGCTAATGCCGCCGGCCTCGAATTCCATGGCGACGCGGATCGCGTTCTTGATTGCCTGGCGTGTCGAGCGACCGTGGCAGATGATGACGCCCCCTCGGACGCCGAGCATCGGCGCGCCCCCATACTCCTCGTAATCGACGCGCTTCTGGAACTCTTCGAACGCGCCCTTGGCGAGACCGTAGCCGATTTGCCGCATCACCGTGGCCTCCAGCGACTCGATCAGCATCTTCTTGATCGTCGACACCAGGCCTTCGCTGACCTTGAGGGCGACGTTGCCGATGAAGCCGTCGCAAACGATGACGTCCACATCCCCGCTGAACAGGTCACGGCCTTCCACGTTACCGACGAATTGGAACGGCTGGCGCTTGAGCAACGGCATCGATTCGCGCGTGAGCTCGTTGCCCTTGTGGTCTTCCTCGCCGATGGAGAGCAGTCCGATCCGTGGCTTTTCGCATTCGAAGAGCACGCGGGTGTAAGCGTTTCCCATGACCGCGAACTGAACGAGCATCTCGGGCGTGCAATCGACATTGGCGCCCACATCGAGGACCAACGTGCGCCCGCCGTTGCCGGTCGGGAAGATTTGGGCGACAGCCGGGCGCTTGACTCCCGGGATTCGTCCCATGACATTCAGCGCAGTTGCCATCACCGCCCCTGTGTTGCCGGCGGACACCAAGCCGGAGGCCCGCCCGGCGAGCACTTGCTCGGCCGCGACACGGATCGAGCTGTCCTTCTTGGAGCGCAGCGCCTTCGAGGGATTGTCGTGCATCGTGACCACGTCTCTCGCGTGGACGATTTCAATCTGGCCGCGCGCCGGGAAGTACTTGGACAGCTCCTTGCTGAGAACTTCCTCGCGACCCACGAGGATGATCTTGGCGCCGAATTCCTCTGCGGCGAGCAGGGATCCCTCGACCTCGGCGGCAGGCGCACCATCTCCGCCCATCGCGTCAACCGCTACGGTGATTTGTTGCGGCACGTCGACCTCAGCTCCCCGTACCTCCTATTCCGAGTCGACCTCGATCACCTCACGACCCTTGTAGTATCCGCAGGACCGGCACGCGCGGTGCGGCACCACGCTCGCCCCGCATTGCGAACACACGGATGCGTTCGTCAGTGTCAAGTGGTCGTGCGCGCGACGCTTTCCCGTGCGCGATCTGGAGTGCCTTCGTTTTGGATTTGGCATGATTCTATTCTCCCTACGGTTGTGGATTCAATGCTTGTAGCTCAGATGCCGCAGGCCTTCCCAACGAGGATCGGCGAACGTCTCGCGACAGTCGCAGGCCGCAATATTTCGGTTTGAGCCGCAGACCTGGCAGATGCCCTTGCAGTCAGGATTACAAAGGCTGCGAGCCGGCAGCCACAGCAAGAGCTGTTCCCCCACGACGTCGACAAGGTGCACGCCTCCGTCCTCATAGAAACCGACCTCGGTTTCATCGATTCCGATTGCGACTTCGCCGCCCTGCTCGATGGTGTCCATCGGATAGAAATATAGCTGGAAGCTGTCGTCGAAGTCTCGTTTCAGATCCCGGAGGCACCGGTCGCAGGTGTGAGACACACCCACCCGGAGCCTTCCGCGAATCCGAATCGTGCGCAGACCCTCACTGTCCAGCAACTCGGCCTTGCCGTGCACTTCCGCCGGTCCTGCTGCGGCCCACCCCTCGGCCAGGTCCAGCAAGCTCGGACGGATCGCCGCCTCGAACAGATACGGCTGGCGTTCCAGGGCTGCCGCGTCGATGAAGAGCCTCCGATCCACGCGACGACAACCTCAGTCTAGCGGTTCCGCCCAGCGTCTCGCAACGGAGACCGGCGCGAAGTGCCTCCGGAACAGGCGCCGCCAGATCTCCATACAATGGTCTTCGGGCATATGGAAATCAAGGACTTGCGGGTGCACTCGATCGCGATCGCCGACCCTCCTCTCCGCAGTTCGTATGGCTTGCATGCCCCGTACGCGCTTCGGAACATCGTCGAGCTGGAGAGCGAGGACGGCATTGTCGGCGTCGCCGAAACATATGGCGGCGAGTGCCCGGCCAGTGCCCTGAGAAAACTTCGCGGCCGGGTGGTCGGGGCCGACGCGTATCGCCTCGCGGGCGACTTGATCGACCTGGTCGAAGGCGAGGGCGACGGCGCCGAGCGGTCTCACACAATGCGGACGCCCGGCGAGAATCCACTCGACGCGGGGCCGAGAACCTACTCGGCTTTGGAGACGGCCTCCCTCGACCTGATCGGCCGTAGCACAGGCGTGCCGGTGTGCGATTTGCTCGGCGGGCGGGTTCGCGACGCGGTGCCGTTCTCGGCTTACGCCTTTTACAAGCACGCCGGTGGCGGCGGTGAAGGGTCCGACCTGCGAGAGGACAAGTATGGTGAGTGTCTCACACCCGCTTCGATCGTGCGCCAGGTGCGCTCCATGGTGGACGAGTTCGGATTCTCGGACATCAAGCTCAAGGGCGGTGTGCTCGATCCGGAAATAGAGGTCGAGACCATTCGGAGGCTGCGACAGGAATTCGGTCCCGGCATGCCGCTGCGCATCGACCCGAACTCGGCCTGGAGCGTCGAAACGTCTGTGGGCGTGGGGGAGTCCCTTTACAAAGAGTTGGAGGGCGGCGGGTATCTCGAGGATCCGGTCTCGGGCATCGCTGGCATGGCGAGGACGCGCCGTGAACTCCTGCGGCGAGGCATTGACACGCCCCTGGCAAGCAACGTGGCCGTGACGTCATTCGCGCACCTCCCGGAGTCGATCGCCGAGGACGCCGTGCAGGTCGTCCTGTGCGACCACCATTTTTGGGGCGGCATGCGACAAGTCCAGCACTTGGGCAAGCTGTGCCAGACGTTCGGGCTGTCACTCTCGATGCACTCGAACTCCCATCTGGGCATCTCGCTGATGGCGATGGCCCACGTGGCGGCCGCGACCAAGAACCTCACCTATGCCTGCGACACCCACTACCCATGGCAGACATCGGATGAGGTGATCGAGGGCGGTCGTCTCTCGTTTGACAACGGGTCGCTGCGCATACCCGACAAGGGCGGCTTGGGAGTGGCGCTGGACTACGACCAGCTGGCCCGCCTGAAGCAGCGCTACGAAGCGATTCCGTACCGGCGACGCGACGACGAATTGGAAATGCGCAAGCATATCGACCGAACCTGGCGACGAATCTTGCCGCGCTGGTAGTCCATTCCCAGGTTTCTTGCCGCCCGGTGTTGCAAACGCGATGCAAGGGGTCTAGTATCATTGCAGCCGGAAGGAGGGATGGTCATGACGAGAGTGTGCCGCCTTACAGTTCTTTTCTTAAGCTTGGCTGTGGTGTCGGCGTATGCCGTGCCCCGGGTGACATCCGTCGAGCCTGACGCCGTAGCGCCCGGCGGTTCGGCAGTGGCTAACGGCTCGGACCTCGATAGAGCCCAGGTCGACGATCTTTACCTGACTGCCGGCGGGAGCGACATTCTTGTCAAGGTCACAGAGCAGACCGCGGACTCGATAACGTTTGAAGTCCCGAATTCCACGGAGATGAAGCGTTACCGCTTGATGCTGTTGACGGCGGGCCCGGGAGCGGCTTACATGGAGCAGCCCGTGGCGCTGGAGATCGTCGACGAGGCGACCGCCAAGCAACGTGCCGAGGAAGGCGAGGTCGAGCTCGAAATCATCGACGCCGAACCAGCGGAGCCAGAGAACTAGACAACGGGGAAGTACGTTTCCCCGACAGGAGCGATTCACGGTACTGGCTTGGCCGGGCTACGCGATGCCTGCCGGGGGGCCGTTCCCAGCCTGTTCAGCGCCCATTCCGCATGCTCGCGGACGACCCGGTCCGGACCTCGTGCAAGGCGTTCCAGTGCATTGCGGAAGCGCGGATTGCCGCTGTTTCCCATGGTGACGGCAACATTGCGGAGGAAGCCGGTGTAGCGGCTGCGCTCAATCGGCGTTCCCGAAAAGCGCGCGTTGAACTCTTCCTCACTCAAGCTCGCGAGATCCTCGAGAAGGGGCTCTTCGCTGATGGGCTCGAATGCCGGATCGTCCGTGACAGCCGCTCTCTGGGGGTTGTTCCACGGGCACACGTCCTGGCAAATGTCGCATCCGAACAGGTGGTGGCCGACAGCTTCCCGCTGCTCTTCCGGAATCGGGCCGCGCAGCTCAACCGTCCAGTACGCAATGCAAAGGCGCGAGTCCAGGGCGTATTCCGGGCCGTCGTGAGCGCCGATCTTGACAAAGGCGTCAGTCGGGCATGCGTCAATGCACCGGCGGCAGGTGCCGCACCGGTCCGGCGCTGCCGTGTCCGGCGCGAACTCGAGGGAGGTGAGGATTTCTCCCAGGAAGAACCAGGATCCGCGCCGCTCGTCGATCAGGCACGAGTTCTTGCCGATCCAACCCAGGCCGGCTCGGTGACCGTAAGCGCGCTCCAGCAATGGCGACGTGTCGACGCAGACCTTGCACTGGACGTCGTGGCCGTATTCGTCTCGGATCCAGTCCGCCAACACGCGCAGCCGCTGGCGGAGTATGCCGTGATAGTCCTCGGCCCATGCGTAACGCGAGACCCACCCCTGTTCGCAGGACTCGAACTCGGTCGAGTACGGACCGCCTGAATTGTAAACTGCGCCAACGCAGACAACGGATCGCGCCGATGGCAGCAGGGTGCGAGGGTCTGCGCGCATTTCCCCGCGGCGGCCGGCGAGATAGCTCATTTCACCGTGGTAGCCGCGACCGAGCCATTCGGGGTAGAAGAGCGATTCCGGTGTGGTCTCGGCCGGGGCGACGCCCGCAAGCTCGAACCCGAGTTCGAGGGCGCGGTCCTTAACCGGTTTCGAAGCGCGCAAGGGTAGCAGGGCGGCCGGGCGGGCCGGACCGTACGGCCGGGGGCTCGGCGTAGCCATTCAGTGTCTCAATACTGCCGCAAAACCTCAAAATCACGCGATTCGCCGATTTCTGGTTGAACGATGCGGATCGTGCGGGTAGACTCACTAAGGGTTCCGAGCGTGCCTGCCGCCGGGCGAGTTCGGAGAGTGCCCGCCCGCGTGACCGGGGCATTGCCCCGCGCGGGGAAAAAGCAAGAGTTCTATCGGAGGAGTAGTTATGCAACGACCGGTGAAATATCTGGAGCGGGGCCTGACGCGCGCAGCGCGGGCAGGTTGGGCGATCGCCCGCAACCTGGATGCCCGCAAGGACCCGCGGGCGGCGTTCACTCCGGCTTGGTCTGAGAAGCCGATGCTCAAGTCATGGGAGAAGACGAAACCGCCGCTGGGATGGCCGCGCAAGACGGATTCGCTTTGCCCGAAGTGCGTCCGCGAAGCGCGCGAAGTGATCTTGAACGGCGAAGTTGACTACTCGATTCTGAAAACGGAGAAGGTGGGCGAAGTACCGGCGACGATCATCCAGCGCGACAACCAGGTCTGGATGGTCAAGGAGTGTCCCCAGCACGGCAAGACCGAGGATCTGATGGCCATGGATGCCAAGTTCCTCGAGCACATCGAGTCGCAGTTCCCGGGGCGCGACATCCGTGCCCACAACGACGAGGAACTTCACAATCACGGCTCCTCGACGGTGAAGTGGGGACGCGGCGCGGTGCTGACCGTCGATTTGACGAACCGGTGCAACATGATGTGCGACCCGTGCTTCATGGACGCGAACCAGGTCGGCTTCGTCCATGAGCTGGAGTGGGAAGAGATCAAGACGATCTTGGACAACGCGATCCAGATCAAGCCTCGTCGGCAGATGTCGGTGCAGTTCTCCGGTGGCGAGCCGACGATGTCACCGTACTTCCTGAAGGCGGTCCAGTACTGTCGGCGGATCGGTTACAACTCGGTGCAGGCGGCGACGAACGGAATCGAATTCGCCCGGAATCCCGAGTTCGCGGCTGCTGCTGCTGACGCGGGCATGCGCTATGCGTACCTGCAGTTCGACGGGATCGGGAATGAGCCGAACCAGCACCGCAAGATCGGCAACCTGTTTGACGTCAAGATCAAGGCGATCGAGAACATGCACGATGCCGGCATCGAGATCGTGCTGGTGACGACGCTCGTCAACAACGTCAACAACGAAGAGGTGGGCCCGATCATCCAGTTCGCGCGCGACAATCCGGGCCGGATCGCCTTCATCGCGTTCCAGCCGGTATCGTTCACCGGTCGTGACGAGGAGATCACCGACGAGCGTCGCATGCGGCAGCGCTATACCCTGAGTCATCTGGCGCACGACGTCAAGAAGCAGGTGGGTATCACCGAGCCGACGCGCGACTGGTTCCCGATCTCCGTGATGGGCAGCTTCGTTGACGCGGCGGACCTGGCTCACGGCCCGCAGGCGCAATGGGGTCAGGTCAGCTGCGGTTGCCATCCGAACTGCGGCGTGGGCACGGCCCTGATGATCAACAAGGAAACCAAGGACATGGCTTCCGTGCCCGAATTCATCAACGTGCCGCAGTTCGTGCAAGACATCCGGCGCGTCACTGATTCCGGGCGAGGCAAGGTGGCGACAAACGTCCAGATGGGCCTGGCTCTGTTGAAGAACTACAACCCGCTGAAGGCGCCGAAGGACTTCTCAATGTTCGACCTGCTGAAGAAATTCGACAAGTCGTTCGCGCTCAGTGGCAAGAACTACGGCAAGGGCACGGCGCGACGCAATGATCCGTGGAACTTCCTGTTTGTTGCGGGAATGTGGTTCCAGGACTTGTTCAACTACGACTTCCGGCGCACGGAGATGTGCGTGATCCCGTATGGGACCCAGGAGGGTGAGATCTCCTTCTGCGCGTACAACACCGGAATTGGCTGGCGCAATATCATCGAGAAGATGCACATGACCGCCACCCTGTCGACCTGGTACGGCGAGCACGGGCGTCACAAGATCTACGCCGGCGGCCGCAAGGTCGACGAGATCACGCACCTGAGCGAAAGGCTTCATATCAACGCCGAGCACGCGTCGCGCGGCGCGCAGGTTTCCGACGGCCCGCAGAACGCGCGCGAAGAGAAGATCGCTGCGCGCGACCGCAAGCTGGCCGAGGCGCGGCAGAAGGGCGAGCAGGCTCCGGCAAGCGGGGCACGTGGTCGCAAGCTGTCCGCGGAAGAGGAAGCCAAGCTGATGAAGATGTACCGCCAGGATGTCCTCAAGGAGGCTCCAGCGCCTGCGCTGGTGCAGATCGGGGGCACGGCCGGGACGGACCAGCCGCGCGAGACAGTCGGCGCGAGCGGCGACTAGTTCAACCCAGCCAACCGAGCCGCGGGATTGGCGAAGGGCCGTCCCGTGCTCCGGGTTCGCGAGGCATCGGTTTTTCCGTAGCTGGCAGGGCCTGCGTTGCAGTTCGGGGCGGCGGCAGGTCGGATCCTACCGCTTGGCTCCGTTCCCCGGCCTCAACAACTTCGGGTGGATGCAACCCTCTCGAGCACGGACCCATCCCTGACGATGGTTTGCTCCCTCTCCGGCCCGGTCGACACGCCGCCGATCTCGACTTCGAGCCGATCTTCCAGGAATGCGATGTAGTCCTTGGCCGCTTGAGGAAGGCTGTCGAACGAGGTCACGCCGCGCGTCGGGCAGTTCCAGCCGGGCAAATCCTCGTAAACAGCTTCGACCTCCTCGTACTCCTCGGCAATTGCCGGCATCCAATCCAGCGGCGCTCCTCGCAAGCGGTATCCGGTGCAGACGGGAATTGTCGTCAGGTAGTCGAGCACGTCGAGCTTGGTAATGAACAGCGAGGAGAGGTGGTTGATGGCGTGGGCGTACCGCAGTAACGGGATGTCGAACCAGCCGCATCGTCTTGGCCGGCCCGTCACCGTTCCGAACTCGCCTCCGGCGTCTCGCAGCGCGTCGCCGGCCGGCCCGTGCAGTTCCGTGGCGAACGGTCCTTCGCCAACGCGCGTCGCGTAGGCCTTCGCGACTCCGACGATGTCATGCAGGAGCCGTGGCGACACGCCTGATCCGGTGCATAGGCCTCCCGCGCTTGCGTTCGACGATGTGAGGTACGGATAAGTGCCGAAATCGATGTCCAGCATCGTGGCCTGGGCCCCCTCGAAGAGAAGCCGCTTTCCCTGCTTGATCGAGTCGTTCAGGTACTTGGCGGTGTCCGTGACGAATGGTCGCAACCGCTCGGCGCACTCCAGGTATTCTTCCAGCGCGCCTTCCGAGTCCCATGGCTCGCTGATGCCGAGAGCGCGGGCGACCGCGCCGCGCTCCTCGGCGATCACGCGGAATCGCTTCGTGAAGTGATCGCGAGACAGCAGTTCGGCGACGCGTATGCCCCGTCGGGCCACCTTGTCCTCGTAGCACGGGCCAATTCCGCGGGAAGTCGTTCCAATCCGACGCTTTCCCGGAGTCGCCTCGGACGAGCGTTCGAGCAGCGGATGGTAGGGAAACACAACATGGGCGCGATTGCTGATCAGCAAATTCGACTCGACGCGAACCCCGGTCCGGCGCAGCGAATCGATCTCGTCGAGCATCGCTGCCGGGTTGATGACCACTCCATTGCCTACCACCGCCGTCTTTCCCGGCCAGAGGATGCCGCTGGGGACCAGCGAGAGCTTGTAGACCTTGTCGCCGATCTGGACGGTGTGACCGGCATTGTTCCCGCCTTGGCAGCGCACGACGATGTCGTAGTGCTCGGCAGCCAGGTCGATGAGCTTGCCCTTGCCCTCGTCGCCCCACTGGAGACCCAGGACTGCGAGATTTGACATGGAGAATCCAGGAAGGACCCGATCTTGCGGGCCAGCGAGATAGGGGGAAGGCCTCGTGCCGCCCCTGCAAGGGGGAACCTAGGCCAGCCCCTATTCTAGCGCCCTCGGCGAAGGCTCTGGCGAAAGCGGGGTCGGGCCGGCCTTCCACGTGTTCCACAGTTGCTCCATTGCGGCCACCCGGCCGGGCATCTCGCCTGCCCGGTCGTGCAATTCGGTGCCGTCGGTTTCGAGGTCATACAGTTCCCAGGCGCTATTCCTCACGGCGACAAGCTTCCAGCGGCCTTGCCGGACCGCCCGGCCTCGGCTCCATTGCCAGTACAACTCCCCGGGCGGTTGGCGTGTACCCCCCCGCAGAATCGGAACGAGGCTGGCTCCATCCATGGCATGAACTGGCCGACCCTCGAATTCCGAAGGCTGCTCGATTCCGGCGGCATCCAGAAACGTCGGCATCAGGTCGATGACGTGCGCGAGCTGGCCGGTCATGCTTCCTGGCTGGGAGATTGCCTTCGGCCACCTCGCGATCAGCGGTACAGTGATGCCCCCTTCGTGATCGTGTTGCTTGTAGAGCCGGAAGGGGGTATTGGATGCGTTGGCCCACCCGTATCCGTAGCTCTGGTAGGTGTTCTCGGGCCCTGGCATGACGTTCGGGATGTTCCCCGGAATGACAGGCCGTCCGTCACGGGTCGTTTCCGGCAGGTAGGGTCCCTTGCGGTCCGGGGCATACTCGACATGGCATCCGCCATTGTCGATCTGGAAGACCACCAGGGTCTTGTCGGCTTCGCCGGACTCGTCCAGCAGGTCGAGCAACTTTCCGATTCCCTGGTCCATTCGCGTGATCTGGGCCGCGTAGACTTCCATGCGGCGTTGCTGCCAAGCCTTGTGAGGCTCGTCTGCCCAGGAGGGGACCTCGGGGTTGCGAGGTGAGAGCTTCCACGCCGGATCAACCGTGCCCAGATTCTTCATGCGCTCGTGGCGCTCGTCACGTAGAGCGTCCCAGCCGCCACTGTACCGCCCCGCATACGGAGCGATGTCCTCCTCGAAAGCGTGAAGGGGCCAGTGGGCGGCGGTGTAGGCGACGTATAGGAAGAATGGTTCCTGCTTGTCAAGCCCCTCTTGCATGAAGTCGAGAGCGTAGTTCGAGATAGCGTCGGTGTAGTAGAAATCCGGGTCGAGGTACAGGTGCTCGGCTGGTTCGTTGTCCAACATCAGCGATGCCGGCGTCCAGAAGCTGCATGCTCCCAGAGTTGTACCGAAAAACCTGTCGAAGCCGCGCTGGCAGGGCAGGTTCTCCCGACTGCCGTCGTTGGCCAGATGCCATTTGCCGCTCATGTAGGTCGAGTAGCCGGCCACGCCCAGCGCCTCGGCGGCGGTCACGATATTTCCCGAGATGCCGCCTTCGGGCCCGAGGGACTTCGTTGTATAGCAGCCGCTGAGCAGCGAAGCCCGTGTCGGGACGCACATGTTGTTCGTGTAGAAGCGCGTGAACCGCACGCCCTCTGATGCGAGGCGGTCGAGATTCGGAGTCTCGATCTCGCCTCCGTAGCAGCCCAGATCGGAGTAGCCCATGTCATCGGACATGATCACCACGATGTTCGGGCGGGTGCCCTGCGTCGGTCTTGAATTCGGTGTCGAGCACCGGGCGGCCGCCAGTGGCGCGGCGATGCCTGCGATTTCAAGAAAACGGCGTCGGTCGAGAGACTGTGTTTCGATCACTCAGATATCCTAGCGTCGAACCGGAACCCGGAGGGATCTCAGGGCTCCCGGAGTCGCTGCGCCCGGGTCAGCAATGCCAGCCGGGTCGAGCATGGCCTGTACGCTAGGAGCATGTCGCTGCCCGCGCGAATCTGCGTTTTCTGCGGCTCCAGCAGCGGCCAAAACCGAGCTTATGCAGACGCTGCCGTGGCCCTCGGCAGGTGCTTGGCCGGCCATGGGATCAATCTTGTCTACGGCGGAGCTTCCGTAGGTCTGATGGGCGTGCTGGCAGACACCGTCCTGGCATCGAGAGGCGAGGTTGTGGGAGTTATCCCGAAGGCTCTTGCCGAAAAGGAGGTGTCGCACAAGGATTTGACAAAGCTGCATGTCGTAGGGTCGATGCATGAGCGCAAGGCGGTCATGGCGGATCTCGCAGAGGCCTTCATCGCACTTCCGGGCGGGTTCGGCACGGTAGAAGAGCTGTGCGAGATCATTACGTGGGGACAGCTTGGATTCCACCGGAAGCCGATCGGATTGCTGAATGTGGACGGCTATTTCGACTCGTTGCTGGCGTTCTTCGACCGGGCTGTACACGATCGGTTCGTCCATTCGGTGCATCGCGGGCTGGTGATCGACGGCACCAGTCCGGAAGAGATCCTGAATGCGTTCAGCGACTACCGCGTCCGTTCTCTGGAGAAGTGGACTGATCTGCCGAGTGCGTGACGACGGCCATCGAGGGTTCGGCCCCGCTGCCTGTTGCCTCCGTGCGAGCAGGCTTGGTCGGGAGCGCGGGAGCGCGCAAAGGAACCCCGCCATGCCGGGCCACCAGCCCTCGAGCGGCTACAGAGCATCGGGCAGGGCCTGTCGTTGGCCTGTTGTCCGCTAGAGATCGGCGAGTTCAGGATTCTCGGCGGCCCATTCCATGAAATCCTCGACGGTATAGAACGTTTCGTGCCTGTAGAGTCGGCCACGGTCCTCGAGCGGTGCGGTCCAGTCGTAGTCCCAGGAATCGCCTGTACGCTCCATCCAGCCTGCCAGTTCGGCTTCCAATCCGGCCTGTACTTCCGCGGCTTCGGGCCGGCCTGCCAAGTTGTCTAGCTCGTAGGGGTCTGCCTCGAGGTCGTAAAGCACCCATGGCTCGTCCCTCGTTCGGGCGTACATGTGGCGAGCCGTGCGAACGCCGCGCCACCCGCGCTCGACTCCGCCCGCAAGGTACGGGCCAAAGATCTGGAAATACGCCGATTCGGGGCCGCTCTGGGATGCTCCCAGGATGACAGCCGAAAGGTCACTGCCCTGCATTCCCGGGTCCGCCTCGATGCCGCAGAGCGACAGGAGCGTAGGCGCGATGTCAACATGCGAGAACAGCGCGTCAGTCTCACCTCCACCGCCATGCGGATGCCGCACGATGCCCGGCACCCGGATCGATTCCCCCCAAGGCTTCCGTTTCAGCTTCGCGCCATGCGAGCCGAGCATGTCCCCATGATCGGAGGAAACGATCACGATGGTGTTGTCTCGCAATCCCAGATCATCCAATTCCGCCAGGACCCGGCCCACCTGATCGTCCACCGCAGTGACCATCGCGTAGTATGCAGCGATTTCCTTCCTGCCCGGCATTGCCCTGCCAGGGCTGGGAACGAGGTCCCGCTCGGATGTGTCGCCGTCGAAGTTCGGGCGAAGTTCGATGGCATCGGGGTCATACATTGCCATGTATTCGTCCGGCGCGATATAGGGGTCGTGGGGCGGGCCCATTTGAATGGTCAGAAAGAACGGACGGGAATCCTCGCGCGTCTTCCTGAGGAAATCGATTCCGATGTCCGTCCACGCCTTCGGTTCGAACTCCTTGATCGGAATCGGCGTCGGCTCGTCCCGGAAATAGTGCGTGTCGAAATGGGCGTGGCTGACTTCGTTGGCGGCCCAGAACTCGAATCCTTGCCGTCGCGCTCCGGGCGGGATCCAGCCCGGCTGACGCGGCCCTCCGTCGAGGTGCCACTTGCCGATGAAACCGGTTCGGTAGCCCGCGTTGGCGAACAGCTCGGCCATGCTCGTCTCGGACTCCCTCAACCTCAGGTCGTTGGCCACCATTCCGTTGGCGTGCGCGTACTTCCCGGTAAGGATGATTGCCCGGGCCGGGCAGCACACCGGAGAATTCGCCAAGTGGTTGCGGAACAGCACGCCTTCTGCGGCGAGCTTGTCCAGATTGGGGGTCTTGACATCCGGATTGCCCATGCATCCCATCGCCTGCGCCCGCATCTGATCGGGGAACAGGAACAGGACATTGAGAGGCTCCTGTGGCGTCGCCTGCTCGGATTCGCAACTCCACGCTCCGAGCAGGGCCCCACCGGAGGCCATCAATTGGCGTCTTGTCAGCATGTGAATCAGATTGTATCGCGGCGTCGCTCACCCGGGCGCCGTTGCGGTGTTCCACGGCGCCGCTTCGCGGCCCGCGTTCGAATGGTCGGCTACCAGCCAGCGGCGTAGCGATGCGCGTACGGGTCGGCCCCGGCCTCGATCACGCCGTTGTCCCGGAGCTTGATTGCCGTGGGTGCCGACCCGCTCGCCCTCCGGCTGCGCCGGTCGACCAAATGCCCCAGTGCTGCCAGTTCTTCCACGACGAAGGGAGGCATCCGTTCGTCAAGCAGCAACACGTTCGGTTCCATGGCGTGGTCATCGAAGCTGGACACCAGGTGCTTGCTCTGGAAGCGCGGCGCTTCGACAGCAGCCTGGGGATTGAACTGGAAGAGGATGGCCGCCAGCAGGACCTGGAGCAAGGCCTGCTCTTGCTGGTCACCGCCCGGCGTTGACAGCGCCATGAACGGCTCGCCTCGACGAGTCACCAACGTGGGGGTGAGGGTGATTCTGGGTCGCTTGCCCGGTTCCACGACGTTCGGATGGCCCTTGATCGTCAGGAAGCTGTGCGCCCTTTGCGTCAGCGGAATGCCGGTCCGTCCCGCGATCACCGACGGCATCCACGCCCCGGACGGCGATGCCGAGAACATCATTCCGTCGGCTGTCGCGATATTGATCGAGGTCGTATCCCTGGATGCGAGCCTGTCTGGCAGTGGGCGCATCTGCCCGGTGTGGCGAGACGGGTGCATGGGCACGGCGGCGCCGAACGATCCCGGGCGAAACGCGGACGATGACCGATCCGGGTCAATCAACGCCCGTCGGCTGGCGGCGTAGTCCTTCGAGAGAAGTTCGCGCGGTACCGCCGAAAACTCCGGGTCGCCATACCATGAGTCACGGTCAGCAAACGCCAGCTTGAGCGCTTCGACCAATCGATGGATATACGCGGGTGTGTTCCATCCGATCGACTGCAGGTCGTACCCTTCGAGGATATTGAGAGCTTGCAGCAACACCGCGCCCTGAGTCCAGAAACCCGCCTTGTAGACTTCGTGACCGTGGAATGTCGCGACCAGGGGCCGCTCGACTTGCAACTGGAATCCAGCGAAGTCCTCGTAACGCAGCAGACCGCCGCTGTCCCTGACGAACTCCGCAATCTCGCGAGCGACAGGTCCCCGGTAGAAGTAGTCCCGTACGGCTTCTATCGCAGCCTCACGTGACTTTCCGGCCGCCAAGGCGCGTCGCTCGGCGAGTCCCATCGAGACGATCGTCTCGGCGAGGTCCGGTTGCCGGAATATATCCCCGGCACTCGGAAATCGCCCATTTGGAGCGAACACCGCGCGCGAGGTCGGAAACAACTTCAGGAAGCTGGAAGCCTCTCCAATTGAACGGGACCGGGTCCGGTCGATCGGATGCTTCCTCGCCAGCTCGATCGCGGGCGCCGAGACCTCGTTGAACGACATCGTCCCGAACTGCTTCAGAGCCAGCAGCGCGGCGTCGACCATCCCGGGAACAAGGGCCGGCAGCGTTCCGTATGAGGGGATCGGTCCTGTCTTGTGCTCGCGCTGAGCTGCTTCGATCTCAAGTTCGGGGTCGGGCTCGAGGCTCAGGAAGAATTCCAATGTCATCCGCGCCGGCGCCTTGCCGACACCTGCGATGGAGTGCACCTGGCCGTCCGTCGTACGGACCAGAATCGGAGCCTCGCCGCCGAAACCGAAGTGCGAGAACTCCGTCACCGCTCCTGCTAGCAGGGCGGCGATTCCGGCGTCCACTGCGTTGCCGCCGCCTTCGAGGGTGCGCATCGTGGCTTGCGTCACGAGCGGCGTCCCGGCCGCGACCGCCGCCTTGGTCCCGCGCACAACAGGGCGGCGAACCTCCCATCCAAAGATCGCTCGCTGCCGACGCTGATCCTCCGACCTAGGTCCCCGGGTCTGTGTGGGCGCCGTGCAGACGGTGAGCAAACCCAGCGCCAGCACCCATGCGACGTGTCCCTTATTCGTCACTTGCAGCCGCCGTCATGATACCGGTTTCTTGGGAGATTCGTGCCGAAGTGAATCGGCGCGAGGATTCTGGAATCAAATGTGGCCGAAAACGGGCTCCTCTTCTACGGGAGCCGGCGCGGCCGCAGCTAGCATGTCCCTAACTCTCGCGATCGCGGTCCACTTTTCCCGGTTGCGCATCGCGCGGCGGTTCGCCAAGAGGTGGGCGGTGGATCCTTCGAGTACCTTGTGGATGATCTTGAGACCGTTGGCCCGCAGGGTGCTGCCCGTCTCGGTGTTGTCTACGATTGCCTCGCCGTCTTCAGGTGGCTTCGATTCGGTCGCGCCGAACGAGTGGAATATCGCAACGGGCGACGTGCCGCTGCGCCTCACACTGAGTCGGGAGTACGGGCTGTACAGCGCTGGCTCCAGATCGGTATGCTCGCGGACCAACGCCTCCGTGAGATTGAGATACTCGGTCCAAATCCGAAGCGGCTGGGTTCCGGTGGAATCGACGAACCGCGCGAAGAGATCTCTGGCGGAGTTGACGTCTTCCCACGCATCCGACACGCCGAGAACGATGTCGACTCGACCGAATCCCAGATCGACCAAGTTCTCCACGTTCGCCGAGACGTCACTCTCGTAGTACCAGTCGATACCTGAAATGCCGAGGTCGAAGAATCCCGCTTGCAGCATGTACGGGATCTCTTGCGGCCGCATGGTCTTGGTCACAATCCCTTCGATGCCCAGGTCTGGCCGATAGCTGCGGCTGCCGTCGGCGTAACCCTTCGGGTCGATACCCGCGCGCTCCAGGAACGCACGGGCCTTCTTCTCCAAGCTGCCCTTGGGGATGGCGAGCCGGACGGAACTCATGCGGACTCCTTTCCGGCAGGTCTCCGATCCCGCGCCGCCGCCGCCAGTGCGAGCAGGACCGAGTCGGCGTCGGCGCCGGTCTCAATTCCGCCGGGCAAACGCACCCTCCCGGCCTCGAGGGTGGCAATCGGCGCTCCGGCCGCGCCGACGCTTGCCCCGCGGTCTCGTAACTCCTCGGCGAGGCGCACTGCGTCGGCCTCGTCAGCCGGTCCGGCCGCCGTCAGGCCGATGCCCCGCGAGGTGGCGGTCCGATCTTGTGTGGCAAGTGATTGCTGAAGTATGTCGAACCGCACGCCGCCGCCAGTGGCAGGTGTCGGGTCGCCGCCGAAGAGCTCGACCAAGCGGTCGTAACGCCCTCCGCCGCACAGCTTTCCCCGCTCTCCCGAAATCTCGAACACCATTCCCGTATAGAACGTTAGGCCGCGCGCGATGCCCAGCGAGACCTCGAAGCCGTCGATACCGTAATGTCCTAGCACTCGGCATACTTCCATCAGGTCGGCAAGCGAGTCTCCCGCACTGGAGGTGCCCAAGACCGTCGCGGCGAGCTTGGAGACTTCATCAAGGGTTCCCCTGATCCGACTCGCCTGGATGAGCAGCTCCGCCGTGTCGTCCGGCAGGTAGCCTTCCACATTCCAAATCCTGCGAAACGTCGCAGCGGCCTCCTCCGGGAGCCGCTCGGCCATTTCGCGTGGACCCGGCGCCGGAAGGTCTGCGATGGCGAACTCTCCCGCGTAGCCGTCCCGGGCTTGCAGGGAAGCCAATTCCCTGCGGTCCATGCGCAACTGCTCGATGGCCAGGGGGTCGTTGTCTGCCGATAGCGCCGCGCAACGCTCGCTGATCCCGGACAGGCGGTCAAGATGCCCGATCACGGTAGCCCTCTCGTCCGGGTTGAGTTCGACGGGCAGCAGGGATCGGAAGATGCCAGCTGTCCCGATTGTCAACGTGAGATTGCCGATTCCGATCGAGCGCAGGAAGCGGTATGCGGCAGCCACGACCTCCGCGTCCGCTCGCGGAGACGCGTCACCAAGCACCTCGAATCCGGCCTGTGTGAATTGCCGTGACCGGCCTGAGTGCGGGCGGCAGTACCGGAAGCACGGACCCACATAGAACAGCTTGTACGGCCGCCGGTACTCCTCGAGAGCCCCGGAAGCGACGAGGCGGCATATCGGTGCCGTCAGCTCCGGCCGCAGCGCGTATTCCTCGTGATCGCAGTGAAAGGTGAGGAGGGAACTCTTGATTTCCGGGCCGGATCGCGCCGTGAAAAGGTCGGCTCGCTCGAAGATCGGCGTGGCGACCTCTTCGAAACCGTATGCCTCCGCATTGCGCGCGAAGGCTGCATCCAGGTATCGGCGAGTCGCCACCTGCACAGGTAGCTCGTCTCGCGTGGCAGGGGGCGGGGAGTTGTCGAGCATGACGGAGCGCCGCAGAACGGGCAAGCGGGAGCGTGCGGCCGAATCCGCCGGAGAGCGACCCCGCTATTCCAATCTTACAGTTCCTCGAGTCCGCCGTCGTGGCGCCACGCCGGGCCCCTTCTCCGACGATGCGAGGACTCGCGTTCCCGGCCTGACTTTGACCACGCGAGAATATGGCGCGTCGGGCGGAAGTCCGTATAATGGGATTGGGGTCAGACTCAATTGGCACACGGTGCCATCAGCCCTCCTTCCACCCGCGCAAGGTCATCGCATGCATGACGTGAATGTCGCTCCTGTCGAGGAGCCTGTCTCACAAACCTTGGAGGAAGTCGTCAACGACTTCAGTGTCCACGTTGCCACCGTCAACGGGTCGGGCAGTCAGTCTTCGAACCTGATCCTGCTGCGTGCCCTGTTTGAAATGGGCATTCCCGTTTCCGGCAAGAATCTGTTCCCTTCCAACATTGCCGGCTTGCCCACGTGGTACACGATCCGCGCCAGCAAGTACGGCTTTACCGGCCGCAAGAAGGAGACCGACGTCCTCGTTGCGATGAACTCGCAGACCGCCGAGGAAGATGTCGAGAGCCTCAGCCCGGGCCGGGCCGTCATTTACGATGAGCCGCTGCACTTGAACGATCTCCGTCAGGACTTGCACTTCTATCCCGTGCCGTTCGACAAGCTGGTCGCGCCGGTCTGTCCGGCCCCGAAGCTCCGCAAGCTTGTCCGCAACATCATTTACGACGGGGTGCTGGCATCGCTTCTAGGTATCGAGATGGAGGAGATCCGCAACGCCATCCTCAAGCAGTTCAAGACCAAGCCAAAGGCTGTGGAGTTGAATTGGAACGCGGCCGTAGCGGGCTATGACTGGGCGCAGGAGCACTTGGTCAAGAAGGACCCTTTCCGTTTCGAGCGAATGGAAGGGAACAAGGGCAAGATCATCATTGAAGGGAACGCGGCGGCGGCGCTGGGCGCGGTCTTCGGAGGCGTGAGCGTCATCACCTGGTATCCCATCACCCCGTCGTCCTCCCTGGCCGAGTCTGCTCAGGAGTATCTCAAGCGGTTCCGGATCGATCCTGAGACCGGCAAGGCAACCTTCGCAGTGGTGCAGGCCGAGGACGAGCTGGCTTCGATCGGCATGGCCATCGGGGCCGGCTGGGCCGGCGCGCGGTCGATGACCACCACGGCCGGGCCCGGAATCTCTCTCATGTCGGAGTTTGTCGGCCTGGCGCATTTTGCCGAGATTCCGGTGGTCCTGATTGACGTGCAGCGGATGGGACCGTCAACCGGGCTTCCGACGCGCACGTCCCAAGGCGATTTTCTGTCGGCGGCCACCCTCTCGCACGGCGACACGCTTCACCCGATGCTGATTCCGGCCACGCCGGAAGAGTGCTTCGAGTTCACTGCGAAGGCGTTCGATGTGGCGGAGCGAATCCAGTCGCCGGTGTTCGTGATGCTCGACCTTGACCTGGGCATGAACTATTGGACAGCGGACAAGTTCGAGTACCCCGATTGGGAAATGGATCGCGGGAAGGTCTTGAGCGAAGACGACATCGAGAAGCTCCTTGGGAACTGGGGACGCTATCGAGACATTGATGGCGATGGCATCACCTACCGCACGATTCCTGGCAACAGGCACCCGCAGGCGGCGTACTTCGCGCGCGGCACGGGCCACGATCCCGATGCGAACTACAGCGAGCGCGAAGAGGATTGGATCCGGAACATGGCGCGGATCAGGAAAAAGATGCTCGGCACTCGCCGTCTGCTGCCCGAGCCGGTCATCGACGACAACCCCAACGCACGCTTCGCTTTCGTGGGCGCCGGCACAAGTAATGAAGCGATTCGGGAGAGTCGCAGCCAATTGCTGCTCGAGTACGGCATCGAGACCGCCTATTGCCGCGTACGGGGCTGGCCATTCAGCCACCGCACCGAAGACTTTATCGCCAGGCACAAGCGAGTCTATGTGGTCGAGCAGAATCGTGACGCGCAGTTGCGAACGCTTCTGCGCCGGCAATTCCCGGTGATTCACGACCACCTCAGGAGCATCTGCTACTTCGGAGGGATGCCCCTGGACGCACGCACCGTAACCGAGGCCGTTGTCGAGGAGGAGAGGCTGTGAGCGCCACAACCACTGCCAAACGGAAGAAGACGGGGACTCCCAACCGGATCGGGCTAGGGCTCGACCCGTATCGCGGGCTCAAGACGACGCTCTGCGCGGGGTGCGGTCACAATTCGATCTCCGAACGCATCATCGAATGCTTCTTCGAAATGGGCATCGACCCAACGCAGGTCGTGAAGCTCTCGGGCATCGGCTGCTCGTCGAAGTCCCCGGCCTACTTCCTGAGCATGTCGCACGGATTCAACAGCGTGCATGGGAGGATGCCCGCGGTGGCCACCGGCGCAGTGCTTGCGAACAAGCAGTTGCTGGCGCTGGGCGTGTCGGGCGATGGCGACACGGCCTCGATCGGCCTCGGGCAGTTCGTGCACATGATGCGTCGCAACGTCCCGATCATCTACATCATCGAGGACAACGGCTGCTACGGGCTGACCAAGGGACAGTTTTCGGCAACGGCGTCGCGCGGCTCGCTGACGAAGACAGGCATCTCCAATGATTTGGCACCGATCGATTCCTGCGGTCTGGCGGTCCAGATGGGCGCGACATTCGTCGCGCGTTCATTCTCCGGAGACAAGAAGCAGCTCCAGGCGATCTTGAAGGCGGCCCTGAGCCACCGGGGCACGGCCGTGGTGGACGTCGTTTCCCCATGCGTGACATTCAACGATCACGTGGGCTCGACGAAGAGCTACAAGTACGTGCGCGACAACAAGATCCCGCTGCAGTCGATCGGGTTCGTTCCGTTCTTCGACGAGATCCACGTGGAAGAGGACTTTGCGCCCGGATCTGTTCGCGAAGTCGAACTGCACGACGGCTCGCTGCTGAGGTTGGAAAAGCTCGAAGAGGACTACGATCCCACCGACCGGCTCAAGGCGCTCGGCCGGATCGAGGCTGCGGTGGAACAGGGGCAGATCATCACTGGCGTGCTATACGTCGACACCGAGATGCCAAGTTTCACCGAGATGCTGAATCTCGATGACCTGCCACTCGCGCAGATCGGTCCAGAGCGACTGCGTCCGCCGCAGAGTGCTCTCAACGAGGTCATGACCGAACTCGCCTAGCGGTGCGGATTCAGGGCACGTTCTAGCCGGTCGCCGGTCCAATTCAGATGGAAGTTCCGTCCCCGGGGCTCAGCACTAGGGGCTGACCATGAGTGCGACTGTTTCGGCCAGCCATCCTGAATGCCAATTGTGGGCTCGCTTCGGTCCGTCCCGGTATAGATGAGGGATGCCCAAACCAGTGAGCAAGTCGTGCATCTCGATGTGGTGTTTCCGGAACGAATCGAAATAGCCCGTGAGGATCAGGCGGCTCTCCGGTCGCAACCGGTCTGCCCGGTCACGAGCCAAGCGCGCAACGCGATATCGTTCGAAATTCGCCTGATTCCCGAAGATCGGTTCCATGCCGAACCTGTCCGGTACCGCTTGCATTAGGGGCGCGTCCCATGCAGCTGCCTTGGAGAACAGGTCAGGATGCCGCAACAGCAAGCTCCAGGCCCCCCAGCCAGATTTCGAGAAGCCGACCACCAAGCGCTCTAGCGGTGTGGGGCCGACACCATGCAACCGCTCTACAAGCGGCAGGACCTCCTTCAGCATGTAGCTCTCCTGTTGGAGCTGGGGGTCCGAGGGATGGTCAGCGTACCACGGGAGGTCGGAGAACGTCGGAATTGTGACGATCAGCCCGTGACGGCCGGCGAGGTCCGTCTGGCGAACTTCTTCCGCGGGGTCGCCCCATTTCGTGTCTTCGCCGGCCTCCACGGGAAGGACGTAGAGAATCGTCCGCAGACCCTCCGGGCCCGCCTGATCGGGGGTGAAGACGCGCACGATCGTTTCGCCGGCCTGTCTGGGGCTGTGGAGGCGGTAGACTTTCTCGCCGCCTCTTGCCGGCCCGACCATGGCAAGGGCGAGGATCAGCAGCGATTGGACTGCCCGCGAGCGGCCGCACGGACGAGGGCATCGTTCGGACTGGTGTGACAGAAAGCCGTTCCGGCGGAACTTGGCGGGTCGGTTCTCGCTAGAGACGGGCCAGCTAGCCACGAGCGACCTCATCATAGAGCAAGCGTGGCCGACCGCACGTCGTGCCCTAGATTCGCGGGCATCTGACTCTCGAACCGCTCGAACCATACGGAATTCCACGATTGGCCTGGAACAATCGGTGGGCATAGGCGCAGTCGAGGCGCTGGGATTGCGGTATCCTGTCATCACACGAACAGCCGATTGTCTTCGGCCTGCCGTATCGCCGGCAATTCGGAGATCGTGCTTGGAGGAGTTACTGTATGGATGTCGCACAAAACGGAGGCGTAGCGTCGGGCGGCGTTCCCAGGCGTCGCCTGTTCGAAGCCGCTGTTCCACTATTCGTGCCGGCCAGTGCGCTCGGCTTGGCCGGCGCCGTTCCACCAAGCGATCGGGTCAACGTTGCCGGCCTGGGCATCGGTGGTCGCGGGGAGCGCGACCTGGAATCGTTCCTGGCCCAAGATGACGTGCAGTTCCGGGCGATCTGCGACGCCCGGAACGAACGTCGCGAAGCAATCAAGTCCAAAGTCGACCAGCATCACGGCAACAAGGACTGCGTGATGTATGGGGATATGTACGAACTGTGGGACCGCAAGGACATCGATGCGGTTCTGATTGCGACGGGGGATCGCTGGCATACGCTGCTCTCGATCCTTACGGCGAAATCCGGCAAGGATGTCTACTGCGAGAAACCGTGTTCGATGACGATCGCCGAGAGTCGCGCCCTGGCTGACACGTACCACCGGCTGGGCCGGGTCTACCAAGCGGGCACCCAGCGCCGGAACGGCACGAACTTCGAGTATTGCATCGAACTCGCGCGCAACGGGACGCTCGGGAAGCTGCGGACGTTGCATGCGAACGCCGCACCCGGAGGGCGCTACGGCGCCTTGACGACGCACGACTGGCTGCCGGCCGAGCCAGAGCCGCCCAAGAGCGTTGTCGACTGGGACCGCTGGCTCGGCCCTTGTCCTTGGCGGCCCTACAACTCCCTTTACGTGAGAAGTCGCTGGAGGGGCTACTTTGATTTTCATGGAGGAGGCATTCTCGAGTGGGGCTCGCACACCGTCGACCTCTGCCACGCGGCCGGAGGGCTGGACGAGACTGCTCCGGTTCGTTTCGAGCCTCATCGTCCGGAAGGCACCACTCCGTATTCCGTGGATTTTCGGTATGCGAACGGATTGGATCTCGTTCTCAGGGACAGCGGCTGGGGGGAATCGGGTTCTTGCGCCGTGCGCTTCGAGGGTGACGAGGGCTGGGTGCAGACCGGGGACGCAGGGCTTGTCGAAACCTCCGACAACCTGCGGCAGTATCGCAAGTTCTTCGAGGACCGCCGGGAAGCTACCACTCGGCACGTTCGGGATTTCCTGAACTGCGTGAAATCACGCGGCGAGACCCGGGCGAATGCGCTGGCTGCCTGCCAGACGCATATCGCGTGTCACGCCGCCTACATCGCATACCAGCTCGGGGAAGCGCTGGAGTTTGATCCGGCCACCGACAGTTTTCCGTCCAGCGAGAGTGCCAATCGCATGCGGTCACGCGCGATGCGGGAACCGTGGCGGCTGGCGTAGGAGGAGGCGGCAAATGTTGAGGCGCACATTTCTTGTGATCGGAGCCGTCGTCGCGGCGGTTGGCCAGCGGCTGCGAGGCCAGACCCGAGAGAATCTGAATCAGATGGCAAACCGGCAGCTGGATGCGACACCCTACAAATCAGCGGAAATCATGGGGATGGAGTCCGCGGACCTGGTTCAATTGCTGGACGATCCGGACTCCAGCGAGTTTGCAAGAGCCAAGGCGTGTCAGCGACTTGCGGTCGTGGGAGACGAAGCAGCGGTCCCGTCTCTGGCACGATTGCTGAGCGATTCCAAGCTTTCCCATTACGCTCGCACGGCGCTCGAGCCGATGCCCGGGAAATCGGTGGACCAAGCGCTGCGAGAGGCCCTCGGCAGCCTGGATGGAGGGTTGCTCATCGGAGTGATCAATTCGATCGCCTGGCGTCGAGACCACGGAGCCTTGGGGGCTCTGGCAAGACTGCGGCATGGCGACGATGCCCAGGTTGCCGCTGCGGCCACCTGGGCGATCAACCGGATTCGGCGGCCCTAGCCGCAGTGGCAGTGCGACGCGGGTCCGACCGCGCATTGCAGTATTGCCAAACCCGGCAAGGAATCGCTGGAACCCTGACAGGTCATCAGCGACATCGTCCCCGCTCCAGATGGTCAGTTCCGGTCACCAGCCTGTAGGGGCACTGTGATCGGTGGGAGCGAATACAGACGATCCCCTGACTTGAATCACCGGAGTCTATCCTCGGTGCTCGCGCCGCCTGTTGGAAGCGAGCCTGGCTACCGCGAACGGGGAATACACGACGAAGAACATCGCCAGCCCGATCACCTCGGACGTCAGGATGTACCACGGCCACGGCGCGAAGAAGAACGGCGTAATCGTTCCGGCTGGCGGTTGAGACAGGTATAGGTAGTTTGTTCCCAGCAAGACGTTGATGCCGGCGATTGCGATTGCATACAGATTGAGGCTGGCGAAAGCACGGAACAGCCCTCCGAGCGTCGGTCGCATCCGCAAGCCCCATGTGGCGAACAGGACTCCCACCACGATGCCGGAATGCGCGAGAAAGTACTGGAAGAAGCGATATCCCGGGAATGCGAGTTCTATCCCATTCGGAGTAACGACGGCGTTCGCAGCACCGGCGAGACCCCAGAAATAGGCGATTTCGTAAGTTCTTTGGTTCTTGGAAAACAGCGTTGCGGCGGTTGCGAGGACGGCAACACCACACGCGTGAAGCGGCAAGTGGTCTTGCACGAATTGATCCAGACCGAATTCGGTGATCCGGTAGCCCCAGTGGGTCACTTCGTTGATCAGAAGCCCGCCAGCCACGCAGTAGCCGATTTTCTTTCCTGCTGCCTTGGACCGGGCCCTTCGCGCGAGACCCGAGAGCAATGCCGGCACGGCTACCGTCAGCGCCATCACGACGAGGTGTGGTGTGCCAAACGTCTGGAGTCCTGCGGTTGGCATACGGTGCTTGCGTCTGGTCGGCAGGGCGATGGCGAACCTGATGCCAGTCCCGCCAAACTGAGGCGGCTACGAGGAAGGGTTTACCAGTTCCATGGATCCCGCCTGCGCTGCGAACCTTGCCGGGGCCCCCCAGGGCATCGCGCCAGTCCGAGACTTGAAGCCCGCCTGGGAACCGAGAATAGTGAGCCATTGGCGAACAGAACCTGCTGCATAGTGCTACCAAGCCGCCACGGCCCCGTCCTTGCGGGGGTCAGTGCCGCCCATCAGAGTCCCACGCTCCCAGTCGATTTCGATCGCTTGGTATCCGCCCATGGCGCCGGCCCGGCCGACAGAGTGTCCAAGGCTCTTGAGGTCGTCAGCGACCTTCGGATCGATCCCATCTTCTAAACCCACTCCGCTGCCGTCGCTGTGGCTTGCCCGTGGGGCTTCACCCGCCTCTTGCACGTTCATCCCGAACTCGATCATATTCAGCAGCACCTGAACGTGGCCTTGCGGTTGGAGGTCGCCGCCCATCACGCCAAACGAAAGCCAAGGTCTCCCGTCCTTGAAGGCCATTGCCGGAATGATGGTGTGATAGGGCCGCTTCCGGCCATCGATCCTGTTCGGATGGTCGGCGTCCAGAGAGAACAAGGCGCCTCGGTTCTGCAACAAGAGACCAGTGCCCGGCACTACGATTCCTGAACCGAATGCATGAAACAGGCTGTTGATGAACGAAACCACGTTACGGTCCTTGTCAACGACCGTGAAGTAGACCGTATCGCCATTTCCGTCGAGCCACCGGAACGGTCCGTCGATTCCGGAATCTACGTTCGTGGCGGCTCTGCTCAAGTCGATTCGCTTCCGCTGCTCGCGGGCGTAGTCCTTTGAAATGATTCTTGAAATCGGCAGTTCGGCTCGCTTGGGATCCGCGAGCCATGCTTGGAGGTCGGCGAAGGCAAGCTTCTTGGCCTCCAGGAAGAGATGCAGGTACTCAGCCGAGTTATGAGGCTTGTCCTTCAGGTCGAACCCTTCCAAGATATTGAGCATCTCCAGCGCCGCCATCCCTTGACCGTTCGGCGGCAGTTCGTACACTCGGTGGCCCTTATATGTCGTGCTGATCGGCGTAACCCAGTCAGATTGTTGAACGGCAAGGTCTTCCAGCGTCATTGGCCAACCCAGGCTGTTCAAGCGGTCGACTATTCTCCGAGCGATTTCGCCCTTGTAGAAGGCATCCCGGCCACCGAGCGCAATCTGCCTGTATGTCCAAGCCAGAGGCTCATTCACAAACACGTCTCCATGAGCCGGTGGCTTGCCGTCTGTGTAGTACGCACGGACAAATTCCGGGTCGTCTTCGTGCAAGGCTCCGGCACGCGTCCAATCGGCGGCGAAGATTTCCGAGACCGGGAATCCTTCCTCGGCATACTCGATCGCAGGTCCAAGCACCTGCTCAAGGGACATGGTTCCGTATCGCTCGAGCAAGGTCACCCAGCCGTCAACAGCGCCCGGAACGGTCACGGAATAGGCGCCCTTGACGGGGATTTCGTTGAGGCCGCGACTCTTGAAGAAATCGATGTCCGCGGCCTTCGGCGAATAGCCGCTTCCATTGAGGCCGTTCAACTCGCCGGTCTCCGCGATGTAGACCACCGCGAACATGTCGCCAGCCGGACCAGTCATCATCGGGGCGACCAGAGCTAAGGTCGCCGCAGTGGCCACTGCAGCGTCAATGGCGTTCCCGCCTTGCTGCAGAATCCGCAACCCGACTTGAGAGGCGAGAGGCTGACTCGCTGCGACCATCCCGTTTCGGGCGACCACCGCGGAGCGTCCGGCATTGGGAATGGGGCGAACGCCAGCCATACACACACTAGAGAACAAGATTGTCACAGAGAGCAAATACCGGAATGACATCGGCAAGTCCGGAACTAGTATCTACTCTTTGCCCGGCGCAGTCACTGGAATTCCCTGCCAGGTCTCATCAGATCGAGGAGTATCGCAAGAAACTCCACCGAGCGGTCTGCGGACCACGGCCCCATACGCTTCGGACAGGCAGACTCGTCCGGAAGAGGCCCGAGCCACTCATCCGCGGTAGGCCGAGAGACGGGATGCTGCTGACCTCCCGGTCGGGTATAATCCCCTCGGCCGGTAGTTCAGAGGAGTTGCGAAGTCCACTGTCGACTTGTTGGCCAGCTATCCGGACAAGCGGCATCACTGCATTGTTCCAGAGGGAGCAAATTCGTGGGATCAATAGCAAACGGACTGTTGCGGTCAGCCCTCCCGGTGGTTGCGTGTCTGTGCGCATCCGCGCAGGGCCTTGCTGCCGACGAAGAGCCTCCGCCACCCGAGGATGGAATAGTCGACGGTGCAAGTCATGCTTTCTACGGCAAGGATCAGGGCGGGTGGGTCGATCTCCGCAAGCAGTTCCGGGATCTCAGGTTGTACGGCCGCCGCGGGCAGCGTCAGATCCTTTATATCCTTGATGGAAAGTACGAAGAGGCGGTAAGCGACTGCGAGAGCTACCTGGATTCGGAACCGAATGACCTTGAGTCCCTGTTCAATCTCACTGTCGCGCGCTGCAAACTGAAGGACTACGCAGGCGCCGCCAAATCAATGACGACAGCGCTGGAGAGAGGCTTGCCTTTCACGCGCTTCCTGGCCGGTCCGAGGGAGTTGCTCGAACCCTTGCGGAACACGGAAGAATTCCGCCGCTACGCGGCCCAGAACAGACTCCAATTGATTCACGGCCCCATGCTTGGATCCCTGACCGAAACAAGTGCGAGATTCTGGGTTAGGACGGTCGACGAAGTTCCGGTGCGCGTGCTGGCGAGTCAATCGAAAGACCTTTCCAACCCGGTCGAGTCAACCAGAGCATCTACCAGCTCCGAAGTTGACTACACCGCGGTGGTGGAGGTCGGGGGTCTGCAACCGGATACCGTTTACTACTACGACCTGACGCTGAGCGGTGAATCGGTCTTGGCGCCCGAGCGTCCCTCGTTCCGGACGTATCCGCGGAGTTCAAGCGGGACACGCTCGAGCGTGGTTTTCGGCGGAGGCGCGAAATACACTCCGGCGAATGAGCGGATGTGGGATACGATTCGCAAGCGCGGCGCAGAGGCAATGCTGCTATTGGGAGACAACGTCTACATTGACTACCCGCAACAATTCGGCGCCTTTCACCAATACACGTACTATCGTCGGCAATCACAGCCCGACTTTCGGCGACTCGTGCAGTCCGTGCCGGTCTTCGCGATCTGGGACGACCACGACGCGGCAATCGGCGATTCGTGGATGGGACCGTATCGCGACAAACCTGCCTGGAAGATGTCGATGCTCGACGGGTTTCGCATGAACTGGAACAATCCAGGCTACGGATCAGAGCAGTGGCCCGCGTGCTGGTTCAAGTTCTCGATTGCCGATGTCGATTTCTTCCTGCTGGATGGGCGATTCTATCGTACGAATCCTTACGGTGACAGCCCCTCGATGCTGGGCCCTGTCCAAAAGGCATGGTTGCTGAACGAACTCACGCAATCCAATGCAACGTTCAAGGTGCTCGCCTCGCCGGTGCCGTGGTCTTTCGACACGAAGGGGGAGTCCCGCGACACGTGGAACGGATTCAGGGACGAACGCGACGAGATCTTCGGTTTCCTGGAAGAGAACAGGATCGACGGAGTCATTCTGATCGCTGCGGATCGCCACCGTTCTGATGCCAGGCGGATCGATCGCGAAAACGGGTATCCGTTATACGAGTTCGAAAGCTCGCGATTGACCAACATGCACTCCCACAACCTGACTGCGGGCACTCTTTTCGGATACAACGAGAAACCGTCCTTCGGATTGTTGAACTTCGATACCACCAAGGCCGATCCGACCGTCACTTACCAGATCATCAGCATCGACAACGAGACGGTCCATAGCCTGACCTTGGAAAAGAGCGAGATCTCGCACAACTAGAACGACAGTTCGGCGAAAGCCGGCCAAGACTGTCAAGCGCTCCGCACTGCGGCCTCCATCGCCGCCCGCACGCCAACCGGGAACCAGTGGATCCATTCTCTCGGCTGAACCCCCTGATGCGGCGCGCTTGGGCAAAACTGGTCGGTCCGCGCCGTCAGCGACCGAGAAATGGCTCGAGACGTGGGGGATCGCCCTCGATCCTCAATCGGCGAGGCTGGGACTCGCACGGCGGAGGCGCGCTGCTAGCGTAGTGCCGGATCCCGTACGCCACATGGCGCCGCACATCCCCCACACACGATTGCTCGATCCGGGTTGCATTCCGCTCCACGAACTCGCGGGTCCCCGCTACTTCGCTGGTGGCTGGATAGGCCTGAAACTTGAGCAGCGCCAGCGCAACGGCCGCTGGCAGGCCCACCGCCGTGACCGCCCACTGGGGATCAACTTTCAGGGCCAGACCTACTGAGAGCACGGCCATCAAGATGCTCGCGCCGCCGATGCCCAGGAACACATCGCCCGCCGACAACCCCGCCCACGCCCGGGTGATCCCGTCTGCCAATGCCGCCGGCAGCAGTGCTCCCGCCAGCGGAACCAGCAGCAGCGCGCCAGCTGAAGCGCAGAGATACCGTCTCTTCGGGTTGTGCCGCCATTGGATCGCCAGCAGGATCGCAAGAGGAGGAAGCACCGGCAGGATATAGCCAGGGAGCTTGTTCACGGACACGGAAAAGAAAGCCAAGGGAAGCACCGTCCAGGCACACAGGAACCGGAAGAGCGGCTTGCTCCAGAGCGTGTCCCGCCGGAGGCTGCACAGCATTGGTGCCCACGGCAGCATGAACCCTAGCAGCACCGGAACAAAGAACCAAATCGGTTGCTCGTGTTGCAGCGCTGGGCTGAAGAAGCGGTCCCAATGGTGGCGGAGAATGAACTCTTCGACGAACACGCCACCGTTGCGCCAGTAGCAGGCCAAGTACCAAGGCAGGCAGACCGCGCCGAACGGAACCAGCGCCCGGGGACCGAGAAGGTCGAGCACCCGCCGGGGCTGGGTGCCCAATGCGGGAACAAGGGCCAGGGTTGCGATGACTGGGCCGACCAAGCCCTTGCTCAGCACGGCAAGGCCCAGCAGTGCTCCGAACGCTGGCATGCAGCGACCGGCGTTCCGCGAATCGGGTTGACGAACCCAAGGGACGAGGGCGAGCAGCGCTGCCGATGTGAAAACCGCCACCGGGGCGTCGAAGACGCCCGCATCGGAGTAGGCGACCCAGCCTGCGGACGTGGCGAGGATCGTGGTCGCGGTTGCCGCCGTGGGTTCGTCGAACTCTTCCCGGGTCGTACGAAAAAAAAAGACCAGAAAAGCAAGACTGACCAGGGCAATGGGCACTCGCGTATAAGCCTCGACGCCTGCCTTGTTGGCGAGTCCGCCGAGCCAAAAGAGCAGCGCCGGCTTTTCAAACCAAGGCTCGTCCCAAAGAACCGGTGTGATCCAGTCGCCGGATTCGGCCATATTCCGCGCAACGGACGCGTAGCGGGGCTCGTCGGGACCGATTAGTCCGCGTTCGGGGATAGGCAGCACATATAGCGCAACAACCAGCATCGCCGCCGCAGCCAGCCTAATGGCCCGCGTCCGGGTCATTGCACGAGAGGTGTCAGCTCGATCTTCCGGTATTCGATCGCACCGTGGTCACCCTGCAGTGTGATCGGACCGGGTTGATCCTCGCGCCAGTCGGTTGCCATGGCCGTGAAGCCGTCGACAACGGCCCGGCTAATGGTTTCAATACCATTCAGCACGACTGTGACCTCCCGGCCTACGAGGCGGATCTCCAGCGTCTGCCAATCGCCGGCCGGTCGACTGGCATTGACCGCCGGCGCGATCCGGCCATAGAGGGCGCCGTTGCCGTGGTCGCTGGCTTCGTGGCCGAAGTCGTCGAGAAGTTGAATCTCGTAGCGACCGCGCAACCCGATCCCGCCGTTCATTTTCGGATGGACAAGGTACTCGACCCTGAGGACGAAATTCCAGAACGTCCCGTCGGACACCAGGAGGTCTGCGCGGCGCTTGTTCTTCAAGATGCCATCCTCGGCGTACCAGCCTTCTTCTCGCCCGGGCCGTAACGTGTGCCAGCCCTGGATCCCCTGACCGTCGAACAACTCAATCGGCTCCCCCTCGCGCCACGAACCGTCGTCGCGTTCTGGCAGGGTCGGGGCCCGCTCGCCCATCCACAGCAGCGTCCCGCGGGTCCGCATTGCGACGCCATGCAGTTGCCCGTCGTCCACTGCAGCAACGACCGAAGTCTTCATGACCCTGTCGGGTTGCTGGCCAAAGGACCGCTCCAAGTGAAAGCGGAGCTGGCCGTTCTCGACGCTCGCATCCTTGATTGGGTCGAGCTGCCCCCCAGGGCCACCTCCGACCATTGCTCCCGTTATGGTGTCTGTTCCAGCTCCATTGATCTCAAGCCACAGGACCCGGGCGTTGTTCTCACCCAATGGCCGGATGACCCAGCGCCCGTTGAAGGCCTCGTCCGCACCGGCGGCCGCACCCGCGGCCAAGAACACGCCAAGAACTATCCGCCAATGCATAGTCAGCCCCGCCTATGATACTCCCCCTAAGGCCGCAGGTGATACGAGGCTCCCGACAGTTCTCCACGATCGGGGTCGTTTCGAGTGCGATGCCAGGCCGCGCGTGTTCCTATTTCAGTCGATCGGTGCCGCAGTCTTGACAATATACATATATAAAGACGATAGTGTAACCGAGTGGCATTGCGGGTTCGTCGTGCTGCCGGAACAACCCACCATGACTTCTAGAGTCGGACCGCTTTGTTGCTGCCTGGCGTTGCTCGCTTCGGCTGGGGTGATGTCGGCCGCCAGCGCCAAGGCGCCGCAGGAGTTCCCCTTCACCGAACACCAGCGCTCCCATTGGGCGTTCCAACCAGTCGCCTCGCCGGACATTCCAAACGAGGGGCAGGAAAACCCGATTGATGCCTTCGTTGCCGCCGGGATGCGGGAAAAGGGCCTCGCGTTCGCGCCGTCAGCGGACAAGGTCACGCTGATCCGACGCGCGAAGTTCGGCCTGCACGGACTGCCTCCGACCCCCGAGGAGGTGCAGGCCTTCCTGGATGACAATTCGCCGGATGCGTTTGCCAAGGTCGTGGACCGGTTACTGGCGTCACCACGCTACGGCGAGACTTGGGCGCGACACTGGCTGGACCTGGCGCGATTCGCGGAGAGCGAGGGCTTCAAGGCCGACGAGACCCGCCCGAATGCCTGGCGCTTTCGCGACTACGTCATCGATTCGCTCAACGCCGACAAGCCGTACGACCGCTTTGTCCAGGAGCAGATTGCCGGGGACGAGCTGTGGCCCGAGAGCCCCGAAGCTCGCATTGCAACGGGCTTCAACCGCAACTATCCGGACGAGTCCAACGCGGCGATCCTGGTGCAACGCCGCCAGGAAATCCTGCTTGACGTCACCGACACGGTGGGTGGAGTCTTCATGGGCCTCACTTACGCCTGCGCCAAGTGCCACGATCACAAATTCGACCCGATCCTCCAGTCCGACTACTACCGGTTGCAAGCGTTCTTCACCAATTTCACCACCGATGACGAAATTCACCTCTTGAGTGAAGAGGAGCGCGCCGAACACGCTCGCCGGCAGGCCGAGTGGGAGAAAGCCACCGCAGGTATCCGCGCCGCGATGGACGAGCTGCTTGACACGAAGCGCGCCGACGCGTTCCAGACCCAGGTCAACAGACGCGCGCCTTCGACACAAGCCGCCTTCAGCAAGCCGGTCTCGGAGCGCACGATGTACGAGCGCCTGCTCTTCCAGCAGCACATGTGGCAGATGCGCTACCACAACGACCAGAGACTCGCGGGCTCGCTCAAGGACGGGGCCAAGGCACGCTACAAGGAACTGCAAGCGCGACTCGAAGAATTTGATCACTTGAAGCCGCCGGAATTGCCGGTTGGTAGCGGCATCCGGGAATTGGGGACCGACGCGCCCAAGACGCACGTTCTTTCGTTCGCCAACTATGCGGCGCCGCGGGAAGAGGTCCAGCCGGGGTTCTTGACTCTGCTCGACCCTGGACCCGCCGCTTATGCCCCGGCTCTCGACGGGCGGTCGTCGGGCAGGCGCACGGCGCTGGCGAAATGGCTCACGGCCCCGGAAAACCCGCTTCCGTCCCGGGTCATGGTCAACCGCCTTTGGCACTACCACTTCGGTCAGGGCATCGTGCGCACGCCCAGCGATTTCGGACTCATGGGAGAGCGCCCGACGCACCCCGAACTGCTCGATTGGCTGGCCGGTGAGTTCGTCCGCGAGGGTTGGAGCCTGAAGCGGATGCACCGGGCGATCATGACGTCCAGGACGTACCAGCAGTCTTCCGATTTCCGCGCGGACGGCGACGAGGCAGACCCGTTGAACCGGCTGGTCTGGCGGTTTCCGCCGCAGCGCCTGAGCGGGGAAGTGATCCGCGATTCGATGCTCGCGGTCTCGGACCGCTTGAATCGACAGATGGGTGGCCCGAGCGTCTACCCGGCCTTGCCGAAAGGGGCGGGTGAGCCCCGAGGGGGCTGGGGATCGCACGAACTGGCGGCCGAGCAGGATCGGCGAAGCGTGTACGTGTTTGTCCGTCGCAACGATCGGTATCCAATGCTCGAGGCGCTGGACATGCCCGACACCCACGAATCCTGCGCCCGGCGGTCGACCACTACCACGGCTCCGCAGGCCCTTGCGCTGCTCAACAGCGAGCATACGCTGAGCTGGGCGAGCGGCTTGGCGGGCCGGATCATTGACGAAGCGGGCGCCGACCGGGACCGGCAGATCCAGGCGGGATTCCGGCTGGCGTACTCAAGGGTTCCCGATGCTTGGGAAAAGGACACCGTCCTGACGTTTCTCGAGACCCAGCGGAGCATTATCACGGACCGGGTCGATGCGGGCGAAGAGTTGCTCCTGCCGGATTCATCCCGCGTGGAGGAGATGAGTCCCGCTGAGGCGGCGGCGGTAGTTGATTTCAGCCACATGCTGCTGAACTCGAACGAATTCGTCTATCGCAACTGAGACCCCCGAAGAGCGAGATGCGAGAGAAGAGATTCAATTCGTCGGCAGCGAGATCCCGCAGGGCGTTTCTGAGCCAGGCCGGGAGCGGCTTGGGCGCGCTCGCGCTGGCTGCCCTCGACGCCGACAGCGCTTTCGCCTCTCGAGATCCCTTGGCGGCCCGCGTCCCCCACCACCGGCCCACCGCGAAGGCAGTGATCTGGTGTTTTATGGAGGGCGGTCCCAGCCACATGGACACCTTCGATCCCAAACCCGCCCTCGAGCGGTATGCGGGCCAGCCCATGCCCGAGTCATACGGCCGGCCGCTGACGGCCATGCCCGGAACCGCCCACAACACCCTCATGCCGTCCCAGAGAGAATGGGCGCGCCATGGCGAGAGCGGCCTGTGGGTGTCGAACTGGTATCCGCACGTCGCCAAGCATGTCGACGATCTGGCAGTGATCCGGTCCTGCACGGCGGACGGACTGAACCACGTCGGGTCTGTCTGCCAGATGAACACGGGCTCGATCCTCGCCGGCCGGCCATCCATGGGATCTTGGGTGACCTACGGGCTGGGCTCGGCGAACCGGAACCTGCCAACGTTCGTGATTCTCAACGACGAGGTCCGCGTCAACGGGGGTTCCAAGAACTGGAGCAGCGGATTCCTGCCCGCGTCCTATCAAGGAACTCTGTTCAAGCAGGAAGGAGCGCCGATTCTGAACCTGGAGACGCCGGAAGTGGTCGGAAACCTCCAGCAGCGCGGCAAGCTCGACCTGCTCGCGGCGTTGAACCGGCACCATGCGGAGAAGCATCCGAATCAGAGTGAACTCGATGCGCGCCTCCGGTCCTACGAGCTGGCGTACAGGATGCAATCCCACGCGCCCGAAGCCGTGGATTTGGCGCAGGAATCCGAAGCGACGAAGAGGCTCTACGGCATGAACGAAGAGCCTACCTCCGTCTACGGCCGGAACCTGCTGCTCGCCAGGCGGCTTGTCGAGCGGGGCGTGCGGTTTGTCCAAGCCTACTGTGGTGGCTGGGACGCGCACCGGAAGATCGAGGAGAACCACACCAAGTGGTGCGGCGTTTCCGACAAGCCGATCGCCGGTTTGCTCGCGGACCTGAAGTCCCGCGGGATGCTGGACGACACATTGGTGATCTGGGGCGGAGAGTTCGGACGGACGCCGTTCAATGAACAGGGTGACGGCCGCGACCATAACCCTTGGGGTTTCACGATCTGGATGGCCGGTGGCGGTGTCCGTGGCGGCCAGACGATCGGAACGACCGACGAACTTGGCCTGCGGGCCGAGGAAACGCCCTATCACGTGCATGACATCCACGCGACGATCCTGCACTTGCTGGGCCTGGACCACCTCAGCCTGACCTACCTGCATAACGGCCGATCGGAACGAGCGACGATCAACGGCGGGAAGCTCATACAGGAAGCACTTGCCTGATTCCGGCCAATGGCCGCCGTGGTACCGTGAGGCTTGCCGTCCGTCGGCAGCACCGGAGGCCGAACCAGTTCGGAATCCCCTCCCCAGCTCCGGCCGGCTGCTCCGCGCCTCTCCGCGGGCGCGATTCCATACCGTACGGGCCCGTCCGGAGACTGCGAGGTCTTTTTGGTCCGGCGTTCGGACTCCCTCCGGTTCATGGGAGGGTGGCACGCGTTTCCAGGGGGGCGGCTCTCTCAAGGTGACGCAGTTGTGCCGGTTCGAGGCGCAATGGACGGGGAGGACGCCTACCGGTCGTCCGGCAAGGACGCCGCACACGTGGCTTGCGCTCTGCGCGAACTGTTCGAAGAGGCTGGAATCCTCGCCGCGGTTGGATGCCAGCCCGACAACGCGGAACTGGAACGTGTCCGGCGGCTGCTCCTAGACACGGAAGTGGATTTCGCCGACTGGCTGAACAACAGCGGCTTGCAACTTGACGCCACTCGGTTGCGTTTCGCTGGCCGTTGGGTCACCCCGCCCTTGTCGCCAATGCGCTTCGACGCAACATTCTTCTTGCTGGAGTGGCCCTCTGACGAGCAGTCTCAGCCAACGGTGATTCCCGGCGAGCTTTCCCACGGCGAGTGGATATCCGCGCGCAAAGCGCTCGACCGATGGGATGAAGGGGACGTGCTGCTGGCCCAGCCGACGCTTGAGACGTTGCGTGTGCTTGCAGACAAGGGCGCGGACGGACGGGCGTTGTTGTGGCGGTCACAGGCGCACCAGCCCAACTCGCCGCATGCGATCGAGTTCCGGCCGGGAATTCGGGTCATTCCCTTGGCGACAAGGACTTTGCCTCCCGCTACGCACACGAACGCGCTGCTGCTGGGATCAGGCGACTTCGTGCTGGTCGATCCCGGGTCTCCGTGGGATGCCGAGCTGCAACGCCTTTGCGAAATCGTCGATACGGAATTGAACCGCGCTGGCGGGAGGCTCCGCGGGATCTGGTTGTCCCACCATCACGACGACCATGTCGCTGGAGCGGAGGCGCTACGCGAGCGCTATCAGGTGCCGATCTCGGCTCACGCCGCCACAGTTTCGAGACTGGATCGCAAAGGTATCCAGATCGACGGCCGCTTCGAGGGCGGCGAGACTGTCGAACTGGCGGGAAGCCGCCCCCTGCACATCCGCGTCGAACATGTTCCCGGCCATGCGAGCGGCCATCTATGCTTCCTGGAAGAAAGAACCCGCACCCTGCTTTGCGGCGATATGGTTTCGGGTTACGGAACCGTCTCGATCGATCCACCCGATGGCTCGATGTCGGACTACATCGATTCGTTGGAGCGACTCGCCAGCCTCGGTGCGCGCGTCATCCTGCCGGGACACGGTTCGATGATTCGCGACGCTCCGAGAGCGCTGGCGGAGGCCCGCCAGCACCGGCTGTGGCGAGAGGACAGGGTCTTTGAATCCTGGACGAAGGGCGAGCGGGATCCAGAAGCGATGCTGCCGGCCGTCTACGGTGACTTGGATCCCGCGATACGGCGGTTCGCTGTGCGCCAGGTGCTGGCCCATTTGGAGCGGCTGGAATTGAATGGTCGCATTTCAGGGCTCCCCGAAAGGCTTCGTCACGAGCTGGGCCGCGGCTGAGCTGTCGCCGCTGAATCGGCCGCATCGGCAGCCGCGCTGTCGTTGCTACGCTGAAACGGATGCCGGGTACTGGCAAGCCAGTCCTGCGCAAGGTCTGCGGGATCACAAGCGCCGAGGACGCTGCGCACGCTGTTCGCGCGGGAGCCAACGCGGTGGGCATGGTGTTTTATCCGCCGAGTCCGCGAGCTGTCATGGTCGCGCAGGCGGAGAAGATTGTCTCCGACGTGCCCGCAGGGGTTCGCCGCGTGGGCGTGTTCGTCGGGGAGAGCCCCGCCACGATCGCCGACGTGATGCAGCGGGTTCCCCTCGATGTCGTCCAGCTTCACGGCGGCGAGAGCCCGGACGATTACCACGCGGTTCGTCGTGCTGTCGGCGACGGAGCGGAGATCTGGAAGGCTGTTCGTGTCGGGCCGCGATTTGACGACTCCCTCCTTTCCGGGTTTGCCGTGGACGCCTTCCTGTTGGACACGGCCCGGAAGGGGTTGCATGGCGGCACGGGCGAGGTGTTTCCCTGGCAGCTCGCTGTTTCCGCGAAGCGCCACGGGAAGATCATCATCTCTGGAGGGCTTGATGGCGAGAATGTCGCCGAAGCGATTCGCATCGCCCGGCCGTGGGGAGTGGATTCGAGCTCGAGGCTTGAGCGGGAACCGGGAGTCAAGGATCCGGAGCGAGTCGTGCGGTTTCTGCAGGCGGCGCATTGACCGACGGTCCCATGACGACGCTTGCCAGGAGAAGGTGGCTCTACTTCGTGGGCGACTCGATCGCTTCGGTCTGCACCGGCGCACTCGTAGCGGCCGCCGCTGGCAGTATCGTGCCCGTCGAATGGCCGCATTGGCCAGCGATGTTGGCGGGGATGGCCACAGGCATGATCCTTTCAGTCCCGTGCTGGCTGGCGGCCGGCCTGCTCCTGGGAATGATCGAGCCGATGATACAGATCATGCTGGGCGGCATGGTGGCGGGCATGGTGGCGACCATGGTGGATCTCCCCTACGCCGACCCTCGGCTCTGGGCTCTCGTCGTGCTGGGGGCCCAATGCGGACTGGGGACCAGCTTGGTAGTAGCAGGAGCCGACTTCGCCCTGCGGCGCGGAGAACACAGTGGCTAGGACCGACCGGGACAAGTGGAATCGAGCCGCCCCGACCTACGACACGATCGTGAGCCAAGCGGCGGAGCGTCGCTGGACAGCCTACAAGAGAGATCTCTTCGGCGGCATGGAAGGTCTTGTGCTGTTTCTCTCCGCCGGCACGGGTGTGGATTTCCAGTTCTTTCCGTCCGCGAGGCGGATCGTTTCCCTGGATGTCAGCGAGCGCATGCTGGAACGCGCCGCCGCGCGGGCGCAGCGCTACGACGGCGTGATCGAACTCCACCAGATGGATGTCGGTCGACTCGGTTTCGCGGATGACAGCTTCGACCAGATCTATACATCGTGCACGTTCTGCTCGGTCTCCGACCCGCTTCGGGGCTTGCGCGAGCTCTATCGGGTGCTCCGGCCCGGCGGGTCGCTCCGGATGTTCGAGCATACCGGCAGTCGATGGTTTCCGTTCAACCTGATGCTGACGGTCTGCACACCGCTATCTCGTCGGTTCGGCCCCGAGATGAACCGCCCAACGGTCGATACGGTTCGCGAAGCAGGGTTCGTCGTGCAGGGGGTGACGCACCACTACCTTGACGTGTTGAAGAGTATCGAGGCTCGCAAACCGCTGCCGTCGAGCGGCACTATTCGTTTGTCGGGTTCTCGTCGGAGATGACGTTCACTTCTCCGCGAAATACCGCCCCTTCCTCGACCTTGACCTCGCGCGTCTGCAACTTGCCCACCAGGTCAGCTGTTGATGTCAGCTCGATGCGGTTGACTCCGAAAATGTTGCCACGAACTTTTCCCTGGACCTTGATGCTTGAGGCAGTGATGTCTGCACTGACCTCAGCGCTGTTGGCGACGACGATCGATTGCTTCGGGTTGTTGATACTCCCTTCGAATTTGCCAAGCACGGCCAAGGCCTCGTCAACCTTGAGATCACCTTGAAGGCTCACCTTGGGCCCAAGGCGCGATCCTTGGTCAGGGTTTCTTGATACCGGCTGCGCGCCAGGCTGGGATTCGATGCTCATACAGCAATCGTAGCCGAATCCCCGGGGCCAGTGCCGCTGATGACAAGCCCAGTCAAGTCTTGATAATTCGCTCGCGCCGGCGGTCCCATCCCAGGGACTTTTTCATCCTGAACGACTCCACTGTCATTTGGCAGGCCATCGAGACATTGAAGGCGAGTTCGAGGTCGCATTTGAGTTGCTCGCCCAGGCGAATCGCGTTGTGCAGGTTGTGATGGTGCAGGGCCATGTCCTCGCCACCCGATTTCTTGTGGATGAGCGGCTTGACATCGTCCTTGTAGAGTCCCTCCGGTTCCAGCGTGAAGCCCTCCCTGGTGAACTCGATCGTGCCCTTGTTGCCGCGGATCAAATGCCGGATCTGGGTCTGGTTCGCCAGCGAAGACACGAGCAGCACGTTGATCCCCTCGGGGTATTCCAAGAGGGCGTTGAACGTGTCCGGGACCTCCGCGCCACCGGTGAAGAAGTACTGGCCTCCGGTCGCGACGACGCGCGAGGGGGTCGTCAGCCCGCAAGCTTTCACTATGCGGGCCAGTCGATGCACGAACAGATCCGTCGCGATTCCTCCGGAATAATCCCAGTAGCGCCGCCAGGAGAAGAAGCGGTCCGGCTCCCAACGCCGTTTCTTTGCCTTGCCAAGATACATCTTCCAGTCGAGGTTGACCCCGGGCTTGACGTCGGGATCGGGATCCTTCAGCCAGAAATCGTCACGGTGATTCCGTGAGTAGTCGATATGGGCCATGACGACCTTGCCGATCGCCCCGTCACGGATCAGTTCGGCCGCTGTCTCGTATGAATCGTCCGACATTCCCTGGATGCCGCATTGCAGCACGATCCCGGTACTCTTGACCTTCTTGACGACCTGCACGCCCTCCTCAATCGAGTAGGTCAGAGGCTTCTCGACGTAGACATGCAGTCCGGCGTCCGCCGCATCAAGGGTGATCGGCGCGTGCCAGTGTTCCGGCACCGAGACCGTCACGTAGTCCAAGCCGGGATGTTCCAACAGTCGGCGGTAGTCCTTGTACGGCTTGCCGCCGGTGAACTCGGCGGCCGCGTCGCGACGGGGATCGTAGAGGTCGCAGACTGCGGCGATCTCC
This sequence comes from uncultured Bryobacterales bacterium, assembly GCA_951813065.1. Taxonomy (GTDB): domain Bacteria; phylum Acidobacteriota; class Terriglobia; order Bryobacterales; family UBA6623; genus VXMF01. The sequence continues at coordinate 85,592 of CATOTH010000002.1, read as the reverse complement.
ACGTTGTCCTCGTTGGCGAGAGATTTCAGGGCCCTCATGTGGCCTCTGGCGTTTCCGCCCGCGCCGATCATGCCCACGTGCAGGCGATCGTTGGCTCCGACCACGCGGGCCGCGCTCTTTGCGGATAGCAGTGGCGCTACCGAGCCCGCGGCGGCCGATCCGGCAATGAAGTTTCGACGGCTGAGATTACCTGTGTCTGCCATGATTGCTTCCATCGTAAAGCATGCGTCGGGTTGGTCGAGCCCGTGCCGCCGACTCCAGGCGTTGCTAGCCTGTGTGCATGGCGGCGCACATCGCGGAGGTCAGGGCTCTCCAGGTCTTGGACTCGCGCGGGAAGCCGACGCTGGAGGCGGAAGTCCGTCTGACCGACGGAAGCGTGGGTTCAGCGCAGGTGCCATCTGGCGCATCAACGGGACGTCATGAGGCCCGCGAGCTGCGTGACGGCGACGGTGGCGGTTACGCCGGCCAGGGCGTCGCCGCCGCGGTCGCCAGCGTGAATGGTCCCTTGGCGAGCGCCCTGCGCGGCCTGCCGGCTGGAAATCAGGAGCGGATCGACCGTGTCATGATCAATCTCGATGGCAGCGCCGACAAGTCCCGTTTCGGAGCCAACGCCATTCTTGGTATCTCCTGCGGTCATGCCCGCGCCGCCGCAGCATCGGCGGGCCTTCCGCTCTGGCGGGCGCTCGCGGGCGCCCGCCAGGCGAAAATCCCGCTGCCCATCGTCAACATTCTTTCGGGCGGAATGCATGCTGGCAGGCAGATTGAGTTCCAGGACTTCCTGGCGGTTCCTCACGGCTGCACTTCCATTGCCGAGTCGCTGGAAGCGGTTGCAGCCATCCATCGCAGCATGCGCGAGATCCTGGCGCGGGACGGTCGCGCGCCGTCCGGAGTGGCGGATGAGGGTGGCTGGGGGCCCCGGCTCGATTCCAACGAGCAGGCTTTGGAGTACATGGTCCGAGCGATCGCGGAAGCCGGGTACGATCCCGGCAACCAAGTGTCGATCGCGATTGACGTGGCCGCTACGCACTTCCACCGCGAAGGCGAGTACCACCTGGCCAGCGAGGGACGCTCCCTTGACGCTGCCGGCTTGGTTTCCCTGCTTGAGCGTTGGGCGAGGGAATTCCCGATCGTTGCGATCGAAGACCCTCTGGCCGAGGATGACTGGAACGGCTGGCGGGGGGCGTGCCGAGCGCTTGGATCGCGCTGCGCCCTGGTTGGCGATGACTTGCTGGCAACGAATCCCGCCAGGCTGGAACGGGCGATCGAGTCCCGCGCCGCCAACGCGGTGCTGGTCAAGATGAATCAGATCGGCACGTTGACCGAAACCCTTCAAGTGGTTGACCGGGCGCTCGAAGCGGGCTTCGCGGCAGTGGTTTCGGCCCGGTCCGGTGAAACCGAGGACAGCTTTCTGGCGGATCTTGCCGTTGCCGCCGGTGCGGGCTACATCAAGATCGGTTCCGTCACGAGGTCAGAGCGGCTCGCGAAGTACAATCGCCTGCTTCGGATCGAAGCCGGGTGGGAAAAAGCTGTCCCGGAAGGACTTGCGCCGCTCCGCCCGCTGCGGCATGATGAAAAAAGAGGGAGAGTACGCGTCAACAATGCTTGACGACCCTGGAAGTCGCAACGCCAGCGCGAAGCCGCACGTCGCCGGCGCACGCTCTGCGCCGCCGTCCGGAACGCGGCCATTTGGCCATGGAGAGGATACGCACAGAGTCCGAGCGGCTGGTCTACTTGACGGAGTTGACCGGCATGCGGCTTATCGGTCCGCAAGGAACGCGGATCGGGCGTGTCCGGGAAGCGGCGGTCGCCCCTAGGGATCATCCTCGCCGCATCGCGCGATTTCTTTTCGGCTCGGGACGAACCAAGTTCGCCGTTCGCTGGGACCAGGTGCTGGCCTTCGACGAAGACGGCATCCGGCTGTCGGACGAGAATTTCACTCCGTACCACGGCGACGACTACCACCTGCTTCTCACCAAGGATCTGCTGGACCAGCAGATCATCGATGTCAACGGGCGGAAGGTTGTTCGGGTGAATGACATCAGCCTGCGCGTTGCCCTGAACGGTAACGAGCAACTCTGGGTCCACGAAGTGGGTGTGGGCCTTCAGGGAGCGTTCCGGCGCTTGGTGGAAGGGGTGTTGCCGAACAGGATCATTCGCGATGTCCAGGCCAAGATGCCTCCCAATTCGATTCCCTGGGAAGCCTGCAACATTGTCGAGCCGGACCCCCTGAGGCGCTTGCGATTGCTGATCTCCCATGACCGGCTCGAGCGCATCCATCCCGCGGACCTGGCCGATATCGTGGAGGAACTGGGGACAGACGAGCGTGAAGCGCTCTTCGAGACGCTCGACGAGGAGCACGCGGCTGACACTCTGGAGGAGATCAAGCCGACGGTCAAAACGTCGATCCTGCACTCACTGGATTCGGGCCGCGCCGCGGACATCCTCGAGGAAATGGACCCGGCTGAGGCCGCTGACGCGCTGGCCAATCTTGAGGAGAGCGCGCGGGAGGAGATCGTTAGCGACATGGAGCAGCAACCGGCCGGCGAGGTCGCCGAGTTGCTGGAATACGATGACGACACCGCGGCGGGCATGATGGGCACGCGCTACCTGGCGCATTCCTCGGAGTCGACCGTGGCGGACGTAGTCGAAAGGCTGCGTGGCCAGGATGCCCTCCTGAAACGGTTGACCCACGTGTTCCTGATCGATACAGAAGGCCGTTTGGCGGGCACGGTCCCGCTGGGCCGTCTGGCTGTCGCGAGACCCGACGTGTCCGTCCAGACACTTGCCTACAAGCAAACCGTGCAGGTGGGGATGGACACGAAACACGACGAGATCATTGAATTGTTCGACAAGTACAATCTCTACTCCCTGCCGGTCGTGGACGATGACGGTCGGCTGCAGGGAGTCGTCAAAGCCGATGACGTGATTGCGTATCTCAGCCCCGAAATCGAGCGGGGTCTGTAAATGAACACGGTCAGGCGGGCTCGGGGCCGGCTGCTGACATTCTTTGCCGTGCTCGGCCCGGGCTTTATCACGGCCATGGTCGACAACGATGCGGGCGGCATCTTCACGTATTCCGAAGCGGGTGCCCGCTGGGGCTACATGCCTCTGTGGACCCTGCTGCCGATTACCTTGCTGCTGATTGTCGTCCAGGAGATGTGCGCGCGCATGGGAGCGGTCACGGGCAAGGGGCTCTCCGATCTGATCCGTGAAGAATTCGGACTGCGCACGACAGTTCTACTCATGGGCCTGCTGCTGGTTGTCAATTTCGCCAACATCGCTGCGAACTTCGCCGGAATCGCTGGCGCCATGGAGCTGTTGCCCGTAAGCCGGTACGTGTCGGTCCCCTTGGGTGCCCTGCTGATCTGGGGTCTGGTTGTGAAGGGCACCTATCAGAGTGTCGAGAAAGTGTTCCTTGCGGCGAGCGCCTTCTACGTGGCGTACCTGGTCTCGGCAGTGCTCGTCGATCCCGATTGGTCGGCCGCAATGCGCAGTACCGTTGCTCCCGTGCTAAAGAAAGATCCCGGATATATCGCAATGATCATCGGAATGGTTGGCACCTCGGTGGCGCCGTGGATGCAGTTCTACCTTCAGGCTGCCATCGTGGAGAAAGGGATCGATGTCAAGCAGTACCGCGACACGCGGGTCGAGGTGATCCTGGGGTGCGTGTTGATGGCGGTCGTCGCTTTCTTCATCATCGTGGCATGCGCCGGAGCGATCTGGGAGCACGGGCCGCGATCGATCCAGAGCCCCGAGGAGGCTGCCCAGGCCCTGCATCCGCTGGGTCCGTATGCATACGCGCTGTTTGCCGGAGGGCTCCTGTTCTCGTCGCTGTTCGCAGCGAGCATCCTGCCGCTCTCAACGGCCTATTCGGTCTGCGAGGGGCTTGGCTTGGAATCGGGTGTCGACCACGATTTTGACGAGGCACCGTCGTTCTATTGGATGTACACCCTCCTGATCGTCTTCGGAGCCGGCGTGGTATTGATTCCCGATTTCCCGGTTGTGCGCATGATTCTGTTCTCGCAGGTCCTCAACGGCATCTTGTTGCCGGTCGTGATGATCTTCATCGTGAAGCTCGTCAATCGCAGCGACCTGATGCACGGCTGGACGAACGGGCCTCTGTACAACCTGGTTGCAGGCGTGGCCGTGACGATCATGATCGGCCTTTCGCTGCTCCTCGCAGTGTTTTCGGTGTTTCCGCCGAGCGAGGCCGCGTCAGTACTCTACGTTCCTTAGCGCGAGTCCGTTGACCGCGCCGCCAAGCCGTGGCTACCGTAGTATCCGAGATGCCAGCCGACAGGTCCGATTTCTCGTCCGCGATTCAGGGCCTTCTCGCTGGCCCTGCGGGCACCATGGCCGAAATGCCACTGGTGCCGAGCGCCCCCAGGGAGACGGCCCAACTCGAGCATCTGCGTTCAATGTCGGCAGACGACCTCTTCGATGGCGGTCCGATCGTCCGCCGTGATTACGCGGAGTGTGTTCGCTCCGGGTTGTACCTGTACTTCTCCGCCCTGGATGAGTCCCATGGCATCTCGCAGCGGATCTCAACCGCAACAGGCAGTTACTGGCATGGCATCATGCACCGCCAGGAGGGCGACTGGAGCAACGCCAAGTACTGGTTCCGTCGCGTTGGGTCGCATCCGGTGTACGCCAACATTGAAAGCGAAACAGGCGCGTCTTGGGACCCTTTTCAATTCGTCGATGACTGCGCCGTCGCATCCTCAGACGGCTTGGGCCGCGCCCGGGCCCTGGAGCTGCAGATGCTGGAGTGGCGGTTGCTGATGCGCCACTGCTATCGCCGAGCGCTGGGCCTCTAGAGCATGTCGGGGGGGAGGCTCTTTCTGGGTGTCGACGGTGGGCAGTCTTCGACTCGGGCCGTAGTCGGCGACGCGTCCGGAGCGATCCTTGCCCGCGCGGTTGGCGGGCCCGGCAACCAAGTCTCGGCGGGAATCGGGGAAACCAACCTCGGGGCGGTGATGGCAGGCCTGCTGCGCGACGCCCTCCAGGCAGCCCGCCTTCCGGAAGAATCCGCCTTCGAGGCGGCTTGTTTCGCAATGAGCGGCGGACCGGGCGGCAAGGAGGCGATCTTGAACGAATCGATTCGGGCCGGGGCGGTCAAAGTCACGACAGACGCGGACGCGGCCTTGGAGGGCGCCTCGCCGGGAATGCCCGGAATCGCTGTCATTGCCGGCACCGGCTCGATGGCGCTAGGGAGGGATCAGGCCGGGCGCACCGTGCGCTGTGGAGGATGGGGCTATGCGTTCGGGGACGAGGGCGGAGCCTTCGACATTGTCCGGCGCGCGGTTCGGAAGGCGCTGGCAGCGGAGGAAGGCTGGGGCGAGCCGACGGCGCTGAGGGAGACATTGATCGAGGCAACGGCATCGAAGACCGTGAACGAGGCATTGCATCGGTTCTATACCTCGGAATGGCCGCGCGACCGAATTGCCCGCCTCGCTCCCACTGTCGATCTTGTGGCGACGGAAGGTGACCCAGTCGCCTGCCGGGTAATGAAGGAAGCCGGATCGGTGCTCGGGTCGCTCACGGAGATAGTGGAAGGATGCTTGCCTAGAAGCGACCCGGACTTGACGATCTATCCGGTCGGTGGCGTCTTCCATAGCCGCTTGGTGCGGGAATCGTTCGAATTCCGCCTGGAGCCGCTGGACCTTCGAATCGGCGAGCCCGCGCATGACGCGCCTGTGGGAGCGCTTCTGATGGCGTATCGGCTCCGGGGCCTGAGCCCTGAAATTCGGGACGAGGGATGACGCCGTTCGAGGCAATTGTCGGCCGAGCCGAGCGCCACTTGGAAAGCGCCTGTCCGCACATGCGAGCGGCCATCCGCCGTTTGGGGCCATGCAGTTTGCAACTGCAGCCGGACCGGTTTCAGATGCTGGTGCGATCGATCACATCCCAGCAGATTTCGTCGGCCGCTTCGCGCGCGATCGTTGCCCGCCTGAAAGCGAGCGTTGCCCCGGACGCCCTGGACCCTGCCTCCGTGCGGGCGTGCGGCGAGGACGGATTGCGAAACTGCGGGTATTCGAGCCGCAAGGCGTCGTATGTTCTCGGCCTGGCCAACGCGATCCTGGAAGGCGAGGTCGATCTGGATGCAATGGATGCTCTTGGCGACGATGAGATTATCGAGCGGCTGACATGCCTCCGCGGAATCGGTGAGTGGACGGCCCAGATGTTTCTGATCTTCGCTCTCGGCAGGCCGGACGTGTTCCCGCACGCAGACCTGGGAGTGCGGAGCGCGTTGCAGCGGTTCCATGGTCTGGCCGGCCTGCCGGAAAAAGGACGGTCGATCGAACTGGCCGAGCCCTGGAGGCCCTATGCCAGCATCGCCAGTTGGTACTGCTGGCGGACCCTCGATGCAAAGCCGGCGGCGGGAGACGCGTGACGATCGTGGTCGCGGCGCTCATTGAGCGCGAGGGGCGAATCCTGATTTGCCGTCGTCGGGAGGATCAGGCCCACGCCGGGAAATGGGAATTCCCTGGCGGCAAGGTGGAAGCCGGCGAGACCCCGGGTGATGCGCTGCAGCGCGAGCTGGAGGAAGAGCTCGGCATCGATGGCGTGGAGGCTGAGCGACTCGTGGAATACGAATTCGCCTACCCAGGCAAGGATCCGTTGCGGCTGGTGTTTTTCCGTGTCGCGGCGTATCGCGGTGGGATCGACGGGTCACAGTTCGCCGCGGTCAGCTGGGAGCGGCCCGAGGAACTGCCAAGCTACGATTTCCTCGCGGGGGACGAGCAGATCGTGCGCGATCTTGCGTCGGGACGGTACAGCGGATAGCCGACCGTCCCGGATGCTCCCCGCGCCGGCCAGGGGAAGTCTGGTAATCTCTCGTAGCGATGCGACAAACTCTCCTAGCCACTCTCGCTTTGAGCATGCTATTTTCTGCCTGCGGTCCTGGCGGGGGCCAAATGGACCCGAGTGGCCTGACGATCACGCACGGTCCCGTGCTCGGTAGGCAGGGACATGACCATATCGGCGTCTGGGCCCGCACCTCAAGGCCGGGTGAATTCTATGTCTTCTACGGCACCGAGCCGGGCGAGCTAACCTCCAAGGCCAGCGCGACCACGGCTCTTGCCGACGACAATACTGGCTGGGTCCTGATCGACGGGCTGGCACCGGGCACCAAGTATCACTATGAGATCGGGGCTGGTGACGCGCCGGCCGGCCTGGAAGAGCGATCGGGATCGTTCCACACTCTTCCGGATGGCGACCAGATGCGGACCGATAACAACCCGGACGGCCGGTTCAACTTCCGGTTCGAGTTCGCCTGCGGCAACAACCAAAACCCAAGCGGCAGCCCGATCGGCCCCAAGCTTCTCACGCACGGCACCATGTTGCGCCAGCTTACCGACGGTGCCGACAAGAGCGCCGTCGACTTCGCGATCCTGAACGGGGACTGGCTGTACGAGAACGAAACACGTCTCTACGGGGTTGACCAATGGCGCGAGCAAGTCGCGGTGGACGAAGCTGCCACGCCGCGCGAAGTGGCTCTTATGCCAAGCATCGTTGGCGTGTGGCAGAACTACAAGGACTTTCTCGAGAAGGGCGCGAACCTTCGCGCCTGGCACCGTAACGTACCTTCTTACTACACGTTCGACGACCACGAGCTTCTCAACGACATCTACGGGTCCGGCGAGGTCGGCCGGCGGAATCGGAGGGCTGTGTTCCGCGACGTCGGCACTCGGGCCTGGTACGACTACCTCGCCTGGAGCAATCCCGTGCCCGAGACGCCCGGCATCGTGTACGGTCGAGCCCAGTTGCAAGCAGGCAGCGACATCCTGACCGATCCCGAGGCCGACTTCAGCGGGCTTTCCGCCGAGTCAACGCTGCACGTGCACTGGGGCACGCCGAACTGGGGCGCGATGCTCCTGGGCCCGAATCCGGACGGCTCGGACCCGGATGACGAGGGAGGCGATCCGAACTCGAAGGTCTACGAGGTGGTCGAGGTGCTCGATGCCAATCGGCTGCGGATCCGGCCGGAGGCAGTGGAGGACGGCAACCCGATCTATTCGGTCGGCCGCCGATCGTACTTCAGCACACGGGTCTCGAACGCGGAGTTCCTGTATCTGGACACGCGATCCTACCGCATGATGCACGACACGAACGATCGCGCGAAGATTGGCCGGACCATGCTGGGCGAAACGCAGAAGGCATGGGTCAAGAAGACGATGCAGGAATCGGATGCCGACTTCTTCTTCATCGTTTCGTCCGTGAACTTCTCGATCTCGCATGTCGGCGGGACGGGGTCGGCAAACATCTCGATCGTGAACAAGGATGACGCGTGGACCGCGTTCCTCTGGGAGCGAGAGGACATGATCGAGTTCTGGGATGCGCTGGGCAAGCCCGTGTTTGTCCTGACAGGGGACTTGCATAACAGCTTCGCGATCAAGGTGACCGACCGAGTCTGGGAGTTCGCTTCCGGCCCGCACAATTCGACGAACCACCCACTTAGCTCGGAGGGCAACCGGCCCAAGTCGGGGCCTTACGATTCCTTCGGTCGGGACACGGAGATCCGGTGGTCGAGCTTCATTGTCAACGGCACACCGAACGAATGGCGGCGGCGTCCCATCTATTGCGTCGTACAGGTGAACAACGTGTTCAACAACCCGCTCGAAACTGGCGACCGCTGGGTGGCTTACGAGAATCCCCAGGCCGTGTTCCAGTACTACGACGGACTGACTGGCGACCTGCTGTACGCCGAGTCGATCGTATCGCGCTGACCGGCCCGGCACGTGTGCGCGCAGCGGCCGCCGGTGCACCGGCCCAGGCGTCGTCAGGAGAGGAATTGCGTGTGATACATTGCGGAATGGTCAAGCCGATGAACCGAATGGCTTCTTTGCGAATTGCCCTGGGCATTCTGACAGCCCTGCTCTGCAGCACTTTGGCCATGGCGGGCAGTGTGCCTCGCGAAGCCCCTGACCTCACGCTCAAGACCACGGGTGGGGGAACTGTCTCGCTCGAAGGTCTCCGGGGCAAGGTGGTTGCCGTGCTGTGGATTTCGACCGATTGCCCGCACTGCCAGGAGACATGCGAGGCTTTCGCTCCCATCTACAAGGAGTTCGCCGATAGCGGCTTGGAAGTCCTCGGGATGGCGGTCAACCCTTCTGCACCAGGAAACATTGACTCGTTCCGGAAAAAGCACAACGTGGCGTTCCCGATTGGCGTCTCGACCCGCTCGGATTGGATGCGATTCGCGGATTTGTCGGTCATGGCGCGCGCCTACGTGCCGTACATGATGATCGTGGACCGAAACGGCATGATCCGCTACGAGCACTCGGGGAGCGACCAAGAGTTCTGGACCGACAAGGAAGCCAGGCTGCGGAGCGAGTTGGAACTCTTGCTGGCCGAACGCCCCCGTGCCGCCCAGTAGCGTCCAAGCGGGTCCACGCCCGATTCGTGCCGAGGCCGGATTCCTTCGCGGCGAACAGTGGCGTATCCCCTTCCGGCCTTTGGTGCGGCAAGGCGACCTGCAGACGGTGCTGGGGAGATACTGGCCTCGACTGCTTGACGAGCGACGCTACCCGACAGCTTCCCGACTCTTCGGGACGGAGCCTGGCACCAAGGTCCTGGCGAAGGTCAACGAATTGCCCGGGAACTGGCAGCCGCGGGCACGTCCCGCGGTTCTTGCGATTCACGGTCTGACTGCTTGCGACCGGGCGCCCTATATGCTGTCCGGTGCCCGGACCGCACTGGAATCCGGTTTCGATGCGATTCGCCTCAATGTGCGCAATTGCGGAGGCACCGAGCACTTATGCCGCACGCTCTACCATTCCGGGCTCACCGTCGATTTGCGGAAGGTTGTCGAAGAATTGGCGCCGCGTCCGCTGTATCTGCTCGGTTTCTCGATGGGAGGGAACATCGCGCTCAAGCTGGCAGGGGAGTGGGGGACCTCGCCGCCTGAGCATGTCCGCGCAATATGCGCGATTTCCGCGCCGGTGCAGTTGGACCTGTGTTCGAAGAACATCGGGCGTCCCCGGAACGTCATCTACGAGCGGCGATTTCTGCGGCAATTGCGCGCTGCGGTGCGGCGCAAGAGCGCGGTGATGCCGGATGTCATCCCGGATCCCGCCGTTGCGAAAGTGCGTTCAATCTGGCAGTTCGACGACGAGGTTACAGCCCCATCGTTCGGGTTCCGGGGAGCGGCGGACTACTACCGTCGCTGCTCGGCCGCGGGCTTTCTCGGCGACATCCGGTTGCCCTGCCTGTTGATCCAAGCCCAGGACGATCCGTTCATCGCGTTTGAGACCTATGACCTGCCCGCGCTCAGGGAGAACCCCTGGCTCTTGTCGCTGAGCCCCGAGCATGGCGGTCACGTCGCCTTCGTTGCCCGCGGACGGCCTCGGTTTTGGGCTATCGAACAGGCCGCACGATTCTTCTCGGCGATCGACAGGTCCGACCGTGGCACGTCCGGAGCCGTCGCATTGAGCTAGCCGCGGGAAGGTCCGACCGAAGCGAACAGCGTTTCCCAGGCAGGCTGCCCCTCAGGCAAGGATTTCCCTGACGACCCGACCATAGACGTCTGTCAGCCGGAAATCCCGTCCGCTGTACCTGTATGTCAGGCGTTCGTGGTCCAGTCCGAGCAGATGCAGGATCGTCGCGTGCAGGTCATGCATGTGGACTTTCTCCTTGACGGCCTGGAACCCGAACTCATCCAACTCGCCGAACGTCATTCCGCCCCGGACGCCACCTCCGGCCAGCCAAGCGCAGAATCCGTACGGGTTGTGCCCGCGTCCGAACGAGTCAGGATTGCCCGCGCCATCCTGCAAGTCCTGATAGTGCGGGGTGCGCCCGAACTCTCCCGACCAGACAAGCAGGGTGTCGTCGAAGAGGCCGCGCGCCTTGAGATCCTGAATCAGCGCGGCGATCGGCTGGTCCACTGACCGGCATTTCGCCGGGTGTGCACTCCGAATATTCGCATGGCTGTCCCATCCGTTTGATGTGATCTGGATGAATCGAACGCCGGCCTCGGCAAAGCGCCTTGCCAGCAAGCACTGCCTGCCGAAATCGTCCGTCGGGTTCGTGCCAATTCCGTAGAGATCGAGCGTGGTCTGGGACTCGCCCCGCATGTCCACAAGCTCCGGCACTTCCGCCTGCATCCGGAAGGCTAGTTCGAATGACTCAATGACGCCCTCGAGATGCCGGTCGGAATGGAGTCGGTCCAGGTGTCCGCGATTCATCTCCTGGATCAAGTCCAGCTGGCGGCGCTGAATTTCGGGCCGCGTCGACGGGTCCTTGAGGTAACCGATCGTGGCTTGTTTCGCGCCGGTCGCGGAACTGCCCAGAGCTGTGCCCTGGAAAACGGCAGGCAGAAACGCGCTGCCGTACAACTGCACGCTGCCGCCGTCGCCGGTGACATTAGGAGAGATGGTCACGAACGCCGGGAGATTGCGATTCTCCGTGCCCAATCCGTAGGCGACCCACGACCCGATCGAGGGCCGGACGAGCTGCGTCGCGCCCGTGTGCAGTTGGCGGACCGCCGGCGCGTGTGCCTCGCTGTCGGCTTCCATCGCCTTGAGCAGGCAAATGTCGTCAACATGGCGGCTCAGGTGGGGCAGGAGCTCGGAGACTGAAATCCCGGACTGGCCGGCGGGAGAGAACTCGGCGATCGAGCCCATCAACCTGGAGTAAGTGACCCCGGGCATCGATCGGTTTGACGGCAGCGTGTACGGGATTTCCTCCCCATCCCGCCGGGCCAGCAACGGCTTGTGGTCGAACAGGTCGACCTGGGAAGGACCGCCTTGCATCCACAGGAAGATCACCCGTTTCGCTCGTGGGGCGTGATGCGGAGGCTTGGGTGCGAGTGGATCGGGTCTTGCACTCGCCGGCTCCGCCAGCAGCGCGCGCAGGGCGAGCATCCCGAATCCGCATCCCCATTGGCCCAGCAGCTCCCTGCGATTCATTGCCGACACCATGAGACTCAACTCCGGAATATGAACTCACTTGAGGCGAACACGGCGTGACAGTACCGCGCCCACGCCTCGGTCGGTCCGAGACCGGCTTCAGTATCGCGCAAAAAGGCGGTCGCAAGCCGGATGTCGGCGTCCGATGCAGGCCGGCCCAATGCCTTGAGCACGAAAATCCGCACTCGTTCCTCCGGCGTCAGGCCGTCTTCGGCGAGCAGGGCCCGGGCGGCAGCCCGAGACTGATCGATGAGGAAAGGGGAGTTCATCAGGTACAAGGCCTGCGTGGGCACGGTCGTAACGTCCCGGTTGCCCTTGACGGTATTTGGGTCCGGAAAGTCGAAGAGATTCAGCACATCCATCTCAGCCAGCTGCGACTTCCGCAACGTGGGCAGATAGACTGTCCGGCGCAAGCGGATCGAATCGGGCAATTTCAACCCTGGCGCCAGCAGCGGCGGCTGTCCCATGCGGACGCTGCCCCGTGAATCGAATGGCAGGCTGGGGCCGCCACCACGGCGATCCAGGGATCCGCTGATGAGCAGGACGGCATCCCGGATGGTCTCAGCCTCCAGTCGCCGACGGTGCGAGCGCCAGAGAAAGCGGTTTTCGGGGTCCACGGCGGCGGTTTGCTCGTCATGCGACGCCGCCAGCCGGTAGGTGCGAGACAGCGCGATCTCGCGAATCAAGGACTTGACGGACCAATCGAGTCGCTGGAGCCGGAGCGCGAGGTAATCGAGCAATTCTGGATGGCTGGGACGCTCGCCCAGCAGGCCAAAATTGTCGACGCTGGCCACGATCCCGGCACCGAATAGGTGGTGCCAGATCCGGTTGGCCATGACCCGCGCGGTCAGTGGATTGGCGGGGTCTGTCAGCCAGCGAGCCAATTCGAGGCGTCCGCTGCTCTTCTGGAAACCGAAGCCGATCAGGCGCCGATTCGCGATCTTGGGGTTCGGATCGAGAGGCACGAGGGAGAGGAAACCCCGCGGGACTTCGTCTCCAAGGTTGTGCGGGTTGCCGGCAAGGCAGAGGCGGGCATTCTCCGGCTCTGGTTCCTCGGCCAGCGCCAGGGCCATTGGCGGCACCGGCTTGACGTAGTGCAAAATCCGTCCGGATTCGGTCTTGGCCGTGGTCAATTTCCTGCGTGCCGCGGCCAATTTATCATTCAGGTCCTTAATCGCCGCCGGGTCCGCTTCCGTGTCTTCTTGGGCCTTCACCCTGGCCTCCAGCTCTTCTACATGGCTGGCTGCCTTGGCCTGCTCTGTCAGGGCTTGCCGGTAGTGCCGGTCCCAGGTCGCCAACGCCTCGGCGCGCTCTCGCAGTTCCTCCGGGGTCTCGGGGAGCGGCGTGCGATTGACGTCGCTGAAGACACCCGACATCCTTGCGTCGAGAGTCCTCGTGCTACGGAATATCCCGGCCAGCGCATAGTAATCTCGCTGCGGCAGCGGGTCGAACTTGTGATCGTGACAACGGGCGCAGCCGACAGTGAGCCCGAGGAAGGCCCTGCCCAGCGTGTCAAGCTGGTGATCGACGATGTCCATCCGCAACTTCACTTTGTCCTGATCCACGAGTGCCCAAGGCCCGATAGCGAGAAAGCCCGTTGCGACGATTTGCTCCCGACGTTGGATATCGTCGTCGAATTCGAGAACATCCCCGGCAACTTGCTCTTGCACGAAGCGGTCGTACGGCTTGTCGCGATTGAATGCGTCGATGACGTAGTCGCGGTAACGCCATGCGTGCAGCGACGGAATCCGTCGCCCGAGACCCAGGGTGTCAGCGTAGCCCGCGAGGTCCAGCCAATGCCGTCCCCAACGCTCGCCGAAGGCGCGCGATGCGAGAAACTCGTCAACGGCGGCCTCAAGCGCATCCGGCCAGGGCCCAGCCTCGAATTCCCGGATCTGGGAGGCTGTCGGCGGCAGGCCAGTCAAATCCAGGGCCAGTCGCCGCAGCAGGGTGTACCGGTCCGCCTGGCCGACGGGAGTCAGTCCGCGACTCTCCAGTTTGGCGAGCACGAAGCGATCAATGCCGCCGAGGGGCCAGTCCGTGTGCTCTACGGTCGGAGGCACCGGGCTCGCGAGCGGCTGCCAAGCCCAGTGGCCGTCCGCGGCCCTGACTTCATCAGCGTCGGCGGTTGCGGAGGTCTCCCCGCTGTTCTTCGGCCAAGGAGCGCCAAGACGCACCCATTCCGTGAGCGCCGTGATTTCCCGGTCTCCCAGCTTTCCTGCCGGTGGCATGGAGATTCCTTCGGAGTCGTAGCGCACCGCCCGAATCAAGCGGCTGGAGTCCGGATCACCGGGCATCACGGCGGGCCCGGACCGGCCACCCTGAAATAGCGCCGCTGCGCTGTCGAGCCGGAACTCTCCGAACACGGTGGCTGCCCGGGAACTGTGGCATTGATAGCAGTTCGCTGCCAGGATCGGACGGATGATCTTTTCGAAGAACTCGATATGCTTCGGATTCAACGCATCTGTCTGCGCGCCAGCGGAAACGCAGACGAGCAAGACTACGGACGATCGAGGCGCGAATCTCACAGCAATATCAGCGGTGCTCATATCATATCCTTGAGCTACGGCCGAACAGTTCACCCGCGTTCAGCCTAGGGCCCGACAGATTTGTGAATCCTATGCTGCGGCTCGGTTCTCCCAGCAGTCGTCGGAGCGATTGGAGAGTTGGAAGCAGCGCAGGACGATGATCAAATTGGCGTCTTCGGCGCTCCATGGAATCCCGGGGGATTCCATCCGATCACCAATGACGCTGCGGCATCGGGATTCAATTGGACAGCACCCGACGGACAGGCCCTGACGACGGATCTCTGCGTACCGCATACGATCGGCGTGGTCTTCGAAGCAGTCCACCTCAAGCTTCCGTGTGATTCAGGCCAGAAGCACTGCAGCAGCCAAGCTGTCGCTCATATCGGCTTGAGTCCATCGCGCCGGTATGCGGGAGCAGTCAAGAATCAGTAGGTAACTTCCCTCGGCCCTCCAGGAGTTCCTCGTAGTCATTCAGCGAGAGCGTACAACCGGCCAGTTCGAAGCCTTCACGTATTGTGATATGGATCTGCCGTGGGATGTAGTCGCGCCGCACATCCTTGCTATGTCGAATCCCGAAAAACCCGAGTAGCTATCGCGGATTCACACCACAGTGTTCGGGTGCATCCGACCATGTAGAATCTCCGCTCTTGCGGGTTCCGGAGAGGCGATGTGTCAACTCTTTAGCCACCCGCACGAGTAGCACACAGATCCAAGTCAGAACTGCCACATATTATCGTTCCTGTTAGCTAGCAAGAAAGTACAGGACATTACGTTCGGAATTCGGTCTGGGCGCTCGGCCTTTCGGCCCAGAAGTCCTGGTAGGTGCCGCTGAGAGCGCAGCAGCGCAGGGCCAGAATGGCATGGGCACCGCTCACAGTCCAGTACATCCCCGAGTTCTTGAGCCGACCACTACCTCCGTCACCCGGAATGATGCGCCGACGTGCGACGGAAAAGCCCCGTCGGTTGGCCTCGCGCCGCATGCGCCGGGCGAACTCGGACGAGTCCGGATTGGTGTCCCGGCTGGCTGCGCCTTTGATGACGGCGGTCTAGTTGACCGAGCGGGGGTCGCGCACGGGGTTGCCCGCGGTGCGCTGAAGGTGCTTTGTGCCAACGCGCACACCGGCCAGCTCGTCGAGCAGTCCGCTGACTAGCGCTGCGGCCCCACCGGTCATATGCGGGTTGAGGCCCCGTAGCTGCCCCGCCGCCGGCGATTCCAGCAGCACCCACGGCTCCCCGGCAGGGCAATCTCCGCGGTCACACTGCAAGAGTGCCCCTGGGTACGAAAATCGAGGCGAAACTTGCAGAATTCTCTTGACGCAACTGCCACGTCGGTTTGGCGGCCACCCCAGCGTGAGCGTCACGGCTCCAAACCGCAGGTTTCCGCGGTGCACGACAGGCTCTTACACCACCGGCCGGGACACCATCCTGATGGACTTGGAGGCCAAGCGAGCGATTCGAGTCGGCAAGGAGATCGAGCCCTACTATTCATTTTGGTTGGAGGAATCGATGCGACCTGAATACCCTGACTCCATGAGGAAGTTGGCGGACCATGTGAACATTCCGCTCCCGTCTTGCGAATGCAACTAATCGAAGTTCGAGTTCCGCGATTTGATCAACATCCAGGCCCTCGGGATCGTCCAGCCCGACATCTATGTCTGCGGCGGCATCATGGAAATGAAGAAGATCGAGGCCACGGCTGAAGTCCATTACATGACGGTCGCCCCTCAAGATTCGATGAGCCCGCTCGCGACGATGGTCAACATCCACTGCGTAGCGTCCACCCCGAATTTCCTGATCCTCGAATACAGAGCGCCCGACGACGGCGCGCGTCGCGATGTCCTGGATGGGCCTCCCATGGTGAAGGATGGCCATGCGGCGATTCCCAATAAGCCCGGTTGGGGCGTCGAAGTGAATGAGAAGGCGTTCAAACACTATCCGTCGCGGCCTTGGAAGAGAACCACCGATTCTCGGGGAGATGGGTCCGTCGCCTTCATCTAGCGTCCGCAGCCCTCTCCTAGCCCTGATTCCCAACGGTCAGGAAAAATGTGACGATTCTGCCCTTAGAAGAAGCGTAGCCGGAGGGTGCGGTTGTCGAGCCAGGGGAGGGGCTCGCGCAGGTCCGCGTATCCGGCGGCCAGTAGCAGCGGGTTGTTGGCCCGCCGTCCGAGGCTGACGACAATCTCGGTGGCGGTGATCTCAATGTGGCCCGTGGCGCGCACCAGCTTGTCGAAAATGGTGCGGGCCTTGGCGGTGGCGAAGCCTTCGCCGACCCGCAGCCCGAGCAGGCGGTACAGCGAGCTGGCCATCAGGGTGAGCTGGACGTCGAAGTCGACCCTCAGCGGCACGGCGGCCGAGAGGGCGTCCATGTGGAAGAAGTCGATCGCATCGGCGATGGTGTTCTCGATCACCATGCGGCGGGCATAGCGGTCGATCAGGGGGGCGACCGGGCAGTCCATCTGGTTGGTCAGCAGCAGGGTGGGCTTCTCGTGGCCGAGGTCGGTGACGGCGATCTGGCGGATCGGTTGGGGGTAGCCGCGGAGCCGGACCGTGCTGTTGAGGATGCGCGGGGTACGGTAGATGCGGCCGACATTGGAAAGCGTCACCTGGCGCCATTGGGAGGCCGGGGCGGCCAGCAGCTCGTTGACCAGCTTGGGGCTGCGGCGGCGCAGGGTGAGGAAGTCGATGCCGAGTTGGTCGAGCCGGGCGAGGTAGGCGTAGGTGGTCAGGCGGGAGTCGAAGACGAGTTCGGCCGGGTACTGGCCGGTGCGGTCCTTCCAGGCTTCGGCGAAGCGCAGGATGGCGGCGTTCTGGTCGGCCTTGCGCAGGCTGGCATCGGCCCAGGCGAACAGGCGCGAGTCGGCGTCGCGGGCGAGGAAGGCGAGGATGCCTTTCTGGCGGCGGCTGCGCTTGGAGACGTAGTGGCGCTCGATGAGCGCGTCGTGCCCGTGGAAGGGAATGGTGTGGAAGTCGAGGTCGAAGGATTGGCCGAGGCCGAGCGGGGGCTCGAGGGTGCGGATGGCGTGGTGGAAGGCATCCATCAGGGCGGGGCCGTGGCGCGGATCAGTGCGGCAGGAGTATTCGGTCAGGGAGGAGCGCTTGGGGACGGCGTTGAGGCCGGCGAAGAGGGCGAGGCCCTGATCGAGGGTCTCGGGCATGACGCGGGAGGGGCGGCCGATACCCCACAGCTTGAGGGCGAGCAGGGAGCGGACGGCGCAGCCGGCCGGGAGCATGGAGCTGGAGGGCAGGTGGTGGCGCGCGAGCAGGGAGTCGAGGCCGAGGCGGGCCAGGTCGGCAGCGAACAGGAAGAGGCCCCCGAAGTCGGTGCGGAAGCGGCGGGGAGCGAGGTCGAGGAGGCGACGGTCGGCGACGGGCGCGGGGGTGGGGAGGGCGCGTTGGGCGAGTTGGTCAGCGGTGCGGCGCCAGAGCTTGGGCACCCCGTGCCGGTGGAGCACGCGGGAGACAGTGGTAGCGCTGACGGGGAGCTGTTCGTGGGCGCTGAGGTGCTGGGCGATTTCGGCGGCGGAGAGGTCGCGTTCCGAGCGCAGGGCGAGGATGCGCTGGTCGCGGTCGGGGCCGGGCGGAGGCTTGCGACGGCCGCGCGGGTCGGGCAGGAAGAAGGGCTGGTCGGGGTGCTGGAGGAAGGCGGAGCGGAGGTTGCGCAGGGAGCCCGGGGCGTAGCCGAAGCGGCGGGCGGCCTCGGGGAGGGGGGTGCGCTCGACGAAGAGGCAGCGCAAGGCTTCGTAGCGGCGGTGGGTGGGATTGGAGGGGACGAGGAAGTGCTGAGCGGGGTTCTGCATGTCTAACTGCATGTTAGCATGCAATGACCACTATATGTCAACATGTCATGGAGGGGGGCATGAAGGGGCTGCGTGGAAGGTTCAGCCAGCGGGAGGGGGCAGGTGTGGTGGCGCATCAGGCAGCCCGCGGGGAGTGAGCGGACACAAGTCGGCGTCTGAGCTATAAAGTATTGATATACAGATGGATATGCTCATGGAATGGGATTTGTAAAGCACAGGGTCAGTGCCCGGAAAGTGGGTTGCGAGGTCTTCGCCGACGCAGTCCTCGGCATGGATTCGGAGGCGCCCAGAGTTCGTCAAGCGAGCTGGGGGATTTCACACATAAAATATTGGTAGTGACATGCAAATTTGCACAAATAGATTCAGATTCTGATTGGTAAGTGCCTATTGCACATTGCCTTCAGCCCCAACAAGCCGCTCAAGTCTCACATGTGGAATCCTAGTTGGTAATCAAGGCTAGCCGCGCCTCCGCGTCTTGGCCTGGAACGATTCGCCGAGGTGCCGTGCCGCTGAGACGCTCAACGGCTGATCCCGCCTAGGGCAGGGGTCCTACACCGATGCCGGCATTCACGGTTCTAATTGGATCTTCGGGATCGACCGTTAGACTCCTTTGGGAGTGCTCCAATGCGTCCGATAGCGTCGACCCACGTGAAGGTTGGCTTCGTCGTCGTTGATGGCCTGCTCGGACTCTTGATCGAACTCCACGTTGCGACCAGTTCGCGCAACGATGTTGGCCAAATGGCAATGTAGCGCCGACAGATGTCCGATGGAAATGTCGGCGTTGGGCAACTTCCGCGTGCGGATGCAGTCGACGAAGTTGCGCAAATGGTCGTCCGCCCCATCATCGGCGTCGTTGTGCTCGACGAGCTTTCCCTCGCGATCAAATTGCTTATAGCCCCCTCTGCGGTTCCAGCGCCCAATCTGGATGGTGGCTTCACTCCCATACACGGCGACACCGTTCTCCTGGCCGTTCATTCCGTAGGGGTTCCAAATACGCATCTCCCAAATCAGTGCTTTCCGACCGTGATCGAACGTGACGTTCATCGTGTCGGGAGTCTGCTGGTCATCGTCAAAGAAGATCTTGCCGCCCATTCCCTTGGCTGGCTTGGGGTAATCCACGCCAAGCGCCCACCTGGCCATGTCGATTTGGTGTGCACCGTCGTTGCCAGCATCGCCGGTCCCGAAGTGCCAATGCCAGTGCCACTTGTAGTGGAAGCGATTCTCGTTGAACGGAATCCAGGGGGCCGGTCCCAGCCACGTGTCGTAGTCGACTCCGTCGGGAACAGGGGAATTCTCCATGTGGCCGATGTCGTCGCGCAATTGCACGTCCCACGCCTTCGCCATGATGACCTTGCCGATCTGACCGGACTTGACCATCTCCATCGCCATAAGTGTTGACGGCCGGCTACGGGACTGCGTTCCAACCTGAACGATGCGCTTGTTACGCCGGGCGGCGTCGAGCATCAGGCGGCCCTCACGAATGTTGTGTGAAGCCGGCTTTTCGACGTAGACATCTTTTCCCGCATCACAGGCCAGAATTGTTGCGGGTGCATGCCAGTGATCAGGAGTCGCGAGGACAACGGCTTCCACCGTCTTGTCGTCGAACACACGCCGTATGTCGTTCGTGGCTGTCGGCTTCGGCCTCCCTGCTTTCCCGACCACCTGATCAGCACGCTCCAATGACGCCTCATCCGCGTCACACAGATGGGTCACGTTGACGTCCGGGAGACTTGTATACACACCAAGCAGACCTCGCCCTCGGCGTCCAACGCCGATCATCCCAATGTTCACTTTGTCAGCAGCGGCTACTCGCGCATGCGTGGCGGCCAGACCCGCCGCAGTGGCCCCAAGAAAGCTTCTTCGGTTCATGAATTCCCTCTGGGCTGTACACAGTTCCGAGAGCCGCTAGCGAGATTTCTGGATCCGCGCTGAGCGGCGTCTGCCACGATATCAAACAACAAAGTGGTCAGAACATCTTCGGCCTTGCCCTCACTAGGGCCGACCCGTCACAAGCGCACCCGGAAGATGTTGTCGGTGGATCCTGGGGCTGCTCGGGGTGGGCTAGGGGCTGAGTTCGCGGCCTCAGGGATCGTGGAGTGACGGCGCTTGGGACTCAGCCTTGGCCTGCTATAGTTGCCATGCGATGCATCCGACCCGTCGCGATTTGCTTGCGCTTCTGGGCCTTCCCACGGCCCGTTCGTGGGGACAGGGAATGCTTTCGCGCAACGTGAAACCCTCGGTTCGGGGCCAGCCTTCGGGTCTGCCCTTCCACGCCTATTTCACCGATGTTGCGGGCTCAGCGGGGCTGACCTGGCCCACCGTCTATGGATCGCCGAACCGCACCGACCATATTCTCGCGAGCGCAGGGTGCGGGGCGGCTTTCTTTGACTATGACAACGACGGATGGCTCGACGTTTTCATCCTCTGCGGCACGACAGTCGAGGGCGACCGTGGGCCGGCGACCAATCGTCTGTACAAGAACAACCGCGACGGCACCTTCTCGGATGTCACGAAGCAAGCGGGGCTTGAGCGAACCGGTTGGGCTTCGAGCGTCTGCATAGGCGACTATAACAACGACGGCCACGAAGACCTTTTCATCACCTATTGGGGCCAGAACGTGCTGTATCGAAACAATGGAGACGGCAGTTTCACAGACGTGACGGAGGAGGCCGGTCTGCGACACGAGGGCGTCCGCTGGGGTTCCGGATGCACGTTCGTCGACTTCGACCGAGATGGCCATCTCGACCTATTCGTGGCGAACTATTTGGAATTCGAATTCAATGCCACGCCAAGGCCTGGCGAGAATCCCAACTGTTTCTGGAAGGGGCTTCCCGTCTTCTGCGGACCAAGAGGCTTGCCTTCGGGGAGGTCCTTTCTGTATCGCAACAGGGGCGACGGCACGTTCGACGACGTTAGCGAGTCTTCTGGCGTCGCTACGGCCCATGGTAGCTACGGCATGACCGCTGTGGCGACGGACTTTGACCATGACGGGTGGCCTGACCTCTACGTGGCTTGCGACTCGACACACAGCCTCCTGTTCCGCAACAACCGCGACGGCACCTTCACGGAAGAAGGTTTAGAACGCGGCCTCGCCGTGGATGAGAACGGCAACGAGCAGGCCGGAATGGGCCTGGGCATCGGTGACTACAACCTTGACGGAAGCTTGGACATCTTGAAGACGCACTTTGCCGACGACACGAGCGGCCTGTACCAAAACAACGGCGAGGGTCTCTTCCAAGATGTCTCCGCGCAAGCGGGACTGGCCGTCGAAACCCGCTTCGTCGGGTGGGGGGCCGGGATCGCGGACTTGGACAACAACGGCCTCCCCGACATCTTCGTCGTGACCGGTGGAGTGTTCCCGGAGGTCGCCAGGAAGCTGGACGCCTACCCGTATTACTGCCCTCGGATCATCTTCCGCAATCTCGGCTCCGGAAAGTTTGAGGAGTTGCTAGACCAAGGGGGACCAGGGGTGTCCGCGAAGCACTCCAGCCGAGGCTGCGCCTTCGGAGACTTTGACAATGACGGGGACGTGGATGTGCTCATCGTGAATCTTCACGAGCCGCCGTCCTTGCTGCGCAACGATCTGCGCGGTAAGGCCAACTGGCTGAAGGTGAAGCTGGTGGGAGTCCGATCGAACCGTAGCGCAATCGGGGCGACCGTGACCGCGCACTATGGAGGCAAGAAACAAGCGCAGGCTGTCTTAAGTCAGTCAAGTTTCTACTCCTCGAGTGATAGCCGGCTTCATTTTGGTCTCGGACCTGAGAGCAGGGTGGATCTCTCGATCCGCTGGCCTAACGGCCAGATCGAGACGATCTCGGAGGTGCCAATCAACCGCCTCGTGATCATCGAAGAGGGGGCTGGAATCGTCGAAGTCCAACAGTTTGTGGGTGTTACTGGGCCGCGCGCGCAGCCAACGAGCCCAGTCTGACTACGGGTAGGTTCAGAATCGAGTATTCGTCCTGCCCCTCAACCACCTGGATGTGTTGATCAAGAGGCAGACCTTTGAAGATCTGTGTTTGCCCAGTGGTGGGCCAGTAGAGCTCCAGGCGCTCGATCTCCGCCGCTTCGCCTAGTCCGATCGTTTGGCGAAGGGGATTGGCGCCAAAGCTGCCTCCGCTGTTGACGTGCTTGTAGATCGAGCGGTTGTGCCCGCCTTCGGTTACAACGACCCGCAGTCGGACTCCAATGGCGGAACGGTTGGTTCGGACACCCACGACTTCCACGGTGATCCAGTGGTTGCCGAACCCGGGGTTTTCGAAGAAAGAGTCATTGAATTTGTCCCCTGGAAACGCGCCGCCCATCTGCTCGAAGATGTCCTGATCTCCGTCATGATCAAAGTCGGCGAATACCACCGCGTGGCCCTTTTGTAGGTTGCCGAAACCTCCCGCCGCTGTCACGTCGGCAAAGCCAGCGCCAGCTTGGTTTCGATACATCACATTGGGTGTCAGTGACCAGTAGTCCGTATCACCCGTACCCAGATAGAAATCGAGGTAGCCATCGTTGTCGAGGTCGCCGAAATTGGCGCCCATCGGGAAGTTTGGGCGCCCCAGGCCTCGTCGTTCCGCTACATCTTCAAACCCGCCATCACCATCGCCGTGGTACAGGCGAGCTAGTTCCACGCGGGTCGGCAGGCCTTGGTAGGATGCGGCCACATCCTCGATGCCAGCCGCGTAAGCAGATGCGTAGATATCGAGAACGCCATCGTTGTCGAAGTCCCAAAACCACGCCGGAAAGCTCTTGTACGGACCCGCAACGCCTAGGTCTGGGGCGACATCAGTGAACGAATCGTCCCCATTGTTGCGATACAGACGATTGAATCCGGTGTGGTTCGAGACATAGAGATCGGGCAACCTATCGCCGTTGTAGTCGCCCCAGACCACAGCCTTGGTGAAACGGTCATTGGTCACTCCGGCCCGCCTAGCGACATCGGTAAACGCCCCGTCGCCGTCATTGCGGAACAGTTGGCTCGGGGCCGAAAGCAGCCTGGTCGACTCGTTTCCCACGTAGAGGTCCAGGTCGCCATCGTTGTCATAGTCCGCCCATGAGGCAGTTTGGGTCGGATAATTCAACTCGGCCAGCCCCGCCGCGAATGTGACATCTCGGAACGTGCCGTCACCAGAGTTCTGGAGCAGCGAGTTGGGGTGTTGGCCAGCCCGACCCCACCACCCCCCACGCAACACGAGAACATCGACGTCTCCGTCGTTGTCGTAATCCGCCTGCACGAGGTTGAGCCCACCGAAGATCCCTGCCATCCCAGCCTCCGTGGTCCGCTCTGCGAATGTCCCATCCCGTTCATTCCGGAAGTAGCGTATCTGACCCGCCGTATCCCAAGTCGACACGATCAGGTCGAGGTATCCGTCATTGTCAAAATCGTCGGCAATGGCGCCGCCACAATTGCTGTTTGTGGCCAACCCGAGTCGCCCTGCGACGTTATGGAAGCGAGGAAACTCTTCATCTGACCGGAAAGCTTCCGAGCCGATCTGGTGTGATTCGGGAACACCGTTGGGATGTGTTCCGAGGGTCATGTGCGCGATGTTGAGCAACCACCGGGCCCGGTGGTGCATGGGGGATCCCTCAGGTGCTATTCCGAGCAGTTCGGTGAAGTACCGCGACGCGCGCGTGGATCCCTCTTTTTCCGTATGAATGCCCCCTCCGCGAATGGGAAGAATGCAACTCTCAGGCTGGTTGCGCAGGCAGCAGTTCTGGGTCTCGCCTAGCCGCAGGTAGGCGACGCCCAGCCGGAAGACAAGCTCCTCCACGACACTGGGCGGCAATTCCGACTTCAGCTTCGGCAACAGTTCGTAGCACTTGGAGAAGTAATCGATCGCGTCCCGCTCGTGGCCGAGGTTCTGGCTGGCTACCCCGAGTTTGGCGAAGAGCCGACACTTCACCGCGTCCGGCGAAGCGGGAGAGAGGGAAGCTCGAATCCCTTGAAAGTGCCGGAGTTGGCCGTCTCCAAGGTAGATGTTCTCGTTCGGCGTGCGGTCAATGATGCTCTTCAGCAGGTCCAGCATTTCCTGGTGGCCAGCCGTCGCCTTGTGTGCGGCATTGCGTCCATGGACATTTGTGGGATCGAGGGACACGTTGGCAGGGGATTCTCGATCCGAGTTCTGGGCAGGACTCGACACTCCCTGAGCGCGTGCGGGCTGGCTGGACACACAGGAGATCAGGACCATCGCCCCAATGCCCGCAATCCACCAAGAAGCCGGAGTCTTCACCACTTTACGCTCCCACCGTCGCTGATATTATAGTGAACCCAAGGTTTCGCCCCACGCGGGCGGCCACGGATTCCGCCGTCAAATGGCGGCGCCCGTCTGCCGAGCTGGGTTCCAAGTGCCACGAGGCGTCAGATCGAATCAGACCCAACCCAGCCCGAGGCTTCGCCATGCCCCCCTGCACCAACCGTGGGAGGAGATTGGCCGTAGAGTCTGGAGAGCCGTGGTCCATAGCAGGAACGCGCTCGGCGCGGCGGTCGGTATGCTGTGCCTATTCTTGGCATCGGCGCTCCCGGCGGATCAGATGCAAGCCCTTCGGGACCACATGCGGAGGGGTGTCGCACACCTCCAACAGGGCGAGTCGCAAGCTGCCGAACAAGAGTTCAGATACGCGCTTCAGATCAACGCCGGAATTGCGGACCTGCACGATCTGCTCGGCGTATCCTTGGACCGCCAAGGCAAACACGACAGCGCTACGGGCTCCTTTCTAAAGGCTATCGAGATCAACCCGCGGTATCCTCCAGCACACCATCACCTGGGCGTCAACTACATACACCTCCATCGGCTTGATCAGGCCTACCGAGCCCTGGCAACCTCGCTGGAACTTGACCCCAATCAGCCGGCCGCTCATAACAATCTTGGGAACATCTACGTTCAAAACCAGCAGTACTCCTTGGCACTTGACACCTTCCAAACGGCTCACCGCCTGGACCCGACGAATCCGCACATCCTGTTCAACCTACTGCGCACCGAACTACGGCTAGACGACAAGGCTGCGGCAGCTTTACACGCTGACGCAACGCTGCGGCTTTCGAACCTCGATGTAGCGATGGCTGTGCGCCTCGGACGAGAACTCATTCAATACAACCAGTTCGCGAGTGCGATCACCGCCTATGAGCGCGCGTTGGAGTTGAACCCTGGCCTTACAGGCATCCATTACGACCTCGCTCGCGCCTACTTCCGCACCCACCAATTCGATGCGAGCCTGCGAGTGATCGAGCGAATGGCCGACGCCTCCGGACACGATGCCAGTTACTTCATGCTCGCGGGCCTCAACCACCGGGAGAAAGGCGATCTCGGTCGGGCGGTGCTCTACCTGCGCCGCGCTCTGGAACAGGAACCAATAAACCCCGACCACACCTACAATCTCGGCATCACGCTGCTCAGAACCGACGGCATACCCGAAGCCCATGCGCTGTTTCTTGCTGCAGTCGAGAGATTTCCGTCAAGCTCGGACCTGCTATACGGAGCGGGAGTCGCCTCCTTTCATCTAGGCCTGCACGAGGAAGCTCACCAGTTCTTTAGGGACGCGGTACAACTGGATCCGCACAAGGCCCAGTATCACGAGTCGCTAGGGGACGTCTATAGCGCTACAGGGCAGTACGCTCAGGCTGAGGGCGCCTACAACCAAGCTATCGACCTGGATCCCTCCAACACTGATTATCTCCTTAAGGCGGGTCGCAACTACCTCAACCTCCAGCTTCGGGATCGGGCCGCCAGCACGTTTCAAAAGGCTGCCGAGAAGAATTCCAGCAACCCGGAAGCGCACTTTGAGATAGGCAAGATCGCTGCTTCCCGGGGGAACTATCAGACGGCGGCGTCCTACTTGGAACGAGCCGTCTCCCTCGATCCCGAACTGCGGGCGGCCTATTACCAGCTCGGGCTCACATACCGTAGGCTCGGGCAGGTCGAGAAGGCTGCGGCTGCTCTGGATCGTTATCGCCAGCTGGAATGAATCAGGGCGAGCTTCCGTACCTCAGCGCCACTGAGCCGGGAAGCACTAGGGCGTTGCGGCAAAGGAGTAGTGTCCGGCTTGGGCAATTCTTAAGTGTCCGCTTCTGACGGGCGGCGGCGGAGGGATTGTGCCCAGCAGCGACATCACGTTGAGCATCCAGGAAGCCGACCGGTTGGTGATCATCGAAGCCGTGGTGGAGAAGCGCATGAAGCAGTGCGAGGCGGCCATGCGGCTGGGTCTGAAGGACCGGCAAGTGCGGCGGCTGGCAGTGCGCTACGAGCGTGACGGGTCAGCCGGGCTGGCCTCGAGGCGCCATGGCCACAGGGCTGGCAACGCGATTGCGGCGGAGACGCGGGACTACATCATCCGTACTTCGCTGCCGGCCCAGGACCTGTCGGCGGCCGACTGCGTGCGCAGCTTCAAGGCCCTCACGCGGGTCGAGCGCGCCTTTCGCACGCTTAAGACCGACGATCTGCAGGTGCGCCCGATCCGGTCGCACCGACGGCGCCATCTGCCAGCGCACGGCGCAAGAAAGCCACCCGCCAGACCGCGGGCGGTACACCGCTGCACAGCTTCCGAACCCTGCTGGCGGATCTGGTCGGAGTGACGCGCAACTTCTTTCGCATCAAGGGCTTGAAGAGCTCGCGACAGTCCAAATTCGAGCTTGATGCGCAGCTCAGCACCGCGCAAGACCACGCCATCGAGTTGCTGAAAGGAATCCGGCCCTGACCCCCACGACCACCGCTTGTAGGCAGTAGAGGTCAATTCTGCTCAATCACATCTGATTGATAAAGAAGAGGTTGTGCTCAGAATCCCCTCAGAGCTTCAGTCTAATCAAGGATCTCAAGCAGCGAGGGCTTCTCGATTCCACGCTGGTCGTGTGGGATGGCGAGTTCGGGCGGACGCCGCTGGGCCAGTTGGAGCACGTGGACGAAATCGCGAGCCGCGACCATCATGCCGACTGTTTCACGATCTGGATGGCGGGCGGGGGTATTCGCAGAGGCCAAGTCATTAGCAAGACCGACGACATCGGCCTTGGGGTCAGAGAAGATCCTGTGCATGTCCACGACTTGCAGGCGACCATCCGCATTGCCTGGGGATGACCACACGAAGCTTACCTACCGCCGCATGGGACGAGACTTCCGACTCACGGATGTCGGCGGCTACGTCGTGCACAAGGTGGTCGCGTAGTCTCGTGTAGGCCCGCGCCAGCACATAGCGTGCCGCGCCGCTTGGATCGTTCAACCTGTTCCATCATCGGGGAGGGGACGTCCTCCTAATCACATCTTGCAGGAACCTCACATCCCGCTGGACCGCTGCGATGCTACTGTCGATGCGCGCAGCCTTGGTTGGGCCAGTTGGCTCGAAGTACTCCAGATGTAGGGAAATTGGGCCTGGGAACGGCTTCGTGGCCAGAATCGCGAACACCTCGTCAAATGGAACCATCCCCTGGCCCAACGGCACCCAGCGTGTCCGCCACTGCCCCTGCACCTTTTCCCAGACAAAGTCCTTGATTCCCACCATCGTCACCCGGTCTAGTGTCTGGCGCAGACTGAAATTCCAGCCATTCTTGCCGCCTTCGATCACCGAATGTGCGGGGTCCAGATAGATGCTGATCCAGTCCTCTTCAAGCGGATCGAGAAGTTGTGCCATATCCCACAGGAACCCTCCGACGACCGCACCGGAGTGATTGTGGAGACCCGCATGAATCTTGTACTCCTTGCCTAATTCCACCAATTCGGCAAGACCCTCTCGAACTTCATTCTGAGTCTCCTTCCACCTGCTCATATCGTCATAGCGGGAATACCCGATCTTGTAGTAGGGGATGCCGAGACGGGCTGCCGTGCCGAGCACCGAGCGGGCCTCGCTACCGGCCCTGGTGAGAGCGGTGCTGATCATGGGGACCACCAGCCCTTGGTCCTGGAACGCCGCGTAAGCCTGCGGTAGATCCTGCCCGACCCTGTCAGGCGACACGAGGCCGCCTGGCCGGACTGTGAGATCGGGTCCCGATGCGCCAGCCTCGCTGAGGATCTTGGCCACCTCTCCGTAGCTGAACCCTACGTCTCCGTCAAAGGGATCCGTGAAAACGCAGATCCGGTCTTCCATGGAGGTCGGGACAACCTGGGGATGCGCCGATCCAGCAGCTACAACCAACCCGGTCGCCAGAAAGTCACGTCTCTTCATCAACCACTTCGACTTGCGCTCAGACTACGTGAGAGCCGGAAGCTCACCGACGGATGAGGTGCGCCCGCATAACTGGGAAGATCAGGATCAGACTCCCCGGGGTGTCGACCAGTGCTCACGGTATGTCCTTTTGACGTAGCTGTTCGCTTCAGGGTCATTGGGGATCGTCTCGCTCTTGGCGTCAAAACGAATGGTCCGATTGACCCGCGCGACGATATTTGCCAAGTGGCAGAGTGTCGACGAGATGTGCCCTGTCTCCGCATCCGCGTTCGGTCTCTCTCGGCTCCTCACGCAGTCGATAAAGTTTCGAGCATGGGTATCGTCCTCGGGCGTCGCCTCTTGCTCATAGTGGACTAGCTTCCCATCTTCATCAAACACCCGAAAGCCCCAATGGCCCCCGCCCCATCGTCCCATTTGCGCCATCCCGATGTCGCCGTACACAAAAACGCCCTCTTCGGTGCCCTCCCCGCGATACGGGTTCCAGATGCGCTGATCGTAGTGGATCACGGCGTCACCGTAATCGAAGGTGATGTTCATCGTGTCGGGCGTCTGCTGATCATCGTCAAAGCAGAGCATCCGCCCCATACCGCTGACCTCCGTCGGGTAGTCGACGCCAAGGATCCAGCGCGCCACATCCAGTGTGTGCGCTCCGCTGTTGCCAGCGTCGCCCGTGCCGAAGTGCCAGTGCCAATTCACAGTTCCGTGAAAGCGGTTCCGATTGAAGGGCATTTTCGGGATCGGTCCAGTCCACGTGTCGTAGTCGATGCCCCGGGGTATGGATTCGTCCTGTCGATGGCCGATCGACGGCCGGCCCTGCACATCCGAAGCCGTCACCATCAGAACCTTGCCGATCTTCCCAGACTTAACGTATCCCACAAACCGCTGCGTAACCGGGCGGCTTCGCGATTGCGTCCCGTGCTGGACCAAACGTTGATAACGGCTGGCCGCCTCAACAATGAGGCGGCCTTCGCGAATGTTGTGGGAAATGGGTTTCTCTAGGTAGACATCCTTGCCAGCCTGGCAAGCCAGGATCGCGCCCGCCGCATGCCAGTGAATTGGCGTAGCCATCACAACGGCGTCAATGTCGGGATCGTCCAGTACCCGTCGGATGTCTGACACCACAATGGGGGCCTTGCCGTACGCTTCCCCGATGATCTTCGACGCTGGCTCAATCACGTTCTCATCGACATCGCAAATGGTCGGGATCTCGACATCGGGAAGAGAGGAGAATCGTTTCGCTAGGATCACTCCTCGTCCGCGGACGCCCATCAAGGCGACTCGCACGCGGTCGCTCGCCGGGGCTCGCTTTGCGGTCTCCGACGAGGCGGCGGGAGCTGATGCCGCGACCAAGAAACCCGTCTGAAGGAAGCTCCTGCGGTTCATGGCATTTCCCCTTGTGAGCAGTGCTGCGAACGGCAATCCATCGAGCTCAGACGCTCCGTGGCGTCGACCAGTGTTTGCGGTAATCCCTGCGGACATACGCATCGGCCTCGTCGTCCCCAAGTACCCTTTCGCCCGTTGCGTCAACCCGAATCGTCCTGTTCACACGCGCCACGATGTTGCCGAGATGGCACAGCGTCGTTGAGATGTGGCCGATCCCGATGTCGGCGTTTGGGGGGTTCCTAGTCCGGACACAATCGATGAAATTGCGCGCGTGGGTGTTCGAGTCGGGTGACGGCTCCTGCTGGTAATGAATCTGCGTTCCATCGGGGTCAAAGACTCGAAATGCGTGATGCCCATTGCTCCACCGGCCCACCTGCGCCATCCCAGCGGTGCCATATACGGCCACCGTATTCTCCGAACCCTGCATGCTGTAAGGATTCCACAGCCGCTGCTCGTACGAGATGACCTTGTCGTCGTAGTTGAAGTTCAGATTCATCGTGTCGGGAGTCTGCTGATCGTCGTCGAAGTACAGCTTCTTCCCCATTCCGGAGACTTCCTGAGGAGTCCCCACCCCCAGCGCCCAGCGCGCGATATCGATCCAGTGCACCCCGTCATTGCCAAGGTCTCCCGCGCCGTAGTGCCAATGCCAGTTGACGGTGCCGTGAAACCGATTGCGGTTGAATTGCATTTTGGGAAGGGGCCCGGTCCAAGTCTCGTAATCAATCCCGGGCGGCACCGGCTCGTCGGCCTTGTGACCTATGTTCTTGCGCATCTGAACGTTCCAGACCTTGGCCATTAGCACATCGCCGAGCTTGCCCGATTGGACATAGTCCACAAAGGCCTGTGTGACCGGCCGGCTTCGAGACTGCGTCCCAAGCTGCACCACCCTGCCGTTGCGTCGGGCCGCCTCCACCATCAGCCGTCCTTCTCGGATGTTGTGGGAGGCCGGTTTTTCGACGTACACATCCTTACCCGCTTCACACGCAAGGATGGTTCCCGGAGCGTGCCAATGAATCGGCGTCGCCATCACGACCGCGTCGACGGATTGGTCATCCAAGACGCGCCGAATGTCCGTCACCAGAAGCGGGCGCTTGCCTCTGGCTTCCTCGATAACGCCCAGGGCAGGACCCACGACGTTTTGGTCGACGTCACAGGCATAAGCGAAATCCACGTCGGGCAATGCGGCGAAGCGCCTCGCCAGTGACTGGCCCCTGCCTCGGAGACCCATCAGCGCGATCGTGATATTGTCAACCTTCATGGGCGGGGCTTACCCTCGTAGAAGGCTTGAGGACCGCGTGGCGTTCCGGACGCCACCGCCGATCCTCGTTCCGGACGACATCCATTGTCCGTTAGTCCATCCTATTGGGCGCGGCCATGGCGAGAGTCATGGCCGCGCCCCGACAGCATGTCTTGCGGTAAGGATCTCGCACTAGATCGTCCCTCTAAAAGACGATTTTTGCGTTCAATTGGATTTCTCGAGCTCCTCTCGTGCCTCGGAACCTTCCGAAGTTGCTTGACTCGATGTTTCCCTCGAGGCTACTCAGGTTTGTATGGTTGAACACATTGAAGAAATCGGCGCGGAACTGAAGTCTTGCACTCTCAGCGATCGCAAAGTTCTTCCCGAGGCTGAAGTCGATATTGATGAGGCCGTGCCCCCGGAGCGCGTTCCTGCCCAGGTTGCCGACTCGCTCGGCCGCTCCGACAGTGGTCTCAGGGACTTCCGCAAACGCGTCGGGATTGAGGTATTGCAGGGTTGAGCGAGCATTGCCGAGCGTGGGGCTCCCGCCAACATAGTCCGGCCGTGAGCTCGAGATTGCGGTCGGCTGGCGGAGGTTGACAGGTAGGGCCGTTTGGCCGGTGTAGATCGCCGACACCTGCCAGCCGCCGAGCACCTCCCGAGCCAGGAGGTTGTCCATCCCCGAAAACTCAGGCAGGTCGTAGACTATGTCCGAGACGAATACGTGCTGGACATCCTGATTCGCCAGGCCGCGGTTGGACCTCAGGTCAAAGAAATCCTGCGTCCCCGAGCCCACCCATCCGGTGTCTCCAGCCCCATAAGCCGTCTGCTTCGCCCAAGTGTAATGGAGATTGGCACTCAGGTTCCGCGAATAGCGATGCCGCAGAGACGTCTGCCATGAGAGATAGCGGGTGCTATCGGAATTGTCCCAGTAGTCGAAGCTGCTGAATCCCGGATTCGGGCGAATGCCGGTGAAGCGGTCCACCGGGTTCCCAATCCGAGATGTGAGCCACTTGACGCCCCGGTTGCCCACGAAGGCACTCTCCACGACGACGTTGTCCGTCAAGACGCGTTGGAGACCGAAATAGAAGTTGTAGACATACCCGGAGTCGATTCCCGGGTCGATCACGCGTGGCGACCCGCCAGTCAGGCCTCCAGACACCAAGGGTAGGACATCTTCGTTGTAGAGCGGGTAGCCTAATCCAAGGCGGATCACCTCAGCGCGCGAAAGCCGCGCGCGGAACGGCTCGTTCAGCGAGTTTTGCACAGTTTGGGTCACCGTCTCTCCAGCCAAATCGGTGAATACCACGCCGACTCCGCCACGAACGACGGTGGTTCCGTCTCCGTCCGGATTCCAACTGAAGCCGAGGCGTGGCGCGAGGTTGATGTGGTCGTTCTTGTAGGGATCATTGACATCCCGAACTGGGCTCAGCGTGAAGTCGGTATCGACTAGCCCGCGATTGTAGGTGTGTGGGGGGCCGCCATCTGGCCCCTGAGCGGTGTAGTGTCCGAACGAATCGGTGCGAAAGCCCCAGTTCACAACCAGGTTCTGTGCGACACGCCAATCATCTTGAACGAACATTCCCCACTGATTCGACACCGCCGTGTACCGATCCGTACCGAAAGTCATCTGCGCGATATTGGGGATGTTGGCCAGCAGGTCTTCTTTATTCTGATAACGGATCGACGGATTCTCGATATTCGCCCGTCCGATTCCGCGGCGGAAAAACACGACTCCGAATTTCAATGAGTGCTGCCCTTTGGTGAGAGCGAATTTCTGATCGAACTGCCAACTGGGTGCTCCAAGCGTTAGAATCTCGCCACAGCCGCCAAAGCCGAGAGCCGAAACACATGGGATGCGGCGCGAACCCTCTTTCTGCTCTTCCCTGTCGGGGTCCTTGACGTTGAAGATCCCGTCGAGGCGATCCACCACGTTGCGGTTGTAGCCGTAGCGAGTCTCGGAAGTCCAATTGGAGCCGAAAGCGGTTACATTGGCGCTGATGCGATCCGTTTGGCCGCTAAAGCGGCGGAAATTGATCTCTTGAACCCGAGGGCGGATCTGTTCCGGGCGGCCGCGGGTCCAGTTCACGGTGGCGGTCACGTTGTCCGTAATCCGCACGTCGGGCTTGATGACAAAGTGATTCTCATTGTTCTGCAATGACCCTGCTCCCAGGAACTCGGCGCTGTCCGCGTCGGGGTCATGCGGCTGATTCGGCAATGGAACTGTGTCAAGCCACAGCGAATACGCCGGCACTGCAGCTAACATTTCGCCACGGATTTTCTGCGTCGGCACGTCGTCGCTAACCGGCGAAAAAGCTCGCTCGCGATAGCCCTCGTAGACGCCGAACGCGAAGATGCGATCCTTCACGATCGCGCCGCCGACCGAACCTCCAAACTGGTTGAAGGTCACGCCCGGCTTACCGGACAAGCGCTGATTCCTGGCGTTCAGCTCCTCGGAGCGGAAGTTCTCGAACAGCGTGCCGTGGACTTCGTTGGTGCCGCTCTTCGTGATCAGGTTGAGGTTGCCGCCCATGGCGCGCGTGTACTCAGCGGGTATAACCCCTTTGATGAGCTGCACCTCCTGCACCGCATCAATGCTGATGGTGCTGACGTAGTTGAAATTCCCGAACATATTGATCGACGGGCGCTCAGGGTTCGAGGTGGCGTCGGTTCCGTCAACAGAAACCTGTGTGCCTCCACGTCCGGAGCCGTTGAGGAAAATGTCGCCGGAGTTCCGCACCACTCCAGTGCCCAGGGTCACCACCCCGGCAATGTTGCGGCGCGACAACGGCAACTCGCTGATCTGGCGAGTGTCAATGTTTTCCCGTTGCTCCGCAGAGACGGTGTTCACTAGCGGAATGGCCGACGTAACTTCTATAGTCTCAGTGACTTCTCCAACTTCGAGCTGAAAAGTGCGGCGCACGTTTTGGGCCGCTCCGAGACCGATCTGAACTTCTTGCAAGGTCTTGAAGCCGTTTGCTTCAATGCGGAGTCGGTATGAGCCCGCAGGAATGAATGTGAAGCCGAACTCTCCGTTCACATTGGATTCCCTGCGGTAGACGGCGCCCGTGCCCTCGCTCGTCAGCTCGGCGGCTGCCCCGGGTATGACGCCTTCACTCTGATCAACGACGATTCCGTACAACGTAGCTGTTGTGACCTGCGCCAATAGAGTGGGACCGGCCGAGAGAACCAATGCCAAGACCAAGCAAGCCAAAGCGATGGCCCCACTCATCTGCGACTGCGCTAACGTGGGTTTCATCTGTACACTCCTTTGCATGAAGCCTTCAAACACTGGGGTCTACTCGCAGTGACTTGCGGGCGGTGACCAGAACCGGATACGGAACAGCCATTGAGCCGACGTCGACCCCATTCAATCGCTGGCACGGAGTTGAGACTGTTGAAACAAGGACGGCGTTTGGCACCTAGAGATCCTATACTCCTAGATTGGACTCTAGCAGTGGCCCGAGGGTCTGTCAATCGAAAAAACTTGTCGAAAAAACTTGTCAACTCCAAGCTGAAATGGCCGCTTCTTGTTAGAGGGTGAGGGCCATGAAGTTGCGCTTCTCACATGATCTGATGCGGCTTTGGTGCAATCCCGACTGCGCACAAGCCTCCGAGGGGCGGAAAGCTAGCAAGACCCTGCTAGGCTTCACTCCTGACACGGCCCCTGTAATAAGCCTCCGCTGCGCTGGCTGTCGATCCCGAATAACCGCTTGGCATTCCCCCCGAGTATTTTGCTTTCATCCGCCTCCGGCAGTTCGAGGTCTTGGACAGCGTTCCGAGTCAGTTGCGGATCGACCCAAGGGTGGTCGGTCGCAAACAGAAGCCGGTCCGGGCCAACGAAGTCGTAGGCGTAGCGAATTGTCAAAGCCAGCACCGAAGCGGTGTCCAGATACACGGTGCGCAAGTACTCGCTCGGCAACCTTGTGATGGCTTCTCCGCCCCGACCACGGACCGCCACTTGGTGATCCAATCGACCGATCAGGTACGGAAGAGTCCCACCCAAGTGTGGGCACACCAGTCTCAGGGCCGGATGCTCTTCCAGAATCCCCGCCATGATCATCCGCGCCAATGCTATCGTGGAGTCGAACATCCAACCTAGGCCCCCCGTCATCTCGTAACCTCTCGTGGCCTCGAAGCACACCGGATGGGCCGGGTGCAGCACGAGGGGAATACCCAATTGCTCGACGCACCGAATCAGCGGGCGGAATTCAGGTTCGTCGTTGAAGCGTCCGTTCTGGTTCGAGAACAGAAGCAAGCCCTGCATACCCAGTTCGCACACGGCTCGATCCAGCTCCTTCAACGATTCCTCAAGGTTCTGAGTGGGCAGGACCGCCAAGCTCGCGAACCGCTGCGGGTGGCTTCGCGCGATCTCCGCAACATAGTCATTCATCATTCGGGCGATGGCCGGTCCGTCAGCACCGAACAATTCGGGTCCCGGGAAGTTGGTGCTCAACAGCGTGACATCGATTCCATGCCTGTCCATCATCGCCAGCTTGGCTTGCACGCTGGTGTGGCCTGGGCGAAGCTTGAGGGTCCAATCTCCCACCTGAACGTACCGTTCGCCGTTGCGGCGATACGCCCTTGGTGGCGAGTTTCGTTTCTCGAGGAAAGCGAGAACCTCCGGGATGTAGATATGACTCTGGCAATCCACGCAAAACGTCCCGGATCGGCCATCCGCAACGTGTGAAGTCTTCGAGGTCGTGGGATTCATGTCCCGTCAGCCAGACACTTCAAGTCGGAACCAGCCTCCGACGCTGCGGCGAATGCCTGATAGTTGCGGGCCGGACACACACCCCACCGTCTTCGCGCCCGTCGTTTTTCGACTGCACGAAGCTCTCACCGAACACACATCCCGATTTCGCCGATCCTTACGGCAGCGCTAGCTTGCCCGCCTCCAGATCCGTGACGAAATCATGCCCCGGAGAGTGCGTAATCATCACGTCGATCCTGGCCGACAGCGCAGCTTCCTGGGGCGTAACCCCACAGGCCCAAAAAACGGGAACGACAGAAGACGGGATCGCCTCGACTGGTGGGCCAAAGAACGGCTCCATGAGGTCGGCGCCGATCGAGGTCGGTTCGCCGATGTGCAGCGGCGCCCCGTGATTGAACGGAAATCGCGCCGTGACCTGCGTCGCAGTGATGGCCTGGGCCGGAGAGAGCCACCGCATCGTGACCACCAGGGGTCCGTGGAAGCGTCCCGCCGGGACCGTCGGCAGCGATGTTCGCAACACCCACCTGTCCTGGGTTGTTTGCACCCCAGCCTTCTCCAACGCCTGATCAAACGAGATTCCGGAACCGATCAAGAACGCCACGAAATCCTCGCGCCAAAGATCTTTGATCGACGTGACGTCCGGCAAGCGGCTGCCGTCGCGATAGACGGCGTAGCGTGGGAGGTCCGTACGGAGGTCAGCGCCCGGAGCCAAACGCTTCGGCTCCGGGTCGCCTGTGTCGGTGACTTCGAGCACGGGGCAGGCGCGCTGGTTCCGCTGACAATAGAGAAGGAACTCGTACGCATACCTCTCACGAAGTACGACGAGGCTGCATTGGACAAAACCGAATGCCAAGCCACGCGTGGTGCCAATGAGACGACCCTCACGGCACGCCAAACGCACCTCTTGCGGTGAGACTAGTCCTTCCGTAGCGATCGCGTGGGAAATCATCTGCGGATCCTCTTGGAGTCCGAGGCAGACGCCCCCAGTGAGGATTGCGACCGAGCGGACAGTCTCCCGTCCCTTGCGACGGGTAACCAAAGCCCAACGAGAGCCACGGCGCCAAGAGACCCCAGCCACTCCGAGGTTCCAGCCGGCGCACTAATGACCCCTACGGCGCTCGCTCTGCACCAAGTTCGTTCGACGACCCGCAAGGATCGTTTCCAAGAGCCAACGACGGCAACCGCCCACACCATCGTGCCGGCGACGAGCGAGAGGGACGCGGCGACCTCCCAATTGAGATTCCCTTTGCCTAGCAACATGGGGTCAAAGGCGAGGGCGACCGGGATTCGGAACGAGACGAAGCTGAGACGGAACGCGTAGACGCTGGTGCCCATGGCACGGCCCCCCATGATCCCCGCCGCAGCGAGTGAGGCCAAAGCAACCGGAGGCGGCACCATCGATAGCACGCAGTAATACATTACGAAAAAATGGGCCGACATCTCCGGGATTCCGAGCTTCAAGAGCGCCGGCGCAAACAGGATCGCCCCGATGATCTATGCAGCGACCGTGAGCAATCCCATCCCCATCACCAAACAGCCCAGGACGATCAGGCCCGTCGCGCCCAGCAGGGTGCCGCCCGTGCCAGCCAGCAGTTGCTTGCTGAACTTCAAGGCCAAGTTGGACTGAATCGCGACAGCGATGATGATTCCGATCGCCGCTATGGGCACGGCCACTTGACTGGCTTGCCGGGTGGAATCCGCCTCGAACCCGACGAGAGCCCCCCGATTCAACCTGCTTGGTCGGCGGAAATCTCAGACTACGAGGCAACTCAGGCTGGCGATCACAGCCGCATCGGTCGCCAAACGACCCGCAATGGGCATGCCGACCAGGACCCCGGGCGGGGCCAGCGGATAGAGGTGCGCCGCTAGGGGCTGTTGCGGCTTGAGATCCTGTTTGGGCGAGTTGCCGGTCCCCGTCATGCGCGCCCGCCAATCGACCGACAGAAAAACCGTCACATAGAAGGCCGTCGCCGGGATTAGTCCCGCCCGCGCGATGCGCCCGTAATCGACCTGCAGAATTTCGGCCATCACGAGAGCGGCCACGCCCATGACGGGAGGCATCAACTGTTCGCCGGTCGATGCCACAGCCTCTTGCGCCCGCCATCTTGCGCGGGTCGCCCGCTCGGCGCATCAATGTGAACACTTCTGTTCCGGCGACGTTTGCGACAGCGCTGCCAGTAATACTCCGCATCAGACTGCTCGAGACCACGGCAGCCTTGGCGCAACCGCCGGCAACTCTGAGCCCGACGTCGATGAACAACTGGCGCCACCGATCGCGGCATACAGCGCGCCGAAGAGGATTGAATAGAAGACGAACTGCACAGACGTGTCAGTTGTGATCCCGAATACTCCGTTCAGAGACATCGACAGGATCTGGGCGGCCTCTTCCAAGCCGAAACCCGAGAACCGCAGTCAACCTGGGGTCCGTTGCCCGGTCATGACGTAGACCAGGAAGGCGATCAGCACCCCCACGAGCGACCATCCGACGACCCGGCGAACATCCTCCAACAGTAAGAGCACCACGAGCGCCCCAAGAGAACATGTCCACCGGAAGAACCGGGTCAATGCCTTCCATGCGCTCGGTCGAGCGCCGAGCCGTCAGCTGGTGATAAGCTCCCGCGGTCAGGGTGGCTCCGATGACCACGACGTCGAGCAAACCGGAGAATCGACCCAGGGACTTTGCATTGAGCGGAGGCCACAGAAAGAGTAGGGTGTCTGCTAGGCGGATCTTCACCACCGATCCAAGCCGTAGTTCTTGCGCAAACCATTGTGCTGATTGGACTTTTTCTGTTCTCCAGCGGCCTTCAACCTGTCACGGTTATGGGAACAGTCTGATTCGGATTGACCCCCAGCAGGTCGAACGCCTGGCGCTGCAGCGGAGTGGGCTTGGTGCTGACGGTGATCGCGGTCTGGTACTCGGTGGGCAGCACGACCGGGTTCAGCGCGAGCGTCGCGAGGTCCCCCAGCAGGGTCTGGAAGCTATGCGCGGGCAAGCCGTCCGCGGTGCTCTTGGTGGCGGCCTTGCGCCGGGCGCGCGCCCTCTGGCCAGCGCCGTGTCCAGGCGGTTCATACCGCTCCGGCAAGCAGCCGGACGAACAGCGACAGCCTGCGGCGTCTGGTAGGCCCCGGGGCGCGACAGCCGCCGCAGGCAACGCCGCTACACGCTACCCCCCTCTACTCCTCCCACCCCACGAGCCCCAACCGATCACAGGGAGCATCATGCAGGTTCTGCTTGAGTCCCAAGTAGCGCTGCCGCTGCAGTTGGGTATGCGAGTGAGGGGTCACGGCGGAGCAGCCGGATCGCCCTGCAAAACTGTCAACCAAGTGATCGGCCCGGACCGGCAGCGGCTCGGGAGGGTTCCGAGAACCGGCCCTCATGTCAACTGCGAGCCGCGCGCAAGGCGTCTTTCATCGTCGATCAGGACGACAAGGCTGGGGCGGCTGACGCCCCACTTCCAGAGGACGAGGTTGATATCGTCAACTCCGGCCCCTGCGGCGAAGCTTCGGACCAGCAACCCCGTATGGCCCGCCGCGATCAGCCGGTCGGCCAAGGCCTGCGATGAAGGGACCGCCCCTTCGAGCATTTCCGCTTCCCAACAAGGACATGAAAGATCCGCATCACTCACGCCCAGCGCCGCGCGTTGGTACTCGTTCTGCGCATTGAACACCGGCTCGGTATCGACCTCGTAGGCGCAAAGCGTGAGGGGTTGCAGGCGCCGCCCCAGCGGAACCGCTTCGCGGATGGCCGTCCAAGGGTTGAGAGAGGTGTAGAGCGCCGGGATGCCGCGCCGGTTGAAGCGACCGCCGTGGCATCGTGCGCCTTCGCCGGACAGCGGCGTCCAGGACCATTGTGGGTTGTGAGCCCGATAAACCCGCCCCTGGAACCGCATCAGAGGAGTATGGAATCAGACATAACCCCCGGCCATGATTCGGTCGAGGTAGGCATGTACGTGGTCGGCCTTGCCTTGGCGCAGCAACAGGTCCGGCGTGGCGCCGCCGAATCCCGGCAGCGGCTCGGCGCGGAACCAGGCATAAGCCGCGAGCAACGAGCCGGTCTCGGCTTCAACCCGGTTCAGAATCTCCAGCATCTGCCGCGTGCGGAGCTGGGTTTTTCGCGCTCGGATCCGCGAAGCGCGAGAGAATGCGTCCCGTCCAAGACCCAGGGTGCTGGCGATTTCGGACTTGGTGGTACGGAGCGCGGCCGCGATGGGCACAGGAGAAAATACCTGATCCTCAACAAATTCCTGGAAAACCATGGCAGCACCTCGCTGTTCATCCCATAGTTTAGCGTGATGTAGCGTGTTATTCCAGAGGTTCACCCGACAACGGGTTGTCTGGGACGGCAACAAATCATGTTGCACCTTGGCTTGGGCGACTCAAAACCCATCGATTTGGTTCCAGGAAGATCCGCTGTGCCACGCGGGAATACCGTGGGTGCCGATCGTTGTCCTGATCGCATCGGAAAGCATGGGGACTGCCCCGGCGAAATGATGTGCGGCACTGCTATTCTCTAGGCGCCTGGGGCCGAGCGTCCCTGGGGCTCGGGAGGAAGCGATGCCCCGCATTCGGATGAGCGGCTACCTCCGCCTCGGCGGAGACCTTCTACCGCCAGGACGGTGTCACCCCCGTGGACGGCGTCCGCCGCGACGCCGTTCGAGTCGGCAAGGGCGGTTCTGCTGAGTGCATCGCAGTCGCAGTTGAATGAACAAGGAGGCTCCTGATGCTGCATCTCGTGGAAGCTGTTCGAGGCGGTGCGGCGGGAGGCCGCGCAGGGGCGTTTGGAGATTCACGTGGCGCGGTAGAGCGCGCGGCGGAGGTGGATCTGAGATGGCAGGCGGTGGAGTTGCGGGACCCGGACCGGCAGGGGGCCGCGGTGCCGCTGAACGTGGTGCACGTGCGGGAGGAGAACGCGCCGGAGGGGGTGGCACGGCTGGAGTGGCTCCTGCTGACGAGCCTGGCGGTGCAGACGCGGCAGGACGCGGAGCGGATGCTGGAGTGGTACCGGCTGCGGTGGCGGATCGAGGACTGGCACCGGGTGCTGAAGTCGGGCTGCAAGGTGGAGTACCTGGGGCATCGGCGGGGGGAGCGGATCGAGCGGGCGGTGACGATCAACGCGGTGATCGCGTGGCGTCTGGCGGCGATGACGCTGATGGGGCGGGACACGCCGGAACTGCCGCCGGAGACGTTCTTCTCGGAGATCGAGATCGCGGCGTTGGAGGATTTCGCCAAGGATCGTCGGCAAGCACCGCCGGACAATCTCGGACGGGCGGTGCTGACACTGGCGATGCTGGGCGGGTATCTCAACTTCAAACGCAAGCGCTATGCCCACCCGGGCCACAAGGTCATGTGGGAAGGCTACATACGCCTGGCGGCAATTGGGCAAGCCATCGAACGGGCTCGTCGCCTGAATAAAGCCAGCAAACTGTATCAGAAGATGCGGTCACCATGATTTGTGTGTAAACGGCAGGCCGCTGGGGCTCGTCTATGACGAGGACGGCCGGGTCGCGTTCGATCCCGACCGCAAGGTGCTGGAGGCACTCCGCCGGGTGTTTGTCGCCTTCCGGGACAAGGGGTCGGCGATGCAGGTCGTGAAGTGGTTCCGGCAGGAGAACCTCCTGCTGCCGCACTGCACCCGCACCGGCCCCTCAAGGAGTGTGCTGCGCTGGAGCCTGCCCGATCATCCCAAGATCCGGCGCATTCTCAAGAACCCTGCC
The DNA here is from genome assembly GCA_951813065.1 of uncultured Bryobacterales bacterium. Lineage (GTDB taxonomy): Bacteria > Acidobacteriota > Terriglobia > Bryobacterales > UBA6623 > VXMF01. The sequence continues at coordinate 44,176 of CATOTH010000002.1, read as the reverse complement.
TACGCAGGGGCCTACACGTACGGCAAGATCCGTGTCATCCACCAGGCCGACGGCAGCGTCCGTTACCGGACCTTGCCGATGGAGCAGTGGCAGGTCTGCATCCCCGACCATCATGCAGGCTTCATCGACTGGGAGGAATACCGCCGCAACCTCGAGATGCTGTAATCAACCACGTTCTGGAACAGGTGCCCGCGCCGCTTCATCGCTCCGCCTGGTGCCTGAACCACCCGCCCACCATCGCGCCGACATCGCTCACGCAGCGCATGGCGTGCTCGCAACGGGCGTGCGGGAAATAGCCCAGCGCGTGGCACAGCCGGAGGAGCACGCGAATCTTCTCGAGCCGCAGGTTGGCGCGGGCCAGGACCGCGCGCTTGTCCCGGCTGTAGCGAGCTCCCACCAGATCCTCGACAACATCCAGGGCCAGGTTGTCGATGCGGTTCACACATGTGAACCGGACAGACGATCCCGCCGGAGCCACGCTCGATGCGGCTCTACCTCGGAACGGAAGATCGACCCAGCACTTCGCAGCGCTGCCGCACGGCGAGGTCGCGGCCGCGATCGCAACGGTGCGGAACAGCGACGCTTGGCCGGGAACCAAAGCCGCCTTCGAGTTCCTGGTCCTGACGGCGTGCAGGTCCGGCGAGGTCCGACTTGCCGAGTGGCGGGAAGTCGACCTGGGGTCTGGTATCTGGACGATCCCGGCGGGTCGATCCAAGACACGGTGCAAGCACAAGGTGCCGTTGGCTCCGCGAGCGCTCGCCGTGCTGGACGAGGCGCGGAAACTCTCGCACGGCAAGGGCCTGATTTTTTCTTCGGCCGCCGGCAAGCCGCTGTCGGACGCGACGATCTCGAAGCTGGTCCGGGAGCAAGGCATCCAAGCGGTTCCAAACGGTTTCCGGTCGTCATTCCGCGATTGGTGCGGAGAGACGGGCCAGCCTCGCGAGGTTGCCGAGGCGTGTTTGGCGCATGCCGTCAAGAGCAAGGTCGAGGCCGCCTATGCTTGATCGGACCTGCTCAATCGACGTCGGATCCTGATGCAGGCTTGGGCGGACTATCTGTCCGAGACGGCCCACCAGTGTCGTGAAAATAACCAAGCAAGATGTCGCTCGATGCATTGAAGCGAACCCGCTACTGCATGGCCTAACTGCGCATGGCTTGGCCGTTCGGAAGAGGTACGATTCGCCCCTCCCCTACCCGGAATTACTGGATGAGGGCATGCTTGCGACAATCGGCAGGGCGGTCGAATGGTTGAAGCGGCCGCTGGACGAAGGCGGCTGCATTTCCATACGGGATTCGCTTCGCCCAGGCGGCACTACGTATGGCTTGAAGCACCACTTCTCGTCCGATTCGGGTTAAACGGCGCGTTCATCGTAGCCCTGGCCATGGCAGGCTGCACGCTGAAGCGCGTGAACTTTGACAGTCTGAACGCCAAGTCCTCAGCATGGCCATCCCACGAGGCCATAACTCGCGTGGCGTTCTCGCATGAACTCGTCGGCGCAAGAGAACAACTGGCCGGCCCATCGACAGTCCAGCGAAACCTGTTGCAGGCATTCGCCCGAGCGGCGACAGGGACGGATTTCGCAGCAAGACGACAATTCTGGGAGTGGGTCTGCGAGCGTCGCGCGCAAGACAACCCGCGTGGAAACTTTGTGCGGGAAACTCGCGCTGTTCGCGAGGATCGCAACGGAGCGGAGGGATGGCACGAAGCCTGCCTCCTGCGGATAGCGGTGGCCTGCGCCGTTCGACCATGGAATCCCGATGCCGTGGAGCCGATGCCAGCGTTCAAGCTCTGGGCACGCCGATACGTTGCAGAACTGCACAAGAAATGATGCCTCCGCGCAAGACGCCTCCGAATTCGACGCGAAAATCCTTGGAGCGATCAGTCCGCCACGGCGCGCGAGAATGCGTCAGCAGGGCCGGTGTCTCGAGCCCGAGGCGCCAGATCTTCCGGTACCTGCCAGCAGCCAATCGCAAAGTTACCGACGCGAACGAGGGGTGGGGCTTCCTATACGGAGCGGCATCGCCTACAATGCAGGCATGTCCGCTGGAGCGTCGATTAGGGAACAGGTCGCCGCATCGGTTGACGCGACCCCTTCGCAGTCGCTTTACATCGACGACGTCTGGACCTGGTCGCGGACGCAGGTCGCCGCATTGCGGCGGGGCGACTGGGGCGCGCTCGACCTGCAGAACGTGATCGAGGAGATTGAGGACGTGGGCAACCGGCACTCCGACGCGTGGACATCGTTCTGCACGAACGTCATCTCCCACTTGTTGAAGATCGAGTACAGCGGGTCGGGTGAGGACTTCCGCCACTGGAGGGAGGAGATCGAGGCGTGGCGCGACTCGATGTTCGACGTGCTTGCGGACAGTCCGGGGATGAAGCACGAGCTTTCCGGGCTGCTGGCCAAGGCATGGAAGCGAGGACGAAGGGATGCGGTCAGGGAGTTGGTTAAGCACGGTGGGGCGGCGGAGGCGGCGGTCGAGAAGCGCCTGCGACGGAGCTGGGAACTCCAGCTGCCGCAGGAATGCCCTTATACCCTCGTGGAGATCGCGGGCTACGAGCCCCGCGACAAGCAGGCTGTTCCACAGCTGGACGTCTTGCCGGCACCCGTTGCGCGAGTCCTGAACGAGCGGCTGGGCACGCACGATCCCGTCGGGCCGCGATCCCCAGAGCGCAGGAGCGGTCGCGGTCGTTGATCAGCTTTTCCGCAACATCCTCAATCCCGCGCCACGTCCGCACCACTCGCGCGCAACAGGTCCGATAGCCCATGGCGCTCCAGGCGAGTTCCTCAAGGGACCCGGGTGAGTCGGTCGATGGGGGCGTTCCCGGTCAGTCCCCTGAACCTGGCGGCAGGCTTCGCCACCAGGGTGGGGCGGTTCCGCGGCATGTCGAATGCCGTCCAGGGCCATCAGGGTTCCACCCCTGCACGCATCGGCGTCCGGAATTCCCACATCGGTCGGCGGGCTCGGATTCGGCCCAAGCCACGCGGCGGCGAGAGACGCGTTGGCTTGCCGTGCGGCCTGCGGAAACCGGCCCTCCGGACTCTTGCCTGACGACCCTTGCAGAAGTTGCCGACGGGCCGATCCGGGGCCGCCGCGGGGTTCACAAATCACGCAATCGCGCTTACGTTGGGGCCATGACGGACACACCTGAATTCCTCGTCCAGTGCGCAACCGCCGAGGAGGCGGACCGGGCCCTGGGCCTCGGCTTCGCCGTCGAGACGACCCGGGAAGTGGCCGCCGAGTGCGGGGCTCCCGCACCGGACGATGCGGAATCCCTGGATTCCCTCGAGGGCGTCTTGGAGGCGCACCTGCGGCCCTTCGTCTTTTGAGCTGGAGAGCATAAGAGGAACCCGATCAGGCTGCACTTGGCCGCGCGCTCCTCAAACCAGTCGTGCGGCGAGCCGTCGATCTGCACCAGCTCGCCCACCCGCGCCCGCCGTTCGCGCGTCTGGTGCACGCGCGGCTCGTGCCGCGCCTTGGCCCGCCACAAGCCCTCCGCCATCATTCACTTGCGCAGCGTCTCCTTGCTCAGGCGGTAGCCGTCCTGCTCGACCAGCTTCTCCCGCGCCAGCGTCGGCAGAAAGTCCGCGTAGCGTGCCCGGACCCGCGCCACGATCACCGTCAGCGTACCCTCCGCAATCGTGTTGCCGGGGCTCCGCTCTGGCCGCCTCGATGCCAGCCCGCCCAGCCCGTCACGCTCGTAGCGCGCGGCCAGCCGCCTGACCTGGCGGGCACTCAGTCCCAGCCGCTCAGCGGCCTCGCTCTGCTTCATACGCCTCTCGACCACCGCTAGGACGATGCCCACTCGGTCTACTTCCTTGATGCTCAATGCGATGTCCTTGCTGGCCACAATTCCTCCGCCGCTTCCAATCGAAAGCGGACATTCAAGAATGGCCCAAACCGGACATTACACCTTTGCCGCAACACGATTCGGCCGCGTTTCGAGGACGAATCGCGGTGTGAGTGCCTGCGAGTGTACCGAAGCGTTCGGGAAGGCATCTGCTACGCCGTTTCAGTCAGTCAGGCATAGGAAACGGAGACAGTTATTCCAGTGATTCAACAACGTCCCCTAATTCTTACAAGATGTTGTGGTCGACCATCTGTTCAGATTGACGCGGTTTCTGATGACCGTCGACAGCCGCCTCTGCTCTCATGCGCGGTCAGCTGCTGGCGGAGGGTCCAGACGTACCCAAAGAATGACCATAGCTGCAACGAGGATGGCGGGAATCGAGGCGTAGAGCGCCCCGTTCCAGCCATGCAGCTCCATGACTGCCCCCGAACTCCAGGAGGCAAAGGCCGAGACACCCATGATGCTGAAATCGTTCAACGCCTGAACACGGAAGCGTTCGGCTGGACGATGGGCTCGGGCCAGTAGCGTCGTTCCTCCAATATAGAGGAACTGGGCTAGGTACTTGACTCCACACACCACTATATGTTGTGGTTAGGTCGTGGGGCGAGATTACCCGAAGACACAGGTCGAGTTTGAGCAGCGATTCGCAACCGAGGAGGCCTGTCGCGGATACATCGCTCAGTTGCGCTGGCCCGACGGATTCGTCTGTCCGCGGTGCCAAGCCAAATCGGCCCGGAGCGCCACGCGACAGCGCTTGATCTGCCGTGCCTGCCGCTATCAGGCATCGGTGACCGCCGGGACGATCTTCGAAGGCACGCGCAAGCCTTTGCGGCTGTGGTTCCGAGCGATGTGGTACGTCACAACCCAGAAGCACGGGGCCAGCGCGCTCGGACTGCAGCGGGTGTTGGGGCTGGGACAATACCGGACAGCTTGGACGTGGCTGCACAAGTTACGCCGGGCGATGGTACGGCCGGGACGCGAGCGGCTCGTGGGCACGGTCGAGGCGGACGCAATCTACGTTGGCGGCAAGGAGGTGGGAGCCCGCGGGCGATCCCTTGGCAAGAAGGCCGTGGTCGCCGTCGCGGTCGAGGAGAACGGGGCCGGCATGGGGCGGATCCGGCTCAAGCGGGTGCCCAATGCAGCGGCGGCGAGTTTGGAGGATTTCCTGTTGGAGGCCGTCGAGCCCGGCAGCACGATCCGTACGGACGGTTGGAGGAGCTACTCTCGGCTGCAGGAGTTGGGTTACCGCCACGACAAGGCGGTCATGGGAGGGGACCGGGAGCTCGTCGAGCGGGTGTTTCCCAGAGTGCACCGTGTTGCGGCCCTGCTCAAGCGCTGGCTGCTGGGGACGCACCAGGGCGCGGTGGAGCACCAGCACCTGGACTACTACTTGGACGAATTCACGTTCCGCTTCAACCGCCGGACCTCCCGCTCCCGCGGCCTGTTGTTCTACAGACTGCTACAGCAGGCGGTAGCTACCGCACCAGTCCCGCGCAAGGCGATGCTTGGAGGCTTGCCAGTCCAACAGACCGCTGGGAAGAGTGTTGTGGAGTAAAGCACCCACGCTGAACCACAACATATAGTGGTGTGTGGAGTCAAGTACCTAGCCCAGTAGAGGAAATTCCAACCGACGCCGAGCGCCACCATGGCTAGGCCGTAGTGCAGCATGTGGCGGCCCGCCAGGCCCGCAACCAGGGTGGCGCCAAGCAGCGCCACTCCCCCAATCATCACCCGCCCGGCGCCGAAGCGTCCGATGAGCGCACCACTGATCAATGAAGGAAGGTACATGGCCAGCACATGGGCCTGGATGACCGCCGCCGTTGCCGCCAGGGAATACCCGTCGACAATATGCATGGCCAGCGGTGCGGCCGTCATCAAGACAGTCATGACGCCCCACCCGGTCGCGCCCCCCGTGACGGCCACTATAAAGAAGTGGCCGCGAACTATGACGCGCAAAGGACGAGCGCCCCCGGTTGTTTCTTCCTCGGCCGAAGGGGTCATCGGCCGCAAGGCAAGGAGGGCGGCAGCGCCAAGTAAATAGCACGCCACAATAGCGGCGAATGATCCACCGAACGGTGCGCCCGCGACCCAGGCCTCGCCCCACGACATCAGTCCCGGGCCGAGGAAAGCGCCAAAGATGGAGCCCAAAAGCACGATTGAGATCGCTTTTGGTGCGGCCGCCGCACCGACACATTCAGTGGCGGCAAAGCGGTATTGCTGAGAAAACGCAGCCGCGCAGCCGATCGTGATCGAGCCGCCACAAAGCAGCGCAAAGTCGTGAGTCAGGGTTGCAAGGAAAGCACAGGCTGCTCCGAAGGCGCCCACCGTCGCGCCAATCGCAAAGCCACGGGCGCGGCCCACGCGCGCCATGGTCCACGAAGCGATGATCGTGGAAACGGCATTGCCCACGATGAGCAGTGACACCGGCAAGGTCGCCATGGCCGGGTTTGCCGCTAGGCTACGGCCAAGGATTCCGCCAGCCGTAACGACAGCGAACCAGCCGGTGACCCCCACTGCCTGCGCGAATAGCAGGATCGCCAAATTGAGGCTGAAGAGTTGGGAACGGATGGCCGGGCCTTGTTTCTTGCCAAAACGCATAGTTGAGACTCAGTGGACGCGCTTGCAGTGTCGGTCATGAGTTCGAAACGTGCGGGCATAGAAGTGCAGATAGTCCGCTGAGTAGTCGCGGTCAATATATGGGTGGCCGGCGACAACTATTCTTGCCGCCGACGACAATTAGAATTGCCGGTTTGGCCTCGGCGGCCGGAGGGCGGCGAGGGAGCCCGAAGGGCGACCGTTGCCGCCCCCGCATGGTAGCAGAGAGGGGAGGGGGTAGCAGGGGGAGGGGCTTGCCCCTCCCCCCTCTCCAAGAGATGCAGTCGGAGTGGGTGAGGAGGCCCGGAGGGCCTGGGGTTCTGGGGGGCATGCCCCCCAGAACATCTTGGACAGTTTTGTTTTGGACTGGCTGCGGATCGTGCTCGACTCTCCGGCCTCCTGTTCCGGTCAATGAGCAGGCTGACGATGCCTCGCGCAGGGCTGCTGGAAGCGACTATGCACGCTGGTGGCCGTCCCGCAGGCGCTGCTCCACCCGCGCCAACTGCGCTTCCAGCGACGCAATGTCGCCTTCCGCCGTGCGCGTCGCGGCGCGCAGTGCCTCCAGCTTGGCCCGTTCCACCTCCAGCGCAGCGCGCAGGCTGTCCCGGTCCCAGTGGTCGTACGCTGTGCCGACCGGCACGTGGCGTGCCCGGGCATTCTGCCGACGCCGGTTGCAGCGGTCGCAGCACGTGCGCGGACGCCCCCGGCCATGCCGGACAAACCGGGCCCCGCAATCGGAACAGGCACCGAACTCTCCCATGCCTTTTTATTATGCACTCAGACAAGCAGATAATTTTAGGTCAATCCTCGGCCCCCTCAGCCGTGCTCGCAGCCAGCCCACCCGGCGAGCCTGAGCCAGCCGAAGGCGCACAGCATGCCCGCCATCGACTGCGGTGGCCAGGCTTATCCGTCCTGGCGCTGGCGCGCCTGCTCGGCGCGGTAGCTGGCGATGTCCAGTTCCAAGATTTCCGAGTGATGCACCACCCGATCCACCGCCGCGGCAGCCGTCATGCGGTCCGGGAAGATGCTCTCCCATTGCGAGAACACCAGGTTGGACGTCAGCATCACGCTACGGCGCTCGTAGCGCTGTGCCAGCAACTCGAACAGCACTTCCATTTCGGTGCGGTCCTGGCGGACATAGCCGATGTCATCGAGCAACAGGCAGGTGAAGCGGTCGAGGCGGTCCAGTTCACGGCTCAGCCGCAACTCGCGCTTGGCCGCGGCCAGCCGCTCGGTCAGCGCCCGGGCCGGGGCGAACAGCGTCGGATGACCGCGGCGGACCAGTTCGGCACCCAGCGCCGCCATCAGGTGGGTCTTGCCGGCACCCGGATTGCCGAAGATGCACACGTTCACCGCGGCGGTCAGGAACTCGCCTTCGCACAGCACCGGCAGGCGCCCCCGCACGGCTTGCGGAAGGCGTAGCAAGTCCAGCGTCTCCAGCGTCTTGCCGCGCGGCAGCCGGGCCTCTTTGGTCAGCCGGGCCACGCGGCGGTCGGCGCGCTCGGCCACTTCCACATCCGCCAACTCCGCCAGGAACTGCAACGGATCCCAGCCCTGCTGGCGGGCGCGCTCCGCCAACCGTTCGCAATGCGCCGAGAACGAGGGCAGACGCAGCTGTGCCAGCCGCGCCCCCAGCGCGGTCCGTTCCGCCGCGGTCATCGCTGCCTCCCGCCGCCCAGCAGGGCGTCGTACACAGCCAGGTCCGGATCCCCGATGTGCACGTCGGGCAGGTCCGGCCGCGCCGGCGCCGCCGCCGCGCGGACCGTCTCGAACGACGGCCGCTCGCCAGCCTCCAGGCAGTCCCGCAAGGCCGTCTCCACGCGCGCTTCCAGGGTCGTCGCCGCCAGGTGCAGGATGCGCACGTACTCCAGGTCTGCGTTCCGCTGCACACGCTGCTCGCACAGCCGGTCGTAGGCCTGGCGGAACACCGCTGTCGGGAACATCTCTTCGCGGTAGCGGTACTGCGCGAAGGCTCCCGGCTTGCGCAGCAGCGAATGCACCACGTGCCGGTAGTCCACCCGCCCCGGCTGCTGGCCCAGGGCCCGGTCGTGCCGCACCACCAGTTCCCCGCCGAAAAGCAGTTCCACCCGGTCCGCGTACAGCCGCGCCGTCAGGCGTTCCCCGATCAACCGCGACGGCACCGAGTAGGCCTTGCTCGCCACCCGTACGGTGCTCCCCCGTGTCACCGTGCGCTGCTCCTCCCGGTACACCGGCAGGCGCCGCGGGGGCAGTGGCCGCAGCGCCGCCCGCTCCACTGTCAGCCGCTCCTGCCGACGGCTGTTGCGCTGGGCCTCGATCTCACCCACCAGCTGCCAGTAGTGTTGAACCGAACTGAAGTCCCGTGTCCCGCTCAGCCGCAGCCGCTGCTCCAACGCCGTCTTGAAATGTCCGTGCGACGATTCCACGTCCCCGTTCTCGTGCGCGTTCCCCGGCCAGTTCCGGCTCGCCTCCAGACCGTAGTGCGCCAGAAACTCCAGATACACCCGGTTGAACTCCCGCCCGCCGGTCTGGCGCAGATTGTGCGTCGCCGCCGACAGGTTGTCGGTCCGATGCTCACGCGGCACGCCGCCCAGCTCCCAGAGGCTCTCCTGCAAACCTCCGGCCAGGGCCTCGAACGTTTCCGAAACAGCGAGCTCCACGTGCTCCCAGTTCGAGTACGGCAGCACGAAACGGTACAGCAGGTGCGGGCTGCCGATGCCACACAAGTTGACACTTGACTTTTGACATCGCTCTGTGCCATTTCTGGAGCATGTATGAGCAACATCGGATCCCGACCACATTGGCGCGGGGCCCTGCGCTGATCCAGGTCCGCAAACTCGTGGCCGACGCGGGCGACGCCAGCCGCACCGAAATTGGCCGGCAGGTCTGCGCCCGGTTCGGATTCCTCGATGCCCACGGCAAGCCGCAGGTCGCCAGTTGCATGCAGGCCTTGCGCGCTCTCGCAGCCGCCCGCCAGATCGACTTGCCCGCGCCCCGGCACAACCGCCAGCGTGGCCGCCCGCGCCGCCTGGACCGTCCCGTGCCCCCGCCCGTCGGCCTGCCCGCCCGGGTCGACCGGGTGCGCGACCTGCAACTCGTCGCGGTCCGCGACGAGCACCAGCGCCGCGTCTGGAACGAACTCATCGCCCGCGAGCATCCCCGCGGAGCTGTCCTCCACGCCGGGGCCCAGTTGCGCTACCTGCTGGTCTGCGAACATGGCGTGCTCGGTGCGCTCGGCTTTGCCGCGGCCGCTCTCACGCTGGCCGCCCGCGACGCCTTCATCGGCTGGGACCCCGCCACCCGCTCGCGCCACCTGCATCGCGTGCTCGGCCTGAGCCGCTTCCTGATCCGACCCTCCGCCGCCTGCCGCAATCTCGCCTCCAAGGCCCTCTCGCTGGCCCTGCGCCGGCTGCCCGACGACTGCCTGCGGCGCTACGGCTACCGCCCCCTGCTGGTGGAAACCTTTGTCTCTCAAGACCAAGCGGGCACCTCGCTGGCGGCCGCCAACTGGCAGCGCATCGGCGTGACCGCCGGGCGGGGCCGCTTGGCGGCCGCCGGCACGCAGGTGGACGTGAAGGCCATCTGGCTGTATCCGCTGGCGCGCAACTGGCGCGCGCAACTGGGCCTGCCAGCGCCGGGCGTGCCGGCGCTGGCACTGGGGGCGGGCCTGGCCTCCGGCGAGTGGGCGCACAACGAGTTCGGGACCGCGCCGCTGGGCGATGTACGCTTGACTCGGAGGCTGGTGCAGAGCGTGGAGATCCAGGCGGCAGCGCCCACCAAGTCGTTTCCCGGAGCGGCGCAGAAGGACTTGGCGGCAGTGCGGGGCTACTACCGGATGATCGACCAGCCGGCGGATTCGGAGGTGACGCCGGAGCACATCCTGGCGCCGCACCGGGAGCGCACGCTGCAGCGCATGCAGGGCCAGTCGGCAGTGCTGTGCATCCAGGACGGGACGGACCTGAATTTCGCGGAGCATCCGGGCTGCGTGGGACTGGGCCTGATCAGCAAGAACAAGGGCTCGGCGGGGACGCTGGGGATCCACATGCACTCGACGCTAGTGGTCAACGGGGAGGGGATCCCGTTGGGGGTGCCGCAGATCCAGTACGAGGCCCCGGACGGGCAGGCGGAGCAGGGCAAGCCGCTGGAGGAGCGCAAGACGATGCGCTGGATCCGGGGGTTGCGGGAGTGTGCGGAACTGGCGGAGCAGTTACAAGGGGTGCGGCCGGTAGCGGTGCTGGACCGGGAAGGGGACGTGTACGCGATCTTCGCCGAGCAGCGGCGGTTGGGGACGGTGGACCTGCTGGTGCGGGCGCAGCACGACCGGGTGTTGGGCAAGGGGGTGCCGAAGCTGTTCGAGGCGGTGCGGCAGGAGGCCGCGCAGGGGCGTTTGGAGATTCACGTGGCGCGGCAGAGCGCGCGGCGGTCGAGCCGCGGGCAGCCGGGCCGGCCGGCGCGCGAGGAACGCGTGGCGGAGGTGGCTCTGAGATGGCAGGCGGTGCAGTTGCGGGATCCGGACCGGCAGGGGGCCGCGGTGCCGCTGAACGTGGTGCACGTGCGGGAGGAGAACGCGCCGGAGGGGGTGGCACGGCTGGAGTGGTTCCTGCTGACGAGTTTGCCGGTACAGACGCGGCAGGACGCGGAGCGGATGCTGGAGTGGTACCGGCTGCGGTGGCGGATCGAGGACTGGCACCGGGTGCTGAAGTCGGGCTGCAAGGTGGAGTACCTGGGGCATCGGCGGGGGGAGCGGATCGAGCGGGCGGTGACGATCAACGCGGTGATCGCGTGGCGTCTGGCGGCGATGACGCTGATGGGGCGGGACACGCCGGAACTGCCGCCGGAGACGTTCTTCTCGGAGATCGAGATCGCGGCGTTGGAGGATTTCGCCAAGGATCGTCGGCAAGCACCGCCGGACAATCTCGGACGGGCGGTGCTGACGCTGGCGATGCTGGGCGGGTATCTCAACTTCAAACGCAAGCGCTATGCCCACCCGGGCCACAAGGTCATGTGGGAAGGCTACATACGCCTGGCGGCAATTAGGCAAGCCATCGAACGCGCTCGTCGCCTGAATAAAGCCAGCAAACTGTATCAGAAGATGCGATCACCATGATTTGTGTGTAAACGGCAGGGTGCGGGTACGGCTCGCCGCGGATCGTCACCCCCAGACGGCGCATGTCGGTGAAGTCCGACTGGCCCTGCTCCCCCGGCTTCCGCTCCTGATCGAAATACACTTCCCGCTCCGGCCCCTGGCGCACCCGCCAATCCCGGAACCGCCGTTGCAGTGTCCGCAACTGCCCGGGCTTCAACTGGCCCGGATGACGTCGCTGCAGTTCTTCGAAGACGGTCTTCGCCTGCAGCCCCGGATCGCTCGCCAGCAGCGCTTCCGCTTCCGGCCACAGCTCCTCGAACGGATCCTCGCGCGTCCGCCAGTCTCGCTGCCGCTCGCTCTCGCTCGGCAGCTTCCCGCTATCGCGCCACTTGCGGGCAGTCCGCTCGCTCATGCCCGCTCTCGACGCCGCTGTGACCAGCGGCGTCTGCTTTCGTAGTTCCTTCATCAGTAGCCTCACTTGTTGGTCTTTGATCACGAACTCCCCCTCCCCTGGGAAGGAAGAGAATAGCCACCAACCGTGAGGCTAAACCGGCATTTCTAGTTGTCGTCACCCGGCAATTCTAATTGTCGCTGGACATATGGGTCTTCGACAACGAAGGACTTCGCGCCGAGTACGCGGAGATGTCGGAGGATGTTCAGTACCAAGCCTGAGTTCTCGCCACCAAGGGCTTGAGCTAGGTTCGTCCAAGCGTTCGGACTGTCTAGTAGCTCGACGGTGTGGTCTATTCTCATTGGGAGCCCGCCTGTCCGAGACGATGCCTTTATGGAAGCGGTCGCACCGGAAGCTCATCGCCAAGAGAACTTCTGATCTTCCTGCGCAGCCATCACGGTCTCCTCTTGAGTCCGTTCAAGCTCCTTCAGCGCCTTGTCGCTGATCGTGAGCGTGACGCCGACTTCGCTCGCGGGAATCGTTGTTCTCTTTTCTTCGGTGGGCTCTTGGGATGGTGTGGCACTGCTACGCATCTTTTGGCTCTTCATGGTTGCACCTCCGAGTTCGCCCCTCACTGACCGGAGCACAGGCTTGATCAGGCTCGACCCAACAGTCTAGCTCCATTGTTAGTGCCTAGACGGTCCCGCCGCCAACATGAGTGCCCAGCGAAGTGGAGCCGCGCGGCCAGTTTGGCCTGACGATGGTTCCTCAAGCCGTCGACCACTATCCACCTGCGAGGCACTGGAGTCGGCTTATTGGCGGAACGCGCCTTTGAATTGCTGCAGGAGTCATACGGCGCCGCAGGACTTAAGCAAGCGTCGGAAGGGAGCTTCCCGTAGGGACACTCTGAAACGCCAGTGATGCACTGTGAGAATGCAGTCGGAAAAGCTCGGGCAGTCTGGGCGTAGGCTCTTTTCGAGCGACTGCTGGAATTGGCCCTCGACGATACGGCAAACTAGTTCACAAGATAACGCGTTTTTTGAATCAAGGCGTAGCTCGGGTAATTCGTCGATGCGGGTGTCTTCGCCACTAAGTCCGCGGAAATCGAGCGGTGCAAGCGCGGTCTACCCCGCGAAGACTGGCATTTGATCAAATCCCAAAGTGGTATGTCTAGTAGTAACGAGATTCTTAATTCCTATCTAAGTATAGTAATCACAATATTTTACAAGATCAGAGTGGTGGGCCCTGCAGGACTCGAACCTGCAACCAACGGATTATGAGTCCGGTGCTCTAACCATTGAGCTAAGGGCCCAACTCTGCGCTACGTGCCGCCCCTACTAGGGTACGTCGGTCGATGCGCAGGCGTCCGCCCGCACGGTCATCAGGTCGAATCAGGTGCGGTAGTCGGCGTTGATGCGGATGTAGCGTTCGGTAAGGTCGCATGTCCAGACCACCGCACGGCCGGGGCCGCCTCCGCCCGTCTGGATGTCGATACGCACCTCCTCCCCCTCCATTTGCTCCTGGACCGCGGGTTCGTCAAACTCCGCACGCAAGCCGTCCTTGCAGACCTTGATGCCGTTCACGAGCACGACCATCGCGGCCGGGTCGAATCGTACGCCCGATTTTCCCGCGGCGCCGAGGATCCTGCCCCAGTTCGGATCGGCGCCCGCCAGAGCTGTCTTGACCAGAGGGGAGTTCGCGACCGCCATGGCGATTGTCTTGGCGTCACCGTCCGTTGCGGTGCCCTGCACGCGGATCTCGGCAACCTTCTCCGCTCCTTCGCCGTCTCTCACGATGTCGAGCGCGAGTTCGCGGGTGAGTGCGGCAAGGCTGTTGTAGAACGTGCCCACCGAGCGCTCATCGAAACAAACACCGGATGCTCCGTTGGCCAGCAGGAGCACGGTGTCGTTTGTCGACGTGTCCGAGTCGACGGTGATGCAGTTGAAGCTCGTGTCCACCGCAGTCTTGAGCATCTCTTGCAGCAGGCCGGGTTCGATCGCCGCGTCGGTGAACACGAAGCTCAGCATGGTCGCCATGTCGGGCATGATCATCCCCGCGCCTTTCGCCATGCCAGCGAGCCGGAATGCGTCGCTGCGATCTGTGGTTTCCAGTCGGTACCGGACCTTCGGCACGGTATCGGTGGTCTTGATAGCCTCGGCGCATGCCTCGAACTGACTGCGGTCAAGTTTCTCCCAGAGCCGGGGCAGCACACGCGGAATCACGCTTTCGTCGAAGGGTTCGCCAATCACTCCGGTCGAGGCGACGAGCGCGTGATGTTCGGGAATACCCGCCAGCCCGGCAATAGCCTGCACCGTCGCCGCCGAAACCGCGTGCATGTTATGGGTTGCGCAGTTGGCGTTCCCCGCGTTCGCCAGGATTGCACGGGCGATTCCGCCGCTCTTGCGCAGAGACCCGGCGCTGAGCTCCACGGGCGCGGCCCGAACCATGTTCCGTGTGAACACGCCGGCAGCCGATGCGGGAAAGTCCGAGACCATCAAGGCTAGATCGTCGGACGGGGTCTTCCGCAGCCCGGCGTAGCCGGCAGCGAATCGAAAGCCCACCGGCAGGCACCGGCTCGACAGGTTGTCAGTCATTCGTGAGCACCTCGTCGGGCGCTGGCCGCGCGCCTCTCGCGAAATCCAGCGCCGAAACACGCTTGCGGCCCTCAATCTGGACCTGCTCCAGCATCAACCGGCCGGCGCCGCAGCCAACGCACACCTGTCCCTCAACCAGCACGAGATGCCCTGGTTCGATTCCGCCGTGCGATTCCGGGCGGGCTCCCAATATGCGCAGCCGCTTTCCGCGGAAGAAACTGTAGATCCCTGGCCAGGGATCGAAGCCGCGGAGGCGGTTGTAGATCGATTGGGCAGACCAGGACCAGTTGACCAGGCCATGTTCTTTCCTGATCAGCGGGGCCCTTGTCGCTGCGGAGTGATCCTGCGGTTTCGGCCGGGCGGTTCCGCGTTCCAGCGACGCAAGCGTCTCCAAGAGCAGCTCCGCCCCCATCGGGGCCAGCCGCCGGTTTAATTCGGAGGCGGTCTCGTCCGGGCCGATTTCCGTCTCGCGAGCCATCAGGATGTCGCCGGCGTCCATCTCCCGCACGATACGCATCGTCGTTACGCCTGTCCGGGTCTCTCCCCGGACCAGCGCCCAGTTCACGGGTGCAGCGCCCCGGTACTTCGGCAACAGTGACGAATGCACGTTCACACAACCATGCGCGCCCATCTCTCGAATCCGTTTCGGGATCATCTGGCCGTATCCGACTATGACGATGACATCCGGCGCGTCGTCGGCGAGCCTTGCAAGAGATTCCTCCCCGCGGATGCGGTCCGGCTGGTAGACCCGAAGTCCAAGTTCAAGTGATCTGCGCTTGACCGTAGGCGGTTCGTGTTTCTGCCCGCGTCCCTTTGGGCGATCCGGCTGCGTCACGACATCCACGACTTCGTGGGCCTGAGCCATGAGATCTAGCGAGGGCACCGCGAATTCCGGGGTGCCCATGAACACAACCCGCAAGTTAGTCCCACTCGCCCCGCTTCTTCAGGTTGCGGATCTTTCGCTTGATCCACTCGCGCTTGAACCTACTGATGTGTTCTAGGAAGAGCACGCCGTCCAGATGGTCACATTCGTGGCAAATCACTCGCGCCAGCAGCTCCTCGGATTCCAGTTCTTGCTCCTCGCCATCCACGGTGAAGGCGCGGACGCGCACCGTGGAGGGACGAGCAACGTTTTCGCGGAAGCCGGGGATCGACAGGCATCCCTCCTCGCCGACCTGCTCTCCCTCGCCGCTGAGAATCGTCGGATTGACCAAGACCACCTTGGCGCTCCTGTCCTCTCCGCCCGTGCAGTCAATGACTGTCAGGCGACGGGAGATACCCACTTGCGGCGCCGCGAGGCCGACGCCAGATGCCGCATACATCGTCTCGAACATGTCGCTGACGAGACTGCGCAGCTCCGGTGTGCCGAACTCGCCTTCCGGCACGGGCTCGCACGGGGTCTCGAGGACTGGGTCACCGTACTTGACGATCCGGAGGCGCATCTGGCTTAGATTGTCATTCTAACTTGCAACCGTAGAGCGGGAAACATCCCATTCCAGCACTTTGCGCGCCTGCCGATCGCATGAGCGATTGCGCCCAATCCGTTCAGTACAATCGAGCTGGATGGCACGGCTACTCTTCGTTTTTCTTCTGCTCGCGCCAGGGCTGGTTGCGAGTCCCTGGCAGCGTCATGCGATTGACGCATCCGAGAAGGGTGCCGACGGTGTTCGCCTTGCGGACGTCAACGCGGATGGCCTGCCCGACATCGCAACGGGATGGGAGGAGTCGGGGGTCGTTCGCGCCTATCTGAACCCCGGTCCGGCCAAGGCTAGCGAGACCTGGCCCTCCGTGACGGTCGGCCAAGTGGATTCGCCCGAAGACGCTGTCTTCGCCGATATGGATGGCGACGGTGCCTATGAAGTCGTATCGTCGACCGAAGGCGACGAGCGGACAATCTATATCCATCAGGCGATGGGGGACGAGTACATGGATCCGGCAAGCTGGAAGACGCGGCCTGTAGTCCGCTCTGAGGACAAGGGGCAATGGATGTTCGCCGTTCCCATGGACGTGGACGGAAACGGCTCGATGGACTTGGTGGCCGGATCCAAGAATGACTTCGCCGCGATCGGCTCGTGGCGGTTTCCCACGACACCCGGTGGGAAGGCTTCCTGGAGCCGGTGGTACGGTGCCGGGTGGGTCATGTCGCTGGTGGCTTACGACATGGACGCAGACGGTGCCGTCGATATCGTCGCAAGCGACCGCAAGGGCCCCCGGAGCGGCGTACTGTGGTTCCAGAACATGCCCGGGAGCGCGGCCTGGCCGGCCCGCCGGATCGGCCCCGAGGCTGAGCACGAGGCGATGTTTCTGGACATCGCCGACCTGGACGGCGACGGCATCGAGGATATCGTGCTGGCCGTGAGGGGCGGGCCGATCCAGTTTTTCCGGCGTGGGTCGGCTCGTGGTGGCAACTGGCGCGCGCATGATATCGAGATCCCCGACGGGTTCGGGACCGGGAAAGCGGTCAAAGTCGGCGACATCGACCTCGACGGAAAGCCTGATTTGGTCTTCACCTGCGAAAACGCCGAGGGGGATCTGTCGGGAGTGGGCCTGCTGCGCCATTCCGGCGATCCGACCGCCACCCAGTGGGAGGTGACCGATGTCGGGGGTCCGGAAGGCGAGAAGTTTGATCGAGTCGAGCTGGTGGACCTGGACGGCGACGGCGACCTGGACATCATCACCTGCGAGGAGTCCGATCTCCTGGGAGTCGTCTGGTACGAGAACCCGGCCCGCTGACATCGAGGCCGCGCCTGAGCTCCAGGTTCCTAGAAGGTCAGGCGCAGGGTGAATTGGAACTGGCGCGGATCGAACGCGGAGGTGAACGAGAAGGGCTCGGTGACCGGGCCCAGGCGTCCTGTGGGCGCGGGCGGAACGTCCTCGAGCGCCATATCGCCGACGTTTCCGTTCACAGTCCTGAAGTTGGTCTTGTTGAAGATGTTGAATCCCTCCGCAATCACCTGCATGTCCAGGCTCTCGCTCAGCGCAAAGGTCCGCGTAAGGCGCAGGTCAAGGCCAAAGAAACTCGGCCCCGTGCCGACGTTCCGGCCCAGTCCGAACGGACGGTGCGTGTCGGTATGGCGGTCGCCGATGGTGTCGAAGCCCGAGTTCAGGTTGAATGGCGCGCCGGAGCGCGCCAGCAGGATTCCCGACAGAGTGAAGTCCGCCAGCAGGTTGTGGCCGAACCCGCGGCCCCTGGCTGCCTTCCACGGTGACTGCGCAACCGCGTTGGCGACGAAGCGGTGTCCGCGATGGAAGTGCGACAACGCCAACTCGTTGCGAGCGTCCCATTGCAGGTGCGGCTGGAACGACGAGTTGTAGTCCGTGTTCTCGTCGATGGTCTTGCTCCAGGTATGGTGTGCCGAGATCGTGAAGCCGTCGGAAAAGCGCTTCTTGAGCTGTACGATCATGGCGTGATAGTAGGATCTGCCCCAGCTGCCGTACGCGTTGTCCTGCAGGATGAGCGGGTTGTGGAACCCGGCAATCGGCCGACCCGTCGCAGGGTCGGTTCCGGCCTCGAAGATATTCAGGTCCAGGGGCCGGACCAAGTGGACCCCGCGGTTGTAGTTGTAACCCACCGATAGCGCGTAGCCTCCGAGCTGGCGCTGGATTTCGAAGCTGCCTTGCTGGGAGTACGGGTTTACGAAATCGTCCACCACGCGAAAGCCGACACGCAGAGGATACCCCCTGCTGGGCTGGATTCCGTGGACCAAGAGGTCTTCCGGGACGATCGGCCTCTGTCCGATCACACCCCGGCCCTGGAGGGTCTGGTAGATCTCGGCGGACGTGAGCGGCTGGCCGGTCAGTCCGCTCAGGATGTTGGGGAATCCTGTCAGCGGAATGAAGAGCTGGAAGATCTGTTCGTTGTCGCCGAGCAACTCGTTGATGTACGCGACTTGGCCGTCAATTCGCGAATAGTAGAATCCGTAGCCTCCCCGCACCACGGTCTTGGGGTTCGGGCTCCAGGCGAAGCCCATGCGGGGCGCGATGTTGTTGTAGTCGCGGGGGAACCGGGTCTTGATCTCGAACTCGTGGCGCAGTCCGAGCGAAAGCAGGAGATTGGTCGTCACCCGGATGGAGTCCTCGATGAACAGGTTGGTCCGGTTTATCCAGCCCATCCAATAGGGATCCCCGAAGCCTTGCTGGTAGACGGTCGGAAGCCCCAGGGCGAATGCCTGCAGCGAGCTGATCGGCGCGTCCACCGAAGCTGCGAGCTGTCCGAGCCCGGCACCGAGCAGGGCTCCCTTGACCAGCTGTGACACGCCGGGAAGACCGGCTGCGGCTCCGGCCTGATCGATCACCGCTGCGAGGGGGACGGCCTCGCCGAAGGTGAATCTGCCGCCGAAGAAGATTTCCGATTGCACCCAGTCGCGGACAGGGTTGTAGTCCACGCCGAACTTGATGGTCTGGCGGCCCGTGACGCGCACGAAGTTCTGGCGCAGTTCGTAGGCCCTCTCTACAACGCGCACAGGAAGGAGCAGGTCCCGGCCGAAATTGCCGAACCCGTTGATGTCGATCCCCGGGCCGAAAGGGTCAGTGGGGTAGACCCCGTGGTCCTGGTATCCGAAACCGACACGGGTCTCGCTGACCCACTTGGGGCTGATCACCCAGGTGTCGCCGAGCGCAAGCCCGAAATCGTTGGAACTGACATTCTGTCCCCGGCTGCGAGCGGTCAGCGAGCCGAACCGGGTGTTCTCCCGATCCTGGCCCGTCCAGTTGCCGCGGAAGAAGATGTTGTGGCCGTCGCTGAGCGTGTGATCCAGCCTGGCGAGGAACTGCTGGCGTTGCTCACCGAACGGAAACACGCCGCTGTTCTCCTCGAACATCTGCACGACGTGCGGATAGTTCCCCGGCGTGAGCGCGCCAGACAGCTGGCTGACGAACGGGCGCAACAAGGGAGGACCGGCCGCCAGGAGCGTATCCGCCAGCGCTTGCTGCGAAGGGGTCAGCGAGGTAAGGAACGAGCGGTCAGCCAGTAGGGGGACGATCTGGGACTCGTGGCGGTCCAGCCGTTCGTACGCCGTGTAGTAGAACGTCTTGTTCCTCTCGACTGGCCCGCCGAAGCCCGCGCCGGACTGCGAGCGAGTGTAGGGAGCCTTGCCCGGGTCGAAGAAGTTGCGCGCCTGGAAGCGACGATTCCGCACGGTGCCGAACAGCGCTCCGTGCACGTCATTGCCGCCGCTCTTGGTGACGATGTTGACCGTGCCGCCAGGAGCACCGCCCTGCTCGGCGGAGTAGGAGTTTCGGTTGACCTGGAACTCCCGCACGGCTTCCTGGCTGATCGAAGAGCGTACCGACCCGGAGTTGTAGGTGTTGTCCAAGCCGTCGATCATGAAGGTATTGCCGCGCCCGTTTGTCCCGCCGATGCCCAAGCCTGACTGCGGCGTCGCGGCGATGCGGAAATCGCGATCTTCGGCGACATAGTTCGTGTCCACCACGCCGGGCGTCAGCAGGGCCAGGTCCAGGTAGTCCCGCCGGTTGATCGGAAGGTTCTGAATGCGGACGGCGTCGATGTGATCGGCTTGCTGGATGCGCTCGGGCTCGATCGCCGAGCGCGCCTCATCTGCCAGGATCACCACTTCGAGGTCCGCTGCCGCGAGTGACAGCTGAGGCGAGAACGTGGAGGCTTCGCCGACCAGCAGTTCGAAGCCCTCGACGGTCAGGGGCGCGAAGTTCTCCGCCGCGAAGCTCAAGGTGTACGTTCCCGGTTCCAAGAGCGTAAAGGTGTATTCGCCGACCGTGGAGCTGACGGTCTCGCGTTCCACTCCACGCTGCTCGTCGACTGCGGTCACCGTCACGTCCGGGATCACGGCCATCGTCTGGTCGTACACGATTCCCCGGATGCTGCCGGTGTCAATCTGGGCCTGAAGCCCGCAGAGAGATGTCAGCAAGAAACACGCTCCGAAACGGAGGAAACGGGACGGACGAATCGAACGACGATCTTGAATGTACATGCGTCTCACCTCAAAGGGTCACTCTACCAAGCATATTCACCTGAAAGCGATTGGTCCCCACACCGTGTTAACTTGACGACGCCGGAAACCGCGGATCCGGGTTTGGCGCGGACCGATTCATGCATCACTCCACGGGATTCGGGAGCTGTGGGACTCACCGTTACACTCCAAGCGTTATCGTGAAGGGATGCTCCAAGCCTCGGTGACAGCGCCAGATCCATTGGGCCGCTTCGGCGAGTTCGGCGGGCGTTACGCGCCGGAGATCCTCGTGGCACCGCTCGACGAATTGGAGACGACATACCGGGAGGCCAGCGCCGCTCCGGGTTTCCATGCGGAACTCTCCGCGCTCTGCAGGCACTATTCCGGTCGGCCGACCCCCTTGTTTCACGCCCGGCGGCTCAGCGACCACCTTGGCGGCGCTGACATCTACCTCAAGCGCGAGGACCTGCTGCACACCGGTGCGCACAAGATTAACAATTGCCTCGGACAGGCCCTGCTCGCGCGGCGGATGGGCAAAGGGCGCGTGATCGCCGAGACGGGAGCGGGCCAGCACGGGGTTGCCACGGCCACTGTGTGCGCGCTGTTCGGCTTGAAATGCGTGGTTTACATGGGCGAGGAAGACATGCGGCGCCAGGCACTCAACGTCTTCCGCATGCGCCTGCTCGGGGCCGACGTCGTGGGGGTGGACTCCGGCAGCCGGACTTTGAAGGACGCGATTTCAGAAGCGATGCGGGATTGGGCTGGTAGCTTCGAGACCACCCACTATATGCTCGGGTCTGCGCTCGGGCCTCATCCGTATCCGATGATCGTCCGCGACTTCCAGCGCGTGATCGGTATCGAAGCCCGCGAGCAATTCCTGGAGTTCTCCGGCGGAACGTTGCCGGACTTGCTGATCGCCTGCGTCGGGGGCGGCAGCAACGCAATCGGCCTTTTCCATCCCTTCCTCGGGGACGCTGACGTTGCCATGGTGGGCGTCGAGGCCGGTGGCCGGGGAGCAGGCTTGGGCGATCACGCGGCGCGCTTTGCGGGAGGGGTTCCGGGAGTGTTGCAAGGCACCAAGAGCTATATCTTGCAGGACGAAGACGGCCAGATCGCCCTCACGCACTCGGTTTCCGCGGGCCTGGACTACGCTTCGATCGGGCCGGAGCACGCCTGGCTCCGGGACAGGGGTCGAGTCGAGTATACGTCGTGCTCCGATGCTGACGCGATCGAAGCGGTCAAGACCCTCTCGCACCTCGAGGGCATCATCCCAGCGCTCGAGTCGGCCCATGCCGTGGCTGAGGCCGTCAAGCGCGCTCCGTCGGCCAGCGGTCAGGCGTTCGTGATCAACCTTTCCGGACGCGGGGACAAGGACATCGGAATCCTCCGGGAGAACCTGCCCGTCCTGGGATAGGACGGTGCCGCGCCCCAACGCCTCCTGTCAATTGCCCCGCCCCCGCTGGCGGGGACCCGCGAGGCGTTCCCATTCCTTGAGGAGTTCCGTCTCGAGAAAGACCGGAAATCGTCCACCGGCCGCGCTCCGCTGGACGTCGACGGGCAACTGATCCAGCTGGGAGCGGCAGCGCTCTCTCGCCGCGGCCAGTTTTTCCGGTGTAGCCAGTGGCCGGCCGCCACGCAAGACCGGCTGCAGCAGGTCGCTGTTCGCCCCCGTGAGCTCGGTCTCGCCAGTTCCGGCTGACGGGTCGAGGCCACGCCAGCGATCTTCCGGGGCACGGAGCTCGTCATAGATCAGGTCCGCTCTGATGCCGCTTTTGTCCGCGAACCGGCGCACCTGCAGCATGCCGGGGATCGATGCCTTCGCCGGGCTGTCCGACACTTTGGACTTGCCCTCCCATCGTCCGGAAGCGTCTCGCAGCAACGCCAGCTTGTAGACTCCTGCGAGGGCCGATTGGCCCACGGCGGCTGCGATGCTCGTACCGACCCCCCAGATGCCGATAGGTGCCCCGCGTGCCTTGAGATCGGCGATCCTGTGTTCGTCGAGATCGTTCGACGCAACGATTTCGGTATCCCGGAGCCCGGCCGCGTCGAGGAGCTTGCGCGCTTCGGTCGAGAGTTGCGCGAGGTCTCCGGAATCGAGGCGGATGGCCGCGAGGTGGAGACCGCCGGCGCGCATCTTGATGCCGGTGTCAACCGCCCTCCTGACGCCCTCGATGGTGTTGTAGGTGTCGACCAGCAGGACGCAATTGTGAGGCATCGCCCGCGCGAAGGCATCGAACGCCTCGGCTTCGGTTTCGAATGCCAGCACCCAGCTGTGAGCGTGCGTGCCGCGGACGGGGATGCCATAGAGCTTTCCGGCCAGCACGTTCGAGGTGGCGGCGCACCCGCCGACGTAGGCGGCCCTGCTCGCGCTGAGGCCGCCGTCGATCCCCTGGGCCCTGCGCAGTCCGAATTCGAGCACGGGATCCTCGCCGGCTGCCAGACACACGCGTGCCGCCTTGGTGGCGATCAGTGTCTGGAAGTTCACGATGTTGAGAATCGCGGTTTCTGCCAGCTGGGCTTGCAGTAGGGGCCCGCGAATGCGCAAGAGCGGCTCGCCGGCGAACACGACCGTGCCTTCCGGCACGGCGTCGACGTCGCAGGCGAACCGGAAGTCGCGCAGGTAGTCGAGGAAGCCCGCTTCGAAAAGGGGCTGCCCGCCCTGTCCCTGCAAGCTTCGCAGGTAGTTGAGGTCATCTTCGCGAAATCGCAAGTCGCGCAGCCACCGCGTTCCGCTGTCCAGACCTGCCGCGACCGCGAACGACCCGCCAAACGGATTGCTGCGAAACGCCTGGTGGAAAACGGCTTCCCGGTCGGCAAAGCCTTCCTTCCAGTACCCGCACGCCATCGTGAGCTGGTACAGGTCGGTCAACAGCGCAAGAGATTGGCCGTACGGCGGGAGCATGGATCGATGCTCAGGACCTGTTCCGATTCCAGATCAGGCGCAAGCCTTCGAGGGTCAAACCCTCGTCCACCGTCTCGATGTACCTGGAAGCGGGAGCCAGGATCTCCGCCTGCCCGCCGGTTGCCACGACGCTGGTGTTCTCCCCGAGCGTCTTCACCAACTTCTCGAGGATGCCGTCCAGCATGCCCAGCATTCCGAAATAGAAACCGGACTGGAGGCTCTCGACCGTGTTCGTGCCGATGACTTTGGCCGGCTGGCGTAGTTCGATTTGAGGCAGGCGCGCAGTGCGCCGGACCAACGCCTGCGAGGAGACCTGAATTCCGGGGCAGATAATTCCGCCGAGATACTCGCGGTTCGCGGAGATCGTGTCGAACGTAATCGCGGTACCGAAGTCAACCGCCACGCACGGACAGCCGTATTTCTCCGCGGCAGCCACGGAATTCACGATCCGGTCGGCGCCGATTTCCTCGGGCTTGTCGATAAGGATCGCCAGGCCGGTCCGGCTGGAAGCTGTGACCTGATACGGGGACAGGCCCAGGTAGCGGTTCGCCATGCCGCCAATCGAAGCGTCTAGCTGGGGGACGACCGACGAAAAAATAAAGCCGGTTACGTCCGCGAGTTTCAGGCCGGCAAGCGAAACCAGGTTGTGGAACAGGGCTCCCCAGCCGTCCACGGTCTGTTCCGGATCGGTCTTGAGACGCCAATCTGCCAATCGTCGGGATCCGTCGAAGAGGCCTATTGTCAGGTTGGTATTCCCGACGTCTACTGCCAGCAGCATGCCCCTACATTGTGCATGGGTCGGCCCGCACGCTGCCTGCAAGGATGGGCGCGACAGTTCCGTCGGCCGTGCGGAGCAGTAGCATCCCTCTCGAGTCGAGGCCCGCCGTGACGCCGCGTAGCGGCCCGGCTGCGTCTGCCGGCAGGCCCTCGACAACCACCCTTCGCCCGATGGCGAAGCTCGATTCCTGATGGAACGCGTCGAGGATCGGATCATTTCCGCGCATCCGGTGAAGTTCGTAGCACGATTCCAACGAATCCATGAGTGGATCGAGCAGGTCTTCCCGGCTCCATTCCCGGCCCGTTTCAATCCGCAAGGACGTTGCGATTTCCGTCAGTTCGGGCGGAAACGCGAGGTGATTGAGATTGATGCCGATACCGACGATGACATGAGCGACCCGCTGCTGCTCTGTTTCCATTTCGACGAGGATGCCGCAGCATTTTTTCTCGCCCACGAGGATGTCGTTAGGCCAACGGAGATCGCAGCGGACGCCTGCGGCGCGCTCAAGGGTCTCCTTGACGCCCAGGCCGGCGATCAAGGTCAGGACGGGAGCTGCATCCGCCTGGCAGTCGGGGCGCAGGACCAGGGAGAGGTACAGGCCCAAGCCGGGTTCGGAGATCCAGTTCCGGCCAAGACGGCCCCGCCCAGCGCTCTGGCTGTCCGCAGTCACGATCGTTCCCTCGGGGCTGCCGTCGCGGGCCAGCTCCGCGGCCCGCCGCATCGTCGTGTCGAGGCTGGGGAAATGGAATGCTGTTCGGCCGAATGTTCGGGCCATCGCTTGCGCCGATTCTCGTGTTGCCCGGCTTGCGCCATTATCGCCAACAGGCGCTGGCACCCTGAATGGGCTTGGTGGCTTCAGCCGTCAGCGCAAGGCGGAAGCTGTTCGGGCGGACTGCCTCGGGAGCGCCTTCTGCAGCGTGCGGATCGTGTCGGCGTACTCTACGCGAGCCGCCAGGTTGCGCAATTCGTCGGGGTCATTGGCGTGGTCGTAGAGTTCCTCGGTGCCGTCGGCGTAGCGGATGTAGCGCCATCGATTCGACCGTATGGCATGATTGCCCCGCTGATACGTCATAGCCACTGTCCGCTCGCGGTTCGGATCCCGGAGCAGCGGGGTCAGGCTCTTGCCTTCGAGAGTGGGGTTCGGGGGCAAACCGGTCAGGTCAAGCAGCGTCGGATACAGGTCAAGAAGCGAGACTGGCGCGCTGACCACCGTGCCGGGCGCAACTGTTCTTGGGGCGGCGATCACCAGCGGCACACGAGTGGCCTTTTCCCACAGCACGAACTTTTCCCAGTGGTTCTTTTCGCCCAAATGGTACCCGTGGTCGGACCACAGCACGATGATGGTGTTCCCGACGTGCTCCGACCGCGCCAGCGAGTCCAAGAGCCTGCCTAGCTGATGGTCTGCGAACGTGCAGCTCGCTTGGTACGAGCGCACTGATTCCCGCCAGGTTCCGGGGCGTTCGGAGTCGGCATCCAGGATCGCCCTCATGAAGTGCTGCTTCTGCTCGAGCAGTGCCCGCCCTCCATCCGGAATGTCCTGCAGGTCGCCCGAGGGGGTCCGAGGCATGGCGACCTGGTCAAGCGGGTAGCTTGCGAAGTACTTCGGCGGGACGTGGAATGGCATGTGCGGGCGGAACAGTCCGATCGCAAGGAAAAACGGCCGGTCGTGGCTGCGTTCGAGGAAATCGATTCCGAAATCGACCGAGCGGGCATCGGGAGTCGCGGATTCGTCGAGCGGCCAGGGGCCCCAGTCGAAGTTCAGGCTCCGGACAGCGCCGATGCCATTGAACTTTCGCGCCGGCATCGGGTCGAGTTGCATCGTTTCGAACCGATGGAATGACTCCGCGTCGTGGTAAGCGCTGTTGTTGTGATGGTGAAAGATCTTGCCCGCGCCCTCGACCCGATAACCGTGGTCCATGAAGTAGCGAGGCAGCGTCACCGCGTCCGGCAAGGCCCGACGCCAGTCGGAACTGTTGTCGTAGACACCTGTTGTCGACGGGCTCAAGCCGGTGAGCAGTGCAACCCGGGACGGGTTGCAGGCCGGGGAGGCGGTATAGGCCCGTTCGAACAGCGCCCCGCGTCGCGCCAGTCGCCACATGTTCGGCATCCTGACCGGCGAATCCGGCTCCAGGACCCAGTCGTTCAGGTCGTCAACTGCGACAAAGAGGACGTTGGGCTTCCCGCGGGCGTCCGGGACAGCGGCGGATGGGCGGGCGGCTGCCCGGACGGTCGACGTCGGTTCGTATCTGGCAGTCTTCGCCCGGGCGTCGAGTTCTTGCAGCTTGAAGCGCACGCTGACGATGTAGGGCTCCTCGCCCGGAGTCCAGTGTCCGTATGTGGTGGTCACGATCGTGCCGTCCGGCAGGAGCTCCACGCCCGGATACGCGGTGTCGGACCCCTTGTGGTTGTCCATCAACCGCACGCGGTACTGGCCCTCGCGACCTTCGGCGATGTCCTCGTAGGTGCCGACCCAGCCCACCCAGTCACCCTTCGTAGGACTGACGTGGGTGCGGTCGCGAAAGCTGATGAAGAGCCTTCCGTCAGGTGCGTAGGTCGCCGTGTGACGGTCCCCCGTCAGCGCGCCCGGCAGCTCACGGGGCTCGCTCCAGGTCTTCCCTTCGTCGTCGGAGAAGATCACGAACGAGTTGAGCGTCCTGCTGTTCTCGCGCAAGAGCAAGGCGATCTGCTTGCCGTCGGGCGAGCGCACGGATCCGGGTTCGCACAGATGCGCGGTGGGGTGCCTGGCGATCACTGCCGGCTGCGACCAGGTCAGTCCGCCGTCCGTCGAGACGACACTGTAAACCTTGAATCGCTTGCCTTCGGCGTGCTCGGCCGGACTCCTCAGCCAGCGGCCGTCGTCGTGGAAGAACGCCATGTAGGATCCGTCTCGAAGCTCGACCATCGAGCCCATCGCGACGATGCCTCCGTAGCTCGGCCCAGGCGTGCGGATGGGACCTAGCGGTGACCATGACTCGCCCTCGTCTTCCGAGTACGCGACGCGGATGCCGCCCGCCTTACCGGAGAACATGATGATCCGTGGCACACCGTTCGGATCGATCAATCGGAAGAGCGTTGGCACCTCCATTGACGTGGACCAGTTTTCCGGTGTCTGGAGGCGTTCAGTCCACGTCAGGCCGCCATCGAAACTCTTCTTGTAGACGATGCCCCCACGACCGTGCCCTTTGGGGTAGGCGATCAACATGGTTTTGTTGTCAGGGAGGAGCAGGGTCGAGGGGTGGCCGAGGTACTGGCCCGGCTCGCGATCCACAACCACTTGGCGGTGGGTCTCATCCGAGATGTCCACGGTGGGTATCGAGTAGCCGCGCGGCGGCGGGTCGGCCGCGCTCAGGTGCAACGGAATCGCTGCCGCGCACGCAACCAAGAGGCTGGATCGCGAGGAGAAGGGCATCGAAAACAGTCGGGCAATTCCCAGCATTGCGCTCACAATCATAGAGCGTCCGGTGCTCTCGTCGCGACGCCTTACAGGCGGACGGCTTGCCCCGATTCCGCCGACTCGTAGACGGCCTCGACGACGGCCAGGGTCTTCAGATAGTCTTCTCCCGTGCTCTCGAACTCCGTGCCGTCAAGCATGCAGTCGACGAAGTGTCGCTGCAGCTTATAGACGCAGTCGCCTGCGAAGTTGCGATCCTCGCGTTCGTACTCGACTGGCCGGGCGGGTTTTCCGAGGAGTTTGACACGCATCGAGGAGTCCGCCTCCATGACCAGGTGGCCGCCGGTGGCGTCCAGGCGCAGTTCGCCGAAGGTGTATCTCGGATTCTCGGTTTCGGACTCGTTGTAGCGGTTCGCGTCCAGAATCGCCGTCGCGCCGCTCTCGAACGAGAAGCAGAGCTGTCCGGCGTCTTCGCCCCGAATGTTCGGGTTCAGCCGGCGAAGGGTGGCGTAAACCTGCGTGATCTCTCCCAACAGGAATCGAAACGTGTCAATGAAGTGGACCGCGGTCTCGTAGACCAGCAGCCGCGGGTACTCGCGAAAGAACGGCTGGCGCGCAAGGTAAGCGTCTTCCGGCCACCCGTCGCCCGTCCGCATTCGGAAGTACAGGTGGGTCGGCTCACCGATCTCTCCGCTTCGAAGGATTCTCCGGATCTGGCGATACCAAGGCTGCCAGCGGAAGTTTTCATGGACCATGAACCGGACACCACCCTCCCGGGCGTTGGCGACGATTGCAGCGCTGTCCTGGAGCGTCGGCGCGAGCGGCTTCTGGCAGACGATCGCGGTCGCAGACTTCACGGCTTCCGCGCAAATGGAGGTGTGCGTCTCCGGAGGCGTCACGATGTCGACGAAATCCGGACGCTCGAAGGCGATCATGTCGCGCCAGTCGGCATAGAACCGTGGGATCCCGTATTGCGCCATCTTTGCCCTGGCCTTCGCTTCGGTGCGGTTGGAAATGGCCACGAGCGAGACTTCGGGGATTCGGTTCCATGCCTCGTACTGGAACCCGGAAAAATAGCCCGCCCCGATTGCGACGGCCCTGAACTGGTGTGCCATGGAGTCACTCTACAAGTCAGCGTAATTCCCCTGAACATTCTGGAAGCTGGGGCGGGATAGCGCACGACCAAGGCAATTGTCAGCCTACCCACGATAGCCTGCCTCGCGCTGGTGCCTCAGGGCCAACACGGTCACTTGACCGCCCGCGTGACGGTACAGGGCGGCGTAACCGCTGTCGCCGAAGTCGATCAGCAACTCCCTGTACTCGGGCATTTCCTCGACAGGCCTGCCGATCCCGGGATGCTCCCCGAGTCCCCGCACGGCCTCGCTGATGGCCGCCGCGGCGCGGCGTGCGGCGGACGGACTCTTGGGCTGCAGAAACGCGCGCAGGCGCTCCAAGTCGCGGACGGCGGACGGGGCGAAGCTTACTCGTGGCACGCTGGAGCAGCCGTCTCGGATTCCACGCCCCAGGTGCCGAGCCATTCCAGCACCTCCTCGGCGCTGGCGTGCAGGCCGGTCTCCCGGTATTCCTCCCAAGCGTCGCGCGCCTGCTGCAAGAACGCGTCACGCGCCTCTTCCCTCTCAACGTACTGGCGGATCGCGTCGCGCATCAACCAGTGTTGGGTGCGTTGCCGGCGCGCCGCGAGGCGCTTCATGCGCTCCCGCATCTCCGGATCAATCTTCACGGCTACGGAAACGGCTGCTGAGCCCATTGCTGTTCCTCCGGGTATCCCTAGGTAATACTTTATACAACTCTTCTGTCGTAAAGCTACACTCCCCGCACAATTGCTCTGGAGGAATTAGGTTGGCATCTTCTAATGAGTGCAACAAGTGAAGGGCAATAATCGGACAGGGAGGAGCCGTTCCCGAAGGTTCAGCGCAAGTCCTTGTCACCGTCGCACAATCCCTGGCTCACGCCAAAACGCCAAGAAAACGCGCTGAATGAGGCCTAAACCCTATTCACCGGGAGATTCTGTCCCCTATGCGCGTCTCGGCCCTGCCGCGGCAGCGCCTGATCCCTCCAGCAACGGAAGGATCGGGAGGGCTGCGGTTGGCGCCACATACCGGTATTCGTGTCTGGCGGGTCCGAAGACACCCAGGCAGCCAGAGGTGAGGTTCCGGCTGCTCGTGCCATTCGTGTACGATCGCACGGAGCATCCCTTGCAAGCCGTGTCGCCCGTCAAGACCAGCGAGAATGATCCACTTTGCATTGCTGCCGTGATCCCTGGCGACAGTTTCGGACGCATCGGCATCACCTTGTG
The DNA here is from genome assembly GCA_951813065.1 of uncultured Bryobacterales bacterium. Classification (GTDB taxonomy): domain Bacteria; phylum Acidobacteriota; class Terriglobia; order Bryobacterales; family UBA6623; genus VXMF01. The sequence goes on along the minus strand of CATOTH010000002.1, from coordinate 14,363 downwards.
CCCGGGCAAGAAGGACCCTCAGGGGTGGGGCGGGCATTGGGATCGCGACCTGGATCTTGATCTGGACGCAGTCATGCGCTGGGGGGCCACCGCTGTCATCACCTTGATCACGGATGAGGAACTGGACGGATTGCAGGTTCGCAGACTGCCCGGAGCCGTGCAGGATCGGCACATGGAATGGTGGCACCTGCCGATCCCCGACGTTCAGCCGCCGGGGCCAGAGTTCGAACGTGCCTGGGAGGTTGCTGGCGAGGCCATCCGCGACCGGTTGGCACTGGGGTTCGACGTGCTGGTCCATTGCAAGGGCGGCTTGGGCCGCGCGGGGACCGTCGCCGCACGCCTACTGGTCGAGCTCGGCGAGGATTGCGACGCAGCGATCCGCAAAGTCCGGAAGGCACGATCGAGGTTTGCCATCGAGACCCAGGAACAGGAAGCCCACGTGAGGCGTTGCAGGCGGGTGGCGCCGGTGCTATCATCCCGGGCCGAGGAGGGGGTCCAGGACCGTGGCCTCGGAGCCCTGCTCGGCCTGGCGGTGGGCGACGCCGTGGGGACCACGCTGGAGTTCCGGGACCGCGACTCGACTCCGAGGCTCGTCGACCTCGTCGGGGGCGGCCCCTTCGACCTTGAGCCGGGTTGCTGGACCGACGACACGGCCATGGCGCTGGCCCTGGCGGACAGCTTGCTCGCGTCCGGGTGCCTCGACTGTCGGGATCTGATGGATCGGTTCGAGGCGTGGTGGCATCGTGGGGAATATTCTTGTACCGGACACTGCTTCGACATCGGGATCACGACCCGCCGCGCGCTCGAACGCTATCGACGGACCGGTGACGCCTTGGCTGGTTCAATCGCTCCATCGACTGCCGGAAACGGCTCGCTGATGCGGCTCGCCCCGGTCGCCCTGCGCTACTGGGACGACCGCGCCAGCCTTGACCGCGCTGGCGCGCAACAGTCGCGAACCACTCACGCAGCCCTCGAGGCAGTGGACGGCTGCCGCGCGTTCGCCGGCTTGCTTGCGGATGCGATATCCGGCATGCCACGGCGGCATGTCCTCGCTCCGAGGGCCTTCGAAGGCGCCAGGGCAATTGCCCAGATTCTCGCTGGCTCTTGGCGCGGACGTGTGCGGGACGGGATCCAGTCAAGCGGCTACGTAGTCCACACGCTCGAGGCGGCGATCTGGTCGGTCGCACGTACGGCTGACTTCCGCAATGCCGTCCTTCTAGCGGCTAACCTGGCCGACGACGCCGATACGGTCGCGGCGGTAACGGGTCAGCTCGCCGGTTCCATCTACGGCCTGTCCGGAATTCCGGCGGACTGGCTCGATCGGATCGCCTGGAAGGACCGGCTTCTCGACACTGCGCGGCAGCTGCTCGAAACGCAGTCAGGGGATCCCTGAGGACAACCCGGTCGGCCACGGGGCGACCAAACTATGCCGCCCAGATTCGAGAGGGCTGGCATGGGCTAGGGTAGCGGTCACCGGGCCGCACTTACGGGTCTCCGGCCCGTTTGGAAGCGCGTCGACAGCTAGCCTTGCCCGGAGCTGGAGCTCCAGGCACTGGACCGAAGTGCTGCGGAAAGGCCGACTCTGGCCGTCCGGCTCCGCTCCATCGGCCTGCCAACTCAAGCTCCAAACCGGCAGCACACAAAACACTGCGACCGGACCAATCAGTGGGGGCCAGTCACCATGGCACTTTTCCTAGCTCACGCCAAGATGCCAAGAGAAGGCGCTGACTGAGGCCTAAACACTACTCACCGGGAAATGCTTCCAGGAGCCGCTTGGCGATGCTGTGCACCTGTCGAACCGCATTGTCGATCACACGGTCTCGGTCGACCCTGGCTGTGAGGCGAATCGGAATGTGGAGCCAAGGGCCCCTCTCGTGTACGTCATCGAAGAGCTTCTTAACCTTCCCGACCCCGCCCTCGACAGCGGAGAACGTACTCTCGATCCATAGAGGCGTGATGCCCTGATCGCGCCACGCCTCTTGATTGACGCCTAGCCAAAGTACGAATTTCTTGTGCAGTCTCAGGTTGCGCCCGGCGTAAGTGTAGCCGCACCCTTTCCTCAAGCCCTTTGTGTCGGCAACGCCATCCGTTTTGAGGCGTCCGACAATCTGGCGCCCCCACGACACCCCCCTGATGAGGTCGTCCAGCTTGCGGCGGGACCAACTCTGTTTCACGCAGAAACGCGCCGAAAGGGCGGCAGATCTATCCGCTGACCGACTTCAAGACGCGCTGGGGTGACAAGTTAGAATTGGGTTATCTGTAAGGCCGGTACGGCGCGGCTCCCTTCGAGGACCTGGAGTCATCCCATCCCCCGTCGGCCTAAGGCCAGCCACCGTTCCGTCCCGATCCTGTCCTTCTATCAAGGATTGACTTGGCTATCCTTATCTGGCGACACGGGTTCCGTCGGAGCGACTCATGGGCAGGCTGTTTCCCACACTCAACCCTGACGAGATCAAGAACCCCGGCGAACGGGCGGTGGCCCGGGTTCTAGTGGAGCAGTTGCCCCATCGCGTCGAGGTCTTTCACAGCTTCAACTGGCTCGCCCGGGGCCGACGAGGCACCATCCACGAGGGCGAGTGCGACTTCGTGCTGCTCGACCGCAAGAGGGGCGTGCTGTTTGTCGAGGTCAAGGGTGGCTCGCTGATCTTCGACGGGCAGCAATGGGTCCGTGAGGTGCGGGGAGAAACGAGGCTCCTGAACAAGGATCCATTCGCCCAGGCAACGCAGTGCATGCACGACATCGTCGATCTCGTGAAGCGCCGCTTCAGGCGGTATGGCGCTGACCTGCCGTTCACCTACGGCGCGGCGGTGGCTTTTCCGGACTGCCGCGTCTCCGGCACCCTGCCACCGAGTATCCAGCCCGAGCTCGTGCTTGATGCCGGCAGGTTACGGGCCGGTGATGCCTCCGTCGGACGGGTCTTCGAGAGCTTTCGGAGGGCTCACCACCGAGCGCTCGATGACCGGGAGGTGGAGTCGGTTCGCGAGGCGTTGTTTCCCAGGTACGAACTTGTTCCCGTAGTCTGGCGAAAGATCGAGGACCAGGAAGAGCGCCTTCGCCGGCTGACCGAACAGCAACACCTACTCCTCGACCACCTCGCCAACCAGCCCAAGGCGGCGATCCGCGGAGTGGCTGGATCCGGGAAGACGATGCTGGCTCTGGCCAAGGCTCAGAGGGAGGCCCGGGAGGGGCGCCGGACATTGCTGCTGTGCTACAACCAGCCGCTGCAGAACTGGCTCAAGTCCGTCGTGCCGGAGTCGTTTGCCAACGATCTCGTTGTCTTGAATTACCACAGCCTCGCCAACCGGCTCTGCCGTGAGGCCACAGTTCCCCTATGGGAGCGCGGAGACCAGAATGACCAGGACTTCTGGGACGTCAAGTCCCCGGAGGCGCTGATCGAGGCATGCGACCTGCTCGGCCCCGAACACAAGTTCGACACGATAGTCGTCGACGAGGGCCAGGACTTTCACGAGCTGTGGTGGACGAGCCTTGAGGCGGTCTTCCGGAGTCCGGGTAAAGACGCCTGCTACTACGTCTTCTACGACCCGAAGCAGAACCTCTATGTTGACGATCCGGCGCTGCCGGAGGAACTTGGCCCGCCGTACGAGTTGCCCGTCAACTGCAGGAACACCGTACGCATCGCCGCACACTGCGCCTCGCTTGCGGGTTATGAGAACAAGGTCCTGGACGGCGCGCCGCTAGGGGACGAGCCCGCCGTCGATCGCGCCCGGACAATCAAGGATGCATTCCGCAAGGCGGAACGGCGCGTCCAGCAACTCTGTCAGCCCGATAGGGGCGGGCTTGCGAGGTCCCAGGTCGCGGTCCTTGTTCCCTCGGTCAAGGGCATGGAGTTACCGGTCCGTTTTGGCACTGTTCCACTGACCCAGGAACTCGGCGAGTGGAATCAGGGGAGAGGCGTGCTGATCACTTCCTGGAAGCGTTTCAAGGGGTTGGAAGCGGACGCCGTCGTGGTCGTCGAAAAACCCCCGCGGAACGGCAACAGCGCTAGGGCGGATGTGAATCGATACGTCGCAAGATCTCGGGCGAAGCACCTGTTGACAGTGATTGAGACGCAGGAGGAATGACGGGCCGACGAGCAATCGATCCATTGCCATTCACCGGCGCGGAGTTGACAGTACCGCGACGTTCTGGCTCGGCCCGCCGGACATTATGGTGTCGTGGACGCCGTAGTGGCAGGCTACTTCTTCTCGGTCAGCCGGCCAGACAGGTATTTGTGGATAACGCTGGCCAGCAGCGTCTGATAAGGAATCCCTTCTTCCCTGGCCCGCGCGTGAGCGAGACTGAAGTCGCGCTCAGTTACCCGCAGATTCACTCTCTTGGTCTTGTTGAACGTGTTGCGAGCCGCTAGGCGGGCCACCTCAACTTCGCGGTCAATGTCGGGAGCGGAGCGCAAGTCGCCTCGCTCATATTGGTCCAGAATGTCACGTTCTTCTGCGCTCAATCTGTCGTTCACGATGGCTGCCTCCTTGGGTACGCTCTCGTTGCCTTCCGGCTGGGAATGATCGTCTTCAGAAACCGTGTGCCGTCAGCCTGCACCACGAAAGGCACCACGCAAACATGCTCGCCGACCTTCACGATGTAGATCCTCTGCCCGCGGTAGCGATCCTGATTTGGGTGCCCCAGCACGTCAACCAAGCCGCCTTCCTCTATGGCGGAGACGACGCTCTCGAATGAGATCCATCGTTGCTCAATGCGTTGTTGATTCTTCTCCGTGCTCCAGTCGAAACTGACGCCCATATGTCGAACCATCGGACATTGTGTGCATTTTGGCAACACCACCCCGGCGCACGCAGCTTTGCAACGGTGGCGACCGCCGCGGAGAGGCCGCACCCAGTCCTGCCGGGATCTCCATCCACGAAACCCCTGGCCTGTGCCGCCGAGCAAACCCTTTAATCGCAGGGTAATCGAGGCGGAGCCTGGTTCTTGGCAGCATCCGGAGCGTATACGGTACGCTGCACAAGAGGTGGTGGGCAGCTAGATTGACAGTTGCACGTTCGCCGCGGCGGTGGTCCCGGCTGGTCCGGTCTTCTTGCCCAGGTCGAGCCAGCGTCTCCAGCACGTTGATGAATTCTTATGTCGAGGTCGGAGGTGCGCCGCTTTCGCGGCGGCGCCCTGGATAACTCGCGCCCACGAAAGCATTGTTGAGCGAACGTTTCGATTTCACCATGAATGCCGATGATTGACGAGAGATCCATTGGACGGAAGAGGAATCCTTTGCAGGACACGAGGATCCGGATCTGCCTCTGGTGCGCCGCCCTGCTGCTGGCAGCGGCCGCTCCGGTAGCTGCCCAAACGTCAGGCACGATTGAGGGCGACGTCGTCGACCTTCAGGGTTTTCCCGTGCCCGGGGCCACGGTCAGGGTTGGCGGGGAAGCGCTCATCGCCCCGCTGGCTGCAGCCACTCTTGTCGACGGGTCGTACCGGTTCCGGGCCCTCAGTCGGGGATCCTATGACCTCACGTTCGAGTCTCCGGGATTTCGGACGGTTGTTCGTGAGGGCGTCATTGTGGAAGGGAACCGGGTGATCCGGATTGACGCGGTCCTCGAGTTGGCTGCCGTGGAAGAGACGATCACGGTCTCAGGTGCCGCTCCCGTGGTCGACATCAAGACCACGGCGCTGGTCAATGACTTCGGCGTGGCGGAACTGCAGCAAGTGCCGTCAGCCACCGATGTGTGGTCCGTACTCGCGCAGACGGCAGGGGTCCGCATGCGCGGCTTCGACGTTGGGGGTTCGCACAAGAGCCAGCAGACCGGCTACGAGAGCTTCGGCGTGCGGAACCAGAATCGGATTCTCGCCGACGGAGTGGACACCACCGAGGGCAGCGGAGGCACCGGGTTCTACTTCGACTACTATTCCATCGAGGAGTTCACGACCACGGCGGCCGGCGCTGATGTGGAGATGACTGCTCCCGGCTCGCTCGTCATCATGACCATGAAGAGCGGCGGTAACGATTTCCACGGCATGGTCCACGGCGACTACGAGCACGAGAGTTTCGTGGGTGACAACGCCGACGCCGCCTTGGAGGATCGCGGCTACACCGGCAACCCGAACCTGCTGTTCTTCGAGACCCACGCCGATATTGGTGGGCCGATCGTGCGCGACCGCGCCTGGTTCTACGCGTTCTACAACCACTTTCGCATTAACAAGGCGGTGTCCGGGGTAGACCGATCCGTGGCCACCGACCTGGGCGATTTCGATGGCTTCGGTGGCAAGGTGACGGTGCGTCTGACCGATCGGGACCGGTTGATCGGCTACACGCAGTGGGGGTTGAAGGAGAAACCGAAGCGCGGCCTGTCTACGGATGTCGGTCCCGACTCGGTCCTGGCGCAGGCGAGCTGGAGCTGGGCGCACAAGATGGAGTGGCAGAGAGTCTGGAATTACCGCACGTTCATGACCGCTGCGGTCAAGCATTTTGGGTTCGGCTGGCCCATGGTGCCTCAGGTCGATCCAGAGCAGCTGCCGCCTCGCCTGGACACTGCGACCGGTCGACTGAGCGGCGCCGGCTGGTTCCCTGGCGCCAATGGCTCGCCGCCATTCACGTTCGTCCGCTGGAAACCGCAGGTCACCGTGAGCATGAACCACTACGTGCCGGAATTCGGCGGCAGTCACGATTTCAAGTTCGGCTACGAGTTCTTGATCGACAGCAGCCGCTTCGGCTCGAACGCCAATTCCGGGCACATCCGCTACCTGGACGACAGCGCGAACGCACGCCCCTTCAACGTGGACCGGATCATGCTCTTCAGCATGCCGTCCGAGGGGGAAATCGCGTCCGATGATCGCAACCGGCATCATGCGGCATTCTTCCAGGACACGTGGCGGCCGGTAAGCTGGCTGTCGCTGAACCTGGGTGTGCGCTTCGAGCAGCAGCGCACCTACTTTCTTGACGCAGAATCCAGCCCCTTCCTCGTCGACTTCTTCCCCAGCGGCACCGTCTCGGGCCGGACGAATGTCGTCTGGAACACCTGGGCACCACGATTGGGCGTGGCATTCGCTCCGGGGCAGGGCACCGTGGTCAAGGGGCACTTCGGCCGCTACTACCTCAATCTGGCCGACTCTCACTCGAACGCCAATCCGGCGAGCACGGCATGGGTCCGGTACACCTTTCTCGATCCGAACGCCAACGGGATCTACGACGGACCGGGCGAGTTGGGTGCCAAGCTGGACGAGCAGGGCGGCACGGGCATGGAACTCGGCTCTGAAGGAACGCCGGTTGACCCCGCGCTGTCAATGGAGTATGTCGACGAAATCAACGTCTCGCTGGAGCACGAACTGGTCGCGGACACCTCCATCCGCGTTTCTTACGTGCGCAAGGATTTGAACGGCGACAGCGGCATCTGGAACAGTCCGCAGCAGACCGCGTTGTTCTCCGGACGCGGCATCGCGTGCTCGGACGACCTCGACTGGGATTGTCCGCTCAACACGCTCACCGGCATACCACTGAACGTCCAGCGGGTACCGGACGACGTCGCAGGAATCGTCGACAACCGGATTGCCACCTTTCCCGGCATGGAGTCCAGCTACGACACGGTCCAGCTGGCGACGAACCGGCGCTTCACCGGTGGCTTCCTGCTGCAGGCCAGCTTCGACTACCAGTGGCGTGACGAGTTCCGCTCCGCTGCCGGCGAATCGCGCAACCCGCTATTTGCCGACCCGCTGGTCGTCGGCTCGGGGGGGCATGGGCGGATCTGGCAGAATCACAGCCTCGATGTGGATGCCCGGCAGGAGACGACCAACTGGGGCGGCCGCCTGCTCGCTCGCTACACGCTGCCACACGATGTCGGCCTGTCAGCAAATGTGCGTCATCAGAGTGGCTGGCCATACGCTCTGATCCAGAGGGTAGACATCCCGGGTACAGGAACAAACCAGCCGATCTTTCTTACCGACTTGGCCAAGAACCGCTCCGAGAACGTGACAATAGCCGACATCCGCCTGGACAAGGAGTTCGCCTTCGGCACCGAGAGCAAGAACAGGCTCACCGTGATGATTGACCTCTACAACGTCTTCAACTCGAACGCAGTCACGAACTTCTCCCTCCGAACCGGGGACGAGGAGCGGGTAATCGCCGCGCTCGATCCGATTGCCATGAAGCTTGGCGTCCGTTTCCAGTTCTGACGCGTTGGCCGGTGCCAACCGGGAGGGTTGCAGGCGACGCGACTCCACATGGAGTCCAAGTCGTCTCAAGACTTCAATGCAGGGGTTGATTCCAAGGGCGACTAGCTTCCCGTCTCAGAAATGAGTTCACAGCTATGCTTGACGGATTCCAAGATCTGGTCGGCGGTCTTGCGCCATATGAAGGGCTTGGGATCCTCATTGTGCACAGCGAGATATTCCTGACCGGCCACTCGGTCCTTCACTATTGGCACGGGAGGGTCGCGAGAGGGCTCTTCAATGACGCCAGGAGTGTGCTCGCAGCTCGCTGGTACAATCCGAGCAGCGGCGGAAGGGGAACGGCCGTGTCTTTTGGCCTTCACTTCCATTCTTCGGAGGCGGGCCGGATTGTATTCCTTCTGGCTGCCGGGATCGCCTGTTGCGCGGCGCTCAGCGGGCAGACCGACACGGGGAGTATTGGGGGTGTCGTCTATGACGAGACAGGGGCAGTCATTCCGGGAGTCATCGTCACTGCTGTCGACGAAAACCGCGCCATTCAAAGGGAATCTGAGACAGGCGAAACCGGCGAATTCGCGTTCCGATACGTCGATCCCGGGAAGTACTCTCTGACCTTCCAGGCATCGAATTTCGCTGCCCTCACAGTCGAGGGACTTGAGGTCGGAGTCGGGGAGACGGCCACGGTCTCTCCCCGGCTTGCCGTGGCTGCGGCAGAGGAAAGCGTCGTCGTGTCCGGGGAATCGGCGCGGTCGGCAATAGAGCCCCATCGGGTGCAGCAGGCGGACCACATCGACTCGGTGCGCATCCAGAATCTTCCCATCAATCGCAGGGACTACCTCTCCCTCGGACTGCTGACGCCAGGAGTGGTGAACACGGCCTATGTCGCCAACGCGACGGATCGCCGCATTCCCACAACGGGTAGCTCCGGACTTGGCATCGGCGGCACGAACGGACGCGGCAATACGTTCATGATCGACGGCCTGGACAACGTCTCGATCGTGGGAGGCGTGCGATCCCGGATCAGTCAGGAGGCCGTGTACGAGTTTCAGGTCAACAGAAACTCGTTCTCAACCGAGCAGGGCGGGGCTCCTGGCGGCGCGATCAACATCGTGACGAGGAGCGGCACGAATGAGGTTCACGGATCCCTATTTGGCCTCGTGCGCAATCGCCGTTTCCAGGCCAGGAACTATTTCGATCCGGGCAAGGGCGCGTACACCAGAGCGCAGAGCGGAGCTTCGATTGGGGGTCCGATCGAACGCAACCAGACGTTCTACTCGGTCACCTACGAACGGCTGGACCGACATGAGTCCCAGATCATTCCGCTGCTTTCTGACCGGTCATTCCTGACTTCCTTGACGGAGTCCCAGCAAGATCTAGTCAATGTCCTAGGCGCTGCCGGGCCGCCCCCGCTACGACCACTCGTGGGTCAGCTTGCCGCGGCGCTGGTACCGGCCAACTATCCTGACGTCCTTCCTCTCTTCGAGGAAAACAGCGGCGTCTTCCCTTTCTCGGAAGAACGGCAGCAGGTCCTGACGCGGTTGGACCACACCCTGCGCGATGGTCACAACGTGTTTCTTCGCGGGAACTGGACTGGACTGGAAAGCGACAACACGTCTTTCGGCGAGTTGAGCGCGCGCAACCGCGGCTCTTTCCGGAGTCTCGACGAATCCTCCCTTGCGTTCGGTGACACGTTCGTCATCAGCCCTAGGTGGGTCAGCGAGACGCGGCTGGGCTTCTCCTATCACGATTCCGGTTCAACACCCTACGACCCCAACGGCCCGTCGATTGATATCGCTGGATTCGGCAACTTCGGCAGGGACTTCTTCCTTCCTGTCCGCGGTGTCGAGCGTGTCTACCAAGTGCGTCAGAACTTTATTCGTGTCACTGGACGGCAGACGCTGAAGTTCGGGGCGGATATCAACCCGGTCCGCAACTGGGTGCGGTCCGAGACTTTCCTCAGCGGTCGATTTATCTTCGGCGAGGCGGTGCCTCTTGCCAACATCATCGACGACGCTGCCGGAAGCGGAACATCTCGGCTGATCAAGGGCGCTCTCGCAGGTGCGGGTCTGGGTCCGCTAGCGAGTGCTGTAGACACGCCGATTTCGGCCTTGCAGGCGTACGCCCTGGGGCTTCCGACCGTATACCAGCAGGGATTTGGCAATCCGTACTGGCTGGGCTGGACGAATCGCACGAACTACTATTTCGAGGACGCGATCCGGATCAGCCCCAAGCTCTTGCTGACCTTGGGGGTGCGTCACGAACTCGAGTACAAGACTCGGTTTCCGCGCGACAACAACAATCTGGCACCGCGAGCCGGGTTTGCCTGGAGTCCTGGTCCGAAGACGGTTTTGCGTGGCGGCTACGGGCTCTTCTATGCCCGAATCGAGGGCCAGATTTCATATATCAACGACCTGCTCGGCGAAAAGCAGCAGATCTTCCAGGTATTCGTACCGCTGACCGGGCTGTCGGGAATTCGCAGCACTTTGACAGACCAGCCCGTGACCTCCGCGGAGATCTATCAAACCTTGCGGGCGAGGGGGATCATCGGCCAGCGAGAGATTCGCACGGAGGACCTGCTGATCCACGGCATCGATGCCGGTCCGGGCTATCCGCTCCGCGTCGGATTCCGGCTCGCCGAGGACGCGGTGAACGCATATTCCCAGCAGGGAAGTCTCGAAGTCCAGCGACAAATCGCTGGCTACGCGTTGTCAGTCGGCTACAACTACAACCGTGGCCTCCACATCATTCGACCCCTTGACGTGAACGTCTTCCAGGCTGGGACCAATGAAGCGGGCAGGCCGATCGTGGGCTTTCGGAACCCTCTCATGCTCCAGGACAACGTCTACGGTAGCTGGGCCAGATCGTACTATCACGCCATGATCGTGCAGCTCAAGAGGAGGTTTTCACGGGGCTTCACCTTGTCCGCGCACCACACCTGGAGCAAGTCGATCGACGAGAACACCGACTACAACTCGGCATTCGAGCCACATCTTCAATGGGACGCCCGCAATGAACTCGCCCTCTCGGACTATCACCGCGGGCATCGGTTTGTTGCGCACGCGGTGGCGCAGTCTCCGTGGAAGGCCTCAAACGGGAGGAATTTCGGACGCAACCTGCTGGCTGACCTCACCGTTTCCGGGATCGTGATTGCTCGGTCCGGAGCCCCTTTCAACCTCAACGCGGGTGTCGACACAATCGGTGACCGTCACACCGACACCCATCGCCCGTGGGGCCTCGGGCGCAATGTCGGTACGGGCCCGAGCTACTTTGGATTCGACATGCGCCTGGCACGGTCGTTTACTCTGCGTGAAGGGGTAAGCTTCCAATTCATTGGCGAGGCATTCAACGTCTTGAATCGTACGAACTTCAGGGGTGTGAACGGCGTGGTCGGGAATGTCTCCATCGAAGATCTGCCCGAGAAACTTGTCGGCCGGCGCGGTCCGGTGACCGAACCCTTCTCCTTCGCATCGGCATTCGATCCGAGGCAGTTCCAGTTCAGTCTCCGCCTGACGTTCTAGCTAGGTCTGGGCGTGCTCCGCGTCGCCGTCCAGATCCTGGGGCTGCACCTCATCCGCCCCACGGCGGGACTGCCGGCGCAAGGTACTCGCGGTAGTTCCATCCGTCGGGCCGTTCGTACTGGCCGTTCTTGCGGGTCGCTTCGATTTCGTCTTTAAGCCGTGTCACGTTCAAGGGGTCCAGGAACGGATCCGCCGTCTCCTGCCGCCACTGCAGCAGTTTGCCTCTCAACTCTCTCAGAGACTCCTCGTGACCAGGCTCTGCAGCCAGATTCCGAAATTCGAACGGATCCTGCTCCAGGTCATACAGTTCGAACTCCGGTGGGCTCGCCATCAGTTCGTATGCGCGGCGCACCTCTTCACTGGCTTGTCGCAAGGCCTCCGCCATTTCCTCCTCGCCGATGAATTTCTCGACAGTGAAGTCATAGCCCGGATTCCGTTCGTTCGGCAGCAGATTCCAGATCAGCTTGTAGCGGCTGTTGCGAACCGCCCGCTGGGGGAAGTAGTTATGGTTCGAGTGCAGATGGTACTCGGTGAACAGGAGGTCTCTCCAGCCAGGTGACTCCCCGGCGACCAGCGGTGCCAGCGACCGACCAGCCAGCCCGGGGATCGGCTCGGCGCTAGCTGCCTCAAGCAGTGTGGGCACGAGATCGATGGTCGAGACGAGCTCTTCTCTCACCTGGCCCGCCTCTTGCCGTCCCGGCCACCGGACGATCAGCGGGACGCGGACGCCGCCTTCGTAGCAGGTTCGCTTCCCTCGCAACAGGTCCGCCCCGTGATCACCCAGATATACGACGATTGTTTGGCGAGATTTCCCGGAGTTTTGCAGTGTTGCAAGCAGGTCGCCGATGAGGCTGTCGAGCCGGGTCATCGAGTTGTGATAGTCCGCTGAATCCCGGCGCAGCGTGGGAGAGTCGAGTCCCATGTAAGGCAAGGGCTCGACATCGTCCGGAGACTGCGGATCCTCAGGAATACCGTCCACCTGTCGCAGGAACGGACGGTGGGCGTCTGGATAGTTCACCGAGAGGAAGAAAGGCTCGTCGGACTGTCCGATGAAGGTGTTGGCTGCCTCGGAGTAGGCGGCCATCTCCTTTCTCTGGAAGTTGGAGTTAGGGATTTCGGCAAAGTCGAACGGGAAGGCCTCGGCTGGATTGATGTGGAGCTTTCCAATGATCCCTGTCCTGTAACCTGCTGCCTTCAGGCTCCGGACCAGATTGGGCGTGTCATCGCGATACAGCCCGAACCGCCACGTCGCCAGGCCGATCTGGCCGTTTTGGTGAGGGTGAAGCCCAGTCAGGAACGCTGCGCGAGATTGGCTGCAACCGGCTTGCGGGACGTATGCGTTCTGGAACCGCACGCCGTCCCGCGCGAGCGTGTCTAGGATGGGAGTTCGGGCAAAGAAATCGCCGTACGACCCCAGTTCCGGCCCGTTGTCCTCCGAGACGATCAAGAGAATGTTCGGTCGGCCCACTGCCGGCTGTTCGCTCGCGCAGCCATGTGCGAGGGCAAGCCCCAGTGACGCCGCGGCCGCGGCGAACGCGGCTCTCCGCGCCAAGGATCCTCGAGGCGTAAGGTTTCGAGCGCGTCCGGAACGGTGCGCGGGATGCTTCTGTCGAGCGGTCATTTTGGGGGATTCCTGGGTGTGGAGAAAAAGCTGGGTCCGCAATCGGAAGGCAGGTGCCAGTCGCGGCTTGGAAGCGTTGCCCTGACGCGACGCTCCGGTTCGTGTGCCACGCGATCGGAACCACGCTTTGCAGGCATTGAGATTGACAAGCCACGCGCTGGGTGTCAAGGCGAACTGTCGCGAGCCCAGGGGCTCTTGGAGCCGAGGGCTCCCGGTCAGGCGAGGATCTTGGTCGCCACCGTCCCAGTCACCATCCGTCACGCGTTGAAATTGCTGACTCGGGCCAACTCAAGCAGGGAGAGCCTGATGGACTGGGCGTCTGGAATCGCCCGGCTTGCTCGGAAGCAGAGTCTGGAATGCCGTCAGGCGGCCTCGACCGCGACCTTGGCCTCCTCCAGGTAGGTCGCCCCGCCGGGCCATTGCCCGAGGCGGTTCGGTTCGAGCGCCAAGCCGTACCGGGATTGTCGCCTCAGCCAAGCATCGGCCGTGCCCCATCCCACCGCTTCCAGTTTCAGGGCCAGCGATACCAAGATACTTGCCCACCGATTGAGTACGCGAGATAGCGTGACGCGCGACACGCCGATCTTGTGCGCCACCTCGCTCACTGTCAGGTTGCGACTCCCAACGGATCCTCCATGCTGCCCTGGTAGATGTGCCGCCCGCGATTGGCAGGACGGTTCGCCGCCGGGTCGCGCCCTAGCGGTTCTAATGGAAGAGTATGAAGCTACTCGCCTTCAGCCGAGAAGGTCGTGCGAGCTACGGGCTGCTGAGTGGTGACGGGATCGTCGATGCGGGCTCTCGATTGAGTCAGCACTGGCCAACGCTGTCTGCAGTGGTCCGGGCGGGCGCGGTCGATGAATTGCGTGACCGTGTCGCGGGCCTGGGGCCCGACTTCTCAGTGGACGGGGTGAGTTTCTTGCCTCCGATCCTCGATCCGGGTCGCATTCTTTGCGTCGGGTTGAACTACCGCACGCACATCGAGGAGACAGGCCGGGAGATTCCCGCGCACCCTACGATTTTCGTCCGGTTTCCGGACTCCCATGTCGGGCACCGCGAGAGCATGGTCCGTCCTGCCGGTAAGCATTCAGGTTTCGGGGCG
>CATOTH010000001.1 GCA_951813065.1 uncultured Bryobacterales bacterium | reverse complement strand
TGGCTTCGCTGGAAGATGCGTTCGGCTCGCGGGTGATCGAGTCATACGGCATGACCGAGGCGGCGCATCAGATGACGAGCAACCCACTGCCTCCCGGCAAGCGGAAACCCGGCACGGTCGGGATCGCCGCAGGCCCGGAAACCGCCGTGATAGGCGTGTCGGGACAGCTCCTGAACACACTCGAGATCGGGGAAATCGTGGTACGGGGCGCCAATATCATGGAGGGCTACGTCGACAACCCGGAAGCGAACGCCGCGGCGTTTAGCAGTGGCTGGTTTCGAACCGGCGACCAGGGCTTCCGGGATGCCGACGGTTATTTCACGATCACCGGGCGGCTCAAGGAGTTGATCAATCGAGGCGGTGAGAAGATTTCGCCCCGTGAGATCGACGAAGCGCTGTTGGAGCACCCTGCGGTGGCGCAAGCCGTCGCTTTCGCCGTTCCGCATGCGAAGCTCGGCGAAGAGATCGCCGCGGCTGTCGTGCTGCAGGACGGAGCCTCCCTGACGCAACGCCAGCTCCGAGAATTTGCCGCCGAGCACCTCGCGGGATACAAGGTGCCGCGCCAAGTCCTTTTCCTTGACGGCATCCCCAAGGGCCCCAGCGGAAAGCTGAAGCGAGTCGCCTGGCCCAAGAGCTCGGATTGGGCTGAGGACGGACTCAAGATACCGGTGCAGCAGGGCGTCCGCGACCAAGGTTCCGGCTTGGCCACCGCCGCAAGCTCCGACGAGCGCGCAGACCACGAGAACTGCCGGAAACCGAGATCAGGAGGAAGCGAAGATCTCTGCGATCGTCCGCTGAATCGCTTCCGCCGCCGCGCGCGGATCGCTTGCGTTGCGGATGGGCCGCCCGACCACGATATGGTCGGCTCCGTTCATGAATGCCTGCCGTACATCGACGGTACGCTTCTGGTCATCGGCGGGACGATTCTCCACGGGCCGGATGCCCGGAGTCACAACAACGAGCCGGCTGTCCAGGTGCTCGCGCAGAGCTGGTACTTCAAGTCCCGACGAAATCACACCGTCGCACCCGATCTCAAGAGCCCGTCGGGCGCGGGATAGCACCAGTGCCGCCGGATCGCAGTCGAAGCCAAGATCGTTGAGATCCCCTCTGTCCAGGCTGGTCAGCGCCGTTACGGCGAGGATCTTGACTTCGCCGCAATTCGCGCAGGCGGCCTCGAGCATCGCGTCGTTTCCGTGCACGGTGCAGCACGCCACTCCGCGGCCGTTCAGCCGGCGCACGGCCCGGCCGACGGTCTCGGGTACGTCGAAGAACTTCAGATCCACGAATACGCTCTTGCCGTCCGAGACCAGTGATTCGAGCAGCCGAAAGTACCCCTCGTCCATGAACAACTCGAGCCCGAGCTTGTAGAACGAGACACTGTCATCCAGAGTTGCCGCCAGTGCTCTTGCCGACCCGGCATCCGGCACGTCCATCGCGAAAATCAACCGGTCCCGTAGCGCAACAGGATTGTTCGAAAGCGGCATTCTCCGTCTAGCCTAGCGCGGCGGGTAGTCGGGCCCGCCGTGCCGGAACGGGATTACACTCATCACATGAAATGTTGGCGATTCCCGCTCGTCGTAGTCCTCCTGGCCGGGACCGTGGCTTGCAGCGCCCCGCCGGTGCAGAGAGGGCAGGACCCGTTCGCAGGCTACCGGATCGTCGACCTGACCCATCCATTCGACGAGCAGACCGTGTACTGGCCTACCGGCCAGCCGTTCCAGCACGTCCGGACAGCCTGGGGGCTGCAACCGGGAGGCTATTTCTACAGCAGCTACGACTTGGCCATGAGTGAGCACACAGGAACGCACCTCGACGCCCCGATCCATTTTTCCGAGGGGCAAGACACGGTCGGGAACGTGACGCTTGACCAGCTTACGGGGCCTCTTGCGGTTGTCGACATCCGCGACCAGTGCGAGATGAGCAGCGACTACGCCGCCGCGGCGACAGACTTGGAAGACCACGAAGCCGATTTCGGGGAGATTGAGCCGGGCATGATCGTGATCTTCCGGACGGACTGGAGCAACCGCTGGCCGAATACCTTGGCTTACCTCGGTGACGACACGGTCGGGTCGGCCAGCGACCTGCATTTCCCGGGTGTTTCCACCGAAGCCGCCCGGTGGCTTGTGGACCGGGGCATCTCGGCGGTGGGAATCGACACCGCCAGCATCGACACGGGGAACTCGACCGATTTCAAGTCGCACCAGATCCTGGCAGGCAACTCGATTCCTGTCCTGGAGAATGTCGCGAGTCTCGAGGAGATCCCCGCCCGCGGGGCATTCCTGCTGGCATTCCCGATGAGAATCGGGAGGGGCTCCGGCGCGCCGTGCAGAATCGCGGCGTTGGTCCCGGTGCCCTGAGGAGAGAGTCAGAGGGCAGTCGACACCGAGTCCGAAACCGGGCGGATCACCAGGTCATTCGCGACTCGATTCGGCAGAGTCGTAAGCAACACGAAGCGAACTCCGGTAGCCGGATCGGCCCAGGCGAGCGTCCCCGTGGCCCCTCCGTGCCAAAACGTGAACTCCGAGCAGCCGGCACCCGCACCCTGCCGATGCCACACAAGTTGACACTTGACTTTTGACATCGCTCTGTGCCATTTCTGGAGCATGTATGAGCAACATCGGATCCCGACCACATTGGCGCGGGGCCCTGCGCTGATCCAGGTCCGCAAACTCGTGGCCGACGCGGGCGACGCCAGCCGCACCGAAATTGGCCGGCAGGTCTGCGCCCGGTTCGGATTCCTCGATGCCCACGGCAAGCCGCAGGTCGCCAGTTGCATGCAGGCCTTGCGCGCTCTCGCAGCCGCCCGCCAGATCGACTTGCCCGCGCCCCGGCACAACCGCCAGCGTGGCCGCCCGCGCCGCCTGGACCGTCCCGTGCCCCCGCCCGTCGGCCTGCCCGCCCGGGTCGACCGGGTGCGCGACCTGCAACTCGTCGCGGTCCGCGACGAGCACCAGCGCCGCGTCTGGAACGAACTCATCGCCCGCGAGCATCCCCGCGGAGCTGTCCTCCACGCCGGGGCCCAGTTGCGCTACCTGCTGGTCTGCGAACATGGCGTGCTCGGTGCGCTCGGCTTCGCCGCGGCCGCTCTCACGCTGGCCGCCCGCGACGCCTTCATCGGCTGGGACCCCGCCACCCGCTCGCGCCACCTGCATCGCGTGCTCGGCCTGAGCCGCTTCCTGATCCGACCCTCCGCCGCCTGCCGCAATCTCGCCTCCAAGGCCCTCTCGCTGGCCCTGCGCCGGCTGCCCGACGACTGCCTGCGGCGCTACGGCTACCGCCCCCTGCTGGTGGAAACCTTTGTCTCTCAAGACCAAGCGGGCACCTCGCTGGCGGCCGCCAACTGGCAGCGCATCGGCGTGACCGCCGGGCGGGGCCGCTTGGCGGCCGCCGGCACGCAGGTGGACGTGAAGGCCATCTGGCTGTATCCGCTGGCGCGCAACTGGCGCGCGCAACTGGGCCTGCCAGCGCCGGGCGTGCCGGCGCTGGCACTGGGGGCGGGCCTGGCCTCCGGCGAGTGGGCGCACAACGAGTTCGGGACCGCGCCGCTGGGCGATGTACGCTTGACTCGGAGGCTGGTGCAGAGCGTGGAGATCCAGGCGGCAGCGCCCACCAAGTCGTTTCCCGGAGCGGCGCAGAAGGACTTGGCGGCAGTGCGGGGCTACTACCGGATGATCGACCAGCCGGCGGATTCGGAGGTGACGCCGGAGCACATCCTGGCGCCGCACCGGGAGCGCACGCTGCAGCGCATGCAGGGCCAGTCGGCAGTGCTGTGCATCCAGGACGGGACGGACCTGAATTTCGCGGAGCATCCGGGCTGCGTGGGACTGGGCCTGATCAGCAAGAACAAGGGCTCGGCGGGGACGCTGGGGATCCACATGCACTCGACGCTGGTGGTCAACGGGGAGGGGATCCCGTTGGGGGTGCCGCAGATCCAGTACGAGGCCCCGGACGGGCAGGCGGAGCAGGGCAAGCCGCTGGAGGAGCGCAAGACGATGCGCTGGATCCGGGGGTTGCGGGAGTGTGCGGAACTGGCGGAGCAGTTACAAGGGGTGCGGCCGGTAGCGGTGCTGGACCGGGAAGGGGACGTGTACGCGATCTTCGCCGAGCAGCGGCGGTTGGGGACGGTGGACCTGCTGGTGCGGGCGCAGCACGACCGGGTGCTGGGCAAGGGGGTGCCGAAGCTGTTCGAGGCGGTGCGGCAGGAGGCCGCGCAGGGGCGTTTGGAGATTCACGTGGCGCGGCAGAGCGCGCGGCGGTCGAGCCGCGGGCAGCCGGGCCGGCCGGCGCGCGAGGAACGCGTGGCGGAGGTGGCTCTGAGATGGCAGGCGGTGCAGTTGCGGGACCCGGACCGGCAGGGGGCCGCGGTGCCGCTGAACGTGGTGCACGTGCGGGAGGAGAACGCGCCGGAGGGGGTGGCACGGCTGGAGTGGTTCCTGCTGACGAGCCTGGCGGTGCAGACGCGGCAGGACGCGGAGCGGATGCTGGAGTGGTACCGGCTGCGGTGGCGGATCGAGGACTGGCACCGGGTGCTGAAGTCGGGCTGCAAGGTGGAGTACCTGGGGCATCGGCGGGGGGAGCGGATCGAGCGGGCGGTGACGATCAACGCGGTGATCGCGTGGCGTCTGGCGGCGATGACGCTGATGGGGCGGGACACGCCGGAACTGCCGCCGGAGACGTTCTTCTCGGAGATCGAGATCGCGGCGTTGGAGGATTTCGCCAAGGATCGTCGGCAAGCACCGCCGGACAATCTCGGACGGGCGGTGCTGACACTGGCGATGCTGGGCGGGTATCTCAACTTCAAACGCAAGCGCTATGCCCACCCGGGCCACAAGGTCATGTGGGAAGGCTACATACGCCTGGCGGCAATTAGGCAAGCCATCGAACGCGCTCGTCGCCTGAATAAAGCCAGCAAACTGTATCAGAAGATGCGATCACCATGATTTGTGTGTAAACGGCAGCCCGCACCTGCTCCCAGGGCGAATCCTAGGCCCCGCGACCTACCCAGCTTCGCGGTGTGATCGCGGACCATCAGAGCGGCGGTTTCGACTCGTAGCACCGTGGTGTCTTCGCCGGGGAGGAATTCCGAGAAGAACCGGGCAACATCCGATGCCGAGGCGTGCGCACCTCCCCAGGGAGAAGCCAATTCACGCCAGTAGCGACTGTTCCAATCCCAGTGCGCGGCCTCGGGCCTTCCCAGGCCACCGTGCGGCGGCCCCTGCTCGACTTGGCTGCGCTGCGTATCTTCCAAGGCGAACGGACCCAGCCCCAGAGCCGACCTCCCCATGCCGAGAGGACCGAAGAGATCGTTCGCCAGGAATTCCGGAAACGGCGTGTCGGTAATCCGCTGACAGAGTTCGGCTGCCAGCAAGATTCCCATGCTCTGGTAGGAGTAGCGCGTGCCCGGTGCGAAGAGCAGGCCGGTACGGATTGTGCGTTCCACGAATTCGCCAAGCGGCGCGTTCCGCTTGCGCAACTCGACGTTCTCGGGTAATTGGTCCGGCAGTCCTGACGTATGGGTAAGCAGGTGCCGCACGGTGATGCGAGCCCTTGCTCCCTCGCGGAACTCCGGAATGAACCGGTGCACCGGATCGGCCAGGCGCAGTTCGCCCCGGTCGGCAAGCAGCATCACCCCGGCCGCGGTCATCGGCTTGGTGATCGACGCCAAGAGGAAGATCGCATCTGTATCGCCCGCCGTGCCGTAGGACCTGGCGTAGTCTCGCCCCCCAGCCCGCACGTCGAGGACCGCCCCACGCACGGCCCCGCTATCGACGTGCACGGCAACAAGCCGAGACGCTTCCTCGATGTCACCCCTTGCAGTGGCAACCGACGCGGCCGCTGCCAGGGAACTCTCGAAGAATCTCCTGCGTCTCACCTGCGGTTAGATCCGACTACTCAAGATCCGCCTGGATCTTCTTGATCAAGTTCGGCAAGTACGCGCGGAACTTCGAGTGGGCGTTCGGGTCCAGCTGCGGCAATTCAGCTACAGTGGCGAGACCGGGCCGCCCGCGTTCGTCCATGTAGTCCAGCCCGTTGAGCGCAGCCATGGCCACGAAGACGCCGTGTCGCTCGGCGTTGGAATGCTCCAGCAGGACGCCCAGCGCTTTCTCCACGTCGGAATCGCCCCCGTAGCGGCCCAGCGCCTCGGCTGCGGCAACCCGAACAGCGGGATCCTTGTCAGACAATCCCGTCCGGAGTGGCTCAACAAGAGCTGACACACTGTCCTTGCCACGCATGATCGTTCCCAGTACCGCCCAGTATCGGACCGCACTATCGGCATCCTTCATGCCGGCTGCGAGCCTCCGGTCGACATCCGGACGCAGAGACGAGGCGAGTTCGGCCATGCTCATGATTCGGCTCATCGGAAAGCGAGCAGAGTCGGCACCCATGGTGTGGGGTGCGTCGTCGCCCGCCCGCGAGTGGATGGCGCTCTCAGGCAGGAATCCGAGGTCGCGGATCGCCAGGGACCACTCGACCCGCGCATCCTGGAATCGCCGGAGGATCGCCCGATGCGAGCGACTTCCGGCGAGATTGCGAGTTTCGTCCGGATCGCTCTCCAAATCGTAAAGTTCTTCCGCGGGCTTGGTCTCCCAGAAATGCGTTCTGGGCGGCTTCAGTTTGCCTTCGCTATAAAGACGGTGCCAAACCGCCGTGGTGGGTGTCTGAAACATGTACTGGATGTACTGGCCGTAGATGCGGTGCGGCATGAAGTTCCGGATATAGATGTAACGTTCGTCCCGCACGCTCCTCACCATGTCGTAGCGTTCGTCCATCCTCCCGCGGAAAGCGAACGAGTACGGCGGCGGGGGTGTTTCGAACTCACCCGCGAAGGCATGACCCTGCAAGTGGCTCGGGGGCTCGATCCCGGCCAGGCTAAGCACGGTCGGCGCGAGGTCGATGAAACCAACCAGTCGCCGGCTCTCTCCGCCTTCCTCGTACTCGGCTGGGCTCAACTGCCGGTACTTCTCGGGTACGTACAGGATCATGGGAACATTCAGGCCGGAGTTGTAGGTCCAGCGCTTGCCCCGGGGCATGCCGGGACCGTGGTCGGCCCAGTAGAAGACGATCGTGTCCTCCGCAAGGCCGTCCTCGCGCAACTCGGCCAGCACTCGTCCGGCCATCCCGTCCATTTCGGTGATCTTGTCGTGATACTGCGCCCAGTCCTGGCGGCTCTCCGGCGTGTCTGGATGGAAAGCCGGCACGCGGACGCCCGCCGGATCGTGAACCGCCTCGTGAGGCCGCCGACGGATCTGGGATTCGTGCGTCACATTGAAGTTGAACACCGCGAAGAACGGCTGGTCCGGCGCCCGCTTGCGCCAATGGGCTCCGCGGCTCGACTCGTCCCAGACCTGCCCCGGCTTCTGGAGGTTGTAGTCTTCCTTGGAGTTGTTCGAAACGTAGTACCCGGCCTCGCGCAGGTACTGCGGGAACATCCTCATGTCGGCTGGCAGGCGAGTGAGGGATCGCATGTGCTGGGAGCCCGTCGAAGGTGGGTACATGCCGCTGATGATCGTGGTCCGGGCAGGTGCGCAGACCGGCGCGGTGGACCAGGCGTTGCGGTAGATCATGCCCATGCGGCCCAGCGCGTCCAGGTTCGGCGTGTCCGCGTACGAGTCGCCGTAGACGCCCAGATGGGGCCCGTTGTCTTCTGAACTGATCCAAAGGATGTTCGGCTGGGCTGCCGCAAGTGGCAGGACCAGGAAAGCTGCTAAGAGAAACACGGCCAATCGCATGAAACCGAGTATAACCGCGCGGTATTCCCGTCGGCTCGACAATTGGTTCGTTGCGGGCGCAAAGTGATGAGAAGACCCCGCAGCTTGCCCGTGCGTCATCTAGAATCAGGGTTCGGACCGCCCCTACCATGATCTGTCCCTACTGTTCGAGCCTCCGAGACAAGGTGATCGATTCGCGCATGAGCAAGGAAGGCGACGTGATCCGCAGGCGTCGCCACTGCCTGGACTGCGACCGGCGGTTCACGACCTACGAACGAATCGACGATGTCCCGTTCATGGTCGTCAAGAAGGACCGTCGGCGCGAACGCTTCGACAGGCAGAAGGTGTTGCAAGGCCTGTTGAGAGCCTGCGAGAAAAGACCCGTTACCGTCCCGCAAATGCAAGCGATCGTCGACTTGGCAGAGACGCTAGCGACCGAGTCGGGCGACCGCGAATGCAAGTCCAGCGCCATCGGGGAATTGGTGATGCGCGAGTTGCGGAGGCTCGATCGCGTCGCGTATGTGCGCTACGCGTCCGTTTACCGCGACTTCCAGGGCGAGGACGAGTTCGTGCAAGAGATCCGGCGCTTGCATCTCGGACGGTAGATCCCAGACCAACCCGGGGCCAGTTGCTGCCTCGTGTGGTCAATCGCGCTCGTCGAGCAGGAACGCGCTGCCTTCGCCCGTCCCGTTCCATGCGTAATAGAGCAGCATCCCGTCCAGAGGCTCCCCGCTCGCGCCGCGCACAAATTTCACACTCTGATATCGCATGCCGGGGTGGGGCGTCAGGTCGCGGGATCGGTGCCAACCCGAACCGGCCCTGTCGGAACGCCATTCCTCGACGCGGTCCCCCCAGCCGTATCGATTCATTTCGCTTTCCTCGTTTGCCTCGCCTTCCCCGGCTATCAGATAGGCACTAAAGGATCCGTCATGATTCCTGACGAGGTGCGTGGAGTTGAACGGATGGCCGGTCGAGGCCAGCGCAGACCGCTTCCATTTCCCGCCCTTCATCCGGACGAAGTAGAAGGTCGAGGCGTAGGGCGTCTCACCGGACACCGGCAGTAGAAAGTAAGGCTCGCCGCGTGTGCCCAGGGCGATCGACGGACCCACCGAGGCGCTGCCGCCCTCGGTGTCCCAGACGAGGCAGTCACGCTGGGCAGTGGCAAAATTGACCGGTCTCGGAAGTTCTTTGCCGTGCGCGTTGAACACCCTTCCGGATCCGATATCGGCGCGCACATAGTACAGATTGTGCCGACGGGTGTAGTCATGCAGGACGCCACCGTACCGCTCGCTTCCAATGGGTTCCTCCACCTTCCAGATGAAGGCTATGTGCAACGTGCGTCCATCGGCGCTCACTCGGGTCGTTTGATACGAACCAGCATGCGCAGCCAGGGGAGACTCTCGCGGGGGGGCGTCCATGTCGATCACCGGACTGACCGGCGCCAGCCAAGTCCGGCCCGCGTCTTCAGAGATGCGATATGTCCAAAACCCGAGGTGGCCGCTCTCCCGGAAGTAGACCAGCGTCTTGCTCCCGGCGATTCTGTGCACCTGCGGGTAGGAAATCGAATCCGAAATCTCCGCCAGCGGCTCCCAGCTGTCAATGTCACCCGGTCTTTTCGTGGCGAGATGGAACCCCGGGGTACGGTGGAAGCCGAAGGCAACGTGCACGCGCCCGTCCGATTCAGCCCAGACCACGGGAGCGTAGTGTTGGTCCCTCTCGAACTGCCGGGCGTCGATTTGGAGCCCCATTCCCTCGAGGAGCATTCGCGGCTCGGCAAACTGGCGCGTCGCCAGGTCATACGAGCGGACCCACGGCAACCCCTGACTGCCGCGCCACACGATGAAGACCTGGCCTCGGCTCTCTACCGCCTGCGGATACATGCGATTGTCGTAGAGCATCTTCAGCGCCCCGCCATTAGCGAAGCGGACTGCTTCGGCCGAAAGCGTGCAGCAGGCGAACAGGAGGCTGGCGACAAGCCTGTTGAGCATCGAACCCAGAATAGGGGGGCTTCCGGCTGTTCCGCAAATCAATCGGTCCAAGGCGGGCGGGACCGGAGCGACGAAGGGCGAAAGCAGCCTTCGGAAGCCGCAACCTCCCGGGAATTCGTTGCCTGTCAAGCGACTTGCCTTCGAACGAGATCCTGGAACACGCCCTCGGTCCAGGCCAGTTCCGCGAATGAATCCTCCTGGACGCCCCTTCCAGGCTGCATCACGTAAGTCCGATCCGCCTGGCGAAGCGTGGAAAGGCGGTGGGCAATGACAATCCGTGTCGAGGTAAGTCGCCGGAGATTGCGCATGATTTCGGCCTGGCTTTCGTTGTCGAGCCAGTCCGTCGCCTCGTCGAGCAACAGGTTACGGGAGTTGCGAATCAGCGCGAGCGCGATCAGTGAGGTGAGAGCCAGCACCTCCCTCCATGACTCTGGTGCTGCCGCTCGTCTCTGCTTGCCCCAGTTTCCTGTCGAGACCGGCTATAGAACACTGACGGCAACTCCCAGAGGCTTGCCAGGATCCAGCCAACAGCCAAGCCAAACGGATCCATGGCGATACGCCACAATTGCCGGGATGCCCCCCGTGCCCCCCAACACTCCTTGTGAAAGTCCTGTCCGTAACCCATACTATGTATAACCGTTGAACAGGTATTTCCCTTTGTGCGTGGGGAGGACAGGAGGTAAGGACATCGGTCCACAAAGGCGGTTGTATCTGGAGTCCAGCAGAAGAACGGGAGACAGACTATGACAGCGTTCACTCAATCGGAGAATCAAACAGCGGAGGATATGCGCAGACAACTCACGGAGAAGGCGGCAGAGGATTTGGCGTTCCGGGAGCAACTCGTGTCGGACCCCAAGGGAGCCATCCAGCAGGTATTCGGCATTCAAGTTCCAGACGACATCGTGATTCGGGTTCATGAAGACGACATGCACACGCTGAATCTGGTGTTGCCGCCCAGTCCGAACCTAGATGAGGAACAGCTTGAGAAGGTCGCGGGAGGGCTTTACTACTGCGTCTGAGTCGGGCATCCCGCCGTAGACTGAATGAAGTCTGTCTGAGTCGCACCGGTCAGGACGATCGCCATTAGCACGGATTCCCAGGCGGACAGTCACCGGGTATTGGGCCACCCACACTGTTCTGCGGGTGCCCACGGCCAGTTCGCCGTGTGCCGTCTTCAGCTTCGCCATAGACTCCCGCTTTTTCTCTAATAGCGCGAAAA
Organism: uncultured Bryobacterales bacterium; assembly: GCA_951813065.1. Taxonomy (GTDB): domain Bacteria; phylum Acidobacteriota; class Terriglobia; order Bryobacterales; family UBA6623; genus VXMF01. The sequence goes on along the minus strand of CATOTH010000001.1, from coordinate 896,692 downwards.
GCAGGAGCGGGTGTTGTTGTCAACGGGATGGGATCATTTCCAATACCGTCGACACGACCCAGCCTGAAGATACAGCCTGAAGAAACCCGGCCGAATGGCGGCTGTGCTAGACTCAATTCTTGAGGATTCCCGCGAGGCTGATGCCCGGGAGCAAGCAACCAGGAGGGGTTGCGCATGCCGAAAAGAACGTACCAGCCGAACCGGCGCAGAAGAGCCAAGAAGCATGGTTTTCGCATCCGGATGCGGACCCCCGGGGGACGGCGCGTGCTCGCCGCCCGTCGAGCCAAGGGCCGCACGCGTCTCAGCGTCAGCGACGAGTAGTTCACGGCCCACCTGCGACTCGTTACCGGGATCCGGTTTCCCGCAAGCCCGCCGCATTCGCAAGCGCGGCGACTACCAAGCGGTCTATCATGGAGGAGTTCGGCTCGGCGCCAAGCACTTCACTGTATTCGCGCTCGCGACCGGGTCTGGTCTACCATCCCGCATCGGACTGACGGTTACGCGCAAGATCGGCAACGCAGCGGTTCGAAACCACTGCAAGCGACTTCTGCGAGAGGCGGTGCGCAAGAACTGGAGCTTGTTGCCGGATGGCTTGGACGTGGTGCTGCACGCGCGGCGGTCGCTGGCCAAGGCGCACGCCCAAGATGTGGAGAACGAGATTGTCCGAGTGCTGCCACAAGCCGCCCGCCGGTTTGAGTGAACCAGTCGCAGCACCTGTGCGCCCGTTGGAGCCAACCAGCCCCCAGACGGTTCCACAGCGCATCGCGGTGACCGTGCTATGGATGTACAAGACAACGATTTCGCCGCTGCTCTGCTCGGCCTGCAAGTTCCATCCGACCTGCTCCGAGTACGCCCGGCAAGCCATTGTGACCCACGGCCTCCCGCAGGGTTCGTGGCTGGCCCTCAAACGCCTTCTCCGCTGCCGGCCCTTCTCGCCCGGCGGGATCGATCCGGTTCCTGAACTCACTGGTCCAAAGGATGCCTGAGCCCCTCAACGACGAACAGTTCATCCAGCGACGGATGGTGATGGCTGCGCTGCTGTCCGCCGTGGTAATGGGTGGCTATTTCTACTTCGCGCCACGCCCGGAGCAGCCGACAGAAACGCAGGTGGCTTCCGAAACTGTCGAGACGGCCGCGCCCGACGCGGCGAGCACCGCAGTACCTTCAAGTCCCGCGATTGAATCCCCTCCCGACGAGCAGTTGATCGAGGCCAGTCGCGAGGAAGAGGTGGTGATCGAGACCGATACGCTACGTGTGGAATTCACGAACCGCGGCGCCACGGTGAAACACTGGGTCCTGAAGAACTATAACGACGCTGCCGGCAATCCCCTGGACTTAGTCCACCAGGGCGGCGCCGAGCAATTCGGCGCGCCGTTCCGGTTAGTGCTTTCCGGGGGAGACGACTTGGCAGGCTCGGATGACGCGTTGTTCAAGGTCAATCCGGGCCCTACGTTGCGGCGTGCCCCGGAGACCCTGGTGTTCGAATACAACAAGAATGGCTTGGGTATCCGCAAGACGTTCGGCTTCCAACGCGATGGCTACGTCGTGGAGGTGGAAACCGAGGTCGCCGAAGGCGGTCGGCCTCAGCGTCACCTGATCGGCTGGGGCGGCGGCTTCGGAGACACCGCGCAGGTAGGCAACGAGACACACAGCGAGACCTTCTATTACGATGCCGGAGACATCGAGCATATCGCGGCATCAGATGCCGAGGACGAACGTATCTCCCATGAAGGGCCGTACCCATTCGTGGGAATTTCCGACCTGTTTTTCACGGCAGCCGCTATCCCGGAACCAGCCGAAGCGATCCGCATCGAGACCAGCGCCGTCAAGATCGTGCCGGTTGGCTCGGATGCCGATGATCCGGCGGTCTACGCCGCCGCCGCGTTCGGAGGAGCGCCGACCAACCGGCTCCGGGTGTACGTGGGCCCCAAGAGCCGAGATTCGCTCGCCAGCGTTGAAGGCGTAGGCAACGCGTTTCGCGGAATCGTCAACTTCGGGTTCTTTGCATTCATCGCCGAGCCCCTGTTTGCAATGCTCCGGTGGGTCTACGGCAACATCGTCTCGAACTGGGGCTGGAGCATCGTGATTGTCACGATCCTCATCAACACGATTCTGTTCCCCCTCAAGTACAAGAGCACCAAGTCGATGCGGAAGATGCAGCAACTGCAGCCGCTCGTCAAGCAGATCAATAACAGGTACAAGGGCGTGAAGATGCGGGATCCCCGCAAGGCGAAGCAGAACGAGGAGTTGCAAGCCCTCTACAAGAAGCACAACGCCAATCCGGTCGGCGGTTGCCTGCCCATATTGCTGCAGATGCCCTTCTTCTTCGCGTTCTACCAGCTCCTGACCGTGGCGATCGAAGTGCGCCAGGCCGAATGGCTGTGGGTTACCGATCTGGCCAACCCGGAAACGCTGCCAATTCGGATCCTGCCGCTAGCCATGGTGGCTACCCAGTTCTGGTCGCAATCACTGACACCGACGCCGACAACAGACGCCACCCAAGCGCGTCTGATGAAGTTCATGCCACTGATCTTCGGCTTCATCTTCTACCAGTTCCAAGCGGGCCTGGTGCTATACTGGCTGACCACCAATTGTGTCGGCATAGGCCAGCAACTCATCTTGAACCGGTTGCCGCAGGAGAAACTGCAGCTTGAGTCGGGGCCACAGCGTGGCAAGAAAAAGAAGCGTGCCCGGTAGCTGCGTATCCCGCCGGTCGAGACAGGTCGGACCCCATGGCAGATATCGAGTGGACGGTAGACGCACTAGGCTCTAGGATCGAGGCATTCCTGGACCCTGTCCTGGACGCTGCGGACCTGGACCTTGAGTACGACATATTCACGGTTGATCGCAGCGAAAAGGATATCGGCCCCGAAATCGCTGTCGACTTCGACGGTGATGACACCTCGCTGCTGCTGCAACGCCGCGGGGAACTGCTGCTCTCCCTTGAGCAACTCACGGTTGAGGCTCTCCGCATCCCGCATCACGATCGGCATCGACTGCTGTTCGACGTGGACGAGTACCGCATGGTGCGGATCGACGAGCTGTGCCTGACCGCCAAGAAAGCCGCGGAGCAGGTGATTCGCACCGGCAAGCGCTTCACTTTCCAGCCGATGACCTCGCGAGAACGCCGCATCGTGCATATCAGCCTACGCGGCTACGATTCGATCACCACTTTCTCTGAAGGTGTCCCTCCGAACCGCTACACCGTCATCGAATCAAAACGTGACTAGGCGGTATCGCCAAGGGCTTCGCCGCTGCGCAATCAGACACGGCGCCCGGCGAAGCGACGGCCGAGCCAGAAGCCGTGCCACCGATCGACCCGAACCTGCCGGCCAGTGACAGCGACACGATCGTTGCGCCATCGACCCCGCCAGGGCGCTCGGCAATCGGCGTCGTGAGGCTGTCCGGGCCACGGGCAGAAGAGATCGCCCGGATGTTGGTGCGGTGCAAGTCGCTGTCTCCTCGAACCGCCGCGCTAGGGCCAATGGTTGACAGCGCGGGCGCCGAGGTCGATCAAGTGCTGGCCACTCTCTATCCGGGACCGGCAAGCTATACAGGCGAGGACGTAGTCGAGGTTTCCTGTCATGGCTCGCCCCCGGTGCTCAGGTTCGCGATTGAGAGGTCGCTGGAATTGGGTGCGCGGCTTGCGACCCCCGGCGAATTCACCCGCCGCGCCTTTCGCAACGGTCGCATGGACTTGGTCCAAGCCGAAGGCGTGCGCGACCTGATCGACGCCACGACGCTGTACCAGGCCCGAGTGGCTGCGCGCCAGACGATCGGCGCACTCTCCGGAAAGCTGCGCGCTGTCAAGTCGCAGCTCGTCGAACTCATCGCACTGCTTGAAGCCGGCATCGATTTCGCCGAAGACGACATCGACATCGCGGGCAAGGACGAGATCCTAGGTCGGCTTGCACCCGTTCGCGAAGAGGTCTCGGCGCTGGCAGACGGGTTCTCGGTCGGTAAGGTCGTGCGGGGCGGACTGAAGCTCGCGATTGTCGGCCGTCCCAATGTCGGCAAGTCCAGCCTCTTCAACCGCCTGTTGGGGCGAGACAGGGCGATCGTCAACCCAACAGCCGGGACAACCCGCGATGCAATCAGCGAGAACGCCTCGTTTGACGGAATTCCGGTTGAACTGATCGACACCGCCGGTATCCGGGCCAGCAGCAACGTAATCGAATCCGAAGGGGTCGAGCGATCCTGGCAGGCCTTGGCGAGCGCCGATTGCGCTCTCGTCGTAGTTGACCTCTCTGAGCGGGCGGCGGGATCAGACATCGAGCTCTGGCAGCGAACTCTCGAGGCGTGCCCCGCGCTACTGGTTGGGAACAAGCAGGACCTCGAGGAGCGCTATCTCGGGCAGAGCCCCATGGTGCGGGTGTCCGCGAAGACCGGCGAGGGAGTCTCCGAATTGCGCGCGAAGATCCTGGAACAAGCAGCGCCCGGGCTCGAGGGTATGCACGAGGAGTCGTTGGTCACGAATATTCGGCAAGAACGGTTGCTGCGCGAAATGCTCGGAGCTCTAGAGAAGGCAGCGGCTGCAGTCGACAGCCAAACGCCCCACGAGATGATCCTGATCGACCTGTACGAGGCTCTCGCTCCCTTGGACTCGATCACCGGGGGAACCACCCTGGACGATATCCTGGACAGGATCTTCTCGACATTCTGCATCGGAAAATAGCCAGTGCGAAGGCTGCCGGACCGCCCGGTCACCCTCCCAAGGATCGACAGGGAGGATCAAGCCGCCATCGAAGAAGACCGCTGACTGCCCAGCACCGGCGAGCCGTCGAACAGACACTCGCCCGCTCGTTCGAGCGCTCGCTTCCAAGCGGCTCAGCAGCCCCCCTCTCCATCGAATTCCCTCATCGGCGAGACCGATAACTTCCGTCCGGTTCTGATCGCTCTTGTACAAAGACCGGAGTCCATGGTGCCGCAGTGCACAACGCCAGGGCCGCCGCAATCTGTCTGGCGCATGGCGTCGAAGCATTGCTCTCTCGCGTGACCTCGACTTCACGCTGTTCCGTGAACTCCGCACCCGCGACCCAATCAAGTAGGAATCGTGGCAGCCCCGAAGGACAGGACTTGCCCGATCCCGATATCGAACCGGCCAACGTCCAGCAAAGACCCACGCGGCCGTTTCCGCGACCAGTTCGTTCCGACACGCGACCTCGTCACGCGAGTGGCGCAGGCCGAGCGGCAGCCGTTCGGGGGCCGCTTCGGGCACTTGGACAGACGCGGCAATATAATGAGGCATGAAGGCAATCATCCAGGTCGCGCTGAAGAAGACCGTCCTCGATCCGCAGGGGCGCGCGATTACGAAGGCCTTGCAGAGCCATGGTCACGATGATGTCCTTGCGGTTCGGCAAGGCAAGTTTTTCGAGATCGAACTGGCACCGGGACCGAGCCGAGAATCGGCGCGGCTCAACCTTGAAAAGTTGGCCGCGGAGGTGCTGGCAAATCCCGTGATCGAAGACTACGACGTAACCGTCCTGGACTAGGCCAAGGCTGGTACCCGTCCAATGGCCGGAATCATAGGATACGTTGGAAGCAAGCAAGCCGGCCCAATCATTCTCGAAGCCCTGAGACGTCTGGAATATCGCGGCTACGACTCCACTGGCCTTGCGGTGGGATCGGCAAAGGCCTTTCACGTCCGTCGGGCCGCCGGCAAGTTGCGCAACCTCCAGGCAGCAGTGCGAATGGACCCCGTTCGCGGCACCTACGGAATCGGCCACGCCAGTTGGACGGCGGCCCAAGCAAGCTCCGCCTCTCCGGACGGCCCCGCGCCAGCCGCTCCCCGCAGTCTCGCTGTGGTGCTTTGTGGCAAGCCGACCAACATGGCAGACCTTAGGTCGCGCTACTCGGTCGCGCTCCCAGCAGATCCCGAAAGCTCCGATGCGGACGTCCTGACGCGACTTGTGGTCAGCCAGCGTGAGGACGGTGCACCCCTAGAGGAAGCCGTGCAGCGCGCCACGGCTGAGGTTGGGGGCAGCTGCGCCTTCGCTGCCATTGCCGAGGATGAGCCAGGCAAGGTTGTCGTTGCCCGACGAGGGCTGTCAGTGTTGATCGGCCTGGGAAAGCGTGAGCATTTCATCGCAACCGATGTCAGGGCGATCCTGAACCGCTCTCGCGACATGATCCAACTCGAGGACGGCGACATTGCCGTTGTCACCGCGCGCGGCGTGCGGGTGATGGACTCGGAGGGGCTTCCGGTGTCTCGGATGGTCGATCACGTCCGCTGGGATCCGCTAATGGCTGAACGAAGCGGGTACAAGCACTTCATGGTCAAGGAAATCTTCGAACAGCCGCGAGCGATCCGCGAGACCGCCCTCGGCCGATTGGACGAAGAAACCGGCGAGGTGGTTCTCGACGAACTCGGCGTCACGTCACGAGAATTGCGAGACATAGGACACCTGAACATGATCGGGTGCGGCAGCTCCTGGCACTCCGCTCTGACAGCCAAGGCCATGATCGAGCGTCTTGCCCGCGTGCACGTCGAGGTCGAATACGGCAGCGAATTCCGCTACAGCGAGCCGCTCATAGACCGGAAGGTATTGACCTTGGTTCTAAGCCAATCCGGGGAGACGCCCGACTCGGTGGCGTGCCTCAAGCTCGCCCACGCAAGGGGGTCGAAGACCGTCGCCGTGTGCAACTCGGAGGAATCGACGATCGCCAAGACTGCACGCGGGGGAATCTACACCCAGGCAGGCCCGGAACTGGCAGCCCTGTCGACCAAATCGTTCACCAGCCAACTAGTCGCGCTGTACCTGTTTGCGATGCATCTGGGCCAGGTTCGCGGCAAGCTTCCGCCCGAGCTATCAAAGCAGTGCGCTCGCGACCTTCTCGAACTGCCGAGCCTGGTCGAGTCCGCGTTGGAGCTCACACTAAGCTGCGAGCGGCTTGCACGGCATGTCGCGCATGGCAGCAAGTTCCTCTACCTCGGCCGAGGCCTTCATTTCCCGATCGCTCTGGAAGGAGCGCGCAAGCTGCAGGAACTAGCCCACATCTCTGCCGAGGGTTGCGCGGGAGGGGAGATGCGGCACGGCCCCAAAGCGCTGATTGACGCTGACATGTTCGTTGTGGTGATCGCGACCGTCGATGACAAACATCGGTTGAGCCGCCTGCGCTACGAGAAGACCGTTGCGCAGATCGGCGAAGTGGCCGCACGGCAGGGCCGCGTGATTTGCGTGACGAACCAAGATGACGACCGCCTGCGGGAAAACGCGCACGAAATCATTCGGATTCCGTCGACTTCCGAACTCCTGCAGCCGATCGTGACGATCGTTCCGCTACAGTTGCTGGCGTACCACGTCGCCGCACTGCGCGGGTACGATATCGATCAACCCCGAGATCTCGGAAAGAGCGTTACCGGCGGTTAGGAGCCGCCCCGCAGCTCAACGCCGCTTCAACGTCGGACGCTCGTCCTCCTCTTCCTCGGTCGACTCAACGTCGATGTCGTCCGTCGGGATGGTACCTCCTGCGCTGGTTCGCCGGAGGCGCGGCTTGGTGGGATCGTCTGTCGTTGACTTGCGGCGCAGCACGAGTTGCTCAAGCCGCTCCTTGACCTGCAGGAACTCCGAGGTGGTCACGACGTATTCCGACCGATTCGGGAGCAGTTCGTTGATCGTTTTCTGGGTCTTGCGGATCCGGGAGCCATGCGGGGGATGACTTCGGAAGAACTTTGAAATCGTGCCCGGCTTGCGTTTCTCGTCGGCAAGCATCTTCTCGAAGAAGTCGATGAATGATGTCGGATCGTACCCGCTCTTGTAGAGGTACTGGACCCCGAGGAAGTCCGCTTCCGATTCCATGCCGCGGGAGAACCTCAGGAACGTCATCGGAATCAGGAACGAACTCGCCTGGTAGATTCCATAGCCGGTCCAACCACCGATGAACATCAGTGGAATCGTCGCAATGCTAATCAGCTGCCCCTTGGTGGCCTGGCGTGTTCCGTGACGGGCGGCTACATGCGCGATCTCGTGTGCCATGACGCCGGCAAGCTCCGATTCACTCTCCGCACGGAGCATCAGGCCGCTGTTCACAAAGAAAAAGCCGCCTGGCAGGGCAAATGCGTTGACGTCGGCGCTGTCGATCAATTTGATGGTGAACGGCACCTTCGCATCGGAATTGCGAACCAGGTTCTGTCCGACCCGGCTCACATACTCCGCAATAACCGGGTCATCGATGATCTTGGAGTGGCGCTCGACATCTTGGGCCATGCGCTTGCCCAGCGCGATCTCTTTTTGAATCGAGTAGAAGTTCGGGCCCTTGGCGATCTGGCGCTCGCCGATCGCCTCGACGTCCTGCTTCTGGTTCTTCGGAGCCTTCTTGGCAGGGGCATCTTTCTCGTCCTTTCCGAACGCCGTGCAGACGAGGGAAAGAGCCAGTACAATCGGCAGGGTCCTGTTAATCCAAGTCATTCCGATCACTCCCTTCAGCCCGGCCACGACCACTCCTTTCGCACCCGGTCGGCTTTAGTATACCCCCGTTTTGGCTAGCGTGTCTTGCATATCGCGCAAGGCCGCTACGTGGGGAGATGGCCAGTTGATCGCCCAGAACATTCCCCGGGCCTGAGCGACAACGGTTCAGCAAGCCCGGAGCGGGACCCGGTCCGGGTGGGGCGACGAGTCGAATCTCGATACATTGATAAGTAGGAATCCCTCCGCGAACGTGGACGTCGAAACGATCCAGCCAAGGAAGGCCGTAGTCCTGGCAGCGGGCCGAGGCACGCGGATGAAATCCTTGACCGACGACTGCCCCAAGCCCATGCTGCCGCTGGCAGGTCGCCCAATGCTCGCTCATCAGTTGGATCGCCTTGCAGCGGTCGGTATCGAGCGTGTGTGCATCGTGATCGGCTATCGGGGCGAAGTGATCCGCAACTACTTCGAAGCTCATCCTCCGCGTGGCATCGAAGTCGAGTACGTGGTCCAGGAGAAGCCGGATGGAACAGGTAGCGCAGCCCTGCTAGCCCGCGACTTCGGGGCCGGAACCAGTTTTCTGCTGACGTTCGGAGACATTCTTGTCGACTCGCGAGTCTACGCCGAACTCTATGGACTCGCTCCCGGATCGGAAATCGTGCTGGCGCTGACCGAGGTCGAGGACCCGTACCGAGGCGGCGCCGTCTATGTCGAGGCCGGGCGGGTGGTCAAGATCGTCGAGAAGCCACCGAGAGGGACGTCAACAACGAACTACCTGTGCGCAGGGATCTACCTGTTCACCGACCGTGTATTCGAGGCGCTCGAGAGTCTGACGCCATCGGCAAGAGGCGAGTACGACCTGACTGATGCCATCAACAGTACGGTCCGCGAAGGAAAGACGGTTCGCGCCTTCGCCGTTCCCGGATTCTGGCGAGACGTGGGCCGGCCGGAAGACCTGAAGCCCGCAAGCGACTACTTAAGAGACTCATGACCGAGAACCTACCCCAATTGCTAGCCACGGCCGACCGTGGAATCGAGGCTGTCGCCGTGCCGGACGAGATCAAGCAGGCAGCCCGCGAGAATCTTTCCGAGTGGATCCAGACTGAGAAGTTCGCGGGCCTCGTGTCGCCGAGCGACTACGGCGCCATCCTGCGATGGATGATCGAGGCGGAAAGGTTCGACCTGCTCATCGACAGCTTCTACCAAATGATCCCGTTCGGCACCGGGGGGCGTCGCGGCCCCGTCGGAGTCGGCCCCAACCGAATCAACCCGTACACGATCGCATCTTCGGTACAAGGGCATGCCGAGTACCTGCGGCGGCGATTCCCGACAACCGATCGAATCAATGTCGTCGTTGCGTACGACGTGCGTCGCTTCAACAACTTGAGGTCCACCTATCCCGACTCGCTCGAGAACCCCCTTGTGGGGCTCGGATCGAACGATCTGGCAAGAACAGCTACCTCAGTGTACGCCGCTGCCGGGATTGGCGTGTACACCCTTCCGGTCAACGCAGCGGACTACATCTCGACGCCGGAGCTCTCGTTCCTGATCCGGTATCTCGGCGCGCACGGAGGGATCAACGTCAGCGCCTCACACAATCACCCCGACGACAACGGCAGCAAGTTCTACAACGGCGAAGGAGGTCAGGAGATTCCTCCTGATGACGAGGAACTTGCGGCCATAGTCGCTGAAGTTAGAGCCGTCCACACAATCAGCTACGACGAAGCCATGCAAGCCGGGCTGGTCCATGAGGTACCGGCGAAAGCCCGCCGTGCCTTCATCGACATGAACCTCAGCCTGCGGTTGGGTGACTTGCCGTCGGGCGCAAGCTTCGTCTTCACCGGCCTGCACGGAATCGGCGTGAACACCGTGGGTCGTTGCCTCGAGGAGATGGGTTTCGCCAAGAACAAGCAGCTTTTCTTCGTGGAGGAACAGTGCGAGTTCAGGAGCGATTTCAAGTTCGTAACGTTCCGGAGCCCCAATCCCGAGGTGCCGGAGTCGCTGACACGGGGGATCCAACTCGCCGGAAAGGTCAACGCCGACCTAGTTCTCGCGACGGATCCCGACGCTGACCGGCTTGGTGGAGCGGCGCGTGACCACGACGGTTACAGGTTCGTTTCCGGAAACGAGTTCGCGTTGATCCTGACCCGCTACCGACTGGAATCCCTGGAGTCTGCCGGTAAGCTCCCGGAGCGACCACTGGGGATCAAGACCGCAGTGACAACTGACTTGATGCGGAAATTGATCGAGTCCAAGAACGGAGTCGTCGTCGGCGACTTGCTGGTGGGTTTCAAGTACATCGCGGCCGTCTTGGAATCGCTGGAACGCAACGGGCGGTTCCGCGACGTGACGGCCTCGCTCGATGACTTTGTCATCGCGGCTGAGGAGAGCCACGGATTCATGCTGACCCCAGAGGTGCGTGACAAGGACGCTGCCGGGGCAGCCGTCGTCCTGGCGGAACTGACGTCCGAACTGAGGATGCGGAACTGGACGGTCTACGACTACCTGATTGACACCTACAAGCGCTACGGGTACCACAGCAACACCGTGCGGTCAACCGTGATGCAGGGCGCCACGGGATCGGCCAACATCCGCAAGATCCAGCAACTGCTGCGCGATTGCCCGCAAACGTCAATCGGTGGCCGGCCAGTTCTGGAGGTCAATGACTATTGGGATGAATCGCGGTACGGACCGTTTCTGTCCGAGACGGACCGGAGTTCGCGGAACCTTATCAGCTACACGGTCGAAGGCGGGATCAAGGCCACGATCCGGCCGTCCGGAACCGAGCCCAAGAACAAGCTCTACCTGGAACTCGCCGCCGACCCGTTGGGATCGGACGCCACCCGGGCGGAATTCGAAGCGCACCGGACTCAAGTCGACCGGGAGGTCAAGGATTTTTCGAACCGATTCCTCTCTGAGACACTGCGCCTGATTGGTGTTGAGGTACCGACCTATGCGTTCGAGATCTCGGATCTGGTCTCGCTGGAATACAAGATCGATTTCTGCGACCGCTTCCTGCCGGAGTTCGCGCGCAAGGCTGAATCGGCGGCAGTCAATCCCGCAGAAGAGGCGTCCGTGAGCTACTGGGTGGACGAGGCATTGCGCCCATACGGCCCGGACGGCCGGATGCTAGTCCGCAGGGCGTTCGAGTCGTACGCTGCAACAGAAAGACCATCGCAAACTCTGGATGCGCAACGCAGGATTTTCGGGGGATAGCTGCCACAGGGTTCAGGGTCGAAGCGAAGGCGCAGGCGTACAATGAAGGGGCCAAATCGATATCCGTGCCGGGCCTGCATTGCGGAGAGGTGGCCGAGCGGCTTAAGGCGCACGCTTGGAAAGCGTGTTTAGGGGAAACTCTAACGAGGGTTCGAATCCCTCCCTCTCCGCCACTCTAACTTGGGTCGAACGGCTCCAATGACAGTAGCGGAAACTCCGCCGTGAGGATGTCCTGCCCGGCCCATGTCCAGGCACATTTTTTTGTCCTGTTGAGGCGGTCTCAGAGAGGTTGATGCCTGCTTCCACGTCCTGTGCAGTCGCTGGACACGGCCCCGACGGCCAGCCACGAGAGGCCCGGGCAGGCGCCTCGGGCGGCTGCGCCGGCTGGATCGCAAGCGCGGACACAGCGGTACGGCTCCGCCGGGTCCGGCGGAACACGGCGCGCTGGCCAGCGCGCCGGCCAGGCTAGCGCCGGGGCGGGGCCAGCAGCAGGTCCAGCGCCTCCTGCGGACGGCCTGCGTAATGGCGGTTGGCCTCCGGCACCCAGCGGAACTCGGGCTGGCAGCGGATGATCGAGATCGCCGCGTTGGTCAGGCAGGCCAGATTGCGTGGCAGGTCGCGCACCCACACCCGGCAGCGGTCCTCGTCGTAGGTGAAGTCCCGCACGTAGTGCAGGCGGTTCTCAATGTGCCAGTGGTTGCGGATCAGCGCCGCCAGCTGCGCGGGCGTGGCCTGCTCCGCCGTCAGCGAGGTCAGCGCGTAGCTCACTGCGGTGCTGGTCTCGCCGGTCTTGACCACATGCCGCTCGCGCTCGATGCGGATGGCCTGCTGGCGGCCGTACAGGTCGGCATAGCCGTCCCAGTCCGGGTCGCTGAGATCCTTCACCCAGTAGCGGCGGCGCTCGATGCGGCCGTGCTCCTTGTCGAGGGTCTCGTGGTCGGGAGCGTCCTGGAACAGCATGTGCTGGAGGTCGTCCAGGATCGTTGGCTGGTTGTCCTTGATACTGGTGATCAGGTAGTCGGCAGCGCAGTCCTCGAGCAGGCTGCGCGCCGTCTCCTGCTGCGCGTGCAGCGCGTCGAGGGTGACGGCGCATCCGGCCAGGTCCAACCCCGCGGCCAGTTCGCGCACCGCCGGGATCTCGTTGGTCTTGGAGGCGACCGCGACCTGTCCCAGCACCCGCGTGGGGGAGTGCTCCACGGCCGCGACCAGCATGCGGCGGCCGTCCGGCGTCTGCTTCGAGGCCCCGCGGAGATCCTTCCCGTCCATCGCGATACCCGCCAGGAGCGTGGGCCGGGCGTCTTCCCCGGGGACCCGCCCGGCCGTTTCCTGCGAGCCGCTATCCTCCTCATCCGGCGGGACTTGCCCGTTCTGCTGCCAGGTCCAAGCCGCCACCGCCTGCTCCAGCGTCTCCGGCGGCAGGGTGGCCAGGATGTTGTGGAACGTGGTGATCGACGGGGTCGTGTAGCGCTGCCGGCTGGGACTGTAGAAACAGCCCACCGCCTGGCGCTGCGCCGGGTCCAGCAGGGCCGCGAACTGGGCGAACGCGGTCACCCCGCGGTAGCCGGCCAGCCGCGCCGCCATGGCCAGCACCAGCACCGTGCGCAGGCGGTAACGCTGGCCCCGCGCGCAACGGTAGTCCGGCACCTCGCCCAGGCACTCGAACATGCTGCGCAACTGCGGCGCGGACGGCGGCGCGGTCCGCGCCGGGCCCTGCCAGGCCGGATCCTCCTCGGGCTGGCCCAAGGCCGCCCTCGCATGCGCTTCCAATTCGTACACAAGCACCTCCTTGGGCTGGCCGTGATGGCGCCACTCCGGCACCGCGGCCGGCTGGCGTGCGTAGCCGCCGGTGAACCCCAGCGAGCGCCAGTTCGCCGCCCGATAGCAGGTCCCAGCGAAGAGTGCCCGGTCCACGAATGACTCCGCCAGCAAGATCGGAAATCCGTGCTCGCGTTGCATGTCGCCGCTCAGCCGCCGCAGGCTCAGCCCCAGCACCCGCGAGGCCAGATTGGGCACCCCCTGGTAGTCCGGCAGGATCACAAAGCGGGAGTTCTGGGCCACCAGATGCAGGCGCTGCAACTGCTGCTCCAGGGTCCAGCCGATCCAGCGGTCACGGGCCGTGAGCTTGAGCGCGGCCGCCTGCCAGCCCACCAGCGCGACCCACGTCGAGCCCCGCGTCGCCACATGCCGCAAGCCCTTGCCGAACAGGCCCCCAAACCCCAGGTAGTGATGGGCCGCGACCAGCCGGTCCCAGTGCCGGTGTTCCTGGGCGCCGAAGGTCGGGCGCACGGTGACCGCGCGCACGTCCACAGCGCGGGGCTGGGTCGGCAATGGCCCCATCGGACCCAGAGTGACAGATCGACAACAAAATGTCCAGCCCCTGCGGACCGGACTGCGAGGAACCGAGAATCGCAGCGTCTAGCAGGAAAGCCCGCTCAGCCCCTCACCCACGGCTGTGCGCCTCCTCAACCACGGACAATAAAATAGCCCTGGGCCCATGTCCCGCGAATCGAATCAGGTGGCTATACGAGCCATTCGCGGGCAATCTGGTCATTCTCATCGGCTGCGATCATCCAGTCGAGTAACTGCCCCTTCAAGTCGCGGACAATGCCCTGGTATCCAGGATCGTCGTAGAGGTTGATCCATTCTCCGGGATCTGCCTGCAGGTCATAGAGTTCCCCACCGTGTCCCACGTAGTAGTTCATCTTCCACCGGTTCGTCCGAATCATCTTTGCATCGGGGTGTCGGACGCCCCCAACCCCCTTGCCAGGAATGAAGAAGTACCCTTCTTCCCCGTTGGTAATGACCTCGGGCATGATGTTCTCCGAGAATTGGGCTCGACGCGGCTCGTACAGGCTCCTCTGGCCCGCCACTAACGGAGCGAAGCTACGGCCTTGAACATGCTCGGGAACAGGCAATCCGCATAGCTCTAGCACGGTCGGCAGGAGATCGACTGCCTCGACCAGTTCTGAGTACACCCCCGGCCGGATTCGCCCGGGCCAGTGGACCAACAGTGGGATCCGCACAGAGTCCTCGAAAAACACGTTCTTGCCGAACAGCCCGTGCTCCAACATTTGATCACCGTGGTCGGTCGTCACAATGACGATCGTGTTGTCGGTCTGACCGCTACGCTCGAGTTCCGCCAGTATTGCGCCGACCTCCTCATCGAGCCAAGTCACATCTCCGTAGTAGCTGCGGTACATCCAAAGCAAACGCCGCCGGTCCATGGCGTACCTCGGCGCCCCACGCAAGATCATCTTCTGCACGGGAAGCGGGAGCTGGTGGATGTAGTCAAGATCCACCTGCCGTGGCAACGGAATCTCAGCATCGTCATAGAGAGAATCATAGGGTTCTGGAATGGTATGAGGCGAATGCGGCTTGAAAAAGGAGGAGAACAGGAAGAAGGGCCTCCCGGAAGCTGCCAAGGCGCGTACCGTGTTGCGCGACTCGCGACCAGTCCAGGCCGTGGGAGTGTATTCCCTTGCAATCAGCGCTCGATAAGGGTTTCCACCGGATGGGGCATCGCTTGCGGTTGTGTGGTAGTGGACGTTCGCATTGGGGTCGGCGCCACTCCTCCACTTGACGTAATCGGAATACAGGTCCGTTCGGCGAATGCCATCGTCCAGGAGAACCGTGTCGAACCCTGTCGAACGTGCGTGCGCAGCCGTTGGCGGATGGAAATGCAGCTTTCCCACAGAGCCAGTCTCGTAACCAGCGTTCTGCAAGAGCCGTTGCATCATGGGCTCGGGTTGCTCGTACGCCGTGTAGTTGACGCGATTCTTGTGGGAATGGGGATAGCGCCCGGTGAAGAAGCTCACTCGGGACGGCACGCAGACCGGGGCTTGGACGCATGCCTGGGTGAAGTTGGCGGAGCGAGATGCAAGCTCATCAAGATGAGGCGTCTGGATAACGCCGTTGCCATTCGCACCAAGGCAATCCAAGCGCCACTGGTCGAGCATGATGAACAGCACGTTGGGACGAGTTCTCGAAGGATCCTGGGCGGTTGCGCTGGCAGCTCCAGCCTGTACAAATGCGCGACGTGTGATTGACGACATGCCAGTAGTGTCCTAGTCCAGGCGGAACATGCACAAGGGGCAATTCGCCGAATGGGATTGGTTCCGGCTTGGAGATTCACCCAATGTCTTGTCAACACCCAGGACCGGTGCGGTCAGAACAGCAAGGACGATGGCAGTTTGAGTGCGAACGGGGTGTTTCGTATTCGTCCCGGTGACACACCGTCATCCCTAGGCCGAGGACCTCGGTCGGCACCACCGTGTCTTCGCCAACTCTGATGACGAGCGGGGCTTGAGCGGGCTTCCGAATCCTTCGAAGACCAATCCCGGTGCCCGCCTAGTGCGTGCGGGACGGCTTACGCCCGAGTTGCGCCGCGGCTGCTCCTGCCACCATCTGCGGAAAAGGCACCCACGCCGAGAGAAGCGGCGAGCCGTATCGCACACTCTCGCAAGAGTTGCCGTTGACTACGATGTCAGGAGGGAATAAGCTTACGGAAGACTCGGCAGCTAGGGTAGAAGCCCTTCCAGACCGGTCGCAGAGCGGAGCGCGAGGGCCAGGGTCTGGCCATAGCTGGGCGAGGACGGGGGCCGGGATGGAGATGAATCGACGTGCCATCTTGAGAGGCATTGGCGGAGCACTGACGCTCCCGCTCCTGGAAGCCCGCGCAGCCAGCAAGCCGGCACCCATTCGGTTTCTGGTCGTCGGCAACCCTTTCGGCATGCATCCGGAGCACTTCTTCCCAACGCAGTTCGGAACGGAATTCACACTGCCAACGACGCTCCGATCTCTCGACTGGCTAAAGGATCGGCTTTCGATCCTGTCCCACACCGATCATGGAATGAACAACGGTCACGGTCGGGAAATCTCGTTCCTCAACGGAGTCCTGCCGGAAAACAGCCAGGCTTTCCCCGAAAAAAATATTTCGCTCGACCAGCTCTTGGCTCGGCATTCCTCCGGCAGCGTACGGTTTCCCTCGGTACACGCGGCACTGGAGAGCGGAATCCGAATGAGTTGGACCTCCAACGGAGTCGACATCAAACCCTTCACAGATCCCCAGAAGCTCTTCGATCACCTGTTTCTCAATCTGACTGGCGAAGAGAAATCGGCTCGACGAGAATTGCTAGGACGCAACGGCAGCATTCTGGATACGGTTGGCGACCAGCTTGCGCGGTTGAAACAACGTGTCGGTCGAGGCGACCTGGAACGCCTGGACCAGTATGCAACCGCTGTTCGTGAACTGGAGGGCAGCTTCGCGGATCGCACCGACTGGATCGATCGCGACAAGCCCAAGTTTGATATCTCGGGACACTACACCGGCAATGGAGCGACCGTCGAGAATCACTACAACGCGATCTTCGACATGGTTGCGTACGCGTTTCAGACGGACCTGACGCGGGTTGCGACCGTGGCATTCCCCAGTCAACTTGGATACACCGATCTTGACGGAGTCACGAGGGGCTATCATGCCTGCACGCACAACGGCAAGAAGCCGGAGGTGATCGCTGAGTTGGTCGCGATCGAG
This sequence comes from uncultured Bryobacterales bacterium, assembly GCA_951813065.1. GTDB lineage: Bacteria > Acidobacteriota > Terriglobia > Bryobacterales > UBA6623 > VXMF01. The sequence goes on along the minus strand of CATOTH010000001.1, from coordinate 879,538 downwards.
TCGTTCCAGATCGCCCACCTGTCGCAGTGCCTCAAGAAGCTGGACGCGATCCAGGAGCCCGGCTCGGACGGCACCATGCTCGACCACACGATCGTGCTGTTTGGAAGCGGGATGGGATACGGTGGCACCCACTCGAATCGCAATTTGCCGATCCTCGTCGCCGGCGGAGGCTTCAAGCACGTCGGGCACGTGGATACCCGGAGCGGAAGTGGCACCAACATGCCTCTCTGCAATCTGTTCGTCACGCTGCAGCAGCGCTTCGGAATCGAGCGAGAAAGCTTCAACACCAGCACGGGCTCGTTCGATTTGCGTCATGCCTGACCTTCGCTCCGCCGCCGTCCTGCTGGCTGCTTTTGCCGTCGCGGCACCGCTGTCCGCGGAGGAAGCGGCGGCGGGTGATATGGGCCTGCTGCGAATGCACTGCTCCAAGTGCCACAAAGATGTCGAGCCCGCAGCAGGCTTCAGCTTGCGCGTTCTGGCCAACAGCACCGCTCGAGACAACCTGGATCTCTGGGTGAAGAGCCTGGGGCATGTCAGCAGCGGATATATGCCGCCCCCGCCAGAGAGTCAGTTGTCCGCCGCAGATCGCCAGCGCCTGACCCTGTTTCTTGAACAGAAGATCCGTAGCTATCGACAACAAGCCGGTGACTCGATGCGGATCAAGCCTCGACGGTTGAACAACCGCGAGCTTTCAAACAGTGTCCGCGATGTTCTGATGATCGAACACGTCGGAACGGACCAGCCAACGGCTAACCTGCTGGGAGACACGCTGGAGGACGGGTTCGACACCGATGGCAACGCGCTCGGAATGAGCCAGTTCCACTTGGAACAGTACATCGACGCATTCAGGGCGATCCTCGACTCCACCATCCTTCCCCCGGAGCAACCTGACACTCGCCTCTACCACGTTCGGGCCAGCGACATGAGCGTGACGAGCCTGTCGCAGAGCGGGCGGCCGGGCAGGGCCGACCGGACAGCAGAGAGCATCGACTTCCTCGATCCGAGGCTGCGAATCTATTTCTCGAATGTTGACGCCGCTCCCGCGACCGGAAGATACCGAATCAGAATTGCTGCCACGGGCAAGGACCGCGGTGTCTACGACTCTGCGGCCACAGGCATCCACGACGACGACCCCATCCAATTGAGCGTCCACCTGGGCGATCGTGTCAAGATCTTCAGCCTTCCGGACGAGGAGGTGATGGAGATCGAACTCAATGAGTGGATTACCGCCGGAACGAGAATTGAACTGTCCTACCCGACGGATGGACTCCGGCTCGAGGGCAACAAGAACTTCAAATTCCAATACCGGATCACGCACGACTACCTCCTGAAGAACGATCCCGAGCGTTACGCCGCTGTGGTGAGGGAAGTGGTTCCGAAAGCCCCCGCGCGAACCGCCAAGAGTCCCAAGCACTGGAGTCATTGGGTCGGTGAATGGCAAGGACCTCGCCCCCGCGTGTTCAACGCCACGATTGAAGGGCCGTTCTACGAGAGCTGGCCTCCGAAACGACAGTTTGCTTTGCTGGGTGAAGATCCCAAGGTGGAAAACGCTGCGGCGATCCTTCGGCCGATCGCGGAACGGGCCTGGCGTCGGAACGTTGGCAACGGAGAGTTGGATTCGATCCTTCGCCTGGTCCGGTCACGAGCGGAGACAGTAAACGAGATCGAGGCGTTGAAGGAAGGCATCGTTGCAATCCTGGCCTCGCCGTCGTTCCTGATCCTGAATCCGGGTGATGGCGCGCTGGCTGATCGCTTCGCGACCAAGCTCAGCTACTTTCTGAAGAGCACGATTCCCGACGAGCAAACCCGCGTAGCGGCTCGCAATGGTGCGCTGGCAACGTTTCAATCGGTGCGCGCAGAGGTTCAGCGCCAGTTCGACCAGTCGGAAGCGGACGAGTTCCTGCGCGAGTTCCCCCATGCTTGGCTGGAACTCGACCGGATCAACTTCATGGCCCCCGACCCGGACCGTTTTCCGCTGTACGACCGCAAGCGGTTGAGCGAGGACATGATCAACGAGGCGCTGCGGTTCTTCAGTCACATGGTCGACAACAATCTTCCGGTTCCCGAGTTTCTGTCGGCAGACTACTCATTCCTGAACGCGGATTTGGCGAGGGTCTATGGAGTGGACGACGTGCCTCAGGACTCGAAGCTGCGGAAGTACACCTTCGCCAACGGGCGGCGGGGCGGGCTGCTCGGCATGGGCGCTTTCCTGACCCTCACCGCCGATACCCTCTCGACATCGCCTATCCATCGGGCTGTCTACGTGATGGAGAAGTTCATGGGACTGCATCCCGCGCCACCGCCGCCCGACGTCAACATCACGGAGCCGGATGTCCGCCAGGCGAAGACAATCAAGGAAATCCTCGCGGCGCACACGGCTGACCCTTCGTGCGCTTCTTGCCACTCGAGCATCGATCCCTGGGGATACGCTTTCGAGAGCTTCGATCCGGTCGGTGCATGGCGGGACGAATACACGATGCATATCGCCCCGAAGCCCTCCAGGGAGCAACTCGCGGAGATTGAGAATCAAGACCGCAAACGGGCGGAAGCAGGGCTGCCACCAATGGCAAGACCCTGGGAAAACCAGCCAATTCCCGTAGACGCCGCCAGCTGGTTTCCAGACGGGGCTAGGTACAAGGACATCACCGAGTACAGGAAGCACCTGCTAACGGACAAGAACCGGGACCGTTTTGTCCGCTGTTTCATTGCGAAACTCTTGACCTACGCCAATGGGACGGAGCCCGTTGACAGTTCGGAACTGGACAAGATACTGGCCAGGTCGGCGGAACAGGAATATCGCATCATCGACACGATTGCGGCCGTCGTGGACAGCCCTTTGTTCCGGGAACAGTAGCGATTCCTGGCATCGCACCAACACGGCGGACCGCACGCTGGGCGGGCGGGCAGCCCGGTACGGGATATCACAAGGCTGGGAGCGAGCATACCCGTTGGAGCGGCCAGAACCCGCGTGACCGTGAAGTGGCGAATCACCGTTGGGCCCGGTACGGAGTCCATTAGACTCATATCGTGGGAACGTCGGGTTTTTCGGCACCAATCCTCGCGAAGGCTCTCGTATTCCTGGCCCTCGCCCCGGGCGCTCTCGGCTATGCTGCACCGAAGGAAGACAGCCAGCTCATCTGCCGATTCAAGATGTTCCCTCCGGAGTTGGCGGTCGAGTTCAACTTCCATGTCAAGAGCCAGTTCAGGTTTCCTCTCAAACAGTTCTGTGACGCACCGACCGGGATGCATGCGGAAATTCGATTCGAGCCGGTGAACCACTCTCCTGGAAAGCCGTCTGAGTGGTCTCATCAAGTCAAGTGGGCTCCGGATGAGCGCGATTGCCGGAAGGGCAATGCGATCCTCTCGTACGGTATCTGGACGGGAGTCGGCCAGTACCGCGCGACGTGGCGATTCCGTGACATGCTCGGCCGGTCCTGCCAGGGTTCGCACGAGTTCAACGTGGCCTTGTCCCGCTCTGACCGGGAAGTTGCCATGAGCCTGCCTCCGGGAACGATCCTGCACACACCGATAGACCTCTTCCACCCGGAACCTGGGACCGATTGCTCCCACCTCACTGAGCCCCGTTACGTGAAGGTCTTCATCAACACGGATGTCATGACTCGCAACGGGCTGCTGGTCGAAACCGGAGCAGCAGACTTGAGGCCTCACCTCGCAGCCTTGCGTCGGCTCGCGCGGAGCGAGATGTTCAACCGGTATTCGCTCGTGGCCTTCAGCTTTGAGGAACAGGGAATTGTGGCGCGGCAGGACTTCGGAGAAACGATTGACTTCCGTCGCCTTGGAGAATCCATCGATGACCGGAACCTGGAATCGTTGGGCAGCCGCCTGGCCCGACGCTCTTCGATCAGCTTCTTGACGTCGCTGATTTCCGTGGAACTGCTGGAGGGCGATCTTCCCGACGCGATGGTGTTCATCGGGCACGATGCCGATGTCGTGCCCCACGGCACGCGATTCTCGGATTTCGTCGTGAACCGGCTCCACAGCATTGATGCCGTGTTCACCTTCATGACCACCGATCAGTATTTTCCGTTTCGCGGGGTAATCGGAACCCTGGTTCATCAGATGAAGGGGGTGGAGCACACCCTGCGCGAGCCGAAGGACATAGAGACTGCCGTGGACGCCCTCGAGGATCTGGCGATCAAATCCGGCCTGCGGTAATCCGCCCACACGGGGAGCGGCATCGGCGAGGGACACGGGCCGGTTCCATGTGATGAAGCGATGAGTGCCTTCCAAGCTTGGTCGCGTCGGCTTGGGATTCCGGTAGACTCAGACTTTGGAGCCGTCGGTTATCCGGGTGGGCGGGCTTGCGAAGCTTCTGGTATTCCTGGTCCTCGCCATAGGCGGGATAGCCCACGCTGCACCGGAACCAGATAATCAGCTGGTCTGCCGGGCGAAGATCTTCCGTGCGAAATTGGACTATGAATTTCGCTTCCACACGAACTTCGAGTTCATTTTCCCCCTCAAGCAATTCTGCGACGTGCCGGGCGAGATGGACGCCGAGATTCTGTTCCAGCCCGTGGGCGACCCGGTTGGCGAGCCAGCTGTGCTGGCCGACAAGGTGGTGTGGACTCTCGATGCGCAGGATTGCAGAAAGGGCGAGATGTTCCTGGCACATGATGTCTGGACTGGAGTTGGCCAGTACCGCGCTACGTGGAGATTCCGTGACGCGGTCGGACGGTCCTGCCAGGGTTCGGACGAATTCACGGTTGCTCTCTCCCGGAAGGATCGGGAGATTGCCCTGACCCTGCCTCCGGCAACACTCGTGGACACACCGATCGACCTGTTCCGCCCCGAACCGAGAACCGAGCGCCCAACACCGGCCTCGCCCCATCGCCTCAAGGTCTTCATCAACCTGGATGTCTCGACTTCTTCCACCACCATCAGGGCCGTTGCCCACGGTGTCGCTCGATGGAACCGCGCAACCTTGATTCGAACTAGGGCGCTGCACCTGCGGCCTCACCTCGCTGCGCTGCGGCAACTGGCTCACAGCGAGTGGTTCAACGAATTCTCGATCGTGGTGTTCAGCTTCGAGGAACAGGTGGTCCTCGCCCGGCAGGACTATCGGGATGAGGTCGACTTTTCATTGCTTGGGAAGTTCATCGACGACCTGAGCCCCTACACGGTGAATCTGGGGCAACTGGCCGACGGCGCCGAGATGAGTTTCTTCGGGTCGCTGCTCGCCACCGAACTGCTGGCGGACAACTCTCCCGAGGCGGTGGTCTTCATCGGTCACGACATCGAGGATGTGCTCTACGGCGAGCGGATTTCGGATCGCGTGCTTGACCGGCTCGACAACCTTGGAGCCGCTTTTACCTTCATGAACACAGGTCGCTTGTCTCCGTGGCGCGGGACTATGGGATCTCTCGTGCGTGCGATTGGAGGGAGAGTGAACAACCTGCGCAAGCCTACGGACGTACTGAAGGTCGTGGGCGCCTTCGAGCGATTCGCAATCGAATCTAGTCCGCACTAAGGGCAGGTCGCCTGCCGGCGGCGAGTCCCGGGCGGGCCGGATCCTGTGTGCCGAGCCCAAGTCTGTTCCCGCAAGGGGAGACCTGTCCCCATGCGCCGCGCAAGCAGTTCATGCCATGGGCCTCACCCGGCTGCTCGCGAATTATCCTGGCAGCCCCTCGACCTGAATCGTAAATGGCACAGTGTTCACCGTCCGCCCGCGCCGGACCTGGACCCAGATGCGATACATTCCCGGTTCGGGAAAAATCACGTTCATCTGAATCAGCTTGCCGCCGTCGGCTATCGACGGGTGAGCGTGCATCATCGTGACTAGGTCGTCCTTGGCCGCGAACATGTGGGCCCACGCGCCTAGAAACTTCCGCAAGCTCCTGGCAGTGTTCAGCTCGAAGAAAAGCAGTGTCAGGAAGCCCGAGCGTGGCTGCGGAGGGTCAGTGCGAAACGAGACGGTGAGGTTGCGGCCCTTCTTGGGCTCCCGGTCCTCGATCAATTGAGGCCGGATCATGGGTAGCGGGTCCTCGAATCGGCGCGTGGTCAGGGTCATGGGAACCATCTGGGGTGTCCCGCCGGTCGGATAGAAGTCCCCCATCAACCGGTACGTCCCGGGATGAGTCAGCACCGTCTTGAGCCGGAACATCCCATCGCGGCCGAGTCGCGGGTGCTCGTGCCGGAACTCTTCAAGGTCATGGCTTACCAGAAAGAGGTGCAGGAGCTTCTCGTGGACCTTCTCGAATTCGACCTGCCGGTTGCCGGTGTCGGGGTGCAATACCTCGAATCTCAATTCGACCGGCTTCCCTGCCTCGGCACCTGCGGGGTCCGTGGTCAACAGCATCGGATACTCCGCCATGTCGGGCAGGCCGAGTACGAGTTTCATGCCGCAGCGGGAGCAAGACCCGGGACCCGCCGACCGAATGTCCGGATCCATCGGGCAGATGAACGGGAGGTCCGAAAGCGCATCGGCAGTGATTTCGCTTGCGGCTCCTCTCGACTGGCCCTGCGCGAATGCCGGACCAATGGTGACTGACAGCGTGCACGACCAAGCCACGAAGAGCGCTAGGGCGGCCCTTGGGCAGCCGCTTGCCGGCAAGCGTGGCGAGTGGCGAATGCCGACAAGGCGGGATGCGGAACCAGTGGCCCCGAATCTACGCATCTGCTTCTCGGAAAAAGCCGCCCATGCTGCGGAACTTGTCATAGCGGTCCTGAGCCAGCTCCGCGGGTGACCGATCCCGAAGCCGGGCCAGGCTCTCCTCGAGGGCATCACCGAGCAGCTGCGCGGCGCGGTCCATGTCGTCGTGGGCGCCGCCTGGAGGCTCGGGAACAATTTCGTCCACGAGACCCAGTTTCTTCAGTTCCGGGGCGGTCAGCTTCAGCGCTTCGGCCGCCAGTTCGGCCTTTCCGGAATCCCGCCAGACGATCGCCGCACAGCTCTCGGGAGAGATGACACTGTAGACGGCATTTTCGAGCATGAGAACGCGATTGCCCACACCAAGTGCCAAGGCCCCTCCGCTTCCGCCCTCACCGATGCAGATCGCCACCAAGGGTACGGACAGCTGGGCCATTTGATAAAGGTTCCGGGCGATCGCTTCGGCCTGCCCCCGTTCCTCGGCGTCCATGCCTGGGTAGGCGCCCGGCGTGTCCAGCAGCGTCACGATCGGACGGCCGAACTTCTCGGCAAGGTGCATGGCGCGCAATGCCTTGCGGTATCCCTCGGGCCTCGGCATTCCAAAATTCCGGTGCAGCTTTTGATCCGTCCTGCGTCCCTTCTGCTGACCGATCGCCATCACGGGCTGGCCTCGGAAGAAGCAAAAGCCGCAGACAATGGCCGCGTCATCGCCGAACAAGCGATCCCCGTGAATCTCGTGGAAGCGGTCGAACACACGCTCGATGTAATCCAACGCGTGCGGTCGCTGGGGATGCCGCGCGAGCTGGACGTGCTCCCAGGCTGTGGGTGCCTCTTCGGTCGAAGGTGAAACGCTCACCTCGGAATCATCCTTGACCGCCGCGATTGCGGGAGGACGTTGGTCGTTGTCATCCATGAGCGCCTGTCGCCCCATTGTAGTAGCCTGTTCCCGAAATAGCCCTCCGGCCGCGACCCGAGGAAGCTGGCCCTGTAGGCCAGAGCTTTTCGAGATTCGAGTAGCAGGGGGCCGGAGGGAGAGGGCGAAGGTGCGTGGATAGTTGGAGTTGCGGGCGGCAGCGTTGAGGGGGTACGCGGGGACTGAACGAACAGACCGCGAGTGTGCGATGAGTCAAGCGATGGAGAGGGACGCGATCCCGTTGCGCCAGGTGCGCGTGCGCGTGGTGCGGGCGGACTCGATGCCGAGCAGGTCGAACGCTTGTCCGGCGCCTGGATGCCGCAGGACGAACCGCTCGCGCTCGATGGCAAGACCCTGCGCGGGTCCTACGACCGGGACCGCGGTCCGGACGCGCGCTTGCGCGACAAGGCGCCGGTGCAGCAGTTGACTGCCGTCAGTATCGGCTCGCGAGCGCACAGCTTGCGGCCCCATGGAACCGTCGCATTGTGCGGTTCCAGCGTCGCCATCCACTACCGACACTTCAGGAACCGTCCCACTGTCGCCGCTACCGCCCTTCCCGGTCTCGCCGGACCCGACTCTTGAATTTGCCTGCCGATCAACTCGATGATGGATTCACGAACGGCAAGTATCATTAGACTGGGATTACTTAGTCAGCGAATCGAGATGATGGTCGGCCAAAAGTACAACAACATGCCGCCGCCCAGAAGGAATGCCGCCGGCCCAAGAAAGAGAAGGAGTGAGACCGTGTGGTTCCAGAACAGCGTGCCTATTTCGATGATGCTCCCAGCAGCGATCAGTGCACCGGCCCAGCGAAGTCGCCTGGACAGTCCAGTACGAAATGGGGGTTCCCGATCAGAAGTCACGGGCTCACCTCCGGACGATGCCAGCGCCCGAATCGAGCCAACCCATCTACTTCATGGGCCAAGGTGTGACACATTAGACACGACTTACTGCCAGCCAGAAGCTCCTTCTTGAAGCGTACGTGGTCGCTATTCTCCTCGTAGGATCGAGCTCCCTGATGGCATTCGAGGCAGGCCCGGTTCGAGTACGGCTTGTAGAGTTGGATCGGGTTAGCTGCGGTTCCCCAGAAATAGTGCCTCACGTGCCTCACGCCGCGCAGCTTGTCGACCACGTCCCCGAACATCGCGTATTCGGTGTGGCACGCGTAGCACGCTCGGTTCGCGGGAATCCGGTTGTTCTGATAGTGGGCAGCGGGAAGAAGACGAGAATCGTCGATGTAGAGACTGTCGCCATAGGGACGCATGATATGACAGGAGCGGCAGAACTCTGTCGTCTGGGCCCGCTGATAGTGGCGGCCGGCGCCCCCCACCAGCAAGAGCCCCGGCGGCAAGAAGAGCGCGAAGAACGCAAGCATCTTGCCTCCTGCCGTGAAGCTCGTCTCGGCCTGTCCCGCCAGCACTGCAACCATGGCGAGGGCTACCGCAGCCAGAACGATCAGGATCACCGTCAAGCCGGACAAGGTAGCTCCCGCGGGAATCGCCTAGCGGCTTCCCCTGCGTAACTCCTGCGCCAGGGCCTTGATCTCGGTCAAGTCCTGCAGCATCTCGCTCCAGCCGTACCAGAGGGCGTAATCGGGATTGTTGTGGAAGGTTCCCTGGAACGCCCGCATCCGGTGTTCCAGATGCATCTTGAAGAGCTTCTGCTCGATCACGGTGGGAGCGTCGTGGAAGGCCAACAAGTCTGGGTAGTTGTAGGCGTAGTGAGCGGGCTTGCGCAGCGCTCCGTCGCGGTAGAGAGCGGCAACGATCCGGATCGCCTCAGCCAGCAATCGGTCCGCCTCCCGGATCATCTCATCTCCCTTTCTCAATTCGGTCTGGACGAGGTTCGCGGAGTGACACCGCTCGCACATTTGGATCATCCGCTCTCGCTCGGCTTGCCAGTCCTCCTGGGTGAGCCGGGCCATGTCGGCCCCCTTGACCACTTCCAATCGGGCCGTTGGATTGCCCTGGGGATCCAAGACGCCCAAGGCCTGAAGAATCGTGGCCCTGTCGGCGGCCCATTGCTCGTCCTCTGGCATGGGCAGCCGCACGGCCAAGAAGCCCCACGCAGTCCGGACTTCGTGGTTGCCCTCGGGCATATGGCAGGTCTGGCAAGTAGGCGCAGCTGCTTGCTCCGGCAGAATGCCGCTCTGTTTGAGCGAGTGTCGAACACCGTGCTTGGACGACGAGTACATCTCCCACTGCGGATGGTCCATGCCCATGTGGCAGGTCCGGCAGAGCATCCGTGCCGGCGCGGAGCCGGCAGCGACCTGAGCCCGATGCCATTCTTACCCACCTCCGGCGGGGGCGCGGTGCCGGTGAGGACACAGATCGGGGCTACCGTGGCGGGCTGACGATCCGGCGGCTGGTGGGCAGGCAATGGCTGCCCGCGGAACTTCGGGACCGCGGGGTTGCGCGAGAGCTGTGCCTCCAGCGCGACAATGTTTCTCAGCAAAGGACTCTAATACGGTCCTAAACGTCTGCGGTCACGCCAAATCCTTCCCCGGCAAACCTCATCAGGGCGTAGCTTTCGTCGCGAGAGATAGCTTCGGTTGTTCCACTCATGCTCTGTCCCAAGGGTTGAATACATCGATCCCCATGTGCTCGAAGTCCCGAATGTTGCGCGTTGCAACCGCCATGCCTCGGGAGCGAGCAATCGCAGCAATTTGGCCATCGACTTGAGCAACCGGCCGCCCAATGGCACGGCGCGCCGCAACGATCTCCGCATTAGCGCGTGCCGCGTCTCTGTCAAATGGCAACACTCGTCCGGCGAACAAGCTGTCGAAAGCACGCTCGCAAGCCCGTGCGAGGCCTCGACGGCGTTTGCCCTCGGGCAGCACTGCGATGCCGGTGCGGATCTCAGCCTCCGTCACTGCCGTCACGAACAGCTCTCGCGGCGGCCGGTTGTCCATCCAAGCAAGAACCTCCGCGCTGGGCTCGGCACGCATCAACTCCGAAACGATATTGGTATCGATCACCACCATCGCGCCTGTCTCATTCGAAGCACGGCGGATCGCGCATCAGTTCGCGCCTCGGTAACTCCAACTCAACTCCGCCGAAGGGTTTGAACAGTTCGTGGATTGCCGTTCCAAGGCCCTCGACCGGAGCGGGTTCTTTATCTACAGCGTCGGCCAAGATCAGCCGTACCTCCTTTTCCATCGACCGACCGTTGGCGGATGCGCGAACTCGAAGGAGAGTCTTCACTTCGTCGTCCAAATTGCGAATTGTGATGCTTGCCATTACGACAACCTCCCTAGTAGAAGCTTATACGACGATTGCATTGCAAGCAAACCAATCTCAACGCTGGAAGTCTCGGACAACCGCTGCGCCATTCACTCGGTTAGCACAGTAGGCAACGGTGCTTCGACCGGGGACTTCAAAAGCACGGCATCCGCCCACTACTGGACCCAGCAATGGCGGCCATCGAAGCATTCGTCGACCACGTGGAATCCGATCGATCCATGCGTGTCTGGGATCGCATGTGGTCCTCACTGTCCAACTAGCAGGTGCCGGTGCTACTGGCCACCGCACACGGTGACGCGACCGCGCACTACCGCTGGGGCGCGGCTGCCGAGACCGTCGTGAACCTAGGCCACGGGCGCATCGAGAGGCGCACGATCCAAGTCTCGGAAGATGTTTCGACTGTCCCGAGTGGCTCCAGTTCCCGGGCGTGCGGCGGCTCTTCCGTATCCGGCGCGAGGCGGTCTACAAGAAGGACGGTCGGCAGCGCAAGCCGGAAACGGCCTACTTCGTGACCAGCCTGCCGCCCCACAAGTGCGCCCCGCTGTACCTGCTGCAGATTGTGCGGGGCTACTGGGGGCGGTCGAGAACGGGATGCACTGGGTGCGCGATGCAGTGCTGCGGGAAGATGCCTGCCGAGTGCGCAAGGGGGCGTTACCGCGGGTGCTGGCGGCGCTCACCAACATGACCCTGTCGATCCTGCGCTTGGCGGGTGTGAGCGATTTGAAGCGCACCATGCGGAGTTTCTACCGCAAGGGCTCGCGGGCCGTGAAGCTCCTGCTCGGCTAGCCGCACTGGCCCCATCCGATCTGCTCCCTCAACTCGCCGCAGCGAGCCAGCACCTACTGCCGTGCTCGCAGTCGAGCGCACAGCTTGCGGCCCCATGGAACCGTCGCAGTGTGCGGTTCCAGCGTCGCCATCCACTACCGACACTTCAGGAACCGTCCCACTGTCGCCGCTACCGCCCTTCCCGGTCTCGCCGGACCCGACTTTTGAATTTGCCTGCCCTGTAGGCGGATCGAGGCTTGTGAGAAATCGGGATAGGGGGAAGCCTCACGGCTCCACCCCTCCCACACCACCGTACATACGGGTCCGTATACGGCGGTTCGACCGGTTAAGCTATGTCCGAACATGGAGGCTCGGCAGTCCCAGCGCAGTAAAATAGGCGTTCGGTAGGGCCAGAGCGAGTGCAGGACTGTTCGCCAAGCGCCAAGGTCCGTGCGCGCTGCCAGCCGCTTTGGCGGCCAGTTGCACGTTCACGCCCCGTCGGCGTAGCTCAGCATACCTCCGTCTCCCTCGTTTCCATTGCTTCCAAATCGCCGACCGTAGCCGCCTCCGGGTCCATTTTTCCAAGCTTGCCAGCACTGAAGGCGTCTCACACTTCCCGAAATAGCCGAGCCATCCCCGCCAATAGCGGGCTACGTCCTCGACCATCCGTTCGTGGCTCACGCCCCGAGTCCGTCGCGTCAGCTCGCGCACCCGCCGCCGAAACCGCTGCACCGCTTGCGGTGCAATCCGCCGCTTCGGCTTGCGGTGTGCCGTGAGGCTGAAGCCTAGGAACTTCCGTTCCCACGGCCGCGCAACCGCGCTCTTGTTCTGGTTCACCCGCAGGCGGAGCGTCCCGGTGATGAATCGCGTCACGCTTTCCATCACTCGTTCCCCGGCGCGGCGACTGCTGACATAGATATTGCAGTCATCCGCATACCGTGCGAACCGCAGCCCGCGGCGCTCCAGCTCCCGGTCCAGCTCGTCGAGCACGATGTTCGACAACAAGGGTGAGAGCGGGCCCCCTTGCGGGGTCCCCTCGTCCACCGGGCTCACCAGCCCGTCCTCCATCACACCGGCCGTCAGGAATGCCCGGACCAGCTTCAGCATCCGCTTGTCACTGATCCGTCGGGCCATCCGGGCCACCAAACGGTCGTGGTTCACTCGATCGAAGAATTTCTCCAAATCAAGATCTATCACCCATCGCCGGCCCGCAGCCATCTGCTGCTGCGCCGCCTCGACCGCCTGATGCGCCGAACGCCCCGGGCGAAACCCGTAGCTGTGTTCGGAGAACGTCCGGTCCCAGTGCTCCTGCAGGACCTGGGCCACCAACTGCTGGACGAATCGATCCAGCACCGTCGGTATGCCCAGCTTGCGCCTGCCCCCGCCCGGCTTCGGGATGTACACCCGTCTCACCGGCTGCGGTCGGTAGGTCCCGCTCAGCAGCTGTTCCCGGATGGCTGGCCAGTGTTCCCGCAGGTGCCCGGGTAGCTCGTCGACGGTCATCCCGTCCACCCCCGGACTCCCCCGGTTCCCCCGGACTCGTGCCAGCGCCCGCTTGCAGTTGCTCCGCTCGCAGGCTCGCTCCATCCACTGTTCGTCTGTAGCCGGGCTTTCGTCTCGTCGTCCCGCCGTGTGCGGTTCGGTCCCTTCCCCTGCCACTTCCGGGGCTTCACCCCTTCCATCGACTGGGAAGGCCAGCACTAGCTGGATGTTCTGCCGCTTTCCGCTCACGAGAAACGCCGTCCTACTTGCCTCTCCGTTCGTTCCGGCCTTCGGCCCTTGCGGGCCTACTATGCCGTCTGCTGACTTCTGCCGTCCGGTCAGGTCGGATTACTCCTCCCTCAGTCCGGAATCCCGGACGGACGGCAGACCTCCCGAGGTAAGTTCGACAGCCTTCAGCGCACAACCGCCGGATTTACAACCAGCGCCCTTGATGGATCTGGACTTCGTCGTCAATGGCCGACTCGTCCGACGCCGTATGCCTCGTATCCGGTTCTTGTTCATCGGCTCGCGCCTTTGCTCTACGCTTCCTTCAGACCCCGCCTCGCGACGACGCCCTTGCGCTTTGCTAGGACTTCACCTCCATCAGGTTGTCCAAGGGACTTTCACCCTCAAGCTGTCGAACATGCTCGGCACACCATTAGAACGGCCAACGCAAGCTCTAGCCGAAACGCTGCCTAGTGGCCAGGGAGGACCAGAATGCGATCATCACATGTTGGCCCGATTCTCGTTGCGCTGTTGCTGCTCGGAACCGCCTGCAACTCTGGCGAGGAAGGCGAAGCACGCTCGTCAAGACCGCCCAATATCGTGGCGATCCTTGCCGACGACCAAGGATGGGGAGATCTGAGCCTGCACGGTAACACGAACCTCTCCACACCGAACATTGACTCGCTGGCTCATGACGGAGCCCAGTTCGAACACTTCTATGTCTGTTCCTCCTGCGCCCCGACGAGGGCGGAGTTTCTGACGGGACGGTATTTCGCGCGCGGTGGCGTGCGCGGTGTGTCGACCGGCCAGGAACGCTTGAACATCGACGAACACACCATCGCCGAGACGTTCCGGCAGGCGGGTTACGCGACCGGTGCCTTTGGGAAGTGGCACAACGGGACTCAGCACCCCTACCACCCGAACGCACGAGGATTCGATGAGTTCTACGGATTCACCGAAGGACACTGGGGGCACTACTTCGACTACGAGCTCGATCACAACGGAGAACTCGTCACGGGCGAGGGTTTCGTGATCGACGACGTCACCAACCGTGCCCTGGATTTCATGGAGCAGAAACGGGACCAACCGTTCTTCGCCTACCTGGCGTACAACACCCCGCATTCTCCGATGCAGGTACCTGACGAATACTGGGAACGATTCGAGGCCAAGGAGCTCGCCATGCGGCACCGCGAACCCGACAGGGAGGACGTACCCAGGACGCGGGCTGCATTGGCGATGGTCGAGAACATCGACTGGAACGTGGGCCGTGTCCTGCAGAAGCTAGACGAGCTGGACCTGAGCGGCGACACGATCATCTTCTACTTCAGCGACAACGGCCCCGGCTGGCGCTGGAACGGCGACATGAAAGGCCGCAAGGGTTCAGTGGACGAAGGCGGCTTGCGATCACCGCTGTTGGTCCGCTGGACGGGCAAGATACCGGCGGGGCAGGTAGTCGAGGAGATCGCGGGCGCGATCGACCTGCTACCAACCCTGGCCGACCTGGCGGGCATCGAGGTCGGCAGCGAGAAGCCCCTTGACGGGCGGAGCCTCAAGCCGGTCCTCCTGGATGAAGAAGCTCTTTGGACCGAGCGCTTGCTCTACTCCCTGAGGACAGCGCGCGGCCAGATTCTGGTTAGCGTTCGCGACCAACGATTCCGCCTCGACCCGGAGGGGCAGCTCTTCGATATCGCTGCCGACCCGGGACAGCGAGAGGATGTCTCCGGGCAGTACCCGGACGAGGCCGGCAAACTGCGCGCAGCGGCGGCGACGTTGGTCGACGAAGTCGCGCCGCATGTCGGACCGGACGAGCGGCCGTTTCCGGTAGGCCATTCCGCAACGACGCTGTTGCCGGCCCGCGACGGCGTTCCGCATGGCAATGTCCGGCGCAGCGCGCGAGCCCCCAACTGCTCGTACTTCACCAATTGGACAAGTACGGATGACGCGATCACGTGGGACATCGAGGTTGCCGAAGCCGGGGAGTACGAGATCTCGATCTACTACACGGCCGCCGAAGCCGGCTCGCAGATCGAGGCATCCTTCGAGGGTGCTACTGTCGCCAGAACAGTCTCGGAGGTCCACGATCCTCCGGCATATGGCGCCGAAGCCGACCGGGTGCCGCGCAGGGGCGAATCCCTGGTCAAGGACTTTCGGCCGATGTCTCTCGGCCGGGTCGAACTGCCCAAGGCGCGGGGGAACCTGACCCTGAAGGCACTCAACATTGCCGGCGAGCAGGCGGCGGAGGTTCGCTACGCGGTGCTCCAGAAGCTCTAGGACGTTTCCGAAGTACGTTCGCAGTAGCCCCTGATCGCCGGTTGTCTGCGGCCGCAGGGACAGCGCCGGCTGGGTCCTGTCCAGCGGTTGGATCTGCGTGTGTAGTGGTTCGCCATGCCCGAGCTCCCTGGGAATCGACGTACGACCCGTTGGGTGGATCCGTGCAGTCTCTCCGACCCCGGGACTCCCGGATAATGAATTGACCGGATGACACGTACGATCCAACCCGCTTCGGGAATCTCCGGTCCGATCTCGCTGCCGGGAGACAAGTCGATTTCGCACCGCTACACCATGCTCGCGGCCCTGGCTGAGGGCCGTAGCGTACTCACGAACTATTCGTCGGGGCAGGACTGCGCTTCCACTCTGGAATGCATGCGGGCGCTGGGCGCTCGCTGCAGCGTGCAGGGCGACAGGGTCGAGATCGACGGTCCCGGAGAAGGTCGGCTCCAAGTCCCTTCTGGACCACTCGACGCGGGGAACTCTGGCACGACCATGCGCCTGCTGTCCGGGATTCTCGCCGGGCAGGAATTCGAGTGCCAGATCAAGGGTGACGCGTCCCTTTCGCAGCGGCCGATGAAGCGGGTCCTGACCCCGCCACGCGCCATGGGCTCTGAAATCGACGCGCGCGACGGGGAGTGCCCGCCGTTGACGATCCGCGGAGGAACGTTGCGCCCGGTCCTGTAGGCGGATCGAGGCTTGTGAGAACATTAGAACGGCCAAGGCAAGCTCTAGCCGAAACACTGCCTCAGGGCCAGCGAGGACCAGAATGCGATTACCACACGTTGCCCCGACTCTCCTTGCTCTGTTGCTGCTGGGAACGGCCTGCAACTCTGGCGAGGAAGGCGAGGCACGCTCGTCAAAGCCGCCCAATATCGTCGCGATACTCGCCGACGACCAGGGATGGGGAGATCTGAGCCTGCACGGCAATACAAACCTCTCTACTCCCAACATCGACTCGCTGGCCCATGACGGGGCCCAGTTCGAGCACTTCTACGTCTGTTCCGTCTGCGCCCCGACAAGGGCGGAGTTCCTGACGGGACGCTATTTCGCGCGCGGCGGCGTGCGAGGTGTGTCGACCGGGCAGGAACGCTTGAACATCGACGAGCACACGATCGCCCAGACTTTCCGACAGGCGGGGTACGCTACCGGTGCCTTTGGCAAGTGGCACAACGGGACGCAGCATCCCTACCACCCAAACGCGCGAGGATTCGACGAGTTCTACGGGTTCACCGAGGGGCACTGGGGCCACTACTTCGACTACGAGCTCGATCACAACGGAGAACTTGTCACGGGCGAGGGTTTCGTGATCGACGACGTAACCAACCGTGCGTTGGAATTCATGGAGCAGAAACGGGACCAACCGTTCTTCGCCTACTTGGCTTACAACACGCCGCATTCCCCGATGCAGGTGCCCGACGAGTACTGGGACCGATTCGAGTCCAAGGAACTCGCAATGCGGCACCGCGAACCCGACAGGGAAGACGTGCCCAAGACGCGTTCCGCGCTGGCGATGGTCGAGAACATCGACTGGAACGTGGGCCGCGTCCTGCAGAAACTGGACGAGCTGGACCTGAGCGGTGACACGATCATTCTCTACTTCAGCGACAACGGCCCGAACAGCTGGCGCTGGAACGGCGACATGAAAGGCCGCAAGGGTTCGGTGGACGAGGGCGGATTGCGCTCGCCGCTGTTGCTCCGCTGGACGGGAAAGGTGTCGGCGGGTCTGGCAATCGAGGAGATCGCGGGTGCGATCGACTTGCTGCCAACGCTGGCCGACCTGGCAGGCATCGAGGTCGGCAGTGAGAAGCCCCTTGACGGGCGCAGCCTCAAGCCGCTCCTCTTGAGTGAGGAAGCTCCTTGGACAGAGCGGTTGCTCTACTCCCTGAGGACAGCGCGCGGCCAAATATTGGTTAGCGTTCGCGACCAACGATTCCGGCTCGACCCGGAGGGGCAACTCTTCGATATCACTGCCGATCCGGGACAGCGAGAGGATGTCTCTGGTCAATTCCCCGACGAGGCCGGCGAAATGCGGGCAGCGGCGGCGGCGTTGGCCGACGAAGTGGCGCCGCATGTCGGACCGGACGAGCGGCCGTTTCCGGTCGGCCATTCCGAAACGACGCTGTTGCCAGCCCGCGACGGCGTTCCGCACGGCAATGTCCAGCGCAGCGCGCGGGCCCCCAACTGTTCGTACTTCACCAATTGGACCAGTTCGGATGATGCGATCACGTGGGACATCGAGGTTGCTGAAGCCGGGGAATACGAGATCTCGATCTACTACACGGCCGGCGAAGCCGGCTCGCAGATCGAGGCATCCTTCGAGGGCGCAACGGTCGTCGGGACGGTCTCGGAGATCCACGATCCTCCGGCGTATGGCGCCGAAGCGGACCGCGTGCCGCGCGTCGGCGAATCCCTGGTGAAGGATTTCCGGCCGATGTCCCTCGGCCACGTCGAACTGCCCAAGGCGCGCGGGAACCTGACCCTGAAGGCGCTCAAGATTGCCGGCGAGCAGGCGGCGGAGGTTCGCTACGCGGTGCTCAAGAAGCTGTAGGGCGTTTCCGGGGTGCGTTCGAAGTAGCCCCTGATCGGCGGTTGTCTCGGGCCGCAGGGACAGCATCGGCTGGGTCCTGTCCTGCGCATGGACCTTCGCGTGAAGTGGTTCGCCATGCACGAGTTTCCCGGAAGTTGGCGCACGACCGGTTGGCAGGATCCGCGTGATCCCTCCGGCTTCCAGGCTCCCGGATAATGAATTGATCGAATGACACGCACGATCCATCCCTCTTCAGGAATCGCCGGTTCGATCTCACTGCCAGGAGACAAATCGATCTCACACCGCTACGCCATGCTCGCGTCCTTGGCTGAAGGCAGCAGCGTCCTCACGAACTATTCGTCGGGACAGGACTGCGCTTCCACCCTCGAATGCATGCGGGCGCTGGGCGCTCGCTGCAGTGTGCAGGGCGACAGGGTCGAGATCGCCGGTCACGGAGAGGGGCGGCTCCAAGCCCCGTCTGGGCCACTCGACGCGGGGAACTCCGGCACGACCATGCGCCTGTTGTCGGGTATTCTCGCCGGGCAGGATTTCCAGTGCCAGATCAAGGGTGACGCATCCCTTTCGCAGCGGCCGATGAAGCGGATCCTGACCCCGCTGCGGGCGATGGGTGCTTCGATCGACGCGCGTGACGGGGAGTACCCGCCGTTGACGATCCGTGGTGGAGCGTTGCTCCCGATCCGCTACGAACTCCCTGTCGCCAGCGCACAAGTCAAGAGCGCCGTGCTGCTCGCCGGTCTGCGTGCGCCAGGCACGACGACGGTGGTAGAGCCGCTGGAAACGCGCAATCATTCCGAAATTGCGCTGCGCCGGTTCGGCGCCGACATCACAGTCGAGGCTCGGGCCATCTCGATCACGGGAATGCCCCGACTGACGGCCTGCGACATGCATATTCCGAGCGACCTGTCCTCCGCGGTCTTCTTCCTGGGGGCCGCGCTGCTGCTGCCAGGATCGGAGTTGAGCATCCATGGAGTCGGGCTGAATCCGACTCGCACGGCCGTGCTCTCGGTGCTGCGGTCGATGGGAGCCTCGATCGAGGCCCATCCGGAACCGGACGGCACAGGCGAGCCGTCCGGCACGCTGGTGATTCGCGGAGGGCACGCAATTCGGGGGGGCGAGATCAGCGGTGCATCCACCGCGGGAGTGATCGACGAGATTCCAATGCTCGCAGTGCTCGGAGCGGTCTCGGAGAATGGCCTGCGAATCCGGGACGCCGGGGAGTTGCGGGTCAAGGAAACCGATCGGATCGCAACAGTCACGGCAAACCTTCGGCGCATGGGCGTCAGTGTCACCGAGTACCCGGACGGGATGGACATCGAGGGCAGATCCCGGTTGCGGGCCGCTGAAATCGATTCAGCTGGAGACCACCGCATCGCAATGGCGTTCGCCGTGGCCGCGCTTGCGTCCGACGGCGACTCGATCTTGCATGGGGCGGAGGCGGCGAGCGTTTCGTTCCCGGAGTTCTTCGACGTTCTCGGAGAATTGGTCTGCAACTGACTCGCATACCTGCTCGCGGTGGACCCGACAACGTCCCTGTTGCCCTGCCCGGCGTGACCCGGTGCCGTAGAATCGGCAAATGATGGCAATGTCACCTCGGCCCAGTTTCTGGATCCATTCCGCTTTGGCGTCCGCGATCCTGATGATCGCAACGGTCGCTTGCGCTCCCGAATCCCCGCAGGTTGATCGATCTCCGAACATCATTTTCCTCATGGCTGATGACATGGGGTACGGCGATCTGGGGAGCTTCAACGAGGGATCCAAGATTCCAACGCCACACATGGATGCGCTGGCCGCTCAAGGCATGCGATTCACCGACGCGCATTCTGGCTCGGCCGTTTGCACTCCAACCCGCTACGGAGTATTGACCGGCCGGTACGCATGGCGGTCGCGCCTCAAGCGGGGCGTGCTTTCGGGCTACTCTCGATCCCTGATCGAACCGGGCCGGATGACCGTCGCGAGCGTGCTGGGGGAGAGCGGATACCACACCGCCGTCATCGGAAAGTGGCACCTCGGCTTGGACTGGACAACCGTCTCAGAGCCCGCGGATTGGTCCGACGACGATACGTCAAAGGCATTCCAGGGGGCGTCGGATTTTGCCAAGCCGGATGGCCTGGAGATTGACTTCACCAAGCCGGTGACCCACGGTCCGGCGACCGTGGGCTTCGACTACTCCTACATCATTCCCGCGTCTCTGGACATGGCCCCTTACGTGTATCTGGAGAACAATGCCTGCGAGAAACCGGCAACGGTTCACGAACCCGGTCGATTCGACGGACCGGTCTTCTGGCGGCCCGGAGAAGCCGCGGAAGGCTTCGACTTCTTCGACGTGCTGCCGAACCTGACCCGGCACGCGGTTGACTACATCGAACAGCGTGCGGAAACGCCGGAGACTCCGTTCTTCCTCTATTTCCCATTGCCCGCGCCGCATTGGCCGTGGGTGCCAACGGAAGAATTCATCGGTCGCAGCGAAGCCGGGAAATACGGTGACTTCGTCACCCAGGTCGATGCCCAAGTGGGCCTGCTGATGGACGCTCTCGAGCGGACCGGCCAAGTGGAAGACACACTCTTCATCCTGACCAGCGACAACGGTGCGGAGTGGGACCCCAGTCACATCGAGGAGTTCGACCACTACGCCAACCATCCCAGCCAGAGAGGCAAGAAGCGCGACGCCTGGGAGGGTGGGCACCGAATGCCGTTTATCGCCCGTTGGCCTGCCCAGGTCGCACCCGGGTCCAGCAGCGACCAAACCATTTGCCTGACCGACCTGATGGCAACGGCAGCTGAGATAGCCAGTTTCGCTCTGCCAGTCGATGCGGGGGAAGACAGCGTCAGTTTCCTGTCAGCGCTACTTGGCGAGGACACGTCCCCACTGCGCGAGGCGACGGTACATCATTCCGTGGATGGCACGTTCGCAATTCGTCAAGGCCGCTGGAAGTTCATCGACGGCCCAGGCCCCGGCTCGAATCAATGGGACGGACCCAAGGAAGGGGACCCTCCGGCGCAGTTGTTCGACCTCGAGGCGGATCGCCACGAGGACCGCAATCTAGTGACCGAGCAACCTGACCGCGCGCAAGAACTCAAGGAACTCCTGGAGCGGTACAAGCAACAGGGGTACAGCCGGTCGCTCTGACGCTTGCCGCGCAAATCGCAACTCAGAAGCTGATCCTGAGCCCGGCGTTCAATTGCCGGAAGAGCCCGGGCTGAATCCCCTGGGGCGCCCTGGAGGAAATATAG
The DNA here is from genome assembly GCA_951813065.1 of uncultured Bryobacterales bacterium. GTDB lineage: Bacteria > Acidobacteriota > Terriglobia > Bryobacterales > UBA6623 > VXMF01. The sequence continues at coordinate 858,254 of CATOTH010000001.1, read as the reverse complement.
ATTTCATCGAGAGCGTTCTTGACCGTGAAGTATGGTTCGAACACCCACCGTTCGCGGCGGATTTCGTAACCGGCGTTGAGGTTTGCAAGCTGGTATGACGGCAGCCGCCCCACGGTACCGTCCAGCGAGGATGCTGCAGTCTGCTGGTTGTCTCCAAACTGGCTCCCGATGGCGCTGAATGCGAATTGGAAGCTCAGCCCGTCATACTGCTTGATCCCGACGATCGCTCCCACCGTGCTCTCGGGAGCGTAAGGCAGACGGTTGCCTCCGTAGAGGTTGTTGTCCGTGAACTCGGCTGTCGGCAGATACGTGTACCGCAGGGCCGTGTAGAGGCTCCATCCGTTCAAGTCGGCGACCCGGTCCCACTGGACCTTGACCGAGCTCTCGAATCCCTGATGCAGCGTGGCGCCCCCGTTCGTGACCGTGGTTGTCGCCCCGCCTGATTCCGCGGCCGTGATGATCTGATTCGAGAAATCCATACGGAAGAACGTCAACTCTCCAGTGACTGCCCGGTCTCCGCGGATCCGGATGCCCGCCTCGTAGTTCCAAGAGAGTTCGGCGTCAAGGTCCAGGTTCTCGCCGCTGCTTGTGATGGCGATCTTCGTGCCCGGTGGCGCGAACCCGCGATGGATGCCGGTGAAGAACGTGATGTCATCGCGCGCCCGGACCGAGAAACCAAGGCCCGGAATCGCGGTCGCAACGCCATTGTCATTGCGAATGTCGACGTTCGTCGGATCCCCGTCGACACGCTTGCGCGTGATATGCCGCTCCTGGTTGTACTGCACGAAGCGAACCCCCGGCGTCAACGTCACACGCGAGCCGACCTGGAACCGGTTCTGCACGTATCCGGCAAGCGCCCGCCCGGTCCGGAATTCGTCATCGCGGATGGTGCCGGTCCGGGCTGTGAAGCCATCGCCGTTGACGCGCTGGTCGCGAGCCTTCTCGTAGATGTACCGGGCGCCGGCATGGAGATAGCCGTACCGGTGTTGCAACCCGTAGTTCGATTGCACGCCGTAAACGTTGAACAGACGGTTGCGGTTGCCTGCCGAGTTGCGCAGGTACAGCGCGCCCCCCGCAACTCCGGGATCGCCGACCACGCCGAGGTAGTCCCGGCCACGGTCGGACCGGTCGAAGTCCTGCCGTCCCCAGTACCGCTTCGTGGTGTAGAGGAATGCCGTGCTACTGAGCACCGACGACGGGTTGATCGTATAGGCATGCGACAGCGAAGCCGACCTGCGTTCGACGTCCAGCGTGTCGGAAGGGACAGGGTTTTGCCGTGGGTCCTGCTCGTACATCGGCGTGGTCAGCCCGAGATAGGTTGAATTCGAAATCTCGTCGTAAACGCCGGCCTTGACCGCCAGCGCGTGACCCTGGCTGGGCCTGAGGTTGAACTTCATCTGCGCATCTTCGATGTCGTAGTAGAATCGCCTCCACCCGTCTCCCTGCTTGTGCAGGTAGGTTCCGATCCACCCGATCGACTGGTCGCGATTGCTGCCCCCGAGCAAGGCCGAGCCAACGAAGAGGCCCCTCTGCCCTCCCTCCGCGTCGAGTTCTCCATGAAACGTCGCCGGGGGATCCGGTGTGACGAAGTTCAGAACGCCTCCGACGGTCTGCGGGCCGTGCGCGATCTGCCCGCTCCCCTTGAGAATCTCGACCCGGCTCATCCGTTCGATCGGCGGCGAATAGTACATGTCCGGCTCGCCGTATGGAGCCAGCGCGACCGGGATGCCGTCCTCCAGAACCAGGACCTTACGGCTGCGGTTGGGATTCAGGCCGCGAATCCCGATGTTCAGCCGAGTTGCGACGGGGCCCGAATCCTCGCGCAGGTTGACCCCGGGAACCCGGCGCAACACCTCGTTCGCGTCAATCGGCTTGGCAGCGACCAGATCGCTCTTGCCGATCACATGCAGAGATCCCGGGATCGCGGTCCGCAGGTCTTCGGCCCTGGCCACGACCTCGATCGAAGCTGTGTTGCTCCGGATTTCGGTCAGGGCAACAGAGAGGTAGGTGGTCGCCGCCGAGCCGCTGACCTCGACCGGTTCGAAGTCGTCCGCCGTCACTCGCACCGTGAACGCACCCTCTGGAACTCCGGCCAACGTGAACCCGCCGAATCCGTCCGTTCGCTCGGACTCCCCCGTCTCCAGGATCTCGACGGTCGCTCGCGCAACCGGAAACCCGCCTGGGCCGGTCAACTCCCCGCGCACCTCTCTGGCCTGCAACAGTCCTGCGAACAGAAGGGCAGCCAGAATAGCAAGAACTGCTCGTTGAAATCGGATTCCTGTAGTCAACTATCGCCCTTAATGCAATTTGCAACTAGCCAGATGAGACTCCGTCGCAAGAACCAAGAGTATACATACTTGCAACAATGATGCAAGTCAGATCGTCGGAAGGGCGATTATGGGAACCCGGTCGGAAGGTCGCAAGCGGGCTTGGAGATTGAATTTTCCTTTGTTTTCAATATATTGGAGCGAAAATGATTCCTGACGGCTCTCCGCGGAGACTGGACAGCTAACCAGACTTGGCGCAAACTCGTTGCAGAATTTATGACCGACGTTTCAGATCGCGACTCTGACTCTCGAACCCTCGCGGCACTTCGGCCTTGACCAGGGCCAGGATTAGCGCGACCCGGTCGGACGATCCTCACCCAGCAACACGAGGCTCCCCGTAGTCGCTTGTCGTGCCGCGTGGCTCGGAATGCTCTCCACCGGCACAGGACGGTCAATCCGCCCTGAGTCCGGAACGACTCCTGTTCCGGACTCAGGACGCTACAGCGCGTGCGGAAACCGCATTGCGCCCGCGCTAGAAGATGTACTTCAAACCGAACTGCAGATTGCGAGGCCGATCCGCGCTGGTAATCCGCCCGTAGTTGTTGTTTCCGACCTCGGAGTTCGGGAAGTTAAAGACCGGCGTGTTCGTGAAGTTGAAGCTCTCGAACCGGAACTGGAGGGAATGAGTCTCCGTGATGTTGAATCGCTTGTAGACCGCGAAGTCCCAGTTCGCCAGTCCCGGGCCCAGCAGGATGTTGCGGCCTGCGTTGCCGTACTCGAAATCATTGTTCGATACGAAAGCATCCGTGTTGAACCAGCGTTCCGGATCCCGCTGTCCTCGCGGCAGATGCGGGCTGACACCCTCGACGACGTTCGGCCGGCTGAAGTTGCCGGTGTTCGATGGATCGCCGCGCACCCTTAGCCCGAACGGCCGACCGGATGTGAGCGAAACGATGCCGGCGACAGTCCAGCCACCGAGAATCGCGTCGGGAGCCCCTCCCCAGGAACTGCCCCAGCGACGGTTGCGGCCCCAAGGCAGGTCATAAATGTAACTGCTAACGAAGCTGTGGGCCCGGTGCTGGTTGTCGAGGCTCCGCTCGGCACGACGGTTCAACGGGTTCTGGATGCCGCTGAACGGAGCATTGCCGGAACCTGAGAATCCGGGCGCGTCCCCGATGTTCTTCGACCATACGTAGGCGGCTAGCAGGGTGAAGCCGTTCGCGTAGCGCCGCTCGAGACGCGTCTGGAACGAGTGAAAGAGCGAGTTGCCGTTGAATTCGTGGCGGTTCATTGCCGCGAGCGGCCCGACCACGATATCCGTTCCCGGAAACACGGCGCTAGTGTAGCGTCGTCGGGAGTTGATATTACCCGGCCCAGGCAGGGCGTAGTTGCCATCGATCCGGTTGACCAGGTGCTGGGCCTTGGTCCCGTAGTAACCGATCTCCCAAACTGTATTCTCCCCCAACGACTGCTGGATGTTCAGGTTCCACTGCTGCGAGATCGGCCACGGCGGATCGCGCTCGAACGATGAGAACCGGAGACTCACGGCTCGCTCAGGCGTGACAACGCCATCGGGCACTCCGGTGCGCAGGACCACGGACGGATTGATACTGTCGGTGGAGATCTGCGACTTGATGTGGAACGGCGGGTTGGTTTCGAGGAACTGCCCGCCCCCCGTCCCTTCGTAGTTGGCGTAGAAGATCCCGTACCCGCCCCGCACGACCGTCACATCCGTCGCTCGGTAGGCGAACCCGAAACGCGGCGCGAAATTGTTGACGTCAGCCGCCAGGGTCGCCCGCGAAGCTATGCTCCCGTTCGCCGCAACGACGAAAGACGGATTGAGCGGGTCGGTGTCGATGTCGAAGTTCGAGATGCCATTGTCCTTCTCGTACCACGGCATGTTGTGCTCGTACCGCAGTCCCAGGTTCAACGTCAGCTTGTCGCTCACGCGCCATTCGTCTTGAATGTAGAAGTGCTGCCACGGTGCGCGCAAGTTCATGTACACAGAGTTCGAAATGTCCGTGCGAAACGGAATGCCGAGCAGGAAATCAGCCACCGGCCGTCCTCCGCGGTCGCCACCTGACTCCGATTGGCGCGAGAAGTTGCCGTTGAAGATGAACTGCCCAAGCTCCTGCTGCGGATTCGTGAGATAGCTCTGCAGCAGCTGGAGGGAATAGCCGAACTTGATGTTGTGCTGGCCTTTCGTCCAGTTCGTGTCGATATTGAGCTGGCGGTTCTGCGAATCGATCAGATTGGGCGTGAAGTTGGATGTCCCGATCAACCGCATCCCGTTGATGTTGAATCGGGCCGCGCCCCGCAGCGTTTGGTTGACTCCGGTCAGCCCCAGACCCGTGTTGAGATTCTCCTGGGCAAGAGCCTGCCGGTTGGTATAGATCCTGTTCCAGCCGAGCTTGACGTTGGTGATCAGCGAGGGAGTGAAGATGTGGTTCCAGCCGAGGGCCATGTTCTGGCCGCGGTGCCTGAACTCGGTTCCATCGCCATCCTGCTTGGAAGGAAAGCGGATGGGCGTCGGCACGTAGCTGTCTTGCTGGCTGTACCGCCAAAACATGTTGTCGTTCGTCCCCAGGATTTGATCCGCACGCAGATCCCACTTGTCATCGTCCTCGAGGTCAGGGGCAGCGGTCCGCCAATTCCGGGTCAGGCCGGGTTCGTTCGGAGCGGGATAGAACTGGCTCGCCTTCTGCGCGACCGGGTCAATGCGGGCTGCGGGAATCATATTGCGATCGAAAGGCATCCTGCGGTTCGTCACGGAGCTGTAGGTGGCGGGATCGTAAATCACCTGCGGCACCCCGCTGAAGTCCCCGGCCAATTGCGCCTGGGTGGGGATGGTGTCGTTGAATGTGGCGGACTCGCGAATCCGCGTGGCTTCGTAGTCGCCGAAGAGGAAGGTCGAGTTGCGCTTCAGCGGACCTCCCAGGGAAAAGCCGTACTGGTTGCGCTTGAATGGCGGCTTTGCTGCGTCCGGGTCATCGAAGAAGTTCTTCGCGTCCAGCACGTCATTGCGCAGGAACTCGAAGACCGTGCCGTGCAATTCGTTCGTGCCCGACTTGATCGAGACGTTGACGGTCCCCCCGAGCGCTCGTCCAGATTCGGCGGTGTACGAATTGGTGGAGATCTTGAACTCTTCAATTGCGTCGACTGACGGCTTGACCACTTCCGCCCTGCGTCCTTGCGCGGCGATCTGCAAGCCGTTGTTGTCAACTCCGTCGAGCGTGTAGTTGTTTTGCGTCGTGCGCTGTCCACCGGCGCTATAGCCCCCGAAGCGCCCGCCTATCGGCCGGACGGCCCCGGCCGAGAGCAGCGCCAGCTGAATGTAGTCCCTGCCATTGAGCGGCATGTCCACGATCCGCTGGTTGTTGATGACCTGGCCCTGGGTTGCTTCGGTTGTCTCGAGCAGGACGGCATCGGCAGTGACATCGACAACCTCGGTCACCTCGCCGATCTCGAGCAAGACGTCGATCACGGCCGTTTCCTGCAGTTCGAGATTGATTCCCGACCGGACTGCGCGCTTGAATCCATCAGACTCGTACTCGACGCGGTACTCGCCGATGCGCAACGGGACCGATCGGTACAGACCTTCCGCGCTAGTCGCCGTAGTGAACTCCTGTCCGGTGTCGACATGCACGAACGTCACCGAAGCGCCCGGGATCACGGCGCCCGTCGAGTCGCTGACAACTCCCTGAATCCTGGCGGACTCGATCTGGCCGAAAGCCGGCGCTGCCACCAGCAACGCGATGGCGAGCAGCCATAGTGGAAAACGAGATGTATGCAAGATTTGCCTCCGATCTTGTCCGTCCGAGGCTTGACAAACTCAGCAGTTCAGATTCGACCCCCGACGGACCTGCTGAGAATTCGACCTCGATTGTACCTTATCCTGCACACTTGTCCACAGGCCCGGACAAGTTCGGGGTTCGGTTCATACGCCGTGATCGAATCGAACTTCGAATCTGTCGGGATGAGGCCGGAATCCCGCTATCCTTGCAAACATTACTTATGGTAATGTTCTAAGTGGCTAGATGGTGCGGGCAAGAGCCACTCCAGAGTCTGTTCTCGCGCTCTTGGCAGCGAGCGCCGAGTCCGTCGGCGGGCCGCGCTCGGACAACCGGGCGGCGGCCTTCCAAGGCGCCCTGAAACGCGACAGCTCGAGAGGGCCGAAACTGGTCGTACAATTCCCAGCTAGAGTAGAAGAAGACTGGCGCATTTGCCCGCTCGATCATTCGGAGAAGGTGAAGGAATGATCCGGACCGCGTTGTTTCTGCCAACCGCCGGAGCGCTGCTGATCGCGCTCTGCACGCAATTGCCAGTACTTGCTGCGTCCAAGCGGGAAACGGCCGCCAAGCGCTTCAAAGCTGCGGAACAGCTGTACGAAGACCTGCGGCACGTCCCGGGTCCCGAACTGCGACCGCGCCAGTACGAAGTTGTCATCTCCGCGTTCGAGGCCGTCCACAGAACCGACCCTTCGAGCGGCTACTGCGACGACGCCCTCCTCGCAATCGGCGAACTCTACCAGGCGATGGCAGAGCGATTCCAGCAGGATCGGTACCACCAGAAAGCGCGTGAAGCCTATGAGTTCATGGCGCGCGAATACCCGTCCAGCGGCCATCGGCAAGAGGCCCTCGCGATGGCAGCCGAACTGGGCGGCCTGCCCGCGACTGCCGCAACCGCAGCAGGTGGAACGAGTGCGCCCGCCGATGGCGGGAGAGTGGTCAAGGCAGCGCTGTCCGATGCGGAGCACGAAGCGGGCTCTGTCGTGCAACCTTCGGGTTACCAGACGCGGGGGGCGGGCTTGGTCTCGATTTCGAAAATCCGCCATCACAGCTACTCCGACGGAACACGAATCGTGCTGGAGATGGACGGAAAGACGGCCCTCAAGTACGACCGGCTAAGCCGCCCGGACAGACTCTATATCGACCTGTTCGGCAGCATTATGTCCAAGTCTTTGATCAAAGGGGTCCAGGTGGTGGTCGCCGATACGTTGCTTTCCACTGCGCGCCTGGCGCAAAACCGCGGGAACAAGGCGCGGCTTGTACTCGACTTGAAGCGGCCCACATCCTTCGATGTGTTCTGGCTGGACAATCCGACTCGATTCGTCCTCGATGTCCGAGGCGCCGGCGCTCCCCGATCGCCCCGCACCGTGCAGGCGTTGGATCCGGGCCACACCGAACTCAAGCCGCCACGCGCTGCCGACACAACCGCCGACGGAAAGCACAGCCTGACCCGGGCGCTCGGGCTCAAGCTCGGCACGATCCTGGTCGATGCGGGGCATGGAGGCCATGACACCGGCTCCATCGGGCCGGGAGGGTTGCGTGAAAAGGACGTCGTGCTCGACATCTCCCAGCGGCTTGGCAAGCTCCTAGAGGGGCGGCTGGGAGCGGAAGTGATCTATACCCGGCAATCGGACGTGTTCGTGCCTCTGGAGGAACGTCCGCAAATCGCGAACTCGCGAAAAGCGGACCTGATGATCTCGATCCATTGCAATTCGGCACCCAGTTCGAAGGTTCGCGGCATCGAGACCTACTACCTGAGCCTCACGTCGGATTCGTGGGAATTGAGCGTGGCCTCGCTAGAGAACGCCGCGGCCAGCAGTTCAATCCACGACCTTGAGGACCTGGTTGCAAAGATCGCGTTCGGCGAAAAGACCGAAGAATCGCGGGAGTTCGCGAAGCGAGTCCAGGAGAGGCTTCACGAAGGAGTGTCAAAGCATTCCTCCAGCATCCGGAACCGGGGCATCCGCAAGGCACCGTTTGTCGTGCTCGTCGGCGCGCAGATGCCTGCAGTGCTGGCGGAGATCGGATTCATCAGCAATCGGTCCGATGAAGGCCTCCTGAAGCAGTCCGGTTTCCGCCAGGAGGTCGCCGAACACCTGTTCAAAGGCATCGCCGAATACGCCACTTCGCTCGGAACACCCACGGTTCGCACCTCCCTATCCGCAGGGTCCGCACAGCGCGACTAGCTGCCAACTCGAGCGGTCAGCCCGGTTCGGCCAGAGAGAGCGCTGCCAGCGCCTTGGCGCTGATGGTCGTGATCGGAATCTCCCGGGCCTGGGCGAGTGCCACCCACCGATAGCCGTCCGGCAAGTCCCCAGAGGATGTCGCCTCGTACACATGGCAGGTATAGAGGGTGTCGGTGATGGCATGCGAGAACGTGCCGGCGGAATACAGCCGGGCATCGGCGGGCATGCCGAGCTCTCGCAAGAGGATCGCCAGTCCTGCGGCGTTTGGCAACTCCCAGAATCCGGGCATGATGGAGGCGTCAGGGGGCCGTTGGCGCATGAGTGCCCGGCCGTCGTACTGAATCACGACAACTGCGATCTCGGTCCTCCGGGGCGGGCGTCGCGGTGCCTTCACCGGCAGCGATGGTGCCGTGCCAGCTGCGTGCCCGGCACATGAGGACACCCAGGGACAGGCGTCACACCGGGGAACCCGCGGGACGCAAAGGGTCGCCCCGAGTTCCATCAGGGCCTCGCTGAAATCGCCTCGCTCGCCCGGCCGAGTCGCGTCCATCAGCCGTTGCGCGAGATTCCGCAAAGCCTTCCGGGGCGCTGCACCGCGTATGTCCCGGCGGTCGTCAGCGAGCCGTGCCAAGACACGGTAAGCATTGCCATCCATCGCCGCCCGAGGCTCGTCAAAGGCGATGCTCGAAACCGCCGCCGCCGTGTACTCGCCGATCCCTGGGAGACGCTTGATCGAGTCGTACTCCGACGGAAAGCGTCCGGCGTGGACCTCCACCACTTGCCGAGCGGCCGCGTGCAACATGCTCGCCCGACGGTAGTACCCAAGACCCGCCCAACTCGCTAGAACCTCGTGACGGGGAGCAGCAGCGAGAGCGTCCACGGTGGGATAGGCCTCAATGAACCTGCCGTAGAACGCAAGCACCGTCTCGACCCGGGTTTGCTGCAGCATCACCTCCGAAACCCAAACCCGGTAAGGATCCCTGGTGTAGCGCCACGGCAAGTTCCTGCGATTCACGAGGAACCACTCCAGCAGTTCCCGCACGCGGTCAGCCAGGGGCGGCGTCACACGCCCTCGCAAACCGCCAGGAAGCGGTCGGCACTCATTTCAGAGCTGTAGTCCACACTGAATACCCCCCGGGCGCGCGGCTTCGCAGTCCGACGTGCCGGTCCGGCTTCCGAAGCCTTCGGCGTCGAGCGAGTTGGCCACCGAGCAGTCGGGTCAGGCACATTCCTGGCGGCCTAGCGGGAGACGTCGCAAATGCGCGAGCTTGGTTGAGACGAAGATCGCAGCCGAAGCGTTCGTGCAGCCCGCCAAGGCGGGCCAACCGATGCAAGCGGCAGCACCAAAGGAAGTGCCGCCGTCCGGAGGCATGGCAACCGGGACGATGGCGACATCCAGCTGGTCCGCTCGCGGCGGTCCCGGCAGGCCCCACGAGCGAGCAGCAGCAGATACCTATTTCTGGAATACGCGGAAAATCTTCCGCAATGGGTCATAAAACTCATCCACGACCCTCTCCTTGAGCGGAATGATCGCATTGTCGGTGATCGTGATGTGTTCCGGGCAGACGTTCGTGCAACATTTCGTAATGTTGCAGTACCCGATGCCGTCGGTCTCCCGGAGTTCTCCGACCCGGTTTTCGGTATCGAGAGGGTGCATCTCGAGCGCCGCCGCATACACCAGGAATCGCGGTCCGATGAATTGGTCGTGCAAATGGTGCTCCCGCAGGACGTGACAAACGTCCTGGCAGAGAAAGCACTCAATGCATTTGCGAAACTCCTGCACGCGGTCCACATCGCGCTGCAGTATTCGCCAAGTTCCGTCCTCGGCGTCGGCCGGTCGCGGGGCGAACTGCTTGATTCGCTTTTTCACCTCGAAGTTCCAGGAGACATCCGTCACCAGGTCCTTGACAACCGGGAAGGCCTGCATGGGCTCGATCGTGATGGGCTTGTCCAGAGGAAGCTGGTCCAGACGAGTCATGCATAGCAGCCGTGGGGATCCGTTGATTTCCGCCGAACAGGACCCGCATTTGCCGGCCTTGCAATTCCAGCGGACAGCCAAATCACTGGCCTGCTCAGCCTGGATCTTGTGCACGGCATCCAGCACAACCATGCCCTCAGAGATTTCACAGTTGTAGTCGCGAAATTCGCCCGAGTCCGCTTTGCCCCGCCAAATCCGGAATGTCGCCTTTGCCATGTCCGTTCTCCTCACTTCCTTGCGTCGATGATTTGCTGCAGTTCATCCGAGATCGGCGCGGTCGGCTCGCGCGAGACCGTGAGACCACCATCTGCGTCCCTGCGAATCGCGATGATCAATTTCCCGTAGGTCTCGTCCTTGTCCGGAAAGTCGAGCCGGGTGTGTGCGCCTCGACTCTCCTGCCGTTCCAAGGCCGCCCGGGCGATCACTTCCGAGAAGGTGAGGAGATTCCTGAGGTCCAAAGCCGTGTGCCAGCCAGGGTTGTACTCCCGATTTCCGCTCACGGCAACGCGGCCCGTCCGGTCGCGCAGGCGGTCAATGGCTTCCAGCGCGTCCTGCAGGTCGCGCTCGTTGCGGACGATCCCCACCTGCTCCTGCATCAAATCTTGAAGATCGTGCTGAATTGCAAATGGGTTTTCCGCGCTCTCCGCGTCGACGCCTCGGTCAAACGGCTCTAGCGCCACTCGCGCCACCTCCGCAACCTGATCGGCAGAGATCTGGCCGCCCGCGTTCTCGCGTGCGAAGCGAGCAGCGTACTCTCCAGCGCGTTTGCCGAATACCAGGAGGTCGGAAAGGGAATTGCCTCCCAGGCGATTGGCTCCGTGCAGCCCGCCTGCGCACTCTCCCGCTGCAAAAAGCCCGGGCACGTCAGACATTTGCGAGTCCGCATCCACTCGCACACCGCCCATCACGTAATGCGTGGTGGGACCGACTTCCATCGGCTGCTCGGTAATATCGATGCCGGCGAGCTCCTTGAACTGGTGATACATGCTGGGCAGCTTTCGCTTGATGTGCTCCGCAGCGTTGGGAAGCCTCTCCTTGATCCAGGCGATGTCAAGAAATACACCTCCGTGCGGACTTCCCCTGCCCTCTTTGATCTCGCGCACGATGCAGCGCGCCACGTGGTCGCGAGTCAACAACTCCGGAGGCCGTCGCGCGTCCTTGTCGCCTTGGGTATAGCGCCAGCCCTCCTCCTCGCTGTCGGCCGTCGAATTGCGATAAAGCGGCGGGATGTCGCCGAACATGAACCGCTCGCCGCGCGAGTTCCGCAGCACGCCGCCTTCCCCTCGAACGCCTTCGGTCACCAGGATACCCGCAACACTCGGAGGCCAGACCATGCCTGTCGGGTGGAACTGGACGAACTCCATGTCGATGAGCGCCGCGCCAGCGCGGTACGCCAGGGCGTGACCATCGCCGGTGTATTCCCAGCTGTTGCTCGTGATTCGAAACGCCTTGCCGACACCTCCGGTCGCCAGCACGACCGCCTTGGCATGAAAGACCTTGAACGTGCCACGATCCCGGTCGAACGCAAAAGCGCCGACCACGCGGTCGCCATCCGTAAGTAGTTCGATCACGGCGCACTCCATGTGGTCGTCAATTCCTTGGTGCACGGCGTAGTCCTGGAGCGTGCGAATCATCTCCAGGCCTGTGCGGTCCCCGACGTGCGCCAGGCGGGGATAGGCATGGCCGCCGAAGTTCCGCTGCAGGATGCGCCCGTCCACGGCACGGTCGAACAGCGCGCCCCAGGCCTCGAGTTCACGCACCCGCGCGGGGGCTTCCCGAGCGTGCAACTCGGCCATGCGGCTGTTGTTCAGGTACTGACCGCCACGCATGGTGTCGGCGAAGTGCACCATCCAGTCGTCGCGGTCATCGACGTTCGCCAGGGAAGCGGCGATACCCCCCTCAGCCATCACCGTGTGCGCCTTGCCCAGGAGCGACTTGCAGACGAGACCGACTGAAGCGCCATGGGCACGCGCTTCGATAGCCGCCCGTAGCCCGGCGCCCCCAGCGCCGATCACAAGGACGTCGTGTTGAATTGGTTCGTACTCAATCACTACAGGATTCTCCAGTCCGTCCATACACCCATGGAGCAAAGGCGAACATAGAGATCGGAGAATCCGACCGAGAACAGACTCATCCACGCCCAGCGCATGTGCTGGCGGTTGAGGCAGCTTACGCAATCGTAAGTCTTGGCCAAGTTGGGAGATCCCGAGAGCAAGTCCTTCCGTCCTCCCAGCAGATGGCGCAGGGAGTGGCAGCCGAATGCGTAGCCGGCGAGCAGCGTGGCGTTTACCGCGAGCACAATGCTGCCCACACCAATGCCGAATTCGACAGATCCCGTTGCGGGATCCGTGAACCAGAGCGCCTTCCAGGCGTCATAGGAAAGCATGACGATGAATCCAAGGGCGATATAGAGAAAGTAGCGGTGCACGTTCTGCATGACCAGCGGAAAGGAGCGCTCGCCGCGGTAGCCGGAGCGCGGTTCCCCAACGGTGCAGGATGGCGGGTCGGCCCAGAAGGCTTTGTAATACGCGCCGCGATAGTAGTAGCAGGTCAGGCGGAATCCCAGAGGAGCCCAAAGAATCAATAGCGCGGGCGAGAACGGCAACCACCCGGGCCACCAGCCGGGTTTCGGACCGAACCAGCTATGCTCGGACGCGCCAAAGAGTTCCGGTGAGTAGAACGGCGACAGGTACGGCCCGGCCGTGTAGTGGTCACCCTGAAATGTCGCCCATGTGGCATACACGATGAACGCGGAGAAGCACAGAAAGACCGTCAACGGCTGAATCCACCAAGCGTCTGAGCGCGAGGTATGTCCAAATCCACGCTTGCTCAGTGGAACATCAATAGTCGCCATCGCCCCCCCGGTCTGCGAAGTGCAGAATCTCGAATCATATCGAGGACTCTCGAGGATTTTCAACCTGCCTCGAAATGCAGGTACGCGACGTGGGGGCTTAGGATTGCGGAAACGGCGGCAGGGTCAAGTGCCTCTTGGGGGCCGGAGATTTCCAATCCGTGCTGACGAGTTCAATCCGTAGGCGATGCCGCACCCGTTTGAACCCGGCGGACTGGCCGCGTTGGATCGCAGCACCTAGATGAGGGGCCGCGTGAAGTCTTCCAGGCATGCCGACGGCATCGATCTGTCTCCTAGGGCGACCACCGCAACGAGCTAGGCAGAGGCCAGAAACGTGGATCTCGACCGGAGCCCGCTAACTTGGCGCTGCTGCAAGGTCACAGCCATCGGCCAAAGGTCGAAATACACGCGCACTCACCCACTGACGACAGCTCAGGCGTCAGTGGGTGAGGCAGAACTATGACCGCGCCGGACCTGATGCCCGGCACAGGGGAGCTTGGACAGCTAGGTCAGCTTGCCTTCTTCACGCTCTCGATCGAGGAGATCTTCATGTCCTCGATCATGCCCATGACGGTGACCTTCTCGCCAGCAAACTCTTTGATCTTGGCTTGGTCCGCCACTTCGTAGATCTTGCCGTCCTCGGTCACGATCACCGCGGCCATGTCGTCGCTCTTGAGGCAACCCTTGGCGCAACCGGCATGCTCTGCGCCGGCCTTGCCTGCAGTCGCGCACTTTGCGTCCGTCACGAAACCTGTCGCCGAGCCAGCGAAACAAAGCGCGGTCACGGAAAGGGTCAATACGAGCAGGGTGAGAATTCTCTTCATTGTTGGTACTCCATCGATGCGGCCGAAATTCGGCCGAGTTCTGATAGCATACTCCACCATCCGGCGGTGGGTCAACGGCAGAGACGGATTTTCTTTGGAGATTCGCCCTGGAACCGCATCCACAGCCAGCGCGGGCAACTCAACGCCCCTCCCCTTGGGCGGAGTTCCGCCGCCTGATTCCGGGGTAACACCCGTGGCCATCGCGCCAATGGGCTGGCACGGAGCCAGCGCCGGTCGACTCAGGCAGGCGCCCTCCGCGGTCGATCAATATCCGTTCTTCCCCAACACGGCGACGAGTTCTTCAACGGCATCGGCACTGGCATTCAGCGCCGCCTCCTCGGAATCGTCCAGTTGGACCTCATAGACCTGCTCCAGGCCGTGGGCGCCCAGCTTGCAGGGCACGCCAACAAAGATTCCGCGGCGTCCGTACTCGCCTTCGAGCAGCGCCGCGCATGGCAGCACCTTGCGCTTGTCCTTCAGGATCGACTCGACCATTTCAACTACCGAGGAAGACGGAGCATAGTACGCGCTGCCTGTCTTGAGATGCTTGACGATCTCCGCCCCGCCGTCGCGGGTCCGCTGCACGATCGCCTCAAGTTCCTCCCCGGACAGAAGCTGCTGGATCGGTATTCCGGCAACATTGGTATTTCGGACAAGCGGCACCATCGTGTCGCCGTGGCCCCCAAGCACCAGGGCAACGACATCTTCGACTGAGACGCCGGCGGCTGCGGCCAGGAATGTGCGGAAGCGGGCTGTGTCGAGGACCCCCGCCATTCCGATCACGCGGTTCCGCGAAAACCCCGAGGTGTGGTAGGCGACATGGCACATCGCGTCGAGCGGATTCGAGACAACGATCAGGATCGCGTTGGGCGAGTATCGCGCCGCCAACTCGATGCAGGATTTCACGATCGAGGCGTTCTTGAGCAGCAGGTCATCGCGACTCATGCCCGGCTTGCGCGGGAATCCGGCGGTCATGACGACGATATCTGAATTCGCCGTGTCCTCGTAGTCGTTCGTCCCGGTCACCTGCACGTCCGACCCTTCGACGGGACAGGCCTCCAACATGTCCAGGGCCTTGCCCTGCGGCACGCCTTCGATGATGTCGATGAGCGTGACGTCCGCCAGTTCCTTGTCGGCGATGCGCAAGGCGCAGCTGGCGCCGACGTTCCCTGCACCAATGACGGTTACTTTCTTTCGCATCTTGGCTTCCTCGTTCTTCCTTAGCCCATGTGTCGAATCACGGCGGCGCCGAACTGGCTGCAGCCCACCTTGGTCGCGCCCGCCATCTGCCGGTGCAGGTCGTATGTCACCGTCTTCGCGGCGATCGCACCGGTCATCCCACGTTCAATCAGTCGGGCCGCTTCCTTCCAGCCCAGATGCTCCAGCATCATCACGCCCGAGAGAATCACGCTGCTGGGATTAATCATGTCCTTGTCCGCGTATTTGGGCGCCGTGCCGTGGGTTGCCTCGAACACGGCATAGTCGTCTCCGATATTGGCTCCCGGCGCCAGGCCGAGCCCGCCGACTTGTGCGGCGCAGGCGTCGGAGAGATAGTCCCCGTTCAGATTCGTTGTCGCCACGACTTCGTACTCGGCGGGACGCAGTAGCACTTGCTGGAACATTGCGTCGGCAATCCGGTCCTTGATCAAGATCTTTCCGTTGGGCGCCACGCCGCCACCACCGGATTCCCAAAGCTCGGCCTCGGTCACGCACCGATCCCGAAACTCCTCGGTGGCCACTTCGTATCCCCAATCCCGGAACGCGCCTTCGGTGAATTTCATGATGTTGCCCTTATGCACGAGGGTCACCGACGAGCGTCCGTTGTCCTGCGCATACTGAAGGGCGGCCCTCACGAGCCGCTTTGACCCCGTCACAGATACCGGCTTGATGCCGATACCCGAATCCGTTCGAATGCTCCTGCCCATCCGCCCGTTCAGGAACTCAATCACCTGACCGGCCTCCTTGGTGCCGCACTCCCATTCGACGCCGGCGTAAACGTCTTCGGTGTTCTCCCGGAAGATGACGATGTTGAGCTTCCCCGGGTCTCGCATGGGGGACGGCACACCGGGATACCACTTGACGGGACGAACACAGGAATACAGGCTCAGGATCTGCCGCAAGGCGACGTTCAGGCTGCGGATCCCGCCGCCCACCGGTGTCGTCAGCGGCCCCTTGATCGCGACCCTGAGCGCGCGAATCGCGTCAATCGTGTCAGCCGGCAGCCACTCCCCGAACCGGTCGTGTGCCTTCTCGCCGGCGAACACCTCGTACCAGACAATGCGCCTGTCGCCGCTGTAAGCCCGCTCGACTGCCGCGTCAATAACGGCCTTGGACGCCTTCCAGATGTCCCGCCCACAACCGTCGCCTTCGATAAAGGGCACGATCGGACTGTCGGACACAATGCACCGACCAGATTCCATCCGAACAGGCGTGCCGTCCGTCGGAACGGGAAGGCCGTTGTAGTGAGGCATATCGTTCTCGCTTCTCGTAGAGAACCCCCGGTACAAGAACCGGAAGAGGAGGACGCTTCTGGGACGCCCGGAAGGCTGACCAAGCCTGCAATCCAGCGTATCATGAGCAGGTCTGCGACCGACGATTCCAATGTGGACGAGGGCTCGCGACGGGCACACTCACCACGGCCCAGCCGATCTCGTGCGAGGCAGCGTTACCTACATGCGAGCGGGGTAAGATGAAATTTCCGATTCGAGCCGGGAACGCTCGGACACGCCCATGATCAGGAACTCGACGAAGAACGCTGCTGCCGACGAGCCCGCCAGCAAGAAGGCGGTGGAGCCGTCTCGCGGCATCGTAGCCGAATGGACGGTAACTATCCTTCTACTGCTGTTCGGTACGACCACCCTCGTGCAGGCGTTCGTCATCCCGACGGGATCAATGGAAGAGTCCCTGCTGATCGGAGACCATTTGCTCGTGGACAAACTGGCCTATGCCCCGCCGGGAGCAATCAGCCAGTACCTGCTGCCGTACCAGGACGTCGAGCGCGGCGACATCGTCGTCTTCCGCTATCCGATCAACCTGAACGAGACATTCGTGAAGCGCATCGTGGGGGTGCCGGGAGACCGGCTGCGGGTGATCGACAAGCAGCTGTGGATCAACGGTGAAGCGGTGTCAGAGCCATACGTGGTCTACAAGAGCGACTTCATCGATTCCTACCGAGACAACTTCCCCGGACCTCCGAACACGATGCAAATCTACGAGCCAGCAATGCGAATGCTTCGAGAGCATGTCGAGGACGGGGAAGTGGTCATACCCGAAGGGCAGTATTTCGCGATGGGGGATAACCGCGACCAGTCACTGGACAGTCGCTATTGGGGCTTTGTCCCGCGCGGTCACATTATCGGCAAGCCGCTGATCATCTACTGGTCCTACGACGCGCCAACATCCCACCTGCAGGACCCCGGGATCTCGCTCGACCATCTGAAGGACCTGGCGCTCAACTTCGTCACAAAAACTCGCTGGACTCGTACATTCAAGCTGATCCGCGCTCACGATCTGGAAGCCCGCTGAGTCCGTCCACGATGAGCCCCAAGGGGACCGACGCGCGCCGCCACGCTGTAGTGCTAGCTGGAGGCCACGGGGTGCGCTTCTGGCCCCGCAGCCGTGTTGCGCGCCCGAAACAGATGCTCGATCCGCTAGGCGACGGCACGCTTCTGCGACAAACAGTGAACCGCCTGCGGGGTATCTTCCCTCCGGAGCGGATCTGGGTGCTGACCAGCGAGCACCTGCGGGAAGGCGTTGCCAGAGAGTTGCCCGAGGTGGGTCCCGAGCGCATCATCGCCGAACCGGCCCGTCGCAACACAGCTCCCTCGATCGGCTTGGCAGCGGCCCTGCTTCTTCGCGACGACCCGGATGCCGTGATGGGAGTCTTCCCGGCGGACCACTATGTGGAGAACGAGCGAACGTACGCCGGGTTGCTTGAGCGCGCGCTCGCGGCGGCGTCCGGTGAGGACTTGGTCGTCCTCGGCGTGAAACCCCGGTGGCCGGAGACCGGCTATGGATACATCGAGTTCCCCAAAGGAACGCGCCCCGGGCAACAGGTCCCGTCACGAGTCGTCAGCTTCCGGGAAAAGCCCAGCCTGGAGAAAGCACGCAGATTCGTTTCGGACGGGTGTTTCTATTGGAACAGCGGCCAGTTCTGCTGGAAGGCATCCGTGTTCGCAGAACAGATGGCCGAGCACTTGCCGGGAACCTGGAAAGTGCTGGCCGACATCGCCGGCAGCGCACCAAGCGGATTCCGAACCCGCCTCGAAGAATCATACGGGGCCTGCCAAGACATTTCCGTAGACAGCGGCATCCTGGAGCGATCGAGCCGGGTTTCTGGGTTTGCCGCCCCCGATTTCGGATGGACCGACCTCGGCAGCTGGGACGCGCTGCACGCTCTGCTGCCCAAGGACTCCGACGGAAATTGCGCCCGCACGCCGGGTACCTTCGTGAAGGCCACTGGCAACTACGTGGACGCCCCCGGAAAGCACGTGGCATTGCTCGGTGTGGACGACTTGATCGTGGTGGAAACGACTGACGCCCTGCTGGTTTGCCGACGGGACGGCTCCCAAGCTGTCGGCGCCGTCGTGGATGCCCTGCGGGACGGAGGGCGTGACGATCTGCTATGACCCAATGCCGGACCGGCGATTGAGCCATTCCCTGAGATCCCCCGACAGGCCTGTGTCTTTACGAAGGCGTTCCAGGTCGAGCGGCCGGTCGACATCGTAGGCCCAAGTGGGTGTCTCGGAGGACTCAAGCCCGCAGGCGCTGAACGTCTCGAGGGTGCTCGCGCGAGTGTCCGCGCGTGACCAAGCCACTCCGCTGAACATCAGCGGATGAGTTCTTCGAGCCGCGACGAGCGTGAAGCCACCGTCTTCACACGGTCCGAGGACCGCATCTGCGCGGGAAAGCGCGTCCAAAGCCTCTTCGACTTGTGCCAAGGGCATGGTCGGAGCATCGCTGCCTATGATCAAGGCCCTTGAGAAACCCGAACCGAGCAACTCCCCCAGGCAGTTGAACATCCGCTCCCCGAGATCCTTCCCCCTTTGGATTCGGAACCTCCCTGACCCGGCAAGGCTCTCGAATTCCGCCCACGGCGCATCACAGTAGAGGAACGAGTGAACGCCCCCTATTCCGGACAAGCGCCCCCAGGAGTGCAACACGCACAATCGGTGAAACTCCTCGGCTCCGGAGAGCCCCAGGACTCCGGACAGGCGGGTCTTGACGCCACCCGGAAGGGGCGCTTTCGCGAACAGCGCGAGCGCGGCGGCCTGGTCCTCGGGCACCAATCCCCAATGCTACACTCCGCCTAGGGCTGACAGGCTATGGCTGAATCTCCGAGCGCGGACAGCAAAATGACCGCGGTGCTGGTGGACGACGAGCAACTGGCGCTGGAAGAGCTCAGCTTTCTGCTCGACTCGTTTCCGGAAATCGAGGTCGTGGGCCAAGCCGTCGACGGGCCCAGCGCCTTGGAGCGGATCGAAGCGATCGAGCCCGACATCGTTTTCCTGGACGTCCAGATGCCGGGACTGAACGGATTGGGAGTCGTACGCGAACTGCTGGCCCGAGGGGCCAGGCTCCCGCATATTGTCTTCGCGACAGCCTTTGATCAGTACGCGGTGGAGGCGTTCGAGGTCAACGCAGCCGACTATCTCCTCAAGCCAGTCGACAAGGGTCGGCTGGGCCAGTCGATCAAGCGAGCCCGGGAACTGTTGCGCTCACCCCGCCACGAGTCGGAACGGATGGCCCACTTGCTCGCGCGAATGCAGGACGGGACCGCGCCGCCGACCAAGGTTCTGGTCCGCTCAGGTACCAGAATGGTGCTGGTGGACGCCGCCGACGTGATCTTTGCGACCGTGAAGTCCGGCGCGGTGCGCATCATCGCAACGGACCTCGACGGATTTAGCAACTACAAGACGCTCGACGACCTGCAGTCCACGCTCGGGGACCGCCTCTTCTGGCGGGCGCACAGGTCGTACCTGGTGAATATCGACCGCATCGAAGAAGTCATTCCATGGTTCAAGTCCAGCTACCATCTGCGGATGAAGGGCAAGCCACAGGTCGAAATCCCCGTCAGCCG
Source organism: uncultured Bryobacterales bacterium (assembly GCA_951813065.1). GTDB lineage: Bacteria > Acidobacteriota > Terriglobia > Bryobacterales > UBA6623 > VXMF01. The sequence continues at coordinate 838,281 of CATOTH010000001.1, read as the reverse complement.
GGCGCAAACCAAACGCTTGCGCGAGCTGTTCCGCCTTTGATCCACCGGTGTTCATCGACGCGAGTCGGTTCGTCGGGCGACGCTCGCACGATCGCAAGCGCTCGACGGGGGCACACGGCCCGGCCCCCCGTCGCCGGGACTCCCACGGAGGCTGACAGCGTCGCGCGATGCGCAACGACAGGCTGCAGCGACCCCGTTGGCCTTCCAGTCGCGACCTAGCCCGCCGACGCGATCGGCGAAATCGAACCGGAACGCCTATGCTGGATGCGATGGGACGATTCGGAATCTTCTGGCTTGTGGTCTGGATGACAGCCGCTGGCACCGGACTCAATGCCCAGTCCGTGAGTGGAAGTGTTTCGGGCGCGGTCTTCGGCCCTTCTGGCAGCCGCGTGGCAGCGGAGGTGGAAGCGGTTCACCTTGACACGGGGCGGCAACACCGGTCACCCGCCACCGCGGATGGCAGCTACCGCTTTCCTGCCCTGGCTCCAGGGACCTATGACATCATCCCTCGCGCCAGCGATCTTGTCGCGCCCACCGCAAGGGTTCGGGTGCGTGTCGGGACGCCCGTGCGCCTCGACCTCCGGATGGAATTGCAGACGGCGCGTTTCAGCGTCGATGTCACCGAATCGACACCACTGGTCGAGGCGGGAACCGCAGGAGTCGGAACGGTCATCGACCGGAGCGAGATGCGCAACCTGCCCCTGAACCAGAGAGTATTCCTCCCTCTCACGCTGCTTGCGGGTGGCGCGCATGCCAGCGCTCCGGGATCGGAACTCTCAACTCAGCACGACAGCGGATTCCACGTCGCGGGCGGCCGAGAGGCATCGAACAACTTCCTGCTGGACGGCATTGACAACAACGACCTCTATATCAACCGGATCGTGGTGAGCCCACCGCTTGACACGGTGCGTGAATTCCGGCTGCACTCGTCCGGATACAAGGCCGAGTACGGTCGCAGTTCAGGCGCCCAGGTCAATGTAGTCAGCCGCTCGGGCACACAGCAAGTCCACGGCTCGGCCTATTACTACCTGCGAAACGACTCGCTCGACGCGCGCAATTACTTCGATCCCCCCGGCCAGCCCGCGCCGCCTTACCGCCGCAACCAGTTCGGAGCGGCTCTCGGCGGGCCGTTCAGCGAGCGGACGTTCTACTTTGCAGGCTTCGAAGGGACCCGCATCCGCGACGCGGCGACCCGCACGGCCGCCGTGCCGACACCCGCCCTGGTGCGGGGCGATTTCTCGGGCGTCGGGCAGCCGGTGATCGATCCCTTCGCGCGGGCTCCGTTCCCGGACAACAAGATCCCGGCGGGGCGGAGAAGCCCAGCCGGCAGCGCTCTCGCGCAATACTGGCCGGCACCGAACCGACCAGACCCGGTCCAGAACTTCGTGTCAACTCCGTCCGGGGACGGCCTAGTCAACCAGCTGGCCGGAAGGCTGGACCACGATGTGAGTTCACAGGGCCGGCTCTTTGCGCGCTACAACCTGAGCCACGCGCGGAGCTTCGATCCCTTCTCAGACAGCGACGTTCCCGGCTTCGGCAGCTTCACCCTGGATCGAGGCCACCACGTCGCGGGATCGTACTCGCACGCCTTTTCGCCATTCACGCTGCTGGAAGCGCGGGCAGGGTTCAACAGGCTGGAACGAGAAGTCCGGCACCAGAACGCCGGACGCGACATCGCTATGGAAGTCGGAATCCCGGGACTGTCGACAGATCCCAGGTTCGTCGGCTTTCCCAGCATCAACGTCTCCGGGTTCGCAAGCCTTTCCGACGATACGGCGCTGCCGGTGCTGCGCCGCAGCAGCACTTTTCACGTCACCGCCCACCTGACCCGCGCGGGACCTCGGCACCACTTCAAATGGGGCGGAGAGCACCGCAGCGTTGGAATTGACGGCACGCAAGGGCTATTCGGCCGCGGCCAATTCAACTTCCTCGGGGCGATCTCCCAGCATCCGGTCTCCGACCTCTTGCTGGGCTTCCCGACTTACAGCATCCGCACTGTCGTGGACAACGATTTCCGGCAGCGAGCGCGGTTCTGGAACGGGTACGCGCAAGACGACTGGACCCTGGCGGAAGGGCTGACGGTCAGCCTCGGCCTGCGCTACGAGTACAACGCCCCGGCGTATGACGCGGACGACCGGTTCACGCAATTCGATGTCGATGCCGCCAGATTAGTGCAGCCCGGCACGACATCGCTAGGCCGCGCCGGATACGCAGCGGATCCCAACAATTTCGCTCCGCGGATCGGAATTGCGTGGAACCCCGACGAGTCGGTTGTGCTGCGAGCGGCATACGGACTCTACTACGACGCCAACCTCCTGGAAGCCAATTCCGGCCTCTATTTCAACCCGCCCTATTTCGACCTGCAGCTGTATTTCCCCTCGCCGACCTCCCTCCCGAGCCTCGAGAACCCCTTTCCGGGAGGGGGCTTCACGCCACCGGCCTCGGTAAACGCCCTGCAGCCCGATTTCAAATCGGCTTACGTCCAGCGCTGGAACACAGGATTCGAGAAGGCGCTCCCCGGCAAGATCGTGGGGCGGGCCCTCTATATCGGCGCCAAGGGATCGAAGCTCCTGCGCCGCCGGAACCTGAACCAACCCCTGCCCGGCGCCGGCGAAGTGGATCCACGGCGTCCAACGCCTGGATTCGCCAACATCGTCCTCTTCGAGTCGGGCGCGTCGTCGACCTACCATTCCGGCGTCTTTTCGCTGGAGCGACGTTTCGGCGGGCGCGCGGGCTTTCGCGCCGCCTACACGTGGGCCAAGTCAATCGATGACGTCTCGGCATTCCTGGGATCGGCGGGCGACCAGTCCTTCCCGCAGAACAGCCACAATTTCCGGGCGGAGCGTGGCCTTTCGAATTTCGATCAGCGCCATCGGCTGGTTGTCTCGTTGCAGTACGCCACACCGTTTCGACACTGGCTGACCGGCGGCTGGAACGCCTATGCCATAGCGACCTACGCGGGCGGCCGTCCGCTGACGCCGCAGCTCAGCCGGGACAATTCCAACACGGGTAACACGGGCGGGATCTTCGGCTCGGACAGGCCGCACCTGCTCGCCGACCCGGCTGTGCCTGATCCGGGACCGGCAGGGTACTTCGCAAGGTCGGCGTTCGCGATCCCTGCACCGCTGACATTCGGCGATGCGGGCCGAAACATCCTGACCGGTCCGGGCAGAAGTTCCTTCGATTTCGCCCTGGTGCGGTCGCTGCGGCTCTCCGAGAACGTCACCGCCGACCTACGCGCCGAGGCGTTCAACCTGGCGAACAGAGCCAATTTCGACCTGCCCGAGCGCACGGTCGACTTGCCGACATTCGGCCGTATCTCCTCGGCAGGCCAAGCGAGGCAATTGCAGCTTGGTCTGCGCCTCTCATTCTGATCCGCCACCCAAGCTGCACGCTCGCATTGCCCCATGCGTCTTGGATTGCAGGGCCAGTGCCGGAGTTCACGGTAGAATACGCCGACTCGAGAGGCGCCATCCGGGAGGAGACAGCATCCGCGGATTCGGCGCAAGCGCTGCGCCGCAGATACGTTGAGCGGGGAATCCTGGTCCGCTCGGTCCGGGTCAGCCGAGCACCGGCGTCGAGCGCGGCGTCGCCGGCGCGCGGGCGGATCGATCTCGAGCAATTCATCGTCTTCAACGAGCAGTTCCTGGCCCTGAACCGGGCTGGAATGCCGATTCCCCAGTCCCTGGACCTGCTCGCCGGCAACGTACGCAACAAGACCCTGGCCAATCACCTCGCCGCTGTTCGTGACGATGTCAAGGTCGGCGTGCAGACGTCGCAAGCGTTCGCCAAGAGGCAGGCATTCCCTCCGATCTACATCACGTCGCTGCTCGCCGGCGAGCGATCTGGCGCCTTGGCCTCGGTCCTGGAGCGTTACGTCACCTACCAGAAACTCACTCTTGCGATCCGCAAGAAAATCATGGTCTCCCTGATCTATCCGGCAATCCTGATTGCCCTGGTAATCGCGCTGGTGGTGTTTCTCGTAACCTTCGTGGTGCCGGAGTTCGCGACACTCTACGAAACGATGGACGCCGCCTTGCCCGTCTCGACTCAACTGCTTGTCGGCCTGGGCACGGCGTCTCGAGACAACTGGATGTGGCTTCTGGCCGGGCTGGTTGCAATGGTCAGCGCGGTGGCGTGGATTCTCAGAAGCGACGCGGCCCGCATCTCGCTGGAACGCATCACGTTTCGCGCGCCCGTGATCGGCCAGCTCTGGATCCGCTACCAAGTGGCTCAGGTATCCCGCCTCCTGGGAACCCTGCTAACAGGCGGCATTCCACTGACAAGGGCGCTGGAGACGGCAAGCGAGTCCATGGGATCCGGCCTCTTGCGCGGTGCCCTCGTCTCGGCCAAGGGCCGGGTGCACGAAGGCCAGTCGCTCACCGATAGCCTGTTGCAAACGGGAATCTTCCCCCCGCTGGCAATCGAAATGGTACGTGTCGGAGAGAGCACGGGAGCCCTGCCCGCGATGCTCGAATCGGTGGCCGAATTCTTTGACGAAGAGGTCCAGACCAAGACGACAGCCCTGCTCAACCTTGTCGAACCGGCGATCATGATCGGCATGGGCATCTTCGTGGCCTTCGTGCTGATCTCGCTATATCTGCCAATCTTCAGCCTGGCCGGGCAGTTCTGAGCCGCAGCCGGGCGCAGACGATCCACGGTCGCAACCGCCAGCGCGTCTAACGTCTAGGCCCTCGAGGCCCGATCGGCATGTCCTCACAAGAAGCAGTTCCGGCGGCCGCGGCGACGGCGACCGTGAGCGACGCCCGAGACCTGGCCGCGCGGTACCGCTATCCGTTTGTTGACCTCGAATCAACGCACATCGACAGCGGTCTGTTTCGGTCAATCCCCGTCGATCGGATGTTTCGGCACAATTTCGTGCCGATCAGGGAGAACAACGGCGCACTGGAGATTGCCGTCGCCGACCCGCGCGAGTTGCCCGACCTAGACGAGATCGCATCGCTGCTCGGCAAGAAACTCCGGATTTCAATCGCCACGCTGTCACAGATCAGTGACGTGCTCAACAAGGCCGAGCAATCCCAGAGGGTACTGGAAGAAGTCACCGAGGAATTCATCCTCGACATCAGCTCCGCCGAAGATCAGGACGAGTCGCTCTCTATCGACAAGCTCACTCGCGAAAGTGACGTCGCTCCGGTCATCAAGCTGATTGACACAACCGTGTTCAACGCGCTGGAGCGGCGCGCGAGCGACATCCACATCGAGACCCGGAACACCGACGTCGCGATCAAGTACCGGATCGACGGCGTGCTGCATCCGGCTATGCCGCCGATTGCGAAGGACTGGCACTCGACGATCCTGTCCCGAATCAAGGTCATGACCGAGCTGGATATCGCCGAACGGAGGATTCCGCAAGACGGGCGGTTCCGCGTGCGATACAAAGGGCGCCAGATCGATTTCCGCGTCTCGATCATGCCCACCGTCTTTGGGGAGGATGCGGTCCTGCGCATCCTCGACAAGCAAGCGATGGGCGAGCAGTTCAAGAACCTGTCCCTGGACGTCGTGGGCTTTCGCGACGAGGACCTGAGCCGCTTCGCGCACTATATCCGCGAGCCCTACGGAATGGTCCTGGTAACGGGACCGACCGGTTCCGGTAAGACCACCACGCTGTACGCGGCTCTCAGCGAGATCCAAAGCGACGAAGACAAGATCGTGACGATCGAGGATCCCGTGGAATACCAGCTTCACGGCATCACCCAGATCCCGATCAATGAGAAGAAGGGACTCACGTTCGCACGCGGGTTGCGGTCGATCCTGCGGCACGATCCCGACAAGATCATGGTCGGCGAGATCCGCGACCCGGAGACGGCGCAGATCGCGATCCAGTCCGCCCTGACCGGCCACCTGGTCTTCACAACCGTGCACGCCAACAACGTCGTCGACGTCCTCGGGCGGTTCCTTAACATGGGCGTGGAGGCATACAACTTCGTTTCCGCGCTGAACTGCATCCTCGCGCAGAGACTGGTGCGGGTGATTTGCCCGCACTGCAGGGTCCGCAAGCGCTATCCCCCCGAACGCCTGGAAGCCTCGCAGCTGTCGCTGGAACAGTGGTCCGACTTCGAATTCACCGAGGGCGAAGGCTGCATCGAATGCTCCGGCACGGGTTTCCACGGACGCACTGCCATTCACGAACTGCTGGACATGTCGGACCACATCCGCGAGTTGATCCTAGCCAAGCGGCCGAGTTCGGAAATCGCGCGCGCAGCGCGCCAGGAAGGTATGTGGACGCTGCGCGAATCAGCCGTGGAGCGCGTACGCCTGGGGATCACGACGCTCCGGGAAATCGACAAGGTCACCTTCATCGAATAGTTATGGGTTTCTTGCTCCAGGCACTCGACAAGGTCCTGCCGGACCCGCAGCCGGAGCTGGTCTTCGAGATCGGCGACAGGACAGTCCACGGCGCTCGTCGCGACGGGTCCAAGGTACTGGCGCACGTCGACCGTCCACTGCCTCCGAGCGCGAGTCTTGATCCGGAGCCGGCCGCGGACGGGCTGGACGCGCTGCGGGACACAATCGCGGACGTGGTCCGTGACCTCGGCCCCGTGAACACACGCCACGCGGCGGTCCTGCTGCCAGACAATCTCGGACGCCTCGCGGTGTTCGAGTTTGAGAGGGTGCCCCGACGGCCAAATGACTTGCGAAGGGCGGTGGAGGATCGCTTCCGCCAGAGTTTCGCGTCCGATTCGAGGGCTGTCCGGGTCGCATGTCACTTGCAGCCCGGCTCCCGGCCGGCATCGGTGCTGTCGGCGACGCTGCCCACCGCTGCGGTACTCCATTGCGAGCAAGCATTCAAGGCCGCAGGCTTGATTCCGGACTACGTCGGCTTGTCGACGGTCGCTTGCCTGCGTTTGATCGAAGACCCGGAGATGACAGTCCTGCTGAAGATCAGCCCGGACCGCATGACAATGATCGCGGTCGAGAGCGGGATCGTGCGTCTGGTGCGGCAAATCGCCCTGGCACCAAGCTTCGGGGAAAACGCCGAGGAGGCGCTGCGCGAAATCTTGGCGGACCTGTTCCCGACCCTCGTCTACATCGGCGAACGCCTCGAACGGCCCGCTGCCCGACTGCTGGTAACCGGGCTGGACGGACTTCTGCCACACGCCCTGGACACCCTGCCGCGCGAGGTCGGCTGCCCGGTGACGCCGCTCACTGACGGTGCGGCCCCGGACGCGGTGGGATTGCGAGGGTATATCCGTGGCTGAGAACGCAACCGGCAAGGGCACCCGAATCGAGTCCCAGCCAATGTTGAATCTGGCCACGAACCCCTCCGGCGGATACCGCGCCTTCTGTGCCCTGGCCTGCATCGTAGCGGCAGCCCTGCTGGCCCTGACGGGCCACTTGGCCGTCCAATATCTCGGATCTGGCGAACTTCCGGAGGAACTCGTGGCACAGCAACGGCAACTCTTGGAGGAACAGCGCAGCCAGGCGAGGTTGGGCGTGGAAGCCTCCGCGAAGATCCAGAACCCCCGGACCACCGAGATCCTTGAGCGCACTGCCTTCCTGAACGAGTTGCTTGTCCGCAAAGGAGTTTCCTGGACACGGACGTTCCTGGATCTCGCACAGGTCTTGCCCCCTTCGGTCCGCATGCTTACCATCCGGCCGGAAGTCGCATACGGAGACACGATCCTGCTCGACATGACGGTCAGCGCGAAACAGCCGGCTGACTTCATCGAGTTCCTGAAGGAACTCGAGGGATCCGACCTCTTCGGCTCCCCGGCGCTGCGCGGGAGCGTCCCGCCGGACGAACGCGAACCGACCTTTCGATACCAGCTCGAGGTGGAGTATGGGCAGCGACTCTAGGATTGGATCGGAAACGGTCGCTCCGCTCGCCTGGTACCGCCGGCTCGCTCCACGGGCTGTCCTGGCGATCCTGGCGGCACTGGCCGCATTCGATCTCGGCTTCTTCCTGCTTGCGGTCCACCCGGCTCAGAGCGCGGAGCGCGAGACCCGCGCCCGGATCACCCAACTGGCCTCGCAAGTGGCGGAATCGCGGCGGGAATTCGAAGCGGTTCGAGCAGCCGCGGAGCGTGTCGACAAGGCCTCGGCGGACGGAGACGCCCTGGTGCAGGAAATCGCGCTGCCGCGGCGCACCGCGTTCTCAGCCTTGCTTACGGAACTGGGCGAGGCAGCCAAAGGAGCGGGAGTCGAGAGTCGTGATACAACCTACAGCAGTGTGGAGCCGATCGAGGGTAGCGAAGGATACGGCATTCTGTCGGTAAACGCCAATTTCAGGGGGAGCTACGAAGACTTGGTCGGCCTGCTGTACCGCCTGGACCGTTCGGAACTGTTTTTTATCATCGGATCACTGGGAGCAACGCCACGAGACGACGAATCGTCGAATGAGTTGCAGATCAACATGCGCTTCGATACGTTCGTCAGGGACCTGTAGGCACGTCATGGAACTCGGCGCTGACAGGAAGTCGCTCGTCATGCTGGGAGCTGCTATGGCTGTGCTTGCGGCAGTTGTGTACTTCCAGTATTTCCGGGAACCGTCAGCTGCTCTCCCTGCCAGGCCCGAATCCGTCCTCCCCGCCGCGGGACCGGCCGAGGTGTCTGGCACGACGATTCCGACGCCACCCCCAAGGGCGCGCCAGCGCGGCGGCCAATTCCGACCGCGCGTGGGCGGACGAGGCTCCGACGACGCGCCAGATCCACTGACCGCGGACACCACATTGCGCACCGCCATTCTGGACAAGATTCAGGGCATCGAGGTACCTTCGGTGGATCGGGACATCTTCAATTTCGGACGGCCGAAACCGCCGGCGGGTCCGCCGCAGCCGGAGGCGCGCCAAGCCCAGGCTGTCCTGAACAGGGCGATGACGAAGAAGGTGGTGACGGCGCCGAAACCGCCGCCCAAGAAACCTCCGTCGGTGACGCCGGTGCGCCCGCCGGACTGGAAGTACTTTGGCCTCGCGAGTCAAGGGAATGACGCGCCCGAACGGGCGTTTCTGCTGGACGGCGAAGAAATCCTCGTCGGTGCCCGGGGTTCGGTGCTCAACGGGCGCTACCGGATCGAAAGCATCGGCGTGGAGGCTGTGGTCCTCGCGGACTTGGAGGCGAATCAAGAATTCTCTCTCGATCTGGAGGTGCCAAGGTGACGGAGGGCCATTCGCGGAGGTCCCAGGAAGGCTACGCGCTACTGGTCCTCCTGGCCACCTCTGCGGTCCTGCTGGCAGCCCTTGCCCTGTCGATCCCTCGCATGGCGATGCAAGTCCAGCGCTTGAAGGAAGAGCGCCTGATCCAACGGGGAGAGCAGTACAGCCGGGCCATCAAGCTGTACTACAGGCAGCACCGAAAGTACCCCGCAAGACTGGAGGACCTCGAAGACACCGACGGTGTTCGATACCTGCGCGGGCGTCCCTCCGACCCGCTTGGAGAAACAGGTGAGTGGCGCCTGATCCACATGGGAACGGACGGCCGGTTCGAGGATTCCCTGCTCCACGACCTGTCGAAGGACATACGGGAATCAGGACTCGGCGGGTCCCCCGGCGGCGGTATCGGGCTCGGAGGTATTGCCAGCGACAGATCCGGCCAATTGCCAGACGGTTTCGACCCCTCTGGCCGGGAAGGCCTCGGCGCCCAGACAGGCCTTCCCGGGCAGCCGTTTCCGACCGCGGAAAACCGGGCTCGGAACGTCCGCGAATCGGCGGCGCCGGACCTGCTGACCAGGGGCCGTTACAACGAAGGGTTCGGGTTTGACCCGAACCAGCTGGCAGAGCAACCTGCGGAAGAGCGCGACGGAGAGCCGCCAGAGAGCAGCAGCATGCTGCCGGGCCAACCGCCGATGGAAGAGACAGGGCGCGAGCCGCCGGATCCATTCAACAGATTCGGGCAACGCGGCCGGGAGCGGAACCCAACCGCGAGCGCCCTTGGTTCCAGGAGCCTAGGGGCGCAGCGACAGGACAACAGTTCGAGGGTTTCGGGCCCGGGCCAGCCAGGCGGCGGGGCGACCCGAAGCGGCCAAGCCGGGCTGGCGGAGGGTTCAGGCGCGAGGGAAATGATCAACCGGCTGCTGACCACACCACGGTCACCAGGGGCTCCGATCGGCGGGGCGCAAGGCGCAGCAGCGACCCCACAGGTGTTCGAAAGGGGCATAGCGGGGGTGGCAAGCCAGGCGGAAGGCTCCGGGGTCAAGGTCTACAACGGCAAGGATGCCTATGTCGAATGGGAGTTCGTCTACGACTACCGCAAGGACCAGGACGGACTCGGTGGTACGGGTGACACCCGACAGGCGGGTACGCCGGCCCAGCAGGTGCCTGGCCGGAATCGAACGAACCCGCAGACGCGACCGGTCCGCTGAGCCCAAGGCCTCCGACGTGGTTCCTGTCCCCACCCAATTCCATTGAATCGCGCAGTTGGGCGGCAAGACCCCCGCGACCGCCTGCGCGGTGGTTGCCATGCGACTTCCCGCCTGACCTGCTGCAGATCGGTTGCGGACAGCCGGTTCCCCAAACGCTTACCCGCCAACGAGAGCCGGTACCGTCGACCCAGCTTTCAACCCGAGTCCATCCACGACGGATCGAAACACTTCCTCGATCGTGCCTCCGGCATCCACTCGTAGCAGGAGGTCGCGTTCCGCGAACAATTCGAGCAGGGGCCTGGTCTTGTCGTGATACTCCGCAAGGCGACGTTGCAGTGCCTCCGGGTTATCGTCGGCACGCTTGGTGAATCCACTGCCTTCCCCGACCTTTGCGCGGGACATCACCCGCTCCCGAACCGTCTCGTCGTCCAAGTTCAAGTAGATTGCACAGTCGAGGTTCCAGTTCTCGAACAGATACATCGCTTGCGATGGCGTCCGAGGGAATCCGTCCAAGACAAACCCATAACGCCAATCGTGCAGTTCAAGCCGTTCGCGAACCACGTTCTCGACGATTTCGTCGGACACCAGACGGCCCTCCGCGGTGATACGGGTGACCCGAGACCCGAGCTTCGTATGGTTCCTGACGTTCCAGCGAAAGATATCGCCGATCGAAATGTGAATGAAGCCGAACTCCTCCGCCAAGAGCTTGGACTGCGTGCCCTTACCGGAGCCTTGCGGCCCGATCATGATGAATTTGTTCATTGCGGAGTCACGCCCGGTCCATGCGCTGGAAGAGGCAATGCGGGCTCAGCGACAACGCTATCGTAGTACGGGAGCCGTTCACTAACCGCTGGGATACTAGGGCAAGCTTGATGGACTCTCTCGAAGGCAAGGTTGTAGCCGTCACGGGGGGTGCCAAGCGAATCGGGCGTTCCATCGCGCTTCAACTTGCGAGCGAAGGAGCCCGAGTCGCGGTTCACTACGGCGCCTCGGGCGAGGCCGCGGCAGCCACCGCCAAGGCCTGTGACGGTCTTGCATTCCAAGCGGACCTCTCCGATGTTGCGAACATCCGAAGGCTCTTCGACGAGATCCGCCGAGCCTATGGCCAACTTGACGGGCTCGTCAACAACGCAGCAGTGTTCCGAGCGGTGAACCCGCTGGAAGCGACCGAGGACGATTGGGATGCCATGCACGATATCAACCTCAAGGCAACCTTCTTCTGCTGCCAGCAGGCAGCACATTTGATGCTCCGCACGGGCGGCGGCCGGATTGTCAATATCAGTTCGCTGGGCGGGCAGCGACCGTGGGGCAAGCACGTGCCCTATTGCACATCTAAGGCCGGTGTCATCATGCTCACGCGTTCGCTGGCAAAGGCGCTTGCGCCCGCAATCTCGGTGAACAGCGTGGCTCCGGGCGTGATCCACTTTGACGGGGAACTGCCTGACGAAATCGCCCGACTCGTGCACAACACTCCGATGCAGAGGCACGGCACGGGTGACGACATCGCCCGTACGGTGGCGCAACTGCTCTCCGGGCCGTCATTCGTGACCGGCCAGGTCCTAGCGGTCGACGGCGGGCTGTCACTGAAGTAGCGGAGGTCTCAACCGGGACTTGCCTGCCAAGAGTCCACCAGACGGCGGATCGCAGCGAAACGGGCCAGCATCTCGGGGAGCATGTCGAGACGCAGCGCATTCGCACCATCGGACAGGGCTTGGGCCGGATCCTCGTGAACCTCGAAGAACACCCCGCTCACGCCGACCGACGCTCCCGCCCGGGCCAGCGGATCGATGTACTCGGGCTGTCCGCCGCTGGATCCGCCCGCCGCCCCAGGCAACTGCAGACTGTGCGTGACATCCAGCACTACTGGCCGGCCCAGCTTGAGCATTTCAGCAACACCGCGAAAATCGACCACCAGGTTGCGATAGCCGAAACTGGTGCCCCGTTCAGTAAGCAGGATTCTCTCGTTGCCGGTGGAAGCAACCTTGTCCACGACGTGGCGCATGTCACCGGGAGCGAGGAACTGGCCCTTCTTGATGTTGACAGCGCGCCCGGTTCTGCCAGCTGCCAGCAGCAAATCGGTCTGTCGGCAGAGAAATGCCGGAATCTGCACGATGTCGCAAGCCTCGGCCGCAAGCTCCGCCTGGTCCGGATGGTGAATGTCCGTCAGCACGGACAAGCCCGTCTCGCGCCGCACATCCGCCAGAATCTCCAGTCCGGCGGTTGGGCCGGGTCCCCTGTATGACGTCAGGCTCGTCCGATTGGCCTTGTCGAACGACGCCTTGAAGACGACCGCCACACCCGCCGCTCGCCCGGCCAGCGCCACAGCCCGGGCAGTGCGGAGCGCGTGAGCACGCGATTCGATCACGCACGGACCGCAAATCGCGAATGGGGCGGCACCCGAAAACAGTCCTGCGACCCGGTCGTCCATTGGCATGTGTCGACGGTCCGCTCCGACGGAGGCGCCGATCGGACCCCCGCCATCAGGATACGGCCCGTAGCGTTCTCCGTGTGAGGCGTGAGTTGAAAAGGGAGCAATTTCAGCCCACTGGGCACGTCGGGGAGCGCCTCAACGGGGCTCAAACGGCGTGGGAACGGCGCTTGGCAGGGAAGCCCCGGGGGGCGCGTCCCGATTGGCGAGTAGTGCCGGGATTTCGGTGCGGGTGAGGTCCGCTCCCGGCGAGCGCAGCCTCGTCATAGCAGCCAGTCCGGGGCGGTGAGGCTGACTTAACCCATGGAAGCGGGAACCTTGCGGTTCGACGCCGAGACCGGGCACTGGCGGACATGCCCGCATGTTGTGACCAGATGGCTTGGGTCGGGCACTTGGGGACTATCAGGACTCGAGACTGACCACAGCGAGCACGGACTCCACCCCTCGAGCCAAACTACAAACCCGTCCCCCGAGGGTCCTGCCTTCCTGCCAGCGCTCGTGCCCTCGGGACCCAGCCTTACAGTGCGACGATAGATTCGAGGACATGAGCAAGGGCTGGACAGAGCAAGACAGCAGCACGTTCATCCAGGACGCTGACTGCTTCGTGCCCGAGCGTGAGCTGTTGGTCGAGTGGTCGAGAGCGTCTGTCGCCTCATCCCAGCCGGGATCGAATCCAATCTCGTCGTTGAGCTTTGCTGCGGCGACGGCACGCTTAGCGAGGCAATCCTTTCCTGTCTGGAAGGGGTCTGCCTGGCGACGATTAGAATTGTCGTTACCCGACAGCCGGTGAGAGTCCGGCGGGAAGAAAAGAGTAACCGTTCACTTCCACCCCAAGTGATGCGCCGGCCGTCCCGAGGCGGCAGGCGAAACGTTCACAGGGGCGTGTACGGACAGGACTATTGAGCAAGAAAGAGCCTGAAGTTCGAAGTGCCGTCTAGAAGCGCACAGCCAAGCCGGCCGAAACGAAGTTGAGATCGTCTTCGTCAATCACCAGCCGTTCCAACTCGAACCGTACGCTGAGCCTTCTGTGGAGCGGATACTGCGCCCCCAGACCCCACGCGAGGTCGAATCCGGTGGCGTTCACTTCGATCACCTCGTCCCGGTAGGAAGTTTCCCTGCTCCACCTGTGAGGGCCACCCTTGAGGAATACCTCCAGCCTCTTCACCGGAACGCGCAGCATACCCGTGACGCCGACGCTGAACTTGTGGCGCCCGGTCAACGTCAATTCCCTGAGTCCGAATCCCCTGAAGAATCGGGCTGCCTCGAATGAAGCCTCTCCGAGTCTCGCACCAAAGACCTCGACCCCAAGGTAGTCGTTCAAGGCACGGCCAGCATAGACCTTGAATCCGACATCCTGGTCATCACAGACCTCAGCTGAACTGACCAGGAACAACTCGGGGTTGCATCGGTCGTCTCCGAGTGTGGCCGAACCACCGGCCGCACCGATCCAGTGGCGCGGCTCCCCTCCCGACGCCTGCGCGTGGGCTGTGCCGGCGAATAGGACAAGGGCGACGGCCACGACCGCAGCACGAGCCAGCATTCGCGCACGAAGACTGCGTTCTCTCGGGGCGCCCCTCAGAGTTCTGTCGAAGCGTCTCGGGTCCGCGAAAGACACAGCTCCCCTGGGATTTTCCAAGCTGAGTGACCCCATACCAACGATTCTAGGTGAGTCGGCCGGCTTGGGGAGATCCGCGGGCAGGAACGGTTGGGGCGCCTCCGCTGGTGGCGGGGATCGATGCTGTCGAGGATCTCCCGGAGAGTCGCCTCGGGCGTACTGCTTCAGCACCAGTCTCCACAGCGTCATAAGAACTGCGTGCTAAACGCTTCGCGGTCTGGACTACGATTTCTCCGCTCGGCCTATCAAGGCCGTATCTTCCAGGTGCTGGACTAGTTGGCTCATTGCGGCAGCCAGTTCGTCATTTGGCTTTTCCACATTGAGGCCCTGGGCCTCGCCAGCATCGATCAAGAATCCGTGTTCTGGATACTACCCATGTACCAAGTGTCGTGCGGTTGATATTGGGTCGTCATTGAGTACCTAACAGTTCTCCGGCCGCGCCGTGGATTGACAGGCGACCGCTCCAATCGTATGCTTGAATCAAACGTTTGTTTAAGAACATGCCCCGAACCGCCGACACCAAGGAGCAGATTCTCGACGCCGCCGAAGCGCTGTTCAGCGCGCATGGCATCGAGGGCGTATCCCTGCGGTCGCTCACCAAGGAGGCGAAGGTCAATCTCGCTTCTGTTCACTATCACTTCGGCTCCAAGGAAGCGGTGGTCAAGGCCGCCTTCGCGCGGTGCATCCGGCCCGTGAACCGGGAGCGGCTGGCGTTGCTCGACCAACTCGAGAAGGAAGCGGCGGACGGACACCTCGGCGTCGAAGCAGTGCTGTTCGCACTGTTCTCCCCGACAATGAAACTCGCGCGGGGTTCGAGCGAGCGTCAGAGCTTCGTGCGCCTCTGCGCGCGGCTCTACTCGGAACCAGCCGACTATCTTGAGCCCTTCTTCGAGGACGAGTTCAGGGAGGTCATGAAGCGATTCGAGGCCGCATTCGCCAGAGCACTGCCCGGACTCCCACAGCACGAATTGCGCTCCCGGATGAGGTTCGCGGTCGGCGTCATGGCGCATACGATGCTGGACTGCGGGCGAACGCACAACTGGACTGCGGGCAAGGGCGACGAGACAGACGCCCAGGCAATTCTGGCTTCGATGGTGCGTTTCGTGGCGGGCGGGATGCTTGCCCGACCGGGCCGGATGACACCTGCTCGCGAGGAGGCCGTCGCATGAGGATCTTCGCAGCGGCAGCAGGCGCGCTCCTGCTGGCTTCCTGTTCGAAGCCGATCGATCTGCCAACCCACGAATTCCAGGTCCCGGCTCCCGCGACTTGGCAGGGTGCCGAAGTGGAACCGAACGCTCCGAGCCCGGAGTGGTGGACGTACTTCGAAGACGAGCGTCTCGACGCGCTGATCCGCAAGGCCCTGAGCTGCAATCAGAGCCTTCAGGCCGCGGCCGCCCGAATCGATACCGCGATGGAGGAGCGCATCATGGCGGAAGCCGGCAAGTTACCGACGCTAAACTTAGGCGCCAATCGCTTGAGGCAGCGGCAGAATTTCGTCGGCCTGCCATTTCCAGGGCTTTCCGATCGGGTGCTGAGCAACACGTTCAGCAACGCTGGGCTGTCGTTCAACGTCGACTGGGAACCGGATGTATGGAAGCGCGTCAGCGCCCAGAAACTGGCGGGCGACGCAACGGTTCACCAACGCATGGCCGATCGCCATAGCGCCATGCTGTCGCTGAGCGGCCAAGCGGCCAAGGCCTGGTTCGCGGCGGTCGAGGCCCGTCGCCAGATCGCCTTGGCCGAAGAACTGATGGATAACGCACGTGTCACATCGACACGAACGCGGCAGCGATACAAGTTCGGTTCGCGCTCGCCCGTCGACGTTCGCGTCGCGGAGGCGGAGGTCGCACGGTCCGTCTCGGTGATCCGGCAGCGGGAGCAACTCCGAGACACGTTCGTGAGGCAACTGGAGATGCTCGCTTGCGAATACCCGGCCGGTGACCTCGCTGTCGCGAGCGAACTGCCGGACCTCAAGTCTCGCGTTCCCGCCGGCTTGCCGTCAGAGCTGGTTCACCGGCGACCCGACTTGATGGCGGCTGAGCAGGCGCTCATGGCTGCCGACGCCCGTATTGTGCAGGCCAAGGCAGCGCTCCGGCCAAGCTTCTCGCTGACGACCGCTGCCGGAACGTCCAGCAACACCCTGCTCGACCTGGTAAATCCCGGCCTGAGGGTCTGGAACCTGGCCGCGGGGCTGGCGATGCCGCTATTCAATGCCGGGAGCCTCAAGGCGAACGTCCGGGCGACCGAGTCGCGCGCCCGCGAAGCCGCAGCGAACTATGAGAACCGCGTCTGGACAGCATACCTGGAAGTCGAGACCGCGCTATCTACTGAGGGGACGCTGCTTGAGCAGGAACGCGCATTGCAAGACGCTCTCGCCAGCACGCACCAGGCGATCAAGCTGGCGGAGAAGCGCTATGCCGCCGGTCTGGCCGACATTTTCACCGTGCTCTCCCTGCAACGAACGGCGCTCCAAACCGAAAGCACCATGCTTGGCCTGCGCCGCACGCGGATCGACAACCGGATCGACCTTCACCTCGCCCTGGGAGGCGGATTCGGCGATGGCCCGGACCGACCCCGGCAACCGGGCGCAAACCCCTAGGAGTATCGAATGAAGAGGATTCGGCTGGCACTGATGATTGCCCTGCCCATCTTGGTGCTGGGCGGAGCCACCTTCGCGACCCTGGAGCTCATTCGCTCGTTCGAGACGCCCGAAGCCCCTCCGCGGGAGGTGCGCCCGCCGCTGGTCGAGGCGATCACGGCTCGCCTCGAGACGCTTCGACTGACCGTCGAGGCAGAAGGCACGGTTGCACCGAGGACGGAGTCCCAGTTGGTAGCCGAGGTGTCCGGCCGAATCGTAGAGGTGTCGCCGTCGCTGGCGGTGGGAGGCTTTTTCAGTGCCGGGGATGTCCTGTTGCGCACCGAGCAGCGGGAATACGAACTCGCGATCGCCCGTGCCAAAGCCGAGATCGAGCAGAGCAAGCTGAGACTCGCGACGGAAGAGGAAACCGCCCTGGTCGCCCGCGAGGAGTGGGCAGAGCTGGGGCAAGGCGAGCCATCACGCCTCTTGTTCCGAGAGCCCCAAATCGCCGAGGCAAAGGCGTCGCTGGCCGCGGCGCAAGCGGCTCTGAAACAGGCCGAGTACGACCTGGCGCGCACCGTCGTGAAGGCACCGTTCGCGGGACGCGTCCGGTCGAAGCAAGTCGACGTCGGCCAGTTCGTCCAGCGCGGAATGCGGGTCGCAACGCTCTATTCGGTGGATATCGCGGAAGTGAGGCTGCCGATCCCCAATGCGGAACTGGAATTCTGCAAGCTCCCGCTGGCCTACCGTGACGGCTCGGCAGAAAGCGATGGGCCAGCCGTGCGGCTGACTGCCCGGTTTGCCGGCCGGGACCATACCTGGACGGGCCGGATCGTGCGAACTGAGGGGGAGATCGATCCCCGCACCCGCATGGTGAACGCGATCGCGCAAGTGCAGGACCCTTACGGCCGGGACCGCAGCGCCGACCGGCCCCCGCTGGCGATCGGGATGTTTGTCCACGCCGCGATCGAAGGGATTGTCGTGCGCGACGTGGTCAAGGCTCCGCGTTCGGCGCTTCGCGGTGACAACACCGTGTACGTGATCGACAGCGCCAATCGCCTGGCGTTTCGCGAAGTGGATATCCTGCGGCTCGAGCGGGAATCCGTATTGGTCCGGGGCGGCGTCGAAGAAGGCGAGCGCATATGCATTTCGCCGCTGGAAGCTGCGGTCAATGGCATGCAGGTCATGGTTACGGAAAACGGCGCCGGGCCCGGCGGCAGTGAGGCCGCCACGCGAGGTGCGACATGAAGGGTGTGATCGCATGGTTCGCCCGCAACAGCGTGGTCGCGAACCTGATGCTGTTCGTCATTGTCGCTGCAGGCGCCCTGACGGTGGGGGACCTGAAGAAGGAAGTATTTCCCTCAATCACGCTTGATGCCGTATCGATTTCGCTCAAGTACCGTGGGGCCGCTCCGGAAGAGATCGAGGAGGCCATCTGCGTCCGGATCGAGGAGGCGATCCAGGCGATCGAGGGAATCAAGAAGATCACAGCGACTGCTCGCGAGGGCTCCGCGGCGATCCGCGTCGAAATCCTCAGCGACTACGACGCGCGACGGGTCATGGAGGACATCAAGGCGCGGGTCGACGGGATCGACACATTCCCGGACGAAGCAGACATGCCGGTCGTCCAAGAAGTCACCAACCGGTATCAGGTAATCAGCATCTCCATCTCCGGCGATACCGACTTGGCGACGCTCAAGGCGCTGGGCGAGCGAGCCAGGGACGAACTGAGCGCGCTGCCCGAGATCTCGCATGTCGAATTGCTGACCACTCCGCCCTATGAAATCTCGATCGAAGTGTCGGAGGCGGCATTGAGGCGATGGGGCCTGACGTTCGACGACATCGCCAACGCGGTGCGGAGATTCTCCGTCGACACGCCCGGAGGCTCCGTCAAGACCCAGACCGGAGAGGTCCTGCTGAGGACCGAAGGACAGGCCTACACCGGCGGCGAGTACGGGCGCCTGCTGCTGCTGACGAGACCGGACGGAACCAGAATCCATCTGAATGATGTCGCGAATGTTGTCGACGGATTCGAAGAGCAATCCGTGTCTGCCCAACTGAACGGGATTCCGGCCGTCGTGGTCCAGGTGTACAGGGTCGGGGAGCAGAGCGCAATTGAAGTAGCAGACGCCACGCACCGCTACATCGACGAGGCGTCCGAGCGCTTGCCGGAAGGGATCACCATCGCGGCATGGCACGACACGGCCAAATTGCTGAAGGACCGAATCCGAACGCTCACCAAGAACGCTGCGACCGGCTTGGGGCTGGTGTTCGTGGTGCTGGCCCTGTTCATGCGTTTGAGGCTGGCGTTCTGGGTCTGCATCGGCATTCCAGTTTCGTTCCTGGGCTCCCTCGCGATGATGCCTGTGTTCGACGTTTCGATCAACATGATCACGCTCTTCGCGTTCATTCTGGTCCTGGGCATTGTTGTGGACGACGCGATCATTGTCGCCGAGAACATTCACACTACCCAGGTCAAGAGAAACAAGGGACTGAGCGGCGCAGTTCGAGGCACGCACGAGGTGCTCGTGCCAGTTACGTTCGGGGTCTTGACCACGATGGCGGCCTTCGCGCCGATGCTCTTCGTAGACGGAATGATGGGCAAGCTCATGCCGGTGTTCCCCCTGATCATCCTGCCGGTCCTGTTCTTCTCCTTGCTTGAGTCGACCCTGATCCTGCCGTGCCACCTGAGAGAGTTCCGCAAGCGGCGTCCGGGCGGAAGCCCGAACATGTTCATCCGTGGATGGGACAAATTCTTCGATAGCTTTTCCCATGCCGTGGATTGGGTCATTCTCCGCCTCTACAGGCCGGTCCTGACGGGAGCGCTGCAATGGCGGTACCTCACACTCTCAGCCGGACTCGCCTGCGGCCTGCTAACCGTCGGAATGGTCGTGGGTGGCCTCGTCAAGATGGTGCTATTTCCGGTGGTCGAGTCCGACAACGTGGTGGCATTCGTGACCATGCCGCAAGAGGCTCCGATCGAGGTGACAAGAGCCGCGGTAGAGGTGCTGGAGAATGCAGCAACGGAACTGCGCGGCGAGATTTTGGCGGAGCAGGGCGACGACCAATTCGCGCTGATCCTGAGCACGGTCGGCGAACACCCGTATCGCGTTGTCCAAAGCGGTCCGATGGCAGGCTCGTCAGCCTACACGGGCGAGCATCTAGGTGAAGTGAACATCGAGCTGCGCCCGGCAGAGAACCGGCGGCTTCGGGCGGAGGAGATCGCTACGCGATGGCGGGAGCGGGTGGGCCAGGTTCCTGGAGCTGTTGAGCTGACCTTCACTCACGATCTAATCGGCGGTGGCAAGGCGATTGACATTGAATTCAATGCCCTCGACCTAGCCGTGGTTCGTGAGGCCGTCGACGCCACCAAGCAAAAGCTGAGGGAGTACGACGGAGTCGTCGAGATCACCGATTCGTATCGCGGAGGCAAGCCCGAGGTCAAGCTTGCACTCACGCCGGAAGGGGAAGCCCTGGGGCTGACAATGCAGAGCCTGGGCCGGCAAGTGCGGCAGGGCTTCTCCGGCGAGGAGGCGCAACGCATTCAGCGAGGTCGCGATGACGTTCGTGTCATGGTGCGATATCCGGCGCAGGCGAGGCGCTCGCTCGGGGATCTCGAGCGAGCCCGGATCCGGACGCCGTCGGGGGCGGAAGTGCCCTTCTCCACCGTTGCGGTCGCTTCGCTAGGTCGAGGTCCGGCCACCATCACGCGAGTGAACCGCAGCCGGGCCATCAACGTCCAGGCGGAAGTGGACGAATCGATTACTACAGGCGCGGCAGTGACCGACGACTTGAATGCAACCTTCCTGCCCGGCCTGGTCGAGCAGTACAACGGTCTCTCATATTCGATCGAGGGTGACGAGGCCGATTTCGCTGAATCGATGGACAGCCTCAACCGCGGATTCTCGGCTGCGCTTTTCGTCATCTTCGCCATGCTGGCCATACCGCTGAAGAGCTACACCGAGCCGTTGATCGTATTGGCAGCCGTGCCGTTTGGATTCATTGGGGCAGTCTGGGGGCACTTGCTCCTGGACTTGCCTCTGAGTTTTCTGTCCATCTGCGGGATGGTGGCGCTTGCGGGGGTTGTGGTGAACGACGGACTGGTCCTCGTGACATTCATCCACAACTACGTGAGACGCCATGGATCATTGGTCGATGCAGTGCGCCGGGCTGGGGAAGCCCGGTTCCGTCCGATCTTGCTGACATCGCTGACGACCTCCGCGGGCGTCACGCCGTTGATGCTGGAAAAGAGCCTACAGGCGCAGTTCCTGATACCGATGGCCGTCTCCCTCTCGTTCGGCGTGCTCTTCGCCACGGCCGTCACGCTGTTGCTGGTTCCATCGCTCTACATGATCCTTGAAGACTTCAAGAGACTGATCCGAATGCTTGTGAGCGGCGAGACGAGGAGCCAGTTTTCCGTCAAGAGAGTCCCATCCGTTGGGCCGGAAGTAGCATCCGGGGACTAGGATCGGCGACCTTGCCCTTGCCGCCGCTTCATCGCAAGGCAAACCGAACCAGGAGACCCGAATCCCCTACCGACCGGTTTCCCCGCCCCAAGGGGTGAGACGGCCGGGGGCGGCAGGACTGTCGCCCCGGTCTGAGAGAATGGGCGCATGGGGCTCTTCGACGGCCACCCATTCCATCGCATCGGGAAGCTCCCGATCTATGTCTTCGCGGAAATCAACGAGATGCGGGCAAGGGCCAGGAGTGCCGGCCAGGACGTCGTCGACCTCGGAATGGGCAACCCGGACGGCGCAACGCCTGCAGTGGTGGTCGACAAGTTGACCGAAGCCGCGCAGGACAAGCGGAATCACCGCTATTCGCTGTCACGGGGAATCCCGCGCCTGCGAGAGGAGATTTGCAAGCGCTACAAGACAAAACACGGGATCGAACTGGACTCCGAGACCGAGGCGATCGCGACCATGGGGTCGAAAGACGCGCTCGCGC
This sequence comes from uncultured Bryobacterales bacterium, assembly GCA_951813065.1. GTDB lineage: Bacteria > Acidobacteriota > Terriglobia > Bryobacterales > UBA6623 > VXMF01. The sequence goes on along the minus strand of CATOTH010000001.1, from coordinate 816,395 downwards.
ACCTGACATTTGCAACGATTGGACCTGGCGATGGGGTGGCGATGCCAGATCCGTCGTACCCCATTCACCAATGGGGCGTCGTGATGGCGGACGGTCAGCAGATCGCTGTCCCGATGCCCTCCCCAGAGGAATTCCTCGGACGGATCGAGGATCTCTACAAGAAGCCCGGGCGCAAGCCGACGATGCTCCTGACGTGCTTCCCGCACAATCCCACCACGCAGTGCGTGGAACTGGATTTCTTCCGTCCGCTCATTGACCTGGCCCACAAGCACGGCACGATGCTCGTGCATGACTTCGCCTATGCCGACATTGTTTTCGACGGCTACGAAGCACCTTCCATGCTGAAGATCCCAGGAGCGAAAGACGTCGGCGTCGAGATCTTCTCGATGTCCAAGAGCTACAGCATGCCCGGCTGGCGCGTGGGTTTCTGCCTTGGCAATTCCAAGATGATCCACGCCCTTGCGCGGATCAAGAGCTACCTTGACTACGGCATGTTCCAACCGATTCAGATCGCCTCGATCATCGCTCTTCGCGAGTGCGAGGCAGTGACGCAACGGAATGCGGCGATGTACAGGCACCGGCGCGACGTCCTCGTGGATGGGCTGGGTCAAGGCGGCTGGGAAATCGAGCCTCCCCGGGGAACGATGTTCGTGTGGGCGAAGATCCCCGAGCGCTTCGCCCGAATGGGCTCCCTGGAATTCGCCAAGTTATTGATGGCGAAAGCTTTGGTCGCTGTCTCGCCAGGCATCGGTTTCGGACCGGAAGGCGAAGGATATGTCCGCTTCGCGCTTGTCGAGAACCGGCAGCGAATCCGCCAGGCTACTCGCGGCATACGGAGGCTGCTCAACGAGTGAGGCTGGCCGGCACGTATACTGAGATTGAGGCGCTCGCAACCGTCAGCCGAACGATTCGCCTCCAAGACACCATGATTCGATTTCCGCGATGCGCCTTCATCCTCGTCGCCCTTGCAGCCGTTTCCGCCCTTGGAGCCCAAGCTCAGAACGTGGGTGCCGCAATCGATGGCATCGAGCGCCACTACAACAGCCTTAGCGCCGCCCAGATGGAGTTCGAGCAGACGACGGAGTCCAGAGGGCGACAGACAATGTCTGAAGCCGGAATGCTGTACCTCCAGCGTCCCGGCAAGATGCGCTGGGACTACACTCGGCCAGAGGGAAAACTGGCGATTAGCGATGGCCAGATCTTCCGAATATACAGCCCGAACTCGCACCAGGTCAGGCAAGTGGAGTTGGAGGCGATGTCAGACCTGAGGGCGCCGCTCTCGTTCCTGCTGGGTCGGATGCGCTTGCGGAGAATGTTCCGCAACCTGAGAATCGAGAACATTGACGAACAGCGCGTGCTGGTTGGCGAGGGCCGCTCGGGACAGGACTTCTACTCCCGTGTCGAATTCCCGTTCAACCCGGAAGACTTCAGCATCTCCGGGGTCCGCATTTTCGGACGGGACGATTCGGTCCACGTGTATCGCTTCTCGGACGAGCAGACCAATCCGACACTAGCCGAGGGCATGTTTGATTTCAAGGCCCCTCCGGGAGCGGAGGTCGTGCCGCTCAACCGGAGCTTTAGCGACCTGCCGCTTGACTCGAGCGAGTAGTAAGACGCTGCTCGCCAGACGGGTGCCGCTGGCAAGCAGCGTGCCAGCAGCGACTGCCTCGCGGAGTGCGTCCACTGGCGGGGCGCCCCCTCGCGCAGGCGTTCAGACGCGACCTCAGATGATTCAGTCCACGAATTGACCCGCGGCTTCGTCCCCAAGGCAGGGAGTAGCGCGAATTGGCTTCATCCCGCGCACGGCCAGCACGCCACCCGCCAAAGTGTTTCTCCAGATCAGCGTCCCCAGAAGTGCCGCTTAGTTGCGCCGACAAGGCACAGCCCAGGTCAACTGACCCGCGAAAAGCACCCGACGGGTTCCGGTGGAGAGGCGGCGCGGCCCCCGGTTCTCAAATCACGGTTCAACCCGAGCCCTATCCAGGAAGACAGGCAGGATCGGCACATCCTCCATACGCCCCCGACGACTGGTCTGTACCCGCGAGATCCTGTCGACGACGTCCATGCCTTCAATGACGCGACCAAAGACGGTATAGCCAAAGCTTCGCGCGTCACGATCTAGCGCCTCGTTGTCCTTCAGGTTGAAGAAAAACTGGGATGTCGCCGTGTCCCTGCCAAGGTCACGGGCCATTGCGACGGTTCCGCGTTCGTTGGCAAGACTGTTCTTCGTCTCTGCGCGAACCGGTTTCGCAGTAGGCTTCAATTGCATCTCAGGCGTGAAGCCGCCACCCTGCACAACGAAGTTCTCGATCACTCGATGGAACACAGTGTCATCGAAGAATCCCGAATTCACATATGCAAGAAAATTGGCCACCGTTCTGGGAGCAGACTCCGGATAGAGTTCGATCCGGACGTCGCCCATCGAGGTCTCCATCGCCACGACCGGCCGGTTCCCGTCCGACTGCGCGGAGGCTGCGACTACAGCGACGACTCCGGCGAGGATCCGCCTTCGCATCAGCCAACGTGCCATGGGCACCAAGTTACCGGAATCTGCTGCGCGCGTCACGCTCCGAGACCGACGGACACCACAGGCAGAAGTGGTGCCGGGGGCGCCACGAATGTAGGGGGTCCGGGAATGTTCACAAGTCTCAGGGGGAACCCTTAAACCATAGATGATAATATAGTTACCGGATTTTTTGGGTAGAGTAAGGTTTCAGGTGTTCTCTTCATGAAAGTAATAACTGAAGACATAACAGCCTGTGGTAAAAGTCACTCGATTAATGATCCATGAAATAGCAATCAGAAATCGCCAAAAAAATAGTCATGGTCATGGGCACCCGCGAACCCGGGCAGACCCCGATGTTCCTCACCGCCGACCAGCTGCCCGACAGCCCAAGGGGAGGGGCCGGAACAGGTGGTGGCGGACAAGGGTTACCACAGCGATAGGGTGCTGCTGGGGCTGGAGGAGGCGGGGCAGGCAGCGCACATTCCGGAGCCGCGGCGGGCGGAGCGGGATTTCGAGGGGAAGCCGGAAACGGAGCGGGTGGTGCAGGGCAACCGGGAGCGCGTGGCGAGTCCGGCCGGCAAGCGCCTGCCAAACCCGCGGTGGATCTCCCCTCAGATGTGTGCAATTTTCGTTTGTCAGAAGTGCGCAATTTTCGTTTGTCATTGACACCTGTGGGGCCTCCGGCGAGGAAACTGCCCGGAAATCGCCGCGGAACTCGCGTAGGCCATCGAAGGACCACCAGGCAAGGCCGCCGACCGGCGTCGTCGGCAAAGCCGCTTAAACCACAGGCTGCTAGGGCCAGCAAGAAGCAGGAGCGCTAGACTGGCGAAGGCACCGGCCTTGGGGCCTGATCTTGAGCCGCGTGACGGCTAATGTGGACCAATGGTCATCGGTACTGGTGGGACGCACGCTTAACCTGGGCGGTTTCGCTCGGGAACTGTCTGGCGGAGGGAAGCAAATCCCGTTGTTTCTCACAAGTCGGCGGATATGAGACGCGGTCTGAATTGTCTCTCACGGGTGAGACCCAATTCCTGTCGTTTCTCACGAGAGCGTCCAAATGAGAATCAAGGCAGTTTGTCTCTCACCCGTGAGAAGCAATTCCCGTTGCTTCTCACAAATCGACCGATATGAGATGCTATCTAGATTAGGGTAGGCAACCGCTTGACGATCATCTGCACCAATGGAATAACGAGTGCAACTATGCGGTGGCGTCGCAGGCGGGATAGCTCGACGGAAGCGCTAAGACCGAAGGCGCCACCCCGCAACTGTGCATCAGGTCTAGCTCCGGGCCTTCGCATAGCAAGAAGGCCTGACCTACCTACCCAACAGCATGGAGGCTCTGAAATAGGATGCTGGCAACACTAGGTGCGCTCGGATCTCAACATGACGGCGGGTAGGAGATGAAACCCGTTCAATACCATGAGGGGCGGTTTCCGCCCGAAGATCAACTCGACTGGCAAAGACTGCTTCCCCTCGTTGGGCCGGCAACGAGCGCGTTGGCTCGATACGACGGCATGCTCGCGGCTATACCCAACCCAAGCGTGCTGCTGGCACCACTCAGCACTCGAGAAGCGGTACTCTCTTCGCGCATCGAGGGAACCCAGGCGACCATGAGCGAGGTACTGGGCTTTGAGGCAGGAGGCCGCGCCGCCTCTCCGGAGCGCGTCATCGATATCCGCGAGATCATCAACTATCGCAGAGCCATAGGGAATGCCCAGGGATTGTTGGAGGATCTTCCGCTTTCGGGGCGCGTTATTCGTGCGGCGCATAAGATACTGCTCTCCGGCGCACGGGGCGCAAACAGGGCTCCTGGCGAATACCGGCGCATCCCGAATTGGATCGGCCCTCCGGGATGCACGATTGAGGAAGCCAAGTACGTGCCCGTCGGATCGGAAAGGCTTGCTGACGCCATGAGCCGGTGGGAAAGCTATATCCACCAAGACACGCCTGATCTACTTGTGCAGGCCGCCAACCTACATGCTGAATTCGAAGCACTGCACCCCTTCCTAGACGGCAACGGCCGCTTGGGGCGCATGCTCATACCACTGTTCCTGTGGCAGCGAGGCTGCATCGAGCGCCCGATGTTCTACATCAGCGCCTATTTCGAGGCCAACCGAGATGCCTACTACGAACGCCTGCTTGCTGTCTCCCGCGACAACGACTGGACCGGCTGGTGCATTTTCTTCCTCAAGGCGGTAAAGAACCAAGCCGATGACAACTTGACGAAAACCCAAGGCATTCTCGATCTCCACGACGATCTGAAGCGTCGCATTGACGACGCTACTAGATCCCGCCATGCAGTTCGGACTTTGAATTGGATCTTTCAGCAGCCGGTCTTCTCTAGCACGAGTTTCGTGCAGGGGACGGACATACCAGTACCGTCTGCTCACCGAGTCTTGGCGGGTCTGCAAAAGCACGGCATTATAGAGAAGTTCTCGATGGCTAGCGGCAGCCGACCGGCTATTTTCGTGTTCCAAGAACTCTTGGAGATCGTTGACGCGTAGCTGCTCTCGATCGTGCGGTCTTAGATTTGGCATGGAGCGATCAGATCGGCTAGCGTTGCACTGGCACCAAAACGCAAGAGGACAGAACGTGTTGCAGTGGCCAAATACGTGCTTTGGCCTACAAACTTCGCGATCTGCCCCTCGCTAACCTAGGCGAGTTCATCGCAGCAACACGAGTGTTGCGAGGCGGAAAAGTCTCACGCGAACTATGAGCCGCAGCTCAGCCAATGGCTTTATCATGTGCGGTATTCCCACATGTGCTGTCCTCGGCCGGGAAGACATTGCCCTGACTCCCATTTCTGCCGAAGCCGAAACGCCACTAGCCGAGCAGGCTCGGCCACTCCGCCGACACCGATGACAATGTGCTGCCTGCCCGGAAGCTTGTGCTCCCACAGCGTCTCTCCCGTAGCCTTGACGTAGGCCCGGAGATAGGCCGACTCATTCGCGTGCCCGCGATCGCCGACGAACAACAGCGTGCGGGTCACCAATGTGCCGGCGGCATTCGGATTGCCTAGCGGGGGCAGGTTTAGGTCCTTGAGCAGCGGGTGCTGGCGCGGGCCGTTGCCATGCGGCGTCTGCTAGGCGATCTCTCCGCGATTCATGTCGTACGCCGTCAAGGTTCCGTATGGCGGCTTGACGATCTGCAAGCCATCCACTGCCGCCCTGTAGAACTTGTGTTCGTTGTCGTAGCCTCGCACCCCGGGATCATCGACCGGTTGCATTCCGACGACGGTGTACTGCCGACGCGAGGACACGTACAGATAACCGGTCTCAGGATCGAATCCGCCACCGCCCCAATTTGCGCCGCCACCCCAGCCGGGTACTTGAATCGTGCCTTGCCGTGAAGGCGGCTCATACAACGGTCCCAGACGAAATGGTTTGGCTGCCTCAAGGACGAGAGCCTTGATCTTCGGAGTGAAGTCAATCAAGTCATCCTCGCTGACGCCTTGCATCTCGAAAGGCAGCGGCTTGACCGGGAACGGCTGTGTCTTTGCGGCCGTTTCGATTTCGCTCTCGGGTACGGGCCGCTCTTCAATAGGCCAGACCGGTTCTTCTGTCCGCCGATCGAACACAAACACGAAGCCCGTCTTTGTAACTTGCGTCAGGGCAGGGATGGCCTGGCCATCAACGGTGATGTCGATCAGGCTGGGGGCCGCGGGCAGGCCCCAGTCCCAGATGTCGTGGTGGATCGTCTGGAAGTGCCAGACTCGCTCGCCGGTATTGGCGTTGAGGCAGACGATGCTGTTGGGGAACAGGTTGTCGCCCAGCCGGAAATCTCCGGCAAAATTGAACGTCGGACCTGTTACCGGAAGATCGACCAGACCCAACTCCTCGTCCGCGCTCATCATGGACCAGACGTTGGTGTTGCCCATCCATTTCCACGAATCTCCCTCCCAGGTGTCATTGCCGCACTGTCCTTCTTGGGGGATTGTGTGGAACGTCCACAGGCATTTGCCAGTGCGGATGTCATAGCCGCGCACGTCGCCTACTGGCCAGCTCCCTTTCCAGTTGCGGCCACCGCCGTGCGCGCTCTTGCCAGCGGACCGTCGACGATCTGGTTTCCGACCACGGCCACGTCGCCAACAATGGTCGGCGGAGCGCTGCAATTGATCAGCGAGCGAATCAGCGGCCGCCGCGAGTCGACCGTCAGGTCTGTGCGACCGTTGTCCCCAATGTTCTGGATGGGCTCTCCGGTCGCCGGGTCTAGGGCGACCAGATAGCTGTCGCCAGTGCAGAGCAGGATACGCGATTCGTCGCCATCACGCCAGTAGCCGAGTCCGCGCGTCGCAAACCCGAAGATTCCCGGCCGGCCCCACGCGGCCGTTCCCGGATCGTAGGTCCACAGGGTCGCACCGGCCCAGGATCAATCGCGGCAACTCCGCTGAAATTCGTGCGGATGAAGAGCTTGCCTCCGACCATGAGCGGCGTTGCCTTGAATCCATCGGGAAATCTGGCTCTCTCGGCTCTGCTGGGCTGACCGTTTGGGGAGCGACCCGGCTCGATGTAATTCGAGTTGTCGAACGCCGCCCAAACCCATGCGACTTCTAGGTCGGCGACATACGCACTGTCGACCTGATCCAGCGGGGTGTACTTCGACGATACGACATCGCCTGAGTACTCTCGCGGAGCTTGACGGCGCAACATAGTCACTGAGCCAGCAGACAGAGATGTTCTCCTGACCGCTGTCCGTCTTGGGAGCCATCAGCCAGTGTCCCCGCTCGTTCCAAGTGCGCCCGCCACCGGGATCGGTGTGGCAGAAAAGGCAATCCTTTTGCCCCGAAAGGGATCGCTTCGGCGAAGAATTCCGGCTTCGCCTGAGCCGAGATGCATTTTCACTTCGGATTCTCGATCACTTTCGCTTCGGAACCCTGATTTCTTTTCCGTCGGAACGCTGATCGTTTTCCTTCGGAACATGCAAATGACCGGCTATGTGTTGGCCTCGATCACTTCCCTCACCCAGCTCTCCTTAGCCAGTCCATCCATACCACAGACTCCGGTGCACGAACAGGCTCACACGCCGCCCACAGGTCGCCCCTACGAGACCGTTCGGTGATGGTCGCTACGCGGCAACCAAGGCGCCTCAGCCCGCGATACCACGAAATTGACCAAACCACAAAGTGGCACCTCTGGTAGTTGCCAGGATCTTCGGTTCTATATAAGTACTTATATTTCAACTTCTTGCAGGACTATAGTGGTGCCGGGGGGCGGACTTGAACCGCCGACCTACGGGTTATGAGTCCGTCGCTCTGACCGACTGAGCTACCCCGGCTCCCAAATACCATCGTAACGGTTTCCCACCGGGACAGCGCGCCGAAGCCCGCAGTTCAAAGGGTGGGGCCGATGCGCCAAGTCATCAGTTCGCGATGACCGAGCCGCTCGCTACAAGTCTTCTGGCCGGAGGCAACCTCAAGCAGCGTGTCGTACATCCGACCTCCGAGAGTGGCGATGTCTTCGTCGCCATCTGCAACCGTGCCGGCGTTGATGTCCATGTCTTCGTCCATGTGACTGGCGGTCTCGGAATTGGATGCAACCTTGATCACCGGGGCGGTCGCGAATCCGAAGCAACTGCCGCGACCGGTGGTGAACAGGCAGATGTTGCACCCGCCGGCAACCATGCCTGTCACCGAGGCCGGATCGTACCCCGGACTATTCATGAAAACAAAGCCCTTCTCGGTGATTCTCTCGGCATAGTCATACACGGCGGCAAGGGTCGAGCGGCCTCCCTTGGCCACGGCCCCCAGCGACTTCTCCGCGATGTTGGTGATCCCTCCAGCCATGTTCCCGGGCGAGGGGTTGCTGTTGAAGGTGACGGGATCCTTGAACCGGCCGACATAGTCGAAGTACCAATCCAGCATGTCGAGCAACCGCTGACCGACTGCCGGGCTGGCCGAGCGCCGCGTCAGCAAGTGCTCGGCACCCCAGATCTCGGTGGTCTCTCCGAGGCAGGCCGTGCCTCCCTGCTTGACTACCAAGTCAGCGCAATAGCCCACGCCCGGATTCGCCGTGATCCCGGAAAAGGCGTCGGAACCGCCGCATTCGAGCGATATGGCGATCTGCGAGACGGGACAGGGCTGGCGCTGCGTCCGGCCAGCCGCCTCGATCAACTCCCGGACCGCCTTGGTGCCGTCTTCGACGACCCTCCGCGTACCGCCGCTCTCCTGCAGCGTGAGCCCTCTGCGGATCACCTCGCCCCGCTGCGCTGCCCCCGGCCGGACATAGTAGCCGATCTGGTTGACCTCGCAGCCCAGTCCAACTACGAGGGCGGCACCAACGTTGGGATGGTCCGCCAGTCCCTCCAGGGTCTGCTGCAGCAAGCGCAGATCCGCACCCTGGCCTTGACCGCAACCGTGCTCGTGAGGCAGGGCGACGACCCCATCGACTCCCGTGCCGTCGAAATTTGCCTCGCGAAATGCCGCGGCAATCCGTTCGGTGGCGTAGGCCGCGCAGTGGCTGGCGCCGACGATCGCGACGTAGTTGCGAGTACCTGCCCGACCGTCCGCACGAGGATATCCCAAGAATGTCCGTTTGGAGGGCAGCGGCAGATCGTCGAGTTCCAAGGCCACCGTCCCGAACTCGTACTCCCTCTCGTTGATATCGAACAGCAGGTTGTGCGTATGGACCCAAGCCCCCGGCGATAGCGTCGTGCCGGCTCGTCCGATCTCCTCGCCGTACTTGTATACGGTCTCGCCCTCGGCGATCGTCTGGACCGCAATCTTGTGGCCGGGCGCGATCGCCTGGACCGTCTTCAGGGAGCTGCCTTCGAAATCCAGCGTCGCGCCAGCGGGAATGTGCACTCGCGCCACGACCACGTTGTCTGCGGGGTGCAGCCGGATCCAGGGATTGGCAGGGATGTTCTTCGGATCCAGGTTGACTAGGGGAATGGGCATGAGAGCTACCTACAGTTCCAGGGCCAGGGTAGCTCCGGCATTCTCGAGCCACGTGGATTCGGCGGAGCTGAATTCCCGTTCCCGGGCAACCGCAACGCCGAGCACTCCAACGATCTGACCGTGCCTCCTCATCGGAACACAGATCGATCCGCGCATGCCGGTCGCGCGCGCCCCGGGCCTTGCATCTCCGCTCGCATCCGACTGGAGATTGCAGATCTGGACAGGCTCCCCGCGCTCAGCCGCCAATCCGGCCATGCCCTTGCCGACGGGGATCCGCTCGATGATCGTGAGCAAATGTTCAGGAATGCTGCCGGCGTGGGCTCGCAGATGCAACAGACCGTCTTGTCCCAGATCGTGCAAAGTGCCTGTCTCTGCGTCCAGTTCCGACAAGATCCGATGAAGGGAATCTTCCAGAGTCAATCCGCTGAACTCGACGAACAGCTCCAACTCGGGCATTTCAATCACGCTGCGGAAGCTTGGTCGCGCTGTTGCCGAGGGGAGCTTCCAAGCCGCTTGCCTTCCGCGACAAACCAGCCATTCAGCAAGTTGTCCTTGTTGTACCGGAGTTCATACCCGGTGCCGTGATCGAGAAGCCGTCCGCCAGCGGCGATGAGCACTGCGTGGGCCGCCGCTGTGTCCCACTCCATGGTCGGCGCGAGCCGGGGGTACAGTTCCGCCGATCCGTCCGCGACGAGGCAAATCTTGAGGGAACTGCCCATGGCGACGAACGAGACTTCGCCGTATTGGAACCTGAGAGCCTTGAGATACTCCCTAGTTTCAGTGGAAAGGTGGGACTTGCTGCCGACGACCCGCAATGCCCCCGACTCCGGAACCATTGCGCACCGGATCTGAACAGGCTCGCCTCCGCCGGCGGACTTGAACGCGCCGTCCCCGACCGATCCCCAGTACATCCAGTCCCGAGCCGGGGCGTACACGACGCCCGCAACCGGACACCCGTTTTCGACGAGCGCTATGTTGACCGTGAACTGTCCATTGCGCTTGACGAATTCCTTCGTGCCGTCCAGCGGATCCACCAACCAGTAACGTGTCCATCCCCTGCGCACGGAGTAGGGGGCAATTTCGGAGCTCTCCTCCGACAGGATCGGGATTCCCGGGTACTCGGCCTCGAGAGCATCCACGATGATCCGGTGGGCGATCGAATCCGCATCGGTCAACGGCGATCTGTCGGCCTTGCGCCGGACGCGGAACTCGCGGGCATACACGCGCATGATCGCCGTGCCCGCGTCGCGCGCGATCGATCGGATTGAATCGAGTTGCATGCCGTTTGCTGGACTTCCGCCTGCGATTTGAGGCCCTGATCGGACCGTACGAGCCGGGGCCGGCCGCTCGTCCCTAACCACATTCTGCCCTACTGGGCAGAGACATGAAAGCCATTGCCGCGTTTCGGTAGAATTATGCAGACCCGGCCGCCTGCGGGGCGCCGCTCCGCTAGAACGGGCCGGCTGCCACTTCGTCATGCCCTTGGAAACAGGCTGCCCATCTCCCCGCGCAGGTCGCGCCGCTACGTCGCGTGCCACGGCCATCCGGGTCGCGTGCCTGGGCATCTGGGCGGTTGCCTCGGCGCTAGGGCAGCCGAACGACGCCCAGCCGGGCCGACTGCGGCCTGACGCGCCCGCCCAGCACGAGGTCGCTCGAGAGAACATCCCCGACCTCGGTGAGTCCGAATCCTTCATGAGACCTCGCGACCCCGAACCCGAACCAGCGCTGGACCCGCGCATCGTAGAGGCGATGCGCATGACCGAGGACACGCGCTCGGACGATTTTCCGGACATCGTGACAAACCCCGCGGACCGTTCCGAGGTGTGGATGACGTGGTCGAGCTTTGATGGTTTCCTCGACGAAGTGCGGCTGGCGCGGTACGACAACGCCAACCGGCGATGGGGCACTTGGACACAAGTGCCCGGCGTGAGCGGGGATGTCTGGAAGCCGCGACTGGCATTCGATGCCCAAGGCAGGGTCTGGACGATTTGGTCCCAGCAGGTGGACGGCAATTTCGATCTCTATGCCCGGTGGTACGACAGAACAATCTTCGGCCCGCTGCACAGGCTTACCAACTCGGGACAATCCGACTTCGATCACGACGTCGCGTTTCGCGACGGCAAGATCCACCTCGCCTGGCAGGCATTCCGGGGAGCGCAGTCCGACATTTTCCATATGGCGTACGAGGACGGCAAGTGGGGGGAGGAAACACTGGTGAGCGTCAGTCCCCGCAACGATTGGGAGCCAGCTGTCGCGATCGATTCGCGCGGGGTCGGGATTGTGGCCTGGGACACCTACGACAAAGGCCGCTACGACGTGCTCATGCGCCGAATCGAAGACGGCCGGCCAGGCAAGCCAATCGAAGTCGCATCAACCGAACGCCTCGAGGCTCGGCCCGATCTGGCAGTCGACAGCCGCGATCGCGTCTGGGTCAGCTACGAGGCCGGCCGAGTGAACTGGGCCAAGGACCAAGGGCGCCTGGATCCGGTGGGGACGGCGCCCGGCTACCCGATCTACGATCTGCGCGGAGTCGAAGTGGCAGCCTACGACGGCGAGCGCAGGCTCGGCATGGCGGCGCCATTCGCTATCGACCGCGGCGAAAAGGTCTACACACCGGAGGACGGCCAATTGCATCACTACGGCCGCTTGGTCGTCGACGACCAAGACCGCTTGCACCTCCTGATTCGCAATCGACAGGGCCGCAGGCTTGCGGACTATTGGCGGTTTTTTGTGACCACGTTGACGGCGGACGGCTGGAGCGAGCCGGCAATGCTGCCATACAGCCGTGGGCGTTCGAGCATGTTCGCGTCTGCCACTCCCGCAACCGACGGGCTTTGGATCGCGTGGCCGCGCGACGGCCATCCTACATTTTCCGTGATGGTCAACCTGCCTGAAGAGACCGTCATCGAGAACGTGTACGCAGCCCGTTACGAACCAGACATGGGGGCATCCCAGCCGCGGCTGTCGGACCGGGCACCTACCGTGCACGCTCGTCCCACCGCCCATCCGAACGAGGACCGAGACGTGCGCCGGATTCGCAACTTCAGGGTACGGGTGGGCGGCAAGCAACTCCGCATCCTGCGGGGCGACACCCATAGGCACACGGAGCTCTCCATGGACCTGCGGGGTTCGCCGGACGGCTCGATACTGGACTTTTACCGCTACATGCTCGATGCGGCGGCGATGGACTGGGGATTCATCTCGGACCACCAGTACGGCGCAGACAGGACGTACTGGTGGTGGCTCACCGAGAAGGTTGCCGATATCTTCCACACCGAAGGCTATGCCTCGCTGTTCGGCTACGAGCGCTCCGTGCGCTATCCGAACGGACATCGCAACGTCTTTCATACCAGGCGCGGCATCCAGAACGTCCCCTTCTTCGTGAGGCCCGAAGAGTACATGCAGCGGCATAACGGAATCGGGGCGGTCATCGAGGGTGACACCAAGATGCTGTACGAGGAGATTCGCCGCACTGGCGGCCTGGCGATCTCGCACACCTCCGCCACGAACATGGGCACGGACTGGCGTGACAACGACCCCGAACTGGAACCGGTAGTCGAGATTTTCCAGGGGGACCGATATAGCTACGAATGCACAGGATGCCCGTTCTCCGACAAGGGCGACAACTACCCTTCGGAGGGATCAGCCATGCTTGAAACGATCCATGAGAACGGAATGGTTGCGGCGGCGTGGGCCAAGGGCCACCGCCTCGGCGTGATCGCGAGTTCGGACCATCTGTCGACGCATATGTCGTACGCAATGGTCTACGCGGAGGAAGCGACACGCGAAGGGGTGTTCCAGGGGATCCGGAAGCGGCACACGTACGCGGCCACCGACAATATCGTGGTCGACTTTCGGATCGGCGAAGCGTTCATGGGGGACGAGATCAGCGTCAACGGGGCGGTTCCCGCAATCCGCGCGACGATCCTGGGAACCGCGATCGTTCGGGAGGTGGCGCTGATCCGGAACAACCGGGTGATCTACACGGCAAACCCGGAAACGACGGACGTCGAATTTGAATACAACGACCGCCAACCGCCAGAGGGCGAGAACTTCTACTACGTGCGAGCGCTCCAGGCCAATGACGAAATCGCGTGGTCATCGCCAATCTGGGTGGTCCGGTAGGCGAGCCCGTGCGACATGTGGGCCCGGCAGGGCGGTACTACGCCGAACGCAGCAATTCCCGGGCGTTTTCGAGAGCAGCGTCCGTGACCTGATCTCCGGAGAGCATGCGCGCAAGTTCCTCGACCCGGTGCGGCTCCGCGAGTTCAGTGACAGTGGCAGCCGCCCGGCCGCCAACCTCGGCCTTCGCGACCTGGAAGTGCGCGTCGGCGAAGCCCGCGATCTGCGGCAGGTGCGTGACGCACAGCAGCTGGCTGCCAGCGGCCAGCTGTTTGAGCCTTCTCCCAATCGCCGCCGCCACGCTGCCTCCGACACCGGTGTCAATCTCGTCGAACACGAGCGCACGCCGATAGCTGCCAGTCCGCGCAGTCTTGAGCAGGCAGGTCTTGAGCGCAAGAGCGACTCGCGAGAGCTCCCCACCGGATGCAACTTGAGCGAGAGGCCTGACCGGCTGGCCGGGGTTTGCCGAGAACAGGAACGCAACGCGATCCAGGCCGTGCGGACCCCAGTCCTCCGACGCCTCGACACGGATTTCGAAGCGGGCTTTCTCCAGCGCCAGGTCGCCGAGCTCCCGCATGACGCGGGCCGCAAGCTCGCACGCTGCCGATTGGCGCTTTCTTGACAGCGCAGACGAGCGGTCAGCGTATCGCCTGGAAGCCGCGTCAAGCTCCCCGCCAAGACGTTCGATCTCTCTATCGCTGCGGTCCAGCGATGCCAGCTCGGCCTCGGCACTGTCGGCATAAGCCAGCACACTCGCCAGCGACGGTCCGTACTTGCGTTTCAGTTTCTCCAGCGATGCCAGCCGCTCTTCAACCTGTTCCTGCCGGTCCGGGTTCGCTTCCAGCCGTTCGAGATAGGACCGTACCTCGAAAGCCACGTCGTCAACGGTTGCGCGGGCTTCCTCGAGACTCTCGGCAAGACGCTGCAGACGCTCATCAACAGACCCCACCGAAGACAGGCAACCGGCAGCGGACTTGACCTGGGCTGACGCCGAGGTCGGCGAATCGTACACGGCACCGTAGGCCTCGAAACAACGCTGCCGCAACCGCTCGACATTGCCGAGCCGCTGCCGTTCAGCGTAGAGCTGGTCGTCCTCTCCCGGCTCGGGTCCGGTTTCGCGAATCTCGCCGGCTTGGTAGCGAAGCAGATCGACGCGCTGCAATCGCTCCTGCTCGTTGCCCCGGAGGCGCTCGAGTGCATCCCCGCACGCGCGCCACTGGCGATATACCTGGCCGATCCCATCGACTTCCGGAGGCGTCCCGGCGAACGAGTCGAGCATGCGAAGCTGCGACGCTGCCGACAGCAGTGTTTGCTGCTCATGCTGCCCGTGAATGTCTCCGAGGTGCTGGGCAAGGTCTCGCAGCAGTGCCACTGTTGCGGGCGCCCCGTTGACGTATGCGCGGCTCTTGCCGCTCGACAGCACTTGCCGCTCGATGATCAGGTCGCCGTCGATTTCGATGCCGGACTGGGCAAGCCTCGCGAGGACCTCCGGACCCTGGGGAACGTCAAATATCCCCGAGACACGTGCGCGGCGCACGCCGGTGCGGACCACTTCGGCGCTGGCACGCGCGCCGAACAGCAGTGCCAGGCAATCCACGACAATCGACTTGCCGCTGCCTGTCTCACCGGTCAGCAGATTGAGCCCGGGCTGGAACGGAACGCGGAGGCGTTCCACCACTGCGTAGCCTTCTATGTCGAGTTCGTGCAGCATGGCTGCGGCCGACGGGTTCGGCAAGAATCACCGCGACAAGATCCCTGGCGACTGCCTCATCTAGGATAGCCGCCCGTGTGCACGAAGATCGGATCGCCCTTGGCGGTTGAATCCATGCATTCCGCTCGTTCGGGACCGTTCCAGTTACCGCCAGCGAGCCGGCACTGTTGGGAGTTTTGGGCAACTGCCCCGCATAGCACTGGGGCATTTGCAGAAACCACTACAATCTATAGTAGGGAAGTAGTAGAATTGTGGATCGTGATCCGCACTGGATCGCGACTCGGCTCTGCCCCTATCAGGACCTGCCCGGATGTCAGCGTTATCGTTTGCCCTGCTGCTACAAGCTGCCGCCGACGAGGTAGCCGAGATCGATCCAACCGCCGCCGAAGAGATCGCAGTCGCCGTTGACCAGTCAACCCTGCTGGGCCTGCTGCTCCAAGTGGGGCCTGTCGGTTTCGTCGTGTTCGCGATCCTGGCGGTGATGTCCGTGTGGTCGTGGGCGCTGGCGTTCTCTAAGCACCGCATTCTGTCGCGCGCGGCCAAGGCCAACTCCGCGTTCCTGCGAACCTTCCGCAGGATCGGCAAGCTGGTGGAATTGAACTCCTCCACCGAACCGTACCGGCCGTCCCCGCTCGTGACTGTCTTCGACTTCGGCTATGCGGAAGTCGCCCGCCAAGTCAACACGCATGGCCTGATCAGGAATCCCGCCTCGGTTGACAGGGCGCTGGCCCTCGGCATCAGCGAAGAGTCGTCACGCTTGCGGCGCAACCTCGGCATGCTGGCAACGACTGCTTCGGCAGCGCCGTTCATTGGCCTGTTCGGCACAGTGTGGGGGGTGCTGGAAGCCTTCCGTGGTCTCGGGGAATCGAGCGGGGCTACATTGAGGGCCGTGGCGCCCGGCATCGCCGAAGCCCTGCTGGCCACGGCATTGGGGCTATTCGCCGCCATCCCCGCGCTGATTTTCTACAACCTATATGCCTCGAGGCTGCGCCAAATCCGTTCGCGCATGCAAGACTTCGGATTAGAGTTCGTCAATCTGGCGGAGAAGGAATACGGAGCACAAGATGGCGCTGCAAACCAGTAGCCCGGACCCTGGGGACAATCACCATATCGCCGAGATCAACATCACACCATTCGTCGATGTCGTGCTGGTCCTGCTGATCATTTTCATGATCACGGCAGGTGTCGTTGAATTCGGTTTGGAGATTGACGTGCCCCGTACCCGCGAGGTCTCCACAACCGACAAACAATTCGCGTATGTCAACATTAGTTCCAAGGGCGAGTTGTTCTTCGGTGACGAGCCGGTGAGCGTCTACGAGGTCGCCGAACTGGCCAAGGAGAAGAATCCCGAACAACCGGGCATCTACTTGCGAGCTCACCGCTCGACGCCATGGGAGATCGTCGCTCCGGTGATCGCCGAGTGCGGCGTGAACAAGGTCAACGTGAACGTCGTGACGAAGCCGCTCGAGAAGAACCCGCGGCCAAGCCCCTAAGCCGAGAGACACCGCAACGAGCGAGAGGATCGCATGTGCCTGTAGAGACCGAACGACTGGGAGCTCCGCTGGCGGTTTCGGCTTCCTGCCACGCGATCCTGCTCGTCGCCTCGGTGCTGTGGGGATTCTTCAACCCAACGATCAACCTGGGTTCGCCTGACGCGGCCGGCGGGGGAGGCATCGTGGCCGTTGCCAGCGTCCCGATCAACGTCGCACGGGCTGACGAGCCCAACCCGGTCGCCAATCCAAGCCGCAATCAAGTTCCGGCCCCGGACTCCTTCCGGCGATCGACGGAAATCGAGGCACCCGAGCCCGCCCCGGAGGAAGTCCCAGCCGCGCCAGTTCCCGCCACGCCGCGCAAGAAGGCCGAGACCCAGCAAGAGCGCGCGGTGGGGCAGCGCAGCGCCGGCGAAGCCAAGCCCAACGAGCTGAGATCCTCGAAGGGACAAGCACTCAGCAGTGACCTGTACCGAGCCGCACCGGGAGGCGCGCTGGGCTTCGGTGGACGCGAAGGAGGACCGTTTGGCACCCGTTTCGGCTGGTACGCACAAATCCTGCAACAGGCGATCGGCGAGCAGTGGCGGACGGCTCTCGGCCAGGTCCTCGGGGGCTCTTCCCAGCCGGTCATCACGTCGTTCGTCATTCATCGCACCGGACAGATCGACCAAATCACGATCACCCAGTCGAGCGGTAATCGCACACTCGATATCTCCGCCAGGCGGGCGATCAGCAACGCCAGTCCCGTGCGCCCCCTGCCGGCGGGGATCGGCAAGCGGTCAGTCGTGATCGAAATGCACTTCCGATTGGACTGAGACCCCGGAAAAAGGCAAACTGGAGATAGAAGCAGTCATGAAGCACCTACTGATTCGATGCATCGGTCTCTTCCTCGCCACTACGCTGCCACTGGCGGCGCAGAGGACGCCCGACGCCGTCATCGAACTCACCGACGAGATCCGCGACCCGCGCATTGCCGTGCCCGAGATCGTGGGACCAGCGCTGAGCACGGCCGATCCCGTCAAGTACTTCAACAACGAGCTGTGGAAGGCGCTCGAAGCTTCCGGGCGCCTCGACATGGTTCCACACAGCTTCTATCCGCGCTTCTCGCCCCGGAAGCCGGAGGACTTCCAAAGCGACGAGAAGAAAATGCCGGAGGATCTCGGCGCTCGCGGCTTCTACCTGCGGGCATGGGCGGACGTGCCGGTCATGGCCCGCTACCTCGTATACGGCGAAGTGAAGGAAGCCAACGGCCGACTCGCACTCTCGGGTTACCTAGCGGACGTCACCCAGGAATCTGTCGAGGCGTCCTATGTCTTCGGCAAGCTCTACTACAGCGAACCCAACGTCACGGGCGCCCGTGAAATGGCTTTCGAGTTCGCCCGCGACATTCTCCAGAACCTTGGGCTGGGCGAAGGCTTGGCGGGCAGCCGTATCTACTACGTCCACAAGGAGGAGGGCAGCGATCGCAAAGAGATCTGGGCCATGGACTACGACGGCAGGAACAAGCAGCGGATTACGAACTACCGCAACCTAAGCCTGACGCCTGCGATATCGCCGGACGGACGGCGAATCGCGTTCACGACGTATGTCGAAGGCATTCCAAAGATCTACCTACACTCGCTAGCGACAAATCGCCGCCTGCCCTTCTACAACCAAGAGGCGTCAATGAACTCGATGCCCAGTTTCGGTTTGGACGGCAATTCGATTTATTTCGCCTCTTCGGCATCCGGCAGCAGCCAGATCTACAAGGCTGACATCGACGGCGGCAACCTGCGCAGGATCTCTTACTCGCGGTCGCTAGATCTCCATCCGTCGGTCAATCCGAGGACCGGCGCGGAGATCGCGTTCGTCTCGGACGCGACGGGCACGCCGCAGGTCTACGTGATGAACACCAGCGGCACAAACCGGCGGCGGCTGTCGAATGGAGGCGGTGATGCCGTGCAGCCTGCGTGGGATCCGACGGGCAAGCGACTGGTGTTCGCCTGGACCCGCGGATACGAGATCGGGAACTACAACATCTTCCTGGTGGACCTGGCGAGCAAACGGTACACGCAGCTTACCCACAGTGCGGGGCGCAACGAGCATCCGACGTTCTCCCCTAGCGGCACCCACATCGTGTTCGCTTCGGATAGAATGGGAAGCACACAAATTTGGTCGATGCGCGCGGATGGCACGCAACTCAACCAATTAACAAGCCGCGGACTCAACGAATCGCCCGTTTGGGCCACAAGATAGACTTGTTGCGAGACGGCGGTTGCGCTATCCTGTTGGCGTTACCTAGTGTATTGCTGTCCCGCAACAGCGCGGGGACTCAAACGGAGGAAAAGCAACTCATATGCGTTCGAAGCAGAAAATCATTCTGATCGCGGCTGGGATCTTCCTGACGCTGTTCGCGTTCGGCTGCAAGAAGGAGGCTCCGCCGCCCCCACCGCCGCCGCCGCCCCCACCGCCGCCAGCTGCGCCAGCGCCGACGGTAGGAATCACGGCGGAACCGAGTTCGATCGAGCGCGGAAAGTCAGCCACACTGAAGTGGAATTCCCAAAACGCCGCGAGTGCGGAGATGAACCAAGGGATTGGCTCGGTTGCGACAAGCGGATCCCGCGAGGTCTTTCCCACGAGATCGACCGAGTACACGATCACAGTCAAGAACGCCGACGGGAAGACGGCATCGGCATCCGCGATGGTCACGGTGAGGGCACCTCCGCCGCCTCCGCCCCCGCCGCCGCCAAAGCCGGACCTGTCCGAGGCGTTCAGCTCGGCCAGCATCCGTGACGCGCTCTTCGACTACGACAAGAGCGATATCCGGCCTGACGCCGCCGACGCGCTGCGTGCAAACGCCACGGCCCTCAAGGAATTGCTGGAGGAGTATCCCTCCGCGGCGTTCCTGATCGAGGGCCACTGCGACGAGCGTGGCACGACAGAGTACAACCTGGCACTGGGAGACCGCCGTTCGACGGTGGCGATGGAATTCCTGGTGAATCTCGGCGTGCCTGCCAGCAAGCTCTCCAAGGTGAGCTTGGGCGAGGAACGGCCGGTTTGTTCTGAACAGGACGAGAGCTGTTACCAGCGGAACCGCCGCGCTCACCTGAGGCTGCGGTAGCCGTCTTTCGCGATTCAGCTCAGCAGCTTATGCACCTTGGATCTCGTAGCGCAACCCATAACGGCCAGCCAATGCTGGCAGGCGGGTTGCGCGTTCCAGGGGAGACATTTGAGATCTCGACCGGCGATTGGAACGCGTGTCGCGACCCATTCGTCTGTTGAGTTAAGGCGGGCCGCTTCGCAAGCAGCACGCTGTTGGAGGTATATGGTGTCGTTGAAAGCCCTAGCCCTCGCTCTCCTGTGCGGAACCTTCCTCGTTCCGGCAACGGTCGGCCAGAACCAGAAGCAACAGATCATTCAGCTGCAGCGCGACATGGCTCTCGTTCAAGACTCGTTGCGTCAATTCGACACGAAGTTGTCCGACCGGCTCGCCGGGCTTGAAGCGCTCATCAAGCAAGACATCGAGAAGCAGGACAAGCTCTCGGCAGGCCTGACCGTGATTGAGCGCGCTCTCTCCTCGCTCGACAACGCGCTAACCGAACCCCAGCGAACAACAACCGCCAAAGTTGACTCTCTGACGGAGCAGTTCTCCGGGTTGCGAGCAATGGTCGAGGAAATGGGAGCCTCGCTGGAACGCCTCTACGGAGACGTAAGGGACATCAAGACCCACCTCACGACACTACCCCCTCCGGCCGAAGGCGAAGAGGGGTCGGAGAGCGACGTCGCAGAGGTGAACGCGAGCGAATCAATTTTCGAGAGTGGACTGGCAGACTACAACAGGGGGAATATCGAGTCGGCTCGCACCCTTTTCCAAGACTACTTGGCCTTGTATCCGACACATGCCCGAGCTGCCGAGGCACAACTATTCCTGGCCGAGACCTACTTCGCAGCTGCCGAGTACGAGGAGGGGGCGAAGCAATTCGCTGAAGTGTACAGCAAATACCCGCTGAGCAAGCAAGCCTCGGACGCGCTCTACAAGCAGGGCATGTGCCTGCTCGAACTGCGGAGTCTCAACGAAGCCGTGGAGGTGTTCGATTCGGTCACTGAGCGGTTCCCAGGCTCGACAGCGGCGGAACTCGCGCGGGGCGAATTGAACCGGCTACTCAACACCAAACCGGCTCCGGGTCTCTAAGGTCCGCGCCATGCCCCAAACCGTGGGAACCAAGGAAAAAGTCCTTTTTCTGTGCACCGGCAACTCCTGCCGCAGCCAGATGGCCGAAGGGCTGCTGCGCTCGCTGGACGGGGATCGATTCGAGGCATGCTCGGCCGGAACGAACCCGCACGGGGTCCATCCGAACGCGGTGGCAGCGATGCGGGAAATCGGCATCGACATCCGAGACCAGCAATCCGAACATGTCGATTCCTATCTCGGCGCCGGCGTGGATACAGTGATCTCCGTTTGCGACAGCGCCGCGTCGAATTGCCCGACCTTTCCCGAATGCGTCCGGCGAATCCATTGGAGCTTCGATGACCCAGCCGGCGCAACCGGCACGCCAGAAGAGCGGATGGCGGTTTTTCGTCGCGTCCGCGACGAGATCCAACGGGCGCTGAAGGACTGGACCGCCGCCGCCAGGGCGGCGTAGCAGCGGGCTCAGACCTCCTGTAGCTTCGCGTAGCCCGCGACCAACTTCCGCAATCCGTAATCCCGGAAGTACACGGAAAGTTTCGCTCCCGGGCCGTCGCCGTCGCGACGCTGCACGACGCCAATACCGAACTTCGGATGGCGGACCCGAGACCCGGCGGCAAACGGCCCCTGGCGCCTCAATTCCTTGACCGCCTGACCGAGCTTGGGCTGCCTTGGAGGCGGCGAGACGGCGGACGTCACCGCTGGAGTTGTGCGCCTGGCAGGAACATCGACTGGGACGCCGCGCTCCCGGAAGAACTCCGCCACCGCATCGACGGAATCGTGCGTCCGAACCGCTCCATCGACCTTGTTCTTGCGTGTGCCTGCTGCCGGCAGGGACTGCCGTGGCAGAACCTCGCGATCGAAGCCCAGCCCGAGGCCGGACCGGGAGCGATCATCTACCAGCTCGCCGCCGATCTCGCGCAAGAATCGAGAGGGGGCCATCGGCTCCGGCGAAGCCCCGTATTTCCTCCGACTGGCGGCGCATGTCAGGAGGAGGTGCTCCCGCGCCCGTGTCATGCCCACGTAGCACAGCCTTCTCTCCTCCTCGATCGCATTGGAATTCCCGGAACGAACGCTTCGCTCATGAGGCAGCAGTCCCTCTTCCATTCCCACGATCGCCACTGCCGGAAACTCCAGCCCCTTGGCATTGTGCAGGGTCATGAGCAGGACCCGCGCGGCTCTGTCAATCCCATCGGTATCGGCAATCAATGCAGCCTGGTCAAGAAACTCTTGCAACGTCGTGCCTCGAGCGGAGGCCTCCGCGGCCGCCGTAAGCAATTCCTCGATGTTCTCGATCCGCGCCTCGGCTTCAGGACTCGGATCGGACTCTAGCATGAGGCGATACCCTGTCTCGTCGAAGATCCAACTCAACACCGATCCCAGTGGCTCCGATTCAGCCCTGGCTCTGAGTTCCTGCATCAGATGCCGGAAGCCGTCCAACGCCTTGCCGGCGCGCGCGGAAAGCAATTGGCGGCTCGTCGTGGCTTCGATCGCCCGCCACAGCGAACACTCGTTCTGGAGAGCATAGCCTTGTAGCCGGTCGAGCGTGGCGGCGCCGATCCCGCGGGCGGGCATATTGATGATACGACGCAAGCTGACGGCGTCGTCCGGGAATATTGCCGCCTTGAGATACGCGAGCAGGTCCTTGACTTCGGCACGCTGGTAGAACGCCACGGCCCCAACGACAAGGTAGTCGCATCCCGCCTCAAGGAGCACTTCCTCGATCGATCGCGACTGGGCGTTCGTGCGGTACAGGATTGCCACCCGCGCTTCGGAGTCCTGGTCCAGAAACTCCTTGACGGCTCGCACGACATACCGAGCCTCGGAAGTTGCGTCGCTGGAGCGGTAGGCAATTGGACGGGGACCCGAGGGGCCGTCAGTCCACAATCGCTTGCCCCTGCGCTGCTTGTTCTTCTCGACCAGGCAGCTTGCAGCCGCCAGAATGCTCTTGCTCGAGCGGTAGTTCTGCTCCAAGCGCAGGATCCTGGCATGCGGGAAGTCGGTTTCGAATCCCAGGATGTTGCCGATGTCCGCTCCTCGCCAGGAATAGATTGCCTGGTCCTCGTCCCCGACCGCGCAGACGTTGCGCCGGGGTTCCGCCAGCAAGCGCATTATGTCGTATTGCGGCCGATTCGTGTCCTGGTACTCGTCGACCATCAAGTAGTGGAAACGCGAACTCACAGCTTCACGAATCTCCGGGAACCCTTCCAGTAGCCGCAACGACTCCACCAGTAAGTCGTCGAAATCGAGGGCGTTCGATTCGAGCAGAACCTTCTCGTAAGCCCGATAGACGCGGTTGGCCACATCCGTCTCGAGCTGGTCGCGGCCCTGCAAGCCCCCTGGCTTTGTGCCGAAGTTCTTGGCGCGGCTGATCATGCTTTGCAACGAGCTCGGCCTGAGGCCCTCCACGCCAGCCCCGTGATTCCGCAGCGCCGCCTTGATCACTGCCTTCTGGTCCGCCGAGTCGAATATCGTGAATCCGCAGGTGAAGCCCGGTCGAAGCGCTTTCAGCGCCTCGCCGTGCCTCCGCAAGAGACGAACACAGAAGGAGTGGAACGTAGAAACCGTCGGCTGGCTGTCGGCCCCCGCGCCCCGGGCTTCCAGTAGCTGCGCGACCCTTTCGCGCATTTCGCCGGCTGCCTTGTTGGTGAAGGTAACCGCCAGGATCGCGTGAGGCGCGACGCCCTTCTCGGCGATCAGGTAGGCGACACGAGTGGTGACTACCCTAGTCTTGCCGCTCCCCGCACCTGCGAGCAGCAACATCGGCCCCTCGGTGCAAGTTACCGCCTCACGCTGCTGAGGGTTCAGGGAATCGAGCAGAGACATCCGCCACTTTCCATTCTACTGAGCGACGCGGACGGGAATTGAATCTCCCGGCTGTACAATAGGCGAGGCGGATCTCGCCATGGCCGAGCACAGCCGACTCACCCGCACGCGCAGGGAGTTGCTCCGCGACTCCTGTTGCGGCATGGGCTACCTTGCCGCGCAATTGATCGGCAGCAGCGAGGCGTTATCCGGGGCCACCGCGCTGGATCCTCTCGCGCCCAAGCCACCGCATCTGCCGAATCCCAAAGCGAAGGCGGTCATCTTCCTGTTCATGGCAGGCGGGCCCAGCCACATCGAGACATTCGACCCGAAACCGCTGCTGAACGAACTCGACGGGCAGCCGCGACCGGCAGAGTTCGGAGAGGCCAAGTACCAGTTCGTCAAGTCCGACGCGACGTTGCTCGGGACCAAGCGAACATTCCGCAAGTACGGCGCGGCGGGGATCGCGGTCTCTGACCTGCTGCCGCACACGGCAAGTTGCATCGACGACATCGCGGTGCTGCGCTCCTGCCACGGGGACATGGTGGTGCATTCGGCAGCGCAATACGAGCTGATGACCGGCCGGATCGTACCGGGGTTCCCTTCGATGGGGTCTTGGGTCATCTACGGCCTGGGATCGGAAGCGAGGTCCCTTCCCTCATACGTCGTGATGCCGGATCCGGACGGCGCGCTCGAGGCCGGCCAGCCGATGTACATGAACGGATTCCTGCCCGCGGTCTACCAGCCGACGACATTTCGGCCGGGAGCCCGCCCGGTGCTGAATCTCGACCTGCCCGAGGGGATCAGTCTTGAGGAACGCCGGAGGACAGTCGACCTGATCCAGGCACTGAACAGGGCGGCGATCGAGGAAGGCGACGACGAATTCGATGCCCGAATCCGAACATACGACCTGGCATTCAAGATGCAAGCCGAAGCGCCTGCGATCTTCGACCTCTCGAAGGAGACTGCATCGACGCTCGAGATGTACGGAGTCGGCACGGAACCGACGCATGACTATGGCCGGCGCTGCTTGCTGGCCCGCCGCCTGGTCGAGCAGGGGGTCCGGTTCGTGACGGTCGTGTCCGGAGGCGGTCCGGGCCGGCTGCAATGGGACGCACACGACGATATCGAAGAGAATCACATCCGCATGGCCGTGCAGACTGACCAGCCGGTTGCCGCCCTCCTAAAGGACCTGAAACAGCGCGGCATGCTGGACGAAACGTTGGTGCTATGGGGAGGGGAGTTCGGCCGTTCGCCGGAAGCTCAGGTGAAGAAGGATGGCCGGGCCGGTCGCGACCATCACAATCTGGGATTCACGATGTGGATGGCAGGAGGCGGCGTGCGAGGGGGCCAGGTCGTCGGAGCCACAGACGCGATCGGGTTGCGGGCGATCGAACAGCCCTACCATTTCCGCGACATCCACACCACGATCCTCCACCAGCTCGGCCTCGACCAAGACAAGCTGAACTACCCGCACCTGGGCCGCAACGAGCGGCTCACGCAAGTGCACGGACGGGTGATCAGCGAGATCGTCTGACCGGCGCGCAACCACACGATAGACTGGGCTGCATGCCAGCCAACTATCAAGCCGAACTGGTCGGAGTCTTCGGCCAGCCGGTCGCCGAGAACCCGACAGGCGTGATGCAGGAAGCGGGGTTCGCTGCGGCGGGACTCAACTGGCGCTACTTGAACTTCGAAGTGTCGGCCGAGAAGCTGGGAGCCGCCATGCAGGCGATGGAGGCCCTGGGCATGCGGGGGATCAACCTGACGATCCCCCACAAGGTGGCGGTCATCGAGCACCTGGACGACCTCTCCCCTGAAGCACGCGCCATTGGAGCGGTCAACACGGTCCGCCTGGACAACGGCAGAAAGATTGGCGAGAACACGGATGGCAAGGGATTCCTGAGGGGGGTCCGGGCTGACGCCGGAATGGACCCAGACGGCAAGCGCGTGGTTCTTCTCGGAGCCGGAGGCGCGGCTCGGGCAATCGGCACCGAGCTAGTGCTTGCGGGTGCCTCGGACTTGCTGGTGGTTAACCGATCCGCCAAACGGGGAGAGACGATGGTCTCGGACCTGTTGGCAGCCACGGGCGGGCGGGTTCGATTCAAGCAGTGGGAAGGGACCTACCCTGTGCCAGAAACCTGTGACCTGTTCGTCAACGCGACATCGATCGGCTTGTATCCCGATGTTGATGCCATGCCAGCGGTGGACCTCTCCGGCGCCCCGGACGGAATGCTCGTCGCCGACGTAGTGTTCAACCCGCCGGAAACGCGACTGCTCGCAGCAGCCAGAAAACGCGGCCTGCCAACATTGGACGGCCTATCGATGCTGGTCTACCAAGGCGTGATCGCATTCGAGATGTGGACGGGCCAGTCCCCGGACGAAGCGGCGATGAAATCCGCCCTGAGGGCTGCCCTGGCGGAAGGCTAGGGCACGAATTCCACGCCGTCGGGGCGCCCTGCGAAGAGCTGCCCCAAGCTGCACACATGCGGTTGGAACCCGATCAGCGCCTCGCACCAACGGACACTGGAACATCAATGGCAGTTCGGTCACAATTGACCGCGCCGTCTCAGCGATCCTGTGGCGTGGACCGCGGGCGTTGGGCGGAGCCCCCGCCTCCCCCGCCGGGTTGGCCGCGAGAGGTCCCGCCTCGACCTCGACTGGAACCGCGGCCGGCGCCGGAGCCACGCTGACCCCCACCGGCGCCGCCACGTCCCGAACCAGCCGCCCGCGCCTCGCGAGGAGGCCGAGACAACCCTCTGGAGCCAGCGCTAATCACCGCCAGCATTCGCTTGCCAGCGTCCCCCAGCTCGTCCAACCTGGCCTTCTGGTCGGTGTTCAAGACGTCTTGGAGCCTTGCGAGCTGGCTTTCGCGCCAAGCGTCGATCTCCTCCCAGCTCTGGCCTCGCGCGGGGCTCTCGCGGCGGATCTCCAGGATCTTGTCGATCTGCTCGGCGGTGAGACCAAGGAATTCAAAGGCAGCCTCAATCGAGTTTGCCGCGCGGCTTCCGCGCCGCGGCCTGTCCTGGGCGACAGCGCTGGTGACGGCCGTCAGCGCGACCAGCCCGATCGCGATCGCCTGCCTGGTGCCAAACATCGTGATGCGTTCGTTCCCCTGCTACGACGACCTGCTTGCGATCGGCGATCGTGCAGCGTAGCTGTTTGTAGAGACGCACACAACGCGCCGGCGTCACGGCAAGCTTGTAAAGTTTCCCCCAGGGGCCGCCCTTGGCCGCTTCCGCGATCGGACGGAGATCGGGCTGGACCTGCATGCCCCGGGCCGCCGACAACCAATTCGGGCGGCCCCGGGATGGGACCGCCCAGTGCTGCACGGAGGAGTGTACTGCTGTCCGACTTGCCC
Source organism: uncultured Bryobacterales bacterium (assembly GCA_951813065.1). Lineage (GTDB taxonomy): Bacteria > Acidobacteriota > Terriglobia > Bryobacterales > UBA6623 > VXMF01. Next base: position 789,343 of record CATOTH010000001.1, on the reverse strand, counting down.
AGCAGCCTGGCCAGCCGGGACCTTGCGCCTGACTCAGCGGCGCCCCCGCCCACGGTCGCCACGACCTCCGCGCGACGACCCGCGCCGAGAGGATCGAGAATCCCTTCGGTCGTCACGGGCACCGCGAGACGGCCCGCGCCGGGAAGACCGAGAACGCGATCGGCTGTCACCTTGCCGTGCTCTGCCCTGCCAAGCACCAAACCCTCGATTCCCGCCTCCGGGTTGAACCAAGCCAAGAGCCGCGGCGCCGGCATATGCCCGCATGCGATCGCGGGCTGCGGTCAGCTCGGCGATCTGTCCCGTTTGCTCGTCGGTCAGGAGGGCCTGGATCTTCTCCTGTTGCCCCTCCCTCCAGGCGGTGAACTCTTCCCGGCTTTGACCCCGGTCCGGCCTCTCGCGACGGATCTCGCGGATTTGCTCCACCTGCTCTTCGGTCAGGCCGAACTCCTCCACGGCCGATTCTGCGATGTTGCCCCGGCCGGAGTTTGCGGGACCGCGCTGTGCAAGTGCAGTCACGGAAAGTGCCAGCAATCCGATGCCAACAGCAACTGTTTGTTTCGTGTAATTCATGGCGTTTCCCTCGTTTCCTGGTTGTTCGTGCGTTCCGGCGCGGGCCCTTTCGGGCGGTGCCTCCGGGTGCATCTGTCGGATTAGACGATGCGACCGAACATCGGTATCGTGGCCGGTGTAAAGACCTAGTGAAACCTGAAGAACCGCCAGCGAGAGACGCTCAGTGACGAGATTCGGCGCTGGCGATCGTCTCGTGCAGACCGTAGATCGGACGTTTCTGGCTCTCGAAATAGGTGCGCATCAACACCTCGCCGATCAGTCCGGTGCAGACTAGCTGCAGACCTGTCAGGGCCAGCACGGAACCAGCGATCAGTAGCGGCCCGTGCTCGAGCATGATATGAACCCCTTGGAGCTTCTTGACCACGAGATACGCGAGCGCGCCGCCGCCCGCGCCGCCACACAGCAGGCCGAGCGAACCGAAGAAGTGCATCGGCCGGGTCATGTAACGAGCGATGAACGCAACCGTGATCAAATCGAAGAACACCCTTCGAGTACGCCCCAAGCCGTAATGGGAGCGGCCGGCCCCGCGCTCGAAATTGCCAATCGGAACTTCGGCGATCCGGGCACCGTGGAGCGCGGCTAGCACGGGAATGAAGCGATGCAGGTCACCGTACAGGCGCAACTGGTCGAGCAGTTCGGAGCGATACGCCTTGAACGTACCGCCGAAATCCCGGAGTTCGACCCCGGAGAGCTTCCGAATCATCCAATTCGCCAGCCGGGACGGCAAGCGGCGGGTCAATAGCCCGTCGACCCGGTTCTCCCGCCAGCCGTTCGCGAGATCGTAGCCCTCGTCGATCTTGACAAGCAGCGCGGGGATATCCTCGGGCGCGTGCTGCAGATCGCCGTCCATCGCCACCACGACCGCTCCCGAAGCGACCTCGAAACCCGCCGCGAGGGCCGCTGTCTGCCCCGAGTTTCTGCGAAGGCACACCACTTTCAAGCGTGGCTCACTGGCGGCGAAGTTGCGCAGCAACGGCACGCTGCCATCCGTGGAGGCATCATCCACGAGCACGATCTCGAACGGCCTCCCGATGTTCTCCAGGACGACGACGAGCCGATCGCAGAGGGGCAGTAGGTTGGGCTCCTCGTTGTGGGCCGGAACAACCACCGAGATAGCGGGACGCTCGCCCATGGCGTTTCAGCGTAGCATCGCGACGGCCACCTCAACGGGTAGTCCGACAACGTTGGCGTAGGAACCGTCGATCCGCTCCACGAACCTGCCCGCTTCACCTTGGATCCCGTAGGCGCCAGCCTTGTCCATGGGCTCATCGCTGGCAACATAGTCGTTGATCTCTCGATCGGAGAGAGTCCGGAACCAGACCCGGGTCTCCTCGCATGTGGACTCCGCGGCTTCACCGTCAAAAACCGCGACCCCCGTCAGCACGCTATGAGACTGCCCCGAGAGGCTCCGCAGCATTCGCCTCGCATCGGCCTCGTCGCGAGGCTTTCCTAGAACCTCGCCGCCCAGCACAACGATCGTGTCGGCCCCCAAGGAGCGGGTTCCAGGACGCCACCCTGCCCGCGCCTTGGTTTCCGCCAGACGTCGCACATACTCATCGGGACGCTCCCCCAAGAGCATCGATTCGTCGATATCTGCCGGGCAGCGGTCGAACTCGATTCCTTCTCCAGCGAGCAATTCGGCCCGGCGCGGGGAGGCGGAGGCAAGGACCAAGGGAATTGACGCTCGAGTCGGGCGCGAGGGCATGGATTGGCAACCTGAACCGCTACCGCTTCAGGTAGCTCGGGTCGTTGACTGCGGCTCCGGACTCTCCCGAGTCCGCAGCGTCAGCCGACTGGGGCGACTGGGGGAAATCCGCGGTCTCTGCTACCGAGAAATCGCCTGGCACCCGGTGAACGCGCCCGTTCAGAGAAGCCAGGAACGCCCTCAAGTCGTCCTTCTCGGATTCGCTGAGGCCCAGAGGACGGATTTCCGCCTCGAAGCCCTCGGGAGCCGATCCCCCCTGGTCGTAATGCTCGATTACCTGCCGGATACTCATCATGCGTCCGTTATGCATGTACGAATAGCGGCGGAGGCTGTCACGAAGGCTCTGGGTCTTGTACCGGGTGCCGGGAATGCCGTGACCGTCCCTTTCGGCAACGCCGGTGTAGTGAAGCTTGTGATCAGTCAGCAGAGGACCGTTGTGGCACTTGATGCACCCCGCCTTCGAACTGAACAATTGCATCCCGCGCTTAGCAGAATCGGACATCGCGCCATCGTCGCCCAGGAGATAGCGATCGAAATCACTGTCGTAGGAAACCAAGGTCCGCTCGAAGCTCGCGATTGCCTTGGCAACCAGGTCGAACGAAATCTCCTGGTTGGGAAAAGCAGCAGCGAAAAGCCGCACATAGAACGGGTCGGAACGAATGCGGGCGACCCCTTCCTCCGGATCAAGCGACATTTCACGATGGTTTTCGAGCGGCTTCGAGACTTGCTCCTCCAATGTCTTGACGCGGCCATCGAAGAACATGCTGCGCTGCCAGCCGACGTTGAGCAAGTTGGGAGTCTTGCGCGAGAGTTCGCTCTCATCCAGCCCCCAGCCTCGTGAAAGACCATCCGTGAACAGCAATTCACGCTTGTGACACGTGCCGCAGCTGCGCCGCCTGTTGCCTGACAGAATGGAATCGAAGAACAGTTCTTCGCCCAGACGGACCTTTGCCTCGGTTGGAGGGTTGTCGGCGGGGAACGGAGGAACGCCCTCAAGCGGCTGCAGGCCGGGAACCTGGCCAGCCGCTCCTGGCAGGCCGACTACCGCGGCTGCGATTACCAGGCATCCCGTCATTGTTCGCAGCTGCATGGAGCAATTCTAACCGGAATGCTCCGTCGAGTCGACATGGAGCCGAATGTCTGCGACCCCAGGGGCACTTGTGCCACCCGGCGGGTAGATCCCTTCGAAGCTTGGTTCTTGCAGCGGAACCCCTAGACAGGGTTTTGGGTCTGCGCCACCATGACCCGCTTCTGAAAGTCCGCCAGCATAGTCTCGTCCAGGCGAACGTGCGTCGGCCGACGCTCGAGAGTCGTCATCGTATCGATCTTGTCCTGGAGCTTCAACAACGCGTAGAAGAGGTTTTCCGGGCGCGGCGGGCAGCCTGTGACGTAGACATCCACAGGGACAATCTTGTCGACACCCTGAAGCACGCCATACGTGTTGAACGGCCCCCCCACGGAGGAGCACGCGCCCATCGAGATGCACCACTTGGGCTCCGGCATCTGGTCCCAAATGCGCTTCAGGACCGGTGACATCTTCAGCGTCACTGTCCCGGCAACGATCATCAGGTCCGATTGCCGCGGGCTCGGACGGAAAACCTCCGCTCCAAACCGCGCGATGTCGAACCGGGACGTGGATGAAGCGATCATCTCGATCGCGCAGCAAGCCAAACCGAAGGTCAACGGCCAGACGGCGGATTTCCGGGCCCAGTTGAATACATAATCGACCGAAGTGGTCATGAAATTGCGTTCGAACTGGTTCTGGAGGTATGGCATCGGCGCTCCGTAAAGCATCATTATATCGCCACGGAGCCGGCGAGACCCACCCTGACCTTCCAGTCACTTGGTGTCGGATCGCACTGGACGGCAGGGGCCAGCCAAGCAGGGCCACAGCGTGGGTCGAGCCGCGCGGGACAGACACCGAATCGCAAACTGGACTCCCTCCGAGTTGCTCAGGACGATGTGTCCTGCCCCACCTCGTTGACTTGGCGCGACAATACAAGTGGCCAGAGCGGGATGCGCTGCCGTCACTCCAATGATCGATCCAGCCCGCGCATCTGGCGCAGGATCTGCGTCATCGTGTTCGCGCTGTTTGCCGGGAGCTGCGATATCCCCACATTCACCATGTCGGTCGAACCCCCGATCGTCACGTTCGGACCGCCGGTGTGGATCGCAGAGACCGATGACACCGGAGCCGTAACAGGCAGGCAGTTGGTGCCTGGCCTCGTGCGCAATGACGCGGGATGGAAGCTGAGCCTCTCGAAGCAAGCCTTTGCTGCGGCGCGCCGCGGGGTCACGGAACTGGCTTACAGCGGGCTGTACGACGACTTCTACAAACCGGGCGTCTACCAATGCATCGCGTGCCGGACCACTCTATTCGCATCGGTCGAGAAGTATGACTCCAGGACCGGCTGGCCGAGCTTCCGCTGGCCAGTCGCAGAAACCAATGTCCGTATTACCTGGGACGAAAGCTGGCGCATGCGAAGGCGTGCTGTGCAGTGCGCTCGGTGCGGGTCGCATCTCGGGCACGTGTTCAATGACGGCCCGTTGCCAGGGGGACGACGCTATTGCATCAACTCCGCCTCGCTCTATTTCGTCCCCACTGCCCGCTAGGATGCGCGCGGCAGCGCTCCTAACTACCGACCTCCGTCGAGGATCCGGTTCTCGTACCACTTGATGTTGCCGGTGCGGGCTCCGATGCAGGCAATATCGGCATCGCCGTCCCCGTCAAAATCCGCGATGTCACAGCCCGCCGCCGAAATCCCGCCGTCATCGATCACTCGCCGAGTCCAGCCATCCGGCCCGCGCTTGTAGAGCGACAGGCGTTGGGGTTCTCCGCGCATTCCCGCCAGCACTTCGTCCATCCCGTCACCGTCGAAGTCTGCAACATTCAGCACATGCCCGTCCCGAAGCGTGCTGTCGATCACGGTCCGGCTGAGGAACCCGCGGCCCTCACAGCAATACACGGTCACCTGGTTGCCGTGCCACGGCTCGATCGTCGCCACGAACCGCCCGTCCGCCGAACGCCCGACCCCTATTTCGCTGGCACCATTGCCGGGACGCATGGCCTCGGCGCCGTCGGCAAGGTGCATCCGAGTCCAGCCTCCCGCACCATCCGGGCGGAACCGGTCGATCCCGCCCATCGACGCGGAAAGAACGGTGGGTCCGTCCCAATCGGCGGCGCGCATCCCGTGAACCACGCCGTCCAGATATCGCGTTACGTAGTGCCGGCTCCAGTCGCCCGGCTCGTAGTAGGCAATCGGCGTCTCGCAGTCGAACAACGGCTTGCGACAACCGGGACCCGTGAGCGGGGAGTTCAGCAGTTCCGGAACGCCGTCCCGGTCGAAGTCCAGGAAGCTCAGGCGGTGAGTTGTCGGAAGGCGGTCGATTTCGCTTGCCTCCCACGGCTCCGCAACACCGGCCCGGCGGTGCAGGATGTACACTCGACCCTCGCTGGTCTCATCGGTCTGTCCGAAGTGGGTCCCCAACGCGATCTCGACCGTGCCGTCTCCGTCCACATCGGCGGCGTCAAGCGAAATCATGCCCTTCATCCCGGACACGATGGCGCGCCGTTCCCAGTTTGGGTATTGGTACCAATAGAGCGTGTCAGATCGTTGGGAAAGCCCTACGATGTCGGGGCGGCCGTCTCCACTGAGATCCACGGCCAGCACTTGGTATCCCGAAGGAAGTTCGTTCTCGACCACATGTTGCTGAAATCCGGAGTCACTCGCGTGGAGCAACAGGGGCAATGCCAGTGCAATCGCTGGACGAATCATGGGCACATCTTCGCATGCCGTTCACTCACCCTTGAGCGGCGCCGGGCCGACCCGGCTTCAATCCCCGGCCGGTTCATCACCGGAATTGATGACCCATTCGAGCGCCCCTTCCAGCACGGCCCTGTACTGGGGTTCACGGTACGACTCGGCGGAGTGGCCCAGCGCAGTCAAGAAAGCGCGGCCCTTTCCAACGTTTCGAGTCCAGATGATCGGATGATCACCCATGGCAAGATCCTGATCGAGCCAGAGGAGTTTCAGCCGCGGTTCGTAGGTGGACTCGTCGAGAGATGCCAGGACCTCGACCCCCGGGTCGCCGCGGACGCTGCGATCGAACGAATACCATTCATCGACCCGGCTCCAGTTGGAATCCAAGTTCCGGCAGGCAACGTGGTCTGGCCGCTCGACGCTGATCGTCGCTGGCAGCAGGCCCATGGCATGCCCGATGAAGCGCGCTCCGATGACATTCTGCACATACCACTCCCACGAGGCGTGCGAGTCGTCAAGCGCCGCATGGACTCCGACGAATCCCCCACCTGATTCCAGCCAGCTCCGCAACGCCTCGCGCTGGATGGCATTCACCGGGGCCCCGCTGGCGTTCAGCCAAACGACCGCTCGAAAGCGCGGGAGCGTGCCCGCATCGAAGACAGCGCCGTTCTCCGTATGAAACAGCGACCAGCCGCGCCGCTTGGCGGAAGCCTCTAATGCCGCCACTCCAGCAGGAATCGCGCCTGCGTGCCGGAAGCCGTTGGTCTTGCTGAAGACAAGTACAGCGGGGTCCGAAAGAGCGGGTATTTCCGGCGGACGGGTGTCATAGCTGGTGGACGGACGGAAAGCGCGGTAAACGCTCCGAACCATCGGATGGAAGCTCGCCGCGGTGCCAAGCACGACAACCGCAACCGCGCACCACGCGACAATCCTCAGGAAACGCACCGAGACAACCTGGCGGCAATCGCCACGACCTGTTCAGTTCAAGAAGCCGTGGCCAGAGCGGCGTTCATCGTGGCGGAAGAGCAAACTCGATGTCAAGGGACGACGTCAGCGCCGCGTAAACATCAGCGTTCAGCGTGGGGTTCGACGAGGACCGACGCCATTGAACTCAAACGCTGGTTCGCATTGGCAGCTCGCAAGTCAGGAGAGGCTGCTACCCGACAAGCGAGTCCACCAATTCGCGGCGATATGTCGGGCGGACCTGCAGCGTGATGGCTGGCTGCTCAAGGCTTGACTAGCGTAACGGGCCGAGATCCCGCTCCAGAACGGTCCTACGCACCACCGGACGATAAGGGACCGAGTAGGACGGATCGGGCTTGGCGACCTTCTCGAGCGCTTCGGCGATTCCCCTGGTGGTAGGCCCGAGCATACTCTTGCGTAGGGACAGGCCGGTCAGGTCCGCTCCGGAAAAATCGGCTCCGCTGAGGTCCGTGCCCTCAAACACGGCCTCACGCAAGTCCGCATTCCGCAGGTTTGCATTTCGAAGATCCGCACCTGTGAAATCGGCCCTACGCAGATCTGTTTTCTCGAAGCTCACGCCGCATAGAATTGCGCCTGTGAACTTCCTGTCGCTGAGGTCCGCCCGAACCCCCTCCTCGCCTTCGGATTCAAGCCAGATCTTGTGCGCCGCGAGTCCATCCGCAAGGGGTCGTCTAGAGGGAAGCGCTTGCTCCGCGACCGCCAGCCCTCGGCGGTGCATCTGCTCAACGACCGCGATTCTGAAAAAGAGAGCTCGGTCCTCGGCAGTGGTTAGGTCTCTCAACAGTTCATCTTGGTTGAATGCTTGCCGATACCGATCTGCAAGGTCTTCATAGTCCCGGCTGAACTCCTCCGCTCTCCGTACTTGTTCTATAGAAAACCTTTCTCCAAAGGTTCCTGCCATGAACCCAAGATCATAGAGATCTTGCGCCTTCGTCCGGTCGGCGGCGGCATTCATCTTCTGCTCAAACAATGCCGGAGTCTTGTAGGTGCGAATTCCATCCAAGATAACGATTTCGCCCGCTCTTGGCTATTTCCTGAAGCTCAATTCCACCTTCACGAGCCGATCTTCGCCACTGTCAGGGGTAAGGTAATGCACCTTGAATCGTTGCCCCTTCCAAGTGTTGTAGTCCAGCTTGAAGGAGAACATCGAAACATTGGCGTCCTTCAAGCTATCTCGTACGTATTTCTTGATGGAAACGGCTTTGGCTCCATCGAAGTCGAGGTCGACCTAGTGGCGGTCCAAGCCATACACGAGCGCCAGCGCAGTGCCTCCCTTCAGCACGTAGGGAGTGTCCTGCATCCGGAGAGCAACCGCTCTCATGACGCGCTCGTGAAGTGCTTGGCGCTTCGTCAGTCGAATACTACGGTTGGAAGCCATGCTTCGTGGAGCGCCTTTTCTTCAGGGGAGAGTTGGTTGCGTAGCGGCTTGAGATACTCGTCGACAAGGTGCGCGATCTGTTCAGCCGTGTTGAGCCACTGGTTGATGTTAAGAACCGGTACGTGCCTTGGATACCTCGCGCACCAGCACCCTTGGGTGTCAACAAGCACGTAGTCCGCAATCGCACGATAGTGGTTAGCTACCCAGACTGGCCCGCAGCCGTCAGGGATATATTCCCCCTCTAGAAGGTGGGTCATGTCTCGGACTCCCTTGCTTCCGAGGCTCGGAGTCGTGTCCGACCAGCCACCTGGACCGGCAAGGGTAAGCGTACGAGGATTGTCGGCGGCCGTGATGAAAGGCACATCGTCATGCCAGTCGCCGGTATCCTCACCAGACAGTCGGAGATTGAGGGCGGCCAAGTACGAGACGTAGCGGGTCGGGGTCGTTACCGGAATCCGGACGGCGCGATTGTGGTCGCCCATACGAGGATGCCAGAAGGTCGGCAGTAGATCCTGTGCACTCAAACGGGGCATTCCTCCTTATTCAAGCACCGACCACACCGCGTGGCAATAAGATCACCGGTTTATTTTTATTAAATACGTATAAATAATGTTAGATATATGTTTTTTATTCTCTATCTGTACCGGAGATTCTGCTTATTCGCTAGGCGAGGTTGTCTCGTACGGCGCGGTCTCCGTACGTCGAGCAATGTAGCAGGTGCGGAATTGGTTTAGAGTCGGGAGTCAGACAGGCCATCAGTCGAGATTGGCATCCGGACATGGGTGAACCGGTAACGAACCTCGTGTCTTCCGACGGTGAAACGTGACCGGAACTCCGTTGGAATCAACTTCGTCCACCGCACCTCGCGTGCGGCGCTTGCCCGGCATTGTTTGATGGCCGTCCACTTCTCGGCCTTCCGAGAGATTGGATCCCTGAAGACCTCGTTTCCGGTGCTGTCGAATCGGGCATCCAGTCCAGTTGTCCGGGCAACAGCCATACCTGCAAGCCCTGTGGATTGTATGGCGGAAGGCCGGTCCTGCAACATGCGCCGAGTCCCGCTATCGGGCATCTCGGATCCGAAGATTGCGAGTTCGGTTCGCAACCTATCATGGAATCATGACAGCGTCGGCGAAAGACGCGGATGGGCCAATTGATTCTTCGGCTCGGCCGGGATGGACCACTATTGTTGAACTGGTCGCGTATCTAATTGGCGAGGCGAGGAATCGAGACGGGGACAAGCGCGAGATTCAGGCCTTGTCAGTTCAGACGGGCCGTCTCCGTTTCGAGGTCATCAATCGATCGGAGGAAGTTGCAGGGCTCCTGGCGGCAGCAGAGTGGCTGAGCGCGGAGACTTGTGAACTATGCGGCGGCAAGGGCAATCCAGTCGGCTACGGCCGGCGACAGCCTCGGGGCTGCCGATGCGAAGGCTGTCGAGGCGCTCGATTGGTGCTCCTGGCGAGGGATTGGCCAGGATTGAGCGGGAACCGCAGTGCTCGAGACCAGCGAGCGGAGGGCGTGCAGAACGGACTGACCGGCAGGAGACCACCTATAGCAAGAATACCGACCTGCTCATGAAGGCAACGGACGATGAGCTCGCGACGATCGGATGGGTCGGCGGCGCTGGCTGGGCAGGGCTGATCCGGGCACTATTCCTGACTTTGTGCTCGGAGCCAGGACGGAGAGTTGTCCGTGTACCTGGCGTCGTATTCGCGGTATCAGGAGGGCGCTTGCATGTTCATCGAGACAATAAGCGCCTATGTGTGCCTGCATTGCGGAGCGCCCGGAGAACTTCGAAACCCGAGGTGGGTCCGAGCAGAATGCGATGCATGCTGGGCTAAGGCAGACGAGCAGTCGAGAGCGTCCGAAAAAGAGTGGCATGAGCAATCGCGTGCTGCTTGGGCAAGTCGTACCAAGGGGTTCCGAGGCACGAAGATTTCTTGGTGAGTCATAGCGGCCATGAGTCGTGATCAATATGCGCGTGATCCGGCTTGCGCCTCGGCGGACGAGTCGTTCATGCCTGTTGCGCCACAAAAGGCATGTCTCAGCACTCCAATAGGAATCGTTCGTCAGGCTCTGATCGAATTCGCCCGGGCTCCAAGTGCTTGGAGGCGTGGGCGTGCGTGTCGCATGCCCCAATCCGTTCTCCAAACCTTGGTAGATCCTGCGCGACGAGGATCGCGACCACCGGGACGGCAGCGCGAACGTCCGAGCCGTACGTTAAGAGCTGAGACTGGAGTACGACCCGTACGGCGGGCAATCACGGGGACATGAAGAATCGCTGCTCCGGATCCAGAGGGTCGAAGAACGAGCCGCCGTACAGTTGCAGCACCGAGAACGGGAGGGCGTTTCTCGTGGCAACCGCTCAACACCGGTTGCCCAGCTGATCTTCGCTATCCGTGAGGCTTTCGGAGTTGCACGGGCAACCGTATCGAGGCTCCCAAGCGGTTCAACTTGATGAAGCATTCAGGCCCGAGCACGACTTGGCCAATTGAGGAATCGACCAGATTCAGGGGAGAGCTCCACCTAGCAAGGTCGACGGGAAATCGGTATCCTAGTCCTTAGGGTCTGGAATCGCCTCCGCGCGATTCCCGGTTCCCCGGTCCTTTGCGAGGGCTGGGCGGTAGTTCTCATTCCGACCATTGGCGGGACGTGGATTGCGTCACGTTGACTGTCTGGAACCGGTTCTCCCGCTTGGGAGGCACGGGGAAGAAATCGATATGGGCAAAGTCACGGGATTCATGGAATTCGAGCGCCAGGCGACGCCCTATCGCAACGTGGGCGAGCGCCTTCACGACTGGCGCGAGGTCATGGACCAGCTCGAGGAGCCCGCGCTCAAGGTACAGGGCGCGCGCTGCATGGACTGCGGCATCCCGTTCTGCCATACGGGCTGCCCGATCAACAACATCATTCCCGACTGGAACGATCTGGTCTATCGCGGACGCTGGGCGGAAGCCTTGCGTGTGCTTCATTCAACCAACAATTTCCCTGAATTCACCGGTCGGATCTGTCCCGCTCCTTGCGAAGCCGCATGCGTGCTCGGCATCAACGACGATCCCGTTTCGATCAAGTCCATCGAGAAGGCGATCGCCGACCGGGGCTGGCAAGAAGGCTGGATCAAGCCCGAGATTCCGAAAAATCGCACCGGGAAGACAGTTGCCGTGGTCGGTTCCGGCCCGGCCGGGATGGCGGCAGCCCAGCAATTGAACCGGGCCGGGCACACTGTCACGGTGTACGAGAAGAACGAGGTGCCAGGCGGCTTGCTGGTGCTCGGCATCCCGGACTTCAAGATGGAAAAGCACCTGGTCGCACAACGCGTCAAGCAGATGGAAGCCGAGGGGATCGAGTTTCGTTGCGGCGTGCATGTCGGCATGGGAATCGAGGCGCAAAAGCTGCTCGCCGAACATGACTCGGTTCTACTGTGCATCGGCTCGGAACATCCGAGGGACCTGCCGATTCCGGGACGTGACCTGAACGGCATTCATTTCGCGATGAACTTCCTGCCGCAGCAGAATCGACGCGTTGCCGGCCGCCCGATTGACATGAATTTCGACCTGAGTGCAAAGGGCAAGCACGTGGTCATCATTGGTGGCGGCGACACGGGCGCGGATTGCCTGGGGACGTCCCGGCGGCAAGGGGCGATCGGCATCCACCAGTTCGAACTGCTGCCCAAGCCGCCACTCTCCAGAGACGAGCCGGGCGCGATGCCGTGGCCGAACTGGCCCTTCACCTTCAAGGTTGAGAGTTCTCACGAAGAAGGGGATGTCCGTGACTACGCCATCAACACGAAGGAATTCATCGGGGATGGCAAGGGCAACGTAAAGGCCCTGCGAGGCGTGCGCCTCAAGTGGACCGAGCCGGACCCTGTCACCGGCAGGCGGCCCTTCAAGTTCGAGGAAGTGCCGGGCTCGGAATTCGAGGTGCCCGCCGACCTGGTCCTATTGGCGATGGGATTCCTGCACCCCGTCCACGACGGTGTCGTGGACCAACTCGGAGTAGCGAAGGACGGCCGGGGAAACGTGGAAGCCGGGTTCGGGGAATTCCAGACCTCCGTGCCGAAGGTCTTCGCCGCAGGCGACGCCCGGCGAGGCCAGTCACTGGTGGTCTGGGCAATCGCCGAAGGGCGGAAGGCAGCTCGGGCGATCGACGTTCACTTGACCGGTAGCAGCGATCTACCGGCCCACTGACCCGCAGCCCATGTAACACAGGGATCGGGCCTTCCGGTCTCGCTAGCCGAACTTCTTTCGAAGCCTCGCAGCGAACCGCTCTATGTCCACCACATAGCGTTCGTGCACTCCACGACCGACTGTCTCCGAGCTGTCTGACGCCTCGACCCGGAATCGCACGCGACGCCCGTCGACCTCGACAACAGCGGCGGTGTAGGTCACCTCTTGGCCCATGGGCGTTGCGGCCAAGTGCTCGATTTCGACCTTGATGCCAACGCTGTCCTGTCCGCCATCGAGATGCGGGAGGATCGCGTCCCGGCAGCAGATTTCCATCCACTTGATCATCGACGGGGTGGCGAGCGACGGCCGCACATCCCCACCTAGGAATGTGATGCAATCGTCCCGCCGGGTGACGCGCTTCTGGTCCAGGGAAATGCCGACTTCCACCATTCGGCAATCATACATCGCCCCGAGATCTTAGCCCGGATATCTCAGTGCGCCGTGGAAAGGCGCACTGAACGATGCGGGCTAGCGGTTCAACGGCGCACTACCGAACTAGAACATGAGCTTCACCTGCAAATCGTTCGCGTTCTCGCAGCGCTCGTGCTATCGCTCGCGCACTACAGCCTGTGCGTGGTGAACTCCGCACTGCGCACCGCATCGGGCGTAGCGGCAGGGATCACAGACCATGCGTGGACGACTACGAAGCTGCTTGAGACGGCGTACCCGTGACCGGGGTGTCATGTGGAGAAGGCGGTGAAAGGGAGCACGGCCTGTGCGAGACAGGCCGCCCTTAGCCGCCCGGAGCCGGGTATTACCAGCCCTTCGCCATGAGGCCCGGCTCCTTGTTGCTTTCACCTTCTTGAGTGTTCCCCGGTCGTTCGGCTGATCTTCTTCCATAGCCGTCCAAGCCTGCCAAGCCTTCGAGCCCCGCTGACCCGAGCCGGCTCCGACGTTTCCGGAGCGAGTTGACCCGCCACCGCTCTCATGAAGCTGAGAGCCTGACGACAGTCCGGCAGGGATTCGTGCTCTTGCCTACCCATCAACGCGCCCTCTTGAATCGCCGCCTGTTCGAGGGTTGTCGAATGGCCAACATGCGCGGTGTATTCCCGCATAAGACATCGCCAGTGCTGTTCTCGGGGAAACCGCAGGCCGTGGTGTAGGGCAGCCGGCGCAGGGCCAGCGAGAGGGCCTTGGAGACGAGATTGCGGCTGGGGGCGGACGGTCGGATCAGGAAGCGGCTCAGGCCGAGCACGCGATGCAAGTGGCGCGAGCGGGTGGCGGGATCCCAGCCGATGAAGGCGTCGCGGACGGCCAGCGTGAGAGCGGCCGCGGCGAAGCCGAGCGCGCCGAGCACGCCATGTTCGGAGACCAGCAGGTAGTGCAACTGGGCCCCGGCGTGGAGGACAGCTCCGCGGGGATGCTCGCGGGCGATGAGTAAGTTCCAGACGCGGCGCTGGTGTTCGTCGCGGACCGCGACGAGTTGCAGGTCGCGCACCCGGTTGACCCGGGCGGGCAGGCCGACGGGCGGGGGCAAGTCGATCTGGCGGGCGGCTGCGAGAGCGCGCAAGGCCTGCATGCAACTGGCGACCTGCGGCTTGCCGTGGGCATCGAGGAATCCGAACCGGGCGCAGACCTGCCGGCCAATTTCGGTGCGGCTGGTGTCGCCCGCGTCGGCCACGAGTTTGCGGACCTGGATCAGCGCAGGGCCCCGCGCCAGTGTGGTCGGGGTCCGATGTTGCTCATATATGCTCCAGAAATGGCACAGAGCGATGTCAAAAGTTAAGTGTCAACTTGTGTGGCATCGGCAGGTCGCCACGGCTCCCGTACCGACCTCGATGGAGAACGTGCCGTCAGCATCCGTGGAATGCGATTGCACGGAAGCGCCCTGGGAATCGTACAGGACAACGATGCTCGCGGCGATGGAATCCCCGTCCGCCGTCCGTACGCTGCCGTCCAGCGTGGCCGCGGGTGCGTTCGCCAGTAGGGCGAGCAACCCCATGGTGAGGATGATTGGATTCAATGTCTGCATTTCGTTTTCTCCGTGCACTAGTCCAGTTGGAAAATGATTGATCCCCGGTCGACCCTTCTGGCGAGCCGGTAGACCAGGTACGGTGCCGCGACTGCCACGGCTGCCATCGGCAGGATGATCGGGGCCCACGGTGGGTCGAAGCACCTGTTCCACCCCCAGCAGGTCAGGGTCACGAGCCCCAAGCTGGCCCCGATACTGACAGGAGCCGCAGCGATGGCGGCGGCCTGCCGGTGCTTGCGCGTTGTGGCCTTGCGGGGCACGAGGCGAATGGAATGGACCTCGCCCCTGGGGATGGACAGGGGCCTGCCGTTCTTGGCAAGTTCGAGGCCCGATTCCGTAATCCGGCCAAGCCTGGCCTTGACCTTGGTGCTCCCGTTCGCACCCGTGAACACGCGCACCACGGGGAGGAAGTCGGCAGGGTTGACGGAGCTTCGCATCTCGTCCCATCCAGCTTCCACGACCACGGGCTTCACTCCCGCCGCTGGCAATGAGACCAGCAGCACACAGGCGAGACAGCGTGCCATCAGTCGCATGTCGGGTCCTCCAACGGGTCACAGCACAGGCCGGACTCGTCTCTGAAAATGGCTCCAGTCACACGCACCGCTGCGTCCGCGCCCACCGCCGACGTACCGCCGAAGGGACTGCTGTAGGAACCCGTACGGCCGCCGTCGCACCCGTACACGTCACAGTTCGTCCCACTGCCGGAAACGGTTAGCCTCGGGAGGTACGGGGTCCCTACATAGTCGTCCAACGGCCGCCAGTGGTCCAGATCGTACAACTCCATGCGGTGACCGCTGAGGCTGAAACCGTGGTCCAGAGCGTCCGTACAACCGCCTTCGTCGGGATAGTAGTCTCCGTCCGTGTCCACCGGACAGGACACGGTGAGGCTGAGGATACCCGACCCGTGGGTGTTCACGTCGCCCGGCCGTCCGCATTCCTCGTTCACTGGACCTGGTACCTCGCGGTTCCGGTTCTTCATCTCGTAGCTGATATGACAGACTTGACCCAGGGCCGAACCCGCCGTCCAATGGGCTGTCGCCAGCAGGATTGTTCTTGTAATCGTGTCTCTCCTTTCTGGCGCTGCTTAGCGCCCTTGTACTATTAGGACTCACGGCGGACGGTTTTGTCACAAAAGATTCTTGGGGCCGACTCTGCGCTGCAGTCCCCAGAACTGAGAGAGGCTGCCCAAACGTGCCCGCTACCGGACAGCGAGCGGAATCGGGCCTTATGTCGCACCCGTCCGTTCCTGCTGCGGGCGAGTAGGATCTCGGGCGATGATGAATTCGCTCTCGATATGCTGCAAGCAAGCTGGATTCGCGTACTGCGAGCAGTGCACGGTTATCGAGGAGGATCTCCGGCTTGCGCTTGGGTCGGCACCATTGTCCGAAACTGTGGCAAGCACACGCACCTAGCGATCCGCCACAGTTATCGCGGGGGCCTAGCGCTCCCGTGTAGCCATAAAATACACAGGACAAGGGTTTACGTCTGACCTTCGAGGGCGCGTCGATGCACGCTCTCCATGGCAACCTGATGCCCTAGCGTTGCGCTAGTCAATGTGCTGTAACCATGCCACATGATCTGGTGGCCAGGATCGGGGTCGTGCTTGCGGTTCCGATACCCGCCCAAGTGTGCCACCAATTGCACCGCGGCTCCCAGATTGGCCGGCCCGCCGAGACCGAACTTGGCCCCATAGTCGGACAGAAACCCCAACTCGTGGTCGCTGAACATCAGGCCCGCTTCGCACTCCGGCACCTCCCGCCCCAGCAGCGTCATCAGCATGATGCGCCACGCGATCACGCTGTTGATCGCGATCGCTCGCTGCAGCCGGTCCGCGCTGCGAAATGCCAGGTGTTCCACCCGGCAGCCTGACTTCAGCACGCGGAAGAAGTCCTCCACGCGCCAGCGCTGCAAGTAATGGCGCACGATCTCCGCCGCCGCCTCCGCAGTCCCCACGGGCAGGCTGGTGAGCAGGTACCACTGCACCGGCTGCTCCCCCTCCGGGGCTGCGCTCTCGACCACATGCACTCCCGCCAACTCGACCGGCTCCGCTCCCTTGCGGGTCGCCGGCAGGCGCACCCTCCGGTAGCGCAACTCGCACGCCGCCAGCCGCTTCACACGGGCCGCCCGCGCTGGCTTGCGGCTCGCTTTCGGACGCTCCGTCAGGCCCGCGATCTCCACCTCGATCTGCCCGTCCGGCGGCCCCCCGGCCAGCTTCGCGAACAGCTTGTCCCCCTGTCCCTCCAGCTTGCGGTCATGCTGCGCCCGCACCAGGATCTCCACCCGGCCCGCTTGCCGCTGCGCGTCGAAAAGTTCGAAAAAGTCCCCCTCGCGGTCCATCACCGCGATCACCCGCGTCTTGCGCGTCAGCTCTTGCGCGACCGCGCCAATGTCCCGGTAGCCGTCGATCCAGCGCCGCGACTTGCCGCCCTGCGCCGGCGTCCCGAACGCGCACCGCAGCACCCCCAGCGGCAAGCCCTTCTCGTTCACCGCCAGCGTCAGGTGCAGGTGCAACCCCAGCGTCTTGCTGCGGGTCTGGTTGCGACCGATCACTTCCAATCCCTCGCAGCCCGGCCGCGTCGCGAAATTCAGATCGCTGCCGTCCTGGATGCACAGCACCGTCCGCTGGCCTCGCAGCCGCTGGATGCTCCGCTCGCGGTGCGCTGCCAGGATGCTCTCCGCCGTCACCTCAGTCTGTTCCGGCTGCTCGATCAGCCGGTAGTACCCGTCCACCGCCGCCGCATCGCTGCGCACGTTCGCGCTCAGCGCCCGTCCCGGGTATTCCGCCAGCAGCGCCGCACTGCGCACCAGCCTCGCCGTCAGCCGTTTGTCGCCCAATTGCGCACCTCCGAATTCATTCTGCGCCCAGTGCGCCGCGTCCAGCCCCGCGCCTGCCTCCAAGCGCGGCGCCGGATCCACCCACGGCACTCCCAGCCGACGCCGCCAGTCCCGCCGTAACTCGTACATGTAGATCGACTTGACCCCGGCCGCACGGAGCTTGGCGCGGTCCTGGCGACCGCGCCCGGCGGTTGTGCCGATGCGCACGAAATTGGCCGCCCGCAGGCTCGTGCCCGCCTGCCCGGCTTCGCAAAACGTCTCCACCAGCCAGGGACTGTAACCGTAGCGCTGCCGGAAGTCTTGCGGCAAGCGCCGCAGAACCTGTCCCAGCACATGGCTGGCCAGATTGGCGCAGCCGCCCCGGATCAGGAAGCGGCTCAGCCCCACCACCAAGTCCAAATGCTGCCGCCGCTGCGCGTCGCTCCAGCCCATCCAGCGCTCGCGCGCCGCCAGCCGCAAGGCCGCCGCCGCAAAGCCCAAAGCCCCCAGCCAGCCGTGCGCCGAACCCACCAGGTAGCGCATCTGGGCCCCGGCGAAGGTCGTCAGCCCCTGCCGATGCTCGTTCGCGATCAGCGTGTTCCAGACCGCCCGCCCGGCGCGGTCGCTGACCGCCTCGATGACCAGCCCCTGCACCTGTTCGTAGCGCTCCGGAAGTGTGCCGGCCAAGGCCACACCCGCAGCCAGCGGTGCCGCCTCGCCGCCGGGCCGTGGGCCAGCCGCGGCGGGCAGCACGATGCGCTCCTGGCTCTGCTCCAAGCTGCGCAGCGCCTTGAGGCAACCCGCCAGCTGTGGCCGCCCGCGGTGGTCGCGGAAGTCGAACTCGGCACACACCCGGCGACCCACGGCGCCGCGGCTGTCAAACTGTTCTCGGGAGAGGATCGCGGCGACTCGCTCGATCGCGGCGGCCTCGCCCAAGGTGCGCTGGATCTGCGACTGCGCTCTCATAGACCATGGTCTAACACAGGGCGAGCGCTCTTGTCCAGTACTTTTTTTAGCTACACGGTAGGCCTAGCGTAGCCTGCAGGGCATTCTGGGCCCGGCGTCATCTCGGTCAGGGACTACAAAGCGTATGCACTCCGAGTACCATCGTCTGCAGGGGCACGTAGGCCCGCCAGAGCACCTCATTTTTCCAGGAAAGTGTTGTATCCAACAGTTGTACCCACTGGGAAAGCGCGCCTTTCCACGGCGCACTGAGCGATGCGGGTTAGACCGTATAATCGAGATCGCATGCTCAGAACGACACGTCGCGAAGCATTGGTGTCCATCGCGGCCGGGCTATCCGCCAGTTCCCTGCCCGGACAGCAGGCATATCAACCGACCACCTTTTCGAAAGCCGACTTCGAATTGCTCGGAACGCTTGCGGACCTAATTCTCCCTCCATCCGACACGCCGGGCGCAAGAGCGGTCGGCGTTC
The DNA here is from genome assembly GCA_951813065.1 of uncultured Bryobacterales bacterium. Taxonomy (GTDB): domain Bacteria; phylum Acidobacteriota; class Terriglobia; order Bryobacterales; family UBA6623; genus VXMF01. Next base: position 770,501 of record CATOTH010000001.1, on the reverse strand, counting down.
ACGCGATGATTGACGAGGACCTGGCCGATGACGGCTCCGTGACCGGCGTGCTGCGACAGGGTCTCGAACGGCTGCGCGAGGCTGGTTTCGAGAGCATGGCCTCGCAGCAGCAGATCGACACACTGACCCGGATCAGTGGGGCGTCCGGGGAGGACCGGGAGTTCTTCGAGACGCTCAAGGGCCTCACGATCGAAGCGTACTACTCGACCGAGGTCGGGTTAGTGCAAGAACTGGGATACCACGGAAACACCTACTTAGCCGAGTTTCCCGGCTGCACGCACGAACACGCCATCGAGGACGCCGACTGATGGCCGCCGCCGAGTACGACGTCGTCGTGATTGGAAGCGGCGCGGCTGGAGGGATGGCCGCCTGGAACCTGACGCGCAAGGGGGTGAAGGTCCTGATTCTCGAAGCGGGCGATTCCTTCGATCCCGCGACGTTTTGGTCCCACGTCAAGCCTTGGGAGGCGCGAAAACGCCAGAAGCGTGGGGACCGCGGTCCGGCCTTCGAATTCCTGCCCTTGCGGGAGAGCCCCTACGAAACCCCGGAGGGCCAGAGCTTTCTGTTGCGGCGCGTCTGGGGTGTCGGGGGAAAGACAAACATTTGGGGACGAGTCTCGCTCCGGTACAGCGACCTGAATTTCTCGGAGCCAGCCATCGACGGATGGGAAATCCCTTGGCCTGTGCGATACAGCGAGATCGCTCCGTACTACGACAACGTGGAGAAGCTGATCGGCGTTTGCGGCGGGGATGACGATTCGAAGTTCCTTCCTGGCTCCCGGCATCACCTGCCACCGCCAAACCTGCGATGCGGGGAGGTGCTTCTCAAGCAGGGCGCGGAAAGGGCTGGTTATACGGTGGTCCGGGGGCGTCGCGCCGTGCTTACACAGGAGCACAATGGCCACGCCAAGTGCCACTACTGCGGCGCTTGCGGGCGCGGGTGCGATGTCGGGGCATTCTTCAACTCGACCGACTACCTGTTGGCAGACGCTTTCGAAACGGGGAACCTGACGCTAACGAAAAACGCGATCGTCTCCCACATACTGACCGGGGACGCCGGAAAGGCCAACGGAGTGCGGTATTTCGAACGCCTCACCGGCGAGGAGCGCACCGTTCCGGCCAAGCGCGTGGTTGTCGCCGCATCGGCGGTCGATTCCACGCGGATCCTGCTGAACTCCAAGTCGAACGCCCACCCGAACGGTCTGGGCAATGGCTCCGACGTGATCGGCCGCTACCTGTGCGAGCAGTTCCGCTTTCACGTGTACGCATTCGCGCCGCAGCTGTACGGCAGACCGGCCACCAATGATGACGGCATCTCCGGAGGGCACATCTATATCCCGCGGTTCGAGAGCCCGGAAGAGAAACGCGACTACGTGCGGGGATTCGGGATCCAGCTATGGGGCATAGGATGCGGCACGAGCGCTCAGTTCGCGAAGCATCTCCCGGGATTCGGGCTGGACCTGAAGACCGAAATCCGCAGGCGCTACCCGGCTTACATCCAGATGCATCCGTATGGCGAGGTGCTGCCCTACAGGCACAACCGCGTCACGGTGGAAGGAACCATCAACGACAGGTTCGGGGTGCCCACAATCCGCATCGAGTACAAGCTCGGGGAGAACGAGCGCAAGATGATCCCGCGGATGTACGACGTCGTCGAGGAGGTCCTGCACTCGATGAAGGCCGAGCCGCTGCCGTACAACCGGGGAGACGTGGACGAGCTCGGCGCGGCAATCCACGAGCATGGCACTTGCAGGATGGGAGTTGATCCGAAACGGTCAGCGCTGAATGGATTCATGCAGATGCACGAGGTGCCCAACGTGTTCGTGGTGGACGGCAGCGCGTTTCCTACGCCGACCGAGAAGAATCCCACGCTCAGCATCCTGGCATTCGCGTGGCGCGCAACCGACTACATGGCCGACCGGATGCGGTCCGGGGAAGTTTGAGCCAACCTGCACTGGCGCCTAGGGACCGGTTCGCGTACTTGTCCGGGCACGAGCCTCGCCCGCCTGTGGCGGGATGCTTCTGACCATGTACTGGACTATCACGGATCCGTGATCGTGCGTGCCAACCGGCTTGAAGCCCAAGCGGTCGTGAAAGTCTAGGGACTCGCGATTCCGTGGCCGCAAGTTCACTTCGCAGGCAAGCATGCGGTACCGGCTACCGGCTTCCGCGACGGCATCCTTGTACAAAGCGCTGGCGATACCACGACGCCGAAACGCCGGCGCGATGGCGATCCGGTCGATATAGAGGAAGTCCTCGTACCGCTGGATCAGCCAGCGGAAGTTCGGGCTGCCGTACGGTGCCTCGGGAGGCAGGCAGATCAGAAACCCCGCGATCGAAGACGAGAGCACGGCGACACGGAAGCTGGCCGCTTCTCCAACGAACCATTCCAGTTTCTCGGCTGTCAGGCTGTTCACCGCCGGGACGGAGTGCTCATTGAGAGCCAGCACGGCGGCAAGATCCGCCTGCTCCACGTTTCGGATCGGAATGGCCGGACGACGAGCTTCGTGGAATCCAGCCATGGTAATGCGAGTCCGTCGGCGGCGCTCCAGGCCCAGACGCAAACGCTCATTCTACAGTCGGGTCAGCCAACTGCCGGGCTCCTGGCCTTGCAGCTGCCGACACATCCCCGGAATCGACGGCCAGCGAGTCGCAACCTGATGGGCCTGGCAGGATTTGTGCGGCCCAACCCTCGCCCGTCTCCAGAAGCACGCTAGAACCTCTCGAAGCTGCTCCGTCCGCCCGCTTGAATGTAGCGCCTGTACCAGGGCTGGTTGTGCGGTAGCGGAACGCCGTCGCGAGTCCATCCGTCGCGACGCGGTTGAGCCGGCATGATGTCACCGGTCTCGACCCGCCAGTTGTCAAGCAAGGCCCTCAGGCGGTTCAATTCGACTTGGTAATCGACAGTGCCGGCGACATTTCGAAGCGAGACCGGGTCGACCTGCAGGTCGTAGAGCTCTTCGTATGGGCGTGGCTCGAGGAAGAGGAATTCCTGGGCTTCGGTCAACCGGCCCAAGCGCTGCATCTGGAGATACCCCTTCCAGGTGATGGAATTGATTGAATCAACGCTGTTCCACAAGGGCTTCTGCCAGTAATAGTTCCGAATGAGAAGAAAGCGCTCCGTTCTCACCGCGCGCGTGAACTGCTCGAAGTCGTGCCAGTTCGCTTCGGCATAGATCGCATCGGGCCCCGGGGCTTCAGCGTCTCGGAGCATGTCGGCACGGCTTATTCCCTGCGCGGAATCAAGCTCGTAGCCGGCGACGTCGAGCAGTGTCGGAGCGAGATCGACGACGCTGAACAGGCCTTTCTGGACGCTTCCTGCCGGGACAGTTCCCGGCAGCCGGACGAGCATGGGGGTGCGGATCCCGGCGTCATAGAGCGTCGTCTTTGCCCGCGGAAACGGCATGCCGTTGTCCGACATGTAGACGATGAGGGTCTTGTCAAGCACCTCCTGACGCTCCAGCTCGGCCACGATCTCGCCGACATGGGAGTCGAACCGGGTGACCTCGTCGTAGTAGAGCGCCAGGTCGCGACGGACCAGGGGGTGATCGGGAAGGTACGGCGGAACCACCACGTCGGCTGGGTCATGCGGTTTCGCGATGGCGTTCTCGTCGAACGGGCGATGCGGGTCCTTCGATGCGACCCAGAAGAAGAACGGGCGGTCCTGGGGGCGCTCCGAAAGCGCCTTGACCGCCTGATCGGCCGTCGCTCTTCCAGGGCAGTCGACCACCACGTCCCAATGCTTCTTCTCGGCGTCACCGAGATGCCACTTACCGACCGCCATGTTGTAATAGTTTTCGTTCCTGAGGCGCTGGGCAATCGTCTGCTGGTCGGCAGGCAACGGCATATGAAGGTCCTCGGCACCCGTCGAGTGCGGATAGCGGCCCGTCAGGATACTCGAGCGGGAGGGGCTGCAGGAAGAGATCGTCAGGAAGGCGGTATCGAACCGCATCCCTTCCCGGCCAAGCCGGTCAATGTTGGGGGTGCTCAACGAAGGGTGGCCGTAGATTGACAGGTCTCCTTCGCCCTGGTCATCGGCGATGAATATCAGGATGTTGGTTGGTTGAGCCGCGGCGCCCGGTGCGAGCGCCACCAGCAAGAGGACCAGGACAAGAAGCATGGCTCCAGATTATAGTCGCGACGACCGAGAACGGCGGACACAGATGCCATTCCCATCGCAATGCTCAACTGGACGTGCAACGAGTCCAACGACACAGAGGTGCCGCTAGCGGATTGGCACGGCAACCTGGCCTTTACTACGCTAGGTCGGTACCCGACGGGTTCGGCAGAGAATCGACCCGCTGGCCCAATCGAATCATGAGGCAAATCTTTCTCGTTTCCTTCCTATGGATCGCCGCGCCTGGAGCCTACGCACAGGAAGCCTGCGAGGTGGCACCGGCACCGAGGTTCGAGGGTGTCATCGGCCGCACGGCCCAGGATTCCACCCCCTCCCCGCTGCAATCCGCACGACCGGCCCCGGGAAGTCCGAATGTCGTGTACATCGTCCTCGACGACACCGGTTTCGGAGACCTGGGCTGCTATGGCTCCTCGGTCTCGACACCCAGCATCGATTCCCTCGCCGAAGGCGGCCTGCTATTCAACAACTTCCAGTCCAAGGCCGTCTGCTCTCCGACCAGGGCTTCGCTGCTGACAGGACGGAACGCCCATTCGGTCGGGATGAAAGAGCTCCCGGGCGGGGACCAAGGGTATCCTCATACACGCGGGCGAGTAACCGCGACGGCGGCGAACATCGCGCAGATCCTAGGCAGCAACAGCTACAGCACATTCGCCGCCGGAAAGTGGCACTTGGTGCCCCGGGAAGACATGACGCCGGCCGGCGATCGCACACACTGGCCCCTTCAAAAGGGTTTCGACCGTTTCCATGGATTCCTTTCCGGCTGGACCGACCAGTACCGGCCCGATCTCGTGGTGGACAACCACGCCGTTCCCACGCCCGAACGGCCGGGATACCACTTCTCGGAAGACATCGTGGATCAGGCGATCACGATGCTCGAAGGCAAGCTGGACGCTGACGCCGAGAAACCCTTCTTCCTGTACCTCGCGTTCGGCGCCACGCACGCGCCGATCCAAGTACCCAACCGCTACATCGAGAAATACAAGGGCGCGTTCGATGAAGGGTGGGATGCGGTCCGGGAGAGGCGCTATCGCCGGCAGCTGGAACTCGGCATCATTCCGTCCGGGGCCAAGCTTCCGCCACGCAACCCGGGCGACCCGGCCTGGAGCGACCTTAGCGAGACGGAGCGCAGGGTTTACGCACGCTTCATGGAAGCTTACGCCGGGTTCACCGAGCACACGGACGACCAGATTGGCCGGCTGATCGGGTTTCTGAAGGCGAAGAACCAGTTCGACAACACGCTAATCGTACTAATCTCGGACAATGGCGGCGCGCCGGAGGCCGGCGTGAAGGGGAACTTCGCGCGTTCGTACGGCGACCGCACGACAGTCGAGGAAATGTACGAGCGGCTCGACGAACTGGGCGGACCCGGCACGCAGCCACTCTATCCCCGTCCTTGGGCAATGGCCTCGAGCGCGCCGTTCAAGTACTACAAGCTGTGGCCGTTCAACGGCGGCGTACGAACGCCGATGATCGTCTCATGGCCTGCGCGAATACGCAGGACCGGGTTGCGGGAGCAATTCGTGGATGTCATTGACATCACGCCGACAGTGCTCGACTACCTGGGGATCGGGGCACCGCAGGTCTTCAACGGCGTCTGCCAGATGCCCATGCATGGCAAGAGCCTGAGTGGAGTGTTCGACGACCCCGGTGCTCCTGCCCCCCGCGACACCCAGTTCTTCGAGTTGTGGGGCAGCCGCGGAATTTACCACAAGGGGTGGAAGGCGGTGGCGTTCCATACCCCGGGGACCGATTTCGAGGCCGACCACTGGGAACTTTACAATGTGGCAGTAGACTTCACTGAGACGGCTGACCTAGCTAGCCAGCATCCCGAAAGACTCAGCGAATTGCGGGACTTGTGGTGGGCCGAGGCGAAGAAGTACGGGGCGTTGCCCCAACTCGAAGCCATACCAATGCGGCAGCGCACGTACAACCAGATTCTGGTTGCCCCGGTGCCGTAGGTGTCCTCTGAGTGAAATCGACGATGCGACGCAGCGTCCCTTCGAGCTCGCGCGACGGTTTGCTTGCACTGCCGTTGGCAATGGTCGTCCTGGCAGGCTGCGGCAAGATATGGAAAGAGCCGTCGCAATGCCGAACTTACGGGGCTGTACGACATGCTGGGGGATGTCTTGGGATTGGGTGCAGGACTGGAAAGGGGACTTTCCGGGCGGCTCTGTGACGGACCCCACAGGTCCTGATTCGGGCCGGTTCCCGATGGCCTGGGACGGCAGCTGAGGCTACAGGGGGCGCCCGAATGGTCTCCGACGATGCCACCGCCAAACAGCGGTTCGCCAGCATCCTGTGGCCCAATCCTACTCCGCCTATCGGCAGCTGACGATTCCAGGCAAGAAGCGGTGACCTCGATACTGTGATCTCGCGGATCCATTGTCACCGGTCAGCGGGAACCTGACAGTTCCTTGGCTTGCCATTGGGCGTTGACACAGCACCCCGGTTGAGACACACTCCTAAGTCATGCAACGCCGCTCATTCCTGCGCCACGGTGGGCTAGCAGCATCCGCAGCGGCCATGCCCTTCCAGGCACCTGCCCAGATCGGGAACCAGCCCTCCATGAAGATCACCGAGATCAAGGCCTTTCTCGTCGGGAGTACTCGAGGGGAGCAAGGAGGGACCGGCAACATCAGCGGCCGAAACTGGGTCTACGTGAAGATCCTGACGGATCAAGGGATTCACGGAATCGGCGAGGCTTATTCGTGCGGTCCCGACGAGGCGACCGTGAAGGTTGTCGAAGACTACGCGAGATGGCTTGTCGGTCAGGACCCGCGCAACATCCAGTTCCTCTGGGACTACATGTACAACACCACCAGGTTTCCCGGGGGATCGGTCGTCAACTCCGCGATCAGCGGAATCGAACACGCACTCTGGGACATCGCCGGAAAAGCCGCTGGCTTGCCGGTCTGGGCACTGCTGGGCGGCCGAGTGCGCGACAAGGTCCGGCTGTATCAGTCGATTGGCGGCGCATCGCCACAGGCAGCGGCGGACAACGCGGTCGAATTGCGCGAACGCTTCGGTTACAACGCCTGCAAGATGTCCCCGCACAATCCCGGCGACAACGAGATGCCGTACAACGAAGTCACACGGATCGCCGGGGAGCGGGTCGGAGCGGTCCGCGATGCCACAGGCCCTGATCACGACATTGCGGTCGACATCCACGCCCGCTACTTCGAGGTCCAGCGCGCGATACGGGTCGCCAAGGAGATCGAGCCTCATTACCCGTTTTGGTTGGAAGAGCCCATTCGGCCGGAGAACCCCGATGCGATGAAGAAGCTGGCGGATCATGTGAACATCCCACTCGCATCCGGTGAATGCAATTACACAAAGTTCGAGTTCCGCGACCTGATCAACATCCAGGCGCTCGACATCGTGCAACCCGACATCTGCGTTTGCGGCGGGATCATGGAGATGAAGAAGATCGCGGCGATGGCCGAGGCCCAGTACATGATGGTGGCGCCTCACAATCCGATGAGTCCGCTCGCCACGATGGTCAACATCCATTTCGCCGCCTCAACCCCGAATTTTCTGATTCTCGAGTACCGGGCTCCCGTAGATGACGCTCGCCGTGATGTCCTGGATGAGCCGCCGATGGTAAAAGACGGTTACGCGGAAATCCCGAACAAGCCTGGCTGGGGTGTCGATTTGAACGAAGAAGCGTTCCAGTATTACCCGCCTCGCCCGTGGAAAAGGACCACCGGCTTCCGGGCTGACGGATCCGTGGCGTTCATCTAGCTTCCTGGACTGGGAACGACGCTGGGAATCCGCGACAACTCCGACGACGAATGGGAACACGCGGGAATCAGGCCCGGCAGCCCATCCTTGCTCGTTCTTGAATCACACAGTTCGGGAAAACTCGCAATCGCGGGCCGGGCAAACGGTCGACGAGCCGGGTCGACTCTGGTCTGCCTTGAGCCGTATACTGTCGGTGCCGTGCAGACAAGTCGCAGGGGGTTTCTCGCCAGCGCCACCGGCCTGTCGGCCCTGAGCGCGTGCCAAGCGATTCCCGGTCCACGCGCAACCACAAGACCGAACTTCTTGTTCTTCTTTCCGGACCAGCACCGTTCCGACTGGGTGGAGTGGAACCGAGCCGTCCCCGTCCCCACGCCCAATCTTGCCGCCCTGCGCGAGCGCGGCGTGTCATTCTCGAACGCCGTCGTGGACTCCCCCGTTTGCGGGCCGTCCCGGGCCTGCCTGGCCTCCGGAAGCGTCTACGAGCGTTGCGGGGTGACCAATAACAGCGACAATTTTCCGACGGACCGACTTACCTACTACAAGGCACTGCGCAACAGCGGCTATCACGTGATGGGGTGCGGAAAGCTCGACCTCCACAAGGGGAACTACTCCTGGGGCCTCGACGGCAAGGGCAGCATGGACGCCTGGGGCTTCTCGGACATGATCGACAACGGCGGCAAGGGCGGCGGCGCAACAGCTTATCGAAGAGACCCAATCGGTCCCAAGGATCCCTACTATGCCTACCTGGACTCCCTGGATCCACCGCTGGGGGAGGCTTGGGCAATGGAACTCGAACGCTTGGGCCGGATCAAGTGGAATCAGATCATTCACCAGGAGAGCGGCGAGTCGCTCGAACGCCTCCTGAGGCAGGAGACTTGGTGGGGCGAGACCGAGCCGGTGTTTCTCTCTGACGAGCCGTATTGCGACAACTGGATCGCCCGCAACGGACTCGACCTGCTGGACCGGGCGCCCGACGGCAAGCCTTGGCACCTCGTGCTGAATTTCGTTGGACCGCATCCCCCGATGGACATCACTCGACAGATGGAGAGCGGCTTCCGGGGGCCGGATCGAGTGATCGACGGATTCGGTCAGCCCAACAACTACGACGGTCCTTTGCCGCCCGAGCAACATGTTCGAATCCGGCAGAACTATGCGGCGATGATCGAGAACATCGACCGCTGGCTGGGAGTCTTTCTAGACGTCCTCAAGCAGCGGGGCGACTACGACAATACCGTGATCGTCTATTCGAGCGATCACGGGGAAATGCTCGGCGACAGGGGACTTTGGGGCAAGAGCCTTCCTTTCCACGCCTCTGCCGGCGTTCCACTATGCATTGCCGGCCCTGGCATCCGCGAAGGCTTCGACAGTGACGCAATGGCCAGCCTGATCGACCTGACGGCGACGTTCATGGACTACGGCGAGGCCGGGGAACTCGCCTACCAGGACGGGCAATCGCTCCGCCCGCTTCTCGAGAACGTCCACGACGATCATCGGGGCTATTCCTATTCGGCACTCGGGATCCGATCGGGGCTGTGGCGATTCGTGCAGGAATACCGCTACAAGCTGGTCGAGGGCTACGGAGCGGAAGGCCCCCGGTTATACGATCGAGAGGCGGATCCGTTCGAGGGCGAGAACATTGCGGCCGCAAGGCCAAGCGAAGTTGCGCGGCTGTCGAGGCTTCTCGCGGCCTGACCGTCCTCCGGCGGCCGCGTTCGCAATTCGGATCGAGATGCGGCACGGCCCATCCGGGCTTGAGCTGAAATGAGATCTGTCGGTTCCGTGGGGGCAGTGCCCAACATAGCTACTCTGGAGATATGGCGGGGAATCCCTATCGGCCCCACGAAATCGAGTCGAAGTGGCAGCAATACTGGGAGCAGAACCGTGTCTACAGCACCGGGACGGACCTAGACAAGCCCAAGTACTACGTCCTGGAGATGCTGCCATATCCATCGGGCGTGCTCCATATGGGCCATGTCCGCAACTACACCATCGGGGACGCGCTCGCCCGGTACAAGCGCATGCAGGGATTCCGTGTGCTGCACCCTATGGGCTGGGACTCGTTCGGCCTGCCAGCGGAGAACGCGGCGATCAAGAACAAGCGGGACCCTCGGGATTGGACGCGCTCGAACATCGACGCGATGAAGCGCCAGCTGAAGATGTTCGGCTTCAGCTACGACTGGGACTGCGAGATCTCGAGCTGCGAGCCGGAATACTACCGGTGGAACCAATGGCTCTTCCTGCGCATGTGGGAGCGCGGCCTCGCCTACCGAAAGAACGCCACTGTGAACTGGTGCCCCGAATGCGCGACCGTGCTCGCGAACGAACAGGTGGTCAACGGCTGCTGCTGGCGGCACGAGGACACACCGGTGTCGCAGCAGGAGCGCGAGCAGTGGTTTTTTCGGACGACGGCCTACGCGGACGAATTGCTCGAATCGCTCGGCGAGCTGCAAGGCGGATGGCCCGAGCGTGTGCTGACGATGCAGAACCACTGGATCGGACGGTCAACGGGCACCGAAGTCGACTTCACTCTCAAGGAATCCGGTAACAAAATCCGTGTCTTCACGACGCGGGTCGACACGATCTTCGGCGCGACCTGCCTGATCCTGGCCCCGCTGCACCCACTGGTAGCCGAATTCGGCTTGGGGGAACGCGGACAGGAGATGGGCGCTGCGGCAGCGACGAAGAGGCCCGACGATCTGGAGAAAGAAGGATTCTCCACGGGACGGTTCGCAATCAATCCCTACAGCGGAGAAGAGATTCCGATATGGGTTGGGAACTTCGTCGTGATGACCTACGGCACGGGCGCGATCATGGCTGTCCCCGCGCATGACCAGCGGGACTTCGAGTTTTGTCGGAAGCATGGTCTGCCGGTCGTGCCGGTCATCAGGCCAGCCGATGGCGAGCTCGCCTCGGAAGAGACAATGCAGGATGCCTTCGCCGACTACGGTGTTGTCGAGAACTCGGCCAGCTTCAGCGGGCTTGCGAGCAAGGACGCCATCGAGCGCATGAGTGCCCTCGCGGAAGAGGAAGGGTTCGGGGGGGCGGCTATCACTTACCGCCTGCGCGACTGGGGCGTCTCGCGCCAGCGCTACTGGGGCACACCGATTCCGATGATTCGATGTGCCCGGTGCGGAGTGGTGCCAGTTCCAGACGAGGACTTGCCGGTGTTGCTGCCGGACGGCGTCGAACTGACCGGCGAGGGCGCGTCACCACTGCAGAGCGTGCCGGAGTTTGTTCGCGTTGCGTGCCCGCGATGCGCGGGTGAAGCCGAGCGCGAGTCGGACACGATGGACACATTCGTGGACTCGAGCTGGTACTTCTACCGCTACGCTGATGCCCGCAATGGGACGGCGCCCTTCGACACCGCAAGGGCAGCGGCATGGTTTCCGATCGATCAGTACATCGGCGGAGTCGAGCACGCTGTCCTGCACTTGATTTACTGCCGGTTCTTCACGAAGGTCATGCGCGACCTCGGACTGATCGACTGGGACGAGCCAGTCCGGCGGCTGTTCACTCAGGGCATGGTCATCCGGAACGGGCGCAAGATGTCCAAGAACCTCGGAAACGTCGTCAGCCCCGACGAGCTCGTGAAGACCTTCGGTTCCGACACCGCACGGATGTTCGCGTTGTTCGCCGCTCCCCCGGACCGTGACCTCGACTGGCAGGACGAGGGCGTGGAGGGAATGTCGCGGTTCCTGAAGCGGGTCCAGCGGTTCGTTTCCCGCAATTCCAAGGAGGGCGTCCCGGCAAACACGGACGTCCAGGACGAAGCCGACCGTCAAGCCCTGCGCAAGCTGCATCAGACAATCGGACGCGTAACCGCCGACTTCGAGTCGCGCTGGCATTTCAACACTTCGATCGCATCGATCATGGAACTCACCAACGAGCTTCACGCCCTGGAGCCCAAACTGTCTCCCGGAGTGATGCAATCCGGACTGCAGGGCCTCACGTTGCTGCTTAGCCCGTTCGCGCCTCACCTCGCCGAGGAACTGTGGCACATGCTGCACCAGGAGGGCCCGATATTGGATGTCAAGTGGCCAGCGGCGGACCCCGCCCTGGCGTGGGACGACAGTGTGGAGGTCGTCGTCCAGATCAACGGCAAGCTCCGCGGACGGCTGACCGTGCCAAAGGGCCTGCCTCGGGAAGAACTCTCCCAACGCGCGCGCGAGGCCGACCGTGTCCGCACCCTCATTGCGGGAAAGACGATTCGAAAGGTGATCGCAGTTCCTGACCGGCTCGTGAACTTCGTGGCCAATTGACGCTCCGGCAACCGGGGCAAGCGCTTCGGGAAAAGCTGGGTGCCATGCGTTCCCGGAAACGACGGATTCGTCAGGCCGGGTCGAACAGTCTGTGGAAGTGAACCAGCCTCCAGTGCAGGCAATCGGGCGCTCTCGGAGCCACCGCGCTCGATGAGAAACTCCGCTCCCTACCTGAGGGGGCGTCAGAAGTCGAGCCGCAACCCGAACTGGACGGAGCGGGGCGAATTGCACTGGGCGTATGCCCGGCCGAACGAGCGGGAACTCCAGTTGCGGTTCGGATCGCAGAACACCACGCGGTTGAATACGTTGCCGACTTGCGTTTCGAATCGCAACTTCAGCCTGTGGCCCAGCGAAGTGTCCTTGAACAGCGCCAGGTCCTCCGCCAGGTCGCGGAAACCCCGAGCAAAGCCCATAGTCCTCGATGCATTCCCGAATCGTAGCGGCCCCGGATCTGCAAATGCCCGGCGGTCGAAGAAGCTATGCGTGTCTGCATCGAATGATCCGCCGTGGTTCACCCTGACGCGATTGCTGAGGATATCCGGTCGTTTCTGCCCATTGAACAGGAACGGCTCCAAGTCGTTGGCCATGACGATATTGACCGGAGTGCCAGCAGTGACTCGGACGATCCCGGATACGGTCCATCCGCCCAGGACCTTCGCCACCAGTCCGGCCCGCCGCTCTCGGTAGATCGGGACTTCGTGAGTGAAGGCGGCAAAGATGCGATGGGGCACGTCATCCGCGCTCAACCCGCGTTCGAGGGCCTGGGTATCCGTCGGATTCTGCGGGCCGTGCCCCAAGCCATCCGCAGGACGGACGATTCCCGCTCCCATGCCCGTGAGCTTGGACCAAGCGTAAGTCGCATGCAGTTGGCCGCCGCTTGAGAATCTCTTCTCGACGGCGGTTCGCAGCGAGTGGAAGAAACTGTTGCCGGCGGGTACGTTCAGGTAGCCGATATCGAGCATGTGCGGGAATGGGCGCAGGGCCTGGGAGACGGAACCGCCGAAACCTGCGTAGGGCGTGGCGATTCCGGCAGCATTGGCGATGCCCGCGCCCACCGGAGCGCCGAGCGTGCCGGACCCCAGGTTCAATATCGAGGGAGCGTTGGCGTTGGCAGCCGGGCCGAGCACGTGGCGGTCGGTGATCAGACGACTGCCTCGGTTTCCCGAGTAGCCGAGGTCGACAGACGCTGTCCGCGTGACTTGCCGCTGAATTGCCCACGACCAGTCCTGCACGCGAGGCAGAGTCGCGCGGTCGCGCGTGACTGCCACCGTGGTCGTGTTGTTGCCGATGGCGGGGTCGATCGAGGGGGGCAAGACGATGTTTCCTTGCGGAACTCCGTCATCGAGAAAGTACGCCGCTTGCTGGCCGTTACTGAGGTCCATGGCCGTGGCATAGATCTTGAAGCCCAGGGTGTTCACCGCGGCGAACCGGGCATGCGGCACACGGGAGTAGTAGATACCGTATCCGCCCCGGACAACGGTCTGCTCGCCCATGCGATACGCGAACCCGACGCGGGGACCGAACGCATCTCGCGGCGGCGACTCCAGTGTCCGCGTGCCGGTCCGGAGCGGGCCTTTCCCTGCGAAAATCATCGCCCCGAGACGCCCGCTGGCACCTGGATTCGGAACGCTGGGATCGAACGTCGACATGTTGTCGTCCAGCTCCCTGATCGCGGTCTGGTAATCAAAGCGCAGCCCCAGCGTGACCGTCAGACGGTCCGTGAAGCGGTACTGGTCGACGATGCTCCAGGAAACGAAGTTCTCGATCATCGTCGGCAGGTCGGGAATCTCGAATTGAGTCGAGTTCACCTGGCCAAGGAGAAACGACGCAAAGGGGTCGCCCGTGCTCGCGCGATTGTTTCCCTGCGCATCGAATCCTCCCGTGTGGATCCTGTGGAAATTGAACCTGCCGGCGACATTGTTTGCCCAGCCGCGGAACGGATATAGGTGCAGGCGGTACTCTCCGCCAAACTTGAGCGAATGGCGTCCGACTTGCCAAGTCAGGTCGTTCGCGACCCAGTATTCGTGGTTTGCCCGAAATCCCGATCGCCCCCAGCCGTTCCCTAGCGGAGAGTAGCGGGTGTTCCCGGTAAAGCCCATCGCGGGCGGTCCGGCGTCGGCTTCGATTAGTCCGTTGCCGGCTGGTCCCCAGAGCCTGTCCGGCCAGTCTGCCCCGGCCGAAATCGAATGTCCCCTGACGTGAAACTCGTCATACCCCACCGTGAGCTGATTCAGCAGGCTCGGCGAAGCGATCCAATCGAGTCTCTGGCGGACATGGTGGGTCGTGATGTCCTCATAGATCCCGGACCCGAAATAGTCGGCATTCCCTTCAGGACGGTGGACTGGATTGAAGGCAGCACGACAGCCATCCACCCCGCCACAATTCCGAACAGACGGATGACTGGTCCTGCTGAATGTCAAAGACGCCTGTACCGACGGTTCAAACGAGTGGTCGAGACGGAAATGGTGGCTCGGGGAGTCCAGGCTCCATGTCTGGTCACCTATAGGGCGCCCCTGGACATTGAATTCGAGGCCGGGACGCTCAGGGCGCACCATAAGCGGCATCACGCTGGCAGCCACTCGGCTACGCATCGGGTGGCCGGCGGGAATCAGGTTGTTGGCAAACGGATCGCGCAGCGGCATGCCCCGCAGCGTGCGCGTCGAAGCGGGGTCGAAGATCTGGCCTTCAACCATGGCTCGTCCGAGGGCGTCGAATGCGACGTGCCGCCGCGTTATCAGTTGCTGGAAATCTCCTTGCCTGAACGCGTCGACGGGAGTGGACCCACCAAACCCAGACTGGCGTCCTGCACGCAGTGCGAGCCGGGCGTAGTGATACGTGAAGTAGGTCTTGTTCTTGATGAGCGGGCCGCCGGCGTATGCCCCGAATTCGTTCCTGCGGAGATTGCTCTCGGCACCGAAGAACCCTCGTGCGTTCAGTGCATCGTTCCCCAGAGAATGGTAGAGAGCCCCATGGATCTCATTCGTCCCCGGCTTTCCGGTTGACGAGAAGTAGCCGCGTGGCCGGGAGCCTCGGAAACGCGCAGCCGCCTTGTCCTGTCGCATTTCGCTTACATCGGCGGTTGAACGGACACGCTCCCCCTGCTGCGAGCCCCCAAGCTTGCCAAGAGCGGTGCCAGACGATGTTCCGGAGCCAAGCATCTCGCGAAATGCGGACGGTCCGGTGCGAGATTGCGTCCCGTTACCACCAAGCACCGGCCTGGCAGCCACAGTGGATGCGCCTGGCCCTCCGGGACACACCCGTCGCCCCGTACCTTCGGGGATCAGCACCACGTCCTGGCGGACGATCTGCCCCGCAGCCAATCGAATTCCGTCTTGGAGCGAATCGTGAAAACCATCGAGTTCGACTCGTATGGAAAACGTTCCCTCCGGGAGCTGTGAGGCCGCAAAGGCACCGGCTCCGTCGGTTTCCGCCTCGACTAGGATCCTGCGGGCGGCGTCAATGATTGTCACCGCAGCTTCAGGCAACGCCCGTCCCGAGGCAGCTCTGACGATTCCACCGATCGATGATCCGGTGTCGGTCGCCTGAGCAATGAGGCACGATGCAGCGGCCACGCCCAATAGCAGCGGACCATTCGCCAAGCGCCGAGATCGATCCATACAGCTGACCAGGCAAGGCCCTTCAAGGGGCTATGTGCCTAATACGATTCCTCTGTTCATAGTGTTGTTCAAACCGGTGCTCAAAGGCAATGGACGAACCGACTCATAGTACCGAAAACTGAAGGGATCGGATTGCGGAGACCTCGGCTACGGACCACAACCTATTGAATTGACAGTGTTTCCAGGACGATAGAGCAGGCCGTTGACTCGGAAGCAGTGGATTATCCAGTGGAATACCGAATGTGGTCCTTCTGGCGCCGATCAGCGGGAGCCGCAGTTGCATCCGGTTTCCGCCGGTGGATGTGGCGGACCTTTTGGGCCCCAGTGCCGCGCTCACCGGTCAACTTCCTCAAGATTCCCGACGAGGCTCATCGGCTATTCCGGTCACGAGTCACGCAAGAGGCCTTGGCACGGAAGGGCAGTGCGAAATCTGCCTCGCCGCAGTCCCTGAAACGAGGAATGAGCAATTTGCCGAGCCGCTATCGGGGGGCTTGTAACTCAGACGGACGGCCGAGGCTAGAGGATGGGCAAAAGGCCAGATGTTCGTAAATTGTCGGCACCATCGATCCCGCTGATCGCGGGATTCTCCTGCAGCCCAGGTAGCGACTCGTTGCTTCGTGAGTCCAGGCTGACCGCCGTCTTTGCCAAAGGGGCGGATTGGGACTGGGGGACGGGGCGACTGCAGGCCCCGTCCCCCATCGTGCTCCGATCGCTAGAACACGAACTTGACGCCGAGCTGCATGATCCGCTGGGCGCGTGCGCTTGAAATCACACCGAAGTTCCGATTGCCAACCTGAGCATTCGGGAAGTTGAAGTTTGGGTGGTTCGGGAAGTTGAATGCCTCGGCCCGGAACTGAACACCATATTTCTCGCTGATGCGGATGTTCTTGAAGAGCGAGAAATCCCAGCCAATATTCCCCGGACCCACCAAGATGTTCTTTCCAGCATCGCCGAACGTGAACGGCTCGTTCGGGACGAATGCGTCCGGATTGTAGAATCCCGACGGGTCAGGGTTGTCGAGCTTCCAGCTGGTGCCAGGCACAACATCGGGACGGTCGCCGCCACCGACATTGGCTGGATTGCCCGCGACTGTCAGGTGCTGTGGCGTGCCGGATGTCAGCGTAACGATCGATCCAACGGACCATTCACTGAGAATGGCGTTCAAGCCCGCATTCCATCCGCTGCCGTAACGCTTGCCATGTCCGAGCGGCAACTCGTAAACGAAGCTTCCAATGAAGCGGTGCCTCATGTCCTGCGCGCCATTGCCGCGCTCCCGCTTCCAGTCCAGTGGGTCAAGCACGAACCGCAAATTCGAGCCAGGGGCGTCGCCCGAGCCAGTCACGCCTCGGGCGTCACCGATCACATGCGACCAAGAGTACGAAAGAATGTACGTCAGCCCTTGGGAATAGCGCTTCTCGAGCTTCGTCTGCAGGCCATGATAGAGCGTGTTCTCGCGGAAGGCATGACGGTTCATCCGGCCCAAGGTGATAAATCCGCCAGGTTCCGTCCCTTCGAAACACAGGTCTCCGCGGCAAGACGCTGGAATCTCTGTCCTGCTCCAGGGCCTGCGGGAGTTCGGGCTTCCCGGGCCCGGACGCGGCAGGTTCTCGTCATAACGCCCGATCATGTGGTTCATCTTGTTCCCGAAGTAGCCAATCTCCCAAAGAGAGTCGCCGGGCAAAGAGAACTGCAGATTGACGTTCCAGTTCTGCGCGAGCGGCCACTGTGGGTCGAACTCGAACGAGGACATTTCGACCCCCTGGGCGTTTGCCGGGCTGATGGTGCCTGGCGGCAAGCCTTCGGAGTGCCTCAAGAAAGGATCGACGCGTCCTGTCACCAAGCTGGACTTGATGTGGAAGGGAGGCATGGTTTCCATGAACTCGCCGCCACCGGTGTTCGACATGTTGCCGTAGTACATGCCGTATGCCATGCGCAGCACAGTCTTTTCCCTTAGCCTGTAGGCCATGCCGAGACGCGGGGCGAAGTTAGTCTTGTCGGTGGTCATCAAGGCCCGGTTGAAATGGTCGTCACCGTTCAGGCCCGCTACATGGATGTACCCATCGTCACAGCCGCGACACGTGCCCAGATTGAAGTTGGCTATGCCGTCGCGAGTTTCGACATAGGGCGGATTCAGTTCGTACCGCAAGCCAAGGTTCAAGGTGAGCTTGTCGTTGACCTTCCAGTCGTCCTGCACGTAGAAGTGCAGGAAGTTCGTGCGCATATTCATGTAAACGGTGTTGGAGGCTCCAAACTCGCGCGGCGTTCCGAGCAGAAAGTCCCCCATGGAATCGCCCGTGCCCCCGCGCATCGTTGGCGAGCGCTCGGTGAATCGGCCGTCATACGTAATGGTGCCCATGGTCCTCTGCGGATTGTCGATGAAGCTCTGCAACCACCACGACTGGATGCCGAACTTGATCGCGTGGTTGCCGCTGGTGAAAGTGGTGTCCGCTGAAGCCTGCCTGGTCTGGGATTGGATCAGATTCGGACGGAACGTGTTGTTGCCGAGCTGCGAATAGCCCGTGAGGTTCATTTCGTTCGTGCCGCGCAGGTGCTGGTTGAATCCGGGAATTCCAAGCTTGGCATTGATGTTCTCGGTGATATCCAGGTGCGACTCGACATCCGTATCGAGGTAGTTCCAGCCAGCGCGGAAGGCCGTGATGAGCCTTGGCGACCAGACCTTTTGGTATGACGCCACCGTGTTGTTGCTGGTCACATTGACTTCGCCGCCACGAGACATTGAACCGAAGTCAGGGACCGCAGGGTAGCGGGGAGTCGAGCCGATGTTCTGCTCCTGGCTGCTCCAGCGTACAAAGAAGTTGTCTGAATCTGTCAGATTCTGGTCGTAACGGACGTCGAACTTGTGGAAATCCTGGTTGCGAGGGGTAATGAAGGTGTAATTGCGTGTGGCGTTATCGTTCAGTGGATCCGGATACCAATCCTTCATGATCTTGGTGACCCGATCAAAGCGGGACTCAGGAATCATGTTGTTGGGAAACGGTTGACGCTCCGTCCCGTCCCAGGTCATCGGGTCGAAGACGGTATCTGCGCCACTGAAATCGCCGCGCTTGACAGCCACGGTGGGAACCGTCGAGACGAAGGTAGCCGATTCGCGCCGATCCGTTACTTCCATGTCGCCGAACAGGAACGCCCTGTTTCGCTTGATAGGGCCGCCCAAGGCGAATCCATACTGCCGGCGTTCGAAGGCTGGTTTCTCCTGCGTATCAGGGTTGAAGTAATACCGGGCGTCCATACTCTCGTCGCGGAAGAACCCGAAACCCGTCCCGTGCAGCTCGTTCGTACCTGATTTGATGGATAGGCTAACAATCCCGGCCGACGTCCTGCCGTATTCGGCGGAGAAGCCGTTGGTAATAACCTTGAACTCCGCAATCGCGTCGATCGAGGGTTTCACGGCTTCCTTCTGGCGACCCTGCGATGCGATTGACTGGTTGTTGTTGTCCATGCCGTCAATCACGAAGTTGACCTCGGTGCCGCGCTGGCCACCGATCGAAACTCCCTGCCCGCGCGACATGACCGTGCCCGATGAAATGACCGCCAACTGGAGGTAGTCGCGTCCGTTGAGAGGCAGATCGACGATCTGGCGGTTCTCGATCACGGTGCCGGCCGCGGCCTCGCTTGTCTGCAGAAGCGGTGCCGAGGCCTCGACCTCGATCACCTCGGTCACGGCGCCGACCTCCAGCACAATGTCGAGCTGGCGGACATCGCCGATGCTTAACGCAACGCCCGAACCGCTGTAAGTGCGGAAACCGTCCGATTCCGCGATGACAAGGTACTCGCCGATTCGCAGCGGATTCGATCGGTAGTTCCCTTCCTCATTGGTACTGCTGAGGTACGTTGTTCCGGTCGCGACGTGGTTGAACGTCACGTTCACTCCAGGAATGACCGCCCCTGACGCGTCGGAAACCGTGCCGACGATCAGGGCCGTGTCGAGCTGCTGGGCGCTGGCAAGCGGAGCCAGGACCAGCCCCAAGCCCACTAGGGCAAATACACTGAATCGTGCCATGTAAAGGATCCTCCTCGCCGATCCATCCATTTCCTAGGTGGTGGCGGCTTCACTACTGTTGTCGCCCGTCCGCAGCTCCCCGGCAATCAGACCCCGTGTTTAAACGTTGGACGGGCCAAAAGATATAGCGTACACGTAGCGTCTCATGCATGTCAACCCCGCAAGGCAATATTTCTCAAGCTTCAATTGTAAAGTCGCCTCGGCGTTTGCCGGGACTCCCGGCAGTCTCACGCGACAACCACATCGGGCAGACCCTCGACCGTGAGAAACTGGACGTCAGGATGCCGTTTGACGATTCGGGTAACCGGGCGCGGGTCGATCTGTTGCGCCAGCGCGGAGTGGATGCCTGGGGACCGGAACGTGTCTACGTCAGCGAGGACGTCGACCTGTATGCCATCGAGGCCGGTGCCGAAATTCGGCAAGCGACACTCTCTGGCCCGGAGCTGAGCATCGCCGCAGGTGCCACGATCGGGACCTCGGGGCACGCCGAGGTTGACAACTGCCAAATCGGGAGAAATGTCGAACTCGGTTCGGGCCTGTACCGGGGGGCGACGTTCCTCGAAGGCGTCAAGTTTCGTGGGTTCGCCGAGGTCCGACCCAGCACGCTCCTGGAGGAGCAGGCTGAAGCCGCGCATAACGTCGCATTGAAGAACACGACTTTCACTTCTTGTTGCGTCGCCGGCTCACTCATAAACTTTTGCGACTTGTTCTTGAGTGGCGGAAGGTCGCGACGGGACCACACGGAAATCGGCTCTGGCGCAATCCACTTCAATTTCGATCCTCGCGGCCACAAGTGGGGAAGCTTGATTGGTGGTATCCGGGGCGTGCTGTTGCGCTCCGAACCTGTTTTCATCGGAGGAAACTGCGGCTTGGTGGGCCCCCTTGAGATCGGTTTCGGGGCAGTGACGGCAGCCGGTTCCGTGATCCGGAAGGATGTCGCAGAGAACACGTTGGCGTCCGAGTTCGGGAGCACGATCCGCATCGACGGCTACGACTCCAGAGCCTATGGCCTGCTTCAAGGCAGCTTTATGGTGACGGCGAAATTGGTCGGTACGCTTCGTGCCTTGGACGGCTGGTACGCGACCGTGCGGATACCGCATGCAAGTGCTGGGGACCGGCGACTCTACGAAGCGGCCAGGAAGCAAATCGACGCTCAGATCAAGGAGCGCATAGAGCGTTTGGCCAAGATCGTCGAGAAACTGCCGCAGGGTTTCAGTCAATTGTCCAGGGGACCCAGAGCAAACCAGGAACATCGGAGGCTCGTCGCGGGATGGGATAGATTTCGAGGTGTTCTGGAAGATCCACTCGAGGCCGGAGAGCCTCCCGTTGCATTCGTGCAACGATACGCCGCAGCCCGCGAGTCCGATCGAGGACACGTGGAATCCGTGAAGTCGGCAGACGCGGGCGCAGCCGACGCCGAGCGCTGGCTGGAAGGACTGGTCGAGCGCGTGACTAGCCGCGCTAAGCGAGCGCTCACTTCCGGCTCACCGTGATCGCGTGACCGGCCCTTCCGCGCAAGGCTGCATAGCGTCACAATCCCGCCTCTCAAGAGTCCCCTCGCTCGGAACCGCTGGTAGTCACATTGGTGCAAGAAGGCCCCGACACAAGCACGCGTCGATAGTTTTGGCGAGACTCGCATG
Source organism: uncultured Bryobacterales bacterium (assembly GCA_951813065.1). Classification (GTDB taxonomy): domain Bacteria; phylum Acidobacteriota; class Terriglobia; order Bryobacterales; family UBA6623; genus VXMF01. The sequence continues at coordinate 749,086 of CATOTH010000001.1, read as the reverse complement.
AGCCTCCATTGCGCCAGCGAAACAGATCGCCAAGATGCTACCTGGATCCAGAGCGCGGGTGAGGTTGGACGAGCCCGTTCTTCTCTCCCCCCAGCGACGTTTCCTGGAAACAGACAAGGATGGGGCCGCCAAGGAGGCGGGAAATCAACGGCTCCAATGCCGAAGCGGCCAGATACCGGCCCAGAAACCCGCTTCGAGACAGTCGTGTCAGCTAAACGGTCTTGACTCAGCTACGAGTCATGGGGCAGCCTGATTTACTGTGGCGCACCGATTCCTTGCTCTCATTCCAGCGACGCTGCTGCTCTTTGCTTGCGGCACTTCTGACGGGGACCTGGCGTCCCGCCCCAATATTGTCTTGATCATGACGGACGACCAGGGCTGGGCCCAGCTCGGCTCGCATGGAGATCCCGTCCTCACAACGCCGAATCTCGACACCCTTGCGGCCGAAAGCGTCGAAATGACCCGCTTTTACGTGTCTCCGGTTTGCGCGCCAACCCGAGCAGCACTCATGACGGGTCGCTACAACTACCGGACCGGCGTGGTCGACACCTATCTGGGCCGCGCCATGATGGATCCGAACGAGGTGACAGTAGCGGAAATCCTCCGCGATTCCGGCTATCGGACCGGGATTTTCGGGAAATGGCATCTCGGAGACAACTACCCCCAGAGAACGGTCGACCAAGGCTTCCTGGAATCCGTAGTCCATAAAGGAGGGGGTATTGGGCAACCGTCGGATCCGCCGGGTTCCGACTACTTCGATCCGATCCTGTTTCACAACGGCGATCAGAAGCAGTTCGGCGGGTACTGCACCGACGTCTACTTCGACGAGGCGATGCGGTGGATAGGGGACGGAAGCGGCGAACCCTTCTTCGCCTATATCCCGACCAACGCGCCGCACTCGCCGTATCTGGTGCCCGATTCCTATCGCGAACCGTACGCAGCACAAGGCCTCTCTGACAAGGACGCCCGCATCTACGGAATGATCACCAACATCGACGACAACGTGGGCCGACTCATGGATCACCTTGAAGCGCAGGGACTGGCAGGAAACACGATCTTCATTTTCATGACAGACAACGGACCGACAACTCGGCTCTACCACGCGGGCCTAAGGCAGCAGAAGGGCAGTGTTTACGAGAACGGCATCCGGGTGCCGTTCTTCGCACGGTGGTCCGACCAACTCGCCCCCCTCAAGATCGACTCGCTGGGAGCACATATCGACGTGACACCCACTCTCTTGGCTGCCGCTGGAGCAACTGCGCCGCCGGAAGTGGCGTTCGACGGGATCAACCTGCTACCGCTGTGGCGAGGAGAAGTCGATTCGCTGCCGGAAAGGACGTACTTCGTCCAAGCCCATCGAGGCAACGAGCCGGAACCGTACCGTGCGTTCGCGGCGGTCGAGCAGCGGTACAAGCTGGTTCAGCCTCTCAGTTTCAACAGGCCAGCCCCGACAGACGCGCCGCTGGAACTTTACGACCTGCTTGAAGACCCGGGAGAGGAAACCGATCTGTCCCGAGAACGACCTGAAGTCGTTGAACGCCTCAAGGCGGGCTACGACCGGTGGCTGGAGGACGTGTCCATGAGCCGCGGCTTCCATGCCGTCCGATTCGCGATCGGCAGCGAGGCCCAGCGTCACGTCACCCTGACACGGCAGGACTGGCGCATGGTGACTCCGGACGGATGGGGCCGTGACCAGAAAGTGCTGGGCCGCTGGGAGGTCGAGTGCATGTCCGAGGGGCCGTACGATGTGACGGTCAGATTCGCGAACGCCGCCCCGAGAGCAGGAACCGCGAAAATCGCGTTTCGAGGGCTGGAAGAGTCAGTGGATGTCGAGCAAGGTAGCGAACAAGTCCGGTTCGAGGGCTTGACTCTGGAGCCTGGCGAAGGGGCGTTCGAGGCTAGCTTGGTGATCGACTCGGAGCCGACAGGCGTCTGGCAGGTCGATGTCGTCCGGCAGTAGCCCCGCCCTTTGGGTCCCGCTCGACGCGGTCAATCCAGGCTCCTCGAGCATCCCGATGCCCAAGAAGTGGTGCCCGCAGGGCAGAATCAATGGGGCACCATCCGTTGCGAGAACACCCTTGGCTGTTGCTGATACCCAAAACCTCAAGCCCCCGGCTGGGCTGTCGTCGATCCCAACGACATGTTTGGGGATGGTGGGGGGATAGCGATCCCTTCACGGCTCTCGCAAGAACCTTCCGTGCGTGTCGATTAAGTCCTCCAATAGCACCTGTTGACAGGTGCTATTATCGGACTAGATATCAGGTCTGACATCATGGCTATGCGCACTAGATTCTCCGAGGATGTTGTTCCCCTGACCGATCTGAAAGTAAATCCGGGTCGGGTGGTCAAGCACGCGTCGCGCACGCACCGCCCAGTGCTCCTGACTAGTCGTGGACGCGCGGTCGCGGTGGTTCAATCGGTCACTGACTACGAGACAGCTGAAGAGGAAAGGGATTTCATGCGAGCCGTGATCGCCGGGCTCGCGGACATCGAGGCAGGGAGGGAGGTTTCTCTAGCGGATGCAAAGTCTCAGCTCGGCCTCGACTAGCCGAAAATGCCCAAGATTGCCATTCGCTTCGCCGAATCCGCTGTGGCAGATCTGGAGGCGCTTAGGGCATGGTATGCCGAACAAGGTGTGCCTGACGTGGGCGATCGGCTCGTTGATGAACTGCTCACGCGGATCGAGGCTCTTAGCCACCACCACCAGCTCGGTCGGATAGTGCCGGAGTTCGAACGGCCCCGTCTTCGAGAGGTAGTCCATCCACCGTTTCGCATCGTGTATCGGGAAGACCCGAAGCACGTGAGAATCGTCCGCATCTGGCGCAGCGAACGGCTTCTTTCGTTTCCGGACGACGAGGAAGCGAAGCCAAGGTGATTGCCCGGCAGTCTGACGCGGTCCCCACGCAAGAAAATCGAATCGTCACCCAACTCTTCCCAGGAGCGAAGCGCTCGCGTTTTCGGCGCCGGGATTCCAGCCCATCTCCTGCCGGAGCCCTGCAAGGTTCCCCGTGGATGGGCTCTACGGGTCGAGACTCGATCCGAATGCACATGAACTTCAAGCTCGCAGTCCACGGGCACCGTACGAGGAGGTGTATTGCGCACGGGGGCCATGGAGAACCGCATCAAGGAGCAGCAGCTGGGACTGTTCTCGGATCGCACTTTGGCTCAGAGACTGCGGACCAACCAGTTGCGCCGTTGTTTCGGGTCCTTCGCGCACGGGCTTCTGGAGGCCATCTGGTACTGGGGCTTGCGGGGCTCCCAGCTAGCGCGGGCGCAATGCGGCACGATTCGCGTGAAGCTGCTCAAGATCGACGTGCGGCTCAGGGTCAGCTCCGTTGCCCTTGCTCGCGCGACACGTTGAATTCGAGGGCTGAATCCCGATGCGAACGGAGCCGGAGCATCTCCTCCACACCGGTGGGACCGGTGGTGATTGGGAACGATCGTGATCCTGGCGGATATGGCCCATATGTAGCGACTTCAGGACCCGGCGGATCGAGCAAGTTTCCGACGCGATCGCAAGTTGGGGTCGAAGTAGAGAGGCGGAAGACAGGGGCGCCACGCCGTAACGCTGTTCCATGCCGCCTCAAGCCATTAGAATGCGATCTGATGCGACCCGCCGGGAACGGAGACTTGATTCCTCCCGAGCCTGTCCGGCGTCTTGGATACTTCGAAACTCTTGGAACTCCCGGGATCTTTCGGAGCATTCTGATTCCGATTGCGATCGCGGTCGCGGCCCCCGCTCATGCCGCGCCGAGAGAGATCTCCGGGCTCGCAAACACCCACCCCGACTATCTCACGATCCGCGATTCCCCTCGAGGCAAACATTATCGAACTCTACATTGACGCTACCTCTGTCAATGAGCAGTTCGATGAAGCTGTATTCTGTTTCACCGACGACACGGCCTCCGCGATCCGCAATGGCGGTGTTCCGACATCATCCGCAGGCGCCGCCGCGGTGCTTTCGGCTTTTCGTAAGCGGATGCGAAGTCGTCGCGAAACTCCGGTGTCAGGCACGGAGGCGACTCTCAACGGTGCCTTCATGGACAATATCGATGCGGAACTTCTTGCAGGCTTGCTGAACCGGGATCGGCCAGAGTTCTTTAGCGCCTACATGAAGGGCAATCGGTTCAAGGATTTACGCTTCCACATACGTCCTTTTGCGGTGTTCCGCAGCTGCTGTCCCCTGAAGAAGTCGCACTGATCAACTACAGTCCCCGCGGGATGAATGAGGGGATCTGGTATCTGGCACACCGGAAACTTGAATACGAAAACGGCAGTGCGAACTCGCTCGAAGATCCTCGGGTCGTCGACGTGAAGCACTACAAGATTGATGCCAATATAGCCTCCAACCGCCACCTCAGTGCAACCGCGGAGATTTTCTTCGAGGCACTCCATAACGGAACAAGGGTTGTCAAGTTCGGCCTGGTCCCCTCGTTGAGGGTGTCCGACGTGACCTTCGAAGACGCACCCGCGCACTTTGTGCAAACAGGCGAAGAAAAGGACTCCGGATTCTACGTGATTCTCCCTCTGGTGTTGACCAAGGGGCGTGAGTATCGACTGGTTGTCAACTATTCGGGTGACAAGGTGATCAGAACAGCTGGCGGTGGAAATCTCTCCGTAGGCGCGCGTTCCAGTTGGTATCCCAGCATCGGTTCGTTTGTCGATCGTGCGACTGACGAATTGAACTTCAGCTATCCCAAGCGCTTTAGTCTTGGTAAGCGTAGGAAATCGAGTCTATGAAGGTGTTTCGGGAAAGACAGCGCATTCTTCATGAGATCGGATGTCGAACTCAAGGTCGCAGGCTTCAACCTCGGCGACTTCAAGAGGATGGCAATTGAAGACGAGACCACCGGCATGGTTTATGAAGGCTACGCGACGAAGCGGCCGCCGGCGTCCCTGAGCCGGATGGTAATGTCGCCGACGCCCATGATGAAGGCCGCCGTGTTCAAGAGCCAAGTGGCAACCCGCCTATTCAGAGGCTGGTTTGGTCCTTTGCCCTACGGTCGGTTGTCAGTCACCCGGCAACCGTCGTTCGGACCCGGCCAGTCGTGGCCCACGCTGATCCATTTGCCCGTCAGCGCATTCCTCGACTCGACGCAGCGCCATTCACTGATCGGGAACAGCGAGTTCATGTTTTCCAGGTTTGTACAGGAGGTGACCCCTCATGAAGTTGCCCACCAACGGTGGGGCCATCTTGTCGGCTGGGCGACTTACCACGATCAATGGATCTCCGAAGGGTTTTCCGATTTCTCCACCGGTCTCTTTCTCCAGGCGACGGGGCCACGGGGCAAGTACATTCAGTTCTTGCGACGGTCTCAGGAAGTGATTCTCGAGAAGAACCCGTTCGGTTTCAGGACCAATGACGTCGGACCATTATGGATGGGGCACCGGCTCATTACGGCAAAGACCGCCTCAGCCTACCGCAAGTTGATCTACCCGAAGGGTGGATTCGTCCTGCACATGCTGCGGCAGCTGATGTTTGATGCCCAGAAAGCCAATGACGAGCCGTTCATCAGGATGATGCATAACTTTGTCAACACGCATCACAACAAAGACGCTTCAACCGAGAGTTTCAAGGCTTCCATCGAGAAACACATGAAACCGTGGATGGACCTCGCTGGCACGGGGAAGATGGATTGGTTCTTTGGTCAATGGGTCTATGGCACGGAGCTGCCTAGCTACGAGTTCGAGTACTCGCTCAACGCGATGGAAGGGGGCCAGGCACACCTCAAGGGGAGGATCTCCCAGGAGGGCGTATCGGATGGGTTCAGGATGGCTGTTCCCGTTTACATGCGCTTGAAAGACAGGCTCATCAGGATCGGCGCGGGGAACATGATCGGGACGGATTCGCCTCTCGACATCAACATGCAGTTGCCGTGGATGCCGGAAAGCGTCGAAATCAACAGTTTGTACGACGTTCTCGCTGAGAAGGTGACGATCAAGCGGCAGTGATCCGAAGACGTCTGCACACCAAGCTCGCAGTCCGCGGGCCCAGCGTTCCCGACTTGTTTCGCTGGCTGCGGCCGGAAACGAGCCGACCGAACGGAAGCCTTCGAGCTGGCACATGGGTACCCGTGAGTCGAGCGGACTGGTAGCGTAGTCAGAAAGCCTCTGACCAACCTCCCGGAATAACCGGCAAGCCAATCTTGCAAATCGGAAGTGTATGGTTTATCTTGCTTGAGTGCTGTTATGAGCGCGCCAGCGGTTGCAGAACTACGCCTCGCAGTCGACAGAGAACTCTGTGAGAGCTGCCTCTACTACATGCTCCTGATGCGGGAGCTTGAGGAACGCATCGAACTCAAGCTCTACCGCCAAGGCAAGATCCAGGGTGGTTGCTACACGGGTCGGGGCCAGGAGGCCATACCCGTCGGGAGCGCGCTTCATTCCAGACCGGGCGACTGGCTCACGCCGTCACACCGGGACATGGCAGCGCTACTCATTCGAGGCATCGAGCCGCGGGAGATCCTCGCCCAATACATGGGCCGTGCCACGGGTCTCACCCATGGCCGAGATGGGAACATGCACATGGGCTGCGCAAGACGCCACTGCGTGCCCATCATCTCCTCCATCGGAGCCAGCATCCCAGTCGCAGGCGGGCTGGCTTTCGCGATGCAATACCGCGGAGAAGACAACGTCGTCTTCAATTACACCGGGGACGGCGCGTCCAGCCGGGGCGATTGGCACGAAGGCCTCAACATGGCTGCGGTGATGAACTTGCCGATCGTCTACCTCTGCAACAACAACCTCTACGCCTATTCGACACCGCTCGACAAGCAGATGAAGATCCACGATATAGCCGACCGCGTTTCCGCCTACGGCATCCCTTCTGAAATCGTCGACGGCAACGACGTGCTGGCCATCTACGGCGCGTCCGAGCGGGCAGTCGCTCATGTCAGATCCGGCAACGGTCCCTATTTCATTGAGTGCAAGACGTTCCGGATGAGCGGCCATTCAGCCCATGACCCGGCCGACTACGTTCCAGAGGAACTCCGCGCCCAGTGGTTGCGCAAGGATCCGATTCTTTCCCTTCAGAAGCGGATGGTGGAAGAATTCGGCGCGGATGAGCAGGTATTCGTCGACACCCGCAAGAAAGTGCTGGAAGAAATCGACGAGGCGGTGAACTGGGCACTCGCCCAGCCGTACCCCGATCCGGCAACTGTCGAAGACAACGTCTACGAATCGATCTGAACCACCCCGAACTCGCAATGGCCGAAACCACCTACGTCGAAGCAATCCGGACGGGAATCTGGGAAGAGATGGAGCGCGACGAGAGCGTCTTCGTGATGGGCGAGGACGTGGGAATCTACGGTGGCGCGTTCAAGGTCACCAAGGGTATGGTCGAGCATTTCGGAGAGCGCCGCGTCGTTGACACCCCGCTTTCCGAGTCCGCGATTGTGGGAGCAGGCACCGGCGCGGCGATCAATGGCTTGAGGCCGATTCTCGAAATGCAGTTCGCCGACTTCATGGCGTGCGGTTTCGACCAGATCACCAACTTCGCGGCCAAATGCCGCTACCGGTGGGGACAGGCGATCCCGATGGTCATCCGGGCTCCCGCGGGCGGGAACATCCACGGCGGTCCATTCCACTCGCAGAATGTGGAAATGCCGTACGTCCACACGCCGGGCCTCAAAGTAGTCCAACCGGCCACGTCCTACGACGCCAAGGGATTGATCAAGGCCTCAATTCGGGACAACGACCCCGTGATCTTCCTGGAGCACAAGTACCTTTACCGCTCGGTCAAGGAAGACCTGCCGGATACGGATTTCACGGTGCCTCTCGGCAAGTCAAGAATCCAGCGGGACGGCTCCGACATCTCGATCATCACCTACGGGTGGATGGTGCATGTCGCCCTCGAAGCAGCAGAACGGCTTGCGGAAAATGGCATCAGCATCGAGGTCCTCGACCTGCGGACGCTCATGCCACTCGATCGGGAATCGATCCTTCGTACGGCCAAGAAGACAAGCAAGATCATCCTGCTGCACGAGGACACGTTGACTGGCGGCCTTGGCGGAGAGTTGGCCGGCATCATTGCAGAGCACGCCTTTGACTACCTGGATGGCCCGCTGGTGCGCATTGCGGCTCCCGACACTCCGGTACCGTTCAGCGAGCCGCTAGAAAAGGCGTTCCTGCCCAGTACTGACGAAGTGGTCAACAAGGCGCAATGGCTGTATCGCTTCTGACGCGGGCGAGGAAGAGGCTCCAGCCAACCTAGTCCGGAATCCCACCTTCGCCGCCGCAATAGGTCGGACGCACGCAGAATACGGAGACCCAATGCCTACCAATCGCAGAACCTTCCTCCGCTCCACTGGAGGGGCACTGGTTGCCGCTTCGAGCGCCTGGCCGCTGCCCGGACCACGACCATGGCAGTCCGACGCCCCTGACAAGGAATGGCGGCACTACGGCGGCACGGCTGGTGCGAACCGCTACTCTCCCTCCGACCTGATCAATCGTTCGAACGTCGCCCGCCTCAAGCCTGCTTGGGTCCATCGAACGGGCGACGCGATGCAGCGCCCCCAGACCACGATCGAGTGCACGCCCATCGTGGTAGACGGCGTGATGTACATCACGACGGCGCGTGTCAAGGTCCAGGCGCTCACTGCCGCGACCGGGAAGCTGCTCTGGACTTTCGACCCCTTGGACGAGTCCAGCGCCAGACGCAGCGCGGGCGTGAATCGCGGAGTCTGCTACTGGCAATCCGAGGATGGCTCGCAGAAGCGGATCTTCAGCACAGTCCAGAATCGCCTCTATAGCCTCGATGCCATCACGGGACAGCCTGACGGGTCGTTCGGTGCCGGAGGCGCGATCGACCTCAATCAGGACCTGGATAACGAGGTCCCCGGGGTATCCGTGAAATGCACCAGTCCTGTCGTGGCCTACAAGGATCTGATCGTGGTCGGGGGCGGGGGCGGCGAAGGGCCCTATCCCCAAGCTCCTGGACACATTCGGGCATACGATGCGATGACTGGCAAGCGCCGCTGGATCTTCCACACGACTCCAAGGCCCGGCCAGTTCGGATACAACACGTGGCCGCCCAACGCCTACAAGCATGTCGGCGGCACAAACAACTGGTCGGGCATGAGTCTGGATGTCGAGCGCGGCATCGTATTCGCAGGGATCGGATCTCCCGCATTCGACTTCTATGGCGGAGACCGCATCGGAGCCAACCTGTTTGGAAACTGCGTTCTCGCACTCGACGCTCTGAGTGGGGAACGCAAATGGCACTTCCAGACCGTTCACCACGATGTCTGGGACTACGATCTGCCGGCCCAGCCGGCGCTGATCCGGATGACGCAGAACAACCGAACCTTCGACGCCGTTGTCCAGCCCACGAAGCAAGGATTTCTGTTCTTCTTCCACCGCGAGACCGGCAAGCCGGTCTGGCCCGTCGAAGAGCGAGCCATCCCCATGTCGGACGTCGGAGGAGAGCACCTATGGCCGACGCAGCCAGTTCCGACCAAGCCAGCCCCGGTCTCGCGACAGGCATTTCGGGAGAGCGACATCACGGACATCTCGGATGAGGCGCACGCCGTCGTGCGCAAGATCTGGGAGTCAACCGACGCGGGCGAGCTATTCACACCTCCGAGCACTCGTGGGACCTTGGTGCACCCTGGCTTCCGGGGCGGGTGCCTGTGGGGCGGCTGCTGCTACAACCCGGCGCTGAACCGCCTTTTTGTGAGTTCGGACGAGACGACAAACCGGATCGAGCTCAAGGTCGCGCCAGACGAAGCCTTCGACTACGCCCTGCCCGACCGTAGCGAGTTGCTGGACCGCGAGGGCTACCCGGGAATCAAGCCGCCATGGGGCTATGTCACAGCCATCGATCTGGAATCGGGGGAGTTTGCATGGAGAGTCGTCAACGGCGAGTTTCCCGAGTTGACGGCCCGAGGCGTCCCAAAGACGGGCACCCCGTCGCACGGCGGGTCGATTGCCACGGCCGGCGGACTGGTCTTCATGGCGGGCACCTTCGACAAGAAGTTCCGCGCGTTCGACCAGGACACGGGCGAAGTGCTGTGGGAAACCGAACTCAATGCCGCGGGGTTCGCCACGCCGTGCACCTACGAAGCCGACGGAAAGCAGTATGTCGTCATCGCCGCCGGGGGCGGCAAGGGCAATTCCGAATCGGGCGACGAGTTCGTCGCGTTCGGACTCGACGGCTGAATTTGAATCAGAACCAGCGCTGCGCGGCGACGGGATCAGCGTTTTGCGCCCGGCCCTCCGGCCAGCAACCGCCCCGGCAACGTCAGCAACGCCCGCAAGAAAGAGAAAACACCTTCCACCGCGATTCCAAGGATCCGGAACGGAAGCAACAGGAGCCAGACCAGCGGATACGCAACCAAGGCCAACAGGGCCAGGGGCCAGCAAACTGCCAGCAAGAGCAACCACAACAGAAACTTCAGCATCAGTTGTCCGCGATGGTTTAGCTTCGCACGTTAGATTCAGCGATGCTTGGCATCCCCCAATCCAGTGCGATCGCGAATGGTTCGAGCTTGGTTCAGGAAGCGGTCAAAACGACCATTGTCGGCCCACACCTGATTCGTCGAGATCACCAACCCAGCCCGATCCGCGAAGACGACGAGCTTCTTCATATGTGCCATACCAAAGTCATACACCAGTGGGCGGGACTAGCCACGGTTCAGCCTTGTCTTTCCGGTTTTCCGTATCAGCCTTGGACCGGCTCGAAGACTCCACTGAATTCCGCAATCTACACCCGGAGAAGCATGCTCGTGCCCTCAATCTCCGCCTCCTTGCTGATACGTTCGACAACCGCGAGGCCAGCGTGTTCAGTGTCCGAAGCAGCAGGCCGAAAACTGATCCGTCGAATCAGAAATTCCAGCCAGCAGCGCAGAGCTTCTGATTCGATTTCGAATCGGATCGACGGCTTGACTGAGGACGGGCAACCAACGGCGTAGCGCTACCGAGGCAGCGCAGTGCCGTTTCCCCGACGCAGCGTGGCAATAGTGCCGGAACGGGGTGCTGGGAACTTCTCCCTCAATCCCGCAGACCACCACACGTCAACGGACTCGATTCTCCTCCCCGTCTCCAGCCCGAAATGAACAGCCGGCTCGCTCGAGCTCAGGTAACTGCCATCGCGGTGTAGACGGCGCCACGCGCTCGCGCCGTCTTCGAAATGCAACACCACGCGAGACCCGAGTCCTCGCGGGTTGCCCGCTCCGCCGGCAAGCTTGACTCTCAACCATCCGTCTCCGCCGGTCTGGTTCAGATACAGGCGGGCCGGGCCGAGATTGTTCGATACGACAATGTCGAGATCGCCATCCAGGTCCATGTCGCCCGTCGCGGTTCCGCGACTCGCCAGGGGATCGATAGCACCCCAAACACGCCCACCTTCAAGCGTCTCGAATCCAGCGTCGAGGCCTCGGAAAAACTGGTTGTCCTGCAAGAACGGATGCGGCTGGCCGTGCAACGCCCCCATCAACGTCACGGCACCGTTGGCCACGAATACATCCAGACGCCCGTCGTGGTCGAAGTCCGCCCATGACACGCCAAATCCGGTAAACGGCAGGCTGTAACTGCCCAGACCGAATCGATTCGTCGCGTCCACGAAGAGCCCTCCGCCGCGATTCAGGTACAGCGTGTTGGTCTCAAGCGTGTTGTGGGTCAGGAACAGATCTTCGTCGCCGTCATTGTCGAAGTCCGCCGCGACGACTCCCATACCCGCCTCGGAGCGGCCGTCGGCGTTGACCGCAGCGCCCGCCAGCATCGCGGTGTTCTCGAACCGGCCATCGCCGCGATTGATCCAAAGCTGATTCTCGGTGCCATCATTCGCCACGTAGAGGTCGGGACGGCCGTCGCCATTGAGGTCCGCGGCGGCGACGCCCAAGCCGTTGCCGAATGCCGTTCCGAGGCCGGCGTCCACGGAGACATCGGCAAACGATCCGCCATCGTTTCGGAACAGCCGGTCCGGCACGGGGTTGTAGACGGTCGGATTGCAGTAGTCGCGAGCCCCCGCTGGCGAGAAGCATTGCTTGTTGTTGCGAACCGTGAAGTCCACGTAGTTGGAGAAAAAGAGATCGAGGTCCCCGTCCTGGTCGTAGTCAGCAAACGTGGCGGAAGTGCTCCAACGCTCGTCCTGTGGCCCGTCAACCCGCTCAAACGTCCCGTCACCGACATTGCGAAACAAGGCGTTCGGGCCCAGGGCTGTGACGTACACGTCCGGGTCGCCGTCGCCGTCGTAGTCCCCGACCGCAGCCCCCATCGCAACTCCCTGGAACTCGAGACCGGACCTTTCGGTCACGTCCACGAAGGCCAAGGCACCGGCAGGCACGACCTGGTTCTCGAACAGCCGGTTGCCCAGGGCCGCGTTAGGCAGACCGGCTGAGGATGGCTTGTCTGTATCGCCGTCCATGCGTGCGCCCTGGAGGAAGTACACGTCCAGATCCCCGTCAGAATCGAAGTCAAGCAACGCCACGCCGGATCCCATGATTTCCGGCAGGCGGAATTCGCCTCCCTTGTCGACGAAGTGGTCGAAAATCAAACCCGTTTCCTTGGCCGATTCCAGAAACAGAACCGACTCCGGCGATACCCTGTCAAGCTGCTCCGGGACATCGCGTGAGCCGCATCCCAGAACCAGCAGGCACATGCCAAGCAACGCGCTCCGCATCGCTCTTGAGTGTGCCACGAATAGACTGCGGCGGGACTTGCGGCTAATTGCCGCATGCCTTTCGGTTCGCCCGGGCGGTGCTACTATGCGCTCGATGAGTCGTCACGCCCAGCCAGGACGCCGAAGCCCGGTCTGGATCTCGGTTCGGCTAGGCCTTGCGATTGCCATCGCTAGCGGAGCCCTCCATGCCCAGGAGGCGGGCATCCAGGTCACGGTGATCAACGAGAAGACCGGTGAGACAAGAACTGGTCTTGAAGCGGAGAATTTCTCCATCAAGGACGGCAGTACGCCGCTCCGAGTCCACGCTGTTCGGGAGCTGCGCGGCCCCGTGGACATTTTGATGCTGGTCGACACCAGTATCGTGGGCGAACCGGTGCGCCCGCTCGCGGAAGCGCTGATCGAGGAACTGCGGGAGGACGAGATGATGGCCATTGTCGGATACGACGAAGGCGCCGAGCTCCTGCAAGATTTCACCTCCGGGAAACAGTCGCTGAGGAAAGCCATGGACACCGTGGAGTACGGCAACGTGCCGCGCGTCCACGACGCCCTGTTCGCATCGATCGACAGCGGATTTGAATTGAGCACGAATCGCAGGGCAATTGTCCTGCTTTCGGGCGGCGCCGTCGCCGGAAGCAGGACGCCGGAATCCGAGGTCCTCGAACGCTCCCGCGCTAGGCGAGTTTCGATCTACTCGGTGTTCGTAAGGACCGACGCTCGCAGCTTGCTGCGTCGATTCGCGGCGCGTACCGGGGGCGCGAGCTTCGCCGCCCGCCAGCTCAAGCTCGATCCGCGAGAGCTAGCTGATCTGGTCCTGGAGGCAGTCCGCAATCCTTATGAACTGAGCGTCAGCGGCGTCTACTCGCTAGGTGACCGCATTGCGGTCACTGTCAGCGAAACCGAGCGCAGCAAGGCCAAGCTCACGGCCTCCGCGCTGCCGCTGGAGTAAACCCTCGCATCGTCGCTCGGCTCTAGGATCCCCCGCGTGGGCCCGTCTTGGGGGTGGCCAAGTACCCCGCAATCAGCCCCTGGTCGATCTTGTTGATGACCAGCTCGTACGGGATGGGCACGCCCTCGACGTAGAATTGCACCGGTTCCAGCAGCGTCTTGCGCCGTTTCTCGACCTTCCTGTCGTCCGCCCAGAGCTCGATCGAGAAGCGGTTCCGCTTCCGATCCGTGCCGGTGAGCTTGATGCTGATGGGACCCACGCGCTGCGGCTGCTTCGCCTTGCCGAGATTGAACTCGTAGTAGTTCCGCTCCCCGAGACGCTTCAGTGCCGCGAGTTCCGTGCCGTTGGTAGCGATCAGTCCGCTCTGCACACCCAAGTCACCCTTGACAGACGTGAGTTCCGCGATGGTCTTTTCCAACTCCGCACGGGTCTCGTCAACTTCCTTCTTGACCGTCTCCACGCGGCCATCAAGCGCCCCGACCTGAGTCTTCGTGACTTCCTGGTACTCGGCGAGCTTGCCGCCGACCTCGGTGATCTTGGCTTCGCTGGTCTCGCGAGTGGCTTCAAGCTCCTCCTCCAAGACCTGCGCTCGGCTCAGCACCTTGTTCTCGACTTGGCGAGTCTTGACATCGATCTGCTTCTCGGCCGACTCGACAAGGGATTTGACCTCGCCCACCTGGGTCTCCAGCTCTGTGCTGGTCCGGGCGACACTGCCATCAAGCAAAGCGAGCCGCTCCTCGTGACCGCTGAACTGCTCGCTGACCTCGAGCCGAAACTCCTTTAGCTGCAGCAGCGTATAGACATTGGTACCCGCGAGGAGCGCGATTGCTACGAGCAACACAATCGCCACGGGCGTAACCGAACTCTCCCCCGCATCGCGCGGGAGGCGCTGAACTTGTTGACTGGCGTGGTTGTACATCGTGTGTTTCTCCTATCTAGTAGGCAGGGTTCATCGGCTATTCTACAATGACACCGCAAAGAGCCGACAACTGTTGGACGCGAGCCGATACTGTAAGGGTTACACTGAAACCGGCGAAACCGTCCGACCGGATGGACTCCATTTGCCACCCGAGCTCGAGGCCCATGAGAAAATCCCTAGCCCCCAGTTTGCTTTTCTTGATGATTGCACTTTCGTCGCAACTACCCGCGGCGGATTGGATCGACCTGTTTGACGGAAAAACCTTGAACGGCTGGGTCCAGCGAAACGGCTATGCAACCTACCGTGTTGAAAACGGATCGATCGTGGGAAGGACGTCGGCGGGCAGCGCCAATTCCTTTCTCTGCACCGCAACTCACTTCGGCGACTTCGAACTCGAGTTCGAAGTCAAGGTCGATGACGAGTTGAACTCCGGAGTGATGATCCGCTCGCGGCAGAAGACCGAGGCCACCGGCACCGGCAGGAACAATGCGATCGGCCGGGTCTTTGGCCCGCAAGTGGAAATCGAGGCCAGCGGTGCCGACGGCGCGGAGGCAGGCTACATCTACGGCGAAGCTACCGGACGGGGTTGGCTGACACCGGCTGACGACCTGGTCCCTCACAAGACGATGCGTGACGGAGAGTGGAACAGCTTCCGGGTCGTCGCGGAAGGGCCCCGCATCCAGACATGGATTAACGGCAAGCAGATCGAGGACCTGGCCGACGAAGAGACCTACAAGAACCACGCGGGAGGGTTCATCGGCTTGCAGGTGCATGGCATCCGTCAAGGCATGGGGCCGTTCGAGGCCGCGTGGCGGAACATCCGGATTCGCCCCCTGAACTGAGGGCTCTCCGGCAGGCCCGTTCCTGGAACGAGAAGCGGCCAAGCGCTGCTATCCTGCAGTGCAGCCAGCGACGCCTAGCTGGCTAGCATCCCGAGATGCCTGCACACAGCCAGACCCGGAGCTTCCTGCCCCACCTGGTCCGCGTGAAAGCCGCCACGGCTCTCGGCGGTAGGGTCACGCCGCCGTTCGTGACCCTGTATGTCACGACCCGCTGTGACGAGAGCTGCATCCACTGCTATTACTGGGACGAACTCAACCCGAAGCCCAATCGCGATTTCACGCTCGACGAATTTGAACGCACGCTGGCTTCCATGGGCGAGATCTTCAATCTGTTCATTGGTGGCGGCGAACCCTTCCTGAGACCGGATCTCGCCGGGATCATCCTGGCAGCGCACCGGTGCAACAGGGTCGCGAACGTATACGTACCGACCAACGGCCAGCACACGGCGCGCACCGCATCGGCACTGTCAGAGGTGTTGCAGGCCGCTCCGGGACTCAGGTTTCACCTGAACCTGAGCGTCGATCATGTCGACGAAGAGGAGCACGACCGGATCCGCGGTAGGCATGGCGCGTTCCGGCGCGTACTGGAGACGGCACGAGCCATCGAGCCGCTGCGACAGCGGCACCCCAACCTGATCCTGCACACTCTCACGACAGTGATGCGCGACAACCAGGCTGACATCCTCCGGATCCACGAAGAGCTGCTGCGCCGGTTTGATCCCGACGGAACGTCCTACAACTATTGCCGGGGCAACCCGCTCGACCCCGGGCAGACCGAGGTCGAGCCCGAGATCTATCACCGATTGGCCGACCAGGTGCGGGCAGACCGCCGCTCGGGCCGGATTCGGCACGGCGCGTTCGGCACGTTGAACCACAGCCTGGACGAGCAAGTCCGCGATAGCGTCGAGCGAACGGTTCGCGAAAGCCGAGCCCAGTTCTCGTGCGTTTCCGGCCGGCTAGCATGCGTGATCTACAGCAACGGCGACGTGACCGAGTGCGAAACGAAGAACTCTCCAATAGGCAACTTGAGGGAAGCGAACTACGACTTCCGTTCCCTCTGGTTCAGCCAGACGGCGCAAATGGTCGCCGGCGAGGCGGCAAACGGCTGCTACTGCACGCACGAGTGCGGGCACTACGCCTCGACAATCTACAGCGCCAAGCTGCTGGGTAAGGTCGTGGCTCGCTCGGCAGTCGCCGAAGGCCCGAGCTAGCGGCGAATTGGCTGTTCGGGCGGTGCGTTGCTCCCGGCCTTCCGCAATCCCAGTTGCGGGCAGCTATCCGGCGGGGCATCGCGTTGACATGCCAGGCCCGCTGCCATACGATTCGAGTATGTGACGGCGATTGCCGTCGAACATGTCGATACTCCGGCTCATTCCTTGCTGCTGTCCGGGGCCGGCTTAGGTCCGGCCTTCTCCCACGTAACCGAGGGCAGTCCTGACGCTGCCTGACCGCATCCGGAGGTCGAAGTGATTCGCAGAATCCGAGAACAAATCCAGACCGTCTTCAAGCACGACCCCGCCGCCAAGAGCAGCATGGAGGTTCTGCTGTGCTACCCCGGGGTCCACGCGATCCTGCTTCACCGGATTGCTCACAGACTCTACCGCTGGCGGTGGTTCATTCCCGCACGGCTGCTATCGCACGTCTCTCGCATCCTCACGGGCATCGAGATCCACCCGGGCGCGACGATCGGAAGACGATTCTTCATTGATCACGGAATGGGAGTTGTCATCGGAGAAACCGCCATCATCGGCGACGATGTGCTGCTCTACCAAGGCGTGACACTGGGCGGCACGGGCCACGAGAAGGAGAAACGCCACCCAACTCTCGGAAACCACGTTGTGGTGGGGTCCGGTGCCAAGGTGCTAGGGAACATTGACCTCGGCGAATGGGTAAAGGTGGGTGCGGGCTCGGTCGTCGTCAAGGATGTTCCAGCGCATGCTACCGTCGTCGGGATTCCGGGCCGCGTGGTAGCCGTCAAGGGCATCGCGGTAGCCCACGATGAATGGCAGATGCTCGAGCACGGCGAGTTGCCTGACCCGGTCGGGCAGACCTTGGCCAACCTGAACGAGCGGCTGTCGCTGATCGAAGCCGAAGTCAAGGTGCGCGAGCCGACGGACTCCGACGTTCCGACTCGGCTCCCTACCGGTTGATTCGATCGAGCACGATCAATCAGGCCTCAACCGCGCCAAGCGCAGCATCGGAAGGCACTCCACCGGCGATCCCAGCCGGAGCACTGGCGGCCAAGGGACCGAAGGGGCCGAGACTATTGGACCTTGACGACCTCTTCCTGATCATCCAAGGGAGGCAGGCCCAAGTCCGTCGGGTCAATCGCTTCGATGGGAGGTCCTTCGCCGTCAGTCACCTTTTCGGCCTTGCGCTGCTGCTTTTTCTCTTCCTTGTCACGGCGCTTGCTGGCCCGCGCGAGTTCCTTCAAGCGCTTCTGGAATCTTGTATTTGATCGACTAGCCACAGGACCAACCCTCCCTAAACTATCTGGAACCCCGCATCGCGCCGGGCCATTGTGACCAATCCGCGCTCACACGGGCTATATCGCATTATTGCAGATTGACTTGGATTGTTACAGATCGTTACAAACGATCCGCGCGAGGGCACACCCAGCGATCCGCGCGAGGGCACACCCAGAATTGGGCCGAGACGAAGCCGGTCGCACCCACAGGGCCCGACTAGCCGAGGGAACCCACCGCGAAGGGGACAGGAGAACCTAGTTACGACGCGACCGCCGGGCAGTTCGCTTCGCCCGGATCTCTTTCAGCTTGCTCTTCTTGCGCTTGGGCTTGCTAATGCGAAATGTGCCGCTGCCCTCATACTGCGCAGCGTACGTGTCGTGCTTCTCCGCCATCGGTATCGCGCTCGCTTTCCAGCATACCGCATACGGTCGTCCGGCTTGCTCCGACAGGGAGAGGCCTGCAGCTCGCGATTCGAAGGCCCACTTATACTGGATGATCTTCGCCCATGTCCTATCCCCGCATCGCCCGCATGCGATCCGTCGAGGAGTTTCGAGGTCGCTGCAATGCCCTCGGGCTTCCGATTGATGCCGAGCAAACCGTGGAAACGGCGCCCGGATCTCCGCTCGCCCAAACCATAGCCCTCCAGGGCAAGACTCTCGGCAACCGCTTCGTGATCCACCCGATGGAAGGCTGGGACGGGGAGGAGGACGGCAAGCCGAGCGAACTGGTGCGCAAGCGCTGGCGCAACTTTGCGCTGAGCGGGGCGAAGTGCATCTGGGGCGGCGAGGCCATGGCGGTAACTCCGGAGAGTCGCGCGAATCCGCGGCAGCTGGTCATTCAGCCATCAACCGAGGACGCCCTGCACCTGCTGCACTCCGAATTGCTTGAGGAGCACCGCAAGGAGTTCGGCACAACCGGTGACCTACTGACAGGATTCCAGCTCACCCACTCCGGGCGGTTCTCCAGACCAGACGCCGCGGGCATGAAACCCTGCATCCTGTACCGGCACCCATTCCTCGACCGGAAGTTCGGGCTGCCGGAGGACTACCCGGTCCTGAGCGACGACGAGATCCGCCGGATCATCGACTGCTTCGTGACAGCGGGTTCCATTGCGGAGCGCTGCGGAGCGGACTTCGTGGACGTCAAGCACTGTCACGGCTACCTCGGCCACGAGTTCCTGGGCGCCGTCACCCGACCCGGGCCATTCGGCGGCTCGTTTGAGAACCGCACGCGGTTCCTCCGCGAGATCGTCGCCGGAATCCGCGCCGCGACGACGCGCCTGGAGATCGGAGTGCGGCTGAGCGCATTCGACTTCGCCCCATTTCTTGCCGACCCCGAACAGAGCGAGGGATCCCGGCTGGGACCGGGCATTCCCGAGGACTTCTCGACTTCGCTACCATACCGGCACGCTTTCGGCGGACGGCCGGACAACCCGGTCGAGTACGATCTGGCGGACACGTTCCGATTTGTCGAACTTCTTCAGCAACTCGACATCAGCCTACTGAACGTCACGGCCGGCAGCCCCTACTACACGCCACACATCCAACGTCCGGCGCTGTTTCCGCCTTCCGACGGATACCAACCTCCGGAAGACCCTCTCGTCGGGTGCGCCCGCCAGATCCAGGCTACCGCTGAGCTGAAGGCACGGTTTCCGGACATGTTCGTCGTGGGTACCGGGTACAGCTACTTGCAGGAGTTCCTGCCGCACGTCGCCCAATGGGTCGTGCGGAGCGGACGGGCCGATGCCGTCGGCCTGGGGCGCATGGTGCTGGCCTATCCGACCCTGCCTCGCGATGCTCTCGAGAATGGGTTACTGAACTCGAAACGGATTTGTCGCACATTCAGCGACTGCACGACCGGCCCTCGCAATGGATTGGTCTCAGGCTGCTATCCCTTGGACCCGGAATACAAGAAACTGCCGGAAGCGGCTATCGTCCGCAAGATCAAGGCGTCACTCTGACGCGAGCCGGCAGCTTGGTTACCTTCCGAGTTCGTTGAACGGCACCCAGCCGACTTTCTTGCCCCAGTCCAGCCAGGCCGCATCCATTTCGGCGACGCGACCCGGCATCGCGGTGGACAGGTCCCTCAATTCGGCGCGATCCGCATCCAGGTCATAGAGTTCCCAGGAACCGCCACGCTTGGAAACGAGCTTCCACTGGCCCATCCGCATCGCGCGATTCCCCTGGTGCTCCCAGAAAATCGCTTCGTGCCCTTCCCTGGCGCCGGTCTCGAAGATCGGCCGCAGACTCTTGCCCTCCAGGGGCGTGATTGGAACGCCATCGCGGACCTGCGGGTATTCGGCCCCGGAGAGATCCAGGCAAGTGGCCATCAGGTCGATGACGTGTCCAGGGGAGTCGGTGATCGATCCAGCGGGAACCTTGATGCCGTCCGGCCAATGGCAAACGAGAGGTGACGAGATCCCGCCTTCATGCACCCAGCTCTTGAACATGCGTAGCGGCGTGTTGCTGGCATTCGCCCAGGGCCTGTCGTAGCCGTCGAACGAAGCGGAATCTCCTGGCATTGCGTTCGGGTCCCCCCAGGTGTTGCGGGGCGTGCCTTGCTCAATGTCCGCGCTCTCGTGGCAGCCTCCGTTATCGGACAGAAACAGGATCAACGTGTTGTCGAGCTTGCCAAGACTGCGAATGGTGTTCACGACGTTGCCGATGCCCTGGTCCATGCTGTCGATCATCGCCGCGTAGACTTCCATCCGGCGTTCCCACAGCGCCTTGTCCTCCGTCTCGTCCCAGGCGGGGACGTCGGGGTCCCGCGGGCTGAGGGTCCAGTCTTCGGCACGGATGCCGACCTCCTCCTGCCGCGCAAACCGCTGCCGGCGCAATTCGTCCCAGCCCGCTCCGTACTTGCCGACGTACTTCTCGATGTCTTCGGGCTTGGCGTGCAGGGGCCAGTGAGGGGCCGTGTAGGCAAGATACAGGAAGAACGGGTTCTGCTTGCCGCCGTGCTTCTGTAGAAACTTCACGGCGTTGTCGCTGAATGCATCGGTCATGTAGAACGACCCGTCGTCGGGGGGCATGTAGGGGTCGGCGCCCATGGCCATCTGGCGGGCCGAGTCCAGCTTGAAGTAGTTGGACCCGCCGCTGATCAGGCCGAAGTACTCATCGAAGCCCCGATCCGTGGGCCAGTAGGGACGGTTTTCGCCGACATGCCACTTGCCGGACATCAGGGTGGTGTAGCCGGCATCCTTGAGCGCTTCCGCGATCGTCATGCAGCTCTCGTTCAGGTAGCCCTGGTACGCGGGGCTGCCCCGGTCACTGATCATGTGCCCGACGCCCGCCTGGTGGGCGTATAGGCCGGTCAGCAGCGACGCCCTGGTCGGGCAGCAGCGGCCCGCGTTGTAGAACTGCCGGAACCGCAGGCCCTGCGAAGCCAGGGCGTCGAGATTGGGCGTCGAGATCTCCCCGCCATAGCTGCCAATGTCGGAGAAGCCCATGTCGTCAGCCATGATGATGACGATGTTGGGCCGCTCATCGGCCACTCCGCCTGGATCAGAAGCGCAGCCCGACAGTGCGGCACCGCCAAGCATATGCAGGAACGAGCGACGGTTGAGGGCGGAGTCGGTCACGCATTCGAGTATTGCTGAGGCTTGTA
Organism: uncultured Bryobacterales bacterium; assembly: GCA_951813065.1. Classification (GTDB taxonomy): domain Bacteria; phylum Acidobacteriota; class Terriglobia; order Bryobacterales; family UBA6623; genus VXMF01. Next base: position 727,686 of record CATOTH010000001.1, on the reverse strand, counting down.
CCCCGAGGCAACGGCCCGCCCGGTTTGCCGTTGCACCGGCGAGCCTGGTTCCGGACGGCCGGGATACAATCGTTTGTCCATGCCGAAGGAAGCTCCATTTCGTCTGGACGGCAAGATAGCGCTCGTGACCGGCGGGGCCAGCGGCATCGGCGAGCAAACCGTGCGCGCCCTGTCACGGGCCGGCGCGACCGTGCGAGTCGCCGATGTGAACGAGGTTGCTGCGCGAGCCCTCGCCAGCGATGTGCGAAACGCGGAACCGCTCGGGATTGACGTGACCGACCCCGCGAGCATCGAGGCTGCTTTCAAGCAGGTCGACTCCCTCGACATCCTCGTCAACAACGCCGGAATCGGGCACGTCGGCAACCTGGAGGAGTGCGACCTGGAGGATTGGCGCCAAGTCATGCGGGTCAACGTGGAGGGTCCGTACATGGTGACCCGAGCGGCGCTGCCGTTGCTGCTGGCCGCGAACGGGCCGTGCATTGTGAACATCGGCTCGGTGGCCGGCCTGGTCGGCGTCAAGAGGAGGTTCGCCTATTGCGCCTCGAAGGGGGCGATCGTGAGCATGACCCGCGCCCTCGCGGCCGACTACGCGGGGCGAATCCGGGTCAACTGTGTTTGCCCGGGGACCGTCGATACGCCGTTTGTCGAAGCGTACCTGGAGAAGTATCACAAGCACGAGAAGGTCGAGGTCCGCAAGCAGCTCGACGCCCGCCAGCCAGTCGGCCGCCTCGGGCGGCCCGATGAGATCGCCCACCTGGTGCTGTATCTGTGTTCGGACGAAGCGGAATTCGTGCACGGAGCGATGATGGCGATCGATGGTGGCTGGACCGCGCTGTAAGTCTTGGCAAGACTCGATGTCCCATGGAATAATGGGCACGCCATGAGATTCCTACTTCTGTCACTCCTGTATGCCGCACTTTCGGCGGGACTTTGGGCCGATGTGCGGCTCCCCGCCCTATTCGGCGATCACATGATCATCCAGCGCGACATGCCCGTTCATGTCTGGGGCTGGGCAGGCCCCGGGGAGCCTGTCAGCGTCACGTTCCGCGGCGAGGAATCGTCCGCGGTCGCATCGGAGGACGGCAACTGGGAGGTCTACCTGGAGCCGGTCGGGGCAGGAGGGCCCTACGAACTCTCGATCCAGGGTGAGAACTCGATCCAGATCAAGGACATCCTTGTCGGAGATGTCTGGGTCGGCTCGGGACAGTCCAACATGGCTTGGCAGTTGCAGCGCTCCAATGACGCGGAGAATGAAATCGCGGCTGCGAAGTATCCCGGCATGCGCTACTTCAAGGTCGCCCTGACAGCCGCTCACGCCCCCAAGGACGACGTGGAAGGGGAGTGGCGGATCGTGACGCCGGAGACCGCCGGCGAACTGTCGGGCGTGGCGTACTTCTTCGCCCGGCATTTACACAAGCAACTCGATGTCCCCTTCGGAATCATCCAGTCGGCCTGGGGCGGTACGCCGGCCGAGGCGTGGACGAGTTCGCGCGCGCTTGCAGCAGAACCCGAACTGGAGAGACTGGTTGCGGAAATGAAGAAGGCAGCCGTGGCAGCGAAGCCGGAGTACGAAGCCAGGCTCGCGGCTTGGAAAGAGCGCGCGGAGAAGGCCAAGGCTGCCGGCACGGAGATCCCGCGACAGCCGCCGCAGCCGAGGGAGATGCGCGAGTCGCAATCGCCGTCGTTGCTATTCAACGCGATGATCGCGCCCCTGACGCCGTTTCCGATCCGCGGGGCAATCTGGTACCAGGGCGAGAGCAACGCCGGTCGCGGCCAAGGGCTGCTCTACCGCCGGCTGTTCCGCACGATGATTGAGGACTGGCGCCGCGAATGGGGCCAGGGCGCGTTTCCCTTCCTGTTCGTGCAACTGGCCAATTTCGGCCGCGTCCCGGAGACAGCCACCTGGGCTGAACTGCGGGAAGCCCAGGCCATGGCGCTGGGTCTGGTTCGCACGGGAATGGCCGTGACGATCGATATCGGCAATTCGACAGACATCCACCCTCGCAACAAGCAGGATGTCGGCCTCCGACTGGCGCTGGCAGCGCGGGCCATCGAGTACGGCGAGCACGACCTGGAGTACTCCGGACCGGCGTTCCGGCAGGCAACCAGAGAGGGGTCGGCATTGCGGCTCTGGTTCGACCACGCAGGTTCCGGGCTGCAAGCGCGGAACGGCGAGCTGGAGGGGTTCGAAGTGGCGGGCCCCGACGGCAAGTTCACCGAAGCCAACGCAAAGATCGGGGGGAACACGGTCGTGCTGACGAGCGCTGAGGTGCCGGTGCCGGTCCGGGCACGCTACGCCTGGGCCGCGGATCCAAAAGGCAACCTGTTCAACAGCGCGGGGCTGCCGGCCTCACCGTTCCGTACCATGGACTGAGGTGCCCGACGCGCTAGCGCATGGAACTTCCGCCAACCCCCATCGTCCAGGATCTTGTGCTGGTTGGCGGGGGGCACAGCCATATCGCTGTCCTTAAGCGGCTCGGCATGAAGCCAGTGCCGGGGGTGCAGCTGACGCTGGTCTGTCGCGACGTCCACACGCCGTATTCCGGGATGCTCCCCGGATTGATCGCGGGCCACTACAGCTACGACGAAGCCCACATCGACCTTCGCAAGTTGGCGGTGTTCTGTTCCGCCCGGTTCATCCACGACGAGGTCGTCAATCTGGACCCCGTTCGGAAAGAGCTTGTATTCAAGGACCGCCCGCCGATCCGGTACGACCTGCTCTCGCTCAATACCGGATCGACTCCCGGCGCGCGGGACGTGCCCGGGGCGGAGCGGTTCGCCGTGCCGGTCAAGCCGATCGCCGGCTTCCTGCCGCGGTGGCAGGCGCTGCAGGAACGCGTCGAACTCCTCGGCGAGGATCCCCGCATCGCCGTCGTTGGGGCAGGCGCAGGCGGCGTCGAGTTGACGCTCGCGATGCAGTACCGGCTGAGAAACCGCTTCGCCGCTCTCGGAAAGCGACTCGCTCCGTTAATGCACCTCTTTACCGCGAGCGAGGAGATCCTGCCGACACACAGCCCCGGAGCGCGCAAGCGATTCGATCGCATCCTGGCCGAGCGGGGCGTCGAGGTGCATCGCGGGTCGCCGGTCGCCGAGGTGACGGAGAACGGCCTCCGCACGGAGAACGGCTGGACCGGGGAGTTTCATGAAGTCGTGTGGGTGACCAACGCTTCCGCAGCGTCGTGGCTGGGAGATGCCGGACTGGCGACCAACGACTGGGGCTTCGTGCGGGTCGACGAGTGCTTGCAGTCTGTCTCGCATCCCTGCGTCTATGCCGCCGGCGACGTCGCGGCGGTCGACGCCCACCCCAGGGAAAAGGCCGGGGTGTTCGCGGTGCGGCAAGGACCGCCGCTGGAAAACAACATTCGCCGAGCCCTCTGGAGCAAGCCCGGCACGCCGTTCCGCCCGCAGACACAGTTCCTGAGCCTTATCAGCACGGGTGACCAGTACGCGGTGGCATCGCGGTCGGGCTGGTCAGTTGAAGGCGAGTGGGTCTGGAAATGGAAGGACTGGATCGACCGCCGTTTCATGGACAAGTACCAGGACCTGCCGGACATGACCGCGAAGGCGTCCGCAGCTCAAGAGGTTCCGGCCGTGCCGAAGGGGGATCCCGATCCCCCGTCAAAGGACATGCGCTGCAAGGGCTGCGCCTCCAAGATCGGCGCAACCGCACTGCTCGGAGCCCTGGAATCGATCGAACCGTTCTGGCGAGAGGACGTATCCGCGGGGCTGGATTCGCGTGACGATGCCGCAATCCTGGACGTGCCGCCAGGGAAGGCGCTGGTGCAATCCGTGGATTTCTTCCCCGCGATCGTAGACGACCCCTACCTTTTCGGGCGGATCGCCGCCAACCACGCGCTTGGCGACATCTTCGCCATGGGGGCCGCGCCGCAGTCGGCCCTGGCCATTGCGGGCATTCCATTCGCGGCTTCACGCAAATCGGAGGACCTGCTCCGCCAGATGCTCCTCGGGGCGAACGCCATGTTTCTCACGGCGGAGACAAACCTGGCGGGAGGTCATACAAGCGAGTGCCCTGAACTCGCGCTGGGATTCGTGATCAACGGCCTGGCGGACAAGGACGACGTGATGCGCAAGGGGGGCCTGCGCGAGGGTGATGCACTGGTGCTCACGAAAGCGCTGGGAACCGGCGTGCTCTTCGCCGCGGAAATGCGTCTCGCTGCCCGTGGCCGCTGGATCGAAGCGGCCATCGAACCGATGCTCCAACCCGCGCAGGCGGCCTCCAGGATCCTGCGCGACCACGGAGCCAGGGCATGCACGGATGTCACCGGCTTCGGCCTGGTCGGCCACCTGGTCGAAATGCTGGAAGCTTCGGGCGCGTCCGCGGAGATCGACTTGAATGCCCTGCCTCCCCTGGAAGGCGCCCTGGAGTGCTTCGAGCGGGGAATCTTCAGTTCGCTGGACCCGGAGAACCGCAGGATTTGGGACAGGGCCGCCAACGGCCACGAAGGTTCCGCGCGCAGCGCTTTTGCGCTCCTGTTCGATCCGCAGACCGCCGGGGGTCTGCTTGCGGGAATCCCGCAACGGAACCTGGAGGACTGCCTTGCGGCCTTGCGGCAAGCGGGGTATGCGAGGGCCGCGAAGGTCGGCACGGTGGGACGTGGCGACCATGGCGGGAACCTGCTTACGCTCGCCTGACTGGAACCGGTGACCCGTTGAGCCCCTTCTAGCGAAAGAAGAGCTCTTGGCCGGCAACCGCGAGCGCGTGGGTGATCATCGCCGCCGTCACGCTCCCCGACTGCCTGTAGGCACGTCCGCAGAACCAGCCGAGCACAGCGGCCGAGGTGGCGTGGGGCAGATTCGGAAAGGCACCGCGCCCCAGGTGCACGGCACCGAACAGCAGGGCGGAACACGCCTGCGCAAGCACGGGCCTGCCGGTGGACGCCGCCATCAGGTTTTGAACAACCCCGCGCAGCAGGAACTCCTCCGCAAGCGCGGTCGTGAAGTAGATTCCCAGCAGCTTGCCGCAGGCCGACCCCAAGGCAGCGAGCGGATTGTCGATCGGCGGATCCCATTGCAGGAAGCCCGTCAGCAATCCGACCAGCAGGAGCCACGGCAGGCCGTAGCCGCCACTGGACAGTGCCGGCTGCCAGTCGCTACGCGCGGGAAACAGCCGAAACCCGGTTCCCTGCAGCCGCCGCAACACGAGGAAAACGAACAGTCCCAGGGGAATCAGCATCAGCTTGCCGAGCGAGTCGAGCCGATTCGCAGGCGGGTCGAAGCCCTGGAAAATATCCCGGAACAGCGAGCTCAATCCGCTGATCATTGGAAAGGCGAGAACACAAATCACCACACCGTCTTGCCAAGTGAAGCGCCATTTGCGGACGGGAAACAAGACGTAGAGGAACGCGACGCAAGTGCACAGCAGGACCAGCTGGAAGAGCGAAGTCCACGAGAACAACCCTGTCGGCACCGAATAGATCGCGTACGGGGCGATCGAAGCGGCGACCAGAGCCGTCGCCAGGCGTGGCGGGGTCAAGGCTCGGGCAACCGCCGCCCGGGCGGCGTCAGACACGGCCACGCAATACAGTAGGGCCTGCCAGCAAAACGCCGCGACGACAGGCACGGCGATGATTGCGGGAAAGCCGTATTCCTGTGCCAAAATGACTCCGGCGATGGCAAGCACAAGGCACAAGCCAAGCGCACGCGCCAGGAAGCCGCTCAGCTTCACTCCATCGGTACCGGTCTCGGTTCGGTCCAAGCTATTCATCCTATCCCTGCTGGTGGCCGCTCATCCGTGCGTCTTCGGGCAAATGCCGGAGAACCTCATAAAGAGCGTTGCCGAAGCGGGTACAAGACTGGTCGCCGAGCGCGATCAATACACCTACACCCAACGATTCAGGGTCGTGGAAATGCGTCGTGGCCGGCCGGTCGGCCGTTACGAAGAATTCCGCGACATTACCTTCACCGGAACGGGCAAGCGGGACGAGCAATACAAGAAGCACCCCATTGATCAGCTTGACCGATTGCGGCTGACACATGAAGACTTCCGCGATCTCCGTGATGTCAATCCCTTCGTGCTCACAGAGGATTCGCTTTGGTTCTACAGGGTGACCTACAAGGGAATCGAGCCCATCGACGGGATCGACTGCTACACCCTATACGTGCGCCCCCGGCAGATCCTGGAAGATCAGCGGTTTTTCGACGGCCTGATATGGGTCGGCAAAGAGAACGGCCAGGTCGTGCGGGTTTCGGGCCGCCCCGTTCCGCAGATTTACGGCATAGAAAGCAGCAATCTGTTTCCGGCCTTTACAACCCACTACGCGCCGGTGGACAACGAGCACTGGTTTCCGGTCCGCACCGAGGGCGACGACATCCTGCCCTTCCCTTCCGGGCCCCAGCGCGTCAGGTTGCTGATCGAGTATTCCAACTACAAGCGGTTCACGGCCGAATCCACGGTTACGTACGAGGAACCAATCGAGGGCCGACCAACGCTCGGGCAATAGCCAGCACCGATCCAGACCCGTCCGGACCCGGCAAGCCGGCAGGCACGCCAGATCCGCAAACAGGATTTCCGGCGCGAGGTGGTGAATGGGCCACCGTGGCCACCGTGGCTGCGCACTGCGAATGTACAATCGGAACCTGAATGCCCGCACTAGTCCTCGCGCTGACCGTGACCCTGGTCCTGGCCGTCCCCTCCGCCGGCCAAGACGCCAAGCATGTCGGCAAGACGCTCGCCGCTTGGCAATCTGAACTGCAATCGGCTCGTCAGGTCGACCGGATGCTTGCGGCCCGCGCGATTGGCGAGATGGCCATTGCGAACCAAGCCGGCGCTTCCAAGGCGCTCGTTCAAGCGCTTTCGCACGACGACAGCGCAGTACGCTACTGGGGGGCAGTGGCAGCAGCGGAACTTGACCGCCCGCTCGAAGTCGGACGAGCGGTCCTGGAGGGCTTGCTGGAGGACGAGGCTCCCGAGGTCCGCATCCAGGCGGCGGTTGCCCTGATTCGGGCCGGCGACGCGCAGAAGGCCCTGAAAACTCTCGAAGAGTCGCTCCGCCATCGAAACCGCGGCGTGCGCCTGCACGCCGCGCACGCCGCCGATGCGATCGGCGACAGCGCGAAACCCTTGGCCAGTGCGCTGCAGGCAGCAGTCGAGGACGATTTTGACTATGTGCAGCGCGTCGCCCGCCATGCGCTGTGGGCACTTGGCGAAAGACCGTGCCCGTACCGGACGTGTGAAGAAACCGAGCAGGGACGATGACAGGGATTCAATTCAGACCAACGGCACTGGCCGTCGCTGCATTGCTTGCGGCGACATCGACAGATCTCCTTGCCAAACCGCCGAACATCCTGTGGATTTCAATTGAAGATACCGGCCAACAGGTCGAGCCATACGACGCCTACGCCCGCACTCCGAACATTGCCCGGCTCGCGCGGGAGGGCGTCACGTTCCTCGAGGCGTACTCGCATTCGCCGGTCTGCGCCCCGACGCGCTCGGGCATCATCACCGGGATGTATCCCACGGCGATCGGCACGCAGCATATGCGGTCCAGGATGGTGCCCCCGCCCTACGTGCGGGCGTTTCCGGAATACCTGCGGGAACTCGGCTACTACACAACCAACAACTCGAAGACCGACTACAACTTCGATGTTCCCGTGACAGCCTGGGACGACTCGAGTCGATCGGCACACTGGAAGAACCGCCCGGACCCGGACCAACCGTTCTTCGCGGTGTTCAACCTGGGCTCATCCCACGAAGGCTCGGTCCGACGGCAGCTAAACGACCGTTACATCAGCAGCGAACTCGCGATCCACGACGCGGCGCGGCTGCCGCTACCGCCCTATTACCCTGAGACGCCGAAGGCGCGGGAGGCGTGGGCAGCCTACTACGACGTCATAACGATTACGGATCGCACGATTGGCGAAATACTGCAGGAACTCGAAGACTCCGGGCTGGCCGAGGAGACGTTGGTCGTGTTCTGGGGTGATCACGGAGCGGGGCTGGCCCGCGCCAAGCGCTGGATCTACGACTCGGGGCTGAAGGTGCCACTCATCATGCGCTGGCCGGGAAAGATCGAACCGGACACGTTACGCGCGGACTTCGTCCAGTTCCTCGACCTGGCGCCCACGATGATCTCCGTGGCTGGAGGGGACCCACCCGACTACCTGCACGGGCGCGTGATTATCGGCGAGAACCAGGGCCCGGAGCCTGAGTACCTGTACCACGGACGCGACCGGATGGACGAGCGTTACGACATGATCCGCGGCATTCGGAACCGAGAGTACCTGTACATCCGGAACTTCGAATCGCACCGACCCTGGGTCCAGTTCATGCGTACGCCCAGCCAGGGTCCGATCTACATGGAGCTCGAGCGGCTCAAGCTCATCGGTGCTCTCGGCCCGCTGGTGGCGCCGTTCATGCAGGACACGAAACCGTTCGAGGAACTCTACGATGTGGTCGCCGATCCCCATCAGGTCCACAACCTTGCCGCCGACAGTCGCTACGAGGCGGAACTCGTGCTGCTTCGAGGCGAGCTGGAGAACTGGATGCGAACGATGGACGACAAGGGATTGGTGCCGGAGCCTGAGCTCTACCGCCGCATGTATCCGAACGAGGACAGCGCCACAGCCGAAGCGCCCCTCGTGAGCAAGCGGAATGGCGAGGGTGGGACCGTCTTCGTCACGCTGCGAGCACAGACCGAAGGGTCCTCGCTAGCCTATCGCTTCGTCGGAGAAGACACGACAGGAAAGATTGGCTGGCAACTCTACGAAGACGAGATCCAGATAGAGCAAGGCCAGCAGATTGAAGTGATCGCCTCACGGCTGGGGTACGAGCCCAGCCCCGCCGTCGCTGTCAGAAACTGACAGGACGGCTGTCCGGGGCGGAGGCGGGTTCCCAACCCGAGAGATGGATCGCCCGCGACGTGGCTGTCTCGACGCGCTACGGCAGCATCGGCTCTTCGATCGTGTAGTCGACGTCAAGGGCCATCAGGAACGCCATCAAGTCGGCCTTTTCCTCATCCGAAAGATCCGCGTTCTTGGCATCGGAAAGGTTCGTTTCGTCGAGCCACTCGTTTTCTTTCCCGCCAGCCAGCATCAGGTCAACGGCCTCCTCCAGCGTCTCGACACTGCCGTCGTGGAAGTACGGACCGGACTTGGAAATGTCGAACAGGCTGGGCGTCTTGAAGGCTCCCGTGTCCTCCTCGTTTTCCGAGACCTTGGCACGGCCGATGTCAGGGCTCTCGGCATCCATGCCGATCCCGACATTGTGGAACTGCTTGTCAGCAAGCAGCCTCCCGTCATGGCAGTTCGTGCACTTGGCCTTTTCGGAAAAGATCATCCATCCGTTCTTCTCCTGGTCATTGAGAGCGGTTTCGTCGCCGTTCTGGAATGCGATGAAACGGGAATTCTCCGTGGTCGTGACGATCGTCCTCATGAACGCGGCAATGGCATAGGCGACGTGATCCGGTGTTGCCGGGCCGCCGAAGACGGCCTGGAACTGTTCCGCATACCCGGGGATCTCATTGAGCGTGGCGCAAATGTCATCCGGTGACGGGACCCCGTCGGCACCGGAAGCGCCCATGTTGCCTCCACCCCAAGCGCCCAGTACTTGCTTCTCGAGCGCCGTTGAACGTCCGTCCCAGTACAGCGTGTCGTAGTACCCCACGTTCCACATCGTGGGAGCCGCCCGGGTGAGTTGCTTGTCGAACGCGCCCAGTGCCATGGCCCGTCCGTCGGTCAGGCCGTGCTCCTTGAGATGGCAGCCATAGCAGGAACGATTCCCGTCACCACTCAAGCGCTGGTCGTAGTAGAGTTGCTTGCCAAGGGCGACCTTGGCCTCGGTCATCGGGTTGTCTTCCGGGATGGCCATCAATTCATACCCTGCGATCTCGGGCCACGCCATCGGAGCTTCCATCTCTGGAGCCTCCTCCATGCTGCCGCCGCCGCAGTGCAATAGCAGCAGGGGCATGACCAAAATCATCGGAACACTCAATCGGGACATGCTGGATCCTCCTCGATCACGGATGGGCAGACTTCAGCGCAGCAGATGGTGTATCGACGCGCGTCACTCGCCACGACTAGATGTGCGGTCATTATACAGCCACGCCAAGATCCCAGCGGGTGACGCGTGAATTCCTTTACAGCCGGTCGGCGCTTGACCTCGTGCCCCCGTAGCCGCAGCTTGAAAGTGCGCTTGTCGAGCTTGCTCCACAGCGGCCTCACACCTCAGAGCGGTAGCTGCGGACGCTCCTCCGAACCAAACAGGAATTCGGGCATTACGGCCAACTCGCCAGGCGGAAGACGGACAACACGGGGCCGCACGAGCACGAGAAGTTCGCTGCGATTCCACTGCCAGTCGTTGGTGCGGAACAGGTTCCCGAGCCAGGGGATGTTCCCGAGACCCGCGACTCCTCCTGAGGTTCTGCGGCGCTCGTAGATCTGCATGCCGGACACGATCGCGAACTCCCCACGACGCAACCTAACGTACGATGTGAACTCGCGGTTCGAGAGGATGGGCACGTCGTTCACTGAGCCTCCCGACAGCAGGCGGAAATTCACCTCGAGCTGCAACGTGGCTTCCATCGCGGTGTGAATGAACGGGGTAACGGCCAGGTTCAGGCCCAGATCCTCGAACGTAATGGATGGGGCCGGCTGGATGTAGCCGGCTCCGCTCTGGGGCGATCCCCCCGAATACTGCGCGGTCGTAATCGGGAAGCGCTCCCCGACCTTGAACTCAGCCGGAACGCCGTGGGTGACCCGGATACTCATCGACTGGAGGGTTTCGGAAGAACTCGCTTCGAGGCGAGCGAGCACTGAGGCATCGCCCAAAGACACGCCCACCGCCGTCTCGCCCCCGCCAAGCGCAACCAGGCGCTGAGCAGCGGCGGCAGGTGCGGCACCCAGCATCGAGCCGAGAGTGGTGACCGGAAAGCTCTTGGGCAAGTCGACGCCGAAATTGCGACGGCTCCCACTGGAGACCATGATCATCCTCATCTCGAGCTGCAATTCGCCTTTGGGATGGAGCAGATTCGCTGCCAGGGTCCGGGCCATGCCGACCTTTGCCACCGAATCTCGAAGGAAGAGCACCGAGCCCGAGACTGTCGACTGGAACCTCTTCAAGTCGAGTACTTGCTGTACGGCCTGACCAACCTCGGAAATCTCTTCCGGAGTCAACGCACCCTCCAGGGGAATCGACGCAAACGCAACCGTGTCCAGCTCGGCCCGCTTACCCGGTTCGTCTGATGCGAGCAGCATCAGGTCAGTCTCCAGAGGCACCGCAAACGAACCAGTGATGGCTCCCAGCGCACGCATCGCGCAGCCGAACCCGCACTCGCTGAGGTCGGCGCGGACTGAATGATCGGGGTTGAAGTCCTGATCGAAAATGACCCGTACACCAAACTCCTCGCCCACGGTCTCGTATGCCTCTCCGGCAGTACCACGGAACTGAAATGACGCCTTGTGATCGGAGTAGTCCAGCGTCGCGGGTTGCCGCGGCAGCGGCTTGGCCGCTTCAACGGAGATCACAGGCGGCCGGGCGTCGTCGTCTGGCTCCGCGATCAGAGATTGAAACTCCCATGAATCGGGCGCCAGTTCGATGGCTGTGCGGTACTCGCCGGCAGCGGCCAGCAACTGGGCTGCGCTGCGCCGTACCCCGCGGGATGCCCGCACGTACTTGACGTTTCCCGGATCCAAAGCCCTGGCCCTGCTGTAGAGCACATAGGCTTCGATGTGCCGTCCCTGCCGCTGAGCACGCGACCCCTTGCGATACAACGCCTCCGCGGATTCGTCCGCTCCGGCTGAGCCGACAAAGACCGCCAAGAGAAGCAACGGAAGAAACCGGCGAAGTGGCAACAGCACGGCTATATCCAAGACGCCCCGCTAGACGCAGACGTGCAGTCAATGGAAGGCCGACTCGGAAAGGCGGCAGTACGCCGTGCGAACGCGGGCGATCCCATCCGGCCTCCGAGCGACTTCGCAAACTTGGCGGGGATTGCTTCGGCAAGGTGTTGCTCAACGGCGGCGTCTTCCGGGGCCGCCAGGTTTGCCACTCTACTTCATCGGTGGACGAAGTGAATTGGAAGTAGCACCCGCGCGGTCTCGAAGTGTCCGGATTTCAGACCAACAACCCTTGCGGTTTCTCGAACTCCAAGCTGGGGGTCTATGCAAAAGGGGTCCGCCGCCATACGAGTTGAAGAGTTCCGCTATCGGGCCGCCGAGTGAGTGCTGCTGCCGAGGCACAGAGTACAATCGCGGGATTGATGCGCCTGACCTGGTTGTTCCTTGCAGCGTGCCTGATCGCAGGTGCCCAAGTCCCGACCGAAAGGGGCGGGCTGCTTGACGTCCAGGCCGAGAGCTTCGATCGGCAGAGGCTGACCGAAGTGCGGAAATGGGTGGTCATCTCGACCGGTGCGCACGCCGAGAGCGCAAGCGGCAACGCTTACGTTGAGGCACTACCGGACACGCGCGTAACCCACGACGACCAGCTCATTCGCGGGGAGAACTTCACGAACGAACCCGGCGTCATGGCAGTCCTTGAGTACGACGTTGCGATAACGAACCCCGGGCGATACTTCGTTTGGGTGCGCGCCTACTCAACCGGCACGGAAGACAACGGCATTCACGTCGGCATTGACGGTTCATGGCCCGATTCGGGCCAGCGCATGCAATGGTGCGAGGGCAAGAACGTCTGGACCTGGGCGAGCAAGCAGCGCACGGCCGAGGAGCACTGCGGCGTTCCGGGCCTGATTTGGCTTGACATCGACAAGCCCGGCCGCCACACGGTGATGTTCTCGATGCGCGAGGACGGCTTCGAGATGGACGCTTGGGCCTTGACAAGCGACCCTGACTTCATCCCCGGGACTCGCTGAACCAGGTCTGGACGTGAGCGTGGAAACCACGGCTTTCGCGATCTGTCTCGGGCGAATTGCGCCGCGGCAAGCTGCTGCCTGACATCAACCAACCGCCCGTGTTCGGTCTGATAGAGAAGCACCCCGGACACTCCGGCCTCGCATGGCAAGCGGGGCGGGCCATCCTGACGCGGAACTTCGCGCCCCTTCGCCGTCACAGCTGCCATGAGACGGCCACTTGAACCAAACCCAGCAGATACCCACATCCCTCCCGGCCACCGGGAAGCGCGATGAAGTGCCGTCATCGCGGGTACTTAGCAACCACTGCCGCACCCGCCCGAATTGCGGTCTTGCCAAGCCACTGATTCTATTGGGCTCTTGGCCGAATGCCCGTGATGTGGGCTATAATTTGCATGGTTTCGCAACGATGAGGCGGAACCGCTGTCCCTATCCGGGCAAGTCGGGTTGAGGGGCCTGCACGCTGGCCAAGAGACGGGCTGGGGCCGTTCAATCGGATTCGAAATCGGACAGCAGCCCGCGAGGGTCATGGGATGCCCAGACAGACAACCGTGCTATCGCAGATGTTGGCCGGAGGCTCCGGCGGGCTAGCGTGCCTCCTGTTGCTTGCTGCGTCCGCTACGCCAGCGATTGCGGACGAGAAGGCGGCATCTGCTTCCGGTCGGGGAATCAATTTCGAATCTCAGGTCTATCCGATATTCGAACAGCGCTGCCAGGTTTGCCATGGCTCCGCACAGCAGCTGGGCGAGTTTCGCCTGGATTCGAAGGCTGTCGCCCTTCGCGGGGGAGTCTCCGGCCCGAACATCGTGCCCGGAGATGCCGATCAGAGTCCGCTGTTCCAGAGGATCGCGGGAATCGGCACCTTGAACGCGATGCCCCTGACGGGCGAGAGGCTCTCAGAGGACGACATCGCTCTCATCAAGCACTGGATAGACCAAGGAGCGTCCTGGCCTGATGCTGTCGGAGTGGCGACCGAACAGGTTGCACTGCACTGGGCGTACCAGCCGGCGGTGCGCCACGCGCCTCCCGCGGTCCGGCAAAGCGACGCGGTCCGTAACCCTGTCGACAGCTTCGTCCTTGCCCGGCTGGAGAAGGAGGGCCTGTCTTTCGAGCCGGAGGCTTCCAGGGAAACGCTGGTTCGCCGGGTCAGCCTGGACTTGCGGGGCCTGCCGCCGACCATCGAAGAAGTGGACCGCTTCGTCGGAGACACGAGTCCCGATGCCTACGAGAGGTTGATCGACCGGATGCTGAAGTCGCCCCACTACGGCGAGCACTGGGCGGGATACTGGCTCGACCTGGCGCGCTATGCAGACACGAACGGGTACGAGAGCGACGAGCCTCGCACGATTTGGGCTTACCGCGATTGGGTGATTGACGCTTTCAACCGCAACCTGCCCTTCGACCGCTTCACGATCGAGCAGCTCGCAGGGGACCTGCTGCCGAATCCGACAGTAGACCAGATCGTCGCCACTGGATTCCACCGGAACACGATGCTCAACAACGAGGCGGGCGCGAAGAACGACGAGTTCTACGATGCAGCTGTGAAAGACCGAGTGGACACGACCGCGACGGTCTGGCTCGGTTCGACCGTGGGATGCGCCCAATGCCACGACCACAAGTACGATCCGTTCAAGCAGACCGAGTACTACAAGCTCTACGCGATCTTCAACAACACGGCCGACAGCGCGATCAAGATCTCCTCCGAAATGGACGTCTTCACCGGGGAAAAGGAGGAACTGGGCCGCCGGACCGCCGAGGTCGAAACTGTGAAGGCGGTTCTTGATACGCAAACCGCGGTACTGGACGATGCGCAGCGGGCGTGGGAAGCGCGCATAGTGCCCGACCTGGCCCCCTGGCAGGATGCTTGGCAGGTCCTCCAGCCGACCGGGGCCGCGGTGGTCGATGGTGCGGACCTGCAAGTGCTTTCTGACGGCTCAGTTCTGGGCGGAGAACCGGCCGGCAGCCGCAACGTCTACGAACTCACGTTTGAACCGGAATCGACGACATTGACCGGACTTCGGATCGAGGCACTCCCCCACGAGAGCTTGACCACGAGCAGGCCGGGACAGGGGGAGGGCAGAGCTTTCTCCTTGACCGGCATCGAGGCCGAGGCATGGACCCCTTCCAGACAGACGATGCACGCCGCGGCGCTCGACAACAAGCCGGTATGGACGAACTGGCACGCCATCGGCCCGTTTCGAGTGCGTTCGAGAGACGAAGCGTTCCGTACAGTGTTCCCGCCGGAAACCGGCGTCGATCTCGCGGCGACGTACGAAGAGGGCCACCTCGCCTGGAACGAGAAGAAGGCGTGGTCCGACGGTCGTGTCCACTACCTGGGCTACATACCGGACGACTCCGAGTCGAACTGCGCCAGCTATGTGTACCGTACGGTCGAGGTCCCCGAGCCAACATCCGTTCTGGTGTCGCTGGGCAGCCTCAAGGGCCTGAAGGTCTGGTTGAATTCCGAGCTTGTCATCTCGACCGATCCGACTCGCAGCATCGCTCCCGATCAGGAGGAGTTGAGGCTTGACCTGCGAGCCGGAACCAACGAGATTCTCCTCAAGTTGACGAATGACCGGGGTGCCTACGGCTTCTACTTCGAACCATACTTCGGGGCCGAGAGCGAGTCACGGCTGCGTTTCGCCAGCGCAACCGCCGATGACGGCGGGTGGGCACCCGTGGACCTGGCTTCCGTGCTGGACGGGCGACCGGAAACCGGCTGGAACCCAGTGTCGGAATCACTGCCTGACGCCGTCGCGCCGGAAGCGGTGCTGCGCCTGACGGCACCCGTTGAATTGCCTGAGGGGTCGCTGCTGAAGGTGCGGTTGATCCACGACTCGCCTGGAGGGGAGAAGAACGTTCTGGGCCGGGTGCGCATCTCGGCGACGTCCCTGAGCGGCGAGCAAATTGCCGCATCGCAGGCGACGCCGGCCAGCGTGCGCCGGGTGCTGGCCATCAATCCGGCGCGGCGCTCTGCGGCCGATGCAGCCCGACTCTCAGCGCACTTCCGTTCCATCGCCCCGCAACTCGATGCAGAGCGGCGCGAATACGCCGCCTTGAAGGCGCGCTTGGAGTCGTTTCGGAACGAGCACACAACGAAGACCCTGGTCATGCGCGAATTGCCAGAGCCTCGGGAAACCCGCATGCAGAACCGTGGCAACTTCCTGGACCTGGGAGAGCAAGTCGCTCCTGGCGTACCGTCCGTCCTGACTTCCGGTCGTCCACCCGAGGTGGGCGACCGATTGGCGCTGGCTCGGTGGCTGACCGACGGCACGAATCCACTGACTGCCCGAGTTCGGGTAAACCAGGTCTGGAACCGGTTGTTTGGCCGGGGCCTGGTCGCGACGGCGGAAGACTTCGGCACGCAAGGCGACCGCCCGTCGCACCCGCAGTTGATGGATTGGCTCGCAACCGAATTCGTCCGCCTGGAATGGGACACCCAGGCCCTGCTCAAGACGATCATGCATTCCTCCGCATACCGGCAGGCTTCCACCTCGATCGCCGACAAGATCGAACGGGACCCGAACAACGTATTGCTTTCCCGAGGGGCTCGGTTCCGCGTGTCGGCCGAGGCCGTTCGGGACGTCGCGCTGGCATCCAGCGGCCAGCTGAGCAGGGCGATCGGCGGCCCGAGCGTGTTTCCGCCACAGCCCGCCGAAGTGTTTGGCGATCACTTCATTGAGGGTGGGTTCAAGCATTGGCCGACCAGCGATGGAGCCGACCGGTACCGCCGCGGGCTCTACACCTTCTACAAGCGCACGGTCGTTTACCCGGCCTTCATGAACTTCGACGCGCCCGACCGCACGGTCTGCACGGTCGACCGGTCCTCGTCCAACACCCCCCTGCAGGCACTCAATACGCTCAACGACCCCGCCTTCTTCGAGGCGGCGGGATCGCTCGCGGAGAAAATGCTGTCCGAGGGCGGCCCGAATCGCGCCGACCGCATTTCCCATGGATTCCGGACCGTCCTCGCCCGCAAGCCCGCCGAAGACGAGTTGGCCCGGCTCCTGCAGTTCCAGGATCGGATGGCGGCTAAGTACGAGGCAGAACCGATGCTAGCCTCCAACCTTGTCGGAAAAGCCCTCAGCGGTCGGCAGGCCAACCTGGCGGATTCGGGCTTCGCCCCCTGGATCATGGTCGCCAACGTGCTTCTGAATCTGGACGAGACCTTCACAAGGGAGTAGGCACAATGAGCGAGAAGAACAACGTCGGTATCGCGACCACGCGGCGACACTTCTTTTCCACGGCCGGCCTGAGCATCGGCTCTCTGGCCCTGGCTTCGCTGATGGAGCGTGAGTCCCGGGCGGCCCCGGCCAGGACCGACAATCGGCTCGGCGCACGCGATCCGCACTATTCGCAGAAGGCCAAGGCCGTCATCTTCCTCTGCCAGGCGGGCGCGCCATCGCAACTGGATCTGTTCGACTACAAGCCGAAACTACAGCAATTTCACGGCACCCCGGTGCCGGAAGAACTGATTGAGGGGGAGCGCTTCGCATTCCTGTCAGGCAGGCCCAGCCTGCTAGGCCCGCAGTTCGAGTTCAAGAGGCACGGCTCGACCGGAACCTACATTTCCGAGCTGCTCCCGCACATCAGCGCGATCGTGGATGAAACCGCATTCCTCTATTCCCTGACGACGGATCAGTTCAATCACGTACCCGCGCAACTGAAAATGTTCACCGGCCACGAACGGCCGGGACGGCCCTCGATGGGCGCTTGGCTGACCTACGGGATCGGTAGCGAGAACGAGAACTTACCGGGTTTCGTGGTGCTCTCCTCGGGCCGCGGCGCGCGTTGCGGGGCCGCGTGCATGGGGCCCGGATTCCTTCCGACCGTTTATCAGGGCGTGCAGTTCCGGTCTGGCGGCGAGCCCGTGCTGTTCCTGTCCAATCCGAGCGGCGTCAGCCCCGCCATCCGTCGCGAGTCGCTGGACACGATCCGGGACTTGAACACCATGCGGCACGAAGATGTCGGGGACGCAGAAATCGAGACACGGATCGCGTCCTACGAGCTGGCCTACCGGATGCAGACCGCTGTGCCCGAGTTGATGGACATCTCGCGGGAGCCCGCGCATATCCAAGAAATGTACGGCACCGAGCCCGGAAAGAAGTCGTTTGCGAACAACTGCCTGCTAGCAAGGCGACTGGTCGAGAGCGGCGTGCGCTACGTGCAGCTCATGCATGGGGAGTGGGACCACCACGGCGGCACGAGGACCAGCCTGCCGCGTCACTTGCCGGAGCGCTGTCGCGAGGTGGATCAGGCCACGGCGGCATTGATCCGGGATCTCAAGAGCCGGGGGATGCTCGACGAAACCCTTGTGATCTGGGGAGGGGAGTTCGGGCGCACTCCGATGCTGCAGGGCGAGCCGGACGACCCCAACGTGGGCCGTGACCACCATCGGACATTCACCATGTGGTTCGCCGGTGGCGGCATCAAAGCCGGGGCGCGACTGGGAGCAACCGACGAGCTAGGCTACCGTGCTGTCGAACAATCGACGACGGTCCACGACCTGCAAGCCACGATCATGCATTTGTTGGGGCTCGACCACACCAAGCTCACCTTCAAGTTCCAGGGACGCGACTACCGGCTTACGGACGTGCATGGCGAAGTGTTGAAACCCCTCTTGGCATGAACTCGTGGATCAATTCGACGAAGTCGCTCGCTAAACGAAACATCTCACACAGAGGATTCTCAATTGTGTCCTCTCCTAACCTTTCAGCCTTATTGCGATCAATGAAGGTTGCCGGCTCTTGGCAGTCCCCTATCAGAGATTTACGCGGGTGCATTCCCAGCCACAATCGGCGTCATGTCCGGCGACCGCCGTGAGCAAACACTGTAGCCCTGCTGTCATAGCTTGAAGAGACCACATACGCTAGTGCTTAGCTCGGCCACTCGTGATTGTGGCACGCCTAGCACCCTCCACGGATCTCGCGCGTGATGCGTCGAACCGTCAGAGTAGACCTCGCTCATGCGTGGCCAACCGCTACGGGCGCCCCACGAACCCGTTGACGAACAGCACCCCTCCTCGGCCATCGACAAGAGCTTAGGGGCTCCGACGAGCGAGCTAGTGCCATCCAGTCGCCACCAACGGTTACAGTCCATCCTGGCAGGCCGCATTGGCCGTAGGAGCGGTATCGTGTAGTTGAGGCGGATGCATGGTTCAGTCGTTCGCCGGTGAAGTTGCCCGTGACGCATTCAGGAGCCGCAACACGAGCTACGCAAGGCAATTGCCCAAGAATTTGTGGCGGGGCGCACAGAGGAAGCTGTAGGCCCTCGATGTAGCGGTTCGACTCGATGACCTGCAAATCCCGGCGCGCAACCGCTTGGAGCGACTGAGAGGCGTCCGATTCGAGCAACACAGCATTCGGACCAACGATCAATATCGCGTGACTCTCGGTGGGGGAATGGCCATGCCCATGATGTCGGAATCGAAGACGATCACTAGAGATCCAGGTTGGTCAGGTCCCACGGTCTCTCCTAGAGAGATGTTGCTCGAAGAGTTCCTTGAGCCACTTGGTCTCCAGCAGGTCGAGGCCGCGAAACGGCTGGGGATTTCGGCGAATCGCGAATCGTCACAACGAGGTCATTCTCGGAAAACGCCGGGTGACGCCCGATACGGCGCTGCGGTTGTGGCGATTCTCCACACCTCTGCTCAGTTCTGGATGCGGCTGCAGGCGGACTGGGACGTGCACCAAGCCACGGTTCAGGTTTGCTCCGCGCACGGACAGACATTGACCAAAAAAAGGACAGAGCCAACCTCTAGGCAAATGCTCTAGATGTGGATCTTAGGCAGATCGCTCCTCGTTGCGGTGGCCAGCGTGAGGCTCTTGAGGAACTTTACTGTCAACTCGCTCATCGCACATCTCCCGATAAACCCGACATATGTGCGACTTCACGGAGCCGGCGGCGACGGAGGTCTGGAGTGTTTCACAGAAATCTCAAATATCGACTGGAGTGGATGGCAGGCGAAACATGTGTGGAAGGAACCTATGGTGGGATGGACGAGATGGCCACGGATTGATTGATGGAAAGACCGTATTTTGAGACCCAAGTGTTCCAGAAGGGGCCTATCTCTATCGTGCATCAGGAAACGGGATTGTCCGTTCCGCCCGATCTGGCACTTGCGTACTTAACTTCCGCAATGCGCTTCAAACCTTCGCTCACATCGGTGAAACCGCGCCGCATATAGCCGCCAAAACAGAGGAACACCAGCGGTGCAAGCACGCCGGTCAATCTGTCCGTGTTGTGGTAGAGACAGGTCGTCTCGCTCACGGGCTCCAGGTGTTGCTCTCGCACCGCAAGCAAGAGCCAGCGCGCTCCGAAGGTCTTACTCCAGGCGATGAGGCGGGGGTATTCGAATGCACAGACGGTCTCGGTGATCCGCATCGTCGCCGACCCCATCCTGACCAGCAGATGAGCGGGCGAACCGATCTTGAAATCCGTCTGCGCCTGTGGCGTGAACGGATTCCACTCGCCGTATTTTTCAACGTCTGTCAGGACCTCCCAGACGAAACCGACCGGTGCTTCGATCCGGATGCGTCGAGTCTCTACTTCAAATCTGTTCATCGCCATTACCACCGGGTTTCACGAGCGTCTTGACCCATGCATCCGACCTGTCCCAGAGCAGTTTCGACGTGGTTTCGTCCCTGCTTTCATCGGATGGTTCCGCAATGCCGCAGCGGCAGTAATATCGCCCACCCTTCAGTGAATGCTTGCTGGCACACATCACGGTGGTTTGGGCGCCCTGCTCCAGAGGCAGCAATACCAGCGATGCCAGGACGCATCCGATTCGATGGAAAACGCCTCCAGTTCTCCTCCCAGGGACGGCCATCCGTGTGAGGTTGGTGTCGACGGACCCCGGGTGCAATGCCACCGACTGCAGGTTGTATTGGTCCGCATACCTTCTCTGAATCTCGAACGAGAAGTGAATCAGCGCCAGCTTCGACAGCCCATACGCATCCCAGGAGTGATAGCGGTCAGCGGTGCTGAACAGGCCTCCATTCTTCACTCTGTCATGCAGGTGGGAAGACACATTGATAACCCGCGCGTCTCCGCACTCGAGCCCGCTTCGTTTCAGGAGCGGGAGCAACAGGCATGTCAGATGGAAGCCGCCGAGATAGTTGGTGCGCCAATGAATCTCGAAGCCGTCCTTGCTCGGGGACGGCTTCTTCCGCGGGCTGAGAATGTTCTTGTGAATGCCTGCGTTGTTGATCAGCACGTGCAGTCTGTCGCCATGGTTCTGCCCGTACCACCTTGCAAATGCGCTGACGCTGTCCACATCACACAGGTCGAGGGAATGGGCTGACACCTGGGTCTCCCTGGCACCCATCCGGCGCAGGTCTTCCTTCAGCGAATCCGCCATGGATGCGACGTTGCACGTACTGGTCACAACGACAGAGGCGCCCCAACTTGCAAGGATCCTGGCGGTTTCATATCCAAGTGAATTCCGCGAGGCACCGGTGACAATGACGTGACGGCCCGACATGTCGACCCTTTCCGCCATAGGATTGCGGCCGAACAAACGCCACAGGTGGTTGACAGACTTCGAAAACGAATTCGGCATGTTCAGGTCTGATCAGCGCGATTGCCGTGATTTCTCCACCAGGGCCGCGCTCTCTTCCCACAACCTGACCCCATTGTCTGGATCCGATGCAGTTCGCGAAACCGGCTTTCGCCGCATCATGTGCAGATACATCCCCGTGGCGTGCCCCGCCTCTTCCGCGCAACAGAGGTAGACGACCGGTCCGATTGCCTTCTCTGGAGACTGGAAGAAGTGTCTTAGTAGCGGCTTGACGATCGGTCTCAGCAGCATCGGCGTGTCTCGGGAAATGTTCGTGTCGACACCTCCCGGGCACATCGCATGCACCGCGACTTCGACGCGATCAGCAGGGTTCAGGCGGCGGGACAGCTCGGTTGCGAACATGCACAGGACCAGCTTGCTGAGGCCGTAGTATTTCAGGCTTTCCCGCATCCCGAATTGGATGAAGGCACCGAAGCGGTCGAAATCGATAGCGTGAGAGGACCGGTGCGATTCGGATGCGATGAACACGATGCGCGGGGTCTTTCCGTCCCGGCTCGAGGGGCGAATCACTCCGTCTCGCAGCCATCGATCGATCATCACCCGTTTCGACAGGAAATGAACAGCGAACATCAGCTCGTATCCTTGCGGGGTTTTCCTCGATCTGCGGGACATTAGGCCGGCGTTCATGAGCGCAATGTCGATGCAAATACCGCGTTCGCGGAGGAGGTCGCAGAAACGATGGACGGACTCAAGATCCGCGAGGTCCACCTCCATCATCTCCACGGTCTGGGAGCCGGACAGGTGCTTGATCTCGCCGCAGGTCTCGACATGCCCGGGCCGGCAGGCCAGGATCAAGTTCCCACCGCGCTTGGCGAGTTCGACGGCGGCGGCCCTGCCCAACCCGCTGTTTGCCCCGGTCACCAGGCAAGTCCTGCCATCGATCCGCACGTCATCCGGAACCGGACTGACATCCGGTGCCTTCGGATTCCTGAGATCCCGGATTCCCGCGAGGATGGCGTTGACGAAGGTGCCATCGCCGGTTCTCGTTGTTCTTCGTGTCATGGGAGTCTGGGGACTCGCAGGCTGGACCCTGCGCCGTGCTCGATCAATGGTTGCGGGTTCATTCGAAGGGAACCGAGTGTTTCTGCCTATACGACGAGAAGGCTTCCTCTACGATTTCTTCGCTCAATCCGAAATCGCCTAGCCGATAGGCGTGTTTGCCAAAACGGTTCTGCGGATTGGCTTTCATGTAATTCTCGGCTGCCCGTTCGGCATTGTCATCGAATCCGATCCCAGCGTGACGGCAAATCCGCCGGAGTTCGGCAACCGGGTCCTTCACCAGGTCGTAGTACGAGACATCCAGGAAACGAGTGTCATCCGTCCCTGCCCGAGCGTGCATCGTCAATTCAATCATCCTGCGGGTCTTCCTGCACCAGTGCGATCCCACCTGCTTGGGTTCGACGCAATCGCTGAAGATGCCACGGCCGTGGGCAACCATGCTGCAAAAGGACGGCAGTGCTTTTCTCGGGTCGCGGTGAGTCTGCACGATCGTCGCGTCAGGAAAGACCTTGAGAAACACATCAAGATATTCCATATGGTGCGGGGTCTTGAGTACCCAGCGGCTGCGGGGGCACTGCCAGCAGAGGACCTTCAGAACCTTGAGGAAGTATTCGTAGGTTCGCGTATGCTCCTGGCCCTCCAGCCAGCGGGAATAGCTCGGCACATGCATGATGGCCTCCGCCGACTGGCTCATGAAGTTCAGATCGAGGAGCAGGACGTCCTCTTCCGGCTCACTGTGGTCAATCGGATGGACTGCCGTGAACTGGGGAGAAAGATAGGAGATCAGCCCTTGGGCGAGCCGTGCACGCCGTTTGCGAGCGTCGGCCCCACCCTGCTTCGCGTTGGCTGCCGGTACCGGGTCGAGCGCTTCGGAACCTGAGACTCCCTCAATCTCCGGATGGGAATTCAGCAGGCGTTGCAGCAAGGTGGTGCCAGTGCGCTGCAAGCCGGTGACCAGCACGACCTTGCCGAGCTCGATGTCAAGAATCTCTGGATGCCTCTTGAGGAGATCCTCGATCCGCAACCGGTAAACTAGCGCGTCGCCAAGCCGGAATGTCTGGATGAACCTGCCCGTTGCGGTCAACCGGGCTTCGTCGTTGATCGACTCAACGAGCACTTGGAGAGCTCGGAGATGTCCGTCGTCACCAAAATCCGCAAGCCCGGTCTTGCGCTTCGCCTGGTTGACGAGTGTTTCGACACTCAGAGCGGGTGTCAGCCCAAGGTTTCCGCCGACCTTCCCGACCCTGTTGAGAATCCTGATTGGGAGGGGCCTATAGGGATTCTCATAGTCCGTGGAAGTCACACGGCCTTGCTCAGCCATGGCAGCCATCTTCGATTCGGTTAGTTCCTCAGGCTGCTCAACTTGACCAGTCGGGTCCGGGGCTGCGGGTGTTCCTTTGCCCGTACCCACCGGAAACACATGGTGCCGTACATGTGGCCAACGGTCTCAATCCAGTTGGGCAGACCGGGATTCTCGTGCGCCACGATGAGCCGCACGGAGCTGTCGTCCTCAAGGTGGGCAAGATGCTTGTTGGTGTGGATCCGGTGGTGGCGGTAGTCCAGGGACTCCATCCAGTAGTTGTTCAACTGAAAGTTCCAATACTCGCATTCCGGGGGAGTCACTTCTATCATCAGGGCCTCGTCGTGCTCAATTGCCCAATGGCTATGGTAGTAGGTGATATTCGGATCCCCCCCGGCAGCCAGTGATACTTGCGGATCGAACATCGGCAGCTCGTTGCTGTGATTCTTGAAGTCACGGGCCCACTTGGCGAATAGCAGTGGAGCACCCGCTACAAGCGCTCCCGCATTCTTCAATCCTTCGTCCAGATCCCTCGCTGTCAGTGGCGAGGGACGGCACTCATCTTCGGAACAGTTGATGCGCTCGATCTTGAGCGTTGCCGGAGTTTCCGTATCCCGGTCAAGGAAGGTCTGGCGGACGACCAGAGTGCCGGTTTCCGACGTCATCGGGAGCCAGTTGGTGCCCCGGGGATTGCGACTGAGAAGCAGCTCGAAACACCCGTCCTCATCCATGTCGATTTGATCGGATTCTATGTGCCCGGTTGGAGGCAGACCGCCGCCCTGACCGTAGTTGCCAGATTGCGTGCCGAAGCTCAGGTAGGCGATCGTGTTGCGTCGCCCGGTGATCTTGTATTCGTGGTTTCCGTCCAACGCCGCCATCTGGTAGTAGTTGTCGGGATTGTCCGCGCCAAGCTTGGTCGTTTCGTTGACAACGCGGTGCAGCACGGGGGCGTTAGTGTCGGCATGCTCGATGAACGCCGTGAGGCCTGCCCGAGCGAGACGGCTCAGGTATCGGTATCCTTCCGCCTGACTAAACGGGTCG
This sequence comes from uncultured Bryobacterales bacterium, assembly GCA_951813065.1. Taxonomy (GTDB): domain Bacteria; phylum Acidobacteriota; class Terriglobia; order Bryobacterales; family UBA6623; genus VXMF01. The sequence continues at coordinate 702,947 of CATOTH010000001.1, read as the reverse complement.
CGCGGAGCTCCGGGAAAACTCAACGCCGCTCCTGCCGCTTTCAATGCATCACAGAACTCGTTCCAGGACTCGCCGCTGACTACGCGACGGGCTGCGACATCGTCTTGTGTCTTGCCACGCAGCCTCCAAACGAACAGGGATGCCCTTCGAAACAGAGCAAGCAGGCCGATGGCAATCTTTCGCATGGCTCACCTCTTCGCAACGACGCTCACCGACTCAGTCGCTCATCGCGAGCGAATACCGTACGGTAACAAGGTCACGACAGCTGCTGCGCCTGCTACGTCGTGCGGATCAGCTGACCAAGCCATTGACGATCTCTTAGCGCGGCTGGCAGGTGTTGGAATGGCCGTCAATAGCCGAGAACGCTGTAGTTTCCGTCCACAATCAGGCGAACTGAGACGTACAACCCCAGTAATGCGCACAGCACCCAGGGCGAATTGATTGCGCAGATGTAGGTGTATACCTCGCGTCGGCCAATTCGGGTTTGCCGATTGGCTACGAAGAAGCTGATCCAGTAGACCGACGTCACGTACGTCCATTGCCAGAACAACATAACCCCGAGAATTCCCGCCAGGACGGCAGGCAGGAGCTTGAGCGTAAAGGCCACGTAGAGGATCAGTGTAGGAGCCGGCGTCACGAAACCGTTGGCGATGTCCGCGTTGAATCCGAACGTACGGCGGTCCGTGTAGGAGCCGTCGTACTGGGAGTAGACCGCCCAGACATCAGCCCATAGTGTCGGGGACAGTATCCGGGACAACGGGACCCCAGTGACGAGGAAATCGCTGGCCGGTGTCCGGCCCGCCGTACTCCGGCTCTTGCGCCAATACTCGGCGCGCGTCTTGACATAGTCGCGTCGGAGAAACAGACACACCTCCCAGTAGCAGATCAGCAGATTGGTCGAGAAGAACAGGCTCAAGATGGAATGGATGGCGTTGAGATCCCTGTGAGCGTAATAACGAGTACCGATGCCGAGAAATGCCAGAATCGCGACGACCAGAACCGCAAACAATCCCGGCGGCATCGTCAGGCTCGGCTGGTGCGCGCCTCGTTCGGAAAGCGCTTGATGGACGTGGTGTTCGGGCATATCTTGCTCTTCGCGGATAGCCTAACGTTGCGACACCCCGGATTGCACATTCTGAGCGTGCGACATCCCGGAGAAATCCGTAACGCCTGCTGGCGGACGCGGCCGCTGTATCAGGCCGCACCCAAAACGAACCCCGCCATCCAAGACTCGGAACAATACTCAAAGGTTCGAAACGCGTCGGGTGCGTTCGTTCCAAAGAGGGCGGCTCCTACCTCCTCAGCCCTGGCAAGGGCACTAGTATCGGCGTGCGCGCCTGGTACTCGCCATAGGTCGGGTACTTCTCCGCGGAAATCCCCTCCGTTAGACGGATCACGCTGATGAACTGCGCCGCAAGCACCACCACGCCGAGGCTGGTCCATTGGAACCACTGGCCCGACGCCGACACGGCAAAGAGACAGAAGGCGAACCACATCCCGATTTCGCAGAGATACGACGGATGGCGGCTGTAACGAAACAGCCCCGTGACGATGAATGGCTGGATGACTTCCTCACCGGCTGCGATCCTGCGTTTCTTGTCCTGCTGAAACGTCCACATCTGTTGATCGCCGACGGACTCACCGGCGAAACACGCCAGGAAGAGCAGGACGGCAAACCCATCGAGCCAGCCGAGAGGCTCGTCCCGCCAAACCCACGCCTGATGTACGGGCGAGGTGAACAGCCACATGATTAGCAGCTGGCTTGGTGCGACGAGCGCGAAGTTCAGCAACTGGAACCGCCGCGGACCGAGTCTCTCCCGCATGACGCCCCAGCGGTAGTCCACGCCACCTCTTCGGAAACCGCCTTTGCGGGCGAAGTTGTAGGTGAGCCTTACCCCCCACAGAACCACAAGTGCCGTCATGAGATTGACGCGCACCACGTCGAAGTCGCCCGCAACGGCGACCAACAGGCAGTACACGGGCGGACACAGGGACCAGAGGCGGTCAAGCCACACACAACAGTCGCCGGTGATGAGCGACACCACCCAGACCAACGCCACGAGAATCAGGCAAAGATCCAGCGCACTACCGAATGGCTGACCGGCGAGAGGATGACTGATTAGGTCGAGTCCGGGCATTAGGGGACGCGTTCGTAACGCTACAGTACGTCCTTGTGTCCGGTCAAGGCCAGTCTGCTCCGGCTGCTGTACTGCGGGCGGGAGTGGGCCGGAACTCGGTTGAAGCGAAGAACCGATGCCGCTATATTGTTGCTGGACTTGATCTTGATGGCGGGAATGCTGGTTGGAGGGTTGCCGCGCCAGGTAGCTGCTGGCAGCCGGTGACTCGCACCATGAGACCGACTCTGAACACATGATCACGAAGACCAACGGACGATCGCCGGGGCTCACTAGTGCATTGCCCGCTTTCCCCGAGGGCTGGTACTTCATCGCGAGTCGCGAGTCGATCCTGCGAGAGAAACTGATCGAGAAGACTTGGCTTGGCGAAGAAATCGTCGTCTGGTGCGACGCGGAAGGCCGCATCTGTGTGGCCGATGCGAAGTGTCCGCATCTGGGCTCGCACTTGGGGCCCTCGGTTGGTGGCAAGGTTCGTGACGGCTGTCTGGTCTGTCCCTTTCACGGTTTCGAGTTCGATGCAACCGGCCAATGCGTCGCCACTCCAAACGCTCCTGCCCCCAGAGGCGCGAGGCTACAGGTCTATGAGACAAGAGAGATCCTCGGGATGGTCTTTGCCTGGTGGGGAAGTGGCGGTCGGCCACCACAGTGGCACCTGCCGAATGAACCGGTCGCTGGAGCCGAATGGTGCAAGGTGGGCTTCCGAACCCTCCGGTTTCCGGGTCATGTTCAGCAATTGGCGGAGAATTCCGTGGATTTCGAACACCTGGGCTACGTACACGGCTACGAAAACGTGACTCCGGTCGGTGCGATATCAGTCGAGGGTGCCTACTTGCAGAGCAGCTTCGAATTCAAGCGCGTTCGAGGGGTCGCGGGCGTGGACGTGGCGTACGAGGTCTCAGCTGTCACGCACATCTATGGATTGGGATTCTCGTTCGTCGAGATTCACGAGAAAACCATCGACATGCGTGCAAGATATTGGGTGCTAGCAACACCCGTCGACAGCAACCGCGTTGAGTTGGTACTGGCCAACCAGGTACGGCAGATGCGCAAGCCCCGGCGGCTCATCGTGGGTCTGCGCTTCCTGCCCACGAACCTGCGCCACCACGTGATGAACCAGATTGTGCTGACGCAGCAGAAGCGAGATGTTCAGCAGGACGTCGTTATCTGGGAACGGATGCGGTATCAAGACCAGCCCCGGCTTTGCCGGGCCGACGGCCCGATTGGAGCATACCGCCGGTACTGCCGGCAGTTCTATCCGGAGCCGACGATATCCGAGGCGCCGTGACGCTGGCTGACATTCGCAACGAATTCGCTGCCAGGTTCAAGCCCGAATTCGTCCAGAACTCGATGGCAGAACGAGTTGGCGAAGAGGGCACGTTCATCGACTACGTTCACCAGCGTTCAGCGGTTCGGCCCGGCGGTTCGAGTCGCGCTCAGTAGATCCCCGGTACGAGACGATACCGAACCTTGCCCCGGTACTGCGCCCACAGTTCTTCATACTTGCCGGCACACCGGCCGTCGTCGATGCGCTCGCGGATGACAAAGAAGATCGTCAGGTAGACGAAATAGACCCAGGCCCACGCGTTCGTGAAGTGTCCGAGCGCCAGCGACATGCCGAGTGCCTCGAGGATCTCACCCGTATAGTTCATATGCCGGGCAGCACCCCAGAACCCGCTGCAGAGGATCTTGCGCTCCCCGTCTGTGATCGAGACCGGCCTCACTAACCGGAGAAACGGACGCTCGGGGAACCGCTTGAACACATACTTCTGGAGGTTGGCGCCGCGCGTGATCACCCAGCCGAGAAGGAACACGGCCGCCGAACCTCCAAGCCACAGCGGGTCCCACGACGGATCAATGTCGGGTCTCGCCAGATCGGCCGTTCCCCAGAGCGCGATCGGATACAGGCAGGGATAGACGGCAATGCAGCCGACGATGAGCTTGAAGCCCACGCGTTCCTCGATGATGTCGAAAGTGAAGAGCTGAACGCGCTCGAAGCAGAAGTAGTCTGCCACGAACCACACCCACATGGCCGAGTGCAGGAACAAACCGACGTTCGCCGCCTGGCCGTATTCGCCGTAATGATATGCGGCGCTCGAGACGGCGTTCAGCGCGAGGTAGGTGCCACCGAAGATGTACATGAACATCTTGGCATCGACGTCACCGCGAAAGTGGACATTGCGGGAACGGCCTTCGATCCACTGGACCAGCAGGCTGCGGTCGTCTGCGGGGGCGCGCCGGACCATCCACACGGTGAGGACCACACTCAAGGCAACTGCCCCGGCGAGCGCGTGCCACTTCGCCAGCCACAGCCAGTCGAGCGGGGCGAAGGCCAGTTCCAACCACCAGATGACGAGGGCGCAGACAAAGACGGCGAGACCGTTGAGTCGGTATCGGTTTGGCGTCACTCGCGCGTAGCCGTCGACGCGACGGGCGGGGATAACGATGTGCAGGGCGAGGAGGATGGCGAAGACGGCTGTCGGAGTCAGAAATGCGGTGACCGCCTGCCAAGTGGTTAGGCCGGACATGGTGTCCTCAGCAGCTTGATGGATTTGATTGGCGGAGAAGGGGCAGCGCGTCGCACCGGATTCGCCTAACGATACCCGTACAACCGACAGCCGTCAAACTCGAACGGTCGCCCCCGGGCGGCGCGGCATCTTGCTCTGGTCCAAGCGACGCCGATTGGTGGCGCGATGGCGGACCCCGCCAAAGCGCTCCGTAGACACGGGCGCTTCAAGGAGACCTGCCCTTGCCGGCCATGACAAATCGAGCCATGGATGATAAGGGTTTTCGAGGCGGGTCGAAAGCAATTGTGAGTGTCGCTGAGTCACGCTCTTGGACGACTGCTCCCAATCCCGCACCACTCAAATCGGGATAGGGGGAAGCCTCACGGCTCCACCCCTCCCACACCACCGTACATACGGGTCCGTATACGGCGGTTCGACCGGTTAAGCTATGTCCGAACATGGAGGCTCGGCAGTCCCAGCGCAGTAAAATAGGCGTTCGGTAGGGCCAGAGCGAGTGCAGGACTGTTCGCCAAGCGCCAAGGTCCGTGCGCGCTGCCAGCCGCTTTGGCGGCCAGTTGCACGTTCACGCCCCGTCGGCGTAGCTCAGCATACCTCCGTCTCCCTCGTTTCCATTGCTTCCAAATCGCCGACCGTAGCCGCCTCCGGGTCCATTTTTCCAAGCTTGCCAGCACTGAAGGCGTCTCACACTTCCCGAAATAGCCGAGCCATCCCCGCCAATAGCGGGCTACGTCCTCGACCATCCGTTCGTGGCTCACGCCCCGAGTCCGTCGCGTCAGCTCGCGCACCCGCCGCCGAAACCGCTGCACCGCTTGCGGTGCAATCCGCCGCTTCGGCTTGCGGTGTGCCGTGAGGCTGAAGCCTAGGAACTTCCGTTCCCACGGCCGCGCAACCGCGCTCTTGTTCTGGTTCACCCGCAGGCGGAGCGTCCCGGTGATGAATCGCGTCACGCTTTCCATCACTCGTTCCCCGGCGCGGCGACTGCTGACATAGATATTGCAGTCATCCGCATACCGTGCGAACCGCAGCCCGCGGCGCTCCAGCTCCCGGTCCAGCTCGTCGAGCACGATGTTCGACAACAAGGGTGAGAGCGGGCCCCCTTGCGGGGTCCCCTCGTCCACCGGGCTCACCAGCCCGTCCTCCATCACACCGGCCGTCAGGAATGCCCGGACCAGCTTCAGCATCCGCTTGTCACTGATCCGTCGGGCCATCCGGGCCACCAAACGGTCGTGGTTCACTCGATCGAAGAATTTCTCCAAATCAAGATCTATCACCCATCGCCGGCCCGCAGCCATCTGCTGCTGCGCCGCCTCGACCGCCTGATGCGCCGAACGCCCCGGGCGAAACCCGTAGCTGTGTTCGGAGAACGTCCGGTCCCAGTGCTCCTGCAGGACCTGGGCCACCAACTGCTGGACGAATCGATCCAGCACCGTCGGTATGCCCAGCTTGCGCCTGCCCCCGCCCGGCTTCGGGATGTACACCCGTCTCACCGGCTGCGGTCGGTAGGTCCCGCTCAGCAGCTGTTCCCGGATGGCTGGCCAGTGTTCCCGCAGGTGCCCGGGTAGCTCGTCGACGGTCATCCCGTCCACCCCCGGACTCCCCCGGTTCCCCCGGACTCGTGCCAGCGCCCGCTTGCAGTTGCTCCGCTCGCAGGCTCGCTCCATCCACTGTTCGTCTGTAGCCGGGCTTTCGTCTCGTCGTCCCGCCGTGTGCGGTTCGGTCCCTTCCCCTGCCACTTCCGGGGCTTCACCCCTTCCATCGACTGGGAAGGCCAGCACTAGCTGGATGTTCTGCCGCTTTCCGCTCACGAGAAACGCCGTCCTACTTGCCTCTCCGTTCGTTCCGGCCTTCGGCCCTTGCGGGCCTACTATGCCGTCTGCTGACTTCTGCCGTCCGGTCAGGTCGGATTACTCCTCCCTCAGTCCGGAATCCCGGACGGACGGCAGACCTCCCGAGGTAAGTTCGACAGCCTTCAGCGCACAACCGCCGGATTTACAACCAGCGCCCTTGATGGATCTGGACTTCGTCGTCAATGGCCGACTCGTCCGACGCCGTATGCCTCGTATCCGGTTCTTGTTCATCGGCTCGCGCCTTTGCTCTACGCTTCCTTCAGACCCCGCCTCGCGACGACGCCCTTGCGCTTTGCTAGGACTTCACCTCCATCAGGTTATCCAAGGGACTTTCACCCTCAAGCTGTCGAACATGCTCGGCACACCATGGAAGCGAGTGCCGTTGGGCGGCCACTCGAGCCGTCTCCGCTATCATTCCTTTCGGGCTCCTCCCGCGAAGAAGCGAGGACCCCCCAGACGGGCAACGACGAGGTTTCTTGACTGCTGTTCCCGCCATCTCGGGAGCGGCTATGACACGAGGCGGGTCCGCTGGTTAGGCGTGCACCAACGAGCAGAGGAAATACAGGTGACAGGAAAAGCTTTCTCGGTAGTCCTACTTCTGAGTCTCGGGACCCTTGTTCCAAGTGTTGTACAGGGTGCCGATCAGCCAAACTTTGTACTCATCTTTGCTGACGATCTCGGTTACGGCGACCTCGCCTCCTATGGGCATCCGTCGTTCCAGACTCCACACCTGGACCGCATGGCGGCGGAGGGAGCGCGCTTTACCGACTTCTACGTGCCGATGCCATATTGCGGGCCATCGCGGGCGTCCATTCTCACCGGCCGCTATCCGTTCCGTCATGGCGTTGTCGGCAACCCGACTCCGGACAATGGCGTAAATGACTACGGCTTGCCCGCCAGCGAACTTACCATCGCGCAGGCCCTCAAGCAGCAGGGCTACACCACCGCCTGCATCGGCAAATGGCACCTTGGGCACATCCCGGAGTATCTTCCGATCAAGCGAGGTTTCGACTCCTATCTGGGCATCCTTTACTCGAACGATATGCGCCCTGTCCAGCTTGTCGAGGGTGACCGAGTCGTCGAGTACCCCGTGGTTCAGGGGACCCTCACCAAGCGCTATACGGAGCGAGCGCTGCGCTTCATCGAAGCGCAGCGCGACGAGCCCTTCTTTCTGTATCTGGCGCACGCGATGCCGCACAAGCCGCTCGCCGTATCGGAGGAATTTTACACGCCCGACACTCCCCACGACCTGTACGCCGACGTCATTCGCGAACTGGATTGGTCCGTAGGCCAGATCCTGGCGAAGCTGCAGGAACTCAATCTTGACCAGAAGACGCTGGTCGTCTTCACTTCCGACAACGGCCCCTCGTGGGGCGGATCTACCGGCGGTTTGCGCGGCATGAAGGGGAGAACGTGGGACGGCGGAATCCGTGTTCCGCTCATCGCCTGGTGGCCGGACCGCATACCCGCGGACCTCGTCTCCAAGGAAGTTGCCGCTTCGATTGACATCTTCCCGACCTTCGCGAAGCTCGCCGGCGCCTCGCTTCCCAGTGACCGCACCATGGACGGCCGAGACATCTTCCCCCTGATGACCTCGGCTGGCGCTCGCAGTCCGCATGAGGCCATCTTGGCGATGGTTGGCGGCCGACTTCACATTGTGCGGTCGGGCAAGTGGAAACTCCATGTTCGCGCCCCTGGACCGCCTCGAGGCCCTGCGAACATTCAAAGCTACATCGATACGTCGTTCAATTTCCGTAGGCCCGACGGCACCACGATCATCGCACCATTTGAGCAACCCCACCCCACGCGGCACCCGGGCGTGCTGACGGGAGACGCTCGAACGGACATGATGCTCTTCGACCTCGAAGCCGACCCTTCCGAGCAGCACGACATGGCCGATTCGTATCCGGATGTCGTCAAGAGGCTCAAGGCGCTTTTCGACGAGCATGATGGTAAAGAGACGCCCCGACCGGCGGCAGGATTTACCGGTCTGCGGCGAATCAAAGGTGGCGAACTGCGCTACGACTCGATCCTCCCATGACAACGCTGGTACATAACAACGTTGGGGCATTGAGGTCACGGCAGCTGTCGGGATATCCAGTGCAGAGCATGTCCTTCGCCGTGAGGGTCGGTTGACCAAGCGATCTACAATTCCCGCGCACGACAACTCATCGCTGGCCGACAGGATGTTTGGCTCCCGGGTAGACGCTGAGGGCATAGGGAGGTTGCTCGGCCATTCTGCTCGGCTGCGTGTGCAAGTCGATGTCGTTGATCGGCCGACCCGCCACGTAGCCCTTGCGTCGGCTGCGCTACTTCGAACCGCTGCTGCGGGAAGTCCAGCGCGAGCGCTGCCCAGTTGCCTTCTGGCAGAATCTGGAGTTTGACCTCGGTCTCTGCGAGGACTACTGGCAGCACAATCTTGGGGCCGCCCCGGGCCATCCTCGGACAAGAACGGAACGGGCAGGACACGGGACCGCCTCTGCGGCATCGCTTGGTCGGTGAAGGCCGGGTCAAGCGAGCCCGTCACGGTCTCGCTCACCGCGATCGGTTGCGTCGTCCTCCGCGTTGCGCCGAAGCGGCTGCACGAGCATCCTGTGCAGATGCAGTTCGCCGGGCTCCCGGAACGTGTCAACCCCTATCGTCATCTGCTCGTGCCCGAGACTCGGTTGCGGCAGGTAAGTTCCGAACAAGCGGTCCCACCAGGGTAGGTTGAATCCAAAGTTGCTGTTGGTCTCGGCGGGAATGTCGGAATGATGCACGCGATGCATGTCCGGAGTGACAACGATCCAGCGCAGCGCGCGGTCCAGCCGCGCTCGCAGCCGCACATTGCCGTGGTTGAACATTGAGGTCCCGTTCAACAGGACTTCGAAGATGATCACCGCCACCGTGGGCGGACCGATGAGGGCAACCGCGGCTATCTTGATCGACACCGACACGAGGATCTCGATCGGATGGAACCGAGATCCGGTCGTCACGTCGAAGTCGAGATCGGCGTGATGCATACGATGCAGCCGCCATAGCGCGGGCACCGTATGGAACATTACATGCTGAGAATAGATCACAAGATCGAGGACGACGACCGCAAGCACTACTTCCAGCCAGAACGGCAGCTCGACGAGGTTGAGTATGCCCCAGCCGCGGCTCCCGGCCACCGCGGCCATTGCGACCGGGGCCAGGGGAACGAGAAGCCGCACGAGCGCCGTATTGAGCGCCAGAATGCCGAGGTTGGCGTACCAGCGCAGCCAGCGCGGGTGGGTGAGCCGTCTGCGCGGCAATGCGAGCTCCCACAATGCGACGAGGGCGAAGATGCCTAAGAAGCAACCGAGCCTGATCGCTGGTTCGCCTGCCCCGATCAGCTCCAACATTTCTTCATCCTGGTGATCGGTGTTTGGGCCAGTACTCAAGCATCGTCGTCAGGGCATCGCACTCGGTTCAGTGTAGCGGGCCCGGCCTTGCACGATACCAGCGGTGCGCCGCCGGTTTCCCGCCGCGCACCGGACGCCGAGACACACGCAAAGCCTTGGGAAAACTCGATCCTCGAGCGCCAGTCAGACAGCAGGTCCATCTAGAGGCGCTTCCCACCTTGCCGAAGGTCGAGATCCATTCCTGACGATTTCTAGCTAAGACCGCATGGCGGCCGCTCGACAACCGGCCGGTCGGGGTCTGTTCGAGTCGGCTGTGGTGGTTTCCAACGATACCGACTTGGTGGTGCCGGTCCGCATGGTCACGGGAGAGCTGGAGCGCCCTGTCTCTGTCGTCTGCCAGAAGCGGACGCAGGTCGCATCGCAGTTGCGGAACGCTGCGACTCATGTCCGCAACATCCTCGCCTCAATGCCCGCTGTGAAACACGGTCGCGAGGGAGACACACCTCTCCCGAAGTTCCGCGGGCAGCCATTGCCTGCCCACCAGCCGCCGGATCGTCAGCCCGCCACGGTAGCCCCGATCTGAGCCCGCACCGACACCCCACCACCGCCGGAAGTGGGGAAGAATGGCGTCGGGCTCAGGTCGCTGCCGGCCTCCTTGCAGCGGAGACGGGAAGAGCTGGCCCGTTTGAAATCCTTCGGTCCGGAGGCCGGGGCTCGATTTGCGGTGCGTCTTGGGCCGCGGCCCGGTACGTTAAGGGGCCCGAAAGGGCGTAGCGGCGTGCGTCTAGAGAACGAGGTGGAGGGCCGAGGCCCTCTCCACCACTGAGAACTCCGATCTTGCGCCCGCCTCCGCTCACCCCAATGCTACTGACGGCAGGCATGCTCGTTGCTTGTAGCGCCTCAACCGTTTCATGCTTACGGGGTGGCTGGATGCGGCCATGGGTGTTTGGGCGAACCAGTTCTTTACCGCAGCTTCAGCCGGGCCCCGGGCGCATGCCAGAGGCAGAGGCGGACCCGGAGCATACGCGAAAACTATTGCAAGAGACCATGACCATGTCAAATGAATTCCGGGCCAGACGAGCAGAATTGGAATCACTAAAGGGCTCTCTCGCCGGACCGTATCAGCAAGAATCTCCGTGCCACCCATGGGAGCTTGTCGAATGCCCTCACCCTGCACATCTGAAACACCGCCGTCAGCGCAGCGTTTTGGGGCTCGCTCCAATGGCTGGAGCTAACTCTGCGCAACTCCATCGACAATTGCCTCTCCGAGGCGTACGGCGACGCATTGTACTTCCACAACGACGCCAGACTCGATTGCATATGCCGCCGACAAGTCAAGGAAGCGAGAGACCGGCGCGGGTTGTGCCCGCTCTTGCGAAGGGCGTCCCGCTGCCCGTGGCAAGGGCACAGACGGTGTCAACACTACTTGAACATCGCGATCGGAGAATGGCAACTCACGACAGCGTAGATGTCAACGAACGACAAACGCACAGCGTGGACAAACATGAAAGCGCTTACGATGTTGCCTCGTCCTACGAAACCTCGACCCACTCGAAATCGCCCGAATCGCCTGAGATAGGGCCTCAGATGCCTCTGGCAGTGCGCTTAATGGCTTCTCGCACGGTCGCTCCACGGTACGCTTGTTTGCGACAGCTATCTGGCAAGACAGACCTAAGCGCTAGAATCGAGTTGTCGTGCAGCGAGACCTCGCCCAATCTCGTCCACAACAATGGACGTCGAGATAAGTACTCCATGGCAATCCCCCGAAGCATTCAATCGAATACCACACCCCACCGGCTGCTCGCGCTAGTGGGCTTCTGCCTCACGTTCGCCATTTTCTGCTTCCCCGCCGCCGCGCAAACCAAGCCAAACGTCCTATTCATCGCCGTAGACGATCTCAACCATTGGGTCGGCCACCTCGGCGGTCATCCCAATGCGCACACCCCAAACATCGACCGCCTTGCCGCGCGAGGCGTCTCGTTCACACGCGCCTACAGTTCCGCACCACTCTGCAATCCCTCACGCGTCAGCTTGATGAGCGGCATCACCCCGGCACGCTCCGGCGTCTACGGCAACATGGAAAAACTTCGCACCCATTTGCCCGATGCCGTCACCCTCCCCCAATACTTTCGCGACCACGGCTACATCGCCAAAGGCGGCGGCAAGATCTATCACAGTAGAGGCGCCTACGATGAGGCGTCCTGGGATCAATACTTCTCCGCAAGTCCCGCTAAACGACCCAAAACGCCACGCCCCAAGAACGCACCCCACGATATGTGGGTCAACTGGGGCCCCACACCGCTCGAAGATACAGACATGTTCGACGCGCAAATCGCCGATCAGGTGATCGCCGAACTCGGTAAGACGCACGACAAACCCTTTTTCATCGCCTACGGCCTCACCAAACCCCACATGCCCTGGGTCGTCCCGGAAAAGTATTTCGACCTCCACCCCCTCAAATCCATCTCTCTACCATCTGTGATCGATAGCGATCTAGCCGACATCCCACCCTTCGGTCGCAAACTCGCCGCTGAAGTCTACGATCCCTCCGGCGCCAGAAACTTTGCCCGCCCCGGCGGCGACCACGCCTCCATCCTCAAGCACAACCAGTGGAAGCACGCCGTACAAGCCTACCTCGCCACCATCAGTTTCGCCGACGTACAGATCGGCCGCGTACTCGATGCGCTCGATCGCTCTCCCCACGCTCGCAAAACCATCGTCGTCCTCTGGGGTGATCACGGCTGGCACCTCGGCCAAAAACAACACTGGCGAAAACACGCACTCTGGGAAGCTAGCACACGCACCACACTCGTCATCGCCCTTCCCAAGAACTCACCCATCGCCACACAAGGCGGCGTCCAATGCGATCGCATCGTCAGCCTCATCGATCTCTACCCCACTCTGCTCGAACTGGCTGGCTTGCCGCCGCGCCCTGGCCTCGATGGGCAATCCATCTCTCCGCTCTTGAGTGATCCATCTCTCCCCTGGACACGCCCCGCACTCACCACCTACGGCCAAAACAACCACTCGCTGAGATCCAGCCGCTACCGCTACATCCGCTACCACGATGGAACCGAAGAACTCTACGATCACTTTTCCGATCCCAACGAATGGAACAACCTCGCCCATCAATCCGTAACCGCCCAACACCGCGCCGTGATCGACGCGTTGGCCGAGCACCTTCCCTCAGAAAATAAGCCGCAAGCGGTCTATGAGTAGCTGTGTAGCGATCGACGAAATCATTCGCCGTACTTCTGCTCGCCCCACTCATCGCATCGGCCGCGCGTACAGCCTATGCCGGGCCCCGCCCAAACATCCTCCTCGCGATCTCAGACCTCTTGAGTGCCAGTCCGCTCAGCGGCCTTCTCTGTCCCTCAGCTCCAGTTGGGAGCGCTATCACACAATCCCTGTTCGAACCAACGCGAAAGCTTTGGGCTCAACCGCGATGTCCTCCTACGAGTACAAACTCAAAGCAGCGTCTCCGCTGTACGGAAACCATGGAAGGGTCGCGGCATGGTCTAGCCGTAGAACGCGAAAGACCATCAGTATCCACGCGAGGGTCTTGCACGTTCCTGCGCGACCTCGGCAGCAACTAGCAACGGGGCTTGAGAGCCATCCTAATCTACAACCGTTAGAGGGAAACTTGGTGGGACAACGCATCTTCGTGGCGGAGGAAGAGCCCGCTGACGCAAGGTGAGATGGATTCTAGACAGGTCCTCTAACGTCTATGTTTTCAATAAGATAAATCTCAATTAGGGCTTCGGTGGTCTCTCGCGGTCTGCCTGGTTCTACGATCTAGTGTGGGATATAATGGTGGTCAGTTTGGTAGACAGAAAGCGTTCTCTAACCGCAGCCTTCGTCAAGAACGTCCGGCACAAAGGCGGATTTGGCCCCGACAAGTACGGGGACCAGCACGGCCTCATGCTACGGGTTCAGATGACCGGCGGCAAGCAGTGGATTTGGCGCGGGACGATTCACGGCAAGCGGGTCGATCTTGGATTGGGCGGCTGGCCCTATGTCTCCCTCGCCGAGGCGCGCCAGGCGGCCTTCGAACACCGGAAGTTGGCGCGGGAGGGAGGCGATCCCCGTTCGCTTCGGACCGGGCAGCGGGTTCCGACCTTCGCGGACGCTGCCGAGACGGTGATCCGGATTCACGAACAGGGATGGAAGGACGGGGGAAAGAACACCAGCCAGTGGCGGGCGAGCCTCCGGGACTACGCGATGCCGAGGCTCGGGAAGCTGCGCGTGAGCGATATCTCCACAGCCGACGTCATGGCCGTGCTCCTGCCGATCTGGAACGAGAAGCCCGAGACCGCGCGGCGGGTGCGCCAGCGGATCGGCTCGGTCATGAAGTGGGCCGTGGCGCAGGGCTACCGTCAGGACAATCCCGCCGGCGACGCTCTCGGCGCGGCGCTGCCGAAGAACGGGGTGGCCAAGAAGCACCATCGCGCCCTACCGCATACCGAGGTCGGGAGCGCCATTGCCACGATACGGGCGTCAAGGGCATACTGGGCGACTGTCGCCGCACTCGAGTTCGTGATTCTGACTGCATCGCGGTCCGGCGAGGTGAGGCATGCCCGGTGGGACGAGGTCGACCTCGCAACGGCGACGTGGGCGGTTCCGGCCGACAGGATGAAGATGAAGCGCGAGCACCGGGTTCCGCTCAGTTCTCGGGCCTTGCAGATCCTGGCCGAGGCCCGCGAGATGGCCGACGGCTCCGGCCTGATCTTCCCGAGCGTCCGGGGGCTGCCGCTCTCCGACGGCACTCTTTCAAAGCTGGTTCGGGAGCACGGCATTCCAGCGGTCGTCCACGGATTCCGCAGCAGCTTTCGCGATTGGAGCGCCGAGTGCTCAAATGCACCGCGAGAGGTCTGCGAACTGGCGCTCTCCCACGTCAATACGGATCGCGTCGAAGCGGCTTACATGCGGAGTGACTTGTTCGAGCGGCGGCGCGCATTGATGCAGTCGTGGGCGGACTATATCTCGGAGGGCGGTCGCAATTGATAAGGCCGGGCGGCGATCACTAGGGGCCTCGGGCGAGGGACGGCTTGACGCCAACCAGCACCGTACCCGCGCGGGGGGTTGTTCGGGCGGCTTGGCTACCGCGGCAGGGAGAGACGCGACCTCTGTCAGTTGGCCCCGGATCGCGGATCGAGATTCGAAAGCCATCGCTGCCAGGTCCGGACGCTGCAACGAACTGGTCCGCTGCTGCTTCCAACCGGAGCAAGTTTTCTTAGTGATCGCCGGAGTTCCTCGATTCGTACACACAGCGCCGCAGCGACTGCACGTCGACAGGCTGTAATCCAGCCAAAGAGATCGCGGTCTTGCCTTGGCCAACATCATCGGCTTGCCTGGATTCCAGGGCATGGAATCGATCAAGCCAGGTCGCAGGCAACTGCCGACGAATTCGGCCAGGGTCCGCGACCGAGAGAGAAGCGTTCTGGGTCACCCACAAGGTCGACGAGAAGCTCCGACCCCAGCGAATGCTGGTCGGTTTGGTCCTAGCCGCTAGCGAGTTGACAGCTATCAGCGACAACACCTCCTATACATTCTGCCGGTTCACTGGCATCATGCGGTTTCGCAGTAGCGAGAGGAGTTGCAAATGGAAGCCAGAATCCTCCGACGCCCAGAGGTTGAGCGGCTGACTCTATTGAGCAAGGCGAGCATCTATCGCCAGATGCAGATGGGAACGTTCCCGATGCCGCTGAAGCTCGGGCAGCGGGCAGTCGCCTGGCGCGCCAACGAGATTCATGAGTGGATTGCGAGTCGTCCGCGTGCAACGGGCGACGTGCCGCGAAGCGGGCCGCCGCAATGACTGCGCAGTTCCCATTCTTGATGCCGCTCGAATGAACGTGGATCGCCGACGACCCCGATGGGGGCGGTAACCCCAACAGCGGCATCCTCCCCTAGGGCTCGACCGGATTGCGAGGCAGTAGCTGCGTAACCCGAATCTGACGGCAGGGAGCTAGGGATTCCGGGTGAGATTCCCGAACAAGAGTGGCTGTGAACCCATCAAGCGGGGCTCGTCTGGAGAATGCAGTCGCGAAGAGGTATCGGTTGGCTCCGCTCCCACGAGCGCGCCGAATTCGGAGAAGCACAGCGAGACTACGCTTGCTCGGAGGGAAACGGCGAACTACTTCTCGCGAGTGCTGGTCGTCGCTCGAGGCGCAACTGGGCTCTCCGCACGCATCCACGGTATTTCCGCGAGACTCTCAGGAAGCAGTTGGTTCGCATGATCAGGGCACCGCTGGGCCACGGGCGCGCAAGAGCGGGCGATGGCACAGCGTCCTGGACCCGGGACCGCTGTTGGCTGCAAGCCGTATGGGCCATGCCGATGCGAGGAGGCGCAAGCCGGAAACAGTTTGCGCCGATTTGGTCGCGCTTTATTGCGGGCGGGTCATTCAAGGTTCACCGCCCCAGGGTGCGCCGATTCGATCGTGACGGTTGCACCGGTTTGATGGCGGTTTTGTGCCGGTCCGGTCAAGCGCATCGAAATATCCGTCGGCAGCCCTCGCGTTGTTCCAGTAGTCCGGCCGGTGAGTTACGAGCGAGGCCGGATGGACCCGTCGTCGGCCCGCGCGGCACTCACTAGCCCCCCTTCTCGGGCAGAGGCGAAACAGAGACGGACGTCACCCTTGGGGGCGCCAAGGCCCGAATCTGGCGGCTCCACAGGCTGGCGGACGGGAACGCGACGTCTTGGAAGTGACGCGACAGGTGGCGAGGCCGTCTCAGACATCGGTCTTGGGCGCCGCAATCCAGTTTCAGTTTACGTTCGCCTTGCTGCCCCGACGGCCGGAAAGAGCCACCTGCCAAGCTACCAGCGTCGGTATTGGCGTGGCCCCAGCGCTACCGCGCCGCGTACTGCGCACACCTGTGCGTAACAACACGGCGTGGCATGACAGTAGACGGCTAGAGCGTCGCGGCCAATTCCAAAACGCAGCAAGATCGCTATTTGGTCTATGCCACGAATCGAAGCCGCACTCCGCAGGCAGAGGCGATCTTGGTAACCGTCCCGAGCCTGGGGTCCCTCTTTCCCGACAAGCCCCGGGAAAGGCCCACGCGATCGATGTCGGCACGACGTGCGAGTTCCGACACACCGCCCTGCGCCGCCGCCACGTTTCGAAATGCTGTCATCAACAGTCGTGGGTCACCTTCGAATTCTTCGATCGCGGCATTCAGGTACGCGGCGATGTCCTCCGGCGTCCTGAGGTAGTCGCTCGCTCTGTGTTGCTTCACTGGCATTTTCGCTTCTCCTGCTGATATGCCCTCCAACAAGCATGGGCTCTTGCAATGTCGCGGGCCTGCCGCTTCTTGGTTCCGCCGGCCAACAAGATCACGAGTCTCTCGCCGTCGGCACCATAGTAGACGCGGTACCCGGGACCGAAGTCGATTCGAAGCTCGGACACGCCTTTGCCAACCCCCTTGTGATCGCCGAAGTTTCCAAGTTCGAGCCTGTCGATCCGTGTCTGGACGCGCGCCCGAATCTCGCTGCTCTGGCGCTGCAACCACTCATCAAAGTAGTCCGTACCGTCCTCTGCTACGTAGTGGACGACTTTGACCAAGGTTTTTATTGTAGCCTATTGGCTACAGAATTTCGTGGCAATCGCAAAAGCGCATGCCGTTGCCTGCAGGCGGATTCCGGTCTCGCCATCCACACTCGCACCTGCGTCGTGTCCGATGCGCATGTCTTCCGTTGCTCTGGCAATTGATGCCGAATCAGCGGAACTGACCGCAGTTCCGTCGAACTCGTGCTGTTTGCGCAGTCTGGCTGCCGCCGGGCATTGACCCAACTAGGCGGCCGCCAACTGGTTCGAGGAGGCGAAGATCCTAAAGGTCGCCAGCTGCGGTCCGAGTGGATGCTGTCACGTGCAATGTGCGGCGACGTTCCCTTCCGTGTCCGGTTGGGTGGGTAGAGAGCGGCACAGGGCGAACGGAGACTGGAGACCGGGTCGAACAAAGCTGCCAAACGCCAAGAGAGTTTTTGCGCGAGGAGATTCGCTTCCGGAGTACCTGAGCCAGAAGACAGTCTTTGCGATGGTGCTGCAGCAGGTGCGATCGGCCCAGGAGCAGTGGCACGGTCTGAACTGGCTCTATCGGCTGGCGCAGGCGATCGAGCGAGTACAATTCAGAATCGGCATCCAAGAAGTTCGACGCGCCCCCTGCGAGCTGCGGGACCAACGATTGGGAATAGCTCCCCCGTTGGCGGTCGCGGCTACTGGGTCCATGCTGGGATTGAATGGGCGGTCGAATGCCAACTCGGACAGACACAACCGAGGGTATCCGTGCACGGACCAGCGCGCAGTAAATGTGAATCGGGCACAGCCAACACCGTGCGACCTGGGTCAGCCATTCGAGGCGGGGCGTGCACAAGGAGGAAAGTTCTAGCTGTCTGGGAAGGTCATCTCGGGACGCACCTGATTGCTCGAATATCAAGGGCCCGATCGAGAATCGGGGCGGCGGTTTCTGGCGATTACCCTCTCAACGCACCCAAATCCCGCCGGCTCTGCCGTGGCTGCCTCGCAGGCTGAGTTCCGCACCGTGGCAAGACGACGGGGCCTGGCGTCGGTTCTGTTCGCGATCGGTCGTCCGGGAGACGCCACCGGCGCCACGGTGACCACAACCGCCTTGAGGGTCAGGTCTGCGTTCCGGACCACGGAGATACCACTCGGCGAGATCGCGACAGCCGAATTGAAGACGGGATGGTGGTGGGGCACCTTGCGCGTCCGTCACTCTTCCGGGAAAGCGGCCGTGTCCGGGCTGTCGCAGGCTGACGCGACGACGCTGGCGACGGCGCTGGAAGCCGCGCGGGTCAATTGGTGGCGCAAGGCTGTCGTGGCGCGCATCGAAACGCTGCGTTCCGTCCACGAGCGCGTGGCGCGCCTTGCTGAGCCGCGACGGTACGTTGCTCGCAGCGTCTTTCGCGATCTTGGGCGCGATGCCCGGGACGTCGCCGGCGAGATGGCATCCCGGTGGCCGGATTCGCTGTCAACGGCCCCGGAATTCCGGATGCTGAAGACGATACGGGACCTTGTCAAGGACCCCGAACCATTTCGGGCCAGAGCCAACGAGGCCTTCGTCCTGAACGAACTCAGCCGATCACGGGCGTTCCTGGACCGCGTGGAGGCTCAGCCGCTCACCGACGAGCAACGCAGGGCGGTGGTTGTCGACGCGGACCACAACCTCGTGGTTGCCGCCGCCGGCAGCGGCAAGACCTCGGTGATCGTCGCAAAGGCCGGCTGGCTCGCGAGACGAGGCTACCGCCGCCCGTCGGAGCTGCTTCTGCTGGCCTTCGCAACGGACGCTAGAAACGAGCTCAAGGAGCGGATTCGCGGGCGCCTCGGCCATGAGGTTGCGAACGGCGTCACCGTTCGGACGTTTCACGGTCTCGGCATGTCGATCATCGGTAAGGCGGAAGGCAGGCGCCCGTCGCTGGCGAGGGAGGCCGAGGACAACGCGGCGCTGCTCGATCTGCTGAAGGGAATCGTCGCCGACCTGCTCGCCGACCGGCATCTGTCGCTGGTCCTGCTCAAGTGGTTCCAGGGCCAGTTCGCACCGTACAAGAACGAGCAGGACTTCGGGAGCTGGGGAGAGTACTGGGACTACATCCGCCGATACGACATCCGGTCTCTGAAGGGCGAGAAGGTCAAGAGCTATGAGGAATGCGAGATCGCCAACTTCCTCTACCTCAACGGCGTGCCTTACGAGTACGAGGCGGACTACGAGCACGACACCGCGACGGCGGAGAAGCGGCAGTACCGTCCCGACTTCCATCTCCCCGAGGCGGGGATCTACATCGAACACTTCGGGCTTGACGCCCGCGGCAGGACCGCGCCGTTCGTCGATCGGGAAGAGTATCTCGAGGGAATGGAGTGGAAGCGCCGGCTGCACGAGGAAAGAGGAACGGTCCTGATCGAGACGTTCAGCCACGAGCACGCGTCCGGCACGCTGATCGGCAACCTCGTGGGGAAACTCTCTGCGCACGGCGTGTCCCTCTCGCCGATCCCCCGCGAGGAGGTCTTCGCCGTCCTAGAGCGGCAGGGCCGGGTCGGTCCGTTCCTGCGTCTGGTGGCGACCTTCCTGCACCATTACAAGGGCGCCCAGCTGTCCTTTCCGGAACTTGCCAGTCGGGCCAGAGGTTTCGGCAACCGCCAGCGGGCCAAGGCCTTCCTGGCGGTGTTCGGACCGATCCTCGAGCGCTACCAGAAGACCCTCGACGATCGAGGCGAGATCGATTTCCACGACATGATCGGCAAGGCGACCGAGCATGTAAAGGCGGGAAGGTACCGCAGCCCGTTCGGGTACATCCTGGTGGACGAGTTCCAGGACATCTCGCCCGCAAGGGCGCGGCTGCTGAAGGCGCTGCTGGACCAGTCGCCGGGCGCCCAGTTGTTCGCGGTCGGCGACGACTGGCAGGCGATATACCGATTCGGCGGGGCGGACATCACGGTCATGCGCGAGTTCGCTGAGCGCTTCGGCGACAGCGAGCGGATGGACCTGGAGACTACCTTCCGGTGCTCCGAGCCCATCGCCGCCGTCGCAACCCGGTTCGTCCTGACGAACCCCGCGCAGATCCGCAAGACGGTGCGTTCGACGCGCCAGCTGCAAGGCCCGTGCGTGCATATCGGCCTTTCGGGGGACCGGGACCGGTCGCTGTTGAGCGAGGCACTCGGCAGGATCGCGGCGGACGCTGCTGGGTATGAAGGGCCGTCGCAAGTGCTGCTGTTGGGCCGGTACAAGCACATGCGGCCGGGAAACCTGCCCGCTCTTGCCAGGCGGCATCCCGGCCTTGGGCTCTCGTACATGACCGTGCATGGCTCGAAAGGGCTCCAAGCCGACTACGTGGTGGTGCTCGGCCTGTGCACCGGACGACACGGCTTTCCGACGGAGATCGCCGACGACCCGCTTCTCGATCTGGTCCTCTCAGCACCGGAGAAGCATCCCAATGCCGAGGAGCGGCGTCTGTTCTATGTCGCTCTGACCCGGGCGAGACGCCATGCCTTCGTCCTGGCCGACAGCGGCCCGCCGTCGCCCTTCGTGATGGAACTGATCGAGGGGAACTACGACGTTGCCGTCTTCGGGCGGTCGCCGGACAAGGGCGTGACGTGTCCGACATGCGTCCGGGGCCATCTGGTGCGGCGCGAGAACCCACGCAACAGGGGCGCCTTCTACGGCTGCTCGAACTGGCCCTACTGCGAGCACACGCAGCCGCCGTGCCCTACCTGCGGCACGGGATTGCCGGTCAAAATGGAGAATGGGTTCCGCTGCCGAGACTGTGGTAACGCTATCGAGTCGTGTCCCGAGTGTGGCGGCTGGCTGCGAACCCGGACGGGCAAGTACGGTCAGTTTCTCGGCTGCTCGAACTGGCCCGCGTGCGACTACACGCGGAACTTTGCGCGACGGCAACGGAGTCGCGGGAGGCCGGCTGACGTTACGCCTCCGCGCTGACTGATTGGACCCGTTCGTCAATGCGATCCATCCCGACGAGATGGCGGGACCCGTGCGAAGGAATTCAGAACCAGGTCAGCCCCTGACGCTTGAAGGGGGCCAAGATCCATGCCTAGGGCGGCAGCTGAACGGGAATTCAGGAGGTCAGGTCTGGGCAATTCGCTTGGCCTGCAGCGAGCCATCGATAGTCAGATTCTCGGCGCTTACCGGTCAACATATTCACTCCACGTAGCCCATCGCTTTCGGCCCTGGGTATCCAAGTGCTCGGGAACGGAACCGAGGGCGATTGTCTCCTAGCCTGACACCGTTGAATGCCTTGGCTCTTCTTGGGCCACGCCCGGAACTGGAACCCTGTCATCGCCCGCTGCCATTGAGCGCCAGTAACTCGCGAAGGACATCGTCGTCGGAGATGTCCGCAGGCCAACCGTACGCGGAGGCCACCGCCTCGTCGAGAGCTTCGTGTGCATCAGTGAGCCACTGTGGGCGGGCGTTGTAGAGATTCGTCAAAGTTCGCGTACTGAGCGCCTGGGCCGCAGCCTCGTCGCGTGGCACCGAACGTTTCGGATACCCAGCTACTGGCTCGTCCACCCACTCGACCCATTCGGGAGGATTAAGCCAGCGGTCACGAAGATCGACGAGGCGTCGAGCCGCCGTTGCGATCGCTACAGCCCGTGGATCGCTTGCGTAGCCGGTGGCTGGTACGTTGGGCGACAGTGCATCTGGGAAAGGGAAAGTCTGGAAGATGGTCGTTGGATTGTATACCGGATCATTGCCGACGCCGTGCCAGCTGCACAACCGCAACGACCAAATGTCGTGAAATCGACTGTGGAGAATGCCAAATGTCGTGGCGTCGTCGCGCGCTATGACGATTATCTTGGAGTCGGGACAGACTCGCGCGTCGCACCAAACAAAGAGTCGGTGCTTGGCGACCCTTGCAGTTGCGATATAACGCGATAGGCCGTCGAGTGCCCGCCACATACCTTGCCTCGGTTCAACGTGTCGCCACCAGAACCTCTTGTAGGCTTCACGCCGGTTGTTCTGCCTCTTGGGGTATACGCGATCCTTCACCCACCGAAACGGCTCCTCATACAGGGCTGCGTCGCCCTCCGACATCGTCCATCCGAAATCGACGATCCACTTTTCTGACGGCCGCCGGGTCAGATCCATCCCATTGATCCACGGCTTCAGGACGCTGGCATTGCTCTGACCGTTCGGATTCGCTGGCAGGCGGAGCCACTCCCGTGCCAGTTCGCCCTTGATGTCGAATGGGCCGCCCTTGGTATCACCCATGAAGGCAACGCCAGCGTTTTGCGGCAAACGTCGGGCCGTTGTCAAATCGACACCGGCACCGTCTTGTCTCGCCGTGAGATCTCCATAGATCTAGTCTACGGGCTCGCCGTCAAGCCTCGCGTCCACGACGAATTGGTCATCAGCGCTAGAAAAACAGACCAGCGACACCCGAACCGCTGCACCGTCGATCACCCATGGTTCGTCGCTCCATGCCTCGAAGATCCGCCGGGATTCGGTTGCTCCCTGCAAAGCGCGCCGGTTTGCACCACCCCGGATCGAGTTCGTCGCGACGAGCCCAGCCCGTCTTGCCTTCCCTGACGCGATCTGCCTTCCAGCCTTCTCGAACCAGTAGCAGACGAGGTCGGCTTCGGCTGGCACGCGGCCCGCATAGGTCGAGAACATGCGGGCCACATAGTCCTCGCCGAGGTGCGAAATCAGGAGCTTGCCGCCCAGGAACGGCGGGTTGCCGACCACGGCGTCCGCCGCTGGCCAGTCCGGTCCGGAATCGTCCGCGCTCAGAACCGCGTCACGGCATTCGATGGTGTCGAGCGGCTTCAGGATCGGATCACGCGCCTCGGCGAAGCCGTTGCGCCGCATCCACTGAATCTCGCCGATCCAAACCGAGACACGCGCCAATTCGGCCGCGTAGGGGTTAATCTCGATGCCCTTGACGTTGGCCGGCCCTATTTCGGGAAACGCGCGCTGGAAGCCGAGCACCTCCGCCTCGAGCTGGACCCTGTGCTCCAAGTCCTTGAGCGCCTGCAAGGCGAGATAGAGGAAGTTCCCTGAACCGCAGGCCGGATCAAGGACAGTGAATCCACGCAGACGATTCAAGAACTCCCGGAACCGGAGTTCTGCCTTGTTGCGTCGTCTGCTCCGGGTGGCAGGCGACTTGGCGGCCGCTGCTCGCTCCAGTTCTGCGGCGATCTCGGTCTTCTCGATCTCCCATTCGGCGAGCCAAGGTCGAATCACCACAGGCTCGACAATCAGCATGATCTTGTCGCGGTCGGTATAGTGCGCGCCAAGCTGCGCGCGCTTGTCGGGATCGAGGCCGCGCTCGAACAGCGTGCCCAGGATGGACGGGTCAACATCTGACCAGTCAAGGTCGGACGCCGCCAGCACTGTGTCAATATCGGGCTTTTCCAGAGGCAGTGCTCTGGCGTCGTCGAACAGTCCGCCATTGAACCATTCGACTGCCTCGAAACCGACACGGCCCCCGGATGCCATCACTCCGAAGAGTTCTCCGGCCATGCTCGCGAAGACGTCCGGGCTTTGCCTCGCCTGCTGCAACATCCGCGTGAACATTTGATCGGGCAGCAAACCCACGTCGTCGGCGAACATGCAGAAGACGAGCCGGTTCACGAAGCGCGCGACCACATGCGAGTCGTGGCCGCGGTCCCGCAACCTTTGGGCGACCGTGGCGAATGATGCGGCGGCGCGCTCCGTAAGCGATTGCCTAGTCTCGCCCGGCCGGAGCCGATCGGGGTCGGAGAACGCCCACTTGAGCTTGTTGCGTGTCGCAACGTCAGCGAGACCGTCCAATTCGAATTCGTGCGTCCGGCTTACGCTGTTGGTCCAGTTAGTGCGAATCCGGAACCGGCGCATGTCGGAGACGATCAGCAGCGGAGGGTTTTCCAGCGCCAGAGCGTACTGCCGAAGCTGCTCGAACGCGCCATCGAGGTCGGCGCGCTTCCCCTTGTACTCCCAAGCGAAATAGTGGCGCTTCCAGACGTCGGCCCAGCCATCTCCACCGGTGTCCTTGCGCGCTCCGCGTTCAAAGCAGTACGTCTCGCCGGACGGATCGGCTTCAGCCGGCGTCGGTTCGCCTAGCAATCGGCAGAGGTCAATGAAGTGCTCCTGTGCCGCCGAACGCTCCTTCAGTTCAGAGGCATGCCACTTGGCTATGAACTCGTGCGGTGTCACCAGGCAGCGCTTGTTTCTCTGGGCGGAGAACCGAAGGCGAGGGTGGCGAGGTTGCTCGGTCGCATAGGAACAGCTGTCATGATGCGTCTCGTTGCCATCTTTGAATCACTCGAAACTCTGTATCGCCCGACCCGACGAATTGCAATCCCGGTATCGGATCTGGTGGCATGGCAGGTTCGCAGCACTGGCGCAAGGAGAGGCTGAGACCCGCGGCACGTTGTCACAATGCACGATAACAGGATTTCAGGACTCCTCCCCGGCCGCCTAGAGCTTGGTCACGCCGAACGCACTACTGTTGCGCCAAACGCCCAAAGTGACATGCCAGCTCAGCGGCGGTTCGAACCTCGCTAGATAAGGGTCTGGCTCGACTGACTGAAAGAAACTCGACTACTGACCCGCCGAACTCCCCGCCGGAACCTTCCGGCAGCTGCTCTCGGTGAGACTGTAGCAGGCTGAGGGCCGGGCTTGCTTCCTAGCCAGACTAATGCGAAATCCCACTGCGAAAGGAGTAGCGGCTGCCATTGTTCAGCGACCAGCAGAGAAACTCTTGGCACACGGGCGGCCTGACCGTCGATCACCAGCCTCGGATTCGTGGCCCTCGTCAAGGGTTCCTACGCTATGCCATCGCTGGCCAGTCGCCAAGGCTCCGGGTTTCCGGTCTCGTTCTTACCCAGAAGATAGCCCGGGACACTAAAGAAGAAGGTATGCCAGTCTATTGCCAACCGGACTTCGGTCGAGTCGCGCTGGCCCAAATGGGGCCCGGAATCGAAGGCGTCCTGAAGACAGCAAGTCCTTCACTGGCTGCCTATAGCGGCCGGATCAAGTATGGAAATCTGGCACAATGAGCGATCCGCTCCAACACATGCGAGTGACGCGATGTCAGTACCCAATAGGCCAAGGGTGCTTTAGTTCCGGGCGAATCCACTGCGCCCAAGGGGAATGCAGCGGTCCCGTTGATTTTCGCTACATCTATGACTGCGGATCAACCAATCCGCAGCCGTTGCGGGACGCGATCGACAGTTACCGGAAGCGAACGACGTTTGTCAATGCTCTGTTCGTCTCGCACTTCCACGTCGACCACGTGAACGGCCTTGATCGGCTGCTTGGCGCTGTAAGGGTCGGCACTGTCTACGTTCCCTATGTAGATCCAGTCATGCCGATCTTGGATCTCATCGAAGCTGAAGCGGAGGGTGCGCTCTCGGCATCCCTAATCGAATCGAGAATCGATCCCGAGTCGTGGTTTGGGCGAAGGGGCGTTTCCCGGGTCGTGCGAGTCCTTGCGTCGGGTGATGAGGGGGCACCGGCCGCCGAGATGGAAGATGGCGGCGATCAAGGGCCGGACGGACGAGAGTCACCCCCGGGAGAGATTCCCTTCAATGTTGACTTGTCAACCTTTGGCCGAACCAGCGGAAGGGCCGAGCGCTCGACCATGACCTCCGGAACTCCGATTGGTATTGCCAGATTGCGGCAGGGCCACCACTGGATTCTCGTCCCCCATGTCGATCCCGCTCCGGCTGGTCACAAGAGGGCATTCATCAGGGAGATCAGAGCGGCACTCCAACTAAGGCGACGGGAGCGGATTACTTCAACGAGGCTGGCCGATGCACTGAGGAGTCCGACCGAGATTCGAAATCTCCGGAACTGCTACGAAAAAATTGTTCGCGGTGGGTCCCGCGGCCATCACAACCGCGTTTCGATGTCCCTTTATTCGGGTCCCGCAGGTGGCAAGAATGCGCCGTCTTGGCCCTACGGGATCGTTGCGCGCTCCGCTAGCTGGCCACGTGGGTGGTTCGGGGCTTCTGAGTTGCCGTTGTCGCCTGAAGCAGGGGGGGCGGTAGGGTGGATCGGGACGGGGGACGCCGCACTGAGTGACGAGAGCGTGCGTAAGGCTTGGCTAGGCACGTACCGACGATTCAGCCAACACTTATCAACGATGCTTCTGCCGCATCATGGCTCAAGACACAATTTCCACCGGGAATTGCTCGAGTTCCCGAATCTGCGCATTTGTCTTGCTTCAGCGGGTGCTCGGTTGCGATACGGACATCCCGACCGGTCGGTCATTGGCGAGATCCTGAATCAACGAAAGGTCTTTTGTCACGTGTCGGAGCGCATCAACACAGGAATGCAGGAAGATATCTGGTCAAGACGAACCCGCTCCGTGACACCTTGAGTGGTCGTCTACCTGGACCGATCTGGGTGGCTCACTGGGTGGGGTCCGGTCCCAGACGTTCGGCAGTTCGCGGTTCGCGATGAGCCGCTGGGCGAATCAGCCGGGAACGGCTCCATCGCACACCTCTTCAACCATGGCCCTCTCTTAGGGGGAGCGCAGAAATAACTTATCAGTTTGGACAGGGAGAGATGGTGTAGTTCCACTTGGGGATGGGCTCGTTGCGGGTGATGTTGAGTGCTTCCATCTGCTCGTCGCTGATCTGGATGCCGGTGGGGTATTCGTTCCTGTTGAGCCGGGAGGTCACCACCAAGCCAGTGCGGGTGGTAGTGGAAGCGATGTAGTTGAGGATCAGATCGAAGGACTCCAGCGGGCAGCCCGACCAATTGCGGCTGATCTCGCTGAAGAGGCGATGTTCGATCGGGTTCCATTTTGAGCATCCTGCAGGATAGTGGGCCACGGTGACGGGGAGCTGGTGGACATTGCAGAAACGGTGCTGGAGGGCGTATTTCCAGGCGCGGATGCGGTAGGAGTTGCTGCCGCCGCAATCGGCGAGAAGGATCAGTTGGGAGGCATCGGGATAGCGGGAACTGCCTTCGCTGCGCCACCAGGCATCGAGGTTGTCGACGGCGAAGAAGGCGGTGTCGGAGGAGACGCCGACCGAGACGAAGCCGCGGTTGGCGAGCGTGTCGTAGATGCCGTGGGGGACGGCGAGGCCGGAGGCCTGGGAACGGAAGTCGTGGTCATTGACCGGGACGGGGGCCGGTTCCC
This sequence comes from uncultured Bryobacterales bacterium, assembly GCA_951813065.1. Taxonomy (GTDB): domain Bacteria; phylum Acidobacteriota; class Terriglobia; order Bryobacterales; family UBA6623; genus VXMF01. The sequence goes on along the minus strand of CATOTH010000001.1, from coordinate 675,479 downwards.
AGGAGACGCCGGCGTTGCGGAAGCGTCCGACCAACTCTTTTTTCTTCGAATCAATACTGAGAATCGGAGTGTTGCGACGGGCGCAGTCGCGGCGCAGCTGGTCGATGAACTCGAACTGGTCGTTGCGTTCGGCGGGAGAGGTGGACGGGATGCACTTGTGGTTCACACGCAGGGAGTAGCCCAAGGCGCGCAGGAGGCGGGCGACGGTGCGCGGGGAAACCGGCAGTTCGAGGACATCGGTGAGGTAGTCGGCGAGGTTGCGGGTGGTGCGACGGGTCCAGCGCAGGTCGGAACAGGGGTCGCCGGCGGTGTCGTGGCGGAGCAGAATGACGAGTTGGACGGTCAGCGCAGGCTTTTTTTTCGAGCGCCTTGCGCCCGCCCCCGGGCTTGCGGACCCGCTCCGTCTCGTAGTCCCCGGACAGCAACTGCTGGCGCCCCTTGGCCACGGTGGCCGGGGCTATGCCGAGTTGAGCCGCGACCCGGCCGTCGCCACCCCGGCCGTGGCGCAGCGATTCCAGCCCGGCATACAGTCGGCGCTGCCGCTCGTCCAGCACGCTGAACAGCGTGCCGGTGGCCTGCCGGATCTGCTCGTCGCCGCTGTCGGGCGACGCTGGTCCGCGCCCTCCCGCCAGCAGCACCCGGCGGGTCCGTAACTGCCTCTCGCGCCGCTGCGGCGTCGGGGAGCAGTACAGGAACCGGCCGTCGAGTTTCTCGCGGGCCAAGCGGCGGGCGCGGACCAGCTTGCCCAGCGCATTCCGGACTTCGACCTGGACGATCCGACCCAACTCATCGGCGAACCGTCCCGCAGGCGCTCGCTCGACCAAGCCAGCAGCCGTGGCGAGCAGGGTCCCCGCGCGGGAGAAACGGATCCCTTGGTAGAACCACAAACCGTGCTCGTCGTAGGCGGCCAGTTCGTCCAGAGTGTAGAAGCGGCCGCAGTGGGAATAGCTGGACCGGCAGCCCGCCGCCGCCAGTTTGCGGCACACGGTGCGTCGGCTGGCGGTGCCGAACGCCTCCAGGATCTCGTCCAGCTGCGCGACGGTTTTCTCGCGCAGCAGGGAGATGACCGTTTGGGCAGCGAAGGTTTCGGTTCTCATGCACACCCCCTAAATGGCATAATCGATATTCTATGATACCGAATATGCCATTTAGGTGCTCACTGGGAGCCGCAATTGCACCAATCACACCGTATCGTACCCCCGCAACCCCCGGTCGGGGGTTCCCGGGATCGGCCAATAGGCGGAAAGGGCTACACTTGCCCCTAGCCGGACCGGCATTTCATGGCAAATTAGCTGTCAGACCAACTAAGTTATTAATTCGCCGCCCCTTAGGTGTCGAGCTAGGCTGAGAATCGACTCCACACGTTGCGAGCGAGCTCACTTTGGAACGCCGTTGGCGTGTTACCCGGGAGAGTCTTCCGCTAGCATGCAGTTAGCTTCCGTGCCGTCCCTGGATCGACAAGAACCGTTCGAAGGGCTCTTGAATCACCGTCTTGCTTCTGCGCGCGTCGCTCGACCAGGTACTTCTCCGGCTGCGAACCACCACTTGGCCTGTGATAATCCGATTTACGCCCCAAACGCAATCGTCCCTTGCGGCCCGTGTCCATGGGCGACGGAGCAGCTTGGACCTCCGACAAGGCAACTGCCAGCCTTCTCGGAAGTTGCGATGTGGCGTGGGGGTCCCCGCTCGGTTGCTAGTCCCAGGGGATAGGTTGTCGTCTCCACTCTAACGGTGACTTCGTCTCGCAATCGCAGGCACCTTCCAGAATTGGAGGGACGCCCGGTTCCGCTAGAGCTTCATCGAGCTGTCCTTGGGTAAGACCATCGACGCCAGAAAGCCTAGCCCCAGAAAGCCTTATCCCCTCTAGACACGTGTCGCGAGGAAACCAGACCCGACGCAGGTCAGCTCCTCGGAGATCCAAGACATAATTGCCGTGGCGTTCAAGCTCTCGTCCTTTGGCAGTTCGTCCTCCCACGGAAACCATGATGACTTGGATGTCTTCGCGTGGCGAGGGCGGCGGCTTGACTCCGCCCTCGCTGCCGTCGCTCGCCAGTGGTGCGACGTATTCCACCGGGTGACGAACGAAGGCCGCGAACAGTCGCATCACCTGAATGTGGAAGTCATCGGGATGGTCGCGCGCCATCTGGTCGAGGACGTGAATTGCTCCAAGTCGAATAGACAGCACGTTGCTATGGAGCATTTCGGCGGCGTTCTGATATCGTCCTTCGAGGTGACTCCGTTGGGCTGTCCCCGACTGCTCTCGGGCGATCTCCAGTTGCCGTTCGGCGATGAGACTGCGCCAGATCGCCAGGACGAATGTGACGAGCGCTCCAGCAACCAGGATGCTGTTTCGGATCACCACGCTCCGGATTTCTTCGCCATCTTCGGTGAGCCAATCCCAATACCGAACCGTGAGTGCGAGGCAGATGACCGCAAGGCCAGCCGCCAGCAGCGGAGCCAGGCAACGTCGAGAGGACAGCTGTTGTGATGCCATGATTTCGCCTGCAGCTGCCGTTTCGTCAGCGGTTCGCGACAGCCACAACGAGAGCTCTGGAGCCGAGCCAACTACGCCTTCATGCGCTCAATTGTCAGCTTACACGCGATGTCGAGACCTGCCGACCGCTTGGTCCAGTCCCAAGATCGTCGCGACAGATTGGCCTTCGATCTGTTCGGAACCCTCCGTCCCTTGAGTTCTCGGAAGCCGCAGCAGTGCGGGTGGGAGTGCATCTGAGTCCACAGCCGGGTTGAGGAACAAGCGGGCGCTGGTACTTGGCGCTGAAACGGCATCGGCGTACCAGAACACTATCACTCCGGCGACAGCTGAGCGATGCGCGTGTCTGCGGTGCCAGATTCCTTCGCTGCCGAAGAGGACTTCCCTTGCTCGTTCAATGGGAGAGTGTTCGCGAGCGTGCACGTTGACCGCGAGAATCAGGGGATCGGCAACTGAACCGTAGCCTCTACTCTTCTTCTTGATTTTCGCTTTCAGGTGGCGCCCGGAGGGTTCGCTTGAGTCGCTTAGCGACCAAGGCTGCACTCGCCCTTCGCTTGGAGCCCTGCTAGCTAGCCCCGCAGGGAAGAGTTCGACCGTCAATTGCCAGTCGTAGAAGCGGATGATCTCAGTTGGCCGAACGCTGTCGCCATAGGCATCGAGCAGCCTTTGCACGTTGTCGGGATCGTGTTTGTCGAAGAAGGTTCGGAATGCGCGGTCGATTTCCATGCGAAGTCAAGAGTCGGTCCAACGATCCTTCGAATCTAGTGATGCTCGCCCAAAAGTTCCCGAGCTTGAGCCGCATCATCTTGTATTCCGCATCCCTTTCAAGCGGCGACAATACGTCCGGGCCGCTGTTTGGTCGAACGACAGTCGCCTCGACGAGGGTGCGAGAGTCGTTCAACGTCACGCCGAAGTCTGGTCGTTTGTTGGTGCCAAGCAGTTCCGGGTGCATGCAGATCGAAAAGCCAAGTCTGACAAGGATCTCGTGCACGCAGAGTTCGAACCAAGCCGCATGATACTGTTCGCTCTTGCTGCTGACGAAGCGCGAGCGAAAGTCGTTGAGATCGTCTTCGGTCGCATTCGTTGAATAGCTCTCGAACCAATCGTTGCATCGGTCTCGCACCTCTGCCGCTCCCGGTTGAGCGGAGCGATTGAAGAAAGAATGGAACGCTTCGCCTTGGTCGGCTCGCCCTTTGTACGTTCTCTCGAAGTCCTCGAACAGGCGCATCGTTCTATTCTCTTTGAGGTCGATCTCGAGAACGTGCGCGATCCGCGAGAACTAGAATGCTGCAATGCATAGGGGTCTAGAATCCAATCGAAACATGACGTTTCCGGATTTGGGGCGTTTCACCATCAACAACAAGGATCAGATTTGCTTGGATGGGAAACCTTTCGAGGTGCAGCGAATAAGGCTGACAGAGTGGTGGGCTCGCATTGGAACTGCAGGAGTTCTGGCCGTTATCGCGCATGGCGTAGAGCCGATTCGGGTTGTGCCGGCTAGGTGGGTGGGTCTTCTTGATCCCCACATAGAAGATAAACCCGCCGATGCTCTTGATTTTATTGAAGAATCGGCTAGTGAACGTCCGGAGTTCCCGGAAGCGACCAGCGTTCGTCACCGTGTAGAGGCTAGATCCCTTTTTCCCCCAAACGGCGGGATGCTTTCCTGACCGCTGTATCTCGAATGCGAGAAGCTCAGCCTTTCGTTTGAAGAACCAGGTTCCAAACCCGCGCACTTCGGTCGCTGGCAGTACAAGACCGGCGAGTCCGAACACCGGGCTGTCGTTGTGTTTCGGGTCCGACCGACTGACATAGGGACCGATGGGTCCGAACTCATCTAAATAGGCCAGTGAGGTCAAGACTCATTACAAATGCGCGAAAGCCCGCGCCGGAGCGCGGGCCTCGGAAGGAGGGCAAGCCAATGCTTGCGTCTCGCTTCCAATAGTAGGCCAGTACCTGGCGTGCTGTCGAGGACTGGACTCGACTCGACTCAGACATCGGGGACATCGGGCCGGTCGGATACCTTGTGCGTGCGAAGACTCGGCCCCGTTCGCTAGAGCCGGGTCGGCCCCCCCAACGCCCCGTGCGCTCCAAGGCGGATAGAGCTCGGCAAAGGCGATCCTGATAACCCAGCAGGGCAGTGTAAAGTTAACTGATTTCCGAGACAGTAAGCCGCCATATCAAGTATCCATTCGCAGTCTCACTACCTATACCTTGGGTCTTTCCCGGCGCAAGATTCCTTGACTTGACAATGCACCGAAGAGTCCGCGGAGGAGTTCGAAAGCCTCCGCTGCCGCGAGCCCGATCAGAGTGCTTGCACCGGGGACGACCAGCTCTTTTGCCATTCTTCAATCGCGTCCGTGTCCTCCCGTACGCTGGCTGCCGTCCCCTGGATCACGGGAATTCCAAGCTGTGAAACGTACTGGATGAACTCGGCGAGGGGTAGTCCGGAAAACCGGGCCGCCCTGCCAAGGGAGATATTCTGCTCACGATACAAGGCGGTCGCGAGCGCCAGCCGGATGCCCGGCTCGCCGAGGATCGAATCCCCTTCCAAATGCACGAGTACCGCTTCCGGCCGTTGGCGCTTCAGCACGATCACGGGGTTCTCGCGCGCTGCCCTTAGTGCTGCCGAAGGGTTATTCTTCAGCTCGCGCACGTTCACGGCCTTCATCACGTTCCCATTGTGCAGCAAGCAGCGCGCACCCGCTTACGAACCCTAGAAGTCCGCCATGTCGTAGTGCATCCTCATGGCCGCGAACTGCATCGGCCCAAGTGACGCGGTAATGCCGCCTACCGATTTGCCAGTACCTCCATGGCTTTCCGGCGCTTCACCGAGGTTTCCTTGATAATGCGCTCGGAGGTCGGGGTCACCGCGCGCCCGGCAACGGGCGGAGAATCGGCGTGCGCTCCCGAACCTCGGCGGCTTGCTTTTGCGTCCTAGTTGGAATGCGTGCTTGCGGATGGCTGCGGATTCAGATTCCCTGACATCTTGTGATTACTATCGCCCCCCGAGCTAGGTTTCGGCCCAAATCACATCAAGCCGAAATGAGACGCCCGCAGCTATCGGTACGGCGATCATCGGCTCAACGGTCTCACCCCCCTGCGGATGGACGTGTGAGCGAGGATCTAGTTCACTACCCGAATCTCGCCGAAGAACGACGGCCCAATCCGCATGCTCGCCTGAGCACGGCCAGGTTCAAGTATTGGTGGTCCAAGCATCTCATGCCATTCCGCGATTTCGAAGCCCGTGGGGTCTTCGTCGTTTGCAGCGTAGTGCTCGTACGCCTCGATGTCGCGTGCGATCCCATCAAGGAACTCGGCTGTCACGCCGTATCTGAGAAGAACGGACCGGATCCCAGGCCCCCGAATGCCAGCCGGAACGGCAAGGTCGAACCGGATCTCTTGCCCAAGGTACGTCTCGTCAACTTCCTTAAACGACTTGTAGCGGTCCCGACGCTGCAGCTGCTCTTGAGCTCTCTCGATCGTCGTCTTGAAATCCCTTTGGCTGCCCTGTCTCCAGTAGCTGACAGGGCCGTTGCGGATCGGAAGAGGGCTCGGGAGCCATGACACCGCGGAAGCAGCGGAGCCAAACCCCGCGAGTCGGAGCACCCTGCTGGCAGTCGCCCTTCTGAGCGTGTCAACGGCAACGCCGAGATCTTCCTCCTCGACGACGAACCCTTCTTCCGGCGGCGGATCGATCACCCGCAAGCTGCTCGCGCCGTTGCCTCCTTCGACGGCGAGCGCGAGGCCGCACGGAAGGCGCTGACCGGTGTGGCCCGGCTGAAACGAGATCGTACGCTTCTGTGCAACGGCACCAGTCGCCGGCGGTCCTGGACGGCCAAGTTGTCGCTTTCGGTAGGCATCTCCTGACTGCGTGCCCTTGCACTCGATCACGTGCCATGTGCCCGCGCTGTCTAGCGCCACAAAGTCGGGCGCCTTCCTTGGCCCCTGTTTCGGCCGATCCCCGACGGCTGCTCCACTGGCTGGACACAGTCCGTCGATGAAGTACCGGCCGTCGACGATCAGTTCGAGGGACAAGGTCTTGAGCAACCAGTAGATGGGAATGCCCATCCCGAAATCGTCACTGAGAATCGTCTTCTGGTGGGCGTCGAGGTGGGCGAACTCCCGAGTGAGCCTCAAATCCTCATCGTCGGAAACAGCATTCAAGTAGCGAACCCATGCCCAGAATTCGCTCAGCGAAGTGCCGAACGCATGAGAGGGTGTGGTCAGATGCCCGATCAGCAGCAACAGCTCCGGAATGTTGATGTCCTGTTGGGTTGTTCCATCTCGGAACGTGCTTGGAAAGGCCGGCACGCCTGGTGGCTTCGGCCAGGTCGATCGGTCGACGGTGACGTCTAGTCGTCGGATCACTCCACCATCCATACCAAATCCGTAGACAAGGCTCGTATTGGGTTTTCAGTCACGGGATCTAAAGACCTTGGTTGGCCACCGACCTGCAGCGGCAGGTCAACGAACGGCATGGTCAAGTTAAGGTATTTCGCGCTGAGAGAGATCCAAGATATGGGTAGTGAAACTGCGAATGAATACTCGATATGGTGGCTTACTGTTTCGGAAATCAGTTAACCTGACAATGCCGCGCGGCGAGCAGGTCTTCGACATCGCGGAAGCTCAAGGTGAACCGATAGCGCAGCCACACGGCGTGGCGAATGATCTCAGGCGGGAACCGTGTCACCTCAATACAAGCACTTCACAGATCCAAGGTCACCGAGAAGCAGGAACTTGACAATACCAAGCAAATAGCCCCACGGTTGCTGTGCTGAGATCAGTGCCTGATGCAAATCTCGCAGCCGCACGGCTGGTGGGTAAAGTGACGCACCCCGACAACAGCACTCCCAGAGCGATCAGCTCTGTCGAAGATCCTATGAAAGAGCTCTGTTTCGTTGTTTTCCAAGTATCTCCGAAGAGCGTATGAACACAAATCGGCCACTTGAACCAATCTTGTGAGGCTGCTGTCCACGAAAAGCGGCGTTTCGATGATCCTCTCGATTGATGTCCACGGGGTCCCCTGTTGGTGAAAGCGCCTCATTAGAGCGGTATGCCTCTTCGCGACGGAGTGATTATTGTCATGCACTAGCAGCCCGTAGTTTCTTTGAGTTGAGACTTCGGTGTTTCCAAGGTACGTCTCAAATCGCGACACCACCTGCTCAAACGCCTGCTCGTCAACGGTTTGGGTGCTCAGAGCTGGGTCGAAGTGCAGCTTGTCGACGCACTCCGCGAAGAGTCGAGCAAATCCCCATTGGGAAACACAGTCCGCGACGTCTCGAATCAGCTGGCGCCGCTCATCCCGGGTCAAGTGGATGTATGAATTCGTGTGCAAGAAGGTCTTCTTTTGCTGCCTGTATGCCCTCCTGTTGTGAGTTTTCTGCAGCCTCAAGAGCTCCCGATTACGTTCACGCTGGACCTCTGCTCTGCGATGGCCGCTGGCCAGTTGAGAGAATCGCGGAATGCGCGCCTGCTCTACGTACGAGCGGAGGATCCACGCCGTGTGCAACTCTGCACCAGAAAGATCGTAGCGGTCTAGAATGCTCGAGATCTGGCTATCCGCGGAGCGCCATTGCCAAATCGGCAGCGAGACTCCCGCCAAGACGTAGTGGGAAGTGTTTCCAGGGATGTCGGGGGTTCCGGATTCGTCGATATAGCAGAGATGCAAGGATCTACTTGGCGCAACTAATCCGTTCGGATGTGCACGGGAGAGAAGGCAAGCGACTGAGCTTTTGGGGCTTCAAGCCCCAAGGTGAGACGCTCGGCGACCCATCTCAGACGCACTAGTAGTATATGCAATGCTCACGATACCTGTCAACTCTTTCGCACGGTCGCGCCGTCGGCCGTTCAAGTGCCGCGTGGCCATTTCCGCAGGCTGCGCGGGACTCCCGGATGGACCGCCCAACGGGTCGCGGATGGGGGGCGCGGTGGAAGTACTCGTACGCCTCGGGCTCGATATCCTGACGTAACACCTGGGTGACAGATTCGTGAACATGCGTCCGCGACTCAAGCCGGTCCTCGCGCCGCTCCAGGTCGCGTCGCTGGCGCTCGGCTGCGTCATCGGCTTCGGCTGTTTCATCCTCGCGGGCGACTTCCTCGAGACCGCCGGACCGCTCGGAGCGGCACTGGGCATCACGCTCGGCGGGCTGGCGATGCTCGTGATCGCCCGGAGTTACGGACTGATGGTCCGCACGTTTCCGGTGGCCGGGGCCGAGTTCGCCTATGCCTATCGGGTGGCCGGTCGGCACCACGCGGTGATCTGCGGCTGGTTCCTCACCCTCGGCTACCTGAGCATCGTGCCGCTCAACGCGACTGCGCTCGCTATCCTCGGCAAGTTTCTCGCGCCGGAGTTGTTTGCCCGGGGTTACCTCTACAGGGTCGGCGGATTCGAGGTGTTTGCCGGGGAGGTCGGCCTCGCGGCGTCCGCGGTGGTGCTGGTCGGGTTCCTTCACTCCCGGGGTGTGCGAGGGGTCGGGAGGATGCAGGTGGTCATGACAGGCCTGATGGTGGCGGCGGTGGCGGCGGTGGGCATCGGCGCCTTCGGCGGGCCCGGCGCCAGCCTGGCGAACTGGGAGCCCTGGTTCGCTCCCGGCCGACCCGCCTGGAGCGGCGTGCTGGCGATGCTCGCGATCTCGCCCTGGCTCTACGTCGGCTTCGACACCCTGCCGCAAGCGGCCGAGGAGTTCGCGTTCCCGGCCGGCAGGGCGTTCCGATTGATGGCCGCGGCGATCCTGGCCGGCGCCGGAATGTACGTGGTGGTGCTGCTCTCCACCGGGGTGGTCCTGCCTTGGCGCGAGCTGGTGGCCGGCGAGCCCGCCTGGGCGACCGGCGTCACGGTACGGGCGAGTCTTGGAGCGGCAGGAGTGACCGTCCTGAGCGTCGCCGTCGCCATGGCGATCTTCACCGGGATCAACGGCTTCTTCATGGCGAGCAGCCGCCTCCTGTTCAGCATGGGGCGGGCCCGGCTGCTGCCGGCATGGTTCGGGGCCGTTGACCCCGCCCGCGGCACTCCGCGGAACGCTCTCCTGTTCACGGGAGCGGTCTCGCTGCTCGCCCCTTGGTTTGGCCGGGAGGCGATCGTTTGGGTCGTGGACATGGCGGCCGTCGGCACGGCCTGCGGCTACCTGTACACCTGCCTCGCGGCTTACTCGGTGGCCCGCAGCCGGTGGCCGCGGATGGTGGCGCTGCTCGGCGCGGCCCTGTCCGCCGGGTTCATCGCGCTCTTGTGCGTTCCCGGGATGCCCGGCTTCATGGCGCCCGCTTCCTGGATCGCCCTGGCGGGCTGGATCGTGCTCGGCGCGCTGTTCTACTTCGGGCGCGTCCGGGAGTACGCGGCGATCCCCGGGCCAGAGTTGGACCAGCTGATCCTCGGAGGCTCTGGGAGTTCGCCTCGATCATGATGGGGCACCGCCGCCGCGGTTGCCATCAAGGCGGTTCGAATTGCGCCCTCGCGCTGCCTTCTGGTGGATATGTCGGTGATAGCCGTGGTACGGGCGAGCAAGTGCCGACTGAATTGCATGCTCGCTTACGATCCCTGGCGCCCCGCCATGTCGTGGCGCTTCCTCATGGCCGCGAACTGCATCGGCCCAAGTGACGCGGTAATGCCGACTACCGATTTGCCAGTATCTCCATGGCTTTCCGGCGCTTCACCGAGATCTCCCTGATAATGCGCTCGGAGGTCGGGGTCACCGTGCGCCCGGCAACGGACGGAGAATCGGCGCGCGCTCCCGAACCGCGGCGGCTTACCTTCGCATCCTGGTTGGAATGCGTGCTTGCGGATGGCTGCGGATTCAGATTCCTTGACATCTTGTGGTCATTATCGCCCCCGGAGCTAGGTTTCGGTCCAGATCACATCAAGCCGCAACGAGACGTCCACAGCTGTCGGCACGGCGATCATCGGCTCAACGGTCGCACCTCCCTGCGGATGGACGTGTGAGCGAGGAGCTAGTTCATTACCCGAATCTCGCCGAAGAACGACGGCCCACTCCGCATGCCCGCCTGAGCACGGCCAGGTTCAGGTATTGGTGGTCCAAGCATCTCATGCCATTCCGCGACTTCGAAGCCCGTGGGGCCTTCGTCGGTTGCAGCGTAGTGCCGGTACGTCTCGATGTCGCGTGCAATCGCATCAAGGAACTCGGCTGTCACGCCGTATCGAAGTGGCACAACCTTGAAATGACGGTCGCTGTGCCATGCTGATCTACACACACGCTATCGTCGGCATGGTCGGCCCGGTGATAACAGTCGCGCGACTGTCACATGGGCTTGCGGCTGTACTGCAGTGCCCCGAACCGAAACGATCCAGGCTGAGTGAGAAGAGCCGTGACCGACAACTTTCTCGAATCGTTCTTGGTCGCTGGCCTGGACATGTGGCAGGACTACAACGAGTTCCTCGAAGACAACTTCCTGTGGGGTGACGAAGCGGGAAACCTGGGTGCCGAAGAGCACCCGCTGCAGGTTTTCTATGGGCTGTACACTTCGCTCAGCGACGACTCCGGTCTCTTCGAGGAGGTCCTGGTTGCGTTGTGCGAACAGGACCACGATTACAAGTCCTGTGCCGATGATGAAGAACGGGATGATCGGAGGGCTGCAATCGTGCGGGAAGTGTCATCGCACCTTCTGAAAGGGCTTGATCGTTGTGGAGAAGACCGCTACGAGATCTTGCAAGCAACCAGTTATTTCAACGAAATCTTGGCAGAGAACAGGGGCTTGATCGACGAAATCGGGGGCGCCGCACATTCTAATGAAGTGGATATCGAGGCGATGATCGATGAGGTCAGGAGGCCGGTCGCGGATCTAGCATCGTCGCTGGCTTCGTCCACCTGGTTCCCAAGTTGGGAAAAGGGCAGGTACGCGATCGCTGAATTCGCTGAGTGTCTTCGAAAGCTCCGAGCTCAGCAAGACCACGACCTGGCAACCTTGAAGGATCGCGCAGAAAAGGAGGGTTCGAACCTCAGATCACGTTTTCGGCAACAGCGTGGGCGGGCTGGATGACAGGCCTGGACACCGGTCCTACCGCCGATGCTCGCGTCGCCCGGCACTGGTGTCTGACTTTGGCTCTGACCCCGCATACAGGGCCCACTGGAACTCCCGAGGTGACAAGGGGATTTCGTCCCCATGTTGAACCGCCGCACCTCCTGTTTACCACAGCCATCCCGCCAGACCCGGTACGAGTCCCGTTGCAGATCCGGCGTGTTCGGGCTTGCCCATTGTCGCCTCCTCCCGGTTGGGCCCGGGCGGTGACCTCCGCCGGCTCGAGCGGATCTGCAACGCGTGCGGTTTCCCGTTGATCGGCTACCCTTGGGTGCAGTCGACCATCCATTTCGAAGGGTGCCTTGCGGAGAGCGCCCCAGTCGGGGGCCAGGACGTGCGCGATGGGCATGGCAGCCACCGCAACCGGCCGTGAGAGCGGCTCGGCCCGCCCAGCACGCTGCCTGTGCCGGCCGAGCGGTCTCTCCGCCACCTGAAGGCTGTCGATTGATCAGTTCGAGGCTCAGCCTCGTCACCTACCTGCCATGCGCAGCGCTGCTACAAAATCGCCGTCCTGTGTCGGACTACCCCGCCTTCGCACCCTATCCGACTCGGGATAGTCCGGTTCAATACCACACGGTTTTCACGAACTGATCTGATTCCCAACAACGCGAGTCGTAATCACCCATTAGCGCAGCAGTTCTCAATGTTTCCACCAGGCCTACGGAGCCTCCGACCTGTTCGTGAGTATGGAGCGGCCGTTCTTCCAGACAGACTCACACAGGCGGACGTATTCGTAGGAGCGGCCACGGGAGCTGGACGTGGCGGTCATGAGGCACATAAGATGTTACCTATTCGATGGTAACAGGAAGAATAGCAGAAGTTGATATAACCTAGGAAATCATAGAGAAGATGTTGTTACCTAGGAAATTGGAGGCTGGCGGATGAACTTCCTTTATTCATAAGGACTTTCGCCGACACGGTGCCGGAAATCCGCGAGAAAATGTCATGCGCGAGTGGACGTCCGGACTGGTTGAAATGGACTACGACATCCCAGCATCCTGCCCCAATGCCGACTTCTACAAATGAGATATTGAATCGTAGTTCCATTTTGCTGCCTTCAAAGACTTGTCAAGTCGATGACGAGAGAGTCACGCGAGGAGTTGAGGCCGATTAGAGTAAGTGATCAAGCTATTCACAATCGAAGAGATTCCTGTGTTGGCATGGGACTCTGGTTATCTGCTGCTTCCTTTGAGGGCTTGACATCCACGAGTTCCTGAATTTCATCCGGTATCGCTTCGAGTCTACGAAGCCGCCCCACAAATCGCTGCGCTGCGTCCGTGCGCTGGGCAAGTCCGTCACCGGCGAAAATGCGCTTCAAGACACGCCGTTCTTTGTTTCTCTTGAGGAAGCCCTCCGACATGATGATGTCAACAATTTGTGGCAGATCCGTGGATTGCTCGCCGCCTCGGATCAGTTCCTCGACCAAATCGGTGATTTCCTCAACGTAGTCTGGGGTTGGAACGGTAAACAATGATTTGTCGACCTCTACATCGTATCCGAGTTTGTCACGGATTGCCGCCCATGCAACCCGATATGAGTTCTCGAACACCTGCTCTACGAACCGTGGGTTCTGTTCCCCGTAACGAAGCTTCTTCGCAACCATTCCTCTCCGGTCGGCTTCGGCTAGGTCGGATGTCACTTGGGCAACACGTAAGAAACACAAGGCAAGTTGTCCGGTGGCATCGGCAATGAGAAACCGAACGAGTTCTTGGCCGCGTCCGGATTCACGCGCATGGTCGCGAGTCAGCCCTCTCAAATGATGAACCCAGAAAGCAATGAGTGCGAACGGCTCTTCATAGCGGACCTCGGTTGCGAGCGTCTGATAAAGCTCTTTGTATTTGGCGTTCGTTGCAAGAATCTTGTTCCAAGATTCAATTCGCGAACTCAAGTACGACCAGTCGCAAAGTCCCAGCCAATCGTGCGGCTCGGCTACGTATCGTGCCTCCAGCGCCGAGAGGCGGTTCGGGTCGAAGATCTCAACACCCGCTTCTTTCGCGAAGTCCCGAATGTTCCATTTCGTCGGTGGCCTGTAAAGGAAAGCGCGGTCGGCCCGAACATATTGACGAACGCCTGACAGCCAGAAGACTCGGTCCAGAGGACCTCCTTTCCCGGTCTTGCTCTCGATTGTGATGACCTCTCGGGAAAACAGCGTCCGGTAGCGCATCGCGAGAACATCAACATCGGTGGCCTGATCGAGATTGCCCGCCGTGTAAATCTCCCGGCCGCGCCTCACGAAATATCCCATCCAGACAAAGAGGCGCGCGATCCGGTATTCAGTTGGCTCGCCGAGCTTTAGGATGCCACCGCCCGGCTTCGAGGCTGGCACCTCCCTCTTGGGAGTAGATTTCCTGGATGTCATCGGTTTCTCCTATGGGAGCGCAGTTGAAACGCAAGTGCATCCGTAGCCCTTTGAAGCCTTGGGGGCAGGCTGCGTGCAACACGCAACGTCTCGGGTGCCTGAAACTGGCCGCTCGCCCCCCAGAGCCCGCCTTCCGTCTCTTGGGGGTGCCCAATAACGGTACCCAGATCCAAGATTTCCAGTACAGATTTTGCGACATCTTCCTTACGAAGCTGCATGTGAAAGCGCCCTGGGTTGATTCGCGATTCCACGATCGACACGATGCCACGAGAAAGTGGCAACGGATAGTCGGAACCGATTGCGGTGGCCGGCCCGACTTCGCCAGATCGGATGAGCCTGTCAACCAGGATGGCAGGCTCTTTGATTCGACCACGGCCAGCGGGGGAATAATGCTCTCCGTATCGGATCGAATTGAGGAACAGCTTGGCGTCGTCAACCACATCCTTGTCAAATTCGGTCTTGTCCGTGCCACTGTCGAACACTCCCCATAGATGAGGGATCGTCGGAAACTCACGCATCATCGAGGTGCCACGGACTTTGATTCCGGAATGGTCGATCAATCCTGCGTGAATCAGAACTTGGAGTACATTCGGATCGGTTCCTGCCGGCAAGGGAACACCCGGATTGTTCCTAACGCGCTCCAGCAGTTCAAGGGCCCTTTCCGGACTGATTTCGTTGAGTGTGGAAAGAATGTTGCAGGTGTCCTTGCCCAGTGAACGAAACGCGTATGGATTTGAGATGATTCGATCACCTTGGTCTGTTTCTCTTGTCTGATGTAGGAGATGGCAGTCGACCATGTGGTCAATAGCGGCGGTGACCGTACCGTGAGAAAAACCGGATCTGCTAATGATCTCGGAAGCCAGCGATGTTACCTTGAGCGGTATAAACGAGGTGAGATCAAGAGCCAAGAGACTAGCCTGTTCTTGCTCGGTCGGGTCTGAAGCGTAGAACAGCTCACCTGTAGACTCCAAGACCCATCGATGTGTGGTTCCGGTTGCTGCGAGGTGCTGGAGGCTCGTCTTGGGCTGCGTGGTCCATTCGACGTTCAGAACGTTCAGGGCGGAGAGATTCTTGAGGAGAGAACGCATCTCTGAAGGCCTGAGCTTCGCAAGTCTCTGTCTGGTCTCAACTTCCTTGGCCTCCACTTGGCCGAGGCTCCTGATCGAAGACAAGAAGTGGGCGGTCCTGCCCGCCAGGATCGTCGCTTCATATTCATGAAAGGCAGGGTCGTATAGATTGAACTTTTCGAAGGCTTTATATAGGGAGACGAGCCACGCCCCAGCCCAAACGTGACTTCTAGAGTTCGATCGCATCGCACTTTGCATGATGGGCAGAAACTGGAACTGCGGAGCGAGTCAACTTGGGGCCAACTCGAAGCTCGTGGCCCGCGGTAGTCACTACGGGATGGACCGTTCAATCAGTCCCTCATCGACGAGCCACTGTTCCACCCTCCGTGTCATTACTCGATGATCCCAGCGGCGCTCCAAGGTACGGAGCATCAGCATCTGGCGGGATTCGATCCAGCAGAGGAAGCTATACGCGTCGTGTTGATTCAAAGGTGCATTCGCTGCGGTTCGATGACCTTTGAGCCACTCGGGCCATTTGCCGAGCACGAAGCGCTTCGTGCTCGGAAGCGGCGGAACTGAAATTCTTGGCATCAAGCGTAGGATTTCCCTCGGCCCTATTGCACGTACGAATCCGAGAGCGAACCTATGGGGAGTTTCGGGACCGTTAGATCCGCCCGTAGCGAGCGGGGCGGGCTTATCAGGGTAGCCTCCACCCGACAGACCTATTGGTATTTTATCACGCGATACTGACAGCGCCTGCACTCAGACCGAGAAAACCGAGGGAATCGTCCCCATCACCGCCCCAGGGGTACCGCGTCACCTAGAACTTGGCCCGCCAGAACACCCGGCTGATTTCCACCCGCGTCACCGGCTGCTCGTGATCCATGGCTTCGGAGCTGGTCGACCCCAGCAAGAACTCCACCGCCGGCACCCACACGAATTCCATCCTGTCGAATTCTCGCGACTCGCCCGCCCGGTGTTCCGCCGGCACCGTGCCGCATATCAGGATGGCGGCCGCCATGCAGGCGACCATCAAGGTGCTGGCCATTGTCGGTCCTCCGGGGCGCCGGGATCCACCGGTCGGTCCATTTCGGCAGTAGAGCGCCGCGTAATCCCGTCCCCCTTCTTCCCCATGCAGTGGCCTCCAATGCTCCTCCACTATGTAAGATGAGCACCGAGAGTAGGCGAGCCGATAATGGTCGATGAGCCCCCTGCGCGGCTGATACAAGTCGTCTTCGGGCGTTGATGTCCATGCGCTTTCGCGGCGGGCAAGGAGGGCGCTGACCGAAGCTTGGTTGAGGTACAATCCCCCCGGTCGGTCGTTCAGAGTAGTAGCGGAGTCCAACTTAAGCTCCCCGATCAGCTGTCTAAATGGACCGGACCACCTCAAGGTAACCGTAGCAGGCTTGGAGATTCTGCTCGTTGTACTGTACGAGAGGGTAGCGCTCGCACTATCGTCGAGCGAACATCTCGATCTTGAATCCTGCTGCCGGTTTCCTCATTTGATATGCCTCCAGTGTGGTCGACGATCAGGGTTTTCTTTCTGCGACAGTGCCGATGTCTAAGGAGGTGCTAGACGCTTGGAACTGCGTCTGCATCACTGCGATGACGGTCCGGCAAGCGATTCTGTTCGCGGTGGACATGGCGACTGATGAAGGTCGCCAAGGGTTCTTCGATAGTATCTATGCTCGTGCTCGCATCCGCGAGCTGACGGCCGCCTGCCGGGCCGCAGTGACCACTGGGCGGCCGCGCGCGCAGGCCCGGACCCGCTGCAGGTCGCGCAGCCAAGGGGCGGCAGTGTGAGAGCAATTCCCAGGTGCTGACGTGGATTCGGCCCGGTCTCTTGCTTGGCACTCGCTGATCTCCAAACACGAAGGCGCCGACCCCTCAAGTGAGGATTCCGAAAGCGTGGAGATCATCGCCTCTGGCATCGCCAACGCCTTGAGACCGATTTCAGCGCCTCTGCCGACATTCCGTCGCTTTGCCAGCCCAGGTCGAAGTCAATGTCACTCGACCTCGGAAGCTGGTCGACGGCGAGATCTCGAATCATGATTCGGGACGGGAGCATCGCCGCTTGGCCCACGAAGACGGCCTCTTGTCGCCGCAGTCCAGATAGCATTTTCGTCAACCCCGCCATCGAATCGGGTAGGATCCCACGAACGTGCGCTCTGTCTGCCTCGTTAGTGATGCGCAGGACAATCCAAGAATTGCACTGAGACAGCACCGTTGCCTCAACCTCACTCGGCCGTTGTGAAACAAGGAAAAGTCCTATACCGTACTTCCGGCCTTCTTTTGCGACCCTCTTGATTGCGCTTTGTGCCGCCCCGTATTGAGCCTCACCACTGTTAGGGACGTAACGGTGTGCCTCTTCGCACACCAGTACCACGGGACTGGCTTCACGCTCCTCCGTGGTCTGCCAGATCTTCACTGAGAACAATGTGCGGGCAATCGCTGCGCTAGCCGTCCCCGCTATTTCGTTTGGCACGCCGGATAAGTCAACTATCCTTACCGCCGCGCCCTCGCCCAGGATCTGAGCTAACACGGATGGCATCGGGTCTCCGGCGCCGTCCCAGCCCTTCATCATGAAAGACAGTCGGTCATCCTTGATCAACGATTCGAGCTTTCTGAGCACCTTGTTGTAGTCTTCATGCTCTCTCTTGGCTCGATTGCTCGGCCTAAGGGCATTGATCGCACCCACTAGACCGATCTCGTACCTTTCCCCGTCCTTTTCGCCGAATTCATTCAAGCCGGCTGGGTCACCGAGAACGTAGGGAACAGGCGAATCTACCGTTAACTCCGCAGGATCGAGTCCGAGTCGGTCTACGGCAGCTTCCGAGCGAGCCGCCAGCAATGCGTTCTTAACGATGTTGGCTTGCGATGTTGCCGCATATTCGGTCTTGCCGATTAATAGGCCAATCGTTTCGTCAAGATCGAGCAGCCAGTAGGGCAACGATAGAGTTCCCTCGTCCGTCGACAGCCTCGTGTGCCCAGCGAACGCCCTGCCGTACTCGTTGTGCGGATCAAGGATGACAACCTGCGGTTTCCACTTCTCGTAGTTCCTATCGCCCCCGCGCTCGATCACGCTGTGGATGATTGCCGCAACAGCGGCTGATTTTCCGGCACCAGTCGATCCAAGAATCGCGGTGTGCTTTCCAAGCAGTTCGTTGAGTTCCGCGTAACACGGCGCTCCACCCGCTCCAACGTGTTCTCCAATCCGGATCACCGTCCCTTCGCCATGACCATATATGAACCGCAATTCCGCTTTCGGTGTCAGATAGACCGTTTGTTGAGGTAAGGGAAACATCCCCACTCCGCGCTCGAACCGCAGGCTCGCGTTACCTGCGTCGTCGAATGTCCACTCTCCTTCTCCGAACAAGTCAGCTTCAACGATCCTTTCGTCCGGTGCGGCCCGGGGAATCGCTCCACGGTCCGCCTCGTACTCTGCCTTCATGCGCAGACGCCCCACTAGGGCGTAGATCAGCTTGCGGCCAAAGTGAATCCGCACGATTGATCCGAACTGCCCGATCGGATACGTCTCCCCTCCATAAACACGAGACAACTCCGTCAAGCCAGGGTCTAGCTCAGCTACGATGCGAGATCCGTCAACCTCGATGATCTTGCCAATGGCCAAGTTTTGGATCGGGTCGCCAGGATTCCTGTGTTGAGTGTTCATCGCTCGCCCCCAAGCAACCGCACAAAGTTCTCGAATTTCCACCAAGGAAGATCCTGAGAAGCACGATGCTCGGTCGCGCCATGAAAGAAACCACGTCTTGTGAAAATAAGTACTTGCTCTTGAATCTCGACAGCCTGATTCCATTTCATTAGCTGGCCGACTGGTTCGTTTTCGCCGCTGAAAGCGATGACGGTCAAATCCCCCGAAGACTGGCGCAGGGCTCTGTCGATTTCGATGTTGATGTGCGCATCGCTGAAGGAGTATCCGCAGATGACCAGAACCTGCTGGGAGCCGCGATCCGGACGCATGACATTTCGCGCAAATCCTCCTAGTTGGACGAAGGGGTCCAGCTGCGCTTCTCGATACTTCGTTGAAGCTGGCCATATCAGGATCCGACGATCCTGCATGTCCTGAATCTGCAGCTTCTGTCCTATTCGTCTTGGAAGGGGGTCATTGGCTATCTCGCACCAGTCGACCGATCCATGGAGCTTGAAGACACGAGCCGCCAAGTCTGGACGGCCGAACGTCTCCGGGTTCCACCAGCCGGTCACACCTCCGTCGATACCATCGGAGAACACGACGCGCTCGATCGCCAAGGCCTCCTCAACAACGGTGTCGTAATTGAGTACGAGGTAATCGACGACCGACCCTGGGGTAACCTTTCCAGGACGGGCAGACCGGTGCACTGCGCGAACAAATTCCCGATGGGTCTCGATCTCGACTCGTTTTTCGATTGCCTTCGAAATGCTCCGTTTGATTTGCTCGGCGGCCTCCCGCAATTGGCTGTTTGAGTAAGGCTTCCCGCCTACCCCCACTTGTCCGGGTGAGGCACCGCGATCGGCTCTGCGTTCCGCGATCGCGAGAAGGTCCACCAACTCGCTCAAGTAATCCTCAATGTTGGAAGTCGTTGCCGCCTTGAACTCGTTCCTGATGGCCTTGAGGATCGCTTTACTGGTTTCGTCGAGCTGTTCGCTCCCGATCGCAAGGTCTGTGAGTTCGGCGGTCAGAGGAAGGCCGGCGCACTTGCTGCACCCTGCACCGATCAAGAACGCGCGCCGGCCCTGGAGGAGGAGCTCCTCGAGTTTCGCTACTGCGTCGGAGAAGGGGCTCGTGCGGAGAACGGACAGGTCGTCGGGTGTTGTCATACGCTGTTTTCCCGTGGGATGTGCCTCACGAGTCCGACCGCGACAAGATGATTCGGTCGCGACTTTGGTGGACGGACGGAACTGGATCTAATGGCAGTGTGGCCAGCAGAACTGACGGGAGTTTCGCGGCCAACCTCTTCGTAGAACTATCCGCCATGGTAAGACATCTGCAAATGCCACCGAAATTGGCCAGAACAATCTAATCGGAGGTAAGGGCGGACGTGCTCCGGGACGACCAGTTGCTCGGGCCACGAGAAGCCGAAAGAACCCGCCGGGCCGGGAGGCCTTGCTGGACTACTGAATCCCAGTGGATTGGGCCGACGTGAGGCCGTGCCTTGATCCCGGACCGGAGGGGCACGTCGAGCGGATGAAGGGCAAGCGATACGCTTGCTTTTGAGTTCGGACTGAGAAATACTCACCGCGTCGTTGTACGAGGCCTGGAACTGATGCGCCAAAAAGAGTGCCCGTTCACTGCTGGACGACGTCCGGCTGTTCGGACAGTAGTGTGTGAGGACCGAACCGATCATGCTGGCGGTAGCCATAGCGAGCCTCCTCGACCGATTGCGGGTGCAAGGGCAACTGCAGTGGGAATGCATGGCGCTGCGGGACCGGAGATGCTGAAGCAGGCGCGGTGCGTGGCCTCGTCGGGCCTGCCCGATAGCTGCCAAGCGGCGCGAGTGATGGCGAATCTAGGGCGACTGCAGTGCTTGAATGAGCTTCTTTTTTGCGACTTGCGGATCCTCGACCTGCAAGTATTCCAGCCCTCGGAAGTAGTCCCCTTGGCGCCTGTTCTGTCGCGGCTCGATGGCCTCGATCAGTACCGCTTCCATTACGTCAATGATGGCCTTGGTTGCGCCCTTCTGACCGGCTGCTGTTCCAATCCCCAAAAGATGGTTTGCAGCGCCCTTGCCAACTGGGTTCAGGCCGAACCAGGAGAATCGATCCCAGCGAGATCGTAGTCGATTGTTGGTGTGGAGCCTCAGTCGTTGCCCGATGCATGAGTTCTTGCGTTCTTCGTTGGACTGGCCCACGTATACGATCTCGCGCCGGTCATACAGGAGGTAAACGCCAATCTGGTCCGAAAAATCCACTTCGTCTGAGTTCTTGCTCTGTTGGCCGAGTAGCCTGGGCTTTGTCGGTTCCCAATCTACGTACGATCGATCCCAGTACATCCCGAACGCGGATACGATTCCCCCAACGTCATCCGCTCCGCCGTCGTCTTTTGGAAGAGCGGCGATTGAGCCACCACCGGCAAGGCGGATATGCCCTGGTTCGACCCTCTCAAATGGTGGCTTCGCATCGTTCTTCAGCGACGTGCTAATGACGGAGGCCACGGTGGCGGCTGGCGTGGCGCCAAACGAAGAGCGTAGTTGGGCCTCCGAAATCCTCTCGACAATTGTGTCGTAGTGCAGTGGCCCGCCTTCTTCTCTCAGGACATGAACTATCGCTTGCTTCCAAGACATTTCGCTGGGCATGCTCGACTCCTTTGCCGTAAGATCAGCAAGCTTAGCAAGACCGGCACGGGCCGCCACCCTCTGGGGGAATGTCCGGCGAGGTGTTGGGAGCGGCATTCTGCCTAAGCGAGGCTGGGGATCAAGAGCCGCAGTAGCTGCCGGACTGCGAGAGCACTCTCACCAGCGGCTCTCGAGGTTCTCGGCCCGGTCCAGCATGAGCTTTTCGGGTGCGCCCACGGGCGACACAATCAGCGTTCAGGCGACCTTCAATCAGCCCGTCAACGTGGAGACGACCTGTGCCCCCCGCGCCTGTTGCAGGCCTCCTCAACACCGGCCCACAATGAGATTTCGTCATCTGAGCCGCGGGATCGCCATTTCATCCTGCCGGGAAAACTAGAAAGAGTCGTCCTTCCGTGCCTGAACTTGTAGCCAGCGGTCCGACCATTCCAGTTTCAGTAATGAATGAACTCGATAGTGGCGGCGTGGTGTTTTTCTGCGGCGCAGGTATTTCAGCGGGTGAGGGTTCTGGGCTCCCAGGCTTCGCAGCCTTAGTGGAGTATGTCTACAGCGACAACGATATGTTGCCCGACGCGGTGGAGAGGGAGGCTCTCGATTGTGATGAGGAAGACCCCGGTCGCCGACAGCCGAGTCTCGACAAGGCGCTCGGATTGCTGGAGAGACCGGATCGGCTCGGAGCGCAGGCTCTGCGCCGCACGGTGATTGGTCGTCTCTCCCGACCGCCGACGGGCGAACTCAGTGTCCATAAGGCTCTGATAGAACTGTCGCGCAGCGACCGGGGCGTTCGTCTGATTACCACCAATTTCGATAACCGGTTTGTCGAAGCCGAGGAGAAGATCCCGATTGTTGACGCAGCGCCCAAGCTGCCTATACCAAAGCCCCACAGTTGGGCCAGCCTAGTGCATCTACATGGTCAGATTGTGGCTGGCAGCGATGGTACTGATCTGGTCCTTACTGCGGCGGATTTCGGAAAGGCATACCTTACCGAGCGGTGGGCCGCACGGTTTGTCACCGAGCTCTTCCGAGAATTCACAGTCGTCTTCGTGGGTTACGGAATCGGCGATCCCGTCATGAGCTACATGGTCGATGCCCTTGCCGCGGAGCGTGCCAAGGGTGCTCGGTTTGCTGGGGCCTTCGCCTTCGCGAGTCATGACGGAACAGAAGTGGGCGCACGGCGGGCACGAGATGGATGGCGAGCGAAGAACGTCAGTCCGATTCTCTACCACGACCGCGACAAGCATAGGCTCCTCGGGGACACGCTGATCGAGTGGGCGCGAATTCGGCGCGATCCATTCCATGCACGTTCACGGATCGCCGTTAAGGAGATTCTCAATCTGCCTGCCGGAGCGAACGATCCCGCGGTGGAACGGGTTACCTGGGCTCTACAGGACCCGGTAGCCGCGAAGGCGCTTGCGGACGCGCCGCCTGTGATAGACGAGGAAGACTACCCGAAGATCGGGAAATGGCTTGAGGTCTTCGACGAAAGCGGACTGCTGTGTTGCACTGGCAGCGACGCGAGTTCGGGCGCTGAGGGCCAGGGCCCAGCAGATGTGCGGCTGGTGACGAATTGTGTTCAGTCACGGACTCCTGGGACCCTCGATAGTACAAGGGCCCATCTCGCACGTTGGTTGGCGCATCACCTGCACGTGCCGCAAGTCCTTGAATGGGTGCTCCGAAACGGAGGTCATCTGCATCCGGGCCTCCGTCTAATAGTTCAGGAACGGCTGGCAGCTTCGGATGCAAGCATCTCACCGCGGTTGAGGGTTCTCTGGACGATCGTGTCCCATCACGAACCAACCGATCACTGGAGGTTTCTTTGGACATTCCAGCAGCACCAAGCGGCGTGTTCAGAGTTCGAACGTCGCCAGATTGAACATGAAGCGGTCAAGAGTCTTGCCCCGCGCATTGTCGTCCAGCCCGGTCCCGTCGCGTGGGGGGCGTTTCGAATGTACTCCAAGAAGAACCGCGAGCCGTTAGATGACTGTTGTCACCTGAAGCTCGTGTCGGGCGGACCGGATTCTTGGGGGCAAATCGAGGAGATAATCCAAGACAAGGCCGTCCTCGCGCGCCATGCAGGTACGCTCACGGGCTACCTTGAGCAAGCGCTGGTCTTGGCGGCAGACGGTGACGACTCCCCTCCTGATTCTTCGCTGTACCGGCCATCGATAGCGCCGCACGGCCAGAATCCGGATGACCCTGATTGGACCCGTCTCATTGATCTGGGACGCGACAGCTACGTTGCGCTGACCGATGTGGATCGGGCTCGCGGGGACAACCTGCTTCGGTACTGGGTCCTGTCCAAGCAACCCCTATTCCAGAGGCTGGGTCTTCACGCCCTGACCGAGAACCAGAGGTCTGACATTCAGCTTGCCCGGAAGCTCCTCATCGGAGGTCGCAGACCCGGCCTTTGGGAAACGGAGTTGCGTCGCGAAGTGCTTCGATTCCTCAGGCTCGGGGGATCGCGCCTACCACGCAGTCTTCGTGTTGAAATCGTTCGTGCGATTCATGCCGGTCCGAAGGCCAAGAAGGCGACGATGTCGGCACATTATGCAGGGGTCATCCGTCACGAGAAGGCGTTACGTCTCCAGAGGCTGGCGGCATCTGGCGCTCGCCTCGACAAGAGGTCGAGACTGTTGGCGAGTGAGTCGTCGTCAAATGAGGAAGGCACCGTCGACGAACGCGACGAGTTCACCGTGTGGCACGGTGAAGGACGCTGGATCGGCGATGAGGAGTTCGTGCCTCCCGGCCTTCTAAGGGGATCCGTCGCCGATTTCGTCGCGGCGATCAGGGATGGGGGTATCGGCCGTGAGGGCTATCGGGGACTTGCGCTGTCGCAACCCGTGAAGGCCGCTTCCGCGCTTAGACGACTTGAAAAGGAAGGAGTATGGCCGACATCTTGCTGGCTGGGGTTTCTCGACGCATTCCCCGGGCTGCGTGAACGCCCGAGGAGCTGTGCCAGATTACAAGCGTTTGTCAGTCATCTGATTACCGGCGCTCCCGATTGGTTTCTTGCCGACGTCGGCCCTGCCGTCGGGCACTTCGTGAAGGATCTGGCTGAGGACCTTGGCACGGATCGAGAGAACGAGTTGCGGGTGCTATGGGGAAGAGCTTGGAGCGGTGTCGACAAGACCAAGCCCCAGGTCAGTGATCTCGACGACCTGCTGACAGAGGCATTGAATCATTCAGCGGGCATGCTTGCGGAAGCTGCGCTAGTTCGATTGTGGAAGTACGAACTGAAGAGCGGGGAGGGGCTACCTTCCCCGCTCCGGCCCTACTTCGACACGATCGGGACTGATCCAGCCGGACACATTGGACGTGTGATGCTGGCGACGAGGCTGTACCACCTCTTTGCGCTTGACCCCAAATGGGCTCGCGAACACCTGATTGCCCGCTTAGGCCCTGCGCATTTTGACGAGGCTCGAGACCTTTGGTGCGCCTACGCATGGTCGCCGACCGTCGGACCCGACCTGCTTGTGGCATTCAAGGAGCCGTTTCTCGACATGCTGTGCCGCACAGACGGTGGAGATCGAATGACGAGAAGCCTTACGGGTTTGTTCGTGGCCATCTGCCTCGAAGCCCCGGGCGAGCTTACTCCAGGCGACGTCCGCCGGGTCGTAGGATCATTGTCGGAAGGAGGCCTAGGTGCCGTGCTCGGCAGACTCAAGCGGTCATTGAAGGGTGATCCGGCGGCGAGGGCACGGATCTGGCGCGAAAAGATTCAACCGTGGCTTCGGGAATACTGGCCGGCGGCGGGCGCTCGCAACACATCAACAACGTCGGTGGCGATGCTGGACATGCTCGTTGAGGCCGGCGATGCGTTTCCGGATGCGGTCGAGTGGTCTTTGCAACACCTTCAAGCCACCGGAGGACGCGGTCTCCATTGCCTTCGGGAGAATCGATACGCCAGTACGCATCCGAAATCACTGCTTGCCCTGCTCAATGTAGTGGTAGGTACTGATGATCTTCCAGTCCACCTGAGACGAACCCTATACGAAATCCTCGATCCGCTGAAGCAGACCCCTGAGCTGGTCGCTGATGCGCGGTTTCAAAGACTATACGGGATTGCCAGCAGCTAGCTGAACGCTGTTCGGGTCGAAATGGCTCGGTGCCGACAATGTCGAGCACGAAGACGCGGCCCTCAGCCACGGCGGGGCCAACGAAGCCGCCGACCAAGATCGCAGCCAGAGTGCTGGCGGCGATGCACTCGTAGCGCCCCTCGCCTGCCGAGCCGGACAAAGAACGTCCAAGCATTCCGCCAATGAATACCAATCTGACCCCGGTTTCGGAATTGTGGCGGGCCTGATTTTCCCCGGTTCTGCAGATTGCTTCTCATTGACCAGAGAGTCGGGCAACCGGTGCGCCCACGGAGAATGCGCGCCCTTCCATGGCGTGCTAGGAAGCTCGGGAAAGCACTCCGGGGCAGGCGCTTTCTTCGCATGGACGCTCTGGCGCCGGCAAGGGGAGTCCGAGATTCGGGGCGGGACGGCCGATCAGGGCCCGGAGCCCCTGCCAGTCTCCAGGAGCAGCGGTGGGAGTCGTTGGAATGCAGGCCGCGCCGATGCCGCTCGCCTCGATTCTTGAGCCACCGGGTCAGGTCCAGCGCATGGGTCGCGCCGAGGAAGCCCGCCAACGCGAAGGGTGCCGCCCAACGGTACAGGCGACACTGCGCCAGGATTCTTAATTCCGCAGTGCATGGGCCGTTCGACTGCCGCGTGACTTTTTCCGCAGGCGGCCCTTGTCGAAGGCGCGGAGGAGGCCGGCAGGAAGAGCGTGCGGAAGCGGCGGGAGAGCACCCGGACGGACAGGAAGAAGCCCGGCCGGCAGGCGAGCCAGCGGTCGCCGGCCGGGGAGGTCCGCGCGAAAGGACCTCGGCTGGCTCGGGCGCTGTGCTAGCGCTGCAGCTCGCCGTGAATCCAGTGGTCCCGGGTCACCTTCCCGCTAGAATCGCGGTCTAGCCAGACGCCGTGCCTTTCGTCGTCTATATATTGGCCCTCGTACCGTGCCCCGGTTCCGAAGTTCGTGACAGACCGGCCGTGGCGTTTCCCCTTGGCGTACTCGGTCTCCTCGACGCTCGAAGCCCAGCTCGCGTACTTGCCTTTGTATGCGGGTTGGCGGTGGATGCAGAGGCCGTGCTTCTTGCCGTCCACGTACTGGCAATCCCCGTTCTGGCCCTCTGAGCCACGGTAGACCCATGGGCCTTCCTGTTTGCCAGCACGCATGAGGCCTGTAGTCTCAGACCAGCCAGTGCCGCCTGTCGACCAGCGCCACGTCTGCGTCAGCGTTCCCGTCCCTTCAGCCAGCCTCTCGACGCACTCCCCGCTCCATTCCGACCTGCTCTCCGTCAGATTGAATTCCTCCCACACGTAACAGCCGGGATGGCTGGCCAGCTCCAGCCAGCATTTGTCACCTGTCTGCTCTCCCTTGCAGCGTGGGTCGGGCAGTGGCGGAGGTTGCGGCTCCACAGGCGGAGCCACGGGCGCTGCCGTTTCGGTGACCTCGCGCGCGCTCGCCTCACCGAAGCGATACGTCACCTGCCGCCGTCCGAAGCTCGGCTCCTGCCCGTCGAACGCCAGCACCCAGGCCGTCGCCGCGGCCTCCTGCCCCGGCCGCATCCCGCCCGTCCGCTGGATCGTCTCGAAGCTGCCGGACCACTGCACGGGCCCGGGATACATCCCCAGCCCCGTCCAGTTCGTGCACGGCGGCCACTCGGCCCGGATCTGGAAGTGCGCCGTCAGGTCCGACAGCGATTGCCCCGAGCCGTTCAGGGCGC
Organism: uncultured Bryobacterales bacterium; assembly: GCA_951813065.1. Lineage (GTDB taxonomy): Bacteria > Acidobacteriota > Terriglobia > Bryobacterales > UBA6623 > VXMF01. The sequence continues at coordinate 648,472 of CATOTH010000001.1, read as the reverse complement.
TGTAGTCGAGGCGCCACACGTGCAGCGGGCGGCCGTGATTGCTTTTCGTGCGTTCGTAGGACTCTGCCGATTCGTTTTCTTCGAGGACTTGGCAGGTGGCGGCGTTGCGGTGGACCATGCGGACGGAGCCCTCGAGGGTGATACCTTCCTTCTGGTAGAGGGTCTCCCCTCGGGCCGGGAAGGCAAGCAACAGGCCTACAACGATCCAGGCTTTGATCCGACTCGTAGTCATGCCCGTTCCTGTGGCTACGCATCTGGAGTATCTCACAATGCCGAGTGGCCTCTCATTTCCGGGTTGTTGGTGACCGCGCCAGGTGCCGGCAGGAATTCTATGACGTTCGCAAGTCCCGGACCTGTCAGCCGTCAGCCGCCATTCCCGTCGACCACGATCTCAGAAAACTCGTACGCCCAACATAGTCCTAGCCTACGATCCTAGACACGGGAATCGCTATGGGCACCAATCCCTGACGAACCGGTTCGTGGTAGAAGTACGCACGCCCGACTACCTTGATTGCCCATACCTATCTGGCAACAATTCCCTCTTTCCCGGCATCGCCCGGAGCAGGGTGGAACGTGGATGGCCGCGCACGTCTTGTAGCCCCGGCCGGCGACCCTCTGTGAGGTATCTCTTAGCCAGGATACGGATCGCGGGACCCAATAAGAACACCAACTTCGACATCGCAGCCGTCAATTGCTATCCGCCAATGATCTGGCGTAGGATCGCGGTGTGTCGATTGAGGATGTCAGCGTCCTCGTGGAATACGGCGGCGTGCAAACCATCGAGATCTACTGCGCTCCGTGGGACCGGTCCCGGCGCGACGGACACGCGCCGATAATTCGGAACGCCCACAACGGAGACTCGTTGCTAGCGGAGCTGTACGTGGACTCCGCCCGGTCCGCGCAAACAGAATCAGTTCGAGTGCGCAAGCCTATGATTTCAGGCGATGTACGGCCTATCCGCCGTAGGCTTCCTATTGTTTGCCGCAGGGTCAATGCGACTCGGTTTAGTGGTTGCGAGGGAGGTTTCCCCGATTCAGGACGCGTCCTACTCTCGCCACGTTTCGATGACGAACCGCATCCTGTACCCAGCTGATTCTACGGACTCCAGCTTCACTGAGGCGGGGGCACGTGAATGGAGCGTGCAATCGAAAGCCCATCACTCCAAGTTGGGGTCTTCTGTGACTCTTCGAAAGCGAGCGACCATTACTGCGCAGGGCTCGAGACGACATTCCCCTATTTTCAAGACTATCTCGTAGTCCTTGCTCTCTGTGGCTGTTATCTTTAGCTCAGGAGTGTCGCCTTCTGTGGCGAAAGCGTCAGGCCCGAGCGATGGGATGCTAATGGACAGATTGATACAGTCAGAGTCGCAACCCGCTACTAGCCAGTATTCGGCGCCTGCATCGATTGGGACAAGCACCGAGACCTCGCGGTTTTTGTCGCGAAACTCGCCAGAAAACAGTGGCTGTGCTAACTCGTATCCATCTTGTTCAAGTCGTGCGTGTGCGCTCAGAGCACCGTTCATCGCCTGCTCTTGCCAGTGATTCAACACAGGAGGAACTGGCCTCCCCCTGTCATCGACCACGGCAAGACCGGTCGTCGGCGCGAAGTCGACATCGGAGGCTGAGTACACGACACCCCACCAAATAGGAGCACTCACTGCCATTATGGCGAGAAGCGTGAACGCGGAGGCTCGAATGGCAAGCACGCCATGAGAAGCCTTATTCCTTGCCAATAACAGGACACAGCGAAGGTGAAACATCGTGTTTCGAGCGTAATAGCGCACCAGCTGAACCGTTCCAAACCAGAAGAAAGCTAGGGAAGGCACGCCTAAGCCAACTAGGGCAAACCCAGCTATAGCAAAACTCAACGAACCGACCTCGCTCTTGTTCATTTGAATACCAAGGACCGGAACGGCAACGAGCACGACGATAGCGAGCGCAACAAAGCTCAAGAATATTGTCTGAGTGACCTTTGATTCCGCAGTCAGCAGCGCCTTACGGATCCGTTCAACCTTCTTCGGTTTGCCTAGATTCTTGAGGAACCTAGGCGGCAGGTTCGAATGTAGCTCGGAGAGCAACAATCGCAGCTTCTTCGAATACAAGGACTGGGGCGCCAGATCAACCTGAAAAGGGTATTCGCCGAACGTTAAGAAGAGTTCGTTTTCGACCGGAATATAACTCACGTTAGGAACCGTCGCGGAAATAGACTGGAAATCCTGCGCCACGGCAGCGTACACCTCTTCGAGATCTCGCCAGTTGTACTTGGCGGGTATCCGATTGACAACGATTCGGACGATAGGCCTGGGCTCGTCTTTCTTTAGGATCCGGCCAATCGCAGTGATGAGCGTTAAGGTGCCTCCAAAAGTGACCGCGTCCGGTTCTGTCGTCACAAGGACATGCGAAGCTACGGCGAAGGCGGCGACGGACTCGGCCGCGATTCCTCCGTGGCAGTCCAGGATGACTAGGGCAGGATGGCACTCTTCGGTAATGCGAGCAATCATGGTCCGAAGGCGGCGCTTTAGATCCTCGACGTCCATTTGTCTCCGCGCTTCCGAGTCGATCTGCAGTTCTCTCAACGACGCGGGGACAAAAAAGGCGCAATCCCCGATCCGTACAGGCGAGGGCTTCAATCTTTCCGACATCAGCAGTTGCTCCGTTGTCGGACCCGTGAGTTTCAGTGATCCGAAAACCGATGTGGCACCCCGGTTCTGGAGGTCGAGGTCGACAAGAACGACGTTGCCAATCTCACTGGAGAGCCGAGCCATATTGACGGACAGAGCGGTCTTGCCGACTCCACCCTTACCACTCATCACGGCGACCACGGGTGGGGCGGGTTGACTCATCGTTGTGTCCGTCGGTCTTCCCTGTCTCGATCCACTCGCCCTGCCGACAGTCATCAGATACTCGGCGATTCTCCTAGGTTTCGCCGCTGCGTGTCGAACTGATTCTTGAGACTCACTCGGTTGGCTTCATGGACGACAGGCCCCATGCAGATCAGGAATCCGAGAAAGAAAATGATCGGCAGCACGATGAAAGTCAGAAGTATCGTTCCGATCGGGATCTCTTGACCGGCAAGCAAGGCAACAGGAAAATACAAAATGATTATGAGCGCCAAGAGACATAGGCAAGAGACGCAGATCAAAACAAGGCATGCGAAGACCATGTCCTTACGCTCGTGCTTTCGCACCATCTCGAGGAGGACGCCTAAGACTCGGTCGAGTGTTTCGGTGAGCGACCGGAGAACGGGTCTAAACCCTTTCAATGTGACGTTCACAGGCACGCTCTCCGAGGTAGCCTGCGGGGTCTGGAGTCCATTTGGCAAGCGTGCGAATCATACCACGCTGGTCGGAATGAAACAGGACTGTACTCGAATTCATCCTTCTTACCTGAATCTCATCTCGGCGACAAGCACATACGTCATTGCGGTGAATAGGTTTAGGGTCCTTCTGCCTCTTCGCCCGTTGTTCAACTGGAGAATTGAGCATGGTGCCTGCCTGGAGCAGAATCTTGTATGCTTGCTGCTACTGGATCCGTTCGCCCAGGCTACCCAATGCATGCCCGACATCATCGATCCCGTCAAGCGCCAGGTCCCTTAGGCGCACCTCGTTGGTGAGGCGCCGAGGTCGTTCTTCCAGTCGCCGGCCGGCGCTGGCGGACCCGAGCGCGCCATGCCATTTATCTAAGTGTTTGAAAATAGATGGGTTATGAGAGCACCTTGGGCTCTCGTCCTACACCCTGTCCCACAGTCGTGTCTGGATAGGGGTGTCGAGACCGTTCGCTGCCTGATCCTTCAGATCCCAAGCCGACAGAGCCAGGGCCAGCGTTTCTACCGACTTTCCAGCGTTGGAGCTGCGACTTCGATAGCGATTCTCGATGACAGGCGGGCCAATCGCCAGCTCTGTCCCGCCGCAGAAGACCACGGTGACGGGACTGGTCTCGTAGGCGGGCAGGAAGGAAACGGCATCCAGCCGGGTGACGTCCTGAACGTCGCCGGAACCGTTGTGTCGAGCTGTAAGGTTGGCCTGGTGGATCTTGTCGAAGCCTCGTGCGTCCACCTCCCAACCGTGAAAGTACCGCGGTCTGCCGATCAATTGCCAGAGCGAACGTGCTTCAGCGAGTGCGACCAAGTTCAGAGTCCGCGTTTGACGATTGAGTACAGACCATCCTTGTCGTGCGTCTCCTTGGCCCACAACGGCACCGTGACTCCGCCAACGCAAAAGGTAACCTTGGGGTTCAGGGCTCTGCGTCGACGAATTCGAATCCGGTTTGGCGTGCGAGCAACCGCTCCCTTCTGTCATTGGTATGGAATGGCGGATTGTGATCTCTCCGTCCCCTACAAGCACTTCCTTGACAAGCGAGCGTAACACCTTCTGCCGCTCGATGAGTTCGAGGGTCTCGGTACTGGCTCTCAACCGGTCCCGGAAACTCTCCAGGGTCTCCGCGATCCGCAGAAAGCGCTCGCGTTCCTCGGCTGCGCTCTGGACCGCCTCCAATTCGGCCTCCAGGACTCGCTTCCGACTGTGAATGGCCGGCATCCGGCTACGCAACTCGTCCAGCGTGATCAATTCCTCCTGGTACGCAGTCACCAGTCTCGCGGCTGCTCGTTCCAAGCGCTCCCGCTCGCTGCGCAGATCCGCCTGCCGGCGCCGTTGTGGATCCGTTGTTGGCGTCAATGCTAATTTGCACATTTTCGACAAGCCAAAATTGCACACTTTTCATCGGCGGGTAGACCGCTGCTCCACCATGTGGGTGAGCCCGCATGGAGGGGTGGAGAGATGTACGACATGGAGACGAAGATGTTGCTGAAGCATTACCTGGAGCAAGGGGTGTCGAAGGCCGAGCTGGCGCGACGGTTCCAGCTCAGCCGGCGAACGATCCACTACTGGGTCGAGTCCGGTCAGTTGGACCGGGAGCTGAACGCGGGTGCGGGTGGCTATGCGCGGCGGGCGCCGATCGCGCACAAGCTGGACCCGTTCAAGGGGATTATCGAGGCGCGCCTGGAGGTGTATCCGAAGCTGACGGCGCAGCGGCTGTATGAGGAGGTGCGGGCAGCGGGATACCCGGGCAGCTACGGCAGCGTGCGGGACTACGTGCGCCAGGTCCGGCCGCGGGAGACAGCGGATCCGGTAGTACGGTTCGAGACGCCCCCGGGGCGTCAGGGCCAAGTGGACTTCGGATGCTTCCGGCTGCCGTGGGGGCAGCGTCACGCGCTGCTGGTGGTGCTGGGCTACTCGCGGCTGCTGTGGCTGCGGTTTTTCCCGCGGCAGACGATGAAGGTGCTGTGTCGCGGTCTGGAGGGCGCGTTTGAGCGTTTCGGGGGCGTGCCGGAGGAGCTGCTGTTCGACCAGATGCGGTCCGTGGTGGTGTCCGACGACCGCCTGGCGGGCGGGGGGCTGGCGCTGAACGCGGAGTTCTTGCGTTTCGCCGCGCACTGGGGCTTCCGGCCGCGGTCGTGCCGACCGTATCGAGCCCGGACGAAGTCAGTGGTTTCATGATGCGTCCCTTCCGAACTGTTGTGCGGCGTCCGTCGGCTCCGCCCCTCGCTGATCGTAACCTGCCGGCAGCTTGTACATGCTGCGGGGCTTCTTCGCGGCCTTGATTTGGTCGCAAAGAATCCGGCCCTGCCGAGCGAGCGCTTGCACGCTCCAGCAGGGCAGCCCGAGTTGGCTGGCGAGTTCGCTGACGGTCACGTAGCCCTGCGCGCGCAGCTGCTCCCGGCGGCGCTGCAGATGCCCCTTCATCGCGACCCGCTGGCGTAGCCGGTAGACATGCCGCAGGGTGTACGGCGCCCCGTTCCACAGGCGGTGCCCGGCCTGGTTGAGCAGTTCGGCAGCCTCGGCGTCGGAATGCGTGTCCAGGGCCGCGTCCAAGGCGGCCACCGCAGCGGGACAGAGAGGGTACTTCAGCTGCCGCGGCCGGTTCAGCTGGACCTGATCGAGCGTCAGCGCCTTGCCGCCGCGCAGGCGCAGGTCGACGCGGACCTCGTAGCCCGCGCGAGTCAGCGTGGCGTCCTCGACCAGCAGCCGCAGCAGCCGCTTGCGGTCGGCGTGGTCGGTTGTCGGCGCGTCCCACACCTGAGCGAAGTCGCGGGCCAGCTCCTCGATGCGCCGCAGCTGTTCGGCTGACATCTCCGCGTCGCGGGCCGCCTGCCGCTCCTCGCGTTCCCGCCCGGCCTCCTCCAGCTCCCGCAGGCGCTCGTTCCAGGCGGCCTCCAGCGGGGCCGCCACCAGGCGGTTGACCGGGTCCGCCGCATAGTAGCGCCTCTGGGCCAGCTCGGCCTCATAGACCAGCCGCTCGATGCGCAGGGCGCGCTGCGCGTCCGCCTCGGCGAAGTCAGCCCGCACTTGCTCCTGCACGGCCAGCGCGAGCGCAATGTTCTCGCCGTTCATCGCCCCGACCGCGAACCGCCCGACCGCGGCGTCGACGGCCTCCGCGCGGATCCACAGGCAGCCCTTCTCGCCCTTCCGCACGGTCGCCTCCTTGCAGGTGTAGTGCACTTGCGCAGGCTGGTTCCGATCCGGCCGCGCCCGGCTGTATTTCACGTTCAGGCGGCCACCGCACTGGCCGCACAGCGCGATGCCCTGCAACAACGCCGCCCCGTTCCGCGGCGCGCTGAGGCGGGCCGGGTTGGCGGCGAAGCAGCTCCCGTTGCGGGCCAGAGTCGCGAGGTTGCGGCCGTACTCCTCCCAGTCGATGAAGCCGACATGGTGGCCGGGGATGCACACCTCCCACTCGTCCAGCGGCAGCGTCCGGTAGCGGACGCTGCCGTCGGCCTGGCGCAGGGTGCGGGTCTGGCCGTAGGCGAAGGCCCCCGCGTAGGCGGGATTCCTGAGAATGCGCCGGATCTTGGGGTGGTCGGGCAGGTTCCAGCGCAGCACGCCGCGGCAGGGCCCGGTGCGGGCGCGGTGCGGCAGCAGGATGTTCTCGTCGCGGAACCACTTCACGACTTGCATCGCCGAGCCCTTGTCACGGAAGGCCGTGAACACGCGGCGGATCGCCGCGACCACCTGGCGGTCGGGGTCGAACACGACCTGGCCGTCCTCGTCGTAGACCAGCCCCAGCGGCAGCGGCACGCGCAGCTCGCCGCGGGCCGCCTTGCTGCGCTGCCCGCCCAGCAGGCGGGCGCGGATGCCCGCCAGCTCGAATTCACTGAGACTGCCCTTGATGTCGAGCAGCAGCTTGTCCGAACTGTCGTTGGGGTCGTGCACGCCGTACTCGTCGAGGATCAGCGTGTCGGCGAGGCGGGCGAACTGCACCAGCTGGGCCCAGTCGCAGTTGTCGCGGGCCAGCCGCGAAACCTCCAGGCAGAGCACGATGCCGATCTCTCCGGCGGCGATGCGGGCGGTCAAGTCGCGGAAGCCGCTGCGGTTGGCGGCATACGCCCCCGACAGGCCCTGGTCGTCGTCGATCAGGCGAATGCGGTCCTCGCTCCAGCCCAGCGCGATCGCCGAGCGGCGCAGGTCGTACTGGCGGTGCGTGCTCTCGGTGTTGCAGGCGACTTGCTTGAGTGAGGACTGGCGGATGTACAGGCAGGCCTCGCGGGCGAGGTGGCGCGGCTTGACCTTGCCGGCGGCGGTTTCAAGCATGGGAGTCTCCTTGCGGGGCGCACAGCAGTGCGCGGATCTGGCGGGCCGCCTCGGCCACGGCGGTCGGGGCCGAGGCGGCCCGTGCCGCGCCATCCGAGCGGGGCTCGGCAGCCGGGGCCGGCGCGGGGCGCGCGGCGGTCAGGGCCAAGGTCGCCGCCAGACCGTGCCAGCGGAACGTGGCCAGCGCCCGGCTGTCGTGGCTGGCCAGCCACTGCCAGCGCCAGCGCTCGTAGCGCCCGCTGGCATCGGCACCCCAGTTCATCAGGGGCGCTCCGAGCGTTTTTTTTCGCGGCGCGCAAGCGCCTTCTCGAGGCCGCGCGGGTGCAGCCGGACGCCGAAGCGCTGTTCGATCAGCGCAACCAGCGTGGCACTGGAGGTGCGGCCGTGCGCGGCCCGGTAGTCGTCGACAAAGTCCAGCATCGCGGGCGTGATCTTGTGCGGGCCGCGGGGGCCGCGCCGCTCGGGGATGAGGCCCCGCAGGCCGTCCCGGGCGAAGGCCTTGACGGCCCGGAAGCAGGTCGGCAGGGAGACGCCGAAGCGCTCGGCGGCCTTGGCCAGCGTGAGCTTGTCGAAGTGGACGCGACGGACCATTTCGTAGCGCACCTGCAGGATGTCGCGAGGATCGAAGAACTCGCTTTGGTCGAAGCGCGGATCGCGGACACGTTCGGGATGCGGGTTGAGCAGGCCGGCTTGGCGGAGGCGTGCGTCCTTGTCGGAGGGTGGGGGCGCGGAGTCTGGCATGGCTGGCATGGGTAGATGGGCAGGGAGGAATTTCATAAATTATAACGCACCACAGGGGCCAGTCTGGGCAGAAATCCCCTGTAATTTGGCTATTAGCGGCAGATAGCGCCCTAATTTCTGAAAAATAACCATACTTATTTATGATCATACGATGCCCCCCTCTGCAGCAACGCATCCACAACCGCCCGCAACTCGAGCAGATCGTCGACACGCCACGGCGAGCGCCCCGCCGAGGCGCGTTCGAAATCGTCCGCCAGCCGGTAGCTCGTCCATGCAAGCGGAAGCGTAAGCAGGGTTTCGTCCTCCCGCACGCAGCGCACCAGGCGCACGCCGCCGGTCGTCAATCGGGAGTAGAACGGAAACGATCGCCCGCGCAGCGGATGGTGCGGATGGGTGATGACCACCTCATCCGGACTCCCCGCTTGTTCGGGCTGGCCCGCTTTCGGGAACTTTTGATAAGGGCAAGATTTTTTCGTCGAGTCCGCGCCGAGTTGTTGCCCACCTTGCGTCCCGAGGACTATGCCAGCCTGGCGGCCTTGAACCGCCGTCTCGCCGCCTGGATCGAAGGCGAGTACCACCGCAAATGTTGCGCGCAACATTTGCGGTGACATGTTGCGGTGCGGGGAATGTTGCGACGCGCCGGAATGCGCTTGTCTCTCAGCGGTGAAGCCGGACTCTCCGCAACATTCCTTTCTGCGCTCAGAGTGACCGATGATCGTCGTTTTGAATTCCAAGGAGAGACGATCATGTTCGACAATCTGTTCAAATGTCCCGATACGATTGAGGCGTACAGCTCGGCGCCGCTTGCCGATGAGCGGCTGAGCTTTCTGCACCATCTACGGGAATCCGGATCCGGGACAACCTCCCTGCGGCATCATGCGTGCAGCCAGCTACGCCTGGTTCGGCTCCTGGAACTGACCGACGACCAGTCGGTCAGCGTTGTCCGGATCGAGGCCGCGGTCCGTTCGGCTGGGGGCGGATCAGGATTTCCCCGACAGGCGTCGGCCAGTGTCATCAAGGTTTTTGTTGCTAACGCCGTGCGGTGGATGCGGTTCCTCGGTCGGCTGGAAGAGCCGGGAGCGGTGCGCCACTCCCATGCCGTCGAACTCGATGTCTGGGTGGACTGGATGCGCCGAGACCGCGGGCTCTCGCAGACAACCGTCGGTGCTCTACGTCGGGTCGTCGAAGACTTCTTCGACCGGCTTGCTCCGAGCGGCACCGTCCTGTCTGCAATCACCATCTCCGACATCGACCGAACATGCGCCGCATGGTACGCCGAGAGACAGCTCGGCCGGAGGACGCGGAACATCTACGCGCGGCGTCTTCGCGCTTTCTTCCTCTTCGCAGAATCCCGCGGCTTGTGCACACCGGACCTGTCCGTGGCGATCGTGCCGCCCCGGGTGTATGCGGAGACCGGGATCCCGCGCGGGTTCGCCCGCGGCGATGTCCTTCGCCTGCTGGCCACGACCGAGGGCGACCAGCCGTCCGATATCCGCGACCGGGCCATGCTGATGCTGTTGATCACCTACGGTCTCCGGTCCGGCGAGGTCGCCGGCCTGCGGCTTGACGATGTCGACTGGCTGGAGGAGACGCTTCGCGTCCGCTGCCCGAAGCCGGGAACCACGCGTCTCCTTCCGCTCTCGCCCGCTGCCGGACACGCGCTCCTGCGCTATCTTCGCGAGGTCCGTCCCCGACATCCTGACCGGACCCTGTTCCTCACCCTCAAGGCCCCGTTCCAGGCGATCGACAGTCGTGCTTGCTCCGGTGTCGTCAGGCGTCGCGCAGACCGCCTCGGCATACGGGCACCGTGTCGCGGGGCGCATGCGCTGCGCCATGCGGCAGCCCAGCACCTTCTCGACCAGGGGATGTCGATGAAGGTGATCGGAGACTATCTCGGCCACCGCAGCCCCTCCACCACGGCGATCTACGCAAGAATCGATCTCAAGGCCCTGCGCGAGGTTGCGGATTGCGATCCGGGAGACCTGTCATGACTCTGGGCGAGGCCATCGACACGTACATCCTCTGGCGGCGATCCCACGGCACGAAGTTCGACGACGGTGCCAGGATACTGCGTCGGTTCCTGAAGGGGGTCGATGCGGATGCCCCCTGCGATGCGGTCACGAGGGACGCGGTCCGTACCTTCCTCGCAGGGACCCGACCGCCGACCAGCTACCGGAATGCCAAGTACACTGCTCTGTCTGGATTGTACCGCTTTGCCATCAGTCGCGGCCACGCGACCCGGTTTCCGCTGCCCGAACGGGAGAGCGAGCCGAGGGCATCGGCGCCCCTGCCGCCCTACATTTACACTGGGGACGAAGTTCGGCGTCTTCTCGGCTCGACCGCAGCCTCCCGCGCCCGTGCAAGGCAACTGGACGGCGACACCCTAAGGACCTTGATCCTGCTGCTGCACGGATCCGGACTGCGCAGCGGCGAAGCGCTCCGACTCACGCTCGCGGATGTCGACCTTGATGACGCGGTGCTCACCGTTCGCGATTCGAAGTTCTACAAGTCGCGCCTGGTTCCGGTCGGGGAACGGCTCGCCCATGTGTTGCGCGACCACGCCGCCAGGCGCCTGCGGCGCCCGCAGCCGGAGGGACGGGATTCGGCCTTCCTCGCGAACCGTGACGGAACACCCCTGTTGGCGGGAGTCGTCAGGAATGTCTTCGCCAAGCTGCTCCGCGATGCCGGGATCGGCGGCGGGGACAGCAGGTGCCGGGGTCCCTGCCTGCATTCGTTCCGGCACGGATTCGCCGTCGGACGGCTGAACGCCTGGTACCGGCAGGGCGCCGACGTGCAGCGACTGTTGCCGGTGCTCTCCACCTACCTCGGTCACAGGAACCCGGCCGGAACCCAAGTCTACCTGAGCATGACCCCGGAAAGGCTCGTTCAGGCATCGCTCCGCTATGAACACTACATGAAGGGAGATCAAGATGCGTGATTGCAGGACAATGGGGGCGTGGCTCCGGCGCTACCTCGAAGAGCACATCGTCAGTGAACGGAACCTGGCGGAGAACACCCGACAGAGCTATCGGGATACGTTCACCCTCTTGCTGCCATTCATCAGCGCAGGAGCCCGGAAACCGATCGACCGGCTGGTCATCGACGATCTCACCGCCGAAAGGCTGCGCGCCTTCCTCGACCATGTCGAGACGGAGCGTGGCTGCTCCGTGGAAACCCGGAACCGGCGCCTGACCGCCGTTCGCGCCTTCGCCCGCTTCGTGGCCAGCCGCGACCCCGCCCTGGTCGCCTGGTGCGGCCACATCCGCGCCATCCCGGTGAAGCGGGCAGCGCCGAAGCCGGTCGCCTGGCTGACCCGGGCGGAGACGGACGCCCTCCTTGCCGCCCCCGACAGGAAAACGCCAAGGGGCCGCACCGAACACGCCATCCTGATCTTCCTCGTGAACACCGGTGCCCGCGTCTCGGAGGCCTCCGGGCTCCGGATCGCCGACATTGCGTTCAGCCAAAGAAACGGAGGCTCTGCCCTTGCCACTCTCCATGGCAAGGGCGGCAAAGTCCGCCAATGCCCGCTGTGGAAGGAAACCGAACGGGTGGTGGCGGAACAGACAGCAGGGCGCTCAAACGGCGACCCCGTGTTCTCCAGCCGCTACGGCAGGGCCTATACCCGCTTCGGCATCTATCGCGTGGTCGAGCGCTGTGCAGCGGCAGTGCCGGAACTGTCCGGGAAGACGACAACCCCGCATGTGCTTCGACACACGGCTGCTTGCAGCCTCGTACGCGCCGGAGTCGATCTCAATACCATCCGTGCCTGGCTCGGCCATGTCAGTCTCGATACAACCAACATCTACGCCGAGATCGACCTCGAGATGAAGGCGCGGGCGATGGCACTCTGCGATGCGGTCGAGGAGGGACCGACGCGGCCGTGGAAGGAGGATCGAGGGGTGATGGCGTTCCTCCGGTCACTCTGAGCGCAGAAAGGAATGTTGCGGAGAGTCCGGCTTCACCGCTGAGAGACAAGCGCATTCCGGCGCATCGCAACATTCCCCGCACCGCAACATGTCACCATGCCCCCCACCACGGCCTCGCCGGTGACACGCCCCTGGATCGCTGGGCACAGGTCGGCGGCCACGTGCGCTTTGCCGGCCCCGGCATCGACCTGCGGTGGATCTTCAGCTACCGCTTCGTGCGCCGCGTCAGCCGCGCCCGCACGGTCAACCTGCACGGCCGCCAGTACGAGACCGTAGCGGGGCTGGCCGGCCAGAAGGTCACCTTGGTGGTCGAGCCCGACGCCCCGCCCGAGCGGGCCCTGACGGTCCTGCACGAGGACGGCGAGAGCAGCCAGGCCACCCTGGTCGATCTCCAGGTCAACGCCCGCGCACGGCGCAGCCAGCCGCCCGCTGGGGACCCGCCGAAGCCCCCCGCCCGGCCCGCAACTGCCGACCGGGACCAGCGCCCCGCTCCGGCCAAACAGCAACTCCGGTTGCGCCAGCTGGCCAGCCCCGCTTCCGACCCCAAGGACAAACCCTGATGTACCGCCCGCATTTCGGCCTCACCGGCCTGCCCTTCGAAGCGCCCGCCGACAGCGCCGAGCTGTTCGCCTCCGAGGACGCGACCGAAACCGAGTCCCGCCTGCGGCACTTGCTCGAGTTGCGCGGCATCGGCCTGCTCACCGGCGAGCCCGGCTGCGGCAAGACCAGCGCCTGCCGGCGTTTCGCCGACAGCCTGCATGACAGCCTCTACAGCGTCGGCTATGTGCGACTCACGACCGGCTAGGTAGCGGCATAATCCCCATCTCGCTATGTCATTGAAAATTAAGGTTCTGTTGGTTCGGATCTGCTGTCAACGGACCTTTTCCGGACAGCGCCGCCCGCACTTCCGGCGTCTCGAGCGCCGTCTCAGCGATCAGCCACGGCGCACCCTTGCAGGCCTGCCGCGCCGGCAGGATCCCAGTGCGGATCAGCCTTTGCAGTTGCCATGTGGCCACCCCCAGCCGCTCCGCTGCTTCCGCCAGGACCAGTTCGCCCCGCTCGCGACGCTCCCCCTCGCGATAGACCGCGATCCCGTGGCTGGCCCGGAACGCACACACGCGCGTCCTGGTCCAGGCGTTGCCTTTGCCAGTCCGCTCCCCCAAGCGGTTCAACAGGCTCGCGATCAGTGGGTCCGACAAGCTCCGCGACAGTTCCCTCACCAGCTCGACGGTTTCCCTGGCGGCCCCCCAGCGGGTTTGCCCGGGCTGGTAACGCACCACTTCCAGCTCGGTGTGGTCCCCGCCCTTCCAATGCAGCAACAAGCGGATCCGATTGTCCTCCAGTGTCGCGATGATCTCCACCAGCGCCGCCCGCAGGACCGCCTTGCGCAATGGCGGCGTCGCCCGCTCATGCCACCAGACCCGCTCCAGGTCCTCGCCCAAGGCGAGATACGCTTCCCGCTCCTGCGGGGTCAGTCCCGCCCTCTGCCGCCTGGCCTCCAGCGCCGCCAGCCGCTCCTCGCAGTTCCGCACCTCCACCAGACACCGCTCCCACTTGCTGACCAGATTGTGAAACACGTTGTGGTTGCCCGGTTCAACGGCTTCGAATTGCGCCTGCGCCCGCTCCGCCCGGTAGCGCGCTTCCTCCAGCGCCGACCGCGCCAGCCGCTCCTCGGCCAAGCCTTCCTCGCTGCGCCCCTCCCAGGCCCGCAAGGCCGCCTCCACCCCCAGCGGCTGCAACGCTGCCAGCACTGCTTCGCTCACCGCCGCGTCCACTCGCACCGCACCGAAATTCAAGCAACACCCCTCCTCGCCTCGATCGCCGCGGCACTGATAACCGACCGCTTTGCCGTTGTCCCGCACAAACATCCGCCGGGCGCAAACCCCGCACCGCATGAGCCCTGCCAGCAGCGCCCGGCCCTCCCGCACCGCGCCGCGCACCTTGGTGTTGTTGGCTGCGATCAGATCCTGGTTCCTTTCGTATTCGTCCCATGTTATATACCCCTCGTGCCGATCCTTCAGCAACACGGCCCACTCCTCCGGATTGGTGATCCGGCCACTGCGCCGCACGCGCTTGCGGCCGTTCTCGATCACAGTTTCCTGCCCGCTCCGTCCGAAGGCGTAGGCCCCTGCATAGATCGGATTGCCGAGCATCGACCGCAAGCCCGTGTCGGTCGGCAGCTTCCAGACCAGCCCTGCGCCGGGCAGTCGCACCGGGATCTCGACCTGCTCGCGCCGGAACCACAGCCACAGCTGCCGCACGCTGCGGAGCTCGGCAAACTTGGCGAACACCAGGCCGATCGCGTCCCGCTGGCGCTGGTCGGGGCTGCGTTCGATCAGCCCGCAGTCGACCTTCTCGTAACCGGCCGGCAGAGTCGTGAACAGCTCGCCCCGCTGCGCCAGCGTCGCACGGCTCTCTTGCGAGCGCTCGCGAAACAGCGCCAGTTCCATCTCGCTGAAGCCCCCCTGCATCCCCAGGAACAGGCGGTCCTCCGCCGCCCCGGGATCGTAAACCCGCTGGCGGTCCCCGACGAGGCACCCGACGATCGCGCAGAAATCCAGCAGGGTGTGCCAGTCCCGGCCGTTGCGAGCCAGGCGCGAGGCTTCCAGCGAGAGCACCAGCCCAACCTCGGCCCGGCACACTGCCGCCAGCAAGCGATCGAAACCCGGCCGCTCGACGCCGTTGCCCGAGGTCCCCTGGTCATCGTCGATCACTTCCACCTCGCCGAATCCCAGCTCCCGCGCATGGTCACTCAGCGCGTACTGCATCCGCTGGCGCTCGACGTGGTTGCGAACCTGGAAGTCCGATGACTGGCGAACGTAGACTAACGCCTTGCGCCGCAGGTGGTCGGCCGTGAGCAGGCCGTGTTCAGTTCTCGTCACGCTGGCCTCCCTCCTCGCGGGGCGCGACCGGCTGGCGCAGCACCGCGGCGATCAGTTCCGCCAACGCGGGCAGGACAGCTCGCCGCAGCTGGGGTGGCAGCTGAATCGGGGACGCGGGGGAGAACAGCCATTGCTGTCCGCCCCGGCGCTGCTGATGGTTCATGAGGGTCTCCTTTCCCCGCGGACGCCGGCTCGCCCAGAAATCCCTCCACGAGGTCACGCAGATCCCTCAGCGCGGCCAGGGACAGGCGTGGCACGTCCCGCAGGCCCCACGCGGAGGATTCTGGAACCGTCATCCACTGCGGAATTTGATAGCGCGTCCCTCCCGCATCCGCAACCATCACAACGGGGTCGCCACGCAGTGATCGGCGTCCCACGCAGGTCACCCGCTGCCCCGCCAGCGGATGGAATCGGTAGTGAACAGAGACCTCGTCACCCCCTATGTGGGGTTTGTGTGGCTGTCTTCGGCACGGTGATCGACACGTACCAGGCGGTCGGCTGGGCCCTGGGGCTGGAAACGCCGCGCTACCGCGCTCCGGCCTGCCAGCTGATCCGGCACGAGATCGAGCGCCTCGGCGAGGCCGGCAAGCTCCCCCTGCTGATCATCGACGAGGCCCACTGCCTGGCGACAACTAGAATTGCCGGTGGCGACAACTAGAATTGCCGGTTGTGCTCCGTAAGTTGGAGGGCGGCAGAGGGAGCCCGAAGGGCGACCAATGCAGCCCTCGGATAGTAGCAGAGGGAGGGGGTAGCAGGGGGAGGCGCAGCCTCCCCCCTCTCTGGGAGAGCAAGGCAGTCGGCAGTGCGAGAGGGGCCAGGGGGCTAGCCCCCTGGCCCGGAATTCGGCGCCGTTGGTCGGCTGCTTTTTCGGCCGATCGTGTGACCGCCATAGCGGGGAAAGCGCTCGCGCTGTGGAACAGCCCCGGCTGGAGGCATTGCTGGAAGCGCTGCACGGCTACCTCTTCTCGCTTGCCTCGCCCCGGCGCCGGCGCGCTTGCTCGGCCCGGTAGCTGGCAATATCGAGTTCCAGAATCACCGAGTGGTGCACCACCCGGTCGACCGCCGCCGCCGCGGTCATCTTGTCAGGGAAAATGCTCTGCCATTGCGAGAAGACCAGATTGCTCGTCAGCATCACGCTGCGGCGCTCGTAGCGTTGCGCCAGCAGTTCGAAGAGCACTTCCATCTCGGCACGGTCCTGCCGGACGTAGCCGATGTCGTCGAGCAGCAGGCACTCGAAGCGGTCGAGGCGGTCGAGTTCGCGGCTCAGCCGCAGTTCGCGCTTGGCCCCGGCCAGGCGCTCGGTCAGCGCGCGCGCCGGGGCGAACAGCGTCGAGTGGCCGCGCTGCACCAGTTCGGCACCCAGCGCCGCCATCAGATGGGTCTTGCCCGCGCCCGGATTGCCGAAGACACACACATTGACGGCGTCGGTCAGGAAATCCCCCTCGCACAGCACTGGCAGGCGGCCCCTGACGCCTTTGGGAAGACGCAGCAAGTCCAGCGTTTCCAGCGTCTTGCCCCGCGGCAGCCGGGCTTCCTTGGCCAGTCGCGCCACGCGCCGGTCGGCCCGCTCGACCGTCTCGACCGCGGCCAGTTCCGCCAGGTAGCGCAACGGGTCCCAGGCCTGCTTGCGGGCCTGTTCCGCCAGCCGTTCGCAATGCGCCGCGAACGACGGCAGGCGCAACTCCTTCAGGCGTCCTGGCAGCGCTGCCAGCTCGGGCCCCTTCACGACAGCCCCCGCGTGTCCGCCAGCAACTCGTCGTAGACGTCCAGGTCTGGTTCCGCGATGCGCACCTCCGGCGCCTCCGGCCGCGGCGGTGCCGCGGCCGCCCGGACGCGCTCGAACGACGGCCGCTCGCCAGCCTCCAGGCAGCCCTGCAGGGCCGCCTCCACGCGGGTCTCCAGCGTCGTCGCCGCCAAGTGCAGGATGCGCACGTACTCGAGATCCGCGTGCCCCTGCGAGCGCCCCTCGCAGAGCTTGTCATAGGCCCGCCGGAAGGCCTCTGACGGAAACATCTCCTCGCGGTAGCGGTATTGCGCGAAGGCCCCCGGCTTGCGCAACAGCGCGTGCGCCACGTGCCGGTAGTCCACCCGGCCCGGCTGCTTGCCCAGCGCCCGGTCGTGGCGCGCCACCAGTTTCCCGCCGTAGTGCAATTCGACACGATCGGTGTACAGCCGCGCCGTCAGCTGCTCCCCGATCAGCCGCGACGGCACCGAGTACGCCTTGCTCGCCACCCGCACCACGCTCCCGCGTGTCACCGTGCGCCGCTCTTCCCGGTACACCGGCAGCCGCCGCGGCGGCAGCGGCCGCAACGCCGCCTGCTCCGCCGCCAGCCGCTCCCCGCGCCGGCTGTTGCGCTGCCCGGCGATCTCGTCCAGCAACCGCGCGTAGCGCTCCACGGAACTGAAATCGCGTGTCCCGCTCAGGCGCAGCCGCTGGTCCACCGCGGTCTTGAAATGCCCGTGCGCCGCTTCCACGTCCCCGTTCTCGTGCGCGTTGCCCGGATAGTTCCGGCTCGCCTCCAGCCCGTAATGCGCCAGGAACTCCTCGTACGCCCGGTTGAACGCCCGCCCGCCGGACTGGCGCAACTCGTGCGTCGCCGCCGACAGATTATCGGTCCTGTGCTCCCGCGGCACGCCGCCCAGTTCCCACAGGCTCTCCTGCAGTCCGCCGACCAGCGCCTCGAACGTTTCCGAGCTCGCGATCGCCACGCTCTCCCAATTCGAGTACGGCAGCACGAAACGGTATACCAGGTGCTTGTACCGCTCGCCCCGGATCGTCACCCCCAGCGCGCCCATGTCGGTGAAGTCCGACTGGCACTGCGCCCCCGGCTCCCGCTCCTGCTCGAAATAGACTTCCCGGTCCGGACCCTGCCGCACGCGCCAGGACCGGAATCGCCGCTGCAACGTCCGCAACTGCCCGGACTGCAATTGCCCCGGATGGCGCCGCTGCAGCTCCTCGAACACCACCTTCGCCTGCAGCCCCGGGTCCGCTCGCAGCAGTGCCTCCGCCTCGGGCCACAGCGCTTCCAACGGATCCTCCCGCGTCCGCCAGTGCCGCGCTGGACTGGGGTCGCTCGGAAGCTTCCCGCTATCGCGCCATTTACGAGCCGTGCGCTCGCTCATGCCCGCTTTCGCCGCCGCCGTTGCCAGCGGCTTGTTCCTTCTGAGTTCCTTCATCAGTAGCCTCACTTGTTGGTTTTTGATCAACGCCTCCACCCTCCCTAGGAAGGGTCGAGTCTAGCCGCCAACTACGAGGCTCACCCGGAACTTTTAATTGTCGTTACCCGGAATTTCTAATTGTCGCTGGACAGCCCACTACCTGCGCCACGACGTGCTCGACGAACTCCGCCTGCTGGTCAACTTCGGCCTCGACTCGCAGCGCCTGCTGTGCCTGCTGCTGGTCGGCCAGAGCGAGTTGCGGCGGCGGCTGGGACTGGCCCATCACGAGGCCTTCGCCCAGCGCATCGTGATGCGCTACCACCTCAACGGCCTGCGCCGCGAGGAACTCGCGCCCTACCTGCGGCACGCTCTCGCCCGGGCCGGCTGCGAGTTGGACCTGTTCGAGCCCGCCGCCTGCCAGGCGCTGTTCCAGGCCTCCCACGGCCTGCCCCGCCAGGTCAGCGCACTGGCCCATTACGCGCTGGTCGCGGCCGCCCTCGAAAAGGCCCGCTTGGTCAGCGCCGAGCATGTCCGCCGGGCCTGCGACGAGCTGCGTCCGTGACTGGCCTGCCCCGGCACCGCCTGCGCGCAAACGCAGACCGTGTCCGCGACTGCCCCCTCGAGCCGCTCGCCGCGCGGCTCGGCTACGTGCGCGACCCGCGCCATCGCCAGCGCTGGCGGCGCGACGGCGCGGTGCTCAGCATCCGCGGGACCCAGTTCTTCGACCACGCCTGTGGCCGCGGCGGCGGCGGTGCCATTGATCTCGTCATGCACACCCACCGCTGCGGCTTCCGCCAAGCCGTCGACTTCCTCTCCGACCAACCGCTCCCGGCCGTCCCGGCCGCCCCGCTGGCTCCGGCCGCCCCCGCCCTGCGCCTGCCCGACCCCGTCGACTCGCTCTGGCCCCCCGTGCGCGACTTCCTGGTCCAGGCCCGCGGCCTCGACCCCGCCCTGCTGGAACGCTGCCGGCGCTCCGGCTCCCTCTTCGCCGACCGTCGCCGCAATGCCGTCTTTACCTGCCGTGACCGCTCCTCCACGACCACCGGTGCCGAACTCGTTGGCATCGGCACGCTCCCCGATGGCTCCACCTTCAAGGGCCTCGCCCCCGGCTCCCGCCGCGACCGCGGCGGCTTCTGGCTGACGACCGGGTCCGCCCCGCCCGCCGCCGTCCTGATCGTCGAGAGTGCGGTGGATGCCCTCTCCGCCGTCCTGCTGCCCGCACCCGGCCTGCCCTCCGACTGCCTCGTCGCTTCCACCGCCGGCACAGCTCGACGCCTGCCCGGCTGGCTCCACGCCTGCCAGAACCTCCCTCTGCTGTGCGGCTACGACGCCGATCCCGCTGGCGACCAGGCCGCCCGCGCCCTGCTCCGCCAGCATCCCCGCCTGCAACGCCTCCGCCCCCTCGGCGCCAAGGATTGGAACGACCTGTTGCGCCTGCCCGCTCCCCGCTAGGCCCCATCCAACCCGGCCGAAGCGCAACCATCGCGACTGTTCCGGCCTCTCCGCAAACGTCCCGACCCTGCCGTCAAACCTCCTCTCGGCAGCCCCCCTCCTGCCTGTCACACATCACAAATAATCCGGGACACCGCCCCCTCCTGCTGCCGGAATAATCCGAAAATCTGCCGCCGGAAGACCCCGGAATTCAACACCCGCGGCATCGCCTTCCTCACCCTGCGCCGCCGCAGCACCAGAATGGTCGAGCAACTGCTTGGCCTGCCCCGTGACCAATGGCGCACCGTCCAGCTCACCAACGTCGGCCGCCGCTACCGCACCCCGCGCATCCTCGACCAGACCGTCCGCATCAAGGACTACCCCCAGCCCATCCGCCAGATCGCCATCCGCGACCTGGGCCACGACAAGCCCACCCTGCTGCTCACCAACCAGCTGGACGCCTCCCCGCGCGAGCTGATCGACCGCTATGCCCGCCGCATGCTGATTGAGAACACCATCGCCGACGCCGTCAACTTCTTCCACATGGATGCGCTGTCCGCCGCCGTGCCCCTGCGCATCGATCTCGACGTCCAGCTGACCCTGATGGCCTCCGCCCTGTACCGCCTGCTCGCCAACCGCCTCGGCGACCGCTTCCGGACCGCCGAACCCGCCAGCCTGTTCCGCAAGTTCGTGGAGGCCAGCGCCACCATTGACATCAACGACGACCGGATCGAGGTCACGCTCGGTCGCCGGGCCCACAACCCGCACCTGATCGAGGCCGGCTACGCCGACTCCACTACCTCCATCCCGTGGCTCCACAATCGCGCACTGAAAATCAAATTCGCCTGACCTCCAGATGTCACACTTCGTTTCTGTCTTGGGGATTCAGGCTAGACCCACCAAGCCAACCTAACGGCCAATCACAATGGTTCCGGCGGGGTTCAAGACGCCACGCCGTCCAAATGCCGGTACCGACTTGTCCACTTACGAGGCCGACCCCGTCACCGTGGCCTGCGACGGGGGGCAAAGTGCTGACTATTGCGTTCCCCGTCGAGGAATGCTATCGAATTCGCTGTTCCGACCCTGGAGAGTCGGCAGAAACGCTGGCCCTGGCTGTGTCGGCTTGGTATTCGAAAGTTCAGGCAGCGAACGATCTCGACACCCCTATCCAGACGTGACCGTGGGACAGAATGTAGGGCAACAACCCAAGGTGTCCTCATAACACCTTTCTTATCAACTACTTAGATAAATGAAGTGGCTCCTCAGGTAGGACTCGAACCTACAACCCTCCGGTTAACAGCCGGATGCTCTACCATTGAGCTACTGAGGAGCATAGCTACCAAGTCCATCGTCGCAACGATCGGTCGAGATGTCAAATCCGCGAAGTCGCTGTCAGAACAGCCGTTCTGCAAGGTGCGCCCAGCCATCTCACACTGTGGATATGGGTCGTCGCGCGGCTTCGTTCAGGCAAGTGGGCCCGGCCCCCAGAAACTGGAACTCCGCGACTAAATTGTTGGCCCACGGGAAGTTGCCCCCGGGCGCGATAGTGGAATCGGGGATCGGTTGCCGCCTACTCGTCACGCAGGATTTCCTGGGGTCTACTCGCTAGGACTCGAAAACTGGCGCCCCATCCCGCGCTCGTCGCGAGAAGGGCCGTTGCGAGGACTGTTGCTATGACCGGGGGCCACTCGACTACAGCCTCCAAGTCCAGGATGTCCCGAGTCAGGAGGGCTGTGAATGCGACGGCCAGGGCGCTCCCCGCCGCACCCGCCACGCCACCGAGGATCAGGAATTCCACCGAGAATATCCGCGCCAGCCGGTTCCGGGTGGCGCCGAGGGTCTTGAGGATCGCCACCTCGCGCAATCTTCGGAACCTGGTGGCCGCAACGCTTGATGCCAGAATGATCACGCCCGCCACGATTGCGAACGCCGAGATGAAGCGAATGACGAAGGCGATCTGGTCGACAACTTCCTGAACCGTTTCGAAGAAGTCCACGGCATTGACGTACAGTACGGTCGGGAACGCGGCGAACGTCGTTCGGGATAGGTCATCGCTGAATTCCGGTAGCACGCGGAATCCGCCGATGTAGGTTGCCGGCATGCCTTTGAGAGCGGTCTCGTTCAAGACGAAGTCATAGATCCAGTCCGGCATGCCTTCGTATCTGTGAATTGCGGCGACTTGGGCCGTGACCTCGTGCCCTCCCACTTGCCAGGTGATTCGCGAACCAACGTCGATTCCCAAGTACCCTGCAACGCCCTCTTCGACGGATACCTTCGATTCGGTTGAATGCGAGCCCCACCACTCGCCTTGCAGCACTTCCAGGCCATTTGGCGGGTCGTGCGCCCAGGTCACGTCTCTTGGACGACGCATGCGGCCACCCCGTCCGCTTCGGCCGCCATCGCCACTTGGCCTGCCGCCCTCGATCGATTGAAGCCGCGCCGAGACCGATGGCAGCAACGTGATACTGCCGTCGATCCCCGGCTGTCCGTTCAGGAACGACTCCAGTGCTGCGTGTTCCTCCTCGGTAATGTTGCTCAGGTAGACGTTGGGCATTTCTGGCGGAGCGGCCCGAATGATCTCAGCGAGCACCGTGGTCTGTAGCAGATAGACCGTGAGAGTGAATGTCACACCCACGCCCAGCGCCACGAGAATGACTTCCGAGTGCATGCCAGGCCGATGCAGGTTGGCGATTCCGTGCCGTAACGAGACCGGTAGTCGGAACGGCAAGACGGCGGGAACGCCCTTCAGAAACCGCAGCAGCACTCCCGCGGCAAACGTCAGTGCCGCTAGGCTTCCGGCCAGTCCCCCGATAAACCACCCTCCAAGCTCCGCCGAGTCACTGAGCCAGATTGCGACAAGGGCTACACCCCCGAGCACGATCGCCGCCGAGGCCAGCTGGTGCAATCGCTCCTTCCAGCGCTCAGCAGCGGTCTGCTCAAACCTGCCGGTCATTTCTCGACGAAAGATCAGAGCAGGGGCGACTCGCCGGATGCCGAGGAGCGTGGGCACCGAGAACATCAAGACTGTGAGCATTCCGACGCCGAAAGCCTGTGCGGCTGGCCAGACCTGCCAGTCGAAGGACGGCGCTTGAGGGAAATAGTCCGCCACAAAAGTGGGTGCCACCCCTTGAAGCAGGAACCCGGCTCCGACTCCGAGCAAGCTCCCCGTCGCGCCCATTGCGATGGCCTGAAAGAGGAAGACGCGGGTGACGATGCCCGATGTCGCGCCATAGCATTTCATGATGGCTATGGTGTCGAGCCGTTGTTGCAAGTGCGAGTACACGATCATCGCGACGCCCAGGCCACCCACTGCCATCGCGAGCAAGCTGACCAGGCTCAGGAAGCTAGTCGTCCGTTCCAGCCCGCGACGGATCCTCGGGCTCGTTTCGCGAAAATCCGTGATGCGGCTGCTAGGGATGCCCGCCACGATGACTTCCCGTGCCTCGTCGACCGTGACGCCTTGGTCCGGCAGCTTGATCAGGAAACGCCGCGTCGCGCGACTCCCGAACTGCACGAGGCCCGTCCGCTCCAAGCCCTCCCGTGACACCATCGCGCGCGGCCCGAAATTGACAGCCCCGGTCATTCGATCAGGTTCCACACGGAGAATCGCTGCAATCCGAAAGTCGCCCGAGCCGAGCCGCACTTCGTCACCGACTTCGACCCCCAAGCGGATCAGCAGGTCTTGAGACGCCAGAACGGCGTCGGCGTCGAGGGCGTCCGCGAGCGGCTGCGCGGGGGCCAACTCCACCTCGCCATAGAAGGGGTAGGTTTCCGGGTCCACCGCCTTGAGATTGATTGCGAGAGGGCGGGCCAATGACGCGCCGCCCATCATCGTCATTAGTTCGGTGAGACGGGAGATCTTCGCGCCGCGCCCGGCGAGCGCGTCGAGGGCGGCTTGCTCCCGCTCGTCAAGGTCGTGGCTGACGGAAACACTGAGATCCCCGGCCAGCAGGGACCGGGCGTCCCGCAGGAGCATCTCTTGGAACGCGGCACAATAGCCTCGCACGCCGCTCAGGGCGGCAACGCCGATACTCACGGCCAGGACAGCGAACAGGAATTTGGTCTTGGCAGCGCCTAGATCACGCCACGCCATCTTGGCAGACAGCTGCCATGCGTTGAGGTTGGGCAACCCTTAGGGTATCCACATCTCGTGCCGAACGGCCGTCCGTGCACAGACGAGAAAGCCCCGTCCGCCTGGAGCGAACGGGGCCGAGGTTGATAAACCGCTCTTGCGGCGAGTCGCTAGAACTCGCCGCCGCCGTGCGGGTCGGGTGGCGGTGGCGGCGTCTTCTCCGGGATCTCGTGGACCGTGGCCTCTGTTGTGAGCATGAGGCTGGAGATGGAAGCCGCGTTTTGAAGCGCGGTACGCGTGACCTTGGCCGGGTCAATCACGCCCTCCGCGACGAGGTCGCCGTAACTGTCCGAAGAGGCGTTGTAGCCGAAGTTGTCGCCGTCGCCGCTGCGGACCCTCTCCGCCACGATAGCGCCTTCCTGGCCGGCATTCTGCGAGATCCAGCGTAACGGAGATTCGATCGCTCGCGAGACGATGTCGATGCCAATCTGCTCGTCTTCGTTCGACCCCTTCAGACCTTCGAGCCCCGAGGCCGCACGGATCAGTGCCACGCCGCCTCCAGGGACGATGCCCTCCTCGACAGCTGCGCGAGTTGCGTGCATCGCATCCTCCACACGCGCCTTCTTCTCCTTCATCTCGGTCTCGGTTGCCGCTCCGACCTTGATCACCGCGACGCCGCCGACCAGCTTCGCCAGGCGTTCCTGCAGCTTCTCGCGGTCATAGTCCGAAGTGGTCTCCTCGATCTGCGCTCTCAGCTGCTTGACGCGGCCCTCGATCGCTTCCTTTTCTCCGGCGCCTTCGACGATCGTCGTGCTGTCCTTGTCGATCACGATGCGGCTGGCTTGGCCGAGATCTTCGAGTTGTACGCCTTCGAGCTTGATTCCCGTCTCTTCCATGATGTGGCGGCCACCGGTCAGGATTGCGATGTCCTCCAGCATGGCCTTGCGACGGTCACCGAATCCGGGAGCCTTGACGGCCGCGACGTTCAAAGTGCCACGGAGCTTGTTCACCACGAGCGTGGCGAGCGCCTCGCCCTCGGTCTCCTCGGAAATGATCAAGAGGGGACGGCCCTCGCGGGAAACCATCTCGAGCACTGGAAGCAGATCTTTCATGCTGCTGATCTTCTTCTCGTGAATGAGCAGCCGGGCGTTGTCCAGGACGCATTTCATCGAGTCCTGGTCGGTCACGAAGTACGGCGAGGCATAGCCACGATCAAACTGCATGCCTTCCACGACATCGAGCTCGGTGTCGATCGTCTTGCCTTCCTCGACCGTGATCACCCCGTCCTTGCCGACCTTTTCCATGGCCTGGGCGATGATGCTGCCGATGGCCGGGTCGTTGTTGGCTGAGATCGCAGCTACCTGCGCAACGGCGTCGCCCTCGACCGGCTTGGCCATCTCGTGCAGCTTGCTGGAAAGCACCTGGGTTGCCTTTTCGATGCCGCGCTTGATGGCCATCGGGTTGGCCCCCGCTGCGACACTCTTCAGCCCGTCGCGATAGATTGCCTGGGCTAGGATGGTCGCGGTCGTGGTGCCGTCGCCGGCCACGTCCGAGGTCTTCGATGCAACTTCGCGCACCATTTGGGCTCCGAGATTCTCGAGCTTGTCCTTCAGCTCGATCTCCTTGGCGACGGTCACGCCGTCCTTGGTCACGTTCGGGCCGCCGAACTTCTTTTCCAAGACGACGTTGCGGCCCTTGGGCCCGAGCGTGACGCGCACTGTGTTGGCCAGCTTGTTGACGCCAGCTAGGATTGCCTGGCGGCAATCCTCTCCGTAGACGATGTTCTTTCCTGCCATCTTCCGATTGCTCCTTCTGCGTTAGTTGTCAGCTGATGATGGCGAGGGCTTCGTCCTCGCGCATGATCAGGTACTCGTTGTCATCGACGTTGACTTCGTTGCCGGCGTACTTGCCGAACAGAATCGTGTCGCCAACGCTGACATCTAGGGCGACGACAGTGCCATCGTCCTTCTTCTTGCCGTTACCAACGGCAACGACCTTCCCCTGCTGCGGCTTTTCCTTTGCCGAGTCGGGGATGATGATCCCGCCGCTCGACTGTTGCTCCGCCTCGTCGAGCCGCTCGACGAGAATGCGGTCGTGCAATGGCCTGAGACTCATTGTGGGTGAACCCTCCTAGGTTTCCTTCGTTTTCGGGCTTGAGCTGCGGGCTAGCATCCGCGCTGCTCATGAAACTTGATGCAGTTGCTATCAAGTTTGACTCCCTACAGTGTACAGGTGCTGTCAAGAGGTGTCAAGCGACCTGATCAACGGATTGAGAGAACAATCGCGATCGCTTCAAGACGAGCGCTTGGCCCCATGGCGGAGTGAGCTGGCGACTCTCGCCTCGGCCCAGCTTGAGCGTCCTCCCATTGTGACAGAATGACCGATCCGCCTATTTGGCGTCATTGCGTCGGCAGAGTGGCGGTTTCCGAGCGTCGTTGTCCCAGTGCTCGTTGCAACGCCCCTGCCGAATGGTGTGCCGGGCACGTTCCCCGGCCTGGTTCCGCTGCATGCTTGCCAAGTGGGTCAGGATTCCAGCGGATCTTCCCAGCCCCCGCCGAACCAGTCCGTTTCGCTCGACATGCAGGTGTGCTGGCCAGCCCGACCGCGATGGAACGCACCTATCCTGAGTATGATGGAATCGCTGCTGGCCGGTTCGATGGGATGGGTCACCAACCGGCAGGTGTCTTGCCGATCAGCCGGCACGTTTCGGGGCTCAGGCAGTCGCGGTAGGACAAAGGACGCCCGGGTACAGGCGATGCCAGAATAGAGGGGAAGCAGGCCATGTTCCGGTTCGAGTCGCCTTGGATGCTGCTGCTGCTCGTGCCCTTGGCAGCACTCATAGTCTGGCGTCGCGGCAATCGTGTGCGTCTGCGCTTCTCGTCCACCGTCGTAGCGCAATCTGTTGCCGGGTCATGGCGTTCGACACTGGCGAGCGTGCCTCTCATCTTGCGGGTCCTGGCGCTGGTTGCCCTGGTGATTGCCATCGCCCGGCCCCAGCAGGGCAGCGAGCGTGTCCGCGACATCTCATGGGGCGTCGCAATCGGAATGGTCGTTGACCGCTCGTCCAGCATGGGAGAGCGCATGAACTTCGGTGGCCGTAACCTGACGCGGCTTGACGGGGTGAAGCGGGTCTTCCGGGAGTTCATCGACCCAACGGAGGGCGAGTTGGAAGGGCGTCCAAACGACTTGATCGGAATGACGACCTTCGCGCGCTACGCGGATTCTGTTTGCCCGCTTACCCTGTCCCACGACACGTTGCTGGAACTGCTCGGGACCGTCAAGCTCGCCGAGGACCGCAGTGAGGACGGCACGGCGATCGGGGATGCAGTGGCACTGGCCGCTGCGCGTCTCAGGCAAGCCGAGCAGACCCTGGAACGGCAAACCGGGGAGGGGTCGGTTTATGAGATCAAGAGCAAGATCATTGTCCTGCTGACGGACGGTGAGAACAACGCGGGGGACCGCAGCGTCCGGGATGCGGGCGAACTCTGCCGTGAATGGGGGGTCAAGGTGTATGCCATAGGGGTTGGCGACGACCATGGCGTCCAGACTCCGTTTGGCCGCTTGAGCGTGCCAATACGAAGCGGGTTCGACGACCGCGCCCTGCGCGAGATTGCAGACATCACGGGCGGCAAGTACTGGTTGGCGACCGACGCTGACACCCTGCGGTCAGTGCACGCCGAGATCGACCAGTTGGAGAAGAGCGAGTTTGAAGCCGTTCGGTATCTTGACTATCGCGAAGCGTTCGCTCCATGGGCACTGGCTGCGCTGGCCTTGCTCTCCATTGAGACCTTGCTGCGTCAAACCGTGTGGAGGACCGTTCCGTGAGCGATTTCCAGTTCGGTCACGTCTCGATGCTTTACGGGCTCTGGCTGCTGCCGCTGCTCGCAATCTCGATGTACTACGCATCGCGCCGTCGCCGCCAGTCTATCCGCCGGTTCGTCGCGGCGTCGTTGCTGGGCCGACTCGGTGAATCCTCACGTCCCGACCCAGCGCGCCGGGTTCTGAAGAGCGCGCTCGTGCTGGGGGCGACGGGATTCTTGGTGGTTGCTCTTGCGCGGCCGGCCTGGGACAACATCCGCCAGGAGGTCGTCCAGCGAGGCCGCGATGTTGTCTTCCTGCTGGACGTGTCCCGCAGCATGCTGGCCGAGGACCTGTCGCCGAACCGCTTGGAGCGTGCCAAGCTCTCGATTCTGGACGCGGTTGATCGTCTGGAAGGGGATCGCGTGGCCCTAGCCGTGTTTGCGGGAACCACTGTCGTCAAGTGCCCTCTCACCCTCGACTACGGTTTCTTCCGCTTGGCGCTCGACGATGTCTCGGGAATGAGCGTCTCCCGGGGTGGATCGCTCATCGGCGACGGAGTGCGCAAGGTCGTTCGCGATGTCTTCGACGGCAAGCGCAGCAACTATCGAGACATCGTGCTGATCACGGACGGCGAGGATCACGAGAGTTTTCCAGTCGAGGCCGCCGCGGAGGCCGGCGACGCAGGCATTCGACTGATCGTGATCGGTTTGGGCGACGAGCGACTCGGCCAGCGTATACCGGTCGCGTCCGGAGGCTCGGGACCTGCTGGGGCCGCCGAACGGAAGTTCTTGCAGCATGAGGGACAGGAAGTGTGGTCCAGACTGGACGCCGCCACCCTGCGACAGATGGCGGATTCGACACCGGGAGGCCGCTACCTGAACGTCTCCACGGGAGCCATTGACTTCGGTGATGTGTATCGACGCCTGATCGCCTCGTCCGAGGGCCGCGAGATTGGTTCGCGGACCATCGACGCGGTGGAAGAGAAGTTTCAGATTTTCCTCGCAATCTGCGTCCTACTGCTGGCACTCGAGATGGCCCTGCGAGAGCGACCGAGCGCACGGCGCGCTACAGGCGGGCTGCTTGTGGCGTTGATCCTTCCAGCTACGGTCCAGGCGGCTACGGTTCGCGGATTGGTGAACGAGGGGAACGAGCAGTACCGGTCAGAAGCCTTCGATCGCGCGCTGACGTCATACGAGAAGGCATTGGAACGCGATCCGGACTCTCCCTATGCCTCCTTGAACAAGGCGAATGCGCTCTATAGGAGCGGGGACTATGCGACAGCGGCACAAGTCTATTCGGAAGCAGTGCGGCAGAGCTTGGACCGGAACTTGCCAGAACTCGAGGCCGCCGGCCTGCATAACCTTGGCAACGCTCTGTTTCGGCAGGCCGAGGCCACAGCGCAATCCAGCCCAGGCCAAGCGATCGATCTGCTCGTGCCCGCCGCCCGCTCATACCTGGACGCCTTGAGCACGGACGCGCGACGGGCTGACTCGGCGCACAACCTCGAGATCACAAGGCGCCTGATTCAACGTCTGCGTGAGCAGGCCAGCCAGCAGCCGCAGTCCGGTGACGGGGGAGGCCGCGATAACCAAGACGGGCAAGCCGACCAACAGCAGCAGTCTCAGGGAAGCGGGAGTGCGGACCCAGACGAGGCATTGCGGCAGGCTGCCCAGGAGCAGGAACAGCTTGCCGACGAGAGCGAGCAGCTGGCGCGAGATCGCCAGGAAGAGCGCGGGTCGGACGCCAGAGAGCAGCAGCATCAGAAAGCCCAGGAACTGGCCGACCGCCAGCAGGCCCTGAGTGAGCGCACCAACCAGCTCAAGTCGGAGTCCAACCAACAGTCCCGGCAGAGGATCGAGGATGCATCGCGGCATCAGCAGCAGTCCCAGGAGCAACTCGACCAGAACGAGCCGGGAGATGCAGCAAAATCTCAACGGGCAGCCGCCCAGGCCTTGCGGGATGCGGCGGACGGGGAGCAGGCGCCTCGTGAGCCAAGTTCCGCTCAAGCCGAGTCCTCACCATCCGATCAGGCCCAGGCGATGACCATGGAAGAGATCTTGGACAAAGAAAAGCAGGATCGGCGCAGGCGACAGATCCTGCAGCGTGGCGGGATCGTCGCCGTGGAAAAGGATTGGTAGATGCGGGAGCGAATCCGCGAGGCTGTGCTGGTGGCGAGTCTGGTCGCCTTGCTCCCTGCAACGGTTGGGCAAGAGGTGCCGTTGCAGGTGCAAGCCGCCGTGCAGAGCCAGAGCGTATTCGTTGGACAGCAGTTCCTGCTGCAGATCCAGATTCGCGGCTCGGACGATCCCGATCCGGTGGACATCGGGGCGCTCGAAGCCGGTTTCTCGGTAACCGAGGCGGGGGGCGGCTCCAGCAACAGCACATCCGTGAGCATCGTGAATGGACAAATGACTCGCCAGGTGCAGCGCGGGTACAACCTCAACTACCGCTTGGCGGCTCGGCGTGCCGGCCAGGTGCGAATCCCGTCGCTAACCGTCACCGCGAACGGCCGGTCAGCCCGCACTCAACCAATTTCGCTGACTGTCCAGCCGCCCCAGGAGAACGACGATTTCAAGTTCAGGCTATCGCTCTCGGAGAGCCGAGCCTATGTCGGGCAGGCCTTGAAGCTAACGGCGGAGTGGTACATCGGTCGGGAGGTCCAGGATTTTTCTTTCACCATGCCTTTGCTGGATGACCGGCGGTTCGAGATCCGAGACTCTCCAACGGATGCCGAACTTCGCACTCAGGCTGGTAACGACCTGCTGGAGTTCCGGCTCGGGGACCGCAATGCCGTCGCTCGCAAGCAGCGCGGGACGCTCGACGGCCGGGAATACATCGTGGTGCGTTTCGAAAAGCTGCTCATTCCGCGCGCCGCCGGCTCAATGACCCTGCCTGCCGCAACCGTAACATTCAGTTCTCCGCGTTCTGGCCAACCGAGGCGGCGGAGCCTCTTCGACGATTTTTTCGGTGGCGGGGTCTTTTCCGGGGCGTTTGGCGGTCGGCCGGTCATGGAGACCCTGGCGATCCCTTCCAATCGGCCCAGCCTTGCGGTCCTGGACCTGCCCTCCGAGGGTCGTCCGCCGGCCTTCAACGGCTGGATCGGGCAGTTCGAGATTCACGCGGAGGCCAAACCGACTGCGGTGGCGGTCGGAGAACCGATCACGCTGAGCCTCAAGGTCGATGGTCCGGGGATTCTTGCAGTCTCCAGGCTGCCGCCTCTCGACAGCCAGGAGGCCCTCTCACGGGACTTCAGGGTGCCTCGTGAAATCGGAGCTGGGGAAAAACGCGGAACGGCTTGGCACTTCACCCAGACACTGCGGGCCAAGCATGACGGTGTGACCGAGATTCCTGCGGTCGAGCTGCCGTACTTCGACCCGACGGTGGATGCCTACCGGATTGCGCGTAGCGAGCCGATTCCGGTTCACGTGGAGACTGCCCGAGTCGTGACCGCAGACGATGCCGAAGGCCGGGGTCTCGACCCCCGGCAGCTTGAGATTGAGTCGACCGAGCAAGGCATTGCCCACAACTATGTCGATCTCGACGCTCTCGAGCCGATGCAGGACGGCCTGGGCTCGTGGCTGCGCGCCTTGGGGCCCGCGCCTCTGGTTCTCGCTCTACTGATGCTGCCACCCCTTGCCTACCTCGGGCTGTTGGGGATTCGCCTTCGCCGGCACTACGAGAATGCGCCTCGTTGGCGCGCAGGGTCCGCCCTATCGCATTGGAGGAAGTCCGTCCGGGCGATCGATGTCGAGGCTGCTGGCAGCGAAGTCGCGGCGGCCGTGCTTGTGGCGATCCGCGAATACCTCGGAGTCCGACTGACCGGTTCTCGTACCGCTGCTGCGGCATGGACAGCCGGGGATGCGGAGGACAGGCTCCGGGCGCTCGTTGAGGGTGGCGAACCAAACGGACACCGTTCCCTGGCCGAGCCGCTCAATGCCTTGAAGAGTGTCTTCGAGCGATGCGAAGCGGGGAGGTACGCAGGCAGCGGATCGTTGGACACCGATTGGAAGCGCCGCTTGGTCGTTGACGCGGAAGCCGCGGTCGACGGCATTGAGGAGGGCTTGCCTTGAGAGTCGCGCAGACCCTGCTCCTGACTGGTTTAGTGGTTGGAATGCCCGTGCTGCGCGCGCAGGGCGAGCCCGCCGCGGTCTTTGGCGAAGCCAACGATCTGTTCCGGCAGGCGAACCAGATGCAGGCCAACGCCCCTCAGCAGGCCAGCGATCTCTATCGAAAGGCTGTCTTGCGTTATCGGCACCTCATCGACGAGCGTGGTGTTCGCAATAGCAAGCTCTTCTACAACTTGGCGAACACCTACCACCAGCTGGACGACATTGGGCGTGCGATCGTGAACTACCGGCGGGCCGAGCGGCTCGACCCGGTTGACCCCAACGTGCTCCGCAACCTGGAATATGCACGCTCCAGGCGCCAGGACAAGCTGGATTCGAATACGGGAGGCCAGGCGCTCAAGACGCTGCTGTTCTGGCATTACGAGTTCTCCGTCAGCACTCGAGTGCGGCTCTTCGCGAGTGGATGGCTGATCTTCTGGACCCTGTTGTTGATGCGCTCGGTTGGTCAGGATTGGGTGCCGCGTGAAATCGCCATGGGGTCCGGGGTGGTGGCGGCGCTGTTCCTGATTTCCCTGGCTTACGACGGAGCCGCTGCGCGGTCGACGATCGAGGGCGTGATCGTGGCCCCTGACACAATTGCGAGGCAAGGTGACGGCCAAAGCTACGAGCCCGCGTTCCGGGATCCGCTGCATGCGGGTGCCGAGTTCGAGGTGTTGGAAACCCGTCCCGATTGGTATAGGGTCGAACTGCCCGACGGAAGGCGGTGCTGGCTCCCGGAGCGTGACGTGGAACTAGTTCGTTAGCGGACGCCTCTGTTGCCGACTGTTTCGACCGTTCTGAGTTCTCATCCGCCACGGGGAGCGCGCTCGCCGAATATTGCGGTGCCTATCCGCACGTGGGTGGCTCCTTCTTGAATGGCCACTTCCAGGTCGCGGCTCATGCCCATGGACAGACCTGCAATGCCGTGAGACTCCGCCAGTCCTCGGAGCTTTCGGAAGTAGGGGCGCGAAAGCTCGGGATCTTCGGTCCACGGTGGCATTGTCATCAAACCGGACAGCCGGAGATTACGGGCTGCGTTCACCGCTTCAAGCACCGGTTCCAGAAGGTCGGCGTCCATTCCCGACTTGGTTGCCTCCGCGCTCAGCTTGAGTTCCAGAAACACGTCCAGTGTCTCGTCGCAACGAGCCAGCCGTGTGGCTAGCCTGACACTGTCCACAGTGTGAATGGCTGAGAATAGCTTGGCAGCGCGCTTCGCCTTGTTACCTTGCAGGTGGCCGATCAGATGGAACCGGGCCTCCGGCATGTCGGGCATCTCCGCAGCCTTGGCTTCGAATTCCTGGACGTAGTTCTCTCCGAAATCCCTCTGGCCGGCATGGTATGCCGCAACGATATCTTCGGCGGGCTTCCGCTTGGACACCGCGACGAGCGTTACGGAACCCGAAGCTCGCCCGCTGAGACTCTCGGCTCTTGCGATCCGATCTCTAACCGCGGCCAGTCGTGCGGCGACCAGCTTTGATGATCCTGGAACCGCCACTCCTTGAGTTTCGCTGGCTCGGAACTTCGGGCGCAATAGATGCTGTGGGATGCGGGCCTTCGATGATCACGCGGGCACGTCTTCGATGACCTGTCCATGGACATCCGTCAGGCGCCGGTCGATACCGTTGTGACGGTAAGTCAGCCGCGTGTGGTCGATCCCGAGCAAGTGCAATACCGTAGCGTGCAGATCGTAGCAATAGATCGGCTTGTCCAGTGCCTTGTATGACCATTCGTCGCTCGCACCGTAGACCATTCCGCCACGGACTCCGCCACCGGCAAGCCACGACGTGAACGTGAACGGATTGTGGTCCCGGCCCTTGGTCCCCTGGCTGCAGGGCATTCGTCCGAACTCCGTTGTCCAGTAGACGATCGTGTCCTCAAGCATGCCGCGAGCTGCCAGGTCCTTGATCAGTGCGGCTGACGGCCTGTCCATGGAGCGGCCCATCATGCCGTGATCCTTTTCGAGGTTCTCGTGACTGTCCCAGTTGCGGCGGGGGAAACCGTTGTCGGCACCGCTCCATACCTGAACGAAGCGGACTCCTCGCTCCAGCAGGCGTCGAGCGGTCAAGCACCGCAAGCCGAAGTCTTCCGAGACGGGGTCGTCCATCCCGTAGAGCCTCTTGGTGGCAGCGGACTCGCCGGTGACGTCCAGGACTTCCGGAGCGGTTACCTGCAGTCGAGCTGCCATCTCATAAGCTCGGATGCGCGCATCCAGCCGGCTGTCGCCCTCGCGTGTTTCCATGTGACGCAAGTTGAGCCTCTTGAGTAGTGCGAGACCTTCTGCTTCGCTTTCGGGCGAAATGAATTCGGCCGATTGCGGTGGCAACAGGTCGTGGATCGGGTTTTCCCGCCCCGCTCGGATCATGGTGCCTTGGTGCTGCGCGGGAAGGAACCCCGCAGAATGGTTGCCAGGGCCGTTCGGCGCGAAGCCGCGGGCGTCCGGAAGGACCACGAACGACGGGAGGTCGTCCGTCAGGCTGCCCAGTCCGTACGAGATCCAAGCGCCCAAGCTCGGGAAGCCGGGACGCACAAATCCAGTGTTCTGCATGAAAGTGGCGGGACCGTGGACATTGGATGTCGCGACCATCGACGGGAAAAAGGCCATTCTGTCCACGCACGCGGCGAGTCGCGGCACGAGGCTGCTCATCCACTTGCCGGACTCGCCGTATTGCCGCCAGGTCCACGGGCTTTTCATCACCGGTCCAGGGCTGCTCTGGAATAGCTCCACCTTGCCACCCGGATCGAATCTCTCCCCGTTCCGCTCAACTAGCAATGGCTTGTAATCGAACAGGTCGCACTGACTCGCCGCCCCGGACATGAACAGCTGGATGACCCGCTTGGCCTTGGCCGGATGGTGCAAGCCTCCATTCAGACTGCTGCCTGCCGCGGGCGATGTGCGGGCAAGGAGATGCGCTAGCGCGATCGAACCCAGCCCGCCGCCCCATTGCTCAAGGAATTGTCGGCGGTTGGGCGGTGGCATTGAGCTGGGATCCGGCATGGCTCTAGTCCACGAATATGAACTCGTTGCTGTTCAGCAGGAGTCGAACGGCGTGCTCCAGACCGTGTTTCCGGGCATGGGACGCCAACGCTGCGATTTCTCGTTCGCTGGCGGCCCGGCCAAGCGCTATGCGAACTGCGTCGTCGATTTGCGACGCGAGATTGCTCCCTGCTGAACGCAGGCGACCAGCGAAACGCCGTGATTGCTCAATAATCAGTGGATCGTTGAGCAGCGCAAGGGCTTGGACCGCAGTGAGCGTGCTGTTGCGCCTGGGGACAAGGAGCGATGGGTCCGCGCAGTCCAGGCTCTCCATGAACGGGTCTTGGACGCTGCGGACGAGGAAACGGTATACACTGCGTCGCCGGGCTGCCGGGCTCGTCACGTCGAAGAGGGCATAGTCGTAGACTGGCGAGTGATCGTCCTTGAAATAGAAATGCTCCGCTGACGGTCCGCCCATTTCCAGGTCCAGCTGGCCTCCCGCGGCCAGCACTGCGTCCCGTACGGCCTCTGCATCGAGGCGCCTGCGGTTCATCCGCCAGAGGAAGCGGTTGTCGGAGTCCACCCTCGATCCCTTCGCGTCCGGGCTTGAAGACTGCCGGTAGGTAGCGCTGGTCAGGATCTGCCGGTGAAGCGCTTTCAGTGAACCACCACCATCGCGAAAATCGACCGCGAGCCAGTCGAGCAGGTCCGGGTGCGTGGGCACCCCGCCCATTTTTCCGAAGTCGTTCGGGCTATCGACGATGCCTCGCCCGAAATGATAGTGCCATACCCGGTTGACGATCGAACGCCAAGTCAGCGGGTTGGAGGAGTCGGCCAACCAAGCGGCGAGCGCCGCGCGCGCAGCACCCTCGCCTGCGGACCGATCCAGCTCGAATCGAGCGGTCAGCCCAGGAACGGCCGAGACAGCGCCCGGGTGGGCCTGGCCGAGCGGCGCTTCCACACTGCCCTTGCCTAGCACGTGGACTGGCCGCGCCGTCCACGCGGGCGTGAATCGCCCGTAGGTGTTGAAGTATCGCGATGCACTGTACACGTATGAAGGTTGGGGGAGAGCGGCGAAGTCCGCTCTCAAGCGTTCCAGGCTGGCAACCAGCGATTCGTAAGCATCCCGGACATCCCCTTCCATCAATTCAATGGCCAGCTGCTTGCGTTCGGCGTCGAGCTCCTTTATTCGCTGTGCAATCTCCCTCCGACGGGCAACAGTTCTGGGCGTGTCGGTCTCCCCGACTTTTGGCAACAGGTCCTTGTTCTCTTCTGCGAGTTGGTGTTTCTCCTTGTCCAGCTGCCCGATGGTCGGGCTCTTGGACTCAGCCAGAATTGTTGCGTACGGCAGCAATTCTCTCTCGATGTCTCCGATGCGGAACCACAAGTCACGGCCGAGCGAATGCGTTTCCGGATCGTCGAAGAACGGTTGCTCCGCGCGGTCCACTCCGGAAAAGACAGCCTGCAGGGCGTAGTAATCGGCTTGACGGATGGGGTCGAACTTGTGATCGTGGCACCGCGCGCAATGCACAGTCAGGCTGCTGAATGTCGACATCGTTGTCGCTACCATGTCGTCGCGGTCCAGCAGTCGCGCGATCTTCTTGTCTTTCGTGCCTTCGCGCAGCTCGGCGTGGCCGACGTAGTCCCAAGGGCCGGCAGCGATAAACCCGGTGGCGATCACCCCTTCTGGATCGCTTGGCCAGAGAACGT
Source organism: uncultured Bryobacterales bacterium (assembly GCA_951813065.1). GTDB lineage: Bacteria > Acidobacteriota > Terriglobia > Bryobacterales > UBA6623 > VXMF01. The sequence goes on along the minus strand of CATOTH010000001.1, from coordinate 612,085 downwards.
CTCCAGCGAGTTGCTCGCGAACGAATCGGGAGTAAGGTTTGTCCTGATTCAGGCTCTGGATGACGTAGTCGCGGTAAGGCCACGAGCTTCGGCGGGCCTTGTCCTTGTCATAGCCATGGGATTCACCGTAGTGCACGACATCCAGCCAGTGACGTCCCCAGCGCTCGCCGTAGCGCGGCGAGGCCAGCAGCCTGTCGACCAGCCGCTCGTATGCGTCGCCACGGGGGTCGTTCACAAATTCATCGACCTCGGCAGGGTCAGGGGGCAGGCCGCGGAGGTTGTAGCTGAGGCGCCGAATCAAGGTTGCCCGATCGGCTTCCGCGGACGGGCCCAAGCCCACCTCGTCAAGCCTGGCCCACACGAACCGATCGATTTCATTCCTAGCCCATTTCGGGGCGCCATCCGGCACCTTCGGTTTGGACAGGGGCTGGAACGACCACCACGTCTGGGTTCCGGGCGTTTCGTAGCCTTCCGAATGGGCTCCGTCTGCGATCCATTGACGGAAGGTCTCGACCTCTGCGGCGGTCAGCGATCGACCCACCGGTGGCATTGCGGGATTGGCTCCGGAGATCTTGGCGATCACCAGGCTGGCGTCCGGATCGCCTGGCACGACGGCCGGACCACTCTTGCCTCCCCGGAGCATGGCTTCGCGGCTGACAAGGGACAGGCTTGCCTCGCCGCCCTCGCCAAAGTGGCAGGCCGCGCAACGCTCTTTGACTAGCGGCAGGATATCCGTGGCAAAGTCCGTCTTCCCCTTGGCGAGCGAAGTGGCGAGAGCGGAAACGACAACGGCGATGATGACCGACGACGGTCCGATACGGTACTGGCCAGGGACTCTAGGTGAACCGTGCACCCGCTGGACACTCGAACTCGTCAATGCGGACATCATTGTATCCGGCCGAGGCTTCTGCCTCCCCAGCGACATCCGAGAGTTCCAACTTTGATTGATTGGCTGTCTTGAGGCCGCAGCGTTGCTAATGCCGGCCCGGGGAGACTACTGCTTGTCGGGGAGGTGCACCACGATCTCTCCCGGCTTGGACCAGAACAGCTGCTCCCGGGCGTGCTTCTCGATGCCGAAGTTCCCGGGCATTAGAGACTCGACCTCCTCTTCAAGGGCCTGAGTCTCTTCCTTGAGATCGACGATCTGTTGTTCCAGTTGGGATTCGCTCGCCAACGTCTTCGTCAGCGGTTGGAAGGGGCCTGCTCCAAAGGCGTGCATCACACCAAGCAGCAGGGCAAGGGCGGGTAGCCCGTATACCCAAACTGCCCATGGCGACACCCGCCTCCGAGGCGGGCTCGACTGTTCACTGATCTCGGTCTGGCGACGAATAAAACTCTCGTCTGTCACGGTGACCCTACTCTCAAATGATACACAAATCTCGAAACATTTTCCACAAAGCTTGTATAGAGGGGCGTAGACCAACTCCCTTGACGCATGGCAGCGCTGCTGCTTGCTATATTTTTTCCGCTATGTGGAACGGAGCGAACGATTCGCGAACGATCGGCCGACGGGACTTTATTCGTGCGGGCCTGGCTGCGGGCAGCATTTCTCGAATCCCGGTTTCGGCCGCGCAGCGGAGATTCTATACCGCGTTTGTCCCAGGCAGCCTAGGTGTCGCGGCCGACCAGACTCTTGCGATCGAACTGGCAGCGAAGCACGGTTTCGACTCGGTCCAGCCGTTCCCGCAGGACCTGCTCCGAGACGGGGTCGGACGGCATGTCGAGGCCCTGGAGAAACACGAGCTACGGTGGGCCGCCGCCGGTCTGCCGGTCGAGTTTCGCAAGGGCGATGCAGAATTCGATGAGAGCTTGGCGGGGCTGCCCCGACAGGCGGACGCGTTGCAAGCCGCCGGCGTGACACGGATTGGCACATGGCTGAGGCCGTCCAGCGACACGCTGACCTATATGCAGAACATGAAGCTCACAGCGGATCGCTTGCGCAAGGTAGCGGACGTGCTCCATGACCGAGGCTTGCGACTCGGACTCGAATATGTAGGCACCAAGCGCAACTGGACGGCGATGCGGTACTCGTTTGTGCACACCATGGCAGGAACGAAAGACCTGATCGCCGAAATCGGTGCGAGGAATGTAGGGATCGTCCTGGATTCCTGGCATTGGTGGACCTCGGGCGAGACCGGGGCGGATATCAGGACGTTGTCCAATTCCGATGTGGTGTCGGCGGACCTCAACGACGCCCCGTCTGGGATAGCGCGCGACGACCAGTTCGACAACCAGCGAGAACTCCCGCTCGCCACCGGAGTAATCGACATCCGGGACTTTCTGGAAGCGCTTGTAGCAATAGGCTACGACGGTCCGATTCGGGCCGAGCCATTCAACAGGGAACTCCGCGACATGGATGACGACGAGGCGAGCCGAATCACCGGCCAAGCGTTGAGCCGGGCCTTCGCTCTCGTGGGCTAGGTCTTTGGCCTCCCCAGCCGGTTTGGCGCTGTCGGAATAGACGGCCGGGTCGGGCACTCGGGAGTGCCCGACCCGACTCCTCCGAATCGCAAGGCCTATGCGAGAATGGCCAAGGAAGAGGATGCATTGAGCAAGGCACGCTCACGTTTGCTCGGCGGTCTCCTCGGTGTTTTGCTGTGCTGTCCTGTCCTCGGACAGCCCTGGCCCGCAATTTCCTGCACCGCAGCCGCGTTGCCGCAAACGGTCTATGCGGAAGGAATCGCCGAGCCATTGGCGGACATCCTCCTGACCTGTACGTCGGACTCGACATCGGCGCCGGTTCTTGCTGGCACTCTCCGAGTCGAGGTGTCGGTTGCGCTGAACGCAAGCGTTACGAATTCGACGGGGTCCGCGGAGGGAGGCAGCGATACCGCGGATGCAGTGCTCGTTGTGAACGGGAATGATTGCGCTAGCCCGGCGGCAACCGGCTCGACCTACGGCTCGTGCGGGGCGCCTTCCAGCGAGGTGCAGGATCCGCAGTTTGGCCGCCTGGCTGACCTCAACAGGCTCACTTGGGCCGATGTGACCCTTCCGCTTGCCGCTGACGGAGAGGCGGACGGCGAGCCCTGGGTTGCCGAGATGCGGATTCGTGACATCCGAGTGAATGCGGCCCAGCTGCAACTGGCTACGGGACCAGGTTCGGCGGGAATGCCGGTGACGGGTTCAGTAACAATCCGCTCTGACGCCGGCATTGCGGTGCGAAACAGTGTCCTGCAGCTCGCGCATCCTGTCGCCGGCCTCGGGCTCGGCGTCCAGGGCGAAGACACCGTTTCCGCTTGCTTGGGCGACGAACTCGGGCGCGCAACCGTCCATTTGCGCGAGGGATTCGCAAGCGCATTTCGTACTGGTGCGCCAGCGACCGTCAACGCGGGTGCTTCCCCCCCCACTCGAGTCGGACTTGAGTTCAGCGATGTACCCGAGGGTATCTCGATCAGCTTGCCTTCCTCGCTGGCGTGCTACCAGCCCGAATTCGATGGCGCCACTTCGGCACACCGCGATGCTCTCACGATCGGCTTGGTGACAGGCCACTCTGGAGCGGGCCTGGGTGGCAGTGCGACTTCAGGCTCAGGCGCCGTTGGATCGATGGTGCCCGTCATGCTCGACAGCGGGACTGGCCAAGTCTTCTACGAAGTACTCTCGCACGCGCCGCTCAAGGTGGAAGACTGTCATGTTCCAGTTCGGTTCGAAGCCGACTCTGGTCGCGTGGCGAATGCCCGCGCCAAGGTCGCGGCCGGCTTCGCTCCGCGGAGCGCGGTCCGTTCTGCCAGTTCGGAAGCGCCAATTCCGCGCTTTGTGCCTCCGTCCAGCCTTGATGAGACCCGCGCCGACCTCGCTGGTTGCGGAACGACTCTCTTGTTCCCGTTCGTGTCCAACCAAGGCGGATTCGATACCGGCATCGTGATCACCCACGGATCGCTACACTCCCTGAGCGGCGCACAGACAGCACAGGCTGGCTCATGCCAGTTGCATTACTATGGCTCGGCGGCGGGCGGCGAGGAAGTCCTGTTGGTCCAGCACTCCACGCCTCTCAATCCCGGCCAGCAACTCGTATTCACGGTCTCCGGCGGCAATCCCGTCCAGAACATCCTGGGTACGGAACAGTACCAGGGATACGTGATGGCCGTCTGTGGTTACCCAGGTGCCCGAGGTTATGCGTTCATTTCTGACGGGTTCGGCGCGATTCCCGATTTAGGAATGGGCTACATTGCACCTGTCGTCCCGATCAATTCGGAAGGCAAGCGGCTCGTTCCGAGCGAGGCCGGACGATAATGGCGACTTGCCTGGCAGGTTGCTGCAAACCCGCGGTATTCGCCGCCATTGTCCTGTGGATCCCTAGCCTGCCCGCGCAGTCGGTATCCCCAGTCCCTAGCGCAGAAGTCGGTGTCATCCGATGTTCCGCGTCTTCGACCCCGCCGCTCGTACGCGGCGAGGGCATGAACGAACTCGTCGGCGACATCTTGCTCACGTGCCACAACGCCGCGCCTGCGTCCGGCTTCGAGCCGCGGGGATACTTTGAAGCGGACTTGTCTGTATCGCTCAACGCTGCCAGCAGCAATCGCACCGACTACGGGCTCGGTCCGACCGTGACCGACGCCGTATTGGTCATCAACGGGAAACGTTGCGAGAGCGTCGGAGCGGACCGCCGGTTTACAAATTGCGCCGTCGGCAACATGACCGTGCAGGATCCGGTGCTTGCTCGCGTGGAGCCGCTTGATTCCAGCAGGCTCCGATGGGACGGGATTGCCATCCCGATCCCCGGGGCGGCGATCGGCGGCGAGAATTCAATGGCTGAACCGGTGGCGGATTGCAGCGGGAGGATCGGCGTCGAAGGAGGGTGCCATCCATGGACCACCACGATCCGGCTGACGAATATCCGAGTGAACGCAGCCCAGATGGGGGCCAGCGTAGAACCAAGTACGGCGGCTATTTCGGTCAAGGCCCATTTATCACTGAGGTCGCCCGATGTCCCCGTCCAACTGGATGGCAGCGTCCTCACCGTTGCGGAGGCGGCTCGTGGGATTCGGGTCAAAGCGAGCGCGCCGGAGCCTGACCGTCTTTGCTCTCATCTCGAGGCATCTGTCGAGGTCACGGTCGCCGAGGGATTTGCCTATGCCTTCAAGACGGCACCCAAGGCGAGCGTCCGTCCGGGTGATCCGGGATGGGAGGAATCCTACTACCCGATTCGAGGAGGCGGGGGGGGATCTGGGCTTGCGGCGTTGGGCACCCGCATCCGTATCGGATTGTCCGGCCTTCCTGATGGTGTGTCGGTTTCGGTGCCGACCACTGTCGCTTGTCCTGGCCCCGCAACTTCGGGGTCCCTGTCGCTGGGACTTGTCAATGGCGCCGACCAGTACGGGCTTGGAGGGACGGTCGCTTCCGGACAACCCATAGAGCGCAGTGTGCCGACCTCCGCCGAGGACGGGACGGCAGTGTGGTATGAGGTGGCCCGCGCTGACCCGTTGGCTGTCGAGTACTGTAGGATCCCTGTGAAGTTGACGCGTTCCGCTGGATCGGCAGAGATGCTTCAGGGCGGAGAGGTCACGGTGACGGCGAGCCTTGCGCCAGCCGGGCCGAGACTCGCTGGCCAAGGCGTTCGATTCGTGGAATCGAATCCATCGCCTCGTCCCAGGATTCAACTCAACAATTGTGGAACGTCCCTGTTCTTCCCGTTTGTGACGAACCGCAACAACTTCGATACTGCCATCGTGATCACCAACACGTCGGCTGATCCGCTTGGGTCGCGCTTCCAGGCCGGGCGGTGCCGCTTGCAGTACCACAACTCGAACGCGGAAGGCCAGGTTGACCTCGTCGCGCAGACGTCAGTTGAACTCCAGGCTGGCAAGAATCTTGCGTTTACGCTGTCGGACGGCAATGTCTTGCAGGGGGTGGACGCGGTTACCGATTTCCAAGGCTATCTAGTAGCCGAGTGCGGCTTCCAGCACGGCCAAGGCTTCGCGTTTGTTACCGAACAGATCAATGGCGCCGCGATCCTGGCGCAAGGGTATCTGGCGGAGATCGTCCAGGGATCGCGAGACGCAGGGGTGACGGCAAACGAGCCGTAGGGACTGGCCTGGCCGGACATCGGCAACAGCGCTCAACTCGTGAAGCGAGTCAGCTTCCCGATCGTGATCGGTGGGTCGTGGCGATCGGTTTGGGCTGCGGCCTGGTGCAATCCAGATGCCGGCAGGTCCAATGCTGGCATCGTGTCGGGGCTGTCCTGTGGTGCAATGCCGGGCCGGACACCCAAGCAGAACTTGCCGCTTTGATAAATTAGGCAAAGTGGTGGACGAAACATCAGCCTTGGCGTCCGAAACCCTCCTTCCGCAAGCACGGGACGTTCGCGAAACCGGTCGCCGCGTCGAAGCTGAAGCGGCCGTTCTGGCTACAGTGCGTCGTGAAATTGGGCGGGTCATCGTCGGCCAGGAAGAGCTTGTCGACGGGTTGCTGCTCGCACTGCTGTGTAACAACCACGTCCTCATCGAGGGAGTGCCGGGATTGGCCAAGACGCTCTCGGTCACGACACTGGCGAAGACGATCCAGGCGTCGTTCAGCCGAATTCAGTTCACGCCGGACCTGCTACCCGCAGACCTGATCGGCACGTTGATCTATTCCCCCGCCGACGGCGGTTTCAGCACGAAAAAGGGGCCGATCTTCGCCAACATCGTCCTGGCGGACGAAATCAACCGTGCCCCCGCGAAAGTGCAAAGCGCACTGCTCGAGGCAATGCAGGAACGCCAGGTCACGATCGGCGAAGGATCATATGGTCTTGAGGATCCCTTCTTGGTGCTTGCCACCCAGAACCCGATCGAGCAGGAGGGCACGTATCCGCTCCCGGAGGCTCAAGTCGACCGATTCATGTTGAAGCTCAGGGTCGGCTATCCGACCCGGGAGCAGGAACTCGAGATCCTGCGTCGAATGGCGCGATCAAGCGCGGATTACCAAGTCGACGCGGTGCTCACGCCCGGTGACATCGTTCGATTGCGGGAACTGGCTGACTCGATTTACATGGACGCCAAGATCGAGGAGTACATCGTCGACCTGGTCGAAGCCACGCGTCGCCCGGATGCGTATGGCTTGAAGATCGCTGAGTGGATCAGGCACGGGGCTTCGCCGCGGGCCACGATCTACCTGGCAATGGCCGCGCGCGCCCACGCCATGCTCGAAGTCCGCGGGTACGTCACTCCGCAAGACGTCAAATCTGTGGCGAGGAACGTCTTGCGGCATCGCGTGATGGTGACGTACGAAGCGGAAGCTGAGGAACTCAATTCTGAAGACATCGTCCGGCAGGTGCTGGACGGCGTCGAAGTTCCCTAGATCCCCGCCTGCGGCGAGTCGTTTGCCAGCCATCACAGGCCAATGGACATCAAGGACTTCACCCGAAGCGTTGCCAAGAAGATCCGCCTGATTGAAATCCAGACCGACAAGGCGGTTGACGACGTGCTGGCTGGCGAATACCACAGCGTCTTCAAGGGCAGCGGCATCGAGTTCGAGGAGGTGCGCGAGTATGCTCCGGGTGACGAAATCCGCAGCATCGACTGGAATGTGACGGCCCGGATGGGCAAGCCATTCGTAAAGCGCTATGTCGAGGAACGGGAACTGACAGTTTGGCTGGTCGTTGACCTGTCGGCATCGGGGTCGTTCGGCAGCCGCAGCCAGCTCAAGAACGAAGCTGCCGCGGAGTTTTGCGCCTTGCTGGCATTCGCCGCGATTCGCAACAACGACAACGTCGGCCTGATCGTCTTCACCGACCGCATCGAACTTTCGATCGCTCCCAGCAAGGGTCGCACCCATGTGCTGCGATTGATCCGCGAGTTGCTGCGATTCGAGCCGGCGGGGCACGGCACCAACCTGGCTTCCGCGCTGGAGTTTCTCGGGCGGGTAACTCACAAGCGGGGTGTGGTTTTCCTGGTGTCTGACTTCCTCACGCCCAAGACGATCGAGGAGGACAGCGGCAAGCAACTGCGTGTCCTGGCACGCAGGCACGATCTCGTCGCGGTGGCAGTCGGCGATGCGCGGGAGCAAGAATTGCCGGACGTGGGACTGATCGAGCTTCAGGATGCCGAGACCGGCGAGTCGGTCCTTCTCGACACCTCAAGCGCCCAAGTCCGTCGCGCCTATGCCGAGGAGGCGCTCCGGCGCATTGAGCATCGTCGGGATTACTTTCGAGCAACCGGAATCGATGATGTCGAGGTGCTGACTGGCAGGGATTATGTCCGGGATTTGCGGAAGCTGTTCCAAAGGCGGGGCAGGCGGCGATGAAGGGTCCGAGCGCGCTGCCCGGGAGTCGATGGCGTGTCGTAGTGGTGCTGACCGTGGCCGCCGTGGCCCAATCGTGTGGCACGGCCGGTCCTGGCGGGAATGATTCCGCCGCCGCGATCACCCAAACCCACGAGATGGGCGATCTCCGGCTCGAGCTGACGCTGGACAAGGCGGCACTGACAACCGTGGAGAGCGCGCTGCTACGGATTGAGATCGAGTGCCCTGAAGGTGATTCGATCGATTTCCCGAAATTGAACGACGGGCTGGGGGATTTCGCGGTGACCCAGGTGCAGACGCTGCCGATGCATCTCCTCGAAGGTGGTCGGGTCGTCCACGGCCGCGAGTACGAGCTCCAGCCATTCCTGCCGGGCGAGTATGAAGTGCCGGCCTTGACCGTCGTTTCCAACGGTGCCGACGAGATCGCCACGGATCCACTGAAAGTCTCGGTCGAAAGCGTGCTCGAGGATCCGGAAAGTGCCGAATTGCGCGAAATCGCCGATCCCGTAGACATGCCGGTGCCTTGGTGGTGGTGGGTGCTCGCGGCATTGACGACCTGTGCGGCTTTGGCGGCAGCGGGATGGTGGTGGTATCGCCGGCGTCAGACCCAATCCGTCCCGCGCAGGGTCACCGCGCACGAAGCGGCGCTGGCCAAGTTAGACGCCCTGCTCGCCGAAAACCTGCTTGCGGAAGGCTATCTCAAGCTGTTCTATTTGCGCCTTTCGGACATTGTGCGCCACTACATCGAGGACCGCTTCGGCCTGCGTGCACCCGAGCAGACAACCGACGAGTTTCTCACGGCATTGGCGAACGCCCCGCAGGTTCGCGGCGATCACCAGCAGTTATTGCGCCGGTTTCTGAGACAAGCCGACATGGTCAAGTTCGCCAAGTTCGTGCCGGGGGCAGACGAAACAGGCGGCGCGGTCGATGCCGCCCGCCGCTTCATCGAGCAGACTGTTCCGGATGATGCGGTCCCTTCAGATGAAAACTAGGACTCCGGCTGCTTCCCGACCTCGTTAACGATTCGGGCTGTTCCGTGCTGCCAGCTTTGAGCGCTAGCCCAAGCAGGGTGCGACGCCGAGAGCGTCGTTGCAAGCGATCCTGCGGCAGGATGAAGACTGGGCGCGGGAACTGATCCAGAGGACAGTGCAGGAGGATCTCGAGCAGGAGATGACGGAACTGCTGGGAGTGGGCAAGAGCGGGCGTACCAGCCGCCGGAGCGGGTTTCGCGCGGGGTACTACGATCGCCGGCCACTTCTCCCAGGCCGTCCAACGCCAGCTACGCATGCACGGTGCCATGCAGGCACGGACGGCCCCGTCCCTGCTAGGTGAGGCACTGAACGATCTCTTCCGTAAGCATGGGCAGCTTCCGATTGCGCGGGGGTAGGCTCCATCCGGGCGCATTCGCGTCCATAGTCAGGGAGCCGCCTCGGGGTCTTGGTCCGGGACGCTGCTCGTCCCTCCGGACTCTGGACGCCGAATGCACCCAAACTCCACGCTCGAAGGCGTGATAACGTGGGCCAATGCCCTCGTTGGAGTGCCTGAATTCAGGGGGCAGATTTGATAACCAAGGTAAATCTCGCGGACGGGTTTGCCGCGTTCGAGGAAACCTGGTCGCCAAGAGTTGCTGGCGACATCAACAATTTTCACATCAGGCTGGTCAAGCTCGAGGGCGAGTTCGTCTGGCACAGACACGATGAGGAAGATGAGCTCATCCTTGTGATTTCGGGTCGCCTGCGGATGGGGTTTCGCGACCAGGAGGCTCAGGTCCTCGGGCCGGGAGAGTTCATCATCGTCCCGCATGGTGTCGAGCACAGACCCGTCGCCGAGGAACCCTGCGAGGTTGTGCTTCTGGAGCCCAACACGACGCTCAATACCGGCAACGTGGACAATGAGCGAACCGTTCGAGTATTGGAGCGCATTTGATGGATGCGGTCCGCAATCAAGCCGAGAGCGATGGAGTGGATGCCTCCATCTGACGGCTTCAAATGCGCAGGGAGAAACCAGCGGCGCGTGCGTTCAATCGACGAAGGGTGACCTGAGAGAACGTGCGGGGACCGACCCGTTGCCCAGCAATTCGGCAGCGGCGGTACGGTCGGGCGGATGCGCTACAAGGCGAGCGCGCTCGTCCGAGCCATGATGTCCGTGAGGCCGCCCTTATGCTCGATCCGGCCGACGCGTTGGGACGCTTCATCACGGCGCGGCAGCCCCGGGTCTCCGGGGACCTGGAAGGGGAATCTCCGTTGCGGGGTTGTGGCGTTGTCCACGCCCGAGAACCGCGGCAGAATTTCCCGATGAGGCGCGCGAGCGTCCCGAGACCGAGCAATAGCCCATGTTGTTGACATACCCGCGCGTAAGCGATTGTGTTTCCAGGGTCGCGAGCTGGCGTCGTTACCTAGACCCGGGTGTGGCAGAGCCTGGACGATGAAGTTCCTTTATCCGTTAGGAGTTTCATCCCCATGTCCCGAAAAATCTGTCGAATGTGCGCTAGGGCATCACCCGCACGTACTTCTGCAGGACCCGGCGAAACGGCTCGCCGGCGTAGAGGTTGCCTTCGTCGTCGGCGGCAACGAATTCCGCACCGCTCCCCCTGGTGCTGCGCGGGTCTCCCCAAGGGAAACGGACGAAATAGCGTATCCAGCCCATCTTGGCATCTCCGATGCGCAGTCCCATCTCCCACCCCGGGTTCTGAACGTCGTCGGACTCGGAGTCGGCAACGTAGATGTTGTCGTGAGCGTCGAACGAGATCCCGCTCGGGCGCCCGAACTGAGTCCATGTCGCGAGATGCTCCCCCTCTTGATCGAAAATCTGGATTCGATTGTTCTCCCGGTCGGCAACGAACAGGCGGCCCCGTGAATCGAACGCGAGGGCGTGAAGCACATGGAACTCGCCAGGACCGTAGCCCGTCTTACCCCAGGACTTGATGAACTGGCCGTCCTTCAAGAATTTCACGACACGGTTGTTGCCGTCCCTGTAGTGACCGTCCGCGACGAAGATTGAGCCATCGTCCGCGACCACGACATCAGCGGGAGACCTGAAGTGGTCCGGTCCGTCGCCCGGCACTCCAGGTGTCCCGAGAGTCATGAGCACTTCGCCAGTCGGGCTGAACTTGATGACCCGGTGCCCGCGCTCTCCCTGTGGCACTCGGGAGGCGTTCGCCGCGTCCGTGACCCAGACGTTGCCGTCCGGGTCCACATCAATGCCATGCGGCCAAATGAACATGCCGCCGCCGAAGCTCTCGACGGTCTCGCCGGTCTCCAAGCTGAATTTCACTACTGCGTCAAGGTCGGAGTCGAGACACTCGTAACCAAATTTCTCCGGACCGGCATCGCAGCGAATGACCGCCCAAACGTGCTCTTGGTCAGGGTCGATGACGACGCCTCCAATTGCTCCCGGGTTGCGGCCCTCGGGCAACTTTGCCCAATCCTCCACCATCCGGTAGGGGTTCGGGTACGGCTGCGCGGGCAACTGCAGGCTGGCACCTGCCATCGTGAATAGCGCCAGCAATCGGATCAATCGGGATCGGCTTCTTTTCGGCATGAATGCACCTCGCTCCAACAAGAATGCCAGAACCGGAGTAGCATGCGTAGCGCCGTCCGAATTAAAGCCGGTGCCGCCCTTTGCGGGCCGCGCGATCCTCCTTGCAGTAGCCGGCAGGCCGACATATCCTTGCGTGGAGCGGGAACAGTTCGACTAAGTCCTCGATGTCGGGGGCTCTTGGCCGAATCGCATCGGCAGTTCTCAAGACATCGTGGGCTCTCCAGACTGGGAGTCCAATCTAGAATAGGGGCGCTGAGAGGATATCTCCAATGGCAATGCGACACCTATTACCTCTAGTGCTGATGATTCCCGGCTTGATTCACGCGGAAACGGTTCAGTACTGCATTCTATTCGGCGTTGGCGAAGAGGAACCGGCCCGCTGGGATGGGTCGATTGAGGCGACAGGGGCACGGATCCTCGATGTTTCCGGATGGCGGTTGGGACGAGATGACTCGGTCCGTGGGTCGGGCTGGAGGCTCGCGACGCGCCGCGTGGCCCTAACGCGCGGGAATTCGGACACTGATCGTTACCCCGCCCTTGAAACGGGCGTGTATGTTCTCGCGGACACCCTGGATGCCGATCCGCGATTCCGGATCCGGACCGAGCAGGGTGACATGTCGTTCCGGCCGTCCGATGTTGCGTTCGGAACTCCCAAGATGCTGCTGGAAGGGCGTGTATCTGTCGAGCGCATTCCAGTTGTGACGGTGCTCACAGACTCAGTGGAAGAGCAGGACCTGCCAGCTACGGCTGTCGATGGCGACACCGTGTACATGGCTTACGTCGAGTTCACTCACGGGGATCGAGGGCAGAGGTGGCGCCGCCAGCTACAGTCCGAACCTGAATCCTTTGATCCTCTCGCGCGACCAGTGGGAGGGGATCGAGTATGGCTGCGCGAGTATTCGATCGCCCAGAGGGCCTGGGGAGCGCCCGAGCCTGTCAGCGAAGGGGGCGAGGACATCTACAGCGCCGCCGTCGCGGTCGACGAAGACGGAAGGGTGTGGGTCATCCGGTCGAAACAGGTGGGTGAGAACTTCGATATCTACGCCAGCTACCGCGACCGCGGGCGCTGGTCGGTCGAGCGGCGCGTTACGACCCATCCCGGGTCCGACATCAGTCCGGTCGCGGCGACCGCGTCCGACGGGATGGTGTGGATCGCGTGGCAGGGCTATCGGGGAAGCTTCGATGTTCTGGTCGCACGGCAAACGGGTGACGGATTCTCGGCCGAGCAAAGGGTCTCGACTTCGGATAAGAGCGATTGGGCCCCGCAGATTGCGGCCGCCGGGAATGGGGGTGTAGCCGTTTCCTGGGACACCTATGACAGCGGGAACTATGACGTTTTCGTGCGCCGGATGGCCTATGACCGTCAGATGGAGATGGACGACCCGACCGCGGTGGCTACCAGTCCTCTCTTCGAAGCGCGGTCGAGTGTTGCGTTCGACAAGGAAGACCGGCTTTGGGTTGCGTACGAGGAGTCGTTCGCTGGCTGGGGCAAGGATTTTGGTGCCTACGAGACAACAGGTTCGGGGCTTTACCAGGACACGACTGTTCGAGTGAAGGTGCTTGAGGGCGAGCGCCTGTACAGGCCGGCTGCGCCCGTTGCGGAAGTGTTCGAAAGCGTCCCCGCGTCCAACCCGAACAACCGCGGGCCAGGGCGACGCAGGTATTCGGAGTATTCTCCGCAACCCGACCCCGAGTTGGCTTCGCGGCGCGCCCCCGGTTCGACTCCGTACCCCCGCGGCAAAATCGCCCGTGAAGGGTATCCTCGGCTGGCGATCGATGAGTCGGGGAACGTCTTCTTGGCATTTCGGACCTCGGCAGGCGACATTTGGGGGCCGCTCGGCACACAGTGGTTCGAGCACGTGGCGCGGTTCGACGGCGAGGTCTGGGAGGGACCGGTCTTTCTCGGACGCTCGGACGGGATTCTCGACCAACGACCGGCTCTGGCAGCCGCTGGCGCGGGGAAGCTGTTGATCGTCGGGACGACGGACCATCGCTTCACCGATGCTGACCGGCGCAACGCGAACCGAAACGATTTCGACTACGACCTGGTCGCGCATGAGTATGAGACTGGGCCCGGGATCGGAGACTACGAACTGGAGACGGCGCCAGCTGTGAGCCCGATGCCACCGATAGCCGCGGTGGAGGACGAGCTCGAACAGGTCTCGATGATGCGGGGTTATCGGGTGACCCTTGGTGACGAGACGTTACGGCTGATGCGCGGTGAGTTCCACCGCCACACCGCGATCAGCGGAGATGGAGCTCGAGACGGCGGCATCGTCGATGCCTGGCGCTATTTCATCGACGCGTCCTACATGGACTGGGCCGGCTGCTGCGACCACGACAACGGCTATCGCGAGTATCCTTGGTGGCGCACGCAGAAGCAGTCGGATGCCTTCCACTTGGCCGACAAGTTCGTCACGCTCTTCAGCTATGAGCGAAGCGTGCGCTACCCAGAGGGGCACCGGAATCTGCTGTTCGCACAACGAGGAATTCGCCCCCTGCCGCGGCTGCCGAGAACCGCCGAGGATTCGCCCGCCGATCCCGCTCCCGACACCCAGATGCTGTACCGCTACCTCCGGCGATACGAAGGGCTCGCTGCGGTTCATACGTCAGGGACGGGCATGGGCACAGACTGGCGCGACAACGACCCCGAGATCGAGCCCTGGGTCGAAATCTACCAGGGCGACCGGCAGAGCTACGAAATCCCGGACGGGCCTCGCACCAACACGGCTGATGATTCCATTGGTGGCTGGAGGCCGTTGGGATTCGTCTCGAACGCGCTCGCGAAGGGGTATCGACTCGGGTTCCAAGCTTCGAGCGACCACATTTCAACGCACATGTCGTACGCGAATATATGGGTGACCGAGCCAACCCGGGAAGCGCTGCTCGAGGCAATTCGCAAACGCAGGGTCTACGGGGCGACCGACAACATCCTCGCCGATGTGCGGAGCCGCGGGCACTTCATGGGCGAGGAATTCGAGACGGACCAGGCGCCGAAGCTCGAGATTGCACTGGTCGGCACCGCTGAGTTTGAAAGGGTCTCGATTATCAAGGACGGTCGCTATGTGCATTCGGTGGATCCAGGGACCCCGCAAGTGAAGATGACCTGGACGGACAACACGTCCCAGCGAGGAGATACCTCGTACTACTATGTTCGAGGCGAGCAGGTTGATGGCGAGATCGTCTGGGTCAGCCCGATGTGGATCACCCATCGGTAGCGTAGGCCGACTTTGATTCCAGTGACGGCTACCACCTCCTATGCGTCGCGTGAAACAACGGGATGCCGGGTCTGGCACTCGCCGACCTGGGGCGACCAGCCGGGGTGTCCCGTATTCGTCTATTCGTTTTCCGTTCGTAGGAGACCCACTTCCATGCGAGTCGTTTCGATTGCTCTTGCCTTGTTGCTGTGGTGCGGCTGTTCCGGCCAGCCTGCCAAGGAGGCGCCGCAGCCCGCCGAGGAGTCGGGTCCGATCCTGCTGGCTTCCCAGAAAGCCGCGAAGTCTCTGGCGTGGTACACGCTCGATGGCGAGTTGCTGGACGAGGTGGCAGTCAGCGACCATCCCCATGAGATCGCGGGCTCGGCGGACGGCAGCCGACTCTTCGTGACCGACAACGGCGTGATGCGGATCGAGAATGCAGGCGAGGGGGGGAACAAGGTTTCGATCATTGACATCGAAGCCCGGACAAGGATCGGCGAAGTGGATCTTGGCCAGTGGCACCGCCCCCACGGGATCGATGTTTGTGCAGACGGGACCTTGCTGGTCACGACCGAGAATCCCGATCAGCTCCTGGTGATCGATATCGACCGGCGGTTGGTCACGAAATCGCATCCAACGGGCGGCGAAACGCCTCACATTGTGCATTGTAGTGCTGACTCCACGGCCGCCTACGTATCGAACGCGCGTTCGAGAACGGTATCAAAGATTGACATCGCCAGTGGCGAGCATGAACTGCTCGAGACGGGCGACCGGCCCGAGGGGTCAGCGTTGAACCGAGACGGATCGCAGCTCTATGTCGCTCACCGCGACGGCAACAAGATCGTTGTGATCGATACCGCACGCTGGGCCGTGTTGGGTGAGATTTCGACACCGGGATCGCCAGTGCGCTGCGGGCTGGCCGGAGACGACAAGACCCTCGTCTATGGACTGATTGCCGGGGCGGTCGGATTCGCTGATGTTGAGTCCATGCAGGAAGTCGGCCGGGTCGAACTTGCCGGTCCAGCCGTTTCACTGGAGATGCATGATGACGTCACGGCGCTTACCTGCGTGCAGGATTCCGATACGTGCTACGTCGTCTCGGTCCCCGAGCAGAGCATCCTCCACACCGTCAAGCTGCATGACGGAGCTGGGCCTGACCCCGCGCTGCTGCTCGAGTAGCGCGAGGGTCCGGCACTGTCCCAAGGAGCCTCCCCAGCCTGCGAGAACGGTTCCGCTGGACGAAGTCGCTCGAATGAGCCTTGGTCGCGACAGCTGCGGTCGTACAGCAGATCCTCGCCAACGCGGGCGGAGCCGTGACCGCGCTCCACGAACTTGGAGCGGTGGAGACCGCCGCTGCATTGTGGGGCAGGTCCTTGTCGCTGGCGAATGTGGAGCCGCTATCTGTCCGCCGGGTACTGACCCCACCGCTGCTCGCCCAGGTCGGCCGGGAGTTGCTGCTACGGGGCGAGTTCGTGGGCCTGTTGGAGGCGCGGCAATCCGGTCTCATGGTGACCCCCGCGAGCAGTCACACCGTGACCGGTTCCGGCCCGTACGAAAGCGGCTGGACCTACCGGCTTGACTTGTCTGGCCCTTCTCGTACCCAAAGCGAGACGGTACCCGCCGCTGACGTGCTACACGTGCGGTACGGAGCCCGGACGGGCACCCCGTGGCGGGGTGCCTCGCCCTTGGCCTCAGCCGGGGCGGACGTGGAATCCCTCGGATGGCTACTCAAGCGGGCAGCCGAGCAGGCCAAGGCCCCTGTCGGCGCGCTCTTCGGTCTACAGGGCGATCTGACCTCGAAACAAGCACGGAAGCTGGGCCAAACACTGGCCGGGATCCGGGGCAAGTCCACGGGGGTAGGCATCGGCGAGGCGACCATGGCGCATACCCTCCGGGTCGGCTTCGACCCGTCCGAGCAAGCATTACGTTGGACCACCGCGCTCACGACCGCACTCTGGTCGGCGTGCGGATTCGCGCCGGGTTTATTCGCCGGTGATAGCCAACAGGCGAGCAGGGAAGCTTGGCGCAGATGGACCTTGACCGTGGAGCACCTGGGCGAGCTTGTGGCAGCCGAGGCAACCGCCAAGGTGGAGCAGCCGGTAGCGTTGTCCTTCGAGCGTCTGAGGTCCGGGTTCGACAGCCAGACACTAGGCAGGGCAATCAAGTCTTTGACCGATGCGGGGGTGTCGTTGTCCGACACACTGGAAAGGGTTGGTCTGGCGTGACACCCTCCCCGTCGCGCCAGCCGAACGGCGGGGCGCTGAGTCGTGCCAGACGCCCCGCCACACTTCGGAGGTACCAACAGTGACATGCAACGAGGCGCTGGCTAGACGCCCCGAGCAGCAACGTCTCAGAGCGGCCTACCTGGAGCACCCCGAGAAAACGCTCCCACGGTCACACATATCTCGCCATACACGGGTTCTGCCGGGATCACAGGGGCAAACCACTGCCCCCGGTGAAACGGACAACAGGGTCGAAGTGGGAGCCAGGGCGGAAAAACCGGTCTGAAACTAGTTACCTCCCGCCCCGGAACACCCAACTAGATTCAGACTGGTTTCCCCTGCTACGCTGCGAGCGTGGCTCAGGGGATACGAGTGGACCTGCAAGTACTGCCGTTGCACGTTTCACGCCCAGGGTACCCGTGGACCCCGTAAGACCGTGTGTCGGTCCTGCCGGAACGTGAAGCAGTACCGTAAGCGGGTGCCCCGCGTCCGTAAGTGGACCAACCAGTTCACCCGATACGAGTTCGGACAGCACCCGCCGCCGGGTTACGAGCCGGACTAGTTCACCGGGGTATCGCAGCGTGGTGCTTATTGATTCATAATCAAATCTGGAAGGGCTTGACTTGCCAACAATCGATCCTTCAATATCCGATGTTAGAGAATCCACAGATGCTTGATAGCTGGCTCGAAACACCTGTGATTGTCATTGCAGTCCTTGCGGTTTTGGGACTCTTGTGGAAGGCCGCCGTATGGAAGGGCAAGGTAGACAGCGATCTGCCCTATCTGAAGTCGATGATGGAAGAAATCCGAGACGACATCAAGAACATCTTCCAAGCACTGCCGATGCCCACGGCAGTTGGCAAGAGCCCTACGCAGCTAACCGAGTTCGGGGAGAAAATCGCGAATCGCATCGAAGTCTGGGAGTGGGCCTCCCAAGAGGCCGAGTCACTCCTAGATGACGAGACCCTAGTCGGTATGGAGCCATTCCAGATCGAAGCGTTCTGCGAAGGCTACATAGACTCGGGCTTCCAGCACCAAGGGACTGTCCAAGACAAGATGAACATGGCCATTTACGAGTTCGGAATTGATCGCGACCGAGCCCTCCCGGTCCTGCGCATTCCCCTTCGGGAAGCACTGCTCAAGAGACAGGCGAGACTGCAACAGCCCGCGTCTTGCTGACTGGTTCGCCAGCAAGCAGTAACAACCGGACTGACCGCGCAACAACCTAGACCGGCGTTTCGCCTTGTGAACAAATGCCGAACCGAACGGTTGCCGCTGCGGTCACAGCAGCCGGCGCAGGATCTTGCCCGCCGGTGATCGCGGGATTGTGTCAATGAATTCAACCGCACGCACCTGCTTGTATCCGGCGACCTGGGACTTGACGTGCGCTTGGATCCGCTCGGCCGTGAGCTGGCGGTTTGGGTGCAGCGCAACAAAAGCCTTGGGGCTCTCGGCGCCGTGCGAATCGCGTACTCCAATGACCGCGACATCGCGGACTTCGGCAAGCTCCAGGATGACGGACTCGAGCTCGGCTGGAAGTACCTGGAAGCCCTTGTACTTGATCATCTCGCGCTTGCGGTCGACCAGGTGCACGCGGCCGTTGCCGTCAATGTGGCCGATGTCACCCGTGTAGAACCAGCCATTCCGCAAGGCGATGGCGTTCTCTTCCGGGGCTGAATGATAGCCCCGCATGATGCCCGGTCCGCGTAACGCCAACTCGCCGGTTTCCCCCGCCGGTAACTCGCGGTTCCCGGATTCGAGATCGAAAATAGCGGCATCCATGCCCATGACCGGTATCCCGGCGGTTTCCGCGACGTCCCATGGAGCCTCGGGCGGGTTGACCGTCGCGATGCCAGATGTTTCGGTCATGCCGTATCCCTGGCGGACCGTGACGCCGGTGATCTCGACGAAGCGATGGACCGCGGGCACGGGTACCGGGGCGGCGCCGATATTGATCCAACGGAGCGAGGATAGATCACGTCGACCCAGATCATCGCGTGAGAGCATGTTGAGCAGCACCGGAGGTACCAGCGGCAAGTTTCCGATCCCCTCGCGCTCGATTGTGTCGAGGCAATCGTCCATGTCGAACCAAGCCCGCAGGTGAAGGGTGTTGCCTCCGGCCAGCACGACGTTCATCACAACGTTGAAGCCGTAGATGTGGTACAGCGGCAAGAATACATAGCTCTGGCTCTCCGGGTCGTGCATTCCGTGCTGGGAGAAAAGCAGTTGCCGGACGGCGGCAACGAGATTTGATTGCGTGAGTTCAATGCCCTTGGAGAAACCAGTCGTTCCGCTCGAGTACGGCAGGAAGGCCAGGTCGCGGTCGCGATCGATCTCCACATTCGGGCTGGTTGCCGGTGCGGACTCCCAGAAACCCGGCTCCAGTTCAACCAGGCGGCAGCCTTGAATCCGGTCCCGGCACTCCAGCAGTCGCGGCATCAGGCTTCGCGCGGCGAAGACGACTGACGCCCCCGAATTGCAGATCTGGTGGATGAGTTCACGCTGCTTGTAGCTTGAATTGAAGGGAGTGAAGACCGCCCCGCTCGCCAGGATCCCGTAACCCGCCGTGACGAAATCAAAGGAATTGGGGCTGAACAGGCCGACAACCGTGCCCTTGCCGATCCCAGCGGCGAGCAGCGCGTTTGCGAAGCGGTTGGCACGCCGCCAGTTCTCGGCGAATGTCAGGATCCGCCCCGCACCGTCGACGATGAACGGCTTGTCGCCGTAAGCGTTGGCGGCCTCGCGGACGATGGACGGGATCGTAGACTCTGGGGAAGCAATTTCCTCGAGTGTGAGTCGATGAGGTCGAATTGTCATTCTCTACAGGATTCGCTTCAGGAACGTGACGCGGCCAACCTCGACCCACTCCACCACGAAAACGTTGCCTTCGTGGTCGAAGCAAGCCCCATGCGGGCACACGAACTGGCCGTCAGGGAAGTGGTTCCGGCTGAGCAATCTACGTTCCCTGTAGTCGCTGGGACCAGTGCCTAAATGGCCGATCAGGTTGTTGTTCCCATCCAGCAGGGAAACGCGGGCCGCAAGATCCGGGATGAGCAAAGTGCCGTCGCGGTAGATGTCGAAGTGGCAGGGTAAATCGACCCCCGTGACGAGGCGCAAATGGTTGCCGGCGAGATCGAAGTAGTGCAATCGATGGTTCGAACGATCCGCGACCAGGACTTCCTCCACTCCGGATCGGTCGTCGATCTCGATTCCGTGCGGACAGTGCAGATCATTGACGGCGTCGCTCCGGCCGCCGCCGAACGTATCGATGTAGTGCCCGTTGCTGTCATAGCGGACTACGTAGCTCGACCCGTAACCGTCGGCGATGTAAATGTCGCCATTCCGAGACACGGCGAGATTGGTGGGTTTCCAGGACGGGGCGAGCCGTCCGTCCCTGACGCCATAGGCCGGGGATTCGGTTGGGTAGCCCAGAGTCAGGTGCACGTTTCCGTGCAGGTCAGTCTTCTGTGCGATGCCTCGGCGGATATCGCAGAAATAGAGGAATTCGTCGGACCCCTCGCGGGTAAGACGGAATCCATGCGCGCCGCCAGCGTAGGCCCCGCCCCAAGACGTCACGAAGCTTCCTTGCGGGTCGAAGACCACGACGGAATGATCGCTTGGCGAAGCTTCGTGAACCGTGTGGTGGACATACACGAACCCTTGGGAGTCGACTTGGACTCCGTGGCAGTTGCCGTAGCGGATGCTTGCGGGCAGCGCACCCCAATCGTGGTGCACTTCGTAGGAGTGCGTGCCGGCCTGGACTGTCGGTACGCGCGGCATGATCACCGATTGTATCGGGGAGGCTCGCACCGGGACCGGGGGGCAACTCGGGCGCCGATGCTTCACCGTCCTGTCAGGCCCGGCTTGATTGCGGCGGCTGGTACCCGCCATCAAGCCTGTCGTGGATGGAGGACCTGCGAGTGCTCATTCGGGTACGGAGACTCGTCCGCGAACGTCCTTGTAGTGAACCGACCCGCTGCCATCGCGCTCGACAGTGAAGTCCCCTCCGACTTGCCTCACCGAGATGCTGCCGGAGCTGTCGCTCGTAACGACTACCTCCCGTGCCACGCGCTGAGTCTCGATGCTTCCCGATCCATCCTGGACTCTGACGCTGCCGGCAACATCCGCTATCGAGATACTGCCGGATCCATCCTTCACTTCGAGGTCTCCCTTGATATGGCGGAGTTCGACGCTTCCCGACCCGTCCTGAACCGATACGTCTCCGGCAGCGTTCTCGATTCTGATGCTGTTCGAGCCATCTTTCAGGCGCACAGGCCCACTGTCTCGAATCGCAACGCTTCCGGCGCCGTCAGTGACGTCAAGTGCCAGGGAAGCTGGGACGTCGATCTCCAAGTCCAGGAAAGCTGATCCGGATGACAGTTTCCTGTTGAACAGCGTCACATAGAACTGCCGTCCGACACTTGGTTGCTTCGCTTCAATCGAGAGCTCGTCGCCATCGCGCCCGGTCTCCAATTGGATTCGGTCCAGAGTTTCCCGATCAGAAGCGCACGCCCTGCCGCGAATGCGGATCTCGTAGAGGTCGGGATAGCCTTGGATTTCCAGTTCGCCCGCCCCGGAGACGATCCTGGCACGAGTCGCACCTTCGATGGGTAAGGTGGCATTGCGTTTCGCCTCGTAGCGACAGCCATCGGCCTGAAGCCCTGACGGGACGCAGCCCAGCATGGCTGGGGCCAGGAGTGCTGTGACAGCGGCAGCCGGTATCTTGCGATTGCGCCTTGGTCGGTCAAGTCTGGGCTCCTCTCGACGACTGAACAGCCTCGCAATCTGACGGCCCACCGGATTCCGGTGCGACGACGGGTGTGCGCAAGCGTCGTCGCTGACCTCGGTCAATCGTGCACTGATCATTTGCGGTGTGGCCATAGCGAATCCTCCCT
Source organism: uncultured Bryobacterales bacterium (assembly GCA_951813065.1). Taxonomy (GTDB): domain Bacteria; phylum Acidobacteriota; class Terriglobia; order Bryobacterales; family UBA6623; genus VXMF01. Next base: position 590,014 of record CATOTH010000001.1, on the reverse strand, counting down.
GTCGAGCTGCAATGCGGATCGAGCCGCCAAGTTGAAGAACACAGGAAACCGGAGAAAGTTTCGGACTCCAACTGAAATCCATGGCAAGCAGTTCGATTTTGTGTGCCGGCCCCAGCAGTTGGCAGGAACGAGACGGCCAACAACTGGATCCGTCTGGCTGAATGATGCCGTGGTCTGTACCAGACGCTGGCCTTCAGGTCAGGATCTCGCGGATTACATGCCCTTCCGTGTCGGTCAAGCGGAACCTGCGCCCCTGGAATCGGTAGACCAGCTTTTCGTGATCGATACCCAGCAGGTGCAGAATCGTAGCCTGGATATCGTAAATACTGACAGCGCCCTCGATGATGTTGAAGCCGTACTCATCCGTGGTGCCGTGCACATGACCGGGCTTGATGCCAGCCCCGGCCATCCATAGCGAAAAGCACCGACCGTGATGGTCGCGCCCATAATCGTCAGGTTTCGGGGCCCCTTGTGCGTACGGAGTGCGTCCGAACTCGCCAGCCCAAACGACAAGCGTGTCATCTAGCAGGCCTCGCTGCCTGAGATCACGAACCAGCGCTGCCGAGGGTTGATCCGTATCGCGGGCAGATACAGGCAAGCGTTTGGGCAGTTCGCCGTGATGATCCCACCCACGGTGGTAGAGCTGGACGAAGCGGACATCCCGTTCCGCCAGGCGGCGTGCGAGCAGGCAATTGCCAGCGAATGTGCCGGGCTTGCGGGAGTCCGGGCCGTAGAGTTCGTAGACGGATTCGGGTTCGGACGAGACGTCCATGAGTTCTGGCACGCTGGCCTGCATGCGATAGGCCATCTCGTACTGCTCGATCCGGGTTTCGATCTCCGGGTCGCCCACCCTCCGATAGTGGAGCTTGTTGAGGGCCGCCGCGCCGTCGAGCACGGCGCGCCGCCTCTCGCGGGTCATGCCCGGAGGATCGCTCAAGTACAGCACTGGATCGCCGTGGCTGCGGAACTGCACGCCTTGATGTCGACTCGGCAGGAACCCCGCGCCCCAGAGGCGCGCCAGCAAGCCCTGGCCACCCGGACCCTCACTGGCCACCGAGTGCAAGACAACGAACGCCGGGAGGTCCTCGTTCGCGGTACCCAAGCCGTAATCGACCCAGGAGCCCATGCTTGGCCGGCCGGGCAATTGGCTGCCCGTCTGGAAGAACGTAATCGCGGGATCGTGGTTGATGGCTTCTGTGTGCGCCGTGCGGATCAGGCAGATGTCGTCAACGATCTTTGCAATGTGCGGCAGCAGATCGCTGACCTCCGTGCCACTCTGGCCATGGCGAGCGAACTTGTACTTCGTGGGCATCACTTGGAAGCGGGCCTGATGCGCGACCATCCCCGTGACGCGTTGCCCACCGAAGATCGAGTCCGGAATATCCTCGCCGAAACGCTCCTCAAGCAGTGGCTTGGGGTCGAACAGGTCGACGTGGGACGGGCCGCCGGACTGGAAGAGAAAGATGATCCGTTTCGCCTTCGGCGCGAAGTTTGGGAAAGCGGGCTTGGCGGCGACGCCTGAGGCGCCGAGCATGTGCAAGCACGCTGCTCCCAGTCCGTAGCCGGATCGCACCAGGAGATCGCGGCGGGACGAGTATGGCGTGAAGTGGTTGCAATTCATCCCTTTGTGATTACCTCGTCCAAGTTCAGTATGAGATTCGCCAGGGCCGTGTAGGCGGCCAACTCCTCCGGGTCCAGTGAGCCGTCCGTGCCGGACTCGCCGACACTCAAGAGTTTCCGGGCGTCATCCGCGCCACCGGAATAGGAATCGCGAAGCCGATCGAAGGACTCGATCAGGACGCGCAGTTCCTCGGCCTCCGGCCGACGCCCAGTTGCGAGCGCGAAGGCGAACGCGATCCTGTCGGCGGGATCGGGCCCGGCCTCGCGGATGACTCGCTCGGCCAGCTTGCGGGCGGCCTCGACGAACGTCGGGTCGTTCATCAACGTCAGGGCCTGCAAGGGCGTGTTCGTCGTCGACCGCTGCACGGTGCAGAATTCGCGGTCGGGTGCGTCAAACACGGTCATCGTCGGGTGCGGCAGGGTTCGCTTCCAGAAGGTATAGAGACTGCGGCGGTAGAGGTTCTCGCCATCATCTTGCTCCCAGGTCGTCCCTGGATACGAGGCACCGACCACGATCCCGTCGTAGAGACCCTCGGGCTGGTAAGGGCGGACGCTGTGGCCGCCGACACGTCCGCTCAACTGGCCTGCGATTGCGAGTGCCTGGTCCCGGATCGCTTCGGCTGGCAGGCGGATCCGAGGGCCTCTTGCCAAGAGCCGGTTCTCCGGGTCACGGTTCCTGAGATCTGGGCTTACAGCGGAGTCCTGCCGGTAGGTTGCCGACAGCACGATTGTTCGGAGCAGACGTTTGACATCCCAGCCGGACTCGATGAAGTGCAGCGCCAGCTGATCGAGCAGATCGGGATGGCTGGGCGTCTCGCCCTGCAGACCAAAGTCTCCGCTCGTCTTGACCAGCCCGACGCCGAAGAGCTGCTGCCAGAAACGATTCACGACCACCCTCGCCGTGGTCGGATGGCTGGGAGCGGTGAGCCACATGGCGAGCCCCAACCGATCCATTGGCGCTCCCTCCGGCCAACGCCCCAGCAGTGCCTCGGGGACACCGGGCTCGACAGGCTCGCCCGGGCTGTCGTATCTGCCACGAATCAGCACGCGGGACTGGCGACGCTCAGGACTTTCCTCCATCACCATCGCGGTCGGCAGACTCCGCCTTAGCGCGAAAAGGCTGCGGCGCAAGGCTGCGGACTGCCCGGGAGGCTGGAGGCTTCTGTACAGCCAGCTGCGCTCGAGCTCGAAGCCTGCGCGATCCCGTGCCCAAGGCACGGCGGCGGCCTCGAAGACATCGTGGATCTCGTCTTCGGACAACGCACCCTTCCAGATCGCCACCTCGTCGACTCGACCGAGGAAGCGGTGGCCGGAGCGGCTGTTGTCCTGGCCTATTCGGTACGGCGCGACAAATCTCGCCCCGGCCTGGGCGTCGTCATGCAGGATGCGAGTGGCAACTTCTTGTCCATCGATGAACAGGCGTGTCCAGGCAGCCTTCGCTCGCATCGACTTCTTTTCCGCGGAGCCTTCGTACAGCGCTGTTACATGACTCCATTGGCCCGGCTCCAAGCCTGCACCCTCGCTTCGTACCGTCATGGAGTACGACGGAAACCGCTTGCTCATGCGTAGTTCGATTTCGCCACCGACCCAGCGGAGTTCGATGCCGTTTCCGTGACTGGTGGAAGACGGGTCCGGTTCGTAGTTGATCGCCGAGAAGACCGGTGCGTCGGGCTGGCGGTCATCGGCATGAAGCCAGAGGCTGAGCGTGAAGGCGCCGTGCTCTTCGAGCTTGACCTTGTCTTCTCGCTTGATCTCCTGGGCACGGCAGCCACGACCGGCAATGCCAGGGTGTTCGCTTTCTTCGCATCCGAAAAAGAAATCGGCATTTGAGGGGTACTCAGGGATGCCGAGAGCTTGCAGGTCGGAGGCAGCAGGCTCCCACGCATCGGCTACCATTCTCTCGGCCGGCTCCAGCGAATCGATCCGCGATTGCAACGAGGCGATTTGCCTGCGTTGCTCGCCAGTCGGAGCGGGAATCATTGGTACGGCGTTGGCCACTCGACCCGCTTCGCCGATCTCGGGTACGTTGTCGAAGAACGCGAACAGGCGATAGTAGTCCTTCTGGGAAATCGGATCGAACTTGTGGTCGTGGCACCGCGCGCACTCGAATGTCAAGCCAAGCCAGGCCATTCCCAGTGTGCGGACCCTGTCGGCCACGTACTCCACGCGGTATTCCTCGTCGATAATGCCGCCTTCAGAATTGATCACGTGATTTCGATTGAATCCGGTGGCGATGCGCTGTTCAAGAGTCGGTTGCGGGAGCAGGTCACCGGCAAGCTGCTCCACAATGAACCTGTCGTAGGGCTGGTTGCGGTTGAATGCATCGATCACCCAATCCCTCCAGCGCCACATTGAGCGCTCAGAGTCATTGTTGAATCCGTGGGTGTCGGCGTAGCGCGCGACATCGAGCCAGTCCATCGCCATCCGCTCGCCATACCGGGGAGAAGACAACGCCCTGTCCACCGCTTCCCCGTAGGCCCGTTCGCCCCGGATCTGGACCGCTTCATCGAATGCCTGCAAGTCAGCCGGAGTGGGTGGCAAGCCGTTGATGTCTAACATCATCCTGCGGAGCCACTGGGCATTGGTGGCTTCTGCGGACGGAGCGAGTCGCTCTGTACCCAGACGGGTGAGCACAAAGGCGTCCAGGGCTGCCCGCGGCCAATTCTGTGTGGATGACGAGGGGCTGACCGGCTGGGCCGGAGGGACGAAGGCCCAGTGGGTTTGGTATTCGGCACCCTCTTCGATCCAACGCCGCAGAAGTGCCAAGTCTTCGGGGGCCAGCGGCTGGTGTCCCATGTACGCTGGCGGCATCCGCAGAACCGGGTCTGGCGACGACGCGCGTCTAAGTACCTCGCTGCTGTCCGGGTCACCCGGCTGGATGGGAACTCGACCCGAAGCTGTGGGGGCCAGGGCTGCCGACCGGATGTCGAGTCGCAGCCCGGCTTGGCGCTGGGCTGCGTCAGGACCATGGCACGCGAAACAACGGTCCGCCAGAAGCGGCTGGACGTCCCTGCCAAACTCCACGGCCGGAGCGATCACGGATGCAACTGCAGCCAGAGCACTTATGCGGAGCACGAGAAAAAGCTCTTTGGTGCGCGAGTTCCTGAGCACGGGCTGATACCTGTCTATGGTTGCATCACGGACTCCGGAATGGAAGCCCGGACCGGTTCGTCGCCGTCTGGACCGGCGCCCTCCTTGCGAACCGCGCTACCGGTACGCGTCGCTGACTGAACGCTCCTCCTGATCCATCCGGCCCTGTCCGTTGTTCTGAGAATCCACCAACCGCAGATTGATCTCGTCCGCGTTCACATGAGCTCGGAGGCGGCGGACTAGCCGCCCAGCTCCGTGCTCAGCGTTCGCAGGATCTCGCGGGTCTCCGCGATTTGACGTCGAAGCTGGTCGGCGTGGCGCCATGCCTCGCTGTTGAGCTGCTGGCCGGGAACTCTGATTTCCCTCTCCAGATCAGCCAAATCTCGCCTGCAGCGTTCGAGATTGCCTTCAAGTGTCTTCGGGTTGTGGAATCCACCGCCGTCGACCGTAACGTAGACTGGCGTCGTGTGGGCGACGAAGCCCGGGCCGGCCGCGGCGCGAGCGACGATCCAGATCCCGCGTTCGACCGGCAACTGGAGTTCGGCGGATAGGTGCCTTTCGCCTTGCCCCGTAGCTCGCTTGAGCACTTCGCCGTGACCGACAATCTCCAGTTCGGTCAACCCGATTCGAATCCCATCGCCAAACGCCTTTGCGGTGATCTGCAAGGTTGCCCCCCTGGGAACGTCCACTGAGTCGCCAGGCAAGTTGCCGTTCACCGTCAGTTCGATGATTGGTCCGGTCGTCGCGAACGTGCGGCCCGCCTTGACCGCGGAGAGCCAGTTCTCGAACGAGAAGTCATTTCCGACGTAGGTATAGAAGCGGGCGTCCCCGATCTGACTGAATCGCGCGGCATCGCCGCGCTCCCCCCGGCCGCACCATGGGAAGTCCGAACCGGCAAGGGCAGTCAGGCGAAAGCCGAGATCGAGGAAGCGGTAGTAGTGTTCCGTGTGGATCGGGCCGTTGGGAACGCAGAACTGGGCGAGTTCCAGGAAATCGAGTTTTCCTGCCAGCACGTTGACCGTCATTCCCCGATAGCCATGGAAGGACATTCCTTGGTGCGCAAAGCCGCTGATCCCTCCCAATTCATGGACGCGATCGAACACGCGTCCGTAGGAGTAGTAGTCAGCCTGGAAGCGCACGAAGTCATCCGTTCCAAGCGAAATCGTGTGTCCGAATTCCGGGGTCCGCGGTTCCTCCTGGCCCGAGGCCAGAATCGTATTACCCTCTCGGTAGCGGCCTGTCTCTCCCCATCCGTATTGCGAGAACACGTAGTGCCAGAAGTCGCCCATCTGCAAGAGGTTTCCAACGTGGATGTCCTCGGCCGCGATCCAACGCAGGATCGACGGGTTGTCGCGCGGGGAGCGGCGGATGTGGATGTGATCATCGGAGGAATACCAGCCGCGTCCGGGCATGTCGATCCAGCGCTCCAGGTCCACGCTACGGATGATCTCCTGGCCCGCCCGCAATTCGATTTCGTGGACTTGAGCTTCGTATTCGTATCCCTTGGATAGTTCGATCTGGTAGTGGCCGGCCGGCAAGGACGCCGAGAATGAACCGTCGACGTAGAACGAACCGTCCGGTTGTAGGACGTATCCGTCTGCGCGGTCCGATCGGCCCCACATCACAGCGATGGCTTCCGGAGGCGGCTTGAATGATGACGTCGTCACGGCGGAAGCGCCGAGCAGTTGGGGAGGGCTCCCAGACGCATTCGTCAGTCGCACGCGGACCGGTGTGGGCTCTCCACTCGTGGCGTCGCGGACGGTGACCTTGAGCGATCCGTCGCGGCTCACCTGGGCCGCCAGCGCCAAGGCGACCAAGAATAGCGTCAGTATCAGTGCTCTTGATTTCATGGCTGTATCAGTTGGATACGATGATACGCCCTTAGACGTCTCGCAGTGTGTTGCCGGATCACGCGGTAGCGGTGTGGGTCCAAGGATCGGCCAGGCACTGACGCAGGACACCCCTCGTGAGCCAAGATGCCGGGATTCATCCCAATGATGGGTGATCATTGCTGGGGTCGATGCGGGCCCGCGGCATGAAGCCCGCTTGCGATACCGAGAACGCCGCTGTTGAAGCGGCCGTTTCAGCCTCACGGGAAGGTTCAATTCCCCTCGGGGGTGGGCTGGGCCGCCTCGATGAGTAGGATTTGTGGCCCCGCATCTACAATGCTCGGAAGGACCAACAAAGATATTGAATCTCGTGAGACTAGAGAGTTGCAAGGCTTGGCGAGAAGCCGATTTGATGCTTGGCAAGGTCACCGGGTTCTTCGGTACCAACAGCGCGGGCAATAGCAGCCTCCTCCAGTTTCTGCTGTTACTAACCAGACCAAGCAAGCCACCGGCCGTGGCATTGTGCTCGATTTTGGCGGCCTGGCGGACATGGTGAACTTAGGGACTCTCACAGACGTTGTTCATGGCCATGACGCCCATGCACGAAATCCGCTGGCTACTGGAGTGGACGCTCCCCAAGACACTGAGCGGGGTGGACCCAATGAGACCCCGGGAAGGGATCGTTGTTCAGGGGTGAACGCCTCACCACGGAGTGCGAAGTCGGATTGAGGCGCGCGGGTCCCTGGCCTGACCGATTGACTTATCGGTTGGATGGTACAGAGTTCAGTTTGCAACCACGGGCTGTCTCGGAAGAGGACTTCGAGCTTGACGCAGTTGGCCAAGGATTCCAATTCGTACGCACTCAAGGCCGGGCTTGGCCCTTGCCCCGTCCAGTCAAGACGTGCCTGTTTTCGAAACAGGTGCGGAGCTACTTCAAGAATTCGGATTTCCTCGCTGATTTCGAGTTGGAATACGAGAACCGGATGGACTCGATCTACTATCTCGGACCATTACGCGAGCACCATAGGCGCGAGAATCAATTGAGACGCTTGGGGTGAAGGCGGATCAACTCTGTTCCCAACACGCCTCTAGGGCTACGCAACTCCAGCAATGAACATGAAGAGTCTTCCTTCTCGTGCCAAGTATCCAGCCACGCCGTATTGGCCCTGGTCTCCGGCGACCTGTCGGGAGGACGATGTGCATGCCAATCCGGGGCGATTCGTGGGGGATGCAGTCGTCGTGACCGAGAAGCTCGATGGAAGCAACACACTCCTGCACGCGGGCAGATCCTATGGGCGTAGCGTGTCGGCACCCTCCGCCGGCAAATGGATGGCGATGGTCAAGAAGCATCATGCCTGGAAGGTGACGGAGCCCGAGGTCTATCTTTATGGCGAGGACATCTACGGAGTCCACAGCATCACGTACGATCCCGTGGAGGAGCAGGAAACCTTTTATGCCTTTGCGCTAAGGGACGGCGATGGCCGATTCTCGGCTTTCAGTGACCTCGAGTCGTACGCAAAGTCCAAACAGATTCCGATCGTCCCCGTGCTGTTCAAGGGGTGCTTCGGCTCCGTCGCCGAAGTAAGGACGTTTATTGAACAGGCCCACCGCGAACCATCCTTTCTCGGCGGCCCGCGGGAGGGTATCGTGTTACGGTTGGCTCGCGGATTTCCGTCAGAAGAATTCTCCGACAACGTCTGCAAGAGCGTTCGCATCGGTCATGTGCAGACAGACAGGCACTGGACGCGAAACTGGATGCCGTGCCGTATCGCAGGGCATTCAGGATAGGGTCTTTCTCTGGCAGGGCCGCAACATCACTTGCGGCGGGCTATGTCGAACATGCGGTAGCGGAGCCCCTACAAGGGCCGAAGATGTCCGAAGCTTGCTGTCGTGCTCGGAGATGCCGCTGGCTCAGCCGTCCGTGCCGAAATCGACCGTCGGGGGAGCTTCGCGATTTGACTCGTCGGTCTCGAAGTAGGCGTCCTCTCGCACGAATCCTGTCATTGAGGCGACGAAGTTGGCTGGAAACTGTGCAATCAAGGTGTTGTATGCCTGGACTGCCGCGTTGTACTTGCGTCGCTCGACGGCGATCCGGTTCTCCGTTCCAGCCAATTCGTCCTGCAGCCTGATGAAGTTCTGGCTGGACTTGAGATCTGGATAGTTCTCGACCACCACGAGCAGCCGTGACAACGCCCCGCCTAGCATGTCGTTGGCGGCAATGCGTTCCGACGGTGTCCGTGCACCGCCCAGGGCGGCGCGAGCTTCAGTTACCCGCCCGATCACTTCCTGTTCCTGGGCCGCGAAACCCTTGACCGTGTTGACGAGATTGGGGATCAAATCGGCGCGCCGCTGGATGACGTTGTCGACCTGCGCCCATGAACCGCGGATGTTCTCCTGCAGGCCGACCATGGAGTTGTACTGCCCGGTGAGCCAGCCCCCAAATATCAGCGCGAGCAGGAGCAGCGAGCCGATCGCTATGAGTGCGTATTTCATGAGAGTCTCATTTCTCCGCGGGGCCGCAAGCGCGGGAACCGGATTCCTCTTGATAACACAGTCATTCCCCCGCTCCTGTTTCTTCCTTGTCGATGCGATCGACGTGACCGGCCACCTTGGTGATTTCCTGGAGGTAAGTGAGGAACAAGGGCCGGACCTCGGCGTTGGTGACGCGCTTGGATCCTTGCCGCAACGCCAGGACCGCCTCGAACGGTTCCGGGGAAATCCCAAATGCTTCCGCCGCTTGCTGGAACACCTCGTGCTTCTTCACGGCCGTCTTGCGGCCATCCAGGATCAGCGCATGCCGGAAGAGCGTGCTGAAGCTCGGCAAAGAGTCCTTCAGCAGGCCGCGAAGCGCCTGGCTGTCCCTTTGCAGGCCAAGGTAACGCTCCCGAAGCCGTAGTAGCAGCGAGCGGATCTCGTGTTCGACCTGATGGCGGTGGTGGGCGCTATCAACTTCGATGGACTCTACGAGATCCTCCCCGTGCATGATGCGGTAAGCCGTGCGAATATCGAGGAATTCGATCGCGAAAGCATCACTGGCGTTTCGGATTTCTTCCACGGAAAGCAGGATGGGTGCTGGTTGCTTCCTGTTCAGCCACCAGTTGACGGGCCCATAGGCCTGGTCCAGTTGCCGCTCGCCGATTTCCGAGAGCACAGCGAGGACGTTGAGGTCCGAGACCCGTTCCTGGAAATCATCGGCTGCGGCAGAGCCGTAGAGCACTACGCTGACCAAGTCATCTCCGAGGGCCTCGGAAAGACGCCGGACCAGTTCGTCGAGCAGTTTTTCTGTATCCAGCATTGTCCGGTTTACCAACTCCCGGAGGCTCCGCCGCCCCCGAAACCACCGCCTCCGAAGCCGCCAAAGCCGCCGCTTCCGAGACCTCTTCCAGCATATCCGCCCGCCATTCCGCGGGTCATCCCGCCGAGCATCCAGGCAGTAGTCATCGGTCCGCCCAGCCATCCGCCCCCGATTGTTCGCCGACGCATGAACAGGAATGGCGCGAAAAAGAGCAAGCGCAACCAGCCACCCGAGCCGCGGTCCCGCTGTCGCCCCGAGCCGGAGGGGCGCGCAGGTTGGCCGGAAAGCGTGACGCCCGAATCCCTGGCAACGGCGGTGGCAATTGTAGTCACGCCAAATGCGATGGCACCGTTGTAGTTGTTTCGCCGCAGATAGGGAGTCATGCCGTCCCGGATTTCGCCAGCGGCACCGTCCGGAATGACGCCCTCCAGGCCGTACCCGACTTCGATCCTCAACATGCGTTTTTCGACGGCTAGCAGCAGCAGGACGCCCCGATCACCTTGATCTCCAACACCCCAGTGCTCAGCGACGCGGTTCGAGTAGTCCTCAAGCGATTCGTTGCCCAGCGACTCAAGCACGGCCACGGCGACTTCCGCGCCCGTCTTGGCTTGCAACTCCCGTGCCAACGCCTCGAGATTGGCTCGTACTCGTTCATCGAGCACGCCCACGTAGTCGTTGATGAATCCGGTCGGACTCGGAAGCGGCTCTTGTCCGCCGAGAGAAGCAAGGACTACGGCCGAAAGGATCGTGCAGAGGGCGAACCTGGACCACTTGGAGGTGCGCCGTTTCGGACCATGACGGGACAAGGCGCTCATAAGGGGCTGCATTCAGTGTAGTCCGGCGCCCACGCGCTCCGTCGTGGAGGATTCAAGACTCTTGGGATTCGAGACGAGCCCCCGTCCGTTTCGGGCAAGGTACGAGACTGGCGGTCAGTCCGTGCGGAAAATCCTCGCGTGCCCAGCCGATCCGGGAATGCCGCCAGGCTCGCGAGTGCCATCGGCATGAGGTTGGGGATCAGGTCCGAGACGCTGAGGATTCCTCTCGGTACTGCACCGCGGTTCCACGCGTGCGGTCGCATCATGGACTGCCTGTAGCGCATCTCCGCAACTTCTCGACAATCTGATGTGCTCGCCTTGATGCAAGCACAAGCGGTTGCTCACTGAAGGTGATCAATCGTGCCGCAATGCCTCGGCTGGACTGATTCGAGAGGCCCGTACGGCGGGCACGACGGAGGCCATGAAGGCGAAGAGTGTCAATGCGACACCAGCCCAAGTCACGACCTCCCATTCGAAGGGCCGCACTTCATACAGCATTCCCGACACCAGCCGTCCAGCGGCTGCGGCACCAGCCAGGCCCACCAATGACCCGCACGCCAGCGGTGTTGCGGCACCACAGAAAATCAGTGTGCTTGCCCGCCTCCCGGTCGAGCCGAACGCCATGCGGACGCCAATCTCGGTCGTCCGAGACCGCACCATGTGGCTGAGAATCGCGAACAAGCCTAGGGCAGACAGCATCAGCGCCACGACGGCAAATGCACCTACCAGTCTGGCTAGCATCAACTCCAGAGCGATTGTCTGCTCCAAGAACGATTCAACTGTCTTGTGGCTGCGCTCTATCGGCATGCCCGGCACAATCTCCCGTACCGCCGAGCGGATCGCATTGGCCGTGCTCTCCCCGGTTCCCGACGTCCGCACTGCGAGTGTCTCTACGAACCCGTTGTAGTCTGCCGTCGATTGGTAGACCAGGGGAGGGGGATCGTCTCTCAGGCTGCGGTGGCGAACGTCTGCAGCTACGCCCACGATCCGAGTGTTTCCTCCCAGCACGCCTTCCAACGCCGAGCCATTTGGGAAAAACCTGGCGGCGAACGCTTGGTTCACGACCACTTGGTCTCGGTCACCGTAGCCGGGCACGCGACCCTGCAGGAGCTGAATTCCGAGTGCATCGAAGTAATTCGGAGAGGCCCAAATATGAATGACGCCCATGTCCTCGTCCTCGGCTGGTGTGTAGCCCGATACGAAGACTGTTCTCATTGCGAAGTTGCGCTCGAGGGGCAGGGAACCGGTGAAGGCAGCTGCCTGCACGCCAGGAAGCGTCTCGACTCGTTCCAGGATTCGGCGGCGCATCGATGGTTGGCTCTCCGGCCGGAACCCTCCGCCTCGCGGATCAATCGAGATTCCAATCACGTTTTCCGCGTCAACTCCAAGGTCCGCGCCCCGGAGTTCTGCCAGTGTTCGCAGGAACAGCCCTGCTGTAGTTAACAGGACGAGTGCCAGCGCACACTGACCAGCAACGAGCAGTGCTCTCGACCTCGCCGCCCTGCGTCCTGCGGTCGCCCAAGAGCCTCCAGCCCGCAAGGTATCTGCCACGGCTCCCTGGGTCGCCCGGGCAGCGGGGGCAAGCCCAAATAGGAAGATAGTCAGCACTCCGATTCCAGATGCGAACGTAAGCTCCGGCCATTCAAGGCGGGCGTCCAGCGTCTGGGAGCCCCGCACCGCTTCAAACGATTGCTGCATGATCGGAAGCAACCAGTGCGCCAATGCGTAGCCTAGCGCTGTGCCCAAAGCTGCCAGTACGATGCTCTCAGCGAGCAGTGGGCGTAGTAGGTCGAACCGACCGGCCCCAAGCGCGCCGCGGACCCCGAATTCGTGTTGCCGCTCGGTGGCCCGTGCGAGTACGAGAATTCCAAGATTGCCGCAAGCGATCAGCAAGACCAGAGCCGTTGCGGCCCAAAGCAAGCCAAGCGGCCTCTGGGCTGATGCTCGCAATCGGGAGAGGCCCCGCCCCATGGGGCTCAGCGGAACTTGGATCTCATTGAGATTCTGCCTGTGGTCGTCAGCAATGCCCGGACCTGCTTGCTCAAGGAAAATCTCCTGCATTCGAGCGTTGATTGCTTGCTCCGCCCGCCCGAACGTGACACCCGGCTTGATGCGCATCAAGATGTTGAGCCAGTAGGTTTCCGCCGGCGTCGTCGGTTCAAGCTTCGATGGAGTGCGCGTGACGCTCGCCTGCATTGAAATCGGGACCCAAATATCTGTTCTGGATTCCATCACGTGGCCGCGGAACGCCGGGTCTGCGATTCCAACGATTGTGTACGGCGCGTTCTGGAGCCGAATCGTTGACCCTACGGTGTTTGCGGCAGATCCCAAGCGACCCGCCCAGAAGGCATAGCTCACAACGGCAACGGGGTTTGCCTCTGGAGCTGTTTCGTCGCCTGGCTCGAGCAGGCGGCCGCGGTAGGGGCGTATGCGCAGCAAAGGAAAGTACGACCCCGTGACCAATGTGCACGAAGCGCGCTGGGAGCGGTCGCCGGCGGCTCCCTCATCACCCCAATAGACCGTTGTTTGGACCGTCGGCACCGCCGCCACAGCGGCTAGAACGCCCTTGTTGTCACGGTTCAACGCCTGATATTGGGAGAACGAAAAAACGCTGTCCTGCGGAAAATCGCTCTTGCTGATGATCCCGAGCGCCCCCGGCCCCAGCACCGCTAGTTCACCCGGTTGTTCAACCGGCAGGCTGCGGAGTACGAGCGCTTCGAAGAGACTGAATACCGCCGTGTTGGCGCCCACTCCCAATGCGAGAATCAACACCGCTAGCGCGAGGAAGGTGGGATTCTTGCGGAGCGACCGGATTGCGATTTGGATATCGCCAAGCACGACAACTGGTCCAGGCGGAATGCGCTCTTTGGCTTACGGAACGGCCCGCAGGATTCAGCAGTCCGCCGGAGCGCGGCGCGTAGCGGAACCGTAGTTTAGCGTCTTACCGAGGAAAGTCAATTGAGTCTGGTCGCTTGCGCCAAGTGCCTTTGAGCAACGCCCGCGACCCTCGCCGCTCCCACGATTGTCCCTTCCAGTCCTGCCCTTTCAGCCGGCGGCAACATCGACCTGCTTGCGCCGCAGCTCGTTTGCACTGCGGGCGTCTCCACGGCCGCACGATGAGTGAGTCTCGCAAGCACTCGACCAGCGATTGAGTTCTGGCCCGCCTTGTTGAACCCGCCGAAGGCTGGCTGCGCCACCGGACCTGATCGGAGCACGCGAAATCGTTACACGGCCCCGGCGGATGCAGCCCGATGCCGACTGTTCGTCCGATGCGAGTAATCATTGCGCCGTATGCGATAAGCTGGCCGCCATGGCTTCATCAATGACTCGACGGGGATTTGTGGGCGCGGCGGCGTCGGGGCTGGCAGGGCAGCTTGCACGGGCGGATGATTCGCGCCCAAATATCTTGTGGATTTGTACTGACCAGCAGCGTTGGGACACCATCCGGTCGCTAGGCAACGAATATATCCGCACGCCGAACATTGATCGTCTCGTGGCTAACGGGGTCGCGTTCGAGAAAGCGTACTGCCAATCTCCGATCTGCACCCCGAGCCGCGCCGGGTTCATGACGGGCATGTATCCATCCGCCGTGCACGGCTGCATGAACGGGAACGATCGATGGGACAACGCGGCGCCGCTTGTCACGAAGATGCTCGCCGACGCGGGATACGATTGCGGACTAGCCGGCAAGTTCCACCTTTCTGGGGCGCAGGGACGCATCGAGCCGCGGGTCGATGACGGATACCGGGTATTCCACTGGAGCCATCACCCGCATGACGATTGGCCGGAGGGACACTCTTACATCGAATGGCTGAAGTCGCAGGGCCGGGACTACGATTCGATCTACCAGGAACTCGGCTTTATTCCCAGCGAATACCACCAGACGACTTGGTGTGCCGACCGCGCGATTGACTTCATGCGCGAGGAGCGGAAGCAGCCTTGGCTGTTCAGCCTGAATTGCTTCGATCCGCACTCGCCGTTCGATCCGCCCCAGGAATGGCTGGACCACTACCCGGAGTCGAGCATGCCCGGGCCTCTTTTCCGCGAGTCAGACCTGGCCGCCCAGGAACGGCTCAAGAACGTGAATTTCCAGCGGACGCCGCGCCGGCCCGAAGAACTGGACGCGAAGTCGTTCCAGGCAAAGTACTACGCCATGATCGAATTGATTGACCACAACGTCGGGCGCATGCTCGATGCCTTGGAGGAGAGCGGTCAGATCGAGAATACTGTTGTCATTTTCACCAGTGATCACGGCGAGACGCTGGGGGACCACGGTTTGCTACTCAAGGGCTGCCGCTTCTACGAGAGTCTGGTGCGCGTGCCGCTAGTGGTTTCATGGCCCGGGCGCTTCAAGCAGGGCCTGCGTAGCCAGGCGCTGGTCGAGTTGACAGATCTCGCGCCGACGCTGCTGGAGCTAGCTGGCGCGACGGTGCCGATGTCGATGCAAGGTAAGCCGCTTACAGATCTCTTGGAAGGCAAGTCTCCGGCTGACCGCCACAGGGAGTTCGTGCGCAGTGAGTACTACCGGGCCCTGGCCGGTGTGCAGAGCTTCGGCACCATGGTTCGAAGTGAGAGGTTCAAGCAGGTCATCTACCACGGTCACGGCCTCGGCGAGCTGTTTGACTTGGAGGCCGACCCGGGCGAGTTTGACAATCTTTGGGATGACGATCGGTTGGCGCAGGTCCGGCATGACCACATGGTGATGAATTTTGATGCCCTGGCGCTGGCGACGGATGTGGGACAGCCACGGGTGACGCGGTTCTAGGCGCAAAGTGCCGACTTCGCGATCGCGGTGCCCGGATGGCCGGGCTTGCCGCGGCACGGATCTTGCGAGTGGCAGGATGCAAGTGTGGAATCGCATTAAGCAGGAGCCCTGAGCTCTTGTGATAAGCTCACTTCGAATCCCATGCGACTGCGTGCTCGAATCCTTCCTGCAATGTGTTTGTTTGTGGCTGCATTTGTTGCCGGATACGCGCAGGAGCGAGATCGCGAGCAGTCCCTTCCCGACGGCATAGTCAAGCATGCGGATATCGTTTACGCGTCCATTGAAGGACGTGACCTCGTCCTGGACGTTTACGCTCCGAAGTCTAGGCCTGCTGAGTTGATTCCAGTCGTTGTATGGGTCCACGGCGGTGGCTGGAGGGGAGGGTCCAAGGACGGGATCCGTCGCTCAGTGCCCATCCTGTCCCACGGTCTTGGCCTGGTGTCAGTTGGGTACCGGCTCAGCGGCGAAGCGAAATTCCCAGCCGCGATCGCCGATGTCAAGGCTGCGATCCGTTGGGTGCGCGCCAACGCCTCTCGGTACGGTTTCGATCCGGATCGTCTCGGTGCCTGGGGTTCATCGGCGGGAGGCCATTTGGTGGCACTGCTTGGGACAGCGCACGAAGTTGCCGAATGGGACAGCATGCACGAAGAAAACGCGGGAGTTTCGTCCCGGCCGACCGCAGTCTGCAATTGGTTCGGCCCTACGGACTTCCTCCGCATGAACGATTTCCCGGGGCGGATCGACCACGACGGGCCCGATTCGCCGGAGTCGCTGTTCATCGGTGTGCCGATCCAGGAGAATCCCGACAAGACGCAACGGGCAAATCCGATCCGATACGTCACTGCCGACGATCCTCCGATGCTGCACATGCATGGCGAGAAGGACGGTTCCGTCCCATACAACCAAAGCGAATTGCTCCATGCCGCTCTTGAGAAAGCGGGCGTCGAATCGGATCTGTACATGGTCAAGAATGCCGACCACGGCTTCCGAAACATGGAGGGCGACACTCCGGAGTCCTTGATGGAACGAGTCAGGGACTTCTTCGACCGAACGCTTCAATCGCCTTGAGGCGGTCAGGATGGTAGCCTCCAGTTACTCGCGAGTTCTTGCTTCGTCAAGGTTCATCGTTGCTCTCCAGCGAAGCCGTTCAACAGAAGCGGGAAGCAAGTACACTCCCGGTCGATCCATTCTGAACGATCGCGGCGGCTGGTGGCCAAGGCCGCCTTGCAATGGCGAATTCGGCGGCTGGCCTTGGCTGGATATTTCTCAGCGGTGGCGTGGCTCTCCGGCTATCGGCCGTGGAGGGTTGTAGCCTTGAATCGGTCTAATGGACCCGCAGTCCAAAGCCCTATGCGTCCATGGCGCTTCCGCCTCGTTGCTGGATCAGTGCTTGCGGCGGCGTTACTCCACTTCAGCGATATCGGGGACTCCCAGACTCCGGGCGACTCCGGTTGGAGCCCCCGCCTGATTCTCAACGTGGTCGATGCGGCTAGCGGGGAACCGCTCGCGGCGCGGTTCACGGTGACCTTGGACGGGGCGGTCCACGAACCGCGGTGGCTCGGGCCGCACGGTTTGCGGTTCGCTTCCGTGCATGTGTCCAAGCGTCAGACTCAAGTGTTCAACTACGCTCGCGGAACCGGCCCTGTTTGGGTCCCGCTGAAGGCTGGTGCACGGCACCTCCGGGTTGATGTGGCGAAGGGGCTTGACTACCTGCCTGTTTCGATCGATACGCGAGTCGAGGGCGATCCGGTCGACCTCACTGTGGGGCTGGAGCGGTGGAACCGTCTCCGCGAGGACGGCTGGTACCCGGCTGACACGCACCTCCACTATGACCGGATTGAGCCAGATGCCGATCGGGATTGGTCGGCGATGATGGCAGGCGACGATGTCTGGCATGCCCAATTCATGGTCCTCAAGGGAGGCATGGTGCCCGGAGTATGGGCTCGGCAATTCGCATACGGACGGGAAGGGGAACGGTCGTACTCAGGCAAGACAATCGTTGCCGGACAGGAATACCGTGATTCGCTCCAGGGCCACATCTTGCTGTTTGGTGTTGGCGAGGTGATTCCTCCGATCATGGCCGGAGTGGCTGACGCACCGCACAACTACCCCGTGTTTCTCGACGTGCTCAACCGGGCTCGGAATTCCGGTGCATTGGCCGGAGTTGCGCACGGAGGAACTCTCAGCCAGAGCCCCACGGTGCTCGCCGATACGATTCTCGGCGCGGTGGACTTCATGGAGATCGCGAACTTTGGCTTTTGGCCCCTTGAGAATTGGTACCGCCTCATGAACTGCGGATACGACTTGCCGCCCACGGCCGGCACGGACCTGCCGAACAACCCGTATCGAGAACCTTGGCAGCCAATGCTCGGAGGGATGAGAATGTACGCGCAGACATCGGGCGTGCCGGGATCCGAAGCGTGGAATCGGGCGGTCAGGAACGGTCGGACCTTGGTGACGAGCGGTCCGATCATCGAACTTGACGCCAACGGTCTTGGGCCTGGCGAGACGCTCTGTGTCGCTCCGGAGAGCGACCGAAAGGTCCGGATCAAGCTGCGGATGCGCAGTCCGCGCAAGCTTGACGAGCTGGAACTATTGCTCAACGGCGAGGTTGTGGCGTCGTCGTCGGAAGCTCGAATCGATGGTTCCATCCATGAGATCGCCGTTGATTCGACGGTCCGGTTCGAAGAGAGCGCTTGGATCGCGGGCCGCGGTCGCGGAGCCCCGTCGAGTCTTCCAGGGGGATCATCTGTAGCGCACACCGCAGCGATTCGTGTCCTCGTTGGAGGCGCGCCGATTTGGTCCGATCGCGACGCTACAACGGTGATCACCCAACTCCAGGCGCAGCGGGCTTTCTACGCGAGATACGGGAGCTACTCCAAGGCGGCCGACCGCACGAGCATGCTCGCGGTCTTCGAACGCGCGATCTCGACACTGACGAGCAATTTGCGTGCGGCCGCTGAGTCAACTGACGGTTGTGATCCGAGCTGAGTCGAGTTTCCACGGGGGATTCGTGTTGAAGACACTGGGCCCCACTAGGCCTCAGCGTCGACGAGGCCCGGATCTCGGACGCCTATGATGTTAGCGGCGAGCTTCGGTGGCTCGTCCTTGCCGCAACCGGCTCGTTCTTTCCCCCTCACTTGGCCGGCTCGTCGTTGGCGATGCGGCCTGGATCGGCGGGCCAAGAATCGGTCGAGCCTGGCTGGAGGTAGTTCGCGGCGTGAGAGATCGGACCGGCAGTGCTGGTGCAGGTTTCTTCTGGGCAGACTGCCGGTCGGCAATTTGTTTGACCGGGTTGATTCCCGGACCAAAGCATCAGGAAGCGATGTGGAATGGGCGTGGAGATGATGCTTCGCAACGACCCCCAGCCCGCACCGTGAGCTGGGTCAAGAGTCTATTGCGATCTGTGTCAACGACTGCGCTTGCTGCAGCTCCGGAGGCAATGGGAAATGGACGTCTTCTTCAATAGCCTCGACCTCCTGGACATCTTGGAATCCCATCGAGTAAAGATGGTCCAACACGACTCTCACCAAGGATTCCGGTGCAGATGCGCCCGCGCTTACGGCCACGCGCTCAGCGTTCTCGAACCAGGAAGGCACGATGTCTGTCTCGTCGTCGATCAGGTAGCCAGGCAGGCCACGCTGTGCCCCCACCTCGACCATGCGCCGCGAATTGGAGCTGTTCTGCGATCCCACAACTAGCAGCAGGTCGGCCTTCTGCGCGACATGCTTGACCGCGATTTGACGGTTCTCGGTGGCATAGCAGATATCCTTGGCTGGAGGTGCCAGGATGTGGGGAAAGCGCCGTCTCAGCACGTCAATGATCGACTGGGCCTCGTCCAAACTGAGCGTGGTTTGCGTAAGGTACGCTACGTTGCCTTCGGGCACCTGTACGGACTCTGCCTCTTCTGGCGATGAGACGATGATTGTCTGCTCGGGGGCTTCCCCAACAGTCCCGATCACTTCGTCGTGGTCACGGTGGCCGATCAGCAGGATCGTGCCGTGTGACTTGGCGAACTTGATTGCCTCAAGGTGGACTTTGGTCACTAGCGGGCAGGTGGCGTCTATGACCCGGAGATCTCGCTCGGCCGCTGCCCGTCGCACAGATGGCGCCACGCCGTGAGCGCTGTAGACCAGTCGCGCCCCCGCCGGTACGTCATCGACCGAGTCGACGAAGACCGCGCCTCGCGACGCGAGATCCCGCACGACGAAACGATTGTGGACGATTTCCTTGCGTACGTAGATCGGCGGACCGAAAGCTTGCAGGGCCAGGTCCACGATGTCGATCGCCCGTACAACTCCGGCGCAGAAACCACGTGGTTTGAGCAGAAGCACGGACTTCTTGGGGCCCGAGTACATCCTTAACCTCAATCGTACCGAAAGTATAGCTGAATCCAGTCAGGACCCCGGATTACCACCCCCTCGTCGTCCGTTGGCTTGAATCGAGACCCGTTGGCCCGGAACCGCCGCCCTGCGACCGGATCAACTCGAATGATTTACCCGTGAGCCACGAGCATGCGCGGTTTGGGGCTCTCGGGGCACCCCATTCTCGGTAGTCAACCAATCCCGAATCGGGTCTGCGCTACGCTATGATGACGCCCGTTGGCTGGCAGCGAGCGACATTGCGCTAAGCGCGTGTGGAACGAATCGATTGCTAGGGTTCGAATCTCTCGCGCAAGCGGCTTGAACGGAGGGCACCACGCGCTCTTGTCTTGGGGGACAGTTCAGAGGGCTGGTGGCGGCCACGCTCTTCTAGCTGAGTGCGGAGTCCGCTGTCAGCAACCTACGCCGTCACGCTCCTTGCAGCGTCGCATTGAGCCGATGGCGGGACGAAGAAAAGGGTACTGTGCCGCCTCCCATGTCGATGAGTTCAGGGCGGCATGCCCGGGTGGAGGGAATCGATTGCTTCTCCAGAGGTTTCGTGGCTCCGGCCTAGGGCAAGGTCAGGCGGCGCGGTGCGTCACCGCCGTGCCCCGCCGTCAATCGAAGATAGTGGTCGAACTGAAAACGATCCGGTCTGCCAGTCGCTTGCTGTTCCCGGGCAAGAGACCTAGCACGAGGACTGTTGACGCACCGGTATCCGGAGGAACCCTGTGAACGGCCCAATCGCATGGTTCGCCAGAAACGGCGTCGTAGGCAACCTGCTGCTCTTTGGCATTGTGGTGGCCGGAGGACTCTCGCTCGCTGGGCTCAATTCGACTTTGTTCCCGGATGTCACGCTTGACGTGGTCACGGTAACGGTTCCCTATCGAGGTGCTGCCCCCCCGGAGGTGGAGGAGTCAATTTGCGTTCTGGTCGAGGAAGCGATTCAGGGCATCGACGGAATCAACAAGGTCACGTCCACGGCCAGCGAGAGCGTCGGCGTGGTAGCGATTGAGGTTCGCGCCGGCTACGACGTGCAAACGATCCGCGAGGAAGTTCAGTCCAGCGTCGACGGCATTGAGGCGTTCCCCGAGGACGCCGGGAAACCGCTTGTCCGTTCCATCCCGCTGCGCGTCGAAGTCATCGGAATTGTTGTCTCTGGAATAGCTGACCTCTCCACTCTCAAGAGAATCGGGGAGAAGGCGCGGGCCGATCTTACAGCGCTTCCTGAGATTTCTCAGGTCGAGATGGCGAACATTCCGCCGTACGAAATCTCGATCGAAGTGTCAGAGGAGGCGATGCGAAGGTGGAACCTCAGCTTTGACGACATCGCAAGCGCTGTGCGAAGGTCATCGGTCGACCTGCCGGGCGGCTCTGTCAGGACCCCGGGTGGCGAGGTCTTGCTTCGGACAAGCGGACGAGCATCTTCGGACACCCAGTTCGAAGCGCTGCCCTTGGTGAGGCGTCCGGATGGCACCCAGATTCATCTCGGGGACGTCGCAGAGGTCGTGGACGGTTTCGAGAGCGGGGCCAGCGAATCCGCGTTAGATGGCATCCCGGCGGTCGCCCTCAATGTGTACCGGGTCGGCGACGAGAGCGCGACCGAGATCGCGGATGCCGTGTACGCCTATGTTGAGGCATCATCGGCGGAATTGCCCGACGGCATCGAAATCAACACTTGGCAAGACTGGGCGCATACGTTGCGGAGCCGAACGCGGTTACTCGTCGAAAACGGGCTCTCAGGACTCGCGCTGGTCTTCCTGGTCTTGGCTCTGTTCCTGCGTCTTCGGCTTGCATTTTGGGTGGCGATCGGAATACCGATCTCCTTCCTCGGCGTATTCGCGCTGATGCCAGTGATGGATGTGACGATCAACATGATTTCGCTTCTCGCGTTCATCTTGGTGTTGGGAATCGTTGTGGACGACGCAATCGTCGTGGCGGAGAACATCGACAGCAAGCAGCGCACGTTGAACCAGGGCCTGGCGGGCGCGATCGAGGGAACGAGGGAGGTCTGCGTACCCGTCGTGTTCGGTGTCCTGACGACGATGGTCTCCTTTTCGCCCATGTTTTTCGTCCCGGGTTTTCAGGGGAAGCTGATGGTGGCGATTCCCCTGATAGTGATACCGACTCTCTTCTTTTCGTTAACGGAATCGACCCTCATCCTGCCAGGCCACTTGGCGCATGGATGGCGGCCGAATGACGCCGCGGAAGGACTTGTCGCGCGTGCGTGGGGCCGCATCAGCGACAAATTCTCAGGGTCCCTGGACTGGATCTGCAATCGAGTCTACAAGCCCCTTCTGCGGGCCGCATTGGATTGGAGGTACCTGACCCTGGCGATCGCTCTGGCCTGTATGTTGGTCACGGCAGGTTTTGTCGGTAGCGGACACATCAAGGTGATCCTGTTACCGACGGACGAGTCCGACAAGGTGGTGACCTTCGTGACCATGCCCGAGGAGTCCCCGGTCGATTCAACGCGAGAGGCCGTTGCACGAGTTGAGCGAGCTGCATTCGCACTGCGCGACGAGCTATTGGAAGAAGACGGCAGAGATCAATTCCGGCACGTACTCAGTTCGATTGGCGAGCAACCGTATCAGCTGGTGCTGGGTGGCCCCACGGCAAGGATCAACCCGCCTAGAGGAGATCACCTGGCGGAAGTGAACATCGAGCTGGTCCAGGCCGAGACACGATCCATCAGCGCGGAGGAGGTCGCCCGTCGACTCCGAGAAAAGATTGGACAGATACCGGAGGCGAGCGAAGTTACTGTCACCTACGCACTTTTCGGCGGAGGAAAGGCTATTGACATCCAGTTCAGTGGAGCGGACCTCGACGAAGTCCGGGCAGCTGCAAGCAGCACGAAGGCCCGGCTTGGGCAGTACCCTGGCGTGCTCGAAATCGCCGACACGTACAGGGGCGGCAAGCCTGAAATCCAGCTGACGCTCGCACCGGAGGGGGAGGCCATGGGCGTGACGCTCGAAGATATCGGTCGTCAAGTGCGCCAGGGGTTCTTGGGGGAGGAGGTGCAGCGCATCCAGCGAGGCCGGGATGATGTTCGTGTGATGGTGCGGTACCCCGAATCGGAGCGGCGTTCGATCGGGGACCTCGAACGCATGCGCTTTCGAACACCGGATGGCACCGAGGTTCCGTTCTCTACCGTGGCGCACGCAGAACTCGGGAGGGGACCAGCGTCGATCACTCGCGTGGACAGGAACCGCTCGATCAACGTATTGGCGGCAGTTGATACCTCGATCACGACAAGCCAGCAGGTGCTGGCTGACCTCGAAAGGGGTTTTCTTCCGGGTCTGATCGAAAAACACGGCTCGGTGAGGTATGCGTTTCTCGGTGATCAAGCCGAGATGGCCGAGGCGTTGCAGGCGCTCTCGATTGCATTGGCAATTGCACTGTTCGTGATGTTCGCCACACTTGCCGTTCCGCTGAAGAGCTATCTGGCACCATTGATCGTCCTGTCGGCAGTACCGTTCGGAGCCGTGGGCGCTGTATGGGGCCACGCGATCATGGGAATTCCCCTCACCTTTATTTCCACGTGCGGTGTGGTAGCGCTTGCCGGAGTGGTTGTCAACGACTCGTTAGTCATGGTGAGCTTCGTCCAGGATCATGCCAAGCGGACAGATTCGCGCTTGGAAGCAGTGCGGCTCGCGGGCGAGTCACGTTTCCGCGCGATCATTCTAACGTCCCTGACGACGACAGCCGGGGTCTCGCCCCTGATGTTCGAGAGCGACATTCAAGCGCAATTCCTCATACCGATGGCTGTCGCGCTGGCCTACGGAGTGCTATTCGCCACGCTTGTCACTTTGATCTTAGTGCCGTCCCTGTACTTGATCCTGGATGACTGCCGAATCGCTGCGAATTGGTTGCTGAATGGGCGGCACCGCCAGGGTTACGACCATGGCTCTTGAACGCATGGCCATGAGTGGCTGAGGCACTGTGTCGATTGTGAGTGCGGACTTTGAAAGGCCTTCCCGTTCTGCGGTTTCCCATGACGAATTCGCGATGCTTGAACTTTGAGCCGACAGATGCCGCTCGATTCGCGTCCGCCGCAATCGATCAAGATGAGGATGAATTGACAGGTGCCACAATTGCGGCGAGACTTTCTCGAAGGGTTGGAGACTGTACCTTCGTGGATCGATTTTTTGGCGTTCACTCCTGGAATTCCCACGTGTCACCGCAATTCCAAGTAGGTTCTGGCGGCGTTCGTAGCTAAACCTTGATTGGGGGATTCTCAACCAACATTGCCAAGTCTCTCCTTATCACAGGGCGGTTGCACGAATCTGGGGTCAGACGACTCAAGCAAGACTATCGCCACATAGTGGAGATCTTCATCCCTGGAGGATTGCAGCGAAGCGGGGACTGATGGAAACTGTCTGTCCGTATCCGCCTGATCCATGCACGAGTGAGGCGTCTGCTAAAGCACTCCGGTGAACGGGACGAAGCGTCATGGGCACATCGCTGAGTACCGCTCACGTAGGCTACTCAATCACGGCGTTCTCAGCTACCCTGCTGCAGCACATGGCGATGTGCCAAGTACACCGATGAATAGTAGTGCGAGAGCCCCATGGCAGTCTGGCTGGCTTGGAAGAGCTTCCGAAGAAACCTCGCTAGTGAATGATCGCCTGCCCGGACCCAGACTGATGTTGTGGCATTCCCGAGACGATCCTGTTTTGCAACCAGGAGGAGGCCCTCAGGATCTTTGACGTTGAAACTCTTTGCTATCTGATGTCGCCAACTACATCAGGTGCCGGAACGCGGCACGCCGGGTTTGACGAGGCGGGGGGAGGAACCGTGGCCAGGCGTCAGACTGAGGCACCGGCAGTCCGCGCAGGCGGCACGCGAAAGCGGTCGGCGAACTGCGATTCCCTCGCGCTACGGCAGGCGCGCCTCTTCTGGACCCTGCCTGAGAGCGCCCGTGGGTGAGATCACCTCGGGCGACTCGACCTGTGCTCATTTTGAGCCAGAGGGGTCACCAGCTTGAAGATTCTTCGGCGCGCGCATGGTCGGGCATGTCATAGCGCAGACCCGCATTTTCGTACAGCGATGCACCGAAAGCGGTCGTCAGAGAGGATCCGCCTCTTCCGGTCACCCGCTCCAGAAAACGCCCGAGCGAGTTGTTCAGGCGGAACCGGAGTAGCGCGCCACGTTTCTTGAGCGGTCCACTCTTCGGGAGCCTCAGCTTGTCCGCCATGTCATCGCCGATAAGAAAGCGGGAGACTGGATAGATCGTGTCGTTGACCAGTGTCGCCCTTTCGGTCTTGTTCGTGATCCCCGCGACCAAGGGCGCGGAATTGATCAGCGCATTCGCCATGAGAATCGCGTTTTCGGTGGGCGGTGGCTCACAGGCAGCCCCAACGGCATACAGCCTCAGCGCATCCCGTTCGTCTGTGTAGAGCATTGCGTCGGGAACGCCCATGAGATGTCCGGCGTATCGCCAAACAGCGCAAAAACTCTCCCGCTCCTCCTTGGAATACACGGCACCCAGGGCCGATGAGTGCTTCAGGGTCCGTGCGGAGAAACAGCTCAGCGAAAAACCCATGTGCGCGGCACTGATCGGTGTCCCGTAGGCCTCATGATCCCATTCCGCGGACTGGCTCAACAGATGCCGGATCTGTGCATGGACGAACCGGATCCGGACAGACAGCTTCCACCCGTCACCGTATCGTTGGAGCCCTCCCGGCCAGAAAATCTCCACCTGGTGGCGGTTGTTCTGCCTGAGCCGCTTTACGCCGTTATCGAAGATTCGCCCCGTCTGCACGAAGGACTCGCTAATCAGCGTCGAGAAGCCGTCGATCAGCGTGCCAGCAACGAATGCAGCGAAGACTTTGACGACATTGGCCTGGAAGGCTCGGATGCCCGGAACGAAGGCCGAGTGGTCGAGCCAGGGCGGCTCGGGTTCATCAAAGACGTTGCGCAGTGACTGCGGCGCATCGCGAAGGATCTCCTCATCCTGGTCCATTCCGGCCTCGATGAACCGCGATGCGTGACTTCGCGGCACCGAAGCGAGATCCTTCACTGCCGCGTCCATTAACGGATCGCCAATTGTGGTGTGCCGGATATAGTCCTTCGCAGCTTGCCTGTCGATGGCATGTGCCCTTGAGTATCCATCAACGTATGCTGACGGTGTGGTTGCCATGTTCGATCATCCCAGCATCAAGAAGCTATCTGCTTGTCGGGAATCCACCAGAGTGGGCCTGCCATTGGAAGCGCTCTTGTCACGAGTCCAGCCATGCACTCTCTGGCCTGATTGTACACACTACGACGAACCCGGAACAAGTTGAGCGGTTCTTGACTTGCAGCGCCGAACTAGAAGTCGGATTCCCGGACGGCGATGCGCTGTACCGGCACATTGAGCAGAGCCTGCGACGGTTCCGTTACGAGCCCTTGGAGCGTCGGCGCTGGCTGCGGGGCTTGGAGCAGGGCCGCCAGCTGGGACGGCTGAATCTGCAGACGCGGATGGTGGTGGGCGACCGCGAGAGCGACATCTACGAGCTGTTTCAGCAGCAGTCGGCGCACGCCGGGGTGGGGTGGCTACGAATTAGTGGACGGGTAGGGATGCGGTAGGTACGGCAACTCCCTAAAGGGCGGCACCATGATGGCCGAGGGGGTCGGAGAAGTCAAGGGGCTGGCAGTGGAGTTGGGGCTTGCAGGCGACCAACGGGAGCCCCGGGGCCGTTCGCCAACAATCTGACAACGACAGCCCGGCTGGACGCCGCAGCTGGTGAGTCAACGCGGCTACCGGCAGAACCCACTCGAACCAGCCAATTGCTGTCCGGGCGCCCACCGCAGATCCTGGGAGAACTACCGTTCATCGGTCGAATCGACGGGCTCATGTCAGAGGAGCACACCCAGGGAGTGCACTGCCGACTTTTCGCTCGCTGCCCCAGGGAAAGCCTCACCTTGCAATTCTCGCGAAATTGGGAGATCCTCACTGAGGTGGTGAAATGCGACCCTTGATTGCGAAGCGACCCAACGATGCATGGAACGTACGGTGGGGATCCACGATTCTCGTTCTGCTCGCACAGTGTGTCGGGACGCCCGTCGTGGTGACCGGTGCGGACGATCCGGTCCTGCGTCTTGACTTGGGGCCTGACGGATCCACAGTCGCGGATGGGTATCTGCACCTTGGTGCCGGAGAGGCCTACTCCGCCGATCGGGGCTATGGCTGGGAGAGTTCCGTTCAGAACGCATACGATGTGGCGCAGCCACCCAGTAATCCGGCTTGGCTCGGGCCAAGTAGCCAGCTCGTTCCGGGGGACTTCCTGGTCCACAAGGAACATAACGATCTGACGAGGGACGGCGTCGCTTCAACTGAGGACCTGGTCCTTCGCGTCGACCTTCCGGATGCCGTCTACCGGGTCAGACTAGTCCTTGGCCGTCTGGATCGGCCGGCCTGCTCCATGCAAGTCGAGTTCAATGGCACGCCGGTGGCGTCAGATGTTCATGCCAGGCACTTCGCTGTTCGCGGCGTCCCGGATTTCCTGTACGGTTTCCCGCGCGTCGTCCGTCGAAATGTTGAGGTTCGTGGGGGAATCTTGCGCATCCGGGTCCGTGGAGATGATTCGGGGTTTCGCGAAGAATTTGTCCGGGAGTTCCATAGGCCGGCCCCGGTCAGCTACTTGGCGGGCATACCCACCCGGAACCGCAAGCCCGCTAGCCCTGAACTGGATGCGTGGGGGCGACCCGACCCGCGACGCGGCACTCCGGGAGGGGGTGTCTGGGTCTATGCGGACATTGGCTGCCCGTTTACCGAGAACGCGCTGGCAGCGGTCCAGGTCTCCCGATACCGGAGCCCGCCGTTGGATCTGGCGGATGGACTCTTGAGAGCGAACCTTGCAGACGTCAATCTGCGGTCGGGTGCGGAACTCTTCCAGGCCCGGCGATACGCGGAGGCAGAAACCGCCTTCCGATCGGTGGACGACGACTTCGCTCGGGCGCTCGGCCTTCTCTGGCTGGCTGGGGCGGCCGACCACGAGCAGGAGCGTCGTCTGTTGCCGGATGCGATCGAGTTGCTCGAGATAGTGGGCCAGCGCCCTACATCGGACCCCCAAGTCGGGGAACATCTTGAGCAGGCTCGTCGGCTCTCGACGGCCATACACCGCTTCGATCACGCCAGTGAGCGCCAACGCGTCTACACCGAACTGTTGCTCATAACCGGGGAGGTCGACTCGTTCGAGCCTGGCGATCCGCTGTACCCAAAAGGCAAGATCTACGCGGCCCGGGCACTTTCGATGGTGGATCCCCACCGCTGGGCATTCGCTTCGCATGTCGGGAAGCAGATTTTCGAGGAGCTTGAGTCTCGAGGGGTGCGTAGCCGTTACATCGACTGGTACCTGCACGAAAAGTGGTCGGACGAGTTTCCCGACTGGCAATTCGCCGATTACCGAAGCCGGTGCGAGGGCGCACCGGCCTGGGCGGGGGAAATTCTTGAAGCCTACAACCGCGAACTCGACCTGGCTGAATGGTGGATGAAGAATCGACAACAGGGCGACGGCTCGCTCGGAGGAGGGTGGGGCGACGATGTCGAGATCCTGCGAAGCTTCGCCGCGTTCGTTGGAGCGAGTCCCGATGCAAGCCCGCTCGTGATGGACGGAATCCGCGCACTGGCGGACGGTGCGTGGTTCAGCGGGTCCATTGACACTGAGGGAGGGTACTTCGCCGAGGTCGGGGACACGGAGCATTCTGGCGAATGGACGGCCGACACGCTGTCCGCAATGATCCAATCCGACTTCGGCAACCCCGTCTATATCGAACGAGCGCTCAAGACGGCGAAGCTCATGCGGGACTTGTGGATGGACGTCAATGTGCGAGGTTGGTTCCTGATGCGCTCGAATTTTCTGGGTGCATCTGGCGTTGGGAGTGGGAGCAGAGCCAATGATTCACGCATCAATTACCGCCCGGCTCTGCCCGCCCTGAGTGTCTTGCGGTACAACTCGCTACCGGCAATTGAGCGTTTGTTTGTGAGGTGGGCCGATACGTGGCTGGCTGTATCCATGTCTACGGACCGAGGCAAGCCTCGCGGAGTGATTCCGCAGGAAATCTCCTTTGCCGACGGCACGATTGGAGGCGCTGACTCGCCTTCCTGGTTCCAAGCCGTTCATCCGCGTGGCACGGTCAACTACGACTGGGGAGGGGTCGGCTCCTATCACGACTCGATTGTCGACCTGCTGCTCACGGCTTTTCGCGCCAGCGGAGACCGCAAGTATCTGGAGCCCATGGAGCTTGAGGCAGAATTCGTGCGCCGGCATCTTCCCGAGACCTTGAGGGCGTCGCCCCTCCTGAGCCGCCGCGGTCCGCCGCATCCTGACCTTTGGAAGGGCCTCCCCGAAGGGAGTGCGGCTTGGGTGGCTGCGAAGCTCGCGTCCTGGCCAGAGGCCTGGGAGCGAATGCAGCATGTCCTGTTTCCTGCGGGAGGCTCGGAAGGGTCACCTATCCGGACCCTTGCGGAGGCGGCAGAGCTGGCAGCCGAGGAAAACGAGTATGCCCGACGCAGGTGGCCGCACGTGACGACCGAGATGATCGCGACAGACAGGGTGTACTTTCCCGGTCTCGGTAACGCGGTGCGCGCACTGACTGGTTTGGGCACACTCGGGAACCGGCCCTTGGTGACCTACGCTGGGCTCGGCCGGAACTTCGCTGCGGCCCTGCTGTCGGCCGATGCGCGGTCCCTCCGTGTCGCGCTATACAGCTTCTCCCACGAAACAGAGACGGTGGAGATCGTGCCTTGGCTCTTGGATGTCGGACCGGTCTACAGAGTCGAATCCGGGCCGGACCGGAATGCCGACGGCCATCTTGAATCGGTCACGCGCGGGCAGTCTCGCCAACTGGCTCACCGCGGCCTGGGCTTCGCCGTCGAACTGCCGCCCAGACAGGGCACGGTGGTCCGGGTCCGTTGGGAATCCGGAGAGTCGAATCGCTCGCTGGCATCCGACCTGGCCGTGTCCCCGAGCGACATTCAGTTCATTCCCGAGTACCGCCGTGTCGACGTAACCGTGCACAACATCGGCGCGTTGCCCGCAAGGTCGTTGGAAGTGGCCCTCTATGAAGCTGATCGGGTCGTCGGCAGACAACTTGTCCCTCGAGTTCAGGCTCCGGACGCGCTGGTTCCGGCCACCGTCCGCGTTGGTTTCCCCTTCATCCCGGAATCCCCTCGCGGGCGGTTCAGGGTCGTCGTTGACGCTGCGAACACCATCCCGGAAATCTCCGAACGCAACAATGAAGCCCGGGCTGATCTCGACACTCCGCTGGTCGGCAAGAAGAGACACGCACACCCGTGACGAGCTGCTCAGCGGAGCCCCGGGAGCAGAACCTAACGGAGATCACGAACTGAGTTGTGGTCGCACGTGCCGACCCGGACTCCAGTTGCCTACACTCCCATTCCGCAGGACTGCAGCAGCGCCCGTTGTACGGCGAGGTCGTGTTCCGGCGTGAAATACTCGACCCATCGTCCCTCTCGAATCGCACCTGCCAGGTCATCAAAGTCGGGTAGGTACCGTGGGGACGGGCCCACCGCGACATCGCGCGTCCCGGCGACGAAGTCCCCATGTGATTCGCTCAGGGTCAGCCGCACTTCGGGCCGGTCCGGGTCATCGATTTGAATTGATCCGCGTTCACCAAAGATGTAGAAGTAGCGCTCGCCGTCGCGCGTGTGGCTCTTCACCGTTGCAACTGCTGGTTCGAACTCGAATGTCGCGAGCACATCGTCCTCCAGTTGATCTTGCCCTTGGTTGGTCCGGCGGAGCACCGGACTCACGCGCGCAGGCTCGCCCATCAACCAGATCAGGGCATCAATCATGTGACAGCAGATTTCATACATTTGGCCGCCGGCGTACTGGTCGAGACGCCGCCGGCCTTCCGGCGACTGCATGTCGTTCATCTGGCAGACCACCGAGCGAATCGGTCCGAGCCAGCCCTCGTCGAGCGCTCGGCGGGCCAAGCGGAACGCCGGATTGTAGCGATAGACATACCCGATCTGAACAACCACGCCCCGGTCTTGGGCCTCGCGGTAAATCCGCTGCAGAAGACCCAGGTTCACCCCTGGAGGCTTGTCGATTTTCGTGTGCTTTCCTGCGCGGACACATGCGAGCGAGTAGGAGAGGGCGTCGAGCGGGTCGGTCTCGACACACACCACATCGATCGAGTCGTCCGTGAGGATGTCGTCCACGGACGTCCATCGAACTCCCTGCCATCTCGGACTTGACCGCGCCCGGTCGAGGAGTTGCGGGTCCGGCTCTGCCGCCGCCACGAAGTGATAGTTGTTGGACTCCCGGATCGACTCCAGGTGGCCGAGCGCGTGGGAGTGTGCCGTCCCGATGATGGCTGCTCCGAGCTGGCTTTGCGCGCGGGCGGCAGCCCCGACGGACAGCCCTGTCAATGTGGCGCCTATGGCTTGCCTGCGGGTAATCGATGTCATGTGTCCCTCCTATACCTGAACGACCTGCTTGCTGGCGACCCGTTCGGCCTCAGCAATTCGGGCTTGACTCAGGGGGTCCGGGTGAATCCCAACGAAGCTCTCGGCTGGAGGCCGGTGGGTTGCACGTTGCGGATCGACCCTGGTCAAGCTAGCCTCTTCCTTGGATCGATCGCACTATACCCTATTGACACCTTGGAAAGCGCGTCAGGGGTCTGGATCGAATCCGGGCATCCGATTCAACGTTGCTGAGCACCGGGGCGCAGAGTGCTGCCGCTTCCCCAGGGCCGATCCGGCAACTGCCCCAGCCGTGCCAAGCCGTACGCGCCCGGCGAGCAACCGCGCTAGGCGCGGCTTCGGACTGGCTCGTGAGGGGGCATCCGTGGGCCCCCGCGGCGTGGCACCAAGCTCTCTTCCCGCTGCATCCTGAGTCGGTGCCGGAGTCCCCGGGGGCCGACCCGTCAGAATATGAACTTCAGGCCGAACTGGATGTTCCGCTGGCCGCCAGCGCCGGTGATCCGTCCGAGGTTTCGGTTGCCGACCTCGGCGTTCGGATTACCGAATTGGGGCGTGTTGGTGAAGTTGAATGCCTCGAACCGGAGCTGCATTGCCATGGACTCGGTAAGCGAGAAGCGCTTGTACACAGCGAAGTCCCAGTTCCTCCTGTCCGGCGAGAACAGGATGTTCCGTGCGGCGTTGCCAAACTGGTACTGGTCGTTGGGCGCGAGCATGTCCGTGTCGAACCAGCGATCGAGCGTCCGCTGACCCGCAGGAAGATTCGGTTCGCCGAGCAGGTTCGGCCGGTTCGTGGTGTTGGTGTTGGCAGGGTTGCCGCGCACGGTGGCGCTGAAGGGCAGGCCGCTCCTGAGGGTCGTGATGCTCGCCAGCGTCCAGCCTCCGAGGATACTGTCCTGGACGCCGCTCCAGCCAGAGCCCCAGCGCCGTCCTTGACCGAAGGGCAAGTCGTAGATAACGCTGCCCACGAACTGGTGCTGGATGTGCAGGCTGCTGAGCGCCTTGTTCAACCTGAAGTTGGTTGTATCCTGCGGCTCGCCGCAACCTCCAGTCGTGCCGCCGCCCCCCTCCGGACAAAAATCATCGATATTCTTGGAGAAGGTGTAGGATCCCAGCACGTTCAGCCCGTTGGAAAAGCGCTTCTTGACCTTCAACTGAGCCGAGTGGAAATTCGCAGCTCCGTCAAACTGGTGGCGGAACACTTGGGCCAAGGGCGAGATGACGATGTCCGATCCCGGCCACACGATCGACTTCCAGCGGCGCTTCCTGTTGCGATTGCCGGGCCCGGGCGGAGAGAAGTTCATGTCGTACTTGCGGACAGCGTGGGTCGTCTTCGAAGCGAAGTAGCCGGCTTCCAGCATCCAGTCGCCGCCCAAGGATTGCTGGATGTTGAAGTTCCACTGCTGGGAGTACGGCCAGGACCGGTCCCTCTGATAGTTGGTGACGGACATGTTCGATGCCGCACTCGGGTCGAAACTGTCACTCACTGGGGAGTTGTTGATTCCGGTTCTCAGGCGAATGTCGGGATGGATGTTGTCGGTGCTGCTCCAATTCCGCACTTCGAAGGGCGGATTGCTCTGCATCAGCTTGCCTCCGCCGGGCGGATCCCAAGTGCCGTGGAAGATCCCATACCCGGCCCGGACGACCGTCCCGGGACGGACCTGGTAGGCGAAGCCCACCCGCGGGCCGAAGTTTGTACGATCCGTTTCGACGTGGGACCGTTCCAGCCGGCTTCCTCCGGGAACCGCAAGCACGAGGGGAGGATTCTCGGGATTCGCTTCGATATCGAAGTTGACCCAGCCGTTCCGCGACTTCTCGACCCACGGGAGGAAAACTTGATAGCGGACACCCAGGTTGATGGTCAGCTTGTCCGTCGCTTTCCATTCGTCTTGCACGTAGAACTGGTGAAACTGCCCGCGCAATGCCATGTACACGCCTCGAGCCACGCGGCTCTGGTGCGGAATCCCCGTGAGGAAGTGGGCGAACGGATCGCCGCCGTCGTTTCCGTCCGGGTTTCGCGTGTAGTTGCCATTGAAGAAGAACAGGCCGAGTCTCTCCTTCGGGTTCTTCAGGTAGTTCTGCAGCCACATCAGATCCGCCCCGATCTTGATGGTGTGACGGTCACGGATGAAGGTCGTATCGTTCTTGAACTGGCGGGTCTGGGCGTTCGCGTCGTTGGGCACGTTCGATCCGATTCCCAGGTTGGTGACGCCGGAGATATTGAAGAGCGGCGCCCCCGGCTGCTCCTGGTCGACCCCCATGATTCCCAGTTGGGCGTTGGCGTTGTAGTCAACGAGCGGAGCGAGCTGCGTGTCCGTATTGTTCCAGCCCAGGCGTGTGGACGTGAGGATCGTCGGCGTGAAGATATGATTCCAGGCCAATCCCATGTTCTGTCCTTCATGGGTAAAGCTACCGCCGGTATTGCCGGCACCGCCGATCGCTGGAGGCGGCAGGCTGGGTGAGGCGGGTATGAACCGCTTGTCGTGGCTATACCGATAGAAGATGTTGTCGGACGCAGAGAAGACATGGTCTACCTTGACGTCGCCGCGGTCCCGGTCCTCTTTGTTGGGGGGGTTGAACAGATAGT
Source organism: uncultured Bryobacterales bacterium (assembly GCA_951813065.1). Lineage (GTDB taxonomy): Bacteria > Acidobacteriota > Terriglobia > Bryobacterales > UBA6623 > VXMF01. The sequence goes on along the minus strand of CATOTH010000001.1, from coordinate 556,221 downwards.
TCTGGGTCAAACCCGGCTTGTTGGGATCCGGATACCAATCCTTCGCCTGCACGGATACGGGATCCATGGATGTCAGGGGAATGATGTTGCCTGCGTATGGGGCCCGAACGAAGGTACCACCAATCTCCTGGAGGCTGTTCGGGTCGTAAATCGCGTTCCCGATCTCGCTGAAGTCCCCCTGGCGCATGAGGACCGTGGGAATCGTATTGTTCACCGTGCGCGACTCGCGGACCCGAGTGGCTTCGTAGTCCCCAAAGATGAACGTCCTGTTCCGCACGATGGGGCCTCCTGCCGAGAAGCCGAACTGGCTTCTCTTGTATGGTGGACGGGGCGAGTCGGGATCGTCGAAGAAGTTCTTGGCATCGAAGACCTCGTTGCGCAAGAACCCGAAGACAGTGCCATGGAGTTGGTTGGTCCCGGACTTCATCACCACGTTCACCACGCCCCCGGCTGACTTGCCGTACTCCGCGGAGAAGGCGTTTGTCTCCACCTTGAATTCCTGCACGGCATCAATGGAGATCGCACTGGCATCCGACCGTCGAGCATGGGTGGCGCTCTGCAAGTTGTTGTTGTCGATGCCATCGAGCATGACGTTGTTCTGGCTGGGCCGTATACCCGAAGCGCTGAAGGAAGCTCGCCGACCGGTCTCGGTCATCATCGCCCCGGTTGAGAGCAGGGCGAGCTTGATGTAGCTCCGGCCGTTGAGCGGGAAGTCCACGATCTGCTTGTTGCTGATCACTTCGCCCTGCGCCGCCTCGACGGTGGTCAACAGGGGTGCGTCCGCAAGGACCGCAACGCTTTCAGTCACCTGGCCAACTTCCAGCGCGACGTCCACGACGGCCACTTCGCGGACCTCAAGGCTGATCCCTGATCGGACTGTTCGCTTGAATCCTTCGGCTTCTACAGCGACTTCGTAGTCTCCAAGCTGGAGGTTAGGAGCGACGTAGCGCCCTTCCTCGTTGGTCTGAGTCGCAAATTGGCGGTTCGTCTGAATGTGAGTGACAAAGACGTTCACTGCGGGGACCACAGCTCCCGTCGCATCACTCACTGTGCCAGTGATCCGTGCGGTTTCCACCTGGGCGAACATGCTTGGCAAGCCAAGGCACAGTCCTGCGATCACAGTCAATAGTGGAATAGTTTTCTTCATTTCCTCAATACCTCTCTGCAACCAATGCCCGACCCCGAGATATTGCGTCTTGTGGCCACCCACCACCCGAGATGCACGTTCTGCTGGCTTGGCGGAACTTGCATCACGCGCCGGGACAATGTTACGCATCCATCATCGCATACAGCGTAAGAGCAATGTAAGAGTGATGGCGCGTCCGGTGATGGTTGGAGCATCGTTAACTAGATCTTTGCAACACCTTACTTTCCTCATGTTCCCTGCGGGGTCAGTGAGTCGAAGAATTCCCGCTGATTCTGCCCTAACAGCCTGTGGTTTAAGTCGGTTCTTGGTGGCAGAACCATCCGGCGACCTAAAGCAACGCTGTAAGGGCTCATGCGAGATCCAAGACGAGTTTGCGGCCAATTTCGTGACGGAACCTCAGACAGGCCCCCATGGTGCTCAAGAGGCCACTCAGGACGCCCCTCAAGGGCGAATGAAAGACGAAATCACTGCCGCCGGCCAGTCGCTGCCCTTGCCCCTGTAGGCTGCGCGGCGTACCAACCCCTGTCAACGACCTCATCAGCACTCCCAAGTTGAACCCGCAGGCCTGCACTAGCAGCCGCTTGCGGATGTTCGCTCGACCCCGCAAGTACAACCGGCGCATCCCGCCCGTCTCATACATGTGCGCCATCGACCGTTCGACCTTCTCCGTCCGTAATTTCTGCAGCTGCTTCCCGGCCGCGCTACCCACGCGCTCCCGGTTCTCCTGCACCAGCCGCTTCACCTCCGGCTTGCCCTTGAAATCCCGCTTCGCACGCTGCGGCTCCGGGATGTGCGCTTCCTGTTCCGCGGCCTCCAACTCCTGCAACACCGCGTCGCTGTGGTAGCCCTTGTCCGCCACCACCTGCTCCGGCTTCTCCCCCACCGCCGCGGTCGCCTCCAACGTCTCCCCCAGCGTCGCCGGGTCCCCTTGGTCCGCCGCTTGCAGCGTCACACCTACCAGCACCCCGCTCTCCAGATCCACCGCATGCTCCGCCTTGTGCGCCAGATGCGTCGTGCCGTTCTTCATCTTCGCCACCCGTGCGTCCGGGTCCGTCGGCGACTGCCAGTCCTTGTTCGACAGCGTCTTGCCCGGCCGCTTGCGATCAAAGGCCGCCAACTCCGCCAGAGTCGGCGTCTCCACCCCCGAAGCCGCCGCCAAGCCCTCCACGAACTCCCGGTAGCGCTGCCCGCTGTCCTTGCGCTGCAGCGTCCGCAAGGCCGCATTGGCGAACAGCATGGTCGCGTCCACTGCCACCGTCCGCCCGTTGGCCAGACCGGCCTCGCGCAACTGCTGCAGCACCCAGCCGAAGACCTGCTCGTGGGTTTCGAGGCTGATCCTGCGCCGGGTCCGCGAGATGGTCGAGTGCTCTGGCGGGTTCTGGTGCAGGGCATAGCCGAGGAAGGCCCGCAGGCCGAGCGAGTCGGCGACGGTCAGGGCGATGCCGCGCTCGGAGTCGATGCCCAGCAAGTAGCCCAGCAGGAGCAGCCGGAAATACACGCCTGGAGCGAGGGAAGGGCGACCCATGCGCTCGGCATAGTAGGACCGGCAGAGTTTCTCGACAAAGTCGTCAAAGCCCATCTGATCCAGCATTGCGTTGAGCTTTTCGAAGAACGGGGTGGTGGGAGCCACGGGCATTTGGTCCGGAGTGAAGAACAAGAGAGTCTGTCCGGGATTGCGTGTACCCATCGCCATGGTTATGATTTTAGCGAATTATGATCGGAAATTGTTGGTTATCTAATCGATTGACTTTTGCCACAGGCTGCTAAGCAAGGAAGAACAAGACCGACATCACGCAGCAGGTGACAGGCTAGACATGCCTGTTCCAATGTTCAAAGTGATGGCCCCGCCGAGTGTTACCTGCAGCCGACCGGGCACAACTGTCCGAGGTTTGCCATTCCTGTTTTCTTGGTGGTAGCCGCTCCCCGTCGACCCCTGTACGCGACTCGTCCGTCGTACATGGGGGTCTTGCCGGAATGGCGGACACCAAGAACAGAACGACGAGTTGCCGAGACTGGAAGGGTCAAGGACATGACGTGTCAATACTGCGCCATCGACCGTTGCTGCTTCGGGCGCAAGCATTCAACCGGCCCCCCCAGCGGTATCGCTGCTGCCTGTGTCTCAAGACAATCCCAGGCATCACAGGTTGCTCACCGACCAAGGCTGGTTGCTCAGACCCTTGTTCGCTCGGGGTGACGGGTGCAGCCCGTGGCCGACGGGATGGAAGTCGGTGATTGACCCGCTGGGGACGGAGATCATGATCAGGACCGAGCGACCTCAGAGACCCGTCGAACGCCGGCTGCCATCGAGTTCCTCTCCTCCAACGGTCGATGGGATCGTCAGGGAATGCACGCCCCGAACGACAGAGAGCGCGCAACCCGTCCGAGCCTGAGAGGATTCCCGCTTGATTGCAGAGGGGACCGCTAGCGACCGCACGCCAGTGTTCGACCCTGAGTCGCCAGATTGCGGGAGATGCTAGCGGTTCAGGAGCGCTCTGGGACGCTGCTGCGCCAGCAACCGAGAGCGCCTCAAACTTGGGCCGATAGCGTATGATCAAACTTCGGAGGAGGTCCCGCAATGAGACCATCCCGCAGAGAATGGCTTCGTGTCGGCCTACACGCCGCCGTAGCCCCCGCAATCATGATTCCGCAAGCACGCGCCTACGACATCGGGGAAATTGAAGCCAAGCTGGCGAAGGGTAATGGCATCGACGGTGTCACAAAGGACGATCTTCCAACCCCTTCACTCCTCTTGGATCTCGATGCCTTCGAAGCAAATGTCCAGCGAATGGCAAGCCACAGTGCCGAAGCCGAGTTGGAACTGCGACCCCATGCCAAGACCCACAAGTGCTCCGAGATCGCGAAGCGTCAAGTCGGAGCGGGAGCGCTGGGTGTCTGTGTCGCGACGGTCCGCGAGGCGGAGGCCATGGCAGCGGCCGGAATTGGCGGCTTGTTGCTGACTTCCGAGTCGGTCGGACTAAACAAGATCCATCGATTGATTCGATTGTGCGAGCGGCGACCGGACACGATGGCTGTGGTGGATCACATCGACAACGCCCGGCAACTCGATGAAGCTGCCCGCGCGTCAGGCGTGAGGCTCAATGTGCTGATCGATGTCGATCCCTTGGGGCGGCGGACTGGCGTTCCCCCCGGTTCCAAGGCGGTGTCGCTTGCCGAAGCGGTTGACCGGCTGACCGGTCTTCGGTTGCGTGGAGTCCACGGATATTGCGGGGCGTCCTCTCACGTGAAGGGATTCGCAGAGCGGAAGGCGCACTCGGCGAAGTATATGGCACCCGTGCTCGAATCGCACGCCGCCATGCTCAAGAAGGGCCTACCCGTCGAGATCATGTCAGGCGCCAGTACCGGGACTTACAACATTGATTCCGACTTGAAGGGCATGACCGAGCTGCAGGTTGGCTCGTATGTGCTGATGGATGTTGACTACCGAGCGATAGGCGGACGGGGCGGGGATATCTATGACGATTTTCGGCCCGCGCTCCATGTGCTTGCCACGGTCATTAGCAAGAATCACGACGACATCGCGACGGTCGATGCCGGCCTGAAGGCGTTTGCGACTGACCGGGATTTCGGTCCCGAGGTGGCTCGGCCAACGGGATTGACATATGCTTTTCGCGGGGACGAGCACGGAGCCCTGATGCTTGCCGACAGTGAGCGTGAGATCGTGCTAGGCGACAAGATCGAGCTCGTAGTACCGCATTGCGATCCTAACGTGAACCTCTACGATCGGATGTATTGCGTGCGGGGGGACCATGTCCAGCAGGTGTGGGAGATCGACGCGCGGGGACATGTTTGAGCAAAGATGAGTGCTGTTTCACTCCCTCAGTCTGATCTGCCAGGAACTCGGCGGCTGTACGCCGACCTCTTATACGACTATGGCGGCGTAGGCAGGTTCTTTCCGCATCGGCCGTCTGTCGAGGCAGCGAAGGACGCTGCTAGCGATGTGGGTCTCGATGCCAGGCACCGGCAGAGCCTGGTTGACGAGCTAAGGCGGCAAAATCATGACGGCGGTGCCGCAACGTTGGCCAATCTGGATCGACTCGCGTCCCAAGGCACGGTCGTTGTAGCCACCGGGCAGCAGGTTGGATTGCTCGGAGGGCCAGTCTTCACTCTTTATAAGGTGCTCACTGCAGTACGGTGCGCTGAAGAACTCACCAGGTGCGGCACGCCAGCCGTCCCGGTCTTCTGGCTGGCCACCGAAGATCACGATCTTGACGAGGTCAACCACACCTGGGTGTTCGGGCCCACCGGAGTGCCCCGCAGAATCGAGGCCACAACGGAAGGCGAGTCCGGGGCGGCGGTGGGTGAGGTCCGCGTTCTCGAGGCGCGGCTGGATGTGGCCGAGGCTCTTTTCGAGGGCATGCCGTTTGCCAGTGAAGCCGTCTCGCTGGCCCGCAGCGCTTATGGCGCGGCGCCACTGTTTGGTCAAGGTTTCGGAGCGCTGTACCGCTCGCTTCTTCGCGAGTCGGGAATCGTTTTCCTGTGCCCGATGGAACCTGGCATTCGCGAGTTGGCGGCACCGCTGCTGCGGAACGCGATCGAGCGGACGCCTGAACTGACAGACGCATTGCTCCGGCGCGGTACGAGCCTGCTTGCGGCCGGGTATCACCAACAGGTGCACTTCCAGGCCTCCACGTCCTTGGTCATGCTGTTCGAGGACAGCCGACGTGTCGCGCTAAAGCGCGAGAACGGGATCTATAGAGCGAAGTCCCGGTCATACTCGCGGGACGAGTTGCTCGGGCGGCTGGCCGAGACGCCACTCGATATCTCACCCAGCGCGCTATTGCGCCCCGTCATGCAGGACTTTCTGCTCCCCACCGCCGCATTGGTCGCGGGGCCGTCTGAAGCGGCCTATCTTGGGCAGGCCTCTGTCCTGTACGAGAAGCTGCTGGGCCGGATGCCGGCCGTACTGCCAAGGGCTAGCTTTACCGTGCTGGACAGTGTCTTGAGCAAGCTGCTGAATAAGTATCGCCTGTCGTGGTCGGATTGCCTCGTTCCCCGGCGCGAACTGGAGGTGGCAATTGCGTCCAAGGTCGTCCCGTCACCACTGCAGGAAGTGCTCCAGTCGGAGCGCGCCGGGATCGGCCATTCATTGGAGCAGATAGAGAAGGCACTCAGGTCCTTCGATCCAACCCTTGCAGACAGTTTCGAACTGTCAGGTCAGAAGATCGGATACCAGCTGGACAAGATTCAATCCAAGGTCTCACGGGAGGCCTTGCGGCGGTCAGAAACCAGCCAACTGCACGCTGCAAAGCTCGCCGATTCGCTCTATCCTACGGACAATCTCCAGGAAAGAGTTTATGGCGTGTTGCCGTTTCTGGCGAAGTATGGACTGTCGTTTGTCGACCGGGTCCTCGATGCGATTGAGCCCGGCTTTGCTGACCACAAGGTACTGATTCAGTAGGCTTTTTGGCATGCTCGGGAATCCGGGTTGGGTCAATACCGTCATGTAGCGGCTTGCGCGACCGGATGGTCGGAACGAATCGGGAAGTTTCTGTCCACTCGCTCCCTTGAGGTAGCCAGCCGCATCAGACGCCAATCATGACCCGACGCCCGGTGTCTTCTCCCGCGAGTGCAGCGTTCGTCGGATGAGTGTCGAGGGCTACTTGCCCGTTTGTTCCGCGAGTTCTCGTGCCAAGGCGGTTGGTCCCCGCTCTGCTGGCGACCACGGATTGAAGAGCCACCGATCCACCAAGCTGGTTGACGAAGCCGCTCAGCTTGCGAGTTCGTACAGGGCCAGTGCTATTGCTTCCGACGTTGGAGCCGAGACATCCGATAACGGCAGCCTAGGCCGGCCGCCGTAGCCGCTACGCAAGTCCAACGCTCGCTTCAGCGCGGGAACACCGTGCCGTTGGAGCAGGCGCTCAAGGTCCACCGCCCTTGCGACCAACTCCAAAGCAGCGGCGTGCTCCCGCGTCCGCACAGCCTCCTCGATCGAGAGTACGTAGAACGGCACTACCGACGCTACTGCCAGGATTGCCGCGCAAGCCCCGGCTTCAAGACAGGGTACTGCAGCTTCCATGTCCCGGACGACAATGGCGAATTCCGACCCGCAGGCCCGCCTTGCCGCCCGGACGAACGCCGGGTTGCAGTTTTGGATCGCAGCACCGTAGATTCTAGGGTGCGCTGCCAGACCCGCGAGTCGGGCAGCGTTGCGTTCGTCCGCGCCGTCAAGCCGGATCCCTACCAGAAGCGGCAACGACGCTGAATCCGCAACTGACCGATAGAAGAGATCGGTGGTATCCGACCCGGGCGCAAGCTTGTCGGTTTCTGGAGCCTCGACGATAGCCGCAACGCATCCCGCTGTCGCAGCCTCTGACAACAGCCTGCGGGTGACGGGGACACCGGTACCCGAAATGGCAGCCAGAATGTCAGCTTCGCCACTGGATAGGGCAACAGCTCGGCGCCAGATATCGACCCTTTCCTCCTCCGCCAGAAGGAGCCCTTCCCCCCACTGGTCGGCGACAACAAATCCGGATAGCTTTGTGCGCCTTAGCTGTGACAGGTTGAATTCGAACTTCGACCGATAGACGTTCCCCTGATGGTCGAAGGGTGTGGTCAGCGGAGCGTAGATGCCGCGAAATTGCATGCTGGCCGAATTCCCATGGTACAAGCTGAAATCTGGCATCGGCCTCGCCGGTAGCAAGCAGGTCGACTCGATGCTCCGGGCGATTTTCCGAGCCACTCGGATCGCAGGTTGCGATTGTCTCGCGCGGCCGTCCGTGGCGGCAGCTCACAACTGACCTTGGCAGGCGTCGGTTAATAGTACGAATACGCTTCCCCGGCGTCACGGATGAAGTCCGCCGTGTTGGTCAATCTCCGAAAAACGCTTTGCAGCCTTTGGCGGACATAGCCTTCAGGGTCGATTGCATTCGGAATATGTGCCGCGATATTGACGTCAGCAGCGACCCGCCGGATTGACATTGCAAGATTGCTGGCCTCGTTGCGCTGATACAAGGTGCTGGCGAACACGACATAACTAGGCTGGTCGACAACATTTGACAGGTACAAGTCGTGCTGGCCTAGCAGCCAGTTGCTTTCGGTCTGGATGCTGTTGGCCTGGTCCTCGTCTCCAAGCAAGATGGCGTATACCCAATTCATCTCGAGGGCGGCCCAGGCGATGTCGTACGACGCCAATTGTGCGGAGTACGTGGTTGCCCCGCCCACAAAGTCCGTAACGTTGCGAGCCGTCAAGAACGCCTGGTACGGAACATCGCCGCGCGAGTCTCTCAGCGCCTGGCGAAACACATCCACATCGAATCCCTCGGCACCCGTCAGGACGGGCATTTCCGACACAGCCGCCCGGGCCATTCCCACTACCTTCATCGCCGAATGGGCGGAATCGGGAATCTCCGCAGCATATGCGACTCCCACTTGCAGCGATGCGATGGCAAGGATCATCGTTTGTCTCTTATTGGTCATTCTGTGCCTCCTATCCCGAACGCCTGCTCGCCTGAGTTCGATGTGTCGTTCTTGGCCACGTCGGCGATCATTGTCACGCAGGGTTCGCTCGGCAGTCCAACTGCGTTTCTTACGGCGGAATCCGGTCCGTTCCCTTCAGTATCGGCCTCATTTGAGTTCTGCATAGCGTCTCGTGCCTGATTGGAAGCTTGGCTCAAGGCTTCTATTGGTCAACCAATTCCTGCAAGACGGCCGGCCGAATTCCGTTACTCTATCGAGTGTTGCCACGCCGACGAAGGGCCCTGAACCGATTGACAAGTTGGTGTCTTGGAGTCCAGTGGAATCCAGAATGGCGGCGTTAACGGGAGGCACGCCGGGGAGTACGAGAGCTGTGCCACTATCCATCACGAATTCGGCGATGTCATGTCCTTGAAGGGCGCGTTCCGACAAGCTGTTGGAAGATCAAGTCGCCGAGGAACAGCCAACCTGCGTGACAGCGCCTCGGAGGGCGTTGAGACCGAGTTGCCGGGGCAGGGAGGCACTGTTCTGTCTATCGATTGAAGTCGGCTCCTGGGGGCTCGCGACGCGGCGTTCACGGTGGAAGCGCTCGCGCGACCGCCCTGGAAGCTCGGCACCGTCGGCAACTCGCCGAGGCGAGAAGCCCAGAATCCCCGGACGCTGAACCAGGCGATCTGCGGCTTACGCGAGCAATTTGTCAACCACTGACCCTGACACGTCAGTGAGCCGGAAATCACGGCCCATGTGGCGGTATGTCAGCCGCTCGTGGTCAAGCCCCATCAAATGGAGGACCGTGGCCTGCAAGTCATGTACATGCACCGGGTCCTCGACGGCCTTGAGGGCGAGATCGTCAGTTGCCCCGACGGCTTGGCCGCCCTTGACTCCGCCTCCCGCAAGCCACATGGAGTAGCCGTTTGGGTGGTGGTCTCGACCGACCTTGTCGCCCACATGTTTGAGTTGTCCCAGCGAAGTACGCCCGAATTCGCCGCCCCAGACAACCAGGGTTTCGTCGAGCAAGCCTCGCTGCTTAAGATCCCTGATGAGGGCGGCAACTGGCTTGTCGGTGATATCGCAATTCTTCTTCAGCCCCTCGTCGAGATTCGTGTGGTCGTCCCACGACGCATGAATCAACATCACGACCCGCACCCCCCGCTCGACCATCCTGCGGGCCAGCAGGCAATTCGTTCCATAGGCGTTGGTCGGCTCCTGCTCAATTCCGTAACTGTCCTTCGTCGACTGTGATTCGTCGGAGAAGTCGAGCAGTTCGGGAGCGGACGCTTGCATCCGGAACGCGAGTTCGTAGTTCGCCATGCGGGATGCGATCTGCGGGTCCCCGGTTCGTTCCTGGTTCTCCGCGTTCAGGTGCCTGAGGGTTTCCAGGCTCAGTCGCTGGGATTCTCGCGAGACACCTTGGGGATTGGAGAGGTACAGGATCGGGTCGCCGGACTTGCGGAACGGGACACCCGCGTAGCTTGAGGGCAGAAAGCCGCTCGAGAAGTTCGAAGAGCCGCCGCTGGCGCCACGGCCCGAACTCAAGACAACGAAGCCCGGCAAGTTGCGCGACTCGCTGCCGAGGCCGTAGGTCAACCAAGCCCCAACGGTCGGCCGCCCGACCAGCGGACTGCCGCTCATCAGCATCGATTGACCGGGATGGTGGTTGACTTGACCAGTTTGCATCGAGCGGACAAGACAGATGTCATCTGCAGCATCCTGCAGATGCGGCAGGTAGTCGCTGATCTCGATGCCACTGTGTCCGCAGCGGGAAAACTCGCGCGGACTGGCGAGAACCTTGGCGGTGGGCTTGATGAATGCCAGGTTCAGATCCTTCGTCATCGACGGAGGAAGGGCTTCGCCATGCCATTTCCTCAGGCCAGGCTTTGGATCGAACAGATCCATCTGGCTCGGGGCGCCGGCCATGAAGAGAAAGATCAGGTTTTTCGCCCGCGGAGCGAAATGTGGGTCCCGCGAAGCCAGCGGGCTTGGCGACTCGGCGGCGGTCAAGCCCTCGATCCCCATCAGGTGCGCGAGGCCGACAGTGCCGAGCCCTCCGGCGCAGGTGTCGAGAAAGCTCCTGCGGGTCTGAATGCCGCGGTAGGCTGCTGAAGTCATTGCCATTTACTCCCGTGTGATGAACTCGTCCATGTTCAACAGGATCCTGCTGATGCCAACCCATGCAGCCAACGCGGTCCGGTCGGTCGGTTCCCCTGTTTCCGTGAGTTCGAACGGGAACCACTCACGGGCGGCCTGTTCGTCGTCCTCCAGCAGAGCCCGCTGGCGAATGAAGTAGTCGTGCAGCAGGTCCCGTTCGGACATCTGCGGCTCGCGCGCGAGACACAAGTCGAAGGCGCGGTCGAGGCGCGTCTCGAACGGCTGGCCGGGGGTTTCGGTCAGGATACGGAACGCCAGACCCTGGGCGATCTCGAAGAAAACCGGGTCGTTCAGCAAGTTCAGCGCCTGCAGGGGGGTGTTCGAGCGGCTTCTTGTGCAGAGCGCGACATTCCGCTCCTGCAGGTCGAAGTTTGCCAGGAAAGGGTACGGCGTGGTGCGCTGGAAGTGGATGTAGACTCCTCGGCGGTAGCCGTCGCTCCCCGCACTGGTGGGCCATTTCACTGAACTGCCGTAACTGAGTTCGGCCACGCCGGGCGGCTGGTACGGACGGACACTCCGCCCGCCGACGGTTGGGTCAAGCAGGCCGGCAACGGACAGCGACGTGTCCCGAATCGTTTCTGCCGGCAGGCGCAGCCGGACTTGCCGGCCCAGCAGCCGGTTTGCCGGATCGATCGCGGCCATGTCCTCGCGCCACGCGGAGTCCTGGCGATAGGTTGCTGACGTCGCGATCAAGCGATGGACATGCTTGACGCTCCAGCCCGAACCGATGAATTCCGCCGCCAGCCAATCAAGCAGCTGCGGATGCGAGGGTGCCTCTCCGCGCAAGCCGAAATTGTCGGAACTTGCGACCAAGCCGGTGCCAAAATACTCCTGCCAGATCCGGTTGACTGCGACACGGGCTGTGAGAGGGTTCTCCGGTGCAGCGAGCCAGCGAGCTAAGTCGAGCCGGTTGGGAAGGGATTGTTCGGGAGCGATGGGGGGCAGGACCGCCGGCGTGCCGGCGGACACTTCCTCGCCCAGTTCGTCCCACAGGCCGTCAGGGTGGACGTGAGACATGGGTGGCATGGCCGCGATTTGGATCGCGCGGGCACGGCTGACGTCTGGAAACGAGTCCGCGAGGGCATGGACTTCTTGTATTGCATCCTTGAAACCCGTGGCTTCGTAGTCCTCCTCGCTAACAACCCGGCTGTAGTTGCGCAGGAACCATTCCGTAAGGGCGTAGTCTTCACGCCAGGGGCGCTCTTCCGGCGGTGTTCGCAGAATGCGCTGGCCGTCGTCCAGATAGAGCGCGAGGATGTCCCAGCTAGTGTCCCATTCGTGTTCCACGCCCGGGTTTTCCGAGGCCCAGAGCATCTTCTCTGTCCATGGGCCGAGTAGCTCCCGCACCTTGTACTTGTCGTAGATCGCTCGGAGCTGACGGTCGAATCCGGGCTTTGCGCCGAGGTAGGGACCGACTTCCCCGGGCAGGGGAGCATCAATGTCCACTTCGTCCAACTCGTTGAAGAAGGCGAACATCCGGTAATAGTCTTTGTGGGTGATTGGATCGTACTTGTGGTCGTGGCACCGAGCACATTCCATCGAAAGGCCCAGCCAGACGGTGGCGACCGTGTTGGTCCGGTCAACCACCTCTTCGAAACGGAATTCCTCGACCTTGACTCCGCCCTCGCGGTTCTTGAGGGTGTTGCGGTAGAAACCGGTTGCGACGCGGTGCTCGGTTGTAGATCCCGGAACCAGATCCCCGGCAATCTGGTCAACGGTGAACTGGTCGAACGGCATGTCTCGGTTCAGGGCTTCGATTACCCAATGTCGGTATCTCCAGGCGTGCGGTCGGACACTGTCCTTTTCGTATCCGTCCGAGTCCGCGTACCGCACAAGGTCGAGCCACTGCGTGGCCCAGCGTTCGCCGAAGTGCTTGGATTGGAGTAAGCGTTCGACAAGCGCTTCGTAGGCGAGATCGCGGGAGATTGCGCCTTGGTCGGGTGGCAGGCCCGTGATGTCAAGGGACGCCCGACGCGCCAGCGTTTGGGCCGCTGCTTCGGGCGATGGCCCGAAACCCTCCGTCTCCAGCCTGGACAGTACAAAGGCATCGATCGGATTGCGCACCCAGTTGGCGTCCCGAACGCTCGGAACCGCAGGCCTGCGGATTGGCCGAAATCCCCAGTGCCCAACCGTTGCGGCGGAGTCTTGGGGGGCACCCGAGACCTCCCAGACAGCACCCTCCTCGACCCACGCACGAATCGTCGCGATCTCGGGTTCCGATAGCTGGCGCCCCGGAGGCATCTGCTCGAGCCCGTCGGCTCCCTCGAGCCGTTTAATCAGGGCGCTTGCAGTGGGATCGCCCGGCTCGATGACCGGCCCGGAATTGCCGCCCAGCATCGCGTTATCTCGCCGGTCGAGCCGGAGGCCGCTCTGCTGTAAGACCTCACCATGGCAAATGACGCAATGTTGCTGGAGAATCGGCTCGACATCTTGAGAAAACGAGACCTCGGCAGCGGAGAGCAACGGCAGTACAGCTAGGAAGGTCCCCGATGCTAAGACCTTGGAAGCCATGATCTGATTCTCTCGCACCGGAACGAACCGATCAAGGCCGTCTCTCTATTTTCTGCATTTGCAGGCGAAGAGCGGTCTCCAATTCGGCCCGAATTGCGCGGACTTCCGGGCTGGCGTCGTCGACCAAGTTTGTGTGTTCACCTGGATCGGCGCGAAGGTTGTAAAGCTCGTCCATTCCCGGGCGGCTGCTGCGCACCAGCTTCCATTCGGGAGTGCGCCACATGCGCAGATCCACCTCTTCTTGGTGCAGTTGGCGGTATTCGCCGTAAAACGATCTTCGCCAGGGGGCCGGTTGTCGTTCGAGAACCGGCAGGAAGCTCTTTCCTCGGATGACAGCGCCTTCCGGCGGCTCGATGTCTGCTATGGCCAGGATTGTCGGGAACCAGTCAAGGTTGAGAACGATCTCGTCGGCAGTTGACCTTGCCGGAATTCGGTCCGGCCAGCGAACAACGGCTGGGACCCGGATCGAGTGGTCATACATGTTGGATCGGTACCCGCGGTTGTCTGTGAGCAGCCATCGTCCATTGCCCTTGTGCCAGATGCCGTTGTGACCCATGTTGAACCCGTGATCGCTGGTGAATATGACGACCGTGTTGTCCTCGATGCCCAGTTCGTCCAGCACTGCGAGCAGGCGCCCGACGTTGCGGTCCAGACTTGCCACGGATCCGAGGTATTCCGCCATCATGCGCTTGGCTCGTGGGATGTCGAGCCGGGGATACCCAGGCTGTGGCAGAGCGACATCCAGCTGTCGGAAGGGATTCCAGTCGACATCTCTCAAAGGCAGCCAGGTCCGGTCCCCGTCTGGAGTCCGGTTGGAGGTGTTGGCATGAGGTGCCCAGAAATGGAGGCTCAGCAAGAAGGGTGCGCTGCCGGCGGAACGCACGAATCGGATTGCTTCGTCAGTCAATATGTCAGGCGTGAAGCCCTCAACGACCCGCGTAACGCCTTCAGCCTCCACCTGGGGATCCTTCGAGGTGGAACCACCCACACGAAAACCGTAGAACCGGTCGTATCCGAAATTTGTTGGGAGAAACCGGTCCAGGATTCCCAAGTGCCACTTGCCCACGAACGCCGTCTTGTATCCCGCTGCCTGCAGCAGCTTCGGCCAAGTCGGCAGACTAAGGTCGAGGCCGTTGTCGGGTTCTTGGGAATGGTTCAGATAGTCGGTGATACCGATTTCCGTACCGAATCGGCTTGCGATTAGCCCGGCTCGCGATGGGCTGCAAACGGGTGTTGTCGTGAAGGCGTTAGTCAGTCCCATCCCCTCCGCATAGAGACGGTCGATGGCGGGCGTTCTGGATTGACTGTTGCCCAGGGCGCCGACGGACCACGACGATTGGTCATCGGCGTACAGAAAGATGATGTTCGGTGGCCGCGCATCTAGGATGGGCACCAGGAATGCAGCTAGCGCGAGGCATGCCCCGGAACCTGGTCGGCTGCTCGAACGGAGGAATCGCATTGGCTGGCGCACGATCTTTCGCGACCAGCATCGTAGCTCGTGCGCGCGGCTTGACCAACCCAACCGTTTCAGCGCCAGTCGACGGTGACGACAGCCGGTCAGTGCAAAGTGTCTCTAGTCGGGTAGTCTTCGGGCGCTTAAGGTCCGACCCGCCTGATGCAGCGCTAACGAGGATGCCGAGCCGTCGCCATCCACGAAAAAGGTAATCCGAGCGTCCACCACGCGGTAGAAGAATTCCGTCTCGGAGGAAGCGAAGATCTCGATGCTCTGCTGGCCTGTCACTTGCGCCCAAAGCTGTCCCTCATTGAGGGTCACGGTGATGTCGAACCCTGGCTGAAGCGCGTATCGGCCGACGTACCGCTGCAACGTAGTTTCGGGCACGGAAACCGTCTCGGTCGGTCCGTACACAACCGAATCGACACCTTCGGCCAGTCTCACCGCTCGTTGGTCGAGTCCATTCTGATGAATCACGAGATGGTCCACTGTGCCGCGATCGTCTCGTCCGAACGAGACTTGAGCTTCGACGGCGCGTAGGAAGAAGCTGGTTTCCGACTCTGGAATCATCTCGAGCCGAGGTTGCCCGGTCAGCTGCACGAAGAGTCGTTCGTTCTCCTGAGTCACGGTCGCCAGGATGCCCTTGGCCAACTGATACCGACCGGTGTACTCGTCGTAGATCACCGGATCCATCTCGATCCCGGTCCGTTGCGGGGGAGGCGTAGAGAGTTCGAATCGAGAATCCAGCAGATGGAAGCCCAGGTCATCGACACTGGTTGCAGTGTTTGACAGCACCACGACGCCGCTTCGGGATGCGAGGTCGAAGCCGATGAACGAGCGGTACCCACCGGTGCCGCCGTTGTGCCAGATGATCTGGCGGTCATGCTCGGAGCGGATGAGCCATCCGAGCCCGATTTCCATGTTCGGCGCGGGAAATGGCCGCTGGGTGACGTGGGTTTCCGCCATAGCCTGTTGCAGCGGGGAATCCCCAAGGTCAAGATTCGCTTCGACGAACGTCAGCAGGTCGTTTGTCGTAGAACGTAACGCGCCGGCTCCTGCAAGAGTAGGGAGGTCCCAGTTGGCGGCCGGTTCCAGCGCTCTATCATGGCCGACCGCGAGCCGATCCCGCAGAAGTGGTGTCAAGGCGATTGAGGTATCAACCATCCCCAGCGGTTCTAGCAACTGCGTCGATACTAGGGTCTCGTAATCTGTGCCCATCCTGCGGGCCAGCGCGTGCCCTAGCAGCCCGACTCCGAGATTTGAGTACTCGACTCGTTCTCCGATGTCCCGAGTTAGCTCGTGCGACGCCAGAAAGGCGTGCAGTTGGTCGACGGTGTAGTCCGCGTAAGGGTTTGCCGGATCCTTCGGGTCGAGGTTGCTAGGTAGGCGGGGCAATCCTGAACTGTGGGTTGCGAGGTGGAGCAGGGTGATCTCGGATCCATCCCGGGTTGGCACACGCACGTCAGAGCCGAGAAGATCTTGAACCGGTGTTTCGAACGCGAGCGCTCCCTGCGCGACGAAGTTGGTTAAGACGGTTGATGTGAACACCTTGGTAATGGAGCCGATCTCGAACACGGTGTCGCCGTTCGGCCTGCTTTCGCTGCCTGCATGAAGGCGCCCGTAGCTAACGACGCGGCGGTCCCCGGATTCAACTACCCCGACGACGATGCCAATGCTCCGAGCTTCCTCGTCAATCCGCTCCACTAGAATTCGGCGGATTTCGGTGTCGCTCGGAATCGGCTGAACGGGCTCTGCCCCGGAGCACATCGTCCACCCCAGAAGGACTGCGGTAGAGGCTGAAAGTCGCTTCAGAACTGGCATACGTCGGTTCGTTCCAGGATCACTGCTGCCCGCCATGACTATCTTGGCAAGTTCTTGCAGCGGGGCAGGTGGTGTGCGCGACATCATTTTGATTTCTCGGATTTCTGGGGGTTCGAAGTGGGTCAGTTTTGCGTGTGGCGATTTGCGGTGGAACGACGGGTGCCGCTGGGGTCCGGGATCGGGTAGCAAGTCGCTGTCTCGATCCAGGGCAGTTGGTTCGACCTGGATGGAGGGGCGGCTCAGCGCTGGCAAGCACGCGGTTTGCCGTCACGCGGCTGCCGTGACCCGTGACTCTGTTCGCCAAGCCCAGAAATCCTCGTAGCGTCCGCCCAGGATGCAGGTGCGCAGGGCGAGGATCCCTTCGGCTCCGTCCTTGGTCCAGTGCATGCCGGACTGCTTGAGGCGGCCCACGACCGTCTTGCAGCCCCCCTCGACCACGCCGGAGCCGATCTGCAGGCCTTGGGCGCGGAACTCGGCGTAGCGCATGCGCTCGCGGTTGGTGGCGATGTAGTGCACGGCCTTGGCGGCTTCCTCGCAGTGGTCCGCATGCGCACGCAGGGTCGCCAGCACCCCGTCCAGAGCGCCGGTCTTGAGTTCCTCGCAGCGCGCATCGGCCCACGCCTGGGCGTTGTCGCGGTCGGCGGGGAAGAGGGCCCGGGCGACGTCCCACAGCTTCTCCGAGACGTGGAAGAAGTCCACGATCTGAATCGCGTCGGGGACCATCTCCGTCGCCGCGCCCCAAATCCATTTCGCGCCGTCGCCGAGGAAGACCTGGCAGGCCGCATCCGGGAAGCCGCGCCGCTCGGCCTCGCGTCGCAAGCGCAGGGTGAAGGCGGCCGGGGTCGCATCGGTGTCGCGCGCGGCGGCGCTGTCAATCGCCGCCGAATAGGTGACCGAGCCCTCGTCGCAGACCGGCAGACCGTCCTGGTCGCACTGTTCTGCGGTCCAGATCACGACCAGCTTCGCCTCGCGCGTGGAGGCCGAGCCGTCGCTGCGCTTGCCGGGCCGGCCCACCACCTCCGGCGGGCGCATCGGCACGCCCGTGCCGTCCACCCCCAGATACATGGTGGGAGCAGCCGGGGGTTCGGGGGCGAACACGGCGGCCTGCTCGGCAGCGGCCACCTCGTGCCCCAGAGCCTCGGCGACCCGTTCGACGCGCTTGGCATTCACGCGCACGGCGGCCAACTCGTGCAGCAAGTTGGCAGCGGTCGCGAAGCTCGCCACCGCGGCAGCCGAGCCCGTCATGCGGGTCACGGCCGGAGACAGGCTGGTGCCGGCCATGCCCAGCGCCTGGTCGCGCGGAAACCAGCCCTGACCGCAGGGGCGGCAATGGTAGTAGGCGCGCTCGATGGTCACCGGCCCGAGGGCGGTCTCGAAGGTCTTGGGATGGCGGCCGGCGAAGCGCGCCGCGCGCCCGCAGGAGCAGGGCTGCGTGCGGGCCGTGCCGTCGGAACGGTCGGCGTTGAGACGCCGCTCGACCGCCCGGGCGGCCAACTGCAGGGCGCGCCGCCGGACACCGGTCTCGACCGCCTCGAAGTCGAGCTGATCGACCGCCCCGGGGGCTACGAGGCGGGCGATTTCGGCTTCCAGCGCCGGGGCGAACTCTTGCTGGCAGGCTTTTTTTTTACCGCGCTGGTGCTGGGCTTGAGCCGCGCTTGGCACAAGTCGTCGCTGACCGCGATCAGGTCCGCGACGAGGCGTCGCAGACGCTGGCACTCGGCGATCTGCGCCTGGGTCGCAGCGACCTGCGCAGCGGGGATCGAGCGGCTGCGGGTCTTGCCGGCGACCGCCCAAGTGAGCAGCCAGTAGGGGCCGTGGCCGCGGTGCTGCTTGTCGGCACAGAAGCAATCGGGTCGGCCGCAGCGGCGGTAGTTCTGCACGAGGGAGCCGGGGCGCAAATCGCCGATGGCGGCCAGTTGCCGACGGAGTTCGTCGCGACGGGCGGACAGGGCGGAGGGATCAGGGGGATCGGGCATGGAGCGGCTCCTATATTGTTAGTGTATATCACTAACAACCAGACCGTCAAGCCAGCGCGGAACACCAGGCAATACTCGATCTCAAGGGTGCTTGGGAGTAGCTTAGACCCCTCAGGCTCCCCGTGCTTGGATCGAACCCGCAACCTCAGCCTGCTTCATGCCACCAACCCTCGCTATCTTCCCGGGCATGCAAAACGATGTCGTGCACCCGGGCAGGTGTCGAATCCTTGACAGCGTCCTACAGCAATGGTATCTTTCGCTCGACACCTGTTGACGATGGGGACGCGGATGCCCGCGTCGAAATCGACGGGCGGTGGGCGGAGAATCTCGGGATCACAGATTGCCTTGCTGGATGCGGGTCAAAGCTGGCAGCCAGTGCGGGCGACTCGCTTGGATTCCGTTGCTCTGGGCGAGGAGTTTGGGAGTTCCCGGTGTAGGTTCCGAATCACCCAGCTCGAGGAACCTAGAGCCATAGACCTGCTTCGTCCCCGGACGGACGGAACGCGTCGGACGCACCCGCATGGGCCAGGAAGAACACCGTGCCAAAGCAAACCGAAAGAAGAGGTGCCTGATTGTGCGCAAGGCAGTGCTCAGCTCGATAGCTTCGATTCTCTTTCTGTCGGCGTGTTCCGGCGAGCCTGTCGGGGAGAGTGCGTCGGGCTCGGACTCACAACCGGTCGAGGGTGTGTCCTTCACCAAGCATGCTGGGCGAATCGAGGTCTTTCTCGAAGGGCGGCCGTTCACTGCATTCCACTACGAGGAAGAATGGGACAAACCGTTCCTGTATCCGTTACGGACTTCCTCGGGCCTCGTGATCTCGCGGGGCTATCCGATCGACCCGCACCCCGGCGAAGAGCGGGATCACGACTGGCATCGCGGTATCTGGTACGGACACGGCGACATTAACGGCCACGATTTCTGGCGTGAACTTGGCCGTGACAAGACCGGCCTGATCGTCCCGATAGCGGAGCCGACACACCGAACCGAAGGCGAGCGGGGATCGATTGCCGCGGAACTCGGCTTGCAAACCGAGACGCAGGAAATCATCGGAACCCTTCGGGGAGTCTACACCTTTTCCATGTCCGACGAAGCCATTCTCATTGATGCGGCACTTTCGGTTCGCGCCGACAAGGGAAGAGATCTTCGGTTCGGAGACACCGAGGATGGTGGGTTCGCCGTTCGGCTAGCCGACGCGTTTCGGCAGGATCGTGGGGCCATTCTGCTGAATTCCGAGGGGCAGACGGGCACTGAGAACATCTGGGGCAAGGCCGCGAGGTGGGTTGACTACTCAGCAACCATCGATGGCAGGGACGTAGGGGCGACCATGATCGACCACCCGTCCAACCTGCGGCATGCTACACGCTGGCATGCGCGCGGGTACAGCTTGTTTTCGGCGAATCCGTTCGGATTGGCTAGTTTCACCGGACACCCAGGCGATGACGGCAGTTTCACCCTGCCCGAGGGTGAGATGACCACTCTTCGGTACCGCATAGTGATTCGCGAGGGGACCAGAACGCCTGAGGATCTCGAACAGCTCTTTCGCGAGTTTGCAGACACCAGCCCGCGATAAGCCACTAGCCGAACGATTCGATAATCGCGCTGTTGTCGGCTGCTCCGAATCCGAGATCCGCGGCATCCGCAAGCAGTCGACTATGCAACTCCGACAGCGGGAGCTTGGCACCGCAACTCTGTCCGGCGGCAAGGATGAGATGCACGTCTTTGAGATGCTGGCTCAACCGAGCCTCCGGCGTGAAATCGTGTGCCAGCATCTTGGGTCCCTTCGTGTCCATGACACGGGAGTAAGACGAGCCGACCTTGAGAATCTCCAAGGCCTGGCTGCTCGACAGACCGTATCGTGAGGCAAATGCGAGACTCTCGGCCAGAACTGCCCGGTTCAGCCCGAGGACCAGGTTAAATACGAGCTTCATGCGGATCCCGCTGCCACTCGGACCGACGTGAAACACGTGCCTTCCGACCGAACGCAGGATACCCGAGCAGCTTTGGAAAGCTGTCTCGTCTCCGCCGACGATCACGATCGCCTCGCCGGCCGCAACTTGCTTGCTTGAACCGCCTATCGTTGCGTCCAGGTAGAAGTGTCCCCGTTCAGCCAGGTGTCTGCCGCAGTGGACGGTTTCATCCGGGTCGCCGGTCGTGGTATCCAGAATCCACGAACCAGCCTGCAGAGTGGTCTCGATCTCATCGAAGACCGTGCGGACGACATCCGAGTCTGGCAAGCTGAAAATGATGTACCGGCAAGCAGCCGCCACTTCGGGAGCTGACTTCGCTGCTTGACCTCCGAGAGTTTCCAGGCGATCACGGCAGTCCTCGCTGATGTCGAAACCGGATACCGCGAAACCGGCCTCGGTGAGCCGCTTTGCGATAGCCGCACCGAGCAGGCCGAGGCCGATGATCCCGATCTTTTCTGAAGGCAAGGGGGGCATGCCGCTAGAGGATGGAGGTTCATCGTAGCCAATCCTCGCCAACTAGCGTCGGCCTTGCCCGCGGTGATTGCAGAAATCCAGCTCGTTCTGTCCCGTGCTATGATGCCCATCACTGTCCAGAATGGGCTCGAAAAGCCCGTTCGGCGGCAGTGTCAATCCTTGGGATCAGGAGGGATCAATGGACCGACGACACTTCTTCGGTGCTGCTGCGGCGGGATTGTCCGCGGCGCGTGTGAGCGCGGCCGCAGCAGACAAGGTGAACATCGGAATGATTGGCGTGGGAGGCCGCGGGCGGGGATTGCTCGGCGTCTACACAAGCCTTCCGGATGTCAACGTGACTCACCTCTGCGACGCGGATCAAGCATCCCTTGAACGCGCTGATCAGGTAATCGTCCAGTCGGGTAAGCCGAAGCCGAAGACGACGAATGATATGCGGCGTTTGTTCGACGACGCGGAAGTTGACGCGGTTGTCGTCGCGACTCCCGATCACTGGCATGCCCCTGCGACGATACTCGCCTGTGATGCGGGCAAGGACGTCTATGTTGAGAAGCCGGCCTCGCACAACATACGCGAAGGACGACTGATGGTGGACGCCGCCCGTCGGAATAAACGCATTGTTCAGGTCGGAACGCAATCCCGCAGTCGGCCGTCGACACTCCAGGCGATAGAGATCATCAAGTCCGGCAAAATCGGCGACGTTGTCATGGCAAAGGCTTGGGATGTCCAGTTGCGTGACAACATCGGCCACAAGGAGAACTCTCCCGTTCCGGAGGGAGTCGACTATGACACTTGGCTCGGCCCGGCGCCCTGGATTCCCTTCAACGAGAACCGTTTCCACTACAAGTGGCACTGGCACTGGCACTTCGGGACCGGCGATGCCGGCAATGACGGTGCGCACCAGATCGATATTGCGCGGTGGGCTCTCGGCGTCGACTACCCCAAGACAGCGAGTGGGATGGGCGGCAAGCTGTTCTTCGACGATGACCAGCAGACGCCCGACACGATGAATGTCACATTCGACTACGGTGGGAAAGCATTGATTTGGGAAATGCGCATCTGGAACCCCTACGGAATGGATGGCCAGGAGAACGGCGTCGCAGTCTATGGCAGCGAGGCCACCGTACAGATCGGCCGTTGGAATCGCAGATGGGGTTACAAGCTATTCGATCGGAGCGGAGAACTCGTGGAGCACAATGATGCCGACGACGAGTCAGACGACCATATGCGCAACTTTGTCGATTGTGTCCGCTCGCGCAAGCTGCCAAACGCCGACATTTCCAAGGGACACCTGTCAGCGCTGCACTGCCATCTCGCCAACATCATTGCTCGCACTGGCCGCAACGTGGCGTTCGATCAAGAGTCGGAGCAGGCCATTGACAATGACGAGGCCAACCTCCACGTGAGCCGGCGATATCGGACCCATTGGAGTACGCCAAAAAGGGTCTAGCTACTTGCACCGGAGACTGGGCCGGCACGGCAAGTGGGTAAGTCGTGGTCGGAATAGTCGAGGCCGATGGGCAAATCGCCCCCTGTTTTCGCGGCAGCCCTAGCTCCGGCCCAAAGCCTCAGACGGGATGGGCTTGCGGCTGTAACCAACTGGATCCAATCAGTTGATCCGTTGTAACTTGTTGACATTAAAGTATTTATCAAGAAATCAATCGACTCTGACCTCGGCCAGAGTGGCATGCCGAAGGTGCGCAGGGCCAAACCAATAGCACCAGCAAATCCCAGTGCGCCGTGGAAAGGCGCGTTTTCCTAGTGGGTTCAAATCCCACCCAACAATCGCTTTCAGTTGGTAGCAGCCGGGGCGGCAGGTGCTGGCGGCGGGGCGTGAACAGGCCTGCCGCCGGGTGCGGCGACCGCTGGGAAGAGGTCGGGGACGTGCGACTCCCGCGACGCGGACGGCATTTGTCGCCGTGTCATTCCGGTCGGAGCCGGATCTACCCGTGTGCGAACGGCATGATCCCACTGGAGAGCCCGGTGCCCTAAAACGGCACGCCGGGTTCGGTGAGCGGGGAGCGGAAACGTGGCAAGGCGAGAGAATGAGACACCCGCACGACGCGAAAGCCGCGGGCAAACGGCTACTCCCTCACGCTAAAGCTGGCGCGTCGCTCCCCGACTCTACCGACAGGAAAAAACAGGACAAGAAGCTTCCAGCTTGCGATAACGCTATTCCTCTGCTAGAGTCACCACGGGTCGTTATGTCTGTTGGTACTAGTCTTGGGTCGTCATGCCCGGGATCAGGCCGACAAGAGGAAGGGCGTCTCATTGCAGTGAGTCCGGCCAAATCAGGGGGCTGGAGTGTAGGCTTATCCGTCTGGGGTAGGAAGCGGGGCATCGAAGGCCCGCAGAGGGGCCGCCTCAACGGTGGCCGAAACGGGGGAGGACTCCAATGAAATCAGGATCACTAGCGGTCCGGCTCGTGCTGGCATTCTTGCTCTGCTCGACCACCGCGATTTGGGGCCAGGTTACAACAGCGACGTTGTATGGGACCGTGCAGGATTCGTCCGGCGCGGTCATTCCGGGTGGTGAGGCAACGCTCACAAACGATGACACGGGGCTCGTCTATCTCGCTCCGATTAGCGCGACCGGTGATTTCGTGTTTAACGTTCTACCTGTCGGGACCTACACGCTCAAGGTCGAGTCTGATGGCTTCAAGACCTACCAGAGCACTGGCATCGCCTTGATCGCATCGCAGGTTGTACGCCAGACGCACACCCTTGAGATCGGCAGCCTGAGCGAGACAGTAACGGTCGAGGGCCGGCCTCCCCTGGTGAACACCCAGGCATCCGAGCAAAGCGAGAGTTTGAACTCCATGAAGATCACCGAGTTGCCGTTGGGACGCCGCAACGTGACGAATATCCTGAGGCTCTCCACCGGAGTCGACGTGGGGGGCGGGAGCCTCCGAATCAACGGGCTAGGCAAGAGTGGCACCGGGGTAACCGTCAATGGTACTGACGCCAATTCCAATCCGTCCGAGAGCCGCGCGTTGCAACAGTACGGTGGGCGGAATTACATGGACGTCATGAGCATCGAAGCCGTGGATGAAGTGCAGGTCATGCGGGGAATCATGAAGGCCGAAAACGGAGGAGTGGTCAGTGGGACCATCAACCTCATCAGCAAGCAAGGCACGAACGAATTCCACGGAAGCGTGTTCGAGAACTATCGCTCGCACGTGTTCAACGCGCGAAATCCCTTTCAGACGAACTACAACTCGGACGGCTCCCAGATCCCGAAGAACCGTGAAGTGTTCAATCAATTCGGAGGTTCAATTGGCGGACCGGTCAAGGAGAACAGGTTGTTCTTCTTCGCCACCTACGAGGGCTATCGAGAGTACTCCTCGCAGCGCGTGACGGGAACGGTTCCTACCCCGGAACTGCGAGCAACAATCCTCAACGCGCTGCCGTTTCAGGAAATACGGATGCTCATGGACACCATTCCTGAACCGACCTTGTTGTTCGACGAATACCGTGGGCGGGCCGAGAAGGTCGGCTCGCGGGAGCGAACGGAGAACCACATCGTCGCCAGAGCGGATTACCGCGTCACCGATACCAGCAACCTGTCATTCACCTACACCCGCAATCGTCCATTCGGCCTCGATCCACGGTACAACCTAAACGGTGCCAACGACCGCGAATACAAGTACGTGCAGGACCGCTACAACGCGCAATACACGAAGAGCGGCGTGGCTTGGGTGTCGGAAACGCGCTTTGGCTACAACTTCGCCGACATGGAAAGACTCGACAACATCTTCCAATTGATGGACCCTGACACACCCGAGACGATCGATTGGCAAAACCGGATTCCGAGGTTTCGGCTTCGCAATGTCGGCGGAACGCTCACATTGGGTAGCGGCGAGGTCTGGCTGATGGAGGGCACGACGACCACAGTCGATCAGAAATTCACGCTCAACCGAGGCCGCCACACCATCAAGTTCGGGGGTCGCGCCGTTCACTATGGCGGGGCGCGCACGAACCCCGAGAATCCCCTCTATGAGTTCTTGAACATCGAGCAAATGCAGGCCAATCGAATCAACTCGGCCGTGATCTCGTTCGGCTCGAACGGGCCGCACACTTCCCGCATGTTTGAGATTGGCGGCTTTGTCCAAGACGACTGGCGGGTCAACCAGAAACTGGCGTTGAACCTGGGCCTGCGCTACGACTTTTACTCCAACAATACGATCAATCCGACCGGCAAGATCGACGTCACCAACAAGAATCTCGACCTCCCTCAGGGGGCAGACTTTACGAACTTCGCCTTCGGCGCCCGTCGTCCCAGGAACAAGCCGACTGAACACGACGGCTGGGTGAACCTTGGCCCGCGGCTTGGCTTCGCATACCGAATTGATGATGACGGTCGCACAGTCCTCAGAGGGGGGGTTGGATTCATGTTCGCCGCCCAGGTGCCGGCAATCCTGAGGCAGAGTGTTGCCGGACCAGACATTCCGTTCCGCGTCAGGTATAGCGCGGTCGAAGCGAACACTCTGGGGGTGCAATATCCATTCACCAACGAAGAGATCGTTCCGATCTCCCTCGGGGACATTCAGCGCACGGGGAATGAACTCGTCTTTTCTTTGATCACCCCCGACCTGCAGAATCCCTATACCATCAACTACCAATTCAACATCCAACGCCAACTGGCCTCCGACCTGATGTGGGAAATCGGCTATGTGGGGACGCGGGGCGTGAAATTCCCGATGCACAGGCGATTCAATTTGCCTGACCGGCAGACCGGGATCCGGCCCAATCCCACACTCATACCCGGAGGGTATTTCGTCGACATGGGAGAGAGCGTGATCAATCATTCAATGCAGACATCGTTGCGCAAGCGATTCTCGCGTAACTTGTCGTTCGATCTTCACTACACCTGGGGTAAGACACTTGCGTTCACCGGTGGCGATGTCGGCGTGTACTACGGAACGGACGCGGAAAACTCAGTTCAGAACTTCTTCGATCTGTCGATCGAGCGAGGCCCGCCAGACTTCGATACAGCACACCGGGCCGTGGGAGATTTGATCTACGAGCTTCCCAAGTTCCCCGATTCCAATGCCCTCGTTCGAGGCATCCTCGGGGGATGGCAGGTCTCTGGCATCTATTCCGGGACGACCGGACGGCCCGAGGATAGGATCGATCAGGGCTGTTCGCAGTCGTGGGTCTGCCGGGCGGACTACGTCGGTGGCAATATCCATGCTCCGGCGGGCACGACCTACGGCAGCCCGCGCATCGGCTCGCACCAGGATGTACAGTTTCTCAACCCAGACGCTTTCGCCAGGGTCGAGGAGGTCGGTGGCATAGCCCAGCGGCCGGGGAATGTCGGTGTCGGGCGGATCCGCGGTCTGGGCCGGTGGACCGTGGACTTCTCCCTGTCGAAGAGCTTCAACTTGACAGAGTCTTCGCGCCTTCAGGTGCGGGCGGACATGTTCAACGCGCTGAATCACGTGAATCTCTCGTCATTGAACGGAAACGTGGAGAACAGCGACTTCGGCACTCTGGACAATGCCGGTGCGATGCGGCAGATGCAGATGGCTGTGCGAATCACATTCTAGGTGCGTGAGGCACCGAAGGGCGACGGGGCGGAAGCGCCCCGTCGCTAATGGAGGGCAGTGAAACCACGAAGCACGCTTCGGCCACTTGGGTTGTACATTGCGGTGAGCAACGCACGCCAGGCGAATGACCGCGGTGGGTGTGACCTGCATCTAGTGCGTTGCGGAAAACAATGAAAACAGCACGACGATTGGCGGTGCTGTTCGCATTTGCAGTCTCGCTGTGCGCGCAAACCTCCCCCCGGTCCACACTGGACCGCTATTGCGTCGCGTGTCATAACTCAACCGTATCGAGCGGCGGGCTGGCCCTGGACCGGCTCGACCCCGCCGACCCCAGCCTTGCCCCGCAATCATGGGAGGCGGTGGTTCGGAAACTCAGGCACCGCCACATGCCTCCGCTCGGCGTTCCGCGTCCCGACGAAGCTACCTACGACGCTCTGATCCGCGAATTGACCGAGCGCTTGGACGACTACGCAGTGAACCGTCCCAATCCCGGCCGAGAGGGTGCCTTCCGCCGCCTGAACCGGACCGAGTACCGCAATGCGATCCGAGATCTTCTCGCGCTCGACATTGACGTCCGCTCATTGCTGCCGCGCGACGAGAGCAGTCACGGCTTCGACAACATTACAGGAGAGGTGTCGGCGACATCGCTGGAGCGCTTTCTCTCGGCAGCCCGAAAAATCAGCCGGTTGGCGATTGGCACAGCTCCAAGCTCTGTTGGAGGCGAGCTGATCGTCCTTCCCGTGGATTTGACCCAGGAAGCGAGATTCAGTGAACTTCCGTTTGGCACAAGGGGCGGAACCGAGGTACGGCATACCTTCCCCGTGGACGGCGAATATGAAATACGTATTACGCTCAGCCGCGACCGGAACGAGCAGATCGAGGGGCTCTACCACCCGCACGCGGTGGAACTGACGCTGGACGGCCGACACATCCGACAATTCACCGTTGTCCCGCCCGGGCAGAGGGATCACAGCGATGTCGACAAGCACCTGGTTGCGCGCATCCCAATCGATGCCGGGCCCCATGAGATCGGCGCCACGTTTCTCAAGAAGTCGTCCGCCCTGATCGAGACGCAGCGCCAACCATACTTGGCACGATTCAACATGGACCGCCATCCACGCACGCAGCCTGCTGTGTATTCGGTCTCGATCATCGGACCGTACGATGCCAAGGGGCCAGGTGACACACCGAGTCGGCGGCGAATGTTCTCGTGCTATCCGAGCTCGACTTCCGAGGAAGACGAATGTGCAGAGCAAATCCTTTCGAGGCTGGTACGCCGAGCCTATCGTCGGCCGCTGAGGGGCACTGACCTTGAGAAACCGCTTGAGTTCTTCCGTCAGGGGCGCGAGCGCGCCGGCTTCGAAGGCGGAATCGAAACCGCTCTGCGGGCCCTGCTAGTAAGCCCTGAGTTCTTGTTTCGGACCGAGCGAGACCCTGCTGATGGTACAGGCCGGCCGTACACCGTGTCACAGCACGAGTTGGCGTCGCGGCTGTCGTTCTTCCTGTGGAGCAGCATTCCCGACGACGAGTTGCTGCGCGTGGCGGAAGACGGTGGCTTGAGGGATGAGAACTCGTTGGAGCGGCAGGTCCGGCGCATGCTCCGCGACTCGCGCTCGCAGGCGTTGGTCGATAGCTTTGCCGGGCAGTGGCTGCACCTCCGGAACGTGGATTCTGTAGTGCCTGACCGGCGTCTCTTCGCGGACTTCGACGACAACCTGCGCAAGGCATTCCGGCGCGAGACCGAGTTGCTTTTCGAGACGATCCTTCGCGAAGATCGCAGTATCGTCGAGCTTCTCGGTGCCGACTACACGTTCTTGAATGAGCGCTTGGCCAAGCACTACGGTATCCCGCACATCTACGGCGATCATTTTCGCCGGGTTGAACTCGATCCGGACGGCGTCAGGGGCGGACTGCTGACTCATGGCAGCGTGCTTGCCGTAACGTCCTATGCCAACCGGACCTCACCCGTGGTGCGTGGGAAATGGGTCTTGGCGAACATTCTGGGCACTCCGCCCCGTCCGCCCCCGCCGGAAGTCCCTGACCTCGGTGAAGAGACTCACTCGGAGAATCCCCGTACGCTGCGCGAGCGCATCTCTGAGCACCGCGAAAACCCAGCATGCGCCGCCTGCCATGACATCATCGACCCGGTGGGTTTTGCGCTAGAGAATTTCGACGCGGTTGGCCGCTGGCGGACACACGACGAAGGCGCTCCGGTCGATGCCTCCGGAATGCTTCCCGACGGAACCAGGTTCTCCGGTCCGGCCGACTTTCGCAAGGCTCTCCTGGATAGGCCGCAACTATTCGTTTCGACTGCTGCGGAGAAGCTGCTGACCTATGCCTTGGGAAGGGGCCTTGAGTACTACGACGCCCCTGCCGTCCGTAAGATTGTTCGCGATGCCCAGCAACAGGACTACCGCTTTTCGTCCATGGTGCTGGGAGTCGTCAGCAGTACGCCGTTTCAAATGAGGAACCCACGATGATCATCACAAAGAAATCCCTTCCGCGTCGTACGCTCCTGAGGGGCGTGGGCGCAACGATTGCCCTGCCGCTGCTCGATGCCATGGTTCCTGCCATGACCGCTCAGGCCAAGACCGCGGCAGCCCCCGCACGGAGGCTGGGATTCGTATACATTCCGATGGGTGCCAACCTCAGCCAGTGGACTCCTCCCGGAGACAGCGGCCAACTAGGGCGAATGTCCCGAATCCTCGAATCCATGGAGCCATTCAAGGCTGACCTCAATGTCATCACGAATCTCGAAAACAAGAACGCCTATTCCGCTGGCAATCATGCCACGGCAAACTCTGGGTTCCTGAGCGCTGCGAAAGCCAAGATGACCGAGGGCGCGGACTACGAGTTGGCGACCACTGTGGACCAAATCGCCGCTCAGCATTTCGGTGACCAAACCGCGTTGCCTTCGCTTGAGCTGTCCATGGATCTGCAAACGAATGTCGGCGATTGCGACAACGGATTCGCCTGCGTCTATCAAAACCAGTTGTCCTGGTCTTCGCCGACAACTCCACTCCACTCGGTCGCTCATCCGAGAGTTGCGTTCGAGCGCCTGTTTGGTGACGGCGGCACTGCGGCTCAGCGTCGGGCGGAACTGCGGATCGACAATGGGATCCTGGATTGGGTTGGCGAAGATCTCACGCGCCTCAAGAAGGAACTGGGAGCGGGAGACAAACGGACTGTCGAGGACTACCTCGACACCGTCCGCGAGGTCGAGCGGCGTATCGAACGGGCGGAAAAGCAGACCGAGGAGGCACCGCTACCCGACCTCGATCGGCCGACGGGAGTCCCGCCAGCTTACGCTGACCATGCGCGTATGATGTTCGATCTGCAGGTGTTGGCGCTGCAAGGCGACATCACTCGCGTGACCACTTTTCAACTAGCCCGCGAGACTAGCAACCGCACGTATCCGGAAATCGGCGTTCCCGATCCTCACCACCCGACTTCGCATCACACCAACGACCCGCTCAAACTCGAGAAGCTCGCGAAGATCAACGCCTTCCATGTCTCCCTCTTTGGGTACTATCTGGACAAGCTGTCATCTGTGCGCGAAGGAGACGGCTCGCTGCTCGACAACTGCGTTCTGCTCTGCGGCAGCGGCATGGGCAACCCCGACGTTCATGACCACCTGAACCTGCCGATTCTAGTTGCCGGGGGGGCGGCGGGCAACCTCACCGGAGGTCGGCACATCAAGTACGACGAACCGGTTCCGCTCGCCAACTTGCACCTGACATTGCTTGACAAGGTTGGTGTGCGGTTGCCCTCCTTCGGCGACAGCACGGGCCGTATCGAGGAGCTTGCCCTCTAGACATGCGCCGATTCTTGCTAGCCCTGATACTATCTGCCGCCACGGGCGCCGCGCTGTTGCCGTCACTCCGCGCGGGCTCCGATTCGGACTTGGTTGAAGCGGCTCGATCGAACAATTCCGCTGCCGTTCGCGACCTGCTGGATGCTGGTGTCCAGGTCAACGAACCGGCTTCGGACGGCGCTACCGCCTTGCATTGGGCGGTGCATTGGGACGATTTGGCCACTGCGCGGGCACTGATTGCCGCTGGCGCTGAGGCCGACGCGGTCAACCGCTATCATGTGACCCCGCTGATGCTTGCCGCATCGAACGGCAGTGCTCCCATGATCGAGATGCTCGTCGAGTCGGGAGCCAGCCCGTGTGCCGCCCTGCCGGCCGGCGAAACCGTCTTGATGAGCGCGGCGCGTACGGGCAGACACGATGCCGTCCACACCCTCATTGGCTATGGTGCCGACGTCAATGCTCGAGAGCAGTGGCGCGGGCAAACCGCGCTGATGTGGGCATCCGGTGAAGGTCATGTTCAAGCTGTAGCTGAGCTGATCAAGGCCGGGGCGGACATCGGAGCGGAATCCCATGCGGGATTCTCGGCGCTCTTGTTCGCCGTTCGCCAGGGACATATGGATGTGGCGCGCGCCCTGCTCGACGCTGGAGCCGAAGTCAATGATGCACTGCCGAAGCGCAGGAGCCAGGGATGGGCGACCGACGACTCTCCGATTGGCGAACCCGAGGTCGGTGCCAGTGCCCTCGAAATCGCGGTCTCGAACGCTCACTTCGAACTGGCTGCTTTGTTGTTGAGACGAGGGGCTGACCCCAGCGCGGCCGGCCCGGGCTGGACCCCGTTGCACACCGTAAGCTGGGTTCGGAAGCCTGGCGTCGGCAGCAACGATCCTGCCCCGGAAGGGTCCGGGAACATGGGGAGTTTGGCGCTCGTAAAGGAACTCGTGGCTTATGGTGCCGACGTAAACTCTCGCATGACCTCGGCAACAAGCCCCGGTAAGCACAGCCTGACCACATTGGGCGCGACACCATTTCTGGCGGCAGCTCGCACCGCTGATACCGAATTGATGCGGCTACTGCACGAACTGGGTGCCGATCCTACGATTCCGACCGAAAAGGGCACGACGCCCCTAATGGTTGCCGCAGGTCTCGGTGTGCGTGCTCCTGATGAGGATGCCGGGACGGCCGAAGAGGTTGTTGAAGCTGTCAAGCTAGCGCTCAAACTGGGCGGTGACCCAAACGCCATCGACAATGACGGCAACACGGCGATGCACGGTGCGGCCTACAAGCACGCGCCCGGGGCAGTACAGGTGTTGGCCGATGCCGGCGCCAGGATCGAGATCTGGAATCGCAAGAACGAGCTTGGCTGGACGCCGCTACGAATTGCCACGGGTGTTCACCGCGGCATGAACTTTCGCTTTTCCCCTCAGACCGCCTCTGCCATCCGCGCAGTGATGCAAGCCGCCGGCGTATCCACCGAGGTCGAACCAGAGGCGTTCATCAGTGGTGCCACGAGGTAGTTTACCTACGTGAACGATCGAATCCCATGCCTGCTACTCGCAACCAGTCTTGGATGGGGAGCAGCAGCCACGGCGGAAGAATCGACATTTCGCAAGATCAGCGACGTGGTCTTCGCCGAGGTTGGCGACCGCGACCTGCTGCTCGACCTCTACATGCCACATTCACCGGAAGCAGCTCCGCTGATCGTGTACATCCACGGCGGGGCTTGGCGTAGCGGTTCCAAGGACTCGATGCCGCTGACAAGGCTGCTGGCCGAGGGGTTTGCGATAGCGAGTGTTGAGTACAGGCTCACTCTGGAGGCGCGATTCCCAGCCCAAGTGCATGACATCAAGGCTGCAATTCGCTTTTTGCGGGCCACGCAGAGCCAGTTCGGCTACGATTCGAGCAGAATCGCGGTCGCGGGCTCATCCGCCGGCGGGCACTTGGCAGCATTGGTTGGAGTAACAAACAAGATTCCGGAACTCGAAGGGACTGTTGGTGCCCACCTGGATCAATCGTCGAACGTGCAGGCCATAGTCGCTTGTTTCGGGGCGACGAATCTGCTTTCGATTCTTGACCAGTCCACTCCCCGTGGTCTCGGCGTACGCATTCCGGCGTTGCAACTACTGCTCGGCGGCCAGCCCGAAGAAGAGCCCGAACTGGCAAAGTTGGC
This sequence comes from uncultured Bryobacterales bacterium, assembly GCA_951813065.1. Taxonomy (GTDB): domain Bacteria; phylum Acidobacteriota; class Terriglobia; order Bryobacterales; family UBA6623; genus VXMF01. Next base: position 523,764 of record CATOTH010000001.1, on the reverse strand, counting down.
CAGCCCGGTGTTTCACGTTGATCGGTCAGATCCTCCTCTGGTCTTGCTGCACGGCGATCAAGATTCTCAGATGCCGATCAACCAGTCGCACGAGTTGCATGGCATGTACAAGGGCCTTGGACTGCCGGTGAGACTCCACGTACTATACGGGGCAGCCCATGGTGGCGAAGCGTTCTACGATGAGGTGCGCACTCAGGCGGTCAGGGAATTCCTCAACTCGCGCGGGCCATGAAGACAACGGATCCTGTCCGGACTCGCTTGGTATTCGGATCCATGGTTCTGGGGATGCGGCTCGCAGGCGATTCCCTTGCCCGATTATCCGGAAGCTAGATGTAAGGACCGGTCTGGACCAGTCGGCATCCACCGGGGCCGACTATTGACGATCACCCTCATGACCGGCTTGGTTGCGGTGCTGGTCAGCTTCAAGCTCTGCGCTTGGCACCAAAGCAGAGCCGAAGGTCTGTAAGGGCGACCGTACGAAGGGGATCACATCAGCCATTGATTGGATGACTGCTCCGCATTCTCATTGCGCACAGACTTGGCTGTCGCTTGGTCGAGTTGCCGCACGTAGCGAGAGGGGTCGAACGACGCCTTGCGGCACTCTGAACTGAATTCGGCCAGCCATGCTCCCGCCAGGCGCTGGAGGCTGTGGCGCTCCCGTCGACGCAATCCGGCTTTGGATGGTCTTGACGCGAGGTCGGAGATCACGTTGAGAAGCGCGTAGGCGTTCTCGCCCACCTGTTGGATGTACTCTTCGCTCAGCGACTTGATGTGCGCGTTGAAGTGATTCCACTCCTCCTGCTTTCGCTTCGACGGTTTCTCCGGGATTGGGACTCGCAAGGCGAACCGGGAGATGGAGGGAAAGAACTCCCCGGGGATCGTGCATTTCTGCAACGGGTCCAGAAATTCGAGGAACTTGGTCTTCACGGAGGTGAACTGGGTTCTTGAAGTCTCGAATTCGACTCGCTCCCGGATCCTCTTGGTGTTGTGGTCCAGCGAAAAGCTGATGCTCGATCGGGGCACGATCATTCCGTTGCTGCAGACTTTCCTCATAAAGCCGATAGTGAATCCGAGAGCCCGCTTGCGGTTGTAACTGTTCGCCACCCGGATAAACGGGCCATACGTGTCCGGGCGCTGGCCGGCGGAGACCGAGTCGAACCGGAGCCGTGCCGAGTTGTGAGTCAAGTCGATGTGGCAATGCCCGCTTGACAGCGGTGCGTCCGCGGCAGTCACTTCCCACGCCGACTGGGGGACGTCGGGAAAGGCGGACTCGCAGCAGCGAAACCCGTAGTCCAACGCGTCCCGGTTGGTCACGACTTGGTAGTCGTCGCTGACCACCGAGATCACTTTGTCGTTGGTGCAGTTCACGATGGCTTTCTTGCCCGGAATGCGCTGTAGCGATCCTTCCACGCCGTCGCGGAGTTCCGCGAAGACGCTGACCGTGCGTACGGGGAACATGAGTTCGCGGTAGTCGGTAATCCTGTTGGTCATGAGAGTCCTCCTCGTTGGAATGCCTGTCAGCCGCCTGGCTTCGCGAATTCCTGCGGTGCCGACGTCGGCGTGAACTCACAGTTGACTGCCGCGCCTGCGGTGTTGCTTCGCATCGAACTTGATGCTGCAAGCGATGCGGGAACCAAGAGACTAGATTCTGTGTATGTATTAAAACTATACTGATATTCGTGGGGCAAGTCAAACTGAATCGGATCCTCTCGAGCGATTCTCGAGGTCGCGCCGTTTGGGGGCCGTAGGCCCCATTGGTCAGATTGTCGATGCAAGATTTGCGAGGCGAGCTCCGACTCGACCAGTTGAACGGGTCAAGCAATCTCCAACCTCGGCCCTGGCGAACGAACTGTCAGGTCGAAGTCGAGCCGGCTCAGGCATGGCCCGATGGTTCCGTCCGCAAATCCATCCGCGTCGTCGCACCCGTCTAGCGTCGCGACTGCAGGCAGATTGACCTCGTCCCGGTTTTCTTGCATCCCATCTTGTCTCGTCCCCTGGCTTGCGACGAATTGGATTGGTATGATCCTTCCAGCGAGGGCTATATGACAGTTGCGAGGTACTCGGTCACAGTCGGATGTGTTTTCGTATGTGCCAGTTTTCTCTGGGGGCAGTCGCCCCCGGAACAAGCTCAGTGGGATCACACCCAGGTGTGCAGCACGGTAGTTCCCGCCGATCCGAACGATGACGGTAGTTCGTCCACTGATAGGCAGCAGGCAAAGCAAGGCAGTTCTGACCAAACAAAGAACTCGAAAAAATATAACGAGTGGTATAGGGAGTCCGAAGCGAATCCTGAGGCGAACGACCTCTTCTTTCCAAGTCCCCTTGGGCTCGACAGCCCCGCGCCCGGGGAGACTGGCGTCTTCTTTCAGGGGCACGTGGTGACCGCTCACGGCGAAGCGCCCCCGGAGCGGGTGCGCATCATGCTCGAATGCGAGGGCATATCGATCCCCCAGGGGTACACATACAAGAGGGGCTACTTCAGGTTTAGTCCGAGAGCCGAGTCTCTAGGAACGTTTAGCGATCTATCGATCTGCGTTCTGTACGGCGAAGCGCCGGGTTACCGATCCGACCGGCTCCGGTTGATGGTTCCCCGGACTAGTGGTCAGGCTGGCAACTACGTCGGTCAAATCGTATTGGAATCCATCGACGGCGTGTTGGGTCGCACGGTCAGCAGTACGACCGCGTCCGCGCCAAGAGGCTCTCGCCAGGCCTACGACAAGGGGATGCGCAATCTGCAATCAAAGGACCCTAACTACCAGAAAGCGGCCGGACACTTCGATCGAGCCGTTGAAATCTACCCTGAGTTTGCGGCCGCGTGGCTGGCGCTGGGTGAGGCGCGCCTTGGGCTAGAAGACGAAGCCGGTGCCTCGCAGGCGTTCGCGCGTTCTTCGGAAGTTGACCCGAGATTCCTGCCTCCTAATGAGTACGCCATGAGGATTGCCCTTGATCGCAAGGATTGGAAGACCCTCGAGTCGCTGAGCGACCGCTATCTGGAGCTTTCACCGAAGTCGGCCGAAACTCTCCTCATGGGTGCGGTCGCGGCGATAAATCTCCAAAACCTTTCCAAGGCGAACTCCTTGGCGAGCAGAATACTGGATCTGGGTGAAGCGAATGATTTGCCTCTGACTTACTTCCTCAAGGCGAAGGTTCATGAGCGCCGCGCGGAATTCAAGATGGCGGCCGAGTACTACCGGGCGTTCTTGTGCCTCTCACCGAATTCCGAGACGGCGCTCCAGGTCGAGACACGGCTTTCCGAATGGGAGGCGTTGCAAGTCATCTAGCCCCGGGAAACCCGTCGGCGCAGGACTTGCCGGGGCTTCCTTTCAGTCGTAGCGGTTCAGTACCGTCCGTCCTGGCAGTTCCAGTTGATCGTGTGACAGCTTGCCGATGCCTGCACTTGGCGATTCCACCACGCGCTCGGTCCGAGTGGCGCAGCTGAGATCACTGCGCTCTGTGTTGATGGTGCTGCAAGGGCTACTTCCGGTTGGGAATCAGGCTTGGCGGAGTCGGCCCTGCTCCTGCAATGCGGGCCCAGGAAGATTCATGGATGCCAGCGGCGCAGAGTCATCGGCGGTGCGCCGGGAGCCAGTGGTAGAGATCCCAGCCTTAATACGCACGCGCCCGGACGTTATGACCTAGCTGCCTGTCGCACAGGAGTTCAGAACAGTCGCTTGGCGCAGTTTGGATGATTGCCGGAGACGCTGTGCTTGAATCGGGTTGCGATTTCAGTTTGAGTCCCGATTGCGCTTCAGGCGATGGTCATCCGGACCAGTCTGTGCGTTGTTGGACGGGGGATCGGCCTGGGTGCACTATCCTGCCGTCGCCAGCGGCGCCTTGCCGGCCATCCGCCGCAGTGGCCGGCGACAGCTACTTTGGCCGGCGCAAACTCTTGTTGTCGTGACCGCAGCCAGTTCCGACATGTCCAGTGCGCGGGAGCGGCCAAGCGACCGCGGCGCTCCGACATTCCCCTTTGCGCGAACACCAAGTCAGTTAGAATGAGCGCCGGGTTCGTGCAATGCGACCGTGGCCGTTCGCGCTCCGGGATGGAATCTCGGCGGTAGTACTCCTCCTCGCTTCTAATCCAGGATGCGAATCGGCGGGAGACGCCGTTTCACATCGTGTAGCGATCGGAGCCTATGCCGGAGCACTGTCGGTTGGCGACTTCGATGGAGACGGATGGGCGGATCTCGTGGTGGCCCGAACCGACGCGTCGAGCGTATCGATCCTGCTAGGCGATGGGGCGGGCGGATTCGCTGAAGGCAAAGGTTCGCCTTTTTCGGCGGGTCACAGTCCCGAAGATCTCGCGTCAGCGGACTTCAATGGCGATGGCAACCTGGACGTCGCCGTTGCGAATCACGAGACCGACTATGTGACCGTACTGTTAGGGAACGGGCGGGGCTCGCTCGTTCCTTCGACGGCATCACCCATACGCGTTGCGAGCAGGCCGCACCCTCATGGCGTCGCCGCAGGAGATTTCGATGGAGATGGATGTCAGGATCTTGCAGTGGAAAGTCGTGATGCAGACGCCGTCCTGGTAAATCGAGGCGACTGCCAAGGGGGGTTCAGTTCAGCAGAGGCGCGGCACACCGTCGGCAAGTGGCCGTACTACCACCTGCGCACTGCTGATCTCAACGGCGATGGCTTTTCTGACGTAGTCACCCCAAACACTGAGGGAAGCAGCATCTCCATCCTTCTGGGAAGCGCCGACGGCTTGGCTGATGAGATTCGCGTCAACACACGCGAAGCGCCGTTTGCTGTGGCCATCGGCGACGTTTCTGGAGACGGACACCTGGACTTGGCGGTCGCGCATCGCCGAGGCAGCATGTTCGACAACAACCTTGATGGCATTACTTTGCTGCTCGGTGACGGTTTGGGGGCCTTCCCTCCTGAATCGACTTCTTGGCTGGCGGCGGGTACAGCGCCGACTGCTGTCGCAATAGCCGACTACGACGGGGATGGCACAGCAGACTTGGCTGTGGCGAACCAAGGCAGCGACGACGTCAGCCTCTTCTTAGGCGGACCGGCCGGAACTCGAGAGGCGGAAGGCTCGCCGTTCGCCGTCGGCCATCTGCCGCAAGCCGTCGCTCTGGCGGACCTGAACGGCGACGGAAGGGCCGATATCGTAGCCGGAAATCCCGGCAGTCAGGACCTATCGGTGCTGCTGAGCCCGTCGCGCTAGTTCCGCTAAGTCAGGAGCGAGGAGCCAACTCCGCAGGCGCTGAAACAGATTGAAGCCTATTCCGGGCTCGGAATTAGCGGCAAGCCTTCGCCGCCCATGCAAGTCTTTCAGGCAAAGGCGTTTACATCTACTTGACACGCCCCGGTATTCCTGATACCTTCAAATAGTGCCAAGGTCAGGTCGCCTAGGATGCCGGGATCGTCGGGTTCGTTTCTTGGTCAGCTGCGCAATGATTCGGACGCCGCAACGATTCGTACGGTCGCTCCGTGCTCGGTTCGTGCTTGCGTTCCCCTTAACGTAACCGTGCGCGTGCGATCTGGCCTTTGGCCAATCCTGTGCTAGTTCCGCGTTTCCGTGGTCGCGGCCGACATGCCTGCCAGCCTCGCGGGACACCCGGGATCGGTTGAAGGCGTTCACCGGAACTGTCGCGACAAGACTTGTCCGAGGATGTCGCGTGGGACCTGAGTTCGGAGGTGGACGGGGAAGCGCTTCCCGTGGTAGATTGAGGCTTCCGTTCGAGGCCGTCCCAGAGGTAGCGAGACTGATGTCTCGGCCGGTAGGGAGACAGGCATTCTTCACACCGAAGGGGTTCTAGTCAGAAGCGTACCGCAACTCGTTGGAGCGTGAGTGGGAAGCTTGCGCACGATGCGAGGTAGTCTGGTTGGATTTCGAATCCGAAGGCAGATCCATGATCATTTCAATGAAGCCGGGAGCTTCCCGAGAACAGATTGAACGCGTGTGCGAGAGGATTAGGGAGATGGACTTCGAGGTGCGCTCCATCCAAGGGGATGAGCGCGTCGTCATCGCGGCCGTCGGCCTGGGCAACGTCACGCATGCGATCGAAGCCCTGCGCTCGGTAGAAGGGGTCGAGAACGGCGTGCCGATTTCTGCCCCGTACAAGCTGGTCAGCCGACAGGTTAAGGATGAACGCACCGTAGTCGCGGTTGGGCAGACTTCGATTGGCGGCGGTGAGTTCGCAATCATCGCTGGTCCGTGCTCCGTGGAAACCGAGGAGCAGATCATGGCTTGCGCCGCGGCGGTTTCTGCGGGCGGCGGGCGATTCCTGCGTGGGGGCGCCTACAAGCCGCGAACGAGTCCGTATAGCTTTCAAGGGTTGGAGGAGGAAGGACTCAAGCTGCTCCGCAAGGCTGCCGATGAGTACGATCTCAGTGTTGTGACCGAGGTCATGACGCTAGGGAACGTACAACTCGTGGCCGACTATGCCGATGTCCTTCAGATCGGTGCCCGCAACGTGCAGAACTTTCCACTGCTGAAGGAGATTGGCGCAACCACTTCGTGCCCGGTGATGCTCAAGCGCGGCCAGAGCGCTACGATCGAGGAGTTCCTGCTGTCGGCGGAGTATATCGTGACGAACGGGAATCCGAACGTCGTTCTTTGCGAGCGGGGCATCCGTACGTTCGAGTCGGTGACCCGCAACACGCTGGACATCAATGCCGTCCCGGTCTTGAATCAGCTCACGCACTTGCCGATCATTCTGGATCCGGCACACGCAACCGGCAAGCGCGACCTGATTCCCCCGCTGGTAAGAGCCGCCGTTGCCGTGGGTGCTGATGGGGCGATGGTCGAGATCCATCCTGATCCGGAACGCGCCTGGAGTGACGGAGCTCAGTCGATGACCTTCGATCAGTTCGCCAAGGTGATGAACGACATCGAGCCTTACGTGGAGCTTTGGAAGGCGGGTCGCCCCGAACTGGTTGGCCTATCTGCCTAGTGGGCGGGGCATGTGGACGCCACGTCGCGCGATCGAGCACTCGGCAAAGCTGGCGGCCGGCAGCTTTGTTTGCCGGCATGCAAGCGAGGCATCGGCGACGTCATTCTCGATCCCGGTTCTGCGCTGTTGATCGACGGCGTCCGAGCCGACTCCTGCCAGCCATGGCCTGATGACCGGGGGTATTTCCTGGAGGTCGCGCGGCTCGGTGAGGGGCACGCCCTAGGCTTTCCGTCCGGTTCGACCCAAGTCTCGGCATCGCTGGGCTACCCGGGCACGATCAAGGCGTTCCACTATCACAGGCTGCAGACCGATCTATGGGTGCCTTGCCAAGGGATGCTCCAGGTTGCCTTGGTCGACCTGCGCGATTCGTCTCCGACATTTGCCGAACGAAACACCTTCTTCATTGGCACCATGCGTCCGTGGCGGCTGCTCATCCCGCCAGGAGTCGCGCATGGCTACAAGGTGATCGGTGAAACGCCGGCCATGCTCGTCTACGTTACTGACCGGCACTACGATCCCTCGGACGAGGGTCGGCTGCCGTTCGACGCTCCTGAGATTGCGTACGACTGGGGGACCCGGCACAGATGAGACTGGTGGTGACAGGTGCGGCCGGCTTCATCGGGTCTGCGTTCGTGCGAGCAACTCTCTCGCGCGGTGAGGGAGTCGAGATCCTGGCTCTGGACTCGTTGACTTACGCCGGGAATCTGGAGAATCTCGCTCCAGTTGCAAACTCACCTGGATTCGAGCTCGAGCGCCTGGACATCCGCGACCGGGAAGGCCTGAGCCGTTCGTTCGAGAGGTTCCGGCCCGATGTTGTTGTCCATTGCGCTGCCGAATCTCATGTTGACCGCAGTATCCTTTCGCCAGCCGACAGCGTCGCCACCAATGTGCTGGGTACGGCTGTGCTATTGGATGTGGCCCGAGATCACCATCCCAGGCTGTTCCTTCATGTTTCCACCGACGAGGTATACGGGAGCATCGACGCTCCGGGCGTTGCGTCCGAAAGCGCACTGCTTAGCCCAACGAGCCCGTATTCGGCATCGAAGGCAGGGTCTGACCATCTGGTCCTAGCCTACGGAAGGACATTTTCGCTGCCCGTGATCGTCTCTCGCGCGACCAACAATTACGGCCCCTACCAGTTTCCGGAGAAGCTGATCCCGCTGGTTGTCTCGAATGCCCTCTGCGACTTGCCGTTGCCTGTTTACGGCGATGGGCTACAGGTCCGAGACTGGCTGCACGTTGACGATCACTGCCGTGCGATCGACGCGTTGATCGCACGCGGACAGCCGGGCAGCATCTACAACGTCGGTGGAGATTCCCCGCTGTCGAACATTGAGCTTGTGCGCAGCGTCCTGCGGATCTGCGGCAAGCCGGAGTCCCTTATCCAACACGTGCCCGACCGACCTGGCCATGACCGGCGCTATGCGATATCTAGTGAGAGGATCCGTCGCGAGACCGGCTGGGCGCCCAGCGTGGACTTCGACGAAGGACTGCGTTCAACGGTCGAGTGGTATCGCCGAAATCCAGGCTGGGTCGAACGGGTGCGGTCTGGCGACTACCTGCGTTACTACGAGCGCAACTACGCAGCGCGAGGTGCCAGCCTGTCTCGCTGAGTCGCTCCGCAGCTTCGAGGACGGCGATCCCGGAACCCGTGGCCGCGGGTTCGCCCGTGTAGACGGGCATTAGAACCAGCGTTCCTTGTCGACGACATTGAGCAGCGGCGCCCCGCGCTTGAAGCGGCTGATGTTTGCCAGCAGCACTTCCAGGTGACGTTCGGCGATTGCCGGCGAGTGCCCGGCGATGTGGGGCGTCAGGATGACATTCTCGAAGCCCCACAGGGGATGATCCGAGGGGAGCGGTTCGACTTCGAAGACGTCCAGGGCCGCGCCCCCGATCTGGCCCGTTGCCAGGGCCTTGGTGAGGTCGGCAAGATCCACGATCGCGCCGCGGCCTATGTTGATAAGCACTGCGGTGGATTTCATCCGCGTGAACTTTCCAGCCGAGAACAGCTTCTCGGTTTGCGGAGTGTGCGGAGCGGCGATGACCACGTAGTCGCTCGCTTCGAGCAAGCTGTCGAGGCGGTCCGTGCCCCACGGCCCAGCTACCCCGTCGGGAGCTTCTCTCGAGTTGCTGTCGACTGCCACGACCTGCATGCCGAAACACACGCCCCGACGGGCAATCTCTGCTCCGATCGACCCTAGGCCTACCACTCCCAGCGTTGATCCCCCCAACGTCGTATGCGCTCGGTCGACGGCCGTGGTCACAGCCGGACCGCTGCGGAATGCCTGGCCTTCCTTGATTCCGCCGTGCGGCTTCCATTCGGCACGCTCCTGCTGCCGAATGTAGACATGCAGGTTTCGGGCGAAGCACAGCATACAACCAAAGACATGGTCGGCGATATTGTCATGGAACAGTCCGCGCATGTTCGTCAGCTGGAGCGGATGCGATACAAGCTCCGGAAAAATGTAGTGCTCGAGGCTGGCCGTGGGCGACTGGACCCACCGCAGCTGGCCGGCGGCGGCCAGCATTTCCGGAGTGAGCTTGCCGAAAAAGGCGTCGGCGTCAGTAATCTCCCATACTGCGTCAATCTCGCTGGTGCAGTTCGAGATCCGCATTTCGCGGCATGCGCCTGCGATCCTGTTGAGCCTGGGGGGCTCGACCGCAGGGAAGAGCACCAGCTTCATCGGATCTCCTCGCTCACTACTTCGCCGTCGATCACCACGCCGATGCAGTGCGAGGTGTACTCGAAAGGATCCTCGTCGTAGAGGGCCAGGTCACCGTCCTTGCCGATTTCGATTGATCCAACCCGGTCGTCAATGCCCAGGATTCGGGCAGCGTCGATCGTGATGCTGCGCAACGCGTTCTCGAACCCGAGTCCGTGCGCCGCGGCGACACCAGCTTCGAAGAGCACGAGGCGGCTCTTCGGGACGTAGGACTCGTACCCCCCCTGGATTGCCGTCAGGATCCCCGCCTCGTAGAGCAGGGAAGCTGTCTCGAAGCTCAGGTTTTCTGTCTCTCCTCGGGAGCGCATCATCGTTGGGTGAACGATCACCGGCACTTGCGAATCGCGAATGCGGTCGAGCAACTCGTAAGCCTCCGCGGCGCCGTCCAGCACGACCGGGATGTCGAACTCCTCGTGGATACGCAGGACGGTCAAGATGTCCTGTGCGCGCTGGGCGGTCACGAGCAGCGGCACCTCGCCCGCAAGCACCCGGCCGAGTGCCTCAAGCCGCAAGTCACGGTCCGGCTTCTTGTCCTCGTCGGTCCCCTCTCGTTTCGTTGCGTATTCCTGGGCCTTGATGAATTCGGCCCGGAGCAAGGCTGCCATTTTCGCTCGTGTGCCGGGAGCCTTGCTTTCGCTCTCCCGCGCCCCCTCCCCGAACGTCGCGGCAATCATCGCCAGCGGTTTGACAACCGCTTCGTCAACCGTCTCCCCGTGTGTCTTGACAATCGCGGTCTGCCCGCTGATCAAGCCGCGCGGTGCGTGCCCGGTGTGAAGCGTGGTGACCCCGTAGCCTCTTGCCCAACTGACGAGTGTCTCCCGGGGGTTGTACGCATCGATGGCACGGAGTTCCGGTTGCATCGGCTCTGAGCTTTCCGCTTGATCTTGGTCGTGGGGCTGGTTGAGGTAGCCACTCGTTCCGATTGTGCAACGGGCGTCAATCAGTCCGGGCGTCACGATCTTGGCGCGCAAGATGCGGAAGCCGTCCGGGATGTCCACATCCGATGCTGCCCCGACGCGGCTGATCTTGCCGTCCTGGATCACGACGACAGCGTCTTGGAGAGGATCTCCCGCCATCGTGTAGACCGTGTCCCCTCGGACCGCGACCTGACCGAATGCCGCGCCTGCAGCGGCTACCAGCGCCAGCATGCCTGCAATTTGGTTCGCGATGGTCATTGGTACTCTCCTCTCGCGATGCCATGGATCGTGTCGCTCTGCTCGCTGCTCGCTCCGAAACCGCCTTCCGCGTACAGCCTGTCCTTGGGGTCGGATCGGTCGAATACCTTCACGCCGTCCACCCAGGTCTCAAGCACCTGCGAGTAGACACTCAGGGGATCGCCCGAGAAGACGACGAGATCGGCGTCCTTCCCTGGTTCGAGCGATCCGACTCGATCCTCCATCTCCAGCATGATGGCCCCGGCCATAGTGAGACCGTAAAGAGCCCTCTCGCGAGACATCCCCGCGCGGACAGCCAGCGCGGCCATGCGATTGAACAGCCTGGAATCAGTGATTGAATCGTCCGTATGGAACCCTGTCACGACGCCTGCCTGATCCAGCACGGCGGCGGTTTCGAAACGGTTGTCCTTGGCCTCGATCTTGCCTCCCGGACTGTCAATCAAGATCAGGGAAGCGCCCAGCACGTGCGGAGAAGTGGCGATGCGGTCGGCGACCAGCCATCCGTCGCTGACGTGCTGCAAGACCACCTTGAAGTCGAATTCCTGCGCCAGGCGGAGAATGGTCACGATGTCGTCGTGCCGATGGGTATGGAAATGGACGACACGCTTGCCTTCGAGCACATCGGCCAGCGTCTCAAGACCCAGGTCGCGCGGAGGCAGCTCGCTGGGATCGCCATCAGCCCCCGCGACCTGCTCGCGATACTCAATCGCCTTGAGAAACTGCTCCCGCACGATCGCTGCGGACTTGGCCCGCGTTCCTGGGAACGGTGGATCGCGCCTTGAGTTCGTGCCATTGGCCATCTTGACTCCAAAGGCCAGCGATCCGTCGTCGCGGTACAGGAAGAATTCGTCGATCGCCTTGGCGTCGCGATGCTTGATGTACAGCGTCTGGCCGCTCAGCAAGTGCCCCGATCCCGACATGATGTTCGATGTGGTGATACCTCCGGCCTGGGCCTTTTGAATCCGGGCGTCCCTGACGTTGATTGAATCGAGCGCGCGAACGTCCGGGTGCATTGCCGCACTGCGGTCGCCGCCCTCGACGTTTCCCGCATGGCTGTGCGTGTCAACGAAACCAGGCATGACAACCTTGCCCTCGGATGGATGGCGCTCGGCGTCTCCCGGGATCTCGATCTCCGAAGCGGCACCGACGGCAACGATCTTGCCCTCATGGATCACGACCGTTCCGTTCTCGATCGGCGGGCCGGTTATAGGCAGGACGCGTGCGCCCAGAAACGCCTGTGGCACTTCCTGGGCTCCTAACGCGGAGGCGAGCAAGATCGCCGGAATTGGGATTCGAAGCATAAGTCGATTCTAGTGGTCGCAGTCTCTCGATGCCCCCTGCCGCTACGCTAAGAGCAGATCCGAATGCAGCGTCTTCTTGTTCGCGCGACGAATTGGCTCGGCGACGCCGTCATGTCGATCCCCGCGTTACGCGAGATTCGACGGGTGCATCCGGGCTGGCATATCACCGTTCTGGCACACCCTTGGGTCGCCGGATTGTATGCGGGCGAGCCATTCTGCGACGAGGTAGCCCTGTACCACAAGCGCGCCCAGCATCGGGGCTTGCTCGGGAGGGAGCGGCTCGCGCGCGCATTGCGCGAACGGAAATTCCAGCGCGCGATTCTGTTGCAGAACGCCTTCGACGCCGCCTGGCTGGCATGGCGGGCCGGAATCCCGGAGCGGATCGGGTTTGACCGCGACGGTCGCGGACCGTTTCTGACTGGTCGGATACCGAGGCCTTCGCCGGGAGAGATCCCGCGCCACCAGCGTTTTTACTACCTCGAATTGCTGCGCCGGGCGGGACTGATCGAATCCATGCCTGCCGATGCGGAGTCACGGCTGGGGGGACTGTCAGATCGGCGCAGCAGGGGCGCCGCGCAGTGGAGACGTCGCGGATTGCCCGAAGGGCCTTGGATTGGCGTCAGTCCCGGAGCTGCGTTTGGAGCCGCCAAGCAATGGCTGCCGGAGCGCTTCGCCGCCGCTGCCGCAGCACTGGCGGACGATCTTGGCGCGAACGTTGCTGTGTTCGGTTCTTCGTCTGAAATGCCGCTCGCTCAGGAGGTTGCCAAGGGCGTCGGAGAGAGGGCTCGCGCCCTGGCCGGTGACACCACCCTGGCCGAGTACCTGGAACTCGCTTCGACATGCACCCTCTACCTGACGAACGATTCGGGATCGATGCACGCTGCTGCGGCGCTTGGCATTCCGACCGTGGCAGTCTTCGGGGCCACCGATGCGGACGCGACGGGACCGGCCTCGTCCACGGCTCGGGTGATCCGCGAGCCGGTCGACTGCTCGCCTTGCCTGCTTCGGGAGTGCATCGTCGACGGCCATCCGTGCATGACCGGAGTCAGTGCTGACCGCGTGGTCAACGTAGCACGTGCGTTGCTTGGCGAGGTCAGACCGGCGAATCGGACGCAGCCGTGAGACCTGGGCCATGGACGGCGCAATCATCCTGGACAAGCCCGCCGGCATCACGTCTTCCGGGGCTGTCCTCCGCGTGCGGAAACTCCTTGACGGGGAAAAAGTCGGTCATCTGGGTACGCTCGACCCGCTCGCCACGGGCGTGTTGCCCCTCCTTGTCGGGCGGGCGACTCGATTTTCCCGGTTCTATCTTGGGCACACGCGCGAGTACGTTGCCAGGATCCGATTCGGGTGGGCTACCACGACGTACGACGCTGACGGCGAACCGCTGAGCGAGCCTGTTCCGGTCGATCTGGATGCAACCCAATTGGAGGCGCTCTTGGCGGATTTCAGGGGTGCGGTCCGCCAGGTTCCGCCTCCGGTTTCCGCCAAGAAGGTCGGTGGCGTGCCAGCGTACAAGCGAGTCCGCAACCACGAACCGGTGGACTTGAAGCCGCTCACCGTCGAAATTCACGAACTTGAATTGCTTGCGGTCGAGGGCCCGTGCGCCACGGCACGCTGCCTCTGCTCGGCCGGCACATACATCCGGTCCTTGGCTCATGATCTCGGCACGAGGCTGGGATGCGGGGCACACATAGCGGCACTGCGCCGCACGCAAGTTGGCGAGTTCGGGATCGCCGACTCTTGCACGCTGGAGTCACTGAAGGACCTGCAGCGCCAGGACCGCATCCGCGAAGCCTTGGTATCGCCGTTGGACCTGCTGCCGGAACTCCCGGTAGAGCGCGTGGACGCAGTCGCAGCCAGCCGAATCCGTCAGGGCCGCCAGTTTCGGGCCAGTCCGTTCGGTCGCTGCAGCCAGGCACGCCTTGTCAAGGCTGTTGACCCGGAAGGCCGCTTGCTGTGTCTTGGCAAGGCTGTGAGTCCGCGATTGTTCCACCCGTTCGTGGTGTTTCGGTAGTCGCGGGTCCAACGCCGCGTCGATCAACGCACGAATGCGGCTGTTGACTCGGCGGCAGGGGCGGTGAACCAGAGACTCTGCAGTACTGCGGTGTGTAAGTCACCTCCGAACAGCAGTTGGATCGACGCCTAAAGCACGCCGCCCCCTTGGCCACGCATCGAGAAACCCACGGCCAAGACTGGCGATCGGGAATTCATCGTCCAGTCGCATTACGGTGGTGGGGCCTTGCAGCGACTGCGCGAGAAGTTGCTGGCTGGTTCTTATCGGGTGGGCCGCCAGTACCAGGGATGCTACGGACTTGAACCGTCCGCGGAGGCTTCGGCTGGTTCGGTGGCCTCGGGCTCGTCCTCGCTAGGAGAGCCGACTTTCGCTGGATGCTCGCCCGTAAGCGCCTCCATGAAGACGATCAGATCTGCCCGCTCCTGGGCAGTCGGATGATCAAGCTCCTTAATCTTCTCGTCCCGGAAGTCGTTCGAGTTGCCAGGCCCGTTATAGAAGTCCAGCACTTCCTTGAGAGTCTTTAGGTGCCCGTCGTGCATGTAAGGGGCGCTATCGGCGATATTGCGCGGGTGCGGTGTCTTGAAAGCACCTTGGTCCTCCTCGGCTTGCGAGATCTCAAAGCGACCGATGTCGCTCAACGTGCCGTCGATCTCCGCTCCGACACCAAGAATGTGGAACTTGTCGTCGCTGAACAGGGCATAGCCCTTTTCCTCGTTGATCGTATGGCAGACTTCGCAGTTGCCCTTCTCAGGATCGCGGTACAGCTCAAGGCCGCGAATCGCTTCCTCGCTCATCGCTGTTTGGTCACCTCCGAGAAGGTAGCGGTCGAAAGGCGAATTGCCCACGAACTCAGTCCGCTCGAGGCTAGTGTTCCGTGTCTGAAATCCCTTCACAGTAATCCTTCAGCGATTCCAAGATCTGATCGGCACTCTTGATCCACAAGAACGGTTTCAGAATCTAATTGCATACAGCCAGATACCATCTGATCGCCTACTCCAGCGCCTGGGTGCTGCGAAAGGAGCCTCGCCGAATCTGCTTCTGCGTGATCCCCGCGAACTAGGCTACCGCGTCAGAATTCAGTTGGATACGTGTAGTTCTGGGTGCGCCTGTGGGTAGTTGGGTGAGTTCGGGGGCGGGCAATGTCGGGCGTCGTCGGCCCACGCCCGGTTCCGTCGGCGCAGTTCCGCATCCCGGTTGTGGCGCTGCAAGCGCGGGGGGCGGGTGGGCTGGTGGCGGTCCAGTTCGGCGAAGGCCCGGGGCAATTGGTCGAGCGTGCCGCACAGGATGCGGACGTAGTCGGGATGCCGCAGGTTCGCGGCCAGGGCGGCTTGGGCCGGCTGGTCCTCCAGGTCGCGCCCCAGTTGAGCGCGGCCCAGGCGGCGGCGCAGGCCCTGCTTGGTGATGGCGAAGGACTGCTCGATGACATTGTTGGTGCGGTCGACGACCGCCACCGCCCGTCCGGCTTGGTCGCGGACCACGGGATGGCCGGTGAGGCCGTCGCCGTAGCGGTCCAGATAGCGGAGGACGATCGAGTCGGGCTGGAACGATCCGGGCCCGTCGGCAGCCGGCGTCCGGACCCGCTGGCGCAGGTCCTGGTGGTAGCGCTGCAGGTCGGCGGCGATGGCGCGCAGCCGGGCGGCGGCCGCCGCCGGGCCGAGCGGGGCGGAGGATGGCGGGCGCGGCCCGCCCGGCAGTTCCTCGTCGGACAGGCGCAGCAGGGCGCGCAATTGGCAGAACACGGCCCAGCCGCGCTGGAGGCGGTCGGCGGCCCAGCCCGGCCGGTCCAGCCGCTGGTAGTCGGCCAAGGCCTCGGCCGCCAGCCGCAGCACGCGGAGTTCGGCCCGGGTGCGCGGCCGGGGCAGTCGGCGGTCGCGCTCCGCGGGGAATTGCGCGCCACGGAGGTGGAAGTCGCGGTGCGGCAGGGAGAAGGGATAGGGCAGGTCCTTGCGGCCCTCGCCCTCCAGGATCCAGAGCAGCAGGGCCGGCAGATCCGCGCGCACGCCCGCGGCCGAGCGGGCCGTTCGCAGCAGCTCCCGCAAACGAGCGCGCACCTTGCTGCGGGTGATCTGGGTGCGCAGCAGGGCGTAGCTGTCATCGAGCAGCTGGTGGCCGACGGCCGCCAGGAAATGGTACTGGCACAGCAGATCGGGGATGCCCCGCTGGCGGCAGTCCGCGACCGCTTTGGCACCGGCCCCGCCCAGGTCGCGCATGACCGCGACCGGATCGCCGAAGGCGGCCAGGGTGCGCTCGACGGCCGGGCGCAGTTCGCGCTCGTTCTCCGAACCGATCCGCACCGCGTGCAGGACCCAGCCGGTCCAGCCGTCCAGGCAGCGGAACGTGCCGCCCTTGCCCTTGTCGCCGGTGGCATCGATGTGCAGGGCATAGCCATGGGGCATGCCAGCGCGCAGGGCCGGGGCCCGCTGCCAGTGCAGCGCTTCCAGCGCCGCCAGGAAGCGATCGCACAGCGCGGAGACGGAACCGGACGAGAGGTGGATGCCCTGGCGGTCCAGGGCAGCGCGGATCTCCTCGCGCTGGAGGTGGCGGTGATAGCGGGCCAGCCCGACCCACACGAGCAGGTCGTAGCCGTAGCGCTGGCCGGGCGGGGCCAGACCGGCCAGTTGCCGGCAGACGGCGGCCGGCTCGGACCGGCAGGCGCGGCAGTGCTTGCGGATCTCGCGCGCCAGGAACGTGCCGGCCGCCAGCGTGGCCACCACCCGGGTCTGGCTCTTCTGCTGGCTCAGGACCCGGCCGCAGCGCCGGCAGTGGCCCTGCTCGGCGACGAAATCGACGCGTGGCGGCGACCCGCCGGCGAGCGTGGCGCGGGCGATCCTCGCGCCGGTCCAGCCCGCCTCGCGGGCCTGTTCCAGCAACAGTGTCAGCTGCGAGTAGACCCCCCTTTTTGGCCGCTCCCGGCGAGCTCGAAGCGATCGAACACGGCCTGCACCTGCGCCCGCCCGATGGGCGGGGAGCGGCCTTGCAGGCGCCGGGCCACCGCCGTCGGCCGGGACCCGGGATAACGGACCAGCACCAGCAGCACCGCGATGATCAGTTCCGGTTCCAGCGTGGCGTCCGGAGCGGCCTCGCCGCTGGCGGCCAGGCGGGCTAGGCGAGCCTGCAGCTGCCGGTCGCCGGCGGGTCCGTTGCGGAGATAGACATACACGCCGCCGAGGCGCTCGCGGCGGGCGCGGTCCTGGCGCACGGCGGCGAGCAGGAAGGGGTGCACGGGCACGTGCAGCAGGGCGCGGAGTTCCCTGTCAGTGCAGCCGTCCTCGGATTCGTCGAGCAGGCGCCGGACGGTGGCGGGGAGCGAACCGTCGCGGGAGAAGTGGACGTCGCCGAGGGAGAGCAGGCCGAAGCGGTCGAAGCGGGCGGGGTCGCGGTCGGTGTAGAAGCGGCCGTTGTGGTTGTAGCTGCGCAGGTGGCGGACCTGGCGCAGGTAGCGGAAGGTGGTGCGGCGGGAGACAGGGCCGAGGGCTTGCTGGAGCTGATCGAGCGTGACGGGGGAGTTGGAAGCCAGCAGCGGGACGAGCAGGTCAGGGGACCGGGCGGGCATGATGTCCTAGTATACACACATATTGGCAATCGAGTCTATACCCTGACAATCTGGGCCGGCGGATCAAGGCTGACGGAAGGGGATTAGCCCGAAATCGGGGTCAGACAGCAGTTCCGTACTGGAAAAATGGCACAGTATGCAGAACTTGAATTCGTCTAACTACATCTATATCAACGATTTCACAATCCCCAACCGAATTCTGACGCGGTAGGAACTAGGGCTCCACCAGGTTGATCCGCGAGGAGTTCGTGGGCGTGAAGTGCGGATGATGACCGGGCCGTCTCACCAGCCAGTTGTAAATCATCGCCGTCTTGTGCGTGCCGTAGTTGTCCAGCACGAGGTGCACCTCCAGCTCACGCGGCACCGGCTTGTCGATCATTGCCAGGAACCTCTTGAACTCCACCGAGCGATGCCGCGGGCAGCACTTGCCGACAAGCTCGCCGGTCGCCGAGTTCAACGCCGCGAACAGCGAGGTCGTTCCGTTCCGCTTGTAGTCGTGCGTCTGCCCGTGCGGCACGCCCGGTCGCAGCCTCAGCACCAGCTGGGTGCGGTTCAGCGCGTGGATCTGCGACTTCTCGTCCACGCACCGCACCACCGCCCGCGGGAGACGGTCGAGGTGGGCGCCAGTGCGGTTGTCTTTCGCAGCCGCGAACCAGCGATGACCTCAATGCCGGAGCGACTTGCTCCAACATAGCCGACAGCCCCTGAAGCAGACTAGCTCGCGACTTCCGGGCGGAGCCTCGCTAGAACTCTTCTCGGTTGGTGCAACGCGATCAGGATCTAAGACCGCTATTTCACCCGGGGTGGGGTTCCCCAAGCGCCCGACCCGCGTCACAGCTTCAGTTCAATCCGCATCTCTTGTCCGCGCGGTGCCCCTCGTTCGATGCAGTTCGAAGCGATCCAAGGTCATCACCTTGGACCACGCGTCAACGAAGTGATGCACGAAATCATCTTGTGCGTCGTCGGATGCATAGAACTCGGCGAGTGCACGCAATTCAGAGTTGGAACCGAAGATAAGGTCAACCGGCGTAGCGGTCCACTTGAGCTCGCCCGTAGCCCGGTCACGACCTTCGTAAATGCCCTCCTCGGAGGCCTTGGTCCAGTGCGTTGACATGTCGGTCAGGTTGACAAAGAAGTCATTGCTCAGTGTGCCGGGACGGTCTGTGAACACGCCGTGAGAAGAGTCTCCGGAGTTGGCGTTCATGACTCGCAGGCCACCGACAAGTGCCGTCATCTCAGGTGCCGTGAGCTTCAGCAGGGCCGCCTTCTCCACCAGCATCTCCGCCGGAGACCGGGGGCTGCCGTCGGCGAAGTAGTTGCGGAATCCATCTGCGGAAGGCTCCAGCAGTCCAAACGAATCCGCATCGGTCTGCTCTTGCTTGGCGTCCATGCGTCCGGGGAAGAATGGCACTTCCACATCGATCCCCGCCTCTTGTGCCGCCTGCTCAATCGCGGCAGCACCGCCGAGAACGATCAGGTCGGCTAGCGAGACTCGCTTATCGCCCGATTGCTTGCTGTTGAAATCGCTCTGGATCTTTCCAAGTACATCCAACACTCGGTCCAATTCGGCCGGATCGTTTGCAGCCCAGTCTTTCTGGGGCGCGAGACGTATTCGTGCACCGTTGGCCCCGCCGCGCATATCGCTCCCGCGGAACGTGGATGCCGAGGCCCATGCGGTCCTGACCAATACAGCCGAAGACAAGCCCGAAGAAAGAATCTCGGCCTTCAGCTTGGCCACATCCGGTTCACCGACCAAAGTGTGATCAACGTCGGGAATCGGGTCTTGCCATACGAATTCCTGATCGGGCGCCAAGTCTCCAAGGTATCGCGATGTCGGGCCCATGTCGCGGTGTGTCAGCTTGAACCAAGCCCGCGCGAAAGCGTCTTCGAACTCCTCCGGGTCATTGAGCCAGCGAGACGTGATCTCACGATAGGCGGGGTCAACCTTCAGAGCCAGGTCGGTTGTGAACATCATTGGCGCATGCCGCACAGACGGATCGTGGGCATCTGGCACTACATCCGCTCCCGCACCACCAGCGGGCTTCCACTGGACCGCCCCGGCTGGGCTTTTAGTCAGCTCCCACTCGAAACCGTATAAATTCTCGAGATAGTTGTGAGTCCAGGCTGCGGGGTTGATCGTCCACGCACCTTCTAGGCCACTGGTGATCGTGTCGGCGCCCTTGCCGCTGCCGTAGCTACTCTTCCAGCCAAGTCCTTGGTCCTCGATGGGGCCGGCCTCCGGCTCGGCACCTACGTGCCGGGACGCATCAGCGGCGCCATGGGCTTTGCCGAAGGTATGGCCACCAGCGATCAGCGCTGCCGTGTCTTCGTCATTCATCCCCATCCTGCCGAAGGCCTCGCGGATGGCGTGAGCGGCGAGCTGTGGATCCGGCTTGCCTCCCGGGCCTTGGGGATTCACGTAAATCAGGCCCATCTGTGTCGCTCCTAACGGACGTTTCAGTTCTCCTGTCTCGGTGCGACGATCGGCGCCGAGCCACTCGCCTTCAGGCCCCCAGTTAACTTCTTCGGGCCGCCATGCATCGATGCGACCACCCGCGAAGCCGAGCGTTTCGAAGCCCATGGACTCCATGGCGACTGTGCCGGAGAGGATCAACAGGTCTGCCCACGAGATCTTCCGACCGTACTTCTGCTTGAGCGGCCAGAGCAAACGGTGCGCTTTGTCCAAGTTCGCGTTATCAGGCCAGCTGTTGAGCGGCGCGAAGCGCTGCGCACCTCCATCAGCGCCCCCTCGGCCGTCGATGGTTCGATAGGTGCCGGCACTGTGCCAAGCCATTCGAATGAAGAACGGCCCGTAGTGGCCAAAGTCCGCCGGCCACCAGTCTTGGGAAGTGACCATCAACTCCTTCAGGTCTGACGTCAGCGCGTCCAGATCGAGGCTTTGAAACTCTTCCGAGTAGTCGAAGTCCTCGCCCACGGGGTTGAAGTCTGGGGAAGTCTGGCGCAGTGGTTCGAGGCTCAAACGGTTCGGCCACCAGTAGTCATTGTCGGGAGGGCTGCTCTGGGCGAGCACCACGCTGACCGGCGAGACCAGAAGGATCCCGATCGCCAGCAGGATCGGAAGCAAGATTGTCTTTTGCAGCATTTCAGTTGTCTCCTTCGCGTAGGGGCTGCCGGCGTGAGTCGAAGGAATATCGCTGGGATCCACGGTTACACGTACAGCGGGAACTTCAACGACCTGCGGCAAGCCACCTCGGTAATATTCGATGATACTTCAGTCTGAAGGGCACCGAGTTGATGCGTCTACAGGCCGTTCCAAGTATCCCGGAATCAAATGGGGCGTTGGCCATTTGCTGGGCTTTCGGGGGCGTCGCGGAGATGCCCAGTACGTGCCGTGGGTTGTCGGAGCCTGCTTATGAGCCTTCCGTGATTGATGTCAAGCGTTTTCCCCGCCGATCGAGGGGTCGGTAGTGGAATCTTGCAGATGTCCGTACAGTTGGCGGCGCCGCTGCTCTTAGGTGTCACGGGCGAGGTCGCGCGCGAGTTGGTCGAGATCGGCCAGTTGCCGTTCGACCTCGTCGAGTTCGTCTCGGGCGTTGCGGATCGCAGTGCGCAAGATCGCGGCGCGGCCTGCGAGGCGCTGACGCGGGACGGGCGAGCGCGGGTCGGCGGCCAAGACGGATCCGGAGCGGGCGCGCAGGTTCTGCAGACGGCGCGCGCAGCGGCGGCAGTACACGGGCATCGGGCCCCGACGGGCCACGGGCAGGGCCGTGCCACAGACGAGGCAGCCGTAGCCGTAGTCGGCGGAGGTTTCCGGTGAGCCCTCCGGCAGGGGGGCTGTGGGATCGAGCGTTCCGTGAAGCATGGAAATGCGAACTCCTACTCAACGGCCCTCAGGCCGGGAGCCTGGCAGGAGGGCTTGCGGGTAGCCACAGGCGGTCGTCACGGAGCAAGGCCCCGAGCAGCACGAGCAGCTTGCACATGACCGCCACCAGGGCCACCTTGTGCGGCTTGCCGCGGGTCGTCAGACGCGTGTAGACGGTGCGCAAGGCCGGGTTCCAACGGATCGCGGAGGTGGCGGCCATGTAGAGCAGCTTGCGCGGATGCTGGCGGCCACCGCGGATGCGGCGGCGGCCGTGCTGGCGGCCTCGGCGGGCGTGGCGGAGCCGAGTTCCGGCAGTTCGGCGCACAGGCTGGCGGCGGTCAGCGGGCCACAGCCCGGAACGGAGCGGATGATCTCGCGGCGTCGGCGCAGGGCCGGGTCGGCCTGGATGCCGACCTCAATGGCGTCGTCGGCCGCCTGGACCTTGGCGTCAAGGGCTTCCAGCAGTGGAGCGAGCAGGCTGGCGGCCGCAAACATCTGCACAAGCATCCTCGGATGGGACGCTATCGTTCTCAATCACAGTACTTTAGGTTTAGATGACCACTCCGGCTACCTGCGATGGGGCAGCCAGCGGATTGCACTACAGGTAGATTCGACCCCGCCGCCCGGAGTGCGGCTGGTCCACAGGCATCGATGCGGTAGTCCGGACTGCGAGCTTGCCTCCCCAGCCCGGTCCGCAATGATCTAGTGTTCCGTGCCTGAGATCTCTTCACAGCAACCCTTCAGCGATTCTAAGACCTGATCGGCACTCTTGGTCCACACGAACGGTTTCGGTTTTTCGTTGTAGACAGGCAGGTATTCCCCGATCGCCTGCTCCAGCGCCTGGGTACTGCGAAAGGAGCCTTGCCGAATCTGCTTCTGCGCGGTCTCCGCGACCCAGCGCTCCATCTGGTTGATCCTCGAGGAGCTCATGGGTGTGAAGTGCGGATGATTACGGGGCCGTCGCGCCAGCCAGTTGTGAACCATCGCCGTCTTGTGCGTGCCGAAATTGTCCAGCACGAGGTGTACCTCCAGCTCCGGCGGCGCCACCTTGTCGATCATTGCCGGGAACCTCTTGAACTCCACCGAACGATGCCGCCGGTGGATTGTCCTCCGGAATCGGAACAGGGTACAGTCCGAGCGGGGTCTTGATCATCATTGTTTCTCCGATCGGCATCATCGGCCATTCCGCGATTTCCGGTTCGGTCGAGCCACAATCTCCCGAGACAAAGACCACCGCCAAGAGCGACAACGTCGAAAGGGAATTACTGTCCATGATTTGCAGTTCCTCGGGCGCTTTTGCAGGAAGCAATCTAGGGCGACCGGGTCCTGATCGCTCGCCGGTTGTGGTCGTCGACCGAGTCACTGGCCGACGAATGCCGAACGCTTTCCACTCTCCACAAGTGGAATGCGCGACTCACGGGACGGCCCGCAAATCGACTGGATTCCAACCGACCAAATCGGGCCGCGGGCGAGTGCAGCCCCCGTGTTGGGCATTCTGGAGCAGCGCACGTGCGAGAATATGCCAACCATGAGGTTCCGTGTTCTCGTGCCCGTCATCGCAAGCGTGTCCATGTGGTCCTGCGGAGAAAACCCCCAGCGCCGGGCGGACGACTTCCTCAAGGCTTACGACAGCATAGTCGGAGGCCTCTATCCGGTTGCGGCCGAAGCCAACTGGAAGGCTTCGACCGATGTTACGGAATTGCACGTCGGGGAGCGAATTGGGGCCGGGCAATCGATGGCTGCGTTCAGCGGAAACCCTTGGGTCATTGAATCGGTCAAGTCCCTGCTCGAAGACGAGGACCGTCTAGCAGACACTACCGTGCGGCAACTGCACAGCGTGCTGCTCTCTGCCGCCGAGTATCCCGGAACAATTCCCGAGGTCGTCGCGGAGCGCGTGAAGGCAGAAGCTGAGCAGGGCGCGATCCTGGATTCCTTTGAGTTTTGTGCCGATAGCGTGAACGGCAGCTGCCGAGAAGTGGTGACGCCAAACGAGATCGACCAGATCTTGGTTGAGTCGATGAACGAACCGGAACGGCGGAAAATCTGGGAAGTCTCGAAGCAGACTGGGCCGGCCCTCAAGGAGGGCATTGAAGCCCTCAGGGACCTGCGGAATCAGGTGGCCCGCGAGATGGGGTACGACTCGTTCTTTGCACTTCAGGTCGCCGACTACGGCATGACCGTAGACGAAATGATGACCATGATGGAGCGCTTCAACGAGGATCTCAGGCCCCTCTACCTTCAGCTCCACACCTGGACCAAGCACGAACTGGCTAGCCGTTTCGGCGAGGAAGTGCCGGGTCTCATTCCGGCACACTGGATCGGTAACCGCTGGGCCCAGGCCTGGCCCGGACTCAGGAGTGGAATCGACCTCAACAGCCTCGTCAAGGACAAGGACGCGGAGTGGATCGTCAAGCAAGCCGAGGCATTCTATACCTCGATGGGAATGCCTGCACTGCCGGCGACCTTTTACGAGAAATCGGACCTCTATCCGCTGCCCCCGGGGGCCGAACGCAAGAAGAACACCCACGCCTCGGCCTGGCACATGGACCTGGAGCGGGATGTGCGTTCCCTGATGAGTGTCGAGAACAACTGGCGTTGGTTTGAGACTTCGCATCACGAACTGGGCCACATCTATTACTACTTGGCTTACACTTCGGCAGGCGTCCCGCTGACACTGCGAGGTGGGGCGAACCGAGCGTTCCACGAAGCGATTGGCGATCTGATCGGTATCGCCTCCCGGCAACCCGCCTATCTGAAGGAAATCGGGCTGATTCCGGAGGATCGAGAAATTGACGAGATCGCGTGGCTGATGGACGAGGCACTCGACCAGGCCGTGGTATTCATTCCGTTTTCGGCAGGCACGATGTCCTTCTTCGAACACGACCTGTATGAGGAGAACCTGCCGATCGACAAGTTCAACGAGCGTTGGTGGGCTCACGCCGGCCGCTTCCAGGGTATCGCGCCGCCTGAACCGCGGGACGAGGCCTATTGCGATGCCTGCACCAAGACGCACATCACCGACGACCCGGCCCAGTACTACGACTATGCAATGGCATTCGTGATCAAGTACCAACTCCACACGTACATTGCGAAGAACATCCTCAAGCAGGATCCGCGGAACTGCAACTACTACGGCAGC
This sequence comes from uncultured Bryobacterales bacterium, assembly GCA_951813065.1. GTDB lineage: Bacteria > Acidobacteriota > Terriglobia > Bryobacterales > UBA6623 > VXMF01. The sequence goes on along the minus strand of CATOTH010000001.1, from coordinate 499,122 downwards.
GAGGAGGTCGGACAGTTCTTGTGGGATCTGCTGAGCCTCGGGGCGACCCGTGACTGGCGCGAGGTCATGGTGGAGGCAACTGGTGAGGAGGTCTCGACCCGTGCCATGCTCGAGTACTTTGAACCGCTGGTGGATTACCTGCAGGTGCAGAACGCCGGACGGGAGATCGGCTGGCAGTAGCTTAGCGGGGCTGCACTGGCCGGGTTACGCTGAGAGCAGTGAGCGATCCCCTGGTAGCGGTAGCTATGAGTGGCGGGGTGGATTCTTCCGTCGTGGCGGGATTGCTGCATTCTCAGGACCAGCCGATCGTTGGCATGACGATGCAGTTATGGAACCAGCGCCGCATGCCGGACTTGATTCCCGAGGGAGGCGCTTCTGGCCGGTGTTGCTCCTTGGATGACGTATACGACGCACGGTGGGTGGCTCAGCGACTAGGGATTCCGTACTACGTGCTCAACTACGAGGACAGCTTCGAGCGCCTGGTAGTCCGGCCTTTCGTTGCCGACTACCTGGCAGGCCGGACGCCAATCCCGTGCACGCTCTGCAACAACTTCCTGAAGTTCGATCGCTTCATCGAGACCGCCCGCCAGGTCGGTGCCGGGACGGTTGCTACCGGGCACTATGCCAGAGTCGAGTTGGACCGCAGCACCGGGCGGCACCTGCTGCTACGTGGCGTGGACAGGGATCGGGACCAGTCGTACTTCTTGTTCGGTCTCACTCAGGACCAGCTCGCACGGTCCCGCTTTCCCCTGGGCGCCATGCGCAAGTCCGCGGTCCGCGAGCTCGCCGCCGACCTGGGGCTGGATATCGCCGGGAAGGCGGAGAGCCGCGAGATCTGCTTTGTGCCCAACGGGGACTACGCCGCGTTCGTGGAGCAGTACAGGGGCCAGGCTAGCGATTTTCAGGACACACCGATCGAATCCGGGGAGATTGTGACCGAGGACGGCAGCGTGCTCGGCGAGCACAGCGGGATTCATCGATTCACGGTCGGCCAGCGCCGTGGCCTGGGCGTGGCTTCGGGGGAGCCGGTGTACGTTAAGGAAATCCAGCCTGCCAGTCGCAAGGTCGTCGTAGGGCCGGCAGAGTCCCTGCTGCGCAAGTCCATGGAGATCCGTGACGCGAACTGGATTCGGATGGAATCCCTCGTCCGACCGATTCGAACTCAGGTCCAGATCCGCTATCGCGCCACTCCGGCGTGGGCGGAAGCACATCCGTCCGGAGATCGAGTCAGGGTCGAATTCGACGAGCCCCAGCGCGCGGTGACTCCAGGCCAGGCGGCGGTGTTCTATGACGGAGACATCGTGATTGGAGGGGGCTGGATCACGTGAGCCTCGCTCTCAGCCGTGACGAGCCTAACGTTTCTACCTGCTGGTGCGTCCAACCATGAAGAAGGACACCCGCGCAATGGACGTTGCCAAGGCCGAGATTCTCGCGATCGGGCGCGATGCTTCCCAGCATGGCGAGGCCGAGCGAGACCTGATCGAGGCCGCACAGCGGGGTGACCAGGGAGCTTTCTCCGAGCTCGTTCGGCTGTATGACCGTAGCGTGCTGCGGATCGCGTTGCGTATCCTGCGGTCGCAGGAAGACGCGCGCGACGCCTACCAGGAAGCCTTCCTGAAGGTCTACCGGAAGCTCGACACTTTCCGCTTTCAGTGTCGCTTCCATACTTGGCTCTATCGTATAGCGACCAATGTGTGTCTGGACCACCTCCGTAGGCGCAAAGCGAGACCGGAGTTCACCGCGTTGGATGCGGCCGAGACCTCCGGCCGGTCGCCGCTCCAGGTGGCACCCGACAGCAAGCCCTCGGGTTCTCCCGACCGCATGCTCGGCAACCGGGAAGCATCGGAGAGGATTGCGCGCGCGATGGAGATACTGTCGGATCGCGAGCGGGTAGTCTTCACCCTGCGCCACTACGAAGGCATGCGATTGAAGGCGATCGGGGAGGCGTGCTCCATTTCCGAGGACTCGGCCAAGCAATGCCTGTTCCGCGCGACCCGTAAGCTGCGCAAGGAACTTCACGATGTCCGGGTCTGACGGGACCGCTCCCATGGACAGCGAGATTCTGAGGCAGCGAGTTCGGCTCTACCTGTACGGAGAACTCAGCTTGGCTGAGCGCCACGAAGTGGAGCGGTGCCGCGCCGAGGATCCTGCGTTTCGCGCGCTGGTCGAGGACGAAGAGTCGTTCCTGCTTGCGCTCAGCGAGCCTCAAATCGACACCGACATGGACTCCTTGCTGGAAGAGTGTCGCGAGGGCTTGGGCCGGGCGGTCGCGACGCAGGAGCGCCCGCACCGAGCCGCGTGGCCGTTCAGCCGCATTCTGCGGTCGCTTGGCACGCAGGCCGCTACGATTGCCGGTCATCGACTTGTCTGGCAGCCGGCCCTGGCTGCGCTGCTACTGGCCGTGGGGTTCTTGGCGGGCAGTTCGAACCTTGGCGGGCTATTCCGGACAGCTGAGGTCGCTACTTCCTACGGCTCGACCGAGTCCTTCTCCGTCGATGCGAGCCCGATGCTGACCGGAGTCGAGACCGTGCGTCTCGACCCGGTCGGCGGCCAGGTCCAGATTGTTTTCGAAGAGCGCCGGGTTGTGACAGGGGAGTCGTCGGACCCGTTCATCCGAGGCATGCTCCTGAACACCGTGCGGGACTCTCACGCGGGAGCGCGCCTTTCGTCGCTTGAAGCCCTGCGTGCCCACGCGGGCGACGGAGAGGTGCGCCAGACCCTGCTACGGTCCTTGACGGAAGACGAGAATCCCGGAGTTCGACTGATGGCGCTTGACGCCATTCGGGATCAGGTCGATCTTCCGGACGTTCGAAATGCGTTGCTGCAGACGTTGCGGCACGATCCAATTACAGGGATGCGCGTCCATGCCATCCAGTTGCTGCGGGAGTACCCTAGCCGAGAGTTGGCCGGACCGCTGCAGGATCTGGCCAAGCGCGAATCGAATTCATTTGTCCTGGACGAGACCGAGCGGATCTTGCACTCGCTGGGCGCCTCGATGGAGCACTACTAGTCCCGTGACCCGGACGATCGCAGTCGGAAGTCGCCGGAAGGCACCGTCTTGCCTTGGCGCTGCTGGCTTGGCGTTTGTCTCGGTGGCCGTGCTGTCTGGACAGCAGCGGTTGGAGGTCAAGCAGGATGGCCGGTACTGGACTGCGCAGCGCAGCGCCGAGGAGCAGGCAGCCAGTGTTGTGGAAATCGACACCAAGGGCCAGGTAATGCTCGTCGGTTCCGAAATCGAGACCATTCGCTTCACTCTGACGATGAGGCTGCCGGCCGCTAGCGATAAAGAATCGGCCCGCGCAGTGCTTCGCGACGCTGGGATAGTGCCCTCGAGAAAGCCGGGTGGCACACTCGTGCTGAAATTGCGCGAGCCTGGTTGCAATGCTTGCCGATTCGATGCTCGTCTTGAGATCGAGGTGCCTACCGGCACGGGCGCGGTCGACATAGTGACCCGCGGAGGCGCAGTTGGTGTACAGGACATTGAAGGCTCCGTGCGCGTCCGCACGAGCGGCGGCTCGATCACGATGAGCGGTGTCGGAGGCGCAGTGCTGGCGGCAACCGCGGGTGGCAGTGTGCGGCTGGGCACGGTCGGCGGTCCTGTCGATTGTGTGACGGCTGGTGGAAGTATCAACTTGGCCGATAGCGGGAAGTCTGCCAGGCTCAAAACGATCGTCGGTGGCATCCGGGTCGCCAACGTCAACGGCGATCTTGAGGCCGAGACTGCCGGTGGCAGTATCGAGGTCGGGAACGTCTCCGGAACTGTCCGTGCAACCACCGGCGGCGGCTCGATCCGCGTGGTCGAGGCCCGTCACGACATTCATGCTGACGCCGGTGCAGGGGATATTCGCATTGACCGCGCCATGGGTGCGCTGGTCGTTTCCAGTGGCGCGGGAGATATTCTGGCATCGTTCCAGAGGGGCTCCGGGCTCCGGGACTCAGTGCTTGAAACGTCGGTGGGATCGATTGTCGTGTCGTTGCCCGAATCGCTCGCCCTGACAATTGACGCGAGCGTCCGGCTTGCCAGGGGGACACGTGGGATCATCAGCGAGTTCCCTTCGATTCAGGTGAATCGCTTCGGAGGACCCTTCGGTCCGGCAAGCGTAGAAGCTGCCGGGGCGATCAACGGGGGCGGCGCCACTCTCACGATCCGCAACGGAGTTGGCCGTATCGAGGTTCGAAAACTGCGGTAGGAGCCCCGCCGAGTCGCTAGGAGGTTGTCATGTGGGCGAAATTCGCACCTAGAGCGATCCTTGGATGCATCCTTGCCGCGGGCGCGTCGCTTGATGCGGCACAGCTTCTCGATACGCGGATCCTTCTTGCATCGACGAGCTACATTGGCCTGGGCGTGATGGACCTGAGTGAAGATGCCGTGCGGGAGATCGGACTGATCGAACCTCACGGCATCGAGGTGACAAGTGTTCTTGACGGCAGCCCCGCGCACGACGCGGGATTGTCCGATGGTGACATCGTGCTCACCTACCGCGGCGAGAAAGTGCAGGGATATGAGCACTTTGCGCGCCTTGTAAGGGAAACGCCTGCCGGGAGGAAGGTCGATCTCGGCATAGTGCGAGCGGGTGAGCGCATGAGTATGGAAGTCGAGATTGGGCGGCGTGAGGCCGAAGTGTCTGTGAGGCAGGCGATTGACGAGGCGCGGCTGCGGATCGAGCGGGCCAAGCGTAACTTTGACGACGTCAAGATCGATTTGAATTTGGACTTGAGCTTTCCCCAGCTGCGTTTCAGCCGCCGGAACAAGCGGCTCGGAGCTGAACTCGAAGACCTCGGTGGCCAGCTTGCGGAGCATTTCGGTCTTGACCGAGGAGTGCTGGTCCGCCAGGTTGGCGAGGGTTCCGTTGCTGACGAGTCAGGTTTGCGAGCTGGTGACGTGATCGTGGCGGTCGATGGCAACGCCATGCGGACAGCAATTCGTTGCGAGAGGGCCCTGTCTCTAGCCGATGGCGTCGTGCCGGTGGAAATCATCCGCGATCGGGCCCGAGTCACGCTGGAGATTGACTTCGGGCCCCGTCCGGATTCAGGGGTGGTGCGCCCTGCTTCAGACCGCGAATGAGTTACCCGGCAGCGGGGAAGGGCGGCTCTTCGGCGCTCATCACGGCACGTAGAGCCTCGACGCCTCGCAAGCGTCCCTCGAGTTGGGCTTGGGTGCGCTGCAACAGGAATCGCTGCAAATCGAGCGCTGCCGGCTGATGCCAGGCGGTAGGGTCAATACCGTCGATGCGCCGCGACAGCATTGCCTGCGCTAGCGAGCGGGCGGCCGCCGGGAACAGCCACGACTCGCTATCGCTGAAACTGGCCCGAAACAGTCCGTCTTTCCGCGGACTGAAGTAGGCAGGTTCGTCGTCTGCGAACGGCACGTCCGACTCGATGCAGCGGTCAAGAGGGGGTAGCCAACCGCCAAGCCTGGCCGCCCACAGCAGGAAGTACGCCAGCGCCCGCTGTGCCCAGGCCTGGATCGGTTCCGATGGGCTCTCCTGGGAAATACCTCGCGACGACTCGTCGACAATCAGCTTCAGTAGCCGGAAATAGGCGTCGTGTGGCTCGCTATCGGGGAGCATCTGGTCGGCTGTCTCGGCAATGAGATCCAGCACGACACAAGCGGAATAGCTTGCCTTCCAGAGATTGGCCGGACCCATGAGCTCGGCGCGCTGGAGAGTGACAAGCTCGGCTGTTTCCTTCTGGAAATAGAAGACCCGGGAGTGCGCGAGTCGTTCGAGCGAAACCCCGAACTTGTTCTTAGGTCGGCGCACGCCCGCCGCTACGCCGCGGAGCTTGCCCCGGTCTCGCGTGTAGAAGCTGACCACGAGGTCGGCATCGCGATAGGGGTAGCTGCGAAGGATGACCGCCTCACTTTCCCTCGACGGCATGATCGGCTCGATTGTCCTATTCGGCCGGTGTGGCCAGTCGTTCGGATTGCTGTCGGAATGCCCGACTTATCGTTGCTAGAATACCGTGGTCATGATACCGCGCAACCCGACCCGGCGAGACGTCTTGAGCGGCTTGGCCGCAGGAGGTGCGGCGTCCTTGCGGGCGCAAGTCACGAGACGGCCGAATCTGCTCTTTGTGTTCAGCGATCAACATCGGGCGTGCTCCATGCCGGGGGAGCCTTTCAACGATGCTGCTGCACCCGCACTGGAAGCCCTTGCGTCCCAAGGAACGACATTCTCGCATTGCATTTCCAACTACCCGGTCTGCTCGCCCTACCGGGGCATTCTTATGACGGGCCGATGGCCGTACCAGAGCGGGGTCATTGACAACTCGTTTCCCTTGCGGCGATCAGAATACAGCCTCGGGGAGGCGTTCCGGGATGCGGGCTACCGCACAGGGTATGTGGGTAAGTGGCATCTTGATGCGCGGGGAGCGGAAGGGCACGCCCTCAAGCCCGAAGGCGACTCGCGCCACGGCTTTGAGGATTGGAGGGCGTGGTACAACACCAACCCACACTTCCATCGGTCCCATACCTACGACCCGCGTAGCGGAAAGCAGCAAGTTCCCCGTGGCTACAATGCGACGCTCATGACCGATGACGCGATCGGGTTCATCGAGCGGAATCGTGAAGCACAGTGGATGCTGGTGCTTTCCTTGAACCCACCTCATCCTCCATTCCAGGACGCTCCTCCTGAACTGATGAAGAAATACCCTCCCGGCGATCTGCAGCTTCGTCCGAACACCGCCGAGCGCGTGACACGTGGTGTAGGCGGGCGCGGTCGCTCCATGAGGGGTGACCTGGCTGGTTACAACGCGCACATTGAAGCTGTCGATCGGGAGATGGCCCGGCTGGTGAGATGCTTGGACGAGAATGGGATCGCGGACAACACAATCATCGTGTACACGTCGGATCACGGCGAGATGCTCGGAGCCCAGAACCGCACCGGCAAGCGCCTTCCGCACGAAGAGTCCTGCCGCGTACCCTTCGTCGTGCGATCGCCTGGTGCGCCCGCGGGCGTGAAGTCCGACGTGCTGCTTGGCGCAATCGATATTTTCCCGACACTGTGTGGAATGGCGAATGTCCCGGTACCTGATTCTTGCGAAGGCAGGGACCTATCCGCGGCGGTGCGAGGACAGCCGGTCGACGGGCCAGAGCATCAATTCTTGATGCATATCGAAAAATCCAACGCTTCCGGGGGTGTCAATCACACAGCACCGCTGTTCCGCGGCATCCGCACCGCCCGCTACACCTACGCCTGCGGGGAGATCGGACGTTGGTGTCTCTATGACAATCAGGAAGATCCGCACCAGCGCCACAACTTGGCCGACGATTCCGGCCACGCGAGGCTGATGGACGAACTGGACGGAGAAGTGCTGGACTACCTGAAGCGTGCCAAGGACCGCTACCCGTACCGCGTGGAGCGCACGTAGGTCGGTTGCTCCGAGGCTGGATTCCTGTACCGGCAATCCCTGCGATGAGCCACGCGAAATCCGTTGCGGAGAGCCTTCGGAAACTTACGGGTGTGGATTCCAGAGAGTCCCGGAGTCATCCACGGCCCTTGGACAGGCGACACCCGCTTGCGGCAATCGCCGGTTGTGCCCTGGCTGGTCTACACCCGCGTGAGGTAGTCCTGCCGGCCTCCGTCCGCGAGCAGGAACTGGCCGGTCATGAAGGCGCTGGCCTCGGAGCAGGCATAGCCTACCAGGCTCGCGATGTCCGCGGGCTCACCCACGCGGCCCACCAATGACCGGTTTGACACAGCCTCGATCAAGCGGGCCGCTTCTTCCTCTGTCTTGCCGGCCAGCACCATGTCGGTCTTGGTGAATCCAGGCAGCACGGCGTTGACGGTGATCCCGCTCGGAGACAGCTCGAACGCCAATCTCTTGGTCAGCGTCAGTACCGCCCCCTTGGTCGCCGCGTACAGCGTGGTTCCCGGAAGTGCCGTTCCTATCGCCGCGTTTGACGACAGGTTCACTATCCGGCCCCAGCCACGCTCGATCATTCCGGGCGCGACCGCTTCGCAGCAATAGAGTACGCCCTTGACGTTTGTCCGCCACATCCTGTCGAACTGCTCTTCGTCGTAGTCGAGCAAGCTGCCCGGGTACAAGAGCCCGGCGTTGTTGACGAGGATGTCCGGGGTGCCCAGTTCCGCCTCTGTCCGAGCCACCATAGCTTTCACTGCTGCCCTGTCCGAGACATCTGCCTGGATGGCGAGCGCATTCGTTCCTATGCCCGTGGTGACCTCTTGCGCTGCGTCGTGGCCGCTACGGAAATTGACGGCAACCCTTGCCCCGCGGCTGGCTAGCTCCAGGCACACCGCGCGGCCGATTCCGCGGGATCCGCCAGTCACGATCGCTGTCTTGCCTTGGAGGTCCATCATGCCGTGCAAGCGCGAACATCAAGCGAGGTCGTTGCAGCAATCCCCGTGTCGATCTACCGGGACCTCCGGTCCCAGCCTCCGGACGGGCTGTCGTGATCGCTCTCTTCGGAATCCCGGGCACGATCATGTCCCCGTGGTCTGCGATCACGATCGTAGCCACCTGCTTGGCGGTCACGGTCATAGCCTCGAGATTGACGCTCGTAGCCTCCCGGCTGACGATCTCGGTCATAGGTCCCGAATCGTCGTTCGCGATTGAAACCGCCGCTCTGGCGTTCAGGCCGGTCCGAATCGTAGGACGAATACCTTGGCCGCGGTGGCCGGTCACGCTGCCGGTCAAATGGCGGGCGGCTCCCGCTCCGGCCGCTGCTGCGGGCTCTCGATTCGGCTTCTCGCACACGGCCTTCCAGAAATTTCGTCTCTTCGGTCAGCCACTGCTGCATCTGAAGCGCGGCTTTCAGTTCCTCGCGGAGCGTGCCGAGGTGTTCCTTCGCGGAGGCAAGCTGCTTCGCAGCGCTGGCCTTGCTGGCAGCAAGCGCCTCGGTTTCGAACTCGATGGAAGGTACCAGAACGGATGCGAACGGCAAGATCTCCTGATCCAACCGCATCCGCTTGAGGCTCTCCCGAGCCGCCATCCAGCGGAGCAGTGATCCAAGTCGAGCTGCCGTTTCGGGTGTGTCCATCCGGTGCGGCATGAAGAGATCGTGGCCTCCCTCCGGGTCGGTGTCCTCGCGGAATCCCGGCAGGTACACTCGCAACGCGCCGCGGTAGACTGACAGGCGCTTCCCGAACCGGTTCGTGAGCTTCCAGGTGTATTCCGCCGGAAGCACGATGACCTTGGCGATCCCCAACGTGTCGGTTGCCAGCGGGCTTGCTTCGATCAACGGCTCAATCGGGTTCTCCGCTTCTTCCGCCACTGTCAGGACGAATGCCGGTGTGCGACGGTCGGGATCAACCAGAAACTCGGTCAAGTTGGCCGCGTCGTAGTCAGATTCGATGATCCATGGATCCTTTTCGATCTTGGCGGCACCTTGCTCCAAGCCGCACTCACCCACAACATGCTCCATGAACCTTGGAACTGCCGGCTGATTGCGCAGCTTCGGTTCCGAAGACTTCACCAATGTACGAACGCTGAATAGCGACTCTTGCCCCGAGTGCTGCCGCGTTGCAATCTCGGTTGTCCACACTTGCTCGGTCTCCGCGTCTCCGGGCTCGACAAATCGAAGTGCCCATGTGTCCGATGCTTCCCCTTTTGCGCGGACTGCCCTGAACGAGCGGTCGTTCGACTCGTGGTGGAATGCGTTTCCCTTCCAGGCAGGTTCGGGAAGTTCTGTCGAGGCGTCATTCTCCAGCCACTCGAGAATGATTTCTCGGGCTAGGTGGGGCTTTTCCAGAGTGGCGGAGATACGCAGCACCTCCCTGACTTTGGCCGCCGGCCGCATTTTGTTGGAATCATAGCTTGGCTTATCTTCAGACATAATTGATTTCCCCTATTTGTCGGCCTGTAAACCGATCGTTCCCCGGGATCAAGCTCCAATTGCGCCGACCGCCAAACCCGGTACTTGTCGGCCCGCGCAGGATGCGCCTCGGTACAAGCCGTCGACTCTTGGTCCTGAGTCTACTGGAACAGTTCCCAGAGAATCTCGAGTTTGACCGGACTACGACTAGAATTCCTTAGCACTTAGACGTCCATTTAGCGAACTTGATAGTGAAGCATAGCATGGTACGCACAGATTCCGGTATTCAGCTCCGCTCAATTGTTCTCTCCGCTCAATTCTTTGCCGTCCAACGAGTTGGAAGTGTTCAGGTCGTTTGGCGGGGCCGTCGTGTTGCTCGGAAGTGCTCGACGTGCCCATCCGGAGCATGCTGTCGCGCGCTGTGATTGGACGAGTCCATGCCTGGCAGGTCGCGAGGGCGACAGAGGTGCACAAAGCAATCCCGGCCGCACGTGAAGCCCGGGAATCACCGATAGGCTGGCTGGCCGAGGGCACGGAATGCGGAGGCACGTGTGACGCCGGACAGGACGTAGTCAGGCCATTCGGCGACCCGATCGTAGTCGTTTTCGCGCCCGGCCTTCCATCGTGCCGCTGGAATCGCCAGGACCGGACGGGAAATGACCGCCATTCAAACGGATTCGAGGTATTTTGAGGATTCGCCTGAAGAATGTGGAATGATTGAGTGTTCCGGGGCAGACGGGCCGCCACTGGATTGCGGTTCGCTCCGCTGTTGCCAGAGAAAGGGAATCCATGTCTACTACCAGTCCCGGTGCCAAATGGCACCAGCAACTCCACTGGCGCATCGCGATCGCGATGATGCTTGGCGTGATCGCTGGCCTGATAGGCGGCGAACCTCTTGCCGACACCGTCGGCTGGCTTGGAACGCTCTTCATCAAGCTGTTGAAGATGATCATCGTCCCGCTCGTGGTGACGTCGATCGTCACAGGTGTCGCCTCGGTTGGAGCTGGCGCGGGACTGGGACGCTTGTTCGGCAAGACGTTGGGCTACTACATGCTGACGAGCTTGTTCGCTTGCATCGTCGGGCTGGCAATGGTCAATATCATCCGGCCCGGCGAGGGTGCGGATCTGGTTGGAGCGGAAACGGAGGAAATGCCGGAACTGACCGTTATCCAGTCTCCAGTTGATTTGATTCTCGATATTGTCCCCGAGAATGTCTTCGGCGCTGCCGCCGAGACCAAGATGCTGGCAATCATCTTTTTCGCGATCATGCTGGGGATCAGCATCAGCGTCCTGAAGCAATCCCACCGCGAGCCGCTATTGTCATTTTTCCAGTCGGCCTTTGAGGCCATGATGGTCCTCACTGGGGGCATCATCAATTACGTCGCTCCGATCGGGGTGTTTGCCCTGATCGCGAGGCTCATGGGCACGACAGGCCTGAGTGCCTTCAAGTCGCTTGGCCTCTACGCCCTCATGCTGGTGTGCGGTCTTACCGTGCATCTCTTGGTGACCCTTCCGCTGATCTTGCGGTTCTTGGGGGGGATCAACCCGGTGAAACACTTCCGGAATATGGTGCAACCCATTGTCATGGCGTTCTCCACCAGTTCCTCAGGCGCGACGCTGCCCGTCACCATCGACGCCGTCGAGAACAAGGTGGGAGTCTCGAATCGCGTGACTTCGTTCGTGTTGCCAATGGGAGCCACGGTCAACATGGATGGCACCGCCCTCTACGAGTGCGCGGGAGTGCTGTTCATCGCGCAGGCGATGGGGGTGAGCCTGGGATTCGAGCAGCAACTCATGGTGGTATTCACAGCCTTGCTAGCCTCGATCGGCGCCGCGGCCGTGCCGTCGGCCGGGCTCGTTGTGATCTTCATCGTGCTCCAGGCGGTCAATCTGACGGGGCCACAAGTCGAGTTGATTGTCGGAGCGATGCTCGCCGTAGATCGGCCGCTCGACATGTATCGGACTGTTGTAAACGTCTTCAGCGACTCCTGCGGAGCTGCGATCATCGCCAAGTCCGAGGGCGAGACCGGTATCGACGAATAGGTTCCGCCTAGATCTCCGCGCCGCGCCAGTATGCCGGGGAACCGATTTCCACCCTGCGGCCCTGCGCGGGGGCTATGGTAGGGTGTACCGAGTTGGCAGCAAGCATGGGAAGCGATTCGGGTCAGCCCAGAGGGCAATGGAATTCGGGCACGGGGTTCATCCTCGCTGCCGCCGGATCGGCTGTCGGGCTTGGCAACATCTGGAAATTCCCCTATATCACCGGGGAGAACGGCGGTGGGGCGTTCGTCGGGGTCTACCTCCTTTGCATCCTGCTGGTCGGCGTGCCGGTCATGATCGCCGAAATCCTGCTGGGGAGGGCGACCCGGTCTTCGCCCGTGCGTGCCTTCCAGGTGCAGACTCCTCGCTCACCGTGGATCGGGGTCGGGATGATCGGCGTACTCGCCGCATTCCTGTTGATGTCGTACTACTCGACCGTCGCGGGATGGGCGCTGCACTACACCTATCTCTCGGTGACGAACTCGATTCACGGCGCAGGCGCGGAGCAGGTCCAAGGGATGTTCGAATCGCTGACGAGTTCCCCGCTCGTGGGCGTGGTGTGGCAGGTCGTGTTCATCGTCATCACAGTGCTGCTTGCCGTTGCGGGTGTCTCAAAGGGGATTGAGCGTTGCGGCCTGGTGATGATGCCAGGGCTGTTCGTCTTGCTTGTGATTCTCCTAGGCAAGGCGATGACCATGCCTGGATGGGGCGACGGGTTCGACTTCATCTTTGGAATGCGCTTCGATAATCTGACAGCGGCCGGCGTGCTTGAGGCGCTCGGGCACTCGTTCTTTACCCTCAGCCTGGGCATGGGCGCGATGATCACTTACGGCAGTTACCTACGGAGGAAGGACGACCTGGTGTCAGCCTCCTTGGCCACCGCTGCCACAGACACGGTCGTGGCCTTGGTCGCTTCCATGGTCGTGTTCCCGATCGTATTCACGTTCGGCTTGGAGCCCGGTGCCGGCCCCGGGTTGCTGTTCGTCACGCTGCCGACAGCGCTGGCCCAAATGACGGGCGGGGCCGTTCTGTCGGTCGTCTTTTTCGTCATGTTGGTCTTCGGGGCCGTTACCAGCGGCATCGCGATGGTGGAGGTGATTGCCGCCTTCATGATCGACGACTTCGGGATGGGTCGTCGAAAGGCCTGCCTGATCGGAGGAGCCGGCGTCACACTGTGCGGGATTCCCGCAACCGTCAGCGCGATATGGTTCGGCCGAGTGGACTACTTGGTATCGAATTGGCTCTTGCCCCTGGGCGGCCTGGGGATTGCGCTCTACGTGGCTTGGAAAATGGATCGTGCGTTGAGGCGGAACGACTTTGGGTCCGGAAGCGCGCTTGCCAAGGGCTACGGTATTTGGCTCTGGGGGCTCAAGTTTCCAGTCCCGGTTTGCATCGGACTTGTCTTCCTCCACGCTGTCGGCTTGATCTAGCCCACTCCGCTTCAGCCGAAATTGCTGTCCCCATTCTCACGATGAGGGAGCGTCGGAAGACCTGCCAACTCTTGTGGACGGTGCGTGGTTTCCCGGCTCGGAGGACAACCCCAGCGAGTCACTCCGGGGGCTGCAGCCCGTTCATTGTCGGCAACGCCCTGCACGGCCAAGCAAGGCAGGTTCAGCCCCGAGATCGGGCTGGAATCGATCCTTGAGGCTCGGCGCAGCAAGCGGATTTGCGAGCGTGGCCGTCGATCTGCTCGCCGGGTAGCGCCCCAAACACGCCGGGTCACTCCGGCATGCTCCGGAGCCCTTTTTTGGGGACCATTCACCCGCGCGCCTGTACTACCCGTCAGGTGGGGGAAAGCGATGCTAAGTTGTTGACCGATTGGCCTGTCGGTCAGTTGGTCTTGGCAACCTCCGGGATCAGGCGTCGAGGATCTCGGGCTCGTGGCTGTCCGCCGCCCGTTCTTGTTCCGCCCGATCGTCTCGTCTCGCTCGCATGGGCAGCCGTGACTTGATCGGAATCAGGGCGTTCGAGAGCGGGTCCTCCGTGCCATCGTCGTCGGCCCAGTCCATCGAGCTATTCACGTACTTCACGAATTCCCGTATCTGGCGTTGCATCGCGTCCATCTTGCTGCGCATATTGAGGATGATTTCCACGCCGGCCAAGTTGACCCCCAAATCCCTGGTCAACGACAGGATCACATCCAGCCGCTCGATGTCTGCCTCGGTATAGAGGCGGGTATTGCCCTCTGTCCGGGACGGCAGCAAGAGTCCCTCGCGTTCGTAGAGCCGTAGCGTTTGGGGATGTACGTCAAAACGCTCCGCCACGACGGAAATCGTATAGCTGCCCTTGGTCTTGCGCTGCCTGGCCATAATCACTTCGACCGCAACAACGACGCACGCGGATTCTCGGGGTTCTCCTTCTCGTATCTCCGCATTAGGTCCTTGGTCGACTCGTCGGGGATCTCGGGAACGACAATCGAGATTCTAACGAACTGGTCACCGCGTTTCCCTCCCCGCGGATTCTTGACGCCGCGCTCGCGGACACGGAAAGTCTTGCCTGAACTCGTGGCCGGGGGAATCCGCAGCAATGCCGTCCCGTCGATAGTCGGCACTTCGATCTTCCCGCCCAGGATCGCTTCGGCGGGGGTGATCGGCACCTGGATGTGGATGTCGTAGCCCTCGCGCTTGAAGAACGAGTGCTTGCCGACCCGGGCCACAATGTAAAGATCCCCGCCCTTGCCGCCGCGCACTCCCGCGTTGCCCTTGCGCGGGATTCTCAGCCGGGAATTTTCCTGCGTGCCTGGCGGTATGCGCGCCTCGATCGGCGTCGTTTCCCTGACTCTGCCCTCCCCGTCGCACGTGCTGCACACGCTGCGTACTCGGCCCTGCCCGCGACAGCGGGGGCAGGGCACCGTGAATCGCATGTTTCCCGCGGCTTGATGCACTTGGCCGCTACCGTTGCACGCGGCGCACTCGCTGGGAGGCGCGCCTTTGGCACTGCCGGATCCGGCGCACTGGCCGCATGTGCTCAGACGGGCGATGTTCAATCGGACCGTGGTTCCGTTGATGGCGTCATCGAAGCCTATGTCCAGCGTGTATTCCAGGTCCTCCCCCGCCTGTGGTGCCTCGGACTCGGTCCCCTGTCGGCGCCCGCCCCCGAAGAAACTCTCGAACAGGGATCCAAAATCAGGACCCTGGCCGGCACGGCCCGGATGCCCGAATTCGCTGAAATCGAAGCCGTCGAATCCTACTCCGCCACGACGGCCCGCTGTTCCTCCAGCCCCCGAAAATGCTTGGTCCGCGTAAAATCCGTGCCGGTCGTAGAACTCTCGCTTCTGCTGGTCGCTGAGGACATCGTAGGCCTCTTGGATTTCCTTGAAGCGGTCTTCAGAGACGGCGTCGCCGGGATTGACGTCTGGGTGGAACTTCCGCGCCAGACGGCGATAGGCTTTGCGGATGGTGTCCGGCGTGGCGTCCCGGGCGACCCTGAGGGTTGCGTAGTAGTCCTTCCTGGGATTGGTAGCCATTGGCTCTGGCCGGGACCCGGCGAGCCGCGTCCGCTGCTGTGCGCTTCCCTCCTACGACTTGCGACCCTCGTCAGGTTCGACGAATTCGGCATCGACAACGTCATCTGCCTCGTCCTTGGACTCTGGTCCCGCCGCGCCAGATCCGTCGGACTCGGGCGAGGGCTGTTGAGCGGAATCGGTCGATTGCGCCTTGTACATCGCTTCGGCCAGTTTGTGGCTCGCCTGCGTGAGGTCCCCGACAGCCTTCTGGATTTGCTCCGCCGTGCCGCTCTTGACGGCCTCACGAGCGGCTCCGAGAGCCTGCTCGATCTTCTGCACCTCTTCGGCGTCGACCTTGTCGCGGTGTTCATTGAGCGTCTTCTCGGTCGAGTAGATGATCGAGTCGGCTTGGTTGCGGGCCTCCACTTCCTCGCGCCGGGATTCGTCTTCGGCCGAGTGTTCCTCGGCATCCCGGGCCATCTTCTCAATCTCCTCTTGGGACAGCCCCGACGAACTCGTGATGGTGATCTGCTGCTGCTTGCTCGTGGCCTTGTCTTTGGCCGAGACGTTCAGGATGCCGTTCGCATCGATATCGAAGGTGACTTCCACCTGCGGCACGCCGCGCGGCGCCGGGGGGATGCCGACCAACTGGAAGACCCCCAGCAGCCGGTTGTCCCCGGCCATTGACCGCTCACCCTGGAAGACCTTGATTTCGACCGAGGTCTGGTTGTCCGCAGCGGTCGAGAAGGTCTCGGACTTGCGAGTCGGGATCGTGGTGTTTCGTTCGATCAGCTTGGTGAAGACGCCCCCCAGCGTCTCGATTCCCAGCGACAGCGGGGTGACGTCAAGGAGCAGCACGTCCTTGACCTCGCCTCCGAGGACTCCGCCCTGCACGGCCGCGCCGATGGCGACCACTTCGTCGGCGTTGACCCCCTGGTGGACTTGCTTGCCGAACAACTCCTGGACCAGTTGCTGTACCTTCGGGATACGAGTCGATCCACCGACCATCACAATCTCGTCGATTTCGCCCGGCGTAAGTCCGGCGTCGGTCAGGGCCTTCTTGCAAGGATCCAGCGTGCGCTTGATGAGCGGATCGATCATCTGTTCCAGATGAGATCTCGTCAGCTTCAGTTGCAGGTGTTTCGGACCGGTTGCGTCGGCGGTGATGAACGGCAGGTTGATCTCGCTCTCCATCAACGTCGAAAGGTCCATCTTGACCTTTTCGGCTGCCTCGCGCAGACGCTGGAGGGCCATTGAATCGCCCGACAGGTCGATGCCGTGCTCCTTGCGGAATTCGTCCACGATCCATTCGATCAATCGACTGTCAATGTTGTCGCCGCCCAAGTGCGTGTCGCCGTTGGTCGACTTCACCTCTACGACGCCTTCGCCAACCTCCAGGATCGAAATGTCGAATGTCCCACCCCCAAAGTCATAGACCGCGATCGTCTCGTTCGCTTTCTTGTCGAGCCCGTATGCCAAGGCCGCCGCAGTCGGCTCGTTGATGATGCGCAGCACGTCAAGGCCGGCAATCTTGCCGGCGTCTTTCGTCGCTTGGCGCTGGGCGTCGTTGAAGTAGGCCGGCACCGTGATCACGGCCTCCGTGACCTTCTCGCCCAGGTACGATTCGGCCGCCTCCTTGAGCTTGCCGAGCACCATGGCCGAGATCTCCTGCGGAGAATAGTCCTTGCCGCCGGCCTTCACTTGGAGCAAGTCCCCGGAAGCTGTCGTCTTGTAGGGGACCAGCTTGAGTTCTTCCCTGACTTCGTCCGGCCGCCTACCCATGAACCGCTTGATCGAATAGACGGTCGCCTCGGGGTTCGTCACGGACTGGCGCTTGGCGGTCTGCCCCACCAGTCGTTCGTTGCCCTTAGTGAACGCCACGACCGAAGGAGTCGTTCGCGTGCCCTCTTGGTTCGCGATCACCGTAGGCTGCCCCGCCTGCATCACGGCTACAACCGAATTGGTCGTCCCTAGGTCGATGCCGATAACCTTGCCCATGTCTTCGCTCCTGCTCGCTCTCCTTGCCCGCAACGAATCGCGCCGACTCTCTAGCTCCCCGCGCTGCGAACGACTTCGATAGACTCTTAGTATAGACTAATGACGTAATGTTAGTCAAACGTTATCAACATTGTGGTCCGATGGCTACATGATGGGGTTGCAGCGTGAGGCACTACTATATTACTGATCGCTTGCGTTGCCGGGAGGACGTGCTGGACTGCATAGAAGCGAATGCGCGCGAGGGTGTCGACTGGATTCAGATCCGCGAGAAGGACCTGGCGTCCCGAGCATTGCTGGAACTTGTTCAGGCCGCTTTGCGACGGGTCGAGACATATGGCACCCGCGTCTTCGTCAACGGACGCCTTGACATCGCACTTGCCGCCCGCGCACACGGCGTTCACCTGCAATCGAACGCGCCCCCGGTGTCGGACCTGCGGCGGATCGTCCCCGCCGGATTCTCGATTGGCGTATCCACCCACACCGTGGACGAGGTGTGCAGGGCTGACCGTGAAGGAGCGGACTTCGCCGTCTTCGGGCCGGTCTTTCCGACGAGCGCGAAGCATGGTCCGGAGCCGATTCCCGGATTGGCAGGACTGCGGGCAGCATGCCGCGCCGTGGACATGCCTATCGCCGCATTGGGCGGTGTTACGACAGTCCGGGAGCGAGCCTGTGCCGCCGTCGGTGCAGCGGCTGTCGCAGGGATCAGCATGTTCCAGTCCGCCCGCGCCGGAGACGAATGGACCGCCGTCCGCGAGTAACCGTCAACCGTGCGTCCTGCGACGTGGTACTCAATCGGCGCGCCCCTTCCTTGACACGCTCCAGCGCAAGGGCGGGATTGGTTCGGCATCCGAGCACGAAGCGATCAGCACGTCGAGACGACGAAGCCTGGTTTCCTCCCTCTTGGCGCTCACAACCCATGCAACGGAGTGCTTTCTCTGGGACGGTGGCATTGCCTGGAAGAACCGCCAGGCGGCCGGATGTGCCCTGATCTTGCGCTCGTAGTCGTCCGAGAGGGCCGCCCTGGGAGGCGGCGAGGCCGTGCCGGCCCGCCGGGCCTCGAACACCTCAAGTCCCGGTTTCTCAACAAGACCAGCGGCGATCAAGGATTCCATTACAGCCAGATTCCGTGCGCTCCAACTGCTTCCGGGCCTTCTTGGCGTGAATCGGACCTTGTAGCGCTTGTCGTCAATTGTCTTGCGGATACCGTCGATCCAACCGAAGCAGAGGGCGACGTCCACCGACTCGGGCCAAGTGATGCTGGCAATCCCAGAATCCTTCTTGAAGTAGCCGATCCACTGCTCTGCAAGCACCGCGTGGCTGCCTCTCAACCACGCTCTCATCTCCTCCGGGTCGGCGAAGAAGCGTGGCGTCTCGTCCCGTTCCTGCCGCAATGTGGTGGCCCTGCCTCCCTGTTTCGAAGACAGCTTAGCGCATGACCGACGGCAGCCTTGACCGAGGCTGCGGCGCTCGACGGGGACCCCCGAAGAGAGCGGCAGTTTCAATCCCTACTATGTTGACAGGGAATAGGGTAATTGATACGATCTAGACTAGGCAGAACATGGCGAGCATCCTGATTCCAACGCCCCTGCGCCAGTTTGTCGCAGGCAACGACACGGTTGATGTGGACGCGGCGACCGTGGGGGAGGCCCTTCGCCAGCTGGTGGCAGCGCATCCCCAGGTCGAGCGGAATCTGTTCAACGAGCAGGGCCGGCTCCGCAGCTTCGTGAACATCTACGTCGATGACGAGGACATCCGCTACCTGGACCGGGAGGACACTGCGCTGAAGAGCGCCAGCACGATCAGCATCGTGCCCTCGATTGCAGGCGGCTCGGCTGCTGCAGCGGCAGTTCCGGTTGGCGTTTCCGGGACCGAGCTGCCTGAGCTGTCGAATGCGGAAATCCTGCGATTCAGCCGTCACTTGATCCTGCCGGAGGTTGGGCTTGCCGGGCAGCGCAGGCTCAAGGGGGCCAAGATCCTCATGGTTGGCACCGGCGGGCTGGGCGCCCCCTTGGGTTTGTACCTGGCGGCAGCCGGGATCGGCCGGATCGGGATCGTGGATTTCGACATCGTCGACGAAACGAATCTTCAGCGCCAGGTGATCCACGGTTCAAAGGACGTGGGGCGGTCGAAGATCGACTCCGCCGCCGAAACCATGCAGGACATCAACCCCCGTCTTGCCATCGACAAGTACGAAGTGGCGCTAACCAGCGAGAACGCGCTCGAGATCATTTCGACGTATGATGTCGTGGTCGACGGCACGGACAACTTCCCCACCCGCTACCTGGTCAACGACGCTTGCGTACTGCTCGGCAAGCCGAACGCGTACGGGTCGATATTCCGATTCGAGGGGCAGGCCACCGTCTTCCACCATCAGGGCGGGCCTTGCTATCGATGCCTCTATCCCGAGCCCCCTCCGCCCGGCTTGGTGCCCAGTTGCGCAGAGGGCGGAGTGCTGGGCATCCTTCCGGCAGTGATCGGAAGCATCCAAGCGACGGAAGCCGTCAAGATCGTCCTCGGCAAGGGGGACTCGCTGAGCGGGCGCCTCCTGCTGTACGACGCACTGAACATGCGATTTCGCGAGTTGCGTCTCCGCCGCAATCCGGAGTGTCCGGTCTGCGGCGACAATCCGACTGTGCGTGAACTCATCGACTACCAGCAGTTCTGCGGCATTCCGCAACAGGCGCAGGAGGAAGCTGCTCGCGAGCGGTTGCCCGAAATTGCGCCGATCGACCTGAAGGCCCGTCTGGACGCGGGCGACGACCTATTCGTGCTTGATGTGCGCGAGCCTCACGAGTTCGAGATAGCCAGAATTCCCGGCACGACGCTCATTCCACTCGGCACGTTGCCCCAGCATGTCCACGAACTTGATTCAACGGCCGATATCGTCGTTCATTGCAAGAGCGGCGTGCGTAGCGGCAAGGCACAGAGGTTGCTCAGGGATATGGGCTTCAGTCGGGTCACAAATCTCGCCGGCGGCATCCTGCGCTGGAGCGACGAGGTCGACCCCCGCGTGCCGAAATACTGATCCGCCCGCCCACCTTGTGGGCAAGGCACCGCGTCAATAGGTTCGCTCCTTGGCCCGTGGCCTGCGGTAAGGGCTCGCCAGGAACTGGCTGGCTGTGTCTTGCGCATTCTGCGTGTTGTCGCGCGTCCGGATGGCCAGCTGGTATTCATTCACGGCCCGCTCGCGCTGGCCCGTAATGTCAAAGATCTTGCCGAGGTTGATGTGCGACCACACCTCGACCCAGGGAGGCTCCTGGTCGCCGTTGAGGGCCTCCCGGAACTCGTTGGCGGCTGACTGGAAGTTGCTCTGAAGGAAGAACACCTCTCCCGTCCTGTAGTGTGCGAACGAGCTGAACTTATTGATGTCCAGCGCCCGCTGGTACTCGATCAGAGCGTCCTGGTAGTAGCCGAGCTCGACCAACTGCTCACCCCTTCGGATCGCGACCCGGACCCTGGTGTCGTCGTCCAGTCGCAGGATCCTGTGGTTAGGATCCAAGATGACTTCGCGGGGCTTTCCGAACGTCTCGACGGTAAAGTCCGAAGCCGTGCCGGCCACTTCGACCACATGGAACTCCGGTTCGCCCTCTGTCTCCACCTTGAGTTCGACCGGCATCTTGAACGTGTCCATGTCTTGGTTGATCTTGCCGATCACGCGAAACCCCGAGTTTCCACCCAAGCGGTAGATCGTGTATTCCTGCTGGAACTCCGGCGTCAGGTTGGATTCAGTCCATTGCAGGAAGAAGCTGTCCAGATCCAAGCCGGAGCCCTCTTCCACGATTTCGCGGAAACCGTCCGTCGTCATCGTGCTCCAGGTCAGCTCGCCGATCATTTTCTTCAGCGCGCCGAAGAACGCCTCGTCTCCGATGCCCCATCGCAGCATGTGCAGGACCATCGCGCCCCGGGCTGAGGTCAGGGCGTGCATTTGGGGAGAGAAATCCGAGAGTTCGCCGGATTCCCGCAGCGGAACTTGGTCGAACGTAAGCGCCTCGACGCGGGTGTCAGCCAGTGCGTCTGAGAATGCCTCCTCGCCCTCGGTTTCCTCCAGTTCGAGCAAGGCGGAGTACAGCGCCGGTCCATCGACGAGCCAAAGGTGGTTGCGGTTGCCTGCCCCAATGAGCGTTCCCCACCACTGGTGTGCCACTAACTGCCCGAGGAGCTTGCGGTTCACGACCTCCCGGCGGCCGTACGGGCTCATCAAGACCATGCCCGGAGCCCAGTAGCCGCTCGGAGCGTACTCGCCCATCTCGACAATCGCGATCGCCTTGGAGTACGGCGCGCCAAAGAGCCCCGAGTAGAAATCGACCATCCCCACTGCCGCTTCGCCATAGGCCAGGGCCAGGTCCTCGGACGCCGTTGGCATGTAGACGCTGCTGGAGGCGCCACCGTCATTCACCTGGACGGCATCCTCCCGCACGACCGCGATGGTGCCGGGAAACGAGGGGTAGTCGAATTCGAAGCGGTGCGCGATCCCTTCCAGCGCTTCGGTCCGACTACCCTGGCCACTTCCCAGGACTGTCATCCCTTCCTCGACAGTGATAGTGATTTCCGAGGTGTAGCGGTCAGCTCCGTAGCCATTGACAGGGAACCAGCGTCCAGCGTAGAGCAGGATCGCGCGATCAGCGGTGATCTCGGCCAAGCTGTACCCCTCGGCCGGAGAATCTTCGTATCCGACCAGGCGGCCTCCGTAGCGGAACCGGATGACTTGGGGTTCATTGACGGCCAGGGTCTCGGGAAAGCTGAGGTGGATGGTGGAATCCGCGCGGTAGCGGCGGGGTTCCAAACTGATGCCGTCCTCTGTCTCGGCCGCATCCACATTGAGCGAGTTGTGCAGTTCAAACGATGCAGTCACAGCCGGATCGAGTGGCGTGAAACGGACCTCTGCGGTAGCCTCGATCAACTGCGCGTCAAGGTTGATGTGCGCTTCGATCTTGTAGTGCTCGACATTCAGCAATGGCTCCGACACCAGGTCCTGACCGAGCAGCGAGGCAAGCGCCGCGCCCGACACGAGCAGGCAGGTGACTCGGGCGGTCAACCTCATCGCGCTGGCAGCCCAAATCGATCGCAGATCGCCTCTGCGGCGCGTTCCGAGGCTGGAACCTGGGTGCAGAGCATCTCGCGGACTTGGACTAGTTGTTGCGTCATTCGACATCGTGCGGTCTCCATACGTACAAGACGTAGCGCCTCGGCGGCTAGTTTCGCACCGGTGCAGTCTTGCTGCATAAACTCGGGGATGATGGGCTTCCCCGCGAGTATATTGACCATGCTGTAGAAGGGCACGTCCACGAGGTGACGAGCCAATTGGTAGCTCGGCCAGGCTAGCTTATAGAACGTGACCATCGGCGTGCCGAGAATCGCCGTTTCGATTGTCGCGGTACCGCTTGCCACCAGTGCGACATCAGCATGTCCGAGACCGTCGGCTGTTTGGTTCTCCAGGAAGCGGACCGGGGGCCCCTGCCAGTGCCTAGCGACGAACTCCCTGCCAGTGGTCGGCGCTACAGGCAGCACGAACTGGCGCACCCCTTCCGCTGCCATCCTGGCGACTGCGTCTTGGAGCGCAGGGAAATGCCGGATTGCTTCGCCTTTCCTGCTTCCCGGGAGCAGAGCCACGAGCGGCTCGGTTGCGTCCAGGGCATGTTGTTCGAAGAACACCTCCCTGGGCGTCTCGATCCGTACCAAGTCGCGCAGCGGGTGGCCGACGAACTCCGCGTCGACGCCGCGTTCGCGGAAGTACTCCTTCTCGAAAGGGAAGATCACCAAGAGCTGGTCTATCAACCGCCTGATCTGACGGATTCGCCAGCTGCGCCAAGCCCAGACCTGCGGAGCGACGTAGTACACGACTGGAACTCCGATCCGTCGGAGCCGGGCCGCCAGTCGAAGATGAAAATCCGGGGCGTCCGTTAGGATCGCCAAGTCCGGTCGGACCTCCCTCGCCGTCGCATCCAATCGGCGGTAGAGTCCGTGGATCCGCGGGATGTGGCGCAGCACCTCGAACAAGCCGACCACTGCGAGTTCCTCGGAACGGACCACGGCTTCCACGCCGGCTTCACGCAGGCAAGGGCCCCCGCAGCCGAAGAAGCTCGCCTGCGGCAACCGCGCTCGCAAGGCCCGAACCAGCCCTGCTGCGTAACGGTCTCCTGAAGCCTCGCCAGCCGAAATCAGAATCTTCACGCGAAAGGCCGCCAATCGAAGGCCAGCACGCCCCAGTGTAGCGGGGCACCTGTACGGCCTCGGGGCTGCTGGTCAGCTCATGCCACGCCCTCCGGGGCGGGCGGCGGCCAAGGTACAATCAGTGGGATACGGCAATAGCGTCCCGGCAGCCGCTCCCATTCATGCAACAACGATTCATTGGAAAGTACGCCCTTGTGACTGGAGCGTCCGCCGGCATCGGCGAGGCCATTGCGGTGCGCCTTGCCCAGGAGGGTGCGAGTGTCGTGATCAACTACAGCCGCAACGACTCGGGGGCCGCCGACACTGCGGAGCAGGTGAAGCGAGCCCACAGCGAAGGCGGCTTCAACGACGCACGCGTGCTGATCCACAAGGCCGATGTCTCCAACGAAGCATCCGTCACCGCGATGTTCGAAGCGGTCCTGGGTGCGTGGGGGCGGCTCGACGTGATGATCAACAATGCCGGCATCCAGAAACCGGCGCCCAGCGAGGAGAGCATGACTGCTGACTTCGATCGCATTCTGGGTGTGAACTTACGGGGTTGCTATCTCTGTAGCCGTGAGGCAATCAAACACTTCCTGTCGCGCCCCGGCGGTGGTGCCATCGTTAACAATTCGAGCGTCCATGAGATCATCCCGAAGCCCCAGTACCTGTTCTACTCGATTTCGAAGGGCGGCATGGAGAATCTCACCAAGACGCTTGCCCTGGAATACGCTGACCGCGACATCCGCGTCAACGCCGTCGGTCCGGGCGCGATTGTGACGCCCATCAACATGAGCTGGATCAACGATCCTAAAGCCAAGGCAGTGGTCGAGTCCCATATCCCGATGGGCCGTGCCGGCGAATCTGCTGAAATCGCGGCGGTCTTCGCATTCCTCGCGTCTGACGAAGCTTCCTACATCACCGGCCAGACGCTCTTCGCTTGCGGTGGATTGACCCTGTTTCCGGAGTTTCGCACGACCTGGTCGTCGTAAGCGCCAGTCGTTCCATCGTGCGCCACTTCCGGATTCGAGCCTGAAAAGACGAGGGCCTTCGCCGTATGAAGCGCCTGGCCGCAACCGCCATCCTGCTGTTCTGCGTTGCCGCGATTTTTTGGCGGCTGGACGGTGTTCCGCTTTGGCGGGACGAGGCCACTACCGCCGTTTGGGGCCGGCTGATGGCCGATACGGGCAGCGGCCTGCCGTACGCCTTCGACCGCGATGCCGGACAGCTGCTCGTTCAGGATGACGACGGCCATGACGTGAACTCGCGGCTACTGCCGGCGATGCAGAGCTACTTGCAGTTTTATGTCTCTGCACTGGGGCACGCGCTGCTGGGTAGCGGCACGTTGGCTGCGAGGCTGCCATTCGCTCTCGTAGGCTGCGGCGCCCTAGGCCTGCTGTTCTGGCTCGGCCGGCTGATCGGCGGACCGAGCTGGCTCCCGTACGTTCTTCCCTTGTCAGCGAGCGCGTCGATCTATTTCCTGCACGCTGCGCGCCAGGGCCGCTATTACATTCTGGTGGTGTTCGCGACGGCTCTGTTGCTCGTGCAGATCGCCCGCTACCTGCGAGATCCCGGGCTGGGCCGGAGATGGGGGTTTCATGCGCAGCTCTGTCTGATCGGATGCCTGCTGTATGCCGGGAATTACCTGAGCTTCGCGGCCACTTGGCTGGCTCTCGGCTTGTTCCTGCTGATCACGGATCGACCCGTACTTGCCCGTCTTTGCGCTGCCTCAGCGGTGCTCGCCGTCATTCTGGGAGTTGAGTTCTGGCTTCTGCACGCCGAATACCTTACGGAATGGCGCCCCGGCAGCGACGGCACCTTTTGGGAGAATCTCCGCTATGTCCTCTCTCGACGAGGGGCGGACTACTGGCGGTGGGTGCCTTTCGTCGTGCTTGCCCCGGCCGCGGCTTGGCTGGCCAGGCCCAAGCGCTGGAAGGACTCGCCGGTGCAGAGCGCATTGCTATGCCTGGCTGCTGCCGTGCCCTTGCTGGGATTCGTTGTCCGAGAGCCGTGGCTCAGGAGGACCCCGGATCCAGTTTTTGTGCTCTTTGGACTGGTCTTTCTCGCCGTGCCCGCTGTCCTGCTGTATTCGTGGTCACGCCTGGAGCGGCCCGGCGTGCCTGCAAGGATGGCGCTGTTGGCAGGCTTGATTGTCACCGTATGCCCGCTGTTCACGATCGTTGTGGCTGGTAGGGCGACACTGCCTCGGTACTACTATCAGACTTGCCCGGCAGCCGTCGTCTTGATTGGACTGGCAGCAGCCTCGCTGGACAGCAAGGGGAGACGTGGGGCGGCGATCGCCTGCCTTGCCGGGGCCACGCTATGGCCGAATCTCGAATTGGCTGGAGGCGGGACCGAGCAAGTTGTTCTGCGGCAGTACCTCCGCTATGACGAACCCAACGGGCGGATGCTCGAATTCCTCTCGGCCAATACGCGGCCCGGAGACGGCATCGCCTACTTCCGGAACGTGAAGGGCATGACCGCCAACTACTACCTGCCAGATCGAAGGTGGGTCAATCTGCTGGATTCAGACGTGGAGTACAATCGGCGCTTCCGGGGCAAGGTGCCAGACGACCAGTTCGACGACTCGCCTAGTCCCGGATGGTTCGTCCTGTGGGATACCAAGGATCGGAAGCCCAAGGCGCTGGACGAGCGCTACGAACTCGTCTGGGAGCACTCCTATCGCGAACTCCGTAGCGCCTGGGGTCTGGGATCCGAACCGAGGGAGCGGGGATACCAGATTTATCGGCTGCGCTGATGCGCGTTAGGTCCTGACGACGATTCCCAAGCGTGCGTGCAAGCCTGACCGCAACTCTGCGGCGAAAGAGTTCACTTCCTCGTCAGTCAGGCTTTCGTCCAGGCGCTGCCAAGATGCGCGCAGCAGCAAGCTGTAGTGTCCTCGAGGAACATTCTGTCCCCGGAACACCTCCAACGGCTCCAAGCTGATCAGGTCTGCCATCGGCCCCACGGTGTCGATGATCCTCTCGAACGCCACACTTTCCGGGACCAGCAGGGAAAAGTCCCGGCTGACAGCCGGCACTCTGGCCAGGCGCCGGTGAGCCGGCGCACGGAGGCCGCGTTGGTAGACCTCGTCCAGGAAGATCTCAGCGACCCAAACGGGCTGGCGGATCTTTTGCTCGCGGGTGATCTCCGGATCGATCTCGCCGAAGTGTGCGAGTACTCCAGCGTCGCATCTCGCCGATGCTGCGTGGCCCTGCCGGTAGTAGGGCGGCACGTTCCGCGAGTCGAATCGCAGTCCGGCTGAATCGAAAGGATGCAGCAGCGCTGCCACGTCGGCCTTCAACTCGAAGAAGCCGAACGGGCGCGATGGTTCGCTCCAGCAGAGCGGACGCGCAGTCCCGCTTGCACCGAGGCACAGCATCTTCGGCTCCACAAAACCGGCATCAGTGCGTTGGTACACCCGACCGAACTCCGCGAGACGCACAAACGGCTGGTTACGCTTGAGGTTCCACTCAAGCGCTCGAAGCATGGTCGGTACGGCACTGGTGCGCATCACGTCCCAGAGCTTGGAAATCGGGTTGCGCAAAGCGATTTCCGGAGAGCCGCCGAAACGCTGCGATTCGCTCGACGAACTGAACGAGAATCCAATCGTTTCGTCGTATCCTAGGCCGCTGACGGCGTTGCGCATCCGAGTGTCCTCGGCGGCTTTCGGTGTCCGTGCCGGGGCAATCCCCACAGCCGGCAACGTCGCAGGGATCTTCTCGAATCCATGAATGCGGGCGATTTCCTCGATCAAGTCGATCTCGCGCTCCACGTCCAGCCGGTGGCTAGTTGCGGGAACGATCCATCCGTTGTCGCTGGCGACTGGGCGGAAACCGAGCGCCAGCAAGATCGATTCGACTTCCGAGCCTCCCAGATCGACGCCGAGATGCCTTCTTATGCTCTCGCTTTGCAAGCGAATCTCCGGCAGATTGCGCGACCCGGGGTAGCAGTCGATGCAGCCCTTCAAGACCGCGCCGGGCCCTGTCTGACCCAAAAGGGAGGCGATTCGGTCGGCAGCCCACACCGTGCCGTCCCAATCGGCGCCGCGCTCGAAGCGGTGCGAGGCTTCACTGAAGAGCTTGAGCCTGCGCGAAGTGTTCCGCACTGTGGACGGCTTGAACCAGGCGGCTTCAAGCAGAACGTTTCGGGTTTCCGCCGTGATTTCAGTGGCCTCGCCCCCCATCACTCCGGCCAGAGCGACCGGCTTCTCGGCATCGCAGATCACCAGGTCCTCCGCCACCAGTTCGCGCAACACGCCGTCGAGCGTGACGAGCGATTCGCCCGGGCGGGCCGTGCGAACCTCGATGTGCCTGCCCGCGAGTTTGTCGAGGTCGAACGCGTGCGTAGGCTGTCCCATCTCCAACAGCGCGTAGTTCGTCAAGTCCGCCAGATTGTTGATCGGGCGGATGCCGCATAGTTCGATCCGGCGGCGGATCCAATCCGGCGAAGGCCCCACCCGCACACCTGTGAACACCCGTCCCACGTATCGAGCACACGATTTCGGATTGGCGATCTCTACTGAAGCCATGGACGAAGCCAGGATGTCGGCTTCCGCGAACTCGCTCGAGGGCCTACGTAAAGGCCGGCGATAAATCGATGCGACCTCGCGCGCCATTCCGAAGTGGTTCATCGCGTCGGGTCGGTTGCTCGTGATGTCGAACTCAAAGAGGGTATCGCCATCGGCTTCTTCGACTGTGTCGACGGCCATTCCAGCCATCGTGAGCGCATCAGCGAGGTCACGCGGAGATTCCTGTATCTCCACGAAATCGCGTAGCCAGCTGAGAAGGATTCGCATTTACCGGAACTGCCGAAGGAAGCGAGTGTCGCCCTGGTACATCTGGAGGATGTCATCGATGCCGTACCTCAGCATTGCGAAGCGATCCAGTCCGAATCCCGCCGCGAAGCCTTGGAAACGCTCGTGATCGAGCCCGGCGTTGGTCAGCACGTTGGGGTCGATCATCCCGCACCCGAGCACTTCGATATAGCCGGTCTGCTTGCAGATGCGGCAGCCGTGGCCCGAGCAAAACGGGCAGGTGATGTCCACTTCCGCGCTGGGTTCGGTAAACGGGAAGTAGCTCGGGCGAAAGCGTGCCCTCGTGCTGGGTCCGAAGAATCTCCGCACGAAATGCTCCAGCGTTCCCCTGAGGTCTCCGAACGTGATGTCCGCACCGACCGCGAACATTTCCAGTTGGTGAAACATCGGACTGTGCGTGGCATCCGGCGTGTCATTGCGGTACACCTTGCCATGGACCACGTAGCGCAACGGCGGGCTCTCGGCCTCCATAATGCGGATCTGGCAAGGTGACGTGTGCGTTCGTAGCAAGGCCCTCTCCTTACCCGCCAGGAAGAGCGTGTCCATCTCGTCGACCGCAGGGTGGTCAGATGGGAAGTTGAGCGCCTCGAAGTTGTAGAAGAAGGATTCGATTTCCGGGCCTTCCGCCACGGTGTAGCCGAGCGGACGAAAGATGTCGAGAACTTCCTCCAGGGCGAGACGCACTGGGTGGACCGCGCCGGCCGTTCGCTCCGGTCCCGGGAGCGTCGGGTCCAGTCCGGCTTCGTCCCTTGGCTCGGAAACTGCCCCCTGCATCGCGTTCTGGAGGGCCGCTTCGAGATCTCGTTTCAGCTGGTTTTGCAGTTTGCCGACGGTCGGCTTGAGTTCGCGGGCGGCCGCCTTGAGCCAGCTCTCGTTGGCGGCGGTCAGCAGGCCGCTACGCCTTCCCAGCCAGCGGTCACGCAATGCCCGGGTGTGCTCCGGGGTCCGGGTGTCGCGCAGTTCTGCTTCGAACTGAGCCCGCAAGCCCGCGTACAGGTCTTCCGCAGAATCCCCTTCCCGGAGTAAGTCGGCGATTGGCCGGCCGGTTTTCTCCGCAATTGACACGGTTCCCTACCTGACGCAGGCGGCGACCGCGCCTAGGCGGCTTCGGTCTCGGATTCCCCTGGTATTGCTCCTGGCTGGCCCAGAGCCTGTTTTGCCTTGGCGACTAGCTGGCCGAACCCTTCCGGGTCGCGCACCGCGATTTCCGCTAGCATTTTCCTGTTCAGATCGATCCCGGAGTCCTTGAGCCCGCGGATGAACCGGCTGTAGTTCAGCCCGTGCGACCGTGTCGCGGCGCTGATCCGAGTGATCCAGAGCGCACGGAAGTCGCGCTTCTTGAGCTTTCGGCCGATGTATGCGAATTGATCGGCCCTATTGACGGCCTCCCTGGCATAGCGATACAGCTTGCTTTTTGCAAGGTAATAGCCCTTGGCTTTGGCAAGCACGCGCTTGCGCTTCTTGAGGCGATGGTTTCCTCGCTTGACTCTTGGCACGGTTATCTCCTCGGGACCATGGCCGGGACAACGGGCACCTCGCTCAGGGCACCTGGCGGCCGGGCAAAGGCTAGTTCGCGATCATCCGCCGCACAGCCTTCTCGAAGGCCGGGCTCACATTGGTACCCTTGCGCAGGTGGCGCTTCCGCTTTTGCGTCTTCTTGGTCAGGATATGGTTTTTCAGCGCGTGCCGCCGTCTGACCTTGCCGCTGCCGGTCAGGTGGAAGCGCTTGGCAGCGCCCCGGTGGGTCTTGAGTTTCGGCACAATCGTCTCTCCGATGGCGCTGCCTTTCTCCCGCGGCACTCCGGACCAATCCGGCCATGCGCAGACTAGCACCGTCTGTAGGGGAGGGTGCACGCACACCCTTGAACTATTATGCACGATCAAGGATCTTCGCGTCTCGATTAAGTATCGGATCGTGCCGCTACCGGGTCTTGGATCCGACCTCGTGGGCGCGGCCACGCCGCGTTGCCCGCTGGCTGGGTTCGGTCTGCGTGCTGGGCCTGGCGGGAACCGATGGAAACGAATGCCTTGCGCTCCGGTCGGTCCGATCGGGTCGCCGACGTCTGCTGGGACCGGCTTGTTGAGCCCTTATTCTCCTCCAGGATCCTCACCTGTTTGTAAGGAAAGTCGGCCCTTGGCTTCGGTAACCGCGTACGAAAACTCGACTAGTGGCATCGAGCCGGTTTGCAAGGCCTTGCCATGGAACGACGCCAAGCTGAAGTCCTGCGTCGTTTCCTGGTAGTGGGCTCGGAGCTTCTGCCAGCCGAGCCAGCCAAGATACGTGGACGCGGCGTCGGTCGGGTTTACCTGGAGCGAGCGAACCAGCGCACGGGCCGCGCTGCTCTCCATGTAAGCGCGACGGGTCAGGAACTGCACTGCGTCGTTCGGACCCATGTCTTGGGCATGCATCTGCATATCGACCAGCGCGGCGCCGATCGTCTGCAGCTTGTATTTCCGCCAGATGAAATCAACATCCCCGGTGTAGGCGGTGCCGACGGTTGTCTCGGTAATGTAGATCGGCCAGCCGTCGATGAACCCCGGGAGCGGTTCCACCATGTGCGTGAGCTTCTTGAGTTGGCCTTCCATGTCGGACGCGAGAGCTCCGATCAGGGCATAGCCCGGAATTCCATAGCGCAAGGCCAGCAGTTTCAGTTGATGGATGTTGTTCGTTGTCAGGCGGTCTCGGAGCTCGGCTCGCGACGCGTCCGGCGGGGCCGGAGTGAGCCACACGAGCGCAGTGTGGTCGTTTTCCGCCGCAGTGGGGCCGAAACCGCCGGCCAATGGGACGGAAACGCGCATGAACTCCGGCGTTTCGATCACTCGCAACTTGAGGTCTTCCGGGACAGGAGCGATCTCTTCCTCGTTGCAGAGCGTGCGTGCCTCTTCGGTGTCCTGGGCCATTTGGTCCATCATGCGCTCGTTGCTGCGAGCGCGGTTCTCCCCTTCCAGCACTTCAAGCACGTCATTCACCAGGCGAAAGTCATCGCGCGGCCGGGTGCCCCCATAGATGCGCCGGTTGATGGGCTCCGCTGCGCTGACCAGGGCCTTGTGGGCCACTTCAAAGTCGCTCATCGTATCCTCGATCAGCGTGCCAATGGGACCGATGGGCTGGCCGGTGTCGAGTGCGAGCTTTGCGTGGAAAAGATCCGGCCCGGCTCGCCAGTCGTCGGTGGCCGGGAGGTCGCCGAGTGACTGGATGAAGTTCTCCAAGGCCGCCACGGCTTGGTCTGACGCTGCTTCCAGCCCCGGTTGGATGGTGCTTGGAACGCTGTTCGCGATGTCGTTGCGGATCAGCTTGATGACACCCTGGGCAGACTCGCGTGCAGCCTCGATTCGGACCTCCGATGAAGACCGGAGGGACGACCGGGCGTTCTGGAGGTACTCCGTCGTTTGCGAGAGCCGCTGGACAATCGCGGACTGACGGTCGCCCTCGGGGGCGAAATCGAGATGGAGACAGGCGTATAGCAGCAGCCCGAGTTGCTCGACATAGGCCAGCGGGTTGTTCTCATGAACTCTGTCCTGGCGGATCCGAAGCGCGATCCGTTCGGCGCGGTTGAGCAACGTGCCGTTCTCTGTCCACAAGTCCGGTGGCAGCTTGGATCTGTCGAAGCCGGTTTCGGAATCGGGCGGGGCTGTGAACGGGCCGATCAAGCCATCGGCAAGCGCCAACTGCTGTTGAATCGCCTCGGTGCCGGAATCCGGAAGAACGGAGAGAAGCGAGGTTTCCGTTCCCCCCTCAAGCATGCCCTCCGACATGTTGAACTCCTGGCCCGTCATGATGCTCGTCGCGCCGGACATCAAGACACCGAGAGGATCGTGCGCGGCGCTGTCAGCAATGAACGGCTTGGCGACCTTGTTGTGTTCGTCGGGCGGGTACTTGCCGACCGTGCAGTGCGAAGCGGTCAGGACCGTGGCCGCTAGGATGGCGAGAGCCATCTGGGAGTTGTGCGCGATTTTCATGTCGAACCTTCGATCTCGGTTGAATTGGGGCAGGCAACCCGCTCGGTTCCGATACCAGACCTATCCTAACCTCACCCGGCGCCTGATCGTTAGCGGACCGTGTCCATGGCCACGTTGTCGATGAGTGCCCAGATGTCAGTGTGCGTCAAGGTCCGCGACTCCACCGTCTGCTCGGTAACGGTCGTATCGTAGTCCTCGCCGTGGACCTCCCGGAAGAGCTCCGCGTAGTGCAGTTCGTCCATCGACTGCAGCGACGGAAACTCTGTAACGGTTACGTACTGGTAGTCCTTGGCCCCACCGGCACCGCCCGGGAAGTGATGCCCGTAGAGGCTCCATGACGTGATGTGGCCCTTGGCCACGCGCAACTGGTGAACAGGTTTCCAAAGATCCGTCTCGAGTTCCCGGTAGCGCAACGCCTGCCCCTCCGGAATCTTCATGTAGTCAACCCGCAGAAAGTGTCTCTTGCCGGTTTGGGTTTCCGCGGATGGAACCAGCGTTCCCGCAAGGAAAGCGACGGCCAAAGCTAAGGAAACGGCGAACGCTCGAATGATCATTTTTGAGTCCTCCAATAGGAAATATAGCCTACGCAGTGCCGTCGGCACCACCCTGCTAATCCAAGCCCCGCATTCCACTATCGTGGGACTTCGCTGAGATTCTCACCTTCCGGCGGCGGTAGGATGACGCTATGGCAATTGATCGAAGAGCGTTTCTGTCTATGGCGGCGGTGCATGGCTTGGCATTGCGCACGGCCACCGGGCAGCGCCGGAAACCGGTTTTCGCTTCGAACCCGTTCGCGCTTGGCGTGGCGTCCGGCGATCCCAGCCCGAGTGGGTTCGTGCTGTGGACACGTCTAGCCGTCGAGCCGCTCGCTGGGGGCGGCTTGCCCCCGGAGGAGATTGACGTGCGGTGGGAGGTTGCAGAGGACGATGCGTTCCGACGGGTCGTACGATCCGGATGGGCTGTGGCCGACCCGCAGCTCGCGCATTCGATTCATGTCGAGATCGATGGCCTCGCCTCTGATCGATGGTACTGGTACCGGTTCGAGGCCGGGGACCACGAGAGTCCGCCCGGGCGGACTCGCACCATGCCCTCTGCGGAATCCTCTCCAGACCGGCTGCGGTTTGCCTTCGCTTCCTGTCAGCACTTCGAGACGGGGTACTACACGGCGTTCGAGCACTTGGCGCGCGAGCAGGCCGATTTGGTCTTCCACCTGGGCGACTACATTTACGAGGGTCGGGCGAACCCGCGGATTCGCGCCCATCGGGGAGGAGAAGTCGTTCGTCTGGAAGAATATCGCGACCGGTACGCCCTGTATCGAACGGACCGCGACCTCCAGGCCGCGCACGCGGCCGCGCCATGGGTTGTCACATGGGATGATCACGAGTTCGACAACAATTACGCTGCAGATGTGTCCGAGCAGCCCGACGTGAGTCGGGACCGATTCCTGGAGCGCCGCGCCGCCGCGTACCAAGCCTACTACGAGCACATGCCGCTCCGCTCGGCGCAGATGCCAAAGGGTCCGTCGATGCGCCTGCACCGCACGGTTTCCTTCGGGCGACTCGCGCAGTTCTCCGTCCTCGACACGCGCCAGTATCGCACTGACCAGCCGTGCGGGGATCGCACCCAGCCTCCGTGCGAGGGAATGGTCGATCCTTCGGCGGCGCTTCTCGGCAAATCACAGCGCGACTGGCTTTTTGACTCTCTGCGCTCGTCCCCGGCCGCGTGGAATTTGCTTGCGCAGCAAGTGATGATGGCGCATGTTGACCGCACGCCGGGGAGTGAGGAGGCCTTCAACATGGACCAATGGCCGGGCTACGTGGCATCCCGGGATCGACTGTTGAACTTTCTGCGCGAAAGCCGTGTGCGCAATCCCGTAGTCCTCACTGGCGACATTCACAGCAACTGGGTGAACGACCTCTTGGCGGATTTCAGCGATCCGTCCTCAGCGGTCGTGGCGACCGAGTTCGTCGGCACCTCCATCAGTTCTAGCGGTGATGGCGGTCCCAACTCCAAGTATGCCGCCGGCGTCATAAGCGATAATCCCTTCGTCAAGTTGCACAACGCCCAGCGCGGTTACGTCTTTTGCGAGCTGACACCGCAGACATGCACGGCCCGCTACCGGGTGCTCGACACGGTCAGCGAGCGTGGCGCTCCGCGTCGCACGCTCGCGGAGTTCGTCGTCGAGAACGGGCGCCCGGGCGCGCAGCCTGCCTGAGACCGGCACCAGCCAGGCGTCGCGCTGGCGAAGGAGAGCAATCCATGCCAACTCGGAAAGTGTCGCTACACGACAAGTACCACCTCGAGAGCGGGGCGGCCTACATGTCCGGCATCCAGGCGTTGGTGCGCTTGCCGATCGAGCAGATGCGACGCGACCGGCGGGCAGGCCTGAACACCGGCTGCTTGATCTCAGGGTACGAAGGGTCGCCGCTTGGCGGGTACGACATCGCATTGGAACGGGCTGGTGAGTTCTTGGACCGGCATGGAATCCGCTTCGTGCCCGGGGTAAACGAGGAACTTGCGCTCGCCGCGGTGATGGGAAGCCAGCTGTTCCAGGAATTCCCGAAACCGCTCTACGACGGTGCCGTGGGCATTTGGTACGGCAAGGGGCCTGGCTTGGACCGCAGCGGCGATGCCCTGCGTCACGCCAACTTCGCCGGCACGGGGGAGAACTGCGGGGCGTTGGCGCTGGCAGGTGACGACCATGTTTCAAAGAGTTCGTCGATCCCCCACCAGAGTGAGCTTTCGCTATACAACTCCGCCGTGCCCGTCCTCAGTCCTTCGAATACCCAGGAAGTGCTTGATTTCGGGCTGTACGGTATTGCCCTGTCTCGATTCGGCGGATCCTGGGCGGGACTCAAGCTGGCCACAGACCTTTGCGACGGCGGAGGGATCGTGGAGTTTGGCCCCGACCGATGCCCGCTGGAGTTGCCGGAAATTGTAGTTGACGGCGAGCCATATCGAAAAGCGATCGGCACCATGCTGGTAGTGCCGTACAGCTTGAGCCTTGAGGCCGAGGTACACGAGCGGCGTCTCGAGGCGGCGCGCGAATTCGCCCGGGCCAACGGGTTGAACCAGATCACCGAGCGCCATGAATCCGACCGGATCGGCATCGTTACCACTGGCAAGAGCTATGCAGACCTGATGTCCGCGCTTCGGATCCTGCGAGTGGGGTCGGACGGGCTGCGCAGGGCACGCGTCCGCATCCTCAAGCTGGGAATGTCCTACCCTCTCGAGCCAAATGTGGTGACTGAGTTCATCCGCGGTCTCGAGACCGTGGTTGTGGTGGAGGAGAAGCGCTCGTTTGTCGAGTTGCAGTTGCGCGAGTTGCTCTACAACCGATCCCGGCGGCCAGCCGTATACGGCAAGAGGGACGCCGACGGAAACGTACTGCTGCCATCTCCGGGAGAACTCGACGCGGCTATGATCGCCTTGGTACTGAGCCGCTTCCTGGGATCCGAAGCGGGACTTCCCGCCTGTCCCGAAGACAGTCTGAAATCGGCCGCCAAGCCGGCCGGTGACCGGTCCGCCCGCGGTGCCAGGACGCCGAGCTACTGTTCCGGATGCCCGCACAACCGATCGACGCTGTTGCTGGAGGGGCAGTTGGCAGGGGGAGGGATCGGATGCCACGGGATGGCTGGCCTCATGCGCGAAGCCGGTCGGGGAATCGAATTCCTGTTCCAGATGGGTGCCGAGGGAGCTACTTGGATTGGCGCCTCGCCGTTCAGCGGGACAAAGCACCTGTTCCAGAACCTCGGTGACGGGACCTACTTCCACTCGGGCCGCCTGGCGGTACAGGCCGCCGTGGCGGCGGATATCGACATCACCTTCAAGATCCTGTACAACGACGCCGTCGCCATGACCGGAGGGCAGGCTGCGGCCGGGGCTCTGCCTGTTCCGGCGTTGACACGCGAACTGGAGGCCCAGGGAATTCGACGGATCGTAGTGCTGAGCGACGAGCCCGGAAAGTACCAAGGGGAGTCGGTGCTGGCGCCCTCTGCGGAGTTCCGACCGCGGGAGGACCTCGAAGCGGTGCTCGCCGAACTCGGTCAGGTCAAGGGTGTGTCGGTCATGATCTATGACCAGCTTTGCGCTGCCGAAAAGCGCAGGCGACGCAGCCGGGGCATCTTGCCGCAGCCCACGAGACGGATCGTCATCAACGAGCGCGTCTGCGAAGGATGCGGCGATTGTGTTAAGGAAGCGAACTGCGTGTCGTTGCTGCCGGTCGACACGGAGTATGGCCCTAAGACCCGTGTGCACCAGTCGTCGTGCAACGCTGACTACACCTGCACCTGGGGTGATTGTCCCTCGTTTGTGTCTGTGGAGATCGAACCGGGCAGCGGGTTGCGGCGCTTGCCATTGCCCGACCTTCCCGACCTCGCCGTTCCCGAGCCGGGAGCGAAGGTGCGGGCCGGGGAAGGTTACGGCATCGTGATGCCCGGCATCGGCGGTACCGGCGTCGTAACGATCAATGCCTTGCTGGCAACAGCTGCGCACATGGACGGATTGCGGGTGATCACGCTGGACCAAACCGGCGTCGCGCAAAAAGGCGGGGCAGTTGTCGCGCACATCACCATGAGCGAGGAGCGGATCGAGGCTTCCCAGCGTGTTCCGGTTGGTTGTGCTGACCTGCTGCTTGGGTTCGACCTTGTCGGTGCGGCATACCCCAAGAATCTGGAGTGCTGCGATCCCGGGCGCACTTCCGCCCTGGTGAACTCGAAGGAGATTCTGACGGGTGAGGCCATTCGCAAGGGTTTGACCGTGCTCTCCCCGGACGGCGGATACCTGCAGTCGATTCGAGACGGAGTGCGCCGCGATGGATGCGAATTCGTGAATGCCACGTTGCTGGCCGAGACGCTTTTTGGCGGTCATATCTTCAGCAATCTGTTGCTCGTCGGAGTGGCGTACCAGCGAGGTCTGCTGCCGCTGTCGGCGGAAGCGATCCAGCAAGCGATACGCTTGAACGGCGTCGCGGTCGAACGGAACCTGCAGGTGTTTGCCTTGGGGCGCCAGTACGTCGTCGATTCCGCTCTGGTGGAGTCCTACCTGCCATCGCCAGCGGCAGCTTCCGTGCCGCAGTCGCTCCAAGCGCTTGTTGAGGACCGCGAGCGGGAGTTGTCGGCCTATCAAGATCGCGCGTACGCGACCAAGTACCGCCGGATTGTCGACCGGGTGCACGACGCCGAGACGCGCGCCCGGCAGGGCAGTGAGAGCCTGACGCGGACTGTCGCCTGGAATCTCCACAAGCTGATGGCTTACAAGGACGAGTACGAAGTGGCGCGGTTGCTGGTCGACAAGGCGTTCGATGATCAGGTCGCCAAGACCTTCTCGCGACCCCGCCGGATGGTCTATCACCTGCACCCCCCTCTGCTGCGTCGGCTCGGCGTGCGCCGCAAGATGGCGTTCGGCCCCTGGATCCGACCGGTCCTGCACGTGCTGGCCAAGGGCAAGCGACTGCGTGGATCGCCCCTCGACCCGTTCGGCTGGCTGGCGGCCCGTCGGGAGGAACGTGAATTGGTTGGATGGTACCTGGGCGTCGTGGATGCCTTGCTCGAGCAATTGGACGCCGAAACAGTTGAAATTGCCGCCCAAATCGCGGATGCCCCAAGAGCGATCCGGGGCTATGAGGATGTCAAGCGTCGCAACGCCGCTGTCACGAAGGGCTGGGTCGCGGACCAGCTGGCGACACCGCTCGCGCGCCAGGCGGCCTGACTGCGGAACAGTCCCGGTTTCGCGTCGCGCTCACCCGTGCGGCGCTCCGACGGTCAATCCTCGTTGACGGCGAAGGCAAGGAACGCGTTGCCCGGGATCGAACCGAACGCTCCGTAGCCCGAGTTGACAAACAGCATCCCATCGACCACCGCCGGGCCGGGACCGTTGATCGATCCGCCCCTGGTTCCGACTCCGTTGACTGACTGCGGGAAGTCACGGACTGTGTCATAGCTCCACAGGACCGATCCATCCTCCGTCGAATACGCCCGGATGAACCCGTCGAGGGCTCCCGAGAACACGACCCCGGGTATCGCAGTCACGGCTGCCGACTGGGCCGGCGAGCAGCGCATCCGGCCGCTCGGGCATGGTATTCCCGGTGTGTGCCAGAGTTTTTCCCCGTCTGCGATCCGGAAGGCCGCGATGCCCCCCCCTTTGCTCCGTGTCGGACCGAGGAAGTCTGAGACGGCGACATAGACGTTCTGGTCATCGGCTGCCATGCCGAACTGGATGCCGCCAAGCATTCCGCCTGCTCCGGCGCGGCGCTGCCAGAGGATCAACCCATCGCGATCCGGATCCACGGCATGCACGACGCCAGATTTCTGTCCGGCAACGAGGACGCGCTGCCCCCCAGCCAACGTCACAAGGATCGCTGACGATCCGAAATCGAGGTCAGGACCGTTCGCTTCCGGGCAATTGATCCCGTCAGCCCTCTGGTTGCACGACATGTTGTACGCGTCGCCTACCGTGAACTGCTGCGACCACAATCGCTTTCCCGTGTCGAGGTCGTACGCAATGATCGCATCGCTATCGTCAGTCGCCGGATCAGAATAGTTGTCTCCGGTTGTGACGTACACCCGGGCCAATCGGGTGTCGATCGTCGGGGCCGACCAGATCGCGGCTCCGGATGGACCAAATTGCTGGATGCCCTTCGCATTGGCTCGCTGGGGCCGCGGCTGCTCGGGAATGGTATAGGTCTTCCAGACTCTCTCGCCGTTCGAAGCGTCAATCGCCGAGACGCTCCCGCGGAAGGTGCAGCATTGGTATCCGGCGAATGAGCCGGTGAACTCCTCGATCGAACTGGTTCCGACATACAATCGCCCGGCGTGCAGCGTGGGCGAGCCGGTCAACGTCGCGCCGGGGTGGTCCTCCACCCTGGTTCTCCAGATTTGCATCCCGGTATCGGCGTCGACGGCGTAGAGGTTTGCTTTGGTGTCTCCGAAATAGAGCGTGTACCGGGAGGGTTGTTCCCCGCGGGAGAGCAGCACCGCGGTGCGAATTTCGGCTAGCGCTTCGAACTCCCAGATGGTACAGCCGGAGCGGGCGTCCAAGGCATATAGCCGCCCGTTTCGACCACCGAGGAAGACCCGCCCGCCCGCAACGGCCGGATGCCCGCGGACACGGTCTGAATCAGGCAACCCGAAGACCCAGCGGAGCTGCAGGCGAGGAACGGAATCGACATCCATGCCCGCGAACCCTGCGCCCTGGAATCGGGAATTTGCCAGGTCGGCGCCCCACCCGATCCATCGCGGTCCGTCGAGCGGGTCAGTCCACTCAACGTCGGTACAGGCTCCTGGGGATCCGGGCCGCTCCACCCGGGCGTCCGTTCCCAGGAATGACGCGACAGCGGCGGCATATCCTTCGGGCAAGTCCTGGCCGATGGCTGCCATGGTGCCGGTCGTCAGGGACTTGAGAATCGCACCGGCCGGGAGCTGTTTCATGGCCTCGATTGATGGAGCGCGATTCTCCCCGCTCTCATGGCATCCTGCGCAGTGCTGAGCGTAGATTTCGCCACCGTCAGGCGCCGCCGCTCGGAGTTCGCCTGTCCCAACGATTGATATCGCGGCGAGTCCGAGAACTATGCAGGAGGCTCCGGCAGTTGGCGGTAGCGGTCGTCTGACATTCATGGCGGCCTTTCCCAGCCTGTGGTGCCACAAGGATGTCCAACATTGTATGTGGAATGGTTGCAATCTGCCGCGAGGTTTCTCAGGGCCAATACCAACCGGCGGGTCCGCTAGGAGACTCGTCGACGCCGGGCAAGGCCTAATCCGGACGGTTCGTGCTGCGAGCATGGCAATGACGGCTCTGTTCGCCTGGTGAAGAGCAGCCGGTGGCCGCTACACTGATTGTGCGTCGATCGGAGATCTCGGTCCCGGTCCGCCATGCTCCGCCGTGGGACGACATTTCTTCCTCCTGGCACTCACGCTCGCCTGGCTTCCCTCTGCGGGTCGCCCGTTGCGTGCCGCGGTTTCACCTGGTTCCGTCGAGGCGATCATCCAGAAGCACTGCGTGGCCTGCCACGGCCCCTCGATCCAAAACGCCGACGTGCGGCTCGACACTTTGGCGATGGACTTCGCAGGCGATGCCCGGGCTGCCGAGACTTGGCATGACGTGCGCGACGCGCTGAACCGCGGCGAGATGCCGCCCCGCGGCGCAGTTCCGCTGGGTCGCGCCGACAGGGAGATCCTCCTCGATTGGCTGGACGCGGCGATTCTCGATGCCAGCAAGAATCGGACGGGTTCCAAGAGCGTCGTGGTGATGCGTAGGCTGAATCGCGGCGAGTACCAGAACACGATGCGGGACTTGCTGGGGCTGGAGATCGATTTCGTGAAAAATCTACCGCCGGACGAAGTCAGTTCCGACGGCTTTACGAACAACGGGTCAGTTCTGCGCATGTCACCGCTCCTGATGGAACACTACCTGGGTGCGGCCCGCGATGGCTTGGGTCGTGCGATCGTCACGGGACCGCCGCCCAAGGTGTATGAACACCGAGCTGAAGAAACGGTCGCTGACAAGTTGAGGACCGTGAACTGGGCGAACCGCCTTGGACGGACCGGCACGTTTGTCGCGAGGGTCCCGGAGTTCCCGGACGAGGGGCACTTCCTGTTGCGCGTTCGAGCGCGGGCGGAAATTCCCGAGGGCGCGCCGTTTCCGCGGATGAGCATTTCGCTTGGATACCGTGCGGATACCCAGACTCCGTCCCGCCAAGTGGCCGAGGTTGATGTCATCGAGGATTCACCCCAGATCTTCGAGTTCCGCGGCCGGATCGAGGAGTTCCCTCTCCAAAGCCGCACTCAGAGCAAATACCCGGGACTGCTGATTTGGATCCGCAATGTCTATTCCGACGGCAGGCCCCCTCCGGCCGGCGAGAAGGTGTCCTTCGAGCAGGACGGTAAGGTCAAGGAGAAGCTGGTCTGGGCCGAAGATCCGGAATTCCCCAAGATCATCGTGGAATCCGTTGATTTCAAAGCGCCGGACTACGCGAGATGGCCGCCTGAGCACCATGTCAATCTCCTGCCGGCAGCCTCGCCGGATCCTGGCCGCGAGATGCAGAGTGTGCGCTCCGCCCTGCAACGGTTTCTTCGCCGGGCCTACCGTCGGCCGGTGAGGCCACCTGACATCGATCCGCTGCTGCGTTTCTTCGGCGAGGTCCGCCCGCATGTGGGCGGCTTCGAGGAAGCCATGCGCGAGACCATGGCCATGGCGTTGATCTCGCCGAACTTTCTATACCGAATCGAAGACTCCTCCGAAGCCAGCGGACATGTGGACGACCACGAACTAGCCGCGCGCCTCTCATACTTTCTCTGGAACACGATGCCAGACGCTCGTTTGATGGATCTCGCAGATCGTGGGCTCTTGGCTGATTTGCGAGTGTTGCGAGACGAGACCCTGCGGATGCTGGATGATCCTCGTTCCTGGGCCTTTGTCGAACAGTTCAGTGATCAATGGCTCGATCTGCGGGGCGTGCATCGCGTGGCCATCAACCCGAACTACTACCCTCAATTCGACTTGAGCTTGAAGGAGGACATGCGCCGTGAGACGCAGCATTTCTTCGCCGAGTTGCTTCGCGGGGAGCAAAGCGCCCTGCACTTCCTGAGGTCTGATTTCGCCATGCTCAACGAGCGGATGGCCCGGCACTACGGGGTCCGGGGTCCGCAAGGGGGCACCTTTGAACGCATTGCCTTGGGCGAGCAGGGGCGATTGGGAGGACTCCTGGCCCACGCGAGCATTCTCCTTTCGAACTCGACCGGTGAGGACTCCCATCCCGTGGAACGGGGCGTGTGGATTCGGAGAGCATTGCTGGGGGATCCCCCGGCGCCCCCTCCTCCGGCCGTGCCGAATCTCAACAGCACCGATCAGGACCTCACGCTGCTGCCCCTCAAACGCCAGCTTGAGCTTCATCAGGACAACGAAGCCTGCGCTCGCTGCCACGAGCGGATCGACCCTTGGGGAATCACCCTCGAAGAATACGACGCGGTCGGACTGCGGCGCGAAACCGTGCTGCGACGTTTCGGCGAGCGTGTGGAGACACATCCAGTCGATGCGTCAGCCATCCTTCCGGACGGCCACGAAGTCGACGGAGCGGAAGCGCTATCGCGCTATCTCGTCGACAGGCAGGCGCGGCGCTTTGCGCGTGCACTTGCTGCGAAGCTGCTGGCATACGCTCTCGGGCGCACCCTGGATTCGACGGACGACGTTGCGGTGGACGAAATCGCCGATCGATTCGAAAAGGAAGGGTTTCGGTTGCGGGAACTGTGTGCAATCATTGTGACCAGCAATTCGTTCCGCGCCCGATAGGGAGGCTACCGCAATGGCATCAAAACCGTGGCATCTGAGTCGGCGCACGTTCCTCCAGGGGAGCGGCGTCTCTCTTGCTCTCCCATTCTTGGAGTGCATGGGGGCGGACCCCGTTACCCGCGAGCGGCCCAAGCGCCTGTGCGCGGTGTATTTCCCCTACGGTATTGTGCAGCGACAAGAGGGGACTGAAGCGGCCCAGTGGAACTGGTTCCCCCAAGGCTCGGGTCGGGACTACCGGTTCAACAAGAGCTTGGCGCCGCTCGAGCCGCTCCGCCCCGAACTCAGCGTGCTCGGGGGGCTCTCGCACCCGAATGGTCGGAACATGGGAGGCCACGACACCGCCGACAC
This sequence comes from uncultured Bryobacterales bacterium, assembly GCA_951813065.1. Classification (GTDB taxonomy): domain Bacteria; phylum Acidobacteriota; class Terriglobia; order Bryobacterales; family UBA6623; genus VXMF01. The sequence goes on along the minus strand of CATOTH010000001.1, from coordinate 456,306 downwards.
ATGGCTCACAGCGGCTGAGCTCAAGGAAGGCCACCTCGAGAACACCGTATCGATCGACCAGCTGGCGGCGATGCGCTTTGGCAGCCAGACACGATACCCCTCACTCGTGCTTTCCAGCGACGGGGGTGTGGGCGAGCCCACAAGGTCCAGCACGTTGTCATTCAGCCGCACCGGGCAGCCAGTGCCGGCGCAGCATCGTCCGAGGCAGGTCTTCGACCGTCTGTTCGGAGTCGATCCACGGTCCCTGAGGACCCAGCGAAGCAGCTTGGATCGTTCGCGCAGCATGCTGGATCTCGTCTTGGACGATTCCAGGTCATTACAAGCCCGTCTCGGAGACCAAGATCGGAGGAAGCTCGACGAATACCTGGCTTCGGTCCGACAGATCGAGCAGAGGGTTGGAAGATCCCAGCAGTGGCTGGAAGTGCCGAAACCCGCGGTGGATGCCTCGGGTCTGCACCTGTCAGCCGACGACACGACGCCCGGCGAACTGATCCAGACGATGTACGATTTGATCTATTTGGCATTTCAGACCGACTCGACAAGGATTGCCACCTACCAGCTGGGCAACATGAACGGAGCGACATCGATCGCTGGAAAGTACCCGTCGCTCCTCGGCCTTTCAGGCAACATGCACCAGTTGGCGCACAACGCGCGCAAGGGGGACGCGGGTGCTGAACCGCTTGGACATTGGGACCGTTTCCTTACCGAGCAGTTCTCGTACTTTCTCCGGCGACTGAGGGAGACCCCGGATGGGGACGGGAACCTGCTGGATCGCACTCTCGTGCTCTATGGCAGCAGCAACAGCCAGACACACGTCAACTTGAACTATCCGCTGCTGCTTGCAGGCGGGCGTGGCCTGGGCTTGCGGCATGGGAGCTTCCATCGGTTCGGCGACGAGATCCCTCTTTCCAACCTCTATGTGACGATGCTGAACCGGCTCGACGTGCCAATCGAGACTTTCGTTGACAGCACGGGCGAACTGACGGAAATACTCGCTTGAATTGCACCCGGGCCGGGATTGCAGTTGCGACAGGGGTCCTACCGCAGAGCGAACGCCCAAGTCAGCAGGGCCAGCAACAAGATCGCTATGGCGATCGTGGCTATCAGCGCAAGTGCCTTCAAACGGCTGCCCCCTGTCAGCCGGGCGACAATGGCTGCTACAGCCTCGTAGAGGAAGTCAACGAAGTCGAACACGCAGGCTCTCCCAAATGCTCCGATACCTGATGTTCAGGGTTGCCACAAGCGCTCGGTCCCGAGATCGGCGGACGCCTGGCGGCAGGGTTCCGAGATGCCTTCGAGTCCTTGCCGCCAAGAGCCGCTGCCCACAGCCCGCCCTTGCGGACTGGTGCGAACGGGGAGACTCGAACTCCCACGGGTTGCCCCACTAGAACCTAAATCTAGCGCGTCTGCCAATTCCGCCACGTTCGCCCAAGGGCCGTGCCCCTTCGCCCAACCCTAATCCTACTGGACGGAGCCGATTTCGTCGGGCGAATCCGGCTCTCAACCTAGCCAGGTGAACTACCCGGCCTTCCGTGAGCCGAGTTTCCGAATGCCGATAGCCGGCCTCTGCCAAGGCTTTGGGTTCAGTAAAATAGCCTGCATGTCCGATCACATCGCGGTCCTCAAGAACGCGCTATCCGCCGGCGAGGGTGTTGTGCGCCTCGCTCCCTGCTGGGTCCCTCGCTCCTTTCTCATGCCGGGTGGACGTCTCAAGCTTCATCCTGCCGACATCTACGCCTTGGGTGCCCATCGGGGTGGCATCGACGAGCGTTGGTTCTCGTCCACAACCCAAGCGGACAACGGTCCGGGGACTCCCGAAGACGAAGGGCTGAGTTACGTCGTGGCCACGAATGGCAACGGCAGCGCCAGAAAGGTGCTGCTCAAGGAGGGGATCGATGAACTCGGGGACGAGTTCCTTGGCTCGGACGTGATGAGCGCGCAGGGCGGCTGGAACGTGCTTTGCAAGTTCTTCGACAACCTCGGACCGATTCCCCATCACATGCATCAGGACGAGGAGGCGGCCGCGAGGGTCGGTCGGAGGGGCAAGCCTGAGGCTTACTACTTCCCGCCCCAGTACAACTACAAGGAGAACAACTTCGCCTACACGTTCATGGGACTCGAGCCAGGCACGACAAAGGACGACGTGCGACGGTGCCTGGAGCGTTGGAACGAAGGCGACAACGGCATTCTCTATCATTCCAAAGCCTACAAGCTCAAGCCCGGCACCGGTTGGCAGATTCCCGCCGGCGTGCTGCACGCTCCCGGTTCGGCGGTGACGTACGAGCCCCAGGTCAACTCGGACGTCTTCGGCATGTTCCAGTCGATGGTGGAGGGGCGCGCTGTTCCGTGGGACCTGCTGGTGAAGGACGTCCCGCCCGAGAACCATCACGATCTCGAATACATCATCGGGATGCTCGACTGGGAGGCGAACGTCGATCCGTACTTCATGCAGAACAGGTTCTTCGAGCCGCTCCCGGTCCGCCCGGTCGATGAAATGGCCGAAGCCGGATACAGCGAGTCCTGGGTGACGTATTCGACGCAGTACTATTCGGCGAAGGAACTGACTGTTTTCCCCGGTCGCAGTGTGACTGTGACTGACGCGGCGGCCTACGGCTTGATCGTGACCCAGGGACGCGGCTCGATCGGCGTGTGGGACGTTCATACCCCGGCAATGGTCCGATACGGCGAACAGACGGCCGACGAGTACTTCGTGACCGCGGGGGCAGCCGGTTCCGGAGTGCGGATTACCAACGCCAGCCCCGAGGAGAACTTGGTGATGCTCAAGCACTTTGGTCCCGACAACCCTGACGCGCGAGCGCTCGAGCGCTGATCGTCCTGAGCAGCTGGCGTTGCGTGAGCGGTGCCAGGCCGCCCCGTGCGAAGTCCCTTCGGGCGTGGACCTGCCAACGCTTAGTCGGTTGAGGTTGCCTTGTGCACGCCAGGGGTTGGAGGGAGGAGTACTGCTGTGTGTGGTTTATTTCAGCGGTGCGCTTGGACTGGCTGGTCAGCGCGTCCGCGCCGACCGGGCAGGACACTTCCGACCCCGGCTGAGTCCTGACTCCAATCAATAAATCTTATGACTCCAACCATGGGCGCTGATGGGCCGAACGGCCATGATACAATCGCTATTTCGCACACGTCGCGAGAGCTGTTCTGCCCGGGCGTGTGCAGGTTACTGAATCCATTTCCTGGAGCTCTATAGGAGGAGCTTATGGCAACGAAACGAACTCCCGCAGAAGTCATTGCATACGCCAAGGAGAACGACGCTCAGATCTTGGACTTGCGGTTCTCGGATCTTCCCGGACTGTGGCAGCATGTCTCGTATCCCATTGGGATGCTGGACGAGGAAAGCTTCGAAGACGGCTTCGGTTTCGACGGCTCCTCGATCCGTGGCTGGCAGGCGATCAGCGAGTCCGACATGCTGATCCTGCCGGATTCCAACACGGCGTTCATCGATCCATTCACGGAGGTTCCGACGCTCTGTCTCATTTCCAACATCGTCGACCCGATCACCAAGCAGCACTACGAGCGCGACCCGCGGTGGATCGCACAGAAGGCGGAGAAATACCTCCAATACACCGGTGCTGGCGATACGGCCTTCTTCGGGGCCGAGGCCGAATTCTTCCTGTTTGACAACGTCAGATACGACTCGTCGTACAACTACGGTTTCTACAAGGTGGATTCCGAAGAGGGCCGTTGGAATTCCGGCCGCAAGGAGAACAATCTCGGGTATCGCCCGCGCTACAAGGAGGGCTATTTCCCAGTTCCGCCGACCGACCACCTCCAGGACATCCGGACCGAGATGGTGCAGGTGATGGAGGAATGCGGCATCAGCATCGAGTGCCATCATCACGAAGTGGCGACTGGCGGCCAGTGCGAGATCGACCAGCGGTTCGACACCCTCGTGCTTTCGGCTGACAACATGATGCTGTACAAGTACATCGTCCGCCAGGTTGCCTTCGAGCACAACAAGTCGGCGACCTTCATGCCGAAGCCTCTTTGGAACGACAACGGCTCCGGGATGCACACGCACCAATCGATCTGGAAGGACGGCGATCCAACGTTTGCGGGCGATGGTTACGCAGGGTTGAGCGAAACCGCCCTGTACTACATCGGCGGCCTGCTGAAGCACTCCCCGGCCCTGGCGGCGATCGTAGCGCCCACCACGAACAGCTACAAACGTTTGGTTCCCGGATTCGAGGCTCCGGTCAGCCTGGCGTACTCCCGCCGGAACCGTTCGGCTGCATGCCGGATCCCGATGTACTCCCCGAACCCCAAGACCAAGCGGGTGGAGTTGCGCTATCCCGATCCGTCCTGCAACCCGTACCTGGCCTTCGCTGCCTGCCTGATGGCGGGCCTGGACGGAATCCAGAACAAGATTGACCCGGGCGAGGCGATGGACAAGGACATCTACGATCTCTCACCCGAGGAACTCGCCAACGTGCCGGCACTACCGGAAGACCTGGCGGGTGCGCTGAGCGCGCTCGAGCGGGACCACGACTTCCTGACACAAAACGACGTGTTCACGGATGAACTGATCACGAGCTACATCGACTACAAGCGCTCGGCGGAGGTCGACGAGGTCCGCCAGCGGCCACATCCGTACGAGTTCTCGCTCTACTACGACATCTAACCCGTCCCCCCGGGGCGCTCTCACGGCTGGGAGTCCTGCCAGGCTCCCAGCCCGTATTGCGTTGTTCCGAGCTACTCCCGGTGGATACTCATCGCTTGGTGACCCAGATCGGACTTGACCACGCCACGTTGCCATCCGCTTGCTCGACGCGCACGTAGTAGTAGTGCTCTCCCGCCTCCAGGGACTGCTCGCGGAATTCGAACTCCATTCGCTCTCCGTCGCCCTTCAGCGTATGGACGTAGCTGTTGTCGCGCACGACAGCGACTTCCTTGATGTCGTCTGTGCCGCGCACCACCACCCGGACGGTGGGAATCTCCGATGTTGAGAAGTCATCCCCCTGGATCCACTCGTCGTCGCCGGCCCGTAGCCGGTAGTCAAGGATAATGTTGCTGGTTGCGGCGTAGGTGTGCCGCTGCCGCATCGCGTCAAGCAAGCCCTGCCTCGAGAAATTCTCGGAGATCACCATGGCGTACGAGGTGTGCGTCGAGACATGGTCGGAGCTGGCCTGAACGCCGAGCTTGTAGCCCTTCTCCCAGGCTAGCCACACGAAGCCCTTCGGCCGGTATCCGCCAGCCCAGAGGGCGTTTCTCGCTTCAGATGAAGCCAGCGGGGCCCCCTCATGCTCGGCTGATGTGCGGGCGCCTTGGAAGATCTCGACGATGGGTTCCAGTTCGGGATCATTGTCGCGCCAGTCGGTTCCCATATTCGTGTGAGAGGTGTGCGAGGTTGCGATGCCTCGCTGCTCGCGGAGGGCGTCGTACAGAAACGGACCGGTGCTCGAGTTCCGTTCTTCCCGAGTGATCGGGATCGGCCTGTTACCCCGCTCGGCAAAGATGATGTTGCGGTGTCCGTTGGGGTAGGAGAGACTTCGCTCGTATCCGAAGAGGGTCACGAACCGGCCGGGCACATGAAACATGTCCTCGGCCTTTTCGGTTCGCCACCAGCTGTACTCGGTGTCTTGGCCGCCCTTGTGGTCTGTCACAAGGAAAAAATCCATGCCCGCGGCATCCATCATGTAGCGAAACGCGGTGTACAGGGAGCCGTCGCCGGATCCATCCAGCGAGATATCCGTGTGACGATGCATGTCGCCTCGATAGATCTTGAACCGCTTTCCGGCGGAGTGGATCGTGTAGTTGCGGATCGCAGCGATCTGCTGCGATTCCCGCGGCTCCAGCGGTAGCATCGCCGGACGTTCCCTGCCTCTGGGGCCGAGCAATATCGGTTCAATGCGCTCGTTGCGGAATTGGCCCGAAATCTCGGCGAAGAAGATCTGGTTATCCCTCGGATAGTGCCCGAAGGTCGGTCCGCCCCACAGCTTCTGGTCTGTTGTCCACGCGGCAAATATCTTGCCGTGCGTACCCGCGAGGCCGTCCATGGGCCCCTCGTTCCGGCCCACGCTCTCGGGTATGCCGAACGGGTCCGCCCACTCTCCTCCGGAGTAGTAGGTGGCCATGACCGCCCACTTGCCACCCGCAGCCCAAAGAGATTCCGGTTTCGTAGCCCGCACTCTAGGCCGTACCAGGATCCACATTCGGCCCTTGCTGTCGGGCACGAGCTTCGGCGACTGGACGTATCGCTGGACGCCCGGGCGAAACCGGCGGTTCACGTCGTCGAGGGGCTCCAGCCACTCGCTGCCGTTCCATACGACTACGCGATTGGTGCGCGATTGATAGATGCCCGTTCCTCCTCGCAGAAGGAAGCCGCTATCCTTTCCCCAGTTTTCTTCGGACTCGTCGTAAGCGATCCACACTCGGTCCTCGCCGTCGACTGCGATGCTGGGACTGCCGTGGTATCGGGGCGTGTCCGTGACTCTGATCAGGTCACCGGCCCGGTGGTCCACCACGGACCGCAATCGGATGTTGTAGCTGCCGCCTTCGTAGCTGTCCCAAGTGACCCAGGCGGTCCCGTTGGTGTCCGTGGCAATGTCTGGATTCCATTCGTTGGCCATCGCCCCGGGGTGGCTGAGCGGTATTTCTGCGGACCACTTGGAACCGTCGAAGGACTTGTGGTAAATCGCTGAGAAGCCGCCTCTCGCGGACTGCCAGGCAAGGTGCAGCGTTCCGTCGCGGTCGCTTGCGAGGGCAGGGAAGAGATTGTTGCCAGCCGCGGAAACGATCGCTCGAGGGGCACTCCATGCTTCGTTCGAGCGCTGCGCGTGCATCAGTCGCCACGACCCCTCGAACCGTTGTGCCCAAACCAGGTGCACCGAGTTGTCTAGGCCGCTTGCTGAAGCCAGCCCTTGCAAGTCACCATAGGCTCCCTCGACACGGCGGATGGCACCCCACGATCCGTTCGACCAGTCGCGCACGAAGACTTGGTCGTTTTCGTCCTTGTAACCAATCCAAGCCAATGCGAGCGTGCCGTCTCCCGTACCGGACAAGGCGGCGTGGTCGTCCTCGAATTCGTCCGTGGTTACTGCCTCGACGGGCGGCACCCGGCGCAACTCGACGCGGGTCGACAGGATGTGCATGGCGTCCGACGGGGGCAGGTCGCTCGGCTTGAAGGAGAAGTCTCCGTTGACCGTCTTCACCGTGACGGTCGCATCGTCCGGCGCTCGGTAGTAGAGGGTGACCCCGACGGTCTGGACTATGGTGACGTGCGGGAATGGTAGTTCGTGCGGATGCATTCCGCCCGTAGGGCGCACCCATGGATCCGTGCGGGCGACCCAGGAGTGGTCCGGGCCGATCGATTCGCCTTCCTTGAACCGATGGCCGCGCAGGTCAATAATCTGGCCTTTGTCCAGGCTGAGCGAGCCGTCCCACTGCGTGGGCTCGAAGTCCTTGATTCCGAATTCGATGTTGACTGCTCTCAGCGGGTGCTCCTGCGATACCGAAGGGACCGCGAGGCCAATCGCCAACAGGGGGACTGCGAGACGTGTCATGGGCGCCACCATTATGCCCGCTGCGTGCCCTCCGGCGGATTGACGTCGGGACGTGGAACCTCTAAGCTTCATAAAGTGCGTTGGGGGGGCTTGCTGCTGGCATTGGGTGGTGCCCTGCTGTCCGCCCAGGATGTCGCGAGCAACCCCTTTCGCGGAGACGCGAAGGCGGCGGACCTAGGCAAGGCATCGTTTCGGCTGCGTTGCTCGGCGTGTCACGGGATCCGAGCGGACGGTGGGCGCGGACCGGCACTCAATCGCGGAGAGTTCGCCGCCGGAGACACCGATCTCGATATCTACCGAGTCATCGCGGAGGGCGTGCCGGGGACTGAAATGTCCGGGTACGCGGCCCGCAACTCAGAAGAGAGCATCTGGCGGATCGTGACCTTTCTGCGGACCTTGGAGGCTTCTCCGGATGACACGATCGACGGCAATGCCAGCCAGGGGGAGGATATCTTCTGGAACCAGGCCGGATGCGGCGGTTGTCACCGCGTTGGCTCACGGGGAGGCCGGTTCGGCCCGGCTCTGACACGGATCGGTCGCGCGCGGAGCACGGAGCACTTGCGGGCCTCGCTGCTCGATCCCGACCAGGACTTGCCCCCCGGCTATTACGCTGTTGAGATCGTTACCCGCGACGGACAGACGATTCGCGGCATCGGGGTCGGATTCGACGATTTCTCGGCGCAGGTACGGGACGCGGCTGGCCAGCTGCATTCGTTTTTCCGCGAGGAAGTGCGGTCGATGTCGAGGGAGTTCACATCCCTCATGCCGGACGGGTATGGCGACAGCCTGACGGACGAGCAGCAACGAGACTTGCTCGCCTATCTGCAAAGCCTGCACGGCGAGGAGCAATAGCCATGAGAGTGCCTTCGTTGTGCAGTGTTTTCTTGATTGGGACCGCGCTCGCGCACGGACAAGTGGACCAGGTGACGCTGCGAGCCGCGCAGCAGGATGACGAATCCTGGCTGATGTACGGGCGCAACTACTCGGCCTGGCGCTATTCGCCACTGGATGAAATCGACACCGGAAACGTACACCGGATTTCCCCAGTCTGGATTTTCCAGTCCGGCGTGAGCGGAAAGTTCCAAACGACACCGTTGGTTCGGGATGGCGTGATGTACGTGACCGGTCCGTCGAACCATGCCTGGGCGCTGGATCTCAAGACCGGGCGTGAGCTATGGCATTACTCCGAGCCTGTTCCGGAGGGGGCAGTCGGTTGTTGTGGCAAGCCGAACCGCGGGTTCGCGGTCAAGGGTGACAGGCTGTACAAGGTCAATTTCCAAGCCACCCTGGTTGCCTTGGAAGCGAGTACCGGAGAGGTGGTTTGGGAGGTCGAGCTGGCCGACTATCGCGAAGGCTACTCCAACACGGTGGCTCCGCTGATCGTCAAGGACATGGTGGTTGTTGGAATCGCCGGAGCCGAGTACGGCACGCGCGACTTCGTCGATGCCTACGATGCCGAGACAGGTCGTCGCGTATGGCGGTTCTGGACGGTGCCCGGTCCAGGCGAGGCCGGTAACGAGACGTGGGCCGGGGACTCCTGGAAGCACGGCGGGGCATCGACGTGGATTACGGGGAGCTATGATCCGGACCTGAACCTGATTTATTGGGGGACGGGCAACCCGGGACCCGATCTCGACGGCACTCCGCGCCGGGGGGACAATCTCTACAGCGATTCCATGGTTGCGCTGGATGCCGACACCGGAGAATTGCGCTGGTATTTCCAATTCACTCCCCACGACGTACACGACTGGGACGCTGTTGCCGATCCCGTCCTGGTGGATCTGGAGGTCGACGGTGAGCCCCGGAAGGGCCTGATCCATGCCAACCGCAACGGCCACTACTACGCGCTTGACCGCACCAACGGCGAATTCTTGGTTGGCAGGGCGTATACAGAGGTCACCTGGGCCGACGGTATCGGATCGGACGGCCGTCCGATCTTGATCCCAGGGCACGAGCCCACGGACGAAGGCACCCTGACCTGCCCCGGTCTAGGCGGTGGGCACAACTGGCACGCGACCTCGTTCAGCCCGCTGACAGGGCTGTATTACTTCAACAGCAGCGACGGCTGCCAGATCTATCACAGTGCGCCCCAGGACTATGTCCAGGGGGAATTCTATTTCGGCAGCGCCATGGAGAATGTGTCCGGCGAGCCGCGGGAAGGATCGATTCTTGCCGTCGAGCCCAGCACGGGGGATACCCGGTGGCGCTACCCTCTGGTCAGCCCACCATCGAGCGGGTTGCTGTCCACAGGCGGGGGGCTATTGTTTGCCGGCACCAGCGAGGGGTATTTCTTCGCTCTCGACGCCCGGAGCGGGAAGCCGCTCTGGCGTCTGCGAACCGGCGGTCGGGTGCAGGCACCTGCCATCACTTACCGTTTTGGTGGCCGGCAATACGTCGCCACAGCCTCAGGCACGGCAATCTTCGTATTCACGCTTCCACAGTAGGTGCAGGACCTGCCTAGGGTGCGTCGACGCTTGATCCTGTATGCTCAAGACTCACGGAGCGGCTGCGCTGGTGCATTCGTTTGAGGCCTAGCGGCGTTCCGCACCCATTTGGAGGTTAGGGCATGGACTCTGATATCGAGTTTGGATCTGTTCGAGATATGCTCGGGCGTGTTTTCGGAGGCGGCATCGGGCCGATCGTAGTGCTCGTGCTGCTTCTGTTCCTCGGATATAACTCCTTTCAAATCGTCGGTGCAGGCGAGAGAGGGGTGGTGTTCTCGACGTTTGGTGGTGTTCAGGCAGGCGTGCGAGGAGAAGGGCTTCAGCTCAAGGTACCGTTCATCCAAACGATCATCCCGATGGACGTGCGAATTAACAAGGCCGAAACCGATGCTGCGGCGTCTTCCAAGGACTTGCAAACCGTGGAGTCCCGAATCGCCCTGAACTACCACATCGCGCCGAGCGAGGCCTGGCGGATCTACCAGGAGGTTGGCACGCTTTACAGGGAGCGGCTGATCGACCCTTCGGTGCAGGAGGCTGTAAAGGCGGCGGCGGCCCAATTCACCGCCGAAGAGCTGATCACGCGGCGTGCTGAAGTTTCTGAAGAGATCAAGGCCATGCTCACAGGCCGGCTTGTACCGCACAACATTGTGGTCGACGAGTTCAACATCGTCGATTTCAATTTCTCAAGCGTCTTCAATCAGGCGATCGAGGCCAAGCAGACTGCCGAGCAGGACGCGCTTAGAGCCGAACGAGAGTTGGATCGCGTCAGGATCGAAGCGGAGCAGACCATCGCTGCTGCCCAGGCCGAGGCTGAGTCCCAGCGGCTACAGCGCGAAACGCTCACGGAGGAACTCCTGCAATTCCGGGCTATTGAAAGGTGGGACGGGGTCTTGCCACAGGTGGTCGGAGGGGCGGTTCCATTCATCGACATCGGGGCGATGTCCGGGAAGTAGTCCGCGAGTCTTTGGGCGGAAGCCCTCGGGTGTGTGTCCGATCACGCAGTTGATCCGGGCCCTGCCGACGCCGGGATAGCGACAGGTTTCGGCAGATGCCCTCGTCCGGTCCCGGCTGGGGGCGTGAGATCCATGCTACTGGCACTGACGGTCGGATGCCTCCAAACCGTTTTGAATCCCCGGGGCAGCCGGGCTAGTGTGGGGAGCCCAAGCTAGCCCGCAGCTTGCTCGGCTGCCTGCATTGCTCGCAAGGCGTTGCCGCCCATCACCTTTGCTGCGTCCTCATCGGAGAAGCCCCGGTCCTTCATTGCAGCAATCAGGTTTGGCGTCTTGCCGATGTGCTCCAGCCCGGCCGGGAGCTTCAGCCCGACGCTGTCGAAATCGGACCCCAGCCCGACATGATCAATTCCCGCGACAGTTGCGGCGTGCTCGATGTGATCGACGAGCCGGCTCAGCGGTGGCGTCCCGATCAATTCGACCTCCGCCAGGTTGAGCTTCCAGAGTTCCTCGGAAAGGCGCTGCAGATTGTCCTTGAATTCCCTCCTCGCAGCCGATCGCTGTTGCCCGATCTCTCGGAGTTCGGAGAAGCGCGCCCGGTGCCCGTCATCGAGCATGCCCGTGAAGTAAGCCACACCGAGTACACCACCGTTCTGCGCCAGTACCCTGAGCATCTCGTCAGTGAGGTTCCTTGGATGGTCAGCCACTGCACGGCACGCCGCGTGCGTGTTCAGCACGGGAGCCACCGAGGTGTCGATCGTGTCGAAGAAGGCTTGTTCTGAGGCGTGCGACAAGTCTGCCATCATTCCAAGCCGGTTCATTTCGCGAACAATCTCCCTGCCCTGGTCCGTCAGGCCTTCGGGCCCGTCGGAGTATTCCGCGGCGCCCACCCACGGGGTGTTGCCGCTATGGGTCAGCCCCAGGTACCGCGCTCCCAGGCGGTACAACTGCCGGAGCACTTCGATGCTCGAGTCAATCATGTGCCCGCCCTCGATGCCGAGGAGCACACCGATTTTGTTCTCGCGTTGCGCCCGCAGCACGTCGTCGGATGTTGTTGCGAGAAACATGTCGTCTGGGTGTCGCCTGACCTCTTCGACGATCACGTCGGTGATCCGCAACGCATCCTTGACCGATTCCAGCGGAGTCTTGTTTCGAGCCGGACTGAATACGGCGAAGAACCCTGCGGTCAGTCCTCCCTGCCGCATTTTGGGAATGTCGACCTGGCTGTATTCCGGGCTCTCTCCTAAGTTGAGGCCCTCTGACACCAACCGCGATGGCGTGTCGATGTGCAGGTCCAGGTAGAGCGGCCCCGTGGCCGCCACGGGGTTCTCGGGGGCTTGCTCCGAGGTCGTACCGCAGGCACCCAGGAAAGCGGCGGTAGATATGCCGAAGTCACGTCTGTTGAGCACGGTTGTCAGATTGTACTTGATTTCCCGCTGATCCACCCCTCTCTTCACCGTCGACACCTGAGCGCCGCTCCAGGCCGACTTGTCTCTATTGCGTGCGGACCTCGAGGCGGCCTGGTCGTCAGGAACCGGGCAGTGCAGGGTCGGAGGCAGCCTCGATTCTCTTGCGCAAGCACGCAAAGAACTTGTCGGCGATCATTTTTGCCGTTCCTGCCAGTAGGCGCTGGCCAACCCGGGCTACGGCCCCCCCTACTTGTGCCTTGGCTTGCACCGAAATCGAACTCGCCGTGTCCTGCTTCTCGATTGTCACTCGGGCTTCCCCGGTGGCGAAGCCGGCGTTTCCGCGTCCGCTGACTTGCATCACGTAGGACGACGGGCGGTCCAGGTCTCGAAGCTCGACAGTACCCTTGAAACGGCCCTTGATCGCCGCGACTCCGATCGTCATTGTGGCTTGGTACCGGTTGTCGCCGAGCGGCTCCAATGAGTCGCATCCAGGCAGGCAGGACGCGACCGTCTCCGGGCGAGTCAGCGCGTCGAAGATGCTCTCCGGCGTCGCGTCAACTTCGTATCGGCCTTGGAACTCCATGGTGGCAATGCCCTCGTAGCTTGAGCCCTGACTCGCTTGGTTGGGTCTGGCAGGGTGCCTCCTAGCCTTGATTACCAACTAGGATTCCACATGTGAGACTTGAGCGGCTTGTTGGGGCTGAAGGCAATGTGCAATAGGCACTTACCAATCAGAATCTGAATCTATTTGTGCAAATTTGCATGTCACTACCAATATTTTATGTGTGAAATCCCCCAGTTCGCTTGACGAACTCTGGACGCCTCCGAATCCATGCCGAGGACTGCGTCGGCGAAGACCTCGCAACCCACTTTCCGGGCACTGACCCTGTGCTTTACAAATCCCATTCCATGAGCATATCCATCTGTATATCAATACTTTATAGCTCAGACGCCGACTTGTGTCCGCTCACTCCCCGCGGGCTGCCTGATGCGCCACCACACCTGCCCCCTCCCGCTGGCTGAACCTTCCACGCAGCCCCTTCATGCCCCCCTCCATGACATGTTGACATATAGTGGTCATTGCATGCTAACATGCAGTTAGACATGCAGGACCCCGCTCAGCACTTCCTCGTCCCCTCCAATCCCACCCACCGCCGCTACGAAGCCTTGCGCTGCCTCTTCGTCGAGCGCACCCCCCTCCCCGAGGCCGCCCGCCGCTTCGGCTACGCCCCGGGCTCCCTGCGCAACCTCCGCTCCGCCTTCCTCCAGCACCCCGACCAGCCCTTCTTCCTGCCCGACCCGCGCGGCCGTCGCAAGCCTCCGCCCGGCCCCGACCGCGACCAGCGCATCCTCGCCCTGCGCTCGGAACGCGACCTCTCCGCCGCCGAAATCGCCCAGCACCTCAGCGCCCACGAACAGCTCCCCGTCAGCGCTACCACTGTCTCCCGCGTGCTCCACCGGCACGGGGTGCCCAAGCTCTGGCGCCGCACCGCTGACCAACTCGCCCAACGCGCCCTCCCCACCCCCGCGCCCGTCGCCGACCGTCGCCTCCTCGACCTCGCTCCCCGCCGCTTCCGCACCGACTTCGGGGGCCTCTTCCTGTTCGCTGCCGACCTGGCCCGCCTCGGCCTCGACTCCCTGCTCGCGCGCCACCACCTGCCCTCCAGCTCCATGCTCCCGGCCGGCTGCGCCGTCCGCTCCCTGCTCGCCCTCAAGCTGTGGGGTATCGGCCGCCCCTCCCGCGTCATGCCCGAGACCCTCGATCAGGGCCTCGCCCTCTTCGCCGGCCTCAACGCCGTCCCCAAGCGCTCCTCCCTGACCGAATACTCCTGCCGCACTGATCCGCGCCACGGCCCCGCCCTGATGGATGCCTTCCACCACGCCATCCGCACCCTCGAGCCCCCGCTCGGCCTCGGCCAATCCTTCGACCTCGACTTCCACACCATTCCCTTCCACGGGCACGACGCGCTCATCGAGCGCCACTACGTCTCCAAGCGCAGCCGCCGCCAGAAAGGCATCCTCGCCTTCCTCGCCCGCGACGCCGACTCGCGCCTGTTCGCCTGGGCCGATGCCAGCCTGCGCAAGGCCGACCAGAACGCCGCCATCCTGCGCTTCGCCGAAGCCTGGAAGGACCGCACCGGCCAGTACCCGGCCGAACTCGTCTTCGACTCCCGCCTGACCACCTACGCCTACCTCGCCCGGCTCGACCAACTCGGCATCGACTTCCTCACCCTGCGCCGCCGCAGCCCCAAGCTGGTCAACGAGCTGCTGGCCGCCCCGGCCTCCCAATGGCGCCAGGTGACGCTTTCCAATGTCGGCCGCATCTACCGTACCCCGCGCATCCTCAACAGCACGGTCCGGCTCCGCGGCTACCCCCAACCGATCCGCCAGATCGCCGTCACCGACCTCGGCCACGAGAAGCCCACCCTGCTGCTGACCAACCAGATGGACTGCCCGGTCGCCCCCCTGATCGACCGCTATGCCCGCCGCATGGTGATCGAGAACACCATCGCCGATGCGATCGACTTCTTCCACATGGACGCCCTCTCGGCCGCCGTGCCGCTGAGGGTCGACTTCGACGTCCAGCTCACCCTGATGGCCAGCTCGCTGTACCGCCTGCTCGGGCTGCGGGTCGGCGAAGGCTTCGCCACCGCCAAGGCCCGCACCATTTTCGACAAGCTGGTGCGCGCCACGGGCCACATTGAGATCACCGCCACCGAGATTGTCGTCAGCCTCGGACGGCGGGCCAACAACCCGCTGCTACTGGCCGCCGGATACGCGGACCTGCGCGAGCCCCTCCCCTGGCTCGACAACCGCACCCTCCGGCTACGCTTCTTCTAAGGGCAGAATCGTCACATTTTTCCTGACCGTTGGGAATCAGGGCTAGCCTATCCGAATGCCCTGCCGCGTGGGTTTCCGTCGCCGCGAGGTTCCAATCTTCGCGCTGCGAGTCTAGCGGGTCTAAGCTCCTTGCGGCAGGGTGTTCAGGTGCACCGCGAGCCGGTCGAGGCTTGCCAGATTGTGAACCGGCAGGAAGTTGTCAACGTGGGGCAGGGCAGCCTGCAGCCCTCTCGTCAGTGGCTCGTAGCGCGGGTCGCCCAGCAATGGGCTGAGCCAAATCAACCGGTGGCATGACCGCTGTAATCGTGCGACCTCCCGTCGTAGCGACTCAGGATCCCCGCGGTCCCAGCCATCAGACACCAGCAGGACGACCGCTCCGTTCCGGCGAATCCGCCGCGCCCACTGGGTGTTGAAGACGCGCACGGCATCTCCGATGCACGTGCCACCGGACCAGTCGGGCACGAGCCGGCCGATTTCTCGCAAGGGGTTGCTTCCGCGTTGTCCGCGCAGCTTCTTTGTGATTCGGGTGAGGCGTGTCGCGAAGACGAACGATTCGACGCTCCGGAGGTTGCCGGCCAGACAGCAGGCGAACCATAGCATCATCCGGGTGTATCGCTCCATCGAACCGCTGATGTCGCAAAGCAGAACCAGGTGACGCGGAGCCGTCTTTCGCAACCGCATTGGCAGTGGTGTCGGGTCGGCTTCCCGCCATGCGAACTTGGCGAGCAGCTTGCGGAGATCGGCGGATGTACCCCGGCCCGCTACCCAGCGCTTTGTCCTTCTTGGTTCCGGACGCCACCGCATTTCGCGGAGGAGGCGGATGGCTTGGGCCGTCTCTTCCGCGGTGAAGCTCTTGAAGTCCTTTTGGCGCAGGACCTCTCGTTGGCTGTAGGTTGCGATTTCGACACGCTCGACTCTTGCGCCCTGATCGGGCACGACGGAGCCGGTGTCTCCGGCCAGCGACTCCATTTCGACGATCGGCTCGCCGAAGCGCCGCTCGCTTCCGAGCGGCCGCAAGTCCAGCTTTGTGCTCGTTCCGGACGGTTCCTTCCAGAACGCCTGGAAGGCCTGGTCGAATACTTGCAAGTCTTCCGCCCGGCTTACGAGCATCGCCCGCAGCGCGAGCCGGAAATCGTCCTTTTTCCCGATGTTGATGCACTGGGCCGCCCGTGCGGCTTCGATTGTGCTGCCGGCTGGCACTGCCAGTCCGAGCGACCGGAGAAACCGGGCGAACGCCGTCAGGTTTTCGAGGAGGTGGCCCATTTGTTGGCAGGCTCTTGACCCGCGTAGCTGGTCCGAACGCCCCGATTTTGGGCCCGGTCCAGCATCGCCCTTACTGGATCCCCGCGGACGGTGTGGATATCTTCCTGGTTCTTCAGAAGGAGCCCTAGCGTCTGATCGATTCGTTCCGGGGTGACGCGGTTGTCGTTGAGTGCCACGAGGGCTGTGACCCAGTCCAGAGTTTCCGAAACGCCCGCCTTCTTGTACAGGTCCGCCTGCCTCAGTTCCTGGACGAATGCGGTGGCCTGCTCGCTGAGAGCTCGGCCTGCTCCCGGGACCTTGGTTTCGACAATCCGGAGCTCTTTCTCGAAATCAGGATAGTCGATCCAGCAGTATACGCACCGTCGCTTGAGAGCGTCGTGAAGCTCTCGCGTTCGGTTCGACGTGATGAGGATGATCGGAGGACGCGGTGCGCGGACCGTCCCGAGTTCCGGAATCGTCACCTGGAAATCCGAGAGCATCTCGAGTAAATACCCTTCGAATTCCTCGTCGGCTCGATCAAGTTCGTCGATCAGCAGCACAGGGGCTGGCCCGTCATGCTCGAGTGCACGCAGCAGTGGCCGCTCAATGAGGAACTCCCTCCTGAAGAGTTCCTTGGCGGCAGCCGTCCGGTCCAGATTGCCACCGTCGCGCATCAAGTGGATTTCCAGGACCTGCCGGGCATAATTCCACTCGTACACTGCTTGATGGATGTCCAGCCCTTCATAGCACTGCAGTCGAATCAGGTCCCGGTCGAGGCATCCGGCAAGAGCCTTGGCCACCTCTGTCTTGCCAACGCCGGCCTCGCCTTCCAGCAGGATGGGCCGTCCAAGCCGCAGCGCCAGGTACAAAGCCGTCGACAGGGCGCGACCGGACACATAGTCCTCTCGTGCCAGTAACGACTCCAGTTCGTCGATGGAGCCGGGAATCGGCTTGGAATCGCTCATGGACGCGGTTCGCTGTCTAGCCGCTCCGTGAGGCGGCCGCGGTCACAGCGCGCCGGACCCAGACGGGCGCAACCGCTTTGCGATACCCCGCCGAAGCATATACGTCACCTAGCACTTCGTCGTCGTCCAGGGATTCTGCCGTAGCTCGGGAGGCGCTGCCGATTGCTTCGTCGGTCAAGGACCGTCCGACCAGTGCCCGTTCGACAGCTTCTGCGCGTACCGGCGCGGGACAAAGGCCGCCCAGCACAACGCTTGCTGCGGTGCAGGTCCCGTTGTTGGCAGCCACCTTGGCCGCTGCTCCTATGACGGCGTACCGCGAGGCAGGGTGGGCGAACTTGGCATAGGCTGAGCCCTCGCCCGCGCCCGCTTCCGGCAGTTCGATGGCGGTCAGGATCTCATCCTCGCCCAACGCCGTCGACATCAGACCCTCGAAGAACTCCGATGCCCCAAGCCTCCGCTCTCCTTGGGGACCGGTGATTAGGAATTCGGCGCCCAGGCAAGAGAGTACCTGGGGCAGGTCGGATGCCGGATCTGCGTGGGCGACGTTGCCCCCTATCGTGCCGCGATTGCGGACTGCCGGGTCGCCAATCATTCCGGCTGCTTCCGCGAGCGCTTGGGCTCTGGCTCTCAGTTCGGCCGAAGCGGCCAGTTCGGCGTGCGTCGTCAATGCTCCGATGCGGATGGTTCCGGAGCTGCATTCGATCCCGCGCAACACCTCGATTCGGCCGATGTCGATCAGCGCCGACGGTGCCGCGAGCCGCAGTTTGAGCACTGGAATGAGGCTATGTCCGCCCGCGAGTATCTTGGCGTCAGGATTCTTGCTCAGGAGTTCCGCAGCCTCGGCCACGGATGCCGCGCGATAGTACTGGAATTCGGGTGCGTACATGGCTCAGTTCCTCTCCTGTACGTCCTGGATGGACCGCCACACGCGCTCGGGCGTCAGTGGCATTCTCACGCCCTCCACGCCGAGCGGCTGGAGAGCGTCAATGACTGCGTTGTAGACTGCGGCCGTAGAAGCGATTGTGCCAGCCTCGCCGATGCCCTTCACGCCCAGCGGATGGTGCGGCGACGGAGTGACGGTTGAGTGGACTTCGATGTCCGGAAGGCGGTCGGCGCGAGGAATCGCGTAGTCGAGCATGGAGCCGGTTAGCAGCTGGCCTCCTTCGTCGTAGACGGCCTCCTCCCACAGGGCTTGCCCGATGCCTTGGACGATACCGCCGTGGACCTGACCTTCGACGATGACAGGATTGATCTGGGGGCCGCAGTCATCCACGGCCACATACCGCTTCAGTTCGACATGCCCCGTTTCCGGATCGATCTCCACTACCGCGAGGTGCGCACCGTAGGGGAACACGAAGTTTGGCGGGTCATAGAACGAAGTCGCTTCCAGTCCTGCTTCGACTCCTTCCGGCATGTTCCAGGCGACGTTTGCCATGAGCGCGATGTCTTGGATGGTCTTGCTCGAGTCGGGCGATCCCTTGACAAAGAACTTGCCGTCCTCGTAGTCCATGTCCTCGACGGCTGCCTCCAGCAAGTGAGCGGCAATGATCTTCGCCTTTTCCCTGATCTTGCGGGCTGCGAGCGCAAGGGCCGCCCCGCCGACCGCTGTTGTCCGGCTTCCATAGGTGCCCCAGCCCATCGGAGTGTTGTCCGTGTCCCCGTGGATGACCTTGACGTCGTCCGGGGACACGCCAAGCTCCCCCGCGACAATCTGGGCGAACGTGGTCTCCTCGCCCTGACCGTGGGGCGAGGCCCCGATCATCACGTGAACCTTTCCACTGGGGTGGAAGCGCAGGATCGCGCTTTCCCATAGCCCCCCTTGGAAACCGATCGCGCCGGCGACCTGGGACGGTCCCAGGCCGCAGATCTCGACATAGGTCGAAAGCCCCAGGCCGATGTATCGACCGTTCTCGCGTGCCGCGGCCTGGTCCGCTCGCAACTGGGCGTAGCCTGCCTCGTCCAGCAGCTTGCCGAGCGCGCCGGCGTAGTCGCCGCTGTCGTATGTCAGGCCGGTGACAACATCGTGGCCGTCGTCGAACTTCGGGATGAAGTTCCTCCTGCGGATCTCGGCCGGGTCGGCCCCGATCTTGGCTGCGAGCAGGTCCACGAGGCGTTCGAGCATGAAAGTTGCCTCGGGCCGTCCGGCTCCGCGATAGGCCTCGACTGGAGTCGTGTTGGTATAGATTCCGTACACGTCTTCATGAATCGCGGGGATGTCGTACACACCCGACAGCATCAGTCCGTGCAAGATCGTCGGGATGCCCGGGGCCGCCGTGGAAAGGTAGGCGCCCATCCCGGCCCAGACGGTAGCTCGAATTCCGGTGATCTTGCCGTCAGCTGTCGCGGCGAGCTCGATCTCTTGGATGTGGTCCCTTCCGTGGGTTGTGGCTTGGTAATTCTCCGTGCGCGATTCGACCCACTTCACCGGGACACCGAGACGCTTGGAGCAGAAGACCGTGATGAAGTCGGCCGGGTAGACTGCGATCTTGCTGCCGAATCCGCCTCCCACCTCCGGGGCGATAACCCTCAACCGATCCTCCGGGACATTTGTGACCAGCGAGCAAAGGAATCGCACGATGTGCGGATTCTGGGTCGTGCTCCACAAGGTGAGCTCGCCTGTGGCGGGCTTGTAGCTCGCCAAGGCCGCGCGCGGTTCCATCGCGTTCGGGATCAGGCGCTGCTGGACAATCGTCTCGCTGACGACGACATCCGCCTTCTCGAACGCTTCTCCGATGTCGCCGCCTCCGGTGACAGTCCAGTGGAACGCTTGATTGCCTTCGATCCCTGCGTGCAGCTGCGGGGCATTGGTTGCGGCTGCCTGCTTAGGCTCGACGACCGTGTCGAGAGGCTCGTAATCGACCTCGATCAGGTCGAGCGCGTCGCATGCCTGGTATTGCGACTCCGCGACGACCACCGCCACGATGTCTCCGACATAGCGCACCGTTTCCTTGGCCAGACAGTGGAAGTCGGCGATCTTCAGTTCGGAGTTCGGCAACAGCCACGCGCACGGTGCTGGCGCCAGTTCCCCCTCCGTGTCCGCAGCAGTGTATACGGCCACGACGCCGGGAGCCTGCGATGCTTGAGACGTGTCGATTCCCGCAATCCGGGCATGGGCGTATGGACTACGTAGCATCGCCGCGTGCAGTGTGCCGTGCAGGTTGATGTCGTCCGTGTAGGTGGCGCTGCCCGTGATCAGGCGCGGGTCTTCCCTTCGGCGGATGCCGGAACCAAATGTCGAGGCGCTCATTGGGAACCTCCTTCCATCGACCCTGCCGCATCACGTACGGCGCGCACGATGTTCTGGTAGCCGGTACAGCGGCAGAGGTTGCCTTCCAATCCGTGGCGAATCTCCTCGTCACTCGGATCCGAGTTGCACCGCAGCAATTCTTGGGACGCCATGATCATGCCGGGCGTGCAGAATCCGCACTGTAGCCCGTGCTTATTCCAGAACGACTCCTGAATCTGGTGCAGCCCGTCGGTCCCCGCCAACCCTTCGATGGTGGTGATCGACGCGCCGTCTGCCTGCACCGCCAGGCAAGTGCACGACTTGGCGGAAACGCCGTCCAGCAGTACAGTGCAGGAACCGCACTGGCTTGTGTCGCAACCCACTTTCGTTCCGGTCAATCGTAGGGTGTCGCGAATGAAATGAACCAGCAGCAGTCGCGGTTCCACTTCTCTGTCGTACTGGCGTCCGTTGATCTGGACGCTGATGGGTATCTTCACCGGTCAACCTCTCTTTCAGCACTGACCGGGTCAGCTGCTGGGCCGAACCGGAAATGCCAAGCAGATTGTATACCAATGGCGTCAGGTGGGAAAACCGCGGCATTTCGGTGAACCGACCCGATCAATAGAGGCGTCCAGGCAGGGACGGCACGTCGGCGAAAGCAAGCGCGGGCGATTGGAGCCGCCGGCAGTTCCCGTCGGTGCTCAACGATGACTGGGTTTGGGGAGTTGCCCTCGTTCTGTCAGACCTGATCTTGGCTCTGGCTGTCGGCCGGTACGGCGCGCGTCGCTGCCGCCAGGAGACGTTGAACCGCGAGCATTCCGGTATTCGGATCGGATGATGGTGGGACTTCGTGATACGGGCCGTGATGCGGACCGAGGCGGCCATTCGAAATGCTTTGCTGATGTATTGCTCGTGGCGCGACAACCACGACGGTGGGCTGCTTCCGTTCAGTCCGGACACCACATCCAGGATCGCCAGCACCGTGCTGTTCCAAGTTGGCGCCGTCTTGGCGGTCCTGCCGCTTCCAGACAGGAAGCTGGCGGTGTCGGCATTTCGCACAGAATCCGCGGATTGGCGCCCCGGGCACCGCGTGGCACTCGCGAATTTCCACGCAAGGCCCTGTTCTTGGACCTTCCCCAGGGCGCCCGCTATCGGGTCAGACTGGTATTTCTTCTGCGTTCCCTCAGCGAGAAGTAGACAGTCCCTGCGACGAAGTAAACCAGGGTGGGAATAGCCAGCTGGGACTGAAACTGTGACAGCGCATCCCGATAGCCGTCGCCCGGTGCGTCGATGAGGCAATAAACGAGCCAGAGGCACGACGCCAGGGCCGCGGCGGCAATCGCGCCTGAGAGGATCGTCGGCAGCGAAGTTCGCGCCGCTTGCGGAGGAATCATGGGTTCCGGAGGTGGAGCGGCCTCCGACTCTACCGCTTGCTCCAAATCATCGGGCTTGCTCGCCCCCATGGCCTTGGCCAGGCACCAATAGGAGGCCATGGCGAATCCGTAAACGGGCAGGAAGAGAAAGAACAGATGCAGGATGCCGCTTTGCTCGAGAATGACCGCGAACGCTACCGACAATCCCCAGGCGAGCATGGCCGCCCAGTTCAAGCTGCCGCCGTGGCTCGTAGCCCAGTATCTGCGCAGGCCCGTGCGCGGGAATACCCAGTGCTCGGTCACGACAATGGCACCGATGGGGGACATCAGCAGTCCGTAGATCGCGACGTAGTCGAGCAGTCCCGTGAATACGAATGGGAAGCAGGCAATGACCGTTGTAGCTGCGCCTGCGACGAGCGTTACCTTGGCCCGCGACCAGTTCGGAGTCACGGCCTGAAGCGCAAGGCCAACGCGATAGAGCGTTGGATTGGAGGTTGTCCACCCGGCGATCACCACGGCGAGCACGCCTACCCATCCGAGCGCTTGATAGCCGACTTCACCCGCATCGAGGGTCGTTAGGGGGCGCTGCATCAGCATGGCTGCCCCGGCGCCCATCAGCCCCGCACAGATCCAAGCCAGGTAATGGCCCAGGAACATCCCAAACGACGAAAAGAGGCCATACGAGGCCTTTCGTGCGTACCGGAACAGCGCCATGTCGGAGAGTGCGCCGTGCATGCCGAGATTGCAGATCCAAGCGAACGCCGCGACCTTCCAGAAACCCATCGGCTCGCTACCGTCCGGAGTGCTTCCGGTCCACACCGATTGCCGGGCCATTTCGAAGAATGTTGCACTCTCGCTTGATGCAAACAGTTCCGGCAAGACCGCGACTGCGCCGACGATGAACATCAGGAACATCCACGGCGAGCAGACAGTGGCGAACGTCGCGAGTTTCTTGAATCCCAAGATTGCCAGTGTGACGACGACTGCGCCGACGCCAAGCACAACCAGCACGAAACGGAAATCAGTGGGATACCAGTTCAGTTGTGGCGGAATCCCGAACGGGATGCGGACCGCCGATGCAGAAACCGTAATCATGCAGCCAGCCATGATCGAGTAGAGGAACGCGTTGACGAGGTTGTAGATCGAGGTCAGGCGCGGGCCGCCGATCTTTCGCAGGTACCAGTACAGGGTCAGCCGAGTGTCCACCGCGATCGGGGCGCATACCAGCGCCCAAGTCAGTACCGCCAGCAAGTTCCCGATCACGAGCCCCAAAAAGATGTCCTGAACGCTGGCGCCCCAGTTGACGAACGTCACGCCGATCACGAACTCGGTCGCTGCGACATGCTCGCCGGCATACGCCCCGGCGAAGTATCCCGGCCCGAGCAGTCTGGACCGAGGGATCGGTTCGCGGTCGAATTCGTACAGGAAGTCGGGGTCGTGGCTGCTGTCCGCAGCTCGCGTCGTCAGGTTCATGGAAGCGGGTCTCGGGTCGTGAGTGTCATTTGCGCCGCCCGAGTTCCGTCGCTTCGTAGCGTCGGACTTCCTGGAGCCAGCAGGATTCGGTCGGGACGCCCTGCATCTCGCAGTACCGGTCCCAGACCGTTCCGAAAGGCATTGTCAGGAGTTGCTCATGCAGGGCTAGGCGACCAGTGTAGTCCTGTTGCAGCTCCATCTGTCTGAGCTTGCCGGTTGGCTCCAGCAGCGCCAGCAGCAGCGCTTTCAGCACCGCTCTGGCGCCAATCACCCAGGCTGCGACCCGATTGATGCTGGCGTCGAAGAAATCAAGGCCGATATGGACTCGTGGCAGGTATCCGCCGCGGACCAGTTCCTTGCCGAGCTCCCTCATCTCGTCGGACAGGACGACGACGTGATCGCTGTCCCAACGGATTCCACGGCTCACGTGCAGCAGGAGTCGGTCAATCCACAGCATTACCGAGGAAATCTTGTCCGACACGACTTCCGTGGGGTGGAAGTGGCCCGCGTCCAGGCACAGTACCGTGTCGCGCGATATGGCGTAGCCCAGATAGAACTCGTGCGAACCAACTACGTAACTCTCCGACCCGAGGCCGAACAGCTTGCATTCCACGGCGTCGAGGTTGGCGGAGGGTGCCAAGCGCTCGCGAAACAGCTCGTCAAGCGATGCCACCAAGCGGTCCCGCGGACTTCTTCGGTCGGCCGGAATATCCTTGTAGCCATCAGGAATCCAGACATTGGTGAGGCACGGCGTTCCGAGCGCCTCGCCGAATGCGGCTCCGATCCTGCGGCAGGCCTGGCCGTGCTCGATCCAGAAATTTCGCACGCCTCGGTCCGGATGGGCGAGCGTGAAGCCGTCCTCCGCTCTTGAATGGGAGAAGAAGGTCGGGTTGAAGTCGAGGCCGATCCCGATGGAGCGGGCCCAGTCCGCCCAAGTGGCGAAGTGTTCCGGGAGCAGTTCGTTGCGTTCCACCTTGCGTCCTTCGGTTTCCGCATAGATCGCGTGGAGGTTGAAGCGGTGGCGGCCGGGAATCAGGGACAGTGCTTTTTCGAAGTCGGTGCGCAGTTCATCGGGAGTCCTGGCTTGGCCAGGATAGTTCCCGGTGACCGCCAGCCCGCCTCCGATCTCATCTCCGGAACTCTCGAACCCGCGGATGTCGTCTCCCTGCCAGCAGTGCATTGACAGGGGGATCGAAGGGAGTGTCGCAAGTGCCGCGTCGCAATCGACGCCCAAGCTCGCGTACTGATCGAGCGCTAGGGCGTATTCCGCTTGGGACGGCAAGGTGGAACCAAGAATAGCCGATCCGGTCCGTACCCGACCGCGTCCGTGCCGGTTCCGGACAGGGGACCGGCTCTAGCCTCTTCGGATCTGTTGCGAAAGGTACAGCCCCAGGCCGGCGTCGTCAATGATCTGGAGCTGGGACTCGAGCCAGTCGATTCGGTCTTCTTCCTGGGCGAGTATGCTCTCGATGAGCTCGCGCGATGTGTCGTCATTGTTCTTGACGCAGACGTTGATGCCCTGATTGGCAGATTCCGCCGTCTTGACGGCGAGAGCGCGGTCGTTGGCATGGATCTTGGCAACGTCGTTCCCGATGGACATGGCATCCGTGTCGCGCAGGCTCGGCATTCCCTCCAGGAACAGAATCCGGTCGATAAGCTGCTCGGCAAAGAGCATGTTGGCGATTGAGTCCTTGCGGATTCGCTTCGCGACCCCCTCGTAGCCCCAATCCAGGCACATCCGCGCGTGAAGGAATGACTGGTTGATCGCAGTCAACTCACACTTCAGCAGTTTCCGCAATGCTTCCAAGACCTTAGGATGACCAATCATCTGTTATTTCGCTCCCTCTAATCTCAACCGCCCCGCGTGTCGGCCAACCTGACGCGCTCCCCAAATCATAGCCTAGCCCTCGAAAGCCGCCCGCTCGGCCGAATGCCACTCGCTTGACGTGCAAGCAGCCATGCGCAGACTTCGGAGGCGCGGGAGTTCCGCAGTTTCTGGACGAACCAGTCCGGGACTGTCAGCACCCGCCTGGGTTGAAACCAGGGGAGAACGAGCCGCGCCAAGCATGGCCGGGCGTTAAGCTGGGCCAGTGGCACAACTGAGCGGCTCGTTCCTAGTGTTCCCTGTCCGAAATCTCCCGAAAGCGCTCCAGCGCGATCTCGCCGCGAACGGCATCCCCACGCTGGAGATGAATTCGGCCGAGCAAGTATTGAATGCTCGGATCGTCCGGCAGGAGTCTGCCAGCCGCCTGCAGGGCCTCGACGGCCGCGTCTAGCTTTCCCGACTTTTGGTAGACGATTCCCAACTCCCGGAGTGACGGCCCATGTTCTGCATCGACTTGAAGTGCGGTGCCCAGCGACACCTCGGCGGTGGCGAGGTGTCCGAGGTCATGCAGGAGGCTTCCGAGATGGAAGTGCGGCCATGGGGACCGGACTTCGTTCTGCTCGTCCAGCGAAATCGCATGGTTGTAGACGTTGGTGGCCTGCGAAAAGTCACCCATCCCCTCCAGGCACTGCCCGAGTAGATCGTGTGCTTCGACGGACGTCGGGTCGAGGCGAATCGACTCTCGGGCCGATTGAGCCGCGTCGACAAAGCGTTGCTGGTCGTAGTAGATCCGGGCCAGAGAATGGCGATACCGGCCGTTGTCTGGGTGTTCTTCGACCAGTCTCTCAAGCTCGGCGCGAGCCCAATGCCCTCTCCTGATCCTCAGGTACGAACTGGCGAGCAGGAAGCGTTCATTCTGGCTCAGCGTCCTGATTGCGTCCGAGCGCTTCAAGGCCGACGCTGCCGGAAAGTACCGGCCTGCCTGATAGTGGGCGACCCCTAGAGCACGCAGGACCTTCGCATTTGCCGAATCCGCATCGGCGGCCATGAACAAGATGTCCTCTGCAGTGGTCCAGGCCTCGGTTCGGATCGCCATGGCCAAGGCGTTCGCCTCTGAGGCGGGTAAGCCAAGATTGGCTGGGTCCAGCGTCAATTCGCGGTCTTCGGCGATGAGCAGGGCGCTGGCCAGGACCATTGGCAGCAATCGCCATTGTGGCCAGGTGCAGAGGTTCGCGGACATTCGCATGCAAGCTACCGCATCCCGCAGTCGGCTGGTAGGCGTGAATTGATCCGGCGCAGCCCCTGGCAGGCCGTTGCTGCCGCATCGGGCTTTCCCGCGGCCCGGAGCAGCAAGATCAAGGGCTCGTATGGGCTCACGAACCAAGGATCCGCTTCGACAGCGCGTTGCAGCGCTTGCAATGCCCCCTCGGGTTCTCCCCCGGCCAGTCTCAAGCGCCCGATTTCGAACCATGCCTGGGCGTAGCCCGGGAACGCTTCGACCGCTGCCCGAAGGTGTTCGTCGACGGCAACGGGCTCCGGGCCGTCGTGCCTCTGCAATTCCCTCATCGCCGCGTGATAGTGCCGCTTGGCCTCGGGAGGGGCCATCAGATGGGATGCGCTAATGCTCTCGCCATGGCTCTTGCCCAGCCGATACAGCACGATTGCCGGAATTCGGGGACTGCGCGGCAGGTTGGATATCGCAGTACCGGACGGCCGGTATCCGGGACTATTGACCCAAATGGAGCAATCCTTGCCTCCGTCGTTCCGTTCGAGCCGGAATCCTCCGTTCTGGTCAAGAGGGATCGGCAATGACACCGATTCGCCGCAGTGCAATGCCATGACCGATGCCGCCGGCAGCGGCATTCCGTCATCTGTAGTGATGTGCCCGCTCAGCGCTTGGCCAAGCAGCCGCACCACGCCGAGCGCCAGTGCGACCAACAGCCTACAGTGCATGCCGCCCCATCATACTGGGGAAGCGATGCTGCATCCGAGGTCATGCCTCGCCCCATTCGTGCTGGCCGCTGCAATGTCCGTGACAGGCCAGCAATTTGAGAACGTCTTGGCGACGTCCGGCATCGAGTTTCATCACGAGGCGTCAAAGACGCCGAGAAAGTATCTCCCCGAGACGATGGGGAGTGGGGTGGCGGTGTTCGATGTCAACACTGACGGTCGCATGGACGTCTTCTTCGTCAATGGAGCCAAACTCGCATTCCCGCAACCCCATGGCGCCGAACCGTCCAAGTCGGATCCCAGGTACTGGAACCGCCTCTATCTCAACCGAGGCGGAATGCGATTCGAGGATGCCACCGAGCAATACGGCGTCCAGGGGCGCGGCTATGGGATGGGAGCCGCTGTTGGTGACTACGACAACGATGGCGACCCCGACCTGCTAGTGACCAATATCGGAACCGGAGACGTCCCTGCAGCCGTGCTCTACCGCAATGATGCAGGCAAGGCTTTCACCGACGTGACTCGGGAATCGGGAATCGATGCGCGAGGCTGGGCGACGAGCGCAGGCTTCTTTGACGCCGAGAACGACGGCGATCTCGATTTGCTAGTCCTGCGATACATGCAATGGACATTTAGCCAGGACCACCGCTGCGGAATGGAGGCGAGCTATGGGCGCTCGTACTGCCACCCGGACCTTTTCCCGCCGGAGTCAAGCCTCTTTTTTGTGAACAACGGAGACGGCACGTTCATGAACGCAAGCGAGTCGTCCGGCATCGGCGCCCATCCAGGCAAGGGCCTTGGTCTTGCGTTCGCCGACTATGACACCGACGGCTGGATCGACATTGCCGTTGCGAACGACTCCCATCCCCAATTCCTCTTCCGCAATCGCGGAGATGGCACATTCGTCGAGGAAGCCCTCATCTCGGGTACGGCATATGACGGTGACGGTGACGAGTTTGCGGGGATGGGCATTCTCTTCGACGACCTCGACCAAGACGGCCAGCCGGACTTGCTGGTGACAACGCTCTCCCAAGAACGCTACGCGCTGTTTTTCGGGATGGGTGAGGGCCAGTTTGACTATTCGACAGGGCGGTCCGGGCTAGGGTCGGCGACCCAGCTGTTAGCAGGTTGGGGTCTCGCAGCGTTCGACGCGGATGCCGATGGCACTCTCGAGGTGTTCTTCGCGAACGGCCACGTAATGGACACCATCGAGTACTCCCAGCCGCACGTGAGCTACCGCCAGTCACCTCTGCTCTTCAAATTCGTCGAGCGGCGCATGGCAAATATTTCCGAAAGCGCAGGCAGTGTCTTCGCCGCCACCTGGGCAAGTCGCGGGGCAGCAATCGGAGACCTCGATGGGAACGGTCTCCCAGACATTGTCGTATCCAACTTGGACGGTGCTCCCTATCTTGCACTCAATACCACGGAGACGCAGAACCATTGGGTCGGGGTGGCCCTGGTGGGCTGCGAGAGCAACCGCGACGGCATCGGGTCGCAGCTCGTTCTGGATCGACAGTCCGGGCCTACGCAGTATCGAACCGTCACTCGGAGCGGCAGTTACCTGTCAGCCCGCGACCCGCGTGCCTTTTTCGGGGTTGGCGAGGACGTAGGCGACTTCCGCCTGGAGGTGCACTGGCCAAGCGGCAGGACGTCTGTGGAACAGAACCTTCAAGTGGGCAGAGTGAATCTTGTCTCCGAAAGCGCGGAGTGCACGGGCCGCTAGCGGGAGGTCGAGCGGCGGCGGTGCCACCCGCTTCCTAGGTTCTATCCGACACAGACCTTGCTAGACTCGGTTTCGCGCCGTTTCCAGGCGTGAGGTTACGAACAATGCAGCGTCTCGGTCTCACATGTCTAGTTGCCATCGTGATTGCGGTGCCGTTGGCGGCTGTCGAACCCCCTCCGAACGTAGTCGTCGTGCTGGTAGACGACCTGGGCTGGATGGATCTCGGATGCCAGGGTTCCGACTTCTACCGAACCCCGAATATCGACCGCTTGGCTGCAACCGGGATGCGGTTCACCGACGGTTACGCTTCCTGTGCGGTCTGTTCACCGACCCGCGCCGCACTGATGACGGGCCGCTCCCCGGCACGGCTCGGCATTACTGATTGGATCCGTGCCGAGTTTCAATTGAGTGCCCGGCAGTGGCCCAACGTCCGCAACAAGTTCGGCTATCACCGACCCGCAGGTGCTGACCGGGAACTGCTGACCCCCGTCAACGAGCTACTGCTTCCCCACAGCGAAATCACCATTGCCGAGATGCTCAAGCCGCTCGGGTACACGAGTGCGTATATCGGCAAGTGGCACTTGGGAGGGGCGGGCCACCTTCCTGTCGACCAGGGATTCGACGAGAACTACGGTGGATGGGACTACGGCCAGCCTCCGTCGTATTTCGATCCGTATGTCGATATGCCGCGCCTGCCAATGGGCATCCCGACTCTAACGCCACGCGACCCGGGCGAATACCTGACGGATCGGGAGGCCGACGAGGCGGTGGAATTCATCCAACGCAACAAGGAAGCGCCCTTTCTGCTGTACATGGCGAACTACGCCGTGCACACGCCGATCCAGGCGAAGTCGGACCTGGTCGCGGAATACGAGCGATTGCGGGACGGCGAGGGGCAGGACGATCCGGTTTATGCCGCGATGGTGCATAGCGTTGACGACGCTGTGGGCAGAATACTTGCAACGCTGGATCAAACCGGTTTGGCGGATCGAACAATCATTGTCTTCACAGGAGACAACGGTGGCCTGGATCGCCGGGGCCGCCCGACGGAAAACGCGCCGTTGCGCAGTGGCAAGGGCTTCGCCTACGAAGGAGGCTTGCGGACTCCTTGGATTGTGCGATGGCCCAGGGTTACGAATCCCGGCTCCGTGTCGAACCAGCCCATAGCCAGCATCGATCTCTTGCCCACGATCGCTGCAGCGGTGGGCACTCGGCCGCCGGCGGACCGCGCAGTGGATGGCATCGACTTGGGTCCGGCCTTGCGGGGCGATCCGCTTCCGGGTCGCGCTCTCGTGTGGCACTTCCCCCACTACCGGCACGGGCCCGGCTCCGATCCGTACTCCGTGATTCGGAGGGGGGATTGGAAGCTGATCCGGTTCTACGATCCGAGGAAAACCGAGCTCTACAATCTGGCGGTCGACCTTGGTGAGCAAAACGACCTCGCTAGCTTGGAGCCTGATATGGTCGAGCGGCTCGAGTTGGCATTGGATGAAGAGCTTCGCGAGGCTGGAGCGCGCCTGCCGCTTGCGAGCCAGTGAGGCACCTCGACGCCATGCCGTCTCTGGCATGGTCTTACTCCGGGGCTCCGAGCAGCTCCAGGAAACGTGCGGTCGAGGCGATGCCCATGTGGAAGTTGCGTAGGCTGAATTTCTCATTCGGCGCGTGCAATGCGTCGTCTGGCAGGCCGTAGCCCATCAGGACTGTTGGGATTCCGAGATGCTCTTGGAAGTCCCCAACAACCGGAATCGACCCACCCGATCGAATGAACACGGTCTTCCTGCCCCAAACTTCCTCAAGAGCCCTGGATGCTGTCCGGATAGCCGGGTGGTCGGTTGCCACCATCGTTGCAGGTGCGGTGTGGATCAATCGCACGTCGATCTCGATCCCTTGCGGCGAGTGTTCGGCGACAAATTCTCTCATGAGTTGCAGGATCGACGCGGGATTCTGGCGCGGCACGAGACGGGCGCTAACCTTCGCTGAAGCGGCGGCCGGTATCACTGTCTTTGCTCCCGGTCCCGTGAATCCGCCGGGAAGGCCGTGGACCTCGAAGGTCGGACGCGCCCCGATCCGCTCGAACACGCTGAACCCCGGCTCGCCTGTGAGCGTCGATGCACATACCTCGTTGCGCCGATAGCCTTCCTCGTCAAAATCTATGGTGTCCCAGCTTGCTTTCTCGTCCTCGGAAGGCGCTTCGACGTCGTCGTAGAATCCGGGGATCAGAACCCGTCCACCGCTGTCCTTGCACCGGGCGAGCAGTTCGATCAGTCCGAAGACGGCGTTGGGAGCCACTCCCCCGTATAGCCCCGAATGGAGGTCGCGGGCAGCGCCTCGGGCGAACCATTCGGTGTAGACCATGCCTCGCAGTCCCGTGCACAGTGTCGGAGTGTCCGGCATGTACATTGCCGTGTCCGACACGAGCGCGGCGTCTGCTGCCAATCGTGTGGGATTGGACTTCACGAACGCAGTCACGGCCTCCCCGCCCACCTCCTCCTCGCCTTCGATCAGGACCTTGACATTGACCGGATAACGCCCGCTCGCCTGCCGCAACGCTTGGAGTGCCTTGATATTCGCCAGTATCTGGCCCTTATCGTCCGACGCTCCACGGGCATATACTTGGCCGTTCCGTACCGTCGGCTCGAAGGGATCCGAGATCCATTCGTCAATCGGGTCGGTCGGCTGCACGTCATAGTGCCCATAGATCAAGATCGTGGGCTTGCCTGGCGCCCCCAGCCACTCGCCGTACACGAGAGGGTGGCCATCACCCTCGATCAACTCGACGGACTCGAGGCCTGCGAGCGCCAGCTGGTCACGGGCGAATTCCGCCGCCCGAGCGATATCGCTCGCGTGATCGGGAAGCGTGCTGATGCTGGGGATGCGGAGAAACTGGAAGAACTCGTCTTCGAAGCTGGAACGATTGTGTGCGGCGCACTCAGATGCGGATGGCATTGCATTCCAGCATAGTGCGCCCAGACTGAACCGACTCTGCGCGGAGCGGGTAGGCGGAGTGCTGGACTCGCCTGATCCCGGAGAGTGACCGCTGGCGGGGGCCGGGCTCTGGTCAGGTTGAGCCAGATCGAGTGAGCAGCCTGTGCGGGAATTCGCGCTTGACGAGGCAGCGATCGCCGGGTTTGGGCCTGCGGCGCGCGAGACCAATCGACAGACCCACCGACGACAGCCACCCTGGGCAATCCTTGCATGCCTTCGGTTCACGTGGCGGCTCCGTCCAAGCCGGATCTTCGTCATCGGTCGTTCGTGCCAAGATGGGATTCGAACCGGAATGAAGACCGCGATTATTGGCTTGCCGCAGGTCGGCAAAACGTCGCTCTTCAAGATCCTCACCGGTGCGTCCTCCGAGAGCCGGATCGGTGCGACGAAGGTCCAGCTTGGGATTGCCAAGGTGCCGGACAAGCGCCTGAGCGCACTGGCCGAAGTCTTCCAGCCCAAGAGAGTCGTCCCCGCCACGATCGAGTATGCCGACATGCCGGGCCTGTCCCGTGAAGTCCTCAGGGAAGCCAGTTACATTGGCAGCCTGCGCACTGTGGACGCCTTCGCCCACGTCCTGAGGTTGTTCGAGGATGACACCGTAATGCATGTCGATGGGTCCGTCGATCCAAGGCGGGACTGGGCAAATATTGATCTGGAGCTGGTCCTGAACGACCTCCAGGTCATTGAGAACCGCATCGCTAGGGTGGAGAAGGACCTGAAGCGGGTCAAGGACCCCGACCTTGTTTTGGAAATGGAACTGCTTCACGAGTGCCGCGCCTGGCTGGAGCAGGAGCGGCCGCTACGGGAACTCGAACTCTCGCGGGAGCAGGCCAAACGAATCAAGGGGTTCCAATTCCTCTCCGAGAAGCCCATGCTGCTTGTGCTGAACGTCGGGGAGGAGCACACCGATGCGATTGACGCAGTCGCGGAACGGTACCGGTCGGAACTGCTTTCCGGAAAGAAAAACCTGGCGCTTGCCCCCGTGTGCGGCAGTGTGGAGTCTGAACTCGTCGAGTTGGACGAGGCGGACCGCAAGGAGTATCTGGATAGCTACGGCCTGGCCGAGTCCGGGATAGAAAGATTGGTGGGAGCAACATATGCCCTCCTCGGCTTGATGTCGTTTCTGACTGCCGGAGAGACTGAGTGTCGCGCCTGGACAATTAAGGCCGGAACGTCGGCGCATGTCGCGGCTGGCACGGTTCACACGGATTTCGCAAAGAAGTTCATTCGGGCGGAAACGATCAATTGGCGCGAGCTAGCGTCCCATGGTGGGTATGCCAAGGCGCGAGAGCACGGCAACCTGCGCCTCGAGGGCAAGGACTACGTCGTGCAGGACGGGGACGTGCTGGTGTTCCGGCATGGATGAGGGGACATCCGCGTCTCCATCCGTAGCTCCTTGACTCGGATATGATTGGGCGCGTTTTCGATCACCAGCGGGTATCTCGCCTTGGCGGCTGAGCGGATCGGTTCGGGCAAATTGGATCAGTCCGCGGCAGCTCGGAGTGTGGTGTGCGTCCCGGGGTGGGTCCCAGAGCGGGTCCTGCTCAGCGTCAATTCTTGTCCCGGCGAACGGGACTCTGTGTTTCTTGCGGGTCGGATCAGGGGCCTTGGAGCAAACGCAGAGGCACCTCGGTGGCCAAATCGATGACCACAGATAGATCGTTCGGCAACTGAGGCGGGTGCCATTAGCGGACGATTGACCGCCGACGTTCGGGCGGAAGGGGGGTCCGGTTTCGGAACGGACGGTCAGCCCCGCCAGACCGGTTCGGGAAGCTGAACGAGATCATCCGTGATGACCAGATCGAGTCGACGCAGGCGCCACTGGCCCGAAACCGCAAAACCGAGACGAGCGAGTTCCGACCGGTGCGCCCGCTAGCTTTCCTTCGTGCGCGGCTTCCTACACCAGTTCGATGTTCACGCGGCGTCCAACTACAGCTGCCGCTCGTTGCAGGCTACGGAGTGTAATGTCATTCTGGAGGTCGAGCAGACGGTCCACCTGCGAACGGCTCGCCTTGAGCACCGCCGCCATCTTGTTCTTTGAGATCTGTTGCATCTTCATCGCCTCGGCAAGCTGCCACGCGATGACCTCTTTGATCGCTTGAGCCTGGGTCTCCTCAAGGATGCCGTCCTCTTTGAGAAAGTCACCAGTGCTCGACCCGATATTCTCTTGGCTCATCGCTCCAACTCCTACTGGCGTTTGCGTGCCGTTGGAAGGTCCGATTCCGGCGTAGCCGGCGTCTTCTTGATGAATCCGTGCAGCCCCACGAGGTGCTCGCACTAAAGACAGATCAAGACCCGTGCTGCGCGTTGCGTCGGCAAGTCCGTCCGGGCCTTCCCTAGGCCCTTGCCGATCGGGCGGCATAGCGGCATGCATACCGGCCATCGCCATTGCGCCCTCGGCAGGTCCATCCCTATCGATTGACGCACAGCCTCTTTCAACCCTTTCAGCCAATCCCTGACGGGTTCTCTCCCCGCCAGCGTGCGGAAGAAGACCAGCGGGATCTTTTGTGGTTTCGCGGGCTCTTCCACCTGCACCTCACTTAGTACTAAGGCTTGGAACGGGGGTCCCTTACGAAACCGCCGCGGTTCGGCATCTCAACCTTGGGCAGGGATTCACGGTCCAGTGTGGCGTTTTCGTCGACAATCCCGTTGATGTGCAAGACATATGCGGTGACTGCATAGATTTGGTCGTCCGTCAACGTCCCGGGCTCCTCGAACGGCATCGCCCGCCGCGTGTAATCGAACAGTGTGGTGGCGTACGGCCAAAAGCTGCCTACAGTCTTGATTGGAGGCGCTTGCTTGAGCTGCTCCGGGTTGCCGACCAACGCCGCGTGGTCACCTCCCGCTCCCGATTCTCCGTGGCACTCCTTGCAGCGGACCTCGTAGACCTGGGCTCCCTCTTGAACGGAGCCGCTGCCATCGGGCAGTTCACGACCTTCCGGCCCGATGGTGACATCCAGGGATTCGATCTCCGCTTCCGTCGCAGGGCGGCCGATACCGTACGACTGGGCGCAAAGCGTCTGTGTCGCGAACACGAGAAACACGGCGAGGCTAAGCTTCGACATTGGACACGCTCCCGTCGATACCGACCTTCCAGGTCTTGATGCGATTGCAGTGATACGCCGAAACCCGGCCCCGCTCCGCGATCAGAGCTTCTCGCGAGGGCTGCATGTATCCGGTCTCGTCCTGGCATCGCGATTGCAGAACGCACTCCTTGCCGTTCCATCGCCACGGAAATCGGAATCGCGTGAACGCACGGGAATAGACCGGATTCTGCAGGGTCGCTTCGGTCCAGGTCTCGCCTCCGTCAGTGGAAACCTCGACCGATGTGATCTTTCCGCGTCCGGACCAAGCCAATCCACTGATCTCGTGAAAACCGGCGCCGTCGATGGAATGGCCGCCCGAGGGCGAGGTGATCACGGACTTCGCATCCATTTCGAACGTGAAGATCCAAGCGGTCCCGTCTTCCATCAGTTCGGTGTATTTGGAGGTTTCGTCTTTGACGTACTGTGGACCCTCGGTAAGCTTGATCCGCCTGAGCCACTTCACGTTGGTGTTGCCTTCCCATCCCGGCAGGATGAGACGTATCGGATAGCCTTGCTCAGGGCGCAATGCCTCGCCGTTCTGTCCGTACGCCACGAGACCGTCCTCAAGCGCCTTCTCCAGCGTGGCGCTCCGTTGCATGAGGCAGGCATCGGCGCCCTCTGCCAGAATCCACTTCGCTTCAGGCTTGATTCCAGCCTCCTCCAGTAGGATGCGCAACGGGACTCCGGTCCATTCGCTGCAACTTGCCAGACCGTGGCTGAGTTGGACGGTCGGAGCTCCTGCAGGGCTCCACTCGCCTCCACTGTTGCCGGAGCACTCCACGAAGTGCACCCTGGAAACGGACGGCAGTCGTCTCAGGTCATCCAGAGAGAACACCAGGGGCCGGTCTACCAGGCCATGGATGGTGAGGCTGTGTGTTGCGGGATCAATCTCGGGCACGCCGGCATGGTGACGCTCGAAGTGCAGCGCTGAGGGCGTGATGATGCCGTACGTCTTGTCGAGCGGCGTGCGGGATGAAGCCGCTTCCGGCGTCTGACTGTCACGGACGCCCCGCGCGGACGTCTCGTAGGGGCTGCGCTCGCCGTAGCGTCTGACGGGGGCACCCAAGGCGCTCGGCCCTGAGTCTG
Organism: uncultured Bryobacterales bacterium; assembly: GCA_951813065.1. Taxonomy (GTDB): domain Bacteria; phylum Acidobacteriota; class Terriglobia; order Bryobacterales; family UBA6623; genus VXMF01. The sequence goes on along the minus strand of CATOTH010000001.1, from coordinate 420,214 downwards.
CGCCCGGGCTTTCGGCTTCCGGTGCTTGGCAGGAGATCCACGCAGCCCCGGCGAACGCCCCGGCTCCCAGGAATGCGCGGCGGCTTGAATCCTTCATGACGAAATCGTGGCTTAAGCTTAGCGCGGGTTGCGATTCCCGACAATCTCCCATCACTGGGCGGGGCTTATTCCGACCTGTCGCGCGTTCGCCGGCCCTGTCGCCGGGCTGCGCCTACAATACTGATCAAGCCCGCAATGCTCCGCCGAACAACTCTCAGCATGACTTTCAGGCTCGCGGTCGGGGGTCTGCTCGCCGCGACGGCCCTCGTTGCCGGGACACGACCCTTCGTGATGGGCAGTCGAGGAGTCGTGGTTTCGGGGCACCACCAGGCCAGTGACGCTGGCCTTGACATGCTCAAGGCTGGCGGCAACGCGATAGATGCCGGTGTGGCCACGGTCTTCGCGCAGGCCGTCACCGAGTTTGACCGCTTCGGAATCGGCGGCGAAGTGCCGATCCTGATCTACTCCGCAGAGGCCGGCCGCGTCGTCGCTATCAATGGCCAAGGGCAGGCTCCCCGGAAGGCCACCATCGACTGGTATCGGGGCAATGGAATCGAGGCGATTCCAGGCGATTGCTTCCTGTCGGCCCCTGTTCCCGCCGCTGTCGGGACTCTGATCCTGGCCTTGGAGAAGTACGGGACGATGAGCCTGGGGGAAGTCCTCGCCCCAGCGATCCAGATCGCCGAGACGGGCTTCGCAGTTTTTCCGAGCTTTCGGCAAAACCTCGGCAGGGCCGCCCGGAGGATGACCGCGGAGTGGCCAACCTCAGCTCGGATTTTCGTGCCGGGCGGCAAGGTGCCCGAGGTTGGCGAGCTGCTAGTCCAGCAGGACTTGGCCAGCATGTACAGACGCTTGGCGGAAGCCGAGGCGCAGGCTGCGGGCGATGGACGCGTTGCCGGGCTGAGAGCCGCCCACGACCTCTTCTACAAAGGCGAAATCGCTGCCGAAATCGTCGCCTTCCAGAAGCAGTTTCCCTGTACGGACGCCAACGGCTTCACTTCGACCGGCCTGTTCGAGATGGAAGACCTCGCGGCGTTTCGCCCGCGCATTGAAGAGCCGACCCGTACGACCTACCGTGGTGTGGAAGTCTACAAGGTCGGGTTCTGGTCGCAAGGCCCCGTATTGCTCCAGACATTGAATCTTCTGGAGGCCTACGACATTCGTTCGCTGGGGCACAACACCGTGCCTTACCTGCATCTCCTGGCCGAAGCGATGAAGCTGTCATATGCGGACAGGGAGTGGTACTACGCCGATCCCGATTTCGTCGGCGTGCCGGAGCGAGGGCTGCTTTCGAAGGCGTATGCCGACGAGAGACGCAAGCTGATCGACCCGGCCTCCCCATCCCTGAAACTCCGGCCGGGGAATCCCTATCCGTTCCACGGCGGTGCCATGGCCCATGCCCGTATTCCGGAGACGGTGGCTTTCACCCCCGACCCTCCCGGCACCACCGGAACGCGCGTCGCTGACGCCCACGGCAATGTCTTTTCGGCGACTCCCAGCGGAGGGTGGTTTCACACCTCCCCGATCGTTGAAGGCCTGGGATTCGTGCTCGGCACGCGGATGCAGAGCTTCTTCCTTGAGGCGCACCGGTCGAACAGCCTGCAGCCGGGCAAGCAGCCGCGCACGACGCTTACACCGACTCTCGCATTGAAGGGCGGCAAGCCGTTCATGGCATGGGGCACGCCCGGGGGGGACGCCCAGGACCAGGTGAACTTGCAGTTCCTGCTCAATGTCCTCGAGTTCGGCATGGACATTCAGTCCGCGCTCGACGCCCCCCTGATCCAGATTCTCGATTTCCCGCCGTCCTTTTTCCCCCGTGAGGTCCATCCCGGTGTGATGCGTGTGGAAACCCGAATGGATCCCGAGACAGTCGAGGGCCTGGAGGCGCTCGGCCATCGCGTTCAACCTTCCGGGCCTTGGAGCATTGGCGATGCCACAGCCGTGATGGTAGACCTTGAGCGCGGTGTGCTGTATGGCGCGGCGGGACCGCGTCGCGACAAGTCCTACGCGCTGGCTTGGTGAGTCCGATCCGCCCTGCCGAGCCCTTCCTCGGATGCCGGATTGCGATGATACGATGAGGTTTCGAAGTGCTGGCGGCCTGCCGGCCGAATCCCGCGATTTCCCCCCATGCGCTGGAGCCGCCTACACATCCCGACTCTCCGGGACGATCCTGCCGAAGCCGAGGTGGTCAGCCACAAGCTGCTGCTGAGAGCCGGCTACATCCGTCAACTGTCCGCTGGCTTGTTTTGCTACCTGTACCTGGCCAAACGATCCTTGCGCAAGATCGAGCGGATCGTGCGGCAAGAGATGGACGCAATCGGGGCGCAGGAGATTTACACGCCCGAGTTGCATCCGGCGGATGTCTGGAAGAGGAGCGGCCGGTGGGATGACATCGGCAGCGACATGTTTCGCCTCAAGGACCGGTGGGGCAGGGAACTCTGCCTGGGAATGACCGAGGAGGAGGTTGTCACTTCGATTGCAGTCGGGGAATTGCGCAGCTACAAGCAGTTGCCCCAGATCTGGTACCAGATCCAGGCGAAGTTTCGCGACGAGCCGCGACCCAAGGCGGGGCTGATGCGGGTGCGGCGCTTCACCATGAAGGACTCCTACACGTTTGACATGGACAGCGCGGGTCTGGACGCCGCCTACGCTCAGCACTACAAGGCCTATTGCCGGATCTTCGATCGCTGCGGTCTGGACTACCTGGCCGTGGACGCTCATTCAGGTGCCATGGGAGGCAGCGAATCGTGCGAGTTCATGGTGCCGTCACCGGCTGGCGAGGACTGGCTCGTCGAATGCCAAGCCTCGGGGTACAAGGCGAACCTGGAGAAAGCGGTCGCCAACCCCCAAGCGCCCGCCAGCCCCGACCCGGCTGGCGAGTTCGTTCCCGAAGAGTTCCACACGCCCGGCGCGAAGACCATTGAAGAGGTCTCCCGGTTTGACGACCTGCCCCCGTCGTCGCACATCAAGGCGCTCGTGATGGTCCTCGACGGGGACCCGCACATGGTCCTGCTCCGTGGCGACCATCAATTGAGCGAGACCAAGCTCGCTTCAGAGACCGGTTGCCGCGAATTGCGTCCTGCGCACCCCGAAGAGATCGAAGGCTGGCTCGGCGTCGGTGCCGGCTTTGTCGGACCCGTCGGCGCTGGCAAGGTGACTCTCCTCGCCGACACGGCGCTCAAGGATCGACGCAACATGATCTGCGGTGCCAACAAGGCTGAGTTTCACTTGCGAAACGTGACCCCCGGACGGGATTTTCAGACGCGATTCGTCGATGTGCGCGAGGTTCAGGATGGAGACCTCGATATCGTATCGGGCCAGCCCGTTCGTCGAGTGAAAGCCATTGAGGTGGGGCATATCTTCAAGCTCGGCTACAAGTACTCCGAGTCGATGGGGCTCAGTGTGCTTGACGAGAGCGGGAAGGCCGTCACGCCGATCATGGGGTCCTACGGAATCGGGATCGAGCGCATTCTTACCGGGGCCATCGAACAGAATCACGACGATTCCGGCATGGTGCTGCCTGTCTCGATCGCGCCGTTCCAGGTCGTGGTCACTCCGGTCAACGTCAAGCACGACGAGCAGCGCGAGACGGCGGAAGCACTCCATCGCGACTTGTGCGCCGCGGGCGTGGACGCCTTGCTCGACGACCGGCCCCTCCGTGCGGGCGCGAAGTTCAAGGATGCCGAACTCATCGGAATCCCGTTTCGCGTCACCGTGGGCCGAAAACTCAGCGATGGACTGGTCGAGGTTTCCGACCGCAAGACAGGCGTGTCGTTCGATGCTACTATCGAAGAGATAGCGAAATCGCTAGATCGGCGCATCATCGAGGCGATGCCCATCGCCAAAGCGGTTCGATAGCCTTTTCTGACCTTTCAGCAAGGCTGGAAGAGGACGGGCATCTCGGCAGGGAAGGGTCGCATGGCCACCGCAGCAAAGACCAAGACCGGTCGAAGGGTGCAATTACGGCTTGGAGTTCTCGGCCGGGTGTTGCGTTTCCTGGGTACCCCGGTCGGCAGGGCGTTCCTGGCCGGCGGACTGATTCTGGGTGTAGTCTCCGGGGTCGTTTTCAACCACTACTACTGGAAGTTCAGCGAAATCATTGATGCTCGCATGGCAGGCGGGGCATTCGACCGGACCGCTCGGTTCCTTGCGATGCCCCGGACGGTTTCACTGGGGGATCCTGCAACCGCGGAAGACATTGCCAAGAACCTCCGGGCGGCCGGCTACTCGATCGACGACCGCAATGAGGTGGGCTGGTATTCGGTCGTTGGAGACAGCATTCGAGTCCATCCAGGGTCGCTTTCGCATTTCGCTCCCGAAGCGGCGCAAATTGATTTCCAGGACGGTCGCGTCCGCCAGATAGTATCGCTAGACGCGCACGAACCGCTGGATGCTTACCGTCTCGAGCCCGAGTTGATCACGAATCTGTTTGACGCGGAACGTTCGAAGCGTCGCCTGTTCAGGTACAGCGACTATCCACAGCATCTCATCGACGCCGTGATTGCGATCGAGGACCACCGCTTCTTTTCGCACCACGGCATCGATTTCATCCGTACCACCGGGGCGGCTCTGGACGGCCTCCTGAACTGGGAGAAGCCCCGCGGCACGTCGAGCCTCACGCAGCAACTGGCCCGCAACTTCTTCCTGACACGGGAGAGCACCTACAGCCGCAAGCTGGCGGAGGCAATGATCGCGCTCCAGCTCGAAGGGCGCCTCACCAAGGAGCAGATCTTCGAGAACTATTCGAACCAGATCTTCATGGGACGCCTGGGCAGCTTCAATGTTCACGGATTCGGAGAGGCCGCGCGAGCGTACTTCGACAAGGATGTCCGGGATGTGACCTTGGCCGAAGCGGCGATGCTGGCCGGGGTGCTGCAGGTGCCCAGCTATCTGAATCCGTATCGCCACCCGGATCGCACTCAGCGCCGCCGCAACCAGGTTCTGGCAGCGATGCTGCGCGAGGAATTCATCGACCAGGCTGCTCACGACGCGGCCGCCGCCGAAGGGATCGTGCTCGCAAGGGGGCACATGGAATCCCGCGACGCTCCCTACTACATCGACTTGGTCAACAAGAGCCTGCAGAAGCATTTCCCGCGACAGGAACTGATCACGCAAGATTACTGGGTCTTCACAACGCTCGACAAGCAGCTGCAGGAATTCGCGGTTGAAGCGGTGCGGGAAGGCATGCAGCTCGTTGACGAACTCGTAGCCAAACAACGTCGATTCAGGGGCAAGGAGCCTCCCCGCGCGCAAGCGGCCCTGGTCGCGATCGACCCACGCACTGGCGAGGTCAAGGCTGTGGTTGGCGGTCGCGACTACGGCGGCAGCCAGCTGAACCGCGCTTTGGCCATGCGGCAGCCCGGTTCGGTCTTCAAGCCGTTCGTGTTCGCCGCCGCAATTGACAGCGCATTGGATCGAGAGCGAGCGATGATGATCCGGCGCGGCTACGGGGATGCCTTGCCCGAATACGCGCGGGTTTCGTATGAAGCGCCGCCCGGCCTGCTGACGGCGAGCACCATTGTCGAGGACGAACCCACTTCATTCGAGTTTTCCGAGACGCAGCCGCCATACGAGCCCTCGAATCACAAAGACAAGTTCTTCGGCCGTATCAGCCTTCGTTTTGCCCTGATGAAATCAGTCAACGTGGCAACGGTCAAGGTCGGCCAAATGGTCGGATACCGGCGGGTTGCCGACCTCGCGAGGCGTGCCGGCATGGGAGATGCTGCGATACCTGTTCCGTCCCTGATGCTCGGAGCGTTCGAGGTCACGCCGTTGGATGTGGCGGCAGCATACACCGCTATTGCCAACAAGGGTGTCCGGTTGGAACCGACATTCATTCGGTACGTCCGCGCCAATCAGGGACAGACGCTCTTCAAGTCCGAACCGGAACGGCGCGAGGTGATGGATACACGGGTCGCGTACGTCGTGACGGACATGTTGAAGGACGTGATCCAGCATGGTTCGGGCGTCCGGGCTCGTTTCACCTATGGCATTACTAACGCCGCGGGCAAGACCGGCACTGACGACGATGGCTGGTTCGCTGGCTTCACCAACAACCTGGTATGCGTGGTGTGGGTCGGATTCGACGACAACACCGACTTGGCGCTTGAAGGCGCACATTCGGCGCTGCCTATCTGGGCGATGTTCATGAAGAAGGCGCATGAACTGGCGATCTACGCGAACCCCGGGCCGTTCGAGCAACCGGTAGGGGTGGTTCGCGTGCCTGTGGACCCGGTGCAGCGCATGCTTACCGAGAACCACTGCGAGGGATGCACGCACGAAGTGTATATTGCTGGAACGCAGCCCGCCACCACTGATCTGAGCAGCCACTTGGACGCCCCCAAGCGCGCCGCAGCAATAGCTCCGCCCGGGGGGGCGGAGCCGCCGAAGCGCGGCGTTCTCGGTCGTGTGATGGGCATTTTCCAAGACGACAAGAGCAAGGCCGCGATCACTCCCGAGTGAACCAGCTTCGGCTTCCCGGAATCACCAGTTTTCCGGGCGCTTGTAGCCTGGCGGAGGTGTGACCTCGACAGTTCCACGGATAGGCGGTGCGTGCGCTTCGTCCCCCGAGGCTCCCGGCCGAGGAATGAGAAGCTTGGGCTGTCTCTCGATCCTGCCGATCGGGCGTGCTGAGGCAGGGAGTTCGATACCGGGCATCTCAGGCCATGTCGGGCCGTCGCCGAGAGTGCCTCGAGCTCGTTCCAACAGGCCTAACAACCGGTCCCTAACTTCCGGTTGATCGTTCGCCAGGTCTTTGCTCTCGGCAACGTCCGATTCGAGGTTGTAGAGTGTCCCGTCGGTGTGCAGCTTCCACTCTCCGCTCCTGACGGCTCGGAGTTCGTAGCCCCTGTAGTAGAAGAAAGCGTCGTACGGGGACGGCGTCCCGACCTGGCCTCGCAGAATCGACGAGATGTCGTGGCCGTCGATTCGATCCATGGGCGCTTCGGCTCCTGCGAGCGCGACGAATGTCGGCAGGATGTCCATTGTGGTCGCGATGTCGTCGTACGTCGTGCCGGGCGGGATCGTGCCTGGCCAGTACGCCACGGCCGGAACCCGCAAGCCGCCTTCGAACGTCGTGCCCTTGCGACCTCGCAGCGGCCCCGCACTACCTCGCGCCGGACCGTTGTCCGAGGTGAATAACACCAGCGTATTGTTCGCTATGCCGTACTGCTCCAATCGATCGCGGATCTCGCCCACGCTCCAGTCGAGTTCCTCGATACAGTCGCCCAAGACCTCGTTATTTGACGAGCCCTTGAAGTCCTCTCCCGCCCACAACGGTACGTGAACCATCGAATGTGGAATGTAGAGGAAGAACGGGCTCTCGTGGTGGCGGTCAATGAAGGCGAGGGACTCGGCCGTGTACGCTTCCGTCAGAAACGACTGGTCCTCGGGTACTTCACGGATCACCTGCCCGTTGCGCAAAAGAGGGAGCGGCGGGTGATTCCGGGGATTGAGCGGCATGAACGGGCTCATGTCGTTCGAATAGGGCAGCCCGAAGTGGTAGTCGAATCCGTGGTTGTTCGGCAGGAATTCGGGCTGGTCACCGAGATGCCACTTGCCGATGATCCCGGTGGCGTAGCCTCGGCCCTTGAGCACCTCGGCGACAGTGATTTCATCCGGATGGATTCCTTGCGGGTCAGCGGGCATCAGGACCGGATGCCAGAAGCCCGTTTGCAGACCGTTGCGGATTGGATATGCCCCAGTCATCAACGCCGCGCGCGACGGAGTGCAAACCGGTTGGGCGTAGAAACTCGTGAGCCTCATCCCCCCTTCGGCCATCGCATCGAGATGCGGAGTGCGGTTCTGCGTCGAACCGAACGCCCCGATGTCGCCGTAACCCATGTCGTCAATGAAGATGAGCACGAAATTCGGTCGGTCGAGGGCGTGGCGGCCCGAGGGCGGGTCAGCCGAGCAGGAGAGTCCAACTGTGGCAAGGGCTAGTGCAACGAGGGAGTGCCGGATCCGGAACATGACGGTTCTATCTTCCCACCCGCCTGTCGCGTCGCGCGCTATTCTCGGGCCTCGAGGATCTCGACCAACGCAGGTACGATCTCGAAGAGATCGGCAACAATCCCGTAGTCCGCGATCTCGAAAATCGGTGCTCCCGGATCCTTGTTCACGGCCACGATGGTCTTGGCTCCCTTCATGCCGACAACATGCTGGATCGCACCGGAAATGCCAAGCGCCAGATAGAGATTCGGAGACACCGTTTGGCCGGAGCTCCCGATCTGGCGGTCCAACGGCAGCCAGCCGTTGTCGCAGATCGGCCGCGATGCAGCGAGCTCTCCACCCAGTGCTCGCGCCAAGGCCTCGGCTTGCGGAATGTTGTCAGGGTCCTGAATGCCGCGCCCAACCGAAACAATGATTTCGGCAGCCCCGAGATCGACCGCGTCCTTGGCCTCCCGGAACGGCTGTTGGGGAGTCGCCCGGATCCCAGCCGCGTCAATGCTCAGATCGAGCGACCGGATCGCAGCCGTTGAGGCGCCATCCTCCACTGCGTCGGCCCTGTAGGCTCCGGACTGCACGGACGCGAAATGCGGGCCTTCGTCCTCCATGGTCACATCGCCGTTCAGCTTGCCCTGAAACAGTTGTCGGACGAACACCGGGCGTTTGTTCTCGACTCGCATGCCGATGGCATCGCTCACGAACGGCTTCCCCAGGGATGCCGCCAGCTTGGGGGCCAGATCCCGCACCTGGTATGTGTGCGGGAACAGCACGAGCGCGGGCTGCAGCTGGTCAATCGCTTGCCGCAACGCTTGCGAGAAGCCGTCCGCCGTGTACTGCTCCAGGCAAGGGTCGTCTAGCAGCACGACCTCGGAAACTCGCTTTGCCGCGACCTCGGCGGCCAATTCGGATACGTTGGACCCCATGACCGCTACCAGGAAAGGGCACTCCAATGCCCTGGCAGCCTCCTGTCCCGCTGCGATAGCCTCCAGCGACATCCGGTGCCAGTGCCCGTCTTGTTGTTCGGTAACGACGAGAACACTCATAGCACACGGGCCTCGAATCGGAGTTTGGCGACCAGCTGCTCGGAGATTTCCCGACTGGTACCTTGCAGGAACTCGGTTTGCTGAGTTTGTTGCGGCTGGTAGAGCCGCTGCAAGCGTTGCCTCGCGGTCACTGCGATACCCAAGTCGTCCGGCGTATAGCGGGTGAAGGGCTTCCTGCGAGCCCGCTTGATACCCATCAAGGTTGCGTAGCGCACCTTGTTGATGCCGCTTTGGATTGTCAGTAGAGCGGGTTTCGGCAGCGTGACGTTTTGGTACCACCCCGCTTCCAACTCGCGCTTGCAACGGAGCTGATTGCCCGACGCGTCGATCTCCATGATGATCGTGGCGTGGGGAAGTCCGAGTAGCTCGGCGAGGACGACACCGGTCTGACCGAACCCGGAATCGTCAGACTGCAGTCCGGTGAGGATTAGATCGTGCGGTTCCTTCTCGATAGCCGCGGCTAGGGCCTGGGCGGTCGCGAACGTATCGGCCTCGGCGAAGCGTTCATCCTCGATGTGGATGCCTCGGTCCGCACCCTTCGCGAGGGCTTCCCGAACCGTGGAAGCGGAACGTTCAGGGCCTGCCGTGACGGCAATCACCTCGCCGCCATGCTTTTCCTTAAGGCGGAGCGCCTCTTCCAGCGCATAGGTGTCGGGTTCGTTCATCTCGAACGTGAGGCCGTCGTCCAGAATCCACTTGCCGTCTGGATCGATGCGGAGTACGGAGTCCCGCGCCACGACCTGCTTCACGCAAACAAGAATGTTCATTGTGCAGGGGGCTGGCACGCTCTCAAAACGTGGCGCCAGCAAACGATTCTAACAGCCTGGCGGCCGCTCGCTGGCCAAGCGTTCTGGCTAGGACTCGGTAAAGCGCCTAAAGACCAGGGTGCCGTTCGTGCCGCCGAAGCCAAAGGAGTTGCTCAGCGCGTACTCGATCTCCATCTGCCGGGCCGCCCCGGGGATGTAATCGAGATTGCAGCCGGGACCCGGCTGGCCGATATTGATTGTGGGCGGGGCGATCTGATCGCGGACGGCAAGCGATACAATGCCCGCTTCCAAGCCGCCCGCGCCACCCAACAAGTGCCCGGTCATCGACTTCGTCGAACTCACGGGCAGGTTCTGAGCGTGGTCTTCGAAGAGCCGCTCCATGGCTCTCGACTCGACCAGGTCCCCGACTGGAGTTGACGTGCCGTGGGAGTTGACGTAGTCCACCTCCGTAACCGCGATGCCAGCATCCTCGATGGCGTTGCGCATCACGCGGACTGCCCCGTCCCCGTCGTCAGCGGGCGAGGTGATATGGAATGCGTCACCGCTCATTCCGTAACCGACCAGTTCGGCCACAACCGGAGCGTTCCGGCGTCGCGCGAATTCCAATTCTTCCAGAATCAGGATGCCTGCGCCCTCGCCGACGACGAAGCCATCTCGGTCTATGTCCCACGGGCGACTCGCGTTAGCCGGATCGTCGTTGCGTGTTGACAGTGCCTTCATCGCCCCGAAACCGGCAACGCTCATCGGCGTGATCGCCGCCTCGGCGCCACCGCAAATCATCGCGTCCGCATAGCCCTGCTGGATCAGACGGAACGAATCCCCCACAGCGTGAGCACCGCTCGTACAGGCTGTCGCCGTTGCCGAGTTCGGCCCCTGCGCGTTCCAACGGATCGAAACGTGACCGGACGCTAGGTTCACGATCGCGGCCGGAATGAAGAACGGCGTTACCCGTCTGGGACCGGACTTGAGGAGTTTCTCGTGCTCCCGCTCGATAACGTCAAAACCGCCGATGCCGCTGCCAACGTAGGCGCCAATGCGCGGCGCGGTTTCCGGGGTCACCGCAAGACCTGACATGGCCATCGCGAACTCGCTGGCCGCGAGCGCGAAGAAGGTGAACCGACCCATCTTGCGAACGTCTTTCTTGGATACGAAATCCAAGGGGTCGAAGTTCTTGATCTCACCCGCGATCTGGCAGGGGAAGCCGGTCGCGTCGAAGTGCGTGATGGTGTCGATCCCGTTGCGGCCTTCGAGAAGGGCAGTCCAACACTCCTCGGTCCCCACTCCTACCGGAGATACGAGGCCGACGCCAGTGACGACAACTCTTCTCTGCAACAGTATCCCTACTACTTGCTTTCCAGCTTTGACGTGATGTACTGGATCGAGTCACCGACGGTGCGAATCTTCTCCGCATCGTCGTCAGGAATCTCAATGTCGAACCCTTCTTCGAATGCCATGATCAACTCGACGATATCGAGCGAGTCAGCGTTCAGGGACTCTTGGAATGCTGCGTCAGCAGTGACTTGAGACTCTTCGACGCTCAACTGCTCGCAGATGATTTCGGTGACTTTCTTTGCAACTTCCATACTCTTTCCAATTAAGCGTGAACCTTGGATCCGTCACAAGCTGTTCCGGATTGGGACTGCTACACATCGCTGCGACGAGACCGCTCGGCGGACGCGCGCTACAGGCTCAGCACGTAGGCGGCGATGTTGATCTTTTCTTCCTCACTGAGCATTTGCTCGAACGCAGGCATGCCATTGCCGCCCTTGTTCATGTTTTCCAAGATGTTCGCCAGGGTGGCTTCCTTGCCGCTCGGCAGCTTGCCGTCCTTGATGCCCGCCATGCCCGGACCGATCTTCTTGTCGGCCTTGTCCTCGAAGTGGCACATCAGGCAGCGTGTCTGGAAGGCTTCCTTGCCCTTGGTGACATCTCCTTTGTCTTGATCGTCGGCGTAGCCCGCCGAAACCAAACAGAGTCCGGCCACCCAAGGCACCATGCGTTTCAGTGACATCCGGTTCTTTGTCCCCCAATTCAGTTTATCGCAGTTCGGTGCGCGCACCACCGGGCACCCGCAATGATACGACTGGCTCCCCCGGTTCGTGCCGAACCGGAGCAAACCCAAGATCAAGTTTACAATACGGATGGCATGAATATTCGTTGTTTCGCTCTCTGTGTCGCCCTTTGCTCCTGCCCGCTGTCGGCCGCCGAGCTGCGGATTTATTGGATCGACGTGGAGGGCGGTGCTGCGACTCTTATTGTCACCCCGGATTCCGAGACCATTCTCATGGATGCCGGCTGGCCGGGATTCGACGGCCGGGACCCTGCTCGGATCGTGAAGGTTCTCGAGGAGGAGGTTGGCAAGAAGCAGCTTGACTATTTCATCGCGTCCCACTTCCACCGGGATCACACCGGCGGGATCGAGGAACTCTCGAAGATGATTCCCATCGGCCGCTTCGTCGACCATGGCGACAGCGTTGAAATTGGCCGCAACGAGCGGGCAGACGCCCTCTGGGACAGTTACGCGAAGACGGCCGGGGACCGTCGGATGCAGGTCGAGCCCGGTCAGCGGCTGCCCCTGAAGAGCACTGAATTCCTCTTCGTCGCCGCACGCAGCAAGTTCCTGGACCAGCCGCTGGCTGACAGCGGTCCGAATCGAGAGTGTCGGGACGCGGAACTGAAGGCGGTCGACCGCGGTGAGAACGGCAAGAGCGTCGGATTCCTTGTCCGCATGGGAGACTTCGAGTTCCTGGATCTCGGTGACCTCACGTGGAACTACGAGCTCGAGACAGCATGCCCGGTGAACATTCTCGGCGAGATCGACCTGTACCAGGTGACCCATCACGGGATGCATACGTCCGGCGCGCCCGCCCATATTCGCGCGATACGCCCGCTGGTGGCCGTCATGAACAACGGCCCGCGCAAGGGGGGCACGCCAGGTGTCTTCGAGACACTGACATCGACGCCCTCGCTCCTCGACTTATGGCAGGTCCATCGGTCCGTCCAGAGTGGCCCTGACCACAACCCTCCTGAGGAGTTCATCGCCAACCTAGGCGAGACGGAGGGCTGCGAAGCTCACTGGATCAGGGCGACCGTACAGCCGGACGGGCACTTTGCCGTGACAAACTCCCGCACTGGTCACACCAAGCAGTACGCTCCCCGCTGAAGGCCTCGCGGGAAACGTCACGACACGGCGCCAGGCCTTCCATTCATCAAGTGAACTGCCTGGCCCAATAGCGAGCGCGCCTGCAGGACCACCGGATCGTAGCTGGCCTGTACGCGGAGTCCCTCATCGTAGTCGAAGTATGAAATATGGAGGTGGATGGCGAGCGCTCGCATGAGGTATTGCCGATCCTCCGTTGCCAATCGCCGGCCGCCTCGGACGCCTCGGTCAGCCGTGAACTGCAACAGATCGCCTAGCATTTCCGGTGCAGGGGCCTCGCCTCGGAGCATCGTGTGGCCCTCGGACCGCACCCGAGCGACGAAGCGTTCCACCATCCGCTGCTGCTCGACGTGTCGCTGGAAGGGCGTGGATTGCGGGTCCGCGATTTGGACGTCGGGTGCGATTCCTCCCAACTCGTAGACTTTCCGTCCGCCGTCAGTCAGGCGGACAGTGCTTTGTTCCGGGCTGTACTGCTCGCTGCAGGGCTCGGTGAAGTATTCGGACGCCGTGAGGTTGTCGTAGGGCCGCTGAATCAATCGCCCGCTGGGCGAATAGTAACGAGCCATCGTCAGCACCATCCCGGTTTCTTCGGGCAACGCGAATACCGACTGCACCAAACCCTTGCCGAAGGTGTTCGTACCTGCTATCAACGCGCGGTCGTGGTCCTGCAAGGCTCCTGCAACGATCTCCGAAGCGGACGCTGAATTGCAGTTGACCAGGACGACGATCGGATAGTCCAGGTCTGGCTCGTCGATCTCCGACCCGTAGCGGCGCTCGGGCGAGTTGCGACCGCGGTGGGAAACGACGCTTTGGCCTCGCTCGAGGAACCGGCTCGCGACTTTGACCCCGGCCGACAGGAGCCCGCCCTTGTTGTCCCTGAGGTCAAGCAACAAGCCGCGCATGCCGAGGCCTTCCAACGAACGCAGCGCCGCGTCCAATTCGTCGCCGGTCCTCTCACCGAAACTATTGATGCGCAGATAGCCAGTGCCGTCCTCAAATAGCAACTTGGTGGAGATTGTCGGACGCGGGATGACGTGGCGGACCAAGTCAACCTCGATCCAGCGATCCAAGCCCGAGCGAGACAAGCTTAGGTGCACGCTGGTACCGGGCGGTCCCTTGACCTGTCCGGCCACTTCGTTGAGATCGAGGCCGCTAACCGGCTCGTTATCCACCATTTCGAGCGTGTCCCCCGGCAGGATCCCGGCTTCGAATGCCGGGGTTTCAGGGAACGGAAACTCGACGACCGTCTTGCTGCCGAAGTTAACTATCTGCATGCCGACTCCGGCGTAGCTGCCGCGCTCGTGCTCGCGCATCTTGAGAAACTCTTCGGTGCTGAGGAACGTGGAGTGCGGATCCAGCGTGGCGAGCATCGAGGGAATGGCGCCCTCGTACATCGCCCTCGACCAGTCCACATTCTCGACGAAGCGTCGGTCAATCCACCGGGTGACTTGATGCGCCCGATTGACATGATCGTTCAGCGGAGCCATCCGGATGAGGTTGCCATTGGTACCGATTCGCAGCCCGTAGACGCCGCCGACAATGCTGGAGACTGCAATGACCGCAGCGATGGTCAGGATTGCACGTACGGTTTTCATCGGTCCTGTGACGGCAGTGCGCATCAAGTTCCGGAGCCCACCCGAGTCCGGATGGGCTCAAGTCTCTCGCAACCGGTCGATCTTCGCGGCCAGGACGAAGTCCGACTCCGTTAGTCCATCAATCTTGTGAGTCCAGATCTTAATTCCCACCTTGCCCCACGCAAGATAGATGTCGGGATGGTGCCCTTCGGATTCGGCCAGGGCCCCGACGCGGTTGGTAAAATCGAGCGCGTTGTTGAAGTCTGGGAACTTGAATTCCCGTTCGAGATGATGGGCCTCGACCACAGTCCAATCCGCAACTTGCGAGCTGAACGCTCGGAGTTCTTCGCCTTGAAGCGGCGGAATGCCTCCACGGCAAGGGACGCACGACTTTTCAGCTAGCCCTGACACTGAAGTCTGTCCTTCGAGCATCGTATCACGAAGATACGCGTTCCGGACCGAGGAGCGCTCCGAGTCTTGTAAGCTGACTGCAGGGGAGTCGCTCCCTCGCCGATGCGCAACCAAAGCACTTTGGGAACCGGAGCCAGGGTCTGCTGCGGGTGGATGGGTTCAGGAAACCGCTCGCTCTGGGTACTTGCAGGGCTCGTGGTGATCGGGGACCGCGTTTCGAAAGCGGCTATCGTGGCGTCGATGCCCCACGGAGCGTCCGAGACGGTCATTGGTGGTTTCTTCAATCTCGTACATGTGCGCAACACGGGCATCGCGTTCAGTCTGTTCGCAGATTCGGCACCTTGGTTCCGGGACTTGCTTTTGCCGGGAATCTCCATGGTCGCCATCGGTGTGATTGTTGCGTTGCTCTGGAGGCAGGAAAAGCTCTCCAGGACGAGTCGAATCGCGCTCGTGCTGATCTTGGCGGGGGCTGTGGGCAATCTCTACGACCGCCTGCTGTACGGCTACGTTACGGATTTCCTGGACTTGTACGTGGGTAGCTACCATTGGCCAGCCTTCAACGTTGCCGACAGCGCCATTACGATCGGCGCGGTAATGTTGCTCGCAGAATCGATTTTCGTGCGGAATCCGCATTCAGAAGAGGCAGGCACGGCATAGGCCTGGAATTCCAGCATGTGGCCCCGGATCGTTGAGGTCGGTTCGCTCTCCGTGCCGACATACGGCGTGTTGATCGCTGTGGGATTCCTCGCCGGGATTACACTGGCTGCCCGTCTCGCGCGCCGGTCAGACCGCTCTGACTTGGATCCGGAACGGATTACCAATCTAGGGATCGTGCTGCTGTTGTCGGCGATTGTGGGAGCGAAAGTTTTCTTGATCGTCGACAGCTGGACATATTACTCCGCGGACTTTTCGAGGCTCTTCTCGCTGTCGGCCCTTCGGTCTGGAGGCGTGTTCTACGGTGGCTTGCTGTCGGCGCTTGGCGTGGCGTACTACTACACTCGGCGGCACGGCATGCCTTGGCTGGCGACGGCCGACGTGATGGCTCCCGGTCTCGCGATAGGGCATGCAATCGGACGATTAGGGTGCTTCGCGGCGGGCTGTTGCTGGGGCCGCGAGACCCATTTGGCTTGGGCGGTGACGTTTCGTGATCCGGCTGCCCACAGTTTCACGGGAGTGCCGCTGAACATTCCGCTGCACCCGACTCAGCTGTATGAGGCGCTAGGCACTGCGGCGATCGGCGCCTTTCTCCTCTGGCGCTATGGCCGCCCTCACGCGACGGGCGTGATCTTGGGGACTTATCTCGCCCTGTATTCGACGTTTCGTATCTTCGTGGAGTTTTTCCGCGAGGAGGGAGCCCGCACGTTTGTGATCGGTGGGTTCTTGAGCACGACGCAATGCGTGGCAGCTGGTCTTGTGGTTCTCGGACTTTGGCTGGTGAGGACAGCGCCCCGCAGGGCCTGAGGGCTAGCCAGGGCGATCAGCGCGTCGAGTCAGGCCAGGGTGTCGAGGGGGGTGGCCGAGACTCGCTCGTACGCTGTGATCGCGGCCATCCTCTGCTGGATGTAGCTCAACTGGTCGCCGCCTTCGAGCAGGCACTGCCTGGAAAACCCATCGATCGGGAACGAAGCCGTGCGTCCGTCCAGAAACTCTACAGATTGCGTCTCCAAGTCGACGCTAACGGCGAATTCCGGGTCCGCGTCCGTCCGATCGAAGAGCTCCTGATGCGTGTTCACGTCCACGATGATGGGCAGCAGGCCGTTCTTGAGGCAGTTATTGCGGAAGATGTCCGCGAACGAGGTGCTGATGACAGCCCGGAGCCCAAAGCCCAGCAGTGCCCACGGAGCGTGCTCCCTCGAACTTCCGCAGCCGAAATTGTCTCCGGCAAGCAGGATGCTGGCGCCATTGGCACGGGGCTGGTTGAGAACAAACTCCGGGTTTGGAGTACCGTCTGGTAGGTAGCGCCAGTCGTTGAATAGGTTCTCGCCAAGGCCCAGCTTCTCGATGGTTTTCAGGAATCGGGCTGGGATGATCTGGTCGGTGTCGATATCGTTGATGGGAAGCGGTACGACCTTACCGCGAAATGCCTTGACGGGTTGCATGGTTCGGAGGGATCGACCTTTCTACAGATAGCGCCTAGGATCGGCAACCGCGCCTTCGATGGCCGTTGCCGCAGCGGTCAGCGGGCTCGCCAGGAACGTCCTGCCGCCCTTGCCCTGACGGCCCTCGAAGTTGCGATTGCTTGTCGAGACACAGTATTGACCGTTGTCCAGTTGGTCGCCATTCATCGCGATGCACATGCTGCAGCCAGCCTCGCGCCAATCTGCCCCAGCCATCCGGAAGACTTCCGAAAGCCCTTCCGATTCGGCCTGCGCCCGGATCTGCTCGGACCCGGGCACGACCAGCATGCGGACACCGGAACTCACTTTGCGCCCTTTGAGCAGGTTCGCGGCTTGGCGCAGGTCCGAGATGCGGGAATTGGTGCAGCTCCCCACGAACACGACGTCGACAGGCTGACCGAGGAGCGGCTTGCCCGGTTCGAGCTGCATGTAGTCGAGTGCTTTGCGCACTCCTGAACCGCCATTGGGTTCGGGCACGGGCTGAGTGATGGGGACGCCCATGCCGGGGTTCGTGCCCCAGGTGATCATCGGTTCCAGACTTGCCGCATCGACCCGGACCGTCCGGTCGTACTGCGCCCCGTCGTCGGACGGAAGCTGCTTCCACCGTGAAACTGCCGCGTCCCAATCCGCCCCACTCGGAGAACTTGGCCTGCCGGCAAGGTACTCGTAGGTCGTCTCGTCCGGCGCGATCATCCCGGCTCGAGCCCCACCTTCGATCGACATGTTGCAAACTGTCATGCGCCCTTCCATGGAAAGGGCGCGGATTGCCTCGCCTGTGTACTCGAAGACTGAGCCTGTGCCACCGCCGATGCCGATCTCAGCGATCAGTGCAAGGATCAAGTCCTTAGCTACGACTCCCCGCGCCGGCAGTCCGTCGAACCGGACCTCGCAGGTTCTGGACCGGTCTTGCAGCAGGCACTGGGTTGCCAAGACATGTTCCACTTCGGTGGTGCCTATACCGAAGGCCAAGGCACCGAACGCTCCGTGGGTCGACGTGTGGCTATCTCCGCAGACGATCGTAATCCCGGGTCTGGTTAGCCCGAGTTCGGGACCGATGACGTGGACGATGCCCTGCGAATCGTCTCCGAGGTCGGCCAGGGGAACGCCGAACTCGCCGCAGTTGATGCGCAGCTGCTGCACCTGCTTGGCGGCGATCGGGTCGATGATTGGGAGCGCTTGGTTCCGTGTTGGAATGCTATGGTCCATCGTGGCCATCGTGCGATCCGGCCGCCGCACTCCGATACCCCGATCCCGCAGGCCTTGAAACGCCTGTGGGGAAGTGACTTCATGGACGAGGTGGAGATCGATGTAGAGCACGGCCGGCGCACCGGAATCGTGTGCCACCACATGCGAGTCCCAAACCTTGTCATACAACGTGCGAGATGTAGTCACCTCTTGAGTTTATCGCAGGGTCTGCGAGAACATTCAGGCGTTCCTGTCGTAAGCGCCTAGGACATTTGGTGCACCTCGTGTCGTCTTTCCACCGGGGCGCGAGCGACGTCCAGGATCGCGGGAATCTCTTGTTTGCATCGCTGGAATCGTCGGCGATCTGGCGAATCGAGCGGTCGAGCCCGGTGCCGATCCGTCGGATCGGACGAAGACTTCTTGCAACGCTGCAGCGATGCGATCCGGACGGTCGCGCCGTTGCGCGGATACTGTTGACAGCGATTGTGCGTGTCTCTAAGATTACGGAGCGAACCCTGAGCCACGTTGCCCGTTGCCCTGTGTTCTCAGGTTCATTGGCTATGGATAAGAGGCGTCTCGTCGGCTTCCGCAAACGGCTAGAAGCGAAATATGCCGAATTGGACTTGTTTCTCTCGAAGACTCAAACCGTAAGCCGTGAACTCGGCGAAAAGAGGCGCGGGGACGAGGGCGAAGAAGCCACACTCTCGTACAATAGAGAAATGCTGTACTCGCAAGGTGACAGCGGGCGGACTCAACTGATGCTGGTCCGCGATGCTCTGATCCGCCTTGACGAAGGCGAGTTTGGTATTTGTGAATCATGCGGCTGCTCGATCGGTTTCAAGAGGCTCGATGCGGTGCCCTGGACGAGGTACTGCAGGGATTGCCAGGAAGAGGTCGAGAGCGGTACAGCCGTGCCCGGCGAGAGGTGAGTTTTCTCTAGTCGGTACCCCATTGAGTTTGGACTGTCGCTTCGCGCCATGCGCTCGAATCGCGGAGTGGGTCTATGCGCTGCTGTCGACAGTAGGCCACGGGCCAAGCTGTGCCGGCTCGGCGCGGGGGGCGCGATCACCGCTGGCTTCGAGCGGTCAATGCTTTCAAGGGGCAGGCGATGACCGCGGACTTCTCGCAGAACAACACTCTCCGCAAACCCGTGCTCGTCCTCAACGCGAGCTACGAGCCGATTCACGTGTGCGCTGTCCGCCGCGCACTCGTGCTGCTCGTCAAGGGCGTGGCACACACCGAAGAAGCCACTGAAGGGCGAGTGCACTCGCCATCCCGGAGCCTCGCGATTCCGTCAGTCATCCGGTTGCTGGAGTATCGTCGGATTCCACGGCAAATGCGTGCTATCTCGCGCAAGAACATCCTCGTCCGGGACCAGTACACCTGCCAATACTGCGACATTCAGTTCGGTGCTGGGGAACTGACGTTGGACCATGTGGTTCCCCGTTCGAGGGGTGGCGCCAATACCTGGGAAAACCTGGTTGCTTGCTGCCTGAAGTGCAACAACCGCAAGGGTGACCGCCTGCCTCCAGAAGCCGCCATGAGCCTACGGAGGCAGCCGAAGCCTTTCAGCCTGCACACCAGCCGGAGCTTGATGCGCCAGCTGGGAAATCACCAGGAAGACTGGCGCAAGTACCTCTTCTTCTGAAGTCGAGTGGGCGTTTGTTCGGCCGCGACCAGAATCTCGCTCTCTCGATCTATGCCGAGCACGCGGAAACAGGGTCCGGAACTTGGTATTCTGCGGTCGCCCTGCGCTGAGCGCCCCGCTCCGGCCTGACGGCAAATTCCAGAAGCGGCCTGTCCGTTTCGATTTCGCCTGGTCAGGCGGTATCGGATACTGAATCGATGGACGGCCCGCTCTGGCTGCTGCTCGACGCCGACGACACCCTCTGGGAGAACAATATCTTCTTTGAAGAGGCGATTGAGGACTTCATTGCGTTCGTTGACCACGCCGAACTCCGGCCCGACGAGGTCCGGCACGAACTGGATTGCGTGGAGACCCGCAATATCGAGGTCAATGGTTACGGCACAGGGAACTTCACCAACAATCTGGTCGAGTGCTATGAATTGCTCCGAGGGCGGTCAGCCGACGACGACGAGCGCGAGTGCTTGCATGCATTGACCCTGCGAATCCGCAACCATCCCATACGGCTCTTCCCAGCCGTCGAAGAGACACTTGATGACCTTCGAGCGCGTCATCGCTTGGGTTTGGTGTCCAAGGGGGACAACGCCGAACAGCGCAGCAAGCTGGAACGCTCGGGCCTTGGGGGCCGTTTCGAATTCATCGTCATCGTCCGCGAAAAGAATGCGGATTGCTACCGCTCGATCATCAGTGAAATCGGCGTGGATGCCGAACATGCCTGGATGATCGGGAATAGCCCCAAGTCCGATATCGTGCCTGCACTGGAAGCAGGATTGGGAGCCGTGCTCGTTCCGAACGAGAACACATGGAGGCTCGAAGTGCGGCCCCTGCCAGAAACCCATGACCGCTTTCGCGTCGTACGGGAATTCGCTGACCTCGCGGCGGTCTTCTGATTGCCGTGCCCGGTCTCGTCCCACCGGAGCCGGCCAGTCGTCCGATTTAGCTCAAGAACCGCGAGTAGAGGGCCAGGGCTTCAGCCGCCATGCGGTCCGAATGGAACCTTTCCCTGACCCGTTGCTGGCCTCTTGCCCCCAACCGCGCTGCCCTGTTCCTGTCCAGCATGAGCACCTCCAGCTTTGCGGCGAGGTCCGCACTGTCGTCGGGCTCGCAAGTCAAGCCTCCCCCTGATGCTTGGATGAGTTCAGGGAACACTCCAATCCGGGGCTGAATGACCGGAACTCCTGCACCGAGCGCTTCCAAGACGTAGAGGCCCTTGGATGCCCGATATGTGGTTGGAACGGAGAACGCGTCGAGCCCGGCGAGGAACTCGAACTTGCCGGACCGCGAGAGGTATCCGTGATCCTCGAACCCGTATTCCCGCGCAAGGTGCTGGACATAGCCAGCGGTTTCGCTGTTCCGCCAACCGGCAACGCGAAGCTCGATAGTCCGGTCCGGATGACCGTTCCGCAAGCGCTCGACGGCATCGGCCAGCAAGTGGAGTCCCTTCTCCGCGGTCAGCCGAGCCAGGAACCCGATGACAAACCGATCTTCAGTGGGTCTGCGCTGTTCCAGCACACCGTCGAGCGAGATTCCCGGCAGGATTGTCTCCATCCGGTTGGACTCTTCCCCCAGGACCGGGGCCATGGCCGCCAATTGATCCGCGCAAGGGGCGACGAAGGTGTCGATATGAGCCGCGTGGCCGCGCAGCAGGTCATAGCAGGACTCTCTGAATGGTTCCGGAAGTCCGGCCAGGAAATCAGCCTCTCCCTGAATGGAGCAGATTACCGGTACGCCAAGCTCCCGCCGGATCGGCCCCGACATCGAAGCCAGCATCGAATTCGTCAAGTGGACGACTTCCGGTCGGATCTTGCGCAGCATTTCGATGAGCTTGCGCATCTCACGTCGATAAGGTCCAGACTCGCCGAGGAACATGTCCCTCGTCATCTTTCCGAGCTTGGCCGGCCGCGTATCCACCGCGAATCTTGAAACCCACCGGAGCACTCTCGGATGATCGACCAAGCGATCCAGAATTCCGGAAGCCCGAAAAAGGGCGTAGTGGCCCTGCAAATACAGGTTGATGCCGCCGAAGACGACCTGCCGGTCGCTCTCGTCGTGCTCGTCGGTACGTAGCGGGGTGTAAGCGGGCAGCAGGATTACGTCGTGGCCGTTGCGCTTGAGGGCTGCAGCGACGGCGTTGTCTTGCAGGCAATTCCCGCAGATCGTTCCCGCGGCTCCTGCAGTGATGTAGGCAATCTTCAAGGCACTTGCGTTTCGGAGGTGGAGCAGGCAGCGCGGCTATCTGCCTATCTACTCCTCATCGTATGCGTTTCGATCGTGCGGGAAAAACTTGCTTAGTGTTCGCGGAGCTGGGGGTCTCGTCATTAGCGAAACAACGACGAGCGCGCCGGCAGAGACCGTAACCATCGTAACGACCGGGAGCATGTGCAGGAACAAATAGCCGGGGGCGCTGCCGTAGCCGCTATCGTGGAAAAAGAACGTTCCCAGGGTTACCGTGGCGATTACCGACGCGATCGCCCCGCTTGCGGTCGCGCGCTTCCAGTAGATCGCGGCCACCGCGATCGGGAAGAGCGAAGCGTAACCGCTGAAGCACCAAACTCCCAACGTGAAGACACTTCGCGGTTCGCTCAGCGAGACCAGGTATGCGGCGACAGCGACCGCTCCCACGAACCAGCGCCCCACTTGTACCTTCCGTCTTTCGCTCAAGCCGCGCTTGCCAAGCACTTGCGCGACGACATCGTTCGTGAACATCGAGCCGATTGCCAAGAACTGGGAGTCCAACGAGGACATGATGGCGGCCAGGATGCCCGCTCCGAGTATTCCTCCCATCAACGGCGACGCAAGCCTCTGCACCATGATTGCCAGTTCGCTGTTGACGGGGGACCCGGGAGGCACGACCAACGATCCGTCGGGCATAGTGGCAGAGGTCGCCCAAACTCCGATCAGCACGCAAGGCAGCCACACCAGCGTTAAGCAGACCGGATGCAGCACCAGCATCGGCTTGAACGAAGCGGCGGATTTTGCGGTCAGCCAGTGCTGGTGCACGTGGGGGAACATTCCGATCGAGAGCGGAATCAAGCTATAGCTCAAGAAGTACAGCGGCCCGATTGCCTCGCCTCGAATCAGTTTTTCCGGATGCGCGGCTTGAACCGCTTGAGTGGCCGCTTCGACGCCGCCCAGCTTGGATGCAATCAGCAGAAACGTCGCGATCCCCGTGACAATGAAGATAGCTGCTTGCAATGAGTTGGCCCAGGCCGCTGCGCGTAGTCCTCCCACAAAGACATAGAGCAGGACAACCGAGCAGATTCCCAGCCCCGTGATCCACAGCGGCACACCTCCACCAGTGGCCGCGAAGGCGCTGGGAAACGCCCCTTGGGTGAGCGATTGGACGACGCTGCCTGCTCCAAGCAGGCCGATTAGCACGTAGGGGATGACCAGCCCGGCCAGGACAGGAAACAGCAGGAGGGCAAGTACGCGGCTTTCGAACCGGTCTCGGAAGAACTCAATCTGCGTCGTGTACCCATGTCGCTTGCCGATTGCCCACAAGCGGATTCCGGCGAAGTAAAACACCGCCGCATGGACGAGGCCCGACCATGAGGCCATGAGCCCATAAACGCCAATCCCGATTCGAAACGATTCACCCGAACTGCCAACGAGCGAGAAGGCGGTCATTGATGTCCCAAAGACCGATAACAGCAGCACGAGCGGCCCGATAGAACGGCTAGCAAGGAAGAAATCCTGTGCCGTGCCTCGAAAGGCGCGCTTACTTGCGACCCCGAGGCCGACCAGAACGCAAAGATAGACGCAGATGACTGCAAACTGCGTCAATTTGCCCGGTTCCTTTCGCGATCAGCCGAATCAGTGTCGACCTCGAGGTCCCTGGGCCATGCGAATCGGATTGCCAGCCCCCACAGGCCCGCAGTCGCGAGCGAGAACCCTACGTGATAGGCCAAGCCGGCCGGCAAGAATCCGAAGACCAAGGTTCCGTCCGTCCACAGCCACAGGTCTTGGTGCAGGAACGCGAACGCGGCCAGAGCGGCCAGCAACAGCCTTGATCCCATCGGAAAACCTGCAATCGTCTGTGGCTGTTGGAGTGCAACCTGGCCCCGCGGGGCCGCTATGCCATTGCCTTCCGGACGACGTCGCCATGCACGTCGGTCAAGCGGAAGTGGCGGCCTTGGTACTTGAACGTCAGTTTCTCGTGGTCGATTCCCAACATATGCAGCACGGTCGCGTGGAGGTCGTGGACATGGACCGGGTCTTTCGTGATGTTGTAGCTGAAGTCGTCGGTCTCGCCGACCACTGTCCCGGCCCTGATTCCCGCCCCGGCCAACCACATCGAGAAACAGCGTGGGTGGTGGTCGCGTCCGTAGTTGTCCGACGTGAGCTTGCCTTGGCTGTAGACAGTGCGCCCGAACTCACCACCCCAAACGACAAGCGTGTCGTCGAGCAGCCCGCGCTGCGCCAAGTCCGTGACTAGCGCTGCAGATGCCTGGTCCGTGTCGGCGCACTGCTTGCGAATCTGTGCCGGCAAGTCCGTGTGCTGGTCCCACCCGCGGTGGAAGAGCTGTACGAATCGGACGTCGCGCTCGAGCAATCGCCGGGCCAGCAGACAGTTCGCAGCGAAGGTGCCCGGCTTTCGGGAATCCGGTCCATACAGGGTGAATGCGGAATCGGGCTCGTTCGAGAGATCCGTGAGTTCGGGAACGGATGCCTGCATGCGGAACGCCATCTCGTATTGCGAGACCCGCGTCAGGATCTCGGGGTCTCCGAAATCGTTGTACTTGAACTGGTTCAGCCTCCCGAGATCGTCCAGAAATCGCCGTCTTGCGTTCCGATCAATCCCGTCCGGGTCGGACAAGAACAGGACTGGATCCCCGTTGGAGCGGAACTTCACGCCTTGGTAGCGGGTTGGCAAGAATCCACTGCCCCAGAGGCGGTCGTACAGCGGCTGACCGTTACGCCCGGTTCCGGAGGAGACCATCACGACAAACCCGGGCAAATCGCGGTTTTCGCTGCCGAGCCCATACGAAATCCACGCTCCGATCGAAGGCCGCCCAGCCAACTGCGCGCCCGTCTGGAAGAAAGTCACCGCCGGGTCGTGATTGATCGCCTCGGTATGCACGGAATTCAGCACGCAAAGACGATCCGCGATTCTTGCCGTGTGCGGCAGGAGCTCGCTGATCCAGGTTCCGGACTCGCCGTGTCGCTGGAAGCGGAACATGGAGGGTGCGATCGGAAATGTCGTTTGGCTGGCAGTCATCGCGGTTAGCCGCTGGCCCTGACGCACCGAGTCGGGCAAGTCCTGTCCGCGCAGCCGTTCCAGCTGTGGCTTGTGGTCGAACAAGTCGATCTGCGAGGGCGCCCCGGACTGGAACAGGTAAACTACCCGCTTTGCCTTTGGCGTGAAGTGCGGCACTTCCGCCAAGCCGCCGGATGGCATCTCCTCGCCCATGAGACGAGCCAAGGCGGCGATGCCGAGTCCGTACGCGCCCTTTCCGAAGAAGTGACGGCGCGTGCGGGCGGCATTGGATGAATTGCCCAGACTCATGCAGTTACGAGAACGCGCCCATTATAGTCCGACCGGCATTGGCTATTCGCGTGTGATCGTCTCATCGAGATTTAATACCAGGCTCGCCATGATGGCGAGCGCTGCCGTTTCCGGATCTGAAACGCCGCCTCCGGTCTGTTCGAGGCTCGGTCCCAGCAGCGCCATCGCTGCTTGTGGGTCGTTGCGAAAGCGGTCGAGGTGATGTTCGAAGCCCGCTGTAAGGACTTCGAGTTCCATGCTGCTCGGATACCGTGCCATGACGAGGCGGAACAAGTGCCTCAGACGCTGTTCCCATCCCGCACCGGATTCTTCAAGAGTTCTCCGGGCTAGGGCGCGCGATGCCTCGAGGTACGAGCTGTCATTCATCCGGTTCAGGGCCTGCAAAGGCGTATTAGTCCGGACGCTCCGGACAGTGCAGGCTTCACGTCCGGCCGAGTCGAACAAGATCATCGACGGTGGTGGCACTGCCCTCTTCCAGAACGTATAGAGGCTACGCCGGTACAGATCGGCGCCACTGCCGACCGGGTAGTCCTTGCCTCCCGCAAGTTCGCTCCAAAGGCCCGCTGGTTGGTAAGGCATAACCGAGCGGCCGCCGACAGTATTGACCAGAAGGCCCGAAACGGCGAGGCTCAGGTCTCGCACTGATTCAGCCGGAAGCCTCAGTCTGGGCCCGCGAGCGAAGAGCCGGTTTTGAGGATCGCGCTCTAGCAAGGCTGGCCGGGACCGGGATGATTGTCGGTAGGCGGAACTCATCACGATGGTCTTGACCAAGGCCTTCATGTCCCAGCCCGAGTCCATGAACTCGACTGCCAGCCAGTCCAGCAAGTCCGGATGGGTCGGCCATTCGCCCTGCGCACCAAAGTCCTCGACCGTTTGCACGATCCCGGAACCCCAGAGCATCTGCCAGAATCGGTTGGCCGTAACTCGTGCAGTGAGAGGATTGTCCCTAGAGACGAGCCAGCGGGCGAACCCCAGCCTGTTTTCGGGGTCGTGGTTGGCGAGCGCGCTAGGCAGGCCGGGGAAGACCTCCTCGGCAGGCGCGTCATACGCCCCTCGATCCAGGCGGTAGGTCCGCCGGCTGGGTTCCATCTCTTGCATGACCATCACGGTGGGCACGTTGTCGAGGTATCGCTGCCGATCCCGCTGCAGGTTTCGGATTCTCGCTGTCAGCCGCGTGACCACTTGCGGTCCCAGAGTGTTGAGGTAGGCCTCCCGGAGCTTTTGCGCCTCGGACGAGTTGCGATCTGCAGGGGCTATCCGGGCGATCTCGTCAAGGCTACGGCCGACGGCCAAGACCTCGACTTCCCGGGCCGTCAGAGCTCGTTCGTAAAGCAGCAGGCGACGCATCCGACCGCGATAGTCCAAGCCAAGGCCTCGCCCCACCCGCAAGGGTTCCTTGGACTTGATCTCCTGGTTCATTTCGTCTCGGATGACGTTCAGCTCGACTGATTGCCCGTTGACGTAGATCCGGAGACCACTCGCAAGCCGCGTTCCGTCGTAGGTGAACCCTACGTGAACCCAGTCACCGAGCAGGATCGGATCCTTGCTCTCTACGCGCAGGCAGTCGTCGAGCCAGCGGTTCACTAGATTGACTTGAAGCCTGCCGTCCGCGAGATAGAACCCCCATCCGGGATTTGATTGGGTGTTGTCCTCGCCCGCAATGTGGCCGGTTTTCGAGATGATCGCGCCGTTTGCATCCTCCGGGCGGATCCACGCCGTCGCGCTGAACCTGTCGTAGTAACCGAAATCGGCCTTGTCCCCGAATTCGGCAAAACCGCCTTCGTCGAAGTCACGCTCCGATGGGTCCGGCCCGGTTGCGCCCGGAGGAAACGCGAGGGCAAGATCCATTGGATCGACCCAGTCCGAGCGGCGGTCGGCAAGGCGATCCGCCCAATGCACTTGCTTCCTTGCTTCACTGTCGAGCACGGTGTCACGCTGCTCCACCAAGCTCGCCAACTGTGCATCCAACTCGGCAAGGCGTTGCTCTTGGTCACGAGTGGGCGCCTTAATGAAGGGTGGGGAGTTTCCGTACTTGAACGCCTTTCCTTTCTCGGGAACGTTGTTGAAGTAAGCGAAGATCTCGTAGTACTCCGTTTGGGTGACCGGATCGTACTTGTGGTCGTGGCACCGGGCACAGCCAAGGGTCAGTCCCAGCCAGACCGTTGCAGTAGTGTCAATGCGGTCGACCACGTACTCGACTGCGTATTCGGCATCGACGATCCCACCTTCGCCGTTGCCCCTGTGGTTTCGATTGAAGCCGGTTGCCACGATTTGGCTGAGGCTCGGGTTCGGCAACATGTCTCCCGCAATTTGCTCAATCGTGAACTCATCGAAGGCCTTGTTCGCGGCAAAGGCGTCGATGACCCAGTCGCGCCACCGCCACATGTCTCGCGCGGCGTCCGTTTGGTAGCCGTTGGTGTCGGCGTAACGGGCCGCGTCCAGCCAGCGGATCGCCATGCGTTCCGCGTAGCCGGGCGACGAGAGAAGCCGATCAACCACGCTCTCGTACGAGTCGGGCGACGTGTCCGCGAGGAAGCTGTCGACCTCCGCAAGCGTTGGCGGCACTCCGGTCAGGTCCAGGCTTACTCGCCGGATGAGTGTGTCCCGCGATGCTGGCGCGGACGGTTCCAGCCGTTCGGCTCGAAGCTTCCGCAGAACGAAGCTGTCGACCGGGTTGGTCGGCCAGCCGGGATAGCGGTCTGCGGGCACCTCGGGGCGTTGTGGCCGTTGGAATGCCCAGTGTCCCTGCCACTCCGCACCCTGTTCGATCCACAGCCGGATAAGTTCGATTTCAGGGTCCGACAGCCGATCGTGTCCAGCCGCCGCCGGCGGCATACGCCGGGCCGTGTCTCCTGTCGAGATTCGTGCGTATAGTTCACTGGCGTTGGGGTCTCCGGGCACGAGGGCAGTCCGGTCGCCGCTGAGCGTAACTTTAGTGCCGTCCTTGATGTCGAGCCTCAGGGCGGTCATCCGCTTGGACGCGTCAGGCCCGTGGCAGGCAAAGCAGTTCTCTGAAAAAATGGGCCGTATGTCGCGGTTAAACTGGACTGTCGCCGCCACGGCCGCGACGCCAGTTGAGCATGCGCCGATCGCAACCAAGCCGACAAGCCTCGAAATCCGCATGTCGCCTGAATTATACGCGCTTAGGCGGTTTCGTGCCGCTTATTGACATGCAGTCTCCTCGATGCCGGACCGTAAACCGCCTGCCCGTAGCACCCCGACCACGATCACATCAACTTCGGCTGGCCACTCCGTGCGATCAGGACCACAGCGTGAGCCTCAGCCATCTGTTCTGTTCCGACAGGACCAACACCCTCGCCGGTCTTGGCCTTGAGCCCGACCGCGCTCGTCCGGATCTTGAGAATGGACGCTATGTTCTCTCGGATGACTTCACGGTAGGGCAATAGCTTCGGCCGCTCGATCACGACCACGGCATCGACATTGACTATTCTCCAGCCGTAGCTCTCGAGGATCTCCGCAGCTTGCCTGGCAAAAATGCTGCTGTCGGCGCCTTGCCACTGAGGGTCGCTGTTGGGAAACAGTTCGCCGATATCGCCCTGGGCCGCTGCACCGAGCATTGCGTCAGTGATGGCATGCAGCAGGATGTCTGCGTCAGAGTGGCCGACCAATCCCTTGTCAGCGGCTATCTCGATGCCTCCAATCACCAGCTTGCGCCCCGTTGCCAATCGATGGGCGTCATATCCGACCCCCGTGCGGAACTCGGGCGGTTCAAGACTGACGATCGGCGGCGGATTCACGACTCTCTTCTTCGAAGTACAACTGGGCGAGCGACATATGGTGCGGTCGCGTGATCTTGATGTTGCGCTCGCTTCCCCGCATCACGTAAACGTCCTCGTTAAGGTGCTCGATCATGCTCGCTTCGTCCGTCCCGACGAAACCGTCGCGCCGGGCCTTGGCGAAAGCACGTCTCAGCAGTTCCACTGTGAACACCTGTGGTGTTTGAGCGAGCATGATGCGTTCCCGAGGCAAGGTCGCTTGCACCACCTTGTGGCTGACCTGCTTGACGGTCTCCTCCGCTGGCATGCCCAGGATGACCGCCTGCCTGACTGCCGCTTCGGCGATTGCCTCCTCGATTAGGGCGACCGGGACGAACGGCCGAACTCCGTCATGCACGGCAACGATCTCGCACTCCGGCGAAACGGCATCCAGGCAAACCCCGACGGACTCCTGCCTGTTGCGGCCTCCAGCTACAATTCTCAGCTGCTGCGTAGCTCCCACGCTTCCAAGCATGTCCTGCACGGCGCCCAGGCTGCCTTCGGGAACAGCCACCAGAATCTCGCGGACGCTGGAAACAGCCAGAAACTTGCGGATCGTCAGGGCCAGGATCGGCTCGCCGCCTAGGCGCATGAACTGCTTGCGGTCGCTTCCGTAACGCACCGCCGCAGCCTTCCCCATTCGGGTACCGTGCCCGGCTGCTGGGAGAATGGCAGCTACCGTCATGCCTTCGGAGATTATCCCCCAAGCAGCTTGGCAAGATCTGGCCCCAATGGACTCGCGGCCTGGGCCAGTCGCCCGCGGGCGCAACCCCTTATGAAGCGAGTGCCTGCTTGCAGTAGTTGAAGCACTTGCCGACTTCCTCCACTGTGTCGCCGCCCTTGTACTCGTACTCGATGTTTGCCGGGATCCCGTACCCTTTGTCTCTAAGCAATCCCAGCACTTCTCGGATCGGTGTGTCGCCCTCACCGAATACCACGTTCGCCCCCTGGTCGGACTTGCGATCCTTGATGTGCAGTGCGACGATGTCGCCGTAGTGCTTGGTGATGTAGTCGATGGGATCGAAGCCCGCCGCGACGAAGTGCCCGATATCAAGATTTACCACGATGTGGCTGTTGCCCTTCGAAGCGGCGGCGAAGTCAGCTGGAGTTGCGAACTCGTTCTCCCTGATCCTCGAATGATTGTGCATGCCGACAAGCAGGCCGTAGCGCTTCGCGTATTTGTTCACACGCGGCGCGACACTGACCGTCCCGGAAGCGGTCAGCGCGTTTGCACCCATGGCCTTAGCCATCTCAAACCCACGAGCGATCTCGTCATCGGTGAAATCGTCACGGAAACTGTAGTTGAACGCGTTCAACTCGATGCCCGCCTCGTGGAACTGGCTTCCGATGTCCTCGAAATGGCTGATCGGCGTCTCAAGCCGGTAGGCGCGTAGTTTCTCGCGCCCGTTTTCGGCTCGCCGGAGTTCGCGCAGGGGCTCAAGGTGACCGCTCCACAGTTCGCAGGTGCCTATGCCGATCGTCTTCATGTCCGCGATCGCTTGGTCCAGCGGCCGGTCGCGAAAGCTGTAACTCTGTGCCCCTATCGCGACTCCGTTGAATGTGGAGTCGATCCGGTCGTGTCCCGAGGCAGATCGTGTTGCGGCAATTCCGAGACCGGCTCCCAGCAATGAACAGCTGAATTCCCGGCGCGTCGAAGCTCTTTTCATAAAACTCTCCAATATGACATTGTGCCATATTCCGACTTCGGGGCTTCCGCAGTTTGTCGTCCGCCTCTCCCGACTATGGACCCCTCACACGGACCAGGCGTACCCGTCACAATAAAGGGGAGGATTTCCGAGTTCAGGACCGTCCCACCAACCATGTTGCCCAGCCAGCGGGGTCTGCGGTACTTCACGCTTGCTTCAATTTGCCAATGCGTGCTCCAGGAGATCCCAAACTC
Organism: uncultured Bryobacterales bacterium; assembly: GCA_951813065.1. GTDB lineage: Bacteria > Acidobacteriota > Terriglobia > Bryobacterales > UBA6623 > VXMF01. The sequence goes on along the minus strand of CATOTH010000001.1, from coordinate 389,144 downwards.
AGCAGAAAATAGCAATTCCCGCGCAAACCACGCTCCGTGCTGCTGTTTCGTGGCCTATGTCGCGGATACACCGCATCTCAAGGGTCAACAGGTACAGACCCACCATAGCAACGCGGTATCTCAGTGAAAATCGAGGACACCTTCTCTCGCTTGCCGTTTTAGTCGGCGCCCCGTTGAAGGGCCGAGTCCGTGAATCGACTTGGCCGAAACGGTTGCTGTAAAGTGGTCTGGTGGCTGAGGATTTCCGATTCAAGCTCTCCGTTTGCAATGAGTTGTACGGCCAAACCGAATTCGCGGAAGCATGCCGCTCCATCAAGAGGGCGGGCTGGGATGGCATCGAGATCGCACCGTTCACCCTCATGCAAAATGCAACCCAGCTGCCTGCCGACCGCCGACGGGAGGTAAGGGACATCATCGTCTCGGAGGGCCTCAGATTCGTGGGTCTGCATTGGCTGACAGTGGGGCCCGAGGGGCTGCAAGTCACGACGCCCCACCGAGCCGTGCGACGACATAGCTGGGACTATGTGCGCGGTCTCGTCGAGCTCTGCGCGGATTTGAGGCCGTCAGGAACTACCGGCGGTGTGATGGTGTTTGGTTCGCCGGCGCAAAGACGCACCGTAGGAGGGCTCACGCGGGAGCAGGCGGAGGCAAACTACGTCGAGGGAGTGCGCTCCGTCGTGCCCGATTTGGAGGCTGCCGGTGTCACGCTCTGCGTGGAGGCGCTGCCTTTGGACCAGTGTGACGTGATTGTGACCTTGGACCGAGCTGCAGAGATTGTGGACGAGATCGCCAGCCCGAACGTGCAGACGATGTTCGATTCGCACAACGCCGTCGATGAGACGGAGCCCCACGATCAATTGGCACGGCGCCACTGGGAGAAGATTCGGCATATTCACGTAAACGAGCTGGATGGTAGCTATCCGCGCCCGGATGGGGGCTACGACTTCAAGCCCGTCCTTCAGGTTGCCCGGGACCGCGAGTTCGGCGGCTGGGTGTCGATGGAGGTCTTTGACTTTTCGCCCGGATCGGAGGAAATCGTCAATCGGTCAATCCGATACCTGCGGGCGGAGATCGCTGGCCTGCGAAGTTAGCCGGCCGAGTCCAGATTGCCGGCCCGCTGGCCGCACCGGCAGCGATCGCTTCAGAAGACCGCGAACGAGAACACCGCATTGCTTCGGATCGGCGTGAGGCCGTATTCGCCGGGTGGCAGGCTTGCGCTGACGCGGATGCGCACGACCCGGCCTTCCACACCGTCGAGTTGGAGGAAGTACGGCTCTGCCACAACCTTCTTTTTCTTGCGATACAGCACCTCGCGCTGACCCTTGACGACTTCGAAACGGTAGAGCCTCAGATCGCGCGGATCGATCAAGCTCGAGTCGAACAAGAATTCCGGCGCAGCCAGTGGTGTCCTCACTTCCGCTCCACTGCCAGGAATCCAATAGCGGAGCTGGTTCTTCGATTCGTCCTCCACCGCTTCCGCCTGCTCAAGTTCAAGAATCCGGCTCCCGTGAACCAGGTACGGCACGTCCTGTTTGTCTGGGTTCGGCAGTCCCAGCTTGTTGTGCTCCTGTTCCTGCTGTCCAAGCAGGGCTAGTGCGCACAGAGCCATGAGCGCTCCCAAACGGCCCATATGGATAAGAGTGTACGTCATGTCAGGGGCCCGACCCTATGATGGAGGCATGCACATCCGGCGTGCGCGGTTGACGGACCTCCAAACCATTGTCGAATTCAATGCGTTGCTGGCCTCAGAATCCGAGGGCGTCAAGCTCGACCTTGATCGCCTGCGAGCGGGTGTTGCGACGGTGCTTCAAGATGCCACGCGCGGTTTCTATTTGCTGGCCGAGACGGATGCGGGCGAGCCAGCGGGGCAGCTCGGCCTTACCTTTGAGTGGAGTGATTGGCGCAATGGAGTGTTTTGGTGGCTCCAGAGTGTCTACGTCCGGCCGGAGTACCGCCGGAAAGGGGTGCTCAGGGCTCTCTACGACCGCATTCTCGAGATGTCCACCGACCACGGAGTCTGCGGCATCCGCCTCTACGTGGAACGCGAGAACCGTGCGGCGCAAGATGCCTACCGGCGGTTGGGGCTTGAGCAGACAGTGTTTCACATGTACGAGAACGATTTCGTGATTGACCGCAGGACGCCGGAAGAGCGGTAGCCGGCGCCGGACTGTCCCATGGAAGAATTGCCCGCCGGCTTGCGGATGGTGTTCCTGCTCGCTCTCTTGGGCGTGAACAGCTTCTTCGCAGCTGCCGAAGTTGCACTGGTTTCAGTTCGCAAGACCCGTCTCCGCCAGCTCGCGGAAGCGGGAAACCGCCCCGCGCGACTCGCTCTCGATCTGGTTGAGGCACCGGGCCGCATGCTGTCGGCGACCCAGTTGGGAGTCACGCTCGCCAGCCTTGCGCTGGGCTGGGCTGCGGAGAGCACGCTGCACGGTCCGATGCAAACGCTCTTCCTTCGCTTGCCGGTAGCGCCTAGCGACGGTGCCGTTCATGTGCTCTCCTTCGGCGTCGCTTTCCTCTGCATCACGTTCCTTCACATGGTGCTCGGGGAGGTGGTTCCCAAGAACGTAGCGATCGCGCGCGCGGAGCGCCTGGCTCTTGCCGTCGCTCCGCCGCTGCAGATCTTTGCGAAGTCAACCGGATTCTTCGTCTCGCTTGTGAAGGGATCTGCGTGGGGCATTCTTCGGATGATGAGGCTTCAGGCTCCAGAAACGGGTGCATCGTATACCACTGACGAACTGAAGCATGTCTTCGCGGCAGTCGCCCTGCCGGGCAAGGCGGGCGGGCAGCAGCGGGAGTTGCTGGAACGAGCAATTGACTTCTACGACCTGACTGTCCGGGAGATCATGGTGCCACGTAAGGATCTTGTCTCACTTCCTTCGAATGCGTCATTCGATCAAGTCGTGGACTGCCTTGCCATGCACCGGCATTCCAGAGTGCCGGTCTACGAGAACTCTCCGGAAAATCTTGTCGGAGTGTTGCACGGAAAGGATTTCTGGGCGTTCATTCAGCACAGGCGCCGCTGGCAGCTCCTAGACCGGCCCGCCCCGGTGTTTCGCATGAAGTCCTTTCTGCGCGACCTGGAATTCGTGCCAGAAACCAAGGACTTGTTTGAACTGCTCCAGGAATTCCAGAGACGGCACTACCAAATGGCTGCGGTCGTCGACGAATTCGGCACGGTCGTGGGAGTGGTTACCGCCGAGGACGCGATCGAGCAGATTGTTGGGGAGATTCGCGAAGAGCATGAACCGGCCGATACCCTGGAGATTGACGGCACACTGGAAATCGACGGGATCACGAATATCGTGGATCTCGACACGAGGCACGGCATCGAGCTTCCATCCGATGCTGGGTTCGAAACACTGGCAGGGTTCCTGTTAAGCCGGTTGGGTCACCTGCCCGTCACCGGAGAGTGGGTGACACATCAAGGCCGGCGGTACACCGTGACCGAGATGGAGGGGAACCGCATCGGAAGAGTCCTAGTCGAGACCGATGCAAAGGGCTTGATGGAGACCGGCCACGATGATCAGTGAGTGTCCGTCGGGAATCACCCAAGGCTCAACGTGACAGCGATGGATGCCTCGCACTGCGGAGTGACAGCAGACCATCCCGAAGACTCCCCCAATGGAATCGATTTTTCGAGCGGCGTCGTATCGGGGCTCGACCGTCGTCGGCGTAATTGGCGGAGCCGCAGCGTGTCCCGTCCGGGCATTGACCGACCCGAGAACCGCTAGGGTTTGCGCACTGCCGATTCCCTGCAATCACCGTACAGCCTTCTTCTCGGCTACCACATCGCCATATCGCGACAGCGCACCCGTCTGCATGGCGGCAATTCGGAGGGTTTGTTGCTGTCAGCGAGTCACGTTTCCCGGGCTCCGTGCGTCCAATTCAATAACGGAAACCCCGCAACCGGACTGCGATTTGCTTGTTGATCGAATTGCCAAACCGGTCGCGGACGTTGTGTGAGCCGATCCTCACCGCTTCAGTCCCGGGTTGAGGCCCCGCGGTTCGAAGTGGTTGCGGGGAACGACTTATACTTGAATTGTCAGCACTCAAGGAAGGTTTCGATGTCCTTGACGGGGCGCGACCCGCTGGGCCGGCATCGAATTAGCATTGGAAGGAGAAGGAAAGATGGATACCATTCGACGTGCACGGGATTGCCCGGCACCACTCGGGGGAGTGCGCCCATAGCGTCCAAGGCTGCCTCAGGGCAGCTCCAGCGCCAACTATCCAGGGCAATTCCTCCCATGCTTCGAGACCCTAACCCCTTAGCCCGGATTCACGTACTGCCGATATCGAAGGCTTGCGCCGGCGAAGTCGAGCCCGCGGCGCCAAGCCCGCCGGCCATCCACCCCACACACTTGCCGTCAGTCCGAAAGCTGCTTCTGTCGGTAGCGGTCTGCCTGTTCATGTCTGGCAGCAGCCAGGCGTCCGCTGTCGATCCCTCCGCGCCCTCGGACGAACAGGTCGCTGCCGCGGTCGTTGCGGTCGAACGGCTCCTCACGCAAGGCAGGGCCGCCGAGGCACTGGGCTTGATTCGACCCATCAGCGAAGCCCGGCCGGACTCCGAGCAAGCGGTCTTCTCCACGGCCTTGGCTGCGATCGCTACTGGCGAGGCTGCCGTGCGAGCCGGTGCCAAGCCCAAGAAGGCGCCTGCGAAGGAGCATTTCGATCTTGCGATAAGTTCACTGCGAGAGATGCTCGTGAAGGACCCGGGCCGGTTGCGGGTTCGCCTCGAACTCGCACGGGCGCTCTTTTCACGAGGCAATTGCATTCAACCTCCCGGCAACCTTATCACCCACTTGCTGGGGGACGACTGCTGGGCCGCAGAGCAGCACTTCCTCAGGGTGCTTGGCGCCGACGTGCCTCCAACGGTGGTCATGAACGTGCGGCGGTACATCCAGGTATGCCGAGCCCGGAAGCGTGCATCCGGAAGCTTGAGTCTCTCGTTGGCGCCGGATACCAACGTGAACACTTCGACGTCGGCACAGACTGTCAACATCTTTGGCCTGCCGTTCCAACTCAACGAGGAGGCCCGAGCGACCAGCGGCATCGGAGTCGTGGGCGCCTTCGGGGCTGAGGTTCAGCATCCATTGCCATTCAAGCTGTTTCCAAAGTCGGTCACCCGATTGCGGGTCGGCGGCCAAGTCTACCGAAGGGACTACTCTGGCGGCGAGTTTGACGACTCGAACTACGGAATTTACGCTGGTCCTCGATTCCTTAGCAACAGGGGCCAAATGAGCGTCTTGTTCCAGGCTGACCGGCGTAGCGTCAACGGCCTACCGTATAGCCGGCAATACGGCGTTCGCGTCGAGGGCGTGCGGCTGGTAGTGCCCAAGTTGTGGGTCGGCGGCAGTGCCGAGGCCTCGCGCCAGACCGCGCTCAGCCTCAACGGCCCAGTCGGCAAGCCAGGGTTGAGTTGGAATACTCAGGCGTTCGCGAACTACTCCATCTTGCCGTCCCTCGGCATTCGCTTCATGGGCGGCTCGGGCCGCGAGCAAACCGATCGATTCTCCACTCGGCACAGTTCACGCTGGGTCGGTGTAATGGGCAATTACGACCTCCCGCTCGGTTTCACCCTCACCGCCGCGCAACAGATGTTCCTGACGAACTTCGAGCAGCCCAACCGGTTGTTCAGTCCAGATCCGCCCGAAACCAAGCTGTGGTTCTCGAGGCTCGCGTTCCATAACCGCCTCATCCAGATCAAGGGATTCTCGCCGTCGCTGTCACTGATTCGCGAGGACCGGAAGTCCAACATCACAATCTACGGCTATCAGCGTTATCGGGTAGAGGCTGGATTTGTTCGGGTGTTCTGAGGCCCGGGACGGGGCGTCGGGCGTGCGAGACGGGCCATCCGAGCGGCGGGCTCGACAAGCCCTGGCTCGTGGCTCCACTTGAGCTACCGCGGCCTGCGCGAACGAGATTGGGCACGAATCTGCATCTCGGAGTCGGACAGGTTGGCTTTCTGGATTGGTCGCAGATGGTCAAGCACTGCACGACGCCTACACGCCCGCAATTCGGGCGAATCAGCACAAGCCTCGACGACGGTCGGACGTTTCGATTCCAGCCAGAGTCTCTTCGCTAGGCTCATTCAACCAGCTTGATTGTGAACGGCCCGTCCTCGGACTCGACTACGAAGAGGAGTGGGGTGCGCGCTGTGTCCCGGCCGAAAAATGCCGAGAACACATGGTGCGAATCGGGTCCGCGAACATCGATCCGGATTTCATCGGCTAGGCGCCTGTCCGAGTCCCAAGCCAACCATCGGGTCTGCTCGTACTCGAGTTGCAGCCGGTAGGCAGCGCCGAAGTAGATTTCTTCAGGAGGCGGGATCCGACCGTCCGCTAGGTCCCGGCGCAACGAAAATACGGTCGCCAGGGCGTCCCGAGCGCAGTCAGCGATGGGGACAGTGCCGGGGGCGGCGCGGTCGTTGGCGTCGAGATTCGTTCTATGTAGCGTTCCCCCTCCGAATCGGAGAGTCTCGTGGGCGCGCTTTGTGCCGTGACGGATATGCTTCTCGAAGTCCAGTGAACATAGCAGCTCGTTTGTGCGCGAGACAAACGCATGGTCGATGTCAATCTTGGGGACGCTGGCGCGGATCCTCATCTCGAATCGCCAGCCGGGATCCGAGTGCCTCGCGCGCAATTCAGCCGTTCCCACGGCCAGGCCACTCGGCCACGCAATGGAATAATCCAACTCTTCGTGAGCAGGGAAAGGGAATTGAGATTCTTGTCCCGCGAGTCCCTCTGGAAACAACGCCGACAGCAAGCCAAATGCTGTCCAAGCGATCAACCGTCGCTTGCCGGTGCCGGTTGAAACCCGAGGTTCCCCGCCTGCGGTCCACCCGCCCTGAGAACGATGCATCTTGGTTCTCGCTTCCGGGGCCGAGGCGCTCTTGCATGGCTTCAAGCAGAGCCATGAAATCGGTGGCCGCTGTCGTAGCGGAATCTCATCCTTTACCACGAACTGAGTCTGACCGTGATCGTCGGCATGCCGTTTCCTATGGTGGCCTTCCTGTCCGTCGCGAGGCATCCGCTATCGCCGGCCGTCTGGGCTAGGCTTCGGTATGCACGAGGATCTCGCCCGCTGTGTCGAGGTCACGGGCGGCTGGCGTGATGATCGTGTGCTTCGCAACATAGATCTTCGCGCCGCTGTGGATGGCCTTGCGCATGTCCCCTTCGCAGACAAAACTCACCGGTCGGACGACGGGGGCTGGCGGCGCCGGGTTCTGTCCTGCCGGTACCGCCGTTGCGGCCGTTTGTGGCGCTGCCTCCGAACTTCTAGTCTCCAGAAACCGGTCAACGACACCGGCCACAGCGGAGTGCCCTTCTCCTGCGGGTTGCAGCGCCGGTCTGCCGGTTCCCACACCGCGTTGCGCGAGGTATTGATCGACTCGCTGCGATACTCCCGGCGAGTGTCTTGGCCGGCCGGACTCGCTGGCCCCGGCGGAGAAGTCTCGGCCGCTCTTGACGGAGGCGAAATACTCTTTGGCCTCGTCGCTAACGAACGCTTCTTCGGGCGAACGGACGTAGCGCGCAATCCGCTTGACATGCAGCAGGTGCATCGGGCCGATGTTGTCGCCGGTTGAGTTGCCTGCGATCGCCCCGCACCCAAGCGTCATCGAAGGGAACACATTCGTGGTGATCCCCGTGGACCCCTGGGGAGCCGACGTATTGACGAGCACACGGAACGCTGGAGCGCGACGGCCGTACTCCAGAATGTGGGCGTCGTCCTGAGAGTGGATCACGCAGGTGTGCCCGCGGCCCCCGAAATTCAGAATCGCGACGCAGGCGTCGACTGCTTCCTCAAAGTTGTCCACAAAGTGCACCGTGAGAACAGGGGAGAGCTTTTCCGCCGAGAGCGGGTGCTCCCGACCGATCCCAGCAATTTCGAGGGCCAGGATGCGCGTCTCGTCCGGCACTTCGAAACCGGCCAGGCGCCCCAATTCCTGGGGGGATTGGCCAACGCAGTCCGCTTGGATACGGAAATCCTCGGTGAAGAGCCTGGATCCGAGCGCACGGGCCTGGTCGTCGTTGCACAGCAGTGCGCCGTTCGCTTTGAGCGCGGCCCATACCCTGTCGCGATGTCGCCGGTTCACGACCAGCGTTTGCTCGCTCGAGCACACCGTGCCAAAGTCGAAGGACTTGCCGTCCACTGTCGACTCGATCGCGGACTCGATGTCAGCGCTGTCGTCCAGCAGCACTGGCACATTACCTGCACCCACCCCGAGCGCCGGCTTGCCGCTCGAATACGCCGCCCGGACGATTCCGGAACCGCCTGTTGACAGGATGATCCCCACACGCCTGTGCCGCATGAGTTCGTTCGTACCGGCGATGGTGGCTTCATCAATGCACTGCAGGAGGCCCTTTGGCGCCCCCGCTGCCTCGGCGGCCTCTGCAAGCAGACGCACAGATTCGCAGGTGCATCGACGTGCCCGCGGGTGCGGGCTGTTCACGATGGCGTTGCCTGCCTTGACGGCGACCAGGCACTTGAAGAATGCGGTCGATGTCGGGTTTGTCGTCGGTAGCACGGCCGCAACGACGCCGACTGGCACAGCAATCTCCGTGATGCCGAGTTCCGGCCTGTCTGCGAGCACTCCGATTGTTTTGAGAGGCGCGATCTTCTGGTACAGAAGATCCGAGTTCAGCAGGTTCTTCGCGACCTTGTCCCGGACGTTTCCGTACCCGGTTTCTTCAACCGCCAATCGCGCGAGCGACTCGGCGTGAGCGCGCGCCGTCGCTGCCATGCTCGCTACGATCGCGTCGACCTGCTCTTGGGAGAAGCGTTCGAAAGCGCGAGACGCTTCGTAAGCGGCCTGAACCTTGGTGCGAACTTCCTGAATGGATCGCAGATCCCGATCTTCAAGCATCGCGACCGGTTACTCGTCGGGCCCGTCGGGAAGAACTGGTTCGACGTCCTCAAATGGTGCGGGGATGACGTGGACGCTGAGCAGTTCGCCGAGCCTGCGAGCTGCGGCCGCACCGGCGTCTGTCGCTGCTTTGACCGCTCCGACATCGCCGCGACAGGTGATTGTTACGTGTCCTGCGCCGATCTTGCGCCGGCCCTCAAGCGTGACGTTCGCGGCCTTGACCATCGCGTCAGAGGCCTCAAGCGAAGCGATTAGCCCCTTGGTTTCGATCATGCCTAAAGCTTGCATTCCAGCGGGGAGGGGAATCCCTTCCTGTCAACCGTATCACACGGGATCGGGCTCCTTCAATCGATCGATCGGGGGTCCGGCTGTTCCCAGACCAATGGTCGCAATGCGCGTTCGCGAACGTCGGCCCAGACCCGATCGCGAACTGCAGCGAAGTTCCGGTTTGCGGCGGCATCCGGTTCAGGTGGACTCGCTCCGAAACACGATGCAGACTGGCGCATCGACCGAGATACCATTGCCGGTCACCTCCAGCGAACCCGTCCCGGGATCGATTCTGAAGACGGTGATGTTGTCAGAATTCTGATTTGCGGCCAGCAGGTAGCGGCCCGTGGGATCGATGGCGAAGTTCCGGGGCCAGCTTCCGTTCGTGGGGGCGTGTGCGATTGGGCGGAGCTGACCGCTCGTTTCCTCGACGGCGAAGATCGCGATCGAATCATGCCCTCGATTGGAGGCGTAAACGAATCGTCCGGATGGATGGACCTGAATTTCCGCAGTGTAGTTCTCGCCGTCAAACGCGGCGGGCAGGGTCGAGATGGTCTGCAGCACTTCCAAAGTGCCGGCTTTGGGGACGTAGCCGTACATTGTCACCGTCGAGGACAACTCGTTCAGCCCGTAGGCAAAGCGGCCCGAAGGATGTTGGGCGAAGTGCCGCGGTCCGGACCCGGCTTCAACTGTCACGTGAGGGGGTTCGTGCGGTGTCAGCGATGCCGTCGAGGGATCGGTTCGGTAGACCTTGACTTGATCCAGTCCGAGGTCGGAGAAGAACGCATACCGGTCGTCAGCGGAGAAATCGGCGGAGTGCGCATGCGGTTGCTCCTGCCGGCTATGGACGCTTCTTCCGTCGTGTCGGAAAAAGCTGGATGCCGTGCCTAGCGTCCCATCCGGATGTACGGCGAACGACGCCACGCTCCCGCCCTTGTAGTTGGCCACGATCAGCATCCTTCCGCTACTGTCGATGCTCAGATGACAAGGCCAGCCACCCCTGGAGGACACCTCGTTGAGCTTCCGGACATTTCCGGAATTCAGGTCGATTGCAAACGAAGAGACCGAGCCGCTGCCGTCGTTGTCAAAGTCGTCGGACTCAGTGACCGCGTAAAGGTATCGTCCGCCGGGATGGATTGCTAGGAACGACGGGTCGCGGACTTCGGAGACCAGGCCAATAGGTCTCGTCTGGCCGCTCGCCAAGTCGAATCGATAGGCATAGTTTCCTGCGCTCGTCTCGCGGGTGTACGTGCCGACGTACATCAGCATCTCGCTGTTATCGGACTGACTTGGCATGGGCTCGTTGGCTGCGCAACCCGCCAGGAGCAGCATTATCAGTGGCGTTGCTCCGCAGGTTCGCATGTCCACTATCAGAACCTCTAGAGCGGCGGAAATTCAAGTTCTGGACGTGCGGTCCCAGGCTCCACTCGCTCTTCCGGAACTCCGCTCATACCGAATAGGGACAGGCTTCCGGGTCTTCCGGCCCGTTCGGGACCGCGCCCAGCTGATAGGCCGGTGGAAGCAGGACCGTGACCGACAGCGGGCTAACCGAAACGCGAGCCGGCAAGGTTCCCGCCACCTCTCCGTCAACTTGGAACTGGACATGTTCGCCGTCGCACGGTTCCAGTCTCAAGTGAGTGGCTTGGGTGTGTTGGATCCCGGGCCAGCGCGCTGTCATTTCGCAGGCGGCGGCCAGCAGGTAGCCGCAATACTGCGCCCTGCCAGTCCCTGCGAAGTACGCCACTTCGAAGTGACCGGACAAGAGATTGGCACTGGGGGTGCACACCAAGCCACCACCATAACTCCGGCTCTTTGAGACGACCACCAGACTGGATGCGCGATTTCCGCCGAGCCCGCCGCCCTGCGCGATTCTGAGCCGCGGCAGTCGGTGAAGGGCTTGCTGAGCTCCCCGAATCCAGAACGCGGCTGTTCCCAACCGCCTCTTCAGGGGCGGCAGCGTGCGCGCCGCGATTGCTGCATCTATACCAGCGCCGAACATCAAGAGGAAATAGCGAGTTCCGCCTTCGTCGAACTCGACCAGGCCCAGTTGGATCGCCTGTTCCTCAAGACTTGGAAGCAGGGTAGCTGCGGCAACGGGATCCATCGGCAAGCCCACCTCCCTGACCATCACGTTTGCAGTGCCTCCGGGAAGGACCAGCAACGCGGGTCGTGCAGTCCCGGCCAGACCTTGAACGACTTCGTTTGTCGTTCCGTCTCCGCCCAGAACGGCTACGAGGTCGCAGCCGTCGGCGACAGCCTCTCGGGCCAGTTCGGACGAATGGTGTGGACCTCGCGTTGGTGCCAGCCTCACCTCGCCAGCGCTGACTTCCAGAACCCCACGGATTTCATGGATCTTTCTGTCAGGCGTCCGCGCGCCCGAGACCGGATTGTAGATGAATGCAGCCCGATGGAACCGCATGCAGGCTCTTATAATAGCGGCGATGGGGTCCGACTCGACGCCGGAACTCGACATCGACGAGGCGCGGACCCTGGCAGCGAGCCTTCGCGACGATCTCCGACACCACGAACGGCTCTACTACGTCGAGGACAGCCCAGAAATCTCTGACGCTGAATTCGACCGCCTGATGCGGGACCTGCAAGATCTCGAGGCCCGCTTTCCGGGCTTGGCAGAGCCAGACTCTCCCACCCAGCGCGTGGGCGGTGTTCCGAGGGAGGGGGTCGAAAAAGCATCCCACTCCTCGGCATTGCTAAGTCTCGACAACGCCTTCGACGACACCGAGTTAAGGGAATTTGACCGGCGAGCCCGCGACCTGCTCGGAGTTGAGTCCATCCGCTACGTGGGAGAACTCAAGTTCGATGGCGTCTCCCTCGCTGTTCATTACGCCGAGGGCCGCTTGGCCATTGCCCTGACCCGGGGCGACGGGCAGGTAGGCGAGGTTGTCACGCCGAACGCGCGCACGATTCGATCGCTGCCGCTATCTATCCCCGAGAAAGCTTTACGCGAGGCGGGACTGTGGCCCGATTTCGAGGTTCGGGGGGAGGTCGTGATGCCAAGGCTCTCGTTCGACCAACTGAACTCCCATCGGCTCAGGGAAAGGGAACCGCTATTCGCGAACCCACGTAATGCAGCCGCCGGTTCGCTCAGGATGCTCGATGCTTCGGTCACTGCGCGGCGTCGCCTTGATTTCTTCGGCTACATGCTCTTGAAGAATGGCGTCGATGCAGTTGACAGGCATTGGGACTCCCTTGCCAAGCTGGAGAACCTCGGATTCAAGGTAGATCGCGCCCGGGCTCGGCTGGATGGCGCAGACGACCTCTTGAGGTTTCGCGACGAGCGCATGAAGCAGCGTGAATCGCTGCCGTATGAAATCGACGGCTTGGTGTTCAAGGTCGACGACTCAGGGTTGCGAAGACGCTTGGGGTCGACAGCCAAGGCACCTCGCTGGGCGATTGCATCCAAGCCAACGGCCCAGCAAGTCGAGACGGTTGTCGAAGGAATCGATGTCCAGGTTGGGCGGACCGGTGCACTCACTCCGCGCGCGTTGTTGGAACCTGTCCAGGTAGGCGGCGTCACGGTGTCCAGGGCCACGCTGCACAACGAGGACGAGATCGCACGACTCGGGCTCCAGATCCGTGACCGCGTGCTTCTCGAGCGTAGCGGGGACGTGATTCCCAAGATCGTGCGAGTAGTCACGGAAGGAGACGGGCGCCGTCCCTTCCATATGCCCACGGAATGTCCGGTTTGCGGGTCAAACGTTGTGCGTCCCGACTCCGAAGTGGTTGTGCGCTGCATCAATAGCAGTTGCAAGGCCCGCCTGAAGGAATCAATTCAGCATTTCGCCAGCCGCTCTGCCATGAATATTGACGGGCTCGGAGCGCGATTGGTGGGCCAGCTTGTTGATTTCGAAACGGTCGGGGACATTGCGGACCTGTACCGCCTGAAGGTGGACCAGTTGGCGGCACTGGAAAAAGACTCTGTCCTTGACTTGGCGGAGGCACAGGAGTTGGCGAATTCGATCGCGGGCTGGAAATCGAATGCGGATTGGTGCCAACTGCTGCAGTGCCTGGGAATAGAGTCCGTGGGACAGGGAACGGCAACCGCGATCGCGGGGCAATTCCCGAACAGGCGCCTCCTGGAAGCTGCGAAGCTCGAGGAGCTCCAGCTGGTCAAGGGTGTGAGCAAACGGTCCGCATCGAAGATCCACCAATACTTCTCGGCAGAGCGGAATCGACAGCTCCTCGACAGGCTGCAGCATGCCGGGTTGGCGTGTGCTGGCGCAGATTCCGGGACGCCTCCGGCTGAACCGACTGTCGAGATGGAGCCGCCGCAACCCATCGACGAGATCATCGCCTTCGCGAACGGAATGAAGACAGAAACCGAGGGCAGGCGACAAAAGATCAGGCGCCTGAGCCCACTGCTGCTCAAGGAACTTCGCGATGAGGGTTTGCTGCGAGATTCCGCCGACATCTTCCTGCTGTCGGCGGGGCAGTTGGCAGGACGGGTCGTCATTCGCACGCCCTTGGGAGTGAAGTCCTCGCAGAAGATCCTGGATAGTCTTGAGAAATCCAAGCAGGCCCCGTTGGCTTTGCTGCTCTTCGGTTTGGGCATCCGTTACGTCGGCGAACGCACGGCGGAACTCCTCGCGGCGCACTTTCGGAGCTTGGACAAGATCACGGCAGTTGGTGAGGAAGAGTTGATGGAAGTCGAAGAGATCGGCCCCAATATCGCCGAGTCGATAGGGCAGTTCTTCGGCTCCGACCAGAACAAGGAGTTGATCGAGCGTCTTCGGGATTTCGGGCTCCGGTTCGAGGATGAGGCGTCCGACCGGCTGTCGGCGCAGCCGTTCGCCGGAAAGGTGTTCGTGATCACAGGCACTCTGGAGGGCCTGACACGAGACGAAGCCAAGGCCCGGATTCAGGCTCTTGGAGGCAAGGTGACCGGTTCGGTCAGTGCCAAGACGGACTTCCTGCTGGCAGGGGAAAGTGCGGGATCAAAGCTGGACAAGGCGCGCCGGCTGGGCCTTGACGTGATCGACGAAGCTCGCTTGAGAGAACTTGCGGGCTCGGACTGGATCAGCGAGATCGGCTAGAGGCGCCCCGTGGGTCCTGTCTCGGAAGCTGTGTTCGTCTGGTTCCCGACTATCGGAGCCGCAGCGTTCGTGGTATGGTTCGCCTGGCGTTGCTATCGGGAGGGGGTGCCGCCACTGCGGATATTGCTCGATCGCCGGTTCCTGATGGTGTTCGTGTATACCGGGGCGCTATTGGCGATCTACCTTTCGTCAGTTTGGTTCTTCACAATGGGGTTGCGGTGACGAGCCCAGGCGGAACTCGTCGTCAATCCAATCAGGAGCTTGGTGGATCAATGCCCTTGGGGCGGGCCGGAGAGGGTTCAACTCGTTCGGACCGCAGCGGCAGGGCTGTCGCGTCTGGCAACTGTGGCTCGATTGGTGTTACTGATAGCGCCGGTGCACTGCCATGAGCCGTCCCTGGATGGCCACCTGTTCAGCAGGCACGATAATGGGATCCATCGTTGCGTTCGCGGGTTGCAGCCGCACTACGCTGCCCTCGCGGTAGAAACGCTTCAAGGTCGTCTCAGCGCCGTCCACCAGTGCCACGACGATTTCCCCGTTCTGTGCTCGGTTCGTCTTTTCGATCAGTACATAGTCCCCGTCCAAGATGTGGTCATCGACCATTGACTGGCCGCTGACTTGCAACGCGAACACCTTGTCCGAAGTCAGCAGAGGGGCGAAGGACAGTTTCTCGCTGTCTTCGAATGTCTCGAGGGGTTGACCGGCCGCGATCGTGCCTACCAGAGGAGCGGCGAGATCGTCCGTCCGGTGGAAGGAGACAAGTTTGCGCCGGTTGTTTTGCAGTTCCTCGTAGTACTTCGCCGTGATCTCCAGCGCCCGGCTGCGGTTGAAGCCGCGCTTCAAGTAGCCCTTCTCTTCCAGCACCTTGAGATGCTTGTGCACCGTCGCGACGGAAGCCAGGTTCATGTTCTGCGCGATTTCCTCGAAGCTCGGGCTGTAATGGTTCTCGGCGATGAACTCGGCAAGGAACTCCAAGACTTCCTTTTGGCGTTTGGTGAGAAACATGGTTCCTCCTTTCTTCGCTCTTAGTTTGACAGGTGACGCATCAATACACAAGTGATTTGCGGGAATCTCTTGGGAAAGCTTTCTCTTATATTTCCACATTTCGCGTTGAGCTGCCCCTTGCCGACTGCACCCATCCGATATTGCAACCAGATAAAGGGACCGCTGTGCCCGTCTGTCACGGGGACGAAGCAGCATCTGCGGAGCCCCACGTGAGCCGCACGCTTTCTCGCTGGATGCCGCCTCAAGGGCAAGGCCTCAATCCCGGCCATTTCATATGCGTTGCCAGTGCTTTCACGCGGCCATCGGCGTGCTGCCTGATGCCGGTCTCAATCAAGGCTTGCATCGATGAGTTCTCCTGCCAAGACTCCAATCGACCTGAGGGGACTCCCCAACAAGTTCGTTCGGATTCAAGCACAGTGTTTGCGGAGCCGGACCAGACGCTCGAATCCCCCGCTAGAATCGAAGCTTATGAACGTTGACTCGATCCGCGAGCAATTGCGAGAGGAAGACGTGGATGGATGGCTCCTGTTTGACCACCATGTCCGAGACCCTATCGCGTACCGTGTCTTGGGCCTCGATGCTAGCGGCCATGTTTCGCGCCGTTGGTACTACTGGATTCCAGCAAAGGGCGAGCCAGCCAAACTTGTTCATGCTATCGAGGACACTCGCCTCGACGACCTGCCGGGCACCAAGTCCGTCTATACCAGTTGGCAGTCTCAGCACGAGCGCTTGCGAGCGATTCTGGCGGGCGCCAACCGCGTCGCCATGCAGTACTCGCCCAACTGCATGATTCCAGCGGTCTCGCTCGTTGATGCCGGTACGGTTGACCTCGTCCGCTCTTTCGGCGTCAATGTCATCTCCTCCGCTCCTCTCGTCCAGTACTTCGAAGCGCGTTGGTCGGCATGGCAGCGTCAAGCGCACTTGGACGCGGGCCGGCGCGTGGACCGGGTCCTGCGAGAGGCTTTCCAGAGAATTCGCCGAGATATCGATTTGGACGGAAAAAGCTCCGAATTCGCGATCGCTCGGTTCATCGCGGATCGGTTTCGCGAAGAGAGAATGGTCGCCGAGGACGGGCCGATCGTTGCTGTCAACGCCAACAGCGGCGACCCGCACTACGCTGCGGACGCGCAACGGTCCAAGCCGATCAGGCAAGGCGATTTTATCCTGATCGACTTGTGGGCCAAGCTCGATCTGCCCGGATCGGTGTACTACGACATCACTTGGACCGGGTTTTGCGGGGACTCCCCGCCATCCCGGATTCAACGGGTCTTCGAGATTGTCAAGGGCGCGCGTGACCAGGCACTCGCTGCGGTGGACACCGCTGTGCGCAATGGCCGCGTCATTCGCGGTTGGGAAGTCGACGATGTCGCCCGCGGCCATATTGCTGCGGCAGGGTACGGCGAAGCCTTTGTCCATCGGACAGGCCACTCAATCGGCGAGGAAGTGCACGGGAACGGCGCGAACATTGACAATCTCGAAATGCGAGACGACCGCCCGGTCATCGCATCGACCTGCTTCTCGATCGAACCGGGGATTTACCTGGCGGAGTTCGGAATTCGATCTGAACTAGACTGTTACGTGGATTCTCAAGGAGCGGCTGCAACCGGTGCGGTCCAAACCGAGATCGTAAGGATCTGATCCCCTCGCAAGTCATTCGGCGCCGGTGCTGACCCAGTTTCCGCTCCTTCCGGACTCGATCACCGCGTCGCAAACCTTTTGCGTTTGCAAGGCACAGGCGAAATCGGGCTGAGTCAGATCTCCCGACTCGACCCCGGCCACAAAATCGGCGAGGGCGTTGAGGAATGTGTGCTCGTACCCGATGCATGTGCCGGGCACCCAATACTTGTCCATGTAGGGGTGTTCCGAATTCGTGACATGGATCTTGCGCCAACCGGTCAGGTGGTCTTCGACCTTCTTTCCGGACTGCTTCTGCGTGTACTCGAAGAAGTGCAGGTACTCGGGATCCTCCAAGTCAAAAAACACCGAGCCGTCGGCCCCGTTCAACTCGAGAGTGTTGTAATTCTTCCGCCCGCGGGCGTACCGGCTCGACTCGAACGTCCCCATGGACCCATTCGCGAATTCAGCAAGGAACATGCAGGCGTCATCGATACCGACCGGCTGCACCTGGCCCGTGTCGGCATGCAGCCGCTCGGTTACGAATGTCCGCGTGCTGGCAACCACCCGCTCGATGGGGCCGTTGAGCCACATCGCTGTATCGATGGAGTGCGCTAGCAGGTCTCCGGTCACTCCGGACCCTGCAACGTCAATGTCGAGCCGCCATGTTCCGGGCCCTCCCTGAGGCACGTCCTCGGCGATCGTCCAATCCTGAAGGTAGGTCGCGCGGTAGTGGAATGCCTTGCCGATCCTGCCTTCGTCTATGATCTGCTTGGCCAGCGAGATCGACGGCACGCGCCGGTAGTTGTACCAGACCATGTTCGGCACGCCGGCTCTCTCGACGGCTTCGAGCATCGCTTCAGCTTCGGCTACGTTCATTGCCAGTGGCTTCTCGCAGCAAATCATCTTGCCGGCCTCGGCGGCCGCCAGGACGATGTCAAGGTGCATGTGGTTCGGGGCGCAGACGTCGACCAAGTCAATATCGTCGGCCGTGGCGACTCGTCGCCAGTCGGTCTCGACGCGTTCGTATCCCCAGTTGTCGGCGAACGCCTGGGCCTTCTTGCGGTTCCGGGCGGCTACGGCCTTCAGTACGGGGCGGTGCTCGACGGGAAAAAAGTCGTTGAGGCGTTTGTACGCATTTGAATGAGCCCGGCCCATGAAGCCGTAGCCGATCATTCCGATTCGCAGTTCTCTTGCCATGTTGTGGATGTCCTTCGATTCAGTAGCCTACCTGCGGCGCAAAGCGACCGTCAACAGGGGCGTTTGCCCGCCGCGCCTAGCCACTCTAGGGATTCTGCCACACTGAGAATTGCTGTCCCGCACACTTGAGATCCTGAATACTGATGCCGATGCCGCCGCGGCTCGCGTAGTCTTGTTCGACTTCGACGGAACGCTGTCGCTAATCCGGGCCGGTTGGTTTGACGTCATGGTGCCAATGATGGTCGAGGAGCTTGCGCCCCTAGGCACGGGCGAGTCCGAGGCGGACTTAACCGAGATCGTCGAGGAGTATGTCGGTAGATTGACGGGCCGCCAAACGATTTACCAGATGATCGAGTACGCCGATCAGATCCGCAAGAGGGGTGGCACGCCCAAGGACCCACTCGAGTACAAGCATGAGTATCTGGCCCTTCTCATGGAGAAGATCCGGCATCGCAGGGAAGCTTTGCGAGAGGGGCGCGTGGACCCTGACGAGATGATGGTGCCCGGGAGTCGACGTCTGCTGGATGTGCTCAGGGACCGCGGCCTGGTGCTGTACCTTGCCAGCGGGACCGATCAGCCGTTCATGCGGGAGGAGGCCCGGTTGCTGGGAATCGATTCCTATTTCCAAGGCGGCATGTTCGGCGCGCTCGACGACTATGAGAACTTCTCGAAGAAAATCCTGGTTGAGCGCATCATTCGCGAAAGCGACTTCGAGGGGAGTGAGTTCCTCGGATTCGGCGACGGTTTTGTTGAGATCGAGGCGGTCAAGACCGTTGGGGGCTGCGCAGTGGGAGCAGCGACCGACGAGCCTGACTGCGTCGAGATGGATCCAGTAAAGCGTGCTCGCCTAGCCGCAGTCGGGGCCGATTGGATCGTCCCGAACTTCAACGCCCACAATGAATTGATGTCGGCGCTTTTCCCGGAAACCTGATCTCTTGGTGTCCGAATGAGCCGACCAGGGAGTTGCCTGCAGTGAAATCGAAATTCCCGATCTTCGACCGATCCCGACTCCGTGTCCGGCCATTGGCGGAGCGCGCCCACGACATGGACCTCGGCTATCTCCTGTCACTGGATGAGCCGGTGCAGGAGGATGCTAAGCACCTGCGCCAGTCGCTTGATCTGGTCGCCTCGAGACTCGCCTCGCGCGAAACGAGTGCCCGGATCTTGATGATGGGAGCACATGTCATCAAGTCGGGAGTGTCCCGGCACGTGATCGACTTGCTGAGGCGCGGAGCGTTCACGCACGTGGCCATGAACGGAGCGGGGGCCATCCACGATTTCGAACTGGCTCGAATTGGTGCGACCACCGAAAGCGTCGCTCGCTACATCCGGACTGGGGAGTTCGGCTTGTGGGACGACACCGGAATCCTCAATGAGTGGGCGGTCGACGCGGCCCGCCAGGGTCTTGGCTTGGGGGAGAACTTCGGGCGCCGGATCGCGGAGGAGCGATTTCCGCACCGAGACGTCAGCATCCTTGCGAACGCCTACGAGCTGGATATCCCGGTGACGCTCCATGTCGGCATCGGGTACGACATCACGCACGAGCACCCCAACTGCAGTGGTGCCGCGTACGGTGAGGCCAGCTATCGGGACTTCCTGATCTACACGAAGGCGGTCGAGCGATTGGAGGCCGGAGTCATGGTAAGCCTCGGCTCCGCGATCATGGGTCCGGAAGTCTATCTCAAGGCCCTGTCGATGGCGCGGAACATCGCGCATCAAGAAGGACGCCGAATCGCCAGCTTCTTGACCGCTGTGTTCGATTTGGTGCCGATCCAAGGCGACGTGCATCGCGAACTTCCCAAGTCTGATCCGGGATATTACTTCCGGCCGCACAAGACGATCCTGGTCCGCACGGTTGCCGATGGCGGCCAGAGCCTCTATGTTTGCGGTGACCACCGGGTGACCGTGCCGGCCCTGCGGCGGGCCGTCTTGGAGCGACTGCCGCAAGCCCCCGAATGACCTGCGCCGAGGTGCTGTCGGCCGCTGGCCACGCCCGGATCCTCGTCGTCGGGGACATCTGCCTCGATCGCTGGTGCCACTACGACGCGTCCCTTTCCGAGGCATCCCGCGAGACTGGGATACCCCGTTGCGCCGTAGTCTCAACCTCGGTCAGCCCGGGCGGCGGGGGAACTGTCGCGGTCAACCTCGTGGCCCTCGGCGCGAAGCGAGTCAGTGTTCTCGGGGTTGCCGGAAAGGACGGCTATGGCCACGAATTGCGCCAAGCGCTTTCCGTCGGGGGCGTCGAGAACGATCTGCTGATTGCCGACGAATCCGTCACGACATTTACATACACGAAGCTCATCAATGTGGCGACGGGAGTCGAGGACTTGCCCAGAGTCGACTTCGTCAACACTGGACTGTTGCTTGCGTCCGTCGAAGAGCAAGTGGTGCAATGCTTTCGCTCGGCCATCGGCGCCTTTGACGCGGTGGTCGTGTCAGACCAAGCCGAGACCGAGTACGGGGGCGTCGTGACCCGCAACGTCCGGAGTGCCCTGGCCGAGGGAGCTCGGTCGGACCGCAGCAGGGCATTTGTGGCCGACTCCAGGAAGCGGGTCGAGCACTTCAGGCACATGATCGCGACCCCGAACGAGTCCGAAGCCAACGAGGCGTGCCGCCGGGCATTCGGCTCGGTCGACTACCGGCAGCTGCACCGCATGATTGGCGGCCCCGCTCTGGTGGTGACCATGGGCGGTGCGGGCGCGTGGTTGCTGGACGGTGATGCGCCGCGCTTGTTCGAACCCTGCCCTGGAGCGGAGCCGGTTGACACATGCGGGGCCGGGGACAGCCTCTCGGCTGGCCTTGCGCTAGCTCTCGCTGTCGGTGCCGACGTCGAATCCGCGCTGCGGTTTGGGATAATTGTGGCGGGCGTCACGATCGGGAAGCCCGGAACGGGATCGGCGACTCCCAGCGAAGTGCTGACGATGGCCGAACCCACGGGGGCGAGAGGTTAGAGCTTGACGTTTTCTAAGGACTACAAGCGGCGATTGATGAGTGCCTTGGAGGCGATCGATCTGGATCGTGTCGAGGCCCTGATCGACGTCTTCCGGGCGGCGCGAGACGAGGACCGTCAGATCTTCGTCTTCGGCAACGGCGGGAGCGCGGCAACAGCGAATCACTTCGCCTGTGACGTTGTCAAAGGCGCGAGCTACGGGAGGGGCAAGCGATTCAGGATCCTGTCCCTCAGCGAGCAGATCCCGACACTCACGGCGTACTCGAACGATGTTGGCTACGAAGCGGTCTTCGTGGAGCCGCTCAAGAACTTCGCCCGGTCTGGTGACGTCGTCATGGCCATCAGCGGCAGTGGCAACTCCGAGAATGTGGTGCGGGCGGTCGACTACGCCAATTCGATCAACTGCCACACCGTCGGGCTGAGCGGCATGACAGGCGGGCGCTTGCGCCCCATGGTAGATCTAAGCGTTCATGTTCCCGAGAGTCACATGGGTCGGGTTGAAGATGCTCATTTCTTCGTCTGCCATATGGTTTGCTACCACTTCATGGACACGGAGCAACACTCGTGAGTTCACGGGCGTAGGCATCGCATCAACGAGCCCAACTGTCCAATCGGCCAGCTGGCCATGGCATTGATTGCATGCGGCATCCGCTCCGGTTCTGAAGACGGACCCGCCGATGGGATTCCTATAGCGGGAACCGACCGACTCGCGGGAATCGTCCCAACCCACCGTCGCGGCCCCTGCTCGGGCCGGTGCGACTCCGGTCTGGGCCCGTGCCGATGTTGCCTCCCGACCGGCCGACAGGGTCCACTCCTTGGAGTTCGTCTTCCGCAAAACCCAAGTCTTGCTCCAGGAGCATTTCGACGTGGGTGCCCCGGTCGAGCATGGCCTCGGCGCCCCGGGTCAGGAGCACCTTTGTAAGGCCCGCGGCAGCCCCGGCGGCGGAGCCAATTCCGAGGCCCGCACCCGTTCGTCCGGCAACCGAGCCCGCGATCGTGCCGATCGATGCACCGGCTCCGGCTGTTCTCGCAATGTCCCCGGCGTCCTCGCCCTTTGTCCCCTCCGACTTGACTGTTCCGGTTTCTCGGTCGAAGTCACCTGGTGACCGGCCGTCAATCATTCCCGGTCGTCCCAGTAAACTGCGGATCACTCCGTTTGGCAGGATCAGTTGCTCAAGCCGAATACCGAGCGTGCCGCGCCCCTTTACGCGGCCCGGGCGCTTGGAGTTGATGACCGAACCGGAAACGTGCGTGCCTGCTGGGATCAAGATCCGTTCGCCGACCACAACAGGGTAGATGCTCTGCAAGTAGACCGGATCGCCAATCTGGGAATGCTTGGAACTGATGCTGTTGACCATCACGAGAGGCACGCGCGTGCCTGCAGGGACGACGAGGGTGGCCTCGTTGGTGGACTCTTCGACAGAAGGATTGGCCTGAGCGGCCGATGTGTCGTCAGCGTCCGCGCCGAAGGCCGGGCCCGCAAGGAGGGCACTCCCTGCAGCGATTAGAAATATGCGTTTCATTTCGTCTCCTTCGAACCGTGTGTTTCCAAGTGAACCAGGATGCTTGCTGCCACCCAAGCGGAACGCTCTATCAGTGTAACGACAGGAACTGCATTTCGGTTTCAGAGAAGCGTGCCTTCAGAGAAGCGTGCCCGGCCGCGTGCGGCGAGTTTTTCGTCCCTGGTCGCGCCACTCAGTCGTCGAACCCAAATCCAACCCAGTTGGTAGAATCAAAGCCAGTGCAGTGTTGAGGCGCTGCATCACACCACTCGGGCTTCCCGAGAGCCCTTCATCTGTATGCCGCTCTACGAATACGAATGCTCCAAGTGCGGGGACCGCTTCGAGATTATCCAGAAGTTCTCGGACGATCCCGTGCTCGTCCATAGCGAGGGACAGGATTCGTCGTGCGACGGGTCCGTCCGAAAACTGCTAGCTGCCCCCGCAATTCAGTTCAAGGGCTCCGGGTGGTACGTGACGGACTATGGGAAAGGCGGCAAGAAGGCCCCCAAGGAGAGCGGTGAGCCCGGTGAGAAGAAATCTGCCATGGGCACGGAATCAGCCGCCGGGTCCAACTCTTCGCAGTCCAAGGAGAACGGATCGAAGTCCAGCAAGGTTTCCTCCGAAGCTTCCTGACCCCGCGCCGGCTGCTCGGGTCTACCGAGGAAGCGCGAAAGCTTGCAGGGCGTCGGTGAATTCGTGGCTGAGCTTGTTGCCCCCGCCAGCGGCGATCACGACGAACTGCCGGTGGGACTCAGGACTCAGGTACGTCATGGGATTAGCGTGTCCGCTGCCCTCGAGTTCCGCCTCCCACAAGATCTTGCCCGATTCGGAGTCGAAGGCGCGGAACCTCCGGTCATTGCTGGCGCCGATGAACACGAGATTTCCGGCGGTTGCAATGGGTCCACCCATGTTGATCGTGCCGGTTGTTGGCACGCCGCGGGCCGTCAGCTCGGGGATTTCTCCGAGCGGCACTTGCCAGTCGTACTCACCCGTCCATAGGTCAATCGAGCTCAGGACGCCCCAAGGGGGCTGCTGGCACGGCCACAGCGTGTCCGGGTCCCAGAACTTGTTCTGGCGGACGTCGATCCGCTTCCGGCGATACGTCACGTCTCCGCTGAGCCCCTCCCGCGATACGATCTCCCTTCCGACGGCTTGGCCGGGGTCGCTGGCGCGACGCGCTTCCATCACCAGGATGTCAGCTAGATTGGTGCCGTTGACGAAGAACCGGCCCCGGGGGTCGTAGCAAGCCCCGCCCCACTCGCCGCCGCCTTGGTTGCTGGGGAAGATGATCACCCCGTCTTCTGTTCCGGGGTGGTACAGGGGAGCAATCCGATAGCGGCTCGCGAGTTCCTTTGCCCAGGCGTTGTGCTCCGGTGTCACAGTCGACAGTTCGTCCGGCGTCATCGACTGCCGCACGAATGGCGCCGGCTTGCTCGGAATGGGCTGCGTAAGCGCCGGATACTCGCCCGGAGCGCAATCTTGTGGCACTGGCCGCTCCTCGATGTCGAACAGCGGTGCGCCGGTTTCGCGGTTCAGCACATACACGAAACCCTGCTTGCTGACTTGAGCGACCGCAGGAATCCGCTTGGCCAGGCGATGCGCCGTGGCTGGGTCTACGATCCTGCCATCATCGGGTGTTTCTGGTCCCGAGAATTGATAGTCGCGCGCCGGCCCCGACTGGGCTCGGCCAGTCACGTCGCACAGGACCGGCTGGGCGCATAGGTCGTAGTCCCAGATGTCGTGATGGGTGGCCTGGAAGTGCCACCGATGCTCGCCCGTTTCGGCATCCAGCGCGAGCAAGCAGTTCGCGTAGAGATTGTCTCCCACGCGATCGCCCCCGTAGTAGTCATAGCTGGGGGAATCGGTCGGCACGAATAGCAATCCGCGTTCCGTGTCGACGCTGAGGGGCGGCCAGGCGACGCCGCCCCTGCGGCGCTTCCATGATTCGTGGTTCCAAGTGGCCCTTGCATACTCGTCGTCCGGCGGAACTTTGTGCCGGGTCCACACAAGCTCCCCCGTGCGCACGTCGAAGGCTCGGAGATTCGGCGCGTTCCCGCCGATGATGGCCAAGTCTTCGAAGATCGTCGGAGGGGACGTCAGGCGCACTCCCACATCCACAGTGCCGCCGTCGCCAAAATCCGGGCAAGGCTTGCCGGTAGCCGCATCCAACGCGATCAGCCGCCCGTCGAGCGTGCCGTGCAAGAGCCGCCGATTCGATCCGTGCCGCCACAGGCTCGCCCCGCGGTTTGCCCACAGGTTGTACCTGCGGGAGAGATCCAGGCCGGGGTCAAACGACCACCTCTCGATACCCGTATCGGGATCGAGTGCCAGCACGCGGTTGTAAGGCGTCGTGACGAATAGCGTGCCGTCCGCCATCAGGGGCGTGCATTCGTACGCCGTCCGCGTCGGATTCGCTGAACCGTCGCTGATCTCTCCGCAGTGGTGTGTCCAAGCCGGTTCCAGGTCTGCGACGTTGTGCCGGTTGATCTGATCGAGGGGGCTAAAACGAGCCCCGCCCGAATCGCGGCCCCATTCGGGCCACGCCCCGGCGTCATCGACCGGATTCGATCCAAGTGAAGACTTGCAGGACGGCAGCGATCCGGCAGCCAGCATGCCGCCAATCCGGCGGCTGAACGATCGTCGGGTCAGTAGGCTGCTCACGAGCCTCATTGTCACCCATATCGCGCCGCGCCGCCGCGCTCCGCCGCGCCCGCCTAGCGCCGGTTGCCCGTCCCGACCAGTGACAGGAATTCTTCCCTCGTCTGCGGATTGTCCCGGAAGACTCCCAGCATGGCGCTTGTGATCGTCGAAGAATGCTGCTTCTCGACGCCGCGCATCATCATGCACAAGTGCTGGGCCTCGCAGATCACGCCGACACCCGCGGGGTTGATCGCCCGTTGGATGGTCTCCGCGATCTGCTGGGTAAGCCGCTCCTGGATTTGAAGCCGGCGCGCGAAGATATCGACCATGCGGGCCGTCTTGCTCAGCCCGATCACCTTCTTGTTCGGGATATACGCGATGTGCAGCGCCCCAAAGAATGGCAGCATGTGGTGCTCGCAAAGCGAAAACACCTCGATGTCCTTGACGATGACCATTTCGTCATAGGTCACATCGAAGAGAGCTGACTGCAAGACCTCTTCGGGATCTTGGTTGTAACCGCGCGTGAGCTCCCGGAGAGCCTTGGCGACCCGGTACGGGGTGTCGCGAAGGCCGTCCCGGCCCGTGTCCTCGCCCAGTAGGGTCAGAACGTTGTGTACAAGTGGCTGCAGCGGTTCGAGAGGCTTTCCCTCACCGATTTCGGCTTCGAGCTCTTCGAGCAGTTCAGTGGCGTTGAGTGCGGTCATTGGGTGTCCAGTAATCCTGGTGGTGGCAGCCGGAAGCTGTTCCGCGGCGTCTCCTCGAGTCGTAGGCCCGCTAGCCGGACTGGCTGGTCCGCGAAGTGCTCTCGCCATGCTTCGCGAAGCCACGTTTCCACGACCAGGATCAAGTTTTCCGAGGTCGGCACGAGAGTGCGGAAGTCCGGGACCTCGGTGTTCAGATGGGTGTGGTCGATGCGATCGAGGACCGCGCCCGTAACCCAGCGGTCTAGCGCCTCACGCGGCAGGACCATGCCTGTGGCCGGGTCGGGGTTTCCTTGCACGCTGACTTCGAGATAGTAGTTGTGGCCGTGTCCGAAGGCGTTCGAACATTTCCCGAACACCTCTCGGTTGCGCTCCTCGCTGTACGATGCCGCCCGAAGCTGGTGAGAAGCGGAAAAGCCGTAGCGGCGTGTCAACGTGGTCACGGTGCTGGCGTCTCGCTGTATTCCACAAACAGATCGTCGCTCTCGTGGAGCCGGATGGAGTGCAGCGCCGGGCCCAGCCGCCCGATGGGATCCTTGAGCCGCTGCCAGATGTCTCGGGCGACGTTTTCCGCAGTCGGCACAATCCGATCGAACGGCGGAACTTCGTGGTTGAGGAACCGGTGGTCGTAAACGTCCAGAACCTGCTCGCGAATGATCTCCTTCAGCGCCTTCAGGTCGAGTACCATGCCGTGGACCGGATCGACATCCCCGCACACCGTAACTTCGACCACGTAGTTGTGCCCATGCCCGAGAGGTCGGCTTTCCCTGCCGTAGAGACGCTCGTTCTCCTCGGTGGAGAGCCGCGGGTCGGCGCACACATGCGATGCCGAAAATTCGGCCTTGCGGGTAATCAGCATCGCTCGGGTCTTGGCGCTTTCTCCGCTCGACGGTTACAGTGGAAACGTAAGCTTCGATTATGGCACGCATCGGCAGGGAAACAGTCGTTTACGGTCTCGCGCTCGCCCTGGTTTGCGTCATGGTCTATCGCGTCCAGGGCTATCTCCTTGTGTATGACGTGCAGCCGAGCGATCGGGCACCGCGGTTCAGCCTTGTGGGAGACCAGGGCACAGGAGTTAGCCTCGAAGACTACCAAGGGAAGATCGTCTTGTTGAACTTCTGGGCGACCTGGTGCCCTCCGTGCGTGCAGGAGATGCCCTCCCTGAACGATGCCTACGAACGTTTCAGAGACGATGGATTCGTCGTTCTCGGAATCAGCGTCGACGAGGACGAGGAGGAGTACCGCACCTTCTTGCAGACATCGGGAGTGACGTTCCCGACGGTTCGCGACCCTGAACGCACTGTTAGCACTCGGTATGGGACGATGAAGTATCCGGAATCGTACTTGATTTCCCGGGACGGAAGGGTGTTGCGCAAGTATGTCGGGCCGGAAGATTGGGGGCGCCCGGAGATTTCCAACTACTTGCGTTCGGTTCTCTGACAGTGTCGGACCGATCGCTTGACGCGCCCAACGGCCGGATTCAGAATACGAGAGAGACCTCATGGCATCGCGTCTAATCCTGTTGCTCGCGATCACGGCCTGCGGCCTGAGCGCGCAGCAGAAGACAGTCAGTTCCAGCACCCGGCCCGGCGTAAATGACAACGCCGACGGCGCACTCGAAGGGACGCGCCCCGAGAAAGTCCTGCAGATCGTCAAGTCCAGGGGGGCGGTAACCAGGGTGGACCTGGAGAAGCGGACTGTCGTGCTCGCGCTGGACAAGCGAGGGGCCATCGAACTGGCGTTCTCTCAGCCGACCGGCCGCGAGCAAATCAAGTACGGCAAGAAGAGTGCCAAGCGGCTGGGAGTGAACCGCCTACGACTCGAGGAACTCCGAGAAGGAGCGAAGGTGCGCGTGCAGTACTACCCGCTCCTGAGCCAACTGATGGAAATCGTTGTGGACTAGCCAGCCGGGGCTGCCGCGGGCGCGTCGCCCAGTTGCTGGGAAAGGTAGATGCCCAAGCCCATGTCGGCGATCATCTGGTGTTGGGACTCCAGCCAGTCGACATGCTCTTCCTCATCCTTGAGAATCGTTTCGAAGAGTTCGCGCGAGGCGTTGTCGCCTTCCGCCACCGCATCCTTGATCGCGGCATTCAGTACGCTCACCGCCTCGTACTCGAGGTTCAGGTCGTTGGTCAGCTGTTCTTTCACGTTCTGACCGACTTGAAGCGGGCTCAGCTCACCCATGCCCGGAACCCCCTCCAGGAACAGGATTCGCTCGATCAGCACCTCCGCGTGCTTCATTTCGCCGAACGCCTGCATCTTGATCAGCCCGCCGAGCTTCGTGTAGCCCCAGTTGTCACACATTTCCGCATGGACGATGTACTGGTGAATCGCGGTGAACTCGCCCTTCAGGACGCGATTCAAGTGGCCGACAATCTTGGAACTGCCTTGCATAGGTTCATGCTAACAGACACCACCCGGGCTGCATTCCCGCGTTGCTGGGCGGGGCGCTCGAATCGTTGGCCCGGCATTCCAGTGGTCCCGGTTTTCGTCTGTGCAGGGTGGCCGCCGCAGGACTCGCCTGACGACCGGCCTCCGATACCGACCTGATAGAATTGCAATGTCCTTGATGGCGCAAAGGAGCACATCCCAGACCATGACTTCCCCAACACGACGTTCATTCCTCGGGACGGCCGCAGCTCTGCCCGCAGTCGCGGCGGCCTCGACTCACCCCGCCGACGGTTCCGGTCCGCATCACTGGACGGATCTCAAACTTGCGGTCGCGACCTACTCGTTGCGCAAGTTCAGTCGATCGGCGGCCATCGACATCGTTCGGGGATTGGGAATCAAGTACGTCAACGTGAAGTCATTTCATATGCCGTACTATCTTTCGGCGGATGACTTGAAGGCCGCCCGGGCCGAATTCGCAAGGGCCGGGCTCGAGATTGTCGCTGGCGGGAACATTTCGCTGAAGAGCGACGATCCCTCCGAACTGGAGCAGTATTTCAAATACGCCGTGGCGGCTGGCATGCCAGTCATGGTGTGCGCTCCCAAGCACTCCAATCTCGGGCATATCGAGAAGCTGGCAATCAAGTATGACCGCAAGATGGCAATCCACAATCACGGTCCGGAGGACAAGTTCTTTCCGGCCCCGAGCGATGTGATGAAGCACGTCAAGGACATGGATCCCCGGATGGGCCTGTGCGTGGACATCGGCCATGCGGTGCGCACTGGAGCGGACATTCTCGAAGAAATTGACGGAGCTTGGGATCGCGTCTACGACTTCCACGTCAAGGACCTGACAGACTTCACCAAGAAGGAGAGCAGGGTCGATGTCGGGGACGGGAAAATGCCGATCGCAGATATCTTCAAGATGTTGAAGAAGCGCAAGTACGAAGGCGTCGTAGGGTTGGAGTACGAGGTCGTTGCCGACCATCCGCAACTTGGCATGGCCAAGTCGTTCTCGTACATGCGGGGCGTGCTCGACGGTTTGGCTTCGTAGCCGGGCCTTTCGCGGCCGACATCATTCTTGGATCGCTGCCGCGTAGGCTTCGTCGAGAAGTTCAACGACATGCATTACCGGCAACGGACGGGCCAGGTGCCGCGTCCCGGCCTTCAACTGCAACATGCACCCCGGATTCGCCGTCACGATCGTGTCTGCGCGCGTTGATTCCACCATGCGCATCTTGTCCTCGAGCAGGGCCATCGAGATGTCTGTGTGCTCGACGTTATAGACACCGGCGGAGCCGCAGCAAATCTCGCTGAGCGGAAGCTCGCGTAGCGTGACACCGGGAATGGCACGGATCGCGTCGCGCGGCGCGGCGCTGATCTTCTGGCCATGCAAGAGGTGGCACGAGTCTTGGTAGGTCACGGTTCGCCGTACTGTGCCGAAATCAACATTGAGCGGGATTGATGCTAGGAACTCGCTCACGTCGCGCATCTTGCCAGCGAACGCCGTGGCTCTACCGTGCCACTCGGGATCGTGCTCGAAGAGGTCTGGATACTCCTTCAGCACGGAGCCGCAGCCGGCTGTGTTCGTAATGATTGCGTCGTAGTGGCCGGACTCCAGGGCCGCGATGTTCTTCTTCGCCTGCTCACGTCCGATCGCCCGCAGGCCGGCATGCACGTGGAGCGCGCCGCAGCATTCCTGCTCCGCGGGGACGGTGACTTCGCAACCGTTCTTGCACAGCACGCGCACCGTGGCCTCGTTCAAGCGGCTGAAGAACACGTTTTGCATGCATCCGGCCATCAGTGCGACACGGTACTTGGTGTTTCCCTCCGCGGGAAACACCCGACCGAGACTGGAGAAGAAGAACGGCGCCTGGGCTTCCGGCGCGAGACGGGCCAGGTCGCCCAGGCGACCGAGACTGTCGAGAAAACCCGTCGACTGCATCATGCTCTTCAAGCCGCTGCGCTGGTAGAACAGGAGTCCCAAGCCGGCAGCCTTTAGTAGTAGCGGCGTACGCAGGACCCATCCGTAGACGAGCCAACGCAGCAGGCGCTGCGGCCAGGGCCGTCGTATGGAAGTCTCGATTTGCGCTAGCGCACCTTCGATCAGCCGTCCGTATTGCACGCCTGATGGGCAGGCGGTCTCACAAGCCCGGCAGGCAAGGCAAAGCTCGATGTGTTCGACGTAGTCCTCCGAAACTCCGATCCTTCCTTCGGAAACCTCGACCATCTGGTAGATCCGTCCACGTGGAGAATCCATCTCTACGCCGAGTTCGCGGTAGGTCGGACAGGCGTTCAGACATAGGCCGCAATGGACGCACTTGCGCAAGTCGGATTCTTGCGGTGCTTCTACCGGAGCTGAAATCGGGGGGTTCAAGGGCGGAGCCAAATGCTTTCGTGTCGAGTCTGTTGCGGTGACTCCCTCCGGAATGTCCCTACGCGAGGATGTCCTTGTGGACGAGGCCCGCCACGTCTGTCAGCCGGAAGTCGCGGCCCGAGAAGCGGTAAGTCAGCTTCTCGTGATCCATGCCGAGAAGGTGCAGGACGGTGGCATGGAAATCATGGATGTGCATGCGGTTGACCTCCGCGTGGTATCCGATTTCGTCCGTTGCTCCGTATTGGAAGCCCGTCTTCACACCGGCACCCGCCATCCAAATGGTATAGCCGTACGGGTTGTGGTCCCGGCCATCGCCACCTTGGCTGACCGGAGTCCTGCCGAATTCTCCCGCCCAGATGACCAGCGTCTCGTCGAGCATCCCGCGAGCCTTCAGGTCCTTTAGTAATCCTGCGATCGGCTTGTCCACTTCTGCCGCGTTCTTGTTGTGCCGGTTGAACAGGTCGGAATGCTGGTCCCACTTGTACGAGTGCGTGCACTGCACGAATCGCACGTCGCGCTCGCTTAAACGTCTCGCAAGCAGGCACTGCCAGCCGAAGTCGGCCGTGGTGGGATCGTCCAAGCCGTACAGCTTGCGGGTTGCCTCGGACTCCTTCTCGACTTCGAATGCTTCCGGCGCCTTCACCTGCATCCGGAACGCCAACTCGAACGATTGGATGCGGGCCTCGAGACGCGGGTCGAACTTGCGCATCTCGGCGTGCCGTCGATTTACATTGCGCAGCATGTCCAGTTCGTAGCGTTGCTGCTCCTGCGACAGTCCCGTGTTCGCGAGGTATTCGATGGGCTCGCCTTTCACATCGGAGACGTTCAGTCCAGCGTGTCCGATGGGCGTGCCCTGGAATGACCCTGGCAAGAAAGCCGAGGACCAGTTCTTGGCGCCTCCATGGGAGAGAGCTGGCTTGATGGTGATGTAGCCGGGCAGGTTCTGGTTTTCCGTTCCCAGGCCGTAGACCACCCAGGACCCGAGGCTGGGCCGCGTGAAAGTGCTGGTTCCCGTGAATGTCTGCAGGAGCGCCGCGCCGTGATCGACGCCTTCCCCGACCATCGAGTGCACGAAGCACATGTCGTCGACGCAATCGCGCACGTTGGGGAAAAGATCGCTGACCAGAATGCCGCTCTTGCCTCCTGGCCGGAAGCTCCAGAGCGGCTTCATCAACGGGCCCGGCTCTTCGTCGTCGAAGGCGAGCGGGCGCTTGATCGGCAGCGGCTTGCCATCATTTCTTTCGAGGTACGGCTTGTACTCGAACGTATCGATCGAGGAAGGCCCGCCATGCATGAACAGGAAAATGACGCGCTTTGCCTTCGGCTCGAAATGCGGCGCCCGCGTCGCCAGCGGATTCGCCGGATCGAATTCCACGTTCGCGGCACTCGCTCTCCCCTGGTTGAATAGGCTCCCGAGAGCCATCATCCCGAAGCCGCATGCCCCGTCTCGCAGCATGCCTCGTCGGGTCACGGGCCGGACCGCATTCATGTGGTCGATCATCCGCTGGTAGTCCATGGCGTTTCCTTACGGCCTTGCGACGTCCACCCTCTGTCCCCGCCAACCCTCAGTCCACATAGATGAAGTTGTTCGATGCCAGCAGGATCCGACAGTAGCTCTGCCAGGCATCTTGCGGCGTCGCGTTCTCGAACCGAGACCGGAAGCCTCCGACATATGACAGGCCCTGGTCCAGATCGCCCGCGTCCGGTTTCTCGGTCAGCACGCTCAGGTGGGCACGTTCCAGGCGCTCTGCGTCGGTCCATCCCTTTTCCTCGAGCAACTGCCTTGCCAGGTTGGCGGCGCGCTCCGAGACAAACTCGCTGTTCATCATGAAGAGCGCCTGCGGCGCGACGTTTGTCACCGGTCGCTTGCCGAGCGATGTCACCGCATCCCCGAAATCGAAGAGATTCAGCAGGGTGGGGAGGTTGGCGCGTCGAAGGGGCAGATACACCATGCGTCTCGTCGATGACGCCGGGTCGATGCTCAGGCGTGCGTTCGAATTCTCCCCGTCTGTTCCGAAACCTGATTGCAGCGTACCGCCCATGGTGAAGTCGATCGACTTGTCGATCGCCAGCATGCTGTCCCGCAACTCCTCGATGTCAAGGCGTCGCCGGTTGAAGCGTGAAAGCCACTGGTTGGAAGGATCGGCCCGCGTTGCGGTCTCGTTTGCCACACTGCTCATGCGGTAGGCGTTCGACAGCATGATCCGGCGATGCATGTCCTTGACTGACCAGCCTCGCTCGACGAAGCGCGTCGCGAGCCAGTCCAGCAGTTCAGGGTGCGTCGGAGGCTGGCCGAGCTTTCCGAAATTGCTGGGCGTGCGTACAATTCCCTCGCCGAAATGTTTCTGCCAGATCCGGTTAACCATCACCCGAGCGGTGAGCGGATTGGTCGGTGAGGCAATCCAATTGGCGAGTTCCAGCCTCCCGCTTCCGGAAGTGACGGGCTCTTGGTCGAAGCCGGCAATGATCGCGGGAAACACTTTCGCAGCCGATTCGCCCTCCGAATTGTAGTCTCCGCGCACGAAGATCCTCTGATCGACTTGCTCGCCTTCCTCGACGGCGTTTGCCATCGGTGGCTGCGGCATTGCCGTCCCTTTGAGATCTTTCAATTCCGTCTTCAAACGCGCGATTGTCTCGAGCGTCTCGGGTTTCAGGATCTGGTCACGGGCTTCGCCTTCGAACCGCAGCGGTGCCCCTTTGGCGTGGTACACGTCAAAGAAAAAACGATCCCGTCCCGGCTCGAAACGAGGCTTGGGTGGCGGAGGCATCGTGCCGTCCTTTAGCCGCGCAATGGCGGTCTTGCGCCAGCGCCGGATCGTGTGGTGCCAGATGTTCAGGGTCTTGTTGAATCGCCGCTGGTAGGCGGAGGCTACCTCGGCGCGCTGCACTGGCATTGCCTCTCGCCACTCGGCCAGCTGCCTGCGTGGTGTCTCGCTGGGCTTGAGGTATTCAATCCATTTCTCCAGCTGGGCTCGGTTGAGGTTCCGTGCGTCGGCAATCGCGTCGGCTTCACCGGCGTCTTCGTAGACCTCTCGCGCTGCAAGCATGTACTCGCCGACCCGGTCCGCTATCGAATCGATGTAGCTCTCGATCTCGACGTCGGCCGTGTTGTCGAGCTCGATCTGCGCGTTCTGGATGAGTTCCTGTTCCGCCTCGTAGCGCTCGAACTCTTGCTGGGGCACAAGTGGCTTCAAGAGCATTCGCGAAACGTGCGAATCCGGATCGCGAAAGCTGCGGGTGGAGGCGAAGATTCCGGCCAGCGAGTAGTAGTCTTTCGTCAGGATGGGGTCGAACTTGTGGTCATGGCACCTTGCGCAGGCGATTGTCAGACCGAGCATGGACTTCGAAACGACTTCGATTTGCTCGTCGTAGACGTCGTAGAGCATGCGCTTCTTGTCTTGTTGCGCGATGGCCTTGGGACCTAGTGCCAGGAACCCGGTGGCGACAATGCCTCTCCGATTCAGTTGCTCGGAGTCCTCGGCGGGGAGCAGGTCGCCGGCAATCTGCTCTCGGATGAATCGGTCATACGGCATGTCGTCGTTGAACGCCTGGATTACGTAGTCACGGTACTTCCATGCGTAGGGGTAGCGGTGATCCTCGTCATTTCCTGTCGAGTCTGCGTAGCGCGCGACATCCAGCCAGTGGCGGCCCCAGCGCTCCCCATAGAGAGGGGACGCCAGCAACCGCTCCACGACTGCCTCGAAAGCCTTGGGTGATTCGTCTTCGAGAAACGCGTTCGCTTCCCGTGGCGTCGGCGGTACACCTGTCAGGTCAAACGTTGCGCGCCTCAGCAACGTCAGCCTGTCAGCCGGCGGGGCCGGCGCCAGTCCATGCTCTTCCATCTTGGCCAGAACGAACCGGTCGATGGAGTTGGCGGCCCAGCCGTGATCGCGCACTGGGGGAAGATCGGGCTCCGCGACCGGCTGGAACGCCCAGTAGCTCTTCTGCCCTTCGGTGAACGAGCCCAGCTCGTCTTTCGGGATCATTGCTTGCCGCTGCGCCGCGCCCGGCCAAGGGGTTCCCTGCCGAACCCAGTTAGCGAGGATTGCAATCTCCTCCGGGGGGAGCTTGCCGCTCGGAGGCATCTTGACGCGGCCTTCGTAGCCGATGATTGCCAGCAATCGGCTTGATCCCGGTTCTTCAGCCGAAATCAAGGCTGCTTCGTCCCGTGCCCTGAGGAAGCCTTCGACTCCGGATAGGTCTATGTTGCCGCTCTTGAGCTGCGCGTTGTGACACACTTGGCACCTTGCGGCGAGAAGTGGCCTTACATGCTCTTCGAAGTACTCCAGCCCTCCCTGCTCGGCCGATGCGGGCAATGCGGTCAAGAAGACCGCCAAGAGCCCTCCCGCCACGATTCCAATGGAGTGATTCTGGCTGTTCGCGATCGACATTGACCGACCTCAACAACTATACCGAAGCATGGAATTCATCCTGTGGACCTTCGTGCGTGCTACACGAATCGAATCCTCGCAGCTGCCTTCCCAGTCCCGGCGAGACGACGCGCGACTGCGCGATGCCAGTGCGAACCGCGGCCGACCGAGAGCGCTCCGACAAGCGCGAGGCGGGTGTGTTGGCTTACTTGCGACTCCGCAGATCGCCGGTTGCGGTCGGTTCCCTGGCCCGCGCCCGACGGTTGGAGCACCGCTGACAACACCCGAGTTGGATCTGCCCGCAAGGCCCGTGCCAGATCGGGTTTCGGTTCGCGAGCAGTGTGCTCCGGGTGAATACCCGCCCACCCAGTTGGCACTCCGTGTCGCGTGCTTGAGCCGCGTAACCGGACCAGGATCCGGCGCCGCCCCGGAACCAGGGACGGGATATTCGGTTGTGTGCTGCCGAATCGTCCCGGAATCGCCGTTCCGCAATCACTTCCGCCCGAGTGCAACTTTCTGCTCGCTCAGGTGTTCTCTTGATAACGGCCTCGCGCTAGCGCGAGTGGCATGACCGACTCAAGCTCGTTCGAGGAATTCGTCCGGAGGTATCAGGACATGGTGTATGGCACTGCCGTTCGGTTGCTTGGAGACCCGCGAGAGGCGGAGGATATTTCCCAGACGGTTTTCCTCAAAGCCTTCGAG
This sequence comes from uncultured Bryobacterales bacterium, assembly GCA_951813065.1. Classification (GTDB taxonomy): domain Bacteria; phylum Acidobacteriota; class Terriglobia; order Bryobacterales; family UBA6623; genus VXMF01. Next base: position 353,511 of record CATOTH010000001.1, on the reverse strand, counting down.
CGGTTCGAGGCACTTCGTCGCAGTCCGTCCGTGGGTGGATGGCTGAAGACGGTCACGACGCATCTTTGTCTGAACCATCTGTCCCGAGTCCGTTCCCGGTGGCGGCTGTTCAGCCAGAGCTGGCGCGACACCGAAAGCGCGGAGGTCCCCTACGAGGGCTTGCAGACTACGCCAGGGGTGCAAGCTACCGACATGGAGCGTGCCGAGGAATTCGCGAGATTGGAGCAGGGGGTGCGGTCACTGCCGCAGCATCAGCGTCTCCCAATCGTGCTGTATCACTTCCACGAGCGCAGCTACGTTGAGATCGCGGGCCTTCTCAATGTCTCGCTATCGAAGGTCAAGACCGACATCCATCGCGGGCGCGAGGCCCTGCGCCGTTTCATGGTGATGACCGATGACGCCTGACGAACTTGAAGCTCTGGTAAGCCGGAAACTTGGCCGCCTGCCAACTCCCCGGGCGCCCGCATCGCTATTGCCTAGCGTTCTGGCCGAGGCCCGGAGGATCGAGGCGCGTTCAGAAAGCAGGCTATCCCGAACTGGATGGTTCTGGGTGGCGCGGGCGGCAATGGTCGCGGCTCTTGTGGTGGTGGCGGTATTGGCTGGAACCGCGCACCAAGAAGGTGTTTTCGACGATTTGTGGGTGCTAGCGGGCACCATCGGCTTGCTTTGGCGCGTGTTCGTGGAACCGATCATCGTGCCCTTGGCCGCGCTTGTCGGTTTGCTTGCCGGGATGAGCGCGCTGTATTGCGGAGCCCTATGGAGCATGCTTTGGGAAAGGAACATCGAATGACAACGCAAACAAGGACTTGTCTATTGCCGCTTGCGGGCGCATTGGCGCTCGTGGGCGGGAGCGCGCGGGCCCAGGTGCCTTCGCCGCCCGTCCTGGAAGAGGAGCCTGCTGCTGCGGAAGAGTTCCGCTCACAGGAAGTCTTGCGGTTCGGCTCTGACGTGACAATTGGTCCCGGCGAGATCGTGGACGATGTCGTCGTCTTCGGCGGAAGTGCCACCATCGAGGGCGAGGCCACCGGCGACGTGGTGGTATTCGGTTCGGTGGTGCTGGCCGACACCGCCAAAATCCGAGGCGATTTGGTCGTCTTCGGTGGAACACTGGAGGTGGCAGCCGATGCTGTCGTCGAAGGAGACCTTGTCTCGTTCGGTCCTGAGATCAACACGGGTCCTGGCTTCGCGCCGAATGGTGAGATGGTCGTCATCGGCACGAGCGCCTTCGTCGGCAAGGCCATGTCAGCCCTGCGGTGGGTTTCCGAAGGGCTGCTCATGGGCAGGCCGATCGTCCCAACGCTGGGCTGGGTCTGGGTGGTCGTCGCGGTGCTAGCGTTCGTATACGTCGCCATCAATTTCGTCTTCGAGCGTCCCGTCCGGGCATGTTCGGACTTCCTTGAGAAAAAGCCTCTGACGGCCGGCCTCGCGGGCGTGTTGACCCTGGTCCTGGTCCCGCCCATCTCGGTGCTACTGACGCTGACGCTTGTCGGCTTGCCTCTAGTGCCATTCCTCGGGCTCGCCCTGCTGGTGGGTGGCGTCTTCGGGCGGGTTGTCGTGGCTCGCTGGCTCGGCCGGACGATCGTGTCTGAAGGCTCCTCTGGCGGCGCCCTGCACGCTTTCCGCTCGCTCATCCTCGGCATGGCGGTCATTTGCGTTCTGTACGTTGTTCCAGTTGTTGGACTTCTAACGTGGTTCTCGATGGGGGTTCTCGGACTCGGCGCAGTCGTGGCCTCGGTCATTGGCGGCCTGCGGCGGGAACATCCGCCGACCGACCGACCCCCTGTCTCCGTACCCGTGTCGGACAGCGTCGAGCCGGTTGGGTACACCGAAGCCGCTCCCGTCGATCCCCTCCAAGTCTCGGGGTTTGCGCCGAGGCTGGGCGCGGTCGTCCTCGATGTCATCTTGGTGGCGCTCGGCACGGCACCGTTCGGCCTCGATGCGGAAGTGGTCATGGTGATTTTCCTGGCCTACCATGTGGCGCTTTGGGCGTGGAAGTCCACGACAGTGGGGGGCATTATCTGCCAACTTCGTGTCGTGCGATTCGATGGCACGCCGCTGACGTTCGCCGATGCGCTCGTTCGTGGGCTTGCCAGCATCTTTTCGGTTGCGGTCGTGGGGCTGGGTTGGTTCTGGGCGCTGTGGGATCCGGCGCGGCAGACGTGGCATGACAAGATCGCGAAGACCTATCTCGTTCGCGTGCAATCCCAGTCAATTCCTCCGGTGAAGCCGGAACCCGAAGCAAATGACGCGTCCGAGGCACAGCCTGAAGCTGATCCTCCATCGGCTGCTGATGTCCAGCAATAGGCTTGGAGGAGCGGGTAGCAGGGGAGGGCCAGAGCGAGCCTACGGTGACGGAGCCGCCTGGCCGAAGTGACGCCTGGAGCGGTTCACCAATCGAGACTGTCCTTCTCTTTGCTGATCGTGCCGCTTACGGTGCGGGAGTCAGAAGGCCGCGGATGATGGCCCGCCCGAACGGCCAAAGCTTGAGCGTGGCCTTGGTTTCGGATTGGAATTGCTCTGCGTCTTGCCTCATGCGAGAGACGACCTCGAGATGCGATCCTGCGACATCCTCCTCTTCCCCCGGATCCTGATCCAGGCGGTACAGCCTCGGAGGGTCGATGTCACGTGACTTGCGGGGGCGACCTTGGGGGCCGATGACGCGTTCCCGCAGATGCAGTTTCCAATGTCCTGACCGCACAGCGTCAACCTCCTGGCGGTTGCTGAAGAACAAATCGCGCGGTGATGGCATGGACTTGCCGCGCAACAGCGGCAGGATGTCCGCGCCGTCGTACTCCCGGTCCGCCGGGAGGTCCGCGCCAGCCAGCCCGCTGATGGTCGGAAACAGGTCGAGCAGGGACGCTACTCCCTCTCGCACGACGCCGGACGGAAGGCGCCCCGGCCCCCAGGCGATCAACGGGATTCTCAGTCCGCCTTCCCACGTCGTGCCCTTGAATCCCCTCAATCCTCCGGTCGCGCCTCCTGGCGTTGATTCGTCTCCGAGCCAAGGCCCGTTGTCGCTCGTGAAGAACACGTAGGTGTCTCCGGCCAACCCGGCTCTCTGAAGCTCAGCCATCAAATGCCCGATGCTCGCGTCCAATTCCTCCACCACGTCCCCGTACGGTCCGTACCGGGATCGTCCGGTGAATTCGGGTGATGCGGCCAGGGGAATGTGCGGCATTGTGTAGGCGACGTACAAGAAGAACGGTGCATCTCGCTTGCGGTGAATGAACTCGATAGCCCGGTGGGTGTACCGTCTTGTCAGGAAACTCGTGTCAGCAGGTGACTCGATGGATCGGTTTCCGTCGAATAGCTCGATGCGCGGCCAATTGAACCGCTGTAGCCACACCATGTTGTTGCTGTACAGCACTCCGAAGAACTCGTCGAAGCCGTGGCTGGGCGGACGGTGTTGCTTGCGTCCCCCCAAATGCCACTTGCCGATGCAAGCTGTCGCGTATCCCAAGTCCTTGAGGTGCTCGGCAAGGGTTATCTCCTCGGCAGGCAGGCCTTGAACTTCCTTGGGTACGAACACGCGCGTCACACCTGTGCGTAGCGGGTGGCGTCCGGTCAGCAAGGCGGCGCGGGCGGGGGAACACGTCGGGGCAGGTGTGTAGAATTCCTTCAGCCTCACGCCTTCGGCGGCCAGGCGATCGAGGGCGGGGGTGCGGATTTCGGTGTTGCCGTAGGAACCGAGGTCGCCGAATCCCAGGTCGTCGGCGACGATCACGATGAAATTGGGCGCGCAGGGCGCACGGTGAGGCCCCGCCACGGTCATCGACCCTAGCGCGATCGTCAGCGCCAGAAATCGGCTTGTTCGCATCCAGGTCGGCCGGATAGTTTGCTTCGAAGCTTGATCGACGGAGGCCATCCGGTCAATCACGAAAATCGCGGAATCGCTTGGCCTTGGCCTGCCACCGCGGCAGGCTTTCGCGCGGCACGCTTCGGACCCTGATGCGCACGCCGAACGAATTGCGGACATCCTCGGCGATGGCCCGGCAAGCCGACGGAGTCCCCTCGACCTCGACGTCGGCCTCATCCATGGCATTCTCACGTGTCACCGTGATGCGAAACTCGGTTGCGCCTGTCTCGCGTCGCACCGCTTCCTCGATCGCTGACGGGTGCAGGTTGACTCCCCGGATTAGCATCATGTGGTCGGCGCGGCCCAGAATGCCGCCCTCCAGCAGGAGCCCCTCCGGAAGGCGCTTCGGCCGCACCAGGTCGCCCGTGCGGTAGCGGATGACGGGACTTCCAGGGCGGCCGAGGTTGGTTATCACAAGCTCGCCTGTCTGCCCCTCTGAGACGGGTCGATCGTCGCCCAAGGCGAGCACCTCCGTGATGAACTCTCGTTCGTTGACGAACACCCCCCTGCCCTGAGGACAGGGAATCCCGAAAGCGCCAACCTCGCTGGATCCGGCGTGATCGAAAACGTCCGCTTTCCATACCTCGCTGATCCGCTCTCGCACGGCGGGTAGGCTGCCACCCGGCTCGCCCGCGAGAATTACGCTGCGAATCGAGGATCCCGCGATGTCGATTCCTTCGTGTCCGGCCGTTTCTGCCATGCGGAGTGCATAGGACGGCGTGCTGAAGAGCAAGGTGCAATCGGTGTCTTGCAGTAGTCGCAATCGTCGGGCCGTACTGGCACCTCCGCCGGTTACCGTGAAAAGGTCCCGTCGAACCACCGCGTCGTGCGCAGACCAGAAGCCGATGAATGGCGCGTACGAAAAGGCGAAGAATGCCCGGTCGTCGCTCCTGACGCCGCAAGCGTCAAGGACAGCGTCCCAGCAGTCGCACCACCATGTCCAGCTCTCCGGCGTGTCCAGCACTGGCAAGGGCCTGCCGATCGTTCCTGAGGTCTGGTGATACCGCGAGTAGGCGGCAAGCGGATACGTCAGGTTCGTGCCGAAGGGGGGCTCTTCTTGCAGGTCCCGCGAGAAATCTTGGTTCGAAGTGAGCGGCAGGCGCCGGAACGCCTCGGAGGATCCTCGAGCGGGGGCGTTCCCCAAGCGCCGTTGCCAGAAGGCGTTGCTGGAAACAACCTCCTCAAGCATGCTCTCGAACCGGGCAAGCCGGTTCCAGCGGCGGATATCGACCTCTCCGCCGAGGCCGTTTGTCAGCCCTTCCTGCATCAGAGCAGTAGCCGGCCCGCCTGGGCGCTGAGGAAGCAGACCGCGAAGGCGATCGCCAGAGGCATCAGTCCTCCGAGAGCAGTCCACTTGACGCTACGGGTTTCTTTCCAGATGGTCAGGATGGTGGTTGCGCAGGGGTTATGGAGCAACGAAAACAGCATGAGATTGACGGCCGTGAGCATGGTCCAGCCGTGCTGGTCGACGAGTACGGCCTGGATCTGATCGTAGGCCGCGACATCCATCATCATACTGGCACCGAGGTAGCACATGAGCATTGTCGGCACGACGATTTCGTTCGCTGGAATCGCGATGATGTATGCCAGCAGGATGACGCCGTCGAGCCCGATTGCCTCTCCGGTCGGTCCCAGCAATTCGATCGCGTGGGCCGCGAGGCTCTGGCCACCGGCCTGAACGTTCGCCAGAATCCAAATCACCGCGCCGGCAGGAGCAGCTGTCAGCATCGCCCGACCCAAGACGAAAATCGTCCGGTCGATCAGCGACGTGTAGAGGATTCGCAAGACGCTCGGACGCCGGTAAGGAGGCAACTCCAGTGTGAATGCTGACGCCTCGCCGGCGAGCACGGTGCGGGACAGCGCCCACGAGACCAGGAGGGTGAATCCGATTCCTAGCAGGACCACCGTGACCACCGCACTGGCGGCGATAATCGACGCCAAGGCTGGAGGGAACGCCGCTGCGACGAAGATGACAGCGAGCATGATCAACGTAGGAAAGCGGCCGTTGCACGGGACGAAATTGTTCGTCAAGATCGCGATCAGCCGCTCGCGTGGAGAGTCGATGATGCGGGTCGAAGTGATGCCCGCGGCATTGCAACCGAAGCCCATCGCCATGGTCAGGGCTTGCTTGCCGTGCGCGCCGGCCTTGCGAAACAGCCAGTCGAGGTTGAATGCAACCCGCGGGAGGTAGCCCAGGTCTTCCAGAATGGTGAAGGCCGGGAAGAATACCGCCATGGGCGGAAGCATCACGCTGACGACCCACGCGAGGCCTCTGAAGACACCGTGCCAAACAAGCCCCGTCAGCCACCAGGGGGCACCGAGACTCTCGAACATACCCGCCGCTGCGCTCTCGAAGGCAAAGAATGCATTCGCCAGCATCTGGGATGGGACATTGGCGGCTTGGATCGTCACCCAGAACACCAGTCCGAGCAGAAGCAACATGAGCGGCAGGCCCAGCCACCGAGAGGTGAGGAGCCGGTCAATTCGCTGGTCGAAGTCCCATTTTTTTGCCCCGGTTTCGTGGACTGAGCGTGATACGAGTTCTTGAGCATGCTCGTAAACGGCCGTTACCATCCGGTCGCGGAAGCCTCCTCCCAGATCTCGGCGCAGCTGGTCGCTGAGGTCGATGATGGATTGGGCCGAATGGGGCATGGTCCTACAGATTTCCTGAGATTGCCGTGAGTCGACTGGGCCGGGAGATCGCGGGTTGTCTTTGCCGGCTTGCCATTTCCGCCAGTTCGCCGGAAAGAAGGGCTTCGCGGACCCTGTGGTCGCCGTCTAGCAAGCGCAGGGCGATCCAGCGGGCATTCGGCACGCCAGGTGCCAGATCCTCGATCAAGGGCACGAGGTTCCCGATCGCTTCACTGACCTTGCTGGGAGGTTCGACACGGAGCGGTGCGGTCTTGGTTTCACCGCTGACCACGTCGGCAACCGTTGAAACCAGATCGCGCATTCCTTGCTTTCTGCGGGCCACTGTCGGCACCACCGGGACTCCGAGATCACGCGACAGGCTCCGGACATCCACATCAAGGCCCTTGCGAGCCGCTTCATCCATGAGATTGACGCAGACGACGGCGTGGTCGGTGACCTCCAGGACCTGCAAGACGAGGTTGAGATTGCGTTCGAGGGCGGTCGCATCCGTGACGACGACTGTACAGTCGGGTTGTCCGAACAGCAGGAAGTTGCGGCTGATCTCCTCGTCCTGGGAGGCCGACAGCAGCGAGTACGTTCCGGGCAGATCCACCAGCTTGAATCGCTTGCCGCCGAATGCGAATGCGCCTTCCGCCCTCGTCACGGTCTTGCCGGTCCAGTTGCCAACGTGCTGCCGCAGGCCTGTCAGGGCGTTGAACACGGACGATTTGCCCGTGTTCGGGTTGCCCGCCAACGCGACGATATGGTCGCAATGACCGATGTCGACACCCATGGAAGCGAGTTGGGCATGCTCGGGGCAGGCCCCGCAATCAGGGGCAATCATGAGCCCACCTCGGTTGCAGATGGCTCGGCCAGGGGCCGGACCCAAATCTGCTCTGCTTGTTGGCCGCGTAGCGCGACTGTCGTCCCGCGGATGCGGAATGCCCTTGGATCGCCGAAGGCGGTTTCCAGTGCCACTTCCACACGGGCGCCGGGTGTTAGCCCAAGATCCAAGAGTCGCCGCCTCGAGAAGCCGACACAGGCCGGCCCCAACTCGACAACCTCCCCACAGGCGCCCTGGGGCAGATTGGACAGTCGCACTGCATCCGGTGGAGGAAGGTCGGCAGCGCTAGCCACTGAGACCTGCACGTTTGCGGCGACGGCGGGATCGATGCGACACTCCGATCCTTCGACCGACACGACCAGTCGTTCCGGTCCCGTCTCGAGTACCTGGATGACCTGCGCTGGACGCAGGCCGGCTGCCAGTACCTGCTGGAAGACTGGATCGGGCTCATCCTCGATATGCGCGATCAGAGCGGGCTTACCGACGGGCCACTCGGTGAGGCTGACAGCATCGATCGAGGCCAACCGTCCGTCTGCGCCCGGGATCGGGTCGCCGTGAGGATCGTGCTGGGGGTGGCCGAGGTGTGCGTCGAGCCTCTCGACCTCGTCACGGGTGAGGGTATGCTCGGCATTCTCGGCAGCTTGATGCAGCCGCGCCATCGGCATGTTGGCGTCATCCGAGAGATGGCGTTCCCACAAGCGGTGCGCGCGCACCACCTGCAAAGCCCGCTGCTCTCCGCTACGGGTCAGGGCGATGCCCTCAGACTTGCTCCGGACCCAGCCAGACTGTTCCATTCGGGTGGCGAGCCGGAGGGTCGCCGGTGCCGACAATCGGAGGGCGCCAGCGAGCGACTCCAGGCTGGCGAGCTTTGAGCGATGTTGCCATGCCAGGATGTGCTTCAACGCGTCTTCGGACCGTGCGCGCTCCCTGTTGGCGCGGAACTTCCACCACAGGGAGACCAGTCCGAAACGAGGCGCCGCAAGGGCAACGGCTCCCAACGCGAGGCCTAGCAGCAAGCCGACAGTGATCATGTGCCGCTCTCATCGGGAACTCGAACCCGGATCGCAGCCGCTAGGCGGGGTCCAAATGCGTGCACGTCGGGTGATTCCTCGACGCGGATCATCAAGGGCCCGTCGAACGGACCACGCTCCACCAGCTGGATGCGCACTCCGGGCTTGATTCCGATCTTCGAAAGGTAGAGCAGCATTTCCGAGTCTTGGTCGGATACTCGCGACACGATTGCTCCCGTTCCAGCCTCCAATTGCACTAGGCCCCTGTCAGTTCGGCTTGGCAGGGATCCATCCCGGCGCGGAATTGGATGGCCGTGCGGGTCGAACTCGGGATCGCCCAGCGCTGCGGCGATCCGGTCCTCCAGCGTCTCGGAAATGCAATGCTCCAGCTTTTCAGCTTCGGCATGCACCTCGTCCCAGCTGTAACCCAAGGTCGTGTGCAAAAAGAGTTCGATCAACCGGTGGTGCCGAATGACCTCCAAAGCGCGGGCACGTCCCACGGATGTCAGGCGCGCCCCGTGGTGCTTCTGATACTCCACCAACGGGGGATGTGATTCGGAGAGCTTCCGGAGCATGCCAGTGACGGACGCGGGCGCCACAGCGAGCTTCTCGGCCAGGGAGGCCGTCGATGCCCGCTCGTGTTCCCCGGCGATTTGAAAGATTGCCTTCAAGTAATCGTCGATCGCCTCGCTCGGCATATTTAGGCAAACCTAAATTTATCCTATGGCGGCCCCAAATCCATGTCAAGCCAACACCACGCTGGATGGCCCTCGCCCATCCAGGGCGCCGCCGTTCTAACGGTTGGAAAGCGGCGGTTCCTGCGTGTCCGCGCGCCGCGCGCGACTTCAACTTACCCTGCCTTGAGAGGAGTGCAGTCCGGCCACGCGCTTCCCCCGGGAATTGAACGAGAGTACGGCCCACCAGGAAGGTCGACTCAGATTCCCGCGCCTAGTTGCAGCGCGGTGTGGGTGCGTGCTGTTACGCACCAGCGTGAGGCATCGTCATGCTTCCGGGCCGGCGCGTTATCGCGCTCCCCTTTCTCTGCTCGATTGGTCAGTTTCGGTCTGGCGGCGCGGACGCACCCCTAGTTACGGGGTCGGCCCTAGCAAGCGGTTCGATGCTCGCTGAAACGCTTCGAACGGAGCCTTCCCGAAGAGCACAAACGTGACCCGCCGGAGCCGAGTTTCAGGGGCCTTGAGGATCTCAACGACTGTGCGGACAGCGACATCGGCCGCTGCATCCAGGGGATAGCCATAGACACCGGTGCTGATCGCGGGGAGTGTTAGCGATCTGGCTCCAAGCTCACCCGCGAGTTCCATGCAGCGGCGAAAGCATGAAGCGAGAGCCTCGGGCTCTCCGTGTCTGCCATCCCGGTAGATGGGCCCCACTGCATGCAGGACCCACCGGGCTGGCAGATCGCCCGCACCGGTGGCCACAGCGTCTCCCGGGGTGCATTTGCCGATCCGCTCCCGGATGGCGTCGAGTTCGCGCATGATTGCTGGCCCACCCGCCCGATGAATTGCGCCGTCGACCCCGCCTCCACCACGCAACGCAGAGTTGGCGGCGTTCCCGATCGCGTTCGCGGGCACCTTGGTGATGTCTCCGGACTGCAGCGCGAGAGTCCTCTCGCCGATTGTGATCACGAGCGGATCTCTTGACATCTTCGGGACCTCCAGACCGGAATATGTACCGTTCCGAAGTTCTACAATAGGGCAAGTCATGCCTGAGCGGATGGTCCATTGCGTCAAGCTCAACAAGAAGCTTCCCGGTCTCGACGAGGTTCCGTTTGACACGGACCTAGGTAGGAAGATCTACGACAACGTCTCCAAGATCGCTTGGGCTCAGTGGGCGGAGCATCTGAAGATGCTGATCAATGAGTACCGTCTCAATCCCGCGACTCTCCAATCCCAGGAATTGATCATTCAGCAGATGGACGCGTATTTCTTTGGGGATGGTTCCGCACCACCCCCCGAGTTCGTGGCGCCCGGTTCATGAAGCGCGCCACCTTTCTGCTCCTGTTCCTGGTCGGTGTCTGGAGCGGTTGCTCAGTCTTCATGTGGCAGGTCGCGATCCAGAATTTCGCTGTTGCTGAGCGACTATCTGTTTCGAGTGACGAGGGCCTGCGCGACGCGGTGCAGGGACTGTCTGCTGACAGCTTGCGAAGCGCGTTCCGGTATCAGGCCTCCGAAGTGAATAGGCTGTTCTTCCGGGTTTGGGGATGGGTGCAGCTTCCGATCGCGGTGTCATTGCTCTTGCTGGTTTGGATGGCGCGCAGCGGAACGGTCCCGGTGGTCATGGCGGGCGTCATGCTCTTGATCGCTGTCGGGCTTGCGGCACATGTCGTTCCCGAGACCATCCGGCTGGGGCGGTTGATCGACTTCGCGGCGGAATCTTCGCTGCCGGACGTGCGCAATTCCTTTTGGGCTCTGCACCACACCTACACTGCACTTGACATGCTGAAGGTCCTACTGGGTTTGGGTGTGGCGGGCATCGCTTGGCGTCACGCGAGGTCCAGCTGACTGCCCGACCGGGGCTCGTCCTGCTCGAAGGCCCGTGCCGAACCCATCACGGGATGCAATCTTGGTGTCGATGCGATCGCGAGGGCACCTCACCCGGCTTTCGCCATGGAAACCCGTGTACGCCAATATCGATTCCCAACCTACAACGACAGAGGCGGTGGGACCCGACCAGGTGGTATCGCGACTCCGATCCGAACGGCTACCCGGTAGGGACCTCTACCCATACGCCGCCGGCTCTCGCTGACTGCGCCGCTGCGTGCACCGCTGCCAGCGTATGCAGCCCGTCCTCCCCAGTGGGGTAGCGAACGCTCGAACGAACTGGATCCTGGCTGGTCCGGCCGGCCCGGATTGCCTCCGCCAGATCTGAATAGATGTTGGCGAATGCTTCCAGCATTCCCTCGGTGTGGCCTACCGTGATCCGCGATGCGCGCGCAGCTTCTTCGGACAGCGTCGCGTCACCGCGTTCCAGAGTTCTCGTCGGCTTTCCCAGCGGCGTCCAGTACAGTTGGTTTGGCTCCTCTTGAGACCAGCGCAGACCACCCTGCTCCCCGAACACTCGCAAGGACAGCCCGTGGGTCTGGCCGACGGCCACGGCACTCGCCCATAGGCGACCCACCACGCCGTCCGAGAATCTGATGGCTACCAGCGCATCGTCCTCCAACTCGCGTCCAGCAACCGACGAAACGAAGTCCGCTGACACCTGGGTCACCTCGCTGCCGAGCACATAGCACGCCATGTGCAGCGCGTGCAGGCCGGTGTCTGCGAGGACTGAACTCACGCCTGCCTGGTCGGGATCGTATCGCCAGCGGATTCGTGGATTGGCATCGTCGGCGGCATCGGCATGCGACCCGTGAGCGAACTCGGCCACGACGATCCGAATCCGGCCGAGCTGCCCGGCCTCCGCCATGGCGCGCGCCTGCCGGACCATGGGGTATCCCGTGTATCCGTAATTGACGGCAAGGATCCGGTCGGCTGCGCGAGCGGTTGCGACGAGGTCCGTGCCCTCCGCAAGCGTCGTGGTCAGCGGCTTCTCACATAGCACGTTGAAGCCCGCGGCGAGAAAGGCGTTGGCGATTTCGTAATGCGTCGAGTTCGGCGTTGCGACTGTCACCAGGTCCAGTCGCTCGCCAGGGTCCAGCGTCCGCTCCTTCGCGAGCATTCGTCGCCAGTCACCGTAAGCCCGTTCGGACGCGACACCATGCTGGATGGCGAACGCCCTGCCCCTGGCCGGATCGATGTCGAGGGCCCCTGCAACAAACTCGAACGCACCGTCAAGTCGCGCTCCAATGCGATGCGCGCCGCCGATTTGGCTCCCATCTCCACCGCCCACCATGCCCCAGCGCAGTCTCCTTGGCATTCTGGCTTGCCCTCCCTTCAACCGCCCCGCTCGCTTCGAATGCGGCCAGCCCCTCAGCCTGCCGTTAGGATCGAATCCATCACCAGCACGCCGAGCAGCGTATACACGACGTCAAATCCAATCAGGAGACGGAGCCACGGGCCCGTCTCGGTCACCGCGGACGGGTCGAAAATGCCCCAGGTCAAGCTCATGCACGCTACCAGCGCCGGGAGGCATATCGGGAACACCAGCAGCGGAAGCATGAGTTCCCGCAATCGATTGTTCGCCGTGACCGCTCCGAACGTCGTGCCAACTGCCGCGAAGGACCAACTTCCGAGCAAGAACACGGGAATCAGTTGTGCGAGGTGAGGCAGCCAATCGACGTTGAAGAAAACTCCGAAGACCGGAATCGAGATCAGTTCCACGGCGAAGATCAATACGCAACTTGACAGCGTCTTGCCCAGAAATAGAGCGTCTCCCGAAAGCGGTGCCGCCACGAGCGCCGCCAGGCAGTCATTGGCTGTTTCGCGCGCGAAGCTGCGATTGAGCACGAGCACTCCCGCAAACAGGTAGACCACCCACAAGAGCCCGCCCGAAAGGCTGCGGATTTCCACGTTCGTGTTGGGGTCGAACGTGAAGCTGAACATCAGCAGGACCACCAGCGCGAATGAAATCGCCGCGTTCAGCACTTGGCGGTCGCGGAACTCGCAGCGCAGGTCCTTTCGCGCAATAGTCCAAGTCTGGGCCAGGAATCCTCTCATGGAAGCCGCTCGTACAACGACTGAGGCTCGCGCCGCAACTGAGCGTCGACCAAGCCCTGGTACGCGACGCGACCCCTGTGCAGAAGCGCGATCTCGTCCGCCACGCCGATCGCTTCAGGCAATTGGTGAGAACAGATCACGATCGTCCGTCCGTTCGCCTTTGCCTCCGTGACCAGCGAGGACAGCAGCTGCGCGGCGCGGTCATCCAGCGCAGTCCATGGTTCGTCCAGAAGCAGGATGTCCGGCTCGTGAAGGAAAGCCCTGGCGATGGTCAGTCGCTGGCGCATTCCCCTGGAGTACTCGGCTGCCCGGGAGTTCTTGAATCGTTGCAGCCCCACTCGCCGAAGCCATCGCTCCACGACCGGACCCGGGTCGTCTACACCATAAAGGCTGCAGAAGAAGCGTAGGTTCTCCGCGGCTGTCAACTCGTCGTAGATCCACGTCCCGTGGCCCACGACGCCGACGCGCTGACGATGATCGCTGTCCTGGCTCCCCGAGGCTGGGAACAAGACCTCGCCGGATGTTGGCGCACTGAGACCGGCCAGGATCCGCAACATGGTCGTCTTGCCCGCACCGTTGCGACCGAGCAGTCCGAGCACCTGCCCCGGAAAGACATCGAGGTCCACTTCGCGCAGCGCGGGGTAGTCGCCGAAGAATTTCGACACGGCGCGCGCGCGGATCGCAGGATCGCTCATGGGGCGGGCCGTTACCCTTCCGGGCCGGAACGGGCCTCTCTGCCGCGAGGCGTGGCGGATGCCAGCAAATGGGCAAAGCCCAGTCCCAGGATCAACACCGCCAAACCTGCGATCCAACCCAGTTCATTCGCGATGGGAGCCGGCTCGATACTGATCTGGGAACTGCTGGAGGGGCTACGGGTCACAGCGATGGCAACCGGTTCAGCGTCAGGGACGTCATAGAGTGCCCAGTTTGTATCGGGTATGCGTCCGGCCGGGCTTATGCCCGAGCCCTCAATGCTAAAGCCTTCTGGAACCGCCACGCGGGTTCCAAGGGTTGGATACATCGAGCGCACGGTGAATTTCGCCCCGTTTTCGTGCGGAAGCACGTAGGTCAGTTCGATTCGGTTCTCTCCGGGCTTGAGCGGGAAGTCGACCTTGTACACGTCCGCGGTTTCGCTCGGCAGGGCCGTACTCGGCAGGGACATGCCTGCCGGCCCCGTCCCGGACACCCGGACCAGGCCTTGCGCAGCCTCCGGGAGGAAAAAGCGCAACGTGCCGGCTTCGCTGCTGTAGGTCACGGGCGGCGAGGAATTGTTGAAGAAAGGATAGAACTCTCGGACGATCATTTCAGCCTCGCCGGGCTCCAGGATGACCGCGCGACTGTCGGGTGGAGGAACCGCATCGGCACTGGCCGAGTACACGGTCACGAGCACGTCTCGCGTCGCAGCCCCGACAGGCAGGATCTCCGTATAGTTGACCCCGTCATGCTCTGCCCGGACTGAGCCTGCCAGCTGCTGGCCTTCGGCGATCGCAGGAAGCTCCTTTTCGAACGAGAAAGCGCCGTCGGTTCCCGATACGGTCTCTTCCAGGAGCGTCATCCCGTCCTCGAACGACGAGAGCGTCAGCGTGACACCGGCGGCGGGACCACCCGTCGTGGCATTGCGGACAGTGCCCTCCACCCCGGCAGCACACGGTATTCCGGCCCAGCCCAGAGCGGTGGCAGCTGTCGCCGCCAGGTGAAGTCCAATTGAGGCTGGGTTCCTAGACGGCATTGCCACCGACCCTGTCGATCTCGGCTAGCACTCCGGCTAGTTCGGCCTGCAGTTCCCGCTTGCTCTCCGCATAGTCGGATTCCGACATCTTGCCCATCTGGAACTCGCCTCGCAAATCCCGCAGATTCTCGTAGATCGCGGCCTTGCGATCGTCCAGGTGTTGTGTCGGTGAAATCGGGTCGTCCGGCCTGATATGCCCCGCGCGCACCACCAAGGGCAGTCCGAATGCCAGCAGGAGCATTGCTATGGCAGCCGCAACAAGCATTCTGTCCCGCTCAGACTTGATGCTCGCGGCATGCCGCGAGCCAGCCTGAATCCTTGAGTCTATTCCAATTCGTCGAGGTCTTCCTCGATTTGGGAACGGTATCGATCGACGACATCTCCCGGGACCGAGTCGGAATGGGGCCGTGACACGGCTGCATTGCGCCACCGCCTGACGACCCAGGGAATCACTGCCAGCCCGACAAGTAGCGAAGCGAACGGGGCGATCCAGCCAATCCGGCCGAAGCCTTCGTTTAGCGGCTCGACCCGCGTTTCGCTGCCGTACTTGGCGTACACGGCCTCGAGGACGGCCTCATCGGACTGGCCAGCTTCAAGTCCCGCCTCGATCTCGCTAAGGATTGGATCGCGGAAGTGGCAGTTCAGCATGTTGCAACTGCCCACCGTGTATGAGCAGCCACCGCTGCACTGGCAGGTGACACGGTCGCCAAGTTCCCGCAGCTTGGCATATGGGACCGCGGCATGGAGGCTCGTTGAAAGCAGCGCCAAGAGCAGGCTAGTCACCAGATGCCGCAATGGGTTGCTCCTTCAATTGCGCTGGCCGGACGCGTTCGGCGCGGTGGGCGCGCTTGCTCGGAATCAACGCGACCAGCGTGCCCAGAACCAGCAGGAACGACCCGATCCAGATCCAGTTCACCAAGGGGTTGATATAGACTTGCACGATCGGGTTCGCGCCGTCGCTCGACTGGCCGGCATAGACCAGATAGACATCCCCACCGAGGCGATTACGCACGTCAACCCGGCTGGTCGGTTGTCTGGAGGCATGGTACAGGCGACGCTCCGGCGCCATTGTCTCGAGAAACTCGCCGTTCTTGGTCACATCGATTGCCGCGACGGCGCGAAAGTAGTTGGGGCTGTCCATTTCCGAGACGTTTTGCAGCTTGAACTCGTAGCCTCCGACCTCGATACTGTCTCCCACCGCCATCTCTTGTTGGTGAACGATGTTGAATGCGGCCCCGGCGAATCCCACGAACATGAGCACGATGGCCATGTGCACGAGATATCCGCCGTAGCGCCTCGTGTTGCGCCAGGTAAGTTCCACCAAGGCGGACGGTAGGGACATCTCGAACTTCCGCTGAATGACACGGCCTCCCCGGTAGAACTCCATCAGCACCGTGAGGGTGACGAACGCGCAAAGGCTGAAGCAGACCGTGGCGTAGAAGTGCCGCATGCCGGCCGCGACCAAGGCCACCCCGCAAAGCACCGCAACCAGGGCCGGCCACTGGAAATTTCGGCGCAGGGATTCCAGGGACGTCCGCCGCCACGCGAAGAGGGGCCCGACACCCGTCAGAAACAACAGGAACAGGGCGATCGGCACGTTGACCTTGTTGAAGAACGGCGCACCGACCGTGATCTTGTTCCCGGTGAAGTACTCGCTCATGACCGGGAACAGGGTTCCCCACAGAACGGCGAAACAACTTGCCAGCAAGATGACGTTGTTGAACAGGAAGCTGGACTCGCGGGAGACAACGGATTCCAGCTCGGCCTCGCTCCGCAGGTATTGCCGACGGCTGGCAATGAAATAGGCGGTGATTCCGATGCCGATGATCAGGTACCAGACGAAATACCCACCAATCTCAGATTGGGCGAATGCGTGAACCGAACTGACCAAGCCGCCGCGGGTCATCATGGTCCCGAAGATGCAGAGGAAGAACGTAGCCGAGATCAGGACAATGTTCCAGACCTTCATCATTCCCTTCTTCTCCTGCATCATCACTGAATGCAGAAAGGCCGTTCCTGTAATCCATGGAAGCAGCGATGCGTTCTCGACGGGATCCCAGCCCCAATAGCCGCCCCATCCGAGTACCACGTAGGCCCAACGGGCCCCCAGCAGGATTCCTATTGACTGGAACAGCCAGGTCACCATGGTCCATACGCGGGTCGTATGGATCCAGCGCTCCCCCGGCTGGCGCGTGATCAACGAGGCCAGCGCGAATGCGAATGGCACGGTGAACCCGACATACCCCAGGTACAGCATCGGAGGATGGATCGCCATCATCGGGTGCTGGAGCAGGGGATTGAGTCCTTGGCCGTCGGGCACTGCGGTGATCTGTGGGCCGGACATGATCACCTGGAACGGATTGGCCTCGAACGCAACCAAGCCCAGGAAGAATGCCTGCGTACCAGCCATCACCATGACTACGTACGGAATCAGATTGCGGTGCCGCACGCGGCCCGTGTAAACCGCTACAAACGAGTAGGTCGCGGCGATCCAACTCCAGAACAGGAGCGAGCCTTCCTGCCCACCCCACCAAGCGGCGACCTTGTAGAGCAGATCCAGGCTCGCGTTTGATCGCGACGCGACGTAGTTGAAACTGAAGTTGTCAGTGAGGATCGCGTGCAGCAGGATCGCTGACGCCGCGGTGGTCATCAGCCAGGCGGCGAGCACCGCACGCTGTGCACTCAATTCCAGGAAGGGGTTGCGTCGAAGCTTTCCTCCGAGAGCGGCCAATACCGCGTAGGCGGACAGAATAAACGCCAGCAGGACCGCTAGGTAGCCTAGATTCTCCATCGCGCCCCGAACAATTTCTGACCCTCAGTTGCGGCGCACCGGCGGTTCGTTCCCGAAGCCGCTAATCCGTCGGGCTGCTCGCTTCGGCGCCATATACCGGCGCTGCGTCCGCACCCGGCTCGGCTTCGTACTTCGACGCACACTTGGCTTGGATCTTGGTGGCTTCGAACTTCCCGTCGGCGCGCAGGAAACCGTCGCAGAGTGCCTGTGCCTTGTCCCTGAACGTGTCCGGCAAAGGGTCCTCGCCAGTGTAGACGACTTCGAGGACTTGGGCGGCAGCCATCGATTCGTCTTCCTGATGCAAGGTGAATTCAACGTTCTTGGAGCTCCTCACGATCGAGCCATCGGCGACATCTCCACCAACCCGGATTCGCTTGGAGCCCGGATTGTCCATCGCCATCAACTCTTCGAGAGTGACGTAATAGGTTGCGCTCTCCTTGACGCCGCTAACGCCCATCCAAGCGAGCGTCACCACGATCGCCGCGATAATGGCGACGAATTTCGCTTGTTTCTTCACGATCGCCTCCGGCCTTTATTATAAGCATGCGGAGTGCCGGGACTCGAGATGATTTTGGCCCAAGATTGGCGGTTGGCCTCCTTGGCGATCTGTCTGGGCCGTCCGGCTGGCTGGGACGACTGGTATACTGTCCGTGGAATCCGGGACTCTCTGGAACCGCCGATCCAATGCAGACCAAGACAAGGGTGATAGGCCTCTCCGTGCTCGGGAGCATCGCCCTGGGAGCGGGCCTTTTCTGGGCGAGCCCATGGGTTCATGCGGCTTCCGAGCCAGCCGACGCTCAGATCAAGGAGAGTATCCGATTGCTTTCCGGACTTCTTGCGACGGTCGAGGACCAGTACGCCGACGAAGTGGATGCGGATGGCGTGATGTTCCACGGCGCTATTCCGTATATGTTGCGGACCTTGGATCCGCATTCGTCGTTTTTCTCGCCGGACGCTTTCAAACAGCTTCGCGAAGATCAGAAAGGGCACTATGCCGGTGTCGGTATGCACATCGGCAATCGTAGCGGCGGTACGATCGTGATCGCGCCTATCCCGCGCACACCGGCGTTCAGGGCGGGACTGCGACCCGGAGACGTGATTGTCGAAGTCGACGGGAAGAATGTTGAGAGCCTGACTGTCACCGAGGTTGCCCATCGCCTTCGAGGGCCAGTCGACACAACGGTCTCGATCGGCATCGAGCGCCGGGGCGTCGACGACCTGATCGAGGTCCAGGTCACGCGGGCGCGTATTCCGCGACCCAGTCTGCCGACAGCATTCGAAATCAAACCGAAGATCGGGTTCATTCGAATTGAATCCTTCACCGAGAACACCGGCGAGGAGCTCGACAAGGCCCTGGCTGCGTTGAAGGTCAGCGAACTGGAGGGGCTGGTGCTTGACTTGCGAGAAAACCGGGGAGGTTTGCTAAGCGAGGGTGTCCGCGTGTCGGACCGGTTCCTCAAGAAGGGCCAGTCAATCGTTTCCCATCACGGCCGATCCTCCCGGCAGCGCATCTACTCGGTCCGTCGCGGCCATGGTGGCAACGTGTATCCGATGGTCGTCATGGTGGATTGCAATTCGGCCTCCGCCTCGGAAATTGTGGCTGGGGCACTGCAGGACCATGACCGGGCGTTGATCGTGGGGCACAACACATTCGGCAAGGGCTTGGTGCAGACCGTCTTTCCCCTCTCTCAAGCGTCTGGCTTGGCTTTGACCACGGCGCGATACTACACTCCGACCGGTCGCCTCATTCAACGGCGATACGACGGCGTCTCGATGCTCGAGTACTACAGTAATCCTTGCAGTGAAGGGTACAGGCCTCAGAGGGAGGGCGTGCGCCTTACCGACAAGGGCCGCAGGGTGTTCGCCGGTGGCGGAATCGCGCCAGATATCGAGCTGGAGGAGCGACGGCTGAATGACTTCCAGTGGCTGCTTGACAGACGGTACGCGATTGACACCTTCGCCCAGGACTACAGCCGCGAGCACCCTGAACTGCCGACGGGCTGGGATGTCACGCAGGAAGTGCTGGATGAATTCCGCCAGTTCCTGCGTGCGGAAGAGATCGAGTTTGAAGAAGCCGATTTTGATGCCAACCTCGACTACATTCGGCGGTTCATCAAGCGCGCAATCTACAATTCGGCCTTCGACATCGAAGAGGGTCAGCGAGTGTACTACGAACTGGACCCCGATGTGCAGAAGGCAATCGAGGCACTGCCCCGCGCGCAGCGCCTGCTGGACCAACAGGGCAGCTTGGTTGCATCGTCCATTCCGAATCAGTAGAAGCTTCCCGAGACAGGACTTGTGGTGTTCTGTGACGGGCTCGTTTCGTGACCGTCAACGGCTTCGCGGCAATTCGATAAAGACGTGCTGATCGGGTGCGGGATGGGTTCCATCCAGGTGACTTTCCGGTTTTGCAACTCCCTGATTTCTTTGCTAGAGTGTAGCCGCGCGGGCGTCGCGCTTTCGAGGGCCCCTAGGCCTCCGAGCCACTGAGGCCCGGCTGCACGGGCAACCTCCGCCCGCGCAGGAGGATCTAACGAATGACCATGCCCGCTTCCGCGAAGCTGATTGCAGAATTGATGGAGTCGAACGAAGAGTACCGGAGACTGAAGCGACAGCACACAGAATACGAGCGTCGCCTCAACGAACTAGGGGAACGCCGCTATCCGTCCCAGGAGGAGCAGACCGAGGAGGCCCGCCTCAAGAAGCTGAAGCTGCGATTGAAGGACCAGATGTCGAGCATTGTCGCCCAACGTGCGGCTCAGGCCCGATGACACTTGCTTGGTAGGCGCGAGCTGAATGCCGATGGTGAAGGACGGCTGGGTTTACGGTCTGGCTTTCGGGGCGGCAGCACTCTTCAGCGGCCTGCTTCTGGAGCCTTGGTCGGCAGTTCCACTTGCGGCAGCGGGGGTCTTCTGTCTGTATTTCTTTCGCGACCCTGATCGAGTGATCCCGCAGGGGCCGGTGTGCGTCTCGCCTGCGGATGGCAAGGTCGTGCAGGTGCGTGAAGAGGTCGACGGGCGTACAAGGGTGAGTATCTTCCTGAGCATCTTCGACGTCCACGTGAACCGTGCTCCCGTTGCCGGGCGCGTCCGGTCCGTGCAATACACTCCGGGCGGCTTCCGCATGGCCCATATGGAAGCGGCATCGATGGAGAACGAGCGCAACACGCTGGTCATTGAAGAGCGGAGGAGCGGCTTGACATTGGAAACGAAGCAGATCGCCGGATTGATCGCACGGCGGATCGTGTGCCGCAAGAAGGCCGGGGACAGTCTCGAGAAGGGCGAGCGCTTTGGCCTGATCAAGTTCGGCTCTCGGGTGGACATCGTTCTGGGACCGGAATGGTGCCTCGCCGTCAAGCGCGGCGACCGGGTTGCCGGCGGGAGTTCCGTGATCGCTAGTCTCAATCAAGGAGGCGGTGATGCGGGTCCGACGTAAGCGACGAACAAACCGGAGTTTCGTATTGCCCACGATGTTTACCGTGGGCACAATGTTCTGCGGGTACTACACCCTCGTGCAGACCCTCAAGGCCGTGGCGCTGCCCGCGAGTCGCGCGGCCGAAGCCGCACTGCTACTAGACTACGCGGCGATCTCGATCGGGATCGCCATGCTAACAGACGGCTTGGACGGCCGCATCGCCCGGATCACAAAGTCCACCAGCGCGTTCGGAGGGGAGCTCGATTCGCTCGCCGATTGCGTCACATTTGGGGCCGCGCCCGCCGTGCTGGCGTACGCGTGGGGCATGCGGGGTGCGCTTCCCAGCGGTGGCTCTCCCCTGCTGGAGTTGCTTCCACCGCTCGGCTACTTCTGCACATTCCTATACCTGACCTGCGGTGCTGCCCGCCTCGCCCGTTTCAACGTGCAGAAGGATCCGCTACCGAAGAACCCGGGACTGTCGCACCGAAGGTATTTCGTCGGAATGCCGATCCCGCCGTGCGCCGGCCTGCTAGGGGCGTTCGTGCATTTCTCCGAAGGGTACCCCATCCGGGAGTGGTGGCCGGGCGGGGTGCTTTGGTGCTTGCTTATGGCGAGCCTGGGATTCCTCATGATTTCGGGCTGGCGGTACCGAAGTTTCAAGGAACTGGCATTCCAGAAGGCGCCTGCGCTGGGAGTTGTATTCTCGGCCACCTTGATCTTCCTGGTATGGAATTTCTCCAGACCCGTACTGCTGACAATGGCATCTGCATTTGCCCTTAGCGGCGTGCTGGCCCGCGTGGTGAGCCTATTCGGCAGGCCATTTCCCGAACTTGAAGGCGCGGAAGCGTCGGAGGGGCCTCCGGCGCAGCATTAGCGTTCGGGTCGCCAGAGCGATTGGAAACCGTCCGTCCCCAACTGAGAGCAGTTCAGACAGCGGCGTTGGTTCTGGTGGCCTGCTTGTCAGGGTGCGGCTACCGCCTGGTCGGTACAGCCGACGTGCTCCCGACGAGGATTCGCACAATCGCCGTTCCGGCATTCGAGAACGCCACTGCCGAGTTCAAGGTCGAGCAGTACCTGACGCAGGCGGTGGTCACGGAGATCCTGGCACGCACGCGCTACCAGGTCATCGCCAACGATGACCACGCCGACGCAACCTTACGGGGAAAGGTTGTTCTGTTTGATGCCGTTCCGCAGAATTTCGATCCCAGGACTGGTCGCGCCACGAGCGTGCTGACGATCACAAGGGTGCATGTTGCCCTGTACGACCTGAAGGACGGAAAGGAGCTGTATCTGAATCCCGACCTCACTCACCGTGAGACTCACGAAGTCAGCGCCGATCCGAACGCCTATGTGAATGAGCGGGACGTCGCTCTCCAGCGCGCAAGCCGTACGATGGCATCGACACTTGTATCGGCAATCCTCTCCGGATTCTGATGTCTGGTGCTATGGGGAGCCGGAGGTCGAGCGCCGTGATGCGATTCTGCGGGAGCAGCCTTCGAGCTAGAAGCTGCCAGGAAGGTCCATCGATCGAGCTTCGCACATCGATCCCGGGGCTCGGATCGCAGGGCGTCCGTCGGGGCGTGAATTGCGCGCACCAGACCCGGGAGGGGTTTAGGCTGAATCCATGCGTGTGTGCAGTTCTGGCTTGAGTATTCTCTGTGGGTCGGCTTGCTCATCGGCCAAGACCCGCCTGCGGGCAGCCGAAATCTGGACGACCTCGAGTTCGGGGGATCACATGCGGCCGTCCCTGCGCCGCCTTGAGGCGCGCCCGCAGATCGGACACTGAATTGAAATGCTTGTAAACGCTGGGAAGCTCGACCGCTTATCACGCTGGTTCCGGTTAGTGTTTCGAGTGGGCCCGTCCCCGGGACACGGCTGGATCATCATCTCGATCGGCGCCTGCTGCGCGACGTTGGTCTTACTGGCTGTGATCCAGTTCTCCTGGATTGGCGAGTTCAAGGAAGCCCAGAGCCTGACGATGCAGCGGAGGCTGCAGAACTCCTTGCGTCTCTTCAACCGCAATTTGCAGCTCGATATTTCTGACTTGGTGACGATCTTCCGATCCGATACCGGGGAACAGGCCTCGAACCGCTTGAATCAGCACGTCGAACAATATTACTTGTGGCAACGATCGTATGCGCACAGTAAGGCGATCCGAAATGTGTTCGTCGACTACACCTCGCAACGGAGAACGGGGGACGTGATCGAATTGTCGATTGAGTCGGGCCAACTGGTTCCAGCCAGCCGCGAAGAGGAGATGGCCGACCTGCGGCGCGAGCTTGACAGCATTGGATTGCGGCGCGGTCGGGATATTCCGGTTCGATGGCGGGATACGTGGATGTTCTACCCACGGTTCATGGCAGCAGCGCGCCCGATTCCCACCCCGGGTGTTTCACAGGGCAACAAGAGTTCCTGGGCATGGCACGGCGGCTTTCTGATCTTGAAACTGGACTGGGACTACATTACCGAGCGGCTCCTTCCGGAGGTGATGATCGAGTACTTCGCCGGACCTAGCGGCGAGCCGTTGTACGACATTGCTCTATCTCTGGACGGCGAGAGGCACTACCTCTACCAGGCCATCGACCCCGCCCGCGGGCAAGCCGAGTTGAATCCTCAGTCGACGGGGCACGCCGGGTTCTCGCTGTCGCGGTCTGCCGATGCCGTCGATGCCGCCTGGCTCGATACGGCCGACGCTAGCAGATCGCTGCTACTGTCCGCGGCTTCCGTGCCCTCAGGACCGAGGTGGTCCGGCGCTAGGCAAAGGTTACCACTGGCTCTTTCTCCCTTGACATCCCAAGTCATTGAGCTTCAGCAGCCGCTCGGCGACTTGGCTGCCGACTTCAACAGCGCTCAGTCTGGAACGGAACCCGTGGCGTCGTTGAATCCCTTGCTCGCGGTTGAGCGCGCGCGTGTTTTTATTGCTGGTGAGGGACCCTACACCCTGGAGGTTTCCGCGCGCCATGTCGACGGTTCGCTGCAGCAGGTTATATCAAGCCAGTACCTGCGCAGTCTGACAATGGTCTTTGGAGTGCTACTGGTGATTGCTGCGGCGATGGGTCTGGCCGTGGTTTCGGCCAACAGGGCCGCCCGGCTGGCAGATCTTAGGATGGATTTCGTGGCGGGAGTCTCCCACGAATTGCGCACGCCACTGTCGGTGATTCGCATGATCGGAGAGAACATGGCCGACGGACTGCTCGGGTCCGGGAAGAAGGCACTTCAGTACGGCGACTTGCTGCGGAATTACGGGCTGCGCCTGAGCCAGATGGTCGAGAACACCCTCCAACTCGCCGCCATTGAATCGGGCCAGAAGGAGTACCATTTCGAGACCCTGGACGTCTCGGAGATCTTGGACGGCGTCCTGGCGGATGCGCAGCCGTTGGTCGATCAAGCGGGTTTTACCCTCGAGCGGATCGATGGAAACAGTCTGCCGACCGTTCGAGGGGACGAGGTCGCGCTACGGCAAAGCCTCGGGAACCTGATCAACAATGCCGTTAAGTACGGTCGGCCTGGGCAATGGGTCAGGTTGGAGACAGAGATGACCGAGATGTCCGGCCGCCGGGAAGTGCAAATCCGTGTCCAAGACCGCGGGCGCGGGATCCCGCCCGAGGAACTGAGCAGCATCTTCGCTCCATACTTTCGCGGGCAGACGGCTGGCAAGCCGCGTATACCGGGCTCTGGACTGGGACTGAAGCTGGCGCGCGAGATGGTCGTGGGAATGGGTGGGGAACTAACGGTTGAGAGCGAAATCGGGCACGGCAGCACGTTTACAATCCATCTTCCTCTATAATAATTATGCGGAAATGGCTGAGCGCATTCTATTGGTCGAGGACGAAACCGGCCTACTGGTCACGTTGGAGGACCGGCTCCAATCTGCTGGCTACGACGTGGACATGGTCGCGGACGGCCGTGAGGGGCTCGATTGTGCGCTGAAAACCGATCTTGACCTGATCGTTCTCGATATCATGCTCCCTTCGATGGACGGTATCGAGGTTTGTCGCGAGCTGCGATCCAAGGGCATATCGACGCCGGTCCTGATGCTCACTGCGAAGTCCCAGCTCGAGGACAAGCTCGATGCTTTTGAGGAAGGTGCCGACGACTACCTCACGAAGCCCTTCGACGTGCCCGAGTTGCTCGCTCGCGTGAAGGCTCTGCTGCGCCGTCGCAATGACCCGATCGCGGGACAGCCGATACTGGAGTTCGGACGCAACTGTCTCGATACTCACTTGACGGAGGTCCGTCGCGACGGTGTGCGGCTGCCCCTATCGGTAAAGGAGTTCAATCTGCTCCACTACTTCCTCATGCACCCGGGCGAAACGTTGTCGCGGGCAGTGCTGCTGCGGGACGTGTGGCGCTATCCGGAACCCCATCCGACGCGGACCGTCGATGTGCACATTGGTTGGCTGCGTCAAAAAATCGAGGACAACCCGAAGAAGCCGCGCTGGATTCGGACAGTGCATGGTCGAGGGTACCGGTTCGTTCCCGAGCAGTAGAGGGGGCCCTCGACGGGCAGGTTGGCGCGCCTGTGGGCGTGGGGTGTACGTCAGATTCTTGAGACTCGCCCCTAGTTCGCGGCTGATCGACTTTCCCAGAAGTCCTCATAGCGACGAGACTTGATGCAGCAGCGTAGCGAGAGGATGGCGTTGGCACCGTTGACGGTCCATTTCATCCCGGACTGTTTGAGGCGCGATCCGACGATACTCTTGCAGCCGCTTTCCACCACCCCCGAGCCGACACACAGCCCGGCGGCACGGAACTCCGCGTAGCGCATCCGGTCGCGATTGCGCTGCATGTACTCGACACACTTGCTGGCCTCCTCGCAGGCGCTGGCAGAACGCAGGGCCGCCAGCAGCGCCTCGAACCGGCCGCCCTCCAGTTCGTCGCAGCGCTCGTCCGCCCAAGCCTTGATCAAAGCGTCGTGGCCCGCATGCAACTGCCGGGACACCGTCCAAAGGTGCTCCTTAGCGTGGAAGAGGTCGACGATCTGCACGGCTCCCGGGAACTGCTCTTGGCATAACGACCAAATCCACAAAGCTCCGTCGCCGAGCACGACGCGCCGCCCGGCTTGCGGGAATCCGCGCCGCTCCGCCTCGCGTCGCACGCGTTGCGCGAAAGCGCTCGGGTGGCGGTCGGTGTCGCGGCTGGCGGCGCTTTCGATCGCCGCGCAGTAGCTGACCGAGCCGGGGTCGCGCATGGGACGGCCGGTCTGGGGGTGGCGCGCCTCAGCGGTCCAGGCCGTGATCAGCTTGGCCTCGCGGGTCTTGGCGGAACCGTCCGGCTGCTTGCCCGGCCGCCCGGCCGTCTCGCTCTTGCGCACGGGCACGCCGGTGCCGTCGATACCGAGGTACATGGTGGGGGCGCTCGGCGGAACGCTGGCAAAGACCGTGCCGGAGCGCTCGGCGGCGTCGATCTCGCGTCCCAGCGCCTCGGCGACGCGCTCGACGTGTTTGGGAGAAACGCGCAAGCCGGCCAAGTCGTCGAGCAGTTCGGAGGCTTCGGCGAAGCTGGCGCAGGCCGCCGCCGTGCCGGCCATGCGCGTGGTGGCCGGCGAGAGCGAGGTGCCCTCCAGTCCCAGGGACCGGTCGCGCGGGAAGAAACCCGCCTGGCAGGCCCCGCAATGGTAGTAGGCGCGGTGCAGTTCGACCGGGCCGAGCGCGGTGAGGAAGGTCTTGGCACGGCGGCCGGCGTAGCGGGCGGGTTGGCCGCAGGTGCAGGGCAGACGGGGGCCCTGCCAGTCGGAGCCGTCGGCGTTGAGCCGGTCTTGGACAGCCAGCGCCGCAACCTGCAGGGCACAACGCCGTGCGGCGGTCTCGAGGGCCTCCAAATCCAGTGCAGCGGCCGGGCCGCGGCTCAGCAGCGCCTCGATCTCAGCTTGGATGGCGGCGGCGAACGCGCTGCCGAGAGTTTTTTTTGCCCGTGGCGGTCTTGTCTTCGGCCAAGCGGGTATCGCACAGCTGCTCGCTGACCTCAATCAGTTCGCTGGTCAAGCGGCGCAGGCGCTGGCATTCCTCGACTTGAGCGCGCGTCTCGGCGACGCGGTCGGCAGGAATCGAGCGGGTGGTCTTGCGACCGCCGGTTTGGCAGTCGAGCACGAAGTAGGGCCCGTGGCCGGGATCCTGCTCGTGCTGGCAGCGGCAGGTGGGCTTGCCGCAGCGCATGAATTTCTCGCGCAGCGGTCCGGGACGCAAGTCACCGATGGAGGCGAGTTGGCTACGGATGCGGTCACGTTGCTGCTCGAGGGCGGGTGTGTGATGGGGGTCTGGCATGGGGCCTCCTGTCTTTATTGTATATCACGTAAAGACGATGCCAGCAGAAAACCTTGCAACAAATACGGCATACCTACCGCGTTCGGTTAAATCACACTGATCTCAAAACCGGGACGTACACCCGTGGGCGTGATCTCGCTTGACCTGACGCCTGCATCTTGAGTACACTGCGGAGTACGGTCGCTTGGCAATTGCCTGAGGCGAAACGCGGCATGCTCATCCAGCACCCAGGCGCGTGCGAGTTCCCCTCGGCCAGGACCTCCTGCGAGGGCGTCTGTGGCGCGTTGTCCGGGAATTCCGGCCACTGCCCATGCGACACTGCCCCTGCCGTCGTCCCTAGCCACGGCGCGATTATTCCCGTCGCTGTAGCGGGCCCCGGTTGAGCCTCCTTCCAATCGTGCATTGACGAGGCTGCCGACCGGGGCTGGAGTTCGAGGTCGGGGGCCGGTTTCCGCTTGTCCCCGGAATCAAGGATTATGGTTACGAGGGAAGTTGAAAGCGAGGAACTCCAATCATGGCATTGTTGAGCGGAGCACAAATTCTGATTGAGAGCTTGGCTCGAGAAGGGACGGAGGCGGTCTTCGGCTATCCCGGCGGCGTTACGCTCCCGATCTACGATGTGCTGTACGACCACTCCCTGCGTCACGTGCTTGTGCGGCACGAACAAAACGCCGCGTTCGCGGCACAGGGCTATGCTCGCGCCACCGGCAAGGCGGGAGTTTGCATGGCAACCTCCGGACCTGGTGCGACGAACCTGACGACGGGACTTGTCGACGCCCTGATGGATTCCATACCGGTGGTTGCGATCACTGGGCAGGTGCCGCAGGGGCTCATTGGACGCGACGCTTTTCAGGAAGCCGACACTTTCGGTATTTCCCGGTCGGCGACCAAACACAACTACCTGGTCAAGGACATCGGCGAACTCGCCCAGACGATTCACGAAGCCTTCTACATCGCCACGAGCGGGCGTCCCGGCCCAGTGCTGGTAGACATTACCAAGGATGTGTTGTTGGCCCAGGCGCCGTTCGATAGCGAGAAGGAAATGAGCCGACTGCGCGGCTACCGTTTCGACTCCGAGCCGGACTCGGCGGAGGTCGAGCGGGCCGTTGAATTCATTTGGAATGCCAAACGGCCGTACGTTTATGCGGGCGGCGGCATTGTCTCCTCCGGGGCGAGTGCTGAACTCGTGCGCTTCTCCGAGTTGGTGGAGGCCCCGCTGGCACACACCGTAATGGGCCTCGGGGCCATGCCGACCGGACATCCGAATTTCATATCCATGCTCGGGATGCACGGCAGCTATGCCGCCAACATGGGCGTGACCCAGTGCGATGCATTGATCGGTGTTGGCGTGCGGTTCGACGACCGAGTGACTGGCCGCCTGGATGCGTTTGCGCCCGACGCGAAAGTGCTGCATGTCGACATCGACCCAGCCGAGATCAACAAGAACCGGCGCGCGGACATCGGCGTCGTTGGCGATGCCAAGGACGTGCTTGGCATGCTCAACGCACGACTCGAGGCGACCAGGGATACCTGCGGCCGGCAGTTGCGTACCGAGCGTCTCGCGTGGTTGGACCACATCCGCCAGTTGAAGCGCGAGCATCCATTCTGTTACGAGGCATCCGACACCGAGATCAAGCCTCAGCACTTGATGGAAAAACTCGATCGGATTGGGGCCGGCGAGGCCATTGTGACGGTCGATGTCGGCCAGCACCAGATGTGGGCGGCGCAGTACCTGCGCTTTAACAAGCCCAGGCTCTGGCAGTCGTCCAGCGGGCTGGGGTCGATGGGGTTCGGGCTGCCTGCCGCGGTTGGAGCGAAGTTCGCTTGTCCCGACAAGACCGTCATCGCCATCGTTGGTGACGGTGGATTCATGATGTCGATGCCGGAACTCGGCACGATTGCATCGAATCGACTACCGGTCAAGATCGTCGTGATGAACAACAATACTCTCGGCATGGTGCGCCAATGGCAGGAGTTGTTCTATGCCAAGCGATACAGCGAGATCGATATCACGTCGTTTCCAGACGCGTCACTGCTGGCGGCGGCGTTCGGGATCGAAGGGGCGAGTGTGAGCAAGCCCGAGCATCTGGACGAGGCGCTCCAGCATGCGTTTGCCGAGCCGGGCCCGTACTTGCTCAACGTCCAGGTTGCACCCGAAGAATGCGTGTACCCGATGGTGCCCGCCGGTGGAGCGGTGAGCGAGATGATCTTGCAGCCAGAGTCCGAGCCAGCCGAGGCGCTGGCTGGCGACTAGCCCGGAGAGTCCGACAATGTCACAACTGATTTCGCTGCTTGTGGAGAACAAGCCCGGGGCACTGATGAGAGTGGCCGGCGTGCTGACTTCCCGAGGCTACAACATCGAGAGCCTGACGGTAGCCAAGACGCTAGATCCGACGCTCTCCAGCATGACCATCGTTGCAACTGTCGCTGAACAGGGACGGGAACTGCTGATCAAGCAAATCTCCCGCCTGGTCAATGTCATCAAGGCCGTAGACCTGACCGATTCGCAAGCCGTTCGCAGGGAACTTGCCTTGATCAAGGTCGATGTCGAAGAGGACAAGCGAGCCTCGCTGCTGAAGGAAGCCGACATTTTCCGCGCTCGCGTGGTAGATGCCTCGCCTACCTCCTACACTCTCGAGGTCACTGGCTCGCCCGAAAAGCTTAACGCGCTGATTTCCTTGTTGCGCTCTTACGGGGATCTGGAAATGGTCCGTTCCGGCGCGATGGCGATGGCGCGCGCCAAGCACAACAAACTACCAGTGCCGCGCTTCAGCGAGTCCGCTATCTCGGAGCCCTGACAGAGGGCCGCGATCGTGAAGTCCGTACTGTCACCCACTTTGAAAGGAACATTCGAAACCCAATGCCCGCAACAATCTACTACGAGTCGGACGGCGACCTCGACCTGCTGAAAGGGAAGAAGATCGCCATCATCGGCTACGGCAGCCAAGGACACGCGCACGCGCTGAACCTGTTGGAGAGCGGACTCGACGTCGTCGTCGGCCTGTACGAAGGTTCCAAATCCTGGCCCAAGGCGGAAAGGGCGGGATTGGAAGTGCTTACCGTTGCGGACGCCACCAAAGCTGCCCAGATCATCATGATCCTGCTGCCGGACCATATCCAGCCGGATCTCTACAAGCGCGAGATCGAGCCGAATCTCGATCCTGGCGACACCTTGATGTTCGCCCACGGGTTCTCCATTCACTGGAAAGAGATCGCGCCGCCGCCAGGCGTCGATGTCTCGATGATCGCCCCTAAGGCGCCCGGGCACCGCGTGCGCGAACTCTTCGTGGAGGGGGTCGGCGTGCCGGGCTTGGTCGCCGTCGCGCAGGATGTTTCGGGACGCGCCAAGGAGCAGGCGCTGGCCTATGCCCTTGGATTGGGATGCCTCAAGGCAGGAGTGATCGAAACCACCTTCAAGGAGGAGACCGAGAGCGATCTTTTCGGCGAGCAGGCCGTCCTGTGCGGCGGGTGCGCGGAGTTGATCCGCGCCGGCTTCCAAACTCTAGTCGATGCCGGCTACCAGCCGGAGATCGCATACTTCGAATGTCTCCACGAGTTGAAGCTGATCGTCGATCTGATCTACGAGGGCGGTCTCAGCTATATGCGCTATTCCGTTTCCGACACCGCCGAGTACGGTGACTACACCCGCGGCAAGCGGGTCGTCGACCCTGCTGTCAGGGAGCGTATGAAGGAGATTCTCGCGGAAATCCAGTCCGGCGAATTCGCTCGACAGTGGATGGACGAGAACCGCGCGGGTCGCCAGGGATTCCTGTCAATGCGGGCCGCGCAAGAAAGTCAGTTGATCGAAGAGGTCGGATCGGGGCTGCGAGCGATGATGCCATTCCTCAAGAAGGAAAAGCCCGATTCGGTGCCGCTGGCCCCCTCGTCGGACGGCTAGCGGGAAAGCGGGGACTGCATGCGCATCCTGGTCTACGACACGACGCTCAGGGACGGCACGCAGGGTGAGAACATCTCATTCTCTGTTGCCGACAAGCTGGCGATCGCTCGCAAGCTGGACGAGCTCGGTGTCACATTCATCGAGGGAGGCTGGCCGGGTTCGAATCCGCGTGACGCCGAGTTCTTCGAACGGGCCAAGAGCGAGCTTCGGCTGGCACAGGCGCGGCTGGTCGCGTTCGGATCTACCCGCCATGCCGACAACGCCGTAGAGGAAGATCCGAACGTGCGGATGCTCGCCGAGTCCGACACGCCGACGGTAGCGATTTTCGGCAAGAGTTGGAGACTGCACACGGAGCGGGCGCTCCGCGTGAGCGAGCGGCAGAATCTCGAGATGATCCACTCGACAGTCGCCTACCTCAAGTCCCTTGGGCGCGAAGTTGTCTACGATGCCGAGCACTTCTTCGATGGCTACCGGACGGATCGCGACTTTGCCTTTCGCACTCTCGAGGCAGCACAGACCGCGGGCGCTGACTGCCTCGTGCTTTGCGACACCAACGGGGGCACGCTCACATCCCGGCTAGCAGAGGTCGTCCAGGATGTTCGCAAGAACTTTGACGGAGTGATCGGTATTCACACGCACAATGACTCAGAAGTCGCGGTTGCGAATGCGATCGCGGCCGTCGAACTAGGGGCGACCCATGTTCAGGGCACGATGAACGGCTACGGGGAGCGTTGCGGCAACTGCAACCTGATCGCGACGATCTGCGATCTCGAACTCAAGCTGGGCCACACGGTTCTGGGACCCGAGAATGTGACGAAGCTCACCTCCTTTGCCAACTACATTGCGGACATGGCGAACCTGCCGCTCGCCAACGGATCTGCTTTCGTAGGCAAGAGCGCCTTCGCTCACAAGGGCGGCATCCACGTGAGCGCTGTGCTGCGGGATGCCGAGACCTATGAGCATGTCGCTCCCGAGTCGGTGGGCAACAACCGCCGCGTCCTGGTCAGTGATCTGTCCGGACGCAGCAACATCGTCTTCAAGCTCCAGGAGAAGGGCTGGGACGCCCTGCTTGGGGCCGATGGGCGCAAGCGCGTCCTGGATCGCATCAAGCAGCTGGAGTTCGAAGGCTTCGAGTTGGAATCGGCCGATGGCTCGTTCGAACTTCTGATCCGCCAGGTGCTGGCGGAAGAGCGGGACTTCTTCCGTCTCGACGCCATGGAGATGGCGATTCGCAAGCAGGGCCGGGAACACTCCGAGTGCCAGGTCAGCATGACCGTGTCAACGCCGGTCGGCACCCAGGAGGCTCAGGTTGCTGCCTCCGGGCCGTTCGATGCCATGGCCGGAGCGCTCCGGCGCTGCCTTTCGAGCGCCTATCCGGCGGTAGCGGACATTCGTCTGGTGGACTACAAGGTGCGGGTACTGAACCCTGGCAAGGGCACCGCGGCCAAGGTGCGAGTGCTGATCAACTGGACGGATCACAAGACGAACTGGACGACAGTCGGCGTCTCCGACGACGTGCTCGAAGCCAGCTGGAATGCCCTCTGCGATTCCGTGCGGCTCGAACTGCTCCGGCTCGAGCAGCCGCTGCCTGTCACTGCCGGCCAGCCGGCGTAAGGCGGGTGACCGTGTCAGCTTCGTTCCGCCCGCCGCAGGGCGTCGCGACGGGCACGGATGTCGTGAAGCCGCTTGGCGATGCGCTCTTCGACGCCACGGTCCGTTGGTTCGTAATACCTCGTTCCTTCCATTCCCTCCGGCATGCACGACATCCCGACGATCGCGTCGGGTTGCCCGTGAGCGTGCTGGTAGCCCTTCGCGTAGCCCAGGTCGCTCATCAGGCCGGTCGGGGCGTTGCGCAGGTGCAATGGGACGGTGGGAGCGGGTCCGCCGCGCAAGTCCCGGCGAGCCCGTCCCAAGCCCTTGTAAATGGCGTCTGACTTGGGAGCGACGGCAAGATAGACCGCCACTTCGGCCAAGAAGAGATCGCCCTCGGGTTCTCCAACCAGCCGGAAGGCGTCAATTGCGGCCATGGCCGTCTCGACGGCGCGAGGATCCGCGAGACCGATATCCTCGGCGGCCATGCGGACGAGCCGCCTTCCGATGTACAGGCGGTCCTCGCCGGCTTCCAGCATGCACGCGAGCCAGTACAGCGCCGCGTCAGGATCGCTGGATCGAACCGACTTGTGTAGGGCTGAGATGACATTGAAGTGCTCATCACCGTGCTTGTCATAGCGCGGGAGCCGGGTCTGCAGTACCTCTTCCAGCAATGCCTCATTCGGCGGCTGGCTCCCGGCGGCGTTCGCGAGAGCCTCCACCGCCAGTAGCGCGACGCGTGCGTCGCCTCCCGCGAAAATAGCGATGCGGTTTAACAGTGAGGCCGGTACTTCCGGTTCGCGGCTTGCCAATCCGCGCTCCGAATCAGTCAATGCAACTTGCTGCAGATGCACAAGCGCTTCGGTGTTAAGTGGCTCGAGAGTGAAGACCTTGGAACGCGACAGCAGTGCGGCGATCACCTCGAAGGAGGGATTCTCTGTTGTCGCTCCGATCAAGATGATGTCCCCTCGCTCGACATAGGGCAGGAACGCGTCTTGCTGAGCCTTGTTGAAGCGATGGATCTCGTCCACGAACACGATCGTTCGCCTTCCGGCGTGGCGGAGGCTCTGGGCTTCGACGAGGACGGCCTTGACTTCCCTGATGCTGCTCATGACTCCGCTGAACGAGAT
Source organism: uncultured Bryobacterales bacterium (assembly GCA_951813065.1). GTDB lineage: Bacteria > Acidobacteriota > Terriglobia > Bryobacterales > UBA6623 > VXMF01. Next base: position 319,739 of record CATOTH010000001.1, on the reverse strand, counting down.
GAATTCGCAGCGGGTCGCCTTGGCGATGACGCGAGCCAGCGAAGTCTTGCCCACTCCCGGGGGCCCCCAGAAGATCATTGACTCGAGATTGTCGGATTCGATGCGTTGACGAAGCGGCTTGCCTTCGGCGAGCAAGTGCTTCTGCCCGACGAATTCGTTGAGTGTCCGGGGCCGCATCCGTTCCGGAAGCGGCCGGTCGCTCCCGATTCCCCCCTCGGGCTCTGTCTCGAACAGGTTCATGGGCGCAGCTTCCTTCTTGCGTGCTCGTACAGGATTACCGCGGCGGCGGCGGCGGCGTTCAATGACTCAACCGATTCGGTCGGAATCGCAAGCGGCGTGGCCTTATCGAGCAGCTTGGCTGCGATGCCGTGCGTTTCGGAGCCGATGATCACCGTCCCGTCCTCGCCCAGGTCGGCATCGAGCAGCGACTTGCCACCATGGGCAGTGGCAGCGAACATGCGCTTGCCGCGGCCGTCGGCAACTTCCAGGAATTGGTCCGCGTCGACGCCCGCCAGGAATGGCAGACGGAAGAGCGAACCGGCCGAAGCACGGAGTGTCTTGGGATTGGTTGGCGCGGCCGATCCTTTCAGGAAAACGACGCCAGACGCGCCAAACGCTTCCGCCGACCTTGCAATCGCGCCTGCGTTGCCAGGGTCCTGCACGCCGTCGAGCACCAGGGCCAATCCGGAGAACACGGTCTCGGGGTCTGACGCCGGAAGTCTGACCAAGGCCAGGACACCCTGTGGACTTGAGGTCGACGAGGCCTCGGCGAATAGCTTGTCGGCAACCCGATGCAATGGAATGCGCCGGTGTGGCGGGATGGTCGCAGCGACTCCGGCATACGCGCGTTCGCTCGCGAAGACTCTCTCGATCTCGATTCCAGAGTGAAGCGCCTCCTTGAGCAGGTGCGGTGACTCTGCCAGAGCGCTGCCGCGTGCGGTGACGCCGCCACGCGCAGCGGTATGCCGCAACTGCCGTAGCAGCGGATTGCCCCGGCTGGTGATCGTTTCGAAGGGTGGGGGCATCTTGATGCCGGTGTGAGCGGACCCGCAGTCCAGCGTAGTATGTTAGCGAGTGTCCACTTGCGCGCGAGTCCGAGTGAGTGGTGGGCGGGTCCCCCAAGAGGCTGTGTGGCGGGCATCCGCAGCGATCCGTCACGGCCAGGTCGTTGCTGCCCCCACCGACACCTTGTACGGACTACTGGCAAACGCGTCCGACCGTCGGGCCGTGCGCAATCTGTTCCGCATCAAGGGGCGTCCCGAATCCAAGCCGATCCTCTTGCTGGTTGACTCGCTGGCGCGCCTCGACCGAATTGTCTGCTGCCGGCCGAGGGCATTCGGACCCTTGGCTGAGCGCTTCTGGCCGGGCCCGCTAACGCTCGTGCTGCCCGCTCGAGCTGAAGTCCCGGATGCGGTGACTGCGGGTACTGGTACGGTCGCAGTGCGGCTGCCTCGCTCTGCGTTGGTGCGCGCCTTGGGGCGCGGCGCCAATTGCCCGCTGACGGGGACTAGCGCAAACCGGTCGGGTCGGGCAGGTGGTCGTTCCGCCGACGAGGTTGTCGCACAACTGGGCAATCGGGTGCCGCTTGTGCTGGATGCTGGCCGGGCCAGGCACGCCCAGCCGTCGACGATCGTAGACTTGGTCTCGGACGAGCCCCGCATTCTCCGCGCGGGCCGGGTCGGAGCGGACGAAATCGAGCGCGCGCTGCGGGGTGTCACCAAGCTTTGGGGATAACCATTCGGTTTCGAGTTCGCCTATATGCTCAGGCTCAAGGAGGGCCGACTCAATGATCTCAAGACGAGCATTCGCATTTGCGGCGCCTTTCGCTGCATTCTCGATTCAGAGGCTCCGCGCCGCTGGCGTGGATGGCAAGTGGGAGGCCGAGGTCCCAGGCGGGCAGGGCCCGGTGGTCGTGTTGTTCGACCTGAAGGCGGATGGCGAGGCTCTGACGGGCACGGTTGGCAACGACGCGATGGGAACGTCGGATATCGCGGATGGCAAGATTTCCGGTGATACGGTTTCGTTCATCCAAGTGATCTCGCGGGGCAACCGCCAAATCAGGTTCCAGTACGAGGGCAAGCTCATGGGCGACGAAATGGAGTTGACCCGCTCGATGGTTCGGCCGGCTGGCGCGGGCGGTGGTGCTGGCGGTCAGCGTGGCCAGGGCGGTGGCGCTGGTGGTCAGCGTGGCCAGGGCGGTGGCGCTGGTGGTCAGCGTGGCCAAGGCGGTGGCGGTCAAGCCGCGGGAGCTCGTCAAGGAGGCGGCATCGGCGCTCGTGTGACGTTCACCGCGAAACGAGTCGGGTAGAATCTTCCCGCAGCACCCAGGTCATCCAGCCTGTCACGTCGGGCGACCGGGTCGAGCCCAAGAGGCCGCCCGAGATGGAGTTCCGGATGCGGTGACCACGGGAGCTGGCACGGTCGCCTCGGTCCGCGTTGATGCGCGCGCTGGGGCGCGGCGCCAATTGCCCCTTGACGGGAACTGGCGCAAACCAGTCGGGTCGGGCCGGTGGTCGTTCTGCCGACGAGGTTGTCGAGCGACTGGGAGATCCCCTGCCGTTCGTGCTGGATGCTGGCCGGGCCAGGCACGCCAAGCCGTCGATGATCGTGGACTTGGTCTCGGACGAGCCCCGCATTCTCCGGGCGGGCCGGGTCGGAGCGGCTGAAATCGAGCGCGCCCTGCGGGGTGTCGCCACGCTCCGGGAATTACCCGGGTACAGCAAGATGTCCAGCCGTTGGCGCAACCCGGAGGTCGCAACGCCTAGCTGGCCGACGCGGTCCTTTCCTCTACGGCCGTGGGCTGCCTTGGATGCGGAGTAAACAACCATCGTCTACAAGCCGGTGGCTTCCTTGTTGTCAACTGGAAGACTGGAAATTGACTGTCGCGCACGGGCCTGCTCCCCTCCTCGGTTATCGGACCACGCCATCTGCAACATCAAGACTCCCTGCCCCCACCATCCCCGGAAGAGACACCAAGAAATGGATCTGGCGAATAGTCAGTTGGCCTCGAATGCGCCCAAATGTTCTGGATCAAGGAGGGCCGGAATAATGATCTCAAGACGAACGATCGCTTGCGCGGCGCCTTTCGCTGCATTCTCGATTCGCAGCGAGTTCATGGGAACCTCGGAAATCGGGGACGGCAAGATCTCGGCCGATGCGAATTCGTTCATCCAAGTGTTTTCGCGGTCCACCCCCGGGGCGATCGCACGAACAGGTTCAAGTACAAGGGCAAGCTCATGGGCGACGAGCTGGAATTGACTCGCTCGCTACTTCGCGGTGGTGCGGCCGGCGGACTGGGCGGCGGCGCTCGCGGCCAGGGTGGCGGCCAGAGTAAGCCCATGTTGAGACCAACGACATTCACTGCCAAGCGCGTAAACTAGTACTTCCATGCGAATCTCTCGGTGATCCGAACCAGCCCTGTTCGCAGGTGCCTGTTCGCGTCTAAGTCCGTTCAGAGGAATCGAGTAGTCTCGCGCGGAGGAGTGGATTTCTGGCACGCTCATGGATTTCCTGACGTCATCTGCCTACGGGGCGATCATTTTCTTGGTGCTGTTGAACGCTTGGATCGTGTCCAGGCTTGATGTTGAAGTGCGCCACCACGACGACTAGCCTCGGCGATGGCGACGTACCAGCATTGGCCAATTCTGGTTTCGATAGGGGCCTATCTGGCCGTTTGTTTTGGAATTGGCTGGTATTTCCAGCGTCGGGCGGCCAGTGGCGTTGATGAATTCTATGTCGCCAAGCGAAGCGTGCCGGGGTGGGTGGTTTCGCTTGCGTTCTTTTCGACCTTCGCCAGCACAAACACTTACATAGGCCAAGCTGGGCAGGCGTTCGCATCGGGGTTGAGCTGGGCGTGGGTGGGCGTAATCTGGACTGTTTTTTGCATGCTTTCTTGGCTCCTGCTGGGGCCACGGTTGCGCAATCAGACCGTCGGCCTGAAATCGCTCACAATCCCCGACTATTTCGACTTCCGCTACCAGAGCCCCCTCTCGAAGCCGACACGGATGCTATCGGCGGTCACGATCCTCTTCGCGACTCTGTGGTACATGGCCGGCATCGCAAAGGGTTGCGCACACCTGCTGGAGACAGTGATGGAAGTGCCCTATATGTGGGGTGTCTTCGCGATCCTAGGTCTTACTTGTGTCTACACGGTGATGGGCGGGATGTTTGGCGTGCTCTGGACTGACGCTGTGCAGGGCATCATGATGCTCGCCGTCGCGCTCGTCATGGCGGCGATCCCCTTTGTTTACGCGGGGGGTGTGGGGCCGCTGTTCGATCGGTTGGCGGACGTGTCCCACATTTCGGCTGCCGGAGACCCGATTGGCGACGGCCTGTTGAAATTCGGCGTGCTGGTGTCGTTCACGTACATTCTCGGTATCGGCCTATCGGTCGGCATGAAGCAGATCGCCGAGCCGCGATGCTTGATCCGTTTCTACTCGGTTGACAGTTCCGCGGGCATGCGCTTCGCGATGATCTGGACGCCGATCTTTCTCGGCGTCTCGTTGGTGTGCGTGATGGGCTTGGGCGCGCTTGTGCACGGCATGGCCGATGACCAGGAGGCGGCCTACTTGATCCGCAACACGGATGAAGTCGTGGGGTTCATGCTCGCCAAGTTCGGGAGCCCTACAGTGTCCGCGATCTGCATGACGGGCCTGTTTGCGGCCGGGATGTCCTCCCTTGCATCGGTCATGCTGATCGTCGGCACCGCAGTGGTGGGGGATATTTGGAAGTTGTGGAGGCCGTTAGGCGTGCGTTCGACCGTGCGGTGGACAAAGATTGCGATCGTGGCGTACACCTTGGTAGTTTTCGCCGCGACGGTGTTCCCGCCGGCTGGTGTTGTGGAACTGACAAGTTTCGCTGGAGCCGTCTTCGCGGCCGGCTTCTTCCCGGCGGTATTCGGCGGGCTGTACCTGCGCTGGGGCACCGGTCACGGTGCGTTCTGGTCGATGGTCGTCGGGATGATCGTCTCGGTCGGGTGGCGGTTCCTGGTGCGCTTCCAGGTCGCTGGAATGGAGTCAGTGCACGAAGTCATTCCGGCGTTCTGCCTCTCAATGGCGGTGTATCTGGCGGTAAGCCGCGCGACTAGGCGCCACCTTCCGTCACCGGCTCGCTTGCAAGCGGCTTTCGGCAATTGACCAGCTTCCGCGGAATCGATTCCGAAATCTCTTTGCTCCCAGCGACAGCATCTGCGGTCCGCAATCGCCGCAGGGGCGACAAGGACTTCAGCCGCCACCGTGCCATCGTTCGGCGCAACCGCGAAATCGGTTGCCAGTTCTGGCCGTGCCAGTCGTTCGCTCTACTACGGAGTCGTCGCCAGCGGTTCGTAGTCTGCGGTCTCGGGGTATTGGCGCTCGGGGGGAGTGTATCCCGGCTTCCGCCTCGGCCGTCCTGGCAATACATCCCGCGCCATTGCCCATACGGTGTACATCTCGATCATTTCTCGCCCAATTTCTGGGTGGATTGCCATCACGTCGTTCGTCTCCGTGCGGTCCGCATCCATGTCGTAGAGTTCCCAAGGGCCTCGATTCTCGGCGACGAGCTTCCATCTGCCGCGGCGGACTGCTCGGTTGCCCTCATGCTCCCAGTACAAGGCTTCGCGATCAATTGCCCGCCCTTCAAACGCCGGCATCATCGAGACGCCCTCCAGCGGAAGGATCTTGTTTCCGCCGAACTCCTTGGGATATCCCGCCTCGCCGACATCCAGGGCCGTTGCCATTAGGTCGATCAAATGGGTGGGCTGGGTGCGGAGTTCCCCCTGGGCTGAAATGCCTGCTGGCCAATGCACGACCAAGGGCGAAGCGATGCCTCCCTCGTGGACCCAATGCTTGTACTTGCGGAACGGTGTGTTCGATGTGTTCGCCCAGGCCTGGCCATAGGACTGGCTGTAGCCCTTCTTGGTCATGAGTATCTCGATTGGGCCGCGTCCGAGCATCCCGCCTTCGGCGCAGCCGCCGTTGTCAGCAAGAAAGAAGAACAGAGTGTCGTCCAACTCACCCAGATCCCGCAGCGTGTCTACGAACTTGCCGATGTTCTGGTCCATCCTGTCGATCTGCGCGGCATAGATTGCCATTCGGAGATCCATCTCGTCCTTCTTGGCGGCGGACAGCGTGCCCCACGGCACGGCGTCGCGAACAGTCATCTCCCAGGCGTCGTCAATGAGGCCCATAGCTCTCATCCGTTCGAGTCTGGCCTCGCGAACCCTGTCCCAGCCGATCATGTACCGGCGTCGGTATTTCTGGACGTCTTCTGGCCAAGCATGTAGCGGCCAATGCGGGGCAGTGTATGCCAGGTAGAGGAAAAACGGCTGGCTGTCGTCTCGTTCGGCTTCCCGAACAAACTTGATGGCCTCCGATGTGAACGCGTCGGTGGTGTAGTAGTCCTCGCCCGGAACGATCCTCTCGCGGTTAAGAACGAGGAGCTTTTCCGGCGCGGGGCGGAAAAAGTTGGATGCACCTCGAATGATGCCGTAGTATCGGTCGAAGCCGCGGTCCACCGGCCACATTCCTTCAAACGTGCCGATGTGCCATTTCCCTGTCATCAGGGTCTTGTACCCTGCCGGCTTGAGGGCCTCGGCTATGGTCACGCAGCTTTGATTGAGGTACCCCCGATAGCCCGGATAACCGAGATCGAAGTTCTGCCTCTCGTTCTCGCTGGTCATATGACCGATTCCGGTTTGGTGCGCGTACAGCCCAGTCAGCAGCGATGCGCGCGTAGGGCAGCAGCGTCCGGCGTTGTAGAACTGTGTGAAACGGAGACCGTTCTCGGCGAGGCGGTCGACATTTGACGTGCGGATCTCCCCGCCGTAGCAACCAATATCCGAGTAGCCCATGTCATCTGCCATCACGATGACGATGTTGGGTTTGGCGGAGGCGCTCGCCCATCCGTAAAGGAACGTGAAAGCACAGCCGAGCAGCGTGAGGTGCCGAATGTTTCGCATCACGGAGTCGATGTTACTAGGACTGCGCCCAGCTTGTCGAGCGGCATCTCGTTGCCGTCAGGAGCGCTACTCAGCCGGGCAGCACGATGTAGTTCGATTTCTCAGGAGGGCACGAAGCACCGGGCTCTTGGAACGCCGGAGCAGTAGCCGCGCGACGCATCTCGCTGCGCTTCACGGAGCTCGCTTGCGTGCCACTCTCGTGCCTGATTTGGTGTTAAGCTATAACCGCATTCGATGTGGCCATGTTTCGTTCATTCCCCCTGATCTCCGCAACTCTAGCTGCGCCCCTTCTCCTTGTGGGCAATCCGACGTTCCATGAAGATGTGGAGCCGATCCTGCAGGCGCATTGCCAGCAATGCCACCGTCCGGGCGAGGCGGCCCCGATGTCACTCCTGACATACGAGGAGGCACGTCCTTGGGCGCGTGCGATTCAAGAAGCTGTGGCCCTGAACCGCATGCCGCCCTGGTTCGCCGATTCGCGGTACGGGGAATGGACCAACGAGCACGTGCTGACTGCCGACGAGAAGCGGACGGTTGTCGATTGGGTGGAGTCGGGTGCCGCGCGCGGGAATCCCGAGGCCGCTCCAAGTCCGCTGGCGTTCGTCGATGGCTGGAACATCGGCGAGCCCGATCTTGTTCTCGAATTGCCCGAGGCGTACCGTGTGCCGGCCGAAGGCACGATCGACTACCAATACGTCGTGCTCCCGACGGACTTCAAGGAGGACAAGTGGATCAAGGCTGCGGAGGTGCGTCCCGACAAGCGCGAAGTCGTGCACCACGTGCTAGCCTACGTGCGTCCAAAGGGGTCCGCTTGGCTGGAGGGCGCGGTGCCTGGCAAGATCTTCGTACCAAAGGGCACGAGGAATGCGAACCGCAGGGAGCCGGGGAACCGATCCCGCGAAATACTGGTTGGCTTCGCGCCGGGTAGAAGGCCTACCTCGTGGGCCGGCACGGACTACGGCAAGCTATTGCCCGCCGGCGCTGACATCGTGCTGCAGATGCACTACACCGCGAACGGCGAGGAGGTCCTCGACCGGAGCCGCGTCGGCTTGACGTTCTGGAAAGAACCGCCGAAGAAGCGTGTGTTGACCATGATGGCTGCAAACGGCCGGTTCGTCATACCCCCCGGCGCCCCCTCGCACCCGGTGCGATCCCGACGGGTGCTCGACCGTGAAGTGGAGCTTGTCAGCCTGATGCCCCATATGCATTTGCGAGGCGGGGATTTTCGTTTCGCACTGAGGTATCCGGACGGCAATTCCGAGGTGCTGCTGAGCGTGCCGAAGTTTGATTTCGACTGGCAGACCTACTACTACTTCAAGCAGCCCAAGTTGCTCCCGGCGGGGACCGCCATTGAATGCTTGGCCCACTTCGACAATTCACCGAACAATCCCGACAATCCAGACCCAACTGCCGAGGTTCGCTGGGGCGACCAGAGCTGGGAAGAAATGATGATTGGGTTCTTCGAAGTCGCGTTCGAGCCTAACGGCGCTGACGAGCCGGCCGTGTCGCAGCGGAAGGGCCCCGCAGCGAGCGACGACTGACGCGCGGATGCTCGGAACCGCCGCCAACCACCGCAGCCCAAGGCGCTAGCCGGGCTGCGAGACGGCTGTTTAACACTCAGTCAGCTTGGCGCTTGCGGGTCATATGGCGGCCGCCGTGGCTCACGGGGGCATCTTCGGTGCGGTGGTAGCTGGCTGATAGCGAGCCACCCTGTGCTCCTGCCGGCCACGGGGCTTGACTGGCGGCGATCTTCGACCGCTGACGGACCGCCCCAGCACGGTGCCGATCGATCCCCGAGACCCATCAAAGTCCCCCTCTGCAGAGCGCTTCAAGCCGCCGCCGATAGCTGCCGGGGCTGCCCTATACTTGGGAATCGACCACTAATGTCCAAGCCGTTCGTTCATCTGCACTGCCATACGGACTACTCGTTGCTTGACGGTGCCTGCCATATTCCCCGCTACATGCAGATGGCGGAACGGCACGAATGGCCCGCGGTCGCGATCACCGACCACGGGAATCTATTCGGAGCGGTGAACTTTTACACAGCCGCCCGGAAGATTGGCGTCAAGCCGATCATTGGTTGTGAAGTCTACGTCGTTGACAGCGACCACAGGTCGCGCGACCAGAACACCCGCTACCACCACCTTGTCCTGCTTTGCAAGAACGAGAAGGGCTACCGCAACCTAATTGACCTCGTCTCCACAGCCTACCTGGAGGGCTTCTATTACAAGCCGAGGATCAGCCGATCACACTTGGAACGGTATTCGGAAGGATTGATCTGTCTTTCTGCTTGTTTGCGCGGAGACCTGCAGGAAGCGCTGCTGAGAAAGGGATACGACGAAGGGCGCCGACTGGCTTACGACTACCTGGATATCTTCGGCAAGGAGAACTTCTATCTCGAGATCCAAGATCACGGTCTGGACTTGGACAAGAAACTGATTCCGCTCCAGTTCCGCCTGGCCCAGGAGACCGGGATCCCCTTGGTTGCGACCAACGATGCCCACTACCTGACCAAGGAAGATGCAGGGGCCCACGAGGCGCTGCTGTGCGTGCAAACCGGGAGAACGCTCAGTGATCCGAAGCGAATGCGATTTGGAACGCAGGAGTTCTACCTCAAGACGCGCGAACAGATGGCTGCGTTGTTCGACGGTGACACGGCGCCTCTGGATCGCACCTGGGAGATCTCCGAGATGTGCAACCTGAGCCTGGAACCGGTTGGCGACCCGTTCCCGCAGTTCGCCGTCCCTGAAGACCATACGATTCACACGTATTTCGAATACGTTGCGCGCCAAGGCTTCGAGATCCGCCGTTCGCGGTTGCAGGAATTGGATGCGAACGGCCAATTGAGAATGCCGATTGCCGAGTACGAAGAGCGGCTTGACCACGAGATCAAGGTCATCCAGCAAATGCAGTACTCCGGGTATTTCTTGATCGTCTGGGACTTCATCCGCTACGCCAAGGAGCGGAGGATCCCCGTGGGTCCCGGGCGCGGATCCGCCGCCGGTTCCCTCGTTGCCTACGCAATGTCGATCACCGACATCGACCCCTTGCAATACGGCTTGCTGTTCGAGCGATTCCTGAATATCGAGCGCAAGTCCATGCCTGATGTCGACATCGACTTTTGCATGCATCGGCGTGGCGAGGTGATCCGCTATGTCACTGAAAAGTATGGCCGCGAGCAGGTGTCGCAGATCATCACCTTCAACACGATGGCGACGAAGGCTGCGATCAAGGATGTAGGGCGGGTGATGGACATGAGCTTTGGGCAAGTAGACCGTCTCACGAAGCTCGTGCCGAATGTGCTGAAGATCACGCTAGACGACGCAATCGAGAAAGAGCCGCAGTTACAGGAAAAGATGCGCGAGGACAAGGATGTCGCGAGCCTGATGGAGACGGCGAAGCGCTTGGAGGGAATAGCCCGAAATGCTTCCGTACATGCTGCGGGTGTCGTCATCGCGCCCCAGCCCCTGAAGAACCTTGTTCCGCTCTACAAGACGAACAAGGACGAAATCGTCACCCAGTACGACATGAAAAGCCTCGACACCATGGGGCTGCTGAAGATGGATTTTCTTGGGCTGACGACTCTGACAATCATCGAGTCGACCTTCGAGTGGATCGAGAAACGCCACGGCCAGAGATTGAGCCAAGAGACGTTACCGCTCGACGACGCCAAGACCTTTGAGTTGTTCGTCAACGGGATGACCAATGGCATTTTCCAGTTTGAGTCCAAGGGGATGCGCGATATTTGCCTGCGATACAAGCCGGAGCGCCTGGAGGACCTGTGTGCCCTTAACGCGCTCTACCGGCCCGGACCGATTCAAGGCGGCATGATCCCTGACTTCATCGACCGCAAGCATGGCCGCAAGCGTGTCACCTACATCCTGCCCGCGATCGAGCCGCTTCTCAAGGAGACTTACGGCGTCATCGTCTACCAGGAGCAGGTCATGCAGATCGCGAATCTCGTTGCGGGCTACTCGCTGGGCGAGGCGGACCTTTTGCGCCGCGCGATGGGCAAGAAGAAGCCGGAGGAAATGGCCGAGCAACGCGTTCGGTTCCTAGATGGGGCCAAGAAGCGAGGCCATCCGGAAGGGGCCGCCCGCAAGCTGTTCGACCTCATGGAGCAATTTGCTGGGTATGGCTTCAACAAGTCCCATTCAGCAGCGTACGGCCTGCTCGCATACGTGACGGCGTATCTCAAGACCCATTTCACGGTCGAATTCATGGCGTCGCTGCTGAGTGCGGAATTGGGCAACCCGGAAAAGGTGCGCCTGTACCTCAATGAATGCCGTGAGATGGGCATCGAGATCCTGCCACCCAAGATTGCGGACTCGTACTGGGACTTCACGCCCTCCGGTGAGAGCGCGATCCGGTTTGGCCTCGGCGCCATCAAGCAGGTCGGCAGGAACGCGGTCGAATCCATCATCAGGGTCCGTGAGGAGGATGGCGGCGGCTTCGCCTCGCTGATGGATTTCTGTTCACGCGTCGATTGGGCCAAGGTCAACAAGCGTATGGTGGAGAGCGCGATCAAGGCAGGCGCGATGGACGGACTGGGCGGACATCGGGCGCAGCTCTTGGCGGCCGTCGATGGAGTTGTCGAAGCTGGCCAAAAGGCGCAGCGTGACCGCGAAACCGGACAGGAAGGCCTTTTCGGTGGCTGGGGCGTCGCGGACGGCGAGGACACCTTCGAGATTCCGGCGCGAGAGGAGTGGACCGAGCCGGAACGGCTGTTGTACGAAAAAGAGGCTCTCGGGTACTACGTGACCGGGCACCCACTGGATTCTTTTAGGAAGCAGATCGACGAACTGGAAGTCGTTGAGAGCACTGCGCTGGCAAATCTGCCGAACAATTCAGAAGTTGCACTGTGCGGCATCTTGCATGGCATCCAGCCTCGCAAGAACCGCGAAGGCCGGCCATGGGCCAGCGCGATCCTCGAGGACAGGCAGGGCAGCGTCGACCTGTTGGTATTTGCGAATCAGTTTCCACAGGTCGAGAGCGAGTTGGTGGCGGACCGCCCCGTGTTCATTAGGGGCTCGGTCAGGGCGGAGGATGATGCACGGCGAAAGGTCTCGGTTGGGCAAGTGACGGCTCTGGAGAACGCTCGGCCTCCGAAGGTGGAGCATGTTTCGATCACGGTGACCCTGAATGGTGGCCAAGAGGAAGTCTCCGGTGTTGCTGGGCGCCTCCTGGAATTGTTCCGGAAGCATCCTGGCGAAACGGATGTGCGCTTCCGGCTCGAGCGGCCTCGTGACTACTTGGTCATCTATGACGTGGAGTCGCGAGTCAATGCCGGTCGTGAGTTTCGGGAGGGCGTCGAAAAGCTATGCGGAAAGGGGTCCGTCGAGATCCAGCGCTGATTGCGATCGCGGAGCCCGAGCGTACTGACAGGAATCCCGGGCGCGCCAGTTCCAGGGGCCTGGTGGCGGGCTCACCAGGAAAAGGCCCTTAGCCAATCCTGTCCGGCCGTTCAGGGCGGGTGGGTCCTCGTACGTCTGGCACGCGTTGCACCCCGAGCGACGACACCGACAGTCATGCCAATCGGTTGTCTACTGACTGTGAGGGCAGCCGTTGCAGCCTGATCGTCATGGCACATTGGCCGTCGTGAAGGACCGTTCCCATGCCGACACAGGAGGACTTGGCACCAAGCAAGAACCGGCCCCTTTTGTTAGGCTAGGTCGAGAGGCGCTGATGACCCGTTTGCTTTCGATTTTCCTGGTTCCCGCTCTCCCGCTTTTCGCTGGCGCCCAACCTACGTTTCATGCGGATGTGGAGCCTCTCCTGCAGAAGCACTGCCAGCAGTGCCACCGTCCGGGAGAGTCCGCGCCAATGTCTCTGTTGAGTTATGACGAGGTGCGTCCTTGGGCGCGTGCCATCCAGGAAGCTGTGGCTCTGGATCGCATGCCGCCATGGTTCGCCGACCCGAGGTACGGAGAGTGGTCGAACGCCCATGTGCTGGCGCCGACAGAAAAGCAGATGATCCTCGACTGGGTCGAATCGGGGGCTGCCCGCGGCGATCCGGCCAAGCGTCTTGAACCGCGTGCCTTCGTCGACGGCTGGAACATCGGCAAGCCTGACCTGGTGCTCGAAATGCCCGAAGCGTTCCGGGTTCCGGAAGAGGGCACGATTGACTATCAATACGTCGTGATTCCGACGGGCCTGGCAGAAGACAAGTGGGTCACGGCGGCCGAGGTCCGGCCGGACAACCGTGAGGTCGTTCACCACGTGATCGCCTATATGCGACCGAAAGATTCGGTTTGGCTTGAGGACGCGGTCCCCGGCAAGATTTTCGTGCCCGACGCCAGAAAGAAGAAAGACCGCGAGGAGGAGCGTAACGAATACCGCGAACTGTTGGCCGGTTTCGCTCCAGGCATGCAGCCCTTCGAATGGAGCGATGGAAACTACGCCAAGATGCTTCCCGTAGGGGCTGACATTGTCTTGCAGATGCACTATACGGCATCTGGCGAGGAGGCTTTCGATCAGACTCGCGTCGGATTCCGGTTCCTTGACAAACCGCCCGCCAAGCGGGTGGTGACAATGTCTGCCTCCAATGGGAAATTCGTGATTCCGCCAGGCGCTGACCGTCATCCGGTCGAAGCGAAATGGGTGCTCAATCGCGACGTCGAATTGGTGAGCGTGTTACCTCACATGCATCTGAGAGGCAAGGACTTCCGCTACGATCTGCGGTATCCGGACGGACGGTCCGAGGTTTTGCTGAGCGTTCCGAAATATGACTTCGAGTGGCAGTACGTGTACTACCTTAGGGACCCCAAGGTCCTGCCAGCCGGCACTGCGATCGATTGCTTGGCACATTTCGATAATTCACCGAACAATCCTGACAATCCGGACCCATCGGTCGAGGTGCGCTGGGGTGATCAGAGTTGGGAAGAGATGATGATCGGATTCTTCGATATCGCGGTTGACGCCGGGGCGGATCTGGGCCCCTACCTCACGCAAGCGAAGCGCGACTCCGCGCGGGTTGAGTGATTCCCTGGGGATTGCCGATCCCTGTGCTGTTCCAAGCTCGACGTCCACGCCTCGAGAGGCACTGGGTACCGGTCACCGTGGCAACCTCGGTCCTGTCGGCAGCGGCCTTTGCACCGGGACCGGCTTTGAGCCACGAGGCGATTACCACAGAACTGACGTGGACTCGCAACGTCTCGCAGATCTTCTCGAATCGCTGCACGCGTTGCCATCGTCCCGGTGGAGAGGCTCCGATGCCACTCATGACCTATGCGGAAGTGCGTCCTTGGGCGAAGGCAATCAAGCACCAGGTTCTCACCAAACGCATGCCGCCTTGGGGTGCCGTGAAGGGCTTCGGGGCCTTCCTCGATGATCCGAGCCTGTCGCTTCCTGAAATCGCCGTGATATCGAGTTGGGTGGAGGGCGGTGCGCCCGAAGGAGATCCCAAGTACTTGCAACCGCCTCACGATCACAATTCTCGTACCGTCGAATCCCGCCCGGCCGCGCGGCGACGGACTATTCGGGGAGACCTCCGGCTCGACCGCGCGGTGGTGGCTGTGGGAGCGCGCGCTGGCAACGGACCAGGTTCCGGCTGGCTTCAATTGACGGCGCATTTGCCGGACGGAAGTGTCGAGCATCTGCTGTGGCTGAGCGGTCCTCGGCCCCCGGGCACCTCGGACTACTGGTTCCGAACGCCGCTCAACCTACCTGGCGGTACCCGACTCGTTTGCACTCCGGCGGCGGCCTCGGTCGATCTGCTCGTTCAAGATTCGGCCAAGTAGCGGTTCCAGACCGTCGGCCTCTCAGCTTGGGTCCAACGGCAGTCCCGCCGCCCGCCAGGCGCGCCAGCCCCCTGCGAGCGAATATACCCTGCGGTATCCCATTTTCTGCAAAGCGTCGGCGGCAAGAGCCGACCGGTACCCGCCGCCGCAATAGAGCACGATCTTCGAACCTTCATCAGGGACGGCCATCTCGATGTCACGTTCGATAGTGCCCTTGCCCAGGTGGATTGCGCCCTCCGCATGCCCCGCGTTCCACTCGGACTCCTCGCGCGTGTCGATCAGTCTGAATTCCGCGCCGGATGCGAGATCCGCTCGGACCTCGTCCGTTGTAGTCTCCCGAATCCGCGACTTGGCGTCTTCGACAATTGCCAGGAACTTCTCGGAGTGCTGCATGCCGACTGCCTGATGATGAGCGATTATCCGACGACAGGCGGGAGCGGCTAGAACTCGTACTTCACGTTCAGCTTGCCCTCGACGTCGGCCACCGGCACCATGTCGATTGCGTCCCACGGGCACCCGTCCAAGAACGTGCCGTCTGGCCCTTTGGAGATGCATTGCTTGCAGCCTATGCACGTCTGGCCATCGACTTCGATCCGTCCAAATGGCGGGTGGTCCTCGTCGTCGACCCAGTACATGCACTCATCCACCGGGCAGTAGTTAATGCAGACCGGTGACCCCGCACAGCCCGTGCAATTGTCGTTGGTTATCGCGAGCAGCGCAGGCTTCTTCTTGCGATTCCCTGTCATCCCGCCTTCGGACCACGGCCAACCCTTGGCGTGAGGTGCTTCCAGGGGTGTGAGAGCAGCAATTCGCAGGGCCTCTTCCCGGGCCTTGCGCTTGCGTTCTTCGGCAGCCGCCTTGCGACGTGCCGCCACATCCCCAGCGGGGCCCGCGGCCTTGGCCTCGACCGGCCGCTTGGGGTTTGTTGGTTGGTCCTTAATAGGCTGGTCTGGCATGGCGGAGCCTAGCTTCGACATTTCAATATAGCAACGCCGAGATCCGGGCACACGTTGTGGCGCGCCCACAGGCCGGCCTGATCACCCAGATCGACCAGTGGCCCCGGACGCTCCGCCGGGGGCACGGGCAAATGGTTCGCATGGCGCGGCAAGCACTTCCCCCGCGCAGGTTGGCTGCCTCACACTCTGCTTGCTACTCGGTTGCTACTCTCGCTCCGAATGCGACAGGCCGGACTGCCGCGAGGCTGGAGCGGGTGCGGCTTGGGCCACACTAGTGAACGGCGGCTACAGTGACACCCCAGTTCGAAGTCGTTGCGGAGTGCCCTCACACGCGCGCTCGCGCCGGAGTGCTCCAAACCCCGCACGGCTCGGTCGAGACTCCCGTGTTCATGCCGGTTGGCACGCAAGCGACGGTCAAGGCGCTGACTCCCAGGCAACTGGCCGATGAACTTGATGCGCGTGTCTTGCTTGCCAACACCTACCATCTCTGGCTACGGCCCGGCGCCGACACCATTGAGGCGGGCGGAGGGCTGCATCGGTTCATGGGCTGGCCGCGCAGCCTGCTCACCGATTCGGGCGGGTACCAAGTCTTCAGTCTCGCGGGCCTGCGCACGATCACCGAGGAAGGCGTGGCATTCCGGTCCCATCTCGACGGGTCGAGCCGGTTCCTGAGTCCCGAATCCGCGGTTGATATCCAGCGCGCACTTGGCAGCGACGTGATGATGGTCCTGGACGATTGCACGCCATATCCCGCCAGCGAGCGCCAGGCTCGTGATTCGATGGAACTGACGATCCGCTGGGCTGGCCGGTCATTTGATCACTGGAGGATTGCCGGCGTAGATTCCCGCGCGCAGCTTTTCCCAATCGTGCAAGGGGCCACGCACGTCTCGTTACGGCGCGAGTGCGCGCGACGGCTCGTCGAGCTTGATGCCCCGGGCTATGCGATCGGAGGTCTCTCTGTTGGTGAGCCGCGCCCTCTCAGCTTCGAGATGACCGCCGCGTGCGAGGAGCACCTGCCGCGTGACAAGCCACGTTACGCGATGGGTGTCGGGATGCCGCACGAACTGGGCGAATATATCGCGTTGGGCATCGACATGATGGATTGTGTCCTGCCGTCTCGCAACGCGCGGAATGGATGCCTGTTCACGGGTTCGGGGAAAATCATGATCAAGAATGCAGTCCATACGTCCGACCATGGTCCAGTGGACCCCGCTTGCCATTGCTACGTCTGCCGGAACTTTAGCCGTGCCTATCTCCGTCATCTCTTTCTGGCGAAGGAGATGCTGTTCTCGACCCTAGCGACCCTGCACAATCTGACGCTGTATCTTGACAGGGTCCGCCAGATGCGAGAAGCTATTATTTCGGGGTGCTTGCCGGAGTACCTGCGGCGTGTGGCTGCGGAAATCGGCTAAGCGAATTGTTCCGGCTGGAGCGATTCGGACTGACCAGACTTCGCTATAGTGTTAGCTGGCCCAGCGCCAAGGGCGCGTCGGCTTTCCACCCGCATCCCCGCAATCGCCGTGCACCTGTTCACCATGGAACACGCCGCCATGTGCATGCCTCCGCCAGCCATACTGCTGCAGCAGTCGGGCTTCGGGGCATTCGTGCCGATACTCCTGCTTTTCGGTATCTTCTTCTTGCTGGTGATCTGGCCCGCGCGCAAGCGGCAGAAGAAGCTTGAAGCGATGCTGGCTAACCTTGCCTCCGGCGATCAGGTCGTCACGAACGGTGGGATCACCGGCACGGTCGTGGGCTTGGCCGACACGAAGATCACCCTGCGGATCCCGCCTGACGGCACGAAGCTGGAGTTCGCCCGAAACGCAGTGGTTGGCATGGCGGAGAAGCCCAGCAACTAACCGCTTGCGTTCCCCACAGTCGATATGAATGGCCGGTTCACACTGAGAATCCTGCTGGTTCTGGCGGTATTCGCGCTTTGTTTCTGGTGGGTCATCGGCCTGACCCCGACGAGGGAAGCAATCAAGCAAAACCTTTCGGAGAAGATCGCGCTGGGCCTGGACCTCAAGGGCGGTACCCACCTGATCCTGCAGATCCAGGTGCAGGATTCGCTGAAGTCCGAAGCGGACCTGACGATTGACCGGATTAAGGCGCGCCTGGCCCAGGCCGACATTGTGTACAGCGTGCTGCGGCGCAATGACCCGCAGTCAATCGAGGAAGCCGACGGTATCGAAATCCAGCTCGAGGGCACGCCGACCACCCGCGTCAGCGACGTGCGCGAGATTCTGGAGCAGGAAGCGCCGAGCTGGCTGCCCAATTCGACCGGAGGGGGCTCGTTTGCCCTCACGGTGCGTCCGTCCGAGTTGCTCCGGTTGAAGGCGGAAACCCTGCAGCAGTCCATGGCCACGATCGAGAACCGGATCAACGGCCTCGGCCTTACCGAGCCGGTGATCCAGCAGCATGGGCGCGCCGAGGCCGAGCACGAGATCCTCGTGCAACTGCCGGGTGTGAGCGACCCCGCCCGGGTCATGAACCTTCTGCAGATGTCAGCCCAGCTGGAGATCAAGCTGGTCATCGGGGGGCCGTACAACAGCCCCGAGGCGGCGCGCACCCAGAACAACGGTATCTTGCCGGCGAACAGCGAACTGGCCCATTATGCCGAGCGCGGTCGTAGCGAATGGTACCTGCTGCAGCGCAATGCGGTGGTCACCGGCCGCGACCTCCGCTCCGCCGCCGCCGGGCGCGACCAGCAGAACCCGGTGGCGTGGCAGGTTGCCTTCAGTCTTTCGCGGCAGGCCGGTCAGCGCTTCGGGATTTTCACTCAGGCGAACATCAACCAGAGCCTTGCGGTCGTTCTCGACCGCCGCATCCAAAGCGTCGCCTCGATCGAGTCCCGCATCGAAACGGATGGCGTTATCAACAACATCGATTCGCAGACGGAGGCACTCGATCTGGCCTTGGTGCTCCGGGCCGGCTCGCTGCCGGCTTCTGTTGTGTATCTGGAGGAGCGCACGGTTGGCGCCTCCCTTGGGGCCGAATCGATCAACCAGGGCGTCAACAGCGCAATCTGGGGCGTTGCCATCATTGTGCTGGTGATGTTCCTGTACTATCGCAGCGCGGGCTTCAACGCCAATCTGGCTCTGTTCTTCAACTTGCTGATTTTGCTCGCAGTACTGAGTGTGTTCGGGTTCACGCTCACGCTGCCCGGCATCGCCGGTATCATCCTCACGATTGGCATGGCCGTGGACGCGAACGTGCTGATCTTCGAGCGCATCCGCGAGGAACTGGACCAGGGCAAACCCGTTGTGGCGGCCCTCAACGCGGGTTTCGGAAAGGCGTTCTTGACGATCATCGACACGAATCTCACGACGATCATCGCGGCGGCCTTCCTGTTTCTCTTCGGCCGGGGCCCGGTGCGCGGGTTCGCCGTGACCCTGGCGATCGGCCTGCTCGCCAATCTCTTCACCTCGGTGTTTGTATCGAGACTGATTTTCGACCTCGGCTTGCGGCGCAAGCAGAATGTCCAGGAGTTGAGCATCTAACGCGACACGGAACTTTCCAGCGCTTCGCGGTGTCTAGGAAAACCGGACGGATTGCGATGCAGATCAAACGGCATGCGAATCATCGGCAAGACCAATATCGACTTCTTGGGGCGTAGGCGTGCCTTTCTCTGTCTCTCCGCCGCGCTCTTGGTTGCCGGCGCGGTTAGCGCGGTCATGCAGGGCGGGTTGAAGTTCGGGGTCGATTTCAAGGGAGGCACCTTGGTGTACGTCAAGTTCAGCGAAGAGCCAGACGTGGATCGCCTCCGCCAGGTGCTGACGGACAAGGGCCTCAAGGTCGCGACCTTGCAACCATTCGATGAAGGCGATTCCGTTCACGAACTCAAGATTGACCTGGACCTGGCCGGGGACTTCGTTGAAACGTCGGGCAAGGCACAGGTCATCGAAACACTCCACGAGATCTATCCCATCGAGGCTGGCAAGCTGGACTTCAACAACGCTGGCACCGAAGTCCTCGCCCAGCGCCTTATGGACAACCAGTCGCTGCGTGACAGCGGCCACAGTAGCCAGGACCTGCAGCGGGATGCGGAGTCCCTCATCGCGTGGCGCGACCAGGCTCCGCGCTCCGGCCTGGTGCAAGATGTGGCAGAGTTCGCGACGGCGCCTGGAATTTCGGAGAGCGTTGCGACGGCCGCGGCCGAAGAAGTCGCACTCGGAGCCTTCCACATTGGCGGCGTCGACGTAGTCGGTCCGAAGATCGGATCGGAGTTGCAGTGGCAGGCGATCAAAGCCACCCTGTTCGCCTTGACAGGTATGCTAGTCTACATTGCGTTCCGTTTCGAATGGATCTACGGCGTGGCAGCTGTCATCGCGGTTTTCCATGACGTTTTTATTACAATCGGGTTTTTCGCGTTGTTCGGTCGGGAAATCGAGTTGACAGTGGTGGCTGCATTGTTGACACTAGTGGGCTATTCGATGAATGACACGATCGTGATCTTCGATCGTGTCCGCGAAAACCGCAGGATTGCGAGGCGGTCGAGCTTGACGGAACTACTCAACCTGAGCATCAACCAGACTCTGAGCCGCACCGTGCTGACATCGGGGCTGACTCTGATCGCGGTAGTATGCTTGTTTGTCATGGGGGGAGAGGTGCTGCGGGGCTTCTCGTTCGCCCTCCTCGTCGGAGTGCTCGTTGGAACGTACTCCTCGATTTTCGTCGCCAGTCCCGTTCTCTTGTGGGGCCGGCAGCGTCTGGTCGCGCGTTCGGCTGGAAGGGCGGCGAAACGCGCTTGAATCCGGCTTGAGGCCGGGAAGGAGCTTGCAACCATGTTTGAAAACGCCTTGATGGAAAACCAGGTCAAGAGCACGTCGCGGTGGGCCGTTATGCTTTCAACGGCGCTGCAATGCCTCTTGGTGGGGGTCGTCCTGCTGATCCCCATCCTCAACTACTACGAGTTGCCGGCGACTGACTTTGTCAGCTTCCTGACGGCTCCGCCGCCGCCCCCGCCCCCGCCGCCACCCCCGGCAGCCGTGGTGAAGGTCAAGCCCGTGCCGAAGGAGTTCGACACAGGCGCGCTGACGCAGCCTGTCGCGATCCCTGACAAAGTTGCCATCATCGAGGAAGATGCCGCGGCACCGAGTGCCGGCATTGCCGGTGTTGTCGGAGGCGTGCCGGGAGGCCAGGTTGGTGGGACTGTCGGAGGCGTTCTCGGCAGCATTATTTCGAGCGCGCCGACAGCGGCGCCCCCGCCTCCTCCGCCCCCGCCGGTCAAGAAAAAGGCGCCCCCGAGGCGCATCCGTGTCGGCGGCAACGTCGCCAAGGCGCGGCTGACCCGGCAGGTGCGGCCCCAATATCCGCCTCTCGCCCGGCAGGCCCGCATTCAGGGCGTCGTGAAGCTCTCGGCGGTCATCTCCAAGGACGGCACGATCCAGAAGCTGGAGGTCATGTCAGGCCACCCGCTCCTCGTTCCGGCCGCCTTGTCGGCTGTGAAGCAGTGGCGCTACAAGCCGACCCTGCTCAATGGCGAGGCTGTAGAGGTCCTCACAAACATCGACGTGAACTTCACCCTCAGCGGATGAGAACCACGTCCAGAAATCTCCCCCCGCGGGAGTCGGGCGCTCGGTGGCCGCTTCGTCGGCGCCCGGCATTCCCGGAACAAAACAGTTGGTCAACGCAATTCGTTGGTATCTTAGGAGGAACATAAGCAAATGCTTACGCAATTCGCAACCACGGCCTTTCTGCTGCAGCAGGAGGTCGGATTCGACATGGTGTCGATGTGGAACCAGATGGGCTTGGCCGCCAAGTCGGTCGTCATCATCATGTTTCTAATGTCGGCATGGTCCATCGGCGTGATGATCGACCGGGGCCTGGCGTACTACGCAGCCAAGAAACAGTCTCGAGCCTTCGCTCCGGCAATCGCCGGCGCCCTGCGCAGCGGCCAGCTCGACGAGGCAATCAAGCTGTCAGACCGGTACAAGAAGAGCCACTTGGCAAAGGTCGTTACAGCAGGCCTGGCCGAGTTCAAGTCGCACGGTGAGGGCAGCGACGTACCCGGCCGGACCGTGGACGCTTCCAAGCGCGCCCTGGAGCGCGCGCAGGCGATCACCCATGCCGAGCTCAACCGTGGCCTGAGCGGCTTGGCCACGATCGGATCGACAGCTCCGTTCGTCGGCCTGTTCGGCACGGTGGTTGGCATCATCAACGCGTTCGAGGGAATCTCCCAGGAGCGGTCGACGGGTCTGGGCGCAGTGGCTGGCGGCATATCCGAGGCTCTGGTAGCAACGGCAATCGGCCTCTTTGTGGCGCTCCCGGCGGTCTGGATGTTCAATTACTTCAACTCCAAGGTGGAAGGCTTTGACGTTGAAATGGAGAATGCCAGCTCCGAGCTGATCGACTACTTCCTGAAGCGGAACGCCTGACAGGTCGTCAGGCGGGATGCGTAACGGACGGACCAGCTGTAGTATCGTGTAGCGGCCAGCCGTAGGCAGCCTGACAGGAAGCCGACGGCGGTCGCTCGAAAGCGAGGAAACTAGCATGGCGGAAGAGCAACAGGGCTTACACGAGCTCGAAGAAGAATCAAAGCGCAGAGTCCACGACATCAGCGCAATGAGCGAGATCAACGTCACGCCGATGGTGGACGTGATGCTGGTGCTGCTGATCATCTTCATGGTCATCACACCGATGCTCAGCAAGGGCGTCAGCGTCGACTTGGTGCGGACGCGCAACCCGGTCGCGATGGACGAGGCCGACGCCGAAGACGCACTGGTTGTCGCGGTGACCCGGGACGGACAGATGTTCCTCGGCACGACCAGGCTCGACGAAGTGGGTGAACTGACGCAGCGCGTCAGCGACGTCGTCAGCAACCGCATCGACAAGACGGTTTACATCAAGTGCGACGCCAGGTCCCGCTACGAACGGGTCGTCGAAGTGGTGAACGCAGTGCGGACGGCCGGAGTCGATCAGGTCGGCATGCTGACAGAGAAAGAGGAGGGCATCTGATCCGAGGGGATCGGGAGCCTTTCGAACGGGAGGAAACTCAACATGGGCATGGCAGTGGGAAGCGGAGGCGGCTCGAAGACCGTACCGTACATCAACATGACACCCCTCATCGACGTGTTGCTGGTGCTGCTGATCATTTTCATGGTCATCACGCCGATCACGCCCAAGGGGCTCGAGGCCCTTGTTCCCCAGCCGAACGAGGACCAACAGCAGCAACAGCAGCCGAACGCTCGAACCGTCGTCGTGTCGGTGAATGCGGACCGCAGCATCATGATCAATCGCGATCCCTCAAACCTCATGGATCTGGAGCAGGCCCTGCGGGACATCTTCAAGACGCGAGCGGAGAGAGTGATGTTCGTGCGCGGCGCACCCGCGCTCGACTACCAGGATGTAGCGAAGATCATCGACATCGGCAAGGGTGCCGGCGTGGACAAGATCGGGTTGCTCACGGAAGAGATCGAATAGTCTTTACGCGGCAAGACGGCAGGCGGGCGCGAGCCCGTTCGCGCCGCTTGCAGCCGAGGCAACGGAGCAAACGATGAAAATCAACAAGAAAGTATACTTGATTGCTGGCATCTCGTTCGGCGTGGTGCTGCTCCT
This sequence comes from uncultured Bryobacterales bacterium, assembly GCA_951813065.1. GTDB lineage: Bacteria > Acidobacteriota > Terriglobia > Bryobacterales > UBA6623 > VXMF01. The sequence continues at coordinate 296,553 of CATOTH010000001.1, read as the reverse complement.
CCTGATCGGAGGCAAGCTGGCCCTGAATGCGATGGGCGTGAAGAACGTCGACTCCCTCAGGGCGCGCATGGCGCTAAACAACGGCGTACAGGCGTTTTCGGCGGGCGATTACGTCCGTGCCGCAGAGAGGTTCGAAGAAGCGTCCACACTGGATCCGGACCTCGATGATGCCCGTGTTTATCTCGCGTACTCGACGATGATGCAATACACTCCGGGAGCGGAGTACCAGGAGAACATCGATATCGCGAACAAGGCGCTAGATGGCTTCAAGGCAGTGCTCGAGGACGATCCGGAGAACTCGACCGCCCTGCAAAGCATTGCGTCGCTCTACTTCCAAATGAAGGAGATGGACTTGGCGAAGGACTGGCACCACAAGGTGCTTGCAGTGCAGCCGGACACCAAGGAGTCCTACTACACGATCGGCGTGATTTGCTGGACCCAGTCCTATGAACCGCGGCTCGAGTTTCGCGCCGAGCTTGGCATGCGGCAGGAGGATCCCGGGCCGATCCGGACCAAGGGCCGGCTGAATCGCTCCCAGCGCGAGGCCTTGGCGGAGGTTGGCGAGGAAGTTGTCCCGGTGATCGACGAAGGTCTAGAGGCTCTTGAGAAGGCAATCGAGATTGATCCTGACTATGACGACGCCATGGCCTACGTGAACCTGCTGTTCCGGGAAAGGGCTGATTTTTCCGAGACGGACGAAGAGTACGACCAGTACTTGACCCAAGCTGACGATTGGGTCCAGAGGGCCCTCGACACCCGCAAGCGGCGGGCGGAAGAGAGCACCACGGAGTTGATCACGCAGGACGAATAGTCTGGAGAGCGCCCGCATCGCGGAGCGCGTAATATAATTCGGCCTGGAGCTTCCGCGCGAAAGTTCCGGGCCGTTTGTCTTGGGTCCTGGGGTCATTCGGGAGTGACCATCGATCATGCCCGCCACGAGCAGCACGGAGCGCGCGCCGACGGGCGTCGCACAATCGTTGATACGGCGGTACGAGGAACTCGAGCGGAAGCTACAGAAGAACCGGCCAGGAGAAGAGCCGCGGCTGATGCGCCGCGCCTTCGCGTTCGCAGCCGACTGCCACAGCGCCCAGAAGCGCAAGACGGGCGAACCCTATCTGAGCCACTTGCTGGAGGTTGCGCACCTGCTTGCCGACATGGGACTGGACGAGGTCACGCTCTCGAGCGCCCTCTTGCACGACACGATTGAAGACACCCCGGCCACTCTTCAGGAGATCAACAGGGAGTTCGGGGTCACAGTTGGCCGTTGTGTCGACGGCGTCACCAAGATCGGCCGGTTGCGCTACCACTCTTCGGAAGCACGGAAGGCGGAAACGTTTCGCAAGATGCTGCTGGCGATGGTGCAGGACATCCGCGTGATCTTGATCAAGCTCGCGGACCGCACCCACAACATGCGAACGCTGCATGGACTCGACGAGGACCGGCAGAAGCGCATTGCTCTGGAAACGCGCGAGATCTTTGCCCCGGTGGCATTGCGCTTGGGTATGGGCAAGGTCCGTAGCGAACTCGAGGACTTGGCTTTCTCGTACCTGGAGCCGCGTGCCTTCGAGACGATCACGCAGCAAATCGAGTCACGCCGTGAAGCGAGCGAGGAATTCCTCTCGGCGATCCAGCGGGAACTGCAGGAGAAGCTGTCGCAAACAGGCATTCCCTCGCGCATCGAGGGACGCATCAAGCGCCCGTATTCGATCTACCAGAAGCTGCAGCGGCAAAACGTGACGTTCGACATGGTCTACGACCTGATGGCCCTTAGGGTGGTCACTGACACCAAGACGAATTGCTACGCAGCGATGGGGGTCATCCACGGCCAGTGGCACCCCGTGCAGGGTCGCATCAAGGACTTCGTGGCGATGCCGCGGCCCAACCTGTACCAGTCGTTGCACACGTCTGTCGTGACCCGCGAGGGGCAGCGTTTCGAAGTGCAGATCCGCACCGAGGAGATGCATCGGATGGCGGAAGAAGGCATCTGCGCGCATTGGAAATACAAGGCAAGGAGCCAGGGCGCGGACGTCAACGAAAACCAGATGGCCTGGCTGCGGCGGCTCGTCGAGTGGCAGCGCGAAATGCGCGATTCAACGGATTTCCTGTCGACTCTCAAGATCGAACTGTATCCCGAGGAGGTCTATGTCTTCACGCCGCGCGGCGAGGTGATTTCGTTGCCACGCGATGCCACTCCAGTGGATTTTGCCTACGCCATCCACACCGAGGTTGGCCACACCTGCACCGGCGCGAAGGTCGACGGGCAGATCGCGCCGCTGAAGCGAGCGTTGCAAAACGGCGAGATCGTCGAAGTGATCACGCAGGCTGGAAGCAATCCGAGCCAAGACTGGCTCGGATTCGTCAAGACGTCGAGAGCGCGGAACAAGATCAAGCAGTGGCTCAATTCCGAACGGCGTCGGCAGGCGGTGGGGATCGGCCGGCGCCTCCTCGAAAAGGAGGCGCGGGCGGCGAAAGTGCCATTGAAGAAGATCCCCGCGAAACGGCTGGAAGAGGTATGCCGCGAGTACGGCTGCTCGACCCCAGAGGACCTGTATGCGCGGCTTGGCTACGGACGGTTCTCGGTTCGCCAGGTCGTGCGCAAGCTGCTCCCTGCTGGGGCAGTCGACGACCCGGCGCAATTGCGGTCCAAGCCGCCGGTTCTGGATCCAGCCGACGACAAGCGTCTCGGGGAGGGAGAGGGGACGCTCGAAGTCCGTGGCATGGACGACATCCTGATTTACCGGGCGCGCTGCTGCAACCCGATTCCCGGCGAGGACATCATCGGATATGTCACGCGCGGCAAGGGAGTGGGCGTGCATTCTTCGGCGTGCCGGAACGTGCAGAACCTGATGTTTGAGGCCGAGCGTCGCATTGATGTGCGCTGGGCGCCCAAGGCCGGATCGAAGTATCAGGCTCGATTGACGGCCCAGGTGGAGGATCGCCAAGGGTTGCTCAAGGATCTCACGAGCATCTTGTCAAACGAAGGCCTGAACATTGTCAAAGCCGAGGCGAGTGCGAGTGACGGTGGCAAGGCGGCGATTGACTTCGTTGTCGAGGTTGTGGACAAGGCCCAGCTGGAGAGAGTAGCGGGCGCGCTTTCGGGTACGGACGGGGTCTTGGCGGTTACGCGCGGTAGCCGGATCTGAGGTCGGCAGGATTTGCTGTTGCTTGCTGGAATGGTTGGGCTATGATGTCGGGGCCGGGCCATCCTGGCTTGGACTTCGAGCGGAGGAAAAATGCGTCAAGCTCTCCTAGCGACATTCCTGGGGGTCGCGGTCATCGCAGGTTCACTGGGGGCGCAGGATCTCTCTGAAATTGTGATGGCCGGAACCGAGGTCCGTGAGGACGATCTGCCATCGATTGCCGCAGCTCCCGACGGTTCGGTGTGGCTGGTATGGCTGGCCTATTCGGATCGGCGCGACGAGATCGCGGTGCGGCCCTGGAAGAACGGTGAGTGGGGCAATATGCGGTACGTGCCGAACACTAGCGGCGATGTGTGGCTCCCGCAAGCGGGCGTCGACGCCGACGGGCGACTGTGGGTCGTTTGGTCCCAGATGCTCGCCGGAAACTGGGACATATTCGCCCGTTCCTACGACGAGGAACAATCGGCCTGGGGGCCGATGATCCGCCTGACCGACGATGTCCTGCCCGACGTCTATCCGCGGCTGGCGGCGGACGGCAGGGGTGGGTTGGCGCTTGTTTGGCAGGGCTTCCGCGGTCGGCATTCGAATATCTATCTCAAGACGTTCGAGCGAGCGGCGGGCTGGTCAGACACCGTGCAGATCACCGGGCGGCCCGCCAATGACTGGGAGCCTGCAGTGGCGATCGACTCGAGCGGCACGGTCTGGGTTGCCTACGACAGCTACGTCAATGGCAACTACGATGTTTTCCTGACCGGAGTGCGGGACGGTGAGATCACCGTTCCTGAACTGGCGGTAGCGGCGACAGGCCGGTACGAAGCGAAGGCCACGGTGGCGGTGGACCGTGCGGACCGGGTCTGGGTGGCTTGGGAGTCTGGCGGCGCGAATTGGGGCAAGGACACCGGCTATAACATCCGTCCCCGGCAACCAGGGGTCGTGATCGGGGCCAATCGCGGAGTCAATGTCGCAGCTTACGCAGAGGGTCGGTTGCAGGCTCCCGTTGAACAGCTTCAGGCTGTATTCGATGCTGGCGCCGGCACGCCAAAGTGGACCCACCATCCCCACGTATTCGTCGACGCCAAGGGCAATCTGCACGTGGTGGCGAAGCGCTTGATCCGGCACCGTGGCGAAAGCACGGGAACCCGCGGCTACTGGGAGTACTGGATGACTCGCTATAGCGGCGATTCGTGGACGGACGCCGAGCCGGTTCCACACAGTTTCGGTCGGTCGAGCACTCGGATCAGTGCGGCGTCTGCGCAGGACGGCTCCATGTGGCTGGCATGGCCAACCGACAACCGCACGACCGCGTATGCCCACCGGCCGATTCGGGGCGAAGTCTGGGCCGGCAGGCTGGCGCCTGCTGGCGACGCGCCCACACCCACCCTGGAACCGCTAGCGTTGGAAGCGGTAGAGATCAAGGAATGGCACCCGAACGAGGCCGCTGACCTGGATGCCATGCGCGGGTACCGCACGACGGTGCACGGCCGCACGGTGCAAATCGTCAGGGGCGATTTCCATCGGCACACGGAGCTGAGCTGGGACGGTGGAGGCGGTAACGACGGTAACCTGCAGGAATTCTATCGCTACATGATCGACGCGGCAGCAATGGATTTCGGGGCGTCCACGGACCATCAAGGTGGCTCGTATGACTATTGGTGGTGGTACTCGCAGAAGATGACCGACATGCACCATCTGCCGGGCGTCTACACCAGCATCTTCGGTTACGAGCGTAGCGCGACCCAGCCAAACGGGCACCGGAACATCTTCTTTGCGGATCGCTCTGGCCAGGTCACGCCGTTCTTCATGCGTGGAACCTCGCGATACGCCCTGGGGCGGAATCCCATAGGAGACATGCCGGCCGTCGGTTCTGGCGATTTGGTGCGCGACGACACCAAGCACCTGTATGAGGACGTCCGCCGGATGGGAGGGATCGCGATTTCGCATACTTCCGGGACGAGAATGGGAACGGACTGGCGAGACAACGATCCCGAGATCGAGCCAGTCGTTGAGATCATGCAAGGGGCACGGACGAACTACGAGTACGTGGGAGCCCCGCTATCGGCCAGGAGCGGGGATCCGCAGGACGCTCCAGGCGGTTACCAGCCGATTGGCATGGTCAGGAACGCCTGGAACAAGGGTTACCGGCTCGGTACTACGGTGAGTTCCGATCACGGATCAACGCACTATTCCTACACGATGGTCTATGCCGATCGCGTCACGCGCCAAGGCATCTTGGATGCGATTCGACGCCGTCACACGTACGGGGCGACGGACAACATCCTGCTCGACGTGCGGATGGGCGGGAACTTCATGGGAGACGAGTTCCATACGGCTGCCCCGGTCCCCATGACGGTGAAGGTTCGAGGCACGACCGATCTCGCGCGTGTCACCGTCTTCCGCGGCGAGCGTCTACTCTACGTGCACGAACCGGAGGGCCAGGAGGCATTGTTCGAGTACCTGGACCAGGGAGCGAGCGCTGGAATGGGCTTGCAGTACTACTACGTCCGGGTCGAGCAGTCCGATGGCAATGTGGCTTGGGGCAGCCCGATCTGGGTCAACTACTGACCTCGAATCACCACCCGTCCCGACCGCCGCCTAGGTGTGGATGGAACCGCCGTCCACGGCGATTGTCTGGCCGGTTACGAAGTCGCTGTCTGCAGAAGCCAGGAACAACAAGGCCCCGATTAGGTCACACGGGTAACCGTCGCGTTTGAGAGCGCGGCTCGCGACCACCTTGGCCCTCGCGATCTCGAGATGTTCCGGGTTTTGCAGGATGCTGTCGCTGAGGATCAGGCCGGGTGCGAGGGTGTTGACGCAGATGCCATGTTCCCCGAGCTCGCGAGAAAGAGCACGGGTGAGGGCGACGATCGCGCCCTTTGAGGTGATGTAGTGTGTCATTTGGGTCGGCTGCCCCTTGTAGGCGGTTCCTGAGGAGATATTGATGATCTTCCCGGAGCGGCGTTCGATCATGGACGGAGCGGCATGCTTGGCCGCCAGGAAGCTACCCCGCACGTTCACGGCCATGACCCGGTCCCAGAGGTCCACATCGATGTCCTGGAACGGCACGAGCGGTAGAGCGGAGTAGAGTGCCGCGTTGTTCACGAGGATGTCGATCTTCCCGCAGCGATCCAGGGTCGAGCGCACAAGCGCCTTGACGGCTGCCTCCTCGCTGACATCGGTAGGAACCTGGAACGCGTCTGCGCCCGATTCCCGGATTCGTTCGACCAGCGAATCGCCATCGGCGACGTCTGCGATGACGACGATTGCACCCTCGGCGCCGAGGGCCATCGAAAAGGCTGCCCCGAGTCCCTTGGCGCCGCCAGTAACGATCGCTACCTTGCCTGCAAGTCTGCCCATTGAATTCTGCCGGACGTATGAGTGTACTGGACGCGGCGCTCCGGAACCAACGGGGCCTTCGATCGGAGCTGTCAGATGCTGAAAGGTGCTACAACAATCCCTATGTTCAGGGTTGTTGTCCTGCTTGCCGTGTGCTTGCCCGCAATGAGTCAGCCTCGCAACGAGAGCCTCGACGAGTTGTTCGGACAGTTCTATGAAGACTACCTGCGGGAGAATCCGGAGCGGGCCACCTCGGTGGGCCGGACGGACCATGACACTCGCTGGCGGGACTGGTCCAGCGAGGCGCGCCGTGACTGGGCCGACCGCGTGAAGCAACACCTAGCGGACTTGGGTGAATTCGATCCGCGCAGCCTCAACGTCCAGGACCAAATCAGTGCCACTCTCCTGCGTCGGCAGCTTGAGAACGAGTTGGAGGGAATGCCGTATCAAGCGTACCTGCTGCGACTGAACCAACTCTTCGGACTGCACACGACCGTAATGCTTACGCTGCGTGAAATGCCGGCGAGGTCGGAAGCGGACTTCAGGAACATGCTGGCCCGGATGTGGGCATTGCCTGACTACGTGGAACAGAACATCGCGGTTCTTCGCGAGGCGATTCGCGAAGGCATCGTGCAGCCGCGGCTGGTCGTTGACCTCGTGGTCGGGCAACTCGCGGCCCAGTCCGAGCCGCAGGCGGATGACTCGGCGTTGCTTGCGCGGTTCCGGCAGATCCCCGTGACAGTCCCGGAGATTCGTCGCCGGGAGATCCTTTCCGAGGCCGAGCGGGCCTACCGCGACGCGTTTCAGCCTTCGTGGCGTGAACTGGAGCGTTTCCTGGCCGAGGAGTACGCTCCGCACGCGCGGTCGAGCTTGGCGGTAACCGGGCTACTGTCCGGTGATTCGATTTATGAGTTCTTCGTTGCCCACCACACGACATTGCCCCTTACGGCCGACGAGATCCATGCGATTGGCAGGCGGGAGGTCGCCCGCATCGACAAAGAGATGGAGGCGATTGCCCGGGAGGCTGGATTCGACGGCAACGCGGAGGCTTACGAGCGACACCTGCGGACTGCTCCCGAGTATCTGTTCTCTAGCAAGGAAGCGATGCTGTCCTACCATCGGGACCTGGCGTTGCGAGTGTCGCCGGAGCTCCCGCGGTTCTTTCGAAGCCTCCCGCGGCACCCATTCGGAATCCGGGCCATACCGCCCGACAGGGAAGCTGCCTCTGCGTCCAACTACAACGCGCCGGCTGTCGACGGGACCAGGCCGGGATGGTTCAACCTGAAAGCCTACAGGCCGGAGAGGGAATCGCGGTTCGACAAGCCGGCCTTGGTACTGCACGAAACCAATCCCGGGCACCATTTGCAAATCGCGTCGCAGCTTGAGCTGGATGGCCTTCCGGAATTCCGCAAGATCTACAAGTCGACCGCGTACGTCGAGGGCTGGGCGCTCTATGCGGAGACTCTTGGCCGCGAGCTTGGCATCTATGATGATCTGGCGAGCCGATTCGGTGCGCTCGAAAGCGAGCGTTTCCGGGCGCGCCGGCTGGTGGTCGATACGGGCTTGCACACGATGGGCTGGACTCGGCAGCAGGCCATCGATTACCTGGGCGAAGAGAGCGAAGTCGACCGCTACATCGCATGGCCGGGGCAGGCACTGGCCTACAAGATCGGGCAGCTAAAGATTCTTGAACTCAAGGCCGCTGCATGCGATGCCTATGGTGCCGCCTTTGACGTGCGCGATTTTCATGACGCGGTCTTGAAAAACGGGCCATTGCCGCTGGAAATGTTGGAGGAGCAGGTCGGGGAATACATCGCAAGAGCTCCTTCGGCCGGGTCTGGCAGCTGTCCCGGCACCGCCTCGGACTAGCTGCCATTCCCACGAGGCGGCGGCGATCGTGCAAAACTAGGGAGGCATCGGCCCGGTGCCTCGAGTGTATGGAACAGGTAGCGGAATCGCTGGGAGTCCTGGCAGACGGGACCGCCACTCACGCGGGCAACTATTTCGTCGCGAACTACCCTCCGTTCTCGGTCTGGGACCGGAACGGTGCGTCAAGCGCTACGAGCCGCTTGGCCAAGCCCGGCGACGCGGAGACTCCACTGGGTCTGTACGTTCACCTGCCGTTCTGTCGCAAGCGATGTGATTTCTGCTACTTCCGCGTCTACACCGACAAGAACCACAATGAGATCGAAGCCTACCTGGACGCGGTCGTGCGCGAGGCTACGGTTCTCGGACGCCAACCGTTCCTAGGGAACCGTCAGCTCGAGTTCGTCTATTTCGGAGGCGGCACGCCGTCGTATCTGTCGTCATCGCAGCTCGTTCAATTGTTTAAAGGCTTAAGTACCGCCCTTCCATGGGGAGCCCCTGTGGAGATAGCGTTCGAGTGCGAGCCAGGCACGCTGACTCGCAGCAAGCTCGAGGCGATCCGCGATCTCGGCGTCAACCGCCTGAGTTTGGGAGTGGAAAACTTCGATGACGCCATTCTGGAAGGGAACAATCGCGCGCATCGCTCCAAGGAGATCTATCGAGTCTGGGAGTGGCTGGGGCAAACCGGATTCGAGCAAGTGAATCTGGACTTGATAGCGGGCATGATCGGCGAGACCGATGGCAAGTGGCACCGCTCAGTCGCCGAGACGGTTCGCCTGGCTCCGGATGCTGTGACCGTCTACCAAATGGAGATTCCGTTCAACACGACGATCTACAAGGGAATGCGAGAGAGCGGTGCCTCGGCCGCACCCGTTGCCGACTGGCCGACCAAGCAGCGCTGGACGCGTGAGGCGTTCGAGGCGCTGGAAGGCAATGGATACTCCGTTGGAAGCGCGTACACGGCCGTGCGGGATTCCTCGCGCATCCGGTTCGTTTACCGGGACCAACTCTGGGACGGCGCCGACATGCTGGCACTCGGGGTATCGTCTTTCGGCTACCTGGACGGCATCCACTACCAGAACGAACCGCACATCGAGCAATACATTGCAGCTGTTGCGAGGGGAGGACTGGCAGTTTCTCGCGCCCTGCCCATCAGTCGCGAGGAGTCGATGATCCGACAGTTTGTGCTGAAGATGAAATTGGGACGCCTGGAAACCCAGCCTTTCCGTGACCGGTTCGACGTTGATGTCACGGAACGCTGGGGCGATGCATTGCGACTGTTCCAAGACCACGGTTTGCTGAAATTCAATCGCGATCGGATCGACTTGACCCGGGAGGGTCTACTGCAGGTCGACCGCCTGTTGCATGCCTTCTTCCTGCCCGAGCACACCAATATCCGATATGCCTGAGAGCGGTGTGAACACCCGGGGCAGCACGGTCGGCAACGGTAGCCACGGGTGCGATTGCGATGTGCTGGTTCTCGGCGGCGGTCCCGCCGGCGCGACAGCGGCAGCCGTTTTGGCGCAAATGGGCCGCAGCGTTCTCGTTGTCGAACGCGAGCGGTTTCCACGCTACAAGGTAGGCGAGTCGTTGTTGCCGTATTGCTACTTCCCGCTGGAGCGCATCGGGATGATCGAGAAAATGCGCGAGTCCAGCTTCGTCAAGAAGTTCAGCGTGCAGTTTGCCTCAATGGACGGCCGGGTTTCGACGCCGTTCTATTTTCACCAGCACTTCGATCACCCCGCCGCGCAGACTTGGCAGGTCGAGCGTGGCGAGTTCGACCGAATGATGCTTGAGAACGCGACCGAAAAGGGTGCGCGGGTCCTGATGGGAGCGACTGCCAAGCGACTGCTGCTCGACGACGGCCGATGCAATGGCCTGCTGGTCGAGCAGGATGGCGAGATCTTCCCGCTCCGAGCCCCGGTCACCATCGATTGCGGCGGGCGGCACGGATTCGCGGCCACGCAGATGGGATGGATCGTGCCTGATCCGCATTTGAACAAGGTGGCGATCTGGACGTACTATCGAGGCGCTAGACGAGATTCCGGCTATGACGAGGGTGCCACGACGGTGGCGTACCTCCCCGACAAAGGCTGGTTCTGGTACATCCCTCTAGCGAATGACACTGTCAGTCTGGGTGTCGTCGCCGAGCGGGACTACCTGTACCGCGACGGCAAGGACCTGGATGCGATCCTCAAGCGCGAGATTCAGGCGAATCGCTGGATTGCCGATCATCTTGAGCCCGGCCGCCCGTGCGAGCCGACACGCGTCACAGCCGAGTATTCGTACCGTTCGCGCTACTGCGCCGGCGACGGATTGGTCCTGGCTGGAGACGCGTTCACATTCCTGGATCCCGTGTTCTCCTCTGGAGTGCTGCTCGCGCTGACAAGCGGAGAGCAGGCTGCTCACGCAGTTGATGCAGCCCTCACCGCGGGCGACGTGAGCGCGGCGCGATTCGAGACGTACGGGGCTGATTTCTGCCGAGGTCTCGAGGCCATGCGCAAGCTGGTGTACGCCTTCTACGACGAGGGGTTCAGCTTTGGAGATCTGCTGAAGAGGCACCCTCGCCTGCGTGGCGCTCTCACGGATTGCTTGATCGGCAATCTCTCGGAAGATTTCGGTCCCCTGTTTAAGGCGGTCGAGGAGTTTGCGAGAGTGCCCCCGCCGCTGCTATACGGTGGCGCTTCGATCGAAGATAGCGAAGCAGCCGCGCTCAGCAACACCTGATTCAGGGCTCGGCCAGAGCCGTTCCCACGCCCCGAAACCCCGATTCCGGCCCAGCCTCTGGCCGTTCCTGAGCTCGCGGCGGCAAACTGCGCCTTGTGGGACGATAAAGGCCCGAGGAGGAATTCCATGAAGCTCGCCCAGATTCTCCACGAAGGCACCCTGACGGCGGCAATCCGAGAAGACGGAGGGTTCCGATTGATACCAGGCTCCACGGTTGCTGCGCTGCTGGTTGCAGCGGAACGAGAGGGCGTTTCTCTGGCCGATCTTGCAGCGGAGCGAGCAGGGGACACCGTCACCAGCGGCGATCCCTCGATCCCATTGGTTCCCGAGGAGGTCTGGGCGTGTGGCTGCACTTACGCGCCGAGCGCTGATTTCCGGGACGGCGAGCTAGGGACCCGCGATGGCATGTACTCCTACGTGCATCGGTCCGAGAATCGGCCGGAGATTTTCTTCAAGGGGACCTCTCGCGTTTGCGTTGGACCGGAAGAGGCGATCGGCATCCGTGCTGATTCGACATTCACCGCTCCCGAGCCGGAGTTAGGGGTTGTGATCGGGTCAAGCGGCAGGATCATGGCCTACACCCTCGGCAACGACGTCTCGGCGTGGGACATCGAGCGCGAGAACGCGCTGTACCTGCCCCAATCGAAGGTCTATGACGCGTGTTGCTCTCTGGGCCCCGTCCTGGTCACTCCTGAAGAACTGCCTAGCCCCTATGAGTTGCAGATGAGCTGCACGATCCGTCGCGGCGAGGAAACGACGTTTCACGGAACCGTGTCGACGGACAAGCTAAGGAGAACGTTTGATGAACTGGTGCAGTACCTGACGCTTTCCAACTGCGTGCCCACGCCGACGGTCATCCTGACTGGCACCGGCATCATCGTGGAGCAGGAAGCCGCCCTGCGTCCCGGTGATGTATGTTCGATCCACGTCCCGGAAATCGGGACCCTGTCGAATCCTGCCCGGCAGGTCTAGCCTTGCGCTCGCGACGCGGCGGCAGTCTCCACATCCTGAAGCACTCGTAGCGAATTGGTTCCCAGGATCCTTTCGACGTCTCCCGAACTGAACCCGCGGCGCACCAGTCCCGCAGCGATATTGGGGATCATCGCGATGTCTTCGACGCCTTCAGGGAGTTCCCCGTCGACGCCATCGAAGTCCGACCCCATGCCGACAGCTTCGATGCCGCCAATTCGGACGGCATGCTCGAAATGGTCGAGCAGGGTTTCAAGCGACGTCCTGCCAATTGCGGCGAGCTTTGCCTTCGTCCGCGCGTCGCGGCCTCCGCTCTTGCCCGTATCCGGGTTTTCGGCCTCCCACTGACGGCTTCGCTGCACGTAGTTGTCGTCGAGGAACGTGTTGTAGTAGTTGATGTGGACCACTCCGCCTGTGTCCGCCGTCGCACGAATCATCTCGTCGGTCATATTCCGCCTGTGCGACGCGAGCGCGCGAGCTGATGAGTGTGACGCGATGATCGGTGCCTGCGACGATTCAACGACATCCCAGAATGTTCGATCCGACACGTGAGAGATATCGACCATCATTCCCAAGCGATTCATCTCCGCGACAACCTCTCGGCCGAAGTCCGTCAGTCCGGTGTCGCTGTCGCTTCCGGACGAGCCGGCCCACGGCGTCTCCTTCGAATGAGTGAGCGTCAGGTACCTCCCTCCGAGGGCGTAGAGGGAGCGCAAGACCGCCAAGGAGGAATTGATCATGTGGCCGCCTTCGATGCCGAGCAGAATCGCGATCCGACCCGAGTCGCGGGCAGCTCGGATTTCTTCCGCAGACACCGCGAACACCAAATCGTCCGGGTGTAGTTCGACGGTGCGGCGAATGGAATCAATGATCTCCAGCGCCTCTTGCACGGCCTCCAGTTCGGTGTTTCTAGTTGCGCTGGTATAGACCGAGAAGAACACCGCGGTAACGCTCCCGGCACGCATTCTCGGGATGTCGACCTCGCCACGATCGTTTCGTACTCCCAGGTCGAAGCTGCCATCGCGGAACAGCATCGGCGTGTCGCAATGCAAGTCGATCACGTGAGGCGGACCGGGCTCCCCGGCCCGTCCAGGTTCCGGAGCTTCGCTCTTTGAGCATCCGAGCGCCGCGACCGCGATACCGGATGCCCAGCGGCGCCGTGTCAGGTTCATAATGGAATTGTAGACTGTGGACTTGATGGCAGACCGCTTCTCCGCCGCTGTGGCATTCGCTGGCGCTCTGCATCGCGGACAGCACCGCAAATCAAACGGCAGTCCGTATTTTTCGCACTTACTGGCGGTGACTGCCTTGGTGATGGCCGCTGGCGGGGACGAGGACGAGTGCATTGCGGCGCTGCTTCACGACGCTGTCGAGGACCAGGGTGGGGCGCGAACGGCGGAAGAGATCCGGCGGCGGTTCGGCGACCGCGTTGCGGACATCGTTCTGGAATGCAGCGAGCAGCGCGAACCGGGTTGCTCCTGGATCGATCGCAAACGGAACTCCCTGCAATCAGTCTCCAGCGCCACCTCTTCGGCACGGCTAGTCCTGTCGGCTGACAAGCTACACAATGTGCGGTCGTTGATCTCGGACTACCGCGTGGGGGGCGAGTCGATCTGGGATCGCTTCCGCGGCAAGCGCGACGGCACGCTGTGGTACTACCGCTCGATGGCAGATGAAATCGAATTGGCGGGCGGTAGCGCTCTTCAGGGGGATCTCGAAGACGCCGTGCGGGGTCTGGAACTGGTAGCGAGAGGAAAAGGAATGCGGCCCGCTACGTGACACGTTCCAGGATCGTGTTGGATCCAGCGGTCTCGCGACGGCTCCAACCGTTCGGTACGTGGATGCTCGCGAAGCGCGGCTGATCCGAGACCGTGGCCAAGTCCGGCCTGTCGCTTTCGTTGGTCTTGCCAATCGCTTGGACCCGCGCGGTCACTGCCTGGGTCTTGCGGCCTGCGTGGCTGTAGCCGTATCGCTGTTCGTGATAGTCGTCGAAGGCTTCCGCTCCGTCCGCGGGCACTCGAATCTCGTACGACTGCCCTTCGTACCGCATGTCCAGGGTGCGAACCAGCACGGGGTCGTCGAAGCCCTGCTGCCGCATATCTTCCCGTGCACTGTCTTCGAGGTCGGCGAAGGCGCCCGCGGGATCTTCGTTGAGCACGCTTCGCGAGAAGTCACGCACGCAATCGGCAACGAGCATGCCCATCGCTGACAGTACTCCAGCGTGGGCGGGCACGACGACCCGCGGGATCTCCAGGCTCTCGGCCAGTTCGCAGGCGTGGAGCGGGCCAGCCCCGCCGAAACAGATCATGGCGTAGTCCCGCGGATTGTGTCCCCTTTCGACCGAGACCGATCGGATGGCGCGTTCCATCTTCGCGTTGGCGGCACGGATGACCGCGTGAGCCAATTCTTCGACACCCACACCGGCCTGTGTGGCAATGCGCGAGGCGAATTCGTGCGTGCGGTCGGCGTCAAGCTGGATTGTGCCCTCCAGGAACGACCCTGAAACGATTCGGCCGAGGAGCAGGTTCGCGTCAGTCACCGTCAGTTCCGAGCCTGTGCCGTAGCAGATCGGACCCGGCACAGCACCCGCCGATCGCGGGCCCACTCGTAATGCGGCCCCGGTGTCGAAGTATGCAATCGAGCCGCCTCCTGCACCGATGCTTTGGATGTCGAGCATCGGCACGCGAAGCGGAAGGCCTCCCGCCTCGCCTTCGGTCGTGTACGGTAGTTCGCCGTCGAAGAGCGCCACGTCGGTTGACGTTCCTCCCATGTCGAAGCTGATAAACTTCTCGATTCCCAGCAATCGGGCCACCTCGGCGGCACCGACGATACCTCCGGCGGGTCCTGAGAGCACGGTTCGAGCCGCTTGGTTCGACGCTTCGTCGGCGGAGATCGACCCCCCATTCGACTGAAACACCCGCAAATTGGCTCTTGGCAAGCTCGTTTTCAGCGACTGGATGTAACCGCGCATCAAGGGCGAGACGTAGGCGTTGACGACGGTAGTAGCTGCGCGCTCGTATTCGCGGAATTCGGGCAGGATCTCGCTGGAGAGCGAGACCGAATACCCGGCGTCACGGAGGGTCCTGCCGACCCGCTGTTCGTGGGCTGGGTTGGCGTAGCTGTGAAGCAGGCACACCGCAACCGAGTCGACTGTCCCCACCCTCTCGACGAGCGCCGTGATTTCGGTGTCTGACAGGGGGTCCAGGACCGTACCATCGTGCAGGATCCGCTCGGAGATACCGAACTTCTTGTCCGCTTGCACCAGTCCGGTTCGCTCGGGTGGGCTCCAGTCGTAGAGGTCAGCCCGGTTCTGGCGGGCCAGTTCGAGCAGGTCCTCGAAGCCGCGAGTGGTGACGAACGCAGTTTGAGCGCCGTTGCGCTGCAGTAGGGCGTTGGTCGCGACGGTGGAGCCGTGAACGACCTCCTTGGCGGCAAAATGACTCAAGCCACTCCGGATTGCCCTAGCCGGATCATCGGGAGTAGACCGTACCTTCAGGCTCCGCAGGCGTGACCCGTCCCATGCGATCAAGTCGGTAAAGGTGCCGCCGCTGTCAACTCCGATACGCATAGAGGCGCGGGCTCGACCCGCCGGGCAAGCCCCGCCGGCTCAACCGTCCAGTGTACCCGCGGGGACTCGGTACAGTGCGTTCGGGCATTGCCGCTGTCCTCACTGGAGGCTGGCGTTCGTTCACCCCCGAGACAGTAGTGAGAACAGTGCCGCTGGAATTGCATCCGTGCCGTACCCTTATTGATTCTTCCCACGGGACATGGGGAGGCCATATCGCCCGTCTCCCGCGGCGACTGCGACCTTGGTCGGCGGTGACGTCAGCCTGGCACGGCCACGACCCCTGCGCACTAGTGCGGTCCGCCGCAAGACTTCTCTACGCCCACGCAGCAGGACGCTTCGATGAGTTCCCTCAGAACATCGGTGTCGATATCGGCAAGCCTGCGCACATAGAGGCAGGACTTGCCTCGCTGGTGCTTGCCAAGCGCTGCGAGTCTGTCTTCTTGCGCGTCCAAGTCCAGCATCAAATAGAGCGAGATCGCGGTCTTGCGCGGCGAGAACCCTACACGGAACCAGGTGCCCGAGCGGCCGCTGGCGTACCGGTAGTCGTATCTGCCGAATCCCACGATACTGCTTCCCCACATTCGCGGAGCCTCGCTGGCGGCGGCCTGCATCATCCCGAGCAGATCCCGGCAATCTTCACGGCGGGCTCGGTTCGGGATTGCGTCGACAAACCCGTCAACACTGGCTTCTGTCGGTCGTGTCTTGAGTTCGGCCACTGCCCCATTATTGCTTGCCGTTTCGAAGTTGCCTTCTCGTCTAGGTAACTCAGTCGCGGCCATACTCGCCAAAATGACTTGGGCACCCTCATTGCATGACGGATCGGGTCGTATCTCACTACCGCATCCTCGAGCTGATCGGCGAAGGCGGAATGGGGGTGGTCTACAAGGCCGAGGATACGCGGCTGAAGCGGACTGTGGCTCTCAAGTTCCTGTCCAAGGACATCACGGGAACAGGTGAACACACGGAACGCTTCCTTCGGGAGGCGCAGGCCGCTGCGGCACTGGACCATCC
The DNA here is from genome assembly GCA_951813065.1 of uncultured Bryobacterales bacterium. Classification (GTDB taxonomy): domain Bacteria; phylum Acidobacteriota; class Terriglobia; order Bryobacterales; family UBA6623; genus VXMF01. Next base: position 279,939 of record CATOTH010000001.1, on the reverse strand, counting down.
CAACATCTGCACGGTCTACGAGATCAACGAAGTCGACGGGGAGACATTCCTCGCGATGGCCTTTCTGGAAGGGCAAGCACTTGACGAGCGCATCCAGCGCGGCCCCCTTCCGCTCGAGACTGTCTACGAGATCGGCAAACAGGCGGCGGAGGGCCTGGCCGCTGCGCATGCCGCGGGCGTCGTGCATCGGGACATCAAGTCTTCGAACATCATGATCAGCGAGGATCGGAACGGGCGTCCGGTGGTCAAGCTGATGGATTTCGGCTTGGCCCAGGTGACCGGTGCCTCGAAGCTGACCAAGATGGACTCCCGCATGGGAACGACCGCCTATATGTCTCCAGAGCAGACGCTTGGTGAAGAGGTCGGCCCGCCGAGCGATTTGTGGTCGCTTGGGGTGGTGATCTACGAAGCGGTCGTGGCCGAATTGCCGTTCAAGGGGCATTACGACCAAGCGGTTCTGTACGGAATCCTGAACGAGGATCCAATGCCTCTGACGTCCATGCGATCGCGGGTGCCAATGGAACTCGAGTGGATTGTGGAGAAGTGTCTCGCGAAGGATCCCAGCGATCGCTACCAGGATGCGCGCGACCTTGTGGTCGACTTGGAGATGCTGCAGCGCCGCACGGCTTCCGGACGGACCTCGATTCAGCGAATTGACGATTCCGCCGAGGGGTCACCGGAGGGCCGGCAGGCCGCGCCGTCGCATGGGAGCGACAGTCAAGTTCGGCCTCCGGCGAACCGTGTTCAGAGCGGGTCGCTGACTTCCGGATTTGCCGTGCTTCGTCGGTTCAGGAGACTAGCTCCGGTTGCTGCCATCTTTGCGGGTCTTGCCATCGCATTCAGCGCCGGTTCGTTCTTCCCCGCTGGAGACGATGCACAGGTTGGCCAGCTGAGAAGGTTCACATTGAGGCCGGGCGACGCAGTACCCAGCGGCCAGAGTATCGGCGGCTTGGCAATCTCGCCGGACGGCCGTAACATTGCCTTCAGTACCACGGGCTCGAACGGGTCCATGTGGTTGCAGCCACTGGATCGGCACGAGCCAATCCAAATCGAGGGCACGACCGGGGCGCGGGACGTATTTTGGTCGCCCGACAGCGCATTCATTGGGTTCACGACGAGCAGGACGATCGCCAAGGTCGCCCTGCGGGGTCTTGCGGTGACCACACTGGTTGATGAGGGCGACTTTGCGTTCACGCAGGGGACGTGGACTGCCGACGGGCAATCGATCGTCTACTCGTCGGGGGGTGGGCCGCCCCTGCGCGTCTCGGCGCTCGGAGGTGTGCCGAGACCGCTCTTCACCGCGACTACGCAACGATTCGGAGGCGGCAACAGCAGCGATTTCTCCTTCATTCCCGTTTCTGATGGCACGCAGGTATTTGTCTACTCCCTGCGGACACGTGAAGGATTTGAAGTGATGGCGCGGGTGGTGACAGAGGAGGAGGTCGGCGAGCCTGTGCGCTTGGTGGAGGGGCATTCACCGACCTGGGCGCCAAGCGGGTACCTGCTCTTCCAGCCAGAGTCCATGACGGCGGCGTTGTGGGCGATTGAGTTCTTGCCTGAACAACTCGAGACACGTGGCGAGCCCTTCATCGTGGCGCAGGACGGGAGCGGTCCTTCGCTGTCCGCCGACGGAACCCTGGTCTATATGGACAACCCTTTCGCCGGCGAGAGACAGCTTGTCTGGATCGACCGCAATGGCGAGTTGGTCGGGGAGATCGGGAAACCGCAATCTTGGATTGTGGGTCCGCGACTGTCGCCGACCGGGGATCGGGTGCTCGCGACGGGGGGCACAGGACGTAATTTCGACCTATGGGTCCACGAATCCGGCCGGCCCGTCCTGAGTCGCCTGACATTCGACGACACCGACGAAAGCGGTGCTGTCTGGGCACCGGATGGGCAGCGTGTCGCCTTCACGCAGCGCGGTTCGCCGGATTTGAAACTGGCAAGTGTGGGTGGGGGGAATCCTGGTACGACGATGTTCACGTTCGACGGAGGCCCTACCAGCCCGCTGGACTGGTCACGGGACGGTCGCTACATCCTCTTCCAGCGGCGACTGTTGCAAGGCTCAGGACGCCCTCCGCAAGCTCCTCCGGGCGAGTCGGCACAGCCGCTGGAAAAAGGCCGCGGTCGTGACATCAACGCTCCCGTCCAGATCGGGTACCTCGAGCAAGTTGGTGATTCGTGGGAAGCTCACGATTTTCTCCCACCGGCACCGTTCATCGTGGATGACGCGGTGTTTTCCCCGAACGGGCGTTTCGTCGCTTATGAGAGCAACGAGTCCGGTGATTTCGAGGTCTACGTCAAACCGTTTCCCGATGGCGAGCAACGCTGGCAGATCACAACCGACGGGGGCCGGCTTGCACGATGGAGCCGCGACGGTACGGAATTGTATTTCCTTCGGGAAGACACGCTCTATCGTGTCGCCGTGGAAACTCGCGACGAGTTTCGCGCCGGGGAGGCGGTGCCGCAGTTTTCTCGGGAGAGCTTGCTTCGGATGCGGCGTTTTCCGACATATGATGCCGGAATGCCCGGTCGTTTCGTGGTGGTCTCTCAGGCGGGTGAGCAGCGTGAAATCGCGATTCGCATCGTGCTGAACTGGTTGGAGGAGTTTCGTACGCGTTAAGGTCGGGGCGTCATTGAATTCGAAATACCGACAGGTCCGCGCTCGTGCCCCTCACCGCTCAGGCTTGATCTCGTCCCCGCCGCCGCCGGCATTCGACAGGTCGCGCAGGTTCAATCCAGGTTTGGTTGTTTGTCCTCAGCCCGGCTTGACTGCACGCCGATCCTGATCGGATCGCCGAGTTCTTGGGGCTGGGTGTCGAGGATCTTGACGTCCAGGATCGCCTTGAAACGAGCGCCGTATTCCCTGAGTTGCGGGCCGTAGCTAACCCGCCCGGTGGGTTCTTTCGCGCAGTAGGCAATGACGTCCAGGCCGAATTGCTTTCCCAGGTACACGGCTCGCGCCGCGTGGGAACGCTGGGAAATGACCGTAAACGATTTCTGCCCCATCACCTTGTCGGCCCTGACGATCGAGTCAAGCGTCCGCAATCCCGCTGTGTCCTCGGTGATATAGTCTTCGGGGACGAGCCTGGCGATGAGATCCTTCTTCATTGCATCCGGCTCGTTGTAGTACCGGCTGGGATTCGAACCGCTGACAATGATGTGATCGATCTTGCCCCCGTGGAAGGCTTCGGCCGCTGCATCCATGCGGGCGGTATAGAATTCGTTCTCGACCCCTTTACTGCTCCATCGTGATGTGCCGAGGACCAGTCCGACGTCTCGGTGGGGTAGGCTCTCAACATCCGCGTAGACGCGCGAGCCTGCCGCAGAATCGATATGGCGGCTGACCGCCCAAACGGCAATCACGAGCCCCAATGCCGTGACGGCGGCTGAGGCAACCCCAACGATCAAGATCTTGCGGGCACTCATCCTCGTCCGCATGGCAAGCGCATTGGCCAGTGTTACTGTCCGTGCCACGTTCATTGTCGCAAAAGCAGTCTTTCGGTCATTGTTCATCCGACGTGTTGTTTCGATGCGGCGAAGTGCTGTAGGGATCGTGACCACGCCAGAGGATTCGCGAAGGCCGCGCATTCTGGAGATTCCAGTGCTGAGCTTGATGGTCAAGCCGACGACATCCATGCTTTCTCCCACTCGTCGAGCCGCTACGACGACCCGGGGTCGGTCAACCGGGGTCTCTGCTTGCGATCGAGGTCGAAATCTTGAGTGGCATGATGCATCCCGCGCCTGTAGAATCGGGCCATGCGAGTCAGTTGTGCAATCGCGTTCATCGTGACGTTGGCGGCGTGCGGGGCGAACCCGTTCGGAGCCGAGTCGGACGAACGGCCGCCAAATTTCCTGGTTCTCTTCGTTGACGACCTTGGCTGGACCGACCTCGGTTGCTACGGCAGTGACTTCTACGAAACCCCGAACATCGATCAGCTCGCCATGGACGGAGTCCGTTTCTCCCATGGCTACGCAGCCTGTACCGTGTGCTCGCCGACCCGCGCGGCCCTGCTGACAGGGCTCTATCCCGGCCGGACGCACGTGACGGACTGGATTCCCGGACACCAACGCCCGAAGGCGTTATTGCGCCCGCCGAACTGGACGATGAAGCTGGAGCACCATCACACCACGCTGGCCGAAGCCCTGGGGGCTGCCGGATACCGCACGGCGCACGTGGGGAAGTGGCACTTGATGCCGCGTCTTGAGCCAGAAGTCATGATGGACTTCGCTCCGGAGCGTCACGGGTTCGAGCGCAACATTGCCGGGAACGAATGGGGTGCGCCCGGGAGTTACTTCCATCCATACGAACGCCCGGATCGAAAGATGTATCCACTACCGCCGGGCGGCGCCGAAGGCGACTACTTGACGGACCGACTCACCAACGAGGCACTGGCGATTCTGGACGACTACCGCGACGAGCCGTTCTTGCTGTATTTCCCCTACTACACCGTCCACACGCCGATTCAGGCCAAGCCCGAGGACCTTCAGCGCTTCGAGTCGCGGGTAGATCCCGCCAAACGTCACAGGAATCCCGCCTATGCGGCGATGCTGACGGCGCTGGACCGCAGCGTCGGCCGCTTGCGCGCAAAGCTCGACGAGCTTGGAATCGCCGAAAGGACCGTGATCGTCTTCACCGGGGACAATGGCGGGCTGGACAGGCGGGACCGTGACGGCCGCATGGGGAATCCGACCGAGAACGAGCCGCTCCGTGCCGGCAAGGGCTCGGCGTACGAGGGTGGCGTCCGCACCCCGACGATCTATTTCTGGCCGGGCGTTACGCCTTCAGGAGTCGTGAGCGACGAACCTGTGATCACTGTAGATGTCTATCCGACAGTGCTGGACATCGCCGGAGTCGAGGGCGATGCTGCTCACAACGCCTCTGTCGACGGTGTCAGCTTGGCGGGAATCTTGCGGGACCCCGACACGCAGCTGGGCCGTGAGGCGATCTACTGGCACTATCCGCATTACCACGCTGGAGGCGCGACCCCCTACTCCGCGATCCGGGACGGTGATTGGCGCCTAGTCCACTTCTACGAGGACGGGCGGACCGAGCTGTACAACCTCGCGGAGGATGTTGGAGAAGAGCGTGACATGGTTTCGGAACGTCCCGACAAGGCTGAAGACCTTCTCGCCAAGCTCGACGCATGGCGTTCGGAGGTCGGCGCGCAGGAACCGCTGCCCAATCCAGACGCGGAGTGACAGGCTTGGATGCCGTCAGCGGTTGTGAACCCGAATGTGGTCCCGGCGGATTGCGGCCAGACTGGCCGCGCCAACCTGCACCATGTCCCGAGCGAGTTCGGACTGGAGCATTTCCAGTACCTTTCGAACACCCGGTGCACCGTAGGCGGAGAGCCCCCAAAGAACTGGTCTGCAAACGAGCGCTGCCGAGGCTCCCAAGGCGATTGCCTTGATTACGTCGCCGCCTCGGCGGAATCCGCCGTCCACGAGAACGGGAATTCGGCCTTCCACGGCCTCGGATACCTCCGGCAGCATGCTGACGGGCTCTGCGAGGCCCGCAGGTTGCGACGTCCCGTGGTTGGAAAGCGCGATACCCGAGATTCCGCGCTCGGCGGCGATTCGCGCCTCGCTCGGGGCCATGACCCCCTTGAGCACGAGCGGAAGGTCGACCGCATTCCGCAAGCGTTCGATTTGGTCCCACGTGTAGCGCACCGGTGCGCCATCCGACCATTCGCGACCTGTTCTCAGGGCAGGTCCGCGGCCTGTGTCTCCCAGAGTCAGGCAAATCGCCCGGCAGCCGGCTGACTCAGCTTCCTGGGCGCGTGCGATGACCGCGTTCAGATCGGCGTTCGGGTAGAGTTGGCGCCAAGCCCCCGGTGCCGCGCCGACCGACTCCTCGAGCGAAACACCGCTACGCTCGGCAGTCACGATCACCGTCGTTGCGGCGGCCGCCCCTTCGGCGTTAGCGCGTTCGCCGTCCGGGTGGAATCTTGTCTGGCGGGAAGCCGGGCCGACGAGGATCGGAGCGAGCATCTGCTGGCCGAATAGATCCAGGGTGAGATCCAGGTCCGACGTCGGGACCATCATGCGCGGCCGGAACGTGATGCGTTCAAGCGCGCTGCGGTCACCGCCGGCGACACGGGCGAATGTCTCGGCGCTCAACTTGCGTTGGGCCATTGGCTCGAATTCAGGGACGTTCGCGAACGAATCCAGCGGCGTGATCCGACCGGGCGGCTCCCCCCGCAACTTCGGCGAAGCCTGGGCAAGCAGGCAAGGAGACCCGGCCAAGAGCCCGGCGAAGCTGGCCAGCGCCCGCCTGCGATCTATTGCGGGTAGGGTCACGGGAAGTGGGTCCTCACGATCGAGGGGCCCACTTCGGCCAAGCTGGCTGTTCCACACCGCGTCATTGATTCCGCCAGCTCCTCCTGGACGATCTCAAGGATTCTGGCCACGCCCGGGGGACCGAATGATCCTAGCCCCCAGCGGGGTACGCGGCCCAGGCAAACGGCGGAAGCTCCGAGGGCCAGGCCCTTGAGAACATCGCTGCCTCGGCGGAAACCGCTGTCTGCCAGTACCGGAATCCGTCCTTGAACGGCCTCGACGATTTCGGGCAGCACCTCGAGGCTGGACGGCGTGTAATCCAGCGTGCGCGCGCCGTGATTGGACACGATGATCCCGTCCAGACCATGCTCGATCGCAAGCAACGCATCCTCCCGAGTCAATATGCCCTTGGCAAGCATCGGCACATTCACCATCGTGCGCAGGCCTTCGAAGAGCCGCCATTCGTACCACATCCGCCGCGAAGCAAACCGGTAGCGGCCGGCGCTGCCGCTGTAACGGGCCGGCCTTCGCGGCCGCAGCGAGAGATTGCGGTCATGAACCTCGCGGTCGTAGAAAGACGCCTGCTGGTCGATCGTGACGACGACTGCCCCGCATCCGGCGTTCTGGGCGGATACCAGCGGCTCCCGATTCTGCTCCAGTTCCGAGCTGGGATACAGCTGGAACCAGAGCGGCCCGCCATTGGCCTTCGCGATGTCTGCAAATGGCATGCTGGCCACGTGGCTGACTATCATGGGCGTCGCAGAAGCCTCTGTGCAGCCGGAATAGGTTGCCTCTTCCTTGTCGGGGTGCAGCGCCTCATGGGCCGCGGAAGGGGCGAGCAAGATGGGGAACTGCAACGGTGTCCCGAGTATGTCCAAACTCGTTTCGGGCCGCCCAGGCCCGCCGATCGCGCGAGGCACGAGATCGACCCAGTCGAATGCGTCTCGGTTGCGTCGCACAGTAAACTCGCTTCCGCCTCCGCGCGCCGTGTAGTTGTAGGTCGCCCGGTCCAGCCGTTCGTAGGCGGCGGCCTCGAAATCAAAGACGTCTCTCATCTCATCGAGGCCCGCCACGCGGCTGTGATCTCGGAAGAGATCCCGCTGTCCATGCAGGTGCTCGCTTCCTGTAACGAATGCGGCCAGTCCGGCCAGCGCCTTCCGGCGGCTCACGCTTCCTCGCCAGCGGGCTTCGCGTTCCGTCATGCGGGATCGGCCTCGAACCGATTTCGACGGCACGATTGTACAAGAGGCACCGGGCGCTCCGGATCCTGCCCTATTCCGAGATGGCGAAACGCTCCAGAAAGACCCGGGCGTAAGAGCGGCCCGCTAGCAACATTCCTTCCGTGTTGGCATGGATGTTTCCCGGGTGTCTCGGCAGATCTCGCAAGACCACACTCGCGGAGCTCGGGATAGTCTTGGGCGCTTCGCTTTGCGCGACGAGCACCTGCCAGGCGCCGGGCCGTCCTTCCTCGAACTCGAATGCTGCCGGGTCCACTCCCTCGAGGCTGTCCGGAATGTCGTCTCTGCGATAGGTGCCGACCAGGACGGGAAGGTCGGCCACGCCGAGGTCGCGCCTCAGCGCCCCGGCCAGCTCCGCCAGGTTGTCCGCGTAGCGGGACGCGGCCCGGATGTCCCGCATGTCCTTGCCCCCCTGCAGCCAGAGGAATCCCCGAAGCTCGGTCGGCTCCGAGCGCAGGGCGGCCAGAGCCTTGCCGACCAGTTGCTCATATAGCGGGCCCTTGGCGGCGTCTCCCGTGATTCTCGCGTCCGCCTCGTTCCATTCCGGAGCCCATGCCATGATTCCCGTGCCGCCGACCGCCTGCTTGACGATTCCGATCCTCTTGCCGGGCCAAGCGGCGGCGATGGCGTGAGCGAAGCCGATTTCCGGGCCGAACGTGAACTCGTTGATGCCCCATCGCGTGCGCTGGGCGCTCGACGGACTCTTGTGCGGCTTCAGTGGCCGCCAAGCTCCGTCCTCGAACATCCAGAGCCGGTTGTCGTGGCCGAATCGCGCCACGCTCTGCAGTTCCAAGCTATTACCCCAGCCCACCATGTTGGACTGGCCCGAGAGGACGAATACCTGCAACGGCCCGGAAGGCACCCGCTGGCCGTACACCTCTATCCAATCGAGCCTCGAACACGCGCGGCTCCGGGCCCCCGGCGCAAGGTCAGTGAATCCGACAGAGCGGACGCGGGTCAGGTCGGGGGTGTGTTCCCACGGTCCTTCGCTGACCGTGCGAATGTCCAGTTGGCGCCACCTCGTGCTGGAGAAAGCGAATTCGCTGACCCGCCACTGGTCGGAAGCCGGGTCGGCCTGTTCGCTCACCAGCCATCGACCGCCTTCCAATTCCAGGACAGCCCGCAACTCTCGGAATCCCGACTGACGGCTGCGCCAGCGTACTGTCGCCGTGCCGGCAAGGTCCATCAGCCCACCATCGGACAGCGACAGGCTGACGGCCCAGGGATCGCTGGCGAGCCCTGACCAAACATAGTGTGGATCCCATTCCCGGGCGTCATGAAAGCTCTTCTTCACGAGCGGTGGGCCCTGGCCATGGACCACGACCTTCAGATCGGGATTCGCGACATCGCGCTGCGAAAGGGGAATTGCCGGAGGCGTGGCCGTCCAGCCCTCGCGGAACAGCAGCGGCGGTTGCCCGACGTCTGCCGCCTGGAGCCAGGAGCATGCGATCCAGAGTGAGCAGATCCAGCGATTCATCGCCACAAGCATATCCGAGCGGCGGCGATTCGCGTTTGGGGTCCGCCCTTGCAGTACAATCGGCGCCGTATGAGACTGCGATTGCTCTCGGTGGCGGCGATAGCGGCCGGATTGATTCTATTGGGGCAATTCGGCCGACTTGCCGAAGCCGAGCCGGACGCTCAGGATCCGACCACAATGCCGATCGAGTACCGGCCTGGCGCGTACATGCCACCTGGGTTCCCACTCGAAGGCAGTGTCAAGTTGCTGTCGACCCCTGTGGTCCAAGCTGGCGAGCGGCACAGGATCCGCGTCGAATACACGGTGGGAGAGGCGGGTGTCAGGCAGGGCGAGGCCCTCGACATCTGGAAGCACTTCACTAGCGATGTCGAAGGCTTCCAGGTCGACGACCCGAACAAGGCGGCGTACCTCGCGGTCGAAACGACGGCTCCTGGCGCAACCCTAAGGGCCAGAGCGTACACAAACTCGGTGCAGCGCAACACACCGGGTGTATTCCCGTATCGCAAGACCGCCGGCGCGGTGCTGGAATCCGGATCGCTCCGGCCCGGTGACAAGGTGTACTTCGATTTCGGCGGTGCACGGGGGGTTCGCATGCAGCATTATGCAGAGAACCTTTTCAACTTTCGAATCGTGATTCTCAACGAGGATCAGCAGGTTCGCGACTATGGCGGCGATGCGTTCCTCAAGGTGGTGGGAGGTCCGGCTTCCAAGCTCCGGGTATCCGCGCCGGCAATTGCGGCAGTGGGCGAGCGATTCAGTGTCGAGGTCGTTCCGAGCGATGCATGGGGGTCGCTGGCGAGGGACTACCAGGGCCTGGATCTCGATTTCGACGATCCCGGGCTGAGCGCGAGTCGTTTCGAGTACGATCCGTCGCTAATGCATTACGTCGCGGCGAATGTTGTGGCGAACCAGGAAGGCGTCCATCGGCTTGCGGTGCGCAGCCGGGACGGGCGATTGCAAGGGACGAGCAATCCGATCCGGGTGGAGAAGCATCCCAAGCGCCGGGTCTACTACGGCGACCTCCATCAGCACACTTACCTGCATGACGGACGGGGCACGTATGAAGAGCTCTACCTCCATGCCAGGCGGAACGGGTTGCTGGACTTCGGGGCATTGACGCCCCACCACATGTGGGTTGGCGTCACCGGGCCCGCCTACCACTTCGACAAGTTCAGCGATCCTCGGGACAACTGGCCTGACATAATCCGCGCCAACAAGCGACTGAACGGCTGGAAGGATTTCGTGACGATCCTCGGATACGAGTACAGTGTCGGGACGAACGCCGGGGGCCACCACAATGTGATCTACAACGCCGACGAAGCCCCGACGACAATGCAACTCGATCCTAACGAGAACCGCGCGGACGTTGGTCGCATGATGGATCTGCTGGAACGAGCCGAAGCGCCCGCCATGGTGATTCCGCATGTGGGCGGCGGGCCTCCCAACTGGAACCACCGTACCGATCCCCGGATCGAGCGAAGTTTCGAGATCGCCTCGGTTCACGGTGTCTTTGAAGAGTCTTGGCAAGCACATCTGGACGCGGGCCTGCGGCTTGCGGCCACGGCGTCAAGCGACAACCACACCGTCGGATTCGGGAATTCGTACCCGGGATTGATCTACACGATGACCAATCCGCTGACCGGAGTGTTCGCATACGGCAAGACTCGCGACGCGATCTGGAACGGCCTGTACGAGCGACGTACCTTCGGCGTCACCGGCAACGAGAGGATCTTGATGGAGTTCAGCGTGAACGGCGAGCCCATGGGTGGGGAAATCTCCGCGGCGCAGCACGAAACGGCCCGGGTCAAGGCCCGCGTTTCAGGGACTGAACCCTTGACGCGCCTGGAGCTGCTCAAGAACGGGAGAGTCATTCACGCAGTCCACCCGGCGCGTGACAGAGGGGCCCTTGCGAGGGTGTACTGGGGGGACAACATCTATCAGCGTCGTGCCAACGTCGGTCTGGCAGACGGGTCCATCACCCCGCAGTCCGGTGCGTTGAAGCTGCAACGGATCCTGCATCGCGATCAGGAATTCGAGTGGATGCGCCAGGATGGCGACGGGGTCCGCTGGCGCGCCGCGACGACGTCGAATGATCGAGACGGCATGCTCGTGCGCCTGGAAGGGGTGGAGGGGTCGCTTCAGTTCCAGTTGCAGGACCCCTATCTCGGATCGATCCAGGTGGCGGTTCCATTGGACGAGTTGCGTCGTGACGGCTATTTCAGCTGGAGCGGCCCGGGCGAGACGCCCCGCCAACACAGCTATCTCAGGAGAATGGGGGTTGAGGTCAAGTTCGAACTGGTGTGCGAGCTGGTCAACGCCGAGGGTCCCATGGATTTCGAATTCGAGTACGAGGATCTCGAGCGGCCCGCGCCGGGCGACTACTACTACCTGAGGATGGAGCAGTTGGATACCAACAAGGGCTGGGCCAGCCCGGTATGGATCAACTAGTGGCCGTTTTCCCCGGCCTCGCACGTCAGGAACTCGAAATCGCAGCCTAGGTGAGCCTGGGTGACTTGCTCTTGGAAGAGCTTGCCGTACCCGCGCCGGTAGTGCGGAGTCCGCGGTGGAAGCTCGTCGAGCCTGCGCTGGATCTCCCGGTCTTCCACGCGCACGTCGATCCGTCGGGCGGGGACGTCCAATTCGATCTCGTCGCCTGTCCGGACTGCGGCAAGCGGGCCGCCGACGGCCGATTCGGGTGAAACATGCAGCACGTCAGTACCGAAGCTCGTGCCGCTCATGCGAGCGTCGGAAACGCGAACGATATCGTTGATCCCAGCCCGGAGGAGTTTTGTGGGGATCGGCAGATGGCCCCATTCAGGGAAGCCGGGCCCACCGAGCGGACCGGCGTTCTTGAGAACCATCACCGTGTTCTCGTTCACATCGAGGTCTTCGTCGTCGACGCGGGCGCGGAGGGTCTCGTACCGCTCGAACACGAGCGCTCTGCCGCGATGGCGCAACAGGTGGGGCGAGGCTGCGGTCTGCTTGATGACGGCGCCGTTCGGCGCGAGATTGCCATAGAGGACGGCGGTGCCTCCCTCGGCGTTGAGCGGCGCATCCAGAGATCGGATCAAGTCCCGGTTCCGGATCGCTATGTTCGCCACGTGATCCGCCACTGTCCTTCCACTGACAGTAAGCGCATCGCCGTGCAGCAGTGGGAGGAGTTCCTTCATCACACACGGCAGGCCTCCCGCGTAGTAGAAATCCTCCATGAGGTATTGGCCGGAAGGCTTGACGTTGGCAATGTGCGGAGTCTTCCTTGAGATTCGGTCGAAGTCATCCAGCGACAGCGGGATGCCAGCCCGGCCTGCGATTGCTAGCAGGTGCACCACTGCGTTGGTCGACCCGCCGATGGCCATATCGGCTCGAACGGCGTTCTCGAAGGCTTCCCGCGTGAGAATCCGAGAGGGTCTCAGATCCTCTTCGACCATCTCGACGATCCGCCTACCACTTGATTCGGCGAGCTGGTATCGTCTCGAATCGACCGCCGGGATTGCAGCGCCCCCGGACAGCATCATGCCGAGGGCCTCCGCCATCGAGGCCATGGTCGATGCTGTGCCCATCACGGTGCAATGTCCGGCGCTCCGGGAAATGCATCCCTCTACTTCGGCCCATTCTTCCTCTCCGATCCGGCCCGCCCGGAGGTCTTCGAAGAGCTTTCGCCCGTCTGTGCCTGAGCCGAGAGGCTGGCCGTGCCAACGCCCCGACAACATCGGACCGCCCGTGACCATGATCGCCGGGATGTCGGCAGACGCGGCCCCCATCAGCTGAGCGGGAGTGGTCTTGTCGCAGCCGCAAAGCAGCACCACTCCGTCGATCGGATTTGCCGTGATTGACTCCTCGACATCCATCGACATGAGGTTTCGAAAGAGCATCGTGGTCGGCTTCATGAACATTTCGCCGAGCGAAATGGTGGGGAACTCGAGCGGTACTCCGCCGGCCGCCCAGACGCCGCGCTTGACTGCCTCTGCGACCTGGCGCAGGTGGGCGTTGCAGTTTGTCAGTTCAGACCAGGAATTGCAGATTCCGATGACCGGCCTGCCGTCGAAAGCGGCGTCCCCCAAGCCCTCGGACCGGAGCCAGGCTCTTCGGGCGAGGTGCTCGTACTGGTCTCCATGGAACCAAGCGGCGCTGCGGAGGATCTTCGGGTCGCACATGAACGAACAAACATAGCATCGAGCCACCACGGGCAACCGGATTCCTCGGAAGGCAGCGGAAGGAAGATGCCCTCCCAAGGATTCGAGGGCGAAAGGACACCCCCTCTCCTGATCTGGCCGAGAGCGGTCGACTTGCCAGCGATGCTTCTCTGGATGACCCAGGTGCGCTAACGTATCTTTCTCGCCAGCAGTCCGATGGCCACATCGCTGAGTGGGACCGTTGCGTGTGCGCCGATGAACCGGAACTGTCACCTACCGTCCCCGTTTGCGGCCAGCGATTGCGAGAATCCCGAGGGCGGGACCGGAGCATCAGCGGCGTGAAGACCTTGGGCCCAGCTGACATCCTGCGCTCGCTGCCGATGGACAAGGCAGTGGAGGCGATGCGGACGGCATTCGCGTCTCACGCCGCGGGCCGGATTCAATCGCCGCCGAGATCGGTATTGCACACGGGAGGCAAGCGCGGAGCAACGTTGGTCATGCCCGCATCGCTTGAGTCCGGCGATCCTGCAGTCGCCGTAGTCAAGGTCGTGTCGGTTTTCCCGGACAACAAGCCACAAGGTTTCCGCTCAATCCACGGGACGTTGCTGGCGATTGATGCGTCGACGGGGGTTCCGCTGGCGCTGCTTGACGGTGCGGCGCTAACGGCCATTCGCACGGCCGCTGCCTGCGGTCTGGCCACGGATCTGCTGGCACGCCGCGACAGCCGAGTTCTCGCGGTGTTCGGCAGCGGAGTCCACGCTCGCACCCAGGTCAGGGCAATGTGTGCGGTGCGGCCAATCGAGGACGTCAGGATCTTCAACCCGAACCTCCGCTCGGCCCAGTCGATGGCAGCCGAACTCTCCAGCGATCCGATCCTGGGTGGGTACCGATCAGTGGGTAGCGCGCACGAGGCCTTGGATGGCGCGGACATCGCGTGCGCGGCGACCACCTCACCCGTGCCAGTGTTCCAGGATGCCGAGGTCCCGGCCGGGATCCACATCAACGCGATCGGTTCGTTCCACGCCGGCGACCGGGAGGTCCCGGGCGCGACTGTCGCGCGGGCACGGCTCGTCGTGGACGACATAGAGTCTGCCCTCGAAGAAGCCGGGGACGTCCTGATGCCGATGGCAGAGGGGCTGTTCGGCGAGGACCACATTCACTGTGATCTCGGAAGCCTGGTTCGGGGGCTGGCGTCAGGGCGCGCCTTGGACACGGAGCTGACCTTCTTCAAGTCTGTGGGCATCGCCGCTCAGGATGTTGTTGCGACACAGGCGGTGTTGCGGGAGGCTGCAAGGCTCGGCCTTGGCGAGCGGATCGACTGGTAGGTCTACTCGATCACCAGAACCGGGTCGCCGAGCACGCCGAAACTGGGCTCAAGCCCCAATCCGGGCGAATCCGGCGCGGAAAGCCGGCCGTGCTTGCGAAGTGGCGGGTTTGTGGCGGTGCTGACCGTGACGTAGCTGTTGAAGTCCGTTGACGTGAACAGGAATCGAGGGGGCGTGCTGTGCGCCAGATGAGCGATTGCGGCTGTCGTGAAGTCTCCCCCCCAAGTATCCTCGATGGTCATGGCGATCCCGACCGACACGCAAAGGTCCCGCATTTGCCGAGCCTTGGTGATGCCCCCGAGCTTGCTGATCTTCAAGTTGATCACGTCCATTGCGTCGTCGTTACTGGCCCTGAGCAGGTCGTGGACGCTGGCGATCGATTCGTCGAGCACGAACGGGTGGGGGGTGCTGGCGCGGACCGACAGGCACTCCTCGTAGGACAGGCAGGGCTGCTCGATATATAGATCCACGTCGCTGACCGCTGCCACGACTCGCTTGGCGTCGTGCATCAGCCAGCCCGTGTTGGCATCGGCGATCAGGCGGTCTTCGGGACCTAGCCTGGACGCGGCGATTCGGATGCGCTCAATGTCGTCCGAGGGGTCGGCACCAACCTTGAGTTGGAAACGGGTGTAGCCCTCGTCACGGTGGGTGGCGACCAGTTCGGCCATCTTTTCGGGGGATTCCTGGGAGATTGCCCGGTACAGGATGAAGTCATCGCCGTACCGCCCGCCCAGCAGCTCGCAGACGGGCAGACCCGCAACCTGACCCAGGATGTCCCAGCAGGCGATGTCTAGCGGGGACTTGACGTAGGGATGGCCCTTGAGGGCCGCGTCCATCGCATGGTTCAGGATGCCGATCTGGGTCGGGTCGAGGCCGAGCAAGGCAGGACCCAGCTCCGCGATCCCGGCACGCGCACCCGCCGCGTAAGCCGGCAGGTAGGCGGGACCGAGGGGACAAACTTCCCCATAGCCAGTCAGACCCGCATCGGTCTCGACACGGACGATTGTGCTGTCGAAGGTCCTCACCGTATTGCCACCCGACCAGTTGTACGGTCCCTCCGCGAGGGGCAAGTCGACCTGGTAGACGCTGATTCGCTTGATTCTCATCGCTCTGTTGTCTTTACAGTATCGTCCGGATGACGCCGGAAGACCTGGCCGACACGGGCCGGTCCCGACCGAGACGCGCCTCGATCTGCGAGCCCCGTCAAGAGCCGACGGCTTGCCGGGGTGACCGAGACGCGAAACCTGGCCCGTTGGGGTGCTCTCTCGCGAACCTGTACCGCATCAGAGGGGCCAGCGAGCTACTCGGGGCAGCGCTGATAGCCTGACTTGAACCATTCCCGTACCAGGATCTCGGCCTTTCGAGCGCTTTCCCCTGACAGTCGCGATTTGAGGTGTTCGTGGAATGTTCGAGCATCACCATAGCCGTTGTCCAGGGCCAGCTTCAGCCACATGTCGGCGATTTCGAGGATCCTGCCTGTACCCTCGCCACGGGTATACAGGACGGCGAGGTTGAATTCGCAGGGGGCAGTCCTAGCGAGGCGGCCAAACGGAACCAGTGAATCGCTTGAAAGCCGTCCTTGGCGACTCCCCTGCCGCTGTGGTAGACGGACCCGAGGAATGTCCCTGGAGACCGGCAAGGCGGAACCACTTGGCGGCCTCGACGAGGTCCTTGTCCACACCCTCGCCGGTTGCGCACGCGAAACTGTAGGCTTTCAGATGCTTTCTCGCGCGTTCATCGATTCTTCAGTTGCACATCGGTGCCGTTTTCGTAGCCTCTGCGTCTCTATCGAAGGGCGTTTTAGCGGTCCAAGAGGCTGGCAGTTCAGGGTGCGGCTTGGGGCAGCGCCTTACATTCTCGGTCGCATGACACCAAGTGCCCTGTCGCTCTCGAGGACGAGGCAAATCATCTGCACGCGCTAGTTCGATTCTGAGTTCCGTCAACTCTCGTGCGGCAGGTTTCCTGTTGTCGTTTAGGCAGCCCGCTGTTGCATTCGCCGCTCGACACTGTTAATAAGTGATCCCGATTCCCTACTATCCGCATCCAAGGCCAGCCGACAGGTTGCGGGTCGGATCGGCCTGCCTGTTGGATCGGCCTGGCGGCGGCTCCCGGCACACAGCGTTGCGCTGGCCTTGAGCTGCGAGGGGTTGCGCCTGAAGTGTTGCTGCTACGTGCTTGAATGCGAAATCGACGCGTCCGTCATCGTCACAACCAGGCGATGGCTACACCCGTCCACCTCCGTGCCCAAGAGCGAAGTGTCGTGCCGGCAAGGCCACAGCCTGCCTCGGTTGGTCGCCGACTACGCCACTGCAGGCCAGTCTGAGCGGGCCCGCTGCGCCAGCCGCATAGCCTGCCGCCAGGCTGCCTGCGCCGGAGCCTGTATGCTACGAGGGAAGCGTGTTCGTGCGCGTTCGAGTTCGCCATGGCATTCACTCCCGCCACAGAAACGGAAGTTCCCAGCCTCACCCCGTCAGCAGCTGCCGCGGCGGCGCGCGAGCCAGAGGCTGTCGAGTACCCCGAAGGGAACTGGATCGCGCAGAGCGTCTGGCACGGCGATGCTGTCAGCCAGGCCACGCTGGCCTTGAAGAAGCACTTCCGCAATCGCGAGAATGTGCTCGTGGCCATGGAACTGCTGGTGTACTACGAGCGCGGCAATGACAAGGTCTGTCTGCAGCCGGATGTGCAGGTGGTGTTCGGCGTGCAGCGCGGGAACCGCAGCTCGTACAAGGTCTGGGAAGAGGGCAAGGGTGCGGATTTCGTGCTGGAAGTGACCTCGCCCTCAACGGCGGACAAGGATGCCCGGCACAAGGCGCAGGAGTACGCCCGGATCGGAGTACGCGAATATTGGCGGCTGGACCCGACCGGGTCGCTGCTGGCGACACCCTTACAGGGCTGGGAGGCGAACGGGGAGAGCTATCACCCGGTGCAACCGGTGTCGAGCGGGGCACGGGGTGGTTGGCTGCGGAGCCGGGTCTTGGGGCTGGAGTTGCGCAGCCAACGGCAGGACGGGGCGACAGTGCTGGTGTTCAGGGATCCGCGCACCGGGGAAGAGTTCGACGGGGATCTGGCAGAATCGGAGCGACTGCGGCGGGCAGCGGAAGAGCGCGCCAGTGCCGAGGCGGAGCGCGCGAGTGCCGAGGCGGAGCGCGCCAGTGCCGAGGCGGAACTCAGACAATCCGCGGAGGAACGCGCGAGTGCGGAGGCCGAGCGTAGACGGGCAGCAGAGGAGCGAGCGCGGGCATTGGAGAAGCAACTCCGGACACTCGCTACTGAAAGCCGTTCGTCGGAACGCAAGCCTTAGCAGCCAGGGCCAAGAGTCCTCAGCGGGCAGGCCGGTTCAATACCAAGCTTCCCCAAGCCGCGAACGGCCGTTCCACCCTCAGGAGATGGCCGATTGGGCTTCACCGCAGGCCTGCCCGCGGGCACACAATGCCTGCCACATACAACAATTCGTGACCAGCGACTCTTGCCCCAAGCTGCTCGGGCGAATCCATCGCTTGTTCGGGCCGCCACTAAGGATGGGGCAGATAGGGAATCAGGTAAGTGATTATGGAATTGACTAAATTTAGTCGTCATAATAAATTTACTCGAACGACTTTGTGGAGGTAAGTTTCAAGATGGCTGGATTCTCCAACCCATTTCGTCCTGGCGCCGGTCACAGGCCGCCTTATCTGGCAGGAAGGCAAACCGAGCGCCGAGAATTCCTGCGACTGCTCAAGCAAGAAACGGTGTTGGAGAACATGGTTCTGACTGGGCTTCGAGGAGTGGGCAAGACGGTCTTGCTCGACTCACTCAAGCCCTTGGCAACGAGTCGAGGATGGATTTGGGTTGGGGCCGATCTCTCAGAGTCCGTGTGCTTGAGCGAGTCCAACTTGGCAATTCGCATCTGCACAGACCTTGCTCTGGTCACTTCGAACGTGATTGTGACAACGGAGGAGGTGAAAAGAGTGGGATTCGTGAGCGAGCGAGAAAAAATCGAGCGCACTCTCGGATTCCAAGACTTGATCGATGCCTACGAGAAGATTCCCGGCCTGTCCCTCGACAAGATCAAGGGTGTCCTAGAGATTGGATGGCGTGCCATTACGAGCATGCCGAAGGTACGTGGGATCATCTTCGCCTACGATGAAGCGCAGAATCTATTAGACAGATCAGCCAAAGAGCAGTACCCCTTGTCGCTGCTACTTGATTCATTCCAGTCTCTGCAGCGAAAGGGATTTCCTATGATGCTCGTCCTGGCCGGTCTTCCGACCCTGTTCCCCAAGCTAGTCGAGGCAAGGACATTCTCCGAAAGGATGTTCAGGGTTGTATTCCTCCAAAGCCTGTCTGAGAGTGAGAGCGAGGAAGCAGTCCGTAGACCCATCGATGATGCAGAGTGCCCTCTGCGAATTGACGATAGCTCAGTGAGAATGATCGTCAAGATGTCCGGAGGCTACCCGTACTTCATCCAGTTCATCTGCAGAGAGGTTTATGACGCATTCATTCAACGGTACGATCAGGGGGCGAGGGCCTCCGTTCCTGTCGCCGAAATTCAGCAGAAACTTGACACCGACTTTTTTTCCGGGCGATGGGCACGCGCAACCGATCGACAAAGAGAACTGCTGTTTGTGATTTCTTGCCTTGAGAACTGTGAAGAAGAGTTCACAGTCCAAGAATTGGTCGAAGAATCGCGCCGGTCTTTGGAGAAGCCGTTCGGCGGCAGCCACGTCAATCAGATGCTGGTTGCACTCGCATCCCAAGGTTTGGTCTACAAGAACCGGCATGGGAAGTACTCCTTTTCGGTACCCCTCTTGGGTAAATTCATCCGTAGGCACATGCGCGACTAGACCCCCTTGCCTCTGCCATAAATGGTCCCGAGGTGCGTCTGCGCTTTGTTAGAGCCCTCGTTCGAAAGCGTCGCAATTGTTCTCACAGCCAGCCTGTAGTCCCTCCCAGCCAGTGCCGACCGGCCGGTTTCAATGCGCTGTTCGTCCGCCCTGCCGGAGGCAACTAGAACGATTCCGGCCGCGAGACATCCGCCAAGCGCCCATCGAACCATCATGATCGATGCTTCCATGGACACCGCCGAATCGCTTCAAGTTCCGGTCCACCAGCATGCAGAGCACTTGCCGTGTCCTTTCGCTGTCGTTCCTTGCCATGGATGGATGGAGCCGAATGGGCGGGTGATAGGATGTCAGCCGATGCGGTGTGCAGCCCTTTCCGTGGCGTGCTTGGTCATAGCCGGTTGCGGGGATGTTCGCCAGCAGCCGGATCATGGCTACGACGGCTGGGCAGTGTACGGTGGCGGTCCCGAGCAACTGCGCTACTCCCGACTCGGCCAGATCAACCGCGAAAACGTTGCGGGTCTCGAGGTCGCCTGGACCTACGACACCGGGGATGACTACCCGGGGTCCCAGATCCAGTGCAACCCGCTAGTCGTGGACGGCGTGCTCTACGGATGGAGTCCAAATGGACGCGTTTTCGCGCTCAGCGCCGCGACCGGAGCGGAACTTTGGACGCGCCGCCTCCTGGTAGCCGGTGTTCCGTTTGAAGGCCGCACGGTGAACCGCGGCTTCATGCACTGGCGTGAGGGGACCGACTCGCGGATCTACGCCTCGGTGGGGCACTTGCTGTATGCCTTGGATGCCCGGTCGGGTGATCCTGTCGAGGGCTTTGGTGATGGCGGAGCGATCGACCTCCGCGAGAACCTTCAGCCGAGGGCGCAGAACCTCTCGGTGAGCCTGCGGACGCCGGGGGTCGTCTACGGCAACTTGTTGGTGATTGGCAGTGTCGTCAGCGAGTCGCTGCCCAGCGCCCCGGGATACATCAGGGCCTACGATGCCAAGACCGGAGCATTGCGCTGGAGATTCCACACGATCCCGCACCCGGGCGAGCCCGGGTACGAGACCTGGCCGGAAGATGGCTGGCAGAAGCTTGGCGGCGCGAATTCGTGGGCCGGGATGGCGCTCGACACCGAACGCGGGCTGGTCTATGCGGGCACGGGGTCCGCGGCATTCGACTTCTGGGGAGGCAACCGTCCGGGAGACAACCTCTACGCGAACTCGCTGCTTTGTCTGCGGGCGGAGACAGGGGAACTCGTCTGGCATCACCAGTTTGTGCGGCACGACGTCTGGGACATGGACGTTCCCACCGCTCCGGTGCTGGCGACGATTGCGCGTGCGGGCCGATTGATCGATGCCGTCGTGGTGGCGACCAAGACGAGCCATGTCTACGCGTTCGATCGCGAGACAGGCGAATCGCTGTTCCCGCTGCACGAGATCGAGGTCGCGACCTCGGATGTCGATGGAGAAGTCCTGTCGAGACGCCAGGTCCTGCCCGTTTCGCCGCCTGCACTGGGACGCCAGGGGCTCACCGAAGCCGATCTCACCGCGCGTACGCCGGCAGTCAGGGAGGCGGTGCTCAAGCGCTTCCGCTTGGTACGGAGCGACGGAATCTTCACGCCCCCGAGCCTGCAGGGAACGATCATTTTCCCCGGGTTCGACGGGGGTGCCGAATGGGGTGGCCAAGCCTTCGATCCGGAGACCGGCCTGCTGTACGTCAACGTGAACGAGATGGCGTGGATCCTGCGCCTCACCAAACGCGCGAGAACCCGCGGGGCGGCCAACGGCAAGCGACTGTACCAGCGCCATTGCGCCGTGTGTCATCTGGATGACTTGAGTGGAGCTCCGCCCGACTTTCCCGCCCTGACGGACCTCTCGATGAAGGCTGCCGAGGTGGCCAGCGTGGTACGTGCGGGAGTGGGGCGCATGCCTGCTTTCCCGAACCTCAGCGAAGCTGCTGCCCGCAGCATTGCGACGTTTGTCGTGGAAGGGGAGGCTGGCGACGAGATCGTGGCATCCCGCTCGGATCAGTCTTCGGATATGCCGTTCACGCACGACGGATACAATCGCTTCCTTGACCCGGACGGATACCCCGCGATATCCCCGCCATGGGGCACGCTCAACGCGGTGAATCTCGACACCGGCGAGATTGATTGGAAAGTGCCCTTGGGAGAATATCCGGAGCTTGCCGAGCAGGGCGTTCCGCCGACGGGAACCGAGAACTACGGTGGACCCGTGGTTACGTCCGGCGGCTTGCTCTTCATCGGCGCGACTGCGCCGGACCGGAAGTTCCGGGCCTTCGACAAGCTCACCGGAGAGGTCCTTTGGGAAGCGACCTTGCCCGCGGGCGGCAACGCCACGCCCGCCGTCTACGAGGTGGGCGGCCGTCAGTTCGTGGCCATCGCGGCCGGTGGCGGCAAGACCGGGAGTCCTTCGGGTGGCTCCTACGTGGCGTTCGCGTTGCCGTAACCAGGGCACACCAGACCCGCCCGCGCATGGGCGGCGCCAGGGTGCTCTCAGATCGAAGCGCGGGGCTGGATCATAGAGGCCAGAACGCATCAGGCTCTACCGGTCTGGACGCCGTGAATCGAGATTGGCGGGCGCCGGGTCGGTCTGGGGGCTGTTACGATCAAACTGCTTGCGGAAACCGTTGCGGTATCTCCTCCTGCTCGCTGCGCTCGCAGTCGTCGTGCTCGTGCTGCGCGACTTCAGCGGATCGCGTGCATCGGAAGTTCGAGGCTTCTCGGGGGCCCTTCCCGTGCTGCCGGAAGAGGTCGCTGCACAGTCACGGAGTTGGCACTGGACGCAGACGACCGGTGACTCCACGCACATCGAAGTCAGCGCGGACGACTTTGCTCGCGGTTCCGACGGTCGGCAGACCGACCTGCAGGGCGTAGTGCTAAAGATCTTTCGTGAGGACATCGGCAAGCACGACCGCGTCGAGAGCGCGGCGATGAGGATGCTCGATGACAGCACGCTGTACAGCGAGGCGGATACTGTCATTGCCTTGGGCATACCGGACAGCGGCGGTCACGATCCGGAAGTCGTCGTGATCACTTCAGGCGTGACTTTCGATCCCGCCACCAGCAGCGCTCGCACGGAACGAGTCGTCAGCTACAGGTTTGATCAGGGCGAAGGAAGTTCTCTCGGCGCAGTCTACGACGCCGATTCCCAGACGCTTCAAATGCTGGCGGAGGTCCAGTTGGATCGCTTCGGGGCAGGTCCGAATGGCGTGCCAACGAAGATTCTCGCAGGCTCCGCTGGCTATGCCGAACAAGGGGCGAGGATCGACCTGGCAGGGGGTGCCAGGGTTGAGCAGGGCTCGTTGTGGCTGGAGTGCGAGACGGCCGTTGTTTGGCTGTCCGGTGGGCGAGCCACTCGAATCGAAAGCACCGCCTCGACAGGTGGTGAGGACGGTGATGGGAGAAGGATCCGGTTCGATTCTCCGAAAATGGATTTCGAGTTGGGCCCGGGAGGCGAACTGCTCCGAGTTAGAGGCACTGGAGGGACTCGATTCGAATCGTCCGAAGATTCGAGCGAGGTCGAGGTGAGCGGAGACTCCGTGGAACTCACCTACGAGCCTGGGCCCGGAGCCGGGGAGAGCGCGTTGCATCTGGTCGAGGCGCGTGGAAGCGCCGCGGCAAGAATGAACGCGATTGCGGAGGGCCTGCGGAACATCATTGAGTCGGATGGTCTGCGGCTGAGGATGCGTACCGGATCTACAGAGATTGACGAGGTTGAGACGCTGCAGCGGGGCCGATTGAGGCAACTGCCCTCGGGCGAAGATGGTGCGAGACGGGAACTGAGTGCGGGCCTGATTCGCGTGCGCTACGGCGAACGAAACCAGGTTGACAGCTTGACCGCGAGTGGCGACGTGATCATGGTGCAAGAGCCCACGGACGAGGATGCCGCCGTTCTGCGGACATGGAGCAGCTTCCTGGAGGCGTCGTTCGATCCCAAGAGCGCCTCGATTGCCCGGCTCCACCAAGAAGGTGCATTCCGCTTTGAAGAGGGGACGCGGAATGGCAGCGCGGCTGAGGCGCGGTTCGACCCAAGCGGCGGTGCGTTCGAGTTGGAAGGCGAGGCACGGGTATTTGCCGATGGCACGTCTGTGGCAGCCAACAGCATTGCGCTGGATCGCGCTAGCGGCCGCCTTACGGCGCAAGAGGGAGTGTCCGTTTCGGTCACTCAAGCGAATGCCGGCGGCGACGAAGCACTCCCGGAGGGGCTGTTCGGCGCGCAAGAACCCGTGTACGCCGCGGCGGAAGCGATGATTTCCGATCCGCGCGCCGGGTTTGTCGAGTACCGTGGCGCCGCCCGCATTTGGCAGGGCCACAACCGGATCGATGCGGACACGATTTCGATTGAACAATCGACGCTGATGTTCCGGGCGTCCGGAAAAGTATTGACGGCTTGGGCCGAGCGAGGCACGGACATTGACAGCGGTACCGAAACAGTCACAGTTCGATCTGACTGCATGCGATACGGGGAAGCGTCGGGAGAGGCCGTCTTTCTCGGTTCCATCGATTTTCGGCGTGCGGGCATGCGCTTGCTCTCCGACGAACTGAGGACCAGCCTCGGCCCCACCGAGGAAGGGGTTTCACGGAGCGCCGTGGCAACCGGAACGGTGCGGATAGCTGAGTGGGAAAGCGGCGGCGGGATCAGGGGATTCAGTGACTGGGCCGAACTCCGGCCAGCTGAATCGAGAGTTGTGCTCAAGGGTAGTCCGGCCCGGCTTGTCAGCCGGGACGGCACGGAAACGAGAGGGGCGGAATTGACCTTAGGGACTTTGGGTGATACTCTGCACGTCTTGGGGCGCGGCGTCGAGCGTGCCTATACCTACCACCCGCCTTCCAGATAGGAGCGGCTGCCAATTTCCGGCGATGTCGGCCTGATGGACACCCTGCGTACAGCCGGACTCTCCAAGTCCTACAACGGCCGGAAAGTGGTTGACGACTTCACACTCGCTCTCCGGCGGGGTGAGGTGATCGGCCTGTTGGGACCCAACGGCGCCGGAAAGACCACATCCTTCAACATGATTGTCGGCTTGGTTACGCCGGACTCCGGAAAGGTGTTTGTGGATGACGTTGACATCACTGACAAGCCGATGTACCAGCGCGCCCGCATGGGCATCAGCTACCTCCCGCAAGAGCCTTCCGTCTTTCGCAAGCTGACGGTGGAAGACAATATCCTCGCCATTCTTCAGACGCTTCCGGTCATGCAAGCCGAGCGGCGGGAGCGTCTTGACGACTTGATCGCTCGCTTCGGTCTGGACAGAGTACGGCACAGCCGGGCTTACCAGCTCTCCGGCGGCGAGAGAAGGCGCGTGGAGATCGCGCGGTCCTTAGTGCTGTCGCCCAGCTTCCTGCTCCTGGATGAGCCGTTCTCAGGTATCGATCCAAAGCAAGTCATCGAACTGCAAGGGATACTTGCCCAGCTCAGCGGCGATGGAATCGGGATTGTGATCACCGACCACAATGTGCGCGAAACGCTGAGTGTCACCGATCGCGCATTCATCATCAACGACGGTTTCATCTTCCGCTCCGGGAAACCCCGCGAGCTGGAGTCCGATCCGGAAGTGCGACGGGTCTACCTGGGCGAGCACTTCGAGCTACCCGAACGGGCTCGCGACAGGATCTGACTCCATGCCCACTGTTCGCCTGGAACGAGCCGGGCTGTTCGGTCCAGTCGGCGTCGTGGATACCGCCGATGCCCGCCGGTTCACTATCCGGGGCGTGCTGCAGGGAGCGTCGCTGCTTGATCCTTCGGCATCGATTGTGGATCCTTCATTGCCCGCGGGGCCGGGGCCGGTGATCGAGACGCGATACCAGCTGGCGTGGTTTCTGGCCGCCCAGCGTCATCGGACGGGTCGCGGCCTCATGTTAGGGCTTGGTGGCGGCTGCGGAGCAGTCGGGATCCTGCACCAGTTCCCGGGCATGCAGATCGATGCAGTGGAGGCAGATCCGGCCATGACGGCGATGGCCCGTGAGTTCCATCCCTTGGTGAGCCATTACGAGAACGCGGGCCGTTTGCGCTTGCATGTTGCCGATGCCGTCGACTATCTGGACCAGGCTGGAAGTGCGTTCGATTTCGCGATCGCCGATCTCGCCGTGGACGGGGACAGCCTAGGCTTTCTCGACTCTGCCCCCCTGATCCAAGCCGTTGCTGGAGCCGCGCCACAGGTCTGGTTTCGAGTGTTCGGCTCGCTTCAGGACGGGGAGATCCGGCCGTTCCTCGAGAAGTTCGACCAGGCCGGTGCCCCTATCGATTGGTTGTTTTCTCCCGTCAGCGTTGCAGTGCATTTACCCCGGACCCGTGACTGGATCCTGGCTGCCGGTCTCACCCGGCCCCCGGGCCCGGACGAGTTCGAACCATATGGCGGCGTCCGTGGCGCCAAGGTTGCTGCCGTCCAGGAAGCGTATTGGAAACTCGTGACGAGAGCCGTCTCAGCGAGAGATGCGGTTGATCTGGGACGCCTCGCTTGACCGCACTGCAACAGCGCTTCGGGTAGACTGAGATTGAGCATGGCGTTGAAGTGGTGCCATCTCGCAGGAGGGCAGGCATAGACCAATGTTATTCTTCGATCCGATCTATCTTCTATTCCTGGCTCCCGGGCTGCTGCTCTCGCTCTGGGCGAGTGCAAAGACCAAATCAGCCTTCAACAAATGGGGCAAGGTCAGGGCGCGGATGACCGGCGCCCAGGCTGCCAGGTCGATGCTGGACCGGGCCGGCCTGTACGACGTCAAGATCGGTCAGGCGCAGGGCTTCCTCTCGGACCACTACAATCCTGCGACGAGGAGCCTGGCACTGTCACCCAAGGTCTATGGCGAGGCATCAATCTCCGCTGTCGGAGTAGCTTGTCATGAGGCTGGGCACGCGCTTCAGCACGCCCAGGGCTATGCGCCACTACAGTTGCGGTCCGCACTCGTGCCTGTAGCCGGCATTGGTTCCAACTTTGGCTGGATTGTGATGATGATCGGGTTTTTCATGCAATCGATGGGCATGATCCAGCTGGGGATACTGCTGTTTTCGGCCACCGTTGTTTTTCAACTTGTCACCCTGCCTGTGGAATTCGATGCCAGCAACAGGGCAAAAGAACTTGTGGTGAACTACGGGATCCTGGGCCCTAGCGAGCGGATCGGGGTGGACAAGGTGCTGAATGCGGCTGCGTGGACGTATGTTGCGGCCGCGGTTACCAGCATCCTGACGCTGCTGTATTTCCTGTTCCGGGCCGGTCTGCTCGGTGGCAGCGACGACTAGTCCGATCCGTCCTTCCCAGGCGCACGGACGGAGGACGGCACGGGCGTGCCTGCAAGCGACCAGAGCCGTCGAACGTTCTCGGCGTGGCTTTCGTCGATGAAGGGCGTTTCCAGAATCATCGGCTTGGCTCCCAGTTGAGGGTGGTGAAGGACGCGGGCAAAGGCGTCCGAGCCGATCTGGCCGTCGCCGATGGACTCGTGGCGGTCGCTGTTGGACCCCAGGGCTGTCTTGGAGTCGTTGGCGTGAATCACGTGCACGTGATCGATTCCGAGCCACCGGCACATATTGCGGACGGTATCGCCCAATCCTGAGTCTGTGGATACGTCGTATCCCGCTGCAAAGCAATGCGCGGTGTCGATGCAGAATCCAAGCGGAGCGTCGCACCGGGCTTCCACGGCTTGCCGCAGGTGGTTGAGTTCTTCGAAGCTACGCCCCAGCGTTGCTCCGCCTCCCGCGGTGTTCTCGAGGAGCAGGCGCAGAGAATCCCAGTCGAATCCCTGCTGGACCTCGGCGAGTGCCTCAGCGAAGACTTCGATCGCCTGTTCCGTGGATTGTCCGCGGGCACTGCCCGGATGGATCACGAGGTAGTCGGCGCCGATGTTGCGGGCGTTCTCAATTTCCAACCGGAACGACTGCTTCGATTTCTGCGACACCCCCGGATCCACTGCGGCCAGGTTTGTCAGGTAGCATCCATGGACCGCGAGTGGGTTGAGATCGTGCTCGCGCCGCAACGCTCGCAGCCGATCGATACTCTCTTGGCTCGGAGCGTTGCCCCGCCACATCCGAGGGCTGCGCGTAAAGACCTGCAGGGTGTTGCAGCCAATTGCGGCGGCCTCTTCCGCCGCTCGATGGACGCCACCCGCGGCGGACGTATGAGCGCCAATGCGGTGCTTTCGAGGCTTCACCGTGCCGCAGAGCCGCCTGTTCTGTTGGCGTGGCGGGCCATCACCTGTCATTTTCCTACACTTCCCGGACGGCTCAGATGAACTGGGATCGCACCTCAAGCATGGCGCTGTCGTCACTTGTGTTCTGAGGGGCGCCTCGGTTCGGTCCGGATTGGATCTGGCCCCGACCCGCTGGAGCAGGCCAGCTGATCGACACCGGTCATTCAGCTCCCGTAAGTCTCAGCCGACTACAATGGCGGTTCATGCTGCTGATTCTCTTGCTGCTATCGGCTTCCCTGTTGACGGCCGAGGACTGGCCTCAATGGCGGGGGCGGGACCGCCTAGGGGTCTGGACTGAGTCTGGCATCTTGGACCGTTTTCCTCCGGGAGGCCCCGAGCGGGTTTGGTCAACGCCCATCGCCAACGGCTATGCCGGTCCCGCGGTCGCTGACGGCAGGGTGTTCGTCACGGACTACCGCTCCACCCGCAATCGGGAGGGCATCGAGCGAGTCCTTTGTCTGGACGAGGAGACGGGCGAGCTTCTCTGGGAGAAGGAGTGGGACGTTGACTATGCCGGGCTGGCATATGCCCTCGGCCCGCGAGCCACCCCAACGGTTGACGCCGACCGCGTATACGTCCTCGGGGCCACGGGAGACCTGTTTTGCTTGCGTGTCGCGGATGGAAGCGAGGTCTGGCATCGCAATTACAGGAGTGATTTCAGTGCGGAACTACCCACTTGGGGCTTCGTTGGCCATCCGCTGGTTGACGGCAACCGCTTGATCGCGCTCGTCGGGGGATCGCCCGATGCCAAGGCTGTTGCTTTTGACAAGTTCACTGGCGAGGAAGTCTGGCGCGCACTCGACGCCACCTCCGAACCGGGCTATGACCCGCCCGTCATTTTCGAGGCCGGCGGCGTCCGCCAGCTAATTATTTGGCATCCGACTGCCGTTGCTTCCCTGGATCCGGAATCGGGTGCTGTGTATTGGGAGCAGCCGTTCAAGATCCAAGCGGGCTTGACTGTTGCCACCCCGGTGTTGAGTGAGCACGGGCTGCTGGTTTCGGCGTTCTACAACGGTTCACGAATGTATCGACTGCTCGAGGATCGGCCGGAAGCCGAATTGGTCTGGAAGGGTGCCAGCAATAGCGAAATCGAGACGGACGGCCTGCATTCGCTAGTCACCACGCCGGTTGTCGATGGGGACTACATCTATGGCATCGGAAGCTATGGCTTGCTCCGTTGCCTCGACGCACGCACCGGCGAGCGGGTCTGGGAGACGCTGGACCTGACCACGGAAAACGAACGATGGGCTTCCGGCCAGATCGTTCGTCACGAGAACCGCTATTTCATCAACAACGACCGCGGCGAACTCGTGATCGCTCGCTTTACTCCCGAAGGGTACGAGGAGATTGATCGTGCAACCCTCATGCGACCGACCAATCCATTGCGCCGCCGACGTGCTCTCGGCGCCGTTCACTGGACTCATCCGGCCTATGCGAATCGGCACATGATTATCCGAAACGACGAAGAAATCGTGAGGTTTTCCCTCGAACGCTAGCGAGGCTGTGCCTCAGACCCATGCACGCGCGCCAGGGGGAAGCGAGCGGGGTTCCAAGCGTCACTCGTTTGTGGTCCGCACGGAGCGAGAGGCGATCTCGTGAGTGGCGTCCTCCTTCGCTACAGACCGAACCACTGCTGCAAAGCGCCGCGTAAAACCATCGGCGTATGAATCGGAAGGGTATCCGTAGTTTGGACCAGCAAGCCCTGCGCGGTGCTGTCTTACCGGTTGGCCGGAGACCGCTTCGAACGCTGGAATCCTAGGCGGACTTGTCGGATACCCGCAGTCGCGCTTCCAATTCGCGGATCCGTTGATTCGCCTCGTTGCGCTCCCGCACCGCTTCGTTGCGCTCCCGCACCGCTTCGTCGCGCTCCCGCACGGCCGTCAGTCGCGCTGTCGTTTCAGCCTTGGCTGTTCGCACCGCCTCGTCGCGCTGGCACGCGGTCGCTTGCAGGGCCTCGCTGGTTTCCGTGTGCGTCAGCATGTCTCGCCCCAGCCGTGGATCATGGAAGCGCAGCAGCCACCGCTCCGCCCGCAACTCTAGCCCCAGCGTCTCGCTCCGGTGCCAGCCAGCCGCTCTCACAGCCCGCACCCGCTCGTAGCGACCACCCGCCAGCCGCCAGCCCTCCAGCCGCCCCGCAATCAGCTCGCCCTTCGGGTCGAAGCGCCAGTATTCGGCCACCCCCATCCGCTCGTACGTCGCGCGCTTGCTCGTCGCGTCGCGGTGGCTCGTGGACGGCGACGCCACCTCCACCACGAAGCTCGGTACCACGCCGCCCTCCTCCCAGATCAGATACGAATTGCGTGCTTCCTTCTGCGCAGCGCCCAGCACCACGAACACGTCCGGCACCACCACGGCCGTGGGGTCGCCTCGGCGGTAGTACACCGCCATGCTGCCTGCAACATAGACGTCTTCGCTGTCCTTGAAATGCGTTTCCAACTGGTCGCGCATGGCGACGATAGACCGCGCATGCGGCTCAGTCTCCATCAGGACCTTGCCATCGGAGTAGGGGTACTCCTCCGGTTGTCCTGCAGCCGGGTCGGTGCGGGCATCCAGGAGCGTGCCAGGAGCGGCCATGGCTGCATGATATCAGGCGGGATTGCGGCCGGGGCGCGCCCGGCTCGGGCTTGCTGATCAGGTCCTGTTCTCTCAGCGCGGGCGGTTGAGGCCGGGCATCAAACCGGCGGGAGATTGCTCCTCACAGTCAAACTCAATCCCCCATCCTTTCGCCGAGACAAGAAATCTGCCGTCCGCCGCACGCTCTGCACTTCCGTCGAGCCAGACGCTCTGGATCGTCTTGCTCGATTGAGCAGCGGTTGGACTTGGTTTCGGCGCGACCCGGCAGCCGAGTTCGGTAGCCTCGGGAATCGTGCCCTTGGAAGTGCCGGCTAGACGTCGATGATCTTGATGCTCGCGCCCACCCCGGTAAGCTTTTCCGTCAGCCTCTCGTAGCCGCGTTGCAAGTGATAGATCCGGTGGACAACGGTACGGCCCTGGGCCGCCAGTCCCGCCAAGACTAGGCAGGCGCTCGCTCGCAAGTCCGAGGCCATCACGTCCGTTCCGGTCAATTGGGTCTTGCCCCTGACCACCGCCAGGTTACCGTCGATGTCGATGTTGGCGCCCATGCGCCGCAGTTCCGGGGCGTGCATGAAACGGTTCTCGAACACGGTTTCAACGATATTGGAAACCCCTCCCGCTTGAGTCATGAGCGCCATGAACTGGGCTTGCATGTCGGTCGGGAAGCCCGGATGCTCGCGAGTCGTAACGTCGACGCTGACCAACGGCCTGTTGTTCCGAACGACCAGAGTCGTCGCGTCCCGAATCTCGATTTCGCTACCTGCCTGCTTCATCTTGGCGATGACCGGTCGCAGGTGGTCCGGAAGCACATCTCGAATGCGCAACTCGCCGCCGAGCATCGCTCCGGCGATCAGGTAGGTTCCGGTCTCGATTCGGTCCGGGATGATAGAGTGCTCGGCGCCGCCCAGGCTGTCGACCCCTTCGACCCGGATCGTAGATGTGCCGTCTCCTTCGATACAGGCCCCCATCTTGCGCAATAGGTTTGCGAGATCAACGACTTCCGGTTCGCGTGCCGCGTTCACAAGCACGCTCTCCCCTTTGGCCAGAACCGCGGCCATTAACATGTCCTCGGTTCCGGTGACCGTGGGGCGCCTGAAGCTGATCCGCCCGCCGGTTAGACCCCCCTTTGGCGCGATCGCCTCGATGTAGCCGAGGTCCTGCCGGATAGTCGCTCCCAGAGAGCGCAGGCCCTCCAGGTGCATGTCGATCGGTCTTGAACCGATGGCACATCCGCCGGGAAGGGAGACGCGGGCCCGACCGCAACGGGCTGCCAGAGGTCCGAGGACGAGGCTTGATGCCCTCATCGTCTTGACCAGCTCGTAGGGCGCGATCGGCTCGAGATCGTTCCCAGCCTCGATGCAGCAGGTACCGGAATCCGTTGCGACTGTGGCCCCGATGTTCTCGATCAGCCGGGACATCGTGCGAATATCGACGACGTTCGGGATCCTGTGGAGGACGACGCGGCCTGTTGTCAGCAAGCTTGCTGACAGAGCTGGGAGTGCGGCATTCTTCGCGCCGCTGACGGAAATGTCGCCGGACAGGCGCCGGCCGCCCGCGATTTGCAACGCTTTCATGGAAAGTCGGTGGCTCGACCGTGCAGGGCGACCCTAAGAACCATTATGATCGACGCATGCGATGAGCTCGGTCACGGGCTCGTCGCGGGATTCGTAACCGGTTGAGCCGGGTCTTCGCCTTGTTTAGTGGATCCCGGTTGCCTTGGGCGACTCCCTGGTTTGGACCGTGCCTGCAGTGAACTCGCGCATCTTTGCAATTGCCCTCTTGGCTGGCGCGCTGTCGCTGGTTTCGACCGCGGTGGCGAACTGGCCGCAGTGGCGAGGTCCGCACTTCAACGGGAGCAGTTCTTCCGCTTCAGGCCTCGCCACGGAATGGACGACTGACAAGAACGTCGTGTGGAAGGCCGCTCTCCCGAGTTGGAGCGCGGCCACGCCAGCTGTTTGGGAAGACATCATCTTCGTCACGTCGGCGCAGTCGGGCTTCGGCGACCCGCAGCAGTTTGGACGCGGGAGGGAGGGCCGAGGTCGCGGCAGGCGGGGCCCCGCCCCTCCACGTCCCGGACCGGGTACGGTTCCTTCGGCCCGGACCGACGACATTGTGCTGATCGCCATTCGAAGAAAGGACGGCGCAATCCTGTGGCAGCGCACGGTCGGTTCCGGCAATCGCATCTTCCGCAAGCAGAATCTCGCCTCGCCCTCCCCGATCACGGACGGAAAGCACGTTTGGGCACTGACGGGCGGAGGCGATTTCTCTTGCTACGCCCCGAACGGGAAAAGGGTATGGTCGCGCAACCTCCAAGAGGACTATGGCCCGTTCGGTCTCAATCACGGCTACGCATCGTCGCCTCGCCTGCATCGGAACCGACTGTACTTGCAAGTGCTCCACGGAATGAAGACCGATGCTCCTTCTTACGTATTCGCCGTCGACCCTGCGACGGGTAAGACACTCTGGAAGGTTGACCGTCCGACGGATGCGGAGGCCGAGTCGCCCGACGACTACTCGACACCTCTGATTGTCACGGTTGGCGGCAGAGAGCAGCTTGTGATTTCAGGGGGCGACTACGTGACCGGTCACGACCTCGACAGCGGCAAGGAACTCTGGCGAATGGGCGGTTTCAATCCCGGAAACGAGCGTTTCTACCGAACCATCGCGTCCTCGATCAATATCGGTGAGACAGTCTTCACTTCCAGCACCAGGGGGAACCCTCTCATCGCCTTCAAAGCTGGAGGTGAGGGCTGGATCAGTGACAGCGCCGGTGTTTGGAAGAACACTTTGGGCGCTGACGTGCCGACGCCGACCACCGACGGCAAGCGGATCTTCGTCGTCAACGACCGCGGTGTCTTGAACGTGCTGGACCCGAAGACCGGAGGACTACTGGCCGAGCGGACGCGGCTGGAGGCCGGAACGTACTCGGCGTCTCCTTTACTGGCGGATGGCAAGCTCTACGCCACCAACGAGGAGGGGACGACCACGGTGGTGGATGTCGAGCGCGGCTACGAGATCCTGGCTATCAATCCTTTGGACAGCCACACGTTGGCAAGTCCGATCGCTGTGGACAGCCAGATCTTCATCCGCACTGCCGGTCACTTGTACTGTATCGCCCCAGAGTAGGAAGGCTCAATGGCCGACGAACACCGTCTCGGAGACATCATTGACGACTACTGCTCGCGGTGCAAAGGTGTAATGAATCACTCGATCGTCTCGCTCGTCAACGGACAGCCCGCTCGCACAGAATGCAGGACCTGCTTCTCAGCGCACAAGTACCGCAACGCCCAAGGTGCCAAGAAGCAGGCCGGGACCAAGCAAGACCTCTTCGACGCGGTCCTGGACAAGATCGGGCCGCTTGGGCACCGGTAGGAAAGCCCGAAACGGATTCGCATCGACCCTGATGGGACCGGACTACCCCTGCGATCCGGTGAATCGGACGACGGCGCGGGTGAACTTGCATACGGCTTTGTTTCGCGAGCGAGTCTGGCGAATTGTCGACCGCATCCCTCGCGGCAAGGTTTCGACCTACGGCGACATCGCCCGGGCCGCGGGCCTGCCGCGCGGTGCGCGTCAAGTTGGGCGCGCCATGCGTGACTGCCCCGCGCAGCTGGAGTTGCCGTGGCACAGAGTCCTGGCCTCCGGGGGCCGCATCGCCCTGCCCGGCGAGCAGGGTAGGGAACAGCGGCTGCGCCTCGAACTGGAAGACGTTCCGTTTTCCGGCACTAGGGCGCTTCTGGAGCAGTGCCGCTGGCAGATTTCAGAGCCATGGGAGGAATCCTAGCGTGCCAGTCCGTGGCTTGCTCGTAGGCGTGTCCGATCGCCAGGATCCCGGCCTCGCCATACTTCGGGCCCACGATCTGCATCCCGACCGGCATTCCGTCGCCACGAAACCCACATGGCACGGAGAGCACCGGTAGTCCCGTCAAGTTCAGTGCGCGGACATTGCGTGTCGTCGCGAGCCGCACGTTCTCGATCTTGCCGCCCACTTCGATCTCCAGTTCCCCGATCCGCGCTGTCGGGATCGGCACGGCAGGAATGGCCAGCGCATCGACGTCAAGTAGAACCGAGTCGAATTCCCGGCAGAACTCGCGTCGAGCGCGCTGGGCGTCGAGATACTCCGTCGCCAGCACGAACCGGCCCTGGTCCAGTAACGCGCGCACGTCATCCCCGAACTCGGTGCGATGCGACTCCAGGCGTCGTCGGTGTACCGATGCCGCTTCCGCCAGCAAGATCAGCCGGTGCAAGGAATTGGCCGCTTCGACATCCGGAGTCCGAACCGTGCGGAGCTCCACTCCGAGACCCTCCATGACGGACAGCGCGTTTCCGACCGCATTCGCGATCTCAGGGTCGAATCGATCGAAGAAGAACCTCGAGGGCACGCCGATCACGGTCCCCTTCAGGCACGGTTCGAGCTCCAGTGCAGGCAGTTCAACCGGTCGGGAGACCGATGCAGGGTCGCTCGGATCGTGGCCGGCGATGGCGCCGTATGTGAGTGCCGTGTCCTCTACCCTCAAGCCGAACGGTCCTAGCGTGTCGAGCGTATGTCCAAGCGGAAACGTTCCCCGACGGCTGATCCGGCCGAATGTCGGCTTGAGCCCGGCAATCCCGCACAGAGCCGCGGGAATGCGGATCGATCCGCCAGTGTCCGAGCCGAGCGAGAACACGCACAGTCCGGCCGCAAGAGCGGCAGCCGACCCGCCGCTTGACCCCCCGGGGATACGCTCGGGGTCCCACGGATTGCGCACAGGGCCGAAGTGGGGGTTCGTGCTGGTTATGCCATATGCCCATTCGTGCAAGCCGGTCTTGCCGAGAAGGATGGCACCGGCGTCATCGAGCTTCTCAATGACTGCGGCGTTACTGGATGGTACGTGTCGCGCCCGGATTCTCGATCCGACAGTGGTCCGGATGCCGGATGTGTCCAACAGGTCCTTGGCAGCGTAAGGAATCCCGTGGAGCGGTCCGCGCTTGCGCCCAGCCCGAATCTCGCTTTCGGCGTCAGCGGCCTGCTCCAGAGCGAGGTCGGCGGTCACAGTGAGATAGGAGTTTATGGCGGGATCCAATCGCTCGATCCGCCGCAATGTGTCCTGAACAACCTCGACCGGAGAGAGCGAGCCATCGGCGAACAACGTGCCTAGTTCCCTGATGCCAGGTCTCGATAGTGAGTTCATAGGCCTTCCCGCCAATCAAGAATACTCGCAACCGGTCGCCTTCGCTGACTTGTGCACTGATGTCGCATTGCCTTCCCAGTGCGCCGTTTCGCGCGTCGTGCGGAGCCGCCCGGGTTCAAAACTGGGAGTTGGGGCTGTGCCAGCCATTCGGCTAACCGACACCCTGACGATTTGCCTGCGAGTGGCCGAGGGCCGCCGAGGTGGCTGGCTCGATCCGGAATCCGGTGCGCCTTGCCACGGCGGGCCGATTTGTGTCCCTTCCGGGGATGGTGGAATCCACGAGTTGGTTCGCCCTGCCTGTGACGAGGCAGGGACAAGGTTGTATCGGGATTGAAGCCTGGGCCCCCGAGTGCTCCTTCAGGAGGCCTCGCCTGCGAGGCACCAGCGCCGGGGAGCCTGTTGTTGAGCCGGGCTCGAAGGCTGTGGGTACCGGGAGTCTTGATGGCGCCGACGGCGTGGTCCGATAAGGGAGAAGGAGAGAGCGCCCATGCGCGACGGTCAACTTTCAGTTGACAGCAACGAAGCCACCGGCTTGTAGACGGTGGTTGTTCACTATTGCTGCCGTGTCGGCCGGCAGCTACCGACGGGCTCTAGCTACCGACTTGGTGGGCCTTGATGGTTCGACCGCAGTCGATACGGTATGTCTGCTCGCGAACCCGGCGATGACAAGCGGTGTGGTCGCTCTTCCTATTCAGCCAGGTGCGGAACCGAGCGGGCACACGCCCGAGTGCGTGTGAGGCCGAATCGCCAGTTTCAAGCAGTTCCGATTGACTTGGCTCGGGTTGCAGGGCTACCACCTCAAACACTCGCACTCGTCGAGAGACTTGGCCGCATTCGCCTAGGGACTGCGCGTTCTTCCAAGATCTGCTGAGCAAAGACCGAACGGAGTCGCGCCGCACAGCATGTTGGCGGCGCACGCGAGCAACGAGGGGCCCGGGTCCGGTCGTTCCGCTCCCTACGCCGGCCCTCTCGCCACCCGAGAATCGGACAGTTGACCATTGCCAGAAACCGGACATTTGAGCTTTGCCTTGACACTGCAAGACTGACTACTTACCTGAAACCACCTAAGAGAACGGATGTGAGCCCGAGTCTCCTGCGCGATTGCATCCGAATATGCGAATCGCGGTTCTGCTCAACCGTTTTCGGTAGCCGAAACGCCCATAGTTCCATGGAAAGATGTCCACAATGAGAATCGCTGTTTCACCCCTCGCACCTTCGCACCTTGAAAGATTGACAGGGGTAGGGTAGTATCGATACGGGAGTGTTTTGTTTTCCGGGGTAACCCGGGGGAGAGAGCGAGGATTGAAATGAAAACGAACACCTTAGCTGCCGTAGCTATTGTGGTGCTGACGGCAACACTTTGCTTTGGCCAGGCGAACTTGGCGACCTTGACGGGGACCGTCACCGATTCGGCCGGTGGCGTGATCCCGGGTGCCGAAGTGACTGTGATCAACACCGGTACCGCGGACTCGCGTGACCTGACGACGAACGCCGTCGGCAGTTACACGATTCCGGCGCTGAATCCGGGCGACTATCAGTTGATCGTCACTTCGGAAGGTTTCCAGCAGCATGTGGAGCAGGGCATCATCCTGCGGACCGGGGATAACCGGCGTCTCGATATCGAACTCCAGCTTGGACAGGTCACCGAGTCGGTGACTGTGGATGCCCAGATGGTGACGCTGAACACAGAAAACGGCATGATCAAGGGCGACGTCATCGTGATGGAGGAAATCCAGGAATTGCCGCTGAACGGTCGAGACTTCACGGATCTGGCATTCTTCGTGCCCGGCGTTGTACCGGGGGCGAGTGCCCAGGGGTCCTTCGCCTCCGTTAACGGCGCGCGGCCGACGAACACCAACTTTTACGTTGATGGCTTCGACAACCGCAACGTCCAGGGTGGCGCAGCGCAGGTGCGCCCCAACATCGACGCGCTGCAGGAATTCAAGATGGAGACGTCTGGCTATTCGGCCGAGTACGGACGAATGGCCGGCGGCATCCTGAACATGTCCCTACGTTCGGGGACGAACCAGATTCACGGCAACATCAACTACTTCATGCGCAACGACGTGATGGACTCGCGTGGATTCTTTGAACTGGAAAAGACGAATCTGCTCCAGAATCAGGCCGCCGCCACGCTAACCGGGCCGATCAGGAAGAACAAGACCTTCTTCATGGTCAGCTACCAACTCCAGCGTCGTGACCAGGAACAAACGCGCCTCTCACGTGTTCCGACACCGTTGGAGATATCGGGCGACTTCAGCCAAACGATCGGCCTGTCGCACCTGGACAACCAGCTTGATGTGACGGACGATGCTGTGCTCGACAAGCTCCGGGCCGACTTCTTCATCCGCGACCGGACGATGCGCGGGGGTTGCAATGCCAACCGAGCCGGGCGGGGCTTACCATCCTGTTTCCCGAACGACATCATCCCGATCAGCCGTGCCGACCCCGTGGCCCTGCGGCTCCTCGAAGAGTACCCGGAGCCGAATCTGGGCAACCGCCGCGATCTGTTGAACTACCTTGTGGTCGACAACGACAACGACCATTTCGACAGCACCATTGTCAAGGTCGACCAGAAGATCGGCGAGAACAACCTCGCGGCGCGCGTGCAGTATCGCGCCAACAACAACGAGAATCCCTTTGCTGGCAGCCCCCTGCCACAATTCGGCAACACCATTGACGACAACCGCTACCTGGCGGGGGCCGACTATACGCACATGTTCTCGCCAACCTCCCTGCTCGAGTTCCGGTTCGGGTTCAGCGGGAACGACGTCTTCCAGCGGGGAGCCTTCTCGGACCAGAACATCATCGAGGAACTCGGGATGACGAATTTCCTCTCGGAGGAGGACCTGGAGCAGTACCCGGGCATCGACGATTTCCCCACAGTGAATCCCGACAACCACGCCAATCTCGGCACTGCGGCCGCCGTGCCGGTCATCACGGACGTAAAGGACATCCAGTGGAGCGTCAAGATGACCAACATCACGGGCAATCACACGATCAAATACGGATTCAACAACAACTTCGTGATCTACGAACGGCCAGGCGTCAACAACGCCCGGGGCGTGTACCGCTTCCGCGGATTCCGCACGGGCGGCTGCAATTCGCAGACTTGCGCGAACTTCGGCAGCCCGATCGCAGACATGTTCCTGGGCTGGCTGCACAACATCAATGTCCGGGAAGGCATCAACGCGCCCCAGTGGCGTCAGAACGCGATGGGCGCGTTCTTCAACGATGACTGGAAGGTCAGCCCGCGGCTGACGATGAACCTCGGAGTGCGCTGGGAGGTCAACCAGATGCCGTGGGACGTGAACGACAAGATGGGCAGCTTCGTTCCCGAATTCAACAAGATCGTCCTTGCGAGCGCCCGGAACCTACCCTCTAACTTCGACCAGTTGCTCGGCGACTACAACCTCGAGGACAGGTTCCTGACGGCCGCCGCGGTTGGCTTCCCGCGCTCCGTGATCCAGACTGATTGGAACAACATCACGCCTCGTCTGGGAATCGCCTACCGTGTGACCGACAAGTTGGTGGTCCGCACGGGCTACGGGCTGTACGTGGCCGGCACGATCCTCAACCCGTTCCGGAACAACCTAGGCAACATCTTCCCGTACACGGTCAACACCAACTACGTAGCTAGGAACGCGACCCCCGCCAGGCCCCCCGAAGTCCTGCTCAATGATCCGCTGGGCACCTTGGGCCGCGATGCCACTATTGGCGGCGGTTGGCTCGGCGATCGGCCGACGGCGAGCGGTTTCACGCGGAAGCCCAGCCAGGCCTACCTGCAGTCCTGGAACTTCACGATCGAGCGGCAACTGCCGGGTGGCACGGGCATAGAGATTGACTACCGCGGCTCGAAGGGCACCCACCTCATCCGCCGGTACGACTACAACCAGGCCATTCGCACGCGTGATTGGTTCCTGGCAAATCGCACCGAGACCGGCGGTTTCACCGAAAACTCCCAGTCGCTGCGGCCAAACCCCGACTGGAACGCTATCAACTTCTACAACACCGGGTCAAACTCCACCTACCATGCTGCCAACGTGTCCTGGCGTAAGCGCAGCCGGGGTGGGCTGTTCTGGCGCGTCAACTATTCCTTCTCGAAGTCGATCGACGACGCATCGCGCACCAACGGGTCGGGGGCGACGGACTTCGCAAACGCCTTGGACCGCAGGGACCTGAGCCTCGAACGGGGGCGCTCGACGTGGGACCGACGGCACGTGTTTACCTTGGTGGGGAACATCAACCTGCCGTTCGGAACCGGGCGCCGCTGGGGACGCCAGTGGAGGGGAGTCGCGCAGGCGGCTCTCGGTGGCTGGCAGCTCTCGGGTACCCAGACGTCGTACTCGGGTTCGCCGTTCACGGTCATGGCCGCCAATGCGGACCAAAACCTGGGCGAGTCGCAGCGGCCCCATAGAATCGCTCACGGCGCTCAAGCCGACGACCTGTCCTTGGGTTCGACGCGAGGAGCCGACTACCCGTTCTTCGACACCGGCGCCTTCGAAAACGTACCCAGTTGCGTGGATGCGGACCCGGAGGCCGGCACCGGCGTATTCTGTCCGGAAGGAGCCTTCGCATTTGGGTCGGCGGGCCGCAACATTCTAGACGGACCGGGCCTGTTCAGCGCGAACGTGGCAATTTCGAAGAACTTCCAGATCCGCGAAGGCATGCGCCTGCAGTTGCGCATCGAGTCGTTCAACGTCCTCAACCGCACGAACTTCGTCATGACGAACGAGTTCCGGAGGTTCAATGGAGTTAGCGGAGGGTACTTCACCCGGACGGGGAACATCGGTCGCGGTGGCGGGCCGAGAATCTTCCAGTACTCGCTGAGGCTCCGCTGGTAGCAGTCGTGTCAGGCAGGTGTCCCGCCCCAAGCGCGGGACGCCTGCCCTTCGCGGGCAAGCATCGGAACGCTTGGCTTGGCGGGGCTCGCTTTCCCTGGAGTTTCCTCGCCTCGCGCAGCAGACCTTCCGGCTGTGGCCCGCTGTGATCTGCATGGCGCTGGACTGTCGACGGTAGGTTGGTTCGCCGCCGCCTTCACGCACTGGGCGCTGCGATGGCCGCAGGCTCCGGCCGTGGGCGGGTGTGGCACGCAACGTCGCCCAGCGGAGCCTGCCGGTTCGGTTGCAGGACGAGATGGCCGCCGAGGCGCACCGCGAGCGTCATGGCGGCAAACATGGCCGAGGCCCAGCGGCTGGTGTACGAGAGACCGGCAGCCCAATGTCAGCCAAGCCCCCTGGACCCGCTGGCCTAGGGCAACTCCCTACCCCCTCGTAGCCATAGCGGACATTTCAGCTTTGGAAGAGAGCGCGCACTTTGGTTTGGGTTGACACGTATCGTGCATTGTGGGGCGCACGTCAGATTATTGAGATTGCTGCCGGGAGGCAGTTGAGCGACGTTCCCAGAAGTCCTCGAAGTGGTTGCTGAGGACGCAGCAGCGGAGGGCGAGGATGGCGTTGGCCCCGTCGACGGTCCAATGCATACCGGCACGCTTCAGACGCGTGCCCACGGTCACTTTGCAACCGGCCTCGACCACCCCGGAACCCACGCACAGGCCCTCGGCGCGGAAGTACGGGTAACGCATCCGAGCGCGGTTGGTGTCAATGTATTCGGCGCACTTGCGAGCCGGCTCGCAACTGTCATTGTGCTCATTCAGGGCTGCCAGCAGGTCGTCGATCCGGCCCGCTTCCAGTTCGTCGTGACGGGCGTCGGCCCAGGATGCGGCACGGTCGGTGCCGGGGCCATGGACCGCCTTGGCGACCTCGCTGAGGTGCTGCTTGACGTGGAACAGGTCGAGGATCTGGATGGCGCCGGGGAACATTTCTGCGCTCTGTCGCCAGATCCATGGGGCGCCGTCGCCGAGCACGACGCAGCGGGTGGCTTGGGGGAAGCCGCGGCGCTCGGCCTCGCGGCGGGTGCGCTGGGCAAAGGGAGCGGGCTCCGGGTCGGTGTCGAGGCTAGCCGCGCTCTCGATCGCAGCCGAGTAGGAGACCGAGCCGGGATCGCGCTGGGGACGACCGGTCCGCTTGTCGACCGACTCGGCAGTCCAGACGGTGACCAGTTTGACCTCGCGCGTCTTCGCGGAGCCGTCGGGCTGCTTGCCAACACGACCGGCCAGTTCGGTCTGGCGCACGGGCACGCCGGTGCCGTCCAGGCCGAGGTACATCGTGGGGGCTGGGGGTGGCAGGGGCTCGATGTGCTGGCGTTCGTCGGCAGCGATCTCACGGCCGAGAGCCTCGGCGGCGCGCTCGACGCGCTTGGGGTCGACGCGCAGGGCGGCGAGTTCGTCGAGCAGTGCGGTGGCCTCGACGAAGCTGACGCGGGCTGCGGCGGTGCCGATCATGCGAGTGACGGCGGGCGAGAGCGAGGCGTCTGCCAGGCCCAGGGCACGGTCGCGCGGGAAGAAGCCTGTTTGGCAGC
This sequence comes from uncultured Bryobacterales bacterium, assembly GCA_951813065.1. Taxonomy (GTDB): domain Bacteria; phylum Acidobacteriota; class Terriglobia; order Bryobacterales; family UBA6623; genus VXMF01. The sequence goes on along the minus strand of CATOTH010000001.1, from coordinate 238,298 downwards.
GGGAGCAATGGTAGTAGGCCCGGCGGAGTGCGACCGGGCCGAGTGCGGTGAGGACCGTCTTGTGGCGCCGGCCGGCGTAGCGAGCGGTGTTGCCGCAACCGCAGGGCAGTCGGGGACCTTGCCAGTCGGAGCCGTCGGCGTTGAGCCGTTCCTGCAAGGCGAGCGCCGCGACCTGCAAGGCACCGCGTCGCGCCGCCGTCTCGACGGCTTCCAGGTCCAGCGAGTCGGCGGTTGTCTGTCCTAGGAGAGCTTCGATCTCGGCCTGGATGTCGGCGACAAAGGCCGTGGCGAAGGCTTTTTTTTTGCCTTGGCGGCGGCGCTCTCGCGACCCTGTCGGAGCTGTGCCTGGCAGAGTTGTTCGCTGAGTTCGACGAACTCGCCGGTGAGCGAGCGAAAGCGCTTGTACGCGGCAATCTGCTGGCGGGTGCGTTCGAGCGCATGTGGGGGGATGGCGCGGGTGACGGTCTTGCCGCCGGACTTGAAGGTCAAGGTCCAATAGGGGCCGTGGCCGGGGGAGTCGGGGGCGGCGCAATGGCAACCGGGTTTGCCGCAGCGTCGGAACCGGCTGGCGAGGGAGCCGGGGCGCATGGCGCCCATCGAAGCGAGTTGTAGGCGGACCTGCTCGAGACGGTCCTGGAGGGCAGAGATGGCAGGGGTTGTGGGCACGGGGCCTCCCTTCTATACGCCTATTATACTTACAGATATGAAGCCGGACGGCCTTTGCGCAGAATACCGCCCCAAAACCTAAGTCGCTAAATCAAAACCCTGACGTGCGCCCTGCATTGTGGGGTCAGTTGCAATACTGACAGTGATGACGTACCATTGACCCGGGAGTCTTCTGGTCTTCGGGCAAGGCCAGTACTAATAAGGGAGGAATCAAATGAGAAAGAACACCATTGCTGCCATTGCCATCTTGGTGCTGACGGCTTCACTTTGTTTCGGCCAAGCGAACTTGGCGACATTGACCGGGGTTGTGACCGACACTGGCGGTGGCGTGATCCCGGGCGCGGAGGTGACTGTGATCAACACAGGCACCGCAAACTCGCGTGACCTGACGACGAGCGCCGTCGGCACCTACACGTTTCCGGCACTGAACCCGGGTGACTATCAGCTGATCGTCACGTCGGAGGGATTTCAACAGCATGTGGAGCAGGGGATCATCCTGCGGACCGGGGATAACCGGCGCCTTGATGTCGAGCTTCAACTCGGACAGGTCACCGAGTCGGTGACCGTCGACGCCCAGATGGTGACGCTCAATACAGAGAACGGCATGATCAAGGGCGACGTCATCGTGATGGAGGAGATCCAGGAGTTGCCCTTGGCGTCGCGCGACTTCACTGATCTGGCCTTCTTCGTTCCGGGCGTCGTGCCCAAGGGTAGCGCCCAGGGTTCGTTCGCCTCAGTCAATGGCGCGCGGCCGACGAACACGAATTTCTACGTCGACGGCTTTGACAATCGCAACGCCCAGGGCGGTGCCGCGCAGGTTCGTCCCAATATCGACGCCCTGCAGGAATTCAAAATGGAAACCTCGGGATATTCCGCCGAGTACGGACGCATGGCCGGGGGCATTCTGAACATGTCCCTGCGGTCAGGCACCAACGAGGTTCATGGCAATGTGAGCTACTTCCTGCGCAACGACGCGCTCGACGCGCGCTCGTTTTTTGATGACGCGAAGACCAGCCTGAACCAGAACCAGCTTTCTGGCACGCTCACAGGTCCAGTCATCAAGAACAAGACTTTCTTCATGCTCAGCTACGAGCTCCAGCGGAGGGCTCAGGAGCACACGCGTCTGAGCCGGGTGCCGACCGAGCTTGAGCGAATGGGCGATTTCAGCCAGACGATCGATTTGATCAATCTGGACAACGCCTTGGACACAACGGATCCAGCTGTGCTGGACCAGTTGCGGTCGAATTTCTATATCCGGGATAGGCTGGCGAGGGGCGGATGTAATCCGAACCGCGCCGCCCGGGGTTTGCCATCCTGTTTTCCCAACGACTTGATTCCAGCCGACCGGCTTGATCCGGTCTCGGCGCGGCTGTTCCAGGAGTACCCGCTGCCAAACCTCGGCGACCGACGAGATCTACTGAATTACCGCGTCGTGGATCTGGACAGCGACAACTTCGACAGCACAATCGTCAAGATCGACCACAAGATCGGGGAGAACAACCTGGCGACGCGCTTCCAGTGGCGCGCCGTCAACGGGGAGAATCCCTTTGCTGGGTCCAGCCTGCTTACTCAGTTCGGCAACACCATCGACGACGATCGCTATCTGTTCGGTTCCGACTACACGCACATGTTCAGCCCGATGTTCCTGATGGAGGTGCGATTCGGGATCAGTGGAAACTTGGTGTGGCAGCGGGGGCAGTACGCCGACACAAATATCGTTGAACAAATCGGCCTCCCCAATTTCATTTCCGTCGAGGACCGCGAGAGATTCCCCGGCATTGACGATTTCCCACGGATCCGCATCGACAACCACGTCACGATCGGCACCGCGGCGAACCAGCCGAACATCCAGGACAATCGGGACTATCAAGCCAGCGTCAAGTTTACCAATATCGTGGGCACCCATACGATCAAGTACGGGTTCAACACGAACTACGTGCTGTATGACCGGCCGGGCGTGAATAATGCCCGCGGGGACTACCGGTTTCGTGGCGCTCGCACCGCTAGGGGGTCCTTCAACACCCTTCCTGGCAGTGCGGTCGCCGACTTCTACTTGGGATACCTGCACAACACCAACATCCGCGAAGGCATCAACGCGCCCGACTGGCGGCAACACGCGCTGGGCGCCTTTTTCGCCGACGACTGGAAGGTCACGCCGAGCCTGACGATGAACCTCGGCGTCCGCTGGGAAGTTAATCGGATGCCTTGGGACGTCAACGACAAGATGGGCAGCTACAGCTTGGAACACGACAAGATTATCCTGTCGAGCTTCACCAACCTCCCCGACGACTTCGAGCAGTTGACCGCGGACTATGATTTGAGCAACCAGTTCCTCGAAGCGTCCGCGCTCGGCCTGCCCCGCTCGGTGATCCAGACGGACTGGAACAACTTCACGCCGCGCTTGGGGATAGCGTATCGCCTCGGGAACAAGACGGTGATTCGTACGGGCTATGGGCTGTACATGGCGGGAACGATCCTGAATCCATTCCGCAACAATCTCGGCAATATCTTCCCGTTCACCATCAACAACAACTACCCGGGTCAATCCAACAACCCGACACTGATCTCGTTCCAGAACCCGATTGACGAGGCGCGGTTTCGCGTTGGCGGCATCAATAACCAGGGCGTGACGGGCGCGAGCGGAATCACTGCGAAGCCGAGCCAAGCCTATTTGCAGTCGTGGAACTTCACCATTGAGCGCGAGCTTCCAGGAGGGACCAGCATCGAGGTGGATTACCGCGGATCGAAGGGCACGCACCTAATTCGGCGGTACGACCTGAATCAGCCGCAGCGCAATGCAGAGTCGTACCTCGGGGACCTAGGATTTGCCCGGCCCATCGCGGGATGGAATGCCATCAACTTCTACAACACCGGTTCGAACTCGAACTACAACGCCGGAAATGTTTCGTGGCGCAAGCGGAGCCGGCGGGGCCTGTTCTGGCGCGTGAACTATTCGTTCTCCAAGTCGCTTGACGACGCGTCGCGTACCAACGGTTCGGGAGCCGTGGACTTTGCCAACGCTCTGGATTCCAACGATCTGAGCTTGGAGCGTGGTCGCTCGGCTTGGGACTTGCGTCACGCGTTTACCGCCGTTGCCTCGTACAACTTGCCCTTCGGACAGGGGCGGCGGTGGGGCCAGAACTGGGGGCCGGCTGCTCAAGTCATATTGGGAGGATGGCAGCTCTCCGGTACCCAAACAGCCTATTCCGGCGGACCGTTCACGGTCACAACAGCGAACGTGGACCAGAACTTGGGCGAATCACAGCGTCCCAACCGGTTGACGAATGGACGGCAATTAGACGATCCGTCCCTTGGCGCCACGCGGGGTTCGGACTACCCGTTCTTTGACACCCAGGCCTTTGAGCGCGTTCCGGGCTGCTCCCCGGCCGACGGCGACATCCCCGCGTCCTGCCCTCCCGGGGCGTTTGCTCATGGCACGGCTGGACGCAACATCCTAGACGGCCCGTCGTTGATCGGGGCCAACATAGCGCTCTCGAAGAACTTCCAGTTGCGCGAAGGCATGCGCCTGCAGTTGCGGTTGGAGTCGTTCAACTTCATCAACCACACCAACTTCCTCATGACGGGCGATTTCCGTCAGTTCAACGGCGTAGGCGGCGGGTTCTTCACTCGCGTCGGCAACATCGGTCGCAATGGCGGACCGCGTATCTTCCAGTACGCGCTCAAGTTGCGCTTTTAGGCTTCAATACCGAGCGCCCCGGACACGTCCGGGGCGCTCACGGCGCGACCCTGGCTAGCTTCCACCGCCTCGACACCCTGAGCCGCGGCCGCTCGTCGTCCGAGCGATTTCACGTGGAGATTGAGCTTTGGGCTGCTGCCGTCTTGGAAACGAGCCCGCAGCCTACAGGCGATGACGGTAACTATGTGATGTGGGCTGGCCGCCAACTTCGCGGCTTCCTCTGAAGCTAGTGCCGCCATTCCTGCGCCCCGCCCGGTCCAGTCAACTGCAGCGCTGGCACGATCAGCAACCTTGACACCGGGCCTGTGGTTTCTTGTCGATTGAGTGACCGTCAGTTTGTTCCCGTCTCCATGTGAGTGGGATCACAGCCTGGCTCCCGTCCTCCATTGACCGGCGACACTTCCCGCAATGAGCGTCACCGTTGCCCCGATCGGCACGTACCAAGGCCACGCCACCGCGTCACGAATAACGACAACGGAGACTACGCCCAGCACGATTCCGAAGATCGCGGCACGTTGTCCGGGTCGCTTGGTGAGTACCCCAAGGGCGAAAGCGCCTAACAATCCCCCGTAGACTATGGCGGCGACTCCCAGAGCAACCTCGACCGCTGATGTCCCACGAGAGAGCGGAATAAATGCGGTCGCGCCACCCACCAAGACCACAGCCCATCCGAGCGTGAAGAACTTCCCGGCCCGCAGGATGCGAGGCCCGTCGTTCCGTGCGCCAGCCAATGGAGCCCAATAGTCGTAAGCCGTAGCGGAAGCGAGCGAGTTGATGGATGACGAAAGGGATGACATCGCGGCGGCGAAAACACCGGCGATCAGCAGTCCCGTCAATCCGGGAGGCAGTTCCTCCACGATGAAACGCGCGAAGATCTCGTCCGCCCTTTCGAAGGCGCGGCCTTCGTAAAACGCCCAGAGCCCGATCCCGACGAGCAGGAACAAGAGGAACTGAACAATGACGGCGATGCCGCTACCGATCAGCGCCTTCTGCGAATCTCGCTGGTTGCGGCATGTCAGCAGGCGCTGGACGATCAACTGGTCCGTTCCGTGGGAAGCCATCGCGAAGACAGCTCCCCCTATCAGGCCCGCCAAGAGGGTGTACGGCGCCTCGACATCCAGCGAATAGTCCAGGACTTGGAGCTTGCCGGCATCGTAAGCGGAAGAAAGCGCGGCATCCCAGCCTCCAGGAACCAGCGTCTGCACCATCACCATGGCTACGGCTGCTCCTGCCAGGTACAGGCCCATCTGAGCGGCATCGACCCAGACGACGGCGCGGATCCCCCCGCAGTAGGTGTAGACCAGGGTCAGCGCACCAATAACTGCAATCGACACGGGATATGGCCAGCCGGTGATGAGTGCGAGCGGAATTGCGGTCGCGAACAGCCGCACGGAATCGGCCAACACGCGCGTCACCATGAAGATCGCCGACGTGAAGCGCCGGGTGTGCGATCCGAAGCGCGCTTCGAGCAGCGCGTAAGCGGTGGACAACTCTCCCCGGTAGTATGCCGGTAAGAAGACCAGTGCGACGACTATGCGCCCCACAAGATAGCCCAGCGTCAGTTGCAAGAAGACGAGGCTTCCCGTGTAGGCGACTCCCGGAATGCTCAAGAACGTAAGCGTGCTGGTCTCGGTCGCGACCACTGAAAGCATCACGGCGCCCCATGGGAGCGACCGGCCCCCAAGGAAGTAGTCCGTCCCCGTGGTCTGCCCGCGCCCTAGCCAGCTTCCCCACGCGGTCACACCGGCCAGGTACGCGACGAGGACGACAAGATCAATTCCAGTGAATCCCTGCAAGAAGGCTGCCTCCAATTCCGAGAGTCCCGGTCCGGCGGCCCCGTGCTAAACGAGCAGGCCGCAGCGTACCTATTCTCACGCAGTGGAAGCCCCGCGTCGCGGACTGCCGGGGTCCACTGCGCGAATCCATTCCTCCCGACCGCGACTTTGGTTTCCGCCGAGGCAAGGCACTATAGTGGTGATGGCTTGAAACGCCCCATAGTGGCAGGGGGTTTGGCTGTCGGAGTTTCTAAATGAAGGCTTACTATGCGGTGCTCTTGGCAATCTGGGCCTTTGGCGGGATCGCACGGAGCGCGGATCGACCGAATTTCCTTGTGATTATCGCCGACGACCTGGGCTTCTCGGATCTCGGGTGCTATGGCGGGGAGATCGCGACGGCGAACCTGGACGCGCTCGCGGCCGGCGGACTGCGATTCACGCAGTTTTACAATACCTCCCGCTGCTGGCCGACACGGGCGGCGCTGCTGTCGGGCTACTACCCCCAGCAGATCCGCCGGGACGGAATGCCGGGCGTCGATCACAGGCGCTCCGGAGGCAGCGGCACTCGGCCAGCATGGGCGCGCCTTGTGTCGGACCGCTTGCGGGAGCGGAGATACCGCTCGTATTTGTCCGGGAAGTGGCACGTCGACGGCGATCCGCTGGAGAACGGTTTTGACCGCTCCTACTGGGTAAACAACCGAGCGGGCTTCTTCCATTTGCTAGGTCAGCGCGGGGATGCTTCGAGGCTTCCGGATGTTGCTGCTGACCAAGGCTTGTACCTCACCGAGGTGACAGCCGACCACGCCATAGAATTCCTGCGGGAGCATGCTGCGAAACATGCGGACCGGCCGTTCTTCCAGTACTTGGCGTTTCACGCACCGCACTTTCCGCTTCACGCGGAGCCGGAGGACATCGCTCGGTATCGCGACCGTTACCTGGTTGGCTGGGACCGGTTGAGGAAGGAGCGCCATGCTCGTCAGCAAGACCTTGGAATCGGCGTCTCGCAGCTCTCCGCTCTGGACGAGGACATCGGTCCACCCTACGCCTTCCCTGACGGCATTGCGCAGCTGGGGCCGGGGGAAGTCAATCGCCCAGTCCCTTGGAATCGGCTCACCGAGGCACAGCGCCGGTTCCAGGCGACGAAGATGGCAGTGCATGCAGCGATGATCGACCGCATGGACCTCGAGATTGGACGAGTGCTCGAACAGCTGCGCGAGATGGATGCATTCGACAACACGGTTGTCTTTTTTCTGTCGGACAACGGTGCGAGTGCCGAGATCATGGTCCGTGGTGACGGGCACGATCCTGATGCCCCCCTGGGCTCCGCTGGAACCTACCTCTGTCTGGGGCCGGGGTTCTCCAGCGCGGCGAACACACCGTTCCGGCTCCACAAGACCTGGGTGCATGAAGGCGGGATCTCAACCCCGTTGATCGTGCATTGGCCTGATGGAATCAAGGCTCGAAACGAGTTGCGTTCGAGCATGGGCCACGCGATCGACATCGCCCCGACCCTATTGGACCTGGCCGGAATCGAGATCGCTGCCGACAGCGGCGGCCCGCCACTGGAGGGTGCCAGCTTGGCGCCGGTGTTCGAGGGTGACGGTGATGCACTGCACGAGGCTCTGTGGTTCTATCACCAAGGCAACCGCGCGTTGCGGCGGGGCAACTGGAAGATCCTGCATACGGTGCGTCCTCGCGACGACGGATGGTCTGCCGTTGCCGCGGAAGAGGATGCCCGACCTGGCGAGTGGGCGCTTTACGATCTGTCGAACGATCGCGCGGAGCAGCGGGATCTCGCGGCCCGACATCCAGGCGTCGTCCACGAACTGGAGGCTTTGTGGGAGGGGTGGAGGGAGCGGTTCCTACGCGACGCCGGGGGGACTCGCTGAGGTTCCACTCGCTGTTGGTTTCGACTCAGAACTAGCGAGGCACGCCTCTGACCGACAGGGTAAGACATGGATTGCTCGGGAACCGACGTCGATCATCAACTCCATGATCACGAGACTTGTGGGTTGAGGTTCTGGATGGAAGGTTAACGGTGCGCGCCGTGGCAGATTGAGGCACCGCCCTTCATCCTCACGATCGAAGAACGGCTTCGCAGAAGGGCGCCTCGACCCTAGGGATGACCTTCCGGCGGAGGGGCATGAGCCGTCAGAGCCCGGAGTTGTTCCTCCAGTGCCCGCGCTCTCTCGACCGCCACGCTTGCTCGCTGCTCTGCGGCCCGCTTCTCGCGCTCTGCTGCGCTGACTCGCTGCTGTAATGCCTGCTTGTCGCGCTCCGCTGCCAGCCGCCGCCGCTCGGCTTCTGGCAGTGCTCCGTCGAACTCCTCCCCCGTAGCCGGGTCGCGGAACACCAGCACCGTCGCAGCGGCCTGCCTCTCGCTGCGCAACTCCAATCCCAGCACCGCGCTCCGCAGGTAAACCCGCTCGCCCTCGCCCGCGACCCGCTCCGCCGGGCTATAGCGGCCCCCGCTGAGGACATAGCCCTCCAGCGGGCTGCTCATCAAGGCTCCCTGCGGGTCGATCCTCCAGTACTCGCGCACCCCGATCCGGGAGTACTCCCGCGCCTTGTGCCGGGCATCCGTGTCCGCCGTCGACGGCGACGCCACCTCCAGCACGAAATCGGGCGCCTTGCCTTCCTCCCAGACCCTGTACGAACTGCGGTTCCCGCGCCCCACCCCGAACACCACCTGCACATCCGGCTGCAGCTTGGCCGCGTTATTGCCGAGCTGGTAGTACACCATCAGTTCCATCGCCACGAGCACTTCCGAGCGCTCCCGGAAGTGCAGGTCCAAAGCTGCCGCAGCCTGCCGCACCGTCACGCCGTGCGCGACGCTCTGCGCGATCCAATGCCCTTCCGGGTACTCGACTTCGTCGGTGGCCGGTGGCACCGCGGTGGCACTGGGCGAGGCAAGCGCGGGAAGTTCCGTCCTTGGAGTGGCCATCGTCGAAATGCAGCACTCGAAGGCGCTGCAACGCTCGTGTTCTCGATTATACAGCCGTCATACCCGGCCAGGTGACACGGTCGCGATGCCAACATCGCTCAGCCCGGCCCGTACGCGGACAGCGCCTCGACAGCGAGACTTGCAGCCAACGTCCACGCCGCAGCGCGGCCAGGAGTCTGGCGACGTTGCGTCCAAGACGAACGAGAGCGGCACTTCGAGTCGCAACTTGACTCAATCGTCAACCGTACGCAGAGACAAGGAGTCTAGCCAGCCAAGTAGCGTCGATAGGCCTTGATGGTCATCTCGGCGGCGGCCTTGGCGTCCGGCAGCGGAAATGCCTCCGCTGAAGCGAATCCGTTGTAGCCTGTGGCTGACAGCGCGTGTGCAATCGGACCGTAATCCATGTGCCCAAATCCTGCCGCCCGGCGATTCGAGTCCACGAAATGTACGTGCCCGATCTTTCCTGGGCAATCAAGGATCGCTTGGGTGGGGTCGGTTTCCTCGATATTCATGTGAAAGAGGTCGGCCAACAGCTTGACGTTTTCTGCACCCACCACCTCAATCAGCTGCACGCCGTCGGACAAGGTCTTGACCAGGTCGGTCTCGTACCGGTTCAACGGCTCCATCAAGAGTTCCGTTCCACGCCCCGCTGCGTGCCCGGCGAGCTCGCGGATCGAATCTGCCAGATCCTCCAGGGCAGATTCACGAGATCGCTCGCCGAGCGTCTGGCCCTGCATCGAGCCGACAATCGCCGGGGCGCCGAAGTCCGCGCCGAAATCGATGATTTCCCGAACGTAAGCACATGCCCGCTGCCGATTGCCAGTGTTTGGATCGCTCAGGCTGTGGTTGTGTAGGAGCATTCCGGCACCAGTGCCCACTGCGGCCAACTGCAGCCTGTGACGGCCGAGCAACTCTTGGAGATGGGCGCGGTTCACATGCCGACCGGAGGGTGCGAAGATCTCAATCGCATCAAATCCTTGCGCCGAGGCGTCCCGGCACGCGGTGGGCACGTCTCCGTGGTACACAAACGGCCCGCCGCTCGCTTCAGGCACCAGGCAGACGGTGATGGAAGACAGGATCACGATTCGTCCGAGAGCTCGATGATGGCCTTGATCACTCCGGACTCCGGCCGAGTGTAGTCTTCGAAATCAGACACGACATCCTCGAATTTCGTGCGATGTGTGATCCAAGGATCCGTGTCAATTGTCCCGTCCTCAATCAAGGAGATTATGCGTCCGAAGTCCCGCGGAAGGGCGTTCCGCGAGCCCTTGATGGTCATTTCCGGGCGGTGCAGGGACGGATGAGGGAACGTGATCTTGTCGGTAACGATTCCGACGTAGACTAGCGTGCCTGTATGCGCCACGTAGTCCAAGGCACCGCTCATCGAAGCCGGGCTGCCGGTCGCGTCCGTCACCAGAGCATACATGTCGCCGTCGGTGATCGAGCGCATCTGCTCGACGGCGCTGTCGGCATTTTCGAAGACCACCGTGTGTTCGATCCCATAGCGCTCACGGCAAAACTCCAGCCTGGACTCGACCCGGTCCATCATGGTGATCTGGGCTCCGGTGAGCCGGGTGAATTCCAACGTCGCCAGGCCGATGGGCCCGGCACCGATAATCAGCACGTGGCTATCCCTGGCTGGAGATCCACGATCCGTGGCGTGGCAGCCGATCCCCAGGGTTTCAACTAGAGCCAGTTGCTCAAACGACAGCTTTCGCGAAACGTGGAGCTTGTCGGCGCGGATCAGGAATTGGTCGCAGAGGCCACCGTCGATCATCACGCCAATCACATTGAGCGTTTCACAGCAATTGGGATTTCCCCGTCGGCAGGCATAGCATGTACCGCAATTCATGTACGGTTCGACGCTGCACCGGTCGCCGGGCTCCACCGTGGTTACATCCGGTCCCGTTTCCAGGACCGTTACGCCCAGCTCGTGTCCCGGCACCCGGGGATAGCGGAAGAAGGGCATCTTGCCCAAGTAGCCGCTATAGTCCGTTCCGCAGATGCCCATGCGGTGAGTCTTCACCAAGGCTTGACCCGGCCCTGGCGGCGGCGGTGGGTCGATGTCGACGTACTGGAACTGGCGGGGTTCTTGTAGACGGATCGCCCTCATGGTCGGCCGGGGGTGCGGGGCCGCCCCCAAGGGGAGCTGCTCACCACCGCAAGATACTCAGCCTACCGTCCCCGGCACATACCGTGCAAATCGGAGGAAGGATGGCAACACCTGAAGGGTATGCGCGTTCCCGCAGGAGAGTCTCAAGACGATCGCTCCCAATTGTTCAGGGCTGACAGTGTGCTCACGAATTGACGGGCCCGCGGACTCCCACTCAATTGCAACGGAAGCGCACTGAACGGAGGGCTAGCTTCTCCCTGCGCCGGGCTCTAACTGGTCACGATCAGAACGCGCCCAAGACGAGGACCTGGATCACCACTACCCCGAGCCAATGACCAGCATCGATCAGCGTCAGTTTCGGCTTGGCTCCCTGGAACGCATTGTTTGTCGCCATGCTGGTGACGATGAAGCCGACCCAGAGCATGAGCGCGATGTGAATCGCGTAACCCGTGCTGGCCGACTCATACCCCATCTTCTCCGGCATGAACTGACTCGAGAGCACGATTGCCATGACAACCAGCCCGATGAACGACGTGATAAATGGTGTTGCCGTTCGCTCCTGCTTGACCTCGTCTTCCGTCTTGCCACTCGCTTCCAGCCAGAGCTTGCTAAGAATCGTGTAGTAGGCGGCTCCGAATGCGAAGGAAGCCACAGCTGCGAGAGCCACTCCCAAGATATTGATTCCATGCAGTTCCATTGATGTCTCCCTTGTTCCTAGAGGCAGTTCGGCCTGTCTTGGATTCAGCTCACTAGCACCGGTCTGGATTTGCCCGGCGCTAGGATACGAAACCGGTTATGCCCTGTCAACCAGCGACGGGCAACCGTCCGACCGAGATTGAACGGTCCCATCCCAGACTGCTCCTGACGGATCCGCAATGCATTCCGCCCGCACTGAAAAACATTGCCTGGATGACCGCGTGTAGTTGATTCTCCGAACCGCGATTGTCCACTGGCATCCACTGGAGCCATTTTTCTGTGGTTTTCCGGTCAATTGATCAGCCTGGCCTAGTGACGCTCACCTCGCTCCGACGCCTCGCTCGGATCCCAGGGCAAAGCAATCATCCATCGCGGCTCGGGCGTTGCCTCGGCACGGCCGCGGCAACTCGCAATTGTATGATGGGCGCTATGCAATCTGGCGTTTCACCCCTCAGCCGGAGGGACCTTCTGCGGATGACGGCCCTCGCCGCCATGCCCTTTGGATGTTCCGACAGTAGCGATACCCTGGCTTTGAAGCGGCCCAACATCATCGTCACGATGGCGGATGACATGGGGTTCTCGGACATCGGCTGCTACGGAGGAGAGATCAACACTCCTGTCCTCGACTCCCTTGCCGCCGACGGGCTGCGGTTCCGCTCGTTCTACAACTTTGCCCGTTGCTGCCCCACGCGGGCCTCACTGATCACCGGCCTCTATCCCCACCAGGCCGGGGTCGGACACATGATGTCGGAGTACCGCAAGGGCGGCGAGCCGATTCCGTCCTACATGGGCAATCTGAACAAGAGCTGCGTGACCATCGCAGAGGTCCTCGGGCATGCCGGCTACACGACGCTGATGAGCGGCAAGTGGCATGTCACGCCGGCGGAGGGTTCGGGAAGCAAGGTCGATCGTTCCAATTGGCCCATGCAGCGAGGCTTCGACAAGTTCTTCGGGACGATCCACGGTGCCGGATCGTTTTACGACCCCGTGTCGCTCACCCGCGGCAATGAGCCGGAGGATCCCGGACCGGACTTCTACTACACGACTGCGATCGGGGACAACGCGTCCGCGCTCATCGAAGAGGCGCTGGAGGAATCTCCCGAGGCGCCGTTCTTCCTGTACATGCCGTTTACGGCTCCGCACTGGCCTCTGCACGCTCCAGAAGAGGCGATCGCAAAATACAAGGGCCGCTACGACGTCGGCTGGGACAAGCTGCGGGAGGAGCGGTTGGCTAGGATGCGTGAGATCGGTGCCGTCGATGAGACCGCTCTCTTGAGCGAGCGAGATCCGTCCCAGCCTCCCTGGGAAGATGCGCCCGACAAGGAGTGGCAAGCGCGTCGGATGGAGGTGTACGCCGCGCAGATCGAATTGATGGATGCGGCGATCGGCAACGTCGTAGACACCCTGAAGGGGCGCGGGCAGTTTGACAATACCCTGATTCTTTTCCTGGCCGACAACGGCGCATGCGCCGAAAGGCTAGGGTCCAACGCCAGGCCGTTACACATCCCAACGGAGACCTATGCTGGTGACCCGGTGGCCGTCGGCAATGATCCGGCGGTGATGCCCGGTGCCGAGGAGAACTACCAGAGCTACGGCGTTCCTTGGGCGAACGTCTCGAACACACCCTTTCGCTACTACAAGCACTGGGTTCACGAGGGCGGGATTTCCTCGCCGCTGATCGCTCACTGGCCGGCGGGAATCATGGCAGAGGGAACGTGGACCGATCAAGTCGGTCACTTGATCGACATCATGGCCACCTGTGCCGATGTTGGTCAGGCGGCGTACCCGCAGGACTACGCCGGCAACGCGATCACGCCCCTCGAAGGGAAGTCCCTGGCTCCGGTGTTTCGGAACGAAGATGCCGAAGGGCACCCCGAGGGCTTGTATTGGGAGCACGAGGGGAACCGGGCGATCCGCGTCGGTGATTGGAAACTCGTCTCGAAGTTCTCCGCCCCCGAGAAGGGCCAGTGGGAGCTGTACAACATCGCGCAGGATCGCAGTGAATTGAACGATCTGGCCGAGGCCATGCCGGAGCGAGTCGCCGAGATGGCGACCCAATGGCAGGAATGGGCTGATCGCGTCGGCGTCATCGAATGGCGTTCGTGGGACCGCTGATCCGTTGGCAGGACCATTCCCGGGCTGGCGCACTGGCAATGTTCGCCATTGGAATCTCCGGAGCATCGGGAGCCGGTAAGAGCCTCGTGGCTCTTGAATTTGCCGGGCTCCTGCCGGGATGCGGTGTTGTGTCGATGGATTCGTACTACGCGGACCTTTCCTCCTTGCCGGCCGATCAGCGGGCAGTGGTCAACTTCGACAGCCCGGAAGCCGTGGACTGGGAGCTGCTCAACCTGCAATTCCGCCGCTTGCGACGAGGCGAGCGGGTCGCGGTCCCGAAATACGACTTTGCCACGCACACACGGACCGGGGTTGTTCAGGAATCGGGTCCTTGGAGCGTCGTCGTACTGGAGGGCCTGTTCGCTCTATGGGAGCCACGGATCCGGGCCCGGCTCGACTGCGCGGTCTTCATCGACGCGCCCGACGATGTCTGCCTCGCTCGCCGGATGGCGCGCGACGTCTCTCTGAGAGGCCGGACCGAGGCTTCTGTAAGGGACCAATGGCTTCGAGACGTGGCGCCCATGTATCGAACCCATGTGCTGCCGACTCGGAAGAACGCGGATCTCGTGGTTGACGGATCCCGTCCGCCGGCCGAATCCGCCGGGGCGATCCTGCGCGAGTTCCGCAATCGGAGGCCGTCGAGCGGAGGTTCCTCGCTACACTCAAATCGATGATCCGTTTGGCGGGAGCTCGCATGCGCTACGGCGCGCGGGTGCTGTTCGACGGGCTGGACTGGCTCGTGACACCAGCCGACCGGATCGGCATCGTCGGAGGTAACGGGACGGGCAAGTCCACGCTGCTCAAGATCCTGCACGGTACCGAGCAACTTGATGTCGGAGCGATCGAGCGCCAGAAAAACATTGAGATCGGGTACCTCCCGCAGGAGGGCTTGGCATTCTCGGGTGGGACGGTGTTCGAGGAATGCCTGAGCGTCTTCGACGAGGTCTTGGCGCTGGAGCGGGAGATCGAAGAGCTGACTCACCGCATGGCGGAGGTCGATCCGTCCGGCCCGGAATATCAAGCTGTCGTTGACCGGTATGACTGGTGTTCGACGCGCTACTTGGTCCTCGACGGCTATACGAAGGAGGCACAAGTCGGTTCCGTGCTGGGCGGCCTGGCATTCCCGAAGAGTGACTGGCACCGCCCGTGCGAAGAGTTTTCCGGCGGCTGGCAAATGCGCATCGCGCTGGCCAAGCTGCTTCTCGCGAAGCCGAACCTGCTGCTTCTTGACGAGCCGACGAACCATCTGGATCTGGAAGCCCGGAACTGGCTCGAGGGCTACCTGACGGGCTACCCGCACGCGTTCGTCCTGATCTCTCACGATCGCTTTTTCCTGGACGCCACCGTTCGCAAGATTGTCCATCTCTGGAACGCCAAGGCGCATTTCTATACGGGCAACTATTCCAAGTTCGAGGGCCTGCGCGATGAGCGGCTGGAACAGCTGCGCGCCGCGTACCGGAACCAGAGGGACAGGATCGAGCAGCTGGAGGCGTTTATCGGGCGTTTCCGCTACAAGGCAAGCAAGGCAAAGCAGGTGCAGAGCCGCATCAAGGAACTCGAGCGCATGGAGCGCATTGAAATCCCCCCGGAAGAAAAGACGATTCATTTCAAGTTCCCGCAGCCGGTGGCGTCCGGGCGGGTGGTAGTAGAACTGGCAGACGTCTCCAAGGCTTACGGCGCGACCCGGGTATTCGACAACGTTTCCGCCAGGATCGAGCGTGGCGACCGGATCGCTCTTGTCGGCGCCAACGGGGCGGGCAAGTCAACCCTGATCCGCATCCTGGCCGGCATCGAGCCGCTCACCGCGGGCTTGCGAAAGGAAGGCTACAAGGTCGGCATCGACTATTTCGCCCAAGACCAGTACCGCGAGCTGAACCCGGACGCGGTGCTGTTTGAAGACCTCCTCCAGCACGCCCCGCTCATGGACGACTCGCAGCTGCGAGGCCTTCTGGGGTGCTTCCTATTTAGCGGGGACGATGCCTTCAAGCGAATCCGCGTGCTTTCGGGCGGAGAGCGCAACCGCTACGCGCTGGCCCGTCTCCTGCTGAGGCCTAGTAATTTCCTGTTGCTCGACGAACCCACCAACCACTTGGACCTGCGGGCCAAGGAAGTCTTGCTTCCGGCTTTGCTCGAATTTGACGGAACGCTGGTCTTCGTCTCGCACGACCGGTATTTCATCGACCGGCTCGCGAACAAGGTCATCCATGTCGGTGGCGGAGATCTTGAAGTGTTCCCCGGCGGTTACGAAGAATTCCTGTGGGCCCGTGAGCAGCGCGCGGAGGAGTCCGCCCGGCCTGCCAAGCGAGCCGTCAGCGGCGGTCTGCGAGCAGCACTGCAAGCCGCTGCGCCGGTCTCGAGGCGCAGGATGAACCCGCTGAAGGCGGACAGGATTCGGGGAAGGATTCAGGCTGTGGAGCGGGAAATCGAGACTCTCGAGGGCAACTGCCGGAACCTGCAGGTTGAACTGGTCTCGGCTGGCGCAAACCACATTCGCCGCCAGAAAGTGCTGGCCGACCTTGAGGAACGTCAGCTTGAGATCCAGCGTCACGAGGATGAGTGGGCAGAACTATCGGAGCGGCTCGCTGCGGAAGCACGCTAGGGGCAACTCGCCGAAGAGGCGGACCAGATATCCGCCTGGGATCTTGGGCATGTGGGGTAGAATAGACACCGGGAAGCCATGACAGCCCGGGTCATATTGATCGGTACGCTGTGGGTCTTGGGACTGGAGGCGGCGAAGCTGCCGGAATGGTACACCAGGGAACTGCCCGATGCCGAGATTCAGGCTCGCCTTGTCCAAGACTTGGCTGAGATCGAGCGGGTTGCGGGCGACACGTTCGAAGGAGAGGTCATCCTGGTGGAGCTTCGCGTGCGCCCGCTCTACGGTTCAGCGGTGACGCTTGACCGCGACCAATTCCTTCTGCGAGCCCGCACCAACAATGACATGTCGCGAGCTCGGACGCCGGACCGCATCGGAGGAGGCGCTGTATTGGCGCTGGTTTCCGAGCGCGTTGGCGCTCCTGCGGGCGTCATGTCCGAACAAGCGAATGCCCCAATCTGGACGGGCGCTCCGGGCACTTCCGGCCGACCGCAAAGGCTGGGCGGACCGCCGAACGTCCTCGGGGGAGGCGACTCGCACAAGACCGAGCAGAGCGTGGAAGGGCGGTACGACGACGACCAGTCTGTCGTGGCGCGCTTGAGAGCGAGGGAACTGCCGCTTCAAACCAGGGACACGCCTGTGTCCGGATACCTCTACTTCGAGATTCCGGCCAAGGTCAAGCGGAAGCACCTTGAATTGAGCTACGATGGAACTTTGGGGGAGCTTCTCATCGAGTTCAAGAAGGCCGAGTGAATTCGCATTGCTGTCTGTCTGTCGGCATGGCAGCTAGCCACAGCGAGATCTCTTGGCAAGCCGGCTCCCGCAGTTCGACTCGCCATAGTTGAAACGGCAGCCAAGGAGCATGCGTAGTTCACTCATGAGCCCCGGGGTAAGTTGCACCCTGGCACTCCGCTTCATCACCCGGCCCCGTCCATGCGTTTGAACCGTTCGAAAGTTCTCGCTGCAGCTCTGGCCTTAGTGCTCGCCGCCGCCGTTTCGGCGCAAGAGGCCGGTACGGGGCAGGAGCGCGCCGAGTCCGGCTCTAGCGCCTCACCCCGCCAGACGGGGACCGGGGCACCTTCGTTCCTGCTTGCGCAAGCGCAGCAGCAACAGCCGGCGTCTCCATTCGAGGACATTCCGCTCGAGACGCCTCAAGCCCCGTCGCCGTTCGACGATGTCGAGGCAGAGCAGCAGGCGCAGCGGCGGCCCGGCGAGGACATCATCGAGGAGGTTGCATTTCGTGGTACCCGCCGCATCCCGCGAGACAACCTGACAGCGCGCATCTTCACGAAGCGCGGGGACTTGTATGATCCGCAGACATTGCGTCGAGACTTCATGGTCCTGTGGAATACGGGTTACTTCGATGATTTGCGACTGGAGGTCGAAGACGGCGAGAGCGGCAAGATCGTCCGGTTCGAGGTCACAGAGCGCCGCGTAGTCCGCACCATTCGTTACGAGGGCAACAAGTCCGCGACGCTCTCCGACATCCTGGAGCGGTTCAAGGAACGCAATGTCGGCCTCACGGTCGAATCGCGCTATGACCCGACGACCGTGAATCGAGCTGTCTACGTCCTACGGGAGTTGCTCGGCGAGCGCGGGCGGCAGTACGCCGCAATCAATCCGGAGGTCCGGCAGATTCCGCCCGCGTCCGTGGAAATCGTCTTCAACATCGAAGAAGGACCGAAGGTCAAAGTCGGCGATGTGACTTTCGAAGGCCTGTCTGTGATGGGGACCAAGGGCGCTCGGCGGGCAATGAAGAATACCAAGCCCCTCGGCATCCCTCGCAGCATCATCCTGGAGAACCTCTTCACCAGGACGTTCGACATTCGCAAGCTCGAAGAGGACAAGGAGCGTTTGCGGAACGCCTTCCAGAAGCGCGGCTACTTCCGGGCCAACGTCCTCAAGCATGACCTCGAGATCCGGGACTCGCCGGGTCGCGGCACTTTCCTGATCCCGTGGACGATGCTCTTCAACAAGCCGAAGAAGCATGCGGACATCAACTTGCTTGTCGAGGAGGGTCCGCGCTACGAACGGGGAAAGCTGAGTTTCACAGATGTCGAACTCTTCCGCGTTCCGGACCAGGTTCTTGGTCCTATCTTCGCGATGAATGAAGGGGCGATCTTCGACGTCGAGAAGCTACGCAAGGGCATGGAGAACCTCAAGAAGCTTTACGGCGAATTCGGCTACATCGACTTCGTGGCCGAGCCGAGTTTCGAATTCCGCGACGACGACACGCCTCCGAAGATCGATCTGAATCTGGCTGTTGAAGAAGGCAAGCAGTTCTTTGTGAGACGGATCGAATTCGACGGCAACAACACAACCCGCGACAAGGTCATCCGGCGGGAGTTGATGCTCGACGAAGGGGACATGTTCAACACACGCATGTGGGATGTCAGCATGCTGCGGCTGAACCAGCTGGGTTACTTCGACCCGATCAAGACCGAGGGGCCGGAGACGGACACGGTCGTGACCCGCAACACCCGCGAGGGGCTGGTCGACTTGACGCTCAAGGTCAAGGAGCGCGGCAGGAACATGATCAACCTCAATGGCGGGGTGTCGGGCTTCGCGGGCAGTTTCATCGGTTTCGGATACTCGACCAACAACTTCCTGGGATTGGGCGAGACGCTCTCGTTTGACGCGCAGCTGGGCAGCCGCGAGCGGGTGTTGCAGTTCGGATACACCGAGCCGTACCTGTTCGACAAGCCGATCCAGGCGGGCTTCACTGTCTTTTCCAGCCGCTTCAGCTTCAACCAGGCTCGCGAGGCCTCGATCTTCGCGGGTGCCAACCTCATTCCGCTATTCAACCAGCTCGGCCAGGACAACATTCTCGACTACCGTCAGAATTCGACCGGCTTCACCACGTTCGTGAGCTACCCCTTGCGCCGCGTTTTCGCGCGCCTCAGCCTCACCTACAGCCTCCGCAGGTCGAACGTGGTCACGTTCAGCCAGTCTGCGAGCAACTTGTTCACCTACCTCAATTTCGAGGGGGTGTCCGGCCCCAACTCGCTGGAAGGCATCACGACCAGCCAGGTCACGCCGGCGTACTACTTCAACACGGTCGATCACCCGATCACTCCGTCCAAGGGCAAGAGCCTCTACGCGAGCGTTGGAATCGCGGGTTTCGGCGGGAACACGCGGTTCATCCAGCCCACGGTCGAGGCGAAATACTTCAAGCCGCACGGCGGACGCCGCACGATTGCGATGCGCGGGCTGTTCTCCTTCCTCAGTGGCTACGGGGGGCGCGTGCCCCCGCCATTCAGCCGGTCCTTCATGGGCGGGGAGAACGATGTCCGCGGATTCCAGATCTGGTCGATCAGTCCGATGGTCTGGATTCCGGACTTCACCAACGTGAATATTTTCAACGACAACGGCACTCCCCGGACGCAGGTCCAGATCGTGAACGGTGTCGAGGAGCGCATCCCGATCACCACGGAGGTGCCGGTCTATCGCTTGAACTTCCCTGGTGGCGACTCGCGCTTCGTTTACAACTTCGAGTACCGGATCAAGCTCTTCGGCCCGGTGGTGCTCGCACCGTTCTTTGACATCGGGTTCAACAAGATCCTTCGCAAGAACCAGATCCGGCTCAACCCGGGACGGGCCGCCGAGCTGAACAAGCAATTCCCGCAAGCCGGTTTCCAAGAGCAGATCGGCATCATCGGGCCTACGCAGAAGATGCGCAGTTCCACGGGCCTGGAATTGCAGGTGATGATGCCCGTCGTCAACGCGCCGTTCCGATTCTACTGGGCGTACAATCCGATGCGGGTGCAGGAATTCCTCAGGCCCCCGATCGTCGCTGACCGATCGCTATTCCCGAACTACAATTCGTTCATCGAAGCGGTCCGTCCGGTCGGGACATGGCTACCCTTCTTCGAGAAGCGCACCATGTTTCGTTTTACGATCAGCAGGACGTTTTGATGTGCAGCCAGTTGACTCCGGCCACTTTGGCATCCCCGACGTGCTACGCTGATAACGTGAGGACACGGGTCGAAGCGGCCTGAGAAAGAGCGCAAGGATGTTCGCAATTCGATGGATTGACTCGCGTCGCTCGTGGGTCGCGGCGGGTGCCCTCGCGGCTTGCTTGGCCTTGGCGAACGGGGCTGTAGCCCAGGAAACCAAGCTGGCTCTTCTCAACGTGCAGGAAGCGATATCGAGGACCGGCGAGGGGCAGGCGCTGATTCGCGAACTCGAGCAGAAGTATCAGCCGACGCGGCAGCGACTCGAAGCCAAGCAGACGGAAGTGAACCGGATGCGCGACCAGTTCCAAAAAGGCACCAACACGATGAGCGACGAGGCCAAGCGCAACCTGGCCCGTGACATCCAGAAGGCCGAGGTTGAACTGCAGCGTGATACCGAGGACGCTCGCGGGGAGTTCAGCCAAGAGCAGGGCCAGCTCTTCAATTCGGTCGGTTCGAAAATGATGGCAGTCATCGACAAGTATTCCAAGGCCAATGGATTCCAGATCGTGCTGGACATCTCGAATCCACAGAGCCCAGTTCTGTACGCCGTGAACGAGGTGAATATCACCAACGCGATCATCACGGCTTATGACGCTGCCCACCCGGTGGGCGGCGCCAGTCCCACAGAGTAGGCCGTTTCGGGGCGCCCGGGGCCGGTAGGACCGGCTACTGCGGGCCTCCGGCGGACGGACAGGCGAGTCGTAGACCCGCCGCCGCGAGAGAACATGCGAGATCAAACCACCAGGCGGCCCGGTCGTTTCGGAAAGGCTCCCAAGCGGAGACCAACTCCCAGAGGGCGTTTTCACGGCGGTTCGGACGGTGGCCGCTACGACGGAGGCGGGAACGGGAACCGGCATCGCAATGTGAACGGAAACCGAATCCGCAATGGGAATCAAGGGGAAGCCGCTTTGTGCATCAAGTGTGGTCACCCTGCTCCAGACGGCAAGCTTTGCGGTTTCCATCGCTCGTTGCTCAACATCTTCCGGAAAGAGATCCCGGAGCAAGATCCCCGTCGGTTCCGTTTCTAGCTGGCGGCTGATCGGGCGCTTGCCTCTCCTGTCACAATAAGGGCGAGGTACCCTTGCGGACTCATTCCGAGCGCATCGCCTTATTCGTTTGCCTTCCTCTGTTGATCGCCGTGTCCTTTGCGACTTGGCGGCTGTGGACGCATATCGAGGCGCTGGACCGGTCCCTCGCCGAATCGAAGCATGCAGAGATCCAGCTCCTCACGAAGGTGCGCGATGCCGTCGGCCGCGAAGCGCTGGCCGGCAAGGCGCTCAGGCACTCCCTGTTGGAGCGCGACTCTGCTCTCTCGGAGGCCGAGAGGCTTCGGGGCGAAGCCGCCCTGGCACAGGAGGAGGCGCAGCGCCAGGGTCAGATCGCGGAACGGCTAAGGCGCCAGCGTATCGCCGAACTGGATCGCATGCGAGACGTCTTGGGCCTGATCGCGGAGACGGATCGCACTCCGATGGGGATGGTTGTGCGGTTGAGCGAGGACTCGTTCCTGTTCGGTTTTGACAGTGCGGAATTGCGCCCGGAGAATCGCGAGATCCTCAGCCGCATCGCCGGAGTGATGCTGGCATCGTACGGATTCAAGGCGTACGTCTACGGACACACGGACGATCAGGGCGATGCCACCTACAACATGAAACTTTCCGAGCGCAGGGCCGCTTCGGTACGAGACTATCTGGTCAAAGCTGGCATTCCCGGCGACATTATCGAATCGAAGGGCTTCGGAAAGTCGAGTCCGCGCGTGGAGGGCACCTCGCCCGCGGCGCGGCGCAAGAACCGACGGGTCGAAGTCGGCATCGTCGACACAGTCATCGAATACCAACGAGCGATTGCATCGGAGTCAGCAAACAGTGCCGCTATGGAGCGCTAAGGAGCCAATGGCATGGCGCAAGTGTCCGAGTCGTTATATCCCAGCTTCGACATCGTTGCGGAGATTGGGTATTTGGATGCTCTAGCCGGTGCCCTTTCCCAGCCCGCCCGAAAGGCTCCTGCCATCTTGGCGGCGTATACCGTGCTGGCCGCATGCCTGGCGGCGGCGGCGCTGGTTGCCGGAGGTGTGTTCGTTTGGTTCGCCGTCGGTTGGTTCGCTCCTGGGGCGGCGGCGATAGCCTTGGTGGCATGGCTTACGCTCCGGGACTTCAAAGCTCGAAACGGCAGACCGGTTCGCTTGCGCTACCACTTCTGTGCCAGCGGTGTCGAGATCCTTTCCGGCGGACGTAGTGACTGGATTGCTTGGGAAGACCTGCAGGATGGTTTCGAGACACGCCGGAGTTTCCTGCTCTCTCCGGCACATGGCGAGCAGTACGTCATACCGAAGCGCTGTTGCGGCAACGCAGTCGACGATGTCCGCAAGGCGTTACACGCGGCCGGTATGCGGGTCAGATGAGCTTGGCTGTTCGCTCAGGAACCGGGCAGTCTCAGCACCCGGCGGCGCAGCAGGTCCAGCGCGGTCTGCACACCGAGGACGCGGACTCGTCTGCGTCCGCCACCCATCTGTCGGCGGTGTACCCGCGTCCCGGCATCGTCGGCGATTCCGAAGTATGCCGTGCCCACCGGGTCTTGTTGATTGCCTCCTGTCGGTCCCGCGAAGCCCGTAGTTGACACGCCGATCGCCGAGTCACCAAGGACTTCGGCCGCGCGGTGCCGGGCCGCTTCGGCCATAGCAGCGGCCGCTTCCGAGCTGACGGCTCCGGATCTCCCCAAGAGTTCGCCGTCAATCCCCAACCAGTCTCGCTTAGCAGCATCACCATAGCTCACGATTCCTCCGGCAAAGAACTCTGAGCTTCCAGAGGCATCGGTCAGCCTCGTTGAGAGCAGGCCCCCCGTGAAGCTCTCCGCAACCGCGAGCTTGATACCCCTGGCCCGCAGGAGGCTCGCAACAGTCAAGTCCAGGCTCCTGCCGTCCGTGGAGTACACCGCCTCGCCCAGTTCCTCCCGAATTGCCGAGCCGAGGGCCGTCGCGATCAATCGAGCTTCATCTTGATCGTCGGCCTGTGCGCGCAGGTGGATTTGGATGTCTCCGGGAGCGGACAGGATCGTGGTCGCCACCCTTGTCTCGGCGCTGTAGATCGCGCTTATGCGTTGATCTACGTCGGATTCGCCGATGCCGGCCACGCGGAGCGTCAGCGTGTGAAAGCGAAAGGGCGGAGCGTTCCGGTCGAGCAGGGGCAGGCAGGCCACTTCAAACATGGGCTCGAGTTCGCGCGGCGGCCCGGGCAGCAAGATCAGGATGCCGTGCTTGTCCTCCAGCCATTGGCCTGGAGCCGTGCCCCGAGGGTTGTGGAGAATCTCGGCTCCCTCCAAGACGTACGCTTGCCGTTTGTTTACTTCCGCCATCGGGCGGTTGAACTTGCGGAAGCGCTCCTCGATCTCCTTCACGATCGCCTGACTGAGGTTCAGGACGCGTCCGGTAGCGTCAGAAGCCGCCTCGCGTGTCAGGTCGTCCAGGGTCGGCCCCAGTCCGCCAGTCAGGATCACGACCTCGGATGCGTCACGGGATCGTCGGATCTCGTCAGCCAGCAGTTCGCGGTCGTCGCCAACGATGGACTTCCGGACCAAGAGGATCCCCCTTTCGGAGAGTCTGCGGGCCAGATACAGGGAGTTCGTGTCCAGCTTGTTTGGGGCTAGCAATTCGGTGCCAACGGCAATGATTTCTGCATGCATTAGCTGCTGTCCGACCCGCCGAGGGTGCGGTTGCCCCGTCGCTACGAAGAAGACGAGAGCCTCAGGAGAGTTGAGGAATGCGATAGAGGCTGTTTCCAGTGGCAACAACCAATCCGCCCTCCGGTTCGAACGCCAGACCCACGATGCCTTGGCCAGAAACGACCAGTTCCGCGCCACCGTCCTCTCCGAGGCGGAAGATCCCCCTCTGCCCCCGATAGGATGCGCAGAGATGCAGGCGGTCGGACGCATCAAACGCGATGCCTTGCGGGCGCCCGAATCCGCGCCGCCACACAGTCACCGATCCTTCCGAGTCAATCTGGCGAATGGCATCGAAACTCGATGTGGTTGGCGCCGAAACGAACAGGTTTCCGTCTGTCCCGGCAGCTAAGTGATAGGCTGCCACGGACGACTCAAGGGTTGCGAACACGTAGATCTTGCGGTCGCGGCTTATCTTGAAAACTGTCCCCGTGCGATCGCCCACGTAGACGTTTTCTTCGCTGTCCATGGCGAGTCCCGTGGCGATTCCCATGCCTTCGGCGAAGACCTCCATTTCCCCCTTGGGATCGACCGCGTAGACCGTGCCTTCGTGCCTGCTTGATACAAGCAGGGTCCCGTCGGGACGGAACAACAAGCCCGTCGGGTTGACGATCCCCGACAGAAACGCACTCATGGTGCCGCCATCGCGGGCGATCTTGTAGATGGAAACGGGTGTTTTCTTGCCTCGGGGGCCGCTCTGTGTCGTGTAGACGTTGCCATCCGGGTCTATGGCAGGATTCGCGACAGGATGCACGTCATCCGCGAGTTGCCGGCCGAGTGCGAACGGGACAGGTGCGCTAGTGGCCTTGCCGGCGGTGATTCGGAATTCGTTGTCCTCCACTTCCGACGGTATGGTGACCAGGATCCGTTCCGGACCGCTGAAGATCAGGCGGCCACGAGCCTCGCCGAACGAAACTTCCGGCTGGTCGCGCGGCTCGGCGGCCATGCCGCTGCCCCGAACCATGATTTGTCCGCCCGGAATGGCTGCTGACGGAAAGATGCTGTCAATCCGGATTTCCAAGTCGCGACGGCGAGCCATGAATCAGGTCGGGTGAAAGGCCGAATCAGAAGCCGATCCAGCGGATCAACAACACTCCAAGCATAGCGCAGACCCCCGCGCCGACATCGTCGGCGACCACTCCGAGTCCGCCTGTCAGAGCCTCTAAGCGACGGATACCAAAGGGCTTGGCGATGTCGAATAGGCGGAAGAGGACGAGGGCAGCGATCCATTGCGGCCATGAGTCTTGTGCCGCTGGCGCGATTGCGATCCATTGGCCGATGACCTCGTCGATTACTACTCTCGAAGGGTCCCTTGATCCGAAGTGGGACGAGGCCACCCCGGCGCTCCAAATCCCAATCGGCGCGATCGCGATCGCAACCAAGGCGAAGGTCCAGGCTGGGAACCCCAGCCCGTGGACAACGAACCAAGCCGGTCCCCAAGCGCAGATTGCCCCGACTGTCCCGGGTGCGACGGGTGCATAGCCGACATAGAACCAGGTGGCGATGGCCACGGTGAAGGTAGGCTTACCCACTGTCGCTGCTTTCGTCCGAACTATGGCGAGCGCCGAGATGTTCGTCGGCTTCGCTTGCCGGAGCAGGCACCGAGTATACGCCTGTTGCCCAGTTGGCAAGATCCTGCGTCCGGCAGCGGTCGCTGCAGAATGGATACAACTCTGCGCTCTTTGCGACAGGTTTTCCGCAGATCGGGCACGGTCTTGGCGTCGGTTCCATTAATCGCTGGCCTTCCGGAGTCGTTATTGAAGCACGGGGAGTGGATTGTTCGGCGGCCCGGAAGCGGGCTTCGTGATGCACTCGATTTCGCCGAACAGATCGTAATCTCCGGCACGAGTGATCCGTACAGTACCGACATCCCCTGGCTGCGGCGTGGCGCCGTCCGGGAACTTGGTGAGATAGGTTTTGCCGTCGATCTCTTCCGCTTGGGTTTGCAGTCTCCCTTCCCACAACAAGTCGGTTTCGGATGAGGGCCCTGAAACCAGCAACGGCAGCCGCTGGCCAACGAGCAGGCGCTTGCGGCGGCGCGATATCGTGCGCTGAAGAGCCATCAGCCGCCGCTGCCGGTTATAAATCGTGCGTTTGTCGAGCTTGCCATCGAGTTCGAAGCTCGCGCTGTTCTCGTCGTCGGAGTACCGAAATGACCCAACATGGTCAAATTCGGCTGCCTTGACGAACTGGCAGAGCGTTTCGAAGTCGGCCTCGGTTTCGCCGGGAAACCCGACAATGAAGCTGGTGCGGAGCGCCACTCCCGGAATCATGCGGCGAATCCGCTCGATCGTCTTCAGGAAGATATCCCCGCTCGATCCTCGACGCATGCGACGGAGCACGTTGGCGCTGGCATGCTGGAGGGGAATGTCGAGATAGCTGCAAAGCGGCTCGTGGCGGGCGATGGTCTCCAGCAAGAGGTTGGTCACGCGATTGGGATAGGCGTAGAGCACTCGGATCCAACCGGCGTCCTCAATTCGAGCCAGCCGATCGAGAAGAGCGGGCAGCCCCTGCCGAATGCCGAGATCCTCGCCGTAGGCGGTGGTATCCTGCCCGATCAGCGTCAGTTCCCGGGTCCCCTCGGCGAAAAGCCGCTCGGCCTCGCTCACAACAGATTCGAATCGGCGGCTGCGAAAACCGCCCCGGAGCTGAGGGATGATGCAAAACGAGCAAGGGTGGTCGCAGCCTTCGTTGATCTTCAGATAGGCGAAGTGGCGCGGTGTCGCGCGGCGCCTGGGAGTCAGGTCGTGGTACAGGTAGCTTTTCGAGTCGGATTGAAGAGGCGGTGAATCCCAGCCCTCGCAATGGCCGATGATCGATTCGATCTCGCTGGTGCCCAGCACGGCATCGACCTCGGGGATCTGCTCCCTGAGCTCGTCTCGGTAGCGTTCGACCAGGCAGCCCGCCACGACCAGCCGACGCGCGCGGCCCGTGCGTTTGTACTCAGCGGTTTCGAGAATTGTGTCGATCGATTCCTGCTTGGCCGGTTCGATGAAGCTGCATGTGTTTACAACCAGCGCCTCGGCCTCTTCAGGAGCCTGTGTGAGTTCGTGCCCGCGAGCCTCCAAGAGGCCCATCATGACCTCGCTATCCACGAGGTTCTTGGGGCATCCGAGGCTGATGAAGCCGATCTTCATGAGGTGGGTCGCCAGCGATGCGACACGAGCGCGCGGATACCGTGCCGTTCGGGTCGGGATTCGCGAGGGGGGCCGCGACGGAAGGTGCTGTGCCGTCCCGTAGTTCCATTCTAGTCCGGGTACACGGTCCCTTGCTGTCGATTCATCGACGGCAAGGGGCTGACGTCCTGGCCCACGTCTTCCAGAACAGTGCAGCAGTGGTCCGGTCAGGCGTCCGGGCCTGTGTCTTGCAGAATGGTCAAGCGTTGGTCCGGCCAAGGCGCAGGCTGCCGATGGCAAGATCCCGCGGTGAGCCGTACACGGAGACTGGAGCGGAAATCTCATTGGCTGTTGTGACTCAAATCCGAGACACCCGGCACCTTGTAAGGAGAGCCTCCGCGACCGGCTCAATGCAGTTTCGCGAAACGAGCCAACCAAGAAGTTGGCCGGCCAACTCGTTCACACTCTGAGGAACCCCTTGAACTCTCGCACGCATAGCCGTTGCAAGAGACCCAACGCCTCCTTATCATGTGCTTAGCGGAGAGATTGCACCGAGAGTCCCCCTGTTTCACTTCGGAGCTTAATCGGGACTAAGTTAGGTGAAAACGACGCGCTACTTCGATGAGCAAGTTCGGCGAAAGCGTCCATACATCGAGCCAGCTTGGTGTGCCGAGGTCATCGCGGCTCCGCTACGACGCTCCGAACAACCGGACGGGCGGATCCGGTGGTGGGGCGCGATCACTGTCCCCGGCGAGAGTGCGCCACGGATTCTTCGCGTCGTAACTCTGGAGGACGGAGAAACCGTCCACAATGCTTTCTTTGGTCGCGGATTTCGAAGAGGAATGGAATGAAACTTCACTACTATGCGGATACCGACAGCCTCTACGTCGAGTTCAAGCGAAGCCCCGGCACAGAAACGCGCGAAGTGTCCAACGGACTCAACGTCGATCTAGATGCTGCAGGAGATGTCGTGGGCTTCGACATAGACAATGCGTCGACACGTCTTGATCTCTCCACACTTGAAGTCAGGGCGCTTCCCATTCGCTCATACACCGTAGCGTGATGGTCGTCTTCGAAGGCTGACAATATAGCCTATTGGGCATGGGTTGTAGCCACCGGTCAGGCTGGCGGGTCAGCAGGTATGGCCGTTCAACCGTAGCGAAGGAAGGTTCCTCAACATCCGGTTAGACGCTCACCGATGGTGAGCGTCGCGTATGTTGGTCGAGCGGAGAGTACGCATCGGGCTGGATGCGGCCCAGACTATTCAATAGATGCGATTCGAGAAGCGCATCATGGCCGGTGGCTGACCCAGTGTGCTTCGGGAACCGCCGATCCAATAATGCTTCCGTCCAAAATGAGCTGACCACTGCTGTTCAGGAGACGATCACCAACGAGCCAGTAAGATACATCGAGGAAGGCGCACGGCTGCTCATCTCGAAACTCCTCGCGGTCTTCCAAGTCTATTTTCGCGAGACCTCAGAGCATTGGGTGGAGTCAATCGGCGTGTCGCGCACTCTTCAGGAGAGCCGCATCTACTGAGGGTGCAACAGGTAATGGTGTCCAATGTGAGAGTTGAAGCCGCGTCCTCACATCGCTAGTGGGCACTTAACCTTCTTCGACGACAGGATCTGTTCGCAAACGATGATATCCCAATTGCTGGACTTCCAAGGCGATGCGTTTCCGGTACACTCTCAACAATCGAAGCTCAGCGACGCCTTGTCCTTCCATTTCGGGGTGCGTCTTGCAAGGTTTCTTCACCATGGCATAGTGACGCCTTTCACGTAGCCTGCCCCCACTCTTGTTGCCCGGCACAGTCGCTCCAAGCTCTTGATTTTCCTGTCCCTTGGGCTTGTAATGGGCAAATGCATCGTTCGCTCCTGCTATTGACCATGCTCGCGCTGTTACCAGCGGCCGGGCCAGCGCGGGTCGTCGAGATAGAAATCGACAGCCGGGAAACCGTCTTGGACGGCAAATCGTTCGGTCTTGCCGGCCCTTACGAGCGCATTACCGGCACGATCCGCTTCGCGGTCGATCCTTCGAATTCTGCGAACCAGATTATCACCGACATTGACATGGCGCCACGTGACTCGAATGGCAACGTCACGTTCTCCTCGGAGTTCTTCATGCTCAAGCCTATTGACCCAGGTCGAGGTAACGGCGCTCTCCTCTACGAAGTGTCGAACCGCGGCAGGAAGGGCATGCTGGGCTTCTTCAATCTTGCCGCGGGAAGTCTCGATCCCATGGACCGACGACATTTCGGCGACGGCTTCCTGCTGTCGGAGGGGTACACCTTGCTATGGCTCGGTTGGCAGTTCGATCCGCCTCACCTGCCCGGATTGTTGCGCCTGACCACTTCCATTGCTCGAGGCCAGGACGCGCCTATCCGGGGCCTTGTCCGAAGCGACTTCGTTGTCCGCGACCGGGAACTCTCGCATTCCCTTGCAGATCGCAACCATGTCCCTTACCTGGTTGCGGATCCCGACGCGCCCGAAAACGTTCTCACCGTCCGTGACTCCGCCATCGGTGAACGCGAGACCATCCCGCGCGACCGATGGAGCTTTGGTCGCATGGAGAACGGCGAGCTGGTACCCGATCGAGGCACGGTTCATTTGGAAGGAGGTTTCGAGCCGGGCCGAATCTATGAAGTGGTATATGTTTCCGAGAATCCTCCCCTCGTAGGACTCGGACCGACAGCTGTCCGGGACGCAGTCTCGCACCTGAAGTACGAAGGGTCGGCAGCGCTCGGAATCGATGAGAGCGCGATCGACCGCGGAATCGCATTCGGAATCTCGCAGAGCGGACGATTCTTGCGTACCTTTCTTTATTACGGATTCAATGAGGACGAGTCAGGCAGGATCGCCTTTGACGGGATCATGTCGCATGTTGCCGGAGGCGGGCGCGGCAGCTTCAACCACCGTTTCGCGCAGCCCTCGCGCGACGCGCATCCTTATATGAACTTCCTGTATCCGACTGACATTTTCCCATTCACCGACCGGGAACAGGCCGAACCCGAAACCGGCCGCAAGGATGGCATACTGACACACCGGCTCGACCGGGAGTTTTGGCCCAAGATCTTCTACACGAACTCGTCGTACGAGTACTGGGGGCGCGCCGCCTCCCTTATTCACACGGATGTCACCGGGAGTCGTGACATCGAACTGTTTGACAACGTCCGGATCTTCTTGTTTTCCGGCGCCCAGCACGGACCGGGATCGTTTCCGCCTTCGATTTCGATCGGACAGCAGAAATGGAATCCTCTTGACTTCCGGTGGTCAATGCGAGCGCTGTTGCAGGCAATGAGCGCGTGGACGGCGGGAAAGTCGGAGCCTCCGTCGAGCCGTTATCCCAAGATCGCCGACCGGAAACTGGTTCAGGCCGACAACCTGGGTTTTCCGGACATTCCGGGAGTCAACAAATCGGCTCGGGTTCACCGGGCCTATCGTGTCGATTACGGACCGCGCTTCATCAGCGATGGTGTTGTCACGCAAGAACCGCCCACGGTTGGCCAGGCCTTCCCGATCCTCGTGCCATCTGTCGATTCGGATGGGAACGAAACTGCCGGCGTACGGATGCCCGAACTGCAGGTTCCGCTCGCGACCTATACCGGATGGAACCTCTTCAACGAGAAGTCCGGACCTACGCACGAGATTTCGAGCATGGTCGGGTCATACATTCCGTTTGCTCGCACTCGCGCGGAACGCGAAGCCAGTCACGATCCCAGGCCATCTGTGGAGGAACGCTACGGGAGCAGGGCGGAGTACCTCGGGATGGTGGCCGAAGCCGGCCTCTCCCTGATTGATGACGGCCTCATGCTCGATCAAGATCTGCCGGCCGTGATCGAAAAGGCCGCAGCTCATTGGGATCACCTGATGGATGACCGTTAGGCTGTGTCATGGCGCTCCTGCTGGAGTAGTCACCGGATGACACGCCGGCACAATCTCCTTTGCCTCCGGTGACTGGACCACTGGCTCGTGACCCGAATCCACCTGACTCCGACGAGCAGCGGATCGTAGCAGTCGGCATTCGGACGTCCGCCGGTACCTACGAAGCTCCGCGCTCGCGACGATCCCGGCCCTGGGCATTGTGCTGCCCGGCAGTAGAGCGCAGCCCTTGCATAGACTCGCGCGAATCGACTGCCTTGCAATCGTGAGCGGGTCGAAACGGTCCACGATCGGAGCCCAAGAGTTCCCATACCGAGAATTCGGGTCGCATGAGTCCGTCGTAAGCATTCAGGTTTCGGGGCGCTACAGTTAGGCTCTGACGCAGAACCACGAGAGTAGCGCAGAGGCAGGCGCACCGGATTTCGGCGGCAAGCTCAACGCTGAGGCAAGGAGTTCCGGGGCAGCCGGAGGAGCAACCGGTCGGCGTCGATGGGACGGGTGGATGGCGTCGGGCAGGGCTCGATGGGCAAGCAAGAAAATATCGGCTGAGCACTTGACTTTGCCTCGCCCACCTTGCCATCGTAGGATCGGGCGGTCAGCCCGGTCGTTGTGGGCAGGACGAAATCCAGCAAGCAAGGACAGCCAGTCGGGGGGCGGCCCGCGTGCGCTCGCTGTGAGCAACTCCAACGCGCACTCGACGCTGCGCAGTCCGACTTGCAGGCTGCGCAGGAACGGGAAGCTGGGCTGCAAGCCCAGTTGGCGAACCTGCAACGGTCGCTGTTCGGACGCAAGAGCGAGGCCACGCCAGCGGGCGGGGACGACCCGTCCGCGACGGCCGGAGTCGCTGCCGAGCGGTCGGCCGACCCGCCAGCGACCGCAACGCCCGCGCCGGAGCAGCCCGCGAGCAAGGATCCGGCGGTCCGGCCGCGCAGGCAGCGCGGGCGGCAACCGGGTTCGCCGACCCCGCCGCGCGAGCAGCGGCCCGACCTGCCGGTGGTGTTCGAGTGGCTGGACGTGCCCGAGCAGGAGCGCCGCTGTGCGGACTGCGGCACCGCCTACGTAGCGTGCGGGCACAAGATCAGTTGGCTGTACGAGCTGGCCTGGAACGCGCTGGTACGCAAGGTGGTGCGCCAGCGCTATTGTCCGGACTGCGACTGTGGCTCAGCCCGGCCGGTGAGCGCCCCGCCGGCTCCCCGGCTGGGCACCAGCCAGTTGGGCACCAGTGTGTGGGCCTGGTGTCTGGTGCAGGTCTACGCGCTGTTCCGTCCGCAGGCGGCGGTGGCCCGGGATCTGGCGGCACTGGGGCTGCGCGTGCCGCAGTCGACGCTGTCGACGGGGCTGCGGCGGCTCGCGCAGCTGTTCGAGCCGCTGGACGCGGCGATCGGGGAGTACCAACAGCAGCAGCCGGTGGCCCAGGCGGACGAGACCTCCTGGCCGGTGCAGTGGCTGGCCGCGGGCGGGGACGACAACAAGGACCCGCCGCCGAGCGGGCGACAGAAGCCGAAGTCTTGGCTGTGGGCCTGTCTGGCCGGCAACACGGTGCGCATGCGGATCCTGCCGACCCGGGGCCTGGACTCCGCCCGGCAATTGCTCGATACGTTGGTCGGCCAGAGCGGGTTGATCGTGCTGGTGTGTGACTGCTACAGCACGTACAAGGCCTTTGCCAAGCAGTTTCCGAAGCGGGTGCTGCTGGCCCACTGCTGGGTGCATGTCCGCCGTAATTTTGTGCGGGTGGGCACCGGTCACCCGGACCGCAAGGCGTGGGCGCAGGAGTGGGTCGAGCGCATCGGCGCATTGTTCCAGCTGAACCGACAGCGGCTCCAGCAGTGGGATCCGCAGCGACCGCTGGAGCGGCAAAGCGGGCAGTTCCAAGAGCTCCAGCAGCAGTTGCAGACGCGGGTGGAGGAGTTGTTCGAGCGCGCCCGGGAAGAGGGCGGGCAGCGCACGAGCGAGTGGCTGCGGCTCGAGCAGGCGGGCCCAGGCCGCAGCCGGCACGGTGCCGAGCTGGCCCGCGTGGATGCGCAAGGACGGGCTTTGGGTGCCTTGCTGAGTCACCGCGCATCGCTGAGCCGCTTCGTGGCCGACCCGCGCATCCCGCTCGACAACAATTTGTCGGAGCGGGTTCTGCGGGGGCCGGTCATCGCCCGCTACACCAGCTTCGGCTCGGGCGGGCCGGACGGTGCGCGCGCGGCGGGTCTGCTGTTCGGCGTGCTCGCGACCGTGCGGCTGGCGGGCCTGAACCCGTATGCCTGGATGCTGGACTGGCTGGCGGCCTGTGCCCGCAATGGCAACAAGGCCCCGCAGCAGCTGGATCCCTGGCTGCCGTGGCGCCTCAGCGAGCAGCGTCGGGAACAACTCAGCAAGGCCCCGGCGGACTGGATCCCGTCTGTCGCCAACAGCGCGGACAGCGAGTTGGACAAGGCGGCCTGAATGGCCCGTTCGGCCGCCGAGCTGGACCCGCGCATCGTGCGGCTGGCCTCGACCACCTTGTGCGGCCAGCGCCTGCGCCGGAGCCAGCTTGCGGACATCCAGGAGATCGTCACCAGCTTGCCCCTGCTGAGCCGCACCGAACTGGGCCACACCGTCTGCGAGCACCTGCGCTGGCAGACCCCTCGCGGCAGCAACCGCATCCAACTGGCGATGCGTCTGCTGGAGGCACTCGAACGGCTCTCGATCCTGGCCCTGCCCGCCCGCCAAGGCCCCGGACGGGGCCGCCAAGGGCCGCTCTCGCCGGGCGAGCGCAGCGCGCCCCAAGCCCCGCTCGACGGCCCCCTGCCACAGCTCGAGCCGCTGCGCTTGCGGCTCGTGAGCGGCCGCGCTGAGGCCGCCCTGTGGAACGAATTCCTCGCCCGCTACCATCCACTGGGCTATCGCCAGCCCATCGGCTGCCACCTGCGCTACTTCCTCGAAGACCGTCAGCAACGCCTGCTGGGCTGCCTGCTGTACGATTTCGCCGCCCGCTACCTGCCGGTGCGGGACCGCTGGATCGGCTGGCAGGACCAGCCCCGCCGGCCGCTGGAGCGGATTGTGCGGCAAGCCCGTTTTTTGCTGTTTCCCTGGGTCCGCGTGAAATGCTTGGCCTCGAAGGCGCTGGGCCTGAGCTTGCGCCAGCTGGCCGCGGACTGGCAGCGGATCCATGCAGTGCTGCCCGTGCTGGTCGAAACGTATGTCAGCGACCAGCACAAGGGAACCTGCTACCGCGCCTCGAACTGGCACTACCTGGGACAGACCCAGGCGCGCGGGGCCTGGGGCACGGCGCCGGCGAAGACGCCCAAGGCGGTCTTTGTGTATCCGCTGCAGCGGGACTGGCAGACGGTCCTGCTCGCACCAACACGCCCTGCGCGCTCGCGCTAGATGCCCGCCTCCGCGGGCATCCCGAACATCGGCTCAGCCGACCTCCGCCTTGAGATCTGAACGCATCCGTTGCAGGTTCGCCAGCTGCGCTTGCAGCTTGGCCTGCCGTTCCCGCGCAGCCTGCATGTCGGACTGTGCGGCGTCGAGTGCGCGTTGGAGTTGCTCACAGTGAGCGCACGTGGGCCGCCCCCCGACTGGCTGTCCTTGCTTGCTGGATTTCGTCCTGCCCACAACGACCGAGCTGACCGCCCGGTCCTACGATGGCAAGGTTGCCGAGGCCAAGTCAAGGTCAAGTGCTCCGCCGATATTCTGCTTGCCCATCGAGCCTTGCCCGACGCCATCCACCCGCTCTACCGACGCCGACCGTGTGCTCCTCCGGCTGCCCCGGAACTCTTTTGCCTCAGCGTTGAACTCGCCGACGAAATCCGGTGCGCATGTCTCTGTGCTACTCCCGTGGTTCTGCGGCAGAGCCTAACTGTAGCGCCCCGAAACCTGAATGCTTACAGTCCGTCAGCGCAGTGCTCCGGCTGCTGCTCGAGAAAGTGCATCGCCTCGTGCGCGGCCACCCGCGCGATCGCCCTCCCGATCAGTTGCGTGCTGTTGGGGTCCCCGATGTACCGGACCAGCGGTCCGTAGAACACCTTCAGACGAGGTTCGATCCGCTCGCTCCGGCGATATGCCAGGCCCAGGACACCATCGAGATGATCGGGCGGCTCGTCCTGGATCTCCAGACGGATCCGGCGGGAGTCCCGCACGCAAGTTCCGAACCCAAGATCTGCGCCCCGTCC
The DNA here is from genome assembly GCA_951813065.1 of uncultured Bryobacterales bacterium. Lineage (GTDB taxonomy): Bacteria > Acidobacteriota > Terriglobia > Bryobacterales > UBA6623 > VXMF01. Next base: position 202,890 of record CATOTH010000001.1, on the reverse strand, counting down.
ACCCATGAGTTCGCGAAACTCCCTGAGCACGGCACCTCGGAGAGGAGTGTTGAGCAACTCGCCGCTGCCTTCCACGCACACTGTCCATGTCGCACCGAGAGCGCCGGGCGCCAAGGATGCCATGAGCAGTGCTGCTAGAATCTTAACCATATCTTAATTCGCTTAATCATTCTGCAATATTTTAGGGCGCAAGGCAATAGCCGCATGCAAGAAAAAACCCGGCCGCCATGGCCGGGCTTGGACAGAGGGTCTCAACGGCCGTCGAGACTAGTCGGGGAGCGGCCGGTTCGCACGTTTCCAGGTGAGCCAAGCTACTCCCAGCGCGATACCCATCGGCGGGATGGCGAGGGTCAGGATGCCGCGCTTCAGCGCGCCAATGGCCCGGTCCGTCTCGAAGCCAGCCGTCTCGCGGCACATCGGGCAGCCTTGGCTCGGGGCCGTCACGGGCAGCGCCAGCAACACCCCGAGCGCCAGAACGGCAAAAGCACCGGCGCTTCGGAAGCGCTGTGGCCGCATCAGATGACTCACGGGCGCAGATCCAGCAGCCGGAAGCTGTCCGGGAAGAAGTAGCCGCACATTACCAGAATGCAGAAGATTGCAGGGGCCACTACGATCCACGAAAGGCGCGGGTGGTCGAAATGCAAGTGCATGAACCTGGACATGATCATGCCTCCCTTGACCACTGACAGGACCAGCAGGATGATCAGCATGATCATCACGCCGGCGATCTGCACGTAGGCCAGAACGACTTCAATGGCCGTCAGGACCAGTAAGCCGATCCATACCTTGTTGAACATCGACAAGTGGGGGTCGTTGAATTCCGGATCCTCGGGCAGCACATATGGTGCCGTTGCGGAGACAGCTCCGCTGCCCGATGGTCCGCCGGCCGTCAGGACCGGGATGAATCGCCAGGCAAGATAGCCGAACGCCGTGACTCCCATCAAGGCCGCGAACAGCGTGAGGAAAAGATTGTCCAGCGACGAGACGAGCGTCCCGTGAAGCAGCTGGGTACCAGTGACATAGAAGCCCCAGATACCGAGAGCCAAGCAGAAGAGATAGCCGATCAGGGATACCAGCATTGCAGTAATTCTCGCTCAGTCGACGCTCGTGGAGAGCAGGTAAATCATCGGGAATACAAACATCCAGACCAAGTCCACAAAGTGCCAGTACAGACCGGCGACTTCGACATCCTCCGGCAGGTAGCGCCCGCGACGATAGCGCACGGCGATTATGCCTAGGTACGCTACGCCGGTGATCACATGGAACATGTGGAGCCCGGTGATTGTGAAGAACGTTGCCCCAAACCCCGGGGTCCCGTACGGGTTCGTCCACGGATACATGCCCTCGTCGTGCATCAGGTGAAACCATTCGTATCCATGCAGCACCACGAATGTCAAGCCACACAAAGCTGTCCACCAGAGCCATTTGACCGCCTTGCGCCGCGCCCCGTGATGCGCCGCCGAGACAGCGTAAACCATGGTCAGGCTGCTTGTTAGCAGGACCAGCGTCATCACCGTCGAGAACACGATTGACGGATAGAAATGAAATGGAGTCGGCCAGTCATTTGCCGCACGCACGAAGCTGTATGCGACCAGCAAAGCCGAGAAAGTCAGCGTATCCGAGACAATGAACAGCCACATCCCGAGTTTCTTGTGGCCGACCGCAAGAGGCGTTCCGCCTCCTTGCCAGGTCGGTTCGGCGGCCATGGCCGCATGCCCTTCTGACATCCGTTACCTCCAGAACAGCAGCAGTCCCAGGATGTAGATCCACAGGACATCCAAAAAATGCCAATAAAGCGCCGCCGCCTCCACGGCAGCTTCCCGCGTCGGCCAGGCCCTTGCGCTGCGTGTGCGTGCCCAGATGTAGCCCAAGGCCGCAATTCCACCAAGGAGGTGCGCGCCATGCCCCGCCGTCAGTACGTAGTAGAAAGAGTTAGCTGGATTGGATGCCAGGTAAATCCCTCGGCCCACCAGTTCCTGCCATCCGATGACTTGGCATGCCAGGAAAGCCAAGCCCAGCACTGAGGTGACGTTCACCCACCGCTGCAATCCATCCTGCCTGGCTTGACGCATCTCGCGCCGAGCCCGCTCAATAGCGAAACTCGATACCAGCAGCACCAGTGTGCTGACGTACAGCACGGGTGGAAGCGAGAACGGTTGCCAGTCCCCTGACAGGCCTTGTCGCACGACCATGGCGCTGGTCAGCGCGGCGAAGAACATCGTGATGCCGCCCATGCCGATCCAGACCCCCAGCTTGTAACGCTGCACAAGACCAGCGTCAGGACCGGAACCGTCCCAGCCGTCGTCACCAGTAGGTGGAAGCGTGACGAAACCTCCGTCGCCCCCTTCAAGTTGGGCTTCGGTCTCCGTCGCTGTGAGAGTCGCAGGCATGAACCTAGTCACCGCTACTGGCCGGTCGCGAGCCGAAGACTGCCTCGTCGTTGTTGCATTGCATCGCGAAGTCACGCTTGGTGCCCGGCAAGCTGAAATCGTAAGCGCCGCGGTAGACATGGGGGACCTTGCCGGCGAAGTTGTCGTGCGGCGGTGGCGACGAGATCGTCCATTCCAGTGTTGTCGCCTCCCACGGATTCGGGTCCCGGCACTCCTTGCCTTTGAATATGCTCTTGATCAGGTTGAACAGGAAGAGGAACTGGGCCAGAATCGTCAGTATCGCCGCGGCGGTGATGAACAGATGCAAGTCAGCGGCACCCATTGCCTCCAAGTAGTCGACGCTCGTGATCTCCGCGTATCGACGCGGGTGCGGCATCATGCCCAGGTAGTGCATTGGTCCGAAGATCGCGTAGACACCCACAAATGTCATCCAGAAGTGAATCTTGTTGAGACGCTCGTCCATCATTCGACCGAACATCTTCGGGAACCAGAAAATCAGCCCCGCGAACATGCCGAAGATCGCTGCGACGCCCATGATCAGATGGAAGTGCGCAACAACGAAGTACGTGTCGTGGAAGAACAAGTCGATGGTCGGCTGGCCCAGGAAGATGCCCGAAATGCCTCCCGTGACGAAGAGGGACACGAATCCGATCGAGAACAGCATCGGCGAGGTGAAGCGGATCTTGCCACCCCACATCGTGCCGATCCAGTTGAATGTCTTGATCGCCGACGGAACGCCGATGCACATCGTCAGGATGGAGAACACGAATGCCGAGTACGGGCTCATGCCGCTGACGAACATGTGATGTCCCCAGACCACGAAGCCAAGGAACCCGATCGCCAGAACCGCATAGACCATGGCCTTGTAGCCGAATACCGTCTTGCGCGCGAAGGTCGAGAGGATATGCGAAGTAACCCCCATTCCGGGCAGGATCGCGATGTAGACCTCCGGGTGCCCGAAGAACCAGAACAGATGCTGCCACAAGATCGGCGACCCGCCTGAGTGATCGATCTGCTTGTCGCTGATCACCAATCCGCCCGGCACGAAGAAGCTGGTGCCGACATTGCGATCCATCAGCAGCAGCACGCCGGCGGCGAGCAACACGCCGAATGCCAGCAGTCCCAGGATCGCGGTCACGAACCATGTCCAGCACGTCAGTGGCATGCGGAACATCGTCAAGCCCTTGGCCCGCAGGTCCAGGGTTGTCACGATGAAATTCAATGCACCCAGCAGCGAGGCGATGCAGAAGACGGCGATTGATGCGACCCAAAGGTCCTGACCGAAACCTTGGACGGTAGCTTCCGGAACCGCGCTCAGCGGCGGGTACCCGGTCCAGCCGGACCAGGGAGCGCCACCTTCGACGAAGAAGGCTGCAAGCAGCAGCATGAACGAAACGAAGGTACTCCAGAAGGACAGCATGTTGAGCCGAGGGAACGCCATATCGGCCGCGCCGATCTGGATCGGCAGGAAGTAATTGCCGAATCCGCCTTGCGGCGCTGTGGTCAGAACCATGAAGACCATGATCGTGCCGTGCATCGTGAGCATGGCCAAGTAGAACTCGGGAGTCATCACTCCGTCCGGCGCACCGATGGGAAAGAGCTGTCCGAGCAACGGGATAGACTCCTCGGGCCAGACCAGCCGCAAGCGGACCAGCAAGCTCAAGAACATCCCGACGAACACCGCCGCGACCGCCAGCATCAGGTACTGGATGCCGATGACTTTGTGGTCAACAGAGAAGATGTACTTCCAGATGAAGCTCTTCGGCTCTGGGTGCCGGTGCACTTCCGTGTATTCGGCGACTTCTTCGGATACCTGAACTTCGGTCATGCCTTCAAATCCTCAACGCCCACGTCACGCTGCCGCTCAGAACAAATACGACGCCTGCTCTTCCATCCAGGCGTCGTACTCTTCTTCACTGACCACATAGAGAAAACTACGCATCTTGTAATGTCCCAGGCCGCACAGCTCCGAGCAGACGATTTCATATTTGCCCTCCTTGTCGGCCTTGAATCGCAAAGTGCCGACAAGGCCTGGAACCGTGTCGAGCTTGATCCGCAATTCCGGAACGAAGAAATTGTGCAAGACGTCTTTCGATTTCAGGGCGAGTTCCACTTCGCGGTTCACCGGGACTCTCATCTCCGGCACCATGATGTCGTCTGCACCGCCCGGACCGTCTCGGTCCAGCCCCACGGGGTTGCCGGCGGCGTCGTCGATCAGGTTGATGTCAGTCGGGCCGAACTGATTGTCCTCGCCCGGGTAGCGCATGTTCCAAACGAACTGCTGCCCGGTCACTTCGATCATCAAGCGGCCCTCAGATGGCTCCATCGATCTACGATCGATGAAGCGGGTTTCCGCCCACACCGAGAAGCCGGTCAACGTGAGACCTACGAAGATCACTGAAGCAGCGGCGGTCCATAGGATCTCCAGCTTGTTGTTGCCATGCGTGTAATCAGCAGACCCATCCGATTTCCTCCCATACTTCCAGACCGTGTAGCCGAGCGCCACCTGCGCGACCACGAAAATGAACCCTGTGATCGCCAAGGTGACCATGAAGCTCTCGTCGATGAGTCGGCCGATATCGGTAATTGCCTCTGGCATCCACCAGGTGCGGGTCACGAACGGGATCGAGATTGCAAGTGTGATCAGCCAAACAACGACTGCAGTTAGTAGACTCATGGAAGGCTCAACCTCTGTATACGAACAGGCGCGCGACAATCAGCCGCAGCATAGCCCTTGAAGCCTTGGGGAAACGTCCCAAGAGAGACTAGTGTAGCAACAGCCGGAGCCCGGCGGTGACGATGCCGCGGCGCCATTCGCCGCGATGCGGGATTCGTTTATTGATCGACCGCGGCGGTACGTTTCGTCAGCTTCTCCAACTCAGCCGCGACTACAGCTGGACCGCGCTCCCGATAGAGCTGCGTCAACCTGCGCTCCTCGACTGAGACTGGCAAAGCCTGCAGCAGCCGGGATGCCTCCAACGCCTGCCTGCTCGGGATCCACACGCTACCGTCATCGAACTGTGCGTTTCGCACATAGGCGGCCATGGATTCCAGCGCCGGCGGCCTTCCCGTTCCAGCGGGCTGTAGTTCGAACCGGCGGTCCCCGCCCGTTTCGACAGCTTCGCCCGGCCGAAGACGCCGCACTTCTCCTACGGGGGCGGCGCCCGCCGAATAGACCGATCCTGCTCCGTCCCGGACGAGCCAGCCAATCTCGAAGTGGCGAACCGTCTCGTCGGTCCGGTTGCGAAGCCGGATGCGGGGAGAATCCGAAACCAGTCCAGAAACAAGGGCTGTGCCCCCCTCCAGGATCAAGGGCGCATCTGCGTTCTGGATGAACGAGAACTGCACTTCGCGGGTATCGCTCCCAGCCGTTGCCGGACCTTCGCCGGCCAAGCGAACACCAAGGCGCGGCCGAGTCGCTTGCCGGTGGAGGCTCGCCTGAATAGCCGAAGCCAGTGCCGCGCGACCTCCGGTCTCCCATTGCGAGAGGAAGTACTGTCGGTCACGCCGCGCCTCGAGCTCACGAACGGTCATTTTGCGAACCGAGTCCAATCGATCGGGCCCGGCCGCATCCAAGGTGTCGAAGAGCACGCCGTCCGGAGCGATTCTCACCGCGGGACCAGGCGGAAGCGGTAGCGGGCGCACCATGCGCAGGTTCAAATAGACCTCAAACTCCTCGCCGGTGCGGGCATGGAGGCTGGGGACAGCGACTGCGGCGCGGCCACCGAGCCTCCCGCCATAGGCGTCAACCGCCAGGGTCACCGCCCTGACTGCAGCCTCGCCGGTATGACGAAAGCGAATTGATCCGTCCAGCTCGATGATGAGAGCGCTTCCGCGGGGCTCGAAGTTGCTGTTTCCGAAATCGCTCGCAACGACTTCCAACGGCACATCTTCTGAAACCTCAATCGCGATTTCCGGTTCTGCCGCTACTAGCGGAATGGCGAGTACAGCCGCAAGCAAGGCCTGAGCTGATCGAGTCGCGACGTGTGTCATGGTGCGTAGTACTCGGTGATCGTCATCGTGCCGGACCCCTGATGAAATGCGCGCACAGCGAGATGGCCTTCCGAAGTGATTTGGGCCGCCATCCCCTCCAGCGCCGTCGGCAAGCTCGTCAGCCCAGGGTCCAGCTGACCGGTTGCGACGGTCGGAGCGGAGGATTGGTCGTTCTCCATTGGAATCAGGGCCACGGCCACCAGGACCGTCGCCGCCAACCCGCCGACAGCGGCCTTCCACCGCCAGCGATTGCCCACCTGGATCTCAGATTGCCGTTGTTCAAGGGCAACGCGAGCATTGTGGGCGAGAGCCTCGAAGTCGACCTCAGGGACCGCTGAATGCCCCGCAATTTCGGTCCGTACTTGCGAATAGCTCGCAACAACGGAGCGGCACAACTCACAACGATTGACATGTCGCAAGACAAATCGCTGCGCCAGTGGCCCGAGATCGCTGCCCGCGAAAAGAGAGAGGGTCTGCTCGTCAGGGTGTCGATGGAAGATGTTCATGACGGTCTTCCTTCCTTGTATTTCCTGAACTTCACGCGGGCATTGGCGATATGTGATCGCACCGTCGCCGTGGAGCAACCCATAGCCAGGGCGACCTCGGATGCCGGCAAGTCCTCCACATCCCTCAGCACCAGTGCTGTCCTCTCGCGCTCGGAGAGCAACTTTAGGCCCTCATCAAGCCATGAGCGGACCTCTCCCCGCAGCACTCGCTGTTCGGGACTCTCGTCCTTGATCGCCGGCATGTCGCCGATTTCTTCGAATGCTGTCCGACCGCGCTTGCGCACGAAGTCCAGGGCAGTGTTGACCGCAATGCGGTTCAGCCACTGAGTGGCCTTGCGGTCGTCCTTGAGTTGTCCCTTGCGGGTCAGTGCCTTGACAAGCGCCTCTTGAGTGAGGTCTTGCGCGTCGGGCACGTTACCGACGATGCGGTAGATCAGGCGGAACATCCGCCGCATGTGAATTTCGATCGAGTCGTCGCTGTGATCCTCGACCGCAGCACTGGCGGTGTCGGAGCGCGATCGCTCGCTAACCGCCACTGGCACCGTCCCATAGCACGGCATCGCAATCGTGTTCATGCCTGTTCCGGGCTTCCCACATGGCTAGACGATAGACTCCCTGAATGCGTGCAGCCTTGCGATCTAACTATAGTGGCGAAAACCTCACGGAGCAGCCCTCAGCATTGCACGGGAATCAGGGTCAAGGAGGCGACCGTCGCTGTGGAGTGTCGAACCGATGCGACTTGGCGACGTTGTCGATGGTGCGTCCAGGCCATCCCTGGCCGGCTTCCGCAGGCCGGACCTGAGCGCCCTTGCCGGGTTGATGCCAGATTCTTGTCCATGGCGAGGAACGGCCATGTTTGGCTCGTTCCGATACTGCCCACCGTGTCTCGGGAATCGGCCCGGCGTTGTTACACTCGCACTCAGAAATGCAGGTTGCATCGCGAATCGGCCGGATGCGTGGCGAAGGCGCGTTCGAAGTGCTAGTCAGGGCCCGCGCGCTCGAGGCCCAGGGACGGGACGTTGTTCACATGGAGATTGGCGAGCCCGATTTCCCGACTCCCGCCAACATCCTGGAAGCGGGTCGCAAGGCTCTTGCCGATGGCTATACGAAATACGGCCCCACGCAGGGGGACCCGGAACTTCGGGAGGCCATCGCCGAGCATGTCTCGGCCACTCGCGGAATTTCGGTCGACGAATCCCAGGTTGTCGTAACACCCGGCGCCAAGCCGATCCTGTTCTACTCGATGCTCGCGCTGCTTGAGCCAGGCGACGAGGTGCTTTACCCGAATCCAGGGTTTCCGATCTACGAGTCGGTAATCGGCGCATGTGGCGCGACTCCGGTTGCCCTGCCGCTGCTGGAGGGTCGCGGATTCTCGATCGACCTGGATCGGTTCCAGGAACTCCTGTCGGAACGCACGCGGCTTGTAATCCTGAATTCACCGCAGAATCCGACCGGCGGCACGATCCCCCAAGGAGACTTGCGAGCCATTGCCGAACTGGTCGCAAATCGCGATCTGCTCGTGCTTTCGGACGAGATCTATAACCTCATCGCCTTCGATGAGCGGCCGTTTTCAATTGCATCAATCGACGGAATGGCTGGCAAGACGATCCTGCTTGACGGATTCTCCAAAGCGTACTCCATGACCGGCTGGCGCATTGGGTACGGCGTGCTTCCGAAGTGGATGGTGGACGCCATTTGCCTGCTGCAGGTCAATTCCGCGTCCCACACGGCAAGCTTCACCCAGCGTGCCGCGATCGAGGCGTTGCGAGGGCCTCAGGACAGCGTCCGCGCGATGGTCGACGAGTTCCGCCGCCGTCGCGACGTGATCGTGGATGGTCTCAATTCGATACCTGGCTTCCGTTGCGCAAAGCCCGGGGGAGCGTTCTACGCCTTTCCGAATGTCGAGGCCACCGGGTGCAATGCCAACGATCTGGCTGAACGCATCCTCCAGGACGCAGGCGTGGCTTGCCTGGCAGGCGACTCGTTTGGTGCGTACGGGGCGGGGTATCTGCGATTCAGCTATGCGACCGCTCTGGATCGCATCCAACTCGCCTTGGAGAGAATGCACGATCTGCTGGCCTGATCTCCGTCCATTTTGCCCTCAACGCTTCTCCGGTTATGTACTTCGGTCAATCAGCCCCGAGAATGGCACCTCTGGGCTCGGTTTGCGGCGACAATGTGGTAAGCGCTTTGGCGCAAAACGTGAGTTGTGCGAGTCGGACTTGGCAGAGTATTCTGGCACCGAACCGACCTCCGAGCCGGTAACGAGGAATCCTTCCGTCGGGCGCTCGTGTGGAGGCTCGGATTAGAAGCAGGCGGTCTACTACTGCTGATCGCCTGTGTAGCGGCCCCGTTGCTGATCGGCTTGTTTCCAAGCGCAACGGGATTGTCGGTTGGCACGAAAGCGTTCGGCGGGATCTTTCTTCTGTGTTTGGCAGGTGCTTCGGTTTCGTTCGTAGCGAGCTGGTCGAGGTTCTCGGCCGATGTTGGAACTGAGTCGTTTGGCGGGGCCTTCTCTTGGCTGAAGCGGGCATCCGTTCTGCAGGTGTTGGCTGTGCTCGCACTGGCAATCGCAGTGCCGGGTCTGCGAGGTGAACCCGCGCGCGCAATCATCACCGATCTCGGGCCCGAGGCGCTGAAGGCTCTCGCCTTCGTGGCCTGCTGCTCCTTGATCGTTCGGGCGTGGTTGGAAATGCGAATTCCTCGAGTGGCTGAACTGCGGTCTTGGTGGAAACAACGCTGACTTCCGCGGGGGCAGCGAGCCAAGTCGCCCTTGGAATTGTCCCTGACCTGGTTTGTGGCATCCTCAGTCTGCCCTTGGTCCTGCCCGCCTCAGCCGTCGCCATTGCGCCAGGGTGGCAACCAAGGCCCCGTCGCACGCCGGACAGCCAAGCAGGTCTGCGGGGAGAGCCCTCGAGGGTCTCACTTGGATGTCCGACAATTGTCGATTTCCCGAAGGCGTCTCCTCAGATGATTTCGCGCGGCTTGGAGGATCGGCGGTCCCAAGAACCGTCTCCGGGGCGCTCAGCACCCCAGGCTCGACTTGGGCGGTCAAGTGTATGATAATGTCATGCACGAAGGAGGAAGGCACGCATGGCTGCCAATCAACTTGTCCAAGCGCGCGTTAACGCGTCCGTGAAAGAAGAAGCGGCCGCCGTGTTGGCCGCCATGGGGCTGACCGTTTCCGACGCCGTGCGACTGCTGCTGACCAAGGTTGCGGAGGAGAAGGCCCTTCCTTTCGCGCCACTGGTCCCCAGCGAGGTCACCATCGAGGCAATGAGAGAAGCCCGCAGGGGCAACCTGCCTCGATTCGGGAGCGTGCAGGCGCTGCTCGACGATCTGCATGCGGGTGATTGAGCGCACCAGTCAGTTCAAGCGTGATTACAGGCGCGAGTCTCGCGGGCGGCACGGGGCATCCCTAGATGCCAGCTTGGTGCCGGTCCTCGAAGCATTGGCTCAAGATGATCCACTTGAGCACCGGCACCACGACCATGGGCTGAGCGGCGAGTGGGCCGATCACCGCGACTGCCATGTTAGGCCGGACTTGGTGCTGATCTACCAGAAGCCCGACGTCGACACACTGCGGCTGGTCCGCCTCGGGTCGCATTCTGAACTGGGTCTGTGACTGTTGCCGCTTGCGGCACGGACTCTGCATTGGCTCCGAAGCTCGTAGACTGAGGCTCCGGCCAAACCAACGCGCCGGGTCCTGGCGGCAAACCGGTTGATCGGACATGGCGATCGTGGCGTAGCGACGCAGCTCCTTGATCGACACCCCTTGATCAACCCACTGGCGATCAGAGCCAGTGCTAGGATAGGGTCGCTGGCATGCCTAGGCGCATAGAGCTCTGAGCCGATGCGACGACGTGACGCGTTGACAGGAGGGGCGTTGGCCGCCTACGTCTTGGCGGCCCAGAGGGCTACCGGCCAGGACGACGAGCAGCGTTGGGAGATCAGGCGCGTGGCCATGGTCCGGGATCAAATCAAGGCCAGGGGTGTCCGCGACCTTGCTGTGCTCGACGCAATGCAGTCAGTGCCAAGGCACCGCTTCATCCCTGCCGAAGTCCGCGGTTCGGCATACATTGACAGTCCGCTGCCGATCGGATTCGACCAGACCATCTCGCAGCCCTACATCGTTGCCCGCATGACGGAACTACTGGAGGTGGAAGGACATCACCGCGTGCTGGAGATCGGAACCGGGTCAGGTTACCAAGCTGCGGTCTTGGCCTCGCTGTCCGACCAAGTCTTCAGTGTGGAGATCGTTCCGGAGCTTGCCAAGAGTGCGGCCGAGACTCTCCGGAGCCTCGGCTTCAGGCACGTCCGCCTTCGCACTGGAGATGGCTACGAAGGATGGCCCGAGTACGCTCCCTTTGATCGCATCATGGTGACGGCCGCCCCACCTGAATTGCCGGAGGCCTTGGTCGATCAGATGGCCCCGGGCGGACGGCTCTTGGCTCCTGTGGGGCGCACATCCGAAACCCAGAGGCTGGTGTTGGTCACCAAGGACGCCGAGGGGCGCGTCCGCAGGCGGCCGGGCCTTGCGGTCCGGTTCGTGCCAATGGTGCGGTCCGAATCGCCTCGCTAGCGCGTGACTTCGGAAAGCTCTTCGGTCTAGGCGCTGCCGCCAAAGCCTCTGGGCGGCGTGGGCCGCTCCTGTGACGGAATAGGCGCTGCCCGACGCGCTGCCATCGCGATTCCGCCGAGTACGGCGCTAAACCCGAGCAGCAACGTTGACGGCACGGGCTCCTGGAAGTACAGCGATGCCAGCACCAGTCCGCTGATCGGTGTCAGAAACGAGAATGCGATGACCGTGCCGGGAGTATGCCTTCGAATCAAATAGATCCAGGCAAGCTGTCCGACACCGCCCACCACGACACCCTGGAACAGCAGGGCGAGCCAAACCGTCCAGTCGAAATCGGCCCGAGGCCCTCCATCAGGCAGCACCGTCCCGCCCAGCAGGAACAGGGGCAAGGATCCCAGCATCGGCCAAAACACGGCCTTTACGTAATCGACCTTCAGGACCAGTTGGCGGACGTAAACCGTTCGCGTCGCCAGCAGTGTCGCTCCGAACAGCACAAGCGAGTTGCCGAGCAACGGATTCGGCGCCAAGGCACTCTCCGTGCGTGCCTGAAATATCCACGCGACACCCGCAAACGCCACGGTCAATCCTGCAATCCTCCGCAAGCTGAGCCGGTCCTCCGGAACGACCAGCGACGACAGAAGATTGCCGATGATGGGATAGGTGTTGAACAAGACGGCGACCAACACGGGAGAGGTGTAGTCCGCGCCGGCTTGGATCGCCCCGATCTGCAGGGCGTAGACAATGCTGAGCAGTGTCAGTGGGCCCAGTTCGCTTCGCTTCGGCTGGAGTTCGACACCTCGGGAACCAGCGAAGATCCCGACTCCGCCGCATGCGATTGCTACCCGGGAAAAGGCGGCCTGCATCGGGCTCAGGGACCGGAGCACGATCTTGATCGCGACGGGGTTGCCGCCGCGCACGATCACGATCAACAGGCACACCAGCGCCGAGACGATTCCGATCGGCAGCGAAACCTTGCGGTCGGCGCTGGATTGGCCGGAAGCCACGATCCCGCTTTCCGATTCCGGAAGGGCGGCGTGCGAACCGCCGCTCTCGGAGCCCTCCGTCAGACGCGTTCCCAGAGGTCGCGAAGGAACCGGGTGCCGTCGATGGCGATGTCGTCCATCGAGGCTGCCAGATCACGCCAGATGGCTGTTGCCGCGGAGAGTTCGGCAATGTGCGAGTTGAACGACTCGATCGTGAGCCAGCGGTCATAGCCGGTCGCTTTCACTGCGGCGAGGACGCCCGGCCAGTCGACGTGCCCGCTGCCCGGTGTCCCGCGGTCGTTCTCGCACGTGTGGACATGCATCAGGTGATCGCCGCAAAGCGTGTAGGCATCCGCCAGATCCTTTTCCTCGATGTTCTGGTGGAACGTGTCCAGCAGGAGACCGATGCGCGGGCTTCCGATCTCCTTGACGAATTGAAGGCCGTCGGCTGACGTGTTCAGGAAGTACGTCTCGAATCGGTTAAGGGGCTCGACGGCCAGGGTCACGCCAGCGTCCGCGAGAGAGTCGTCCAGCGCTTGGTGGAACTCAACGCCCCACTTCCATTCATCCTTCGTTCGGCGGCGCCCTGGCAAGAATCCCACGGGCGCCGGGGTCGGCCCGGCGATCTGGTCCGCACCAGCGTCGGCTGCGACACCAATGAGGGTCTTCCAATGCTCGACGGTCTTGGCGCGCACGCCAGCATCGTCGCTAATCGGATTGATCCCGTCCGGGTTGACCGAGCAGAAATGGACGTTCAGCGCATTCTCCGCTACGACCCGTCTCACAGCGGCCACATCAAGATCACCGGGCGTGAACACAGGGATTTCGATCCCGTCAACGCCAGCTTCCTTGAGGGCGTCGATCGGGTATTTCTCCGGTTCGAACCCGCCGGACCAGATCAAGGTGTTCACACCGAACTTCATTACGAGGCAGACCTCCCAGTTGGATTGGCACCATTATCACAGACCGTGCTTGCCATCCGAGGGATCCCAGCTGCGTGCCGAAACAACGTTCGAATTGAGGCCCATCGGAGACATTCCGCCGAAGAACCGCGCGTGTTCGACCTTCATGCAACGATCTATCACGACCGCAAGCCCTGCGGCCAGCGCCCGCCGCGCGGCGGGCCCGTGGATTACCCCAAACTGCATCCACACCGCCTTCGCTCCCACGGAGATGGACTCCTCGACAATTTCCGGCACGTACTCGGTGGACCGAAAGATGTCGACAATCTCTATTGGGCGGTCCACGTCGCTGAGGGCGGGGAAGCACTTGCGTCCAAGGATCTCTTCGGCTCCGGGGTTCACGGGAATGATGTCGTAACCGCGGTTTGCCAGGTAGATCGCCACGAAATGGCTCGGTCGCAAGGGATTGGGAGACAGGCCGACCATCGCGACAGATCGGTACTGCCTCAAGATCCGAAGCCGGTCGTGCGGGTTGGCTGACAGGCTTTCCCAGGAGCGCTCGTCTGGATCGGTTCCGCCCTTGCCGGGCAAGCTGCACATAACGTGGGACATTCGCAGACGCCTGAACTTGGCGGATCCTGGAGATGAGCGCAGTGTACCGGATGGATCTGCTGGAGGCTACAGGACCCGCCGCTTGTCGCCGTCCCGCAACGTGAGTTTCTGCCTGTCGAAGTATTCCAGAAGCGGAATGGCGTACTTCCGGCTTACGTCAGCGAGGGCCTTGAACTCAGCCACGTTGATTCGCTGACCGCGAAAAGCGCCAAGGTTCTCCTTCAATGTGCGGATCGCGGTCGAGTGGAACACGAGCTCATGACTCACGCGCACCAAGACTCCCTCCCGGAGCAGCGTCGCCAGGACTCGCTGGGCGCGCGGGCCGTCAATCGACAGCGATGCCAAGAGGTCCTTGACTCCTGGAACCTGCAGGCCTGCCGCCTGAAATGCCTCGACCAAGCGGTCCCGGGCCGCCTGCTCGTCCGCCTGAAGGCGAATTTGATGGTTGGCCAAGCGGACCAAGTCCTCGTCGAAACGGATCTTTCCGGATTGTTGAAGTCGACGCAGCAGGTGTTCTGCGAATATGTCCGGAGCATCTCCGAATTGGCCGCTTCGCATTGCCTCGACCGGCGCGCCAGCTTCGAGAGGATTGGCACTGTGATACCGCTCGAGCGCTTCCAGTAGCCGTGCTTCCGCGTCGCCAATCCGCGCTACCGAGCAAACCCATACCGGCTTCTCCCGGAGCACGGCGAGAGAGGCGGTCTCCTGGGCGGTGACAAGCCACAAGGGCTCTTCCTCGCCGGTGAGCGCGATAAGCTCGCTACCGGCTAACCCATAGGGCCTCTCGCGGCAGAGGAGGTCGAGGATTCGCGATCGGTCCCTTTCGAGCAGGGCGTCAAGTAAGGGGCGCCATTCGTCCTTTTGGCGATGCTTCGGTGCCTCGGGCCGAAGTACGGTGCCTCCGGCGATCGTTGTCAGAGGAGAAAACTGCCGGAGGATGAATCGGTCTCCCGCCACGGCCAGCACCGGATTGTCGAGCCGGAGTTGGACGTAGGCCTCGGAACCGGGGTCCACGCTCGCTTGCCGTCCCTGGGCCCCCAGGATGTACGCGCGACCAACGGTCTCCGCGGTCGCAAGATGCAGATGGACAGGGGCTCCGTGCTTGAGCGGCTTGGCCGACGGCAGCAACTCGATCCGGGTGTCCAATTGACTAGTTGTCGCGAAGCGCTTTGGCTGCACGAGGGTAGCGCCTCGCTCGAGATTCGTCTTGGGCACGCCCCCTAGATTGACCGCCGTGCGTTGGCCTGCGGCAGCGACTGCCACGGATTGGCCGTGGACCTCGACATTCCGGATCCGGGCAAGCTGGCCCCCGGGCAGGATCTCCACCTGGTCGTCGACCTGCAAGGTGCCTGCCGACAGCGTGCCGGTAATGACCGTGCCGAATCCTTTCATCGTGAACACCCGGTCCACCGGGAGCCTCAGCAGGCCTGCCGTGCCGCGGGTCTCGGTTGCCCCGGCAGCGGCTGCCAGCGCGTCTCGCAGATCTGGCAGGCCGTCTCCTGTCGTACTGCTCACCGGAATCACCGGTGCCTCCGCCAGGAAAGACCCCGCGACGAAATCCTCGACCTCGAGATGGACAAGCTCAAGAATCTCTTCGTCGACAAGGTCGGACTTCGTCAAGGCGATCACGCCGCGGCGAATCCCCAGGAGACGGCAGATCTCGAAGTGCTCCCGAGTTTGCGGCATGACCGATTCGTCGGCAGCGACCACGAGTACGACGAGGTCGATTCCCCCGATGCCGGCGAGCATGTTCTTGACGAACCGCTCATGCCCGGGCACGTCAATAAATCCCAGATTCAGCCCCGGTTCGACTTCAAGGCTGGCGAATCCCAGATCAATGGTGATCCCCCGGCGTCGTTCTTCCTCCCACCTGTCGGTGTCGGTGCCCGTCAGGGCCCGCACCAGCGATGTCTTTCCGTGGTCGATGTGGCCGCTCGTGCCAACGATGACATGCTTTGCTTCCATAGCCGCCGAATTGTTCGCTCCAATGTAGCGCGTACCCTAAATAGAGCCATGGTGCCCGTACCGTCAGCCTGGCGACATCACCGGCTACTGCTGATGTGTCCGCTACTTTCAGCCTCGCTGCTTGTGACCGCAAGCGGCTTCGCTCAGCCGACCGAGATCGTGAACGAGTACGGAGGGGTGTCTGTCGAGGTTGTCAATCGGAGGCATGTGAAGGCATGGAGGAGTGGGGGCGATCCGGACAGGCCCGAGGGACTCGATATCCGCCGGTCCCCGAACCGTCTCGTGATTGAGGCGTTGCCTCCGCAGGAGGAGAGTCCTGACATCAATGTCGAGATTCCCCTCGGAGCTGGGTTCTCGGTCGAGACGGAGGCTGGAGACATCGAGATCACGGGCATGGTGCGGCGCGCCAGAGTGAAGTCCATCGAAGGGGCTCTCACGATCACAGCGCCGCTCGAGACCACGGCCTTGCGCATTCAATCGCATCACCGCCCTGAGGAGTTCAGCGCCCCTCCGGGCCGCCGGTTGGCACTTGTTCGGAATGCGATCAGCGCTCGACTCCGCGTGTGGGATCTATACAGCAGACTGGGGATACAAGACGAGCCCTACGGTGTGGTTGACGCCGCACTGTACTCACCGAGAGCGCTGACGGTGCGCGACTGGCCAATCCCTAAAGGCTGGCCCCTCAAGCCTCCCGGGTATGCAACTGCCGCAATTGAGCGGTTGCTGGCCAACGCCAAACGGCGGAGTCAGAACAATCGGGGATCACCTGGTCCGCAACGCATGCGCCCGAGTTCCTCGGGGTCTGCCGGGGAAACAACGGGCGACGTGGTGTTCACGGCTGACGTCCGCATGGTGAGCTTGAGCGTGGCTGTCAGCGACAGCGGGGGCCGGCCCCTCACGGGGCTGACGAGAGAGGATTTCCAGGTTAAGGAAGATGGCCGGCCGCAGGATATCCGAGTGGCCACCGCAGAGGAGTCGCCGTTCAACTTGGGGATCCTGCTGGACCTAAGCGGTAGCACATCCGTGGATCTCGACTACATGCGGCAAGCCACGCTCCGGCTGATTGGGATAGCCGGTCCCAATGACCGGGTCTCCCTGTATGCCATGGCCGGAAGCCTGTTTTACAGGCTGGCCGCGCTAACTTCAGACAAAGAGGAACTCATAGCGCATGGCACCGATCTGCCGTACCCAACGGGCGGGTCGCCTCTCTGGGACACGATAGCCCTGGCCTACGACGATGAACTTGCCGATCACCCGGGCGAGCGCAACGCTCTGATCGTGATTAGCGACGGAATCGACAATCGCATCAGTGGCCAGTCCGTCCCTTCGAAGCTCAGGGCCGGAAAACTGATCGACGCCGCGGGCGAGATGGATGCCCGCATCTACCCGATTTTCCTTCTCTCTGGCAGGCGCTTCGGAAGGAATTGGTCCTCTAGTGCCCGGCAGCGCCTGGAAGCCCTTGCCTCAAAGACCGGAGGGCGGCTCTTCGCCGCGCAGTCGATTGCGGATATCGAACCGGTCATCCCTAGACTAGTCGAGGAACTCCGGAGTGTGTATGGAGTTGCGTACTATCCCGCCAACCAAGAATTCGACGGAAGCTGGCGTCGCGTTCGGATCACGGTCGACTTGCCGGGAGCCCAAGTGCGGGCCCGGCCCGGATATTTTGCGGAGAAGTAGACTTCGATTGGTTTGAGCCAGCTGGCGTGAACAGGGCCGGGTACGAGCAACAGGTTGGGATAGCGGTCGCGCAGGCGGCGGATTGACCTCAGCCCGCGGTGCGCGGCAGCGTTGTCAACGATCCAGAAGACGCGGTGCGCTTGATGGTACGGGTCTTGGAGCATCACCTGCGCGACCAGACGGTCAAACGCGGCGATGCCGGAGTGCGCCTTGCAGCGGCCGAACAGCTTGACGCAGTGGGCATCGAGAGCGGCCAGGTAGGCCCACGCCCGGCAGCGCTGGTACTCGTCCCCGACCCGGCCCGGCTGGGTGCGCAGGGTGCGATGTGTCCGTGCGCGCGCCTGGAACTAGAGCGGATCGGCACGCGCCCGGCGAGCCTCCGCAGATTCCCAGGTATGAACTGGTCGCGGAACGCGAAGCGTGGAGCCATGACAGCGAGCGCTTTCGGTACCAGGCCCTCTTCT
This sequence comes from uncultured Bryobacterales bacterium, assembly GCA_951813065.1. Taxonomy (GTDB): domain Bacteria; phylum Acidobacteriota; class Terriglobia; order Bryobacterales; family UBA6623; genus VXMF01. The sequence goes on along the minus strand of CATOTH010000001.1, from coordinate 184,819 downwards.
GTCCCCCGAAGGGTCGGCCACGTCGACTGTTTGAGCGCATAGGTCCCAGTGGGCCAATTCACGTATCTGACGAATTCTGCATCACCTCTAGAGACCCCCGCCTCGAGGCAGTGCGCCCAGACGCCTCGGTGATAGCCACGCTCGCCCTGCTGCACGTGGCGGTGGCGATGCGTTTCGCGGACTGGCTGAAGACTATCGGCGCACTGACGAACATAGTGCACTTCGAGAGCTCTCAACTTCCTGCTGAGAGGGTGGCGGAGGTTGGATGATAGACGGCGAGCCGCCTAGTACGACCAAGGACAGAGACGGTTGCTTGACGTCGTTGACCCTGGATGCCCGAGAGCGCGTCGCCTCTGGTTCGCGTGGAGCGTGCCTGAGGGAGCCAGAGCCGTTCCTCGCCACAGAGCGAAAGGCATTGACGGCGGCCCCCGGCCAGCGCCAAGACTACGCGTGAGTGTATGCGGTTGGCCCAAGGCTGATTGCGAGAGGCGGAATGAAACGAAATCCCGGCGAGTGGCTGCGGCGATGGCTCCTCGGCCAAATCGTGGCTGCGGCGGAACGCCGCCGAGGAAGCCGTTCAGACCCGCTTGATCGCGGTTGCCGGTGCCACCCTGAGCGCCCTCCAGGTTGGGACTGCGGCCGCAGCGAGTGCGGCTGACATAAACATGCAGATCACAACCCCATACGTCACAGGATCGCTCGGAACGATTCCGAACAGGAAGTCTTCTGCGATGTGGCCGAGTGTGAGCGTGGCGGCGACTCCGAGCACGATTCCCACGGCTACCTGCGCAAGGGCCCGCCCCACAAACATTCTGAGGATGTCCCCTTGTGTCGCACCCAGGGCTGTCCGAATGCCTATCTCGGAAGTGCGCACCTGGACCAGCTGGGCAATGACCCCGTAGAGACCAACCACGGCCAACAGCAAAGCGAGACTTGCGAACGCGACGAGTAGCGCTGTCGCCAGCCGTTGGCGGCCCAGGACCTCCCCCAGCAATTCCGTCATCATCGCGACTTCGGAGATGGCAAGGTTCGGGTCGACCCCGTGCAAGACTTCAGTGACCAGTCCCACAGCGGTCTGCGTCGAAAGACCGGTTCGCAGCGCAACGAAGCATTTCTCGGGAGGGCTGAAGGCCATCGGCACGTAGAAGCCCGGATCCGCTGGCTCAGCAGGTCCCGACTCTCGCACGTCTTCGACGATGCCGATGATCTCGGCGGACGCGATCCTGTCGAATGCCAGGCGCAGGTGTTGGCCGACCGGGTCGGGACCTGCTGGATAGGCGGACCACAAATGCCGCGCAAAGCTCTCGTTGATTATGACGGTTGGGGGTGTTTGGGACCGGTTGTCTGGATCTGCGAACGCTCTGCCGCGACGGACTGCAATGCCCATCGTCGCGAAGTATCCGGTGGTGATGCTCTGCAGGCGCGCCATCGGTTCCTCCCACTCCGGAACGGCGTCTCGGCCCACGACATGAATGTTCGTGAAGAGCGCCGGCGCGGTCGGAATGGACCGCATGAGCGCCGAGTCGTCTATTCCCGGCACTGCAGACAACCGCCGGTCCAGTTCTCGGAAGAAGACCGATCTCTTTTCGCGCGTGTCGTAGCTTGTTGATGGCAGCGGAACTTTCAGCGTGAGCAGCCGCTCAGGATTGAATCCCAGATCGACGGACTGCAGCCTGGCGAAGCTCTGCACCAGCAGGCCAGCCCCGAACATGAGCACGAACGAGAGGGCGACTTGGCCGACGACCAATTGCTCCTGCCTCGTAATCCCAGCGAAACGCTTGCCCCACGCCGCGGATAGCCGATTCGCCGAACTGGCGTGACCGGTCAGCAGGCTCGCGATACGACTCCTGGCGACTTCCAGCGCAGGGAAGAAACCGACCACCAAACTGGTCAGGGCTGCCACGCCCGCCGCGAACACCAACACACCACCGTCCAAATGGATTTCGTCCGACCGGGGCAGGTGAGGCATGTGCAAACGGGGCAGAATGCCAATTGCACCGGCTGCCAGGATCACTGCTAGCCCGCCGCTCACCACCACGACCGTCGTGCTCTCGACACAGAGCCGAGACACGAGCCTGAGGGTGCCGGCCCCTAGAGCGGCGAGCGTGGCGAACTCGTGAGATCGCGCTGAAGCTCTGGTCAAGACAAGCCCGGAGACATTCGTGCAAGCGATCAAGAGCAAGACACAAACGGCCCCGAAGAGTATCCACAGGATTGAGCGCACGTCGGCAACGACGCGCGTCTTGAGCGGCTGGACTCGCACGGTGACTCCGGGCTTGGCGTCTAGGTTGTTGGGATACATCGACACGTAGCTCTGGTTCAACGAGTCCATCTCGCTCTGGGCTTGCGCGAGCGTTGTTCCGGGCTTGAGGCGAGCGATAACGTCCTGGGTCGTCACGAATCTCCAAAACCTGGCTGGCATCACGGAGTGGTGAGACGGGCGTGTGACCCACACGTCGACTTCGGGAAATGGGAGGTCGAACCCCGCTGGCAGAACTCCGACGACTGTGTATGGCTGCGAATCCAGCAACAGGACTCGTCCGGTCAACTCCGGGTCCCTACCGAAACGGCGCTCCCATAGGCCCTCGCTGAGGATGACTGCGGACCGACCCGAGGGATGATCTTCTTCCGGAACGAAGCCACGTCCTACCATCGGACGCGTTCCCACTATCTCGAGAAAGTTCGAAGAGACCCGAGCCGCCACAAGCGCTTCGGGGTCGCCGGCCGAGGAGAGGGTCATGACTTCCGGCCACTTGAGAAACGCACCGACTGCGCTGAATGTCTCCGTGTGGTCTCGCGTGTGTTCAACCCTCTGCACCGTGAAGTTCTGGTCAAACGTGCCGGTGGCCGGGTTGTCAAGAGACAAGACCACCAGTTCTTCCGGACTGCGGTACGGTAGAGGCGCGAGGAGAACGGAACGCAAGAGCGCGAAGAACAAGGTGGCGCCGCCAATGCTGAGCGCCAAGACACAGATAGCCGTCGAAGTGAAGACCGGGCTCTTGCGCAGCGTGCGCAACCCGTACATGATGTCTCCGAGCAGGGCTTCGATCCGCCTGAATCCCCAAGACTCGCGACAGTCTTCCCTAACCTTGGCCAGGCCGCCGAGGCGCGCTCGCGCTAGCCGGACAGCTTCAGCCGGAGGCATTCCGCCATCGATGTGCTTTTCCGTCAGTTTGTCGAGGTGGAATCTCAGCTCATCGTCAAGTTCCTGTTCCGCACGCTTGCGCTGGAGCAGGCCTCGCACCCGATAGAGAAAGCCGTCGAACATCGCCAACACCACCGTCTAGGCCATGTCGAGGATGCTCTCCACCGCAGTCGACAACCTACGCCACGACGTGGATTCGTCCTCCAGCTGACGCTGACCTGTCGGGGTGAGTTCGTAGTACTTGGCGCGGCGATTGTTTTCGGACACGCCCCACTTCGCCCGGATCAAGCCTCGCCGTTCCAATCGATGCAATGCGGGATAAAGAGACCCCTGCTGGACCTGCAGAACATCCCTGGAGACCTGTCGGATCCGTTCCGAGATCCCCCAGCCGTGCTGCGGTTCGAGTGCCAGTGTCTTCAGGATCAGCAGATCCAAGGTCCCCTGTGGAAGATCGACACGTGCCACCAAGACTCCTTTCACTTCTACAGGTCCATCATAGGGGCACCTCCTGTCGAAGTACAAGGGTAGTGCGGCAAGCAGTAAGACATCCGAGAGCTTGGCTAGGGAGGGTCGCGACGCGGACGTGTTTCGCGCATTCGGCCTTCCTGCGATCGGTCATTGGGTCAAGCCCATCCGCCGGAGGCGGCTTGTGGCATCCTCCACGAAGAACCCGTTAGCCTCAAGTGCGACCTCTCCCACAGGAGGCGGTTTCACCTTGCACCCTCCTTGTTCTTCGCGTCTCGAGTGGGCGACGCCCATTGAGATGAATGGTCGGCTCGTCTCAGTAGCGTCAGCCGACGCACATCTGTTGCGATTGACCACGACCGCAAGAACGGCCGCCCCGGAACTCCTTGCCTCTGCATTGAGGTTGTTGCAGAAATCCGGTTCGCCTGACTCTGCATTACTCTCATGGTTCTGCAACAGGGCCTAACTGTAGCGCCCCGATACCTGCTTACCATCGATTAGGCCCATCTTGTTTTCCACTACGCGGGTTAGTGCCGGGCTGTTCCCGGAGGGACAGCACTGTTTGGCCCTGCCCAAGGGTGCCGGTCAGCGCCACCGCCAAACCTCCGTTCTTGCCTTGGGCAGGTGCTAGACTGATGCCGCAATGCGGTCACGCAGATCGTTTATCGCCGCCTTGGGCGGTGCCAGCGTAGCTTCGGCGCCAGCGTTTGCACAGGCACGCGACTCGTTGAAGATTGTCTCTGTCGAAGCTGTTCCTGTCAGGCTCTGGACGCGCTCGTCGCAAGGCCGCTTGCCCCAGTTCGACGGCTTGTACGACCCCGCCAGATGGCGCTACAGCGGTCCGTACTCCCAGTTGGCCAGCGCGATCATCGTCACCATCAAGACGGATCAGGGCGTCACGGGCTACGGGCTTGGTGCCGGAGGCGCCGCGGCGGCGGAGATTGTTCACGGGCACTTGAGGCACCTGCTTGTCGGGACGGACCCCCGCAACGTCGAACTGCTCTGGGAGCAGATGTACATGTCCGGGATCTACTACGGTCGGCGGGGTGTCTTTGTAATGGCGCTCAGCGGTGTTGACAACGCACTGTGGGACATTGCCGGCAAGTACGCGCAGACACCAATCTATCGGATGATCGGCGGCGCTACCCAGGAGAAAGTGCCCGGCTACATCACGAATTCCGACCCTAGTGTCGGTCTCGATCTGGGTTTCGAGCACTTCAAGCTTGCTGTTCGCGATGGCCTCACTGAAGGGCGGGACGGAATGCTGCGCACGGAGAAAACGCTTTCCGAAGCGCGTGACGCCATTGGTCCGGACCGCAGCCTGATGATCGACTGCGGATGCCGCTGGAACGATATCGGCTACACGCTCGAGATGGCCAGGCGGCTCGATCCGGTCGGCCTCTATTTCATCGAAGAGCCGTTGTCGCCCGACAACATCCTCGGATACCAGCGTTTGGTCAACGAGGTTGACAGTACCCTGATTGTCAGCGGGGAGCACGAGTACACCCAGTACGGCTACCAGATGCTGCTTCACCACGGCGGAACCGAAATCCTTCAGCCGGACATCACATGGTGCGGCGGAATCACCGCGGTCCGCAAGATCGCGGTGATGGGGGCGGAGCGCGGTTTGCCGATCATCCCGCACCGCGGAAGCAGTCTCTACGGCATGCCCATCGTCTTGACGGCAAACGCTCCTCTTGCGGAGAGCTTTGGGACAGGTGACGCTGCGACCGACCTGATGCTCGCGATGTCATCTCCTTACAAGGAAGGACACTACTTCGCGACTGACAAACCCGGCTTCGGCACGGAGATCACGGAGAAAATGGTGCATGATCACGCAGGCAGCAGCGCACTCTGAGGCATTCCTGAAACCGCAGTTCCTGACGCGGCGGACCCTGTTCTCCTATTGCGTCGGCGGGCTCGCGGCGTCGCAGGTGGCACTGGGAGAGGATGACGGGTTTCGCGGGGTCTTCCCGATCGTGGCGACGCCCTACAGCGATGACGGCTCGGTGGATCTCGAGACGCTTGCCGACGAGGTGCGCTTCCTGGACCTAGCCGGCGTTCACGGGATTGTCTGGCCCCAACTGGCTAGCGAGTACGCGCTGTTGACGTTTGACGAGCGCATCGCAGGTGCCGAGGCGATCGTTGAAGCGTCCAAGGGGTTGCGGCCCAAGGTGGTGATCGGCGTCCAGGCTGACAATACCGAGACCGCGGTTCGCTACGCCCAGCACGCCAAGTCCATCGGGCCGGACGCGATCATCGCGCTGCCGTCGCGCAAGGGGGGGCAGTCGACATTCGACTTGCAGGCGGTCTCTGGGTACTACCGGGCGGTGGCCGAGGCCGGCGGGCTGCCAATGTTCATGCAGGCGATCGGAAACATGAGCGTCGGGTTTGTGTCGCGGATGGTGCGCGAAATCCCGAACCTGCGGTTTGTCAAGGACGAGGCGGGCCACACCCTTTCTCGCCTGACCGAGTTTCAACAGCTGTCTGCCGCCGAACGGCCGGTAGCTTTCACAGGCGGCCACGGACGCACTCTCATCGAGGAGATGGCTCGGGGGTCGGCGGGCAATATGCCCGCAGCGTCATGGGTTGATCTGTATGTGCGTGTGTGGGAGCTATGGCACGCCGGACACCGCAACGAAGCCATCGACATGTTTTCCAAGACGCTCCTCCTGATCACCAAGGCGCAGGCGCACGGGCTGCCTGCGCTTTCATACGTGTTGCATCTGCGCGGCGTGTTCCCGAATTGGAGAGTGCGCAGTCCCAATGCCCGGCTGCTTGACGAGCAAGCCAAGGCCAGTTTGCAGGAGACGCTCGAGTTCGTGCGGCCCTATCTGCGCACATGACGGGAGTGGCCAGGTTTCTCGTACTTGCCGGACTGTCGCTTGTCGCCTTGGGCGCAATCGTGTGGGTGGCGGGGAGGTTGGGCCTGCCCAAGCTGGGGCAACTCCCCGGTGACTTCGTCTATCGCGGCCAGAAGGTAACGCTCTATTTCCCGTTGGGGACATGCGTGCTCGTGAGCGCGGTAATCACATTGCTTGCGATGCTCTTCGGGCGCCGCTGACATTCAAGCTGCGAAGGAGTTGGTAAGTCCTTGTGGCATGATGGTGCGGTCATGGAATTGCTCCGAGCCTTCCCGGTCGCCCTGCTGGCTCTTGCCGCCATTCCCTCTCACGCGGCAGGTCCTTCGCCTGAGATCCCGTTTCAGAAGCATGTGATCGACCTCGGGCGCAGCGAGCCGTGCGCGGTGGCAGACCTGAACGGCGACGGCTTCCTCGACATCGTCTCCGGGGAAAACTGGTTTCGCGGGCCGGACTTCCAAGCCAAGAAGTTCCGCTCGATCCTGTTCTGGAATAACTACATCGATGACTTCAGCGACATGCTTTTCGATGTGGACCGGGATGGCCATATCGATGTCGTCAGCGTTGGGTGGGGGGAGCGCAAGATCGCGTGGTGGCGCAATCCCGGCCGAGCCATCGGCGAGTGGGTGGAACACTCGATACACGAAGGCCTGAGTGTCGAATTCGCCCTGCTTGTTGATTTGGACGGCGACGGTGAGGCCCGCGAGGTGCTGCCCCAGTTCGGGGGCCGCATCGCGGACAAGACCTCCTGGTTCGAGGCACCCGGCGACAGCGGCCAGTGGAAAGAGCGCGTCGTGCAGTCAGCTGCGGACGGACATGGCATCGGTGCCGGGGACGTCAATGGGGACGGGCGAATGGACATCCTCACGCCCAAGGGCTGGCTGGAAGCGCCGTCCGATCCGCACAAGACGCCTTGGACCATGCACGCGGAATTCGAGAATGAGAAGCACGTCGGATTCATGCATGTTGTGGATGTTGACCAGGACGGCTTGAACGACATCGTGACAACGTATGCGCACAGCTACGGCGTTTTCTGGCTGCGCCAGGGCAAGGGAGCGAACCAGGAGCGTACATGGGAGCGCCTGGTGATCGACGAAGCCTGGTCTCAGCCGCATGCCTCGACTCTGGCCGACCTCACCGGTGACGGGCGGCCCGAACTAGTCACCGGCAAGCGTCTCTATGCACACAACGGTAGGGACGAGGGCGGCCGAGAGCCGCTGGGTCTGTATTGGTACGAGTACGTCGACACGGGCAAGAAATGGGAGTGGGTGAGGCACCTCATCCACTACGGCGGCCGGGTTGGCGGAGGCATGCAGATCCCCGTGGTCGATATCGACGGGGACCGGGACCTGGATATCGTGGTTGCAGGGAAGGGCGGGGTTTTCTTGTTCGAGAACCTTACGCGTTGACCGCGCTCCAGCCCCCCCGCAAGACCCGGTCGTCGAACGAAAAGTCTGGGGACGGTCGATCGGTCGCGACGTACTCGCCGTAGGTGATGCTCAGGGCTTGTGCATGGCTTGTCGGCTGGAATCCCAGATCCCTGCGGGCCAGGGAAATGTCCATCGTGATCGGCGGCCGGTCGAAGTACTGGCCGAAGTAGTGGGGAGGCGTGAAATCGCCTCCGCCAAGCATCTCGAGCGTTTCCCGCGGGACATATCGCAGTTCCGGCTCCACGCCGGCGGCGACTCCGAGGGCACGGACAAATTCGTCTTGCCGCATGGGTTCGGGATGGGCCACGTTGTAGGCCTTCCCGGCGGCGCATTCGCTTTCCGCGGCCAGAATCGCAGCATCGACGAGATCCCGTACGAAGACAAACTGCATGAGACGACTTCCGTCGCCCGGCACGATGATCGGACGTCTTCGAGCCATTCGGTCCCAGAAGAACTGCTCGCGATAGAAGGGATTGCGCGGACCGTAAATGTAGGGGGGCCGAAGCGACACGGTCTCGACACCCTCTTCTGCGTAGAGCGCCGCCAGAGCTCGTTCCGAGTCGGCCTTATTGCGGCAATACACCTCCGGATTGTCGGGACCGGCCAGAGGAGACAAGCCCTCCTCGCGATCCAAGCCTTCGCCGTAGGCCGCGCAGCTCGACATGAAGACGTACCGGCGCAGTCCCGGGCCGCACGCCGCGGCTGCCGCTCGAACTTGCTCGCCCGTCGTCCCGCGCTCCCAGTCGTACACGTTGTCGAACACGTACTCGAAGGCGCCGTCTCGCACTGTGCGCGTGATCGCCTTTGTGTCGTTCCGGTCGCAACGGATATTGGCGACGCGTTCCCCGAACGGAGTTGACAGGCCCCGGTGCAGGATCGTGACTTCGTCGCTACGCTCGAGCAGGCGCTTGACCAGTTCGTATCCGATGAACAGGTTGCCACCAATGACCAGGACCCGGCTCATGGCTTGATCTCCTCCCGTCCGCGACGTTCTGTGATCAGCCCTTGGGCACGACCCTAAGACTGATTCCCAGTTCGCGGAGATTCCGGGCTGGCACGGTGTTGGGCGCCTCGCACATCAGGTCTGTTCCTTTAGTGGTCTTGGGGAACGGGATCACGTCACGGATTGACGACTCGCCAGCGAGCAGCATGATCAGGCGGTCAAGGCCGAGGGCGATTCCGCCATGCGGGGGTGTGCCGTACTGCAGCGCATCGAGGAAGAATCCGAATCGGTGGCGAGCCTCTTCGGGTGTGAACCCCAGGGCGGCGAACACCTTGGACTGAGTATCTTCCCGGTGAATACGGATCGATCCCGAGCCGAGCTCGACCCCGTTCAAGACAAGGTCGTAGGCCTTGGAACGGCATGCGCCCGGATCGGTCAGCAGGAGGTCCACGTCGTTTTCGTGCGGCGCCGTGAAGGGGTGGTGGGCCGCCGTCCAGATTCCATCGGCGTCTGACCACTCGAACATGGGGAAATCGGTGACCCACAGGAATCGGATGTCATCATTGCGGAGCAGGCCGTGACGGTCGGAGAAAGCTTCGCCGATGCACGTGCGCAGGTTGCCCGCAGCCGCTAGCACGGACTCGTCCGGTCGTGGTCCCGATGCCGGCGAGAGACCCGTCGCCAGGACCAGGAAGTCATCTTCGTTCGCACTCAACCGGTCGCGGACAGCCTGCATCTGGTCAGGCATCTTCTTGGTCAATCCGCGGAAGTCGTCGAAAACCCGGAGGTTTTGCTCCGAGGCGAAGTCGCGAAACTGTTCGCGCTCCCGTCGCGTTAGCTGCCCGACATCCGGAATCCGGATTGCGACCAATGGCCCCACTGTCGGCAGGTCACCCGGGGCGAGAAGGTCCGTGACGACATGCATCGCCGGCAGACGCAGGTCCGGCTTGTCGGTTCCGTATCGTTGCATTGCCTCGGCGTAGGTGAGCCTGGGCAGAGGCAACTCAGGGGCTGGCTTTCCGGCAGCTTCGCAAACAGCGACCATCAGTCGCTCGATGACTGACAGGACGCCATCTTCCTGCACGAACGACATCTCGACATCGATCTGGGTGAATTCGGGCTGGCGGTCTGCCCGAAGGTCCTCATCGCGGAAACAACGAACGATCTGGAAATACCGATCGGACCCGCCGATCATCAGCAGTTGCTTGAAAATTTGAGGGGACTGCGGAAGGGCGTACATCGTCCCCGGCTGGATCCGGCTCGGCACCAGAAAATCGCGAGCGCCTTCCGGAGTCGACCGGGTCATGAAGGGAGTTTCGATTTCGAGAAACCGCTCCGAATGAAATGCTTCCCGAATCGCTCGGTTCACGCGATCCCGCAGCCGGATGTTCCGTTGCATCTGCGGACGGCGCAAATCGATGTAGCGATGTTTCAGGCGGGTCTCCTCGCCGACCGGGGCGTGATCATCCTCGTCCAGTTGGAAAGGCGGTGTGTCCGAAGTGTTCAGGATCGTAACGGTTCGGGCAACGACCTCGACTGTTCCCGTCTGCAGGTTGGGGTTGTATGTGTCTTCGGATCGCCGCACCACGGGCCCTTCCACGGCAATCACGTACTCGCTGCGCAGTGTCTCGGCCTTGGCGTGGGCCTCCGGGTGAGTTTCTGCATTGAAGACGATCTGCGAGATGCCGCTGCGGTCCCGCAGATGCAGGAACAACAGACCCCCGAGGTCGCGCTTGCGGTGCACCCATCCCATCAGAACGGCATTCGTGCCAATGTCGCTATCGCGGATCTCGCCGCAATAGTGGGTCCGCTGAAGGCCTCCCAACGGTTCGAGGGCGGAAGGGGCTGGTGGTTGGTCCGGCATCAGGTCTCTTGCCGGTACTGGGCGGCAAGTTCCACGTAGTGACGGGCATTCTCGCGAGTGCGTTCGAGTTCCGCGTCGCTGATCTCCCGCTTCACCTTGGCCGGCACTCCGGTCACCAAGCTGCGTGGTGGAATCTCCGTCCCTCCCAGCACGACAGCGCCTGCGGCCACGATGGAACCTGCCCCGATCCGCGCCTTGCTGAGAATCGTGGCTCCCATGCCGATCAGGCAGTCATCCTCCACGTCGCAGCCATGCACGGTGCATGAATGGCCAACGACGACACCATTTCCGATATTCAGAGGCGCGTCAGCGTCCTCATGCAGGCAGCTGTTGTCCTGGATGTTGGTCTCGTCGCCGATCGTCACCCTGGAAGTATCTGCACGCACAGTCACCTGGCACCAAATGCTGGATTGCTCGCCAACGACGACATCGCCGATCAAGACGGCGCTCTCGTCGACGAATGCGCTTGGCGCAACGGAGGGCCGCATGCCGCGAAAGCTTCGAATCATGGCGGTTTGCGGGACCTGAAAGGGGTTGGGATCCCTCGCGAGGCGCGGTACGAAGGCCTTGGGCGAGGTCCTTTTCCGAAGATACCACAGGGGACTTCAGCTCAATCGGCCCGGGTAGCGACCCATCGCAGTTAACACCCGTACCAGCCGCAGGATGGGTCGGCATTCTGCATCCGTGCGCAAACTCGGTCAGGGACCAACCAGCTAGCCCCAAACTCCCGTCTGACGCTTTCGGCCAGCTGCACGACCCGACCCCGCCGTAGCCCCGAACGCGCGGCGTAGCGGCAAACCGCTTCTTCAGACCTCAAGTTGGCCACCCCTTACGGACGAAAGGATGGTACATGCTCGCAATTCCGCGACCACCTGGGCCCGCTTCACTCGTCCAGCCGCAGCGCCTCGGTGAGCGCCGGGTCGCGTCTTACCCAGCCCGCATCTTCATCGAGAATCATCGTCTTCAACATGGTGACGAACTCAAGAGGCGAGAGGCTGATCGTGCCACAGCTGCCGTCTTCAAGTCCCAGTTGCTGCCGAAGGCCGCAGATATCCCGGCTCCGATAGTAAGCCGCTTCGAGCGCGTCTAGCCGCTCCGTGAGCTCCTTTTCGAACGCCTCGCTCGAACGCTCGCCGCCGGCGACGCGAACATAAAGGGCCTTGAAGCACCGCAAGGCCTCGCGATAAGACTCTGCCCGCTCTTCGCCTCCCTTGTCGCGCCAGTCCAACTCGGCGCACGCTCTTGCAGCGACGAGGATTGTCTCGCTTGCCGCGTAGAGTGGCGGCGAGCGCAGAATCGCCGCGCACCCCAGCAGCCCGGCCAGAACCACGACGAGTGATCGGCCGACAGGGCCGGTCCGCTGGCTGATGGCGCTCATGTCGTCTCCCCCTCCGGTCCGAGTGCCATTGATGCGGCCCCGGCCGTGTTCTTCGACTCACGCTTCCGCAACTGGCTTCTCGGATTGCCAACGTCGGTCACCGGGCGATACCCACACTGGCTGGATTATGTACGAGGGTACCGACTTTGGCAAGCAGTGTTGCCGACGATGCTGCCCCAGTCTTCCGCGAACGCTACGGGTCGTCCTCGGGAATCGGCGATCAAACTGCAATTCGTGCAAGGCAACAATCGCCTGGACAGTCTCCTTTTGTCACCTCGCGCGCCGAGGCCCCGCACAGTTCCCCGTGCGGACTGCCCCAGCCCGCGCCCCAGCGCAGCCCGCAGCCGTTTCCCGCGCTGCAGCTCCCGGCGCAGCCAGTTCACCGTCTCCGGCTTCATGATGCGGAGCCCAACCCGCACTGCTTGCGTTCGACATCGAGAGCCGTCCCTGTGTCAACTGTGATTGAGCGCTACTCGGCCCGGTCACCGGCGAATCATGCCTACGTCGAGTCGGACTGAGGGGCCAGTGAGAGTGGTTCTCGCGAGCGCGAAGAAAACGGTCGAACCACGCCGACCATGCAGGAGAAATGCCGGCCGGGCCGTTTTTTGATTCCGCCTTAATGAGGAGCAGCGGAGGACACTGCTTCTGCGAAGCGGCGACTTCCACAGCGAAGCGCACTTGGGCATATCACTCAGCACTCCAGTCGGTCATGATGAAAGAGGCGAGCCAGTAGGGTTCCTAACCGCAAGTGACGCTGCAAGTTGGAGACATGGCGCCTGACTTTGAGGCGAAGACCGACGGCGGAAGCGCGATCCGTCTATCGGACTACCGAGGGAAGAAGGTAGTGGTGTATTTCTACCCCAAGGACAGCACTCCCGGATGCATGTTGGAGGCTTGCTCGTTCCGCAGCGCCCAGCCGCAGTTCGCGGCGAAGAACGCGGTCATTCTGGGAATCAGCGGCGATAGCACTGAGTCCCATGAACGCTTCAAGGCGAGGCACGACTTGCCGTTCCGGCTCGTCAGCGACCCGGATCATGCGATCGCGAGATTGTACGGGGCGTGGCGCAAGAAGTCTCTGCTGGGAATTGGATTCATGTGGCTCGTCCGGTCGACGTTCGTGATTAACGAGGAAGGCAGGATTTCCGCAACCTATGACAAGGTCAACGTCTTCGGACACGTCGCGCAGGTTCTTGAGGACCTCGGATAGATCGCTGGAATATCCGGCCGCGGACCAAAGCGGGGCGTCGGTGGCGATCCTCGCGCGTCACGTGCCGGGATGGGAAGCCATACCCTGATATATTGACTGCCTATGGCGTCTAAACCAGGCTGGTCCGATGCCTTCTCGAAGCACGAGGCCTGGGCGAGTTCGATTCCGGTGAGTGCTTGGTACTTTCTCGGTTCCTACGTTGTCGAGGACGGTCTCACCCGCCATAGCGTGTACGCCGGAATGATTTTGGTTTCCGCCGTCCGAGCCATCTGCTTGCAAATAGTCGGCTGGGAGACCTATCTGGGCGTGGACACCTCAACTTCCGAACAATACCCGTCAATCGACTCGCCCGGTCAGCAACTGCCCATCCTGACGTTGGCAGAGAGGGTCTCTGTGTGGCTCGTTCCTCTAGGCTATCTCGTGGTCGGGGCACTCGAACTGGAGACAGGCCTTGCTCACGGCTGTGCCGCGGGCGTCGCAGGTGCGATCGGGACGGGCGTCGTCTATCGGCGCATCAGGAAGGTCGAGCTGCTCGTCAGGGTTTCTGACCAGTGAGTCTCTTGCCTTGACAAGTCGGCCTGGTTTTTGCGGGTAGACTTGTAGGTGATTCCCGCGCAAGCGCTCGCCGGTGCGGGAAACCGGCTCGTCTTCTTAGCAATCCGCCCAAGACTCCCACAGCCGCATGGCAAGCCGTGTCGGGCCGGATTGGCCTGAACTGTTTCGTCAGTTGTCCGGGACCTGACTGACGGGAGGTAGTGCGAGCCCACAAGACTTATGCCTCAGCAAGTTGTCAAGCAGCGTTCCAGAGGCTTCATTTGCGTCAACGCCCATCCGGAGGGTTGCGCCAGGAACATCGAGAACCAAATCGCGCACGTCAGCGGCAGGGTCTACGAAGAGCCGCCATCCGGTATCAAGAACGTCCTTGTGATAGGCAGTTCTACAGGTTACGGACTGGCATCCCGCATTGCTGCTGGCTGGGGCCTGGGGTGCCGCACGTTGGGCGTGTTCCTGGAGAAACCGCCGTCCGGCCGCCGAACCGCGTCGGCTGGCTACTACAATTCCGTGGCCCTGCATCGAGCCGCCGAGCGGGACGGTCTCTGGGCCCGAAGCGTAAACGGTGACGCGTACTCTGACAAAGTCAAGGCCGGAGTGGCGAGGATCCTAGCCGATTCGATGGGCAAGGTCGACCTCGTCATTTACAGCCTTGCTTCTCCCAAAAGGACAAATCCTCGCACCGGCATCACTCATTCGTCGAGCCTGAAGGCTATCGGGTCCCTCTACACGGGGAAGACTATCGACCTGTCGACCGCCGAAGTCAAGACCGCTACTGTCGGAGCGGCCGCCAAGGAAGACATCGACGAGACCGTTGCGGTAATGGGTGGTGAGGACTGGCGCTGGTGGATCGAGTGGCTGTCTGCGGAAGAACTCTTGGCCGAGGGCGCACGGACTGTTGCTTACACGTATTACGGCCCGAGCTTGACATGGCCGATTTATCGGGACGGCACGATAGGTGCAGCGAAGCGTCATCTCAAGAAAACAGCGGAGGAATTGAGTGAGACCATGGGGCGATCTGTGGGCGGCGAAGCATGGCTCTCCGTCAACAAAGCGGTTGTGACGCAAGCGTCGGCAGCAATACCGGTCGTTCCGCTGTATATGAGCTTGCTCTTCCGCGTGATGAAGGCGGCCGGGATCCACGAAGGATGCATCGAGCAAATGAACCGGCTTCTGCTGGATCACATCATCGCCCCGGGTGGCCCGACTCTGGACGACGATGGGCTCATTCGCTTGGACGACTTGGAGATGCGAGGAGATGTGCAGGAGGAGATTGCCAGGATATGGCCCTCGGTCGACACTGAGTCAATGCGGGAATTAGCTGACTTCGAAGGCTTCAAGCGGGATTTCAACAACCTCTTCGGTTTCGATGTCGAAGGCGTGAACTATGGGGATCCGGTCGAGACCGAAACCTATCTGGAATCGAGTTGAGACTCCGATCTTGTCGGCCACTGGCAGTAGACTGAG
Organism: uncultured Bryobacterales bacterium; assembly: GCA_951813065.1. Classification (GTDB taxonomy): domain Bacteria; phylum Acidobacteriota; class Terriglobia; order Bryobacterales; family UBA6623; genus VXMF01. Next base: position 169,507 of record CATOTH010000001.1, on the reverse strand, counting down.
AAGCGTAAGGGTGAACGTTCCAATGACACGTTTCTCCAGGGGTTTGGTCTCTCGATTGCTCAGTGCGGGTTTCCTCGTCTGGATCGGAGCAGTTGCTCTGGAGCATCCTGCAATTGGCAATGACAAGGGAGTGATCACCAAGGCTGCGCAAGGGATCAAGAAGGGTGCCGAAGCCGTCGTCGAAGGTGCCAAGATCGTTGCTGAAGAAACCGCTGATGGTGCCCAGATCGTTGCCGAGGAGACAGCAGAAGGTGCCGAGGTCGTAGCCCAAGGGACCGTGGAAGGGACTCAGGTCGTTGCGGAAAAGACTGCCGATGGGACGGAAGTTGTGGCGGAGAAGTCCGTAGAGGGCGGTGAAGTGGCGGCCGAGAAGGCTGCGGAAGGTGCCGAAACTGTTGCGGAGGAGACCGTGGACGGGGCACAGGCTGTTGGTGAGGGCGCGAAGAAGGGCGTCAAGACTGTAGTGAAGGGCGTCAAGACATTCGGCCGGAAGATCGGCGGGCGCTAGGTTGAGGAAGTTGACATTGAAGATGGAGTCGAAGAGTACCGCCGAGCATCGCAAGCATGCAGCGGAACGAGGACCGGTCACACTTGCGGTTGTCACGGTAAGTGATACACGCACGTCGAAGACCGATGCGAACCAGGCATATCTGAGAGATCAAATCGAGCGGTCCGGCAATATCCTGCATTCCGTTCAGATCGTGCCCGACGATCCTGACCGTGTTCAAGCGGCCCTGCTCGAACTCGCGGATGACTTGAGTGTCCAAGTGATCTTGTTCAATGGCGGAACGGGCATTTCGCGACGGGACAGGACCTTCGATGTCCTGAATCGACAGATCGAGAAGGAACTGACCGGCTTCGGCGAACTGTTCCGAATGTTGAGCTATGAACAGATCGGCGCGGCGGCAATGATGTCTCGCGCGACGGCCGGCGTCTGTTCGGGGAAGCTCGTATTCTCCGTGCCTGGTTCGCCGGCGGCAGTGCAACTTGCTTGGGAGAGACTCATCCAGCCCGAGTTGGCCCATCTCGCGTGGGAAGTGACTCGGTAGTCGGCGGTGAGGGTCGATTTAGGGTCTAGGCCGTGGAGGTGTTGATGAAACGTGTAAGCATGCTCGCGGTGATCGCATGCTCACTTGTGGGCTGTGAGGCAGAGGACCCTCGGTCCGCGGCCGATGTCCAGATGGCCGTGCAGACCTACCTGTCCGGGCACACTGACTTGCGTGCTGACGAGATGCGAGTCCATGTGGGACGCATCCGTTATGAGGGTGACAGCGCAATGGCCGAAGTGACGATTGCTGCGTCCGGGGATCCCGAAGCCGAAATGAAGATGGTTTACTTTCTCGAGCTGGGAGCCAATGGCTGGCGAGTCGTACCTCCGGATACCGCCACTGGTGGGCAGGATCCGAGCGTGACATCGCCCGGCAACCCGCCGGGCCTACCCCCAGGGCATCCACCTACGACGCAGCCAGGCACGGTACTTCCGCCGGGCCATCCACCCACTACCCAACCTTCAATCGAACTCCCACCGGGCCATCCTCCCATCGGTAACGCGCCTGCCCAGTGAAGCCCGAACGTACCCCAAATCGAGATCACTTGCCATCGCACCACCCAGTGGACGACATCTTGGCCACTCGCATGGCGCCATGGGATGTCATCCCAGGTGGTCAATGGGTCCAGTTTGCCCGCTCACGGAACGGCATGGTGTGAGTCGGGGAGGCGCTTTCTTGGGTATACTTTGGAGTCCGATTTGGTGCAGGAGACCCCGGGTCAATTCCCCTATCTGGCCTGAGCAAAGCTGGGTCCGGCGCAAGTAATTCAATGGAACACGACAGATCCAGTGCGCTCTTTGCTAAGGCCCGGCGATCGATTCCGGGCGGCGTGAACTCACCGGCGCGCGCGTTCAAATCGGTTGGCCGAGAGCCTGTCTTCATCACGCGCGGTGACGGCTGTCGAATCTGGGACACCGACAGGAACGAATACATAGACTTTGTCGGGTCTTGGGGGCCGCTCTTGCTTGGTCACCGGCATCCTGCGGTCATTGCGGCACTAGCGGAGGTATTGGAACGGGGCACAAGCTTCGGGGCTCCGACCGAGGCCGAGGTCGAATTGGCGAATCTCATCGTCGGGATTGTGCCGTCGGTGGAAATGGTGCGGTTAGTGAATTCCGGCACCGAGGCAACCATGAGCGCGCTTCGCGTAGCTCGCGGTTTCACTGGCCGGGACATGGCCGTCAAGTTCGCCGGCAACTATCATGGCCACGTCGACTCGTTGCTGGTGAAGGCGGGGTCAGGCCTAGCCACACTCGGGATTTCCGACTCGGCCGGGGTGCCAGACGGGTTTGCAAAGACCACTCTCCCGCTACCTTACAACGACATCCACGCAGTGGAGGAGGCCTTCTCAAGGCACGGCGGAGAGATCGCGGCGGTCATCTTGGAACCGGTGGTTGGCAACATGGGCTGCGTGCCACCAATGTCCGGCTTCCTGCAGCGGGTCCGGGATCTTTGCAGCCGGGACGGGGCGGTACTGATCTTCGATGAAGTGATGACCGGCTTCCGTGTCGCACTCGGTGGAGCGCAGAGCCTATACGGCGTGACGCCGGACTTGACAACCCTCGGCAAGGTGATCGGAGGCGGTCTGCCCATTGGCGCCTTCGGTGGCCGCAGGGAAATCATGGAGCAGGTCGCACCGGTAGGATCCGTCTACCAAGCCGGCACATTGTCCGGGAACCCACTTGCAGTGGCGGGGGGGCTGTCAACGCTCCGATATCTCCGTGACAATCCGGAAGTGTACGAACGGGTCGAGGAGTCGGGCGCACGGATGCAGACGGGGGTGATGGAGGCGGCCGGTCAAGTCGGTATTGCACTCACGAGCAACCGTGTTGGATCGATGCTCACATTCTTCTTTTCCAGCGAAGAGATTCGGGATTGGGACGGGGCGGCCACGTGCGACACCGAGGCCTTCGGCCGCTACTTCCGCGAAATGCTGGCACAGGGAATCTACTTGCCATGCTCGCAGTACGAGGCATTGTTCATCGGCGCATGCCATTCTGATGTTGACATCGATCGTGCGATCGAATGCGCACGAAATGCGTTCCGCGCGATTGCGTAGTGCGTGTCCGGCCTCTTTCGCGCCCGCTCAATCTACCGATGGCCTAGCGTCCCGGACCACGAAACGCCCATCGCGCCGCCCGTTCCAACTATTGAGTGCGACTTGGCCGACGACCTCGAAGCTGTCCCGTGCTGCTCTGGACAGCACCTTGACATCCGAAACCGCCGACTCTTCCAATCCTGCCTTCTGCTGCCAGTCCGACGGAGGGTTCCACCAAACCGCTTGAAACTCTTCCCCATTCGAGACAAGGGTCATCAGGATATGACCTCCCTGCAACTGCCGTCGTCTCCTGATCAAGCAGTTGCGAACGCCAAAGAGGGGAAGTTCCAATCCCGACCCCCACGGTTCGAGTTTGCGCTGCTTCTCTGCAACCGCGAGCAGCGACTCGCCGGCTAGGCTCTTGCCATCCAGCGTAGCGTCGATCTGATACGTCGGTTCGGGTCGCACGGTACTTGCCCGCAATGCCGCTGCGAAACGCTGCTTCACGAACTCTTCGAAGTCTTCAATCCGGTTCCGCGAGAGGCTCAGGCCGCAGGCGTTGGCGTGACCACCGCCGGTCAACAGGATCTTCTGCTCGCACGCGGCGCTAACCGCCGCGCCCACGTCGAAGTCCAGAGCCGCCCGGCCCGAACCAACGAGGGCTCCCTCCTCGCGGTCCGACAGTGCAAAAGCCGGCCAGCCAAACCGCTTGACGATTGTGGACGCAACAAGGCCGACCGTGCCTGGTGTCGCCTCGCGAGAGATATGGACGTTTACCGGGCCTTCGGCGAACGCCGTGAAGGACGGTGAAGCCTCGAGTTCCTGCGCTGCCAGTTTCCCAGTGTCGATCCGAAGTCGATTCAGACGGTCCAGTTGCTCTGCGAGTTCCCGAGCGTGGGATTGGTCCCGCTCTCGGAGGCAACGGGCGGCCAAGTCCGATTCACCCATCCGCGAGCCTGCGTTGATCCGCGGGCCGATCCTCCAGCCAAAATCGTCAGCAGTTGGTTCAGATCTGATCCCCGCAGTCTCACGAATGGCTGCAATGCCTGGCGGAACCGCAACCGGATCTGCCATCAGCCGGACGCCGGCCCGGACCAACGAGCGGTTGAACGGCATGTCGAGACGCATCATGTCGCAAGCCGTGCCCATGGCAGCGAGCAGGGTGATGCGCTTGCGCACCACCAAGGTGTCTTCGGCGGAAAGACCCGATTGGCGTAGCATTGCCCTTGCAACGAACCACGTCAATGCCGCCGCGCACAGTGTCCCCTGCTCTCCTGGTGCCGATCCTCTCGAAACCCACGGATTGACCACCAGGCCGCTCGCGGGCGGAGTTTGGCGATGCGGTGGGTGGTGGTCAATGACCACTGGCACGATCCCCGCGGATTCCTGGTAGCGATCTAGCAAGGTGCCTGCGGCCGTGCCGCAATCAACGACCGCAACACAGGAAACTCTGGCCTCTTGCAACAGGTCCAGACAGCGTTCGTTCGGTCCGAAGCCTTCACTGTTGCGGTAAGGGACGGCCACGACCGGATCTGGTGCTCTTCCGCGCGATACCGCGCGCATCGCTTCCACCAAGATCGCCTGCGAGGTGGATCCGTCGACGTCGAAATCGCACAGAATCCCCATCGAACCAGTCCTGGATGCCTCCAGCAAAGTCTCGGCGGCTTGCTCGACCCGGTCTGGTTCGCCTATCCGCAGAGTGCAATCACTTAGGGAGTGATCAGCGAGATCCGACGGATCGAAACTGTCGGAGATGCGATTCGCCAACGCGAATGCCAGAGCCGGCGGCACTGCGAGCGCACGCTGGATTGCAGCACTGCGTTGCAATCGCTCCGACGATTCGTCGGGCCAGGACCATTGGAAGGACTTCAAGGGTTGTGCTCTGCGGGCGACGCCTCGCGCGCCACCGGGTTCTGGGCCCAGCGATCAGTTGATCGCTGGAATGCAAGTCTCGCACACCCGGCGGTCGGAGACCCGCCTGCGGTGGGGAGCGACCTTGAAGGCCGATTGTCAGTCCTGATTCTTAGAAGCCTCGACGGCTTCACGCAAGCGGTCGGCCATTCCAATCTCACTTTCGGGCCGTAGCAGCGGGAACAGGATTACGTCCCGGATCGTGGCTGAATTCGTCAGCAGCATCGTCAAGCGGTCGATCCCGATTCCCTCGCCAGCGGTCGGCGGCAGGCCATAGCAGAGGGCGCGCAGGTAGTCCTCGTCGATGCCATGCGCTTCGCCATCGCCAGCGGCCCGGGCAGCGGCCTGCTCTTCGAACCGCCTCAACTGCTCCAACGGATCGTTCAGTTCCGAGTACCCATTGGCAATTTCCATTCCGCCGCAGAAGATCTCGAAGCGCTCTACAAACGCGGGATTGTCGGGCTTCTGCTTCGAGAGGGGCGATGCCTCGACTGGGTAGTCGTAGACTGCGGTCGGCTGGACTAGAAGAGGCTCGCAGGCGGCCTCGAAGAGCTCCAGTAGGGCTTTCCCGGCTGAGAGTCCGCTTGGAAACTCCAGATGAGTCCCTGCGCGCACGTTGTGGACGGTTGCAAGTTCTTGGATCTTGGCGATGTCGGCAAGGTCGCCCGGCTCGGGTCTTGACGCGTTGTCCGGCCAATATTCCGCGACAGCCTCCGCCATGGTCAGACAATTCAGGGAGCCAAAGTCAATCTGATGGTCTCCGTACTGCGCGACCGTGCCGCCATCAAGGACGGATTCGGCCGATTCCTTGAGCAATTCAGCGCTGAACCGGATCAGATCCTGGTAATCGCTGTAAGCCTCATAGAACTCGAGCATCGTAAATTCGGGATTGTGGTGCTTCGAGAGGCCCTCGTTGCGGAAATTGCGGTTGATTTCATAGACCCTGTCCAGCCCGCCCACAGTCAAGCGCTTGAGATAGAGCTCGGGTGCGATGCGTAAAAACAGGTCCATGTCGAGGGCGTTGTGATGCGTTTGAAAGGGCTTCGCCAACGCGCCGCCATAGACCGGCTGCATCATGGGTGTCTCGACTTCGATGTAGTCGCGCCGCTCGAAGGCTGCTCGGAGCGTCCGGATGATCTTGTCTCGGTGGACGAAAGTCCGCCGGACTTCGTCATTGCTGATCAAGTCCAGCGAGCGTTGGCGGTAGCGGATCTCGACATCTTGCAAGCCGTGGAACTTCTCTGGCGGAGGCAGGATGCTCTTCGACAGGAATTGCAGGTCGTTTGCCCGCACTGTCAACTCGCCCGTTCGCGTGCGAAACACCCGTCCTTCGACACCAATGAGATCCCCGGCATCAAGCAGCTTGTAGAGCTCGAAGGCTTCCTCTGGGACTTCATCGCGCCTTACGTAAATCTGAATCTGGACGCCGCCCTGCTTCAGGTTGGCGAACCCTGCTTTCCCCTGTCGTCTCTTAGTTGTAAGGCGTCCGCAGATGCTCGTTCGAGGCTGGTCAGCTTCGAGACTGTCTGCATCGACGCTGTCGAAACGCGAGCGTAGATCGGGAATCGTATGTGTCGACCTGTAGTTGTGCGGGTACGGCTTGAACCCCAACCTGGAAATGCGGTTGATCTTGTCGTAGCGCTGCTGGAGAATGCGGTCTTCCGGGGACAATGGGATCGGCTCCGATCCGGACGGGGCCGGAACTTTCATTGTAGGAGTGGTCGGAAGCCGGCTCGCGACATCCGGTCAACACAAGGGCTGATACCAGCGATCCGTCCAGGCTGGCTTCCGTCAGCCCGAGTGCTTTTGCCACCCGCAATGAGCGGTTCCGGGACCTCGTTCGAGGCAGCCTGCTAGCGATCAAATCGCTACGGAGGCCATGCGGCCAATTCCCGGACTCTGGGGGAACTGGCCTGGGTCCCTAGTGGAACGGGTCTATATGGCTTCGACCCGTTCCGACACGCAGTGCGTACGGTACGCATCCCGGAGGTGGCTGGCAATCATGTTCGGGTCTTTGCCCTCGATTTGGTGCCGGTGCATCATGAACACCGGTTCCCCGTCATGGAACAATGCAACGGAAGGCGAGGACGGCGGGTACATCGAGAGCTTCTGGCGCAGGTAGTTGACTGCTTCGATGTCGGCCCCCGCGAAGGCCGTAGCGACGTTGTCTGGCCGCACATCGCCCTGCAGGGATTGGACCACGCCGGGACGGGCAATGCTCGCTGCGCATCCACAGACCGAGTTGAAGACGACCAGGACGTGGCCGCTTCCCGGCGCGAGCAGGCGGTCGACATCCTCAACCGTACGCGCTTCCTCGATACCGTGCCGGGTCAGCGCCTCGCGCATGGGAGTGATCATAAGTTCTGGATAGGGCATGGCTGTGCAGTCCTCCTAGCACTTACGGTAGCGCAGAGCGGGATGCATTGCTGCAGCGACGCGGCTGCGCAGCGACAGCACCTTGGGTCCGGGGACCTGTAGCTGCAGACTGGCTAACCTCATCAAGCAGATTCTGAGAAATCTCGACTTGAAGGTTTCCCTATCGAATTCGGTCTGCTGTTCCGAGTCCTACGCGTGCTCTTCGTGAGCGCATCCCGGGAACTCGTCAATGGCCGTGTTCCCCTGATAGCCGAGATCTTCATCGATGCCGACCTGCGAGGTGTAGTAGCCATCGATAGTCGCGTGCTTGAGGAGGCTGAAGAACCGCTCAGCTTCGTTTCCTGGGTTCTCTTCGTTGCGTGATATTTCGGCGACGATCTGGTCCTGCTGGGCGGCGTCACATTTCACAAAATCGCGCTCGAACCGCTCCTCCGTCAGGGCTGAGACTGCCTCCAGGCCGGACCGCCAACGCGCTTGGGTATTGGCCGTCGCGTCGGCGGCCACGACGTCAATATACCGGGCGACTTTCGCGGCTTTGGCACCGGCCGAGTGGTCATCACTCGGGAGAATCATCTCGGTCAGGGAATCCAGCATGTTGAACTCAGATACCGAGAAGAATTCCGGCGTGTAGGTGTCCTGCCTGCAAGCGATCTGGACGAGGCTGCCCGAGCCGGGCAAGACCCCGGCCGCGACTAGCTTGAGGATTGTCCTGCGTTCCATCTTGCACTCACCCTAATTCGTTACGCTGAAACCGCTCCACGATGCCATCGGCTGTCCGCCAGGAGAGCGCGATGTTGGTTAGCGTTGGGTTTTTTTCCGGGTATGCCGGGAATACCGAGGCGTCGGCGACAAACAGGTTTGGAAGATCGTGAGACCGCCCGCTGGTATCGACGACGGATGATCGCGGATCGGTTCCCATCCTCGTCGTACCAACCCAGTGATTCAGGTCGATCACAAGGTCGTCAACCGAAACTTGGCCTGGCGTTTCGATGACTTCTCCGTCACCTGCACGGATAATCTCTTCGCACTTCTCGACCATGTCCCGAGCCATTGCGATGTCCGAGTCGTCGTAATGAAGGTGCACCCGCGGCAGCGGCATATCGAACGCGTCCCGCCGGTCCGGGTCGAGGTCAACAAACTTGTTCGGCGAAATCAATGTCGTGCCTTGCATGTTCATTCCCGCATTGCCGATATTCCACTCCCGCAGCTTTTTCTTCAGGGAGGCGCCGTATCCCGGCGCATTTCGGATGGCCCGGCGATGAGATGTGATTCCGGCACCGCACTGCACTTGGTAGGTGCCTTCAAAGTCAGGGCTCGGCTCGTCCCAGTAGAGTCCGGTCAACAGCGAGTGGTAGTAGCCAGTGCCGTCATCGTTGGAGGCGTCACGACCGACGATCTGCGGGAAGAAGCCGCGCACGGTCACACCGAAGTGACTGGTCAGGTTCCTGCCGACATGTCCGCTTGAGTTGCCGATTTCGGAGATCAGCATTAGCCGCGCTGTTTCTACGGCGCTGCACGAAAGCACGACAGCCTTTGCGGCGAGGTCGTGGGTCTCCCCGCCTGCTGACTTGTACTCGATGCCTACCACCTGGCCGCCCTCGGCCGACACCCGCACGCGAGTTGCCATGGACTCCGTGAAAATCGTCAGGTTGCCAGTCTCTTCGGCCAACGGAATCGGGGTGTTTACTGAGGTGTATTTCGCGTCGACCGCGCAACCGGAACAGTGTCCGCAGTAGTGGCATTTCTGGCGGAATTTCCATTCAGACTTGTTCGGAGGGACGGTGAGCATTGCCTTTCGCTGGGCCACGAACGCCATCTTCGCGCCGCGTTCCCGCAGGCGCTCCACGCCGAGACGAAGTTGCTCTTCTCCGCAGCGCATCGGGACCGGCTTGAGGAATTCCCCGTCGGGCATGTTGGACAGACCGTCTCGGTACCCGTAGACGCCCATCAGGCTCTCGGCCCGACTGTAGTACGGTGCGACCAGGTCGTATGAGATCGGCCACTGTTCGAAGTCCTTCGGGCCGAAGCGGAGCGAGTGCCCAGCCCAACAGACCGACCTTCCTCCGAGCGCACGAATCTGCCCGTGCCCGGGTCGGTCTCCTACGGGCGTGAAATGTCCACGCACGAAATTGTCGCGCCAAAAGTTTGGAGCTCTCCGGTCACGATACTCGTAAGGCCAATGGTGTCCGTTGTAATCCATGCCTGCCCTGAGCCGGGGACCGGCTTCAACGAGTGCAACCTTCAATCCAGCCGTCGCAAGGGCGTAGGTTGCGATTCCGCCCCCTGGCCCGCTACCGACGACAATCACGTCGTACTGTTGTTCGGCCACTTACGAGAAACCCCCCTCATGCACGCTCTTCTCGCGCCTGATTGTTGTACCACGCGGGTTTGTCCCAAGTGCGACAATGCGGACGGCTAGCGGGTCAAGCCCCTCAGTCGTCGGGTTCTTCACACACAATCAATCTGAATCCCCGGAGCCAGAGAAACGGCGGATCAATGTGTGGGATGCTCGCGCTTGCGCCAATGGAAGAAAGCAGCAGAAGCCAAGCTGCAAGGCCGCAAGCCGGCCGTCCGATGGCGATCACAACTTCGCGTGTCCCAATCGAGGTGTCCGTTTCAGACATGCGTCACTGCCACCATGCCGTTGATCGTGGCCGTGAGTTCATTGCGAGCTTCGCGGCCGATAGTCCTAGTTTCAATAACCCTCGATCTGTGGTTGGATATTCCATTGTGAGTCTACAGTGGTCGGGGGCAAGAATCCACCAATCGTGATTGTCAGTGTGACGGTGCGGTGGACTGTGCAGTGGCGTGACAGCAGGTCGTCTTGACAAGATTCTTCAGAGCATCCCCTCACGCTTGGCGAGTGTGACCGAACCACTATTACCGTGACCAGCCCAGGTTGAAGTCGCACTAGTTCCTTCAGTGCAGGTGCACACTGGACCTTCGGGTCGTCAAGTCCGCGACACTGCAACTGCACCGCTGCAACCAAGCTCTTGATCGATAGAATCGATTCCTATTAATCAAATACTCCACTATTATGATTGATAGAGTTCATCTCTTTCGCTCATGACGTGGAACTGGCAACGACCGGATTGGCCCAAGTTTTCCTGGGATCAGGAGCGCCTCAAGAGAGCGGAGGAGGTGTTTCTCGTCCAAAGCGGTGTAGTTGAGGGCGTAGTCAGGCATTTGGATGAAGCTGACCGTGAACAACTTACGATCGAGGCGATCAGCTCCGAGGCCCTAACCACATCCGAGATCGAGGGGGAGATCTTGGATCGGGCAAGTATTCAATCCTCAATCCGCAAGCAACTCGGCCTGCCGACCGAAGAGTGGCGGGCGACTCCGGCGGAGCGAGGTGTCGCCGAATTGATGGTGGATCTCTATCGCTCATTCGCACAGCCTCTTTCGCGCGAGGTGTTCTTCCGTTGGCACAGGATCCTGCTGGGTGGCAGAAGAGATATGAGCGATGTTGGTCACTATCGAACGAGCAATGAAGCCATGCAGATCGTTTCTGGTCCCATTCATCTGCCCAGGGTGCACTTTGAGGCTCCGCCATCGTCGGAGGTGCCTGAGCAGATGGAGCAGTTCATCGCTTGGTTCAACCGGACTGCTCCGGATGGCGCCGATTCACTTCCGGGTCTGACTCGGGCTGGGATCGCACACTTGCATTTCGAGTCAATTCATCCCTTCGAAGACGGCAATGGCCGAATTGGTCGCGCAATCTGCGAGAAAGCCCTATCGCAACGCCTGGGGCGACCGACATTGACAGCGTTGGCCGCGACAATGCTGCTACGGCGCAAGGCTTACTACACAGCTTTGGAGGCGGGCAGCAAATACGTGAAGATAACTTCCTGGATCACGTGGTTTGCCGGCATCACGATCGAAGCCCAGCGTCGCACGCTGGCGCGGATTGAATTCATCGTCGACAAGTCGAAACTACTCGACGGTCTTCGCGGTCGACTCAACGGCCGGCAGGAGAAAGCGCTGTTGCGGATGTTGCGCGAAGGGCCGGAAGGGTTTGCCGGCGGAATGAGCGCTCGTAACTACATGACGATCACAGGGGCCTCGTCCGCAACTGTGACGAGAGACCTAGCCGACATGGTCGCCAAAGGAGCGCTAAGGCGGACTGGCGAGCGTCGTTATGCGCGCTATCACTTGGCAATTCCACTGAGGCCGGTACAAGCCGTGGTACTCGATGAGAATGGTGAATTGAGAGAGGCATAGCTCATGTGGGCGAGGGTAGCGGTCCCTCTCCAAGAACCAGCCATGAACGAAACGGACTCCAGAGAAAAACCCACCGAGTCCGTCCTCGCCGAATCGACCCATCTACGAGAGGAGAACGCTCGATTACGCCGCTTGTTGGCCGAGCACGGCATTCCAATACCGCCAGCTGCTTCGAGCAACGAGGCACCGTCACGTGCTCAGGAGAAACTCAGCAAGCCGACTCTGACGGACAAGGCGAGCCAGCGGATAGCTGTCTTTCGGAGTTTGTTCCGAGGCCGGGAGGATGTCTATGCGGTGAGGTGGGAGCAGACCAACGGAAGGGTTGGTTATGCGCCAAGAGCGGACCGAGACTGGAGAGCTTATTTTGAGGCCAAGGAATCGGACCGAAAGAAGGTAGACCGAAAGACCCGAAAATTTCGACCGTTGACCGACGACGTTGTACGGAGGCACTTGATGGGCGAGCACACGGTTGGCATCTACCCGCTGTTATTGGACGAGACCTGCTGGTTTCTTGCTGTCGACTTCGACAAGAGTACTTGGCAACAGGACGCAGGGGCGTTTCTTGATACATGCCGGGAGGTCGGTGTACCTGCGGCATTGGAGCGGTCGCGGTCAGGCGACGGTGGGCACGTATGGATTTTTTTTGATCGCCCGATCCCAGCCGTCACGGCGCGGAGACTCGGTTGCTTGGTTCTCACCCGGACAATGGAGCGTCGGCATCAGGTTGGACTTGATTCGTACGACAGGTTCTTTCCGAATCAGGACACGATGCCGAAGGGCGGGTTTGGCAACCTCATTGCACTACCGTTGCAAAAGAATCCTCGAAAGATAGGCAACAGTGTCTTCGTCGATGCCGAATTCAGACCGTACCGCGACCAATGGGCATTCTTGTCGACTCTGCAAAGGATGTCGACCGACGCTACCGGTGAACTGGTTGCGGCAGCCCAAAGCACCGGTGATCTCATTGGGGTCCGGGTCGGCCGCGACGAGGACGGAGATGCACGAGACCCTTGGAACTTGCCTCCATCCCGAAGCCGGAGGGAGCGGCCCATCGAAGAGCCCCTTCCTGAAGTCGTCCAGGTAGTCAGGGCGAATCTTCTCTACATCCAGAAGAAGGGCCTTCCTTCCAGCATGCTGAATCGGTTGCTGCGGTTGGCGGCTTTTCAGAACCCCGAGTTTTACAAAGCTCAGTCAATGCGGCTCAGTACGTTCAATAAGCCAAGAATCATTGCTTGCGGCGAAGACCTAGCCAATCATATAGCTCTTCCTCGCGGGTGCCTGACCGAATTGGTGAGGCTGCTCGGAGCGCACAAGGTCAAGGCCGAAGTCAGGGACGAGCGGGTCGGCGGGACCGCGATTGACGCTGAGTTCCAGGGGCAGCTCTGGCCCTTACAGCAGGAAGCTGTTTCGGCGGTAAGTGGCTCCGATCAAGGTATCCTTTGCGCTCCGACTGCCTTCGGCAAGACCGCTGTCGCTTCGTGGCTGATCGCAGAACGAAAAGTGAGCACCCTTGTCCTAGTCCATCGTCAGCAGTTGTTGGACCAGTGGCGTGAGCGATTGATGATGTTCCTAGGCCTTCCACCAACGTTCGTAGGCCAAATCGGGGGCGGGAAAAGCCATCCGAGCGGTCGTGTCGACGTCGCGCTTATCCAAAGCCTCTACCGCAAGGGAGAAGTCAGGGACTGCGTCGCCGACTATGGCCAGGTGATTGTCGACGAATGTCACCACATTTCGGCATTCACCTTTGAGCAGGTAATGAGGCAGGTCAAGGCTAGATTCGTTGTCGGTTTGACAGCCACGCCCACAAGGAAGGATGGCCACCACCCCATTGTCTATATGCAATGTGGGCCGATCATCTTCCGCCACAGTGCTCGTGCGATGACGGAATCCACTCCGTTCCAGCATCTTGTGATTCCCCGGCGCACAGACTTCACAATGTCGCCGAACTTGAGCGATGTAACGATCCAAGATGTCTACGGGGCGCTTATCCGGGATAGCGTTCGCAACGAAATGATCGTGAACGATCTCGTTAGGTCAGTTCGATCCGGGCATTCGCCCTTGTTGCTCACTGGAAGAACTGAGCATCTGGAATACTTCGCGGTAAAGCTTAGTGGGGTCGTGAAGAACGTTTTGGTCCTCAGGGGAGGAATGGGTAGGCTCCAGCGACTGGCCGTAGCCGAGGCTATGGCATCGGTAGGGCCTTCCGACCAACGAGTGATCCTTGCGACTGGCAGTTACATCGGTGAAGGATTCGACGATGCGCGACTAGACACGCTCTTTCTGGCGATGCCGATCTCGTGGAAGGGAACTCTCCAACAGTACGTCGGACGGCTGCACCGGCTTTGTGACGGCAAGCGGGTTGTGCGCGTCTACGACTACGTGGACGCTTACATTCCAATGTTGGCTCGAATGTATGAGCGTCGACTGAAGGGATACAACGCGATCGGATACACGGTTCAGGAAGGTCATGAATAACCGAGTGTGTCGGAGTTCACGCCACAATGAAGAGCGTTCTTTAGCCACCGGCGCGGCCAGCACATTCTTCTCTCATTCCTGCACCCTCCTGCCGCGCCGCTGGCCAAAAAACGCTCTTCACTATGATGCTCTGAGCATTTCTCGGATCGCGATGCCAACTTCGCGGCCTGCACGTCCAGGAAGAAGAAAAAGTTGGAGGCCAAGTTCGCAATCACAAGCCGATTGGGCGCGATTCACTCGCCGTGAACTCATTACCACCGCGTCCGTTCACGGCCAGGAGGTTCTATCGAAATTTCCTTCATAACGGGGGACACAATGCGGGGAAGGGATTCTTGACGGTAAGCGGGTCGTGCAAGTCTACGACTACGTGGACGCTTACATTCCAATCTTGGCCCTAAGGTATGAGCGTCGACTGAAGGGATACAACGCGATCGGATACACCATCCAGGAAGGTGACGAACAGCTAGATGTCACGGAGTTCACGTCGCCTTGCTGGCTGTTTGAGACTCCGAAAGACAAGCTGTCGCTCGCTGTCTGGGATGCGAGAGGGGATCTTTGTGAGAAGTACCTGCTTTGTAGATCACCCCCTCGAGTTTGCTAGATCGCTTGGTAGTTTGCTTGCAATAGAGGCCTTGTGCGCCCAAAGTCTTCAATCAAGCGAGTACTGAGTTCTGAGTTATCCGTGCCACGGTGCTTGACATGGCAGATGCCTCGCCGCTGGGCGTCGGCCATGACTGCGCTGTCCTCGATGAAGGCGGTGCTCAGCAACTCTGCGATGACCCTTCGGTCTTGGCGGCCGGAATGCACCGAGAGCTTGTGCAGAGCCTCGGATGATCGCTTCCTGTGCTCGCACACTATGTACAGTCGCTAACAAAGCTCGTGTGCAGTATCCACCATCCCGCCGAGGTCGGGCGCCAAGGCTGCGGACCGCCCCACACTTGAGCCGTGATGTGGTTTTCCTTATGAAGACAACGCTGAACATCTCCGACTCAGTCATGCGGCGACTCCGAGAAGAGGCTGCTAGGAGAGGAACGACGATGTCCCTGCTTGTGGAAGCCGGCCTGAGGCGTGTCCTCTCTGAGCCCGCATCTTCCAACTCGCCACCAACTGAGCTTCCACCGCTACCGTCTTGGAATGGTGGTAGAGAATTGGTCGACATCTCGAACCGCGACTCGCTCTACAAAGTGATGGAAGAGGAGTGAGGAGGAGTATTGTGCTGTTGTTCGATACGAACGTACTTGTGTCCGCTGCCAACAAGGATTCATCGTTTCATCTTCCATGTCGCCAGTGGCTGGCAGAGGTGCGTAGGACTCCTTCCCCGGCGTTCCTTACTTGGAGCGTGTGCTACGAGTTCCTGCGAGTGACCACCCACTCTCGTGTGCTTGAATCACCGTGGAGTCCAATAGACGCTCATCGCAATCTTTCCGACTTACTGGAATCACCCGGATTTGACCTGCTGAATTCAACTCCTCGTCACACAGCAGTCCTGGCACAAACAATGTCCGAGCTCCCCGACCTTCGCGGGAACCTGACGCACGATCTTCACATTGCCGTGCTGATGAGCGAGCACGGCGTCAGCCGGATTTGTACCCGCGACAGCGATTTTCGACATTTTCCGTTTCTGACGATCATCGATCCAGTACAGCAGCCCAGAAGCAGCCGGTGACCACGCCTCGACCATGCGAGAGGCTGATTGAAGTCTCGCTTCCTCTCGATGCGATCTACATGGCAGCTGCGTGAGAAAAATCGATTCCGCTCGGGCATCGGTCGACGCTGCACCTCTGGGGGGCACGACGGTCGCTGGCCGCGGCCAGGGCGGTCATTCTCGCGCAAATGGTCGACGCCCCGCCCGAACATGCAGACGTTCTGCCTTCCGACCCGCCAAGGAAGCGAGAGGCAATGCGGGAGCCAAAGAAGCACAGGACAAGTATCCTAGATGACTTACCGAGAGGCAGGCGTTCCGCGACATGGCGGCACAGATAAAGCATGAGCGTCTGGTCTCGATCCTCAAGGAGCTAGTCCGGTGGGAGAACACCACGAACGTTCGAGTGGTGGAGCGAGCCAGGGCAGGGATTTGGCAGAGCTGGCGTCGTTTCCGTCCCGAGCATGCCGGTCACCCGCGAGCCAGCGAGCTACTTGGCCGTCATTCGCTGGCAGGATTCGATGATCTCTTTGCGGGAGGGGGTGCGTTGCCGATAGCGTTCATTTAGCGATTCTTGGCGTTAGTTGGCACCGCGAAGGTGGGCTTCCGATTTCCGACACCGGGAGCTGGTTTCTTGATCGCTCCCCCGGACTTGACTTCGGATGGGTTGCCATGAGGTTCGTCGGTGACCGCCCAGACTGAGGAGCCCCCGGTTCCAGTCCCACCTATTTGCATCGCACGGGAAATCTGCAGCCATGGTCCAGTGCATCTGTCCGACGGATCTCAAGGCAGCCGCCTGGAGTTCGACGCATCACAAAATTTCCGTCAACTTAGTGCTCCCCCGACAACTCAATGAATATAGGGGTTTTGATTCCGCCCCAAGAAGCCCGGGTCAGTGCGGCGCTTCCGAATCCGTGCTCGGCGAGGTTCGCTCAGTGCCGCGAATTGTGCCCAGCTCCGCGCCGAAAAAAAGCAGCGATTTCGGCTCAATTACGGGTACGTGTAAGTCGACTGCAGCCCTAGCGGAATGCCCAGGGCCCAGTACACCCCCAAGGCTAGTGACCACGTAACCAGCAAGGTGATCGAGTACGGCAACATCAAGGAAGTGACCGTGCCGATACCCGTGTTCTTCACCCACCGCTGGCAGAAAGCCACCACAAGTGGAAAATACGGCATCAGCGGCGTGACGATGTTCGTGGTGGAATCGCCGACACGATAGGCGGCCTGGGTGAGTTCCGGAGAGAGCCCCACTTGCATCAGGACCGGCACGAAGACCGGTGCCAGCAGCGCCCACTTCCCGGATGCCGATCCGACGAGCAGGTTCACGAACGCGCTCAACACGATAATGCCGCCGATTGTCATCATGCCGGGCAGGCCTAGGGCCTTGAGGAACTCGGCACCTTCCACCGCGAGTAGTGCGCCAAGGTTGGACTGTGCAAAGGCCGCAGTGAACTGCGCGCAAAAGAAAATCATCGTGAGGTAGTAGCCCATCGTCGACATGGATTTGCTCATGCCCGCGATAATGTCGCGATGGCTCTTGACGGTGCCAGCCACGTATCCGTAGACGGTGCCCGGTATCAGAAACAACAAGAAGATCAATGGGATCATCGACTGCATCAACGGAGCTGCGAAGGAACTGAGCTGCCCATTTGGGGCGCGTAGCGGGGAATCGGCCGGCAGCACTGCCAGGAATAGGGCCAATACACCCAGCAGCATGGTTGCGAGGCCCGCCCATACACCAGTTCGTTCCTTTCGGGAAAGCGCTTGCGACTCGACGCTGTCGGCGCCCTCGCCATCGAGGCGAGTTCCGCGGAGCCTTGGTTCGATCACGCGGTCGGTCAAGATCCACCCGACGACGATCACGAGCACGCTGGACACGCTGGTGAATAGCCAATTGCACAGCGGGTTGACCTCACGGCCCGAATCCAGGATCTGTGCGGCCGACTGGGTGAAACCCTGAAGCAGCGGATCGATAGCGGACGGGATGAAGTTCGCACCGAAGCCACCCGAAACCCCCGCGAAAGCGCAAGCGATACCCGCGAGAGGATGTCGCCCGGCGGCGTGAAATATGACGCCTCCCAGAGGAATGACAAGCACGTAGCCGACGTCTGCCGCCGTGTGGCTGATAATCGCGACCAAGAGCAGCATTGGGGACAACAGGCTCCGCGGAGTCATCGCGACAAGGCCTTTCAGGCTCGCGCGGATGAATCCGGTGTGCTCGGCAACCCCGACTCCCAGAAGCGCCACTAGAACGACACCTAGGGGAGCGAATCCAGTGAACACACTCACCATGTTCGCCAGGAAAGTGGCGAGGCTCGGCCCGGAGAGCTGGTTCTGGACTACCAATGTCCGCGCTCCGTCCTTGGCCGGAACCGTAAATTCGTGGCCGGCCAGCAGCAACGACGCGATCCAAACCGCGACGAGGGCAATAACGAAGAGCGCGGCCGGGTCCGGTAAGCGATTGCCTACCCGCTCAACCCAGTAGAGGGCCCTCTCGACGACGGTCTGGCGTGCCTGATTGGAAGCGTTCGTATTCGCCATAGCAAGATCAGAGTTCCAGTATATTTCCAGCGGGTGGCAGTGCGAGCGAATTGCCGAGAATCAGAACTCCAGTCTTGCCCCCCTGAGAGCTACCGGCAGGTGTTTACGCGTCGCCAGTACTCGATGGAGAGGATCCAAGGAATCACCGCGAAGATGTGGCTCTGCCGTATCGGCAGGGAAGCCTGCTGCGGCTCAGATCACCTCGGGAGCAAGCTAAGGGGTACGACGTCAGGCTTCATGCCTCCCCGCCGGACCTGAGCGCGGTGTTCCGCTTGCGGCCGCTCACCGAATTCGTTTCGTGCTTCCAAACTCACCCAAGTGCGGACCAACGCGGGTTGGCGGACAGGGAGAAAATGCTTCGCAAACGGCCTATCACCGATGTTGAATTGCCACGCAGGCGTCCTTTACTGCGTTGCCAAGTGATCGCGTTGAACTACTGGCAACCATGTCGCCTTCCCGGTCGAACAGCGCCATCTTGTTGTCTTTCGAGATGAGGTCCCTGCCACCTACGCGTTCGAGAATAAGGATGTAGTCCGCTCGCTCTCGATTGATCGTGACGACTATTCCCTTGCACTCCCGCCGCTTACTGATCGTTTTCATGATCTCGGCGGTCTGCGGCTTGGCACCGCCTTGTAGAGAACCGCCTCCCGTTCCGTCGTGAGTTACATCCTCTCCCGACACCGACCAGCTTGTACTCTCCGTCACGAAAATGCGGGTCTGACCGTTAGCGCTCCCCGGTTGAGGCCACAGAACGGGCATCGCTACCAGAACGGCTGCCAACATCAGTGGGCGAACCCCCTTTTGGAATTTCAGGTGAATGCCGCTACCGAAGCAGCACCTAAAGGCATTGAGGAGTTTAGCCTGTCTCACTATCGGTTTGAGACGAGTGCTGATGCCGTTTGGTTCCTTCGACGCGGGTTGAGGCACGATAGCGACGACCGTCTCTACTGCCAACTCCACAAATCGCTGCGGCACAAATCCGATTGCGACTGTGAGGATCCTACTGCTCAAGAGCGATACCTGCGTGCCTTTGCTACTGTACCGCGTTATCCGCACCAAGTGGTGCTTGTGATCTCGCGTCTCGCCCCCTACTTCCACCCGAGTCGTTCGCTCCGCGGCTGCGAATCGCGATCATCGCTGGAATGGCAATCCGGAAACTCTTGACTTCCTTGGACACAAGTATTTCGTGGCGAAGACGAGGCGAGGCCGATTTCGGCCAGGACGCCAAGCGATTACGACAAAATGAGCCAAGCATTAGCGCGAATCAAGGAAGCACTGCGGACATGCCGACGCCACCACCCGGGGGAAGTCGGGCACTGGCTCCGTCAAGTCCTGAATGGAGGGCGGGACTGGTACGTGGTTCCCGGAAGCAGCCGCTGGCAGTGGAAGTTCGTTTGTCGACTCAAGCGGGTCCGGCCTAGAGCTTTGCATCACCGCTCCCAGAGGGGCCGATTCGCTTGGGGGATAGAACCAATGATCGAAGTGGCTTGGCCCAAGGTCACCAACCGTCACCTGTGTTTGGACTACGTTTCGACGTCAATCACTCAAGGCTGTCAGGAGCCGTGTGCACTACCGGGCCTGCACGGATTCCGTGCAGGGGGTTGGTAATCAGCGGCCGTACCGCGACCGAGTGGGGCTCGGTGACCGACCCCACCGACTCGGCGTCACCGGGCAGCGCTCCGACGACGCCTCCAGTTTGACCGCCATACGGGATCCGCAGTGGCTGTCGTCGCCCGAATTACCCTATGATCAACTACCGGTCAACCAAGAGAATCCAGTGTAACTGATTGAATATAATAAACTTGAACACAGCATTGTGAACAGCAACGCGACTCGTCGAATAAGCGCTTGACCCGACTGTGATGAGGATCTTATATCGTCGATTGATTCGGTGTAGTCCGGCGGCGAGCCTCCCGCCGTGCCTCGCGAGAGCGTCCGGAACATGGACACTTGCAACAGCGCCTTCAGCGGGGAGCATCGCGTTGCGGGCTTGTCGGCTACCGCAAACGTGGGCGCGCCCCCCTTGCGATTCTTGGTGACAGGCTCGACGCTACGAGCTTCCGTCCCTCGCCGGTGTCGTGTGACCGGCCTGCAGCTCGGTGATCCGCGCTTTGAGGCGAGCGATTTCCGATTCGGCGGCCCGCCTTGCCGCACCCAGCGCCTGCTCCGCCTCGGCTCTGGCCTGCTCCGCCTCGGCTCTGGCCCGGTCCGCCTGGGCTCTGCCCTGCTCGGCCTCGGTTCTGGCCTGCTCCGCCTCGGCCTTAGCCCGTTCCGCCTCGGTCCGGCCCTGCTCCGATTCCCGGAACGTCAGCAGGTCCTCGCCGGTACCCGGATCGCGGAAGCGCAGCAGGTGCTCCATGCCCGGCCGGCTGTCCACCCGCAGATCCAGCTCCAGCACCTCGCTGCGAATCGATCCGTCCGCTGCCAGTCCCAGCGGCTCATACCCCAGGCCCGCCAGCGTACTCCCCTCCAGCCGCTGCCCCGGCCGTGACGCGCCCTCCAGCGCCCCGACCGGATTGAACCGCCAATACTCCGTCACCCCGATTGACGCGTACAGGACGCGCTTCACGCCCCGGTCCCGCCCCGCGCTCGCCGGCGAGGCCACCTCCAGCACGAAGCCCGGCGGGCGGCCAGCCTCCCATACCCGGTAGGAGGTCTCCGGCAACGCCGCCAGGCCCCGCACCACGAACAGGTCCGGGACCAGCTTCTTCTCGACGTCGCCTTCTTGGTAGTACAGGTTCATGTTCGCCCCGACCTGGACCAGGCTGGATTCTGCGAACCGGTTGCGCAGCATGGCGAGCGCATACAGGATCGCGTCCACATGCCGCGGGCTCTCCGCCATTGCCTTGCCGTCCGAGTACGGGTACTCGATGGCGGCTGCGGATCGCTCTGCGGGACGTGCTGAGGTTCTTGCCATCAGGCTGGCGGCGGCAGGATTGCCGACGCTCAGCATAACAGGCAGGCTGACACCCTTCATGCCCATCTCCCTCTTGGAACGAAAGAGCTGGCGGACCGCTGGGTCGCTGCTGACGACCCTCTTGCCGGACCGTTACGGCCGCCTGGAGCCGACTGTGGAGGCGTTCGGGACGGCCCTGGGCACGGCCGCGGTGCTGGTCACACTACGCTCTGTCGCCGCGGCGGAACTGGCGGTCCTGCCAGCCCCGGTGGGGTTTTCGCGACGGATGGCAGTGGTCAAACCGGCTCCCCAGAGCGTGCAACACGCGACGGGTCGCTCGCCGCCGGCCCCGCCGGTCTAGAGTCGGGACAGCGGGCCGCCCGAGCGGCTCGCCAGGACCCGCCAGCATGCCTGACAAGCCCCCAGACCTCCGGCGCGAGATTGCGCTGTTCCGCTACGGCGTGATCGCGGAGATCCTGTGCCTGCCGCCGGGATCGGCCCAGCGCTGGGCTCTGATCCGGGACAAGGCCGGGCGCGAGCACACCATTCCCGGCAGCCGCCGCACCCGCGTCGGCATCACCACCATCCGCGACTGGCTGGCCCACTACCAGGATGGTGGTTTCGAGGCGCTGCACCCGAAGCGGCGCCAGGACCGCGGCCAGCCGCGGGGCCTGCCGCCCGCGGTGGCCGAGCTGCTGGTGCAACTGAAGGAGACCAACCGCCGCCTGTCGGTGCGCGCGCTGATCCGCCAGGCGCGGGCCAGCGGCAGTGTGCCCGCGACGACCACCCTGGCCCCGGCAACGGTCTACCGCCTGCTACGCCACGAGGGCCTGATGGGGCTGGCCGCAGACAGTTCCGACGGCCAGGACCGGCGCCGCTTCAGCCACCGGGAGGCGGGGGCATTGTGGATGACAGATTGCATGCACGGCCCCAAGGTCGGCAGCGACCCCCGCGACCAGCGGCGGCGTCGCAAGGCCTACCTGCTCGCCATCATTGACGATGCCACGCGCGTCATCCCGCACGCCGCCTTCACCTTCGCCGAGAGCGCCGAGGCGTTCCTGCCCGTCTTCCGGCAGGCCCTGCTCAGGCGGGGTGTCCCGCAGCGCCTGTACTGCGACAACGGTGCCCCGTATCGTTCCCGCCACCTGGCCGTGATCTGTGCCAGCCTCGGCATCCATTTGATCCATGCGACCGCTTACCAGCCTCAGGGGAAGTCAGTGGTTTCATGATGCGTCCCTTCCGAACTGTTGTGCGGCGTCCGTCGGCTCCGCCCCTCGCTGATCGTAACCTGCCGGCAGCTTGTACATGCTGCGGGGCTTCTTCGCGGCCTTGATTTGGTCGCAAAGAATCCGGCCCTGCCGAGCGAGCGCTTGCACGCTCCAGCAGGGCAGCCCGAGTTGGCTGGCGAGTTCGCTGACGGTCACGTAGCCCTGCGCGCGCAGCTGCTCCCGGCGGCGCTGCAGATGCCCCTTCATCGCGACCCGCTGGCGTAGCCGGTAGACATGCCGCAGGGTGTACGGCGCCCCGTTCCACAGGCGGTGCCCGGCCTGGTTGAGCAGTTCGGCAGCCTCGGCGTCGGAATGCGTGTCCAGGGCCGCGTCCAAGGCGGCCACCGCAGCGGGACAGAGAGGGTACTTCAGCTGCCGCGGCCGGTTCAGCTGGACCTGATCGAGCGTCAGCGCCTTGCCGCCGCGCAGGCGCAGGTCGACGCGGACCTCGTAGCCCGCGCGAGTCAGCGTGGCGTCCTCGACCAGCAGCCGCAGCAGCCGCTTGCGGTCGGCGTGGTCGGTTGTCGGCGCGTCCCACACCTGAGCGAAGTCGCGGGCCAGCTCCTCGATGCGCCGCAGCTGTTCGGCTGACATCTCCGCGTCGCGGGCCGCCTGCCGCTCCTCGCGTTCCCGCCCGGCCTCCTCCAGCTCCCGCAGGCGCTCGTTCCAGGCGGCCTCCAGCGGGGCCGCCACCAGGCGGTTGACCGGGTCCGCCGCATAGTAGCGCCTCTGGGCCAGCTCGGCCTCATAGACCAGCCGCTCGATGCGCAGGGCGCGCTGCGCGTCCGCCTCGGCGAAGTCAGCCCGCACTTGCTCCTGCACGGCCAGCGCGAGCGCAATGTTCTCGCCGTTCATCGCCCCGACCGCGAACCGCCCGACCGCGGCGTCGACGGCCTCCGCGCGGATCCACAGGCAGCCCTTCTCGCCCTTCCGCACGGTCGCCTCCTTGCAGGTGTAGTGCACTTGCGCAGGCTGGTTCCGATCCGGCCGCGCCCGGCTGTATTTCACGTTCAGGCGGCCACCGCACTGGCCGCACAGCGCGATGCCCTGCAACAACGCCGCCCCGTTCCGCGGCGCGCTGAGGCGGGCCGGGTTGGCGGCGAAGCAGCTCCCGTTGCGGGCCAGAGTCGCGAGGTTGCGGCCGTACTCCTCCCAGTCGATGAAGCCGACATGGTGGCCGGGGATGCACACCTCCCACTCGTCCAGCGGCAGCGTCCGGTAGCGGACGCTGCCGTCGGCCTGGCGCAGGGTGCGGGTCTGGCCGTAGGCGAAGGCCCCCGCGTAGGCGGGATTCCTGAGAATGCGCCGGATCTTGGGGTGGTCGGGCAGGTTCCAGCGCAGCACGCCGCGGCAGGGCCCGGTGCGGGCGCGGTGCGGCAGCAGGATGTTCTCGTCGCGGAACCACTTCACGACTTGCATCGCCGAGCCCTTGTCACGGAAGGCCGTGAACACGCGGCGGATCGCCGCGACCACCTGGCGGTCGGGGTCGAACACGACCTGGCCGTCCTCGTCGTAGACCAGCCCCAGCGGCAGCGGCACGCGCAGCTCGCCGCGGGCCGCCTTGCTGCGCTGCCCGCCCAGCAGGCGGGCGCGGATGCCCGCCAGCTCGAATTCACTGAGACTGCCCTTGATGTCGAGCAGCAGCTTGTCCGAACTGTCGTTGGGGTCGTGCACGCCGTACTCGTCGAGGATCAGCGTGTCGGCGAGGCGGGCGAACTGCACCAGCTGGGCCCAGTCGCAGTTGTCGCGGGCCAGCCGCGAAACCTCCAGGCAGAGCACGATGCCGATCTCTCCGGCGGCGATGCGGGCGGTCAAGTCGCGGAAGCCGCTGCGGTTGGCGGCATACGCCCCCGACAGGCCCTGGTCGTCGTCGATCAGGCGAATGCGGTCCTCGCTCCAGCCCAGCGCGATCGCCGAGCGGCGCAGGTCGTACTGGCGGTGCGTGCTCTCGGTGTTGCAGGCGACTTGCTTGAGTGAGGACTGGCGGATGTACAGGCAGGCCTCGCGGGCGAGGTGGCGCGGCTTGACCTTGCCGGCGGCGGTTTCAAGCATGGGAGTCTCCTTGCGGGGCGCACAGCAGTGCGCGGATCTGGCGGGCCGCCTCGGCCACGGCGGTCGGGGCCGAGGCGGCCCGTGCCGCGCCATCCGAGCGGGGCTCGGCAGCCGGGGCCGGCGCGGGGCGCGCGGCGGTCAGGGCCAAGGTCGCCGCCAGACCGTGCCAGCGGAACGTGGCCAGCGCCCGGCTGTCGTGGCTGGCCAGCCACTGCCAGCGCCAGCGCTCGTAGCGCCCGCTGGCATCGGCACCCCAGTTCATCAGGGGCGCTCCGAGCGTTTTTTTTTCGCGGCGCGCAAGCGCCTTCTCGAGGCCGCGCGGGTGCAGCCGGACGCCGAAGCGCTGTTCGATCAGCGCAACCAGCGTGGCACTGGAGGTGCGGCCGTGCGCGGCCCGGTAGTCGTCGACAAAGTCCAGCATCGCGGGCGTGATCTTGTGCGGGCCGCGGGGGCCGCGCCGCTCGGGGATGAGGCCCCGCAGGCCGTCCCGGGCGAAGGCCTTGACGGCCCGGAAGCAGGTCGGCAGGGAGACGCCGAAGCGCTCGGCGGCCTTGGCCAGCGTGAGCTTGTCGAAGTGGACGCGACGGACCATTTCGTAGCGCACCTGCAGGATGTCGCGAGGATCGAAGAACTCGCTTTGGTCGAAGCGCGGATCGCGGACACGTTCGGGATGCGGGTTGAGCAGGCCGGCTTGGCGGAGGCGTGCGTCCTTGTCGGAGGGTGGGGGCGCGGAGTCTGGCATGGCTGGCATGGGTAGATGGGCAGGGAGGAATTTCATAAATTATAACGCACCACAGGGGCCAGTCTGGGCAGAAATCCCCTGTAATTTGGCTATTAGCGGCAGATAGCGCCCTAATTTCTGAAAAATAACCATACTTATTTATGATCATACGATGCCCCCCTCTGCAGCAACGCATCCACAACCGCCCGCAACTCGAGCAGATCGTCGACACGCCACGGCGAGCGCCCCGCCGAGGCGCGTTCGAAATCGTCCGCCAGCCGGTAGCTCGTCCATGCAAGCGGAAGCGTAAGCAGGGTTTCGTCCTCCCGCACGCAGCGCACCAGGCGCACGCCGCCGGTCGTCAATCGGGAGTAGAACGGAAACGATCGCCCGCGCAGCGGATGGTGCGGATGGGTGATGACCACCTCATCCGGACTCCCCGCTTGTTCGGGCTGGCCCGCTTTCGGGAACTTTTGATAAGGGCAAGGTGGAGCGGCCGATCCGCTACGTGCGGGAGAGCTTCTTCTACGGCCGCCAGTTTGTCAGTGACGCGGACCTGAACGAGCAGGCGGAGCGCTGGCTGGAGGGGACCACCAACGTGCGGCGGCACGGCACGACCGGGGAGCGCCCGCAGGAGCGTTTCGAGCGTGACGAGCGGGGGGCGCTGGGGCCGTTGGCATCCGGGCCGTATCGGCGTGTCGGGGGCCGGACGCGTCCTACGGCTGCATCGCGGGCGTCGGCGCCGGTAGTCGTCGAGCGCCGGCCGTTGCGGGTGTACGCGGAGGTGGTGCGATGAGCGCGTCGGCAGACGGGCGCCGCGACCGGCTGCGGGCGATGCTGGCCGACCTGAAGATGCCGGGTGCTCTGGAGGCGGTGGACGGGGTCCTGGCGCAACTCGACAGCGGCGCCGTGACCGCCGGCGAGGCCCTCGAGCGGCTGCTGGGCGCCCAGATCACGCTGCGCAACAACCGCCGCCTGGAGACCGCCATGCGCGCCTCCCGGCTACCCGCCGTCAAGACCCTGAAGGAGTTCGATTTCGCCTTCCAGCCAAGCATCAAGCGCGAGCAGATCGAGAGCCTACACGAGCTCGGGTTCCTGGCCCGCAAGGAGAACGTCGTCCTGCTGGGGCCACCGGGCGTGGGCAAGACGCACCTGGCCATCAGTCTCGCCCTCGCCGCGGCCGAATCCGGGCGCCGGGTCTACTACGGCACGCTGGCGAGCTTGGTCGAGTCGCTGGAGCAGGCTCGTGCGGCGGGCCAGCTGGCCCGTCGCCTACGTGTGCTGACCCATCCGGCGCTGTTGCTCGTCGACGAGATCGGCTACCTGCCCGTCAGCCGCGACGGTGCTGTGCTGTTCTTCCAACTGATCAACGCGCGCCACGAGCAGGCCTCGACGGTGCTGACCTCCAACAAGGGCTTCGAAGAATGGGGCGCGGTGCTCGGGGACGAGGTCATGGCAGCGGCCCTGATCGACCGCCTGCTACACCACTGCCATATCGTCAACATTCGCGGCAACAGCTACCGGATGCGGGCCCATCAGGATCTGTGGCGTTCCATGCAACGAGCGGACGGCGACGCAAGTCCGGCCCTTGGGAGGGGAACATGACGGTTGCCGCACTGCTTGAGGCGGCCGGCTCCGGTCGCTCCGCTCCCTCCGCCGGCCGCCTCAAGCCCTATCGCTACGAAGGGGGAAAGTCTGCCAAACCCGCGGTGGATCTCCCCTCGGATGTGTGCAATTTTCGTTTGTCAGAAGTGCGCAATTTTCGTTTGTCATTGACACTAGGCTCCCTGCTCAGCTCCCGCCTTCAGGCTTCCTGTGTTGGAATGGCCCTTGGCTTCAGGCTCGTCCCGTATTGGAAACTCTTAGAAACAAGTTGCTGTCGAGTGCGCCGCTTGATTTCCAAATTCCACCAATTCGGTGAGTCCAGACAAGACTGGATTCGTAAGCACTCCGCGATGTTGCAATGCACAAGAGATTTGCAAAGCTCTTCGTCTCCTGCCCTTACCCTCCAAAGTCTCGTTTTCACGATTGGCGGCCGCACGTGTGCTGGTACCTCATAGAATGGGTTGCCGCCGTCCGTACGACAGAGGCATTAGTCGATGCTGCGGAAGGTTCGGCTTCGTACTCCAATGCCCGGCGAAGTTCGCGGTGTGTTCTGCTCCATGTACCCTTGGGCGCTTGCACGAGGCATCCCGCGGCAATCTTCAGGTACTTTTCTTTGCCTTCTTCTGACGCTAGAACAACTCAATTCAAGCTTCAAGTTCAAGCTGGGTGAATATGCGTGAATGAGCCGATGATTCTCATCATCTTCGGCAACCGCTTCCTTGACAATGATATGCTTCGTTGGGCGTCTGGACTCTGCCCAAGCGTTTTCACCTGCCATGTCGCCCGAAGCCTCATTAGTAGCGTAGTACACGTTTTCCAGGGCATTGAGCCATTGCAGACGGTTGAGGTGCAGAACATCCCGTGGTGATACACGAGTCACTCGACTAAGCCACCTCCCGACCTTGTATATCGCGGCATCATGAGCATACAGACAGACCTCTGGTGCTAGAGGCAAGAAGACTTCCAACCCAGAACATCCCCACCCAGTACAGCTACGAATCGTTATCTCTTGACAGTGCGTGTTGTAGAGCACGACCGGATTGTCGCTGGTGATGAACTGAGTCTTAGTGTCGTTCATGAGCAAATGTAATTCTAAATCAAGGGTGACCGGAATCATGCGGGCTGAGACACTAAGCGGGAGCAGTACTGAATTCTCGAAACCGATCCGAATTTCCTCAAGATCGATATCTTTGATCCGGGGATCTTCACGGTATGCCGCCTTGATCATCCCATCAGTCATCGCATCCATTGTAGCCGCTGACGTCTGAGTACGAGCGTGCTGAAGCACCGTAAATGCCATCAGAGTATAGTGATCATCCGACTTAGGTGTAGGCAGTCGTTTGGTTGAAAGAATGTGGCGAATCACTGTTGCCGCAGCTTCCTCGATGCCGGCGAGTGCATGTTCGATGTTTAGATCATCTCCGTAAAACCGCGAACCGTAGCATTGGTTACGAATACTAGCGTTCAGAACATTACGGCTCGAAGGGATATTGAACAAGTGGATACCTTTTCCACCGGTCGTGGCGAATCTCCTGAGGTAGAAACGAGGGACATAATGATGTTTGCGATAGCTGGCCATTTCTTCTACGGGAGATGTACCTAGTTTTCAGTGACTCGGGATTCAGTCGCCGCGTTCAACTGCTTGAACACAGTTTCTGAATTGTACCTCTTCGATCACCTACACCAGTCGCTCGGGTTAGTTGAGGTGAATTTGGCAAAAGACGGGACGGTGGGACGCCCATGGACCAGTTTATTGCATCCATTGCACGGAGGCTCAACGGGCAATCTGGAACCGTCCGGAATTGGTCAACGGTCTCAGACCGCTTCAAACTGGTTGCCTGTTGGCAAATGCACGCGATGTGCCGGAAGCGACTACCCGCCTCGCACGAATCGAAGATGTTTGTGTTGGCTGGCACTACCTCTGAATTCCCACGGTTCTCTCGAAAACAGACATTCCGGATGATTTCGTTGCTACTTCCAATGGCCCGGTGGTAGCTGACAATGACGATGCACACCCAGTAGAGAGTGGCATCGTGGGATGGGATGCCCCCTCGATTGACGACCTCAACGGCTTCGGGCGCGAGAGCTTTGGTTCCACTGGAGTTTACAAGACCAACGAGGGGGCCTTGGAATCCGCTGAGTCGGGTACAGGGTACAATCTGAAGGCGTGATAACGCGAATCAAGGAGACTCTTGGAGCGGGAGATTCACCGATGGATGGTCATGGATGTTCAGGAGGAGGCGTGTCTCGGCTACAACGATCATTTCTACGAAAAATAATACGAGCTACGGACAATCGGGCCGTCTTTGCGTGCTAGCGGATGCTGACTAGTCAGCGCAAGACGCAGATCGCGATTTCGTGTGGGTCTCTCTTGCTGGCCGGCCTGCACCTCCTTTGGCCCGGGATACGTCTTGATGCCGTGACGCTGACTCTGCTATGTACGGCGGCAGTGCCGTGGCTAGTGCCACTGTTCAAGAGCTTGGAGCTTCCTGGAGGATGGAAGATCGAGTTCCAAGAGCTACAAGCGACCGAGCAGCGTGCGGACAAGGCCGGGCTGCTCGAGGAGGAAGCTGCCGGTTCGGGACCCGATCAGGAGTACTCCTTTCAAGTTGTCGCGAATCGAGACGCAAATCTAGCCCTCGCCGGACTAAGGATCGAAATCGAGAAACGCTTAATCAGTTTGGCAGATGGCGCCGAGATCAAGAGAAGAAGGATGGGCATAAGTAGTCTGCTCAGATCATTGAGCGATCGCGAGATCTTGTCGCACGAGGAGCGTAGTGTGTTGTGGGACATGATTGGGTTGTTGAACTCCGCTGCGCACGGGGCAAGTGCAGACCAACAACACGCTCAATGGGTTCTGGATGTTGGACCACGGTTACTGGCCACGTTGGATAAACGGATTGACCAGCAGTAGCGATGCGGAAGGAGCTGCCTACGGCACACTTGGGAGCGGGGGAGGGTTTGTGAGCGGGCACTCTTATGCAGGCGACCAGGTTACAGAGGAGGTCGAAAAGGCCGAAGGGGTTCTGGCGAGCATGGCGGAAGGGCTGCGCAGTATTGCTGGTGGTGGAGAGTTTGGCTGACATCCGCAACCAGTTGAGCTGACTGCACCACACCCAATGCAGGAGGCGGTGCGCCCCCTGTAATTGGCTAAAGGATCGCGTGGGCGGCCGGGGTTGAGCCGTACGAGGCGACTGCGGCGAAACGTCGACCTCAACCGAATGATTTCTCTCGGCAGCCGAGCCAGCAGCCAACGTTGCCCGAAACCAGAGTGGCTGCGGGACCTGCCCAGCCATCGCATTTGGCGCAACCTCCACGTCACAACAATCATCTGAGCGGAGCTTGGATCTCTGGGTCCGAAAGGCCGCAAGCCTCATTCTCCTCAATAGTGCGTTCGACGGACATATTCGGCAAGGGCAATTCTCCTCACGCCGCTGGCCGAAGCGATTGAGAAACAGGCACGGACTGCGGGCTCTCCGCGGGCGTCCGAGCCACGTCCAGAATCTGGGTTCTCCGGCCACAGAACGGGTCGCGGTGCTTCCTGTGGCCGACGACATAATTAGAATGACCGGCGGCCAAAGTAATTGTCGCCGCCCACTTCCTGTTCGATGATTCTGGACGAACTGACCAGCAACCAAGGATGACGTAAGCTGAACGCTGCAGCGAACGACCGAGGGACAGATTGATGGCCAACGAAAGTAAGCATTCAGGTTTCGGGGCGCTACAGTTAGGCTCTGCCGCAGAACCACGGGAGTAGCACAGAGACATGCGCACCGGATTTCGTCGGCGAGTTCAACGCTGAGGCAAAAGAGTTCCGGGGCAGCCGGAGGAGCACACGGTCGGCGTCGGTAGAGCGGGTGGATGGCGTCGGGCAAGGCTCGATGGGCAAGCAGAATATCGGCGGAGCACTTGACCTTGACTTGGCCTCGGCAACCTTGCCATCGTAGGACCGGGCGGTCAGCTCGGTCGTTGTGGGCAGGACGAAATCCAGCAAGCAAGGACAGCCAGTCGGGGGGCGGCCCACGTGCGCTCACTGTGAGCAACTCCAACGCGCACTCGACGCCGCACAGTCCGACATGCAGGCTGCGCGGGAACGGCAGGCCAAGCTGCAAGCGCAGCTGGCGAACCTGCAACGGATGCGTTCAGATCTCAAGGCGGAGGTCGGCTGAGCCGATGTTCGGGATGCCCGCGGAGGCGGGCATCTAGCGCGAGCGCGCAGGGCGTGTTGGTGCGAGCAGGACCGTCTGCCAGTCCCGCTGCAGCGGATACACAAAGACCGCCTTGGGCGTCTTCGCCGGCGCCGTGCCCCAGGCCCCGCGCGCCTGGGTCTGTCCCAGGTAGTGCCAGTTCGAGGCGCGGTAGCAGGTTCCCTTGTGCTGGTCGCTGACATACGTTTCGACCAGCACGGGCAGCACTGCATGGATCCGCTGCCAGTCCGCGGCCAGCTGGCGCAAGCTCAGGCCCAGCGCCTTCGAGGCCAAGCATTTCACGCGGACCCAGGGAAACAGCAAAAAACGGGCTTGCCGCACAATCCGCTCCAGCGGCCGGCGGGGCTGGTCCTGCCAGCCGATCCAGCGGTCCCGCACCGGCAGGTAGCGGGCGGCGAAATCGTACAGCAGGCAGCCCAGCAGGCGTTGCTGACGGTCTTCGAGGAAGTAGCGCAGGTGGCAGCCGATGGGCTGGCGATAGCCCAGTGGATGGTAGCGGGCGAGGAATTCGTTCCACAGGGCGGCCTCAGCGCGGCCGCTCACGAGCCGCAAGCGCAGCGGCTCGAGCTGTGGCAGGGGGCCGTCGAGCGGGGCTTGGGGCGCGCTGCGCTCGCCCGGCGAGAGCGGCCCTTGGCGGCCCCGTCCGGGGCCTTGGCGGGCGGGCAGGGCCAGGATCGAGAGCCGTTCGAGTGCCTCCAGCAGACGCATCGCCAGTTGGATGCGGTTGCTGCCGCGAGGGGTCTGCCAGCGCAGGTGCTCGCAGACGGTGTGGCCCAGTTCGGTGCGGCTCAGCAGGGGCAAGCTGGTGACGATCTCCTGGATGTCCGCAAGCTGGCTCCGGCGCAGGCGCTGGCCGCACAAGGTGGTCGAGGCCAGCCGCACGATGCGCGGGTCCAGCTCGGCGGCCGAACGGGCCATTCAGGCCGCCTTGTCCAACTCGCTGTCCGCGCTGTTGGCGACAGACGGGATCCAGTCCGCCGGGGCCTTGCTGAGTTGTTCCCGACGCTGCTCGCTGAGGCGCCACGGCAGCCAGGGATCCAGCTGCTGCGGGGCCTTGTTGCCATTGCGGGCACAGGCCGCCAGCCAGTCCAGCATCCAGGCATACGGGTTCAGGCCCGCCAGCCGCACGGTCGCGAGCACGCCGAACAGCAGACCCGCCGCGCGCGCACCGTCCGGCCCGCCCGAGCCGAAGCTGGTGTAGCGGGCGATGACCGGCCCCCGCAGAACCCGCTCCGACAAATTGTTGTCGAGCGGGATGCGCGGGTCGGCCACGAAGCGGCTCAGCGATGCGCGGTGACTCAGCAAGGCACCCAAAGCCCGTCCTTGCGCATCCACGCGGGCCAGCTCGGCACCGTGCCGGCTGCGGCCTGGGCCCGCCTGCTCGAGCCGCAGCCACTCGCTCGTGCGCTGCCCGCCCTCTTCCCGGGCGCGCTCGAACAACTCCTCCACCCGCGTCTGCAACTGCTGCTGGAGCTCTTGGAACTGCCCGCTTTGCCGCTCCAGCGGTCGCTGCGGATCCCACTGCTGGAGCCGCTGTCGGTTCAGCTGGAACAATGCGCCGATGCGCTCGACCCACTCCTGCGCCCACGCCTTGCGGTCCGGGTGACCGGTGCCCACCCGCACAAAATTACGGCGGACATGCACCCAGCAGTGGGCCAGCAGCACCCGCTTCGGAAACTGCTTGGCAAAGGCCTTGTACGTGCTGTAGCAGTCACACACCAGCACGATCAACCCGCTCTGGCCGACCAACGTATCGAGCAATTGCCGGGCGGAGTCCAGGCCCCGGGTCGGCAGGATCCGCATGCGCACCGTGTTGCCGGCCAGACAGGCCCACAGCCAAGACTTCGGCTTCTGTCGCCCGCTCGGCGGCGGGTCCTTGTTGTCGTCCCCGCCCGCGGCCAGCCACTGCACCGGCCAGGAGGTCTCGTCCGCCTGGGCCACCGGCTGCTGCTGTTGGTACTCCCCGATCGCCGCGTCCAGCGGCTCGAACAGCTGCGCGAGCCGCCGCAGCCCCGTCGACAGCGTCGACTGCGGCACGCGCAGCCCCAGTGCCGCCAGATCCCGGGCCACCGCCGCCTGCGGACGGAACAGCGCGTAGACCTGCACCAGACACCAGGCCCACACACTGGTGCCCAACTGGCTGGTGCCCAGCCGGGGAGCCGGCGGGGCGCTCACCGGCCGGGCTGAGCCACAGTCGCAGTCCGGACAATAGCGCTGGCGCACCACCTTGCGTACCAGCGCGTTCCAGGCCAGCTCGTACAGCCAACTGATCTTGTGCCCGCACGCTACGTAGGCGGTGCCGCAGTCCGCACAGCGGCGCTCCTGCTCGGGCACGTCCAGCCACTCGAACACCACCGGCAGGTCGGGCCGCTGCTCGCGCGGCGGGGTCGGCGAACCCGGTTGCCGCCCGCGCTGCCTGCGCGGCCGGACCGCCGGATCCTTGCTCGCGGGCTGCTCCGGCGCGGGCGTTGCGGTCGCTGGCGGGTCGGCCGACCGCTCGGCAGCGACTCCGGCCGTCGCGGACGGGTCGTCCCCGCCCGCTGGCGTGGCCTCGCTCTTGCGTCCGAACAGCGACCGTTGCAGGTTCGCCAACTGGGCTTGCAGCCCAGCTTCCCGTTCCTGCGCAGCCTGCAAGTCGGACTGCGCAGCGTCGAGTGCGCGTTGGAGTTGCTCACAGCGAGCGCACGCGGGCCGCCCCCCGACTGGCTGTCCTTGCTTGCTGGATTTCGTCCTGCCCACAACGACCGGGCTGACCGCCCGATCCTACGATGGCAAGGTGGGCGAGGCAAAGTCAAGTGCTCAGCCGATATTTTCTTGCTTGCCCATCGAGCCCTGCCCGACGCCATCCACCCGTCCCATCGACGCCGACCGGTTGCTCCTCCGGCTGCCCCGGAACTCCTTGCCTCAGCGTTGAGCTTGCCGCCGAAATCCGGTGCGCCTGCCTCTGCGCTACTCTCGTGGTTCTGCGTCAGAGCCTAACTGTAGCGCCCCGAAACCTGAATGCTTACCAACGAAAAGCACTTCAACATCCTCAGACAGGGTGCCAACGCTTGGAATTCGTGGCGGGTTGCGAATCGGCACATTCGTCCCGAACTAAGTCAAGTGGATTTCGAGAATGAGATCAGGTCAGGCCCTGGCCCCTACGATCTCCCTGATCTCTCGGGATTCGATTTCTCTGGTGGAAATCTAAATGGTATTGTGTGGAGAAACTCGATTGTAGACCACTGTAATTTCGATGACTGCCAGATAGATTATGCTGATCTGTGCTTTTCGAGCTTCCTCGAATGCACCTTCCGCAGAACAAGTATGCGGGCAACTAAGATTGGATCTTCGTCATTTGGGGAGTGCGAATTCGAGAATGCGGACCTAGCATATTGCAGCGCTGAGGAGACCAGTTTCAAGGGTTCGATCATCTCTGATTCTTCGCTGAATCACGTACAACTCGTAAAGGCCGATCTTTCTGACGTGGTCTTGCACAACACTTCTGTATACGGCATTTCGGCTTGGGATCTAGAACTCGAAGGAGCTAAGCAGAGCGACCTTATGATCACCGATGATTGGCCAACCCTTACCGTCGACAGCATTGAGGTAGCCCAGTTTATCTGTCTCCTGGTAAAGAGTTCGAAGATACGTGATGTAATTGACACACTCGTCTCAAGGGTCGTGCTGATCTTGGGAAGGTTCAGCCCCGAGGGAAAGCCAACGCTCCACCGAATCCAGGACCTTCTCCGAGACCGTGGATATGTCTCGATCATCTTCGACTTCAAAGGTCCCGAGAGTCGCGATCTTACGGAGACAATCCGAACTCTAGCACACCTTTCTCGTTTCGTGATTGTCGACCTGACGGACCCGTCGAGCGTGCCGCACGAGCTAGCAGCAGTCGTCCCGCTCCTTCCTTCCGTCCCAGTCCAACCACTCATTCGTGCGGGGAACCGCCCCTACGGGATGTTCGAGCATATTCATAGGTATCCGTGGGTGATGAGTTTACAAGAGTACAATCCAGCCAACCTTGAAGAGATCGTCGGTCGGTCTGTGGAGGATTGCGAGCGCAAAGTTGAGGAGGTCCGATAGGACTCGTAATGCCGACAGAGGTTTGTGTGAGGGGAAGCTTATAGAATGCGTGCAGAAGTCATCTCTGAACGTCTTTCCGGTCTGCTTGTTTACCTCCGTGAAGGCCTCGATTGTCGTCGTCCGCTCGGATGTCTTTGCTGGGTATCATGTCGGTGCTAGGGACAGGCGGCTGTTGGGTCGTGGCTTCATATGTCCGCAGTACTTTGCAGATCTGATCGACAGCTTCCTCAAGGCGAGCCTAGCTGGCTAGCTGCTCTCGGATTCATTCGACCCATCAAGCGAGGAGACCTCGCTCACCATCTGGGACTTGCGCCACCCGACCGGGCCGCCCGAATCCAGTTCGTCGCGCTGGCAGTTCAGTCCGGCTCGGGCCCTGTTCGCCGACGTCCACCACGGTGGATTGTTCTCGTGGTGGCAACCGCCGCGAAGCACTGCGCGGCGACGGCATCGTCGTCTGTGAATACCACTGAGCTTCCTACGACCGCGACGATTTCTGCTGCCCATAGTCGTTCGAGCTCGATATCATCGCTCGAATGGGCGGTCGGATGTATCGGCCGCACACGAGGACATTCAAATCTGCGACTTCGAGTCGTGGAAAACGTTGGCGCTCTGTAAGAGCCGATGAGTAGCAAGAACAGAGACGACTTTAGCGAGAAGGCGAAGCGCCAACTCGAACGAGCGGCGGGAGGGTTGTGCTCGTATCCGTCATGCAGACGTTCGACTAGCGGGTCAACTTCGGACGGACAGGGCGTGATCAACGTCGGAGTTGCAGCCCATATTTGTGCTGCAGCTCCCGGGGGGCCGCGTTACGACTCCCAAATGACGCCCGATCAGCGCAGCTCGCCGGAAAATGGCATCTGGCTGTGCCAGATACATGCGAGAGCTGCAGATTCCAGGGATCGTGAGTTCACAGTCGATGCGCTCCGCAGATGGAAGAAACAAGCACTATGGGATTCATTCCACCGCGTTATGGAACACGGGGATGTAGGCGCAAGCAGCTCCCATAGTTCAGACGAAGAAGAGTTGAGTGCTCGTCTTCGAGAAGCCGCCGCGAGTGATCTTGAGGTTTTCCGTCGCTCCAAGAGGTGGGTTCCTACCGCCATCTTGCGAACGCTTGAAGTCGACGGGCTAGGCGAACCGATCGACACAGTGGCGCTGGCGAGAGGTCTCAAAACGCTCGGGGACTTGGTCCTCGTTGCTCAACCCGGCATGGGGAAGACGACGACATTGCTTCAAATCGCCGAAGCAGCGCTTGAGCAACGGGTCGGTTCGCCGTTTGTGGTGTCGCTCGGAAGTTGGTCGACCAATGGCGCATCGCTGCTTGAAGCCATACTGCGGCGTCCAGCTCTTCACTCTGTCTCGATAGAGAACTTCCGTTCGGTCGCAGCTAGGCCTGGTGTCTTCCTGCTACTTGATGGCTGGAACGAACTCGACCGTAGCTCGCGAAGGCGTGCGGCGGCGGAAATTGAACGATTACGTCTGGAGCTGCCGGAACTCGTCCTTGTGGTGGCAACCCGTGACCAGCGGCCTGTCGTTCCGTTTAGTGGCACAACCGTTCAACTTTGGCCGCTGAGCGAAAGGCAACAGGTCGAGATCGCCCGAGCGACTCGCGGCGATGTCGGCCAAGGGATTCTCGATCAGGCATGGCACACGCCTGGAGTTCGAGAACTCGTCCCGATCCCGCTCTATCTGATTGCACTACTTGCCCTTCCAGACGAACTGTCCATTCCGACCACAAAAGAAGAGGTCCTGCGCCGATTCGCTGCCATCCATGAACAGGACTTCCAGAGGGCAGAAGCACTAGCGGAACTGACGGACGGATTGCACTCGCAGTACTTGCAATCGTTGGCGGAAACGGCCACACGGGGCGGGAACACAACCATCAGTGACGCCAATGCGCGCACGTCAGTCTCTGGTGCCGCTGCCGCGCTCCAAGACGAGGGCCAAATCACCCTCAATCCCAACCCGAGTGCAGTCCTCACTGCTCTCGTCGGTCATCATCTTCTGATACGCGAGCGCGAGCCAGAAGGCTACGCATTCCAGCACCAGCAGTTTCAGGAGTGGTACGCGTCGAGATTCGTCGAAGACCTAATGTGCAAGAGCGTCACTGACAAAAACTCACGCGAGACGTTGAAGACAGACATCTTGAACCAACGTAGATGGGAGCAGCCAATCCTGTTCGCTTGTGAGCGGCTGGCCAGAGGAGACGAGGTCCGACAGAACACCTGCGGGGCCGCTATTCTCACCGCCCTCGAAGTCGACCCGATGCTCGCCGCGGACATGGTCTGGCGCGCGTCCGACAACGTCTGGCATCGTGTAGGTCGAAGCATTGCGGATTTCGTGGACCGCTGGCACACCCCCGGACGAGTCGATCGTGCGGTGCGGTTCATGATCGTTTCAGGCCGGGAGGATTTCCGCAATCATGTCTGGCCACTCATCACTCACGAGAACGACCAAGTCCACCTTGCCGCCCTTCGCGCTGGGACTCAGTTTCGGCCGTCGGTGCTAGGAAGAGATGCCAAGCGCCGACTTATGGGAATTCCGCCAAGCCTGCGAAAAACCATCCTTGATGAGATAGCGATGGAAGGTGGAGTGGACGGACTCGAGTTCGCAGCTGAATTCGCGAAAGCCGAGCCGAACCCCGAGGTGCGGGCCCCTGTAGCCGAGGCGCTCGCATTTCGGGGCGCCGTTCGTCACGTCGTCACAGTGCTGCGAGACGCTGACGGCGAAACATTTGACAGGATCGCGCACAGAAGCCTGTTCGACGGGATTGCGGATGAGGGAGTCAGACGCGGGCTTGCGGGGGCACGTGAACGCCGACGCGTGAAGGGCATCCCGTCGCGCGTCCGATTGGCGTCTCTTGTGTCTGAGCCTGGAGAGGAGGGTCGGGACCCAGAGGTAACAGAGATCATCGCGGAGATGGAGATAGGAAGAAGCGACGATCGTGGAAACTATCTTGTCGACTTGGCCAGTGAGCGGTTTCCACGAGCTGTGGCCGAAGGTCTCCTTAAGCGCGTGCACGAGAAACGCGTGCTTCCGAATCGAAGTACCGAACGGCTGGCTAGAGCGGGCTTTGCGGACGAAGATGAGGCCCTGCTTGACATTGCGCTCGGCAACGATAGCGCGTTCGACGAAAATGCCGAAGCCGCTGCCGCCGTGCTGGGACCCCACGCTGTGGGCCGGCTGATCGACCGGCTGGTCGAGCTAGAAGAAAAGATGCGGAACGGTGAGATGGGCGACAACAACGTAGTGTCGAATCGTTACACTGGCATTCGAAGCCGGATCTGCTTTGTTAAGCCGGAACACCTTCTCTCAGCCATCGAAAAGCGATCGGGCAAAGCGAACAGTCAGACAATAGGGACCTTCGCAGAGCTGATTGACCTCTATGGGGGTCGGGAGAACCGGAGCGGACGAGCTTTCGACGCTGCCGCACAAGCCAAAATTGCTGAATTCGTGGAGGACTGGGGCGAACGACTCCTATCCTCGCGCGATTCGACGCGCCGTCAGCTCGCGTCGACTGCCACCTTGGCCCGCCATTCGTCGTCGAAATACGTGCTAGCAACGCTTGAACGACTGTTGGAAGAAGAACTTCGTCGGTTGCGGGAGTTCCGGGAATTGGCGCGTACGAATCACGAGCATCAAGGAAACGCGATGCAAGAGGGGCGCACGCGGTGGTCGCTTCAATACCAGCGCGCCTTTGCCGCTATTCGCTGTCCTGAAGCGACAGCACTGATGCAGAAATACCTTCTGGACGAGGAGTTTGGCGATTCCGCTGCGCTCGTTCTCGCAGCTCATTGGCACGCCCGCAACGAGCCGAGCGAGGACAAACGCCTGCGCTGGTCTCCAGATTTCTCCCGTGTTTGGGAAAGGCGCAAAAGTCGAGACGCTGTGTCCGAGGCAGCGTCGGACGAAGCGGAAGCGATTTTCGGCGTGATAGAGCAGCTCTTGGGTAGTGACGCAACCGATACCGACAAGAGGCGCGCAGTTGCCCTCGCGACTGTGGCGACGACCCTCCCACACGGGGGACGAAGTGATATCGTCGCTGAGCTCATTGCGGCCGCCGAGCGGCGCGAGAGAAGTTCACTTCTGACCAATCTAGTTCACGCGGGAGTGGTCATCGATGTTGAGATCGTAGAGCAGAGTATCGCCGAAGTCGTTGAAGCGGCGAAGACGCGGCCTTGGATTTCCCATGAACAGCGCGAGTTGCATTCATGGCTGTGTCTGCTGGCGTTCACGACGGACATATCCAGGACTGTCGACATCGTGCGTGCATTGCCCGAGCAACACCGTACCCCGAGGGCCTTGGAAGAATTGCTTGAGGCGCTGGGAGATGCGCCCGGAGATGAGGCCGACGAGGTCATATTCGGGCTCGCGGCAGCCGATCCGAGGCTCTATGCACACAGAGATTGGCTCACCGCAGCTTTCCGCCGCCGGAGCCTGAGCTCTGCTACCCGCCTTATTGGTCTGGTGGCACAAGGTGCGTTTGACCGCGGAGGCGAAATGAGCGCGCGTGACATCTGGACGCGCATTGCGAACCTAATCGGTGAACATCCCGAACTCCGGGCGAAGGTCTATGGTCTCTTCGACCGCGGACTTTGTGTTCCCGGTGGAATGTTGCTCGCCCAGGCGGTTGCGGAGAACCCCGACGAAGAGGGGTTGATAATGCTAGTTGAACTCGATATCGAGCACAAACATGCTCTGACGACTTGGCTCACTATCGAACGTGTCCTGACCAAGCGGTTACCCATCGAAGACTGGGAGGGGAGCTACGAGGTACAACCTGTATCTGCCAGCAAGCTACGACGAAAGCTGCTGGCCATGACGACGGACGGGAGTCGAGGAGACGTAGCTGCACGCTATTTAAATAAGATTGACGAGATCAGAGATCAGTTCGGCACATCCGAATCCGAACCACGCCACCCAAATCTTGCCTCTGGAAAAGCATGGCCCATCGTCGCTGCGCGTAAAGATGCACCCAAGACTGTGTGATGGATTATGGGGCGCGACCTCACACGAACTTCCGACAATCCCTGTAATGGTACAGCGCCGACTGCGACCGCCGTATGCGCGACTGCATCGCGGCCGACACCGTGCTCTCCCGTCGTGACGCCATCATTCAGTCGATCCCCGGCTTCGGCCCAGTCAACGCCGCTTGCCTCTGTGCCGGCATGCCCGAACTCGGCTCCCTGGGCCGCCGTCAGGCCGCCTCTTTGTTGGGCCTCGCCCCCTTTGACCGCGACTCCGGCCAGCACCGCGGCGCCCGCTCCATCCGTGGCGGCCGGGCCCAGCCCCGCCATCTGCTCTACATGGCGGCCCTGTCCGCGATCCGTTGCGAGCCTTCCTCCCAGCTCTGCTACCAGCGCCTCACCGCCAACGGCAAGCCCCACAAAGTCGCCCTCGTCGCCGTCATGCGCCGGCTCATCGGCCTGCTCGACACCCTCCTCCGCGAAGACCGCCTCTGGCAGCCCCGGCCGCCAGCCAGACAACTGGAGGCTGCTGCATGATCCCCCTGCCGAGCTGCCATCGACCAACAGCGGACACGGCCGGAGGAACATGCCGCCAGCGCCGCTGGTCACCACTTTTCTCCGACCATCCGCTTGACAAGAAACACGGAAGCTAGCGAGGCGACCCGGGAACCTCCCGATGTGGTTTCTCTACCTCGGCGGTGTTCGCACGCAGTTGGGTACTCACCAGAAAGAAGTTTCTGCGCGATTGGAGGAATCCGCTCCCTGCTCACGAGGCATTCTCTGTGCACGGTAGGAAAGACAGCCGCGTCGATATGAAGGAAGGGCACGGTGCGCTGCCGACTGACCCGGTCGAGCAGAAGGCGCTAGGCGCGACCCTGCAGTGCATAACGTGAGGCACTCAGAGAGTGCGCAGGAAGTCCATTAGTCTCATGTCGTCGCGAACGGCGCAATCGGAGCCGGTTCTTCCGCATCGCATAGGGCAATGGCCTTCGCCTTCGCTTCGAGGTCAACGTCGGCGTAGATCAGCGTTTACTCGAGGCTGGCGTGACCCAGCCAAGCACGAATTGTGTTCAGGCCACCCCTGCGCGCAGCATGTGGGTTGCCGAGGACTGGTGCAGTGTGTGGGGGCTGATCTTCTTCGAGCGGAGTGACGAGACCTGGGTGGCAGCGACCCTCACGCACCGCTTGACCAGTTGCCGTATCCCAGAGCGGGTGTGCGCCGAACTTTTCCTGGCGCGCGTGCCTGAAGCCTGGAATGACTCCGATTGCGGATGATGCCGGTCGCTCGGCCGTCCTACCCAAATTCGATTGGAGGACATACCGTGGTACAACATAAGATGAAAACAAAGTAACTACTGTAGTTTCAAAGACTTATATCTGTATCATGGCGGAGGAAGAGGGATTCGAACCCCCGAGACCCTTGCGGGCCTTGCGGTTTTCAAGACCGCCGCCTTCAACCACTCGGCCATTCCTCCGTCCTCAATCAGACTAGCAGCCACGTTGCTTGCCACGAATGTGTATTGCAGTGACGCATCGCACCACTACTACGGAGCGAGTCCGCTTGGTGTACTCTGCGGTCTAGTGCCCGGCAGACTCGATGGCAAAGTGGCGCTCGTGACAGGCGCGGGCGGCGCCATAGGATCCGCGACGGTCAGGAAGCTAGCTTCGGAGGGGGCGGCGATCATTGCGAACGACGTTTCGCACAAGACAGCCGAGGCGGCAATTCAACCTGTGGTTTCCATCGGCGGTCGGGCGATTGCCCATGTTGCGGATCACACATCTGAAGCAGGCGTCATAGAGATGATGGACCGGGTGCGTGACGTCCTTGGCGGACTCGACATCCTTGTGAACAATGCCTTCGCCGCATTCGATGACTCCGAAATCGCCGATCTCGAGGAGAGCGATTGGCATCGCACGCTTGATGCATGCCTCAAGGGACCATTCCTCTGCACAAAGCATGCGATTCCCTTGCTCAAGGAACGCAACGGAGGAAGCATCGTCTCGATTTCGAGCGTGAACGCCTTGCGTGCCGTCAGCGAGACCGCCTACTCCGCTGCAAAGGGTGGATTGATCTCGATGATGCGCTTGGTCGCAGCAGACTATGCCGAATTCAATATTCGCTCGAACGTGATTTGCCCGGGGACTATCGAGACGCCAGCTTCGATGGGCTACTGGGAGTGCTTTCCTTCCGGATTCGAAGCACTTCGCGGCATGTATCCCTTGGGACGCATCGGCGAGCCGGAGGACGTTGCAAATGCCGTTCTGTTCCTGGCGTCCGATGAGTCTCGGTGGATTACCGGGACCGTTCAGGTCGTGGACGGCGGGCTGATGGCAGGGAAGAAACTCGGCGTGGTGTGATCCAGCTCTCTGCTAGACTCCGAGAGTTGTGCGATCCCCGGCCTCAGTCAAATTCGCTCTAGCCGCGGCCCTGATCGCACTCGGCTGCAGTACCACCCCTTCTGACACTTCGGAATCGGCAACGGCTTCCGGCGCCTCTGGCTCGGTGCTCACAGACCGACTTGCGACCGCAGCCTTGGAAGGCAACAGCAAAGCTGTCGAGGCAATGCTGCCGACCGTCGATGTCAACGCTATTGACGAAGGGGGTCGCACGATGCTGATGCTGGCGTCCTACGATGGACACTCCCCGACGGTACGCCTGCTTTGCGAGAACAAGGCCAATCCAAACCTGCGGGACGTGAACCGGCGGACCGCGC
This sequence comes from uncultured Bryobacterales bacterium, assembly GCA_951813065.1. Taxonomy (GTDB): domain Bacteria; phylum Acidobacteriota; class Terriglobia; order Bryobacterales; family UBA6623; genus VXMF01. The sequence continues at coordinate 126,749 of CATOTH010000001.1, read as the reverse complement.
TGATGTACGCGGCCTCCGGCCCCAACGCGCACACGGTCGAGATCCTGCTAGCTCACGGTGCCGAGGTCAACGCCACGGATGGCGAAGAGGGTTACACTGCGCTGATGTTCGCCGCCGCCGAGGGGCATGCTGATATCGTCAGAACGCTGCTCGAAAGGGGAGCGGACCCAGGGCTAAAGGACATTGACGGCGAGTCGGCCCTGAAGTTCGCCCAAGACAATGGGCATAGCGACGTGATTTCGCTGCTCACCGAAGCATTGAAGCGTTGAGGGTTAGACGTAAGCCATCAGCAAGCCTGCGAGGAAGTTGATGCGTCTGAAGGCGGTCACAGGCTTACTCCTAGTAGTGCTCGCGGTACCTGTGAGCGTACCGGCCCACGAGTTCACGATCACCCCAGTAACGCTCGTCATTACGGGTGACGGACGGTTTCAAGCCGAGGTCGGCCTGGATGCGGACGCGCTCGCGGTGGGCCTGCCGCTAGAAGCGGATTCGGAGCAGGTCTCAGAAGCAATGCACCGCATCCCGGAAGGGCAGTTTGAAGCAGCTGTCGAAGGGGCTCGCTCAGCGATTAGGCAAGACATTCAGATTTTCTTCGACGCTGTACCCACTCCTTTCGAGGTGTCGTTCCCGCACCACGGCACTCCGGCTGCGACCGATGCCGATCCTCCGACGGTACTTGGGACAGTGGCTCGACTTGTCGGTAGCGTTCCCGCTGAGGCTCAACAAGTCGTACTGCAGGCCCCGACACGATACAAGACGGTTTCGCTGCAGATCCTCACCCCCACCCAGGCCGAGCCATATTCCGCAGTGCTGGACCCGGGTCAAGCCAGCGTGGACTTCCCGCTGACGGGCGGCGCATCAACCGTCCCTCGCCAGGGAGTCTTCTCGGCCTATCTGGGACTGGGTTTCACCCACATCGTGCCCAAGGGACTCGATCACATTCTCTTCGTGCTTGGACTGTTCTTGCTCAATGCCGGCTGGCGTCCGCTGCTCTATCAGGTCACGGCGTTCACAGTCGCGCATTCAGTCACTCTGGCCCTCTCCATGCAGGGCATTGTGGCCCTCCCGGAACGGCTGTTGGAAACGCTGATCGCGCTGTCGATCTGCTGGGTTGCAATCGAGAACATGTCGACATCGAAGCTCAAGCCATGGCGAGTTGCGGTCGTCTTTGCGTTCGGCCTCCTGCATGGCCTTGGATTTGCGGGTGTACTCAGCGAGCTCGGCATGCCTGAGGGTCGGTTCCTGACAGCGCTGCTATCGTTCAACCTAGGTGTGGAACTGGGCCAGCTGAGTGTCGTCGCGGTGGCCTTCGTGCTGCTCGGCAGGTTCGAGCGGCTGGTCGGCTACCGCCGCTACGTGGTGATTCCTTGCTCGGTCGTGATCGCGGCCACGGGTGGCTGGTGGGCGATCACCCGGGCTCTGGGATAAACCCCAGCGGAGTCGAGGAATGAACTGCGGACCGCACTATCATGAGAGACTCGTGGCGACGGTTTTCATTCCATCGATGCTGCGACCGTTGGCTGGCGACGCCGAGGAAATCGAGATCGGCGGCGCGACCGTGCGCGACATCGTCCGCAACCTAACTGCTGCCTATCCTGCGCTGGGCGACCGGTTGCTCGACAACGGGCAGCTCCGCAGCAACATCTCCGTGGCAATTGACGGGGAAATCAGCACTCTGGGCCTGCTCGACACCGTTGACAGCGACTCGGAAGTGCATTTCATTCCAGCCATTTCGGGCGGACGGAGAAGGACCGATGCTGACTCCCTGGGGTGAGATCGAAGTCCAGGACGCCCACGCGCACCTGTTTTCGCGGTCGTTCTTCGAGGCGCTGGCCCGACAGAAGGGCACGGACGATGTCGACAGCATGGTTGCTTCGCTGGGGTGGGACGTGCCGCCGGCAAGCAACGAGGAACTGGCAGCAACCTGGGTTTCGGAACTGGACCGCCGCGGGGTCTCGAAGTCCGTCCTGATGGCGAGCGTGCCCGGCGACGAAGCCGCGGCCGCCGATGCTGTCCGCGCATTCCCGGACCGGTTCTACGGGCATTTCATGCTCAATCCGATGGAGGAAGGTGCTGAAGCGAGGGCACGGAGGGCATTCGAGGATCTGGGCCTGCACGGGTTATGCCTGTTTCCGGCCATGCTCAGGTTTTCGGTCCAAGATCCACGCATGAAGGCGTTCTACGAACTCGCTGCCGAGGCTCCCGGAAGGATCGTCTTTGTCCATATGGGGATGCTGACAGTGGGTGTTCGCGCCAAGCTCGGCTTGCCGTCAGTGTTTGACATGAAGTACTCGAACCCGATCGACCTGCATCGGGTGGCGTTGGAGCATCCCACCACGAACTTCGTGATCCCTCACTTCGGCGCAGGATATTTTCGCGAGGCGTTGATCCTCGCGACCTTGGCTCCAAACGTGTATCTCGACACGTCCAGCACAAACAGCTGGACGAAGACCCTTATTCCGCCACCGACTCTGGCCGAAGTGTTTGCCCGGGCGATTGATGTCGCGGGTCCGGATCGACTGCTCTTCGGCTCGGATTCCTCGTTCTTTCCTAGGGGTTGGCAGAGGACTGTGTTCGAAGCACAGTGCACAGCACTGGACTCGCTTGGGCTCTCATTGAACGAGGCAAAGGCGATCCTCGGAGGCAATTTGTCAAAGCTGCTCGCATCTCCGGTGATCGAAAATGAAGCCTCCCGTCGGCCGACCCTCTGACTCCGCCACCGAGTCCGTAGCGACCTGCCGGACGAGCGCCGAAGGCGCATCAGGTGCCAACAGGAAACCAGCGGCGCCGAACTCGTCTTTCTGGACTTCACTTTCTGCGGCGGCAGGACCGCGGCAGCAGCAGAATGACCCGCTTGGTTCTTGGGCTTTCTGGCTGCTTGCGCCTAGCGATCTAGCAAGTATGAGAGTCAGGGTCAGGCGGTGAGTTTATTCTGCATTTCTCGGCCATTCGAGTGGCAAATTCCGTCGAATGAGAGACATCCAAATAGCGCTAAACGACGTGGCGGCGAGCAGTCACCGCGGAGCGGCGTTTCTGATCGCTCTCGGAACGACCTGGATCGTGTGCGGTCTGCTGGCGTACCGGTCGCCAGCCGCAGGTCTCGCGCTGGCAGTGATGTTCCAGGGTGCGGTGGCTCTGCCGATGGCCTTCGGCCTCCAGAAGCTGCTCCGGTTTCCTGCTGGGCACCCCGAAAACCCGCTGACCTCGCTCTCCGTCGATCTTGCGATGAAACAGACAGTCGCAATTCCGACCGCTGTCCTGACGTACGTGCAATCGCCGACATTCGTCCGGCTGTGTTCGCGGCCATCGTGGGAGCCCATTTCCTGCCCTATGCGTGGCTGCAACAAAACCGTGTCTACATCGGCCTCAGTCTCGGCGTGTCGCTCGGTTCGTGGCCGATCATGGCGATCTTCGGATAAGAAGGCTACAGGATCTGTGGGCGCGTCGTTACTCGTTGGCGCCGTGATGTTGCTACTAGCGCACCGGTCTAGTGGTCGCGAAGGGTGACGTGGTCCCACGTGCAAGGCAACAGACGGTGAAGGTCTCCCCGATGTGCTCCTCTACGTAGTTGACCCGGGCAAGGCGCCAACACGATTCTGGTCCTCCGTAGCACGCGCTCGCCTCCGCCGAGTTGTATGGAATCACACTTGCTTAGTCGAAACGGGCTCTCAATACAAGAAACACGCCATCGGCAACTCCACGGATCCCGGCCTTTCCTACGACCACGGTCTTCGATTCCTGAATTGTCAGATTGGTCCGGATTTCCGACTCTTGTGTGCCGGTTTCTTTGGAGTACGTCCTAAGCACGAGCCAAACATCGCTTAGGCTGATCGAGCCGGATTCCTCATGGCTGCTTTCCACTTCGGCTTGAAATCGATACTCGGTCAGTTGATCAGAGTCCAGATAGCCTCTGACACTTGCGTCGCTTCCGCCAGGGGAAGCACGGATCGTAAACGCTTCGAGCAGACTGTACGATGCGAACGGGAACGTCTCTCTGAACCCCTCCACAGCGCTTTGAGGGACGGCCGGCAAAGCAGGGAATTCGTGTGGACCCGAGTACGCACCAACCAAGTAAACATCAAATACCACGTCACGCTGTACCGGCTCCTCCTCGCTCTGTGCCGATACCTCGCGAGCGACGTCCAGCTCGGCAAGCACCGCCATCGCTGACTCGACTTGTTCAACGCGACCACTCAGCACCACGACCTGGAGAGTTGGGTCCGCCTGGACGTCAGGCCCGGTGCGATTGATCAACGACGCCAACGCTTGCGGGTCAGCGTGCTTTACGCTATACACTCGCGCGATGGATCGCGCCAGTTCGACGTCGTTATCGGCGAACCGCTGGTCAGCCAGCATGACGGCGCCGATGGCTTGTTGGACCTGGTCCCGCTCGCCCGTCAGCCTGATCGATCGATCGCCAGTGACGACAACGTCCTCGACCCAACCGTCGGCTATTCGTTTGGACTCTTCGGCTTCAAGAAATAGGGGTTCGATTTCATCAACGATCTGCTCGTCGGCCATAAGAGATGCTGGTCCAGCCAGCATCGCCGCCACGAGGCAACCTCCAGGAAACCAAGAACAAGACATGGGAACTCCTTTACTCCATAATCCAATGGATCTCCAGGGACGGATCCTTGGCGGGGATGCGAAGCTGCGCGATCCTGGTCAATCCGTCTGAAAGCTCCACGAATTTCAGCTGGGCTGACTCCAGGATGCCTGAGCTATCGAACCGAGCAGGGGCCATGGTCTTCGATTCCGGGCTCACTTCGGGCCGCTCGGAGAACAGAAACGCATGGGCTGGCGGCCTGTGGGCGTCGAACGCCGCCGCGAGCGGCATCACGCCGGCCTGAGGTGGCTGCAGGGTAAGCACCAAGCCTGCCGACGCGGAAAGAACAATCAGGACGCACGCGATCCAAAGGATCGGCAGCAATGGATGGCTTGCTGCGCGGCCCAATGGTTCGCGGGAAATCCGTTCAAGGATTTCTGCCCGAATCTGTTCGCGAGCATTCGGCAGCATGTGGGACCCGCTGGTCGCCACAGCAGACCGGACCAGTCGAAACTCCGCAACCTCTTGCGCACACCGCTCACAGATCAGGATGTGGCTTTCAATGCTCGAGATTCGACGATCGCGCCCTTCCCCGCCCGCAACTAGAGCGAGTTCGGTTTCCTGCGGACAAGTCACGGCTTCCTCCGGTCGTGGCCCAGGATGATTCGGCGCAACTTGGCGCGTCCTGAACTGATCTGGGAGCGAACTGTCCCCTCGGTCGTTCCGAGAATTCGGGCAACTTCTCGCGTTGTCAGGCCCTCGAGGTCGCGAAGAGCAATGGCCGCGCGCTCCTTGTAGGGAAGTCTTGCCAGAGCCAGGCGGGTCAGATGGCGTTGCTCGCTCCGTGCGACACTTTCGAACGGCCCAGGAGAGGTCGAGACCAGTCCCTGTTCATCGACGGAAACGCCCTGGTGGCGCCGCTTCGCCGCAGCGATGTCGCGGCAGACGTTTGCCGTGATCTTGTAAAGCCAGGGTGCGAGATCCCGCGAGTCGTCGAACTTCACAATGTTTCGATAAGCCCTGAGGAAAACCTCTTGCACAGCGTCGCTGGCATCGGCATTGGAACCCAGGAGGGCGTTGGCAGTGCGAAACACACGCTGCTGGTACAGGTCAACGAGGCCCCCGAATGCCACTGCGTCGCCCTTCTTGGTTTTGCCGACAAGGTCGCGAATCGCTTCCCTGTTCGAATCGGTCGCACTCCGGCGGGACAGCCATGCGATTGACCTCCCAATGGAGGGTGCATCCGGCATTGCGCTCACATTATTACTACTCCTCTGCTGGGCGGATCGTTCAAGAAATTTCTCAGGAGCATCGATTAGCGCGAATCCGTACCTGACACCGCACCTCCGGAGCATGAGGACGAGCCGGAGCCTCATCGACACCAGTTGTACGTGCGGCAAGGCCAGGTACGGTGGACTGCCGATTCCTAGGCTTCTTGGGAACGAGGACTTCCAAGATGAGCAAGAATGATACCGGAGTTGATTTCCAAGAAGATTCAGATGAGAGATGGAATCCAGATCCGATTTTGGTCCGTGGTGGCATTCGCGCTTGTCGGGCTCGTAGCCTGTTCCGACCGGACCGGGGAGGAATCGTCCGGAACCGACGCTGTGAATCCTGCTGCGGATGCCGCCCTGACGGGAACGGTTTCAGAGTCTGGCGAAGCTGCCTCACCGGATAGCGGAGAACCGGTTGGAGACGGGACTGCCGAGCGTGTCGGCGAGGAGCGAGAGCACGCGGGAGACACCGAACATGGTCGCCGGGAGAGGGGCGAGCACGGCCGGGAAGAGGGTCATGGCGAACTTGGGCCCGAAGGCGAGGAAGCGGGCGAATACATCCGACCCGGGGAGGCTTGGGACGCGACGCGGCGTGGAGCGCGGCTCTTCCTGGCGTTTGACCCGGCGCTACAGGCCTTCGGCGGTACGGTCGAGAACACGACGCGAAAGACACTCTGCTCCGTTCGCGTCGAGGTGCACCTTTCAACTGGAACGGAACTGGGCCCGACGGAGCGAACTGACCTCGCACCCGGGGAATCCGTTGCCGTGCAACTGCCCTCAGGGGAAGAGCCCTTCACTGCCTGGACAGCGCACTCTGAGGTCTCCGCCTGCAACCCTTAGCTCCGGAACACGCTGGCCCTCCCGGCACAACACATGCCCGGCGAAATCGCCCGGGACCCTTCGCTGCCCCGAGACAGTTACGTGAGCGGGTTCGGCGGTCGAGCCGCGACAGTGAGTGGCCCCGAATGATCCTTTAGCCTCGAATGAGTCTCATCGGTAGCCAGGTGAACACTCCCAGCAAGGCCACAAATATCGCGAGGACTGCTCCCAAGACGTATTTGACAATGATGAGCGCGACCAAGGCTCGAGTCACCATGATGATCTTCCCTCGGACTGACTCGTCGTTCGGTCCGAGAATCCGCTGGAGAAAGATGTTGATCCTGTCTTCCACGTGTCTCGGAGCACTCATACCATGACAAGATGACCGTCTTCAGGATTCTTGTGCTGGTCGTGGCTGTGACCCACACGCTATTTGCAGGCTTCACGGCCCTGGTTGGAGCCTTCGCGGATGGCGGAGATGTCTGGCAACGCCTGCTGCTGACGGTCGTCCACCCCCTCGGTGCCGCAGGTGTGCTGGTGCTGGTTTTGGCGACCCGACTCACCAGAGCCGCCATCATCGCCATCGCGGCCCTCCTGCTGGCGAACGTCATCGCCGACTTGACTCTTGCGCAAAGGATTGCCACGGGTGCGATCAAGGGAGACTGGGAACTTGCCGTGGTGTTCTCGGTGGTTCCGATCATCGGCATTGCGTACTCGCTGAGCCTCCTCCACACCCGCCGCACAGCGGGTCGGTGACATCAAGTCCCTGACGGGCTATCCGAGCGCTACCAGCTAATCCACTCTTGCCACGACATCGATGAGTGGAGGCCTTTCGACCTCGCCTCTGACCCACAGGAACTGTCAGCAGTTCCCTCCTCGAGTCCGACCTCGCCACCGCTCGTAAGGTGGCCTAGCTCTCATTGTCGTCCAAGGTGCGCTGCCCTTCACACGGGTCCGCACACAGTTCGCTCTTCGAGCTTTTCTTGCTCTACGTAAACCTCAGGATGATGGTCCGGGTTCACGTTCGGGAATCGAGCTCCGACCTCTTCAAGATCACGCATCACCTCATCGTGGATTCCCTTGTGTGTTTGAGGTCAGTCAGGAAAACAGAAGTAGGGATTTCGCTTCAGATAGGCCTCACTAAATTCATTTCCAGCCATGTAATCCGCAAGATTTGCACCGTCAGTGTCTTGCGATTCTTCCGGGTCTCTACCAGCGCAATCAACAAACTTCGGCAACAAACCATGGAGGAACCACCGCTTCCTCTCCCCTCGTATCGAATCGCTTACCGGTGCTGTTGCCGGGAAACGTTACGGTCTACCGGACTTCCCGAATCGCGAGCAGACCCCGTGGCGTGTTAGGGATTTCGATCCGATTCAGGTACCGAACCGGGGCGCTTCGGGACTAGGCGCACGCTGCCACGGTCAAGCCGCCGGAAACGTTGTTCGACAAGGGCTCTCGTTCGACCTGCTATGGCTCTGAGGTGAACGCCGGAGTTATGACTCCCTTGTCTGGAATCATCAGGCGAAGTAGAAGCTGGTGAAATGATTGGCATTGCATACGGGTCGAGATCGGGTATTACGATTGGCATTAGGTGCTGATGATTGACCGGACCCGTTTCCAGCAGATCAGACGCCATGCATGTGGTGGGTAGAATGACCGCTAGCGCTACAAGTAGCCGTGTCATCGTCATTGTGAGCAAGTAAGAACCACAACCTGCCGCAACCGTCTAGAGCACTGAAAACAGGCGATTCGTCTGTCAGATTGCCCACAAGGTTCTAATTCAGCTCATAGCCGGAATCGGCATCACGGACTACACAGCCTTCCCTATTCGGCATGGAATCGCGGACTCGCTTGGCGACCTTCACTGAACTGCCTCAGCCTTCCTTGTAGCCGAGAGCAAGCATCGTCAGATCGTCGTCATGCGGTCCGTCACCGGCGAAGTCACGGACTGTTGCAAGCACGGAGTCGAAGAACTCCGCCGTTGTGTTGCGGGCATGATTCGCGGCGGCTGTTTCCAGCCGTTGCTCCCCGAGCAACTCGCCCTCGGAGCTCCGTGCTTCGGAGACACCGTCGCTATAGATCAACAACTTGTCTCCTGGGAACAGTTGGCAGGCCTCTTCGACAAACTCGGAATCGGCGAAGAGGCCCACCGGCCGACAGTTCGACCTCAGCGAGTACACTTCTCCAGAGGCACGAGCGAGGATTGCTGAGCAGTGCCCCGCATTGCTCCAGCGCATCGTTCCGTCCTCCTCGACGATCAATGCGAAGACCGTCACGAAACGCGTTTGCCCGGAGCGCTCGCAAAGGTAGCAATTGATGCGGCCCAAGGTGCCTGCCAGCGAAACCTCAGAACCTGACCCGAAGAAGAAGGCCCCCTGCAAGAGTGCGGCAAGCAGCGAGGCCGCCACCCCCTTGCCGGACACGTCGGCGACGACCGCCACCCAATTGTCTGATGGGCCCCGCATCAAGTCGTAGTAGTCACCGCCCAGTCGCGAACTGGCTTCGCTATGCCCCTTCGCAACGAGCCATCCACCGCTCGGAAGAGCCGCGGGCCTTAGCGCCTTCTGAATCCCCTGCGCCATCTGCAACTCTTGGTCTAGCCGATGCTTCTCGCGCTCTTCCTCAATAAGCCTCGCGTTCTCGATCACGGTTGAAATCTCGATGGCCAGGGCCTGCAGCAGGGCCTGGTTATCTTCCGCCAAGCGCACGTCAGGGTTGCGGGTGTCCATGTAGAGCACCCCGAGGGTGTCTTCCTTGGCGGAGATCACCATGGTTTCGTGGTCCTGGCCGATGCGCATGCGCAAGATGGGGACGCACAACGCGCTCGACGCATCGACCCGTCCGTCGAATGTGGGATCTTCGACTCCGAGACTGACCGTGGGCCCGATCGTCATCGAGAAGAGATCCGAGCGCTCGTCAAGGGCCTCGGCGATGACATTGACCGGAACCTGAAGTTCGCCAGGGTCGCTAGAGGCAGTAGTCGAGTCGCGAGCAGCCCTGACATGCAGGTCGTGGCGCTCGTCACGCAACAGCAGGAACGCACGGTCTGCATGGGTGATAGTCAGCGCCGCATCGACGACCGCATCGAAGACTTCTTCAACGCCTTCGGAAGACGTCATCGTCCGAGCAACATCGAGCATGGCAGCCAGCCGGCCGAGCGCCCCGGTGTGGCTGCGATCGTCGGGGATCTGGGAAACCTTCTTCAGTAGCGGTGCATGCGGGCTAAAGCCCTCCCCCACGGTGATCACGAACGAATCTTGGATCCCGAAACCGATCCGATCGCCGACTGCCAGTTTGGAGCGTTCTACCCGCTCGCCGTTGACGGTCACGCCGTGACGGCTCTTGAGGTCCTGGATCGAATACGTACCGTTCTCCAACTGGATATGGGCGTGACGCCGCGAAATGCGCTTGTCGCGCAAGGTCAGATCGCAATCCGCGAGACGGCCCATCACGAAGGGGCTGCGTGATACCTGCACCTGCAGGCATTCGCCAGAAGGGGGTTCCACCAGCAACGAGAGCCCGCTGGAGCCCTCGGCGCCGCTTTCCTTCGAGGGTCTTGGACTGGGGGCGATTCCCACGGGGCTCAGACCGCTTGCACGGCGTCCGCGGCCTCCCCGGCCTCCGGACCGACTCCCAGATCGCCCTGCTGGCAGTCGGCGCAATAGCCTCCAACCTCGGTCCGTGCGACCTGCACCTTGAAGCCGAACTGCGCCTCGATCTGCTCCTTGATCTGCCTCAGCGGATCCCCGAAGTACTCCACTACGGACCCGCACCCCATGCAAACGATATGGGCATGCTCACGCTTGAGCCTGGTCTCGTAGTAGTGATGCTCTCCGTCGTAGTGCATCAGGTCTAGCTCGTCGACCAAGCCCTGTTCCTTCAGGACCTTAAGCGTCCGGTAAACCGTGACCCGATTGATTTTTGGATCCTTCGCCTTGGCCAGTTCGTACAGCTGTTCGGCGTGAAGATGCGTATGCGAATTGTGAATCAAGCCGAAGAGCAACTCGCGCTGGCGAGTCAGCCGGATCCCGTGCTTCCGTAACGGTTCTCTAAGATTAATTAGGGTCTCGGCCACGGCTCGCAATCGCAGTGTAACATAGGGCCTCTTTGCCAAAATGGTCAGACTGCAGGCTCTGGACGGTTAGAATGGGAGGACGATCCATTCCAATCGTCGGGCCGTGGCGCAGCCTGGTAGCGCGCTTCCTTGGGGTGGAAGAGGTCCCGAGTTCAAATCTCGGCGGCCCGACCAGTTCGCAACGCAAGAAAGACGGGAATCGAGCGGTCGAAGCCTGTCTTTCTTAGCGATATCGGCGCGACCCTGATGCGGTCCAAGAGGGTCATACAGGGATTGGTGACCGGCGCGACCACGAGGTAGTGAAATGCGGCCCGAGGCGCATCCCGTGGTCGAAAAAGCCCGAAAGACGGATTCTCGCAGAGGTCGCTGGGGAAGGCTTGATTACACTGAGAATCGTGCTCCGTCGCGCGCTCTGCATCGTTGGCTTGCTCTCTGCGCTCTCCGCGCCAGTCCGGTCACAGACCGAAGAGCAGCTGGTGGCGGACATCCGCATGTTTACAGTCCTGGCGGCGATCAACACTGCCGGGTACGACGATGGCTTGAACGCCGCCGCTGCCAGCCCGGTCCGTACCGCCTTGCGCAAGGACCTGGAATCGCTGGACTCCGGCATGGCGATGCGCTTGCGAACGTTCTACGACGAGCACAAGCTGGACGACCCGGAACTCGACCTCTCGCAGTACATCTCCTTCGCGCTGATGTGCGGCGAAGCTCCGCATTTCGACTTGCTGGCGGAGGTCCCGACAGACCTGCCAGTCGACATTCGCTCAATCCGGGGACTGTCGCGCCTGCTGCGGGAGTTTTACGAGCTTGCAGACATCGAGGCACTCTGGGAGAAATACCGGCCCTTTTACGAAGCGGAGATGGCACGGTACCAGGATGCGCTGATCGAGGCTGTGTTCGAAATCAACGGATACCTGCGCATGCCAGCTTCCAGCCGGGAGACGCGTGGTTTCCGCGTGTACTTCGACCTGCTGGCGGCTCCTGGCAACATCAACATGCGGTCCTACGGAGGCGACGTGAAGGTCGTCATCCATTCCTCGACCGACCTGCACATCGAGGAAATCCGGGCCGCCTACCTGCTGCACCAGCTCGACCGGCTGTCCATCCGTTACGAGGAGACCGTCAGCGGCAAGGAGCAACTCGGCCGACTCGCACTTTACGCACCTGCACTCGACGACGCGTACAAGACGAACTTCCAATTGCTTGTTACAAAGTCATTGGCCAACGCGATGCAGGTCCGGTTGCGATACGAGCCGGAAGAGCGCAAGCGCGAGCGCATCGGCGAGCACTTGCGAACGGGATTCATCCTGACACCGTACTTCTACGAGAAGCTTGCGGAGTACGAGAAGCAGCCACAATCGTTCCGGCGATACTACGAGACCCTGATCGGCGATATCAAGGTGCGAGAGGAAATGGCGCGGGTCCAAAGCGTGAAGTTCGCTGAACGGCCGGCGAAGAAAGCGCCGGCACCGCGACGGGTGGTCAAGCCGCAAGTGTCAGAAGAGGAGAGCCTGCTCTCGAGGGCGGAGGGATTGCTGCAGCTGGGAGAAATCGAGGAGGCGCGCAAGCTCTACGAGGAAGTCCTCGGTGAAGAGGGGCCGGGATACGGCCAAGCCTATTACGGCCTGGGAAGGATCGCCTTGGACGAGGCCGATCCGGATCTGGCCCTCGAGCACTTTTCCGAGGCAGCGGAGAAGGCGGGCGAGGGGCGGATTCGAGCCATGTCACATATCTATATGGGGCGGATCCAGGATCTCTTCTATAACCGGGACCTGGCTGTAGGGCACTACCAGGCCGCCCTGGAATCCGGGGACACGTCGCCTATCGTCCGGGAATTCGCCGAACTGGGGCTGTCCGAGCCGTTCACCGGCGTCGACGACGAACCCTAGTCTCACTGCGCACGGCAGCGATTCGGATTGCCGGGGCCGTTGCTAAGATGGAATTGGCGGAGCGGATTGGGGAATCAGGACTATGCCGGGAACCGAGGATCTCGATACGAAGCCGGAAATCGACGCGCAAGCCGACAGCACCCAGGCTGACGGCAACGGTACCGGGACGGCAGAACCTGAGCAGCCTGATCCAGTTTCCCAAGAGGAGGCACTGCGCTCCGAACTGGAGCGGGTTGAGGCGGAGCGCGCCGAGATGCTCGACAAGCTGCTACGCACCCAGGCCGAGTTCGAGAACATTCGAAAACGGCTTCAGAGGGAAAAGGAAGACGTGATCAGATACGCGGCATCGGACACGATCAAGTCCCTGCTCCCCGTCGTGGACGATTTCGAGCGCGCGCTCGCCACCGATGGCATTTCGCCGGAGCTCAAGAAGGGTCTCGAACTCATTTGCCGGCGGATCTTCGAGGCATTCGAGCGGGCCGGGCTGAAGGAAGTGCCCCAGCACGACTCGTTCGATCCCAACCTGCATTTCGCGGTTGACCGCGCACCGGCAGGCGAAGGCCAGAGCGATCAGCAAATCATCGAGGTGTACCAGAAGGGGTACCTTTTCAAGGATCGACTGCTGCGCGCATCAATGGTCAAGGTCGCGGTCGAGGAATAGCGGCCGGCGAGTCCGGGCCGACAGGCTGGCATGGTGCAGAAACGCGACTATTACGAAGTGCTGGGCGTCTCGCGGGGGGCGAATGCGGACGAGTGCAAGCGCGCCTATCGCAAGCTCGCGATGAAATACCACCCGGACCGAAACCCCGACTCGTCGACAGCCGAGGAGCGGTTCAAGGAAGCATCCGAGGCTTACGGCGTGCTCAGCGACCCCGAGAAGCGCAGCCTCTATGACCAGTACGGCCACGAAGGTCTGTCGCGCAACGGCGGGATCAACGTTGACGACTTCCCGGACATCTTCGGGGATCTTTTCGGCGATCTCTTCGGAACCCGGTCGCGCGGCCGCTCGCGAGCCCGCAGCGGCGAAGATTTGCAGTACCAGCTCGAGATCGATTTCGAGGACGCGGTCTTCGGTTGCTCGAAGGAGATCCAGGTGCCCCGCACGGAGTCTTGCGAACGATGCGACGGCTCCGGCTGCGAGCCAGGCTCCAGGCGGGTTCGATGCGGCACTTGCCAAGGCCGCGGGCAGGTCTACTCGCAGCAGGGGTTTTTCACCATGAGCCGCACGTGCGCGAGATGCAGCGGCACCGGACAGATGATCCAGCAGCCATGCCATTCCTGTCGGGGGAACGGCTTGCAGCAGGTGCAGCGAACGCGCAAGGTGGACATCCCGGCGGGTGTTGATACCGGCATCCGGATGCGGCTGTCCGGCGAGGGCAACGCGGGAATCAACGGCGGGCCGCGGGGCGACCTCTACGTGCTCCTGAGCGTTCGGGAGCATTCCGTCTTTCGACGGGAAGACGCCGATCTGCACTGCGATGTCCAGATCAACGTGGCACAAGCGGCGCTGGGCTCGAAGGTAAGCGTACCGACCCTCGAGGGAGACGAAGTCCACACGATCAAGCCGGGCACGCAGTCCGGCGCTCGCCTTCTGCTGCGTGGCAAGGGCGTGCCCCGTTTGCGGGGCAGCCGCCGGGGCGACCTCTACGCCCATGTAGAGGTCGAGATTCCAAGAAAGCTCAGTCCCGAGCAAAGGAAACTCTTCGAACAACTCGAGCACCAGCTCGAGACGGACGCTGGCGCTACGGATGGCGGCTTCTTCGGGAAGCTTCGGGACGGGCTTCGCTGAACCAAGATCCGCTAAGATCAACCCGTGTCGGCTCGGCGTCTTTCGGTGTGCGCGGCGCTATTGCTGTTTGCTGTCGCCGGGAGTTCCACGGGAGAGATCTCCAGCGAGCGGGTCATCAGCCAGATCGAACAGCTGATCGGCGGCCAGCGCGGCATCCGGATCTACGACTGGGTGGGCTTCTCGCTCCGCGACCGGAACGTCATCCTGGAAGGCGCCGTCACGAGCCCGGCCCTCAAGCGGGCCATCGAACGCATCGTGCTGGCCCTGGAGGCCGTCGACTCGGTGCAGAATGACCTCGAGGTGCTGCCCGAGACCGGAGACGACGTCGGAATCCGCATCAACGCGTACTGGCGCATTTACGGACATCCCGAAATACGGCGCTATCTGAATACAGAACACGGATACCACGGGAAACTCAAGCGCTCTCCCGACGACACTCAGCGCGTACTGGTGAGGCCGATCCACATCGTCGTGCGCGACGCCGAAATCACGCTCGAAGGCGAGGTGGAGCAGCACCGCGAGAAGCGCGTCGCCGAGCAGCAGGCGAACGCGGTCCTGGGAGTCCGAGCGGTCACCAATAACATCGTGGTCACCGGAGCGGACACAGAGGAATTCGAGCCGATCGACTTCGAGACGGATCCGTGGTGGGTCGACTCGGGGTCGATCACTGAGCCGGTCCTGCGGGTCGAGAACCCGGTTGGCGGAGTCGCCGTGCGCGTCATCGATACCGAGCGCGTGCTTGTCCGGCGCAGCAGCCGGTCCCGGCCCGTCAAGGCTAGCGACACAAAGACCACGCGCCTGGGGCGCAAGATGCGAATCCGCGCCCAGCCTTCGGACGGCGCGCCTATCGATCTCGAAATCGATCTGCCATACGGGCACCGGCTCGAGGTCGAGACTGTTGCCGGACCGATAGCGATCACAGGACTGGTGAGGCACGCGCAACTGGAGACGGCCGTCGGACCGGTGGAACTGGCGGTCCCGTGGCGCGCGGTCCGACTCGAAGCCACGTCCGACCGGCGGCCCTTGAACGTGACCATTCCGAACCGTCTTAGGACATCGCTGCGAAGCCTGCAGCGGGAGCCGCTCGATGCCTCATGGACGCTGCAGGACCTACGCGACCCGCGCATCAAGCTCTACGGATCGATTCGCCTCGATGCGAAACAGCCCGATGCTCTCGTGCTAAGCGACGTCGAGATCGGGGAGGACTCCCCGGTGCGGATGCACTGGCAGGCCCCCGAAGCCATCGTGTCCATGCTGCGGCGGCGCTTTCGGATGCGTCTGAACCGGCCCGGGGGCGACGGTGCCGATTCGGGCGAGGTGGCCGAAGCCTCCGAGGATGGACTGGTCCGGTTCAACTCGGACGTGCGGCTGGTCCAGTTGTCGGCGTCGATCGTGAACGAGGGCGGTCGCCCGGTGACCGGACTGGGACCGGAGAATTTCGAAATCCTGGAGGACGGCGCGAAACAGGAGATCGGGATCGTCCAGAATACCGAGGCGGAGTTCAACCTCGTGCTACTGCTGGACTGCAGCACCAGCACGCTGATCGACCGCAAGGCCGTGCTGGAAGCGGCCCGCCGGTTCGTACTCACGGCCCGGCCCTCGGATCGCGTCGGGATTTACGTGCTGTCCGATTCGTACGTGCATGTCGTCAGCCGCCTGACCGAGGATCGCGACGCCCTGCTTCGGACGATCGGGCAGATCCCACGGCTTTCGGGCGGCACGCCGCTGTATGACGCCATCACGCTGTCCTACGCCCACGAGCTGGCGCGCCGGCGCTGGGAGCGGAACGCCCTGATCGTCATCAGCGACGGCATGGACAACGATCTTCTCCCGCTCTGGAGCCGGTCGATCCCGTCGGAGGTGCCCTTCGAGGATCTGCTGCGGGCAGCGGCCGAGATCAACAGCGCCATCTACCCGATCTTCCTTGAGCCCGAGCCCCCCGGAGTGCGCACGGAACGCAACTGGCGGGAACGCCTGGAACGTTCGACGAACCGGGCCCGCGACCGCATGCAGCGGCTGGCCGACACGACGGGCGGGCGGCTGTTCGGGGCCAAGTCGATCCGCGATCTGGACACGGTCTACGAACAAGTGGCGGAGGAACTCCGCAGCGTCTACACGCTGGGGTACTATCCATCGAACCAAGAATTCGACGGCGCCTGGCGGCGCATACGCGTGAATGTGCGCGGGGTCGAGGCCAGAGTGCGAACGAGACCGGGATACTACGGTTGGTGAGGCCGCGCACAAGGGTGTGCGACGGGCGCGCCACGGAGCGCGAGCGCCAAACGCGTCACTTCAATTCGGAAGCGCGGACACAGTGTCCCTTCGCGGTCCGGACTGCCCTTCAAGACTCACTCCGAGTCGTGCGCCATCGGCTCAAGGCGAATGTCAAGTTGAAAGTTCTGCGGTTCTGCGGGTTGTTCGGGTCTCTAGTCCCACCTTGGCATAACCGCTCGTGTTCGATATGTTGTCGTGGCCGGCCTTGTCGATCGCAGAACTGGATCGGTATCAGCCAGAGACCGGACCGTTGCACAGGTTGGACCAAGCTTCCGAGGGAGACAGTCGACCTCAACGAGCAGTTCCGACAGCGAATGCGTATGGTCGGCCCCGTGGTAGCCTGATCTCTTTCGGGAGCCCTCTGCCGCTGCCGCACCAAAACTACTCGTTTGCATTCACGGTGCTCCCGGCAAGGGCATCAGTTCCTTCTTCACCTTCCGCAGCCGGCTTGGCCCAGGTTCGCCCCGTTGCAAAGTACGGCCGCTGTGGCCTTCATCTCCGGCCCGAACAGAGACCGTCTCAGCCCGCGTATGAGCCCTGCCAGCGCCCGGCTAGTCATGCGCTTCTCCGCCACGACCTTCCCACTGCAACAACCACGCAGACATCAACTACCCACCCGCCCCGGCCAATGCCGGCTCTTGGAATCTTCATCCCGACTCACCTTGCTTCAGAATTGGACATGGGAGTGTCAATTCCAGCCATCAGGAGGCCCCAGTCGAAGCGGGCCGGACCATCCCCTTACCTCCTTCGAAGAGCGTCGGGGCTCCCGGGAAAGCGGATCAACTCCAAGTCCGCCACACTAGAGCATGAGCGCACCGCCGTTGACACCCCCTAGTTCTGTTCGTCCTATGGGAGCGATCTCTCAACCGGGTGATCGGATCCGGCAATGCGCTGGGTAGCACGCTCGATCGTCGCCCTGGTGGGCGTCCTGCTCGTAGCCGCAGCGGTGGGCTATCGGTGGATGCGGGGTTCGCTGCCGGACCTGGTAGGTACCGTGAGCGCGGTCGGTATCTCGGCACCGGTCGAAATCATCCGCGATCGGCATGGGGTTCCCCATGTTGTCGCGATGTCTCGAGACGATGCTCTCTACGGCCTCGGCTATGTGCACGCGCAAGACCGGCTGTGGCAAATGGAGGTCAATCGGCGCATCGGGGCCGGCCGGCTCTCAGAGGTGCTGGGCAGGTACACGCTGCCGCTTGACCGCACCATGCGCGTGCTCGGGTTCAATCGCTCGGCCCGGCAGAACCTCGCGAACTCCGATCCGTCGACCCGTCGCGCACTGGAATCCTATACGGCCGGAGTCAACGCGTTTATTGCCAGCCGCGACTTGCTGGGGCGTCCGTTGCCTCCTGAATTCATCGTACTGGGGGTCAATCCAGAGCCGTGGAAACCGGAGGATTCGCTCGTATCGGGCAAGATGATCGCGTTCGAATTGAGCGTCAACATGCGCGAGGAACTGTTGCGCGCGCACCTGGCACAGACTCTCGACCCTCAGCAACTCGCCGATATCTACCCCGCCTATCCGCACCCGGATGCACACGAACTCGGCGAGCTGAGCCACCTTTATGCGTCGATTCCGTGGGGCGCGGCGTGGCGCGCACTCGCCCGGAGAAGCGATCGGGAGAGCGGTTCGAACAACTGGGTCGTCGCCGGCAGTCACTCGGATACCGGCAAACCCATCCTGGCCAACGACCCTCATCTCAGACTCTCGGCGCCGTCGGTCTGGTATCTCGCCCATCTGGAGGCGCCGGGCCTGAACGCGATCGGCGCGACCATGCCGGCGATGCCCTCCGTGGTGCTCGGCCGCAACGATCGCGTGGCGTGGGGCTTCACGAACACCTACGGCGATGTCCAAGACGTATTCATCGAGCGTTTGGTTGACGGCGATCCGGACCGCTACATGAGCCCGGACGGTCCCAGGCGTTTCGAGGTCCACGAAGAGGTCATCAGGGTCAGGAACGAACAACCCGTTCACCTGACGGTACGCACGACTCGGCATGGCCCGGTGATTTCGGACTTGATGACGGATGAGCACCGGGCGCAACTCGGCAATACGGTGCTGTCGTTGGCGTACACCGCTCTCGACGAAAATGACTTGACCTTCCGTGCCCTGCTCGGCATCCAGGAAGCGCGCAACTGGGAGGAATTCAGCGCAGCTCTGCGCGACTATGCCGCGCCCCAACAGAACATGGTGTACGCCGACGTCGACGGAAACGTCGGTCTGATCGCACCCGCCTGGGTCCCCCAGCGCGATCCGGCGAACAAGCTGCAGGGAGCGTTCCCTTCTCTCGGTTGGGACGCGCTCTACGACTGGAAAGGCTTTGTGCCGTTCGACGAGTTGCCGCAACGGCTCAATCCTGCCGACGGTCTGATCGCGACTGCAAACGATTCGATCGTCGACAGCGACTACCCTCACCACATCACGTTCGACTGGGAAGCCCCGTATCGAATCCGCCGTATTCGGGAGTTAATCGCGGCAGACACCACGCATTCGATGGAGAGTTCCAGGCGCGTCCATGGCGACGGGGTGTCGACCATGGCGCGAGATTTCCTGCCGTTCCTTGTCCAGGCTGATCCGCTCAGCGCGGAAAGCAGCCGGGCGATCGCTCTACTGTCGCGTTGGGACGGCGACATGGACGCCGACCGTCCGGAACCACTGATCTTTTCGTACTGGTACAGCCGACTCGAGTCGCAGATCTATGCGGATGAGTTCGGCCCCCTGTTCGAAGAGGCATGGCGTTTCAGACCGCGGTTTATCTGGAATGTCCTGAACAGCCGGCAGGCGTGGTGTGACGACATCGCAAGCGAGGAAGTCGAGACTTGCGACCACATCGTCGCTCGCGCTCTGGAGAGGACGGTGCGCGACCTAGCCGAGGCCTACGGAGACGACATGTCCAGGTGGCGATGGGGCGAGGCTCACTACGCGCAGCTGAGACACCTGCCGTTCACGTACGTCCCGGTGCTCAACAAGATCTTCGACAGACGCATCGCCTCGAGCGGCGGTCCGTTTACCGTCAACCGTGGCAGGTACGATATTTCGGACGAGCAAGCTCCCTTCAGGCAGACTCATGGCTCGACCTTTCGAGCGATCTACGATTTGAGCGACCTCGACCGGTCGCTCTACATCCAGATTCCGGGACAATCCGGCAATCCGCTGTCGCTGTATTATGACAACTTCGTACAGACTTGGCGGGACACGGAGTACATCCCGATGACAACCGCGAGGCACGTTTACGCCGCCGGCGCGCGCCGCACACTGATTCTGAGTCCGGCGCGGTAGAATTCACGCGACCCACCGGGGATGCAACAGCGCCGAGATCGATGGATCTTGACAAGGAATCCGTCCAACCCGTCACCGGGCGTCTGATTCGTCCCACCGGCGGGACCAATCACGCCGGATTCCCTGTTCGTCTTTCCAACGCTCGGGCTCTCCGAGCCTGTCCCGTCGGGGGGCCCGCTTCCAGTGAACGACCGCCACGACCACGGTAGCGACCCAAAGGGTTGCCAGGGCGAGTCTGCTCCCGAGAGACGAAACACCGGAGTCTGTCCAGTGCCTCAGCGTCTTCATGGAGCAAACAACAACCAGGATGTTTTGCAGCAGGGACAGTCGGTCGAATCGACGACGCCCAGGAAACTCGCTGGATTATCCCTCGAGTAGCGAATCCTTCTTGAGACCGATCATTCATCTCCTCTCCACTGGCTTCGTTGGATTGACACGACCTGTCTAGTCACCAATACTAGTCATATGGAGACAATCAATGCGTCCGACTTCAAAGCCCGATGCTTGGCGATCCTCGATCGTGTGCAGGCTACTGGAGAGCGGGTGGTGATCCTGAAACGAGGCCAGCCTGTTGCGGAGCTGTTGCCCGCAAGCCGAACTCATGCCGAGTATGCACAGTTGGAACTCAAGGGTACTGTCATTGTGGCCGGCAACATCGTTGAGCCGGCGATTCCGGAAGAATACTGGGAAAGCCTCGGGCCATGACAGCGCTTCTCGACACGCATATCTTGATTTGGTGGCTCAACAACAGCAATCAGCTCTCGCCGGCCCAGCGAGAGGTCATCGGGGCAGCCAGCGCACAGTCGCCGCTGCTGGTATCTGATATCTCGCTCTGGGAAGTGGCGACATTGCACAACCTGGGTCGCATCCAGCTGACAATTCCCCTTCGGACGTGGCTGGACAAGGCGGTGGCTCCGCCCTTGGTCCGGCGGCACGGCATCTCCCCGGCCATCGCTGCCGAGTTGGCCACATTGCCCGACTCGTTCCACCGCGATCCAGCTGACCGAATTCTCGTGGCGACGGCCCGGACGTTCGGCGCGACGCTATTAACGCAGGATCGAAGAATCATTGACGCAGCACTGGTCGACACGTTGTCCTGACCGCAGGTCGGCGAGCGCAGTGACCATGGTCTTCGTCGGAATCCGCACGTGACGGAACGCTCGTGGCGAGCGTGGGGATTTGCCTGGGATTCCGACCGATTGACGGTGCCGGCAATACGGAAGCATTCGGTCCGGACAGCAGACCGCATCATTGTTCGACGCCGTCGACCCAGGTTTCTGTTTCCGTTCTCCCGTCCGGGCGACGCCGGACCCACTCACCGTTGCGGTAACCGTCCACGTAGCTCCCTTCGTAGACCGTCCCGTCTGGGATCCGCGAAACCCATTGGCCGCTCCTCTTGCCGGCCACGTAGGCCCCATCGTCGACCCACCCGTCCGCATGCCGAATGACCCACGCGCCGCTCCTTCGGCCTTCCCCGTAAGAGCCTTCGGAGACGGTCCCGTCCGGATTGCGCAAGATCCAAGGGCCGCTCCTCCGCCACCGCTTCGCTCCCTTCGGCCCGCGCCGCTTCCGCCACGGCGCCCTGGGCACGATCCAACTCGATGCGGTGCGGTGAATCCCCAGCGTGCTCCACCCGGAGCTAGTCTCGTAGCCGGGCGCGCCGGCCTGGACGTGATAGGGGCCCAGCGCCAGCTGTATCCGTGGGCGGTACGGCTCGCGCGTGCTCAACAACTCCACCCTCACGTCAGCCGGCACGGCCCCCATGTTGAACGGTGCCCCGCCCACACCCAGCTCGGTGCCCGTGCCCACCTACTTCGCGAAGTCGTAGCGGATGTCCCACTTTCCGAATCGCGGCCGGGTGGTGAAACGCCAGCAGGTAGACCGTGCTGCGCTGCTCCTGACCGGGGCGCATCCCGTACGGCATCTGCTGGAGTTGAAAGGAGGCCCACCACTCCAGGCGGATGGACGGCTCCGGAGTCGACCCCAGGCCGCTCTAGTCCATGCAAGGCGGATGCTCCGATCGAACCCAGCTCTCCGCCCGCAGGGAATCGATCCACCGTCCGGACTCGTTGCATGCGGACACGTCGACTCCCCACGGGTCTAGGGGCTGGCCGTGGTTTGCCTTCAACCTCTCATACACCGGCTCGCGGTAGTGGCCCTCGGGCACATTGCAGACCACGGCTTCGGAGGCAACCATCCGAATCGTGCCCTCGAACCAGATGCCGTCCTGGTCGTGGAACGTCTCCGCGGGAGCGGCGCTACCCGCCAAGGCAGCCGTGACCATCCAGCCCGTCATCGAAGCGCGTCGCATGTGCGATCCGGAGGGGCATCAGGGTGTCTGGAGGATAGCACTGGGCTGTCCTCCCACCGGTGGTGAGATCCCGGCGCCATCACGATCCATAAAGGAGAGGAGGCCGTCGAATCGCCAGCGCCGACGCCCCCGGGGCGGGCTCCAATCGATCTACGACTTGGCCATCGACGTCGTGGTCGAAGCTCCCCTCAGGCGCCGAAATACGACGATCCACCCGTCAAGTGCCGCCGGCAGACTTCTTCGTTCAGTTCAATACCCAGGCCGGGCTTGTTCGTCATCTCGTAGTAGCCGTCGCGATAGAACGGCCCGTCGCGTTGGATCAGGTCGTCCCAGTGTTCGAGCTCGACGGAATCCGATTCGAGCGCCACGAAGGATCGGATCGCCGCGCAGGCGTGGGCGTTCGCCACTGTGCCGACCGGCGTGCACATGTTGTGACAAGCAAACGTGATGTAGTACTGGTCCGCCCAGTCCGCGATTCTCTTGGTTTCCAATAGCCCTCCGGCCTTCTGCGGATCGGGCTGGAGAATGTCGGCGGCTTGCTTTTCGATGAACGGCCGGAAGGTCTGCCGCGTGTAGAGGTTCTCTCCCGTGCAGGTCGGCACGGCGCACTCAGACGTGAACCGGGCCATCGCGTCCGCGTTTTGCGGAGGGATCGGATCCTCAATGAACCACAGGTCGAGGTCCTCGACCATCCGGCTGAAGGAGAGAGCGTCTGCATAGTTGTAGTTGAAGTGCAGGTCGATGCCGAGCGGGTAGTGTTCGCCGAGCCGCTCGCGGATCGCCACCAGAATGGCGCGCCACTGCTTCATTTCAAGGGAGGTGATTCCGCGGTTCCAGATCTCGCCGCGGTACTGGAAGGGCTCCCCGCGAATCGCCATGCTTCGGCCCTCCCAGTCCATATCGAACTTCGTCGCACGGAAGCCGTATTCCAGCGATTTCTCCGCTTCCGCCACCCACGCCGCCGGGTCGGGAGTCTTCGGCGACCCTGTGTCGTGGTAGATCAGTACCTTGTCGCGGAAGCGGCCGCCAAGCAGCACGTAGACCGGAACCCCCAGGATTTTCCCTGCCAGGTCCCACAGGGCGATCTCGAGCCCGCTGATGGCGCTCGGCAGCGAACCGGTCCAGGAACCGTGCCCCAGCTGGGCCTCCGCCATCTTGGTCGCCAGGTAATCCACCTGCAACGGATCTTCTCCACGGAGGACATCCTCGAAGGAGCGGACGTGGCTCAGGATGCCATCTCGGTTGTACGCTTCTCCGATGCCGAACAGACCCGAGTCGGTCTCGATCCGCACGAGGTGAGCCGGGTACTTGATGTGGACCGAAGCCGTCTTGACGGCCGTGATCTTGACTTTGCCCAATTGGCTCTCGGCAGCCGGGTACGCACGTAGCACTTGCGGCATCCACGGAACGAGCGACGCGGCCCCACCCCAAAGTCCAGCCTGAAGGAATTGACGCCGTCCGAGCATGGCAGCATCATACTGGAACAGTTGGCTCTGTCGCGCAGGTTCCTAAACGCCTCGCCGAACTCCAGCCCATCGCGTGGGCGATGACGGAGACGTTGCGCCTGGTCAGGCGAACGCCGGCATCACTTCCTTGACGAACAGCTCCATGGACCGCTTCTGCTCCTTCATGCCGAGACCCAGGCTCGCGTAGTAGGTGAAGTGGTCGACGCCGAGTTCTGCGTAAGCCCGGAGCTTCGTGATGACCTCGTCCGGGGTCCCGAACATGAGGTTGCGATGGAGCATGCGCGGGTCGTACTCGTCCCGGTTCTCAAGCCCCGAGAGATCGACTGCCCGGGGAAAGCCGTCGGCGACGTCACCGAGGTTCTTGAACAGATTCTCGAACTGGCCGAGCTGGCACATCGCGGCCTTCACCGGCACCTCCCAATCCTGCTTGCGGTCGTACACCACCGTGTGGCGCATGGTGGCGAAGATCGGCCGCGGCTTGCCGGGATTGTGGGCCAAGGCTGTCTCCAAGTGCACCTTGTAGAGTTCGACCTCCGACATTGGACGGGTCAGGGGCCAGGAGAGTATGTTGCACTGGTGCTTCACGGCGAAGTCGTACGTGTCCGGCGAGCGCGCCGCGATCCAGGTCGGAGGATGGGGTTTCTGCAGCGGCTTCGGCACCGAGGTCGAGGCCGGAAAGGACCAGTACTCACCGTTGTGCTCGTAGTCGCCCCGCCACAGAGCCTTTACCGCCGGCAGCATCTCCTGCACGTACCGGTATCCGTCCGCACGCTTCAGGCCGGGGTGCATGCGATCGAACTCGCGCTGGTAGGCGCCGGAGCCGATGCCGAACTCAAGCCGCCCGCCGCTGTACAGATCCAGCAGCGCCGCCTCGCCTGCGGCCTTGATGGGGTGCCAGTACGCCGCCACCACCACTGCCGAGCCGAGCCGAATCCGGGATGTGTGGGCCGCCCACCAGGTCAGGATCTGGAACGGATTGGGGGCGATGGTCATCTCCAGCGCATGGTGCTCGGCCGCCCACGCAATCGCGAACCCGCCCTCGTCGGCCATCTGCACCATCTCCAACGTATGGCGCTCGACATCCGTCATATCCAGATCCGCCGCCAGGCGCTCCATGTTGATGGCTAGCTGAAACTTCATGATCCAGCGCCTCCCGGCCGGGTGGCGCGCAGGCCCTTCCAGGTGCTGTAACACATCCCTACCAGCACCAGGGCAAACGGAAAACCGGTCATCAGGGCGGCGGTCTGCAGCGCCACAAGTCCGCCGCCGACGAGCAGAGTGATGGCGACAATCCCTTCGAATGCGCACCAGAAGACGCGCTGAGCGACCGGCGCGTCGAGTTTGCCTCCGGAAGTGATGGTGTCGATGACGAGAGAACCGGAATCAGACGAGGTGACAAAGAAGACAATCACCAGGACGATGCCGATAGAAGAGGTGAGGCCAGAGAAGGGCAGCGCCTCGAGCATCCTGAACAGGGCCAGTTCCGGTTGCTGGGCCTGAACTGCCGCAACTACGGCGTTGTCGCCGCCATCGAGATAGTGCGAGAGCGCGGTGCCCCCAAAGACATTCATCCAGAGCGCGGACACCAGCACCGGGACAACCAACATGCAGCCTACGAGTCCGCGCACCGTGCGGCCGCGCGAAACCCGGGCGATAAACATTCCAACGAAGGGTGACCACGAGAGCCACCACGCCCAGAAGAATGTGGTCCATCCATGCATGAAATCGAAGTCGTCACGGCCCACCCAGTTGCTGAGCGGTCCGATTGCAGCGAAGTAGTGGCCGAGGCTGGCGACAAACCCGGCGACGAGGTTGAGTGTCGGCCCCACCATCAGCACGAACGCGAGCAGCAACAGGGCCAGGAGCAGGTTGGCTTGGCTCAGGCGCTTGACGCCCCTGTCCATCCCGGACACCACTGACGCTATCGCGATGGACGTGATCGCGGCGATTATCAGCACCTTGGTCGTATCGGTCGCCGGCACGCCGAACAGATGAGCCAGCCCCGCCGCCGTCTGCTCGGCGCCGAGGCCAAGCGACGTGGCTAGCCCAAATAGCGCGGCAAACACCGCGAGGACGTCGATCACGTGACCGAAGCGGCCCCAAACCGCCTCGCCCATAACGGGGTAGAACGCCGACCGAAGCGTCAGCGGCAACCCGAGATTGTAGGCGGCGAAGGCGAGTGCGACCGCCACGACCGCAAACATCGCCCACGGATGCACGCCCCAGTGAAAGATGGCGGCGGCCATCGCCATCCTGTGAGCGGCGGCGGTGTCCGCGGCATCGACCCCAAGCGGCGGATTCCGGAAATGGTGGATCGGCTCCGCCACCCCAAAGAACATCAGGCCAATGCCGATCCCGGCGGCAAACAGCATGGCGAACCACGACCAAGCAGAGTAGTCGGGCTTGACGTGCGGACCGCCAAGGCGGACGCGACCCAGCGGCGTTAGTACCAGCAGCAGGCAGAAGAGGAGGAAGACGTTGCCCGCGCCCATGAATACCCAGTCGAAGGTCGAAGTGATCCAGGCATACAGCGCTCCAAAAACGTCGGCGGCGACGTCCCGGAATACCAGCACGCCGGTGACGAAGCCGATGATGGTAACGCTGGCGACGACAAACACGGGGTTGTGAATGTCGAGCCCGAGGACCTGTACGTTGTCGCGGCCTATCTCGTAGTCGCTCTGGGAGCCGATGGTGGGCATGCGGGATCCGAATCGTATCGGGCTCCCCGGACACTTCACGAGTTGCCTCCGAAGGTCGGAACTGGCGAGTCCCGCCGCCAACAGTACCACTCCCGGGCCCGCCGGATCCCAGGTGGAAACTGTCGGCTCCCAGACCCGGCCACCCTCGGGAGACTACCCAAGAGCGGGTATTTCAGCCTGGCCTTGGCAGGAGGGTCATTCCGGACGCCTCTGGGATGCCGAAACTGCTAGGGTCGTGAAGGAACACGGATGGTCGCGGCGGGGAGCAGATAGGACCATCTCATGAAGATCGTTACACGGCTGTATGTTCTTGTGAGCGGATTGATGGAGGCAGGATCCGACAGGTCCGCTCCTGCGCTCAAGGTGGGCGATGAGGCACCCGATTTCACCCTTCCGGGCTCAGACGGCAAGGAGGTCAAGCTGTCATCGTTCAAGGGCAAGCGGAACGTGGTACTGGCGTTCTTCACGGAGGCGCTCTCCGGCGGTTGAGGTCTTGAGCTGAAGGGATACCAGGCTGGTATCGAGGCCTTTACTACCACCGGTTCGGTCGTCTTCGGAGTGAGCACTGATCCACTCAAGACGAACAAGAAATTCGCGGAGTCGCTACGCCTCGGATTTGCCATTCTCAGTGACGAGGGCGGCGAGGTTTCCAAGAAATACGACGTGCTGAACGACCAGATGATATCCGATCGTACAACCTTCGTGATCGGCAAGGACGGGATGGTCAAGTACGTCGAGATTGGCAGCAGCGCGCTCGATCCGGCAGGAGCCACCAGAGCCTGCAGCCTCCTCTAGACAAGATTTTTTCCGCTGGCCGGCCAAGGGCCCGTACCCCGCAGGTTCTGGCTCGGTGGACCCTGTCGCCCGTCCCGATCTTGATGTCGCCGCAATCGCGCAGTGTCCAAATGCCGACAGTACCTTGCGGACCTTTGGACGGCCTCCCGACGAACTTCCCCTCGATAGATATTGTGACCGAAGGATCGTCGGAGGGCGAGACGAGATCTGCCGTTCCGCGCGTGAGTCCGATGGTCACGGCGCTCGGGTCGTCGTCCAAGAACTACGGCCGATCCCTTAGGGTCTAGGTCCCCAACGGCAGGCAGGCTTGGAATGCCAACATTCCCAGTCAGACCCCGATCAATTTCCTGAGCGTCGCTCGATCGCCTGAAATGGCCTTCATGTTCTCGACCTTCTTCGCCGCATCCCGATGGTCGACGTATTCCATGTGGAGCGAGAGCGGAGTCCCCGGGGCAACCTCGGCACTCACCATTTGCAGCAGCTCCGGATCGACCTGGCCTCGACCCAACGGCACGTTAACCGCCTTGCGCCCGTCCCAGCCAAAGTCCTTTACGTACACCACCCGAACCCGGTTGCGGATCAGCCGCCAGAGCAACGGCCAGGACTGCCCGCCCTCGACCGTAGCGTGACGGACGTCGAAGACGGCTGCAATCCTGTCTTCGGGAGATCCCTCCAGCAAGCGGAGTTGATCCCAGATCGACGCGCCCACAAGGTTCTTTCCAGCATGGTTCTGGTACAGCCCCATGATCTGGAAGTCATTGAGGTACTCACCCAAGCGGGACACGGTCTGGCGGTGGGTTTCAAGTTGGTCCAGAACAGGCCTCTCCAGGTCATAGCGGTAGTACGCCATGCGAAAGAAAGGGACGCCGAGGGCATCGGCTGTTCGGATCACACGCCTTGCGAGCGGATCGTCAGCATCGTTGATATCGGTCGTGATCAGCACGACCTTCCTTCCCCGCTTCTCCAAGGACCCGACGAGCCGGGGCAAGTCTTTCTCGACGTTTTCCGGCTCGACCTGTCCGCCCTTGCGGACGGTGGCTTCAATGCCATCGAAGTCATTCTCCTCGAGAAAGGCGGCAACTTCGTCGTATGAGAGCCATTGAAGGTGCTTGCCGAATGTGACGACCGGCCCGATTCGGCGGTCCGCGGCTGGAACGGCGCTGGCGAGGGCGGCAACCCCGCCCAGTCTCAAGACCTGTCTTCTGTTCATGCTCTGACCCTCCGCGCTCGCTGTATCCCACCATAGTCGAGGTGCCGGTGTCGAACCTCTCCCCGGACATGCCTCGGAGCCTCGGCATGGATTTCGAGCGGTGCGGGCGGCTCGCCGGTACGCGTACCGACCACAGAGATCCATCGCAGTTGATCGAGAATGGACATACCCCTGTGTGTCGTGCGAGGAAATGATGGTGGCAGGCTGCAAAGTCGATCGGTGATGGATTCAGGGTCCGCCTGAGGCGGTCGAAGAGTGCTTGGAGGAGTTCGGCAATCGCTGATCCTTGGGCGCTTGGTCGCCCAATGACAGCAGCAATGAACCTTCCACCAGCTCCCCGCGTCGGCAATGTCATTGTTGACGAGGTCTGCGTCGCTTGTACTGCGGCAGTGGATTTCCGGTCGCGCGACACATAGGTCGAGGCTATTTCTGCCAGTTGCCGACCTCGACACGCCAACCACAACCCGCGACTGGCGGCCACATTGGAGAGCCTCGCAATACCTGCGTCAAGCTTGGTATCGCGAGCGACTCAAGAACAGTATTAGTCTGAGCTCGCCGGGCATGGGCTGAGATTGGTCCTTGTTCTACTGCCGCGCTACAAACTGACGCATCGTACGCCAATCAGTCCGCTATTGACTGTCGCGCGATCGGAAATCGCTGTCGCATTTCACCCCGGACGACGATCCGGCCAGATAGCGCACGCCCGGCTGGGAATACGGCCCGCCGATTCCACACACCTAGACCCGCCCCACGGGGCTGCACAATCGATCCCGCTGTTCCCCCCGGCCTACAGGCATGCCCGCCGAGGAATTGGACAACCGCGACGGACCTCCGACAAGGCGCGGAATAATGTATACTAATAGGTACAGATTCGATGCCACCGGGCAGTGGTGCGCATCTACCGAACGGCAATGAGCGCGGCTACCGAGCAACTGGAAGGGCTGACAAGCCAGGAATACAAGTACGGGTTCGTCACCGACATCGACCAGGAGACCCTGCCTCCGGGGCTGACCGAGGACACCGTCCGCTTCATCTCCGCCAAGAAGGGCGAGCCCGAGTGGCTCCTCGAGTGGCGGCTGAAGGCGTTCCGGCACTGGCAGAAGATGGAGGAGCCGCGCTGGCCGAACGTCAAGTATCCGCCGATCGACTACCAGGCGATCTCCTACTACGCGGCCCCAAAGGGCGATGCCGACCGTCCCAAGAGCCTCGATGAGGTGGACCCGGAACTGCTCGCGACGTACGAGAAGCTCGGCATCCCCCTCGAAGAGCGTGCGGCCCTGGCGGGGGTGGCCGTCGACGCCGTTTTTGACAGCGTCTCGGTCGCGACAACCTTCCGCGAGCGGCTGGCCGAGGCAGGCGTCATTTTCATGTCAATCTCCGAGGCGGTGCGGGAGCACCCCGAGCTGGTCCGCCAGTACCTCGGATCCGTCGTGCCCGCCACTGACAACTACTTCGCCGCGCTCAATTCGGCGGTCTTCTCGGACGGCTCGTTCGTGTTTATCCCCAAAGGCGTGACCTGCCCGATGGAACTCTCGACATACTTCCGGATCAACGCCATGAACACCGGGCAGTTCGAGCGTACGCTGATCGTCGCCGAAGAGGGCGCCTACGTCAGCTACCTCGAAGGCTGCACCGCTCCGATGCGCGACGAGAACCAACTGCACGCCGCGGTGGTTGAGCTGGTCGCGCAGGACGACGCGCGGATCAAGTACTCGACAGTGCAGAACTGGTACCCGGGCGACAAGGACGGCAACGGCGGGATCTACAACTTCGTTACCAAGCGCGGGGCCTGCCGCGGGCGGAACTCCAAGATTTCCTGGACCCAGGTCGAGACCGGATCAGCCATCACCTGGAAATATCCCAGCTGCATCCTGATCGGGGACAACTCGGTCGGGGAGTTCTACTCGGTGGCCGTCACCAACAACCACCAGCAGGCCGACACCGGTACGAAGATGATCCACATCGGCAGGAACACCTCGTCGACGATCATCTCGAAGGGCATCTCGGCCGGGGTTTCGAACAACTCCTACCGCGGGTTGGTCAAGATCCTGCCCAAGGCCGAGGGCGCGCGGAACTTCTCGCAGTGCGACTCGATGCTCATGGGCGACCGGTGCGGGGCCCACACGTTCCCCTACCTTGAGGTGCGCAACAAGTCCGCCCAGGTCGAGCACGAGGCGACGACATCGAAGATCGGTGAGGACCAGATCTTCTACCTGAACCAGCGCGGCATCGAGACCGAGGACGCGGTATCGATGATCGTTAACGGATTTTGTAAGGAAGTCTTCCGCGAACTACCCATGGAATTCGCAGTGGAAGCACAGAAGCTGCTGGGCGTGAGCCTCGAGGGCAGCGTCGGCTAGGCAATTACTAGAAAGAGCAACGAGCGAAGAAATGCTGGAAATTCGAAATCTGCACGTCAGCGTCGACGGGCAGGAGATCCTCAGGGGCATTGACCTGGATGTGCGCGCCGGGAGCGTGCACGCCATCATGGGACCGAACGGCTCGGGCAAGAGCACCCTGGCATCGGTGCTGGCGGGCCGCGACGGATACGAGATCACCGCGGGAACCGTCACCTACGGTGGCCGGGACTTGCTGGAAATGGATCCCGAGATCCGCGCCCGCGAGGGGCTTTTCCTCGCGTTCCAGTACCCCGTGGAGGTGCCCGGGGTGACGACGATGTACTTCTTGCGCGAGGCGTTGAACGCCATCCGCAAGCACCGTGGCCAGGACGAGCTGTCCGCTGGAGATTTCCTGCGCCTGGCGCGCGAGAGGAGCCAGCCGCTCGGCATGGACCCGGACATGCTCAAGCGCGCCGTCAATGAGGGGTTCTCGGGCGGTGAGAAGAAGCGTAGCGAAATCTTCCAGATGTCGATGTTGGAACCCTCGCTCGGGCTCTTGGACGAAACGGACTCGGGCCTGGACATCGACGCTCTCAAGATCGTCGCCGACGGCGTGAACGCGCTGCGCTCGCCGGAGCGGGCGTTCGTCGTCATCACCCATTACCAGCGGCTGCTCGACTACATCGTGCCGGACTACGTCCATGTGCTCGTGGCGGGGCGCATCGTGCGCTCTGGGGACAAGTTCCTCGCGCTGGAACTTGAGAAGCGCGGCTTCGGCTGGATTGACGAGTTCGCAGGGCAAGAAGCCGCCGTGGGGGTCTAGGGGTGCCAGCAGCAACCGAACAGGTAAGCCGGTACCTGCAGCGCTTCAACGCGACGCTGACGCGCGAAGAGGGAGAGCCGGCGTGGCTTCGGGAACGGCGCGAGCGCGCGATGGAGCGCTTCCTGACGCTCGGCATTCCGACCACTCGCGACGAGGAGTACAAGTACACTGACCTGTCCGCGCTTG
Source organism: uncultured Bryobacterales bacterium (assembly GCA_951813065.1). Lineage (GTDB taxonomy): Bacteria > Acidobacteriota > Terriglobia > Bryobacterales > UBA6623 > VXMF01. The sequence continues at coordinate 94,971 of CATOTH010000001.1, read as the reverse complement.
TGGATGGGAAACGGCGATTCGACGCGCCGGCAGACTCCGTCGCTCCGGCCGTTCCAGATTACGCCCTGACCGGCGGTCCCCGCACTGAAGCAGGCGCGGCGCCCCCGGCCTTCGAAGCCTCTGGAACCGTCGAGCCGGGTGTCCGCGTGTTCCGGCTTGCCGAGGCGCTGCGTCAGGAGCCGGATTTGATAGCGCAGCATTTCGGCGCGATCGCCCCGATCGAAGATCACGCGCTCTCCGCGGCGAATACGGCGTTCTTCGAAGATGCCGCAGTCGTCGTGGCTGACCCCGGCGTGACTGCCAGTCAGCCCGTCCACCTCGTCTTTGGATCCGGGTCTGCCGCCCGGAACCCGCGTGTGCTGGTGGTGGCCGGCCGCAATTCCGCGCTCCAGGTCGTCGAGACCTACGTCGGTGCGGGCACTTACTGGCGGAACGCCGTAACAGAGATTCGTGCGGAGGAAAACGCACGTGTGGACCACTACCGCGCCTCGATCGAATCGCCGGACGCGTACCACACAGGACTGCTGCAGGCGACGCAGGAGCGCGATAGCCATGTCGGGACATTCTCGCTCAGCTTCGGCGGCGCGGTCGTCCGCAACGACATCCGGACCCGCCTGAACGGCTCGGGCTGCGAGTGCTCCCTGGACGGGCTGTACACCGCGGGGCAGGGACAGCATGTCGACCACCACACGGCGATCGACCACGCGATGCCGCACTGCAATTCGCACCAGCTGTACAAGGGAGTCTTGGATGGAAACGCGAAGGGCGTGTTCAACGGAAAGATCTTCGTGCGGCGCGACGCACAGAAAACCGACGCCGTGCAGAGCAACAAGAATCTCCTGCTTTCGGACGAAGCCGAGGTCAACACCAAGCCCCAGCTCGAAATCGACGCAAACGACGTGCGCTGCACCCACGGCGCGACGATCGGCCAGCTCGACGCGACGTCCGCGTTCTACCTGCGCTCGCGCGGCATCAGCGCGGACCAGGCGCGGAACATCCTGACCTACGCATTCGCGGCCGATGCGCTAGCGCGCATCCGCCTTGAGCCCCTCAGGGAGTACTTCGAGGCCTTGCTGCTGGCGCGCTTCGCGCCACAGGAGGACTGATGCCGGCCTGTGAGGGACCCGCATGACGGAGACCGCCACAGCGACGCTGCCCGGGTTCGATGTCGAGGCCGTGCGGCGCGACTTCCCGGCCCTGCAGCAGCGGGTCCACGGCGCTCCGCTGGTCTACCTTGACAACGCGGCCTCGTCCCAGACCCCCCGGGCCGTCATCGAGGCGATCGTCGCCTACTACGAAAACGATCGCTCTAACGTGCATCGCGGCGTCCACGAGTTGAGCCAGAGAGCCACCGCCAAGTACGAGTCGGCCAGGGGTCGCGTGCAACGGTTCTTGAATGCCGGCGGGCCCGAAGAGATCATCTGGACGCGCGGAGCCACCGAGAGTATCAATCTGGTCGCCGCGAGCTGGGGCCGAACACACGTTGCCGAGGGAGACGACGTCCTCATCTCGGCCATGGAGCACCACTCGAATATCGTGCCCTGGCAGATCTTGTGCCAGGAAAAAGGCGCCAACCTGCGCGTGATTCCGATGAACGAGGCTGGCGAACTCCGCCTGGAAACGCTCGATGAGCTGCTGACGCCTCGGACCCGGATCGTTGCGGTAACGCAGGTTTCGAACGCGCTCGGCACCGTCAACCCGATCCGCCAGATCGCGCAGATGGCCCACGACGTCGGAGCGGTCTGCATCGTCGACGGAGCCCAGGCCGCGCCGCACATGCCGGTCGACGTCCAGGAGTTGGGGTGCGACTTCTTCGCTCTTTCAGGCCACAAGATGTGCGGCCCGACTGGCATCGGAGCCTTGTACGCACGCCGCGCCCTGCTCGAGGAGATGCCGCCGTACCAGAGCGGCGGTGACATGATCGCTTCGGTCAGTTTCGAGAAGACGGTCTACAACGACCTGCCTTACCGGTTCGAGGCGGGCACCCCGATGATCGCGGGTGCGATCGGCATGGGCGCAGCGGTCGAGTACCTGGAAGCGATCGGCATGAGCCGGATCGCTTCGTACGAACAGGACCTTCTATCCTACGGTGCCGCCAGCCTGTCCTCGATCGGGGGATTCCGGCCGATCGGCACCGCCAGGCACAAGGCCGGCGTGCTTTCGTTCGAGATCGAGGGCCTTCATCCCGCGGACCTCGGGACGATCCTGGACCGCCAAGGTATCGCCCTGCGCATTGGACACCATTGCGCCGAGCCGGTGATGCGCTTCTACGGCGTTTCCGCCACCACCCGCGCCTCCCTCGCCTTCTACAACACCCGTGCAGACTTCGACGCGCTGGCAGTCGCGATCGAAACCGCCAAGGAGATCCTTGCCTGATGTCCCTGCTAAAGCTCGACCTGAACGCCGAACCAGTCGAAGAGGCGCAAGCGCCGGACCAGGAATCCAGTTCCGGGCTCAACACGGGCGCTCTCTCGACCGCGCCCAAGTACAGCGACTATGTCCCGAGCATGCATTCGAACATGACGATGACCTCGCCGCTGCCGCCCAAGGAGCCGGTCTACGATCCCGACGCGTCGCTGGAGGAGAAGGTCGTCGCCGTGCTGAAGACATGCTACGACCCGGAAATCCCCGTCGACATCTACCAACTCGGCCTGATCTACAACGTAATCGCCCCCCGCAGCCCTGACGAGCCGGACAAGGTGAAGATCATCATGACCCTCACCTCGCCCAATTGCCCGGCCGCGCAGACACTCCCGGCGGAGGCGAAATACAAGATCGAACGCCTGGAGGAAGTTGAGGACGCGGAGGTTGAGATCACCTTCGATCCCACCTGGACTCCCGACATGATGAGCGAAGAGGCCAAGCTCGTCCTGAACCTTGTTTGAGGCCACGCCATGCAACTCAGTTCCCAAGAAGAATACGGTCTGCGCTGCCTGTTGCGGCTCGCTCAGGCCGGGCCGGGAGAGATCCTGACGATCCCGGAAATCTCCCAGGCGGAGGGCATTTCAGTACCGCATGCGGCCAAGCTGATGCGAATTCTGCGGGAGGGCGGCCTCGCGGCCAGCGAGCGCGGGCAAGCAGGCGGATACCACCTCACCCGCCCGCCGGAAGCAATCACGGCCAAGGAAGCCATCCAGGTGCTCGGCGGCGACTTCTTCGGGGGAGAGTTCTGCGGGCGCTTCTCCGGGCATGAGGATCATTGCACCCATTCGATCGACTGCTCTATCCGGTCGCTGTGGCGTGCCGTCCAAAGGGTTGTTGACCAGTTGCTCGGCCATACAAGCCTGCGCGACCTGATGTGCGGGGAACGGGAGATGGATCGTTTTGTCAACGACCTCGTGGTGATCGCGGCGTCGGCGAATACATTGGATTCAACAGCAAACCATGGCTAGCCAGCTAGAGATTCAAGACGCGCTCCGGGGCGTCATGCACCCGGACTACGGCAAGAGCATCGTAGAGCTTGGGCTCGCGCGGGTCCTCTCCAGCGACGACGGCACACTCGCCTTCGAGATCCAGGACACCGTTCCGGGCGGCCAGCACGGCGAGGCGATCCTTGAGAGCGCCATCGAAGCCGTGCAGGCTCTCGAACCAGGGGTGCGGATCCAAGCTGAATTGACCGCCAGGTCCCGGCCGAACCCGGTGGGCAGCTCGGGCAAGGGCTCGATCCCCGGGGTGCGGAATATCATTCCGGTTGCCTCGGGCAAGGGCGGTGTCGGCAAGTCGACGGCCTCGGCAAATCTGGCGCTCGCACTGGCATCCACGGGCGCCAGGGTCGGGCTACTCGACGCCGATGTTTATGGCCCCAGCATCCCCCTGATCATGGGAACTACCGGCGGACCGCAACAAGGCGGGCGCGGCATCATACCGCCCGTGTCGCACGGGATCCCGGTCATCTCGACCGGGTTCTTCATCCGCAAGGACCAAGCCGTCGTCTGGCGTGGTCCGATGCTGGCCAAGATGGTTGAGCAGTTGACCAATCAAGTCGAATGGGGCGAACTGGATTACCTGGTGGTGGACCTTCCGCCGGGGACAGGAGACGTGCAACTCAGCCTCTGCCAGCGTCTGGCACTGACAGGAGCTGTGGTGGTGACAACACCTCAGCCGATGGCCGTCAACGTCGCCGAGAAGGCGATCATCATGTTCCAGCAGCTCAAGACCCCGCTGCTCGGTGTCGTCGAGAACATGAGCTACTTCGAATCGAGGACCACCGGGGAGCGCGAGTACATCTTCGGCTCGGGCGGCGCGCAGCGAATCGCCGATCGCTGGGACATCCCCTTGCTGGGCAAGATTCCGCTGGCGACCACGGTGCGCGAGACATCGGACGAGGGCAATCCTGTCGTGCTGGCTGATCCGAAGGCTCCCGCGGCTCAGGCATTCATCGAGATCGCCAAGCAATTGGGAGTCGCAGTCGCGATGGCCAACGCCAAGGCCGAACAGGAATCAATGGTCCAGATCAACTTCTAGCCGGAAGCTCTATAACTTGTTCGCCCCGCTGGAGGAAACATGCTGGGATGCCCGCAGCAAACCTTCGAACGTGCCCGCATCGGTCCACCAGCCATCGAGAACGTCCCAACGCATCGTACCCTCCGCTAGATATTGGTTGTTGACATCGGTGATCTCGAGTTCGCCTCGGTCGGAGCGCTCAAGGCGCTCGATCTTCTCAAACACCGTGTCATCGAACATGTAGATACCAGTCACGGCGTAGCTCGATCCAGGTGCATCGGGCTTTTCCTCAATGGCCACCATGCGGTCCCCTTCGAAACGCGGCACGCCGTAGCGCCCAGGGTCAGCGACGTCCTTCAACAGGATTCGGGCACCGCCCTCCTGCCGGCGAAACGCGTTGACGGCCCGGATGATGTTTTTCTCGATGATGTTGTCGCCGAGCATGACGCACAGCTTTTCCCCCCGCGAGAAGTGGCGGGCGAGATCCAGTGCCTCGGCAATGCCGCCCTCGCCCTCCTGGTACGTGTAGTCGAGGTGTTTCAAGCCAAACTCCCGACCATTGCCGAGCAGGCGGAGGAAATCGCCAGCGTTTCGGCCACCGGTGACGACCAGGATGTTCTCGATTCCGGCGTTGACAAGCGCCTGAATCGGGTAATAGATCATCGGCTTGTCATAGACGGGCAGGAGGTGTTTGTTGACGATCCGCGTGATCGGATCGAGGCGGCTGCCCAAGCCACCCGCTAGAACTACACCACGCACAAGCCCCTGATTGTACTGGAGCACCCAGCTCTCCTTGCGAGGAGGGCGAAGCCGACACACGGGGCGCCGAAGGTAGGAGCCCCGAACCGCGACGAGATCAGGAGTGTTCGCTGGGGTTCGGGTCGCGATGCGGAACCGGTTCCTCCGCATCCACGCAGGAACCGTCGGCGTGCCGCTGAGACTATTGGCTGAACTGGGCTAGGTACTTGACTCCACACGCCACTATATGTTGTGGTTCAGCGTGGGTGCTTTACTCCACAACACTCTTCCCAGCGGTCTGTTGGACTGGCAAGCCTCCAAGCATCGCCTTGCGCGGGACTGGTGCGGTAGCTACCGCCTGCTGTAGCAGTCTGTAGAACAACAGGCCGCGGGAACGGGAGGTCCGGCGGTTGAAGCGGAACGTGAATTCGTCCAAGTAGTAGTCCAGGTGCTGGTGCTCCACCGCGCCCTGGTGCGTCCCCAGCAGCCAGCGCTTGAGCAGGGCCGCAACACGGTGCACTCTGGGAAACACCCGCTCGACGAGCTCCCGGTCCCCTCCCATGACCGCCTTGTCGTGGCGGTAACCCAACTCCTGCAGCCGAGAGTAGCTCCTCCAACCGTCCGTACGGATCGTGCTGCCGGGCTCGACGGCCTCCAACAGGAAATCCTCCAAACTCGCTGCCGCTGCATTGGGCACCCGCTTGAGCCGGATCCGCCCCATGCCGACCCCGTTCTCCTCGACCGCGACTGCGACCACGGCCTTCTTGCCAAGGGATCGCCCGCGGGCTCCCACCTCCTTGCCGCCAACGTAGATTGCGTCCGCCTCGACCGTGCCCACGAGCCGCTCGCGTCCCGGCCGTACCATCGCCCGGCGTAACTTGTGCAGCCACGTCCAGGCTGTCCGGTATTGTCCCAGCCCCAACACCCGCTGCAGTCCGAGCGCGCTGGCCCCGTGCTTCTGGGTTGTGACGTACCACATCGCTCGGAACCACAGCCGCAAAGGCTTGCGCGTGCCTTCGAAGATCGTCCCGGCGGTCACCGATGCCTGATAGCGGCAGGCACGGCAGATCAAGCGCTGTCGCGTGGCGCTCCGGGCCGATTTGGATTGGCACCGCGGACAGACGAATCCGTCGGGCCAGCGCAACTGAGCGATGTATCCGCGACAAGCCTCCTCGGTTGCGAATCGCTGCTCAAACTCAACCTGTGTCTTCGGGTAATCTCGCCCCACGACCTAACCACAACATATAGTGGTTTGTGGAGTCAAGTACCTAGCCCAGTGGCTGAAATAGCCGCAACTGCTGCTTGCAGGCCTCCGCGCAACCTCCGGCTACACCCGGCTATCGATCCGTTGTCCCTTTACTTACTTGGACTTACGCTATACTGAGTGTGGTCGCTGAACCTTACCTAAGCGGTTCAGGGACTTTTTCCATACCCAGTGCTCGGTTGCCACCCCCTGCACCCAGTGGTCTCCCTTTGAAATCATCAGGAATGCACTTCCACATGCTCAACAACTCCAGGCCTGTTGCGGCCCTTCGAAGCGCTCTTCGAGCGATGTTCCCCTTGGGGGCATTCGCATGCACTGCCATTCTGTGGGCGCAGCCCGCCTGCGGACAGAGCCTGACGATCGCAGTCGTCGACCAGTTCTCGGACGCCGTTGTCAATGCTACCGTCGCAATCGGGGACATGGAGGTCCCGACCGACGACAGCGGTTTGGCGATGTTCCAGGGACTGAGCTCCGGACCTCACTCGGTGGTCGTCTCCGCTCCGGAATTCGCGACCGCCGTCGAGGACGTGGCCGAGTCCGAAGGAACGGTCACGATCACCCTGCAACTGCAGGCGGTCAGCGAAGTCATCGACGTGACGGCGAATGTGGGCACGCGAGCCGAGGGTGTACAGCCGCTGGATTCCGCAGTGCCTGTCGAGCTTGTCCTGGGCGAGCGCCTGCGCAGCACCGGGCAGTTGGAGACCGGCAGGGCGCTGCAGATGCAAGCGCCCTCGTTCAACTTCTCGACCTCGTCGATCAGCGACGGAACCGACGCCTTGCGCCCGGCGACACTGAGGGGCTTGGGTCCAGACCAGACGCTCGTCTTGGTGAATGGCAAACGCAGGCAAAACAGCGCGCTGATTCACGTCAATACTTCTGTCGGGCGCGGCACGGCCGGAACCGACATGAACGCGATCCCGATCGCGGCCATCGAGCGCATCGAGGTGCTTCGAGACGGCGCGGCCGCCCAGTACGGATCGGACGCTATCGCCGGGGTGATCAATGTCGTACTCAAGAGTAGCCCGGGAGTAGCCATGGATTTGGCGTGGGGCCAGACCTACGCCGGCGACGGCGATAGCTTTGTGTCCAGCCTGTATAACGGATGGGCCAACGACAAGGGCGCATTCTTTGCCTGGACGTTCGAGAGCCGCCACCGCAACCGTACGAACCGCGCTGGCTGGAGCGCACGTACCCAATACCCATTAGTCGACTGCGCGCTGGACGCGCCCTATGCGATTGGAGTTGGCGCGGGCAACCCAGGTGCCGGCACGCCTGGCGTATGCTTCGATCCGCGGGAATACACCTTCTATCGCAAGAATTTCCGGGTTGGCGACGCCGCCAGCGATCAGTTCAGTATGTACTACAACGCCGGAATCCCGATCGGCAAACGAGCGACATTCTATTCCTTTGGTGGCTGGACTCAGCGTGATAACGAAAGCACGGGCTTTTACCGCCGGGCCAACGTCAGTAACACCGTCACGGAGTTCTACCCGGACGGGTTTCTCCCCGAGATCAACACCGACGTAACCGATCTCTCGTTCGCGGCGGGCATCGATTTCGCGACGGTTTCCGGCTGGAATCTTGACCTGAGCGTGAACCACGGCCGCAACGCCTTCGATTTCCTGATTACCAATTCGAACAACGCTACCTATGGCACGAACAGCCCGCGTCAGGCAGACTCCGGTGGACCGCGGTTCGACCAAACCACCTTCAATTTCGACGTTTCCCGTGAATTTGAGGCTACCGGCAGGACGACACACCTGGCGTTCGGCACCGAGCTCCGCCAGGACACCTACGGCATCCGTGCCGGAGAGCCGTTCTCGTACCTGAACTGTAAGGACGATCCGAACGTATCCGACAAGTCCACGTGCGTGTCAGCCCCAGCCGGCATTCAGGTCTTCCCGGGCTTCCAGCGCGCTGTGGACGAGAGCCGCACGAATCTCGGCCTGTACGGCGACCTGGAGTTTACTTTCAATGAGAAGCTCAGGATCGGGATGGCGAGCCGCTTCGAGCGATATAGCGACTTTGGCAACTCTCTGACCGGCAAGTTCTCCGTTCGGTACGACTTCAGCTCGATCTTCGCCGTCCGCGGCAGCGTGAACTCGGGTTTCCGGGCTCCTTCCCTGCACCAACTCTACTTCACAAACGTCAGCACGCAGTTCGTGACAAACGCTGCCGGAGAGACATTTTCGGAAGAGCGCGGCACCTACCGCAACGACAGCCCGGTGGCCAAGGCTCTGGGCATTCCCGGCCTGAAGCAGGAACGTTCGCTGAATTTCAGCGGCGGCGTCGTGGCTCGCATCAGTCCGACGACATCGCTGACCCTGGACGCATTCCGCGTCGTTGTGCGTGATCGCATCGTGATCAGCGGATCGTTTACGAAAAGCAAGTTGAGCGGGGTCCCGGAAGCCCTCGCCGGGCTGGAAGCCGTGAATGCTACAGCGGCGCAGTTCTTCACGAACGCCGCCAAGACCGTGACGTCGGGAATGGAGTTCACCTTCAACAGCGTGCACGCCTGGCGCAACGGCTCGGTACTGGACTTCGGGGTTTCCGGCATGCTCGTGAACACCGAACTTGAGGACGGGATCAACGCCCCCATGCTCCTGGTGGGGCTCGAGGACACCATATTCGGGGGACAGGACCGCTCGATCCTCACCGAATGGCAACCGAATACCCGGGCTCAGGGAACGATCGACTACAGCATCGGTCCGCTGGGCGTCGGCGGGGCGCTGCGGTACTTCGGCACCTACTGGATCCAGGAGGGAGGCAGCCTCGGCGAGAAGCCTTGTGGGGCATCCGGCTTCTCACCAACCTCACTCGGCGGCTCACGCCAGCAGTTCTGCGGCAAGTTCGTTTCCGACTTGCATGTCGGCTACAGGATTCTCCCGCACACCGTCTTGACGGTCGGAGCCCAGAACCTGCTCAACACCGTGCCTGACCAGAATCTCGTCGGTCAAACGCGCAGCGGCAGGCTTGAGGACTCAAGCGGTCGCGTGATCATCGAATCCCCGGGAATTTTCCTTTTCTCGCGCCGCGCAGCTCCGTTCGGGTTCAATGGTGGATTCTACTACGCGCGCCTCAGCGTGCGCTTCTAGCCCGGGCTTCTCTGCTGCCATCGATAGTGCCCGCAGCGGCGACATCGGCACGCTCCATCACGGGACCAATCGAACCGCACCTACGCCACCACTCTTGGGCTGACTCCATGAATGACAACACAATGTTCTCGGTAAACGGACAGCAAGATCTATTCACAAACCCTTGACAAGAGCCCCTCCGCATTGAGGTAAGATTGGTAGGTACGTTTGGGTCATCGGCGTCGAGAATTGGTGATCGTGGGGCAATCGAGGGAGAGTAGCACGATGAGAAAGGCCTTGCGCCTGTTGTTGGCAGGCATGTTGGTCGCGACGTGGTCGTTCGCGCAAACGAGCGGCACGATCCAAGGGACGGTAACGGACGACACTGGCGCCGTGATCCCAGGCGCGGATGTGATGGTGTCGAGTCTCGAAACGGGGGCGGAAAGCTCCGTCTCCACGAACGAGGTCGGATTCTATACGATTCCCGGCCTGAATCAGGGCTTGTATTCGGTGAGATGCACATCGGACGGTTTCTCGACCAAGGAGTTCCCTGAGGTCCGCCTTGAAGTGCAGCAGACCATGCGCATCGATTGCTCAATGACCGTCGGTTCTGTGACTGAAACGGTAGAAGTGAATGCCGCTGCGATCCTGATCCAGTCAGAAAAGACCGAGGTCGGCCAAGTGATCGACTCCAAGCGGATCCTCGAGATGCCCTTGAACGGGCGCAACTACCTCGAGCTCGCGAAGTTTTCGGTCGGAGTCCTGCCATCCCGCGAGATGGGCAAGGGCACGCGGCACGACGGCGTGCGTGGCGGCGAAGGTGGCATCCTTGCCGTTGGAATGCACGCGGCGCAAACGAACGTGTTGCTCGACGGAGCCGACAACTCGTCTCGCAACTCGGGCGGCGCTCTGGGGTTCCAGGCACAGGCGACCAAGCCCTCCGTGGACGCGGTCGGCGAGTTCAAGGTCGTGACCAACAATATGTCGGCCGAGTACGGCTACCGCATGGGCGCCAAGGTCCTGGTCAGCACGAAGTCCGGCACGAACGATTTCCACGGCTCGCTCTACGAGTTCCTCCGCAACGACAAGCTCGACGGGACAAACTTCTTCGCGAACCGCGTCGGGTCAGACAAGCCCAGCTTGCGTCGCAATCAGTACGGCGGCACGTTCGGCGGCCCGATTGTGCGCAATACGCTGTTCGGATTCTTCAGCTTCCAGGGCACTAAGGATCGCGCAGGCCAGAGCTTTACGGCCTCGGTGCCTAGCAGGGATGCATTGGCCGGAGATTTCTCCAACCAGCCGGACCCGGATCGCAGAATCTACGACCCGCTGACATTGGAGAACGGCGTGCGACAAGCCTTTCCGAACTTCCGCATTCCGGCAGACCGTTTCGACCCTGTCGCGACGGCACTCTTCGCCAACTACCCGGCACCGAATGTCCCTGGACGGGACCATCTGCGAAACAACCACTTCTACGCACCTGCGGACACGATTGACCATAACCAGTACGACATGAAATTCGACTGGAACATCAACGACAGCAACCGCTGGTTCGCCCGCTATTCCATCCGCGACGAATTCGTCCTGCAGAACGGCAGCCTGCCCCTCCCCGCGAACGGCGGAAACGGCCAGACCATCGACCTGCCGGGACAGAACTGGGCGTCTGCCTTGAACACAACCTTCGGGCCCACGATGTTCAACGAGTTACGGTTCGGATACACGTTCTTCCCGACGCGGTTCGACATACCGTTTGACGAGCCTCTCAATTCGAAATTCGGCGTGCTGGGCGCGCCGGGAGATGCGATCGATGACGGACTCGACCACGGGTACGCTTTGTCACTGGTGGGCGGCTTCCAAGACTTGGGTCCTCGCGCGTTCTGGCCAAACGTCAACAAGATGGACAACCTGCAGATCTCAGACAATTTCACCTGGGTCAGGGGCAACCATACCCTGAAGGTGGGATTTGAGTATCGGCGGACCCAGATTCCCCGCTCGCCCTCACGGTTCCGTCGCGGCAGATTCCAGTACACCGGTGTGTACACCGCGGAAATGCCCAACGACGCCGCCAGCCGCGGCGCTACCGGAAACTCCGTCGCGGACGGGCTGATGGGATGGAACGCTAACGGACGCTGGGGCTGGCCGAACGGCGAGGAGCAGGTCATTCCGTACTACGGTGTCTTCATGCAGGACGACTGGAAGATCACTTCCAGGCTCACGTTGAACCTCGGCTTGCGATACGAACTGTTCATGACGCCAACGTTCCCCGATCCCCAGAGCCACACGCTGAACAGCACTGTGGCGCGGTTTATCGGCGAGATCAACGGCCGTCCGATCGATCCCGGCGAGCGTCTCCCCGGGAACCAGGGTGGCTGGGGAGAAGCGGAATACCTCCCACACTTCCAAAAGCCCAGCAGCGGTTCGGACTGCGCGTGCGAGAACGACATGAACAACTTCGCACCCCGCATCGGCATTGCATACCGGGCCAACACGCAGACAGTCGTCAGGGCCGGCATCGGCCTCTTCTACGGAGAGGCTGACAACACCGGAGGCGAGGCCGCCCGCTTCAACACCGGGTCCCCGCTGTCGAACGAGTTCGACAACGCCCAACCCAGGGATTTCACGACATTCTTCACCAAGGATGGATTCCCAGCCACAACCAGGGCTGGGTTGCCCAAGGCGGGACTGAACATCAACATCAAGAAAGACGGTGTCTGGCCGAGTTTCTACGCGGCCCAGTGGTTCTTCGACATCCAGAGGGAACTGCCCGGCAACACACTGCTAACCATCGGATACAACGGTTCCTCCACGTCGCAGATTCACGGGTCCGTCAACGTCAACCGCCCGACGACGCCGCACCCGACGACGCGTTGGCAGGACCGCAAGACCCGGCCGTTCTTCAACAGTGCCAACCTGCGTGGTGTGCTCTTCCTGAACCAGAACTACAACTCGCTCACTATCAAGGGCGAGAAGCGCTTCACGGGCGGGTTCACGTTCCTGAGTTCGTTCACGTGGGCGCACAACATCGACGTAGTCAACGAGAACCTGACGACCGGGACGGCATCCCAGCAGCGCTTCACCTATAACCAGGCGATCGAACGAGGCAACGCGTCACTTGACCGTCGGCTCGCGTACGTCACCAGCTTTGTCTACGAGCTGCCGCTGGGACCGGGGAAGAGCGCGCTTACCAGTGGTCCCGGTGCATGGATTCTAGGTGGCTGGCAAGTGGGTGGCATTCTCAACCTCCTGGGAGGGACGCCTGACGGTCACTCGTTCAACCAGAACACCACGAATGTCGGCGGAGCGAACCGAGGCGACGTTATCGGCGAACTGAACCTGCCGACTTCGCAACGGACGATCGACCGATGGTTCAACACCGACGCGATCGGCCCAGGCAAGCCCGGAGTCATCGACAACGCCGGTCGCAACCTGATCTGGGGTCCGGGAACCACGGCATTCGACTTCTCGTTGTCGCGGAGATTCACGCTGCCATGGGAAGGCGACTATCTTCAGTTCCGGTTCGAGGCCTTCAACTTCACGAACACGCCGGTGTTCGGCCGACCGAACACGAGCATTGGCAGGCCCGCGGCTGGCAGGATCACAACGGCCTCCGAGCCACGGCGAATCCAGTTCGGGCTCAAGTGGATCTTCTGACCTGAAGACTCCGTATCAGCCACGCCGGGTGCCCCGCGGGGCACCCGGCCTTTTCTTTTCTGAACAACGGCAGCTTTCCGCGGCCTCGATGTGCGGTGGTGTGCAGTTTCCGACCGACCCGAACAGCGGCAGGTTGATCAATGAACCTCTCGCTTTCATCCCGGAGACGGCGTAGCCGACGTCCCGGTCCAATGCGGATCGACATGGACCGTGATCCGGATGCGGCCGTCGAGCGTGGCGAGTATCTTCATCAACCGGTCCAGCGTGAACCGACCAAGACTCGCGGTGCGAATGCGCGAAAAGTCCGCATGAGGATCGCGGAAGTCGCGAAAGACGTTCCCGCTACCCTCGACCAGTTCTAGTCCTTTCTCGTTCACTGCAGCAGCTCCCCCTTCAGTTGACCTAACCGCCTCCACACAAGATCGATCTCAGCTCTAGGGGTCTTTCAACTTCTTTGGGAACGCATGAATCACCCACAACGTCCCCATCATTTACGTGACATAGACGACCAGACTGGCATCCGATCGAAAGTGCAGGGCGATTTCCATTACGCCTGAACCCAAATCCTTCAATGGCTTCGCGATATCCGCCTGCCCGCCAATTGTCAAGGCCGTGTTGACGCGATCACAAACCCCCACCGGGAAAGCTCCGTGCGTCTTCCGCGCCGCACGATTCGATCCACTTGGCCGGGTGAGATTGCTCGTGTTACATGTGGGCAGATTTGACTAGAAGCGTCCAATGTACCTTTTGAGCCACTTCGAGCGCCCCGCGCACTAGTTGCCAATGTATCCCAGTACTGGTCCTTTGGCACCGGAGCTGCGTGGGGGGGCAAGATCGCAATTCCGGTGAAGGTCTCCTGATGAGCCCCTCGCGTACCGGAGCAACTCCTACCCGCCCGCGAGGGAGGCGGCGCACGATCGGGAAATCCGGCAATCCGGAGTCAAGGCGACCATCCTCCAGCGGTGAGGTGGTCGCCACTTCGGCCCGCTTCCCCGCAGCGGACTGCTCGCGCATTCCTGACGCCGACCTGGGGCGTCTGTTTCTGGATCGTCCAATGCAGATGCTCGCGTCACTTGGCAGCGGAGTTCGGGGCACGCTCCGAGCCGACCGGAAGCATGATGAGAAGGTGCCATGACGAATCCAGGATGGGGCTGTCCGGAAATTTGGCTGGTCGAAAAGAGGCGGTTTTGGTGAGCGAGTTACATGAGCCTGGGTGTCTAGACGGATACGTGAGGACATGCCGCTACTTCGGGCAGTAAGCTAGGACGAGTGCAATGAAAGCTCGAATCATCCTTGTCGTTTTTTTCGTCCTGCTCCTTAGCTGGGCATCAACCGCGCAGCGCGGAGAGGTCGAGGCATTCGAAGTCAGCCGTCACAACGTCGATCAAATGCCAGCCGGCAAGGAAGCAGACGGCCTCTCCGGCGACTTTGTCTTGCGCAATGACAAAATCCATGCGCTGGTTTCCGGCACGCAGCCTTTCCGACGGGCCAATATGACGACGGACTATACGTCCGTGCTCCAAGGGTGCCTGTTCGACCTCGACATCCGAGGGGAGAGCAATGACCAACTCACGGTCCTGCGCCCTGGAGGAGAGACCGGCTATATTTCGAGTGTCACGGTCGCGGCGGACGGTTCGAGTGGGTTTGCCGCTGTGGAGGCAGTCCGTACCGCAGCAATGAGTGGTGGCCTCTACACGCGGCACGAGTACCGCCTGGAACCCGGCTGGCAGTACCTCCTTGTCTCTTCCACCTATCGGAACGAATCCCAGTCGGACACCACGGTTGCGCCGGCTGCCACCTGGAAAGGCCTTGAGAACGAGCTCTCGGTTGGCGGTATTCGAGTCGGTGACAGCATCGACCCGTTCGACAAGCGCGGCTACGCTGTGGCGTCCGCCGATGCCGGGACTGTCCCCGAGAGCTTGACACTGAAGGCCGGAGAGGAGAAAACGTTCCGTATCCGGATCGCGGTTGCGGATTCGCCCTTGGCGGCGTACGGAGTGCTGGCAGCTGAAAGCGGCCCCACAGGCCAGGTTTCCGGAACGATCCAGGACGGCGCCGGGAATCCGGCAATTCACGGCGCGTTGCTCGCTGCACTGGACGGCCAGCAGGTCCCGCATTACCCGGACCCGGACGGACAGATTTCGTTCCGCCTCCCCGCGGGAAGGCACGCCCTTCGTTTCGTCGATATCGGCCGGGATCCGGTCGACCGACAGGTCTCAATCAACGATGGCGAAACGACCCAATTCGACTTACTGGTGTCGGAGGCTTCTGCGGTCAACGTGGCAATTCGGGACGCCAATGGCAATCCTTCCCCAGGCAAGGTGCAGTTCATTGGCGTGGATGGCACCGAGACGCCAAACTTCGGAACCGACTACAGGGTTCACGGGGGCAATCACCAGTACCAGACCCACGACGGAAGGGTCACCCAGCAAGTTCCTCCGGGCAGTTACCTACTCCGTGTCACGCATGGACCCGAGTACGACCTTGTCGAACGGCGTGTCGACGTCGAGGACGGGGAGACCGTCGCTGTCGAAGCCATGCTGAATCGAACCGTCGACACGGGTGGCTGGATCAGCACCGATTACCACGCGCACTCGACTCCAAGCGGCGACAACTACTGCAACACACGAGACCGAATCATCAATTTCGCTGCAGAGCACATTGAGTTCGCACCCACGACCGAGCATCAGAGGCTCTATGACTGGACGCCCCAAATCGAGCAGCTGGGCCTTGCCGACCGCATCAAGACAGTACCGGGAATCGAACTGACCGGAAGCGGCCAGCACTTCAACTCCTTTCCGATCGAACCCGACCCGATGGCACAGAACGGCGGCGCCCCCCTGTGGCACTTCGACCCCCGCATCAACGCAATCACCCTCCGGAACTGGGGGACACCGACCCTGGATTCCGGCTCCCGCATCGATCCGGCCGTAAACGCGCGCAATCGAACCCGGCTATTCGGCGGCGGGCCGGATCGCTGGGTGCAAGCGAATCATCCCGATGTGGGATCTGTGTTCTTCGACCGGAATCGCGACGGGATCGCGGACGGCGGCTTCACGGGCTTCGAGGAACTGATCGACGCTGCGGAAGTGTGGAGTGCCGAAATCCTCAACTTGAACCCGCGCTACGGCACACGCGAGGGCCCGAACCGAACCTTTGGCTGGCTACAGATGCTCAACCAGGGCCGCCACGTCTGGTGCGTGGCCGTCAGCGACGCGCACCGGATCTTTGGCAATGGCGTCGGCGGCTGGCGCACGTACGTCCCGAGTTCGACCGACAGCCCGGCCGAAATCGACCATGAGGAAATCATTCGCAACTCGAAAGCAGGCCGCATGATGATCACCAACGGCCCGTTCCTCGAGGTGACCACCTCCGATGGCCTGCCGATCGGCTCGAGCGTAATCAGGGAAGGCTCGATTGATCTGCAGGTCCGCGTCCAGACACCGAACTGGCTGGAGATCGACCGCGTCCAGATCCTGGTGAACGGACGCCAGCCGGAGCAGTACAACTTCCGGAAGAGCGATGCCCCGGGCAAGTTCCGGGACGGCGTGGTGAACTTCGACGAGACGATCCGCGTTGCTCTCCAGCAGGACGCCCATCTGATCGTGGTCGCCATCGGTGAGAAATCAAATATCGAGAAGGGCTGGGGTCTGAATCCCTACGGGGAAATGCACCCAGTCGCCTACACGAATCCGATCTATGTGGATGTGGACGGGAACGGGTTTCAGCCCAACGGAGATACCTTGGGCCACCCGCTCATGACTTCGCCCCGGGGCGAGTGATCGCACGATCCGGCGGAGCCTTTCACCGAATCGGGTGTTCTAGTCGCCGAGCCAGACCGGGCTGCTCCAGGCAATTTCACCATCCTGTTGCGTGACCCGCAAGTAGTAATAGCTGGGACCCTCGGGCGGCAGGCGATCAACGAAATCGATCGACGCTTTCGTGTCGTCCAGCGACGTCGAATAGACAAACTTGTTGTTGCGGCAAATCTCGATCCTTGCTATTCGCCCTGGGCATTGCACCGCCGCCGTGATGGAGACTGGCCCCTCGGTTCGCGGCACGGCCTCACCCATCAGTCGACCGTTCACTCGAAAATCAATCCGAATGCGTGCCGCAGTCGTGCCGTATGTCCGGCGCTTGCGGATCGCTTCCAGGATTGAGGCGCGGGTCTTGTCGGTTGCCCAAACTGCAGCCTTGCCCAGACCTCCGCCGTGATCGGGACTCGCGATCACTCCGATCCGTATCCCTCGCGCCCAGGCATCCTGAATGTAGTTCCCTGACTCCCCGGTAGCAGTGCGGGCATGCCTAGGAGCGTCCGCATACTCGTACGAGCCCCGCGTTTGGAAGATTTCCGCAACAGGCTGGGCCTCCTCGTCGGTATAGTCCCAGTCGACCGGTACATTGCCGGAATCGGCCAATTGATGCGGAATCTGAACGAAGTCCGCATCCATCCCGCGAAGCTCGTTCCAGAGATCAGCCGGAGAGTCCCCGTTGTAGGCAGTCCACCATTTCGGGAAATACGGATCGCCAAAGATCAGGTTGCGATGGCCGTAGTATCCCCACGGGCGCTCGTCATCGTAGTCCTCGAAGCTTGATGTCCACTCCTCCCCGAGGAAGGTCACGAGTCGCCCGGCATCGTGATTGGCCCGCACCAGCTTGGCCGAGTAATTCCACAAATACGGCACGATGTTGTATCCGTGATCGGTCATCGCCACAAAATCAAGCCGGTTCAGGTCGCGGCGGCACTGGTAGTTCTCGTCGAGTGACTGGTCGCCGCATCGATTGCAAATCGAGAGGTCGGAGTGCTCATGCAGCTCACCGAAATAGAGATGGAGCGTTTCACCGTCGTACTCGATGGACGCCGTTTCGGCATCTTCGCCGAAGGTGTCATGCAGGCTTGCTGGTTCGAACGGGCTGTCCGGCTCGGCCAGTGCTCCAAGCTGCATGATTGTGGACGCGGGCGGTGCTTGACCGATGTCGACCGAAGCCAGCAACACCTGGGAGCGAGCGCCGGCAGTGAAGTCCGGGTCCGATTGCGACCAGGTGTCTGAGAACGTATCGGCCTGGAAAGCCAGCAGCAGCCGGTCGCCCTTGAGCGCCATTGGCGCGGGGCGGTCCATCGAGCGACGCTGGGAGAGCCCGCGCGGGCCGATCCACTGCTCTCCGGTGTAGCCAACCACGCGCACCGACCAGCCTCCTCGCGGTTCACGTGGCTGCTGGTAGGCAATCCACAATCGCCCCTGCAAGTCGAAGACGGCAGTGCCTGCTTCCGATCGGTTCGTCGCCAACGGTGATGCGTTCCAGTAGTCCGGCGGTGCCTCCAGACTGTGGGGCGTGACTTTCGCCACCACCAGGTGGCGCTCGTTCGTCCGCCCCACGAAGTACTTCTCCATCAGGGCGTGCTCGTACACAATCCACAACTCCCCACCATGCGAGAGCAATTGCGGGTGACGGTCGATTCCGGGCGACTTGGTCAGGCGGCGCGGAGCCTTCCATTCCCCGGACGGCTCCCGCTCCCTCAGGAATATGTCGTAGTTGTGGTCGCGGTGCCCGTGCCAGGCGACAGCGATCTGGCCATTGGCCGCGACGGCGACGGAAGGACCGTAATTCGAGACTCCGTCGAGGCTGACAGGCTCCGGTTCGGTCACGCTTCCATTGCGGAGCGCAGCCATGAAGATCTGCCGCTCGGACCGCGGATTGGCCTCCCACGCGACGAAGAGAGTGCCGTCGTGCCACGCCGCGGATGGTTTGATCTGGGTTGCGGGACCCGACGCGATCCGAATGGGCTCGGATGGCCCACCGCCGTCAACAGCCAGGCTGAACACATCCCAGTTGCCATCCATCTCGCGCGCAAAGACGAAGTACGTCCGCGATCCGGCCGCAACCGCGTGCAGGCCGAGCAGATGCGTACCGCTGCCCTCCAACGCAATCCACTGACCTTGCGGGAGAAACTGGTCGCCCTCGTGTGCAAAGCGGGCAATCACAAGCGCGTCCCCGCCATCTCGATAGCTGATCCAACCCACGTAGACGTCGCCTGCCTGGGTCAACACCAGAGCGGGTTCGTCGTTGAACCCTTCGTGCGGATGAGCAGCCGTGATCCACGGGGACGGCATTGAATTCGGTTCGCGCGGCCCGCTATTGGCCAATTCGACGGAGAGCTCGGGAGTGCTGGTCCCTTGGCAGCCGAAAGCAATGCACAGGAAAGTGGAAATCCCGATTCGGCCAGCCATTGCTCGCAAGGCTGCTAATCCTGGTGCAGTCATTCCGTCCTCTAGCCGGTCAGCGTATCACGGCCTTGAATCAACGGAATTCACCGTTTATCGCCCCTGTGGGCCGGGCAGGGAGCTCATCCGAGAGCATCGTCTCAACCCAATCGGCCCCGTCCCTCGTCACGCTGAACTACTCGCCATCCTGGTCCGTAGAGGGTCCGGCGTCAAGTCTGGTCCGGTCGCGTTCGATGCAGGGCTGGATGGACCGCTATCCCAACCGTGATCGACTGGTGCTGTGTCCGCCGAAGTCGTTAGTATTCCAGGGGCTCGGACTGCCAAACTGTGTGGCTCGTGATCGATAACTAGAGGCTGTCCGGCGTCGGTACCCTCGTTGGGCCGTGTTAGTCTGTTTGTGTCGCAATAGGTGGCGAGAACGATCCAAATGCTAGACATGTCAGACCTGCTCTGGAAGGCATTCTTTCCGTTGATGATAGTCATCGCAGCCTACGGAGTTGCGTTCTACGTTGTGTACCTGTTTTACAAGCAGCTTCGGGGGATTCGGCAAGCGTTGGACAAGATCGCCGACAGGGAAGCCTTGTAGATTGGTTGGGATGGGTGCCCGGGTTTAGGTCGGGCTCTCCGGCGATCCCAGGTCGAAACGGAACGCTGCTGCTGGCATTCTGATCCCTTTTGGGGAGCACCTGGCGAGATGAACCGCTGTCGCGAAACCACCCTGCTGCTTGGAATTCTCTGCTTGGTCACAACAAGCGCTCCGGTGATTGCGCAGCAGCAGGTCGGCGGGCTCCGTGTTCTCGTGACCGACCAAACGGGTAGCTTGGTACGCGGAGCCGAGGTTGAGTTCAGTAGCGAGGATTTGATTCGGCCCGTTTTCGGTGTCTCCAACGATCAAGGACTGGTCGTCAATCACAGCCTCCCGCCAGGCCTCTACACCGTGACCGTCCGCTTCCCGGACTTCAAGACTGCCTTGAACGAGAACCTCATCGTCCAGGTTGGACGAACGTTTTCTGTTGAAATGGCCCTCGAGATCGGCCAGGTTGACAGCACGGTCGTGGTGGAGGCCGGCGCGGCGGCAATCGACACGTTCAAGAGCGAGTCGGCGTCGATCTTTTCGGGCGACCGCCTGACGGATGCGGCGGGTGGCCGGGACTTCACCGACTACGCGCGCTTCATGCCCAGTGTCAACATCGAAGCCCAGGCCGGTGACGTCGCGCACAGGGGCAGGGACGTCCATGGAATCTCCGTCGACGGGTCCTCCGGTGCAGAGAATGTCTTCTACGTTGACGGCGTCGATACGACGAGCATGTACAACGGGTTGAACAACCAGAACCTGCGCGTCGAGACAGTGCAGGAGTTCCAGCTGAAGACCGCCGGGTATGAAGCGGAATTCGGCGGAGCGATGGGCGGCGTTCTCAGTGTCCAGACCAAGAGCGGTGCAAACGAATTCCATGGCAGCGCCCTGTGGTACGGCAGCGGAAGCGCGCTGTCAGGCGCGCCGGCCAGGCGCCTGCGCCTCGATCCGACGCAGGCTGTCGATGTCGCCGAGTATGTGTTCGATGCCGAAGACGGCGAGGTAACGAACGAATTCGGCTTCACCGTGGGCGGGCCTGTCTGGCGGGACAGGGCATGGTTCTTCGGGGCACTTCTCCCGCAAATCCGCGAGCGGTCCCGTTCCGTCACGTTCACATCCGGAGAATTCGGCGATTTCATACGCAACGAGCGGCTGCTCAGTAGCACCGCGAAGATTGATTTCCAGCCAACTGAGAAAGTTAGGCTGATGGCGTCGGTCGCTTCGGACTGGGCGAACTGGAAAGGCGGGTTGCCCAATCGCGACGGGACATCAAATCCGGAATTCGAGTGGGAGAAGGAAGGATTCGAGTACCCCGGCTACACGTTGACGGGAGCCGCGATGATCACCCCGCTCCCGGCGTTCGTGGTGGATGCCCGGTGGGGGCTGAACGCAACCCAGACCGAGCAGTTCCTGGGCCCCAGCCAAGTCCGTCACCACTTCAACCAGTCGCCCGGCCTGATCGGGTTCGCGCCCGAGGATCCGTTATATCGCCCCCGCGGTTTCTTCGCAATCGGACATGATGCGAGCTTGAACACTGCGCAGGACTTCCAGAAGAAGAGCACTGTTTCTCTGAGCGGGAGCTATCTGGCCAGTTCGGGCGGCCAGCAGCACAGCCTGCGATTCGGCTGGCAATACAACGGACTGGCGCACGATGTCAACGAGGCGTACAAGTTCGACTACATCCGGTACAACTACACCCGGCCATACACCACGGTCGACGGAGCCGTCCGAACCAGCGCCTGTACCGGCCCGGACGGCGCCCTCTACGATCCGTGCGGCTACTACGAGGTGCGCGCGCCTTTCGGGGTCGTGGCGAACGTGAGCACGAATCGGCATGCTCTCTTCGTTCAGGACGCGTGGACGCTGTCCGGCAGGCTGACCCTCAATCTCGGACTCCGCTTAGAAAAGGAAGCGATTCCGTCCTTCAGCGACCTTCCGGAATTCTCCGGAGCGGTATTCAAATGGAACTTCCCCGACAAGGTCGCGCCTCGCCTGGGCTTTGCATACGACGTCCTTGGCAACGCCAAGCTCAAGCTGGTCGGCAGTTGGGGCCGGTTCTACGACGCGATGAAGCTTGAGATGGCGAACGGGTCGTTCGGAGGCTTCAAGTGGTTGAGCCACTACTACCTGATGGACGCCACGACGCTCGACTGGAGCAAGATCGGTGGGCTGGCGGGCCAAGGGCAATACCCAGGAACATATCTTGAGACGCGCAACTGGCGCATACCGTCCTTCGAGGACCTCGACCCCGAACTGAAACCCATGCGGATGACGGGATCCGTGGCGGGGCTCGAGTACGAGGTCGCAACGGACTATGTTCTCTCGTTCCGGTACACCCGGAAGAACCTTGACGAGGCGATCGAGGATGTGGGTCGCCAGACGCCGGAAGGCGAAGCCTACTACATCACCAACCCCGGGCGCGGTCTATCGGTGGGCAGGTTTATCGAAGCGGGCCTGCCGACCACTCCCAAGCCGAAGCGAACCTACAACGCGCTGGAAATCCGTTTGCGTAAGTCATTCCGCGACAGGTGGCTTGCAGACTTCGCGTACGTGTATTCACGGCTTCGCGGCCTGTATTCGGGCCTGGGAAGCTCCGACGAGAACGGACGCCTCAGTCCGAACGTCGATCGCGATTTCGATCTCTGGTTCCTCAACTATGACTCGAAGGGAAACCTGATCGATGGTCCGCTGGGTACCGACAGACCCAACCAGTTCAAAGTCAATTGGGCGTACGTCACTCCATGGAATCTGGAAATCGGCGGTTTCTTCCGTGCAATGAGCGGAACGCCGATTACCCGGACTGTCGATCTGGAGCACGTGGACATCATGGTTGACAACCGCGGCAGCGACGGGAGGAATCCGGCATGGACTCAGACGGACATTGCGCTGGTGAAGCGCTTTTACCCATTCCCGGATGAAACCAAGTCGCTGGAGATAAACTTCAACGTCATCAACCTTTTCAACCAAGAGACGGGGCTGCGGACGTTCCGCAGCCTTTACCGCCAGTCCCTGCCGTTGTGGCAACCCGGCGATCCCGTCAACCAAGTTCTCAACGGCTACGACTACCAGGCTATCGCCGCTTCCCAAGGCGCGACTTTGGATCCGCGCTTCTTGCAGCGGGACAGGTTCCTGGATCCGATATCGGCCCGCTTCGGGATCCGTTTCCGGTTCTGAGCCCCGGCTGAGGGATGCGGCACGGCCCAGGGTGCCAGGCTGGCGCGAACCCGGAAGCGAGCGGCACTCGGCGGCCTTCTCGACCAACTGCGGATGCTCGCCGGCGCGGTTGGTTCGTGAGTGTTGAACCGGATCACATCAGATCAGATGTTGATATCGACCAGGATCCCGTCGACTTCGACTGGACCCGGTGCCTGGCGGGCCGGCCAAGCCGGATCCTCGGTACCCGTCTCCCAGTCCCTGTGGAGCCCTTGCAACTCCTCCACTTTCTCGGGATGCTCGCCAGCCATGTTGGTGACCTCTCCGATGTCCTCGCTGAGGTCGAAGAGCCAGATGTGGCGCTGGTTCCAGAACAGCTTCCAGTTGCCCTGGCGAATCGCCTTGTTCTCGCCGTTCCGCCAGAACAGGGCTTCGTGAGGAGGCGATTCCTCACCCAACAGGAAGGGCATGAGATTACTGCCGTCCATTTCCGGGTCCGCCGGCAGCGGTCCGCCCCCCAGCGCTGCAAACGTTGGAAGGATGTCAAGCGAACTGACGGGGTGCCGGTAGATCCGGCCCCCGCCAACGAGCCGCGGGTACTGCATCGCGAACGGAACACGCGTTCCGCCCTCAAACAGGAACAGCTTGCCGAGCCGCAGGGGATCGTTTGTGCACGCTTCGGTATAGACGGCGCATCCGTTGTCGCTGAGGAAGAACACGACCGTGTCCTCAGCGAGGCCGGCATGCTCAAGCTTGTCCAGGATTCTCCCGACGGCATCGTCCAGGCTGCTCACCATGGCGGCGTAGATTCTGCGGTGGGGATCAGCTATGTGCGAGAAGCGCTCCACGTACTCTTCGGTCGCCTCAATGGGTGTATGAGGCGCGTTGAAGGCCACGTACAGAAAGAAGGAGTCATCCTTGTGTCGCTCGATGAAGCTGATTGCCTCGCGGGCAAAGGCATCGGTCAGATATTCCTGTTCGCTAACTCGCTCGCGACCCCGGTACAGGGCATTGAGGTCACTGATTCGCTCGATGTTCTGGAGACGGGCTTGGGGATGATCCGACGCGACTCGCCGGCTGATCGCCCCGCCATTATCGGTGGACTTGTCGAAATACGCGCGAGCGCCTGGCAGGAATCCGAAGAACTCGTTGAAGCCGCGTTCGGTCGGATGAAACCCCTCTGTATTGCCTTGGTGCCACTTGCCGACCATGCCGGTGGCGTATCCCACTCCGTCCAATATGTCAGCGATCGTTCTTTCCCCCTTGGGCAAGCCTCGTCTCTCTTCGAACGTCACGCGTGCCGGCCCGGTGTTGAATTCGAATCCGAAGCGCTGCTGGTAACGTCCCGTCAACAGCCCGGCCCGGGAAGGGCTGCAGGTACCGGCGGTGACATACCCGTCCGTGAACGTCACTCCGTTCTCGGCTATCCGGCGAATGTTGGGCGTCGGGATCTCGTCGCAGCCGTACAGTTCGGTCCCGCAATAGCCGAGGTCATCCGCTAGCAGAATGACGAAGTTGGGCCTCGGCGAAGGGTCCTCCGAGACAAAGTCTCCGCAACCGCAAGCTACAGCCGTCAGGCATGCCGCCCAGACGCCACGATAGATCGAACCCATCCTCAATGCCCCGCCCAAGGCTAGCATTCAGGCCAGGCAATTGGAAACGCTCCCGGTCCGCAGGCTGGACCGAGTTCGGCAACCGAATTGATCAGCGTTCGCGGAACTCAATGTGCTGCACATCGGGCTCTTTGCCAAACGCCTGCGGCACGCCCCTCTGCGCCATCTCCATCCAGGCTGCATCGAAACGCTCCCAAGCTGCCTCCGCAGGTTCGTTTGTGTGGCTGACGGGCAATGACATCGTCTCCCGCCTGCACTTCAATTGGTCCAGGATCGCAATCACCGTCTCCGGTGGGACGACATCGTCCCTGCGCCCATAGCCGGCCAGAGTGGGGCACTGGATCAACGGAGCGAAATTCATCGAATCGAAGTATGTGAGGGTGCGCATCACTCGGTCATGGTCGGCCGGGCGCGCTCTCAGGTACCGACGCACTTCGGCAGCGCTACCATGCTTTACCAGCCTGAGACGGCCCTCGTGCCATCCAAAGGTCGGCACGCCGGCGGCGAGCAGACTGGCGCTCCGGTTAAACGCCTCGGACATCAGTGCCAGCGCCGCCGAGAAGCTGAATCCGTGATACACGATGCGCCTCGTGCGTCCCTCGAAGAGCCGCGCACCGACCTGGCAGGCGCGGAAATAGTCGCACACCGCCCCACGCAGGACATAGTCTCGCGGAGATTCGATGCCGGTCAACACATAGCCCCACGGCGATCGATCCGGCACGGCCTCGAATGACTGCCCGAACCCCCGAACATCGAATCCGACGATGTTGAATCCGCTTAGGGCCCAAAGCCACTGCACTCCGACTCTGCCCCCGTAGCCGTGCGCGTGAATCACCAATGGCCTAGGACTGTCGTCGCGCCAGCCGAGAGCGTACCCGGCAACCCTGACGCCTCCGAGCGAGGAAAACCTCAGCTTCTGGCCCTTCAACTGCGGATATAGCTGGTGAGCAAAATCCTTGGTCTCGACATCGCTCTCGAATGCGGCAAGCTCGGCGAATGTCTTGCGCCAGAAACCGCGGAAATCATTCGGCGTGGTTGGCTGTGGTCTCGGTTCGTTGATCGTGTCCACAGGTACTGCAAGTCTGCTGGGCGCCGCGATACGGGTTCAGCCACTGACGGGCGCTCCCGGAATGGATTCGGAACAGAATGATAGCGACGACTTTAGGGTAACCCGTGATGCTACGATCTTGGTACCTCGATAGAGGTCGCTTTGTACGCTCCGGACTCTCCGCTTGAACCGTAGGAAGGGATTGCCATGAACTCCCTAGTCAGCCTGCTTCGGGAGTCCGAGTTCTTCGAGGTCTTTGAAACCGAGGATCTGGAGGCCCTTGCACGGGACGCAGTCCGTCTCAACTTCCGGAAGGGTGACCGCATTGTCGAGGAAGGCCGTCCGTCCGAGCGACTCTTCATTCTTGTCTCCGGCACGTTCGAGCTCTCGTTCCTCGCCCCTTCCGAGCACAGCGAGATTGATCCCCATGTCGAAGACGTCCCCGGACGCATCGTGATCCATTCGATCAACGAACCCGGCGCCTTGATCGGATGGTCGTCGATGGTCAAGCCCTACCGCTGCCGGGCAACTGCCACGGCACTTGAGGCGACGCGCGTGATTGCATTCGAGCGGAGACGGGTCGAAGAGCACTGCCAACGCCAGCCGGAATTCGGGCTGCGATTCGTCACGAGGGTCCTCTGGGCTCTGGGAGACCGGATCGGAAGCAGCCGGGCGCAGCTTGCGGCCAAGCAGAATTCCTCCGAAGCACGCAGGGTTCGCGAGTTGCTCGCCGAGCGCGGCGAGGCGCTGGGCGTCAACTCGCCGCTCTACAAGATTCCCGTCTATCTGGAAAACCGGCTCACAGCCGCAGACGCTTACGACGTGCTCGATGATCTGGCAGGATCTCAAGACCCATTGGAGCGGGACCTCGCTCTGCAGTGTCGGCAGGTGATCGCCAGTGCCGAGCGCGAAGCGCAGGTGTTTCGCCAGTTGCAGCAGATCTACGACACCGTAGCCCGGGCACCAGACTCAGACGATCCCGAGGAGATCCGGCGGGCATGCTGCGAAGAATTCAGAAAGCTCTATTCGCTGACGGATTACCGGATCGAGGGATGGGAAAACCTGCCGGCCGACCCGGGATTCATCGTCCTGATGAACCATCTCGCCAACCACCCTGAGAGCACATTGCCCAACCAGTTTCAACTAACGCTTGATACGCATTTCGTGACGGCGATGATCCTGTACGAGCGCTACGACCAGCCTCCCGTTCGTGTCGTCCGTCAAGCAGCACCGGACCAAGCCGGCCACCGGAGATATTTCGACCGCCTGGGCTACATCAGCGTGACAACCGGGCGACCGGTCGGATCCCCGTCCGAAGTGAAGACCAAGATGGCGGCGGCCCGGAAGCAATTCCTCTCCAATGCGCAGGCGGTGTTGAACTCCGGATGCAATCTCGTGATCTGCCCGGAGGGAGGCTCCACGACGACCAAGGCATCTCCGATGGCCTTCCGCGCAGGTGCCTTCCGTGTCGTGCGGGCAGCCGATCCCGAGCCGCTGCTGGTACCGATCGCGGTAGCAAACTTCGACAAGCCGATCGCGAGAACCCGCTTGGCAGCGAAGATATTCCCGCCGATTCGATTGTCGGACTCCGTGCCTCGGTCCGCCCCCGACGAGACCTTCTACGGATTCATCAACGAACTGTGCCAGCGCTACCGCGGGTTCGTGGGAGATGCCCGCCGGCTGGCTGCGTAACCTCCGCCCCTGCCAGTCCCCGCCACATGGTCGGTCTGGGAAGGATTCGGGCATTCCCCGACCGGGGACCTCAGCGAATCCAGTGCTTCTCGTGGCAGCGTTCGCAGGCGTCAATGATCTGGTCGCCGACGCTTGTGATGGCGTCGACATCGCGAGCCAGGGCCGCGGCCAGCGCGGCTTCGCCGGCATCGGTCAGGGCCCGTGAAGTCTCCATCCAAACCCCGGAATCCCCGGCCCTGTCACCAACCATGAGCAGATTGCCGGACTCGGCAAGGATTACGGCCTGATTGCGGACCGCATCCCAACCGGCGTCATCTCCAGGCACCTGCCGGGGAACATTGAAGAGCGCATTCGACGCAGGGATGATCATGGCTTGCATCAGCTGGGTGATCGTGGCAACAGGCCTTGGTGCGGGTTCCTGGGTCAGTGCCGCGCTCGCAAGCAGCAAGCCTGCTGCCGCGACCGCTGCTTGAAATCTGATCCTTATCATCTAGACATCCTCGAACAAGGTTCAGCAATGGCCGCCTTTGGCTGCCAGCCACCTGGTTATCAAAAGGATAAACCTTCGTCGCTGCTTCACCCATGAGGTCTCGCTGCCCATCGATCCAGACGAATCAGCCAGGCGCTCGCTCCCCGTCGCGGCCCGCGGCTCGTGCTAGCCTCAAATCCTCACGCCGATGCGTGAAGCAGAGCCCCGTACTCTCGCCTGAGCCGCATGGAAATTCGCAAAGAAGCTGCCCTCGATTACCACCGATACCCTCGTCCGGGCAAGATCTCGATTGCTCCGACAAAGCCTTCGGACACGCAGATCGATTTGAGCCTGGCGTACTCGCCCGGCGTAGCCGAGGCATGCCTGGAGATCCTGAAGGATCCCAAGCTCGCCGGTCGATATACCACTCGGTCGAATCTCGTGGCGGTTGTCTCGAACGGGTCTGCGGTCCTAGGCCTGGGAGACATCGGTCCGCTCGCCGGCAAGCCGGTCATGGAAGGCAAGGCCGTACTCTTCAAACGGTTTGCCGATATCGACGTGTTCGACCTCGAGGTGAACAGCAGCGACCCCGAGGAGATCGTCCGTGTCGTGGAACTCCTCGAGCCAACGTTCGGAGGAGTCAACCTCGAAGACATCAAGGCACCCGAGTGCTTCTACGTAGAGGAGCAACTCCGCAAGCGGGTGCAGATTCCGGTCTTCCACGACGACCAGCACGGCACCGCCATCATCAGCGCCGCGGCCCTGCTGAACGCGCTGGAGATCGCTGGGAAAGACATCTCCGCTGTGAGGGTGGTGATCAACGGAGCGGGAGCGAGCGGCATCGCCTGCGCCAATCTCTACCTCCGCCTTGGCGTGGACCCAGCGAATGTTCTGCTGCTCGACTCGCGGGGAGTGATCTTCGAGGGCCGCACTGCCGGAATGAACCCGCACAAGTTGCGTTTCGCGCGCGACACGCCCATGCGGACGCTTGCGGAAGCTGTCCGGGGAGCCGATGTGTTCGTGGGCCTGTCCAGGGCAAATGTCCTGGCACCCGAAATGCTCCTGTCAATGGCGGAGAAGCCGATCGTGTTCGCCCTGGCGAATCCCGATCCGGAAATCGCGTACGAGACAGCTATCGCCACTCGACCGGACTCGATCATCGCGACAGGTCGATCCGACCACCCCAACCAGGTCAACAACGTATTGTGTTTTCCGTCAATCTTCCGGGGCGCTCTCGACGTCGAGGCCACGGGCGTGACGCACGAGATGAAGATAGCGGCCGTTCGGGCGCTCGCGGCGCTGGCGAAGGACCAGGTTCCGGACGCCGTGCGGAGAATCTACAGGGCGGAGGAACTGGAATTCGGACCTCAGTACATCATTCCGAAGCCGTTTGATCCCCGAGTGATTCTGGAAGTGTCCCACAAGGTCGCCGAAGCGGCGGTCGCGAGCGGCGTTGCCGGGAAGACCATCGCGCTGGACGACTACCGTAAGAGCCTGGCCGTGCGACTTGACAGCAGCCAGGAAGTCTTCCAGATGATCTTGTCTCGCGCCAAGGCGGATCCGCGACGCGTCGTGCTAACCGAAGGGGACCACGAGAAGATCCTGCGTGCGGCCTACGTCCTCCGCAAGGAGCGGATCGCTCAGCCGGTCCTTCTCGGCGATCGAGAAACAATTCTGAACCGGGCCGAGGAACTGCACCTACCTACGAATGGGTGGACCATCGTTGAAACGCACCGATTCCCGCGCATCGACGAATACGCCCGAGCGCTCTTCGAACTGCGTCAGCGCAAGGGATGCACGCTGGACGGAGCCTACAAGATGCTGGCCGACCGTGTCGCCTTTGGTTCGATGATGGTGCGCCAGGGCGATGCGGAAGCCGTCGTGGCGGGCATCAATCGCCACTATCCGGAAACCCTGCGGACTGTACTGCGCATCATCGACAAGCGCAAGGGTGTCCACAAGGTGTCGGGTCTGTACATGATGATCCGGCAGCGCAAGATCTACCTCTTGGCCGATACCACCGTCAATATCGATCCGAGCCCGGAAGACCTGGCCGAAATCGCCCTGCTCGCGGCGCACCGGGCGAGGAGGCTCGGAATCGTGCCTCGAGTGGCCTTGCTGTCGTTCTCGAATTTCGGCTCGGCGCGGTGCCCACATTCCGACAAGGTGCGCCGGGCCGCTGAAATCTGCGCGCAACTGGACCCCGGCTTGATCGTCGATGGCGAAATGCAGGCCGACACTGCGCTGGACCCGGATCTGATGGACGAGTTCTTTCCCTTTTCGAAGCTGCAAAGCGAGGCGAACGCACTGGTGTTCCCCGACCTGGCATCGGCGAATATCGCTTACAAGCTGCTCAAGCAGTTCGCGGGCGCCCGTTCGCTCGGGCCGATCCTGATGGGCGTTGACAAGCCGGTGGCGGTCCTGCAAAAGGGATTCGATGTGGAGGACGTAATCACCCTCTCGGCGATCGCGGTCCACGACGCCCAGGTGCCCATCGCCGAGATGCCTGCCATTGCAGCGGACTGATCACGCCAGCAAAGTTCAAACGAGTCGATTCCGTGCAGGAATTGACTACTTTCTTGAAATTGATTTTGGGCGTATAAAAAACAGGTTTAGGCCTAATTGGTTTGGGTTTTTCCAGTTGGGACGACTCGTCTCGCGTCCATAACCGCTGCAATCAAAGGGACTTGCCGCCAGGCCCAGGCTTGCTTGAGTGCGCCGTGAAACGAATCCAAGAATCGCCTTCCTTGGGAACCGGGACAGCGAAATTCGTTCGCCGGAAAGCCGATCCACCAATGCGGGCCTGATATCCTAGGGCTCTGCGTTACAGAAGCGTTACAACTGGCGGCTGGGACAAACGTGATGCATCGACGGAGGGGCTTGGAACGGCGTACGGCGTATTCCAGCCAGGAAGTTTCGGACCTGACCGGGGTGACCCCCCGCCAACTCCAGTGGTGGGACGAGCAGGGCGTTGTCACGCCAAGGCAAGAAGGCCATCGGCGGCTGTACAACTCATCCGAGCTTCTGCATGTTTCTCTAATTAAGGAACTTCGGGAAAAAAAGATGGCGCTGAAGAAGGTTCGGCGGATCTTGGAGACCTTGGAGGAGCAGCACGGCAAGGACTATTTCAGTCTTCATCGGCGAAACGGCAACTTGTATCTGCTGACAGACGGAGAGGCCGTTTACCTGGAGGATTCGCCGGAGCGAATCATAGACATCTTCAGTGCATCCGCGAAAGGGATGTTCTCCGTGCCGGTATCGAAAGTCATCGCGAAGCTGGAGCTGTCTGAGCAGACCCGCAAGCCGGTGCGGTCGGAGACCGCGAGAGCGAGACACACGTCAGCATCGAAGGCCTCTTGACACGGCCAAGCCAACGTGGCTGCCGACACCGGCACTGATTGGCTGGCCATCAGCGGTCTGCGAAATCGCATGTCGGCCCGTCGGGCGGCGACCATCTCACTGTTGCAGCTAGGCCAGTGCGGTGGAAGGCGCCCGCTCGGCATTTCGGGGGGCAGATCTGAGGATCCGGCGATCCCATTCCCTCAGGAACGCGGGCAGGTCGGAGGGCAACTTCAGGGGCTGGATTGTCATCCCAGCCTCTTGTGCGGCTCGGATTCCGGTTTCGGAATCCTCGAAGACCAGGCATTCCGCCGGGTTCCGGATTCCACATTCCAGTCCAAGCTTCTCCAAGGCGAGCAGGTATGACATCGGATCGGGCTTGAGACGGCTGACGTCGTCGCCGGAAACCACGAATCGCATTCGGTCGGCGACGCCCTGTCGCTCCAGGATCGGAATGACATCCGGAGCGGCGCTGGAAGAAACCACACCCATCGGCACGCGCTCGAAATTGGCGAGGATCCAGTCCGATACCGATGCATCGACCGTCAGTTCGTCCACGGAGCGGCGACGGTAGAACATGTGTTTCCGGCTTCGACCGAAATCCACCGCCTCGGGCGTGATTTCCATCCCGGCCAGCCCAAGGAAGAACTCGCAGGCGCGCCGGTCGCTGATTCCCACGAGCTTCCGCTTGTACTCCTCCCATCCCACGGTCACGCCCCACGGCTCCACGGCTTCAAGCCAAGCCTCGTGATGGAGATATTCGCTGTCTACGAGCGTGCCGTCGAAGTCGAACAAGACGGCGCGGATGGAGGGAGCAGGAGATTCCAAGAGTCAGTGTAGCGCCTGATCTGTTTCGCCCGTATGACGAACGAAGTTAGCCGTTGCGCAACGCATTGGGACTCCCACTCGAAGCTCGGCAGACCGAGCGTTCGGGTATAATCTAGCGGCTTGATGCCCGGGTTGCGACGTCTCTGGATGCTCGGCTGCTGCCTTTTCGCCGCGGGCTGCGCCAGCACTGAGGGCCCGTACCCGTCGAAGGAAATCAAGCTGATCGTCCAGGCGGCCCCTGGCGGCACCTCCGATACGGTTTCCCGTGTCATGGCCAGCTTGGCGGAGAGCAGCGTTGGCGCGCCGATCGTCTGCGAGAACAAGCCGGGAGCCAGTGGCGCGCTGGCGTTCTCGTATGTCGCGAGGCGTCCTGCTGACGGATACACGATTGGGCACGCTCCGGTGGAGATCGCGATCGTGCGATCGCTGGGCTATGCCGATATCGGGCCCTCCGACGTCTCCCTGATCTGCCTCGTTTCGAAGACTGCGCCCGCCCTGGTGGTGGGCTCCGACTCCCCTTGGCAAACATTCGAGGAGTTCGTCTCCGCGGCAACGGCAAATCCGGGGCAAATCGTGATGGCCAATTCGGGAATCGGGTCGATCTGGCACTTCAACATCCTGCTGATGGAGCAGGGGACGGGCGCGCGGTTCACGCATTTGCCCTACGGAGGCTCGACGCCGGCACTGGTTTCCGTCATCGGGGGCCATGCAGATGCCGCCGTCGCAGGAGTGGGGGAAGTAGTCTCCCATGTGGAGGCAGGCAAGCTGCGGGCGCTCGCCGTCTTCGACGCGAATCGCTCCAGCGTCCTCAGCGAAGTGCCGACCTCGCACGAATTGGGCTATCCCGTCGGAGCACCCGCGTGGAGCGGGTTCTTTGGACCCGGCGGCATGCCTGCCGACCGAGTCGCTATGCTCGCAGATGCCTTTGAGACTGCCTTCGGCACCGAGGAATGGGCCAAACTGTGCCGCGAGCGAGGCATGGAAGCACTGTATCTCGACAAGGACGGGTTCGAGGAGTTCGCCTTGGCCCAGCAGGAATTCTTCGAACGCGAAATCCCCCAGCTTGTCCGCATGGAGGGACCCTGAATGAATTCTACGGATTGGATTTCGGGTGGTCTCTTCCTAGCCATCGGAATCGGCCTGATCGCAAGCGGTTCGGCATTCCCGGCGGGCGTGGGAGGCCTTCCTGGCGCCGGGTTCTTTCCACAGGCAATCGGGGCAGTCATGGCGATGCTCGCGTGCGCCTTGGTCGTCACCCGGCGAAAGAAAGACGCGTCGGATTCGATCCAGATGGGCAACGCCCGGCAAGTGGCGGGAGCCGCCGGCCTGCTCTTCGTCTACCTCCTGCTGTGGGGCCAAGGGCTCTTCATCCTGCGGACTGCGGTGTTCCTGATCCTGACGTTGCGGTTCCTCGGGCAACGCTGGTGGCCGGCAACTGCGTGCTCTGCCGCCCTGACGGCATTCGCCTACCTCGCATTTGACACGGCTCTGAACGTGTCCTTGGATTGAGTCTTCCAAACAGCCCGATGCCGGAACACAACAAACTGCCCCGAGCCATGACCGGCCTCGCCTCGGAGGTTTGCGCTCGCACAATTCAGGAGTCGAAGCCTTGATCCCCGAAATTCTGGCTGGACTGAGCGCCGTCCTCGACTGGCAGGTGCTGGCCTTCCTGGTGGCGGGCGTCTGCATGGGCGCGGTCTTCGGCTCCCTGCCCGGCTTGACGGCAACGATGGGAGTCGCCATCCTCACGCCGCTGACATTCTGGGTCTCGGCGGAACAGGGCCTAGCGATGCTGCTTGGGATCTACTGTGGCGCGATCCCGGCCGGCGGAATCCCAGCGATCCTCATCAACGTGCCGGGAACGCCGGCCTCCATCGCGACATCCTGGGACGGTTACGCACTAACGCGGAAAGGCCAAGCAGGACTGGCACTTGGCATCAATGCTCTTGCCTCCGCGGCGGGCCAACTCACCAGCATTGTGTTCCTGGCGTTCCTCGCATTCCCAATCGCAAGCTTTGCGTTACAGTTCGGTCCGGCCGAGTACTTCGGCCTGGCCCTACTGGGCATCAGTCTGATGGCCGGGGTTTCCGGAAAGCATGTACTGAAAGGGATGCTGGCCGGGATGCTTGGCCTGGCACTCGCTCTTGTCGGACTCGATCCGATGACTGCCTATCCCCGGTACACGTTTGGAATGTCGGAGTTCCTGGATGGCATCTCTTTCGTGCCGGTGATGATCGGGCTGTTCGGCTTGGGAGAGGTGCTCGTCCAGATCTCGGAACGGCACACCGCCAGCGGCGTTCAAGCCGCGACAATCGGGCGCATCCTGCCCAAGGCCGCTGAGTACAAGAGCATGATCGGGTCCACTTTCGGCGGAGCGACAGTCGGCACGATGGTGGGTGCGATCCCGGCGGCAGGCGGAGATATCGGATCCGTGATCGCTTGGGAGCAGGCCAGGCGCGCCGCGCCGGACAAAGCGGAATTCGGAAAGGGCTCCCTCCGCGGCCTCGCCGCGAGCTGCTCGGGGTGCAACGCGGCAATCGGTGGCGCGATGACGACCATGCTGACGCTTGGGATCCCGGGAGACGCCGTGTCAGCGGTCCTGATCGGCGCCCTGCTGATCCATGGCATCCAGCCAGGCCCCCTGCTGTTCGCAAACAACCAGTCGTTTGTGTTTTCAATCGTGTTCCTGCTGATCTTCGCCTCGGTGTTGATCATGGCAATTGGAATCCTGTGCGCCAAGCCTCTGGCGAAGATCCTCAAGGTGCCGGCACCTTGGCTCTGGGGGGGCATCGTGCTCTTCGGAACCGTGGGTGCGTACGCGCTGAACCACGCTGTCGTGGACCTCTGGGCGATGTACGCGGCTGGCGTGGCCGGGTTTCTCTTCCGCAAGGCCCGCATTCCGCTCGGTCCGCTGGTCCTCGGCCTGATTCTCGGCCCGATGATGGAATCGAATCTCAGGCGGGCTCTGATCCTCAGCCGGGGTGACTGGACCTCGATGCTCACGCGGCCGATCCTGCTGGTTTTCCTGACAGCGACACTGCTTGCGTTGCTGTGGCCGCTGATTCGACGCGCCTTTGGATCGTCCGCCAGCAACCATCGCCCCTCTCTGGACGCCTAGTCAGTGAGGACAAGGTCGGCTGCAGCGATGCCGACCGACAGGGGCGCACGCGGTACGCTGCATGATCCGCGCCGCTTTACCCAAGATCATTGGAAGGACTTGACGATGCAATTCAAATCGACCTCTACTGCGCGAAGCACCGCTCTAGGAGCATCGAAACTCCTGGTGGCACTAGCCGTTTGGACTCTGCCCGCGGCTGCGACAGGCCCGGACGCCAAGGGGGAATGGCGGCAGTGGCGTGGCCCCACCAACAACGGCGTGGCCGAAGGGGATGCGCCGCTGAAATTCTCTGACACGGAAAACGTCAAGTGGCGGGTCAAGATTCCGGGCAAGGGCCATTCCACTCCCCTCATCTCCGGAGGCACGATGTACCTGACTACGTCAGTGGAGAGCGGGACGACCACGGAAACTGGCTCGCTGTCAGCGCACGACTTTCTCGTGATGGCTCTCGACACCAAAACCGGCAAGGAAATCTGGCGCAAGACCGCCGCGTCAACGAGCCCGCACGAGGGGTATCACCGCACTTACGGGAGCTTCGCATCGAACTCACCGGTGACGGACGGCGAGGTTCTCATCGCGAACTTCGGCTCAAGAGGAGTCTACGCCTATGACCTGGACGGAAAGCTGCTCTGGAAGAAAGACCTCGGCAAGCTGTACATGCGGAACGCCTTTGGCGAGGGAATCGCACCCGTCCTCCACGGGGACTCGCTGATAATCCAGAACGATCACGAAGGACAGTCCTACATCGTTGTGCTGGACAAGAACAGCGGCAAGGAGCTGTGGCGCGCCGAGCGCGACGAGCTGAGCAGCTGGCCCCAGCCGATCGTCGTCGAGTACGACGGCCAAAAGCAGCTTGTGACCAGCTCAACGCGAGTGCGCTCCTACGACCTCGAGTCTGGGGACCTGATCTGGGAGGCAGGCGGGCTGGGAGGCAACGCGATTCCGGCAGTGGTCAACGTCGACAACGAAATGGTGATCGCAATGACCGGCTGGCGCGGGGCGAACCTGCTGGCGATTCGTCTTGGAGGCAAAGGCGACATCACGGACGACCCTGACTACATCAAGTGGACCAACCAGAGAGGGAACTCCTACACGGCTTCGCCCGTGCTCCATGACGGCATTCTCTACTTCGTTACTGACCGGGGAATGATCAGCGCGTTCGACGCAGTGTCCGGCGAACCGCACTATAGCCAGCAGAGGCTCCCGAATACCTACTCATTCAAGGCGTCTCCTGTCGCCGCCAACGGAAAGCTGTATCTCGCCAGCGAGCAAGGCGACGTAATCGTGCTCAAGATGGGCAAGAGCTACGAAGTGCTCGCCGTCAACAACATGGGTGACGAGATGTTCGTATCGTCCCCGGTTATCCATGACGGAAACCTGTACCTTCGCAGCGAGGACGATCTGTTTTGCATCAGCTCGGACTGATGAGCGAGAAGGGAAGTTCATACAACCGTGCCGACCGCGGCATTAGAGGACTATGCGGGAATTGAACATAGTGCTTGTGGCAAGGAGATTGTCAACCACGGGAGCGTCCTAATCAGGGGTATGGGCAGGATGCAACAGGCTATCCCAATTGCATCGTATTGATTGTGCAGCACAAGCAGCAGAAGGATGCATGGTGAACCGCGATCTGCGAGAGTTGCCGGCTCATACGATTTCCGAGGGCGCGCTCTACCTGCGCATTCCTGCCACAACAGTGCGCTGCTGGTCGACTGGCCGCGAAGACTACCCTCCGTTGGTTTATGCAGCCGCTCAAACACCGCTGCTGCTCTCGTTCCTCAATCTGGTGGAACTCCACATCCTGGATGCTCTACGCCGCATTCACCGAGTGCGAATGCCTGAGATCCGCTCGGCAATCAAATGCCTTGTTAGACCCGCAATCGACCAATAACAATCAGCTACTGATCAGTCATGAATTCGCGACAGACTGTTGTACCTGTTTATCGATTGATACGGCGAGCTGATCAATATCAGTCAGCAGGGTCGGGTAGCGATGCACGATGCTCTAGGTCTAGCCCTGAAGCGCATTGATCGCGACGACATGGGTATCCCGGCCAAGCTGTATCCAATCACCCGGAGCCACACAGAGGATTCCCCGACCATCGTTGTCATTAACCCAAGTATCTCTGCTGGCCGGCCAGTTCTAGGTGGAACAGGGGTCGCCACGCGGATGATTTTCGAGCGCTGTAGAGCTGGAGAGTTCCGGAACCCGCATCATCGCCTCGACCGTACCCTTGAACATGGCATCCAGGCGAAAATCATCGCGTAACTCCGATCGATCCGGCTATTGGGACGGATGGACCATGTCCGTCTCCATCGTCTTGCCGGATTGTCGCCTTGGCATAGCGTTCATTGCGTTTCCCATGCGATCACGCACGAGCGTCTGACAACAATTCCTGGTTAGCGACCCGTTGCCAATGTGGGAAGCGCTTGCCTTCCATCCCGCCTTGAGTTGCGCTTTCATCATCATGGCCGCTTGGCGGGTCGAAGCCTCGCGACGGATCTTCTGC
This sequence comes from uncultured Bryobacterales bacterium, assembly GCA_951813065.1. Lineage (GTDB taxonomy): Bacteria > Acidobacteriota > Terriglobia > Bryobacterales > UBA6623 > VXMF01. The sequence continues at coordinate 57,233 of CATOTH010000001.1, read as the reverse complement.
ATCATCCTTGCTTGACGGTCGGCCGCCTGTTTTTCGATCAGGCGCAGAGTCGCGGCTTGCCGCTCAGCAGCATCCCGCTCCAGCCGCTTGACGACAGCAGCCTGGCGCTGCGCTTCAGTGCGCGCGAATTCCTCGAACGCTTCCTCGGACGTCCTGGCGGGCAGCTGCGTCTTCGATCCGTCGCCAGTCAACTGCCCGGATCCCTCGATTACGGCCATCGCCTTCTTGGCTCCTACTAGAACGATCCACGGCGAGAACAGAAGGACGACAGCGATGTAGATCACGCACCGCATACAGTTGATAGACGGATATATTTTCGTATTAGTTTCGTATTTAGAGTGGTGTTTTGATCCCATCACGCTGGACAACGACTAGCCGCAATTGCGGCATGAGTTCCTGAGGGAACGGTGGTTGGCCGGTTGCGTCGTCTGGATGCGGATGCACCGCTAGGGGATTGTGCTCGGATGGTGTCGATGAGAGAGAGCCAGGGCTGGGCCCAGGGGAAATCCGATGGTTCTTAGGCATTGAGTGCGGTTTTGTTGTATCTTGGGCACACAGCGTCAATGTCAAGGTGCGTTGACGTGGACCACACGGCCCGCACACCGACACGACGGATGAGGGTCGGATCATGACCTCAATAGATTTCGGCTCTCGGCGCCAGAGGCGTGAAACCCGGTTTTGCCCGGGGTCGCTAGCCGTGTTTGCGGCGGTCTTTGTGGCCGGATTGCTCCTGAGCGGGACCGCGCAGGGTGCCGACAAATCTGGCCTACCGGCACCGTCGCTAGATGCAGTGAATTTCGAGCGCGACATCGAGCCGGTGTTCGCCGCCCGCTGCCACGTCTGCCACGGGCCGGCACAGCAGATGCAGGGACTGCGCCTGGACCGGGGCGCCGACGCGCTGAGGGGCGGATACGCGGGCCCTGTGATCATTCCGGGCAATTCCGCCGAAAGCAAGCTGATCCTGATGATCGCTGGCGCTATCGACGGCAAGATCATGCCGCCAGCGGGAGATGGCTTGGCGGAGCGCGAGGTCAGTCTGCTGAGGGCGTGGATCGATCAGGGTGCCGTGTGGCCCGATTCCGACGAGCATGCGACACCTGATGCGGTTCAGACCACGGCTCATTGGGCGTTCCAGGCCGTATCCCGTCCCGAGCCGCCTGCGGTGAAGGACGGGTCGTGGATTCGCAACCCGGTCGACAGGTTCATCCTGGAGCGTCTCGATAGAGAGGGCGTGGAGCCTTCGCCCGAGGCGTCCAGGGCGACGCTCGCCCGCAGGCTCAGCCTGGACCTGACGGGCCTTCCGCTAACGCTGGAAGAACAGGAAGAGTTCCTGTCGGATGACCGCCCGGGAGCCTACGAGGACCTGGTTGACTATCTACTCGAATCCCCGCACTACGCCGAGCGATGGGCCCGGTTATGGCTTGACCTCGCCCGCTACGCGGACAGCGATGGCTTCCGCGGCGACAACTTCCGGCCCCACGCATGGCGATACCGGCATTGGGTCATCCAAGCATTCGATCGCGACATGCCGTTCGATCAGTTCACGCGGGAGCAGATCGCCGGAGACATCCTGCCTGATCGAAAGGTTGACCAGCACGTCGCGACGGGTTTCCACCGCAATACCCCGACCAACACCGAGGGGGGCTCCGATCCGGAGGAGTGGCGAGTCGAGCAGGTTATCAACCGCACGAACACGGTCGGAACTGTCTGGCTGGGACTGACGGTTGGATGCGCCCAGTGCCACGACCACAAGTACGACCCGCTCACGCAGAAGGACTACTACAGGCTCTTCGCATTCTTCAATGATCTGGAAGAGGTCAACATCGACGCGCCGCTCCCGGGCGAGCGCGGCCCGTACCTCGCGGCGCTGGCGGACTACCAGCGCCAGCGTCACCAGCTTCTGGAGGAGCACGAGGTATTCGAGCGCAAGCCAGCCTGGGAGGCCGGGGTGCTGTATGCCGCGGACCATCCCGGCGAGTCCGCCGACTGGGACGTCTCGTTCGACGAGCTGCGCACGTACGTCAACCTCGGGGAGCGGATCATCCGCACGCCCCCGGAGCGGCGCTCCGTTCGGCACGAGAAAGCCCTGACTGACTTTTTCGTGCGCGAGTACGGGCGTGTCCTGCCCAAGGAAGAATACGCCGAACTCGGCTACAAGGAACTGTCGGAGAAACTCAAGGCGCTAGATGAATCGCTGCCGGTGTTCGGCGAAGCGCAGGCGGTCCATCTCGAGGAGCGCCCGCGACAGACGCACGTCTTTCTCGGCGGCAGCTACAAGTCTCCCGGCATCCCCGTTGAACCGGGCGTGCCCGAGTGGATTGCTGGCCCGTCCGAACCGGGAAATCTTACGCGAATCGACTTGGCAAACTGGCTCGTCGCGCCCGAGAACCCGCTCACCGCGCGCGTCACTGTCAACCGGGTCTGGCAAGAGCTGTTCGGCAAGGGCTTGGTCCGGAGCTCGGAGAATTTCGGCACACAAGGCGACCAGCCGTCCCATCCGAAACTGCTCGATTGGCTCGCGTCGGAATTCGTCGGGCAGGGATGGAGCTGGAAGCGGCTGATCAAGACCATCGCGATGTCCGCCACGTATCGCCAGTCGTCTGACGCCCGGCCGGATCTCAAGACAAAGGACCCCGCCAACGTGCTGCTGGCCCGGCAGGAGCGACTGCGACTGCCAGCCGAATTGATCCGGGATTCGTCACTGGCCGTGAGTGGTTTGCTCGACACGCGAATCGGGGGCCGGAGCGTCCGGCCCCCGCAACCGGAGGGAGCGCGCCGGATGGGCAGCACCGGGGATGGCGGCTGGAAGGTGAGCGAGGGCTCCGACCAGTACCGCCGGGGCATGTATATCCAGTACCAGCGGATGTCACCCTACCCGTTGCTTACAGCGTTCGACATGCCCGATACCTACGAGTCGGCGTGCAGCCGGGGCCGAACGAACACCCCCTTGCAGGCACTGAACCTGCTCAACGATTCCGTGTTCCTCGAAGCCGCGCAAGCGCTCGCAGCCCGGGTCGTGACGGAATTCGATGGGGATCTTGGGGACCGGCTTCGGCAGGTCTTCCGGCTTTGCCTTGCCCGGGACCCGGATTCACGGGAAATGGATTCGCTGCAAACCTCTTGGGAGCGGCAACGCGCGATTCTCGAACGCACCCCCGAATCCGTGGAGCGGTTGTTCGCCGTTGAAATCCCCGGAGTCCCGCAGCTGGACGCGGCAACCTGGGTAGCGCTTGGCAGTGCCTTGCTCAATCTGGACGAATTCCTTACGAGGGAGTGAATGTGATGAATCCACTCGACTGTCAGCGCATTCTCGCTCGACGCAGGTTTCTCAGCAACTGCTCCGGCGGACTGGGCGCGGCAGCGCTGGCGCACCTGCTCGGCGTGGAGGGCCGCACAGCGGTCGAGACGACCGAGACCAACCCGATGGCGGTGCGGCAGCCCCACTTTGCGCCGAAAGCGAAGAACGCAATCCTGATTTACCAGTCGGGTGCACCGAGCCAGCTGGACATGTTCGACCCGAAGCCGGGCCTTGAGAAATGGGCCGGCCAAGCGCTTCCGGAATCACTCACCAAAGACCTCAAGCTCGCTTTCATCAAGCCCAACGCCAAGATCATGCCGAGCGCCCGAACGTTCCGGCGGTACGGGCAAAGCGGGATGGAGTTCTCGGACTGGATTCCTAACCTGGGCAGCTGCGCTGACGACATCTGCATGATCCGCACGATGCATACGGAGGCCTTCAATCACGATCCCGGCGCCTTGCTGCTTTCGACTGGCGTGACGCAGTTCGGGCGGCCCTCGATCGGATCCTGGGTTGCCTATGGCTTGGGCAGCGAGTCAAAGGACCTTCCGGGATTCGTCGTTCTTGGCTCCGGCCTCGGGCCGAGCGCGGGCTCGAATATCTGGTCGAACGGGTTCCTTCCCTCCGCGTACCAGGGAACCCGCTTCCGGAGCGTCGGCGATCCGATCCTGTATGTCTCGAATCCGGACGGCATAACCGCCGAACTTCAGCGGGCACGCCTCGACACCATCGGAGAGCTGAACGAAATGCGCTTCGAGAAGACCGGCGACATGGAGATCGCCGCCCGCATCTCTTCCTACGAACTCGCTTTCCGGATGCAGATCGCTGTACCAAGACTGCTCGACTTCGCAGGTGAACCGAAACACATCCTCGATTCCTATGGAATCGGGCAAGAGCCCAAGCATGCGTATGCCACGAACTGCCTGCTGGCACGACGCATGATCGAACAAGGGGTGCGCTTCGTGATGCTCACCCACGGCGACTGGGACGACCACAAGGAACTGGACAAGAATCACACCAAGAATTGCTCGATCATCGACCAGCCGACTGCCGCGCTTGTGAAGGATCTCAAGCAGCGAGGCATGCTCGATTCGACGCTCGTGATCTGGGCCAGCGAGTTTGGGCGGACGCCGATGGCGCAAATGGATCGCCAGGACGAGGATCCTGGCCGGGATCATCATCCCGATTGCTTCAGCATGTGGCTGGCCGGAGGCGGAATGGCGGCCGGAAGGGTCGTGGGCAAGACGGACGAGATTGGGCTTAAGCCAGTCCGGGACAGGGTCCACGTACATGATCTGCAAGCGACATTGCTGCATTGCCTGGGCTTCGATCACGAGCGGCTGACCTATCGGCACCAGGGCCGCGACTTTCGCCTCACGGATGTTGGCGGCCAGGTTGTCCAACAGCTGCTGGCATGAGCGCGACGGACAGGAATTCTGAGGCTCTCGTTCCAGGAAGCCCGGCACAGGGTATTCTATGGTGGGAATTGAACAGGACTGTGCCGGCAAATGCATGAAGAAGGCAAACTCCCGGATCTGGTGATCGACGTCACCGAAGCCCAATTGGTGGATTCCGCCCAGGAATACACTTTCCGCACCAAGCCGGTTAGGCGGTTTCCATGCAGAGTTTGCGGGGCATCTGGCGCGCGGGATAGCTCGAACGGCCTCTGCTGGATTTGCCGGCGGCTGAAGATCAGCGCTTGGCGGGAATCCGAGGGGTAGAGATTCCGAAAGCATGGCTAGCGACGGTTCGGGTTTTGCCTTGAGCACGGATTCCTGGCGTAGGGTAAAGTGACACCGAGACGCAGGCCAGTTCACCAATCGGCGCAGAGGCCGGCCGTGCGACTCACTCGGATTGGAATGCGCGGTCTCCCGATGGCATGACGAGCACGCGACGGACCTTCCTGGCCAGTGCGACAACCGCGTTCGGGGCGGCCTGTGCCGTACCCGCTCCCACCAAGATCACCGGCATCGCCTTGGCAACAATCCATGGCAACTTTCACAAGTTTGTCGCGATGAATTCCTATGACAACGAACCGAAAGGCACCCAATACACCAATACGCTAGTTCGCATATCCACCGATGCGGGAGTCGAGGGCGTCGGGGTCATGGGCTACCCCCGGCCGAACGCCGCCTTTCTTGCGGATATCCGTTCGTTGATCGGCGTCTCTCCGGACTCACTTTACGAGTTCCGGGATGGACACATCGCCGGACGCTCACCACAATTCGCCGACCTGTTGGTCAAGTACAAGCATCTCGACGGGCCGCTGTGCGATCTGATCGGCAAGCTGCGCGGCGTTCCGTGCTGGAGACTCTTCGGTAACTCCGTCCGGGATCGCGTGGAGGTGTATGACGGGACCCTCTACTTCAGCGATATCTGGTACCGCGATCGAGGCGTGCAGGCAGTGGTCGATGAGGCGCGGGAGGCCGTGGGGAATGGCTATCGCGGCATCAAGCTCAAGATCGGACGCGGCAGCAAGTGGATGCAGCGCGACCAGGGCCTGCGCCGCGATATCGAAGTCATCCAGGCCGTGCGTGACGCGATCGGCATGGGTCCAAAGCTCCTGGTCGACGCGAACAATGGCTTCCGCACCGACTATGAAGGAGCCTGGCAATTGCTGGAATCGACCAAGCAGCAACGACTGGACTGGCTCGAGGAGGTATTCCCGGAGGACCGGGAGCAATACCGCCGTCTGCGCTCCGAGATGAAACGCGCCGGGATCCGCACCCCGATCGCAGACGGAGAGAACATGCGAAGTGCGACGGACTTCCAGCCTTTCGTCCAACCGGAACGGTTGTTCGATGTCATGCAGCTCGACATTCGCACAGGCGGGATCCTCGACTGCCGCGAAATGTCCATGATGGGCAAGCCCCATGGAGCGGCAGCCGTGCCCCACAACTGGGGTTCGCAGGTCGGCCTGCTGATGAGCCTCCACCTGGCGAAGACGCAAGAGAATACCATCGCCGCGGAAGACGACCGTTCGTCGTGTCCGGCGCTGACCGTGCGAGGCTACACGTTCCAGGACGGCTACTACACCGTCTCAAGCGAGCCGGGGCTAGGCGTGGAGGTCAACACCGACCTATACGAGTCACCCGACTTCCCGGCACAGACCGTCATCGCCTGAGGCAAGCATCACAGTCTCCTCCGTGGCCGCGGTCAGTCGTCGAAGTGCAGTTCGGCGATCGCGATGCCGGTTTCTCCCGCCACGGCATATAACAGAAACACCCTGCCGTCTTCCTCGAAGATCGCAGGATCCCTCAACTGGTTCACCGGCCCGTACGCAACGCTTCGCAACGAAGGTTCCAACGGTTGATCCGCGCCTTCCCAAGGGCGCTCGGGCCGCATGATCTCGACGGCGTCGCCCTCGGTCCACTCGGTCCACGGGACGGACAGGTCGATTGTGCTCAACAAGATCCGTTCCGGCACGTGCCCTACCTGCGTCCAAAACACGTGCAGCACGTCTCCTCTCGTGAGCAACGCGCAATGCCGCATGTCGGGATTGAACAGCATCGGGCCTTCCTCAAACTGCGAAAGGCCGGTCTCGGAGCGGTAGACCTGACCCGGCATGGCAATGCCATACGTCACGCCATCACGCTGGAACACTCGCAGGTACGTTCTCCCCAGAATCTCGGGATGCGCGTGGAAGTCGATTCCGTCCGGCGAAACCGCAACGCGGCTCTTTTGGACTCCAAACCCCTCCAGACCGTGGAAGTACATCACAATGCGCCGGTTGTCGTTGTCGACGTGCACGTCCGGGGACGCAATGTGAGGCGCCGTGAACTCCTTGACAATGGAGTGCGGAAGCTTGTTGCTCCCGAATGCCTGCGAGCGTCGAGCGGCGGCCCTCTTGAGTTCTTCCTCGTCTACCGGCGGCGACTCGCTCGGAAAAAACGACTTCTCGATCTGCAGGCTGCCCGGAGGATGCACCTTCCAGGGACCGAGCAAGTCGTCGGAATACGCTAGCCGGATATAGCTGCCCTTGTGGTCCGCGAAGTACAGGTAGTACTTTCCGAGCGGCTTCTGGACCCAGTCCGGAACTCGAATCAATGAAGGTCCTTGAATGTTCTCACCGATGCTGGCGTGCGTCTGTGGCGTGATGATGGGCGCGTCGGCCAAACGCTCGACGCGAATCCCTGGTTGCTCCGCAATTCCCATGGTTGTTCCGAGCGCCGTGATTGCCATTGCAGATCCGGCAAGGCGCAGGGCGCGGACGGCGGTTCCCGTGTGCAAGAGGCGAGAATAGCTCGTCATGGAACGCACCAGGCTACCCGCTCAGAAGAACAGTTGCACCATCTGGCCGTCCAGGTCATACAGCGTCGACCGGTTGCTGGGCCACAGCGGCTCCGCCAATTCGGCGTTCCAAGCCTCAAGTTCCGATTCCAGGCGCTCCACGATCTCGGGATGATTCTCGCTCAGGTTCTCGCGCTCGCCGATATCCATCGACAGGTCGTACAGGACGGTCTCCTGGCCCATGGGCGAGTCTCCGGGGTAGTCGATCTGCGGCAACCGACGGCCGCCAACCGTCATGTCGCCGAGCATCTTGTCGGACTTGTTGACCTTCCACATCTTCCACTTGCCCCAACGCACAGCGATGTTGGGCTTGGCCCGCCAGAAGAGGAACTCGTGCGGCGCTTCCGTGTTCTCACCGCGCAGGTATGGAAGGAGGTTGACACTGTCCTGCGCGGTCTCCTCAGACCCCGCCGCGGAAGCGAGTGTGGAGAACAAGTCAAGCGAGATCACGGGCTGCGAGTAAGTCGCGCCGCTCGGCAATCCGGCCTGCCACTTGAATATGAACGGCACTCGGATGCCGCCCTCAAGGTGGAAGCGCTTCGACCCGCTCAACGGGTCATTCGAGCAGACGTCCTGGGACATGTACTTCACGCAGCCGTTGTCAGAAAAGAACACGACCAGCGTGTTCTCCTCCAGGCCGTTTGCCCGTAGTTCGGCGACAACATCACCGACGTAGTCATCGACGGAAGACACCATCGCGGCAAAGATGCGACGCCCGGCCGGCTCGACATCCTTGTACCTGTCCACGTACTCGCTGGTCGCCTGAAGAGGTGTGTGCGGCGCGTTGGGGGTGAGCATCAGGAAGAAGCGCTCGTCTTTGTGACGGCGAATGAAATCGACAGCTCTCTCGGCAAACACATCGGTCAGGTATCGACTTACCTGGACCCGCTCGAACCCGTCGAAAATGGCGTTCGACTCGCCGCGCGGCAACGTCGGGGAGTCTCGGTTCGGCCAGGACTCGACCCCTTCCATCCGCGAGTCGATATAACTCGAACCGCCGGCCAGCATCCCGAAGTACTCGTCGAAGCCCCGGTTGAGAGGGTGATGTTTCTCCGACTTGCCGAGGTGCCATTTGCCGATCAGGCCGGTGGCATAGCCCGCGCTCTTGAGCATGTCAGCAAGCGTCCGCTCTTCGGTTGGCAGCCCAACTACCGTGTCGCGCCCCGAGGTATTGAATTCGTAGCCGAAGCGGGACTGGTAGCGGCCGGTGTAGAGCCCGGCCCTGGACGGGCTGCACACGGCGGCCGAGACGTAACCATCGGTTACGCGGACGCCGCCGGTCGCGAGTTCGTCAAGATGAGGCGTCTGGATGATCTCGGAACCGAACGCGCCGATGTCGTTGTATCCAAGGTCATCGGCAATGATGAGGACGATATTCGGCGGGGGAGGTCGCTCAGCCTCCGGGGCGGGAGCCGTGCATGCAGCCGCGAACAAAACCGGAAAGGCAAAGTACAGGACGCGCATTGAAGCCGCTATTGTACTTGTACCAGCAACAGGAAGATAGCGTGCATGCAGCGCAGAGCTTGAATTGCGTCTCCGCCAGGCGTGACGCGCCACGCGCTGCTGATCCGGCTGGCCCGGTCGCACATGTCTCGCTGGCCGCAAATCGAACTGCCGTCGCAAGCCCGCTCTAGCGAGTGTTAAACGCCTCCGACTGCACAACATTGACGATCAGGTCCCGAAAGCCGTTGCCCTGCTCTGCCGTCAACGCCACGATCTCGTCCGCGACGCGGCCATCACCGTAACTCAATGGGCGGCCTGTGGCGTACACCATCAGCTTCTCGGTCAGGCACCGCGAGAACACGTCAATCCGCTCCAGGAGGTACCGCTTCAGGTCGGTCACGTCCTCCATTCGGGTGCCGTCGGCCAGGATTCCCACCGCGTCCACCGGCGGCCCGTCGATGACCCCCTTTCCGACGCTCGAGTAGAATTGCTCCGTCAAAGTTTCTTGACCGTCGGGCGGCTTGGTGTAGATGGGATAGTGGTCGCGCCAGCGTCCTATCGGGTCGAAGTTTTCCAGGACCATCCCGATCGGGTCGATGTGGTTGTGGCACCGCGCGCAACTCGCGTTGGCACGGTGTGCCGCGAGCTGGTCCCGCATCAGGGTTGTGCCGCTCGTGTCCGGCGCGATGGCCGGGATATTGGATGGAGGATCCGGAAGGGACATCCCGAACACGTTGTCCAGCAACCACACGCCCCGCAGGATGGGATTGGTGTCCACGCCGTTGGCAGTCGCCATCATGACCGAAGCCAGCCCCAGAATCCCGCCCTGGCGCCGACCGTGTGCGAAGGCCACCCGGCGCATCTCCTTGCCTACGAGGGCACCTCCGTAAAACAGGTTCGAGTCTTCGTTTCGATAGCTGAATCCCGCATCGATGAAGTTGTCGATCGACAGGTTCTCGCGGAGAATCTCGGCAAAGAACATTTCCGTCTCCCAGATCATCGCCCTGCGGTGCTGCTGGTAGTAGAACGTCAGGCGAGGGTCGGGCATGATGCCTTCCAGCAGGCGCGTGGCAAGCCACTGGCCGGTGAAACTCCGTACGAAGTTCTCGCTCAGCGGCCCGCTCAGCAGTCGGTCCGTCTCTTGTTCGAGGACCTCCGGCTGGGAGAGCGTGCCCTCGCTGGCAAGCGTGATAAGCCGGTCGTCCGGCGGCGAGGAGGTCAGGAAATAGCTCAGGCGGCTGGCAAGATCGAAGTCGTCGAGGCGCCCCGGACGCAGGCCTCGATACAGGAAGTGGGGGGACACGAGCGCCCGTCGCACGGCCAAGTGCAGACCGTCGTTGATAGTGGATTCCGGATTCTCGTCGAAATAGCGACCAACCAGTTCCGCATATTCCCGCACTTGCGCTTCGCTCACGGGGCGTCGGAACGCTTTCGGCAAGAACTCCGGCAGGACAGCCTCGGCATGCTCACGCTTCGATGCCCCTGGTGGGCCAGCCTCAAGGAACTTCTCCGTACGTAGCCTCCGGGCGCGCGTGATGTCATCTTCAATCAGCCGGAGGGGCCCTTCGATCTCGACACTCAGTACATCCAGCGCCGGCCCGAAGCGGTACATCTCCTCATGAACGAAAGCCTTGATCCAGTTGTGCGGCAGATTCGATAACCCGCCTCCGAATTTTTCCGGCATCTTGTCCAGGCGGGGATCGCTCAGGTCGAGCTTGCCGCTCCGCATCAACGCCGTGGTGGCTTCGTAGATCTCCTTCTGGGGCGTACCTCGGGGACCGCCCTTGTACTCGAGCATGGCGGCGTAGTAGAGGCGGTCGCGCTTCAGGCGATCCGACAGGAATTTGTCCGAATAATCCTGCTTGTCGGGATGCGAATGCGCCGGGCCGTCCGCCCAGCGAATGCCGAAGATCTCGCCCCGCATGAGTTCCACCTCGGCAGTCAGGACTTGCGTCTCGCCACTGGGCTCGACTTCAAACTCCTTCAGCTTGCGGAGGTCGGAGAAAGCGTCGTATGTCTGCTCGGCCTTGCGTCGCGCGTACACGTGCATCTGCAGCGGCTCGGTCCGCCGCGCGTAGAACATCCGGTCGGTCTGGTAGACGCTTGCGTGAATGACAATCCGGTAGGTTCCGCTATGGACTGCCTCGAAGCGTGTCGGCCAACCGGCGGCGCTTGCGTTGTTGCGTGTGGACACGAGGCGGAAACCGCCACCGTCGACATGCGCCGTTCCCGACGTGGACAGGCCGCTCGGGCCGATGCGATACAGCTTGCTCTCCACCTCGACCGGGCCGCCGTCCGGCGGCAGCAGTTCATCGGCGATCCCGGTCGCCAGCGTCAGGTATTGCGCCATCAACGGCGGCGACAGCACCAGGCCCTCGCCCACATTGTCAAAGCCGTCCAGCGAATCGTCAGACGGGAAGGAGTTCGGCAGCGCAAACCCGGGCATGTCGAACAGATTCCGGATCGAGTTCGCGTACTCCTCCCGGTTCAGCCTCCGCGGCACCACGCCGCCCACCCCGGAGTGCCGCATCAGCTGGCTGTCCAGCCACGCCACCATCCGGTCGCGAGCCTCGCCGGACGGCTGCACCGCCCCCTCGGGCGGCATCGCTTCGCTCTCCAGCGCCGTGTGCACACGCTCCCACAGGTCCGTGGATCGCCGCGTGCTCCAGTCGATCTCGGATCCATCCAGCCGGACCTCCGCCTGGGCCTGGTCTCCGGTGTGGCACACCGCGCAGTGCCGCGAGAGAAACTCGTGCTCCGCAGCCGGGATCGATTCCGCCGCCCCCGCTAACGGGGTTGCCGTCGCCACCAGGGCGATGATTCCAATTCGTCGCATGCGCCGATCCTCACACCAGAATCTCGTTCAGGTTGCTCTCCGCCCCGGCGAAACGCTCGGCCTCGATGCCGAACCGCTGCATCAGGGTCAGGTACAGGTCTCCCAGCAGCTTCGGTTTCGGAGCGTCCCGCTGGAACTGATGGTGCCAGCCGTGCCGGAATCCGCCGCCGACCAGCACCGTGGGCAGGTTGCTGTTGTCGTGGGTGTTGGAATCGCCCATGCCGCTTCCGAACACCACCGCCGTCGAGTCCAGCAGCGGCCGGTCTTGCGCGTCCCGTGCGGTCGCCAGCTTGTCGAGGAACGCACCGAGCCGCTTGACATGCTCGATCCCGACCTGGTTGTACTCGGCGATCCTCCCCGGGTCGTTGCCGTGGTGCGACAGACCGTGATAGCCGGCGCTGAGCTTGCGGCCGCCGATCGTGAAGATCTGGCTCCCGCCGGGAATCATGAATGTCGCGACGCGGGTGGAGTCGGTCGTCAGTGCCAGCGCCATCAGGTCGTACATGATCGACTCGCACTCCAGCGACAGGTCGCGCGCGATCGGATCGAACTCCGGTAGGGGGTAGTCGACCTGCGGGATCGGACGATCCAGCCAGAGCCGCTGTTTCTGCAGCCGCTTCTCGACGGCGCGCAATGAGGCGAAGTATTCGCCGAGCTTGTGACGGTCACTCGCCGTCACCGTGCGTTCCAGGCTCCTGGCCTCCGCGGTGACCCCGTCCAGCACGCTGCCGTTGCTGGCGAGAAGGTACTCCGTGCGGGCGGCGTCGTCGCCGGAGCTGAACAACGTGTTGTACAGCACGCTGGGACGCCCGATCATGGGCAGCGCCACGCCTTCCGGGGTGAAGCTCATCTGGGCGGAGCCGGGCGAGTTGCCGCAGCTGATCTGGAGCGAGTCAAATCGAGTGCGGTCACCAATCTGGGCGGCCACGACCTGGTCCAGAGACACGCTCCCCGCGGCGGAGCCGCTCATCCACGCGCGCCAGCCTGCATGGCCGTTGCGCCCGCGGTGGTCCAACCCGGAAAAGATTGTCGCCTGGTCGCGGAACCGCTCAATGGGCTTGAGCACCGGCGAAATCTCGTAATCCGGACCGGTCTGCTGCGGGTAGAACGCGGACTGGTAAAAGCCCAAGTAGGTGCCAATGCAGACCAGGCGGTCCGTCCGGGTCGCTTGCGCACCTCGCGCTGAGCGCGGGGCGAAGGACTCCAGCATTGGCAGAGCGAGGCTCGCGCCAACGCCCCTCAAGAAGTTGCGTCGGTCAGTACGGTTCAGCATTGTCCCCTCCATACGGCCATGCCACGTCCGCTGCTTGACCGCTCCTAACTTACCACACGAAACCACCCAAGAGGGGCTGTATCAAGGTTGGTGGCTCGCGGCCGAGGCCTGAACCGTAAGCCCGTTGAGGTCGCTGAAATAGACGCGATCCTCCCGTCGCCTTGAGTCAATCCCGTGCGCAGCAAGCTTCGCCATGACCGTGTCAGGCTCGTAGTCCTCCACGGAGAAGCAGAAATGGTCGGCACCGCCGCCGTCTGACCGCTGGAAGAGTGCGAGGAAATTCTCTCCGAGCCCCAGGAAAGCACTCGTGGCGGCGCGGCTAATGATGTTCAGGCCTATCAGCTTCTGGTACCACTCAACGGAACGCCCGACATTGCTGACCCTGAGCGCGACGTGGTTGACGTCAACACCATGAAGGATCGAGTCCGGATTGGGATCCTTTTCGTACGCCGCGGAGACTTCATCTTCCCGGCGCATGGTTTCAGAGAGATGGAGCTGCGTGCCGTCCGGGTCCAGGCAAGCCCAGATGTTCCGGGCTCGCTCGAAGGGCTCGTACCCATTCGCCTTGAGGATGGCTCCGGCCCCCGCCTCGTCCAGGCCGTCCACACCGGGCGAGAAATGGTTCAGCCCGGCCTTGTCGCCCCGGAACAGAGCCAGATAGTTGCGTCGCAATCCCAGCATCCGGCCCCGCGCCCCCATGTCGTTGATGACACGCATGCCAAAGACCTTGGCATAGAACTCGCCGGCCTTTTCGACGTCAGGAACCGTCAGGGAAAGATGGTTGATTGTCGTGGCATGGAACAACCCCTCGCTCGCCTTGAGATCCGCGGTAATTGCCAGGCCCATCGAGGCCAGCCACTCCCTGCGATTGATTTTCATACCGGTCACCTCGCGGCGTCTAGTTTAGCGTCAACTCTCTTACGCAAGCTAGTCGGGTAGGATCATTCACATGACCTCGACACCGATGCGAATCTTGCTTCTCGTGTTGTTGGCCGTGCCGCTCGGCGCACAGACGAAAGCCAACTTCGTGGTGATTCTCAGCGATGACCAAAGCTGGGTCGGCTCGTCGGTGCTGATGGAGCCTGAGGACGATCGTTCCAGAAGCGACTATTTCCGCACGCCAGGCCTTGAGCGACTGGCAAAGCGCGGGATGACGTTCACTGACGGCTACTCACCCGCACCGTTTTGCTGCCCGACGCGACGCAGTTTGCAAGTGGGCCAGACGCCTGCGCGCCATCTTTACCAGCGGGACCAAGAGGCATGGCCCGCCGACTATCGCGGACGGTTAAACATCCCCAAGGTCCTGAAGAGCGCCGATCCCAGCTACCGCACAGCACACTTTGGCAAATGGGACCATCGCTTCGACATGCCAACGCCATCGGAGATGGGGTACGACGCCAGTGACGGGTACACCAGCAATGGGACGGGAGGGGCCAAGGGGTCCGGAGGGCCGGCGGCAGTTGCGGATCCCAAACTGGTCGATCACATCACTCGGCAGGCCTGCCAGTTCATGGAACAGCAAGCCGAGGCTGGAAGCCCGTTCTACCTGCAGATTTCGCACTACGCCGTCCATCTCGACATCTACTACCGGCGGGTGACGCTCGACCTGGTGAGACGATGGCAGCCGGGCAAGAAGCACTACATGCCCGAGTTCGCCGCGATGACTTCCGACATGGATGCATCGGTCGACCGCGTCTTGGACAAGATCGACGAGTTGGGGCTCACGGGCAGGACGTTCGTGTTCTTTCTTTCCGACAACGGCGGCCGCAGCGCAATTCCGGGGGCCGGAGACCCGCCCATGCCTCGAAACCATCCGCTGCGCGGCTCGAAGGGCTCGATGTACGAAGGCGGGATTCGCGTGCCGTTCCTAGTGGCGGGGCCGGGCATCGAGCCCGGAAGCGTGAATCGGACCCCCGTGACGGGCCTCGACATCCTGCCAACGCTCGCCGATCTTTCTGGCTATGACAGCAAGCTGCCGGAATCCGTGGATGGCGGGAGCCTGCGCGCGGCGTTCGATGGAGGGACAGTGGTAGCCCGGAATAGGGACTTCCTTGTCTTTCATCAAGCGGTGACCCGAAATGCACAATCGGCGTTGCGCGTCGGAAACTGGAAGATTGTCAAGACCTGGGCGAAGGACGTGGTCGAGCTCTTCGATCTGTCTAACGACAAAGGCGAAACGGCGAACCTAGCCGGCAGGCAACCCCAAAGGGCTCGAGATCTGGAAACGAAGCTCGATGCATTCCTAGCCGAGGTGGGCGCCGAGACACGCAAGACCGAAGACTAAAGCCATAGACTTGGTGAATCCAGGTGGCAGCAACCTCAACGCCAATCTGAGAAAAACCCCTGTGCCGCCACCCGAATCGTGTAAGGAAGAAAATGCCGGACGTCGTGGTGATGACGATTCATCCTCGGCTTCTGGGAATTCGCTCGCTCGGTCCATCCGCCGGAAACGTGCTCTATGCTGTGGTCGGTTGCGACGGAGGCGTGATCCACCGAGGTCGCGTCGCGAAATTCCCTACTCCTGACTCATCTTCGACACTCTGATAATTGAACTGTTGATTCCAAAAGGAGCTGCAAGCTGCGAGCAAGGCTTTTGCGCAACACTTTCCGGGTCTTTCAGGCGGCGTGCATTCGCGTCCACCGGAGGCTTCAGGCGGCACTCGTGGATGCTGGATCGCACTCCCCCAGGGGATCCTCCAGCTTGATGCGTATGATCTGCTCCCGCTGGAGGCGTGCGCAGACGCGGTCGAGGACCCCGTTATTCGACCAGCGATTCATCCGCGTGTCGATGGTACGATAGTTGCCGAACCGAGCCGGTAACCCCCACTACCTCCCGCCATTCTCGGCCACATCGAGGATGCCGTTGAGCGCCTGTAAGATTGACCTGCTGATGTTGTCCTGCTGCTCGGAAAGAGGCCATGTTCTGGTATTGCGCTTCGGTAATCTTCACCCGTGTGGGATAGCATGGTTTCGCTATTTGGTGTTAACAACCCCCAACCGATTCACCGGCTCTCGACCGGATCGGCTGGGATCGCTTCGCTTTCGTGAACGTCAACTGCGGAGCCAGCCTGGAGGATGCGGCGGCCCACAACCTTCGCAACCTTCGGCGACTCCCTGCCAGTTCTCCGGCGGTTGGCGGTGGCTGGTCGGGGCCGGTATACTCCTGATCCGGCTGCCATGATCCCCCAGTCTCCTTGCAACTTGTGTGGCGCTCGAGAGGTGGAGGAAGTTGCCGAGTTCGACCGGCACGGCAAGCCCTTGCAAACCGTCATCTGCCGAGAATGCGGGCTGGTCTGGACAGATCCCATCCCTAGCCAAGACGCGCTGCGGAAATTCTACTCCGAGCAGTACCGGCTCCAGTACAAGAGGATCTCCCAGCCGACCCTGGAACACGTCTACCGGGCAGGCAAGGTCGCCGCCCAACGATTTCGGCACCTGAAGGGACTTCTGAAGCCGGGCTCGGTGATCGTCGACGTTGGATCGGGAGGCGGTGAGTTCGTCTACCTGATGCGCTGCCTCGACTTCGATGCCCAAGGGGTCCAACCCCTGGAGGGCTACGCCCGCTACTCGCAGGAAGAACTGGGCATCGAGGTCCACCTTGGGTTCGCGCGGGAGATTCAGATTCCCCCACGGAGCTGCCACATGGTGACCCTCTACCACTCGCTGGAGCACATGGCTTCTCCTACCGAAGTGCTGGAACACGTCCGAGGGTGGCTCGAACCCCGGGGTTGGCTGGTGATCGAGGTCCCCAACGTGGAGGCCACCTGCCAGTCACCGGGCCATCGCTATCATCAGGCCCATATCTACAGCTTCAATGACGCCACCCTGCGACGGTTGGGGGAAAAAGCCGGCTTCCGTCCGCACCGAACCGATCTGTCTCCCGATGGCGGGAACATTAGCGCTGTTTTTGGGAAGGAGAGCCCCGGACCTATCCGAACGGGCATCCCCGGCAACTGCGAGCGGATCATGGGGACCATCCACAGGCACACTCTGCTGCGGCACTTCAGCTCTCTTCACCCCTATACCAGACCTCTCCGAAGGCTCGGGCGGCGGCTGAAGGAGAAACGGGCTGCCCGCCGGTTTCACAGCGGCAGGGAGGTGCTTGACGCCATCCGATCTCAGGAACTGCCGACGATTCCTCTTTGATTCCGAATGGGGGGCCGCGCGACAACTCCTAACGCCCTGACCTGTGGTGTGATTCCCTTCCTTCAAGGCGACCCTGGCCTATATCGCATTCTGTAGGGCCGGGTCGCGGTCAACGCCCTGCGGGAGCGGAACCGCTACCGGACACGACTGCGACGAAGGGACCCGAGGCGGCCGGGCCAAGAAGACGCCAATAGCAGGCCCAGAACAGCCTATCTTACCCGCCTCTGGTTGTGGGACATATGGTGGGTCAGAATCAGAATGGTCTATTTTGAATTGTTTACTAGTATCGATGTTATGGCGGTGAGGGTAACAGCCAGCGTGGCGGATTCGGAGTGCGGGGCGGTATCGATCACGGCGAGGCCCGCGCCGGAGCGGCGGGCGGCGGCAAGGGCGGCATCTTCCGAGACCTCGACCGAGGCAACGAGGGGCTTGGATTCCGGCCCCAGGGCCTCGTACAAGTCATGCAGGTCGTGGGTCTTCAGATAGCGGCCGTTCTCTCGAAGCGACAGGCCCTTGAGCAGGCATTCGGCGGCGAACGCCTGCAAGACGGGCACGGCGATTCAGTAGCTTTTCAAGCGAGGACGCTCGCGACCTCGGGTAGCCCGCCTCATCTCCGCTTCCCACTCCTTCTGGACCGTGTCCCGCCTCATGACATCAACCTCAAGACCGCGACCTACGCCCCGGATAGAGGGCTGCAGGGCTGCCTTGCCGCTTTATCGCGGATGCGCTATAAAATAATGGGTCGACTGGTCGGTCGAGACTGTCACCGCCGCCGATTCCGAAATCGCGGCGTTGCCCACCAAGCTTCGTGCGCGATTGGTCCGCCTGCTGGAGATGGTGGAAAATGTCGGCCTTGACCAACTTCGCGAGCCGCATGTCAGGCATCTGGAGGGAAAGCTCTGGGAGTTGCGTGCCAAGTCGCGGGACGGTATCGCCAGGGGTATTTACGTGACCGCGACGGGGCGGCGTGTCGTGGTTCTGCACGTGTTCGCCAAGACGTCGCGGCGGACGCCGCGGCAAGCGATAGCGACGGCCAAGGAGCGGATGAAGCAGGTGTGACCATGGCGAGGTTGAAGGACCTGAAACAGCGTTTCATGAAGGACCCGGCGTTCCGCGAGGAATATGCGCGGGCAGACGAGGAGTATGCGTTGGTGGAGGCGATGGTCCGTGCCCGCACGGCAGCGAAGCTAACGCAAGCGGAACTGGCAGCGCGGATCGGCACAACACAATCGGCGATTGCTCGGCTGGAGGGAGGCAGACTATCGCCGTCGGTCAGGACCCTGCGCCGTTATGCCGAAGCAACGGGTATGCGGCTGACGTTCGGATTCGAGCGCCCTGACGGTTGAGCGGGCATTTTCACGCAGTGCCCAAGACACAAGCTACTGTCGATGTATGGCCTATTCCCAGTAGCCTGCCTATAGATTCCGCGGGGTGGATGCCCATGCGGTTTCGTGATTGCCAGGGAGGTTGCAAATGGAAGTCAGGATCCTTCGTCGCCGAGAGGTCGAGCGGCTCACCCGATTGAGCAAGGCGAGCATCTATCGCAAGATGCGGAGCGGGACGTTCCCGTTGCCGCTCAAGCTTGGCGAGAGGGCGGTCGCTTGGCGTGCCGACGAGATCCACGACTGGATCGCGAGTCGTCCTCGCTCGCTGGGCTGGGCGCGCGCAGTGATCAGAGAGTTTCCGCCATCGCTGCGACTGGACGGGAGCCGAGGCTCGGACAGCGACTAGCTTGGCGGGGCCCGGCCCAATCCCGAGGCCTCAAGCACGTTTCCCACGCCCAGTAGCCGGGAGCGGGGCATCCCCGCGGAATCGGGGAAAAGGAATGGACGTGAGTCGCGGGTAATACCTTGCCTGAGAGTAGCGGCCGCAAGGGGATCCAAGGCTCGTCCACTGGAGGAGTTACGCCGAATCCATTCCCAGCCGCGCCGATCCGTATTTCAGATAGACCCTGGGCTGCGGTACGGACTGGCCGCAGCATCAGGTGCCGGGACGGCCGATGGCTTGCCAAAGGCCGTCTCATGGTCTTTGTCGGCCGGCGCTCAGTCTACGCCGGTGTCGGTTCCGAAAGCCGGATCACCAGCTCTGACGCGCAGGTTCACGGCTCCTATGTCCGACCACTGGAACAACCGGCTCGGCAGGCTAACCAGAAATGGCAGGCCCTTCGTCATCACGCTGGTGGGCACGCCGTCTTCGTCTATCGATCATCTGGGGTATGTTGAGTTGCGACCCGAGGGCCTGAACACCCAGACGCTGGTTCACCTAATGCCGCTCAATGATCGCACTGCGCTCCAAGTGCCGGGGAGCAACACGGTGCCAGCTGAATTAGCTAGCGCCGGTTTGGTCGCGCTTTCTCGTCATCCAATCTTCCGCGGTTCTCGGCCACGATTCCCTGCGGGTTCACTGTGATGCTGTGCCGGCTTAGCCGTACTGCAAAAGACAAGAGGCTCCGCAGCGCGAATCCGTGTCAGCGCCCGGACCGGAGCGCCGCCGCCAGCGGCGTTTCTTGGCGACGCGGGAATTGCCGAGCGTCGAATGCACGTCCGGGGGGATATCGCAGCGCGGAGCCGTCAGCCTGTACGGGCGCAGATGTGCCGGGTTACCCGTCGCCGGAGGTCGAGGCCGGGTCGAGGCGGACCGCTTGGTCGAAGTCCTCGATGGCCTCCTCGTGCATCCCCAGTTCGGACTTGGCGTGGCAGCGGCCGAGGTAGGCTGCCGCGCTGTCGGGGTCCAGGCGGATCACCCGGTCGTAGTCGGAGATGGCTTCCTCGTAGCGGTCCAGTCTGGCGCGCGCCCCGGCCCGCTCGAGATACAGCCGCCGACTGTCCGGGTCGAGGCGGATCGCCTCGGTGCAATCGGCGATGGTTTCCTCGAGCCGGTGCAGATCGGCGTCATTAAGGCCGAGGCCGGCCCGGCCCTCTAGGCTGCCGCGCTCGTCGAGCGAGATGGGGTGGCGGAACACTTGCAGCCGTGGCGGCGTCGGGGGACCTCCGCGGAAACTGCCGTTGGCGCTTTCCCTCGTGCCGGGTTCGCCTTCAAGTCCTGCGTAGACGAGAAGAGGAGACGGTCGGAGAGCAGGCCCGGCGGAGCCAGGAAATAGTAGCGAGCTGCCGCCGCTCCGATGCGCGCCTCGGTCGCTATAACGTGGAACCTGGCGTAGAACCAGAGCCCGGCGATTCCGATCACGATGCCCAGAACGACGAGGACCGTGCCGTTGGCTTCAAGCTGCCGGACGATCCGCTGTTCGCGCTCGTCCAGCAGGTCGCTGCGGAGCTCGTTGAGCTGTCGTTGCAGCTCAACGTAGCCGGGATCGGCAGGACGTGCCTCCCCGCCGCCAACGCGGTCCGGGCTGCGCACTTGCCACGGCTGGTCATCGTCCCTCGTGTCGCTCCCCTGAAGCGCCGGCCGGGAAGCCGAGCATGAGCAGCTCGAGTTCCGTGTCCTCGCGGTCCGTCCATTCCTCGCGAGGGCGCGCCTACAGGGTGGGCCTCCGCCTAGTCCCTTTGTTGCGCCGGGTCCGGCGCCTGTCAAGCCGGGCGTCGAAGTTGAAGCGCACGTCTTGCCACACAGCCGGTGAGTAGGCTTCCCGCCGAAGTCCGCTGGTCGTCGGTACTCAAGATCTCCACTCTTTCAATCTCTTCTTTTCACGGCTCTACGATCGTCTTTTCGGACGAATCGCGTGGGTCGCAATCCTCGATAGAAGTGGCCCGTTCCGGTACACGTCGGCAGCACCTCCACTCACTGGCCCTTGTCGAACGTGAAATAGCACTGTCGCGCCTGAGGCATCGTCGCACGAGGGGTTATGTGCTACCGGGTTTGTTCGCTTGCGAGGAAACCTATCCCTGGGGTTCGCGCGGCGTCTAAGTGAGAAGCAAGTCGGCGATGCCCTGGCGTAGTGTTCCTCGACGGGCGTGGGGAGCGGAACGCTCGGCAAGTGCGACTTTCCTTTGTTATCTGACACTGATAACATACATCAATGGCGGTGCCTGACCGTGATCTTGGGCTCGACACGCTACTCGACCTTCACGGCCAGACGCTATTCATCGACGAGATCGGACATTGGGTGAAATTCGTTGTGTTGCGAACCGAAGTCACCGCAGAACGACCACATGGGCTGAACTACTCGCTCACACTGCACGCTCCGGATGGCACGAGACTGGTCGGTTTCGACAATGCGCACCCGGTGAGGGGGAGGCGAGGCCCTGGCACGCGGCGACGCGCGGAGAGCGACCATCGGCACCGGATGCGAACGATCCGGCCCTATGCGTACAAGGACGCATCAACGCTTCTCGAGGATTTCTGGAAGGAAGTCGACGCTGATCTGAAGGCAAGGGGAGCAATCCTATGAAGACATTGCAGGTCGGAATTGCCGGCTATGATCGAATGAAAGCTCGCACCATGGCGATCGCTCGCGGAGAGCACAAGCCTGCCGAGGGCGAGCCGACGGTCTGGTTCACGTCGATCGAGAGCTTTGCGAAGGTGCTCTCCCAACGCAATCGCGAGCTTCTGGCTCTGATTGCGCAGGAGAATCCGGACTCGCTCACCGAGCTGGCGGCGCTCGCGGGCCGCAGCAAGTCGAATCTGTCACGGACATTGAAGACAATGTCGCGCTACGGTCTCGTGGAACTGGAGCCGGGACGGCGCGGCACGCTGGTACCTCGGGTCCCCTTCAACCAGGTGAGGCTGGACGTGTCGCTGACCGGGCCATCGCGGCCACCTGCTTGAACGCGCCATTCGATGACCGCTGGTGGCAAATTCCAGTGCAGATCGGCATCTGCGGTCTCGAAGCGCAGAAACTCCGCGGTCACTGTCCGCAGAATCGTCGCTTGGCGCTGATGGAGCTGGACGCCTACCGGTGGGACATGCTGAGATTAGCCAAGTATCCGGATTCCGCCCAATGACTGGGCAGCAGATTCAGCTCAAGCTCCCAATCTCGAGATTCCGGGCCATATACAAGCTTCCGGCAGTAGCCCTCAGATCATCGACGCTCGGAATTCCACGCTCTTGACCTTGTCCTTGCACGTATTCGCATCCTCAGGTCCAAACAATTCCGGAACCTCGAGCGGTCTCGAAAGCGGTGGCTCTGTCAGGTGCTGGTGGTTTCCGACCACGAGTGATTCACCAGCGCCGAGCGCGACATGGCGCTGTAGCACTTGAGCTAGAGTCACACGAGGGCGTATGCGTTTCAGGGTTCGCCACGCCAAGTGGTGCGCGATTGATCGCATTGGAGTTTGGGGGAGAGCGGAGACGCTCGAAGTCACCTGAACCCGATCAAGGAGATCCCTGTCGTGCAGGGCTCAAAGGCATCCGGGGTGAAACGCAATAGCGCGTAAGACGCCAATCAGGAGGCTGAGCCCGATATCTTGCTGATTCTTGGGCTGCGCACGAGGCGAGTTGTTGCTGCGCCATTGCTTTGGATGCAGATGGAGCGTCCGAGTTCCTTGAGAGACAGGTGCCGTTGCGGTTCGAGTGATATGAGGCCTGAGTGATCTCAGCGAGCGGCCAAGATCAGATTGACTCCCATTGGTTGCGTGAGATGCCAGCCTCACGTAGAACCCGAATCAGTAGCCCACGGCTGATTTCGCCTTGGTGTGGATTCGGCAGCCTGACGGTTCGCTCGGCTCGGCGCATGAACTGGTGACGTTTGCCAGCGAATGGGCCACGAAAGCCCAACGACCGCAGACCGGCTATAAGATCGCGCCGCTTGATTGGGCCGACCGACGGCATCAAGCCATTTCTTGTCGCACCGTCAAATCAATCCCGTCTATCTCGGGGATGGACAGCCGCTCCGAAAGCCTAAGCAACAGCCACTCTTCCAAGACCTGCTCGAGTTCCGCGCGGCAATCCTCCAACTTCGCGGCGTTCGCCCAGACTCCCTCGAGGACTGGGATCCGACCGTAGAACGAGCCGTCGTCTTCAATGACTTCGAATGTTGCTCTACGCATGGCCGCGCGTAGGTATTCACTGAGCACCCCCCTATGGTATCCCCCAGCTTGACGGCGGCCTAATTCCCGGAGTGTCTTGCGACGTTTAGCATGGCCTCAGGGCATTGTTGACGCACAACACCTCAGCGACGTCGAGATGGACCACCCCAACCGCAATAGTGCGGCCTCGGTACGGCCACATTCCCGGTCTCAAACTTGTGTTGCCGGCTCGGTACCAATTGCCTCTTGGGTCGACTTGCTCAGCCGTGTCAAGCCATGAATTCAGGACATATGCGAGCTTCCCGGCATAGTCCGCTGCTCATCGTCGGTCGGTCACAGCTCCAGCCTTCAATGGTAGATGCAGTGCGGAGTCCGCAGTATCGAATTCTTAACTCCTAGAGATTCAGTGAGTTGTGGAATGCACGACGGTACGTGTCCCACATCCGGACCCACATCGGCCGGCGCACGCCGTCAGAGATCTGTGCGGGGGCCGCCCGAGAGTTCCGCGCTACTCCAGCTCGCTGTTCTCGGGGAGAGGCGGCAGATCGGCCATCGTGATCAGGAAGTCCAGCGCGGTCTAACCTGCGAAGAATGGCATTTGATCGAATCTCAAAGTGGTATTTCTAGTAGTAACGAACTTTGAGTTACCTAATAAGTATATTAAAATCAATAACTTAAAAGAGTCTAGTGGCGGTGAGGGTGGGATTCGAACCCACGGAACCCGTGAAGGCTCAACGGTTTTCGAGACCGCCCGATTCAACCACTCTCGCACCTCACCGTGGTCTCTACCTAGTATAGTGTCCTGCTGACCGCTCCCCAGAGATGGTTGGCGTGGTTGTGGATGGGACTCATATACCCCCGCCGTCAGGTGGGTCGGCATTCCCAAGGACGGTGGAGGCATCTGCCTCTTGGGAGCTGCCGGAAGCCATCCCGCCGTGGCCCTTTTCGAGAACGGACCGTTGCTTGGTAAATTGTGGCGCTGATATGGAACCGGTACGGTTAGCAGTCGTCGGTGGCGGAGACAATGGCAGTAAACACGCAAGACTGGTCAGCTCACAGTCGGGTTGTTCACTGGTAGGAATTTGCGACATCGATTCCCGTTGCAGGTCGGTGGCGGAACGGTTTGGCGTCCCGTTCTATCAGGATCTTGAGGCTCTGCTGGACGAGCGGAATCCCGATGGGGCGATCATCGTCACTCCCGCCGGAACCCACGCCAGTATCGCCGAGGACTGTACCCGCGCGGCCGTCGATATCCTGGTTGAAAAGCCGATTGCCGACACCCTGCCCACAGCACAGCGGATCGTTCAGTCAGCCGATGAGGCAGGATGTCAAGTTCTGGTGGGCCACCAACGGCGTCACAACCCGCTGGTTTGCGAAGCACGGACTATCGTGCAAGACGGTACGCTCGGGCAGCTGATTGTCGTCTCGATGCTGTGGACCCTATTGAAGCCGGCTGACTATTACAAAGTAGATTGGCGGTGTCGCCGCCCAGACGGCGGCCCGGTCTTGATCAACCTCGTTCACGAACTGGACATTCTGCGCTTCATATGTGGCGAGATCCGCCAAGTCTATGCGCAATCGGCCTCCAAGGCGCGGGGGCTTGAGGTCGAGGACTCGTTGAGTATCACGTTATCCTTTCACACGGGAGCGTTGGGTTCGATACTGGCTTCGGATGCCACACCCTCGCCCTGGTCCTATGAGTCGGCCAGCGGGGAGAACCCCATGTACTTTCGCACGACTCAGGACTGCTATCACTTCCTGGGATCCCACGCGTCCCTGGCGTTTCCGACGATGGAGCTGTGGCGCTATGCGGATCCGGCTCAAGCCGGCTGGCAACACCCGCTGGAGGCGTCTCGGCGGAAGGTAGCTCGGGCAGATCCGCTCGCGCTGCAACTCGAACATTTCTGTCGCGTGGTCAGGCGCGAGGAGTCGCCGGTTGTTGGTGGCAGAGACGCCATGCGCTCGCTAGCGGTCGCACTGGCTGTTCTGGAATCGGTCGATCGCAATGTTCCGATCGTGCTGGATTGACGTGACGCCGAAAGTTCCGATTCTGCCGCTGTCAGTCCAGGGCTCGAGACCACTCTTCGCGGACTTCATGCTTCCCGACGGAACCAAAGCCGACGGTGGGACGGTCCGCTCCTGCGCGTGATTAGAATGTCTTTGAGCGCGAATCGGCGAGCCCGATTCCTTCCTTCGTTTCGGCAGCTGCGAGATTCACAACTGAACGCAACGCCTCAGCTTCGGAGGCCCCCTCAAGCCGACGCAGCCTGAAATGGTCGACCTGCCGGTCCGCTCCGGTGCCTTCTCGGACAATGTTGGTGGCGCGGCACAGCTCGGCCTGGCACCCGAGCGCAACAGCATCGTCTTCGAGGTCTTCGACGAGCTGGGCCGTGTAGTCGTCGATGTCCATTCGCCCGCCTTGCTCGGGGTCACCGAGGAAGGCCATCACGCCATATCGCTGTGCGAGCCAGCGGTTTTCAGCGATGATCTCGGTGGGCAGGTCCGGCGGCAGGGTACCGCTTTCGTCCCGACGAATCAGGTGACGCACAAGCGATGCAAACAGGGCAACGATGCACATTGCATCTTCGATGCGGGTGCAGATGTCGCAGATGCGCAGTTCCACCGTTGGAAAGGAGCGCGACGGTCGGATGTCCCACCACAGCTCGCTGCTGTCACGGATGAAGTCCATGCGACGGTAGTCTTCCACCAATCTTTCGAATTCTTCCCACGAGGACAACGCATTTGGCAGGCCTGTTCGCGGCAGCCCACCCACTAGATTGAGCCTGTACGACTTGAAACCTGTCGAGCGACCCTCGTTGAAAGGAGAAGAGCCGGAAAGGGCGTGAAGCAGCGGCAAGTACCGCCGAAGGGCCGTCATGACACGCATTCGGGAGTCTTTGTCGCCGAATCCGGCATGAATATGCATCCCGCCGGCAAGGAATCGGCGCAAGGATTCCTGATAGGTGACTACGAAGTCGCGGTATCGACTGCCGGGCGTGACCATCTGCGTCTTCCACTCGGCGAACGGATGCGTTGACGTCGCCAATACTGCCGCACCGTGCTTTTCGGCTGCCTTGACCAAGATTCCACGCGTCTCGCCAATGGCCGATCTAACATCGGCAACGGAGGTGCAGACGCGCGTGTTCGTTTCGATCTGCGACCGCAAGAACTCAGGAACAAACTTGTGCTGTTCGTTTAGCTCGTTACAGACCTTGAGAATTCCCTCGCCAGGGTCGCGGAGCAGTTCACCGGTTGCCGGATCAATGAGGAAGAACTCTTCCTCTACGCCAAGGGTGAGCGCAAGATCGTTGACTGTTCCGCGGTGGGTCATCTACTCCCTCTCAAGCGTTTTTCGGTAAGAACTGCGCGGGCCAAATCTAGGGCTGCTCAAGCGGCGGCCCGCCGAATGCCTCGACTGCCCACAGAACCGCTGGCCGGGCAGGACGTGAAGCGGTCATCTTGGAATCGCAAACCCATCCTCAAGCACAATCCATTGTTGGCACATTGTCGCAGTGAGACCCAAGCACGGGATCACTCTGACCGTAGTTCAAGCACCTGCTTCCTCCTGCGGCCCGACCCGACGGGCCATCCAAGGTGACCGGAGGGCGGCCAGACGAGCCCATCGCGCGGTCAAAGAGGTCCAGCCACTCAGTCTTCCCCACAAGCCTCGCCACCGCGGCTCACCGGCCTGGATGACCCGCTCCACCAGGAACATGAACTGCTGGTTGTGATGTCCCACCAGCGCCATTGCCGAGAACTCGAAAGGCTAGAGCTCGCCGAACTTGGCGGCAAAGAACTCGGCAACGGACGAGTAATCGGCTTCGGCACCGGGATGGGATAGATCCGCCTCGACGCCAACGGCGTCGAGGCGCTCTTTGAGCAAGAGGCCAAACCGAACGTGGTGCACTTTCCAGCCACGAGCGCGGGCACCTTCGGGAACCGGATCTCCTGGGGCCATCGAGTACCGCATGTAGGTGGGAGGATCGTCGGCCGACACCAGTGAAACCGCCGAGAGCTCCTTGGCGATGGCGGATCGTTCGGCGGGATCGTCTGTTCCGAAGATTCCCGCCGGGTCGCGATGGAGCTCGTCATAGCCCGGAATGTTGCTCATCCACCAATCGAAGTCCATCGTGGATTGACCGTTGAGCGGCGCTACGGCGGCCAGCCGTGTTGACTCGCGAGCAATCGGATCGTTGCTCGAGGGATCGGCATGGTCGTCATGGTATGCCAGCCACATGCACAGTTGCGCGCCAGCGGATCCGCCGAACGCGCCCACTAGGTTCTTGTCGAAATTCCACTCCTGCGCTCTTGTGCGTAGCGTCTGGAGTGCTCGCTGGACATCCTGATGGGCGGCCGGGAGCGGTACTTGGTCAGCGAGGCGATAGTTGATTGCGGCGACCGAAATACCGGCCTCCAAGAGCTGCTTGAGGATTTGCTGGTTGATCCCCCTCTTGTTTCCCCCAACAAAACCGCCGCCGTGTATGTAGAGCACCAAGGGCGTCGGCGAAGACGACTCGGCCTTATAGAAATCCACTACTTGTCGCTCATGGTCCCCGTAAGCGAAGTCGGCAAGAGTGGGTTGTAGCCGCGGGGCCTGTTGCGCCGTCTGGGAATGACAGATCATCACACCCAGGGAGATGCCACAGACAAGAACGGCTCGGCGGACATGGTTGTTCAGCACTTGGGATGGCCTTCCTTGCCTATAGAGTGTATCGGGCAGACTGCCGGTTTCCAAGAACTTTCGCCGCGCTCTTCAAGGATCGGGACAATCGCCTCGCACGTGCTAGGCGGGATGGCGTTAGCTGGGCTACCAGAATTCGCGCGCATGGCGGTGCACGCGCCGCCCGTGATCGCGAATGGCCTGCATCCACCCGTTATCCGGAATGCCCGGATTCTCCAGCGCCGCCAAGTCCTCCACGAGTTCGCCACGCCCGTGAGGCGCGGCCAGAGCGATCGTCACCGCTGGGTGTGCCATGCAGAACCGATAGCAGTCCGCAGCGCTGGGCGGCTCGAACCCGGGAGGATCGTCAGGCGTCCCGCGCAAGAGGTCCCGCCAGCGCACGCCCGTGAACGTCACCACCGGCATGTCGATTCCGGAAGTGACCGGGAACACGTCCTCCTCCGCTCCAGTGTGCGCCGCGTTGTATCGAACCATCAGCATGTCGAGGCGGCGCGCCCCGTCTTCTGAACGCTGAAGCGCCCACCGGGCCGCAAGAGGTCGCTGGTGGCTGGTCAATCCCAGCAAGCCGAGGTCACCCTGCCGACGCCGCGCTGCAAGCCCGTCCCAAGCGCCGCCCGGGCCGGTAATCGCTCCCCACTCGGCCTCCGATTCGACGTAATAGAGAGTCCCGACGTCCAGACGCTCGCCGCCTGTCTGTTTCAGAATCCAGTCCAGCTCACGCTGGGCTTCGTCGGCGTTTCGCGCCTTGATCTGCGTTGCAAACACGATCTCACGACGCCGGTCACCGAACTCGCGCACCGCCCGGGATAGCCCGTCCGGCTTGCCGCACCAGTTGAAGTACCGCACTCCCCGCTCGAACGCGTAGTGAACGTCGTCAGCTTCCAGGGTGGTGTTGCCTCGCGTGGCGATCCCAAGCCTGGGCACGGAAGGCAGCCCCCTTGGCAAGTCGGCAAGACTTGTTAGGCCAGGGAACATCGAACCGAGAGTATACCTGCAACTGCGATCGTCAGCGACGCCCGCCAACGTGCCGGAACTAAAAGGTGAACCGCAGCGTGAATCGGAACGTCCTGCCGTCGTTGAGCGTGTTCGTAATCTGTCCGAAGTTGGCCTGCGCCAGCTGTGCACCCGGCTCCTGGAACTGCGGGTGGTTGGTGAAGTTCAGCGACTCGGCGCGGAACAGGAGGGTGTTGTCCCCGCCCAGGGGCCACGATTTCGAGACGGCCATGTTGATATTCGCGATTCCGTCCCGCCGGAACGTGTTGCGACCAAGGTCGCCTCGCAGGTCCGTGGGGCTGATGAACGAGAAGGCACTCGCTGGCAACTGGTTGAAGGAGGAGTCCGGGTCGTCGATGGAGCGCCCGAGGACTGACGCGTCTTCCACGATCGGGGTGTCGCTCTGCGACCCGTCGACATTGCCGAAGCCGGGCGCGTCCGAGCCGGACTGCACGGAGAACGGCGTTCCCGACTTGAGGAGAACGACGGAACTCAGCTGCCACGCCCCGAAGAGATGCCGGATCACGCCCCACCGGCCGGTCAGCGGGGCGGTCTGGTAACTGATATTGAAGAGTGCCGCGTGGGGCTGGTCGAAGTTGCTGACGGATCGCAATTCACCGTGGAGGTCAAACTCGGACGGGCTCTCCGTCTGCAGGCGGTTGGCATTGGCGGCCGTGTTGAGGTAACTGCCGCCCAGGTCGATCGACTTGCTCCACCAGTACGAAGCCTCCACGTTCAGGCCCGCCCATTGGGGGATTCGCAGGGTGGCCCGGCCCGCATCGAAGTACCCTCGGGATCCGTTTGTGACATGCAGGAAGTTAAAGTAGCGCTGGTCCGGCCGTCGGGCGTTCACGGTCCTGGTGGTTTGCGGAATGCCCTCGACAATGCGCGCACGGTTGAGGAAGAACATCGCTAGCAGCTTGTGTGAGCGGCTGCCGACGTATGCCAGGTCCAAGGTCCAGTCATTCGCCAGCTCGAACTCCCAGGAGAAATTGTAGTTGTGGGTATACGGGATCGCCAAGTCCGGTGCGACGTCGAATCGAACAGACCGAGCGTCGGGATCCACCGAAATCGGACGCGCGTCCTTGAGCGGGTCCACTAGATCGGGCGTCTGCACGACAACCGTGATGTTCTGCGGAGGGTTGATGCGGGACTGGATATACGTCGCGGTGAAGATTTCCCCATAATGGATGCCGTAGGCGCCCCGCAACGCTCCCCAACGCCCCGGCATGCGGTACGCGAATCCGAATCGCGGCGCGAAGTTGTTGAGATCCGACGAATAGGGGATCTCAGTGAGGTCGTTGACCTCGGTCGGCTTCGCGACAGGCTCCCATCGCAGGCCAAGGCTGAGAGTGAGGTCGCTGCTAGCCTTCCACTCGTCGCCGAAATAAATCTGTGACATCCAGCGGCGGAATCCGCGATGGACATCGCCGATGGCAATCGAGTAGTTGCTCGCAAGACCCATGCGCAGGTTCGTCACACCGTCTCGCCCGAAGTTCTGGCGGAATATGAACCGACCGCGGTGGTCCTGAAGCTCACGGCCATTGATCTGGCCCCGGTGAAGGTCGCCCCCAAACGTGAAGCTATGGTTGCCCCGGCGGTAGCGCACGCGGGCACCGTAGCGGAAGTTGTTGCCGGCCCGGTCCACCGGAAACCTGCCGGCAGGTCCGATTGAGTTGAGCTCCCGGCCGATGCGGATCCACGGCCCGATGGAACTCTCGTCTGGCACAAGCCGGGATCCAACCCGGCCGAATCCCGCGGTGAAGTCGCCTGTCAGCTGCGGTGTCCAGCTCTTGCTCCAGGTAATTCGCGACTGGTGGTTCCTCGTCGTTGTATCCGGATTCTGGCCGCCAACTAGCTGGAAGGCATCGACATTCTGTAGCACGAGCCCGTATCGCATCGTGATCCGCCCGCCGCCGGTGTCTTGGTCCAAAGTCGCGGAAATGCGGTCATTGGCGATGTCCTGCGGTGCGTTCGTGTTGAGCGCTCGCGGGTTGATGTCAGTGCGATTGGGTACCGCGACCGGAAAGGCATCCATGATGCGCTGTACGAACGCCCTCCGGGCCGGATCGCTGGTCAGGGGAGTGCGCTCCTCGAGCGTAGGAACGAGAACGTTGCCATTGACCTGGCCCCTGTTGCGAGTCTGGCTCCCATTGACGGTCAGCGCGGCGCCCTGCCACATGGGCATGCCTACGGTGAGGCCGTAGTTGTTACTCCGAGCAGGCTGAACGTCCCCTACCTGAAAGAAAGATCGGGCGCTCACAGCGCTGTTGGTGTGGGTCAGGAAGAAATTGCCGTTCACGCGGGCCGCCCGGGAAGGCGGGTTGTGCAGCGGGCGGCCGGGCGGACCGCCGTACTCGGTTGCCCAGTACGAGCGGTCGATCTGGAAGCTCTTGACCGCCGTGGCCGAGATTCCAAGACGCTCGTTGAGCTCGCGCAGTACGTTGTTGTCGATCAGGGTCAGGCGCACATTCTCGTTGCGCCGCCCCTCACCCTGCTCTGTGTTCACCTCGCCAAGCAGGTTCAGTCGAGTCCGGTCGGCACCATCGCCGGACGTCGCCGCTGGAGCACCCAGTTCTGGGGACTCAGGTTGGGAGGACTCGGCCGTGCCTGAGCCGGACGAGTCACTTTCGCGAGAGTCCTGTGCCTTCGCTGGGAACGGCAGCGCGAACGCGATCGAGAGGGCAAGAATCGGGAGGCTCAGGCGAATGTTCATAGTGGCTGGCCTGGCTCGACCGGTGGTCAAGGTCGAGTGCCACACAGGTGCGTAGTTTCTAACTATTGATGGCGGAATACTCCATTGCGTCGTTACCAATGCAGGCACTCCCGATCCCCTGTGTGCCACGCGGGGCCGGAGCGGTCGCGAGGCCTTCGCTAGAATTGTGAGTCGTTCGCGCAGCCCGAATTGCGACCCGGCCGCGAGCGACTTCGGATTTTCCACCCCATGCGAACACGCGCAGCAGTCACTCGAGAAAACGGACACTTGGCGATCGAAGAGGTCGAACTCGCTCCTCCCAAGGACCAGGAGGTGCTTGTGCGGATGTGCTCGGCCGGCGTCTGCCACTCCGACCTGCACACTCTTCGGGGCGAGTTGCGAGCCGTGCCTCCGCTGGTTCTAGGCCACGAGGGAGCCGGGATTGTCGAGGCAGTCGGAAGCAGGATCACGCGCTGCAAACCAGGTGATCGCATCGTCGTCAACTGGCTCCCAGCGTGCGAGTGCTGCCAGACCTGCCTCAGCGGCCGGCAAAACCTTTGCGAGAGGCTCGCAAGCACTACGTTCAAGGCGCTGCTGGTCGACGGCACCTCGCGTCTGACCACGGCGGACGGCCTGCCTCTCAAGCATTTCCTGAGTGCGGCGACCATGGCAGAGCATGCGGTGATCGACGAGTCGAGTGTCGTACCGATCCCCGACGGCGTTCCATTCGACATCGCTGCCGTGATCGGCTGCGCAGTGGCGACGGGCGTCGGCGCGGTAACGAACACCGCGCAGGCTCAGCCGGGCCTGCCCGCTGCGGTGATTGGATGTGGCGGTGTCGGGCTCAGCGCCCTGCTGGGATGCAAGCTGGCTGGCTGCAACCCAATCATTGCCGTGGACGTGCTGGACTCGAAGCTGGAATTCGCCAAGGCATTGGGAGCGGACGACACGCTGAATTCGACCGGCAGCGAGGACGTTGCAAAAGACCTGCGGGCGATCACGGGCGGGGGTCCCGAGTACGTCTTCGACAGCGTCGGCGCCGCCTCGACCATTGATCTGGCGATCAAGGCCGTCCGGCCGGGCGGAACGGCAACAATCGTCGGATTGCACGCGGCGAAGCAGGCAGTCGAGATTCCGGCAGGAGCGTTGGTCCTGCAGAACAAGCGGCTGCTCGGATCGTTCGCGGGATCGATCCGGCCACGCCTCGACCTGCCGAAACTGCTCGGCCTGTACCTGGGCGGAAGGCTGCCTCTCGACGACTTGATCACGAAGCGCTACCCGTTGGATGAACTGGGCACGGCGTTCGAGGACATGGAAGCGGGTCGGGTGGCCCGCGGAGTCCTTGTGCTGGCTCCCCAGGCGTAGCGCCTAACGGCATCGGGTCCGAGCGCGCGGCGGACGTTGCCTCATGGAGATTCCGACTCCCGCCGGGCGGCTTCCGCAGCGGCCTTTTCTTCGGCACGCGCCCCGGAGAGCAGGTTAAACGGATCTTCACCACCGATTCAAGCCGTAGTTCTCTACCGCGTCAGAATTCAGTTGGATACGTGTAGTTCTGGGTGCGCCTGTGGGTAGTTGGGTGAGTTCGGGGGCGGGCAATGTCGGGCGTCGTCGGCCCACGCCCGGTTCCGTCGGCGCAGTTCCGCATCCCGGTTGTGGCGCTGCAAGCGCGGGGGGCGGGTGGGCTGGTGGCGGTCCAGTTCGGCGAAGGCCCGGGGCAATTGGTCGAGCGTGCCGCACAGGATGCGGACGTAGTCGGGATGCCGCAGGTTCGCGGCCAGGGCGGCTTGGGCCGGCTGGTCCTCCAGGTCGCGCCCCAGTTGAGCGCGGCCCAGGCGGCGGCGCAGGCCCTGCTTGGTGATGGCGAAGGACTGCTCGATGACATTGTTGGTGCGGTCGACGACCGCCACCGCCCGTCCGGCTTGGTCGCGGACCACGGGATGGCCGGTGAGGCCGTCGCCGTAGCGGTCCAGATAGCGGAGGACGATCGAGTCGGGCTGGAACGATCCGGGCCCGTCGGCAGCCGGCGTCCGGACCCGCTGGCGCAGGTCCTGGTGGTAGCGCTGCAGGTCGGCGGCGATGGCGCGCAGCCGGGCGGCGGCCGCCGCCGGGCCGAGCGGGGCGGAGGATGGCGGGCGCGGCCCGCCCGGCAGTTCCTCGTCGGACAGGCGCAGCAGGGCGCGCAATTGGCAGAACACGGCCCAGCCGCGCTGGAGGCGGTCGGCGGCCCAGCCCGGCCGGTCCAGCCGCTGGTAGTCGGCCAAGGCCTCGGCCGCCAGCCGCAGCACGCGGAGTTCGGCCCGGGTGCGCGGCCGGGGCAGTCGGCGGTCGCGCTCCGCGGGGAATTGCGCGCCACGGAGGTGGAAGTCGCGGTGCGGCAGGGAGAAGGGATAGGGCAGGTCCTTGCGGCCCTCGCCCTCCAGGATCCAGAGCAGCAGGGCCGGCAGATCCGCGCGCACGCCCGCGGCCGAGCGGGCCGTTCGCAGCAGCTCCCGCAAACGAGCGCGCACCTTGCTGCGGGTGATCTGGGTGCGCAGCAGGGCGTAGCTGTCATCGAGCAGCTGGTGGCCGACGGCCGCCAGGAAATGGTACTGGCACAGCAGATCGGGGATGCCCCGCTGGCGGCAGTCCGCGACCGCTTTGGCACCGGCCCCGCCCAGGTCGCGCATGACCGCGACCGGATCGCCGAAGGCGGCCAGGGTGCGCTCGACGGCCGGGCGCAGTTCGCGCTCGTTCTCCGAACCGATCCGCACCGCGTGCAGGACCCAGCCGGTCCAGCCGTCCAGGCAGCGGAACGTGCCGCCCTTGCCCTTGTCGCCGGTGGCATCGATGTGCAGGGCATAGCCATGGGGCATGCCAGCGCGCAGGGCCGGGGCCCGCTGCCAGTGCAGCGCTTCCAGCGCCGCCAGGAAGCGATCGCACAGCGCGGAGACGGAACCGGACGAGAGGTGGATGCCCTGGCGGTCCAGGGCAGCGCGGATCTCCTCGCGCTGGAGGTGGCGGTGATAGCGGGCCAGCCCGACCCACACGAGCAGGTCGTAGCCGTAGCGCTGGCCGGGCGGGGCCAGACCGGCCAGTTGCCGGCAGACGGCGGCCGGCTCGGACCGGCAGGCGCGGCAGTGCTTGCGGATCTCGCGCGCCAGGAACGTGCCGGCCGCCAGCGTGGCCACCACCCGGGTCTGGCTCTTCTGCTGGCTCAGGACCCGGCCGCAGCGCCGGCAGTGGCCCTGCTCGGCGACGAAATCGACGCGTGGCGGCGACCCGCCGGCGAGCGTGGCGCGGGCGATCCTCGCGCCGGTCCAGCCCGCCTCGCGGGCCTGTTCCAGCAACAGTGTCAGCTGCGAGTAGACCCCCCTTTTTGGCCGCTCCCGGCGAGCTCGAAGCGATCGAACACGGCCTGCACCTGCGCCCGCCCGATGGGCGGGGAGCGGCCTTGCAGGCGCCGGGCCACCGCCGTCGGCCGGGACCCGGGATAACGGACCAGCACCAGCAGCACCGCGATGATCAGTTCCGGTTCCAGCGTGGCGTCCGGAGCGGCCTCGCCGCTGGCGGCCAGGCGGGCTAGGCGAGCCTGCAGCTGCCGGTCGCCGGCGGGTCCGTTGCGGAGATAGACATACACGCCGCCGAGGCGCTCGCGGCGGGCGCGGTCCTGGCGCACGGCGGCGAGCAGGAAGGGGTGCACGGGCACGTGCAGCAGGGCGCGGAGTTCCCTGTCAGTGCAGCCGTCCTCGGATTCGTCGAGCAGGCGCCGGACGGTGGCGGGGAGCGAACCGTCGCGGGAGAAGTGGACGTCGCCGAGGGAGAGCAGGCCGAAGCGGTCGAAGCGGGCGGGGTCGCGGTCGGTGTAGAAGCGGCCGTTGTGGTTGTAGCTGCGCAGGTGGCGGACCTGGCGCAGGTAGCGGAAGGTGGTGCGGCGGGAGACAGGGCCGAGGGCTTGCTGGAGCTGATCGAGCGTGACGGGGGAGTTGGAAGCCAGCAGCGGGACGAGCAGGTCAGGGGACCGGGCGGGCATGATGTCCTAGTATACACACATATTGGCAATCGAGTCTATACCCTGACAATCTGGGCCGGCGGATCAAGGCTGACGGAAGGGGATTAGCCCGAAATCGGGGTCAGACAGCAGTTCCGTACTGGAAAAATGGCACAGTATGCAGAACTTGAATTCGTCTAACTACATCTATATCAACGATTTCACAATCCCCAACCGAATTCTGACGCGGTAGGTAGTTCTTGCGCAAGCCATTGTGCTGATTGGACTTTTTCTGTTCGTCAGCGGCCTTCAACCTGTCACGGTTATGGAGTGGGGGACCCACCCCAGCGGAGCGGATAGAGGAGTATTACCAAAAGGTCGCCGCCCAACTGATCGACCAGATCGAGCGCGGCACGGCGCCCTGGACACAGGCGTGGAAACCGGGGGCAGCCGCCCCCGGCTGCCGGCGAACGTCAAGACCGGCAAGGCCTACCGGGGCGGCAACTCGATCTGGCTGGCGAGCGTCGCGGGCAAGAACGGCTACAGCGACCACCGCTGGGGCATGTACAAGCAGGTCAAGGACCTGGGCGGGCAGGTGCGGCGTCGCGAGAAGGGCTGCCAGATCCTGAACTGGGACTGGGAGAAGCGCCAACTCGCCCGTGACGGCAGCGGCCGGCCCGTCCTGGACGAGAGCGGCAAGCCGCTGTACGAGACGCGTCCGCGCGAAACCCCGTTCGTGTACCGCTA
The DNA here is from genome assembly GCA_951813065.1 of uncultured Bryobacterales bacterium. Classification (GTDB taxonomy): domain Bacteria; phylum Acidobacteriota; class Terriglobia; order Bryobacterales; family UBA6623; genus VXMF01. The sequence continues at coordinate 20,940 of CATOTH010000001.1, read as the reverse complement.
TACGGTGTTCAACGCCGAGCAGTGCGACGGGCTGCCGGCGCGGGCGCAGGACGCCATACCGCGGAACTGGAACCCGGTCGAGGAGGCGGAGCGGGTGCTGCAGGCCACGGGCGCCCAGATCAGGCACTCCGACAAGGACAGGGCGTACTACGACCTGCGCCGCGACCGCATCACGCTGCCGCACCGGGAGCAGTTCCCGAACTCGCCGGGGTACTACCAGGCGGCCCTACACGAATTGGGGCACTGGACCGGGCACGCGGATAGGCTGAACCGGGAGACCCTCCTGAAGGGCATCGCGGAGGGCCCGTACTCGCAGCAGTACGCTCAGGAGGAGTTGCGAGCGGAGATCAGCTCGATGATGAGCGGTGACCGGCTCGCGCTCGGCCACGACCCGTCGCGTCACGCCGCCTACGTAGGCCACTGGATCAATGCTCTGAAAGACGACCCGCGCGAGATCTACCGGGCGGCGCAGGACGCGCAGGAGATCAGCGACTACGTGCTCGGCCGACCGCGGGAGCGGGACGCGGAACGCGAGGGAGAGCGCGAGCCGCAACGGGCCCGGGATCCAAGCCGCGATGAGAGGAGGGAGGCCGGCCGGGAAACTGCCGTCATGCCAACCCTTCCGGAGCCGGGGCCGAACGAGCAGTACCGGCTGTTTCAGAGGGCCTGGTCGGGCCCCGGGCGTTAGGGCCAACAGTGGCGCGATCATGTGGACAGCGGCGATACGGCATCCGTCTACGGATGAACTGGGGACGTTCTTGACGATGTGCGGGAGGCCGCGGATTCCCCTGGGTCGCCGCCGACTCAGGCTGTCCGATGACTGCAGTCACCGGGCCAGGTTAGTCGGGCCCGGCACTGCGTCGGGCCCTACGGTATGCGTCCTGGCTGCACCACATTAGCCTCCGCTCATAGGTAAGCTCGGCGTTGCCCTCGCATCCGAACACATCGTCTGCCGCCATGCACTGAGCCTTGTCGTCCCGCTGTCCGCGTTGGGCGTCTTCGACGCAGGCAATGTACTCCGGCGTGATCGGCACCACCGGAACGGAAGGTCCGTTCCTTGCAGCGCCGCACGCAGCACCTGTCAGCACGAACAACACCAGCGGGCCTGTCCGCTCAGCGATCTTCCTCTTCGGCCAGGCCATCGAGCGATGCAGGTATCTTACCCCCCGCTCCTCCCAGCAGAAGCTCTGCGAGTCCCAGTCGCAATCACGTCATCCCCGGCGTCATCCGCCGTATCCATGCACGCGTAATACTGGTGAGACTCCTCCTCGGATTCTTCCTCGCAGACTGCTGCGTTGCTCTCGCACAGTCCGAATCTTGAGGCGGTATCAGTTCCTGCCGCGTTAGGTTAGCAGCGCCTTCGGCATGCAGGATCAGGTTCACGAACGGCGCCATCCAGCGCGCCTACTTGGCACGCTTGCGGCGCTTGCCTCTCTGCTTGCCAGACTCGACCTCGAACTCCTCCTGCGGCAGACGGTTCAGCAGGAATTGCTGGGCGATGCCGACACAGTTGCCGGTGAGCCAGTACAACACCAGCCCTGCCTGGAACTGGTAGAAGAGGAACCCCAACATGATCGGCATGAATCTCATCACTCGTGCTTGGGCAGGGCTCGCGGACGGGGTCGGCGTCAACGACTGGGACCAGAACTGCGTTGCGACCATTGCCAGCGGCAGCACCCGCACGGGCAGGGTCTCGGGATTGGACAGGTCGGCCACCCACAGCCATTCCGCCTGGCGCATCTCGATGGCGATGGTCAGCAGCTTGTAGAACGCGAAGACAACCGGCATCTGCAGCAGGATCGGAAGGCAGCCGCCCATCGGGCTGGCACCGTGTTTCTTGTACAGCGCATGCAGTTCTTCGTTCTGCTTGGCCTTGCGGGGGTCGCGGAAAGTCACCCCCTTGTACTTGCTGTTGATCTGCTTGACGAGCGGCTGCAGCTGCTGCATCTTCCGCATCGACTTGGTGCTCTTGTACTTGAGCGGGAACAGGGTCGTGTTGATGAAGACCGTGACGATCACGATGCTCCAGCCCCAGTTGGCAACGATGTTGCCGTGCACCCAACGCAGGACCGCAAGCAGCGGCTCCGCGATAAATGTGAAGAATCCGAAATCCACGATCCGACGGAGGGTTCCGCCGAGGCCCTCAACGGATGAGAGGGCCTCTCTGCTCTTGGGACCGAGGTAGAAGCGAACGTCGTTACGTGGGGCTCCGCCGAATGCTGTGGCGACGTACAATTCTGTGTCGCCCGGTTCGGCGTTGGCTGGGCCGATTTCAATCGCACTTGTCTCGATACGGACATTTTCACCCGCAAGGGGAATGACGGCAGCGGCGAAGAAGCGATCCTCGAAGCCCACGTAAGGGTACGGGCCCGAGTGGATGATCCGCTCGTCCTCGGCATCTGATGCCGTGACTCGGGCAACCTCGCCGTCCCCGTAACGAAATGACTGGCTATAGGCGCTGTTCCCGGCCTGGGCGGTGTCGCCGAATCCTCCACCCCACGCGATGAGATGCGACCGGGGCTGGCCTTCCCGCTCCACTTCCGTCCGGATCCAGACCACGTTTCCGGCCACCGGGAACTTAAAGGTCTTTCGAATGCCGAGACCGTCCCGAGCGAATTCGAAGACAAGAGTGTGGGGTGCGCTTCGCCTCCGGGGTCCGGGAGTTACCGAGAATAGCGCGTCGTCCGCGCCATCGATGGCTCCTCCGCCTGGAAGCACCAGTCGGAACGGAAGCCCGAAGCGCTCGGCCCCGCGGCGGTGAACGAGGTCGAGCGGCTCCCCGAGCGCGTCGCTGTACTCCTTCAGCCTCCAACTGGTGACCATCGCTCCCCGGTTGGTGAACTCCGCCAGGAAACTGTCCGTCTCGACGGACACCGACTGCTCGCTTCCCGCTTCGACGGGCAGTTCCCCCTCCGGGGCCTCGATTGACGGCAAGGCTGGGTCCGAGCTGTCAGCGCGAGCGGGCTCGCCATGTACGGGTGCTGGTCCCAGCGTCATTGGCTGCTGTGAGGACGACGGCGGCTCCGACCGCGGGGCCACGAAGAAATAGGCCACCATCACCACAGCCGACAGTACGGCAGCCAGAATCATCCGGCGCTGGATGAATTGATCGTCGTTCAAGGGGTCACGCATCGGCTGGGCCTAGGTAAGTCGGATGGGGGATCAATCCCGCCAGCAGCGCAAGGGCGGCAGCGCAGGATTCCCTCTACCGTCAGCCAACGCTCCGGCGGGACCCGGCCACGTGCACCGACAAGGGCACGGCCCGACTCGTTCGTGGCGGTCAGTCGCTTTCGGGCCTTGACGCGGCGGTCTGCGGACACTGGAGCCGTTGCGACCTGCGCCGAGGGCTGTGCGTCTACATGTAGATTCACTGTGTCTTACGCACTGGCTTGCTTGCTGATTTCGTGAATCTCGCGCTCAAGGCCTTGAGCCCGCCTCACACAGCCAATCCAGGTGAGAGCCAGGAATGCCGCGAACACGGTCAACGGTCCAGGGGATTCGTAGAACAGCAATAGCGATGGCGAATCAATTCCGAGCCACCTGATGACCCCGACCGATCCGCCGCCCCACCAAAACCCCAGCGCGCCGGGAAAGAGCAGGCACAGGACCCAGCGTATCTCCAGGATTTCGTCGCGCTTTCTGCCAAGCTCCACACGCAGGAAGTTGACGCATACCTCTGGCCGGGCTGCGGCGTTCAAGCTCACAGGCTGCCTGTTTCGTGTGACCCTCAGGCCCAGGTACAGCAAGACGGAAATCCCTGACATGCAGCTCACTCGCAGGAAGGGTTGCCGGAAATAGACAAGCAAGACGCAGCAGACCGTGATCAGAGACCCCAGCGTCAACATCCACGTCCAGAATTCCCGGACACTTTCTTGGTGAAGCTGACGAGCCCTCGTGCATACTTCCTCCAAAGTGATCGGGATGCCTTCTTGCTCCTGGGCCTTCCACACTGCTTCATGCTGCCTCTCTGCACCACGCTCATTCATGATCTCTTCCTCCCGGGAATTGGCTTCTCAGGACCCTCTTGATCCGGTGAATCTTTGTCGCGACATTTGCGGGCGACAATCCAGACACCTCTGCGATTGCTGCCGCGGATTCCCCCTCGAGGTGGAGGACAATGATCTGCCGATCCAACGGCTTCAGTCTTCGAACTAGATCGAGCAACCTAGATAGAGAGTCCCTTGCGATCGCCACTGCCACGCCATCGATGTATCCAGGTTCCGTCTCGAGGGTCTCGAGGTCGACCAGGCGTCCACGAGCCCGACGTCTCTTGAGCACGTGAGTCGCAGCGACGTTATGGGCGACTCGATAGACCCAAGTCCGGAGACTGCAACGTTTGTCGAACGAAACCAAGCTCCGCCAAATGGCGATGTGGATTTGTTGAAGGAGATCACGGCGACGGTCGGCGTCAGCTTCGTATGCACGTGCCAGTCGGGCCAGCGCAGCACCGCTTGCATCAATCGCAAGCCTGTACAACTTGTCGTGGTCAGCCACAGAGCAGTCGACGTTGCCCCCTCTATGGGATAGTCATCGGAACTATCGAGTTTCTTACACGACGGAGCACCTGATTCTCCAAACGCTCTACGTTGGAGGGCGAAGGCAAGCGCCCTGGACTGGTCGGCGACAACCTCCATGCCCCCGCACTTGCCGCCGCGACGAGTCCACTTCCCTGGCTACGTCGCGGGCATCAGGCACTGTGCCGCCCTGAGCGCCTGCCACGCGGCTGGCCTGCGCTATTTCGCCAGCCTGCTGGAGGAAGTGCCAACGGAGTCGTTCCCGGCATCGTGCTGGCAGCACCTGGAGTTCAACGTCCGCCAATGCGAGCGTCTCGGGGAAGACCGTCGGGCGGAGGGACCGGGAAGGGCCTGTCCAGATTTGGAACAGGCCGACCCGTTCGGAGCGGTTCGGAAACCCTCATCAGCAGCCGGGAAAGCAAGGAACGAGACGGGATGATGATGACTTGGTATTGAGGCACAATCACTGCGGTCCGTAGTTCAGAAGTGGCGGAGTCCACCTTGAATTCACCGACCAGCTGTCCAAGAAACAAGCCGGACCACGGCTCATCAACCATTTGGAGTCCAACCTCTAGGAGTCCGCGACCTCGATCAGGCATCGAGTCGAAACAGGATTGAGATGATTGCAAGGTCCAGTGGCGGCGCAGCCGTTTGGGTCTCCGCACGCCAGTGTTGCTAGAAAGCCGCACTAGGACCACGGGACGGAGAAGAGGAGGAGGGCGATCGGGATTCCGGAGAAAACAAGAACCCTGCTTCGCACGGTCCGCCGTGTCAGGTACTGGTGGCAGGTCACTGCTCCGCACGCAACGACAAGGAACAGCATGGTCCACTCGTCGGACAGTTTCGTGCCAGTCCCACCCTGTTCCAAGTGCCACCTAGTCAGAAAGCGCACGCCAATGGATCCGGTCCACAGGACACCCAAGCAGATCCCCGCTAGGGCCGCCATGCCGGCGAGGTTCCGTGTCAAGACCGCCAGCATTGTGAATATGGAAGCCCAGGCCATTGAGGTGAGCAGGGCTTCAAGTAAAGATGGAGGAGATTGCGCAAAAGGGCTCCCCAATGCCGATTCCACGATGGCCGCGGGCAATACGACCAGCATTGCGAGGAAGGCAGCCTTGCTGGCCAGCAACATCGTTCTGGGGATCGGGCGGCTCAACCAGAACGCGGTGCTTCCGACGGCGGAGTCGGAATGGATCAGCTTGGAGACGACTGCCGCACGGACCAGGAGTTCCACCACGGCGGCTTGTGACAAGAGGAAGAGGAAGTCAACAAAGACGAGGTCAGGCTCATTGTTCAGGCGAATCCTATGTGCGCTTGAAGCGCCTATCAGGATCACCAACGCGTACCATGTACCGAGAATGTTCCGGAGATGGCGAAAGTCCTTGCGGATGATGTGCAACATCAATTTCATGTCTGTACCTCCATTTGTCGCCGGTAGTGCAGCGCGAGTGACATGCTGTTTTCCGTCATCTCCCTGAGCCCCGGGGACAACCTCCCGAATCCATGCCTCGCCGGTCTGCTCGTGATAGTCGGTCACTGGGTTTCCGCACGCCAGCGTTGCTAGTAGTCACGTCAAAACCACGGGCCGGACAAGACCAAGATGACAATCGGGATTCCGAAGAAAGCGAGGACCCTGCTTCGCCCGGTTCGGCGTGTCAGGTACTGGTGCCAGGTCACTGCTCCGCACGCAACAACAAGGAACAGCCAGAGCCATTCGCCGGAGAGGTCCCAGCCAGTCCTGCCGTGTTCCGAATACCACCTATTGAGAAGGATCAGGCCACTGAAAAAGAGCCATATGGCGCCAAACACGATCGCCGCCAATGTCGCCATGCCCACGAGGTTCCGCGTCAAGGCCGCCATCAGTGTGAACACAGAAATATAGGCCATTGAGGAGAGCAAGGCCTCAAGAAACTGTGGAGGGGTGTCCGAAAGCAGTGTCCCAAATTCCGATTCCACTATGGCCACCGGCAGCACCACCAGCACTGCTAGGAAGATGGCCTTGCTGGCCAGCAAATTGGTCTTGGGGATCGGGCGGCTCAACCAAAACGCGGTGCTTCCTACCGCGGAGTCGGAATGGATCAGCTTGGAGACGACAGCTGCACGGAGCAGGAGTTCCACCATGGCGACTTCCAACACGAAGGACCAGAAATGATGGGAATATTCGGGATTCTCTTTCAGCCGACCCCAATGAGCGTTCCAGGCGCCTGTCAGGATTACCAGCGCGCACCATGTACCGAAGATGAATCGAAGATGGCGAAAGTCCTTGCGGATGATGTGCAGCACCAGTTTCATGTCTGTACCTCCCGGTGTCGCCGGTATTGCCGTGCGAGCGACATGAAGATCGCTTTCAGTGACATGCGATTCACCGTCATTTCCTTGAGCCCGGGGACAGCCTTCCGAATCTGCGCCTCGCCGGTCTGCTCGTGGTAGTCGGTCACCACGAACCGGACCCTCTGTCCCGACGATTCGGCCGTTAGCCACGAGTCTGGAACTGGATCAGGGAGCTGTTGGCCGGCGGCCAGTGTGAATTCGCATTGACGGAAGCGATCCTCCAGCGCTGCAGTGGACTCCGAGATTCGCAGCTGCCCGCGATCAATGACACACACCCAATCCACTAGGCGCTCTACCTCGTCGATGTCATGAGAAGCGATGAGTACGGTCCACTCGGATCGGCCGCTCAGTTCAAGCAGCCCCCGGATGAATTCATCCCGCACGAGCGGGTCCAAGCCACTGAACGGTTCGTCCAGAATGACCAGTTCCGGGCGATAGGCGAGGGCTACGAGCAAGGCGACCTTGATCCTGACACCACGGGAAAGGCTCTTGATCTTCTGGGTGAGGGGGAGATCGAACAGTTGGACCAGGTCATCGCAAAGGTCCTCGTCCCAAGATGGATACATGGGTTGGCAGTAGTCGATCAACTCCCAGACCTTCATCGATCCGGGCAATTCCTGGTTCTCGGAGACATACCCGATGCGAGACAACTCCCTGGGTCCGAGTTGAACGGACTCCGTACCGAGAACGGTGGCGTTTCCTGCGGACGGCCGGATCATGTTCATGAGCATCTTGATCGTGGTGGTCTTGCCCGCACCGTTCGGTCCGAGCAAGGCGCAAATGCGTCCTCTCGGCACCTTCATGGTGAGATCCGTGACGGCCAGGTTCTTGCCAAACCGCCGCGAGAGCCCTTGAGTCTCAATGATTGTGTTCATTCGCTCCCGACCTCCTTGGCCACGCTATGTTCCTGTTGCCGACCCGGCCGGGCTGCGGAGAGTTGAGCCCATTGGACCTGGATCGCCTCGATCACCTGCTCCATCGTTAGCGACAGTCTCCGTGCTTCGACGACCAACTGCTCAACCTCATGGACGAGGAGGGCGGAGCGCTCCCGTGGTGAGGGCTCCGGAAGTTGAGCGACAACGGTCCCGACTCCCGGCTGAACTTCCAGGAGTCCCTGGTCTACCAGTCGAGTCACGACCTTTTGCGCCGTGTTGGGATTGATCCGCAGTTCCTGGCTCAGGGTTCGGACCGAGGGGAACCTGTCGCCAGGTACCAGTTGGTTCGAAACGATCGCCTTTTGCACGGCGTACACCAGTTGCTGGTAAACCGAGGAGCCCGTTCCCAACTTGACCGTGAAGGGCAACATAACTGTACTATGGACTCTAGTACAGTTGTTGTCAAGCGCTTTCTTGAAAGAATTTCGGGCGTCACTGTCCGATGGGGAGTGAGGACGTGCTGAGCCGCGGCTAGCCGGCTATGCCAAGTAGCCTGGTTGCACGGCGTCGATAGTCGAATCTTCGCATCGGCAACACACGCCGTAGCTCGGAAGTCACCCTGCGGCCATCATCGAGAACGGCAGCCTCCCTCCGTCTAGGTTGAGTCCTCACCCAGTTCCGCAGGCACCGGAGAGCTCGTGCTCGGGCGTTGCCAACAGATGGTTCACGGGTACCACGAAGGTGTATGACAGAGTGAGAGTTCTCCGTGCGGCATGCTGGACGACGGATAGGGGTGCCCGCCGCTGTGCAGGGGGAGGCTTCAAACAACCCGCTGCCGGTGCCGTTGGCCAAACGACTCGTGAATGGCGCGAAACTGTCGCGCACATTCCAACAGCTCGGCCCTTTCTCCCTTGGTTGCGAGAGCTGGGCTCAATGTGGATCAGAAAGGCAACCAAACACGGGCGGCTCGCTCGCGGAGTCCTCCTGGGCAGTGGGGAAAACCAGAGCAGTTGTAGCCTGTTACGGGAGGCGCCATGCATAAGCACTGGTTCCTGATCTGGAAGAACCTGCGCAGGAATGCCCGAAGATCCATCCTGACGATCCTCAGCAACTCGATTTCGGTGTTTCTGCTCGGATCGCTGTTCTCGGTCTACGGCTGGCTCTACAACACGGAGGTCGGAGCGGAGTCAGCCCTCCGATTGCTCACGCGTCACAAGGTGTCCGTGACCCAAGTCCTTCCCTACCCTTACCGCGCCAGGATTGCGGCGATCGATGGCGTCGACAGCCTTGTAGCCATGAATTGGTTCGCCGGTTTCTATATCGATCGGCAAGCTGAGAACATGTTTCCCCACTTCGCGGTGGAACCGGACGAACTCTTCGATGTCTTTCCGGAATACGATGTTCCACCTGAGCAACTCAAAGCGTTCAAGCGGGACCGTCAAGGGATGACAATAGGGAAGTCTGTTGCCGACCGATTGGGGCTGGAGCTGGGCCGGAGGATTACGCTCCAGGGCATTTTTTCTGACTTCGATCCGGAACTCAACATTCGAGCGATCTTTGAGGGGCCGGACGACTTCAATTCTTTCTTCCATATCAAGTATCTGGAGGAAGGCTTGGGGCCGGAAAGGGGTTCGGACGTCAGTCTATTCGTGATCCGTCTGCGCTCTATTGAAGATGCATCGTCTGTGTCCCAGGCGGTTGACGAGATGTTTCGGAACACACCCGCACCAACCAAGACCGAGGCAGAGGCTGCCTTCGCGCAGGCGTTCGTCAAACAAATCGGCAACGTGAAGCTCTTCCTGTTGTCAATCGGGACGGCGATCGTGTTCACGATGCTGATGGTTTCGGCCAACACCATCGCGATGTCTGTTCGCGAGCGCACTCGCGAGATCGGGGTTCTCAAGACTCTTGGATTTCCATCCACTTCAGTGCTGGCTCTAGTGCTGGGCGAAGCGACTCTGATTTCCGTCTTGGGCGGAGTCGTGGGCGTGGCGCTCACGCTTGGCGTGACGATGGTGATCGCAGGCGCTATGGCCCAGTTCGTACCCGGGTTCACCCTCCCGATCTGGGGAGTGCTTCCATGTTTTGCCATCGTGCTCGCCGTGGGGCTCACTAGCTCGGCAGTGCCAGCCGCAGTGGCGGCCCGCAAGCCCATTGTCGACGCCCTGCGCCATACGGGCTGAGGCGGGTCAGACACCCATGGCCATTCCGGACTCCATAGAGCATCTCGATGGCCGCTGACCTGACTAGCGGCACGGGGTGTACAGACACCGCTTATCACGGCGTTCTAGGAAATCATCTTCTCGATTTTCATTGCCCTCTTTGTTCTACTTGGTGTGCTGAACCGATCCGAATTCGACCGGTCGAGTCCGGCAATCTTGTCGCTCCCGCTGCTTGGCGGCGAGCGAGTTTACGTGCCAAGCTTGCGGCACGAATACGCCAAACGTGGACCAAGCGATGATCGCCAGACTCCCCTCGCAAATGGGCGAACGTCCGAATCGTGAAGTCTGGCCGCGTGCAACCAACCCGTTGATCAACTGAACTGATCCCTATTCATCAAATGATCCACCATCATGATCTGTAGAGTGCGGATCCTGGCCCCCCGCAAGCAGAGGTTCGAGTAGGACCATCCGGCGCATGCGGGACCTTCCCCCTCCGTGGGCCCTCCGTCATCCGATTCCCCGATTCCGGCGCACAGTTCGGGCCGTGACCGCCTGAATCTTGCCATCCTGCGCAAGGACTAAATCGGAATCGCAAATGCAGCCCATCCCGATTGGGGCCGCATAATCAGCACCGAGCACATGGTTCGGTTGGACACTCGCACCTCACGCAGGAATCTGCGCCACCGTCGGCTGGCTACGGTTCAGCCCCCTGGACCGGCTCGCTTCGAACTGGTTTGCCATGCCTTCACCACTTCGTGTGCCTGCTGAGCTCGTCGCCATCCTCTCGCAGCCCAGCGCGCACGGATGCAAGGGCCCCGCGGAGCCTCTGCCAAGTCTGGATCACCACGATGCGGCAGAGGTGGCCGAGGGTGGAAGCGTGCGCGCCCGGATGAGACTGTGCATTCTGCAGACTTGGGAGCGCCCAGGCCTTAGCGAGGGCGATATACCGCACTCGTCGCGCAGTTCGAGGGAGAATCAACTTGTTGACTGACCAAGGCCAAGGCCAATCGAGGGGGCGATCAGTGGCACGCCTCTTCCAGCACCCTCTGTCAGCATCGACAGGTGGTCGAGCCTCAGTGGCGAGCTGGACTGAAGTCGAGGACAGTGTTGGCCCGGTCACGGTGCAATCGAAGAATGCGTCCGTCGATGGTGTAGATTAGGAGCCGTCAGACACCTCCCGATCCCCCTACAGCTCTGGAAGCCCGCAGCATCATGCATGCCCTCCGTCACGCTCCGATTTCGCTAGCGACAGTCGTCCTGGCTGGGGGTCTGCACCTGAATGGGCAAGAGCAACCCTCGGTGCAGCCGGACAGTGAGTACACCGCGGACCAGGTCCAGGCGATGGATCGCGTCGACAAGCTCTCGGAACTGCTGTTGGGAATGCCCCGGACGCCGGCAGTGCTCAATGCTTTGTCACAGCTGGGAGAGGTGGCCTGCCGGCACGACAAGGAGCTCGGCGTTCGGGTGTTCGAGAAAGCCTATGCCGTTTCCGCCGGCATGGCGTTCGACCTTGACGAGGAGTCCTCCCTCCGTCTGCTGTCCACGCTTGTGTCGAGAGCGTCGAACTGTCATCCAGCGTTCTCGAGCCGGTCCCCAACCGGCCGCGAGGACTCACCGAGACTCCAGGCCCGGGGACGCCTGAGCGCCACTTTGGAGGCCGTGAGGACAAACCCTGCCGCGGCTGCGGGCTTCGCACACGATGTCGCGGAAACCCTCTCCGAGCTGGACGCTCGGGATCACCAAAGCCTTGCCGGGGCACTGAGGATGCTAAGGAAAGAGCGGCCAGCGGAAGCTGACGCCGTGTTTCGGCACGCTCTCCGGAAGGTCACGTCATCGGGGTCGGTCGGAGAGTTTTTCGCGCTCGGGAACTACGTATTCGGCCCGGAGGAGTCGCCGCTAGGTCCCGGTGCCGTCGGGTCTATGGGTGTTGTGGGCGTGGGCAGAGTTTTTGTCTTCTCGGCGACCCGACCAGGAATTCCGGACGAACTGGCGAACCTCTACATCGCGTCGTCTAGCGCAGCCCTTGCCCGCCTGGGAGCGCTGGGACATGAAGACATGCTTGCATTCGGATTGACGAAGCAGCTGGAGTCCTGGGCGAAATCGCACGCTCCCCATCTGCTGCCGGCCCTTGCGAGCCTCCTGGGCGATCAACAGGCAAGACTGGACCAAACCCAGAGCCTGCCTATGGGCGCGGAACGCATTCGTCAGCGGTTATCAGGCGGGCCATCGCCCGGACTTGAGGAGCAGATTGAGTCAGCTCCCGACGAGCCCACCAAGGCCCGGCTCCGATTTTATTCGGCGTACCTCAAGATCAACTGGGGTAGCCTGGAAGAGGCGCGCGAAGTCGTGGCGGAGCTGGAGGACGAGATTCGTCCGCCGTTGCTCGATATCATTGCCCTGAAGGAAGTCCAGAAAACGATCGGCGAGGGTGATCTGGAGGCGGCCCGTCTCAGGCTCTCGACGTTGAACGACAGACTCCACCTGGCCCTGGCGACCCTCAGCTTGGCCTCGGCCCACTGGAACCTGTCGGACGATTCCGGCATTCGCCTTGAGAAGGATGTGCAGGCTGCGGCCGATGCTATCCAGCTGGCAGGCAGCGCGACGGCACAGGTCCCTGACGACATTCGTCCGAAGATCCGGGTGGCGGTTGCCGGAGCCCTGGCACTTACAGAGCGATTCGAAGAGTCGCTCGCGGCACTCGAACTCGCGGTGCAGGAATTCAACACTGCTCAGGAAGCCGAGAAGAGCCCCCACGAACTGCTTTCGGTCACGGTATCCGACAGTGGTGCTGTGTACGCGACGCCCACTCGTGACAATCTGCCCATGTTTGGTTTCAGCCTCCTGCCGCCACTGGAGCGAATTTCCAACTTCGCTGGCACAGTCCTTCAGCTTTCGGAATCCCCTGAACCAGAGCTTGACCGCCTGGAAGGGATCGTAACCCGGGCCGTCAATCCGCGAATGCGAACAAGCGGCCTGGTGGCCATCGCCGAGGGCGCCCTCGCCAGCGGGTTTCGCCCAGCGAATGAACCGTTGGCGGAGCCGGGGAACAGCGACGAACCGGACGGGGAGACGCCAGCATCGTCCTCAGCGGACGAGCAAGAAGCGCCCGACTAGTGGGGCGGTTGCCGCTTCTGACGGTATTGGGTTCGCGTGATTCCAACCCGGTCGGCAGTCAGGTCGCCAGGGCGAGCATGGAGGGGGCCAGCCACGAGGGGGCGAAACTGCCACGCGCCGTGGGCTTTTCGGGTAGGGGCCGGATGCTGCCGGGCCTGGAGCGCTACCGGGCTGGGGACAGCGGACCCATCGCACGGACGCGGGCCTCGGTTTCATCGGCACGTGCCCCGTGGCCGGCGTCGCTGTCCCACTGGACCGTCTTCTGGCCGTGCACCCTGGTGTGGGCCTGCCGGTCGCGGCCGAGCAGCTTGCCCTCGGTGTCGGAGACCTCGACTTCGCCGAGGCGCTTGCCCGGCGGGGCGTAGCGCCCAGCGTGAATCATCGTTGTTGCCGTCAGTGGAACTCGCCCGCGGCGTCCTCTTGGCCGTCGGCTAGGATCCCGTAGCGAACCAGGGGCACGCTCTTGTCGGCGTCGAAGTCCGGATCCAGCAAGGGCGGGTTCTGGAACAGCCCCGGGTAGGGGTCCTTGAGGTGTTCTTCGCGGTTTCGTCCCAACATCGGGTCTCCAGTGACCGTTCGGACGATTGGGAGGCGATCTGGGTTGCGGCTCCTGAGCGCACGGGTCTTCGCAATGGCGAGATACCGCACTCGTCACTCAGTTCGAAGGGGAATCAACTCAATGACTGACCGAAGTCAAGCGCAACCGCGGCGCGCGAGTGGTGGCACGCCTCTTCCACGACCCTCTGTCGGCATCTGGACTGAAGTCGAAGACTGTGTTGGCCCAGTCGCGGTGCAATCGAAGAATGCGTCCGTCGATGGTGTAGACTTACGAACCGTCAGACACCTTCCGATCCCCCTGTACATCCTTGGAAGCCTGAAGCATCATGCATGCCCTGCGTCACGCTCCGATTTCGCTCGCGACAGTCGTCGTCGCCGGGGGTCTGCACCTGAATGGGCAAGAGCAACCCTCGGTGCAGCCGGACAGTGAGTACACCGCGGACCAGGCCCAGGCGATGGATCGCGTCGACAAGCTCTCGGAACTGCTGTTGGGAATGCCCCAGACGCCGGCAGTGCTCAATGCCTTGTCACAGCTGGGAGAGGTGGCCTGCCGGCATGACAAGGAGCTCGGTGTTCGAGTGTTCGAGAAAGCCTATGCCGTTTCCGCCGGCATGGCCTTCGACCTCGACGAACGGTCGTCCGTCTTACGGCTGTCGAAGCTTGTCTCAAGAGCGACCAACTGTCATCCAGAGTTCTCGAGCAGGTCCCCAACCGGTCGCGAGGACTTGCCGAGACTCCAGCCTTGGGCACGCCTAGTGGCGACTCTCGACGCCGTGAGGACAAACCCTGCCGCGGCTGCGGGCTTCGCACACGATGTCGCGGAAACCCTCTCCGACTTGGACACTTGGGGACACACCAGCTTTGCCGAGGCACTCAACCGCCTAAGAAAAGAGCGGCCAGCAGAAGCTGACGCCGTCTTTCAGCATGCTCTCCGGAAGGTCACGTCATCGGGGTCTGTCGCAGAGCTTTTTGCGCTAGGAAACTACGTCTTCGGCCCGGTGGAGTCGCCATTCGGCCCCGATGCCATGCATGTGAGGCCTACGGCGGCGGGCACAGTTTATGGCTTTTCGGCGACCCGACCGGGAATCCCCGATGAACTTGCGAGCCTGTACATCGCGTCGTCAAACGCAGCCCTTGCCCGCCTGGGAGCGCTGGGGCAAGCAGACATCCTCGCATTCGGATTGACGAAGCAACTGGAGTCCTGGGCGAAATCGCACGCTCCCCATCAAGTGCCGGCCCTTTCGAGCCTCCTGGGCGAGCAACAGGCAAGGCTGGATCAAACCCAGGGCCTGTCCGTGCACGCGGAACGCATTCGTCGGTCGTTGTCCGGCGGGCCATCGCCCGGACTTGAGGAGCAGATTGAGTCAGCTCCCGATGAGCCCACTAAGGCCCGGCTCCGATTCCGTCTGGCGTGCGGCAAGATCAACTGGGGTCGCCTGGACGAGGCGCGCGAACTCGTGGCGGAGCTGGAGGACGAGATCCGTCGACCACTGCTCGATATCATTGCCCTGAAGGAAGTCCAACAAGCGATCGACGAGGGCGATCTGGAGGCAGCCCGTCTCGGACTCTCTACGCTGAACGACAAGCTCCACCTGGTCCTAGCGGCTCTCAGCCTCGCCTCGGCACACTGGAACCTGTCGGACGAGTCCGGCAATCGCCTCGAGAAGGATTCGCAGGCTGCGGCCGACGCTATCCAACTGGCAGGTAGCGCGACGGCACAGGTGCCTGACGAGATTCGTCCGAAGATCCGAGTGGCGATTGCGGAAGCCTTGGCGCGTACAGGGCGATTCGAGGAATCGCTCGCGGTACTCGAACTCGCGGTGCAGGAATTAAACACAGCTCAGAAAGCCGAGAAGAGCCCCGACGAACCGCTTTCCGTCGCGGTAAACGACAGTGGTGATGTGTACGCGACGGTCACTCGTGACAGACTGCCCATGCGCCTCCGCCTCCTACCGCTACGGGAGTGGATTCAAGACTTTGCTGGCGCCGTCCTCCGACTTTCGAAATCCCCTGAGCCAGAGTTTGACCGCTTGGAAGGGATCGTAACGCGGGTCGTCAATCGGCGATTGCGGACAAGCGGCCTACTAGCCATCGCCGAGGGTGCCCTCGCTAGCGCGTTTCGTCCGGAGCGGGAACCGTTGACGGAGCCGGGGAACAGCGACGAATCGGACAAGCAGACGCCAGCCTCGTCCCCAGCGGACGATCAAGAGGTGCCCGAGTAGTGGGGCGGTTACCGCTTCTGACGGTATTGGGTTCACGCGTTCCAGCGTATCCCAGTATCGGGCCTGCACTCGGGCCGAGGCATGACGACTGCAGCCAAACGGTTCCCGGCCGAGTGCCAGCCAGAACGATCAGGGAGCAACTAGACGGTCGTTGCACGAAGTCCCATACACAACCTCCCCGCGGTCGTGCGGTGGATCCGCGTGCTAGTGTTCGCTCTGCTTGGAGCAGTATTATCCGACTGATTGGTTCGCCTGTCCTCCAAACGGGCGAGTAGAGGCAAGAGGCAAGACTGATCCACTTTGGAATAATGTCCCAATCCGCACTTCGGTTGTTAGATGAAGAACAACAAGCCAGAACACGGTGTAGAAACGGATGGACCGGATTCGCTTTCCGAGCCCGCTGATGTAGCGGACCGTGGCCATCAAGCCCGGGTGCGACTTCGTCCTCTCTTGGCCGTGGGCTACGTCTGTATAGGAATCGGAGTCCTATGGTCCATTGGCGTGAGGATTGGGATTTCCCCGAATTCCGTGCCTCGCCAGCCGCTGGCCCACAATCGCCTAGAAAACCTCGTTACGGAACATGTCCAGCGAGACTTCAACGCGCAAAGCCGTGTGGGGCTTGTGATTGCCGCGATTGCCGACGGGAAAGAGACAGTTCTCGGCTATGGGGCTCGCCACCTCGGCCATCGATCTCCCGTAGACGAAAACACACTATTCGAGATCGGCTCCATTACGAAGGCATTCACTGGAATTCTGTTGGCGCGCCAGATCGAAAGCGGAGAACTCACGCTCGACACGCGGATTGCTGAGCTGTTGCCAAGAGGCTGGTCGCTATCCGAGTCAGCGAGCCAAGTCACGCTGGAACACTTGACTACGCACACTTCTGGATTCCCCAGACTTCCGGCCAACCATCTCCGCATAGGATCGTTGGTGAATTCGTTGCTGTTCGGCGGCGATCCGTATCGTAGCTACTCTGAAGAGCTGTTTCGAGAGGCCGTTGCCACAAGCCAGCTGCATTTCATCCCGGGGACTGAACACCACTATTCGAATTTCGCGGTCTCACTCCTCGGGCACATACTTGCGACGAGAAGCGGATCGGATTACGGGGACTTGGTGAGGCACCAGATCTGCGAACCTCTGGGAATGCACGATACTTCGACTAGCCATGACGGCGCGGACCGACACAGAGTGGCAGGGAAGTACCGTTGGTCGGCGAGGCTTGGGCCAGTCATGTTGGGGCTGACGAATTCCGAATGGATCCTTCCGAATCACCTGCAGGCTGGCGGCGGCATTCGATCAAGCGGTGCAGACATGCTGAAGTTCCTGAAGGCGAACATGGGAATGGTAGATTCGGCCATTCAGCCAGCGATTGAGCGGTCCCACCAGGAGCTCTTCAGGGAGAGCAATCGAAGGGCGACTGGCATGAACTGGGGGCGGTCGCGTTACAGTTCTCTTCCACAGCTCGTGATCTGGCACAACGGTGGCACCAGGGGTCACACGAGCTACCTAGGCTTTACCGAGGACGGTCGCCACGGCGTAGTGGCACTGTCGAATACTAGGGAGAGCGTTGATAGGCTCGGGCGCTCAATCCTTACGTCGCTCGCCGAAGAGAACATAACGGCTCCATGAGTATCGGTTTTGACCATAAGGCCCGGTCGATGGAGGTGGCAAGCGAGTATTGGATCACCTTGCGCAAGCCGGTCTGAATGTACAATACGGACCTTGGTGTCGGCCTGCAGGTCTTGGCAAGAACCGGCATCAATTGCGAATCATCAGCTGGCCTAGCACCGCAATTATGAGAAGCAATTCAGACGCCACCAACAGGAGAAACAAGTGAAGAAACCTCTATCCGATCAACTAGTAAGGCAGGAGTGGGGGCGTCTGGTTGATGTTCTCTTGCATCCAGTCAAGGCGTTCGATGACATTCGAGTTCGCCCTGGGTGGATTGTTCCCGTGACAATGGTTACTTTAGTCGGGACCTTGCACATTTTCTTGGTCTCGCATTCTGTCGGCATGGAGCAGGCTCTACAGAATGAATACGATATTTCTCAGAACGACTTGGACATGAGAGACTCCGCTGCGATGTTCGCCTCAGCTGGCATCTTCTACATTCTCATACCATTGGGCTACCTGGTTTCAATTGTCATGACAGCGGCTGTACTAACCGGATTGTTTGGCAGGTTGCGGGGTGGCTCACTTGGATTCAGGCACTCGATCGCAATTGCTTCATATGCAAATCTGCCATTCTTCGCCTCAACGCTGCTTACCATGCTGATTCTGCCATTGCTAGATCCGGCAGAAGTAGATCTCGACATCACCCTTGGACTGGGTGCCGCCTTACTCTTACAGGAATCCACGAACTCCCCGGAACTATTTGAGTTGGCTTCGTCAATCAACGTGTTTTCAATTTGGAGTCTTCTCTTGGTGGCGGTCGGCGTGTCAACAGTCACACAGACTGTAACACTTCGAACGTCGATCCTAATCCTTGCTCCATTGTGGAGTGTTCTTCTGGTTGTAGAAGCTTGGGTCCTGTGACTACCCGGCGCACGCCATCGAGTACGGCCAGCCCCGGAACCGAATCCGCCGTTTGTCACGGAAGCCCGAGGGAACCTGCTCCCGCGCACCAATTCCAGCCCTGTGCCCCGCGGGACCCGTGCTTGACTTCACTCCGACCTCATTGCTTTTTTGAGGCGCTGCAGGTGAGGACATTGAGCCACATGCGTGCCACAGTTTCTTGGGTCAGCCCGGGGATCAGATGTCCTGGCCCCGATCTGTCTTCTCCGGGAAGCCAAACTCTCATGTAGAGGTCTTGAGGGACGCTCACCGATTCGAGACTTCCGGTGTAGGTGCGACCGTTCGGAACGCTCCAAGCCCCAGGCAGTCCGGAGATTCGGTACAAGAGGCGCTCGCCCTCCTCTGCTTTGTCCTCGAAACGCAGTGCAATGGCAATGCGATCCGCTTCTGGCGTAGCTCGGAGCGCCTGCTTCCATGGCTCGGCTTCCGGGTGTTTTGTGACCAAGAGCATGTACTGCCCATCCGAGCAAACGGACGCGATCGCGATGCCGTCACCGCCTGCCACGACAACATTCTTTCGAGTGTCGACCTCGGCGGACAGCGTTCCCGCAGCAAGCAGCGCGAGCGGCAACGGCGAAAGCCTGACTGAGCGCTCGCACGCCGCACGGACCGATAGCGCAGGGCCAACCTGCAGCGGGACCTGCTCCGCTTTGGCAGACTCGGACGCCCGATTGGCGGAACATCGAGGCCGGGCCCGATAGCTGGCGAGAGCGGCAATGCCAGACGCTGCCGCCAAGGCCAGCAGTGACGTGGCGTGAGTCGGGGCCGGGAAGGAGACGTCAACAATCCCCCATGCAGCCAAGAGAGCGGCGGGCACAATAGCCACGAAGAGGACAGCCGAACGTGTTTTTACATCATTTAACATGCTCTCATTCTAGCAGTGGCCCCGCTTGTGTCAAGAAATATTTACAACATTTCCTGCCTGATGGGGTCGTTGCGTAGGGTGCCGAGAGGGGACCAGCAGCAGGCCGTAGAGGGCGTCGATGGCACTCTCGACGAGCAGGATCGCGGCGGGATCGCTGGAGTTGGCGGGCAGCCAGAAGCCGCGTTGGGGCTTGCGGCAGCCGGGGTCCATGCCGGCGGAGGAAGACGCCGTTGCGACGGCGGCCGAGCAGGCGGCGTCAAGGCCGCAGGCAGTGGCCAGAAAGTGGAGCACGGGGTGCCAGAGGCGGTTCTCGGGGGCGGGTCCACAAGGCTGCACGGCGGTCGGGGGAGGGAGGACTGGCCCGACATGACTGGCACGCCGATGGCACGTTCCTGTCGGATCACCTCGGTGTACAGGGTGATTTCAGCTTACGGTAGCGCCGTTCACCTGCCCCCGAGTCTGCGGGAAGCAGTCATCGGACCAAACGTCTGATCCAGGAAGGGGCTCGCCGGGTCCCAGTTCCTTCGACGTGCGCTCGTGTCTCGTTCACCGCATGGACTCTGTGTACGAAACGATCGGAGCGCCAGAGTGCAACGGAATCCATGCCATGAAGGACTCTGCCAAGAGACCGTGTTCACCCAAGCGGTCATCGCGGATGAGTTGCCGGACGAGAATTGAAAGTCGTCCCAACAGTGACGGGCTACTCTTCCATCGCCTCGCGTAGACTTCGCATCACCGCATAGGTAGGGGGGCGCTCCGGTAGATGCACCACCCACCCAGGTTTCCGGCTGGCAGTGTTCGACCAAACGACCTGATCATCCTCAGCGTCAATGACCTCAAGCGTGACAGACACCGCGACAAACCGACCGTCAGGTGTACTGATACGGTTCGGGCCGTAGGAAACCCTAAGAAAGTATTCGGCATCCTCTGACCGATGTACGATGTGCAGCGGAACCTTCGCGAACCGGAAGTTCACTAGCAGCCTCCACGCTGGTAGGCCTCGCTGGGTATCCAGAAAGAACACTGACGATCCCTTCGGTATCACCCCGGCCGAAAGAGCAGGGATGCTGCCGAGCACAGCGAGTAGAACTGCCAGTCTCATTCCTTCGCCCTCATCGGTCCTCGGGATCGGATCAACCTCGCCACGTCCCTGTGGTACTTTCCGAAGCCGGCCTCAGCATAGTCCAGCGCTGTCTTGCCGTCCTTGTCCTTGATGGAGGGATCAGCACATGAATCCATCAGGGTCAGCGTCCTCACCTTGTCGCCCTTGATGGCAGCCCAGTGCAGAGGGGTCCGTCCCTCCTTGTCCTGCCTACGCGCTTGCTCATCGATCTTGCGCAAAGTCGACTGGATCTCGGGAGGTAATCCGGGAAGCCTCGCATAAGCCAGGCTGGCATGGATCATCGACCGGGGCGGCCAAGAGCAACAATGCGATCAGCACGGAAAAGTGCAACATGGAGGCTGATTCCTCAGGTCTTCGCGGGAGAGGCCGAGGTATCCGCGGACTCGGGCGCTCCGTGAATCAGGATCGTTTCGGTCTCCACTCTCTCAACGTCTCGAACATGCCGAGAATACCGCAATTGAATCGCGTGACGCGGGCAGGACATCGCAAGCCGCCCACTCTCACGGCACCAGCGGCCACAGGGCGCTAACTAGAGACGCCGTGCCAAGCCAGCAGGCAAGCAATCCAAGACCCCGGAGTCGGAGTCAAAGCAGAGTCGCGCA